>DATGWZ010000001.1:0-535437 GCA_035299145.1 Saprospiraceae bacterium
GGATTCTCAAGTTTTTTAGGTTCACTAAAAGAAGTGTACAACCCAAAAAATGTTTATTATAGTCAGGGGAGCGTCGGAAACTTCCCTGACTTTTTTATTGAAGGAAAACTAGATTTATATTCCAGATTTATAAACGATAAATCATTTATATTAAAGTACTACTCTTATTAAATTGCTTCATCATTAATTTTTCGATAGAAGAGCGATTACCACTGCGGCCTTTAAGTGGAGAAAAAACCACTGATTATATCGTTCATCAGTCTTCACCTTGATGGCTTTTTGGATGATGAACTACTTTTATTGCTCGGTTTCGATATAAAAAATGTCGTATAATTCTTACTCCAATATCATTTGTAGTTATAATATTACATAAAGTGATTAATTGTCATTACATATTATAGAAAGTACGCATGTTAATTTTGCGAGGTATTTGCTAATGACCTTTTATGGCGTCTTTTTTTCAATGTAATTAGGATTAAATGATTACAAATATTTTAAAATAAGATAATGAAGGTCCCTAATTTAAAAAGTTTTAAAGTCATTTTTTGTCATTTTAAAAACTAGAAATATTATTAATCTTTGAGCAATTACCTCTTTGAATTAATACCAGTTTTTTAAAAGATAAATGAACTAACTTAAGACTGTTTCAAAAAACAAAACAAAATTAACGCTTTCATAATTGAGGGGGCTTCGTATCCTACGGAGACCCTTTTTTAGGAATAATACAAATATAAGCAGCCAAAATCCTTCAGCACCACCCACTGGTCAAGGCATTATTGATAAAGGTATTCATATCTTTCTTGGCAAGAATGTTAATACTGATTGATGTAAATATCATCCTTTTTTTACAACAAACCAATCATTTTTGCATTTCTCCGTCGTTAATGTCCTTTTTTACGCTTAATTTTGTCCCATGATCAACGACAATTTAAGGCCTATCACTGATTGGCTGCCTATAACAAAAAAAGAAGTAGAAGCCCGTGGATGGGATCAACTTGATGTAATATTGATATCAGGAGATGCTTATGTAGATCATCCTACATTCGGTACTGCCGTAATAGGACGTATCATAGAGAGCGAAGGATTCAGAATCGCCATCATCCCACAACCCAATTGGAAAGATGATCTCCGGGATTTCAAAAAGCTAGGCAAACCTAAATACTTCTTCGGTGTCACTGCTGGATGTATGGATTCCATGGTCAATCATTATACTGCCAATAAACGTCGAAGATCAACAGACGGCTACACACCTGGCGGAGAAGCAGGATTTAGACCCGATTATGCTACCATTGTTTACACCAATATCCTTAAAGATTTATACCCTGATGTACCAGTTTTGATAGGTGGTATAGAGGCTTCATTACGCCGTGTAACACATTACGACTATTGGTCAGATAAGTTGATGCCATCTATCCTTGTAGACTCGAAAGCTGATATGCTTGTCTATGGTATGGGTGAGCAACCATTAAGAGAAATACTAAGACTTGTAAAAAAAGGTGTACCACTTACTTCTATAAAAGATGTCAATCAGATTTCCTACCTAACAGACAAAGTGCCTGTATCCAAAAAATGGACTGATGTGTCTTTAGTGAGTCACGAAATTTGTCTTCAAGATAAAATAAAGTACGCATCCAATTTTAAAATCGTAGAAGTAGAATCCAATAAATGGCAGGCCAATCGTATTTTGCAAGATGTGATGGGAAAGGTTTTGGTCATTAATCCACCTTTTAAGACCATGACAGAAGCGGAGATGGATTATTCTTTTGATCTTCCATACACCAGGTTACCGCATCCAAAGTACAATAAACGTGGAGCTATCCCATCGTATGAAATGATTAAGTTTTCGATCAATATGCACCGTGGATGTTTCGGTGGATGTAGTTTCTGTACCATCTCCGCACATCAAGGGAAGTTTATTGCATCAAGATCTGAAGAGTCTATCCTACGCGAAGTAGAACAACTGACCAAACATCCTGAGTTCAAAGGTGTGATCTCTGATATCGGCGGTCCATCAGCCAATATGTATAAGATGAAAGGCAAAGACGAAAGCATTTGTGCTAGATGTCAAGCGCCAAGTTGTATTCATCCAGTTATTTGTTCCAATCTAGATGTATCGCACAAACCATTGACGGAAATCTATAAGAAGGTAGATGCTTTTCCTGGTGTTAAAAAAGCTTATGTCAGTTCAGGCGTTAGGTATGATTTATTGGTTGATGATTTTAATAAAAACAATCAGGATGGTAACCATGATGAATATATGGAGCAACTGGTTACCAAACATGTATGCGGCAGGCTCAAAGTAGCACCTGAACATACAGGTGATGCTACACTCAAAATTATGCGTAAACCATCATTTAAATACTTCAAAAAGTTTAAAGAGAAGTACGACAAAATCCAAGAGAAACATGGTCTTAAACAACCATTGATTCCATATTTTATTAGTTCGCACCCAGGTACTACGGAAGAAGACATGGCCAATCTTGCTGCTGAAACTAAAGAGTTAGGATTCAGACTAGAACAAGTCCAAGACTTCACGCCTACACCGATGACGGTAGCAACAGAAATTTATTATTCAGGTGTACATCCTTATACTTTACAACCAGTAGAAACGCCCAAAACAAAAGAAGATAAAATCACACAAAATAATTATTTCTTTTGGTACAAGCCAGAGTTTAGAAATTGGATACGGACTAGACTTACCAAACTGAATAGACCAGACCTAGTCAAACAATTGTTAGGTGACGACAAACCAATGCCCGCAAATACTTGGCGTAAAAAAGGTAAAGAAGCATTGGCCAAAGAACAAGGGAATAACAGGCAAGACCAAAAGAAGGCAAAACCTAAAGGACCTAGAAAGTATCCACCAAAGAATAGATAGAAGTCAGATTCATTTATTGGCATTGCAATCACTGATTGTAATCAGTCATAACATCTTCCAAATAAATTAGGAAACCCATTAACCATAGACTTCTATATTAAGCAAAGCTCAATGTTCACAGTTCCCCTTCTTTTTTAAGAGAAGGGGCTAGGGGATGAGTTAATCTCCTGTATTATGCGAAGCCCAATGTAAATAAGCAGTTAACAAATCACCAAATCACCAAATTCCCAAACGTGTGCAGTTTCAGAGGCATACGCAAATCTGCAAATCAATCAATATTAAGAGAAGGGGCTAGGGGATGAGTTAATCTCCTGTATTATGCGAAGCCCAACGTAAATAAGCAGTTCGGCAAATCACCAAATCACCAAATCATCAAATTCCCAAACGTGTGCAGCTTCAGTGGCATCCGCAAATCCGCAAATCAATCAAATCAGCAAATCCATATCATATGTTAAAAATGGTACCCTAATCGAACTTCTAATGAACTCAACGATACTTTTCCTAAATCGTTATAATCATAATTAAAGAAGGAATTAATGCTGGCTGCTGGAGAAAAGACAGAATTTAAATAGTATTTGTAGTTAAGGCCGACACTATATTTATTGAAAAAATGATAATGAGCACCTAAACCAGTATTAATCAAAAGGCGGTTGATATTGGTATCATGTTCATTGGCTACACCAAAAAGCCTTCCTGTCGAAAAATTATACTTTTCGCCTATAGTTCGGGATATTATTGGCGTGGAGATGCTAGCATTTGCAGAAAGATAAAGATTCTGGATTACTTCATATCGCAACATGATTGGAAGGGTCACAGCTATAACTCGGTGCTCTATTGGCCCTGAATAATTACTCGATAAGATGTTTTGGGAATTAGATTCTAAGTTAATCTCCGGATTTACTTTTGTTTCTATTATAACTTCTTGAGTGTAAGTGCCTTCGCTGATGACTTCATATTCACTTATTATTCTAGATTCTTTGACATTCAATGTTCTATCATATGTAAACGTAAATAGATCCATTCCCAAACCATATGATAACGAAAAAGATTTTCCAAGTGTAATGTTTTTATTTATACCTAAATTTAAGGCACTTACACCTTTTATTTGATAATCATATTTTTCTAGTCTCTGACTAGTATAATAATGAGTTTCATCAACGTAATTATAATACAACCCATTCCATTTTTCAGGAGAATCTACACTAAATTGATTTCTAATAATTCCAAAATAAAGGCTATACTTCTTGAATGTTTTTTCTTCCTGACTTTCATCAGCTTTTACAGTATTAATAGGAGTTTTACGCATTTTTCTTTTACTGTTTTTGGTTTGAGCATCTACTGCAAAACAAATACACACCATCATTAAACATAGGATTGACTTCTTCATTTTAATTTTTTTTTGAGTTGCAAAGGTATTTATATTTTCAAATTATCAATGAAAATTACTTCAATAATTAATATAACTATCACTCCATGTACCTCTCAACACTAATATTTAGGTTTAAAAACAACCTATTTCTGATGTTGCATTACACATGCTGATCAAATAAAATTTTATTCGCGTTTGCAATCAGTCATAACATCTTTCAAATAAATTAGGAAACCCATTAACCATAGACTTCTATATTATGCGAAGCCCAATGTAAATAAGCAATCGTGTGCAGCTTCAGCAGCATTAGCAAATCACCAAACGTGTGCAGCTTCAGCGGCATCACCAAACGTTTGCAGCTTCAGCGTAATCAAGCAATCAATTTAGCTCACTAAACATGCTGGTCAAATAAAACAGGATTCCCATCAGGATCTAACAATACAATATTTGCAGGACCAGTGGTAGTTTCGTTAGCTTCGACTTCCAACTTAAAACCTTTGCTTTTGAGACTTTTCTGAATGTCGCGCACATCGATAAATGAATCTAGTTTTTGAGCATTTTCATCCCATCCTGGATTAAAAGTCAAAATGTTTTTTTCAAACATACCTTGGAAGAGACCTATGATCGTGCTTTCATTTTTCATTATAAGATAATTCATTTTAAGGTCTCCACCAAAAACGGTAAATCCAAGATTTTCATAAAATGTCTTAGATACAGTAAGATCTTTTACATTGAGACTGATAGAAAAAACACCTAATTTCATTGGTTCAAATTTATTTTGTGATTGAATAATTGTATTTGACGAATTTGTCATTTGAACTATAGATGAAGATATCATTTTAAATGGCAAAAAAGTGATACCTAGGATACCCATTCCTACTTTTTTGAGCCAATTTCTTTTGTTTGAATTTGCCATTATATACACTTGATTTAATTGATAATAATTGGTTTTTAAACTATAATGTCAGAATATTTGACGAAGATATATGTTTGTTTTGAAATTAGCATTAAGTGTAAAATAAAATATTTCGTTGACATTTTATTTATCCACTTAGTAACAATAAGATCACATTCCATTAACCAAGACTTAATGTACGGATAAGACATATTGATCTCTTTAAATATACCTTTGGGCCACATAAAATAATTTAATAAATGAAACTCGCATATTTATATACCACATCAGAATTGACCCCTTGGAAAGAGAATGTTAACCTTGAAACCCTTGCTTTTCTTATCTCACAAACGCCAGTCGAAATATACACAGAGATCGTTCATTTCGAAGGGTTTAATAGTGATATGATCGACAAGTTAAGTGGTTTTGACCTTGTTTTTAATCTTTGTTATGGTTATCAAGATGCTGGTCAAGTAGAAGTGGCAGGCTGGCTACAACATTATGGTATCAAACATACTGCATCGTCTTTTGATGCACTTACGATGGCTCAAGACAAGTCTTTATTGCCAGATATTTGTGCCAGACTCGATCTTGCCACACCTGAAGTTTGGTACTGCACAGAAGTGCTTAACAACGATTCTTTGTACATATCAAAACCAAGAAAAGGCAGCTGCCACAGAGACATCCATATCAATAAAGGTAGTTGGATGAAGGAAAATATCCACCCTGATGTCGACGATTTGATCATACAACCATACATACCAGGCAGAGAGTATTCTGTAGCGGTTATTCCTGTTTCAGGTGGGAAATATTACCACGCTTTACCGCCTGTAGAAATCGTACCTGAAGACAAAAACCGCATTTATATTGCAGGTCAATCATTTGGTACTACATTTAGAGAATTTGATCCAACTATAGCAGAAAATACCATAGACGAACTCATGGAAGCAAGTGAAAAACTACATAAGTTAATAGGTCTCAAGGGAATGTCCCGAACAGATTTCAGAGTGAGTCACGATGGAACAGTCTATATACTTGACGTCAATGCCATGCCAAATATGGATCCTGTTCGTTCTCTAATGCCCAATATTTGTCAATACCACGGCGTAAGCATCAGCGATCTGATCACCAGAGTTATTGCAAATAATGATATCAATCTTGGCAAGCCCAAAAAGAAATCTAAGGACAATATGGAAGCGTTTTACTTGTGATATGGAGAAAGAAATGTTTTAGATTTTGATGCAATACTGACAACCATAAAAGAATTTTATTCGTTAGATTGGTTGTATAATTTCATAATATCTAAAATAGTAATTATGTCGCGAAAATTGATTCTTTATATTGCGATGAGTCTTGATGGTTTTATTGCCAAAAAAGATGATAGCCTTGATTTTCTTTCTATGGTGGAAAAACCAAATGAAGATTATGGTTATGCTGAATTTACAAATACCATTGACACAGTGATTTGGGGAAGAAAAACATTTGATAAAGTGAGATCATTTGGACCAGATATCCCTCATCCAGACAAAAAAGTGTACGTTATTTCTAAATCAAAGCAAGGAATAGATGGACATGTAGAATATTCAAATGATATTGTTGACTTGGTAAAAAAGTTGAAATCTGAAGAAGGCAAAGATATTTATTGTGATGGTGGCGCAGAGATTGTGACTTTACTACTTAGAAGTGCATTATTTGATAGAATTATTATAAGTGTGATTCCACATATCTTAGGCGACGGCATCAGACTGTTTAAAGAAAATAACTTGGAGCAAAAACTGTCGTTAAAGAAAAGTGTAAGTTATCCTTCGGGATTAGTACAGTTGTGTTATGATGTGGTGGATTAGGAGTAGAAATTCTTTGATTAATTTTTGTAGTTATTAAGACAAAACCCATACAACTCAAAAACCTGTTTAGATTTTTTAATAGGTATTCTCCATCAATACTACAAATATAAATCACTTATAATTGGCAGATCGCGAATGCAAAACCAGAATAACCCATCGCATGATTTTTTTTAGATTTGGTATTTATAAACCATACTTATACACAGTATTACAAATTTATATAATCTAGCACATTTAGTATAGAGTACAAGTTTTGATATTATTTCCAGTATATACAATGATGTTTTTATATCTTTCAGTATTATCCCTATTTTGTTCGATATACTTACCAATATTTATAATACATCTTTAAATTGTTGCATAATTAATCATAGTATTTGCAATATAGTTTCCAGTATTTACAATATTGATACTAATATTTATAATTAATTTACTATTTATAACATAATTTATTGTATTATTTGCAATTTGTTTACTATTATTAGCGTTATATTCTAATGTTTTTAAAATAATATTATGTTGTATTTAAATCTTCCACCTATATTTGCCGCAAGAGGTATTAAAAATCCCTACACATTTTTAGTTAAGTCAGGTTTTACGTACCATACAGCCACCAATTTGCTTAATAGTAATACCCGATCTTTTAGATTAGATCACATCGAAGCACTTTGTCGTATCCTAGTATGTGAACCAAATGATCTCTTAGCTTGGAAACCTGACCAGAATGTCCATTATGCCGCTCAAAACCCGTTAGATAAGCTCAGAGTTTCTGGACCTGAACCCACACTCAATGAAACACTAGCCACCATGCCACTTGCTGAACTTAAAAGAGCTACTAAAGATTTTTTGGAGCTTGGTAGTTTAGCACCTGAAGATTGAGACATAATTACAAATGATAATTGAAATTTTTACTTTATTATTTTTGTGTTTACGAATATAATTAATGGCTACTTTTCTACAAAAAGTTGTTGTAACTCGTAGGTATAACATTGCATTTTAAATAGATGAGAGTCAAAGTCTTCAACTTTGATCCCATACCTTAATATTTTAAATAAGTCTATCTTAGCTTGAAAGATTATCTATGGTAGAAAAGCCCTAAATAATCCTAATTAATAGTAACTACTCTATTCCCATCAAACTAATTTTATATTTTGTTGTTACTACTCATTATTGTTGCTGAGCGATAATAAATTTGACAAATTCTTTATTATGTACCATTTATTTGGTCCAATCATTCACCAAATCTTTTGTATTGAAACGTAGTGAAACCATCTTGGTCGCTTTATTGGCATTATTAAACTTTACCCACATCCTTGATTTTATGATCATGATGCCTTTGGGAAATATCCTAATGCCAAAGTGGGAACTCACCACTTCTCAGTTTGCTGTTATTGTTTCTAGTTATTCATTGGCTGCTTTTGCAAGTAGTTTTGCTGCTATTTTTTTTGCAGATAAATTTGACCGTAAGAAGCTATTACTAATGGCATACTTCGGATTTTTATTGGGCACTTTCGGTTGTGTATTTGCTACAGGACATTATACGATGGTATTGGCAAGAGTGATTACAGGTATTTTTGGTGGTTTGATAGGTGCACAAGTATTGAGCATTATTGGTGATGTCATTCCTTATGAAAGACGTGGTCAAGCTATGGGATTACTTATGGGTGGTTTTGCATTGGCATCCGTGGTAGGTGTTCCATTTGGACTTTTTTTGGCTAATAATTTTGATTGGTATTTTCCTTTTATTGTTGTAGCTGTAGTGGGAAGTTTTTTATATCCATTTCTTTTGAGATATATTCCAAATGTGGATGCGCACCTTGCAAATCCTATTGATCTTACCCAAAGAGTCCAGAATTTTTTCTTGATTTTCAGCAATAAGACACAAGTTACGGCATTGGCATTCAGTATGTTGATGATTATGGGACACTTTATCATCATCCCGTTGATCAATCCTTACATGGTCTATAATGTTGGTGTCAAACAAGAATATACGCCCCTTATTTATCTCTGTGGAGGACTAAGCGCCATGATTACTGCACAGATTACAGGAAAGATTGCTGATAGATACGGCAAGAGACAGGTCTTTGTAGCATCTGCTTTGGTATCCACCATCTTTATATTTTTTATAACCAATATGCCTACGATGCCACTTTTTATTGTCCTGCTTACTTTCGCATTATGGTTTAGTACGGCTACAGGTCGTACGGTACCCGGTCAAGCAATGACCACCCAAGCAGTCAATGCAGAGACGAGAGGTAGTTTTATGAGTCTCAATTCATGTGTACAGTCATTGGGTTCGGGATTGGCTACACTTGCGAGTGGTTGGATTACTTATAGCGATAGTAATTATGCCATTCACAATTACAATATTCTGGGATATATTAGTATTATTGTAATACTGCTGTCCGTGGCTATGGCTTATAGATTGGATAGATTGATTATGCTGCACTTTACAGTGAAAGCTTAGGAAATTGTTTTAGATTTTAATCAAAGAACCTTGAATCAAATATCAAGATACTTTCATAAAAAAATAGAAAATTATTATTTGCTGATGGATATATTATCAACCGTTTCCCTATAGGGTGCAGGGTAAAAAACGGTTGATTAACATGTATTAAGTGTTTACGGGGTAGACTGTCTATAAAAACTGCACCACAAAAACCAATAACTTAACATACGTAACGTTTCCTTAATATTCAGGTATCATTGATTTAATACTAGTGCAATACCTTTGGGTTTCAACCTGAATGTACATGCCAATATTAACTGAATCTGATATCTCTCGCAGTCTCCATTTGCAGAAATTTGGTGCTGCCGGCACGTCTCTTACAAAGGCAATGATGCGCCTACTGAGGATAGATCAGCTAAATCTCATGTATGACAAACACTGCCATCTAGAAGGTTTAGCGTTTGTAGATGCTATTTTGTCGGCATTAAACATCACAGTCGATATTTCAGATGTTGACCTAAAAAGACTACCCAAATCAGGCCCATTTATTGTTGTTTCTAATCATCCGCTTGGTGGTATCGATGGTTTGATCATGCTGAAAATTATGCTTACCTATCATCCAGAAAGCAAAATTATGGCCAATTATTTATTGGAAATGATAGAGCCACTAAAACCATATATTTGTGCTGTAAACCCATTTGAAACTAATAAAAATACAAAAAGTAGTCTGTCAGGTATAAGACAAGCATTTTCCCATTTAGATAAAAGTTTGCCGCTTGGTATTTTTCCTGCAGGTGAAGTCTCAACCTTACAAAATAAAATGGTTTGGCAGATTGAAGACAAACCTTGGGATATAAGCGCTATCAAGTTTATCAAAAAAGCTAAGGTTCCTGTCATTCCCATGTATTTTCATGCTCGCAACAGTGATTTGTTTTACGTTGTTTCTGCGATGAATCAATATCTTCGAACTGCAAAACTTCCTTCTGAAGTATTTAATAGCGCGCACAAAAAGATCACTGTCAGAATTGGCAAAGCTATACCTGTTTCCTATCAAAGCAACATCACCGATATCAGCATCTACTCCGATATCATTAGGGCAAAATGTTATCACTTAGGGCATGTATTCAGACGTAAAAAAGTTTTTGATATCAAAAAACTTCACGTCAAAAGAAAGGTAGTTCCGATTCTTCCTGGCACATCCGGTTTGTCACTAATTAGAGAAGTAGAAGAATTGAGACTAACCAATAAATCTGTTTTTGAAAATGACATGTACGAATTGTTTTTTACAAAACTTGACTACGCTCCTGCTATCAAAACAGAGATTGGTAGACTTAGGGAGATCTCATTTAGAGAAGTAGGCGAGGGGACAGGACTTGCTTTAGATTTGGATAAATATGACAAATATTACCATCATCTGATCTTGTTGGATAAAGGTAATGGTCAAATCGCAGGTGCTTATCGAATAGGTATGGGCAGAGAGATTATGGCAGAACATGGTATGAATGGCTTTTATTTGAGTAGTCTATTTTACATGTCAGGGCCGATGCGCAATTTTTTTAATAATGCCATTGAGATAGGCCGGGCCTTCGTAACGAAAGAATACCAACAACGACCGATGCCTTTGTTTTTGTTATGGAAAGGAATTTGTGCAGTGACAAAACTTCATCCGGAGTATAAATATATCATTGGGGCGGCAAGCATTAGCAGCCATTATTCACCATTTAGTAGATCGCTTCTTGTCCAATATCTGACAAAATATCATTTTGACAATGAGCTTGCATTATACGTGGCACCCAAACGAGCATTTAATGGTATCATGAAACTAAAAGTTGCGGAAATCCTGAATGACCCTTCTCATCAATGTGTCAAAGCTATCGACCAACTCATAGAAGATGTAGAACCCAACGGACTTAAAATGCCCATTCTTATCAAAAAATACTTGATGCAAAGCGCACGTCTATTGTCCTTTAATGTAGATGCCGATTTTAATGATGCCATTGATGGTCTCATGTACATAGAAATTAATAACATCAATTTGGAGAAACTTAGCTGATTTTTATTTGTTTATATATCTAGGACCTTAAAATATGATGATACCTAAAATAAAAATTGCATTTTTTGCAGAGATACTAATCGAAGATTTTGATGGTGCTTCACGTACCATTTTTCAATTAATCAAGAGCATTCCTAAAGACCGATTTGAGTTTTTATTTTTCTGTGGTGTAGCTCCTACAGGTGTTTTTGATCATGAAGTATATGAAGTTCCGACAATTGCATTACCTTTCAATAAAGGCTACAAAATGGCCATCCCATATTTCCATAAAGATCAACTCTATCGAAAGTTGGACGATTTTGCACCTGATGTGATCCATATTTCTACACCATCGCCTTTGGGCAATGCAGCGCTTGATTATAGTGCCACGCATGACATACCAGTAATTAGTATTTATCACACCCATTTTTTATCTTATGTGGACTATTATTTAGAAAATTTTAAAGTCTTTGTTCCTTCTGTTAAAAGTATCATGACCGCTATGCTGAAGAAATTTTATCATCAGTGTGATCTAGTTTATATGCCTACCCAGATTATGATTTCTGAACTTGGTCAACTAGGTTTTTCAGATGCAAATATGAAGTTATGGCCAAGAGGACTTGATACAAATAAGTTTGACCCAAACAAAAGAGATGTTATTTTTCTTCAAAATATCACACAAAATAATAAGCCCAATCTATTGTTTGCAAGTCGACTAGTATGGGAAAAAAACCTGAAAACGCTTGTGAAAATTTACCAAAAAATAGAAGACGAAGGTAGTCAATACAATCTCATAATTGCAGGCGACGGAATGGCATCAGAAGACTTAAAGAAAATGATGCCAAATGCTTTCTTTTTAGGGAAATTGTCCCATGATGAATTGGCAAAAGTATATGCTTCTGCAGATGTTTTTGTATTTACATCTATTTCAGAATCTTATGGTAATGTGGTAGCCGAAGCGATGGCTTCTGGATTGCCATGCGTCATTGCGAATGGTGGCGGATCTGCTTCATTTATCGATCATGGTTTCAATGGTTTTCTCTGCGATCCCGAAAATGAATTCGACTATCTAAACCATATTAAAAGTGTTTTGCGAAATGAAAACCTTCGTAATCAGTTCATTCAAAAAGGATTAGAAAAGACAAAAGAATTAAAGTGGTCAAACCTTACAGCCACATATTTTGCAGATTTGGAGTCTTTGGCTAGCATTCCTGATTTAGTCGCTGTATAAAACACTCATATTTTGGCAGTTCTTTTTATTACCCATAAATATCCACCTTCTACAGGCGGTATGGAAAAACAAAGTTATGAATTGATCAATGGCTATCGAAAGTACCTTGATGTATATTCGATAGTATTTGATGGCAGTGAACCAATTTATGTCTTTTTTGCTAAACTCAAATCTAGGGTTTATCAAATGATAAAACTACATCCAGACATTGACATCATCCATCTCAACGATGGTCTCATGGCAGCAATATTTCACTTGCTTAAAATTCGTGTTGAAGGCATTAAAATTGCGGTAACATTTCATGGCTTAGATGTAGTGTTTCCTCTTAGTTTGTATCAAAAATATTTATTACCAAAGTTACAACGATTTGACGCATTTATCTGCGTGAGTGATGCCACCAAACAAGCTTGTTTAGATAGAGGATTTGATGAAAATAAACTTTTTGTTGTAGACAATGGTGTAGAAGATGTACTTAATAAAAATAAAAATAATACTGATTTTTCTATCTTAAATAAATACGAGATAAAAGATGATTCCGTCATTATTTTGGCTATTGGGAGACCTGTGAAACGCAAAGGTTTCAGTTGGTTTGCCCAAAATGTCATGCCTTTGTTGGATGATAGATTTAAGTTTGTGCACATTGGTGATGTAAAGGTTTCGGATTCGTTTTGGTTCAATCTGCTGCCAAAAAAGACACAAGAATTATTTTCGCTCTTTTTAGGAAAAGCAACCGATGCCAAAGCACTTAGAGATGAATCTGAAACAAATAAAAATGTCATTTTATGTGGAAAAGTATCAGAAGAAGATAAGGTTACAATCATATCAAATGCTAGTATGATGGTCATGCCCAATATCAAAGTAAAAGGTGATATGGAAGGATTCGGTTTGGTAGCATTAGAAGGATCAATAATGGGGAAAACTGTTTTGGCGGCCAATATGGAAGGTATTACCAATGCTATTCATGATGGTAAAAATGGGTTTTTATTAGAAAGCGAAAAACCAGAGATTTGGGCAAATAAAATTAAAGAAGTAAGCCGAAATAAAGTTTTATTTGATACCCATGTACGAGATTATACGCTACAACATTTTTCGTGGGAAAAGATGTGTCTAGGTTATGTTCAAGTTTTTGAGAGTCTTTCACAATCATAAATAAAATTTGAAAATTAATAATTCATTAATAACTAATATACAATGAATTAACAGCACTTAAAGACTTTTGTGTATCAAAACACCAAACGAAATATCTTATGATACGTAGCTGTCTTTTTACACTTTTCTGTCTTTTTATTACATTGGGACAATCCATAAATCTTCCTAAATTTGAAACTACATTAGCATTAAAATACTATGAAGATCATGCTTTATCCATCCGTCAAAGTCAAGGCATTCTTGATCTCCTAAGTTATAATACTTGGGGCTTACCTATAGAATTATTTGGTCACGACCACGATCGAAGATTTATAAGTATGGCTGACAGTATTTTTGACTTAAATAAAGACATCATTTGTTTACAAGAAACTTTTCATCCACGATTAAGAGATAATCTGTTGTCACATTTAGGAAAAAAATATTATACCTTTAGTGATTATAGATGCAGTAAAGAAATTGTACCTTTTGTAGAAAAAGATTGTTTTGGTGGATTGATGACGTTATCTATTTACCCAATCATTGAAGAAAAATTCTACCAATATCCTACTTCTGATAAAACATCAATTATTGAAAAAATAGGCAGTAAAGGATTTCTTTTGTCTGTAATAAAATATGGAAATCGGCATATCAATATTGTAAATACACATCTTTATGCAGGAGACAATAAACATGCTGAAGTTATGAGAATGCAGCAACTTTCATATATGAAAACAATCTTGGATAAAGTGCTAGATAAAACAAATCCGACGTTTATGGTTGGTGATATCAATATTCATCACCCAGACGTGGCTCCTTCTGATGCATATTATTATATACAAAATAATATGTCTTTTACAGATTCAAAACCTACACTTGAAGACCACGATTTTACATCCGATAGCAATTGCAACAAATATGTTTCTTCGACTGAACGACCATCAAAACTAGACTATATCTTCTATAAATCTTACGATAACAGATATCCAAAAGTACTTCACCAAAGCCGATGCTTAGATGGTCAAAATCCTATGTCAGATCATTTTGGCTGGTCTGTTACGATGAAGATTTGATGGATTACGGTCTATCTCTTGCACAAAAGCCTTGATTTTATGTAACTTTGCGCTAAATATAGTACGAATGTTAAATCAAGCATATATAGTTGGTGGATTAAGAACTGCCATAGGAAATTTCAGAGGTAGTTTGTCAAGTGTGCGAGCAGATGATTTGGCTGCGCTTCCTATCAAAGCTTTGATCGAAAAATACCCACAAATCCCAGGAAATAAAATCGATGAAGTCATCCTAGGATGCGCTAATCAAGCAGGAGAAGACAATAGAAATGTAGCAAGAATGGCACTGTTACTTGCAGGTTTACCACAAACTGTACCTGGTGAAACTGTCAATAGACTCTGTGCTTCTGGTATGTCTGCTGTAATTCATGCGAGTAGAAGTATCATGTGTGGTGATGGCGAATTAGTAATCGCAGGAGGTGTAGAGCATATGACAAGAGCACCTTGGGTGACATCCAAGGCTTCTTCTCCATATGGGAGCGATTCAGAGATGTTTGATTCAAGTTTTGGTTGGAGATTTGTCAATCAGAAAATGAAAACCATGTATGGCACAGACGCTATGGGAGAAACAGCCGAAAACTTAGCAGATATTTACAAAGTATCTAGAGAAGACCAAGATAGATATGCCTTTTTATCGCAACAAAAAGCAACACAAGCAAGGAATAGCGGGAGATTGAGTGAGGAAATCACACCCGTACTTTTGCCACAAAAAAAAGGTGAACCCATAGTATTTGACACAGATGAGTTCATAAAAGACAAAACTTCCCTTGATGGACTCGCAGCATTGCGCACTGCTTTCCGCAAAGAAGGAACTGTCACAGCAGGAAATGCATCTGGGCTTAATGATGGCGCAGCAGCATTGTTAATAGCTTCATCAAGTGCCATTTCAGATTACAGTTTAGATCCATTGGCAAAGATTGTTTCATCAGCTGTTGTGGGTGTTGAGCCAAGAATCATGGGTATTGGACCTGTAGATGCATCCAATAAAGCACTCCGTAAAGCTGGCCTTTCCATAGATGATATGGACATTATTGAGATCAATGAAGCTTTTGCTGTGCAAGTATTGTCATGTTTGAGAGCTTTGGGTGTAAAAGACGATGATCTACGTGTTAATCCTAATGGTGGCGCCATAGCTATGGGACATCCACTAGGCATGTCAGGTAGTCGGATTTTGCTTTCTGCAGCGTTACAGTTGCGTCATTCAGGTAAACGATATGCATTAGTTACCATGTGTATAGGAGTGGGGCAGGGATATGCTGTGGTCATTGAAAATTGTAATTAAGGAATTAATTTCTGAAAACATTTATTTACCACAATACGTTTCTTATATTAGATTCGTTATAAAACTAAAAGCAAGTTTATGGTAAAGATTTTTGGAATGTTATTATTTATGATGGTCAGCTTGGGCATCAATAGTCAGCGAATCTTGCAATTAGAAATATTAAGAGAAGTAGAAGCTGTCAAGTTTTATGAAGGAGAAAGCATAGTATTTAAATCTTCAGAATTTCCAAAAGATTGGCAGAAAAAGACCATTGAGCGAATCATTGTTGAAGATGGAATCATCATATTCACAGATGGAATGGTCATGCTAAAAGACATTACTCAAGTCCGATTAGAAAATAGTGCTGCTCAAATTGGAGGGAAAGTACTTAGTGGTTTTGGTGCAGGTTGGTTTTTATTCGGAACCATTGCTCATTTCGCGACGGAAAACAAACTTCGATGGACAGATGTCGCGATAGGCGCAACAGCTGTAGTAATTGGATGGGTTTTAACTAAGTTTATTTCCAAAAAGACTTACAAAATGGGAAAGAATGCCAATTTGAGATTGCTAGATGTTAGTTTTCCTACACCAGAAGAAGTGCTGCAGCCAGTTCTAAAACCTTAAACTTTCCACCTTAAACATTAAACATTCCACCTTAAACATTAAACTTTCAACCTTCAACCTTCAACCTTAAACTTTTTACCTTCAACTTTCCACCTTCAACCTTCCTCATTCATAATCCAAGCTATCTTTCACATATTTTTTTAGAAAGAGTCCAGCGATAAGGCCAAATGCAAATCCACCGATATGCGCCCACCAAGCTACACCATCACTATTGCCGGAAGGCATCAATGAACCCACACCAGATAACACTTGCTGTCCAAACCAAATGAGTAAAAATACTAACGCAGGTACATAAAACGATCTAAAGAGTATAAGTACCAAGACTTTGATTTGTGATTTTGGAAACATAAGTAGGTAAGCACCCATTACAGCAGAGATGGCACCACTTGCACCTAAAGATGGTACGACAGCAGCTGAAACAATCATATCTACATTACAAGGATTGTCATCACTGCAAGGAAGACAGGTGATATTTTGTAATTCTTGTGGTGTAGTACTGAAATAAATATGTGCAAAACTAGCAGCTAATCCACCAGCGATATAAAATAGAAGAAATTTAAAACTACCTATTTTGGCTTCTATATTGTCTGCAAATACCCATAGAAACAACATGTTTCCAAGCAAGTGCATCCAGCTACCGTGTAGAAACAAACTTGAGATCAGTGTGTGATATTGTGTACCTTCTATTATGTGAAGAGGTATCGTAGAAAACTGACAAATGAGGTTGCCTGGCGTGGATAGTTGGAGTAAAAAGACTATGACATTGATGACAATGAAGGTATAACTTACGAGTGGCTTATGGCCACCTTGTACTTGCGTGTCACCGATTGGAAAAAACATATGTCAGTCGAGTTGGTAAATCAATTATTTATGCGTTGGGATACAAATTTATTGTACCCGATTAGTTGCTGTGTCATGAAAGATGTATTCAAGGATCTTTTTATCTTCTTCGGACATATCTTGATTACGTCGTTTCATGACAATTTCTGCTGTTTCTATTGCCTTCTTGAGTTGATGTGTGGTAAATCCAGATGCGCCTCCCCAAGAATAAGATGGAATATAAGTACGAGGAAACCCATCACCAAAGATATTGCTCGCTACGCCTACAACTGTTCCTGTATTAAACATGGTGTTGATGCCTGCTTTAGAGTGATCACCCATGATGAGACCGCAGAATTGCAAACCAGTATCTTCAAATCCTTCTTTGACATAAGACCAAATTTTGACTGGAAGATAGTTGTTTTTTAGATTAGAAGTATTGGTGTCAGCACCTAGATTACACCACTCGCCGATGACACTATTGCCTAGATATCCATCATGTCCTTTATTAGAATTTGCGAATAATACACTATTATTGACTTCGCCACCAAGCCGACAGTGTGGTCCTGCTGTGGTAGGTCCATAGATTTTTGCACCCATTTTGATCACAGCACCTTCACATACTGCCAAGCTACCACGGATAAGGCAGCCTTCCATAACCAATGCTTTTTTGCCAATGTAAACTGGACCACCTTCTGTGTTGATGATACAACATTCCATAACAGCACCTTCTTCAAGAAAAACTGGATGTTTTCCGATGATTTTGTTGGTGTCAGATATAGGTTGCGATTTTCTACCTTTGGTAATGATGTCAAAATCATGTTGGATCTCTTGACCATTGAGCATAAAAATATCATAAGGTCTCATGATCCGACTGATGTCAAGGCCTGCTACGCCTTCTAGATTGATACCTTTTAATGTTTTGAGTGATGCGGGATCATCAGAAAGTAGATCAAACTGATCAGCAGATAATCTTGCAGCCAACAACTCATCACCGAGCAACAATGCTTCGTTTAATTGTAATTGTTTAATATAGTTAAGTATAATATTAGAAGGTAGTAATGTGCTGTTTATCAGTAAATTATCATCTTCAATATTTATTGGATACTTTTCTGCTAGATAATCTTGTGTTATATAACTGACATGTCCATTTAGGTGGATTTCCCACTTTTCTTTGATGGTCAATATACCTACTCTTAGTTCGGCAATAGGTCTTGTGAATGTCAATGGTAATAAATGAAACCAATTGTCATCACCGAAAAGAATGATATTTTTTGGAAAGTTATTTTGTTTCATGTTGGGGGTATTCATGAATGTTTATTAGGTAATCCTCTATATAACGAATTTAAAACAGATTTGTCACAAAAAGTATTGGCAAAAAAGTAATATATTTATAAAAATATTCAAATACATAAAAAAAAAGCCCTTAGGTTTAAGTAAGGGCTTTCTATAAAATTTAACTATTAGACTATTTGTTGGTGAATTTCGCAAACTTTTTATTGAACTTGTCAATTCTACCTGCGGTATCCACAAATTTCACTTTTCCTGTGAAGAATGGGTGAGAAAACGCTGAAACTTCCATTTTTACCAATGGATATTCATTACCATCTGTAAATACTATGGTCTCTCTTGTCTTTGTACATGACTTAGTCAAAAACATCTCATCATTGGAAATATCTTTAAATACTACCAATCTATAATCTTGCGGATGGAGATCTTTTTTCATTTTTTGATCTATTTATCTTTTATTTAAAATATGATTTTATAACTATTCCCCGAAAAGGAACGCAAAAGTAATGCTTATTTGACAATATTTAAAATTATTATTCAAAAAATAATAAAAAAAGACATATATTACTAAATTTCGTCAAGATTTGGGTGGTTTTTAAGTATTCAATGCACCACAAACACTCAAAACTTGCCCTGAAACATAGGTAGACATATCTCCACCAAGATAAACGCAAGCATTGGCAACGTCATCTCCACTACCTAATCTCTTGAGAGGAATGCTGTCTATATAGGCTTTCTTCTGCTCATCAGTAAGCACGTGTGTCATATCTGTTTCTATAAATCCAGGTGCGATTGCATTACATCTGATATTACGCGAACCGACTTCTTTGGCGATGGATTTTGTAAAACCGATAATTCCTGCCTTAGATGCGGCATAGTTTGCTTGACCTGCATTTCCAAAAACACCAACCACTGAACTCATATTAATAATGGAGCCAGATCGATTTTTCATCATAGGCTTTAATATATGTTTTGTAAGGTTGAATACAGATTTAAGATTGACATGCATGACCTGATCCCATTGTTCTTCGCTCATTCTAAGCATCAATGTATCTTTGGTAATACCTGCATTATTGATCAGTATATCTATCTTTCCAAAGGTCTCCACTACTTCGTTTACTAGTGATTCTGCTTGTGCGTAATCAGATGCATCAGATTTGTATGCTTTGACACGAACACCTTTTTGTTCTGCAGCTGCTACTACTGCAAGGGCTTTTTCTTCTGATGATACATAGGTAAATGCTATATCCGCACCTTCTTCCGCATATTTCATAACGATGGCTTCACCTATTCCCCTTGATCCACCAGTGATCAAAGCTACTTTTCCACTTAATAATCCCATTTTATTATTTTTTTGCAAAAATAGACATTAGGTCGAATATAGGAATTGATTTCAGAAATTGTTTTGGAAAAATTCACTTATTGACTTAGTAATTTTCCATATATTTGCATAAGATTAAACAAGAATACGCATGAAGGAATACAAAACAATAGAAAATACCGAGACAGAAGAAGCCAAAGAGCCAGTCATAGATTATGATAGAATCTATACTTATGCCGACTATCTCAAGCTAGAAATAGACGAGATGGTAGAGATCATCCGTGGTAAGATATTCAGGATGTGTGCTGCACCAAGGACAAAACATCAAATTATAAACGGGAATGTTTATTATAGGTTGCGGCAACAATTAGAAGGTCATAAATGTCAAGTTTTCAATGCGCCTATTGATGTAGTACTTCCCATTGCAAATAAAAAACGAACCAAGTCCACCAATGTTGTCCAGCCAGATATTTGTGTGATTTGTGATCCGAAAATCATAGAAGAAACCGCTGTTTTTGGAGTTCCTGATTTTGTAATAGAAATCGTCGCGGGAAAGGAAATAAAACGAGATACCCAATACAAATACAGCATTTATGAAGAAGCTGGGGTAGGCGAATACTGGATCGTATTTGCGGAGATACGTCTAGTAGAAGTATTTATTCTAGAGAATGGGAAATATCAGCGTCTCAATGCTTTCTCTGAAGATGATGTTGTACCTGTGAAAACTTTGCCAGGACTTTCGATCAGTATAGATGATATTTTTGAAGGTGTGTGAAGGAAAGTTATAATTTAAAACATCCATTTTTTAAATTTAGAATATTTGTATTATGAAAGAGATTTTTTTAAAAATTGTGATTTTAATTTTTGTTATTGGTAATGGTTACAGTCAAGATTATCGAAATTTAGAAGGAATTAGTAGTTTCAAGATTTATGGAGAATTGACTGGTGTAAAAGATGGACCAATTTCAGTAGGTTATTTTGATTGGGATTCAAAAAAGGGAATCTTTTTAGACAGTGCTCAAATTGAAAATGGTGCCTTTGTTCTGATGGGTGAAATAAATGGGGCGACTATGGTGGTAATTCAATACGACAACGTGGAATCAAATGCATTTCTGATTGATGTAGGCGATAATAAAGTGAATGGCAGGTTAGTTAAAGGGGAAAAAATTGATTTCGAAAACTTAGAATCACCATCTTATATTGATCAATTAAAAAAGATTTCATTTGATGATGAGATTTATAAAAATAAAGGAAAAGCAATATATCAAACATATAATCTTTTGGATTCAATCATTAAAGAAACAGTTAATAGAAATAAGGATTCAATTTATTCTCAAACTTTACTTGATAACTACGATAAATGTAAGTCGGAACTCGGTAAGTATGAGAAATATGTTGACAGTATGCAATTTGTTTACTTAGCGCAGAATCCCGATTCATATTATACTGCGTTTAATTATTGTTTTTCAGTTAATAGAGAAACACCTGAGTTGGCATTGCAGTTTTATAATTTATTCTCAGAAAAAGTAAAAAATGGAATTTATGGTAAATATATTTTATCACAGATTAAAAAAAATGAATCTTTTTTGAGGTTAAAGGCTCCAGAGTTTAGAACAATTGATATCAATGGAGATTCCATAAGACTTACAGATTTTAAAGGTAAATTTGTATTATTAGAATTTTGGGCTTCATGGTGTAAGCCTTGTAGGGTCACACACCCTAAACTTCGAAATTTGTATAATTTATACAATAAAGACGGATTGGAAATTATAAGTCTTTCTTCTGATTCTTCAAAAGATATGGATAAATGGAAAACAGCTATCATGAAAGATTCTATCGATCAGTGGAAGCATATTTTATTAAAGGATCGCGATGAAAATAAAATAATGATCTTATATAATGTACACTTTTTACCTACCAAAATACTGATTGATAAAGAAGGTAACATTGTGCGAAAGTATAATAGTTCTGAGTTTGATTTATTAGAAAAGGATTTGAAGTTTATTTTTAAGTATTAAATTTGTTTTAAAAGCGTCAAAAATGATTAATTAAGTGAAGTTGTTTTTTAGAAAAAATCGATTTGTGATTCATAATTATTTTTGTTTTATTTTTTTTTGATATTTTTGAAGGTGTGTTGAGGGAAGAACATTTTTTGATTAGCACCATTTTAACTTTTAATAAATTTTTACATTTATGAAAATCATTATTTTAATTTTTTCCTTGTTAAATATATTAATTGTCAGAGCTCAAATCCCTTTGCAAATTCCTGAAAAAAAGACCTATATGTATGACAAAAGTGAAGAGAATTATTATGATGCATGGAGTTTTGATTTAAGAATTGAAAATCAAATAATAAAGAACAGAGATTCGATGATATCTGAGTTGAGATTTAATGATCTTAATAATGCTTATTGGAATCGTTTTATTTCATATTATAAGATGATACCAAATGATGCTAGTGACATACTCTATCCATTTTTTGAAGGGATAGAAAATGATAAAGATTTGTTTTGTCATACTTACAAGGAGATACTTCAAGATCCTTCAAGAAATATCAGGAATTTAGGTAAGAGAGGAGTCCATTATAAAAAGCAATTAGATTTGATGGATAAAGTTTGTGAATGTATTATTAAAAGTTACAATCCAAAGTTGTTAAAAATCCTTGATTCATTGGAATATAAAGATCAATATTTTCGTAAGAAGTATGAAAATTTGCCTAAAGCACAAAAAAAGTTTGACTCTCTCAATTTAATAGTTGTTTTGGATTTGTATGAAAATTATGGTTATCTAAATCGAAGAATTGTAGGACCTGAATATGAATCACACATGTTTTATATTATTCAACATTCAGATTTGGTTACCATGGAAAAATTTTTGCCTATCATACATAAAGAAATTAAGCTTGGTAGATTAGGTACTACATTGTATCCTTTATTGCATGATAGAATAAATATGCTAAAAGGAAAGCCACAAGAGTTTGGGACACAAAGCGCTATGAATGAGAAAACAGGTAAATTTGAACTTTATAACACCATTGAAATGAACAAAGTGAACTTCAATAGAAAAAAATATGGATTAAAATCTTTAAAATGAAAATAGTAATACTTTTGTCAATTTCGTTCCTTCTCTTCAGCTGCAAAGAAGAAACTATCCATAATTATCAAGCTGAAATAGATCAATTGTCAACCTATGTACAGCAATCTCAATATTTGGAAAAAAATCTATAACTTAGACCAAAATATACGCACAGAAGGAGCTGATTTATTACAGAAAACTGGTGAAAAGAGTATAGAGTATAAAAATAATAGAGACTCGATGATGAAACTAGATGTCATAAATCTAGCCAAAATAGAAACATATTTGGCGAAATATGGATATCCATCGCTAAAAAACCACACCGAAGATGCAGTATTAACACCTTGGTTAATCATCCACCATAATCCAGACAAAGAGACTTCTAGAAAACATTTCAAAGCATTATACCAAGCTTATAAAAAAGGTGATCTCGAAGGAGGTGCTTTTACTTTGTATTTAGGTAGGTTTTATAGTGTAGTTTACAATAAAAGATTAGATTTGGAAAGTCCATATACAGAAGATTTTGAAGTAGATACCTTAGTGAAAGCATTGGATTTGCAGCAGTTGAAAGATGAAGTGGATCTGGTTTTGGAAAGACCATAATTTTCCCTATTCATGTCTCCATCACTATTAAAACCAATACTCTATTTGGAATTATTTAATTCTGTAAAGACATTAAAAAATATAAAATTATGAAAATTAAAATATTTTTTAGTTTGATTGATTTTTTTGCATTGGTATAAGAAATAATTAAGTATTTTTGTTTCATTTATTATTTAAAACTTTAAATTATGATTAATTCTTTCAAAATAATTCTTGGTCTATACTTTTTGATATTATTCAGTTGTGGTACAACAACCAAAGATTTAAAATCAATTATTCATGGAAATATTACTGGATTCGAAGGGAAGTATTTAATAGCAAGATATTTGAATTTTAGCGGTGTGACAAAGGTACATTTAGACTCGGCTTTAATTGAAAATGGTAAATTTTCGTTTGAGTTCATAAATAAAGATATTATGTGTCTTGATTTTATAATAAAGGACACAGAAATTGTTTCAAACATAGTTTTTGCTGAACCAGGGGAGATAAGTATTTTAGCTCATAAAGATAGTTTGATAAATCAATTTGGTCAAGATGTGCTAAATTTCAAGGTAACTGGTTCGAAAACACATGATGAATTGACTCAGTTTGAACAATCTAGAAAAGGTACTAAAGATTCTATATTTCTGAATTATATCAAAAATCATCCTGACTCTTATCTTAGTGCTGTTTTTATGTTAATGACACCAAAGGCAGAATATTTATATGATTCTCTATCTGAGAGGGTCAAGAAATGCACGTATGGTTTAGAAGTAGAAGAAAGAATTTTAAGTGCTAAAGCTATTTCAAATGGTATGAAAGCAAATGTTTTCGCTGGGAAAGACTCAAATGGTAAATCTGTAAATTTAGATTCTTTTAAAGGAAAGTTTGTATTTGTAGAGTTTTGGGCAAGTTGGTGCAAACCATGTAGACAAGGACATCCAAAACTCAGAAAATTTTATAATACTCTAAATACCAATAAAGTTGAAATGATAAGCATATCTACTGATACCAAAGATAGGAAACAAACATGGCTAGACGCTATTAAGCAAGACTCCGTAGATAGTTGGACGCAATGTTTGGTCAGCGAGTTAAATAATGACCCCAAAAAAAAATATAATATTGAATCTATACCTACATATTTTTTACTGGACACAAATGGTATAATTTTACAAAGTCATGGTAATTCAGATACTATTTTCCATTTAATTAATTCATTAACCAAGTAAAATTCATGTATTGTTCCTATAGTTTTCATTATAATTTATAGCTCTATCTTATTTAGTGATAAAATATTGTTTTAAGAGAACTTAATACTAGATTACATACTTTAAGATAGTGTTATTTCTTTGATCACAAAAAAAAGCCCAACCCACTTTAGGGCTGAGCTTTTATGATTATGTTTACAGTATGATTATGGCAAAAGAACGCTATCTATTAAGTGCACTACACCATTACTTGCTGGTATATTTGCACCGATGATTTTAGTATTTCCTGCATTTGCATTTCCTTTTAGTGTGGCATTGGCTGCATTTACTGCAATATTACCACCATTAGCTGTAGCTACATTTCCTGTAACTAAGTTTGTAGAATAAACTCTGCCTGGAATTACGTGGTAAGTCAAAATACTTGCTAATACATCAGGTGGTGCAGCCTGAATAGCTGCTGCTGTAGGAAACCCTGCTGCAATAAATGCATCATTAGTAGGTGCAAACACGGTATATATATCTTGACCACTCAATATATCTACTACTTTTGTTGCACCTTGATTTGCTCTTAGTACGGCTGCAACAAGTAATGAAAGATTAGGATTTGCTTGCGCAAGAGCTACAATATTTCTAGATTCTGGTATCAAGACAGCATCAATGATGTGAATGATGGCACCATTTTCAGCTTTTACGTCTGCAGTAGTCACTTTTGCACCATTTACAGATACACCACCTGCATTTTTGGTAACATATACTTTTGCAGTGTTTAGTGTGGTTACTTCTGCGTTGTTTTTTGTCTCAATGGCAGAAGCTGGTACAAGACTTCCTACAACGTGGTAAGTCAAGATAGATGCGATAAGATTTTTATCAGCTGCTTGGATAGCTGCTGCATTGGCAAAACCTGCTGCTTTGAAGGCATCATCTGTAGGTGCAAAAACTGTAATCGTAGGACTAGCTAATGCTTCCGCTAATCCTGCATGCAATACTGCAGCTTCTAACAGTGTGAAATTTGAATTTTCTACCACTACATCTACAGCGGTTTTTGGTGCTACTACTTCATCATCTTCACAAGAAGTGAATAGAAAAGAAGATACTAAAAGTAAGAACAATACATTTAATGATTTCATAAGATTTTTTTTAATGATTGATTTAATACTTTTATAAGTGACTAGATGCTTTAATTGGTTGCTTTTGTTTAATTAAATTACTTAATTGTTTAAACAAAACGATGCTTAAAGGGAAGGTTTTATTTTGTTGTTTTGCCTATCCATCTACATTTTTAGAACATAAATGTAATCTTGTGGCAAAAAAATGTTGGTTAAATTGGATAGTTGTAGAATCAAAAAAAAGTAATTTTTTTTAAAGTGTAACAAAATTTATTCTTTTTATGGCCATAATCTTTCGATGTGCTTTTGAGCAGTTTGAATTAGCAATTTGTCAGAATAAGTTAATTTTTTTTATAAAGATAGACTAGTTAGATATAATTTATTTGTAAGATTTGCTGTTTATAATGTTGAAGTAAAAATATAAAAATCTTTTGCTTAATGCATTGTGTTATGATTTAGTTTTTCAATGTTTTGAAAATAAAAAATATGAAGTTACACTTTAGATTGCTTGCATTTATACTGTTGAACTGCATTGCAGAAATTACATTTGGGAAATGTTCAAATGAATATTTAGCATTTTACCCGCAAAGCAAAACTATCAAGCAAAATTCATTTATTGTCATTGAAGGTTATGCTTGGAGTCAAAATATTATTGACTCTCTTAACTGTACCTTTCCCATATATTTACAATCTGGCAAAGATATTGTGAATCTGAGAGTGGATACAAAAATAGTTGGAATGTTTGGCGTGACGCAAGCAATATTAATACCAGAAAGAGCTTTGACACCTGGCCAAAAGTATTTTATTAAAATCAATAATTTGCAAGACCAAACTTTAATCCAAGAGTGGGATGATAGATTACAAGGTATGACAAATGTCTATTGGAATGTTGAAAAAGGATTTGATAAGGATATTCCTAATGTGAAAAGAAGCCCTTATTTTATTGAAAATAGCTCAGAGTATTACGGTTGCGGTCCAGAATATTTTAGCCATTTTGGTATCAGTTATTCCGATGTATCAGATTTATTAATTTATACCGAATTAAGATATGTGAAAAGTAAATATTATTTCCGATATTATTTACCGATGTTACAAGCTAAAAAAATAATGATCGGACATGGAATGTGTGGTGGTGCATTTAGATTTAAAGATCACAGTACTTATGAAGTGAGATTTAAAATTTATGATTTTTGTGGAAATACAACGGATGAATTTTCAAAGTGGATTCCTTTGGGTAACCCTATGATTAACAAATAACTTCTCAAAATCATTTATCACTCTACCACATATCACTAAATTTCATTTATTCATCTCCATCCTTTATCCGCTTTTTGTCAACATCTTCATAAAATCGCTCTTGAAATGTGTAAGGAGCTATGTACTCCAATCGTAATACAGAATACACCATCCACACTACCATAATATTAAGTAATGTGAAAAGAAATAATACAATATCAGTGGCTTCATCAAATCCACACACGAAGAGAAAAAAGATAAAAACAGCAGTTGTAATTGAGACTGAACGTGGTATATTTTGCATGATTTTGAATTTTGAGACCAAACAGATGACAAAATAAATTGTTTTCAACAATCTTAAAGCTATGCTGTTATTTCTACTCATAACATTAATTCAATTTCATGACTTCAGAAGGTCTCAAGCGTGTAGCAGTATTTTGTATCATCAAAAGTGGCGATCAATATCTCTTGCTCAAACGTGCAAAAATGCCCAATCAAGGCAAATTTGTGCCCGTAGGTGGTAAGATAGATCCTTACGAATCTCCCATCCAAGCCGTCATACGTGAGACAATGGAAGAAGCAGGAATTACGATCTCAAACCCAAAGTTTTGTGGCATACTCACGGAGACATCACCAGTAAACTACAATTGGGTAAGTTTTATTTATTGTGTAGAGATTCCATGGCAACCTGCTCCCTATTGCGATGAAGGTGATCTCTTTTGGATCCATGCCGACGAATTGAAAGATCTAGATACACCACCAACAGATTGGTTTATTTATCAGTATGTAGATGAAGGCAAACCTTTTGTATTCAGCGCCATTTATGATGCAAATCTCGCAATGACATCCATGGTAGATGAATTGTCGGGAGATGATTTGATCGGTGAAATTAACCTAGATAAATGAGTAAAAAAGTCAAACAACTTAAAAAAATACACAAAGGTGTGTAGATGTTCTTATCCTTTTTACCAAAAGCAGTGGTTTTGACCTTGCGGAATATTCCAATATAATTAAAATCTCCCATGGCTCGTAAAAAGAAAATGATTGCGATTACCCAATAACCATATTCACCTAAATATTTGGGTAAAACTATAGATAAAATCTGCATATTTATCAGGTAATAAAGTCCAAAACAGAATAGCCCTAAAGCGACTAAAAATGTAGCCATCTTTCCTGGCACTTTTGATAGGGAAGCCCTATCTTCTTTTGTCGGAAATGCAACTGACAAAGCCCACTTGCCTCCCAATCCCCAATATACATGAATCGCTGAAAGGGTAAAAAAAAGTATAGATAATAGGATGGAGAGTAAGTAAGTCAACTATTCAATTTTTTCATCACTTCTTCACATAACCCATTTGCTCATCCTCATCGATGTATTCTAGTTCAGCATCCTTCTCCCAAATTTCCATCTCGCACGGCTTACAGTTAAATTTGAGTTTGTACTCCACTTCTCCATGTTTGAGTGTGAGTGGCTCAGCGATTTTTTCGCCCATAGTAGCACGTTGGAATCTAGCACATTTACCTAGTTCGTACTTGACACAATACTTTGTGACCATGACCCTAGATTTTCCGGGATCCCATTGCAGTTCGAAGGCTTTTTCTATATCAGTGACGCCATGACGTTTATAAAAATTCCTTGCCATTTGGTTGGACACATTGAATGTAAAGTCTAGTTTATCCACAGGATATGGATGATCTGTTTTGACAATTGGTTGTGTCTCTCTATGATATTGAGCGATGCGTATTTCTACCAATTGCTCGAGCACTTCTCTCCTGATTTCATTTACTTTTGATATCGGTAAAAACCAATTATCCGTAAATGTCACGTCGATATCATCCACGATGAATACGGTATTTCCTGTTTTCGCTAGATTCTTTTTGATATTGGGTATGACAGATTCTGCACTATTTGCCAATGTTTTTTCACTCACCATCGACATTTCACTTTGGTGACCATCTTCGTCTGTTGCTAGCAATCTGAATCCATCTGCCGTTTCCGAAAATTGTAATTGCACACCGATCTTGCGAATGGCACTTTTTTCTTGCTCTACCATTTTGATAAATTCAGCATCAGAATTCCTATAGATAACCGTTCCTATCTCGATAGATTTTGGTGAATTGAGTACGACCACATCATTGACGATGATATTGATTTGTGCGCCATCAGCTTCTCCATTGGCATTGATAAAATATAGACCATCAGCATTATTGAGTTGGTCATAATTTTCTATGACATATCCATTTGCCTTGATTTCTAGGACTTTACCTATGTACTGACCTTGTGATTTTGGTGTATCCCAACTACCAATTTTTTCCTTTCGTTTATTGACAAAATAGTCCGTATATCCACGATTAAAACTTCGGTCCATCTTCGGTTCGAAGTTGTAAAAAGTTCTGCCTGATGATGCTTTTTGATATTTATCCAAGTTGGTTTCTAGAAAATCATCTAATCTTTTTCTCAGGTATGACGTATTATTTTTGACATAAACGATGTCTTTGAGACGGCCTTCTATCTTGAATGACGATATACCTGCGTCTATCAATGCAGGCAACTGATCGCTTAGATCGAGATCTTTGATAGACAGTAAATGTGCTGTTTGGATCAATGTCTTGCCTGTCCCATCTATGAGTTCATAGGGCAGACGGCAGTTTTGGGCACAAGACCCACGATTGGCACTACGCTCACCATTGGCGATACTCATATAACAATTGCCACTAAAGGAAACACAAAGCGCACCCGAGACAAAAAACTCTAATTCTACATCCGTCGCTTCATGTATTTCTTTGACTTGATCGAGATTGAGTTCACGCGCAAGCACCACTCTTTTGATACCAGCATCTTTGAGAAATTTTACGTGTTTAGGGTCTCGATTATTGGCTTGTGTACTAGCATGAAGCACGATAGGCGGCAGGTCCATCTCAAGTATGGCCATATCCTGAATGATGAGTGCATCTACGCCAATATCGTACAATTTATAGATCAAATCCCGACAAGTTTTAAGTTCATCATCATACAAAATCGTATTGATCACTACAAAAACCTGCGCTTTAAATAAATGCGCATATCGCACCATTTCGGCAATATCATCGAGAGAATTGGTCGCATTGGTACGTGCGCCAAATAGGGGAGCACCTATATAAACAGCATCTGCACCTGCATTGATTGCAGCTATACCTTGTATGAGGTTTTTTGCAGGAGCAAGGATTTCTATTTTTTGTTTCATAAATGGATCTGAATCTGTTTTGATCGAAAATCGGTACAAAGGTAAGGATTCTTTGGCTAATTTGAACAAAGAATGTCAATGGATACTATACTTTATACTTTCTAGGATGGAGTTCATCAAGAACAAAAATAATTTAATTAATCCAACAAGTTGTAAAATATTGTTAGTTTTGGTCTTTGATTAGAATCTGAAGGAATAATAACAAAAACAACTTTAAATTTCTTTTAAAAATGGAAAAATTAATTCAAGTGAATTGCGATAAAGCAAAAACCATGCTTTATGCAGAAGACGGAGTCCGATTCATAAGTAAATCAGTAAATTCTTTGGCAGAGTTTAATGAAATAATAAACAAAAAAGTGACTCTAGTTGATAAAGGTGAACTGTTGTACAAAGATATGAAAAAGTTAACTTTTGATGGACTGACTGTTGATCCACATGTTGGGATGAAAATTGGCAATTCTGTTTCTGATATTACATTTACAAATGATGTCGATAGAGATGAATTCATCAAGCATATTACAGAAATGAAAGGATGGACGAAAAAGGAAACACAACTTACACCTTTGAATGCAGTAAAATGGGACTTGCTTGGATTTGTTTTCACACCTATTTTTGCTTACGTAATGTATGGTATGGCTTTAGAAATAGAGGCGGGTACACATATTTCTGCGGAAGGATTCAGCAAATCTGATAGAAAATCTCGTTTTTTTGATTCAATACTTGAAACAATTGGAAGTACAGGAGTTTTAATTATCGCCACACTGATTTTATTATATTTGGGATATAATATTTACAAAAAATACCAGAATCCACCAATAGTGATATCTTACGAATAGTGTTTTAAGTTAAAAGGCAAATAATGGAATGGTAGTTTTATCTATTTCTTTTCCACTACTTTTACACCATAATCATCCAATTCATGACAGCACAATCTTTAAAATCTCATTTCCTACTCAATGAAGACGTTACCTTTTTAAATTTTGGTTCCTTCGGCGCATGTCCAAAACCAATTTTCGAAAGGTATCAGGCATTTCAACTAGAGATGGAGCGTGATCCTGTTCAGTTTATGACCGTCAGACTTAGCCAATATCTCAAAAAATCTAGGGAAGCATTAGCTACTTATATTTCCTGTGATGCTGATGATGTAGTCATGGTATCCAATCCTTCTTATGCAGTTAATACCATAGCAAAAAGTATAAATTGGCAAGTAGGTGACGAAATACTGACCACTGACTTAGAGTATGGCGCTTGTGATCGTGCTTGGAAATTGATTTGCAGCCAAGTAGGTGCCAAATATGTACGTCAACCTATCCAATTGCCTTTAATCGATGCAAAAACTTTTGTCGATAATCTTTTTACAGGCGTGACGGAGCGTACCAAAATGATTTTTATCAGCCATATCACAAGTACCACGGCATTGATTCTTCCGATTGCGGAAGTAGCGTCCCGGGCTAAAGAATTGGGTATTCCCGTTTTTGTAGATGGTGCACACGTTCCTGGTCATATTCCTTTGGATTTGAATGCTTTGGATGTTGATTATTATACTGGTGCTTGTCATAAATGGATGATGACACCCAAGGGGTCTTCATTTATGTATGTCAAAAAATATTTGCAACCTGATATCATACCTTTGGTAATTAGTTGGGGATATGAAGCACTTTTTCCATCGCATTCTACCTTTTTGGATTGGCATTCGCTCAATGGAACACGCGATTACACAGCTAGTTTATGTATAGCTGATGCCATTGATTTTATGGAAACTCATGACTGGACATCAGTGGCAAAAAGATCTCATGACTTGGTGAAATCTTATGCAAACAAATTTTCAGAGCTACTCGATAGTCCTTTGTTGGCTCCATTAAATGATGATTTTATTGGCCAGATGTTGAGTGGAGAAATCAAAACACCTGATCCAGAAAAACTTTATCGAACATTTGTAGATGAATACAAGATCGAAATTCCTGTAATGCGACATGATGCCAAAGTCTATCTGAGATATTCCATTAATGGATTTAATACCGCTGAAGACTTGGAAGTATTAATGGCAGCAATCACAGATATTAAAAAGAAAGGTGTATTATTGAAATAGGTCAGGATATATTTCTTTAATCAATTTAACAAAAGTTACTCAACATCAAAATCTGAAATAGTGATTGGGTCTATGTCGTAAGTCAATGTAGACCTGTGACCTTTTCCGTTTTGTTTTTCTAGTGTCCAATGATCTGTAGCTGATGTTTGTAGCCAAATATCTGATGATCGACGGAATACTTGAATATGCAATTGGTACTTATCTTTCATCATTTTTTCAAAATCTGACACTGTCATCTCAGGACTTACAACAAATACCGTGTCAATTAATTCAGAATTAAGATCTTCCAATAATGTTTGATGTGATACTTGATGACTAAGTGTTTGATCGATACCGTTTTCATGATCATAGAATTCCAAATGTAAATATGGAAACTGTGCATTAAATTGGTCAAATATATCTTGAACTGTGGATTTTTTGGTGAGTTTCATTTGTTTGTTTTTATTGGTTCTTATAAGATACAACACTTTTTATTATCACAAACTTAAGAGCTTACTTCTTTATCAAAAATGATTTTTATCAGTTTAGGGGAGATGAAAAGTCATCTTGTAAATACCCATTACATTCATTGAATACTCAACAATAGCATCTTCTTGGTTGTTAACTTTATTTTGTTTTCCATAGTCATTTTGTTTACCATAATTTTTTCATGAAAACCTTCTTAATATTACTTATGCTTTCCACGACACAATTGGCAACTTCCCAAAACGATACCTTGATATATGTAGGTGACCCAATGTGTTCTTGGTGTTATGGTTTTTCACCTGAGTTGGATAAAGTTAGAGCTGCTTTTCCAAACGTACCTTTTGAAATGGTCATGGGTGGTTTGAGAGCAGGTGGTACCGAAACTATGGGTGAATTAAAAGATTTTTTATACGACCATTGGATAGACGTTCAGAAAGCTTCTGGTCAAAAGTTTAACTTCTCCATCTTAAATCAAAAAGACGTATTGTATGATACAGAACCTGCTTGCCGAGCAGTAATTGTTGCTAATAAATTAAAACCTGGTGTAGGTTACGAATTCTTCAAAGCAGTTCAAGAGTCCTTTTATGTTCAAAATAACCTGCCTGCTGATATTGATACCTATATTCATATCGGAGAGAGATTTGGGATAGATCCTGAGTTATTTCACAAACGATTCAAGGACAAACAAGCGAAAGCAGATTCTTATTCTGAATTTGATCTTGCAAATGCCATGGGTGTTAAAGGATTTCCTTCATTAATAGCCAAGATTGATGGCAAATTATATTTAGTCACAAATGGTTACCGAAAGAGTGATGAAATTATAAAATTGCTAAAAGGTAGGGGAATGGAGTAAGTTTATTATGATGTACCTATACATTAAAATCGAGATAGTATACATCTGTATCATTGCGTAAAATGTTTTTCACTTGAAATCCATTCGATTGTGGAATGAGTTCTACTAGATCGAATATGATACAAGATTTGGGTAATGCAGAAAATATTAAAGTAAAAACGAATTCTGAATGGGATGGAACCAAGGTCCACGTTGGAAATCCACTTATTTTTTCATAATGCACAAGTTCACTTTGGTAACTCGAATGTTGATCAAATAAAAAGGTTGTAGGCCATATTCTGATAAACATGTCTTCATGCTGAGTCTTGACAAAACCGTGTATAATTACTTGACCTTCTGTAGATTCATATGCTTGCAATGCTTTCAAGACCTTTCTGTCAATTTTAGTTTTTGGCTTATCTATAATTGTTGGAGACATATTCGTTTTTAAGGTAATTGTTAAAAGAAAAACGCTTGTTATTGAAAAATAATTATTTAGATAATCAAGCTGAATGGTAAAGGTGATTTCAAGTAAAACTTGGCAAAAATGAATAAGTCAAAGAAAATTAATGCAAAAATCGATCATTTTTACCATAAATTGTACAAAAATGTGTAGTTTTCGTTAAAAAAGTAGAAGTTTTATTCCCAAAGAAAATAAATATTACGTACTTTTGTGCTCATTTTTAAATAACAAAATTTTTAATCACATGATTGCAATCGTAAATATAGCTGGTCAGCAATTCAAAGTGACAGAAGGCCAAGAGCTTTTCGTCCACCAGTTAGAAGCCGCATCAGGTGCATCTGTTAGTTTCGATCAGGTTTTCCTGGTAGATAACAACGGAAGTGTACGTGTAGGCACGCCGGTATTGAGCAATGCCAAAGTTAATGCCACTGTCATAGGCAACCAAAAAGGTGACAAAGTAGTTGTCTTCAAAAAGAAGAGACGTAAAGGTTACCAAAAGAAAAATGGTCACAGACAGAGTTTTACTAAAATTAAAATTGATTCAATTTCTGCGTAACTAGTAAGTTAGCAGGCATTATCTAATCTAAAAAAGAAAGAAAAATGGCTCATAAAAAAGGTGTCGGTAGTTCGGATAACGGACGTGATAGTAATAGTAAGAGACTAGGAGTTAAACTCTTCGGTGGTCAATATGCAAAAGCAGGAAATATCCTCGTGAGACAAAGAGGTACTAAATTTCATGCAGGTGAAAATGCTTACTTAGGCAAAGATTTTACCATTCATGCTAATGTAGCAGGTATTGTTACATTCAGAAGAGGTAAAAACGATAGAACTTGGGTAAGTATCACACCAAAATTGGATGAAGTAGCTGAGACAGTTGCAACAATGCCAAAAGCAAAACCTGCGCCAGTAGTAGCTCCAGTAGCACCTGCTGCACCAGTAGTTTCGGAAGATACTTCAGAAGAAGAGTAAGAATATCTAATTTTTGATTGTGTAAGTAAGCCCATATCGATTTACCGTTGTAAGCACATTCAAATAATTAAATTAGCATTAAAAAAAGGGAGCAAATCTAATTTGTTCCCTTTTTTCTTTTTATGATTTATCTAAATCTTAAACATTGGACTTTTAACGTTAAACCTTCCACCTTAAACATTAAACGGTTAAACTTTCCAACTTACTATTTCACCTTTTTATAAGCAGCCTGTACCACATCTCGTACTCCTACGTCACTTTTGCTCACCATCACAACGACTTCCATTTTTTCTGGATTAAACAAACCTTCTCTCACGGGCAAAGTATAGGTAGGGAATTTCTTTTTTATCACATCATTTGCTTTAAGATTAGTCCCAAAACTATCACCAGTGGCATTGGTCATCATATCCATTAATACATGTTTGTGCTCATAGTCTTCTACATATTCTGATCCATTGGATTGTGCATCAATGATACCTGATTCTGTTAGATAGACGCTGATATTATAATTTCCTGCTAAATCAACTAATGGAATTGCAGTTACATCAAGGTCAATCGTTCTTTTATTTTCATCATAATCAACTGCCAAAAGAATATTCATTTGATGAGGCTTTTGAAGTTCTTTTGCTACTTCGGCGTACCATAAATCAGGACTGCTTATAGCATATGGTTCTTGAGGGTCCTCCGTCAAAATTCTATTAGTAGTAGCTGCTGGTTTTCCATACCAAGGTTTTAACCAGTTTTCCAGATCTTTTGCTTTTTGATTTCTAAAATCATACTTACTTTTGTCTTTGATAGGTTGTGCTAGAAAATCACCATGAATACCGACAACGGCAACTTTGCCTGGAAATTGAGATAATATAAATTCTATAGCCGCACTTCCTTTTGGACAATTCGGACAACTAGCACCTGTAAGCTCTTCGATCAATACAACGCGATCTGATTCTGGAATCACTGGATCTTCGATATTGAGCATAATTTCATTACAAGAATAGATGGTGATAGCCGCGATCACAAAAATGAATATTTTATTGATTTGTCTCATATGGTTATTTTTTTTTGAAATATTAAAATGTTGTATTCATATTAAATCGGATTCCGCTAAATGCTGGCTCTAGACGACAGATACCGCCACTACACACGATTCCTTCTACTTGTTTTACATAACGCAAGCTATATCTTTGAGCATCATGTGAAAATACAAGACCAAAAGTAGGATATAAGGTTTTTTCTTTATCACCTTTTGAATTTGCTTTTTTAGGATCAATATTGTACATAACAGATCCTTCAAAAATCCATCTAGGTGCAATACTAAATTCCGCTAATCCAAACAACCAACTTCCAAAATCTTGTTCAGTTTTCATATACTGAAATTCTGTCCTTAGTGCTTGTGATGGGCTAAATTTATACAAAAAGTCCACATACGGCGTGATTGTTTTTACCAGTGGCACTTCAGATTTCATCTCATATCTTTCTTGGTTATAAGTCAAAAATTGTATACCAGATGTCAACTGCCATTTTCTTTTGTGTTTGTATATCACTTCAGTAAATAATTCCTGAAATAACCTGTCGCCTTCTAAAGTTTTAATATCAGAATAATTTACACCAGCACTTAATGCCTTGCTAAATTTATATTTTACATCCATGACATAAGCCATTTCAGATATATCTTGAGCAGCAGGACTATATCGAGCTGTAAGCCTATAGGTATTTTGTCTGTTAAGTGGCACTAAATAATTAACCAATCCCCTGATCAATTGTAAATTAGGGTCTATCCTAAAGTTAAAGCTCTCTGTTCTTTTTACTTCACCTGTCACACCGAGTTTACCTGATGCATAAGACAGACTGGCATAAAGTACAGAACCTGGTTTTTGCTCTAATTTGCCTATGCTACTACCTACGAGTTCTGCTTTTTCAGCAAATGCATTGTAATAAATATCATTTGACTTAAGTGCCACTTCAGTAAATAATGATATCGACTTGTAGCTCAAGGTATTATAAAATGTACCTGAATATGCATTATGATTAGGTTTAAATCTATCTTCAGTCTGATATGTTCTGAGTGAGTTCACTACACCTTCCATATTTTCATCTGAGATCGTCCTATTTACAAATCCAAATCCTGGTGCTAAGGTGAGTGGACTTTCTTCACCAAAACTCAAAAATCCTTCCAATCTAAGTCCTTTCAGATTACCTGTATAAGTCTCAAAAGCATTTTTTTGTCTTCCAGCAAATGCCATAACATTCCATGATTTGCCAAGGTCATACTTACCACTTACACCATATAATGCATTATCAATAAAAAGTGGTCGTGTCTCAAAAGCCCTAAAAATGAGTCCTGAACCTATCTGATCATATAGATATCCCACGCTCAGTTCAAGTTTGTTCAATGTTTTTTTGGCATACCATCTGCCAATACCGATACCTGTAAAGGAGCCTGTAGGATTACGAAGATTGGAGTTGTTAAACATATCAAACCTTGCTCCTATGGTAAGTCCATCTATAGTATAATTTAGATTGAGCCATGCTTCACCTCCAAAAAATTGATGGTCATATTGTGGTGTATTAATCGCATTTATAGACGAGTCGCGTATAAAAACATTAGCATTGGTTTCGAATGCGCCTGAGAAAACGCCCTTGCTTTGTTTTTCTTGTGCGGAAACGATGCTATGAGCAAATAATATAAAAACAATTAAAATTTTAAAAGTGTGTTGCATTGGCTATGACTTCGATTGGTTCTATTTATTAATAAAGATATGCTACAATGAAATAGATAAATATCTTACTTCCATTATTTAAATCGGATGCAAGATAAAAAATATTATAAAATGACTTAAGATTATTACACAAAATCATTTTCAAAAGACATTTGATTCAATTTTGGTTAAATTATAGTTAAGTATTTATGGATTATTCATTATCATTGTGACTTTTATTTAACTTAGCCATCTAAATTAAAAAAGTCGTATGAATCTCTTTAAATCTTTAAGTGTTTTTGTTGTTTTGGTAATATCTTTTGCCTTTACAAATAATGTGAATAATCCTTTTCCTTCTATCAATATTAAAACCATAGACGGCAAAACGGTTAATACAAGTGATTATACATCCAAAGGAAAAATTACGGTCGTAAGCTTTTGGGCGACTTGGTGTACACCTTGCAAAAGAGAACTAGACGCTATCAATGAAGTATATGCTGATTGGGTAGACAAATATGATATACAATTGCTTGCTATCACTATTGATGATGCAAGAGGACTGACTAAAGTGCCTGCAACAATTCAATCTAAAGGTTGGGAATTTACAGTCCTTGCAGATAGCAAACAAGAATTGCAACAAGCACTTAATTTCCAGACGATACCTCAGACCTTTTTATTAGATCAAAAAGGAGAAATCGTGTATGCGCACAATGGTTACAGCCCAGGTGATGAAATAAAGTTGGAAGAAAAAATTGCAGCACTTAAAAAGTAATTCAAACGATATATCCACTTTAAAAATCTCAACCTACTTCTGATGATAAATAATATAAAATGGGCAATCATTATTTTGGTATTGCCTTTTATATCTTGTAAAAATAGTTCTTCAAACGCAGATGCCGCAGCTTCTGATGATAAAACAGCTGTTCTAAAAGAAGCACTCACTATCCAAGATGATGCCATACATATTGGTATTGAAGTAGATAGTCTATTGGCCGCAAAATTTGCACAAGGTGCTGTAGTTCAAAATATTGACTCTTTAAGGGCTATACTAAAAGAAGTAGATGCATGGAAATATAACATGGTCAAAATACCAGGTATGGCTCACGACCACGACCATTCAGGAAATGACCATTCAGGACATGACCATGCACACGATCATGGTGGCACAGATGCTGCTGCTCACCTGACGCCTGAAGAAATCAAAAAGGTACAAGAAGAGTGGAAGGCAGCTATTGAAGCTATCCATGAGAAATTGAAGTAGAATTCAATGGTTTTGTGCTTGTAAACAATGACAATAATCGATTTTGAATGAAGTAAAAATTGGTAATCAATATGTTGTAGGTAATATATTGATGTAAGACTTGTAATAGTATAAATGTTCTTTTGGCATGAATTAAGGTAAGTTCAATATCTTTTTTGCAATATTTTCTAGACATAATATATTTTTTGTACATTTGACTGTTTTTTATGTTATAACCAACTTCAAATGGGTAGATTAGTTAGAATAGTCATTTACGCTTTAATTATCCTGATACTATACTTTTGGGTGTCTGCTATAATGAATGCTTATTATAAAAATAAAGAACAAAAGATAGTAGAAGAAATCACTACTGATACGCTTCCACCTGTAGATACCTCCATGCAATATACGGAAAGTAGTGAAGAAGTTGTAGACGGTAATATGATTTCAAATGAAGATATTGTAGATGGAAAAATCGATTACAAAGATGTGGACTCCAAAGTGGAAGAAATGGTGGAAAAGAAAAAATCTAGTCCACCACCTGCAAAACAGGATGTCAAACCTTCATCATTCACAAAACCAGCTTTAAAACCACAATCGCCAAAAATAGAAGCTACAAAAGAAGTTCCAAAAAGCTCAACTAGCACCGCAAAAGGATTAGCAGGAGACGGTGGGAAGTATATGGTAATGGCAGGTAGTTATTTACTTAAAGAAAATGCACAAAAAATGGTCACCAAACTTAAAGCAATGGGCTACTCTCAATCAAGTGTTGTGGTCTTTTCTGCATCACAATACCATTCTGTCATAGCTGCTAGATACTCTTCTGAAACACAAGCAAGAACCACAGCAACTGACCTAAAGCAAAAAGGCATCGACAGTTTTGTCAAGGTAAAATAATAGGTAAGATATGTGTGGAAGGTCATCACTTACCAAAGTAGAAAAAGAGATTGAAGCACGTTTTAAGGCAACTTTTTATTCTGACGAATTAGCCAGATATAATCCACTTCCCAATTTTAATGTCGCTCCTACACACATGCATCCTGTCATTACTTCTGATGATACTACGCACATCCATTTATATCGTTGGGGTTTGATTCCTTTTTGGGCAAAAGACGTAAACATAGGATCAAAACTAATAAATGCTAGGGCTGAAACCCTTCAAGACAAAACAGCTTTTCGCCAATGTCTAGCTACCAAAAGATGTATTGTCCCACTTGATGGTTTTTATGAATGGAAAACGAAAGGAAAACAAAAAACACCCTACAGAATTATAGCAAAAGACCAAGATATATTTTCTGTGGCAGGTTTGTGGGATTCTTGGCTGAATACAAACGGTGACACCATTCACAGTTTTACCATCATCACCATTGCACCCAATACGCTGATGAAAGAAATCCATGATAGAATGCCCGCCATGTTGCTTAAGGAAAATGAAAACTTATGGTTGGACAATGAGATAAAACCAAAAGATGCACTACAATTACTGATACCATATCCATCAGACCAAATGGAAGCATACCCCGTTTCAGATAAAGTAAATAGCGTGAAAGCAAACGACAAATCTCTCATAGAAAGAGTCATCCCTAAACCCACCATCATCCAAACTTCCTTATTCGATTAAACATCGAATTTGACAGATTCAATTTGACAGATTTTTCAAATCTGTTAAATTTATGATTTATATTTATGATTTATAGCCATCACCCATCACCCATCACCCATCGCTCATCTCTCAAAAAATAACCACCTTCTTATAGACAATCTTACCTTCCATCTTTATCTTAACAAAGTAGGTCCCTGCTGGATGCGTTAAAAGATCTACTTCATCACTTAGCGTATTTTTTTCTAATACCAGTTTCCCAAGATTGTTGAAAATCTGAATGATAGCATTACTCACCCTTTGGTTTTGTATAAGAATTGAAAACTTGCCTGAATTTGGATTTGGAATGATCTTTAAGTCATTGTTATAGTATGTAGGATCTGTAGACGAACAAATATCTATGTAAAGTGCTTGTTGTTTAGTTGCCATACAATTATTTTCATCTGTATAGGTATAAGTAATTTCTTGAATACCAGGTATAATCATTTCTGATGACAGTATCCCATTAACAATATTTTCTCCTGTATAAATTCCGCCTTCAGGTTTGCCACCACTTAGATTTATTGGCAATTCAGAAAGACAGATTGTGTCTTTCTCAAAATTAAGACTTACTTGTGGTAAAGGATTGACAGCTACTTTGATCGTATCAGATCCAATTATACAACCTTCTTCATCTGTACTTATGATACTGTACTCGCCTGATTCATATACAATGATTTCTTGAGTAGTTGAGCCATTACTCCATTGGTAGACAGATGATTGTGTAGTGGAAAGTATTACAGAATCACCAATGCAAAATGTATTCGAACCACTACTCATGATTTGGTTTGTTGACTTGGGAGCAATGGTCCATGTTTGTGTGTAGGTGGTATTATGAGATTCATCCCTAAGTAGTAGGGTAGTGTCTTGGACAATTGCTTTCAAAGTATTTTCATTACCTGAAAGTTGGTTTTCCAATATTACTACAGAGTCTAAATTGGTGCCAATTGGCGTACCATTAAGCTCCCAAACTACCTTTAGTGTGTTAGGATTAGGTTTTATGAGTGACAGATGAAATGTCTTTTGGTCACAAATTTCTGTTTGGCTTGTTTTTGGATAAAAGTCCATAATAGTAGATCCCACTAAGTTTTGAATTCGTTTTACAGTAGATTCTGAACAAACAGCACAAAATTCTCTACCCAAAAATCGCATTTTACAGTCATTGTGTGGTCTATACCAACTAGCAGATTGACCACCACAACAATGTTGGTGAATGCCTATATTTTTAAAACCCATCCAATTTTTCCATTTCACTTTTGTTGGATCAGTTTCTTTGGTCATGTTTGTCCGTTCATTGGCATATACATCTCCAGCGTAATACTCATCTGCCAAAAAAGCAAATGAATGCCCCAACTCATGAACAGCCACTTCAAAACTTGATGGTCCATTGGTAGCTGTGGCAAATGCTCCACCTGAACCACCATAATAAGGAGAATTACCTAATATAACTACTTGATCATAATTCGGAAAATTGCTTGCAAGCACGTTAGCTATATTGCCATTTTTGGTAGGTACGACCAGTCTATGGATGTTCGCATAGTCAAAAGTCACACCGAGATAGGTATTGGGATTTGATACTGGCACATTTGCTGACGAGCAATCGCTTGCTGTATTTGGATGCTTTACACCCGACTCTTCTGAGATAACTTCTATGGCAAAAACATTAAAATATTCTTTATAATTTGACCATGGCGCTTGGCTAAAAAGGTATGTGGTCATCTCTGTTGCATTCAAGAGAAATTTTGCCTGTTCTGTTGCCGTATATCCATCTCCCATGACTACAATATTTATAAACTTATCCTTGCTTCCTTGATATTGGATGGTATCTACTTTAAAAACTTGCGCTTCTATAAATTGACTTGATAACAATAAAAAACAAATGACAATAGCTCTATAAAATATCATGATTTAGATTTTAAAGGTGATTAGTTCTATGGGTGTCGCCCCATTGATTGTTTCTTCTATTTTTATATACTTGCTTGCCGAATTCAATGGTAACCTCATGAAAAATTCTTCTTTTGTCAAAATAACTGTTTGTGTAGCAAGACCATCTTGCTCATGACTATGTTCCATTTTTTTGAATAATGGATGGTCAAGATAATGTGTACTCAAAACACTAGTATCACCCAAAATTGAAAATATAAGTTTGTTTGGATTATCTAAGAGGATAGACTGAGTTTTTATCCTCCCATTAGTTTGTGTAGTCTGTTTTAGGTTTAATTGACTTTTGGAATCCTTCTCTGATCGACTGATATCCATTACTAGAAAACAGATGACATCTTCAGTAATGTCACTTTCAAATAACTCTACCAAGGATATTCTCTTTGATGTATGACACCCAAAGAGAAATAGCAAACCAAAAATCACCAATAAAACTGCAAAATGAACCTTTATTATCATGAAAATCAATTCTTAAGCAAATAAAGTTATTTACATCAACAAGTCATAATTTTTTAAGCACTCTTTTCTATCAATGATATAAGTTTTTAACTTGGGTCCCTGATAAAATAAAATTCCAAACTATGTGAAGTTGCCTTAATAAACGCAATTACATAAATTCGCTATTTGACCAAACAAGAAAAAACAATCATTTATAAGCTGCTACTTTGTCAATATTGTCATCCATACGAGCGTCACTAAAGTATAAAATTGTAATTTGATCAATTTTTTTGCTTTCAAAAGTCCTATTTTCTTATTTATGTAGATCAAATTTTCACAAAAGTGTGTCTTTGTAAAATATCTTACGTCTTAAATTTCTGTAAATCTCGCGGTAGATGATTAATTTTATCCCCGAGTTAAATAATGCACCTAAATATTGCTCATATGTTGTTTAAACGAATATTAACATTGATATTTGTTATAGTTAGCCTTTTTGCACCGATCAAAAATGCTAAAGAAGACGTTACACCTGAAAACTTGACAATTAAGGTTGACACAAAAGATCTATTCGAAAATAAATCACCACTTTCCTACATAAAAGATGAAAATAAATCGTTATCCATGTCTGATATTAATAAATGAATACTAGCGTAGAATAATTTGATGGGTAATTTCTAAAGAGACTGACTTCTTTTTTATATTTTTGCACACTTTTAAGCAACTCAACTATCGTATGGTGTATAAATTAATGTTGGCATGTATTATATGTGCTGCACAAATGATATTAATTTCTGGATGTAGTACGTCCAAAGAAGTCGTTTATGTGCCTTCTGAAGAAGAATTGCTGGACGAAACAATGCTAGATACCTTAGTAATTACCGATTCAGCAGAATTAGATTCATTGCCAAAGGAATACAGACCTTCTGCTACCTTAGCATATGATTTATTACATACTAAACTAGAGTTGAGCTTCCTTATGGATAGTCAGTTTGTCCTTGGAAAAGCACATCTTACCTTGAAACCATTTTTTAAACCAATATCTGAAGTGACTCTCGATGCCGTTGGTTTCGATATTCACTCCATTAAATCAGATGCTACTTTAAAAGATCTAAAATTTAATTATGACGGTAAAAAACTAGTAATTTCACTTGACACAACCTATTTTTCTTCACAAAAGTTCGGAGTGCTAATCGATTATACAGCTAAGCCAAATCAAAACGAAGAATCGGGTAGTGAAGCTATTACATCAGATAAAGGTCTGTTTTTTATAAATCCCACAGGTACAGACCCTGACTTGCCTACTCAGATTTGGACACAAGGTGAGACAGAAAATAATAGTAAGTGGTTTCCCACTTTTGACAAACCTAATGAGCGTTTTACACAAGAAATTATCCTAACTGTAGATAACAAATACCTGACTTTATCCAATGGGAAAAAGATAAAAAGTACGGTTAATAAGGATGGCACTCGCACGGATCATTGGAAACAAGACAAACCACATGCGCCATATCTTGCCATGATTGCAGTTGGCGAATTTCATGAAGAAATGGATGAATGGAATGGAGTACCACTTCATTACATTGTAGAGAAGGGATGGCGAAATCATGCAAAAAAAATATTCAACCATACACCAGAAATGTTGTCATTTTTTTCTGGCAAACTCAAATATCCTTATCCTTGGGACAAATACGCCCAAGTTGTGGTCAAAGACTTTGTTTCTGGCGCCATGGAAAATACAAGTGCTGTAGTCTTTGGAGATTTTATTCAGAAAACAACAAGAGAACTGATCGATAATGACAATGATTACATAGTTGCACACGAGATGATGCACCATTGGTTTGGAGACTTAGTCACTTGTGAAGATTGGTCCAACTTAACATTAAATGAAGGATTTGCAAACTATGCTGAATATCTTTGGTTCGAAAATAAATACGGCAAGGATAGGGCAGAGCACCATCGTATGAATGAAATGAATGGTTATTATAGCCAAGTGTTCGGTCAAGGTGCTCATCCACTAGTTCATTATTATTACGATGATAAAGAGCAGATGTTTGATGCACACAGCTACAATAAAGGCGGCCTTGTATTACATATGTTGAGAAATTATTTAGGAGATGAAGCTTTTTATGCTGGACTAAACAAATATTTGGTGGACAATGCATATACCGCTGTAGAAGTAGACGAATTAAGAATGGCTTTTGAAGATACAGTTGGTGAAGATCTTCATTGGTTTTTTGATCAGTGGTTTTTGGGTAATGGGCATCCACACCTTGATGTAACGTACACATACAATGATGAAAACAAAGTCTTGTTAGTAGAAGTAGATCAAACAAATACACCTAAAGGTTTTTATGAAAATTTTAAATTGCCAGTAGATATTGCTTTGTATTATGAAGACGGTACAGTTCAATATCATCCTGTGGTGATCAATGAAAAAAAGCAAAGAATTCTGATAGAAGATCTTAAAGCGCAGCCTGCCACCTATGTTTTTGATGGCAAAAATGTCCTTCTAGCTATGATCAACGAAAATAAAACACCTGAACAATACAAAGCACAATTCAGCTTGTCTAATCGATTTATGGATAAAGTCATAGCATTTACAAGTACCAATGATGGGAATGCTGATTTAATTGACAAAGCCATAAAAGACCCATTTTATTTGATTAGAAATATGGGCATTGATGCCATCAGTGCTGAGAAAGCTTCGAATTATATCAATGAATTACAATCCCTAACATTTTCTGACCCACACTCTGAAGTCAGACGTGGCGCTTTGGTAAAGTTATTGGAAATGGAAGATTTTGATCCTACGACATTATGTCAAAATATATTAAATGGTGAGCAAGCGTATCCAGTTATTCAGATAGCATTAGAAGTATTGGGAAATATAGACCCCGAAAGAGCTAAACCATTTATAGACAAGTACAAAAAAGACGAAACAGACTACCTTGCTGCAACCCTTGCTGGTATCATTACAGCAGAAGATGCTGATGGTATTGCCTATCTGGAATCAAAATCAAAAACGATAGGCATCAATAATATGTTTGAGTTTTATGGTCAATATCATGAGTTTTTGATGGGTAAAGATTTAAATATTCTGCATAATGCAGCAGATGTGATGAAAGCATTGGCTACAAATAAAGATGGGAATATGTTTAGAAAATATTTGGCAACCGTAACCCTGATCAAAATGGCTGAAGATGTCACAAGCAGAGAAGAAGCCAAATCCGATACAAAAAATATTGATTTCCTTAATAAACTAAAAAACATCATCACACAAGTGGTAGATGGTGAAACCAATCCTACTTTATTGGAAAAATATCAAGGAATTAAGTAGGTAGCTATTTCCTACTTCTAAAATAATTACAAAAAAGGCAGCCAAATGTAAACTTGGCTGCCTTTTTTATTTTCCTATTAATGTAAAACTTAGAGTTTATTCAATTTTTAATATTTGCCATAAATAGCCGTAACAAATGGTCCATTCAAAAATTCAGAAGTGGATAATTGGCTTTGAAGTATGGTCCCTTTCCATTTGTTATTTAACAACATATGGGCTACCTCACATAATGGAGCAGCTGTAGTCGTTTGAATGGCTCTTAAATGTTTATTGCCGACTAGGGTAGGGAAGATTTTATATGATTTTTCCTTTCTTCTCAGTCTACCATGCTTGTCTTTTCCTTCTACAGAAGCATAAACTACTACGACATCATCTTCTACACTTGGAATGTTTTCCAACATGATATTTTCTAGCGCTTTAATTCTATTTTCGCTATTCATTATGGTGGACATAGTATTTTTTACCCATTGATAATGTCCAGGATATCTCAATGTTTTGTAATCAAGATCTTTAACTTTACCAGAAAATGCATCGGGTAAATCTGCCGCTCCTCCTGATGTGAAGTTGTCTTCATATTCGTCTCCATCTATGATGATTCGCTCTAATCCTGATAATGCGGGCACTTTAATCTTCTTAAAGTTCCTTACAATCTCTGCATCTTTGAGATATTCGGTTGCTACACCGATTGGACTCCATGTGAATGCATAGTAATGTGGAGATGGTGCGTTTTTACTGATTGCACCAACTTTCATATGCATACTATTTACAACATCTACACCAAAATCTGCCTGAAACTCTTCATAAAGTCGGTGTGCGAGTACGTTTATAAATCCAGGAGCTAGACCTGTCTGTAGTACGAATGCTGTATCAGCACCTTCGGATATTGCTATGACATCTTTAGTTTCTTGCACATATTCAGTAAGATTAGCATAATGACAACCATGCGTTTTTGCTAATGTTGCCATTCTAGGTGCTTGACTACCTGGCAGACAATCTAGAATAATATCGCATGTCGCAAGTACACTGTCTAGGTTTTCATTACTTCCTTCAGTAGGCATTAGCACACCGTGTATTTTTGTGGTTTTTGTGCATCCTTCTTCTACAAAGGTCAAAGCACTATCTATAGCGTGTTGAGAAATGTCGCCAAAATAAACGGTGGCATCAATAATGCCAAACTCAGATAGGATTAACCCTGCTGCTTGACCGATGCCGCCACTTCCTGCGATAAAAATATTTGCGTTCATTATAATGTGGTTAAGGTTAGAAAATATCTCCCAAAAACATATGACTGTTATCGAAAAACGCCGCAAAGATAATTTTTTTTAATTACTACCTGAAGGATGATGATGGATATCACATTTTATTAAGAAATTTTAAAGAAATTTTTAATGTCATTACCATATGTAATTTATGTATTGTCAATGAATTATAAATATTATATTAATTTATAAATCGTATATCATATTAATTCAATATAAAATATATTACAAATAATTATAATATGTTATTTTTCTCACATATCTTTGTGCTCGTATTAATTTGATACCGTTTTATTCAAATAACAAAATTAACACATTTATAAGTAGATTTTTACAGAAAGTAATACATTATTTTTTCGGTCACAGGTGATGTTTTCTGTATTAAATATATTTCTGATGGTTAATGAATTTACGGTAAGGTACTTAATACATATTTCAACTAGGAGTATTTATTTTAAAAAACCGATTATTGTATTATGGCTATTAAAAAGCAAAAACCGAAGTCCCCATCGGCGCCAAAATTCAACTGGCGCGACGAGCGATTACCTAAAATATTAGGTGTCATTCTCATTCTTGCAGCTATATACTTAGCTATCTCATTCGTATCTTACCTATACACATGGAAAATGGATCAGGACAAAGTTCTGAAGTTTTCGTGGGGCATGCTTCTACAAGCAGACTTAAGTGTTCAAAACTGGTTAGGTCGTCTAGGGGCTATCACATCCAATGCATTCTTTTATTGGGGATTTGGCTTACCATCCATGATTTTTGTAGTATTATTGATAAGACTAGGCCTTGACTTAGTAAGAAGAAAATCATTGATACCTTTCGCAATATTTGCCAGAAATTCATTTGTAATTATGGCATTTAGTTCATTATTGCTAGAGTTTGTATTTAGAAGATCAGACTTTACATGGGGCGGTGCTTTTGGGGAGAGCACTTGTTTCTGGCTTACCAACTTTATAGGTCAGATAGGCTTATTTTTCTTATTACTATTTACCATGGGAGCTTACATTATGTGGAGATTCAACCCAAATTTTGATAATCTGACTTTTTCCAATCCACTAGCAGGTATCAGTATGCCATCAATGGATTTTTTCAAAGGGGTAGAAGATGGTGAATTTAAACCGAAAAAAGAAAAAAGTACCGCTGAGAGTATCACGGACGATATAGAAGAGTTATTTCTTAAAACTTTAAGGCCTTCTGATTCAAAAAATCACGAGAGAGCCATCCCAACGACTTCAGCTAATGCAAAGGCAGGAACGCAACAACACGAGTTAGAGCTCGACCTGCCTTCAGCATCAGTTGCTCCGAAACCAGTAGTCGGTAAGACGCCAGATTTGGAGTTAGATTTTGATGATGAAGAGTTGGACTTTACATTAATAAGTAAAGAAGATATAGCAACACCAGCTAATAATGGCCTTGCTACCGTACCTGTAGCTCCTGAATCACAGATAGAAGCCATCAAGTTGGAAGACGATGTCGAGCCTTATGATCCTACCTTGGATTTGTCTAGATACAAAATGCCAACTACAGACTTGCTATTAGAATATGATGATCAGAAAGCGGAAGTAGATAGAGCAGAATTAGAAGCAAATAAGGATCAGATTATCGCAACACTTCTTAATTATAAGATAGAAATCACCAAAATCAGAGCGACTATCGGGCCAACTGTTACTTTGTACGAGATTGTTCCTGCGCCAGGAGTCAAGATATCTAAGATCAAAAATCTAGAGGATGACATCGCTTTGAGTTTGTCAGCTTTGGGTATTCGTATCATTGCACCTATCCCAGGAAAAGGTACGATCGGTATCGAAGTGCCAAATAAAAACAAACAAATGGTATCTCTTAAAGAGGTGCTCATGTCTGAGAAGTTTACAAAATCGACAATGGCGCTTCCTATTGCACTTGGCAAAACCATCTCTAATGAAGTATTTGTAGCGGATCTTGCTAAAATGCCTCACTTACTAGTGGCTGGTGCGACAGGACAAGGAAAGTCAGTAGGTATCAATACAATTTTGATGTCTTTATTATATAAGAAGCATCCATCTCAGGTAAAATTGGTCTTGATCGATCCTAAAAAAGTGGAACTTTTCCCTTACGGAAGTCTCGATCAACATTTTTTAGCATTCCTTCCTGATCAAGATGAACCAATCATTACAGAGACAAGCAAAGTGATCAATACATTAAATTCTCTTTGCATAGAAATGGATGATAGATACGATTTGCTTAAAAAAGCAAGGGTTAGAAATCTAAAGGAATACAACGAGAAGTTTACAGATAGAAAATTGAGTCCAAAAGAAGGTCATAAGTTTTTGCCATATATCGTACTAGTTATTGATGAATTTGCAGATCTTATCATGACGGCTGGTAAAGAAGTTGAATTGCCAATAGCAAGGTTAGCCCAATTGGCAAGAGCTATCGGTATCCACTTGATCATAGCAACTCAAAGACCTTCGGTAAATATCATCACAGGTACAATCAAAGCAAACTTCCCTGCTAGATTAGCATTTAAAGTTACGTCAAAAATCGACTCTAGAACTATCCTTGATGGTGGTGGAGCAGATCAATTGATAGGTGCAGGTGATATGCTTTTGAGCATCGGTAGTACAGCAGTGAGACTTCAATGTGCTTTTGTAGATACGCCAGAAGTAGAAGAAGTTATCAAGTTTATCTCAGACCAACAAGGATTCCCAGAACCATTCTACTTACCTGAATATAAAAGTGATGATGAAGGTGGATCTGGTAATTCAGACCTAAAGGCATCAGATCTTGATGATAATTTTGAAGACGCAGCAAGATTGATTGTATCATCACAGCATGGTTCTACATCATTGATCCAACGTAAAATGCAACTTGGATACAATCGTGCAGGTCGGATCATGGATCAGATGGAACAATTAGGCATCGTAGGACCTGCCCAAGGTAGCAAGCCTCGTGAAGTTTTGTTTTATTCAATTGAAGAATTAAATAGTTTTCTGATAGCACTCAGAAATAGATAAGAATATTTTTATTTTTAAGCCTAAAATGCCCGGATCAATCCTTATTGGTTCGGGTATTTTTTTTTGGGGAATTGAAGGCATTGCTAAATTACCAAAATCCAATTGTCGAAGTTTGCAACTTCGATACCCTATTTTAATGGTCTTGCAACCTGCGATTGCAATTATCGAATATATCATAGATGTGGTTCGTATTTTTTTGAAAAAACTTTAAAACAGCGCTTAAGCAAAGAATTATCATAATAATCGACGTTTCTAAGCACAATTAACACAGTGTCCTATTGACAATTACATAAAAATGGAGTAATTTGCGTGTTTTAGCATCAGTTACACATAGATTTTACAATAATAAGAAATCAAATTAGGTAGATTAGAAGGTTTTATTGCATTTTTTAATTAGAAATGGCTTTATAAATCTTGAAATTTTATAAACTAAATTTGTTAAAATGTAATATAATCCTGATGTTTTGAACGAAAAGCCAATTGTTTTTGTTTAGTGATGTTGGTCAGTTAAAGGGATTTGGGGATTTATAGCTGATCATTTAAAAATTTGAGCAACGGGATAAAAAAAAGTATGAGCATACAGAGCAGCAATTATAATCAGTTGATCGAAAAGTTAGATCAATTTATCAGAAAATATTACATTAATAAATTGATAAAAGGAAGTCTTTACACTATTGCAGTGGTATTGGCTTTATTCTTAGTATTTAATGTCTTAGAATACAACTTTTACTTTAGCACAGGAGTCAGAAAGTTGTTTTTTTATTCATTTCTAGCAGCTACTGCAGCTGGTTTTGGTGTTTGGGTTATGAACCCATTAATCAGGTACTTTAAACTAGGTAGCACCATTTCACATGAAGAAGCAGCGCTTATCATTGGCGATCACTTCGGAGATGTAAAAGATAAATTATTAAACATACTACAACTTAAAAAACAAGAAACCCACGAAAGCCAAGCCGCATTAATTTCTGCCAGTATTGAGCAAAAAACAAATGCTATTAAGCTCGTACCCTTCAAATCTGCTATAGATCTTAATAAAAATAGACAATATTTAAAGTACGCTTTACCTCCATTTTTGTTGCTGATTGTTTTGTTGTTTGCAGCACCGAGCATTATCACGGATGGAACTTCTAGGATTATAAATAATGATAAACAATATGCAAAAGCAGCACCGTTTGCTTATGAAGTAGATGAGTCAGAGTTGAAAGTAGTACAATATATGGATTACAAACTTGAGATAAGTGTCACTGGAAATGTTATCCCAAATGAAGTGTCTGTTTTGATCGATGATTTTGAATACAAAATGGAAAAAATAGATGCTACTACATTTGTCTACACATTCAGAAATGTACAAAAAGACGTTGATTTTAGTTTGAGATCAGGAAGTGTACTGTCTGTACCATACAAACTGCAAGTTTTAGAAAAACCAAATTTAGCTGATTTTAATATCGAACTTACTTTCCCATCATACGTTGGCAGGAAGAATGAGATTATCGAAAATACGGGAGATATAGTAGTGCCCGAAGGTACTAAGATGACATGGCTTTTTGATGCTCTAAAGACAGAAGATATAACCATGTACTTTGGTGAATCTGGTATACCTACCAAAGCGGAAAGAAGGGATGAAACAAGATTCAGATATACAAAAAATGCCAAAAATGACGAAATATATAAGTTGTTTTTGACCAATAAACTTGTACCCGATGCAGATAGTTTGGTGTATAGTATTAGTGTATTGAAAGATCAGTTCCCCACTATCACTGCTGAGAAAATCGTTGATAGTTTAGATAGGTCATTGGTTTATTTTATCGGGAATGCATCAGATGATTATGGTTTGAATGCTTTGGCGTTTAATTATACGATTACTAAAGAAAATGGAAGTCAACAACCTTTGCAAACTGTAAAGTTGGGCAAACAACAGGGTAGGGAGATTCAGTTTGATCATGTATTTGATATCAATAAAGTCAATCTGGCACCTGGCGAAAAGTTGTCTTTCTATTTCGAAGTATTCGATAATGATGGTGTGAATGGCAGTAAATCAGCTAAAACATCAGTAATGACCTATGAGAAACCTAGTCTCGAAGAAGTCAAACTTATGGAAGAGCAAAATGACGAAGCCATTAAAGAAGATCTTAAGGATGCATTGAAAAACATAGATAAGCTTCAAGATAATATGAAGAAACTGAAAGAAAAGTTACTTCAAGAAAAACAGCTTAATTGGCAAGATAAAAAGGAGATGGAGAAACTCCTTGATGAGCAGAAATTACTTCAAGAACAGCTTGAAAAAGCAAAGGAGAAGCTTGATGAGAATATGAAAAATCAAGAAGAGTTCAAAACGCAACCCGAAGAAATTCTTGAAAAACAAGAAAAACTTAAAGATTTGTTTGAGAAAGCACTTGATCCTGAGACCAAAGAACTAATGGATAAAATCAAGGAGTTGTTACAAGAGTTAGAGAAAGAAGATGCTGTACAAATGTTGGAGCAATTCGAAATGAATAATGAAACACTTGAAAAAGAGATGGATAGAATGCTTGAATTATACAAGCAGCTGGAAATGGAAAAGCAAGTAAAAGATCAAGTCAAAGAACTTGAAAAATTGGCTGAGGAACAAGAAAAACTTGCAGATAAAACGGAAAAGAAAGAAGAAAGTAATGAAGAGTTAAAGAAAGAGCAAGAAGCCTTAGAGAAAAAACTCGAAGATCTCAAGAAAAAACAAGAAGAACTGGAAGAGAAAAATAAAGAACTTTCTCCTCCAAAGGATATGGGCGAAAAGAATGAAGAGAAGATGGATGACGCCAAAGATGACATGGAGAAAAGTAAGGAAGAATTAGATAAAAAAGACAATAAAGCAGCAGCTAAATCTCAAAAGAAAGCTGCTCAAAAGATGAAGAAGCAAGCCAAAGAGATGAGTGACTCCATGGAAAGTGGTGCATCTGATCAAGCATCAGAAGATGTGAAAACACTCAGACAATTGCTAGAAAATCTCGTAACACTTTCATTTGAACAAGAAGCTTTGGTGAAAGATGTAAACCAATTTATGGTCACCACACCTGCTTATCCGCAATCAATTAGACGTCAGTTTAAGTTGGTGGGAGATTTTAAGTTGATAGAAGACACCTTAGTTGCTTTAAGTAATAGAAACGCTGATATCCAATCTTTTGTGATGGACAAAGTCGCAGAGATTAAATATAACATGAAGGAAAGTCTGACGGATTTAGAAGAGAGGAAAGTACCAGAAGGTCAAGAGAAACAAAGACGTACCATGAAGAATGTCAATGATCTCGCACTAATGCTGAATGAGTCGCTAGAGAACGCACAAAACCAGGCATCAGGAGCTCCAGGTAGTGGTTCATGTGACAAACCAGGTGGTACAGGCAAAGGTAAAGGCAAAAAGGGTAAAGTGCCATTAGATAAGATCACGGAAGGGCAGCAGGGACTCTCTGAACAGCTCAAGGAGATGAAAGACAAAATGGACAAAGCAGGTAAAAAAGGCAAGGACGGAAAAGAAGGTAAAGAGGGAAAAGACGGCAAAGATGGTAATTCTGCCAAGGATTTTGCCCAAGCAGCTGCCAGACAATCAGCAATGCGTAAAGCGCTTCAGGAGCTGCAGAATGATAAAAAAGAGCAGGGACAAGGCTCTAAAGAAATCGATGATATCATCAATAATATGGATAAAATCGAGACGGAACTTGTTAATAAAAGATTGAATTCAGAGACTTTGTCTAGAATGAAGGATATAGAAACACGTCTTTTAGAAGCCGAAAAAGCTGAACGTCAAAGAGAACTAGATAATAAACGTAAAGCTGAAACTGCTCAAGAAAAGAGAAGAGAAATACCGCCTTCACTTCAGGAGTATATTAAGAAAAGACAAGCTGAAGTAGATATGTACAAATCAGTATCACCTTCACTCAGACCTTATTATAAGTCATTAGTAGATGATTATTATAAATCTTTAAAAACAGTCAAATGATAAGAAGTTAATCCTTTAAAAAATAAAAATCTTTTAAAAACAAAATCAGCATTTTAGAACAAAGTCAAAGTACACATTTTCAGTTGTTTAAATATTTTTATTTGTTTTTGTTTTTATACACCCTTAGACAGTTAATGATGTCGGCACAATATTTGGTTAAATCCTAAATGATTATTAATTAAATGAAATATCGAATGCTTTCCATAACATCCAATCCCAACAACATACTTGAAGTAGAATCATATCTAAAAAATTTAGATTTTGATTTTAACTTTAATTCAGAAAAATATGCAGATATTCTCATCAGCCTTACTGAAGCGGTAAATAATGCGATTATCCATGGCAATAAAAACGATGAATCGAAGATGGTCGAAATCCATGTGAGGGAAAAGGAAAATGGTATTGCCTTTTGTGTAACAGATGAAGGGGTAGGTTTTAATCCTGGTGGAATTCCGGATCCTACTTGTTCAGAGAATATTGATTGTTGTGGAGGCAGAGGAGTCTACATTATGAAAGCATTGTCTGATAATATCTCTTTTGATAATGGCGGGCGTTCAGTGGAAATGTACTTCGACCTTAAAAATGAAATGGCTTAGGCCAAAGATTCACCAGTGGCAGAAATATCCTTTCATTTAGCAGACGATGTAGAACATCCATTTCCCACTCAGGAAGCGGATTTTATATCATGGTTAATAAATGTTGGTAAATCCGAGTCAAAAAATATTTCTTCAATTACTTATATATTTTGTAGCGACGATTATTTGCTCGATATCAATATAAAGTACCTTGGTCATGATTACTACACAGACATAATTACATTCCCTTATAAAGAAGGTGACGAAGTAGAAAGTGACCTATATATTAGCTTAGACAGAGTGAAAGAGAATGCTGAAGACTATAATGTATCCTTTGATGAAGAACTGAAAAGGGTGATGGTACATGGTCTTCTCCATCTTTTTGGATACGGTGATAAAACCGAAGAAGACATACGCTTGATGAGAGAAAAAGAAGATTATTACATCACAAAATTCTAAAGCAAAACTACAAAACACTTCTCAATACTTCTAGTGAATTTAAAGTTCTAAATCCACTGATGTGTAGCCTGAAATAGGTAATCAAATGTTCTGTCATGACATCTCTAAGTGACTTAGGAATGGATATGTTCATGATTTGGTCCCTATTTATTTCAAGTAATAATTTGAATGCTTTACTTTCTTCTTCATTTAAGCTGTATTCGGGGATGATATTATCCGAAAATGAACCTTCCATCATATCAAAAAAACAGTTTATCTGACTAAAGTTATTCATAGGTCCAAAACCCAACTCATTGCTTAATTGAAGCATAAACAATAGGTGAATGCATGGATGAGCACTTGGTCCACTGTCTAAGTACATTAACCAATTTTCCAGAAAATCAAATAACTCTGTATTTGCTTCTTTCTCTCTCACTGCATTTCGACTTACCTCAAGCATAAAAATGGCAATAGAAGAAATGACTACTTGGGTATTAATATATTGGTAGTGATGATCAAGTCTTATTTCTTTGATTCTTGCAAGTTTATCCGCGTCCTGATCATATGATATCAGTTCTACAAGGTTCAGGTGTTGGTAAATAGCAGCTTTAGAACCAGCTTTTGACGTTCGGACACCAGAAATGATAAATGATCTTAGACCCTTTTCACGAGTGTATATATCGCAGATAATGCTCGTTTCAGAGTACTTTAGTGATTTAAAAATGATACCCTTGGATGTATATATTTTCATTATGGTCTAAAATTCCCAACCTTCTATTGGCTCTACCTTATATTTGAGTTTTGTCTCTTGTCGTTGTTTTTGTCTATTAAATATAAGTTTTGCAAGTACAATATGTAAAGGATCTTCACTAACTTCATTAAGTGCCTTTTCTATTGTATCTTCTTCAATATCAAGTCTATATAGATATGAAACCAATAAGTCTTTATCATATTTAAGGAAATGTTCTACTCTATCTGCGATGATTTCAAGCATTTCATCTTCAGTGGTTTGTTCATTACTACTGATGCTTAACTCCCTATAAATGAGCTCAAAACTTTCGTTCATCAATTAATTATTTTGTTTTATAAAATGCTGAAGGTCTTCGATGTATTTGCGTTCGTTTGATAACCGTGGTATCTTAGATTGTCCACCAAGCTTTCCTTTTGATTTGAGCCAATCGTGAAAAGTTCCTTTTGGCGCTTGTTCAATAACTAAATTTTGTAAAGCGATATCTTTATGTCTTTTGGCATCATAATCTGAATTAATAGAACGTAATTTTTTGTCTAATTGTTCGGTAAAGATAGCGATATCCTGTGGTTCTTCAGCAAACTCAACAAGCCAATGGTGACCTCCTTTGCTATTACTTTCCATAAAAATAGGCGCTACTGTGTAATCATTGACCTTGCCGCCACACAATTCACAAGTTTCTTTTATTGCCCTATCGGTATTTGCCACCATGACTTCTTCACCGAATACATTGATATAATGTTTTGTACGGCCTGTAACCATAAGTCTATATGGATGGACAGAAACAAAAGTGACCACATCACCTGGCCTATATCTCCACAAACCCGAAGAGGTACTGATGACTATACAATAATCCTTTCCAACTTCTACTTCACCAATGGTTAAAGTATCTGGTTGGTCTTCGTGCATGTTTTCAATAGGGATGAATTCATAAAATATAGCATTATCTAGCAATAACAACATACCTTTTTGATTGACACGATCTTGTACTGCAAAATATCCTTCTGAAGCATTATATACTTCATAATATTCGATATCATCACCTGGTATTAGTGCTTTAAATTGGTCAATATACGGATCAAAACCAACGCCACCATGGAAGTAAGTACGAAGATTAGGCCATACTTCTCGAATGTTTTTTTTACCTGTGATCTCTAATATTCTTTTGAAAAGTACAAGCGACCATGTGGGTACACCTGCAAACATGACAATATCGTCTTTGCTACACTGATGCGCCATTTTTTCTATTTTATCTTCCCAATCGGGTAGAATGGCAGTCTCAAAGTCAGGGGAGTAAAATGGTCTACCTACAGCGGGCATTCGATTGAGCAATATGGCAGAAACATCACCTATCACAAGTTTGTCCTTCATGTGTGTCAATGATCCACCCATGATAAGATTTTTTCTATCGAAGATTCTAGCATCAGGTCGATTGCTATACAAAATAGACATAGCATCCCAACTAGCTGCTACATGGTTTTCAAAGAGATTATCGTCTGTGATAGGTATGTATTTGCTGCGATCATTTGTAGTTCCAGATGACTTTGCAAACCAATGGACTTTACCAGGCCACAGGATATTTTCTTCACCTTTCATCATTTTATCGATATAAGGGAATAATTGCTCATAGTCTACGATAGGAAATGCTTGCTTATATTCAGAGACGTTGTTTATAGCACTAGCTTTATGTTCTTTTCCATATTCTGTGTTTTTTAAATTATCCAATAACATGCTGAATACTTCAAGCTGTGTTTCCACAGGATTGGAATACATGGTGTTAATCCGATAATGCCTGTATTTTAGGTAACCTTTGACCAGGGTATTAAAAAACGTATAAAACATAAGCTTGGCTTTAAAAGACGAAAATAGCAATAATAATTAGAATGAAGCAAGAATGAAGCAGATAATTTAAGTAATAGCTTTAATCATGCTTAAGTAGAATCTTTAGGAAATATAAAAAAGTAAGCTTACCGATTTTTAAAATTACAGCCAATATTTCTTTGATATATAAAAAATACTTCTAATTTTGCAATCCTTATTAGCCCGGGTGCTGAAATTGGTAGACAGGCATGTTTGAGGGGCATGTGTTCGTTAGGACGTGCGGGTTCAAGTCCCGCTCCGGGCACTCTTCAGCAACACCCACACAATATTATGAAACAAATCGTAATGTTTTTTCTGTTTTTATTTTTGAATAGCTGTTTCTATGGCTATGTCGTGGGGCAAAGTTATACTAGTTTTATGACTGGTAATCCTACTGATGCGACAGTAAATGTACAACCTGCTTTTGTCTTGGCTGGTGGTGGTACAGACAATGATGACGCCATGAAATGGATGCTTTCTAGAGCAAAAGGAGGTGATGTATTGATCTTGCGTGCATCAGGTAGTGATGGTTACAATAATTATTTATATGACGAACTCGGTATAAATGTACACTCCGTAGAAACAATATTATTTCTGAGTAGATCCGCGTCATCTGAGCCATACATCCTAGAAAGAATTAGGAATGCGGAGATTATTTTTATAGCTGGTGGAGACCAGACGAAATATCACGATTATTGGGCTGGTACTGAAACTGGTGAATTGTTAAAAACCATATGTCAAGAAAGAACAAAAGTAGTAGGTGGTACAAGTGCTGGCATGATGATATTAGGTAATCTGGTGTATGCTCCACTGGGTTCAGGTGTGACAAGTGCAGAAGCATTGGCAAATCCTTATCATCCAAACTTGAATAACATTAAGTACAATACTTTCCTGCAAACACCGGTTTTTGCTAATACGATCTTTGATTCTCATTTTGATAATCGTAGCCGCAGTGGTAGATTAATGGTATTTCTTGCTAAAGCTGCTTTTGAGAGAAATATTAGAGCAAAAGCAATAGCTTGCAATGAATCAACGGTGGTGTGCATAGACGAAAATAATATAGCTACGGTTTTTGGTGATACACCACAATATCCAGAATATGCTTACTTTATGGAAGTCAACTGTGAAGATGACTGGAAACCAGTATCTCTCACGGAAAATGTCAAGGCTCATTGGACCACAAATAACGGAAATGCTGTCATTGTTCAAAGATTAAAAGGTACTAAAGATGGGATTACAAAATTTGATCTAAATACTTGGAAAGCAATCAATGACTTTGATGCTGAATATTGGCAAGTAAATGATGGCGTTCTACAGAAAAAAATAACTACATTTACAGATTGTAGTCTTATACCTTCTTCATTAAGCGACGAAAATCAAAAATCGGAAGTCATCTATCCGAATCCCACTGACAGTGTAGTATATTTCCCTTTTGCTGAAATAGCAGAGTTATTTTCTACTGATGGTAAAATGATAATATCAAATATAAATGTTCAAAGTTTAGATATTTCTGCTTGTAAATCAGGTGAATATATTCTGAATCTCACGATAAATAAAACTATAAAGTCGTTTTTAGTAGTAAAAAATTAATTGTCAAAAAATTCTATATCCAAATAAGCCCTTCATCAGCATCTCCAATGGGTTCAGCATTTCCATTTAAATAACGGCAACCAATATTCCAACAAATTATACTATCTAATTGGTGATAATTTGTAGGCTTTACGGCTATTTTAGCTGATAGTATGAAACTCAGTTCTTCATACATTTTGACTATGGTTGTTAGGTTTTTTTTATCATAAAAGCCTTTAAGAATATCGTGATTTCTAATGAACCCGCCAGGATAGACTTCGATTGCCTGAATCCCGATTTTAGATAATTCCGTTTTTAGTTTAATGGCTCTAGCTGTCAATCCACCTAAAAACATGGGAGACATTGCACGTAATATTCTATCTGATTTTCTGAAACTAAAATCATCACCATTACCAAAGTAGCCACCAGGCAAAGAAAGTGGAGCATCGATAAAGACATGAGTGAAGCCAAATTGACCAACCACATCCATCAACCAATTATCAGCATCTACACCTTTGTCAACTTGGAGCGACTTTAGAAAACCATTTTCTAGAAATGTCAATACGGTAGTCCCAGCCAACTTAGAACCAAAATCTACGCCTGCTATATTGGATGATATCATTAACTTCTTAAAGTAGACATCCCACCATCCACATGTAATATTTGACCCGAAATCCACTTAGCATCCTGAGAAAGTAAGAAAACAGCCATCCCTGCAAGATCATCTGCATTTCCGATCGATTTTAAAGGATGTCTTTGTTCAGCTGCTTGGATTTTTTCTGGCGAAGAAAGTATCTTGGCAGCAAGAGGAGTGTCTGTCAATGATGGTGCGATACAATTGACTCTGATAGTCGGTGCAAACTCAGCCGCTAATGATTTTGTGAGACCTTCTACAGCACCTTTTGCAGCTGCTATTGATGCGTGAAATGGCATACCTTGAGATACCGCAACTGTACTAAATAAAACTATACTTGGATGGGATTCAGATTTTTTAAGTCCATTTAGGGAGGCTTTAATACTTTTCACAGCCCCTAAACAATTGATAGCAAAATCTTCACTAAACTGCTCTTCGCTCAAAGATTTGAAAGGCTTCAAAACAATACTTCCTGGACAATAGATCAGGCCATCTATGACATCGGGTAACTCGCTAGGGGATAGCTCATCTTTGATGATATCTTTTTGGATGTACTCTATTAGTGGATTTGATTCCAATTGATCTAAAGTCCTTGAGATTACTATAACTCTATGGTTTTGTTGGGTTAATCGTTGGACGATGGCATGGCCTATACCTTTACTACCACCTATTATTACGAAATTTTTATGACTCATTTTTATTTTTTGCAACTAACAGTCTATCTGTAGAATGGTTTTCTAAGATTTTATTAATGTACTTTTTTCTTCTGTAAATTCAAAGTATAGATTTCTGTAGATTCAAAGTGGAGTGTTCTGTAAATTCAAAGTGATTATGTCTGTAAATTCAAAGTTTAGTGTCTTGTAAATTCAAAGTAAAGTAATCTGTAAATTCAAAGTGGAGTATTCTGCAAATTCAAGGTACAAATAGCTGCAAATTCAAAGTATAGTATTCTGTAAGTTGAAAGTATAGTGTTCTGCAAATTCAAAGTAGACGTCAGTGCAAATTCAAAGTGGAGTGTTCTGTAAATTCAAAGTAGATATCACGGCAAATTCAAAGTTACATATAAATTATTTTACATTTTATTATCTACTGATGCTTGTTTATCTATATTTACATCTCTAAAATTTTTATCATGAGCATAAAAAGATATTTTGTAGAACAACTTTTATCATACAAGGAAAAGTTTCCTATTCTGGCGATCACGGGACCTAGACAATCTGGTAAGAGTAGCATGTTGAAAAACTTATTTTCCAATTATACATATGTCAGTTTAGAGGATACAGACAACAGATTTTTCGCAGAATCGAGCAGCAGGGCAAGTCGTTTCTTGGATTGACTTACATTAATTCTTTACATTAAAAGTTGTAGTTTTTATGAACGCAAATATTGAAAAGCTATACAAAATTGGGTCTAAGAGTCAACGAAATATTATTGGGTTGATGTCTGGTACATCGCTTGATGGCCTGGATATAGCTTATTGTAAAATATCGGATTCCGGTCATGATACAAAAGTAATTATTAATGCATTTGAGACCATTTCTTACAATCAAGAAATAAAGGAGAAAATCCGACGAGTATTTGCTAAAAAGGAAGTAGATTTTCCATATCTCGTACAGCTCAATGAATGGATAGGAACACTGCATGGTGAGATGGTAAATACCTTTCTGAAGACTCATAGAATATCCCAGAATGATGTGGATGTAATAGCAAGCCACGGCCAGACGGTCATGCATGTACCTAAGCATCAGCATATGTCTACAGATTTTAATCACGCTACATTGCAGATAGGTGATGGAGACCAATTGGCAGTAAAAACAGGGATAATTACCATCAGCGATTTCAGACAAAAACATATTGCAGCTGGTGGTGAAGGCGCTCCACTTGCCGTTTATGGAGATTATCTGATGTTCTCCCAAAAAGGAGAAGATCGTATCATGTTGAATATTGGAGGAATCGCAAATTTCACATATCTACCTTCGACTAGTCTTGCGGAAGCTGTTTTTGTTACAGATACTGGTCCAGGAAATACACTGATGGATGCATGGATGCGAAAATATTATGATTTGCCTTATGATGCAGATGGTTCTAAAGCAGTTGCAGGAAAAGTAAATGTAGAAATATTACACTTGCTAAAAAGTCATCCGTTTTTTAATCTTGAGTTACCCAAAACTACTGGTCCAGAATTATTCAATCTGACATTTGTAGAAGATATTCTTAATGCATCCGGTCAACCAAATATTTCCAGTGAAGATATGATGGCTACACTGTGTCAGTTTAGTGCTGATACCATCGCTGATGCTATAAAACAAGTTATTGGGAATGAATCTTTTTCCATTTATTTGAGTGGAGGAGGCGCACACAATCACCATTTGGTAGATATTCTCAAATCGTTATTGCCAAATTGTAGCTTTTGTAAAAGTGATGAGTTAGGTATTTCGGGCGACGCAAAAGAAGCAGTACTTTTTGCAGTGTTAGCAAACGAAACACTTGCAGGAAAACCTATTGACTTTGGTAATCGTCGAGGAGTACCAAGTGTGTGTATGGGTAAAATCTCTTTTCCATCTTAAATCAAAGTAAAATCCATGGAAAATCAAAAATTGATCATTGCTTTTGATGCAAAAAGATTATTTAATAATTTTACAGGACTGGGTAATTACAGTAGGACATTGGTACGAAATCTGCAAACCTATTTTCCTGAGCATGAGTACCATTTATTTACACCCAAAATTACTAAAAACGAAGAGACTGCTTATTTCCTTGACAATGAAAAGTTTTTCATACACACGCCTTCTTTCAATAGTTCATTGTGGAGATCTGTGGGAATGGCAGCAGATGTCAATAAACTCAAGCCTAATATTTTTCATGGTCTAAGTCATGAAATTCCTTTTGGGATTCATAAAAATATAAAAACGGTGCTCACATTTCATGACCTTATTTACGAAAAATATCCTGAGCAATTTGGACTTTGGGATAGATGGATGTATAAATGGAAATATCGTTCTTCGGTGCGTCGTGCTGATCACATCATTGCGATAAGCGAAAGCACAAAGGAAGATTTAATATCTATGTATGAAGTGGAAGAAGATAAAATTTCCGTCATCTACCAATCATGTAATGATGTTTTTCAGATATTTGATGAGGAAGCAAAGCTTGACGACACTTTAGCAAATTTGAATGATTATTATCTTTATGTGGGATCGATTATCGAACGCAAAGGCTTGCTAAGCATCGTTTTTGCTTATGCCAAATTACCTGATGAATATCGAAAATCTTTTGTGGTTATAGGAAAAGGCAATAAAAAATACAAACAGAAAGTAGATGATATGATCAAATATCATGGTTTAGAGTCTTATTTCTATTTTGTGAATAGTATCAGTAATGAAAGACTCTTGGCTGTATATGACCAATCATTTGCCTTGGTTTTTCCATCCATTTATGAAGGATTTGGAATACCAGTGATAGAGTCTTTATTCAGGAATAAGCCAGTAATCACTTCATTAATATCTTCACTTCCAGAAGCTGCAGGTCCAGGAGCCATATTGGTAAATCCTTATGATCCTGATGAAATATGTCTCGCCATGATGGAAATCAATGATAAGAAAAAATATGATCGTCTCAGTCGTGATGGTTACGCCTATGTGAATGATAGGTTTTCATCTGAAGGCACAGCAGTTCAACTTATGGATTTTTATAATCAGATCATTCAAGATATTTAATAATGTCGTATAAAATCTAAGGTCAGAAGCTATATAATTGAGAGTCCAAATAATTAAAAAAGAGCTAGATTTACGTTTAATTGGTTTGGTTTTTATTGCCAACGACACAAAAGATATCTACTTCAAAGCTATTTCAAATCTATTTTTAGAATGCGAAGAGTTGATGTTTTCTAGTTATCAGGAAAATGATAAACTTATAACCATTGCGTATGATTGGCTTTTTGGTATTAAATTAATTCTGAACTGAATCTTTAAATTCTTTTGGAGAGATATTCTTTTTTCTTTTAAATAACCTATTAAAATAAGATCTACTTTCAAATCCGCACTCCATATACACTTCTTTGATTTTGATATTTGGGTCTTGTAATAAGCTACTGGCCAACTTTATTCGTTCATTATTTATAAACTCTACAGGGGATATACCGAGTTCATTTTTAAAAACTTTATGGAAATTAGATTCACTCATATAGGCTTTTTGGCTGAGGTCTTGCACATTTAGGTTTTGTTGCAGATTTTTTCTGATATAATTGACTACATAAGCAAGTCTATTTGAAGTGTTCATATGCAAAGCTTGATCTGTATATATTTTTTTAGATTCTGCTTGCATGATTCTGATGATAAGCTCTTTAAGCATGAAATCCACAAATAGGTCTTTGGCAGGATGATTTTCTGTAAAAAGAAATAAAAGCCTTTGCAATATATGGTAGATTCCAGTGTCATTGGTAAAATGGAAGTTATAATCCATAAAACACCATTCTTGATTTTCTGATCTAGGCATAGTTTCATTCATGATCATAATGACTTCTCTGATTTTGTCTTCAGATATTGCCATAGCCATACATTTTGTAGGACTATCCATATTTGCTTCTGGAAAATCAATACACATGACTTCGTCAGATGGCAAAATCAATGATTCCCCAGGCAGGAAATCGAATGCTTGTTTAGACCTAAGATGCATAACTTTTTTACCTTGAAGCATACTAGCCAATACTGGTTGGTCAAATTGTAAAAGAATCCGATCGGCAGTTTGATGTGTTTCAAAAATATGCATTGCTGCATTATTGAGTGTATAAGATGTTTGGTTTTCTACCAAAGTTTGGAGTTTTCTTCCAGAATAAAATTTATCGGATAATAACATATTGGCTGCTTTAATGACGATTTCTGCTGACTTTTGGCTAATTATAATACGAAATTACACCTTTTTTTGATATATTCTCTAATATGATTTATGTCATTGAGTGAATCGGTCATCTTTTTGATAGTATCGTATCTATTTCTTATGTCTACAGTATATAATTTTGTGATATTGTTTTTGTATTAGTTAATTGTATTGATTAATATATGAAATGAAAAGTAAAGTTTAGTTATTTTTAATCATTAAATCATAAAGCCATGAGCGACATTCTAACCACAGTCCAAAATGCTGTAGAAAAACCAACATTCAAAAGTCATTATGACAATTTCATAGGTGGTAAATGGACACCACCAGTTCGAGGTGAATATTTCGAAAATTTTTCACCAGTTGATGGAGCTGTTTTTACTAAAATTGCAAGATCTACCGAAGAAGATATCGAATTAGCTATTGATGCTGCTTGGGCAGCTGCCCCTGCTTGGAATAGTTCATCTGCTACTTTTCGTAGTAATCTATTGCTAAAAGTGGCTGATGTAATGGAGCAAAATCTTGAGTTGCTTGCTAGAACTGAAACTTGGGACAATGGAAAACCTATCAGAGAGACACGTGCTGCTGACCTTCCTTTGGCCATTGATCATTTTAGATATTTCGCTGGTGTCATCAGGGCAGAAGAAGGCAGCGTGAGCGAGTTAGATTCGAATACAGTCTCTATGAATATCACTGAGCCATTAGGCGTTGTAGGTCAAATTATTCCTTGGAATTTTCCATTACTAATGGCTACATGGAAGATAGCTCCTGCATTGGCAGCGGGTAATTGTGTCGTTCTAAAACCTGCAGAACAAACGCCTGCTGGTATTATGGTACTTATGGAATTGATAGAGCACATTCTTCCAGCTGGCGTACTTAATATTGTTAATGGGTTCGGGATAGAGGCAGGAAAACCACTTGCTACAAATCCAAGAATCAATAAAATAGCCTTCACTGGCGAGACGACTACTGGCCAACTTATCATGCAATATGCTTCCAAAAATATCATTCCTGTCACACTTGAATTAGGTGGTAAATCTCCGAATATCTTCTTCGAAAGTATCATGGATGCAGATGATGATTTCTTTGATAAATGTATAGAAGGAGCTAATATGTTTGCCTTAAATCAAGGTGAAATATGTACTTGTCCTTCTAGATTGTTAGTGCAAGAAAGTATTTATGACAAATTTATAGAAAGAGTCATCGAACGAACTAAAGCTATCAAAATGGGACATCCACTTGATCCTTCAACCATGATAGGAGCACAAGCATCTAATGACCAATATGAAAAAATATTGAGTTACCTAAAGATTGGTGTAGAAGAAGGTTGTGAAGTTCTTACAGGTGGAGATGCAGCTTATGTAGAAGGTCTTGAAGGTGGATTTTACATCCAACCAACCATCCTTAAAGGTAATAATAAAATGCGTGTATTCCAAGAAGAGATTTTTGGACCTGTACTTTGTGTGACTACATTCAAAGATGAAGCTGAGGCTCTAGAGATAGCAAATGACACTTTATATGGACTAGGTTCTGGCGTATGGACTCGAGATATGCATCAAGCATTTCAGATCTCCAGAGGAATAAAAGCAGGTAGAGTTTGGGTCAACTGTTATCATGCATATCCTGCACATGCGCCTTTTGGAGGTTACAAAAAGTCAGGTATTGGTCGTGAAACACACAAAATGATGTTAGCTCACTATCGTCAGACAAAAAATATGCTTATTTCCTATGACAAAAAAGCACTAGGCTTTTTCTAAAAATAGGTAATTATGGTCAAAAGAGTATTAGTCACCGATGAAGCAATTGCTGTAATTGATACATTAATCGCTAAATTTGGAAAATTGATTTTTCATCAGAGTGGTGGATGTTGCGATGGATCTTCTCCGATGTGTTTTCAGGATGGTGAGTTGATGCTCGATAATTCAGACGTTTGTCTAGGAGAGATACATGGATGTTTGTTTTATATGTCAAGAGATCAGTTTGAATATTGGAAGCATACTCAGTTAATCATTGATGTAGTAAAAGGTCGTGGCGCAAGTTTTTCTTTAGAAATCCCTTTGGGCTTAAGATTTATTACAAAATCAAGATTGTTTACAGATGAAGAAATTCAAGTACTTGGGGCCAATATTGTGTAGCTGAATTTGAAATTAGAAGCTTAACGGGTTTATTCAGGCTATGTTCATTTTAGGATGGACATAGCTTTTTTTATTGACTGAAAATGATAACTATAATAGTTTTTCAAACAAAATTATGATATTACTTTTCTTCACATGATGATTTTATAGATACTCCATAATATGACTGTGAATTACTTACAAATCTTAATTTTATGCATGTGAATACATACCTACAATTTTCGTCATTTATAAATTATTGAAAAAAATATTAATAAATATATGTGATTTATATATATATTAATAAAGTTTATCTATTTTTGCTTCTTTAATAGGTCTCTACAAATATTGTTTTAGTAATATATCTAAGCAAAAATTTAAAAATATGAAACTCATCCTCACAGACATCTTGTCTAAGATAGTCTCTTTTTGGTTAGTCAATCTATTGATAATCATTAATTTATCTTCGCAAAATACTTCCGTTTGTCCTATTGGCGTCGGTATGGAACCAAGTGTAAAAGTTAAGTCTAGCACTACATCATTTGCAAATGAAATATTTTTTCCACAGTTTATGAAGTGGCAAGATCTGAGTAAAATCAAATTTGCTGATGATCAGAAGGCAAAAGTTGTCTTACCTGATTTCAAACGGTCTAGAGTCATGATGGGCAATAATCTGAATTTGCAAATTCCTGAAGGATCGACCATAGATGGTATCATGTTGGTCATGGAAGGGCAATCTACCCAATATCAGCACATTGACGAATTAGAAGTCGTCCTACTAGATGCAGATGGCGAACCGAAAGGAACCAACAAAGCTAATACTGCAAAACTCCAGAAAGCTTGGTCTGTTCGTCCTGATAGCTCAGATCATATGTGGATGTATGGTTCACAGGTGGATACTTGGGGCGCTTCTTGGACCGCTGATGAATTAAATAATCCAAATTTTGGTTTTCAGATACAACTTAGGAATATAGATCAGGATACCATTGAGATATCTATTGATAGGGTAGAAGTCATCGTTTATTATACCCCATTGTATTCTTTTTGTGATGCAAATTGTCTGACTTTCTACATTGATAAACTCGAACAAAAGGGCAGCTACGTGTGGCATTATCCAGCTGGATTTGATATGGTTTCTGCATCCACTTCGTTTCAAACAATTGATCTTAAGATCACTTATGCTTCATATGGTATTCATGAGATATGTGTAGATGTTTATAATTATGACGGCACCTATGCTGAGACCTGTTGTAGAAAGTTTTTATATCAAAATTGTACATCATCCCAAATAAAAGGTTTATTATGGGTAGATGGAAACAACAACAAGCTGCGTGATCTTGGCGAAGGTGTTTTGGACAGTGTTCAGGTTATCTTATATTCAGATGCAGGACTTGCTGTAGATACTGTTTACTCTGATGTTAATGGCAAATATCTATTTGATGATATAGATGTGGGCAAGTATTTTATCAAAGTCCCTGAATTGGCCAATCACAAAATGGTACTTTTCGATAGTACGAATCTTGATTTGAATAGTGACATCACTAATGCTAATGGTCTTGGCACGACAGATTTAATTCAAACCATAATTGGAGAATGTATTGAAGCAATAGATTTTGGCTATACGCCATTGATATCTATTGGGGATTATGTTTGGCTTGATAAAAACTATAATGGTTTACAGGACAGTACTGAATTAGGTTTAGAGAATATCAAAATATTTTTGTATAACGAAACAGGATCTGTGTTAGATTCTACTTTCAGTAATACATCAGGTTTGTATTCATTTGATAGTTTATCTGTTGGGAAATACCAATTAGGATTTGGAATTCCACAAGATTATTTGGCAACTTTTAAAAACAATTCTAATAGTAATTTAAACAGTAAAATTGATAATAACGGCCGTACACCAATCTTAACTTTTAATACTGCTGGACCTAAAAATAATGTTGATGCAGGTTTCTATCAAACCGCAAAACTAGGTGACTCAGTGTGGGAGGATAAAAATGGAAATGGTATTCAAAATAATGGTGAACTCCCATTACCAAATGTAGATGTTCTACTCGAAGGAACGGCTGGGGATGGTCAGCCCGTTAGTCTTCAGACCAAAACAAACTTGATGGGTAGATATGGTTTTCTGAATGTCAAACCAGGAAATTATAAGATCACTTTCACAGCGCCTAATAGCTATTTCTTTACACTTTTTGCACAAGGCGACGATCAGACCAAAGATAGTGATGCGCTCAATGGTGTAGTAGAAAATATAATGGTCTGTAGTGGAGATTTGTTAGTTAATTTTGACGCTGGACTTTATAGATTGGGTAGCATAAGTGACTTTGTGTGGGAAGATTTAAATGCCAATGGTCTACAAGATTTGAATGAATCAGGATTGGTAAATGTATCGGTTAGCTTAGTAGAAATACGCAGAGATGAAATTATAGAAATAGGAACGCAAGTCACAGATGAAAATGGTTACTATATTTTTGACAATTTAAAACCAGGTATATATAGACTTACTTTTACATTACCTGATGGTTATTTATTTAGTATTGACAATGTCGGTTTGAATGAGGCTGATGATAGTGATGTGGTAGGTAATACGATTGAAGATATCATGTTGATGAGTGGAGAAGACAATAATACCTATGATGCAGGAATGTATAGATTGGCTTCAATCGGTGATTTTGTTTGGGAAGATGTCAATGGAAATGGTATTCAAGATATTGGAGAACTTGGAATCGATGGTATTGCATTATCATTGAATGGCACTAGCGGTGATGGAAATGTGGTAACTTCTTCCGCCATCACGGATGAAAATGGCTATTATTTATTTGATGATTTGGTTCCAGGTACATATAATATAAATATGGCTTTACCAGGTGGTTTTATGTTCAGCCCATCAAATCAAGGTAGTGATAATAATGTTGATTCTGATGCGATAAATGGTCTTATCGAAAATATAAATCTTATTAGCGGTATTGACGATCTTTCTAACGGTGTTGGCTTGGTAAGTGGCGTAACCATTGGTGATTTTGTTTGGAATGATCTAAATGCAAATGGTATTCAAGACGCAGGAGAACCAGGGTTAGCAAACGTCAATATTCAACTTTCTGGTATAGATTTTAATGGTACTGCAGTCAATTTGAACACCACAACAGATCAAAACGGAGCATACAGTTTCTCAAATATATTTGTAGGTTCATACACGTTGACCGTCGATGTTCCAATGGGTTTTATATCTACTTTGAACATGGTCGGTACTGATAAAAATATTGATAGTGATTTAATCGAAAGTGGAAATACTATATCTTTTTCTGTAAATAATAATAACTCAGATTTCAGCTTAGATGCTGGGTTAATAGCATTTGGTTACATTGGTGATTTTGTATGGGAAGATTTAAATTGTAATGGAATCTCAGATATGGGTGAACCTAGTATAGCTGACGTATTGATCACTTTGTCAGGAACAGATATTTTTGGCAATTTAGTAGAAATGACTACAACTACTGATGCCCAAGGTTCATACGTTTTTATTAATGTGATAGCTGGATTTTACACCATTACTTTTACCACACCGACAGGTTATGAGTCACAATCGCCAACTACTTTTATGGTCACCGTTCAAAATGGGCAACAAATTAATACAATAGATGCCGCTTTTTTCAGACGTGGAGCCATCGGAGATTATGTGTGGAATGATGTCAATGAAGATGGCATTCAAAATGAAAATGAAGTGGGTATCGAAGGTATAAAAGTGACACTCAAAAGTTTGAATTTGCCAATGCCTGTCATTTTAGAAACATTTACGGATGGAACTGGCCGTTATTATTTTGATAATTTAAAGCCAGCTTTTTATGATGTCCAATTTGAAATTCGCGAAGGATTTCAACCCACTATTGCTGATCAAGACGCTGATGGTACAAAAGATAGTGATATAGACGATTTAGGAAATGTATATGAAGTCGAGATCATAAGTGGACAGATAAGAACCGATATTGATGCAGGATTTATTTCTGAAGCAAAAGCCGTAATTGGTGATTTTGTATGGGAAGATATGAACGGAAATGGACTCCAAGATACAGACGAACCAGGAATATTGGGTGTAAAAGTTCTTTTAAGCGGTACAGCTCAAAATGGATCTTCACTAAACGCACAAGTAACTACGGATAATGCAGGGAAATATCAGTTTACCAATCTTCCTGCAGGTACCTATACGTTAACTTTCGAAGCACCACAAGATTACATTTTTACGAAAGTAAACATCATTGGTAATGAAGATATTGATTCAGATGCAGAACCTTTGACTGGAAGTACTCAAACATTAATTATTGGATCAAACGATATTATTAATAATGTAGATGCTGGACTTTATCGATTTTCGACCATTGGTGATTTTGTTTGGAATGATGTAAATCAAAATGGTTTGCAAGATATTGGCGAAGCAGGAATAGAAGGAGTTTCATTGGTTTTGAGAAATATTGCTGGCGACGAAATAGCAAATACAATATCTGATGCTTCTGGATTTTACAATTTTAATAACCTAATTCCAGGGACATACACGATAAAGGCAGCCATTCCTAGTGGATTTGACATTACAATTATTGAGTTATCAACTGATGCTCTCAATTCTGATTTTGATAAAATTAATAATGAAGCTTTCAGTAGAGATGTTATTTTAGTTTCCAATACTTCGCAATTGAATATCGATTTAGGGTTAATTTCTGTTCAGGGTAGTCAGTCAGGTTTTGTATGGTTTGATGAGAATGGTGATGGTATCAAAGATAATGTAGAGCAAAATTTAGATAGTATTTTAGTTTATTTATTAAATGATGCTGGAGATACATTAGCCGTAGATACGACTGATTTGGGTGGATTTTACAATTTCCCTTCCTTATTAGCTGGCACTTACAGCATCATATTTGATCGTCCAGATAGTTTATTATTCACACTCTTTGGTCAAGGAAATGATAATTTATTGAATTCAGATGTAATTGATATTTTTGATGGCGCTACTGCAAATTTCGTTATTGCCAATGGACAAGATAAAACCGATATCAGCGCGGGACTTGTGGGTAGATCATCTATAGGTGATTATGTGTGGATCGATACGAATGAAAACGGACTTCAAGATACTGATGAAGAAGGTTTGAATGGCATTGTTGTGAAACTTTATGATCAGTCAGGTGGATTTATTGATTCTACTGTTACAATTTTAAACTTACTTACAGGACAATCTGGTTTTTATTCTTTTAAAAATCTTGTTTATGGTCTATATTCTGTTCGATTTAGTGTACTCGACAATTTTAGTTATTCTGTGATTAATGTCAGTGATTCCTTACTTAATTCTGATGTGGTATCTAGCATAGATGGAAGTACAGCCATATTTAGTGTTAGACCAAATGGAAACCGTCTTGATATTGACGCAGGATATGTTATCAAGGCCCCACTTGCTGGTGTTATAAGAGGTCGTATTTGGCAAGATGCTAATAATAATAAATTGAGAGATGTATCTGAAATTTCCCTTTCAGGTGTGGAAGTGAGTTTGTATGAAATGGGAGGCACATTTGTCAGTTCGCAATTGACAGTTTCGGGTGGAACTTATACGTTTTCAGATATACCATTTGGCGATTATTATGTGTCGGGGCCTGTTATGAGTGATAAGGTATTTGTCTTATATTCAGGTGTTTCTGTACCATTAGACAGTGATATTTCTAATGAATTTGGTCTTGGAAGTACTAGGGTTTTAAATCTTTTTCCTGGCGACACACTAAATGATATTGACCTTGGATATGCAGAGAAAATCACCATTGGAGATTTTGTTTGGAATGATTTGAATAACAATGGATTGCAAGAACCTAATGAACCTGGTATAGTTGGTGTATCTATTCAATTAATTGATGAAAGTGGAAGTATTGTTCAAACGACTACTTCTGCTACCGACGGATCTTATTTGTTTGACAATATAGCTGTCGGAAGATATAGTCTTCGGTTTTCTGTTGTGGATGGCTTTACATTTGTAGATCAAAACCCAATAGATCAAAATCTAAATAGCAAGGCAGATGGGAACGGTCTAGTTACTCTTCGAGATTTCTTATTAGTGGCAGATTATGATAATATCGATGTAGGTTATGTACAAACTGGTACAATTGGAGACAGGGTTTGGTTGGATTTGAATGGTAATGGACTTTATCAGACGAATGAGCCAGGTATTGCAAATATTTTAGTTCAACTTTATTCTGAATCAGGCATGTTGGTAGATAGTACGCGTACAAATGTCCAACTAGGCAATGAATTTACTGGTTTTTACCAATTTGCAAATGTAAAACCTGATCGTTACTATGTCAAGTTTAATATACCATCAGGGACTTATATTATTTCAGCGCCTAATGTGGGTGATCCAGAATTTGATAACGACATCACCAATGCAAACGGAGCTTTAACGACCAATCTTTTTGAAGTCCTGCCTGGTCAAAATATAACCAATATAGATGCAGGAGCATATCAGCCAGCTACCATAGGAGATAGAGTATGGCATGACCTTAACAAAGATGGTATTCAAGATACAGGAGAGCCGGGAGTACCTGATATCACGGTAAATTTATTTAGCCAAAGTGGAATTACATTAGCTACTGCTGTGACGGATGCAGATGGCTTTTATTCATTCGAAGGACTTAGACAGAGGCTTTATTACTTACAGTTTTCACTTCCAGATAATTTCGAATTTACATTACAATACGCAGGTAATAGTGGTGCATTAGATAGTGATGTGGACATTACAGGTACGACACCTTTGATTTCTTTAGCTCATGGTAGTACGTTTTTGGATGTAGATGCGGGTATTCAATCCACAACGAATAGAGTGATAATGGGTAATGTATGGAATGATGCCAATGAAGATGGTGTGCGTACAGAGGATGAAAAACTATCTTCACTCAATGATGTACAACTTAGAGATATAAATCAAAACACTTTGCAAACTTTCAAAACAAATCATGCTGGTATGTATGCTTTCGTTTCTGGGCAACAAGGTGGATGTTACGTACAAGTTTCAGCACCAGGAGATCACGTATTTACTGCTAAACATATGGGTGTCGATCCAGATAAAGATTCAGATGTAAATGTAGACGGTAGTTCAGATATGGTAATATTAGACAATAATTACACCATGAAATATATCGATGCAGGATACTACCCAAAGGTCACTGCGACCTTAAAAGGTGTAGCTTGGTTTGATTCTAATGGAAATGGCCTTAGAGAAAGTAATGATTCATTAATGTCTAATGTCTTGATACTGATATTCAATAAGTTTCACATTTTTGTCAAATCAGTAAAAACAGATGCTTTTGGGAAATATGAACTCAATAACCTAGATCCGGGACAGTATTATTGCAAAGTACCAGAATATGGTGGCAAAAAATATATTTTATTTACAGGTGCAAATCAAGATCGTGACAGTGAAATCACCAATCAGTATGGTACAGGCACAACTCGTTTGTTGACTCTAGGTGGCGCAACAACCGTAGATAATTTTGATTTTGGATACGCTCGAAGTTCTAATTTCACAGATAATCCTGGTGAATTTATGGTCAGAAATACTACTTTGTCTATACATCCAAATCCTGCATTTGATTATATAGATGTGGTATCAGATGAAAGTGAATCAGCAATTTATTATATCGCAAATAATCAAGGTTCTATCATACTTAAAGGAACAATTATTGATGGCAATGCAAGGATAAATATAGAAAATCTTCCATCAGGTAAGTATTCTTTACACTTGGTAAGTGCTCGTTCAAAAATGGTCAAATCATTTATAAAAATTGACCAATAATGCACTCCTTGTTAAATTAGAAATAAAAAAAGGCACTCCAGAAATGAAGTGCCTTTTTTATTATACTTTTCTTTAGTCTGAATTAACAGAACTTTTCGTAAGCACTCTGAAGGTTATATGCAATAGCTTGTGCTGAATTACCTTCTATATGTCTTCTCTCTAGCATGTGCACTAACTTACCATCTTTAAACAATGCAATAGATGGTGACGATGGTGGATATGGTAATAAAAACTCTCTTGCCTTTTCTACAGCATCTTTATCCACGCCAGCAAAAACTGTTACCAATTGATCAGGTTTTTTATCTCCTGTCACCGACATTTTTGCACCAGGTCTTGCATTTGCAGCGGCACAACCACATACAGAATTAACAACTAATAGGACAGTACCTTCTTTATGGTCTAGTACCTCAGTCACTGCTTCAGGATTTTGTAAAGATTTGAATCCGAATTCTGTCAAATCTCTTGCTATTGGTGTAGTTAACTCTACAGGATACATAATATTATTTTTATTTGATGTAATAATTAAACTTTGATTTTACAACTTGTTAATCTCATAAACAAAAGATTATAATTGAAGTTTTGTTTTAAGAGCAAAAAAGGTAAAATTTAACCATTTTAGAAAAATGAATGTGCTAAATTTAGTATGTTTTTATGCTTGATCTTAAAGTTGAAATGGTACCAATTTATCAGCAATTTTCCTATCATTACTCAATCTCGGCACTTTGTTTTGACCACCTAGCTTTCCTTGAGATTTCATATAATCTCTGAAACTATCCTTTTTAAGTGATCTAATGATAAGCGGTTGGAGTATTTTTCCTTTGATAAGATCGTCGTAATATATGTTTTGAATACACATTTCTATATCTACTTCTGCTGCAAATGTCTTAATATCAGATGGTGCATGGTCAAACTCCACAAACCACTCATGATAAGGCGTACTTCCATCCTTAGGGCTGACTTGTGGTGCCACGGTAAATTCTGTGATGCTAACTTTTTGTTTATTTGCAACGGTAAGGATTGCTTCTTCGACTTCTTTGCCGATCACATGCTCTCCAAATGCAGAGATATAATGTTTCACACGACCAGAAACTAAGATTTTATAAGGATTTAAGGAGACAAATCTTACACAATCGCCGATGTCATACGCCCAAAGTCCAGCATTGTTGTTTATGATGATGGCGTAGTCTTTATGCAATTCCACTTGGTCGAGCATCAGTCGATCTGGATTTTTGTCAAAAACGCGTTCTACAGGTATAAACTCAAAGAATATTCCAGAATTGGTATTTAGTAATAATCCTGAATCATTTTTATCATCCTGAAATGCAATAAATCCTTCAGAAGCAGGGTAGGTCTCGATGCTGTCCATTCGACCACCTACGAGTTCTTCTAGTTTTGCTCTATATGGTTCGAAATTTACTCCACCATACATGAATAGGCTATAATTTGGGAATACTTCTCGAATTGTTTTTTTACCCGTTTTTTCGAGTATTCGTTCGTAATACATTTGTACCCAAGGTGGTATGCCACTGATCAATCTCATGTCTTGGGTCAAAGTTTCTTCCACTATCTTCTCAAGCTTCGTTTCCCAATCATCTATACAATTGGTTTCGTAAGAAGGCAACTGATTTGTACGGATCCATTTTGGCACTTCATGGTTTACAATACCTGATAATCTACCAGTAGGAATGCCACCTTTTTCATCTAGGACAGGCGACCCTGATAAAAATATCAATTTACCCTTAAAAATGTCTGCATTCCCAACTTGATGTAGATAGTTCAACATCGCATTTCGAGCAGAATGGATGTGATTCGGCATACTGTCAGGTGTTATGGGAATGTATTTCACACCACTTGTAGTACCTGACGTTTTTGCAAAATATTTGGGTTTTCCAGGCCAAAGAATATCTTCTTTTCCTTCTGTCACTTGATCCACATAAGGCCTGAGCGCTTCATAATCTCTTACGGGTATATTCTTTTTATAATCTTCATAAGTTCGGATTTTATCAAAATGATGATCTTTGCCGAAAAGGGTATTTTTTGCTTTATTCGTAAGTTGCAACATAATTTTTTGCTGATCAGAAACGGCTGTTTTTTTCCATTTATTGATTCTTTTTGCTGTAAATGCAGCTGCTTTTTGTACTATAAATGCCTTGATGCTCATGTCGGGATACTACGATTGAAGCGCAAAGATAAGAATAGTCATAAATCTTACTTGTAAAACTAAGAAAGATTCACTAATCAATTTATTGTGGCAGTTTCATAATATATATTAACCTCTTTATGCTATATTTTCCAGCGCCATTAGCCATCAATAATAATAATCCACCGATCATAGCCAGATTACGCATAAAATATAAAGCGTGCAGTCTTTGATATTCTTGTGGGTCGTCCCAAAATGAATAAACTATCAATGTAAAAGGCAACCAATATAATGTAAGTAAAATGGCACCAAAACTAGCGTAATACCCAATTAATACAAGTATTGCTCCAAACAACAAAATAAAAATAATGGTTCCTAAAAGAAAGTCCTGATTCCATGTCAGTCCATATGCCGACATTGTTGCCTTGGTTTTGTCAAAGAATACCAAGGCATCTAGTGCTTCGTATATAAATAAAAAGGCAATAAATATCCTACCTAATAAATCTGCGATATCCTTCATACTGCAAAAGTATAATTTTTAGTCGATATTATAGGATCATTTTTTGATATCCATCCATTTTTTGATCGCTTTGACCACATTTTGACCGTCCATTGCTGCTGAGATGATACCTCCTGCATATCCAGCACCTTCACCACATGGAAATAGGCCATCAATCTCTGGATGACATAATGTCTCTGCATCTCTTGGTATTCTGATTGGGGCAGATGTCCGGCTTTCTACACCGATGATATTTGCTTTATTGGTTTTGTAACCGCGCATTTTTTTATCAATATCGATTAGGCCTTGACGTAATCTTTTGTAGACGAAAGTTGGTAATATCTTATGCAACGGTGCAGAAATCAATCCAGGAATATATGATGTTTCATTTAAGGTTGGAGATATAATGCCATTCACAAAATCATCAACACGTTGTGCAGGTGCTTTTTGACTACCATCGCCTGCCGCAAACATGGCTTTTTCAACATCAGCTTGGAAGTTCATTGCCGCAAAAATGCCTGTATATCCATGTTTTTCTAATTCATCGAGCTCGATAGAAGTCACAAATCCTGAATTGGCAAAGGGACTATCTCTCCTGCTTAGTGACATACCATTTACAACAATCTCGCCTGGCGTAGTTGCCGCTGGTACAACGAGACCACCGGGACACATACAAAATGAAAATACGCCTTTGCCTGCTACTTGAGTAACTACACTGTAACTACTTGCAGGCAGATTTTCTTCTCGTTCATCTTGATGATATTGTGTCTGGTCTATATAAGATTGTGGATGTTCAATCCTCAAGCCAAGCGCAAATGGTTTGGCTTCAATTTTGATGTTTTTATCAGCAAGGAGTTGATAGATATCCCGTGCTGAGTGACCAGTAGCTAGAATGACAGCTTCACCATCAAAACTAGTATCTCCGCATTTTACGCCTTGTATCTGACTATCATGGATGATAAAATCAGTTACTTTCTGATTAAAATGTACATCTCCACCAAATTGTTCGATAGTGGCTCTAATGGCAGCAATGATGACAGGCAATTTGTTGCTACCTATATGTGGATGAGCATCTACCAAGATATCAGAAGTGGCACCATGCTCCACCAATAATTGTAAGACTTTTTCGATTTTACCACGTTTTACAGATCTAGTATATAACTTACCATCGCTGTAAGTGCCAGCTCCACCTTCGCCAAAACAGTAATTAGAGTCAGGATTGACGACGCCATCTTGTTGTATAGATTTTAAGTCTCGTCTTCGTTCTCTCACATCTTTGCCACGATCAAGCACTATGGGTTTTAGTCCTGACTCTAGACATTCGAGTGCCGCAAAATAACCCGCAGGTCCTGCACCAACTATAATGACAGTCGGCTGATGAGCAACATCCTGAAATCTAGAAATTACTTCTTCAGTTTTTTGAAATTTTTCATCAATATAGACATCATATCTTAAGATATAAATCGGTCTTCGACCACGTGCATCGATCGATTTTTTTACAAGCATCATGTCTTGAATATTGGGCACATCCCGCTTCATTTGTTGATGAATGAGCGACTGAATATATGTATCATCGTGGACCTTGTCCGGAAAAACCTTAATTTCTACTTGTCTAACCATGCCGTTTGGCAATTTTAGCCACAAAAGTACGTGTTCTTTTGGGGAATTATGGCAAATGTATCAAATGACTAATTGAATACTTGAATAAAAGTTAGCAAATGAACAAGAATATATTTCCAATACTTGAAATTTCTTCGTTCTTAGATTTTCAAAATTGTAATAAATATGAACATTTTGAAGGGATAATTTTTTAGTTACTTTTGACGACGAAAATATCATTGATTTAAATATTCTTTTCAATAGGGCTCTGTCAAGATAAAAAGTTAAATTATAATGGCCGTTATTTTTTTGAAGATCAAGGCAAAAAACGTAGACGTAGCAGTAGCTACAGCGAGTATTTTTAACGCAGATATTCGGAAAAAGAACAACATTTATTAAGTTCTTTATCTAGTCAGAGCACTATTTATTAAATCATTTCATTTTCTATATAGAAAAAAGAATTTAAATTTATGAGTACACTTCGTAAAAATAGAAAACATGAAAATCAACCGTTTTTTACTCTAAAAAATAAATGTAAATATCTGATTTTCACTTAAGTAAAAGTAACATTTATTTTCAATAATATTCCCAAAATTTATCGAATTTGACTCAATTCATTGAATTTACCCCACACGATTAGCCTTTAGGAAAGACTCATACGCTTTGACTATCAGATTTTCAGAATCTCTTATTTCTCTCACCATGTTTAGCATTGATGCCAAATCGAAATTTTGTTTTGATTTATAAATGTCAAATAATGTCGTCTTCATCTTGTTGTAATTATTTTCAATATCCGCCTGTAGATCTTTGGTCATTTCGTCATCACCATGGACACCCAATAGTGTTGAAATTTTTCTTTTGAATAACTGTTCATTTTCTACAATGCTTTTGTGCAAACTATAAATATGGTCATGACTGCTATTCTTGCACTCTTCCATGTTGTGGTAGATGTCTTTCATGTCCTTGACCGCCAATGTGGCTGACCTTATAGCTGAAAAAAGATCTTGGATTTCTGTCACTTCCGTAGCTGATAGTCTATTTTCGTATATTTTTAGACTATGGTCAAATATTTCATTTTCATAAGCTTTTAGTGCGAAATAGTCTTGATGGTCATTTATGTTTTTGTCACTTACAAAATAGGAATGCCTATCTTGAATAGCCAATTGTAAAAATGAAAAAGTTTCATCTTTCAGCGCATCTATAGCAGATATCACTTCTTTTGTATTTGTGTAAGGTAGATATTTCGAAATTGTTTTGCGTTCAGTGGTGATATATTTGTCTATTAATTCGCTAAATTTGTTTATAAAAGGAAGGATGAAGATGATGCCTAAAAGATTAAAACTACTATGGAATGTTACTACGGCTATGATGGGATCATGGATACCAGCTTTACTGATTAAAAAGAAAATAGGTTTGAAAAGGATGACAGTAAGTACAGCAGTTATTACATTTATATAGAATTGTGACCAACCTGTTTTTTTACGAATGGCATTGGCATTGATAGTACCTAAGATACCAGTTACGGAAGTACCCAGATCTGCACCAATCACTAAGTATCCTGCCTGTGTGAGATCCACTGTACCTGCCGCAAGTGATGACAATATGATCATAATAGCTGCAGAACTAGATCTTATGGCAGCTGCCAGTAAAAATCCAAACAATAGAAATAACAACATCGGCTTTCCTGTGAGTAAGCTTAAATCTACATGTTGCGCAAAATTTATAAAACCTTGTTTCATGTATTCCAATCCCATAAACATAAGGCCAAATCCCAATAAAAGTCTTCCTATTTGAAGGATTTTAGCTGAATTAAAAAATATCATGCTTAGCGATCCGATAGCAATCACAGGTAGAAAAAAGTCTTCGAGATTGATTTTAAATCCTAAGAGTGCTACTATCCAACCTGTGATCGTAGTACCAAGATTGGCACCAAGGATCATCCCAATACCATTTTTCAATCCAATAATACCGGCACCAGTAAATGACATCACTAAGAGTATTACCAACGAGCTACTCTGCATGACACCAGTTGTCAATGCACCAGCTATTACAGCTTTGATTGGGTTTCCTGTATGTTTTTGGAGGAAATTTTTGAATGATCGGCCAGCAATATTTTTGATAGCATCTTCTAGCAATGTGATACCAAATAGGAACAATCCTAATCCTGCTAAAATATACCAAATCTTGATTTCTGACCAGTTCATATTTTTAAAACAAGTAGCTCTATTTTAATGTTTCGGCACATAAAGATTCTATAGCACAATTACTTCAAGTATGTCAAAGTGAAATGGTGTAAAATCAAAATTAATGATACTTTAAAGAATAATCTAAACTTCTTAATTCAAATAAACTACTGCTTCAATATCCAATCATAAATAGCATCTGTCCCTGATGTAACACTCGCAAGTGTGACTGGAAATAGCACATCGGGCATAATCGTATTTGCATTCGCAGTAGCTTCATCTAATGTTGTTTTTCGATGACTTCCAGAAAATCCAATGCGTAAACAGGAGCTTGGTAAATATCTGAAATCAACACCACCATAGAAACTTGGTTTTCCACCCGTCGGCTCTCCTAGTATGGTAGCATTGAGTAATCTTTTTAGTTGCATGGTGTGAATAATCGCTGCTGAAAACGTCCTTCTACCTACGATGACATATACCTTAGTTTTGGTGGTATCGATCATTTGTGCTAGTTTTTCTATCATTGCTGAACCTTGGGCAGTTGTGCCACCACCATTTCGACTAAGGTCAAAAACTAATTTTTTAATTGGTTGATTATTAATGACTTGAAATACTGAATCCCTGAAATGACGGAAGTATGGTAGTGGTTTAACTTCAGTTTTTTCTTTTGATTTTTTGTCTGTTTTGGGATGAGTAGTACAATATTCATTCATATCAATATTTAATGAATCTTGGATAGCCAACATTTGTTCGTTTTCTCTACCTGTACATCTATTATACGTTACAAAGTAAAGACTATCTTTTGGCAGATACTTATGGCCAAAAATTGCTCGTGTTCTCGGTCTTTTGTTTTTTCTACCACTGAATTTGATATATTCTACCTCATCATTATCAATATCTTCCACATGTATGGCTTTCACCGTTTTTTCATCAGGAATACCATAATAATTTTCCATTTGGAGTTTGACTTTTTCTTTATCAACAAAACCAAAATACTTGAGAACATCATAATTGACCAGATAATTGGTAATATTTCTTTTGTGCCAAGAGTCATTTTCAGCGACATAAAGTGTTTTTACACTATCTATGATGGATTTTAAAGGATGTCCATTGATACTAATCAGTTTGTTTCCCATCACATTTTCGTCAATATCTATAGTACCAACAATAAAAATGCCCTCATCAAAGGTTTCAAGTACGATCGGCAAATACATTCTTGGAAGATTATGTAAGAAGTTTGATGTTGTATGTGAATCACCCAATTTTACTAGTAATTGCTGAATCTTTATAAACATAGTTTCGTCGCTGATGACGCCAATTTGTTTTTTGAGACTTTCGATATCACTTTCGTATGTTGCTTGTGGGTATTGAAAGAATAAATTACTATGCAAAATAGGTAACTCATTTTTCAGGTAGTCCAGATCTTTATGCCAATCAATTTTAGGCGTTTCTTGTGTATAAGCATTTCTGTAGGATATTATCAGTATCATGAAGATTCCTAACCATTTACTGAAAGATGTGAATATTTTCATTTTGTAATTAATATGGGTATCTCTTAATTTTTCTTTAAATTTGGGTATCTCTTCCAAAACATTTACCTTTATGTCTCGTTATTGAAGCAACAAAGTTAAAATAAATATGCACACAGATACTATTGACAACTTACAAATGATAGAAGAATCTGCCAAAACATTTGCACAGCAACACATATTACCACATGTGATGGAGTGGGATGAACCTCAGTTTTTTCCAGTGGAAACCATGCGTGCATTAGGCCAATTAGGCTTTATGGGCGTGTTGGTACCTGAAGAATATGGTGGGTCAGGTCTCGGATATCAAGAATATGTGAGTGTAATAGTAGAAATAGCAAAGGTTTGCGGTTCTGTGGGTCTAAGTCTTGCAGCACACAATAGCCTTTGTACAGGTCATATTTTGGCATTCGGTAACGAAGAACAAAAACAAAAATACCTACCTAAGTTAGCTTCCGCAGAATGGATAGGCGCTTGGGGATTGACAGAAGCAAATACTGGTTCGGATGCGATGAGAATGCAATGTGTTGCTGTACAAGACGGTGATGATTGGGTAATCAATGGCTCAAAAAACTGGATCACACATGGTAAATCAGGTGATGTAGCTGTTGTACTTGCACGTACAGGTGATTTATTAGACAGTCGCGGTATTACAGCTTTTGTAGTAGAAAGAGGTACGCCAGGTTTTTCAGGTGGTAAGAAGGAAAACAAACTTGGCATGCGTGCATCCGAAACTGCCGAAATGATTTTTGATAATTGTCGAGTGCATAAATCACAAGTATTAGGTAATGTAGGAGAAGGTTTTATCCAATCTATGAAAATCTTAGATGGTGGACGTATCAGCATTGCTGCATTGTCACTTGGTATAGCAAAAGGTGCCTACGAAGCATCCGTAAAATACGCTAAAGAAAGAGAACAATTTGGTCAGCCAATAGCCAATTTCCAAGCTATCTCTTTCAAATTAGCTGATATGGCTACTAAAATCCAAGCAGCAGAGTTGCTCATCAGAAAGTCAGCACACCTAAAAAACAACCACCAACCGGTCACTACCATATCTGCAATGGCCAAATATTATGCATCAGAAATTTGCGTACAAATTGCAACAGATGCCATCCAAATATTCGGTGGATACGGTTATACCAAAGACTTCCCAGTAGAGAAGTTCTTTAGAGACTCTAAGTTGTGCACGATAGGAGAAGGTACATCAGAGATTCAGAAATTGGTGATCAGTAGGAATATATTGAAGGAAGGGTAGGCTTTTTAACATTAATTAATGACAAACTTTATTTGTCAAACTCAATTTCTGTTAATTTCTTCCCAATTTCTCTTAATAAAAGCATATTGCAGTAGAATAATTTTTTACTGTACTCATCCCGATATACTTTTGCATCGTTATTTATTATAAACCATTTTAACACGAAGATTATGTCTTGTTTCACATCAAATCAGAATAGCGCAGCACCTGCTGACAGCATTCTTCGTGGCTTACATTTCTCTTAAGAATATCCTTTCCCATAGATATATGAAGCCCGAAGAAATACATTTCAACGGGCTTTTTTATGCTTACTACTTTCGATTTATCATCATATTTTATTGATTTTAATCCTATTTAGGAAGAATTGAAAAAGTATAAGCACAACTAAAAAATTCCCGTTTGGTATCATTTTGAAGCTTGAATTTCGGTTCAGGCAATCCTACCGTCTGCAATTCATATTGCACCGTAATTATATTTATAAAAATTAATCTAAAGTCGTTTTGTAGAAACGCATCTTAAGTCCTTCTTTTTTAAGAGAAGGATTTAGGTTGAGTAAAAATAAAAGCTGTTTTTACAAAATGACTTTCATTCAAAATCAATCATTCATGGGAAGTAAAATCTCAGGGAAAGACTTAATTAAATTGGGCTTTCCTCAAAATAATTCAATAAACATTGCGGTCGGATATATCAATCGATACAAGAAGCGTGAGAAAAAAGAAAGTGTCTTGGCACAAGCAAAAGAAGTTTTGCTCCAACCGGATACTTTTATGGGCGACCCTACTTGGGGAAAAATAGCCGAAAGTCTGGTCAAACCCGTAGAACTAAAAATGCATCGATTAAAATCAGAACGGGTGCCTTTTCAGATCTATGGCGAAAACGAAATAGAAGATGCCGCAAAGTATCAACTATATGAATCTCTAAAACTTCCTGTTGCCGTCAAAGGTGCGCTGATGCCCGACGGTCATGCAGGTTATGGACTTCCGATTGGTGGTGTATTGGCGACCGACAATGCAGTCATTCCTTATGGCGTTGGTGTGGATATCGGCTGTAGGATGAGTTTGTCTATTTTTGATTTGCCTGGAACTTATGTCAATGGTCGGGAAGATGAACTAAAAAACATACTCCAAGATCACACTAAATTTGGTATGACTGAGACACACAAAATCAAGGCCGACCATGCAGTGTTGGACAGGAAGGAGTTTCGAGAGATTCCATTGGTCAAAGGTATGATCGACAAAGCCTACAAACAATTGGGCACATCTGGTGGTGGTAATCATTTTGTAGAGTTTGGTATCGTGGATATTGACCAAACTTTGCCTGAATGGAAACTCAAACCTGGTAGTTATTTTGCAGTCCTGTCACACAGTGGTTCGCGTGGATTGGGTGCCAATATTGCCAAACATTATACGACCCTCGCTATGAAGCAGTGTCCTTTACCACGTCAGGTGCAGCATCTGGCGTGGTTGGACCTAAGCACACACGATGGTATGGAGTATTGGTTGGCGATGAATTTGGCTGGTGATTATGCAGCTGCTTGTCATGAAGACATACATCGTCGGCTTAGCAAAGCATTGGGCAAACGGGTTTTGGTAAATATTTCCAATAGTCATAACCTTGCTTGGCGCGAAATAGTAGATGGCAAAGAATGTATCGTTCATCGCAAAGGCGCTACTCCGGCAGCTCGTGGCGTAGCGGGTATCATTCCGGGATCTATGACTGCGCCAGGATATATTGTGGTGGGTAAAGGTGATGAAAATAGTATCCAATCAGCTTCTCATGGAGCGGGAAGATTGTTTTCAAGAGCCCAATGCAAATCTCAATTTACACAACATGAGATCAAAAAGCGACTCAAAGATGCGGGCGTGACCTTGATCGGTGGTAGTATCGACGAGTCGCCTATGGCATACAAAGACATCACAAAAGTCATGTCATTGCAAAGAGAGTTGGTGGATATTATGGGCACGTTCACACCCAAAATAGTAAGAATGGATAAAGGATAACATCATGCAAAAGTTAATTCAAATCACATCAGGTCGTGGACCGGCTGAATGTACCCGAGTAGTCGCTCGGGTACTTCAGATTTTAATGGATGAAGCAAGAAGCCAAGGACTAGATGTTCAGATATTGCAAAAAATAGCAGGAGACGAAAATGGGTCTGTTGAGACAGCACTTTTGTCCATAGAAGGAGATCAAACATTGAGTTTTGTCGCTTCGTGGATTGGTACGATACAATGGATAGGAGAGAGCGAAATACGCAAAGACCATAAACGCAAGAATTGGTTTATTGGCATTTTTGTAGTGGAAAGTGCTGAAAATGTTGAAGTAAAGGATACGGATATTTCCTATCAAGCTATGCGTAGTTCAGGTGCGGGAGGGCAACATGTCAATAAGATCAGTTCTGCTATCAGGGCTACACATCTTCCCACAGGAATACAAGTGGTAACCATGGATAGTCGCTCACAACATCAAAACAAAAAATTGGCTTACGAACGTCTTTTAGTAAAAATACGTGAGAAACATTTGGCATCCTTAAAAACCAATGAATTGTCTCAATGGAAAAACCAAATGCAGATAGAGCGTGGCAATCCAGTAAGAACATTTCGTGGTTCCGATTTCAAAAAAATGAAAGTAGAAAAGGGATATAAATCCCAAAGGTTAAATTTAAAAAATGAGTTAAAAAATGAGTTCGATAGATAAATATTTAGTTAAGGCCTTAGATGCCTATCCGTACAACCTAGAAGAAGCCATAGAATCTCTCGATTATGCTTTATCTGGTGACAACAACAACGCTGCAACACTCTGTCTATATGGCAGGGTGTATGCAGAACAGTTGCAAGATTATACCACTGCAAAAACATATTTCCAAGATGCTTTAGCAGCAGATATCAGGGCTGTTTTTGTATATCCTTATTTTATACAGCTTTTGATAGATTTTGACGAAGATATGGAAGCAGAAAAGTTGATTGATTTTGCATTGACCGTCAAAGGAATAGACAAACCACTGATTATTTCAAAACTTATCGTGTTAAAGGAAAAAATGGCTCAATATAAAGAAGTAAAAAAATGGATTGGCAATTTGAAATCAGTCGTTTTGAATGATGATTATCAGACATTTATGGATAAAACGGAGGCTAGAATTAAGGCGAAGAGTAAAAAAGTTGGGAAGAAGAAGTGATAAAACTTATCTAACATGCAACCTTCTACTTTCTTAACCATTTTCAACTACTAGCCCAAGCTTTATCTCCTTTTTTGTAAGGGTAGCTTCCGTCGTATTTACCTGGAACTGCTATGTAATTAAGGGCCTTCGTAGCGCCGATTTCTGAGGTGAAATAACCCAAAATTGTAAGTTGTTTCATCATTACAAAATAGTGTTCAGGGTCTTCATATTTTTTGTTTTTTCTATAGGCTATGGCTTCTGTATTTACATCATTTAAAAATGCTGTCTTTTGATCTGCATTAGCACTTATAAATGAAGCAGAATATTTTGTTTCAAAGCTTTGTTTGATATTTTCCAATCCTTCTATAAATACTTTTTGTTCTCCAGGACTGTAACAATCTGTCACTATTTTATGCATAAAAGCACCAATATTTGTTGACTTGGCACCATGGCTATCCGTTTGTGGTATGATGGTTTCACCTATTTCATCTAGCAGCGCTATTTGATCAGTTGATAATAATGTTTTGGAAGTTGATCCATCTGTTTTGCATCCTGATTGAATAAATATTTGGCCACCTACAAAGGCAGCACCTGTCAAGATCGATATTTGTTTTATGATTGTTCTCCTGTCCATGTTTGTGATTATAGATTTTGTTTTTTTAATTCACTGACAGCATAATCTGCTGCTCGTGCGGTCAATGCCATATAGGTCAATGAAGGATTTTGACACGCGCTGCTTGTCATGCAAGCACCATCTGTCACAAATACATTTGGCGCATCCCACACTTGATTCCAACCATTTAAAACCGATGTCTTTGGATCGAGTCCCATACGAGCAGTGCCCATTTCGTGGATTCCGTGACCCATATTATGCCCAGCATCCCATATGTTGACGTCTTTTACACCGGCATTTTCGAACATTTGTTTCATTTCTTCTACTATGTCTTTGCGCATGTTCAACTCATTTTCTCTGAGTTCTGCGTCCATTGCTAGGATAGGCAATCCCCATTTGTCTGTTTTTTGTTTTCCTAAGTTTGTATCTTTGGTGATATTTCCTTCTTTATCATAAAGCCTTTTATCTAGCATGATTTTATTGTCATGATTTGGCAATATCTCACCAAATCCTGTGCTTCCTATTTGCCATTGACCAGGCGTAGTGAGCATGTTTTTTAAATCAACACCTATGCCAAGTTCTGCTACATCTCTTTGCCATTCTTCTCTACTAGCTGAACCTTGATATCCAAATCCTCTCAGATAGCTGCGTTTGTCGCCATTTAAGTTTACAAATCTTGGGATATAAAAACCATTTGGACGTCTGCCGTATGTATAAAATTCTTCAAAACCATCCATTTTACCACTTGCACCAAGGTTATAATGATGATCCATGACATTATGGCCTAGTTCGCCACTGCTACTTCCTAATCCTTCTGGCCAAACGTCTGTGGCAGAATTCATCATTAACCAAGTACTATTCAATGCTGAAGCGCACACAAATATGATTTTACTCTTAAAATCATAGGTTTTGTTGTCTTCCGTATCTAAGATTTCTACGCCAGTTGCTTTTTTATTATCTTTGTCATATAAGATTTGTTTGGCTATAGCCCCCGTAACAATATGAAGATTTCCTGTAGCCAAAGCGGCAGGTAATGTTGATGACTGTGTGCTGAAATATCCACCATAAGGACATCCTTCCCAACATCTATTCCTGTATTGACATTTGCTCCTACCTGGCAAGTCTGATGTAAGATTGGCAACACGCCCTATGAAAAGGTGACGGTTGTTTTTATAATGAGTTCCAATTTTTTTGGCTATTTCTTTTTCAACAATATTCAAGTCCATGCCAGGTTGAAATTGTCCATCAGGTAGATGAGCTAAGCCTTGTTTTGTACCACTTACACCTATAAATTTTTCTACAACATCGTACCATGGAGCCAAATCTTTATACCTTATTGGCCAATCAACTGCTATTCCTTCTTTTGCATTTGCTTCAAAATCTAAATCACTAAGTCTATAACTTTGTCTTCCCCAAATCACACTTCTTCCTCCCATCCTATAACTTCTCCACCAAGTGAATGGTTTTATCTCAGAGTACGGACAGTCTTTTTCATTAACCCAAGCGTCCATGACTGCTTCTTGTGCTGCCCAACCTCTATGGATGACTGGATAATCTGATTTTTGGGCTTGTGTGGTCATGCCACCATGACCAAATTCCCATGGGTCTTGAGATGCTGTTTTATAATCTTTGATGTGATCGTGTCTTTGTCCACGCTCTATCAGCAAGACTTTAAGACCTTTTTCAGTTAATTCTTTTGCTGCCCAACCACCACTTATGCCACTACCTACTACAATGGCATCGTAAGTATGGAGCTTTGTACTTTTAATATTCAAATAAGTTGTATCTGTCATGTTTTGGGTGTAAATTATGGTGGTTTTGGGTAAATATTATTTAAAGCGATAAATATACAAATACTTTATAACTACGTGTATCACGATGTTTAATATTTCATTTTTTGACTAAAATGTCATTAATATTTCATTTAATTTCAATTTTACTACTTTTTATAAAATGATTTTCAAACCATTCTAATAAACATTTGTTATAACAAATATAATCTATTTAGACATGGAAACGAATCACCGAAGGAGTTTTTTCAAAAAATTAGGTTCATCTTTAGTGGCAACTGTAGGTGTTGTCACAGGTGTGAATTCATTACAAACAAAATCAGATATGCAAATAGAAGAACAACAAAAACCAATACTCGAAATAAAACCAATGGGCTTTGTGTGGGATACTTATGATCCATTTTTGTTTTGTGTCCATCATGAAGACAAATTTCCCGTGGGAAATGGCGAGATGGGACCCGAACCACAACACTTAGAAGGTAGATCCATTGGAGATGATTTTATCATTCGTGATGGTTGGCGAATGTATCATGGCGCTACAGTTCCTGGATTTCCTGGACATCCACACCGTGGATTTGAGACCATTACAGTCGTGAGAGAAGGTTTTGTAGATCATTCAGATTCAATGGGTGCCTCTGGTAGATATGGTGAAGGTGATGTGCAATGGATGACAGCGGGGCGTGGTGTACAACATGCTGAGATGTTTCCTTTGATACATGAAGATCAAGAAAATCCTATGGAATTATTCCAGATATGGCTCAATCTTCCCAAAAAGTCAAAGATGGTAGACCCGCATTTTAAAATGTTGTGGAGCAAGGATATACCTAGATATCAAGTACAGGTGGGAGAACAAAAAGGGGTAGAAGTAGAAGTTATAGCCGGCGAGATTGAAAATCATAAAGCACCAGCGCCTGCTCCCAATAGTTGGGCAGCTGATCCGCAAAATGAAGTAGCCATTTTTAATGTTAAAATCGAACCTGGCGCAACATTTATTTTACCCAAAGCATCATTAGGTATCAATAGGACTATCTATTTTTATCAAGGTGAAAAGCTGAACATTGGTGACCAAACCATTACCAAATATAATCTAGCGAAAGTAAGGTCTGAAATGACACTCGAAATAGAAAATATATCCAACATTGATGCAAAAATCCTTGTCCTTCAAGGCAAACCTATCAATGAACCTGTGATGCAATATGGTCCATTTGTGATGAACACCAAAGAAGAAATCCATCAAGCATTCGATGAGTTTAACAAAACGAGATTTGGTGGTTGGCCATGGCAATCATACGATGTGGTGCATGACAAAAACACAGGCAGATTTGCCAAGTATGCGGATGGTACATTTGAAGCAGGAAGCTAAGAAGTCACTTAAGACTATTTTAAAATCGTAATATCTCCTGCCAATACTTTCTCTTTGCCGTTAATAAGTTTTAAGGCTATTTTGTATACATAAACACCTGGTTGACAATCAGCACCTTTGAAACTTCCATCCCAAACGACAAGTTCGGGTAGAACCTTGTCTATGCTATATACATTGTTGCCCCATCGGTCATAAATTGCGCAAGTTGTCACTTCTGCAATGGTATTACTATTGGTAATCGTAAATAGTCCATTGGTCGTAGACCCAGGCAGGATGATGTTGGGCAAGACAATTTCAGTTGTAATTTCATTAACTTTTATTTGTAATGAATCTTGAGCTGAACAACCATTGTTGTCAATTATTTCAAGACTAAGTTGACCAGAAATATCCCCAATAAATGATATGCTTGGTAACTTTTCGGTTGTTATCTCACCATTTGGCAAAGTCCATGTGGTAGACAAAATATCTTCAAATGCTAAATTAGATGTAAAATTTACTTCAACGTTCTCACCCTGATCGATGGTGACATCCAAGCCTAGATCAATATCAAATGCGGCGGGTGGAATCAAGTCAATCATTTGCTCAACCCTGCAAGTAAAGCTATTGACAGCTAGTATCGTAAACTGACCTGCTGGGAGATTTTCTATTGTTAAATTGTCCAATGGAGTGCCGTCTAAGGAGTAATCTACATCTTGAGTAGGGTCCAATGGAATAATGTTTATAGTGCCATCTGATTGTCCAAAACAAAGTGGATCCGAGATGTCTAACTCGAATTCAGGTATAGGAAGTCTGATACCTTCGACAGAAGATGTATCTGAACCACATTCATTATTTACAGTATAATAAACCTTGAAATTGGCTTTAATACTATCATCAAGGTTTAATATAGAAGGTATTGGGTTCGTAAAATCTCTCAAGTACCATTGTCCTCCTTTATCAGCAAAAGTTATAAAGTCATCCAGATTAACTGTAATTGCTATATTGTTACATGTTGCAAAAGATTGATCATCTGTCCCTGCATTTGGTTTATTTCTGATGTCTAATACATCACTGCCGATATCATATGTGCACCCAAAATTATCTGTAAACGTATACGTTAAAAGATCTCCATTTTTAAGATTCTCATTGATCAGCACAAGTCTGCCATCCACATAGCCAAAGTCTGCCACGATACTCTGATTTATACTTACTTCTATGAGACCACCAATTGGATTTAAAATATTAAAGAATATGGGACTTTCTTCACAAGTATATTCTTCTAATGATATGGCAATACTTGGTTTTGATGTCCAATTAACTCGTATACCTGTTGTAAAATCTGTACATTCACCGGCAATATTTATTTCCCCATTTTGATCACTTTGTCCAACTAACCTAGTCAGTATAAATGAATTTCCTGCATAAGATGGATCATATGGTATGGGAAAAGTTTTTGTTCTCACTAATATGTTACCAATGCTGTTTATTTCTCCATCGTGCAGAATATATTCAAAACTATCGCCATTGTCTAGCGTAAAGTTTTCTATAAGGGTGGGTGATAGGTCTTCTCCTTCGCAAAGTATAATATTTCCTGAATTTAAAGAGCCAGCATCAGATATACATAGACATTCTTTTGTCTCCACAATCAAAGGTGTAACACATCCTCTGTCATCTTCAACAAAAAATGAAAAATTGGTCAAACTTGCAAAATTCTCACTAACGTAAGGGGATGATATGGGTGTATCTCCATTAAGGAAATATGGCGCTCTACCACCTGTTATTTCGAAACTCGTACTAAATTCTAGGCCATTACATTCCGTAATGAGATTATTGACTACAGGAGCATCAAATAGTTCGAAAGTTTTAGTGAAAGTAGTCACGCATCCATTCTCTACAACATCTAAACTTGCTGTATAAATCCCAGGTTTGTCAGAAACAATACCTAGTATGCTTACAACAGCAAATACATCGGGTGGCGCTATTGTCAAATCAAAGTTGGTAATATTGTCAGTAGAACTAAACACGAAATCTGCACTTAGCGCACAAGGCGCTACAATGACGTCCCATGTCAAAGTTGGGTTTTGGTAAAAGACTACAGGCTGACCCGCAGTCACAAAAGAACATGCTTGGATTTCATAATTTCCATTTTCAAAGTTGACAGAAACATATGAAATATAATAAATCGTACCGAAATCTATATTGGATGATTTGGTAAAACTTCCATCTGCTGATGTTGCCAATATTGTCCCTAATGTGGTCGTTGTCGAAGTGTGCAGGATGTAAATAAAACTGTCCACTTCACCGAGTATTCCATCAAAATTATATTCTGCAACGACAGATTCTCCTTCGCACGCACTTAATAATGTATTTGACATAGTTCCAGCTGTACTTTGGCAGGCACAGTTGAATGTCAAATTTGTACTGTCTACACATCCATTTATAGAAGTTATAATGACTTGTGTACTAACACCTGATGGTAAATTTTCAAACAGTAATTGATTGGGTGTTACTTCTGTTGAAGAAATACTTGATGTAAAAGGAGCTGTCCCAATGATAGGAATGGTAGCTTCATAAGATGTAACATCTTGACATACATAGGTAATCGGTCCAAGACTCAAAGCTTGATTGAAAGTGATATCTATTGAAGCAGTATCTCTACATACATCATTATTGGCTATCAAAATGACATCAAATGTACCAAAAGTAGATGCTGTTACTAATGACTGAAGTCCATTTTGATTGGAGAAGCTTAAGTTGTTACTACTAGATGACCAATTATAATTTGTACCAGATTGGGGATTGATGGATACGATATTCGTAAGTGCACAAGTATCAGAGACAGGATTGATATTCACTAAAGGATTGCCACGGAATATGACAGGTTGACCCGGAGACACTCCAAGGCATAAATCGCTTAGATCAACACTTCCATTCAAATTGTTGCCTATTACATAAGAGATGTAGTATCGTGTATTGAGATTAAAACTTGGTTGATAACTAAAAATTCCAGTTTGATTGGTTGCTAGTACAGTGCCTAAAATATTGGACGCGCTTGTATGAAGTACATACATACCCACATCATCGCCATCTAATATTCCATTGTTATTATATATTGCAGAAACACTTCCACTTTCAGCACATACAATTAGTTCGGTGGCTGACATTGTCCCACCTTGTGTTGTACAGTCACAATTAAAGATACCTTGTACAGCAGTAGAACAATTGATGCCATCTACTATATCAAAATTATAAGGTGTTCCAGAAGTTATGAGTGAAGATGTATAAGTATTTCCTACGATAGGATCACCATTCACGATGTATGGCAATTGACCACCAGAAATGGTAAAGGTCACGGTATAAGCTCCATCCAAAGGTTCACAATCTACGCTGGTTATTTGAGTCGTAAGCGCATCGAAAACTTCTACTTCTACGATGTCTTCACCCATGCAACCTTGATTGTTTTCTTCCAGTAAAAACTGATAAATCCCACTACTATTTACGGTGACTTGAGTATTAAGTAATTCTGGAAAATCTATATCTACATTACTACCAGACAACACAGTCCAATTGGTACTACTACCTGTCACGTCGTTGTTTCCATTGAGTGTAAAGGAATTTCCACAAACTTGCAGGTCAATCCCTGCATTCGGACTAGGTATTTGATTGAACACAATTGGTTGGCCCGTAGATATGGAAAGACATGGATCACTTAGGTCTACTGTACCGCCTATATCATTTCCAACTACATAAGAAATATAATAAGTCACACCATATTGCAAAGTCGGTATAAATATGAACTCAGGTATAAGATTTGAACTAAATATACTGCCCAAAATATTCCCTGGATTATCATGCAACACATAAAAGCCGATATCATTAAAATCCAAAAATGTACCTGTTGCCAAGCTTCCAACAGCTAATTGATCTTCACAAACTTCTATCAACTGGCTACTACTAACGCCCGCATCAGACACACATGGACAATCTTGACTGCCTGATAAGGTAATCTCACAATCTTCGCTATCATTTATCAAAAAACTATAATCAGTACCAAATGGGATTAAAGTAGATGTAAAGGTATTGCCAGCAATGGTATTATTATCTACAAAATAAGGTGCTAATCCACCATTTATGGTAAACGAAACCGTATATCCATTGGCATTGTTACAATCAAAAATAGGATTGGAAATTACAAAATCTGGTTGTAAAGTGATAGTTATTGTATTTAAGCCTGTACAACTATTAAGTGTTTCTGATAATTGTACAACATAAGTACCTGGAAGGGTAGCAAAAATATTGGTAACGGGATCATTGGTAGTGCTAAAACTAATGACTCCTGGACCTGAGATCTGAGTCCATTCATATAAAGATAAACCATTAGGAATACTGGTTGTAAGTGTTGCTGACTGACCGCATTGCGTAAGTGCTGTTATATTGGGTGAAGGAATGTCATTAATTTGGATATTTTGACAAATACTCTGTGGTGGACTACATGCGGAAGTTACATCTACACAAACGGTTATCGTTGCTACTGATGATGTCGTTATTGATATTTGTCCACTTCCTTGACCTGATAAAATTGTACCAGGATTGACCGACCAATTGATAGTTGCATACTGATTAGCATCATTCAGTGTAACTTGAAAATTTGTATTTATACAAGCTGTTGATGGCAATGTGATGACTGGTGGTGGTGCAATATCTGTAATCGTTACACTTAGACAACTGATATCGACATTATTACAAGGATCTGTAATGTTGTAACAAATTTGTCCACTGCCACCATTATTCCAAACCACATTGACTTCACTCTCAGTTTGGGTCGATATATTTCCATTGACGACCGTCCAAGTATTGGTAAAACCTGGAGGCAGCCCAGGACTTAAAGTATATGTTTCATTTTCTCCTTCACAAAATGTAATATCACCGATAATGACATTGTCAACAACAACTTCAGGCACAAAGGTGATGAATATGGTATTAATACCTACACACCCTCCAGATCCTTGCTCTACTTGAAGGACATAAGTACCAGGTAAACTTGCTGTGACATCGGTGGTTGCATTATTTGGGTTACTGAAAGTTATGGTTCCGGGTCCAGATAGTTGAGTCCAATTGTAAGCTGCACCACCTGGGTCTGTGGCAGATACTGTTCCCGTTAGACCACAAAGGGCAGTAGTGGTTAAAACTGGAATGGCAGGTTGGAGAATGATGATGTCTTGACAAGTAGTTTGTGGTGGTCCACAATTTGATGTTGCTTCTACACAAATGGTGGTGGTTCCACTCACTGGTGATGTTGCTGATATTTGTTGTGTACCTTGTCCAGATATAATGGTACCAGGTGTAACTGTCCAGTTAAAACTTGTGTAAGATTGAGGACTATCAAAGAGTACTTGAAAAACCGCATCAACGCATGTGAATGCCGTAAAACTAAAATTTGGTGGTGGTGGAGATGGATTGATGGTGACTGTGATACAATTGGTTGTTAAGTTATTACATGGATCAGTGATGTTATAACAAATTTGACCGCTACCAGCTGTATTCCATTGAACAGTGACCGAATTTTCAGTTGGAAAAGTGACAAAACCATTACTAACCGACCATAAATTGGTAAAACCTGAAGCCAGTATTGGATCTAGGGTGTAGGTCACTACTTGACCGACACAGACATTTATATTACCTAAAATGATATTATCCACAATGGGGTTAGGAATAAAAGTGACTGAAATAGTATTGGTACCTACACAACCATTTAGAGTTTCTGTAACTTGGATCACGTAAGTACCAGGATCAAAAGCAACTGCATTCGTATTAGAAAAAGTGGGATTTCCAAAAGACAATAAAGATGGACCAGATAATTGAGTCCACTCCCAAGTGGCACCGGCTAATGGGTTTACAATTGCCAATTCTGCAAAATCACCACATTGGCTGACGACGATGATATCTGGTATTGGTGGGTCTGTAATCTCAATGGTTTTACAAGAAGATTGGGGAGGACCACAGTCAGATGTTACTTCTATACATACAGTGGTTATTCCTGTACTTAGTGAAGATAAAGTGATGCTAGATGTGCCTTGCCCACTATTGATGATAGCTGGTGTAGCAGACCAATTGTAGGAAGTATATAATGGCGATGGTTCAATACTAGCAGTAAAGCTACCATTTACACATGCCGTAGCATCCATAAAAATAACTGGTGGTGCGGGTTCATTTACTAGGATGGACTGGCAAGTCGTTTCAGAAACGCCACATGGATCTGTAATGACATAACAAAGCTGACAGCTACCACTTATATTCCACAATACAGTAATGGAATTATCTGATTGAGCAGTGATGTCACCACAATTGGCAGTAAATGAACTGGTATAACCTGGTGGAAGATTGGGGTTTAAGGTGTAGGTTTCTTCTTGACCGTTACAAACATTAAATTCTCCTATTAAAGTGGGATTGTAAAAAATGTTATTGACATTGACCATAATACAATCTTCTATCGTACCACATTCATTGGTAGCTAAAACACATATATTGCCTGGACCAGCTAGCCAAATAACATTTATCTGATTTCCTACAATTTCAAAAAAGCTAAAACCACCCATGTTGATAAGGTAATTTAGGTCTACACCGCTCCCATACGGATTGTTAATCGTGTATGTGACCAGCTGACCTGCGCAGACATTTTCTGGGCCATCAATGGTTACGGGTTGGTCTAGTTGATCTTCAATATCAATAACAGAACAAGAAGCATTTAATTCTGCACAATAAAGATTATTATCGATGTCAATTCCATAGTCCATAATTACCAAGGAGCCATTTGGAGAAGGTAATAAGGGAATGTCAGAAGTCAAGATAGACATTATGCAGATTAAATAAGAACCAGGCGCGTAAGTTGTTAAATCTGGGCTAGGAACAATATCAAGAACGACTTGATTGAAATCAGATATGAAATATAAAATTGAATACAAGTTTGGGTCAGGTGGGTTTCCACCATAATCTAATACTGGAATAATATTTAAAGTAGGATCGCCTTCACAAGCAGTATAATGCGCTGGCGACACAATACCGGGAACATTAGGCTGGCATGTATTTGGAGTAGCACAAGCGAATGTGCAACTAGTACCTGCATTATTTGCAAATTCTAAAGCCCAGTTTAACAAGGTTCCTCCTTCAACAGGTACAAAATCCTGAAATCTCAACGTCCAGGTACCGTTGACCGGTCCAGTTAGGGTGCTGAGACATTCGAAATCATAAGGATAATAAGATCCGTTGTACGTCTGATTAGGTTGATATCCTGCATTAGAAGTAAAATTAGCTGGGAAGCCCGGATCAGGAACCGCAGTTTCTGTACAATCCAAAAAACAAATATCATATGTAATATTTTCAAAAGAAGAAAGGCTAAGATTAATAGAAAGAATCACCGAACTTCCATTAGGGGCAATAAGGGTTATCACACATTCTCTTAATGCATCATGTTCCATTTGTATTTTGAGCGCTTTAACAAATTGTGTAGTATTCAAAGTATTGGAGATAGCTCCTGTTACTTCGATGGTTGTTTCCGTAAGACCAACTGGGGCAATACTCAAAGGACAATTTGTACAAGCACATTGACTTGATACCTGAATGTGGACGCATAAAATGAGCATTGTAATTAATGAAATCTTGTGGATGATTTGATAGTAAGGTTGGTGCATCATTATATTTTGACTGATTTCAATTGATCATTTTAATTAATTCAATGAAGGGCATATTATAAGTAATCTCAAATTTACATTTTACAACGAAATGTATACTAATTAAAAAGTGATAAATTGTAGTAAAAAGTTGCTTTTGATTCGAAGTATAATTTTAATGGTTGTGTAGAATTTAAGGAAACAAGTATTATTTTTTTACCACTGAGTTCACTAAGATTTTCACTAAGTCTCACTAAGTTTTTTTTCTAAGTGATCCTTAGTGCTTGACTCTGTGTCCTTAGTGGTTAATTTTTTTACCACGAATTTTATTAAGATTTTCACTAAATCACACTAAGCGTTATGCTAAGTGTTGCTTAGTGCTTGACTTTGAGTTCTTAGTGGTATGTTTTTTTTACAACGAAGTTCACTATGTTTTCACTAAGATTCACTAAGAGTCTTTCTAAGTGATGCTTAGTGCTTTCTTTGTGTCCTTAGTGGTTAATTGTTATTCTTAGTGGTTAATTTTTTTCACCACTAAGTTCACTAAGATTATCACTAAGTCTCAGCAAGTGTTTTGCTCAGTGATCCTTAGTGCTTAACTCTGTGCCCTTAGTGGTTAACTATCATTTTTAGTAGTTAATCAATCTACCTTAATAAACTTACCTACACTTTTACTTCCACCTGATGACGTCAAAATAACGATATAAACACCATTATTCAGACCATTGATATCCAATCTATTATTGTCACCAATGGTTGATTTCTGTACCATATGCCCACTAAAGTTGTATATCTCCGCAGAGTGAAAAACATCACCTTCTATAAAGATTTCTTGGCTTGATGGGTTGGGGTAGACGTTTACTTTTGTAAAGATAGTCGCATCATCGTCTACAGAAGTTCTTAGTGAGAAAGGTTGTATTCTGAATAGTTGTCTGCCATTAATTGGGTGGATGGCTATGAAGTAGAAGTAACCATCTTGTTCATAAACTGCACTTGTTTGGTTTTCACCAGCAAGACCATCTATTGGCACAAAATTTAATAACGTATCCATTAAATACATAGCATTGCCTGTGTGTAAGAAGCCTTCATTAATGTACTCTGTAAAAGATGAAATTACGCCCCTGCTTGTAACATTAAATTCGTTGATATTCGAAAAGTAAGAGAAATTTTCGTCAGTCTCATATATTTCAATCTTATGGTAAGGTGATAATCCACCTGATCCCAATAATATATATTTTCCCGCATTTCGGAATAGTCGGATGTTTTTAAGTTTAGATATTTCTGCTGGTAGTGAGATAGTTGTATTTGTTTTGAAATTTAATAAGGAAGCAATGGTTGTATTGGATGCTATACCATCATAAATAACGAAATAATCATCTAAAATTTTAAACCCTCTAAATTGATCTGGGGAACCTGTAATTTTGTATGTGGCTATCCCATCGTACAAATAATCATCAGGATGGTCGGTTAAGATGATTAGTCCATCAATTACATTAATTCTAATCCCAAATTCATTTTGATTCTGTATCCTTACTTCTAATTTATCATCAACTAACTCCAAAAGGCCCTCTTGGTTTTTAATAAATAATCTATTTTTATATCGAATAAATGGATTTTCAAAACCATGCGCATAATTTAAATTGATATCCTTTTTAGTACCATCAGCTTTGAGCATCACAATTTTAGCTATATCTGTATAATAATAGTTTCCATTGTGAAAAATACCATAGTAATCTCTATTTTTTACATTAGAGACTTCAGTTGTTTGATTAGTTTGGAGATCATATCGGTATTGTGTGTTTTCTGGATTGCCACCTCTAAAAAATATTGCATTAGGAGTTACAAAAAAATCTTCTAAAATAATAATGTTTGATGGAGCTGGTCCTATTAAATTTGGTAAAGATGCAATATTTACTGTTTGACCATTTTCTACTTTATATATATTATATTTTGAGCTTTCAAATTCGCACCAATAAAAGACATCATCATCAATTTTATAGTAAGAATTTCGAATTAGGTGTGGTACCTTACTATTTAATTTTGTGGCTTTATTACCATTTACATGATACAAATTTTCTACATTGACTAATAACACATCGTCTTTTACTCTTATGAGTGTACTTCCTTTTGGTAGCCCTTCATTCGAGTTGATTATTTTATTTGAGAATGTACCCTTTTTAGTGGCAAGATCAATCTCATATAACTTTTGATTATTACCAAAATAATTATCAAAATTTACCAAATATATACCATTGTCATACATCACTTCAGTATTATTTACCGTAGTCTTAATGGGCATTTGCGAAAGTACATGTTGTTGCATAGTGGCTAGGTCCAACATCAAATGCTGATTAACAAAATAGTAAACAATGTATCTATTTTCTAATATAGCATACCCTGACCCTCTTGTGGATGAAAGAAAATTTACTTTTTGTCCAGTAGCGGTGTCAAGGACAATCAACTGATTTCCAGGAATTATGTATTTACCATAAAGAATGTCTGGATAAGGATTTGCATATTCATCTCCAAGGAATAACTGACTGCTCTGTAATGTCTCCCGATGGACACGAATTATATTATGGTTTTGAAATTGGACAACATCGATGACATATTCTTCATTGCTTTTATTCAATCTGATCGATTGATATGATTGATCTATTGTTTTTATCAACTCATGTTCTTTTGTAGAAAATTTATATCTTTTGACTTCGTTTGTATTAACGTACACAAAATAATCTTCCTCATCGAAAAAGTCTTGTCCTCTACCTATCAAAGGTACATTTGTGGAGTCAATGATAGATAGATTTTCTTTATCAATAATGTAAAGCTGTGAACTAACTTCGTTTAAATCCTTGTAAGCATACAATTTTTCATTTCCTATTTTTAGAAAATATTGATCGCTATTTAATAGTCGATATTGACCTGTAGCTAAGTTGTATAAATACTGCTTAGATTCTGTAAAATCATTGGTATTTTGTCTTAAAACAATTTCATCATCTAGTGCCTGATTATAATACCAACTTGTATTTTCTAAAGCTCCTTCATAAGGTATCTCTAATAGCGTATTATTAGTGAAGTTGTAAGCTATAGAAGATGCCGCATCACTGAATAATAGAAATTGATTTGTAGTATTATATTTAATCATGCTATAAATCCCATCAAATTTCCTTCCATATTGAAAAATTGCCGTACCATTTACAAGTTTGTATACTTTGAGTGAATCAAAGGGAACGGTGGTCATTATATATTTTTCACCATTATATTCCTTCAGAATGTATCGTGTAGTAGAGCCTTCTCCTACGATATTGGTAATTTGTTCTTGCGCTGTAGTAATGATAGATATCAAAATTAACAGAAGGAAAAAGAAATGTTTCATATATAAAAGTTTTAGTATGTTTGGGAGTAAAATTCTGTAACAATTTTTATTTGATAGCAAATATAAATGAAATAATGTTTCGTAGTATTAAAATAATGACAAATTATTTAAACGGTGTGTATCTTTCAGTTTTGCATTTTAGCTACGGTAAAAAAATACTTGGTTTAGGTCATTTTCTAAAAATCAATAAATTCCTATAAATCCCATCTGCGTTAACTTAATCACTAGGTCTGTACTGTTATTACAGTTTAACCTTGCCAGTAATTCGTTTTTTTGGTTATTGACAGTATTTACTGAGGTACCTAGAAGTTTTGCAATTTCTTTGGCAGACATTCCTTTGGACAAATATTCTACTACTTCCTTTTCTCTAATTGTCAATATTAATTCAGGATGATCACTTATGGTAACTGTTTTTTGAGTTTTTAATATTTCTTCTACGCTTTCCCATAATGTAGAAATTTTTTCACTTTTATTGACAACTCGAGAAATGCCTAGGTTTAATAGGGATTCTAAGATGTAAGAATTAGTAATACTGGTATACACTATTATTTTTACGGATGGATAAAATTGATTGAAATAGTGAAACAAAGATAAACCTGCATTTTCAGGGGATAGCACATCAGAAATAAATATGTCAGGTATCATCTCACCCACACTTTCTTTTACCGCGGCTGTAGTTTGACATTGGACGATGGATATTTTATGGTCTACATTTCTTATATATGACGCAATAGCTTCTGTTACCAAAATGTGATCGTCGTACAATAAGATTTTCATGGATTGTGTATAATGGACAAAGGTAATATTTTGTCAAGATACTTAGCCCGTAATACTTATATTTTTATGATAAAACGACTCCAGCTATTGTGCCACCACCTTGCGCATTCTCAAAGTGCAACATTACTTTTGATCCCACCAATAAATTACTTACGAGCACTAATCCCATACCTGATCCGTCATTGGTATCATCCCTTTCAATATTTTTTTTGCCCAAGTTATTAATGATATTTGGATCAATTCCTTTACCATAATCCCTGACATAGATTCCATCTGTTTTTGTAAAAATCTCTATTTTCTGATTAGTAGGGCTATATTTGATAGCATTATTTATAAGATTAAGCAGAATGAGATAAAGTTTCTGTGACGAAATGGGTATTGATAGGCCATCTGCATCAGCTACGGAGTTTATCAGACGAATATTTTTCTGGTTCAATTTATATTGCAATTGGTCAGTGATGGTCTGAATGGTTTTCATAATAGTTATAAGATCTGAAGATGCCGTATGATTTTCACTAAATGATTTTTTTAGCAAAAGTAAATTATCTACAATGCTGTTTATGGATGATACCTGATCACCAATACTTTGTTTGGCGTTTTGCAGGGTTGCATCATTTGATGTGATATTTTGGAGTAAAATTTGAACTCCTAGCATGGGTTCTTTTATATCATGTGATAGCAAATAGATAAGATTTTCGTTGGCCTGATTGAAGATCTCTAGTTGGTCTTTTTGATCACTTATGGTTTTATTTGTTATAATGCCAATACGATATGCCCTGTATGCAAAAAACAATAATCCACCGAGTAACAAAACTACAACTCCTAGAAATTTCTGAAATGTTTTTTCTTGTTGAATTTTTTCTTTATTTTCCAGCGCTATGATTTTTTTCTCTTTATTAAACTCAAAATCTTTGCGTAATTCAGTGATTTTCTGAATGTTTTTTTCATTTATCAAACTGTCATTATACTTTAGATAACCTTCGTGATATTCTAATGCTTCTTTGTAATTTCCACTTTTTTTAGCTGCTTCATACATGCACATCCAAGCATCGATGGCCCATGCAATATCTCCTATTTTAAGCAAATGATCTTTTGCAAAAGTACAAGAAGTTATAGCCTTTTTATAGTCCCCTTTTTTGATAAAGTGTTTTCCTATGTCTACAGAAATGTAATATAAATCACCATCATAACCTGAATTTTTGAAGTATTGATGAGCTTCGTTATACAGTACTTCTGCCTCATCGAATTTGCCTAACTCATCATAAGTTGAAGCCAAGTAACATTTGACGTCATTGATCATGAAATGATGTTGTAGCGAGTCAAAAACTGAAAGTGCTTCTTTAAAAATTGTTTCGGCTTTCGAAAAATTATTTGACTCTAATGCACTCGTTCCCAATCCTCTTAAGGCATAAGCCACCACATTTTTGTTTTTTGCTTTTTGGCCAGATGTCACTGCTTTTTGATAATAATTATTAGCATCATCATACTTTTTCATATTAACATATACATCACCTAATTTTACATATAGATTACCAAGGTTTTTGAAATTTTTGGTTTCTTCTGCTATGTGAATACCTTCCAGATAAATGGTTACCGCTTCATTGTTTTTTCCAATGTTATTTTTTACTAAGCCATAATTTACCAAGAACGTTGGATCTCCTACGGGTGGTGTAGATGAATTAAAGTATTGATATGCCTTTTCAAGTTGATCTTCTGCTTTGGTTAATTCGCCTTTTCTGTAATAACCTATACCATAATAATGATGTAAGTCGACCTTGTCTTTTTTTGTACATTGTGTATTTGTCAGTAGCTTTTCTATCTCCGTGAATACCGTATCTTCCATCGGGATTCTATAGGTATTAAAAGCATCAATGACTTTAATTTTATCGCTGAGTGGTGTTTTTTTATGGAAAAGAACTTGATAAAGTGAGTCTTTTTGAATCTGCAGCTTAGGGTTATTTTCCTGGGTAAATCCATGACTTTCGTTTATAATGCAAATAAATACGAATAAGAATCTAATCAAATTATTGGACATAGGTGTTGATTACCAAGATATATTGAAAGGCGAAATGTAAGGAGAATTATTGAAATTTTACTTTTTAGCAGAACATTAAACTATATGGTGATCCTTTCTTAACTATTTTATAAAGTTATCAGTCAGAATTAAGAATTTGCCTAATTATTTAATCTTTTGTCACCACCATACGTCCGCTGCCAAGGATAGATTTATTTGTAACTATAGTGTAATGATAGACCCCAGATGGTAATGAATGGGCATCAATGTTAAGCACGTGTTTCCCTGCATTTAGGATTGATTTATACTGTTTTGAAACTACTTTGCCATCAGCATTGTAAATGATAATGGAGACTTCACAAGTTGTTTTCAGCTCCATAATCACTGAGGTAAATTGATCAAATGGGTTTGGAAAATTTTGAATATGATTACCTTCAAGTGTTTGGCTATTCTCCAGTCCTACGGTGGCTCCTATAGGTTGCTGCTGAGTGACACAATGTACCATGCCGCCCCATTCATACAAGTTTCTGCAGTCAATTCCGATGATCGTTTTGTCGGTGTATAAGGTTTGTAATATACTTTTTGCTACCTCATCATTTAGATCGTTGTACGTAGGGAAAAGTACCACTTCATTTGCTACATAGTAATTTACATAAGATCCTTTACTTTCTAGATTTACGCCATTAGTGGTACGTACATTGTTTTTTGTAAGTGGTAAGTAAACTTTTTTGTAAGGGATGTTTTCTACATTACTTGCATTGTACAATTTTGTGATGTCTGATGTCGATGCTCCCCAATAGGATAGATCTGATTGATTCATGGTGACCATCGTTTTGTCATCAAAAAACTTGGCAAAACCATCTATATGAAAATCTGTGACATCATAAGGATCACCTACATTGCCTTCTAGCCAAATGAATTTTGTAGCACCCAGATATTTTGAAAATATTTCTTCTGCTTGGGTCTGTGTTATTCCCGGATTTCGGATGGCATTAGGCTGACTTTGATTAATGATAGAACTCTTGCATGCCAATAGCACACCTTTTCCGTCCATTTCTACAGCTCCTCCTTCATTGACCATGATACTATTCAAATCTATGATAGGAGTATTCAAAGATTCTCCTAAATATGAGGGAATGGGATTGCATAAGTCATAATTGTACTTACCTCCCCAACCATTAAAGCCCCAATCTTCGATATGTAATTGTCCACTTTGATCTTTGACATAAATGGGACCACTGTCTCTAACCCAAACATCATTGGTAGGGTAAATGAAAAATGTGATTTCCGTAAGTGGGACATTGGCGGCTGTAAGAAGAGAAGTGATACGGTCTTTTTCTACATCATTGTAGGCAATAATATATACATTTTCTCCACCGACTAGGGCTTTTGTCATAGCGACCCACGTATCATCCAAACTATTTCTAAACATCATGCCATATTCATACTGATGTGGCCATTGCAACCAAGTGCCTTCATGTCGATCACTTTCAGCTGGCATATAGTAGGATTGTGCTGTAGCTTTGTACGGTATAAGCATAAATAGTAGGGCAAATAAAACAAAATATTTATGAATAATTACTCGCATGGTATCACATCTTTGTACGCAAATGTAAATAAAATATATTGATTCCATTATATTTCTGTTTCCATCAATATTTAACTGTTCCTGTAGCCAAAATAGCTTAAAACCAATACAGAGATATATAAATCATAAAAATTAAACAAAAAACCCGCAAAGATATTCAACCGTTTTGGCATTGTCAATAGTTAAAAATAACTATTGACAATGCTTTTTTTATATTTTACTTTTGCCCGTGCAATATTGCATTTATGCTTTTTTATGAACATGTCAACCATCGCCTATCCACCAACAAAGTCCATAAATACCCATGAAGCAATGGCTGCTGAAATAGCTTACTGGAAAAACAAATATGCCACGTTACTCGCACAAATATCTGCCAAGCCGACACAACAGCCATTAACTATTTTCATAAAACAACAAGGTTTATCTAGACAGGTTACGATCAGTGATATCATCATGATGGAAGCAGATAGCAATTATACACGCATTCATCTACGTAGTGGTGGATATATCCTCACATCCAAAACCCTAAAGTCATGGATCGAAAAGATAGGAACTTGTTCTGATTTCGTAAGACCTCATAGATCTTTTTTGGTAAATAGAAGCCATATTCTATCTTATCAAAGTAATCCACGTAAGATCATCCTGACTGGTAATAAAGAGGTGCCGCTCGCACGCAGCTTCAAAACAACGCAGGATGATTATAGATAAATATCAACTTCGATAGATGGCTCCTACATTCTTTCATTATTCAACTTTAAACATCTTAAACTTTTAAACAATAAAATCATGAAACACCAATTATTATTTCTTATCTTATCAGTGATGATCTCTGTAGCTGCATCTGCACAAGTAGGTATCAATACCAGCACACCTGACGCGTCGGCAGCACTCGATGTGACCGCCACAGACAAAGGCCTACTCATACCAAGGGTAGCCTTAGCATCGGCCATACCTAGTCCGGTAGCAGGTCTTATGGTACATCAGACGACGGCACCTGCAGGATTTTATTATCACAATGGCGCAGGCTGGACATTTATAGGTGGTCCAGATAATCTAGGCAACCATACTGCTACCACTGATTTGAACATGGCTACCAAAGATATAAAAGCCATAGATAGCTTGGTAACAAATAACGCCAAAATTGGAGCAAATAATTATCCAACCACTACAGGCACCAATGGGCAAGTACTACAAACTGACGGTGCAGGTGTACTTACCTGGACAACAGCTGGTGGCTTACCCACACAAACAGGGCAATCAGGTAAGTTTCTCACGACTAATGGCACCACTGCTAGCTGGGCTAATGTACCAGGAGTGAGGGTAGAATTAGTTGCCACTAAAACAGATGCAACACAGCAACCTGCTAGAGCACAAGGTTCTAATACTGGCGATATAATCACTTTTAATAATGTGGTTACCGCACCTACTCTAGGTACTTATTCATCAAATACATATACTGTAGGAGCAGGCCAAGGTGGATTGTATTACGTACAAGTGAGGTCCGTTTCTGTAGATAATGCAACACCAACCAGTACTACAGGTCATTGGTTTAAAATAGAGATAGACCCTGCAGGTGCTACAGGTCCAAGTTTTATTAATGATAGAGATATTTATGGTCCCTATCCTGTTGTTGCACCTAGTACCAATTTCCCTTCTGGTTTAAGAGGAAGGTCAGAAATAAGTGCCGTTGTACAATTAAATGCTGGCGATTCATTTGTTATAAAAGGATTAACTGCTCAATCAAGTATTGATAATTCTATTAAAAATGACGGAAGTTGTAAGCTGACGGTATTGAAGTTGAATTGAAACTACTAGCATGCTTTCCGAAGGGAATAATACAATATTTCTATTGATAGGATGATATGATTACATATGTAGTCGCTTTCTGTTGTATTGAAGACTAGTTTTATTACCCGATCGCCGAAGTATGCCGACCCGAACTGCACTAAAACCGCCAAACTCGAAGACGATGGTTGAAGTAACGCTTTGGCGTCACAAGTTCTGTAACTTCGATCCTATATTTTAAGAATCCCGCTAAAGCTGGACAGGTTTTTAAATTCGTCACCACAAATACTAAAACATTTAAGCACAAAATCTAGAAGCAAATAGTTTTGTGCTTTATTTTTAAGTGATCTGCGTATTGAAATTTACCCCGTTGGATATTTATCCTACGGGGTAAAGATTCATAAAATAGCGCATCGCAGTTGTATTACTTATGCAGCTTTAGCGGCACTGCGACGATCGGGCTTGTAATATAATGTGGCTGAAGCTCCTAGCTTCAGAAATATCAAACATAAATTTCCGAACAAATTTTGCAAGCTTTAGCATCCAAGATGTCAGGGCTACGCCCCTGAAAACGTGTGTGTTCTTTTTTTTGCTACAAAGATGTCAGAGCTACGCTCCTTTTTTGTTATCAAACGATATTGAATCCCTATTGGACTTGCAAACTTGTTTGCAATATTAAAGTAGCTGAAGCTTCTAGCTTCAGAAATATCAAAAGTCTCATCTACTAGAATAGCCGTCCATAATCTCTTTTCGAACGTCCATAATCTCTCTTTGAACGTTCATTATCTCTTTTTGGACGTCCATTATCTCTTTTTGGATGTCCAAAAGCCTACATTGAACGTCCATTGGCTTACATTGGATGTCCATTTGCTTAGATTGAATGTCCATTTGCTTAGATTGGACGTCCATTGGCTTAGATTGGATGTCCAAAAGCTTACATTGAATGTCCATTGGCTTACATTGGATGTCCATTGGCTTACATTGGATGTCCATTGGCTTACATTGGATGTCCATTGGCTTACATTGAACGTCCATTTGCTTAGTTTGGATGTTATTTCCATCAGAGACCTATTCAAAAAGTATCGAAGTCTAGAGACTTAGACAATTGACGTTTAGTATGCAATGCTTAATTTTAGGTGCTGGCATTTGTGTCAGATTTATAAGCAGCCAATTGTTCCAGCAGTTCCATTGATGTTATTAATGGTGTCCATTCTTTTCCTCTAAAAATGAGTTGAAACCATCTCTTATTTCTGTTCTCGTATTTAATGTTGAGAAATAACCAAATCGCTATTCCAGTCAAAGAAATTGTAAAAAACAATGGAACGATCCACTGGAGAATACCCCAATTTGTCACCATAGTTTCGTTCCACCAAAAGGTCGTCCAAACAGGAAGTTGAAGTATGAGAATACGAGTTACCCAAAGGGTTGTCATTTTTAGGTTTGACAATTTCTCTTGTGTTCCTAGAATCGGGTCTGTGATATCGACTTGGTAAATCGTGATAAGCTGATAGAAATACACAAACAATGCTATAGCTGTCAAAGCAACCTGTATCGAAGCTGAAAATAGAAAAAACTTATTTGCATCAGAAAATGCATTTAAATAAATTGAAAACAATGCAAATCCCCCGATACCGACCCATAAAACACCAACCAAAAGTGTGAAAATTTTAATTGGTTTCATGGACCCTAAAATAGTATGTACCTTTACTCGGGTGATATCATCCATCATTTTTTTGTTTACAACATAGTTATCTTCCAATTTATCATTAGTAGTTTGCCAAAGTTTTTTTAATTCAAATTCATTCATTGATTTAAGATTTTAATTGTGAAAAACGTGTTTTTAAATTTTCTTTTATTCGTCCTATTTTCGTTCCTACATTGCTTACGGAAATTCCTACTATCTCAGCTATTTCAGCATGGCTTTTGTCTTCCAAGTACAGTATCAGCAACGCTTTGTCTATCTCTTTTAGTTCACTGATAAAGTGTTCCAATAATTTGAGCTGCCTTTCATTTTCCGATTTGTCTTCATCCAATGCTTCTACTGTTTGCTCATTCAGTTCGATATATTTTTTAGCTCTTGTTGAACTTTTCCGATAAAATGAAATAGCAACATTTAGTGAAATACGATACAACCAAGTCGAAATTTTATACTGTTCATCATATTTGTGAATAGACTGCCAAATCTGAATCATCATTTCCTGAATAAGGTCTTGTCGGTCTTCTTCGTCTAGACAGTATGCATGAGCCACCTTAAACAATATACCCTTATGTTGTTCTATGATGCTTTCAAATAAATGCTGTTGCTCTTGTTTGTCCATTACAATTTTGATATGTGAAACTTGTTTGATTCATTATTCGCAGGCACAATCAAAAAATCACAGTTATAAGAATTTTTATTTTTAATGCTTCAGATTGTCGATTCCAGCAGTCTCTTGTTTGACGGTACTAGTTGGTCGCTGGATACTCCTTGTCATGCTTGGAATGAATTAACGCTTACTTGCTTATGATACAATTATTTACGTTTGTGTTTTCGCCTTTCATGTACAAATATAAATGGGAATCCAGCACGGATACATTGTTATTCCCTTTTTAAATTTCCTTTACTGGCCAAATCACAATCGATACCCTCATCATTTCTGCACCTTATTCCATACACCGTATAACATTAAACGCTGTTTGCTCGAGATTTTGTGTTGTGTTTTTTAAAGCCAGTTCCAAAGACTGTGGCCCGTTAGATATCGAGAAGGCAGCTTTTAAGCCCAAGGTTTTAATGTGTTCATGAGATGCCATCAATGCACCACATAGTGCAATAACAGGTTTGTGATGTTTGGCAGCTATAGCAGATACACCTTGTATCAATTTGCCGTGAGCAGTCTGCCCATCAAGCCGTCCTTCCCCTGTGATAACAAGATCGCATGAACGAACTATATCATCAAACTTGGTCATTTCCATAACCAATTGTATACCTTTACAAAGCTCCGATTGTAGAAACAGCATAGCCCCAAATCCTACTCCTCCTGCGGCGCCAGCTCCTTCTTTTTCTGCCATTGATTTTGCATCCATCACTTCTGCAAAATGTACCAATCCTTTATCTAGCAGTAAGATATCTTCTGGTGTTGCGCCTTTTTGAGCAGCAAAAACATTTGCTGCTCCTTGACTCCCATACAATGGATTGGTCACATCGCAGATGGTGGTAAAAGATATTTTTGTGAGTGCTTCTTTAACTTCATCATCGACTTCTACGTGTACTACTTTTTCAAGGTTTTGTCCTCTTCCATCGAGCATCTGACCTACTTCGTTATAAAACCTAAAGCCCAAAGCTACTGCCATGCCCATTCCCGCATCATTAGTTGCACTACCGCCTATAGAGAGCACAATATTGGTCACACCTTCATGAATAGCATCATTGATCATTTCTCCTAATCCATACGTAGATGTAAGCATAGGGTTTCGTTCATGATCAACAAGCAACTGCAATCCTGATGATTTGGCCAACTCAATAAATGCAGTCCTACCATCCTGCGATATCACATAATCTGTATGAATAGGCCTTAAAAGTGGATCGCAAACGACTATCTCTTTTTTGTGTCCACCCAAATGGTGCATCAAGATATCACTCGTCCCTTCACCACCATCTGCTAGTGGAAATTTGGTGATTTCTATTTTAGGATTAGCGCGATGTATGCCTTTTGCTATGGCATCACATACACCAAATGTGTCTAAGGCATCTTTAAAACTATCTGCGGCTATGAGTATGTTCATTTGGTTGGCTCTTTTATTCACTAACTATTTTGATCGCATCATTTTGCACTACATTTACATTGTTTATGGTGTTACAAGTTACAAATATAGTCATGATTTATCAGCTCTAAAGTAAAATTTTAACATAAGATATTCAGTATCCAAATAATACGAAGCTACTCCTACAAAAGCAAACATGTGCAGCTTTTGCCACTTCAACAGATGAAGTGCGAGCAAGCTATGATTATTCAATCATTACGTGGTTGCACAACGATGGCACTTTATTACCACTGCATACAGCGCTAATCACATGTAATCCTTTCGGAATTTCATAACCTGAAAGGGTTAAATTTTAGTACCGTAGTTGCAACCTACGGTTACTAAATTATCGAAATGCTTCCAACTCTGAAAGAGTTGAATAAGAGTATCCTAAACTATTACCAACCTTTTTTTCAACCTTGCTTCAAAAAGGCAAAAAAATCATCTTTTTTATTGCGAGAGATATTGATCTGTGTGCCATCCGACATGATGACATAGCCTCCATCTGACTTGTAGAATTTTGTAATATGTTCTGTATTGATCAAATGAGAATGATGGATTCTAAAGAAGGAAGTGTGTACAAAACTCTCTTCTACTTCTTTTAGCGTTTTCGATAGGGTAGATTTTCGATGGTCAGACAAGTAGATCGTTGTATAATTGCTTTCACTTTCACATCTGATAATATTTGCATAAGGTATCATTTCATACCCATCACCAAAGGGAATTGGCATCTTGTTTGGGATGTGCGTTTTAATACCTAATTGCTGATAGAGCACCTGAAGCTTGGCTGCTAGATCTTCACTTTTGTCATCTTGTATTTTGTTAACTGCAGCTTTTAAATCCTCTATGTCTATCGGCTTCAATAAATAATCTATGGCACTGTACTTAAATGCTTTGATAGCAAATTGGTCATATGCGGTGGTAAATATGACTTTGAAATTGTGCCCTTTAGTTTGGTCTAATACATCAAAACCATTAACTTTGGGCATTTCTATATCCAAGAAAACGACTTGTGGATCTAGCGATTTTATGGCGGAAACGCCTTCTTCGCCACCCTTGCAGAGTTCGAGTACATGCACGTTTGGACAATAATTTCTTAATTGCATTGACAATACTTCTAATGCATTTTTTTCATCATCTATAATTACTGCTGTCATCATGAGTGCTCGATTTTAGTGGTTTTAAGATATTGAATTCAGAATTTATAAACGAACTAAGTATAATTTTTTATTGGCAAAGTCAGTATAACTTTTGTTCCAGAACTAACGCCATTAGCATTGTACAAATCTTCAATGTTTAAAGATGCTTTTTTGCCTGTCAATTCTGAAAAATATTTAAGCCTATCTTTGGATATTTGTGACCCAAAAGACTTCTTTTTTAAAGTTTGTTTACTTTTCATTTCTTCTGCTTTTGAACGTCCTACACCATTGTCTTCGATGACTACTTGAATCGTTTGATCATCGAGCATGGTGATATTTACTGATAATGTACAGTCATCTTCTTTATGCATCAATCCATGCCAAATTGCATTTTCTACATGTGGTTGAATCACCATAGAAGGTATCAACCAGGAGTCACTGACATCATCTGATTTTGTGATAGTATATTCAAATTTATCACTAAATCTGAGCCGCTCCATGTCGATGTAATATTTTAACATTTCCAATTCACTTGATATCGTTACAAATTCTTGGTTACTGTGTTCTAATATCAATCGGATGAGTCTCGAAAATTTCGTAAGATATTGGGATGCAGCATATTCATCTTTCTCGAAAATAAACTTTTGAATACTATTCAACGAATTAAAGATAAAATGTGGGTTCATCTGTGCCCTAAGTGCTTTCATTTCTATCTCACTTATCTTTTTTTGGTAATCAGCGGTTATTTTTGCTTCGTTTCTGAGCCTTTTGATATTTAATTTGTAGTAGAAATAAATTAGTGCTAAACCACTTCCTAAGGTCAATAAAATAAACCACCAAGATTTATAAAAAATGGGCTGGATAGAAAATGTAATTTTGTGAATATGTGGATCCCAGATTCCTTCGTTGTTTGAACTCTGTAGACTAAATGTATAAGTTCCCGATGGTAATCTTTTGTATTCCACATATGGTTCAGCACTCGTAACCCACGCAGTGTCAATGGCTTCTAATTTATATTTATACTGATTATTGTGGCTATTATTAAAACATAAATTGGTAAATGAGAAGCTAATGTTATTTTCATTATAGGAAAATGAAAACGCCGTATCTTTTTTTAACGGAACATTGATTAAGTCCCTTTCATTCACTTTGATCGAAGTGATAATCGTAGGACGGGTTTTTGTATTGATAGGATTATTCGTAAAATCCAACATCTGAATGGTAGGATAATTATTAAAAGTCATTATGTAGTCATTCTCTCCCATTTGCGCACTATAGCCCAATTTCGGAAATCCTTCTTTCTTATCTTTAGATGTTAAACACTTAAACGATTTGGTATCAAAAAGATAAAATTTATCTATGTTCATGACCCACATTCTATTTTCTGAATCAAGCACCAATTCACTAACGTTGTTATTCGCAATACAAGAATTGTCCTTATTTAGCATCTTCCATTTTTGTGCCGAAGTATCATAAATGATGACGCCATTATACAATGTACTAATCCATATCTTCCCACTTTTGTCCATTTCCATATCTCTTACAAATTTCAAAATATCCTTGTCCACTGCGGAATTATTTTCCCATGCTAAATCGATTTTTTGTTTTTCTATATCCAACGCATAAAGGTTTTTTTCGCCACCTAAATAAAGATTTTCATCATGATAACAAAAAGGAATCAGACTATAAGACGATATGTCATTTTTACCTTTTAAATAATTGGATATTTCGATGGTATCTGCTTTTTTTGTATAAAAATCTATAATATAAACCGTAGAAGCATTAACACCTACTGCTCTATTTTCACCTATCTTATAAAAGTATTTTACGCCTGAAATGCTTTTAAATTTTTTATTTATTTCAAATTTTTCAGGTGTGAATGTATGCGTATTCATTTCATAACTAAAAATATCCTTAGGTGTCGTTGTATATATTTGCCCATCATTCATCTTTACTATATCATAAACGAATGCGCTATTATTTAAATAATTATTAATAATCTGATACTTTCCTGTATACTGATTAAAAAGTCCAATCCCACTTATTCCAGAGCCACAAAAGGCAAAAATACTATCATTCAATCTGATGTTGCGATATGGCTCTACATTGACTCCTTTTTCGTTGATAATTGAGTCTATGATGACCATTTTTCTGTTTTGATGGTACAATACATTACAATAATCATGGATGGAAGATCTCCATAAATTTCCTTCTCGGTCATTAAGGAAATTATATGCATTAACCCTATTTTCGAAATCGCCTTTCTCTTGTGGGAAATATTGATAGGTGCTGTTTACTTTATTAAACAGAATATGTCCACTCATGCCTGATAGAATCAATGTATGCTGATCAAAATGATGTACCTTTACTATGTTGTGATTAAAGGACTTACCATGGACAAAATAGGGAAAATTTCTTTTAGAACGAGTACCTGTCTGTAGATGATAGGTGATCAGCCCATCAAAACTTGCTATATAGATGTAGTCATTTTCTTGAACGACATCCAAAAAGGTTTCACCTTCCAGCGCCTTTATTGGCTGTATTTCTCCATTTTTTAAGTTTTTTAACATTACATATTTTGAACATATGACACTTACATAATTCTCATTAGTAGATTTTAAAAACGCATATCTATTTTTAGCATTTCTGTCGAGTCCATATTTTTCATTCACATCTTTTACGATTTTATCTCGGATAGAATATTGAAACAAATCTCCACCAATTGAAAACAAAATTTCATCCTTTGATATCTTGGTTTGATTTTTTTGAGAGATTGTGTTCATTGGATATTTCTTCATATCAAACCACCGATGAAAAGTGTAGTCATTGAGATCAAGGTATTGAAAATCAGTTAGGGACATCAACCATAATCTGTTGTATACACTATCATACATTACCTCGGTCAGTTGATTAGAAATATTGTACTGCTTGTTGTCAATCGGGCTCTTAATTTGAACAAATTTGTAACCGTCATATCTATGAAGACCATTATCAGTTCCTACCCAGATGAATCCATCTTTATCCTGAGCCATGCCAAACATAGTGCTAGAGCGTATACCATCACGTTCGTCAAAATTTCTATAGGTATATGTAATCTTCTGGCTATGGGCATTCAAACCAGACAAAAACATAATTACCATTATATAAAAAATATTTTTCAAACCTTGACTTGTGTTGTGCAAAAGTAAATATTTATTTCGATTTTGGGTTTACTTGATTTTGATCAAAATTGAGTGCAATGGTTTCAACAAGTTCCATTTAAAAATCATGCACTCGCTAGTTAATCTTTTGCCTCATGCCGGCAAGGCATTTACTTTTTTTCCTATCAAAAAAAGTAAACAAAAAAGACCAGTTCAAAAAAGGCAATTGCGGAGCACCGTTCATTCTCGCTGCAAAATGCTTATTCTATTGCCATTTTTATTCATTATTTTAGATTTTGGGCATTTTTGGCAATAGACGCACTTTTGCTGCTTCATTCTCTATTGCTTGTTTTTGAACGAACGTCTGCGAAACGGAACCTTACAAAACTAATGGCTGACTTTTTTAGCAGACCCTATTTAATACCACTGTTGGTAACTACTGTTTTTCAACCTTCAAGTTGTTGATCACACCATCTTTTATCATCACATCTTGACAAGAAGCACCTATGAGGTCTTTGAATAAGTTGAGACCAAAAAGTTTACCAGAATATTTGGCTGACAACATGATGTGGTCCCCTTTATCTTCAAATTTTGTGATTTCAAAATGGAAATCCGTTTTCTGGGTATTTGCTGCACCATCTTTCCAATTGGAAATAAGGCAAGCATTTTCAGGAATTCCATCTTTACTGCCGCTGAGTACTAGCTCATAATGCTGTTTGTCCAATATTCCTACGCCTGGTTTTGCTTCTTTGTGTATAAGCGTTAACTGTCGGTCATCGGGACTTTGGGCTGCTTTGAAACTGAGAATCAAGTAAGGTTTTGTTGTCTTTACTAAAGGATTGCCTTTGGGAAAGTAGGTGGATGATTTATAATAATTGTTTCCTTTCCACGCGTAGCCATCCATCATACAAGTAGTACCAATTGCATTTGATTTTTCATCATTTTTATGACCACTGTTTATAGCTCCAAACTTAAAACTTCCTTGTGGATTTTTGACCAACTTTTTTTTATCTAATGTTTGTAAGACGAAAAATCCTTCTTTGCCAGGTCCAAGTGTTTTCACAGCAATGTCAAGATCATAATCCTGTATTTCGAGTACTTTTAAAACAAATTCAACGCCAGCTTCGTCGGTAGGTCGGAGTATGTCACCTATGCTAATGCTTCCTGATTCAATTTTAATTCCGCCTGTGTACTTACCCTCTGCTTCACTATCGATGAAAACATATTTCATCTCAGCTCTAAGCGATTGGCTGATTAAAGGAGTCTGATAAAAAAGAATGGAAAAAAGAACGAAAAGAAATTTTGTCATGATGTTTTTACTTAAATATAGAATTATCTAATTCTTCCGAAAAATACTCTACCACCTTGAATACCATTAGCCGATAAGCCATCAGCAAGACCTACGATAAAATAATTTCCAGAAACACTTATGTCATATACTTTATTATCAGCGACAGTGGCTTGTGGATCACTAATATTTACATATGGCTGTCGAGGACCTACCAATATATGGAATGATTTTATTTCAGTGGTATTTTCAGTTAAGTCTTGGTGAGCAGCTAACATTTGGTGTATCGAAGAACACGCTACCGAATACCCAAAATATCCCTGATTATCTTCGCCTTTCGCTTGTATAAATGACTGCCAAATATTATTTACATCTTTATATAAAATATATACAACACCTTTATCATCACCTGAATTATAAATATAGTCTTCTTTTCTTGCACCGAGTAACATTCTATCTCCGCTTACAGATACAGAATAACCAAATTCTCCATCATATTGATCACCACCAAAACTTTGATATAATTGATAAGTTATCGGTGTGCTTTTTTTATAAATATACACACTATCTTCTCTTGGGCTGGCATTCGAAAAAGGACTACCTACCACAGCCCAATCTCCAGATAAGGATATAGAATGACCAAACCTATTAGCACCTGTAGGCGATGTAGATGGTTGAAAGAGATGTTGAAATCCATTGATTGAGCCATCATCTGCCAGTTTTAAATAAAGTACTTTACCTGCATTATTAGGGTTAGAGCAAGAATAACCCGTCGCATTAGGACAGCTCGCTAAAATTTCAGAACCATTAATATCTACATCATATCCAAATTCTGAGCAACAAGTAAATGAACCGTATGAAATTTCATATTCCCATTGATTATCTATTCTTTTGAAAATATATATACTTCCTAAATCGTTCATAAAACCAGTGTCGTATCCTGGAGCTCCTATGACAATTCTATTTCCTGATATCGCTACGGAAAATCCAAACTTTTCTTGCTGAGGATTATTACTAGTCAAAGTATCTACAATATTCCAAAATCCAAATACAGGTTCTCGTTTAAAAACAAAAACACGACCTACACCACCATTCCACTCAGGGCTTCCAACAACGGCATAACTGCCGTCTATATCTACGGAATATCCAAACTTATCACCTTGTTGTGAATCTTCTCGACTATAATCATAATAAGAACCTATGGCCCCTCTATTTCCATAGGCAGGCCAAAAGTTTTCTTTAGGGTCAGGTGTAAAAGGTACCCAATAATATCCATCAAAACCTTCAAAATCACCAGTATCAGGATTAAATCTGATAGTACCCGCAGGAGAAGCATTGTTATTATCGTTTCCTACCTTAATTTTGCCATTGACATCAAGAGCTTCTACAGGTGTATTGGTATTGATACCGACTTTTTGTGCAGATATCTTTAGAAATAATAATACAAAACATAATAAAATTACATTTTTCATATACTGTGGATTTTTTAATTTCTTGATTTGTGAACTATTTCTAAGCTTGCCACCTTTTCTTCCAAATTGTGTACTTTTTGCAATACTTTTTCCATTTCTGTAATAGTAGCTTTTAGTGCTTGGTTTTCATTATTAAGTTCTTGTACAGCTTTTATCAATGGCATGACCAAATCGGCATACGAAACTGCATAAAGATCCTTGTCGTGTTGTGCTGGTTTGACACCGCTAAAGTCATAATTAATAGATTTTGCAGCGGCTTCTACTTCTTGGGCAATAAGTCCTGTGTACCTTATATTTTCTACGGCACGAGAAGATGGTGATGTGAGGTAAGAGGAAGTCATTCCGAGTAATTGGTGAGCACTGTCTACGGATCTATGATACGTCACAGGTCTGAGTTTCTTTATAAATGCCAGTCCAGGGACATTTTCTGAAACATCGAATTTCATTCGTGCATCACTATAATTGAACCAATTTTGAAAACCACCAATAACGGCTGATGAAGCATTTCCTATAACTACTTGATTAGACAAATTATTGAGTTGGTTATGACCTAGGCAAATTGAGTTTTCTACATTGTTAAAAGTACTTGTGGGCCCAGATGAAGTACCAATGAAAATGTTACTACTCCCTGATTTTAGGCCATTTCCAGATCCATTTCCTATGGTGATATTGAGACTACCTTCTTCTACAAAATAGCTTGAGTTTCTACCTAACAAAACATTGCCATATCCTGATGTAACTTTTATCCCTGCTTCATAGCCAAGTGCTGTATTCTCATTTCCTATATTATTTAAACCAGAAAGAGCGCCATTGCCAATAGCTACATTAAATCCATTAGAACTATTTCTTAAGGCATTCACACCAACAGCAACATTATTACCTCCTGAAATATTATTTTCTAAACTTAAAGCACCTATTGCAACGTTGTCATAACCACTTTCATTATCCAATAATGAGCCAAAACCCAATGCAGTATTAAAATTGCCATCCACATTGTAACGCATAGCATGATAACCCAAAGCTGTATTATTTGATCCAGTTATTACACTACTGAGTGCTTGGTATCCGAATGCGGAATTATTGTCACCATTTGAAAGACTTGAAAAATTACCTTGTAAAGCATTAAATCCAACAGCTGTATTTTTCATGCCATTTAGATTATAAGCCATAGAAAAATGGCCAATTGCTACATTTTCACTACCCAACTGATTATTTGACAATGCATTAGAGCCGATAGCTGTTTGGTTGTGGGTTAATGTATCAGCATACAAAGCGCCCAAACCTATGGCTACATTATTATCTCCAGTTTTATTGAACTGTAAACTATAAGACCCCAACGCTGTATTATAACTACCAATCGTATTTTTACTCAAACTTAGTGTTCCGATAGCTACGTTACTTGTTCCACGATTTTCAAATAGAGTGCCATAACCCATAGCTACATTGTAATAATTGTTTGCTCCACTACTGTTTTGCATAGCTTTCGATCCAATGACTGTATTAGCTTCTGATCGATCACTATTTTGCATAGCTTTACTTCCGATGACTACAGTATTGTTCATAAAAGTGGCATGATGTAAACTACTATCACCGATAGCCACACTATTTGTTCCGGTTAAACTTGTGAAGGCAGTTGCACGGCCTATAGCAATATTCCCTTCTGAAAGCGTATCTGAGAATAGAGCGTGTTTGCCGAGAGCCACATTTCCAGATCCATTTTTATTTAAGTGAAGCGCCCCAAAACCTAATGAAGTATTATCTGAACCATCGATATTGGCAATAGCAGATTGATATCCTACAATAGTATTTTGATTTCCATTGATATTATTAGTTAAAGAACTGTAGCCCAAAGCTGTATTGTATGATCCATTTGTATTATTAAACATAGATTGAAATCCAATAGCGGTATTTAAAAGTCCGTTTTGGTTATATCGTAAGGCATGGTCTCCTATGGCCATTTGATAATAACTAGATGTATCCTCGGACAATGCTCCCAAACCTAAAGCAAGATTTTGACTGCCTTGTTTTAAACTACCAAACGAATGACTTCCAATCGAAATATTACCCATACTCGAAGTAGATTCTTTATGCGCATTTTGACCTAAAACTATATTGCTTGTTCCAACTGTGTTCTTTACTAAGGCACTATCTCCGAATGCTATATTTCCATTATTTGCACCCAAATTACCAATGGGTTTATTATTAACTCTAAATTTTAAGGGCTGATTGTCCGTCGTGCCTATAAAATTGTTATTAGGATTGGTCCCAGCATTTCCTGTAGTGCTCCATCCTGTATTTTGATTACTCAACGCCAACCAGCCACCAGAACTGAAATAATAAAATCCTGGCTTCTGACCATTGGTCTGAAATACCAGCAAACCAATAGCTGGAGCAGCAATATTCGTTCGTTGGGTAGAATCCATTCTCGGTACTAGTAATCCACTATTGGTTGATGTGACTTCAAGTTTTGCAGAGCTATGCGGAGTAGCTGTGCCGATTCCTACGTTTTGGGCTGTGATAATTCCCAACGACATCCAGCATATTGTAATATAAATAATGAACTTCATTTTTATCAACATTTTTTAGATTTGAATGCAAAGTTCAAAATGTAGCTCCTTACTCAAAAGTTAAATTGAGTAGTTGACGGAAATATTTATTATTTGACGGATGTAGACACTTATTAAAACTGTTCGTCGTTGCGTCCCCACTACGATGCAATATCATTAGGCATCTTGCCTATGTTAAAACAATGGATATTAAATATCATAAATAATGCGAAGCTACCCCTGCAAAAGCAAACATGTGCAGCTTTAGCGGTATTCCTAAATCAGCAAATCCCTAAATGAGCACATAATCTGACTAATAAGCAAAAGTCTTTACTTTGCATCGCTTCCAACTTCTTAAAATACAACCTTACATAATGCAAAGCTACCCCTGAATCAGCAAACGTGTGCAGCTTTAGCGGCATCAACAAATCAAGCAAATAATCTGACTAATAAGCAAAAGATATTTTCTTTCAAATTAAATCACTAAAACGTCACCCTTTCAGTCCAGACATAATTCGATTCCTTCCCAATTCCCCAACCAATATCCATTCATACCCTTCGCACCAAATATTCCTTCGGGTGATCTCTAACATCGTAGCTTAAATGTCTTAAAAAACGCTCTCCTTCACTTTCCCAAGCTTTGACTTCTTCATCATTTAGACGAAATGTGATGGTATATATGGCAACCGTGCCACATACTACTTCTAAAATCAATTCGCCATTATCATCTTTCTCCAATAAATAATCCCACTTACTTTCTATTATCTTCGTTCTAGCCATATCAGAAAAAGATATCTTTGTACACCATATTTTCACCGAACTTAAAATCCTTTAGCTTGTAGAGTGGTTTTTTACCAGGGTTAAATCTTTTAGTTTTTGGTTTAAGGGTTGGTTTGCCTTCATCTTCTTCCAGATATGGCATAACAGTATGCTCGGCTACGCCAGTACTTAAATTAAAATCGTAAGTTTCTAATTTATTTTCGAATGGATCCATCGTACTGTGTGTGGCACCAATTAGAAACCAATCTTTGTTTTGGTATCGCCATTTGTAAGTGTACGACCACTTGAAGTTACTACCACCATAATAATCTACACAAACCGTTTTGCTCATGATGTAAAGTTCTTGAAGTGGATCACCAAACACGCCACCGTCATCGTTCAGCATGATAGATTCATTAGACTGTATAGAAAGATTATATCCACCTGATAGTTTACCAAAGAGTATAAACAGGATTCTAGGCTTTTGAGCATGATCCGTTTCTTTTAGATTGGCAATTTCTGTTTTGGATTCTATGATTACTGCTACATCTTTGACTTTGTCATCATTCAGATTTCCTTCTTTTTGGTAAAGGATTTTATATCCTTTGGGAATGAAGGAATCGATGGTTTGACCCGCTTTAGGAAGGATAGGATAAGTGTAATTCATGGTGAATAAAGTAGATAGAAGGATGAAAATTTGCATGGGTTAAGATTATTATTGGTTCAACCATTTTTTAAAGCTTTGGCTATTTTCTGTACTAATGATGATGTCTCTTTTTGCCAGTGGTTGCAGCTCAATTTTTATCCTACTTTTACTTACATGTAGCATAGATGCAATAGCGTCAAAGTGGGCAATAAAACTTCGATTCAATCGAAAGAATAGGGTAGGATCTAAGAGTTCTTCCAAATCTGAAAGCCTATAATCTATGATAAATTTAGAGCTATCTTTTTTAACTAAGTACACATATCGATCTTCTCCTTCGAAATAGGCAATTTGGTCTACCGTCACACTCATCATTCTTTCGCCACGCTGCACTATAAATCGTTCTTGATATATTTTATTAGTATTTTGCAAGGCTTTTAATAATAAGTCCGTAGGAATTTGTTGTTTTGATTGTATAGTTTTGAATTTTTGAAGGCTTTGGATAAGATCATCTTCGTCAATTGGTTTTAGTAGATAATCAATACTATTGACCTTAAAAGCTTGAATTGCATAAGCATCGTAGGCCGTTGTAAAAATGATAGGTGTCTGGATTTTGACCTGATCAAAAATACTAAAGCTAATGCCATCTGCCAGGTGGATATCCATAAAAATAAGGTCTGCTTGATGATTCTGAAGCCAGGTTACAGCTGTTTTTACACTGTCTATTTTATCCAAAATCTGGACACTAGAATCTACTTTTTTAAGTATCCTTTCTAAATGATCCTGAGCTGGTTTTTCATCTTCTATAATCAATACTTTAGTCATCATATTCATTCAAAATTATGCATCAGGGATTAATGGAAGTATCACTTTAAATACATCTTTGTCTTGAGAGATTGCTATATATTTTTGCATCAATAATTGGTATCTACTAGCTAGGTTTTTTAATCCAATACCTGTAGATGTTTCAGTTGATACGCGTGGCACAATTACGTTGCTGATAACTAGTTTTTCGCCATCTTGGGTTATGAATATTTCCATAGGTTGCGTAGCTGAAATGATGTTGTGTTTGATGGCATTTTCTACCAAAAGCTGTAATGAAAATGGTGGTAAAGAATAAGCTTTATCTTTGATTTCAAGCGTCAGTTTTAGTTGATCACCAAACCTTGTTTTCTGTAGATAAATAAAATTTTCTATCAAATCTAATTCCCTTTCCAAAGGGATCAGTTTTTGTTCTCCGTGTTCCAAAATGGATCGATACATCTTCGCAAATTTTGTGGTAAATTTGATAGCGCTATCTTGGTCGGTAGCTATGATAGATGCCAGGGTATTCAGACTATTGAATAGAAAGTGTGGGTTGATTTGGTTTTTGAGTACTTCGTATTGTGATGTTATATGTTGTTTTTCTTGTTGTGCCTTTTGAAGTAACAATTCCTTTTTTTCGGACTCTAGCAAGATGTTTTTTTGTCTTAAAGTGTAAGTCTCTAAGGCATTGTCGAAAATGACTTTTAACTCTTCAAATTTCCAAGGTTTGGTGATGTAATGATATACTTTTCCTTTGTTTATGGCATCAATAATGGCTTGCATATCGCTATATCCTGTCAAAATCATTCTGATCACATCAGGATGTGTACGACTTATTTCTTCTAGAAATTCGACACCTGTTTTACCCGGCATTCTTTGATCACAGACGATAAGATCTAGGGATTGATGTGCTAAGATTTCCTGAGCAATGTCTGCGTTTTCTGCGATGTGGATATTGTAAAATCGTCTAAATACAGCCTTAAAGGCAGTGAGATTATCGACTTCATCATCAAGATATAATATTGAATAGGGTTGCGACATTTACTTTGATTTATAACCGTACAAAAATACTATTAAAAACAGCACGGTATTTAGAATTAAGTAAAATTTCCATACGCCTTCCATATTTGGTGTGCCACCACGAGCATCTTTTACTAGAAAAACCAGAAATTTGGATGATAAAGCCCACAGCAGTAAATTGATTAATATCCATAGTATTTTGGTAGAAAAATCTAAACCTATCCATTGTATCAATATCAATTTTAATAAATAATACACGCCATGGGTAACTAGCAATGCATACAAGACCAAACTGAATAAAAGAAATACTAGTAAAATGCCCATACAATTGGTTTAAGGTCACAAATGTAGTTTGTAGGAAATGCCTAAGGGAACACAATGAAGTGAAGTGGTAAAATTCAGAAGTGAGATAGCAAAAGTGGTATCAATCGTGGTTCTAATAAACTCAACATAACCATATAGGATGTAGCCCAAAAAATGATAACTTGTGTCTTGGTCGAAGCATCTATAGCATCACCTACAATCTCGACCCATCGTATGGGAACATAAAAAAAGGTGAAGACAATGAGCATAAAAGGCATACTAGACCACAATGCATGATTAAATCCAAATCTGATGTCGATTTGACCTTTGAACATGACACTTAGATTGGTCATAAAAAACGTGATCAAGACCAATTGTAAAGCTCGAGATGTCCATTCTGTGACGATATTTACTTGATGTTGTGGTGGCTCGATGACGTTTCCTATTAATCGTAACTCTCTGTATGCTACCCATATGAGCACCAACCAATATGGGATTTTTAATATCCAAGGTGCAGTAGCATAAGCATAGCCGTAATGCTCATACACAAAAGTAAGTAATGGAAATAAAAGCAACACAACCCTAAAAAAGGTACTCCAAATAAATGACATCAAAAGCAATATGCCAAAATACCAGCTTTTCATAAACCACTGCCAACGTGTGTTTTGCGATGCATTTACCTGACTAAATTCGACACTCAGCACATTTAGGTCGGCCTTTCTTTCAAATATTAAAAGTATAGCAAAAACAATCAAGTAAGGAAGTGGTAAGTTTAACTCCGTTTTACTTACATTGATGGATAACAAAAAGCTACCAAGATGATAGGAAATCAGCGTTAAAACTAAATTGGATACAGCGCCTTTGTATCCCGATATTGACCAATGGCTACTAAACGTTTGTGCCACTTTGTGTTAGTTCTATAGGCAATGTGATCACAAAACTAGTCCCTTTGCCAGCTTGGGAATGAACGACGATATCACCATGATGTTGTTTGACAATAGCATAGCTAATAGACAAACCCAAACCTGTTCCTTTGCCCACTTCTTTGGTGGTGAAAAATGGCTCAAATATCTTTTTTTGCACATCAACATCCATTCCCGATCCATCATCTGTTATGGTGATGACACATTCATTTCCTATCGATTTGGTTTCGATATTAATGTGTCCACCTTGCTCCACTGCATGCACAGCATTATCCAAAATATTGAGAAGCACCTGATTTATTTTACTCGTTTGGCACACGATACTTCCATTGTATTGATAGTCTTTTTTGATAATAATCTGATGATTTATTTTATGTTGCAGAATAGTAAGTGCTGTTTCTAATCCTTCAGTGATATTATAAACAGAATATTCATCACCACTATCTCTAGCAAATGTTTTTAGTCCTTGCACGATTTGAGCGGTCCGTTGAGCACCATTATTGATAGTACCCATTAAAGATTGTAATTCAGTAGTTAGACTATTTAAATCTAAGGTTTGGATTTGGTTTTTGATGGTATGGAGATCGGTTCCTTCTTTTTCTAATTTTCCGAGACTATCAAAAAGTGGTTGTAAATCTTCAAAATCCATCATCAATGCTTCTACACTTGCATGAATGGCACTCACAGGATTATTGAGTTCATGCGCTATGCCTGCGGTCATCACACCTATGGAAGCCATTTTTTCAGCATGGATGAGTTGCAAATTTGTTTGTTGGAGATTACCCAATAATGCTTCTTTTTCTTCTAGTAATGCCTTGGTGTGTGCTTGTTCTTGGGTCAATTGATGTAATGCTTTGTTCCTACCACGATATACAAAAACGACAAAGGCTAATGAGCTTAATAACAAACAGATACTGAGTATTAAAATATTTCTTAATTGTTTTCCTTTTTTGTTTTCATTGTCTAGCGCTGTGATTTTATTTTCTCTTTCTGATAGTTCAAAGGCTGCTTGCATATCTTCCATTTTCATCTCGACTGCTTCTTTAGCAGTTGTATCCTGAACAGCAGATAATAGTTCAAGATATTCCATCGCTTTGGGTAGATTGCCATCTTCTTTGTACATCAGGTAAAGATTGCGATAAGCATTGAGTTGGTAAGATCGAGAGTCCACCTGTGTGCAATTATCTATGGCTCTTTTAAACACTGCTTTGGCACGATCAGCTTGTCCGTTGCTTCTGTATAATTCACCTAGTTTCAGCAATATCAGGCCAATGTTTCTTTGTCTTTTTATGGTCTCAGCTGCTTCAAGTGCTTTGAGATAATAAGTCTCAGCATCATCGTATTTGCCCCAAGCTTTATAGTTGTCTGCGAGTCCTAAAAAACTGATAGTGAGTCCTTCATAGTTGTTTTGATGGAGTCTTTTGGGAATGTCTTTTAGATAATGTTCTTCGGCTTTTTGATATTCGCCACGCTGACTGTAGATATCCGCAAACAGCGAAGTGATGATGCCAAGGTAAAAGGTGTCTTTAAGTTCGTTTTTTAGTTTTAATGATTTTTTTAGATAATCTTCGGCAGTGGTCAAATTATTTAACTGGATATACACACTCGCAATATTATGGTAAGTATCTGCTATACTTTTACGCGATCTATCATGCACTTCCCGAAGGTTTAAAGCTTTCAGGTGATAATCCAAAGCCAAGAAATTTCTTTCTTCCAATGCATAAAAATTGCCTAATCTGCCACAAGCATTTGCTACCCAGAGACTATCATTGTATTTCCGACCTTTCGCTATACCTTGTTTGTAATAAATTTCTGCATTTCCCATCTTGCCCAGCTGCTGATTTATTCTTCCGATTGTCATCAGGATATCTCCTTGCAAGTCAAAATATTTTGTTTGGAAGATGCTATCACTTAAGGCTTTTGCCGCATTTAAAATATCGAGGTTAGCAACATTTTTTCCTTTACCAATACTGGATTTGAAGTAGTCAACTCTAGCTTTGAAATGATCATAGTTTGGCTGTGCTTGCAAGTCGCAAAGCATAAAACCTACGAAAACCATGATCATTCCAAAACGCATATTCAATTTATAAACTGTAAAAATAAAGCAAGTGACCTAATTCCAATCAAAATCCCTTAATTTTTAATTTTGGCAAACCTAGCTTTTTCTTTTTGGTATCGCCTTCTTTAGTTTGGGTTTCTTGAATGTCATCTTGTACATTGTCACTTTTTTGTATGTTGCTATCTTCTGATTTTAAACCTTCCTTACCGAATAATTGGTCAAAATTTTGAGAAGTAAGGGAAGTTAGACTTTCAAATTGTTTTCTTTTCAACATTTTTTTATCTACAGCTTGATTGTATCCCCAAGTTACCACGGCAACCCTCATCTCACCATCTACCAATCTGACATAAGCTTCGGCAAGAACCCTGTAACGCATAACGCCTGCTTCAAAAGGATAATTTGGAAGTGTAATCCCTTCGCTATCATTAAACATTTTATCAAATTCTAGATGACAATTATAGATGACATCGCCTGTTCTGTCCGTGCGATCAGGTGTAGCACTTTCAAACGAAATGTCATAAACCCAACAGACATCTTTGTGGTTATAAAACACTTTGTCTATATCTTTTTTGATCAAATCAATGGTCTGTTGTTTTAAGTCATCCACCGTCAATTTTTTGGCACCGTCTACTTCACTACTTGTGACAAAATACCTTGAGAAATTCCATTTTTCGCCCGCACCACCACGAACATAAATAGCCAATCCTATGATGTTTTTACTGACACCCTTTTCCTTTACGGTAGTGGCTGCCACGACCCTTTTTGCCATATTGCTAAAGGTATAACCAGCTTCTTTTTCTAGCTTCCAGTCATTTTGTACTTTAGCAGTTGCTATTTTACCATGGTAGTTTTTGACATCTTCAAGCACTTTGGTATCTGATGGAAAACTCTGTGCATGTACTAAGAATGGCAGTAGTATAAAGATGATTGTTTTTAAAGTATTCATAATGTATTTTGTATTTTTGAATGAAGATTATTTTTAATTTAGTATGTAAACAATAAGTATTTGAATATAATAATTGATTAGTTTTATGTCATTTTATTGCGCTAACAATCAGTTATTTAATTCAATTGTTTGACTGAAGTTGAAAATTCTTTCTAAATTTTACTTTTAAAATTAAATTATATGTAGAATGTAAAGAGGGCGGCTGGTTCCGGTACGCGGAGCGATTTAGCGGGACTAGACTTTTTTGTTTACTTTTTTTGGCAATGCAAAAAAGTAAAAGCCAGTCGCGGCTCGAGCGACAATACTAGACTTTTGCTATAACATAAAGAATCAAAGAACTTAGTTTATCTGGGCTTGAGCTAATACGGCATAACATTTAAATGAAAATTTAACTCAGGAACATAAGTGTTTTTATTTGTTTAAAAAACCGGAGCTATTAAACTCCGGCCATGGGAACATATCGAAAAGTTTATCTTATGGTTTTGTACATCCATTATTTTTACCGTATGGCTGCAATCCCAATTTGATAGCATCTTCCAAGGCCATTCTGTGTAACCACACTTCGGCATCTTTGGATACAGCACTTGCTTGTAATGGCAGACCAAACATCGACCTGAGTTGATTGGCACCGCTATTAGAAACTTTGGCGGCAGCATCTACTTCTGCCCTTGATATTTCTACCCTGCCAAAATATTTTTCTGCCCAATTTTTATTGACATTGAGTTTTATTTCTTGGGAATAATTATCACCCGATTCACGTGTCACATAATTGGCATAATCTTCCATTTCATCCAGTTTTAATCCCGTGCCAAACTCTTGGTAATCATACTTTTTATGTCCGACAAAAAGATTGTTTTTTAACGTCACTAATTTGCATTGTTTTACATTGTTGACACCACCGAAATCTGCAAAACCAAAGACATTATTTTCCGCCACAATACTCAATGCATTATCAAACATGATACTATTGCCACCAAAACTAGCGATGGCGTCATGCTTCCAAGAGAATAATATGGTGTTGTTTTTAATGGTGTAAGATGGATGACCTGTCGCGCCATGGTGATTACTTTTGCACATGATACCTTCACCTGTATTGTTTACGATCAAGTTGTTTTCTATCCATGCGGATCCATTTTTGCCTACCTGTACATCCAATGCGCCTTGTGTGGGAGCAGTATTTGTGATGACACAGTTTCTGACGATTACCTTGGTGCCGCTACCTGTTCTTATTTTTATACCCGGCGTATTAGGTGTCGGATTCATTCCTTTTTCAGGACTAGCTTTCCTTCTGATAAATTCTTCTTTAGCATCGGAATAGTAATTTCTAGCACCATTGTCGACTATAATACCATCAATAATGATCTCACCTGTCCAATCTTTGTAGCCTTTGTCAGTCAGGATACCTATTCTTTCTGTAGTCAATCCTTTACTGATATCATTGGTACCACTAAATACCGTTTTGTATTGTCCCCAAGGGTCTCGTTGGCTGAAATCAGGACTGTAACCACCTATGATCGAAAATGGCACACTAAACACATCCGAACTTTGGTCAGCTTTACTCGTATATGTACCTGCTGCTATATGCACGACATCACCAGCTTTGATTTGCATCGCTATTGCGGCAATATCTTTGGCAGGGGCAGATTTAGATGCTTCTTTTCCTTTGCCTGTTGGACTGATGTAATAGTTGTTTTGACCATTTACTTTTGGTGTTTCAGCTACAGAGTTACTTGATGATTTTTCAGAAGCTTTTGGCGTAACAGCACTCGTGGCTTTTTTACCATATTCAGATGAAGTCACTTTGGTAATATCTGAACTAGCTTTACTAACAGACTTTTTAAGTTTGTCAAACTGTCCATAAGAATCAGAAACCGTCAAAAGACAAAACGTAAAAACAAAAGATCTAACTAAAAACATTTTTTTATCAAACATTATTTTTTGGTTTTTTTGAATCAATAGCCCAAAGGTAGATCGACGTGTGAAGATGATTATTATGGTATGTAGTGAAGTAGGATTATTGTGTAGTGAAGTGGTGGATATATATTTTGATATCTATGAAGTATTATAGAAAAGAATAAAATAGGGTAACAAAAAAAAAAAATGGTCGAGATCAAAATTATATTACAAATAAATACCATCTAGTCCTCCATAAATCGGAAAATGTAAAGAATACTGAATAGATTAATGGAAATTTTGAATAGGAATAAAAAAAGAGATTTGGATATTTTAGAAAGTTGACATATATTTGAGATTACGAACAAAGAAGGGTAATGACTTTAAAGACTTTTTTAGCAATGATATTTTTATTTCAGGAAAAGCTGAAGGTTGGTAGATTTTTTGTTCGTCTGATATCAAATTAGTCACTATAAAATTAATAAATGAACAAAGATACTAGACTATTTTCCTTCGTTAAATTTGGTCAATTCGATCATATCAAGAAATTTCAAGAACAAGGCAAAATTTACATGAACACAGTAAAATATTTTAAAGACCTTGAAGATGATTGTCAGAGAAAAGATAAGTATGAGGGTATTGAAAAATTGGAACAAATAAATTGGATAAAAATAAAAATTGATGAAAACACTTACATTGAATCAAGCAAAAAAGACAATACACTGATTTCTGGACAATATCAAGTTGAATCTAATTCTCATTTGGGAAATCTATTCTGCTTAACAGCCATCACTGATAAATTAATAAAAAATAGTAATAAGCTTAACCCTGAATTGAAAAAATTTGGTGATTCACTACTTATAATAAATGATACAACTAGCTTTCTGACAAGATTAAATAAGAAGTTAAAAGAAATTGACCTAGATTATAGATATGGTCTTGTAACATATTATGATAGAACAACGTATAATGGTGAATTAAATATACTGCATAAATCGAATGAATTTGAACATCAAAGTGAATGGCGACTAAATATTGAAACCATAAAAGAAGAACCATTTGAATTCGAAATTGGTAACATTGAAGACATCTCAATTTTACTTTCAAATTCAAAGCTGAATGAATTAAGATTTGAACTAGAAGGATTATACAATGACTAACAATGTGCTTCATTCCATATTCCTTATCGATCGTACTGCAGATGTAGTAACCGATGGCACTTAGTAGTAAAAAATGTCCTAGCCTTTCCAACATCAACGACTAAATAACAAAGATCTCTTTAGAACAAAACAGTGTAAATCTCTGAGCTCTTTCCAAAGGAATTCATATCTTTGTGGTCAGAGACTAGTGATTCAAGGTTTTGAAAAGAATGGAAATATGAAGATTTTGAGATACAAGGAAAACTTAAACATGAATTATTGCGTTTTTCAAAAGGAGTAAATTATGAAGCTTTTATCATTCAATTAAAAAATAAGTAAATGAAAGTAGCAGAACTTGCAAAAAGAGATTTCAAGAGAAATCCACTAATAGTTGTTGACAAGAGTTTAGATAAATATGAGGACTATCAAATTCCTCAAAATAAGATTGATTCTGCAAATGAAATCTCGAAAATGGATAGCTATAAAGCCTTGAAAAAAGAGTCAATTAAGAAGCCATAGTGCCTCTCGACTTTAGATTTAGCACAATACAAAGCCAAAATTTAAATACAGAGTACAATACGGTATGAAAGGAACTAAAATGACCATTAAAATAAACCATTGTAAATAATTTAAAATTAAAATGAAAGTTTATCACGGAACAAGTAAAGTTAATGAAAAAAATATTGTGGGACCACCATCAAATATTGATGTAACAAATGGTGGTGGTGAAATGGGGCAGGGGTTTTATGTCGGTGAAAACTTATCTTTAGCCATTGCTTGGGCAAAAGGGAAACACAAGGATCCTTCAGTTCTAGAATTTGATATTGTCAATTCAAAGTATGCCCAACTTAACTTGAAGCAATTAAGTCACAGGCAAATACTTAATGACTGGAAACAAATAAAGGCACTTAATCAAAGGAATAGTTTCAAATATAACTTTGATGTAGTTTTCGGACCTTTAGCAACTAATCCATATGCTGTTCAATATAAATTTGAATCAGTGCCAGCAGGAGTTTTATTAAATCAATCTAAAATTGATCGGATTTTATGAAAAATTATATTTACCAATTCACGTTTGAAATAAATATTGAAAACTATCAAGAAATTGGATTAAAATTTTCTTCTGAGATGAATGAAGAAAATAGCGTTCAAGGTTTTTGCTCGCCCGTTTTTGCATTCAAGTATAATGATAATAATGAGTTATTGTTTCCCGGTGAATTAGATGGTAATTATAAAGAATTCGAGATTAGGAAAAGCAAAAAAAGAAATGAATTCTATTTAGATATTTCCGAATTCGGGCTAAGTAATTACACGAAAAGTATAGTCTTTAAACGTTTAGTCTATTTAGAAGATTTTGACGTTTATGATTTGTATGAATATCAAGAATATTTTTTTTCTAGACATGGATATTTAAAATATATGGGAAGTAATGAAAAATACATCAAAAAAGAAGATTTGTTCGAAATAATAGTTCCAACTGATTTGATCTATTTAGATGAATTGTATCGAAAACATAAGTTTTGCTTAGTCGGATTTACACCTATTTTTAATAATGAATAAAAAATATATACAATCATCGATAAAATGACAATAGCTCACCTTGGAGTAGATACTGCATTTACTGCGAAGTTCTTTGCTTTTTTAAAACCCATAAAAATGAAAATTAGAAATCTATTATTTATTATTTTACCGACATTTTTTCTAGTCTCTTGTGATCCAGGATTGGTCAATAATTATGTTGTAGAAAATAATAGTGACTACGAAATAAATGTAACAATTAAAGTAAATAAACTAAGAATAAGCGTTTTGAAAAATGATTCAACATATAGAACACACTTAAAGAAATCGGAAGTAAAGAAGATTGCAAGCTATGGTCAAATTGGAAATGCACATGACAAAGGCGATCATTTTTTAGAAGATATCGACACACTAATTATCGAGACAAGGAATTTAAAACTTGCAAAAAATATTTATAATCGATCTAATTGGCAAATAAATTTGAAAAAATCTTTTTTTAGTATGGACGAAGCGAACTACACTTTGGTTATAAATAATAAGGATTTTAATTAACGTTCTCCCGATGTAACACCTTAGGAACTCAATAGATACTCCCTACTTACTCCCTATCAACTCCCTACATGCTCCCTACACGTTCCGACTATACTCCCACCACATTCCCACTGAGTTCCCACTGAGTTCCCACCGAGTTCCCACGAGTTCCCACCGCATTCCCACTAGATCCCACTGATGCATTAAAGTATCAGTCAAAGTGCATAAAAGTATCATATAGAAAAATGCCCAAATTTTTAAAGCTTTACCTACATCAATAACTCAGCAAATAAGCAATTCCACAATTCCGCAAATCCACAATTACACCAACTCTTCAATTCCACAATTACACCAATTCTTCAATTCTACAATTATACCAATTCGGCAATTCCGCAATTCAGCAATTCAGCAAATCAGCAATTCTAACCGCTCCAAACATCCAATAATACCCATCCAATCGTATATATTTTAAATTTGATTACAAGAAGCGAAAAGTATGGCGTAAATTCGCCCTTCAATAATCAATTCAATTAGATAATATATGAGCTATTTCAAACCAGAAGATCTCAAGAAGTTTGGCGAAATCACTGATTTACAACCAGAAATGGGACGTAAGTTTTTTGCATGGTATAATGAAGTTTTCAAAGAAGGTGCACTCACTGTTCGAGAAAAAAATCTAATCGCCCTTGCAGTGGCACATGCAGTTCAATGTCCATATTGTATGGATGCTTACACTACTTCATGTCTGTCATCAGGAGCCGACGAAGAGCAAATGATGGAAGCAGTCCACGTAGCAGCAGCTATCAAAGGTGGTGCTACATTAGTCAATGCTGTGCCTATGATGAATACCATCAAGTCAAAACTTATGTAATTTTTCTGTGTTCTTATCAATTCAATCAAGCAATATTCTATACAAAAATGGGTGTAAAACAAAGATCAAAATCGCTGAGTACCACAGATAATAAAATGTCTAGCACTTTTTACCAGTTAGATGTGCTAAATGGTAAAACATTGGTAGAGGACCAGTTTGAACCCTTTATTTCTAAAGTGGGGCACACCATTACACCCGTAAAAACAGCCATCTTCCAGATAAACATAGGTAAACTTTGCAATCAGACTTGTGCCCATTGTCATGTGGATGCAGGTCCAGACAAAAAAGTAGAAAATATGGATAGGGCTACTTTAGAAACTTGTCTTCAAATCTTAAAAGACCACGACATTCCTACCGTTGATATTACAGGTGGTGCGCCAGAGATGAATCCACATTTCAGATGGTTTGTAGAAGAGTGTACGAAGTTAAGCAAAAAAGTGATGAATCGTTGCAATCTTACCATCATCATGGCCAATCCCAAATACCACGATTTGCCTGAGTTTTTTGCTGAAAATAGAGTGCATGTAGTATCATCTTTGCCTTACTTTACCAAGACGCGTACAGACGGACAGCGTGGAGATGGCGTTTTTGAAGATAGTATCGCAGCACTCAAAAAACTAAATGAAGTAGGTTATGGTGTAGAAGGTAGCGGTCTTATTCTTGATTTAGTCTATAATCCTTCAGGTGCATTTCTACCAGGCGATCAGGCATCATTACAGTCAGAATTCAAGTCGCAATTAGCCAGACGATATGACATTACCTTCAATAGTTTATTTGCCATCACCAATTTACCAGTGAGTAGATTTCTAGATTATCTTGTGGAGACAGGCAATTATTCAGAATATATGACTTCGCTTATTGATGCTTTTAATCCTAGTACTGTCGAAAGTCTCATGTGCCGCAATACATTGTCTGTTAGTTGGGATGGATATATCTACGATTGTGATTTTAATCAAATGTTGGACTTAAAAGTGGCATCTTCTACAAAGCACATTAAAGATTTTAATATGGCGGACTTAATGACTAGGAAAGTTGTTTTAAATCAACATTGTTATGGCTGTACCGCAGGGTCGGGCAGTAGTTGCGGTGGCGAAATAGCTTAATATTTTTGAATATCATTCTATAATTCTTTTGGAGTGTATCTCATTTTTTCAGTCAATTGTTATAAAATTTCTTTTGACTCCCTTTAGGGAAGGGGTGAAACAAAAGAAATTTTTATGAACTCCCAATTTTGGGATAAACCCTTCTATTGATTGAATAATTAAAGGTTTTCAATTTTCAACTTCATTGATAATCAAATGCTTCCCTTAAGGGTTAGGGTAAAAAGCGTTTGATTATCAATTGGTTTTAGTTTTTTAAGTGGATCAATTTTTTATTCTTTTTATAGTCGACCTTCACACAAAATCTTCCTGAGAATGCTAACTTTGCATCTTCACCAAGTACAAAAACAAGATATTGACCATTAATGCGTTAAAACTCACCCAGTTTAGAAATTATGAAGCTGGCAATTTAATATTTCACAATAAATTTAATGCTTTTGTGGGGCTCAATGGCATGGGCAAAACCAATATCCTTGATGCCTTGTATTATCTATGTCTTGGCAAAAGCTATTTTTCATCTGGAGATCGGATGGTCATCATGCAGTCCAAAGATTTTTTTAGAATCGAAGGCACTTTTGATACCAATACCGACATGGAAAAAGTCGTGATCAAATCCCAATCAGGGAATAGAAAAGACATCGAAGTTTCAGGTAAAAAAGTAGATAGGATAGGGGATCATGTAGGCAAGTTTTTGTGTGTGATGATAGCGCCAGCAGATATTCAGCTCATGCTAGAAGGCAGTGAAGAACGACGCAATTTTCTGAATAATACCATAGTTCAGACTGATCGCAGTTATTTGGATGACTTAATGCTTTACAGCAATTTGCTCAAAAGAAGAAACGCCTTACTTAAAGCTTTTGCAGATCAACGTTATTTTGACAGTCTTCTACTAGAGTCCGTGAGTGCAGGAATGTACGCACCAGCTCAGAGAATATTCGAAAAGCGAAAGGCCCAAGTAGCTCAAATGCAAGATATTTTTACAGAAACCTATGCCGAGATTTCTGGTCAAAGAGAATCATGCAGTATCACCTACGAAAGCCAGTTGTACACAGATGATTTGGAGTCATTAATGAAAAAGAGCTTGGACAAAGATAGGATCTTGGCACGTACGTCTTTTGGAATTCACAAAGATGATTTGATATTTACCATGAATGGCGAACCATTAAAACATTTTGCATCACAAGGCCAGTTAAAGTCATTTGTGTTATCACTGAAACTGACACAATACAAACTATTAGAGACAAATTCAGGCAAAAAACCTGTATTATTGTTAGATGATATATTTGATAAATTGGATCCTAGCAGGGTCAAACATTTGTTATCATTGCTGTTGGACAATAATTTTGGACAAGTATTCATCACCGATACCAATGAAGATAGAATGGTAAAAGTACTAAATGAAATAGATACAGAATACAGTATATTTACTGTGGATTGTGGAACTATTTCGTGATTTTAATGATTGAAAAACAAAAAATAAATCATGGGCAGACACAATGATAAAAGTATAAAGGAAGTTTTGGGAGAATATATCCAAACCAACAAACGTGTCTCAAAAGGCTACCACACTGCCCAAATCGAAGAAATATGGAAGGAACAAATGGGACCCATTATAAGCGGATATACACAGAAAATTTACTTTAATGACGGCATTCTAAGGGTTTATTTAACATCAGCACCATTAAAAAAAGAACTACTTATGGGTAAAACCAAAATCATCCAAATCATCAACGAAGCTGTAAAAGAAGAACTCATCACCCAAGTCGAAATATATTAGTTCTGCTTCAAAAGGTTTGATTCATAACGCACTTCAAAGCCTGAAAGACTTTAATCTAAATAACCGTAGGTGAAACCTACGGATAAAAATGATGGAAAAAAACAAGCCTGAAAGGCTTGAATCAAATAAAATTGTGAAGCTCAATGATACAATCTCCTCAGTAGTGTCCAGTTTTTAATCAATTTGCACTATCTTTGCACCTTCAAAAGAGATAATAAACATGAGTAAAAAAGGTAGAGTACTCGTAGCTATGAGTGGTGGTATAGATAGTACCGTTGCAGCGATGATGCTCCACGAAGAAGGGTATGAAGTAGTAGGCATCACCATGAAAACTTGGGATTACGCCAGTGCAGGTGGATCCAAGAAGGAGACAGGATGCTGTTCGCTCGACTCAATAAACGACGCTAGACAAGTGGCCGTCAATATGGGATTTCACCATTTTATAGTTGATATCAGAGAAGAATTTGGCGATTATGTCATAGACAATTTTGTAGAAGAATACATAGCTGGTCGTACACCAAACCCATGTGTACTTTGCAATACTCACATCAAATGGAGCGCACTACTCAAACGAGCAGATGCCATGGATTGTGAGTTTATCGCTACAGGACATTACGCCATTATCAAAGAAGAAAATGGTCGTAGGTTCATATCCAAAGGCAAAGATGATAGAAAAGATCAGTCTTATGTACTTTGGGGACTTACACAGTCATGTCTTGAGCGCAGCAGTTTTCCTTTAGGTGGCTACAGCAAGCCAGAGATCAGACAGATGGCAAAAGATTTTGGTTATGAAGATCTTAGCAAAAAGCCAGAGAGTTATGAAATATGTTTTGTCCCAGATAATGACTATCGTGGTTTTTTGAAGCGTCGTGTGCCAGGATTGGAAGATAGAGTCAAAGGTGGTACTTTCGTGAATGCAAAAGGAGATTTCCTTGGCAACCATGAAGGATATCCATTCTACACCGTAGGTCAGCGTAAAGGACTCGGTGGCGGATTTAAGACACCTATGTTTGTAACAGAAATATTGCCAGAGACCAATACTGTCGTCCTTGGTGAAGTGGATGAACTGATTCGCAATGGCATGAGTGTAGGACAAATCAATCTCATGAAATATGCAGCTATACACGATGGTATGGAAGCTGTCACACAAGTTAGGTATAATGATAAAGGTGTACTTGCTTCCTTACATCCCAAAGGAGATCAAATCAATGTAAATTTCTTTGCAAATGTAAGAGGCATCGCACCAGGTCAATCTGCTGTATTCTACGAAGGAGATGATGTCATCGGTGGCGGTATCATTGGACAAAGTATGCTGAAGTATGAAAATGTGTGAAGTTGATAATAATTTCTTTGTAGTATGCGTTAAGATGCTTAATACTAAATTTTAATAAATTAAATTTTATCGTAATATGAAAAATATTTTCTTCATTCTACTTTCTTTTGTTTCAATATTTATGATGACTTCTTGCGAAAGTGAAACCGAAGTATTAGATGAGGCCACCTTTGGATATGATTTTTTTCCGGTTAGTGTTGGTAAGTCTTGGGTCTATGCTTCAGATAGTATCATACTGTCGTCAGGTGGTACAAGGAGAGATACATTAAGATCATTTATTAGAGAAGTAGTAGGAGATACATTTGTGGACGCAACTGGTAACACAGCATTTAGATTGCAGAGATTCTTCAAAAGAAATGAGTCAGACCCTTGGATTTCTACCAATACTTGGACTTGTTCCATAGACAAAAATATGGCGATCAGGACGGAAGAAAATATTAGGCAAGTAAAATTGGTTTTTCCTATTAAAAAGGGATTGAGATGGAATGCCAATGTATTTTTGTATGAAGATTTGACAGTAGTAGTTGGTGGCGAACCCATTACTTTATTCCGTGGATTAAATCCAAGAATGGAAGAAATAAATGAACCATTTGATTTTAATGGACAGCAAGTACCTGCTATTAAAGTGAACTTGGTCAAAGAAAATACCATTATTAACTTTAGGGATATGACTGAGTATTATGGTAAAGGTATTGGTCTTTTGAAACGTGAAATGATCGTTTATGATTCAGATGGTAGTAGACCTAATGACCCATGGGAAACCAAAGCACAAAAAGGATTTAAGCATACACTTACTTTGATAGAAGTTAATTAGACAAACACGAAATGGCAAAAAAGTTTGTAAAAATAGGTAGCATTCTCAAACCTGTAGGTACACGTGGAGAATTGAAAACAGATATTCCAGATGAATTTCTTGAAGATTTTGTAAATGCCGCCCATGTATTTATCCTTATTAATGGTTCTTACGTGCCATATTTTATAGAGTCTGTAAGAGAAACCAATCAAATTCTCGTTAAGTTTGAAGAAATGGATGATCCTGAAGAAGCAGCTACCATCAGTTTGAAGGATCTTTATATGGAAGAAAAAAATATTACTTCATCCGAATTTGCAAATCAGAAAGATAAGGAACAACTCCTGGATTTTGCCATATATAGTAATAATGAAAATATAGGTACGATCATAGCCGTAGAAATTTTTCCACAGCAGATTATGGCTGTTGTCCAGAAAGATGCTAAACCTTTTTACTTACCATTGATAGATCAATTTATCGTAGAAATCAATGATAAGAACAAAATAATTTACATGGATTTACCAGAAGGCATTCTAGATATTTAATGTCTGGAAATTAGGTTGTCTTTTAAGCCTGATAAGGCTTGAATATGAATTACCATAGGCGAAACCTATGGTAAAAAGACTCAAAAAAACAAGCCTGACAGGCTTGAACCAAATAGACTGTTTAATTTAACAACCTACCATTAATCAAAACTAATCTACGCCCCATAAACAAAATTCTACCTATTTGTCATTAATTTTACTTTTAAGCTTGTTGTATCCCCAAAATGGTAAAATACTCCTAAAACTTATTTAATTTTGCACCAACACCTATTTATTGAGAGCACCAATGAGAATGAAGATGCAAATTCTTTTGCGTTTGTATTTCCGCATATCTATATTTGTATGTATAGGATTATGTGGCGTACAAGGGCAAAATTTATATACCAAGATACACATCGGAGCCATGTATTATCATGGAGATCTGACACCTAGGACTATTGGGCTCAGCACCGGTCCTGCTAGATTTAGTTGGGGCGCTACACTTGGTAGCAATGTCACGGATTGGGCATCCATAAATGCTCGTTTTATGAGTGGTCGATTGACAGGAGATGATCGATTCTCATTAGATGAAACTAGAAAATCTCGCAATCTTAATTTTACAACACCTATTTACGAATTTGGTATTTATACTGATCTTAAAGTAAATAAACTCATTAAAAGATTAGATAGATACAAGGTCAGGCTATACATCACAGCTGGTCTGAATTTCTTTAGATTTAACCCATCTACCACATATCAAGGTAGGTCAGTAGCACTTCAGCCCATAGGAACCGAGGGCCAGACGATGTCAAGTAATGATAAAAAACCATATAGTCTTACGGCTATTTCAAGGCCAATAGGGATAGCAATAGAATTTGACTTGACAAAAAAAATAAGCATTGGAATTGAAGCAGCACCACGGAAAACATTTACAGATTATATTGATGATGTCAGTGGTACTTATGTAAACTATGATGAAATGATGGCAGCAGGTAATTATCTCGGCGCCCAACTGTCAAACAGAACAGGAGAGTACTTTGGCACGGATAATGCTAGAGTACCTACAGGAACCCTTCGTGGCAACCCTAGCCAAAACGATTGGTATACTCATTTTGGTTTTTATATTAAATATTCATTCATAAAAATTTCAAGTTCAGAATCATCCAAAAATAATGACACAATTGATGATGTAATCAAAAATTAGTTTAGTTATGATTAAATATTTGTTCATATGCTTAATGTGTTTGTCCTTCTTTAGTAAAGGGCAGTACATTGATGTTGGCGCAAGTATAGGAGGTACAACTTACCAAGGAGATATAAGTCACTACAGTAGCCGAATTAGTTTTCAAGGTGCTAGATTTCTCAAGAGTGTTCACTTAGGCTATCATTTTTCAGAATCATTTGCATTAAAACTTAAATATACGAAAACTTCAATAAGTGCTTATGACAGAGACTCTAAAGATGCATGGAGAGCGGCTCGAAATTTACATTTTGTGACAGATTTAAAAGACGTTTCATTATTGGCAGAGATAGAATTATTGGATATGTTTAAAAAACTACGCAAATTCAATCTTAAGCCATTTGTTTATTTTGGTGTTACCTATTTTAATTTTAATCCCAAGGCGTCTTATAATGGAAGATGGTATGATTTACAGCCATTAAGCACAGAGGGCCAAGGATTGCCAGGACACAAAGCACCATATTCATTACACCAGATAGGCATTCCTTTTGGTTTTGGATTGTCTTATTTTATTAGACCAGATGTGTATGTCTCCTTTGAGATAGGTCCTAGGATTACATTTACAGATTATCTAGATGACGTTTCTGAAGATTATCCAGATTTCGAGTTACTTAGGCAATTCAAAGGTCCTATAGCTGCGGATATTTCTTACCGAACTGACGAATTACCTGGTGGTCCACCTGAGAATGATTTAAAAACTGAAGCAAGGGGAAACGACAGAGATAATGATTGGTACTTTTTTAATAGCTTTACAGTAGGATATAAACTCAATGTGGTAGACTATAAAAAACGAAGACGATCATTCCGCCAAGGACGTAAGTGTCATTTTTAAGTAAATCCCAAAGTGATAAGATTGAGCCAGCTGAATAAATGCAGTTGGGATGTAATGTTTATAGAAAAAAGAATTTAAAAAACACCACCAAAATCCCGAAGGGATGACATGATTATCGCAAAACGAAACCTATGAACAGATCATCATTCCAAGCCAAATAAAGACAACAAAGAATAAAACAACATTGCTATGACTGCGCTCACTGGTATAGTAAGTATCCATGCCCAAAGAAGATTGATTGTTACGCCCCACCTTACGGCAGACAATCTTTTGGTAGCGCCTACACCTATGATTGATCCGGTAATGGTGTGTGTAGTAGATACTGGTATTTTGAGCATTTCTGTAATAAATAGGGTTAGTGCCCCAGCAGTTTCTGCAGCTACACCTTCGAATGGAGTTACTTTTGTGATTTTAGTTCCCATCGTTTTGATGATCTTCCAGCCACCACTCATGGTTCCAAGAGCAATCACGGTATAACAAGACAAAGGTACCCAATTAGGCATTTCTTCAAAACTTGTGATTTGATTTCCAGCTATCAAAGCTACCGTTATGATACCCATTACTTTCTGACTATCATTACCGCCATGACCAATACTAAAAGCCGCAGAAGATACTAGTTGCATACGTTTAAACCATCTCTCACTCTGTGCGTAATTTAGTCCACTAAGGAACAGTGTAAATAAAGCTATGACACCAATGATAAAACCAATCAATAACCATTTTACGTTTTCACCAAAAGCTAACAAATTCATTAAAGCAGACTTAAATCTTGGTTGATAAGTAGTCTCAATGATTTTTTCTTCATCTTTTCTCATGACTTTAAAACTTACAGCATCTCCTTTTTCTAAGGATTTAATCGTAGTGGATAAAGATTTATCATCTGTAATGGCCACATCATTTATACCCTGTAAGACATCTCCCTTTTTTAGACCCATCATATTGGCAGGCGTTTTAAAAGAAACATCCAGTTTTACTCCATTATCTACAGTTTCAGCTTTTTTGATACCTATAATTTTAGATGAACTTTTCACCATCAAGTTTGGTATGAAGTAAAAAACACATCCTAAAATCGCAAGAGAAAGCAATTTAGGTAAAAATGTCTTTTTGAAAGCATGTAAAAACCATATACTTATGATAAAAGCCATGATCATCCCTACTAAAGGAGCTAAAAATATAAAGGACGCTGTTTTTAATATGATTCCAGAATCTATGGCTTCAAACCCAGCGTGGGCAATTGCAGATCCTGCAAATCCACCAATTAGTGTATGCGACGAACTAGAAGGAATACCAAACCACCAAGTCAACAAGTTCCAAAATATTGCTGCAAGAAGTCCAGCCATGATTACGGTGAGTGTGATGTATGGCACGCCAGCACTATTGACACCTTCATTGACCGTTTTTGCTACCGTATTGGCAACACCATGGTCTTTGAATATAAAATATGCTGCAAAATTAAATACAGCTGCCCAAACGACTGCTTGGAAAGGTGTCAAAACTTTGGTAGAAACAACCGTAGCTATTGAATTTGCTGCATCGTGAAACCCATTGATGTAATCAAAAATTAGGGCCAGCGCTATGATGATGATAAGTAACGTCATAATAAGTTGGTAGATGGGAAATGAATACTTCCTGTATCAGTAGGTTAAGTTAAGCGTACTTTATAATGATAGACTCTATGACATTAGATGCATCTTCGCATTTGTCAGAAATGACTTCTAGGTCCTGATAGATATCTTTTAACTTGATGATTTGGATAGGGTCACTATTTTTTGCAAATAAATTGAGGATTGCACTATCTAATACATCATCTGCTTGGTTTTCAAGACTATTGATCAGTACACAGTCATGTTTGATCTGACTTATGTTTTTCATACTCCTAAGCTTATTGACTGCATCTGCGAGTGCTACAATTGACTTTTCACTGATATCTACGAGGTCTTTCATGTATTGATCAGTGGTTTCTACATTGTAAGTCAATATTTTTTTGGTAGCAGCATGCATATAATCTGCAATATCATCTAGTGATGTTGCTAAGTAATGGATATCTTCTCTATCAAAAGGAGTGATAAAGTTTCGACTCAACTCTACAAAAATTTGGTGGGTGTATTCATCATTTTTGTGTTCACCATGCTCAATGCTTTCAAGCATTTTGAAACGAGTAGGCACGTCTTTTTCATCAAGCGCTGTTTTTAGCTGAGTAATCATTTCTTTAAGATTGACTACTATATTTTCAAAGACTTCATAAAATACTTTGTCTTTAGGCAGAAAAAGTCTGATTAAGTTGTTCAATGTCTATTATTTAACGTTGGTTATCAAATTGCGCCGCAAATGTACAACGAGTTGGCTTCATATCCATCATTCACAAAAAATTAATATTAAATTAATATTGAAATAAGATTGGAATTGACTTAAGAATACATTTTATACATATATTTTATATTTTTAAACGCTAAGTTAGTTGTTTTTCTGCACAAAAACAGCTCATTATTTAAATCGGATTTTATCAAAAAATAATATTTCTACATCATTTTATATATTATAATAAAATATTATGTATTTTTGTCACTTATTTAAGGTTTTTCAAAATATAGACTTTTCGATTATGAGAAATTTGTTGTTTATCATCATAATTTTTGCCTCGGTTGTACCAGGCCTTTATGCACAGAATCCCCAGCTTAAGTCAGGTGTTTCTTTTAAGAAGTTATTTCTTGATTACCAATCACAGAATGGTGGTACCTTGTCAGGATTTAAGGATTATAGACATGGTTATGAATTGGGTTACCAAAGACAATTGACCAATAATATCGCGCTAAATTTCCCTTTGCGTTACGGTTTAGTGAATTCGCACATTGACTCCTTAGCTTCTGTTTCTAAAAGTATTTTGAGTCTTGACGCACAATTTCAATATCAGTTTTTTAAAGAAGGTAGAAGGTTTATACCATACTTAATGGCGGGTGTAGGTGGTGTACATGAAACAGAAGGTGAATTTAATATTCAAATTCCTGCAGGTCTTGGTCTTTATGTAAAAGTAGGACCCAAAGCGTATATAACTTTACAAACAGAATACAGATATTCTCTAGTTGAGGATAGAAATAATCTCCAGCACGGTATTGGCTTTACTTATTTATTAGGTAAATTAACTGAAGAAGAAGAGAAAAAACCAGAAGAAATGGTAAAATTGGACAGTGATAATGATGGCATAGTCGATGAACTAGACCTTTGCCCGAATGCATTTGGTCCCAAAGAATTGAATGGCTGCCCTGATAAAGATGGTGATAGCGTACCTGATTACTTAGACAAATGTCCTGAATCCAAAGGTTTGAAGCAATTTGGTGGATGTCCTGATACAGACGGTGATGGTATAGCTGATAATGAAGATGAATGTCCAAATGTGGCAGGAACTCTCGCAAACAAAGGTTGTCCTGAAGAGCCAAAAGTTAAAGTGATGGATAGTGATGGCGATGGTGTCTCTGATGATAAAGATAAGTGTCCTAATGAAAAAGGTACTGAAGCTACCATGGGTTGCCCAGATACAGATGGTGATGGTATCACTGATAAAGAAGATAAATGTCCTACCAAACCAGGTCTTAAGATCTACAATGGTTGCCCAGATACAGATGGAGATGGTATCGATGATAGTCGAGACAAATGCCCTAATGTAGCAGGTACAGTAGCCAATGAGGGTTGTCCTGAGATAAAAATGGAAGATAAAAAGACACTAGATATTGCAATGCAAGCAGTACAGTTTCAGACAGGAAGTGCAGTCTTGAAATCTGAATCAAATATCGTCTTGCGTCAAATCTCAGACATCATGAATAGATACCCAGACTTCAATATGAACATAAGTGGTCATACAGATAATACTGGCTCATCTACTGCAAATCAATCTTTGTCTGAAAGAAGAGCAAAAGCATGTTATGAATTCTTAGTTAAACAAGGTATCTCAGCTGATAGAATGAGTTTTACAGGTTTCGGAGAGTCACGACCAATATCTACTAATGAAAATGAAAAAGGACGTACCTTAAATAGAAGGGTAGAGTTCAATATGATACCACGACAATAAGAATCAAAAAATAAATATTAAATAAAGGGAAAGTATGTCATCATGCTTTCCCTTTTTTATTGGATTGAGATAACAAAATAATGGTCTAAACATATAGGAAATGATCATTGGATAATTGTTTAGATAGATTAATTAAAACTTCTTGATACAAAACATTGCTATTTATATTATTTGATTAAATTTGCCTTCGTAGAGAATGTGCTATTTGGGTACAGAAATTATTATTTTCACATTAAATAAAATAAATATGTCCAATATATCTTTAGACGCTAATGTGCAATCACGAGTAGACGCATGGTTGGCAGGAAATTATGATGAAGCCACAAAAGCTGAAATCAAACAATTGATCGATCAAAACAATACGACAGAACTCACAGATGCCTTTTATAGAGACCTTGAGTTTGGTACTGGTGGCTTGCGTGGCATTATGGGTGCAGGTTCTAATCGTGTGAACAAATATACACTTGGGGCTGCTACCCAAGGATTGAGCAATTACTTGATAAAGTTATATCCTGAACAGCAAATAAAAGTTGTCATCGCACATGATAATCGTAATAATTCTAGTTTGTTTGCTGGTATAGTGGCAGATGTTTTTTCAGCCAATGGTATCTTTGTTTACTTCTTTGAAGGACTAAGACCTACACCTGAGTTATCCTTTGCCATTAGAGAATTGGGTTGTCAAAGCGGCGTCATGCTCACAGCATCCCATAATCCAAAAGAGTATAACGGATACAAAGCTTATGGTGCAGATGGTGGACAATTAGTCGCACCTCACGATGAAGCGGTCATGGGTGAAGTAGCTAAAGTTAGCAATATAGACCTGATCAAATTTGATCGTAAAGCGTCAAATATTCAGTCTATCGGCAAAGAAATGGATGAAAAATACATCAATGAATTGGTAAAATGGTCTATCTCTAAAGACGCCATCCAAAGACAAAAAAATCTTAAAATTGTCTTTTCTCCTATCCACGGTACAGGAGGTGTTATTATACCAGATGCTTTACATAAGTTTGGTTTTGAAAATGTGATAGTCCTAAAAGAACAAATGGTGGTAGATGGTAATTTCCCTACCGTTATTTATCCCAACCCTGAAGAAGCTGAAGCATTAAGTATGGCTATAGCCAAAGCAAAAGAAGTAGATGCGGATATCGTCATGGCTACTGACCCTGATGCAGATAGAGTGGGGCTAGCTATAAAAAATGACAAAGGCGAATTCATCTTGTTAAATGGGAATCAAGCACTTAGCCTTCTCGTCAGATATGTCTTAGGAGCTTGGGAAAAAGCAGGAAAACTGGATGGCAATCAATATGTTGTGAAAACAATTGTTACATCGTATCTAATAGATAAAATGGCTGCATCCAAAGGAGTGACATGTTATAATTCGCTAACAGGATTTAAGTTTATCGGGGAGATAATGACAAGACTCGAAGGCCAAAAAACTTTTGTGGTAGGTGGAGAAGAAAGTTATGGTTATCTTGTTGGAGACCATGCTAGAGATAAAGATGCAGTAGTCGCTTGCGCTATGTTTGCAGAGATGGCAGCGTATTACAAAGACCAAGGTAGCAGTCTCTACGAAGTCATGCTCGATATGTATCTAGAATATGGATTTTATAAAGAAAAATTAATCTCTATTACTAAAAAAGGCAAGTCTGGTGCGGAAGAAATTCAAGCCATGATGGAGAAATATAGAAACGACACACCGACTACTTTAGGAGGTATAAAAGTAGTCACACTGAAGGATTATAAAAAAAGTATCTCAAAAGATATGATTACAGGTGAGACAGAAAAAATAGATCTTCCTTCATCCAATGTACTTCAGTTTTTTACGGAAGATGGCAGTATCATCTCAGCGCGTCCTTCAGGTACAGAACCAAAAATAAAGTTTTATTGTAGTGTCAATGCTAGCCTGGCCAGTAAAGAAGATTATGTGAATGTCGAAGAACAACTAGATGCAAAACTTACTGAGATATTAAGGGATCTTGGTGTATAATACATTTTTTCAGACCTTATAGGTATTGAGTATCTATAAGGTCTGAAAAAAACGAATATTGTCTTCTATTTGATTTCCGTTTCTGGCAATTGGTTTTAACCTATAGTTTTAAGTTTTATAAACTATTAACATCTATCTCTCTAATTAAAAAATGGTTTGCAAAGCTCTTCAATCATGTTGGAACTATTTAGATATTGAGACAGTCTAACTACAAACTTATATCTGGTCTTGACAAATTCATACTTAATTTATGTAAGGAATGAAAGTAAGTTTGTGAAAAAAAACATGGGTTACAAATTCATTTGCATTGTTACATTGATCTTTTTCTGGGTGTCTACAGGAATTTGTCAGAATGTTGGTATTCAAATACCAAATCCTGAAAGCACACTTGATATTAATGGGAATCTTTCTTTACGGTCGACAGATTTAGTAATTGGTGAAGGTAATCATTTAGCTCTTGACGTTAATTCAAATCCATTCAGCAATTTTAGAATAAGTGGTCCATCTGCGCCTTTCTCAATTTCTGGGTTGTCTTATCCAAATGACGGGAGAGTATTATACTTGTTAAACAATAGTAATCAAAGCATGACAATTTTTAATCAGGATGCCAATGCTTTACTTACTGAACAAATAGTAACAGGAACTGGTAACAATATAATTATTCCACATAATGGTAGTTTACAACTTATGTATGATGGATTATTGCAGAAATGGATGGTGAAAAATACTAGTAATGAAAATGGAGGTAATTCGAATCAGTGGATTGATTCGGGAAATGATATCAGCAATGGGAATTCTGGAAATGTTGGTATTGGTACGAATACCCCAATAGCTAAGTTAGAAGTTCAATCATTAAGCTCTTACACGGTACCCAATTTTACAATAAAAGAATTGAATCCAATAGAATTTGCAAGATTACAAATGTATAATGCAAGCAGCGATAACTTTTGGCAACTTGGTGCATTAAATAATAATGGACTGGTTGCTGATGAACGCTTTTTAATACATAACAGTAGATTTGGTAATGTGGTAACACTTTCAGGTGATGGGAATGTAGGCTTGGGGTTAAATCATTTATTCCCTTTAGCTTCTCTTGATGTATTAAGGGGGACTGCACCTTGGGGTACTGCTGTGTTCAGAGGTAGTGAGACTTTTTCTTATTTTAATTATGGTGATGGTGAACAGACATATATTAGGGCTGGTAAGTATGGTAGTTTTGTGAAGATAAACGATAATCATAATGGAGATGTATTTCTTGCTTCTGGTGGAGGCAATGTTAATGTAGGTAGTAACAATTTTCCAGCTGCGACTTTAGACGTTTCTAATAAAGTTAATAAGAATACTGCGATCTTTCGAGGAGTCGAAGCTAATTCAGTATTTAATTCAGGTATATTTAATGGCAATACATACATTCGTGGTGGATATTTTAATAGTAATATTATAACAGCAGATCAGGGTACCATGAAGCTCGGGGTAGGTAATTCTGATCCTACAGCTACTTTATCAGTTGGGAGAAAAGACAGTCCAGATGGTACGGCAGTGTTTTGGGGCACTAGTCATGGTTCACATTTTAATTACAGTCTTGATGAAGATACTTACATTAGAGGAGGTAAGGATAATAGCAAGGTCTTGATTAATGATACCCACGGGGGAAATGTGTTAATGGCTAATGGTGGCGGAAATGTAGGGATTGGTATTGCAAATCCCTTTGAGAGACTCGCTGTAAATGGCACTATTCGTTCTAAGGAAATTGTGGTAGAAACAAATAACTGGCCCGACTATGTCTTTGATCAAAATTATAAGAGAATGAATCTTTATGAAGTTGAAGCGTTTATCATTGAGAATAAACATTTACCAAAAGTACCATGTGCAAAAGAATTGGAAAGTTCAGGACTTCATTTAGGGGAAATGCAAAAAAAGATGATGGAAAAGATTGAAGAATTAACGCTTTATATCATTGAGTTAAAAAGAGAAATTGATTTTATAAAAACTAAACAACGTTGAAATGAGAAACTATTTAATAACTTTGTTTTGTATTTTTATTGTTGGTCAATCGGCAAGCCAGATTTCAAAAAAAAATGATTTAGATCAAAAACTAAATAACAATCAAAAATTTTATGACCAAAAGAGTATTATCGAAAATTATTATCAAGATAAAATTAAGTCACTATCATTAAGTGACAGTGTTGAAAGAAAAAAATGCCTCCGCGAACTTAAAAAATGGAACAGAAAACTTTGGTATGCAGAATATTATGTAAACGAAAGTGGAAGGAGTATGGATCCTAATAAAATTAATCTTTCAGGAATGAAAGAAGTCATAAAGATGCCAAAACTTGAATCTAATGATAGATATCAACCTAATTATTGGACGATGGCAGGTCCTTCACAAGGTGATAATGGATTAGGGCGTATTGATGAGTTGGCTTTCCATCCATTTGATAGTAACATAATCTTTGCAGGTAGCCCATCAGGCGGCTTGTTTAAAACCACTAACGCAGGTCTATCTTGGGATGCCATTGGAGATTTTCTTCCTAGTTTAGGCATATCAGGTGTTGTTATTCATCCTACCGATCCTAACATCATCTATATTCTGACTGGCGATGGTCATTCTGGGGTAGGAAGTTTAGTAAATGCCTATTTATATATGTCGAGCTCTGCAGGTGTTTTTAAATCAATAGATGGAGGTGAAACTTGGTTAGCTTGTGGGAACCTACCTGTTATTGGGAATTATACGGGTAGAGAATTAATCATGGACCCCCAAAACCCAAATCAATTAATAGCAGCAACAAGTAAAGGAATTTATAAAACTATAAATGGTGGTATAACGTGGACATTAACCCAAACTGGCAATATTTATGACATAAAATATAAGCCAAATAATAGCAATATTGTATACGCAACTGATAGTACTAGTTTCTTTCGCTCTGTTAATGGTGGAAATACTTTTGTAAATATAAATCAACCAAATTTACCTCAGAATAATAGAATTTCGATAGGTGTCACGCCTGCAAATCCTGAAAAAGTAGTTTTATTTGCAGGGCCGGCTATTGATAATAATAGTTTTCAGGGTTTATTCATTTCTAATAATAGTGGCCTTACTTTTCTAAATAGGGTTCAGACACCGAACTTGTTTTACAATTTTATTGGTATCCCAGTTTTGACCGACCAATCAACTTATGATAATTGTATAGCTATTTCTCCAGTCAATGAAAATGAAATCTTTGTAGGAGGTATATGTACATGGCGAAGTAATGATGGAGGATTTACATGGTCACAAGCTTCGGCTTATTGGCCTAATGATAATCCAAAAATGCATCCAGATATTCAGGTATTAAAATACAACCCTAACACTAATTTTTTATTTTGCGGCAATGATGGAGGGATCTATCGTTTGGAGTATAATGGCGAATGGACTTTTCTTTCTAATGGCCTTAACTGCACCCAATTTTATCATTTTGAAAGAGAAAATGATGAAGGTGATATTTGGGGTGGAGCGCAAGACAACGGAATTCTAGAACAAAATGGTGGTACCAATTTCTATAATTATCATAATGGCGATGGGTACGATATGATGACTGACCATGATTATTTAGTATATGAAGGTGAGGGGAATGATGTTTTTTATTCCGTGAATGAAAAAATATATGCGGATGGATGTGGCAGCACATGTGATATAAGCGTACCTAATAATACAAACTTCTTTGCCAATCTTGCTATGTCTCAAGTGTATGAAGATAGAATTTATGCTGGGTATGCATCAGGCCTTTGGTATTCGTCTAATGCAGGGAGTTCTTGGAGTCTGCAATATAGTCAACCTGCGAATTGGGCTGTAGCAACTACAAGTTCTACTGATGATGTTTACTATGCAGGTGTAATGGGGAATGTAGCTGGTATTTTTAGAAATGGAACAAACATCACACCGCCGTTACCATACATAAATTCCTTAAAAATTACAGATATTGATGTACACAGACAAAATAATAATACCTTGGTAATAAGTGTGGCAGGCAATACGGCAAATTCCAAAGTATTTTACACAACAAATGGAGGAGTTAGCTGGACAAATTACTCTTTAAATTTACCTAATGTACCTGTTTTTTCCGTTAAAATTGATGGCAATGGAGGTATTTATGCTGGGACGTCTATTGGAGTTTTCTACAAGGCGATTAACTTAAATTATTGGCAATCTTTTTCCAATGGTTTACCTCCCGTGCCAGTCACAGAAATTGAGTTGTGGCCCGTACCTTTTCCGGTAGATGGCAATCAACCATCTAATCCTCCAACTTCACCTGAAATATGGGTTAGCACATTTGGTAGGGGTTTGTGGTTCACTCAACAATATCAAATATCATGTCCAAACTCACACAATTTATCAAATGATGTAAAAGGTGTATTACTGACACAGGCTAATGAACATATTTTGTCCACACAAAAAATAAAAGGCGGAATAGGTACAGATGTTAGATATAGGGCAGGCACTAAAATAAGGTTATTGAATGGGTTTAAAGTGGAAAATGGATCCTATTTTAAAGCTACAATAGAAGCTTGTAATAATCCATAATGTTCATAATTTTTTATCACGGCATTTCTATATAAGTATGGTCTTCTGGCACGGTATCAAATAATTTATTTTTCCAATCATTTTTTGCTTTTTCAAGGACTTCTTTATCTGATGAAACAAAATTCCAATATAGATATCTTTGTTCAGGAAAAGGTTTACCTCCAAATATCATAATCTGAGTACCTTTGTCTAATGAGATAAAACATTCATTTTCAGTTTGAGATATCATCATTTGACCAGTCTCAAGTATTTCGTTTTCGACGGTAATAGAGCCATGTACGATTACGATTGCGATCTCACCCTGCAATTGCCCATTTATCTCTAACTTACTGTCAGCATCTGCTTTGATGTCCAACATAAATAGTGGCGAGTAAACCGGAAGTGGAGAAACTTTGCCGTAACCTTCGCCTGCTATTAATGTAAATTCTAGATGATCTTCTTTCCATTTTGGGAGTAAACTATGTTCTAAATGCACAAAGTTTGGTGCTATATTTTCTTTTTCTCTTGGCAATGCAATCCAAACTTGGTACCCATGAATCATGTATGGTTCTGCATTACTAAGATGTTTCGGTGTGCGTTCTGTGTGGGTGACACCGCGACCAGCTGTCATAAAATTGACAGAACCTGGAGTAATAATTATGTCGGCTCCAGTACTATCCTTATGATGCATTTCTCCTTCAAATAGATACGTAAGTGTAGATAGACCGATGTGGGGATGTTGATCAACATCAAATGCTTGGCCTTTTTCCATAATAGTTGGTCCCATATGATCAATGAAAACAAAAGGTCCAACGGCTCTTTTTTCTTTAAATGGAAGTAGTCTGCCTACCAGAAAATTTCCAATATTTCTAGTTTTTTCTGCTACGATCATTTTATTATTAGTCATGATGTTTTGTTTTAGATCTAGTAACATAATTTATTTATTCATAGTTTGCCGATTTAAATAGAAAAAATCATTCATAAAAAAAATAGATGCAACATTATTGCATTTACGATGTTATATTATATCTTTGCATCACTAAATTAAAATATGAATTATTTCATGAAGTCTATTTTTAATATTAATCCTGACGCGGCTGGTTTTTTTACATCTTTATTGTGTGCTATTCACTGTTCGGCTATACCTGTGATGATATCTTTAGGATTAGTGGGTAGTAGTTCATGGTTGCACAATCATATGTTTGATTGGGTGGTGATTGGAATTGGTGTAGTGATAGCTTCTTATTCATTATTGGGTGATTATTTAAAGTTGCACAAGAATGTATTACCACTTTCTATGGCTGCAATTGGTTTTGGATTTCTGATGATTGGGATGATAGAGCACCATGGATGGATGTTGGTATTTAGTGTATTAGGTGGATTGCTTGTGGCAAGTTCTCATCTTGTTAACCATCGTTTAGGTAGAGTTCGTACTTCCAAAGCTTAATTTTGTACCTTTTTAAAAGTCTTGATAAGTCTTTAGTAAAAGCTTATTTTATTCAATGCTAAAATTATAATCTCCTTTTAGTAAAATTAGAAACTTCCATTCTTTAATTGAAAAACTAAAATTGAGAAAAACTTCGTTCAATTTTCTACTCAAAGCAAATTAAATTTTGTTATTTGTTGTTTTAAATGTGTTAATTTATGTTAAACATTGATTAATGTCAATTTAGTAACAATAAATACTGTACTTTTGTGGCGTGTTACGATGACACTATAATCCACAAACATTTTTTTACTAAATCAACATAACTGTTTATCATGAGCATTATTAAAAAATACCAACCTGCAAAGGGAACATGCAAAGTGACATTTTCTTATCCTGCATCAAAAGAAGTTAAAAAAGTTCAACTTTTAGGTGACTTTAATAACTGGGATTCAGCAAAAGCACCATTACTTAAAGGTACAAAAGGAGAGTTAAGTACTGTGGTAGAATTGGCAGCAGGTCAAACCTATGAATTCAGATACTTATTGGATGGCAATACATGGGATAATGATAACAATGCTGATACTTATGTATCTTCTCCATTCGGTGGTATTCAGAACAGTGTTATTGTTCTTGATGCAGTAGTAGGTAAAGCACCTAAAGCAGTGAAAGCAGCAGCGCCAAAAGCAGCTAAAGCAGCAGCGCCAAAAGCAGCTAAAACAGCAGCGCCAAAAGCAGCTAAAACAGCAGCACCAAAAGCAACTAAAACAGCAGCACCAAAAGCAGCTAAAGTAGCAGCGCCAAAAGCAGCTAAAGTAGCAGCGCCAAAAGCAGCTAAAGCAGCAGCTCCAAAAGCAGCTAAAGTAGCAGCACCAAAAGTAGCTAAAGTAGTAGCACCAAAAGAGTCTACTGAAGAGACGAAATAATTAATAAGAATCCATAACATTATAAAAGCATCGAAAGTCATTGAGATTTTTGGTGCTTTTTTTTTGACATTAAACTACTTTCTTGATTAAACCTAGTTTATGCATTAGAATTCGTAATGAGAGGATAAATTGCAATAAATCAGCAACTTAGATTCGAAAAGCATAGTACCGCTAAGTGAACGAGGTTGTTGGAGCCATACAGATGGCTCCTGACCGAAGTGAAACGGAGCTATCGCCCCGCAGCAAAGCGAGGAGCGATTAGCGTAGTCAAAACACTTTGTGCTTTAGCCAAAGTGCTTTTGTGATAAACAGAAGATAAGTTGTCCGCCTCGGCGGATTCTGATTTGCAGCAAGTTAGCTTCGTAATAGATTTTCTAATGCATAATTCAGGTTAAACCTACACACTTAAAATAGGTATTGTCATGGTGCTTTTTTGTAATTTATACTAAATAATTATGCCATTAAAATTATACAAGCTACATTCGTAAAAATTTATTCATAATGTATAAAAGTTTAAAGTTATTAACTTTTGGAGTTTTACTGTTTTTAGCTAGTTGTAAGGAAGATGATAAAGCGGATTTAATTATCACGAACGCCAATATTTATGCTGTTGATACGGTATATACTGGAGCGACTGCCATAGCTATTAAAGATAGATTAATCTTGCAAATAGGAAGCGATGAAGATATCAAACTACTAGCAAATGAAGACACAAAAACTATTGATGCTCAAGGTCAATTCATTATGCCTGGATTCATAGAAGGTCATGGCCATTATTCGGGACTTGGATATTCATTGATTAATTTAAACTTTCTGACTGCAAAAAGCTGGGAAGATATCGTCGCATCCGTAGCAAAAAGAGCCCAAGAAGTTAAATCTGGTGATTGGATTATAGGTCGTGGATGGCATCAAGAAAAATGGGATAGTATTCCCAAACAAAATGTGTACAAATATCCTTTTCATTATTCATTAAGTGAGGTATCACCTGATAATCCTGTCATTCTTTATCATGCTTCTGGACACTCTCTGTACGCAAATAAAAAAGCGATGGATTTGGTGGGCATTTCAAAGGAAACAGCCAACCCACTCGGTGGTGAAATAGTAAGAAATTCAGATGGTGAAGCCATCGGAGTTTTCGAAGAAAGAGCTATGTCTTTATTTGCAGATAAATATGACGCGTACATGGCATCCTTGGATCAAAAACAATTGGACTCCATCTGGTATGAAGCTATTCGTCTTGCAGAACAAGAATGTCTAAAAAAAGGAATCACTTCTTTTCAAGACGCAGGAAGTAAATTTGACGAACTAAATAAATATGAAAAATTAGCATTGGAAAATAAGATGCAAGTTCGTCTTTGGGCTATGGCAAGACATCCTGCTGAAGAATTAGAAGGTCAAGTTTCAAAATATAAAAAAGTAGATGTCGGTAATAGATTTTATACTTGCAACGCCATAAAGTCTGAGGTAGATGGTGCACTTGGTGCATTTGGCGCTTGGTTGCTGGAGTCGTACAGTGACAAACCAGGATTTAAAGGGCAAAACACCACAGATATTTATGATGTCAAAAAAATAGCTGACATGGCCATCGCGAATGAAATGCAGTTTTGTGTTCATGCCATTGGAGATAGGGCCAATAGGGTAGTACTTGATATCTATGAAGGTGTCATGGCTCAGCATCCCGAAAAAACGGACCTAAGATGGCGAATAGAACACGCTCAACATCTCAATCCTGCTGATATTCCGAGATTTGCTAAAAGTAAAATTATTGCTTCCATGCAAGGTATACATTGCACATCTGATGCTCCGTTTGTCGTAAAAAGACTTGGAACTGAACGTGCACAACTAGGCGCTTATGCATGGAGATCATTGCTAGATAATGGCGTCGTAGTAGCCAATGGAACAGATGCACCGGTAGAAGATGTGGACCCAATAAAAAGTTTTTACGCATCCGTCACAAGAAAAAGAGAAGATACTGGCTTAACGTTTTTTACAGAGCAAAAAATGACTAGAGCCGAAGCCATTTATTCATATACTTTGGGCAATGCTTTTGCAGCTTTTGAAGATCATTTTAAAGGATCAATTCGACCTGGTAAAGTTGCAGATTTTGTAATATTGTCTAATGATCTTATCAACTGTTCTGATGAAGAGATTCTACAAACAAAAGTACTTTACACCATCACAGATGGTAAAATCAGATATTCTAAGAATTAAAATCAAAACCTATTTATGAAGTTCATTTACACACTTATTACTGTCTGCTATACTTTTGTTTTGGTTGCACAAAGACCTAATACGGTTGTTTGTGGTTATGATATGGTCTTAGATATCAATGAGAAAAAATATCCTGGCTATCAGTCTGTTTTAAATCAATCTTTTGATGAAGCACAGAGGTATTCCCAAAATGCGACTTTAAGAAATGAAATATTTAGAATACCTGTCGTTATCCATATTGTGTGGAGGAATGAAGAAGAAAACCTTGCAGACTCGATCATTCAATCACAAATACAAGTACTAAATGATGCATTCAGATTGCAAAATAGTAATCGTGATGAGATTAGAGATATTTTTAAAGATATACAAGGTGATGCAGAAATTGAATTTTATCTTAAGGATGTAAAAAGGGTCAAAACCAATGAAAATTTTACTGTTTTATTATTCAGTCTACCTGATGAGGTAAAGCAACAAGATGAAGGTGGCAGTGATGCTGTTGATACAGAAAAACATCTGAATATTTGGGTTTGTAAAATTCAACCTATTCCATTTATCGGTGGTCAAGTTCTTGGTTATGCATATCCACCTTTAGGTTTAGCAAATTGGCCTGCAGGAGCAGAAGCACCTTCTAAAGATTTGGAAGGAGTCGTCATTGATTTTAGGGTATTCGGTAGTAATAATCCAAACAAACTCACTGTACAAGGTTTTACTCACGAAGCACTCGGACGTACCACTGTGCATGAAGTGGGACATTACTTGGGTCTGAGACATATATGGGGCGATGGTGGTGGACTATTCGGTGGAGATAGTTGTGGTGAAGATGACGGCATAGAAGATACTCCCAATCAAGGTGCGCAGTCAGGCACGGAGTGTGATCCTACACTAAATACATGCGTGGATTCCGAAGGAATAGATTTGCCCGATATGTTTGAAAATTATATGGATTATTCAGGCGAAGCTTGTCAAAATACCTTTACAAAAGGTCAAATTACACACATGCGATCTGTTTTGATGAATCAAAGGAAGCTATTGGTAAATACAAAAGAGGTGTCATTCACTTCCGATCAAGTAACCATTTACCCAAATCCTACTGCTGATAGGCTTACTGTAAATATATCCGATATGGAAGGAGAATTAATATTCGAAATCAGAGATATGACAGGCTGTGTACACAGGTCTGATAAAATTAACGAGCCTACATTTGATCTAGATGTTTCCACTTTGAGTGATGGCATGTATATGTTACACATAAGAAGTAAACAAGGTAGTGTTGCGTCAAGGTTTGTGGTTGCGAAATGATACATAAAAGAGTAAAACTTGATATAAATTTCCTATCATTGTATCATTTGTCTAATTACATTTATGTTTAATCGGATTTGGTTTTCAATGGTTCAATTTAAACATAATTTTAGCATTATTTAGAATAAAATCTTTTTTAACATGAACATTTATCTAAAAATAATTCTATGGTTTGTAGGTATCTTAGTGGTTTTAGTTTTATGTCTTGTGGGTTTCGCCTTATATCAAAAAAAAGTAAATAAAATACTTCCGGCTTCCAATATGTTATCGATTGAGGATTCAAAAGTAAGGGATAGTATTTTTACTTATCTTAGTAGTCATATGAGAAATAATGCATATGTTTCTATAGGTATCATTGATCACGATTCCATCGAATATTTTGGTGTAAAAAGAGAAAGTGACCAATTAAAAAACATAGATTTAAGAGACTCTGTATTCCAAATAGGGTCTATTTCTAAAGTTTTTACTACCTCTATTTTGGCCCAGATGGTAGTAGATGGTGATATCACTTTGGATGAAACTATCAATAAATATTTGGGTTTTCCTTTGCATAATGATCTTAAAATTACGTTTAAAAGTCTTGCCAATCATACTTCAGGTTTGGATAGAATGCCAAAAGGCACACTCAAAAACACAATACTTAATGTGAATAACCCATATAATAATTATACCAATGCATGGATGGAGAATTATCTCAAAAGCGAAGTAGAAATAGACACAGATAAAGTTGGTAAAAGTGAATATTCCAATCTTGGAATGAGTGTACTTGGGTATACATTGGCAAAAATAAAAAACACAAGTTTTGAGAAACTTTGTCAAGATTATATTATGAGTAAATATGAGATGACAAACTCATTTATCAATAACGAATCAAATAACCACAAAATCATTCAAGCGTACGAGTCAAGTGAAATAGTAGCGCCTATATGGAGTTTAAATGTATTTGAACCAGCTGGTGGAATTGCTTCTAACATGCAGGATATGTTAAAATTTGCTACGCTCCAAATGGATACAGAGAATATTGCATCCACCTTAGCTCAACAAGCAACAGCAGATGTAAAAGAAGATATGTCTTGTGGTCTAGGATGGATGATTATACACAAGGCAAACGAAAATGAATTGTTGTGGCACAATGGTGCAACAGGAACAGTAGGCGGATACACTTCGTCTATGGTTATTGACAAGAAAAGCAAAAAAGCTGTGATCATTTTATCGACTATTCACCATCAGGATGTAGGTGGAAATTTAGATAAATTGGCCTTGGCGTTGGTTCGGTAAATAAATCTTAGTAAATGTTTATTTTTAAAAACTACACCCTACCTATGATTACATCACCGTAATAGACTTTTGCTCTCTTGGTCTAACCATCTTGCTAGTAAGTTCTTGTTCAGTTTTGATATCGCGCGATTGTCCTTTTAAATGTTTTTCTATGGTTAACCTTGCCATCAAATAACTTACTGTTGACTCAGCACCTTGGTTGAGATTTACATTATGTTTTTCTAATCCATCACAACATCCACCCGTACAAGGATTATAAATGATTTGATTTAGGAAGTTATTACCTAGGAACCAGTCAAATGATTTGTGCATCTTGTATAGGTATGACTTATCTTTGAATACATCATAGAATTTTTTTAGTGCTAGTATCGTGTACGCTACATCTATCGGTTGCTCACCACCAATGTTTACTTCGTTTTGACTGGCTGTTTTATGCATCCATGTTTTATTAGATATTATTTTGAGACTATCGTCAAAAAAAGTTTTGTCCATCAAAAAGTCAAAAGATGATTTGGCTATATTTTTATACACAATCTCTCCTGTTGTCATCCACGCACAAAGCATAGCTTCTGGTAAGATACTATTGCCATAGGTCAAATAACTTTCATACCATTTCCAATCATCATCCGCTTCATGTCTATACATTTGAACCAGTCTATTTGATATTTTAACTAAAGTATCTATGCCTGTATCTGATTTTTCATGTACATTAGCATAATACAATCCTTTGATTATAAATGCCATAGCTCTTGATGAGTGTATGTTTTCGAGATTTGCTAAAGCTCTGTGTAAAATGATTTTAGCTAGTTTTATTAAGTCGCTTGGTAATATATTTTTGAGGGATATAAGGTGACCTAATGCCCAAATAGTCCTACCATTAGAGTCTTCCAGATTGGTTTCATAATTTTGGGGTGTAAATTCATAATCTGTATTTACATAATTCAGGAAGTTACCATCAGGTTGTAAACAAAAGTGTATAAAGTTTAGATATTTGGAAATATACTTTAGATCTGTGGCATTTTTTGTTAGTTCATAATGCATACACATTGCCACCATCGCCCTAGCATTGTCATCTATTGTATATCCACTTTCTAAATCTGGCTGGTTGATTTCAGAAAATTGTATCATAGCAAAAGAAGTAGTCATTTTTTTGATGTGATCTAGATTGATTGGGGGCATTTTGTAATCTAGATTTATGTCGTCATTTGCTATTTTTTTGAATAAGGTTGCATGACAGATGGCTGCATTTTCCCATGCTGTAGACGCCATTTTGTGCAAGCCACGTGAACCCATATTTTTTCTTAGTTGATCATCATTCAGTAGCTTATTAGTTTCAATTGCTAATTGTTTAGCGTCGCCGAAATCAAAAATGATACCTGCATCTTGACCTAACACTTCTATGGCGTGTGGGATAGGCGTGGATATGATAGGGCATCCACAACTGATTGCATATGAAAAAGTACCACTTACTGCTTGATTAGGATCTTTGGAAGTAAACAAATATACATCTGTCATCTGTAAATACTCGAGTAGTTCATTCAAAGGAATAAATGAGTTGATAAATTTCACATGCTCAGTAATACCTAGTTCATGTACTCTTTTTACTAAAAATTCTCTATACTTTTCACCATCTCTTTTAAGAACAGAAGGGTGCGTTTTTCCTATGATTAGAAAGATGACATTTTCGTTTTCTTGGATGATCGCAGGCATAGCATCGAGCGTTGTTTCAATACTTTTGCCGGCACCTAGAAATCCGAATGTTGATAATACTTTTTTATTTTCTACATCATATTTAACTTTTAGCTTTGCTTTATTAGCATGTGGCACTAAGTGTGTGCCATGTGGTATAACTGTTATTTTGTCTTGAAGAATTCCGTAATCTGACACCAGGATTTTAGAAGATGCTTTGGTCATGACAATTAACGAATCAGCTGCTGCGGTTAGCTTCTGTACATTGTTTTTGAAAACTTCATCCGGCTTTGGCAAAACGGTGTGAAATCCTAAAATTTTAGGTACGTTGATAGTGGTAAGTAATTCCAATAAATGCGATTCATTATTTTCATACAGGCCAAATTCATGTTGGATAAGGACCATTTTTAATTCGTCATTTTTATTGATGTCATCCGCAAGTTTTAGATAAGATGCTTGATCATCTGTATGCAGAATGTATTTTACATCATCAGAATATGGAAGTTCGATACCATTAGATTCTAATGCACAAATGGATATTTTGAATGAGTTCTGGAATTTGTTTTTGATTGCAAATATTAAATCTTGGGTATAGGTTGCTATGCCACATTCTTTTGGCGGGTAGGTAGTTATAATTAGTATCTCAGGTAAGGTTTGGTGGTTACTCATTTGATTCCTTATTTTGTAAAAGTTCAATAATTAAGTCGGACATATTTATAGAAGCACATCCTATTCTTTCGTCTGCTGCGCCATAATAAATATATAGATGGCCTTCTCGAACGATGGCACCTGTAGGGAAACAAACATTATTCACTTCGCCCCTAACTTCCCATGCATGTTCAGGTTTGAATAGTGGATAAGGCAGACGCGCGATTAAGTTAGATGGATTTTCTAAGTCTAGTAGGGCAGCGCAAGCAGTGTAGATATATCCTTTTACAGTATCGTATACGCCGTGATAAATAATAAGCCAACCTTCTTTTGTTTCTATTGGGGGACAGCCGCCACCAATATAACTCACTTCATGTTTATATTTAGGGGCTATTACGATGCTTTCATTAAATCTTAGGAAGTATTTTTGCCAAAATTCAGCATTCAAATCTTCTAAATTATCTACACATGCTATCTGTATATCAGGTTTGATACGATGTAGAAAATAAAACTTATCATTTATTTTTTTGGGAAATAAAATCACATTCTTATCCCATATCAAAATATTTTTATCAGGTTTTTCATGCGTTGACTTTTGGATATTGTAGCGAAGGTATTTTTCATTAATGTGTCCCTTTGATTCTGCAAGGTGCCTAAATTCATCATAAGTGATCTGTGGGACCACAATGCCATTTTTATGCCATGCAAGTAAGTCTGTAGAACATGCAATTGCCCCGAGTGCATTAACGCCATCATATGCTGTGTATGATAGGTAGAACTTATCTTCTATTTTTACGATTCTAGGGTCTTCTACGCCTTGACATTCATAATCATTTTGGGGAAATATAACTGGTTCGTCTTGTCTATTATCTACAATCAGTGGGTCTGTCAAAGTACACAAGCCAATGGTGGAATGGTTGCCTTTGCTGACTGCTCTGTAGAACAAATATATGGTTCCATCATGGTCTATTGCGGCAGGGTTGAGCACGCCTTCATTTTCGAAACCATCAGTTGATTTTTCGAGAATTATACCGTGTTTTATTACTTCTATCATTTGGCTATTTAAAGTTTCAGATTGATTGAATACGAATTCTTTATTCCTAATTAATTTAAGGAATAAGAAGGTTGAGATTTGATTGTAAATTGGAAATGTAGTTTAATCTTGTAAATACGTTAATACAATTATTTCAAGATAAATTATATGGTTAATACGAAAGAGTTCTTTTGATTTTTGAGAAAAAAATGGAAGGTTTTGGAATACGAAAGCAACCTCGACCTATCCATTCATAAGAAACACACCGGTGCGCATGAATCCTAGTATTAACCTTTTTGAGCTGGCTTTGCTGGTGGTTTAGGTGCAAATGCATCTATTCCTGATTTAGGGGAACTTTTGCCTTCATTTTTGTAATCAGAACCTTCTTTTGATTTGCCAGATTTATCTGCCGGAGCTTTTTTGTTGTTTTTTGAACCTTTATCCTTACTCATAATGATATAATATGATTTGTGAATGAATTTCCACAAGGCAAAGGTGCCGCTTTTAGCAAATAATTGTGTTATACAATAAATCTAAAATATTGCAAAATTGGTCTGAAACATAAGCTGTCTTATTTAGGTCAACAAGAACCTAGCGCTATCCAAATGATTACAAAAACGACAATTGTGCCTATACAACCACCACCTAATTTTGACGCGCCATAACCAGCGATAAGTCCTTTGAAAATGCTATTCATATCTAATGTTTTATATTAAGAAAAAAATATTTGAATAATAAAGGAATACTTATTGGGTGAGATTTGATGTTTTTTGAATAAAGAGTAAGTTATATCAAAAAATTATACACATCTTTTAACATCATAGTAGTCAAAGTTAGTATTAAATAAACTCCTACGAAGCCAAATTAGATCATTATCGATTTATTTTTAAAAAATCCGTAGGATGCTTATTGAATCCTACGGATAATTGATAAATTTTAGAACTTCTAAATTAGATAACTTTGCCTTAAATAATAGAAAGGTTGATGCTGATGCATTATATTTTTACAGATCTTAAACTGTCTAACAAACCGAAAATCTGCAACAACCAGATCACCACAATGATCACTACAACTGCATTTAATATACTTTTAATTTTGCTATCCATAGGAAGGTAAGTATTGACCAACCAAAGTAATACACCTACGGCGATAAGAACGAGTAAAATGGTTATTAATGGCATCTTGTTTGATTTTATGAATTAAAAAGTTCAAAGGTAGGGGCAAAACGACATTAAAACTTTATACAATTTTCAATTTATTTTATATCATTTATTGATCTCTATATATGTCCAAAAGATGGCTTATAAAGATAGTAAAAGACAAAAAATATAATTATATAAATTTTTCCAAAATTTATGTAACACCTTAGTATTGTGTGGGTTGTACCTTTGCATCATCAATTGTTTATGTAGCGCCAACTTTTCTAAACCAATTTTTATACGATACATTTCTTTTGATAAATTGAGCATATAATTAATAGTAACAAATATTGAGATAGTACATGATATGCTTCGTTTACTGTCGGCAATTTTTAATTACACTTTTTATTAAGCGAAACATTATTCTTTTTTATTCACATCAAACAAAATATCATGATTTCTCAACATAAAGGCCCCATCATCTTACTACTTATAGTTGTCATTTTTGGTGGCTGCTCTTCTCTCAACAAAACACAAAAAGGAGCCGCTATTGGTACGGCAGCTGGTGGCGCAACAGGTGCTATAGTAGGTAAGGCTACTGGAAATTCTGCATTAGGTGCAATCATTGGCGCTACGGTAGGTGGTGTTTCTGGAGCATTGATAGGAAGGAAAATGGACAAACAAGCTGAAGAAATAGAAAAAAAAGTGCCTGATGCCAAAGTATTGCGAGTAGGCGAAGGAATTGTTGTAGAATTCAGTAGCAACGTGTTATTTGCTTTCGATAAGTCAGCCCTTAACGCAGATTCTAAAGTGAGTTTGGATAAATTGGCAGACGTACTTAAAAATTACGCGGACACTGATATAGAACTACAAGGACATACAGATAGTAAAGGTAGTGATGGGTATAATAAAAAATTGTCCACAGAAAGAGCATCTATTGTTTCGAATTATCTTAAACAAAATGGGATAGCCAGCAATAGAATATCAGTAGTAGGATATGGTGAATCATTGCCAAAATATATCAACGAAACTGAAGACGGACGTGCACTTAATCGACGTGTCGAGTTCTTAATAACGGCCAATGAAAAGATGAAAACAGATGCTGAAATGGAAGGCGGGACTAAGTAATATATAGTTTCATAAATCATTTTAGCGACCAACTTATATTATACAAAACAAAAAAATAAATAGTCATGCGAGCAATATATTTATGTGTATTTATCAGTTTAATGATACATGTACAACACATAACAGCGCAAGATGAAACACAAGCTAAAACATCTTTTGGTGTAATAGGTGGTGTTAATCTTTTCAATCTGGTAGGAGATGGTAGTGATGGTGTCGCGGAAGAGAACGATGCACTGCTTGGTTTTCAAGGTGGCGTATTTGCACGCATTCCATTAGCCAGTCAATTTTATTTACAACCAGGATTATTGTATGTACAGAAAGGTGCAAAAAATGAAAGTGATTTAGGTAAAATAACATACAGATTAGCTTATGCAGAATTGCCTATCAATTTTTTATACAAAGCACAAGTAGGTGCAGGATCTCTTTTGTTAGGATTCGGACCATATGTAGCTTATGGAATTAATGGTAATGTAAAGGCAGAGTCGGGTGGCGTATCTTTGGATGATGATATCGTTTTTCAGAATGAGATCGCACTTACAGATCCTTTGACAAAGTTTTATGCAAGAAGATTTGATGCAGGAGCAAATATCTTTTTTGGTTATGAGTTAGCAGGTGGTCTTTCTGTGCAATTTAATGCGCAGCTAGGCATGCTAGATGTCAATCCCAACGACAATAGGGTTGCGGATGATAAGACATCGATTAGAAATACTGGGTTCGGTATTTCGCTTGGGTACGGGTTTTGATAGTAGATTTATATAGAGAGAAAGATCCCATTTCTGGAAGCAGAAGTGGGTCTTTTTTTTTGGTAGCATATGGATAGTATCAAGATGTTCCTTATTCAATTTTAACAACATTTGTTACCTTTGTGTGAATGAACACAAATCATAATCACGAATTAGCATTTCATGTAGTCGAGTTTGGACAAGAAGATGCTTACCATGACTTACTTAGGTTACGCACTAAGGTCTTACGTGATGGACTTTTACCTTTCACACCATTAGAACTACAATCTGAAAAAGAAGATCTGCATATAGGCTTGTATCGACTCGGAAAAGCTGAAGCAATTGGTTGCTTTCTCATCAGAAGGGTAGGTGAGTGGTGTCAAATGAGGCAAGTTGCTATAGATCCATCTGAACAAGGCAAAGGATTGGGCAGTTTGCTAATTACTTACTTTGAAGACTATGCACTTTCCATTGGCGTTACGCATTTATTTATTGAGGCGCGTGCAGTTGCTGTTCCTTTTTATCTTCGAAATGGATATAAAGTCCTACCTGAAAGCTTTGTAAATGAAGGTTCAGGTTTGGTCAATTATCGATTAGAAAAAGTATTAATGCTTAAATAAACTACTCCCTTAAGATTTCTTTTTTAATATCACTTTTTCCTGTGAGAACTTATATGCTTCATCTATGACTTTCACGATATCATTCCAGGCACTTTTGGGTGCTTTGGGTTTATCATAAGATTTGTAGGTATTTACCTTAAGTTTATTACCTTCTATCACAGCGGTAGATTTAAAAGAGATGTACTCACTGGTGACAGATTTATTTAGGGATTCGATATTTTCTATAAAGTATCCTTCGGGGATTTCTACTTCCATCTGATATTCATACAAACGTGCTGCACCCATAAAGATATTATGTTTGCGACCTGTTTTTGATTTTTCTTCTATAAATACTTGTCCTCCTATATTTTTGCCAATATCGAAAATGAGATTTGGGCCTAGCTTTTTTAGCAATCCATCTGTGGTATATTCTGCTTCTACTTTCAAATCTGGCTGATCTGATGATCTTCCACTAGATATCGTTTCAAATGTGATTAGATCTGTTTTTGTATCTTTTTCTTCTATCCAAGATTTAAAAGCATCGGCCATTTTTTTGTCAGACTTTTCCACAAAATCTTCATAAACGCCCTTTTTATCTTTTGCAGATTTGGTTTTGTAATCTTCCAACTCATCTCTTATATCCCTATCATTATACATGGTTAAGAAGTCCAAAAACATATTATCACCAAACTCTTCGATAAACGATTTGTAATTTTTCTTTTGGTAACCTGTTGCGGTCATTTGTTTTTTGATCTTAGTGGTGTAGTCTGCTAAATTAAAACTGAAACTCATGACATTTTTTTCTTTATTGTGGTCAGCAGTTACAGGTTGGACCATTCTAGGTTTTGGTTTGTTTTCCAGTTTTTTATCTTTTGTATCTAACATTCCTTGGCCCTTAGCACCAGACATGATTTCGTATGGGATATCGAGATGTGTACTATTTTTATTCATTGGCCAATAGTAAGTATCACAACTTGGCACATAGATACCAAAATATAGTTCATTAAGTGTGACAGCATTAGATAAGTCTCCCATTCTATCAGCTAATAATGCTACAACTTCTGTTTCTACTTTAAAGTCTCTCAACATGGATGTAAACAAGGTTAAAAAAACCATTTCTTCCATTGAAGTGAAGTCACCGTATATAGATTCATAAGTTTCAGTCCCCGATTTTATACTTTTTATGGCTTTAGAAGGATAGAATCTATCATTCATAAATTCCCTTAAATAATAATAACAAGCATCAGCTTTTACCTTCGGCTGATCGGTTTTTGTAACCGTATTTTTAACTTTATTTAGTACTGTATTCGTAATAGGGTCATAATATGCTTCATCTATATTGATGTTTTTTACTACTTTGTTTAATATGGCAGTTACGTCTAGACTATCTTTAACTCTACCATAGCCAAAATAGTAAGATTTGAAAGCGGGAGAAATACCCACAAATTTGATAATTGGTTCTATTTCGTACACATTTTCCCAATTGTCATCTGATCTTGCTTCAAGGTTGGTGGTTGTGAGTGAAAATCTATTCATTCCTATATATGGACTTCCATCAAAAGCATGCCCTTTCCCCTCGCCGAATTCAAATATTGCATCCGTATTAAAGGTTTTTCTATAGACATCCCATCTTTTTTCAATATCTATCGTAATATTCTGATGTAAAATGGGTTCGGAATCACTCAATGCATCCGCATACGATAATATACCTCCGAAATCTTGAGAATAAATCGTAGTAAAATCTAAGATATCTCCTATTTCGATATTTGGAATGGCAAATTTATATGATTGTGAAGATTGAAATCTACTTGAATATACGGAGGGTACTTCAGTGGTAACCTTTATGGCATCTTTTGTATTGATTTCAATTTCTTCTCCATTTTTTTTGGTCAAGGTGATGAGAATGGTCTCAGAATCTTGGAAGTAAAACTCTGTAAATAACTCCACTGCGTTTTGGTCTTGCAATAAGACTCTTTTTCGATTGATACCACGTAACTGACTTTTCTTTGATCCTACATTGATGTAAGTATTGATAGCTAATAGAACATATGATTCGTTTTTCCACGCTTCGGGTGCTGTCGTCACGTCAAAGCTTTTGTCATTAACATCTACTACGGCATTGTAGAATTCCATGTTTTTGGCATCTCTTTTGACCTTTTTTTTGTTTTGTGCAAGGCTGTCTTGTGGCAATAGAGATAAGCCGATCAGACATATAAGTAAATAGGTATATGTGCGCATTCTTGGTGTTTTTATGGTTTATTTAGCTGCTTCTAGAATGATTCTATCGTCGTAAAATTCGTTGAGCTTTTTGATCATCTTTTTCCAAGTATCAAAGCTTTTTACTGGGATTTGTGTCTTGTTTAATACGATGTTTTTGCTATACAATATCTTGTTTTCTTTTACTTCGTAACTGAAATGAAAGCTTCCCAATTCATTGGTTTCTGTGATGGATGGTGGTAGATACTTTACCGTATGTTGTGGTGGTATTTGAAGGTGAATATTGGATTGTTCATATTGCTTATATCCATGATAGTAGTCACAATTCCTTTTGTCTTCTATCACCATATTACCAAGCGGTCTTTCAAACTCAAGATTTATGTATTTTTCTTGACCGGAGACTAATATTTGGTTATCGGCCACTAGTTCGTATTTTAAATGAAAATCTTCATCTCTACTCGGCATGACTTGTGTCTGGGTCGTGGTAGCACTGAAGTTATTGTCGTTATTACCTAGTAAATAATTGATGGCTTTATCTTTGTTTTTTTCGCCTGATGATTGGATAAATGAAGCATAACTTGTTTTACTATTTCCTTTCATGATTAGATTACCATCACCTTTTAGTAAGCTCCCTTCCATTCGCATATGGAGATCATATTGAGACAGATGTTTATCCTTATCTTGATTAGGCACGATGGATTTTATAAATTTGTCGCCGTCTTGGATGAGAACTTCACGACCTTGGATACGATTAGCATAGGCAAATAAGTCATTGTGTTTTTCTGTTGGATCTAGAAAGATGTACTCCCCATCCAATACAATCGTGCAGATCATATGGTTGTCCACATAGACTGACGGGTAATCATAGTTGTAAGGTGATCCATCCGTGCCAAGCCAAGTCAAACGGGCATCTACACCTATGATTTGGAGCATCTCTTTAGCTAGATTTGCCATACCTTTACAATCGCCAAACTTATTTTTAAGTACGTTTTGACACGATTCTGGTTTGAATCCCATGATGCCATGTTCGAAAGCTACATACTTTATGTTGTTTTGGATGTAGTAATAAATGGCTTTTATTTTATCCAATTGTGTGGTTTTATCTTTTGTGATGTCCCCCACCAATGAAACCAAAACGGATCTATCATTACCTATCTCATTTGCCAATGAATTGTACCAACCATAAAGACTGTTGATATCAGGTAAAAGCGCTACCTTTTTGTCATCTAACTCCATTTTTTTTGGTAGCAACATGATATGTGGCTGATACACACGAGAATCAGGCACCGCCTTTAATGTGAGATCAGCAGGTATATTTTGCAATATGAAAGTATATATTTTTGACTTACTTTTTTCTTCTACACTTGTGGTAATGTTTTGCCCTTCAAAGTTGAACTTTTGTAAATCACATTCCAACCAATTGGGTATTTCTATGATAATCTCCGAATAGTTAACTGCATAGGAATACAGTTGAAATTTTAATAAGTCGATAAACTTAAAATCATCAAATTCTTTTTCAGTAAAGATATCGATATCCTTACTTTTGGTATTAAATCTGTGGTCTACATAAAGAAGTTTAGAATCACTATGGAAGATGCCGGACCTAGGAAAATCATCTGTGATGATGGGGCTGATGTCTACACCATTTATGGCAACTTCTTTAATACTACTTGTATTGTCAAAATACATATATTTTCTAAAATACTCGCCTGTTTTCACATTACATTGTATAACTTCGTCCGTCTCTAGTTTTGCTTTTAATACCTTTTTTTCGATAGAGAAACTTATTTTTTGTTTGGATGAAATGATGGTGAATGTTTCGTTATCGGACGTATTTCTACCAATAATTTCGCTAGGAGATTGTAATAGTAGAAACAACAAAATAAAAGAATGGTAAAATGAAAATCTCATAGTTTTAGCTTGAGTGAAATAATTTATATAATACGAAATAACTTTTAGATTTGAATGATATAGCATGGAAGTTATCATTGGAAATCCTAAACAAAGTTAAGTATAAAAATGGAAACGGATAGCAAAGTTTGGGAAAAATAGTTTAATGTGGAATGTTTAATTGAATAAAGAGTAGAGCGTAATTTTTGCGGGGTTAAAATTAAAACCCTGAGAAAGACATCTTGGGGAACATCTCGCTCAGGGTTAATTTGGACAAAGACAACTTGTGAAATATGGGTTAATTTGCTTTTATCAAAGAAAGTATTCTATTGCCTAACGTTACACCTCCCGTATCTACGTGCCATCTGATATTGACAGATGCACCAGATGCTACCGTTGCAAGTGCTTGGACGGAAATCACAGAAGTGTTAATATCTGTGGTCCTGCTAGAGAATGGGACCATGACGTCATCTACATAAACACTAAAACTTACCAAAGTATTATTGACCGGATTGGGCGCTGCGCCAGGGCCATAAATATTGCCATTGAGTGAATCAAAACCTGTGATAGCTCCAAGATTGGTCCCTACATCACCTGTAATAATAGATGGTTCTGTGTTGCCCACCGCGCCTGAATTTGTAAACATGACAAATGTGGACAAAACGCCAAGATCTACATAAGAATTGCCGGAAGGAACATAAGCCGTACCTGGACCAAATGCGATGGCACCCGTTGTGGAAAACATTCTGCCTTCTAGATTTGAGCCAGCAGCAGCAGAAATGGCGGCATTGTGAGAGATTAAAGTGCCTTTCATAATGGTATTGGCAGCTAGACTTAAAGCACCTTCTGCTATCCAAAAGATGTTTCTAGCTCGGGCACCATTGGTCAAAGTGACAACAACACCAGCGCCAGTTGTAAAGGCACCGCCAGCTCTAAAAATGAATAATGAAGTCGTGTCTCCATTACCATCCAAGAATAAATTGCCTGCAATAGAAGCTGCTGCTGGCATGTCGTATACACCCGGTAGGATAGTTTCTTCATTGCCAAGAATCGGCCCATGTGGAGATGAAGATGGAAAAGCCATTAGTTCATCGTAAGCTGCATTAAGATCTATAACGCCTTGTGCGGTGCTGATAGGAGCACTTTCTAAAAGCCCGAATTGACCATTAAACATGACCAGATAAGTACCAGCAGGCGGCGATATTTCTAAACCATCAATGGCTTCAAAAGATGTAGATGAAGTGGATACATCACCAGTTGCGGTCATAGATTGTAAGTTTCCGCTACTATTTCCTTGGAATCCTGTCCATAAAGGCAAAATACTTGTACCACGGTTGATCTGGATTTCATCAGAGTCGAAATTATAGATCATCAAACCTTTGGCGGGGTTGAATATCAAATCTCTTTGTGCCGTAGTAAGACGAGGGACCAAAAGGCCTTTGTCTGTAGCATACAGATCTAAGATGGCAGAAGTATCCGTCAGTACAGATCCAATGCTTACCTGAGCTGTTAGTGTGCTTTTGGCAAAAATAAAACATAGAATTAAAACTAAAAAACGCATCATGATTTAATGATTTATTGGTTAAAATAAAAGGGTTGCTTTTAATTATGCTCAATGCTCACATTAATTTAGATGCTTAATAAAGTGGTCTTTAGAATATCTCTTACACTCTGAAGACGAAGACAAAGTTGAGTCTAAATGATGGATAAAGCATTACATTATATTTTTGCATTGTTGTACAATTCCTTGATTTAGTTGATATTAACTTCATGAGACGTCTTTATCTCTTAATGTTGCTCCGTTAAGCCTTCACAAGAAGACTTTATCTCTTAATGAGTAGTCATGAAGCGTTAATGACACGATAACAGCTGCAATTTACAAGACGTTAAATTTTTACCCTTTAAGACTATATGGCTATGTCCTTACATAACGATAGTCGGGTATTGATGGTACCAAGATTACAGGACTACGTCCCTAAGCCATTCCTTATTGTCACCTTTCGACCATTATGCTGAGTGAAGCGAAGACTGATAAGCGATTTGCTTCTTTTGTTAATTTTCGCTTAAGGGTCGCCCTTAGGGTCGCTCCTCAGTCGAAAAAAATCCTTTAGTGGAAATGGATCTATTGTTGTGTACAGAAATCGACCATTAAGCTGAGAGAAGCGAAGACTGATGAGCGATTTGTTACCTAGTACTTTTTCGCTTAAGTTTGAATGTCCTTTTATTGAGACTCAACTTCCAATAAAAGAACGTAGCCTTGATATCTTAGATTTTCATTCAAATCGACCATTATGCTGAGAGAAGCGAAGACTGATGAGCGATTTGCTACCTAGTACTTTTTTGTTTTAATTTGTACGTTCATTTATCAAGACTCAACTTCTCAAAAAAAGAACGTAGTCCTGACATCTTGGATAAGTAGGATATGAGCGTTACCAATCATTTCTTCTGCAAGTTTTTTGTGTAAGTAAATCAATGGTACTTGGTGGAGATGTGATGGTGGTTAGTTGATATAAATGGTTGTTTGGTAGATTACAATAACAAAACTTTTAAATCCTTAGAAAAAACCAGAATTGTATTGTAGTTTTGTTTCAGAATTAAGTAAGTTAGATATCAATTATCAGAAATAAAATTAAATGAAATATATTTGTTTACTATTAGTCCTATTGAATTTTGAATCTTATTCTCAAGTTACTAAAAAAGAATTTGAAGGATATATTGAATTTGAGCATAAGGTTATACCGCATGTTGAAAATTATAACGTAAATTATGATTATGGTGGTATTGGTAAATCATCTAGATATACATATAGCAAAGGAAAAATAAAATTTGAAAATAGAGAATCATATTTTGTAAAGGATATATTCCTATCATCAGAAAAATCTAATTACTTTATAACTCAAAATCCAGATACAATAATGTTGCTGGATGCGACAAAACTAGATGCCGAATTAATTGAATTCGAACCTAATATCGACACAATCCTAAACATGTCATGTAGTCGAATTACAATCAAACTAAAACCTATAGGCAAAGCTGGACCTGTTTCTTATCGGAGATACTACTTCTCAAACGAATATTATGTTAATCCTGAATATTTCACCGATTGTAAAGGTAGTTTCTATGATATAATTTATAAGGAGATAAAGAGTATACCACTAAGAATTGAATACGAATGGCCAAATCGCACAGTTGTTTGGCAAGCAATTGAAGTTAAGAATACAAAAATTGAGGATGCTGAATTTAGTTATGGCAAAAGCAAAACAATAATAAAGATAAATTGAAAAAAGACCACAGACAACTAAGTGCTGAACTTCCAAAACGGCTAAACGCTGCTACGTCTTGAGCACAAATCGTTGGCAAACACTTAACATAACAGTCAATTCAAAAGAGATGAGAAATATTTTGGTTCTTTTATTGGTTATAATTTTTCAAAACTTATCAGCCCAGCAAGAACTGCCAATTATTCGTGCTAACTCAAAAAATGTAAAAATACTAGACGGAATAAATTACAAATCAAACTTTTGGGTAATTTTTCCTGAAACTAAACCAGACATTTATTATTTAGACTTACCTCGAAAAGCCACACATGTAAAATTCATTACTGATATTGATAGTATTTCATTTACTATGAATTATGGTGAAGCCAAAGATTTTATCGTGCTTTTGAATGGTAAAGACTCTTGCTATACTCGAATCTCTGCAAATTACCCAAACCTAAAATTACCAAAGAAAGTAAAGCAAGGCAACGATACCATTCCATTCACCATGAAGGATAATCGAATTTACTTTAAAGGAAAAATAAATGATTCAGAATTACTAAATATTCAGTTTGATTTGGGAGCAGATGCAGTAAATTTAAATAAAAAATCATCAAATAAAATCAACATAAATTTTGATAAAAAAGGAAATCTTATTAATAGTGATGGTATAAATGAAACCAATGTAAGCTCAAAAAATGAAATTGAAATTCAAGGATTGACGTGGAGTGGTATTGAAATATATGAGACTAAAAATATGGAAAACTATGAAGATGTAATTATTGGGAATAGCTTTTTCTTAGACCAAATTTACAAAATTGATTACGAAAATAGTGTTCTGATTTTATACGACAAATTGCCCGAAATAGAAACTGATTATTTAAAACAAAATATGATTTTAGACAATGGAGTTCGTCCAGTTTTTGAAGCAACTTTTAAAATAGATAATAAAAATTATACAGAATGGTTTTTGTTTGACACAGGAAACACAGGCAACGGAATAGTCGGAAATAGTTTTTTAGTAAAACATAACTTATATGATAAATTTTCAAATATTATTGGTTTTGGTAATAAAAAAGTAGCATTTATTCCAGAACTAATTATTGCGAATCAAACTATTTCTAAAGGTGTAATTACTTTAGAAAAACAAAACAAGAATGAGTCTGACTATAAATTTGGGGGACTGATTGGTAACAAAATATTAAAAAGATTTAATGTAATAATTGACAATCGAGAAGGTTTAATATATATGAAACCCAATTTTTTTTTTTTGAACAAAACGGCTTCGGGTTGAACCACATGTTTATATTTATAACTATTCTAATGTTTGGGTTAATTATATTTTTTATGATAAAAGTAAAGTTAAAAAAAGAGAAAGTTGTAATCATTAAAAGATAATTGATCTGCCAATATCGGTTTGGCAATATGGCGGCTGAAGTACTTCTTTAAAACATTTCTGCTAAAACAAATATTCCCAATTTTATTGAAATTTTGTGCTAAAAATTGGCCACATCGCCAAGACGAGAACCGTTATTTTTGAAAAGCAAGAAAACATACAATATTTGCCTAAATAAGTTAAAAAGAATAGTATCCTTAATTTAAGGTTAATGCCAAAAGAAATTTGTTGATTAATGAAAGTAGTCATGGTATACGATTTTAAATATTGGAATTGTGGGAGATTAGTATATTAAGGTCATTTGAAAGATGATGTAAATTTGAGATCCAAATGCTTAGATATTTGGAAAACTGCGAGTGAGTCGTATCTTTGTTTAAGACATAATTAAGTCTTGCTCCTTAAAAAATGTAACACATCAATGATACAAACAATCTCTATCAAATTATTGACAGTAATTATTTTCTGTAGCACCCTAATTTCTTGCAATGGGCAAAAGGGGCAAGCTAAAACTAACAAAGATGTAGGTACGTCAAATAATATGCTAATAGTAAGGCCGGAAACTCAGGAACCAATTAACTTTCCGAATTTTACAAATCAGATAGCTGAAACTGTCAGGGTAATGTTTCATGACAGTAAAGGTGATTTTTGGTTTGGAACGCACGACGGAGCATATAAATTGGTCGGTGACACATTGATGCATATAGATGAAATAAAAAGTGCATCAGGTACAGGAGTGGCTATACGTGCCATCAAAGAAAGTACAAATGGGAAAATATGGTTTGGTCATTCAGATGGGATTAGCTATATAGATGACGGTAAGGTTATAAATTTATATGAATCAGATGGATTAATCAGTCATGATGTCTGGTGCCTTGAAACAGATTTTAAAGGGAATACTTGGGTAGGCACCATTGATGGCGTCAGTGTATTTGATGGGAAAAAATTTACTACTTTCGAATTGCCAAAAGGTGAAATTGACACCACAGTGGGCGTTTCGAGTACCACTTTTATCCATAATATTATGGCAGACAGGAAGGGACGAATCTGGTTTAGCACCAATGGAGGCGTATATATAAAAGAAAATAATAAGCTAACAGAAATCTCAAAAAAGGATGGGCTTAAAAGTAATTTTGTTAGTAAGGTCATAGAAACTCAGAAAGGTGAATTTATGATTTCCACATCCAAAGGACTTTATCTTTACAATGGTGATGCTCTGGTTGATATATCAGGCAAATTATTTAAAGAAACCAAAGGAACAAGTAATATTGTGGAAGCTTCAAACGGGGATATTTGGTTTAATTGTTCCAGAAGTATATTCCGTTTAAGCAATAACGAACTCACTGAACATAAAATATTAGAAGGGAATTATGGACCCCTTTCCTATCAAATCTATAAAGATCGGAAAGAACGTATTTGGTTTGTAGGTTGGGGTGGAGCATTTAGGTTTGAGAATGGAAAAATTCTGAACATTACCCGAGATGGACCTTGGTAAAAAATATGAACGCAGAACAATGTATATGAAATCATAACGACAGTTCAATTGCTGCACTTCATATACCCAATTCCTGCATCATCAGAAGTGACCTTCTCGACTATAGAACCAACATCATTGCAAATCATGGGTGTTTATGGCAAAGTACTGAAAAGACAAGATATACTAAAGGGAAGAACATCGTAAATCTCGCAGAACTCCCAACAGGAATCCTTATCTTTGTGGTTGGAGACCAGAGATATTTAGTACGTAGAATGTAAGTTTTAATAAAATACTACGCTGAATTCTTTTTGAGCATCTAACGTACTAAAGGTTTTGAAGGAGTAAAATGGCGAACTTTTTATCCTTAATATTCGTTATTAAATACTAAATCTAATAAAATGTTGACTGTAAGATTAAACATAAAAGAAAATGCCTTGGACAGGGTGATGCAATCTTTAAATGCATTTACTTCTGATGAGTTAGTAGTTATTAATGAAGATCAAAACTATCTGGCTAATCAAAAATATTTGCATAAAGAATTAGAAGATATCAATAATGGTAATGTCGAATTAGTAAGTCATGAAGAATTGGAAAATTCATTGAATGAAGTAATTTCAAAATATGAAGATCGTCTATAAGAAATCATTTCAAAGTAGACTAAAAGAGCATATAGAATTTATTGCATCAGATAATCTCAAAGCTGCTAAGATATTAAAAAATCAATTATTAAGAAAGACTCAAAGTATTCCGGATAATACATATTTATTTAAGTAATCTATATACTTTGACGACCCACAAATAAGAGATTGTATTTTTAAAAGTTGTACGATTGTTTTCAAAATTGAACCATCAAGAATAATAGTTTTTGGATTTTTAAAACACCAACAATTTCCAACTGATGACGATAACAGATACACGAAGCCATAATTTATGCAGTGCTTTTGTACAGATGCTTTGACGCCAGTTTTGGCTATCGCCAAAAACCGTCGCAAATCACAGCCGATATTTTGATAAGAAGAAAACATGGATGCCAAAATGGTAATGAATTACATTCGTAATTAACGGTTAAATGAACATGAAATTGGTTTAGTAATGAGAGAAGGCATGAACTGCATGGTCCACGGTCTCTATAAACGCACTATAAATTTGTGATTCAGGCTGTTCTTATTTTTCTTCTGTAGATTTGACAATGATTTATTGGTTTGTTTTGACCTTATTCTGAAGTCTTGGTACATGTTTTTAATAAGATTGATTTTGATTATTTGTAAATTTCAAGTTATGATTGTAAAAAAAATTAAAACTGATAAGATATTATACCACCATGTCAAAATAAAGCCTTATATTTGTATTAGCCTATATTAACCGTTTATACTGGCAAAAAGGATAAAGATATTACTTCTTTTTCTTTTTTAAAATAATCATTATTCAAATCAAAATTTTAGAAATAAATGTCAATACATTATGTATCGACGTTCATTTATTAAATATCCAAGTACATTTATTAGGTATTCAAATGAAAATACTAAATATTCAACTGAATATTTTAAACATCCACATGGATCTTTTAGGTATTCACATTAATACTTTCTGAATCTACATAAATATTTTCTATATCCACATGAATATTTTCTGAATCCACATGGATTCAGAAAATATTTACATGGATTTATAATGTATCCATCTGGATTAAGAGGTATTGCTTAAAGGCTACAAGATAACCTTCAAGTATTACAAAGGAACAAGTAAAGATTTCTTTGCAACACTTAAGTTGTACAAGCTAATGCTTAAAGGTTTCTTTGCAACGCTTAAAGCAAATTAAGCAACGCTTAAACGTTTCTTTCCAACATTCAAGCATTACTAAATAACATCTAAATGAATCTTTGCAACACTCAAGTGTTGCAAACAAACGCTAAGTGATTATAAAGTAAAAAGTCGATGTTTTAAGCTAATCAGACCATCATACACTGACTGCATCTCAGATGTATAAGCTAAAGATAGTTAGAGAAACTCATTCATTATTTGTTTTGAAAAGTTTGGAAAAACCGCTAGTGTGTTGTAGATTTGTTGTGGGGAATAAGAGAGTTATCTTTCATTTGCCATATAAAATTAGAACAGTAAAAGACAATGTTTAACTTCTTCAAAAAAAATAAGGAAAATAAATCTGAGGAACAGAAGCCTCAATTGGATTTCACAGACAGACTTGAAATGGTTAAGTATTTCGAATTCACAGATCGAAATGATAAACCTGAACTTATCAAAACCATTCAAGAAATATATTCTAAGAATGGCACATTTTCTACTACAACTAAAAATGGCAAATCGGCATGTAATAAACTATTCTTTTGCGATACAGAGAGCCTTTATGAAGATCGTGGTTATAAGTCCCAAATAGCAAACATGAAAAATGGAATTGAAAAAGTAGCAGACTTCAATCATATTCTTAATTCTATCCCAGATTCATTTGACTATCATTCAAAGCCAATCTCAAATTGGAATGATGCCGTTGTAGATTTTATAAAAAGAGTAAATTCATTATTAGAAACTAAAAACTCCGAATATAAAATGTACCCTGCCAATAGCGGAAATGAAGGTTTTATATACATTCTAAATAAGGAACAATACTATTTTCTAAATAATCATGTAGATGATAGACAAATCCGACCGCATGATATTGTCAATTGGAGCAGGATATACAATACAACACAAGATGAATATAGAAAGTATATTGAAAGAGACGAATTTGCATTCAAAATTGGAATGACGATAACCTTGAAAAATCATGGTGCCGTTCAAGTCATAAAGGTACTTAGTGATAAATCCGCTGAAATACAAATTGGTGACAAACTAGCCAAGATTGAAGTAATTACAGGCAAATACAAACTAACGTTTATGGACAGCTCAGCAATTCCAAGTGATCTAAAAGAAAGAAATTTTGTTAAACCTGAATTGCTAAAGGAAGGCATGAAAATCAAACATCTGAAACATGGAAAAGGTAAGATTTTAGAAATTAATGAAAAGGGAGTGGCTAACATTAAATTTGATGATGGAGAAAAACAAATCATTCTTCAATTTGCGAAAATCGAAATGGACGAATAAATATTGGTGATTTTAGGCTCAAAGGGAAAGATATTTGGAAAGACCGTAGGTGTGTCGTAGCTTTGTTGTAGAAATATGTAAGTTGTAAGCCACTTAATCTAAGCGTTAAAAAATAAACATGGAAATAGGAATAGATAGTTTTGCAGGAGCACCTTTAGACTCAGACGTAAGCCATTCAGATGCATTAGCACAACTCCTTGAGAGAATTGAATTAGCAGATAAAGTGGGATTGGATGTATTTGGTATTGGCGAACATTACCGAAAAGAGTTTTTAGATTCGTCACCGGCAATTATCCTTGCTGCAGCGGCTTCACGTACTAATAGAATTATTTTAACCAGTGCGGTTACTGTACTTAGTGCGGCAGATCCAGTAAGGGTTTTTCAAAATTTTGCAACCTTGGATTTAATTTCAAAAGGAAGGGCTGAAATGGTAGTAGGTCGCGGTTCATTTATAGAATCCTTTGCTCTTTTTGGTCTGAAACAGGAAGATTACGATGACCTTTTCTCAGAGAAGCTGGATCTTCTACTTAAAATTCGTGAAAACGAAATTGTAAATTGGTCTGGTCAATTTCGTCCCGCTCTAAATAATCAGGCTATTTATCCTCGTCCGTTTCAAAAAAAGTTACCCATTTGGCTTGGTGTGGGAGGAACACCTGCTTCATTTGTTCGAGCTGGCACATTAGGTTTGCCATTGATGGTTGCAGTAATTGGAGGTGAAACACATCGTTTCAGACCATTGGTCGATTTATATAGAAAAGCAGGTGAAAAGGCAGGTTTTGCACCAGAAGAGTTAAAAGTTGGTTTGCACTCACTTGGCTATGTGGCCGATACAACCGAAGAAGCCATCGAAGAATATTATCCGGGCTATGCAGAGATGTTTACAAGAATAGGAAAGGAGAGAGGGTTTCCTCCAGTTTCAAGAGAAAGATTTAATGCACAAAATGGAGCATCAGGGGCCTTGCTTGTTGGCAGCCCAGAAGAAGTAGCCGAGAAAATACTTCGCCACAGTAATTCACTAGGTGGAATCTCAAGATTCACCTTCCAAATGGATGCCGGTATTCCGCATGATAAACTTATGAAGTCAATTCATTTGATAGGGAAAAGTGTTTCTCCAATGGTTAATGATTTAGTAATAGATTAGCGAATGGATGATCGATGGCATACAACAAAATCTAAATCGTATTAAAACACTGTTTTGCCAAAACGGTGATTCTAAAAGACAATAACAAAAATAGTCTGCCCAAAGAAGTTAAAAAGAATAATATCCGTAATTTGCGGTTAATGACAAATGAAATTTCTTTTGTAAGGAAAGGAGTCGTTGTTTACGATGTTTAATATTGGAATAATTAAAAATCTATAGTTTATGGTCATTTTAAGCTGATTATGATTTTATATTCAAGTACAAAGATATTTGGAAAAATGGCAAGTGTGTTGTAGGTTTGTTGTACAATCAAGTAAGTTGTGCTTCATTATGACAAACCAATAGCTAATGATAAAATTTTTTAGAATTATTAGACAACAAATGCTGACTGAAAATAAGTTCAGCAAGTATCTACTTTATGCTTTAGGAGAGATTATCCTTGTTGTTATTGGGATTTTGATAGCACTTCAAATTAACAACAGAAATGAAATTCAAAAGAATAACCAACAAGAGTTATTAATTCTTGAAAATATTCTGCAAGACTTAAAAAATGATAAGGTTGGATTAACTAACATCATAGAGAGAAGGATAAATAAGGCAAATTCAGCCAAAATAATGGCAAGCTATTATGATGGAATGAAAATAGAAAAGTTGTCAGATTATTATTTCCATTTGACGAATGCACTTTATTGGGAAGCACATTATCCAAGAAATATTGCATTTAAAGAATTAATTAACTCTGGAAATGTTTCTATAATCAAGAATGCAAACATTAGAAATTTACTTCTTGAAATCAATGCATCTTATGAAGAACTATTTGCAGTTAGACAGCATATGTATGATGATTATGCACTGTACTTATACAATCCTTATGCTGGAATTATAGATTATGGAGACGGAATTGAAGTTTGGTCAAATCCAAATACGGAAATAGAATTATCTGAAGAAGATGTTAAGATTGCATTAAAAAATTTAGCGATAAAAAACGGATACACGTTGGCTAATTTTAACAATATAGGACTGAAAGACCAGGATGTTAAAATATTGGAAAATGTTGAATTAACGACTGCTTTAATTGAGAAGGAAATTAAACGTTAACTAAAGGGGAATAATGACTATAAGTAATTGATTTATCTAGCCAATTTGGGCGTAAACACCAAGTTGAAAGCTAAACCAAACATATACTCATAGCTCCGGACATTATCTTGAAAAGAATAAAACATGGACATTTTTCCCAAAAAAGTTTAAAGAATATAATCCCTAATTTACGGTTAATTACAAATGAAATTTTTCCAACTCTAGGGACATTTGGAAAAAGCCTAATTGATTCGTAGCTTTGTTGTGGAAATAAGCAGAATAGTGGATATTTGAAAGTAAATAAAATATATAGGTCACAAAAAGAGTTAGCCAATGAATTGGGAATCTCAAGAACTACTCTTCTTAGAAAATTAAATTTATATTTTACGTCAAGAAAATTTATACATTTCCAATGAAAGTTTATGTTGAAGAACAAAAGTTTACTTAATGGTATGTATGGCTTGTCCCATTTGGGGGATTATTCATTTGGCTTTACGCTTTTGTTATGCAAGTCGTTTTAAATCAAACAATAGGTACAAGGCCTGCTGCTAATATTGAATTATTTTAGTAGGTTTTTTACCTATTTCTATTCTAATTTTGTTTAACTCAATAAAATTAAAGACAACAGTTTCAAAAGAAGAATTAAGTGTAGTATTATCACCTTTTTGTTCTAAAAAAGTTAAAATATCTGATGTAAATGAAATTAATTTAATTAAATATAATTTTGTGGGTTTTGGGTGTCGATTCGGCACTAAATACGGGGTTGTTTATAACATTAATGGAGATAAAGGAATTTTTATAACAACAAAACAGGGCGAGCGTTTTTTAATTGGATCTCAGAAAATTGATTCCCTAAAAGATCATTTAAGTCAACTTTCTATTAAATATAATGACCAAATAGATTAGGTGAATTACAAATGAAATCTATTTTGTTAGGAAAGGAGTTGTAGTGTACGATTTTTAATATTGGAATTGTGGTGAGTCAATATTTTAAGGCCATTTGAAAGATGATGATGATATTATTTTATACTGATTGGATAATTTGGAAAAATGGCAGGTGTATTGTATGTTTGTTGTTTAAATAAGTAAATTGCACCTAATTTTATTGCAATATAAACCCTAATATTTCATCTGCAAATTCCTATTTTATAAATTCCAAATTGTATGAATAAAAATATTTTTAGTTTGCTCCTTTTCTCTTTGGTATCCATGGTAACATTTGCACAGGATACCATTCCTCATGTCAAAGGAAATGTGGTGATTTCAGTTAAAAATGGTACAATAGCGTGCGACCTTACATTGTCAAATATGCCACGACTTAGAGATTACTTTATACGACTAAATTCGGGCATGAATATCCGGTATATCAAGAATGCGGAGCCTTTCATGTTACCCCTTCGATATGAACGTTCATTGCTGGACACCTTGTCTTACGGCGAATCATCAGCCTATTATATTCCATCTTACAATGAATCAGGGAAATATCTCCCACATGCTATACGTATTAATTATGTGGGCATGTACCCGGTGATTACAGATTCCATAAGTGTGGAAGACTGGAGAGGTAATATTGCGTTCAATGGTACGACACTGCGGGCAGATGGTCTTCAAAGTGCATGGTGCCCGATACTCTATGATGTGAAAAATGATAAATTGTACGAAAAAGTAACGTATGATCTTGATGTGACTTGTAATGATTGCAAAGTAATTTACGTAAATGGCAGCCAACCTATCTCCGGCACGCACGCTAAAGTGACAAGTAATAATTCACAAGACCTTACATTATTTGCAGGTGATTTTAAATCGGTATCCATAAATGGCAACTATTTTCTAAATCCTGATGCAGATGATCAGCAACTCACCGAACTAGAAAAGACGCTTCATTCGTATCAGACATACCTTGAAAATAAGTTAGCTATTCCCTACAAAGGAAAAGCGGTGTACATCCAGACTACACCCGTGTCTAAATATAACTCGTGGTTATTTGCATCATACCCTACCATTGTCAAAGTAGGGTGGGATGATGGTATGAAAACGTTTGCCAGCAAAAGCGAAGGGGCCGGCTTCCTGCAATATATGGCGCATGAATTGGCCCATTATTACTTTGGCCATGTGCGTAGTTTCAATTCAGAAGCAGGTGATATGATATCCGAAGGGTTTGCCGAATTCTTATCACTTCATATCACGCGGAAGTTGATCAGTGAAGACCTTTACCATGAGAAGCTGCAATCGAAAGTCAGTGCTATGCAAAATTTTATTCCTGTCCCCATCGCTAAGGTTCGCTCAAATGGCGACTACAACGATCGGGAGTTGTATGTATACTATTATGCGCCCCTTATTTTTTCAGCTATAGAAAAAGAGATCGGGGAAGAAAAAATGTGGGAGTGGATAAAGGCGTTGCTGCAATCGCCTGTAGTTATGACCAACTATACATTTATTGAGCAGACATTGAGCAAGGTGGTGAATGATAAAACCAAGTTTGACTTATTGCGGGAGAAATACTTTACTGCTGAAAACACGCTACAAAATGCTATTTCAACACTCAATATTCCAGCCAATGAATCAACTGTTTCTATAGACGAGAGACCTGTAACAAAAACATACTACTATTTCGTCATTTCCCGACCCTTTGCTGACAGAGGCTCCTCACAGAACAAGACTATCGTACACACAGAGATTGGGCAAATAACCTGTACACAAGAGGAATTGTCCGAGATGGCCAAACCATTTTTTACGAGAATCAAAGAAGAATGTAAGAATGATACAGGATGCTCAAGCGATTTTAACTCATATGACACTTTGGAAATGGCCCAATCAGCACTAAAACGTTGGCTGGAAAGATATAACAAAAATGGTACTATGCTTGTAGAAATTCTGAAACTTTAAAAACTACCTATAACGACTAAGCGTTCGTTCACGCTTCACGTGACAGGCAGTGTCCAACGGACAACTTGTCCAGTTTTGTGGGATGGAATGAATGCCTATGCTATTGCATGACAAGCTCTGTTGAATGGAATCTTAGGCAGTTGTGCTTGACTTGAAAAACGATTTTAGTTACATGATGGCGAGATCGTCAGGTGTCTTGACTAATCCTTAGTTAGTACCTTTGCGAGTTGATTATATAGACATTTGGAGTACTTTTTTATAAGTTATATCATGGAGTCAGCTAGTTGATTATTTTGTTTTCTATATCTGCTTTAACACAATACCTGAAACCATTACAAAAAAATCACCCATCCCAAAAAGCCAAATAAAAACACAAAATTTATTTCTACAATTCATAAATAATCATATTTTTGCCTCTGTGTAATGAAATAAATGGATGAATGATTGGCACCAATAGTCTTCATTATTTTATAAATTTCCGTATACAAATATATAAAAAACGTTTTATACTAATTCTTATCAACAAGCTTTCGTATTTTTAATATGATCAATAAATCGAGGAGTTAAAGGAATTTTATTAAAATGGAGTTGCAAAGCGGAAAAGTTAGTGGCAAGCGTACTTAACCGACACAGCAATCATCAACTTACAAATAAAATGATCTAATGAGCCAAATTTTACGACAACAAATAGGAAAAATAGTTCAAATCACAGATACGGAATTTGAATATATTCTGTCGCATTTTACAAATAAGAAATTCAAAAAACATCAATTTGTAATTCAAGAAGGACAATTAGTTGAAAACGATTTTTTTATTTTAAGCGGTTGTCTGAAATCATATAAAACAGATGCTAACGGCAAAGACCATATTATTCAATTTGGAATGCAAGACTGGTGGATTACAGACTATGAAGCCTATTACAGCCAAACTACTGCAACGGTAAATATTGACTGCATTGAAGAAACCGAATTGCTTTGCCTTACATTCCAAAACAGGGAAAAACTTTGTGCGGAAATGCATAAAATTGAGCATTTTTTTCGCAAAAAAACAAACAAAAGGAACGTAGCTTTGCAAAACAGAATCTTATCATTATTGAGTAGCAATGCAAAAGAACGCTACGACAAACTTTTAGAACAATATCCCCAACTTTTTCAAAAAGTGCCAAAGCAATTAATCGCTTCTTATCTTGGAGTAACTAGAGAAACTTTGAGCCGTTTTAATTCTGCCAAAAAATAATGTGATGTACCTCACATCAAAGTTGTGTGGTATGTCCTTTTCATTTCTTTACATTCCACAGACCTTTGTGCCATTAATAATTTAAACAAAATTAAAATGGCAATTTTTAAAATTCAAACAGCAAGCAGTACAGTAAACTGGACTGGCAAAAAAGTATTAGGCTTACATACGGGAGGCATCAATATTACAAACGGCTTTATTGAAACAACAGACAACCTTATTAAAAGTGGCGAAATCCAAATTGATATGACTTCAATCGTTATCACAGATATTGAAGACAAAAAAACTCACGATGATTTTTTAGGACACTTAAAAAGTGATGATTTTTTTGCAGTTGATAAATTCAAAATTGCAAAATTTGTTATTTCAGGTTCAGAAAAAACAGCGAACAACAAATTAAAAATTGATGGAATACTAACAATAAAAGACATTTCACATCCTGTTAGTTTTATTGCTTCTGTTGAAATATTTACGGATTTCCTACACTCACTTGGCGAAATTATAATCGACAGAACAATGTACAATATTCGTTATGGCTCGGACAAATTTATTGACAACTTGGGTGACAAGCTTATTCACGATGAATTTGTTTTACAGTTTAAACTCATTGGACAAGTATAATTTTAAAACAAATGAAAAGGCGAAGTGCAGTAAAAGCAATTGTTTTAGCTGGTGTTTCAAGCACTTCGCTTTTATCTTTTGCAAAGCAATCAACAGAATTAAATAAAAAGAAGATGTGGAATAAAACAAAATTTACAAAATTATTAGGTAATGAATATCCAATAGTACAAGGTCCGTTTGGTGGAGGTTTATCATCTGTAAATCTCACTAGTATCGTTTCAAATGCAGGTGGATTAGGTTCATTTGGTGGACAACCTTTTTCATCAAATGAAATAATTGAAACTTGTAAAGCCATCAGAAAAGAAACAAATAAACCTTTTAACATCAATTTATGGGTAAACGACAGAGATGCTCGTTTGACAACTTTTGGCGATGAAGAATATGAGAAATTAGTTGAACTTTTCAAACCATATTTCAACGAATTAGGTTTGGCAATACCTAAAAGACCAACTAACCTTGGTGCAAAGTTTGAAGACCAAATTGAAGCAATATTTGAAGCAAAACCGAAAGTTTTTAGTTTTGTTTATGGTATTCCATCTTCTGAAATTATAGAAAAATGCAAATCGCTAGGAATTTTAACCGTTGGTGCTTCTACAACAGTTGATGAAGCAATCGCATTGGAAAATGCAGGAGTTGATGCAATAGTTGCCACAGGATTTGAAGCAGGTGGACACAGAGTTTCTTTTTTAAGGGCTGCTGAAGATTCTTTAACAGGCACTTTTTCACTGATTCCACAAGTAGCAGATAGCGTAAAAATTCCCATTATTGCGGCTGGTGGCATTGCTGATGCAAGGGGAATAAAAGCGGCTTTTACTTTGGGAGCCGACGCTGTACAAATGGGAACAGCATTTTTAGCAACAGTACAATCCAACGCTTCGGAAGACCATAAGGACAAATTTTTTACAGCAGAAGCAAAATATACAACCCTTACAAAAGTCTTTACTGGGCGACTATCAAGAGGAATTAGAAACAGGCTGACAGAAGAATTGAAAAATCACGAAAACTTATTTGCACCATATCCATTACAAAGTAAATTTATGGGTTTACTAAAAGCATATCCTGCAACTGCAAATTCTAACCCTAATTTTAAATCCTTTTGGGCTGGACAATCTGCATCATTATTAAAACATCGAGACGCCAAACTATTAATGGAAACATTGGTAAATGAAATGAATAAAAGGTAGTAAATCGTACCGAAGAAACGCCATCCACTGATAGCGGTCATTTCAGTACAAAACAGTAGCAAAACAGTGAAAAAATAAAATCCTTTATAAAACATAATAAGCAAAATAAAATACATTTTTATGTTACAGAATATTAAATACTTATTTAAAGCAGTAGAAAATCCTACTTACGATAAATATGCAGAAAAATACCAAGCAAAAACATCATTAAGTAAAGCATTCTACCTATTTGCTTATTTGCTTCCAGGCATTTTTGCCTATCTGCTTGTAAATATAAAACCTGCCCATGATTTTTTATCGGATGTTTTTGGTTTGGATGGCTACAACTACCAATATTATCTATTTGTAATTTTTACCCTCGGCTGGCACATAGCATTACCTGTTTTTATGCTGAGAAAACAAAATAAACTCAGTTGGTCCGAAGTATTAGAGTTCCTCGGTTTGAACCATTTTTCATTCGAAGAGACCCTATTTATTGCACCCATTGCTTTTTCAATCAGTGTATTATTTTCACTGCCATATATGATGATACTTTATGAACCTTTTCAAAATTGGCTTAATTCTATTACTGGGCTTCAAATACCTTCTCACAGCATTTTTGCAAGTTATGAAGCCTTTTATGGTGCACCAGTGATTCTGATGGTACTTATGCTCATAGGTAACTTTGTAGGTGAGGAAATATATTTCCGTGGCTATCTAATGAAAAAGACAGCTTTTCTCGGTCGATTCAATTGGGTCGTGAATTCAATCCTTTTTTGCTTGTACCATCTGTGGCAAATTCCACAAACGTGGCCCCTGTTAGTGCCATTTTTATTCTTCGGACTCACAATGCAACTCAGAAAGAACCTCTATACAATGATAATATTCCATCTTCTATTTAATCTTGCTGGTGTTCAAATCTATCATGAACTATTAAGTTTGGGAGCTGGAAAATAATAATGCATTATTTACAGTTATTACATTCAAACAACGAACTACTAACAAGAAAAACCGAGTAAAATATTGAAAGTAAAATGACAACCGAAAACACTTTGACACTTTTAAACTCATTTCATAGCGACCTGAAAGCTGTGAAAGAATTGGTTTATGACAAATGTGGTTTTGACTTCAAAAACTTGAAGCAAAACATAGAAAGTAAAGAATACGGAGCTTGTACTTTTGAACTTAACGGAAAGAAAATTGAGCAACGAATTTCTAAAATTACACCGACAAAAACAGGACAATTTGTAACAATTTGGAAAAGAAACAAAGAAGGAATAACTGAACCGTTTGACATTTCAGACGACTTCGATTTTATAATTATTACTTCAAAAAGTGGCGACAATTTTGGACAGTTTATTTTTCCAAAATCTGTTTTGGCTGATAAAGGAATAATAACACGAAACGGAAAAATTGGCAAACGTGGAATTAGGGTTTATCCACCTTGGGACTTTGCAACAAATAAACAAGCATTAAAAACTCAGAGTTGGCAAACGAAATATTTTTTGACAATTAAAAATGACAGTTCAAATGATTTTGATTTGGCAAAGAAATTATTAGCAAGAACAAACGAAATTGACTAACGAAAAAAAAACAACGAACCTTTAAAAACTAAACGTTCGTTCATTCCTTGCATGACAGGCAGCGTCCAGCGGACAACTCGTCCAGCTTTGTGGTATGTGATGAACGCCCATGCTATGGCATAGCAAGCTCTGTTGAATGGAATCTTAGGCAGTTGTACTAGACTAGGAAAACGATTTTAGGTACATGATGGAGATATCGTCAAGTGTGTTTACTGTCTCAATGCCTAACTCCCCCAAGGAGTTTACACAAATTATTCTACACTCCCTCTACACTCTCTGTTCATAATCTCTTTTTGGACGTTGATTATCTCTTTTTGAACGTTGATTATCTCTTTTCGAACGTCCGTTATCTCTTTTTGAACGTTGATTATCTCTTTTCGAATGTTGATTATCTCTTTTCGAACGTTGATTATCTCTTTTCGAACGTCCGTTATCTCTTTTCGAACGTTCATTATCTCTCTTTGATCGTCCATTATCTCTTTTTGAACGTCAAAATCGCCTTTTTGCACAAAGTATTCTACACTGTCAAACATATTTGATGGAATTAATAAAATTGAGGAGTATCTGCTGAAAATGTCAGCTATTCATTTTGTGAGGTATTATTTCGGAGACCTTTGTTCAAAAAACAGCAATAGTGAATGAAGTTGCAAAAGTGCGTCTATTGCCAAACATGTACAAAATTTAAAAGAATGACTAAAAATGGCAATAGAAAAAGCATTTTGCAACGAGAATAAACGGTGCCCCGCAATTGCATTTTTTTGAACTAGCGTTTTTGAATACTTTTTTCTGCGCTTGCATTCCAAAGGAATATGTTAAAGCAAAAGATGCAAAAAGTATTTGCCTTTTTCCCCATCCATATTCCTACGGAATGCCACCCAGGGCATGAGGCGACAATTAAAAAGAAGTAAAAGCCTGTTTTATGTACCTAGCGAAATTAAGTGCTTAAAAATAAGCCCAACATATCCACTTCTAAAACTGACCATCCCTAACATTTTGGACGTCAAAATCGCCTTTTTGCAGGGCAAATCTTGAAGCTTAGCTAAGCTACACTTCGGTTTAGCTAAGCTACGCTTAAGTTTTTGACATATTTAACTTCCAAAGACCTTGACGGTCATTTCATCAATATCAAAGACAAAGAAATGCTGCAATTCCAACATACATATTACAAAAGTTAATTTACCAGATAACTTTAATGAACTTACTTTTGCAATTTGATGTTGATTGAGTTCTTTTAAAAGTTAGATTAGCTTTATAGGCATAGAGAATATGGACAATAAATCAAGGAGTTAAAGGAATTTTATTAAAATGGAGTTACAAAGCGGAAAAGTTAGCACTTACTTAAAAAAATAACAGATTATGAAAAAGTCAATAATCATCTCAATTATTTTATTACAACTATTGCATCTGAAAGCACAAAATTTTTCATTTAACTTCAATACTTCAGGAAGAAGAGTTTGCTTGGTTTCTTCCGAAGTAAATTTAGCAAATAATGAAGTAAAAATTATTTTTTTAGATTCTTTGTCAAATTCATCAGAGCCTATTTTTGTTAATCGAAGAGCATTAGGATCAACCACATGGACAAATGTTGCCAACTCACTTCCAGCAGGAACTGGTCACTGGGTAGATACCAATGTTTCACAAGGGCAAATTTGGGAATACCAAGTTAAAAGATTTAATACTTGGAATTACAGTGGTTTAAATTATGATGCAACTGGATATACAATAGGATCTTTACTAATCGATAATACGAATTATAAAGGACAAATGATATTGTTGGTCGCCGATGATATCCCTGTTTCTTTAACAATGAAATATACAAGATTAAAAAAAGAAATAACAGCAGATGGGTGGTTTGTAAATGAATTAATAGTTCCAAAAGCAAGCAATTGGGATAGTGGTAATGAAGTTGTAACGATAAAAAATCAAATAAACGCTATTTACAACGCTGCACCTATTGCTGATAAGCCAAAGCTATTATTTATTCTAGGACACGTTCCGTTACCAAGATGCGGTTCAACAAGTGTTATAGCTCCAGATGATCACAACGAAAACAAAGGTGCACGAGGTTGTGATGCCTATTATGGTGATATTAATGGAGCTTATACAGATACAGCAACTTATAATCCTGGAGGGCTAGCCACACCGCTTTCAATAAATTTACCTGGAGATTATAAATGGGATCAAGATTTTTTTCCATCTGATATTGAGCTTGCATTTGGAAGAGTTGATTTTGCCGATGTAACAGATTTGCAACTTTCAGAAATTCAAATGATAGAAAATTATCTGGATAGATTAAGTGCTTATAGAAATGTAATGCCAAACCATGATATGGGTGATAAATCTGCTTTTTATTATGGCTATGATAACTCAAATGACGGCTCATTTAGAAGTTTGCCCAATATCTCTAAGCCACATCAAGTTTATCAAAATTATACTGGTCCTAATCACAACCAATGGGTACAAACTAATGGGTCATTTAAAATATATATGCAAAATCTATCTGTACCGGAAATTTCAGATTGGCAAACGTTTGGTATGGATGCTACTGTATATGCAAGTGATCAAAGTTATTGGGGATTTGGTGATGTCCCTCAACCAGCAGGTGTTTATAGCAGAATTCGTGCACTGTTGGGTGTTGACACAAAATGTTTAATAACACTTTGGACAACTACAGGTATCAATATTTTCCATCAAGCATGCATGGGGCAATCCTTTGGATTAGCAATGAAAGAAATTATGAATCACAATCAATCCAATCAATACCTAGAAAAACCTCAACAAGAATATGATACACAAGAATGGTGGAATAGAACACATTTTGCTTTTTATGGCGACCCTACTATTAACTTATATCAAATTCAACCTCCGTCTAATGTATCATTGACTGAAATAAATGGTAATGTTCAGTTGAATTGGATTAGTTCAAATGATTCCAATGTCATGGGCTATCACGTTTATGAAAGTGATTCTGAATTTGGCATTTACAATAGAGTTACGACAAATCTAGCTATTGGAAACTCCTACACGCTTAATAGTTATAAAAATGGCAATTGGTATATCGTAAAAGCAGTAAAAGTCATAGAGTCTGGATGTGGCAAGTTCTTACACTCAAGCATTGGAGAGTCGATTCAAGGTAATTTAGTTCTGAGTAACATTGATCTTAGTGAATTAGATAATTTGGTTGTATACCCTAATCCTTCAAAGGATATTTTTTATGTTAAGTCACAAACTGAAATAACTACCTATAAAATTAAAACGGCTAATGGAGTTGAAATAAAAAACGAGTTCTCAAATAAAACGAACTTCCCAATAAACATTTCAGAATTACCTAATGGTATTTACTTTATCCAATTTACAATGTTAAATGGAGTTATTTACAATAAAATAATAATAAAAAGCAACTGATAAAAGCACCGACCCAAAAGTGGAAGTACAGTGGTTAAATCAAGCCTTGAACTTCAATCAAAGTTTGTGCTTGGCTGACAGTGAAGTACTTCGAAATCGCAACCTTCGTAAAGCGGCATAACTATATCTTACAAAGAAGATAAAAAAGAACGATATCCCAAAGAACTTAAAAAGAATAACATCCATAATTTACGTTCAATCACAAATGAAATTTGTTTTGTAGGGAAAGGAGTCGTTGTTTACGATGTTTAATACTGGAATAATTAGAAATCTATAGTTTATGGTCATTTGATAGATGATGATGATTTTATATTCAAAATGCTAAGATATTTGGAAAAACCGTTGGTGTGTTGTAACTTTGTTCCAGAAATAAGTAAGGTATGACCAACTAAATAGAAAGAAAAACACGTCTAATAGTTAAAAAGAAAAAAATGATTAGTTTTCAAACCTTTGCAAAGTTAATTTTGAAACGAAGATATGAATATTAACATTTATTAAGCACATATATTAATCAAAATAAACCGTTTCGTAAATATAAATGAACAACTATGCGTAATCTTATATTCTTGCTCTTTATTGTACTCTGCTCCTGTGATACGGATGACGACATATTAATGAACATACCTTGTTCTGAAGAAAACTGTAAAATCCTAAATCCGTTCTCTTTTAATGTGACTCCCGATAAGGAATCTTTAATTATAACATATGGTCAATCCGTAATTGTGGATGCATTCGAAAAAGTATGTATTCCAGATGTATTGGATTTCTATATATCTGAAAACAATGACGACTTTAAAAAAGTTAAAAGAGTCGTCCCATCATCTGGAAAATTCACGATTGATGGTCTCGATGATGGTAAAGAATATTTCATTAAAATGGTAAATAGGCATTGCGAACTAGATTCTATCGTGGCGCCTATACAGTCTGTAATCGCAAGAGGAATACCCTTCCCAATTTTAATAGACAATAATGGGAAGCGCTTTGAGGACTTCAGACTATCTCCTGATGGTAATCAATTCATCTACCGAAGTATTAATACAAACGATTGGTATCTCAGTTCATTAAGTAATCCACAAGCAGGAGTCAAAATTATTGATGATGCATTTTATGCACAATGGAATCCCAATTCTAATACAGAAATTTCCTTTGTACAAGATACAAAAGTGAATATTTTACCCAATCTTCAAGGAAGTACATCAAAATATTTAAAGACAATAAACATTACCACTAATCATGTAACAGTCCTGCATGAGATTGAACACTTGTACGAATTCCAAAATGAACACAAGCCAGAACAATATTGGATTCATGAATTCCACTATAGTATTAATGGTACTGACATATATTTTACTTCAAACAAAGACAATGGTAGTTCAACCAATCTTGAGAAAAACGTATTTAATAATATTTGGAAGTTAGACTTAGCGACAGGTTCAATAGAATCACTTTCAGATTTCTTGCCAGATAAATTTGAGATTCGTGATTTTATTGAAGATCCGCGTAACCTCGGAAACTTCTACATAACAGGTAGTACATATGGCGAAAAAATTATGACGGAAGGACCATTATTTAATTCGGATAGAATAGACATCCATTATTACAACTCGGTAGACAAAACAATAAAGCCAATATTCATTAGTGATTATCAAGAAAATCATATAAGCGTAGACCCGAGAGGCGATAATCTTATTTATGTTTCTGACCGATCAGGAAAACATGAAATCTGGTGTTACAATCTTTCAAGTCATCAGGTGAAACAAATTACCAATGGAGCAACTTACTCGCCGACATTTGGCTGGCAACATTTAAATTGGATTTCCGATACAGAGTTTATGACTTATGTACGGCACGAGGGAGATTTCAAATTTGCGATCTTCAAAATAGAGTAAGCAGTGTTTTAATTGAAGTGTTGTAGTAGGTTCTAGAATCCAGAATATAACTTTAGATAAAACTGAATAACTCCTAACGTTGCTACTCCGTTTATCATTGACGTTATCTTGAAAAGAATAAAACATAGATAGTTCACCCAAATAAGTTAAAAAGAATTATATCCATAATTTACGTTTAATGAGAAAAGAAATTTGTTTAATAAGGAAAGGAGTCGTGGTGTACCATGTTTAATATTGGGATGATAATAAATCAATATTTTAAGGTCATTTGATAGATGATAATGATTTTATATTCAACTGTTAAGATATTTGGAAAGACCGGGAGTGTGTCGTAGCTTTGTTGTAGAAATATGTAAGTTATGCAGGATTAATAAAATAATAAAGTATGAAATATTTTTTAGTCAGTATATTAATTTTATCTATACAATACAGTTTTGGACAATCTCAACAATTGGAGAAAAGTATAGTGCCTGAATTAATTAAAGTCGTCGGTGGTACGATGGAATTAGGTTGTACAAAAGAACAAAAAACTTTCTGTAGTGATGATGAGAAACCATCCCATGAAGTGAACATTTCAACATTTTTCATTGGTAAATTCGAAATTACAAATGTAGAGTTTTGCCATTTTCTAAATGATGTAATAGACTCCTTAGTTTTAAGTTATCCCATCGCAAATAATAAGGATGTAACAATTCCTCCAAGAGCAGCTTGGTATAATTCTAATGTGAAAATTATAAATAATTTCTTACTAGATTATGAGTATTCTATTCAATTTCCTAAACAAAATGGAATTGATAATGTGTTTAAACCATATTCAGGATATGAAAAACACCCAGTAATTGAAATATCATACCTTGCAGCTTTAAAATATACCGAATGGCTTTCTCAAAAAACCGGAGACCATTATAGATTACCAACGGAAGCAGAATGGGAATATGCAGCTCGTGGTGGTGAATTTTCTAAATGTCATGTTGATTCTTGTTATATTTATTCTGGTTCTAATAATGAATTTGAAGTAGTTGCAATGGGACAAACGAAAAAAGTAGGATCTTTGCGCCCAAATGAATTAGGAATATATGACATGAGCGGTAATGTTTACGAGTGGGTTCTTGACGTATATGATGAAAATTATTATAAAACTATTCATCAAAAGTCCACTGACCCCATCCGTCTTTATGACGGAGTTGAATTCATAGGATATAATATTAAATATAAGAATGATATACCAAAAGAAAATCGTCAAAAATTTGAATTTAATAATGATGATCCTGTCTTTGAATCCCCATATTATGATAAAAAAGAAAAAGAACTTGAAAGAGTAGTTAAAGGTGGATGTTATATTAATGATCCAGTTTCTTGGAGAACTTCACATAGGAGTTTTAATGTGTATCCAGAGCATACAACGGGATTTAGAATCGTAAAAATTTAATACATGAAAAAATATTTAGTATTAATCAACGACCCTGTATAGAAAAAGCTATGACGATATACTCCCTACTCCCAAATACCTGGACAGTCATTTCAGCAATTTCAAAGACAAAGTTGTGCTGCAAATCCAACAAACATATAACAAAAGTTATATTGTCAGACTACATTAAAGTACCTACTTTTGCAATTTGATGTTGATTAAGTTCTTTTAAAAGTTAGCTGTAGCTTTATAGACCTATTAGTAAGAATCATTTAAAACATTTAAAATTAAAGCAGAAAGTCGAAAATCAATTAAAATTATTATAATATTTTGAATAATTAAATCAATCATTCCCGTATTATCCTATATTTGCCTTTACATAATGACATAAACGCATAAATGATTGTTGCATTGGAAATGTTGAACTTTTATAATTCTGTGTCCAAATGTATAAAAAACGTTTAATGACGAATCTTATGATCAAACTTTCGTATTTTGATATTAATTTCTTGCCCGCCTTCAAGGTTTGACGGGATTAGAGTAAGAAATCAAGGAGTTAAAAGAAATTTATTAAAATGAAGTTGCACAAAGTGGAAAGTTATGCACAAAGCTAATAAACCTCAAACAAATATAGACAGCTTGACAAAAAAGGAATTGAAATACGAACGCAGACTAATTGCTTTTATCGACATACTCGGTTTTAAAGACATCGTAAAGCAATCCGAGATCGACACTTCAAAAATTGAATTAATCTATTCGGTTCTTGAATACTTAAAGGATTGGGAAAAGACAGAAAAATGGGACTTGAAGTTCGTTGAAATTGAAGAAAGCGCACAATATAAAGGTGTGAATAATTTTGACCTACGTGGAAAAACAAATACAACTACATTTTCCGACAGTATTGTTGTTTCTGTTAAGGTTGACGATAATGTCAATGAAATGGCATCAACGTTAATAGTTAACCTAGCATATATCGGAACTGTGCTTTTAGAAAAGGGAATCCTATTTCGTGGCGGACTGACAATTGGAAATATTATTCACGTAGACAATGGTACTGTTTTCGGTCAAGGATTAATTGACGCATTTATGCTTGAGACTCGAAGTGCCAAATATCCAAGAATTGTTCTTTCGGACAAGTTACTGAATGAATTAAACTACCCTATAGAAACAAAAAGAAATAGCTATCCGTATCACCAATATTTAGACAGGTACGATGACGGTTGTGTTGGTTTTCACCAATTAATATACTATCAAGTAATAGAAAGTTGGGCTGAAATGACACCTGAATTATTAACTGAATCACTAAGCAAAGTCCGTAAAGTTATTATAAACGGACTTGACTCAAGTTTTGAGAAACCGGAAGTTTTTGAAAAATTTAAGTGGCTGAAAGAACAATATAACAAATTGATTATTCTTAACGACTTCGATTTCGAGACAAAAACCAAAGAACATATAAAGCAAAAAATAAGAGAACTTAATGACGGAATTGCAGGTCAAAACATTCACTATTCTTACACCGACAACTTCTATGAAAAACGTAGAAATGACAAGGACTGAAAAAAGCCCAGTGCATAACAGGCATTTGGCTCAATGGCGGGTGACGTGGTTAATTGAACATTCTACATCGCATCAACTTTTGTTGTGTATTGACAGTTTTGTGCTCCGAAATCCGCCACTGCGCCAAGCGCCAAAACGTTAGACAAAATTTTAAGAAAAGTACTCCATGAATATAGAATCATTAAAAGGACAAATAAAAGAAGACCAATATAAAGAAGTCCATTTTTTTAGAAAAGGTGGAATGGGAGAGATTTATTCAGCAATTGATACTGAAACTGGACTTAAAAAAGCGATTAAAGTAGTTCCTGTTGAAAATGAAGAAGAATTTGGTTTACTGAAATCAGAATTTGAAATTTCAAAAGAATTAGTTCACAAGAATATTATCGACACTGAGTATTTCAATGAATTTATTAATGCAGGCATAAGATATATTTATTGTATTATGCCCTTTAATGAAAAGGGTAGCTTACGAGACTTACTAACAAATCAAGTTGACAAGTTTTCATTAAGAGATTCGTTGAAATTAATGCTTGATCTAGCTGAGGGATTAGCATTTGCACATAAAAAGGTAGTGCACAGGGATTTAAAACCTGAGAATATATTATTAGACAGTAATTCAAATTTACAAATATGTGATTTTGGATTGGCTAAACTTATTGATGCTAAAACTAGAACCAAAACTTTTAAGGGCTCTGGTACTTTACCCTACATGGCTCCAGAATGCTGGATATTTGATTCAAATACTTTTTCAATGGATATTTATTCACTTGGTATTATTTTCTATGAGTTACTTACTTTGGAAATGCCATTTGTAGGAAGAACTGAAAATGAATTTCGAAATAAACATTTATATGAGGCTTTACCGAATATTTCCAATAAAAGGGTTGATGTACCGGTTCGGTTAGTTGAAGTTGTCAATAAAATGACAAAAAAGAGGCATCAAGAAAGATACTCCTCGATGGGCGAAGTAGTTGCAGTTTTAAAAGAAATAACTTTAAAAATAGAAGAGAAAAACGACTCGAAAATTGACGCTTTATTAAACAAGGCTAATCAAAAAATTTCTGCAAGTGAACAAGCGGAACTTAAAAGGCAGAAAGAACAAGCAGCAATAGAGACAGAGCTTAAATTCATAGAATTTTCAAAGAAATCGATTTTTGATCTTTTCAATAATAGAATAATCGAGTTGAATCAAAGCTTAGAACGCGAAAAAATCAGCATAAATGGTAACTCCAATAACTTTAGAGTTGGTTTTATGGAGAAATCGTTTTCAATTTCCTATTATCCTAATTCTGACATACCAATTATGCTCCAAAAGCGAAAAGATGTAATTTTGCAGCATCAAAAAAGTCAATACGGATTTGTTATGCAAACCCCTCAGGCAACTTACCTTGAGAAAGATAATGTTGTTTTGATTGGTCAAGTAAGCCTAAGCAATGGCTCTCACAATAGATATTCATATGGGTATAATCTATTATTAAGAAGAACTGATCTGCAAGATTTATACGGTGAATGGTGGGTAGTATGGTTTGATGATTCAGCTATAATTAATAAACATCCACTTGACTATCATTACCCATTAAACATTCCTGACTTTTATCAAGAATATGAGTATGGAAGAGGAAGAGCAATGCATGTCAGGTCAATGGGAATGAACTCATTAAAAAATGAAGGGATTGACTCTTTAATCGAAAAAATCTTAGAATAAAAACTTTGCCTAACAGCACCTACCCAAAAGTGGCGGTTCAGTGGTAAAATGAAATTTAGTTTTTCAAACAAACTTTCGTGCAGATTGAAAGGTTTGTGTTTCGAAATCACCATTTTTTTTGTGGCTGCAAAACGTTATCTTGAAAAAATGAAAACACAGATAGTTCTCCCAAATAAATTAAGAAGAATAATATCCGTAATTTACGATTAATGACAAATGAAATTTCATTTATAATGAAATGGGTAGTAGGGAACGTTATTAAATATTGGAATTATAAGAAATCAATGCCATAAATTCATTTAATTGATGATGTCGTTTTAAGATTCAACTTCAAATATATTAGGAAATACCATAGGTGTGTTGTAGCTTTGTTGTGGAAATAAGTAAGTTGTGTGTAACTAAAATGAGATAATGTTAATTCAAATAGTATTACAAATAGCACTAGGAATTGCAGCTCTATTAGTTGTTTATCTAGATTACAAATGGTACGATAAACGAAAAGCTGCATTTAAAAATTCTAGAAAATATTTGATAATCTTAATGGGATTAATTTTGATTTTAAATATTGTAAACGTTGTTGAATCTGAAAATACACATGTAGAAGAGACTATTTTTCTCCAAGAAAGATTAAATAATTTGAAGGACAGTCTTTCATCCGTCATACAGGTAAGCAATGATTTAAATAACAAGCTAGGCCCAATCATTGAAATGGCTAAGTATAGATATCCGACGTTAACAGTAGAAGAAGCAGTTAAAAAAATGGAGGAAGATCTTGAAAGCTTAGAAAAAAAAACTGAAGTTCTTGAAGTTAGCGAACAAGTCAGGCAATTAAGCGATGAGTCTTTTTATAAATTAAAGAGGTCAAAGCCTCAACTCGATGCAAAGCTTGAAATATTAGAAAATGGCGACATTAACATTCTTATTAACTTTAAGAATAATGTGCCTATCCGTTTTAATCCAGATTTAATTCTTGAAGAGAATGGATATGGACTAGTTGTGAAATTCTATAATAAATGGCCTGAAATTTATCCTGAAAAAGGTAGAACTTATAAATTTAAATATGATGATCTTAAGAATTTAAAATATGTGCAAGAAAGAGCAGCTGTTATAAAATTAAAAATTGAATATGAGTCAGTTTACATCAACGAAGTTAAAGATCAAACTCTAAAAGGAGTTATAGAAAAGAAATATCTATTGAATATACCCCAACAAACATATAGAGAAATATAGCTACAGACAACAATTTAAACTATTACTATACTCACTAATGGCCGGACGTAAAGTTCACTCACCGTAATCTTGAAAAGAAAAAAACAAAGATAGTTCTCCCAAAAAAGTTAAAAAGAATAACATCCGTCATTTGCAGTTAATGACAAATGAAATTTGCTCCTAAAGTAAAGGAGTCGTGGTTAAGGATTTATTATATTGGAATAATTAGAAATCAATACTTTATGACCATTTTATAGATAAGGTTATTTTAATATTTTACTTCAAAGATATTTGGAAAAACCGTAAGTGTGTCGTAGCTTTGATGTAGAAATGAGTAAGTGTCTTAGCATAAAACAAAAGAATAATGGAATTGACAGAATATATAAGTCACATTGAGAAAAATGAACTAAAAGAAGTAGACTTGTCTCCATATGGATTGGAACTAATACCTGCAGAAATATTTAAATTTAGCTGGATAGAAAAGCTAATTCTAGGAATGTTTTTAAATTATAAGGATTATAAATTTGAAGGAAAGAGAACATGTGAACTTAAATATTTACAAGAAGAGCTTACGGAATTAACTAATTTGAAATCGCTTGCAATCTCTGGCGGTCTATTTGGAACATCAAAGCCCCAGTATACAAATTTTGATATATTGGGAAAACTCTCATCGCTTGAATCATTATATATTGAAAGTACTCATTTAACTCATTTAAACTTTCTAGAACAATTAGTAAACTTAAAAGACTTGCAACTTTCATTTACTGAAATCATAGATTATAAGCCATTAGAAAATTGTACACAGTTAAGAAGTCTAACAATTGGGGACAATGAATTAACTAATATAGATTTTCTTAAAGAATTTAAAAATCTTGAAGCCCTAAGTATAACTACCAATGAAATAACTTCATTAGATTCCATTAAAAACAATACTAAGATAAAAAGATTGTGTGTTTGTAAAAACCCAATTGAAGATTACAAAGCACTTATGAAATTTACAGATCTACAATATTTTTGTAATGGGGGTAAACAAAGTATTGAAATACTTAGTAATAACAAGAACCTAGTTGAATTTGAACCCCAAGAAATTGATCAATATGGAATTAATAAATTAAGTGAGTTCAATCAACTAAATACAGTACATATTTGGAATTTTGTTGGTGATGAAATCGATGTAAGTAACTTAACATCCGTTGAAAATCTTCAGATATATGGTGAATTTAAAGTGGTCAATGGACTTGAAAATTTAAAGAATTTAAAATCTCTTCACCTAAGCTCTAAAGAATTGGGTGGTCTGAAAATACCTTATTTGGAAACACTTGTCAAAATTGGTATACCAGGATGTCCAATAGATAATTTTGATTTTTATCCGGATTTTAACAATGTCGAAGAATTAGATATTGGTAGCACTCAAATTAATACATTACAGCCATTAGAAGAAATCAGGAAACTCAAAAGACTTAACTGTTACAATACTTTAATTTCAAGCTTAAAACCTATACTTCATTTAATTAAGGAAGATTTCGATATAAATTTTGAGGGAGATAATGTACCCCGAAAACTTCAAGTCTATTATGACAAGAATTCAAATGAAGGTATCTTAAATTACTATAAAGAATACGACAAGTAACGTTGGCTCTGATGTACAGCTTCCCAATTGGTCAGCCATTATATGGCCTAAACGCTAAGCACTTGTACTTGCAATGTAAAACTCTATGCGATTTAAATGGCAAAGGATAAAGTGAGCTCATGGCGCTCACCTTTACCTAACCACCTTCTCCATCCATTGATCTTTCCCATCCGTGATCGAGATAATATACAAACCTGCGGATAAGTGTTGGAGGTCGATGGTCTGATTTGATGTGATAGCGGTGGTCATCATGGTTTTGCCGGTGATGTCTTTTACTTCTAGCTGATAGGTGTTGGCATCTTTAATCAAAACGGTTATGATGCCATTGGTGGGATTCGGATATATGCTGAATTTCTGTTGGGATGCTGTGATCTCTATATTGTTTGACGTGGTGTTTTTGGTGGCAAACTTGGATAAGAGTCTGATGTAGGCCACTTGATATGCATTGCTGTTTTCGGAGATAGACCACGAGTTGAGCGGCCAACTATTATTAAAATCTTTGTAGGACTTCATGGCAGGTTGGTTGAGTGGTGGCGTGAGATTCATCGATGTGCAAATGGCATTGTTTTGTGCCGATCCACAATTATTTGGACAGCAGGCATCGACACTGTAAGATGTATTGGGTCCACCTGCTAGAAAGCCTGGTGCAGGTCCATAAAGGGATACACCTTCTTGGTCCCAAGGGCTTCCTTCAGCAAACCATGAGTGGTAAAACTGGGTGATATTTTTATCGGCACCATAAGGTTTCATATTACTCAGGTAGACTATGTTGAATGGATTGACACCATGGATGTAATGAAGGTAGGACTTTGCTGCGTTTAGATAGGTGGCAGAATTTAGTGGGTCAAGATTAAGAGAAGACATCACATGAAAGACATTGCCATAGATAGATTTGTATTGATTGGATCCCCAATTATAATCTTTGATAAAAGCAAAGTAAGGGTCTTTGTTTGTCAAAATAGCATCAACAAAATCGCCACTTTTTTTGGCAGCGGCTACTGTAGCTGTTTTAATGCTTTGGGCTATCTCAAAATTGTGTCCAGGTGTATGGCTGTATTGGAGTAGGATATCTTGACTTTCGAAGAAGTATTGACTGATGTATGTTCCCCATTTGAAGAGTGGCATTTCTTTGTATTGACTTTCAAAAAATGTTTTGTAGACATCTTCTCCCGTGCGTCTATAAAGGTAAAGCGATGCACCAAGTTTTGCAGTCAATCTACCTAGGTCGTCTGTCTCTTGGTTTCCAGCGCCTACACCTTGACTTCCATTGGAACTTGTATTGTTTGGGAATATAACATTTGGATTATTATTCCCCCATGTCCAAGCAGATTTTGCCCTAGTTATTAAGTCGTCAGATTTAGCTTGATAAACAGGAAATGATTTCAAAACTTGGGAAGCATACGCAAAGGCACCGGCACATTTCAGGGTTGCAAAAGTACTCGCAGGTCCATACACACTTTGACCAGTTGCCGCTGAAGGTGGTGATGCATGCGCACAACTTACAATACTCAGACACGAACCATCAGATTGTTGCATTTTGATGAGCCATTCTACACCAAAGAGTATTTCGTCTATGATGTCAGGTATACCATTGCCCGACTCAGGAATGTTATAATCGTCTGTCCACACTGGAGGGTTTTCTTCGTATGCTCTGAGTAAGGTGACCACATAAGAAGCCGTCCATGGCGTATATTTGTTGTAATCTCCAGCATCATACCAGCCACCGGATAGGTCTTTTGCTTTAGAAGCATCGGTTTTGGCATTGTAGGGTCTACAATCTTTATCTTGGAGGGTACCTATGTGAGAAGGTCCATCTGCCCAATTGGCTCCTGCAAAATTAGGAGTTTTAGCCACACCTGCTCTTTGGTAATAAAATGTACGTACAGCAGCTTTTAAGACATTATTGTACACATCTTCGTCAATGCGGAATGGAAAGGATTTCTGATTGGTGGTATTATCCAATATATAATATTCTCCGGGTGTTGTCAGTTCGGTAAAATCAAAATGCCAGACTTTGTCACCAGATATCGGATCTATGCCACCATTATTCCATGCTTGGATTTGGTCTTCAAAAACTTCGGCACCATTCTCTATACTGATGACACTAAAGCTAACACCAGGACTGTAAGATTCATTGGCATCATAACCCACATGCGGATCCCTGATGACAGCTACTTTGGTACTTAGTGGCTGATAACCAAATTGGTCTACCAATATATATTTACCATCTTGAGCTGTGATTGCGTTTTGGCCGATGATGGCCCAAAAGGAAATGAACGTGATAATCCTTACAAACATATACATACTAAAATGGGTCTTCATGGTTTCTGATTTTAAAATTGGTAAAATCTGGTAGACAAAAGTAGGGATTTTATTTAAAGATATCTTTTTGTTATAAGAAAGTGTGCATAAATAATTGTTCTTTTCTGAAATAATTCGTTTGCATCTAGCTTGCAAGGCCTTAACTTTTTTTCTTCTGCGAATTCACTCTAAAAAGCTAAAATTAAAAAAAGAGTCCTGAAAGGACTCAATATGAATAACTGTGGGTGCAACCCACAGTTATTCAATAGCATTGCTCAACCCTGTCAGGGTTGAATGATAGCTTGTTAAGTGTTAAACCCCTTCGGGGTTTAGAAATCCTTTATATTGACTTCCACCGGTTTTACCGATGGTTATTTAAATTTTATCCCTTCGGGATAAGTGGATTCTGCAGTAAAAAAAGTTAACAAACTTGTCATGTCTTCAGCATGAAAATGCCGCCGGTATTTTGTCTTCCTTGGAGTATGTTTAAAAATTTTCTTCGTTGCTAATCAATAGGTTATTGCAATAATGAACATTTTTGTTATCTTCAATTCTGAATATTTTTCTGACCGGCCTTTTCATTTTTAGTCAAAACTAAGAAGCATCTGTTAAAACGTCAACTATTCATTTTATGAGGAATTATTTCGGAGCCATTTGTTCAAAAAACAGCAATAGAGAATAAGAACGAAGTGAAGTGCAAAGCACCAAAGGCCGCAAGCGTTTGACGAAGTGAACCGCTAGCGGGTGGGCTGGAAAGTGCGTCTATTGCCAAACACGAACAAAACAAAATAGAATGGCTAAAAATGGCAATAGAAAAAGCATTTTGCAACGAGAATGAACGGTGCTCCGCAATTGCCTTTTTTTGAACTAGACTTTTTTGGTTACTTTTTTGGGCAATGCAAAAAAGTAACTGCCGCCTGCATAAGGTGACGATTAAGTAAGTGTAAGTGTCTAATTTTTAGTTAAAATGATTAATGACTCAACTTACAACAAAGCATATTTTTGTTTTCTACAAATTCAAGGATGAAATCTGACCGGCCTTTTCATTTTTAGTCAAAACTAAGAAGCATCTGTTAAAACGTCAACTATTCATTTTATGAGGAATTATTTCGGAGCCATTTGTTCAAAAAACAGCAATAGAGAATAAAGTTGCAAAAGTGCGTCTATTGCCAAACACGAACAAAACAAAATAGAATGGCTAAAAATGGCAATAGAAAAAGCATTTTGCAACGAGAATGAACGGTGCTCCGCAATTGCATTTTTTTGAACTAGACTTTTTTGGTTACTTTTTTGGGCAATGCAAAAAAGTAACTGCCGCCTGCATAAGGCAAATGCCAACCCAAGGTACACGACTTTTGGACAAAATCAATTAAAAGGTTTGCATTTAATTTGTTTATTATAGGCATAATTTATTTTTTATCAAATGATTGTGCAATAGTCAGCAAGCCCTAAATAACGTAGTATGTAATTTTATATCATTGTTGTTATTTGTATAAATTGCTGATTTATGTTCTCATTAATAATAACAGTATAACTTGGCTAAGTTTTATTTGAAATATGGATATAAAGGTGACCGAATTGTCTCTTGATTATTAAGATAGTTTATCTTTCATCTTCACTTACGTTATTGTATTCTAAAGTCTATTACCGTTTAGTTTATATTTGGTATTCTGTCGAATAGTTGATCATGTTTCATGAATATCTTTGGGTTATTAATTATATTTGTAAGCATTATGGATTTTTAGCATGGAATGTTGATCGTTTGCGCTTGATTTTATGGATTGTTTTGATATCCAAAAGCAACTTTTAGCTTCAATCATGCACTTAATAAAAGAATATAATAAGGTAATAGAAATGGTATGGACATCTAGGTTTGGGTATATTTTGGGAATGGTCTTATGTTCCTATGTTACAATTGCACAAACATTTAATGGTCAGGGTGGTCTTCCATTTCCACCATCAGGTACTACAGGTATTACCGAATCGCCAGTTAATGTGACAGGTGTAGGTGTTTTGGGTGGATGTAAGTTTATAGATAATGTGACCATTGACTTAAATCACACATGGACAGGGGATATTGCACTATTTTTGATAGCACCTGACGGTACTTTTATAGAATTGTCAAGTGGTAATGGAGTCGCAGGTGATAATTATGCTAATACTGTATTTACAGATAGTGCGCCTTTGAATATTGTATCAGGTTCACCACCATATACAGGTAGTTTTAACCCTGAGGGAAGACAAAATACTACTATAACGCCGCCATACCCTTTTGCTGGTTCGCCCGGAACCTTTACCTTTCAAAATACCTTTGATGGTATCAATGCAGATGGAACATGGTTACTATATTTAAATGATTATGTAGGTGGAGATGTGGGTTTTCTGAATAGTTGGTCCATTACATTTGTAAATAATGGGATTAGTTTTACGGTAGATCTTGGTCCTGACCTTTTAGTTTGTGCAGGAGATGATGTTGTACTTACGGCTAATAATACGGCACCGAGTCCATCCTATCTTTGGCAGAATGGTAGTGTCAATCCATTTTTGAATGTCGTAGATATTAACACCACAAGTACCTACTCAGTTACTGTCACGGATGCTTCTGGTTGTACAGGAACAGATGAAGTTCTTGTAACGGTACAGCCATCACCCACAGCCAATCCTGTGATTTATGAATTGTGCGGGGATGCCAATGGTTTTGCAGATTTTAACCTAAATTCCATTACGAATGACATTGGTGGAGGACTGCCTGTTACTTTTTTTTCAGATTTTGCATTAACAAATCAAATTGTAAATCTCAATCCTTACAACAGTTTTTCTACTACCATCTATGCCAGTACCACTTTGGGTTCGTGTCCTTCAGGACCCATTCCCATTACTTTAATCGTTACACCATCTGATCCATCCGCTTTTGGAATGAATATTATTCAAGAAACGTTGTGTGGTATGGGATTAATCCAAGTGCAATTTACCTTGCCATCACCAGGTTTGTACACCTACAATTATGAACTTAATTGTTCTAATGGAAATGATGTGGGTTCTTTTACGACTATGGCCAATCCATTTAACTTTGCCATTACGTCTGATTGTACCTTGCTGATTACCAGTATTGAAAATGAGTCAACAGGTTGTATTACGACTTTCAATCCTCCACTGACAGATAATGTGTTAGTCATCGATGAGCCAGATATCACCACTACAAATGTGGAGATTTGTGCAGGTGAAACGCTAGATTTACTCAGTTACGCTTCTACAATACCTGGTGCTTCGTTGACATTTCATACGAGCTCGCCACCTACTGTTGGCAATCAATTGGCATCCACATCCGTCTCACCTAGTATCACGACAACCTACGTAGTGTTATCCAATTTGAGCTCATGCACTAATCAAGCACAAGTCATTGTAACGGTAAATCCGGGCGGCATTCCTTTTACCAATACTCTGAATACTTGCGAAAATACAGGACCGATCAATCTTGTGCCTTTTGTTACACCACCATCTTTGACTGGATCTTGGAGTGGACAGGGAGTAACGGGTTCAACCTTTGATCCTTCTGGATTGTCAGGGTCGATCGTTTTGACATTTACACCCACAGCCAACTGTTATGATCCTGGGACGGTTACCGTTAATGTTACTCCCGATCAAGTGCTGTTTTTATTGGATGCAGAAATATGTAAATCTACACCACCATTAGATCTAAATACTTTAGAAGACCCGACGGTAACAAATGGAACATGGTCAGGAACTGGTGTATCTGGTGGATTTTTTGATCCATCTCTTGCGCCTGTTGGTCTCAATACTATCTCTTTTACACCTGCAAATGCTTGTATTAGTTCTGCAAGTACGACAATTGAAGTGCTATCAGTGCCAGATGTTACCTTAGTGAATAATATCACGGTCTGCCAAGGTGCTCAAGTGAATCTTAATGATTACATTCTAAATCCTTTGGGACTTGATGTACAAATATATTCCAATTTACCCGCAGAACCATTTAATGAAGTGTTGAATCCCCTTGTCACTATTAATATACTGACCCTGTTTTATGTAAAGTTTACAGATGCCAATGGTTGTTTTAGCATTGAGCCATTACAAATAGATATCTCTCCTGGTGGTACACCTATCTTGGGTACGGATCAATTATGTCAATCTCAAAATTCATTTGACCTGAATCTTTTAAATGACCCTTCCGTAGGTCCCGGTACCTGGTCTGGTTCTGGTGTTGTTAATAATACGATAGACCTGACGATACAAGATGGGATTATCCCACTTACATTCACACCTGATGGCAGTTGTTTTGATATAGGTAGCACTACTGTAGAAATTATTGTACCACAGACTCCGGTTTTAGCTACGGATGACATTTGTTCTGGCAGTGGTCCTTTTGATTTATTCTTACTTTCTGATCCTAATTATACATCAGGAACATGGGTAGGACCCGACGTCACCAATAATGTTTTTGATCCTTCTAATGCTACAGGGACCGTATCTTTTACTTTTTTTCCAACTGAGTTTTGTGTAAATTTGGCAACCACGCAAGTGAATGTAACGCCATCCCAAGTCCCTACATTGTTACCACTGACCATTTGTCAAACAGTAGATATGGTTGATCTTAATACCCTAGAAGATCCGACTTTTTCTAATGGTGTTTGGTCTGGACAAGGGGTAGCCGGTGATGTTTTTAATACAATAGGTTTGGTTGGCCCAATTGATGTAGTGTTTACGTCAGGTGATATTTGTGTCGAACCATCCACGACAACTATCAATATTCTGGTAGAAGCATTGCCACAGATACAATCATTTACGATTTGCGAGTCTGATGCACCAGTCAGTTTGTCTACCTACGTCGATCCAAATTATCCACTAGGGACGTGGTCGGGTGTAGGAGTGACCAATGGTTTTTTTGATCCAGATGGTTTAAGCAATCTGGTCTCTTTGATATTTACTTCTTCTGAGGATTGTACCATTCCGGCGGCTATGTTGGTCACAATAAAAGAAAATCCTAATATTGATAACTTTGTCATCACATGTGATGATGCCACATCCACTTACACAGTTCAATTTGACATTTCTGGTGGCGAACCAGGTACATATCTTGTTAATGGAAATCCTTCGCCATCTTCTTTTGTTTCTGGCAGTTTTCCATCAAATACCAATTATACTTTTGATATTACAGATGCCAATCAATGTGACGTAATTACGTTACAAGGCAGTAAAAATTGTGCATGTGCGAATAGTTCAGGAACGATGGATTTTACAGATGCTCCGTTGACAGTATGTGCATCAGATAACGTGACAGCATCCTACAACAGTGATGGCATTCTCGAAGATAATGATCGATTGGTCTTTGTGTTACATGATAATGCAGGTACTGTTTTAGGCAATATATTGGCGACATCATCGCAGCCAGTTTTTGGTTTTCCGAGTAATGGGGTATTAGGTACCACGTATTATATATCAGCAGTTTCAGCTGATACTACTTTGCAGGGTACTATTGATTTTACAGATGCTTGTTTTTCTGTTTCGGCAGGTGTTCCTGTTGTCTTTTATGAACCACAAATCCAAATAAATCCCGTCAATGATTTATGTGTGTCGTCCTGTGCGGATGTAGGTTTTACCTTAAGTGGGCAAGGACCGTACCAAGTAATTACATCCATTTTGTCCAATAACACAGTCGTAAAGATGGACACGATCAATACCATCAATACTAATTATATGATGTCCTTCTGTCCTGCCGATTTTAATAATCTGACAGGTGTTGTGACCATCAAAATAGAACAATTTACGGATCAAAATTGCATTGGAAAAGGTATAGACAGCACCATCAGTTTTAGTGTCTTTCCAGAAAGGATCAGTACGATAAATAGTCAATTATGTCAAGGAGAAAGTATTGTCATCAATGGGATTACTTACAACGAAGTCAATGCGACAGGTACAGAAATCGTAGTTTCTCAGGTGTCAGGTCAATGCGATTCTATCATCAATGTTAATCTCAATTTTTTACCAGAAGTGACAAGTACGCTAACCCAAGCATTATGTAATACCCAATCCCTGATGGTCAATGGAACCACTTATAATGTCAATAATCCTTCAGGTACAGAAATTATTATCAGCGGTAGTCAGGCAGGATGTGATTCCACGGTGGTGGTCAATCTAACTTTCACAGATGAAATCTTGGAAAACCTAAATCCTACGCTTTGTGATGGCGAATTTTTAATTGTCAATGGTACGAGATATGATGTTAATAATCCGACAGGTACAGAAAATATTCCATCTTCAGACGGCATCAGATGCGACTCTGTGATTAATATTCAACTAAACTTCGAAGGTCCAAAAATCAATAATATCAACCAAACATTTTGCGCAGGTGAGTCTATCAATATCAATGGAGTCGATTATGATGCGATCAATCCAACAGACCAAGTTACACTAGCTAATCAAGCAAGTAATGGATGCGACTCGATTATCAATATCAATCTTTCATTTTTACCTACATCATTTTTTACATTAGAAGATACACTCTGTGTTGAACAAAACTTTGTTTTTGATGGTGTAGTCTATGATGTCAATAATCCATCTGCTTCTTATATTGTACAAAATAGTAATGGTTGTGACAGCATGGTAAACATACAATTTTACTTTTTCCCTACCGAAGTAGACACGGTAGAGTTGTCTCTAAATTTGGGAGAAAGTATTACGTATAATGGTGTCGTCTTTGATGAAAACAGGACGGAAGGCATCACTACTAATCCATCATCCAGTGCTAATGGCTGTACCAGATATACCTATGTAAGACTTAGATTTGAAGAAGCATTTATCACAGCTACTTATGTGGTCGTTCCAGAAAGTTGCCCCGGCGAAAATGATGGTAAGATATTAATAAATGACGTCCAGGGATGTAGCAATTATGTAGTCACCTTAGAAGATAGCATCATCAATAATCCAGTATTTCCCCTTGTGATAGAAGGCTTGGCACCGGGGACCTATATCTTAGACATAAAAGGCGATGTAGCGTGTGTATTTACCCAAAACATAACTATTAATGCTTCGCTTTCACAAGGTTTTTTCATCGATGAAACCATTTTTGATGTGGTAGAAGGAGAGACAATAACATTAAATCTAGGTTTGTCACCAGAACCAGCAGCTATCGTATGGACACCATCTAGCTTTCTCAGTTGTGATGATTGTCTTTCGCCCATATTGGCGGATACCGCGCAATCGATTGTTTACGATATCCAACTCACGGATGAACTAGGATGTTTGTACACGAGTAGGGTAGAAGTGCGGGTAAATGAAGTCATAAAAGATATCGTCTTCCCTAATATTTTTTCACCGAATGGAGACGGACAAAATGATCGTTGGGATATCAATGTTACCAATCAGATCGTAGTTCAGGTCTCCGTATACGACCGATGGGGCAATCAAGTTTTTGGTTTAAAACCCAACATAGATCAGAACCTGATATCATGGGATGGCAAGAAGGATGGACAATTTGTATTGCCAGGTGTATATGTTTATCTAATCCAATATGTAGATGCTGCTGGCAAAGTGGTAGTAAAAGGTGGAGATGTGACGGTGGTGAGGTAACGTTTTGATTACCATATAAATTAGATTTGCAAAGTAATCATCACCCTTAAAATATATTTCTCGCTAAAGGCAACGTTGTTGCATCTTTGTTCGTTGTATAAATATAGCTTCGATGCAATGAAAATTCGATGGACAAATATTTGGTTGGGTTTGGCAGTGGTTTTACTTCTTTCAGCTTGTGAGGAAGACCACATTGTGAAAGATGGGATGAAACCTATTTATTATTCTTTTGATGACTTTTCGGAATTAAGAAGTGGAGCCCCTCTACCTTATGGTGAATTAGGTAAAATAGTAACATCTGGAAACTATATTTTTATCAATGAAGTAGGAAAAGGAATTCACGTCATAGATAATACAAACCCAAATAATCCCGTCCAACTTCATTTTTGGTATATAACAGGGAATAGTGAATTTACCATATTACAAAACTACCTTTATGCAGACAATGGAAAACATCTACTAGTCATTGATATTTCTGATTTTGCCAACATATCTTTGAAAGAAGTCATAAAGAATCAATATCAGCCAGAACTATTAGAGCTTTATCCTGAAGGTTATAGTGGATATTTTGAATGTTATGATAGTTCGAAAGGGATCTTAAAAGGTTGGGAAAAAAGTGAATTGATAAATCCATATTGTAAAACAAATAATTAAACAAGTCATGAAAAGCACATTTTATTTTTTATTGATAACTTTGTTTTTATTGAGCGCTTGTTCAAAGGATGATGTGGCATCAAATGGCGAAAGTTCGACCAATGCTGGTTCTTATGCTACAATGCTAACCATTTCCAATTTCCTATACGTGGTTAATAAAACCCAAATTACGACGTTAGATGTATCCAATCCAGGTAAACCTGTAGAGGTGAACAAACAAGAAGTGGGATTTGACATTGAGTCACTTTACCATCATCAAGGTTTGCTTTTGATAGGTTCGGCCAATAATATGTATATCTACAGAATAGGAACGGATGGTATTCCAGTGCGAGAAAGTACCACACAATACAACGAAGCTTTTGGTGAAGATATGTGTACAAGTGATCCAATTGTAGTAAAGGGTAACATTGCATACGTCACATTATCTTCGACTGTAGAAGTGTGTAGAGGCTTCCAGCTGATCAATGAATTAAGGGTGTATGATATTCAAGATTTTAAATCGCCCAAATTATTAAAGACTGTAAATATGTCTACTCCCAAAGGTCTAGGCTTGGGCAAAAATCATCTTTTTATATGTGACCAAACGGATGGACTAGTAGTTTACAATCTAGATAATCCAATAGATCCAGTCAAGGTAAAAACATTTGGTGGTTTTGAAGGATTTGACTTAATAGTAAATGACGACATCTTAGTTGTAGTGGCTAAAGATGAGCTTTTGCAATATGATATTAGTGATGAATCTGATATCAAGTACTTAAGCAAAATTGATTTATAATTCATCCCATACAGTAAATAGAATACGAAATATGAAATGGAAAATTACCTTTCTGTTGCTAATATTTGCATGTAAAGTTGTGTTTTCATTTAGTGAAAGTGATAGCACAAAAATAAAGTATTCTTTAGGTATCTCTCCATCCGCTGTTCTTAATTTAGTTCCTGCCATCCAACTTAGTCATGAATTGACTTTCACCAAAGTATTATCGCTTGGTGTGGAAACTGGATTTATTTTTTCACATGGAAATATCGATAACGAAAATACACGTGGCTATAGGATTCGCCCTGAATTGAAGTTTACAGTATTGCGAAGCAATGATTTTAGTATTGATTTATTTGCATTCTACAATTACAGATATTATAAAGCAACTAGGGTAGTAGAATTAAACAAAGCCAACTTTGCTTATACAGAAGAAATAAGGGGAGACCGAAAAACAACCTTAGAAGGTAGAGGACTAGGTATGGATTTTGGATTTACCAATGTAGATAGCTTTATTAAAAAAGTTAACGTTGGGTTCGGTATGGGAATTGGAAATATCACCAATATATATTCTGATGAAGTATTTGAACCTCAATTTATTTTCTTTTCTGGATTTTCAACATCAGGGGCAACAGAAATTCCAATAGCATTTTTTAATATTAGTCTATACTTTTTGTGAGAAGTTTTATTGAAAGATTTATTTTGGATAAATAGGAATTATACAAAACAGAAACATAATCATGTAAGAAGTAAGGTTGTTAGTTTACTTAACTTTGCGATTGGAAAGTACACGGTTTTGATGAGACAATATTCGTCAAAAACCGATTAGTACATCGCAAATTAATATTCCCTAACCAATAAAATTAAGTAAACATGAGTCAAAAAGGCCATCCAAAAAGAGTCGCAGGTGTATATCTAGATAGTACAAAAGCGGTGGTCATCAGACCTGCACCTGATTACGAAGAAGGAGACTACATCATCCAAGATAAAATCGAGGCAGAGCACCATAGTAGGAGAGGTGATAAAGATTCGGCTAATCACGCCGAGCAATCAGAGTTACTCAAGTATTATAAATCTGTAGCTGCTTTACTTCACGTCTATGATGAATTGTATATCTTTGGTCCAGGAAATGCCCAAGAGCAATTTCAAAACCACATTCGTGAAGATGCACAATTTAATAGCACAGATTTTACCATCCATAGTTCAGAACAATTGACAGAAGCTCAGATGATTTTAAATGTTAGGAAGCATTTTGAGTCCAATTCATAATACAAAATAATCAAAGATTTTACAGTTTAATTTCTTTATAATACTTTATTCAGAGTATACGAATATTTCTGTGACATGATGTACGCGTCTTTAGTACATCGTAATTTTTCAGTTTATCCAAGTTGTTCTTTGCAGATGCTTCCCAATTAGATTTACACGCTGGTTTTTATTAATTTACTAAATAGTTAAAAATGAATAACTTAAGTGTTTTCAAAGCAATGCGTCTTTCTATTAAATTGACTTGTTGTGTATTTTTTGCCTTACAATTATCTGCACAAAATAAGGTAGAAATTATAGGACAGATTAAAATTACTGGAGGATCCCCTGCTGTGGGTAAAGTGTTAACTTCGGATAGTGAGGGACTTGGTACTTGGCAATACCCTCTGGGCGAAACAAAACAGTACGCAAGTATTTACAATCTGAGTGCACAAAGCGTGGCCATAGAAAGTGATGTAATTTTTGATAATAACGCTATTTTGACTTCATCCTTTACACATGTGCCAAGCACTTCCCAGATTAGCTTCTTGGAAGGAGGGACATATAAAGTTAACTTTTCTGTCTCTGGGACGGAGCCTAATCAATTTGCATTATTCTTAAATGGTGTCTTGGTCGCAGGAAGTGTTTATGGAAGTGGTGCTGGGACTCAACAAAATAATGGTGTAGCGCTGTTAGTTGCATCTACAGGAGACATACTTACGCTTAGAAATCATTCTTCAGCTGCAGCGGTTACGCTTGCATCTTATATAGGAGGGACTGAGGAGAATGTCAATGCTTCTATAGTTATTGAAAAGCTGTAAGCAAAATTTTAATCGGTACAATCACTTTATGGATTTATTTGTAAGGTGATGGTATAATTAAAATTCTCCTTTGGCTAGTCTACCATTTTTAAGCCCCTTAGGTGAAGTCCAATCGACATGGCAAGTCATTTGTAAACAATGTTTTTTTTATAGGAAAGTTGTTGCGTCTGTATTCGTCTATGATGAATTATTTATCTTCGGTCCAGGAAATGCCCAAGAGCAATTTCAAAACCATATCCGTGAAGATGCACAATTTAATAGTACAGATTTTACCATTCATAGTTCAGAACAATTGACAGAAGCTCAAATGATTGTGCATGTTAGGAAGCATTTTGAACCAAGTCAAGGATAACATACAAAGCATAGGAAAAGAAACTGAGTCGCTTCTTTTCCTATGCATCATGTTAAAACTACTTTGATTTTAAAACTATTTTGATTTAAAAGCAGGATAAGGTGCTATGTTCTTATTCCACTGCGCCTTGGTAGAGAGCAACCAACTGAAATCTCCCGAAAGCTGCAATCCTTGGGTGAATCCACTAGCATTGTATCCATTGTAGATGCCTGCGCTTGAGTGACAACCCATACAACTTTCTGTTCCAAATACGGTGATATCACTCGCAGGATTATTCTCCATAAAGGCTGAAGCAGATTGATTGCCACCTTGAAAGAAAGTCTCCATACTTATATTGGTCAGGTAAGTTAAATTTGGATTTCCACCAGGTTTATTGGTAATGGAAGTCGGTAAGGAATAGTTTGCTACCGTGCTATCTCCTGGCGCAACATTTTGATCTGTAGGATATTGGGTGTCAATGAGCTGATAATATTGCCAAACACTGTTTTGGGATTTAAAGTAGGCTTGAAGCGCTTTGTTAAGCTGTTGTACCCTGACAGGAATGTCTATCATCCTTTTTGCTTGTGTCTTCATGACGTCGCTATTTGCATAATATTTATGTGGATTATTCGTCACTTTCCAATAACTGCTGTGTGGATTGGTATTGCTTTTTGCCATGTAAGTAAAGGTATCACTTCCATTAGATACATCGATATTTACAGGGCAAATTTCACAATTTGGATCCGTAAGACTTGGATGGATTGGTTTTTTTCTACCATCTTGATCCATAGTGTTTTGGTCGAGATTGTCTATATGTTCGAATGTGGACCAAACCCATTGTTTGCCTGTTGGAGTTTTTTGGCTAATATGAAAACCTATCATACCTAATTCTTTTTTGACAGGTTTCTGCGTAGCCTCATCTATGACAAATCCTTCATTGATGTAATACCTTTCTTTGATGTCTGCATCGGTCATTATTTTCCATGCAAACTTTATTTCTACAGCACCTACTTGTTTAGAAGCAAAATCACCTTTAGGGAAGTCAGCAATTTGATTTTTTTTGCTAAAGTCTATTTGGCCATTTATGTTATACAATTGGTTAGCCACTAGATAGTCAAATTCTTCTTTATTCATCAATACTTCATAGTATACGGTATTTCCTTGTTGGTCAAATAATTTTCCAGCAAAAGCTTGATCCACTTCATTAGCAATGTTTTTTGTAAGTCCTTTATGTGCAGGTGTTGATGTTGATAAAAACACTCTGACATGTGCTTCAGGATTGATATTGTTAGCTTTAAGTGTGGGATTGCTTTCTACTCTTGCACTACCCCATGGTGCAGGGGTACCGCCATCAGGTTTGTATACTTCGAATGCTTCTTTCCATCCTAGCCAAGTGGGTTTTCCATCGTCCGTAAAGTTTGGCATTGGTCGACCTTGTTCATCTCTTGGCCAAAATATAGCCACAAAAGCTTGCCAACTAAACATGTTAAATGCTTGATTGAGTGCAAAATAGTTATCATTCAGACCCTTGAGTTTTTCTTGTTCGACAGGATCTACATCCACAGGGATATCTGGTGTAAATAAAATGGGTGTTTCACTAGCTGTGGTTTCTTGTTTCATCGATTGTTTGCAGGAATGGATGGAAACAAATGTAATGATAAAAAACGAAGTGATTAATACGTACCTCATAATGCCTTACTTTTTTGTTGGTTAATTGATTGGACAAAAGTAAGCAGTGGAATATTGCCGCGAAAGCGTATTTATACAGAGGTAGTAGATGAGTATTTATACGTATAGGTGAAGGTCAAGAAGGATGTTTTTAAATTAATTTTTCTCTTAGTTCAATATAAAACCATCGGAATTTTTTCTTGTAACTACTCAGGTATAACCCCGAATGGGGTGAAATAATAGTAACCACGGATGTAAATCCGTGGTATAAATGGAAAACTGTCTGATTTTGGCGGCATTTTTGCCTGAAAGTTGCAAAAATTGTGACAAAATCAATTAAAACAGCTTGAACCTGAGTAGTAACTTATTCTTTAATCTCTATCTCACTCATATTGACAAGCTTACCTGAAGGAAGGATTCTGATGCCATTAAGTTCCACTTGTTTTATGTAGATTTGACCACCATTATTATTTAATGTTCCGTCTATGCTGAGACCATCTTCTGATGAGTTTTTGATGATACATTTACCAAGGTTGTTACAAAGTCCAGATATTTTGGCAGCAGATTGTGTAGTAGGATTAAACCCATTGATATAAAGTTCTGCATTTGGAGCTATTTCTAAAATGGATAAAGATCCTACCTGAATGCTTTTTATGTAGGATCTTTTGGTTAATAATACTTTATGTGGTGTATTTATAATCACATGTTGGCAGGGTAGGGGTAGGAATCCTTGTCCCCAATTTCCTACATCTTCCCATGATGAACCATCTCCATTTCCCGTCCAATAAACGGTGTCACCTGTTTCTATTCTGCCATCACAATCGTTGTCTTTTCCATCACATATTTCAAGACCACCTGGATATATGGTTGCATCATTGTCATTACAATCAATATTGCTACAATATCCATCACCATCGTTATCTATGGCTGCTACATCATTACTTCCTACGCACGATGGGCAAGTCATCTGCACAAGTTTAACACTTAATTCATCAAAATAGCTATCATTGTCTGTACCTGCTAATCTTGTTCCTTTTAATACCACTCTCAGATATCTAGTTCCACTAGGAATCAAAGCGGTATTTGATTTTTGTGTCCAAGTGCCATTGAGATTGGAGATAATAGGAGACGTTGAGATGAGATTTTGTCCAGCATTCAGAAACTCAATGTACATTTCTGGCTTGTCATTATTGGTCGCATAAGCTCTCATAAATGCACTATACAAGACGTCATACAAACCTTGGTCAATATCATTCGAATAGCTAGTGATATCTATCGTCTGTGTGCCGAAACCGACGTTTTGTTCATTGGCACAAACACCACCTATCGCAAAAAATCTACTACCATTATAAACAGGCACAGAATTACATTCATTATCAAGCAATGACTCTATTTGTCCTGTCCAATTATTTAGACCTGCTTCTGCACCTGCATTGAGTAATAAGTTATTGTTAGGACTAGCGTTATTTTGTTTCGTATGAAAGATTAACTGTTCTGACCATTCACTCCAGTTTAAAAAATGGTCTCTATATCGTACCCGCCAATGATAAGTTTTATTTGCTGTCAAAGAAGTCACCGCTAAATCAGTGAGATCATCACCCGCTTGTGTATCGACTTCATTATACCAATTTTGGGATTGCGTCCAATATTCAATGACTTGATTACTTTGGAAATTTCCATCTTCCACTAGTTGCCAATGTGATGCTTGATGTATATTTTCTGGATCAAAAAATGTGGAAGCATTAAGTGTTACACAAGACACAATAATGGAATCTACTTTCGGGTAAATTCCAACAGGTTTTTGTGGAGAAAAATCATATCTTTTGATATTTATTTCATCTGAAAGTGTGTTGTTTTCTGTTGTATTCTGATCACCTCGCGAAAACCTTCTCAATCTAAATGATGGATCAGGACCTGCTTCTACTTGCATAAAGACAAAGCCGTATTCATCTTCACTAATGACAAATTCGTCATAGTCGGCATTAGGAAATTCGCCCCAATTATCTATGGCTCCACCCGCAGTGGCAACATTCACCCATAGATGGTTGTGGTCTCTAGATTGTCCTCGTGAATAAGCGTGTGTATGACCAAAAAAATGCAGGGAAGGTTTGTGATAAGTAGTGGAGAATAATTCCATTTTTGTAATGATATCTCCCGTAAAATCCAACTCGCCAGGTACCCATAATTCAGATTTGTATGGGTGATGTAACTGTGCAAATACAAAGTCTATGTCAGGATCAGCGCCAGCTTCGTCAAGCACTGTTTGTAGCCAAGTGAGTTGAGTAGATAGTTGGGCAGCAGGACTATTTGAGTTGAGTCCTATGACCCTTACATTGGAAAAGTCTTTGTACCACCACTCTTCAGGATTAGATGGTGACCCGTTGAGTGGCAAGGTAAAATACTTTAGAAAATTAGGTAAACCGTCACCGTAATATTCATGATTGCCAGGTACAGGATACATAGGCACATAAGTCGTCAAGGAATCCGCTAGGTCAAAAAAATCACTTTTCCATGTACCATAGTTACCACCTGTTTGCACAAGGTCACCAGGTATCAATATCCCTTCTAGATCTGAAACACCATTTGTCAAAGCTGTATCAACGACTGGAATAATACCATTTTCTACTAGATTTTTATAGACATTTGGATTGCCCCCATCACGCTGAATGTCTGACATTGCTATGAAATTAGTTCTTTCATTCGAGTTTTTTGATGGTTGAGTTGTAAAGTTATAAACCCTAGAAACAGATCCCGATGCCATTCTGACGCGGTAATAATATTTGCTAGATGGTAACAGGCCATTAATAGCTGCAGCATGTATTCTAGTGTTAATATTCCCAACTATGCTTGTACTATTGGAAGTGAGATTAAGGGTAAAAGGTGACGTCCCATAATCTACAAAACCATTTCCTACTCCGTCCGCTTCCCACATTACGGTCATTTTATCTGGAGCACCATCTTGCAAATAAGGTTTTACGATGATGGACTGAGCATTGATGTTAATAGCACTGAATAGGAGTAATAATATAAGGTAGAAATACAATTTAAAGCTCAAGTTGTTTTATTTAAATTTTGACAATTTTGTTTGTTTTTACCTTACCATCATTTTCAATTTGTACATGATAAATGCCTGATGGGTATGAAGTCAAATCTATCTTGGCTGTATGTCCTATGATATCGATATTATTTAAAACTTCTCCATAGATTTTATAACCCAAATGATTGAAGACAGTAATACTAGTTTGTCCACTCACACCTTTGATGTCAATAGAAACTTGGTCTGATGTCGGATTGGGATGTATATTAATGGAAACTTCTGACCCTAAATCTTCTACACTATTGATAATTCCCGTGGTAAAATTATATGTAAACTCGCCTCCGAAATCAGGATTAAAAGTCAAAAATCCGCTATCTCCACTTTTAATTCGGATAAAGCCATTTCCATCGCCATTAGCCCACCAACTGATACCATCATCATCTGAATCTAAAAATTGTAACTTGAAGCATCCGCTCAATCCGCGCACGGTATCTTGATAGGTTGTATTGGGCTGTAAATTGGGTTTACTACTTAGCACGGTATTGCCTGCATCATTTTTTAAGGTCCAGCTTGTTTCTTGAGGTTGGCTATTGGTTCTCATAGATATGATGATATCTCCATCCAAGTGATCAGAAGGTATGAAGTTTGACACAAGTTTATCATTGGTTTGATATTGGTCTTGTGTATTATTTGGATTGGACGTATAGGCTACAAAACGATTTCCAGATTGCCATTCGGATGCAGGTAAATTAGGTAAAACAACATTAGCCGTTTGTAGGAATTTTAAATTTCCTGTCCAAGTATATTTTTTAAGGGTTTGTCCATCGATGCCGTACCAAATGTCTACAGATGTTAAAACATTGCTACCATTATTTCTGATGATCACTTCTGATGCAGCACAAACAGGATTAACACGTTGGTACAAAACATTAGAAGATGGAGAGACAATGTTCAAGATGGATGCATCATTTTGGAAATTTATATCACCATATTTGACCAATTGAGTGGCAATGATGTATCTACTGTCACCAGATGCTGTATTTAAACCATAGTCAATAGTAAATGGACTACCTGTCGTGACAAAAGGCATGATTTCATATTCATTCAGCACACTAGGTTCTCCAGGACACCATCCTGCTCGATCGTAAACCCAAGTACCTCCTTGTGGATAAACAGGATTTTCGGAACATTCTTTCCAAACTTGCCAAGAAAATTCCGATGAGCCACCATTTACATTTATAGAGTGATTGCGCGGGATAAACTCACCTTCTTGACCGTGGCCTGTGGTAGTGACACGTACTTTCATGCTTTTTACATTAGCGTCTGTTGGCAATGTTCTAGTTTCTAGATGTGCATTATTTAGTATGGAAGTATATCCATAAGAAGTAACAGGCCAGATCGGTTGAATAGATTGTACATTTCTGACAGGCGTTCCTTTGATAAAGGCAAATCTTATATCTATTTCTTCCTGCCATTCTCCACCTTTATCCATAAAGAACCTTTTTCTGTTTTTCAGAATGGGGCCGAAATCTGTCATGTCAAATAACCATGTTTTGCCCGATAAACCGAAATCAAGACCTATGCCATATGGAGTCACAAATGACATTAATTCAAATACGGAAGGAAACTTATTGTAATAAATTAAATCTTCAATAAAGATAATGTCTTCTTCCATGACTTCGACCTCATCTATGATTTCTCCGTCTTCATTGTAAACTGGGAAAATACCTGCTGCCCAATAATAAACAGTATTACCTTCTACTAAACTATTATTGACCACACTGTAGGCAGTCACTTTGTTTGGTGCGTTCATAATGGAATCTCTCACTGCTGCATCACTAGACTGTAATGAAAAATTACCTTTTATGAAGGCCATATCAGGTCTAGATGTTATTGGCTCCAATCCTTTAAAAACATCTGCTCCTCTGAATGATTGCCATTGAGGATTGCCCTTGATAGTGGCAGAAGCTCCGTAGGGTGATTTATCTGTTACTATTTGGTTTTCACCATCATTTAAGTTGTAATATGCCACTAGATTTTGTGAAAGATTTTCTAGTGTTTGTGCAGATTGATAAATGATAGACTTGATTTCAGCTGCTGTCAACTCTTTATCCCAAACTGTAAAATCATCTACGCCACCATAGTAAGGTACATTTAAATTATTGTCAGAACCAATGTTGAATTTTTTGATATCTATTGGTTTGTTTTTTCCATTTGCTGAATGCCAAAGAACACCATTCAGATATATTTTCATGCTACCTGTACCAGTATTTTTTGTAAAAGTCCAGTGTTGCCATGACCCTTCATAATTGGAAACTAAAGCTGATTTGTCTATTCTGTCATAACCCGAACCATCATTGCCACAGTCCCAATAAACCCGACCATCTGACCAAGGTAAATGTACATTTAATTGTCGATTATTGTTATTATCTACGGCATGGAAAATCGAGTTGTTTGCTGGCAAAACATTTGCATTCCCTTTTGACCAAAAAGCAATGGTTATTTGACTTTTGATATTAGACATCGATGTAGTAGGGATTTCCAGAGATGCCTGTGTGTTAAATTCTATATAACTATCTTTTTTACTATTTGCATACCCATTAAAACCAGGATTTGAACTTCCTTTTAAAGTAAAATTTAATAACTGTTCATCTCCCGAAGTGTGTGAAATTTCAATAATGAAGTTGTCCGACCCATTCCATGCAAAGGATTTATGAAAAATAACATCATTGGTACCTACTGTGGGGAATGAAACTTCTCTGTTTACTACTTGTTCGAAGGTGGTATTTTGTATCGTTTCTGTATTTATAGCGCTTGCAGTTGTTCTTGCTATTTTTATTTTCATAAACCCTAAATTGCCTGGGTTCACGACGTCAAATCTTAAGCCAGCTATTGCTCCTTGTGTCAGTCCTGAGACATCTGAAGCTTTGATGAAATAATAGGCTTTTTGGGCTTTATTTTCCTTGTAAAGAATATTTGTCGGCTGCATACCGAGAGCAGCGGGAAAGTATGTTTTGTTTGTAGACGAAGTGATATTTATATTAGTCTGCTCGTATTCATAATAAGTGAATGTCGGTTTTGTTGTGTAAAAGAAGTAATCTTCAGCAATACCATTGATGACATAATTAGGATGCAATGCTTTTAGGGAGTCAATACCTGACGAATCTACTACATTGGTGTTGCAACTGTAATCCCATTCGCCACAGCCACGATTTCTATCTGCACCTGTTGATATCAATCCATTTTTACATCTCATGCTGTAATACATGATAATCTTTTCGTATTGGTTATGGTCACCTTGTGGGAATGAAATCATGGTGTCTCTGGTTTTTGATTGGTAATCAAAAGTTTGTACCCAAGTTGTATCCTGTGACATTATTGAACTACTAAAAGATATCAAAACGATAAATGTAAATAATGGAGAACTTAACTTATGAAGCAAAGATGTCTGTATCATGAATTATTACTTTTGTTTGGTGTAAAAGTAATAAATATAGCCATAATTGATAGGCTGTTATGTAAGATATTTAATTTTTTGACGTTTGGAAATATGCTTGGTAAAAATCTGACGCGATCTAATCTGATAAAAAGATACAAGTATGCTTTCTATAATCTTTAGAAAGTCAGATTGTAAATCACTTTTTTGAAGTCTTAACATCGATTAAAATAAAGTGATGCGTTTAGTTAAAATCACTAAACAGTATCTGGACAGACTACCTAATTAAGTTATTACGTCTGATATGATCTATAAATAAAAATGAAAAAAGAATAGGAAAAATCAATTTTGTGAAATCTAGTTTTTCATCAGAAAAATAGGTAGAAAGTAGTATCAAGGCTAATGAGCAAATACTGACTACAAGACCTATGATTGGAAAGGTATTGTCAGGTTTATATTGATGGTTTATTTTACTTCTTATCCTAGAGATAATCGTCAATACTACCAATAAGATTACTGTAAACCAAAAAAGAATCTTCATGGATTGTCTGATTTATCTATCGTGATTTTACATGATATTGAAATCATCAAAGGTAGATATTCCCGCCGAATACGACATTAAATTGTGAAAAGAATATTTTTTGATCCGCCCTGTCCGAAGTTTCGTAAGTAGTGAGAATGTCTGGCAAAGAAATATAACCAATTTTGTATTCTGATTGGATGAAAAAGTACTTCCAGAAAGATACATTGACTCCTGCTACACCACTAAAACCATATCCTGATAAATGGAATTCGTCATGTCTAGGTTTACCCAAAAGTGTTGCATCTGTACGAGGCAGTAAAATACCAGCACCCAGTCCTCCCAAAACATTAAAAGTAACTTTTTCTGACGTCCATAATTCATGAAATCTTCGGAGATCAATATTGATAAAATTTAACCCATCCGTATGCTCAAATTTTAAAAAATCTTCTCCAAGTGAAATGCTTTCACCATTGTATTGTCCATCATAACCGGAGTTGGTATCGCTAATGTTGCCATCAATATTTACCATTTGATTCTGTTTAACCACATATTTCATATGATCTATACCTAGAGAAATGTTGTACTTTTCAGTAATGAAATATCCAAGTCGAAAGTTATATTGTGGTATGGTAGCATTGGAAGGATTTAAATATGTTTTTGCCCTAAATGGACTTTGGCGATCCGTGGCTGCCACATTTTTTAGATTGAAATCATATCCATCACCCACAAAGTGAAGTTTTGTATCGGCATACCATTCACGATTCCATCCCCAATAAATATATAAACTACCTTTTTTATTTGTTTTAGCCTTTGTAGCTTTTATTAAAGAAGTTCCTTCTTGACCATCTAAAAGACTAGGAAAAACAACTATAAAAGCCAATACAAAAGCAATAGGCATCAAACAATTTTTCATTGTTAGTAGCTGAGCCTTACAGAAACTGACATCATCCATCATCGTATCTTTTTTTGACTACAAGGCCGCAAAGATACACTTTAAAACAATTTTAGGTCATAAACTTTCATATACACCCATCAATGAACTTCATTGGCGTTGGGGAACATGTATATTTTTATTAATTATTTCCTTAATTAAAAACAATGATTACTTTTACAAAGTGATTTTGTAGCCATGTAGGTATATTATATAATAATGTGGATTGATTAGTTTTTATCTTGATAGTTTTTCAGTGTGTCCTATTAATAGGTAGTTTTCTTAATGTAATAACAACAAAAAATAAATCAGGCTCTAAAGAAAAATATGTTATTAATCCATTATATTTACATAAATCTTAAAAAGAAATGAACAGGAAGAGACTGGTTTTATTATTTTTATCTTTACTAATAGTAGCTGTTATAACTTATTTTAATTTGCCTGATCGTGAGTGGTCAACAATATATCCAAAGACTGAAGGTAACACTTGTACCATATTTTTAATAGATGGGTTATCTTCTGAAATATTTAAAGAAGAACTCGCTGCAGGCCGTTTGCCTGTAATGCAAAAAATGATAGAAGAAGGTTTGTTTACTGAGAATGGAATAAGTAGCTTTCCCACTATGACAGGCTATGGGTTTTATCCATTTGTGACAGGCGTCGATGCTACTAAAAGTGGTATTTTAGGTTTACGTTGGTTTGACAGATCAAGAGAAAAAGGTAATCTTCGAAATTATGTAGGCAAAACCAACATCCACATGAATGATGATTTAGTAGATAGCGTGAAGAATATTTTTCAATTATCCCAGCCATATTACACCGTTTCAATCAATACCTACATGAATGAAGGTGTTCAACATAATATAAAAACAGGTTGGGCACACACCACTGCCAAATATGAAGGCAAAAGCTTTTTTAAGTGGTTGAGAATGATCCCATTTATAGGTAATTCCATAGCAAAAGATCATTTTCAGCATGAAACTGATGCAATGAATTTGGCAATACGCGGTCTTGAAAAAAATCCAAAAGTACAGTGGGTGACTTTTCCATCCCCTGATGCATATAATCATGTAAGTGGCACAAATGAAACATACAGAAAACTTGTAAGACATATAGATTCATTGATAGGTGTTTATATAAGCAAAACAATATCATTAGGTCAAGATAAAGAAAGGATGATTGCTATAGTTTCTGATCATGGCATTTCTGATGTCTCGGTAAATATTGATTTTTGTGGTTGGATGAAGGAGGAATTCGACTTAAATATAGAAAGAGGGCAGTCTGTTCATATATATTCTTCGGCACTTGATCAGCCACTTAAAGACCTAGAGTCAAAAGATGGATTTTTCGTGATAAATGGTAATCTTACTGCTTATTTATATATGAAAAATCCTGAATTGCCTTTTCCTGAAAGTTGGAAGAAGCCCTTACCTTTTGATTTGTTGACAAGGTACCCAGGACCGAAAGGGAAAATAAATATTCCCGAAAAACTAGCTTCAAATGACAAATTGGAATTAATCATTTATAAAGATGACAATAATAATGTAGTGATTCGTAATGGACAAGATATTGCTATGATTTTAAACTCAGAAGTAGGGCTTTCATACCTACCAATACGAGGTAATCCATTGTCTTACCATGATTCAATATCTAATAAATTTTACACAGAATTAGATTGGTTAAATCTCACTACCGAAACACCTTATCCATATGCCATTCCTCGTATTTGGAATCTAATGAACGCTTCTGGCATGGGCGACATCGTGATGACTAGTAGAAAAGGGGTAGACCTTGCAAATGATTATGAAATTTTTGTGGGTAATTATAAAGGTGGTCATGGTGGTCTAAGGGAAGAAATTATCACGGTGCCTTACATTATTAAAAGTCCTAATCTAAAGCGATCAAAACTAAATGCGATGACAAATGAAGATTTAGGTCGTCTGGTTAAAGAACATTTAGGGTTTAATTAATGTAGGAAAGAGTCTATGGCTTAACATAAATGGTTTATCCTTTCCCCAATGCAGGCAAATACCATTTATACTTGACAGCAAATAATCTAAACGCAATCATAAAGGAGGAAGTAATTATATAAATTAGATCATCTTGAAGATGTAAATATTTTAATGCAAAAAATAATATACCACCTAAGATACAAATAGTAGCGTAGATTTCTTTTCGAAAAATGACTGGTATTTCATTACATAAAATATCTCTAATGACACCGCCAAAACATGCAGTCATTGTTCCCAATGCAATACAAATAATAGGGTGTAGTCCAGCAAGGATGCCTTTTTCTAAACCTATAAGTGTAAATACACCAAGCCCTATTGTGTCAAACAAAAAAAGAGATGTTCTGAAATGGTCTAGCCTTTTTCTAAATAAAAGCGCTAGAAAGTAGCCAGCAATTATAACGTACACATATGTCAAATCCACCATCCAACCTACAGGCGTCCGACCGATCAGGATATCTCTTAATGTGCCACCACCTACAGACGTCACGAAAGCTATAATAAAAACACCAAAAGGATCTAACTTTTTGCTAAAGGCTGTCAGTACACCCGAAATAGCAAAAGCCATGGTGCCGATGATGTCTATAAAATGAAACATATATTAACATTAGTTACATGAGTGCACCTACTATAGTGGCTGATAATAATGATGCAATAGACCCACCGATGACTGCTTTCATACCGAATTCAGACAAGGTTTTTCTTTGTCCAGGAGCAAGGGATCCAATGCCACCTATCTGAATGCCAATACTGGCGAAATTTGCAAACCCACACAACATATATGTAGCCATAATAACGGATTTGTAGTGTACTAGGTGAACAGGATTGGCTGGATTCTTTAATTCTGCAAGTTGCGTGTAAGCTATAAACTCACTAGCTGCTAGTTTGATACCTAATAGTTGACCCATAGCCATGGTGTCTTCTTTTGCTATCCCAATAAGCCACATCAATGGTGCAAAAATAAGTCCAAGGATGGTCTCAATAGATAATCTGGAATACTGAGTATAATAAGCAATGGTGCCGTTTATCGAACTAGTATCTGAACTACTCCCAAGGGTAAGATAATTTAAACTTAAATCTCCAATCTTGCCTAATCCATAATTGATCATAGCAATAAAAGCAATAAAAACAAGAAGCATAGCAGCTACATTTGCCGCCAGTTTTAATCCTTCTGTAGTACCATTGGCTATAGCATCGAGAATATTGGAACCTATATTTTCATAAGCTACGTCTACATTTGTATTGATTGATTCTGTTTGTGGATACAGTATTTTTGAAATGACAATAGCTCCTGGTGCGGCCATGACGGAAGCAGCCAGTAAATGTTTGGCAAACTCTAATCTCATGACAGGGTCGTCTCCACCTAAAAAGGAAATATACGCTGCCATTACTGCACCTGCCACCGTTGCCATACCTCCCACCATAACCAAAAGCATCTCAGATTTATTCATTTTCTCGAGATATGCCTTGATCATAAGTGGTGCCTCTGTTTGGCCCAAAAAGATATTACCTGCTACGGAAAGACTTTCTGCACCTGAAATGCCAAGTAATTTTGTGAACACTTGTGCAAATGCTTTTACGACAAACTGTATGACTCCTAGATAAAATAATAATGAAGTCAACGCTGAGAAAAATATAATGGTGGGTAGAACTTGAAATAAGAATATAAATCCAAAACTTTCTACATTCATCATACCACCTAAAAGAAACTGACTACCAGCTTTTGTGAAGTCCAATAAGAGTACAAAAATACCTCCTACAAACTCAAACATTGTTTTTATAAAAGGAACATAAAGTACACTCAGCGCTAGGATTAGCTGTGCTCCAAGACCAATTCCTACCATTTTCCATTTGATCGCTTTCCTATTACTACTGAAGAAATATCCTATAGCAATTAGCACCGCCATTCCCAATAATCCCCGACCCACACTAATTAATAAATCCATTTTTTATTATTATTTTAACTAATTTGTCAATCTAAGTTTGTTAATTTGTCCGAAAAATAGAATATTTCTTTCAATATGCATTTTTTATGAGCTTAAAAAATTCAAATTCTTTTATAATCGGGATATCAGGTGGTAGTGGATCAGGCAAAACTTCATTCATTAGAAACCTAAAAGAACACTTCACAGATAAGGAAATTTGCTTTCTGTCACAAGATGATTATTACAAACCAAGAGACCAGCAAAAGGAAGACGAAAACGGTATTAAAAACTTCGATCTTCCTGAGTCTATCGAAATGGATGAGTTTTATTTTGACCTTGTAAAGCTCACAAATGGGATGTCCATTGATAGAGAAGAGTACACATTCAACAATGAAAACAAAAATCCAGGCATCATACATCTTGATCCTGCACCTATTATTATAGTAGAGGGATTGTTTGTCTTTCATGACCCAAAGTTATTTAATCTCATGGATTTGAAAATATTGATTCATGCCACAGATACTCAAAAAATCATAAGAAGAATAAAACGTGATCGTGTAGAACGTAATTATCCATTAGAAGACGTATTGTATAGATATGAACATCATGTATTGCCTTCTTTTGAAGCCTTCATCTCTCCTTTTATTAATAAGGTAGATTTGGTTATTAATAACAATAGGTCGTATGATATGGGGCGTGATATGCTTATCGCCTATCTAAAAACTTTGATTAAAGAATAAAATAAAATAAAAAATTAGAATTTTCTAATAATTTAAAATATAACTATATATTTGTGGCTTAGTTTTACAATAATAACCTTTTCGCCTAAAAGAATGATCGTAGCCTAGAATAGCTTCCGTTGTGGTTCTATTTCTTAAACTTTAAAATTGGCTAAAATGCGCTACTTTACTCTTTTAATCTCCATCTGTGTTTCAGTTTTTAGCAGCTTTGAAACAACTGCCCAATCAAAAACATTCAAAGCAAAATCTGAGATAATATCCCAAGAGCATAAGCTTACACCCATATTTAAGGATTTTACGACCTTCACATTAAATAGTGATCAATTGAATAATCACGTGGCTAATCGAAGTTGGTCAGATAATATCACACTTCAGATAACTCCTGAGTTAACTTGGTCATTTCATCTAGAGCCTGTAGAGATTCTTACAGATCAATCAAAGATTTATGAATTAAAACCCGATGGTAGGTCTCTATCAAGTTTAAAACCTACAGTCAAAACTTTTAAAGGTATTTTTGCAGATGGTAGGGATGGCAGCATTAGATTAACGATGAATAAAGGATTTTTCTATGGCGTGATAAATTCTGAAGGAGAAGAATACTTCATAGAACCTTTGCAATATTATATAGATGGTAGTCGCAAGGATCAGTTTATTATATATAAAGCTGAAGATGTAACAGAAAAACACAATTCACACACTTGTTTTAGACCTAATGAGCAAATTATCCACCACGATAATGAACATACAGATGGATCTAGACTGGCTGGTGCTTGCTATAAAGCCAAACTCGCCATTCTTGCTGACTATTTAATGTTTTCAGATCCTGATCATAGTGGATTGGATGCTGTCATAGATCATTTGGTAGGCGTCATGAATAATGTCCAAGCGCACTATGAATATAATGGTACTACAAACTTTAACGATGGTATTAATTTTGAAATAAGTGAAGTAGTTGTTTCTATTTGTCCAACTTGTGACCCAGTAAGCAATCAGACAAATCCCAATACATTACTGACAGAATTTTCTACTTGGGTAGATCAGGATGGGTTTTATCATCCTTTTAATGCAGCACATTTGTGGACAGATAGAGATTTTGCAGGGCCGACTATAGGAATGGCTTATCAATCTCAGAATCTTTATTGCACATCAAACGCAAGGGCAATTTTAGAAGATTGGACGAATACAGCTTCTTTATTAAAAATAATGGTTGCGCATGAAATTGGTCATAATTTTAATGGCACGCATGATGGCACTTCTGGATTTATATTGTCTCCAACGGTAACCACTACCACTACTTGGTCATCTACGTCAAAATCTACCATCAGTACTCAAATAGCAACTCAAGGACCTACCTGCTTGCCTACATGTTCGGCTATAGCTTGCCCAAAAGTAGAAAACATCGTAGTTTCTAATATCAACAATAGTAATTTTACAGTTTCTTGGGCTCCATCAGCCGCTAGCGTTTATAATATCAAAGTTAGGGAATATGGTGGTACGACTTTTATTACAGATATCACAACTATAAATACGTCTGTAGTTTTGAGTCCACCTGGATATGGCATATGTAAACAATATGATGTGTTTGTGTACAATGATTGTAGCGGTTCTGGACTAAGTGCCGCCCAAAGGATCATCACAAAGGGGCCTACATCGCAAGGGTGTGCAGAATTTGTAGGTGCCAAAACAGTAGGTTGGAATGGCAGTACCATTAGTTTTATAGATAAATCGATCAATGCGACATCATGGTTTTGGGATTTTGGAAATGGTCAAACATCTACTATTCAAAATCCTAGTACCACCTTTAATGGTGCTGGAAATTATGATGTTTCACTAAGAGTCAATAATGTACATACGACCTTAAAAACAGATGTCATAACAATACTTCCTGATGTGATGCCCCCATTTTTATTAGAAGATGGAGGCGATTTCGAATCAAATACAAATTTATTTACTTCAGAAGTAATAGAAGGCATAACAAATGCATGGGAGTTTGGAACATCTAGTTACGTTCTAGCTACACAAGGTTACGCATGGAAATCTCAATTGAATACGGATATACCACTTGGGACTGCAAAAAGCGCCCTTATTTCACCAAGATTTGACTTCACAGGATATTGGAATTATACCATACATTTCGATATTGGTATGGAAACAATATATTGCAATGCTCCCTTTGGTGTTCAGCTGCAATATTCTGTAAATAATGGTACTACTTGGTCACTTCTAGGCACTGCACCTACTTTCTATAATGTAGGACCGAATGAGTTTTGTACTTTTCCAACACAAATCTTTTCAGATAGAACAGGTTGGGCATTAAATTCTAATTATAACCATAAGTCACTAGATCTTAGTTTTCTATCTGGACAAGCATCAGTCGTGTTCCGTTTTGTAATAAGTATTGTGAGTGGATATCCTGACGGTTACAATGCAGACGGTGTATTGATAGATAATATAAGAATAGAAACAGATAACGAACGAGTACTTCCGCTGAACGTAGGTAGTTTGGTCGGTAAAAAGGTTAATGAAACATCACTTTTGAGTTGGTCTTCATATAATCCTACAGATTTACAATCATATAATATTCAGCGAAGCATAGATGGTATTCATTTTGTCGACATCGATAATGTGTTTCAAGAAAGACCTGATAAAACAGAATTTACGTACACTGACAAATTTCCAATACAAGGAAATAATTATTACAGAATTCAAGCACTTTCTACCAATGGTAAAACCACTAATAGCAATATTGTAATGGTAGCACATAATATATTAAGGAAAGTGTCCATTTTTCCCAACCCAATAAATACCCACGAAGATTTAATTATTGTATTGGATGGTGACTTACAACAATATGAAAGCTTAGAATTGATAGATGCAATGGGCAAAGTAGTTTTGAAAAGAAAAATTGATGTTTATAAAAATAATATGGATTTGAATGATCTCCATTCGGGTTTATATCATATTAGAATCATATTTTCAAATAGAACTTCTGAATACCACAAAATCGTAAAAGTTTAGTGTAGGAAAAAGTCTCAAATTTATCTTTAATCCTTAGATATTCCTCCCTATGATTTTTAAATCATAGGCAAACATTATTACATACATTTGAAGAATTCAAAATGTAGATTCCATATCGTTAAAGTTTCTCAATTTTAACATGTAAAGAAGATTAACCAAATGTTCTGAGTAATGAATTGATTGGTTTTATTATCAATCTTTTTTTCATTTAAAGTATTTTCAATTAAATGTTGGAATAAAATTTAAATTACAGTGATTGTAACATTTATTCTAACCATTGTTATACAAACATGTGAGTTATAAATTATTAATAATTATATGTGTATTGTATTTAAAATATACTACATATACATTGTTTTTTATAAATATGAAAAATATACACTGATTAACAGAATAAAATATATTAAAATATTTTTTAATATGTAGTAATTTATTTATCTTTGCCCAATGAAGTGGTCATAAGTCACTTCTGCTTTTCCCCAAAGGCAGTAATTAATCATTATTTTTCTCAAAGTAAAAAAAATGTTAATTATGTCATTTTTACAAAAAAAGTTAGACATTTTTCGAGCCATTCGGTTTGGTTCAAAACGTTTTACCATGTTTGTGGCGGCGTTATTGTTTTTGCTGACGGTCCCAATGATCGGAATCTCGCAAGATCGATATGTTGCAACTACGGGTGTTGACGTAGGAAATTGCTCTTTACCAGGAAGTCCTTGTTTGACAATTCAGTATGCAATTGATCAGGCTGTTTCTGGGGACAATGTTAATGTAAGTAGTGGTACTTACAATGAAAACGTAAATATCAATGTTCCAGTTAATTTGTTAGGTACTGATGCAATCGTCCAAGGAAGTGATGGTATGCCTGGTACTTTTCATTTACCAAATGGAATTAATGGTGTGACGATTAATGGTTTTACCATTATTGGTTATGATTCAGCAAGTCCTGGACTTGAAAGAGCTGCGATTTACCTCACTGGAAATCATAACAACATAACCATTACTAATAATACCATTACTGCGAATGGTGAAGCTGGTCTACTCGATGAAGTAAGTGGCGCAAACACTAATTTCATCCTTCAAAACAACACCTTTAATGGTCAGACTTTTGTAGGCTCTACACCTGGTGATTGCGGATTTGCAAATCAGTTTACCGCTCCGAATGTCCCAAGACAACTTGTTGTATTTCAAGGGGCAACAGATAGTAATATCCAATTTTTGGATAATATTATTAGTGGTGTAGCTGGAGGTACAACACTTTTAGCACCATGTGACGTAAATGGTCAAGGAAATACCTTGGTCACCATTGATGCTACAAACGTTACCATTACAGGCAATACATTTAGTGGCACCACGGCAAGATTTGCCACCATGTTAAGAACTAGGGGTACAGGAGTAAGTATATCTGGTAATAATTTTGACGGATCAAATCTAATAGGACCAGCAGGTTATTTCTTTTTTGATGCAGATGCATTAACAGGAGGTACACCGAGTACACCAGTGGGTGTAGTACAAGGAAATACTTTTTCTCCTCAAGTTACAATAGTAGTTGATGTATCTGGAAATGTTTCATTTTTTGTATGTCCTGAAATTAACTTAACTACCAATATAAATGGTAATATTGTTGTTACTGATTTTGATGGTATTAATGATAGTACTTCTTTTTCAGTTTGTAACACACCAACTAATATCACATTTAATACATTCAGTATAGACGTTGCATCGCCTTCGTTTAAAGTTCTTCAATTCGTCGAAACAGATAATGTGACTGTCCCTTTCTGTAATAATTGTGTTGCTATACCTTCTGCATTTAACGGAACTACTGGTACAGCTTCTCTTGTAAACAATACGCTAGACGGGACTTTAACCATGAAGTTCGTGGGGTTTATTGATTTAAATAGCAATAACATTCTAGACATAGGTGAATGCCCAATAGATACCGTTGTTTATTCAGTTACAGTGCAAAGTGCTCCTTCTGGCGTCACATGTCCAGCTGACAGTACAATTTGTAATAACATAGATACCTTAAATTTGGCTGGTTTAGCAACTCCTGTAGGTGGAGTATTCTCAGGACCTGGCGTAGCTGGTAATGATTTTGTAGTAGCAAATGCAGGTCTTGGAACACATGCTTTGACATATGTTTTCACTGATATTGCAGGTTGCCCTAACACTTGTACATTTGATATTACAGTTTATGATTTTCCAGTTGCACCACAACTAGAAGCCAATCCTGATCAAGCAGTTGTTTGTTTAAATGATATTTTGACAGTCGATATTACAAGTCCTGGAAGTGCAGGATCAGGTGTTTGTGTAGATGAATATAGATATTCTTCGGATGATGGCACTAATTGGAGCAATTGGGAAGATACTATTCCAGTTTTTCAAGCTGTTTTAGGTACAAATATTATTCAGAGTAGAAGAATTTGTGATCTTGGAAATTGTCCAAGTGATGTATTTGAAGTTTCTTGGGATGTAAATGAGCCTATAACTTCTGCTACAATAGATGTAATACCTTCAGGAAACGTCTGTTTAGGCGCTACAGGAATTCAATATACTGCCAATGTAGTAGGTGGAACAGGAACAATAAGTTATGCATGGTGTGCATATAATACAGGAAATGGATCTGGCACATGTTTTGGAAGCTTTACCCCAGGTGGAAATAATGCCGTTCAAACTAGAAATTGGACATCAACTACAGGACCTAAATCAGTAGGAGTGACTGTTTCTCAAGAAGGTTGTCCAGATGTCACTGCTTTATACTCATTTGTAGTAACAGCAGACCCTGTGGCTCCTACATTAAATGCTTCAACGCCTACATCTGGAACAGAAGTTTGCGAAGGTTCACTTGTTTCTGCTACATTTAATGCAGGAAGTGGTGGTGCTGGAACTTGTATTGATGAATTTAGATACTCAATTGATAATGGAGCTAATTACTTGCCTTATGTCGCTGGTACAGAAATAGAAGTTGGTACACAGACAGTAATTATTCAAGCTAGAAGAGTGTGTGATGGATTAGGTTGTGATGGAAGTGGCGAAACTTATGCCGCTGTTGCAAGATGGGTAGTAAACCTTAACCCTACTGTTAATATCCTTCCTGTTCCAGCAGAAGTTTGTCAGTCAACAGATTTATTATTAAATGGTAATCCTTCTGGTGGTTCTGGAGTATATGTATCTCATGAGTGGTCTAGCATTGGAGCAACCTATCTTGATAATGATGCTATACAAGAACCAACTTTTAATAGTAACGTAAGTGGTTTGTTTGAATTGGTATACACAGTCACAGATGATAATGGTTGTATTGCATCAGGTTCGACTGAGGTAGAAGTTTTTGCTAACCCAACTGTTACGATTACACCAGACCCAGCTATAGTTTGTCCTGCAACAGATCTTGTCTTGAATGCAGGTGCAGCGGGTGGCTTGTCTCCTTATACATATGCATGGAGTGGCGTAGGAGCTGCATCTCTTGATGCAACTGATGTAGCTTCACCAGTATTTAATAATGGTGCAGAAGGTGATTATGAATTAATCGTGAATGTAACTGATGCAAATGGTTGTTTAGCACAAGATACTATTGAAGTAGTAGTGGAAGATGTGACATTGCCATTGATATCTTGTCCAAGTGATATTTCTGTATCAGCTGGAGTAGATAGTTGCTCAACCATCGTATTTTTTCAAGTCACAGCTACTGATAATTGTCCAACTTTAATCACTATCGAATCACTTGGTTTATTAGAGAGTGGATCTGAGTTTCCTGTTGGCATAAATACTTTGACTTATCAAGCATCTGATTTGGCGGGTAATACGGCGACTTGTACATTTGAAGTAGTTGTCACTGACGACCAAGCTCCAGAAATCACTTGTCCAGCAAATATAGTAATCAACCTAGATCCATTAGAGTGTGAAGGTTTCCCAATTTTTGCTGATGCTGTAGCTACTGATAATTGTCCTGATGTGGTTGTCTCATTAGTGACGCCACTTGGTTCAGGAGATGCATTTCCTATAGGAGTAACAGAAGTAACATATGAAGCTGTAGATACTTCAGGTAATGTATCACAATGTACATTTACTGTAACCGTAAATGATTATGTGAATCCTTCACTTGCTTGTAAGCCAGTACAATTATCACTAGACGAAAATTGTGAAGGCGTACTAGATCCTACTATTGTCCTTTCAGGATGGGCTGGGGCAGGAGATCCACCAGCTGTTTTGCTTGGTTGTCTTGATTATTATGAAATAAATATAATTGGAAGTAACGGAGAGTTACTCGGAGATACTGCAGATAGATCTTTACTAGGTAAGACGCTAGATTATACCATAAGACATACAGTGAGTGGTTTTAATTGTTGGAATACAGTAACGATAGAAGATAAAATTGCTCCTACAATTACTTGTACAGATATTACTGTAAGTTGTTTGGCTGATATTACAAACCTTGGTTTACCGACCGTAACAGATAATTGTCATGCAACTGCAGTTTTAGTAAATGAGGTACATGCTGTACTTCAGTGTGATCTTATATATGCTGGCACAGTCACTAGAACATGGAAAGCGGTAGATGATTTCGGAAACGAGAGTGGTGTTTGTACTTCTACAGTTTACATTAGGAGACCTGACTTGATCAATGTGGTTGGTCCAGCTAGTGATACTTTAGTATGCAATAGTGGTTACGATGTTGATGATAAAGGTTTGAATTATCCTTCTCCTTTCGAAACAGGCGTTCCTACATATAGAAATGTGCCTATATATCCATTGGAATTTTTTAATATGACATTCTGTAATGCTACCATTGATTATACAGATCAATTAATATTAGATACTCCTTGTAAAAAAAGAATTTTGCGTACATGGACTATTACGGAATGGTGGTGTAGTACTGCAATTTCTTACAATTTGCCACCTCAATTTATTAATATTATTGACAATGTAGCTCCAGTGATTCCTGATGTAGCAGATATTACAGTAACTACACAAACTAGAAGTTGTGATGCGGCTGTTCAATTGCCAAACCTAAGTATTACTGATAATTGTACAGATGTGTACAATATATTTGTAAATGCAAGATTAAATGGACAAGCTGTAGGTTATTTTGGAGGTAATGGTGGATTTATGACATTAGCAGTAGGTGTGAATGAAATCACTTATACTGCAATAGATGAATGTGGTAATACAACCAAAATGTCTTATTTCATTACTGTAAAGGATGATACAGATCCTGTTGCTATATGTGATCAACATACGACAGTAAGTATTAAAGACAATGGATATACAGAGGTAACTGCATCAGCAGTGGATGATGGCAGTTTTGACGAATGTGGTGCAGTGACATTGAAATTGCAAAGAATGGAAGATCCTTGTAACTTTGGCCAAGATACGTTATGGCATGATAAAGTAGGATTCTGTTGTGCAGATGCAAATACGACTAGAATGGTTCAGTTGTTAGTCACAGATGCTGGTGGTAATACCAATGTTTGTATGGTAAGTGTACAAGTTCAAGATAAAGTAATACCTACAATAGAATGTCCTGCAAACTTAACCATAGAAGATTGTTTGTTTACTTTTGACCCAAGCCCTGCTGGTGCTGATGCTGCATTTGGTGCTGCAATAATTACAGACAATTGTCCTGCAAATAATGTAATACTTCAGACTATAAAGGATAATAGAAGTCAGTGTGGTATTGGTAAAGTGGAGCGTACATTCACAGTTTCTGGTGCGGGTATCACTTATGGTACTTGTGCACAAACTATTACTTTCGAAAATAATGATCCTTTCTTAGGCTCAAGTATTGATTGGCCAAAAGATTACGTTGCCCTTGGACAGTGTGATTTTGATGGTCTTGAACCTGAGACTTTGCCAGATAGTTCATCTTTCCCTATTTTTACAGAAGATGCTTGTGACCTAGTGGGTATGAGACATGACGACGTAGTATTCCCATTCACAACAAATGGCGCTTGCTATAAAATCATTAGAACTTGGACGGTCATCGATTGGTGTCAAAAAAATAGTGATGGTACAAACGTTACCTGGACATATGAACAAGAAATAAAAGTTGTAGACAATGTTGCGCCGGTATTAACGGTTTCTGATACAACAGTTATTTTCGAAACTTTAGCTTGTTCTACAGGATTAGTTACACTTTCTGCAAGTGCATTAGATTGTACGCCAGCAGTAGATCTTGTTTGGAATTATACCATAACGCAAGGTGCAAATGTTGTAGCTACTGGAAATACACGTACAGTTGTAGATTCATTTGAAGTGGGAGAGTACACTATTTCATTTACAGTAGAAGATAGATGTGGTAATTTATCGGCTGATGCATTTGACTTTGAAGTTGTAACATTAAAAGCTCCAACAGCGACATGTCATTTTGGTCTGTCAGCTCCATTGGTCTTAATGGATACAGATGGTAATGGATCAGGTGATACTCCTATGTTGATGTTGACTCCAGAATTTTTTAACAATAAGAGTAGCCATACTTGTGGTTATGATTTAAGTCTTTCATTCTCAGCTGATTTGATGGATACATTGGTGGTGTTTGACTGCGATGGCCTTGGAGAGCAAGATATACAAATGTGGGTTACTGATCAAAATGGAAATACTTCATTCTGTTCGACTTATGTAATCGTTCAAGATAATGATAATCTTTGTCCTTCACCTCTTGTAGGTGTTATCTCTGGTAAGACCATTAAAGAAAATAATGATGTTATCCAAGACGTAACTTTAGAATTGAAAGGTGGAGAAGCAGGTCCGGTTAATACCAATTTTGATGGTAACTATGCATTCATACCTATGAATACAGGTGGTGATTATAGAGTGATTCCAAGTAAGGATGGTGATGATGCCAATGGTATTAGTACATTGGACTTAGTGATGATTCAGAGACATATCTTAGGTATTGAGAAGTTGAAGTCACCTTACAAACTGATTGCAGCAGATGCAAATAATAGTGGTAAGATCACAGCTGCTGACTTGATTGATATTAGAAAATTGATTCTTGGTGTTAATCCTTCATTCGTTAATAACACTTCATGGAGATTTGTTGATGCTGGCTTTGTTTTCCCTGACCCTACGGACCCATGGATGACAACATTTGGTGAAGAATATAATATTGACAACCTTTCTGGTAGTATGAATATTGATTTCATAGGAATCAAAGTAGGAGATGTTAATGACAATGCTAAAGGTAGAAATATCAATAGTGGTGACATTAGCTCTAGATCAAATCAGTTATATCAAATTGCCGATAGACAAGTATCAAAAGGCGATATCATAGACATACCAGTTATGGTAAATAATATTCATACTATATACGGTATGCAAATGAGTCTTGCTTCAAATGATATGATTATCCGTGATATCAAAGAAGGTGCTTTACAAATCAATGGTGAAGATTTTGTATCTAATGGATCAAATATGGCAATGAGCTTATCTATTGCAAATGGTAAATTAGTGACAGATGGAGATGTCTTATTTACTTTAGAAGTTGAAGTATTGAGATCTGGAAAGTTGAGTGATTTCTTACAAATCGATAACAAAGTGAAACCAGAAGTTTATGTAAATAGCGATATGGAAACAAAAGCTTTCAACATAGATTGGAGAACTTCATCAGAAGGTAACTTTGCTTTGATCGGAAACCATCCGAATCCATGGAATAGTAATACTTCTGTTACATTCGAAATACCAGCAGATGGAATGGTTACTTTTAAAGTAAAAGATTATACTGGTAGAAAAGTAATTTCACAAGTAGACCAATTTACAGCTGGAATTAATACAATCAGCTTGCAAAGATCGGACTTGATCCAGTCAGGTGTTTACATTTACGAAATCAAATTTGGAGATAAAGTTCTTCATGGCAAAATGATCATGATAGACTAATAATTTCTAGATATTAGATATTAAAAAAGGCCCACTGAAATTATTCAGTGGGCCTTTTTGCATTTATATTTGTACAATTTGTATTACTTTGCTGTCAATTAAACGTTGATCTTCCATATTTACATTATGTAAACTTAATAATACAAAAATATGCCTACAATTCAACCTTGTGTAAAAATTCTAAAAGACTTAGTCGCATTTGATGTACTTGGTGGTCAGTCAAATTTAGCCATCATTGATTACATCATTACATATTTAAATGAATATAAGGTAGAGTATTACTTGGTACCATCAGAAGATCTTTCAAAGACTTCATTGCATTGTCGTATTGGACCAGCAGTTGATGGCGGAGTCATATTATCAGGACACACTGATGTAGTGCCTGTGGAAGGTCAAAATTGGGATACAAATCCATTTGAATTGGTAGAAAAAGATGGTTTGCTCTATGGTCGAGGATCTTGTGATATGAAAGGATTTTTGGCATGTTGTTTAGCATCAGTGCCACTTCTTGTGTCAGCAGACTTAAAACGACCTATTTATTTCGCTTTTTCTTATGATGAAGAGATTGGGTGTTTAGCTGGTCCTGCATTAGTAGAAGCCATAAAGAGTCATTATAATGAACAGCCGAGGTTTGCGATTATTGGTGAGCCATCCATGATGCAAACTGTTATAGGTCATAAGGGAATATGCGTCCTGGAAACAACAGTTTTTGGTTCCGCTGGTCATAGCAGTCGCATAAAAGAAGAGGTGAGTGCCATTCATGTGGCGGCAAAACTTATCATTTGGCTAGAATCATATATGGACAATTTGGTTAAAGATGGTAAATTGGACAATCGATTTTATCCCAATCATACTTCTATACATGTAGGCATGGTAAATGGAGGAATTGCACCAAATGTCATCGCAGATCGATGTTCCTTTCAATGGGATGTGCGAGTAATTCCACAAGATAGTATAGATCATGTTTTGAAAGATTTTGAGACTTATTGTATCAGTTTAGAAAAAGAGCTTCAACAAAAATTTGAAGGTGCAAAAATTGTCACAAAAGAACATCATCCACCTGTTCCACCATTGAGCACCGAAGAAGATTCAACTATTGTGAAAATTATTAATGAAATTACAGGAAACAACAGTGTTCAAACAGTTGCTTATGCTGCAGAAGCTGGTCAGTTTTCACAAGGTGGATTCTCAACCATCATTTGTGGTCCTGGTGATATTGCACAAGCACATCGTGCCAATGAATTTGTAGCAATATTTCAATTAGAAAAATGTCTGGAAATGATAAAAGGGTTAATTTAATAATGCCCAAGTGCAGAAATAATAACCACTAGTTTATCAGGTTCTTCTATCACTTGATAGATAAGTCTGTCTTTTTATTAATCCTTCTACTCCAATATCCAGATAAGTTGTGTTTTAATTGTTCGGGCTGACCAGAACCAATGAATGGATGAGATTCTAATTCAAAAATAATTGCTTCTAATTTTTTAATGGTAGATTTATCACCCGACCTTTCTATTTTTAAGAAATCTAATTCTGCCTTAGGTTTAACTATGATTTGATACTTTCCCATAGATTTTTTGGGTCTACTATTTTACCACCTTTTTCTTGACTTGCTTTTAATACCATCTTGACAAATTCAGGATCATATGGTTTCTCTTTTTTCTTTTTAGTCTTGAAAGTGACATTCAGTCCTTTTAGAAAATCTTTGATCTTCTCCGTAGTGGTACTGTCTGTGCTTTCAATGATAATTGTCTCCATGTAAAATGCTATTTTATAATACAAAGTTAAGGTATTTAATTTGAAAAATCAAATATGTTCTGAATAGGAGTAGATAATTGATCGGTGTAGTTTGAAACTTCAAAGGACGAGTCGCAAGATATCCAAATCACAACATCATCAAATAAATAACAGATCATCGAAGCTATTAACTTAGATGGTAGACTGTAGTTTTTCCCCAAAAAAAAACGGGAATACCAGATTTTTATCTAATATTCCCGTTATATATTGTTATTCTATTTAACCTTATTTTACTTTCTAAGACCTTCAAAAAGCCAATTAGCAAGTGCCTGTCTATTATAATTTTTAACTAGTCTCTTATGATCTTCTTCATTGGTGATATTAGCAAGTTCTACGAATAGGGTAGTAGGTGCAAGGTTTCTTACCATATATAAACCACGACCTTCTACATATCCTTGATATCCGCGATCTTTTTGATGTTGAGCATATTTCGATTCGAATACTTCTTGTACAGTGTTTGCTAATTTTTCGCTAGCTTTATTATTGGAATTGTAATAAAAGAACACATCTTGTCTAGTGTTTTTATTTCTCGAATCCACGTGAATCTCTATTGCTTTTTGAATTTTAACACCTTTTTTCTTATATTTTCTATATAAAGCATTGACATTTTCTGCTCTTTCTCTTAATCTCTTTTTTTGGTTAAGGGGAATAACACTTTTACCTAAAAGTTTTTCATCATTGTCACATTTAAGGTGTTCTTCATCCCTGATTCCATCATTTTCATCTTGTACGATCATATGAACGGTAGCACCATGTTGCATTAAATTGCGTGCAAGCCTCAGCGAAACATCATAAGCGTATTCATCTTCGCACATCATTTTGGGACAATCTTTACAAACTGCTCCTGGATCAGGACCACCGTGACCACTTATGATGTAGTAAACTTGTCCTTCTAGGCTGAAGTCTTCTATGTTTACTATTTCATATTCTGGACCCATTAAAGGCACTTTGATTTCTTTGATTCCCTTTCTTTTCATTACTGTTGTGGGAGAAAGTACAGTAACATTATTAGTCTCAGTTATTTTTTTTAATGTTTCTGTTTTTGGAGCTTCATCTTCTTTAGAATCGGCTATTTGTTTTTCTTCCGTATTAGAGTAACATTCTATTTCTTCTATAGGTACCCATAAAAGATTTTTTGTAAGGTGACTCTTAGGTTTGATGCCCAAATTTTTGACTTTCGCATTATATGCTTCTATTCTTTTTGCCAGATCTTTATCTTTGATACCTACAGTAGATCGAATACTTTTACCATTAAATTTATATAATTTCACTGGGAGTTTGTATTCTTTTAGAGCAATAATGATATTTTTATTTTTGATCTTATTGATATCACAAAACAAATCAATATTACAATTGCTACTAGACAATTGGTGTCTAGCCAAGAAGTTATTGATGTTTTCGCCTACCTTTACTTTGGCAGTGTGATATTTTACATCCGCGGCATTAGTATTGGATGAAAATATAATTACTAAAAGAAAAATGTAAATAATACGTAACATAACTTAGATTATTGATATTCAAACGCAAAGATACATATTATTTATTTATTTAATATGTAATTATCGAAATATTTACCCTTTTAGTAAAAAATAATTCGATTCTTGTTCAGAACTCAAATCTTTTATCCTTGGGTAGAATTACTTATTTTACTTCTATCAATGAATAACCTTGATTGCTTTTTTTGACCCTGATTTGTGTGGTGATTCTTTCTTTGAGACTATCCACATGAGATATTATACCTATCATCCTATTACTTTCTGATTGTAATCTTTCTAACGTTTCTAACGCAGTTTCTAGTGTCTCAGCATCCAAACTGCCAAATCCTTCATCTATAAATAGACTCTCCAACTTTACATTTTTTGATGCCATATCAGATAGACTCAATGCCATGGCAAGACTGACTATAAAGGACTCTCCTCCTGACAATGTCTTAACGCTTCGCTGCACGCTTCCTTGATAAAGATCGATGATGGTTAGATCTGTTTCTATATCAGATGATGCTAATAAATATCTATCTGTTAGTTTGGTCAATCGTTTGTTTGCAAGGTTTATTAAGTGTTTTAAACTAAGGTTTTGAGCAAATTTTGAGTATTTATTTCCTGTGCTATCACCTATCAAATCGTCAAGAATTATCCATTTTTTGCTTTCAACTTCAGTTTTTTGAAGTAAAGTTTGTTTTTGAACAATGGCTGTTTTATTTTTTTGATCTTGTTCTAATTCACCTTGGATGGCACCATTAGATGTTAGTAATTGATCCTTTTCTTTTGTTAATTGGTTGATGTTTTCTCTCAGAAGAGCCAAGTCAGTTGATTCGTTTTTTGGTATTTTTAAGCTTTCTAGTTCCAAAATTACATTTTTAATATTGGTGTCATTTTGTGTTTCGGATTTTGTGAATTCTTCTTTTTCTTTTTGAATACCCTGAACAATCATTTCGTCCAAGATATCTTTTTTTGCATCCAGAATACTATCATATCCAAGGTCTCCTAAAGCAGGTAGTAAAAGTTGATTCATATTTTGAATTGACTTTATCAATGTTTCTTCTGATTCAATTAGATTTGATATTTTTAACTTATAAGAAGTTAATAAATCATCTGAAGTTTTGTATTCTTTTTCTAATCTCGATACGTCCATGCTGATATCTTGTCCTTGATATAAGTCATCTTTTTGGATTTTTATTTCCTTATATCTTTTTGTAATTTCAGATATTTCTTTGAGTATATCAATGCATTCTAAAAGAAATTTTTGATCATTTCTATCTCTTTGTTCTTTGATCAGGGTGTCTAATTGATTTTGTATAGTATCAATGTTGTTTTTTATATGCTGGCTTGTAAATGTTTCATTTTCAATGATTTGCCATTTGGTTTTGACATTTTTTACAAATAATTTCTTCTCTTCTATTTGTTTTGTGAGTAGAATTATTCTTTCGTCAATAGCAGCTTTTTGTGTGATTACTTTGGATTGTTCTATCTTTTTTGCATCTCTTATTTGGATTATTTGACCCAATTCCAATGTTATTTTACCTAACTGTATTAGCTGTTTCTCATGAGCATAAGGGTGATCTGTTGACCCACATAAAGGACAAGGCTCGCCTTCTTGTAGTTCATTTCTATGATCTTCTAGACTACTGATTTTTACTTGTTCTTCTTTCTTTTTTTCTAGAACTAAAACTTCGCTTTCTAAATTTTCCAATAATTTTAAGAGTTCAAGTATAGTTTTTTCTAAATCTTTGTTATCGTTCGTAGATTGTAATATTTCATTTTGTAGTTTTCCTATTTCAGATGTTGCTTCTTCGCTTCTTAATGCATCATTATATTTTAGTTTTATTGTTTCTAAGTCAACTCTACAACTTTCAATTTGACCGTGTAGGTTTACATCATCAAGGTTCGAATTCAAGCTTTCACCTAGTTTTTGTAAGTGAAGCTGCACATATGCTACCTGTTCGTCTATATTTTTTGTGTTTAGAATGGTAGCTGTATATATATTTTGATGATTTGTGCATAAACTGTTTATCCTAGTTCTCAGTTTTCTACCATCCTCAGTAAGTTGTTTTAACTCTGTATCAAGCTGTAAAACATTTTGTTCAAATTTTCTGATGACTGTAGATAGGTTTTCTTGATCTACTTCTGTGTGGACAAAAGCGCAGACATCACTTAAAATTTTTGTTAACGCTAATTGTTGGTTATCAATCTGTTGAGATAAAACTAATTTGTCTTTTGATAGGTTTTCTAATCTTTGACTTTCATTTATAATTAATACAATATCATTTCTATATAAACTAAGATTTTGATGCTTTGCCAACTTCTCATCCTTCGGACCAAAGTTGATTTTAGCTTCTTCGATTGTTTTTTTCTCAACATTTAGTTTTTCAAGCTTTAATTGTAGCTCATCTTTTTTTAGCAAAACATTTAAAACAGATGTTGACGCTAAGATTGCGTTTTTGTGTGATTCAATGATGTCGACATTTTTTATTAAGTGTTCCTGTTTTTCATTTATTTGTTCTTCTGAAAGAGAAATTATTCCATTTATATCTCTCATTATCAGAGCTATTTCTTCTCTTTTAGCTTTGGTTTTCTCAAATACTTTTTTGCCAATAATTCTATAAATTTGACTGCCAGTAATATCTTCTAGCAACTTTGCTCTTTCTTTTTCGTCTGATTTTAGAAACTTAGCAAATTCTCCTTGTGAAAGCAATATTGATCTTATGAATTGTTCATAATTAAGACCAATGATCTCTTCATTTTCAGTAGGTACCATTGATTTTTTATCACCTATATAGCTGCCAGTTACCATCGATTCTTCATCAAAAACGGACAACGTCATATTGTAATCTTTGAGTTTACCTTTGCTTGTCTTTGATATACTCCATGTAGATCTATAAAACCTGTCTTTACATTGATAATCAATTTCGGCATAGGCATCATCCGTAAAATGTGTCATTACAGAACCTATTTTTTCAATTTCTGTATTGGTTATTTTTCCATCAAACCTTGGAATTCTACTAAATAATGAAAGTGTGATCACATCTAAGATAGTAGACTTACCAGCGCCAGTAGGTCCCGTAATTGCAAAAAGGCCTGATTCTGTAAAAGGCGATTTTGTAAAATCAATCTCATGTTCTCCTCTTAGAGAATGAATGTTTTTGAATCTTAATTTTAAAATCTTCATAATTTTTTATCTGTTAGTCATTTATTTCTTCCAGCAATTGCATGTATATATCTATTAGGTCATCATTAATGGTCTCATTTTCAGTATATTCTGACAGCTTTAATTTAAATACTTCCAGTGGTGATAATTCCTGAATGGTCTTCGTTTCGTCTTGGAGTATACTTGTGAAAATTCGATTTTCTATAAATGAAATTCTGTGTTTTAAAATTTTAAATTCTTCACCTACTATACCACTAATCAAATTGTCTAGTGCTTGGATTTTTAAAATATCTTTTTTTTCTTCGATAACTTCAATTTCTAGAAATGCTGTTAACGGATATTCATTTCGGTAAGATGAGAGTGATGATTCTACTTCGGATAATGTTCCTGCAATTTTTCTAAGTTCACGATATTTTGGAATAGCAACAGGTTTAATGTTTTTTATCTTTTGGTTTTCTAATTCTAAAACGATAATTCTTTTTTCATAATCTCGTTCCGAAAAATCTAAAAAAACAGGAGACCCACAATATCGAATATTTGCTTTTGCGCCTATCGTTTGCGGTTTATGGATATGTCCTAATGCCATATAATCAATGTCAGGATGGATGATGTCGCTTTGTAAACCTTCGAGATTTCCTACATGTATCTCTCTTTCACTGTCAGATGTGATGGCACCATGCATGAATAGATGACCCATAGCAATTATTGGGATTTCTGAACCATATTTATGATTTGTCAATTCCACCAGTTCATCATAATATTTCTTAATTGCTTCACTTATGGCATCCGACTTTGAGTTCATTTCAGAAGCTTTGATAGTCGGTCTGAGGTCTTTATCTCTCAAAAATGGTACTGCCAAAATCACACATTCCAACTGTCCAGTACTATCAAAGCAAGGGATAATCATATCATTACGGTCTTCTCTGCCACCACCTATCACTACAATATTTAGGACATCGAGCAGATGAGAAGGTGCATCTAAATGGCTGACCGAGTCATGATTTCCGCCCGTAATGATGATTTTTGTCTTTGTCAGTGATAGTTTATAAAGCATTTGGTAGTAAGATTTTATATCTCGATTAGCAGGGTTTGCTAGATCAAATATATCACCTGATACTATTAGAATATCTATATTTTCTTCCTTTATATATTCTAATAACCAATCAAAAAACAGATGGATATCTTCGTGTAAGTCTTGATTGTGAAGGATCTTACCAATGTGCCAGTCTGCGGTGTGAACTATCTTCATTCAGTGTTTATGCGAAAGACCTTATCTTCGGCAATGGCAAAGATATCAGATTTTTTTTCAATTTTAATGATGGCTTTGCCTGTAAAATATCCGAATGCGGGCAGCAGACCATTATTTATACCAAAATAAAAACAAGGTAGTGTCATTTTTTGTCTGCCTTTTCCTTTGAGTGTGACGCCAGGATGGATGTGTCCTGCTAGATTATAATAACCGTTTTTTATTTCATCTTGGGGCTCGTGAGTCAGCCATAATTCATTGATAAACAGCTCTTCATATACTGTTATGCCTAGGTTAGTGTAATCTTCCATATCCATAATGTCATGATTACCTATGACAAGATTAAAAGTAATGTTTTTGAACAATGACATGGTATTCTGAAATGTATTATAAGACTGATTCTGCACGGAGTGAAATAAATCTCCCAAAAAAATGACACGTGAAGGATGATGTTTTTCGATTAAATCAACTAAGCGATTTTCAGTTTGGGTAGCTGCGGCCAAAGGAAGATTGATTCCTGCAGCTCTGAAATGCTCTATTTTGCCAAGATGCAAATCAGCAATAATCATTATTTTTTCTGATGGAATCAAAACTGCTTTCTCTGGCAATAATTCCAAAAGATTCCCACCAATATTAATATTCAAATCGTCTTAGATTATGTAGGCAAAGGTATGAAGTAAATTGGTATTTGAAAGATTTTTATGGAAAGTCTATTAGTTTAGAACGCTTGTATACTCCAAAACAAGTCGCGAATGTGACTTAATTTCAATTATGCTAGATATGAATAACACAATGTTGTCCATGGCGACAAGTGGTTAAATGCTAAGCCTATACATTTGGATCATATTTATTTACCATTTAAATTTTTATATTATGATCACAGTAGTAAACAAACTCATTTTATTGGTCTCCTTGCTTTGGATATCTGATATCAACGTAGAAAATAACTCACCAACGACTATTTCTGGGAAGGTGACGGATGCAGCTGAGAAGGATGCGCCCTTAATTTTTGCAACCGTATTATTATACCGTGATGGCAAGTTAATTACTGGTACAGAGACCGATCTTGATGGAAATTTTATGATTGCTGATGTCCAACCAGGTACATACGATTTCGAAGCCAGTTATGTAGGTTTTGCGACTCAGAAAATTCAAGGTGTAGTAGTGAAAGCTGGTCGGAATAATGTGGTCAATTTTTCTTTATCTTCTGATCAAATAATTCTCTCTGGAATAGAGGTCAAAGCCTTTAGAATTCCACTAATTGAATTTGACAATACAACTCAAGGCTCGACTGTCACTGCTGAAAAAATTAGAAACCTACCTACCAAAAATGTTAATGAAATTGCGGCTAGATCTGCAGGTATATCGAGTAGAGATGGCGGTGATATTTCTATCAGAGGCTCAAGATCGAATGAAACTGTTTATTTTCTTGATGGTGTTAGGGTAACTGGCAATCTCATCCCACAATCTGAAATTCAAGGAAAAAAAGGTAAAGAGAATAATAAAACTAATAAGGATCAAGAAGTAAAAATCATTGAACCGGCACCAGAACCTGAAATAAATACTGAATCATATGATGCGATCGTAGAAAATCGGTTTGTCAGTCCACTTGATGAAGCACTTTCTACTTTTTCGCTCGATGTGGACAAAGCAGCTTATGCCAATGTTAGACGATTTATCAATAATGGCGAAAAACCACCAGTTGATGCAGTTAGAATAGAAGAAATGATCAATTATTTTGAGTACTCATATCCTGCACCAAAGGGAGACGATATCATTGCAGTTAGTACCACATATACAGATTGTCCTTGGAATGAAGATATGCAACTTCTTCATCTAGGCCTTCAAAGCAAAAAGATAGACTTCAAAGATTTGCCTAATTCCAACATTGTTTTTCTAATCGATGTATCAGGTAGTATGGACGAACCAAATAAACTTCCTTTGGTCATTTCTTCCTTCAAATTACTGTTAGATCAGTTGAGACCTGAAGATCGAGTAGCCATTGTAACCTATGCTGGAAGTGCTGGAGTGGCTTTACCTTCTACACCTGCATCAGAGAAACAAAAAATTATCGAAGGACTAGAAAGACTTTCTGCAGGCGGATCTACAGCAGGAGCAGAAGGCATCGTCACGGCATACGAAATAGCAGTCCAAAACTTCATTAAAAACGGAAATAATAGGGTAGTGCTAGCGACGGATGGAGATTTTAATGTAGGCATTTCAGACAATAAAAGTTTGGAGACTTTGATTGAAGAGAAACGTAAAACAGGTGTATTTTTATCAGTTTTAGGATTCGGAATGGGCAATTACAAAGACAGTAAAATGCAGATTTTAGCTGACAAAGGCAATGGTAATCATGCATACATTGATGATATTCAAGAAGCTGGGAAAGTCTTAGTCAGTGAGTTCGGTGGAACGATGTACACCTTAGCAAAAGATGTTAAATTTCAGATAGAATTTAATCCTGACGCAGTGCAATATTACAGATTGGTTGGTTATGAAAATAGGATGCTTGCCAAAGAAGATTTTAATGATGATACCAAAGATGCTGGCGAATTGGGCATGGGGCATCAAATGACTGCCATCTATGAAATCATTACAAAGGGAAAGGAAGCAGATAAAAAGTCAAATGTTGATGAACTCAAGTATCAAAAAATATCAAAATCAAATGAAAATCAACCTTTTGCAAATGAATTGGGTACCATAAAATTTAGATATAAAGCTCCTGATAGTGACGTAAGTAAAAAGTGGGAACAAGTAATTTCTACCGATACCCAAAAAATATCCAAATCCAATAGCGATGTGCAATTTTCTACCGCAGTGGCCTTCGCAGGTTTGTTACTCAGGAATTCGGGGTCTGTACAAGACAAAGATTATGAAGATATGATAGAACTTGCAGATAATGCTCGTGGGAAAGACAAAGATGGTTATAGAGCAGAATTCATTAGACTCATGAAAACCACCAAAGCCTTGCACTCAAAAGGTTTGTCAGCAGTAGGTAATTAGATTTTGCAGCATATAAGTTTTTATTTGGAAAATTGTGATTTGAGTCTCCTTGCAGCACGGGTGAATGAAGTTTTACCCGTGCTCAATTTTTCTACCATCCTATGGCTCAAAGACATCGGATCGGTTTTTAGACCGTTTCTTATGTCAACTTATTGTACTTAAGAATAAAAATTTAATAATCTATTTTTTAACAATCTCTGCAATATACTCATATTCATATCCCTTGCTCATCGCAAAGTCAGTCAGCTTTTTCATACGGTCATATTGGTTTTTGAAGGTTGTCGTTCTTTCTTTTTTTATGATAAGCTGCTCGAGCGTTTGAAAATATTCTTTATCATTGATTTCTTTCATTGCCTCTTGGATAGAGTAGGGTGATACTTGTCTGAATTTTAATTCCTGTTTGATCTTAATCCTTCCCCATTGTTTCATTCTGAATTTTCCGCGGGCAAATGTCCTTGCAAATCGCTCTTCGTCAAGAAAATTATTAGATATCAGATCTGCCAAAATCTCTTCGAGCGTATCTCCATAAATACTGTATTCTATAAGTTTATACCTGACTTCTTGATGACATCTTTCTTGAAGAGCACAGTACTTTTGCATGTTGATAATGGCTTCTTCCTTTGACCAATATTTCTTTTTTTTATCTGCGAAGTCGTCTGTTGTCATAATAAAAATGGCAGATCGGGTAAGATCTGCCAATAATTAAGGGTGTTAATAAGAATCTGCTACAAATGTAATGTCATTTATTGACATAGTCAAATAAATGAGTTAGTATTAACATTTAAGGACTTTATCTTACTAATATTCTTTTAAATATCCATCACATTCCACTCTTTTCACTTAGCTTTTTGTAGGCCACTTTTAATCCTGCTAGCTTTTGTATCTCGTATATACCTGGTTCGTTATTGATTTCGAGTACTTCTATTTGTTCTGAATATACTTGCTTCGATACCATTGATTCTGCGCCATTAGCACTAATATTATCTGAATTAAAAATAGTCAGCACACCCAAAATGGCAACAAACGCTGCTGCAATCCACATATATTTGCTTAATGGCATTTTAACCACTTTTTTATCCTGACCTAATTTTTCTTGGATCCTATTCCATACATTTGGCGTGGGGCTTGATTTATGGTCAAGTGCTTTTTTGTAAAGTTCGGTTTGATTATTTATGTTCATGATGATCATTTTATTATTTTATTTTAAATGTCAGATTTTCTTTTTTTTTAAGAATTTCGTACAATCTTTTTTTAGCAAGAATGAGTTGCGATTTTGATGTATTGATACTGATTCCTAGCATTTCGGCTATTTCTCGGTGCTTCATATCTTCGAAAACATATAAATTAAAAATCGTCCGATATCCTATGGGCAATTCATCGAGAACTTTCATTATGTCATCAAAGGACATGTCATCTTCATCTTCTTGACTGTCAGCTATTTCTTTATCTGGGAGTTCTACGGTAAGGTGCAGATTGGTCTTTTTTCGAAGAAACATCAACGATTCATTGACCATAATCCTACGCATCCAACCTTCAAAACTGCCTTCGCCCTTGAAGTGGTCGATTTTGGTAAATATCTTGTAAAAGGCATCAATAAATACATCTTCGGCGTCGTGAGAAGACTTGATGTAACGGAGACATACAGCATACAATGTATCTTTGTAAAGATCATAAAGCACTTTTTGTGCGTCAGGATCTTGACTTTTACATTGATTGATGATATGTTCCAAATTAGCAACCATAGGTAATATATAACAATATTTACACTACTAAGATGCTCAGAATTAAATTTTTGGTGTGAAGGTGTAACAAAAGATTATGGATTTATCATAGTTCCATCACTATTAGTGTTGGCTACCATGCTTTCATCTTTCGTTTTTATTTGATTTAGTTTGAAAACCATCTCGTCCCTGAACTTGAAGAATTGTGGCAATTCTGTCACATTCATTGGTTTTGCTGTAGGCAATTTCTCTTTGAGATGATTTACTTGTCTGCCGTTTTTCCAGAATCTGAAACAAACATGTGGTCCTGTAGATAGACCTGTAGAACCCACATAACCAATTGTTTGGCCTTGTTTTACTCTGACACCGGGTCTTATTCCTTTAGCAAACCTTGACATGTGCAAGTATTGTGTTTCGTATACATTGTCATGTTTGATTTTCACAAATTTGCCATTCCCACTAGTGTAAGCAGAAGCTGTAACTACACCATCAGATACGGATCTAATTTCTGTACCGTGTGGTGCCGCATAATCTGTACCAAGGTGTGGTATGGTTTTACCTTTGATGGGATGGAATCTTCTTAGATTATAATTTGATGATATTCTGGAAAATTTAACTGGAGCTTTTAGGAATGCTTTTTTGGCTGGTCTACCTTCTGAATCAAAATATCCTTCTTCGCCTTTTGTCTTGTATAGCATGGAATAATTTTCTCCATTATCATTCGTGTAGCAAGCAGCAATTAATTTGCCCATTCCTACTAATTCTCCATCTACATATTGATTTTCAAATATTAATTTGAATTCATCCCCTTTTCTTGTGTGGTAAAAATCGACAGAACTTGATAAGGCATCTTCCATAAGATCGATAACACCTGGATTGATACCCTTATCTTCCAAGGCTTTCCATAATGATGTTTCTATTTTACCGTAAGCGAATTCTTCACACGTCTGAACTTCCTTTTCTACCAATTTTACCTGAACCGAATCTCTAAAGTCATATAATACATACTTCATTCTATCTGGCTCGTAAATTATTGCTACCGGGGTATCATCACATTCGTTTTTCTTGATGACGTGGTATTTTTGCCCTGGTCTTATGTTCCTTACGTTAAATATATCTTTTGCTTCGTGTTCAAGCAACAATATAAGATTAGAAGTTAATCCGTTTGAGCTCAATATGTTACCAAAAAATTCATTCTTCTTAATAACATGGTTTTTTTCAATGTGAAATGAATCCACGTTAAATCCATATAGGTATTCGGAAGGTTTTTGGCTAATGGTTTTATCTGATTTTTCTGTCAGGTTAGTAAAATTAAACCCTTCAGATTTATAATTTAGTATGATAATTGTTGCGATGACAAGAGAAACTGCTATATCGACATAACGATTTTTTAGCTTACTCATTTTTAATGGTGTAAGGTTCAAAATGAAGGCGGTTTACGGTGTAAATTAAATATTAAAATTCTCTGATTGTCTTAAAGACAGCGCAAGATAGACTAGTAAACTTATATATCCAAAAAAAAATGTGTTAAATATTTTCTAAAACTTCATCGAACACATATAAAAAACAACTCATATCCATGTCTCGGACCAATAGAATTATAGCATTTTTCCATTTTTTGAATATTAAATTTTCCAAAGAATAATTTTTCATATTCTTCTTTGGTGCCACCAAAAGGCGGTCCATTTTGCTCAAAAATCCTGTCAAACAGTACTCCAGCAATTTTACCGCCATCATTTAATAGTTCATATGTCTTATTTATATAATTTTTGCGCAATGACGGATCCAAGGCACAAAAGAATGTTTGCTCTAAAATGAGATCATATTGCCCATTTAAGTCAAAAAAATCTCCAGTTATAAGCTTTAAGCTATCTTTGGGCACAACATTTTTTAGTTTTGAAATAGCAATTTTCGAAATGTCACATATTGTAATGTTTTTAAAGCCTTTTTCTAATAGATAGTTAACTTCATGTGCATGCCCAGCTCCAGGAATTAAAATATTTATCGTTTTATCTTTTAATTGATCAATATAGTCAGTCAATGGTGGCGATGCTTTTCTTATATTCCATGGAGTATCATCATTTAAATACTTTTGATCCCAGAAATTTGCGTCTAAGTTGACTGGCATTATGATATTTTAAATCTATTTTATTGCAATACAGCTTATCTCAACGTTCACGTACTTTGGTAAGTTTGCAACTTCTACCAATTCTCTCGCAGGTGCAGTATCGTCATTAAAATATGATGCATACACATCATTAATACGACCATACATTTCCATATCAGATACAAAAACACTGCATTTTACTATATTTTCATAAGTCATACCTGCTTCATCAAGGATATATCCAATATTTTTCATGACTTGGTGCGTTTCAGCTTCGATAGTATCTGTTATAAGTTTGCCCTCAGCATGATTGATAGCAATTTGACCTGACATATATAAGGTGCCATTGGCTAGTACAGAATGATTATAAGGTCCTACTGGTGCTGGTGCTTTAGGGCTATTAATGATGGTTTTCATATTTGTAAATGCTTTTGAATTAAGTTATTGAATTTTTGTGCGGCTATTGGAAATTTTATTTTTGCAATAATATAACAAAGAAAGCTCCGCAAGTTGTTAAACAAGGGAGCTCTATATACTTTTTTGAAAAGAATAAATTATTCTACTTCTTCTACTTCTTTAGCTTGGATTACTACTTTTCCTTTGTAAAACATGCTACCTTCATGCCAGTATGCTCTGTGCATAAGGTGTGGTTCGCCTGTTGTTTTACAAATTGCCAATTGAGGAATGACCGCTTTATGGTGCGTTCTTCTTTTGTTTTTCCTTGATTTAGAGACCCTACTCTTAGGATGTGCCATTTTTCAAAAATTTATATGATTATCAATCTTTATTTAAAATTACTCATCTAGGTTTATATCCTTGAGATTTTCCCAGATTTTGTTTATCGTTGGTTCTGTATCTATTTTGACATCTTCACTTAACTTTTTAAGCACATTCATGTCACATTTACGAGGTTCTTCGTTTTCACAATCATAAATATTCATTAGCGGCAAGGCCAAAACTATGAATTCGTATATGATTTGAGATAAATCAAGATGTGAATGATCTTCCTTTATAAAGATTACTTCGTCATCTTCTGATATTTTATTACTTACTTTTACAAGTATATGGTTTTTAGCATTCACAGGCAATCTGATATCTGCTAGGCATCTGTCGCACAAAGCACTAACATGGCCATTAATATCAAAATCCAGCTCGCTCAATCCTGATCTTTTATCAAGGTTAACATGGATATCAAAATCTCCTTCAATAATAGGGGAGTTTTCAAACAATGCAAAAAAGCTGCTGTCAGCCTTAAACTGGTATTGATGTAAACCATCTTTTATGCCAATGTAAGGTACCGAAAAATGCTCCAAAATACTCATATCAAAAGAACTTTTTCTAAATGGAGCGCAAAGATATAAACTTATAATATATTTTGATAATCTTTTCCATAAAAAAAGTTGGTTTTGAGTTTATCTTATAAATTTAATCACCATTTTTGATTGATTTATTCTAAATTAGTCTCAAATCGCTCAAAATTATGACAAAAATCTCCTGAGCGTACATTTTTTTTAAAAAAAGATATACTTTTGTCACCTATGACAGGAGAGTTAATGAAATCTTATTATCCAAGAATAGAGATTCTTGATGAGGAATACGAAATTCCGCAACTTGGCCGCAAACGCCGTATTTCAGTGTTGTTGCCTCATGACTATTATCAGACAGATAAAAAATATCCAGTTTTATACCTTCATGATGGTCAAAATCTATTTGACGAGTATGCACCTTATGGAAATTGGGGAGTAGATAAAACGTTAGATATGATGGCTAGTCGCGGACTTGGCGATGTTATTATAGTGGCAATAGATCATGGTGGTACTTTGCGTATACAAGAATATTTACCATATTCAACACCTAGATATACGGATGCTGAAGGCCATTTGTATCTGAAGTTTATGCTTGACGACCTTAAACCAATGATAGATAATAGGTACAGAGTTTTACGAGACAGGTGTTCTACTGGTATCGGTGGGAGCAGTCTCGGTGGCCTGATAAGTCTTTATGCTGGGTTTAAATATCCTGAAATATTTGGCAATATGATGATTTTTTCGCCAAGTCTCTGGATTTCTGAAGAGATTTATGAAATGGCAAAAGACTTTAAACCAGCTGGTCCTACAGATATATACTTATATGCAGGTGGTATGGAAAGTGCTAATCATTATGGTCAAGTCCTGAGATTGGAAAATATCCTCCAAGAAAAGAGAAGGTTCGATGATTTTGACATCATATTTTCGCATAATCCTACTGGACAACACAAAGAAATACATTGGGGAGAGCAATTTCCGCTTGCCTTAAAATGGCTGTACTACAATAAATATTAAAAATATAATAATGCCACTACAATTTAAATCTACGCCATCAAAAAAGGCCAATACAATATTAATAGCATTTGTAAAAGATAAAGTAGACCACCAACTTATTAAAGAATACGGTGGATTAAAATATGATATAGACGTTAAAACTAATGGTAAGGATTTGACCAGTTTTCTTCATCCAGAAAAAAATCAAAGAGTTCATATTTTAGGTTTAGGGGAAGAGAAAGATCAAGCAAAATCATACACTTTTTATAGAAGTTTTGTGTACCAGCAACGTGCCAAAAAAGATATGGTGCTAGACATCATAACAGACAATTTAACTGATGATCAAATAGTTAATGTTGTATTGGGAGCTAGATTGGGTTTGATTAATCATGGTATTTATAAGACGAATGGTGATAAATATGTAGAGCCAGAAATAAATATTGTGATTTCAAAATCGAGGGTAAAAATAGCGGAACTAGGATTAAAAATTGCAGAGACGCAGCTTAGATCGATGCATTTAGTGGATTTGCCACCTAACGTAAAAACGCCACAATATCTTGGAAAACATGTAGTTGCGTCAGGAAAAGAGTTTGGATATGATGTTAAAGTCATGGATGCCAAAGAATTAAAGAAGAATGGTTTGGATGCATTAACTGCAGTTGGTCAAGGTAGTGCCAACCCTCCAGTCCTTATTATAATGGAGTATAAACCCAAAGGTAGTAATTCGAAGACACCGAAATTGGGACTTGTAGGAAAAGGAATTACATTTGATACTGGAGGACTTTCTATCAAGCCTTCGACCAACATGGGTTATATGAAAAGCGATATGGGTGGCGCTGCAGCAGTTATTGGTGCGATAGAATTAGCTGCAAAATTGAAGCTTGATATACATTTAGTAGGAGTTATACCAGCCGCTGAGAATAGTGTGGATGCTAATAGTTATCGGCCTGGAGATGTAATAAATTCTTATAGTGGGAAATCTATAGAGATTATAGATACAGATGCAGAGGGTAGGGTAGTTCTTGCTGACGGCCTAGCATATATTCTAAAAAATTATAATCCTACGTATTTAGTCGATCTTGCCACACTTACGGGTAATTGTATTGCTGCATTGGGATATAGCACATCGGGAATTTTTACGCATAATGATGAAATGGCTACTGATCTCACGGCTGCCGGAGAGTCTGTGCATGAACGTGTATGGCGTCTACCATTGTGGGATGATTATGCACCAGATATGCATTCTGACATTGCAGATATAAAGAATTTCAGTGGCAAACCAGTGGCAGGAGCTATTACAGCAGCAAAGTTTCTGGAAGCTTTTACTTCGGAACATCCAAAATGGACACATATTGATATTGCTGGAGTTGCTTTTTCTGATAGTGAGTTCGCAAAAATGCGTACTGCTACAGGTTATGGTGTGAGGTTGTTGTACACCTATATGAATATGCTGATAAACAAGAAGTAAGATATTAATCTTTTTCTTTATTCATCATGATCCAAAGCGCATCTTTTAGCTCAGTAAGACCTTTTTCGGCGACAGAAGATATAAAATAATATGGTATATCTACTTTCATTTCCTTTTCGATTAGTTTTCTGAGTTCATCGTCTACTAAATCTATTTTTGTAATAGCCAGCATACGTGGTTTATCTACAAGTTCGGGATTGTACATTTTTAACTCATTAAGCAAAATGTCGTATTCCTTGCTGATATCTTCCGCATCTATTGGAACCATAAAAAGCAAGACTGAATTCCGCTCTATGTGTCTTAAAAATCTGAGTCCCAAACCTTTACCTTCATGGGCATTTTCGATGATACCTGGGATATCTGCCATGATGAATGACTTGTGGTCTCTATATTTTACAATGCCAAGGTTAGGTATAAGCGTAGTGAATGGATAACTGGCTACTTCTGGTTTTGCCGCTGTGATAGTAGCCAAAAGACTTGATTTCCCAGCATTTGGGAATCCTACCAAACCTACATCTGCAAGGACTTTCAATTCAAGTACTTTCCAAACTTCTTCACCAGCTTCTCCAGTTTGGGAGTATTCAGGAGTTTGATTAGTGGCAGATTTAAAATGTGCGTTACCTAGACCACCTCGACCTCCTTTAGCAAGGATTCTTGTTTCGTCGTGTGAAGTGATTTCAAATTCTATTCGACCTGTTTCAAAATCTTTTGCTACCGTACCCAGTGGTACATCAAGGATGACGTCTTTACCGCTAGCACCAGTACTTTGATTGCCAGTACCAGGCATTCCTGGAGTTGCTATGACGTGTTTTTTGTATTTTAGTGCAAGGAGTGTCCATACATTAGAGTTCCCTCTTAATATAATATGTCCTCCACGACCACCATCTCCACCATCTGGTCCGCCCATACTATTCATCTTATCACGGAAAAAGTGAGAAGATCCAGCGCCACCGGCTCCAGACCTGCAACAAATTTTTACGTAATCTACAAAATTCTGTTCAGCCAAAATGTTTATTTTTATGTGAAAATGACAAATGTAAAGCTAAATAACGCTTAAATGAAATTTATAAATCGTTAATTACAGTTGTCAATCGATTGAATATCTCATGCTTACTTCCTGTACCAGGTATAAGTTTGGATTTATTCTTGGATTTATAATATTCGAAAACAGGTGCTGTTTCAGAATTATACACCGCAATTCTATTTCTTATGATGTTTTCATCCATATCATCAGCCCTGCCTGAAGACTCACCTCTGCCGAGTAGACGTTTAACAAGCTCTTCTTCTGGAACATCCATGGCAATCAAAGCTGAAACTTCAGTATCTTTTTCTGCTAAGAATGCATCAAGCGCTTCTGCCTGTGGGATAGTACGTGGAAAACCATCAAAGATGATACCCTTAGCTTCGGGATTAGCATTGACTTTATTTTTGAGCATACCAATGGTGACTTCATCAGGTACCAATTCCCCTTTTGCCATATATTCTTTGGCTTTCAGACCTAGCTCGGTATTATTACCCATTTCATATCGGAATAAATCACCTGTAGAGATGTGAAGGATTTCATATTCTTTGATTAAGTACTCAGCTTGGGTACCTTTGCCCGATCCTGGAGGACCGAATAAAATTAGATTTAACATTTTGTTTTTGCTACGTTGAGGTGTAAAGATACTTATTAACCAATTAAAAAACTTCATTTTTTAAATAATAGTTTCATGTAAGTGAAATTATTTTGATATCACATCTACACCAAATAGAAATCTAGAATTCCAGTATTCAGAGTTTGATATGTTATCTATTTTAACACCAGCTGATGTGGTGCTGTGGACTATTTCTAATTCATCTGGTTTATTACTAGCTACGATTGCAACATGTGAAATTCTATCTTCGTTACCAAAAAATACCAAATCACCTGGTAATAAATTATTTTTTGACTTTTGTTTGCCCAGTTTCGCTTGCTGATCAGATGAACCAGAAATCGGAATGCCATTCAAGTTGAAAACGAAAGATGTAAATCCACTGCAATCAAATCCTGTTTCTGGCGTTTTGCCTCCTGGTTTGTAATCTCTACCCGTATATTTCATAGCACTCAAAACTATTTCATCTCTAGTCATAAGATTGCTTTCGCTCTTTTTGACTGTAGAAGATGATTTAGTGTGATAGACATATTTTTTGTCTTCGTATGTCTTTTGTTTGGCTGATTTTTCACGTTTTTCAGCACTCGAATATTTTGAACTTCTTTTGGTTGTTGTAGAAGGACTACATGATGTGATAAGCAAGCCAAATAAGCACAAAAATAATCCAAAAGTGGTATTTTTATTGATAAACATAATTGTTAAAATTAAGTGATAAATCTTCTAAATATGTATTTTAAATATTACATATTTATTTAATATCAAAAACTATGCCTTTCTTCTTATTTACATACTTTGAAGATCCTGAATTACATAATAATTCTTATCTATTTCAATTTTATCAGCTGTTTTTAGTTTGAGTGTTTGCCATTTTTCTGACGGTTTTATTTTAATTTTTTGACCTTGAGAGATCACATCTACAGGCATATCAAACCCATCAATACTGTTGCTCCATCTATATTTTAGGTTCTTTTTATCTTGCACGTATTCCAAAACAGGAATCTCAGTTGTTCGTAGATATTGGTCAAAAACCTTCTGGAGATTGATTCCTAGGTAATTGGACATGTAGTTTTCCACTTCATGTGTATCGGTCGTTTTATGCCAAAATGTTTTGTTGATATCTCTCAGGAAAGCCTTCCATTTCACGTCATCATTGACTATTTGTCGGATGGTGTGCAGCATATTTGCAGCTTTATAATACATGTCTCCCGATCCATTTTTGTTTACACCATATGGACCTATGATAGGTTTGTCATTGATGACTGCTTTTCTAGTACCTACCACATATTCTGCTCCAGCTGTTTTCCCAAACAAATATTCTGTGTAAAGATTTTCTGAATAAGCTGTAAATCCCTCATGAATCCAATTGTCGGCAACATCTCTTGCAGAAATATTATTTCCGAACCATTCGTGACCAGACTCGTGGACGATGATGAAATCCCACTTCAGTCCCCAACCTGTGCCTGACAAATCCCTTCCCATATATCCTTGATTAAATCGGTTGCCGTAGGCGATGGCAGATTGATGTTCCATGCCTAAATGCGGAGATTCAACAAGTTTGTAACCATCCTCATAAAATGGATATTTCCCAAACCAAGATTCAAAACATCTCAACATCGATTTGGTCTGTTTGAAATGTTCTGTGGCTTTTTCTTTATTGTAATCAAGTACCCAATAATTGATGTCCAAGACACCACCTTCTCCATGAAAAGTATCTTGAATATTGACATACTTGCCTATATATGGTATGATGTTGTAATTATTTATTGGGTTTACCACTGCCCAATGATAAGTTTTGGTAGCATCAGGATTAGTCTTTATGGATCTAAGTCTACCACCAGCTACAGTCACTAGATTTTCAGGTGCAGTAATTGACATCGCAACACTATCCGGCTCATCATACATATGGTCTTTATTTGGAAACCAAACACTTGCCGCCATTCCTTGACAAGCGATAGACATCCATGGGTTTTTGTTGTTATCTTTTTGCCATATCATACCTCCTTGCCATGGTGGCATTTTGGCTACTTTGGGACTTCCGTGAAAGTAAAATGTAACTTCATTCATTTCGCCAACTATTTGTTTATTAGTAAGTTGGACGAAATAGGCATCGTCTTCTTGTGTCCATTTACATTTCTGATTATTCTGAATGACACTATCCAAAATCATTGGTATTTGAAGATCTATCTGCATAGTTTGGTATGAAGACAGCACTTTATAAGATGTAATGTTTTTACCAGAAATGGTCTTGTTTTCAGGATCAAATCTTGCATGTAAATCATAGTGGGTGACATCCCACCATTTTCGCTCATTACTATGATTTCCTTTTAAAGAATCTGCACGTTCGAAAATGATATCTTGAGCAAAAACATAATTTGCTGCAAAAAATAGGCTGATGAAAATGACAACTCTATATGACATAATACTGGAATAACTGATTTGTAAACGCTAAATTATGGTAAATCTTTGGTCAAAAAAAGATATCGACTACTGAAAACGAAAATAATGGACAAAACGTATATATATTTCTACATCCTACTCATTTCTAGACCTGCCAAATATCCACCTGTCCAAGCCGCTTGAAAATTAAACCCACCAGTTACAGCATCAATATTTAATATCTCGCCAGCCATAAAAAGTCCTGGTTGGATCTTACTTTCGAAACATTTAAAATTAATTTGGCTTAATGCCACACCACCTGCTGTCACAAATTCTTCTTTAAAAGTTGACTTTCCAGAAACTGTAAATGAAGCAGATTTTAGATTTTGTACGATAGCATTTAACTCGGTTTTTGAAAGCGATGCCCAGTTTTTTTCTTTATCTGAAATGATGTCATCAGTCATATATGTCCATAATCTAGAAGGTAGTCCAAAGACAGGATTAGAAACAACTTTTTTCTTGGCCATTGAATCGCGCAATTCTGTTATCTGTTCTATGTGTACATCAGGTACCCAATCTATAATAGCATCAAAAGCATATTTTTTTTCTTCAAGTACATTTGCTCCCCATGCAGAAGCTTTGAGAATAGCTGGACCGCTAAATCCCCAATGTGTAATCAGCAGCGGACCATTTGTCTTTATTTTGGTATCTTTTATTTGAACGTTCGCCTTTGGTACTGATAATCCCATCAATTTGCAAATAGGATTATTCAGGAGATTGAAAGTAAAAAGTGATGGTACAGGTTCTACGATTTTATACCCGTGTTCCTTTAGCATATTCCATATAAAAGGACTGCTACCTGTGGCTAACATTAATCGTTTTGATTTGTAATGGATTGATTCTGTGTTGATTTCGAATTTATATTCATCTTCTTCCGAATAATTAAATCCTTTTACCTTTACGTTTTGAATAACTTTAATACCCAGTTTTTGCGTCAAGCTTTGAAAACATCTTATAATCGTCTCAGAACTATCTGAATCGGGAAACATCCTTCCATCAACTTCAGTTTTTAGATTGACGCCATGATTTTTAAACCATTCTATTGTTTGTGTAGGACCAAAAGTGTGAAAAGGTCCTAGCAATTCCCTCGCTCCACGCGGGTAATATGTTGTCAATTCCTTTGGGTCAAAACAAGCATGTGTGGCATTGCAACGTCCACCACCTGAGATACGCACCTTGTTGAGTACTTCTTTAGATTGCTCCAAAATAATAATTCGCAAACTAGGATTGTGTTCAGCAGCAGTGATCGCCGAGAAAAAACCCGCGGCGCCACCACCTACAATTATTATATCTACTTCTGTCATCCTGCAAAGATAGAAATATCTTGCTTTTGATAACTAAAAGGTCTGTTTTACAATTTAAAATTATGCCAATTTAATCATGACTAGGACTACTTTTATAATGTACTCCTTGCTCTACACTTTTGCCAAATACTTCTGGATGCATATATTTTCCTTTTTCTTCAGCTGACTTTTCTTGTTCTGCAATGATTCTATACTTTTCAGCAAATTTATCCTTTCTGATACCTGTTACTTGCCATGAGATTTTAAGACCAGGTGTACCACCAGCAATTTTGAATGAATTGTTTTTGACTTCTTCCTTAATATAGACTGGTGCAAAAGCGCCAATGGGTGTCAAGGAATATCTAAAATCTGTATTTAAAGCATCAAAATAAGACGGCAACTTAACCACAGCTTCCCCTGAAACATCCAAAACAATGGTACCATTATACATATTCATCATATCAGGTGACTCTACGACCGAATGATTTAAGTATTTGTTGGCAGGGTCTAAAGGGTGATCAATTTTGAAAGTGCTGGATCCTTTTGCAATATTGCCAGTTACCGTCAAATCTTTTGTCATTTGTACTCGACCTCTGAAATATCCTGCATAACCTGTGGTATTGGAGTCTTCATTGTCACCATATATCGCTTCGCCTGTTGTGACGCTGCCATAAATAGCCTTCCCTCTTTTATTAAAGCCGAAGACACTTACTGAGTTAATTCCGTCCGCAGTACTATGAACACCATAGCCATCTTGTGAATTGTTTAATGCTCTTACTGCTGCTTGTGATTGATCAAATGATGACGTGATTCCTACTAGACCACTACCTCTCTGTGATGTGCCCGTAACACCATCTCCAAGTCCTGCAAATCCACTTACACCCGAACCTGCATCTGTATCTCCACGCACACCTATGCCTGTAGGTGTTGAAAGTTGAGCAGTTGTTACTCTTCCATGGACACCAATATTTTCAGAAACGCCTTGGATGGCAGTGCCTTGTGTCAATCCTGAACCAGTATGGGTTGCTAAAAGTGCGGGTGTATTTGCAACTGTGCTTTTGAATTTAGCATTACCATTGACATCTAATTTTGCTGTGGCCGGAGCCACTCCGATACCCACATTGCCATCTAATTCAAATATGGTGGATTTTGTGATTGTATTTGGAGCTGTCCATTTCGTCAAAAAATTAGGATCATTAGTTCCTGTGCTTATGACTGTGCCACCACTATTGGTAGCAGAAATGGTAATATCATCATTGAAAGAATTACCCACTATGTTAATTCCAGCTCCAGCATTTATAACTTTAGCAGGTACATATTCCCAAGTAGCACCAAATTGCGTTCCCACTAGTTTTAATACTGAGTTTAAAGGGACGCCTATCGTACTATGATCTTCACGGCTTATGGTTCCATCCTGGATGTGCAATGTGGTGACTCTGTCAAAACCGATAAAAGGGTTTGGATAAGTACCCGTAAGATCACCACCAGCATTTGATCCATTTTGGATAAAGTTTGCTGTACTTGGGATGACTCCATTTGCAATATCGGCAGCTTGAATAGTTCCATCTAGAATATGGGTAGTGGTGACTTTACCAGTTCCTATCGTCGGATTGGGATAAGTGGCGGTAAGGTCTCCACCTGCATTTGATCCATTCTGAATGAAGTTTGAAGTGTTTGGTATGACACCATTTGCTATGTCTGTAGCCTGAATTGTCCCATCAAGTATATGACCACTTGTAACTTTTCCTGATCCAATGAGAGGATTGGGGAAGGTGCCTGTAAGGTCACCGCCAGCAGGTGCACCATTGATGATGAAGTTTGATGGGTGAGGAATCACACCACTAGCTATGTCTTCTAATAAGATAGTTCCGTTTTGAATATGATTACTTTTTACGGCATTATCTGCTAAGCTAATGGTTGCATTAGGTCCTGTTGGGTTTGCGATGGTGATGGTTCCATCTTGATTTTGAACACCTTGTATGCCTGTGCCACCAGTTCCAGTAGCTGAGATGGTGATTGTGCCATTATTTGATGTTATATTTGCGCCACTACCTGCTTCGATAAGAAGATCACCTTCTTGATTATTTACACTAGTTACTATTCCAGTTGCATTAATAGAAAGTCCATCAGCTATCGTTGCTCTATGTGCCATTAATGCATACGGAACAGCTGTTAAAGGAGTTCTAGGTAACAATTCACTACCTGCATCTATGGTTACTCCAAGGAAATAAGCTCGATCAAAAGATAGGTCTGTAGGAAGTGGAGATTGTGAACCAATGATGGCATTAAAAATACCTTTGACCACCACAGCATTATGAATTTCAGTATATAATGGTGTGGTACTTGCTAGTGACTCATACAATCTTAGTGTAATTGTCCTGTTGCCATCAGCAATTAAATTGCCTTGAGGATCAGTAAGTACACCTTGGTAACTTATGGTTCTAGGGACTTGTGCTGAAACTGTTAAGGTCGAAACCACAAAAATTAGCAGAAATGTAAGGTTGTAAAAGACTTTCATTTTATTGTATTTATATTTTTTAAGAAGATGTTTCAAATGATTATTTTATAACGACTATTTTTTTTGTGAATATTTTTTCCTTGGCTGTTAAGCTTAGGAAGTAGTGGCCAGGGAGCATATTACTAAGGTCAATGGGTATAATGTTTTTACCTTCGAATACTTCTCCACTATAGTTGAATGCTGTTTTTTGACCTAAACTATTGATAATATCAACTTTTACAGCCATTCTTTCATTTGCATTAAATGTTAAAGTTCCTTGATACGATGCTGGGTTTGGGACAATTGTAAGGTCTAAAATACCAATTGGCAAGTCTTCCGTGTTTGAACTTCCTGCATCAAAATCTGAGACAACATACCAGAATCCTTGGTTAGCTTTCATAATTATTTCTTGGGCAAGTCCAATAACTGGCTGTCCAATCGTAGCATTTAGGATAATATTATCATTTTTACTATTTGTAGCACCACTAGATATGACATCTTTTTCAAGAATAATATTTTGGGAAATACCATTATAATGAAGGCAATAAAATATAGATAAAAGTAGAAACCACTTTTTCATTGGCATTGTGTTAAGATTGATTAATAGACAAACTTAAGGTTTTTTGTTGTAGTAATTGACAGCTTTTACCAGATATTTTTAAGAATCTTAAAAAATAGATGTATTCCCTTAAGGCTTTTTGCCAAAGATTTTTTAAATATATTAGAATGATTGTTTGAAATATATGAACATCCAAACAAAATCTAATCAACCAATGTAATTCGTGAATCTATTGATAAAAGTCTTTTCTAAATGAGAATATTAAGCAATTCAACTGTCATACATTCATCAATCCTACCAATTCCTTGACGTCTTTAAGGGTTTGTTGAGCTACTTTCCTGATTTCAGAAGATGATTGTTTTACTTGATCTTTTAATCTTTTTTTGTCTGCTAAGATCTCTTTTTTACGTTCAGTAAAACCAGAAATCAGTTCAACTAAAGCATCTGCGGTAACTTGTTTTAAATCCACATATTTTAAGTTGCCACTATTATATTGTGTCATCAATTCTTCGTGTTGCGATCTATAACCTGCTGCTTTAATGAGTTCAAAAAGGTTCTGAACACCTTCTGCCATTGTTCCTTCAGGGGTATCACCTGAATCTGTGACGGCTGACTTAATCTGTCTTCTTATAGTGGCTTCATCTGCAAATGCATTGATATAATGTTTTTCTCCTGCTGACTTGCTCATCTTTTTTGATGGATCAGCTGTTGATTTTATTTTTGGTGTTTCAGTATAAAGGGCATCTGGAAGGACAAAATACTCTTTTCCTACTTGCGTATTAAATCTTTGAGCAATATCTCTAGATAGTTCTAGGTGTTGTTCTTGATCTTTACCTACTGGCACATAATCTGCTTTATATATAAGGATGTCCGCCGTTTGAAGTACTGGATAATCTAAGAGACCAACTGAGATAAACTCTTCTTTACCACCATCCTTTACTTGCTGGCTTTTATCCTTAAATTGGGTCATACGGGTCAGTTGTCCATAAGAACAAAAGCAATTAAAAATCCAATTTAATTCAGTATGTTCTGGTACTAAAGATTGAATAAATAAGTTTTCTGGCTTGATACCTACAGCAACTAAATTTGTGATTAGTTCCCATGTATTTGTACGAAGTTTCTGAACATCATAAGGCATTGTCATAGCATGATAATCTACAACACCGTAATAGCATTTATAATCTGCTTGAAGGTCAACCCAATTTTTGACAGCGCCAAAATAGTTGCCAAGGTGCATATCGCCAGTGGGCTGGATACAAGAAAGAACTGTTTTCATTTTACTTTATTTATTCAAACATGTACCGCAAAGGTAAAACTATTAAAACAAAAGTTTGATAAATGATGGCTGTAAAATACAATTACCTTTTATGCAATAGCATGTTTTTTAGTGTAATGCATCAGGTTGTGTTGAGAATTGTTTTTGATGTAAGGAATATTATATTTTGTAATACGAATTACACAGTAGTAAAGTTTTACTTAAGAAATTTATACGCAAATATTATACTTTAGTCATGTGAAGCTTTATATGATATATTTAATAATATTGATATGCGTTAAACATAGATAGTCAGTTAATTTGACTGTTTATTTATTCATATTTATATAACACTAATATTATCAAATCATTATTTATACTTAATATTGATATATGAATTTCATAAATATTTATTGTTTTTATTTTGGTTAATCAAAGTAATAGTCTATTTTTACACCGTTTTTAATCCAACAGTGTCGTATTTTCTGACGATTCCTTGACCAACAGGAATATGTCATATAAATCTTAATAGTAGAATGAAGAATGTAAAATACGTTTATAACGAGCATACGTTACAATACGAAAAACACAGACTTTCAAGGAAGGATAAGCTCAGAAGAAGTTTTTATTTTACGTCAGCCGTACTTCTCACAGCAGTTTTGATGTTTGTTTTTGCTTATCAATACTTTCCCACACCCAAAGAGAAATTAGTTCAAAAAGAAAAAGAACAATTAGAGTTTTATTTATCTCATCTTACTGAAGAGTATGAAGTTTTATCAGAAAAGATAGAAAGTCTTCATGAAAAAGATGGGCAAATAAATAGAATGATATTGGGTGCGAAGCCTATAGACGATGGAATTTGGAATGGTGGTATAGGTGGTCATGATAAATATGCTTTTTTGGGTAATCAAATGGAAACTGGTAAGATGCTCAAAGAAAATCTAGAAAGGGTAGATGAGTTAAAACTCAAGATTGAAATACAAAAAAACTCACTTGATAGTCTTTATAAAGTTGCAGTCGTAAAGGAAAAGAAACTAGCCAGTATTCCATCTATCAAACCTGTAAAGGAGACAGCACTCAGAAAAGATGTTAAATTTTTATCAGGATTTGGTACGAGAATACATCCAATACACAAGCTTAGAAGATTCCATAAAGGAATAGATTTTACAGCACCTACGGGTACTGATATTCAAGCAACTGGAAACGGTAGGGTAGCGTCGATTAATAAAGAAGGAAGTGGTTATGGAAAACATGTATTGATAGATCATGGTTATGGCTACAAGACACTTTATGCACACATGCATACGATTTCTGTAAAAGAAGGAGCAATTGTTAAAAAAGGTCAGAAAATAGGTCTAGTAGGAAGTACTGGGTCTTCCACAGGTGCACACTTGCACTATGAAGTTTGGCTGAATGGCGTTGCCATCAATCCAATAGATTATTGTTTAGATGGATTAACTGCAAAAGAATACCAAGATCTTGTCAAAAGAGCATCGACGGACAACCAATCATTAGATTAATCTAACAAAACTTTTATATATAAAAATAGCCTTAGGTTTTTGACCAAGGCTATTTTTTTTTGTTATTTGTTTGTGAAAACGAAAAAATAATGGAAAACGAAGCTCTTGATTAAAATTTTAAGAAAATATTAATATTTTAACTTGAACATTGATAGCTTTGTTTAGTTTAATGATAGTAATACTATTATTATTGTTTCAATAACTATTATGGAGTTCGAATTGTTTAAGTTTTCTGCAAATATAAAGAGTGACATATTTCTCAAAGATCCTGAGAGTAGTCAACTAGGTTCGGCAATTATTAGTCAAAGTATAAATCTAATATATGACATAGGCTTTGAAGAGTTTAATTTTCGGAAACTAAGCCAACAAATAGGAACAACAGAAGCAACGATTTACCGTTATTTTGAGAATAAGCATAAGCTGCTTTTATATGTAACTTCTTGGTATTGGTGCTGGGTAGAATACCAATTGGTACTACATAATACCAATATTGTTGACTATAATGTTCGATTGAAAAATGCGATTAAGGTATTGACCGTACCACATGATCATCAATATGCTGATATCAATTTGCAAAACTTATTTAATATCATCTGTAGCGAATCTTGTAAGTCCTACCTTATAAAAAACGTAGATGATCTCAATAAATATGGTGTGTACTACAATTACAAAAAAATAGTAGCTATCATCAGCGATATTATTTTAAAAGTAAACCCTGCCTACAAATATCCACATATGTTGGTGACAACCGTCATAGAAGGTATCCATCATCAGAAGTATTTTGCAGAGCATTTACCGTCTCTCACAGACAAAACAGATGATCCAGATTATCTAATTAATTTCTATTATCAACTTGCTATAACCGCTATAAATTTGAAATAAATATGATTACTTACACACCAGTACAACGATTTTTTAGGCTTCTTCAACCCAATAAGGATGCCATCAGGAATTTGTACATATTTGCCATATTCAATGGATTGATCGCATTAAGTCTTCCTTTAGGTATTCAAGCCATTATTAACCTAATACAAGGTGGTGAAGTCTCTGCATCTTGGATTTTGCTTGTAGGGATAGTTTTAATTGGTTATGTTTTAAATGGCTTATTACAAATTTTCCAATTAAGAATCACCGAAGATCTACAAAAAGACATTTTCACAAGGTCAGCTTTTGAGTTTGCCTACAGGATACCACGTATTCGAATGGATGCATTACAAAATCAATATGCGCCAGAATTGATGAATAGATTTTTTGATACTATTTCGATTCAGAAAGGTGTAGCCAAAGTACTGTTAGAAATGACTGCATCCGCATTGAGTATTTTGTTTGGATTGATTTTGTTGTCATTTTACCATCCTTTTTTCATTATATTCAGTATTTTGATTATATTCTTAGGTATAATCATTGGTAGTTATATATTTCAGAGAGGACTCAAATCTAGTATTGTAGAATCGAAATATAAGTATAAAGTGGCTTTTTGGTTAGAAGAAGTTGCTCGTACAAATACTACCTTTAGATTGTCTTGTGACACTTCACTACCAGTCAGGAAAACAGATGTTTTGGTAGAAAAGTATCTTGATGCTAGAGAAGGTCATTTTAAAATTTTGCTAAGACAATATTATTTATTCATATTCTTTAAAATATTAATTGCTGCAGGTTTTTTAATCTTAGGTGGTATCCTTGTTTTTAATCAACAGATGAATATTGGTCAGTTCGTAGCTGCTGAGATCGTGATATTATTGCTCATTTCATCTACAGAGAAGCTTTTGCTTACCCTTGAAGTAGTGTATGATTTATTAACATCTATCGAGAAAATCGGTCAGGTAACAGACTTAGAATTAGAGAAATCATCAGGTCATTCCAACATTGTCAATGAAGATCAACAAGGAATGTCAGTGAGTATACATAACTTGTATTTTAAATATCCTGACAGTGCAGATTATAGTTTGCAAGATTTCAACCTTGATATTAAATCCAATGAAAAAGTAACATTAACGGGATCTAATGGTAGTGGTAAGGCAACGTTGCTCAAGCTAATGACTGCATTTTTTGAGCCACAACGTGGTAATATTATTTATGATAACATTCCGATAAAAAACTATGATATCACTCAGTTGCGAAGCTATATCGCAGAATGTATTTCTGAGGACAGAATCTTTGAAGGGACACTTTTAGAAAACCTTACAGTTGGTCGCGACATTAGCCAATATAAGATTTCAGAAGTATTAGATAATATTGGGCTGACCTCATTTATACATCAATTACCACAAGGATATAATACAGAAATAGGTCCACAAGGTAAAAGACTACCTGGTAGCGTCACACAAAAGATCATTCTGGCACGTAATCTTCTTAAAGAGCCAAGGTTGATGATCGTAGAAGATATCTTTAAGAATATAGAAAAGAAAGAGAAATTGCTGATTTTCAACTATATTTTGCAAAAAAATGCGGAGCGCACGGTGATTGTTGTATCAAAAGATCCAGATATTATGCAACTCACTGATAGGATTATCACGCTAGATGATGGAAAAGTAGTCGATACTCAAATTGTAAATAAGAAATAGATATGTTAAATTTATCAGATCAAAGTATCAATCATTTATTTCGAAAAGAAAATTTTACATCCTTTCAAAAGCTTAAGGATGCATATTCTTATTCTCACGATAGGTTAGTAAAATTTGTGTTTTTACTCGCTATTATATTTGTGATTATCTTGTTTTTGCCATGGACTCAAAACGTACGTGCGCCGGGTGAGTTGATAGCACTCAATCCCGAGCAACGACCACAAACGATACAATCTGTCATAGCTGGACGTATAGAAAAATGGTACGTTGTAGAAGGCCAATTTGTCAATAAGGGAGATACAATACTTCGTATATCGGAAGTTAAAGATGATTATTTCGACCCTAATTTGCTTGGTAATACGCAACTTCAATTAGATGCAAAAGAGTTTTCTCGATTGTCCTATGACGAAAAAGTAAAAGCACTCGAAGGCCAAATAAATGCGTTAGAAACTGCACTGAAATTAAAAATCAGTCAGGCTCAAAATAAAGTACAACAGAACATACTAAAGGTAACTTCTGATAGTATAGACTTGCAAGCAGCTAGGGTCAATTTTGATGTTGCTAAAGAACAATATGAGCGTTTTAAGTCGCTGTATGAAGAAGGATTGAGATCACTCACAGATTTAGAAAATCGAAATCTTAAGCTTCAAGAATCTCAAGCAAAGGTCATTTCGCAAGAGAATAAATGGCTAACTTCAAAAAATGAATTGATCAATAGTAAGATCGAACTTAATAGCATACAAGCAGATTATAAAGACAAAATAGCAAAGGCTAATTCTGATAAGTACACCGCATTGTCAGGTAAATTTGATACAGAAGCGACCATAAATAAACTTCAAAATCAATATAATAACTATGAGATTAGGAATACATTTTACCATATACTTGCACCACAAGATGGCTATGTCACTCAAGCACAACAAGTTGGTATAGGCGAGACCATCAAAGAAGGGGCGCAAATCGTCAGTATTATGCCAGCTGTATACGATCTTGCTGTACAAATGTATGTGCGACCTATAGATTTACCATTATTCGAAAAAGGTCAAAAAGTGATGATGCAATTTGATGGATGGCCAGCTATTATTTTTTCTGGATGGCCAGGCATATCCTTTGGTACATATGAGGGAGAAGTATTAGCCATAGACAATTTTATCTCCACCAATCAATTGTACAGAGTCCTAGTAAAACCTAAACAAAGTTCCCATCCTTGGCCTGAACAGTTACGGGTCGGTGCAGGTGTACGAACGCTGACATTACTCAAAAATGTGAGTGTATGGTATGAGATATGGAGACAAATAAATGGTTTCCCACCAGATTATTATAAACTGAATACAAAGACTGATGAAGCAGGAAAAGATAAAAAAAAGTAAAATGAAATTCGGAATTCGCTTATTGATTTTTGGCATTGGGTTTTGTTTTTCTTTAGCTACATTCGGTCAGATTTCAGCGCCTGTTTTGACCATAGAAACTGTCTTTGACCAAGTAAAGAGATATCACCCGATGGCAGGAAGAGCATTGATGCAACGTGATTTTGCTGCTGCTGATTTACTGAAAGCAAAGGGTAGTTTTGATCCTACAGCACAGAGTACCATTTCGCAGAAAAATTTTGATAACAAGAATTATTACAGCTTGATCAATGGTGAAATAAAGGTACCTACATGGACAGGTATAGATCTGAAGGGAGGCTATGATATCAATAGAGGTGTCTTCCTTGGCAATGAAAATTCAACACCTGATAACGGACTTTGGTACGCTGGTGTTTCTGTGCCGCTCGGTCAAGGGCTACTCATTGATGATCGAAGAGCACAAGTCAAAACTGCAAGGATAGGCCAAAACTTAGCGATAAATCAACAACAAGATATGACCAATGAGTTGCTTTTTCAGACAGCAAATGCTTATTGGGATTGGTTTAGGGCTTACCATGTGCGTCAGATATTAAATGATGCGGTGGAGAATGCAAGACTTAGATACGAAGCTGTTAGATCATTTGCATTGAAAGGAGATAGACCAGGCATCGATACTGTGGAAGCTGGTATTCAGGTTCAAAATATAAGTTTAAGTCTTTCGCAAGCAGAGATGGAGTTTGTTAAGGCATCTAATGCACTATCAGGTCAGTTTTGGGATGATAATATGCAAAATGTAGGCTATGAATCGAATGCTCAGCCTTTAGATATCGTGACCACAACACAATTGGCCAAAAACAATGTACCCAATATTAACAATAACCTACTACCAGAAGCCCATCCGTATCTAGAAGCATTGCGTCAGAAGTTACTCCAACTAGAAGTAGAGAAAAGTCTAAAAAGAGACAAGTTAAAGCCAAAACTTAATCTACAATATAACCCATTATCCGAAGCATTCGGCGCAAGTGAAACCACCAATTTCTCTATCAACAATTACAAATGGGGTATGGAATTTAAAATGCCACTTTTCTTAAGGAAGGAACGTGGAGATGTCAAACTGGCAGATCTTAAAATTCAAGAGACGGATATGATGCTTCGTGAAAAGTCCAATGAGATCAGTATAAAATTTGAAAACTATATCACCGAATGGCGTGCGACATTAGATCAGATTGATATATTTAACAACACCGTGGAATTGTACCGACAAATGCTCGATGCGGAGAGAAGGTTGTTTAATATTGGAGAAAGCAGTCTCTTTCTGGTCAATAGTAGAGAGCAAGCTTACATCAATGCAAGAATAAAACTGACAGAGATTTTGGCAAAAAATAATATGTCTTACTATGGCATTTGGTATTTTGCAGGAAGATTGCCGGAATTGTAATGTTTTGATTCCGAATATTCTCACGCTTTATGCTGTTCAGTTAAATGGTGAAATATGGACATCGTATAACTTGTGTTCGATCGCATAGATCACCATACCTGCGGTGTTTTTGCAATCTATTTTCTCAAGAATACTTTTTCTGTGACCTTCTACAGTCCGCGAACTGATTTTCAGACTGTCTGCGATTTCTTTATTGGTATATTCTTTACAGATTAGTTTAAGAATTTCTATTTCTCTGTGTGTAAGATCTATGTCCACCAGTTTTCGTTTTGCAAGTAATCGTCTATCTCTGATCAATTGCATGATGTGGTCATTGATAAAAAATCCTTTTCTATGTACACCTTTTATGGTTTGAATGACAATGTCTGGATGTTCGTTTTTAGCCAAAAATCCAGATGCACCTTCATCTAGCAATTTTACAATCATAGAGTCATTATAATGTGACGTAAGGATGATGACTTTGATAGGAATGGAAAGACTTATGATCTTGAGTAGGGTATCAACACCGTCCAAAAGTGGCATGGCCAAGTCCAGCAAAACAACATCAGCAAGATTTTCGTTTTCAGCCAATTTCTCTAATAATTCTAAGCCGTTTTCTGCTTCAAAACTTACCGTAAGGTCTTCATCCTGCTCTAGGATCATTCTCATACCTTGGATAAATAATCTTTCATCATCTACGATGCCTACTCTAATCTTGGTCATTGTTTGGGAATTTTAAGTAAAATAACATGCCTTTTTTTGTTTTATCCGAAGTTATACTGTAGACGCCTTTTAATAGTTCACTTCTAGTTTTTATATTGCCAATTCCTAGTCCCGATGTTAAGTTTTCTGGATCAAATCCGATACCATTGTCCCGATAAGTCATCACTAAAAACTCATTATCTGTTTCAAAAACTATTTCTACAATGTTGGCTTTGGCATATTTTAAAGTGTTGTTGAGTAATTCTTGGATGATTCTATATAGGTGTAAGAGTTTGAAGTCATCATTTAATTGGATCAGGTGTTCAGATTTTATGCTAAGTTGTACTACCTGAGATATATTAATAATATTGGCCATCTCCTTTAGGGCGTGATGGATACCGAATTTTTTGAGAAGTTGTGGCATTAGTTCATGAGATAGGTTTCGTGTACGTTCTGTACTTTGTTTGAGCGACGATTCTATTTGGTCAATGAGTTTTTCCACTTCAGGATCGTCTTTTATTTTTTTCTTTAAAAGGTGGATATTTAGATGTATGATGTTGAGCTTGGATGCAATATCATCATGCAACTCAGATGAAATACGGTCTCGTTCTGTTTCTTGGGTTTTGACAGTATTGATGAGCAAGGTTTTTTGGAAAGCCAGTTCATTTTCCTTTTTTTGGAGTTTTATGGCGATGATTTTTTTCTGACCTTGATTAAAAAACCAAATGGTGATGACGATAACTACCAACATAATTATCACTCCAAACATGATGGTCAGCATTAATTCTTGATCTTTCATAATTGTAGTGTTTTAGATCGTGATTCGAATAATAATTTCGCAAAGGTTAGTCCAAATATTACTTTGGTAGATAGGATCAGTATGCCTCTGAAATCCCATATAAATAATTGGTACGTAGTTGCTATACTAAGCATAGCATTACTAAATAATAAAACAACAAGTGATGTCCCAAAAACTAACAACAAACATGATACGATCAGTTTGACAATCTTTAGTTCTTTTGTTACATCTACATCCATGGTAACAAAGAAAAATCTAAAAGAAAAAATAAGTAAAACCAGATTGACCAAAGTGGCGGAATAAGAATTGAACATATCGATTTTCTGAACAAACATGGAATTTGCTAGAATAATAATCAAACCTTGAAGCAATACAGGTACTAGCGGAAAGGGTTTTCCATACTTTCTGTCACAAGCATAAAAAAAGATCACCAAAAACCAGAATTCGATCACTGTATTGATATGAAATAAAAATAAATTGGATATCTTATTTTCAGCAAGATAAAGGGCCAATATTTCTATACAATTTGATATCAAAAAGTAAATACCAAATACCTTCAAAATATCAGATAATGCTCTGTACTGGATGAGAACCAATACAGAGCATATTACTGAAACGGAAAGCACTAAAAATGCTAAAGTCATATTTTAATTTAATAAACTATTTACCACATTTTGGTGGACAAGGATGTGTTACATCATACACATACTGGCCTGCACTGTAGTCAAGCATGTCGTTGCCATTTGCATCTACACCTACTAATAATAAGTGAGGGACATTAGGTGTAACAGACACATCAAGACCTTGATAAAATCTTGCCGCTGCTGGTGTTTCTCCCAATACTTCTGCAAGGTCTATCACAGGCATAGTATAATATCTAGTGAGAGTAGTGGCAGTATACGCTTGACCACCTTGAACCCACGCATTGGTCCAAGTATTAAACTTTGCCAGTGAAATGGTGTCTTGTGTTGAATTGGTCGTATCCGCTTTAACTTCTGCTACTGCTTCTTCCACCACTTCTGGTTTTTTGGTTTCGCCGCAAGCAATTAAAAAAAGAAATGTACAAAGAGCACTGAAAAATAAAAATTGGTTTTTCATGATAAAATAATATTAAAGGGTGATTAAATACATATAAAATTGTTTTTAAATCAAAACTCTTATAAACAACTTATTCTCGCAGGGAAATAACTACACAGAGAAAGAACAGTCAGGTGCGGAACTGTTTTATATCTTATCTCTTGTCTCTAGAAGACGGCACAAAATAGTAAAAAAAAATTACTCTCCTATAAGTATTTATACGTATAAAAACCAAGCTAAGTTTTCATGTTTTAGTAATACAATGACTATCAGTGGTTAAATTTGTTTTGGACATATTTATTTTCGTCTAAAAACGGATAAAACTACAAAAAAGGGCGAATGCACATGATGTACATTCGCCTCAGATTGAGATTGGATATTTTGATTTATCCTAAAATGCCATTAAACTGCAAACCAGGATTAGCCGTGATACCAGAGCTTCTGTATTCTGCTGTTTTTGAGCTACCTTTTGTATATTGGAAACTTTCTGTTGCTTCACGGTCATAGCCAGCCATCACCCAAAGTTTGAAAGTGACAATTGCACCATCTGGAACACCTAGGTCACCCGGGTCGGTGGTGTACTGTTGTCCTGCTAGTTCATTGTCGGTCTGTTGTGACCAGTTCCATTTACCATCATCACCCATATAATGAAATTCTGTTCTAGCTACATAAGCGCCATCTTGATCTAATTTAAATTTGCCAACTTGTTGAAGTCCCATGATATTAATATTGAAGAAAAAACAATGTTGCCTACACATTTCAAGGAATTTCGGCTACCACCTTTTATCATTCTACCGGTCAAAATGATAATGCAAAGATGCGGGCATTCAGAAATGTGCAAAAGCGTATTTATACTACGAAATTTTCAAGTGTAAATACTGTTAGCTAGTAGGTACTAATGCTTGGCTAGGTTTAAGTGTTTATACTTGTAGAACATGGTAAGGCACTCGTAAATAATTGTAAATCAACAATTAATACTTTATTTACTTTTATATCCCATAGATAATCCCGTATCGCCTTTCACTACTAGTTCTACAGATGCTTCACTTGGATGGTTGTTTTCTATGGTCAAAGCTGTGTTTTTGTCTACTTTTACCTTTACGGTTTCATTCGGTTTGATATCGATAGGAGAGTGTTTACCACCATCTAAAGGCATCAACCAAATCGTTAGATTTGTTGTAGAAATGTTTTTTAGTTTTACAGAAAATTTGCCGTGTTGATTGTTGCCCAGTACAAAGGATTCGTTTGGCTTGATATACGTGGTAGATGTCAAACTGCAAGATGTCATTAACGAAATGAATAGAAAGATTGCGATGAAGATCTTCATTTTTTTTATGTTTAGGTGCTACGGCATTGTAGCCATGCAAAGGTGTACCATTTTGTCAATATCGCTGTACTTAATACCACTTAAAGATGTCTCAAATTATGTTTTGAGACAAGAAACTTGGTTTTTTCCTGAAAAGAATGTCTTTTTAATCAATCGTTTTTAAAATCAAAACTATTGGCAGATTTTACGTTTGTTTTCCAAAGGAGCTGAATTAATTGCAAAAGTTACAATAATTAGACATCAACATTAATCAGTATTTTTTATGAATTTAGTGTCGCAATATACTGAATCTGAAAATGTATTTTATATTTGTTGCAGATTGCTTATAGGTCGTTGATAAAAAATCATCTACGCAGATGCTAGATTGATTATATTAAAAATTTATGTACCTATGAGTTTACATAAGTTTAATTGATTTTGTAAGTCATCTAGTTTTATTTGTTTTCTATAAAAATAGCAGATTAATTCAGTATGTCTTAAGTCTGTTGCTTTCATATATTTAATACTGCCATAAATTTGAACAATATGTCAAAGAGCATTTTAATTTTAATAACAGTTATTCTTACAAATACATGTTTATTAGGCCAAAATTGTACTTGTATTGATAACTTTAAATGGGTAAAAAAGACCTTTGAAGAAAATGATGCAGGGTTTCAGTATGCTTTAGCATCTAAAGGAGAGCAGGCATATGCAGACCACAATGATAGGATAGAAGAGAAAGTGAAAAGTGTTAAAACAATATCTGAATGTTCACCAATTCTTTACGAGTGGTTAAAATTTTTTCGTTCGGGACACATTGGGATTCGTCTAAAAGAGAATGTAGCACCTGTTGAAGTCAAAAAAACTGAAACCCAATTTCCTGATTGGGAATCTTATGACATCAAAACAGAAGATTTTATTGCATATCTAGCCAGTGAGAAACTTATTGATTATGAAGGTATTTGGGAAACACCACCTTACAAAATTGGCATTAAATACCAAGGCGAAGGTTATATCGGATTTATCTTGGAGTCAGGTGCTGAAACGTGGTCTAAAGGACAGATAAAGTTAAAATTCAACATAGGGGAAAACAAAACCAGTGGCGTTTATTTTATGCGAGACCATTCTGCCGTGGAAGTAAAAGAAGTATCGCTCATTGGAAATAATCACTTGAAAATAGGAAATTTTACACTTAAAAGAATTTATCCAGAAATTGAAGACCAACCCAAATTTACGAAATATTTTAATGCATTAAATGCTCAGTATCCATACATAGAGCAAATGAATCAAACTACATTATATCTAAGAGTTCCATCATTTAATGAAAGCTATAAAAGACAAATCGACAGCGTTCTGAATGCTAATAAAGAAAAACTACTAACTACCGCAAACCTAATAATTGACATAAGAAATAATGGTGGAGGAAGTGACGCTGCTTACAGCGAAATAATGCCCTTTTTATATACAAATCCTATTAGAGGAGTAGGTGTGGAATTTTTGTCTACAAAACTTAATAATCAAAGAATGTTAGATTTTATTCATAAACCCGAATATGAATTTGATGATGATGGCAAAAAGTGGGCAAAAGAATCTTACGATAAATTAGAAAGAAACTTAGGTCAATTTGTAAACTTAAATGAAAATATTGTATCAGTTAATATCTTAGACACTGTTTATCCTTTTCCTCAGAATGTTGGCATAATCATTAATGAAGGAAATGGTAGCACTTCGGAGCAATTTTTATTGGAAGCAAAACAAAGCAAAAAGGTAAAGCTTTTTGGGGTTACCACTTTCGGAGTTCTGGATATTTCAAATATGTATTTTGTGGAATCGCCTTGTAATGAGTTTCAATTTGGGTATTCGCTTTCACGAAGTATGCGAATACCTGACTTTACTATTGACGAAAAAGGAATTCAGCCTGATTTTTATTTGGATAAAAGTGTACCGCCTTATGAATGGACTGAATTTGTAAATAAAGTTTTAAATGGGGAATAAGAATGAGTAAGTCTTTTCGATAGTTTAATATACAATAAGGACTGATATTATTTTTAAACTTAACACATCATTAAATAAATGACAAATAGTAATTGCCTGAACTGTGGAAAGAAATTGACTGATAAGTTTTGTTCGGGTTGTGGTCAAAAAGCAGATACCAAACGGATTACCTTTAAAAATCTCTTATATAATGATGTCATTCAAGGTGTATTCAATCTTGAATTAGGTATACTATACACTGCAAAACAAGCGATACTTCGGCCGGGGCAAGCGGCACTCGATTATATTGCTGGGAAAAGAAAGCGTTTTTACAACATCTTTTACTTGATATTGCTGACCATTGGAGCATTGATATTTACGAATAATATGGGTGATTTATTTGTTGATCAAAGCGGAGAACTTGTCACTGAAAAGGAATATCTAAATGAAGCTAGTGAAAAACTAGACAAGATAATTTCCCAAAAAAGAAATATCATTCTTTTCCTTTTTGTACCATTCGCAGCATTCAATAGTTTAATATTATTCAGAAAAAAGAAGCTTAATCTAAGTGAACATTCCATCTTATCAGGCATGATATTGTTAGGCATTTTATTGTTGTCTACCTTAGGGAATATTTATTTTCCGCTCAATAACTTCTTAAATTTTAGCGGTACTATAGCTAGTTTAGTCATCACAGTTATACTCATTATATACATTAGTTATGGATATTTTAATGCTTTCAGCGGAGATTATTCCATTTGGGGTATCACTTATAGAATCATTTTGTTTTTCGCCTTACTTTGTCTAGAAGTAGGTGTTTTATTTTTTTTGGTTTTTGGATATGTGTCTGATTGGAAATTTGGAGAAGTAAGTATTACACCATTTGGGTAGTTTATGATTTTGTTTGGTCAAGAATGTGGATCTTGACGACATCATGAATAATTTTACTACAACAATATGTATTTCCAAAGACAGCATTTTAAAAACTGTTTTACATTTGTCTAATTTTTATAAAGAAATCGCATCTATCGAAAACCAACTAACGTTATAAAAAGGAACGTCTAGTATAAAGTAAACAATCACAATATGAAACAATTTCAGATTTTAATGCTTTTGGTTTTAACCTCTTCCGTTTTTGCTCAGACATCGAAGAATAGGTCAAGATATTTTATAGAAATGAATCTAGGAAGATATACCAAAGTGCCTGGACTATTCGATAGAAACAGCTATGAAAACCAAATTGACTTCCTCAATGGATTCAAAGTTGGCATTATAAAAGATGAAAAAACTAAAATGTATGTAAGTTTGATGAAGTTCTATGGTGCCCAAAACAAGTTTTACTTTCTTGATTATGAATTTTATTCGATAAAAGGTTATCAAGTAGGATTAGGACTTACTAAAAGGCTTTTTCAGAAAAACAGATTTTCTGCTCATTTAGGTGCTGAAATACTATTCCAAATGATTGGTTACGATGGAAACTATGGGGATGATCTAACGCCTATTATTTCACTTAATAATTCGCGCACTTTTGAGCCTGGCATTGCATCCGTGCTAGACTTTAATTACAAAGTTGGTGAAAGGATATCGATTACAGCTAATACAAGACTTGGTGTTTATTATCGGATTAATAATTCAGATACTTATAGGATCAATTATGTTAATGTACTTTTTGATCCAATAAATAGTCTAGGCATAAAAATTCATTTATGACATCTAGTGTGCAATCGTGGTTTGATTGATGGTTGGAATAAATTTTGCATACAATTTAATCTTGCAATCGTGTAATGTAAGGACAATCCAATGTAATCAATGACAATGATGGTCTTAGGAAATCAGGTTGAAAATAGGTGTAAGTAATGATCCGAATGTACGAAAGATATAAACAGAACAAAAAAAATCAAGTAAATGATAGAAACATCTAGGCTATTTATACGACCATTGACTTACGATCAATTAGTAAAGTATATCAAATGCGACCACTCACTGGAAGCTGAATTGAATTTGAATGAAACTTCAAGAACGATTTCTACTGAACTTAAGGAAGCACTCGAACAAACCATTTTACCAAATGTAGCTGATAAAACAAAGGATTACTTGTATTCCACATTGTGGACGGGTATCTCAAAAGCTGAAAATAAAATGATTGGCGACTTATGTATTGTCGGTGAACCGAATTCAAAAGGAGAGATAGAAATTGGATATGGAACTTATGACGAGTTTCAAGGAAAGGGATATATGACAGAAATTGTAGGTGGAATCATTGAATGGGCAAAAAAACAAATTATCGTACAAGCAATTACTGCATCCACTGACAAAACCAATACTGCATCTTTCAAAGTTCTTGAAAAAAATAATTTCACCAAAATAGGCGAAACAGAGACGCTCTTTCATTGGAAATTACAAATAAAAGACACATTATAACAGTCATATACCCATAGTTTGTCAATATGGGTGCAGTAATACTTCTCTTAGGAAACCTATGATTTTAAGATTACCTGGCTATGCCCAACATGAAAACACAAATACAATATGCGACAAAGATGTCAGAACTACGTCCCTTTTGAGATTGGATGTTATGGAGTGTATATTAATGAAATGGTGAAAACATTTTTTGTAATTACTCAATAATAATTTGTTTTTCAATATACAAGCTATTAGAATCTGATTTATATTTGTTGGTACAAAGAGACAGATAACAAATTAGAAACAGATTAAACACATCATAAGTTAAAAATAAATATCAATTTTTTGGAGGTCATTTTTATCAAACGATTGAAAATCAATGAGAAATGAAGATCGCGGAGATTGCGTTTTTTTATGAACAAGTTATATGTAATTTTATAATCAACTAACAAATAAAACAAAACCAAATGAAAAAAACAATTTTAACAATTTTGACAGCATTGTTTATCTTTTACAATAGTTTTGCACAACTGGTGGACAGTACTCAATTAATGATTGATGACATAGAACAATCATTAATATACACCACTGGAATTATTGAACTTGAATCTGGAAATGCTACATTAAATGTTCCGAATGGATTTCGATATCTTGATAGAAAACAAGGTATTTATGTATTAACGGAATTGTGGGGCAATCCCGCTGACAGTTCTGTTTTGGGATTGCTTGTACCTGAAAATAGAGGCGTATTAGATCCCAATAGTTGGGTTTTTACCATCAGTTTTGATGAAATGGGATATGTCAAAGATGATGATGCAGATGATATTAATTATGATGATTTATTAAAAGAGCAACAAGAAGAATTTAAAATAGCAAACCCTGAAAGAATTGAGCAAGGGTATCTACCTATTGAATTTATTGGATGGGCTTCATCTCCTTATTATGATAAAAATAAGAAAATACTGCATTGGGCCAAAGAACTGAAATTTGGACAAGACAGTCTGAATACTTTGAATTATAACTTGAGATTACTAGGACGAAAAGGGACTTTTATGTTGAATGCAATAGCTTCTATGAGTGAATTGCCTGAAGTAAAATCCAGTATTGATAAAGTAATTGGAAGTGTTTCATTTAAAGATGGGCATAAATACTCAGACTTCATTCCTGAAGTTGACAATGTTGCTGAATGGACTATCGGTGGTTTAGTAGCTGGTAAAGTTTTAGCCAAAGTGGGTTTCTTTGCTTTAATAGCGAAGTTTTGGAAATTAATTGCATTAGCAGTTGCAGGAGTGGGTGGAAGCATTTGGAAATATTTTAACAGGCAAAAAACTGATGATGAAACGCCCAAAATTAATAATGATAATGCTTAAAATCCATGCAAAGATGGCGTTAGGCAAAAATAGTGGAAGGTGTTATTAAATATGTAAATATCTTCATTAATAAAATGGACACAGAGATCAATTTAATACTTCGTATTCCATTTTTTACATAAATTCTAATCGATTTATACCTGTCCAAGTAAAGACATAAGTTATTATTTACCCTTTTTGGTATCAAGAAGACATCAAGGTCAAGAAATCATTATATTCTTCATGTAATTATCTTTACTGTTTTTAGTTTTGGATCGTCTCTGATTAGGTCAGTTAAAGTCATTGATGAGATTTATAACAAAGTCTTAGGATCTTTAAATATAATAGGTAATCAATGTCAGATCAAAATAGGGTAGTAACTAACAAATATAAAGTAAATACTTAGTCATGAACACAAAATTATTCATTAGCATGATGTTACTTTTTAGCATGACATCTACAGTAACATTGCAATCTAAATGGTTTGAAAAAGATGCTACTTGGCACTATAGATTTTACTCCTTTTTGGAAGGAAGCGGTTATGAAAAAATAGTGTACGTATCTTACACATTAATAGAAGGTAAGCTTTGTAAAAAACTAATGAGAGATGTATATTTCGTAAGTATACAAACAAAGACTATTGAGCATAAAGACAAAAGAGCTCAATTTGTTTACCAATCTGGAGATACGATTTGGCAGTTTAAAAGCAATAAATTTAATCAATTGTATAATTTTAATTTGCAGATAGGTGACACCATTTCTTTTATGAACTTCCACACTGTACAAAACAATAAAAATGTAGTGTCAGACATACAAACTATCAACATCCAAGGTGAATCATTAAGACAACAAACCATTGATGTATTTGAGGATAATAACATACTGACTAAGATTAATATTATTGAAAAAATTGGGGTAACATCAGCGCCATTTTCATTGTTTTGGAATGAGTTTCTAATAAATGTATTTGATTTTCCGACACATAAATTTAGATGTTTTTCAGATCATGTGACGCCGATTATCAACTACTCAAATGATGTATGCGACGCATTGCCCGCTACTGTAGACATAGAAGAATCTGAGGCCGCAAATAGCTTGTCATTGTATCCGAATCCCTGTACTGACAAGATCTACATTAAAAATCTAAACCATGAAGCCAGTTATAAAGTCTTCACCATCCAAGGAACCGAATTGATGTATGGCACAACAAAAAGTGAAATAGATGTACAAGGATTGGAAAATGGTCTGTATTTACTACAAATAAAAGATCAAACACCAAATTTGATTATCAAAGAATAGCAGGTATAATCAACATTATTCTTTAAGGATTCATATTAAAGAACTTCTGATTGTCTTATTCTTAGTATTTATGAATTAAATCACTACTCTTATGACCATATATAAGTTCAAACGGAAAAGGATGACTATTATCTACTATAAATTATGGATTTAAATATGCATATTTTATATCTGAATATTGTGGAATCTATAAATAATACTATATTTGTAATGATTTCGAAAGAAATGAATAAAAATACTTATCTAATTTAAAAATAAATAAATATGAAATACTGTAGACTCTTATTCGTTACTGGTTTCATCTATTTCTTTTGTTCCTTTACATTTAGTTTTGGACAAGATTATCGATATAAAGAGTACAGTATGGAAACAAGCAACTTTATACCACTTTCGATACAGACCATAAGTGATGGAAACTTTTTAGTGATGTGTCATGAATATTGTTTTTATCCAAATGGAACAGCCATTGAAGGTTGTCCCATTAAAAACCAAATGATTAAAATAGATAACGAAATAAACGAAATTTACAGAAAAGATTTACTTATAAAAAGATCAAGTTTCATCCATGAGATGGTTGAGTTGGATAATCGTGATTTTTTTGTGTTTTCAGTTGCACCAGAGAATTATCGTTGTGGAGATATATTTTACGGAGGAATTTTTGGAGACCATAGATTTGAGAGATATAGTACTGATAAAAATGGAGAAAATTTGTTGCACCACATTTATAATGATGAATGTGATTTAAGGCCTCTTTCTTACATTTCTTTGGATAATAAAAAGCATCTTGTTATAACTCAGTCCAGAAATATTGACTATCAATATGTTAATAAATTAATCACACTTGATTCAAATTTTATGATCATAGACTCCATAACTTATGATAGTCTTGAGCTGCCAAGGTTAAAAATTACAAAGGTGGACACCGATTCATTGTATGCAGTTTTTACTGAAAGCTTATCTGGGGATTTAAAAATTATTGCATATGATTTAAATTCTCAAGGTTATAATCTAAGGTCTATTGCCACAGTAGGTCCAATGCAAAAATACAAAGCTTTAAGTAACATTTTAAAAGATGATGAAGGACACTTTTATGCCACTGTGTCAACATATGATTATGATCTTGACGTTTATGATGTAAAATTGGTGAAATTTAATTTCAATGGAGAATTGATTTGGATACAATCTTTACCAAATGATATATCAGATCATGGGCTTACACTAAAGAACAAAAATAATCATATTGCAATACTTTCATGCTTTGATAATCAAGCAAACAATACTTTTGACACTAGAATTCAATTACTTGACCGTGATGGACTTGAAATAGATAGATATGAATATGCTTTAGATACGGTCAATACCTTTCCAGTAGATTTTGAATTTTATGATAACTCTGTCATGATTGTGGGTATAGCAAGTAACGAGAAAGATTCTTATCCTTCAAAACCCAAACGAACTTTTATCATGACGCATCTTGATGCATTTTCGAATACATCTACAGTCGTCCAGCATGAGGTTAAAATATATCCTAATCCAAGTAGTGATGAAATCTATTTTGAATCTAATGATTGCAATGATGTATTATATGTCGATGTGTATGATGCGTTGGGCAAAAAACAAGTTTCTGAGTTTCTAACCAAACAATCATTGAATATTTCCAATTTGAGTAGGGGAATGTATTTTGTGAAACTGAAGTGCGGAAAGGATGCTTTAGGTATGTACAAAATCATTAAAAACTAATTAGGATTAGCTAGAAATCATTTAAAAATTGTATATTAAATCTTAGATTCAAGTTGAAATTAAATGTTGGAATTTGAAGATTGTCGGAGAATGGTTAATGGAATGATGTTAACCAATTTGTTTTTTACAAAGCAAGATGGTCCACATGACTATATGCCTGGTATTTCACCTGCATATTATTTTTCGACCATCATGGAATTAGATCATCACAAAAAATTCCGATTTGAAAATGACTTTATCGTTGAATGGAATGATGATGAACCTATTATTACTATTACAAACGAAAATTGGAATTTGCATCCAGACCTTGTATTTAAAAATCAAATCATCGTTGATTTATTGAAAGATAATGAAGGACAATGGTCTTTTCTGCTTGAGAATGGAACTACTATCAGACATACTATTAATTATGGTGACCAATTATTTATTGAACCACCTTTCTGAGCATTGTGGGTGAACAAAATCGTCTCCCTTTTTTAAGCATTTACTAAGTTTGGTGTGGTATTTATTAATTCTACTTGGTAATTTAATAATTTTTGTTTTGTCAGAAAATACCCTCTGGATAAAAGGAAAGCATAACTATTCACAGCTGAAAACAACATTTGTAAATTATTCTCCTCATATGTATCAATTCCAAAATACAGCCATTTTTTAGATAGGTACAATTCAAAGTTTTCTTTAATTTCTTTAGTTAATTCAGCCTGATAATCTTGGCTTTCTAATATTTCAGTGATACCTTTTTTTAATCTTTTTTCGAGTGGTTCTATCTTATTAAAATTGGCTCTTATTTGTTCGAATGGTGTTGTATAACTTACAAACTGCAACTCGATTGATAATTGAATATATACATCATATTTAGTATCAAACTCTTTGTCGAAATTAAAAAAATGGATGTATAGATTTTCTAATAAAGGATTCAAATTAGCTTTTTGTTCCTTACTTCTAAAATATCTAAAAATTTCAATATCATTTGATCTAATTTTTTCATTCAATATTTCTAGCTCCTTTTCTAGTTTGGAAAGTAAACCTTTACAATCTTTCTTCGAGTATTTAATACCTTCATAATCAAAGGTTTTTACGTCCAGTGTTTTATCGGAAATTTGTTTGATTAATTCAATGTCACTTTGTAGTGATACGGCAGTATAAACTTCATCCACTTTACTTTCTGAAAACAAATCTTCAAGTTGGGCATGTTCTGTATTATGTTCAATATGCTGAACGTCAAAAAATAATGGATTTTTAATGTCGTAGTAACTATTATAAACTTTTGAGAAGGTGTTTTTTAAATAGTCTTCTTTGAAGTTTGATTGAAATGTTTCAACAGGTAAAGCTGAGCATTCTTCTGCGTAAACTACATTCGTAAATATCTTTTGCGTAATTTCAATTTGGGTTTTCTCTATGTCTGTAAATAGCAGATTGGCGGACTCATTATTGGGATTTGTTTGAGATAAACCTGTTTTTTCTAACATTTTAACCCTATCTTCTGTACTTGGATGCGAAGCCCATTGATCTTTAATAACCAATTTTGATTTATTAAACCTGTTTAAATCTTTTTCAGAAACTTGGGGCAAATTATTATTTAAATCAATGTTACTTTCTTTAGCAAGAAAGTTTGTTACAAATAAGTGGTCTTTATAAATGTTAGCAGATTTTAGATTATCCGCTATTTTTTTATCATAAAAAGACAAAACTGAATTAAAAGAATAATCTGTCAAATGCAATCTAAGTAACGAATCTTTTAAAGGCTCGTAGCCCGTAACATTGGCTGCTATTTCATCTGCATGAAATTCCATTTCTCTGGACAGTGCCATATAACTTTTATTAACTATGTCATAAACTTGTTTGAGCACCCATTTTATGCCTTCTATGATTTTAAAGGCTATTACTACGAAAATTGAAAAATATCCGCTGGCATTTGCCCATTTTTGCAAAAGCTCATCGTAAGCTTCATTATCAAGTAACAGGTTGAAAATGACTTGATTCACATTGTAAACATAACTTCCAACTTTCATTGTTTTTTGAGAGAAATGTCCAAATTCGTGGCTTAATATTGCCTTAAGTTCCGATTGGTTCACTGTATTCACAAGTCCTAAACCAATTTGCAGATTCTTTTTGATAGGAAAAAGCATGCTCCAAAAACTAGAGTCATAAAATACAGCGGCATTTACATCAGATGACAGATATACTTTTTTTGGGAAGTTTGTTCCCACTTCTTTTACGATATCGTCTATCATTTTAAAAAGTTTTGGTTCGTCTGCTTTCTTAATTTCAGTGAGATGAGACCGATCAACTTTATGCGACTTAAATATAAATTTGAGTAAGAAAAACAATACTAAAACACCTAAACTAGCTAGACCAATTCCTAAAGCCATAGTTATAATCATTGGTTTAATCACAATCAGCATTACGCCTGCATAAACACATAAAGCGGTCAATCCAACAGCAAGGACCAACATAAGTAAATATATTATGACAAATAATATTATAGATAATACAGCCCTAGTTGTTTGGGTTTTAAACTCTTGAGATATTTTTATTTCTTTCATAGATTATTTTTTTTCTGTTCTAAAATTACACACAAATTTATAATAAGTGACACTTACTTTTTATGCAAATTAAATGTTTATGTCATGTTTGTTTACTATAATATTTTTGTTTTTCAAGAGCAAATATAAAAGGTAATTTAATATAGTGGTAGATTTTAAGAAAAAGAATAAGATAAGCATCTAAATATATACTAAGATAAATTGAAGACGCTAACGAAGACTGCGTTCAATAGAGGGTACATCGCATCATGCAAATCGTGATAAGTTTTCCACATGACATATTCCGTCTAGCTTGGTATGAACGAACCATAATGTTTTAATGGTAATTTATTTTTGTTAAAACGGTATAGTTGTTATACGTTGTTTAAATGTTTCATTTTCTATTATCCATAAAACGGCATAACCGCCAGCACCGTCACTGTTCATGGCAGTAATATAAATAGTTCTAGTTTTTGAGTCAAAATTAACTGTTGTGTAGTCTAAATTGGGTTCAAACAAATTGTCAACTGGTAGGTAAATTTTGTCTTTACCAAATGTCAAAGTGAATTGTCCGTATTGATTTTTCGGAACATTTCCGTCTGTACCCCAAATTTCATTTCCATTTATTTTTTCCAACCAACTCATTTCATTGTTTGATGCATCTCCTTTATGATATGCTAGTTTATTGTTCTTTGGGTTGAATTTTGTCTTTGTAATAACTATTTTTATTGAGTCCTTTTTAAATGTAATGATAGAATCAGTTAATAAGTCATAACTTATGTTCTCAAACTCGTCAATAAATTTCACTCTTGAATTATGAATATAACCGCTTTTGTTTTGCCTGCTTAAATGATAGTCTGTTGGAAGCCATTCTCCTTCCGCTTCCAAGCAAAATACGATTTGACCGTTCGTCAATGTGTCGATCATATTGTTTGAAATGTTAGGTGAATTTCTAACGTTTACAAAGCCGTCCTTATCGGCAATGATTCCAAACTGTCCAAATGTTAGTTGGAATAGAATATAAGCAAATATTGTCAAAAGTCCTTTCATTTTGTCTGATTATTATATTTCTGTGGCAAAATAGCCAATACCTTATTATTATTCAAAACTCACTTTGTATCTTTTAATATATACGTAAGTTACATTTGCTTTCACCATTTTTACAGCCTTTCAAATACAAATATAAAAGCTAATCTATTATAATACTAGCTTTTCAGAATAAGATTATAAGCAGGATTGATAAATAAACCAAAATCAGTTCGCTTCGCAGCCTTAAGATTTCTTTCATTGGAGTTTGTCATGCAATAGTATGGGCGTTTATTGAATTCGAAAAACTTGGCCATTACGTGCGCTGAACACTACGAACGCTTATTTTTTAATACAAGAGCTTCTTTTGTTCGATTGGTCCAATTTCATTTTCTTATCAAGATTGCGATTAAAAATATTAGTCCGCCTAAAAAAAGTCCAATACCAGATAAAAAACAAATTGTGCTCAATGGATGCCCGAAAGTTGTAGTAAAGCCAAAACCACCCAATAACCAACCAAAAATAATTGATGTAATTGATATCACAATTTTACTTGTTTTATTCATTGTCTAGCTTTTTAGAGAAATTGTCTTTGTGGTGAGAAATTAATATTCCAATTGTAATAAAACCTTTTGAAGGTTGTTTGCTGAAAATAAACATGATGCTAGAAATTGGGCCAACGAGAATTTCATCAATTGAAAAAAGTAGTCCAAGCACCATAGATATTTTTGTGTCTGCTCGAAGTCGTAGTTTATGTTTGCTATTTAATTCTGTAACTGTCATTGTTAGTTGTGTCGGTCTGTTAGTATTGGCTAAAACTATAAAAATACGAAACACTCAATTTATAGCCGTTATTAAAAAACTATGCATCCATCTGTTTACATCCATCTTTTTGCTTTTCTACTACAAATATAAAAGGTAATCCAATACGGTGTTAACTTTTCTGAAAAAGAATGCGGAAAGGAAAAAGAAACAGCGCCTTAACTTTGGTTCTTGGTAACCAAGACCGCAAGAACATACACTATATTGTAATATCACATTAACATCTCACTAGACAAAATGAGTTGTCCGTTGCCACTTAGCAAGCGCAAGCCCACCGATTGGAGTAAACTGTGGTTTACAAATCGTTTTTATTTTTTATTAATAAGTGTTGGAATGTCGCTATACTTTATAAATAGAAGTGCATCAAATCGTTCTTTTGCAATAAATTCACTAGTGTATCCGTAACTCTCCATTCCCATAAGTAGTTGGTTTGTAAAATCAGGTTTGTCATAAGCTCTTAAATCAAGCACAAATTTGTCTTTTTTAAATTGGTTTAAGTGATAAGCTAAATAGGTATTATCACTGCTTTCAAATTCAAAAGGTCCGTTATTACCTAAAAGGTCTTTTCCACTGTAAACAATAGCTCCCATTGAATAATACCTATCACCATAAGTTTTTTTAAGACTATGTCCCATCCAATTTATAGTTTGATTAGGTTTTGACTTATTTTCTATATGACTGTTTTGTGCCCAAATGATGATTTTGGATGTAGGATTCTTTTCCTTATACCACTTTATAATTTCAAACATTGATTTATCTCTATTGTTAAGTGAAGATGGCCAACCCATCAAATCGCCAATTTTAATTTTGGAATATGTTTTATTAAAAATCTTGTTGGATTCTATTAAAGCATCAATTTCATTTTCTGTAGTTCCCGAATTGACAAGTTCTTGTCGATTTTGATTTAAAAAGGAGTCGTAAATACTAAGAAAATTAATAAATCTATCAAGTTGTCTGTTGAAAGATATCGTGTCATTGTCTTTCTCAAATTGATAAAGATAGTTAAAACTTCTCATTTCAAACTTAACTGACTTTGCCAATACTGAATCTAAAGGTTGGGCAATTTCAGTCATTCGTTTTATCAGAAAGTTTTGTTGTGGTTGGCAGTCAAAGCCTTTAATTTTAAGGTTTTTCTTATGAGATTTAACATAGTTTACAAGAGTTAGGATTTCTTCTGAATTATAATAATGATTTGAACTAAAAGAGTTTGTGAACGCTATGGGCGATAATGAATCTAATCGTTCCCAAGCTAATGCTCCATCTCCATAACCTGATTCAAAGAGCACTAAATCAAATCCTAATTCTTTGTGCAAGAATTTTACCAATTCAGTTTTAGCATTAAAAACTTCCCCAAGTCCGTGACTTTGTTCTCCAAGAGCAATTATTTCTACATCTTTCAGTGATTCACGAAGTGCTGTTAAATCCTTGAAATCTCTTAAATCTGATGTAAACTTTATGTTTGAATTTAATAAAGTTTGTGCTTTACAAGAATTAAAAAGAAATAGTAAAATTAGTATCTGAATTTTATTCATGTTGATTTTTTAATGTTTGCTAACTTATTGCTAGAAGCCATTGAGTCTCCTAAAATTACTTTACAATTTATTGATTTGCAATTCATATTAAATGCTAACTAAATACGAAAGTTAGTTAATGACATCCATTATATAAATGCTTATGATACAGATGTCTACGTCAATCTTTCTACAACTCTAATACAAATATAAAAAGTAATCCAATACGGTGGTATCTTTTCTGAAAAAGAATGGACAAATGATCAAAATATAAACCAAAATCAATTAACTCAGCTACAGAAAATTCAGTTCGGAAGGGCCTTTATCGCATCCCGCAAAGCTGGACAAGTTGTCCCCTAGACACAGCTTGTCATGCTTGGCATTAAAGTCCATTGCTAAAAAAAGTCCGCCTGTCAGTCCATGAATTAAGCCTGAAAGCCAATAAAACCATAGTTGATAAATTCCATATCCTACAATTGTGTCAAAAATCTCAAACCTTCTGTTTATTATTGTCCAAAAAATTCCTTCACTAATTGCTGTCGAAAGAAACGCTACAGTCCAACTAAAAAAAATAAACCCAAATGCAATTAAAAATCTGTTTCTGTTTTGCCTTGTTAGTTGGATATAAATCAGTTTTGAACTCAGCAACGCTGCAAGTGTTAGTACGATTGGAATTGTCAACCAAATATGAAGTCTAGCCAATAAATAATCACTGTTTGGGATTTCGTTTATAAGCCAAAAAATCAAAATTGTTACCGAAGCACCAATTAGCAAGTGTCTTATTAAGATATTAAAAGTCTGTTTTATTTCTTTGTTCATTTCCTGATTTAGTGTCATCTTTTAAGCTGCCGAATAATGCTAAAGCTAAGACGCTTGTCCCGAAGGGCATGTTTTTTTAGGCATTGTAGTAAGCCGTTTTTATTTCCAGAATTCCCACCAACTTTTTCTTTCTCGGGCTATTTTTTCGTTAGCCTTCTCACAATTCTTTTGTTCTTGTTCAACAGTGCCATTATCTTTATATGTTGTCCAATGATTAAAAGATTCTTCTGCAAGTCCTACTGCAATTACTCTGTCTTTGTACATCATCACCCCAACACCATGTTCATCATCCCAACTACAGTCCAATTCAAAACCATAATATGCAAATCCATCTTTTTCACTGTCCATAATATGTACAAACGAAAGTCCTATATGCTCTTTATAATCTTCAATCGATCTTATCTCAGGCATTAAGTCTTGATAAATTTCTTTTGCGTTTGGATAATCTTTCAAAAGACTGCTTAGAAGTGAATCACGAACTATTTCGGAATTTTTTGTCAAGTATTGAATTGACTCGTATTGGGCTTGTGAAAGAAGATGAACATAGTCAACTGAAACACCTATTGTATGAGTTTTGATTGTTCTATTAGAAGGTTCTTCTGAATCCCTTGAGCCATAGGCACCATCTCTTTTTTGAAAACTTTTCCAAGCTGGTAAGTATATCCAACCGTCATGATCTTCTCCAATTATGGTATTGGGTTTTATTTCTGAAATATTATGGTTTTTCATTTTTTCAATGGCTTATAACGTTTGGCTATGCGACATGCTGGCGTTTAGCTAGCATGGGCGTCATAGCTATTATTCTGTGTATTTCTTCATTTCTAATTTAATATATTCATCAAATTTGGCTCTTGTAACATCTAACTTGTCGTAAAGCAATTGGTAAAAGTCTTCATCCTTCGTACCATATTTTAATGCTTCAATTAAACCTTTAATGCCTTCTTTTTCGTAAATATTTCTCATAAGCAATCCCCCGATTACGTAACGCAAATCAGAAACGTGTTCTCCATTTGGTATATCCATTTTGAGTTTTGAAATATCAGAAAAGTCAAATTGAGGATTGCTGGCAAGAAATGCTTTTAATTTCAGCAAATGCCAATGAAGAGAATAATCTGTTTTACCTCCAAAAAAAGTGGCGATACCTTCTGAAACCCACAGATGCGGCTCTTTCGGAACAACATGGTAAGTATAAAGATGCACTAATTCATGTGGATAGTCAGACGAATTATTTCCCGAGTAAATGGTCATGTTTCTCCAACTTGCTATTCCGCCTTTTCCTGTTGGGTTGTACATTCGGTTCATGTATTCATATCCCCAAGTTCTAGCTAAATCTCTCGCGTTACGAGCAACGAAATAATCAAATTCAAGTGGTTCTGCCCCAAATTCTTTGGCCATTTTTACATTAAATTCCTGCATTCGTTCAGCTTCCTCGATTTTGAACTTGTGAAATGGGTGAACGTAATAATTGATACTTCCAACTTTATGATGTTCAAAGACTGTCTTTAAATATTCTGCACTACTAATCAATAAGTATTTATCTTTTATTTTCTTTGCATAGACGGTTGAAATTACGTCTAAGTGAATTTCACCCGAATCCTTGTCTAAATGAGAAAACGAACTAATCAAAGACCAATAGCCATTTTCAACTTCAAATACACCGATAATTTTACATTGTACTTTATAGCCTCTATTTTTAAGTGTATTTATCTCGATAGCCCAAAAATTTTCATCAGGCACTTTCATGTTCTCAAATGACCAATAGGGAGAATTTGGATCTTGGAAACTTCCCTCGGATATATAGTCCTTCCAGAGTTTAATCAATTGCTGTTCTATTTCCCCGTTAGAATTGGTTACCTCCTTATGAATATAAAAGTCAATCCCACTTAGGCTATCTATGCTTTCAGTTTGAGTAAAACCTATTTTAGATATAAAGAGAAGTAATATTACCAGTGTGATTTTGCTCATTTTTTTGTTTTTTAAAGTACACAGAACTTGTTAAAAGACGAAATTTCCTTTTTCTCTGCCTTTCATATCTCCTTGATTTACAATTCATATTAAATTCTAAAAAAATGGAAAAGTTTATAAATTACATTTGTTCACAACTCTATTTCCACCTTCCTAACACAAATATAAAAGCTAATCCATTACATTGGTAGCTTTTCTAATAAAGAATGAATAAGGGATCAAAATAAACCAAAATCACTTGGTATTGATACCGAAGATTCCATTCAACAGAGCTTGCCATGCTATAGTATGGGCGTTCATCGAATGTCCGCTGTACATCACGAACGCTTAGTTGTTATGTGCTGCCAATTTTGTCATTGAAGTTGAAATATTTGCTCTCCGATTATCATAGCTACGTGTGCGAATATGTGTGATATAAATGCTGCTTCAAGACCTTTTTTCCAATATAGCCAGCCAAAAAATAGTCCTGCGGTGGAATTACCAATAAGTACGTAAGTAAGTAATGATATTGTTGGACTTTGAACAGCATTAAAAACAACTGGAAAATGTCCAACTGCAAATAGAATACTTGCTGTAATAATCCCAGTCCAATAAGTTGAGCTGTTTAAATTCTTTTTTATTTTAAAAATTAACCAGACAACCAATGTCATAAAGCCAAAACGCATCAAAAGTTCTTCCGTTAATCCACCATAAAGAAATCTGGCAACGGTAGTTATTTTGATTTTATTGCCAATTTCAATAAACTCTTGCGGTATTGAAGATTTAAAAACAATTCCAATTATTGTTATTAAAATACCAGCAAGCAAGCCAAAGGAAACACCAAATTTAACTTGCTCTATGAATTTTATTTTTGGTTGTTCAATTTTTAATATTGACGAAATTGTCGGGACGGAAAATCCAACCTTGTCATAAAGCATTGTTCCAACAAACACAGCTATTAGTAATAAAATTGCCGGGTTGATTAAAACTAAATATTTGAGCGTTTGTGGTGATATTTTATCTAACACTTCTTTCGGTAAACTATCAAGTGGTATAGTTACTGTTAGCATAGAAAATACACCAAGTAATCCTATTATAAAAAGAGTTAATCCTAATTTAAATTTTTTATTCATTTTATGATTTGTTTATGGTTGTTATTGTCTTGTCTTTGGTTGCACATAACGTCTATGCGATATGGATCGGATGACCGAAGGAAGTCTGATTTCATCATGGCTTGTAATGCATTCGCCTTTCATATCTCCTTGATTTGCAATTCATATTAAATGCTAACAAAATTAGAAAGCTTGTTAACGACATCCATTATTAACACTCATATTTTGTCTATCTTTCAATCACAAATATAAAAGCAAATCCATTACTGAGTTAGCTTTTCTGGATAAGAGTGAATTAGTAACCAAAATAAACCAAAATCATTTGACTTTACTAACGCAGATTCCGTTCATCGGAGCTTTCAACTCTATAGGGGGCGTTCATATCATGCCCACTTGGCACAACGAACGCTTAGTTGTTAGCGGTTCATTGTTTTGGTGGCTATTTTCAGTTCATATAGTGATAGTAATATGATCACCAAAACCTCGCCCACAAAGTAAAGCTTACCGTACAGTGTTAAGTTATCAAAATATCGAAATACATGATAGAATGTAAATAAACAATAGAAAATATTGAGTATAGCAATAATTTTTAGATAAGTTCTCCACTTTAAAGGACTGATTAGGTAAATAATGAAAGAATAGAAGAAAAAGACGGATGCTATGCCTATAAATACTGAAAGAATTTTGGTAGGCATACCAAAGTATTCTTCAAAAATGCAAAGAATGGACAAAAGTATGATTGATACAAAAGCTCCAGCGGCATCCAGTAGAAATATTTTTGACTTGTTATATTTAGTAAGCATAAATGTTATTATTTTTAGAATTGTAACTTGTAGCTTAAATTAGGCAGTAAAATCGTTTCTAGATCTTTATCTATTCCTCCTGTTTTAAAGTTGAACTGATAGCCAAAGAAATCTGGCTGCTGGCTTAGGTTTACGATTTTCAAGGCGATTTCACTTGAGCTTTTTAATTTATTTTTTCTGTATGCAAGTGATAAATGTATATTCATAATAGGGTCTGTTTGGATGGAGAATGCCCGTGTTTCATCATATACAATTGCCTTTCTTGCTTTTGTTGCTTCTTCATTAATCGGTGAAAATCTATCTCCACCTTGCAACGTAATTCGACCATTAATATTAAATGTGTTCTGCTTGTTTTTACCAACTTTCCACTCTTTGCCAGCCAATAAATTGAATACATAGTTTCTATTAAACCTTGTATCCCTCCACACGCCATCTCCGCCTTTATATTTTGCATCAAAAATAGAGGCCGTTGCCATGTAGTAGAATCCTTTTGACATGTATTTTTCAAGCGTTACGTCCAACCCTACGTTTCTTCCTTCGCCTTTGTTAACTAGCTTTTCTGCAAAAAACCAATCTGATTGAAAATTGATGGCAGAAAAAGAATTATCATCTATCACAGGGACATCATACAATTGTTGGAAGTACGGTTCTGCTTTTAAGTGAAGTAACTCCGAAAGACTCCAATCGTAGCTAAGTACCACGTGATGTGCCTTTGTAAAATCGAGGTTTTTGTTTACGGCTTTTTCTCCTGTTAATAAGGAATTATTATAGTATAGGTACAAACGCTCAATTCTACTGTGTAATCCATAAGCTAATCCTAAAATATGTTTTTCGCCTATATTTTGACTTAAGGCAAATCGGGGTTCTATTGAATAGTTGTTGTTTAGTGAAAAATGCTGGGCTGTAATGCCCGCATTGATCTTTAATTTGGAAGTTATGAATATAGACGAGTTTGTATAAGCAGATGACAATATGCCACTTCCTACTGCATTTACAATTTCTAAAGGGTTTCCGCCTAAATTAGCAGCACGGTTTAGATGTAAGTCATAATTTAGAAATCTTACCCTTATCCCTGTTCTGTTTGTATGATTATAACCAAACTTTTTATTTACAAATGAAGATAGTGCATACTCCCGATTAGTATTAGAAATATTGCTAAAAGGCACTAATTGTTCCGAACGGTCGAGTGCTTTAGTTTGCCAATCGGTCTCGTTGGCTGTGGCTGAAAATACGGTTTGCAGGTAGGCATTGTTTTTCAGAAAAATCTTATGATTGATTCCAAAGGCACCCGTCCTCATTTTTATTCTATCTTCCTGACTATCATCATAATATTTCCTGTCTATACTATCTTTTTTAGGGTTATTTAGGGCTCCATCTATAAGCCCTAAACCCCATACTGAAAACACTCCTGCTTTTTTAGTTGGAAAATTGAGTTTAAACGACAAGTCTTGATACTTAATAGTAGAAGCACCATCAGGCAATACGGGGGCTAATAAGCCTAAAGTAGCGTATCTGTAGTTGTACACATAAGATGATTTCCCACCCTTCTTGAAGGGGCCCTCTTGAGATGATTCTAATCCTATTAGACCTATTTGAATGGTTCTTTCTGTTTTTTCTGAATTTCCCTTTCTCAGATTCATATCAAACACTCCGGAAAGCGCATTGGTGTATTCTGCTGGAAATGCTCCAGTTAAAAAGTCAGAGTTTGCCAGCATCTGAGCACTAAGTGAGGTGAAAATACCACCTCCGAAAGATCGTAAATCATTAAAGTGATTTGGGCTTGGTATCTCTACGCCTTCCATTCGCCACTGTAAATATTGTGGTGCATTACCTCTCACAACTATACCATTATTACTATTGTTGGAAGCAACTCCCGCAAAAGCTGATGCTAACCGTGCAGGATCATCAAATCCTCCTGCATACCTTGATGCCTCTTCTACACTTAGCATTCTTGAACTCACTGTAGCAAACGGATTCAATGATTTTTGCTTGTTTAAAGAAGGTCTTACAACTACTTCGTCCAGCTGTGTCGGGCTTTCTTCAAGCTCAATAGCCAATTGTGTTTGTTTACCAGAAACTACAAGCACCTCTCGAATTACTCTTTTATGGTAGCCTATGCAGGACACTTCTATATCATATCTGCCAGTAGGAACAATCGGTATTATAAAGGCACCTAAACTATCTGTTCCAGTGCCTATAAATGGTTGACTATTTAAGACAGAAACATTAGCAAACTGTATAGGTAGTGAAGTGATTTTGTCAGTAATAACTCCAGTTACCACTTGAGTGGATTGTGCTTTCATAATATGGATGCTCATTATTAGGAGCGATGAGAAGAAAAATTTTCGTATCATTATAAATATTTTTGACAATTTTAATGATGCAAAAGTCTCTACTTCTCAAACTTCCTGCAATACTGATTAATCAGTATTTTTATTAAATGAGCCCATATTTTGTAGCAAAAATGATGGCTTCTATTGTATTGTTAGCTCCTAGCTTTTCTAAAAGTCGTTGTCTATGGGTATTCACAGTATGTACACTGATAAACAATTTATCGGAAATTTCTTTGCTTAGCAAACCTTGTTTTACAAGTGTAAGTATTTCAAATTCACGTTTAGTGAGTTCCAAACTTGGCTTATTATCTACACTTGATGGTATTATTTTACCCGTTCTAAAATTAAGAATTTGGCATTTGACCGAAGATTCAACATCTTGATTTGGCGATAAATCTATAGTGCTCATCATAAGCCAAATTTGCCCAATTGTATCCAACTCTAATATTTGATATTGATCAATAACCCGAACATATTTTCCAATAGAATTAAGCATTCTAAATTCATATATTACTTTATGATTTAGTTTCTCGTCATTTGATAATTCTTTAAATAATTTAAGAGAGGATAGTCCAAACATTGCCAAGTCATACTTGTCATCGGGATGGATTTTGGTTTCGAAAAAGGCGTAATTGAGAGACTCAAATTCATCTCTTTTATAGCCAAGAAGATGAGCATAATTTTTAGAGAAGTATGCTATTTTATTTTGATTCAAATCAAATATTTGAATGGAAGAATTGCTCAATCCTGCCAAAGTTTCAACTACAAATTTGTGCTTTTCGAGCTTATGATAGTCAATATTTTGAGGTTCAAATTGCAAGTTGTCCATATATTTCATTATTATTTCATATATGGCATTTCTTGGGTCAATATTTTCGTTTTCGATTTTTGTCATATTAATAATTATACAATTTTATTTGAGTTTGTTTTATTTTCGGTTGTCTTTAGTTACACTTACCGCTAACTTGGCATTTGACGCCATTAAATCTTCAAAAATCACTTTAAAACTTATTGATTTACAATTCATATTAAATGCTAACAAAATACGAAAGTAAGTTAATGACATCCATTATTAACACTCATATTCTGTCTATCTTCCTATCACAAATATAAAAGCTAATCCAACACATTGCTAGCTTTTCTGAAAAAGAATGAATAAAGGATCAAAATTTGATGGAAAACAGCTGGTTCCGTTACCCAAGTGTCCATTCAACAAGGCGTACATGGCTTATCAACAGAATTAAAATGTCATTCCTTTTTGAATATAATTTCTCTATGCTTAAGTCCCCATTCTATGATGGTTTTTATTAAGTCCTTTATTGATTTTCCATGTGCTGTCAGTCTATAGTCAACGATAATTGGCGTCTCTTGAATAATTTTTCTTTCAACGATTTTGATGTCTTCCAAGTATCTCAATTCTTTTGTCAAAGTTGATGAAGTGATTTTGCTTAAAACTGTTTTTAGTTCGTTGAAGCGCATTGGATTGTCGCACAAATGTGCAAGAATTTGACCACGCCATTTTCCACCAACAATGTCTAAGACATCGGCTACAACCTTAATTCCTTGCTGTTTATTTACTACTTCCATATGTATTTATTAAAGTAAGTATCCTAAAAACTACTTGTATCTTTTTACTATTAAGTAGCAAATATATACCAAAGATATTACTTTTACAGCTTCAAACAAATTTATAAAAATGAAAAAAGTAATTTATAATAAATATGGCAGTATTGAAGATTTGCTAATGAGTGAGGTTGAGATACCATCTATTCAAGAAGACGAATTTCTTGTCAAAGTGAAGGCTGTAGCTATAAATCCTTTGGACTGGAAGAAATTGGAAGGTCAATTAAAAATCGTTACGGGTAAAAAATTTCCTAAAGGTATTGCTTTCGATTTTTCGGGAGTTGTAGAAAAAGTAGGAATTAACGCAATAAATTTTAAAATAGGTGAAGAAGTGTTTGGGACTTTAGACGCCATGAAAGGTGAAGCTTTGGCTGAATATATTGTGGTAAAAAAGGAAACGATATACGCAAAACCTGAGAATGTGTCTTTTGAAACAGCGTCCGCTACTTTAACGGGAGGAACAACAGCAAATTATTTGCTGAATAAATCTAAAGTAAAAACAGGAGACGAAATTTTAATCAATGGCGCAAGTGGTGGCGTGGGAATGATCGCCTTACAATTGGCAATATTAAAAGGCATAAAAGTAACCGTAGTGGCAAGTGGTGAAGGTCTTAATTTTATAAAGAAATGGAATCCTGATAGTTCTGTTGATTATAAAAAAGAAAATGTTGCTAATAGTTCCAATAAGTACAATGCAATCTTTGAGTTAGCCGGAAGTTTACCTTTTGACAAAGCAAAACATCTGTTAAAAACAAATGGAATTTATGTTAGCACTTTGCCCAATCCTGTAGATATGCTGAAAGCATTTTTTAATAATTTATTTTCAAGTAAAAAAAATATTATCATTCAAGCCACGCCAAATCAAGATATTTTGAAAGAAATAAGTGATTTATTGTCTAATAATAAAGTGGAAATGCCTATTGCCAAAACCTTTAGCATCCATGAATTTAAAGAAGCCTATCGTTTTGCGAAAAATGGAGGAGCAATCGGGAAAGTGGTTTTTTCAATACAATAATCAATTCAGAATCTGAGATACACTAAATAAAATGGCGTTATCGCAAGAAGTTTTGACAATTTGGCAGCACCATAAAAAAGATTTAGCCACATTTATGCTTTAGTAAGAAAAACATGAAAGTTTGTTAAAGACATCCAATATTAACACTCATATTTTGTCTATCTTGTCAACTACAAATATAAATTCAAATCCAATACAGTGCTAGTTTTTTTAAAAAAGAATGGACAAAGGATCAAAATAAAACCCATAATCATTTGGTTCTGTTAAAAAAGATTCCGTTCACTTTAGCTTTCTACGCTATAGCATGAACGAACACTTATTTGTTAAGTGCTGGCGTTCGGTCTGTCGATGCTTTTTTGTAGATGTTTACTAATGTCTTTATTCATAGATATAGCACATAGCTGATAGAAATATCAATGATAACACTTCTATCAGCTATTTAAGATACTTGGGAACGCTGTATTATCCCAATGAATGGAAACCTACCTTATTTCCTTCTGTATCGATAAAAAGAGCAATAAAGCCGTTGTTACCAATAGAAGTTTTCGGTAAAATAACTTTTCCACCTGCACTTTCTACTCGGCTTAATGGAACAGAAAGGTCATTTCCGCCATCTAAGTAAATAGTTGTGCCAGTTATCGCAGGAACAAAGTTTTCGCCGATAGCAATAGCTCCGCCAAATCCGCCTTTTTGTGGATCAGACGGTAAATATGCATATTGCCTATTAGGGTCGTCATGAATTTGAGCATCTAACACTGTAGCATAAAATGCTTTTGCTCTTGCGAAATCTGTTGCTGGGATTTCAAACCAATTTAGCGTATTTACCATGTTTATTAAAATTTATTTGTTTTTATTTTTTACTTGTTAAATCTTATGTCCATTTTTGTCAAGTAGTTTGGCTGTTATGTTGCCAAATCCTGTATATGCCCCAATAATGAAAATGATTTTATTTGAGATATTCAATCCTTTGTTTTATATTTGTAGTGCAAATTTCAAGCGTAAAATTAAATAAAACAAGTAGGACATTTAAAATGTGTAAGTATGCAAAACAATACTAATATTGATAATCAAGAAGATAAAAGCGAAAAAATAATTGTTTTTGATGAAATATCTTGCCCAGTAACTGCGACAATGCAAGTTTTAGGTGGAAAATGGAAAGCAATTTTAATTAATGCTATTTATCATACTTCTCCTGCAAGGTTTGGGGAATTGAAGCGGAGTGTAAAGGGAATTACGCAATCAATGCTTACGCAGCAGTTGAGAGAATTAGAAGATGATGGGTTAATAAACAGGAAAATTTATGCTGAAATCCCACCAAAGGTTGAATACACATTAACCGAGTTTGGGCTTACGTTGTCACCAATAATGCAATCAATGGCGAATTGGGGAAAAGAATATAGAATAAATAAAAAAAAGGCGTGAAGCAATAAAATTTCTAACTTTTTAAGCAAAGGGCAAAAATAAGTTTTGACTTCCAAAGTCAAATATAGAAGCTAATCTCATACATTGCTAGCTTTCCTGAAAAAGAATACATTAATGATAGCATAGAAGAGCTTTTCCAGTGTTTCTAGAATAGCAAGATTTGTAATAATATCTACTTCATTGTATTATATCTAAAGGTGGGTTGTGCAGGGACACTTCTCATTATTTACTAATGTTGGAACTACTAGTTAAGACTTATCGTTGAGTCATTAAGGCTTCGTGACCTGAGCTTAAGTCTTATTGTTGTGTAATTAAGTCTTCATGACCTGTCCTTAAGTCTTATCCTTGTGTCATTAAGGCTTCATGACTACTCTTTAAGAGATAACGTTGTGTCGTTAAAGCTTCATGACTAGTCATTAAGAGATAACGTTGTGTCATTAAGGCTTATCGACTGGTCATTAAGAGATAACGATGTGTCGTTAAGGCTTCGCGACTAGTCATTAAGAGATAACGTTGTGTCGTTAAGGCTTCGCGACTACTCATTAAGAGATAACGACGTGTTGTTAAGGCTTCGTAACTACCCGTTGAGCCTTATCGTGGCATCATTAAGGCTTCGTGACCTGTCCTTTAGGCTTATCACAGTAGCGATAAGAGATAACGATATCTCATTAAGTGTAAACGTTGTGTCATTAAGGCTTAGCAACTACTTTTGAAGAGATAACGTTGTGACGTTAAGAAATCATGACTAATTATATAGATGTCAGGGCTATACCCCTTAGATGTCGTATATTTTCGTCTTTTACAAAAATGTCAGAGCTGTGCTCTTTTTTTTTATATTATTGCTCATTATATTTTATATCTGTGGCACTTCATCAAGCTAATCATTATGATGACAACATCAAGATATATAAAAGATCAACGGCAGATATAAACTCGGCAACGTTACAGAACATACATTCCGTTGCTAACTGGCCAATGTCATAGAATCTATGGATGACTAACATTGGCTACCAACCTGCCCAGAAATGGCTCAAAGACCTTAAAGGCCGAACACTCAGCATGGATGATATCTTCCATTACCAGAAGATCATTGTGTCCCTGACAGAGACTTACCGACTCATGAAGGAAGTAGATCAGATAAAGATAAACTTCAACTATTGACGTATCAATAAAAGTTGTGTTTCTAGAGCCAACATTGCTGATGTTTGTTCGGGTGTTAAATTGCCATTTAAAAGATTAATCGATTCGTATGGATCTGTTGTTAGATAAAAGAGTTGTTTGTCTCCGGTAGCATTAACTATAAGTTTATATTTTCCATTACTTATGGCCCACATATCATTGTTATCATCCTGAATTTCAGAATATTGATAATTTCTAATAGTAGCACTACTTGTAAATAAAGATTTAAAACTTTGGCTATCATGTATCACAGATGATTTTACACCTGCAACTTCTGCAATTGTACTGAAAAGGTCTGTTACATCAATCAAGTTATTTTCGGTACCAGTTCTTTTAACACCATTACCTGAAATAAACAAAGGTACATTGATACCTCCTTGGTACAAGGTACTTTTTACTCTGGAACTCAAATATGGATTTTGAGCGACTTGATTGACAGTACCATTATCTCCTATAAAGATGATGAGCGTATTATCTCTTACATCTGAAGGAATACTATTTAATAATCTACCTATTTGGAAATCCATAGCCTCTATCGCAGCCATATAATATGGTGTAGCATTCATTCCGTTTGTGTACTCAGGAAGATTTCCTTGACTATGCATAGTACTGGGTGGGACGTGAAAGGGTACATGGGGCGCATTGTAAGCTAGCCACAAAAACCATGGTTTTGTTTGTTGGTTTATCCAATTGATGGATGACGTAGTAAGGGCTTCTGTGATATAACTATTTTGCGTCTTTGTAGAACCATCTTCGGTAAGTTGCCAATTATAATAATCTGTGACGGCCCCTCTTATAAGGCCTGAATAATAGTCTATGCCCATAGTTTCAGGATTGAAGGTATTGTTGGTACCTGCTAAATGCCATTTGCCTACGATGGCAGTTGCATATTTATTACTACTATTATCATTAATATATTTCTGTAATGAAGTTTCTGATGGAGATAAAATGTCAGATGCCCCTTTTACATTTGTTCTGTAGCCGTATTTACCAGTGAGTAAACTAGCTCTTGTAGGCGAACAAACAGGATATGACCAAAAATTATTAAAAGTCAATCCTTTTGTTCTAATATCATCAATATTGGGTGTATTAGGTTTAATACTCCCTTCCGCGTATCCTTTAATGGCATCTTTACCCAAATCATCTGCAATAATGAGTAAAATATTGGGGGCAGCACTTTCGGTTGCAGTATCATCATTTGATTCTTTTTTGCACGATGCCCACACTACACTAAAAAGTAATATACCGAGCATTAAATTATTTTTGATCATGAGATTGTTTTTAAATTGTTATTTTACAGGAGTACCTTTATAACAGCCAATGTTATATGGGAAATCATAAGTCCAATGATAGTGGTAAATTTCTATCATCTTGCCATCCCACATGACAGGGTGTTTGTGTCCATGACATTCGTCAAGGTCTTTGGATGACAAGAGTTCGCCATTTTCACCGTAAGGTCCATAGATACCAAAGCCATCCAGCATATACCCCATCAGCGCTGAATGCCCAGAAGAATGCGTATGGATATGATTTTGCAGATCTTCTGAAGGAAAATGGTAATGGTACCTTGATGTACCATCAGTGTGTCCACCAAATCTATCCAGCATTTCATGAGCGGCGGCGTCATTGCCCAAAGTGGATGCTCCATGATAAATGGCACTTCCTGTCAATGAGTAACCTGCAGGACCAAAACCCACACAGCTCGGTGCTGTAGCTTCTGCAGGTAAAGCATCAAATGATATACTTAATGGTTGTATGGAGATAATATTTGGATTGCGATCGTATAAATAAGGAATCGTACCTGGTTGTATCGGAAATACTCCTGTCGGATGATTTGGCAAACCATTGCCTGATAAAATCCTTTTGCCAGCATTATCTAATGTAACGGTAAACTCTCCATTCCAGATGACGTCCCCATCCACTTGAGGTTTTCTAGTATAGTCCCAAGAGCCATCCGCATTGGTCCAGTCTTTGGCATCGTTTGCACCAGCTCCATTGGATGGAATACCACACAGCCACAATGAAAGCGAATCAGGACTCGAACCTCCTTGATTTCTAATGATAATCTTTGTATCACCTATTCCTCCAAAAGGCAATTTTTTTAGGTCTACTTTGGGACTTTCTGTCGTAGGTTCAGGCTCTGATTTTTGACAACTTATGGATGTTAATAGGATAAGTGTTGCCAATAACAAGTTTGTGAGTTGTCGTGTTTTGGTTGATGTAGACATAGGTTTGAATTTTATAAACGAATAAATAAAAATGTTAAAGTTTTAGATCTATCTCACTGAATAAAATTTATCTTGAAATTTACTATCTTATGGTAACTGAATTTTGAATATTGATATTCCCTAATTGATTATTGACAATAGATTTTAAATTTCCATTCAATTCACAAGATGATAAGATTAGGGTACCTTCATTTTTCAATAATGGTTTAAAAATCGAGTTATTGTAATGATTTAGCTTTATGTTATACAAAAATACATGGACGTTTGGAGCCACATTGATCCCATAAGTGGCATTGGTAAAACCGCTATTGTTAAAGTTTGCTTTTATCACTACTGGATTTCCAGTTTCGTCTTTGAATGCTATGTTTTTAAATATATTCAATGGAATATTTAGAAAGACTGTATCCACATTATTTGCAAATCTTATGGTATCTCCATTACCTGCGCAATTCATGATGGATCTCAAACTACCTATACCACTATCATTTTGATTGGTGACTACTAGATTGGAATTATTCATAAACGGATTGGACCACTTTTCGGCAGTAGCAATGGTAGTGTCTGTCAAGGTGCGAAGGAAGGCTACTAAAGCAGCTTTTTGACTATCCGAAAAATTTAATTGTACGGGTTCATTATTTGCATCAGTGAGTGCTGCTGACAGTGTAGGGTGTGGCTGTATATTAGTATTGTAATGATCGATGACCTGCTCCAATGTTTGCATTCTTCCATCGTGCATGTATGGTGCTGTAAGTTCTATGTTCCTTAATGTGCTTGTCTTAAATCTCCCCTGAAAAATAGGGATATTTGGAAAAGTCTCTCCAGCTCCAAAGTCCGTAGTAGATATACTATCAATGCCATTATTTTGGGGTCCGGGATTGGCACTTACAAAAGCTTCCGTAGTATGACATCCGAAACAAGCACCTCCACCATTGGGGATTGTTTGAAAAAATAACTGTTTGCCTTGATTCTCCTGAGCTGTAAAATTGGGGAATGGTGCTCCAGGTCCATTTACTTGTGCTCTACCTATGTCGTATTTACTTTGATAACTTACTATACTTCTTACAAATTGCGCCAACGCTTTTGAGATTCGATCTGTAGTCACCTCACTACTACCAAATGCATCAGTAAAAAGTGAAGGATAATAATACTGCTCATTGACCCTATCTATCAAAGTGGAGAGCGTTAATCCCATTTCTACCGAATCCTGAAAAGGCATTAATACTTGTTCTTCTAAGGTAGCAGCTCTCTCATCCCAAAAAAATCTTCCCCTTTGATAATATCGGGAATTGATAAGGGTCATAGAGTGCCTCCTTGTTTGGCCTCCTTCAAACCCAGTACTCAGTGCGCTAGGATCACTAAAACCATTGCCAGCTTGATGACAAGAAGCACAAGATATCGTTCTGTTTTGACTAAGATTTACATCATAAAAAAGTACTCTTCCGAGCGTAGCTCCTTCATTCGTTAATGGATTATCTGATGGTGTATTGTCCAAACCATTGATAGAAGTAGGTAATGGGCCAGGTGCATTATTCAGGAAATGTGCTGGTAAGTTGATACTATAATCGAGTGGAATAGAAGGCAAATTAAGCTCACTCACAAAAAAATGCAAGCCAGAAGATATAAAAACTAATGATATTATCGCTGACATTACTAAAGAAACACGACTCATAAAGCTACTATTTACTTAAAAGAGAAAATTAATTGATTATTGTACTCATTTTTTTTTATTTTTTATATTAGCAGTTTAGCTTTGGAATAGATTTTCTAATGCATATTTCGGGTTAATTATCCCCATCATTTCAGTCGTGTGTTTAAAAGTGAAATAGGATATACGCCTACTGAGTTTCGTGCATTGAATTAAGAGTAACGAACATTATTTTATTGCAAAGGCTATTCTTAGCTCGATGTTATAACTTGGGCGAAATCAAACCCTTCGATAATAAAGCTGATATCAGCATAAGCATTTGAAAATTTGACTACACTAAGCTAAAGTTAGCACCTCCATAACATTTGGAAATGAAATGTTGTCATAAAGCCTATCTACTTAGTAACAATGCATAAATGATGCACAACGAGTGTCAAATCAACAAAATTGTGTTTTTAAATATGGTAAGCTGATGTTGTATGTCATTAATCCAAAGATGATAACTGTTTGGCTTTGTCACCATGCTATTTTCTAAATTACTTTACAAACCTTTTTTATACAACTTCCATTTCTTCCACTGTTTCAGATGTAAAGACTAAGTTTTGTTCATTATCTGATTAGCCCAAATGAATTTGTTATTTATATGCTGAGTTTAAAAAATGAAATTTGGTTATCTTAGATCATTTTTTTCTCTTTTAGTGTCCCCAACTTTAAAAATAAGCAAGCCTAATTTTGTATCCATTATAAAATAAATATGTCAATTCTGTTTACAACTATACCTTACTGCCTTTTAGATAAAAATATAAAAGCAAATCCCATAAAGTAGTATTTTTTCAGCAAAAGAAAACATAAAACTAAGGGTAAAAGAGCCCATCATTTTAATTTGAACATCTGAATGTGGGCAGAAAGAAACAATTATATTAAGATGATATCTTACAAACGACATCCAAATAGCTAGAATATGTATGTGAAGGCCCTAAAATGGGCCTAAAAAGGCCATAATATGGGTGTCCAGCGCGGAAACCCTTGTCTAGCGAAAATAATGGGGTTTCCATTCTGGAGATAGGCATTATAATTGTAAAATTGCGGTTTCCGCACCGGAGATTGACGTCAAAATCGTAAAATTTGGGTTTCCGCGCTGGATACTATAATTTTACACATATTATTGGCGTTTCCGTGCTGATTACCCTTGTCAATGAAACATTATAAATAGTTCCGCGGCGGACTCTACTCCCAAGGATATTTATATAGTCTCCCCGACTAGATTACCCTTATCTAGCATATATGATTTGGCGCTCCAAAATGTAACCTTATATAATTTGGTAATAATAGGGGGTTTCTACCTAGAACACCCATATCATCATTTTGGGTGGTGGCAGTCGAGGGTGTTACCCTAGTATTTGGAGTGAATATTATATAGTTTTTGGTCGAATGGTAGGGTTATTGGGTGATTTAATTTGTGAAATATGTTATCAGATGGTGGGACTTTTAGGAAAAGTGTTATATATTTGTCAGATAAAGAAACCAATGAAATCTGACAATTAACTTGATACCCTTGTTTTATGGAATACAGATAATGTTATTCTAAGTTTAAGACACCATAAATCTATCTTACAGCATCTATTACTATACATGTATGAATAAAAAATAATGGCCCTTCGATCTTGCTCAATACCATCAGCTCTTATGTTTCTCAAAAATATTTCATTTACTATGCTCTTCTTCATAGGGACAAATCTATGGGGTCAGCGCCAAGAGTTGTTTTTGTTACAGGATAAAATAGATCGATTGGTAGATATGTCGGGAAAGATTTTTTTTACGGCACCCAAAGAGTACCGATTGGTAGATGAAGATTTGATATATGGTAGACAGGGTATTACACAGTTATTATATTCGTTTACTAAGTTTCCTATCCTTGCTTGTCATAGAGATCGTAGGGAATATGTCCTGTTAAACAAAGATGGAGAAGTGGAAGCCTATTTTCCGCCAACCATGAAAGCAGTGTCAAATCCAACGCAAGGCTTTTATATAGCATCTTACGAAATTGAACATAAACTTTATACTGAAACGATGCTAAGTTTTCTAGATGCCAAGATGCAACAATATTTCGAACCTTTCCACGCGGCTGATAAGTTCTCTGAAAGATTGGCAGCTGTAAAATTTGGGAAAGGTTGGCGTTACATCAATAAAGAAGGGCAAGAATTTGATTTAATACCAGACTCGTTAAAATATGCGGAATGGGTAACTTCTTTTTATGACGGACTTTCTAAAGTTACGTTGAGCGTCAAAAATTCATTCATAAAACCGTATTTCATCAATAAAAAGGGAAAAGTCATTTTGGATATTCCGAAAATTGTAGGTGGGAAAAACATTAATAAAATAAGTGATTTTATGGGAGGTGTAGCCATCATAGAGACACAGTGGCCCCAAACGAATGGTTATAAAGGATACCCAATCAAAGTAATTAATATTAAAGGTAAGATTGTGCTTGAATGTGAGCATACCATAGATTGTAAAGTTTCTTCCAATGGATTTATTACACTTTTTAGCCGTGATAGTGAGAATAAAGACATGGTAAGTCTTTATACCGCTAAAGGAAATAAAATTAAACTACCAGATAGTACTTCTTACATTAAACATATCGAAGGGAGTTATTTTGATATTGCCTTAGGAAAGGGAGATAAAAGGGTTTTTGCTCGATTTGATGTTTCAACAGGTAAAGTATTTGAATTATTTCCTACATACGGATGTCTAGGCATCCACAAAAGTAATGCAGTATTCAGAGGTGTTAACAATGATGTGTATGTTTTTAATATGAAAACAAAAGACACTATTTATAAATCTGACGCCAAAGAAATGACAGTATATGATTTGGACAAATACCATGGTAAAATGGGAGATATTGAAACATTTTATTGTTCTAAAGATGAATGGACGTCTCGGTTAAGTGAAATGACTAACCTAAAGTTTCTATCACTTAGTAACTTAACAGTGGATACATTTCCAAATCTTCCTAATCCACAGATACTGCAATTATTACGCATCCGTAATTGTAGAAAAATAAAGAGGATACAGCCAGAGATTAATAATCTTACCCAATTGTCCTTAAGTGGGGCAACGTCATTTGAGAATTTAGGTGCGTATCTATCCCATCAGAAATCATTACAAAAGTTGTTTATTGTTAATATGGACTTGACAAGTGCTGATATGTCAGTCATTCGTTATAGATATCCTACAGCGGTTATCTCAGGCGATGCCAAAGCTGCTGATTATAGTGTTCAAGAAGTTATTAAAGGATTTTAAATAATTTAACTATAACCCTGAAGGGGTGAAATGATTGTAACCACGGATGTAAATCCGTGGTATAAGTAGAAAGTGAATACGATTTTGGCGCTATTTAACGCTAAAGCGTCACACAGTTTGCCTGAAAGTTGCAAACCTGTCAAGCCTCAGCATGAAATCGTGACAAAATTGCTTTGGAGATTTATAAACCTAGATAGTTATAAAGGGCTTTAAATAAAATATAGAAGTTTGGATTATGAATGTAAATATGAAGATCGTACTGATGATGTGTTTCCTTATGTTGTTTTCTCATGCTGCAAAAAGCCAGCAAGAGAAGATCAGACTTCCATTTAAAGTGGGAAATAAGTATATGATAATTAATGAGAATGATAAAGAGATTCTGCCACCTATATATGATGACTTTAGAATTTTGAAGGAGTATGGGATAATATTAATGGTCAAAGATGGTTTTTGTGGTGTTTATGACCTTGACGGAAAAGTTATTTTAAATCATAATATTTTTTGTCCTGGGAAACCACCATATAGCAACATGCCGAAAGTGGTGCGTGTAAAAAATGGTAATTCTTGGCATAGTGATTTTACGACAACTGGTTTACTATCTATCCGAGATAATCAAGAGCAAATTGTCTATTATGTCAATCCAAACAAAATACTAAGTGTATACAAACCATTTAAGACAGATATGGTTAAAGTTTTTCAATCAAAAAAGATTAATTATAAAAGATTAGAAAACATATTCGTAGTAGAAAATCGTAATAAATTACAAAATTTTATTGACTCTACAGGTAGGGAGATTTTCAAAGAGTCATTTGAACACGTAGAATTTATTGATGACGTATATATAGAAGCAGGTAATAAAGGCAAAATGGCAATTTATAAAGATTTAAATCGAATTACTGATGATGTTTACAACAAAAGCTATAAGTACAATGTGAATGGCATTATTTATATGCTAAGAAATGTTGGATCAGCTGTCAATAAATTAGAAAAAAAACACCATGTCTTATTTACCAAAACAAATAAAATTGATTCTACAGCTAACTATCCAAGTATGCTAAATGGCTACGTTTTTTTTAAAGAAGAAAAAGGATTTAAATTGTATGATTCTCTTGGGAATATAATATTGACACATCCAAGTTATACCGGTGATCTCATTACTGTTGGTGATAAAATTTACATCCATACTTATGAAAATAATAAAAGAGGGCTAATGGCATTAAATGGTGAAGAAATATTTCCACCAACTTGTGATATTATGAATGATTATACCGCTCAGAAATTAGTTACTCGATGTAGTAGTGAATTTGTCATATACGACACCTTACTTCGTCCTACATTTTCTATGTCAAATGTGGAAAGTTTGAGACCCACAAAACTTGATAATTATTTTATATTTGGCCTTAAAGATGGGTGGAGAACTAAATATGGTATTATCGATATCAATAAAAAAAATCATCATTGAGCCTAAGTGGAATGAAATTTCTTTAGCTACTTGCGATACCATAGCCTATTTCTATTCAGATTCCATAACTTATTATCAGAAATTGTCGCAAAATAATCCTTTTCTAACTCTTCCATACGATACTAGAGCCTTAGTAAACTGTGAACAAAATAGGATCGAATACAATAAAGATAAAGTGTACTACCAATACGATCTGAATGGGAAATTAATTTTGCAACTAAGTGATGGACAAAGGCAAAGGATGACAAATGCAGATCACAAATATGTAGTAAAGGGAGATCAAAAAAAATATGTATTACAGGATAAAAATGGTGCCACAGTGCTACCCGTACCAGACGCGCCTATTAAGCCTACAACGACAACAACACCTCCAAAAAAAGAAGCTTCTGGCAATCTTAATCAAGCTGTTATTCCTGAAGGTCCTCCATCACCTCCGGCACCTCCTGTTCCAATAAGATCTGATTCACCTTATCGTGATTCTAAAATTATTACGGGTAAGTCTTACAAAGAAATCCTTGCCATAAAAAATAATGCAAAAAACGAATCAGTGTATATTTGTGCATTTGCTGAGAAGGAACATCCGTCAACAGTAACCTACAATGATAGGTTACAAGTTATCACACCTAAGGGATATTCAGTACCAACTTATTTAAAAGAAAACAATCAAAAAAATCCGGGTACCTTATTTGTGATCAATGATATAAGTGCTACAAAGGACAAGTATAGATACACATCTGGTATTTGTGATTATGAAGGCAAATGGGTCGTTCCTCCATTTACAGGATATTTAAAACTCGTCGAAGAAGGATTATTTATTGTTGAAGACCACGATAAAAAGGCTGTCATAACATATGACCAAAAAGGGAATAGAACAAATGACGTTGAATTTTTTAGCATCGATGGAGATAATTATACCAATTTTTTTCAGAACAGAATTCTGGTTAGTATCAATCAGGACCCAACTTACTTTAAAAGAGCTGAAATGATCTTTAAAAATGAAGACGATTTAACTGATATCAATGTGGCTATTAAAAAGATAGAAGAATTGGGAGAACCAAAATTAGTTTATGGTTTTATTGACAAAAAAGGAAAGCTGGTTCTCGATCTAAAATATATAAAAGCAAAGCCTTTTCCAAAGAATAGTACAAAAACTATTGTTGCTATTGAGAGAAATGGAAACATCATAAGTCAAATAATTGACACATCAGGTCACGTGTATCTAGAATTTGAATACGAAGACATTGCCGAATTGGATTCGACTCACTATATGGCTAAAAAAGATAGTCTTTGGGGAATTACGGGGAAAAATGGGAAGGCTTTAACCACTTTTCAATATACCAAAATTTATAAGGACAAGAAAAAACCCTTTTTTCAAGCTCATAAAGAAAAGAAGCGGTACCTGATAGATAGCACATATACAGAGCACTACTTAGGAGAATGGTACAGTGTAAATACTGAGTATCTGAATGCTCATTATATCGTCCATATCTCCACAGAATATGGAAAAGAAAGTGATTTTAAAGATAGGTTTATCATTTATAATAAAAACTTTAAAGAAGTAGTAAGATTTGATAATATTAAGTCAATCGAAGATAATTATAATGGGGTAGCAATACCACCAAATCTTCTCTACATTAAAAAAGATATTGATGCAAAAAATGATTTCTTTTATGACTTAGCTAAAGGGAGGAAACTCATGAAAGAGTAGGGGAGAATCCTTAATTGAAATCAAAAATGCATAGAAAACAAATAATTTGTAATTATGAAGCAAGTATTGAACATGATAATCGGGATGAGTTTGCTTTTTTTGCCATCTTGTGGGCAAAAACAAATGAAAACACCAGAAGACGCAGACGTAAAATTTGACGAGTTCATTAAGAAAGAGAAATTTCTTCAAAACGACAAATTGTTTTATCCAGGTATAGGAAACCCGAGCTTAAAACCTATCTTGACAGAAAGGATTAATCTCCTTGCAGGAGATTTTAAAAAACTTGCAGACAAAGGTATCACTACAGACAAAGAATACCAAAACGCAATTAAAAATGGTTTTAATCGATTTTCTGACATTTACCAAGATATAGACACAGAAGATCGTGAGCGAATCTGTAGTTATGTAGAGGAACTTATGGACATAGTTGGGCTAGATAGTTCAGATGGACATTTGAATAATTTTATGTACGATTTTGATCCAACTAAAAAATGAAAGAACTTAGATCATCTGGTTATTTTGACTATTGGAAAGTATTTGATGAATTAATTGGACAGTTAAATGCTGACCAAAAATTTGAACTCAGTCAAGCATTTGACGAATCTAAGAAATGTCTTAATGGGTTGACTGATGGATGATACGAATTTAAGTTTTCTTTTGAAAAAGCTCTAAGTTCAAACAGGCATGCCATGTCTGAAGAACAACAACAAATAGCACATTTTCTATTGACAACATTAAATAAGCAATTAAATAACAGATGAAAGTACTTTATGCTAACGATTCTACAAATTGCTTGCAAAAAAAAATATCATAAAATCATTCTGGTCTATAATGAAGTTTGCATCATAGCTTATACATTGAATAGGGCTTTCACAAATAAAAGGATGTATATTGGATTTGTCATTTAGTTGAATGATGGTAAATAGTTACAAATATGACAAGTCATTTTCGTTCATTGGCACTCAGATTAATTTTTAAGCCACAATGTGCCTAAAGAATCTCTAACGGCAATTAATCCAAGAGCTTTGCTAAAATAAACTTTTTCTTTCCTTATTAACCCGTTGACATTCAAATTTTCATTACTATAGACATCTGTAAATGTTTCACCATTAATATCAATTGTATTGTGTAGTCTTATATTTGTAGTATCAGGAATGATGTCAAAATTTTCACCATTTGCAATTGGAAAAATAAATATGGCTTGTTTGCTATTTCCTTCTTTTGCCCAAACAACAAAGGTAGTTTGTATTTTATCATCTGAATATTCTTCTGTTGCATCAAAATTTATATTTAGACCTAAACTAATTTCTAAAGCAAACCTTTTTGATTCTATACCCCAAACTGCTTGTTCGCTGTCCAAACAAATGGTTTTACAATCAGGGCTTGTAAAGTTAGTAGTAATCGAAGATCTAGATGTAACAAATTTTTGTTCATCCACGATGCTTATAAGTTGATTGCCGTTTTGGTCCTTAAAGACAATTTGAGATTTTGGCCCAAAACAGAATTCATTGAAAAGGTCTTTTGATTTTTCTGATAGCCTTTTTGATCCAATATAAATGAATTCGCAAACATTCGTACTTATTGATTTGCAATCATTTGGAGTAGGATTAGCTAATCTATTTGAAAGGCAATTTTTTTGATTGAATATTTGGTTTTGATTATCATCTGTACAACCAATAAAAAAAGATAATAATATTAGAACTGATATTTGTTTCATAAATTTTCAAAGATTTCTTTTATTCTTTGCAAAAATATAACTTATCATGGTTTTCTAAAGCTTTTCCATCATTTCTTTTACAAGGACATTATACCTTAAGCTCAACCTTAGCCTTTATCTTTATCTTAATCTTAGCCTCAACCTTATCAATAATCTATCTCCATCTTTTTGCGGAGACGGTATCTGCTGATCTCTACACCACGTACAGAGATATGTTGAGTAAGGGAGTGATATTTTTGGTTGGTTAGGTGGTGCTTTTGGATGTTTAAATGTATTGCCTGATAGGTAAGACTTTATGACCCAGACTATTAATGAAGCTGTTGATTAGCAACTAGAAAAGCGAATAAACATATCCATAAGCTAATAAAGCTGATTTTTTTATCATGTACATTTTACTACTAACTTGGTATACAAACACCATTTATCGAGCTCAGTCATTTGTGACAACCAACTTTCGACTTTTGGTACCATCACTTACAATGTATATTCCATTCGGAAGCCCAATGATAGAAGCAAAATCATCATAACCTTTTAACAATGTTTTGCCATGCATATTAAGAATGGCAAAGTTTACCTTATGGTTAAAGTAAATAATATCTTTAGCGGGGTTGGGGAAGAAGCTTAGTGCACGCACATTTTTAAGATCATTCACTATTCCACTCACGCCACTTAAAGTATATTGTTTAAGCCATTTCCAATGTTCTGTCGGTGCCCAATTAGGATAGCTATGTCCAAGATCTTTGACAAAAACATATTTAAACTCATGCGTATCATTTGCATCTATGGGAAGGTAAGTTGTTAATACAAATTTATTGGTATCTCCTACAATGCCATTATGTTGGTCATGTAAGCCGAAATTCCGGACAACATCATTTGCGATTCTATAATGTTTACCATCAAGGTAGGGTAAATTAGGCGTAGAAATCAAAGTATCAAATAATCTCATAGGTACGGAAGGGAAATCAGGCCCTACATTGCCAGGACCATAATCTCTATTGCCTACTTGATAGAGATAAGGTATCTTTCTTTTCGGGATATAAATAGTATCTAGATAAAATGAAGAAGCATTGCTGCATACAGCTGCAAGGACATCACTCATTTCTATGGAACATTTTGCTGCCATAGCGCCACCATTACTAAATCCATTTAGATAAATTCGTTGCACATCAATAGCATATTCAGTTATGGCTATTTCGATGATCTTACGCAAAAACTTAATATCGTCATAAGCTATTTCTCCAGGTTGAAATACCCAATTGGCATCAGGGGTATGATTCCATTTTGTAATCGTTTTAAACTCACCTTCATCAATGATTTTGTTCCGTAAAGAACTTGGGAAAACCGCAATAAATCCTTCTTTTTCAGCAAGTTCAGCCCATCCAGATTCTTCATACATTCTTTCTCCATCACCTCCAGTCCCATGGAGCATAAAGACTAATGGCACAGAAGTATTTCCAGTGTAAGAAGTGGGAATATGCAAAAATAATTCTCTTTCTTTACCATCTACTATGATGGTTTTACGGAGTTTGCCGCTTGCAATTATATTGGAAACTACAAAAAGTACAATGATTAAAATAATGGATGGTGTTCTCATTTCTTAAGGTTTTATGTTTTGTCAATTAGTATGGCAAAAGTATATCTTATTGCCATTATATTTACTACCCTTTTGGGTGGTTTTATATAATCTGATAAATATTATTTGGTTATTTGTGTGCTGCAAGGTAACTTTGAAGGTATAATAACAAATAAGGTAGGAAATGAGTATTCGTAGTATGACACAAAGCATGAAGATTGTTTTTATCATTCGAAACATACGTTCGATAACACCATAGATGTTGGTTAGAAATCAATTCCATCTCAATTGTGAATCGGGCAGTGAGGCGCTAAATAGTTAAAGAGTGACGACCATTTAAAATCCAATAAAAGTATGCACATGAAATCAGTATGCACAATATTTGTCGCCGTGGCATTAACGTTGCCTTCTTATTCAAATACTACAAATTCTGACAATGTAAAATACTATAAGGTGATTGCTGAATTATTACAAAATGGGATCAACGAAGCTCTAAACAATAATATGAAAGAATGTTACCAATATTTTGATGAAGCTTATGCAATGGCAGAAACCCAAAACTTAGAACAACTGCTACCTATACTTGCAATTTCGCACAGTCGTTTATTATTTATTGAAGAAAAGTATAGTGATGCATTCATAAAAATCGAAAAAGTAAGTCATTTAATAGCAAAACAACCATCTACCACATTTGCCGGTGATTATTATGAAATTTTAGCCCAATGTTATTTAGAGCAGGAAAAATGGGGTCTAGCTTTGGTAAACCTACAAAAAGCTGAAGAAATTAGGATTAAAGTTGAACCTGGGAAAAACTGGCGAACATACAACGGGATGGCAAAGGCGTATCGATCTCTAGGGAAGGATGATCTTGCAGACGAATACAGTCAAAAAGCATCTAAACTTTCAAAAATTCAAAATGCGAGAAGAATAATTTTAGATATTCAAAATGAACTAAAATTTGATGAGCAAAGTGGAACCATTGCTTCGTTAAGCATGCAGAATATAAAGGCAAAAGCCGAACTCCAAAAGGCAAAGTTTAGAAATATCTTTTTACTAACTTTGTTGGTGGCATCTATAATCATTTCCATTTTATTATTTTACATATTGAAACAGCGCACGCTATACAATAAAGAAATGGCCATCAAAAATGAACTAATATCCAAAAGCTTGGGAGAAAAAGAAGCCTTGGTGCAAGAAGTCCACCATAGGGTCAAAAACAACCTACAGTTTATATCTAGTTTGTTGAGTCTACATTCTAGAAGTGTCCATGATAAAAGCACGACAGAAGCCTTGTTAGAAAGTCAGAGCCGCGTTATGACTATGTCATTAATTCACGAGAATCTATACAAAAATGGTCCTTCATCACGGTTGGAGGTCAAAGAGTATCTTAATAATTTGTGCCGCCAAATTTTTGATACTTACAATATTCTAGGTAATAAAATCAAGATTCACACCGATATCCAATATGGTATGGTTGATGGAAATCTGCTTGTGCCTTTAGGTCTTATTGTCAATGAATTGATAACTAATGCATTAAAATATGCATTCGAAGGTAGGGATGCTGGTTTTATAAATATCACTTTAGGTAGTGTAAATGAAATTATGAAATTGACGGTGAAAGATGATGGCAATGGATATAATATGGAGCAAAATGAAGGAGGGTTTGGTCATAAACTCATCGATGTTTTCGCTCGGAAACTAGAAGCTGAAGTTATTAAAAAAGTAGATCATGGTACTTCTGTAACCTTAATTTTTAAGCCCCACTATTTTGAATGATGGAAACAACTAATTATACCCGTATATTAATCGTAGAAGATGATGCTTTAATTGCAGAAGACATCAAAGATATATGCGAATTGGAAGGTTATAAAGTGGCTTCTGTTTGTTATAATTATTATCAAAGCATACAAGCCATTCTGCACAATGTATTCGATATTGCTTTATTGGATATCAATCTAGAGAATGAAAAATCGGGATTAGATGTGGCTGAATTTATCCGAAATATGGTACATCCTATTCCAATACTTTTCCTAACTTCTTATTCTGATAAAACTTACTTACAAGCAGCAAAAAAATACCAACCTGTCGGATATATCACTAAACCGTTTCAAAAAGAACAGTTGATATCAGGCATAGAAATCGGACTAAATAATCATCCACAGTTGTCAAATAGTAACATCATAATCAAAGGCAAATCTAAAATTATGTCTCTATTGACAGCAAGAGAATACGAAATCGCTATACTGATCTGTGAAGGTAAATCTAATGAAGAGATTGCCACAACTGTATTCCTATCTGTTAATACCATAAAGTTTCACATAAAACATATATATGAAAAACTAGATATAGGATCTCGCACCCAACTCATGCTACTTTTTACAAACCAAGGCTAATCTTGAAACGCTATTTTTGAAACTAATCCAAAAAAGTATTTGACAGCAAAATTTTTTCTACTAGATGATAATTTATGGTTTCCCACTACAATGCAGGTTGGTAAATGGTTACGTATCAAATTTTGAGTGTTTTCAGGAAGGATTCATTTCCATTTATTACTAAAACAAAGGATATCTATAAGCTACTAATTATAGACATCAGCTGCAGTTCTTTATATTCAAGCCTTATCAGGCTTGTTATACCATAGGTTGCACTACGTAGCTTTCACCTACGGTTATTGATATTTAAGCAATTCAGGCTTGTGGCGTGGGATCCATTCTTTTTAGGTATCATTAACCTCAGGCTTAGTCTTTACCTTATCCTTAACCTTAATCTCAATCTTTTTTGTTTAAAGTTGAATTGTTTAATGTTTAAAGGATGCTGTCTTTTGGGTTATTCTTAACCTTAACCTTAACCTTAAACTTAACCTTAGCCTTAATCTCAATCTTTTTTGTTTAAAGTTGAATTGTTTAATGTTTAAAGGATGTCTTTTGGGTTATTCTTAATCTTAACCTCAGTCTCAGCCTTAATCTCAATCTCAACCTTAACCTTAATCTCAACCTTATCCTTAGCCTAAAAATGCATCATAAAGTCATTCAGATTCAGGTCCTGATCTATCTCCATCTTTTTGCGGAGACGGTATCTACTGATCTCTACACCACGTACAGAGATATTGAGTAGGGGAGCGATCTCTTTGGTTGTCAGATTCATACGTAGGTATGCGCACAGCTTTAGATCTTTAGGCGATAGTTGTGGGTATTTTTCTTTTATCCTTCTGATAAAGTCTGTGTGTACCTGATCGAAGTGAACTGCGAAGCTTTCCCAGTCATCTTCTAGTCGGTGGTCGTCAGATAAGATGCCGATGACTTTTTTGATATTGGATTTGGTATCGCTGTCTTTGGTTTGTTTTACGATGGTATCTAGTTCTTCGCGGAGTTTGGCGAGTGTTTCATTTTTTTGCACGATGTGCATGGTAGAGAGTGCAAGTTCCTTGTTTTTAAAGTCGATTTCAGACTGTAGTTTTTCATTGATGAGTACTTCTACCTTGGCTTCAGACTCTTCTTTTTCTTGTTTGAGCTGGGTTTTTTCGGTTTCGTGTTTTCTGTCTACGTATTGGACTAAGGCAAAGATGGCTACGACAAATAATATGAAGTAAAATGCGATGGCCCATCCAGTGCGATACCAAGGATATCCCACATTAAAGGTAAAGCTGATTTCACTAGCTTCGTTGTTGTCGTCTGTTTTGGCTTTGAGTTGGAAGGTGTATTTGCCTGGTCTAAGGTTGTTCAGTTCCTTGTGGCTTTCCGGTGTCCATTCTGACCATTTGTCGTCTAGGTTTTCGATGTGGTAGCTGTAGAGTACTGGTTTGGTCAAGTCCATCTGATTAGAACCGAATGAAAAGATAAAATAATTCTGATCTGATGGGAAGGTCATCTTCTCTTCGGGTATAGCACCATAACCACCGTAAATGATGCTATCGCCCGATACGATCTTGGTAAATCTTATCTTTAAGGTTTGTTTATTTTTGAGCTTTTCTGGATTGACTAGGATCAGACCTTTGTCTGTACAAGCAAAGACGTGGTTGTCATCATGGGCATATATGTTTTCGAAACCACCGATCAATTTCCCGTGGAGAAATGGGGTGATTTGTTTAGCTACTTTTTTGGTAAGTGGTTTTTCATCTACGGTGAGCATGCCACATTCTTTTTCATTTACGTACCAAATGCTGTTATTGTCTTTTTGGAACATCCTGCGCGTATTAGCGTTTGTGCCCATCTGTGCAGAGAGTTCGGACTCCATGACAAATTTATCGTTTTTCTTATCATAGAGATATATGCCTGTTTCTGCATTGACGTAGATGTCATCTTTTAGCCTTGTGACATAATTGGCCATATTGGATGGTAAGCCGTGGGCGACGCCATAGTTTTTTAATTCATCTATGGCATCATAACTATTGGTCAAGGTCAGTCGATACACACCTCTGTACGGATGCGATACCCATATGTCTCCGTATTTGTCCTTGGCGACGATTCTAGCGGACTCTTTAAAGCCTTTGACATCATTGCCTTGTCTCCATGTATTGCCTTCTTTTTTATATAGTTTGAAGCCGCTATAAGTGCCTACAAGCATCTTGTTTGCATCAGGTAGCGCAATAAAACTCCAACTACCTTCATAATCGTTAGAAATTTTGATGGCTTTATCGCCCAATATCTGGAATGCACCTTCATTGTGTCCCATAAATAAGGCATCACCTACGACATCTAGTGCCCATACTTGGCCATCAGAATTGACCACTTTGCTAAATGGTTTGGTTTTGAATGGATTGCCATGCTCGTTCCATGCGGTGTAAAAGAGTCCATTATTGGTCCCTACAAATAGTTTGTCGTCAAAGATTTTCACAGCATATACACCACCTTGTAGCCCTGCATCGGCATAGATGATAGAGTAGGGCGAGTTGATCAGTACGTGGTCGATGCCATTGGTCGTACCTGCCCATATATTACCGTTGATATCTAGGGTCAGCGTGATGATACTATTGGTTTGGAGTCCTTGATCTTTGGTGATGGAGAATACGTGGTGACCGTCAGCGTCTAGAAAGATGATGCCTTTTAATACAGAACCTACAGCGATTAGGTTTTCGTTGATCACTACTGCCGAACTGAGTATGGCATTCTTTAGGTGACTAGTTGTTAAGAAAGGACGGAAAACACCGTTTTGGTATGTGAAGACACCATTCTTCTCCGTGACAAAAAGAAGTTTGTCTTTAGAGAGTTCTATGATGTCTGAGATGCGATGTCCTTTGAATACTTCACTACCTGCGAGAAGTTTGGGTGGTCCACCTGCGACTTCGTACACGCCATAGATAGGGTCACCAGCATATATTTTGCCATTGATGTATTTTAGGAAGTTGATCGATTTACCGGGTACATCGATGGTGGTAATCTTTTCATTTGCATAAGCAAATATCTTATTGACCGATCTGAAAAGTACTTTGGGGCCTGCTATTTGGATTTCCCACACGTCTTCTATCGATGTATAGTCTTTAGGTAGCAATGTTTTTAAGCTTTTATAGTCTAAGCTACCATTTTTACTTGGGTAGAAGTATCCGACTTCATCTTGACCACCCACATATATTCTATTGTTTAGTGTATCCAAGGCTACGGACCTTACGATTGTTTTATTGGGTAGTTTATGCAAGACCCATTTAGTACCATTATAATTAAGGAGTCCCTCATTATTGGCTACGTAGACATCTCCATCCTTGGTCGCCACCGCATCCCAATTTTCAATGCCGCCATTGTAATTGGTTTTGGTGTGATTCGTGATGTATGGGTTGTCGATCAATATAGGTTGCCCCAATAGATCAAAACAAACCAATAATAATGTACTAAAAAATGTGTGCTTTAACAAAAATCTGATCATGATGCAAAGAAAAGCTTTAATAGCATTCAAAAGTATAGATTGAAGTATTATTTTTTTCATGTGATGTAGTCTTGATGTAGTATAATTTACAGTATTTACCGCATATGAGACTACTTTTGCTTTATCATTAACATTTTATTAATCATTAAATACAAGTCACTTATGAAACACCTTTACACGTTGGTTTTACTTACTTTATGCTGCTCAGTAAGTTTATTTTCACAACAAACCTACGATTTCGAAACTTCTGCTACTTCGTTGACTTTTCAGCACTTCGGTAGCGCACTTGACGGAACGCTAACAGGTATCATTAATAATCCTGATGCAACAGGGGCTAATACTTCATCTAAAGTTGGTCATTTTGTAAAAACGCCAGGCGCTGAAGTATGGACAGGTGCTTTTGCAAATCCACAAAGTGCGCCAATAGATGCTACATCAGGTGGTCAAATCTGTTTCAAAGTATGGATGGATCATGTAGGTACAGCATCTATTAAACTAGAAGCACCCGTAGGTGGTGGCGAAAACTGGATTACTTCCCAGCCGCACACTACACCGAATACATGGCAAACGCTTTGTTTTGATTTTTCAGCGCCTTCTTTAGAAGACTCTAAACTTCCTGCAACAGGCAAAGTATTTGCTCAGTTGGTGGTATTTTTTGATTTCTTAGCTACTCCAGTTACTGCAGACGAAAGTTATTATTTTGATGATTTTGTATTCCCTACTGCAGGAGGTACAGAAATCACTACGACAATACTTGATTTTGAATTGCCTACTACAACGACCAATTTTACTTACTTTGGAAGTACATTAGATGGTTCTAACACCATGATTATCGCTAATCCAAATCCATCTGGTATTAATACAAGTGCTAATGTAACTAGTTTTACTAAACCTGCTGTAGCACAAGTTTGGGCAGGAGCTTACTCAAATCCCAATCCTGTAAGAGCCATAGACCTATTAGGAACAAACAAAGTATGTATCAACGTACACATGGACCACATAGGAAATGTCGCTTTGAAGTTTGAAAATTCTACTTCACAAGCACCAAATTGGATTCAACAAGTATCTAATACTAAGGTGAATGAATGGGAAAAGCTTTGTTTTGATGCTACTTTGCCATCTATAGAAGCACCATTCCAACCAGCAAACTCTATATTTGCTACAGCAGTTATCTTCTTTGACTTTGGTGTAGCAGGTACAGGTACGGATGTTACTTCATATTTTGATGATATGGTTGTTATCTCAGGTGCAACACCTACAGATAAGAATGTCAATTTCAAAGTGAATATGAATAATTACACTGGAAACTTTGATAAAGTGTACTTAAGTGGTCAGTTTAATGATTGGTCAGGAGATTCTAATCCATTACAAGATGATGATTTAGATGGTATCTGGGAAGGAAGTATTGCTGTACCAAATGGCGCTTATGAGTACAAAATCACTTTGGACAATTGGGCAAAACAAGAAGAGTTTTTAGGTACAGAAGTTTGTACTAAAACAACAGATGCATTTACAAATAGACTTTTATTAGTAGGTGGAGATACCGATGTTCCTGAGTTTTGTTTTAACAGCTGTTATGCATGTGGAGAAGAAGCAAAAATCACTTTCAGACTAGGTATGGGAACAGTTACACCTAATCCAGAAGGTGTTTGGCTTTCAGGTGGTGGAAACTTTGATGTACCAGGTGGAAAATACAAAATGAAAGACACAGACGGTGATGGTGTGTATGAAATCGTTGTACCTCGTAAAAAAGGCTTTGGTTCTTTCTATGCTTTCGCAAACGGACCATGTTTTGATTTCAGTTGTAAAGAAAACCTAGAAGGCCTTCCTTGTGGAGATCCAAATAACTTTAATGATCGTACACTTGCGCCTGTGACAGGAGATGTGGTAGTTTCTACTTGTTATGGACTTTGTTCACAAAACACAGCTTGTACATCATCTACAAATGACATTACTTATAGAGACAATCTATTTGCTTTGGTAGGTAATCCATCATTTAATGGTAAAATCATGATCAACTTTGCTGAAACAAATACTTTTGACAAACAAATCACGATCACAAACAATATCGGTCAGCAAATGAAAACCATCCAATCACGTGATGGTAATCAAAGTATAGAAATGGATGTCAATGAACTTAACCCAGGTCTATATTATATCACCATACTTTCTAACAATCAGACACAAACACAAAAATTTGTGAGATTGTAATCCTTTGTTTCTCTATGAATGGCTGTAAATTGTTTTTCAGTCTACAGCCATTCATTTTAAGTTGTTTAACCATATTCAGTTAGAACCCATTACAGTGGGTAAAAATAATCATCTTGATTAAGTCTTTGGATCGATGATTATTTTTATAGCTATGTTCTTTTTGGATAGGTTATGTTTATTTTTTCCTATATAAGCTTTTAATAATTATCATAATGAGAATAGTTTTATTTTTCACATGTTTGATGGTGGCTTTCAATATTCAAGCCCAAGTCAATATAAAAGGTAAAGTCACTTTTGCCAATGAAGCAGAAGGAGCGATCGGTGTCAATATCTTACTTAAAGAAGATAATACAGTCGGGACTATAACAGATCTAGACGGAAGCTATTCATTGACAGTTCCGAGCAAAAACAGCACATTAGTGTTTTCATACATCGGTTATAATACGACAGAAATAGTGGTAGGTGACCAAACAGAAATCAATGTATCCCTTTCAGAAAATGCTTCAGTATTAAATGAAGTGGTTGTGACAGGATATACCAATCAGAAAAGATCAAACATAAGTGGTAGCGTGGCAACCCTTAACGCAAAAGATATATCAGAAAAACCAATCCTACGTGTAGAACAAGCATTGCAAGGACTGACTGCAGGTGTGCAAGTAGCACAAAATTCTGGTTCACCAGGAAGTACACTTGCCGTGAGAGTACGTGGAGTAGGTACCATTAATAATAGTGATCCATTATATATCGTAGATGGCGTACCAGTGGATGGCCTAGACTTTTTAAATCCTAATGATGTAGAGACGATGAATGTCCTTAAAGATGCTGCTTCAGCAGCTATTTATGGATCTCGTGGAGCAAATGGGGTAGTGTTGATCACCACAAAAGGTGGTAAAAAGAACCAAGCAGGTCGTATCTCTTACGATGGATATTATGGCGTACAAAGAGTAGGAAGATTAGTTGATTTGCTCAATGCTGGTGAATATGCTACCTTACAAAGTGAAGCATATATAGCTGCAGGTAAAACACCACCTGCCGAATTTGCAAATCCATCTGCATTGGGACAGGGAACAGACTGGCAAGAAGCAATCTTTGAAACAGCACCTATCATGAGTCATCAATTGACCTTTGCAGGCGGTGGACCGACTTCAGCACATACGCTTACAGCGAGTTACTTTAGCCAAGATGGTATCGTAGGTGGTCCAAAGGCAAGATTTGAGCGTGCTACGGTAAGGTTAAATAGTAATTATGAACTTAAGCCATGGTTGACCCTTGGTAATAACATTGGTTTTACATGGTTGCAAAGAAATGGTCTGACCGAAAATAGTCAATACAATTCTCCATTGATTCGTGCCTTAAATATGGACCCAATCACACCTATTAGAAAGGCAGATGGTACGTTCGCTTATTCTAATTATGCGGATACAGATATAGCTAACCCCGTAAATGGAATTGCCCAGTCTCACAACACGTGGACAAGCAATAGACTAGTAGGTAACGTATATGGTACATTGGATTTAGGCAAAGGATTTTCATTCAGATCTACGGTGAGTATGGATATCACTTTTGCAAATCAAAGAAATTTTAACCCTAGGTTTGATCTAAGTAACATTCCTTCTATTAGCGAAGCACCCGTAGCAGAAAAGAATCTTGTAAATAGTGTAGGTGTTGGAAATTTTAATTGGAATAACAAGCAGATAGAAAATGTATTGACATGGCAGAAAAATTTCAATGATAAACACAATCTGACATTAATCGCTGGTACAGGAGCGCTAAGTAATAGATACGATGCAAGTGGTGGTGCTAATACTAACCTACCTTCTAATGATCCTAAGGATGCATATATTTCTAATACCATAGATCCTATTTCTTCTCAAAGTGCCTATCAGTTTGCCAATGAGTCGACTTTATTGTCATACTTTACCAAGGCAAACTATGAACTGAGTGAGAAGTATTTGTTTTCAGGTACATTAAGAGCAGATGGTTCGTCTAGATTTGGTAGAAATAACAGATTTGGATATTTTCCTTCCGTATCTGCTGGTTGGATCGTAAGTAGAGAAGAATTCTGGAAAAGCAACTTTATTTCAACATTTAAATTAAGAGCGAGTTGGGGACAAAATGGTAATGATAGAATAGGGGACTATAGCTTTACCACTGTCGTATTGAGTGGTCAGAATTATGCTTTTGGTAATGATGAAATTATTACCAATGGTAGTGTAGCCCTTACATCTGCTAACCCTGACCTTAAATGGGAGACAAGTACACAGTCTAACATCGGTGTCGATATGGAAATGATGGATGGTATGATCAATTTTACAGCTGATTATTACATCAAAAAAACATCAGATATGCTTTATGCTGCTCCAATTCCTTTGGTTGCAGGTACAGCAGCTCCTATCCAAAACATAGCAAATGCTGAAAATAAAGGTTTAGAACTTGCTGCAAATTATCGAAATAATAAGAATGCATTCAAATATTCTGTAGGTGCTAATATCTCTTTTGTAAAAAGTCTTATCACAGGACTTGGTAGAGGTGGAGATCCTGTAGCGTCAGGATATGTTCAATTTGCAAATGCCAATGCATCACAGACAGATGTGGGACAACCAATTGCTTCTTTTTATGGATACGTAACCGATGGTATTTTCCAAACACCTGCTGAAGTAGAAGCACATGCCTTCCAAAACGAAGATACAGCTCCTGGAGATATCCGATTTAAAGATCTTGATGGCAATGGTGTGATAGATGTAAATGATAGAACATACATCGGAAACCCTACACCTGATTATACATTTGGTGTGAATGGTGGTTTAGAATATGCTGGCTTTGAATTGAGTATTGCTTTCCAAGGCGCACAAGGAAATGAAATCTTTAATAATACCACAAGATATGATTTCGGGTACGTCAATAGACCATCTGTAGCATTAGATAGATGGACAGGACCAGGTACATCTAATACCCAGCCAAGAGCCAATCTTAATGACCCAAATCAGAATGCTAGAATATCTGATAGATTTGTAGAAGATGGATCTTACATCAGATTGAAAAATACATTGTTGGCATATAACTTCTCTGAGAAACATCTTCAGAAATTGAGATTGCAAAAAGCGAAATTGTACGTATCTGCAACCAACTTATTGACATTTACCAAATATTCTGGTCTTGATCCTGAGATCGGTAATATAGGTGGTAGTTTGGAAATAGGGATAGATAGAGGATTTTATCCACAAGCCCGTACATTTATGGTGGGCTTAGGGTTGACATTTTAAACAGATGAATGTATCTTGCGTTTAATTAGTTAAGCACGAGACCATTCCATTAAAAATTAAAGTACATTAAAATATAAAAGATGATGACAAATTCAAAATTATCCGTTTTTTTCATTTTTATAGTAATATGCTTTTCTGCGTGTACCAAAGATTTTTTGGAAAAGAGTCCAATCATAGGCATCACGGAAGAGAATTTTTATAGAACAGAAGCAGACGCCATAGCAGGTGTCAATGCAGCATATGCAACCCTTCAGTTCCAATTGTCAGAAGCAGGCCATTTCAGGTGGTTTTGGGGAGATATTATGTCAGACGATGCTGTCAAAGGTGGTTCGTCAGATAATGATGTCAATGACCTACTCCAATTAGAAACATTCAAAGGACCAACGAATACAGATCTTTTAGAAGCAGAATGGAGTGCTGATTATGAAGGTATCTATCGTGCCAATGTTGTACTCGAAAAAGTACCTGGTATCGAAATGGATGCAAAATTAAAAGCAAGAATCCTAGGGGAAGCAAAATTTATCAGAGCTTGGAATTATTACAACCTAGTGACCATTTTCGGTGGTGTACCATTGGCTGATAGAGTTTTGGCGCCATCTGAATACAATATTCCTAGAGCAACAGCAGAACAGATTTGGGATTTTATCGAAAAAGACCTTAAAGAAGCATCTGCTGATTTATGGTTGAAAAGTGAATATGCACCTGCGGATTTAGGCCGTATTACAAAAGGAGCTGCCCAATCACTTTTAGCTAAAACATACTTATGGAGAAAGAAGTATGCAGAAGCAAAAGCAACTGCTGAACTAGTGATCAATTCGAATGAATATATTCTGGTAAATGATTATTCAGAAATATTTACACAAGAAGGAGAGAACAACGGTGAATCTATTTTTGAGATCCAATACATGAACGCTTCTGGTGGAAACTGGGGAAGAAACAATGCCAATGAAGGTAGTTTTACCAATGTCTTTACAAGAGCAAGAGGTCAGTTCGCAGGATTCGGATTCAATATCCCTACACAATCATTTGTAGATGAATTTTTTGCTGAAGGTTTTGAAGATCCGAGATTAAAATCAACAGTATTCAGAATCGGCGAACCAATGGGAGATCGTGGTATCTTTACAATAGAAGCAACAGGTGGATCACCTTATCTTTATTATTCCAAAAAGTATTTTAATAATTTAAGCGAACAAGCGCCTTTTGGAGATCCTGCGCCTAATGGTGGTTCTAATGATAGAGTGATCAGATATGCAGACCTTCTATTAGTACATGCAGAAGCTGCTGCGCAATCAGGTGACGAAGGTGCTGCTAGACAATCCTTAAATCAAGTAAGATCACGTGTATCATTACCAAATGTAACAGCATCTGGACCTGCATTACTAGAGGCTATCTACAGAGAAAGAAGAATAGAATTAGGTATGGAAGCGCATAGATTTTTTGACTTGGTGCGCACAGGTAGGGCACCATCTGTACTTGGCAGTTTAGGATTCAGAGAAGGCGTACATGAGCTATTCCCGATACCACAATCTCAAATATTGGCAACGAATGGCGCGCTTACGCAAAACTTCGGTTATTAATCATTAAATTTATCACACAATGGATACTAAATTTATTCAAAATAATATAAAAACATCTTCGATTTTCATCTTGTTGGTGATGTTGTTCTTTGGTAGTTGTACGCCAGAAAGAATCAATGAACAATCGCTTAATGCTAATCCTGGAGTGCCAGATTTTACCGTAGAAGCCGTCGCTGGAAATGCAAATTTATATGTGGTCAAATCTAATGCCACCAATGCATTTCAAGTCCTTTGGGAAATCCCTGGAGGTGTACCGAAATCTTCTGTAAAAGCTCTAGATACCATTTCTTTTCCTAAAGCTGGTGTTTACAAAATTACTTTTTTCGCTTCTTTTAATGATGGCAGTGGTACAGGCATAGCATCTAAAACAGTGAATATTGCAGAAGATGCACCACTTACTTGCAGTCCTAAGTTGGCATTGCTGACTGGAGATTGTCTTCCTGCTGGCAAGTGTTGGGGACTTACTGTTGCGGCTGGCGCTGTGAAAGTAGGACCTACGTATGACCAAATAGGAGAGTGGTTTACTTCTACAGCAGGTAGTTTACAGAATGCACAATATGATGATCGTTTTTGTTTTACATTTGACGGTTTTGTTTTTGAAAATCGCAACAATGGTGGATCTGTCAATCCTTGGGATGGTTACAGTGTACAAGGTATAAACTTCGGTAAAAGTGATTTCACATTTACCGAAGGAACGGGTACGAATGGTAGAGACCAAATCACAATACAAGATGATCAATTTGTGGGTGTATGGGATTCAGATAATGTACTAGATGTCATGAAGCTGACAAAAGACGAATTAATAGTCAGAACAAAATTAAGAGATCGTAACGGTGTACCTGCAACAGAAGGTTGGTTTGAATTGACATTTATTCCTAATTGATATAGGTTAATAGTTGTCAACTTATTTTTGAGTTTTCAGCTATAACCCCAAAGGGTAGTAACATTTTTAACCACAGATGTAAATCCGTGGTTTTTAATCAAAATAAAAATAATTTAAAATGCAGAATATATTAAATAAAACCATGTGGCTGCTTGTAGTAGCATTCATTAGTGTCGTCTCCATACAAAGTTGTTCAGAAGATCCAGATGGAAGTGCAGAACAACTTAACTTACCCGTACTAGTCGTAGAAGATCTAAACATCAACGAAGGAGATGCGGATGAGACGATCAACCTTGAGTTGAAACTCACAGGTACCAACACTACCAATGCAGTTGTTAATTTTGCTGCAATTTCAGGTACTGCTGCATCTGGTATTGATTTTGAAGTTTTGACAGCTGGTAAAATAATCTTTACACCTGAAGAAGCCACCAAAACCATCAGCATTAAAGTTGCTGGTGATGGCGTCAAAGAAATCAATGAGTCATTTACCATCAAGTTTTATAATCCGATCAATATGACGGTGCAAAATGCAGAGATCAAAGTGACGATCTTGGATGATGATGACAACACTGCTGGACTTCAGATACCTACATCTGGTTACACCACACCGACTGCTTATGCAGGATATAAATTGGCTTGGGCAGATGAGTTTGATGGTAGTGAATTAAATCCTGCCAATTGGGTATACGAAACAGGAACTGGCTCAGGTGGCTGGGGAAATAATGAGTTGCAATACTATAGAGAAGATAACTTATCTATGGTCAATGGCCATCTTGTCATCATGGCCAAAGATCAGAAGTTTGCAGGTAGCAATTTCACTTCTTCTAGGATCAAAACACAAGGTAAAAAGGCATTTAAATTCGGGAGAATAGACATAAGAGCAGCACTTCCTGAAGGACAAGGTGTATGGCCTGCGTTATGGATGTTGGGTACCAATATCACTTCTGTCAACTGGCCTGCGTGTGGTGAGATAGATATCATGGAGCTTACAGGTGACCAACCAAATAGAGTTTTAGGTACAGTGCATTACGGTGCAAATCTAAACGAAAGACAATTCCGTACAGCATCAAAATTCTTACAAGGTGGTAAAAACTTCCAAGATGAGTTTCACGTATTTACCATAATTTGGGAAGAAGACCTTATCGAGTTTTATGTGGATGATGAGAAGTATTATACAGTGACACCTGCTACCACGGGCAATCAACCATATCCATTCAATAAGACATTTTTCTTCATCATGAATGTGGCTGTAGGTGGTAATTTGCCGGGTAATCCTGATGCGACCACACCATTCCCACAAAGTATGATCGTGGATTATATCAGAGTTTTCCAACCAGAATAAATGTTTATTGCTTTAGTAGTTCCAAGTTTAAAATGACCATAACAAATGTCACTTTAAACTTGGAATTGCTCTAGTACATTAATACAAGCCGCAAAGCTTTTTTGTCACTTCCCAATGGTAAAAATGAATTCTTTTCGCATTAGTCTCTTCAGTTTGCTATTATTGCTTAGTAATCTTAGTTGTTCGTTTTCCCAAACCGAAAAGATAAACCTTGCCCAAAATGAGACAGGAAACAAACTACAAGTAGATGGAAAAGACTTTTTTATAAAAGGAATGAATTGGGATTATTTTCCCATAGGAACAAACTACACTTTTATCCTTTGGCAACAACCAGAAACCTTTATTAAAAAAGCACTCGATACAGAGATGGCACTGATGAAAGAAATGGGTGTCAATGTCATTCGAGTTTACACAGGAATACCACCCAAATGGATCAGCTACATTCACAAACAATATGGCATATATACAATGCTCAATCATGCTTTTGGACGTTATGGTTTGACCTTAGATGGCAATTGGGTAGGGAATACAGATTATGCTGACCCAAGGACAGAAAAGTTCTTACTTAGTGAAATAAAAGAATTGGCTTCGACTTATAAAGATACGCCAGGTTTATTATTATATCTTATTGGAAATGAAAATAATTACGGCCTATTTTGGGAAGGTGCAGAAACAGAAAATATCCCTGTAGCTGACAGAAAGTCTACTGAAAGGGCGCGCAGCATGTACCAATTATTCAACAAAGCAGCTTTGACAATCAAGGGAATTGACCAATCTCATCCTGTTGCTTTGTGTAATGGAGATTTACAGTTCTTAGATGTCATCGCTACGTCTTGTAAAGATTTTGACATCTTTGGTACAAATATTTATCGTGGTGCTTCCTTTACAGATGCATTCGAAAGAGTAAAAAAAGAATATGGAAAACCCATACTATTAACAGAGTTCGGGGCTGATGCTTATAATATGAAAACCCAAGCTGAAGACCAAACGTCTCAAGCATTTTACTTGACACAAAACTGGAAGGAAATATACGGAAATACTGCAGGACTTGGCAAATCAAAAAACTGTCTGGGAGGATTTACCTTTCAATTTAGTGATGGCTGGTGGAAACACAATCAAACTTACCACTTAGACGAACACGATACCACAGCATCTTGGATGAATGGTGGTTATCTTAATGATTATGTACCAGGACAGAATAATATGAATGAAGAATGGTTTGGTATATGTGCCAAAGGACCTACGGATGCTGAAGGACATTATACTTTGCAACCAAGAGAAGCTTATCATCAGTTGAAAAAATTACATCGCTTGTCTCCTTATGAGAAAGGCATTACCTTAGAAACAATTAATCATCATTTTGAAATTAAATGATCGTAAAATATAAAAGTGATAATCATATGGCAGACAAAAAAGTGAATATGGAATTAGTGGAATTGGATCATGATCATTATTACAAAATATCTAATCATGACCTGATGCGACCGTTTTTTATGAGTATCGTCAGTGACTCTAATCATTGGATGTTTATATCTAGTAATGGTGGACTTACTGCGGGACGTAAAAATGCTGAGTTTGCATTATTTCCCTATTACACAGATGACAAAATCACAGAGTCGGCAGATATCACAGGCAGCAAATCCATTTTTCAAATTAATAAAGGTGGAGAGACGATCTTATGGGAGCCATTCTCTGAACGCTTCAATGATAAATATCAAATCAGTAGAAATCTGTACAAAAATAAATACGGCAACAAAGTAGTTTTCGAAGAAATACTCCATGATCTCGACTTAGTATTTCGGTATCAATGGAGTTCAAGCAATCGGTTTGGCTTCGTGTGTACAGCAACTTTGATCAATCAATCAGACAGTCATTTGGACATAAATATATTGGATGGTATTCAGAATATTGTACCATTTGGTGTAGGTAGTGATCTTCAAAACAGTACAAGCAATCTCGTAGATGCCTACAAAAGAAGCGAACTAGAATCAACTGCAGGTTTGGGGATTTATGCGTTGAGCGCCATCATCGTGGACAAAGCAGAGCCAAGTGAAGCCTTAGAAGCCAATATAGCTTGGTCGGTAGGATTGGAATCGCCGATGCATCTATTGTCTTCGATGCAATTACCTGCATTCAGAAAGCAGCAAGAAATACATGCAGAAACAGATGTCAAAGGAGAAAAAGGTGCGTATTTTATATCTAAAAATATCGTCTTAGCTCCAAAGGCTGAACAGTCATGGAAAATCATAGCCAACGTACGTCAGAATCATGCACAAATCATCAGTTTGTGTCAACTGATCAATGACCAAAAGGATATCCAACAAGTTATTAAAGATGATGTCGATGCAGGTACAAAACAGCTCATCCAACTCAATGCTGCGGCCGATGGGCTACAGTTTACTGCGGATCATCTGAAAGATACACGCCACTTTTCCAATACGCTTTTTAACATCATGCGTGGTGGAATTTTTGATCATCATTATCAAATAGAGAAGGGTGATTTTGTCCAATATCTAACATCTGCAAATAAAATAGTTGCGGAATCTAATCAAGACTTTTTAAATCAATTGGATGAAGTATTTTCAGTATCTACTTTAAAAGATAAGTTGACTGATGTTCAAGACGTCGATTTAATTAGGTTGTGTACCGAATATTTGCCCCTGAAATTCAGTCGCAGACACGGTGATCCGAGTCGACCATGGAATAAGTTTTCTATCAATACCCAAAGCGAAATAGATGGTTCGAAGATATTGGACTACCAAGGCAATTGGAGAGATATCTTCCAAAATTGGGAGTCACTTGCTCATGCTTATCCACAGTTTATAGAAGGAATGATATTCAAATTTGTCAATGCTTCTACTTTTGATGGGTACAATCCATACAGAGTGACCAAAGGTGGTTTTGATTGGGAAACCATCGAACCTGACAATCCTTGGTCATATATCGGGTATTGGGGCGATCATCAGGTCATTTATTTGTTGAAGTTTTTGGAGTTTGCAGACAAATATTATCCACAGTTGTTACATAATTTTATGGCAGCTGATCAGTTTGTGTATGCCAATGTGCCCTATCGAATAAAGTCTTACAAAGACATTATCCAAGATCCAAAAAACACCATTGACTTTGATGCCAAATTAGATCATACCATCCGAAATAAAGTAGAAGATTTCGGTGCAGATGGCGCACTTTTGGGCAGTAAATCGAGTGATGTCTACCACGTCAATTTTATAGAGAAATTGCTAGCCATGACATTGGCAAAACTGTCTAACTTTATACCCGAAGGTGGCATTTGGATGAATACGCAACGTCCTGAATGGAATGATGCCAATAATGCTTTGGTGGGTAATGGTGTTTCTATGGTCACATTGTATTATCTAAGAAGATTCTTTAAGTTTTTAGAAAGAACAGTGGAGCATTTAAATGAAGAAGATATCGCTATTTCGAAAGAATTAGAAGGGCTGTTTTCTGCTGTTATGAATACGTTTGAAAGTCATAAATCTTTGTTAGGTGGAAGCTTCGATGATCATCAACGAAAAGAAATAACAGATGCGCTTGGTCAAGCAGGAAGTGATTACCGAGAGACCATTTATCATGTCGGATTTAGTGGAGATAAAGCTGGATTGACCAAAGCACAATTGACAAATTTTGTACATGTTACGCTCAAGTATTTAGAGCATACCATTGATGCTAACAAAAGAGCAGATGGCCTATACCATGCCTATAATCTCATGAAATCGCATTCTAATGGCATATCTGTCAACCATCTCAGCGAAATGCTAGAAGGACAAGTAGCAGTGTTGAGTTCAGGATATCTGACGGCATCAGAAACATTACAAGTACTAGATGCCATGAGACATAGTGGCTTGTACAGACCTGATCAAAACAGCTACATGTTGTACCCCAATAAAGAACTTCCTGGCTTTTTGTCTAAGAACAATATTCCTGCTGCATCTGTGGAAAGTTCAGACCTTTTGAGAAAATTGGTAAAAGATGGAAACCAAAATATTATCATAAAAGATATCAAAGGAGGCTACCACTTTAACGGGAACTTTAAAAATGCCAATGACTTAAAACAAGCATTAGACAAACTAAAATCTTCGCAATATCAATCTTTAGTGCAGCAAGATGCAAGTAAGGTATTGGATATTTTTGAGCAAGTATTTAATCATATTGCATTTACGGGTAGATCAGGTACATTTTACGCTTATGAAGGATTGGGATCTATTTATTGGCACATGGTATCTAAGCTTCACTTGGCTGTTCAGGAAGTTTGTCTAAAAGCTTCTGAAGATGGTGTAGATTCGTCTACTTTGCATCAATTGAACGCGCATTATGACCAAATAGGAGCGGGTATAGGACTGCATAAGTCGCCGCAAGTTTATGGCGCTTTCCCTACAGATCCATATTCACATACACCTGGTCATAGGGGTGCGCAACAACCGGGTATGACAGGCCAAGTGAAGGAAGACGTATTGATAAGATTTAGTGAATTGGGTGTTGTCGTAAATGATGGTCAACTCGGTTTCAAACCTGAATTGTTACAACAGAAAGAGTTTTTGACATCTACTGCCAAATTTACTTATGTAGATGTTTTTAATGAAGAACAACACATCGAACTAGCTCCGGATTCTTTAGCGTTTACATACTGCCAGACATTAGTAGTGTACAAAATTGGACAAGAACCTTTATTGGAAATCTTGGCTAGAAATGGTCGACAAGTAATTAGTAAATCAGCTTACTTGGATACTGCAACGAGTGAGCAGATATTTAATAGGAATGGTAGGATTGCACAAATTAATGTGACTATAGAAGCTGGGAAATTATTAAAAGGATAGCATCATAATTTGATATTCAATAAATTGTAAGATGAATGTATTAAGGCCATATATAATGATGTTGTTTGTTTTGATGATGTGTCAAGCATGTACAAGCCAGAAAACAATGATATCAAATAAACAAAAAACTGCTAAGGATATTTTGGGTAATCCAGATTATTTGGCCATCTCTTACGGTGGGTATCGTCATGAAAATCGTGACAAACAACCTACCATAGACCAACTCAAAGAAGACATGAAAATATTGTCTGTGATGGGTATCAAGATCCTGCGGACATACAATCTACAATTTGATGAAGCTAGCAATTTGATGAAAGCCATTTCATTACTAAAACAAGAAGATCCTAGTTTTGAGATGTATGTCATGCTAGGTGCGTGGATCGATTGTAAAAATGCTTGGACAGGAAGCCCTGACCACAGTCAAGAAAGCGAAAAAAATGCTTCTGAAATAGATCGAGCTGTAGCTTTGACACGTCAATATCCAGATATTATTAAAGTCATAGCAGTTGGCAATGAAGCCATGGTCAAGTGGGCAGCTAGTTATTTTGTGCAACCAGATGTAATACTTAAATGGGTCAATCATTTACAAGCTTTAAAACAAAAGGGCGATTTGCCCAAAGCGCTTTGGATCACTAGTTCGGACAATTTTGCATCATGGGGAGGCGGAGGAAATGAATACCATGTCAAAGCACTCCATGATCTTATCAAAGCAGTAGATTATATTTCGATGCATACCTATCCGATGCACGATACCCATTACAATCCAGATTTTTGGGGCGTGAGAGACAATGAAATTAATAACTCTGATTCAGAGAAAATAGATGCAGCCCTGATCAGAGCAAGAGATTATGCCATCACCCAATATGAAAGTGTCGTAACCTACATGAAAAGCTTAGGTGTAGTCAAACCAGTCCACATTGGCGAAACTGGTTGGACATCACAATCCAACGAGTTTTATGGGCATAATGGGTCAAGGGCCGCAGATGAATATAAAAGTGGTAGATATCATGATTTAATGCGGGCTTGGACCAATAAAAACAACGTTGCTTGTTTTTACTTCGAAGCATTTGATGAGCAATGGAAAGATGCAGCCAACCCACAAGGTTCTGAAAATCATTTTGGACTCATCAATCTGCAAGGACAAGCAAAATATGCACTTTGGGATGAAGTGGATAAAGGTGTTTTTAAAGGGCTAACAAGAGATGGCAGACCGATCACCAAGACATATAATGGCAATAAGGAAGCATTGATGAAAGATGTCAAAGTACCACCAACTTTACAAGAAATAAAAGCGAAAAAGTAATTCATTCACACAAAACGAAAAACAAACAATCAATCATGTCAAGTATTAAAACATCAGTAAAAGGAAAGGTTCCAATGGGACAAAAAGTCGCTTTTGGACTAGGAATGTTGGCCAATCAAATGTTTCCCGCAGCTTTGGGGATATTTATGGTCGTGTTGGTTCAAGACCTTGGGTTTCCCGCGTGGATGTGGGGCATCTTGTTTTTTTTACCTAGAGTATTTGATGCTGTGACTGATCCGATCATGGGTTTTATTTCTGACAACACACGGTCTAAATGGGGTAGACGTAGACATTATGTCTTCATAGGCGCCATTATTATGGGTATTTCATTTGTGGTCATGTGGCAATTGTACCGAGAGAATGGACTAAACTATAATTTTATATATTTCCTTTTGTGGTCCTTTATGTTCTATTTGGGACTTACCATATTTAGTGTTCCTTATGTGGCGATGGGTTATGAGATGAGCGATGACTTTCATGAACGTACCAGTATCATGGCTGTAGCGCAGTGGATAGGGCAGTGGGCTTGGGTGATTGCCCCTTGGTTTTGGGTAGTGATGTATGATCCTGAATGGTTTCCGAATGCGGATACAGCTACAAGAAGTTTAGCCGTTTGGGTGGGTATTACCTTTATGATTTTAGCGATGATTCCTGCCATTTTTATCAAAGGCAAATCTACCTTAGATGAAACATCATTCTCTCCTTTGACATTAAAAGGTATGGGTACGGGTATAAAGGAAATCATTAATGGTTTTAAAGAGTCATTTGGATATAGATCATTTAGAAAGCTGTGTATTGCTACCTTTTTTATCTTTAATGCATTCAATACTGTAGCAAGTTTTTCCTTTTTTATAGTGGTTTATTATCTATTTAATGGTGATGCAGGTGCTGCCGGTATATGGCCAACACTTTTTGGTTCAGTGGGAGCATTGGCGACCACATTTCTTGTTATTCCAATTGTGGCATGGATGTCAACAAAGATGGGTAAAAAGAATGCCTTCCTGTTATCTCAAGGCATCTCTATCATTGGCTACATTTTGCTTTGGTTTTTATTTATTCCAGGCAAACCTTACATGTTTTTATTTGGATTACCATTCTTCTCATTTGGGATAGGTAGTTTATTTACCTTAATGATGTCGATGACGGCAGATGTTTGCGACCTTGACGAGTTAAATTCAGGTAAACGTAGAGAAGGTATCTTCGGTGCGATCTATTGGTGGATGGTGAAATTTGGTTTTGCCATTGCAGGATTATTGACAGGTGCCATCATGACCTTGGTAGATTTTAATCCAGAGGCAGCTGTACAAGCAGACGGTGCAGTTTCAGGATTGAGATTCTTCTATTCTGCTGTTCCTATCACAGGTACATTAATTGCTATGTGGGTAATGCGTGATTATGATTTGACAGAGCAAAAAGCAAGAGAGATCGCCAAACAATTAGAAGAGCGAAAAGCTTAGGACTTTATGGAAATTTGATTGTAATAAGCATCCAAACCAAAGTTGTTTATTACAATCAGATTTGACTCAATAAATGTTTTTTGATTCTTTCAGATATGGTTCTTCGACCACGCATATATACAATGATGACCATTAATACCGTCACACCACCTGCTATCAAAAAGCCCCAATAGTGGTTGCCTAGTAATTCACCCACGTATAGTGCCAAAGCAATAGCAAAAAATACAAATGCCGTAAATACTAAACCCAGGACGACAAACATATAATAAATGGAAGCCAAAATGACGGATGTTTTTTGGGCAACTAAGGTAGCTAATTCATTGATTTGTTTTTTAGCGTATCCTACTGCATCATCCACTATAACATCCACTTGGTCTAGGACAATGAATTTTAAAGATGTATAGACAGAGCTAGCAAAATTAGCTTCTTCTCCGTCAACACCACGTTTTGCATTAATGCGGCGCTCAATCTCTTCAATGATTTGAAGGAGAATCAATTTTATAATCGATGGTAACTTGCTGAAATTCATGCTTTTCTAATTTAAATGTCAATGAAAAGGCAGATAGTAGAGAAATATTACAAGAGAATGTCCAATTATTGTGCCATGAAATTTCATAACATTAAATAAGTAGCCTGAGTAACACGATTCACTGTGGAGAGTAGATAATTTGTTATAAACGTTTTTAGAAGAAATATGGTTGTAATCGGTTTCTTTTGCCAATCTATTTTGTCACATCATTTTGGATAAGTTCTAAACCAAACCCTGAAGCCCAACCATGGTTCAGGGTTGGTGTATCTTTGTACTTTATGTTCTCTTATTTCACTTGCATGATGATAATAGCTGCCACCTTTAGCGATACCTTTTATGGACGTCATCTCAGCTACATTACCAAATAAATTGTATAAACCACCAATAGGAAAGAAACCCCAAACATAAGTTGGAGCCTGACCCATATTTTTTAGCACAGGATTGGTAAGGTAGTATTTAGGTATAGGACAGTTTTCGCAAAGAGAATTTTTGTAATTGTAAATACTACAACCTTTGGCATTAATACTATCAGCTTTTGTAACCCACTTTAAATCATTGTTCTTTACGAAATCATCATAATCAGTAGGAAGAGGTAGATAACAATCAAACTCAAAAGTTTCATTCGTTTTATCACCTTTTATCTTGCAATTATTTAAGATATCTTTTTTATAAGCTAAATAATCCAAAACTTGCTCATAAGATATACCTACTATAGGTAATTCTAATAATTTGTTAGTTACAATTGAATCCCAAGCAGATTTAGGTAAAATAATTTTAAAGTGTTTGTTTGTGCAATGATTGTAGACTTTTGTTTGGGATGACAACTGAGATTTTTTTATCAAAGATTCAAAAACATAATCATTCCAATGTCCCATTCCTGACAGTGGTAGCTTTGATTTTATAATATCCAAATGATCGCCTAGATAGATTGGTTTCTCATTTTCAATAAAACTAGTTGTAACAATATATGTAATCCATTCTCCTATAGAAACTTCATGACTGCTTATGTTTTTTGCATTATCAAGCGTTGAAGTTTGTTGTTGTGTATCAAAATATACTTTTGAACAAGAAGGAAAAAGTAATATTAAGAAGATGGCAAAAGAAAAATATTTAAATTGACCATTCATAAAACTAATAGATATAATTAAAAGGTAATACCAGCCCTAAATTGTATTAAATCTGTACTTCTAATACTTCCTGAAATTAAATTTCTGGCGTCATCACTTAATTCATCTGTGACTCGCACCACATTTTCTGGCCAAATTACATTAGCTCTTTCATATTTATAGCCTTCTTCTCTAGTAATACTCAATATAAATGGAACTGAAAGCTCCATACCTACAAAAAATATTTTAGAAAAATAATATTCAGCACCTAATATTCCAGCCACTCCTACAGATACTCCAGTATAAGAAGGACCTGATTTTATTCGAGTAAGGTTTTGCTGTAAGATGTCAATTGAATAGAAATCTCCATCATTGTAGTCATAATTATAAGAACTAGAATAGTGGCTCACTCCAGTTATTATTTCCCAACCAGTGTATAAAGATAGTTTCCTATAGTTGTATCTTTTTTCTTTTCCATAAGCAAAAGACAAAGAAGAACTGAAACTTCTTCGAGTACCAGCATCGAGTCTAAATGGGAAAGTACTATTAGAGTTAATTAAACTGGATTCATTAGTTGAAATTCCGAAATTTAATCTATACCTTTTAACTCTATTGTTTTCTTTGAATTTTCTATACAAGACATTAGCTGCTGAGATGTCTAAGTTATTTCCTGATGATCCATTAAACATATTACCTAGATAGGTAAATACAGGATTAATATTAATTGAAATAGCTCTTTTACCAGCTGTGGGCACATAAGATTTGAGCGTGTCTTGATCAATGTTTGATATACCAGAAAATGTAGAACCAAATGCAGAATTAGACAAAACATGTATGAATAATAAAATTGGAAAAGATAATTTAGAAATATTCATAAAATAGGTTTAAGTTGTTATTTAAATTTTTCAGTGTAATTATTAATTAGATTAAAGTTAATTTAAGACCGTTATGTTTTTTAATGTTTTAGAATAGCAAAGGTATTACTTTTGGCAACATAACCAAATATCAGATAACTTTAATTGGAACTGCTTTTGAAATTAACAATGTGTTTTTAGATCATGTGAAAAAACATTGTTAATTTCTATACAGATAAATCAATGCTGAAGATGGTATTATGATGACCATTCAGCAAATAGAAGAATTTGGAAGTCAATAAATTATTTGCAAGTTTAAGGTTTAGCTTCGAATGTTGACCGAATAACATATCATATCACATAAGGGCCACTTCAGCCTTTAAATTTTGCACAAGCTTATAAAGACATTATTAGCTCGAAATCCTATTCTGCAATTCCAAATACAGCGTGGTAATAAGTTGTATCTGACTCCGCAAAATAAACCCTTCTATTTTCTTCGCCTTTTAATTCGAAATCACCATTTACTGTAAATTTGCATTCTCCAAACTTATATCCTGTGGAAGTAGTAATGACAGCTGTATATAAACTATCTTTGACCAACTCTTGCATAGGATAGTCTGTCTGCCAGGATAAAGGATGGCCTTCTCCTCTGATTCCAACAGAAGTGATACTATCTACCGCTGAAACATCTAAGGTCACTTTGATATGACGTACATATGATTCTTGAACACAGCTAGGTATGGTGAATATAAAAGCTAAAAATATTATATAATTGATGAATTTCATTTTGTGAATTTTTTAGAGATTAAATAATCGATGCCGAATCTGCCTGAACCAATAATAAAGTAAAACATACCTATCCATAAAAAGCCCATAGCAGGGAGCATATTCCACATTCCTTGTTCAAACTGCTGTAAAAACATAGCGACCAACATGGTACAGATCGTAAGTAGTGCAAATAATCGCGTCTGAAAACCAAGGATCAAGAAGATGCCACCAACAGCTTCACTAAACGCTCCCATCCAAGCAAAAAACACTGGAAACATGGCAAAAACACCACCATATTCTGCAACATCAGTAGGAAACCAAAAGGCAACTTCAAAGAAATCTAGATTACTATCTTCTGGTGACCAAGGCAGACCAAATTTTGATGCACCAAATTGTGTGGTGAGCAAAAATCCACAGATTATCCTCGGGATAGAGAGAAAAAGATCTTGCCAGATATTTGGCATGTAAATAGGCGTGGTAATTCGTTTTAATACTTGCATGGGTTTTGTTATTTTGGTTTTAAGTGAATATTTATTGTTGTATAAGTCTTCCGTTTCCGATTGTAGAAGAGTTTTCAAAAATGGCTTTTCCACTGTTAAATACACTGCCATTGCCAGAAACACGAGCTTTGATTTTATCGACAATGTTTACTTTGACATTGCCATTTCCTGTACATTTTATGTCTGCAACTTTTGTGGTTAATTGGTCCGCAATTAAGTTTCCGTTGCCCGTGTTTTTTACATCTAATTGGTCAATACTACCTGATAATGTAGTGGTGGCATTTGAACCATTTTCTATACCTAGGTATCGACCGACGATATCGTGTACGAAGAGTTTGCTGTTTCCATTATGTTTGATCACAGATGCTTCTGGCATCGTAATCTTGATATTGATGTTGGTATTTTCTATATACTTGTTGTTGTTTTTATTATCTTTAAAAAAGATATGGAGTTTTGTCTCAGATTTGTTTTCATCGAAAGCTAGTAATGGCAAAAGATTTTCATCAATGGCAACTAGTATACTCCACTTTTGACCAATCTCAACAGTTATAGTTCCATCTAAATCCAAGAGTTCCAACTTGTCAAAATTGGTAAAATCATACTGTTTATTAACGATGATTCCTGAGCCGCGCAGTTGCCCAAATAGAGAAACATAAGAAAATAACATCATAGTGATGAATGACAAACTTTTCATTTTTAAAGTATTTTGAAGATTAATAATGGCTCAAAAGTATAGTTTGTGGCAAGGCACAGTGTTTCAAATGCTAATTTGAGACCTTATTTTGCTGGATTTGAGCAAAATTTATGTTTTTTATAGATATTTTACTTAAAAATAAAATATTAAACCAAAATCAATCTACTTGCTTTGACATCAATTCACTTGGAGAAACTTGTCTTAGTTTTTTGACGGATCGGTTGAATGTAGCTTTCGAATTAAATCCACAGTCGTAAGCAATGGCCAGTATGGTGAGATTTTTGTAATCTTTGGATTTGGCTAATCTTTCAAACTCCGTGACACGATACTCATTGACGAAGTCGTTAAAGTTTTTGCCGAAGCATTGATTGATCACAGCGGACAATATGCTTGTGTTTGTCTTTAGTTTTTTTGCAAGGTCCGTCAATGATAGTTCTGCATCTAAATAAGGTTTTTCATTAGTCATTAGTTCGAGTAGTTTTCCTTCCCAAGGTGCATAATCTATATCGTTGTTGAGTGAAGTTTTTTCTTTTAAAGGTTCATCTTGGATTGATTCGGTAATTAAGTGTTCGATTTCAGGAAGGCTAGATTCATTAGTGGTTTGTTTTGGGTCAAAAGTTAGATTATTGGGCTGCTGCTGAGCGTAACCTTCGATTCCTACGTACAATGTAATCATGATCGTTAATAATTGCCACCACCAATCTTCTTCAAACTTAAGATCTAACGCAACATCTATCCAATACCATATCCATCTAAAAATTTCGCCAATGACTATGATGTAAATAAAATTCCTAAGCCAAATAAAACTGATCGTTTCTTGGTTTGAAAATTGGTTTTCAGCCCAAGTTCTATAAGATTTATATAATTTTAGGGACTGATACAAGTAATAAATATAAGATGTCCAAATAGCCAATCGCTCTATAGTACTGATAACAATGGCAAACTTTCCATTTTGGAAGGCATAAACGGTTTTTGTACCTGAGAAAAATACGAATAAACTAATGGCTACATAGGTAAAATAGGGTAGGTAATGTAACCAATCTTTGCCACTGAATCTAAAAGCACGATTGATCTGAGCTCTCAAATAAAACCAAACAGTAGGTGCGAATGCTAAAGAAAAGTAACGTGGAAAACCATTCATCTCTTCCCATAGGTAATTAATACCCGAAAAGCCAAATGTGTAGTCTTGCAAAGTCATAGCCAAAAAGTAAACCACAAATCCTAAAAATAGATCAGAATGTCGCTCTTCCTTATACCCACGATACCAAAAAATCAGTGCAAAAAGCAATCCCATAAAGTATCCAATCTGAAGTGGCGTGGTAAAAATAGACATAAGAGCAAATTGTTGAATGTCTAAAGACAATGAATTACTAAAATGGTTGTCTTGATAATATTTTATTTTGATGCATCAAAGAATGAATCTTCATTTGATTAGATATCATTTATCTTAAAAATGAAAAAACAGATTATGTTTATTTTGGTTAATAATCTTGTTCAAATATAATTCATACTTTATCACTATCAAAGACAAATCTTATGGAGCAAGAAGTCGACCTATTTTATCCCCAAACTAAACAAGAATGGCGCAGTTGGTTGATAGAAAATCATGATAAAAAACAATCTGTCTGGCTACAATATTACAAAAAGAAATCTGGTTTTCCAACGGTGGAATATGGCGATGCGGTGGAAGAAGCACTTTGTTTCGGATGGATAGACAGTAAATCTAAGCCAATAGATGATGAGAAATTTATGCAGTTCTTCAGCAAAAGAAAGCCTAATAGTGTATGGTCCAAGGTAAATAAAGAAAAGATAGAAAGACTGATACATTTAGGCCTTATGACACAAGCTGGATACGATGTCATAGAAAAGGCAAAACAAAATGGTTCGTGGACAATTTTAGATGAAGCGGAAGCTTTGATTATTCCACCTGATTTGGAAGAAGCATTTGCACAAAAGCCACAGTCAAAGGACTATTTTTTAAATCTCAGTAGGTCAGATAAAAGAAATATATTGCAATGGTTAGTGCTGGCCAAACGAACAGAAACAAGAGAAAATAGAATTAATGAAATCGTAACCTTGGCTGCTGAGAAACAAAAGCCTAAACAATTTAGAACAACAAAGTAACTTTCAATGAAGGATTTTGTAATTATTCAATATTCGTATCGTATTTCGGCATATATTTGTAGTAAATAATAATCTTTTAAAAAGTTGTTGTTTACTTTTTGGAATTATCTTAGAAATAAAATATGTAGCATATGAAAGTGAAAGTAATAATTATCTTGATAGGAATCTTTACAATTCAATTTATTTCATCCTGTTGTAAGGGATTTGAGTATTATGATTTTACGACCATGGATGTTGTTTTTTTATCTGACACTGTTGGACAAGATTCATCTTTTGAGATTGAGCTTAGTGCAAGTGATTTATTTTACCTTTCTATGAGTGTGTCAGATCTAGGATTTGCACATACTTTAGCTTTTAGTTGTGATGAAGGTCGTGAAGGTATGAAACATCCTTTTGAAAATATTGAAATCACTAGCAATAATGTTTTTAATAATGAATATTCAGCTAATGAAAATTTATTTCAGTTATTCGAGATAGAAGAATTTAAGGGAATGGGGGAATTTGAATATAAAAAACTTTCAGATGTAAAATTAGAAAAACTACAAGGAGAATTTATGAGATTAAGGTTAAAACAAAGGCCGACAGGGTCTCAAATACACAATTTTACATTCAAATTTACAAAGTCCAATAAAGAAGAGATTATTGTAGAAACAGGAGAGATTACTTGGTTGTAATTGGGAATTAGCTCTTTATCAAGTTTGTTAATTTAAAACAAAAGTCTAAATGAAAATCTTATATTTTGCACTACTTTTAATTCTACTTACTTCAAATATCACATTTAGTCAATGTGTCATAGATGCAGGTGAAAATAGAAATCTTTGTCTTGAAGAAATAAATGATAGTCCACAATTGTTTGGCACTGTTTTAAGTGGTGATGTCAGCCAAGTAGAATGGGCATCTTCATATTATTTTCCAGCGCTTAATAAAACCTATTTTGCGTCTGATATGCTAAGCGATACTACATCGCTCCAACCAATCATCAACGAACATTATGAAAAAACGGTTACATATTATTTGACGGGTATCACTTCTAATGGCCAAACTTGTAAGGATTCAGTAACCATCAATTTTAGTGATTGGCTTTTCGTGACAATTGATAAGATTATAGGCAAGAAGCCGCAGGATTCTATCACGCTCTGGATAGCTGCCCAGAGTAGTTGGGGACACTTGAGTTATGCTTGGTCACCCAATTTTATGATTTCAGATACGACTATTGAAAACCCTATCGTATGGAACGATACCACCACTTTTTATCATCTGACCATTACAGATTCACTGAATTGTTCTGTGGAAGATGACATCTTTGAAGTGTACACGACGACGTCTAGCAGTCAGGATATTCGTAATGAAGATTTAAATATTTACCCAAATCCTACCATAGATATTTTAACTTTCGAAAGTAACTATCCCATTTTGGAAATTGAAATCTTCCATCTGAATGGACAAAAAGTAATGACATCAAAACATAATATTGTAGATATATCAGACTTAATTCAAGGTATTTACACAGCAAAAATCTTGTTTGATAATCAACAAACGGTGACAAAACTGATTGTGAAGAAGTAGAGTGATTTACATTTGATTAATATTCATAAATGGTAATATATTGTTACATAAACTAATACTTGTTGCGTTAAACCTTACAGTTTTGATGCTTTTGATATACTTTGTTCAGTTAGAAAAAGGAATGGACAAAGTATGTAATGAAATTGTTAAAGACTACAATTGTGATTTAAATAGGCACTTTAATAACCTTAAAGAAGCATCTAAAATGACAGAAACTGCAAGTAGAAATGCAAATAAAATTCGACCTATTATCGAAAAACTCTTATTGGTAAAAAATAAGGAAGAAGCTGATTCTATGTCAATTATTGCCGAAGAAATGATAGATAAATTGGGTTGGAATTTTCAACTTAAATACGAAAATCATAAAGAGTTAGGAGTAAGTATTATAGATCAATTTATTGATAAGTTTGAACTCGGCTATGATGATGATTATGATACTAAAATGAATGTTGTGATTAATGAATTAAAGATTATTGGTGACTCAATACACATCGAATTGGTACCCGTATTTATAAATCCAAATTTTAGATCTTTTATGATAAATGGTGTCCATGAAATCCATGAGAATCCATTCTTCTCTAAAGACTCGGTTCAATTTGTTGTATTTAAGAGTAAAAGGGGACGCATAAGCAAGTATTCAATTAAGACTAAGCATGATGAAGAATAATTTTTTATCCAAGGTTCTATTACTTTTTTTATTAATTCAAACTGGATTTCTTGTTTATCAATATAATGTTGTAAATATCAAAAACAAATACATCCAATCAAGAACCAATGAACTAAAAAAGGAGAATGACAAATGGTTAAATTTTTGGACCAATTCAATATTCTTTTTAACTAAGAAGGAAAGTAAAAGAAGAGAAAATTTGTTGTACCCTCTTTCTGAAATTGATTTTAAAAAAATAAACACACCACTTAATGTGATAGATTCATATAAATATAATAAACACATAAATCCACAGATAATGAATTTAATATCATTGTACACTAAACAAAATAATAGTGGTTGGTTACCTTATTGCAATGTTTTTAAAGATATTTATTCACAGCAATATTTTGTAGGAAATGATACATACCATTTTAGATCTTTTGAAAGCCATAATTATGAAAAATATGATCTTTATATAAATGGCAAAAAGCTAACATGGAATAATGAACATTCATATGTCATTCCGAAAACAAATATTATTGATATAATACTTACCAGACAATTCTTGGATTTTGAAACAGGAAAATTAAAGAGTGATACAGAATGCAGAATGGTGAATTTATGATCATTTAATTACTGTAAGGATATTAATTGTAAATTATATTCAAACATTACTTCTACCTATCCATCCATTTTTTGAATTCTGGAGTTTTGAGCCTGCTGATATCAATCTCTAACTTATGATTAGGTTCGTGCAGTTTGACCAGCAATTTAGAATTTTCTAGAGGTTTGACAGTATGTATGTAATCGATGTTGATGATATACTGACGATTTGCACGGTAAAACTGTTTTGGGTTTAATAATTCTTCTATTTCTTCCAGTGTCACGTAATCTACCATGTATCTTTCACCGCTTGTCATGTACACAAAATTTACTAGGTCTTTGCAGAAGCAAACGATGTCTTTGGTATTAATTGGCATCCACTGATTGCGCACATTGACAATAAATTTTTCTTTATATCTAGAAGCTGCATTAGGATTTGTGATGGATTGTATCAGGCTATTGATATCCGCTGAGATTGGTTCTGTTTTTTGGATTTGTTTCCTACATTTATCTATGGCAACTGTTAGGTCTTGATCATTGATGGGTTTTAGTAAATAATCAATACCATTTACTTTAAATGCTTGAATAGCGTACTCATCATATGCCGTGGTAAATATTACTGGACAATTTAAATCAAACTCTTTAAAGATTTCAAAACTGACACCATCACTGAGTTGGATATCCATAAACAAGAGATCGGGTTCTGCATTTTGACTAAACCAACGGCGAGCAGTCTTGAGACTCGGTAATATCTCCATTACAGTAATGTCTGGAGCTACTTTTTTAATCTTTTTTAAGAGCACGTTGGCTATTAATTCTTCGTCTTCTATGATTAAGGCTTTCATGATATTTACTTTAGATTAAGGGTATTTTTAAACAAAAATTATCTTCCGTTTCTTCTATTTTGATGGGTTTTTTAGTCAGGTATTTATACAAAGTGATAAATTGGATTAGGCCTTTTTTATTGGAAGTTTCTACGACATTCTTTTTCTGAATATTGTTTTTCACCACAATATAGTCGTGCTCGATATAGATATCAATAATCAATGGTGATTCTATGTCGATAATATTATGTTTTATGGCATTTTCAATTAAGTTTTGTAAGGTGACTGGGGCAATTTTATAATGCAAAAATTCTTCATTAATGTTGATATTAACCTGAAGCCCATGCTTAAATCTTGTTTGTTGTAAACTAATGTACAACGCTGCAAACTGTATTTCATCTTTGAGATTTACTGTTTCGCTGTCTCCATTTTTAAGTATGTAGCGATAGATACCAGACATTTGCTCCAGAAATGAACCTGCAAGTTCTTGGTCCGTATCGATGAGGCCTGATAAAGATGTCAATGAATTGAAAAGGAAATGTGGATTGAGCTGTTGTTTTAGGCTCTCATACATGACGATTGTTTTTTCTTTTTCTAGCAGTTGAGATTTACTTTCCAGCAGGAATAGCTTTTCTTTTTGTGACATTCTGTAATGGTAGAAAAAGTAGATCATGGCTGCCAAGGCGATAAGTAAAAGACCAAAAAACCAAGTCGTTTTATAAAAAGGAGATCTGATGGTAATATGGATTACTTTTTCTTCAGATTGCCAGACATTATTTTTACCTTTTGCTTTCAATCTGAAAGTGTAATTCCCAGGTGATAAATTATTATAATTAGCTTCGTTGCTGATAGATGCTGGTATCCATTTTTCGTCTGAACCTTCTAGTTTGTATTCAAATTCATGTGGATAGGTAGCCGCATCGACCAATAATCCAAAAGTAAATCTGAGTGAATTTTCATCTGGACTTAAGGAAAGATTAGATAATGAAGTCAGGAAATACTCTTTACCAGAAGCATTTAAAACATTCAATTGTGGTGCTTTGATTTTTGGTACATGTCGTAAGTTTTCAGCGTAAAATTCAAACATATCATTTCCGATGCTACCCATGATTACACCATCTTTTCTTTTGATGGAACAGTTAAAATAATTAAGGTTATGCTCTGAGTATGGAATCGTAAAATTGATAAAGCTATTTTGAGTAGGATTGAAGACAGATACTTTATTAAAATATAAGGTCCATATATTTCCCAAGTCATCTGCTTTGAGACTATGCATGTGGTTGTCAGACAAACCATCTAATTCATTCCAATAACTTACTTTATTATGCTTTGGAGTGTAACGGTATAAACCTACTCCTTTATTATTGATCCAAACGTTGCCTTCCTTGTCCATATCTGCGGCATGTATGTAACCACCAGCTTCTGAGGTAGCATTCTGCAAAAGGTGTTTTAGATCTACTTTATAGTCGGGAGTGACTGTAGCGATGTAATCATTGTTTAGTGTCCAAAAAAATGACTGACCAGGTCTCCAAAGCATGTAGTTAATATCCATTTTGACATCATGCTTTCCTGTTATACTTTGTGTATTTATCCATTTTATATTACCGCTTTTTTTATTCATCACAATTAGGTCCTGACCATCTGTGAAATAAAGAAGAGAATCAACTTCTAGGTAGTTTCGGATGACTAGATCTGAATATTTACTTGGTAATGGATGCCATGGTTCAAACCTTCTATTTGTTTTGTTCAATATCCAAGTCCCACTGCTAGATGTCAAGATAGTATGTCCATTGAAAAATGTGATCCTTGTGATATTGCCTAGTTTATTACCTTTTTTATCAGGCAATGCATTATCAAGTGAGTGACTAATGACCTTTTTCGTTTTTGGAAAATATTGAAACAATTCTGTTCTGGTGGTTAGTATCCACCAACTCAAGTCTGTAGGATCTTCTTCGATTAGGTAAATGGATGAAGTCAATAATGCAGGTATTTTTTGAGGGAGATTACATGCTTTGTAAACGTATTTACTTGGGTTGCACAAGGATATACCATTAGGTGTACCTAGCCAAATGGTCCCATTTTCATCTTCTAAACCTGCCCAGAAAAAATTTGCAGCAATACTTGTTTTATTAGTAACATCACTACTTATTTTTTCAATTTTATTTTGGTTATCTAAGTCAATAGTCAGAATGTCGTAACTCCAACTACTAATCCACAATTTGTTATGACTGTCTTCTAGTATAGTAGATGCCCTTGCTTCAGGTGCTTGCTTTTTTATACTTATTTTTTCTAGGATATTTTTTGATTTTGGGTCAAAAGAGATCACTTCTTTGGCATCATTGTCACAAAACCAATAATATCCTTTTTTTGATCTTGATATTGAAGATGTATTTCTCCTAGAAAATAAGGTACTGCTATGATTAGAAGCACCATGAAGTTTTTTGCTTTGATTGTCATAATACAAAATGCCGCTTTTGGTAGACATCCAGATACCATCATTTCTTTCATCTCTTAACATTCTATTTTTCCCAAGTGAAAACCAATCAATAGAGTCAAGTGATTGGGTTGTTTTTATGAGAAGCTCAAAAGTATTGGTTTGCCTATCCAGTTTGATGAGACCTATGGTCGTTGACGCGTATATATCTCCATTCTTATCACATTGTATATTTGAAATGCTGTTATCGTAAGCTTCTTTTGGAGCATAATATGTTTGAAATTCGTTTTTTATGGATGAATAAGTGAATATACCATTATCGGTGCCGCCCCATATTTGGCCATTGGTATCTTCGCATAAACAATGTATGGTATTATTTGGTAAGGAGTTTTGGTCTTTTTTCTTTTTGAAGGTATAAAAGTGGGCGCCATCAAATCTATTTAAACCATTTTGTGTACCTACCCACAAGATGTCGTGTTTGTCTTTAAGGAAACTGAATACTATGTTGTTTTTTAAGCCATCTTTTTCACTCAAGTGATTAAATATATCACCTTGCTCCTGACCATATGCTGGAAGCAGTGCGAAACAGATAAATATGATGAAAATTATCTTTGCCATTATGGGTGCAAGCTATATAAAACCTACGATTGTGACAAAAAATAAATAGTCAAATGCAAAAAAATAAATTAAGATGTAGAAAATAACCATTTAAATGTAAATTGACCAAAAAGAATCATTATTAGGGATGATATTTAGCTGTTATTTGATGTAAAAGAACTGGTAGTAGATTTTACATTTCAATTTTGGAAACCTACATATCAATTGTAAAATAAAACACATCACATAGCTTTAATTTTCTGGGCCGAAATTCTACTTCAACTTTGCACCATTAATTCATGTAAAGAGTAGAAAAAGTTTGTCTTCATATTTGATATTATTGACTTTTAAAATTTTTATAATGTTTATTGGGTTTAGTTAAATTAGACACGATTTTGAGTGGTGATAGCACTTGGTATTTAGAAAGAACCAGTATCAAACAAGCTATTTAATTTAATTATTTATTTAATGACTTTTTTTTACGCTATTTATTGAATTTTATAGGATGTATATTGAAGTACATCTCCTTGTGCTTTATAATGTGATTTCATCATTTCAAATTTCTAAAACAAACGTGGCGACGACGCGCAAATATCCATGGAAGCAAATATCAACAAAAAAATTAAAATAACCTTTTGGGCTTTTATTTTTTTCTTCAGTAATATAGTTATAGTCCAGCTGTATGCTCAAACCAATCTTGAATCAAATAAGACTGTCAAAACGCCCATAGCGCTATTGGGAACATACCATTTTGATAATCCCAATCAAGATCAATTTAATGTCAAATCAGACAATATTTTATCAAGAAAAAGGCAGAAAGAGATAGAATCATTAGTAAAGCAATTGGCAGAATTTAAACCAACCCATATTGCACTAGAATTTAATGTAGCCGATTCCGCATTGAATGAAAAATACCATCGCTATCTTAAAAATAGCTATAAATTAGATGCATCAGAAAGGGAACAAATTGGGTTTCGCTTAGCAAAAATGTTAGGACATCAGCATATTTATCCTGTTGATGAGCCATCCATTCAGTTAGATTTTAATCCAGGTGAACTGGTCGTAGAATATGGGCCACTGTTAGAACAACTAACTAAATTAGGAATTGATGTCATTACCAAGATCAATGAAAGTTTAAATAAAAATAGCATCAGCAAAGTCTTGGCTGATTTGAATAGCCCGGAATATGATAAGTTGAATGTTGGGCTTTATTATAAATATTTTTTGCCTATAGGCAAAGGTGATACGCAACCAGGGCCTCAAGCAGTAGTTAGGTGGTATGAAAGAAATCTATTCATTCTCAAACATATTCAGGAATTAACAGCTAGCGGGCATGGTGAAAAAAGGATAATGGTGATTTTTGGACAAGGTCATACGGCTATGCTTAAACAATTTTTACAGTATTCCGATGACTACGAATTAGTAGATATACATCAGTTTCTTCCGAAAGAGTAAGGATGTACAAATAGGTTTCAAATTTGCTTAAATGGCTTTAAAAATAACCTGATATGTTGCCTATTTATGTGGGTGATAAGATATTTATCATTTTTGTCATGATGTTTTTATGTCACAGCCGTTGATTTTTTACTTAAATCTTTTTTAATTATATGGTAGTATTTTCAAATTGTCTAATCAAATGTAATTCCTAAATGCAAATCGAAATGAAAAATGTATTTTTGATTACTCTGATTTTCTATTTTTTAGATTGTTCAGCTCAAAATCCTAATAAGAATTTTGAAAAAATATTGAAAGAGATGTCTGTGCATTACACAGATAAAAACTATCAAAAATCCTACAATCTGGCTTTAAAGGTATTAGAAATTGACTCGAAGAACCTTTCGGCATTGCATTGTAAGTTATTTTCTGCTTTTGAAATAAAACAATCAGATGCTTGTATAGAAGCTGCTGACGCGATTATTGCTGTCATTGATAGGAGCACACTTTTTCCATATTTAGAAGAAGACAGCAGAAAGAGACAACTGCTACGCTTTGCATACAATTTGAAGGCATGGATCAGTTACGAAAAATCTGAAAATAAGGCAGTTTTAGAAAAAGCTTTAGAAAATATCAATACGGCTCTTTCCATAACTTCTCCTATTGATAAAGATGAGTACATGAATGCCTACATGGATACAAAAGTAAGGATATTGTTAAAACTCAATCGCAACAACGAAGCATATTCTACTGCAAGGATCGCCCTTAAATCAGACCCATTATTTAGGGATTTGAGAGATATTAAAGAGAGCGAAGGGTATAAAAATTATCTTACTCAACTCAATATTTCAGGATGGGGTAAATACCAAAAAGGAATCGAAACGGAAACAGCCATCGAAGCATTCAGACGATATGAAAATTTTATTAAACTCTATGCAAAAGACGAGGGTGAAGAAGTGGAATTTTACCATCAGATAGAATGGAAAAAAGAGAAATTCAAGAAAAAAGAAATCGAAGAAGTAGAGAAAAAATTGAATATAAAATTTCCAAAAGAATACATTGATTTTGTGACAAAGTATGGCAATTTTTCGATAAGTGGAGGCTATTTTTTGCTCAAACCACATGAAATCATACGTCTGTCGGATGCTTTAAAAACAGAATGGAATGTAGATATTGAGAAAAAATGTAACGCCGCACAACGTGATAATCTGAGAAATCTGATATGTTTTGGAACAGGTGAAGAAGGTAGCCAAGATATTTGGTACTACTGTTTTAGTATGAAAACGCTCCATCCCACTACTCAATTCATGGATGTCATCGAATATAATCAAGACGACTGGTGGCATCTGACGGAGTCTCCTGGCTATAAGTATGAACACAAAAGAAGTGGGTTCGATTTGTACATCTCGGAATTGGTCGATCAGTTGATCAACGATATTTTAGAAGATTAAGCTCAGAATAGAAAGTCAAAACAATCATTAAAGGGTAGTTTGAAATATTCTATTCTAAATTGATTGTAAACAAAAAACATTCATGATATTGGGATTCATATAAAATGTCAAAAGTACATTATATATATCATCTAAAAGCTAATCTTTTGTGTCGCTTATTATACACATTCAGTATTTCATCAAGATCAATATTAAACACTATTATATCGCCAAATATTACATGAAGATTCTCCATTGAATTTTGGTCTATAACTCCCCAATTGTAAATGCACATATCAATCTAAATTCTATACATTTAAACTTGTGTTTTCTGCATGTAGCATAACTATAATTTTATCTTCTGTTTATGGTCTGCATCTTTGCATCATTATTTAATCAAAATTTTTAAATCATGAAAAACATAGTATTTTTATTTCTTGCATTTCTTTTCATAGGTCAGTTAAATGCACAAGTACCGCCAGCTTTTAATTATCAAGCTGTGGCTCGTAATAATAGTGGGCAAGCACTAGCCAATCAAACTATTCAGGTTCGTTTATCAATTATGCAAGGGGCTAACTCTTTATACAGCGAAACCCGAAGTGTAACAACTAATCTTTTGGGATTATTTAATGTGCAGATAGGTGCAGCGGGCGCTATAAGCACCACAGGTGATTTTGCAGCTATTGAATGGTTAAACAATACACCTTGGATGGGGCTGAAAGTAGAACTAGATATTTCCAATACTAATGTATTTACGGACATGGGTACACAGCTATTGACTTCAAGTCCTTATGCACTTGCTTCTGTAACAGCTTTAGAAACCAAAAACCTAGCCACCAGACCACTAGATGTCACCACGGTACCCAATACCGGTGATGTGCTGAGATGGAATGGAACCACTTGGGCACCTTTTGAACTACCTGCACAACCTACAGTGGGCAATGCTGCAGGGTTGATTTCTGCAATTCCATCGGGAGGAGGTGCACCTTGGGTATTTGCAGGACCTACCGTAACAGTGACTATCAATGGGCCACAAGATGTAATCATTGCCACAGCATCAGGTACATTTGGACATAGCAATAACGCTCCACAGGCATGCTCATATGCCATGTGTTGGTCACTAGTTCCTTCAGGAAGCCCTCTCAATCCATTTATGGATGGTTATTCTGATAGCACTATTGCGGCTTTTCCTAATAAAACATCTTTAACTCCAACTGGCACTTTAACCAATTTGGCTGCGGGTACTTATAGAATTGGATTTGGCTTTAGAAATAAATCTTCTGTAAATTTTGGTGCAAATGACACTATGAACATGTCTTATCAGATTATACGCAACTAAATACATCTGCAATATCATATATGCACTTAAATAAAGTAAAAAATTTGTGATGATCAATGATCCGAATTCCATTTTCTTGCTTAATAAACTGAAACAGATGAAATATTTTAAAATAGTCGTTCTAATGCTATTTGTCAGCAGCTTTGCAAAAGCACAGCAACTCACTCTGCAATCAATAAGTGCTGCTGGTGCAAGTCTCAGCAATGGTGGAGTTTTACTGGAGTACAGCATGGGAGGTACTTGGGTTAACACCATCAGTACTAGCACTTTTATATACACACAAGGTTTTCTGCAACCTGATGGCGGCACTACACATGTCAGACCAGTGATAAATAATGTAGCGCTAAGTACTGGAAGCATTTTGGACAATGCAGGTACAACTTTAATAAATGATGGTATTATGGTGGAGTTTTCATTGGGTGAGATGGCTTGTGCTACATTGAATGGGGCAAATAACATGCTGACACAGGGGATCTTACAGCCTTACCATTATTTTATATGGACTGGAGTGGTAAACAATCTATGGATTGAACCTGGCAACTGGAATATAGGTGTACTTCCGATCAAATCTGATGAAGTATTAATCCCACCTGGTTGTCCAAACTACCCTGTACTCGAAAACACACATAGAGGACATTGTCGGATGTTGACTGCAGAAGCGGGTACATCAGTTACCGTAAATACGGGAGGTCTTTTGAGATTGCATTCATATTATTAAATCTGATTATCTTTTGTTCATAAAGATAAGCCTATATACATGTACATCCGATTTTACATATTATGTTGTCATAAATAAATATAATTGTTTTAAAAGGCTTCCATTTTAAGAATAGTAACTCAAGATTCATTCATAGTGCAAACTAATGCTAATGTTATCATTCAATCAGAAGGATGTGTGCAGCAAAAATCTTTGATTACCACATTTATAAGTAAATTTGTTATTAATTTGAATGTTAATATTTAGGAAGGGTATTTATTTTGAGATTTGATATTCAATTATTTTGTCCCTTAGGTGTATATTCGATTCAAAACAAACAGGTATCATGACAAGCATATTTACAGATAAAACCAAAGAACCCAATGAAGCTGAATTGAAAAATGCTTTGGGTGATACGTTTATATTGTGGGAGCAGTTGGTAGCATTCACAAAGTCATCATACCCGAAGGCTATTGAAGAATGGAAATATTCAGGAGTGAAATATGGTTGGAGTTTTAGGGTTAGTGATCAAAAAAGGGTAATTATCTACTTATTGCCTAGAGATCATTATTTTAAAATTGCTTTTGTTTTCGGACAAAAGGCAACTGATAAAGTTCTAGAAAGTAATGTCGCACAAGCTATTAAAGACGAGCTTCGTGCAGCTAAAGTATACGCTGAAGGTCGTGGTATCAGAATAGATGTCAAAGATGACTCAGATATGAAAGACTTTTTGACACTTATCTCCATTAAAATCTCTAGTTGAAATGTGTAGCCATAATCGAATATTAGATAGGTATTGATTTCGAAAGGTGACCATAGTCATATAATCTGGCGAAGAAAGTCACTTAGTCACCATCATAGGTTGGCTTATATTTGCATTAAATAAAGACCGATGGAATCCATAAATATCACTAAGCGCATAAAGAAGTCATTAAAAGAGATAGAATCTTCTATGGTAAATGAAGTGGAGAAGCGATCGAGTATATTAAGCGAAATACACACGTCTCAACTTATGGCTGCCAAAAACATGCTGCATTACTTGACCTTGCGCAAAGAGGACATCAGAGCGTTACAAAACGACTTGCACAGTATGGGCCTGTCATCATTAGCAAGTGCAGAGAGTCACATCAGAAGTCAGTTACAAGCGATCAATCAACGTCTAGGCAAAAGATATAAAGTGGAGGATGAAGAAATTTGTTCCTTTGAGTGGTGTCAAGCAAATATTGCCCATAAAAGCAAAAAGTTATTTGGCGAAAGGGACAATGATTTTGTACCTTCTCTCATGGTGACCTTTGATACGAGTTTTGCCACAAATTATGCGCTCATCAAAAGTTTATTGTTGAATGGAATGAATGTGGCGCGCATTAATTGTGCCCATGATGATGAAGCTGTTTGGTCTGGTATGATCAGTAAACTGAAAAAAGCTTGTTTTCAAACAGGAAAAGCTTGTAAGATTTATATGGATCTTGCAGGTCCTAAAATACGAACAAACATCATCCTTAAGGGAGAAGATAAAGGTCGTGTCAAAGTAAAAGAGGGGCAACTGATTTGGTTGTCTTATGATACGGACGGGTTTGACAAAAAAGAAGTAGTCATCAGTCCTACAGAGCCAGATATTATTGCTTGTATTAAAAAGGGAGATAGGGTTTATATAGATGATGGCATGATCCGCGGTGTTACAGAAAAGGTAAAGAAGGATAAAGTAGCTGTTAGGATTACTAGGATTTCGTCAGAGAAAAAAGTTATTAAAAACGAAAAGGGGATTAATTTTCCTGATTCGGAATTGAATGTATCACCGTTAACGAGTTATGATATCTCATGCCTGCCTTTCATTTGCGAAAATGCTGATTTGGTGGGATACTCTTTTGTACGGTTACCTTCTGATCTTACGCTGCTAAGAAACTTAATGACTGAAACAAGTGAGCGCCAACCCAATATTGTTATCAAAATAGAAACGCCTGAAGCCGTAAAACATTTACCAAGTATTCTATTGGAAGGCATGAAACAAGATATTTTTGGAATCATGATAGCTAGGGGAGATCTAGCTGTAGAAATAGGTTTCGAACGAATGGGCGAGATACAAGAAGAGATCCTATGGATATGTGAAGCAGCCCATGTTCCAGTAATTTGGGCTACCCAAGTACTTGAAAACCTTAATAAATCTGGTCTTGCCACAAGGTCAGAAATCACAGATGCCGTTAATGCTGCCCAAGCTGAATGTATCATGATCAATAAGGGTAGTCATACCATAGAAGTCATGGAAACGCTTAGAGATATATTACAGCGAGCTTCAGAGCATAGGAATAAAAAACGATTTACCTTCAGATCACTCAATATTGCTAAAAACTTTTTGGCGCTTGAGTAAAAAGGGTTAATGAAGTTTTATACTTTATCATTAAAAAGCCATTAGAGCTTGTAGATCTAATGACTTTGGTTACTTTATATCTACATTCCCTTCAATATTGAAAATAGCATTAGGGCTATGCATTATTATTGATTTAGGATTACCATGCAGATTACACTGTTTCATACTAAGATTACCAAGGTTTAAGATAATTGGTTTGGTATTGACATTGTTGGTATGAACGATATTAAAGTTTTCTATTTTTACAATCGATAATGATGAAATTTGAATTCCATAATTTTCTGTATTGAACCCAGGAGCATTGAGATCCATTTTCAGGACTACTGCATTGCCAATTTCATCTAGTAAAACAACATTTTTTGTAATATTCAATGGAGAAGTCAACGTAATAGTATCAACATTTGCTGCAAAACGAATCGTATCTCCATTTTGTGCACAATTTAATATTTGCTTTAAGGAATGTAAACCATTGTCTGTTTTGGAAGTGACCAAAAGAGAATATGTTTCATCTATTAAACCATTGCAGTTGTCATCTATCCCATTACATATTTCTGGCTCATTACTTGGTGTATTGTTATTCGCTACATAAAATTGTCCTACATTAGTGACATTATTCCCATTTTTAAAGCTAACGAATGTTGGGGAATAAGGACTGAAACTTTCTGCAAAGTCTTTTGGAGCTCCCCAAGTAAAACCTTCGCCATTAAAAGATCGTTGGTACAATTGATACATATTTGAGTTACAACCTGCGGATATATTTCCTGAATTGGTGAAAACAATGCTGTCTAAAGTCGCAAAGTTTAGATTAGTACCATAATTATTCACTACCCAATATGCTTTAGGTAGAATCCCATTCATGAGAATAGTATCTGGCAGTTGATTTATTTTTGACACTACGATATCTCCATTAGGGTATGGACCTGCTGATGGAAAATACATCTTTAAATCAGTAAGATTAAAATTCTTAAGTCCGCTTGTATTGACAGCCAAAGTTTGAGACAATCCCTTTCCTACAGGTACAGTGGATTTTATTTTTGCAGCCCCAAGATTTAGCAATATGTTATTCGTTCCAGCTTTGTCAATATCTGTTAACGGGTCTGGTGTATTAAATTGATAATAGGCTTTTAAGGAGTTGTCATCATTTGGATTTTTGGTAAGATGCATGAGCTCTCTTATTTCAGTTGTAGATAATGCTCTATCGTAGATACATATTTCATCCATCTGACCTATGAAAGTGCGGGCATCAGAGGTGGGATCAACGCCTAAATTAAATGGTTGAACAAAATTTACAACATTATGTGTAGATGTATTTGTAGCCACTCTTCCATTGAGATAAAGTCTAGCCTGTGTAGGAGTGACCACCAGTGCCACATGTGACCATACATTGGAAGGTACTGTCAATCCTGAACTAAAATTGTATTTTTGATCTTCCCAGTGGTAACGAAGTTCATTACTGGCTGTAAGATGTAGTCCAGTTGCAGGTGTACCAGCACCACGAGCAAAGATAAGTCCACCTATATCACTTCTTGCAGCAGTGGGCTTTATCCATGCTGAAAGTGTGACTGTATTGGAAGATAAACTCATAGCTTCTTCTTGTGTTGCAAAATCTCCATTGCTATAAGAAATCATTGACTTACCTGGAATAGTATCAAGCGTACAACCTGAGTTCTGCACTGAAATACCGCCTACCAGAATGCCCGTAGATGTACCTATGCTATCGGTTACAGTAAGGCTTACGGCATAAGTACCAGGTGCACCGAATACAACCTTAGGACTATCAGTTCCCATTCCATCAATATAAGCGGGCGAAGGATCGAATGTCCAATCAAATGTTGCCCCAGTTTTGTAGTGAGCTGAGAAGTCTTTGAAGAAAAAAGTATCTTGTACACAAATACTATTAAGTTTATCCACCATTGGTTTTGCAATAGGTTGACCAATGTTGTACAGTGGGCTTTCCCAAACGCTTTGATTGCCTGCTTGACGTATTTTTCCTTCTAGGTACCAAATGTGCAATCTTGTGGTACTGATTGATAAAGGAAGACCTGAAGAAAATGGAATAAACCCGCTTGTACTATTGTCTTTGTAATATACACTTTTATTGGTTCCGACATATATACCTCCGTTACTACCACGTTGATAAACTACATCTTCTATATTTTGGTCATTAAGTAATGCGTGAGAGATATTAGTCCATGAAGTGCCACCATTATTTGAATAATAAATTTTATTATTGTTGCCGGAATTCCATCCATATCTATGGTAAACATTCATCCATACATGTTGGCTATTGTCACCTACGGTAATATTATACCACATGTCTGAATTGTAACCAAGTGCAGTACTACTTGGTGTCACATCTATCCAAGTGAGCCCTCGATCTACAGATTTCCATATTTTTTTAGGGTCATAAAAACCATTAGGATCAGCACCTGTCACCCAAATAATATTTGGATTATCCCATGCAATCTCCACGTCTCCAACATGGTAAGGGCTAAAATCTTTGACCAATTGCCATGAGTAGCCATCATTGGGACTATACCATAGGCCACTAGAATTTCCAGTAAATACACAATTGTAACATCTAGGATCCCACGCTATTCGACTAGTAGGTTCTGTATTTGGTTTTTTGTAAAAAGGAAGGTAGATAGGGTTTTGCGTTCTGATAGGAGGTAGTAAATCTCTTCCACCATCATTGTAGACGACTTTGTTTTTACCTGGATTTACAAAACCACGAGTACCATCAGCACTACCAGTATAAGATATCCAACCATTGATATAGACATTATTATTTTTCAATAAATGACTATTGTGATATGTACCGCCCAACATTACATTTGCGTCTTTATGACCCATTCCGAAGCCCCAGAAATCGGTACCTGAGATACCAAATTGGCGTTTATTGAAGACAACTTTGCCACTATCTTGTGACATAAATATACCACCATCGCTGACCGTCCAGACCTCGTTACCATAGATTTTGATATTGTGAACATCAGCATGTACATAGCCTACGCCTGCTGGATTGGACCAATGCCCTACATTGGTAAAAGTCGTACCTCCATTTGTGGATATCCAAGGATTGATACCTGCTATGTGTACTTTATTTGCATTACTTGGGTCCGCATCGAGTGCTAGATCGTAGTAATATTGGCCACCATTTTCTGTGCCAGTGGATGAGTAACCTAGAATGTTTGGGTTAGAAGCTGAAGCTGATCCACCAGGTCCTGTTCCACAACATTTATGCGTCCAAGATGCCCCTGCATTGGTGCTTTCATAAAAACCGAATAGTCCTGTTCCACCATAAGCTGAACCAGCCAATAAAGCATATATCTTTTCAGGATTGGCAGCTGTCACTGCTATTTCAGCTCTTTTTTGATGGTCACCTACAGGAAGGTTTGTAGCAGTACTTCCCCAAGTGGAAAGTTCACGATTCCATAATATATTCATGGTCCCATTATTTGAACCCACTTGATCCAAAAGTGTGGTTCCTGATGCTTCATCACATTTGTAATAATGGAGAAGATTCCCATAATAAGCGTGAGAATTATCTACTTCTTTATATTTCCAATCATTGATATCTGTTGCATTCAATGGAGTATTCCATATTCTAAACTCGTCTACTTGCATGTCGAGACCACCATAAGCAAGATTACCATCCCTACCCAAGACCATTGGAAGGCCAGTATTGCTGTTTAGTGTAATGTTGGTAGTGCTCGTTGTTTTTAATACGCCATCGACATAAAGTTCCTTTTGACCTGAACTCCGATAAACCACGGAAACTTGATGCCATTGGTCATCCCAAATAGCTGGCGCCTGTAAGTCTATTCTGGAAGCCCCATTACCGATATTGAAGGTTAGTTCACCTGTATATCTGCTTGCAAGAACCCATCCATTGTTTGCGCCAGAGTTCCAGTTTTTATTACTTAGAAATGATTTGTCAGCGCTTGATGTAAGGAATTTTACACGCATCTCTATGGTGAAGTTTGGAATTGCAGACGTACCTAGATTATCATTCGTAAAAGTTGCATATTGGTTTGTAGTGGCTGTTTTCCCAACATATTTGTATTCATAATTTATTACTGATGAAAGTACTGGCCACGATGATATAATTGTAAAATTGTTGCCACCATTTATTGACTTATAAAGTTCTGTGTAGACACCATTGACTTCATTCATTAGAACATAGATAGTATTTGGGTCGTTGGGTTTAAATTCAATTTCTCCAAAATATGCATCAGGACCTTTGATAGCCAGTAGTTTGGTAAAATTGTTACCACTATCTGTAGACCTAAATAAACCTTTGTTTGATGCAACAAAAAGTGTGTTGTTTGTACCAGGTTTGAGCGCAATATCGTCAATGCTATGAGAAACTGCATTAAATGTAGCATCACCTACCTGAGTCCACGAAACACCACCATTCGATGTTTTATAAACTCTATTATTTCCACCTATCCACACTGTATTTGGATCTGTTGGGTGTATTTCTAGTGCATTACAATGATTAATTGGAAGGGTGCTAGATGCATAAGTCCAATTGAGCCCTCTGTCCACAGTCTTCCAAATTCCTGCATTGGCTGTTCCACAATATAGAATATCAGGATTAGAAGGAGCTTTTTCTATTGTATAAACATGAGCTGCTCCGGGTGCATGGCTTCTACCGGCTGCGTCTTTATCAAAATCAAACGGTCCAATTGGCGTCCAATTAGGCTGATTCATTATGAAACGTTCATTTGAAGAATTCTTACTTGCTTTAATTCTTTCTGAATCAATCCTATCTTTTTCTGTTTTAGATGGTGGATTTATAAACCCTTTATCATCTACAACTTCTTTGATGTTTTTAATCCATCGTTTGTAGTATTGGGTGTGCTCGTTTTTAACAAAGGGATTTGTCGCATAGTAGGTATTATATAGGTTGATGACTTCTCCGATATTGGGGTTTTTGTCATACATCTTCCTGGCCCAAAGAGGTAGCGTAATGTCATCAGGTGACCCATATCTACTTTCTTTCACATACGAAACTTGATCTTGGCTTTGGGCAGTGGAAACTAAAAAAGAGACTAGAAATAAAGCAAGGAAAACAAATCTGAACATAGAGCTAATTATAAGCTGCAAATATAATCATGTAATTTCTAATTTCAAATTTGCTGAAGAAATAGCATATGTATTTTTAGAATGTTTTCAATATTTAGGATGGTAAGTAATTAAAAAAGAATAGGCAATCCATAAATGGATCACCTATTCAATACTATCTAACTTACAAAACAATTTGCAACTTACTGTAGCTTTGCTTTTGCTGCTGCTGCAACTTCATTCATGGCATCTCTAGCTTCTGCTTTGCCATTCTGCGCTGTGTGATGAACTTCGTCCTTCATTGAATCTAACCTTGAAGACATTCTATCCATCATACCATTAAACCTAGACATAAGACTATCTGTCAAATCATTGCCTTGTTTAGTTATTTTTTTTCGAGTAGACTCTCCTTTGTCTGGTGCAAAAAGAATGCCTAACGTAGTACCTACAGCGACTCCCGTCAATAGGCCTATTAATACTTTACCTGTGCTCATAATGTTTCATTTTATATAGATCATCATTGCAAAATTACAATACTACAAAATTGCAGTGTTTTGCATTAAGATGTGTTACAATATTTTAATCAATTATTATATTATTTTTAGATAGGTGGTGAATGGTTTCTAATATTTTATTGATAATCAATCTTATATGTTGTTTTATGTTTCAAGTTCTTTTGTGAAAAAAAATGGGCAGGTGTTATTCACAACCTGCCCTAAGCATCTAAAAAAATGAGAGTAATCTTGCACTTTTACAAGACGATTGTTATAAATTCTTAAACTGTTTTATAAGGAAATTCAGCACTATATTGGATGCGATTGCAATCTTCCTTTGCAATATAAAAAAGGACAGGTTTCCGACTTCCTGTCCTTCGAAACAAAAATTTGAGAATATCTTTAACTATTTAATTAGTATAAGTTTTTTGAATATTACGGTCTTGCCAGATGTCAATTTTAGCATGTAAACTCCTGCTGATAGATCATGACCTTGGAGATTTATTTTATGCCATTGTTCTGATGCTGTGTTTTCAAAATGCATTGATTTTACTTGTTCTCCTACAGCATTAATCAAATCAACTTTTATTTGCTGACCAGCTAACTCATGTTTGAATTCAATAGTGGTTTCATCAAAAAATGGATTAGGATATATCTTGAACTTGAGTGGACCCTTATCTTGATCCCCCGTGCTAGAGACTTCAGAAAATACCACTTGAACCGAACATGAATCCATACACAAGTTATTGTTGGTCACAGTGACACTTCTCATTCCTGACTCAGTGATTGTAATACATCTTGTTTTGTCCAATGTGTTCCACTTATAAGCATCTACACCTTCTGGAGCGCACAATATGACGGTTTCTCCTAGAGTAGGATTGAGATTTCCTGCGATGTGACATTGTGGAACTTCTGTTACTTGCACAGGGATGGCATTGGAGACTACATTTCCACATTGGTTAGTATTGGTTACAAAATAATTTCCTGGGTTATCTACTGTTATTGATGGAGATGTGTCGCCTGTGTTCCATACACCATTTGTGTTACCATGCAAGACTACTGAATTTCCTTGACAGAATGAAGTAGGGTCTAAGGCAAAAATGGCAGACGCAACAGGCATCGGGTTTATTTGCACGCTAATACTATTCGATAAGGTTGTATCGCAATCATTGGCATTAATGACATAATAATCTCCTGAAGTGCTCACTTCAATGCTTGGTGTGGTTTCACCAGAATTCCAAGTACCATTTATGTTGCCAGATAACACAATGCTTTGACCTTCACAAAATGTTGTAGGAGACATCGCCACTATACTAGAAGTATTAGGAAGTGGGATTACGTTTACAATTATTACATTAGACACGACTGTATCGCAACTAGCACTATTTGTAACAAAATAGCTACCCGAAGTTGTTACGGTAATGGAAGCCGAAGTATCTCCAGTATTCCAAATACCTTGTACATTTCCGTACAAAATGACACTATCACCTTCACAAAAAGTAGTAGGTGTCAGGTTGAAAATGGAAGAAGTACCTGGATTGTCAATAGTAGAAATGGTGATAATATTAGACTGATAATCAGCTCCACATGGATTTTCAGTGATTAAAAAGTAGCTACCAGCGATAGATGTAGTTATACTCGGAGTTGTTTCGCCCGTATTCCAAACACCTGGTACATTTCCATACAAAGTGACACTATCTCCTTGACAAAGGCTAGTAGATCCGACTGCGAAAATTACAGGAGGTACGATATTTTGTTGGCTGGTAACATGGACATTACAATAAGTGATACAAGCTTGGTTTTGTGATACGGTGACTGCATATTCACCAGCTTCTGATACGGCTATACATTGAGTGGTCTCACCATTGCTCCATAAATAGCTTTCTTGATTCGGTATAGCGCAGATAATAACAAGGTCATTATTGCCACAAAGTACTGTTTCGCCAGTGATGATACAATTTTCTGAAGAAGGAATGATACTCACTTCTATATTGCAAAAGCTCTTACAACCTTCATTGTTGGTGATTGTAATAGCATAATTGCCGGGTATCGATCCATCAATACAATTTGTTTGTTGTCCATCTTCCCACCAATAATCATCGTAACCTGGTGGTACACAAAGTTCGTTGGTACTTCCTTCGCAGATGAACTCAAGTCCTGAAATTTCACAAATTGGTAACGGTGTGGTAGTCAATGATTTTTCGCAAATACTACTGCATCCATTTTCGTCCGTGATGGTAACTTGATAATTACCCGCTTGGCTGACTAAAATACAATTAGTCGTTTCACCAGTACTCCATATGTAAGTAAAGTCACCTTGATTGGCACAAATCTCAGTTTCTGATGATTCGCAAAAAGCATCTTCTCCCGTTATTTCACAAATCGGTAGGTCACGTTCCGTGACTGTTTGACTACAGCTACTAATGCATCCATTTGCATTCATGACGGTTACACTGTATAATCCTGGTGTATTAACGGTTATACAATTGCTGGAAGCGCCATTACTCCAAATGTAGCTGTAAGCTCCTGGAGCAACACAAAGTTGAGTATACGACCCTAAACAGATATTGTTATTTCCTGAAATTAGGCAACTTGGTAATGGCGAAATAGTCACGGTAACGCTACATGAACTAGTACATCCAGTGCCATCTGTTATAGTGACATTATAAGTTCCTGCCGAATTAACTGTTATACAATCTGTCGATGCGCCATTGCTCCATAAGTAGCCTGTTGCACCTGGTGATGCACAAAGAGTGGTTGTTTCCCCTTGGCAAATGGTATTGTCTCCTGTGATGCTACAATTTGGTGTTGGTGACACGGAAACAGTCACGCTACACGAACTAGTACATCCAGTGCCATCAGTTATTGTGACATTATAAATTCCAGCGGTATTAACGGTTATACAATCCGTTAAAGCACCATTGCTCCATAAGTAGCTTATTGCTCCTGGTGAGGCACAAAGTGTGGTTGTTTCTCCCTGACAAATGGTATTGTCTCCTGCGATGCTACAATTTGGTATCGGTGAGACGGAAACTGTAACGCTACACGAACTAGTACATCCAGTGCCATCTGTTATAGTGACACTATAAGTTCCTGCCGAATTAACTGTTATACAATCTGTTATTGCACCATTACTCCATAAGTAGCCAGTTGCACCTGGTGATGCACAAAGAGTGGTTGTTTCCCCTTGGCAAATGGTGTTGTCTCCTGTGATATTGCATGTTGGTGTTGGCGAGACGGAAACTGTAACGTTACACGAACTAGTACATCCAGTGCCATCAGTGATGGTGACATTATAAGTTCCAGCGGTATTAACGGTTATACAATCCGTTGAAGCGCCATTGCTCCACAAGTAGCCTGTTGCACCTGGTGTTGCGCAAAGAGTGGTTGTTTCCCCTTGGCAAATGGTGTTGTCTCCAGTAATGCTACAATTTGGTATCGGTGAGACGGAAACTGTAACGCTACACGAACTCATACATCCAGTTCCATCTGTTATTGTGACATTATAAGTTCCAGCGGAGTTGAATGTTATACAATCTGTTATTGCACCATTACTCCATAAGTAGCCAGTTGCTCCTGGTGATGCACAAAGAGTGGTTGTTTCCCCTTGGCAAATGGTGTTGTCTCCTGTAATGCTACAATTTGGTATCGGTGAGACGGAAACTGTAACGCTACACGAACTAGTACATCCAGTGCCATCTGTTATAGTGACATTATAAGTTCCTGCCGAATTAACTGTTATACAATCTGTCGATGCGCCATTGCTCCATAAGTAGCTAGTTGCACCTGGTGTTGCACAAAGTGTGGTTGTTTCCCCCTGACAAATGATGTTGTCTCCTGTGATATTGCATGTTGGGAAAGGCGAAACTGTAACTGTAACGCTACACGAACTCGTACATCCAGTGCCATCTGTGATGGTGACAATATAGGTTCCAGCGGTATTAACGGTTATACAATCTGTTGAAGCGTCATTGCTCCATAAGTAACTTGTTGCACCTGGTGATGCACAAAGTGTGGTTGTTTCCCCTTGACAAATGGTGTTGTCTCCTGTAATACTACAATTTGGTGTTGGTGACACGGAAACAGTCACGCTACACGAACTCGTAAATCCAGTGTCATCTGTGATGGTGACAATATAGGTTCCAGCGGTATTAACGGTTATACAATCTGTTGAAGCGCCATTGCTCCATAAGTAGCCAGTTGCACCTGGGGATGCACAAAGAGTGGTTGTTTCCCCTTGGCAAATGGTGTTGTCTCCAGATATACTGCAATCAGTCGGGGTGGTAGTCGTAACTTCTACACTACAAGAGCTAGTACAATTATTAAGATCAGTAATTGTAACTGAATATGTTCCAATGGTGGTCGCGGTGATACAATCGGTTGTTGCTCCGGTGCTCCATATATAATTCGTACCACCTGTTGCACATAATTCAGTGCTTTGTCCATCACAGATGACGATATCTCCAGTTATCGTACAGTTTGGTAATGGATTGACAGTGACGGAAATGACATTGGAAGTTGCATTACCACAATCATTTGTATTTGTAACTGTATACGTTCCACTTTGTGTCACAGTGATGCTAGGATCGATGCTTCCGTTACTCCATGTACCTCCACAATTTCCTGAAAGGATGACACTTCCGTTTTGGCAGAAAGTGGTGGGGCCATTGGAAATGATTGTGGATGGGGTAGGAGATTGGTCTATCCTAATAAAGTTATTTGCCAAAGAAACTGCACCATCTCTTGACAAAGCTCTACCATATAGTTCTGCTGCTTCAAGCAAATTGATAGCTCCATTGGCTAATATATTACCTCTGAAAATAGCATTTTCAGCAATAATAATCTCTCCATTTACTTGCCAATAGATATTACATATGGAAGCGGAATTGGTCAGAACGATGTTTGCAAATGTAGAAGTGGAAAGGGCACCATTAATTTGGAAAATAAAGATGGCATCTGGATTACACTCTCCATCAAGGAATAATGTTTCATTAATGGTGGCTGCTTCACCAATACAGTATATATTGGGTGTGAGTACTTGACCATTACCTAAAGTAGATGTCAAAACTTGTCCACAAGTAAGCGCAGCTGTGAATGCATAAGCAAGGTTTACATCGATGGCTGCCTGTACAGAAACAGGATCTGCCACGTGTATGTCTCCCACAAGGACACCAGGTGGAAATGCATTAAATGCGCCAACATTGGTTCCTACATCGCCCACAACATTGGTAGCAGCTCCTACATTATTAAATGCGCCGATGGCTGTAAAAACGGCAAAACTTGATGATGAGCCCAAATCTGGGGTTTGTGATATGATTGAGGTAGTTACTGTAAAATAGAAAATAAGAAGTAAATTTAAATTTTTCATGAATCTTTTGTTTAAAAAGTATATTAATGTGTTATTGATTTGATTTATATAGAAATATTTGTATATTTTAAGCTTGTTTTTGATTGTTTAGAGCGTTAATAAAAAGCAAAGCGGTAGCTACAGTAGGGTTATCAACTGCACAGTTCAAATATGCCCATTTGGACACATAATATGGCTATGTCAAGTAGATAAACTTAACTACTGAAATTGGTAATAAATAAATATAAAATATACTCAAAGATTTAGGTGCAGATTAAAATCTTCTTTCAAACGAAATAGTGTAAATGCCCATGATATTTCCAAAGAAAATAATTTATACTATCGATGTCAGTTTTCAAATCGTAATGCAATGTGTTGCAAAATTAATTACGACTAAAAACTAGTAATAATACTATCTAATTGTTTGATAATACAAAAGTCATACATTTCATCTCGAAATAAATTGTATAATTATCTAAAAAAATTACATTATTCCAAGATTGGCTACTTATGATAGGTATTTATGTAAGATATCTTACATTTTTATTAATTTGGTTATAAAATAAGTGGATTATAATATTTTATGGGGTTGATTGCTTGGGCCGTCCAATTTAAATGCTGCGCAAGTTTATGCATTCATATTTGGTGATTTTGTAGATATTGTGAATGTTGGAATCTTTTAAGGTAAATAGCCTGTAATTTCTGTAGTTATTCTATGACGCATTTACCAACATATTTTTGTCAAAAAATGATAGCATGAAACATTAATTTGAATTGAATTCATTCTTTTTTGCTCCTTTTTTTGTAACTAAGCGGATTGTGTAAAGAATGGGAATGAATTGACAAGTGCTTTAAGGACTTAATTGAGAGAAGTTTTCTTACTTGTATTATTGGATGAAGGTCCTAGTTTTTCGCTAATCAGTCAGTATAAAAATTGATTGAGATGTAAAGTGATTTTGGCGTGTTGGGCATTAGTTGCATACTTAAGACAGCAGGGGGTAATTATTATCATTTCTTTCTTATCTAACCATATACTTTTACTATAATTAATTTTCTCATCGGTATCGTTTAATGGATTGTTTGTTAGTTTGGGTAGCCCTGGTGACTAAAGGGATTTCGCATCTTAGTTCCAAGGAACGAAACTTGGGATTCTGACTATTTGGAAAAAAAAGAACTGTGTAATTACTAGCTCGTATTCCTATGTTGATCCACATCTGATCATTAATCTTAAATTGTGTACCCATCCCAATATTAACACCAAATCTATGTCTGTTTTGGGTAAATCCGTAGTATTCTGCATCACTTACTATGGGATTAGCATAAGGTTTCGTCATTAAAGTCCAGTCTAATATTGGGTAATATTGTATATATTTTAATGTGGATGTACTTTTATTATTTATAAGCCTTTTATAGTCAACACCATATTCAAGATAAACATTTTTTTTCTTGCCAAAATTGTGACGAATAAATAACGGAATAAGTACATTTAGTTCATCCACAAATAAGTTTCCTTTTGTCTCTTCTATTATGACACTAATAGGTGCACTATAATATCCATATGTAGTTCTAAAATCACTAAATTGAGTCTGAATTTTAAGAAGTTGAATTTCAATTCCAATTTGTATTTTTGGAGTAATGACTTTTGAAACTTGTAAACCCATACTGCCACCTATTTTTGGTATAGTATGACCTTCTTCTGCATTGTCAAGGTAATAAAGTCCAGCATTCACTGATATCAATCCTTTTAATATGTATCCTTTTTCAATTTGGCATTCAGTTTTAAAAGCCAAAATAACAAAACAAAATACTATTATAAAACTGATTTTATTTGGTCTCATGAAAAATTCATTTAAAGAAATAAAGTAATTAGTATGTAGAAAAAAATCAAGCGCAAAGAGCCCTTTAATTATGTGTTAAAAAGTCGAACTTATAATGTCGTTAGTATATCATTTATTATCTTCAAACCACTGAACGATGGACGGCATATTTCTTTCAAATCCACCTGGAATGAAGAAGTTCAAAACACCTGCTTTTTGATCTGTGTGGTTTTTGAAATCGTGGATGGTTTTGGCTGGAATTCTAAGGAATGTACCTTTGTTAGCAATCATCCAATTGTCACCTACAAGAAAGGACATACTTCCTTCTAGGACGTAGAATACTTCATCATTATCTTCGTGTGAGTGGGCACCGGGTCCGTCGGAATTGGGAATTAACCACCATTCAGAGATGCTATATTTCTCATTGGTTTCGTTTTCGTCAGCTTTGAAAATGGCAGTCATGGTTCCGCAATCATAAATGCGACCTTGTCCTTCAGGTAAAATTAACGATTCTGTATGGTTATTTTTGTGGGTCATTACTTTGAATTTTTATGTATCAATTGCTTAGTATAGATAATACGTTTTAAAAGTTATTTTTATGGTTTGTGAAGTGGTCGTTTACAACAAATGTTTTACTGATTTTGTCGTGCCATCCTTGTTTATGTCTGTCGAAAAATATCCAAATAAAACCTAGTGCTAAAACGCCATAAGATAATATTTTGCTAAAATTTCTTCCAAAAGATTGTTCTAAAGACATGCGATTTCCGTGTTCGTCCACTACTTTTATACCCATAACTATTTTGCCAAAAGTCGCTTGTTTTTCTGAAGCTTCCATAAATCCGCAATAGATAATCCAAACGAGAAAAGAAATCTCTCTAATCCAATTTCGTTGTTTTAAAAATCTAATTCTTGGTTGTATCTCTGAGCCTCGATTAAAGTACTCATACAGGGTGTCGTCAAAACCAAAAAAGAAGTAGGAAACGCCAAATACAAGCAATCCTATGGGTATGGTATCAATTAGGTATGCACCCAATCTTTTACTCCTATCAGCCAAATTGTGCTCAATTTTCATATTTATCTATATTTTTTTTGTTTATTTTTAATGGTTAACTTTTAGGATAGATGACATTGATTACTTACTGTCGATATTAATGATACTAAAGCTATATTTTGTATCGAATTCAATATTATAAAAAAAAAGGAGTAAAGTTTGTTTCATTACTATTTTGATGATGATCATTTTAATTTTTTGGTCAAATATAAATCTCTTTTTGGAAGTTGTAAAAAATCATCTGTAAAAATGAGTAAAAAACTCTCTTAATATAACTCAATAAGACATTTCCACAAAAAAATTATATAAAAAATATTTTTTAATATCATAAATTTAATACTTTTACGTTTAAGTTTTGAGAATAAGTTGTGAAGAATTAAAATTGGAAGATTGAGAGACAGTGATGTTTCTTGGTAAAAGATTGTTATGAAAAAAAAACAGAAAATAACACTTTAACATCATCTTCCGAACTGACAAATTGGGCATTTTTTCTTGCGATATAGAGAAAGTACAAAAAATGTGGTAAAGTTATGTACTGTGAAAAGACTAACCATTTTTCCGACATACCTACATCACACATCATTTTTAAGGACATACTAGTATTTATTGTACTGGTGTGACTGTATTTGTTTTTTTTTGATTATTTTATAACTTAACATACATAAAGAAATGAAGTTGATAGAAAATGCAGCATTGGTAGATAGAGTAATCTGTCTGATTAAAAGAAAAGCAACTGGAGATGCCGCTACTTTGGCGTCAATACTAGACATGAGCAAACGATCCGTACAGCGGTTGATACAGGAGATGAGGGACGAAGGCTATCCTATAGAATACTGTAAGCACAGCAAGTCATATATATTACTAGAATCTGTGACTTATGAGTTTAGGATTACGGTGGGGAATCAAGATTTACTGAAGATAAAAGGTGGGTGTAAGCCTACGTTAGACCTTACAGGTTTTGAAAACCTATAAGGTCTGTTACGCATCATCTGCGAAATCTATGATATACTGCTTTGGCAACACAAGTTCTGTGAGCAACACAAATCATCTCGCAGACGACGCAGATTGCACAGATTCTAAAAGTTTATATCATGGAGAGAAAAAATAATCTCTAAAATGTCGCAAAGGCGACATCACTCAAATATCCAATCATTATACGGTAGCATCAAAGCATAGACCATACAATATTGGATAGATATAGGGATAAATATAGTGAGACAAAATATTATTTTATAAGAATGATTTTCTGCTCCAGTAGCAAGAAAAAATATTTATAATAAAATAAAAAATAATTTGTCCAGTGCCAAAATTTGGCACTCTCCACCTGTATGTTTGCATCGTATTTATGATCAAACGATACAAAAAAGGGATTTCTGCACCCTTACACAAATCTGCCGGCCAGCGGTGACGTGACAAGCAGACGGGAGATACCTGAACCCGGCGGAACCATGTAGTGTGGGGAGGCGATTGAAAAGAGAAGGTAGAAATTTAAATTTATTGAAATGAAAGATTTTTTATTGGAAGATTTTACAAATTCTATGATTCACAACAAAGAAAAGATAGAAGGAGGTTATTCTTGTGAATTTATATTTTATAATCCAAATGGTACGACAACTACAATTCACGAGTGGGATAATAGCAATGGCGAAATTTTCCGAGATTCCTGCCCAGATAATAAGTAAGGCGCAGTTTTCAGATATTCCCGCCTAAAGCGAGATGAAATAATTACTTTTTATTTTGAAATAAATTTAAAGGATTTATTTATTATAGATTTAATCCTATAATTTTAAAACAAAAAAAGCAGACGAAGTGGGTATGAGCAACAGCAATTAATTTGCCGTGCATCTTTATATCATGGCCATTTTATCCTACAATCTTTAAACATATAAAAATTAAATTAATGAAAGATTTATTATTGAGTTCTTTTGAATCATTAAAATTAGAAAATTTTAGAAATGCTGAATCATTCAAAATTGTTGGGGGACATACCCCTTATGAATTTGTATGCACTGATGCAGATGGATCTACTTGGCACGAAATGGGATGGTATGATGGTACAGGTGCATGGAATGTATCTGGGTGCAGAGACGGGAAGGGGACGTGATGTATTCATAACAAAAGTGGTTGAGTTTCAAATATTATTAAATATATTAACAGCTTACGGATGTATATAATAGGATATTTGTAAGTTGTTTTTAAAATATTGTATAAGATAAATCATTAAAGTTAGGACGAACTTCTAACTTTAATGATTTAGATTTAGTTTTTTTATTATACTAAATTCTTGACTTAAACAAATAGAGAAGCAAACTGAATTAGTTTTCACTAAACAGCTTGGAAATACAGTATGTTTTCTGGTGAAACATCATGTTATTTTGATGTTCGTTTAATCAATAGCAATATAACAGCGGCAGAACATAGACCTTAAAATTTGAAGGATTTAAACAGTTTTGTTTCTTAAAATAAAACTTAAATATACTTTTATGTTTGAATTGAATAAAATTATATATATAATTTCAGATGAGAAGGACCAAACCACTAACAAAATTTTTGAATGGCTTATCCATTATAAAAAGCAGTTTCGTAGAATTCAAAGTAACAATCAATTGGGGGAAATTTTAAACTCATATTTAAATCAAGAATTAAATTCTATTTATTATAGAAAACCTTTAAATCAGATAGATAATGTTTCAAATGATTTAATTGAAGTTACTGTCAAAGAACACCTTAATGAAGAATTTAATGATTTAATTGATTATCTCTTTTCTCGTAAGGAAATTAAGACTCTAGGGGAATTTGGACTTTATAAACTAAATAGACTTAAAGTACTCAAAATTGCGAAAAAATGTGGATTAGTTATACCTAATTTTTGTATAGTAAATACAAAAACAGAATTACTGTTGTTTTTTCAGAAGCTTAAAAACCCTGAATCAGTGATTATTAAATCAATTTCCGATGGAGTGAGCTTGAATATAAATGGAAAAATCTATGGAACTTATACTGAGGAGTTATTTTTTAAAAATCTAAATATTATTCCTGATGATTTTATGCCAATGTTAATAATGGAAACTATCGTTAAAATTTATGAAATTAGAATATTTTATTTATGTGGAAAATTTTATTCCGTTTGCATTTTTACCCAAAACAATACAAATACGAAAGTAGATTCACGAAGAGCTGAAAATTCATATCCTAATCGAATAGTGCCTTATAAATTACCAGTAGAGATAGAGTCAAAATTGGTAAAAGTATTTAATAAACTTAATATTAATACGGGGTCTGTAGACTTATTATATAATACTAGGGGTGAATATATTTTTCTTGAAATTAACCCTTGTGGCCAATTTCAAATGAACTCAAATATGTGTAACTATTATCTTGAACGTGAAATAGCTAAATTCTTAATAAATGAATAAAGAAGAAATATTTGATTTAACTAAATTATTGGATTTAGAATTGCCTCTAACATATTGTTATTTTAGACCTATGAAAGTTATAATTATTAGTGGGACTTTTGTTGATAATAAATTATTTAGAACAACAAGGTTTCATGTTGGTACCCCAATAAAAGCAATTTCAAAAGTTAGTTTATAAATATCATGATGACATTCGATATAAACAAAATTGAAAACCACTATTTTTTATTTCACGCAAATTGTATTATCGTTCAAGGTGAAAAAAATTGCAGTATTTATGACTTGCATAAGCATAAAATTTTTCAATTTGGTAGTATTGTATATGAAGTATTTAAAGAATCTAATCAAAAAACGGTTATTGAAATAATGGATTCTTTTAGAGGCGATTACAATGAAGGAATATTAAAGTATATTAAATATTTTGTTGATAATGATATAGGAGTACTTGTTTCTAATCCTAAATTATTTCCTAGAATAAATTTTGAATTTGAAAGACCTTTTGAAATAATTAATGCAATTGTAGAAGTTACAAATATAAATAATTACAATATTATAAATGTATTACAAAAATTATCAATTCTAAGTTGTAGAGATATACAGTTTAGACTTTTTTCACTTGAAGGTCTAATATTTATAAAAAACAACGTTGAGTATTTAAATGCCAATAAATTTAGATCGATTGAAATTCTTTATGAATATTCAACAGGTAATGACGAATTAATATATAATTTATTAGACGAACTACCAAACATTTTTAGATTTGTTGTATATGATAAACAGAACTTATTAAAAGATCCTAAACACAATAAGATTAGACACTCATCCATTAGCATTGATAAAGGAACGGAAATTTCTTATGATGTTAATGATTTTTTGATAGATATTGCTACTTTTACAGAATCATTCAATTATAATATTGGTTTAAATAGAAAAGTGTCAATCACAAAAGATGGTTGTATAAAAAATTATTTATCTCATAACCTAGATTTCGGAAATGTAGATGATGTTAATTTAATTGATGTAGTTAAATCTGATCAGTTTAGATTAAAATGGGAAATCAAAAATGATGATATTGAACAATGTAAGGATTGTATCTACAGATACTGTTGTTTTAGTTGTTCAGATATTTATCTAAAAGATCAAAAATATTTCAAGGTTGAATATTGTAATGGGTTAAATAAATAGGTAATATTAAAATTTATATATGTGTTAAGTAAAAATAATTTGTATTTTTCATGTAAAGTCATAATGATATTAATAACTTGTGTGTCTTGTACTCAAAACTCTCAGAAAGGGCTTTTAACGAAACTTACAATAGAAAATACATTAACAAGGCTGAAAAATAGAGATTTCCAGTTTTATTATGGAGCCTATATAGATTCTCTTGGAATAAATTTGTCAGAAGATTTAAAAATGAAACTAACTGGAGTGCAATTAAAAAGAGAATTTTATGTTAATAAATCTGACTCTATTAAGGAAATTAGAATAAGTGTACTGAAAGATGATGAAGATATATTAAATGAAATTCAGCTGAGATCAGCAATGTCATTTTCAATTTACATTTTCCATTTGAAAATGTAAATTGTATGGAAATCAGTGAAAAAATTAATATCTCAATAAATAAGGATCAAGAAGCAAGAGCATTTGAAGATAATTAAAAAAAATATTATTGATATTGATAAAGTGAACAAAAAAATGATTATTTTGATCATTGAAAAATTTGGTTGGTCAAATATAGATATATCACAAATAAACTATGTTTTTTTGCTAATACAACATATGGAATATGAATATATGGCAAGATATTATCCCGTTTTTCTTGAATTTCCTAAAAAGGGAAGTTTTAGTAATTTAAACTATGCAAGAATGATAGATAGGCTTTTAATGAATAATGGATTTGAGCAAATTTATGGTACGCAAACAGTCGTTTTTAGCTTCTGTGCAATTAGGGCTATCGGAAATGTTAATATTTGGGGTCACAACTCGGGTTAGATTCTATTCAAGAAGTTGCAAAAAGATTTGGATTTCAGTTTATTCCCGAATAATATAAATCTTACATAAGGAACTTTTTAAGTTTACTATTATAACTTAAGCTGAAAATTATCAAATATATTTTTTACTCCCTAACTGATAATAATAAATGAATCATACCCACCAACTAGATGCCATGGACTGCGGTCCGGCCTGTCTCAAGATGATCACCGATCATCATGGGCGAGTGGTGTCATTGCAAAAGCTGAGGGAGAAGTGTTATATTTCTAGAGAAGGGGTATCACTGGCAGGAATATCCGAAGCAGCGGAGAGTCTCGGACTTCGCACGATGGCAGTCAAAGTCACGTATGACAGTCATAGAGATCAGCCTGGATTGAAAGAGTTTCCACTGCCTTGTATTGTACACTGGGAGCAGAGACACTTTGTAGTGGTGTATAAGATCAATAACAAATATGTATGGGTGGCAGATCCTGCACATGGCAAGATCAGGCTTACCAAGGACCAATTTAAAAAATCATGGTGTAGCGATGGCGAGCAAGGTATAGCACTTGGTCTCGAGCCTTCACCAGAGTTTTATCAATCAGGCGAAGTCCATACACCCAAAGGTGTATGGAGTGGTTTACTGCCATACCTTTCGCCCTACAAACGGCTCATCACACAGTTTATGATCGGTATCTTGGTGGGATTGGTCTTTCAGGTGATGTTTCCCTTCCTTACCCAGTCACTCATCGATGTAGGGGTACAAAATCAAAATCTTTCCTTTGTCACACTTATCCTGATAGCACAGTTGGTGCTTTTTGTCAGTCAGACCTTTGTACAGTTCATACAGTCGTGGATTATCTTGCAGATCGGCAAGCGTGTCAATGTCTCGCTCATATCAGATTTTCTCATTCGGCTTATGCGGCTACCTTTGGGCTATTTTGATAGCAAAAATGTAGGTGACCTCATACAGCGTATTCAGGACAATAATCGGGTAGAGAGTTTTCTCACAGGATCGGTGCTGAGTATATTTTTTTCCTTTCTATCGGTCGTAGTGTTTAGTGGTATCTTGTTGATGTATGATGCGTTGATTTTTGGAGTATTTCTGTTTTTCACTACCTTGTACATCGCGTGGGTGATGATCTTTATGAAACGTAGGGCTGATCTGGATTATCTAGCTTTTCAGCAAGCATCTGACAATCAAAGCACGCTCTTCGAGATGATCAATGGGATGCAGGAGATCAAGCTGCAAGGTAGCGAGCGCAAGCGGCGATGGAAGTGGATAGATATTCAAGCCTTGCTCTTCAGGGTACAGTCCAAATCTCTCGCTCTGCGTCAGTATCAGGATTTCGGAGCTCTATTTTTTAATCGACTGAAAGACATACTCATCACCTTCATAGCAGCGCGAGCAGTGATCAATGGACAGATCACCTTGGGTACACTTTTTGCCATACAATATATCGTAGGTCAGCTCAATGCACCTTTTGATCAGTTCATCGCCTTCATCCGCTCTGCACAGGATGCTCGCATCTCGCTCACCCGTATGGCAGAAGTCACTGATGTCACACCAGAAGAAGATCCAACAGTACAGACCATTTCTGAGATACCAAATGAAGCCGCCATATCTTTAGACAAAGTGGCATTTGCTTATTCACCATTGTCGCCGCAAGTGCTCTCAGGCATCGATCTCAATATACCTGCAGGCAAAGTCACCGCCATTGTAGGCGCAAGTGGCAGTGGCAAGACTACGCTATTGAAGTTATTGTTGGGTTTCTATCCGACAACAGAAGGCAAGATATCGGTAGGCAGCATCCCACTTCTGGCGATCAATAAATCTGCTTGGCGGGCCAAATGTGGTACCGTCATGCAAGATGGTTTTATATTTTCAGATACCATAGGTAATAATATAGCCGAGAGCGATGATGTCATCAGTTTTACCAAGCTAGACAGAGCACTCCACGTGGCCAATATTCAGGACTTTGTCTACAGTATGCCCTTATCTTACAATACGATGATTGGTCCCAAAGGCAGCGGCGTATCACAAGGACAACGGCAGCGTATCCTGATAGCCCGTGCAGTGTATAAAGATCCGGAATATTTGTTTTTTGACGAAGCTACCAATTCGCTAGATGCCACCAACGAGCGCATCATCATGGAAAATCTAAATCAGTTTTTCCAAAGCAAAACCGTAGTCGTAGTAGCCCACAGGCTCAGCACCGTAAAAAATGCCGATAATATCGTAGTGCTAGATGCTGGCAAGATCGTAGAGACAGGGACGCATCGGGAGTTGGTAGAAGCGCGAGGAAAGTATTGGGAGTTGGTTCAGAATCAATTGGATCTGGAGTAGGTTAAAACCTTATAGGTTTCAGAAACCTATAAGGTTTGGAAGGGAAATATTTTATATCTTTGTATTTTACAACCTATTGTCGAAGTCTTAGTCTGTTCCTAGCCTGACAAGTCTGCAAGATACTGGGCAGACAGGTGTGATTTAGATCTGATATTAAGGCATCCCGCTAAAGCAAGACAAGTTATATAATGCGTTAAAAGAAATAATACTTATGCCTAACACACCCGATGCTCAAAAAGAAGAAATATTTGCTATCCAAAATATCTTTGGTAAACCACCAGGATGGTTGGTCAATTGGGGTATTACGGCTGCTTTTATATTTTTGATTGTTTGTTTGGGTATTGCAGCATTTGTAAAATATCCCGATAAACTGGTGATGCCTGCAAAATTATTTACAGAAAATCCACCTGTGGAACTGATTAGTAAGGTCAATGCAGAGATAGATTCTATCTACATAAAAGATAAGTCATCGGCAAAACGTGGTGATGTATTACTAAAATTCCGATCTACAGTGGATGAGTATGATTTAAATGTTTTGCGATCATTTTTCGATCGAATATCGTCTATTGATTATATACCTGAATATTTGAATATAAATGTCCCGAAAGGATTAAATTTGGGGATAATGAGTTCTTCCTACACGTCTATGGTGCAGCAATATGAAGAGTTTCAGTTATTTTTACGTCAAAGTGCTGTTTTTACTAAAATTAAGGCCTTGAGCAATGAAATAGAACAAATCAAACAACTCAACCTGTCACTCACCAAACAAGAAGGGTTTTACGAAAAAGATGTCGCACTGACAGAGAAGGATTTTGGCAGACATACTACACTTAGAGATCAAGGTGTCATCGCTGATGTAGAAAAAGAAAAAGCGGAATCAAAGATACTCAATGAAAAACGAAATCTCGAAGCCTTCAAATCACAAAAACTCAATAACGAAGTTAGGATAGAACAAATCAAAACGCAGATAGCTGAACTCACAGGAGATAGATCCTCTGGTGTTTCTACTAGAATATTTGCTATTCATCAGATGAAAGAAAAAATTATCAATGAAATCAAAGAATGGGAAGAATTACACATCCTGAAAGCGCCTTTCGATGCGGATATTTCCTACACAAAATATTTATCCAAAAACCAGTTTGTCAAAGCGGGCGACATCATCCTTACCTGTGTACCACATCATACGGGAAGCAGTTATATCGCACAAGGTAAACTTCCGCTCAAAGCAGCTGGAACACTGCAAGTAGGCCAAAATGCTATATTGGAATTGGAAAGTTATCCATCTACGCAGTATGGTGTGGTACAAGCCAAAGTAGCTGATTTCTCTACAATTCCCAATGAAGACAGTTATTTGGTTGGACTCACATTACCTACACCTTTTGTTACAACCTATAAAAAAGAAATACCCCAAAACCAAAACCTAACCGCTAATGTCACCATCCAAACCAAAGAGTATAGCTTGCTAGAGCGATTATTCCAGAATGTTTTGGATGTGGTGGTTAATAAGTAGCAATAGATATTAGAGTTGGAGTAGGTTAATGGAATAAAATTTTTATTTGGTATATACTTAAAATTTTTCAAATAAATTTGAAACTCCAATAAGAGGCAATTCATATTTTATATAATAAAAGATTGAGATAAATAAAATTGATACCTTAGAGTGTTTTAATGATGTAAAATAATTTTAGGCCACACACCTGAAGAGTTAAGACTCAAAACTAAATCATTATTAGAAAAAAAGAAATCTTTTATCAATACTGCCAGTTACACTTATTTAAAGAGAAGGTTAAATTTTTGATTAGCTAAGGATACTTCTTGCAAACAAGTTTGCAAGTCCAATATGTAACAATAGCTATACTATCACTGACTTAATACCATCAATGATCGATGCCCAACTTGCTTCTGAGTGTTGTGCTTTCTCTTCGTCATAGTTTGTCTGATAAATTGTGAGTTCCGTGTCTCCACTCATCTCTTTTACTTCATAAGACACCCAAAGATAATTCTCAGGAAGGTCTTCTTTACCACTCCAATTGCTAAGGTAGGAATAAGCAAGTTTCTCATCTTTTATGTATTCCAATATGGTGCCTTTGTCTCGGTAAGACTGTCCTTCCCATGCTCCTTGGAATATTATTTCACTGCCTATCTCCCACGTAGTAATCAACTCGGTTCCAAAGAAATATTGTTTGATGATGTCAGGATTTGTGAGTGCGTCCCATACTTTTTCTTTTGGTGCATGGATGATTGTTTTGTAAGTAATTTTATGTTGTGTTTGCATACTTTTAAATTTTATGGTTTTAGATTGAATATATTATGGACAAGGTATAAGTGTTGCGGTAAGACTCAAACCATCCATTTTTAAGATAAAACATTGTCCTTGATAATTTTTAAGGATGATACCTTTTTCTGGATTATCGATATAAAGCGTGCCATTGGATAAGTGGAATTCGGTGAGTGGATTAGATGTATTAAAACCCATTTTGGGGAAATCTTCGCAAGCATCACCTAGACCATTGTTGTTTAAGTCAGTTTGGAATTTATTGGGATGATTTGGGCAATTATCTACGGAGTCAGCAATTCCGTCACAGTCCATATCAGGTATTTGGTCATTGTTTGGAAATTCAGGACAATTATCACATGTATCGCCTACACCATCTTTGTCATAATCATATTGATCGGGATTTTCATATTTTATACAGTTATCGCATGCATCACCCAATCCGTCACTATCATAATCTAATTGCTCTATGTTGGACATATATTTACAATTATCTACTTCATTTGGAATTCCATCATTGTCAAAATCAGTATTAACAGTAAACGAATAAGCTCTTGTATTTGAATTGAATAAAATTGTGTAGTCACCAGCTTGAACCGGAATATAAGTTCCAACCGAATAACCTATTCCAGATGGAAAATCATTACTTCCCAACCATAAATTAAAATTCCTTGTTTTAAAACTGCCAGAACCTGTACTGAGGGAGATGTTTAAAGTCCATTCCCAACCATTTAAAGACGTCATAGGCACTGTATTATCTTGAACCTGGGTAGATGATCCATAAAACTCGACCAAATCATACTCACAAGCATCTCCACCTCCGTCATTGTCTTCGTCATACTGTTCACTGTTATAATTATATATACAATTATCACAAACATCACCAATATTATCATAATCAATATCTTCTTGATTAGGATTAGCATTGTTTAAACAATTGTCGCATAGGTTGCCCACTCCGTCATTATCACTATCTTCCTGATTAGCATTGGATATATTCCTACAATTATCCACATTCTCCATGATGCCATCGACATCTGAATCTTGACATACATCACCAATTCCATCATAATTCCAATCAGATTGGTCAGTATTAGAAATGGATGGGCAATTATCTACCGAATCATTTCGACCATCTCCATCCGAATCAGAAGTATTATCACATATATCTCCAATACCATTATTATTCGCATCTGCTTGATCAGGATTGTTTTGGCATGGACAATTGTCGTTAGTATTAACTACACCATCATTGTCTGTATCACCAGATTCACAAGTTTCTCCAATTTGGTTACCATTGCAGTCCGTCTGTAATGGATTGCTTATTGTGGGACAATTATCTTCAAAATCATTTACACCGTCACCATCTCCATCTGGAGCAGCACCACAATTTTGAAGGACAAGAGAAATTGAATTGCAGTTTGTACCATTATTAGTTATATTGATAGAACCATTATTTTGCCATAACTTATTACAAATTGATTCTACGGAACAGTTGGAGAGAAAGGGGTTATCGAAAATACCAATATTTGACATTGTTATAGAGTGATCAAAACCATCTATATTACTAAGAAAAATATTATCATTAATATAAAGGTTTTGAACATTTGAAAGACTATTAAATCCTGTTATTTGAGTTAACAATGAATTTCGCCATATTTCCAAACTTTTTTCAATAGTGGTCAATGAATTAAAACCATCTAATGTTGTCATTGAATTATTAGATCGGATAACTAAATCTCCATTAATTGTTGTTAGGCTATTAAATCCTGAAAAACCTATGAAATTATTTACAAAACTCATTCCTTCCCCAATATAGGTTAAATTATTAAAACCTGCTAAGTTAAGTGATTGCCCTAGATTAGATAAATTGAGACCACCACCAATGCTATTTAATGAACCCAAACCTATAAAACTTGATAAATTTAAGTCTGAAATATTTATGTAACCATCAATATGACTTAAATTGGATAGTCCTGAAAAATTTACAACATTGTTACAATTTGAAATAAATAAATCTCCATTCAATGTATCAATATTGTTCAAGCCTTCAATTTCATTTAATTGATAACATCTTTCAATTTTTAAACTACCGCCAATTGAATCTAGATTGTTTAAACCTGTAATATTGGTAATTGTAGTATTTTTGATAGAAATGAGTCCATTTACATGGGTCAGATTCTCAAATCCATCCAAATTGGTAAGTTGATTTGCGTTCAATATTTGCAAACTACCATTTATCTTAGTTATTTGAATTAACGCATCGATATTGGTAATGTCATCTCCTGTGATACCTACATTACCATCAATGATTGTACATCCCGGATAATCTGTCGGGAAGGCATCTACTTGTGCTTGGGTGGTGAAAACTATGGCTACAGGGATGCAGTTTTGAGTTTTGCTTAGGTAAGATGTCAAAATTAAAATGGAAACTATAATTAATTTCAGGTTCATGTGCATTAATTTTATGCAAATATGGGGAAATAACTATAAGGTAGGTAAAAAAGGGGAGTAAATATTTAATGGAAGGGGTTAAGTGTTGAAGGTTTAAGGTGGAAAGTTTAAGTTGGGATGTTTAATGTTTAAGGTTTAATGTTTAATGTGTAATGTTTAATGTTTAAAGGTTTGTCAATGTTGAGTCCACTCCGAAAACACGAATTGGTTGATAATCAACCGTTTTTTACCCTGACCCTAAAGGGAAATGCCCCTGCCCCTAAAGGGGTATGCATTTGATTATCAATGCAGTAGAAATCAATATTTTTCATTATATTTGAACTAAGGACTTTTCGGAGTAGACTCAATGTATAAACCCTCATTATTCAATAGAAAATCTATTCCAGCATGAAATGCCTTCAAAATAAGACTCCGCAGCGGATAATTTCTCTCAATCATCATAGTGGTGACTATGACTCAATCGCGAAATCACTTATTTTATTGGCCTTCCAAGCTTCACGACGAAATTCTATTGAATAATGAGGGTTAAAGGTTTAATGTTTAATGCTTGTCAATGCCTGAAAAACGTTGACCGTTTTAACTAATTCGTGTTTATACGTTTACAGGAGATTTATTTGTTCGAAAGTAAGTCCATTAAATTTAAAGATACCATCTGCATCAGATCCGAACCATAGATTTCCTTTTTTATCTCTGTAAATGGTATTGATAGCTTGGGTTGTGAGTCCGTCTTTATTGGTATAGTTGGTGAGACTGTTGCCATCATATTTCCAAACACCTGCGTCCACTGTACCTATCCAAATATTGCCCATCAGATCTTCGTTGATGGCATATATGCGGGCTAGGGTACCTGCTTGGTCATTACCTGCTGTGCGAAATGAAGGATTGTTGAGTTTGTGTTTTTCAGTCATATTTATAACTGTTTTGCTATCATATTTGAATAGTCCTGCACCATTATTACCCATCCAAATATTGCCCCTACTATCTTCAAACAATGCCAAAACCGCAGGCCCAGCTAGACCATTATCTGTAAACCAAGTAAAATCTTTACCATCATATCTGCAAACTCCTTGTGATTGTGTGCCAAACCAAATATTGCCTTTTTTATCAGTAAGAATGGTATACACAGCATATGGACTCAACTCAAAAGGCGCATTCTGAGAGAGTTTTAAAACACTTTTATGGAACGGAAGGTAAATCAGGTTTTTATCAGAATATCTAAAAGTGCCAGCACCTGCATAAAACCAAAGATCATTTGCGCTTTTATCCCATCCTGTGCCATAATGATTGTTTGTTTTGAGATTTTCTTTATTTGTGTGTGTTATAAATTTATTACCATCGAAACTACAAACGCCAAAGATTCCAGTTCCAAACCAGATATTACCCATCGAGTCTTCCTGAATTGTAAGTACTTGATTATTGGTCAATCCATCACTCTCTGTAAATTGCCTAAGTTCCTTACCATTAAAACAAAAAACGCCTGAATTATTGGTGCCAAACCAGAAATTTCCCTTTTTATCTTGGTAGATACTTCTAATATTTCTATCCAAATTGTCTACTTTTTGACCCAAGGAAATGTTTTCTTCACTTGGATTTTCAACAGTAGTAGTGTCATTAGCATCAGGATTAATTGGTTTGATTTTGTTGTTATGGTTGTTACATGCACACAAAAGTAGACAAAACGATATGCCAATGTTGAATATGGCGTGGGAAATATTAAGAACTATTTTGTGCATTTTATTTTTTATTTTTAATCCGTACTACATTTATTAGGCTTCACTTTGATGTAAAACGCTAATGTTTTATATTGCTATAGAAGTGCAAGGTATAAGAAATAATTTATTTTTGTTCCAAAAAGAGATAATTTACATACTTACATGGTTTTTGTAATCTCTTAATCAAAAGCGTCTATTATGGCTTGTATCGGCCGATCAGTGTTGCTAAAAATGTCTTAATAGATTCACTAGGTTTTGATATGTCAAATGAAATACTGGATTTTTGAAAATTGATAGATGATTTAGACGGATCAAGATCATTTTTGAAATATTACATTTTCTTAATATCTTTGCGATAAATTAATTTGCCTTATGCGCCAATATCATGACTTACTCAGACACATATTAGATCATGGAACTCAGAAAACGGACAGAACAGGTACTGGGACGATAAGTGTATTTGGATACCAAATGCGTTTTGATCTAAATGATGGTTTTCCTATGTTAACCACCAAAAAGCTGCATCTAAAGTCCATCATATATGAGTTGTTATGGTTTTTGAATGGAGATACCAATATTAAATACTTGACAGATAATGGCGTTCGTATCTGGAATGAGTGGGCAGATGAAAATGGCGACCTTGGTCCTGTGTACGGCAAACAATGGAGATCATGGGCCACACCTGATGGAGGGACTATAGATCAAATTTCAAACCTTATCCATACCATCAAGACCAATCCTGACTCTAGACGTATGATCGTTAATGCTTGGAATGTAGGGGAATTAGACAAAATGGCATTAACTCCATGTCATTGTTTATTTCAATTTTATGTTGCTGATGGCAAACTTTCGTGTCAGTTGTACCAAAGATCGGCGGATACTTTTCTCGGAGTGCCTTTTAATATCGCTTCGTATGCATTGCTTACTATGATGATTGCAAAAGTTTGTGGGCTTGGATATGGAGAATTTGTGCATACCTTTGGTGATGTGCATATTTATAATAATCATATAGAACAAGCTAATTTACAATTGACTCGCACGCCGAAAAGTCTTCCTACAATGGAAATTAATCCAGAAGTGACATCAATTTTTGAGTTTACATATGATGATTTTGAATTAAAAGATTATCATCCTGACCCACATATCAAGGCAGAAGTGTCGGTCTAGTAGTGTTAATAATTTCTTAAATTATTTAGACATTTTCTAAATAATTAGAAACATATAGTAAAAATTGTGATTAATCTTTCAGAGTTTTACTTTTGTGGCAGTTTTAAAATTTTACATTTTTATTACAATTACGTTGAATAACATCAACATTAATAAAGATAAGCCAATGATGATTTACAAGCATCTCATAATCAAGTCGATAATAACAATTTTCGTTGCAAGTTTAAGCTTCGGAATGTATGCTCAGGCCAATCCTGATGCAGGCAAAGAGTTATTCAAAAATTATTGTGCTGCATGTCACAGCAAAGACATGCGAACTGCGGCCACAGGTCCAGCTTTGGGAGGAGCCCAAGCAAAGTGGGGCGATGATGTTGCTTTTTATGCTTGGATTAGAAATTCACAAGCTATGATCGCTTCAGGTCACCCAAAAGCTTTGGAAATTTGGAATCAGTACAAGCCAACGGTGATGACCGCGTTTCCTAATCTTACAGATGATGAGATAGGTAACTTAATTGCCTATATCAATGGTACCTATGATGGTACTTATCCTGTGAAAGCAGCAGGTGCTGCTGCAGCGGATACTGCTGCAGGACCAGTTGAAGAAAAAAGCAATCTTCCTATGTACCTAATCATAGCAGCGGTTCTAGCTATCTTGGCTTTATTGTTGACTAAGATTATTTCTAATCTTAATCAGATCGCAGCTGCTAAAGATGGTGAATATGTAGAAAAGAAAACCATTGCTCAGATTTTGACTTCAAAAGGAGTAGTGACATTCTTATTATTCGCAGCAATCATCTTAGGCGCTTATACTACAGTAAACAAAGCAACAGAACTAGGTCGTCAAGAAGGATATCAACCAGATCAACCAATTAAGTTTTCGCATGTAACACACGCAGGTGTAAATAAAATTGATTGTCAATACTGCCATGATAGTGCTAGAAGATCTAAACATTCTGGTATTCCTGCCGCAAATACTTGTATGAATTGCCACAGAGCAATCAAAGTAGGTTCACAATATGGTACAGCAGAGTTGACAAAGATTTTTGTTTCTGCAGGTTATGACCCTTCTACAAATACATACATCGAGAACTATGATGCCAAAACAGAAGAAGAGATCAAAGCAATCTATGGCAAATGGATCGGTGATGAATATGTAAAAGCTAAAGAATTGGCAGCACTTAATAAAGAAGGTGAAAATGTCGTAGAGCAGCAGTGGGCTGATATCAAAAAGTCATTGACAAATGAACAGAAAAAGAAAGTTCAAGGACCGATAGAGTGGGTGAGAATACATAACTTACCTGACCACGCATACTTTAACCATGCTCAACACGTAACTGTAGGTAAGGTAGAATGTCAGACATGTCACGGCAAAGTAGAAGAAATGGAAGTTGTTAAACAAGCATCTCCACTTTCTATGGGATGGTGTATCAATTGTCACAGACAAACAGAAGTGAAGTTTAAAGACAATCCTTATTATGCTAATTATACACAGTACCACGAGGAGATGGCAGCGGGTAAAAGAGATAAAGTAACGGTATCCGATATAGGAGGTTTGGAATGTCAAAAATGTCATTACTAATACCTTAATTTAAAATCATATTTTAGAAAATATTAATCTTAATATATTCATGAAAAATCAGATAGATAATATTTGGATAGGACAAAAAGACCTAACACAAGATGCCGAATTCTTAGAAATTGCTAATAAGGAATTTGCTGATGAATCCGTTTCATACTCAGATATGCCAGCTTCATTAGCAGGTAATAGGAGGGATTTCCTTAAGTTTCTTGGTTTTAGCGTCGGTGCTGCAACTATTGCCGCGGGTTGTGATATTCCCATCAAACGTGCCATCCCTTATGTTGTAAAACCTGATACAATCGTACCTGGTATTGCAAACTATTATGCATCTACTTTTGTAAATGGTGGTGATTACTGTCCAGTTCTAGTAAAAACTAGAGAAGGACGACCTATCAAGATAGAAGGAAACGATTTATCTCCGATTACAGGCGGTGGTACTTCTGCTAGGGCTCAAGCTTCTGTATTAAGTTTATATGATACAAGTAGGCTTTCAGGTCCTAAAATGAAGTCTGGAGATTCATGGAAAGATACTGATTGGGCAGAAGTAGATAAGCTTATGGCTACAACACTTCCAGCTTCAACAAGTATCAGAATCGTTACAAATACACTAATGAGCCCAACTGCAAAAAGAGCATTGGGTGAATTTGCAACAAAATATCCAAATGCTAAAGTAGTTACTTACGATCCTGTTTCAGCATCTGCATTACTAGATGCAAATGCTAAAAACTTTGGACAAAGAGTAGTTCCAAGTTACAAATTTGATAAAGCAGAAGTAATCGTAAGTTTTGGGGCAGACTTCCTAGGAACTTGGATTTCACCAATTGAATATGCAGCAGCATATGTGAAAGGTAGAAAAATAAATGACATCGCAAGTGCAAAAATGTCTAGACATATTCAGGTGGAGAGCCACATGTCCATGACGGGTTCGAATGCTGATAATAGAATTTTGGTCAAACCATCTGAACAAGGTGTTGCTATTGCGCACCTATATAGCGAAATAGTAGGTGGTGGCGCTGCTTCAGGCTTAAATGACAAAGCTAAAAAAGCATTGTCTAAGGTAGCTACCGAGCTTAAAGCTGCTCAAGGTAAGTCATTGGTAATCAGTGCTTCAAACAATGTGAATGAGCAATTGATGATAAATGCTATCAATAATACTTTAGGTAATTATGGTAGTACTATCGACATGTCAGTACCTTCTTATCAAAGACAAGGTAATGACACAGAGTTAAAAGCGTTGGTAGACGAAATTAAAGGTGGTAGTGTAGATTTAGTTATTTTCCACGGTGCTAATCCTTTATATGACTCTGCATACAGCAAAGCTTTAACAGAAAGTATTTCGAAAGTTAAAAATAAAGTTTCATTTGCTACAGTACTAGATGAAACAAGTGTTTTGTGTGATATAATTGCACCTACAAACCATTTCTTAGAATCATGGGGTGATGTAGAAGCCAAAAAAGGTCATTTATCTTTGATACAACCTACCATTGCACCTTTATTTAATACGCGTCAGGCAGAGTTGTCTCTATTGACTTGGGCAGGAAGTACTACAGTAGATCTGACATCAAGTCAGTCATACTACGAGTACCTTAAAGATACTTGGAAAAATACAGCATTCACAGCTCAAAGCGAATTTGCATCTTTCCAATCTTTCTGGGATAGTGCTGTACATGATGGTATTATAAACTTACCAGCATCAAGTGCTCCATCATATGTAGCTGCTGAAATTTCTGGTGAAGTGACCAAACCTGCTTCTACTGAACTAGAGATATCTTTCTTTGAGACAATCCAAATAGGAAATGGTCAATATGCAGGTAATCCATGGCTAATGGAGATGCCAGACCCAGTTACTAGGACTTCATGGGGTAATTATCTTGCTGTTCCAGTAAATTTTGATGGATATACTACCATGGAAGGATTTAATGGTCTAGTAGATGGAGATTTGGTAGACCTTACCATTGGTGATCAGAAATTTACTGTTCCTGTGATCCAACAGTTTGGACAAATGCCAGGAACCGTTTCAATCGCCTTAGGTTATGGTAGAACACAAGCAGGTCATACAGGATCTAACGTTGGTATCAATGTAAATGATTTAGTAACACTTGGAGCAGATGGTCCAGGTTATTATAATACAGCTGTTTCAGTTTCAACAAAAACTGGAAAAGAAAAAGATTTCTCTTGTGTTCAGTATCACCACACTATCGGGGTAAGAGGTATTGACAAAGATTCTGGTCAGGAGATAAATGCGGATGAAGCTGCGTTGGTATTTTTTGATTATTTCACAGGTATCAAAGGTTTCCAAGGTGCACTTACAGACAGATCTGTTATATATACTTCAAATGTAAGCGAACTTAAAAATAGTGTAGAGCATCTTCATGAAAGAAGAGCGCACGCACAACATTTAAATGCACAGCAAATATATCGTGGTTTTGATGAGAAGTATGCACTTGGCCATCACTGGGGAATGCATGTGGATCTAAATGCTTGTATCGGTTGTGGTGCATGTACAGTTGCGTGTATGTCAGAAAACAATGTTCCTGTAGTAGGTAAACATGAAGTTTCTATCCACCACGAAATGCCATGGTTGAGAATAGATAGATATTATTACGGTAGTGTAGAAAACCCTAATACCATCTATCAACCGATGATGTGTCAACACTGTGACAATGCTCCATGTGAGAATGTTTGTCCAGTAAATGCGTCTAACCACAGCTCAGAAGGTCTGAATCAGATGGCTTACAACAGATGTATTGGTACAAGATATTGTGCAAATAACTGTCCATATAAAGTGAGAAGATTCAACTGGTTGGATTATACAAAAGCAGATTTATTCCCTGCAAATCAACCTAAACTTCATGAAGAAGAAACACCATTTATGGCTGATAACCTTACTAGAATGGTATTGAATCCAGATGTAACGGTAAGATCAAGAGGTGTGATAGAAAAGTGTAGTTTCTGTGTTCAAAGAATTCAAGAAGGTAAGTTGACCGCAAAAACAGAAGGAAGATCGCTTAGAGATAGTGATGTTAAGACTGCTTGTCAGACATCATGTCCTACAGGAGCAATCACTTTTGGAGATATGAACAATAAAGAAGGTGTATTAAGTGGTAAATTAGAGTCACCATTAAATTACATCGCATTAGAAGAGATAAACGTAAGATCATCTGTTACTTACACCATGAAAGTAAATAACAGAGACAAATCTTTTGATGCATAATTTTAAAATTTAATTACGAAATAACATTCAAAATATAATCAATGAGTGCTGTTGTAAGTCCATTAAGAAGGCCCCTGATCACGGGAAACAAAACATATCATCAGATTACTGAAGATTTGATTTCGCCGACGGAAAAAACACCTACCAAGGCTTGGGTAATAGGTTTTGTGTTGTCCGTTGCAGTGTTAACCTTTGGTATCTTTTGTATTATCTGGACCATTTGGGTTGGTATAGGTTCTTGGAATCTAAATAGAACCATCAACTGGTCATGGGATATCACCAATTTCGTTTGGTGGATCGGTATTGGTCACGCGGGTACATTGATATCTGCCATCCTTTTACTTTTTAGACAGAAATGGAGAACAGGTGTAAACAGAGCAGCGGAAGCGATGACGATATTTGCCGTAATGTGTGCAGGATTATTTCCGTTGATTCACATGGGTAGAATATGGTTAGCGATGTTTATCATGCCTTATCCGAATACAAGGGGACCACTTTGGCCAAACTTTAACTCGCCACTTCTTTGGGACGTATTTGCGATTAGTACCTACCTTACTGTATCATTATTATTTTGGTATACAGGTTTAGTTCCAGACTTTGCAACAGTAAGAGATAGAGCAAAAGGATTAAGAAAGAAAATTTATAACACGTTATCGTTTGGTTGGACTGGATCAGCAAAACATTGGCAGAGATGGGAGTCATTGTCTCTTGTACTTGCAGGATTATCTACGCCACTAGTACTTTCTGTACACACGATCGTAAGTTTTGACTTTGCGACATCAGTTATACCTGGTTGGCACACTACGATATTTCCTCCTTACTTTGTAGCTGGAGCGATTTTCTCGGGATTTGCGATGGTATTAACATTGATGATCATTACTAGGAAGTTATTGAAGCTAGAAGATTATATCACTATTGAGCACATAGAATCCATGAATAAGGTTATTCTACTTACAGGCACAATAGTCGGGGTAGCATACCTTACAGAATTATTTATAGCTTGGTATTCAGGATATGTATATGAGCAGTTTGCGTTTTTCAATAGAGCATTAGGACCTTACTGGTGGTCATATTTTGGTATGATGTTTTGTAATGTTGTTTCTCCTCAGTTCTTTTGGAAGAAATCGTGGAGAAGAAATATTACCCTTACCTTCTTCTTATCAATAGTTGTGAATATAGGTATGTGGTTTGAGCGTTTTGTGATCATAGCAACAACACTTGCAAGAGATTATTTACCATCAAGCTGGAGTTTGTATTCTCCATCATGGGTAGAGATTGGTATATATGTAGGAACCTTTGGTTTGTTCTTTACTGCATTCCTTATCTTCGTGAGAGTAGCACCAGTGGTAGCAGTGGCTGAAGTAAAAGCAATTTTAAAATCTTCAGGTGATCAGTATATCGGTGACAATGCCACACATGGTCACGGACACAAGCATCACTCAGAGCATTCTTCAGACACTCATTAATTAATTCGAAATCTATTATTCAATGGCTAATAATAAACAAACAGATGTGATCTTCGGACTTTATAATGACGAAGAAGATTTGCTAAGAGCAGTTAAAGCTGCAAAAAAAGATCATTTGGATATCTATGATGTGTACTCACCATTTCCAGTTCACGGATTGGATCCGATATTAGAATTGGAAGAATCTAGATTACACCAAGCAGGTTTCATCTATGGTGCTATCGGTACATTGACTGCCTTTTTGGGTATGTCTTGGATTTTTACAAAAGATTGGCCTAACATATTTGGTGGTAAGCCTTATTGGTCAGTGCCTGCTTTTATTCCGATCACTTTTGAGATGACGGTTTTATTTTCAGCAATAGGTATGACGGTTACTTTCTATATCATTAATGGTTTAGGACCAGGTGTAGTTAATACTTATCTTGATGATAGAATTACGGATGATAAATTTTGTATTGCTTTTGATAAAAGTGCGGTTAGTGCAGAAAGAGCAGAGTCTTTCTTTAAGTCAACTGGTGCATCAGAAGTAAATTCTAAAACGATATAAGCTCAGATAAAATGAATATCAAATATCAAATATTAGGCTTTTTTGGTGTGTTGGTCATGATGTCTTTGATGTCATGTCAATCTGCTACAGGCAACCAAACAGGTAGTGAGTATATGCCTGATATGGCGCACTCCGTTGCATATGAAGCAAATACTTATGGATATTATTACCATAATAGATGGGGAACTGAAGATGACCTTCATAAAATTGTTCAGCCTAGGATACCTGTATCAGGAACAATAGCTCGTGGATACGCAGGTACTTCTGATCATACTGGTGGTCATTCTCATCAAGGTATTGCATATAAAGCGAATGGCAGTGTTCCTTATTATTATGCAGATAACGAAGAAGATAGAGCAAGAGCTATTGCAGAAGTTATCAATAATCCTTATCCAATTACAACAGCGGGATTGGAAAAAGGTAAACAGTTATACAACATTCAATGTGCGATTTGTCATGGTGAAAAAGCAGATGGAAATGGTTATCTAGTTAGAGATGATGGTGGAAAATATCCTGTACAACCTGCTAATTTCCTTTTGGATGAATTTGTAGCTGCTTCTAATGGTAGATATTATCACGCACTAATACATGGTAGAAATCTAATGGGTGGCTACAGTGATAAACTTTCTTACGAAGAAAGATGGAATGTGATACATTATATAAGATCTCTACAGGCGGCAACAAAAAAATTAGAGTATAGCGAAAAGGCAAATACTTTCAATAATATAGAAGTTCCTTATGCTGTTTTAGCTGCTCAAAAAGCCGCTCAGACAGTTGTAGCAAATGCAGAAGTTGCAGTAGATACCATGATGGTAAAAGAAGTTGGTGGTAAAGTAAACCAACACTAATAAATTAAAGTATAAAAAAGTAATAGCTTAAAGATATGAACCAATATACTCTATCAAGCGGACATCGTAATGTTTTACTAGGAGCCATTGGAATTGGCGTAATTTGTATGATTCTAACCTGGATGGGTGATGATCAGTTCCATACTAGATTTTGGACAAATTTCTTGCATAATTCTGTGTTTTTCACTATGATATCTTTAATGGCGGCATTTTTTATTGCTGCTTGTATCACGGCTTATGCAGGGTGGCATACAACTTTCAAAAGAGTTTGGGAAGCTTATGCATCATTTTTAGTAGTAGGTTTGGTTTTGATGGTGATACTGGCATTGGGTGTTTATATGCATTGGCATCACCTTTACCATTGGGCCGATGATGCTGGTGTAGCTGTTGATCCAATTTTAAGTGGAAAAGCTTCATTCCTAAATAAGAATTGGTACATGGGTGGTACTTTAGTTTTTGTAGGAGCTTGGGCATTTTTTGCACATAAATTCAGAACATTATCTATAGAAGAAGATAAAGAGTCAGATTCGACCTTTAAAATACACAAATCAATGCGGGTATACGCTGCTATATTTTTACCAATAGTAGGTTTTACCAGTGCTGCTATGATTTGGCAATGGATCATGAGTATAGATGCACATTGGTATAGTACGCTTTTTGCATGGTATGCTACTGCTAGTGCTTTTGTATCTATGATTGCATTAACCATATTGTTAATTATTTATTTAAAAGCAAACGGTTACTTTAAGGAAGTAAACGAAAACCATATCCATGATTTAGGTAAGTTTCTTTTTGCAATTAGTGTATTTTGGACGTACTTGTGGTTTTCACAATTTATGTTGATTTGGTATGCAAATATTGGTGAAGAGACTATTTATTTCAGAGAAAGATATGATAATTATCCAGCGTTATTTTTTGGTAACCTTATTATAAACTTTTTAGTACCTTTCTTTGTCTTGATGAGAAATGACACAAAGCGTAAATTTGGTTCAGTGAGTTTGGTAGCTGTTATAGTATTAGTAGGACACTGGGTAGATTATTTCTTAATGATCAAGCCAGGTGCATTGATTACAAGAAATGAAGCATTAGCTCATGGCCACGGTGCTGAAGCAGGTCATGCAGCTGGAGATGCTGCACATGGAGGAGAGCATGCAGCAGCTCATGTTAGTACTTTTGTTGATGGTTTTACTTTCCCAGGTCTTTTAGAATTGGGTACGTTTATAGGATTTTTAGGTTTGTTTTTATATGTAGGTTTGACAGTTTTATCCAAATCAGCACTTGTACCTAAGAATGATCCATACCTTGAAGAGAGTATGCATCACCACGTAATATAACATTGATATAACAATAAATAATTAATATAAAATGACTTATTTAATAGCATTTGCAATTATTTTCCTACTGTCTGTTATCGTTGTCCAAATCGGTAAGTTGACAGAACTAGCAGCAAGAATCAGAGGCGAGGAAGCTGTAGAAAGATCAAGTACAAATACTCAAGGAATTGCTCTAGTAGCTTTTATGATTGTATTTTTGATAGGATGTATATGGTCTGCATATCATTACAAAAACCAAATGTTAGGTTATGGACCATTGACTTCTGCATCAGCACATGGTTTTGAATTGGATGGTATCTTTAATATCACTTTATTCTTTACTGGAATTGTGTTTGTGTTGACACATATTTTGTTGTTCTGGTATGCATATAAATATCGACAAACAACAGGTAGAAAAGCAATATTTTTTGCGCATGATACTAAATTAGAAATGATTTGGACAGTTGTTCCAGCTATAGTTATGACTTATTTAGTTGCAAATGGTTTGATCGCTTGGAATAACATATTTCCAACCTTAACGGAAGAAGATCAATATTTGGAGATTGAGGCAACAGGTTATCAATTTGCTTGGGATATTAGATACCCGGGTGCAGATGGTAAATTAGGAAATAAAGACTTTAGACTGATCGATCCAGCAACAAATACCTTAGGTATTGATTGGACAGACGAACATTCTGTTGATGACATCGTTTTGGGTGGAACAGATAAAATATTAATACCTAAAGATTCATTGGTTAAAGTTAGAATTACAGCAAAAGATGTACTTCATAACTTTTACCTTCCACATTTCCGTGTAAAAATGGATGCAGTCCCTGGACTTCCGACATCTTTTATTTTTACACCAGTCAAAACAACTCAAGAATTTAGGGAGCAGTTAAGAGCTTATCCTGAGTGGCAAGTTCCTGCTGATCCAGAAAACCCAACAGGTCCGCAAAAGTGGGAAACATTTGAATATGAATTAGCTTGTGCAGAACTTTGTGGTAAGGGGCATTACTCTATGAGAAGGGTAGTAGAAGTAGTTACTAGAGAAGAGTTCGATACTTGGTTGGCAGGTCAAACACCTTTTTATGCGACTAATGTCAGAAATACTGATAAAGATCCATATAAGGGCACGAGATTATTTGATTACGAAATTAAGACAAGATCTCGAGAGCTTAAATCAGATATATCAGGTTTCTTAACTGACACGACAGGTACAGCAAGCAGAAATATTCAACTTAAGCATGTTTTCTTTGAAACAGGATCGGACAAGTTAAGTGATTTGTCAAAATATGAATTAGAGAATTTGAACAATTTATTAAAGGAATATCCTTCATTGAAAATAGAATTAGCAGGTCACACTGATAACGTAGGTGACGCAACAAGCAATCTTGATTTATCTAACAAAAGAGCATCATCAGTTATGGCTTATCTAATAGGTTTGGGAGCTGATGCATCAAGATTGTCATCTCGTGGTTATGGTCAAGATCAGCCTGTTGAGACTAATGAAACACCAGAGGGTAGAGAACAAAATCGTAGAACTGAACTTAGAATTATTTCTAAATAACAAATAAATTTCAAGAAAATGGCGAATGTTACCATTCATGAAGAAGATGTTCTGATCAGAGAACAAGGTTATGATGATCATTTTCATGCGCATCATCACGGTGACAAGTATCAGACAAATTTTATTTTCCATTACATTTTTTCAATGGATCATAAGATTATTGCCCGACAGTTTTTAATTACTGGTATTATTTGGGCTATTATTGGGGCAGCAATGTCTGTAGTGTTTAGAATGCAGTTGGGTTTTCCTGAGGAAAGCTTAACTTGGATTAAACCTTTCTTGGGAAAATGGATCGTAGTAGATCCTTCTACTGGAATTGGTAAATTGGCTCCTGAGTTTTATTATGCATTAGTTACCATGCACGGTACAATTTTAGTATTCTTTGTACTTACAGCAGGTTTAAGTGGAACTTTTAGTAACTTGCTTATACCATTCCAGATTGGTGCAAGAGACATGGCTTCACCATTTATGAATATGTTGTCATACTGGTTTTTCTTTTTAGCTGGTATCGTCATGTTTTATTCATTGTTTTTAAGTACAGGACCTTTCTCAGGTGGTTGGGTAGCTTACCCTCCTTTAAGTGCTTTGCCACAAGCATCATCTGGTTCAGGTACAGGTATGACTCTTTGGTTGGTTAGTTTAACATTATTTGTAGTTTCAGTACTTTTAGGTGGTATAAATTATATTACCACTGTATTGAACTTAAGAACAAAAGGTATGAGTCTTTGGAGAATGCCACTTACCATTTGGGCGTTTTTCGTTACAGCTATTCTTGGTTTATTGTCATTCCCAGTATTAGCTTCAGGATTCTTTATGTTAATATTCGATAGAAGTCTTGGAACAAGTTTCTTTTTGAGTGATATATTTATTGCTGGACAAGCTTTGGATAGAGTAGGAGGTAGTCCGATTCTTTATCAGCACTTGTTCTGGTTTTTAGGTCACCCTGAAGTATATATCATCATCTTACCTGCCATGGGTATTGTATCTGAAGTAATGGCTGTACACGCTAGAAAACCGATATTTGGTTATAGAGCGATGGTATATTCTATATTAGCAATTGGATTTTTATCATTCATAGTTTGGGCGCACCATATGTTTATGTCAGGTGTAAATCCATTCATATCAAATTTCTTTGTTGTATTCACGTTAATTATCGCAGTACCATCAGCTGTAAAAGTATTTAACTGGATTACGACTTTGTATGGTGGTAATATTAGATTAAATACGCCAATGTTATTCTGTATTGGTTTCGTATCAATGTTCATATCAGGTGGTTTGACAGGGATATTCCTTGGAAACTCTGCTATTGATATTCAAATGCACGATACATATTTCGTTGTAGCACACTTCCATATAGTAATGGGTGTAGCGGCATTTTTCGGTATGTTTGCTGGAATTTATCACTGGTTCCCACGTATGTATGGTAGATTTATGAACGAAACATTGGGTAAAGTGCATTTCTGGGGTACAATCATAAGTGCGTATGCAATTTTCTGGCCAATGCATTATATTGGTATGGCAGGTGTACCAAGAAGATATTTCTCATTTGATACCTTTGACGCATTTAAGCACTTCACTGAAATGAATAAATTCATAACAGTATTTGCTATAATTGCTTTCTTTATACAGTTAGTATTTGTCATCAACTTCTTCTATTCTATATGGTATGGTCGTAAAATGAAGACAAAAAATCCTTGGAATGCAACCACATTAGAGTGGACTACTCCAATAGAGCCAATTCATGGAAACTGGCCTGGTAATTTGCCTGTTGTTCACAGATGGGCTTATGATTACAATAAAGATGAGCGTGAATTTGTACAACAGCATATTCCTTTGAAAGAAGGTGAAGTTGGAGATCATTGATATCATAACAATAATTAAATTAAAGTAGGCATTGAGCAATTCCAATACATACGTAGTATCAGAAAAAGCATCTAAGATTATTTTTTCTAGGCTTGCTGATTATGTGATGTTGACCAAACTCAGGTTATCACTAGTGGTGGTTTTTTCATCAGTACTAGGTTATCTTGTAGTTGCAGGTGGATCAGTTGACTTTGTTAAATTGTTAACATTGGCAATAGGCGGTTTTTTGGTAACTGCTGCTGCAAATGCACTTAATCAGGTATTGGAAAAAGATTTTGACATCTTGATGACACGAACTTCGAATAGGCCTATTGCAACAGGAAGAATGAAATCTTCTGAGGGTGTTATGTTTGCTGGATTATCGTGTTTGGTGGGTATTACTTTATTAGCTTCATTCAATCCTATTACTGCACTTTTGGGAATGATTTCTTTGATTACGTATGCTTTTGTGTATACTCCATTAAAGAGATATTCTACATTGGCGGTAGCAGTGGGTGCTATTCCTGGTGCTTTACCTGTAATGATTGGCGCCACTGCATTTGAAGGGAGTATAACTATTTTAGCAGTTAGTTTATTTGTCATTCAATTCTTATGGCAGTTCCCACATTTTTGGTCAATAGGTTTTGTTGGTCAAGATGATTACAGGAAAGCAGGTTATAAATTGTTGCCTGAAAGAAATGGAGAAATAGATAGGAATCTTGGTTTGTCAGCGGTATTTTATGCAATAATTATTTTACCAGTTGTAGCCTTTGTTTATTACAATGCTGAAGCATCTTTGTCTAGTACTCTTATAGTTTTGGTTTTGAGTTTATTGTATGTAGGTTTATCTTACAATTTTCATAAAAAATTTGATAGGGCTTCAGCATTAAAACTGATGTTCTTTTCATTCTTTTACCTTCCATTCGTTTTAATTTCATATTGGTTAATTTAAATATAATGGAGAATATACTTGTAAATAAAAGGAATAAGATACATCCGCACAAGTTTGCTTTATGGGCAGCAATGGCAAGTATCACTATGATGTTTGGGGCTTTCACTAGTGCTTACATCGTTAAACAAGCTGCTGGTAATTGGTTAGAGTTCGCAATGCCAGTTTCATTTTATATTAGTACTTTATTGATTATAGTTTCTAGTGTAACACTTCACATATCTTTTTCTAGCTTTAAGATTGGAAACCAATCTAGGTATAAATCTATGTTGATAGTGTCACTTTTACTAGGTGTAGCTTTTGTCATATTCCAATACTTTGGTTGGACTGAATTGTATGCCAAAGGTGTAGACCTAAAAGGTAATGTATCAGGTTCATTTTTCTTTTTGATATCTGGTATACATGCACTCCATGTAATTGGCGGTATTGCCGCACTAATTGTAGCGACATTACATGCATACACATTAAAATTTAATGTAACAGAAAAGAGAATAAACAGATTTGACTTAGTCCTTAACTATTGGCATTTTGTTGATTTCCTTTGGATTTATTTATTTATATTTTTAATCATTAGCAAATAAAAGTTAGTTTTATTATGGCTTCAGATACTTTAGCACACGATCATCATACAGATACCCATTCAGGTGGATCATGGAAAGGCGGTAGCGAACCGTTTAAAGCATCATATGGTAAATTGATGATGTGGTATTTCCTATTATCGGATGCGTTTACATTTTCAGGATTTTTGATAGCTTACGGAGCATTGAGATTCAGTATGCCAACATGGCCAGTTCCTGATTTTGTATTTAGTACTTTCCCAGGTGGTTTTCACCACTTGCCACTTTTATTTGTAACAGTGATGACTTTTATTCTACTTGCAAGTTCTTATACAATGGTAAGGGCTGTACAAGAAGGCCATCGTGAGAACAAACGTGGTGTTGTGGTTTGGATGATGTGGACAATACTTGGTGGTGCTGCATTCTTAGGTTGTCAGGCTTGGGAGTGGAATACACTAATGGGTAAAGAGCATATGACAGTTACAACTAATCCATTTGGTACACATACAGTGTCAGGTAAATATTTGGAAGGAGATGGACATGATATTAAAGAAGGTGATACTTTCGTGGCAGGTGACTCTTACTTAATGCACAAACATGAAGGAGAGTGGGCTCCATTAAAATATACCATTACAGATGGTCCAGATAAAGGTAAAGAAGGACAACAAACTTTCGGTCCTAAAGCGTTTGGAGCTTTGTTTTTCTTTATAACAGGTTTCCATGGATTCCACGTATTATCAGGTGTAGCATTTCTGTTGATCATTTGTGTAAATTCTGCGACAGGACTTTATGCTCGAAGACGAAATGGATATGAAATGGTTGAAAAGATTGGACTTTACTGGCACTTTGTAGATTTAGTGTGGGTATTTGTGTTTTTATTTTTCTACTTGCTCTAATATTTTAGGCCTAGATACTTAACATTCAAATTAAAATTCTGACTTTTAAACATTTATAATAATGAGTCATTTAACATACGATCAATCAAAAACAATAGCTAATAAAACTATAGGTATTTTAGCTTTTATAACCGTATTTGAAGTATTATTTGCACTTTTAGGCAAAGGATACTTGGTAGAAGGTTTCCATATATCAGGATGGATTACTGGAGGTGTCATGATGGTATTAAGTATTGTAAAAGCTTATTTGATCGTGTATGAATTTATGCACATGAAATATGAAGTACCTGGTTTAGTAAAAACTGTTTTATTACCAACATTGCTTTTAGTTTGGGCTATCATCGCATTCCTTGCAGAAGGAAAGTATTGGGGTACGAGTAGAGTGAATGTAAAAAATCCAGTCTCTCAAGTAGAAAGTGTAGAGTAACTTTTATGACAATGTGCTGACATTGTGATTTTAACCTTTACCTATTAAACTTGTTTGGTCTATATAAATCATAGTATGGGTAAGTTATTATCTTGGATAGTTTTGGGGTTGTTTGTGGTTGTGGTACCTTTTGGATCTTGGTATTATTTAAATCAGGGTTTAAATTACAGGAAGGCGGCATTAGCGGAGTTATTAGTCAAAGACAGTATTTCAATTAATGTAGATACTCTAGGACTTTTACAAGGCAAAACTACAGTTTTAGTATTGCACAGTAATGATGAAATTAACAAACATCTAGAACAATTAAATGAGCAGTTTAAAAAAACTGATGGCTTTCAGATATTATCATACGATACTTCATCTGCTTATATTCATTTAGCAGAAAATTATTTCGGAGATACTAAATTTAAGTACAAAGAAAATGATTACGTTTTGATTGATACATCCTCACACATTAGAAATGTTTACAAAGCTGATATGGATGGTGTTAAAAAATTAATAGAACATTTGGCTATTGTTATACCAAGAGTCAAAGAAGTAGATATAAAATTAAAACAATGAGATATCCCGCTCCAAATGACCAATTAGCTAGAAAATTGAACATAGCAAGTATCATTATATCTATTGCTGTTCTTGCTTTGGTTGGTGTTATGAGACAAGTTAAAATTGATCTTGGTGTAGATTTTTCGTTCCTGCCACCTGTACACGCAGTTTTAAATACATTGGTCACTATTTGTTTATTAGCTGCCATATATTTTATAAAGAGAAAGGAAGTGGAGAATCATAGAAAATCAATCTACGGAGCGCTATTGTTTTCTGGATTGTTTTTATTGTGTTATGTCTTGTATCATTTTACTACTGTAGAGACCACATATTGTAAAGAAGGTGGAATTAGGACGGTGTATTTCTTTTTATTGATCAGTCATATCATTTTGGCTGGGTTGTCTTTGCCGTTTATACTTCTAACATTTACTAAGGGATTTACATTTCAAGTAGAAAAACATCGTAAAATGGCAAGATGGGTATTTCCTATTTGGTTGTATGTGGCGATCACAGGGCCTATTTGTTACTTAATGCTTAAACCTTGTTATATATGAAAAAGGTAGTTGTACTATTTTTAGTTATAGTTGCAGTTGTTGTTTTGGTCCAACCAGAGTTGATTGCGCAATGTCCAATGTGTAAGCTATCAGCTGAGTCAAATCTAAGAGATGGTGGTAGTGCTGGTAAAGGTTTAAATAATGGTATACTATATATGTTTGCCTTACCTTATTTACTAGTAGGTTCGATGGCTTATTTATGGTATAAGAACAGAAAAAACTATGACAACGAAACTAAGGAAGCGTAAGTTATCATACTAATTATACCAAATTTCGTTTTATCTACTCTAACGTAGGGGAATCAAGGAAAACTATTTTCAATCAAAATTTCGTAGGGTAAGTCAGATATGCGGATTTTGGAGAGCAAGTGTTAGGAATTTGCAAAGATTGGGCTACATTTTTGTATACATTTATGGATGGATAACGATGAATTACAAATTCTTAAAATATAGGATTGCAGGTGTAAAGTGCGACCGTCTTGAGTGCTTTATCTTAATCGGTGTAGGTCCTCTCAGTTTTAAACTATAGAATATTTCCAGTGGTTCCGAGTTTCTATTTTTCAGGATGCGTATTTTCTAGGTTAATGACTACACATTGTTGTACAATGTCATCATCATCCTTACTACATGAAATTAAAATATATAAGTCTCATAAGTTTAAGTGTAATATGTAAATTGTGTTTTGTTATAAAACTATTTTGTAGAGATGTAAATATGGAACATTTTCGGTCTAAGTCTTATGATGATTTTTCAATCTTCATATAAATTAACTAACTGTTGAAAATTAGAATCATTAATATTACCCCTAAAGAAAAGCTACAACTATTATGGTGAGATGAATTAGACTCCTTATATCTATGTAATAGCTATTTTGAACTACTAAATTGTTTTTGCTTCAATTTATATGGGATTTCAATGCTACATCGTTGTGTAATTTTCTAGTTATGCTATCCATTCATATGGTAATTATTACTAATGTTACTATATACCATATTTTTGTTAAATATTATTACATATAAAATAAATTAATGTATTATTGACAGTATTTCAATTTTCCATACATTTATTTGTTTGTTATATTATTAATATATAATTTTGTGTAATATTTAATACCAACCTGAGAAAAGGCATTCGCCGTCAAACCTTCCATTTATACCTATTTTAACGGTTTTATAATCAAATCATTTGCAATGTGTAATTGATTTGATTACATGATATAACAGATTAAAAAAATAATATATATATTTCGTTATATTTTTTGGGAAAAAGTGGGAAAAAGTGGGAAACTGTGATACCTTTGCATCAACAACCAACAGAAAAGTGTGAAACAATATAAATTCACCGGAGAATATGAGTGTAAACTCGATGCCAAAGGAAGGCTTAAATTGCCCGCAGCAATTGTAAAGCAGATCGGTGGTGTTGAAAATCTCAAGTTTACAATCAACCGGGGTTTTGAGAAGCACTTAATGTTGTATCCCAATGACGTTTGGGAAGTAAAGACGAACGAGATTAATCAACTCAACATTTACAGTACACAACAGAGGCAGGCTATCAGGTATTTTTATCGTGGAGCCACAGAATTAGACGTTGATGCATCAGAAAGGGTAAATCTACCTTCAAGTCTGATGGAATATGCAGGGATCGACAAAGACGTTATCTTGTTTGCATATCAAAATCAAATCGAAATCTGGGCAAAAGATAAATATGATGACATGCTGGGCGAAGAGCCAAGCGAATTCGGACTCATTGCGGAGCAGATCTTTGGAGGGATCAAACCTAACACAGATTTATAAATCTGATCAATATGAGTGAGTATCACGTTTCTGTTCTTTTAGACGAAAGTATCAAATCTCTTAGTATCCGGCCAGACGGAAAGTATGTCGATGTGACATTTGGCGCCGGAGGACATTCCAGATCGATTTTAAATGAGCTTAGTGCCAAAGGGCATTTGTATGCTTTTGACCAGGATGAAGATGCCGTAGAAAACATCATTCATGACACCAGATTCACATTAATAGAAGCAAATTTTAGATACCTTAAACGGTTTTTAAGATTGGAAGGAATCAGTGAAGTGGATGGCATTCTAGCTGACTTAGGAGTTTCTTCTCATCAGTTGGATTTTCCCGAAAGAGGTTTTTCTTACAGGTTCGATGCTCCATTGGATATGCGGATGAATATCAAAAGCGATATGTCTGCTGCAGATCTTTTGCGCACTTACTCAGAAGAATCCTTGGTAGAAATTCTTAGCAATTATGGTGAAGTTAGAAATTCAAAAAGTCTAGCAAAGGCCATCATCAATGCAAGGAAATTTGCAGACATCAAAACCACATTTGATTTTAATCGTGTACTCGATCAAAATGTAATGGGGCTGAGATTGAAATACTTCTCACAGGTATATCAAGCGCTTAGGATGGAAGTAAATGATGAAATTGGTGCGCTGAAGGATATGCTAGAAGATGGATTAGCGGTATTAAAGCCTGGTGGAAGATTTTCAGTAATCACATTTCACAGTATTGAAGATAGGGTGGTCAAGAATTTTTTCAAAAGCGGGAATTTTGATGGTGAAGTTGAAAAAGATGAGTTTGGCAATATCCAAAAGCCGTTCTCATTAGTCAATAAAAAAGTCATCATGGCAGATTCAAAAGAGCAAAAAGTAAATGTAAGGTCGAGAAGTGCAAAGCTAAGAGTGGCAGAGAAAATTTAGAAGAAGAGAAGTGCAAAGCGTTTCGTCGTTCAAAGTTGATAATTTGTAATTTAAAATAAATATTAATTCATTTTTATGGCTAGTTTCCAGGATAAGAAAGCTACACTTTTTAGACTGAAATGGGTCGAATGGATTTTTGTCAATTTGCCGTTTGTATGCTACCTGGTTTTGCTAGGGGTGGTTTATATTTCTAATGCCCATGCAACTGAAAAATCAGTGCGTAGGATAGAATCACTCAAGCAAGAGGTAAAAGATACCAAGTGGAGGGCTATGAACCTTAAGCAGGAAGTGATGCATGGTAGCATACAATCGCAAATTGAAAAGAAAGTGGAAGGGTCAGGTCTTTTGCCATTGACCGAGCCACCATTCAAAATAGTAGCGGACAAAAACAGTAAATGATTGTATAACAAATGGACAAGAAGAAGGAGTTACTATGGCGGGCATATTTGGTGATGTTTTGCTTTGTGCTAGTCGCAATAGTAATCTTGTTCAGGGTATTTAAGATCAGTGTTGTCGAAAGAGATAAATGGCGTCAAAAAGGAGAGGTCAATGTTAAATGGCGCTCTGTAGATGCAGATAGAGGTAATATTTACGCTGAAGAGAGTAATTTATTGTCTACATCTATTCAGTTCTTTGAGGTTAGGATGGATTTGAGTATCATCAGAAAAGATGATTTCGATAAAGGAGTAGATTCTCTTGCCATATATTTAAGTAATTTCGATCCAGATTTTATTAGAGAAAAATCAAAATCTGAATGGAAGAAAGAGCTTATGTCAGCAAGAAAAAAGGGCAATAAGTATTTCTTTATAGCCAAAGGTCTAGATATAGAAGCATTCAATAAAATGAAAAAAGCACCTATATTTAGATTGGGTAAGATACGTGGTGGAATGGTCGTATCTAGATATGGGAAACGTGTGAAGCCTTACAAGGAATTAGCAAGTAGAACTATTGGCGTAGACCGTGTGAACGCGGATAGAATAGGACTAGAAGGATATTTTGATAAATTTTTGAAAGGTGATACCGATCAAAGATTAATGAAACGTCTATCACCTGGCGAAGATATCTGGGTTCCTGTTTATGATCCTTCAGAAAACGAAATCAAACGTGGAGATGATATTCACACTACTATAAATATAGATATGCAGGATGCTGTTCATCACGAATTGTTAGCAGCTGTTCAAAAGCATAAAGCGGAAGGTGGTGTTGCAATTTTAATGGAAGTAGGAACTGGGGCTATCAAAGCAATTTCAAATCTGACAAGAGCAGAGGATAGTACTTATTTTGAAATGTACAATCAAGCAGCAGGTAGATTAAGTGAACCAGGTTCCACTATGAAGCTGGCAACAATGCTTGCACTAATGGAAGATGGCGTCACCAATCCTGACACTTTAGTTCATTTAAATTATGGTGCTATGAAATTTTCAGATCGCACTATGCACGATTCGGAAAGACATGGTAGGCAATATGCAACTATGGCAGAATCTTTTGAGTTGTCTTCAAATGTTGGAGTAGCTTCGTTAGCAAACGATGTATATAATTCTAGAGAAGGTAGAAAACTTTGGATAAAACGTTTAAAGCAGTTCGGACTAGATGAACCCACAGGTATAGATATTTCTGGGGAAGCGATTCCAGAGATTAAGGATCCTGTGAAGAACAAGGACAAGTGGTATGGTACAACTATTCCCTGGATGGCGCATGGATATGAATTGATGATGACACCTTTGCAAATACTTAACTTTTATAATGCAGTGGCAAATGAAGGTAAACTCATGAAACCATATTTGGTTAGCGAAATCAGAAAGGGCGATGAGCTTAAGAAAAAGTTTGATCCTGTAGTACTAAAACCACAGATTGCAAAACCTGAAAATATCATGAAGGCACGCAAAATGATGGAAGGTGTGATCCTTAAAGGAACTGGAGCGCATTTAAAATCAGAATATGTGACTTTAGCAGGTAAAACAGGAACAGCCAAAACAAATTATGCTAATAAAGGAGAATATGCCAAGTATAATGGTAGTTTTTGTGGATACTTTCCTGCTGATCATCCTATGTATTCTATGATTGTAGTCATATATGACCCAAAAGGAGTATTTTATGGTGGGGCAGTAGCTGGACCAGTATTTAAGAATGTAGCAGAAAAAGTATTTGCACTTAAAACAAATCAAGTACGTACTCTAAACGATTCTTTGGCTGTTGCTTCTAATTTGCCGGGAACTGGATATGGTTACACTAAAGACTTTAGTGATATTTATGATTTTTTGGAATTAAAATATGATAATGAGTCAAAATCAGATTGGGCAAAAGTAGATCCATCCGAAACAGCTATGAAAATAGCAGATAAAAAAATAAAAAAATCCATTGTGCCTGATGTACGTGGTATGGGTGCAAGAGATGCCGTATTTCTCCTAGAGAATATGGGACTTAAAGTCAAGCTCGATGGAGTGGGCAAAGTTCAAAGGCAATCAATACCACCTGGAACAGGGACACATGGACAGAATATAGTTATCTATTTAAATTAGAAAAATAGGTTGAGCTTTGAAAGCAAAGAAGTTGTTTGAAATATTGCCGGTTGGATTTAGCGTAGCGTTAAATGGCAGAGATGATGTCGAAATCAAGGGAATCGAAATTGATTCCCGAAAGGTAGAAGATGGATTCATATATGCTGCATTACGTGGAACGCTTGTAGATGGTCACAATTTTATAGATGCTGCCATTAAAAAAGGAGCAAAAGTAATTCTTTGTGAAACGTGTGATGAGAAAAATCCTGATGTTACTTATATCCTTGTAGAAGATGTGAGAAATTATCTAGGTGAGTTGGCACACAACTATTTTGATCATGCTTCCGAAAGTTTACGTCTAGTAGGCGTTACAGGGACCAATGGTAAAACCACTGTTAGTACACTTTTATTTCAGCTTTTCACAGCGATAGGTTATAAATGTGGTTTGATCTCTACGGTGGAGAATAGGATAGGGGATGAAATAATTCCTGCTACCCACACGACACCAGATGTTGTCAATCTTCATCGATTACTTGGTACTATGCGAGACGAATCCTGTGAATATGTATTTATGGAAGTCAGTTCTCATGCAGTAGATCAACGGAGAATAGCGGGTTTGAAATTTGAAGGGGCATTGTTTACCAATATTTCGCATGATCATCTTGATTACCACAAAACGATGTTGAATTACATCAAAGCTAAAAAGCAGTTTTTTGATGATTTGACTAATGATGTTTTTGCTTTGGTCAATATCGATGATCATAACGGTTCTGTGATGTTGCAGAATACAAAAGCCAAAAAAGTAACTTATGGGTTGCGATCAATGGCAGATTATAAAACGAAGATTTTAGAAAGTACTGTCCAAGGCTTGCATCTAAAGATTAATGAGAAAGAAGCATTTTTTAGACTCATAGGAGAATTTAATGCGTACAATCTTTCTTTGGTTTACGGAGCAGCTGTGGAATTAGGTCAAGATCCTGATCAAGTTTTAGCGATTTTGAGTGGACTAAGAGGAGCAGATGGAAGGTTTGAACAGATCGTGGATGGCAAAACAGGAAAGTGTGGTATCGTAGATTATGCACATACACCTGATGCACTCGAAAATGTGTTGGAAACCATTCAGAAAGTAAAAAAATCATCTATTAATGTCATTACTGTTGTAGGTTGTGGCGGAGATAGAGATAAAACAAAAAGACCTGTCATGGCAAAAGTTGCCTGCAAATGGTCGGACAAAGTAGTATTGACAAGTGATAATCCTAGGTCTGAAGATCCTGAAGCTATCTTAGATGATATGGTGGCTGGATTAGATGATCAAGATATCAAAAAAATGATACGCATCACAGACAGAATGACGGCTATTAAAACAGCAGTTATGATGTCATCAAACGGCGATATTATACTTGTGGCTGGAAAAGGTCATGAGAATTACCAAGAAATAAAAGGGGAGAAGTTTCCTTTTGACGATAAAAAGATATTGAAGGAGTTTTTTGGATTGGATTAGTTTTAGCATTTAGGTTGAAATATAATGCTAGAATCGACGGAGTCAAGTTTGGAGTTAAGTCTTTATCTTAACCTTAATCTCAGACTTAATCTTAATCTCATCCTTAACCTTTACATATCAAAGATTTAGGTTCTATTATCATTCTCAGGTTGGTTTAACAGTTGCAGTGGGATCCTTTTGGAAAAAGTTTCAGATTGCTCACTGCGCTGTTAATTTTTTAATCTAAAGCAAATTATTTCTATTTAAAATTATTTTCTTTAGGCTATTCGTACTTGAAAAGGTTGAATTTTCAAACAAAAACAAACAGTCAAATTATATAATACAAATGTTGTACCACTTTTTTGAATACATAGATAAATATTACAATCTGCCTGGTGCGGGCTTGTTTCAGTTTATCACATTCAGGGCAGCATTCGCTATTATTCTATCATTGATTATCTCTTTGGTTTTCGGTGGTAAGATTATAAGTTCTTTGAAACGGTTGCAGGTAGGAGAGACGGTGAGAGAGTTGGGTCTCGAAGGTCAGAAAGCCAAAGAAGGTACACCTACGATGGGAGGTATCATCATCATCATGGCGATTCTCATTCCTTGTTTATTATTAGCGAAGTTGGACAATGTCTATATTTTGTTGATGATTTTTACTACGATTTGGTTGGGTTTGATAGGTGGCGCAGATGATTACATCAAGGTCTTCCTAAAAAATAAAGACGGTCTAAGTGGTAAGTTCAAGATATTTGGACAAGTAGTTTTGGGATTGATCGTAGGCGTAACAATGTTGGTATCAGATGATGTGGTGATCAGAATGCCACTAGAAGATGCCAAAGCAAATGGTTATGAGATAGTAAAAGAATATCAAACTGTTTTACCACGTGTAAATGATATCTCTAGAATGGCAGATATGGCGTATGTAAAGACAACGCTCACCAATGTACCATTCTTCAAAAATAATAATTTCGATTACAAAATACTGGTATCATTTCTTGGAGACAATGGTTCTCTTTGGTGGTCGATCGCTTTTGTTTTGATCGTCATCTTTATAGTAACAGCAGTATCCAATGCGGCAAATCTTACAGATGGAATCGATGGTTTGGCAGCAGGTACTTCAGCGATTATCGGTACGACTTTAGGTATATTCGCCTATATATCAGGTAACACGATCATTGCAGATTATTTGAATGTGTTTTATTTGCCCAATTCTGCTGAGTTAGTAGTTTTCTCAGCTTGTTTTATCGGAGCTTGTATCGGGTTTTTATGGCACAATTCTTATCCGGCAAAAGTATTTATGGGTGACACAGGAAGCCTTACAATTGGTGGGATTATAGCAGTGTTAGCGATCTTATTACGTAAGGAATTATTGATACCCATCTTGTGTGGGATATTTGTGGCAGAAAATTTATCGGTGGTACTTCAAGTATCATACTTTAAATACACAAAAAAGAAATATGGCGAAGGCCGTAGAATATTTAAAATGTCACCCTTGCATCACCATTTTCAGAAAATCGGTATGCATGAGTCAAAGATAGTGACAAGATTTTGGATTATAGGCATTCTACTTGCGATTGTGACAGTGATAACCTTAAAGATCAGATAGACATGAAAAGTGTGGTGATCATTGGTGCGGGAGAGAGTGGCGTAGGTGCGGCCTTATTGGCAAAAAAACAGGGATTGGATGTCTTTGTGAGTGATTTTGGAACAATAGCAGAACATTATAAAAAAGAGTTAACTGGTTGTAACATTCCCTTTGAAGAAGGGGGACATGATTTTGAAAAGGTTTTGGTAACTGAGGTGGTAATTAAAAGTCCCGGTGTTCCGGAACATGCGCCTGTCCTTCGCATGTTAAAAGACAAAGGACGGAAAGTAATTTCCGAGATTGAGTTTGGTCACTTATTTTATTCCGGGCTGACCATAGCTGTCACAGGCTCAAATGGGAAGACTACAACGTCGGGACTTTTATACCACATTTTGAAAACCGCAGGAAAGAATGTCGCTTTGGGTGGCAATTACGGCAAAAGTTATGCACGCATACTCGCCGAAGATTCGCCTGACATCATGGTACTTGAGATATCAAGTTTCCAGCTTGATGACATCGAGACGTTCAGACCACAGGTAGGCATTTTACTCAATATCACACCTGATCACCTTGATAGGTACGATTACAAAATGGCAAATTATGTGAATTCAAAATTCAGAATTGCCATGAATCAGACACCGTCTGATACTTTTATCTACAATGGTGATGACCCAGAAATTATTTCTAAAATGAAAGATTTCAAAGGTAGTCCAAATCAAATTAGTATAACATCTGATCAATATACAGATGGTATTTCATCAAAGGATGGAAACGAAATTTTTGAAGTAAGTATCAAAGGAAAACACAATCTTTTTAATGCAAGATGTGCCGTGGAAGCATGTCGCATTGTAGGATTGACAGAAGCACAAATTGCTGATGGGCTCCGTTCTTTTCGCAATCTACCACATAGACTAGAACATTGTGGTGAGATCGATGGTGTAGAGTTTATCAATGACAGTAAAGCCACTAATGTTGACTCGGTTTATTATGCACTTGATGCAATGACAAAACCAGTGATTTGGATAGCAGGTGGCACTGACAAAGGCAATGATTACAGTGTGTTGTATCCTTTGGTAGAAAATAGAGTGAGAGCCTTAATATGTCTCGGACTGGATAATGAAAAATTAAAGAATTCTTTTGCGTCCCATTTACCGATGATTTTCGAGACGACTAAGGTATCAGAGGCGGTGGAGAAAGGACTGAAATTGGCAGCACCCGGTGAGGTAGTCCTTCTATCACCTGCATGTGCAAGCTTTGATCTTTTTAAAGATTATCGAGATCGAGGTGAGCAGTTTAAAGAACAAGTCCGATTATTAAAGAATAATCAAAAAGAATAAGTATTAACCATTTTAAATGTAACATTCAAACTTGAATATTTTAAAAACATATTACAATCTTAGAGGTGACCGTTCAGTCTGGCTGATCGTGGCTTTGCTTAGTTTGTTTTCTCTTCTGATCGTTTACAGTACATCAGGAAGTGAAGCTTACAAGTACAACGCAAGTCATGGTACAGAGTACTACCTTATAAGGCAGATGGTTTTTATTGCTACAGGTTTGTTATTGGTCTATACTGCATACAGATTACACTATATTCAGTATGCTAAGTTAGCCCCGATTTTGATGGTAATTGCTGTTCCATTACTGGTGTACACCGCATTATTTGGTACAGAAGTGAATGATGCATCTAGATGGATTAAGATTCCAATATTGGAAATCACCTTTCAGACATCAGATTTTGCCCGTATTGCCTTGATTATTTTTGTGGCAAGAGCATTGGCAACCAAACAAGATTATATTAAAGAGTTCAAAGGAGCTTTTTTACCGATCATAGCACCGATTATTTTGATATGTGGCTTGATAGCACCATCCAATTTATCGACAGCAGCCTTACTATTTGCGACATGTTTTATCATGATGTTTGTAGGTAGGATTTCGATGAAGTATGTGTTTCTACTTTTGTTTTTGGGCGTAGGTGTTTTTGGATTGATCTTTTTTGTAGGTCAACATTTTCCAGAACATTTCAGGGTAGATACTTGGATGAATCGTATCAATGATTTCTTATATTCTGATGGCCAATTTCAAGTGGTTCAATCTAAAATTGCCATCGCAGAAGGAGGTATGTTCGGAGTCGGACCAGGTAATAGTATTCAAAGGAATTTGTTGCCATTTGCCTATGCAGATTTTATCTATGCCATCATTTGTGAAGAATATGGATTTATAGGTGGCGCTTTGATCTTGCTTGTATATCTATGGTTATTGATCAGAACAGTGAGTTTAGTGACAAGATGTCCAAAAACTTTTGGAGCCATGTTAGCAGTAGGATTGACACTGAATATTGTGATCACAGCATTTGCAAATATAGCGGTATCGGTACAGCTAGTACCTGCTACAGGATTGACATTGCCGATGATAAGTATGGGTGGTACTTCGTTTTTATTCACTTGTATTTCTTTTGGTATCATATTGAGTGTGAGTAGATTTGTGGAGACAGCGTACGAAGAGAAGAAGCAATTAGAAAAAATGGAAACAAGTGGCGAGAGTAATCATTAGTGGAGGTGGGACAGGTGGCCATGTTTTTCCGGCGATCGCAATAGCAGACGCCATAAAAGTGCAAGAACCAGAAACAGAGATATTATTTGTAGGTGCAAATGGCAAAATAGAGATGGAAAAAGTCCCGAAAGCGGGATACCGAATAGAAGGATTGAATGTGACGGGATTTCAACGAAAGTTATCTGTCAAAAATCTGGCTTTCCCTTTCAAACTCGCTGGCAGTATGCTGAAAGCGATTATGATTGTAAGAAGATTCAGACCCGATGTAGCTGTCGGTGTAGGCGGATATGCAAGCGGACCGGTATTGAAAATAGCGAATACTTTTTCGATACCAACTGTACTTCAGGAGCAAAATTCATATGCAGGAGTGACCAATAGAATTCTGGCTTCAAAAGCTAGTTTGATTTGTGTGGCTTATGATCATATGGAAAGGTTTTTTCCCAAAAACAAAATAAAATTTACAGGAAACCCAGTGCGTAAAGACATACTGGACAAAAATATCAGCAAAGCAGAAGCTAAACAAATCCTTGGGTTAGATCAAAATAAGAAAACTGTTTTAATCTTTGGTGGAAGTCTTGGTGCCAGAACGATCAACGAAGCCGTTCTGGCCAATGCTGAAAAATTGAAATCATTAGGTGATGTCAATATTATCTGGCAAGTAGGAAAGATGTATTTTGAAGAATATAAATCTTGTTCTCTAGCTGGAAATAAAGACATCAAAATAGTACCTTTTATCGAAGATATGGATGTGGCATATGCTGCTTCAGATATTGTGATTTGCAGAGCAGGTGCGCTGACCATATCAGAGTTATCTGTCCTAGGAAAAGCAGCCATTCTGATCCCTTCTCCCAATGTAGCAGAAGATCATCAGACTGTCAATGCCATGTCACTCGTAGATAAATGTGCGGCCATTTTGCTCAAAGATGTGGATGCTAAATCTGAGATTTTCGATCAGATGACAACACTTTTGAGCGATGATGATAAAAGAATAAGCTTGCAACAGAATATCAAATATTTTGCAAGATTGGAGGCAGCTAATGAGATTGCCACTGAAATATTGAAGATTTGTAAGACAAAAAACGCTTGACAATGCAACATACCAATCATATATATTTTGTAGGTATCGGTGGCATCGGGATGAGCGCAATAGCAAGATATTTTATAGCCCATGGCAAAAGAGTATCTGGATATGATAAAACAAAAACACTGCTAACCGAAACGTTGGAGCAGGAAGGTATGTACATTCATTATAATGATGAAATAAGTCTCATACCGACAGATATTGACACAGTGATTTACACACCAGCAATTCCTGCTGATCATAAAGGGTTGAACCATCTTAAAACCTTGGGACTTCCACTGATGAAGCGTTCAGAAGCACTTGGTTTGTTGAGCAATGATAAGCGTTCGGTAGCAATAGCGGGCACTCATGGCAAGACAACAACTAGTTCGATGACTGCACATGTGCTGAAAGTAGGTGGTATCGATGTTTCTGCTTTTTTGGGTGGAATTACCGCAGATTACCATAGCAATTTCCTGATTGGAAAAAGTGATGTAGTCGTACTAGAAGCAGATGAATATGACCGATCGTTTTTGAGATTGAGTCCTTACATCGCGGCCATTTTGTCCATGGATCCTGATCATCTCGACATCTACGGAGATAAAGATGAAATGGTAGAGGGGTACAAAGCTTTTGCAGGAAAAATCAGGGACAATGGTTCATTGATTATAAAAACTGGATTGCTAGATAAATTTACTCAATCCGAGCTTGATGCATTATCCGAAAGGAATATCAATGTGTACGAATTTGGAGTGAATGAAGGGCAGATTCAGTTGTCTAATATTGGTGTAGAAAATGGAAAGTTTGTTTTTGATTACCAAGGTTTGGGACATCATTTTCAGAAAGTTTTTCTCAATATGCCTGGAAGACATAACGTCGAGAATGCTTGTGTAGCAATCAGTGCAGCGATATTATGCGGTGTTGGTGAGGATAAAATAAGAAAAGCAATGGCTGAATTCAAAGGAATACAGCGGCGATTTGAAAAAATAGTAGATCGAGCAGATTTTGTGTATATCGATGATTATGCACACCATCCGAGTGAACTGAAAGCGGCCATCGATGCGGCCAAAACCTTGTATCCAGATAAAAAGATCACTGGCATTTTTCAACCACATTTATACAGTCGTACAAGGGATTTTGTAGAAGGATTTGCAGCCGAACTTGATAAATTGGATGAAGTGATTTTGATGGATATTTATCCTGCAAGAGAGCTGCCGATAGAAGGTGTGACGTCAGAGATTGTTTTTGATCTTCTTAAAAATAAAAATAAAACCTTGGTGACCAAAGCGACATTGATGGAAGTATTAAAAGATAAACATCCTGAAATACTAATGACACTTGGTGCTGGAGATATAGACACATTTGTACCAAAGATAAAGGAATATTATAGCAGTAAATAGATAAACCGATAGAGCAATTTAGCAAATTAACAAATCAGCAAATTAGCAACAAATAAATGAGCGGTAAAAAATTGAATATTAAAAGAGTAAGAGATGCCATCATCTGGTTCTCATTGGTAGCTGGAATAGTGACCCTGCTTTTCTTTTCAATCAACCGTAAATCAAATGCCGAAGTAAAGACTTTGGAGATAAATATAGAAGGAATAGAAGGTGGCGAAAAGTTGATTTCTGAAAAAGAAGTGAAGCAAATTTTGATGACAGAGGCGGGGAAACCGATCACGAAATCAAATATCAAAACACTCAATCTCAGAAAACTCGAAGCCAAACTCAATAAAGACAAACGTATCGAAAGAGCAGATCTTTATTTTGATAGCAAGGATCGACTCAATGTGCGCGTGATTCAGAAAAAACCTGTGATGCGTGTCATAGAAGAAGCTGGCGCAGGATATTATCTGGATGAAAATGGCAAACAAGTGCCTGTCATCCAAGGGAATGCAGTGAGAGTGCCAGTGGTCACGGGTTTAAAAGATGGGTTTGATCCAAAGTTTTTGACATCAGAAAAACCATCTAAACTTAAAGATATCTTCACCATCATGACTTACGTAAAAAATGATGTGTTTTTATCATCATTGATAGAGCAAGTGCATGTGGAGAATGATAGTATAGGAGACATCGTATTGATACCAAAGATAGGTCGTGAAAAAGTGATTTTTGGTGGCATTCAAGATATGGAATATAAGTTTGAGAAGCTCAAAATATTCTATAGAGACGGTTTGCCACGATTGGGTTGGAATAGATATAAGTCGTTAAATTTAAAATATGGAAATCAAGTTGGAGGTGTGTTGTCCAATCCTAATGTTCCAAAAATCAAGATGCCTGAGGTCAAAAGAGATACCTTGGCAGAAGTTGTAAACACAGATATTAACAAACAGGAAAGTATTCATCATTAAATAATTTTTGCTATGAATGATCATTTGAATTTAAAGAACACAGCAGTAGCTCTGGACATCGGAACAACCAAAGTTTGTGCTATTGCAGGCCAACTCAATGAGTATGGTAAACTGGAAATAGTAGGGATGGGAGTGGTTCGCTCCGAAGGTGTCTCTAGAGGTGTAGTTTCCAATATTGATAAGACCGTTAAGGCTATCAGGGAAGCTGTTGATATAGCTGAGCGTAATGCTCACTGTAAATTCAGAGTCGTTCATGTTGGGATAGCAGGACAGCACATCAAAAGTCTTCATCACCATGGCTTATTGGTCAGACATGACTCTAATACGGAGATCAATCAAGACGATATCGACAAGTTGATCAAGGATATGTATAAACTTGTATTGCCTCCGGGAGATAAAATTCTTCACGTAGTGCCACAAGAATATACAGTCGATGACGAACAAGATATCTTCGACCCGATAGGTATGTCTGGTGTTAGATTGGAAGCAAATTTCCATATCATCACAGGTCAGATTTCAGCTAGCCGTAATATACTTAGATGTGTAGAAAAAGCTGGTCTTGAAGTAGCAGATGTTACCCTTGAGCCAATAGCTTCAGCAGCATCTGTGCTTAGTGCAGAAGAAAAAGAAGCAGGTGTAGCACTAGTAGATATAGGTGGTGGTACGACAGATATCACAATATTTAAAGATGGTATCATCCGTCATACATGTGTGATTCCTTTTGGTGGCAATGTGATCACTAGAGACATACGTGAAGGTTGTACAGTGATGAACGAACAAGCAGAAAAATTGAAGATCAAATTTGGGTCTGCGATGGCTGACGAAATCGTTGACAATAGAATCATCACTATACCTGGGTTTAAAGGTAGAGATCATAAAGAGATTTCAGAAAAAAATCTAGCAAGGATCATTCAGGCTAGGGTAGAAGAGATTTTTGATTATGTACTTTGGGAAATGAGAAGATCAGGTTTTGAAAATAAACTTATTGCTGGTGTTGTATTAACAGGTGGTGGTTCATTGCTCAAACACATTGACTTACTTTCAGAATATCATACTGGATTGCCTACTAGGATTGGTAAACCGATCGAGCACTTAGCGCATGGATATACTAGTCAGTTAGCTAGTCCAATATTTGCGACAGCGGTAGGATTGCTTAAGCATACGATTGATAGTTTCGGAGACAAAGGACATTATGTAGAAGAGTTCAAGAAGATCACAGAAGAGCCAAGGTTCTTTAACAATAGTCTTCCGCCTGTTCAGAACAATGCGCCATCGATGAATCAGGAAGCTCAAGACGAAGAAGAAATGGAAACAACATCTTCTGACAGTCCTAAGAAAAAAGGGATTTTCAATAAGCTTTTCACATTGACGAAAGACTTTTTTGAAACAGTTCCAGATTCTGAATTCTAACCATCCTTTTTATTTAACCATCAGAAATTTTGAGATATGAAGTTCGATATACCAACAAGTGAAAAATCCATCATAAAAGTCGTAGGTGTAGGCGGTGGCGGTGGAAATGCCGTAGGTCACATGTTCAGACAAGGGATCACAGGAGTTGATTTTGCTATCTGCAATACAGATGCACAGGCGATGGAAACTAGTCCTGTGACAACTAAGATAGCTTTGGGGCCAAACCTAACAGAAGGTAGAGGCGCAGGAAGTATGCCTGAAGTAGGTAAGCAGTCATGTATAGAGTCTATAGAAGATATAAGAAGATGGCTTTCTGACGGTACTAAAATGTTGTTTATCACCGCAGGAATGGGTGGTGGCACAGGTACAGGAGCAGCGCCTATCATTGCTAAAGTAGCTAAAGAAATGGAAATACTCACAGTAGCCATTGTGACTTTACCATTCAAATTTGAAGGTCTAAGACGTCAGCGTCAAGCACATGAAGGTCTAGAGCAACTAAAGAAAAATGTAGATTCTATCTTGGTGATTTCCAATGATAAGATGAAGCAAATCCATGGTAATCTTGCCCTTTCATCAGCATTCGGTCAAGCGGATGATATCCTTACGACTGCCGCAAAAGGTATCGCAGAGATCATCACGGTGCCAGGATATATCAATGTGGATTTTGAAGATGTCAATACCGTTATGAGAAACAGTGGTGTAGCCATCATGGGTAGCGCAACAGCTGACGGAGATGACAGAGCTCGCAAGGCAATAAATGCGGCACTTAACTCACCACTTCTAGAAGATAATGACATCAGAGGCGCACAACACATCTTGCTCAACATCACTTCTGGTACAAAAGAAGTTACGATGGACGAAATAGGTGAAATCACTGAGCATGTACAAGAAGAAGCTGGTTACGGTACAGATTTGATATGGGGTAACTGTAAAGATGAGTCTCTTGGCGAAAAAATTTGTATCACACTGATCGCAACAGGATTCAGAGAAGGTGGATCTAAAAAAGCGGAAAAGGCAACTGAACAAGTCAAAATCTCCCTTGAGAATGACAGAGTTCACCAAGTGCCAAATGATGATGATTTTAATATATTTGACTTCGAAGATATAGCAGCTGACAATGTGATTGATTTTGACAATGATGATGTCAAGAAGACAATCAATATGCTAGGTGTGAAAACAAGTGATCCATATGTAGAGCGTAATGGAAGATTAACTGAAGAGTTAAAAAAGAAAAGCGAAGCTGATGCAGCACGAAGAGAATACCTTCGCAAAACAAACAGCAAGCCACTAGACAATCCAAAAATTATCTCTGACATGGAGACCGTTCCGGCATACGCTAGAAGAAATGTATTGCTTGACGATACCAATAAGACAAACGGAAGATCAAACTCTTCTTACACTGTCAATATGGATGATGACAATAATATCTTTGTATCGAATAATTCATTTTTGTACGATAACGTAGATTAAACAAATATAACTGGAGATGATAGGTAGCAAAATGCTTGTCATCTCCAGTAAAAAAGAAATACATTTTGCACATTGTTTTTGATAAAGACCTTTTTTTTCAACCTGATATTAATAGAATCCAGAAAAGAAAAATCAGAAGTTTAATAACTGATTTTAGTCGGACAAGTTTTCGGCCAATAGTATTTGGATTTTCGTCTTTATTTATAAACTTTGTGAGATTGGTTTATTAATTTACAGGTCCATGGCTCCCCGCCTGGACCTTTTTTAGTTTTATGGATTAGACAAATTACAATAAGATTGGGATATACGTTTTGCTAAGAAATGGATGATTTGCCTAAAGAAGATAAAAATGTATTATTTCAGGCGTTTAAAGTTAATTACAAATTAAATTTTGCTTTGTAGGGTTATGTATGGTGGAGTCCGATTTTAAATATTGGGATTGTCTGGAATCAATATTTATTGGTTAGTTATTTGAAAGATGATGATAATTTTATTTACATCTAATAATATATTTGGAAAAATGGTAACAGTGTTATATGTTTGTTGTTTATATAAATGGGTAAGTTATCAGTCATTATGAGATTAATTTTTATTATAATTCTAATTTTACCAATCACTTTATTCAGTCAAATAGATCCGTATATCTATAAAGATATGCTCAATTTTGAACAAATAGACATTTATGACGAAAAGCCAAATTTAGAAATAGATGGTTCAACAAAAAGAACAAAATTTATTATTCAAGATAATGACACAATAAGAAAATATATAGACCTTGAGATCATAGATCATGTGGATCGAAGAATAATAAGAACCTACAATGAAGATGGAACTTTATATGAAACTAACACTATCATAATACTCTCTTCAAACAAGATTTTAGAAATTGAAGACTTTGTAGATGATGAAGATTTTGAAAGAGACTCTACAATTAAGATCTACAATGAATATGATCAACTGTTAATAAAGCATGAAAAAGGTTATTCTAATGATAGTCTAAACTATAATATTAAAACCGAATATAAGTATAATACTGAAAACAATTTGGTGGAAATTAAAAGACTAGATTTAGACTGGAATTCGGAGACAATACAATCAATTTCATATAACTCTGATGGCACGATAAAAGAAATGACAGGTAGAAATTATGAAGGTAAACTAGTCTATTTTAAAGTTTATGAGCGAAACAAATGGACAAATAATACACTTTATGAAATCCTAATCTATAGTTCAGACAGTATATTGACTTCAAAAATTATCCCACCAACAAATCTTCTCATTAATTCAAACCAATATATACTTAAGCGATATTATAAACCAGACAAAAGTTGGGGAAACAAAGCTGTTCACACCGTAGATTTTCAAAAGATTCAAGGTGACAATAACGATGGATTCAAAATTGTCCTAAAGAATTTTTCTGACCATAGACTCGAAAATGAAATAATCTATTATTACGATAACTTAAATAGATTAATTAAAATCCAATCAGAAAAGAGTCATATTAATTCTAAAATAGATTCATACTTTCAATATTCAACTGCAGACAACTATAGATAGTAAAGGATAAAATGTAAATGACTGATACACTCTTTCGAATTAAGAGTTAAATAAGGTTAGCCAAATCAAAGATCTTAGCAATGTCGATATTTGATCAGCAAATACTAAAATAGTGGTATAAAATGGCCATAGTTTGATATGAAAAAAATAAATATCTACTAAACAACAGAAAATGAAGTTCACCATATACATATCACTCCTTGTAATCTTGACAATACTTACAAGTTGTCATTCTCCAAAGTTGACAGCACGCATTGAGTTTAGTAAAGATACAATGATGCTCGGAGAAGAAGTTCAATGGGATTTTGTAGTAACGAATGTGAGCAAGAAGCCAATCTCAATCTATTATGACCCTAGAGGTAACTATCACAACGAATTGTATAGAGATGCGGACTTAAAGGTTCTTTTTATGGACACTACAAATAAAATCGTTACACAAATTCATTCTAATCAGTATGATGTTTCAGTAGGAGGAGGTAGGGTCGGATTTAGAACAATAGAGCATGGGCAAGAATTGAGATTTCCACAATGGTTTAATGATTGGTACAAATTAGAAAAGTCTGGTAACTATAAAATAAGTATTGAAAAATCATTATGTTATGATGAAACTAATTGGAAGAACGTTTACAAAGTCAGAGCTTCAGGGAAAAAGGTATATTTTTATAATGCAAATCTTGATGACAGAATCGCAAATATTCATCTTTTGGAAGATAGGTTTAGAATGGGCAAATTTAAAGATAGTGAAGATCTGTCATACACTTTAGAAGCTATTAGCAGATCAGCTTCCGAAACTAGTATAGATTTTTATGAAGAACTTTTAAATGGAAAAAATTCCTATAATACAGGTTTGGCAATCAGAGGGTTAGGTAAGTTAAGTCCAAGCCAAAAAGCTTTTTCAACACTTGTCAGGTACTTTGATATAGGTTTTGTGAATTCAATAGAAGAAACTATTAATCCACAATTAAAAGAATCCATGCTTGAAGGTTTGTTCATGCGAACACTTTACGAAATTGAGAAGTTTCCACCAGAAATGACCATCTATTTTTTGAACAAAATTATTGCGGACAAAAAATATGAAGGCGCTATAAAGAATAAAGCTATGCAGATTATTAGTCCATACAAAAGGGAATAGCCTGCCGTTGATGGATCGTTTATTTAGCTTAAGAAAACAAACAAGATAATATTGCCCTTCATTCCTTTAAACATTATACATTTAAATCTTAAACAAAAAAGCTAAATTGCTAGTTGCCATGCCATTCTTAAAAACTAACCCTTACCAATATAAAACCAATCAAACCACGCTCATAGACCAACAAATTTCTATAAAAGGCTTATTAAAAAGTATGGAAATGCCATCAGCAAGTATAAAACTTCCGTTAGCTAGTATGGAATTTCCGTTAGCAAGTATAGAACTTCCGTTAGCAAGTATAGAACTTCCATTAGCAAGTATGGAACTTCTGTTAGCGAGTATGGAACTTTTGTTAGCAAGTATGGAACTTCCGTTAGCAAGTATGGAACTTCCGTTAGCGAGTATGGAACTTTCGTTAGCGAGTATGGAACTTTCGTTAGCAAGTATGGAACTTCCGTTAGCGAGTATGGAACTTCCGTTAGCAAGTATGGAATTTCTGTTAGCAAGTGTGGAATTAGCCTTAGCGCATATATTTTTTACGTTCCCTTTGTAGCTGCAGATCTTCAGGTACTTCATTTTGTCAATGACCTAGATAATGATCTTAACTAGAAGGGATTTATTGAGTTTATTTCAGATTCAGCTACTACCTACAGAGATAAGAATCTACATTTCAAAAGGCATACTAACCAATCTATCCCCTTCTGATTTATATGGCAAAAATCTCGCAAATAGTTCCTCGCTATACCAGCCTACTTTTCTGGTTTTACTGACCATATCGGCATGGAATTTAGTCTTGTATGCAAATGCTTTCATCAATGTACTATTTTCCCATATGCTGAAGGTCGCTTGATACCTGAAAGGTAACTCGCCTACACCGGCTGCAAAAAGGGGTGGGGAAACGCTATCTTGAAGGCTTTTGCTGACAGGGGGCACATCTCTCCAGAAACGAATCATATCTTTCCATCTGATGGTAGCTCTTGTCAAAACTGCTACTACTTTATCTTCCTGATAAATAGATGGATCTGAAGCAAAGGGTTTTTGACCACCCCAAAGTCCATGTGCCATCGTTGTTCTTAAAAAAATAGTCTGGTGTGCGTTAGTATGGTCTAGATATTCCTGATAAATGGGTGAATCCTTAAAGAAACTTTCGGCGGATTTTTCATTTTCCCAGACACACAGTAGGGTATATTGTTCTAGATTAGGAAATACGCTAAATCCGTTCCCACTACCGCTTCCCATTAATTTTACAAATTCTAGACCATCTACACCTTTACAAGCAGGTACAAACCTGGCCATACTTTTTAATGCAAAACCTTTGTTTTTCCATCCTGACAATCGAAAAATAGTAAAAGTGGTGATTTGGTCCATCCAGATATTATATTATTATAAAATAAAATCATTTTACGAACATCATGCCATTCAAATTGTTTACGGCTCAATTTATATTAAAATCGTGAATAAGGAGTCAAAACATTATGCCGGATGAATGCCAAAAAAGCAATAGTAATAGGTTGTGGTATTGCAGGTCTAGCCACCGCCATAAGGTTGTCTGCAAAAGGATACAATGTGGTCGTTTACGAAAAGAACAGCTATCCAGGTGGCAAGCTGAGTCATTTTGAACGAGATGGTTTCCAGTTTGATGCAGGTCCTTCATTATTTACTCAGCCAGAGCAAGTTACAGAGTTGTTTCGTTTGTGTGGGGAGAAAGCAGAATCATATTTTACCTATACTAGGGCTCAGATAGCTTGTAAATACTTTTTCGAATCAGGAAAGATTGTAAATGCTTATGCAAATGCAGATGAGTTTGCAGACGAGATGGCAACAAAACTTGGTGAAGATAAAAATCAAGTTCTTAAATACTTAAAGACAGCCAAAAGTACTTACCACAATATTGGTCAGTTATTTTTAGATTATCCTGTCAATAAGATACTTAAATTACCTTTTGATAAAATTTATAAAGCATTAAAATCCACCAAGTTTTCTTTTTTATTTAGTTCACTTTCTGATTATAACCAAGGCAAATTTAGAAATCCAGAAACAGTCCAGATTTTTAATCGATTTGCTACTTACAATGGTAGCAATCCCTACAAAGCACCAGCGATGCTCTCGATGATCCCACATTTAGAACAAAATGAAGGTACGTTTTATCCGTTCGGTGGCATGATCAGTATTACTAATGCTCTGTATTTATTGGCATTAAAGCAAAATATTAACTTTGTTTTCAATTCAAAGGTGACTTCTATCAACTTGGAAAATAAAAGGGCCAAAAGCATTACTGTCCATAATACTGAGATACCAGCAGATATCATAGTCTCAAATATGGATGTGTACTACACCTATAAACACCTTTTAAAAGATGATGTAAAAGCAAAAAATATCCTTCGTCAAGAACGTAGCAGCAGTGCAATTATATTTTATTGGGGGATGAATATATCATTTCAGCAATTAGAGCTTCATAATATTTTTTTCTCAGCGGATTACAAAAAAGAGTTTGAAGCTATTTTTGAAAAAATGGAGTTGGGAGATGATCCTACTATTTATATCAACATCACATCAAAAATGGAAAATAGCCAAGCACCCGTGGGATGCGAAAATTGGTTTGTCATGGTCAATGCGCCACATGACAAGGGGCAGAATTGGGATGAATTTAGAAGAAAATGTAGGACTAATGTAATAACTAAACTAAATAGAATACTCAAAACAGATATTTCTAAATACATACAAACCGAAGATTTCCTTGATCCAACTACAATTGATACTAAAACATCTAGTTATACAGGTAGTCTATATGGAACGAGTAGCAATAGCAAATTTGCAGCATTTCTTAGACACCCGAACCAATCGAAAAGTGTAGATAATCTTTATTTTGTAGGAGGAAGTGTACATCCAGGAGGTGGTATTCCACTATGTCTTAGAAGTGCAAAAATAGTAAGTGAATTGATCCCATGATAGAACGAATAAAAGAAAATAGACCGCTATACATCTCTATATTCATATCCCTTCTATTTCATATTTCGGGTACTATAGGTATGTTTACAGTTGCTCGGGAGTGGTTTGTGTCTATGACGCCACTCACATTGATGCTGATGACAGGTCTTGTACTATGGAATGAAAAACCCATAAAAAAGCAGCTTTGGAATTATATCATTCTGTGTACACTTGTTGGTTTTTTGAGTGAAGTAATCGGGACGAACACAGGATTGCTTTTTGGTATCTATTCCTATGGTAGTGCTTTCGGATGGAAGGTTGCTGCGGTACCTTTACTTATTGGAGTTCTTTGGTTTGTGACCGTGTATTCAGTGGGCAACACTGTACTTTGTATTTACAATCTTATCAGCAAAAGCAATAAAAGGAGCGTTTTTGTCAACTTTCTCCTTATCAATGTTGCTGCAGCACTGACTACTTTGTTTGACTTTATCCTAGAGCCTGCAGCTATTTCATTAGGATATTGGCAGTGGTATCCTGATGGAAGCATTCCTATATTTAACTATATTTGTTGGTTTTTTATATCAGGGTTTTTGCACGTTCCATTTTTTATGAATCGGACATTAAGTAATGATGTTAATTATTTTGCAGTATTTTTGATATTTATACAATCCATATTTTTCCTATTATTGAGTTAACGTTTCTGTTTATTATTCGGGTCTGCTGAAAAAGTCATTTATGCTTACCATCAAACTTTTAAGGTGAATCCCAAAATTAAAATTCCTTTTGTTTACCCCAACCCTAAAGGTGGACACAATGAATTTTAAATTAGTTTCTATGCAAAAATGGGATACACCCAACATTTACTTTTATTGTCAGTCAAAGGAACGGTTGTTTATCAATCAATTTTTAATTTGGTGTGGACTCATGATTAAGTAAATAATCAAAAAGAATAACCTAAAGATAAAATTGGTAGGACAGCTGCATATTTACGGTACTCAATAGAATATGAGATATATGTTGCAGAAAGTTTAAGTAAAAAACCATTTGGGTTTTGGTAACGAAAACCTGCGAAAGGTAAAACTACTCCTTCAGATTTCGTTGAAAAAATATTTACCCCTGTTTCAAAATGATACTTAGGTCCACCGAATAATAAGCTAGCTTCTGCTAAAGGTCTCTCATAAAAATAACTTAGCCCTAAACCTACATTCAAACTTAATTTGTTTCTAAATGGAATAGTTCTTGCGTATCCAAAACCTAAAAAACTCGCAACTAATGAGTTTCTAGGGTTATCGAAATTTGTTATTATTTCCTTTTTGTTTCTAATTCCTGATGGGCCTCTCATAATTATAGTAGAACCTTTCCTAAATCTAAATAAATCACTATCTATTGTTTTGTAGCTGAACTCAATAATTTGTTGTTTTGGAGTTGATTGTTTTACCCATTCGTAATTTGCTTTCATTTCGAAGTATACAGTATCTTCAGTGACAGTATTTATATTACAAGCTATCGAGTCCATGTTAGAAGTGACTACCAAGTCGTATTGTTGAGCATGCGCTATAAAGCTCATAAATAATAAAATGATTGTAAGTCTCATGACATTTCTTTTTTTAATTGTTATGTTTATAATTTTATAATAAAGTTCCTTATTTGTAATGTTCGCGAATGTTGATTTCCATCAAAGGTACACTTTTATTTTATCAACTTTCTATTTGTCCGTTCAATATTTTACTAGTATCTATTTTTACAGGAAATTTTATTTAACATTTATTTGTATTTAAAGCTTTCGATTCGGTGACTATAATTTAAAAAGCCTTCCAATATTAATTGAAAGGCTTTTTAAATTTATAGCAGTATTTTGCCTGTTTTAGTACATAGATACTAAGATCTTTTTGTACCATGTTTTTGTACCGGCACTAATCTTCAGCATGTAAATTCCTTGACTTTGGATGCCTGTTTCAGACATGTTAAGTGAGATGTTTTGCTGATTGATGGATGCATTTTTATAAATCAATTTACCAGTGAAGTCAAATAAAGATATTTCATTTATTTTGTCATTGGCGATATGGTCTATTTGCAAAATATCTGTCACAGGATTTGGATATATTTTGATATAATTTTGGATATCATCATCTGTTTTACTTACTACCTGTAAGATAATGTTATTGATACTCAATGTACAACCTACTGAATCAGTGACCAATACACTATACAGACCTAATCTCAGGTTTGAAATGATAGAATCAGTTCCAATTACATTTAAGTCTTTTGTCCATTCATATAGGTAAGGTGGTGTACCTCCAGAAATCTGAACGCTCAAGGCGCCATCCGCACTGCTTGTAGATGTAGGATTGACACGTATTAAAGTATCCAAAATGATCGCAGGATTTATAGATGAAATTTCTATATTTTCTAATAAAGCTACACAACCTAAACTATCAGAAATGACTACTGTATACACACCAGGATAGAGAGAGTCTAAAGGATAAGTCACTTCTACATTTTGGAAATATAACTCTACTGTATAATCACCTACATTGCCTTCTACGGTCAAGTTAATGGCTCCATCAAAACTTGTACCGCAACTTGCAGGCACCGCCTGATAACTAGCAGAAATCGTACAGCTTCCGCCACCTACGACTGCCCATCCTGTAGTCGAACAATCATTAGCATCTAATAAAACATAGCTATACAAAGCAGGCATCAAACTATCAATGGTAAGTGTACTATCTCCGTTATTCCAGAAAATGGTGTACGGTTCTGTTCCTCCAGTAACGTCGAGTGTGATGGCACCATCTTTTGCTCCTGCAACTGATTCATCTGTGATATTTGCAACTGCTGTTAGTGTTAATGGTTCAATGATATTAAAGGTGTCGACAACCGTACAATTGTTTTCATCTGTTACGGTTACCACATAATTACCACCATTAAGAGATGTAAGTGTATCAGAAGTTGACCCATTAGACCAAATTAAGTCTAGCGTACCAAAACCACCCGATGGATAAAAAATGATAGACCCATCATCCTGTCCAAAACAACTAATATTTTGGATACTTACGGAGTCAGTATTAATTTCAGGAGAGTTACTTACTTGATAAGTGTACGTTTCCAGACAGCCTAATGAATCGTTAATAGATATTGTATATGTACCAATAGACAAGCTGTCTAAAACCAAACTCGTATCACCTGATGACCATGTATAAGTAAGCTCGCCTGTACCACCATCAAGGCTCAATGATAACTGACCTAAAGTATCACCTGTGCACAAAAGTGTATCTTCTGCAAGGGTATTTGCTATGATACGTGGTGCTTGGGTTATTTCAATGGCCAAAGGTTGGCTTTCGCAGCCTTCTTCGTCAGTTGCTATCACAGAATATGCACCTGCTTGCACGTTGTTTAATGCTGATGTTGTATTGCCATTCGACCATAAATAGGTGTAGTCACTGTTAAACTCTACGGAAGCAAAACCTGTCGCGTCATTAAAACAATCAATATTACGAATACTATCCAAACTGATGGTAAATGATGTATTGGTCTCTACTGTGAAGCTTGCACTATTGGTACAAGCATTTGCATCAGTTACAGTCACTGTGTAAATACCAGCTGAGATATTATCATTTAATGCCCCAGTTACATTATTTGACCATGCATATTGATAAGTAGCAAGACCATTTGAAGCCACAACTGCAATACTGCCGTTTTCTGCTCCCAAACAAGAAGCAGGTATGTTTTCTGTCACACTTATCAGAATTGGGCTTGGTTCATTTATGACAAAAGTACTACTGCTGGTACATGCCTTAGAGTCTGTAACTGTAATACCATAAGTACCTGCTGCTAGATTATTGAATAACGGGCCATTTCCAGTGGAAGGACCTGAAATCAAATAAGAATAACCTCCATTTCCACCAGTTGCAGTAACAGTTACACTTCCATCATTCCCTCCTGCACAACTCACATCCACTGTAGAAACAGACAATGCTAAAATCGCAGGCTGAGTGATGGTATAAGACTCAATTTGTGTACAACCATTGGCGTTATCGGTAACCGTAAGTCCATATGTTCCAGGCGATAATCCATCGATAGCATTAGAAATACTTCCATTAGACCAAAGGTATGAGATACTTCCCACACCATTTCCAGTTACAGAAATACTTCCGTTTGCAAGTCCATTACAAGAGACGTTATTTATAGTATTTACGATCACATTTATTCCTTGCGGGTCGGTGATGGTAACAAATTTGACAACTTGACAATCAAAAAGATCAGTGATGGTTACTTGGTATTCGCCGGCACTAAGATTGTTTTGTGTATTGGAAGCACCACTTCCGCTTGCTCCATTAGACCACAAAAAGTTATAATTAGGTGTTCCTCCAGAAATTGTCAATGTTGCAGACCCATTATTTCCACCAAAACAACTAGGATTTGACACATTCGTTATGGTGCCTACTAATTGGGAAGGTTCTGTAATGGTAAATTCTGCAACTTCTGTACATAATGCACCATCGGTAATAGTAACTTGATAAAAACCAGCATCTAGATTTGTTTTTGAAGACCCACCGCCACCATTAGACCAAGCATAAGTAATAGGGAATGTACCTCCCGATACATTAACACTAGCTGTACCATTACTACCACCAAAACAACTCACATTGGTTTGTGTCTGAGTAAATGTAATGGGTGGAGACGCAGAAACTACTGCAAAATCTGTTGCATCACAATCATTACCATCTGTTACAGTCACACTGTATGTACCTACAGGCAAATTGGATTGACTACTATTAGTATTACCATTGGACCATAAATAAGTATATGAACCTGAGCCTCCTGAGACAAATACTGACACTGTGCCATTCGTAGCTGATTCACAAACGACTGAACCTGAAGCAGCTGTTATGATTGCAGAAGGTGTTGAAATATTGGTAGAAGCTGTTGCTGTGGTTCCATTATTGTCCGTAACTGTAACAGTTGCAAGACCTGCGGGTAGGGTAGTATTAATGGCTGTAGTAACTCCATTAGACCAAATATAATTATATGGTGTAGAACCACCAACTGGAACTGCGGTAGCATTACCATCAGATAAGCCATTACATGTGACACCATCTATGTTTGATAAAGTTACTGAAAGTGGTGACCCTGTCGACTGTATTGGAATGATTTGATTAGTGAAAACAACTTTATCTTGGTTGCTTGAACCATTGCCATTTGCAATGACGGCAGCTGCATAGAATTTTATCACTGGATTTGAACCAGCTGTCGCAGGAGCAGTCCAATCTACGTTAAAAGACAATTCATTACTAGCTGGGAATACTTGTGCAGGAAAATGACCAAAATATCTTTTATTACCAGATACTGTTTTTACAATTGCAAAGGGTTCAGAAGTGACCATGCTACCTGCGTTTGTATTAGTACCTGTGAGTGCTAACATTTGAAAACCTGCTTCACTTGCATTGCCATTTGGGTTGGAGACAGTTACGGTAAGCGTGTATGTTTCGCCTGTAGTGATGGTAGCTGGTAGACCATTTATGGTTACTTCACCATCAAAATTACTATTATTACCTGAATGACATGAACTACATGCAGAATCACCGGGAGCACCTGTATATCCAAATGTTCCTGTGACTGGGTGTGAGCCCGAAGAAGCTAACCCAATAATTAGGGTTATAATTACAATGGCAATAATTTGAGTTTTGTTTAGACTCATAAGTGAGATTTTGGTTTTGTTAATTAATCAGTTATCTAGTGCTATTGGTATATTCAATGGCTATAAATTTATAAAATAATATGGCTTAGATGTTTTGAAGTTTGGTGAAAATCAAATGGTAATCCACGAACATAAATACGTTACAATGACTCAAATCCCTACTTCCCATGAATATTATCTAAGTATTTTATGATATATTTTCCTAAAACATCAAATTCAATATTAATTACATCACCTTTTTGAATGTTTTTGAAATTTGTATGTTCGTATGTATAGGGAATTATTGCCACAGAAAAACTGTCTTGACTGATATCTACAATAGTTAGACTGACACCATTAATACAAATTGAACCTTTTTTGACAATATATTTTTGCCATTCAGAAGATATCGAAAAATGAAAATACCAACTGCCATCTTCTTCTAGAATTTCTTTACAAACAACTGTACTGTCTACATGTCCTTGTACAAAATGACCATCTATACGAGCATTGGCAAATAATGATCTTTCTAAATTTACAAGATCTCCAACTTTCCAATATCCAAGATTTGTTTTTTCTAAAGTCTCTTTTATGGCAGTAACTTTATAATCGGTTTCGTTTTGATGGGTGACTGTCAGACAGACACCATTGTGTGCGATACTTTGATCTATATATGTGTCAGCACTAAAGTCGGATTGGATGGTAATATCTAAACTTGATCCAGATTCTTCTATTTTTTTGACTATTCCCATAGCCTCTACAATTCCACTAAACATCAATTTCTTATTAAATGTATATAACCTGTGAGCAAGTCTGGCAACTCTATGACACCAGTCACTCTGTTTTCAAATATTTTGCACGTGTAGTAATAAGTACCATCGGAAAGTGTCGCATCACTCGCAGTATTACCATTCCAATTTATATTTGGGTCTGTAGTTTCAAAAACTAAATTGCCCCATTGGTTAAATACTTTAAAATCTATTTGCGCGATAAATAATGCCACTCTCGGGACGAAAAGATCATTTTTACCATCTCCATTGGGTGTAAATGTATTAGGTAGTTCGAAAAAAGGACAGTTGTCTACACAAACGGTTTGACTAAGCTGGCTTTCATTTCCGAGTAAATCAACGGATGTAACAGCATAACAACCTAATAATCCATTTTGCGGATAATGAATGTATTTTAAAGGTTCATCTGCATCCACCGAATCTATTTTTACTAATACATCAGTCGTTCGTTCTGCGTAATAAATGTTATAATGGCTTATATCGTCAGCAATATTTGGACATTTTGTAAAAGGGTCGGTCCATTCTACCGTATTGTACAATTCATCAGGACCTACATCACTATTGATAACATCACAAATATTCTTAACTGTAATATCAGGTGCACATGAAGGCACATTGTCGATAGGTTGTTGACAAGCTTCTTGGGAAAAATTGATAATTGGATCTTCTATATTCGGAATCGCATAGGTACCTATTGCTTCTATTCTGTAACAATAAATACTATCATTATTCAATCCTGTGTCTTCATAAGTTGTGCCGAAGGTAGCACCAAGCAATTCAAAACTACCAGCTGTATTTTTTCTGTAAACATTATATTCTTCATTACTCCAAGGTGTGTCTGATTCCCAACTTAAGGTATTAATTTTGTCAGACGGTGTAATTGTAAGAAATACTGAAGATGCCAACGGTGACTCACCGATAAGATTTCCATTGCTTCTCAATGAAACTATGTAGGCATATTGATTTTGTAATGTATTAAGTCCAACATCAAAATAATTCGTATCCAAAGGCGACGAAAAAGTAGGTATATCTAATGTTGCTATCGTCTGGAAAACCATAGAAGGATCTGCTCTTAGAATCTCATATCTATAAGGACCAGGATTTAAGATAGTATCCAATTGATCGGGAAGTGGCTTTGTAAATCTGACATGAATAATACCTGAATTTACAGATGTTTGATCAACAGATACTTTAGTAATCAATGGGATATCTCGCATTAATATGAGACAAGTTTCATTAGATGGGAGACTTTCTACTCTGTTGTATGGATTATTTGTTGCAGTCAGTTTTGCAAATTCGGCTTGTACTCTATAACAATAAGTAAATCCTGATTCTGTATTACCATCTACATAAAAGTATTTACCATTGGATAATTGTGTTGTTTTGAATACTATTCTTTGGTATGGAGAATTGGATAATCCTGGATTGCAAGTATCTGGCATATAACTAGTACTTGCTATCTTACGCCATACGGAAAAACCTTGGAAATAGTTATTCTCAGTTACTTCACACGCATATGGACTATCCCATTCAAGTCTGACTTCTGCATTTTCAGATTTAGAGATCAGATTTTCAGGAGCAGGTCCAACTATTTTAATTCTGACAGTCTTTAAGACAGCTAGTCCAGTAGAATCAGGATAAAAGTTGTCTACAGCACGTAAAACAATTTGGTAATAAGTATCAGAAATATGATTACAATTTGTTTGCCATTCAAGTGTAGCGTTAAACTTTACAGGTGTAAAGTTCGTAGGACCAATGATCCTAGCGGGAGACTGGACCTGAAATGGACCACCTGTGGCAGATAGCCTGACAAGTTGGTTGGTATTTGGATCATTTACTTCTATATTGAATGATATTTTTTCACCTGCGATGACGCAAATTTCATCGGGAGCTTTAATAGTAGGAGGCTCGTTTTCACAGGCTCTAATTAAAATCTGCATATCACGCAGGATCGTGTTTATGAGTATACCATTTCGATATTCTTTGATGATTATCGCAATATTATATTCACCTTGTACTTTTGGTGAATTCCACCTGATTTCGCCAGTTAAAGCATTGATGGTGAATGTGTTATTGGAGCTAGTTCCGATTTGGCTAGGATCTACATAGAGAGGTACAGGCGTATTCACACCTTGCAACGGTGCTGTAAGCTCATATGCTAAACTATCTCCATCAAGATCAAAAGCATTTGGATTATGTATGAAAAGCTTATTGACACAACCTATATCGATCGGTGGTTGTAACAAGACAGCAGAATTGTTAAAACCTTGAAACTGCTGATCTAAAAGTGTAAAAGTTGTGCTTAAGAAAAAAGGAATATCTATAGAATTTGGATAGTTTACATTTAGAATACCACCAATTCTATTTGGGTCAAGAAATGAAATTGTATATGTGGCAATACCTGGATAAGTATGCGTAGCAACATAGTAATTTATCTTGATATCATTCGGTTCTATTCTGGTTCTGGAGTTGTCTCTGCGCACAAATTGATTGGTACCATCTCCCCAAAAAACATCAAGACTGTCTCTATCTGCTGCTGTACTGCTATTTTTGGTGTAAGTAGTGATCGTCATTTCTATGGTGAGCTGACCTATTTGCCTGTAAGTAATCTCTCCTGCCCGATTGTGGGTAGCAAGTAGTATCACAGGATAAAAACCGATGATAAAAAGTGCAATTAAGAGTTGTTTGATTACCTTCACGAATACAAATCTACCATAATATTATCGAATACAAAAATGTAACAATAATTTTTTGTGTAAGTTGTTGTGAAAATGTCTGCTAGATGTCAGTTTATGATTAAATTAAGGTAAAAAAAGTCATATTGTATTTGGTGGTTATAGACCCTATAGGTTTTAGAAACCGATAAGGTCTGAGATTATAAATGTTTTGTATCTTTGTAGTTAAAAAAAATATATTTATTATGAAATTATCAATGAAAGGTCAAAAAGAATATCTCAAAAACATACGACTGAAAGCAAGTTTATTTAAAGTAGCAAATCAGATGAAACAATTATCATTAGCATTTATTCTTTTTACAATATGTTCAATTAATGGCTATGCACAAAATTCTAACATTAATGAACAATCAGAAATACTAGGAACTTGGATACCTATGGATAAACAAAATAGGTTAGGAAATGCTATTGTGATTACAGCGGATTCTCTTAAATTTGAGAATGACCATTTAACAGTAAATAATTATTATTCAATTGATTCAATTACAGATCTTGATCATTTTTGGATTACTGTGGATGACAAAGAAACCAATTATAAGAGTAAATTCTGTTTAATAAAAAGTTCAGATTTTATGTATTTATCTCACCTTAAAAGCAAAATTGGAATATCTGACCATTTTACGGATTGCTTCTTGTATCGTAAATTGGAATCAAATTTAGAAATACCAAATATTTCAGAAATAAAAGATCTTGAAATTTTTATTGATAAAAATATTTTGTTGGAAAGTGATTGTGGTATAAGTTATTCCGAGATGACAAACATTTTTCATATTGCATATGATCAAAAGTTACACCACCAAAAGGATCCACTAAAAATTGTTTTCAGAAATGAAAAACATACTAAAACATCTCTTAAGGCAGATTTAAGAGGATTTTATCACGAAAATTATAAAATATATTACGATAGTCAGGTGATTCCTTTTGTGGCCAAAAACAACAAAAGCTGGAATAATAAATCTAAAGTTAAAGCATGGATAGATTTGCATAAATTGCAAGAAAATTCTTGGATTGCTATTGTAGGGAGATATAATCCTAATAGAAATGATTGTAATAAAATATACGGCGAAAACATTGTAGGTCAGATCCAAGATTTTGAAGTCATTAAATTATCTTGTTTTTTAGAAAGAATTAATAGATGATTTTTTAAATTTGAAATAAATTAAGCAATTTGCATTATTTGATTTTATTAATTCAGATACTTATTTACTTTTGCAATTCATGAAAAATTAATAGTCATCCATGTCAGGCCACCAAGAAACATATGCATTCATCATTTCTCTTTGCGAAAAAAATGCAGACGCTAATCGTGCGCCTGCTATGAAAGCGTATATGAAAAACCATTTTGAATTTTATGGTATCAATAGTCCGCTGAGAAAAGAAATGGTGAAAGATATCAAAAAGAAATTTACCTTTAAAAACGATGACGCATTGTGGTCTTTGGTAGATAAGTTGTGGCAATCTGATCAACGAGAATTGCAATATATTGCTTTGGATTTATTGGTTCCTTTGGCATCAAAATTGACCAAAGAGAATATTCCTGCACTAGTAAAGATGATTTTGACTAAATCTTGGTGGGATACGGTGGATATGATTACGCCAAATCTCATTGGTAAGATATTTATGAATAACACTGTATCAAGAGAAATTTATGTTTACAAGTGGATGGATAGTGATAATATTTGGCTTCAAAGATCTGCTATTATTTTTCAACTGAAATATGGAATAAAAACTGATATTGACCTTTTGTCTGAAGCGATTCTAAAAAATGATGTTTCCAAAGAGTTTTTTGTCAGAAAGGCTCAAGGGTGGGCATTGCGACAATATGGCAAGTGCAATCCGACTTTTGTTTATAATTTTGTCCAATCAAATCCGCAATTATCTGGTCTTACACAGAAGGAAGCATTAAGGTCGTTGAAATTTGTGAAGTAAAAATTCAACTTACTGAAGTAGTTTTTCTAAATAGTGGTACTCTATGCCGAACATCTTTTTGATGGCTTCCACTTCTGCTAGTGCTTTGGGGTTTACTTCAGATTTTACACCTGTGATCATCAGGTTCTTACCTGTGTGCTCTGATGAGATAAATTCAAATACTTGTGTTTTATAACCATTTGCTTCCATAATCAGCGCCCTGATTCCGTCTGTGATGATCTCCGCCTGACGTTCTTCTAGTATGCCATTTTTAAGAATTGGACTGAGTTCGTTTTGATGATGCATAGCGTTCCTGATTTGTTTGTGACAACAAGGTGATACGATGATGTAAGATGCATTGGCTTGTATTCCTTTTGCTATGGCCATATCAGTAGCAATATCACATGCATGAAGTGCTATGACAATATCTGTATCTTTAATATTTGCATCTTCAATACTTTTTTGTTGGAAAGCTAGTCCTACAAAACCACATTCTATAGCTGATTTATAACAAGTAGCTACTAAGTCTTCTCTTAGTTCGTAGCCGGTCATTCTTATTCGGTGGCCACGTGTATTGGTTAGAAAGTCGTACAATGCAAAAGTCAAATAACCTTTACCACTTCCCATGTCAGCGATGCTTATTGGTTTTGACGTCGGAAGATCCTTAATGAGATGATCTAAGATTTCTATGTACTTATTAATCTGCCTATATTTATCTTGGGATTTATCATAGATTTTACCATCTTTTCCAGCTAAACCCAACATTTGTAAATAGGATGCATTTTCTGCAATATATCTTGTTTTTTTATGGTCATGGGACGCTTCCAAAACTATTTTTTCTTTTGTTTTTTTTGTAAAGAGAGTGCCACTTCCTTTTTTATTTTGCAGAAGTGATGTTTCTTCATCTTCTGTAAATAATACCGCATTAAAAAATGAATCACTTATCAGGTCCATTAATACTTGTATGATTTCATCTTTTTTATAATTCTTTACTTCATCCCTAGTTTTGTAACGATAAGTAAGTGAATATTGCAATTGATGTTTGATATCAGCATTCTTTAGATAGACATTGTGTACATCTTTATTTTGGGGTCTTGGTTTAGAAAGTGTTATTTTAAAAAGTTGATCATTTTGGATCAGGTTATCTATTTTTGATAGAAAATCATTTCTGTGATTACTATTGGTCATCATGCCTTTATTATTATACCTTGCAAAGGTAATGAAATGGTTAAAAGAGTTGTTTACTTATACCATATTAATAAGCTATATCCAATTTTTCTCTTTGAATACATCTATTAAATTCTCTTTTGGATTGTGGTGATAAGTTTGCCAACCTAAACTTTTTGCTGCTTCTACATTTTCTTTAATGTCATCAATAAACAAGGTTTCTGAAGGATTAAGCAGGCTGTCGTTTTGTACAAACTCAAAAATGTCTGCATTTGGTTTTCGCTTTTCGATCAAGTGAGAATAGTAGGTTTTATGGAAAAATCTTGTATCAAAATCTTCAATATTATGGTTGGTTTTTAGATCTTGGTACACCCAATTTAAATGAAGTTCATTCGTATTGCTAAGTAGATATACCTTATATTTAGTTTTTAAGTCCATTAGGAATTCAAATTTTTCAGTATCCCAACCTATTAGCATAGCATTCCAAGCTTTTATGAGATCTAATCCTTGTGGCATTTCTTTGGTAGAAATCAGTTGTAGATTCCACAAAAAAGTTTCTACGCTTATGCTACCAATTTCAAAATCATGTAAAACTTTAAGACTCTTGGGTGACAAAGTATTTGGATCAAAGCCTATTCCCATTAGATTTTCTAAGGCTACATATGTCTTATTATAATCGATATCTAAGAGTACTCCCCCAAAATCAAAGACTATATTTTTAAAATCTTTACTCAATTTACTAATATTTGAAACTAAATGGTAACAAAAGTATAATTGTTGCATTTAGGACAGAAAATTATTAATCATTCTTTATCGTTTTGAAAATAATTTTTAAAATAAATAGGGGTGGTTTTATATAATGGTGTCTTAGTTTCGATATAGAAGCATTAATTTGTTCTGTATCACTTATTTAATAGCACCAAAATTTTAGACAAATGTATTCATCACACCATTCCAACGTGGTATGTAACCACTTTATAGACTACAGTTATCATTTATTTAATTTTTACCAGACATAGCTTTACCTTTATAAATTGACACTTAGGTAGGTTTTTTAGTTTCCGACTCTAAAAATCCAACATTACCTGCTGTCAATCCGCCTTGGCTGGGCAAATAAATTTTAGCACCCAAAAATTTGAGAATGAATCCTTTCTATATTCGAAGCATTAATTATGCTTCTAAGCTCACCGAATATTCCCATGTAATATTTCGCTTTTTGTCAAAGAAGCATAACTTCAAATATTACGATTTTCAAAGAATTTATTTAACGCTATTTATTTGGTTTACAGGCCAAATGATGATGATTGGAAGTGTAAATACTCCGACCAATATCGTTTTAAATCCAGCCCCTGTTACGTACAACTCGCCAGGCACGTACACTTTTACTGTGCCAGCAGGTGTCACTCAGATTACTGTAGATGTATGGGGTGCAGGTGGTCGTGGTGGATCACGGACATCTGGCAGTAATGCTTATGGTGGTGGCGGTGGTGGTGCCTATTCACAACAGACTATTCAGGTTACTGGAGGTCAGACTTACACTGTTTTTGTCGGGCAGGGTAGTAGTACATCGGCAGCTGGTCAAGACTCTTGGATGTCTGTCAATACTGTAGGGAATTCATTTGTATTAGCAAAAGGAGGAGCTAGTGTTCCTGATAATAATATCTCTGGGGCTTTGGGTGGTGCTGCATCTGCTGGGATAGGTTTGATTAAATATGATGGTGGTAGAGGTTCAGACAGGATAAGTACAACAGCAGCTGGTGGTGGTGGATCTGCTGCTGGACTATATGCCTTTGGAGTAAGTGCTACTACAAGTGCTGGTGCGATAGCACCAACAGGTGGTGGAAATGGTGGTGCAGGACGTACTGCTACGAATGGTAATGGAATAGCAGGAACTCAACCAGGTGGTGGAGGTGGTGGTTCATACCGTACATCGACCAATACTCTAGGCGGTACTGGCGGTCATGGAAGGGTAGTGATCAATATGTTTGCTGGTGAGATTTGTAATAATAATATAGATGACGATGGTGATGGATATATAGACAGTCAAGATTCTGATTGTGGATATTATTGTGCTACAGGAGCTATAACTGTTCAAAAATGGTTGAATGTTCCCGGTGTGTTGATCTCTGATCTTACCGTCCTTTCGACCTTTCCGAATAGTCCTACTGAAACCAGCCAAGTAACTAGTTTTCAAGGACTTATAGATGCGGCTGATAATTATGGTTCAAGGGTGCGAGGAGCTATATCTCCTACCATAACTGGGTATTATACTTTTAATTTGACATCAGATGATGCAGGTGAATTATATCTAAGTACAGATGCTTCACCAAATAATAAAGTGCTAGTAGCAAGTGTTGCTGGTTGGACTGGAGTTACAGAATATACAAAATATACAACACAAACAACTGCGGAAATATACCTGATAGCAGGTCAAAATTACTATGTAGAGTTATTGCACAAAGAAGGATCCGGTGGAGATCATTTTCAAGTATATTGGAAAACACCTGTTAATAGCTCTTGGACTATTATTCCGGGTAGTAATCTACGTCCTGTCAATTGTGGAGAAATCTGCGGTAATGGATTTGATGATGATGGTGATGGGCTCATCGATTGTCTTGACCCAGATTGTGGATATATTACGAATGGTGAATTTGACAATAGCACTAATAATTGGAATTTTAGTACACAACTAGGTGCTACGGGAACTTTGAGTATTGATAACACCAGTAAACTTTCTGGTGTAAACTCTGCCAAGGCTATTATTACTGCAACATCAGGTACAGAATGGCATGCTCAATTGATGCAATCTGGAAAATCTATTGTCCAAAATCAAAATTATATTATTTCTTTTGATGCAATTGCTTCTTCCAATAGGAATATTTCGGTAGCTCTTCAGTTAGGACAATCACCGTGGACCAACTATTTTTACCAGTCAAGTGCTGTGACTACAACCAAAAAATCTTTTAGTTATGAGTTTACTGCAAATACAACTGTTACAGATTTAGCTACTATAATATTTAATTTAAGTTCGGTGACTGGTACTGTATGGATTGACAATGTTCAGTTTAGACCAGTGTGCGATGCGTTTGTTTCTTGTGAGACACCCACTTTTTCATTTAGGAGTCCAACACTAATTTCTGGTACCGCTGGCCAAGTAGGGGCAAAATATAAGTTTACAAATGTCTTGCCATCTACGGATGCTGAAGTGACTATTATGGCTAGATCTCATGCGGATATTGTGCTAATGAGCTTAGATGAGCCTGCTGCCACAAATGGTGGTTATGACGATGCTTTTCAGCCAATCATAGATTATAACTGGTATAATTCGCCTGGAAGTAACGATCCAGCGGGTGAAAAAAACATAACTTTTAAATTCAACTTTTATGAAGCGGGGACAACTACTCCAAAAAATGTACCCCAAATAAATATGACTGCATTAGACGTAGACGGGGATGGTGTTACGATAAGAGAGTTCGTTGAGACTAGTTCTTTTGATGCCTATCAGTTACAATCACCAACTACGCTGTCACTTACAGGATCATTAAAAGCTAAAGGAGCTCTACCTGCATTTCCAGGTGTGGATGAGACGGATTTAACGGGTATGATATCATTCATTTTTACGGATGAAAATTCCATTACTGTTACGTATGGTGGTGACTATAGCGGTGTGTATTATGAAGGATCAGGTGGTGAAGAGAGATTAAATTCATTATATTTTAAATGTTATCAATTCAACACAGCTGTTGCATGTCCATCGGTAAGTGTGGATGGTACTGGTAATATTTGTCCTGGACAATCGATCGTATTGACATCGGACAAAACAGGAAGTGTAGGCAATTGTATTTTGCAATGGCAATCATCAACAGATCAAGAAACTTGGGTTAATATACCTGGAGCAAATTCAGATACATATACTTCTGGACCTATTTTTCAAGATGTTTACTATAGAGCAATCTTTGAATGCGATGGTAGACCAGAATGTGGACAAAATCTGTCGAATGTAAAAATAATAGTGGTTCAACCAAAAGTAAATATTACAGGCGCTTCTAGCATTTGTGTGGGAAATACAACAACACTTTCACCAACAACTGGCGGTACTTGGACAAGTAGTAATACTGCTGTAGCTACGGTTACGAATGCTGGTGTGGTAACTGGCGTTTCAGCTGGTACTGCTACATTTACGTTTTTTGAAACATCTTCTGGATGTACATCTAGTCCTACATTGCCTGTGACTATTTTAGCAAAACCTACGGTAAGCATAACTGGTGCAGCAGGCATTTGTATAGGGGCGACTACTACATTGTCACCTACCACAGGTGGTACTTGGTCAAGTAGCAATACTGCTATTGCCACAGTTACAAATGCAGGAGTAGTAACAGGTGTAAGTGCAGGGACAGCAACATTTACCTTTACAAATACTAGTTCTGGATGTGTGTCAAATGCCACATCTCCGATTTCAGTTAGCGCTAAACCAACGGTGAGCATTACTGGTCCTACAACCATTTGCGTAGGTAGTACGACCACTTTATCACCTACGACTGGAGGTACTTGGTCTAGTAGCAATAATGCTGTTGCCACAGTAACAAATGCTGGTGTGGTAACAGGTGTCAGTGCAGGAACAGCTACTTTTATCTTTACAAATACAGCAGGTTGTGCTTCAAATGGTACAGCTGCTATAACCATAAATGCTCGTCCAACAGTAAGTATCACTGGTCCTACATCCATTTGTGTAGGTGCGACAACAACATTATCACCCACAACTGGTGGTACATGGGTCAGTAGCAATACAGCTGTTGCTACCGTAACAAATGCAGGTGTAATTACAGGTGTAAGTGCAGGAACGGCAACATTTACCTTCACAAATATAGCAGGTTGTGCATCCATTGCTACAGCAGCTATTACTATAAATGCAAGACCAACGGTTAGTATTACAGGACCTACAACCATTTGTGTAGGCGCAACTACTACCTTATCACCTACTACAGGCGGTACATGGGTCAGTAGTAATACTGCCGTTGCTACCGTAACAAATGCAGGTGTGGTAACAGGTGTAAGCGCAGGTACGGCAACATTTACTTTTACAAATACAGCAGGTTGTACATCTATTGCTACTGTAGCTATCACTATAAATGCAAGACCTACCGTCAGCATTACAGGTCCTACTTCTATTTGTGTTGGGGCTACAACTACCTTATCTCCGACAACAGGTGGTACGTGGGCGAGTAGCAATACAGCCGTTGCCACCGTAACAAATGCAGGCGTAGTAACAGGCGTAAGCGCAGGTACGGCAACATTTACTTTTACAAATACAGCGGGCTGTGCATCTATTGCTACAGCTGCTATTACTATAAATGCAAGACCTACCGTTAGCATTACAGGTCCTACCTCTATTTGTGTAGGTGCTACGACTACCTTATCTCCGACAACAGGTGGTACGTGGGTGAGTAGCAATACAGCTGTTGCCACCGTAACAAATGCAGGTGTGGTAACAGGCGTAAGTGCAGGTACGGCAACATTTACTTTTACAAATACAGCAGGTTGTGCATCTATTGCTACAGCAGCTATTACCATAAATGCTAGGACAATTATTAGTAACCCGAGTACTTCTACGCTTTGTGTTGGTAGTACATTGGCTATGACTCCTAATGCAGGTGGAAGTTGGCAAAGTACCAATCCAACGGTGGCATCTATCAATAATAGTGGATTAGTTACTGCATTATCGGTAGGTACTACATCTTTTATTTTTACAAATGCTATTACGGGTTGTAGTTCGAATACTTCATCAGCATTGACTGTTGTTAACCAACCCACCGTAAGTATTAATTATAACGGATCTGTGTGTTTGACAAATAACTCACAATTAACAGCCGTGGCTAGCAATGACAGTGGTCCGTATAACTATACCTGGACAGGACCAAATAGTTTTTCAGGAAGTACACAAACTATTTCGATAACAGCTAATGGCAATTATTATGTCACATTAGTAGATAACAATGGATGCTCAGCAAGTACATCAGGTTTTGTTTACCAAAAGTATGAACCATTTATTGCTAATCTAGTCACGGAAGTTTGTGAAGGTAATACCGTAACACTAACCGTAAATGCTACAGATAGTCCTACTTATTTATGGAGTGCAAATGCAGGAAATGCTACAACTAGTCAAGTTACAGTAACTCCTGCGGTACCATCTTCCCAATATTTTGTGACGGTGACAAATAATGTAGGGTGTACGTCTGTTTTAAATGCAAATATCATTGTAAAAGCTAGACCTATTACTAATATTACGGGGTCAAACGCCATTTGTATTGGTCAAACCACTACATTATCTCCTTCATCGGGAGGTACATGGGTAAGTAGCAATAATGCCATAGCAACCGTAACAAATACGGGTTTAGTAACAGGTGTAAGTGCAGGTACAGCTACTTTTATTTTTACAAATACGGCAGGTTGTGCTTCTAATGCAAGTTTGCCTATTACGATCAATGCTTTGCCAAATGCTGGTAATGATATCAATAATGTAAACTGTTATATTACAGGTCAAGCGACTATGCAAGCCACGGGTACAGGAACATGGACTTTAGGAAGTGGAAGTGCTGGCACAGTGACTATTCAAAATGTCAATAGCCCTAATACAATTGTTTCAGGTTTTACCCAGGAAGGTATTTATAATTTAGTATGGACAAATGCACAAGGATGTTCTGATATTGTATCTATTAATGTCGGTGGTAGTTGTGGGTGTCCTATAAATGATAATACAATCCAAAACACGATGTCATCTACCAATTGTGGAACTTCAGGAAGTATTCAGCTGACGGGTACTTCACCAACACCATCGAATGGGACATATCTTTGGGAGTATAGTTTTAATAATGGCGTTTTTGCTCCTGCATCAGGAATTAACAATACAAAAGACTATTTGACATCAAGTCTTTCAGTCGGTAACCATAGGTTCAGAAGAGTATATACCACTACTACAGGGATTATTTGTTCGGATAATGGTAATCTGATAACTATTAATGTATCAGATATACCCCAAGTAAATCTTAATGGAAATTCTTCTCTTTGTGTAGGGCAATCAATATCAATTCTGCCAAATACTGGTGGTACATGGGTAAGTAGCCATCCAACGATAGCGAGTATTAATAATGCTGGTCAAGTTACTGCATTATCAGCAGGAAGTGTTCAGTTTACATTTACGAATAGCCTTTCAGGTTGTTCATCTGCACCTTCATCCATTGTAACCATTCATGCTAAACCCGTGGCAGTGATACCAGGTGATGCTATACTTTGTATAGGTAGTACTATGTCTATGTCTCCCAATAGTGGTGGCACATGGCAAAGTACAAACCCAAGTGTAGCAACTATAAATAATAGTGGTCAAGTGACTCCAGTTTCAGAAGGGAACGTGACATTTATTTTTACCAATACAGCAGGTTGTATATCTGATCCATCTGCATCTGTTGCAGTTGTTTCTAAACCACAAGTAAGTATTGATTATAACGGTTCTGCTTGTCTTAAGGATGATTCGCAACTTACTGCATTGGTTATCCAAGGAAATGCTCCTTTTTCATATGCATGGACTGGACCAAATAGCTTTACAGGTAGTACAGCAACTATAGATATTACCCAAAATGGTAATTATTATATAACTGTATTGGACGATAATGGATGTTCTGCTAGTGCATCAGGATTTGTGTATCAAAGATATGAACCATTTATCGTGAATCTTCAGACGCAAATTTGCGAAGGTAACAATATTACCCTTTCAGTGAATGCTTCAGGAAGTCCTACTTACTTATGGAGTGCAAATGCTGCAAATGCAACAAGTCAACAGGTGACTGTGACACCATCATTACCTTCATCTACCTATTATGTGACCGTTACCAATAACCTTGGTTGCTCTACAGTGTTGGATGCTGTCATTGATGTTTATCCAAGACCAAGTGTGGCTATAACAGGTTCTAATTCGATTTGTATTGGATCCACTACGCAACTATCACCTACATCAGGAGGGACATGGTCTAGTAATAATCCTACCGTAGCTAGTGTAAATAATGCAGGAATTGTGACAGGTTTATCTATGGGGTCGGCAACATTTACTTTTACGAATAGCGTGACAGGATGTGTTTCTAATTCGACTTTGCCTATTACTGTAGATTCTAAACCAACTACTACGATTACTGGATCTTCTGTGATATGTGTAGGGTCTACGACTACATTGTCACCTAGTTTGGGTGGTACTTGGATTAGTAATAATCCTGCTGTGGCTACTATCAACAATAGTGGTTTAGTAACCGCTGTGTCTCAAGGAACAGCTACATTTACTTATATAGAATCTGGATCAGGATGTACTTCCAATCCTTCTGCACCTGTTACGGTGGGAGTCGGTCCTAATGTGTCTATACTTGGTGATGATATTTTATGCACAGGATTTACCACACAATTAAGTCCATCTTCTGGTGGTGTCTGGACGAGTAGTCATCCATCCATCGCTACGGTGAATAATGCAGGTTTGGTTACCGCAGTATCTCCAGGTACGGTATCATTTATTTTTACCAATAGTACTACCAATTGTACTTCATTGCCTACTGATGATATTGTAGTCAGTTCAAAACCTGTTGTTTCCATAACTGGCGCATCATTGATATGTGAAGGGGGAACAACACAGCTATCGCCTACGTCAGGTGGTATGTGGATTAGCAGTAATAATGCTATTGCTATTGTTAGTTCTTCTGGACAAGTAACAGCATTGGCAGCAGGCATGGTGACATTTAGTTTTATAGATTTTACTACCATGTGTACTTCTGATCCGACTGCGCCTATTACGGTTGCAGGACGTCCAGTTACTACACTTACGGGTGCTGGTCAACTTTGTATCGGTTCTACTACATCTTTTTCTCCAACTGTCGGAGGTACATGGGTAAGCAATAATCCTACCATTGCTACGATCACAAATGCTGGCGTAGTTACAGCGTTGGCAGCTGGACAAGCGACATTCAAATTTACGAATATTTCAACTGGTTGCATATCGGCTAATACTGCACCTATTGCCGTATATGCAAAACCAGTTGTAACCATAAATGGCCTAAATTCTATTTGTATAGGAGGCAGCACTTCGCTTTCTCCATCTACAGGTGGAACATGGGCTAGTACAAATCCTAGTGTAGCGACGATCAGTAATAATGGTATCGTTACAGGGATTAGTTCTGGTACAGCTACTTTTATTTTTACAGAGACTTCATCGGGATGTGTTTCTAATCCTTCCGCTCCAATAACCATTGGTCAAAAACCAAATATTGCCTTACTTGGTGCAGCTGAGTTATGTATTAATGGTACTACTTCTTTTTCACCTTCCACGGGTGGAAGTTGGACGAGTAGCAATCCTAATGTTGCCTCCATCACGAATTCTGGTGTAGTAACTGCCATAGGGCAGGGTAGTGTTACTTTTGTATTTACAACCGATGGTGGTTGTGCGTCTGATCCATCTGTTCCTATTATTATACATGGTAGACCTATCATTAATGAGTTGACAAACAATGGCATCTGTATAGGAAGTACACTAAATTTATCAGCTTCTAATGCTGGTACATGGACTAGTAGTAATCCATCAGTAGCTTCTATAAATAACCAAGGTGTTGTGACTGCAATTACAGCTGGAACGACATTTTTTACACTACAAGATGGCAGTACAGGTTGTCTTTCTAATCCATCACAGTTGTTTACGATACATGCTAAGCCGACGATATCTTTAAATGGTCCGTCACAAATATGTATAGGAAGTACAACTAACCTTAGTCCTACGACTGGAGGTGTATGGATAAGCAATCAACCGACTATTGCTTCAATTAATAATTCAGGGGTGGTCACTGGCCTAAACAGTGGCAACGCGACGTTTTCATTCACACAGAATTCCACAGGCTGCACCTCTGATGGAATTGTAACAGTGACTGTCAATACGAAGCCAGCGATTACTTCTGATTTTAATACTTTGTGTGTAGGCGCGACCAATACTTTGAGCCCTACTTCTGGTGGTACTTGGACGAGTTTAAATCCTAGTATTGCCTCAGTAACTGCATCAGGTGTGGTGACGGGACTTCAACAAGGTATTACTAGATTTACCTTCACTAGTGCAAGTTCAGGATGTACATCTAATCAATCTAACCCAGTTATCATTGTCGGGAAACCATCCATAGCTTTGACTGGTTCTGCGGATATCTGTATAGGTGCTACGACTTCACTTTTCCCATCTACAGGTGGTACTTGGATAAGTAATCAACCTTCTGTGGCAACTATTACGAATGATGGCGTAGTTACAGGTCTGGCTGTGGGTGAAGCGAGATTTGCCTTTCAAGAATCATTTTCTGGTTGCTTATCAGAATATTCAGCTCCGATCCACGTGTTAGGGCCAATCGAAGTTTCCATCACGGGACCTACCAATGTTTGTCTAGGTTACACTACTCAGTTATCACCTTCTACAGGTGGCATTTGGATGAGTACTAATCCAACAATTGCCAAGGTTAATAACTCTGGTATGGTCACAGGTATCGCACCTGGCAAAGTTTCATTCTATTTTATGGATAATATTACGGGATGTATCAGTACCTTACCAGATGATGTATTGACTATCAAAAGTTGTATCGATCCAGATTTTAATGTCACCACTGTAGGTGTTCAACTATCAGGTAATGTAAAAACAAATGATGAAATACCTGCGGGAACGACTTATGGTCAATCTATGATTTTGGTCTCAAAACCTTCAGGAAGTATATCAAACTTAGTTGTTAATGCGGATGGTACTTACACATTCACAGGAGATAAAGTAGGCGTTTACACATACAATGTGTCTGTTTGTCTTCCGACATACGTGTTTGGTTGTCCTACGTCACAACTCATTATCACCGTGATAGATCCATTGACAGGTAAAAAAAGTATTGTACCTAATTTGGATATTGCAACGACATTTGCTGGACAAGTTTTGACCATTCATACGATGGCTAATGATAAATGTATCAATGGTGTGGAATGTCAGTTGTATCCTGAAAACATAACGATTACTAAAACGCCAAATAATGGATTGGCAAGTATAAATGCATCAGGCAATATCATATATACACCCAATCAAGGTCATGTAGGTATGGATACCTTAATATACAGGATTTGTTCTGATGTAGATCCAAGTAATTGTATGGAATCTAAGCAGATCATCACCGTTAATGCAGTTTCGGCAATAAACAGTACCGTAGCTGCGGATGATTTTTTCAGTGTTTACCAAGGATATACCCTGAATGGCAATGTACTGATAAATGATAGTGATCCAGAAAATGATGGTCAAACCATTATATCGCAGGGTAGTATGGGTAATCCTATGGCTATTTCATCAGGTTCCTATTATCTGAGTAGTAATGGACAATTGACCTTTACGCCTAATCAAGGATTTACTGGACCTGTCGATATTGTGTACACGGTATGCGATCAAAACACTACAGCCTTATGTGTAAGTGCGACTGCTCATATCTTGGTATTGAGAGATATGACTATGCAGTTAAGGGTGTATTTAGAAGGTGCGCTAATAGAAAACGGTGGACAAAAAGCATCTGATAATAGACCATTAATGAGAGATAATCTTCGCAATAGTCCTTTTAATGGTGTTAATTATATACCTGTAAAAGACCCATATACATATGCAACAACAAATATAGATGTTACTTCCAAATTTACCCATGTTGGTCCAGGATTATTACCTAGATATCAGGAAATTATTGATTCAGCAGCCGTTTTCAGTATCACAGGACAAAATGCTATTGTAGATTGGGTATTTGTAGAATTGAGATCAAAGTCTAATTTCAGAACAGTGATAGCTACTAGATCAGGATTGTTGCAGAGAGATGGCGATATTGTCGATATCAATGGCGTAAGTCCTTTAGCATTTTCTGGCGTTTTGGTGGATAGTTGTTATGTGGTTATTCGTCACAGGAATCATTTGGGAGTGATGTCACAAAAAGTGTCGACAAGAACTTTAGTCGACTTTACAAAGAATAGTCAACCCGTTTTTGACTATGGTACAACGCTCAATAATGGATATGATTATACTGGATTGGCATTAAAGGATGATGTAGTATATGGATATAGGGCTATGTGGGCAGGAGATTTTGATGCAAATGGAAAGATAAAATTTGTCAATCCTGGAGATGATCAGAATGTATTGTTTTTTGATGTCTTTGCGTATCCTACCAACGTCATGAACACATCTAATTATAACTTTACCTATGGATATTTCCAAGGTGATTTTGATCTGAATGCCAAATCAAAGTATGATAATCCGAATGATGACAAAAATTATTTGTTTAGTCAGTTGCTACTCCATCCATTGAATATAGGTTTGTTGTCCAATTTTAATTTTGTAATTGAACAAGTGCCTTCAGGGTTGTAATATGTTAAAAAAAAGAAATTTAGGATAGTATTTAATAATAAATGAGCTTATGGTTTAATCATAAGAATTTTGGTTGCTTAGTATTTTGAAGTCCGTTTGTTGGTTACTCTCATCTCAAATTAAAACCCAATGAATGGACTTCATTTTTTTTGTAAAAATTGGTGTTTCTTTATTAATTGAATCATAGATTTTTGGATATCATGGTTTCTAACTATAGTTTTAGTTATAACAATTCTACACTTTTTATTTTGTAAGAAAAAAAATACATCGTATGTTTGCAACATATTATGTTTTAATATAATATATTAATGTGTTGTTTTAATTGAATGCACCCAATTAAAATCCTAAAGTTTGGCATAAAATATTTTATTTGTTTGTATCTTCTTAGATATTTGCAAATAATCTTCGTATGTAAAATTTTTTGGTTATGTTGATTTTGAGAATTAATGGCAAAAAAATTATCAAAATTAAATAGGGGCTTTCATTTTTCATTGTGTCTTAACGTCGAGAGTATAATATTCCCTTGAGAAAGGAATTTTTTTTTATTATTAAGCATCCTAAAGTTATGAAACCGTTTGTTAAACAACCGTTTATGCCAAATATAGGCATACTTCCCCACAGTATACATTACAGAAAACGATTCAATTCAAAATATTTAGTCTAAGATTATTTGCCAGTTCAGGAATATGATGCACCTCATATGGCCCCGTTGTTGATATTACCATAAGGCTACTTGAACTGGCAAAATTTTAACATTGCACCACCTTTAATTTTTTGAAATGAATTTGTTGAGAAACGGATATACGTCTTGTATATTTGATAAATTCTTATGTTATCCCCATTTGGATACCTTAAGGAGCAGAACTTTAAAAATTAGTCTAAAACTTTATGCGATAGCCCTTTTCGCGCTATCTCAGACCTTTGTTGCGTCTGGGGCAGAAAAAACAATTCTTAGAGATAATTCACTTTTAGATAATCCACCTGTAGCGACGACACAGACCTATTCTACAGCTGGTACTTACACATTTACAGTTCCTGCCGGTGTTACCACTATTACCGTAGATACTTGGGGTGGCGGTGGCCGTGGTGGATCTCGTACATCAGGTAGTAATGCCTATGGTGGTGGTGGCGGTGGTGCCTTTTCTAGACATACATTGTCCGTGACTCCGGGTCAAACTTATACCGTGACCGTAGGTGCAGGTGCTACTTCGACAGCAGCTGGTGGTGATTCTTGGGTTTCTATCAATACTGTAGGAAATGCATTTGTATTGGCAAAAGGTGGACTTAGTGTTGCAAACAATACAGTGGCTGGTGCTGCTGGAGGAAGTGCTGCGTCTGGTATTGGTAGCATAAAATTCAGTGGAGGTAATGGTGCTAATGGCGTGTCACCTAACGCTGGTGGTGGAGGTTCATCGGCAAGTTCTTATGGAAATGGAAATGCAGGTACAGGCTCAACAGGAGGTGTTGCCCTTACAAAAGGTGGCAATGGTGGAAATGGTCGTACAGGTACAGATGGTCCGGGCTTAGCTGGTACCGCTCCCGGTGGTGGTGGTGGTGGATCATATAGAACTTCCACAAATACAGTTGGTGGTAATGGTGGTAGTGGTAGAGTTATTATAACATATGCAGCGACAGAGATCTGTAATAATGGCATCGATGATGATGGTGACGGTCTAATAGATAGTGCAGATCATGATTGTGTTTCATATTGTGGGACAGGAAGTATATTATTAGAAAGATGGCTGAATGTCAATGGTTCAAATGTAACAGACTTGACATCAAATGCAAATTATCCCAATAATCCTTCACAATCTTTAGAAATTACAAGTTTTACAGGTGGAAGCAATATTGCAGAAAATTATGGAAGTAGAGCTAGGGGATATTTAACGCCTTCATTATCTGGATATTATTTATTTAACCTTACATCTGATGATCAAGGTGAATTATATTTAAGTACAGATGCAAACCCTGCAAATAAGGCTCTAATAGCATCCGTTTCAGGATGGACGGGTTTTAATGAATATACAAAATTTCCCACACAAACCTCTGTGGAGATATATCTTATCGCAGGTCAAAATTATTATATTGAAGTTTTACATAAAGAAGGTGGTGGTGGTGATCACTTTTTAGTATCATGGGAGACACCTACCATGACCACATGGGATGTCATACCTGATACTAATCTTAGGCCAATCAGGTGTGCAGAAATATGTGGCAATGGCGTAGATGATGATGTCGATGGGTTGACAGATTGTGCAGATAATGATTGTAGTACTTCTGTTACGCTTTCCACGCCAGTAGTAAGTGGATGTATCAACCAACCACTGCAAGATATAGCTACAGTCTCGACTATAGTATCTTGGACAAGTGCACCTTTGGGAGGAAAATTAAAAATTGCACATGATAATAAAATAGAATGGATCGATGTAGCAGGAGGAGCTACTTCGCCCCAAACAATCGTATTTAACGTAGTGGCTAATGGTAGCACTGGAAATACAATAACGGCAAGTTGGGATTTGGGAACAGGCTGTACTGTTGCAACTAGTGCAGCATTTACTAAACCCGCTTCTTGCTCTTCCGATCAAATCAATTGTAATATTCTATACTTATGTGGTCTTGATAAACCATATGATGGGGAACCATGGGATAAAGGTTTTATGGGTTATGTGATGTCTCAAAATGGGGGAACAACATCCGCTGCTTTAACAAAGCCCGACGGAACAGGGTATGGTTTGTATGATATAATGAATCAAAATACACAGTTGTCTATCAATTTGGATAATTATAGTATGATTGTAATTTCACCTACTACTGAAGGTCATATGGCTACTGATTTGATTAATGCATTAAAAGGATGGAAAGGGAGTATTTTGAATATGAATTATGCCATTATGCCAAGTCTTGGTTATTCTCCAAACAACTATCTAAACTGGTCAAATAATGCATATATAAACGCTGTAGAAACATTGCTAAACTATGACAATCCAACTAGTTATCAAGGAAAGCTTATGACGGTGGGAGATTATTATGCTACGGCTATACCAAGTGTTTGGAAAGATGCGGGTTCGAAAACAGCTAATTTGGGAGGTATAAGTTTCAGATATGCGCCACATACAAATACACAAATATCTTCCACACATGGTACCAGGGTTTTCTTAGGTTATCACATGAATGGTTTATATGGAAATACTGAAAACTTGGGTGCTCTACCTGCCCCTGTTTCTTCATATTTTGCGCCAAATAAGCATCTTACCACGATGGGTAAATTGGTACTTGATAATGCCCTTATTTCGGCTGCTACGTGTACGGTTGAAGTTTGTTCAAATGGTTTGGATGATGATGGTGATGGTTTATATGATTGCCTTGATCCAAATTGTAATGATTTAATCAATGGAGAATTTGATAATGGTACAGCTAACTGGGATTTGTTTGTTCAAGGAGGTGCTGTAGCAACGAGGTCAGTCGATGCTACAAATCAACTATCAGGATCTAATTCCATGCGTGTCATTACAACGGCAACAAATGGTACTGAATGGCATGTGCAACTATCTCAAGGTGGAGAATCATTAGTGGCTGGGAAAACTTATAGAATTAGTTTTAAAGCCAAAGCTTCAGCTGCAAGAAATGCTTCAGTTTCTTTAGGTTTGGGTATTTCTCCATACACAACTTATTTTTATCAAACCTTTTCCCTTACAACGACAAATCAAAATTATTCATTTGAATTTACAGCTAGTACATCAATAAGTAATAATATAAATTTTCTATTTAATCTAGCTGCTGTCAATGGTACTGTTTGGATTGATCAAGTAGAATTCAAAGAAGCCTGCCCGCCACCGGTGTTAAGTTGTGGAGGACAATGTCCAAGTCAAAATAAGTTAGTGAATGGTAGCTTTGATACAAATGTGAGTGGCTGGACTTCACCTACTGGTGTTTTAGAACTAGGTGGTTGTGGGACATACGGTAATTTATTGATACTCAACAATGCTGATGCTGCTGGTCCTTTTACCGTATATCAAGATTTTGCAATAGGTGCAAATCAACAGTTTTTATTTACTGGGTACGCAGCAAAACATGGTTCTTCAAACAATGCAAAGGTTTATTTAGAATATTATAATGGCAATACTTTTATTTCAAAAAGTGTTGATTTTAATGTTACTAAAAATTATGATTGCACTTGGGATCCCATCACTCCGATTTTAGGATTTACGCCTGCTGGAACGACAAAAATAAGGGTAGTTGGTTATTGTGCAGGAACTGCTATAAAATTGGATGAACTTAGTATAGCTATTTGTGGTACTTGCCCAGAAATATGTAATAATGGTATAGATGATGACGGTGATGGACTTACAGATTGTGCAGACCCCGACTGTGGTGTTGTTGCAAATGCAGGACCAGATGTTACCCAATGTAATAATGGCGCATTCATACTCCAAGCCAATGCGTTAAACCCTGGAGAAACAGGCGTATGGAGTACTATATCAGGAAATATTTATGTCAATGGCGATATATATAGCAATTCAATAACAGCAGTTTTGACAGCTGGTAGTACAGGTACAGGTAGATGGACAGTCAGTAAAGGTGGATGTAGTGCTTTTGATAATATTGTATTGACAAATAACAATACTTGTAGTACTCCATGTATCGATCCTATTAATGTAAATGGTGATTTGGAGGCTGAAGGGAATGCTACCAATTTTAACTTATCGTATCAGGGTACACCTGCATTATTAATAGAAGGTGTTACAAATCCAGAAGGGTGGGCTAGTAGGTATGGTACGAATCCAACTAGTACTACAAATTTCACTGGTGCATTTTATCTAAAGAAGACAGGTGCATCAGGCAATCCCCGTAGTGGAACTCATATGATCTATCTAAAAGGAGCAGGATTTTGCTTATCTACGCTTCAAAATATTGGAAACCTTTCATGTGGTAAAACGTACCAGTTTAGTGTTTGGGCGGCTGCTTATAGCAATACCACCACACAGGGAAATGCACCATTTGCTCTTGAATTTGGCGCAGGAAGTGATTCGGGTACACCAGTACCTTATTACTCACATGTAGAATTGATGGCACCCGCGAGTACATCATGGAATAATCTGAACTGGCAGAGATATGTGTTTATAGTTACAATACCAGAAAATGGATATGATTGGTCAGACTTTTATTTTACAAGTTACGATAATACACATGGTATAGTCCTTGATGATGTTTGTGTTACGGAAATTTCAACGGGATCGTACGCAGATGCGGGTCCAGATCAAAGACAATGTACAAACTTTTTCAATTTAAATGCTAATACACCACCTGTTGGGTACACAGGCACATGGTCAGTTGTTTCTGGAAATGTTTCTTTTTCCAATGCAAACTCACCGACTTCTACCGTTACAATTACGAGTGGAAGTACAGCAAGAATTAAGTGGTTGGTATCTAATGGAAGTTGTTGGACATTTGATGAAACAGTGATAAGTTATACAGGTGCAAGTGGTATTTCGGTAAATAATCCAACGATTTGCCCAGGTACAAATACAACGTTGACTGTATCGGGATGTACAGGGAATGTGGTGTGGAGTACAGGAGAAACTACTACATCCATTACCGTAAATCCTACGGCTACCACAAATTATACAGTAACTTGTACGCCAGCTTCATCAGGCAATCTAGTATTAAATCCTGGTTTTGAATCTGCTACGAATTTTCAAAACTGGACAGATTGGGGTCAATCGGGAATAACAACTGTGGCAGGAGAAGTAAGAACTGGAACAAAAGCCGCAAAGGTAAATACCATAAATTCATGGGGTGGATTTGGGCAAGACATTGCAGTTACTCCTGGTGAATTAATTACTTTTACTTTTTGGGGCAAGGCTTTAAATACCAATGTATATTCATCTTTCGATTATAAATTTATGACTTCGGCATGGGCGGATGTTACACAATATAAGAGCACAAGGATATCTACGTCTACATATACACAATATTCAGTCACCATGGTGGTGCCACCCAATGCTGCTTGGCTACAACTTGCTTTTACAAGTAATACACCATCTATTTTGTACATAGATGATATCTCTCTTATTAAAATGTCAGGATGTGTCAGTACTGCAACATCTACTGTAAGCATCACTTCAGTGGGTTGCCAAGAAATATGTGATAATGGTATTGATGATAATAACAATGGATTGATAGATTCTCTAGACCCGTTTTGTAATTGTGCTAACACAACCAATGGTGGTATTATTTCAGGAAATGAAATCTCATGTACCAATTACAATCCTGGTATTATCTCTAATGTAAGTGCAGCATCTGGAAATGCTGGAACCATTCAATATCAATGGGAATATAGTAATAATAATATAAATTGGGTTCAAATAAGTGGCGCTACAAGTCTTACATATGATCCGGGATTTATATATCAAACTACTTATTTCAGACGTAAGTCAAAAATTTCTACTTGCGGATATTGGGGTGCTACGAGTAATACGGTAACAAAACAAGATTTCAGTTTTGATAATTTCCAAGTGCTAACTTTAGGAGATGTCAATTTTAATGGAAGTACCCACGTACATGGGCCATTAGCAGCAGGAGGAAATCTAAATATCAATTCTGCTGGTGCCAAAGTAGAAGTTAACATGGATAATATAGGTACATATATATTTCCAGGAGACGGTAGTGTATCTACTGGTTTGATGATACGTGGTGGAGTGAATTTTTCAAGTGGATATTTGGGCGTTTTATCGAATAGATATATCCATATAGGTAATAGTGCCAATTTGGCTTCAAGTGATAATGGCACTAACAGTAGTACACGTGTTTTTCCTTTTGGTACAAATTATGATCATAGTTTAAGGATAGAAACAACAATAGATCAGACACCATTGCCGGCTGTTTTTCAAACTGTTGGATATGATTTTGATAACTTATTCAGCTATTTTAATGCAAATTCAAATTCTCTAGGTGCACGTACCAACAACGTACAGCTTTATAATTCTTCGAATGTTGCTATTACAAATAATATAGTTTCTTCTTCACAACCTATTAGAATTAAGGATCTTGTCACAGGATATAACTATTTAAATTTGACCACAAGTTCTATCAATAATATCAGTGAATGGAATTTTGAAACAAATGGCCAACCATCAGCTACTAAAGTATTGGTCATTAACGTGCCAATAACAGCAAATTTCAATTGGAATAATAGCAATGTGACGGGTTTGGTTGCAAGCACACACGCACCTTACATTATTTGGAATTTTTACGGTAGCACTGTAAACACAGTTACTGTCAGTGGCAATTCTTTGATTTTTGGTAGCATCATGGCGCCCAATCAAAATGTTATAAAAACCGGTATAAACGATATCGAAGGATCCATCATAGCAAGATCTGCAACGCTTGGAAATGGTCAATTACATGATTTTATGTTTGCAGATTTTTGTGGTTTATTCAGTTGTACAAATGTAGTTTCTGCATCAGTCACTGGTACAAATACTATTTGTCAGGGTTCATCTACGACTTTGACGGCAACTGGTGGAGGTAGCTATGTATGGAGTACAGGCGCAACGACAGCCTCAATCACTGTCACACCATCTACTACAACCACTTACACAGTTACTGTAACAGAATCATCAGGTTGTACAGCTAGTGCTAATAGAACTGTTACCGTAAATGCTTCACCTACAGCAGCTATAACTGGAACTAATACAATTTGTACAGGGGTAAGTACTACATTAACAGCAAGTGGAGGTACTTCTTATATTTGGAGCAATGCAGCTACAACAGCTGCCATCACGGTAAGCCCTACTGCTACTACAACTTATATTGTTACGGTTACCAATGCTCAAGGGTGTACAGCGACATCAAGCAGAACGGTCACTGTGAATGCTTTGCCAACAGCAGCCATATCAGGAACTAACACAATTTGTAATGGCGCAAGCACGACATTAACAGCGAGTGGAGGTACTTCTTATATTTGGACTACAGCGGCAACTACAGCTGCCATTACTGTAAGTCCTGTTGTAACAACAACCTATATAGTCACTGTTACCAATGCACAAGGTTGTACAGCGACATCAAGTAGAACGGTTACTGTAAATGCATTGCCAGCAGCAACGATTTCAGGAAATAATATAATATGTACAGGCGCAAGCACAACATTAACAGCAAGTGGTGGTAGTTCTTACGTATGGAGCAATACAGCAACTACAGCAGCTATCACTGTAAACCCTACTTCGACGACTACTTATATAGTCACTGTTACCAATGCACAAGGTTGTACAGCGACATCAAGTAGAACGGTTACTGTAAATGCATTGCCAGTAGCAACGATCTCAGGAAATAATACAATATGTACAGGCGCAAGCACAACATTAACAGCAAGTGGTGGTAGTTCTTACGTATGGAGCAATGCAGCAACTACAGCAGCTATCACTGTAAACCCTACTTCGACAACTACTTATATTGTTACTGCTACTGATGCACAAGGTTGTACGGCTACAGCTAGTAGAACAGTCACTGTAAATGCACTGCCAGCAGCAGCTATTTCAGGAACTAATACTATTTGTACGGGGGCAAGTACGACATTAACAGCAAGTGGAGGTACATCTTATCTTTGGAGTAATGCTGCTACCACAGCTAACATAACAGTAAATCCTTCGGTTACCACGACCTATATAGTTACAGTTACCAATGCACAAGGTTGTACTGCTACATCAAGTAGATCAGTTACCGTCAATGCATTGCCAACAGCTGCGATTTCAGGAACTAATACTATTTGTACAGGGGCAAGCACGACCTTAACAGCAAGTGGAGGTACTTCTTATCTTTGGAGTAATGCAGCAACAACTGCTGCCATTACAGTAAATCCTTCGGCTACCACGGCCTATATCGTTACGGTTACCAATGCACAAGGTTGTACGGCTACATCAAGTAGAACAGTGACCGTCAATTCATTGCCAACTGCGTTGATTTCTGGAACAAACAATATTTGCAATGGCGAAAGTACTACTTTAACAGCAAGTGGAGGTACTTCTTATCTTTGGAGTAATGCGGCAACAACGGCTGCCATTACAGTTAGCCCAACTACTAATACAAATTATATTGTTACCGTTACCAATGTACAAGGTTGTACAGCTACATCAAATGTAAATGTAACTGTAAAAACATTACCTATCATCACATCGACAGTACCTGATAGCAGATGTGGTACAGGAACTTTAGTGCTTCAAGCAACTGCTGATGCAGGTACCTTAAATTGGTACGATATAGCTAGTGGTGGAACTTCTATAGGTACAGGAACAAGTTTTACGACTCCTTCTATAACCGCTACCACAACCTATTATGTAGAAGCATTAAACAATGGATGTATTTCATCATCTAGAACAGCTGTTGTTGCCACTATCAAACCTATTCCAGGAAGTAAAATCATCAGTTCTGCATCAAGGTGTGGAACTGGATCTGTGACACTTTCTGTATTGTTCGGAAGTGGTAATTCTATTTGGTATAGTGTTCCGACAGGTGGTACCGCTTTATTTACAGGTGATAACTTCACTACACCGTCATTAAGTACAACAACAACATATTACATCGAAGCTGAATTGAATGGATGTGTAAATCCAACACGTCAGGCAATAACAGCCACTATAAACCCTGTACCTGTAGCAACAGTTTCAGGCGTGAATGAGATATGCGCAGGAGCAAGCACTACTTTGACAGCAAGTGGAGGAACATCTTACGTTTGGAGCAACGCTGCCACGACTGCTTCCATAAGTGTTACGCCTGCAGCTACAACCACATATACGGTAACCGTTACAAATATACAAGGCTGTACTGCCACATCTTCGTACAGTGTAAATGTAAAGAGTATACCAACCATTACGATCAATAAAGTAGATCATCCATGTGGTGGCATTACACTCACTGCCAATGGTGGTACAAGCTACGCATGGAGTAATGGCGCCACTACGCAAATCATTGATGTAAATCCTTTATTTTTCACAACATATAGGGTGACGGTCACCAATGCATTAGGATGTACAGCATCATCGTCTATTGCAGTACAAATAAATACAGGTCCAGAAGCAACAGCTTGTCTTGATTTTCCAAGTGGTAGAGCGCCTTGTTTTGGCACTATTGAAATTTGCGAAGGTGAGTTAGCAGGCCTAAGAGGTAAGGCTTATGGCAATGGACCATTTACATTTAACTGGGACAATGGGGTAGGCGCAGGAGCAGATCATGACATCTTATTATCAGCAGATGGGTTAGAAACCAAAAATTATATCTTTACTTTGACGGTAACAGATACCAACGGATGTACTTCGTCTTCAGAAGCAACGGTCATCGTACGTGGGAAACCTGCAGCAGCCATAAGTGGTCCTAATATCATTTGTCATGCAGGTAGCACTGTTTTGACTGCAAGTGGTGTTGGTACTTATTTATGGAGTAATGGAGCAACCACATCAACAATCAATGTGAGTCCTACGACTTTGACGACGTATACCGTTACGGTTACAAATTCATATGGATGTACAGATACGGCATCTAAAAGTGTAGATGTTAGTAGTAACCTTAATGTTTCTATCGATTATAAAGGTTCTGTCTGTTTAGAAACCAATAAACAAATTTCGGCTAACGTTTCTGGTGGCACACCAGCATATACTTATCAATGGACGGGACCATCAGGATTCACAGGAAATACAGAAACCATCACCATTACGAATAATGGTAATTATTATTTGACCGTAACAGACGTTAATGGATGTTCAGCAGTAACTTCAGGATTTATTTATCAACAATTTGATCCATTTATAGTAAGTCTGAATACCACTGTTTGTGAAGGAGAAAGTGTAAATCTTCAAGTAAATAGTTCAAGTGCAGTAAGTTATCAGTGGAGTGCAAATGCTGGAAATGCAATTGTAAATGCTGTTACAGTTATACCCACACTGCCTTCTAGTACATACCTAGTGACAGTGACCAATGATTTAGGATGTACTGCTGTCCCATCAGTGGTCATCAATGTTAATCCAAAACCGATCGTTAGTGTTTCCGGGGCGACTAATATTTGTCCCGGAACCACTACAAACCTTACACCTGCTACAGGTGGTACTTGGTCTAGCACCAACCCATCAGTTGCAACGGTTACCAATGCAGGCGTTGTCACTGGATGGAGTGCAGGCACCGCAACCTTTATTTTTACAAATACAAGCACAGGTTGTATTTCAAATCCAAGCACTCAAGTCACGGTCAATCCGACACCAATAGTCAGTATCAGTGGACCGTCTACCATTTGTATATCTTCCACCACACAATTGCTTCCATCATCTGGTGGCACTTGGGTAAGTAACAATCCATCTATTGCTACAGTAAATAATATGGGTGTAGTGACAGGTATCTCTTCAGGAAATACCACATTTGTCTTTACATCTTCAACAACTGGATGTGTTTCATCTCCAACAGCACCTATTACTATAGAAAGTAAACAAGGTGTGGTCATATCTGGGCCTTCTGAAGTGTGTATGGGCAACAATATCCAACTTACATCATCAAAATCAGGCGGATCTTGGTCAAGCAGCAATACTTCAGTGGCCACCATAAATGCCGCTGGAATAATTACTACAATTTCATCTGGTTCTGTCATTATTTCATACGTTCACAATTCAGGTGCGTGTTCAGAAGATGCGACAAAAGCCATCATAGTTCATGCTATTCCAACTGTAACATTTACTGGATCCAATTCGATTTGTTTAAATCAAATGACCAATTTATCACCAAATAGTGGTGGTACTTGGGTAAGTAATCATCCATCTATTGCGACAGTTAATAATGCAGGACTTGTTACAGGGATTGCAGCAGGGAATGCAACATTTACATTTACCAATACGGCGACAGGATGTGTATCTTCACCATCAGCTCAGCTTACTGTAAATGGTTTACCGACTGTTCAAATAACAGGCGCTTCATCACTTTGTATCAATCAAATGACAACTTTGTCACCATCTTTTGGTGGTACATGGTCGAGTAGTAATCCTTCAGTTGCATCGGTAACTGTGGATGGTACTGTAACTGCTTTAAATGCCGGAACTGCTTATTTTACATTTACAAGTGCTGCAACTAGTTGTTCATCTACTACATCAAGTCCTGTAGTAGTTGCAGCGCGACCAACGGTTTCAGTTGCAGGAAATAAACATGTTTGTATCGGTGGTACTACGACTTTAAGTCCATCTTCCGGTGGCACTTGGGTTTCTAATAATCCATCTGTAGCTTCTGTGAGTAACACTGGCATTGTCACTGGATTAGCTTTAGGTACAGTATCTTTTACTTTTACAAGTAGTGTTACTGGATGTGTTTCATTAGCTACAGAAGATGTCACTGTTATTTCAAATCCTACGGTTACATTGGATTACAATGGGTCTGTATGTTTGACTAATAATTCCAGTTTATCTGCCTTAGCGAGTCAAGGGACACCAAGTTACCAATATAGCTGGACAGGTCCAAATACCTTTACTGGAAATACACAAACGGTATCCATTACGCAAAATGGAAATTATAATCTGACCATCACCGATTCCAAAGGATGTATGGCTACTACTTCGGGTTTTGTATATCAAAAATATGAACCAGTCATTGTAAACACACAAAATACAGTTTGTCAAGGTACAAGTGTAAACTTACAAGTAAATGCTTCGGGGACACCTACTTATCAATGGAGTCCAAATGCTGGCAATTCTAATAACGCACAAGTGACGGTGATACCTACATTACCTGGTTCTACTTATTATGTTACAGTGACAAATAGTCAAGGTTGTTCTGTAGTGGCAAATGCGACGATCAACGTTAATGAAAAACCAATTGTCACTTTAACAGGCCCTAACGCTATCTGTGTAGGTGCGTCCACTACGTTTACACCTAATACTAATGGTACTTGGGTAAGTAGTAATCCACTTATTGCCACAATTAGTAATACAGGGATAGTAACAGGAGTCGGAGCAGGAAATGTTCACTTTATTTATACTAATTCAGCAACTTCTTGTGCTTCTGATATATCACCTACTATTCAGGTAAAAGCCAAACCAGGAATTTCACTTGACGGAGAAGATGCTATTTGTATAGGAGCCACAACTAAGTTTTTACCTGGTGCTGGCGGAACGTGGGCAAGTACAAATCCATCAGTTGCAAGTATTAATAATGCTGGTGTAGTGACAGCCATAAGCGCAGGACAGTCAACCTTTGTTTTCACCAATACAGTATCAGGTTGTAGCTCTGATGCAAGCGCACCTATTACCATAAAACCTAAACCCAATGCCATGTTTGTGGGTAGCCAATCAGTTTGTGCAGGAGGTACCACACAACTAGCACCGTCTACGGGTGGTACATGGATCACATCCAATAGTGCCGTAGCCATTGTAAACTCTAGCGGATTGGTTACAGGTCTGACACCAGGACAAGCAAGATTTACTTTTGTAAATCTGAGTACTTTATGTTATTCTGACGAGATAGGACCTGTCACAGTAGAAGCTAAACCATTAGTTTCTATCACAGGACCTAATCAATTATGTACGGGATCTACCACACAATTATCTCCATCTACTGGCGGCACTTGGGTTAGCAATAATCCATCAGTAGCCAGTGTTACGAATGGTGGCTTAGTCACTGCTCTATCTGAAGGTCAAGCAACATTTAGATATACTAATAGTGTCACAGGATGTGTGTCTAGCAATACAAATGTGGTGACTGTATATGGTCGACCTTCAGTGGGCTTTTCAGGAGCGAGTACAATATGTATAGGTAGTACGACCAATCTATATCCCGCTAATGGTGGCGTGTGGGTTAGTAGTCATCCAAGTATTGCATCCGTAGGTAACAATGGTGTAGTGACTGGTTTAGCCGCAGGTACAGCTACCTTTACATTTACAGAAACAGCTACAGGATGTACATCGAGCATTCCTACACCACTTACGGTGGGTGCAAAACCTACTATAAATGATGGTGGAAGTGCTACCTTATGTGTAGGTCAAACAAAATCAATGACGCCAAATACGGGTGGATATTGGTCTAGTAATCATCCTAGTATAGCGAGCATCACTAATAATGGTGTCGTTACCGCTTTATCACAAGGTGTCACCAACTTTTATTTTACAGCAGATAATGGCTGTATTTCTGATCCTTCTGCACCAGTAGCTGTAAGCGCAAAACCATCTATAGCAACTGAAGCCAATGCCAATTTATGTGTAAACACCACTTTGAAGCTGACGTCATCTACGACAGGTGTGTGGACTAGTAGTAACCCTAGTGTGGCTACCATTGCTAATGATGGATTGATAAGTGCATTAAATGCAGGACAAGTGACATTCAGAATAGCAGATGCAAATAGTGGTTGTCTTTCTGAAAACTCTCAATTATTTACCGTTGTTGGTCGTCCTAATATTTCGACTTTAGGTGCAAATCATGTTTGTATAGGCAATACCACTAATCTTAGTCCTACAACAGGAGGTACATGGGTGAGTAATGACCCTACAATAGCTTCTATCACCAATGCAGGTGTAGTCACAGGTATTATGAGTGGAGCAGCTACGTTTTCATTTACAGAGACATCTACGGGTTGTACATCTACGGGTGTTATAACTATAAACGTAAATCCTAAACCAATCGTTACGACTGACTTTTCGTCATTGTGTATTGGAAGTACTGGCGTCATTAGCCCTAGTACAGGTGGTACTTGGGTGAGTCAAAACCCAACGATTGCATCTATAAATAATTCAGGTGTTGTGACAGGATTAAGACAAGGTGTCACCAGATTTTTATTTACATCAACAGCAACGGGATGTACATCTAATAGCTCAGCACCTATAGTAATTTTGGGAAAACCATCCATTACATTAAATGGTAGTAACGAGATTTGTATTGGTACGACCACTACATTATTTCCGACCACAGGAGGTACATGGGTCTCAGATAATCCTACAGTGGCAAGTATCAATAATCAAGGGATTGTGACTGGACTTTCAGAAGGTCAAGCAAGATTTATATTTACAGATGCAAATACTGGTTGTTCGTCAGATCTTTCACCAGCTGTTACGGTTGGTAATTCTTTGCAAGTTTCTATTACAGGAGCGACCTCTATTTGTCTAGGTTATACGACTCAACTATCACCAACTGTAGGCGGTATGTGGACAAGTAGTAATCCATCGATTGCAAAAGTAAATGGACTCGGGATTGTGACAGGAATGGCACCAGGTAAGGTTACATTTTATTTTACAGCTTCAGAGACAGGCTGTATATCTACGCTACAAGAAAATGTATTAACAGTACATAGTTGTATTGACCCTGATTTTAATGTGACGAGTATCCATAAAACTGTTGTAGGAAATGTTCAAACGAATGATGATGTTCCTGTAGGCACTACTTATGGTACCTCACCTTTCTTAGTCTCAAGACCATCAGGTAGTGTGGTGACTTTTGTGATGAATACGAATGGTACTTATGCATTTACAGCAGATAAACCTGGTGTGTATACATACAATGTTCCAGTCTGTATGCCTTCAACTTTCCAAGGTTGCCCTACAGCGGTGTTAACTATTACAGTGGTAGATTCACAATCAGGAAGTATGTCTATGATTCCTAATATTGATATCGTTTCTACTACAATAAACCAAGCTGTTACTATTTTTGCAACATCCAATGATAAATGTTTGAACGGTATAGATTGTATCATAGATCCGGACAAAATGAATGTCATAGACGGACCAGCGAATGGTACAGCAACCATTAATACAGCAGGAGCAATTATATACACACCGACCTCAGGATTTGTTGGGTTAGATACGGTTGTATATCGTATCTGTGCAGATGCAACCACCACAAATTGTGTGAATACGATGCAAATTATCACGGTAAATGCACCATCCGCAGTGAATACCACCGTAGCAGCAGATGATTTTTACACATCTTATAAAGACATTGCATTAACTGGAAATGTACTTATAAATGATAACGATCCAGAAGGAAATAACCAAGTGGTAACACCTCAGGGTAGCGTAGGTAATCCGATCAATGTTAGTCAAGGTTCATATTATTTATTATCAAATGGTGAATTATCGTTTACTCCAAATGAAGGATATACTGGACCTGTAGATATTGTTTACACTGTTTGTGATGATCAAGTTCAGAGCGTATGTGCAAAAGCAACTGCCCATATTTTGATTATCGAAGATATGAGCATTCGTATCAGGGTATATTTAGAAGGAGCATTGATTAATAATGGTAACCAAAAAGCGACAGACAATAGACCGTTAATGAGAGACAACCTTAGGGTCAATCCATTTAATGGCACCAATGTCATCCCACATGAAGACCCTTATATGGTAGCTACCCAATACGTAAATATTAGTAATGCTTTCCCACATAAAGCTTCAGGATTATTAACCAAATACAGAAGTATTAAAAATCCTACGACAGTCTTAGCCGTGTCTGGCCAAGATGCCATAGTGGATTGGGTATTTGTCGAACTAAGATCAAAAAATGATAATCGTGAAGTACTGGCTACTAGATCTGGATTGCTTCAGAGAGATGGTGATGTAGTGGATGTAGACGGTATAAGTCCTTTGGCATTTTCTGGTGTTTTGGTAGATAGTTTTTATGTAGTAGTTAGACATAGAAATCACCTGGGTGTCATGTCTCAAAAAGTGTCAAATAGAAGTTTAATTGATTTTACAAAACCTAGTACACCAGTATTTGATTTCGGTACGAGCTTAAATAATGGTTATGACTATACTGGCCTAGCACAAAAAAGTGATATTGTTTTTGGTTACAGTTGTATGTGGGGCGGAGATTTTGACTCAAATGGTAGGATTAAATTTGTGAATCCAGGTGATGATCAGAACATTTTGTTTTTTGACGTTTTTGCATCTCCAGAAAATAGCCAAAATACATCCAATTATAACTTTGCATTGGCATATCACCAAGGAGACTTCGACTTAAATGGTAAAGCAAAATTTGACAATCCGAATGATGATAAAAATTACTTGTTTAGTCAAGTATTATTACATCCATTAAATAGTGGCTTATTGTCTAATTTTAATTTCATCATAGAGCAAATTCCAAGTCGTAAATAGGGTCTAACTAATCGAATATCAATAGATAATTTATATTTGTGAACTATTGAGATGTAACAAGAGTTTCATTCTCAATAGTTTTCAAATGTAATTATTGATATGCGACCCAAAGTCTTAGTTTTATTTGCCCATCCATTATACGAAAAGTCACTCATCAACAAGAGTCTTTGTCGTGTTTACAAAAATGTTGAAAATATTACTTTTCACGACTTGTATGAAATTTACCCTGAATTTGACATTGATATAAAACACGAAAAAGAACTTCTACGCAGCCATGACATTATCATCTGGCATCATCCATTTTATTGGTACAGTTGTCCACCATTATTAAAACAATGGATAGACATGGTATTGGAATTTAAATGGGCTTATGGACCAGGAGGAAATGCACTTCAAGGTAAATTCGTCATGCAAACGATTAGCGCAGGTGGTAGTCAAATAGCTTACTCCCAAGAAGGTGGAAACAAATATCCGATCAGACAGTATCTCCGACCATTCCAACAAACGGCCAATCTCTGCAAAATGACTTACTTACCACCTTTTGTTGTGTATGATTCAAACAGAGCTGATTCCGAAAAAATAAAAAACATCGTCAGTCATTACCAAGAAGTAATTGATTGGTTGACTGGGCAGAACTTTAAAGATATCAGCGCAGAATATGAATTGATGACTGATTTCATCACTGAAAAAAAACAAGGCACAGATGAGTAATGAATTTTTGATCCAAGCATTGGTTTATATTGGGGCATCAATGGTATTGGTACCCATTGCAAAAAAGATAGGTCTAAGTTCTATAGTCGGGTATTTGATCGCAGGGATTATTATTGGCCCCTTTGTCTTACAATTGGCAGGAGATAATGGCGAAGATATTATGCATGCATCTGAGTTTGGTGTAGTGCTGATGTTGTTTCTAATTGGGCTCGAACTAGATCCACAGAAGTTTTGGGAAATGCGAAAAGCCATCGTTGGTCTTGGTACTGCTCAAATGTTGGTCACGGGCTTCATTCTTTATATTGCCTTACTATTTTTTGTTCCTACATGGCAGTCAGCCGTTACTATTGCACTTGCATTTGCTATGTCATCGACCGCCATAGTACTACAGACCTTAAAGGAAAAGGGATTTAGCAAAATGGTCTCAGGACAGGCTTCATTTGCTGTTTTACTCTTCCAAGATATAGCGATCATTCCTATTTTAGCAATACTGCCATTTCTGGGAACAAAGATGGTCGTGGGCGAAGGAGATCATAGCGGTTCGTTTATGGATGATCAGTCAGGAGGAATGCAAGTATTGATGATTTTGGCTGCGGTAGGTGTGATTTTGGTGACAGGAAGATATATGATCGTTCCGTTTTTGAGATATATCTCTAAGACAGGATTGAGAGAATTATTTACAGCGTCATCTATATTTTTGGTGGTAGGTGTAGCGGCACTGATGCAAGCTGTAGGTCTGAGTCCTGCACTTGGTACGTTTTTGGCAGGTGTCGTTTTGGCCAATTCTGAGTTTCGTCATGAACTAGAAAGCGATATCGAACCATTCAAAGGTATGTTGTTGGGTTTGTTTTTTGTGAGTGTAGGTGTGACCATAGATTTTAACCAAGTTTTTAATGCGCCTGGTATTATATCGATGTTGGTTGCCATAGTTTTGGTGGTGAAGTTTGCCGTTTTATTTGGTATTGGCAAGGTTTTTAAAATGGATAGTGACCAAAATTTTATATTTTCTTTTGGGCTATCTCAAGCGGGAGAATTTGCTTTTGTCTTATTAGGATTTGCTACACAACTAGGTATTTTAGACAATCAACTCAGTTCTACCATGATGGCTGTGGTAGCGCTTACGATGGTCTCGACACCATTTTTATTGTTAATAAACGAAAGAATTATTGATCCATATTTTGGCATTAAAAAAGTACCAATAGAAGACGAGAGTGATGAGATTAATGAAAAAAATAAAGTCATTATAGCAGGGTTTGGTCATTTCGGTAGTACGGTAGGGCGATTGCTCAGGGCAAATAAAGTAGAAGCAACCATTCTTGATCATGATTCTGATAGGGTAGCCTTACTTCGAAAAATGGGTTTTAAAGTTTATTATGGGGATGCCACTAGACACGACTTGCTTCATGCAGCAGGTGCAAGCGAAGCACATGTACTTATTGCGGCCATAGATTCACCAGAAATAAATCATCGATTAATAGAAACTGTAAAAAAGCATTTTCCAAATATCAAAGTTTTTTCAAGAGCAAGAAATCGTTATGATGCTTATGAATTGATGGATTTAGGTATTGCTAATATTTATAGAGAAACATTATACACGGCAGCTCATTTGGGAGCAGACGTGCTTTCTTCACTAGGGTTTAGAAAATATACAGCCATCAGACAAAGCCTTAAATTCATTAATTATGATGAAAAGTCACTAGAGAATTTAGCAAAAAAGCGTAATAATCTGACGGAATATATCCTGACTGTAAAAGAAGAAATAGAATGGCAAGAACAACTCTTACAGAATGACTTAGCAGAAGCATTTAGCGATGACGACCACGCTTGGGATGGTCAATATATGCGAGATGAGATAGGGAAAGGGTAGTGTATCTTTTTTAAAAGAAATATGTTGAATAGATTTTTCCAAAAGAAGAAGATCAAGGTTTTTGTCTTAAATTCTTTTGAAAAATGAACCAAATTGTAATCCATCTTTAGTGATATAATCAGACACAATGATTCTAGTATGAAAATACTTTAGAAAGCTCTAAATAATCCCCAATGTTTAAAAAATTTTAAACGCCTGATTGAGCTTATTGATTTGTTCTTCATTGCCCAATACTATCACTCGTCCATCATGTTCTACAGGTAGATCGTGTGTAGGATTGATGATATATTCGCCCAGGCTTGTTTTATAACCTATGACCGTACATCCTGTTTTTTCTTTTATAGCTAGTTCGTCAAGACTTCTGACATTAGGTTGGGTAGATAAGATGATTTCCTGAATTTTCATGTGACCATTACTAGAGTCCGATAAATTATCTATAAACTCCACTAAATCAGGTGCTACAATAAGGGACGCCATATGTTCGCCACCTATTTTATCTGGCATAACGACATGTTGCGTACCAGCAATTTTTAACTTTTTAATGCTAGAATCTTCACTCGCTCTACTGTAGATATGGATGTTTGGATGTAATTGTTTTGCTGTCAATGCAATAAAAACATTGTCTGAATCTGATGGTAAAGTGGTAATAAGAAATTTTGCATTTTGTATGCCTGCTCTTATCAAAACTTCATCATCGGTTGCATTTCCTTCTATGTAAATCAAACCTTCTTCTTCCAACATTCTAATGGCTTGCTGATTTTGCTCAATGATGACAAAGGCTTTTTTATAGTTTTTTAGTTTTATTGCTGCTTGTTTTCCGTTCCTGCCGTATCCACACAATATGGTATGATCTTTTAATGCATTAATTTTTTGTTGCATCTTCCTTTTTTTATAATGGTCAATAGAATTAACAGAGATAAGAAATGCTGAGATGGTAGTGACAGCGTAAGCAAAAATAAAAATACTCAATAAGATGAGGATGGACGTAAAGATTTTTCCCGATGAGTCTAAAGGATTCACTTCGCCAAAACCAACTGTTCCCACTGTTATGACAGTCATGTAAATGGCATCTACCAATGCATAATCGAAGAAAAAATAATAACCTAAAATGCCAAAGCATAATAGCAAGGCCATCAAGATCAAGGCATTTATTAATCCTGTATTTAGGTATTCATTTTTGTGTTGAAGCTGATTCATTAAACATACGCTAATAAAAACATCATGGTGCTAATCTTTTGATTTTCCAATGTCCATCTATGTTTTTATAAGTAATCCTATCGTGTAGTCTATTGGGTCTACCTTGCCAAAACTCTATTTCTTCTGGTATAACCCTGTAGCCGCCCCAATGATCGGGTAGGGGAATGATATCTGTATTTTCATACAATGCCGTCACTTCTGCCAGTTTTTGGTCTAGAACATCTCTAGACGCAATCACATCGCTTTGTGGAGATACCCACGCACCTATCTGACTTTCACGTGGTCTAGAATGAAAATAGATTTCTGACTCATCTCTCGATACTTTGGCTGCGCGACCAGTGATACGCACCTGTCTTTCAAGTTCGTGCCAAAGGAAACACATGCTCACATGACTATTATAGGCTATGTCTTTTGCCTTGTCACTGTTGTAATTTGTATAGAAAACAAAACCGTCTCGGTCTACACCTTTGAGTAACACAATTCTCGCTGATGGAATTCCTAGTGGACCGGATGTCGCAAGGGCAAATGCATTTGGCTCAGGTACTTCAGCATTCATAGCTTCTTGAAACCATATGTCAAATTGAGTCAATGGATTTATTTCCACACTTTCTTCAGAGAGTTTTTCTTTTTTGTATTCCAATCTCAAATGCGCATACTTACTCATACGTTCTTGTTTTGTTTATGGTTAAAGAAGTAAGTTGTACTTATGCACAACTTACTTCTTTAAAAAATTATTTGTATTTATATGTACCGTTCCAGACAGGTCTTCCTGTGATCCATCTTACAAAGTACATTAGACCTACAAAGATAAAGAAAAATGGTCCAGTAAATCCTAGTAATGCGATAAATTTTGTACCATAAAACTTGATCATTGGTCTACGCAATCTTTCAGACATAACGTACATGCTCGGTATCATCAATAATGTCAAGAAAAATGACAAGATCAAACCAAAAATGATCGTCCATGCTAATGGTCCCCAGAATACCACACTGTCTCCACCTAAGAAGATTTTAGGATCTAAATGGGTAAATAAAGACTCGAAATTGATGTTAAATCCAACTGCCAAAGGCAATAAACCTAATATAGTTGCAACTGCTGTCAATAGCACTGGTATGATACGAATCTTTCCAGCTTGAATGGTCGCTTCTCTGGTCTTCATACCTCTCTCTCTCAACTCTTCTGTAAACTCTATCAGCAAGATACCATTCTTGATCACGATACCAGCTAGTCCGATCACACCGACCAAAACCATTATCGTAGGCATAGTCATACCTGTGATGGCAAATCCAAGGAATACTCCAATGATAGAGAAAAATATCTCCGTCAATACGATAAATGGCTTGCTCAATGAATTGAATTGCATTACCAATATTAAGAATATAAGTCCCAATGCTAAGATAAATGCTCCACCCAAAAATGAGTTGGTTTCCTGTTGTTGCTCGCTTTCACCACTTTGGATGATGCTGACACCTTCAGGGATGGTATATTTGGTCTTAAAATCATTTATCTTACTTCCTAATTCTGCATTGATAGACGCTACAGCAGAAAGATCAGTGACAGCTGATTGTAATTGGATGGTACGTTTTAGGTTTTTACGTTTGATACCGCCTGACGAACTTGTAAAGTCAAATTTCGCCACTGTACTGATCGGAATTTGTTTGATCCTTCCAGTATTAAAATCTCTGAAAGTAATACGCATATTCATCAAACTTTGAAGATTATTTCTCTTCAATTCGTTGTATCTCAATTGTATTTCAAATTCGTCTTCACCAGATTTTAGTTTACTTACCTTCCTACCGAAAAGTGCTGTTCTGATGGCACTTCCTACTTGTGCGGTATTAATACCTTCAATCGCTGCTCTTTCTTTATCAACATTGATGGTAACTTCAGGATTATTTAAGTCAATATCCATGGCAAGATTTTCTACACCATCTACCTTGTTGACATCTAAATAATTGTAAAGATCTGTTGCCACTTTGGCATTGTCTTCAAAGTTGTCACCGAAGATCTCAATATTTACAGGCGGCTCTGTCGGAGGACCTGAACCTTCTTGTTCCACGGTCACTTGGGCTCCAGGGATATTTTTCACTACGGCTCGTATAGAATCCAAATATGGTAGGGTAGGTGTATCAGGTCTTTTAGCAAATTCTACAAATGAAACTTGAATCCTTCCTAGATTGGTCTGTGTACTTCTGTTATTATCCATCGGATTATTAGCATTCACAGCTACATTGGACAGGATACTTTCCACGATAGAACCTTCTTCTGTAGGTTTAAGTGTCTTTAATGCTTCGAATACCTTTACTTCCAATTGTTTCAGAACTTTGTCTGTTTCTTGGGCATTAGTACCTATCGGCATTTTGAGATAGACATAGATCATATTCGGCTGACCACTAGGGAAAAATGGAAAATCTGGCTTACTAGCAATCAACAAAAATAATGCAATTCCAAATAGAATAAACGTACTGATAAATGCAAAAATAGGACGCCATCCTCGGAGTAACCATCTTAACAAATCTTCATACTTATCCATCAAGTAAGGCAATATCTTTTCTTGGAAGTAGTAAATCACATCCTGCATTACATAAATATGGATAATAGTTAAGACTGAAAATAACAACAAGAAATTTCCTTTGCCAGGACTACCTGTAAGATGGAATAATACTCCCAAAGCTATCATCAACCAAAACCACCATCTCTTAAAGATAGAAGACTTTGGTGAATCAAACGCTTTACCTTCTGGTTTCATAAAACTAACTGCAAATACAGGGTTCATGATGAAGGCAACGATCAATGATGCAAACAATGTGAATATCAACATCACAGGAAGATAGATCATAAACTTACCAATAATACCTTTCCAAAATATCAACGGGAAAAACGGCGCAATGATGGTAAGCGTTCCTGCCAATACAGGAATAAATACTTCTCCTGCTGCTGCTTTTGCGGCTTTTAAGATGGGTGTTTTACCATTTTCGTAAAGCCGGTGTGTGTTTTCTACCACCACGATGGCATCATCGACGATAATACCTAACCCAAACAAGAGCGCAAAGAGGACAATGAAATTTAATGTAATATCCGATCCTACTATAAGCTCCGCAAATGGTAAAAACAAAAATGCAATAAATACACTCAGAGGTACACTTAAGGCTACGAAGAATGCATTGGTGACACCCATAAAAAACATCAGAATCACTAATACTAACAAGAAACCAATAATGATGGTATTGACCAATTCTTCAAATGAAGTGGCTGCTTGTTTACTTTGATCTCCTGTGACGACTACATTAAGATCTTTTGGCAATTCATCGATTTGCATCTCTGCAACCATGTCTTTGATTTTACCAGCGCAGTTGATCAAGTTTTCACCAGGACGTTTTACGATATTTAGTGTGACCACGTTTTTGCCATTCAGTCGGGCATAACTTTCCGTTTGTTTTACAGTATCTTTGATCTCAGCAATATCTTTTAGATAGACAGATCCACCACTAGGTGTCTTGAGTATGATACTATTGAGTGCGGTACTGTTTTCTATTTGCCCTTTTATTCTAAGTGTACGGTCCATCGTACCTACACTGATTTTACCACCACTGATATCCATATTTTCATACGCCACTGCATTGGCAATATCATCAAAACTGATCAGCGCTTGTTCCATTTTGAGTGGATCTACATTGATCTGAATTTCTCTTTCAGGTGCTCCGACAATCTCTGCACGTGTTACTTCTGACAAGGTTTCAAACTTATCTTGCATCTTTTCAGCATATGTTTTCAGTGCCAATCCGTCGTAATCACCACTGATATTGACAAACATGATAGGCATATCTGAGAATGCAAATTCCTGTACATTAGGCAATTGTGTAAGATCTTGTGGTAAGTCTGTTTGTGCTTTATCTACGGCATCTTTTACTTTCTGTTTAGCTATTTCTGGCTTGATATCTGTATCAAATTCTACGATTATCAAACTGAAGTCTGTCTGAGATATAGAATTGATTTTATTGACTTTAGCACCAGAGATACCTTTGATTTGTTTTTCAATAGGTCTTGTGACAAGGTTTTCTATATCGCTAGGCGAGTTACCTACATATACTGTTGTCACCGAAATGGTGGGAACGACGATATCTGGAAACTGCTCTTTTGGTAGTGTAAGGAAGATATACATCCCGAATCCTGTTACCATCATGGTGATGACATACAAGGTTGTCATGTTGTCCACAGACCAGCTAGTGGGCCAAAATTCCTTAAACTTTTGTTGTATTTTATTTAAATGATTGGACACTTTTGTGAATTTTTATATGGTGATGTAGGACTATTTTTGACTATCTTCGATGAACTGACCTTCATATAAATTTTGGTGACCTTGAGTGATGATTTGATCACCAGAAACTAGTCCAGACAAAATTTCTATATTATCATCATACAACTGACCTATTGTAACAGGTTTTTTGACCGCTATTTTTTTGCCATCTTTTTCCTGCATCGCATATATATATTTACCCTTCTCATCTGTTTGGATGATATTCACTGGTATCACCATTGCTTTGGAATTAGAATGGTTCAATATCTTCGTATAAGCTGACATATTTGGTTTAAGACCAGCTGAATTAGGTATGCTACATTCCGCTGTAAATCCACGTGATGCTGCATTGATAGATTGTGCTATTCGGTCTATTCTTGTCTCAAATGTCTTTGAAATAGCAGGGATTTCTACCACTACTTTTGCTCCTTGTTTGATGATACCTGTATAATTTTCAGGTATTTCGATGTTGATAGACAAGTTGGCGTTGTTTACGATTTGGATTTGTGGTCCTGTAGCACCCATACCTGTGAAAAGTTCGCCCACTCTGATATTGACGATATCTGCTACGCCATTTTGATCAGCATAAACTAAGAATGTTTTCAATTGTTCTTCTTGGGTCTTAATTTGGTTTTCGAGTGCTTCCACATTGTTTTTGGCAGTTAGGAGTTGCACTTCTGTACCTATATTTTGGTCCCAAAGATTTTTAGTACGATCATAAATGTTTTTAGCTAAGCCCAATTGCGTTTTGATAGATTCGATGCTTTGTCTAAGTACCTGATCATCTAACTTCATAATCAATTGACCTTTTTTGACATTTTGTCCAGCTTTGATGTACAACTGTTTTACATATCCACCCATTCCGTTTCTAGGAGCGACGTAAGAGATATTTTTGCTACTTACTACACCTTGCAAGTCTATATAATGGTTAAATCCTTCAGGTGTTAAAGTGGCTGTAGATACCAATTTTGGTTTGATACCACGACTTGGATCCATCTTGATGATTTCTTCTTCTGTCGTTTTGATTTTGGCTGAAAGTGCTGCCATTTCTGTTTTCAGCGTTTCCAATTCCTTCAACTTAGCATCGATTCCTGTGGTTTGTTCTGGCTCAGAACCACAACTCATCAAAGCAAGTATAATTATTAATACACTAAATTTTGCGTTCATGATATTTTATGATTTTGTTTTGATTTATTATAATTTACCTATTGATTTCAGATAGTTGACTTTTGCTACATAAGCGTCATACAATGCTTGGAAATAGCTTCCATTGGCTCTTTGGACTTCAGTATCTGTCTGTATCACTTCGAAACTCGAACCCAATCCAGATTGATATTTTTTGGTCGTACTATTGAATACCGACTCTGCAAGCTCCATATTTCGTTTCTGTACTTCAAGATTAAGGACGGCATTGGTGAGACTATTTTTAGCAATATTATTTTCTAAGTCGATGTACCTAGATAGTTCTATGATATTATTGTCTAACTTTTGCAACTTCAATTTTGCTTGTTGGATTTTGTGCCTTTTCTGACCGCCATCATAGATTGGTTGTTTGATAGAAACGCCCAATAATCCTGTATTGAATGCAAACCAAGGACCTGATCCATTCACATCGTAAATATCATTTCTCTGGCCACTTCTTTGGAATTGATAGAAGGCAGCCACTGTCGGAAAGTATGCCATCTTAAATCTTTTTACGTCCAATTCTTGAAGTCTCTTTGCCGTACCTAATAATCTGTATTCGCTTCTGTCTTCATACTTTACTTCCTGACCAAGTTTCACGATATCTGCTTGTAATGCGGAGACATCTAGTGGGTCAGTGAGTATTACAGAATCTTTTTGAGAAATACCAAGCGCATTTTTTAACACTGCAAGATTGATAGCAATACCATTGTTTATTTGGTTTTGAGCCGTTTTTGTATTGTTCAGTGTGACACTAAGTTTGTCAATATCTAATTTCTCTACAAAACCATTTTTATACATTTGACCCATTTCAAAGCTCAATTTATCTAGCCTTTGCATTGTTGCATCCACGGTAGATTTTTGATTTTGAGCGACCAAAACAGAGTAATAAGCTTTCTGCACTGCTTCTTTGACCTTTTCTATGGCTACTTCCGTATTTCCTCTTGCGAGATCGAGTACAGACTGACGAGCCTGTAAAGCTACGAATACATCAGGTTGGAATAAAAGCTGCTGAACACCGACGCCATATTGGTAATTTAATGGCGCTACGAATGATACAGCTTGGATGCCGAAAGATGCATTACCTACATTGATGGGATTGCCGTTGTTATCCCTAACGCCTTCTTTTTCCAAAACTTGATAAATACTAATATCTGAAGATGGAAACGGAATTTGTGGTAAATTGGTATAATAGGACATTTGGCCATCGGCGCTAATTTGCGGTAATGCGGACCCTTTGATTTCATTATTTTGGGCAAGTTGAATCTCTTCATCGAGCTTTAGATTTTGAATCTCAATGGCATTTTTGATGGCAGTCTCTACGGCTTCGTTCAGAGAAAGTTTTCTGACTTGCTGACCAAAGACATTGGAAGCTATCAAAGTGCACAATATGATTAAATATGATCTCATAAATTAAAAAAGGTTTTATGTTTTTGTTGAAATAATTGAAATCCTTCAGGGGAAACTATGCCATGAATATGGTAACTAACTAATTGTTTGAATAATGTGACCCTGTCAAAAGTAGCTACAGGGAAGTTGTCAGTATCTACGATACAGTTTGATTTGACTACATATAACTTCGATACTATTTTGGCATCAAAGTTGGTTCGATACAATCCTTCTTTTTGCCCACGGACAAGATTATTGTGTATCGTATTTTCTATAAATTTAAAATGTTGCTTTTCGATCCTGTTCCACAACTCAGGGTGATATTTTTTTAGATCAAACACCAAAGATGGTGTCATATCACAAAGGAAAGTGAGAATATGCTGGCTAATATTGACCATTTCTTCTATGGCATCACTAGATCTACCTTGGATTTTTAAGATCTCTCGTTCATCAGATTCCAAGTGGTTTTCTACAATATCGCTAATCAGAGATTCTTTATTGGCAATGCATCCATAAATGGTTTTTTTGGATATACCGAGTTTCCTAGATATATCATCCATGCTGACACTTTTGATGCCATATTTAAGGAATAACTCGAATGCCGCATTAAGTAAACTATCTTTTACATTCATCATGCAAAGGTAAACTTTGGAAACTATATAATGTTTAAAAGTTTCCAAAGTTTTTTAAAAGTTAACAATTTATTTACATATGCTAACTTTTAATGTAGCCAAAGCTTCCAGCTTTGGAGCTTACTAATGGCATTGCAATCTACGATGGCGATTTATATTACGATACTTCTAAACAAGTTTTGGAAACCCATTAACATCTAACTTCTACATGATGCGCAGCCCAACGTAATCAAGCAAACGTGTGCAGCTTTAGCGGCATCAACAATCCCTCCTACAATTTATTCTCATTAATCAAATCCAACAATTCATCACGGTAATTTTTGCCTATCGGAAGCTGTTTGATCTTGCCTGCTTCCATGAGTTCTACCATGTTGCCTAGGATGGCAGTGATCTTTTTGATATTGACAATGAAGGATCGGTGTACTCTTTTGAATTTTGATACAGGCAATCTATCTTCTAGACTTTTCATGGTCTGTAGGGTGATGACTCTGCCTGATTCTTGTCTGATGATGACATAATCTTTAAGACCTTCTATGTATAGGATCTCGTCGTAATTGACTTTTACTAGTTTTTTGTCCGCTTTTACAAAGAAAAAATCATCGGCTACTTCGTGCGCTTCGTTTTCGTGGTCGATATGTTTGGCAGAAAGTTTTTCAGAGACTTTATTTACGGCTTTCAGAAATCTTTCTAGTGATATTGGTTTCAATAAATAATCTACGGCATTAAGTTCGAATCCTTCCACTGCATAGTCAGGATATGCGGTAGTGAATATGACACAAGGTGGATTGGACAACGTTTTTAGGAAGTCGATACCAGAAAGTTGTGGCATTTGGATATCCAAAAACATGAGATCTATATGGTTGTTTTTGAGCGCTTCATTAGCTTCAAAAGCGTTTTCGCATTTTTTAATCAGTTTGATATCAGGTATTTGCGATATATAGGTCTCCAAAACTTCTAATGCCAATGGTTCGTCATCTACTATTATTGCGTTGATCATTTGTTTAATTGTTTTGATGTGATTTAATTATTAATAAGGTTAAGGTTGAGTTCAATTTTATAAGTATTGGGACTTTCTTTGATTTCTAATTGATGGAGATTTGGATAAAGAATATTCATCCGACGTTTCACATTTACAAGTCCGATACCACCAGATCTTTTTTCATTAATCTTTGGCAGTGACGGTGATTTACTATTTTCAAGAACCATTTGTAGGTCGTTTTCTACCACATTCAATTCCAAATTTACAAATCCTTGATTTACTTGATTATTGATTCCGTGTTTAAAGGAATTTTCTATAAAAGGTATCAAGATCAAAGGAGATATTTTCTGCGTATCTATGTCGCCACTTATTTTGAAGTTTATGAGCATTTTGCTACCGTGTCTCAGTTTTTCGAGCTCTAGATAGTTCTGCATATAATTGATTTCTTTACTGAGTGGTACTTCTTTTTCATTACATTCATATAGCATATATCGCATCATTTCAGACAACTTTAGGACTATTTCAGGTGCTAAATCAGACTTTTTTAAAGTCAGTGCGTATAAACTATTCAATGTATTGAAAAGGAAATGTGGGTTTATTTGTGATTTTAAAAAATTAAGTTCTGACTGTAATGTTTTACTCTCTAGATCCTTTTTTTCCCTTTGTTGGACTATCCAGTCATTCATAATCATATATATAGTAGTAGATGTTCCCACTATAAAAGTTGTAAAAAATATAAAAAAACGATTGCCCATAAAGCTTGACTGTAGTTCTGCATTGGCGGATGTCACGATATAAAAACAAGTGAGTTTGATAGGTGTCAGTAGTAAAGCGATCAAAAATAAAGCACCAAAGTGCCAAAGCAAGTTTTTCTCCTTCAGGTATTTGGGAAATAAGATGAAGTAATTAATATAGGCAATGATGACAAAAAAACCGATATTCACTAAGTCTGTGAAAAAAGCATCTCGCCAACCCATACTTGACACACCTGTCAAAAATACTATTATAAACAAGACCAACCAAAACACTACATGATAGAAAGGTGGTGTCTTGGCCCAAGTTTTTAATATTTTATTGATGTCTGCCTTACCGGAAACCATAATAATAATTTATAAAATAGGGATGTCATCCCAAATTCAAAAACAAAGATACAAAAAGATCATTGGAAATATCACTTTTTATTAGACCAAGGCCTAGCTTATGTAGATGAATCTAAGATATTGATCTTAATAGTAAAACCATAAAATCAAGGCTTCAGCAAGAATAGTAAAGGAATGCAATATCTTCCGTTTTTCTCATATCAATAAAATTACTACCTTTGCACCCGTATGAGGAGAGAAAAATATAATAGTGGTGGCATTGTGGTCATTTTTGAAGATAATCATTTGATCGCTGTCAATAAACCCGTCGGTGCCTTAGTGCATGGCGACGAAACAGGTGATGATACCCTAGCAGATGCCGTAAAAAGATATATCAAAGTTAGGTATAAAAAGCCAGGTGATGTGTTTTTGGGAGTCATCCACAGATTGGATAGACCTGTCAGTGGTGTCGTGGTTTTTGCTCGAACGTCTAAGGCGCTTGTAAGAATGAACAAAATGCTTCAAGAAAAAACGATCGACAAAAAATACTTAGCCATTGTAGGCAAACGTCCAGATGAATTTTCTGGTACATTAATACACCACCTGGTCAAAGACGAGACCAAAAATATAGTAAAAGCCCACCAAAGTCCTAGAACGGGTACAAAAGAAGCCATACTTCATTATGCTCTAAAAGGCGAACTCGACGGTAAGGTTTTGCTTGAAGTCAATCCAATCACAGGAAGATCGCATCAGATCAGGGCACAATTGAGCAAAATTGGTTGTTGGATAGTAGGTGACTTGAAATATGGCGCAACTTATCCTTTAGACAATAAATCTATTGCACTTCATTGCAAAGAAATGTCATTCATGCATCCCGTTAAGAATGAGCCAGTTGTCATCACCGCAGAGCAACCCAAGAGCTTTCCTTGGAATATTTTTTCAATAGAGTCGGACGAAAAATTTTGATTTGTCAAAAAACATTGTACTTTTGCACCCGTGAGGGACATACGGTCTGCTCCTTCTGAACTCCCCCAGGGCAGAAATGCAGCAAGGGTAGGAGGTTGAGCAACTCGGTGTGTTTCCTCACACTTTTTTTTGTAAAAAGCCATTCCCTTCCACAATTACAAAATTTAATAATAATGAAGTTTTTTATCGATACTGCCAATATAGATCAGATCAAAGAAGCCATTGATTTAGGTATTCTTGATGGCGTTACTACCAATCCGTCTCTGATGGCAAAAGAAGGTATCTCAGGTGAAAAAAATATCATCGCTCATTATAAAAAGATTTGTAAAATCGTAGAAGGTGATGTCAGTGCTGAAGTTATTTCTACAGATTATAAAGGTATGATAGAAGAAGGTGAGCGTCTTGCTGACCTTGCTGATAATATCGTTGTGAAAATTCCTATGATCAAAGATGGTATCAAAGCTATATCTTATTTTTCTGAAAAAGGTATTAATACCAACTGTACTTTAGTATTCTCTGCAGGTCAAGCTATCCTTGCTGCCAAAGCAGGCGCTACTTACTTGTCTCCATTCGTAGGAAGGGTAGATGACATCTCTTGGGATGGTATCAAATTGATTGAAGAAATAGCTTCAATATATTCTATCCAAGGTTACATGACTGAGATTTTAGCTGCATCAATCCGTACACCACTTCATATCGTACAAGCTGCCAAAGCAGGTGCAGACGTGGTTACTTGTCCACTTTCATCTATCGTAGGGTTGCTCTATCATCCTCTTACGGATATAGGTTTAGCTAAGTTTTTGGAAGACCACAACAAAGCAAGTAAGAAGTAGTATTTATCTGCAAATCAGTAGGAGATATATTCAATTATCTATTTAGTGTTAAATTCTTTTTAGCTAAATTGTAGGATAATATTTGGATCAATTTTTCAAATATTATGTTGAAAACCAAGTATTATGGTAGAATGTAAAGAGGGCAAGCCGTTCCGGTACGCTGAGCGATTTAGCGGAACTAGCCTTTTTTGTTTACTTTTTTGGTAATGCAAAAAAGTAAAAGCCTGTCGCGGCTCGAGCAACAAAACCAGACTTATTATACGAAATTAAGTATTAAAGAGAGTATTTAATTTGATTCGGAATGAAAACATTAAAACTCTTTATTCTACTAATCAGACGAAATGCCTAATATATAATGCATTCAAGTTAAGAAACAATAATGAACAGAATGTAAGTATTTATTTAGGGAAAATTCCTTCCGAAGCTTTATTTATTAATATGTAATGTTAAGATAAGGAATTTGTTAATTTACCTGATGTTCTTAAGAAGATTATACTGTTCCCAATATTTTGACGACATTTTTACATTTCTTAATGTAGAAAATACAAACGATATTACAAACTTTGCGTAATTTGCCATTCCAAATTAAATAGACCTTAGTTTGAGATATCTTTTTACGTTCATATATCTTGTTTTCCATATAAGTTTGGATGCCCAACAACCTTTTACATGTAGAGGGCAGTACTACCTTAGTCTCACTAAAAGCGGAAGTAAAAGTTCGGGTCTCTATGAAGTAAAAATATCAGAAAACGGCCAAAATATCTACCTAGATACGATATCATCAGGCTTAGACCTTGTCTTGAATGGCATGGGTTACCGCATCACAGACAATCTTATTTATGGCGTAGATCCTTCTACAGGCGCACTTAGAAAAGTAGGAAGTGACGGCGTTGCAATTGATCTTGGTTTGCCACAAGGGCTTCCTGCAGGACCTTTGTACTACGCTGGTGATGTCACACCTGATGGAAAATATTTATTACTGATAGGTCTAGGAGGAAGGCCGCAAATCATCAAAGTAGATCTAGAAGACCCTAATTACGCTTGCACCTTTGTAGCGATGTCAAATAATAATGTGGGTATCGTAGATGTAGCTTTTGATCCATTCACAGGTATATTGTACGGGCATGATTTTAGAAATAGAAAACTAGTCATTGTCGATCCTGATACAGGTGAAGTAAAAGGAGATTTCATACGCCAAAGTCAAGTAGACCAACTAGGAGCGGTATTTTTTGACTCCTTTGGTAATTTATATGGATACGGCTCTTATGGAAATTTTGATCAAGACAAATTCGTATCGATAAATAAAGTTACTGGTGAAATATCGCTTTTGTCGCAAGGTCCACTTTCATCAGGTCAAGACGGATGTGCATGTCCCTATACACTACAATTACAAAAAATTGTGGAACCAGAAATCGCTTATCCATGCACCTATGTGGTCTATTCATTTATTGTAAGTAATGGGTCGGGTACAACTCGTAGTAATATCTCACTTATCGATACCATGCCTATAGGATTGGTGGCAAAAGAAGTCATACAAAATCCTTTTGGTGGTAATGTTGTATTGAATGGAAATATTTTGTCATTGACCAATATGGTAGTTCCCGTAGGCATAGACACTGTCAAAGTGGTCGTTGAAGTAGGTCGTGATGCGCTTGGTTTATATAAAAATCAAGCTGTACTTTCAGGATTACCCATAGCTTTGGGTAGTTTTACTTTTTCGGACGACCCATTTACTTTTATAGAAAAAGATAGTACAGAATTGATGGTTTTGCCATTGGATTTATCCTTTCTTGCAGAGTCATACAAGACTTGTCCAGGAGATTCAGTGTTGGTAGATGCAACTTTACATGGATTGACATATCTGTGGTCGGACGGAGATACTAGCGCTCAGAAGTGGCTGCCTTCACCTAGTAGTTTTAGTTTGCGCGCTATGTCTGGATGTGATGAAAAAACGATTGATATCGAAGTTAGCAATGACTTATTGACATTATCTATTTTGGAAGATACCATTTTGATCAACTTAGGAGATGATATACTTTTAAAAAGTGAATATTCTAATGTCGATGATGAAGTCGTCTTTGATTGGACGACCCAAGATAACCCTGATGTAGATTGTAAAGATTGTCAAAATACTTCGGTAATTCCGCATTTTGATGGTTATTACTACCTAGAAATGGTGAATGGTGATGGGTGCATAGTCATCGATAGTGTTTATGTAAGGGTAGCAAAAGACAGAACAATTTATTCACCTAATATCATTTCAGCCAATAGTGATAATATTAATGACTATTTTTTCCTTACGGGGAATTCCTTGGCAGCAAAAGGACTTTATCTGAGAGTCTATGATCGATGGGGAAATATGGTTTTTGTATCAGGCAAATTTCAGCTGAATGAATCTATAGATGGTTGGGATGGCACTTTCAAAGGAAAATCGGTAGTTAATGGCGTCTATGTATGGGTAGCCATGATGCAGTATATCGACGGCTACCAACAAATGTTGAGTGGAGATGTCACGGTGATCAGGTGAAAATCAATATTTTACTGTTTAATTTTTATTTAAGAAGATGAATGGTTTTTACTATTTTCTTAGCTGAGTGTGATGTGTGACTGGCCTTTTCATTTTTAGTCAAAACTTTATAAAATGGCGTTAAGAAGTGAAAACTGTTCGAGCTAATACGAAATTAAAATCGAGTAAGTATGAACGAAGTGGCACTAAAGCCAATGCGAACTGCTAACTACAAAAGCGAGTTTTTTCGGTTTAGCTATTTTTTGAAGTTTTGGCGTTAATAAAATGAAACAGCCTTGACTTTTTGTTTCTTTTGTGTCAAGACAAAAGAAAAGGACGTTAAAATCAATCTCCTATTAAAATTATCAACCACTAATATAAAAATGAAAAACAAACTAGAAATGCCCATCAAAAATATGCGGAGTATCTTTACGTAATAAATTCATTGTTCATCAAATCACATCATCGTTTTCAACTTTTCCACTGTGTAAAGAATTTCTTCTTCCGTATTAAAAGGTGAAAATGAAAATCTAATCGTCTTCCTTTCCGCAGGATGTCCAATGGCTACCAATACGTGAGAATCTTCTTCTATGCCAGCACTACAAGCACTACCTGACGATGCAGAAATACCTGCAATATCCAAGTTCATAACAAGCATATCTGCCTTTGGTCCAGGTGGAAAAGAAACACTAAGTACATGTGCCAAAAAATCACCTTCCTGACTTCCATTAAAAGTGATATCCTGAAATTCAGTAAGAAGTTTGTCTTTGAATAATGTTCTGAGTGATAAGATCTTTTTTTTGTTACTATCTGTGCTGTCAGTTATGATTTCGAGTGCTTTTGCCAAACCTGCGATACCTGCTACATTTTCTGTTCCTGCTCGCATATTTCGTTCTTGTGCGCCACCGTGTATATATGGTGTGATGATATTTTCATTACTAATAAAAACAAATCCCACACCTTTGGGCCCATGAAATTTATGTGCCGAACCCGATAAAAAGGAAATGTGAGAAGTTTGCACATCGATGGGATATTTTCCTATGGTTTGCACGGCATCGCAATGATACAAAGCGCCGTATTTGTGGCACAACTGACCGATTTTAATAGTATCCGACATGGTCCCTATTTCATTATTACCATGCATGATGCTCACCAATGTTTTGACAGAATTATGAGATAATAAATCTTCTAGTTGACCATAATCGATAATACCATACTCATCCACTCGTAAGTAGATCACTTCACATTTATGATGATGAGTAAGATAATCTAGTGTGTGTAAGATACAGTGATGCTCCGTAGGAGATGATATGATCCTTTGTACTCCAAGGTCTTGCACCGCATTTTTCAACACCATATTATTGGCTTCTGTGGCAGACGAGGTAAAAAATACTTCTCCCAGAGATGCATTAATCACTTTGGCTACTACTTTGCGGGCGTTCTCAATAATTGACTTTGCTTTACGCCCATGCCTATGAATCGACGATGGATTACCAAAGGACTCATTCATGACTTCGGTCATGTGCTGTATGACTTCAGGAAGCATGGGCGTAGTAGAAGCGTTGTCAAGATATATTTGCATAAGATGATTTAGGGTGCAAAATTAGGAAATATTAAGATGGTATTTGTGTAAATTTATACACTGAGAATATTTTATGCCCCTTTTCAAGTCTATGTTTTACCTGGCTTGGTTTTGTTGAGCAAGAGCTTGACTTCGTTTTTTTGCTTTCATACCTCTAAAAAATAGCATGAGGTTGAAAAACAAAAGTACTCCTAAGAATAATGTAAATCCACCAATTTTGATACTTAGTTTTTCGAAGAGAGCCACTTTGGTTTCTAAAAGGTATGGAATTTCGAGATACCAAAATCCTGTACCTAGTGCCAAAAGGAAAAAACCTAATCTAAATAATTGATTAGTTGATTCAGCCAAAGCTTGATTTCCAGAAAAAATCTCGGTCATGTAATTACCTGAGTTTTTGAAAAGGATTTTGGCTACTAACAACGTTATCATAATGATGAAAACAGTGTAAATTGAGTAAGTAATAAGATTTAAAGCTTCCATTTTAAATGAATTTTAAAGTAAAAAAATATTAAAAATAATAATGTATTTTGAATGTGTAGAAATCCGATAAGTGCTATAATTATGGCCACCCTTTTTATAATATATGTTGCCATATCCAAACCAACGAGTTCATGTTCCCAAATGAAAACTGATAGAAAGATGAATCCAATATTAAGCAAATAAAATAGGGTCAAAAGTATCAAATTGAGCTTGTCAGACAAAGATTGGTCTGGTACTAGAAAAGAAGACCAAGCTTTGCCTTGTGTGTATAAAAACTGGCCAATGTATCCTGTAAGCAGACAACTTATAAAAATATACAAGATCATAATATTTGTATTTACGAAAAAAATAGGAATTTTTAATCAAATTTTTTTAAAACAACTTCATTATCCATTTAAAAAAACTATTTTTATCTACCTTTTCAACGGCATTTCCGATACTTGAAAGCTTTTCGGAAAGCTCCACCGTTTGGTCTAGCAAATTCTTAAATTTTTTATCTTCATAACTTTTTGTTTCAAAATCACTTAATCTTTTTAAGTCTCTAATTAACGGTTCGATTTCCCTTTTCCTTCGCTCTCTCATTATTTTAATAGCTACTTGCCACATGTCCTTTTCTGCAATGAAATACTCTTTTCTATCGCCTGCAACATGCTTTTTGTAAACTAATCCCCAATCAATCAAAGCTCTAATATTCAGATTTGAATTACTACGTGAGATTTTTAACTCTTCCATTATTTCATCGGTAGTCATAGGGTTTTCACTAGCTAATAATATGGCATGGATTTGTGCCATTGCTTTATTAATACCCCAATTGGAACCTAAACTGCCCCACAACTGAATAAACTCTTCTTTTGTCTCTTGATAATTCATGATGCAAAGATAATTGTTGTTTTTCTAATTTCCTAATAATTTAGGAAATTAATTTTCTTTTGTGCTAAGTCGAAAGCGAGACGCTTTCACTAACCCAAGTTTCGCGAGGACGCGAAGATTATCATTAACGAGCTAAACCCTACGAGCTATTAACTACGAGCTACCAACTACTCAAACCAAGATTCCACAATCTTTTCTTCCGTTGCAAGTTCAGATTTATGCTTGAATTCATTGGTTTTTAGGTCGTAAGTATAGTCTTCTGCCCATGTTTTGTGGTGAAGACACAATTGTTCTAATCCGTCAAGGATTTCATCCAGTTCGGCATTTGTGGTTGTGGGATGAATGGACATTCTCACCCAACCAGGTTTATTGGCTAGAAAACCAGATGATATTTCATCTGTCAGTTTTTTGGACTTTTCATGAGATACTTCTAGCAAATAATGTCCATAAGTACCTGCACACGAACAACCACCACGCATCTGAATACCAAATTTGTCATTGAGCAACTTCACCGCAAGGTTGAAATGTAGGTCATCTATATAAAACGATATCACACCCAACCTGTGTTTGTGATTGTCAGCGAGTACATGGAGATTTGGTAAGGTTTCAAACTTTTTCCAAATCCTATCTAATAATTGATGTTCTCTCTCGAGTATATTTTCTACACCCATTTCATCTTTCAGCTTGATACAGAGGGCTACTCTGATCGTCTGTAAAAATGCGGGTGTGCCACCATCTTCACGTGCTTCTATTTCATCGTGGTATTTATGTTCACCCCATGGATTGGTCCAATCCACCGTGCCACCACCAGGACTATCAGGTATTCTATTAGAGTATAGCTTTTGATTGAAAATCAAGATACCGGAACTCGAAGGCCCACCCAAAAATTTATGCGGAGAGAAGTATATGGCATCTAGGTACTCATCTTCTTTTTCAGGATGCATGTCTATATGTATGTATGGTGCAGAACATGCAAAATCTACAAAACAGAAACCGCCTTCTCTGTGCATCATACCTGCTATCTTATGGTAAGGCGTATCTATACCTGTGACATTAGAACATGAAGTTACCGCAGCAATTTTGACCTTCCTGTTTTTATATTTTTCTAATAAACTTTCCAAACAACTAAGATCTACTTTTCCTTCATTACACGCATCGATGACGACTACATCACCTGTGGTCTCTATCCAAGAAGTTTGATTAGAATGGTGCTCCATATGTGTGACGAATATCACAGGGCGATCTTCTTCAGCAAGTTTTATCTTATCATGAAATTTTTCATGGAGTTTCACACCAATGATTCTTTGAAGTTTATTGACCACACCAGTCATACCAGAGTTGGATGATATCAGGATATCACCGTCTATGGCATTGACATGTTTTTTGATGATATCTTTTGCTTTTTTATAGGCAAGCGTCATAGACGATCCAGTTACATTGGTCTCCGTATGGGTATTGGCTACAAAAGGAGATATTTTTTCCATCAATAACTCTTCGATGGGTCTGTACATTCTCCCACTCGCTGTCCAGTCTGCATATATGATCTTTTTGATACCATAAGGAGATTCAAATTCTTGGTCTATACCAATGATATTATTCCTGAAAGGTGCAAAATATTGCTCTAGACTACTTGTATTATGCTTTGTCATATGATGGCCTTTACCTTTTGTATAAGAGATTGTGCGGTATTGTCGTCTTTTGCTTCACAATAGATTCTTACGATTGGTTCTGTATTTGATTTACGCATGTGGACCCATCCTTCTGCAAAATCTATCTTTAGTCCGTCTATGTCATTCAGTTTTTCATTTTTGAAAGTCTCCTTGATATTTGCAAAAATGAGATCTAAATCTAAGGCAGGTGTCAACTCAAGTTTATCTTTTATGATGACATAAGTAGGGTAGGTCGCTTTAAGTTCGGTAATAGAGATCCCTTTTTCTGCCAATAAAGACAAGAAAATAGCTACACCGGCCAAGGCATCTCTACCATAATGTAGGTCAGGAACGATGACACCACCATTTCCTTCACCACCTATGATGGCATTGGTTCGTTTCATTTCGTTTACGACATTGACTTCACCTACCGCTGATGCACTATAACTTCCACCATGTCTATGCGTCACATCAGCAAGCGCACGCGTGGAAGAAAGATTGGAAACCGTATTTCCTTTTTCACGACTCAATATATAATCCGCTACAGCTACGAGTGTAAATTCTTCGCCAAACATAGACCCATCTTCATTTACAAAAGCAAGTCTATCTACATCCGGATCAACACTTATACCTAAATGTGCTTTCTGAGCGATGACAGTTTCTGACAATTGTTCCAAATGTTTTGGTAGTGGTTCAGGATTGTGGGCGAAGTGACCAAAATTATCATCATTTAGCAAGGTATATTTGACACCCAATGCATCCAATAAAGGTGGCAAAGAAATAGCACCTGTGGAGTTGATACAATCTACCACTACATGAAGTCCAGCATTTCGCACAGCTTCTACATTTACGTGACGATATTTTAGGATTTCTGCTATGTGGTATTCCATTGACCCTTCATATGTACTGTATTGTCCTAGATGATCCACATCAGAAAATACCAACGAACCTTCTTTTATAATATCTATGATTTCTTGTCCATCTTCGCCAGAAATAAATTCTCCCGTATGTGTAAGGAATTTTAAGGCATTCCATTCTTTAGGATTGTGACTTGCAGTAAAAATGATGCCAGCGCCTGCATTCAGTTTTGGTACCATCATTTCTACAGTGGGTGTCGTAGACAGTCCTAAATCTACCACATCGATGCCCATAGACAAAAGCGTATTAACCGCAAGATTACTTACGATGCTACCACTTATTCTACCGTCACGTCCTACTACTATTTTTTGATTTCCATTTCTTCTTTTAAGCCAAATGCCTAAGCCAGCTGTACATTCTACTACGTCTACTGGGGTAAGATTTTCACCAGGTTGACCGCCTATCGTACCTCTGATACCTGATATTGATTTTATTAATGTCAAAGTTGTGTTTGTTTTAATGATTGAGATGGCAAAAGTAAGAAAGATTTGTTGATTCGACAGCTTATTCTTTTTCGTTTTTGATACATGTGTTCATAATTCTCCATCATAATTCCTTAAAATTTTCATAAACTTTGAGTCAAGACCATACAATTGGTATTTTGAATCGTTACTCTGTATAATAATCATCTGTATCAATGAAGTTAGTAAATATAGTAAATATAGTTTTGGCCCTTTCTTTTGTCTCGTTCAATATTGCTCATGCTCAGACCATATGGAAAAAGTTTTCTCCTGCAAACCAACCATTTGAAGTATCCGTAACTGGTGACATGAAAAATGGGGAAAAGAAGATACTAACAGAAGTGGGTGATTTACATCCTATCACGTGGATGTACCAAGGTGCAAAAGACGATCCTAACTTTATATACAGTGTATCATATGTCGATTATCCAGAAGGAACTTTTCATCAAGACAGTACGGATTTAGTCAATGAATTATTTGATGCTAGTATTGAATCCAATATCCAAAGTCTCGGTGGCACTTTAGTGTATAAATCAGAATCTCCTTATAGCCAATATCCAGGTGTGATCTATCGTGCTTCTTATAATGATAATAAAGCTGTCATAAAAAGCAGGATGATATTAGTAAAAGATAGGTTTTATGCACTACAAGTCTACACTTTGTCAGAAAAAAGTCTAAACGGTGACATGGATAAGTTTTTAAATAGTTTTAAATTAAAGTAAACTATTAATTGATCACAAAATCACCAAATCACTTGATCACAAACCACAAAATTCCTTCATCACCGCTGACCTGTAAATAAGGTATTGGCATTTCGTTGACCATAATCGTACTTTAAGAAACTGAGTGCTGAAGATTTTACACCTACAAAAAAGCTGTAAACACCATTCGAAGGTGCCCAAGTAAAATTCATTTGCCAACAATGTAGGTCTCTTGCAAAACTGAAGTATGGGTACACAAATGATTTGTTTTTAAAGTCGTATGCGATATTACCGATATTCATATTCCAGTTTTTAGTAAGTGGAATAGAACCTGAGACATTGATGGAGTGACTACTGACAAAAAAAGTATCTTTGGTACTCAATCTTCTTAATTCAAAATTAAAAGAATGAGAGATGTTAAATCCAGTAAACCAATCAGCTAGAGATGTTTCCTTTATTTCTTTTTCTTCAGGACCTTCCTCTGTTTGTTCATCGTTGGTTTTAGCCGTAAAATTGTTTTGTGTTTCTTGTGGCGTCGCTGCATTAGTAGGTTGAGTCGGTTCTTTTACTTCTGTTTTTTTACCTAATAGGATATCGCGAATTCTTCCGAAAGTAATTCCAGTAGAAAATTGCCCATTAAAATTTCTAAACTCTAAAGGTCTTTTTCTTTTGTCCCAAACAGTTTCCTTAGTGATTCTATTGTTTGAATCATAAGCATAGGGACTATACTGAGCACGAAAATTAAAGTTGGTCAGTCCTTTTAATACAGTAGTGTTTCCTGATATATTGACTGCACTCCACTTTAGGGAATCTGCTGCAAAGTTGTAGTTACCGTTTATATTGATATTATCAAAAAGCCTTAATATTTTTTCAGAAGTATCTCTTTTTGACCAATATTTAGCTTCAAATATATTGGTAATACCATAACTGATACCCATTTGTTCTTCTGAGCCTGCTAATGAACCGAATGGTCCGTTTTGGAAAATACTATATGTCTGTGGATTATTGAAATCTTGTCTTGTGTCCGTATTGACGACTTCTTCATATCTTTCTTTATTGCCAGGCTTGTAATTGAAGCTGACATTTGGTTTGATAACGTGGCGAATACCCCGTATAAAACCTTTGCTAAATTTTTTAGTACCAAATATCTGTGTATTAATAGATATACCCGAAGTAATATTTCTGTATGTAGCAAAACCTTGCTCAAATGACTCCAAGGGCTTTTCAAATCCCAAAGTATCACTGGTCAATGAATCTCTAAGGACCAGTGTAGGGTCGAATTTACGTTGATACGTTTTCAGAAACCAAAATTCTTCATAATTGACATTAGGAGAAACATTCAGGTACTTTAATACTCTAAAATTGGTACTAAGTCCAGCCCGATGTGATAGTCCTGTCTGCATATTATCCAAGGTCTGCTGGGTAAATAGGGTAGTATCCGTTGTCTTTACAAAGTTCCTAAACTCTGAGCTATAAGATAATGCTATATTGTCTGTCCATTTTTCTTCCGTAGCATTTTTTCTTTTGAATGGATTGATCGTGTTCATTCTCAAGGTCATGTTAGGAAAGGTAATGTCCATGGTCCTTGTTTGTGTATTCTGACTGTGTCGAAACTCTGCATTAAACTGAAACGGCGTCCCCGGCATATCATGTGCAAACGAGAAATTAGAAGAATACTGACTTTGTAATGCAGCAGCAGGGTTCTCGTAAGTTCGTTGTTCGTATCTATTGGTTTGAATATTTACAGATCCACCCAATCTCCTGTAAGGATGGGCTTTAGAGTCTTGATTGTGCCGAATACTTATGATGAATGATTTTTGTGATAATTTTTTTTCTTCAAGACCATCCACCGCATCTCTTATATTGTTACTGTATCCCAGCAGTATATTTCCTGTATATCCATATTTCTTTTTGTAGTTGGCATTCACCCTGACACCATGCGAACCACGTGTATAAATGTCTCCAGTCACCCTCATGTCCACATATTGGTTCACAGGATAATAGTAACCTATCTCACGAAAACCTAGACCGAGATCATTATTATATTCATAACTTGAAGGAAATATCAATCCAGAACTTCTGCCTTTTGCCAATGGGAAAAAACCAAAAGGTAAAAATATGGGTGTAGGGACATTAGCCAGTTCTATTTGGGCTACACTTAAGACAGCCAACTTATTAGGCACAAACTTCATCTTACTAGCTCTGATGCCATAATGTGGTGGATCGTGGGTGCAAGTGGTAATGATGGCATCTTTATTATATATCTCATCATCTTTTTTTACGCCAAGGGAGTCTGCCTGTCCCGCTATATATTTGGTAGTTTCTCCTACTAAGTTAAATTCTCCTTCTTGTGTGATGGCCCGCTTGACAAGTCCTTTTTTCGATTTAAAATTATAGCGTATTTCTTTATAGGTGAATGTTTGGTCGCCATCTTTAAAAGTCGGTTTTTCTTTGACCTTGTCTTCAGGCAGGATTCTATCAAAACCTTCAATGACATTATTTGCAAAATCAATGATCATATATGCCGCAGTCAAGGTAATACTTTGATATTTCACTTCGGCCTTTCCATACAAATGGATTCTGTCATTCACTAAATCTGTCCATGAAGAATCGAGCGCATTGTAAGTAACCTCATCTTCAATAGCATCTTTAGATAATCTGAAAGAATCTTGTTGTGATGTGAGCGTATCTGCGCTTTGGCGACTAGTGTCCAAGTTTTTGAATGGAAAAGTATCTCTAAAAATATTCCGGAAAGAATCCACAGAAATATTTAAAGTATCATTTTTTTCTGATAATAATGGCATTTGTGCAGGTTTAACTTGCGCAGAAACCATACGTAAATTACATATTATAAAAAAAAATGCTATATAAAACTTTATTTTCAAGCTAATTAGATATTATATATTATGAATAATCATTATATTTGCCCTTTTAAAACACAAAAGTACGCCAATGGTCTCAGATTTTATTCAAAAGAACGTCACAATCTTACGTATCCTCCTTATCATAACGTTATTAGTTTACTATGTGTCATCCACAATGCAGGCTTGTGATGTTAAAGTTTTATTAAAAGATAATACATCTCTTTCCATGCTGCACGGAAAAATGGATGGTTTAGACTATTCAGCCCAATTAACTTTCCAATCACTGTCTGGTAGAGGTAAGGTAAAAAAAGTAGTTATAGATGCAGGTCATGGAGGACATGATAGCGGATGTGTAGGCAAAAACTCCTATGAAAAAGACATCACACTCAAGCTTGCCATCAAAGTAGGTGAGATGATTCAAAAAAAATATCCTGATGTTACAGTCCTTCAGACTAGAACCACAGATGTATTTATACCATTGTTCAGAAGGATCCAATATGCCAATGAAGAAGATGCAGATTTATTCATTTCTATACATTGTAATTTTATCAGCAACGCTAAGACTCGTGGTACTGAGACATTTGTGATGGGTCTACATCGTGCTGCAGACAATTTGGATGTAGCCAAAAGAGAGAATGCTTCTATACTTTTAGAAAAAAATTACGAACAAAACTATGATGGTTTTGACCCTAATTCACCTGAAGGCCATATTATGATGTCTATGTATCAAAATGCATATTTGGACAAAAGTATAGAATTTGCTGCCGACATAGAAAATCAGTTCGTAGGAATGGAAGTCAGTAGGAGCAGAGGTGTAAAACAAGCAGGTTTTGCGGTATTACGTAGAGCTTCAATGCCTGCTGTATTAATAGAAGCTGGCTTTTTGAGTAATGAAGTAGAAGAAGCGTTTTTGATATCTGAGAGTGGTCAAGAGACAGTCTCAAATGCTATTTTTAAAGCTTTTTCCAATTTTTATAAAAACAACCAACCTTATCAAGCTTATGCCAAGGATGAGAGAGTCAGTGATGGCCAAACCACAAACACAAAATCAAACAAGGTAGACGATAAACTTACTAGTAATACAGTAGCAACCGTTTCTAAATCAACAAAAGAAACTCCAAAAAGCTCGAAAAATGAAGTTTTAAGTGAAGTCGCTATAAATACAAATGCAAATTCAGCCGTCAAACAAAATGTTTTTAAAGTACAAGTAGCAGCGGTCAAAAATGACTTGTTTGACATGGATTCTGCTGAAATACGTAAAATAGGTCAACTATCTATCAAAAAACAAGGAGAAATCAATAAATATATGGTGGGAGCATTCATTACTAGAGAAGAAGCGGTAATCGCAAGAGACAAACTCAAAAAAATGGGATATGAAGGTGCTTTTTTAGTGGTGGATGTCGAATAATTTTTCTTAAAGTGAAACTTTTTAAAGACGCTATCGTTTAGATTGTTAAATTTGCGCATCCATTACAAATAAGTATGTCAAGAGAAATAAAAATAGGTATCCTCACTTTTCTGGTTTTGATCACAATGATATGGGGATATACTTTTTTGAAAGGTAGGAATCTCCTCACAGCATCCAATGAACTTTTTACCACGTACAGCGATGTAGCGGATCTAAATGTATCATCTCCCGTTCTTGTTAATGGGTACAAAATAGGAACAGTTACAAAAATAAAACTGAATCCGAAAGACGTTAAAAAAATGGACGTTTACTACCTTATAGATAGTGAATATAAAATACCGAAGAATGCCATAGCAAGTATGAAAAGCTTGGGATTTGTAGATGGAAAAGGTATATTTTTAGAGTTTGAAAAAGAATGTTCAGGTACAGATTGTGCACTGAATGGAGATGAAATACAAGGAAAAACGGTCGGAATGCTAGGATCTATGCTAGGCGAAGGTGAAATTTCGGAATATAGTTCAGAACTAACCCAATCTGTAAAAGCCATCATCGGAGATATAGGAAAAGAAGGTCAACCCGGTAGCATAAATGAGACTGTACGACAATTGGAGATTATATCAAAAAACGTAGCGGCCATTACTGCTTCTACCAATACATTGATCACAAACTCATCTGCCAACCTTAATAAAACCATAGATAATATGGCATCAATTACAGGGGCATTGACAAAAAGTAATCAAAAGATAGAACAGTTATTAGCCAACATAGAAAAAATAACAGGTGATATTGCTAAAGGTGATCTTAAAACAACCATTGGTAATACAAATGCTACCCTTGATGCTTCCAAAACAGCTATAGCTTCTTTGCAAACAACATTGACATCTACCAATAATACAATGAAAGAACTTGATGTAGTTCTTTCAAAGATTAATAAAGGAGATGGATCTTTAGGTAAATTGATGAATGACAAACAACTTTATACCAATCTTACAGCATCTACTAATAATTTAAATCTATTATTACAAGACTTGAGATTGAATCCTAAAAGATATGCTCATTTTTCAGTTTTCGGCAAAGGTCAAAAAGAATATACGCTACCAGAACAAGACCCTGCTGCAAAACAAGATTAATAAATTCAGTTAAACGCAATAAAGTAATCTCGTCTTGTCATTGAAATATGGCAAAAGTATTACTTTTTATAATGATTGTTGTAATCTGTCATACTAGCTTTAATCACTTCAAAAGCTGCTTCTTTGCCATATACTTCATCAATAATACAAGTCGGCGCTTTATGTGGCATTTGTTTGTAAGTAAGGAAGTAGTGCTTTAACCTATTGATAATGGTAACAGGTACATCATTGATATCTTTCCATTGCCCATAAATGTCATCGTTTTTAAGTACAGCAATGATCTTATCGTCCGCTTCATTATTATCTACAAGTCTGAAGCCGCCAATCGGAAATGCCTTCACTATGATGTCACCATGAGTAATCTCTCTTTCCGTCAATACAAGTATATCTAATGGATCACCATCTCCTTGTATATCAGTACGTCCGGTATATTTCATATTTACACTTGCCAATTCTTCTTTGCAGTAGGTCATAGGTATAAAACCATACAAAGCTGGTACAATATTGCTAAATTTCTGTGGTCTATCCACTTTTAGGTAACCAGAATGTTTATCTATTTCGTATTTTACAGTATCACTAGGGATGATTTCAATGAAAGCAGTTACTAATTCAGGTGCCTCATCACCTATTTCTACACCATGCCAAGGATGAAGTTTATATATATTTGTCATAACAATAAAATTTTGTGCAAAGGTACGGTTTTAAACACAAAACAAATTAAAATTAAGCTAGTATTGGTTTTAAGCGCATTTGATTTTTAAAAAAGTTAGAAAATATATCTAATCATAAAAATATACAAATGCTGCTATATCTAGAATCGAAAATTGATTATCTTGCACTTTTTAATAAACCTGATTTTTCTTAAAATGAAGATATATACAAAAACAGGAGACGAAGGTACAACTTCACTTTTTGGAGGAAGACGCGTAGCCAAAGATGATTTTAGAATCGAAGCATATGGTACAGTCGATGAGCTCAATTCATTTATTGGCCTTTTGATGGCTTCTTTTGATGACGAAAAACAAATTTCAATTTTAACTGACGTACAGAATAGGTTATTTGCAGTAGGAGCAGCTTTGGCCACAGATCCTGATAAATCCACTCCATCATCAGATATTCAAGCTAGTGATATAGAAATTTTAGAAATCGCTATGGATAATATGGATAAGACCTTGCCACCTTTGCGCAATTTTATTCTACCAAGTGGCGATCTTGCCATTGCGAATGCCCATGTATGTCGCACCGTTTGCAGACGTGCAGAGAGAAGGGTGATTTCACTTAACTCCATATCAACTGTAGATCAACAGATTATCGTTTACCTAAATAGATTGTCGGATTACTTTTTTATTTTATCAAGATATTTGTCGCACACACATCAAGTGGCAGAAATACCTTGGATTGCAAGGAAATCATAAGATATGGATCAAAACCAATTAGCATACAAAGCTAAGATAATGAACTCAGTAAAGTTTGTATTTGGTATGTTGCTCAGACTACCTTCCATAGTCTTTTGGGGTATCAGGATCAAGGAATTGAACGAGCGTGAATGTATTATCGCCTTGCCATTTACTTGGCGAACACAAAATCCATTCAGGTCTATCTATTTTGCTGCATTAGCGGGTGCTGCTGAATTTTCCAGTGGAATTTTATGTCAAATGTATCTACACGGAAGGCCACCACATGCTATGTTGGTAGTAGATTTTAGAGCAGAATTCTTCAAAAAAGCGGATCAGAAAATTTATTTTACATGTGACCAAGGACTAGCTTTACGTGAAAAACTAGATACACTTACTAAATCAGGTGATAGTACCACGTTGACAATGACATCTAGTGGGAAAAATCAGGATGGGGTAGAAGTGGCTAGATTTTACATTACGTGGTCATTTAAGAGAAAAGCATAGATTAAATTAATTTCTTGTATGAGTATTTACTTTAATGTTTATATTATTGTAAAACAGTGCTTTGAGTCTAAATATTTAAAATGCTTTTAATGAATTTAAAAATAATATTTTAACCTATGAAATTTTTAATATCTTTCACACTCATTAAACAGTCTACTTTACATTGAAGAAAGGAATTTTTATATTACTAACCTTGTGTTTGGTCATCTCAGTTGCTTGGATAAAACCAGAAGCTTGGGGATTCTATGGACATAGACTTATCAATCGGATGGCAGTATTTACGCTACCACCTGAAATGATGGGATTCTACAAAAAACATATAGAATACATGACTGAACATGCCATCGATCCCGACAAAAGGCGATATGCGACCAAACATGAGGCAGTGAGACATTATATAGACATAGACATGTGGGATAAAATCCCTTTTGATAATGTTCCACGTGATTTTGAAGAAGCGATCATAAAACATTGCAAAATCAAATTTATAAGGAATAATGATACTTTGTATTTTGATAAAACAATCACAAATGACACTTTTGCTTTACGTACAACTGCTTTTGGTGGTGTCAACTTAGTGATTGAATATCAATTATTTGTAAAGTATTGGAAAAAAGTGATCAAACCAATGTATTATGAAGATGAATGGCGTCTTTCAGGGTATGATCTTGATGAATTATTCAACACAACTTATTTTAATAAAAACAAAATAGACGTACTCATTGAAGATCATTTTTCTGAACATGGTATAGTTCCGTATCATTTGGAAAGTATGATGTACAAACTCACTAAAGCATTTGAAATGAAAGATTACAATGCTATTTTGAGACACTCAGCCGAATTTGGCCATTACATTAGCGATGCACATGTACCGTTACACACAACTAAAAATTACAATGGACAATTGACAAATCAAGTTGGAATTCATGCTTTTTGGGAGTCCAGAATTCCTGAGTTATTTGCAGAAAATGAATATGATTTTTTTGTGGGTAAAGCCGAGCTCATTGAGAATCCACGCGACTTTTTCTGGGATATCATTACCAAAGCGCATAGCCATTTAGATAGTGTATTGATGGTAGAAAGGAGATTGAGCCGTGAGTTTGATCAGGATAGACAGTTTTGTTTTGACGAGCGTCTTAATCAAACTATCCGTATCCAATGTCCTGAGTATGCAGAAGCTTACACCAAAGCTTTAGGTAATATGGTGGAAGAACAAATGCGATCTTCCATTCATGCTATAGGTTCTTGTTTATATACTTGCTGGGTAAATGCAGGTCAGCCAAATTTGGAGAATTTTAAAGAAGTGACATTTCGAAGTGCCGATAATGAGATAATACCTGATAAAAATGTAAAAACTAGAGAACACGAATAATAATAAGATATTTATTTACTAGTTATTATTAGCTAATTAATTGGTTATGAATCAACTCACATATCTTGTACTACCTATCATAGCACCAATAAATCCTAATACAGCTGTGACGCATGTATCTGTGATAACAAACCATACAGGAAAATGATAAGTAAATAAATAAATCATGACAGGTATAAAAATGATACTTGCTGATATCATGCCGAAAGTCATCCTACCAAATCCTGATGTCAAGCTACTGATCAATCCTGCGGCAAATGCAGCTAAACCGTGACTAATAGCTATGATGATAAATGCTTTATTTGGTAATGAGTTCATCCAAAGTGTCACAGCATCTTTGTTCGCAAAGTCAAGTCCTGATGGTTGTGGATACAAACCTTCACGGATCATCTGCGCCATAAATATTATTAATAAGGCTGTAATTAATGCTGTGAGTATTCCGAATATCTGTCTCAATGTACTTTGGGATTTTATAATACTACTTTAAACTGTTGCATAGGCATAAACAAACTTTTTCTAAAAAGGGTTTGACATCATCTAAAAATCAATAACCTTTGGCATCATCATCACCTCTTTTGTCTGCCGCACCTTTCAACCTTTGATCTTTATCTACCAATATTGCTTCCACTCTGCCTATAGGACTCCTAACTTTAAATGTATGTCCAATACTTTCCAAGATTTTCCTTTCTTTTATGTCCACAGCATCTTCCTCTATAGATATGACATCTGGTAGCCATTGGTGATGAAATCTTGGTGATTGCACAGCTTGGTCGATGTTCATACCGAAATCTATAACATTTACGATAGTCTGAAAAACGGATGTAATGATCGTGCTTCCTCCTGGAGTACCTACCACCATTTTTAGCTTACCATCTTTTTCGATAATAGTCGGTGTCATGGAGCTCAACATTCGTTTGCCAGGTTCGATTTTATTTGCTTCGGCACCTATAAGTCCATACATATTTGCCGTTCCTGGTTTGACTGAGAAATCATCCATTTCATTATTTAGTAAAAATCCAGCACCCTTTACCACAGTAAATGATCCATATCCACCATTCAGTGTTGTCGTCATAGCGACTGCATTTCCCATAGGATCTACAATAGAATAGTGGGTTGTTTCTTCACTTTCGATCACACCATGTTTGATATCACTACTCACTGATGCTAATCTTGGATTAAAATCTTTCATCCTATTCTGAATATAAGTGCTATCTGTGATTGCTTCAATAGGTACACGTATAAATTCTGGATCACCAAGATAATGCGCTCTATCTGCATAAACCCTTCGTTCAGCTTCTGTCATAAGGTGGACAGCCGCTGCACTCTGAAAAGATAGCGCACCTACATCGTAAGGCTCAATCATTTTTAATAATTGAAATAAAGCTATTCCACCACTTGAAGGTGGAGGCATAGAAATGATCTTATGACCACGATAATCAAAAGTGATTGGAGTCCTCCATTCAGATTTGTAATTTTTTAAATCTTCCATGGTGATGATTCCGTTTGCAGTTTTCATTTCAGCTACTATGAGTTCAGCGACACTACCTTCATAAAAACCTGCCCTTCCTTGATCTCTGATAAACTCAAGGGTGAGTGCTAACTCTGGTTGGATTAAGATATCTCCTTCTTTCCAGTTGACTTTATGAAAAGCGGTTTGAGTAGCATTATATTTCTGAAAGTTTGGCTGTTCTTCGTTTAGATTATAGGCTTCGTTATCTGTGATTTTAAATCCATCTTTCGCCAATTTTATAGCAGGCTCGATCAGCTTTTTCCAATCTTTGAGTTTACTATATTTTTCAAAAGCTTCGATCATACCATCTACGGTTCCTGGCACACCTGCTGCTAAGTGACCCATTTGACTTTTTTCATCAATCGGATTTCCAAGACTGTCTAGGTACATATCTGCTGTGGCAGCTGCTGGCGCTTTCTCTCTATAATCCAAAGCTGCAACCTGACCATTAGCCTGTCTATAAACCATAAAACCACCACCTCCAATATTACCAGCCCCAGGATAACAGACAGCCAATACAAATTGAACAGTGATTGCAGCATCCACTGCATTTCCTCCTTGTCTTAAGATTTCAAGACCCGCTGCTGTGGCAAGTGGATGGGCAGTTACTACCATAGCACTATCGCCTACTGCAGATTTTGTGATGGGGTATAACGTCTTGTTTTCTTTATTTTGCTTACAAGACAAAAGTAACAATATACTAAAAATCAATAATATATTATGCTTTGTGCCAAAGAGTTTAGATATTTGCATCGTCTGAGTTAAATTTACGGCTAAAGGTAAAATATTTTATTCAAATGACCGTTCTATCGACGTCAAGTATTGAACTTAGATTTAATTATGGCATGACTGATGCAGGCAAATCGATACATTTGGAAGTATATCTGTGTGGTTTACCATTTTAGTTTTGCTTTGTAAATAATTTTAAAAGAGATAAATAATATTCTGAATGAAACATCTATCGATTACACTTTTTATTTTGGTTACCATTAATTTTACTGCCAAAGGTCAGAAATTTGTTAATGAATTTTTAAATATTGGAGTTGGCGCACGTGCTCATGGCATGTTCGGTTCTGTTGTAGCCAATGTAGATGATGGTACTGCAGCTTATTGGAATACTGCGGGTCTAACAGAAATAGAGAGTCCACTACAGCTTAATGTTATGCATGCAAAATGGTTTGGAGGTATCGCAAATTATGATTATGTATCCATTGCAAAGAAGCTTAATGCTAAACACAAATCTGTAGCTGCTTTTACATTTATTAGGCTAGGTATTGACAATATTCCAAATACACTTAATCTTATTGGTCCTGATGGAACAGTTGATATTACTAGGGTTACAAATTTTTCTGCATCTGATTATGCGGGTATCATTTCTTATGCAAGGACTGTGGGTAGAGATGAGCGACTTTCTGTAGGTGGTAATATAAAGGTGATCCATAGATCTATAGGCACTTTCGGTAAAGCATGGGGATTTGGAGCAGATGTAGCTGTAAAATGGAAAGGTGAAAATTTTTCGTTTGGCGCTTTAGCAAGAGACATCACAACTACATTTAATGCGTGGTCATTCAACCTTGATGAAAGTCAAAAGCAGGTTTTCACTCAGACTGACAATGAAATACCTGTATCAAGTACTGAAATTACATTGCCAAGATTGATTGTAGGTGGTGCTTATCATTTTACAAGAGGACAAATGTCTTACCTTGGTGAGCTCGATCTAAATATATCACGTGATGGAACGAAAGCAGGTATACTATCAGGCAAAAACTTTGCAGTAAACCCAAGTTTAGGTTTCGAAGTAGGCTATGCTCAAAAAGTATTTGTAAGAGCAGGATTGGGCAATATTCAATCTGTTATAAACTCTGTTAACACTGATCAAAGAGATTTTGAAATCCAACCCAATGTAGGTCTTGGTCTTAAATTGGGAAGACTTAAAGTAGATTACGCCTTAGCAAATATAGGTAGTGTGAGTGGTGTATTAGTTTCTCATATTTTTTCTTTGGGATTAGATTTTGTACCTAGGTCTTAGGTTGGATTGAATTAGAAATTAATTTATGGAAGGTATAACATACATTGAAGATTTCCTTGACAACCCAAATGATTTATTTGAATTATTAAGGTCAAAAGTAGCTTGGGATGACAGTATGAAAGCACGTAAAACAGCAAGTTACGGTAAGGCGTATAATTATTCTCAAATCGAGTATCCATATCAAGAGTTTTTACCAGAGTTAGTTACTATAATTTCAAATTTAAAACCTATAATAGGTTTCGAACCTAACAATTGTTTGCTCAATTACTACCTTGACGGTAAATCAAAAATGGGCTACCATTCTGACCAAACAGACATTCTAGAACATGAAACGGGTATTGCCATTGTCTCTATTGGTGAATCTAGGGCATTGAAATTCAGAAATATAGAGAACCCAGATCTCTTTTTAAGTTATGAGTTAAAACCAGGAAGTTTGGTGTATATGACACAGGCTATCCAAGAAGATTGGCAACATTCTATACCTACTTCAAATACTGTAAAAGGTAGAATAAGTCTTACATTTAGAAATATAAAACAAATCTAAAATAACTTATCTTTAAATCTTCGGCGGAATAATATTCTGAAAATGACCGTTTAACTCTGCTCTCTTTCTCAGTGTTTCTGCTTGTTTTACGAGTGGGAGTAAGTTTTCTAAATGTGCTGTTAAAAACAACTGTCGCTCGGATTCTTCTGAAATCATCAGCATTGCTAGTTCTTGCTCTATACTCAATCCTAGTTTATGACCTAGCTGATAAGATCTGAATTTTTCTTCGCTCGCCACAGGAACATTTGTAATATTCATAGTTTTGTACAATTCGTGAATCAATGCTACCAGTTTTTTTGCATAAACAATGTTCGAATCATCGTCCCACGGCATTCTTTTGATAGTACCGCCTGGATACAATTTTCCAAAAAAGACCTTGTAAAACTCATCTATTTCAAACCAACCTATTCCCTTAGCTTTGATATCCATTTTGCCATCATCATATTTTTTGACAATTTCGGTGACTTCTAGCTCTGTACCATATCTTAAGTCTTTACCTTCAAAATATGGAGGAATACCAAAAGTAATATTATCTGTCGTACAGTCATGAATTAATTGTTTGTACCTAGGTTCGAAAATGTGAAGTCTAAGCTCTTCACCAGGAAAAACAACCAATGACAGTGGGAATAATGCTATTTTATCCATGCAGAATATGATTTTTTTGGGTGTATACCATGTTGGCACCGAAATTAACTTAAAATTCATTTTGTCCCCTTTAGGGTCAGGGTAAAACAAAAGGAATTTTAAGCTATGCAATTTTGAGATATACCCAATTTTTTAACTTACATTTTTGCTACCAACCTACATATCTCCAAGACTGTATCTACACCTTTTTGCATATCTTGGATAGAAACCCATTCATGTTTTGAGTGAATCGCTTGTTCTCCAGCAAAAAGATTCGGACATGGCAATCCTAAATGTGACAAAGCCGCTCCATCTGTTCCGCCTCTGATGCTACCATACACAGGTTTGACACCTATATTTTCCATAGCTTGTAATGCCATTTTGCTCACATGAGGGTGTTTGACAAGTACATCTTTCATATTTCTATATTGCACTTTCATTTCTGATTCATACGTCGAGTTTGGATAAGACAATAGCACGTCTTCAGCTACATTTCTTATCAAATTCGCATACTCATCAAGTTTTGCCGTTTCGAAATCTCTAAGTATAAAATCGATAGTAGCTGATTCTAGTCCCCCTTGGATTTTGGTAGGATGGATGAAACCTTCTTTACCTTCTGTAGTTTCGGGAGATAAGGTCAATTTAGGTAAAGCAGCTACGATTTCTGAAGCAATCTTGATGGCATTTTCCATACTTCCTTTTGCATATCCTGGATGCGCACTCACACCATGAATGGTCAATTTAAAAGCATTTGCAGAGAAGTTTTCGTCTTCAAAGCAGCCCAAATCACCAGAATCCAACGTATATCCGAAGTCAGCATCTAGCAAACTTAAATCTACTTTTGCCACACCTTTTCCTATTTCTTCATCTGTAGTCAATAATGCTTTGATTTCACCATGTGGAATGTCAGGATTATTTACCAATTGATAGAGCGCGTCTACGATGATCGCCACACCCGATTTATCATCACTACCTAATAATGTCAGACCACTAGCAGTAATGATGTCATGACCGATTTTTGTTAGTAAATTAGGATGTTGGCTAGGACTAATTACTTGTGTCTCATCGTCAGGAAGTGTGATGTCTTGACCTTGATAATTGGCATGAATGATGGGTTTTACATCGGTGCCACTGCAGTCAGGTGCCGTATCTAAGTGGGCACAGAAGAAAACTTTCGGTACAGATTTATCTATATTTGAAGGAATGGATGCATAAATGTAGCCAGCTTCGTTAGTTGTAAAAGAAACTCCCATTTCTTTGAGTTCTTCACAAATAAAGTTGGTCAGATTTTTTTGTTTTTCAGAAGATGGAAATGTGCTGCTCATCGGGTCAGCTTGAGTGTCGATTTGTACATATTTCAAGAATCTTTCTGTCAACGTATATTGCATGATATTTGGTTTGGTGATTATTTAAAGTCCAAAGGTAAGTAAAATTTTATTTTAGTTGTAAATCTGCTAATTAGGAAGAGCTAATTCTATAAAATCTATTAACTTTAAGAGATGTAAATTAGTTTATAAATGTTTACACATCATAAAAGTTAGCTAGGTATGCAATATTTTTACACATTCTTATATCTTTATGGAAATTCAGACGTTATAATTATCGAACAAAATGTCGCAATAAAATGGTAATTAGAAAACATGGTTTTATTATGCTTATCATGATCTTGGTGTGCTCTTGCAAACAAAAAGAACAAACAGCTACAATCAAACCTGATGTTTTAGACTCGATTGCTCCAATGAATGCTGATGATATTGATATAACCCATAACGATTCTATAGGAATTAATAAACCTAATGCAAATGCCATAGAAAAACCAGAAGAAGTTTTGTCTGAAAAGTCCAAATCGGAACCTAAGCAAGTGCCATCAAAAGTAACACCTACTGCATATCAGAAGCCGACAAATATTACAGAGCCTATTACTGAAAAACCATCCATTAAGCCTGTTACTGAACAAGTCAAGGAAATTCCGACCACAACTACGAAAGATAGTCCAAAAGAATCTCCAAAAGACGCAGAAGTTATTTTGATCAATCACCAACTATTTGATGCTCAGTTGAAAAAGTATGTCAATGCAGGGAAAGTAAATTATAAAGCTTGGAAAAAAGATATGACTGGTTTACAAAAATATCTCGATGAACTTTCAGCTGCCAAAAATATTGAAAAGTGGTCTTATGAAGAAAAACTAGTTTTTTGGATCAATACTTACAATGCATTTACTGTAAAACTTGTCTTAGATAACTATCCGATCAAAAGCATCAAAGACATTAATGGTGGCAAACCTTGGGACAAACGATTTATACAAATAGGATCCACTTTCTATTCTTTAAATGACATTGAGAATGAAATAATAAGGAAAAAATTTGGCGAACCAAGGATACACTTTGCTTTAAATTGTGCAGCAAAATCTTGTCCCATTTTGGTCAATAAAGCTTTTACTAAAGAAAATCTGAACTCTTTATTAGAATCTAATACAAAGAATTTTATCAATGGACTTGAAAATACCATCACAAAAGATAAGTTGGAGATTTCAAGTATATTTGATTGGTATGGAAGTGATTTTGATGACTTGATATCATTTATTGGGAGGTATTCGACAACCAAACCCAATCCGAACGCTAAAATCTCTTTTAAAAATTATAATTGGGCATTAAATGAGTAATATGGAAATAGTTTTTTTAGATGGATTTACCAATAATCCTGGTGATATTTCTTGGGAAGTATTAGAGAACTTAGGTGAATTCACCGTTTATGATAGAACGAATTTAGATGAACTAGAGTCTAGAGCCAAAGATGCAGAGATCATCATTGTCAATAAGTTTGTAGTAAATGAAGATGCTCTCGCACTTATGCCTAAGGTCAAATACATTGTAGTAGCTGCCACAGGATATAATAATATAGATCTCGCCGCTGTCAAAAATAGGAGTATACCTGTCAGCAATGTGCGTGGTTACAGCACAGAATCGGTAACTCAGCATGTATTCGCAAGTATTTTTGCATTATTCAATCGAATAGATCATTATAACCATGAAGTTAAAACAGGTCGATGGTCGAAGTCGCAGGATTTTTGTTTTTACGATCACTCCATCAGAGATATTTCAGGGCTGACATTTGGTATTTTCGGAATGGGTACTATCGGAAAACAAGTAGCCAAAGTTGCAAATGCATTTGGAGCGGAAGTGATTGCTACCTCTAGGACAGAGCAAAAGGATTTACCAGATTATATCAAAATAGTAGCTAAAGAAGAGCTTTTTGAAAAGTCAGATATCTTGTCATTACACAGTCCATTAACGGATGAAACTAAAGGCATCGTTAACAAGACCAACTTAAGATTGATGAAACCTGATGCCATATTAATAAATACAAGTAGGGGCGGCTTGGTCGTGGAGAATGACTTGTTTTATGCTTTAGACCATGGCGTGATAGCAGCCGCAGCATTGGATGTTTTGGATAAAGAACCACCACATTTTACCAATCCACTAGTCAATCATCAACTTTGTCTCATGACACCACACATCGCTTGGGCAAGCAGAAATGCTCGAAGAAAGCTGCTTGATGGTATCGCAGAGAATATTGTTTCTTATATGAATGGCTCAGTTCATAATGCCATTTACTGAGTCTTAAAGTTGCAAAGAGTACATAGATTGAAGATTTAATGACATTGCAATCTCTGATTGCAATAACCGAAAATCCTTCCAAATGAATCACGCAAATGCTTGACAAGTTTTGGAAGGATATTAATGAAGTACTTCTTCATAATGCGAAGCTAAATGTACACAAGCAATTCGGCAAACCAACAAATCCACAAATCAACAATTCAAAAGGTGTTCATATATTAATTTTATAAATATATCAAAATTAATATGTATCTTTGTAGCTGAATTGTAAAGGAATATGTCAAGAAATCAAAAACCAACTCAGTTTTATGCCACAATGTCCACTTCAATAGTGCTGATATTGATCGCATTGTTTTTGTTGATATTTTTTCATTCCAATAATATTACAGACATTGTAAAGGAAAATATTAACATTCTAGTAGAACTAGAAAATAAATTACCTTCAGGTGAAATCGAAAGTATAAAAAAAATAATTGCTGGATATGAAGGTGTCATTCCATCTTCGGTCAGTTTTGTACCTAAAGAAGATGCTTTGGCCATGATGTCGCAAGAGTTGAATATCTCACAAGTGGCGGAAGACAATCCATTTAAAGATTTGATAAAGTTCAACCTAAGCAATCAATTTTATAGTGAAGAATTAATCAAAGAAATCAAATCCAAAGTCGAATTGGAAAAAGGCGTGGTAGGGCTTTATTACGAAAATGATAGCGTAGACTTAGTCAAAACTAATCTTCAGAAGGTCTCTTTTGGGATTTTGATCTTAGCGTTGTGTTTTGTAGTTTTAGCGCTTGCTATTATTTTTAACACGGTAAAATTGACATTATACAGCGATATCAAACAGATAAAAACCATGCAAATGGTAGGCGCTGAAAATTCTTTTATCAAAAAACCTTATCTCAGAGCAGCATTCAGTATGTCATCTAAAGCAGTTGTAGCAGTAATTATATTTGTTGGTTTGCTTTGTGGATATTTGATTCAAAGTCAAAGTATTTTTGCAGAGATCATTCAATGGCAATATGTTTTGCTTACCATAGGCATCAGTTTTTTGGCAGCTTTTATCATTCAGTTTTTCACTACAAATTCCATTATCAACCAATTTTTACAAAAGGAAGGTAGATAATAGTAATAATTCTTGATGTTTTAACTATATGAAAATCAATTTATTGCATTTTATTTTCTTTTAATTTAAATGGCTTTGTTGCTGAAACTTTGTTTGTACAGACTTAGATGCAAATATCAAAGCTTGGATAATTAAAGCAATAACAACTAACAAAGCTACTTCAAATTGAGCACTAATGACACTACTTTTTATACTTGCTTCTGACTGTTCTCTTAGTTCCTTTCCCACGACAACTTGTATTTCTGACATGCCTGACAATGTTCTTAATGAGTTTTCTATTGTAGAATTTATTTGATGTGCATTTTTCAGTTTTTGCTCATTTTTGATTAATGGAAGAGTGACCATTTCATCTTCTAAACGTGAAATATCATTTTTTAAACTAACAAAGAGGACAGATTCTTTGTGTGTAAGCACAGTGTTCTCGTATAAACTTATGATTGGTTTCAGTTGATTTAATATTTGTGAAAATTGTATTGCAAATTGTGGTTTTTGAATGTTATCAATATTTTCTGGTAGTAATAACTGACCTTGATGTAATAACTCAGACATTTGATAAATATAGTTCTCCGCCATTAGCCTATCATCATAAATAGTATTAAACGATTCGCCTAGTTTAGTCATTTTGTTGCTTTCGCAAATGTTATTCCACAACACTACAAAAAGAATTATGCCTAAACAAAGAGCTGCTTTAAGTTTGTGTTCTATAATATATATCCACTTCATTTCCAAAACTTTAATGATAGACAAATATAATGTTTAAAATTTGATGTATCAATAAAATTGCCTTTTTTGTAGATAATATCGTCACAAATTAACATATATAATTTTTTATGTTGTATTTTTGCAATTAAAATTTAAATAATGGCAAAGGATAAAGGTTATAGTAGGAGAGTAGATACCGTTTCTGAAGGTATTGCGGATGGAAGCATTTCTGTAAAACAGACCTACGGAGACAATTTGCTCTTTGGTAAGAAAAACTATATTTTGATATTAATAGGTTTGGGATTGATGTTCTTAGGCTTGGCGCTAATGTCAGGTGGTCATCAGCCAGATCCTAATGAATGGGACGAATCGCTTATCTACAGTCCAAGAAGGATTACATTAGCACCAATAGTCATTATACTCGGATTATTGGTGAATGTTTACGCCATTTTCGCTAAGAAATAATTTGTTTTTACTTATTCTTCTTTTTTCTTTAGAAGAATTCACAAGATAAAATTAGCACATCATTTATGAGTGATATCATTAATGCCATAATACTTGGGATCGTCCAAGGACTTACGGAGTTTTTGCCTGTAAGTAGTAGTGGTCATCTAGAATTAGCCAAGTATATATTGGGTGATGATGCTTTGCCACAAGATAGTTTTCTGATGACCGTTGTCCTTCATTTCGGAACTGCCTTAGCAACAGTATTTGTATTTAGAAAAGATATTTTGGAGATTATAACTAAGTTTTTTACCAAAGGACATAATGAAGAAAAGTCATTTGTGTACAAAATAATATTCTCTATGATCCCTGCTGCTGCTGTAGGCCTGCTCCTTGAAAAACAACTAGAAGCACTCTTTAGTCAGAATATCTTGTTGGTTTGTTGTATGTTACTATTGACTTCGTTGTTACTTTTTGTGGCAGATCGAGCTAAACCTTTGTCCGATGATGTTACCTATACAAGTGCTGTCAAAGTTGGAATTGCACAAGCCATAGCTATACTCCCAGGTATTAGTAGATCAGGAGCAACGATTGCTACAAGTGTACTTTTAGGTATTGATAGAGCTAAAGCCGCTAGATTTTCCTTTCTAATGGTAGTTCCGCTTATTTTTGGTAAAATGGCAAAAGACTTATTGGATGGTGATCTTACATCTGATACAACATCTTTGTCAGCACTATCTGTAGGTTTTATAGTTTCATTGATTACAGGTGTTTTTGCATGTTCATGGATGATTAAAATTGTGAGAAATAGCCAACTAAAATATTTTGCTTATTACTGTTTAATTGTCGGGATAGCCGGTATTGCTTATGTCTATCTCCACTAATCAAATCATCACAAAATCTACCAAACCAGAAGACGTAGATTTTCAGTTAGGGCAAGTTTTACTCATAGATAAACCATTGGACTGGACATCTTTTGACGTGGTCAATAAACTTCGATTTAAGATAAAACACGGACTTGGCGTCAAAAAAATAAAAGTTGGACATGCAGGTACATTAGATCCATTAGCAACCGGTTTACTACTTATTTGTACAGGCAAACTCACCAAAGATATCGATTCGCTTCAAGCAATGGATAAGGTCTACTCCGGGACCATTGTGCTAGGCGCATCCACAGCTACTTATGATAGTGAAGTCCCACCTGACCACCATTATCCAACTGAACACATTACTGAAGAAATAATGGAATCTGCCAGGCAGCATTTTCTAGGACCAATTGATCAAATACCTCCAATATATTCTGCCATTAAGATTGATGGTCAAAAAGCCTATAATCTAGCCCGTCGCGGGACTGATGTAGAAATGAAATCTAGAGCTATTACGATCAATCATTTTGATCTTAATTCCAATGATTTTCCAATTTTAAGTTTTGTAGTAGGATGTAGTAAGGGGACATACATTCGTTCTTTGGCCCACGATTTCGGAAAAGCTTGTGAATCAGGTGCTCATTTAGGATCGTTAAGAAGAGAAAAGATTGGTGACTTTGATGTGAAAGATGGCTTTACTATGGAAGAAGCAATAAACTTCATTGACCTTGCATTAAAAAAGGTGATTTAAATATCACATAATTTTCATGAATAGTTAAAAAGTTTTGGTTTAAAACATCAAAAAAATCTATGTTTTGCCCTATCTTGTGGTCTGAAATATAATCCCCCTTATGAAACTAATAGATGGCAAAGCAGTAGCAGAAGAGATAAAAAATGCACTGAAACAAGATGTGATAGAGTATAAAGCCAAAGCAGGTCGTGTTCCCCATTTGGCTGCAATATTAGTAGGTGATAATCCCGCAAGCAAAGCTTATGTAGGTAATAAAGTCAAGTCTTGTGATCAGGTCGGATTTAGATCTACATTAATAAAATTGCCCACTGAAGTGACAGAATCGGAAGTGTTGCATCAGATAGAACTTCTAAATAATGATCCTGATATTGATGGATTTATTGTCCAATTACCCTTACCCAAACATATAGATGAAGTAAAAGTCACCCTGGCTATCGATTTCAGAAAAGACGTAGATGGTTTTCATCCTGTCAATTTTGGTAGAATGGCGCAAGGATTACCTTGTTTTTTACCAGCAACGCCTTATGGTATAACTATTTTGTTAGAGAGATATAATATAGAAACTGCGGGAAAACATGTGGTAGTTGTAGGTAGAAGCAATATTGTAGGTACACCTATAAGCATATTATTGTCCAGGAAGTCCAAAGTAGGAGATGCAACGGTCACATTAACCCATAGCAAAACTAAAAATCTAAAAGAAATTCTTCTTCAAGCAGATATTATCATTGCAGCTATCGGAATACCAGGTTTTATTAAAGAAGAAATGGTACGTCAAGATGCAGTGATTATTGATGTAGGTATTAATAGGGTAGAGAATGATGCATTAGCGTCGGGAAGTAGCCTAGTTGGAGATGTCGATTTTGATAGAGTAAAAGGTAAAGCGAGTTACATTACACCTGTTCCAGGTGGTGTAGGCCCAATGACCGTGGTAGGTCTCATGCTAAATACATTTAAATCAGCGACCAAGGAAATTTATCCTTAAAATGCATTAAAATAAAAATGCTTTTCAAATTAATATTTTTACAAAAGGCAAACAGGTAAAAAAGTTATCCTTTTGCCTAATTAAAAAATTGAATTTTATATATGGATATTTATTTTTCTTACACTATATATGCAACGGACGAAGCACTTTTAGGGCTTTTGACACAATTTGAATTTGAGTCTTTTGAAGAAAACGAAGATCATATTGTTGGGTACATTCATAGTAAAGAACTAAACGATGACGTAAAAGAACAAATAGCTCAAACTATAAATTTGTTTACGGAAAATTTTCAAGTGGATGAAATTCAACCACAGAATTGGAATGAAATATGGGAAGCATCCTTTCAGCCTGTCATAGTAGACGATTTTTGTCAAATCAGGGCAGAATTCCATCCTGCTAACCCCAACATTAAACATGATTTGGTCATCAACCCTAAAATGGCATTCGGTACAGGCCATCATGCGACGACGTACATGATGATAAAACAAATGGATGGCATTGATTTTATGGCTAAAAATGTATTTGATTTCGGTTGCGGTACAGGAATTTTGGCTATTTTAGCTTCAAAACTTGGCGCAAATCATATAGATGCCATAGACATAGAACAAGAATCTTACTTAAATACCATCGAAAATAGCCAAATCAATCAAGTGGAGAATGTTACTTCCATTTGTGGTGATCTTGCCGATGCTCCTGAAAGTAAGTATGAAGTTATCCTAGCTAATATTAATAGAAATATACTTGTGAGATATGTCACTCCACTAGTAGAAAGACTGGAAGATGGTGGGGTATTGTTACTTTCAGGTGTATTGGTAGACGACAAAGAATTGGTTATAAATACTTACACTCAAGCAGGGCTTAACCTCAACATTTGTTTAGAAAGAGAAGGGTGGATATGTGCTTCAATGACAAAACAAATGTAAAACATTCGTTTTGTCATTGAAAGCAGTTATTATTTTTTTATGCCAGTGAAAGGGCATTCATCACTTAAAGTAAATCCAACAGGTATAGGAAATCCATTTACAGTTGTTGCTTCTTTGGTTGTTAGTTTAATCTTTAGGATTCCAGTCAAAATTTTTCCATCTTCACTTAGCGTTAATATTGACTTTATTTCAGCATCTGCTTTTATGGGAGTTTCACTAGCTCCAGCCAAAATGTCACTTGGTTTGATTGATAAGTCAGGAATTGGCTGATCTACATTTAATTCAGATTTTGTTATGTTTCCTAAAACTGGAATTGGTCCAATAGTGGTCTGAATTATGATATTTACTGTTTTTTTATCAATAGTTTCGATAATACTAAGGTCAGCCATAGAAAATACAGCCGAAAAAGTACCCGGACATTTTATATCACCAACGTACTCACCTATATACCTTTTCTGGTATGTACAAGTACCATCATCTACAGTAGCAGATGCATTGTAATTATCAGCTGTACTATCATTACACCCTGTTGTGTTTTCTGGGTCTTTTTTACAAGAAACAAGTACTAGACTAAAAATAAAAACGAATAATGCAAAATTCAATATTGATTTCATATACATATGGTTGAAAAAGTGATTTGATTTGACAAAGTTAAATAATTATTGTTTATTTTCGAGCATATTAACATAATTTAATTCTCCGAGTCTGAATCTTAAAGCTATTTTACTAACGGATTCTATTTTGTGTTCTATTTTGCAAAACACAGGAAGGGTAGATGCATCAAATGAATTTGTAGTAAATTTGGATGATTGTGGCAGATTAAATGACGGTTTGAATGATAGTGTAGATAATAATGAATCAAATCTTACGGAATCTTTTTGTATTTTTAGTTCTGTCTGACTAATTCCCCATTTTGAAAATGCCAATAGTCCAAATATTATCAATCCTATTCTTACCTTCCTCCTAATTTTATGCATTTGTCTCAGGATTTTCTGTTTGTTGATGTTGCCATTTTGCTTTTTTACTACCATCATACATGTCAAATCTACAATAAAGAGATGGAATACTTCCATTCAGCAAGCTCTTTTTGGACGATGGTCTAAGACCTACATTTTTTATAGCAGTCATATGCCCACTTATGATCCATGCACTGCAACCTTTAAAAGACTGTTTGAGTTTGTCACCAATGAATCTGTAAAACTCTACGACATCATCTTCTTTAAGCCTACCATCGTAAGGTGGATTAAATATTAAAGTAGTATCCGTGGAACCTTCCAAATAGAAAAAATCTTCTTTTTCGATGGAGATAAAAGATTCAAGACCAGCAAATTTTATATTTTCAATAGAAGCTGTGACGGCTTTTTGATTGATATCGTATCCTTTTATAGATGGACAAGTTTGTTTAATTTGGGCTTGAGCTTCATCACATACCATCTCCCATAAATCTGCATCATACGTCTTCCATTTTTTGAATGCATACTCTCTATCTGGTGCATTGGGTGGCATGTCTAAAGCAATTTTTGCAGCTTCGCAAAGGATGGTTGCAGAGCCGCACATAGGGTCTATCAGTGGTCGTTCTCCTGTCCAGCCTGAAAGCAAAATCAAACCTGCTGCTAAGACTTCATTGATCGGTGCATCCACCATATGCTTTCGATATCCGCGCATATGTAGTGACTGACCGCTACTGTCCAAACTTAATGTTACCGTGTTTTCTCTGATGTGGACATTAATTTTTAAAGTAGGATCTGTAGTGTTGACATTTGGTCTTTCGCCATATTTTTCTCTAAACCTATCTGCCACTGCATCCTTCACCTTTAGGGCAACGAAATTAGAATGTCTAAATTTCTCTGAATTTACCACTGAATCTATTGCAAATGTATCGTTCAGGTCGAAATACTCTTCCCAAGCTATTTTTTTGATTTCGTTGTAAAGATCGGTTTCGTCTTTGACTTCAAATTCTTTCATAAAAACCAAAACCTTAAGACAGGTCCTTAGTAAAAGATTTGACTTATACATCAGCAAAGCATTGCCAGAATAAGCAACAGCTCGTTTCAGCACAACGACATCTTCGGCGCCAAGGTTTGTTAACTCAGAAGCTAGAATATCTTCTAATCCTTCGAGTGTTTTAGCTATAAATTTCAATGAATGAATTAATAGGTTGTCAATAAAAAATTATCCTCCGCACTCTTTTTTGAGTTCTACCATCTGAGTTGCCCAAAGGTCAGATATTTCCTGAACTTCATCTGCATCACAATAGTCAGTGATCTCAAGGATGGTTTCATTGGTAATGTCGGACTTGTACATTCTGAATTCGAGATATTCTTCTGGATCGTCAGCGTCTTCCCATTTCATTCTTACTCTTTCTTCTTCTATATCGTCGATAAGATAAGCGACCTCGCTACTTCCACTCCAGTAGAATGTAAAAGTTTCGTTTGTAATGTCTACTTCGTCGCAATACCACCTCACCAGACATTCAGAAGTGGTAATGAAAGTGTAAATAATGGCGGGTGACGCTCTGAATATAAATTCTAAATCTAATTTTACTCTTTTCATTTAAAATATGGTTCGGTTATAAGATGGTTTTTGTAATAAGGACGCAATAAAAAATAATTTTTCCAATTGTCAAAAGAAATGAACTTTTTTTATAAATATTTTATTAATATACATGGTTTTGAACGACGAGCGCACCAAAATACAAACACAATGCACCATATAAAAGTTTCTATTGCAGTATAATTAAGCATTAAAAATATTTTTTATTTTATTTTGTAATGAAAATATTTTTAGAGAAACTGATAATTAATTGATTTTTAAGTGTTAAAAGTATTATCTTTGCGGCTCTTTTCAAAAAACACCATCGAAATCGGTATAAAATTTAATAATGAGACAGTTAAAAATAACTAAATCAATAACTAACCGTGAGAGTCAATCTCTCGAAAAATATCTTCAAGAGATAGGCAAAGTTGATTTGCTAACTCCTGAAGAAGAGGTGGATCTCGCACAAAAAATCAAAGAAGGTGATCAAGAAGCCTTAGAAAGACTTACCAAAGCAAACTTAAGATTTGTGGTTTCAGTTGCAAAACAATACCAGAATCAAGGACTTTCTTTAAGTGACCTTATAAACGAAGGTAACCTTGGTCTTATAAAGGCAGCTCAAAGATTTGATGAGACAAGAGGTTTTAAATTTATCTCTTATGCGGTTTGGTGGATTAGACAATCAATTCTTCAAGCACTTGCTGAGCAATCTAGGATTGTAAGATTACCATTGAATAAGGTAGGGTCACTTAATAAAATTAATAGAGCGTTTTCTGAACTCGAGCAAGAATTCGAGCGTGAGCCTTCTCCAGAAGAACTTGCTGAATTGCTTGAGATTCCTACAGAAGAAGTCGAAACTACTCTAGGTGTTGCAGCTAGACACGTGTCTATGGATGCACCTTTTGTGGATGGTGAAGACAATTCACTATTGGATGTACTAGAAAATAATAGCACACCTGATACAGATGCTGCACTTGAGTACAGAGATTCATTAAGAAAAGAAATAGAAAGATCACTTAATACACTTACAGAAAGACAAAGTGATGTTATTAAACTTTATTTCGGTATTGGTATAGAACATCCAATGTCTCTAGAAGATATAGGTGATAAATTCGGTCTTACTAGAGAAAGAGTGAGACAAATAAAAGATAAAGCAATCAATAAACTAAGATCCGTATCAAGAAGTAAACTTTTGAAAAATTACTTGGGTACTTGATCAATTGATTTATTAAAATTAAAAAAGCCTGACTTTATATCGTTTAAAGTCAGGCTTTTTTGTTAGCTAATGGTCTGTTTTTTCAACTAATATAACAAAACGTTATTTGCTAATAATCAGTTTGTTATATGTTTTTTGACCATTATTTCTAATGCTTTCAATGATGTACATGCCGTTTGATAGCTCAGGATTTAATATGTTTGTACCTTCTACTAGCTTCATTACTTGTATACCATTGGTATTGTACACGGTATAACTTTGCGATGAATGATTACTTGAAATAAACACAATGTTGCTTGCTGGATTTGGGTAAACGGTTATGGTAGCAATGCTTTCAATATCTACACTACTAGATGTACCATCGAGTTTAAACATCGTATTGTAAAATGCCAAACCACCTCGTTCGTTGCCTATCGCTATTTCATAATATCCATCATTGTCTATGTCTGCTAATGAAAAATTGACTCTGATACCTTGGTTGAAGTTGCCCCATGTACTGTCTATCAGACTAAAACCGTCATAAATATTACCTTCTATGTCATCGATGGCAAGTATTTTGCCATTTCTGATGCCAAAAAGTAAGACCCATTTATTGTCTTGTTTTATGAAAAAAGGAGATCCTGCTTGTAATTCGTAGTTTTGATAAGCAAATCCAAATATTTTTCCCATATTGAAAGTATTGGGAAAGACATTAGCTTGATTTAGATATGATGGGGATGTAATGCTTCCTGTATTTTTGAAAAAATTTAGGTTGTTATTGTTTTCTCCAATTACAATATCTAGGAGTCCATCACCATCCAAGTCTACGATTTGTGGTTTGGCATTTTGACCAATATTTATATCAAAGTACTTATAGATTGGGGCTTTAAATTCCATGGGATTTCCCTTTCCTCCTATGTTTTCTAGATAAAATAGGTTTCCACTTACATCTCCAATCAGCAAATCTAGGTCACCATCTCCATCGAGGTCGCCAAAAGCTGGTCCAAATCGCCCTGTAATATCATTATATTTTGAGAATTCAAGATAATCTTCATCTGCAAGATAGTAGGCAGGCGCATCTTTTGTACCAGTATTTAATAATAAGTAAAGTCGGTTTTCTTTCTCTCCAAATATTTTTTGAATACCATTACTTCCGACCAAAATATCTTGTAATCCATCACCGTTTATGTCCGCAAAAGCAGGATGACTTCCATTATTGAAGTTTAGCATTTCGTCTATCAAAAAGTTTTTCTTCTCAAATTTGAATTGTGGCGCGTCGTCTGAACCAATGTTTTTGTACAACCAAATATGGTTTTCTGACTCACCACTTGATTCATTGTTGGTGGTGACGATTATGTCTCTATCACCATCACCATCTGCATCTACATGATAAGCGGCTAGAAAAATGTCCATAAATATTGGGTTGTCATCTTTAGGGAATGTTTGGTCGAATGAAGTGATGTAGGCATTTTCTTTTGTCCCACCATTGAATAAAAGCTTTATTCTAGACGAACCTAAATCTCCTATCAATAGGTCCATATCTTTGTCCCCATCATAATCTAATAGACACAAAGAAGAGCCTGAATGTCTAGTGCCTTGGTTGCCGCCAGTCAAGAAATAATCTGCACAACTGAATGGGTCGTCACTGAGTTTTATCTCCTCGTTAAACTGATTTTCTGAAAATTTGCCCCAACAAAGGTCTTTTCTGATATAAATTAAGGTGTCTAGTCCATGATTTTTTTCTACACTTACATTTTGATAATAAGATGCATAACTTCCATCTGCCTCAAAAGTCACCATGTCTATATCTCCGTCTCCATCTATATCTGCCACGGCAGGTAGGTCTTCTGAGCTCACATATATTTGTGCGCTACCACCAGACACTTCAAATTGTAAAATATCTCTCACAGGAAAGTCAAATGTAACAAGTTCGAATGATAATATTCCGTTTTGTTTTTTTCCTCTCCACACTTCTGTAGATCCTCCGATAGAATTTGCAGAAGTAAAAATATCTTTGATACCATCATTGTTAAAATCAACTAATAAACACCAATCTCTCATTTTTGGAAAAATGGGAATATATTCTGGAGCAAAAACATAATCAAAACTGCCTACTGTGCCAGTCTTTAAAAATGGCAAAACTTGATCTCCGTTTCTGTCGAAAACAAAAAGATCCATAATCCCATCATCATTAAAATCGATATTTGAAAACTGACCTGCTTTAAGACCACCCGTAAGTGGCAGTTTGAGCGTTTTTTGTCCTGATGTGACAGGAATATTCAGTCTGTCAAAGTTTTGGGATTGTGCAATGGACACCAATAATATCCACACAATCAAAGTATTAGTAATTCTAAAAATCATATGATGATGGTTTGTTTAAAAAACTTTACAACGGTAAAAAGAAGTATTTAGTTTGTCAAAAAGGTAAGATTTACCAATAAATGATTCTTAGCAGACAAATATCATTAATTCTGGAATTTATTAATGATTTGAAGCATGCTTCCAGGAGGTAGTTCGTCCAACTTGTACTTTTTCATAAGTTCAATAAAATCTCTAGTTGTCTCTTCACTAAAACCTAGTTTAAATGCTAAATGATAGACTGCTTGCTCTTCTTCTGTACTAATATTGTCATCTGAATTCATTACAAACAATAAGTGATACAAAATATTCACCCGATCTTGCTCTGATGTAGGCAAAATATCTTTTTCTACGTCGCGTACATTTTCAAATTTTCTTAATTCTTCAGGATCTATTTTTAGATTGTTACACACATATATTAAGTATGAAAACTCACTTTCATTGAGTACATTATCCGTTTGTGACATGTACACTAATAGTTTTAATAAAACATCATTTTTTTCTTCATTTGACAAAACGTCCCACAACATAATTTTAAGAATTTATAGAGATAAAGGTATGAATTATTTTGGATTAGCATGTAAAAATAGAATCCTATAAATTTAATTATCGAGTAAGCTGTTTAATTTATCAAATCAGTTTGTAATTAACTTCTTGGAAATGTGAGTTTTAAAAAGCCTTTGATTTGGAATTATTTTGACCTAAAATATAAAAATATCGCTTTACTTTCTATATTTGAGCGTTTATACATTAAGTCACAAAAAGTAATCATAAGATGCGAACTAAAATTGCCGGTATAGGAAGTTATGTGCCTGAAAAGATTGTAACCAATCATGATTTATCCAAGCTAATGGATACGACGGATGAGTGGATCAGAGAGCGAACAGGTATAGAAGAAAGAAGGTATGCAGAAAAACATAAACAATCTACCACTACACTTGGGGCAGAAGCCGCAAAAATCGCTATAGAAAGAGCAGGAATAAAAAAAGAAGACGTTGATTTTATAATATTTGCTACACTTAGTCCTGACTATTATTTTCCAGGATGTGGTGTACTATTGCAAAGAGAGTTAGGCATTACAAGTGGGGAAGTAGGTGCTTTAGATATCAGAAATCAATGTTCTGGGTTTGTTTATGGATTATCCATTGCTGACCAATTTATAAAGACAGGAATGTACAAAAACATCTTGCTGGTAGGTGCTGAAATGCACTCGATGGGTCTTGATTATTCAGATGAGGGTAGGGCAGTGACCGTTATTTTTGGTGATGGAGCTGGTGCAGTAATATTACAACCTACAGAGAAAGAAGGACAAGGAATATTAACCACACACCTTCACGCTGACGGCACACATGCAGAAGAACTAGCCATGATCAATCCTGGTTCGCATGGAGGATATCATTTGGGTACTGAAAAGTTTGGTTATCCAGATCCGTCCGTACCAGGTGGTGTATTTGTTACCCAAAAAATGGTAGATGAAGGTATGTTGGCACCCAATATGACTGGACAATTGGTATTCAAAACAGCAGTTGTCAAATTTCCTGAAGTAATCAAAGAAGCCTTAGACAAAACTGGGCATACGACAGAAGACATAGATATATTTGTGCCACATCAAGCGAATCTAAGAATCAGTCAGTTTGTCCAAAGAGCATTAAAATTGCCTGATGAAAAAGTGGTCAATAATATTCAAAAATATGGCAATACTACCGCAGCATCGATACCTTTGGCCATGTGTGAAGCATGGGAGCAAGGTAGGATCAAAGAAGGCGACTTGGTTTGTCTTGCAGCTTTTGGGAGTGGATTTACATGGGGAAGTGCTTTAATAAGGTGGTAATTTTAATTATAACGAAACAAATAAATCCTGCTAAACTTTTTGGTTTACAATATGTTCCACCTATCAATAAATTTACAAGATGAAAGTAGATATTTTGGCGATTGGTGTGCATCCTGATGATATCGAACTAGGTGCAGCAGGCACATTGATAAAGCATATAGCATTAGGACATACTGTAGGTCTTTGTGATTTGACCCAAGGTGAGTTGGGTACGCGTGGTTCTGCTGAACTAAGAATGATAGAAGCAGAAAATTCGAGAAAGCTGATGGGTGCTATTTTTAGAGATAATCTCGGGATGAGAGATGGACTCTTTGAATATTCAGAAGAAAATGTGCTCAAGATTATTGCTGTCATCAGAAAATGTAAACCAGAAATTGTACTTGCCAATGCTATAACGGATAGGCATCCTGATCATGGTAGGGCTTCTAAGCTAATTAGTGATGCTTGTTTTTATGCAGGGTTACAAAAGATAGCTACTACAGATGGTCAAGGTAATGAACAAGATGCCTGGAGGCCAAAAGCGGTGTATCATTACATCCAAGATAGAAACATCAAAGCAGATTTGGTCGTAGATATAACAGGGTATTTGGATCAGAAAATAGCCTGTATTATGGCGTTTAGTTCTCAGTTTTATGACCCAAATTCTGAAGAACCTGAGACACCAATCTCAAGTAAATCATTCCTTGATTCTGTCATTGCCAAAAATAGAGCTTATGCTAGAGAAATAAATGTAGAGTATGGTGAAGGATTTACAGTAGAAAGGAATATTGGGGTAAATAGCTTGTTTTCAATTTTTTAGAATAAAAAAAAAGAGCGTTTCAATTCACTTGAAGCGCTCTTTTTTTATGTTTTAATCAGTAATGATTATGCGAATACTTCTGTACCTGCAAAATGGAAAGCTGACTCTATTGCTGCATTCTCATCACTATCTGAGCCATGAACTGCATTTTCTCCGATGCTTTTAGCAAATCTTGCTCTAATTGTTCCTGGAGCTGCATCTGCTGGATTGGTAGCACCGATTAATTTTCTGAAATCTTCTACAGCATTATCTTTCTCTAGGATAGCTGCTACGATAGGACCTGAAGACATAAAATCTACCAATTCACCATAGAATGGTCTTGCGCTGTGCACAGCATAAAATTCTCCAGCTTTTTCAGATGAAAGTTTAGTATATTTTAGAGCTACAATTTTGAAGCCTGCTTCATTGATTTGAGCTAAAATTGCACCAATATGACCTGAAGCAACTGCATCTGGTTTGATCATTGTAAATGTTCTGTTTCCTGACATTGTATTATAATTTTGATTGATATTTCTTAAAAACGCCACAAAAGTATGAAATCATATTTCAAATAGACAGAAAAAACAGAAAATAATTTTGACATCTGCTTTTTTATTTAGACTTTTGCACCCAATATGTCAGAAGAAATCCAACAGTTAAAAGAAATCTTGTCATTTCCTAAGGAAGTGGTTATCATAGCACACAGAAATCCTGATGGCGACGCTATAGGTTCATCCTGGGGATTAGCTGGATATTTAAGCAAACTACAGCATTCCGTCAAAGTTATTTTTCCTAGTGAATATCCTTCAAGTTTTGGTTTTATCCATGGTATCAGACAATCTATTGTTTTTGACCTTGACCAAAATGCCGCACGTCAAGCCATCGATAAAGCTGAAGTTATTTTTTGCTTAGACTTTAATGGCCTAGATCGAGTAGACAAACTTGGTGAGAATATTCAGTTCAGTAAAGCAAAAAAAGTACTTATTGACCACCATTTGGACCCTGAACCATTTACGGATATCGAGTTTTCAGAGACAGATGCTAGTAGTACTTGTGAGTTGGTTTTTAAAGTTATAGACCAACTAGGCGATAGAAATAAAATCACTCCCGAAATAGGAGAGTGTTTATTTACTGGATTAATCACAGATACCGGATCGTTCCGATATGGTACAAGGCCTTATACTTACGAAGTAGCTGGAGCACTTAAGGTGTTAGGTGTAGATGATTACAAGTTGTCAGATAAGATTTTTAATTCTCAAAAGGAAAAACATCTTAGACTTCTTGGACATTGTCTGGCAAATCGTATGGAAATCATGAAAGATTATGGTGTAGGTATCATGTGGTTGACAAAGAAGGATTACTTAGACTTTGATATACAAAGAGGAGATACTGAAGGTATTGTCAACTATATGCTAATGATGGAAACAGTCAGAGTAGCAGCATTTGTTACTGAACAACCATCTATCATCAAAATATCACTTAGAAGTAAAGGTGACATTTCAGTTCAAGAAATTGCTCAAAAGTATTTTAATGGTGGTGGTCATAAGAATGCATCAGGCGGAGGCGTGTATGCTAGTTTAAAAGATATTTTGGATAAAATAAAGAAGGTCATGCCTCAATATTTACCAAAATTAGATTCGTAAGTTTTTTTATCAGTTATTTATAAATTCAATAAACACAAACAGATGAAGTTCAACATTTTAGGATTATTTGTGATGTTCACATTATTAGTAATGTCATGCAAAGAGTCTGAAAACAAAACACCAAGTGGATATGCCTATACTACATTAAATAGTGGTTCGGGAGAAGTTGCAAAAACCAATGATTATGTATTCTTCACCATAAAAATCTCAGGTGATGATGGTAAAGTAATCCAAGATATGAGTGATGAAGCGCAATTGCCTTCTGTGCAGATTCCATCTGAATTCCCTAAAGGACCTGGTGCAAATCCAGTTATCGAAATCCTTGCAGTAAGTAAAGTAGGTGGTCACTACAAAGTACAAATGCCTATCGATTCTATACCGAATGCACCTGTAGATTTACAAGCATTGAAGTATATCGAATATGAAATCGTAGTAAAGAAAATTGAGAACGAAGAAGGTTACAAAAAGTACATGGAAGAGCAGCAAAATGCTAAACAAGCAGTTATTGCAGCAAACATGGAAAAACTTCCTGCCATCGAAGAGTTAACTAAAAAGACGATTGCTGATTATCAAGCAGGTAAATTGGAAACCAAATCTTTAGAGTCAGGTCTTAAGTATTATATCGTAAGTGAAGGTACAGGCGAAAAAGCTAAAGAAGGCAATAATGTGTCTGTCCAGTATTATGGTTCACTTATGGATGGAACAATGTTTGACAATTCATTCTCAAGAGGTGAAGCATTCCCTTTCACATTAGGAACAGGTCAAGTAATCAAAGGATGGGATCAAGGTATTCCATTGTTGAATCCTGGTGCTAAGGCATTTTTATTTATACCTTATGCATTGGCTTATGGTGAGGCAGGAAGTCCTCCGACAATACCACCATCATCAGACTTGGTATTTTACGTAGAATTGGAGAAAATAAATAATTAATTTTATTTTTGAACATTATATACATCCGCCACTTTTGCAAAAATCTAAGGTGGCGGATGTTTTTTTTAATATTAAACATGCAGGGCAATGACCAATGAACAGTTAGCTGATATCAGGGTGCGATTGACATCGGTAAGGAGGTATCTTTGACGTCGATCGCCGCACTATTGAAATAGAAGAAAAAGAACAACTATCTTTAGATCCTACTTTTTGGCAGGATTCTGAAAAAGCCGAGACTATTCTAAAAGAACTAAAAGACAACAAAAAGTGGGTAGAAAAGTATTCAACTTTACAATCTCTTACGGATGATCTAGAAGTATTGCTTGAGTTCCAACGTGAAGGGGAAGCCACCGAAGCAGAAGTAGATGAAAGGTATCAAGAAATGTTAGCTCATCTCGATGACATCGAATTCAGAACTACCTTAGACCAACCCGAAGATCAACTCAATTGCACCTTTGAGATCAATGCAGGTGCAGGCGGAACAGAGGCTTGTGATTGGACATCGATGTTGCACCGTATGTTTGTAATGTGGGCCGATAAAAATGGCTTCAAAGTGACAGAACTTGATAGGGTAGACGGTGATGTAGCTGGTATAAAGTCCATATCTATAGAAATCGAAGGTGAGTATGCATATGGTATGTTAAAGGGAGAAAATGGCGTCCACCGTCTAGTGCGTGTGAGTCCATTCAATAGCCAAGGCAAACGTATGACATCATTTGCATCGGTATTCGTCCATCCTATGATAGATGACACCATTGAGATCGAGATAAGTCCAGCAGACATCGAGTGGGATACCTTCCGAGCACAAGGCGCAGGTGGTCAGAATGTCAATAAAGTGGAAACTGCAGTAAGGATCAAACACATACCGACAGGAATCGCCATTCAGTGCCAAGAAGCAAGATCGCAACATATGAACAGAGAGAAAGCGCTCAAAATGCTTAAATCTAGGCTTTATGAGATCGAGCTTGAAAAACAGATGGTAGAACGGAATAAAATCGAAGCGGGCAAGATGAAGAATGAATGGGGATCACAGATACGTTCCTACGTGCTAGATGATCGTCGGGTAAAAGACCATAGAACAGGTTTTGAAAGTAGAAATACAGATGCCGTTTTGGATGGAAACATCGATGGATTCTTGAAAGCGTTTTTAATGTGGGATGGAAACTAACCGACTCATTAAGTCCTTCAATCATTTTGCTATAGAGGTCAAAGATCTTGACAGAAGTATACAGTTTTATAAAGAAATACTCAAATTTGAAATGTTACCAAGACCAGCATTTGACTTTGCAGGAGCATGGTTTGATATTGGTCTTGGTCAACAAATTCATCTTATTGAAAATAAAACACTAAAAATTACCTTCGCAGGTAGTAGAGCACTACATTTTGCATTTGAAGTTATAGACTTGGTTGCTGTAAAGATCTACTTAATGGAAAAAGGAGTAGAAATAACAAAAGACATTAAACACCGACCCGATGGTGTTTTGCAGATGTTTGTAAAAGATCCTGATGGTTATTTTTTGGAGTTTACACAATTGTAAAGATTAAGTGACTAACTTGTCTATACAGATGCATGCGTCTAACTCATTGAAAAATAAAGCTAGTTACTAAGATTATTTACTAGTTAAAGTTCAAATTTTACAAGGATAGTACAATTGCTTTAAAATACTTCTTTTTTGGAGCTATGTTTGGTTATTTATTATTGGAAAGAAGTGCTTGTGCTAATAAAGTACAACTGGAGTGTAGTGGGAGCGTACAGGGAGCGTCTATGGAGCGTGGTCGGGCCAACCTCGGGACAACCTTGGGACAACGTCGGGACAACCTCGGGACAACCTCGGGACAACCCACATTCTGTCTCGTCCTAAAATAGCTACACAGGTTAATTAAATAATCCTACAATAACTTTACACTATGCAAAAATAATCCTTAAAAAACTTTACACAACAATTTTGGTAAATTTTATAAAAAATATATTTTTGCCTTACGGATATGT
>DATGWZ010000002.1:0-31687 GCA_035299145.1 Saprospiraceae bacterium
ACATATCCGTAAGGCAAAAATATATTTTTTATAAAATTTACCAAAATTGTTGTGTAAAGTTTTTTAAGGATTATTTTTGCATAGTGTAAAGTTATTGTAGGATTATTTAATTAACCTGTGTAGCTATTTTAGGACGAGACACCTCAGTATCAACTCCCTACATGCTCCCTAGGTAATCCGTAGCTAATATGACCATACTCCCACTATACTCCCACTGAGTTCCCACTGCATTCCGACCGAGTTCCCACTGAGTTCCCACTGAGTTCCCACTGAGTTCCCACGAGTTCCCACTGAATTCCCACTAGATCCCACTAATGCATTAAAGTATCATGTATAATGCATAAAAGTATCATACATTTTGTCCCCACTTTTATTTTATGGTCTTTAGATGCTGAAATATAGGGGAACATACATTTTTGAAGTACTTTAAATAGCACAGTTTTTAATGATTTTGTAAAAAAATAAAATATAATTTCTCTTACGCAAAAAGATTGCGCACACCACTTTTACCTTTGCATCGTTATTAAATAATGAACGAATAATATGACAAACCTTCCATTCACCATCGATACACTCGAAGAAATGATTTCTTCCGGTTATGTTCGTATGACCAAACATCCGGAACGACCGTTATATATCTACAACTATACAGCCAAAGCGCAGTATGAATATATGTGGAATGAGGTGACAATGCTTTGCCGAGGATTGATATTGGATGAAAATTATACGATCGTGGCAAGACCGTTTACAAAGTTCTTTAATTATGGTGAGGTGCCTGATCAACAGATTCCGTCGCTGCCATTTGAAGTGTACGACAAAATGGATGGCTCTTTGGGTATTTTGTATTGGTGGAATGATCGCCCGTACATCGCTACTCGTGGGTCATTTATGAGCGAACAAGCCATTAAGGCCACAGAACTTTTATATGATAAATATGCCAAAAGTATCGATCAGCTAGATAAGACCAAAACCTATTTGTTTGAGATTATTTATCCAGAAAATCGAATCGTTATAGATTATGGTTACACAGAAGAGTTGGTATTATTGGCTATCGTAGATATTGCATCGGGAATAGAAACCCCTTTGACAGATATAGGTTTTCCTGTAGTTAAAAGATATGATGGATTGAATGATTTACAAGCTATCCGTCAGTTGCAAATGAATGATAAAGAAGGATTTATCATAAGATTTGAAAATGGATTTCGGATTAAAATCAAGTTTGCTGAATATGTGCGTTTGCACAGAATCATCACACAAGTCTCTTCCAAAACCATTTGGGAGCATCTGCGAGATAACCAATCTATGGACGAATTGTTGGATAAAGTACCTGATGAGTTTTATAATTGGGTACGTACGACGATTGATGACTTTTGGGAAGCCTATCGAAAAATAGAAGCAGAAGCAAAAGCCGAATACAAAGAACTAGAAGACCGAAAGACAACCGCTTTTTATTTTCAGAAGTGTCAACATCCTGCAATACTATTTAAGATGTACGAAAAAAGGTCATATGATGCCATCATCTGGAAATTGTTGAAGCCGAAATATGAAAGGCCATTTAGGAATATTGAAATAGAAGAATAAAATGAGTAAAAAAGTAATTATACTTCGTGGATTGCCAGCAAGTGGAAAGTCCACTTATGCACGAAAGCTTTTGGATGAAAATCCTGGAGCATACAAACGTCTCAATAAGGACGAACTCAGGGTGATGTTGGACAACAATCATCATACAAATCATAACGAAAAATTTATTGAAAAGGTAAGAGACGTGATGTTGATAGAAGCACTTTTGGATGGCAAACATGTCATCATAGATGATACCAATCTTAGTGATAGACCTGTAGAAAGGATCAAAAATGTCGTTAGAAAATTCAATGCCGACCATAACCAACAAGTTCAGCTAGAGACTAAAGAGATGAATGTTTCACTTGAAGAATGTCTAGAAAGAGATAAGTCTAGAGATAAAAAAGTTGGGAATGATGTCATTCTTAAGATGCATCGTCAGCATATTTTGAAAGATAACAATGTTGGTCCAAAACACGACAAAAAGCATCCAACGTATCGAACCCAAGACCCATCCCTACCCAAAGCCATCATCTGTGACCTTGATGGAACACTATGTCTGATGAATGGTCGTAGTCCTTTTGATGCATCAAGATGTGATGAAGACCTACCCAATATTCCTGTAGTCAACATGGTCAAAAATTACCAACATTTGGGTTACAAGATCATTTTGGCATCTGGAAGGGAAGACACGTTTAAGCCTCAGACGATGACTTGGTTGGAGCGATATGGTATCGCCTACGATAAGTTGATCATGAGAGCAGCAGGAGATTTCAGGAAAGATGCCATTATTAAAAAAGAAATTTTTGCTAATCACATAGAAGGGAAATATTTTGTAGAATTGGTTTTGGACGATAGAAATCAAGTGGTAGATCTTTGGCGTAATGATTTACAGTTGCCTTGTTTTCAGGTGTTTTATGGAGATTTTTGATGTCAATTATTCGTAAGTTTTGTTATGCAATTGTCAGATAAATATCATTCAAATTAGAAGAATCTCAACGGTATCATACTTTTGAGATTCTTCTTTATTATTATTTCGAAGGTAATGAATCATCGTGTTAATGTTTTCTTTATGAACTTTTTGGATAGAATTTTCATTTACCTAGTGCATGTGTATTCAAAACGTACAAATACCTTATGGATTTCGAAAATAACCAGCTTCCTTCTCAGCATTTGCCTAGTATTGATGATATTCAGTTTGAATCCTTAGAGCTTAATTATCAGAAAGTTAGTATTTATTTTACGGCTTTCTTTTTTATAGCCGCAATCATCATTTATCTTGGGATTGGGATTTTTGTAGAAGAGCTTTTTGCTTCACCCTTGATTTGGATTGTGGTAGGCGGTTGGATTTTGGTAGCAAGTTTTTTTATTTTTTTATCTTACAAATCCTATTTTTACGAAGGTTTTGCACTTCGACAAAAAGATGTAGTTTATAGATCTGGTATGTGGTTTAGATCTACCATTATTGTTCCCTTCAATCGTGTGCAACATTGTGAGATTAATCAGGGACCGATAGATAGATATTTTGGACTGTCTGAATTGTCACTTTTTACAGCAGGTGGTAGTTCTAGCGACTTGAATATTCCAGGACTATCCCAAGAAACTGCCGCCAAACTCAAACAATTTATTACTAATAAGGTGGCACACGATGAAGAAGAGTGAGTTTGACTTTTCGGTACCTAATCGTCAGTCCTATGTGGCTATTTTGATGATTCTGTTTAAGACTGTAAATGTCTTATTCAGGCAATTGCTGCCTTTTGTGGTGGTGGTTTTACTTGGTGGTAGCAAAAGCAAAACAAGTTATTTGTTATACACGATTATTGCAGTGGCAGTCATTTCTATGATTTATTCTGTCATTAATTTTTTCAAAACCTATTTTATTATCCAAGATGGTGAATTGGTCTTGTTTACAGGGATTTTCAACAAAAAAAAGATGTCCATCCCATTTGCTAAGATTCAAACTATTAATTTTGAACAAAATATCATCCATCAGTTTTTCTCAGTACTCCGACTGAAAGTTGATACCGCTGGATCAGAAAAAAATGAATTCGAATTTCATGCCATCCAAACCCACAAGGCCTACGCACTTCGTGATCTAGTAATGGCTGAGAAAAAGGCCTTTGTTTTTGCTAATGAAGATTTACAAGAAGAAGGTCATGAAGAAACATCTTCAGTAGTGTACAAACCTATCATGTCGCTCACTACAGCCGAATTATTCAAAGTAGGGATCACCGAAAATCACTTGAAATCTGGCGGACTTATATTTCTATTCTTTTTCTGGATTTATCAGAATCTTCAAGAAGTCGGAGTCGATGTCGATGAATATTCTGAAGAAATACCCGACGTTGAGCTTGGATTTGCATTCGTCGCTTTCGTTGTTGCTGTATTTTTGATTGTTTCTATCATCATCTCGATGGTGAGAACAGTTGTCCAACATTATGACTTGCAATTCTTAAGATCGAGCCGCGGATTTAAAATCATAAGTGGTTTAATTACCAAAAAGGAGATATCTGCATTTGACCATAAAATCCAACACATTTCGTGGTCGGATAATTTGCTAAAACGATTAGCTGGATTTAAAAATCTATATCTTAATCAAGCATCAAGTGCCGAACTAACGTCAAAACAAAACATCAACATTCCAGGATGTAATATGTCACACATTACTGAAGTCGTGCATACACTTTTCGGCAGCGTTGATTTTGAGTCCTTCGAAATGCACAAGATAGATAAGAGGTATTTCTACAGGTTTACCATTTTGATAAGTATCGTTTTCGCCCTACTTAGTGGCCTTGCATACTTTCTCGATCAGACCGACAAAATCATTTATGGTCTATTGATTATACTTTACTTTATTGGATTCAGATATGTCGGCTACAGAAAAAAAACTTACGGCCACGATGGCGAATTACTCTACATCAATGGCGGTGTATTTGGAGACAAAGCTGAAGTATTACCAATATTTAAGATACAAGCTATAGAACTCCATCAGTCGCCTTATCAGTATAGAAACCAATTATGTAGCATATCTTTATACACTGCTTCAGGAAGAATCATGATACCATACATTCAAAACGACTTTGCAAAAAACTTATCTGATATTTTTCTCAGAAAGGTTGAGGGCGATAGACGTAGGTGGATGTAATAAACCACACCTTATGATCTATTTGATTTATAACCAATATTTTTTGACCCACAATTCAAGATAATATCCAAGTCAATTTCACTAAACTCGTAATCTATTTTAGCTGCAAACCACCATCTATTGATTAGAAACTAAACGAATATTTAACCATCCACGCACAAAAATTGAAAATATAACAAAATAAAGTGTATGTCATTTTTTCACAGAAACTAATTTAAAATTCATTTTGTCTCCTTTAGGATCAAGGTAAAACAAAAGGAATTTTAAACAAAGTGTCATTTTGCGAAACACCTGGATAAAATAAAGAAGAGCGTTCCGATTTTTACATCGGAACGCTCTTCTTTTTCATAGTGGGTTATACTGTAGCTTCGACTTCACGTGATGATTTTGCAATTTTGAAAAACTCATTGACCACTACTTCTGTGATATATTTATTTTTTCCTTCCTTATCCGTATAAGACCTACTTGTCAGTTTACCGTGAATTACTATTTCATTTCCTTTGGTAAGGGATGCAGCCATATTTTCGGCTGTTTTTCCCCAAGCAACGATATTGTGCCATTCTGTATTTTGGGATTTTTCGCCTTTATTATTGGTATAATACTCATTTGTTGCAATAGCTAAAGAGAGCTTTTTACTTCCATTATCATAAGAGACTAGGTTCACATCTTTACCTACATTACCTATAAGTTGAACTGAATTTTTTATACTACTTGTCATGATTATTTGATTTAAAAGATTAAAGTGAATTTGAATAATGATAAAAATGTATGGATTAAAAAGGTACTACTTCTACGGTAGGTGCAATTGTTCTTGCCACTTTAAAGAACTCATTGATGACCACTTCTGTCACATACTTAGTATTGCCATCTTTGTCGGTGTAGGTACGATTAGATAGTTTTCCAACGATGGAAATTTCATTTCCTTTTTGCACAGACGCTGCTATTTGCTCTGCAGTTTTACCCCAAGCAATCAGATTGTGCCATGAAGTATTTTTTACTTTTTCGCCTTTAGTATTTGTGTATGATTCATTTGTAGCGAGCACAATGGATGCTTTTTTATTGCCATTGTCAAATGAAACCAATTGCACATCTTTACCGATGTTGCCTACGAGTTGTACTGAATTTTTGATTGTATTCATCATGATATTAAAAATTTGTGTCCGTGATACATGTGTTGTTTTAGTATGTATGTCAGGACGAGTGAAACAAATATTTGATCTTTCGATCGATTGACGATGCAAAGATGTAGGCAGCGCATTTCTGTATTCGTTTAATATACGTGTAAATACGTTTGTAAACGTATCTATATCTGTACAAATAAATAATGCATGACATAAATGATTGATTTATAGTTAAATATGAGTTTTAAGTATAATTATAAATTTTGTAATATTTTTTGAATTAATTGCATTTTTGTTGAAATTATTCAATTTTAATGGATTGTTGAAGCCTGATAATTGGTAGAAAAATGTTATAAATTGATTTTGACGATTCGTTAAGTCGTATCTTTTGAATATACATTTTTGTACCAGTTTAAGCAGTGCTAGATTTTGGATATTAGAAAGCATTTTTAGTTCTGAGCATTTTAAATGGTGATATTCTATCAGACATCTTCAAACGAATTTTAAGATAAGAATTTGAATTTATTCCAAATTGTTATATTTTGTCGATTCAATCACAAAATCAATATATGAATTTCAAATCCAATCTAATCATTGCATTTTTAATGTTTTTTCTCATTCCATTGACATCTAATGCTCAGTTTTGGAAAAAGAAAAAACCAGAAGCACCAAAAACACCAGCAGCATCCGAACCAAAGAAAAAGGATGAAAAAATCAAAGCCTACAAAGACGTCATCACCAAAGACGCCATTACTTCTCAAGGCATGATCACCACACATAAGGTAAAGGACAAAAACTATTTCGAACTATCCAACAAGATTTTAGAAAAAGAAATATTGATCACATCAAGGATTTCTGGTTTTGTCAAAAATCTAAATTTCGGTGGCGCAGGCGTAGAATCTAGACCGCAACAAGTCATCAGATGGCAAAAAAAAGATGATAAGATTCTTTTGAGATCTGTTTCTTACAATAGCATTGCAAATTTTGAAGATCCGATTTATCAGTCTGTTCGCAATAATAATTTTGAACCTGTGGTCATGGTTTTTGATATTCAGGCTTACAATCAAGACACGACAGGATACATCATAGACGTAGAAGCATTGTTTAATACTGATGTGGAAATGATAGGAGCGATGGGGAAGGAAGAAAAAAAGACATTCGAAATAAGAAGTGTAGATTCAAAAAGGAGTTTTATCCAAGAAATGAAATCTTTCCCTGAGAATATTTATGTCAAACACGTACTGACATATACAGGTGGCAATCTTCCTGATAATCAGATTACTGGAACATTATCCGTAGAGATGACTCAAAATATGGTACTACTTCCTGAAGTACAGATGCAACCTAGATATTTTGATCCACGCGTGAGCTATTTTTCTATACAACAGACAGATTATAGTTCTGATGATCAAAAAGCTTCTAGAAAGAGACTAATCACCAAATGGAAACTAGAACCAAAACCAGAAGATCGCGAAAAGTATTTCCGTGGTGAACTCGTAGAACCAGCAAAACCGATCGTGTATTACATAGATCCTGCCACGCCAGAAAAATGGAGACCATATCTTATGCAAGGTGTCAATGATTGGAAAGGTGCATTTGAAGCAGCAGGATTTAAAAATGCAATCATGGCGAAACTACCACCGACCAAAGAAGAAGATCCAGATTGGTCTCCAGAAGATGTAAGATATTCCGTGATCAGATATGTGAGTACAGACATCCAAAATGCGATGGGACCACATGTGCATGACCCACGTACAGGTGAGATTATAGAAAGCGATATAATCTGGTATCACAATGTAATGAATTTATTGCGCACATGGTTTGTCACCCAAACAGCTGCCATAAATCCTGATGCACGTACACCAAAACTGAGAGAAGAAGTGATGGGCAGATTGATAAGATTTGTCGCAGCACATGAAGTCGGTCATACATTGGGGCTACCGCACAATATGGGCGCTAGTTCGGCTTACGCAGTGGATTCTTTGAGATCGCCACATTTTACAAAAGAGATGGGTACGGCTCCGTCGATCATGGATTATGCTAGGTTTAATTACGTGGCACAACCAGAAGATGGCGCTGTGGGGCTCATGCCAGATATCGGATTGTATGACATTTGGTCTATTCAATATGGGTACAGACTCATCAAAGATGCCACACCAGAATCTGAAAGACCGATCATAAATAATTGGATAAAAGAAAAAGCGGACAATCCGATTTATAGATTCGGACGTCAACGAGGATTGCCTACAGACCCTACTGCACAAACAGAAGACATAGGAGATAACTCGATCAAAGCATCAGAATATGGTATTAAAAACTTACAGCGAATTGTTCCCAATCTTGTAAAATGGATGGGAGAGGACACCAAGGGATTTGAAGAGTTGAAAGAGTTTTATGATTCGGCTATTGGCCAATTTAATAGATATATGGGTCACGTCACTGCCAATATTGGTGGTGTGTCAGAATATTACAAAACATATGACGAAAATAGTCCAGTTTATTTCCATACTGATAAGGCAAGACAAAAAGATGCCCTACGTTTTCTAAATGATCAATTATTTACCACACCACTTTGGATTGCTGACAAGAACATCTTGAGTAGGATAGAAGAACACGGCAACACAGAAAGAATCAGAGGTTTGCAAGAACGTACACTCAATCTAGTCTTGATGAAAGATAGATTGCTCAGAATGCAAGAAAATGAAGCTTTAAATGGAGACAAAGCCTATAAGTTGACAGAAATGATGGACGATCTGACCAATGTTATTTTTACGGAAGTGAAATCAAAAAAATCAATCGATATCTACCGTAGAAATTTACAAAGAACGTATGTCGATGCCCTAGGTAAAGCACTTGACCAAAAAGACAATGCTGCCAAAAACTCTGACATCACAGCAACAGTAAGAGCGCATATCAAAAAGATAGACACGATGTTAGCCACGTACGCTTCTACCGATATTTCATCTGCATATCACAAAGATGATCTAAGAAGCAGAATCAAAGATATCTTGGATCCAAAATAGTTTGTATTCAGAAAATATCGGAGTAGATGGTGATACATCTATTCCGATATTTTTTTTGAACAATAGATGAAATGGAACATTTTAAAGAATTCGTGGATCAATTAAATTTTGAAATTGAAAACTGGGAACTGGAGAATCACATAAAATAGTTACCTTTATCCACTATTAAAATACTAATTTTTATGAAATCTTATGTTTTTGATTTTACTAAACAAAACAATGCTAAGTTAGTATACAACGAAACTTTTGATCCTAATCTACGTGGGTGGAAAATGACCTTTGAAGAATTCAAAAAAGAAATAGAGGCTTATGATGCTTTTGAACCATGGATAATAAACAATGATTTAAAATATGAAAGATTTGATATAGAAAAGCATGACATTGCTGGATGGACTAGATTTGAATATTATTTAAAAAATGAAGACAAAGATTATCCTTATGAAGCATCTTTTATTGGATATAGTTTTGAATTACATGGATATATTCAATTTGTTACCTACAAAAGTAGAATTGACGATTGGTATGTTGCTTATAATATAGCACAAAAACTTGGATTTAACCTATATTGTTCAGATCTCAATAGATTTATAACACTGGAATACCTTAACACTCTTAAAGAAAAATCAAAATCTAAAGGTCCCAAGCTAACCCAAAAGCAAGAAGATGTGCTTTCAGAAGTGGACAATGATGCTGCATGGATATATATACCTACAGACAAGACACAAGAAATCATTTCTTATGTAGGAGCATCCAGTAAAGAAAGTGAAATCGTTTCGGGTCTGTACAAAGCTTTTGAAAAAGATTTCTCAGGCTTAGCCACATATCAAAGTCATAGTATCATCTTTGGTAAAAACCTGATGACATTATCATTGCCAGATTTGAAAAACACTCCTAAACCAGTAAATGACGATATAATGCACCATGTCATTTGGAATTTAAGCATTAGATTTGGTGATGCTCAGTTTTACAGTTACAATGAATATGAAGTTTGGTATATTCATTACAAAAATGGAGAATTGGTCTATTCCGGTACTAATGGTGACGATGGTCCATCCTATGTTGCTGGAAGCATCACAGAAGAGATAGAACTTTCAGATTCGAAAGTCAAAGAATTGGCTGAAGAAAATGGCATCGCGATAGAAGATTTCCTGATCGGATGTATGAAAGATAAAATCAAATGCCATCTGACAGAAGCCCAAAATGGTATGCAAGTTTGGTGGGACGGAATAATGGATCAAGTTAAAAAGGAGCTAAAATCAAAAAAAAGTTAGAAAATGGTGTTAGCCAATCCCAACAGGATGACATGATTATAGAGATGAGATGGTTTGAATAATATGATATTTTAAGTACCAACCAACAAGCCTAATTATTAAATTTAACAAATTCTGGTTTCATAAAATAAATAAGAACCCCAAATAATGCAAGAACAAGTAATAAACGCCCTTAAGAAAGTATCTTTTTTATCAAGATATTCTGAAATCTGCTCTGAATACTCTAATTTTGAGCAAAGTAAAACACCTTTGCTAAAATCAATGAAAGAAATTTTAGGACAAATTGATGATAATTACAAATATATAAAGATAGAAAGATTATTCTTAAAAGAAATGGTAATAAACCATGAAATAAAAATGAGAATAGTTTTTTCGTGTAGTGGAGGTATTTTTGAATTTCGTATTATAGTTATCAAAGATGATGAATGGGTATTAAATAATCGATTAGATTTCCTTGGAAATCTAATTAATCCAGATTATAAAGAATCACTAGGAGACAAATGTTTACCAAAAACTACAAACGATGAAGATACAGAGCAAATTTTAAGAAAGGTTATTGCCTTAATAAATGAATTTAAAGATGAGTTTCAAACGGCATTGTCGAAGACATAGATTGCCGAGTATATATGTTTTAAAAATGAATATGGATTTCGATCAATAAATCAAAAATTATATAATTAGAATAATATCAATTAATTTTAAATACCTTCGTTTTCCAAATCTAATAATTATGTCAGGTACATTTTCACAGATTTATATTCAATATGTTTTTGCAGTAAAAGGTAGAGAAAACTTATTACAAAAACCTTGGCGTGAAGAAGTTTTCAAATACATGTCAGGTATAATAAAGGCGAAAAATCATAAACCGATTATTGTCAACGGTGTTGCGGACCACGTCCATGTATTTGTTGGGTTAAAACCAGGTATGAGCATTTCGGATTTAGTAAGAGATATAAAAAACAATTCTTCTAATTTTATTAATGAGCAGAAATTCATTAAAGGGAAGTTTTCTTGGCAAGAAGGATATGGAGCTTTTTCATATGGACATTCACAGATAGATAACGTTTATCAATACGTTGCCAATCAGGAAGAACATCACAAGAAAAGAACATTTAAGGAAGAATACATTGATTTTTTGCAGAAATTCGAGATAGAACACAATGAAAAATATTTGTTTGATTGGTTAGATTGATTTATGAAAATCATGCCACCCTTTCAGGGTTTTATTGTGGGCTGCGTTTAATTTTTGCTATAATCATTACAGCCCTTCGGGATTGAAAGGACTTTCGAACCTTGATTAAAATTCTAGTTGAATTTGGAATTTCATGTTAAATATGCCACCCTTTCAGGGTTTTTGTTGAATGCATTGGATATTTGCTATAATTATTACATCCCTTCGGGATTGAAAAAGACGAATCAATCCCGATGGGATGACATGATTATAGCAACAAGTTTAGGCATAACCATAACGAATCCCGAAGGGATGAAATAATTGTAATAAAATGATCATATACGCCACCAAATCCCAACGGGATGACATGATTATTCCATCAATATCTCTATTGAAAAATCTAAGCCCCAATCACCACACCATCTTTTTTTCCCTTTATCAATAAAGTTGCTAATGCTGCCAACAATAATAATACTCCCGCAAAAACAATGGCATTCCTTGGATCATTACCCAATAAATTTTCTAAGACATATCCGAATGTCAAAGTCTGTATGATCATAGGAATTACGATCATCATATTGATAATTCCCATATAAACACCATACCTTTCCTTTGGTATATCATTGACTACCATGAGATAAGGAATGCCCATCATGCTCGCCCAACCAATACCAAATCCTGTAATCGCTACAAAAAGCAAATTTTTATCAGCAATAAACGGAAAGGCTAAAAATCCCAATCCTGCTAAGATTAGACAAATGAAATGAACATATTTACTTCCATATTTATTCGCAAAATATACTAGTCCAAAAGCTGTCAAAAATGTCACAATGTTATACCAACCATTCACTAGACCTGTCCAACTGACAGCTTCTTCATATAGTTTTGGGTCTGATGCAGGTGTCGCATTCCATACTGACAGTGCAACACTTTTTGCACTGTTTTGCCAGTAACAAAATAGGGCGTACCATTGAAACAAATATACGAGTGATAGCTGCCACATGACGCGTGGCATGGTCTTGATAGAGTCTATGATTTCTATTAACGGTGATACCAATAGATAAATAGCATTTACAAATGGGATGTCTTGATATTTTTCTAACAATTGTGCCAACAAAAATATCCATCCGAAAAATATAGGCAGTATCAAGAAGTTGGACACATTCATTCCTAAACTAGAGTAGAGTGCAAAATATACGATTCCTGGCACAATAGATACTGAAAGGATATACCCCATAAACTGTAGAAATTTGTTGGGTTTTCCAGCGTTGTATGCATTAATTAATGCAATTTCTTCTTCAGTTGGTGGCAATTCTTTGGTCGTGTACATGCTCCACCATACGGAACCAATGGAACAAACTGCACCTAAAAAAAACGATGCATACACCCATGTTGGCAATGATCCTGTTACACCTACAAACATCAAAGGAAATACAAAAAGTGACACATTAGCTAGCGTCTGTCCAAGCCCTGTGAAAAAGCTTTGTGCCTGAAAACCAGTAGGTTGCTGATCTTGATTAAGTGTGTCTGCTATAAATGCGCGATAAGGTTCCATTGCTGTATTATTCCCTACATCTAATATCCAAAGCAGTCCTGCAGCCATCCACAATGTACTGCTGAATGGGTAGAAAAGAAGACAAATACTACATATCATGGCACCAATAAAGAAATATGGTTTCCTTCTTCCCCATCTTGGTGTCCATGTTTTGTCACTCATTGCTCCTATGATAGGTTGTATCAATAGTCCAGTTACAGGACCTGCGATATTGAGTATGGGAATTTCATGAGCTGAAGCTCCGAGCATGTCATAAATTGGATTGACAGCACTTTGCTGTAGGCCAAAACTGTATTGTATCCCGAAAAAACCAACATTCATATTGATGATGTTGGCAAATGAAAGGGTAGGTTTTAACCTTAGATCTTTGCCATCTGTTTTTACTAGATTTCCTGTGACTGCCATGGATAATGATTTTGCTCCAAAGCTAATAACTTATTTGTTTTCTAATAGAATATTGATACATTTTTTAATAGCCTATTTTCATTAAAGAATTGGACACCTATTAGTTCTTCTAATTTTTTTGACTTATCTACTATTTATTATCTTACAATAACATCAGACACATTATTTAGGAATTTTGCGATTTGAGTTTTTTCTTCTGCCAATAATTTTATATCCCAAAAATCATTATTCGTATTGTAAACTCTAATAGTAGTTTTTGGCGCTCTCAAGGCTTTTGCAAAATATTCATTGTCAGGTGCTTGGATAATTCTTTTGGAGAGTACTTTATCTAATATTTCTGTATCTACTTTTGTATCTGTATTGGTACTTGTACTTGTTGTTGTATTAGTATTATTAATTTTTTCACTCCTGTTTTCAGTTGATGTTGTTGATTTTACGGGCTCTATTGTGGTCACGGATTCAGTTTTGACGTTAGTAGTTGTAGCAGTGGTAGTTTGAATATTATTTATTTGTTCTTGATATTTGATGTCTTCTAATCTTATGAATAGTACTTTCAGTATAGTGTCATTTGTGATAATATAAGCAGTATCTTTATAATCGGCTTGGGTCACTGGAAAACTAGACCATATTTCCCATTTCAAATTTCTATTATTAATTCCTTCTTTACTTAATGAATAAGAGAATGATCTAGAAATTCTATTTATTTTCGAACTTGCATACTTGCTATTAGACCATTGGTATGTTGTAACATTTCTGACTTCGTCATGAATTTTCCTTACAACAGGTACACATGATGTTAAAATAATGATTAATGATGTAAAAAATAAAGGTAAATAATACTTCATAAATATGTTTTTTAAGTGAGACAAACATAATACTATTTAGGCATACCATCTATTAAAATTTCCATAATCTTTTAATAATAGATTCATAAATATTGAGATTTTATGAGATGGAACAATTTTTTTTATTTTTATTTATTTCCAATATGTATTTTAATGCATTTATAAACAATTGTATATATATGATAATAAATATTATGTGAATTATAAATTAGAATGACCTATTGACATTCTAATTTATTTACCATTATCTTTGTGTCCGAAATAGTTAGGAACATCATTTCATTTTTGTTCACAATTATTTATATCGATGAGGCGAGAGAAAAGGCTCGATGACCCTCAGGCAACCTACAAAAAGCAAGGTGCCAATTCCTTCCCGATTTTGGGGCATATAAATGTTGAATGTAATTAAAATGAAATTTTTATCTTCTAAATTGAGTTCCTTTTCGCTTCCTTCGGAAGTCGTTATTTCAGTTTCCAAATCATCTTCTTCCTTATTCATGTGCTGTTGTTGTTGCTGTTGTTGCAACTAATCCACGGCATATCTGAATAGTTTATTATCACTTTTTAAGGCTGTTTCTATTTGATATGTTGTGAAAGTTCCATCATAGGATCTTTGCACATCTTCATTATTTTATTTGTTCCAAAAAGCAAATTTGATATAAAAAATTAGATTTTATTAGTCAGATTTTCAAAAATATATAATACTCATCATTTTCAAATTTATAAATCATATAATCATGTCAAACAACAAAAAATACAAATTCGAGACGCTCCAGTTGCACGCAGGTCAAAACCCAGATCCTACCACAGGTTCGAGAGCTGTGCCTATCTATCAGACTTCGTCATATGTTTTTAAGAATGCTGAACACGGTGCAAATCTTTTTGCACTCAAAGAATTCGGCAACATTTATACGCGAATTATGAATCCTACGACGGATGTATTTGAGCAGCGCATCGCAGCATTAGAAGGTGGTGTAGCAGCATTGGCAACAGGTTCTGGACAGGCAGCACAATTTCTGGCTTTAAATAATATTTTGCAAGCAGGCGAAAACTTTGTGAGTACTTCATATCTGTATGGTGGCACCTATAATCAATTTAAAGTTGCCTTCAAGAGATTAGGTATAGATGTAAGATTTGCAGAAGGTGACGAAGCATCAAAATTTGAAGCATTAATCGATGAAAAAACAAAAGCAATCTACTTAGAAACAATAGGCAATCCTAAGTTTAATATTCCTGATTTCGAAGCCATCGCAGCTGTGGCAAATAAATATGATATTCCGCTAATTGTAGACAATACTTTTGGTGCAGCAGGTTACATTTTTCGACCTTTAGAGCATGGTGCCCACATCGTAGTGGCATCTGCTACAAAGTGGATTGGCGGTCATGGTACGACCATAGGTGGTGTCATCGTTGATGGTGGTAATTATAATTGGGGTAATGGCAAGTTTCCACAATTTTCAGAGCCGTCTGAAGGATATCATGGACTAGTATTTTCCGATATTTTTGGTTTGAATAATCCGCTAGGTTTACCTAATATTGCATTTGCGATCAGGGCTAGGGTAGAAGGTTTGAGAGATTTTGGAGCATCATTAAGTCCATTTAATGCCTTTCAATTATTACAAGGATTAGAGACTTTATCATTGAGAGTACAACGGACTGTGGACAATGCCTTCGAATTGGCACATTGGTTGTCTGTACATCCACAAGTGGAAAGTGTAAGTTATCCAGGTCTAGAAAGTAGTCCTTACCACAAACTAGCCAAAAAGTATCTTCGTAATGGTTATGGTGGCGTCTTGTCATTTAACATAAAAGGTACAAAATCTGACGCAGAAGAATTTATCAATAATCTAGATCTTGTAAGCCATCTTGCAAATGTGGGAGATGCTAAGACACTCATCATTCAGCCATCAGCAACCACGCATCAGCAATTGTCCGAAAAAGAGCAGATTTCTGCCGGCGTATTGCCAAATCAGTTGCGCCTGTCAGTAGGTATTGAGCATATAGATGATATCAAAAATGATTTAATTGATGCTTTTGCGGCTGTTAAAAAAAGACAAGAAGCCCCACAGTCAACTACGAAAGCAGTGGAAGCAACATTAAATTAAATATTAATAAATCATAAGCAATTGAGTCAAGTGAAATCAGGTAATTCAGTTAATAACAATGTAGTAGATACCGATAAAGGTCCATATTTTTTTGAGTACAAGCATGATTTTAGTCTTGAATCCGGGGAGTCTCTTCCCGGATTCACACTAGCTTATCACACTTTTGGTACGCTCGATGATAAGAAAGATAATGTGGTATGGATCGTCCATGCTTTGACGGCCAATAGTAATCCCACAGAATGGTGGCCTGGCATAGTAGGAAATGATTTTGCTATCGATCCCAAAAAACATTTTATCATTTGTGCCAATAGCCTTGGATCTCCATATGGTTCTACTTGTCCGCTTTCTATTGATCCACGTAAGAATGTGCCGTATTACCATAACTTCCCTTTGATTACTAATAGAGATATTGCGCGCAGTTTTGAGTTATTGAGTATCCATTTGGGTATTGATCAGATCAAGTTGCTTGCAGGAGCTTCACTTGGTGGTCAGCAAGCATTAGAGTGGTCGGTTATTGCACCCAAAAAATTTGAACAACTATTGCTCATTGCTACCAATGCTAAGCATTCACCTTGGGGAATTGGTTTTAACGAAAGTCAGCGTCTAGCTATAGAAGCAGATCAAACTTGGAAAGAAAAACATGATGACGCAGGCAAAGCAGGTTTATTGGCAGCAAGGTCTATTGCATTGCTCAGCTACCGGTCTTCGCAAGGATATAATAATACCCAAGCTGATAGCGAAGACAAATTGGATAATTTTAGGGTTCAGTCTTATCAACGATATCAAGGAGAAAAACTTGTCAAAAGGTTTAATGCATTTTCTTACGTAACCTTGTCTAAGGCAATGGATAGTCATAATTTGGGTAGGAATCGTGGTGGTGTATTGTCTGCTTTGACACAAATAAAGGCCAAGACTACCATTTTGGGAATTGAGACAGATATTCTTTTTCCACTAGAAGAGCAGAAATTTCTGTATAGGCATATTCCAGATGCACGACTCGAAGTAATCCATTCAGATTTAGGGCATGATGGCTTCCTCACGGAAAATGAAAAAGTGAGCCAAGTAATCAAAAGTTTGTTGAGTTAGTCAAATTTATTTTAATTTTATTTCTTCTAGCTAAACCAAATTTTAACCAAGTATTTCTACTTTTGGAAATATGAAATGTTATAATATGTTGGTCTTTTTTAGACTTACTTATTACAAATTTGGTAGTTGTTTTTTAAAGAAGATTTTTTGGTTCTTAGGGAAATGTTAAAGTTCAAAAACGAGTGATCCTTATCCAATAAATCTTGTTTCAAATCCATTATATATTGTTATTCTTTTTTAAGGAATATATAAAAGTCTTTTTGAAAACCAAAAGTTAAGGAAACCATATTGTGTGCTGAATATACAATTTGTTGGTTTTAATATTAGTTATCCTTTATAATAATCACGTTCTTATTTTTCAATTAAATCCTAAATAATGCAAACCATCAAAGTTTTTGTAAGATTTAAATTAGTCGATAAGATTGCCCAAGCTATTCATGGCTTTACGGTAAAAGAAATAGAAATCATAACTAATGATATTAACTCCATAAAAGAAAAACTTTACAAACAATACGGCATTAATGAAATATTGGAATGGAGAGCAGAATTGATCACGGCCTAGTAATAAAATAGTATAGTTTTAAGAATCTATAGATTTTTAAACATCAAAGATGTGTTCTTTAATCATAGATTTCTAGATCTATTTTAATTTAGGCATATTAATAATCTGTTCTATTTTTTTCCAACTTTTTTCGGCATCATCAGCTTTCATTTTAAGTTGATCAAGGATGTTTAGGTTCCTTTCTAAATTAACTTCTATAGTTTCATTTAAACTTTTTGATGCTGTGTCTATGGTGCGATCTATGACTTCAAACATAACTTTATTTTTTATTATTCTCAATGTATACCCTTAGACGGATAATTCATGGAATACCCTAGTAAATTTGCTTGAAATATTGAAAATTAATGAAATTTTAACAAATTTGGTCTGTATTCTATTTAATTCGCACCATTATTGTAAGAATTATTGAAGATTTTGGACTATTAAAGTTTTAAAGTTGCCATGATTTCCAATGCTTTTTGCATTCTTTTTTCTATAGCTTTGACACTTAAGTTTAGACTGTCTGCAATTTGTTGGTAAGTCATTTTTTCCATTCTATTCATCAGAAAGACTACTTTAGAGTTTTCTGGCATATTGTTTATAGTACTTTCCAATTTTACCCTAAACTCTTCCATTTCTATCAAGTATTGTGGATCTTTAATATCATGGTGAACAGTGAAAGCAGACTTGTAATTAGTTTTAACTTTTTCATGCCTAATATGATCCAGAAATAGATTATTAGCAACCGTAAAGACATAAGAACGAGCTTTATCTTTTTCTATTTTTTCTGAATTTCTCCACAATCTCACGAATGATTCTTGAGCTATGTCTTCTGCAAGTTCTATATTATTGCATTTTGCGAAGATAAAGATTCTTAATCCCGTAAAACATTCTAAATAAAACTTCTTAAACTCGTACTCATTATCAAACGCCATGTAACATTATTTCTTGAGAATATTATTCTGTAAATAAATAATGGCTTCGTGATAGCCTTTCAAACCATTTCCGACTATACTGTGGACGGCAGATTCTTTTACATAGTTAGTATGTCGATAGGCTTCGCGTTCATATATATTAGTAAGGTGTACTTCTACTACAGGTGTTGTGATAGCTCTTAATGCATCAGCAATAGCAATCGATGTATGTGTGAATCCTGCTGCGTTCAAGATAATACCATCAAATCTAAATCCTACTGCATGAAGTTTGTCTATTATATCGCCTTCATGGTTTGATTGGTAGTAATGAAGATTAATGTTTTCAAACTCTTTTTCTAAAGTTATAAAATACTCTTCAAACGATATATTGCCATAAATCTCTGGCTGTCGTTTGCCAAGCAGATTTAGATTTGGTCCATTTATAATAATAATCTGTGTCATGCTATTAATTTGCTATGTCTGACATAAATTTTATCCTTGTGAGCAAGACTTCTTCCTCTGTGATATCATCTTCCTGAAGTTTTCTGATGGCTGTCTCTATAGAGTCTGTCGGTGCATTTCTAAAGTATTCAAAGATTTCTTCGATGATGTCTTCGTCCACTTTATCTTTTATGTAATAATTGATATTCAATTTTGTACCTGCATCAGCAATACCATTCATCTCATAAAGCAACTCATCGTGGGTCATCTCTACATTTTTTGCGATGTCTTCGAATGGCATTTTTCTATCTACTGACTGGATGATCGTGACTTTATTTCTCGATTTATTGGCAACTTGTTTGATTACTACTTCAGTAGGGCGATCTATTTCATTTTCATCAACATATTTTCTGATAAGTTCTATGAACGGTTTTGCAAATTTTTGTGCTTTGCCTTGACTCACTCCTGATATTTGCATCATATCTTCCATGCTGATAGGGTAGAAGGTCGCCATATCTTGGAGTGCAGGTTCAGAGAATATTACCCACGGTTGTACTTTTAGTTTTCTGGCTTCTGTCTTTCTGAGGTCTTTGAGCATCTCTACCAACACTGCATCTAGAGCAGCTCCTTGTCCACCACCTATATCCAAATCACCATCATCCTTCACAGTGAAATCTCTATTTAGTGGAATCATGATAGATTCCGACTTTTTGATAAACTTGTGCCCATCATCTGTCAGTTTGAGTATGCCGTATTGTTCTATCTCCTTATATAATAGGTTGAATAGGATTGCCTGTCTGAATATAGTGTGCCAAAACAACTCTCCTTTTTCTGCGCCAGAACCAAATAATGGCAATTTGTCAAATTTGAAATCTTTCATTTCTTTTGACATCTTACCTGTGATGAACTCTACAAGGATTTTGACCGTATAGTTTTCATTAAGCTGTGCCACTACTTTTAATGCTAGTTGCATTTGGTCCTTAACTTCTTCTTTTTGTTTTGGATATTTGCAATTGTCACACATATTCGAACATTGCTCATCACTATATTCTTCTCCGAAGTAATGGAGTAGGAATTTTCTACGGCAAGTGCTTGTTTCTGCATATGCAATGACTTCTTCCATCAGCTGTGCACTTAGTTCACGCTCAGCTACAGGTTTGTCACGCAGGAATTTTTCTAATTTTAAGATATCTTTATATGAATAAAATGCCAGACAATTGCCACTCAAACCGTCTCTACCACCTCTACCAGTCTCTTGGTAGTAGTTTTCTATACTTTTTGGTATGTCATAATGAATTACAAATCGCACATCGGGCTTGTCTATACCCATCCCAAATGCAATGGTTGCCACGATTACTTCCACCTCTTCCATCAAGAAATCATCTTGGACATTCGTTCTAGTCTTGGCATCGAGACCTGCGTGGTATGCTGCTGCTTTGATTCCGTTTACATTAAGAACTTTGGCAATCTCTTCTGTTGATTTTCTAGATTGTACATAAATGATACCTGACTTCCCTTTGGAAGTTTTTATAAATTGGATAATACTTTTGATCGTATGGTCCTTATTGACTTTAGGTCTTATTTCATAATAAAGATTATCTCTATTGAATGACGAGATAAAAATATTTGGGTCTTCCATTTCCAAACTTTTTACAATATCAGTTTGGACCTTTGGTGTTGCTGTCGCTGTCAATGCAATAATTGGAATATTATCGCTAATGGCAGATATCATTGTTCTGATCCTTCTATATTCAGGTCTGAAGTCATGTCCCCATTCTGAGATACAGTGTGCTTCATCTACGGCTACAAAAGAAATGTTGCTTTTTTGAAAGAATTCGATATTTTCATCTTTAGTGAGTGTTTCTGGGGCGATAAAGAGCATTTTTGTTTTGCCACTTGCAATCTCGTTTTTGACTTCAGCCATTTGAGATTTATTAAGTGAAGAGTTTAAAAAACTTGCTATATTATCTTCTTGACTATATCCTCTGATGGAATCTACTTGATTTTTCATCAATGCGATCAGTGGAGAAATGATGATAGCTGTACCTTCCATCATCATGGCAGGCAACTGATAGCATAAAGACTTACCGCCACCTGTAGGCATAATGACGAAAGTATTTTTTTTGTCCAATACACTTTTGACTATATCTCTTTGTTCTCCTTTAAATGATTCGAATCCAAAATACTTCTTTAGCGATGATGTGATATCTGCGTTTGTAAAAACCATAATAATATAATACGTTCAGTTTTGTATATAATAGAAAAATAATCAAGTACGCTACATGATTTAGAAACTAAAAAGTCTATCTAGTTTTACTCTTTTGAGAAAAAAAGATAAAGTTTAAACGCTCCATCATAATGAATTTAGTACTTGAATGCTACCTTCTTAAGATGTCAATTTAACAATAACTTCCAAAGAAGTGCAATCTAGAAAAATAAATTAAAAAGTGCAAATTGTTTGTCTTAAAAGTTTACAATTATTGAAAATTAATATCATTTCTACCGCAAGTCATAGGTGTAAAATGCCTACTTTATCGTAAATTTGACCTTCTTTTTAACTCACTTTTTTAATTAGCAGCCAAAATTACGATTTTGAATTCAAATATCCATACACAAATCAAAGAAAAAATTGAAAATACTTTACACATAGAAGGAAAGGCGCTTTTGGACATGTCCGTAAATGTCTCTGATGAAATATGTAAAGCTGTAGAAGTTATTTTCGAAAACAAAGGAAGGTTGATTGTCACAGGGATTGGAAAAAGTGCCATCGTAGGTCAAAAGATAGTAGCGACACTCAATTCGACTGGAACTTCTGCCGTATTTATGCACGCTGCGGATGCTATTCATGGTGATTTAGGGATGATCAGCGAGGACGATATTGTCATGTGTATATCAAAAAGTGGAGATACTCCTGAAGTCAAAGTGCTAGTGCCACTGATCAAGGGCTTTGGAAATACATTGATTGCTATGGTGAGCAATGGGTTGTCTTATCTAGCGACCAATGCGGATCACAAAATCTTAATACCTGTAGACGCTGAAGCAGATCCAAATAACCTTGCTCCTACTACTAGTACCACCCTTCAAATGGCGATGGGTGATGCAATAGCTGTTGCTTTATTGTCTCTTCGCGGGTTTTCTCATGAGCATTTTGCTAAGTTTCATCCTGGTGGAAGCCTTGGCAAACAGTTATACCTTAAAGTGGGCGATCTGCTAAGTCTTCATGATAAACCCAAAGTATATACTTCTGACAATATAAGACAGGTCATTATGGAAATTTCTTCCAAAAGACTAGGTGCTACGGCAGTACTTGATGATAATGAGAATTTAGTAGGTATGATTACAGATGGAGATTTGAGACGCATGCTTGAAACTGAAGGCAATGTGGGACATTTGACAGCTAGTGATATTATGAATGGTAATCCCAAAACTATTCAGAAATCTAGTTTGGCGATTGATGCTTTAACGGTACTAAGGAAGTTTAGCATCAGTCAGCTAGTGGTAAAAGATGACAACAGATATGTAGGAATGATTCATATTCATGATATGATAAAAGAAGGTTTGGTATGAAGAATTATAGTTTTTTGAAAGTAGTTTCTGCCATATCAATAGCGATATTAGGTTTGTCACTAGCCGCGCAAGTCAGTTTTGATGTACCTATTGGTAACGGTATTCCTATTACGGGACAGTCTTTTGCTATTTTGCTGATTGGTTATTTTTTAGATTGGAGACTTTCATTTGTTTCAGTTTTTATCTATTTGGTTTTGGGCGCGATAGGAGTGCCTATACTTGCTGAAGGTAAAAGCGGTATAGATGTCATAACAGGTCTAAGCGGTGGTTATCTCGTTGGATTTTTGCCAGCAGTTGTTTTAGTGTCAAAATGGGAGTATGATAAACGCAATGATTTACTACACACTTTTCAAACCTTTTTATTTGTTACTGGGATTATATTAATTATTGGTATAATGCGATTAAGTTTTGATTTAGGTTTTATAAGAGCTATAGCAATTGGTTTGAAGCCATTTTGGGTAGGGGCGATAGTTAAAGTATTATTAGCAATAATGGTTATATATTTATATTTGAGATACAGTACTAAAGAGGAGGAACGTTAACTTTTATTCTTTTGTATTTCTTAAATTATATTTGTACTTATTTGCTAATCATATAGTTGTATTATAAATTATACATATATATACTGTGGAAAACCTTCATTAAATCTATACTTGCAAAAAGTTTTATTAATGTAAAATTTCTGACATTTCTTCTTATTTTTGTCACATGATATGTAGAAAATATACTACTTTCGTGGTTGAAATTCGGAAGGATTATCGAGAGGCTTGCACCGCCTTTAGAGTCGATTCGGATTATGTACCTATTTTTGAGAGTAAATTTGTATCAAAGTTAGTCATCCGACGTGCGCTAATGTTTGATAATTTTTAGTACATTATCCTTCACTTTAATACCGCTGTGTATACCGTTTGAATTTTTTGTCAAACAAACTTTCATAATTTTTCTGGTTTTTGCATTAAGTAATTTTCAATTTATGTGACTTTACGTTTATACGGCGTCTATTAAGTTGTTGAAGTATATTAATATTTTCCACCGATTGAAAGGTTTCCGACCCTTTCCTTTGGCTTTATTTGAACCTAAAAATTTGAGAATGAAAAACCTTTACTTTTTCATTGTCAGTCTTTTGTATAAGAAGACTGACAATGCATCTTTCGTGCTATTGCCACACACTTCCCGAGTGGGTATATGGTTGCACAGTTTACTATTAATTTTAGTTTTTAGTGGGTCGTTGAGTGCAACTTGTACTACGTGTACAGGCAATTTACTTATTAATCCCGGCTTTGATGTTAATGTCAATAACTGGGCCTCCTACAATGGTAATTTTTTTAAAAGTACTGCGTATCCCCAATGTGGTACAGCAGCACACGCTGAAATTATTCATACGACAGGATGGGCTGGATTCTATCAGGATGTCACCAATATTCCTGTAGGTAATCAAGTTACATTAACTTTTTGGGCAGGTGTTCATAATAATTCCGTAAATTCACTATTTGGTCTTGAGTTTTACAATGGATCTACTTATTTGTCTGAATCAACTGTTCAAATAGACAAAATATTAGGTGGATCACCAAGTATGCAATTTTATACAGTTACGGCAATAGTACCATCCAATACAACGAAGGTAAGGGTAATTGGTAAAATAAATGGTGATTATCTCAAGGCTGATGAATTGTGTTTAAAATCATCTTTGCCTTGCAATCATTTTAAAAGTTTGGCTAGTTCTGAATTAAATCTAGTAAAGACTAGGCAAGTTTCAAATGAAATTACTTGTGTAACACAGCCAGATCGTGTCCTTTGGATGGATTGTCTTTTAGATAATACTACAGGAGGAACTTCAGGAAATTTGAAATTTTGGAAAATAGTTAGTGGTGGTACATTCAAAGAGTATTGTGATGGTACCGCATATGTTGAAATGACTATTCAAAATGTTGTTAATGCAAATTATAGATTTGATGTTGCTATTTCCTTTTCTGGAAGAACTTTTACAGCACCAAGTGGTAGCCCTCATTTAGATGGATGTACAACAGCATCATCATCAAATTGGTATTATTACACTGAAATGAAAGGTTCATTGATTGGACAAGCAGGTCTTGCAGGTGGAAATATTTCATTTGATAGAAAAATGTCTGCATTTCAGATAGGAACTAATGCAAGTCTTTATGGTACAAGTGGTACTTTTGGAGCGAGTGGTTGGTTTATGTATGATATTCTTTCTCATCCTACTGGTTTAAATTTTAAAGAGGATTGCGGTGCGGACATTAATTTGTTTTTATCTGGTGGTAACCTTACTTCAACTCAAGCTGCTGAGTGTGGCAAAGTTTGTGCAGGATCCCCAGTCGTTTTAAATGCAAATGCTGTGGGTGGAAAACCAAATTATACTTACAACTGGAGTAATAATTTAGGGGCAGGTCAAACTAAAACTGTAAACCCTACAGGAACTACAACTTATACAGTAACAATAACTGATAATGCAGGCTGTACATCTTTGGATGCAGTTACCATTAATATAACAAACTCACCTACAGTCAATGCGGGTGCAGATGCAACTATATGCACAGGATCTTCAATAATACTCACAGCTAGTGGTTCTGGAGGACTAAGTCCATATACATACATATGGAATAATGGTTTAGGAGCTGGAGCAAGTAAAACTGTAAGTCCTACAAGTAATACCACATATGTAGTTACAGTTACTGACGCTAATGGCTGTACAGCAACAGATAATGTGACAGTAAATATTGGAGCATCTCCTACTTTAACTGCTACTGGTACCACAATTTGTTTTGGTGGTTCTGGGACTATATCGGCTTCAGCTAGTGGTGGTGTAGCTCCTTATACATATTATTGGAGTAATGGATTAGGCACTGGAGCCACAAAAACAGTAAACCCTACAACCAATACGACATATACCGTCACTGTAGAAGATGGTAACAGTTGTACAAAAACAGCTACGGCTACTGTGACAATAGGTGGAGGACCTACAGTTAATGTAGGACCAGATATCAATTTGTGTACTATGGATGAAGAAATCATTAATTCTACAGTAGGTAATGTACCATCTTGTGGTCAGTCAGGCACGAGCGATTGTAACCATGTGGTCCAAGGGACAACAGGTTGGATAGAAGGTTCGGCTAGTGCAGGTATTTGTGGGGATAATGCCGGGTCTAAACTTTGGACTCAGTCAGGTCAAGGTACATCATCTGTAACACTTGATTTTGGTACGACCGTTCCTATTGGTACAGTGATATGTGTCAGAATGAAATTGGAACATTGTCAAAACACAAATTCAAGTTTAGCTGATGCAAAAATTCAGAGATCTACATCTGCAACAACAGGATATACAGACATTATAGCTTCCAAAACATTTACAACTACAACTTATACAGAATATTGTTATACTTTGACAACTGCATCAAGATATATAAAAGTACTTGATAATGGTAAATGTGCATTCAGAGTAGATTATGTTAAATATACAACACCTGATACTTATAACAACAGTATCACTTATGCATGGACTGGACCTGGCATAGTAGGTTCTACAACTGGTGCATCTATTATAGTAAATCAAAGTGGAACTTACACTTTGGTAGTAACAGATTGTACAGGATGTTCTGCCAGTGATCAAGTTGTAGTAACAGGAAATGGAAATGTTAATGCAAATGCTGGTCCTGATCAAATTTTATGTTCAGGCCAAAGTGTAACTTTATCTGCAACAGAAGTAGTTGGCGCAAGTTATGAATGGCGTACAGAACTTAATGGTAATATCATTGCGACTACAAGAACGGTATCTGTATCTCCAACTATTGCTACGTCATATATATTGAAAGTAACAAAAAATGGTTGTGAAGCTACCGATGCTGTCTTGGTTACAGTTAATCCTGCACCTACAGTCAATGTAGGGCCAGACATTAATTTGTGTACCATGGATGAAGAAATCATTAATTCTACAGTAAGCAATGTCCCATCTTGCGGTCAGTCAGGAACTAGCGATTGTAACCATGTGGTCCAAGGGACAACAGGTTGGATAGAAGGTTCGGCTAGTGCAGGTATTTGTGGAGATAATGCCGGGTCTAAACTTTGGACTCAGTCAGGTCAAGGTACATCATCTGTAACACTTGATTTTGGTACAACCGTTCCTATTGGTACAGTGATATGTGTCAGAATGAAGTTGGAACATTGTCAAAACACAAATTCAAGTTTAGCTGATGCAAAAATTCAGAGATCTACATCTGCAACAACAGGATATACAGATATTATAGCTTCAAAGACATTTACAACTACAACTTACACAGAGTATTGTTATACTTTGACAGCTGCATCAAGATATATAAAAGTACTTGATAATGGTAAATGTGCATTCAGAGTAGATTATGTTAAATATACAACACCTGATACTTATAACAACAGTATTACCTATGCATGGTCTGGTCCTGGTATTGTAGGTTCTACAACTGGTGCATCTATAATTGTAAATCAAAGTGGAACTTACACCTTGGTGGTTACAGACTGTGGTGGATGTACTGCAAGTGATCAGGTTATAGTAACTGGTAATGGAAATGTCATTGCAAATGCTGGTCCTGATCAGATTGTTTGTGCTGGCCAAAGTATCACCTTATCAGCAACAGAAGTAGTTGGCGCAAGTTATGAATGGCGTACAGAACTTAATGGTAATGTCATTGCGACTACCAGAACAGTTTCAGTGTCACCTACAATTGCCACTTCTTATATATTAAAAGTAACAAAAAATGGTTGTGAGGCAACAGATGCAGTTTTAGTTACTGTCAATCCTGCACCTACAGTCAATGTAGGACCAGATATCAATTTATGTACACTTGATGAGGAAATCATAAATTCTGTTGTCACAAATGTGCCTTCATGTGGTCAATCGGGAACAAGTGATTGTAATCATGTAATCCAAGGTACCACAGGATGGATAGAAAGCGCATCAAATGCTGGTGTTTGCGGAGATAATGCTGGTGCCAAACTTTGGACAAAATCTGGTCAAGGTACATCATCTTTGACTGTAGATTTTGGAACGACTGTACCTGTAGGTACTGTTATCTGTGTTCGTATGAAATTAGAACATTGTCAGAACACAAGTTCTAATCAATCAGATGCAAAAATCCAAAGATCAACTTCAGCAACAACAGGGTATACAGATGTAATTGCTTCTAAAACCTTTACTACAAATACCTATGTAGAGTATTGTTATACTTTAAATACATCAACTAGATATATCAAAGTATTGGATAATGGTAAATGTGCATTCAGAGTAGATTATGTGAAATATACCACACCAGATACCTATAATAATAGTGTTACTTATGCATGGTCAGGACCTGGTATAGTCGGTTCTACTACAGGTGCTTCTATTATAGTTAACCAAAGTGGTACTTATACCCTTGTGGTGACTGATTGTGGTGGATGTACTGCTAGTGATCAAGTAGTAGTTACGGGGAATGGAAACGTAGAAGCCAACGCAGGCCCTGATCAAACTATATGTACTGGTAATAGTGTTACACTGACAGCGACAGAAGTTGCTGGCGCTACCTACGAATGGCGTTCAGAAACTAGCGAAACAGTAATTTCAAATACAAGAACAGTTTCAGTTTCACCAATTGCTACCACTTCTTACATTGTAAAAGTAATGAAAAACGGTTGTGAAAATTCAGATGCAGTTACTGTTAATGTGAATAATAAACCTACCGCTGATATAACGGGAGTTAACCAAGTTTGTACAGGGTCATCCATCACTTTGACAGCTAGTGGAGCAGGTACAGGTGGAAGTTATTTGTGGAGTAACAATGCGACTTCAAGTAGCATTACCGTTTCACCTTCAGCAAATACCACTTATGTAGTTACTGTAACGAATGCTAATGGTTGTTCAAATACAGCATCTAAAGCAGTTACTGTAAATCCATTACCAGCAGTAGTGGCAAATAACGATGGTCCAATTACATGTATAAAGTCAAGTATAACATTAACAGCGACTTCTGCTACTGCAATATCTTATGCATGGAGTGGTACTAATGGTTACTTTGGTACTGGTGCAACTGCATCTCCTTTGGCTACGGCCCAAGGTCAGTACACAGTTACAGTAACTGACGCAAATGGTTGTACTGCTACAGCTAGTACTACTATCACCCAAAATATAACTCCGCCAACTGCAAATGCTGGTGCTGATGTAACGGTTAATTGTACAAACCCTTCAGCTACTTTAACCGCTTCTGGTGGAACAAGTTATTTATGGAGTACAGGCGCAACTACTTCTAGTATCACTGTAAGCCCAAATGTGACAACTACTTACTCTGTTACAGTAACAGGAAGTAATGGATGTACAGCCGCAGATGCCGTAATTGTGACTGCTAATAAAACAGCACCAACAGCTGCTGTCACTGCAAATGGAAATAATTGTATTACTGAAAATGCTCAACTATTCGGAAGTGCTTCTGGAGGTTCGGCACCATATACTTATGCTTATACTGGTCCTAATGGATTTACATCAGCAGTTCAAAATCCAACAATAACGCAGAATGGTACTTACCGACTAGTAGTTACTGATGCAAATGGATGTTCTGATGATGTTGACATTGTTATATTTACACAATTTGACCCATATGTAATTACCGTAGCCACAGATATTTGTGTAGGCGAATCAGTAACCCTTACTGCTTCTGGAGGTGTTTCATTCCAATGGGATGCCAATGGTAATAATGCGACTACTAATAGTATTACAGTATCACCATTAGTTACAACAACATATGCTGTCACAATAACAAACCAAAATGGTTGTGTGGCGACAGCAGATGCTACTATAACTGTTTTCAGTAAGCCAGTTATTACAAATGTTGTAGCAACACCTAATGCATCTTGTAACAATACCAATAATTCTGGTACAATTACGGTAAGTGCAACAGGTCAACCAGGTCTAACATTACAATATAGAATTAATGGCGGAGCTTGGCAAACAAGTAATGTATTTAATAATTTACCTAATGGTACATATAATGTAGAAGTAAGTTATACAAATAGATTTTGTGTTTCAAGCCCTGCTCAAGCAACCATTCAGTCTGGAGCTGGCCCTGTGGCAGTTGCAGAAAATGACAAAAGTGTATGTGTAAATGCACCATTTAATTTGAGTGCAACAGCATCAGGTGCAACGCCACCGTACACATTTACATGGAGTAATAATATGACAGGAAGTAATATTACGGTGAGTGGGATTAATGCCAACACTACCTATACTGTCACTGTTACAGATGCCTTAGGATGTACAGGTACAGATAATGTTAATATTACCATCATACCTGGTCCAGTATCGGGAATTACTGGTCCACCGACAATATGTGCTAACGAAGCTGCTTTATTTGTAGCAACTCCAGCGGGTGTAGGATCTACATATCTTTGGACATTTGATAGTGGTGTACCTGCTACAGCTTCTGGTTCAAGCGCAACTTCTCAATGGCTTACACCTGGAGAATATGGCATTACATTAACCGTTACAAAAAATGGTTGTATTTCTGAGTATACAAGTTCAATAGCAATTACTCAATCTGTATTTGCAGCAGCAGGACCAGACGCAGAGCTTTGTCAAGGTGGGAACATCACATTAAATGGTAGTGGTCCAGTTGGGGCTAACTTTACATGGACAGTTGTTTCAGGTGATCCTACATCTATAGATAATGGTGGATCTGCATCTGGTGTTTTGGTTTCTCCATTAATCACTACAACTTACAGATTGACTGTAACACAAAATGGCTGTACAAGAATAGATGAAGTTAAAGTCGTTGTTGATGTAAATTATAATCCAATAGCAAACGCTGGTGAAGATAGATCACTTTGCGATGATGCAAGTTACATCATTGGTGGTAATCCAACTGGTATTGCACCACCGCAAACACCAAATGCACCACTTGGATATATATGGACTCCTAGTACAGGATTAAATAATGCAACAATTGCAAATCCAACTTTAACAGTTAATAATCCTGGTACTTATAATTATCAAGTAATAGTATTTTCTACTTTGACGGGTTGTTCTGATACAGCTACTGTAAATTTCATGGTTAATCCACGACCAACGGTTACAGCAAGTGCAAGTCCATCTACAATATGTATAGATGAGAGTAGTGTCTTGACAGCAGTAGGTTCTGGTGGTACACAACCATATACTTATGCATGGAGCAACGGACTTGGAGCAGGTGCTAGTAAAACTGTAAGTCCGATAGCAACAACAACATATACAGTTACCATCACAGATAATAATGGATGTACAGCAAGTACAAGCGTAACGGTGACGGTTAACCCACGTCCAACAGTAACCGCAAGTGCAAGTCCATCTACGATATGTATAGATGAAAGCAGTGTCTTAACAGCAGTAGGTGCTGGTGGTACACAACCATATACTTATGCATGGAGCAACGGACTTGGAGCAGGCGCGAGCAAAACAGTAAGTCCAACAGCAACGACGACATATACTGTTACGATCACAGATAATAATGGATGTACAGCAAGTACAAGTGTAACAGTAACGGTTAATCCACGACCAACTGTAACAGCGAGTGCAAGTCCATCTACGATATGTGTAGATGAGAGCAGTGTCTTAACAGCAGTAGGTGCTGGTGGTACACAACCATATACTTATGCATGGAGCAACGGACTTGGAGCAGGCGCGAGCAAAACTGTTAGCCCTTTAGCAACGACAACATATACAGTTACCATATCTGATAATAATGGATGTACAGCAAGTACAAGTGTAACAGTAACGGTTAATCCACGACCAACGGTAACAGCGAGTGCAAGTCCATCTACAATATGTATAGATGAGAGTAGTGTCTTGACAGCAGTAGGTTCTGGTGGTACACAACCATATACTTATGCATGGAGCAACGGACTTGGAGCAGGTGCTAGTAAAACTGTAAGTCCGATAGCAAC
>DATGWZ010000003.1:0-135457 GCA_035299145.1 Saprospiraceae bacterium
ACATATCCGTAAGGCAAAAATATATTTTTTATAAAATTTACCAAAATTGTTGTGTAAAGTTTTTTAAGGATTATTTTTGCATAGTGTAAAGTTATTGTAGGATTATTTAATTAACCTGTGTAGCTATTTTAGGACGAGACAACATCTAATTTTGAAATAAATTCCCCCGACGTTGTCCCGACCTTCTCCCGACCTTCTCCCGACCTTCTCCCGACGTTGTCCCGATGGAACTCCACAGATACTAGCATGATGCTCCCACTATCCTCCAATGATACTCACACCACACTCCATGTTTAATTAAGTGTAAATTAAACCTCCACCCTATCCTCTATCGTGTAAACTAGCTTACTTATCAATAGTAATTTATAACCTGCATCATTAGACACTTTAAAATATCCAAGCTGTCATACTTATATCGTTTCAAAATTCTTTGCAAAAAATTAATGAACACTCTATTTACTAATAGTTCTATCCATTCTTTTAATCTAGCTTTGTACAATAAAACGCTATTAATTCTACTTTGTTAGATTTGAAGCATCAGTCATTACCAAGCCTGAAAAGGCTTTAATTTGAACGGTAAAAATGACTAAAAAAACAAGCCTGACGGGCTTGAATTAAATAGTTTATTAAGCTTGTATCTAATTTAACAAAATACAATTTAAATACATAATTTATAATTGTAGCCATCATCCAAAAGTCAAAAAACATGGTCAAAGTCAATGTCCAACTTGTATCATAAAAAAAATAATATATAATATTTTAAAAATTGGCTATATTTTGAATCTAAATTACTATTTTTGCGCAAATTTTGTAAAAACAATTTTATGGCACAAAGAAAAGGTAAACCTACTAACGATGGTGATGAGATCATAGATGTAGTCGAAGTAAAAGGCAGTCAAGTATCTTCAGATAGTTTTTTTGATAAAAATCAAAAGCTTATTACGTATGCTGTAATAGGTTTAGGTATTATTGCAGCAATTATATTTGCTTACAAATATCTTTACATCGGACCTAAAGAAAAAGAAGCAGTAGCAGCAATCTACAAAGCTGAAGAAATGTTTGCTAAAGATTCATTTGCACTTGCTTTAGAAAGTCCTAGTTTTGATGGATTTCTTTCTGTTATTGACCAATACAGCGGTACTAAAACAGCAAACCTTGCGACATATTATGCTGGTATTTCTTACTTAAACTTAGGTAAGTTTGCTGAAGCAGTAGAATATCTTGAGAAATATTCAGCAAATGATGACATCACAGCTATCACAAAAGATGGTGCTTTGGGTGATGCTCATGCAGAATTAGGTGATAAAGAAAAAGCAATGTCATTCTACAAAAAAGCAGCAACAGCTTCAGAGAATGAATTACTTGCTCCTTACTACTTAAATAAGTTGGGTCTCCTTTATTATGCAGAAGGAAAAACCAAAGAAGCTCTAGAGCAATTCGAAGTAATTAAAAACAAATTCCCTGATTCTCCAGAATCTAAAGAAGCAGAAAAATTGATAGCTAGACTTCAATAACAAAATATATCGCTTAAAAACAAAAAAGGCAAAGTTTACGTTTAAACTTTGCCTTTTTTATTTCACTCAATATCAAAACTTATAAATGTCAAGCAGTCATCATAACCTATCCACAATAGATTCAGCTAAGCTAAAAAACCTAGATAACGCAAAGATAGCAGTCATCACAGCATCATGGAACCAAGAGATTACATACGCAATGAGAGATGCTTGTCTTGCAACGCTAAATGAATTTAACTGTTCTGATGAAAACATCATTAAAATAGAAGTCCCTGGAGCTTTTGAATTACCATCAGCTGCAAAAATGTTACTTGCAAATCATAAACTTGATGCCGTTATTTGCATAGGTTGTGTCATACGTGGTGAGACAAAACATGACGAATACATAAGTAATGCTGTGGCATCAGGCATCATGACGTTAAGCATCGCATCTGGAAAACCTGTCATCTTCGGCGTGTTGACTCCAAATGATATGCAGCAAGCCCTAGACAGAGCAGGAGGTAAATATGGCAATAAAGGTGTAGAAGCCGCGCAAACCGCCATTCAGATGATCCACCTTGCCAATGAAGTAAAAAACATAGATAAAAAGAAAATCGGTTTCTAATTCAAATTCATATATCCTTAAATCTTAAAAACATGAAACTCCACATTATAGAAACTGGTAAATTTAAATTAGATGGTGGTGCTATGTTTGGTGTTGTTCCTAAAAGAATGTGGGAAAAGCTTCATCCTGCTGACGAAAACAACTTATGCACTTGGCAAATGAGATGTTTATTAGTAGAAGACGGGGATAGAAAAATCCTTATTGATACAGGTATTGGTAATAAACAAGATGAACGATTTAGAAAGCACTTTTATCCACACGACGAGAATAATTTCGGAAGTGAGTTAGCAAAAATAGGTCTTACAAAAGATGATATTACGGATGTTTTTTTGACGCACTTCCATTTTGACCACATAGGTGGTGCATTAGAATATGACCTGTCAGGCAAAATCGTCCCTGTTTTCCCTAATGCAACGTACTGGTCTAATGAAGTTCATTACGATTGGGCTTATAACACCAACCCAAGGGAAGCTGCATCTTTCCTAAAGGACAATTTTGTGCCATTGAAAGATATGGGTATTCTTAAATTTATAGACGTCCAAGAAGGTATCCAGTTTTCTGACAATATCCGTATTAGTTTTGTCAATGGACATACTGAAGCCATGATGATCCCTTATTTAGGATTACCTTCTGGGAATACGCTAATTTACTGTGCTGACTTGATCCCTTCTCATCACCATATAGCCCTACCCTACATCATGGCGTATGACATGAAGCCATTAGAGACTCTAAAAGAAAAACAAACACTACATGAAAAAGCAGAAGATGGCAAACATTTTCTGTTTTTTGAACATGACTTAGATGTGGCATGTGGAGCAATATCTAAAAACGAACAAGGAAGAGTCGGTTTTGGTGGCAAAGTAGAATTAGCAAGTATTTTGTAAGTAATTTCTGTTTTTCTTTTGAAGTCAAGGTAAAAACATTTGACTTTAAATAAATTGCTGTTTTCTAAATGGGCTCACATTTACAATTTATACTGCGCAAATAAACCAAAATGCATGGGCGAAGCTGCTTCAAAATATCTACTGCCTACTGCGTTCGCCCGGAAATTAGAATATTGAAGCGTGTTGAATAGATTATTTACTTGGACTCCAATTTGAACTTTTTTCAGAAGTGATGGTGTAGTTGCCAATACAAAATTCATGTCAACATAAGCTTTTGTTTTTGTAAGATTGGCGTCATCTAGCCACATCGATGAATTGAAGCTGAGATTAAAATTTGCATCAATGATGTTACCTATCGTATTGTTCAATCTAAGATTGCATTTGTGATTTGGGACAATGGGTTGGAAATTCCCTGAATAATCTTGGTTATTGACAATATAGTCCACAAACTGAAAATGAGCATAAGTATAGTTAAAACCTACATCTACTTTACGAAACAGCTTGGTAGACATTTCTACTTCCACTCCATTTCTTTTACTTTGCGCTGCGTTTCTATAAAATACTTTCCCAGGAAAACTGGAAATCTCATAGCCTTGAATCTGATTCTTTAAATTGATATTAAAGAAGGACAAGCCCCACTTGATAGACGACTTTTCATTTGACCTTACACCTATTTCCCAATGTAATGATTTTTCAGGGCTAAGTTGTGCATTAAAATCTGACAAACCAAATGGATTATTGGACAATTCATTGAGCGTAGGCATTTCAAAGGACGTGGATATATTGGTAAAAATAGCCGTTAGATTTTTGAATTGATACCCAAATCCCAATCCGCCATTTAAGGAGTTAAAATTTCGACCACCATTCTGAAATCCATCTATACCAAATAAATCTTTCAACTTATATGTATTATGATCATATCTGAGCAATTGGTGCATATTAAAATTACCCTTTGACCATTGAAATTGCTGAAAGACAGCATTATTAAATACACTTTCTAACTGATCAGTTTGCTTTTCTGCCTGCGTTCCCAAATTGTTACGAAAAAGTGTGCGTCGATCCTCCTGAAATTCTATAGTATGACCTAGAAGAAAATCAACATTTTTTGATCCTACCCAATCCATAGAGTTTGTCATTCCAATAAAGTCCCTGTCTAAATGGACTATTCCTCCATTTTCATTTGGTAGTTTGCCTTCGAAATCCCGTTTTCTATAAAATAACAAAGATTTAAAACGAGTTTTTTCATTCAAATCTAAGTTTGTTTTGATTGCTACATGGTGCCCTTTGACCGTCTCTCCAGCTAAGAACATAAGGTTTCGACTGTTTGCTTGCCACCTATTTTCATCAAATTGAACTTTTGTCAATGCACCAGGATCTTTCCCTTCAGGTGAGTAATAAAAACCACCTATTAAAGTCAACTGCAATTTATCAGAGATGACAAACTTTGTCTTGTTATAAATAGATGTGGTTCTAGCTTGGCTATAGGATCGTTTACTGTCAAATCTATGGTGATTGACCGTAAGCATATTGGCAACTTTATTTTTGTAAATATTCGACTTTACACCAAGATCATAGGCGCCTAAACTATTGGCCCTGGTCCTGATTTGCACTGGCGATTGTTCATTGCTAAAATCGGAAGTGCCAAAAGATATAGCGCCTCCACCAGCATTTCCTAGTCTAGCAGCAAGGCCAGACCTAACTGTCTCTAAAGAAGAGATATCAAAGATACTAACCTCATCCATTTGGCTTGTGCCATCAGGAGCCGTAAGTGGTATATCATCTAGATAAATCCTAATACCTCTAACACCAAATGCCGACCTACTCCCAAAACCACGAATAGAAATACGAAGATCTTGCGCAAAGTTTTCACCATTAAAAGACTGAATACCTGTCCTACTATCCAAGGCAGTCCTTAGATTATTTTGGTAGACATCTGACAATTGCATAGTGTCGCGACTACCAGTCCACAAGAGTTGTTTGTTAATGCGTGGTGCAATCAAAGTCACTTCAGAAAAAGAACCTAATACCGTTGTGTCCTGCTCAAAAGCGAATATCTGGGTACTTAAATGAAGAAGAAAGGTAAATAAAAATAACTTATGAATCATTCTCAAAGGTAACAGAAATTGTCAAAACGATTGACGAATCTTTTAAAATTTAAGCTCCAAAAAAACAAGTTCAACCTTGAGAACACAGATTTAACCAAAGAATACTGGTAATGTCTTTATACTCCACTAGTCAAAAATACCATTCATTTCGGTTAAAATAATTGGTTCATTGTCAGTAACTATAATGGTGTGTTCATGCTGAGCCATAAATCCACCTTGATTACCTACCATAGTCCATCCGTCTTTAAGTGTTTGCGCATAAGAAGATGATGTAGATATAAATGTTTCAATAGCTACAACTGAATTCTTTTTAAACTTCTTAAAATTCAATCGATCTTTGTAGTTGGTTATTTCACTTGGTTCTTCATGAAGACTTCGCCCTACCCCATGACCTGCGAGATTTCTGATGACTTTGTAACCACGTTTTTTTGCACCGGTTTCTATAGTATGACCTATATCCGAGATTCTGACTCCTGATCTAATTTGATTGATAGCCTTATATAGAATCTCCTTGGAAGCATCTATCAGCTTTTGGTGTTGATATAAATCTGCACCTAAAACAAAAGACCCACCATTGTCAGAAAAAAAACCATTTAACTCAGCAGATACATCGATGTTTACTAAATCTCCTTCTGTTAAAATATGCTTTTCTGAAGGAATACCGTGGCAAAATTCATTGTTTATGCTTATACATGTCCACCCCGGAAAACCATAAGTAACATAAGGAGCCGATTTTGCGCCTAAATCAGCTAATATGCTACCGCCATAATTGTCAAGCTGTTTGGTAGACATTCCTGGTTTGGCGTAGTTTCTCATTTCTTTTAATGTAAATGCAACAGCTTCGCTGACTTTTTGCATTCCAATCAACTCTGATTCTTTTGTGATAGACATATTGTCTTTATAATTACAAGTTTAGATAAAGTCCGATGTAAAAATATATTACAGCCCATTTAGTATTAGTAACTAGGGACATCAAATATCATTTTGAGTGGTTTAAGCTATGTCTAAAATCTATATGGAAAAGACTCTTTAGCCATAGCCATAACTGTATCAAATACATCTTCAGGATTTGGTTTACTAAAATAGTCACCATCTGATCCAAAAGGTGTCCTATGCGCCGCTGCGGTAAGTGTCACAGGTTTGGCATCCAAATATTGATAACCATTCCATTTTTCTAATACTTCACGCATCATGTAAGCGGTAGCACCACCAGGTATGTCTTCATCCATAAATATGATTCTATTGGTCTTTTTGAGAGAATTGACAATTACGCCTTCTAAGTCAAAAGGCATAAGTGTCTGAGCATCAATAAGCTCCACAGATACATTAAAACCTTTTAATAGCTCAAGTCCCTTTTGTGCCTCACGTACACACGATCCATAAGTAACTAAGGTGATGTCTGTTCCTTCTTGCAATATCTCAGGTGTACCAAGTGGAACAGTAAACTCTAGTAGATTTTCAGGAAGTCTTTCCTTCAACCTATAGCCATTCAGACATTCTACAATAATAGCCGGATCATCAGATTGTAACATGGTATTGTAAAATCCTACTGCTTGCACCATATTACGTGGTACACACAAATAGATACCTTGCATAGATGTCAAAATCATTCCCATAGGTGATCCTGCATGCCAAATACCTTCTAACCTATGACCTCTCGTACGCACAATAGCGGGGGCACGTTGGATTCCATTAGACCTATATCTCAAAGTCGCTAGATCATCGGTGAGCAATGAAAATGCATAAGCCATATAGTCTAGGTACTGTATCTCCGCAATCGTTCTTAGTCCACGCATTGATCCGCCAAGAGCTTGTCCCATAATCGTCCATTCTCTGATACCTGTATCAAAAACTCGTTCTGTACCATGTTTTAATTGAAGTCCAGCGAATCCTTGATTGACATCGCCGATCTGACCTACATCTTCACCAAAGGCAAGTATTTCAGGTCTTTTTTCTAATATCTGATCAAAATAATTATTCAATACTTGATACCCATTTAGCACTTCAGGGTTTAGACCATATTTGGGTGGTACAACACCTACATTTACTGCTGCATATTTAGTATTGCTATGTAAATGTGTGTGATATCTTTGATTCCCTAATTCCTTAGCAGAAGTTATGAAGTTATCAAGTGCTGCATTTTCAACCTTGCCGAATCTCATAAGTTGCATATGAAGCTTACGACTATTGGCTACGACTTCTGAGAATACAGGATTTACAGCTGTATTCAAGTCTTTTTCAAGATGAAGAATACCTTCCGTTTTGGTGGATGCAGGAAGATCAGCGTATATTTTTTTGAGCTGGTCTTTATACTTTTTCACACCATCGCTATACATTTTCCAAGCATTATCTTTGGCTTGTTTTGCATATTCTATTGCTTTCAACTTTAAAGCTTCAATCTCTTCTTCAGTTGCAATATCATTTTCGATAATCCACTCCGCCATTCTTTTGATACAATCATTATCCTTTTCCCATTGCAGTCTTTCAGGAGATTTGTATCGTTCGTGTGAGCCTGAGGTAGAGTGACCTTGTGGTTGTGTGAGTTCTTGTACGTGGATGACAGCAGGTATGTGTTGATCTCTAACTTTGGAAGTCACTTTTTCGAATACAGCGCACAGTTCTGCATAATCCCAACCTTTGGCCGTGTAGATCATGATGCCTGTACCTTTTTCATCTATCAAAAATCCTTCTAGCGCTTTAGAAATTGACCCTTTTACTGTTTGCATTTCTACAGGCACACTAATACCATAACCATCATCCCACACTGCTACAAGCAAGGGAACCTTCATGATTGCCGAAGCATTTATGGTCTCCCAAAATACACCTTCTGAAGTAGAACTATCCCCGATCGTTACAAAGCTAACTTCATTACCATTGTCTGAAAACTTCTTACCTGAAGGAATGTCTATTTTACGATATTTTTTGGATGCCATGGCTAGACCTAGTGCTCTTGCCATTTGGCCTGCAGTGCATGATATATCTGAAGAGACATTGTACATTTTGGTTTGATCCAACCATTCACCATCAGCGTCCATCATTGGAGTAGCATAGTGACTATTCATTTGTCTACCACCAGAAAAAGGGTCGTTTTCAGCATCTGCATACAACTGCAAAAAAAAGTCTTCTACTGTCGAAAGCCCACGAGCAAACATAAAAGTCATGTCTCGGTAATATCCAGAGCGCCAATCTCCATGTTTAAATGCTCTTGCCATAGCTACCTGTGGCACCTCTTTACCATCACCTAGAATACCGAATTTTGCCCTACCATTGAGCACTTCTTTACGACCGAGAATACTAGCTTCTCTGCTTATTAGACATATCCAGTAATCATGTAGTACATCTTTTTTGAATCCATCTTCTGACTGATGTGTACTTGTAGTAACTTCTAGAGGTAAGGTTTCGATATCTATCATGTGTATATCTTGGTTGGGTTAGGTAAAATAGGTTATCAAACTTCTGCAAAAATAATCATTTTTTTAATAATTCCCAATAAAATAAAATTTGGATTCATTTTTTGTTTAGCACAAATTTGCCATATAATTTTGAATATAAATAATGACAGAAATATAATTCTGCAATACCACTTGTATGACAAAGGAATGAAATATGCTTTTTAAGTATTAACAATAAATTGATTAGTATCGAAAATGTGTAATTTTGAAAAAGTAATAAAGAACATTTATTTCTGTAAACACCATTATTAAATAATTTATTTTTTTGCGAAGATTATATCATCTAATTTTGAATCTCTTTGACATTCATTTATCTTGCATTCTTAATATTCTAATTTTTTTAGCCTTGATCAATAATCTTAATTTTCCAAACATTGTAAATGCTGCTGATATCCAACAACTAGTTAGTATGGACCAAATGTTTTATGACATCTTTGAAATGTACGGTCCACCACCTAATTGGACACGTCCACAAGGTTTTGAGACCTTAGCTAGAATCATATTGGAGCAACAAGTTAGCCTTGCGTCTGCCTTCGCACATTACCAAAAACTAAAAGCATACATCACAGATTTTATACCTGAAAATATCATAGTCCTATCTGATCATGAAATGAAATCTAATCAAATAAGCCAACAAAAAGCCAAATATCTGAAAGCACTTAGTTTCAGCATCCTCCAAAATGAAATAGAATTAGAGTTTTTGGGTAACAAATCTGCAGATGAAGTGAGACAAAAACTGACAGCTATAAAAGGCATAGGTAATTGGACCACAGATATTTACATGATGTTTTGTTTGCAATCAAAAGATATTTTCCCAATTGGCGACATTGCCATCATCAATACTGTGAAAGAACTAAAACAGGTCACTACCCAAAATGAAATTCTAACCCTTTCTGTACATTGGAAACCATTAAGATCTCTTGCGTCTTACTTTTTGTGGCATTACTATCTCAAAAAAAGGAATCGTCCTGCCTTTATTTAATAAACTTAACAAGCATACCCAACATAACCAAACAATATAGATATTTTCAAAACATTAGAACTTAATCATCTTAAAGCCTTAATATTCAATCCAAAAAAGATTCTAAAATTGGATTTATTTAAAAGTAATTCAAATTAATTAAACATTTTTGTCATAGAAATGTCTCCTTTCAGTTAAATCTATTAATTACTTTATGAAGACATTGATAAGCGTATTGATTTTGTTATTCCCAATTTTCGGAATGACACAGAATGGTGTGATAAAAGGTACCGTGAAAGATAAAAATTCTAATGAATCCATCATTGGTGCAAACATCTTGATCGTGGGAACTGAAACAGGTACTTCTACAGATATCGATGGTAACTATATCATAGAAGGTTTGAAACCAGGCATTTATTCGATTCAAGTTAGTTATATTGGTTACGAACCACAATCGCTTTCTGAAATAGAAGTGCAAGGAGCTAGGCCAACTATCCTGAATTTCCAATTAGCTGAAAGTGTCAATCAACTCAATGAAGTAGTAGTCCAAGCTGCTTCTTTCAAAAAAACAGCCGAAAGCCCGGTCTCCTTGCGTACTATAGGCGTATCTGAAATAAAAAGAAATCCAGGTGGAAACAGAGATATCTCTAGAGTGATTCAATCGTTGCCAGGTGTCACGTCTACCGCTTCTTTTAGAAATGACCTGATCATCCGTGGTGGTGCACCCAATGAAAACAGATTTTATCTAGACGACGTCGAAGTTCCAGTTATCAATCACTTTGCTACGCAAGGTTCATCAGGTGGTCCAGCAGGAATTATAAATGTAGACTTCATCCGAGAAGTGGATTTTTTCAGTGGTGCTTTTCCTGTCAATCGTGGCAATACGTTAAGTTCTGTATTCAATTTTAAATTTAAAGATGGTAGAGACGATAGAATAGGAGCCACCATGACTGCTGGAGCTACAGACATTGGTGTTACCCTAGATGGACCCATCAATGAAAAAAGTACTTTTTTAGTTTCTGCAAGAAGATCATATTTACAGTTTTTATTTAAGGCAATCGGGCTTCCTTTCCTACCTACATATACGGATTTTAATGCCAAGTATAAGTATAAAATCGATGATAAAAACGAAATATATTTCATCGGTTTAGGAGCTATAGATGATTTTACATTAAATCTAGAAGCAAATGATACAGAAGCAAAACAAAGTCTTTTAGATCAGCTACCTGTAAATACACAATGGAATTACACCAATGGATTGGTATACAAACATTATGGTCAAAAAGGATACACGACTTTTGTGTTAAGTAGAAATATGCTAAATAATGAAGCAGTCAAATATCTAAATAATGACGAATCTAATCCAAATAACCTGATTCTTGAATACAGATCACAAGAAATAGAGAATAAACTCAGGATAGAAAATACCCAAAAACTAGGTGAATGGCAGTATTTAGCAGGTATAGGTTATGAATATGTAAAATATAATAACCGTACAGTCAATAAGATATTTACCGCGCAAGGTCCGGAAGAAATAGATTATATGGCTGATTTGGCTTTTCATAAATATAGTGCTTTTGGAAGTCTGAGTCGTAAGTTTTTTAATGAAAAGCTTAGCACATCTTTCGGATTTAGACTTGATGGTAATTCATATTCTGATGATATGAGCAATCCGTTGGATCAGTTTTCGCCAAGGTTTTCACTTTCATATCAATTGACAGAAAAACTGGCTTACAACTTCAATGTGGGTAGATATTTTCAGTTGCCACCCTACACAAGTTTAGGATATACTGAAAATAATACCTTGGTCAATAAACAAAACAACATTTCATTTATTGCTGCTAATCATTTAGTTACTGGACTAGAATATACTTTATCATCTAATAGCCAAATTACTGTAGAAGCATATTACAAAACGTATGAAAACTACCCTTTTTTATTAAGAGAGCAAATTTCATTAGCTAATCTCGGTGGAGATTTTGGAGTGATAGGAAATGGACCTGTAACTTCAATGACGGAGGGAAGGACTTATGGCTTGGAAATGTTATTCCAACAAAGACTTTTCAAAGGTTTTTATGGAATCCTAGCTTGGACGATAGGTCGTTCTGAATTTAATAATAATGATGAAAATTATGCACCTAGTAGTTGGGACTCTAGACAAATTATTAACCTTACAATGGGCAAAAGATTTGCAAGAAATTGGGAACTTGGCATTAGATATCGATACCAGTCAGGTTTGCCATTTACACCATTTGATGCTAATTCAGACTTAGCTACAAATTGGGACAGAAATTTTGCTGGTATCCCAGATTACACCAGAATAAACAGTCAAAGACGAGGTCCTGTAAATGGTCTTGACTTAAGATTAGATAAAAAATGGTTTTTCAAAGGTTGGGATTTAAATTTATTCCTTGATCTCCAGAATGTTACAGCTGCGGCCATTGCAAGAGATGTACTAATTTTGGACAGACCATTGGACGAAAACAACAAACCAATCGGTGGTCCAATCATAATAAATCCCGATGCACCTGCTGATGAACAACGTTATAAATTAAAAACCATCAATGACAATGAAGGCACCGTTCTACCTACTTTGGGCATTGTGATTAGTTTGTAAATGAATGAATTAGGCATAAAGATGGCTAATAAAAACATGTTTTTATTAGCCATCTTTATTTGTTCTTAAATCCAAAGTTGAACAAATCCATTTTATTTTAAAAATTTATTCCCCCATCTCATAGGGGTAAAACCAACCTTTGTTTTCATATAGCAAAACAAAGGAAAATGAATCGTAGTAAATTCTTATTTTTAGCAGCCTGTCTGATTTTAAGTCAGTCTCTATTTGCACAAACAGATCAATTATACAATATCCGTGGCACGGTAAAAGACGATGTGACCCAACAAGCACTCATAGGTGCACTTGTCTATGTAGTCAATCACGAAAACCAATCTAACATCACAGACGAAAATGGCGAATTTCGCATCGAAGCGTTGCCTTTGGGAAGGCATAGTTTGCAAGTGTCTTATCTAGGATATGTAACTTATGTGTCAAATATCGAAATCAAAAGTGGGAAAGAATTAGTTCTCAACATCGCCATGAAAGAAGAGTCGAAGTCTCTTGATGAAGTGGTTATCACAGCTCGCGCAGAGAAGTCAAAACCTGTCAATTCTCTGGCTTATGCAAGTACTCGTACATTTTCGGTAGAAGAAAGTAGCAAGTTTGCCGGTGCAGTAGATGATCCTGCACGTATGGCGCAGTCATTTGCAGGTGTCGTGCCTACGGATGATGGTAGTAATTATGTCTCCATCCGAGGAAATCACCCTTCTGCATTGCTCTACAGGATGGAAGGCATTGACATCCCCAATCCCAATCACTTCGGCGATGTGGCTTCTTCTGGTGGTGGTGTGTCTGTGTTGTCGTCACAAATGATGGCTAATTCCGATTTTTCAACGGGTGCTTTTTCAGCGGAATATGGCAATGCTTTAGGAGGTATTTTTGATTTGAAATTAAGAAAAGGCAACAATAGTAAAACGGAATATACTTTCAAAGCTGGTTTCTTAGGTATGGAAGCTGCAATAGAAGGTCCCTTTAGCAAAAATTATAAAGGTTCGTATCTCATTAATTACAGGTATTCGACTTTGTCACTTATTGATAAATTGGGTGTGGACTTGAGTGGTGTCATCAATTATAGTGACTTGTCTTACCACATTAATTTACCACTGAACAAAGGTGGACATTTTTCACTTTTTGGGCTCAATGGATGGAGTGATCAGGGGATTGATGAGACGCTAGAAGATATTGATGTAGAAAAAGGCGCACTTGACCACAGATTTGAAGGTGAATTCTTGAGTAATATGTCAGTAAATGGTGCAAAATATACCGTTTCGACCAATAAAAATGGTTTTCTGAGTGCGATTTTGGCTTATTCTACTACGAAAAATGGTTATAAAGAAGATGTCAATACGGTCTTCCGAGATTATACATTTTTCAGTAAATTTAATCTTGACAACAAAGTCAATAAACTTTCAGGAGCACTTAGTTTTACTCAAAAAATCAATCAAAATCTGGTCTTGAAAAGCGGGGCTTTTTATGATAAGATGGGTTACCAAACCACTTATAATGAATATACGAATGCCAATGAATTTACCAATCTAATCAATAATGCAGACAATACATCTTTGGTTCGTGCTTACTCGCAAATGCAATACCGCATAAATGATAAATGGTCATCCAATTTTGGAATTCATTATGCCAATTTCCTACTCAACAACAAACAAGTCATAGAACCAAGAGGCAATATTCAATATACGATCAATCAAAGGTCAAACATTGCTTTGGCTTATGGCAGACACAGTCAAGTGCAGCCTTTGATTGTATATTTTCTGAAAGGAGAAAATGGCGACTTAGTTAATAAAGATTTGGACTTCACGAAGGCGCATCATTTCGTTTTGACCTACAATTTTGATATCAATACCCATACTCGTATTAAGTCTGAGTTGTATTATCAGCATATTACAGACATAGCTGTTGGACTAGGAGAAAACAGCAATTTTGCCATGGTAAACCAACAATATTTTATACCTGATTTTGCATTGGTCAATGAGGGAAAAGGAAAAAACATGGGTGTAGAACTGACCTTGGAGCGTTTTTTACACAATAATTGGTACTACATCGTCACGGCTTCTGTCTTTGATACTAAGTACAAAACACCTACTACGGATTGGCTCAATACTAGGTACAATGCACAATATTCGTCTGTCATCACCATAGGAAAAGAATGGGTCGTGGGCAATGGTAAAAGAAATACCTTAGGTTTTAATATCAAAAATGCCATCGTTGGTGGACAGTGGGATACGCCTATTGATAGAGCTGCATCTCAACTTGCCAAAGAAGAAATTCGCGACGAAAGCAGACCTTTTTCGGTCCAACTTAGAGACTATTACAAACTAGATCTAGGTGTAAAATACAAAAGAAATAAAAAGAAATTTACATCCACACTTTCCCTTGACCTCATGAATGCAACCAATAGTCGGAATGTAGGCGGCATCACTTATGATATCCAAAATGACAAATTGAATGAGTGGACAATGATGCCTTTTGTACCTGTATTGGCTTACAAAATAGAGTTTTAGAGTTAATTAGGAATGTTAAGAAAACAAAAATGTAACTTTTATAAAATGAATCCATCAGCATTAATCACAAACTTTTCGCCACACAAAAACTTACGGAATGTGGTGTACGTTAAGCATAAGGATATGAATGATAAAATCAAACACATACAAGAAGTCAAATCTGTAGATACTGCCACTTTTGAGCAGTTGTTTACCGATCATTACGATGTACTATACCGATATTGTCAGACAATGGTCAAGGATCAGAATGATATTGAAGATATTGTACAGTCGGTATTTATGGATTTGTGGCATGATCGAAGCAATTTAGTCATTCATACGTCCATAAAAGCTTACCTGTACAAAGCAATTTACTTTAAGTGTATGAATAAAATCAAACACGACAAAGTGGCTTCCAAATATTCAAATGCGATCTCCAATACAGAAAGTACAGTGGTCACAGACACACTCATCATTCAAGAAATCGCCGATAAAATCAAGGAAACAATCGAAAGCCTTCCTGAACAATGTCGAAAAATATTCTCTATGAGCAGGATGGACGGACTTAGGTATAATGAGATAGCAGAAAAACTAAATCTATCACCCAAAACTATTGAAAACCAAATGGGTAAAGCACTTAAGACAATGAGAGTCGCTTTGTCAGAATATATTCAAATCATTGTCATCACAATATTAACATACTTCTAATGAACATAAATAATCATATCACAGACGATCTCATTACCAAATATCTTTGTGGTGAAGCGACACCTGATGAAGCAATGCAACTAGAAGAGTGGAAACAAATCTCCAAGGAAAATCAATTGTATTTTGACAATATGCAACAGTCATTTTTGATGGTTTCAAATGTAGAATGGTCTGATCCAGATAAAAATGCAGCTTGGCAAAAGTTCAATGCTAAACCAAAACCAAGCACTAAAATGGGATGGATGTATGGCTTAGCAGCTATTTTAATTGTAGGGCTTTTGTCAGTAGTTTTCCTTATGAATGATGAAAAAATGCCTTTAGAATTGATAGCCAATGAAACCTCTGTAACCCGATCGCTTTCTGACCAAAGTGAAGTGACCTTACAAGCAAATAGCAAAATCAGTTATGAAGATGGTTTTGGTACCGAGCATCGACAGCTAAAATTGACTGGCAAAGGAAAATTTACAGTAACTCACAATGAAAGTTTGCCATTCATCATCGAGTCAAATGGCGTTTTTATTGAAGATTTGGGTACATTGTTTAGTGTAGAAAGTATGCCTGATTCTGATACAGTTTACGTAGTGGTTAATGAAGGTATCGTTCGTTTGTACGACGAACATGGCAGCGAGATTATCATCAAAGCTGGTGAAAAAGCTTGGTACATTCGTTCACAAAAAACCATCATTACCGATTTGGAGACCAAAGTATTGAAGTTTGACTTTAAGGATACACGCTTGGTGGAAGTAGTTGATTTACTCGAAAAAACATATCAGATAGATGTGCAATTATCTCCTGAATCAATAGGCGAATGTAAAATTACCACACAGTTTTTTGACGAAGAAGTGGCCACTATTATCACCGTCATTGCCGAAACATTAGGTTTTAAGTATGAATACCAAGACCATCACTACAAAATAACAGGAAAGCCATGTCAATAAGAATCATATTCAGTATGTTGGCTTTTTTGATATGGAATGTCTCGCAGAGTCAGTCAGATATCAACCAAGAAGTCACTCTTCAGTATAATAATACACCTGCGAATGTCATCTTTCGAGATATACAAAACCAAACAGGAATGGTCTTTTCTTACAGTGAATTTCAAGACAATCAGCAGATGTCCATTCAGGTGATTAAAAAACCTTTGAAAGATGTATTGCATAATTTGGAGACTTCCCTAAACATCCATATTTCAATTAAGGAAAAATATATCATCATAAAACCAAACAAAGATGGCACCAAAAAAGAGTTGAGCATAAATGGAACCATCACTGATCCGAAATCAAACGAACCACTGAGTGATGCAAGTATTTATGTTAAAAAGCACAAGATCTTAGTCAATTCTGATAAAAAAGGAAGATTTGCTTTTAATGTTCCATCAAACGCCAATCAAATAAAAATCAATATTGCTAAAGAGAATTACTTGGACACTTCTGTGGTTATTGTAGCTTCTCGAGGTCAAACGTTACATATCAAACTGCGTTCGTTTCCAAGACAAAGAATCTCTGAATTTGACTCGTTGACAAAAAAAGAGTTACAGATTGGTTCACTCAATAATGATAGGATTCCAGCATCTCCAGAGATTGTAAAGTCCAGCTACAACGAAAATTTCTGGAAAAAGATGAAGCTAAAGAATGTAAACTTGGTTAATATTAATGACACTATTTTTAATAGCTTCTCAGTCTCTTTGCTGCCTCCAATAAGTACCAATAAATTGCTTTCTTTCCACACAAGAAACACCATTTCACTCAATATCATTGGTGGACATTCCAAAGGTCTCAACGGCGTAGAAATAGGTGGCGTCTATAATTATGATGATGGCGATGTCTATGGTGTTCAAGTTGCAGGAGTAGTCAACGCCGTCTCAGAAAATGTCGTGGGGACACAAATCAGCGGTGTCATGAATGCGGTAAAAGGAAATGTCAAAGGTGTACAAGTAGCAGGTATTATCAATAACAATGACAGTATCACAGATGGCATCCAAATCTCAGGTGTTTATCAGAAAACACATACACTTCGTGGACTTCAGATCGGTGGTTTGTACAATCGTGCAGTAAAAGCCACAGGTGGGCAGATCAGCGGTTTGCTCAATACGGTAGACAGTGCCACCACCTTACTACAGATAGCGGGATTGTACAATCATGGTGCTAATATTAAAGGAATACAGATATCAAGTTTGGTCAATACATGCGACACGCTCGAAGGCATACAAATAGGAATTTTCAATCGTGCTAACCATGTCAAAAAAGGTCTTTCTATTGGTTTGATCAATTATGTTAAAAATGGATACCACAAATTAGAGTTTTCTTACAATGATTTAGGTACGACGTCCATAGGATATCGTTCTGGTTGGGCACCATTACACATGCATTATTTTGGTGGTGTAAATCTGGTGAGTAAAGATCATCGGTTTTTACAAGCAGGAATGGGTATCGCTAGTTCCCTTCCATTAACCAAAACGATCAATTTTGAAGCGGATGCAAATATTCGCAACACACATGATGTAGACAATTTTTCGACTTGGGGTTTTAATATGCACAATCAGCTGATGCTAGGTCTTTCATGGCAACCTTTCAAAAAGATTGGTATCAGAACAGGCATCACACTCAATCATTTTTGGTATAACAATTCTGTAGAAATCAACAATCATGTGGCATCTCTCATAGACAATCCTGTGTTTGAAAAAGATGGCACTGATCGCAATCACAAGATGTGGATTGGATGGCATTTGGGTTTATTGTTATTTTGATTTAATATGAAGAATTAAGGGGATAATTAACTTAATCCCCTTAATTCTTTAAAATTCACTTCCTTTTAATTGGATGTAAACCCACATAAAAGTTATGATTTTCATCAAATTTCCTGCTAAACCTACTTAAGTTACAAAATCTAAACTATCGTAAAATATATTCTACACTCTTGATTTACATTTTACTACTTTATATTTTTACGCTAAGATTCGATTATTTTTATGAATTTAATCATGAATAAATGAAAAAAAATATTTTACCTTTACACCACTAAATATACGATTGAATTTGAAAGTATTCACCATTTAGTAATTTGAAATTATGTGTTTGGTCCTTGTCCACAAAAAAGAACGCAATATTCTTTAGTTATCAATGAAGCTATGGCGTAACGTTCTAATTATGATAAAATTCATACTGTACTAATATCAAACTTAACATTTTCAAAATAAAAAGTTTTATTTTATTATTAAGCATAAAGTCAAAAAATATGCGATTAAAGACTTTTATATTTTTGGTTTCTGCCCTTTGGTTAGTTTTGACCATTTATAGCTGTAGTCAAGCAAGAAAAACGGCGGACATAACTGTTGAAAAATATATCATTCTTTGTAAAGAAGGTTATGTTCCTAAAAATGAAGATTTCGCCCCTTATTATATATTAAAGGATGCGGTGAAAGTAAATAAAACCAAAAATGAATGGATGATCACTTTACAAAGTGGTGAAAAAAAACTTAATGAAGCAACAGAATTTTTAAAAAAACACCGATTTATAGTCAAAGTATCTACATCTGATACTTCAAAATCTTCATCAACTTCTCAAAAAAAATCAAACATTAACATTACCAATTAACATTATCAATCAATCCTGAGATGAACAAAATTCTTTTTGCATTACTGCTTTCTACACTCCTACTATCTATTAATTCGTTAGAAGCACAAGATCCTTTCAAAATTACAGACACCAAATTAAAAAAGCTTGGCAAAACACCTGAAATTAAGTCCATTATTGATCGTGAGAAGGCTTCAATGTTTAACAAAGTAACTAGAAAACTAAATAAAAAAAGACCTGACAATTTTAAAGGAAGAAAATACAGAAATATTCAATTTCCTGAAAGAGAACATCAAGGTAATGACCCTATTCGGCAACGTGAAATGGGAAATCGCAAGAATGACCCTATATTAAACTTTGATGGCCTTTTTTCTGAATTTGGAAGTCCACATGACCCTACAGGAGACTTAGGGCTAAATCATTATGTTCAAGCCATCAATGGTACTCAAGTGGGTGTTTTTGATCTGGATGGTAATGAAATAGAAAAATTTTCGTCTGATGTTTTATGGGAAGAGTTCGGAAGATCAGGAGCAGGAGATCCTATAGTTTTGTATGATGAGTTAGAAAACAAATGGATGATCACGGAGTTTGACGATCCAGCTTTAGTACTTATTGCAATCTCAAATACATCTGATCCACTAGGAAGTTATACTGCTTATGAGTTTGCTACTCCTAGTTTTCCAGATTATCCAAAGTACGCCATCTGGCCAAATGCTATAGTTTTTACCACTAACGAAGATGGTCCTGGAGTTTTACATAATTATTTTATCCAGAAAGACTCCTTGTATGCAGGTGCTGATGACGTCATTATGCAAAGAATCGAAATAGATGGTAGCGAAAATACCGAAGCGGGATTTTTTGTGTCCACACCTGTAGACTTCTCCGGAAAAGATATGCCACTTGATGCACGTCCTATGATTATGAGACTTAATGACTCATCATGGGGAGAAGCAGATCAGGATAAGCTAGAATTATACTTATTTGATATTAACTGGCAAAATGTTGATTCAACTGATATTGAACAAATAAGTTTGGTAACCACTCCTTATGATGGATACCCATGTAGCGATCTAGGTTTTGGTTTTGATTGCGTACCTCAAAAAGATGGGACTGGCCTTGACGCCATTCCAGAAGTAATTATGAATGTTCCAATGTTTCGAAATTTCGGAGCACATGAATCTATTGTATTGAGCTTCATTACAGATGTAACAAATGGCGAAAATCAATCAGGTATCAGATGGATGGAATTGAGACGCACAAATGATGAAACCTGGAACATATACCAAGAAGGAACATATGCGCCTGATGGACTAGACCGATACATGAGTTCTATAGCCATCGATAAAAATGGAAATATAGGCATGGGTTATAATATTTCTAGCGAAGACACTTATGTAGGAATAAGATATACTGGGAGATTTGCAAGTGATCCTTTAGGGCAAATGACAATAGAAGAAACTAGTGTTATCGACGGAAGCTCTGGCATCATTAGTGGTGGCCGATTTGGCGATTATGCTCAAATGGCTCTAGATCCAACGGACGAGCTTACTTTCTGGTACACTTCTGAATATGCAAGTACTGGAAACAACTCTAAAACTAGAATCGTAGCTTTCCAATTGCAAAAAAACCAAATAGATACTAGACCTTCCAAAATTAATAACCCTACTACAGGACATAACCTATCTAGTTCCGAAATAATCAATGTAGATATCCAAAATGCTGGGATTGAATCCATATCTAACATTAAGGTTGACCTTTATGTAGATAATCAATTCAAAGAATCGGTCACAGTCTCTGACACTTTAGATGAAAATGAAAGTAAAAACATCATATTTTCAAATACTTATGATTTTTCAGCTTTTGGTCAGTATGACATTACTGTTATTACTACCATAGAGGATGATCTGAATAGGAAAAATGATACTTTATCATCGACGATACTGAATTATGCCACGGTAGACGGTAAACTTTCTGAAGCTATTGCTGCATCATTTTGTACATTACCACATAATTTAGAATTTACCTTTGAAAATGTAGGATTAGAAATACTTAACTCGTCAAGTTTTGAAGTATCAATAGAAGGTACAATTATCGATACTGTAGAATTATCTTTAAACCTTTTATCAGAAGAAAAAACTCAATTAACTATTCCAATTGTCGCTTTAAATAATGGTGAAAATGTTGTCGAAATTAGATTACTGAAGTCAAATGATAAAATAGAGCAAAACACTACAGATAATATCATATCTACTGTTTTAAATTATACAGAAGATGCTTTAAATTACTCTGTCAATATACAAACAGATGAGTATCCTGATGAGACCACTTGGTTTTTGACTACAGGTGATTTTAATGTAGATGTCGTTGCACTTGGCGGTCCTTACACGATTGCAGGTGATTTGGTCACTGCTAATGTTTGTCTAGAAAAAGAGACTTGTTATAATTTCACAATATTTGATGGATTAGGTGACGGCATTTGTTGTGACTATGGTGATGGTTTTATATACATATCAGACCAAAATGGCAATGAAATCCTAGAAAATGATGGTAATTTTGGTGACTCTTTTTCTGATGAATTCTGCACTGATTCTGGTTGTTCCCTTGACGCCAATATACAGATCACACCTTGTTCAAGTGCTACATCAAATGATGGCGTTATTTTAATAAATGTTACAGGCGGATCTTCTCCTTATTTATTTAGCATAGATGGTGGCGTTACTTTCAGAGATACATTTGTTTTTACAAACTTGATTACTGGCATTTATAACATTGTAGTACTTGCTGATGATGGTAATTGTGTTTATAATTCAACAGTTACGCTGGGTTTTCAGTCAAGTACTAGTGATCTTGCAAATTCTCCTATAATAAAAGTTTCGCCTAATCCTGGTCATGGGTTTTATCAATTGGCGATATCAAATCAAAACACTAATGAATATCACTTATCAGCATCTATCTTGGATGCTCAGGGCAAGAGAATTCAACAATTTATGGTACAACGTTATGGTTCAAGCTTTCATGCAGATTTCTCATTATTATCTTACCCAAAAGGTATCTACTTCTTGACAATTGCATCATCAAAAGGTACACAAATGGTTAAAATTGTAAATCAATAATCTAACGCGCTACACCATTTTAGTTAAGAGACTAAAAAAGAGCCTAGTAGGGTTAGATTACTCAGCTAGGCTCTTTTATTTACCAAAATTTCACCTATCAAATCTATCCAAGGAATAGTAAACTTAAGCTCAAAATAACAATCAGTTGTTAGTTATAATTACAATTTCAATGTCAAAATTTAAGAAAAGACAACAATTATAAAAAATAAATAATATCATTTTTAACTCAAAATGGGTATCTTCTTATAATATTTTTTAATATTTGCATCTGTTTTTAAATACACAACGCTAAAACTTAATTTTCTGCGTTTATGTAACTTAATCTAGCAATACATTTATACTTTGGAATCTTATCTTGTTATTATCCCTACTTATAATGAAATCGAAAATATACATTCGATCATAGAAGCTGTGATGAAACAAGGCGAACTGTTTTCTGTACTAATAGTAGATGATAATTCGCCTGACGGAACAGGAGATGTTGTAAAAGTTTTGCAAGAAAAAAACAATAGAATCCACCTATTACAACGAAAAGGTAAGCTTGGACTGGGTACAGCCTATATTGCTGGGTTTAAATATGGCCTTGAAAAAGGATTTGACTACATATTTGAAATGGATGCAGACTTTAGCCACAACCCTAATGATCTTAATAGATTATTACATGGATGTAAAGAACTAGGCGCTGATATGGCGGTCGGCAGTAGGTATGTAAAAGGTGGAAATATCAAAAATTGGTCAAAAGATAGATTATTACTTTCTTATGGTGCATCTCTGTATGTCAGGACCATCACATGGCTTCCAGTAAATGATCCGACAGCAGGGTTTATTTGTTACCACAGACGGGTTTTAGAAGCTATCGATTTAGACAAAATAAAATTTATCGGCTATACTTTTCAAATTGAAATGAAATATTTTGCATGGTCAAAGGGTTTCAAAATCATTGAAGTACCCATAACTTTTGTGGATAGAGAAAAAGGCAATTCCAAAATGAATACCAACATTGTTTCAGAAGCTATCCTTGGCGTGCTTAAGATGCGGTGGCGTAAAACAATTGGTTATTATAAATAATTTTAAACACCAACTTTAATTGAAGCTCTAATTTCATTGTATAAAACCACAAAGTCTAGAAAACTATATCCTTAAAAATTATCTAAAGAATTAGATTAAGCTAATAATAACAATCATTAGATAAACTTAGTAATTCCTCTAAATATCATAGGCCTTTCCTTTGTACATAATAGGATATTCCCTAAATACTATCCTTAAATGATCAAATTACTACTTAAAATCTTAGAAATACATAAAAATGACTATTTTTTAATAGTAAATTAATGCTTATATTTAAAAATGTTTTTACTTTGTGTCCAATTAACATTATCTTTTTGTTTTAATTAAAAATTTATAATCATGAAGTCACATTTACTTACTATTTTATGTTTTTTCACCTTAGTATTTGGTCTGAATGCTCAGGTTACATCAGTAGGTCTTATTGGGTCAGCCACTCCTGGTGGATGGGATAACGAAACTCCTATGACAAAACTTACTGACTCTACGTGGACCTTAGATATAACATTAGTCAATGGATTTTGCAAATTCAGAGCTAATAATAGTTGGGATTTAAGTTGGGGAGATACAACTTTCCCTAAAGGAATAGGTTCTACAGAACCAGGAGGTGAAAATAATGTTCCTGTTTTTGGAGGAGATTATACCGTAACTTTTAACTCTAATAGTGGAGAGTATTACTTTGATGTAGATTCTGACATAGGAATTATCGGAGATGCTACTCCTGGTGGATGGGATAATGATACAGACATGTATATTGATCCTACTGATACCAATCAATATTATATTGTTTTAAATTTAACAAACAAGTCAGCAAAATTCAGACAAGACGACAGTTGGGCTGTTAATTGGGGAGCAACAGCTTTCCCAGAAGGGGTTGCGGTTTTAGGTTCACCTGACAACATTCCAATTTCAAACGCAGGTAAATATAGAGTTGATTTCAATAAAGCCACTGGTGCTTATAAATTCTCAGAAGAAGTAGACTTTAGAAGTATTGGTATGATAGGTGATGCAACGCCAACTGGATGGGACAATGAAACCCCAATGACAAAAGACGCTTCGAATCCTGATCTTTGGAACATCATTATTACTTTAAAAGAAGGTCAATTCAAATTCAGAGGAGATAGTACTTGGGCTAAAAACTGGGGAGAAGGCAGTTTCCCGAATGGTGTTGGTGTATTTAACAGTGCTAATAATATTGTAGTAAGTGCCGAAAATGCAGGTGAATATCAAGGTACTTTTAATACAAAAACTGCTGAATACAATTTTGTAGAAAGAATAGACTACCCTACTCTTGGTATTATAGGTAGTGCTACTCCGGGTGGCAACAATACAGCTACTCCAATGGTAAAAGATCCAAATGACAAAACTAAATGGTCACTAAGGATCAAACTAGTAAATGGTGATCTTAGATTTATACCAGAAAATAATATTGAATTAAGTTGGGGTGGTGCAAATTTCCCTGCAGGTACGGCTGAAGGAGGATTCAGCCCAGATATAGCAATCCCTGCTGGAGATTATAAAATCACATTTAACAGTGCTACTTTAGTTTATAACTTTGAGACAATTGTAGAGTATAATAGAATTTCTTTAGTAGGAAAATCAGGTCCAGCTGGCGATTGGCCTGACGGTAATAACCCAACTGATGAAAGTAGAGATGCATTTATGACAAAAGATCCTAACGATATAAATCTCTGGAGACTTGCTAATGTGACTTTAGTTGACTATGATCCAAATGCAGATGGTGGTATAAAGTTTAGAGTGGATGCTAAATGGGATATCAACTGGGGAAAACCATCAGCTTCAACCGACTCAGGCTTCCCGTCTGGGACTGCTGAAAGACCAGGTAAAAACATAGAACCAGTTGCAGGTACTTACAATGTGGCATTTAGATCAGATACGGGTGAATATGCATTCAGCGAAGCTTCGTCTACATATGACTTATTAAGTGGAGATGTGATCAAAATATTCCCTAACCCAGCAAAAGATTTCTTAAATGTAGAAGTTAATACAGATGCACTTAAGGGTCAGGTAAAAGTAACCTTGTACAATGTAAATGGTCAAGAACTTAGAACACAAGTTTTAAATACTCAAGGAACTTCAAAAATTAATGTTTCTGACATTCAAGCTGGAAACTATGTTTTGAGAATTTCTAATGACAAAAATCTTGTTGCAAAATCAGTTGTTATCATTAAATAATGATCCTGCGGATAATAAAAATAAAAAAGGCTCGACAAATTGTCGGGCCTTTTTTATTTTATTGATTGTGGTGTTATGGCTCTAAAACATACTACCGCTGATATATCTGGTGATCTTGTGGTCGAGTGATCTTGTGATTTTGTGAATTTGTAATAGTGGTGGTTTGGCGCTAAGACATCCTACCGCTTAAGAGCAATATTAATTTGTGTTTTAGGTTATACTTAATTTTGCAAAAAAATACTTATAATTCAATGCGGTGAGACGCCTGCAAGTCGTCCGACTGCAAATTTTGAAGAGCTAAAGCCTACCCCTTTTTACCAGCCAATAAATATAACACAGCCATCCTGATAGCAACACCATTTTCTACTTGGTCCAATATAATAGACTGTCTAGAGTCAGCTACATCGCTTGTGATCTCTACTCCACGATTGATAGGACCAGGATGCATGATGACGATGTCTTTGTTAATTTCATTCAGTAGTTGTTTATTAATGCCAAAATATTGAGCATACTCTCTGAGTGATGGTATGTACTTAATATCCTGACGTTCTAGTTGTATTCTGAGTACATTGGCTACATCACACCATTCAAGGGCCTTTCTGACATCGTGCTCCACGGTGACACCTAGACTTTCTATATGTCTTGGAATCAAGGTGGAAGGTCCACATACTTTTACATTAGCACCTAATTTGTTGAGACAAAAAATATTGCTGAGCGCTACCCTACTATGTAAAATATCACCTACGATAACGATATTTTTTCCTTCTACAGAACCTAATTTTTCTTGGATAGAGAATGCATCTAGTAATGCTTGGGTAGGATGTTCGTGTGTGCCGTCGCCAGCATTTATGATATTTGCATCTATATGCTTAGCCAAAAAATGATGTGCTCCTGGCGCTGGATGACGCATGACAACCATATCTACTTTCATTGCCAAAATATTATTGACAGTGTCAAGTAGGGTTTCCCCTTTACTTACAGAAGATGATGATGCTGCAAAATTGACGACATCTGCAGAAAGTCTTCTTTCAGCTAGTTCAAATGATATACGAGTACGAGTGGAGTTTTCAAAAAAAACATTAGCAACTGTAACGTCTCTTAGAGATGGCACTTTTTTAATAGGTCTATTTATAACGTCTTTAAATTCAACAGCAGTCTTAAAAATCAGTTCGATATCTTCTTTAGTAATATATTTGATGCCGAGAAGATGTTTGGTACTGAGTTGAGATGAAGACATATTTTTTATCGTTCTTTATTTTATGATTTTACCTGAAAAAAGTCTAACTTCATCCGCGCCGTCAACGTCCTTCCAGTTTACTTTAACATAAGCTTCATCGACCGCATCTACCGCCATACCTAGATAATCTGCCTTGATGGGAAAATGCCTGTTAAATCGCCTATCTACCATACAAAGCATTTCTATCTTTTGCGGTCGACCGAAATCTTGCAAGGCTGCCATAGCAGCATGCACGGTTCTTCCTGTATAAAGGACATCATCTACCAATAAAACATTTTTATTTTCTACCAAAAAGTCAATCTCTGTTGTAGCTGCTTTGATGGGGACATCTCTCCTACGGAAATCATCTCGATAAAAAGTAATATCCAAGGCACCATACTTAAATGGCTGTCCTCCGAGCATTTCTATAAGATTGTCTTTAAGTCGAGAAGCAAGCGGGACGCCTCGCTCTTGGATGCCAATAATGCACAAATCTTCGGGCTTCAAATGGTTTTCTAGTATCTGATGAGCTAACCTCAGAAGTGTAAGTTGAAACCTTTCGGACGATACTATGATTTTTCCTTGATCCATATCAGCGACAAAGATAGAATTTTTGTCGCAGTGTGAAAAAGTCTTTCTATATTTCTTTAAAAAAAATGTGTAACCGTTGGCAAACTCCAATTTTAACAAAACTATAACCAAATATAAAACAGTGTTTGAAAACATTGGAATCTAGACTCTGTTAATTATTTTATGAAAGTATTCACAGCGATAATAAGTTTGGTTTTTATATTGTCAGCATCAAAAGCTCAAACACAGGTTCTTCCTGAGTATGATACATATGATGCTCTTTCTGCTGCTGTTTTCAGAAACAATGATACAACTTATGTCATTAATTTTTGGGCTACGTGGTGCGCGCCTTGTGTAAAAGAACTTCCTTACTTTGAAGCTTTTAATAAAAAATATAAAGAGCAAAAGTTTAAAGTTGTGTTGGTAAGTTTAGATTTTAAACGACAAATAAAGTCACACTTGCTTCCTTTTATAACAAAAAACAAGATCGGTTCTGAAGTTGTTATAATGAATGATAAGAAATACGACACTTGGCTCCCGAAAGTAGATGCATCTTGGTCTGGATCGATACCTGCCACTTATTTAGTACAAGGTGATAAAAAGTTATTTGCAGAACGAGAGTTTGCCAATTTAGAAGAATTAGAAGATTTTATTTTTTCATTTAGTAAATATAAATAATTGAATATGAATGTATTATTTCAAATTTTATTCACCATTTCGATTTTGACAAACGGTGATATAAAAGTACCCAATTCAGGTTTTCAGCCTGGTGATAAAGCTTCTGATTTTGACCTTAAATCTGTAGATGGTAAAAATTATTCTTTAGCTAGCTTTAAAGATGCCAAAGGTTTTATAGTCGTTTTCACTTGCAATTCTTGTCCGTTTGCAGTGATGTACGAAGATAGAATCGTTGAATTATCTAAAAAATATGGTAAAAAAGGATACCAAGTAATAGCTATTAACCCTAACGATCCAGAAGTTAAACCAGATGATAGTTATGAGAAAATGAAAGTTCGTGCGAAAGATAAGGGATTTGATTTCCCATATTTATTTGATGAAGGACAAAAAGTGTACCCCGCTTATGGCGCGACCAAAACACCACATGTATTTTTGCTAGACAAAAACCATATCGTGAAATATATAGGTGCTATTGACGATAATGCAGAAGATGCTTCTCAAGTCGAAGAGAAATATCTTGAAAACGCCATCGCAGCTTTAGATAAAGGTAAAGAACCTGTTCCAGCAGTTACAAAAGCAATTGGTTGTTCTATTAAGGTTAAAAGTAAATAGAAAATTTTAACAAAACAGTTAGCCCTTTTGAAGTTAGTTAAATAGTAGATCACTAATTTCGAAAGGGCTTTTTTATTGAATCTCATTTCTTCTATGAATAAAAGAATACCAACTAAGAATATAAAAATAAATCAAAAGTGTAATTTTCTTCATAATTATTGTCCAATACAAAAACTATCAGCTACCTTTGTTATGTGATAGATTTTAAAAGACATATTTCTATATTTTTGGCTTGCACCCTTTTGATAGTTGCATTCATTGCTGCACCAAAAATAGAAATTATTGTTTCAACATTCCCAAGTCAACAAGAAATAAACAAAGGAGATCATGTAAAGCTCCAAGGTTGCACTAAAAATGAGCTAACTTCTTCCCAACAAAATATAGACCTGTCCCTTAAAGAAAAAAAGTCTATTAAATACTTCTCAGGGTTTACAAACATTGTTGCAATACCTGTATTAGTAAAAGAATGTACATCAACTGAATTACTAGACATTTCTACTGCTATCCAATCCGCATTAAAAAAACTGATTTTCCCTTTCCATACTTTTTGGTAAAATAAAATTTGTAGCGTTTTGTTATCTTTAAAGACAAAACCATGATAAGCTAACAAATACTGGATATGTATTTGTTATAAAATTTTTAAAGCCTTACTATTAAGAATCGTTGAAAATATGATCATTTCAATAGCAAATCAGTGGATTTTGTTTTCAGAAATCCATTTAATAAATGATATTTTGATGATAAAGCAGAATCAAGCACAGGCTTACATTTTAAACCAATATTTTTACTAAATTGATTAACATGAAATTCGCAAATAAATCGTTTTCATTTTTTGTTCTATTATTACTATTCCCAATACTTCTATTAGCTAGTCCTGAAAACCAACCTATTAGCGTTGCGGGTATTAGAATTGAGTTCATACTTTTTGCGCTGACCTTGATTGGAGTAGCGGTTTTTCATCATCGAACTTTTGAAGTAGCTTTGACAGGATTGTTGGCAATTGCGGGCTACAAATTGTTTTTTGATACAGGTTATCATTTTCAAGAACATTTCTTTGGACAAAATAGTCTGTTGGAACAACTTTCTGACAAACACCAAAGACAAGGAGAATGGTCTATTTTGATCAATCTATTCGGTTTATTACTTGGTTTTGGCATTTTAGCAAAAATCTTTGAAGACTCCGGAGTCCCTGATTATTTACCTAAGTTTTTACCTGATGACTGGAAAGGTCCTGCATTGTTACTTATTTTTATCTTTGTAATATCTTCATTCTTAGACAATATTGCCGCTGCAATGATAGGTGGCACGGTGGCCTTAGTCGTTTTTAACCATAAAGTCCATCCTGGATATATAGCAGCTATTGTGGCTGCCAGTAACGCAGGTGGATCAGGAAGTATCGTTGGTGACACTACAACCACCATGATGTGGATAGATGGAGTATCTCCTTTTGATGTTCTTCATGCTTATGTCGCTGCAATAGTTGCTCTGTTAATAGTTGCTTATTTTGCATCTTTCCAGCAAGACAAGTACCAAAGAATCACGGCGGATCCAAAGGAAGGCACAAAACTAATATACAGTAGATTACTAGTAGTATTAATGATATTAGTAGGGGCAATTTTGTCCAATGTCTATTATGATATGCCTGCATTAGGCGTTTGGATCTCAATTTTAGTTGGCGCCACTTTTATAAAAATTCCATGGCATGAAGCAAAGGATGCTATCAAAGGTACTATATTTTTATTATGTTTGGTTACCGCTGCATCTATGATGCCAGTAGAAACGCTCCCTAATGCTTCATGGATAACTGCTTTTGCACTTGGATTTATTTCGGCAGTTTTTGATAATATACCACTGACGAAACTTTGTTTGGAGCAAGGCCATTTTGATTGGGGTATCTTAGCTTATGCTGTTGGATTTGGTGGATCTATGATGTGGTTTGGTTCATCTGCTGGTGTTGCAATTACAAATAAATTTCCAGAAGCAAGAAATGTGGGTACATGGCTTAAACATGGTTGGCATGTGATAGTAGCCTACATAGTTGGTTTTTTTGTGCTTTATGGTACAATGGGATGGCATCCTTCTGACAATAAATCACATACCGAACCTGCTAGTAATTGCAAAGTTATTGATTGTAAAGCAAAAATAAATGCTGAATCTGTGAATCAATCTCTAGAATAATCATTTGGTAAAGTGCGCTTTATACAAATATATTCAATGTCACATTGCCTCTCCACAACAGAATTTAAAACTGTGTGAGCAAAAATATTTTACAATCAGGCAAACATTTTAAATCCTTATTAGTTACTTGAAGAATTTTATTCTTTATATCAGAATTTAATTAATATATTTTTCATTAACTTTGCGGCTTCTTATCAATATAGATAATTTTAAATCAATTTATTTTGGATACATCAGTCATAGAAAATATACGATTAGATTATTTTTCCATTTTAGTCCAGTTTATCTTGGTGGTGGGATTTGTTGGAGGAACTTTTATCCTTACACATATCTTAGGTCCAAAACGTAAAGGGACTCAGAAATTACAAAGTTTTGAATGTGGTCTAGATTCGATCGGTAGTGCAAGGTTGCCATTTTCTGTCAAGTATTTTCTAGCAGCTATCTTGTTTGTCCTATTCGATATTGAAATCATATTTTTTTATCCTTGGGCCATCAATTTTAGAGAGTTGGGTTATGACGGACTTCTCAAAATGATAATTTTCATTACACCATTTTTACTAGGATACTATTATGTCATCAAAAAAGGAGCACTAAAATGGGACTAAATACTTCTAAATTACCTAACGGACCAGAAATGTATGTCGGTGAAGGTTTTGGATTGACACAGATTGAGAAAGTCATAGGAATGGCTCGTGCCAATTCGATTTGGCCACTACCTTTTGCTACTTCTTGTTGTGGTATAGAATTTATGGCGACCATGGCATCAACCTATGATTTGGGTAGATTTGGTGCGGAGAGATTGAGTTTTTCGCCTAGACAGGCAGACTTATTAATGGTCATGGGCACGATAGCAAAAAAAATGGGCCCTGTACTCAAACAAGTTTACACCCAAATGGCTGAACCAAAATGGGTGATTGCAGTAGGTGCTTGCGCAAGTAGTGGTGGTATTTTTGATACATACTCCGTCCTTCAAGGCATTGACAAAGTGATACCAGTAGACGTGTATGTACCAGGATGTCCGCCTCCGCCTGAAGCAATCTTGGATGGTATTTTAAAGATTCAAGAGTTGATCAAAAACGAACCACTCAGAAGAAGAGAATCCGCTGAGTACAACGATTTACTTCATAGTTATCAAATAGACTAATGGCAGAGGTAAACAATCAAATATTAGGTGATGCGATTTCGGATCTTTTTGGCAACCAAGTCTTGAGTGTAGAAGAGACTTATGGTACCTTGGATATAGTGGTAGAAAAAGCTATCATCATCCCATTGATAAAGTGGCTAAAAACTCATGATAAATTCCAAGTAAATTTCTTGACAAGTCTATGTGGTGTACATTTTCCCGAACAAAATGATAGGGAACTTTCTGTAGTCTATCACTTGCATAGTTTTATCAATAATATCAGGTTTAGGATTCATGTATTTTTGCCTGCATCCCAACCAGAAATACCTACCCTTACGACCTTATTTGCTGGGGCAAACTGGATGGAAAGGGAAACATTTGAGTTTTATGGTATTAAATTTATCGGGCATCCAGATCTCCGTATCATCCTGAATGTAGAAGACATGGATTACCATCCTTTATTAAAACAATATCCTTTAGTGGACGCTACTAGAACAGACAAAGATGATAAATATTTCGGACGATAATTTTGAAAAACATAAGGCACTGAATGGTCAGGAGCAATCAGATCAGGAGTTGAAACAATACAACTATCTGAATCTGGGACCTACCCACCCTGCTACCCACGGTATTTTTCAAAACATCCTGAAGATGGATGGTGAAGTTATTGTAGATGCACAACCTACGATAGGTTACATCCATAGGGCCTTTGAAAAACTAGCAGAAAACAGACCTTTTTATCAGATTACAACCATTACAGATAGACTCAACTATTGCTCATCACCTATCAATAATATAGGATGGCATCTCACAGTAGAGAAGCTTTTAGGTGTAAAAACGCCTAAAAGACTTGACTATCTGAGAGTCATCATCATGGAATTGGCCAGAATTGCTGACCACATTATATGTAATAGTGTAGTCGCTGTGGATACGGGAGCTTTAACAGGATTTTTGTATGTATTTCAGTGGAGAGAAAAGATTTATGAAATATATGAAGAGATTTGTGGTGCTAGATTGACCACTAATATTGGTAGAATTGGCGGCTTCGAAAGGGATTTTTCTGAAAAAGTATTTGCAAAAATAAACAGCTTACTTACGGAATTGCCCGCAGCACTTTCAGAGTTTGAAAAACTTGTGATGCGCAACCGAATATTCATGGATAGAACAGTGAATGTAGGTGGGATTACAGGAGAAAGAGCACTTGAATACAGTTTTACAGGTCCAAATCTGAGAGCGGCAGGTGTGGATTATGATGTGCGTGTCATGACGCCTTATTGTTCGTATGAAGACTTCGACTTTACAATTCCAGTAGGTAGTAGTGGTGACACTTATGATCGGTTTTGTGTAAGACAAGAAGAAATGTGGCAAAGCATCAGCATCATCAAACAAGCATTAAAAAACTTGCCGAAAGGTGATTTCCATGCAGATGTCCCAGAATTCTACCTACCTCCAAAAGAAGAAGTGTATAATACAATGGAAGGTTTGATTTGGCATTTCAAAATCGTCATGGGCGAAATAAATGTACCAAAAGGTCAAGTTTATCAAAGTGTAGAAGGTGGCAATGGGGAACTTGGATTTTATTTGGTCAGTGACGGTGGCAGACAACCTTATAGATTGCACATCAGAAGACCCTGTTTTATTTATTACCAAGCATATCCCGAGATGATCAAAGGTTCCATGCTTAGTGATGCCATCCTCACGATGAGTAGTATGAATGTCATTGCAGGCGAACTTGATGCTTAATTTTACAAAATTTCGAATTTGAATCATAGTATGAATATTCAATTTTCTCAAGAATCCATGTCTGAAATCAATAGGGTTATTGGACATTTCCCACCGATCAGAAAAAAATCGGCGCTTTTACCTGTACTTCATATTGTACAAAAAGAGTCTGGTTGGTTATCACCAGAAGTCATGGATAAAGTAGCAGAAATATTGGAAATCAAACCAATAGAAGTATATGAAGTAGCTACATTCTACTCCATGTACCATACCAAACCTGTTGGAAAATATGTCATAGAAGTTTGTCAGACAGGACCTTGTATGATTTGTGGTGCAGACAAAACAATCGCGTACATCGAAACAAAACTTGGCATCAAGGTAGGTGAAACAACAGCTGACGGCTTATTCACCCTGAAAACAGTAGAATGCCTAGGTGCTTGTGGTTATGCCCCAATGTTTCAGATCGGCGAACAATATTATGAAAATCTTACCGAAGAAAAAATTGATGACATCATCAGACAATTATCTTCAAACGCTAATAATATATAAGGGATTATGGGCAGAAAGTTGTTATTAGAAAATATAGAAAAACCAGATATCAATACGATAGATGGTTACTTAAAATACGGTGGCTATCGATCTTTGGACAAAGTACTGAAAGGTATGTCTCCTGATGAAGTAACTGAAGAAGTAAAAACTTCTGGTTTAAGAGGTCGTGGTGGTGCAGGATTTTCCACAGGTCTAAAATGGACATTTATAGACAAATCCACTGACAAACCTAGGTACCTACTTTGCAATGCCGATGAAAGCGAACCTGGCACTTTCAAAGATAGATTGTTGATGGAGAAAAATCCACACTTGCTGATCGAAGGCATGATATTGTCGAGTTATGCTTTGGGATGTCACACTGCTTACATCTACATCCGTGGTGAGTATATGTTTATCCTTCGGATACTAGAAAGAGCCATTCAAGAAGCTTATGCTAAGGGTTTTCTTGGTAAAAACATAAATGGATCGGGTTACAATCTCGATTTATACGTTCATCCGGGTGCAGGTGCGTATATATGTGGTGAAGAAACAGCACTCATCGAATCCCTAGAAGGAAAAAGGGGAAATCCAAGGATTAAACCACCATTTCCTGCGGTTTCAGGATTGTGGGATTGTCCTACGATTGTCAATAATGTAGAAAGTATTGCAGCTGTGGTACCTATCATTATGATGGGTGGAGCAGAATATGCCAAAATTGGTATCGGTAGATCTACAGGAACAAAACTGATCTCTGCTTCAGGAAATATAAATAATCCCGGTGTATACGAAATAGAAATGGGCGTTCCTGTGGAAGAATTTATTTACTCTGATGAATATTGTGGTGGGATAAAAGGTGGACTAGATATCAAAGCTTGTGTGCCAGGCGGGTCTTCTGTTCCGATCTTACCCAAAAGTCTTCTATTCAAAGAAAGTAATGGTAGCCCTAGATTGATGACCTATGAGAGTCTTAGCGAAGGTGGATTTCAAACAGGTAGTATGCTAGGTTCAGGTGGATTTATTGTCTATGATGAACAACAATGCGTCGTGCGTAATACTTGGAATTTTGCAAGATTTTACCACCACGAAAGCTGCGGTCAATGTAGTCCATGTCGCGAAGGTACTGGTTGGATGGAACGTGTCTTGCACAATATCGAATATGGACATGGCAAAGAAGAAGATATCGATTTATTGTGGGATATCCAGCGTAGAATAGAAGGAAATACCATTTGTCCATTGGGAGATGCGGCAGCTTGGCCTGTTGCAGCTGCAATAAGACATTTCCGTCATGAATTCGAATACCATGTGAAATATCCACACCGAGTAAAAGATGCTGACCACGTCTATCAACCCGAAATGAAATATCAGACAGTATAATTAATAGGAATTAAGGAATACTTCAAAAAAGCAAAAAATGTTGAAGGTAACGATTGATGATATAAGTATAGCAGTGCCCGCAGGAACAACCATCCTCCAGGCAGCTCGTATGATTGGCGAAAATGTACCACCAGCTATGTGCTATTACAGCAAACTAGAAGGTAGTGGTGGTAAATGCAGAACTTGCCTTGTAAAAGTATCCAAAGGTTCGGAAAAAGATCCACGTCCAATGCCAAAGTTAGTAGCTAGTTGTAGGACAACCGTAATGGATGGTATGGAAGTGAGAAATACCACGTCACCTGAAGTCATGGATGCTAGAAAGGGAATCACAGAGTTTTTATTGATCAATCACCCACTAGATTGTCCAGTATGTGACCAAGCAGGTGAATGTAAACTTCAAGACTTGTCCTACGAACACGGACTTGCAAAGAGCAGATATGCCTTCAAAAGAAGAGAATTCGAACGAAAAGATATAGGTGATAAGATCCAATTGCACATGAATCGTTGTATCTTATGTTACAGATGTACCCAAGTAGCGGATCAGTTGACACCAGAAAGAGTACATGGCGTCTTAAATCGTGGTGAAGTTTCTGAAATTTCTACCTACATCGAAAATGCCGTGGACAATGATTTTTCTGGTAATATGATCGATGTATGTCCTGTAGGCGCTTTGACAGATAAAACATTTAGATTTAAATCACGTGTTTGGTTTACTAAGCCAGTTCATGCACATCGTGATTGTCCAACTTGTAGTGGCAAAGTCACACTTTGGTACCAAGGTTCCGAAGTGCTAAGAGTTACAGGTCGAAAAAATCAGTGGAACGAAGTAGAAGATTTCATTTGTAATACTTGTCGATTTGACAAAAAAGAAAAAAGTGATTGGATAGAAGATGGTCCTGCGGATATCGACAGACATTCCGTCATTGCCCAAAACCACTTGACCTATGAGTTGCCCGTTATTCAAAAACACTTAGAAACCAATACTCAGCCAGAACAATAAGTCAAGTGAAAACCTGACGTAATCTAAGCATAAAATCATGGAATTAATCATTTTTAAAATATGTCTTGTTTTAGTACTTTTTTTGCTTTCCATCACGATAGCAGCTTACAGTACTTTCTCGGAGCGTAAGGTAGCTGCCTTCATGCAAGATAGAATTGGACCCAACAGAGCAGGACCATTCGGTTTATTGCAACCTTTGGCAGATGGTATCAAGATGATCATGAAAGAAGAAATCATGCCTGCCGACTCTAATAAACTGCTTTTTATCCTAGGTCCAGCCATCAGTATGATCACGGCATTGATGACTAGTGCAGTGATTCCTTGGGGACCAGATATCACCATCGGTGGTGAAAAAGTTCAATTACAAGTTGCCGATATCAATGTTGGTATCTTGTATATTATGGGTGTTCTGAGTTTGGGAGTTTATGGCATCATGATAGGTGGATGGGCTTCCAACAATAAATTTGCATTGCTCGGAGCGGTGAGAGCATCTACCCAAATGATTAGTTATGAACTAGCTATGGGAATGAGCATTGTCGCTATCATTATGACAACAGGTTCACTGAGTTTGGGCAATATGGTAGAAGGTCAGAATGGATGGCATGGTATGGGTTGGAATATATTTCTACAACCATTAGGATTTTTGATCTTTCTCATTTGTGCTTTTGCAGAGACCAATCGTACCCCTTTCGATTTACCAGAGAGTGAAACAGAATTAGTTGGTGGATATCACACAGAATATTCGAGTATGAAACTTGGATTTTATCTATTTGCAGAGTATATCAATATGTTTTTGTCGTCAGCAGTAATTACATGTTTGTACTTTGGTGGATACAATTTTCCTTTTATGGATATGGTACAAGCCAATACACACGAAATCCTATTTGCGTTAATATGTGTAGGAGTATTTTTAGCGAAAATCATCTTTTTTATATTCTTTTTTATGTGGGTAAGATGGACGATACCGAGATTCAGATTTGACCAATTGATGAATCTAGGTTGGAAAGTTTTATTGCCATTATCCATTGTCAATATGTTAATCACAGGTGCAGTCATCTTGTACAATCAATAAAATATGCAATCACTAACCAATAGAAGCAAGGTCGTTTCTAACAAAAAAATGACTTGGGCAGAACGGATGTATATTCCTGCTATTTTAGCTGGATTGAGAGTCACTATTTACCATTTTTTCAAGAAAAAAGTGACTATTCAATATCCTGAGCAAACTCGTGAGCATAGCCAATACTTCAGAGGCAGACATGTGTTAAAACGTGATGAAGAAGGTCGCGAAAACTGTACAGCCTGTGGTCTTTGTGCCGTAGCTTGTCCAGCAGAAGCCATTACCATTGTAGCCGAAGAGCGCAAAAAAGGAGAAGAAAACCTTTACAGAGAAGAAAAATATGCCGCTGAGTATAATATCAACATGTTGCGCTGTATTTTCTGTGGACTTTGCGAAGAAGCTTGTCCAAAAGATGCCATTTATCTCACTACCACGATCAGTACTTCGGATTATCATAGAGATCAATTTATCTATACAAAAGATATGCTTGTAGAAGGTATAAAAGATGTAGATAGAATAGACATCAGTAGTCGTCGTAAAGGTGTTCGTGAAGGCGCGATGTAAGTGTTTTAAACAAAAATAAGTAATTAATGACCGAAGTCTTATTTTATTCCTTAGCAGCCATAAGCATTATCAGTAGCATTCTGATGATTTTTCATAAAAATGCCATGTATAGTGTTTTGTATCTACTGATTTGTTTCTTTTCAGTGGCAGGTTTATTTGTCATGCTCAATGCTCAGTTTCTGGCTGTCGTCCACGTCATTGTATATGCAGGCGCGATCATGGTTTTGTTCCTGTACGTCATCATGTTTCTCAATATGAGTACACCTATCACCATACGGAAAAGCAAGTTGGTCATGGGTATTGCTGTATTTACAGGATTATTATTGTGTTTTGTGTTGACTACGGCATTGTGGAGTACCGATTTTGGCAGTAATCCTGCTGTTGTGGATCAAAATATAGGCCTAGCTTCCACATTAGGAAAAGTATTGTTCAAAGAATTTTTAATACCTTTTGAAGTATCAAGCGTCTTGTTTCTTTCAGCGATGGTAGGTATTGTAATATTCAATAAAAAAGATGTAAAAGATGAATGAAATGGCAGGATTGCAAGATCAGCTAAGGCTTGTGCCACTAGAGCATTATGTTTTTTTATGTATTGTTCTATTTTGTATTGGCATGACAGGCGTACTCTTACGTAGGAATTTGATCAATGTATTTTTGAGTATTGAATTAATGCTAAATTCGGTCAACTTACTCGCAGTGGCATTTTCAGTATATCACAATGATCCTAATGGGCAGGCTTTTGTCTTTTTTGTGATGGTCGTTGCAGCAGCTGAAGTGGCTGTTGGTCTCGCTATGTTGGTCATGATCTACAGAAATGTACGAACTGTGGACATCAATGCCCTCAATCAATTAAAATGGTAATATCATACATAAAAACATCATATTTTGAGTTCAGATATTTTACATAATCTCCCTGTCGTTGCCCTTCTCCTTCCATTGATTGGATTTTTGGGATATCTTTGGTATGGACGATGGCTCTCAGAAAAACAAGCAGGTAACTTGGCTAGTTCTTGGGTAGTTGTTTCTTTCATTTTATCCTTGGTGTTATTTTTCGAAGTATCATCAACAGGTACAGCCGTTCAGATTCACTTATTTGACTGGATAAATACAGGCAAGTTCCACGTGCCATTTGCACTCCAAGTAGATCAATTGTCCGTTATCATGATGCTTTTGATCACAGGCGTAGGTAGTTTGATACACATCTATTCTATTGGCTATATGCATGGAGATGCTGGTTTCAACCGTTTCTTTTCCTATCTAAATCTTTTCATATTTTTTATGTTGGTCTTAGTCATGGCCAATAATTATGTTTTGATGTTTGCAGGATGGGAAGGTGTAGGATTATGCTCTTATTTACTGATAGGGTTCTGGTACAAAAATCATGATTATAATGCAGCGGCAAACAAAGCATTCATCATGAATAGAATAGGTGACTTGTGTTTATTATTCGGTTTGTTTATGATATTTAGTCAATTTGGAAGTTTCGTATATGCAGATATCAATCTACTAGCAAGCAATAATGTAGGTTTAAATACGACAGTAATTACAGGTATCACCTTGCTACTTTTTGCTGGAGCAACGGGCAAAAGTGCACAACTACCATTATACACTTGGCTTCCTGACGCTATGGCTGGTCCAACACCGGTGAGCGCATTGATCCACGCTGCAACAATGGTGACAGCGGGTATTTATTTGATCATTAGATCTAATGTTTTATTTATAATGGCGCCTTTTACTAATGATATCATCATGGTTATTGGATTGACCACGGCCATTTTTGCAGGATTGATCGCATTCAAACAAAATGATATCAAAAAGGTACTCGCCTACTCTACCGTCAGCCAATTGGGATTGATGTTTTTTGCTTTGGGATTGGGCGCTTATGGAGCAGCATTCTTTCATTTATTGACACATGCATTTTTCAAAGCTTTATTGTTCCTAGGAGCAGGTAGTGTCATTCATGGACTTAATGGAGAGCAAGATATTCGCAACATGGGTGGATTGAAGAAATATATGAAATCTACGCATATTGTTTTCCTAATCGGTGTTTTAGCTATTATTGCATTGCCACCATTTGCAGGATTTTTCTCTAAAGACAATATACTTACATCCGCTTTTATCAAGAGTCCCTTACTTTGGGTGTTGGCTTTGATTTCGGGTCTTTTGACAGTTTTTTATATGTTGCGTCTATATTTTGTAGTTTTCCAAGGTAAAGAAAGAATGGATTCCAAAGTAGCTTCACACATCCACGAATCACCAATGGTTATGTTGTTACCATTGTTTGTTTTGGCCATACTTTCAGTTTTCGGTGGTTTGATGAATATTCCTGAATTGTTTCATGGTACTAAATGGCTAGAGAACTTTATTACCCCGATCGTCAGCATGTCAGATGTACATTTGGATCATAGCACAGAATGGATGCTTTTAGGCTTTTCGTTAGTTGCTATTTTGGTTGTAGGATATATTGCTTACCATAAATATGTACGTTCTTTTATTGTCCCTGAGTCAGATATACAAACTGATCAAATGCCAATCGGTAGATTGCTCAAAGAGAAGTTTTATGTAGATGAATTATACAATGCTATAATTGTCAAACCAATTTTCAGCATTTCAAAAATGGTGATGTCGTTTTTTGAAGAAAAAGTCATCCATCAGATTACCAATGGCAGTGGACAATTAACCTTATTTTTATCTGGTGCAATCAGAAAAACCCAAAACGGATTTATCAGCTATTATTTATTTGCTATGGCTTTGGGCGTATTGGGTATTTTAACAATCTTTATTATTCTAAGCTAATGAATATACTTTTCGTATTACTGATACCCTTCTTATCTGCCTTGATGATCTTATTGGCTAGCTATAAGCTCAGTCAAAGCCTTGCTATTTTATCATCTGCTGTTTCAGTAGTGGTCATAGGTGTAATGTTGGCATTATTTGGTCAAGATACTACTGCCATTTCTTCGATAGATTTACCTTGGATTGCATCGATGGGTGTACATTTCCACATTGGTGCAGATGGCATGAGTTTGTTGATGATATTAATTTGTAATGTAGTGGCGCTCATCAGTATGTATGTATCATTAGGTGATCAAATCCACAATCCAAAACAGTATTTTGCCCTGATTCTGTTTATGCAGACATTTATGAACGGTGTCTTTGTTGCACAAGATTTGTTTCTTTATTACATCTTTTGGGAACTAGCTTTGATACCAGCCTATTTTTTATTGCTGATATGGGGAAAAGGCGAAAAACTGCGACCTGCTACGATCAAGTTTTTTCTTTTTACATTATTAGGAAGTTTGTTAATGCTGATTGCGATCGTTTGGCTAGGCAATGCGGGGGCAACATCAGATTATAGTCTCTCAGCCATCACTGGTTTAGGAATAGACACAGAGACGCAACTTATGATTTTCTGTGCTTTTATGGTTGCTTATGGTATCAAAACACCTATTTTTCCATTGCATAGCTGGCAAGCAGATACGTACACTTATGCACCTGCACCGGTGACGATATTACTTTCTGGTGTGATGTCAAAAATGGCTTTATACTCTATCATTAGATTTGTGATACCTATAGTTCCTGATGCCGTATCGAATTATGGGATATACTTCATGTATGCCGCTGCTTTTGGTGTGCTATATGCATCTATTATTGCATTGACACAAAAAGACTTTAAACGTATGTTGGCCTATGTGTCTATGGCGCACGTTGGTTTGATTTTTGCGGGTATTTTGACTTATTCTCAGGCTGGTTTATCAGGTAGTATGGTACAAATGGTAGCCCATGCGATCAACTCAGCAGGTTTGTTTTTTATCGCAAATCTCTTGTTTAAAATCAAAAACACAAATGATATCCAATCATTCGGTGGACTGAGACAATACATGCCCATTTTTGCTGGATTATATATGGTAACCATGTTCGGCAGCATTGGCGTACCTATGACCAATGGATTTATTGGTGAATTTATGATCCTGACTTCTTTATACCAATATGATGTCATTCTTGCTTTATTAGCTGGTTCAGGTGTCATCTTGGGTGCTGTATACATGTTGCGTTCTTATAAAACAATCATGTTGGGACCTGACCATTCTACCGTTCAAACAGATATCAGTGGCACAGACAAGTACCTTCTGTACAGCATCGCCTTTGTCATCCTTTTCACAGGTATATTTCCAGCGTGGATCGGCCAATTGTGCGAAACTTCCATTCAAAACATCCTTCAACCATATTTACAGAAATAATGAACGTAATAATCCTACTTGCCGTCACTGGTGTTTTTAGCATGTTTTCTGGGATATTTAAGCAGAAAATGTTAGCTCTGCCTGTCATTTTGCTAGCTTTTATTTCAGCATTGGTTTTGTTGTCCTTAGGTTATTTGGGAGATTTTACAGCATTGACCAATAATATGGTTTTATTTGATGGACATGCGATCAAGTTTAGTATGGTCATCGTATTTCTGTCCATTTTTGTATTCATCATGGGACAATATTACTATAGTGAAGACATAGAACACTTGACAGATATTTTTGCACTTTTTGTATTTTCGATCGTAGGTGGTATTTTATTGGTATCTTTCCATAATCTCACCATGTTATTTTTAGGTACAGAGATACTTTCCATACCATTATATATATTGGCAGCAAGCAACAGAAGAAGTTTAGCATCCAATGAAGCAGGACTTAAGTACTATTTGATGGGTTCGTTTGCCACTTGTTTTTTATTATTGGGCATCACCTTGATCTATGGTGCTTATGGAAGTTTTGACCTTGACATCATCACAGCAGCTATCACAGCAAAAGGGATTTCATCCTTATTTATAACAGGTGTGATCTTAATCTTATGTGCATTTATATTCAAATTATCGGCAGTCCCTTTTCACTTTTGGGCACCCGATGTTTATCATGGAGCACCTACGGTACTGACAGCATTTGTAAGTACCGTTGTGAAAGTAGCAGTATTTGGTGCCTTACTCAAATTTGTGCTTTTTATAGGCGGTCATCAAGGCGATAAATGGACACTTTTGTTTATGTTAGTCATCATTGCTACTATGATATTCGGAAATATCGTTTCAGTAAGACAAACCAATTTCAAGCGTCTCCTAGCCTACTCGGGTATTGCCAATGTAGGATTTGTTCTCATAGCATTACTTGACGTCAATGATCTCACTGCATCATATATACTTTATAATCTCTTGGCTTATGGTATCGCATCAATTATGGCATTTAGCATTTATTCTACCATCAAAACCCATACAGAAATAGACACCATAGAAGGATTATCAGGTTTGATGGCGAATAATAAACTGTTATCTATCAGCCTAATTTTTGCCATGCTGTCCTTTGCAGGCATTCCTCCTTTAGCAGGATTTTTTGGTAAATATTTCATTATCGTCAATGCTGTCAATGCAGGCTATGTATGGCTAGCAGTCATCGCTGTGGTCTCTTCTGTCATAGCTGCCTACAATTATCTTAGAGTATCTGCTACAGTAGTCAGTCATTCATCAGAAATTGCTACCATTCCAATAAGTACTTTGTACAGGATTTTTCTAGTGGCGTGTATCATTTGTATCGTTTTGTTAGGAATTTTGCCTGATCAAGTCTTAGGGATTTTGGGGTAGGAAGAGAATATAGCTGTAAAATAATTTGAGAAATTGAGAATCATTTAAGATCATGTTGTGTTGATCTATTTGAAAAAATATCATTTTAGCATGTTTTATTTCAGTAATAATTTTTTTCGTCATGAAATCTACCATACTTCTGTTGTTATTAATATTAACAAACCCATTTGAGTCTATTGGTCAATTTCAAAACGGCACCTATTTTGATAATTCAGATTTTATTCGTTTTGAAAATAACACCATTGATTTTAAACTAAAAAGTAATGGCGGGATTACATTTGATATCACTGCAAAAGGATCTTTTAAACTGCTAGACAATTTTATCATTGTGCATGCCAAAGAATACAATGGAATGAAATCGTTTTACACAAAAATACCAAGTCAAAAAGAAATTACCAAGGTTTATGTTTATAGCAATGATAACCTTCCTGTAAAAGGAGTAAATGTGGTGTTAAAAGATGCTGATGGTAAATTTCTATCAGGTACTATAACAAATGAAGATGGAATTGCTAATATTGAAAAAAATGATTTAGCACACATTCTTTCCTTATCATTGATCGGATTCGATAATTATTCTTTTGCATTTACTACAAACTTTGATTATCAAGTAAATTTAATGAATTATGAAGTCTTAGAAAATCAACAAATCATTTTTAAAATAAATGAATGGAACATTGATTCAATAAATCTTACATTACTTTCCACTGATTTCAAACAAAATTCACCAAAAAAGAAAGACCTTTTTAAACTAAACAAACAAGCTAAAGCACTATCTTTTAGTAAAAGACTTTTTATTAGAGAATAAACCAATTCATCAAATTATCCATTCAAATAATTCTTATAAATCTCAACCTTAATCTTAGCCTTTGCCTTAGTTTCAACCTTTTCCTTAATCTCAACCTTAGAATCAGCCCATTAACGTGACCAACATTGCGGCACTCATCAAAATCATGATTCCATCTTCTATGATCGTAACGGTACTCATGGGTAAATTAAAAACAGCACCTAGGCAGGCGCATTGGATTTTCTGTTTATTCAGCACTGACTGCAAGACACCTATAATACTTATGGTCATCACAACCAACGTAACTGCATTGGTCAAGATTGGGTTAAAATCAATCAAAAAAGCAATACCTAGACCAAATTCTACAAAAGCATACAAATACGCCCACGTATGTATTTTTTTTGCCAATACATCATACATCACATAACTCTCAGCAAATCCTTTTAGATTTAGAAACTTAAAAAAGGAGAACACCAAAAAGAATCCTGCCATAAAGTGTCGCATCCACATCATGGCGTCAAAACTATCATTTCGAAGCTGAACCAAAATCGTTACTAAGGTGATATAGAAAAAAATAAGTAGAATAGGCGTATATGTTTCTAACCAAGTTCGGGTCTTTTCTTCACTCTCCATAGTGTCATTAGAAATTTGATATTTTGCTTCCAACACATTTTGAAAGGTAGTCAAAGGAATATGCTTTTCCATACGAATATTGGCAGATTGTGCATCCTTTGAAACATCTGCACTGATCACACCTGTTACTGACTCTAAAGCCTTTTTTACTTTTGCCTCACAACTACTGCATGTCATGCCTGTGAGTTAATATGTATGTTCCATTAACTACAAATTAATTTACAAAAATATAAAAATACAATAAAAATTTAAACATACTCTAAATCTATTGTATCCAAGAAATGTTGGTACTTCCTAAAAATAGACTACAACTTTCTTAACTCAAAAATATCCTTTCTTCTATCTTTTAGATTACGAACACTACCTTTGTTATGGAGTTCTCTTAGCATGTCCACGTCTACATCCGCTATCAAAATCATTTCGGTATTTGCAGTTGCTTCGGCTTTGATACCATTGGCTGGAAAAGCGAAATCACATGGTGTAAAAACCATAGATTGTGCGTACTGGATGTCCATATTATGTACATTGGGTAGATTGCCTACACTACCTGCTATCGCTACGTAACACTCATTTTCAATGGCTCTTGCTTGGGCACAGTTCCGGACACGAGAGTAGCCATTTTGTGTATCTGTAAGGAAAGGAACAAATAAAATATCCATACCTTCGTCCGCAAGTAATCTACTCAACTCAGGAAATTCTACATCATAGCATATTAATATACCGATCTTACCACAATCTGTGTCAAAAGCTTTCAACTTTTGGCCACCTTGCATACCCCAAACTTTGGCTTCGTCGGGTGTGACATGGAGTTTTTCATACTTTTCTACCGTACCATCCCTTTTGCAAAGGTAGCCTGCATTGATCAAGTTATTTTCTTGCAACTCGGGCATACTGCCTGTGATTACATTAATATTATATGCAATGGCCAATTCCGAAAATTTCTGAACAATACTACTCGTATGTTTTGCCAATTCTCTGATAGCTTCCGCTTCGTTGAGATGATTGTGGTCAGCCATCAAAGGCGCATTAAAAAACTCTGGAAACAAAGCAAAGTCAGCTCTATATCCTGATACGGCATCAATAAAGTATTCTGCTTGCTGCATCAACTCTTCGATGTAACTATAAGGACGCATCTGCCATTGAATCAATCCCAAACGCACCACTTTTTTATTAGCAGTAGGATTTACATTTTCTGGTTCGTAATACAAGTTGTCCCACTCAAGGAGTACTGCATATTCATTGGATTCCTTGTCGCCTTCTAGATAATTTTTTAAGATTCGTACTGGGTGAAAATCATTAGAAATCTGGAAGTTCAACACAGGATCAGCAATTTCTTTATGTTTTACTTTGTCTATATATTGTTTTGGTGACAGACTATCAGAATGTTGGGCATAGTTGGGTATTCGACCTCCGAAAGTGATGCCTTTGAGATTCAGTCTCTCACAAAGTTCTTTACGATAATCATATAACCTCCTACCTAATCTCAAGCCTCGAAATTCAGGTTTGATAAATACATCAATGCCATACAGCATATCACCTTTGTCCGTGTGTGTATTGAAGGTATAATTGCCTGTGATATCTTTATAAGTATGATTAATTCCAAATTTATCATAGTCAACAATGATCGAAAGAGCACAACCCGCTATTTGATTATTTACTTTGATGACAACTTGACCTTCAGGAAAACTATTAATTAGTGTCTCGATATGGTGTTCTCTCCAATAGTTATTAGGCATGCTTACGTAAGATTCTATCATGGTAGCTTTCAACTCTTGGTAATCGTCTATGCTTAAGAATGATAAGTCTATATTTTGGATATCTGCCATATTAATTTAATGATATTTTTTTGCCAAATTTAGTAATCAATTTTGCTTGGAACTATAAAATGACTAGGTTTATTAAAAATTCTAGACCAATTTTATAAAGCATTTTGCTTAATTGGCTGAATCTAAGATTTCGGATAAATAAGTGATTCTTTGAAAACTTTTTATAATTTTATAGCCTTCAAAGATAAAAGAATAACCCAATTAACAAGTAAATAGTTGTAACTAAACTAAATAATTAAGCATAGGTTAAGGTTAACATTGATAATCTTAAGATATTATATTTTTCCACGAAAAGAGCTATTTCGCACGTTCATCATTCCAAAACTTAGCATAAAAATATTTGGACAATGCCACCAACTCTAAATCTGGAAACTTCAATGGAACATAAGTGTTTTTAATTGGATAATCATTTATGACACCATTCGGTGCAGCAAGCATTTCTATGAATACTTCCAAAAGCTGATGCCTGCATCCCTCCAACATCTCATCATCTACTTTTTGATTAGCATTTAGAATAAAAGACAGTTTGAACCTTCCAATATCATAATCTAAACCTTTTGTCAAAGCAAATTTTGATATACTTTCCATTACATTTAATTCTAACGATTGAGCTAAGCTAAAGTCAGAAGAGTCGTGCCACTGAGAAGCATTTTCGTCTATATATAGGATGACTTGGTTATAGGTCACGATTATTTGTTTTATGCTGCAAGGTAGAACTTCTTTACAGGTATCTACTGATTTTAAAAGAAAATTTATGTTAAAAAATTGATCTTTGGGGCCTTAATTTGTTATAAACAACTCAAAATCAACAGTTGGTCGTCAGAATTTAAGCACAACTATAAAACTGTGCACCCAATCCACCTAATATATCAGATAAATCATATCTTTGTCCCGAATAAAATTTTAAACAAGTGGGTATTTTAATTTTTTTGGCAATTTCTTATGTTTTACTTAGCGTAAGTCTTTATATGTTGTTTCCAAAGGCTGGCGTTGATGCTACCAAAGGACTCATTCCTGGTGTCAATTTTGCTGAATGGTGCAAGCTAATAGGTAGAAAACCAGTATACGCTTTGTGGTTGCTTTTCCCTATAGTCAATATTTTCATTTTTACAGGAATGGCGGTTGACTTGGTAAGGTCATTTGGAAAATTAGAATTTAAACACACTGCTGCTGCAGTTATTTATGCACCTGCAATCTTTTACAAACTTGCTACCAATCCTAATGATAAGTACATAGGACCTACCTTGGTCAGAGAAGCAGAGTATGCACAAAGTCTAGAAGAAGCTAGAGCTGCCAAAGATGCTTACAAACTCAAACAGTTAGAAGAAAAAAATCCTTATAAAAAATCAGCACCTAGAGAATGGGTAGAATCAATCGTATTTGCAGTTTTTGCAGCGGCATTTATTAGAATGTTTTTGATAGAAGCATACGTCATCCCTACCCCATCAATGGAAGGTTCGCTCAATGTGGGTGACTTTTTATTTGTATCTAAAGCACATTATGGTATCCGCCCACCTATGACAATTGCTATGATTCCTTTATTACATAATCAGGTACCATTTTTTGGAACCGAGTCATATCTTAAAAAACCAAGTTTAGAATATACAAGACTCCCTGCCTTAGAAAAAATAGAAGCAGGAAAACCTATTGTATTCAATTGGCCTGTAGGAGATAGTGTATATATTACAAAATCTAGATCTTATACAGTAGGACAAGTAGCACGTGAACCTGCATATGCACAACAAGATCGTGAACTAGTTCAAAAGATTAAAGATAAAGACTACGTAGTCAGACCTGTAGACAAAAAAGACCATTACATTAAAAGATGCGTGGCGGCACCTGGAGACAGTCTTCAGATTATAAATCGACAAATATTCCTAAATGGAAAACCTGTTAAAAATCCGAAGAATTTACAATATGAATATTCTGTGCTATTAAGTCCCGATGTCACATTTAATGAAAAAAAATTGAAGGAATGGAATATCCATTTATCTCAAGGTGATTTTAGAGATGGTCCTTTCACATGTGTTTATGTGGATGACCAAAAATTAACTACTTTAAAAAATGTTTATAATGGAATTGATATAATAGACTTAAAAGAGAAAGTTGAAATGAAGCAGGATACCTCTTCAAAAAAGAAATACTATTTTATTAGGAATAGAATTTCAATTGAACAACTTTTAACAGCTGAAATTCCACAAACAGATATATTTATTATGTACGTTATGATATTGAGCGAAGAACAAAAAGAAATAGTTTCTTCACTTTCTCAGAATAGCGTTGTTTTTCACATTCAAAAGCCAAAAGAGCCTTCAACTTTATTCCCATTTGATGCAAATATCGGTAAAAACTGGTCAGTAGATAATTATGGGCCTATATGGATACCAAAAGCTGGAGCTACTACGCCACTTTCACTCGCCAATCTCCCGCTATACAGCAGAGCCATAGAAGTTTACGAAGGCAACAAACTCGAAGTAAAAGGCCAAGACATTTTTATCAACGGCACAAAAGCGGACAGCTATACCTTCAAACAAGATTATTATTGGGCAATGGGTGACAATCGTCATAACTCAGAAGATTCTCGAGCTTGGGGATATGTACCATTCGACCACATCGTAGGAAAACCATTGTTTATTTGGTTCTCTACAAAAGAAGGAAGTATTCGTAATGGTATCAATTGGGATAGGATTTTTACCTCTGCGGATAAGGAGTAGCAACTTATTACATGGACCATAATCAAGAAAAAGAGAAGGAAAGTGTAGTAAACCAAAAGAAGAAAAAACTTTTTTCGAACATTTGGTTTAAAATGCTTTATGTCGCTTTCTTGGTAATAGTCTGTTTTAGGATATTTTTCATTGAACTCTATTTGATGCCAACACCTGGTATGGAAGGCACATTACATGTGGGAGATTTTATTACATCTTCTAAAATAATGTGGCATAAAACTTATCCTTCGTCAAAGCTTTTTATTTTCCATTGGCCTTTAGGTGATAGCATATATAAAACTGAATTTAGATCATACGCGATTGGACAAGTAGCTCGTGAACCTGCATATATAGAACAAGATAGAGAGCTAAACCGAAAAGTTAAAAATAAAGATTTCGTAGTCAGACCGATAAATAAAAAAGACCACTATTTCAAAAGATGTGTGGCTGGACCTGGAGATAGCATTCAGATTATTGATCGACAGATATTCTTGAATGGAAAACCTGTAAAAAACCCTAAACATCTACAATATCTTTATCAAGTACAGTTGCCGCCAAATGTATCTGTAAACAATAAAAAACTAGATGAATGGGGCATTGATTTTGGAGATAATGCCATGGGCGGACCACAATTATTTAACAATGGTGGTGGCGTTTTATTCTTGGACAATGAGCAAGTTGAAAAGCTAAAATCAATAGACCCGAATGTAGTCATTCAGATTTATCCACAGAGACCAGATCCTTTAAAACTGTTTCCTTTTGATACGATCGTAGGTTCGCAAAACTGGTCTGTTGACAATTATGGACCTATCTGGATACCTAAGGCTGGAGCATCTACAAATCTTACCTTATTTAATCTTCCATTTTATAGAAGAGCCATACAAGCGTATGAAGGCAATAAACTCGAAGTAAAAGGCCAAGACATTTTTATCAATGGCACAAAAGCGGATAGCTATACCTTCAAACAAGATTATTACTGGGCCATGGGAGACAATCGTCATAATTCAGAAGATTCCAGATTTTGGGGATATGTACCTTTTGACCACATTATTGGAAAACCATTGTTTATTTGGTTCTCTACAAAAGAAGGAAGTATCGGAAATGGTATCAATTGGGATAGGATTTTTACATCTGCGGATAAGGAGTAGGATTTGTGACATCATATGGCTTTTTGCGTCAAAAAACATGGATTTATAAGTAAAATGTAATTGCTTACGTGTTTTTTACTCAAAAATTAAAGTAAATTGCATAAATTTGCTTACAAGTAATACAAGCCATGATACACAAAACAAAAAACCTTGTTTTATTTTCTACGTTTTGTCTCTTTTCAGCATCTACCTTGATAGGTCAGCTTCCGAAAACGGATGTCTATTTGGCGACGTTAAAAAACCTTGGTACAAAACCACAAATGACAACCTTGTCGTATCTAAGTGGGTTCAATAAAGATGGGTATAATAACCAAGCTAAACTATTTGCTTATGACAAAATCTATTTGACTAGTGCGATAGATACCCAAAAAATCACGGATATTTATAACATAGATTTGAGTGATAATGAACTCACACAAGTTACAGCTACCGAACAAATCAGTGAGTTCTCCCCTACGCCTTCACCTATAAAAAATCATTTTTCTGTGGTGAGAATTGAAGCAGATGGTTCCACGCAAACTTTATGGTTGTATCCTGAAGACCAATCAAACAAAGGATATCGTGTTCTAAAAAAATTAGTTAATGTGGGTTATCATTGTTGGATAAACGAAGATTCTGTGGCGCTGTTTTTGACAGGTACACCTCATACTTTAGCTATAGCACAATTGTCTAGTGGAAAAACTGAAGTAATTGCAAATGACATAGGTAGATGTATGAAATATGATGGCAGCGGAAATTTGTACTTTGTGCAAAAAATACAGTCAGATGTATGGGTACTAAAATCGTATCAAATGGTTGAAAAGACCATAAATACCATATGTCAAATGCCACCCAATAGAGAAGATTTCGAACTGTTGCCCAATGGAAGTTTTATCACAGGTGATGGTTCTACTATCAAATCATTTAACCCTGAAAAAGATGGTTCGTGGGTGGTGGCTTTCGACCTTAGTGACCAAAACATCATGAATATAAATCGCGTTAATATCATCAGAGACAGATTGGTCTTTATCAATAATAAATAATGAACCGTATATATTTACTTTCAGTTATAAGTTGGGCTTTGTTGGTATCTTGTTCGACAACCAAAAAAATAAGTAATTATCATGATGAGTTAACCACTTATCGGGAGCAATATAAAAATGGTTTCTTACAAGATCCAAGGTCGCCATTAACCAAGGAAGATTTGCTATTTTTGGCTTTCTATGACGCAGACGAAAATCTTAAACTCAACTGTAATTGTATAAAGGCCACAGATGCAAAACCATTCGAAATGCCTACTTATAGTGGTGTAACTAGGACCTACATACTTCATTCTATAGCTACATGCCCATATCAAGGTCAAATGTTAACTTTAGAATTATATAAAAATATCCACCAACCTATCAATCCGTTGTATAAGAATAATCTATTTCTTCCATTCAAGGATGAGACAAGTGGCGATTCTACTTATGGTGGAGGACGTTATATCAATCTAATGGTTACAGATATTGTGGATGATAAAATAATTATTGATTTCAATAAAGCTTATAACCCTTGGTGTGCGTTTAGCGACGGATTTAACTGCCCAATTCCACCTAAGGCAAATCACTTACCTGTGTCAATAAAAGCAGGAGAAAAAATGTTTACTGGAACCTATAAAGAGAAAAAATCCTGATATCCATCGTAGATCAAATAGGCCATATTCTTAATTTATCTGATACACCAATTCGGATCGTTTCGTTGGTGCCATCCATTACAGAAACCCTTTGCTATATTGGACTATCGGATCAAATAATAGGCGTTACAAAATTTTGTATACATCCATCAGATATCAAAAAAAAGAGCCATGTCATAGGTGGGACCAAAAATCCAAATCTCACCAAAATTCTGTCTTTGCATCCTGATCTTATTATCGCAAATAAAGAAGAAAACAGACAAGAAGACATTGATTTTTTAAGACAACATTGCCCTGTCTATACATCCGATATTAAGACATCCATTGATCATCTAAGATTTGTATCAGACATTCAAACTATCTTCCCAAATACAAATGCTGAAAAACTTTTAAACAAATTAACCGCTATTTTACCTTATCAAGAAAATAGGTTGATCAGAAGTTGTTATTTGATATGGAAAGATCCTTGGATGAGTATAGGCAATGATACTTTTATACATCACATGATGGAAAAATATGGATTTCAAAATGTGTGCGGACATCTACAGCGATATCCTATTTTATCCAAAATTGACATCACGGCAGAGAGTCCAGAAGTTATATTTTTATCATCGGAGCCTTTCCCATTCAAAGAAAAACATATAGTTGATTTACAAAAAGAATTCCCAAATATTCATATCAGACTTGTAGATGGTGAGCTATTTTCATGGTATGGCCCTAAAATGTTAGAAGCGCATGATTATTTGATAAAATTACATGCTTCAATACTAGAAAGGTGATTAATGAAGACTACCTGAATAATGCCTAAATTTACCTAATAAAAAGCTTTGATAAATTAAAGCTTTATCTAAATTCCCATTTTTTGCCATCTCTGACGTATCTTTACCCGGCAATTAGTTCAGGAATGGTCTTTTGGTTATTTAACTTCATTTTTGACATTTTTATCTTAAACTACCATCCAAATGAACTTTTTTTTGTTAGTATCATAATCATTAATACAAGACACCGTGAAATACAATCTCTTTCATAAGGAAATATTAGCAGGTATAGATGACTTCTTACCTGAAGCAAAAAGTCCTGATGCAGCATACTCGCACGCACCTAAAAGAAATATTACCAAAACACTGACCAAAGAAGACAAAAAACTTGCAGTCAAAAACGCACTTAGATATTTCCATCCTGACCATCATGAAGTTCTGGCAAAAGAATTTTACAAAGAGTTAAACACGTATGGTAGGATTTATATGTATAGGTATTTACCTGAATATGAAATGTTTTCTCGGCCTATAGATCAGTATCCTGCTAGAAGCAAACAAGCAGCTGCCATTATGCTCATGATCCAAAATAATCTTGACCCGAAGGTAGCTAAACATCCACAAGAACTTATTACATACGGTGGAAATGGTGCTGTATTCCAAAACTGGGCTCAATACCGTCTTACCATGCAGTATCTATCTGAAATGACAGATGAGCAGACCTTAGTTTTGTATTCTGGTCATCCGCTTGGGCTTTTTCCTTCTCATAAAAATGCGCCACGTGTCGTTGTGACCAATGGAATGATGATCCCTAATCACTCAAGCAAAGAAGATTGGAATAAATATAATGCGCTTGGTGTCACGTCTTATGGACAAATGACCGCAGGTTCGTTTATGTACATCGGACCACAAGGCATTGTCCATGGCACAACCATAACCTTACTGAATGCAGGACGCAAACTTGGTCTTGGACAGGACAATCTACGTGGTAGTGTATTTGTAACTTCAGGCCTTGGTGGTATGTCTGGCGCACAAGCATTAGCAGCTATCATCACAGGTGCTGTGGGTGTCATTGTAGAAGTGGATAAAGACGCTATATCACAAAGAGTCACAGATGGTTACATCAAACAAGAAAATGTTTATACGAATCTTCCTTCATTGATCAGTAAAATCAATGATTGCAAAAACGAACAAGAAGCCATAGCGCTTGTCTATCATGGCAACGTGGTTGATTTCTGGGAAGCAGCTGTAAAACTTGATTTAAAGGTAGAATTGGGATCAGATCAAACATCTTTACACAATATTGATGATCTTGGTTACTGTCCTGTAGGTTATAGTTTTGATGAAGCCAAAAAATTGCTGGCAAAAGATAAAGATAAGTTCATGACCGAAGTACGCAAAACGCTGGTCAGACATGTCAAAGCTATCAATGCATTAGCTGAAAAAGGTATGTACTTCTGGGATTATGGCAATGCATTCCTCAAAGAAGCAGGTGAAGCGGGAGCTGATATTTGGAGAAATAAAAAACTAAAAACATATAAATATGCATCCTATGTAGAAGATATCATGGGACCAATGTGTTTTGATTATGGATTCGGTCCGTTCAGATGGGTATGTCTTTCAGGCAAAACTTCTGACCTATACAAAACAGATAAAATAGCTGCTAAAGTCCTCATCAAATTGTACAAAAAAGCACCTGAAGAAATTCGTGGACAGCTCAATGACAATATTATTTGGATAGAAAGTGCAAGAAAAAACCTACCTATTGTGGGTTCGAAGTCAAGAATATTGTATGCAGATGCAGAAGGTAGGATAGAAATAGCCCTTGCTTTTAATAAAGCTATCAAAGATGGTGTCATCAAAGGGCCAATTGTGCTCGGAAGAGATCATCATGATGTGTCAGGCACAGACTCACCTTATAGAGAAACATCCAATATCTATGATGGATCCAAATTTACAGCAGATATGGCTGTGCAGAACTTTGTGGGAGATTCTTTCAGAGGAGCCACTTGGGTATCCTTACATAATGGTGGCGGTGTAGGTTGGGGAGAAGTCATTAATGGTGGATTCGGCATGGTGATAGATGGCAGCAAACAGTCCAAAAAGAACATCAAGTCCATGTTGCATTGGGATGTCAATAATGGTATCGCACGAAGGAGTTGGGCTAGAAATGATGAAGCCATATTTGCCATCAAAAGAGCCATGGAACAAAATGAACATCTAAAAGTTACGATTCCCAATCTTGCGGAAGACGCACTGATAGACAAAATCATCAAATAAGATGCTCGAAAAATGCCGAATTCTGTATAAAGGGGACATGATCGCTGGAAGTTTTTACGTTTTTGTAGGACTTATCCTGTTGTTATTTGCCGCCATCTTACATTATTTTACAGAGTCTCTCGGGTATCAATATTTGGCTATAGGATTTTTTATGTTTTTTTTGTATTGTGTCGGTAAGGGAACTTTCATCTATTACATTTCAAGGCAAAAACATGTTTATTATTGGACCATTGAAAACATTAGTCAACCTACCTTAGCAGATGAACTAGCGTATACTGAATATCGTATTGCCAAAAAAAATATCAACCGAAGGAGATATCTTTATACAACTTTGATATGTAGTGTTCTTGCTTTTCTAGGCATCTTTTCTTCGCAAAAAGGATTAATCATGGGTACCGCTATACCTATTGCCTTAATTTCGGGTATTGAAATGGGTATTGGTTTACTTACAGAGTTCAGGCTGAGAGAGTTTCATAGGATTCTTTTGAAGGGTCGAGTGTAGAACTCAGTTTTCGGTTGTATGGCTTTCAGACATGCTACTGATAACTTCACACCGAAATACCGATACGATGTCTTTGGACCATCGCATCAGAAGGAAAACATCTTTGAGCCATCGCATCAGATGAAAAAGTCTTCGAGCCATCGTATTAGAAGGAACATTAACCAACTATTCACACTACATATTACATAAAAATCATATCTTTGTGCCACTTTTGTGAAATCCCCAACAAAGTGGTTTAAAATTAAGCATAATGAGCAGAGAATTAGTCGTTTATAATAGTCTTACGAGACAGAAGGAGGTATTTAACCCTTTACAAGAGGGATACATTGGGATGTATGTATGCGGACCTACCGTGTATAGCGATGTACATTTGGGTAATTGTAGGACTTTTATGAGTTTTGATATGATCTATAGATACTTGATGCATCTTGGTTATAAAGTAAGGTATGTACGTAATATCACAGATGTGGGTCACATGCTAGATGATGGTGAAGATCGTATGTCCAAAGGTGCAAGACTAGACAATCTCGAACCTATGGAAGTTGCCCAAAAGTACACGCTTGGCTTTCATGATATGATGCGCATATTCAATACCTTATCACCTAGCATCGAACCACGTGCTACAGGTCATATTCTCGAACAAATAGAAATGGTACAAGATATCATAGACCACGGTTATGGATATATGAAAAACGGATCTGTCTATTTCGATACCATTAAGTTTGCAGAAAAAACAGGTGAATATGGCAAGTTGTCAGGACGTATTATAGAAGAATTAATTTCTGAATCTAGGGATAATCTTAAGAATCAAGATGAAAAAAATCATCCTTCTGATTTCGCTATTTGGATGAAGGCATCTGATGAACACATTATGAAGTGGAATTCACCATGGTCAGTAGGATTTCCTGGGTGGCATCTAGAATGTAGTGCGATGAGTACCAAATATCTAGGCAAACAGTTTGACATCCATGGTGGTGGTAATGATTTAAAATTCCCACACCACGAAAACGAAATAGCCCAAAACGTAGGCGCTTGTGGTTGCCAACCTGCCAAGTATTGGTTGCATACTAATATGCTCCTTATGAATGGCAAAAAAATGTCCAAAAGTGATGGCAATACCATTTCACCTGTGGAGTTATTTACAGGCGACAGTATACACGTGACCAAGGGATACAGTCCTATGGTTGTTAAATTCTTTATGTTGCAATCTCATTATCGTTCACCAAATGATCTGACAGATGAAGCATTGCAAGCAGCTGAAAAAGGATTTAAGAGATTAATGGATGGAAATAAAACTTTATCCAACCTATCTTCTAATATTGCTACCGATGGTCCTATGGATGCTAAAATCAGTGCCATCATAGCTTCCGCTTATGCAGATATGAATGATGACTTCAATACACCAAGAGCATTGGCTAAGGTTTTTGAACTTGTGCCTATCATCAATAGTCTGAAAGAAGGACAAATTGCTTTGAGTGAAGTTTCTATTGAATCAATTCATAAATTAAAATCGTTTTTCCAAACAATAATATTTGATATTTTCGGGTTAATGGATGAGACAGAATCCAATGCAGGTCCACTAGATGGTCTTATGAATCTTATCATAGACCTGAGACAGCAAGCAAGAGTAAACAAAGACTGGCCTACTTCAGACAAAATCAGAGATTCGCTCAATGCGATCAATATCCAAATCAATGACGGAAAAGAAGGTAGTAGCTGGGGATTCAAATAATCGATTATTGTACCATATGCATATTAAATTTACCATAGCAATTGTGATCGCAGGATTTCTTTTTTCTTGCAAAAGCGATGTCAAAAAAGCACCTGAAGCACCACTACCGCGTGCCGTCATACCGAAAGCAGACGCTGATTCGGCATTTAGTTTTATTGCAAAACAAGTTGGATTTGGCGTAAGAGTACCTGGATCAGAAGGGCATGTGATGACCAAAGACTGGATTGTAGCCAAGATGAAATCCTATGGTGCTGAAGTAGAAGTATTGCCCTTTAAAGCAAGTTTTCTGGGTCAAAAAGATCTCCAAGCTTATAATATTGTAGCCAAAATAAATCCTACACACGAAAAAAGAATTGCACTATTTGCACATTGGGACACAAGGCTTATAGCCGAAAAAGATAGCGACCCTAAAAAAACAAACGAACCTATACTAGGAGCTGTAGATGGTGGCAGCGGAGTTGCAGGACTGATGGAAATTGCTCGATTAATACATACTAATAGCATCAATCTTGGGGTAGATTTTGTGTTTTTTGATGCAGAAGACCAAGGTTTAGGTGATGATAATAATTGGTGTATTGGATCACAAAAATGGTCGGTGCAAGTAGCAGAAAATGAAAAAAAACCTGAATTCGGTATTTTATTAGATCTAATAGGTGCCCAAGGAGCCACTTATTACAAAGAAGGTATTTCTGTTTTTTATGCTAAAGATCTCGTCAATAAGGTATGGGCGCTTGCCAATGGTATGAATAAAGGCCAATATTTCAAAAATGATTTTGTCGGAGAAATCATGGACGACCATTTTCACGTCAATAAAATAGCAGGCATACCTACGATCGACATTATAGAAACATTGCCTTCTGGCAATTTCGCAAAATATCATCATACACATAACGACAATCTAACTGCCATCGACAAAGAAAATCTTGCTGCTGTCATTCAAGTAGTGACCGCGGTAGTTTATAAAGTATCTGATGGTACATTTTAATATTATAATCATACATAAATAATTTAAGACATGAAAAATGTAATCACTCTATTAGTATTAGTTTTTATGATTTCGACATCTGCCATAGGTCAAGAAGTCAGTAAAAAACAATGGACCCTTATGCACGAAAGAACAGCTGATTGGTGTCCTTTCTGTGGAAGCTGGGGATGGGATTTTAAAACAAATTTATTGAACGAATTCCAAAATGATAATGTCCTATTTATGGCTGTACACCACAGTGGTGGCTTACAAAATAGTACATCAACAGCTGTCGGTAATAACTTCACAGGTGCAGGTCAACCTATTTTTTATGCAGATGGAACCAATCTAAATCTGTCAAACTCTAATGGTGCACAAACACTAGAAGATGCAAAACTAATCGTAGACTTTAACCAAAGCCTACTTCCATTTGCTGGTGTTGGTATCAATGCAGGACTAAGTGAGTCTACAGATACTCTTTATGTAGATACTAAAGTAGAATTCTTAAGCGAGGTAGAAGATGGAGACTACTATTTGGGGCTATATTTACTAGAAGATGTCACTCATATGCAAGCATCAAGAAGTAGTAATGAGTTGCACAAAAACGTATTGAGATCTAGTTTATTAGAAGGTGCATTCGGCAAACAAATTGTCTCAGGAAGTGTAGCTGTGGGAACTAGTTTTTTGAACACTGTAAAAATTCCTAACATCACAGCTACTACGGGTAAAATAAAAGTAGCGGCCATCATATGGAATAAGTTACCATCTTCAGGCAGGTACCTATTCTTCAATGCCAATGTTGTCTCTCCTACCCTAATCACGCCATCATCTACCAATAACTTTGCACTTGAAAATCAAATGAAAGTATACCAAATAGAAAGTGGAGATATAGCTGTGTCGATCGATGCAAAAACCAAAAGAAATAATGTATCGATCTCAGTAACAGATCTTTCTGGAAAATTGGTTACAGCTAGCACAATTGCTGAGTTGCACCAAGGTAAACAAACCATACAATTGCAAGGCAACTTTACCTCTGGTATGTACATCGTATCTATTGCTGATGGTGACCAAGTGACATCAAAAAAACTGATGATTCCTTAGGGAAAAGATCCTTGAATCGACTCCGAAAACACTAATTGAATGATAATCAAACGTTATTTACCCTTCCCCTAAAGGGAAACGTTTGATTATCAATGCAGTAGAAATAAAGATTGTCTCATTAGTCAAACTAACGGTTTTTCGGAGTAGACTAAGCATTTTATAGATAAAACACAAAGCCGTATATTAGTCCATCTGATATGCGGCTTTTCTTTAAAAAAAAGACTACTGCGGATTTTGCCCTTCTGTATCTTTTTTTAGTTTTTTATCTTCCCTTCTTTCTTTAGCCAAAAGTTTGGAATATTCAGATGAACGCATATAACTCAAGTATTCATTTGACTTTTTGCCAAAATGCAGCATCAGTGCCCCTCGAGTCCGCTCTTTGATATCTTTTACCTTTGGTTCGTATTGTTTAAGACTTATTCTAATCCGCTCTGCCAAGATCAGCGCTTGATTATATTCTGACGTAAGGTTTGCATAATTATCTACGGTCTCTATAAACTCTTTATAAATCTGCATATCAGACTGCTCTGATTTTTCTTCAATTGACTTGATAATAATAAGTTTGTTTTTGCACTCCTTCAGAAGCCTTGGGTCCATGTTTTTCATAAATTTGATTTTATTTATTTTGTAAATTTCAAGAAAGCTTTTGGAAAAAATTTAATCAAAATGATCAAAAATAGTCCATTATTTAAAAATAAAGCTTTATATTTGTATTAGCTAGTATTGACAGTTTATAACGACTAAAATGATAAAATATTATTTTATTTTCATTTTCTATAATTATCATTATTAAAGTCAATATTTTAGAAATGCACATCAATATATTATGTATTCACGTACATTTATTAAATATCCAAGTGCATACATTATATATTCAAATGAAAATACTAAATATCTAACTGAATACTTTAAAGATCCACGTGAATATTTTAGGTATTCACATCAATACTTTCTGAATCTACATAAATAATTTCTATATCCACGTGAATATTTTCTATATCCACATGGATTCAGAAAATATTTACATGAATTTATAATGTATCCATCTGGATTAAGATGTTTTGCTTAAAGGTTACAAGATAACATCCAAGGATTACAAAGGAACAAACAAAGATTTCTTTGCAACACTTAAGTGCTAAAAGTTAGCACTATCATGTTTCTTTGTAACGTTTAAAACAAATTAACCAACGGTTAAACGTTACTTTCCAACATTCAAGCATCACTAAATAACGTCTTAGTGAATCTTTAGAACACTAAAGTGTTGCAAGCAAACGCTAATTGATTACAAAGTAATGCTTCGATGTTTTAAGCTAAAAAGACCTGCATTTACTGACTAAATCACAGATTGAAAATATATTTACAAACCAAACATACAAACGTTAGTATTTTTATCTTTTGGCAAATAATACGAATATTGAGTCCACAAAAATTTCTTTAAAATGCCATACTTACTCTAATCAAGCAACAAACCATAATAAAAGTGAGCAATAAAATAATGTTTAAAACCACTCTGCCATTCATATTATACTGTATATTTGACTCACTGAAGCACGTCATCTTCATACTTTCCGTATGATATTGCGCCATAAGAAAATGAGCAGACAAATATTTGTCATTCAATGAAATATGGCGCATGCAACAAAATTAATTGCAATAGGAAAATGCGACCTATTGTCGGCGAAGCCATGAGGATAGGTTAAGGTTGAGGTTAAGAGAAAGAATTAATCCATTAAAAATTATACGTTAAACCTAAAACTACATAGGGTTAAGATTGATGATGAGGTTAAGGGTAAGATAATAATCCTACAGGGTAAAGTCCACTATGCTCTATGCGCACGTCACGACAGCAGCACGTAGTCAGTCCATTAGATAGACAAATAAGAAAATGGTGGAATTCGAATATTTCATAAAAGTTTGGAAAACCGCAAGTGCGTCGTAGGTTTGTTGAAATAATTAAGTTGCACGCATTTTACCTAACCATATCGCAACAATTAATCTTGCGAAAAAAATGACAATTTTTGCTTATATTTTACGCATAATACAAAAGGAAACTAAAAACAAAATACAAAAAAAGCAGTTAGTACAATTGAGTTTGGCTATATTGACAAGAAAATAAATGTATTTCTTATCAAAAATATTAATTTTGTGTTAAAAGAATTAACCTTATGCGCCATTATTTTTACGAGACTATATATCAATTACGAAGAAACGAAGAAATCATTTTGTACGACAAGTTGCTTTATTTTAAAATAGATGAAGAAGTGTTGGTAAAAGAATTTCTGCAAATTGAATTTGATGCAGAGTCCGAAAACCATCCATTTTCTACACCAAAATACAATGCAGAATCGGCATTATGGGCAGCAAAAATAGTTTATACTGCTTGCCAAATTTTATTATACCGAGAGCATAAAGAGGTTGAGCTGACTAATTTATTGCCCTTATTTCCACAACCAATTACTACAGAGGATATACTTTCGGCAGATTTATGTTTGCGGTTTTTACCTCAAATATTGGCCGAGGCTAAACTGATAGATCCTGAAGATCATGTGATTCCTATTCTTGAAAGTATTTTAAAACAATGTCATTATTCTGGAATTGGGATAACGTTAGCTCTTGAAAATTTAGACTTTGATCCGATTTTTAGCAACCCTTGTTTGGAACAATTGTATATTGACAGAGTAATTGAAAAAAAAGATAGGAAACGTGCTGAATTACCTCAAATACTTGGAAAAATTAGGGCAACGCTTGGTAATTATACCGAACAATATTGGAATGAATTTAAGAAATCAAATTAAATAAATGGAAAAATTAAACAAACTTAATGCAGTTTTAAATTATGTGAAACATGCATTTATTGGCAAAGATGAGATAATAGACTTGCTTGGTATTTCCTTGATTGCAAGAGAAAATGCTTTTCTACTTGGTCCGCCTGGCACCGCAAAAAGTGCCATTGTAAGAATGCTTTCGCAATGTATCGAAGATGGAAAAAACTTTGAATATCTGTTGACACGATTTACCGAACCAAATGAAATTTTTGGACCATTTGATATTCGAAAACTCAAAGAAGGGGAACTGATTACCAATACAGAAGGTATGCTGCCAGAGGCTTCTATGGTTTTTTTGGATGAGATATTTAATGCCAATAGTGCTATTTTGAATAGTTTGTTGATGGCTTTGAACGAAAAAATATTTAGGAGAGGTAAAGAAACAAAGAAGTTGCCCGCATTGATGTTTGTGGGGGCTAGTAATATATTACCCGAAGAAGAGTCATTGAGTGCGCTGCTAGACCGATTTTTAATAAGAGCCAAATGCGATTATGTAGATCCAGATAAATTGCACGATGTGCTTTTGGCTGGCTGGAATTTGGAAAATAATAGTCAAAGAGGACTACAGACTATTACATCTGAAGAGATAAGAAACCTACAATTACAAGCTCGTAAAATAGATTTAACACATATCCGAAAAGAGTATATTGACATTGTACATTCTTTGAGAAATACAGGGATTAAGGTTTCAGACAGGAGAGCCGTAAAATTACAAAATCTGATTGCAGCAAGTGCATTAATATGTGGTCGAACAGAAGCAATAAAAACCGATATGTGGGTGCTGAAATATATTTGGGACACCGAAGAACAAATAGAAATTCTGGAAGGCATTATCAATAATATTATTGACAAAGATGTAGATGTAAAGTCGCACCCACAAGCACTTTTAAATAAAGCTCCCAATCCAGAGGAATTAATGAAAGAAGTACAGTATTTAAAAGATAAGTGGCAAAATGAAACATTGACTTTTGAAGAACAAAATGTAGTAAAAGACAAACTCCGATATGTGCAGAATAGGTGTGCTTGGATTAAAAATATGGAGCAAAAGCAATACATTCAAACAGAAATAGAAAATTTATGGCAGAAAATTTTGCAGACCATTTAATCCAAATAGAGACGGTACATAAAGAACTTTTGGGACAAATCAGGCATTGGGGTAATCTGAAAATAGCCACCGAAGGCAACTATATTTGGATAAAAAATTTTACAGAATTGCAATTAGCCTCAACTGAATTGCATTCTATTCCATTTACAAAAACATTTGTTTGTAAAGACAATTTACTGTTTCCGAAAGAAAGTCTTTTGCCCTTCAAAAAAATGCCCAATCTTTTGTGGACACCAATAGAAAGGGCATTGAATATTGAATTGCCTAATTTTAATCACAATTTTTTTGGAATCCATCAGCCTGTAGAAATTAAACTTATATCTACCGATGCAGAGCAAAAAGCCACTGTTTTATTGGTAAATATGCAAACCGCAAGTAAATACATTTCAAATGCCTCGGCTATTCGTTTAAAACCTTTGGAATGGGTATTGATTGATGCTGAAAATGCATTGATATTTGGTGAACCGATGCTTCCAATTGATGGCAAAACATTTTGGCAAAAAGGTAAATTCATATTTCCAGTGGGGCTTCATTTAGAATTTCAATTGTTAGAAAAAGCCATAGAGAAAAAGCTCAATCTATCACAAAATCAACTGATTTGGTGGACTTCGGAATACAATTATTGTTTGATAGACAGTAAGATGCTAAAGCCTTTATCCATTTCTTCCTGGAAACAAACCCTTAAAATAGATTGAGATGAACGCAAATGATTATTTTCGATCTTATGTAAAATATTTTTGGCTTTGGGAAGATGAAACCGAAGTATTGGCTATTAATGGTGGAAGCACGATTGCATATACAGAAGAATTGATACCTATTATGGATACCATTGCCGAAAGGGGCTTGCCTTCTTTTGGGGCTATATTATGTGCACTGATAGCAATAAACAAAACGGAAGAGAATTCTTTAGATTTTGTGTATAAAATATTATCAGCATTAGAATTTAATGAGCATTTTAAAAATTCAGATTTGGAAGAAAGTTTTAATTTTCTTGCCATTTTGCAATCCCTGCCCGATGAGTATAAAATCGGAAAGAGAAAACAAATATTATTAACGACCATTTTTGAAAATGCACACAATAGAATCAAATCTTCTACTTCAAAAGGAATTGTAAATGTTTTAAAAGAAAAAAAAAGAAGGACAAGCTTTCAAAAGTTAAGTGTTTTAACTAAAAGTGTATTAGCAAAAGATATCAAGGTTTTCCAAATACTCTCTCGAAAGTTCACAAACATTCAATCTATAATAGATGAAATGGGTAATTTGCCCGAAATCGAAGAAGAGTTATTACCTCAATTAGATACAAGATCTACAACCGAAAAAAACTACAAAGATTTTGTTGAGGAATTGATGGACAATTCACAAACATTTCAAATAGGAGCTTTGATAAAACCCATTTGGGCAGGATTTAGTGTTCCTATTTTTAATGCCCATCCTAGCGAACAGCCTTTGGGCGGGGTGTCAGATTTATCAAATAAAGGTGATTTCGACAAACTTTTGATATCCGAATTTGCTAATGACGACTTACTTTTTATGTCACGTTTGGCCAATAACGAAGCCTTGTATTTACATAGAGAAATGCCACCGATTACCGACAAATTGCAAAGAATTATGCTGATAGATATTTCATTGAAAACTTGGGGCATTCCAAAAATATTAGGCTACGCCAGTAGTTTGGCTATTTCTAAACATCCAAAATCGAAGAGTGAAAGCAAGTTGTTTTTAGTTGGAGATACTTTTTTACAAATGGAATACGAAAAAGCGAGTTCTATTATCGACGGTTTGCAGCAGGTAGCTTTGAGCTTGAATGCCCAAAAAGGGATTGCGGCATTTTTGGAATCTAATAAACAAAACAAGCAATTGGAAATATTTTACATTACCACTCCCGAAGGGCTTAAATATCCTGAAATAGCTAGGATTTTGGCAGACAATCATACGCTTTTCCGATATATTATTACAACTAATATGGATGGTAATATTCATTTTTATAAAAATAAAAACAATGCCTTTAAGCATTTGCAAACAATTAAATTGCCTTTAGAAAAACTATGGGAAAAGCCATTGAAACCTTTTGAGCAAAAAATTATTCCTTATGTTCCTGCATCAAAAGAAGTTTACCCATTGTTACTCCCTTTACCAAAAAAGAGAAGCAGATTGATTCCTATTGGAAACGAAGTGTATTTTGTTTCTAATAGATGCCTCTTTCGAATAGTAAATTTTGGAAATCAAACAAACAAAAAGGGTTGCGAATTAATTTTGACAAATGTACCCACAAATAGCAACTATGAACTTGGAAAAACAGATAAAGGTATAATACTTTTTCTTTCATTCAATCCGCAAAACAGAGAGGTTATTATTACAGATTTAGAAACATTGCAATATGCCAAAGTCTTTTTTCATGATTGGAAATATACACGAACTAATGAGTTTATATTTTTAAGAGAACAGTTTACTTTCCTGATTAGAAATCCTGAAGCATATACATTTAACACAAATTTTGATACAAAAATTATTGAAATTGAAAAAAAGAAATTTGATAGCAGTGCATTCAATAATGATTATACTGCAAGGCAAAAACAATGTATCGATTTGAATACTGCGTTTAAAGGATTGGCATTTAATGTATTAAAAAACCTCAAAGAAGTTTATATAAATGAAGAGAATAGGCTCGTATTTAACTCCCATCAACTGCAATTTCAGTATGGTATGCAAGACCTGCAATTTTACCATTACAATAAAATGAATAAAGACCCTAAAGTGAAGGCTCATTACGATTCTAGCAAAAAAGTCTATATATTTAGCGAAGGCAGCGAAATATCAGTAAATGGAAACGGCTTTTTTACGCTAAAAAGTAGCAAGAAAGATATTCCTGTAATATATATATCTTCTGCAATAGATAAAGTATTAGGAGTAGCTACAGAAATATATTTTGCCGGGTATGATTATTTTTATAGCATTCCATATTTCACATTTCGGTTACAGTCTAGCGGTCTCGAGAAACTAACTGCGACTAAAATTCTAAAAACTTATAGTGGCATTGGCTTAAAAGATGCAAAAGATATTATAGATAACGCACCGATTCAATTTGCATTGTATATGAAAAATGACGATGCTGAAAAAATGACAGAAGAACTTCAGGGTATAGGTTTTGATGTTGCTTTTTATGGGAATAAAAAGGAGCAAACAATTATATCTACCCAAGAATTTTATAATACATATATTCAAAAATTTATAACCCAAATAGTGAAATATGAATCTAAGAATTAAACCTTGGACAAAAAATACGTATCCCCTACAAGGTATTTTGATTAAAGGCACTGACTTAAAACATTGGCTTTATCAGCTTCAAATTTTAGAGATAGATATAAATTCGGTTCCCATTTTTGCCATTCCAGATACAAGTCCTAATTCTATTTGGGGCTGTTTTGTGGTTTTGAAGCAAGTCATTTCAAACAATTTTAGATTACAGAATGTACAGTTTTGCCAATGCATTCAGGATATATTATTTATACCCGAATTTTCTACCTTATACCCTAAAATTAATCCTTCTGAGCTAGCCATTTTATTTGCAAAATGTCCACATATTTTTCATCCAGAGTTTGGTCTTTTTGAATTAGAGAATCCCATTAATTGGCAAGATGTTTTAGAAATCCCTTCGCCACAAAACTGTTTAATTACAGAGCCTCGTGTGGCTGCTTTTCGCCCTCAAGCCATTCATAAAATTGAAATAAAAGCACTGCCTCCAGAAGAATTATTGAAAAATATGGAGGAGAACACATTTCCTAAGAAGGAAACTTTTATAGAAAAGCCACTAAATTGGAAAGAAAAGATAAAATACCAACTTTTAAAATCGGTTTTTTCGACTTCTGAATCTGGAGATGGTGCAAATCAAATTGAAAAAGCAAATTGGTTTACAAATATGGCCTCAATGTTGAGTCAATTACTTCCCTCTGGTGACAAGCTGTTTGAAAAGTTTGAAAATGAGTTTGAAAATTTGGAGAAGCGAAACCGTTCGGAAATGGAAAAATTGATGCAAATGTTTAAAAGCAACCCCGAAGAAGCATTAAAATATGCCATTCCAATTGACAATGAAGGCACAAATAGAGGCGGAGACATAGGCACATTTAGTTTGAGTCAACGATGGAAATCGTTTAATTTATTTAGCAATAGTGGGGTTAGTGGTAGTGGAAACGTACTTTTACAGGACGATTCTATGGCTAAATTGCAACAACAGTATTACCAGGTAGCAACCAATTTTATAAAGGAAAAAAATTATGAAAAAGCTGCATTTGTGTATATGAAATTGTTGAAAAATAGCCAAATGGCGGCAAATACTTTGGAAGATGGAAAGCTGTATCCAGAAGCAGCAGCTTTGTATTTAAAATATATGAATAATAAAGAAAGAGCAGCTTCATGCTACGAAAAAGGGAGAATGACTTCTGATGCGATTGGTCTATACAAAGAGTTGAAGATGTACGAAAAAGTTGGTGACTTGTACCAGTCAATCAATAACAGAAAAGAAGCAAATGAACACTATAGTTATGTAGTAGAAAATTATAAAACAACCAACCAATATGTGAAAGCCTCTTTGCTTTTACGTAATAAAATGGAAGACAAATCATCTGCTCAAGATATCCTGCTTGCTGGCTGGAAAGAGCAAAAAGACAGTTTTAATTGTATCAATAATTATTTTGTAAATATTGAAGATGTACAAATTTTGTCGAAGGAAATTGATAGAATTTATAGAAAAGAAACCAATGTAAGAAACAAACCAGAGTTTCTAAAAGCCTTGATATATGAACACAAAAAAGATGCCTTATTGGCTACACAAACCAAAGAAATGGCTTACGAAATAGTTTCAGAACTGGCGAATACAAATCCTGGCATTCTAAATGAATTGTCTGCTTTTAATAAAGATGCACAATTGTCAAAAGACATTGTAAGGTATAAAACGCAAGCAAAATGACAATGAAAGATATAGACATATGTGCGTTGACCTAGATCTTCAAGTCACCTTTTTTTGTTGAGATTCTAATATTTTAGATTTAAATACTAATGCCAACAATCAAGCCAAGAAGCTACCGATGGTTTAGTTCAACAGTGCTTTGACGTCAGTTTTGGCTTGCGTCAAAAACAGTCGGGAAACAAAACCGTTTCCCTTTTATTTTTTCAATACTTTTCGGAGTGGATGCAATATTCTATCATCACTTTTGGTTTTCTTTTATCAGGAGTTTGCTTATGAATTTTCATTTAGTAAAATCTCCAAAATTTGTTGTTATTTTACCTAACAAAATATAATATTACCTATGTCGATTTCACTTAATAAAGCTGCTAGAGTATTCGAAAAACTTCAAGAAAAATCAAATTTGGAGGATATGTTGCTTAGACTGAGGTCTGAAGATGTTACTATTCCCAATAAGCAGCCTACCAATGAATATAGCATTGAAAACTTTCGATCCAGGATTGAGTACATCGAAAACATCCGTAAAATCAGATTGAATGCGATAAACGCAAACAACGAGAATACAAATACTCAAATTTTAAAAGGAAGCATAGAAAATTTTATTGGGATGACCCAAGTACCTACGGGCTTAATAGGCCCTGTGAGGGTAAACGGCTCTGAAGCAAAAGGTGATTTTCTGATACCGCTAGCTACTACAGAGGGTGGATTAGTAGCATCTTACCACAGAGGTGCCAAAGCTACGTTATATTCAGGCGGAATATCAGCAGTATGCCTTACCGAAGGGGTAAAGAGGAGTCCACTGTTTGGATTTAAAAATATAGAATCAGGATTGAGATTTTTAATGTGGGTGACGCAAGTTAAAGATGAGTTTAACAAAATTGTTGGTCAGCATACACAGCATGGCAAATTGAATGATGTACAGCTTAATTTAGAAGGTAATCACGTTATTCTCACATTTGAGTACTTGTCAGGAGATGCTTCGGGTCAAAACATGGTTACCATTTGCACTGAAGCAATTTGTCAATACTTGATCGCTCATACACCTATACAACCAGAATATTGGTATGTAGAAGGCAATTATAGTGGTGATAAGAAGGCAAGCGCTTTGTCTTTTACAACGGTAAGGGGCAAAAAGGTAACGGCGGAGTGCATTATCACCCATAAAGTATTAGAAGATGTGCTTAAGACCACAGCCCAATCTGTTGCTAAATATTGGCTGGCGAGTACAGTCTCCGTGATTCAGACAGGTAGCATTGGTGCTCAGGGACATTTTGCCAATGGGCTTGCGGCCTTATTTATGGCTACTGGTCAAGATGTAGCTTGTGTATCAGAAGCCGCAGTAGGTGTGACAAGAATGGAAGTCGTAAATGACCATGACTTATATGTGTCCGTGACTTTACCGAATCTGATAGTAGGTACTGTGGGAGGCGGAACTAAGTTTCCTACACAACAAGAATGTCTGAAAATATTGGACTGTGAAGGAAGTGGAAAAGCTAGAAAATTCGCTGAAGTGTGTGCTGCTTTATTACTCTGTGGTGAATTGTCTATTGCAGCTGCACTAGCAGAAGGTCATTTTACTAGTGCTCACCAAAGATTAGGAAGATAGCTATGAATAAATACTTAGTATACCTTTCAGAAAGATTTCCTTTAAAATCATACGTTCCAATTATAGCCATTTTTTCGTTTTCTGCTATATGTTATTCATTATCAGCAGTTGGTGAAACACAATTTATTCCCTGGCTAGACTATTTTAAAGCATTTTTCTTGACATTTACTATATTTCTTTTATTGAGGATTTCTGATGAATTTAAAGATCATGAGGATGACATGAAGTATAGGAAATATCTACCTGTACCACGTGGGCTCATTACATTGCAAGAGTTAAAATGGGTAGGGATATTGCTCATCATTATGCAGATCACTTTGATTGTATTTAACCAAAGTTTTTTGAGCATTTATTTGGTTAGCATGGTATATTTAGGATTTATGTTCAAAGAATTTTTTATTGAAGATTGGTTAAAAAGTCATCAGATGGCTTACGTGATCTCTCATATGATGATCATTCCTCTTGTGGATTTAGTAGCAAGCGCTGCACATTGGTCGTTTGTGGGTATTAATCCTCCGATGGCATTAGCATGGTTTTTTGCTGTCTCATTTTTTAATGGCATCGTATTAGAGATAGGTCGAAAAATAAAACTTCCTGATCATGAAGAAGAAGGCGTGGTTTCTTATTCTAAGCTATGGGGAATGCATAAGGCTGTTTATATTTGGATATTTATTTTACTGATCACACTTATATTATCTTTTGTTGCTAGTTATGCTATCTCTAGCCCTTTATATATATATGTTTTATTGGGCGTTTTTGCATCTTTTGGTTTTTATGTTGCCTTTAATTTTTTAGCAAATCCTACTCCAAAAAAAGCAAAAATGATAGAAAATGCAGCAGGGTTGTGGACTATGGGTATGTACCTCAATCTCGGTGCGCTACCTTTCATTATCAAAAACCTACTCTAGCACATGAATGCAAGCTCAGGTCATATCGGTGGTAAGGCTAAATCACTATTTTTCTTAAAAGAGAAAGGTTTTAATGTCCCTGATTTTGTCGTTTTTACAGAACATGAAATCGAGCACTTATCAGAGGAAGATGTTTCTGAAAAGTTAAGCCAATTTCATGACAATACCTTTTTTGCGGTGCGTTCTTCTGCTAATCTTGAAGATGGTATTCATCATAGTTTTGCAGGTATTTTTAATACGGCATTATTTGTAAAAAAATCTGATGTTTATAAAACATTTCAAAGGGTTTTTCATCAAAAGCTTAGCGAAACCGTAACCACCTACCTTGCTATCAATAACGTTGCGGTGTCTTCGTTATCACTAGCAATAGTCGTGCAAGAGATGATTGATGCTGATGTGAGCGGAGTGGCGTTTGGCATTGATCCTACACAGCCATATAGTAGAGCCAAGGTGATATCCACTGTATTTGGGCTGGGCGAAGGCTTGGTGAGTGGTAAACTCAATGCTGATACTTACATCTTTTCAGACAAGAAATGGACAGAAGAAATATCTGAAAAAGAGCAAAAATTAGTATTCAATGGTGGTGATTTGGAATATGTACAATTAGATTCAGATTTATGTAAAAAAAGTACGTTAAATCATTCTCAACTTGATGAATTAAGAAGAATATTAGATCATCTTGAAAAACTATACGAAGGTCCGCAAGATGTAGAGTTTTGTTATAAAAATAGTATATTGTATATGTTGCAAAGTAGACCTATCACCACTTTGAAAAAACACAATAAACACATCATTTGGGACAACTCAAATATTATTGAATCTTACCCAGGCATTACGCTTCCATTTACTTTTTCTTTTATACTAGAAATCTACGAATCTGTTTATAAGAATTTTGCTAAACTATTGGGTGTACCTAGTCGGCAAATAGCGTTAAATAGTGAAGTGTTTGCGGAAATGTTGGGTCATATCAATGGGCGAGTTTATTATCATCTCATCCATTGGTATAAGGCACTTGCCATGTTGCCTGCTTATAACATCAATGCAGCTTATATGGAAAAAATGATGGGCGTAAGCGAGCCCCTAGGTGTAGCATTTGAATTGAAGGGTAAGTCTGGTAAAATTGGAGATTATTGGAATCTGACAAAAACAATGATCAAGATTATTGGGCTTAATAGAAGGCTACCCAAGATTAAAAAATCATTTACTGAAAAAGTAACCACTGTCATAGCAGAATATAAGTCTAAAGATTATAGTAAAAAACAAGCATCAGAGATATGGTCTGATTATAAAAAATTCAAATCCATTTTGGTCAATGAATGGTTCCCACCATTGGCTAATGATTTATTGGCGATGTTTTACTTTGGCACCCTACAAAAACTGTGTGTAAAGTGGTTAGGAAATGATCAACTTCATACTGAATTGGTTGTGGGTCGATATTCCGTAAAATCTGTATTACCTGCGAAATTGACACAAGAGATTATTCGGCAAGCAGATCAGGAAAATAGGCTTCACTTGATTCAAAATACACCGGAATCTGAGATATGGGATTTGTGTAAGAATGATAAATTCGGGAAGACGGGTGTGTTGATTAAGAAGTATATAAATCTCTATGGCGACAGAAGTGTGGGAGAGCTCAAATTAGAAAATGAGACATTTACACAAAATCCTGAGTCATATATTACCGTATTAAAATCATATGATTCACCCTTTGATGAAAGAGGCAAGTCAGAGCCTATTAAAACAACTGAAATATTAAATAAGCTTCCTTTCTTAAAAAGAGCCATCTTTAAGTATGTAATGAATAAAGCAGCAGAAATGGTTGCTGATAGAGAGAATTTGCGTTTTGACAGAACCTTCGGATTTGGTACTGTGAGAATGTTCTTATGGGAAATAGGGAAAACACTGGAATCACAAGGTGCAATCAGTCATTTTAAGGATATATTTTATTTAAAAGAAGGGGAAGTCGATGACTTTTTCAATGGAAAAATTAGTGACGAAAAAATTCAAAAAATCGTCGGTAACAGAAAGATTGAATTTGATCATTATCATACCTTACCCATAATGCCAGAAAGAGTCCATCAATATGATGTTGAACTCGTGATCAACCAAAACGTTGTAGTCCATGAAGGACAGCTCAAGGGCATACCATGTTGTGCAGGCGAGGTTACGGGCAAGGTGAGAATTCTAGCCCACCCTAAGGATGTGAAAAGTCTTAATGGTGATATACTGGTGACTACATCTACAGATCCTGGATGGATATCAATATTCCAATCGGCCTCTGCCATCTTAGTTGAAAGGGGAAGTACACTTAGTCATGCTGCCATCGTATCCAGAGAAATGGGCATTCCTTGCATCGTAGGTATCAAAGGTTTGACCCAAATGCTCAAGGATGGTGATACCGTCAAAATGAATGGAAAAACAGGAATAGTAGAAATGCATGGTGAACAATAATCCGCTGAAATATAGCAACTGTTGGGAAGATGCAGACCTTCTGACCCGATCACTCGGCATTGACAGTGAGTCTAAAGTAATGTCTATCGCCTCAGCAGGTGACAATAGCCTTATGCTACTTTCTGCTCAACCAAAGTCTATGTTGTGCTTAGATATGAATGAAGTACAACTTTGGGTTACCCAATTGAAGGAGCAAGCCATAAGACACCTTAGTCATCAAGAGTTTTTGAAGCTACTTGGATTTATTTCTTGCGAAAACAGATGGGAAATATTTCTTAAAATCAGAGCATTTCTTTCAGATAATGCCAATGTGTTTTTATCACGTCAGCTCATAGAAAGTGGTCTCATACATCAAGGAAAATTTGAAAAGTATTTTCAGTTATTTGCAAAGAGAATTTTGCCTTTTATTCATTCGAAGAAGGATATTCAACAACTGATGTTGCCCAAATCTGCAGAGGAACAAGATGCATTTTATCATCACAAATGGAATAATCCAAGGTGGAAACTGTTGTTCAGAATATTTTTTAATAAATATGTTATGGGCAAATTTGGAAGAGAACCTGAAAAGCTCAATGAAGTGAAAGTAAATGTGGGAAAACAAATTTTTAATGTTGCAGAAGTACATTTAAAGTCCATCTATGCCCAGCAAAACTATATTCTTCATTACACTTTGACGGGTCAGTTTGGAGATTTACTGCCGCCTTATGCGATGCTTGAAAATTTTACCAAAATAAAATCGTGGCTTCAGCACAATGAGATTACCTATTTTTATGGTGATTTAGAAAATTGTCTAAAGCATTATCCAGCATATAATAGATTTAATTTATCAAATATATTTGAATACATGTCAGAAGAAGTATTTGAAAAACAAGCAAAATTGCTTCACCAAAATGCAATGCCACAGAGTAGAATTTGTTATTGGAATTTGATGGTGCCACGCAATTTACATGATATCGTACATTGTGTCCCCCTAGCTGTGAATGCTGGAGTAGATCGCGGATTTTTTTATCAAAAATTTCATTCTTATCAAAGACCATAAATGAAGGAAGTAGCCATATATAGCGTTATATACTTGGCCCTGTTTGGGTTTACAGAATTACTATATCACAAATTTAAGGTAAATGCTGAATACACCCGCAAGATAGTCCATATTTGCACAGGATTAATTGCATTGACTTTCCAGGTATATTTAGATGAAACCTGGCAAGTGGCTTTCTTAACATTGTCATTTCTGGGCCTTATAGCATTGAGTGAAAAGAAAAAATGGTTTAAGTCTATCACAGCAATAAATCGCAAATCCAGTGGCAGTTGGTTGTTTGCTTTGGTTGTTTTATTTTGTTTTTGGTTATCCAAAGAGTGGACCTTAGAATTTTATTATCTACCTATATTAATATTAAGCATCTCAGATCCTATGGCAGCATTGGTTGGTAAAAAGACGCGTTTTTATCCGATCAAAATCTTTGGGCAATTAAAAACGATTGGAGGCACTATAGCCTTTTTTATCACGACTGTCGCATTAATTTTCGGTTTCAAAATGATAGCACCTTTTATTTTTGATGGGCTAACTTTTTCTTCATATACATGGTTTTTTATAATACAGTTAGCTTTAGTATCTTCATTTGCAGAATTGTTTTCTACAAAAGGCTGGGATAATTTCACCGTTCCAGTATCGATTATTATTGTTCTATTTTGTTATAATTAAATAGATTATGAAAAAAATCATTTTATTCATTCTAATCTCTACTTTTATTGTCTTAGGAATTTGGCTTTATACTAGTCCATTTATTAAAAATGAAAGCACAGGATTATATGAGCTCGAGACTAGTATCATTATTAATGCCCCGAAAGAAAAAGTTTTCGCTTATTTGGGAAATTCTAGCAATGCATCCGAATGGTCAAGTTTTGTGCACCACATCACCCCTACTGACCCACTTGAAGATGGCAAGGTAGGAAGTGTCAGGAGATGCTTCAAAGAGGAAGACGAATCCGGAATATGGTGGGATGAATTGACTACCCAAGTGCAAACCACGCCTTTGATGTATCGAGAACTGTCATTGTATAATTTGAATTATTTTCCCATGACCACATCTGATTTATTTACCAGACAAATATACAAATCGATTCATAACAATCAGACTGAACTAACCTTTGGTTTATATAAAGAAATTGACAAAACAAATATTTGGGACATCATCAAAATGAAATTTAGTGGTAGAACGATATCTGATATTTTTGAGAAGAATCTTGACAATATTAAAACCCTTAATGAAAAATGATAACTACTAATACCCTATTACAAAATCAGATAGATCAAAATGCATTAACTTCGTTTGTAGATCAACTCTATTCATCAGCTTTGAAGCCAAAGCTCACCAATCTTAACCATGCCATTCAAGTCATAACTGCCTACGATAATGACATTCTTGTTGGCTTTTTGGCCTTGTATCACAACAGCTCATTTCCTCAATACCTTATCATTGGTAACTTTGAGTGTATAAATAATGTTGATGCTGCCCAAGCACTATTTCTAGCTACAAAGGCAACGGCTTCTGAATTAAAATGTACCAACCTTATTGGTCCTATGAATGGTAGCACTTGGCATTCTTATAGATATAGTCTGCATGCTCAACCACCGTTTTTTATGGAACTCATTCACCAGGATTATTACATCGACTTGTGGAAGAAATGTGGCTTTGAAGATATGGCACAATACCAGACCAATTTTGAAGAATTAAATGAATCGTACCATCAACCCAATTCGATAGATGCATTAACTGAGAGAGGATTAACCACCAGAAATTTCGATAAGAATCATGTAGAAAGAGACCTTAACCTTTTGTACAATTTCTGTATAGATGTTTTTAGTCAAAACGTACTTTTTTCACCCATAAGCTATGATGAGTTTCAAGGTTTGTATTTGCCTTTCCTCCATTATTTAGATGAAACGCTGATTGATTTTGTATTTGATGGAGAAGAACTAGTAGGTTTGTTTTTTGCAGTCAAAGACCATTATAATCCCGAACAAGTCATCGTCAAAACCTTAGCCAGAAAACCCGACCAAAAGTATAAGGGCATTGCCAATATCATGTCAGCCATATTTTGCACCAAAGCCTATCAAATGGGATTTAAGACCATGTTGCATGCTTATTTCCATATCGATAATAATTCTGCTAAAGTCTCTACAAATTATGGTGGCAGACACTATCAGAGTCACATATTAATGCATATACAACTATGAATATTATTTCTCATTTTCTAGAGTCGGCCCGAAATTATCCAAATAAAGTAGCTATCGTCTACCAATCGCAATCAATCACTTTTGCTGAACTAAGAGATGAAGTCTATAAAGCTGCTGTTGTTTTAAAGCAAAACAAGGTAGAGAAAGATGATAATATCCTCGTCGTGATTCCATATAGTATTGAGCTCTATATCCATATTTTAGCGATATTTCTGATAGGGGCTAATGTAGTATTGGTAGATGATATCAAACCGAAATCCAGCGTAGTTTATGCATTTCAAAAGTCCAATGCCAAAATTATCGTCACCCTTCGTTTGATTTCATTACTGAAGTATTTTGTTTTTCATTATAGCTTATGGAAAAGCATTATTTTTCTGAAAAGAAAGGATCCTAACCCTATTCAAATGGTACATAGAGAGCCCGATGATTCGGCATTGATCACTTTTACAAGCGGCACCACGGGGCAACCAAAGGCAGCTAACCGAACCCATGGATTTTTGGATATCCAACTATCTACCCTCATAGAAGAAATGAAATTGCAGTCAGGGGACACGCACATTACAAGCCTGCCAGTTGTATTGATGTGTAATCTTGCTGTTGGAGTGACTTCTATCATACCACCTAAATACGCTAAGCCCTCACAATGGCACGAAGTAAGAAATAAGTTTGCGCCAAATGTTTTGTCAGCTTCCCCATCACATTTTAGTGAAATGAGCCAGCTCCTAGACTGCGCTAAGTTAGATCGTGTATTCATAGGTGGTGCTTCTATCCTGCCACATTTTGCCCGCTATGTAGCCACCAAAATCGACCCATCTAAAGTTGTATTGGTATATGGCAGTACAGAAGCTGAGCCTATGTGTACGTTGACGTTGCGTGATTATTTAGTTTCCCTTGATCAAGACCAAATGGGCTTGAAAGTAGGAATACCACATCACAATATCAAAATAAGTATAAACGAAGCAGAAAGTAATGCTTTCCATCCATTAAAAGATGGTGAAGCAGGAGAAATCATAGTAGCCGGGCCACATGTGTTAGCACATTATTTCAAAGACGATAATGCTTTTGCTACAAACAAGATCCTAGATAAAAACATCTTATGGCATAAGACAGGCGATGCGGGATATATGATAGATGGAGAAGTATTTCTAATCGGCAGGATGAAGTATACATGGCTTGAAAATGGGGTGACATGTGCACCTACAACGATGGAAAAATACCTTTCTTTTCATCATTATAAGGAAGAAGGTACATGGCTCCACATCAATGGAAAGAACATTCTTTTTATACAAAAGACAAATCATATTGATCAGATTATTATCGATTTTCCTTATAAAATAGACCAAACAATATTCATAGAAAAACTACCGAGAGACAAAAGGCACTTAAGCAGGATAGACTATGAAGCATTAAAATTACTACTCAATTGATCCGATGACATTATGGAATATGGTCAATTAATTGTGGCAAGTTGCTTTTATCAATTGTGGTGATTTCTTGATTTTCCAGATTCGTGCTCACTTATTTTGTTAACCAAATTTTTAATATAACCTGTAATAAATAAATGATAACTTTCACTCCTTAAGAAATTAACTTAATAGTGCTGCGCATATTTTTTCGACAAAAATAATAATCCCAAGGGGTAAAAACTTCTATGATTTATAAACACGTTACCACCGCTAGCATAGAGAATGTAATAAGTCCATTGGATAGATTGATAGGAAATTAGTAACACATCAAATTTCTTTTGGAAAAGTTTAGAAAAACCGCAAGTCTGTCGTAGATTTGTTGTAGAAATAAGTAAGTTAGCGGTCATTGTAACAGACGACACCACTAAAACAGAATGATAAACAAAATATATAAAATATGAGAAAAGTAATTGCTGCTTTCAATATGACCTTTGACGGTGTTTGCGACCATACAACTGGTATTCCTAGTGAAGATTTACATCAACATTATTCTGACCTATTGAATAATGCGGGAGTTATTTTATATGGACGGACAACCTACGAACTTATGCAATTTTGGAAAACACTAGTGCAAAACCCTTCTGGTAAAAAAACAATGGACGATTTTGCAATTTCCATAGACAAAATCCCAAAACTTGTTTTCTCCAACACCCTAAAGGACACGAACTGGGACAGTGCAAAACTTTCAGACAGCCCACTTAACGAAAAAGTTTTGGAACTCAAACAGCAATCAGGAAAGGACATTTCGGTGGGAAGTCGGAGTTTGATTATTCAACTGTTAAACAGTAACCTTATTGACGAATTTCAAATTTGTGTTCATCCAATCATCGAAGGGAAAGGGCTAAGACTATTTGACCAAATCACGGACAGAATAATGTTGAAACTCATTAGGACAAAAACATTAAGATCTGGTTCGACAGTATTTTATTATGAGCCGACACGTGAATAAACAACGAACCGCTAACAGCGGTCATTTTAGGACGACAAGAAACAACATGATAAATTGACAAATTGAATATGGCAAAAAGTAAATTAATGGAAATGCACAATGTAGGCATTGTTGTAGAATCACTTGACAGTGCAATTGAATTCTTTACAGAAATTGGGTTGACACTTGAAGGACGAATGATGGTTGAAGGTGAATGGGCAGGTCGTGTAACTGGACTTGGCGACCAATCTGTTGAGGTAGCTATGATGGTTACTCCTGACGGAAACTCTCGACTTGAACTTTCACATTTTCTACGTCCAAAAACAATTGCAGACCACAGAACGAATCCTGTGAACTCACTTGGCTATCTAAGAGTAATGTTCAGGGTTGACAACCTTGATGAACTTTTAGTTAGACTTGAAAAATACGGTGCTAAAGTCGTTAATGAAGTTGTTCAGTTTGGTGACGTTTATAGACTCTGCTACATTCGTGGAGTAGAAGGATTGCTTATTGGTTTAGCTGAACAGCTTGGTAACAAAACAGCGACAGACATTTTAGAAGACAATAACTAAAAAAACAACGAACCGCTAACACGGGTTTTGCGTCAGGCGGGGTGACGTGCAAACTTGGAGCGTTGTGCTTATATTCAACCTCAGTGTTGGTTGACAGTTTTGTGCTCCGAAACCCGCCCGAACGCAAAGCCCCAAAACGTTAGCGGTCATTGTAGAGCGACTCTTCACGAACTCAATGTGTGAATGATGCAACTCTTTCTCCAAATTGAGTAACACTTCTAAAGATTTATAGCATAACCTTTACGGAGCGGTAATTGTAACTTACAATAAAAATCATAAACACTTTAAGATGAGAAATTTAATCAGATTTTTAGCAATGCTTTTTGCAGCTATCTCACTTTCTGCAGCAATGGCACATCTTCTTGAGCTTCGAGTAAAAATAAATTTATCAAAAGAAAATTATCAAGTTGTTCAAGGAATATATAGCGGTTGGCAATGGTTAGGATTTTTTGAAATAGGAGCGATTATATTGACCATGATTTGGATAATTATTGACCGAAAATTAAAGTATAAATTTTCTTTTTTAATAACCGGATTAATTTGCTTTATTCTAAGCATTATAGTCTTCTTTGTATTCACATTCCCGACTAATCAAGAAACTCTAAGTTGGACAAATTTGCCTAATAATTGGGATGAACTTAGAAAGACTTGGGAGTATTCTCATGCTATAAGAGCATCTCTGTCCTTTTTTGGCTTCTCTTTTTTAGTGGTGTCTATACTAAAACAAGTGCATGTTTAATGAGTAGTCAGGTTACAATAAAATCAATCTAGTGCACTAGAAAACACAATGAAAAACAACGAACCGCTAACAGCACATTTGCAATGGGCGGGGTTTCGTGCCTCGCAGACACATTTAAGGTTAATCAAAGTTTGGTTCTCCGCATCAACATTTGTGGTGAAAAGCCCGCCCATAGCAAATCTGCAAAACGTTAGCAATAATTAAAACTAAAGAATGAAATTCAACTTTTTCAAATCTAAAAACAAGAATTTGACTTCAAACAAAAAGGTGGAAGTTGACGATATGGGATTTACTCGGAGCGAATTAGAAGAATATGATAAGCACGTAGATTTTTACTACAATAACCTTATCAATGCACTTATTCTTTATACATACAATGAAAAAGAATTAGATAAGATGGCTTATGTTTTAATAGATCCTCTGGCTGAATTATACGAAGAGCTAGATTACGCTTTCACGCCAATTTTGTTTAAAACAGTATTTAAGAACAACTTGATTGATAATCAGTTTAAAGACATACTGATAGAATTCAAAACTAAAGTTGACAACATACCAAATGAAATATGGGATTGGAAATTCTTGGAAACAACGAGACTTGGATATCTATAAGAAGAGAAGCCGACCAAATACTAAATAAACTTGAAATCAAATCGAGAACTTATAATACTGATTACACCAATATTATCTCAAATGATGGAGAAGTAATTTTTAAAGGAAATAAAATAAAAAATCGCTAACATTGGCTATGATGCCATCTGCCTTATCAGGCAGACGTCACATAGCCTTGGACGCGATATTCAGAATGAAACAAAAAATTAAAAATATTAAAAAGTAATTAAAATGCGAACATTAAATTTTATTCTATTATTGATTTTATGCAATCAACTAAATTCACAGAATTTTTCACAAAAAAAAGTAATTATTGATAACCTTTCACCAACAATATCTTCAACTAATTCAGTAAAAATCGAAGAAATGATTTATTGTACATCGTTGGAGCTTGGAAAAGTAAATTTTATATCACATTTAATGGGAAAATTAGAAATCTATGAGTACACAAATTCCATATTAAGTAAAGTGACTCCTGAAATTCCTTTAAGCACCTTCATTGTAGATTTTGTAGATCAAAATTTAGATGGGAAAACTGATATTGTCGGAAACTATGATGTTTTGTTATCAAATGGAAACAATAGTTTTACAAATGATGGATACCCAATTAATGGTAATTGGAACAAAAGAGCAAGGAGAATTTTTGATATAAATAAGGACGGCAATTTTGACATTATTTCAGCTAGTGTCGTTAATCCATCATTAGATATTAATTTCTTGGATAAGAGTAGGAATTTGATTGATGAAATGAAATTTCCAGAATCAGGAACAATTGAATCTGTTATTTTAGGAGACGTTAACAATGATGGTTTAGTAGATATAATTTATACCACTACGGAATTTGGTGATGATAAATTAATTATCCAAACCAATCAAGGTAATAATATTTTTTCAAGACAAGAAATAAAAGTGATTAGCACAGGTTCGGAGTTAGTACTTGGTGATTTAGATAATGATAGATTTATCGATATTATCATCTCAGGGTTTATCGGCACAGATATAATTTGGTACAAAAATACCAATGGTATATTTAACGAAAAAAGTACTGTAATAGAATCAGAGATCATATTTACTATAAAAGTCGATGATTTAGACAAAGACAGTAATTTGGATATTGTTTATCTTGAAAACATGAATTTTGATTCAATTAATATTGTTGTATTGAAAGGATTAGGAACTGGAAAATTTGGACCTAAAAAAATCATTGGAAGGGTTGCTTTTGAAGCGGCAGGTGGACAATCAAATCAAGCATATGAAAATTGGTTTTCCATATTTGATTATGACAAAGATGGTGACAAGGATATACTTGTCAATGCGCTTCTTGAAAAACAATTTGTTGCATTTGACAATTTGTTGATTACATCATCAACCCAAGAATTAAATGATTTTAATTACATTCAAATCCATCCTAATCCAGCAAATGATTTTGTGCATATAAATTCAATTGATGAATATAGATCAATAGAAATAGTTGATATCAATGGTAAAATCATTGAAAAGATTAGTGATTTTAGTAATAATAAGATAGATCTAAACAGATTAAATTCCGGTATTTATTTTTTAAAGTTTTACACAAGTGAAAGCCATTTTTTATCTCGAAAACTTATAAAATATTAGAATATATTCAAGTGAACTTTTGAAACGAATAATTCCACCGTGTATAACTAGTGCTTTGACGCCAGTTTTGGCTATCGCCAAAAACCGTTGCAAAGCACAGTCGTTATAGCTCATGATAGATTGAAAATTTAAATATGATCTAAAAATAAAAATATGATATCATTAAAAAAACAAATTCAATATTCACAATTCTGGTTAATTAAAGAATGTAGCAAAATTGGAGTTGATCTTGATTACACCGTCAGGAGCATAGAAAAGATTGAAAATCTAATTGTTATTAATTTTAATGATGGGCACTCAAAACCTAAAGGTTTTTTTACCAAAGATATTGATTATAAATTGTTTGCAATTAGTTCGTACATTGGTGAAGTAGTTATAAAAAACACGAAAGCTTCTAAATGGATATTAAATACTAAAGATAGGGACGCTTTAATCAATGCGAAAGTGGTTTCTGCTAACGGAACAGAAATGTATCCAGCTCACCGAGTATTGAATAGAATTCAGAATGGTGAAGAAGATAACTTATACCATTATACTGCCATTGCAGTTAAAGAATATATGAGTTTTGAAGGAGAGATACCTGATGGATTTTTTGAGGAGGAACCTGAAAGCAAGCCTTGGTGGAAATTTTGGTGAACATAAAGTAACATTTAGTAAAATCTTTTCATTGATATCGTGACTTTTAGTTCAATCGAAGATAATTAGATTACTATAGTTAAGCAAGGAACAAAACATTATAATAATTTCTGCACTATCAACGGTTATAAGTATCTTTGTGCTTGGACACCAGAGATATAAGATCTTGAAAGAGTAAAATACTTATCAACCAAAGTATCATTTTAAAAGGACAAATGAACTATACTTTGACTTTATAAGCATAGGGAAGAAAGGAGAAATCCATAAAAGAGTAACCTTTATTGAGTTGCACAATGGTTTTTTCAATATGGGACTTGGCGATAGAAATACCGTACTTGCTACCATTTCAGATATTATTGAATCATTTTTTGAGCCATACCCTTCTCACACAATATATTTTAAGGGTACATCAAAATCGAGAATACGACTTTATCAAATAGGAATAAATCACTATTATGATGAACTTTCGGCAAGATTCCACATACTTGGGGAACTTGATGATAAAATGACACGTTTCAAAAGAAATACCAATTATAAATCATTTCTAATACTTAAAAAGTAATAAAATATGAATGTTAAAGAAGTAAAAAATAAGGAAAAACTTAAGACAAACACATCAAAAACAATATTCCCACAAGTCAAAATTGATGGGTTTCACGATGCTATTAAAAATACTGACATGTTGAAAGTGGTAGAACAAATTAAAAGAGAGAAAATAAAGAAACCATAACTTTCCCTAAGCTCACCAGAAATAAAAGCCTTTGTGCTTGTTTTACCATCGCAATAAACAGTCTCAAAACACTGCTGTTTGGTGGCAAGCGTAACAAAATATAGTAATACCATAAAATACAATGCAAGACATACTTTTTGACTTTATATCAAAATACGTTACTCTGACTGATGATGAGAAGAACGCTATACTTGCGTTAGACATATTCCATTCTGTCAAGAAAGGGACAACTTTACTCAAAGAAGGACAAAAATCGAATGATAATTACTTTGTCTTAAAAGGATGCTTACGGAAATATTACATGATAGATGGTGAAGAAAAAACTACCGCCTTTTTTACAGAAATGGAAGCTTTGACTCCCCATTGTGTAATGTCCAAAAATCCATCCGAATATTACATAAGTTGTGTAGAAGACACCATACTATTAATTTCTACTTCTGATATGGAAGCAGAAATAAACAGCAAGTTCCCCAAATTTGAACTCATGTGCAGAATATTATCTGAAGAACGTTTAGGAAAACAACAAATTGACTTTGACGAGTTTAAAACTTCTTCTCCTGAACAACGATACCTTAATTTATTAGAATCACGACCTGATCTTATTCAACGCGTGCCACAACATCAATTAGCAAGCTTTCTTGGCATCAAGCCGCAATCATTAAGCAGGTTAAGAGCAAGAATTCTGGAAAAAAACAACTAAAACGGATTTCTTCACTTAAGTGAACGAGTTATAGTAACTCACCCATCTACTTTTGCGGTATCATTTAAAAATTAAAAAAGGATATGCAAAAGAAAATTTTATGGATCGGAGTTGTCTTACTGTTGGCAAGTAGTTTACAGGTAAATGCACAATCTACTACACAAGATAGCACTTACAAAAAGTGGTTTTTTGGGAGTACATTATTAATGTTGGGAAATTTTTCTAAAGTAAATAACCCTGAATATATCCAATTAAATGCTGGATATAGGATTACACCTAAAGATGTTGTTCAATTTAGATTTAAAAGATCGATTTATTCGTGGCCAATAGGAATCCCTTTTGGACCATCATTTGATGCACCAGGGCTAAACTATCCTGGACATGCCCGCATACTTGCGCCACAAATAGGCTACCAACGGTTTTGGTGGAAAGGAGTCTATACATCCGTATATGCATTAAATGCTTTTGAAAAATATATGGATCAGGACAAAAAAAAGATTGGAAATGGATTCACATTATATTTGGATTTCTATTTAGGTTATCAGTTTAAGTTTTTTAAAGGTCGCTTCTTTTTTGAACCCGCTATTGGATGTAGTTATTGGCCAGTCCGAACTAATGTACCAGAATCTTTTAAAACATTAGAAAGTAAATGGCCAAATTATTTTATTCAGCCAGGACTTGATTTTGGGTTTAATTTTTAGCATCCTTATTTCAAAATTGACCAAAAGATATTTAAAGCATACAGTTTGTTAGATAAAACATATTTTGGTATCGTTCAATGTACAAACCAAGCGTACAAATTCAGAATAAAAATTAATATTGGATTTCATTTCTTAACTTAAGTGAACGACTTAATGTATCACACCCATCTACTTTTGCACTATCGTTTAACAAAAATAAAAAAAGATATGCAAAAACAAATTTTATTCATTGGTCTTCTTTTAATGATGACAAGCTCGGTCAAACTCAACGCACAATATTACGAAAAAGACAGTACTTACAAACGGTGGTTTGTTGGTACTTCTTTATTTGTTTTGTTTGGTAATTTTGACACAAAAAACCCACCCAATTTCTTTCAACTAGATTTTGGTTATCGAATGACAGGAAAAGACGTAATAAGGCTATCTCCAAAAACTTGGAAATACGCTTGGCCAAATGGTATTCACCCATTTTTAAACGATGCATATTATAAACCTGAAGAAAAATTCCCAGGATATGTGCGTGAATATGGAATAACGTTTTCTTACCAACGATTTTTATGGAAAGGTTTATATGCCCAATTGGATGTAATGCCTACTTTACAAGATTTTGTAAATGTCAATGGAAAGAAAATTGATAGTGGTTTTCAGATTTTCAATTCATATCGTGTGGGTTATCATATCAAACTCTTTAAAGATAAATTTTTCTTCCAACCATCCATATGTGTAACCCATCGTGCACATCATACACAATTGCCCGACGGATTTAAACAGCTAGATGACAAATGGTCTAAGTTCATCTTTCCCGAACCAGGACTTAATGTTGGGTTCAATTTTTAAGGATTTACCTTTGGCGTAACCATGCAGATGTATATCAAAAGCACCCTAGATTATTTTTCAAGACAACCAAGGACACTTTTTCTGATAGACGGTTTTGGTGCCGCTTTGACGACATTTGCTTTGTTTTTTGTTTTAAGACATTACCGTGATTATTTTGGTATGCCAACAAACATTTTGATATACTTATCAGTAATTGGTTTAGTTTATAGTTTTTACGCCATGTCATGTTACTTTTTACTAAAAGATTATTGGACACCATATTTAAGGATAATAGGTATTTGTAATTTTTTGTACTGTATTTTGACTATGGCATTTTTATATTCTTTTTATAACAACTTAACGATAATAGGATGGATATATTTTTTGACTGAAATCCTTATTATAGTGTTGTTAGCATACATAGAATTAAGAGTGGCAAATGTAATAAGAAACAAAAAAACATAATAAACTAGTATAGGAAATGTAGGCGAAAGAGAGAGCTTTGCTTTTAACAATAGACTTAATATTTCTATTTAAAACTTGGCTTCTCTTTCGCATTTTGAAGATAAGAAAATGATGTTGTATTTTAATATGCTATAAATTTGCGGATCTTATGTTAATTTATTGGCGATACTAACATGATTTTCAACTACTTTTGTGGATTTCAATTGACCATACATAGAGATGAAAGTATCAAGACCCATTCCCCCAGACTTCCAATACTTTTTGGACTTAAAAGACCAAGAACTCATTGACTTATTTAAAGATTTGCGAGCATATATTTTGGAGTTGTATCCAGACTGCAACGAACTTCTGTACCATACCCACGCCTTGACATCTGTTTTTTCAATCTCTGAAAAGCTATCAGATGCATTTTGTATGTTGCCCATTTATACAAACCATATGAATCTCGGTTTTAACAAAGGAACGCTTCTTAAAGACCCAAACAAACTTTTGACCGGTACAGGCAATTTAATAAGACACATAGACATAAAAAAGCAAAGCGATTACAGAAATCCCAATGTGACTGCATTAATTATAGAAGCCATTGACTTTGCTATCAAGGATATGGACAAACCAACTAAATCTATCGGACAAACTTTATCTAAAATCAAGAAAAAGTAACTAATTAACAACAAGTTATAGAAAACATTGAATCATAAAAAACGTTTCATTGAATTACAGTGGATTTACCTTTTACTGCATTATAAATGTCTCAAAGATAAAGCGCTGCAGAAAGGTTAAAAGACAATCTATACCATAATGGAATACTTAGTAAAAGATGAGAAGCTTGAATTGAAATATGAAGCAGGAAAAGGTGCTTGGACATATCACATCGAAATCCCAAACACAAAACATATCATTGGGAAATGGGGATTTTTGAAGGTTTCAGGGACTATTGACGACTACCATATTGAAAGCATAAACCTGTTTTCAATAAGGGGCAGAGATAAACTTATATCAGTAAATTCAAAAATCAGAAATGCAATTAACAAAAGTGGTGGCGACTTAGTCACAGTGACACTTTACTTATTGACTGTAAAAGAAGAAATTACAAAAAAGAAAGTTTTGGAGACCTTTAAAGACTCAGGAGTTCTAGCGGCATTTAATAATCTACCTGAAGACAATAGAAACGAAATCATCGATAACATTACATCTTGCAAGTCAGAAGACCAACAAATTAAAATGATTATTAAATTCATTGATCAATTAAGCTAAAACAGATTACTTTAATTAAAAGAAAAAAATTGTTAGATTTAACTACATTTGTCCCATCATTTCAGTAACCAATTTAGAATTTTAAAAAATAAAAATAATGATAAAATCCATTTTAACATTCGCGATAATAACAAGTTTATTATTTGTAGCTTGTCAAAACAAATCCAATAATGGCAACGCAGAAAACAATACTACTCCAACTGAAGAAATCCAAAATGAGACCAAAATAACAGATATTTCTTTCGCGTTGGCAAAAAATTATTTTGTAAATAATACAGTAGAAAAATTGGACAATCCAAAAATTGAAACAGCTGAAAAGTTTAATGAAATTTTTGGTATGGCTACTACCATGGCCAAAGATGGAAAACCTACTGAAATAGACTTTGAAAAACAATATGTGATTGCAGTAATATTACCTGAAACTGATTTACAGACAACAATTGCCCCTGTTAGTTTACAAAAGGATGAAAAAGGAAATATCACACTCACATACAAAACAGAGATTGGACAAAAACAATCATACACGACAAGACCAGGTTTTGCGGTTATCGTAGACAAGATAGAAAATGGTAATATAGTGTTGAAAGAACAAGAATAAATCTTTATCAAAATCGGATTTACTTAATGGTCATTCACATCTATTTTTGAAGTTAGCCATGATCCGTTTCAATGTATAATATAGTCTACTTAATGGAACAGATCTACCAAATCCATTTCATCATTGTTGAGACAAAAACCATTTTATGAATTCAAGTCCAAATCGTGATTAAAAAAACTTGCTTTATTATACTATTATTGTCAATCGTACACGGATTGAATGGTTAGAATTTTGAAAAAACAAAGCTCTTTGTCATTACTCCTGAACTAAATACAAAAGTAAATGGAATAGGCATAGGTTTGATGATTAATAGTCTAAAATTCGAAAGTGACACAACAACCACAAGAATAAATGGTCTTAATGTAGAGCTGGTAGGAGTAGGTTTTTTCGCCCCTTTGGCACCTTCAAATCCTTTGATACCTGACGAAGTAAAAATAGAACAAATTGCCCCAATACTAGATTCACTAATCATTGAAGCTATACAACCAAAACCATATAAAATTAATGGATTAAACATATCATTAGGTGGTTTGGCTGGTCATGAAATCCAATTGGACGGTTTAAATATATCTGGAATTGCTACTTTAACTTCTAAAACTAATGGAGTTTCGATCGCAATATTGATGAACTTGAACAAAGTGATGCATGGTATTTCTGCTGGCTTTATTAATCAGTGTTTAGAACATAAAGGCTTACAAATTGGAGTTTTCAACCAATCAGAAAAAACCAAAGGTATTCAAATTGGACTGTGGAATAAGAATGAAAAAAGAAGCCTGCCGCTAATAAATTGGAATTTCTAATGAATCTGTTATTCAAACCATTTTGAATTCAGATGACAGCTGAAATGAGCAAAGTCTTGGTATTATTGAGTCCGCTCCTTATCACAAAATATTGATTACAAACATAATAACTCCGATAAACCGCAAAAAGTATACAACAACCGTGAATTAGTGTTACCTTCCATCTGCTTATTAACCTGACCTTTGCATTATAATTTTAAAACATAAAAATGAGCAAAAAAGTAATTCTAATAACTGGTGCTAGTTCAGGAATGGGCAAAGAAAGCGCAATAGCACTTATTCAGCAAGGACATACAGTGTATACTGTCGCAAGACGGATAGACCAAATGCAAGACATAAAATCATTGGGTGGATTTCCTATACAAATGGATGTAACAAAAGAAAGCGACATTCAAAATGTAGTAGATACCATCATGCTGCAACAAGGAAAAATTGATATTTTATGGAATAATGCAGGATTTGGACTTTATGGTTCAGTGGAAGATATTCCTGTAGAAGAAGCTAGACAACAATTTGAAGTAAATTTATTTGGACTAGCCGCGATTACACAAAAAGTGATTCCACACATGCGTAATGCAAGTGGTGGTACAATCATCAACACTTCTTCGATGGGTGGAAAAATGTACACGCCAATGGGCGCTTGGTATCACGCGAGTAAACATGCAGTGGAAGGATTTAGCGATTGTTTAAGATTAGAACTGAAGCAATTTAATATCAATGTAGTGGTTTTAGAACCAGGTATTATTGTAACTGAGTTTGGCGATGTTATGCTTAAAAACATCAGTAAATTTTCATCAAAAGGAGCTTATGCTGCACTTACCAATAAACTGATAGCCGCTACAAAAAAAATGTATGATAGTGGACAAGGCTCAAAAACAAGTGTAATTTCTAACACAATTGCTAAAATTGTAAATGAACCAAAACCAAAAACGAGATACAGGGTTGGTTTATGGGCAAAACCCATGGTTTGGATGAGAATTTATTTAGGAGATAAATTATTCGATAAAATAGTAATGAGCCAAGTATAATATGAAACCAATAATTCAATTACATCATATCTCGGATATCAATAACTTTGTAAAGAGTAAGACCAATCATCCTTTGGTTGCCGTTGTAGATTTTAGCAAAGCAGATGATTACATAGAAGAAGGCACTAGAATAAGTGCCGACTTCTACACGATAATGTTTAAAAACTATTGTGCCAATAAATTGCGTTATGGCAGACAATCATATGATTTTCAAGAAGGCAATTTAATATGTATTGCACCAAAACAAGTGTTGACCATGGATAATGAAATTGAAAAGAGAGATGACATGATGGGCTGGGGCTTATTTTTTCATCCCGATTTACTTCGTGGAACTTCATTAGGTGATAAAATGTCTGAGTACACTTTTTTTTCTTATGATGTGACGGAAGCCTTACATTTGTCAGATAAAGAAAAACAAATCTTGTATGACTGTATTCAAAAAATCGAAATCGAATTACAAGAAAACATTGATAATCACAGCCAAAGCTTGATTGTGACGAATATCGAACTCTTATTAAACTATTGTTCTAGGTATTATGGACGACAATTTATTACTCGTAAAAACAGTAATTCAAGTACCATTATACAAATTGAAAATTTATTAAAAATGTATTTCAGGTCAGATAAACTTAAAGAAACGGGTTTACCAACGGTCAAATATTTGGCAGACAAAGTACATTTATCGCCCAGTTATTTAAGCGACTTACTCAAAAAAGAAACAGGGATGAACGCTCAAGACCATATACATTACTACATCATAGAAGAAGCCAAAAACGCTTTGCTTAATTCGGACCATTCGGTAAGTGAAGTTGCGTATTCATTAGGTTTTGAATATCCTCAATACTTTAGTAAACTCTTTAAACAAAAAACGGGACAAACTCCTATTGAATACAGAAGTTTAAATTGAGTAAATGGTGGTAACTAAGATCGATTGAGCGATGTGAAAGTGTAATTTAATTTCTGTGTACAAAAAAGAATAACTCTTGAATCTATTTAGAAAGCTAGCATAATACCGTTATCACCTACCCTTTTCTCATAACCTGAATCTAACTTTTACCTTATTACTTACTGAAGTTTCGGCTTTTTTTTTAAAGAATGATTAAGCAGTATTATATAAATATAATTAAAACCACTTACTGTATTGATTATCAATGTAATGAACACCTTTAATATCCTCAAATCCAAATGTTTTGTTTAACCGGCCTTTTCATTTTTAGTCAAAACTTCAGAAAATGGCGTTAAGAAGTGAAAACTGTTCGAGCCAATAAGGATGTTAAAACATGTTTGATGGACTTATAAATTAAGTAGCATCTTCTGAAAAAGGTCAACATTTCATTTTGTGCGATATTATTTCGGAGACGTTTGTTCAAAAAACAGCAATAGTGAATGAAGTTGCAAAAGTGCGTCTATTGCCAAACATGCACAAAATTTTAAAAGAATGACTAAAAATGGCAATAGAAAAAGCATTTTGTAACGAGAATGAACGGTGCTCCGCAATTGCATTTTTTTGAACTAGCGTTTTTGAATACTTTTTTCTGCGCTTGCATTCCAAAGGAATATGCTAAAGCATAAGATGCAAAAAGTATTTGCCTTTTTCCCCATCCATATTCCTACGGAATGCCGCTCAGGGCATGAGGCGAAAATTAAACAAATGTAAGTGCCTGAATTTTAGTTGAAATGATTAATGTACCTTGCAAGTAATTGTCCATCTTGTAACATGTAGAGTGAAATCGTTCACTCGATTTGCTCATTCTTTGCAATCACTTAGTCATGTGTCAAAGCCTGTCACGACTTTAGCGTGAACAAAAGAAAAAGACGTTAAAATCAATATACAATTTTAAACTTCATCTACTACCGTAAAAATGAAGAACAAAATTTGCAATTTCTTCATTAAGTATTTACACCGAACCTTGAGTTACTTACCAATTATAAACACCCTAGCTATACTGTGATAAACTTTGCCATTTCTTCCATTTAATACTGCTTTAATCAATCCCAATTTTTCATAATTTCATCTAGATAATCTACTTTTTTCACCATATCCGTATTTATACGTATATACAAAAAAAATATTTGGCATACATTGCGTTTCAAAATAGAACAATATGACTCCATTGCCTTTTAAAAACATGGCCGTATCGCTATCTGGAGGTGGCTACAGAGCTACATCCTTCCATCTTGGTGCATTGTCTTACCTTAACTACCGTTCTTTTGAAGGGAATAGTTTACTACACGAAGTAAAGATCATCTCTACCATTTCTGGAGGTACATTTACGGGTGCGATGTATGCATTGAGATTAGCTCAGGGCAAAACATTTGAAGATTGTTTTAATGATTTATACAAAGTATTGTCAGATGACCAATTGGTCGATCTCGCCTTACATAAATTGAGCAATCCTGGTTCATGGACCAATGCACATAAAAGCAAGGACATGATCAATGCTTTTTCTGAAGTCTACAATGAAGTCATCTTCGACAAAGCTACTTTTGAAGATCTTTTTAATGGTCAACAATCGCATTTGACCGATGTCGTCTTTGGGTCATCAGAATTTAAATACGGCATTCAATTCCGTTTTCAAAAGGAACATGGCAAAGGAAAATTTGGCAATAATTATTTAAACCTACCATCAGAAGCGGCTCGACAAATCAGAATTGCGGATGCTGTGGCCGCGTCTTCATGTTTTCCTGGTGGATTTGAACCCATGATTATGCCTATAGATTTTGGAAATGGACCAGAAAGTATCGTAGATATAACGTGGAATAAAAACTATAAAGGAGATGACAAAAGTCCTGAAACTGCTATCATGGATGGCGGCGTCATAGACAACTTGGGTATAGAAGGTGTGAAACTGGCTGAAATGCGACATACCAAAAATGGTGAGCCGTTTATAGGTACTTACATTGTTTCTGATGTATCTAGTGAGATGATGCAACCCTATGAAGTGCCCAAACTTAAAGAAAGTAGCCTAAAGAACTTTTTTACCATCAATGGCATCAATATAGTCACAAGGATTTTATTAGTTGTGATTATTGGCATATTGGGCTTTGTGTCATTATCAAGACTAAGCACCATCATCTTATCTAGTATGTTGCCTATTTTAGTGATATGGAATATCTTTTACTTCTTGGCAAAAGCTCAACTCAAGCGTGTGATCAAAGAAACTTTTGGCCAAGATCAATTAAGTGAGTATATAAAAGATTTCAGCATTCTAATTAAGACACCTATATACATCCTCATCTATCTAGTACAATTCAGGTTGACATCAGTCCTGAAGATGGTCTCAGATATATTTCTGAAAAGGATACGTCGATTGTCGTTGAACTCTCTATACGATAGCACTGAATGGAATTACAGATTTAAGTCCAATTATATTTATACCCTAGAAAAAGAAGAAACTGGCCTATCTCCACAGATGCAAAAAGCCATTGCAGCAGCCAATAATATGCCCACCACACTTTGGTTTACAGAAACTGAAGTCAAAAACAATGTCTTAAATGATTTGATAGCTTGTGGGCAATTTACACAATGTAAAAATTTATTGACTTATCTAGATAGAATCATCGATGGTACCTACCGAGAAAAGGTTTGGAATCATTTGTCTTCTGATTATCAGCAAAAGCTCCTTGAACTCAGGCAACACATCACGGATGATTGGGCACGTTTTCAAAAAGATGCCTATTGGCTGTTAGACCAACATAAAAAATGAGCTTTATCCTTCACAATAATCTAAACAAATGAATATGGCACAAAACGCAAACATTACGGTTTATTTGCAAGCACTAGGCGCACATTATTTAGGTGCACATGCGTATTTATCAAGTGATATCACTATAAGTCTGGTCTACTCAGGAGGTACAGTCCAACTACCCTATCCTATCACACCAAATTTTACTACCGATGGAAATCCTACCACTGATTTTATCGCAGGGTCAAGTTCGTTTATGCCCATTATTACTGTCCCTAATGGAACTCTCCAAACAAATTCAATAGTACATTTTCTATCAACAGATTTTACGACAGCGTGTGGCAAAGCCAACTTTAATTTGGGTGCTACACCTGAGATAGCACAGTTACATATCAGTGTGCCTACACCTGCTTCCAAAGAACCTTTATTGTTTCAGCAAGCGATCCTTTTGAATCCTGGTCAGCCGGAATATAGCATTACAGTAGCTATTCCTGGATTATACTTGTTTGCTGGTACAATCAGCAATACGAGTTGCTCTGTTTATGTAAAAATGATGTGTGGATGTCCCGTTACTATGGGTCCACCTACTTCATTGTGGCCTGCCGATGATTTTACGGTATTTGCGAATGTATTGGACAATGATGGAAATACCACATCTTATCTCTTAACCTACGATCCATCACAGCCAACAAATTCACTTTTTATCGTTAATTTTGATCCACCATTATCATCTGATATAAAGACTGTAACATTTAGTGCCATTCAAAAAAGTACGGGCAATTATGGTTTGGTTCAGGTGTAGGGTTAATAAACATGTAGGAATTTTAAATACATTAAGTGAATTTATTTATTGATTAATTGGTAAAACCGAAAGTGTGTCGTAGGTTTGTTGCGGAAATAAGTAAGTTGAGCAAAATGTTGAAAAACCCTGAATAATATGAAATATACAGTTTATGATTTAGGAAATAAAAAGAGAGGTGAAATTATTGAGATTACACTTCAAGGTAGTGCTGCAAATGTACGACTAATGGACTCTTCAAATTACCAGAGTTATAAAAACGGTAGAAGTCATAGATATACAGGAGGTTTAGCTAAAAAATCACCTATTAGGTTACAAATTCCTAATTCAGGACATTGGTATGTAACTATTGATATGCAAGGATTAATAGGAACTGTTAGAAGTTCTATTCGAATGATGCCAAGTGCCTTGCCTGAGATGAGACAACCAGCATTATCAACTGTTCCATCACTTGTTCAAAATCGAGAAAAACCGCCAGAATATGATAACGAAGTAAGAGAATATGATGTTTTCATTTCTCATGCATCTGAAGATAAAGACGAAGTTGTAAGACCTTTGGCATTAGCTCTTATATCAGAAGGACTTTCTGTTTGGTTTGATGAATTTGAAATGAAAATTGGAGACTCTTTGAGAAGAAAGATTGATAAGGGATTGGCTAATAGTCGTTTTGGGATAGTAGTATTATCGAAAGATTTTATACGTAAAGGATGGACAAATTATGAACTTGATGGTATTATTACAAAATCAGTTTCGCAAGAACAAGTTTTACTACCTATTTGGCATAATCTAACTAAAAAAGAAGTAATTGATTTTAGCCCGTCTTTAGCAGATAAATTAGCAAGAAACACTTCTTCTTTTACAGTTGAAGAAATTGCATCAGAAATCGCAGAAGTAATAAATAGTCACTAAAATCAAATAAATGAAACCAAATCCACGAGCAAGTATAGCATTTATTGCAGGCAGTTTGATTACTAAAAAACAATCTTCATCTGTATATGATTATTCTCAAAGTAAACATGTAAATGTAAGTGGAAAGATTCAGCCAAGCAATGTTAATGTTTATGATTATGACCAAGGCTGTCATATTTCAGGTAACGGAAATGATGGTACTTTTTCATTATATCATTATGGAGATAGCCATCACATCAACTTGAAAATTGAAGGAAATAAATTTAGTGGATATGACTATGGTTCATCCTGCCATTTTAATGGTACTGTAAATGGCAATTCAATATCCTTTTATGACTATGGTGAAAGTACATATTTCAATTATAGTATATAAAACACTATGCAAAACAATGTACATGACGAACATGTCGGCTAAACGCCGCCACACCGCAAGTACTAAACGTTATGCTTAATTAGAAAAAAGAAAAAATTGAAACGAACAATATTTTATTCTTGGCAATCTGATTTACCTAATAATTCCAACAGAGGATTTATTGAATCTTGCTTAAAAAAAACAATTAAACAGATTGATAAAGTCATGCCTTTTCAATTAGAGTTTAATATTGACAGAGATACAAAATACGAAGTCGGAACTCCCAATATATTAGAATCTATTTTTAAAAAGATTGAACGTTCCAAAATATTTATTGCTGATATATCCATAATAAATTCGGATAGTTCATCTCGAAAATGTCCTAATCCTAATGTATTAATTGAATTAGGATATGCAGCAAGAGTTTTAGGTTGGGAAAGAGTTTTTTGCTTTTATAATACAGATTACGGAAGCGTAGATGATTTGCCCTTTGATTTAAGACAAAGAAGACCTATACAATACAGTTTAGAAGGGAAAAATAAATCTGAAGTAAGGAATTCTATAGCTAAGATACTTGCGGATTCAATACTTGAGATTCATAAAAATGGTGGATTGTTTGATAAAATAGATGACTATGTAAAACAGAAAGTGGATACAGAAATATTAACCATTGCAGGTCATTTGGGCAAAATGTTGTTTGGTTACAAAGGCAAATCTGCACCAGAATTGCTACAACTTGTGACCTATTTAACAGATGAAGAAATCGAAAAGGCAATTAAATCTCAAAAACTAATTGGATTCCAGGTTTTCAAAAACTTTCAAGTACACGAAAGAAAATTTAGAGAAATAGCTGATATTGCAATATCTTCTGTTCATCAAAATAAAGAAATGGCAAGACCTTTAGTCGAATTGGTAGGTTGGGTTGCAAGATTTGAAGCTTTAAATTCACCAAGGAATAATGACAATTGGTTTAAGGAAATCAAAGAGACCTCAAAAGAGTATAGAGTAGTACATCCATCACAAATGGATAAAAATGACAATTTGCCGAACAGATATATTCTACTGAAAACAATAGATGAAGAAAAAGGGATTGTTACCGATTTCGGAGATTTTATTTACAAGCCAAGAATTCAAAAGTTAATCAATTTCTATACAATTGACGAAAATAATTTATCCACTTTTGTTTCAATAATTAGACATTTTAATAATGCTGTAGATGATTGGTTAAACCTAACGAATGGAGAAATCATTATTGATTTATACCGAAATTTTGAAATAAAAAAAACTAAGCACAACAATGCATAAATGGCGTTGTGCTTCATTTTGAAATATACAAATCGTGAAACACACTAAACTGATTTTATTACTAACTTTTTTAAGTTCGTGTTCAACGAATAAATCAGTTGTTGGATTATATGGAAAGTGCGGAAAAAGTTACTTTGCTTGCACTCAAATTGAATTAAAAGCTGACAACACTTTTGAATATTTTATTTTTATGGATGTTGGTGGCGGAAATATTATAAAAGGTACTTGGAATAATATTTCGAATGATACAATTGTTTTAAACACATACAACCAACCAGAAAATTCAAAAACAACTTATAAAGGAATAATAAATGCAGAATTAAATGGAAAAGTTAGAATAAAGATTTCTGACAAAAATGGTGTTCTTGGATTTGTTAATGTTCAAATAAACGATAAAGAGCTAGGAATTGCCACGAATGAGAATGGAATTGCTGAATTTGAGACTGAATCGTTAAAAAATGTTCATTACAACTTTTTAGGACAAGAAGAAACAATCGAAATTGATAACTCGAATTATAATGATATTGAAATTCTGACAAAGGATTTAATTATAGCAACCCCAGAATTTCTAACTGATTATAAAATTGTAGTAACAGGAAATAAACTAATAATAGATTCCAAATATATTTATAAAAAAACAAATTTGACAAACAAACAGTGGAACTAAAAAAAAGAACGCACAACAGGCGTTTGGTAAAAATAAAAATAATAGAAAGCAAACTCAAAATTAAAAACATCCCAATAACCCAACGTTTAAACAATCTAATACGTCATTAAAATAAAAAATCAAAGAAATGAAAACTAAAATCCTTATATTCTTGTGTGCAGTACTATGTTTTAGTTCTTGTCAAATAGAAGAAAATCCAAAACCAGATGTACCCGAATCTTTAACATTTGACATAGATGAAAACGGGGTAGATGACTTCCAAATTAGATATATCGATGATGCAATTATATATTCTCCCACAACTTCAGAAGCAATCTTATGCTATTTTGAAATATTAGGCAATAACGAAATATTGAATAAAACAGAAGCACCATTTCTATTCCTAAAAGATGTAACTGAAATAAAAAAAGATGTAGCTGATCCATTTTACTGGCAAAAAATAAATGCACAAATTGCAAGTTTGGAAAACCATTATAAAAATGGTTGGGGATCCACCTGGAAGATAGCTAGTAATGGTGTTCAAGATCATTATTTAATCGGAATCAAATTAAACAATATAGCCGAAAGTAAAATTGGTTGGATCAAAATAACCATTGATAATAATACTGGTCAAGCCAAAATAGTTGATTCGGAAGTACAGTAGGTATTATAAGAGATATTTTTGATGAGAAACTACTCAACAACCTAGATTAAAGTGAAGAATGCAATAATTTGAATGTTCACTCCTATCATAAAATGAGTAGGTTCAAAAGTTTACCTTAATACTATACTTTTGAATTATTTGAAGCGTTATAACTCAAAAAAAAGATGAACAAGGCCATCAAAATAACCTTACGCATCGGAATATTTGCAATTCTGATTATCCCATTTATGTTAATCTTGTTGGTCAGATTTACAGATGGTACTATTAGTGGCGGAGACAGGATTATACTAGGATATGATGAGGATAAGGGTAGATTTCAATTTTTTGAGCAAAAAAGCTACCATCTAAACGGTATAGACGGACCATATATTATTCGAGATACTATCATACGAATTACCAAAGACAATAAAATTCAAAAAGAGAATTTGAACCAAGATTCCATATTGGTATTAGTGCAGAATATCGATAAGGATAGTTTTTATGTTGATATAAGAAATGAAAACCAAATACCATTTCATGAATATCAAATGCCTTCTAAACTAATTTCCATCTCTGATATTGAAGGGAATTTTGATGGTTTCAGTAGCTTTTTACAAGCAAATAAAATTATAGATGACCATTTTAATTGGATATTTGGAGACGGTCACTTGGTACTTTTAGGAGATTTTGTGGACCGAGGAGAAAATGTCATACCTACTCTATGGTTGATTTATAAACTTGAAACTGAAGCAGAAAAAAGTGGTGGAAAAGTTCATTTCCTCCTTGGCAATCATGAAATTATGAATATTCAGGGCAACTTTAAGTATGCAAAAGACAAATATAAAAAAATAGCTACAGAAATCGGAAAACTTGGCGAACCAAAAGAAAATTACAAAATACTGTTTTCAGAAAATTCATTTCTCGGTAGATGGCTTCGAACAAAAAATATAATTGAAAAAATTGGAGAATACATATTTGTTCATGCAGGACTTTCACCTGAAATACTTCCCATAAACCTAGAAATAGAAGAGATGAATAAAGAAGTCCGTCAAAATATAGACCAACACTTATACAACAATCCCAATGATAACAAAAAAGCAAGCTTTTTAATGGGTCCAAAAAGTCCATTTTGGTACCGTGGCATAGTAAGTGACCATAAGGACTATCTTAAGATTACGCATGATGAACTTTCTGATGTTCTACTCAGATACAAGGCAAGCCATATGGTTATTGGGCATACGATTGTTGATGATGTTTCAAAAGATTTTAATGGAAAAGTGATTAGAATTGACGTGAAACATGGACAAGAAAAATATAGTAGAGAAACAAAAGGCATCCTCATAGAAGACGGAAAAACTATGACCGTAGATGGAATAGGCAATAGATTTGACATGTAATGAATATGGTTATTCAACAATTAATTAATATTATATATCGTTAAAATATAAAAAATGAAAATATATTTAACACTTCTCATTATCGTAATCTGCAATACATCTTACGCCCAAATTTGGATTGCTGGTGATACTTCAAATTTTGTTGTCAATAATTTGGAACAAACATTTGCTCCAGAATCTAAGATAACATTTGATATAGATTGTGATGGTATTGAAGATTTAAATATCAATTCCACCAGCCCAATTGATATTAACTCTCCATGGGAAAGGCTGTCATTTCGTATGACAGAAGGCGTTCAGGTGTATAATGGAAATTCTGGATTTGTCAGCACGTTCACCACAGGACAAAGTGTGGAGCTCAGTATTGATTCACTTTGGACAGAACACTTAGATTTTATTTATGGAACAGGTGAGTTGGGCCAATATGGACAAGAAAAAATTGAAAATAAATATATTTCTTTTCGCAAGGTTTCAAACAATCACATTGCATATTGCTACATTCTTTTTTCAAATTTAAGAACAAATTTTACAATACATAAAGTCATCTCAAATTGTCAATCAAACCCAATTGAAATAATTACAAATCCTATCGAAAACGAAGAATCAGTGTGTGTAAAACTTTATCCTAATCCTTCTATAACTACCATTTATTCAAGTTTACCTATTACCGAATACAAAATTTACACGATGAATGGAAGCTTAGCAGCAATAAATAATTCGATAACTAAAGAAATAAATATTGGTCAATTACAGAGTGGTGTTTATAATATTCTGATGATGATTGAATCAAAGTTAATTCATAAAATCTTTATTAAACCATATTGAAGGCGCAATTAAAAACTTACAGAATTATATCGTCCAATGTGAAGAGAATAGTTTTCTATATCAATAAATAAACATCAAATCAACATCACCCATGAATAGAGTCTTAGTATTAGTATGCATAATCACCCTTTTTATCTCTTGCAAAACTGCACAAAAGGAGAAAGCAAAAACCGAAGTATTACCAGATTTTCAAGAAGTAATCCACGAAAATTACGAATTGAGTAAACCTAAGGAAGATATTTCAAACGTATTAGTCCTTTTTGGTGGTTATCCAGAAAAACCTGAAAATATAAAACGAGAATTCACAATAATTGATATTGCAAAGGAAAATAATATTGCAGTTTTGTATATGAATTATCATCAAAAACTATGGCTTGAAGATGATGAAAAACAAAAACTGGCATCACTGCTACAAAGTATATTTGTGGAAAATAAACTACCTACAAAAAACATATTCATTGGTGGCTTTTCCAGCGGTGGAAATGTATCATTGCTTATTAGTTCATTTCTTATGGAACATAAGGAATTCAATCTAGCGCCCAAAGGTGTTTTTATAATTGATTCGCCCATAGACTTAATGGCACTTTACAAGAGTTCTGAGAAGAATATAAAACGTAAATTTTCAGAAACATCCGTTCAAGAGAGTACTTGGATCATCGAAACATTAGAAAAGCGGTTTGGACATCCGAATAGCAATCTATCAAAATATGAAGATTATACTGTGTTTACTTCTCAAAGCAATAACATAGATAACCTGAGCAGCTTAAAAAACATTAAAATCAGACTGTATACAGAGCCAGATACCTTATGGTGGAAAACAAATAGAATGGCAGATTATGACCAAATGAATGCTTTTTACATCAAAAAATTGCACGAACGTTTGAAAGCATCAGGATTTAACCGCATCGAATACATACCTACCTTAGACAAGGGCTATCGTGCCAATGGTGACAGACATCCACACAGCTGGTCGATCGTCGATAAAAATGAATTGGTGGCATGGATGAAGGAGTAAAAACTCTGTTTTAAACAATAATTTAATCCTAGCTGTTGAAAAAGTTATGTGTATTTATTAAAAAATAAAAGTAACAATTGAGCTAAAACCCCAAAGGGGTGTAATTATAGTAACCACGGATGTAAATCCGTGGTATAAGTGGAAAGTAGATACTATTTTGGCGCTATTTTTGCCTGAAAGTTGCAAACCTGTCAAGCTTCAGCATGAAATCGTGACAAAAAAGGTTTAGAAATGTTTAAACTTAAACAGTTACACTCAAAAAACAACCAAAAGCCAGCCATAACAACAAGCACAACAATTAACAAGTTAAAAAATGAGTGACAGACCAAAACTTAAAATAGAATTAACAACGTATGACAAAACAATGGAAATTTTAGGTTGGATCTTCATAATAGCTATATGGAGTATGACAATCATTAGTTACAACCAATTGCCTGACATCATTCCGACACACTTTAACTTAAAAGGGGAAGTAGATGGTTATGGCGAGAAGTGGATGATTTTGTTACTTGCAAGCCTCGCTACTTTTTTATTTCTAGCTATGACATTCCTCAATAAGTTTCCGCATAGATTTAATTATCTCACTGTCATCACTAAAGACAATGCCCTCAGACAATATACTATTGCGACAAGGGTGATTAGATTTTTGAAAATACTAATGGTAGCGATTATCCTCCTTACCACCTACCAAACCATAAAACAATCAAACAAAAATACTGATGACTTGGGACTTGAAGATAAAAGCGATGAAATACTTGGTGAGAATACTTAACTGTTTAAAATAATAATTAAATTGATCTGCAAATAAAATTTATGAAAAACAAAATAGTTATTTCAATATTGATTTCATTATTCTCAATTCAGCTTTTTGGGCAAGTTTTTCCTAACCATGAGATTTATCCAAATACAAAAATAGTAAAAAGAAAATCTCATAATGGTTCTGGTGGCAAAGGGTATTGGAGTATAAAAACCATAGATTCAATTGGAAGGGTTGTGAACATTAAATCATACAATAAAAGAAGACTTCTAAGTGAAGAAAGTATTGCTTACGATACGTTAAACAATGAAATTCTTTCTATCAGCAATTACAGTATTAACAGGCTTAACAGCGTAGATACCAACTGGACACGTATCTACCAATACGATAAAAATGACATCATAAGGCAAACAACCATTTTTAATACGTCCAAAGATTCTACGGTATTAGCGCTGCAAAGTAAGCCCAATGATTCAACCTATTTCTACTTAGAAACATCATACCACTTCAGAAAAGATCAAATGAGACATTGGAAAAATGAAACGGAATACCAAATAATAAAAAACAAAAACAACAAAATCATAAAATGGGAAGCTACTAATCTTCTATCTGGAAGAAAAGAAATGCAAGAGATTACTTATTATCCTAACGGTAATAGAAAACGGAGAGTCATCAAACGCGTTCCAGAATATGAAATTGATTTCATCTATGTCGGTGGACCTGGTGCCGATGATCAATCCTGGGAATACACTTACGATAGCAAAAATCGAATAAAAAAAATGTATACCATAGTTGAAAATAAAAAATTCAAAATTGCTACGTACTCATACGATTAATAGTAGCCAACTTTCATAATACAGACATCAATCATCAACATAGAGATAAAACTAAAAAAAACACAATGTCCTACCCTATTAAAATGAAAACTAAAACATACATTTACGTTTAGAATCAAAACACTTTTAATATGGTCTTTTTCACAAGAGATAATTATAGACGTCAAATGGTTATCTTATCATTTTGGACTTTATTTATATCAAGTCTTGCTATTGGATCTTACCTTCCATTAAATGCACAAATCGTTAATACTCAAAGGTCAGGTTTCACTTGGATTTCAACAGAAGACATAACAGACAAATCCTTTGGTTCAGGTTATACCATGTATAGTGCAGCTTATCCTGCTTTTAGGAAGTACCCTGGACCCAATGATTTTCAGACGGGACTGAGTAGTTCTTGGCTCACGCCACAAAAAAAAGAAAATAATCCAAATCAATATTATAACACCATCGAAGGTGGCTTAGGATGGTGGCATGACACTCGTTTTGGCACCAAAGTACCTAAGTTTATCATGGGTGGCGTCTCAAAAGATTTTTATGCTTGGGCCAATGGACCTGGCGCGGGCAGAAGTGAGTCTTTGCCCAATGGACAAAGAGACTGGAGTACACCTGGTGGAAAATATGGTGTAGCCCAATTGTCCAATAGACTACTGTGGGCGCCTGATGGATTGAATATGGCGCAAAGTCTAAATGGCGAATTGCTAGGATATGGATACATTCCTTTGCCACTGACAGACCCAATCAGCAATACTAACGGCACAAATGTCAAGACTGGTAATCAATGCTGGACTTTATTTTTAAATACAACCAACTTCAAAGGTCCTGCCACTTTCTTTTTGCCGACTTTTTGGTCAGAACCTGTATTGTTGGACCCTAGTTTAGAAGGGTTATTCCTAGATACTAGGCCTTCTGAACCCAACGTAGGATTCGGTATTGAGCATGCTGGTTCACCTGCACTCGTCAGTAAAGATGGTAATGGAAAATCATATGCAAAAGTAGAAGGTCTACAATTTCCTGCCAATAATGAAGACAATGCCATCCTGCTAAATCAAATTTCGGTGTACTCACCAGATGCTTTATGGAATGACTTAAATACATGGTTTAATGGAGGACCTGCCGTATCTCCAGGTATTAATAAAGCAGGTGTGATGGATGTTTCTTTTGTCAATAATGGTGGCGCCATGGCCGCAGAAATAGACGAAAAACCCATCAATCTGAATTTCATGAATAATGTCCAGCAAAACAAAAACAATATGGGTTTTGAATTTGACCTGAATATAGTGCAGAAAAAAGATAATAACTTCATACTACCACAATATTTTAAACTCGATGATAATGATCGATGGCAAGCTATTAATGATGAAGACGTACCCGCATCAACAAATTTATTGACTACTGCCGTTCCTTCATACCCACGGCCTGATCTTACTTATTTGACACCTATGGAAGCGGACTGTCATTGGCAAGATCCAAACGGCCCATGGAAAAGCCCTGGACCAAGTGCAGGACCATTTACAGCTGAACTCGGTGATGGCACCACGGTCACTTATTATTGGTATCGTTTTGTAGATCAACCAGCAATCATACACGCAAATCTCCCTGAAGATATACGTACAAAGCTCCAAAACAGAGTGGAATTGATTCATACCAACTGGAGTCACACGGATGAGTACTTAGCACCACCTAGCGTAGGGAAAATCGCTACCCTAGATCCAGCTGCCATCATACAGCCACCTGCAGGGCTCGAGATTGGCTATGTCCCAATCGTGACCAGACAAGAAAAAAGTAAGAAAAAAGTCAGGGTATTTGTCCTATCAGGACAGTCAAATATGGAAGGATATGGCAACATAGAAGATGCTGAAAATGATCCCGGAAGCTTAGTAGATGTCATACAAAATGATAGCACTGGCCTATGGTCGGCTATAGGAAAACCCAATGAGTGGACCACGTTGGATGATGCTTACATATATTTTGATAGAAGCGAGAGTTTGGTAAAAACCAATGTGACCGTAGGTCAAGGTGCTTATGAGAGTTTAATAGGTCCTGAATTAATGTTTGCCCATCAGCTAGATCAATATTATGAAGACCCTATCCTAATCATAAAAACCGCTTGGGGCGGAAAAAGTCTAGCAGAAGATTTTCGTCCACCATCCGCAGGTGGTACTGTTGGTCAATCTTATTTAGATATGATCCAAAAGGTAAAAGAAGTGACCCAAAACTTAGAAACTGAATTTCCACAAATAGGTGAGACAGATTTTGAGATCTCAGGATTTGGATGGTTTCAAGGATGGAATGATGGAGCTTCAGAAGAATTTCTGAATACATACGAAAGCAATTTGTACCATCTAGTCGATGACATACGCAAAGACCTGAATGTACCTAATCTACCAGTTATTGTAGCAAGTGCAGGTCAAGGTGGATTCGAACAAATAAACGATTCGTGGGTACAAAGCATGCAAAATATAGTGTCTGTAGCTCAGCAAAGTGTTGGTTGCAATGATTCTATCTATGGTGGAAGTCTTGGTTTTGTCAATACCAAACCATTTTATATAAACCTATCTGCCTCACCCGAAGATGCTATTTATCATTACAATAATAATGCATCCACCTTTCTTAATGTAGGCAAATCCATGGGCAATGAAATGATTAAAGCCATCAATGACATGGCATTTTGTTATGAAGATTGTTCTTCACCTGTTTCGCCAGGTATTGTGTCCATAGGCAATAGAGTATGGAATGATCTAAACCGGGATGGTATCAATGACCCTGATGAGCCGGGCATCCCAGGTGTTTCTGTAGTGCTTTGGTCTGATCCTGATGGTGATGGCGTGCCTGACTGGCAGGGATTCAGTGGTGTTAGAGTGACTGATGAAAATGGATATTATCGTTTTTCTGGTTTACAACCTGGTAACTACACAGTATTTATTTGGCAAGTTAAAAATTGGGGACCAGGAGAACCATTAGAAAATTTTGTATCTACTAATGGTTTTGAACCCAACGCAGACAATGATTTGGATGGAGACAATAATGGTTTTGGCAATCCTTTATCTGATATTTTTTCTGGAATAGTGACCTTAACATTAGATGGTGAGCCTCTCCAAGATGGTGACCCTATCAATTGTTATTTTGATTACGATGGTAGTGGTAATAATTCTGTGGACTTCGGTTTTTACAATCCATTGGTAAGTTCGACAAATGAAGGTCAAACAAATAACGACCAAAATATTAAGATCTTTCCAAATCCTGTGTTGAATACATTTACGATCCAAAGCGACATAAGTCTGCACCATATAGAAATAACAGATGCTTATGGTAAATTGATCCAAAAAATGGATACAAATGATAATTCAATTTCTGTAGATGTTTCCACTTTTCCAGTAGGAATGTATTTTATTAGAACGATTAATAAGTCTCGTCATCATGATAAAATGTTTAAAATAGTAAAGTTATAACCCATAAAATGGAAGTGCAATTAGTTATGTCCTACCTTATTACTTTTGACCATTAGTTGATCTAGTAGAAACATGTTTTATAAATGATTTTTCAAAAACATATACCGAAGTTTCCACTTGACCACTATGTGGATAGCATCATTTATATAGAAGGAAATAATAAAGGTACAGGACTGCCCAAAACAGCCATGAGTTTGGTCTTCAATCTTGAAGATAATTTCAAGTTATTTGTGGACAAGTCATTTACAAATTCAATCGATTACAAAAAACATTGGGTAGCAGGACTACAAACTAAACCAACAAATGTGTCCAGTTATGGAAATAGCAAAATGATTGTCATACAATTCAAAACATTGGGTGCTTTTGTTTTTCTCAATGACCCATTACATTATTATACAGACCATTATATGCCCCTTGATCAGGTATTCCATGCAGACGCAGACGATACTTGGGAGCAGTTAAAAGAAGCAAATACAATGGTTGAAAAGTTTTTGATTACTGAAAACTTTCTTTATCGAAAACTCTTAACCAACAAACTGCCCAACCCAAAACTTATAAATACTGTTGAAATTTTATGTCAAAAAAATCCAGCTCTATCCATATCTGATCTTTGTAAACAGTTTAATATCTCACGAAAACATCTGAACTACTTAGCCAAAGAATACGCAGGTGTATCACCAAAAATGCTACAGTCCTTACATAGATTTCAAAATACACTAAAAATAATCAGTAAAACAAAAACAGAGAAACTTACCGATGTCGCTTATGAATTATCATATTTTGACCAATCACATTTTAACAATGACTTCAAAAGATTTACGGATCTCAAGCCAACTGAATACGTAAAGAAAGTTTTATTAAATCCTACCTTAAAAATTGTTCCACACTTTATTCCTTTCCAGTAATGGTAACATTTTTACAATTCTAGATTTATAGGTTTTATTACTTTTGCAGTTCATTAAATGATCAATACATATGTTGCGTAATATTCTATCCGTAATTGCAGGCTTAATTGTAGCCATGGTTACCTTCGTCATAGCCGAAACCATTAATGCCATACTACATCCTGCGGTAAAAACAGTAGACTTTAATGATAAAGAAGCTGTAAAAACTTTTTATGAGAATCAACCCATCTCTCTTTGGTTGTTGGTATTAGTTGGATGGTTTTTGGGAGCTTTATTGTGTGGCTTCCTCATCAAGTACCTAAGCAAATCCAACAGCAAAAATTTACCCATTATTGCAGGAAGTTTATTAACTTTATCTGCCGTGGCCAACTTCTTTTCTATTCCACATCCGACGTGGTTTATAGTCGTAGGTTTGATTATATTTATTCCTGCCACTTTATTAGGACATAACCTTTATAAACTCAAATAAAAATGGACAGTAATATAACTTTTGAACACCTAAAAGCGATCCTTTCCCCATACGAAACCAATTTAACCATTGTCCACGATAAAACAGACAATTATTACTTAAATACACCAATTACTGAAAGCAATAAAAAGCCAGAATTTTTCGGTGCTGTCCAAATAAAAAAATCTTATGTAGCTTACCATTTAATGCCAATCTACTACCACCCTGAATTGATAGATAACATAAGTGATGAGCTAAAAAGTAGGATGCAAGGCAAGTCTTGTTTTAACTTCAAAGATATCGATGACAATCTGATGGCAGAATTAAAAAGCCTGACCCATGATGCTTTTGAAAAATATAAAAGTTTACATAAAGTTTAAAATCTATACCCTATGTTGATTTAAGTATGATATATAAATGATTTTTGTTTTGGATGATGGTAGTCTATGAAAAATAGGTTATTGAAATCCACATTATTTAGTGTATTGTATTTTGATGCTAATTTTTCTTTTATATTTGCATTAGAATCGAAAACAAAAAACGTTATGAAGACATCTCAGCTGCAATTTACAATTATGCTCCTGTTTGCATTGATGTTTACAATATCTTGCGCCGATGATGAAGTATCTCACACAAAAAACATTTTCCCTGACTGTGTAATTGAAGATATGGCAGAAGATGCTACACAAGATTGCTCTATAGCCACACTTGACTCAACAATATTTTGCGAATTAGTAAGTGTTGATGGCATGTTTGAACTTTCAGTGGAAGGAAGAAAATGGATGCCATATTATTGTTTAGACATAAATGATAAAATATATTTTGTGGACTCCTTAGGAAACGAAACTTATTTTGTATTGCTTAATAAAAATAGAAATTTGGCTACCGGTTTTCCGAATGGTTTTGATAAATGTGATGAGTCGGAAAGCCAAACTAGACTTTATTGTGTAAATTATGAATCTATATGGACTAGAGTTTACTCAGAATTATTGGACCAAGAGCTGTCTCTAAAACTATCAGTTGAATTTGATCGACCATTTAAATTACCACTAGAGACAGGTGTAATTCTGGAAATTAGAACCGGCAATACTAATCATTTAACTGCATTTGTAGAAGTAGGTGATTTAAATAATGTAGAAGCGTCAAACTTGATATTCTATGATGAACTCGAATTATTGGGAGAGAAATTTTATGATGTACATTTCAGATTTAATCCATGGCAAAGTAGTTCTGCCCCAATGTACTACAATAAAGAATATGGTATTGTCGGTTTTAGAGATCAGACCAATAAATTATGGAAAGTAAAAAGGTAGGTTAGCAAATAAAAATATATAAAAATGAAAATATTAAAAATAGCAATGTTAGTGCATTTATGTGCATTCGGAACAAGCATCATTGCCCAAAACGAAAAATCCAAATCAGATATTGAACTTATCTCGATGACATTAATGGATTATATCGAAGGAACTGCAAATGGCGAATCTGAAAAACTAAAAAGGGCATTTCACCCTGATTTTAATCTCTACACCGTTACATCGGAAGACAGTCTCAGAGTCCGTTCAGGCAAAGAATATATCTCAAATGTAAAGGAAGGCGAAAAAACCAATCGGATCGGTAGAATCATTTCGATCGATTATGAAAAAGATGCTGCCATAGCAAAAGCCGAAATTTTGATTCCTAATTGGCGGGTATTTACAGATTATTTTCTGCTTTTAAAATATGAAGGTAGTTGGAAAATTGTACAGAAAAGTTACACTTGGCGTGAAATTCCAAAAATTGATAGCAAAAAATAAGATAAATAAACTTATGCATTGAGTTAAACTAATTAATATGAAAAATGTAATATTTTATGTTACTAAACGTTTTTTATAAACATTGATACCAAGGCTATAACCGTAATAAAATACGAGAACCGATTTTCAATTTAAAAACAAAAGCATTTGAAGTTTATTATCTATAAAGGAATTTTATTTCTAACTATTTTATGTGGGATAACTCAATTTTTATTAATACCTGGTGCGTTCTGGAATTTTCTATTTCCGGTTTTACCTACTTTACTAATTCTAATTTATTGCCTGATTCAAGACTATAGAAATAGCCTAATGTTAAAGTACGCTGTTTTTCTTTTGTTACTTCTTAGTCTAATTGACGCTGGATTCTATGTTATATCAATTAGAAATGTAAAACCACCTAATGATCCAAAGCAATTGAAAATAATGACCTACAACCTGCTTTTTAGTAATAAATCATCAAAATTATCTCTTTCTATAATTAAGAGCGTAGAGCCTGATATTTTATTGGTTCAAGAACTTACTCATGATTGGGAAAAATTAATTTTAAATGAGTTTGGAGACATCTACCGATTCAAAGCAACTCACTCATTAAAAGGAGCCCACGGTATTGGTATTTTCTCAAAATATAAGATATCAAACCAATCCATCATAAATAATAGCAATAAACCATTTGCTCAAATAGCTGAATTAAGTTTTAATAATAAGAAAGTCCAGTTAATAAATACCCATTTAGCATCTCCTGCTGGTGCAGTTGAAAATAAAAATGACTTTGTCAATCTGTATTCAAAAAACTATAGTCGAAGAAAAAAAGAAGTATCTGAAATTATGAAAAAAACTCTACCATTGTTAAATAAATATGATTGTCAGATTCTTGCTGGAGATTTAAATACACTTAGATTTGAACCAATTTTTAAAAAGATCCAAACTAATTGGCAAAACTCAACTCCAAGAAGGTACGATTTCTCACATTGTAGCTTTCCAAATACAAATAAAAGCAAACCTTTTATAACATTAGATTACATCATGGCAAGGGGTAAAGTAAAATTTATTGATACAAAAACGATTCAAGGAGGAAGCTCAGACCATTTGGCAATTGTTTCAAAAATTATGATATAACTAAAATGTTTTTATTCATGCTTTGAATTTTAATTTTTATATAAATTAAAATAAAACCTTATTTGTTATTACTTCCGACCTCCACCATATATATTTGTGCCATTGATTAAATTTTTTATTTGAAACAATATGAATAAATATATTTCCCTAATATTCATTTTTGGATTATTAATATTAACTGCTTGCAAACAAGAAAAAAACGAAACCAAAGTAGCGATTGAAGGTCAGACATGGTGGAAAGAAGGAATTCTTTATCAAATTTATCCACAGAGTTTTAAGGATTCTGATGGTGATGGATTTGGAGATTTCAAGGGTGTCATTGAAAAACTGGATTACATAGATAGCCTTGGTGTTTCTATTGTTTGGATGAATCCATTTTTTGATTCCCCACTAGTTGATAATGGGTACGATGTAGCTGATTATAGAGCGATCCATCCTAGGTACGGCAATATGACAGATTTCCAAGAGATGCTAGATGGCTTTCATAAACGTGGTATTAAATTCGTCTTAGATGTTGTCGTAAATCATAGTAGTGACCAGCATGAATGGTTTAAACAGTCACGTAGCTCGAGAGAAAATCAGTATCGAGACTACTACCATTGGTGGCCAGCTGAAAAAGGTACGCCACCTTACAGACATAGTCTTTTTGACCCAGAAGGCGCTTGGGAATTTGATTCGTTGTCAAATGCTTATTACCTTCATACTTTTGCAGAAGAGCAACCAGATTTGAACTGGGAAAACCCTAAATTGAGACAAGAAGTATATGATATCATGAAGTTTTGGGCAGAGAAAGGTGTCGATGGCTTCAGGATGGATGCATTTCAGTTTGCAAGTAAGGATACCACATGGCCAGAATTTCCTAAAGGGCACGAAAAAGATTTTATAAAATGGTATGGTATGAGACCTCAATTGCATACTTACCTCAATGAAATGTACACAGAAGTCATAGAAAAATATGACGTTTTTGCTGTAGCTGAAGGCGCAGGCAGTACATTCAAAGATGCCCACGATCTCGTAGATGCAGATCGGAAGGAACTACAGATGGCCTACCATTTTGAGTCTGTGGATATGTCTAGGACACCAGATGGCTACACATTGGACGAGTTTAAAGATGTTTTTACCAGATGGGATAGTTCTTTTGCAGATAAAGGTTGGATAGCGATATTTCTATCTAATCACGACAATGCACGTCTAGTCAATCGTTTTGGAAATCCAAGTCCTGAATTTAGAACACCGTCTACTCAATTGCTCAATACATTTTTGCTAAGCATGCGAGGCACGCCATACACATATTACGGTGATGAACTTGGCATGACCAATATCGACATGCCGACTATAGAAGAGTATGTAGATATTGACGCAATAGGCAAATACAAAGCAGCGCTAAAATCTGGCATGGACATGAATGAGTTTATGAAAATACTGAATTACAGCTCTCGTGAAAATGGACGTACACCCATGCAGTGGGATGCAACACAAAATGCTGGATTTACCACAGGCAAACCATGGGCTAGAGTCAATGAAAATTATAAAGAAATCAATGTTCTATCTCAAAACAATGACCCAAATAGTATTCTAAATCATTTTAAAAAAATGACCAAAGTCAGGAAAGATAACCCTGTCTTAGTATACGGAAAGTATGACATCATCCAAAAAGAACATCCAGAGATCTATGCATTTACCAGAACATTGGATAACGAAAAAGTGCTAATTCTTTTGAATTTTTCAACAAAGAGCAATGATATCACACTGACTAATATTGGGAAGTTAGGAAGTAGCCTTATCAATAACTATCCTGCAGTCCAAATCAATGGTGATCAAGTATCGATGCTGCCATATCAAGCGGTGATCTTAAAAATAGAGAAATAAGTTTTACCTGCAATCACCAGAAGTTATAATCTTATAGCCGATATGTTTGACATTAATCCGAAAGTAGAGATCATATTAAAGAAATAAAAGGGTACTTAAAACCATCAGACGTTGAATATCAATAGCCCACATAAAATTCTTTTTATTTCCATCCCTATTTTTCTGGCTTTATCCATGATTAACTATAAGAGTAGAATGGATATCCAACTGCTAGACACTTATGCCGTTATGTCTACACTGGGTGTGGTTTTATTTTTTTCTATCTATTTTGTAATTATCGGCAGTGTGTATTATTTTATGAAAGATATTAAACTAGTTCTTTGGGCTACAAAAATATACTTTCTCATTAGCTTGTTTATCGATTAAGACAAAGTAATTACTTAAAGTTTAAATAGGAAATCTTCTATTAAAATTTCCACCAATCCAAACTGAAAGGTAGAATGTAAAGCGCGCTGGCCGTTCCGGTACGCGGAGCGATTTAGCGGAACTAGCTTTTTTTGTTTACTTTTTTTAGCAATGCAAAAAAGTAAAAGCCGGTCGCGGCTCGAGCGACAAAGTCAAACTAAAGATGTTAGTTAGAAGTTTAGGGTAATAAAAATATTTCTGTGTAAAATGTAGTATATTTTGAAAATATTTCAATATACTACATGCATTTCCACTACGATTTAAGCAGCAATCTTAATTATACCATTATCTTTGTTTTTTAAAGAAGCGATGGGCTTGTCCAATCATGCATTTCGGATGACAAATCAGTTTTTTTATATCATTTTTCTAATTTTTGTACTGAGTCAATTCTTATTTTTATCAAATATTTTATACAGTTTATTCAGAATCATTAAAATCAAATAACATGATAAACTTTACAAAAAGAATCCACAAAACACTAAATCTTCTTGTATTAGGTTTATTCGTACTATCATTTATCAGCTGTGATAACAATGAAAATTGCTGTACCATCGTGGATGTAGATGTAAGTTTTCTCTACAGAGATAAGATGGGCAATAATCTTATAAATAGCACTAGCGAATTTGATGCATCAAAAATTAAGATTTATTATAAAAATAAAGACAAGTTTGAATACATTAATAGAGGCAACTTAGACAATTCCAAAATGTACTCACTCCACGAAGATGAAACTAAAAATTTAATACTCACAGTCTACCCTTCTGACTTTTACGAAGGTAATCAATCTACAACACTGATTGAACTCAATCCTAATGTGGTGGATACGCTACGTTGCGAGTTTGACCTACAAAGCAATAGAACAGTATGTAAACGTGCGTGGCTGAATGGGCTAGAAATACAAAATCGATACATCGAAGTCGAAAAATAAATCAGACAATAAATTGCAAAAATCAATTAAAAACAACCAAGATGAAGAAACATTACTCTTTAGCAGTTATCCTAGTTATCTTATCTTTGGCAGCATGTCAGAAAGATAATGATACGAACGTTCCCGATGAATTAAGTATACCATGTGTAAAAGATAAAATTGAACTTGATACTGTCTGTTTGGATACCAAAAGCTTAGAATTTATACAATATACTGGAAAAGAACAATTGTTCTTTAAAAATAAGGATGGAGAAGAAGCTGTTTTCAAACCATTATATGGTCCAAAAAGCCATTCCTTTTTCCCCATTTCCTTTAATAGAATATGTGAAAATGGCGACACAAATTCCTACATCTTCCATAGAGATCAATATGCTGTTGGGTTTGAATGCCAGAAATTAAATCTACGATTCTTTGATAATATTTATGTAGTACCATCAAAAGAAACAGAACACTTTGTAGATAATTTTAATTTTTTATTTCACTCTAAATCAACTGATTTTTGGATCGATACTTCCATACAACTACAAATTATAACTAGTTTTAAAGGTAATGAACAAATATTAAATCAAGAGTTCAATAACATAAACAAGTATGAACTCAAGAATGAGATCAAACTTTTGGATACTACTTTTACAGATGTTTACAGAGTCATAAAACCTAATGACAACATTCTGACGGAATTATATTTCAACAAAAAAAATGGGTTGGTAGGATTTAGAGACTTGGATTTAAATCTTTGGGTATTAGATAGAATCGAATAAATATGATAAAATACAGCTTATTATTTCTTGTGGTTTTAATGACATTAATTGGATGTTTTCCTGTGCGGGAGATTCCATTAACGGACTATACTAATGAAAAACTTGATTTACCTTTTAAGGTCGATAGCTTTGATATTGTAGACGCTAGAAAAGAAATACAACCCATGAATTGGGATGTGCCTTTAATGTCTACTAAAACAAGAGAATGGCGAGGAAATCCTAAATTTAGCGATATAAACCAAACAGATATTACTCAAATAATAAGGCAATCTGAAAAACCAAATGGTATTCCTGTCAATCTTGAAATTAGAATTCTAGAAGGTGAGTGTCAGTTGAATGCAGATTGGAAATCAATGACAGAATATGCAAAATTTAGGGCTGAAATAACGGTGGAAATTCCAAGCAGAAATTACACATTTAGATCATCCGCAGAAATGTACTACCAAATTCCGACACTAAACGGCACAGAAAAAGGATGTTTGAGACTATATAATCAGGCGGTAAAAAACGTGACACACACAGCATTAAAACTAATTAAGGAAGAGATCATCATTGATTAATTTAGACATTTAGTCTTGGTTGAATCTATCTATGTTTTAGTTTCTCCCACACAGAAAAGTCTATGATACAGGTGGTTTAAAAAATATTGTTTTATATTTAATTAAAAACACCTACTCTTTTGCCAGTTATACATCCAATACTAAAATTATTTATACTTTTTTCTTTACAGTCTAAAAACTAATTTCTACATTGCATTAAATTACCGAACTTATTGCTATTATTGATTATTTACTTATTATAACTTAAAACTTTATCTTATGAAACCACTCATTTTTACTACCTACATTTTCCTTTTTATGTCTTTTATGGTCGTTGCTCAAAGTAATCAGGCTATAAACATTTCAAAAAGATTTGAGCCAAAGTCGATTACCCGATTTGATATTTTCGAATCAAAAAAATCTGACCTTCATCTTGCACCTGAAACAAACATGAAACTATGGACCACCTACGAAGACAACAAAAATAATATCCATGATCGTTATCATCAATACCATAAAAACATAAAAATTATAGGCGCATCTGTAGTAGTACACTCACAAGAAAACTATGTCTCACATTTGACTGGTCATTTAGAGACAAGGCTTTTAAACCTTCCCGACAAACCCACCATTCCAAAAAATGAAGCCATCAAAATTGCTGATCAAATGATGGCCTTAGATTTACAAAATCAAGAAAACATCATCACAAAAACCAGTATTACACCCAAAACAGAAAGCACTGTCCTTACATATATCAATGAGTTTTATCCCAAAAATCATGGCAATATCGTTTTGGCTTATGAAATAGTCCAATCCGTAAATGTATGGAATAAACCTATCAAAAAAGTCCACTATCTGAATGCAATGACTGGTCAGCCCATCATAACCATCAGCAAAATCGCCTTACACAAAGCAAAAGGTAAAGGTGATTCTAATTATTATGGTCAAGTCACTTTTGATCACGATTCTATTGCACCCAATGAGTTTATTTTGCAGGACCTGACTAGAGGAGATGGTATTTTTGTGAATAATCTAAAAACAAATGAAAGTTATACCAATGAAAAATCAGATTGGAAATTTACAGATCCTAATGACAAAGCAGCTATTGATGTCATCTATGGCGCACAACATTTTTATGATCTTTTAAAAAATAAGTACAACTTTAACAGTCTAGATAACAAGGGTTTTCCGCTTGTAGCTAATGTAAATAATTTCTTGTATTCTAATGCTTTTTGGAATGGACAGAGCACAACTTATGGTGGTGGAGATTGCAATAATTATAAATCATTTACAACACTCGATGTGGTGGGACATGAATTTGCACATGGACTGACAGAATTTAATTCTGGACTTATTTATCAAGGAGAATCTGGCGCAATAAACGAATCCATAAGTGACATATTTGGTAAGGCTTTAGAATTCTATACACAACCCGCACAATTTTCATGGCTCATAGGCAACAAGATCCCGAGAACAGGCAACGACCCATTCAGATCTATGAGCAATCCTAATTCTTTGTATCAACCAAAAAATTATAAAGGTGACTATTGGTCTATCAATCCTTATGCTGTCCACACAAATAGTGGCGTCATGAATTATTGGTTTTATCTTATGGTCAATGGTGGTACTGGCAAAACAGAAAAAAACGTGCCTTATTCTGTAAAAGCCATAGGTATGGACAAAGCCCTTGAACTAGTGTTTCTATTAAATACAGCCTATCTCACCGAAAACTCCGATTATATTCTTACTTACGAATACTCAAAATTAATTGCTGAAGACTTGTATGGCATTAATTCTGATGAATACAATACCGTAGTCAATGCTTGGGAAGCAGTAGGTCTACCAGAAGTCCCACAAGTAAATCAAAATCTAACATTTACTTTTGCCACAGATGGAGAATATGATTTAAACCCCATTTCTTGCTGGGATAACAACGATCGAAAAATAAAACTAACACTAACCAATAACAGTCAACAGACCGTACCACCCGGTGCCATATTTCGTGTGATGGCAACTGGCAAATATAAATATGATAATATTGATTATCAAGTAACGCTAATAGATACAATGTGGACATCGACAGAGGCCTTGGACAGCAATGAATCTGTAGATGTGGTTGGAAATGTCCTGTTTCCTGCATATGTAAATTACCTCTCGATAAATAATAATGTTCGAGTAACCTTCCCTGGCAATAATTATAATAATACCTTCCTTCAGTCTATCCAATATCTGAAAAACGAACAAGAACCTGCTAATTACTTTAGTAATGCTTACATCTATTCTAACATGGATAACATCTGTGATAAAAGATCTAGGTTGGCATGGACATATGGAAGAGTCTATCACAACTTATGTAGAGAAGAAAATTTTGTTTTTGAGTTTGAATATGAAGATGGCAATATTTCTAAATATTATTATGATACGGTGACTGTTAGACCCAACAAATTTTTTAATTTTGTTTCGCCTGATGTGATTAGACCAGATTTTTCAGATTTTGAACTTACAACAGACATTAGAGTGCATCTCTCAGCATGGATCTATGGACAAAAATATCCGATCATAAGTGATACCCTTGACAAATATATTTTAAAGATTCTAAGACAAAATGAAGTTATAAACTTCGATCAAGTGACTGACTATCGGGATGAAAGACTATTACAAATTACGTCATGTATCTTGTGCAATACTGAAATACAATCAGGTGCGCTACATTTTGAAAATCAGGGAAAACTAAGCGAAACAAATAACTGTGTACCTGTAGAAGATTTTTATGATGCCGCACTTGAAGATGTGTTTGCAGACCTTAATTTTAATAATACTAAAGTCTGTATAGATATCGAGAATATGGTAGAGCCGTACTTAAGTTTTGACGCTAGAATGCGTACATTATCTCCTCAACCAAAAGAAGATTTCCTCCATGGCATAATGGTTTTTGAAAATAATCAACGACTGCCGTCACCTGTCATTACAGATACTGACAATAGTTTTAAAACATTCAAAATACCTCTGACAAATGCACAGCTAGGATTGATTGATATTTCATTATACATTGATGGTTCTGAAGGTGACATAGACAATATTTTCATTTATGACAAAAATTCCACAAGCGTGGATGACATCTATAAAACTACACCTTTTACCATCACAAATCCATCAGCAGATGTCATAAAAATTGATCTTAATAGTAATAGCAGAGATAAACTTCACAAAGTAGAAATCTACAATGCAAATGGTCTGCAAGTATATGCAGGTCCTATTACAGATACGACTTTGCATATAGATTGTGCCAACTGGTCATCAGGTCTATATCTCTATAAAATGCAAGGAGAGTTTACATCTTGGAATGGCAAAATCATTGTAGCACATTAAAGTAAAAACAAATGGTATAATCTACTTGCTAAGATTAAATCAGAATTCGGTAATTCCATCCATAAAAAAAGCCTTAACTGACACCAATGTCAATTAAGGCTTTTTTTATTTAATCAAATTTTATTTTATTATCTGAGCAAGTTAACATTGCCTTGCTTCCTATATTCTAATGCATTTATACACAATGCCCTTAAATAATAAGCATATGCATCAGGAGGTAACGGCTCACCATTAAAGGTTCCATCCCACCCTACTGTTTGGTCTTTTGATCTGAAGACTTCTTGTCCCCAACGATTGTATATAATAAGCTCCATATCATCTATGAAATTACTTCTCACATACAAGATATCATTGACCCCATCACTATTCGGTGAAAACGCATTAGGCAGATATACATCCGTCTCATCACATTGCGCTTTTCTGACGGTCACTGTTACGACATCTGTGGCTGTACATCCATTTTCATCCGTGACAGTTACAGTATATGATGTCGTTTCTGTAGGACTCACTATAATACTAAGTCCATCATCACCATTGCTCCATTCATAGATTGCATTGGTTATAGGATTAGAGACAAAAATTTCTATACTCTCACCTTCAAAAATGGTAAAATCTGGATCTGCATTTACTTCCACAGATACTTGCTCACCTACCTCAGCTAAAAATTCGGAACTTTGTTTACATCCTGAAAGCTTATCTGTCACCTCTACAAATAATAACTTATCAGCAGTAAGCAATACAGTTGGGTTTTGGATAGTAACACTTGATGTGAAACACTCTGCTGGCGACCACAGATAATTATATGCATCTGGATTATCTATATCTAGCGTTACTCCTGAATTTTGTGACAAACAAAACTGACTTGGTCCAGAAACCTGAAAATCAAATGGTTGTGTTATTTTTGGAGTAATATTCGCATTACTTGCACATCCCGTTTCCTTATTGGTAAGGATCACCGTGAGTACCTTTCCTTCCACTGCTTTGATGATTGGATTAGGTGTATCTCCACCCGAAACAATACACTCTGCAGGCGACCATTCATACGTGTACAGCGACGGATTATCTATGATGATACTTATTTCGTATTCTTGATTGATACAAAGACTGTCTCTTCCATCCAAATCAACCGTAAAATCAAATTTAAATACTTCCGCCCTTACAGTATCAGTATCTTTACATCCATAAATATCTTCTGCAGTCACGATGTATTCTGCATCATTATCCAAGACAATTTCAAGGGTATCACCACTAGTGACTAAATTTCCATTCATATCTGTCCATGAAAAAGTCACATCGTCAATATTGGCATCCGCTACAAATATTACAGTATCGCCTAGACACCTTACTTGGTCATCAATGGCATTGATCGCAATCAAAGGATTGACAATGACATCTTGACTTTCTATTTTAAACGGACACACATTTACGAGATTGACCAATGTCACATTATAAGTTCCTGTGTCAGGATAGGTATAGCATGGTTTAGGTTGTAAAGAAACGTCATTTGTAGTGTTGGGGTCGCCAAAGTTCCATTGTAAAAACCCTGTGTATGTACCTGATATTTCAAAACAAAACTCATTTTTACCACATTCTGATAATTTATAACTGAAATCAACCACAGGATTCTCTGAAATGATAACCTCAATCGAATCTCTTAAACTACATCCAAACTGATTTATAACTGTAAAGTAAAACACAAACGGTCCATTTTCATCAGGTCCAATGCCTATGGTAGGACTAGATGTATTTCCACCTGAAACGATATGACTGTCAGCATCCCAAATAAATTGGTTATTATGTGATGGATCTAGATTTACGGTCAATAATTTAGTGGTATCTTCTCTACATACTGTAAATGGTGATACGGTTTCTATGCTGGGTGTTTCATTGCTAACTGTAATCTGAGCAGGAAAAGTAGAACATTGTTCGCCTACAAACTGCGCATAATATGTTTCTTCCTTTCCAGTAAATTGTGTCTTTAAAGTGTCCCCTGTAGCAATAACAACTGTTAGATTAAAATCAGTACTCCAGATGTACTCTCCTACGCCTACGCCACCTGAAACAGTTAGTAAGACACTACCATCACAGCTTGTGGTGTCTCCTTCTATCTGCAAGGTGATACCATCTTCCAATGCAAATACATCTACAGACGAAACAACTGTACACAATCCATCAGAAACAGTCACTTGATAAGTAATATTTGAATCTATGGTAACTATTGGATTGGATGGGTCTGTAAGGTCTAATCCATCTGTGGGTGACCAAGTATAAGTCCAAGCAGGATTAGGATTGGTCACAAATGTTTTTGATTGATTAGGACAAAGTATGATAGGATCTGCAACAAATTTTATAGAAGCGAATGGTCCAGGCAAAAATGATCTTTGGACAGTATCACTACATCCATTTTCATAATTGACAATCATATTCACAAAAAGAATACTATCTTTTGGTATAACAATAGTAATATCGGTGCCTGTGTATGGCAACTGATTACTAGATATACCTACTATCCAAGAAATATCCGTCGTAGAGATGCCATTGGAAAGCGTATCAACATAGGTTAATTCTAGTTGGACACTGTTTTCATCAGGACACTCTATTGGTTGGAATGAGAAATCAGCTTTAGGTAATAAATCTTGCAATGAGAAAGATTTGGTAAGCGATTTTGTACATCCACCTACAAAGTTAACGGTTAGTGTCACTGATAGATTTGTTGTACTCGTAGGAAGCGTGATACTAAGTGGATCATCTGTGAATGTTTGATTTCCTATCGCCCAAGAAATAGATTCTATGGTGGCAAAAGGATTGAGTGGTGCTGATAAATTATTAAAAACCAATTGTGCAATTCCTTCTGACGGACAGTCTGAAAGTGAAAAATCAAAATCTACTTTTGGGGCTAAACTTGCTATATTTATGGTCTTGACTATGGTAGCCCGACATCCATTACTTGCTGTTACCACCAAGGTTACTTCTGCATCTCCACTTCCTGCTAAATCAATGATTGGGTTGTTGCCTGAATATAAGGTAGTGGCCCCATTCTGCAAAACACTCCATGACCATTCTGATAATGTATAACCAGGTTCATCATAAATGGAAGTATCGTTTAATTGAATTTTAAGACTGTCATTGGTGTCATTACATCCTGATAAACTAAAATTAAAATTAGGTATTATTTTATTTTCAAAAACCGATACGGTCTTTACTATGGTATCAAAACATCCATCTGATCCCCTAGTAGCAAGAAGTCTGACATTATAAACGCCCGAAGATGGAAAATTGAATATTGGGTTTGTCTCTGTAGATTGGAATGCAGGATCCGTGCTCGGATAATTAAAATTCCACCTAAAGTTACTAGCACTCAAACTCTCATTATAAAACTCTACACGTAGACCATCACAATTAGACTCAGAAGTAGAAAACTGCGCTAATGGTGGCTGACTACAAAGTCTCACATTATATTGAAAATCCCTTCTTACAGAACTAAGTAAAATGCCTTTTCGATATTCATCTACACAAACACCTACTAGAAATTGTCCTACCAAATTGGGAGTACCCGTAATTACTCCTGTCTGAGCATTAATTTTCAGTGGTACACCGCCAAGTAAATCATTGATAGAATATGGTGGTGCCCATATGATACCAGCAAATGGTGGAGGGCTTGGTTGAGTAGGTTGGGGATTTATTAATGTAGCACCTGACGAAGGTACACATAACTTGTAAACCAATGAATCACCATCAATATCTGTGGCGCTATGGTCAAAATCCAATGGTTTATTATTACAAATATACACATCAGGCCATTGTTTAAAAGTAGGCGAATTGTTGTTAAAATTATAGGCTGTTTCCGTAATAGCTACCCAATAAGTACTTCCTGTTGATACAGGATCAATGATATTATTTAAGGAAATATTACGACAACATCTCTGGTAAGCAAGAATGTACCCTCCTTCTATTTGTGGTAAAGTTATTGCCCCAGTGTAGGTAGTTTCATGCACACAGACTTGTGTACCCTCAAATCCACAATCACTCCTGATAAACTCATTGAGCGTGTCAGACGACATAAATGGCATTGTAAATGACCTAATCCATGTACCATCCTTAGCACTAAAAATACCAACATATGCAGGATTATCAAATTCAGCCTCAGGAGATCCTAAAAAACAGTCACGTCTTAAGGTCAATCGGACTGTAAACCCTTTACCTCCAGGTACATTTCCTATACTTTTGTAAGTTATATTACCACCTACAATGTGGGTAGTTTTACCTATATTAGGCAAAGACATGAAGATGATAACTATGATGCTTAACCTGCAAATAGCTGTAAATATTTTTTTAGATATATTTCCCATTACAAAGATATTCATCGGATTAATTTTATTTATTTTTTAATGGTCAAATAGAATCTTCTCAAAGAAACAATCTCCATGTCTGTACGACATACTTTAATTGCCTTTTTGAGAGATTTCATTTGTTTTTTTAATTTCGTGATGCTCTTAATATTTCTACCCTTCTTTCTTTGGCGGCCTTTATATTGTAAATAGAGTTACGCTCATCTTCAAGGCTACTTTCTACATCAGCTGGCGCCAGTTCTTTACCAAATGATATATCCGTCAAGACTAATTGACCTGATAAGAAGTAAGGTTTTAATTCTTCATTATCATAAAATATCATATCATTTTTGACAGAATTTACCCTTCGTTGACCTAATGCTAGGTTGTATTTAGAGTCAGCCCTTGGAGATGCATATCCCTTCAATATAAGCTCCACTTTGTTCCCTGCTTCGAGTTCCTGAAGAAGTGATTTCATAAAGAGTTTAAATTGATCATATCCACCTTTGACATCTCCTTCAAAAAACACTTCATAATCATCCTTCGCCAGTGCTCGATCCGCAAGTGGAAGTGGTTTTGTAAACTTGTCTTTGTAAACTTCTTTTCTGCTCACATACCTATTGACCAAATCCCCATATTTTGATTTAGTGACTGTTTTCCTACTAGAAATATCAGGCAAGTCATTATCAAAATACAAGCTAATAGGGAGTAAATCTTGAAGCACAAATTTATCCAGATATAAGTCACGTCTGATAAGTCCTGACTTGTCGTAAGGTCTTGTATCTACTGTATCTATAGCTTCTGTATAACCATCTTTAGTGGCAACAATTTTGTATATTTTACCTCTATCCAACATGAAGTTGTATTCATTACCTAATGGATTGATCTCAACAATATCTTTAACAGCCATGTCTGACATGTCTATCAATGTCACTGTTGTACCTTCCAATGGGAACTTCCCAACCTTTGTATATGTAAATACATCTAGCAGCATCATATCTGTGCTGAGATACATTTTTTTGATAATAGTCTCATTTTTATCCACACCAATAGTCGAAAACTTAATGGTGTCAGGATAATAATTTTCCCTTTCGGCAATGATCAGATAATTTCTATCCTCTACCAATGGAAATTTATGGTCATTACCATCATCATTTCTAAATCTTGCAATCTCTTTTCCTGTATCTTGATCTATCAATATAACCGTAGCTTTTTTAAGCATTCTACCCGTCAATTTATCAAAGGTAAGTGCATTCAGATCTAGCTCAATCTTGATGATGTTCAATTTGAAAATATCATAACAACAAGACTCGAAATAACTATCCAAAAACAAAGCACCTTCACGATTAGACGAAAGATAAGCTGTAGAATCCGCAATGTCTTCAAAATAATAAATGTCATTATAACTACTATTGAAAGGAGCACCTAATCCTACGACACCGCCAAAAGCATCATTAATTTTGGCTGATTTGTAAATATCCAATCCTCCTAAACCAGGTCTCCCATCAGAACTGAAGTATAAAAAGTCATTATCCTTGTGGTAAAATGGTGTGACTTCGTCATTTGATGTATTGATCTCTTTAATATTTATCGGTTGTGAGTAACCAAATTTTGGATCTATCAAACTATACCAGATATCTAGTCCTCCCATTCCACCTTCTCGATTGGACACAAAAAATAGAAATTCTTTGCCCGTCACTTTATCAATTGCCAAATGTGGATGCGTAGATGTAGTACCAGTTAAATTGATAGGATCTGGCAATTTCATTTCGTTGCTCAGATTACCCAATGAGTCTACATTACTTTTATAAATTTCACAATGTATATCACTACCATTGATGTATTGACAAACGGTGTAATAAACTGTTTTTCCATCTGTACTGAAAGCAATATTTGAAACTAAGGAATCCGTTTCATTAATATATCCAGGTATCAATTCTGCAGGCTCTTCACCATCTTTTTGCAATAGTTTAGAAATTTCTCTTTTGGGTGCTTTTTTAACTACTTTTTCTTCATAGTACTTCATGGAAGAAAAATAAAGTTTTTTGTTGTGTATGATGGCCGATACATCAGATGAAGTACTATTGACATCTTCTCCGAGTTTATCAAAGGTTACATTCTTTTTTGGATTGGTTACGACACCTTTGGCATAGTCGACAGAAACCAACTCTTTTTTTGCCAATTCTGTGTATAAACTATCTGTACCACCATATTCAGATAGGTACATATCATAATACTTCTTTGCTTCATCATACTTACCTATTCTTTGATTCATACTAGCCAACCAAAAAACGGAAAGTGGCTGTTTATCATCATTTAAAGTATCTACCAAGTAGCTATATTTTTCAGCAGCTCTGGCATAAGAGTTAAATTGACGAGCTGATTCAGCGGCTTTAAATATGATAACTGGATCTTTTTCATCGAATTCCAGAACGATATTGTAATTGATAAGTGCTCCATAGAAGTTCTTATCTGCGTAATCCCGCTCTGCTCGTTCCAAATATTGCTTTTTTGTAGGGGATTGGGCATGGATATTACCCAAACAAAAGAAGCAAATAATGGTCGAATATAATATTGTTGATATGTTATTGTTGATCATATATTTTCGGTTTTAATAAATTGGACAAACCTTTACTTCCTTCAAATCTTTTACATTTACTATGAAATACCTTACGTGTATCTCAGGACCACCTTTATTAGAACTTAGGATATCATTAAATTCGTTGGTATCGACATCATAACTTAAACTTGCATAAACATTGTTGTATTGGACAGCCATCGTGGGTATAAATGATTTTGCAGTACGATAGCCCATTCCTACATGAACTTGAACTTCTTTACCACGTTTTTGACTAAGATAAATTTTACCTAAACCACCAAAAATAGTTTCATCATATTCGCCCTGCACTTGATGGAGAGCATGTAATTGTATGTCAAAAGCATTTAGAATCTTGATATTTCCCACAGCAGAAAAAGTGATTCGTTGCGGCAATTTAACAGAATCTGCTCCATAAAAAGACTGTTTAGGTTTTATAAGGTGTAATGCTGAGATACCTGCATCTACATGGGTCCTACTATCTTTCTGATACCTATAATTAAAACCAACGCCCGACTCTAGAAAATTGATTCGCTCAAGGTCGCCGAATGATTCTCCTGACCCCAATGTACCATTAAACGCTTCTCCGTCCCACTGCTTATCCCATGTTAAGGTTGTACTATTAAATCCTCTGGATGCAAACCCTAACACCAATCCACCACTGACGATATGATTTGGGGTTAGTATACGATGGTAAGAACCACTAATATTAAGAGAAGATAAATTAAGTTTGGAATCACCTTGTCTATCGTGGTTAAAAAATGCACCAAGACCTAAAAAGTGTTTATCGCTATTGGCAAAATAGTATTGACGATCATATGACCCACTCAACGTAAACCAAGGTACGGGGACAAATCGCCATTGATCTCGCATCGATAATGTGAATCGGTGATCACCCTTGAATACACCAGTCAAAGCAGGATTAATATTCTGTGGAGAATTGTAAAACTGACTGTAATGAAGATCTTGGGCATTTATTTTTAACAAACCGATAAAAAATATTCCCAAAATCAGGATTCGTGTTAAGTTTTGTGTTTTCAAATCTCTATGATTTTATTATATTAAATAAAACATTAATCTATAAAATATTGACTTATAAACTTGTATCACTAATACAGGTTTTCCACCAATCTAACTATATATATACCGCAAAAACCGTACAACAAATTTTTAATCACCCGTTAAGCGTACTGATTAATCTTCGTTTGGCATCTTTATAACCATTGTAAAAGACGTAAAATATTTTAATGACCACATATTATTCTCCCATTAGATGAAGTAAATTTACAAAACTTCTGTGATGCTCTAAATCATCCCGACAAAACATATAGATGACTTTCTTTTTATCTTTTGTGGTTATATAAACATCTTTAAAATTCAGTAAACATTTCCTTTAATATGACTAATCAAAAAGAAACAACATGTGCTTTATTTTGATTAATCAAGACTATATGTGGCTTGATTGTAAATGAGATTGTGTGGTACCGAGATCTATAACTTAGACTAAAAAAATGATGTTTTAAATTAAAAACATAACATCACATTCCTTCAATATCTGTCTAATAAGACCACCACTTCAAATTTTCAAACGAAAATAATACATCTTTAGTTTCATTACCACAAAAAACCTATCTTATTCAATATCAAATATATACAAATCAAATAGTAAACGCTATGCTACTTACAGATGTAACTAATTCGTCACCTACTTTTTCTTGGTTCAACATTGATTTAGAATCTTCTTGAGAAAAAACGATATCTAGCGACCTTATCTCACAAAAGGGAATATTATAAACATTAAATATATCTTTAAGTTCAGATATATGCTGTGTTCCGAATGACTGTTGCAGTGCTGTACAGAGGAGATTTCTGTTTTTTAACCTCCCCGAATTCAATTCAAAGGTATGGTATTCTTCTTCAGACAAATTCAGGGTAAACCATAGTTTTTTGAATTGTGCATCACTACCTACCGCTAATAGGAATTTAATACCATCTACATCCGTAAAAACATCACCATAAGGCGCAATATTTGGATGCAAAGTCCCACATGGGACAGGTACATGACCTGCTATCAAGTAATTTGTAGCTTGATTTGCAAGGGCAGACAAGGCGCTTTTGTATAAAGAAACATGGACCACAGTACCCTTTCCTGTACCCGCTTTTTTTAACAATCCTATCAAAATGGCTTCTTTCATCTGATGTGATGCAATAATATCTATCATAGCCACAGGCAATTTTGCAAAATGATCTTTATCTGTCCCTGTCATAGATATCCATCCTGTTTCGCCTTGCATAACAAGATCGTAACCAGGTCTTGGATCATCAAATTCATATGCACTCAATTGTGCCACAATCATTTGTGGATGTCTCTTCCCAATATCATCAGGAAGCAGATCAAATTTTGCAGCAACTTTTTTCTGAAAGTTAGAAATGACAACATCACTTTGAGCCATTATTTCTTCCAGTTTTTTTCGCTCTTCTTCTGAATTTAAATCAATGAAAATAACTTCTTTACCAAAATTTGCAGCATGATAATAGGCAGAGTATGGATTTTCAGGATCTTCAGATGGCAACTTCCATTGTCTTGTAGCATCTCCACCAGTTGTTTTATTTTCTACTTTCACAACAGTAGCTCCCAATTCTGCAAAAAATGATCCAGTCAAAGGACCTGCTAGAACCGATGACAAATCCAATACTTTTAAATGTTGAAATGGGAGCTCCTTGTTGATAAAATTCATATTATTTTGTAAATTTGGGTGCCACAATAAGATCTTTTGACCCTTCTGCATAAGTATAAAAACCCTCACCAGATTTGCGGCCTAGTTTGCCAGCCGTCACCATATTAGTTAATAAAGGACATGGTGCGTACTTCGTATTTCCAAATCCCTGATACATAATATTCAAGATAGAATGACACACATCTAGACCTATAAAATCCGCCAATGCGAGTGGCCCCATAGGATGCGCCATGCCCAATTTCATCACTGTGTCAATTTCGTATACACCAGCCACACCTTCATATAAGGTATAAATCGCTTCATTGATCATCGGCATCAAGATCCTATTGGCAACAAAACCAGGATAATCATTGACTTCCACAGGTACTTTTGACAGTGTTTCTGACATAGCCATTACCGTTGAACAGACTTCGTCTGAAGTAGCATACCCTCTGATGACTTCCACCAATTTCATGACGGGTACAGGATTCATAAAGTGCATACCGATTACCGCTTCTGGTCTTTTGGTTACACTAGCTATTTTTGTGATTGAAATAGAAGAAGTATTGGTAGACAATATACAATGTGCAGGTGCAAACTGATCCATTTGACGGAAAATATTCAACTTCAAGTCAATATTTTCAGTAGCAGCTTCTACAATCAAATCTGCATTAGCAACACTATCTTGGAGTGACGTTTTAATAACAATATTTGATAATGTTTCTTGAATTTTGGCTTCTGTGATAAGCTCTTTTTTGGCCATTCTACCAAGATTAGCAGAAATTGTTTCTATCGCTTTTGTCAACGCTGATTCAGAAACATCGCAAAGTGTAACATTAAAATCATTAGACGCAAAAACTTGAGCTATACCATTGCCCATGGTGCCTGCACCTATGACGGTAACATGTTTGATATTCATGATTGGTTAGGTTTAAAATATTTCAAATAAAAACGCAAAGGTAACTGAAAAAGTATTTTTTGGTATAAGAATCAAACTATCTATCCTTATTTGATGATAAAAATATATGAATTTCAATTATATTTGCGGCTGAATCAGTTTTGGGTCTATTATTTTTTTTGACCTAAAACACTTAGTGTATTTTTAACACCAATTATACATATGTTTATTGTAGTGGAAAGTGGGTCTACCAAAGCAGATTGGGTTGTCGTAAACGGTCCTGAATCCAATGTATTCTATAAAACAAACGGTATCAATCCCGCCACGCAGATAGAACTCCTAGACTTGCATTCACATCCAGAACTATTATCAGAAATAGGTAAAGCAACGTCCATATACTTTTATGGCGCAGGCATTATTGACCCTGTTAGTACAGCTAGGGTCACAAATTGGCTAAACGCTTATGGATTTTCTGGAAAATTAATAGTAGCAGAAGACATGATTGCAGCGGCAAGGGCTTGTTGTGGTGAGGAAGAAGGCATTGTATGTATTTTGGGTACAGGGTCTAATTCTTGTGTTTACAATGGACAATCTGTGACCACTTCTATTCCGACATTAGGATATATTTTTAGTGATGAAGGTGGTGGCACCAATTTTGGCAAAGAAATATTGAAGGCATATTTTTATGAAACCATGCCTGAAAAAGAAAAAGCCATTTTCGTTCAAAACTTTACAGTCACCAAAGAAGTCTTAATTGAAAAAGTGTACAGATCATCCGGTGGAAATAGATATGTAGCGTCATTTGCGCAGTTTTTAGTATTAATTGATGGACCATGGAAAACCGATTTAATCAAAAAACTGTTTAGGGAATTTGTTGAGTTGCGTATTCTTTCGTACCCAGAACATAAAACACATAAAATAAAATTTGTTGGATCTATTGCCCACTATCATCGTACATATTTAGAAGAAGTCTTAGCAGAGTATGATCTAAAGGCAGATGAAATAATCCAACAACCAATATATAAGTTAATTGATTTTCATTTAAAAAACAGCATAAATGAGTAGTATCAAAAGAATCGCAGTATTGACATCAGGTGGAGACGCTCCAGGTATGAATGCAGCTGTGAGAGCAGTAGTAAGGACAGCAGTGTACCATGATCTTCATGTGTATGGAATTTATAGAGGATACGATGGTATGGTCAATGGCGATATCAAAAGACTAGAAGTAGGCGATGTGGCCAATATCATTCAAAGAGGTGGTACTGTCTTAAAAACAGCAAGAAGTGAAGCCTTCAGAACTCCAGAAGGTAGAAAACAAGCATATGAATCACTCATTGCCCATGATATAGATGGCGTAGTAGTCATAGGTGGAGATGGAACTTATACAGGTGCAGAAGTATTCAGTAAAGAATATAACATACCATTTGTAGGCTTGCCTGGTACCATAGATAATGATATTTATGGCACAGACTATACCATAGGTTTTGATACTGCCATCAATACAGCTATAGAAGCAGTAGACAAAATCAGAGATACTGCAGATTCACACAATAGGTTATTTTTTGTGGAGGTAATGGGCCGTCATGCAGGTTTTATTGCACTACATACAGGAATAGGAAGTGGTGCAGGTGCTATCTTCCTTCCAGAAACGGATACTTCTATAGATGAGCTATCGGACATTCTGCGCAAATCTGCCAAAAGACAAAAGTTGTTCAATTTGGTAATAGTAGCTGAAGGCAATCAAAATGGTGATGCAAATGCAATTGCCAAACAAATCAAAGCTGAAAATCCGGAATATGATGTCAAAGTCACTATCATAGGACACTTACAAAGAGGAGGATCTCCTACCGCTATGGATCGTGTACTTGCTAGTAGAATGGGACACTCCGCTGTACAAACCTTACTCCGTGGTGAAGGTGGTGTAGCATTAGGTATCATCAATGATAAAATCACTTTCACGCCATTTAACGATGCCATTTCTAAAACTAAAAATCTAAACAAAGACCTAGTAAGAATGGCAGAAATCTTAGCGATGTAATGAAAATCACCATATTTTATACGCCGTTTCCATCAAAAGAAGTAGCAGCTGAAGTCATAAAAACACTATTAGCAGAAAAGCTGATAGCATGCGGTAATGTAGTCACATCAGATAGTACGTACATGTGGTTAGGCCAATTGACAGCAGAGAATGAATACATTGCCATCATGAAAACACTTCCCGAAAAAACAGAAAGTCTGACACAATGAATTGCTTCACTTCATCCATATGAAGTCCCTGCCATCCTACATTGGCCAGTAGAAGCCAATGAACCTTATTATAATTGGATAAAAACAGAGCTAGGTTTATAGTGCCTAATTTGAAATTAATAGTAAACCTTCACAAAACTATCTCGAAAAAGACATTGTAATTCATCAGAACCATTGTCCCGTTAGGGACATAATATCGGTAGAAAAAATCAAAATCCCTTAACCATCGTGCCTTTAGGTACGAAATAAACAACCCACATAAAACAATGGAAAATCCACAATAAGCCTAAACTTTTTGGATCAATTAGTTGGAGCCGCTTGTGCACTTTTACTTGGCTTACTCGCTGCTATATTAAGCTTTGTTTGTATATTATTATCTCTATATAATGGCTTACCTATTAAGATCATCACATCATTCGCATGTTTTGTCTCAAACTCCTGTGGTTTCATCGCAGCATTATTATCTATCATTAACAATGTACTCTCATCAAAATTGTAAAAATACCTTCCTCCACCATTCACTTGATTAAATTTACCATACTCATAGGTGAGATCGTCCTTATAATCCAACCATTCTCCTGCTATGGAATCCCCCATTTTCATATCCGACCCCATAACCACAGCATCAAAAACAAAAATATCTTTCTCAAGAATTGTTATCACCTTGTTACCTGACTCCTTCTGCCTATGCTCTAGCACTTTTATCGCTTCAGCACGCATCGACTGAATCTCAGCATCAGCCACATCTCCTTGATTTAATAAAAGGTATGTTTCCTTTGAACTACTTTCACTAACCGAACCACCAGTGCTACTTGTATTTTGTTTGCAAGAAAACAAAACGAATGTTAGGAAGATTAGACTTTGGATTTTCATATTTCTGATGAATTAATTGATTGAAATGATAAACAAATAAAATGGACAACTACCTATAAAATGCGCATTGTCACTTATAAATAAGGGAAGAACTTAAAAACACAATAACAAAAAGATCAATATTTATAATGTTCATTTCACATCTTTATGATAAATGAGTAATTTGCGCTTTTAAAACACAAAGGTAATGCTTGATAAGTTTTTATCATATATAAACCACGAAAAATTATTTTTACCATCAGATAAAATCCTTTTGGCCGTCTCGGGTGGTATGGATTCCATGGCGATGGTTCACTTATTTAGAGCGGCAAATATCCAAATAGGCATTGCACACATCAACCATAATCTTCGTGGTAATGAATCCCAAGAAGACGAAAAATTTATTAAAGACTACTGCGAGACCCACCACATTCCCTTTTTTGTAGCTTCTATAGATCCTATAAGCTTTGAAGGTCAAAACATGCACGAAAAGGCTCGTAAATTCAGATACGACTATTTTGATAACGTAATGTTAGAATACAATTACCAAAACGTAGCCACTGCACACCATCAGGATGACGTAGTGGAAACTTTTCTAATGAATCTTTTACGCGGTTCTGGATTAAATGGACTTTCAAGCATTCCATCCAAACGACAAAACATCATAAGACCGCTATTATTTGCAACAAGAGACGAGATTTCTGACTTTGTCATTGATCAAAAAATTCAGTACAGAGAAGATAGTTCAAATGCTTCAGACAAATACCTACGAAACAGCATCAGACACCATGTCGTACCGGCATTGTATGACTTGGACCCACGCGCTAAACAAGGTATCCCACAAACTATAGCAAATATAAAATCGTCCTGTGACTTACTAAACGAACTCACTGACATTATAAAAAACAACATGGTAACCACCCAAAGAGATGAAACCATCATTGATCTCAAAGAAATCAAAAAGCTCCAAAACGCAAATGCTTTCCTATTCAAAATCATCCAAGAATATGGATATAATTACGATCAATGTATGGACATTTTATCAACACACGATCAAAATAGCCGTTTCTTCTTGACAAAATCACACGAAACACTTCTAGATAGAAACAAACTCCATATTCGCCCTATTCAGTTAAAAAATGAATATACTCCCATCTTCCAACTCGATCTAAATACAGAAGTTACGATAGCCCACAAAAAAATAAAACTAGAAACCGTCGAATCTCCAAACCACACATTTGATAATAATAACAATATTCAGTACATCTGTATTGATGACTTAACCCTACCCTTCACCATCAGAAAATGGCAAGCAGGAGATACTTTTGCACCACTAGGCCTGAAAGGTAAAAACCAAAAAGTCAAAGACTTTTTAATTAATAATAAACTTTCTCAATATGAAAAGTCAAATGTGGTTGTCCTCATTTCAGATGGTAAAATCATATCTATACCCGGATATCGCATTTCTGACGATGTGAAGATTACAGAGCATAGTAAGGTGATTATTAAGGTCAGTATGGAATAATTGGGAAAGACTTGAATAGAGTTGATTTAACAATTCAAGGATTCCGATTGTCGAAGTTTGCAACTTCGATACTCTATTTTTTGCATTTAAAATGCGGTTCAAATTGAACAAAAATTATTACATATTTGATTTGTTATAACATCTTTACAAATTATGTCTGTTTCACAACTTTTTTATCACCTCACCCCAATCATTTTGTCCACCAAATTTCACCAAATCTTCTTTATAGCGGCTATGTCCATGAATCAAATTCTGATTGTTGAAGTTTGCAACTTCGATACCTTGTCTTGCGCAAGTTTGTAACTCGTGCAATCCATACCCTTCTTCCATTTCACGCCCACATTTATGCACTAATGGCTCATTATTTTCGTCAAGAGCATCGTTTAAAGCATCATTGTCCACTACGTCCACAATAGACATATACGTCATACCTGTGATGTCTTGAAAACTACCTTCTCGCCACACTTGCACAATTATAAATGTCCACGGAGTAGTATTGTTTTTATTAGACTTTGGAAGTTTGAAATCACTAAATTCTATCTTTTCATTTCGATGACAAGCCATAGATAATACTTCTTTGTAATTGGCAATACTTCCTTCAAAATCAACGTGATAATAACCTATTTTTACGCTCATTTGGTCTCCGTTCACTCCTTTCCCGAAGAGTATATTACGATTTAGTCTCCACGACTTTCCATCGTTTGTTTTTCTAAGAAGTGTATTTTTATAAAACGATGTTTCTCGTCTGCTAAATATGTTTAACTTGTTGAAAGCCAACTGTGAAGCAGCATTTTTCAACCCATTGGTTATTTGTTTTTGCCCTTTTCGTTGCGTCGTATCACTTCGCAAAGTATTTAGCAAGATGGACACAACTTCCGATGCATAGGAGTGAATCGTTAATCCTTTGGTAAATTGTAACAAACCCTCTCTGAATAGTTTTCCTCCGCTAGCTGCAACACCTAATTCATACTGATTTTTACGCGTTTCTTCGTATTGAGGAGCTGTCCGCATCTTTTCCAGATCAACCTTTCCGATCCTACGTTTTACTGGTTTGCTATCAAGTTTGTAATATACCATATTACCTACTCTACCTACAAATTCAAATAGTGATGTACCCATAATATCTTTGATTTAGTTACTACAAATAACGGTATTATTTCAATACAAATTTCTT
>DATGWZ010000004.1:0-197284 GCA_035299145.1 Saprospiraceae bacterium
GATTCTATTTCTTTTACAATTTGCTTTACTAGACGTTTATCATAGATCTTGCCTGTTTTAATAATTTTTTCACACCCAATTTGATCAATTTTGACATTCATATTTTATAAAAATGTGTGCAGTTTTTTTAGGACGGGTCAATGGTTATAATATCAAATACCCCGCTGGGGTAATAGGTTTTTGCGTAATTAACAGAAATCAAAGATGCACTTTTTCTTGCAGATTAACTTGTTTTGTTTTCATTATTTTTTGGATAAAAAAGATAATCAATTATTTTGCGCTTGAGCTACAATGACAAGGTTAATTGTCATTATGCGAGACTATGATCATACTGTGGATTGGTCATGCTAAATGTTTGGCACAATGATGTTGTACTTAGTATAAGATTTAATTTTTTGATGGCAGAGCCAAAGTGTTTCATATAAGGCAATATATAATCACTAGTCATAAACTTGTATAATCAGATATTAAATGATGCTTAGTTCGAAAATTAGTTTATTCATTAACTAGGTGGTTTGGGGTAAAATTTGTATATTTGCCATCTGATTTTTTGGAGGTGTCATAGTCTATTAACACTGCAGGAGATTAGTGAGGTGATTTAAGGGTAGAATACTAATGCAATACATGTGTCATGATAGCATATATCAGTAAACAAGGTGGTGAGTTAAGAGAGTTTGATGGTCAGGATGATGCTGTATGGATCAATGTTTACCCACCATTTGAACATGGTGAGTTGGATGGACTGGCTACAGCAATGGATGTACCGCTCGATTTTATTACGGATTCCTTGGATATTGATGAACGATCTAGATATGAAAAAGAAGACAATTCTACCTTTATATTAATAAACAGCCCGATTCTGAATGATGATAGTAAGGATAGTGAAGCGATCTACATCACTGTTCCGATTGGTATTATTCTGACTGCAGACCATATCATCACGGTGTGTTCTAAAGAAAATCCAATATTAGAAAAGTTTTATGAAAATAAGGTTAAAAACTTTGATCCTTCAGATAGGAGTTTATTTGTACTTCAGATCTTTGAGCAGAATGTGTTTCGATTTTTGGAATGTCTGAAGAAGTTAAATCTTAAGCGAAATCTTATAGAACAAGAACTTTATCATTCTAGTAGGAATTCAGAATTGCAACAGTTGCTTCGTATCGAGAAAAGTCTGGTTTACTTTGTGAGTTCACTGAGTGCTAATGAATTGGTAAAAATGAAGATAAAACGTACAGATCTACTCCACATTGGTAATGAGGAGCGATATGCAGATTTATTTGAAGATATTATTATTGACAATTCACAGGCTTTGGAGATGTCAAATGTGTACACGAACATCTTGAGTGGTACGATGGAAGCCTATGCATCTATCGTTTCTAATAATCTAAACGTGATCATACACAGACTTACGATTGTGACAATTATACTTTTGGTGCCTTCTATGGTGGCAAGCTTCTACGGGATGAATTTGGACTACCTTCCTTTTAAGACGTTAAAATATGCGTTTCCGTTTATTATACTGATTTCCATACTCTTAGGCTTCGGAGTGGTGTATTATTTCTCTAGAAGAAAATAATCTTATCTCTTTGTTTTATACGTATTTTATTGTAAAACAATGCTTTAATATGATATATTAAAAGTTATCCACATATGATTGGTTTATTTTTACATATATGATACTGATTATTAATACGTTGCAAAGTTATCCACATTTTGTGGATAACTTTTGGATTTTCGATGCTTGTTTGTGGAGGAATTCTTACGTAATTTGCACTCTCATTCGAAAAGCAGCTCATAACTTCTACATCGAATGGAATAACCAACCGATTACAAAAATATATTTTACAATAGTTTATATATATATTCTATAAATATATATTAAATTATTTAATATTTCTTTGTCTTTTGACAAAACATATTTAATTTTGACACATATAAAGTTTCTTAGATGTGTCCGTTTTTAAGAAGATGCCATTTAATTAACATATCAACAAGCAAATAAATGAGTAAAATGATTGAACCAATATTACAGGAGAATCCTGGACGATTTGTGCTATTCCCAATAGAACACGATGATATTTGGAGCTTTTACAAAAAGTGTGAAGCTAGTTTCTGGACTGCTGAAGAGATTGATCTTCATCAGGATGTCACAGACTGGGAGACAAAGCTCACTGACGATGAAAAACACTTCATAAAACATGTACTTGCTTTTTTTGCAGCAAGTGATGGAATAGTCAATGAAAATTTGGCTGAGAATATGGTCAGAGAAGTACAATATACAGAAGCAAAATTCTTCTATGGTTTCCAGATCATGATGGAAAATATCCACTCTGAAACTTACTCTCTACTTATTGATACATATATAAAGGACAATACAGATAAGGATTTCTTATTGAATGCCATAGACAATCTTGCATGTGTCAAGAAAAAAGCAGATTGGGCACTTAAGTGGATATCAAATGGCAGTTTTGCGGAGCGATTGATTGCTTTTGCAGCAGTAGAAGGTATTTTCTTTTCAGGTTCTTTCTGTTCTATATTTTGGTTGAAAAAAAGAGGTTTGATGCCTGGCCTTACCTTCTCTAACGAATTGATCAGCAGAGACGAAGGTATGCACTGCGATTTTGCTTGTTTATTATATAATAACCATATCGAGCATAAATTATCAAAAGAAACCATCAGAACTATTATTGCTGATGCCGTAGAAATCGAAAAAGAATTTGTCACAGACGCCATTCCTGTTGCTTTAATAGGCATGAATGCAGAGTTAATGTGTCAGTATATAGAATATGTCGCGGATAGATTATTGTCTTCATTGGGCAATGACAAAATATATAATGTTGAGAATCCATTCCCATGGATGGATATGATCTCTTTACAAGGTAAGACCAATTTCTTTGAAAAAAGAGTAGGGGATTACCAAAAGGCAGGTGTATTGGCTGAGAAAGATAATCAGGTCTTTACACTGGAAGCTGACTTTTAGATGGTTTAATAACCAATTTTTACACACCATCCTGAGATCCGTATTTTTTTCCAACATTCATCAAAAATTTAAGTGCTATGCAAGTTATTAAAAGAAGTAACAAAAGGGAACCCGTCAGTTTTGACAAAGTAACAGCAAGGATCAACAAACTTTGTTACGGGTTGAATTCTAAATTTGTCGATCCAATAGAAATATCAAAAAAAGTTGTTCAAGGTTTGTACGATGGTGTGCGTACAACGGATCTAGACAATTTAGCAGCGGAGACTTCAGCTACTATGGCGGCGAGACACCCTGACTATGCGATATTGGCAGCAAGAATCGCTGTATCAAATCTCCACAAAAATACCGAAAAGTCATTTTCAGTTACTATGGAGCGTTTGTTTAAATACATCGACCCTAAAACCAATATGTCAGCAGGATTGATAGGTGAAGAAACCATCCAAGTCATCAGAGAACATGCAGATTTATTAGATTCAGCTATTATATACGATAGAGATTATAGCTTTGACTATTTTGGATTTAAGACGTTGGAAAAGTCTTATTTACTCAGAATGGATGGCGAAGTTGTAGAAAGACCACAGCACATGTTGATGAGGGCAGCTGTTGGTATTCATGGTAAGGATGTAGAAGCAGCTATAGAAACCTATACACTCATGTCAGAGAAATGGTTTATCCACGCTACGCCTACCTTGTTTAATGCAGGAACTCCGAAACCACAATTGTCTTCATGCTTTTTGTTAAGTATGACGGATGACAGTATCCCTGGTATCTTCGAGACACTATCTAGATGTGCTAAGATATCTCAATCTGCAGGTGGTATAGGTATTTCTGTACACAATGTAAGGGCAAAAGGATCATATATCAAAGGTACGGGAGGAACATCTAATGGTATCATACCTATGCTAAAAGTATTTAACGATACAGCAAGATATGTGGATCAAGGTGGTGGAAAACGTAAAGGCGCTTTTGCTGTATACTTGGAACCTTGGCATGCGGATATTTTTGATTTCCTAGATTTGAAGAAAAATCATGGTAAAGAAGAAAATAGAGCGAGAGATTTATTCTATGCCATGTGGGTACCTGATTTATTTATGGAAAGGGTAAAAGACAATGGTAAATGGTCGTTATTCTGTCCTAATGAAGCACCGGGTCTTCATGAGTGTTATGGTGGCGAGTTCGAAGCACTTTACCACAAATATGAAACAGAAGGTAGAGCAAGAAAAACCATCAATGCGCAAGACTTATGGTTTGCCATCCTAGAGTCACAGATAGAAACGGGTACACCATATATCTTATATAAAGATGCTTGTAATAATAAATCGAACCAGAAAAATCTAGGAACGATAAAATCGAGCAACTTATGTACAGAAATCATCGAATACACCGCGCCTGATGAAGTAGCGGTATGTAACTTGGCTTCTATCTCATTATCAAAGTTTGTTATTGAAGATAAAAAGACCTTTGATTTCCAGAAGTTGCATGATATCACGAAGGTAATCACGCGTAACCTTAACAAAATCATTGATATCAACTATTATCCTATACCTGAAGCTCAAAACTCGAATTTCAGACATAGACCTATTGGTATTGGTGTGCAAGGACTTGCGGATGCATTTATCTTGATGAGAATGCCATTTGATAGCGATGAAGCTAAAAAGTTGAACACGGATATTTTCGAAACCATTTACAATGCGGCATTAGAAGAATCATGTACTTTGGCTCAGAGAGATGGTTCATATACCACTTTTGCAGGATCACCTGCTAGTAAAGGTATTCTTCAGTTTGATATGTGGGGAATTGATCCTGGTCAAAGCAGATATGACTGGAATAGATTGAAGGAAGATATCAAGAACAAAGGATTGAGAAATAGTTTGTTGTTGGCACCAATGCCTACGGCTTCTACCTCTCAAATATTGGGTAACAATGAGTGCTTCGAGCCTTACACATCCAATATCTACACAAGACGTACATTATCAGGCGAATATATCATTGTCAATAAACACTTACTTAAAGACCTTACTAGATTGGGACTTTGGAATGATGAGTTAAAACAAAAACTAATGGCTGCCAATGGTTCTGTTGCAAATATCCCTGAGATTCCAAATGAATTAAAGGCACTATACAAAACAGTGTATGAAATCAGTCAGAAAGTCATCATAGACCAAGCAGCTGATAGAGGTGCCTTCATATGTCAGTCTCAGAGTTTGAACTTATTTGTAGAGAATCCTAACTTTGGTAAGTTGAGTTCTATGCATTTCTATGGATGGCAGAAAGGATTAAAAACAGGTATGTACTACCTAAGAAGCAAGGCAGCAGTAGATCCGATCAAGTTTACCCTTGATGAACAACACCAAAGAATTCAGGGCAATTCCACAGAAGTAGTACCTGAGATGGAAGTGATGGATTTGGCAGAAGGGGCAGTTTGCACCATGGAAGAAGGATGCTTGATGTGTGGTAGTTAGCATTAATATTAACATTAGATATAAGAAGAGTCGCTCAGTGGATATTGAGCGGCTCTTCTTTTTTAAAGTTAGATGCTAAAATCCTATTATTTTGATTAATTCATCAATAATTAACATAAAATATTTTGCAAAAAATAAAAATAACTTTACATTTAACGCAGAAATAGATACAAGTCAATGAAGCTAATTTAAAAAGAATCCAATTATATTTTAATGAATTGATTAGATGAACTACTTGTTTAGGAAGGAGCGATAAAGTGTTTATACTATTATTTTACAATTCTTTAATTATTAAGATTTCATACACCACAAAATATCTTTTATCATGAAACGATTATACTTAATTTTACTCTTGTTCAGTAATTTGATAAATGCACAGACTGTTAAGTTTTATGATCCTCCTCTTTTTAATTTTGAGGGTACTGAGATTAAATGGCATCACAGAATCTCTGACCCATATAAGGAAAACCTGTTAGGTGGTGGAGTTATAAGACATGTTGACCAACTCCAAACGGATGTTAAACCACAGCTAATTAATGGAAAATATATTGCCGTCTATGACAATCTTAGTTTTGGGTTGGTAGTTGAGTGCTATGATATGAAAACGGGCGAAATAAACTGGAGGCAGTCTTACAATAAAACCATTAATGAAGATAAAAGGGGTACTGCTTGTATACATTTGGAAGCAGAAGGCAATGATCATATAATTTTGACATGTTTTCAGAGTGCTTCAGTTGGAGGAATTGAAACGTCAACAAAACCTGCGGGGCTAATTAATAAACGAAAATTGTCTTTAACCAACGGTGAACAAGTTGAATACTTGTACAACGATGTATTTTCTGAAAGAATTTTGTCCAATATATCTAGACCCATGCATGATATCATAGGACAAGATTTGATTTTTTATTATCGAAGTGTTTTTCCATTTGATAATAATGAAGTTTCTCACTTATGTGCACCTTCATATATAAGCAAAAGTAATCTCAGGAAACAAAACCCACTAATAATACCTGACACTATATTTTTTAGGCACCTTGATGCGAGTGGATTTGGACCTAATTATAGTATATTTGGACCATTTATAGAAAACGAAAATAATTTTATCTACACCGCTGAATATTTTTGGAAATCTAGGTGGCATCATGAGATGTGGAAGGTAGATGATTATGGTAACCTAAAATGGCGAAAAGACATTACTGATATGATGTCAACTCCATCAGATGTACGGGGATTGGTTTATCCACAGAATAGTATTTATGTTGTTGATGATAAAATCAGGATTCTAGCAGCACATAGTTTTCAGAAAAATCCCATAGGACATATAGGGTATGTAGAATTTGATTTTGAAGGAAATTTGATTAAAAATAATGAAGGCCTTGTCATAGATGGTAAAAAGGCTGGGCGTATGAATACCATGAATCTTAAAGGAAGTGAAGATTTGCTGCATTGTATTCGTTTCCAAGAAGACAACAATGTATATTTTTACAAGGAAAAACCTGATGGAAGTTTCCTAAAAGCAGGTGAACTTATTAATCAAAACGATGATATCTATGCCTTCCTTCCACAATTTATGACACAAGCTGATAATGGGGATTTATACATACAGTTTTCTAGTTTGTTAGATAGCATTGACGCTGGTGAAAACTTTGTTTGGGGTGGATGGCAATTTGCATGTATGATAGAAGCCGATCAGCTTGATATTGCAGTAGGCACATATGATCAAACCATTATCCCATTCTCTATATCTCCTAATCCTAGTAATGACCAAGTGACCATAACTGTGACAGAAGCCATAAAGTCGGGCAATATCGACATATTGGATCAGATGGGTCGCAAAGTGACAAGTATTTCCATTATGCAGGAAAAGAATGTGGTAGATATATCTTTTTTGGCTACAGGCATGTATTTTATATCGATTACGGATGGAGAAGGCAGAAGAATAAGTAAAACAAAGAAATTGGTGAAGATGTAGCACTTGTCTAAATGTATAAAAAGCCATCAGAATATATCCTGATGGCTTTCACTATTGAAAATGTTATGGGTTATTATTGTTTATAAACCTTTTTGTTTTGATTGATGCCGCCACCGCGGACATTAACAAAATATAATCCTGTGTTTAGATCTGACATGTCCATCATGTATGTGTTTTCTGAATTTCCTATTGCACTACCAACTTCTGATTTCCATATTTTTCCAGTGATATCCATGACATTATATACTACCTTATCATCAAACTCAGGTTGGAATAGGATTTCTATAAAACTAGAAGTAGGATTAGGAAGAATAGCTTGTATCAAACCTGTGCCTGTAGCTCTTTGTAGAGAAACTACTTTAGAGAATTGCTCTTTTCCATCGAAGTCAATGGAATGAATTCTGTAGAAAGACATGTTGTAGGGCTGGTTATCATAAACTTCATATGTGGCTGTTTCTTTTGTATTGGTACCACTTACTTCGCCCACAACTTCCCAACCTGAAATGCCGTCTTTGCTGCGAGCTACCATTTGCACATTATTGTTTACTTCAGACACTGTTGTCCATGTGATCTTATTGTTTTTACCAGTATTCAGTGCAGATAAATTTGATAATTCGATAGGTAGCGGAATTCCTTCCGAACATGCGGTGAATTTAAAACTTCCTAAAGTGACCACAATACCCACCGGCATATATGGATAAGTTACATAAGACTCTAAGGTAATGCAACCAGCTGCATCGGCCGTCACTTCTAACATCATTTCTTGTAGATTCGAAATGCTGCCTCCTGAGCCAGGACCACATACGCCAGGCGCATCGTCTGTAAATGGAATTAATAATACCTCACCATTTATATAAAATGCTAGGTCCGAACATCGACTATCTCCAAAAGTGGTGGCCGTAATTTCAGACCATTCCAATCCTACAATATTAGCATTTGAAGGGAAACCACATAGGGTAGTGGTCGAATTTCCTGAATCACCTATACTTCCAATAGCAGTCCACCCGACTACAGAAGATGAGACAAAAACAGGATCGTTTCCATTGCAAGTCTGTGCAGATAAATTCAAACTCATTACAGTTGAGCATAAAACAAATAGTAAAAAACTTCTCATAAAAATGAAATTAAGCGTGAATAAATTATAAAATTTTGGCTATGACGTATTAGAGAAGTCGAGATAGGAGATATAGATTTTAAGTGTAAAATATAATCTTTAAAATCGATTTGATTTTAAAGATTTTGCAAAGAGAAAAGATCAGTGGTTATAGTAAATATATATGAAGGATTACAAAGATAAGGTTTATTTATGGAAATGGTGCATTCAAATTCAAATAGTGGTTCTGATCATGTAATTAAAATCGGTTAAGCGAATGGATAAATAAAAAAGCCTTCTGTCGCATAACGCAACAGAAGGCTTCATTTCTAATTATTTTAAATTTACTGTCTAAGTCCCATCAATAATTGACGTCCTTGTTCCGTATAATATGCAGTGATGTCACCATCTAGTACGAGCTTTCTTGTCTTCGGTTCGAAAGTATTAATCTTTCGGCCGTTGACAATATATGACTTATGTACCCTGTACAAAAAAGATGCATTACATTTTTCTTCCCAATATTTTAGGGTTTTGGATGTAAACATACTTTCTCCGTTGCTTAGGTAGATGGTGGAGTAATTACTATCTGCTTTAATTAAGACAATATCCGATACTTTGATGAATTGGCTTAATCCCTTTGAGCTGACAATAATTCCTTTTTCTAGCGCTCCATTACTTCCTTGATTCACCTTTGCAAGTCTAGAAGTAAGGTCATCGACGATATCATTGAGTCTGTCCACCTCCATTTTAAGAGAGACATAATCATTGATTGGAACCATTTTTATACTTTTCATATCTATTCTATTTATTATGATAATATAATGAAAAGTGTTTATTGTTTACTAATCGTTGTACTGCCTACTGTTTTCAGAGTTCCAAGGAGATCAATAACAGGATAAATTGATGGTGTTAACATATCAGGATTGTTTTTGTCTATAATGTCTATATCGTCAAGTGTGACCGTTTTTGAAGCGGCAACTCTCAGGCCATATGGTCCAGCCAGCAACCCTGGAAGTAAAAAATCAAAATCTAAATCTGCAACGCCTTGTAATGTTACATTCTTGTTTATAACTAAAGGAGCAGTAATAAAAGATGTAGGCACAGTAGGGTCAAAGGTAAGTGTTCCACCATCAATTACACAATTAAGCAAATTTCTAAGTGTGCCCATGACATTGATGTCATCACCGCTATTAATAACAATTGTGCTACAAGGTGGATCGAATTCATCTGCTCCTAAATCGGGCGTATTTATATCTCTCATTGTAGGATTACAGTCGAAATCATTAGATATACCTACTACAGGAATAGCCATACCATTGAGACCATAATTATTGTTAATATTTAATTTTAAATCAGCAGGTGATACCAGAGAAACAAAATTTGGAGTTATATTTAATGAATTAGTATTGCCACCTAGATTTGACTGAATAGAAGCCAGATTAGACATCAATATCGGGGTAGCTGTATATCTTCCCAAATTTGGACCGGATGTAAAATAATCATTGTTATCAATAGTATGAAATACTGTATTAGGGGCAGTACAGATTATTGCGAATCTTTCTGTTCCTATTGTCTGGGTATTGCCAAATATATTATTTCTTATCTTTAAAGTAGCGGGAGTAGTAACTCCACTGGCTATGTTTATTGCTGCTGGTAATCCAGTAGTTTTGACTTGATTTGCTGTAAGGACAATGGTATTAAAATCAATATTATAACCACCACCTGAATTCACCATGATACCGTAACCATTATCTCCTTGCCCAATATCATTAAATCCATCAGCACTAATTTCGCTAATAAAATTATTATATACATTCACATTGGATATTGTAGTAGACGCATTCAGATAAATACCATTACTACCCCAACCAGTAGGATTAATTTGTTTGATGTCGCTTATATAATTTTGATAAACACTTCCGTCGTTTAAAACCGCACCAACTAAAATTCCTGACATCGTAGATGTTGATGCCGCAGTCGAAATAACTCCGGAAATAATATTTTTAGCTACTGTGAAATTCTGGGCATTTTGCACCGCTATTCCTCTGAATCCTAACTTATTACCTGCCACAGTTGAACCCATTTCATTAAGATTAAATATCCAGTTCTGGTCAGGAGTAGCTGCTCTTCCTATTGCAAATATCCCATTTTGAGATTTAGTAAAGGCATTATTTATTATGCTGACATTATTATTTGAAACTTCAGCCGCGGTACCCAAAACTGAACCGCTTACAATAATACCACCAACTGTTGTACTTGGGGCATTACCTGTTATGATACAATTTTTTACTGTACTACTTATAGAGCCGTCAGATAAAGTACTTGCAATCCAGATTATTGAACTAGAAGTGCTAGAATTAGTATTCTCTATTGTCAAGTCACGTGATGACCTAACAAGTGGACAAATAGTATTTACTGTAGCACTTCTGCTCCCATCAAAAGTCACAAAGTCTGCACCATTTAGTTTAATAATGCTATTTGTCGAAGATCCGAAAATACTACTAGTTGCAGAGGGCTTTATTGTAAGTGTATTAGTTGAACTTGCAAAAGGATTTGCATTAATTGTTATGGGGAAAGTTTCATTTGGAGTGGTATAAGAAGCATCATCCAATTGAAAAACTATTGGTCCAGTTAGACAAGATGTGTTGTACGCATTAACAGCTGCTGTTAAAGTAGGATACGTACCTGCAACACCTACGGTGTAAGTTCCTCCTATGAGGGTATTTTGAATTACATAGGTGTTTGGTGTAGTTGGTGGAGTTCCTACATTATTTACATCGGTTGCAACTAAACCTGCTGAAGGGTTTGACCCAACATTTGGTGTTCCTGCAAGATCCTGTGCAATAACAAAATAAGAAATCACATCTGGATTTACCACACCACCCATATCTGTAGCAATAATAGTGAAATCCCATGTACCACTTAATCCGTTTCCTGATGTTAGCATACCTTGTGATGAAAACCATGCTCCTGCATTTTTTCTATAATAGATGCGTGGCTGTAAAATTCCACTTGTATGAACCCCGGTAGGATCAGAAATGGTAGCTGTCAGTATTCTGTTACCGTTATCACATGTACCACCCAAAGCAGTGTATATAATCAAAGGAGCACCAGCGTCTATCGCATTTTCATAAGCACCGATGGTAGGAGGAGTGTTTCTTAACACCATTAAAAAATCTGTAGTGATTCCAGTGGTGTTTGGATTTTCTCCTGCAGCAATCACTGGCGAACCTAATCCAATTGTTAGATTGGTATTATTATTGAAAAGAGGATTGCCTGTAGTTGAATTGGCATTGCTTCCAAAACCTGCCTGGACAGCTGCCAGATCAACTCTGTCTGAAGATAAAAATCCAGGTATAGCTGATGCAGCATTGAATGAATTACTGACAAAATAATCATTGTAATTGATACTAGTAAAAGCAGTATTAGCAGCTGCGGAATAAATAGCATAGTTTTTCTGAGTTGTACTTGTTCCTGTCTGAGTATTTACCAAAATATTGTTTCTAATATTTAGGGCACTTGCACCAGATCCAATATATAAGGCGGCTGTGATAGCGGTTGTTGATCCAGAACCTATACTTCCAAACATATTCACACTATTAAAATACAAACTGATTCCTCCCGCTGTGGTTGAGATGGTTGTACTACCTCCAATCATACCAATAGCAATTCCCATAGATGATGAATTACTAAAAGCATTCCAATTGGATCCATTGACACCATAAATAACATTATTGGCTATTGTAAGGTTACTACTTGCAGATCCTGTGCCCACTGTAATACCACGTCCTCCATAGCCACCTGTATTAGTGGCCAATACATTTGTAATTTGATTTTTTGCAACACTGGAAGAAACGAAACCTGTTTCAATCGAAATTCCAACAGGTTGAAAAGCTCCTGAAGTTTGAACACTTACTATATTGCTTGTGATACTTCCGTTCAACCCGTTTCCTACTTGGATACCTTGGGTTTGTAATGTGGTATTAGTGTTAATTGTGTTTTCTGATATAATCAGATTGTCATTTCCGCCGGCGCTTACTGAAGCGTTACCGATTGCATAAATACTTACTGTAGCCACTGTAATGTTATTGTTCTGAATAGTTGTGTTATCGTTGTCTGCTCCAGAAGTACCAGGTGTACTTGCACCAACAGAAATACCATAACCGGTTGATGCACTTACACCAGTATTGATATTACAATTTTTTATGGTATTACTTACAGCACCTAAACCAGCTCCAAGACTGACCAAAGAGACAGCAGTCGGTGATGTAGTACTTGTATTAGTAATGGTTAGGCTACGATCTGAACCACTTCCTCCTATCGAACCATCTAAAGTTACTCTGTCAGCTCCATTTAAACGGATTAATCCATTAGAAGCAAGTGCACCTGATACAATTCTTGCTGAACCAGTTGGATAAATTCTAACAGTATAAGGACTTGAAAAAGCATTCAAAGGGTGTAACCCTGTCTCACTTGTCAAGTCTCCAGTAATTTCTATGTTGATATTGCCTGTCACAGTGGCATTGTTGATTGCTTCAAAGGCTCCACCTGCTAAGGTCAAAGATGGAAAGGTTCCTGGAACTAATATGGTGCCTCCAATAGATGGAGTAATAGAGTAACTATTAATCGATCCACCTATAGGAAAAGCTGCTCCTGTTAAAGCAACACTAGTTGGAATTGAGGCAAAAGTTCCTGAGTTGATACCTACCGTTGGTGCAGCATTGTCCTGAGCAACTACGAAATACTGAATGACATCTGTAACAACTACTGGACCACTGTTTAGTAAAGTATAATCAATTGTGAAATCAAATGGCGATGATCCTGTAGGTGATTCAGAATATTTCCATCCTGCGGTACTTGATGTATTGTCATTGAAAACGTTTGGATCTGATGTTTTTTTATAATAAATCCTTGGAGCAGTACCTGATGTAACATTAACTCCACTAGCATCCGTAATTGTAGCAAATGATGTTGTATTTCTAAAAGTTGGACCAGCTACCACATTGCTCAAATTGATGTAAGTTATTATAGGGCCATTTAAATCTAGTGGTACACCATTTTGCTCCCATGCACCTATGTCAGGAGTACTTCCACTTCCTGGGCAACCACCTCCTGGACAACGTACAGTTGTACCAGAAAAATCAGTTGTAATTCCAGTACCAACACCACCACCTTGCTCAATTTGAGTAGCAATCCCCGTATCATATTTTAAGAAGTTAGTAATTGGATTTGAGCCGGTAGTTGATGTGAAATTAGGAATTTCGGATACAGAAGAACTTTCTCTACCTGAAACAGGTAAAGTGGTGTTTATATAAGTTTTATAATTCGCAATTGTTTGTTGACCATTTGTCGGCGTAGCAGAACTTCCTTCACAATAAATCACCTTATTTACAGCAGGAACACCGGCATAATAGAAATTATTATTATTTGCTGCTGGGAAATTAGTAGCAGTTGGCACTGTGGTATATCTTATGGCAGCGGTAAAACCTCCCGTTGGCCCGGGAGCAGAAGTATTTACAAAAATATTGTTGCGCAAATTATTTGTTGGTGTAGAGCTGCTAAAATAAATTGCACTAGTACCAACGGTCGTCGCGCTAGTTGTAGAAGATGCAATATTCACAGTATTGTGAAAAATATTATTGGTTGTACCAGAAGATACTTGGATACCATTTATTGTAACATTTCCTGTTGAAAATGGTGCTCTTAAGTCACCGATTAAGTTATTGCTTATAATGTTAGTACCAGAAGCACCTACATTTATACCGTTAATCACTACGTTCGTACTATTGGATGAAAGATCATAAATTGCGTTACCATTAACAGTTGCAGCACCTGAATGAGTGATACCATTAATCGTTCCCCCCGTGCCACCTGTTGTGCCTGTACTATTTATGGAATAAATAATATTATTACTTAAATCAACTGTTGCATTTGACCAAGTTATACCATTGGCACTAAATCCACCAGCACCTCCAGCGGAAGTAGAAAAATTATATATCTGATTATTTTTACATTGGAAAGTACCTCCAACTGTGTTGTTTTGAATACCGTTCAACGTACCTGTTGTAGGTGTAGAAAAATTTCGAATAATGTTGTTGTTCACATTTTGAAGAGTTGCAGAGGCTAGGTTGTAAACACCTGTAATACTTCCTGTAGAAGTTGCATTAGAATAAGAAAGATTTTCAATGGTGTTTCCTGTAACTGTATACAATCCTGTAGGGGTGGAAGCTGTAATGGCCCTTAATGTTCCACTTGCCCCTGTCATTACAAAATTTGAGATTGTATTATTAGTAACATTTAAAGTGCCAGATGGAGAACCACCTACAATAATTGGAATTGTTCCCGTAGAAGGGTAGTTGGTAGCTGCTAATTGTTGAATATTATTTGTATTGATGTTAACAGAAGCAGCTGAAGCAGAATTAATAATTGCAGAAAAAACACCTGAAGTGGCAGTTGTATAAGAAAATCTAATCGTATTGCTATTGATATTTATGGTATTTGAAGCAGCAGTAGAACCAACCCCATTTTCTATTGCTGTTAAACCAGAAGTTGTTGCTCCTGAACGAACAGTTATGGTGTTATTGCTAATGGTTGCGGCTCCACTTGTGCCTGCTTGTGCAAAAATTCCCCGCAATGTGGTAGCATGATTAACTCCAGCCCCATTATTGTTATCAATAGTATTGTGTTGAATATTAATACTCCACTGATTGTTTACACGAATACCTGCTGAAGGGGAAGTTGCTGCACCTCCTCCGAAATTGGTAATTGCATTTCCTGTTCCAGACACTGTTCCACCTACATCATTGCCTAAGTCACCCAAGAACGTTAATGCATTAGGTGTAGGCCCAACACCTGCAGAAGCAGCGAATCCATTAAGTCCTATACCACCGTTTCCACTATTGCAGACGTTAGCATAGAATTTGTTACCAGAGTTAGTTCCGTTAGTGGCCAAAGTACCACCGTTAGTTGGTGTCAAAGCTGTGGTGGCAGCGGTAGCGGTAGAATTAAGCACTTCGATTGACCACGACCCATCAAACATTGGCCCTGATCCAGCAGAATTATTGATACGTTGCATGTTAAAAGTACAGTTTTGAATAGTATTGTTATTACATCCATCACCTGCTGTCCTTTTGAAAAAAGCAATTCCAAACTCCATTGCAACTGTCGCATTTGTTGTGTTGCCGTCAGTAAAGGTCAATCCATCAATAGTAACATGATCTGCACCATTTAAGTAGAATATACCATCTGGTGATGCAGCAGGTCCATTTGCAGTTCCAACTCCTGCATTGATCGTAACAGTACCACTAGCTTTTACAATTGTAATCGTATTGGTAGCACTCAAAAGGGGATTAAGGGTTGCACTACCAAGACCAAAACCTTTAATTGGGGCAGTTTCACTATATCCAGCATCAATCGTTAAAATTATTGACCCTGGAGATGTATAAGAACTAATAGCGTTCAAAGCTGCTATTGCACCTGTTGGTCCATCCAAAGATGTATAGCTTGCAGCTAATGCTGGTGATGTTACTGCTGTGCCTGAAACATTAATTTGTGCATTTCCATGAATCTGAAAAATAACAAAAAGAATAATAAAGGCAGTTAAACGGCCTAGATTTTTAAAAATTGAAGTTTGGTAACTTACATTTCTCATGTGTTGGATTTTAATTAAAAAATAATGTGGTTTATAATATTTGGTTCTAAATATTTTACATATCAATTATGCTTACTTTATTACAGCTTAAAGCAAGTAAAATTTGGAAAGTATAGATTTACGACGACAATGATAGGTATTTATACGGATGTTTTGTGTATAATTTCTTACAATTATTTTACAATTTCTTAACATTAGTTATATGGTATTTATTTGTAATGTATTAAAGGTTGACCCGATAAATTTTCACATATAGTGTTTATTTGTAATGTATAAAATAAAATTTATCGATTTTAGTCAGACGGTAAATTTTCTTTAGTAAAAGGTCATTTTTAGTGAGTGAATGGGATATTGTCTGATTGAGATGTAAATTATAATTTTGTAGTTATCTTTATAGTGTCACTGTACCCAATTCGGCAGCAAGCTCATTTCGTTCTTTTAGTAGTACTTGCAGTACCTTCAAATTAAGCATGTACTCTTCTGATTCCCTTTCTACAGCATTGGCTTTGTCTAAGTAGGTTTGCACTTGACGGATGACACGTTTTGATTTTCTTAGTTGTAGTCTTTTTAATGCATTGGTGGCATCACGTACGTAGTTTTCGTCTGGCATTTTTTGGGTTTGTAGGGTGATCTCCTTTTTTGCCCAATCGGCGTATATATAAGGTGACGACATAACATCTACTGCGAATTTACGGACTTCTTCATCCGGATGACTTGTATAATAGGCGCCACTAATCGTATTTTGCTCTTTTAGTTGTTCTTTAGTTACAGTGATTATTTTTTTATACAATTCTATGTCAAATTCGTCCATCAGGCTTTCTAAAGTGTCTACCATAAACTGAGCTAGGATTTGACCTTGCTCATCATATACTTTATCACCATAATTGACTATGATAGAACAAACGGCACGCTCTTGATGGGCATCGTTTTTGACCAATTCAACCTGATCTGTCGATAGGGTGGGCTTCGGATTTAACCATGCTTCTTCATCAAGCGCATATGACGGCTGTTGACTTCCATTTTGACGATCGTCCTCTTGTTGTTTACGTTTAAATCCTTCTTTCAGTACTTTGTTGACTTCGCTATTTAGGACTTCTTCACTTAAGTCGAGCATGCCTGCACATTGCCTGATATATAAGGTACGTTTGAAAGTTTCTTGTACTTTGGCAATGGAACTGACGATGTCTCGGATAGCTAGCGACTTTTTGATTGGATCGTTGCTTGTTTCTTCCAGTAGGATTCTGGTTTTGAAAAACAAAAAGTCTTCTTCATTCTCTTTGAGAAAAGCTTGGAATGCTTCAGTTCCTTGTGCAGCTAGGAAAGAATCTGGATCTTGACCATTTGGAAGGAGGACCAATTTCACATTCATATCAGACTCTAAGACTAGATCCAGTCCACGAAGCGCAGCCTTGATACCTGCAGCATCACCATCGTAGATGATTTTGATATTCTTGGTGTGTCTTTTTATGAGATTAATCTGCTCTTTTGTCAAAGAAGTACCTGAAGAAGCTACCACATTTTCAATTTTGCCTTGATGCAGTGTGATTACATCTGTATAACCTTCTACTAGGATACATTCGTCTTCTTTTCTAATGGCATCTTTGGCAAAATATAGGCCGTATAAAACAGCACGTTTATTATATATCTCCGATTCTGGAGAATTGATATATTTTGGTTGTTTTTTGTCAGAAGACAAGGTTCTACCTGCAAAAGCAATGACTTTGCCACTGACGTTGTGGATGGTAAACATCACTCTAGCTCTAAAGAAGTCTAAATCAGATTTAGACGTTAAACCTAAAGAACGAAGATGCTCGATATTGAACTTTTTATCAATAGCTTTTTTCGTAAATTCGTCTCGGTCTTCTGTGGCGTAACCGAGTTCAAATTTTTTTATGGTGGCTTCTCTGAATCCCCTTTCTTTGAAGTAGCTAAGACCTATGTTTTTTCCTTCAGCTCGATTAAACAAGGTGTCGGTGAAGTGGTCACGTGCAAATTCATTAACGATATAGAGTGAGTCGGTGATTAACTTTTGCTCGATATTTTCAGTCGAACTGACTGTCTCTTCTATGGTGATGTTGTATCTATTTGCTAGGAAACGTATGGACTCTGGAAAACTAATTTTTTCATGGTCCATAATGAATCTAACGGAGTCACCACCTTTGCCACAGCCAAAACACTTATAAATGTTTTTGGATGGCGATACGGTAAATGAAGGTGTTTTTTCGTCATGAAATGGACAATTACCAATCATATTGACACCACGACGTCGTAAGTTGATGAAGTCGCCAATGACTTCTTCTACCCGAGCGATGTTCATGACATCTTGAATGGTTTTTTGTGTTATCATGTATAATTAAGAATCTTGTGATCTTGTGATCTTGTGATCTGTGATTTGGTTATCTGTGAATTATTGATTTGTGTTTTTACTGAAGATAATAAGTTTATTGCGTTCAAAATTAAACCTTTACTCTACTCTGAAAAGCCCTTGGTTTATATAAATGAAAAATCTTTATTTCTACATCATTGATATTCAAATATTTCCCTTTAGGGTCAGGGTAGAAAACGCTTGATGATCAATACAAATTTTGTTTTCGGGGTGGACGCAACATAAAACATCCAACTTTAAATTTTCCACCTTTCACCCACCCAATTCCAATACGTCCTTCATTTCGAAAATACCTTTTTTGCCTACTAGCCATTCTGCTGCTAGGACTGCACCTTTTGCAAATCCGTTGCGCGAATGTGCAGTATGTGTGATCTGTATATCGTCAATGTCAGATGTATAATTGATGATATGTGTTCCTGGCGCAGGGTCTGTTCGTTCTGACTCAATATATAAATTTCGGGAATTCTTGTCAGTAGGTGCACTGATGGTCCATACTTTTTTACGATCAACACGCTCGATGATGTCTTTTGCCAATGTGATAGCAGTTCCACTAGGTTTGTCTAGTTTGGCAGTGTGGTGGATTTCCTTGATATTGACATCATATGTTTCGTATTTATTCATCAGTTCAGCCAGTTTTTTATTGATTTCAAAGAAGATATTGACGCCTATACTGAAATTGGAAGCATACAAAAACGTACCATCTAAATCTTTACATTTTTGCTCGATTTCTTCCTTCTTGGTCAACCAACCTGTCGTACCTGATATGATAGGAATACCTATTTCAAGACATTGATTGATGTTTTGGTAGGCAGACTCTGGTGTCGAAAATTCAATGGCGACATCGGCCCATTGTAACACTCTAGGATTAAAATCTTGCAGGTTTCTACTTGATATTTTACAGGTGATGCTGTGACCACGTCGTAGGGCAACTTCTTCTATGGCTTGCCCCATTTTGCCATATCCAATCAATGCAATGTTCATATACGCTTCAAAATAAATTAGAGACAAAGGTAAAAAAAATATAGTATTCTAGGTTCAAAGGTTTATATCCTGATAAATATTTTGATAGTTAAGGTATTAACATATACAAAAATAATTATATTTGTCCGATTAAATAATGGTATTAACTAAACAAAAAATAGAATATGTCGGAAATTTTGGGAGTAGGATCACGTGTGAAGCATCCTGCATTTGGAGATGGTGTAGTTATTGGGGCGGAAGTCATGGCTTATAAAGTTTGTTTTATTACTTATGGTATTAAGTTGGTAGGCAAGGAGTATAGTGCGTGGGAAATCATAGACAAGGTAGCAGCTGACGAAGCAGTTTCATTTTCAGAAGCAGAAAAATCATTGATAAAAATACTGAAGACTTGGTCGGATATCAGTGAGGTTATTCCATTAGGAGATAAGTGGAAAAATGGCTTGATGATCCTAAAACCTGATGATGCATCCTTAAAACCAAAAGAAATTCCTATAGATACTTTCTTTCATAAAATCGTGATGGTGAGAGATAGGCTTAGAGTTATGGAGCAAAGAATCAATGCTAGTCAATTGTCAGACGAAGACAAAGTGAATCTTCAACAATATATTACAAGGATATATGGAAGTCTTACGACATTTAATGTATTGTTCAGGAATAAAGAAGATCAGTTTGTAGGAGATAAAGGAGAGTGATTTCAATTTAATTCATTCGCTTTTTTAGAAGTATATTTCATTGTCTAATTTGAGATCCCGAGAGGATTCGAACCCATCATGTTAAAATATATGGTGTTCAAAAAACATTTTCGATGTTAGTAATGTATTGTTAAGAGCAATATTTGAAATACGGTAGCCTTAGTGATTCTTAATATGAAATGCTAAAATACCACAACAGAACAAATCATGAGGATTGTATTTTTAGGATTTTTGACAGTGATGACAGTTTTTGGTTGTATATCTCCCAATAGTACTTTCGAGAAGATACCGCCGGGTATTTGGCGTGGTGCGCTGTTACTTGATCGTGCACCTGTGTCAAAATATGGTGATGATAGAGATATTGTTAAAAAGTTTGATTACGACTCTGAACTACCTTTTAATTTTGAAGTGGTGTACGATGACGAATCTAATTTTCATATCATTATCCACAATGATACAGAAAGAATAAAGGTAACCGATATTACATTCGGAAGGGATAAAGCAACTGCCAAAGATACGGTCATTATTAATTTTCCAATTTATGATTCATACATAAAGGCTATTTATGAAGATGGTGTGATGGAAGGAGATTGGGTGGTCAATTATCGTGAAAATTATAGCATACCTTTTAAAGCAGTGCATGGCGTAGCTGATCGATTTACGATGGTAGATAATGAAGATACCCTAAATGTTGCTGGTAAATGGAATTGTACCTTTGATATTGGTGCAGAAAGTGAGTATAAGGCGGTTGGTGTTTTTAAGCAAGACGGCAAAAAAATATCAGGAACCTTTCTCACTGAAACAGGTGATTTCAGATATTTAGAAGGTATTGTATATAAAAAGAAAATGTATTTGTCTGTATTTGATGGATCACATGCCTATATGTTTTTAGGTAAAGTTATGGAAGATGGTACTTTGACTGGCACATTTAGGTCAGGGAGTCAATACACCACCAATTGGGAAGGAACACGTGATGAATCTGCATCATTGCCAAGTGCCTATGATCTCACCAAAAAAGTGAATGATGAAACATTAAGTTTTAGTTTTCCCAATGTTTCAGGTCAACAAATCAGTTTGAATGATGAAAAATATAAAGGTAAAACGAAGTTGATTCAAATCATGGGTTCATGGTGTCCCAATTGTATGGACGAGACTGTCTTTTTACAAGAGTATTTTAAGAAAAATCCAATGGATGATGTTGCAATAATATCATTGGGATTTGAGCGTTATAAGGACGAAACTAAATCTATAGCATCTTTAAAAAGATTTAAAGTAAGGATGGGCATAAACCATGAAGTGCTTTACGCTGGTTATTACGACAAAGAAGCGGCGAGTCAAAAATTGCCACAACTCGATAAGATTATTTCTTATCCGACCTTGCTTTTCGTAGATAAAAATAATAAAATCGTCAAAATACATACTGGATTTTCAGGTCCTGCCACGCCTGGTTATGTTGATTTTGAAAAAGAATTTTCCAATACACTTAATTCCGTAAGATCAAAATAGAAAAATATGTCTGTTCCATTCTCTAAGATTGCTTTTATCACAGGTGCTTCTTCTGGTATAGGAAAAGCCACTGCCCACATCTTTGCCAAAAATGGTTATAATCTGATCATTACGGGTCGTCGTAAAGAAAGGTTAGAAGAAGTAAAAACCAAATTGGTTAAAAAATATGGTGTAGATATCATTGCTTTGTGCTTTGATATCAGAGACCATGCCGCTGTCAAAAAAGCCTATAAATCACTCAAAGCAGACTGGAAAAAGATCGATATTTTGGTCAATAATGCTGGTCTAGCAAAAGGATTTAGTCCTATCCATGAAGGCAATACAGATGATTGGGAAACGATGATCGATACCAATATCAAAGGATTGTTGTATATCACAAGATTGGTGAGTCCGGACATGGTGGCTAGGAAAAAAGGACACATTATAAACATTTGTTCCACAGCCGGACATGAAGTTTATCCAAATGGAAATGTTTATTCGGCAACAAAATATGCGGTGGATGCATTGACAAAATCTATGCGTCTTGATCTTTATAAACATGGATTGAGAGTCAGTCAAATTTCTCCTGGTCACGTCGAAGAAACAGAATTTGCCTTAGTGAGATTTGAAGGAGACGAAAAAAGAGCAAAGATCTATGAAGACTTCGTACCTTTAAAAGCAAAGGATGTAGCCGAAACAATATTTTTTGTAGCTACAAGACCAAAACATGTTAATATCCAAGATGTACTGATTATGTCCACACAACAAGCTGGGAGCAATTTTATAGATAGGAGTGGGAGAGAGTAGGTGAGAGAGTTCGTAGTTCGTAGTGAGTAGCTCGTAAATCACAGATCACAAGATCACCCGATCATTTACAGATGCAAGATCCTAGTAGAATAAATCATTGGCTTTACAATCTCTTTGTTCTGAACATCTGAAGGTACAAATTGCCACGGTGTTACCTGTTTATCCCAAGCAAAATCTGCGTCTAGCATATATTTTTTCCTAAATTCGTTAGGTGTGAAGCCACGATATTTTTTGAATAATCTATTGAAGTTAGCAATGTTGTTAAAGCCTGATGAGTAGCATATTTCACTGATGGTTTTATCTGATTCTAAAATGAGTTTACATGCTTTACCAAGTCTAAGGTCAATTAAGAAGTCGCTAAAACTTCTGAAAGATTGTCTTTGGAAAAAACGACTGAAAGCGTTTTCGGTCATTTGCACTTGATCAGCTACATCACTTATTTTAAAATTTGGGTCTGCATAATGTTGCATGATGTAAGCATAAGCAATTTGGATACGATTATTGTTCGTTTTCGGTCCGCTTGTATCAAATTCTAAGAAGGATAAAAAGCGTCGTTCCGTACCTTTTGACAAAACATCCAAAAGTTTAAGAAATGAAATGGTATTATCAAACCCTTTGTTTTCAGTCATTTCTATCATGATGTTTTTTGCAGTTTCGAAGGTTTTTCCAGAGTACTGAATACCTTGTACTGATTCTTTGAGTAGATTTCGGATGGCAAAAAAACTATCTTTCATCATCATACTGGCTGAAAATTGATTGGCATCAAATTGTATGGTTATGACTCTATATGGTTGTTTGTTTTTAAGCAATGTTTCATCCCCATACCATTTATGATTGAGATATGGGCCTAACATAACTAAGTCATTATTTTCGTAATTTTCTGTAGAATCACCTACCACTCTTTTTCCTGACATACCCATGACGAGATTGATTTCTATCTCTGGATGATTATGTATAGGATAGTCAAAACCATTATTGGAAGAATCGAGTACGACACAAATATCATTGTCCTTTAAAGGAGTATTCTCACGAAAAACGTTCATATTATAATAAGGTATGCTTAATGATTACGTAATATAACAGTAAAACATGCAAAAAGTCATTTATTCTGTCATTAAATAACTCAAAATAGGTAACAAATCATAAAAGTATCAATAAATGTCATTAAAGTATCAGATTAGTGCTGTATATTGATATAAATTTGCTGCATCGGAATAACAATTTAATTGCACAGAATGATAAGAATCAATTTTTTTAGTTTGGAATCTATTCGGAATGTAGTCCAATTTTTTGTAATCGGCATATTTATGGCACTATCTTCTGCCGCTGTAGGCCAAGCAATTATTATAAAAGGTGTCGTCACAGAAAATGGTGGCTTACCTATGATAGGTGTTGCTATTTCTGAAAAAAACACTTCTAATGGTACTATCACAGACATAGATGGAAGCTATTCTATCAAAGTAAGTTCTGAAAAAGCGATATTAATCTTTAATTATTTGGGTTATAAAATGCAGGAAGTAGCACTGAATGGTCGCACAAGTATTGATGTGCTTTTGGAGCAAGATTCACAAGTGTTGGCTGATGTCATTGTGACTGGTTATCGAAAGGAAACGAGAACAGATGTTTCCACGGCAATCTCTTCCATTAAGTCTCGAGACATTGAAAAACTAGTGGTATCGGGTGTAGAGCAAGCTTTGCAAGGCCAAGCACCTGGTGTATCTGTGACTCAAGTAACTGGTTCGCCTGGTGATGATATTGCTGTCCGGATTCGTGGCGCAGGTACATTGGGAAACAATAATCCACTTTTTATAGTAGATGGCGTGCCCACTTCAGGTAATATCAATATGTTTTCGGTCAACGATATTCAATCTATAGAAGTCCTAAAAGATGGTGCGTCTGCTGCGATATATGGCTCACGTGCATCCAATGGTGTCATCATTGTGACCACTAAAAGAGGTAAATCTGGCAAACCTGTATTTTCTTTAAATGTGTCTAATGGTATTCAGACACCTATTAGATTGCCTAAATTGCTCAATTCTAGAGAATATCTCACCATCAGAAATGAGGCAATCAACAATGCCAATACATTGAGAAATCCTGCGAATCAGGTGGCTACGTATGATGTTTCTATTTTGGATACTTTGCCTGATGTCAATTGGTTGGATCGTGTTTTTGCCAATGCTCCTATTCAGCAATATGCTCTATCTGCTATGGTGGGTAATGACAATAGCAATGTTTATATTTCTGCTGATTATCAAAATCAAGATGGTATATTTAAAGGACAAAACTTTAAAAAGTACCAAGTGAGAATCAATGGTGAAACAGGTAATAAGTTTTTTAGAATAGGTAATAATCTTTCATTTGGTCATACGGATCGTAAGGTTATCGGTTCCTCAGGTGATGGATTTGGTCCAGGCAATGAATTGAGTGCTATCCGTTTTGCATTGATCGCTGCGCCTGTTTTTTCGGGCGTGAATGCTGATGGAAGCGATATCAATGTTACTTCCGAATTGGGTGATCCCACTTTATATGGTGATGGTAACGCCAATCCTGTAGTTTTGATAAATAGTACTGACTGGAACATTAATAGAAGTCGTATTTTCGGTAATGTATTTGCAGAAGTCACACCGATCGAAGGTTTAAAACTGAGAACAACCTTGGGTGGAGATTTTACCTTCGAAAAAGAAAAATTATTTAAAGAAAGATTGTCTGCAGCTATTTACGAACCGACTTCGCTTAATGAAGGACGTGTATTTAATCAGACATTGATATGGAATACTACAGCAAGTTACGACAAAGCTTTTGGCAAACATAAATTATCAGGATTAATAGGTACGGAAGCTATTACCAATCATACAGATTATATCGGTGCATCTGCCAATAATTTCAGGAGAACAGATCCATTATTCCGATATTTAAGTGCATCCGTTACAGAAGATATTATGAACGTAGGCATCTCAGGTATTGCCACAGAATGGGCTTTGGTTTCTTATTTTGGATTGGTGGGTTATAATTACAATAACAAATACATCTTGAGTGGTGCGTTGAGAAATGATGGTTCATCTAGGTTTGGACCAGAAAATAGATGGGGCATTTTTCCATCGGTCTCGGGGGCATGGATTATATCAAATGAAGACTTCTTAAAAGACAATAACCTTGTTTCTGAATTAAAGGTAAGAGCAAGTTGGGGTAAGTTGGGAAATCAAGAGATCGGTGTATATCCTTATAGTTCATTAGTGAGTACAGGAGATAGAGTGTATACGTTTGGCGATAATTTGGTCACAGGTTCTTCTATTCTTGAGACGGGAAACAGTGCCATCAAATGGGAGACAAGTACGCAGTCAAATATCGGAATAGACGTTGGATTATGGAGAGATAAATTGACATTTACAGCAGATTTCTTTAGAAAAGTTTCGGATGATGTACTAGTGCGAGTGCCGATACCACAGTCTGGTGGATCTACAAGAGCACCTTTTGTCAATGCGGCTTCTATTGAAAACAAAGGAATGGAGTTCGCCTTATCTTATAGAGCTGGAAACAAAGATTTTTCTTATTATCTCAGTCCAAATATCTCAATAGTCAGAAATAAAGTATTATCTATTGCAGGCAGTGAGCCAATATTAGGCGGCTTTGGACTTTCTGATGGACCACTGACCAAAACAGAACCAGGTAGACCGATTGGATCATTTTTCTTATGGGAAATGGATGGGTTATTTCAAACAATGGAAGAAATAGAAGCTAGTCCTTTTCAAACCAAAGATACAAGACCCGGAGACGTAAAATTTGTTGATATCAATGGCGATAATATCATCGATGATAAAGACAGAAGCCATGCAGGAAATCCTTTTCCAGACTTTACCTACGGTATGCAGTTGGGTGTCAATTACAAAAACTTTGACATGTCAATGATGCTACAAGGAGTGCAGGGCAATGATGTATATTTCTTGTATGGCAATTTTGCTTACGAGACTCAAAGCCGTGGATTTAATTCCTATGCAGACATCTTGGATAGATGGACGCCTACCAATACAGATACCAATATTCCTAAAGTAAGTCTAGATGACAGGAATGGCAATAGACGTGCTTCCACGCGATTTTTATATGATGGTTCTTATATGAGAATAAGGAATATCTCTGTAGGTTATAATCTGAAAAGTGTCATTAAATGGAGTGGAATTTCCGATATGAGGGTATATTTTACTGTACAAAATGCATTCACATTTACAAAATACCCAGGTCTTGATCCTGAGATCCAAGCCAATGCCAATGATACAAGAGGTTTAGGCATTTCATCTGATCTAGCTGTAGGAATCGACTGGGGAACAGTGCCTGCTCCGAGAACGTATGTAGCAGGATTTAAAATAGATTTTTAAAAGCCTTTTGAACTCCTTCCTTTCTAAGGTAGGATAGCTAAAAATAAAATTGGTCAAACACTAAATCATTAGTATGAACTCCACATTAAAAACAACCTTTTTCATTTCAATGATGTCATTGTTGTCATGCGAAGGTATTCTCGACAAAGACCCTATAGCCATACTGGATGCAGGATCATATTTCCAAACTGAAGCAGATGCTGTACAAGCCATTAATGCAGCTTACAATCCGCTTTTATTTAACAATACTAACAATAATTTTTATTGGGCCATGGCTGTCATCACAGGTGATGAAGCTATACCAGGTGGCGATGGCTCACGTCCAGGGATTGTAGAGATGGAGACATTTACCTATACGCCACGTACCCAAGAACTCAATGACTTTTGGAAGTTGCAATACAAGGGTATCACGCAAGCGAACCTAGTATTGGACAATATTGATAATATAAACATGGACAAAACTGTCCAAAATCGTATAAAAGGGGAGGCTCTTTTTCTTCGCGCTTATTATTATTTTCAGCTAACACAAGTATTTGGTGATGTGCCTTTATATCTTAAAGTCACAGCACCAGATCAGCTGAAGATACCACGTACTGCCAAAGCTCAGATTTACCAACAAATACTATCTGATTGTGATGCGGCTGCTTTATTACTGCCAGCCACTCAAACAACAACAAATGTAGGAAGAGCTACCAAAGGTGCAGCACTTGCACTGGCAACTAAAACTAGTTTGTACAGTAAAGATTATAATAAGACACTTGCATATGTGCAACAAGTAAAAGGTCTAGGTGTGTATGCTTTAGTCACCGATTACAATAGTCTATTCCAAAAAACAACCCAAAATAATAGCGAATCCGTTTGGGAAATCCAACATACCAATTTGGAATTAGGTGTCGGCAATTTTTTAAATCAATGGTGGGCATCCAAGAAGTTTTTGGGTTATGGATTTGCTGAAACGACACCTGAATTTGTTCAATCTTTCGAAGCCAATGATCCACGTCTAAAATTTACAGTAGCTAGAAATAACGAACCATATTTTGGATTGATTTATAAGAATTCGTTTTCATCTACGTTTTTTAGTCCACGCAAATTTATTCAGTCAGATGCTGAGTTAACACAAAAAGCAGATGGCGATATCAACTATCCAGCTATTAGATATGCCGAAGTATTATTATGGGAAGCTGAAGCATTGGTTGAATTGGGTAGAGTATCTGAAGCACTTGTGCCGTTGGAAGCTGTGCGTGCGAGAGCTAGAGCGCAAGCTACGGGTATGAATGTATTGCCAGCCATTGTTTCTACGGACCAAAACATTGTTCGTGATGCCATTCGTCAAGAAAGAAAAGTAGAACTTGGATATGAATTGCATAGATTTTTTGACTTAGTAAGATGGGGCATTGCATCTGATGTACTTGAAGGATTTCAAGTAGGAAAACATGAAGTATTTCCATTGCCACAGACAGAAATAGATTTGAACCCATCACTTTACCAAAACGCAGGATATTGATGAATAGATATCATAGATACATATTGCTTTTAGTTTGTTTGTTGTTGGCAAAGTTTATTGATGCACAACAAGGACAGATTTCCATTCCAAGGGTAGATTTAATGCCTGACCAACCATCTCCATTCAGTATGCGAGACTGGAAAAACGTGGCAATTCAGTACGATTCATTCATTTACGATAAAGATAAAACTGGGCAATATCTTCCATTGGTCAATTATTCCAATAATGGTGTCAATTATCCATCCCAAAAACAAATTCGACTCCATACGTATATTGGTACCAATTCTCCACAAAACTCAGAAGGCATCAATGTATTGCAATCATTGGTAGGTGCAGCTTTGGTAGGTCAAGACATCAGGAATATGTACGGTTTTGATCGGCTTGCGATGTCGCAAGACTTTTTTAATAAAAAGAATGGTGAAAACATTTATCTCAACAATGCATCTGCCAATAGTGGTGGAGATTGGTGGTACGATGTGATGCCTAATATGTACTTTTTTCAGCTGTATGATCTTTATCCTGCTTTTAATGCGGAAGCCGATTTTCAGTTTAATGCCGTGTCAGAAAAATTCCTAGAAGCTACTAGGAAAATGGGAGGAAATGCCGCACCTTGGACAGTAGCAAATATGAATTACCGCGCATGGAATTTCAAAACCATGGAAGGAAATCCAAATGGTGTAAAAGAACCCGAAACAGCCGGAACCTTTGGTTGGTTGCTTTATCATGCTTACAAAACCACGGAAAATCCTGAATATCTTAAAGCCTCCGAATGGTCATTGGAATACCTAAATGGATTAACTTCCAACCCATCTTATGAACTTCAATTGCCTTATGGCGCTTATGTCGCTGCTAAGATGAATGCAGAAATAGGTACCGATTATGATATCAATAAAATGGTCAATTGGTGTTTTGATCGTGGTCCTTTGCGTGGATGGGGAACTATTGTAGGTAAATGGGGTAGTTTTGATGTATCAGGTCTAGTAGGTGAAGCCAATGATAATGGCAATGATTATGCATTTTTGATGAATGGCATGCAACAAGCAGCTGCTCTTGTACCCATGGTGAGATATGATAAAAGATTTGCCAAGTCGATTGGAAAATGGATGTTGAATCTAAGTAATGCTTCTAGATTGATGTATCCAGGATTTTTACCAGGTATGCTACAAGATGGCGCTACATGGTCTCAAGCCAATGATCCGAAAGCACTTATCTCTCATGAAGCGATGAAAGAAAAGTACCAAGGACTGACACCTTTTGCTACAGGTGATGCTGTAGGTGGTGGATGGGCAGCAACGAATTTGGCTATCTATGGTAGTTCGGCTGTAGGCTTTCTAGGTGCGTTGATAGAAAAAACCAATGATCCAAGGATTTTGCAATTGGATTTGAATGCAACTGACTTTTATAGTGATTTATCTTACCCTAGCTACTTATATTTTAATCCATACGATATACCAAAAACCATCACACTCAACATAGGAGAAGGCGAACATGATGTATACGAGTCCATTTCAGAATCTTTTATACATGAAGATGTGTCAGGAAATGTCTCCATATCCATTCCTGCAAAACAAGCGATTCTAGTAGTTGTAACACCTGCGGATGGTACAATTTCTTTTGATAAAAATAAAATGTTGGTCAATGACGTGGTGGTTGACTACAACCAAAGTAAAAACTCATTTACCTATGCACCAAGAATTAAAGCCTTGGAACCAGAAAATTATGTCATAGAAAAAGGTAGCAATACCACCGTCTTTTGTACTGCCGAAGATAAAGATTCTGAAGTTTTGACCTACACTTGGTTTTCAGATAATGGTATTATTACTGGTAATGGTGAAGATGTTCAATTGACTGCACCGCAAAATGTAGGACAAACAGAAGTCAAGGTTTTAGTCACAGATACTGAAGGAAATGTAGATAGTTTGTCCATCATAATAGAAGTTGTGGATGTCATCAATCGAGCACCTATTATACATAGCCTTACAGCAAATAGCAATGTGGTAGCTTCGAGTGGAACTATCTCATTAATTTGTGATGCTTCAGATCCGAATGGTGATGCAATCACTTATGTTTGGTCAACTGCTCAAGGAGTAATTTCTGGTCAAGGGGTACAAGTGCAATGGACAGCACCACAAAGTGAAGGTGTGTATGAAATCAAAGTGACTGTAGCTGACCCACAAGGATTAAGTGCAGAAAAAACAATCACTATATTGGTTAAGAATTTTGATGGTGATGGACAAATCATCGCTTGGTATCCATTTACAGGAAATGCAGATGACATCAGTGGCAACAATCATCATGGTAGTAACAAAGGTGGACTTTTGACAGCAGATTTTGAAGGAAAACCGAATAATGCATACTACTTTAATGGTGGTACACAACATATAGAAGTAACCAGTACACCCAAACTAAATGTCACAGAAGCCATTTCTGTCAGTCTTTGGTGTAAACCCAATTTTGGTGAAGAAAAGGAAATATTTTTGGTCTCGCATGGTAGCTGGCAGAATCGATGGAAATTATCTATCACGCCTACGCGCAATGTTAGATGGACCGTCAATACCACCACAAGAATCGTAGATTTGGATGTCGTAACACCTTTAAATTCAGATAGCATTTATCATATTGTAGCTACTTATGATGGTAAAACGATGTTGATCTATGTCAATGGTGTACTGAGTGCTTTTGCACCACAATCTGGCAATATTAGGACGACCACATTACCCATGTTAATAGGTCAAATGTTGCTGACGGATGCCCAATATAATTTTAAAGGTGTGATGGATGATGTACGTATTTATGACGATGCTTTAAGTCCAGAAACAGTTTTGGCTTTGTATAATCCAGAAACATCAAATGTCACAGAATTAAGTGAATGGGACGATATCCAAATTTCACCCAATCCTGTCAGCCAGTTTTTGACCATTCAAAGTCCAAGTCAAAACCAATTTTCCGAAGTAGTTATCACAGACCTTTTAGGGAAAAATATCTTATCCTTTTATGAATGGAAGACAGAAAATCCATTGGACGTAAGTCAGCTGCTTCAGGGTATTTATTTTCTTAGTTTGAAGCAAGGTAGTTTTTCAAAAAGTATTCAGTTTTTAAAAATATAGTCAATTTTATTAATCATTAAATCACAGGTTATGAAACGTCATGTACATTTATTGCTCTTGGTTTTTGCAAGCGTCTTCGGATTGCATGCTCAGTCGCCAATAGCATCTTACACCTTTTCAGGAAATGCCAAAGATGGTACTTCCTTTTCCAATCATGCAGCTGTAAATGGCGCCACTTTAACTTCCGATAGATTTGGATGGGCTAACAGTGCATTTTCATTTGACGGTACACAAGGAGCGATTACTGCACCTAATAGTAGTCAAATGAATTCTCCTACTACGACCATAAGTTTTTGGGTCAACGTAAGAAGTCTTCCAACTCAAGGTGAAGCATACATTATGTCACATGGTGGTTGGCAAGAAAGATGGAAAATCTCTCTTCCACCACACGGTAAACCCGTATTTACAACGCACGCAGCTACTTGTTGTAATGACATGGATTCTGGCGGTGGCAACGAACTAAAAGTCAACGAATGGCGTCATGTCGTTATGACTCATGATGGTATCACAGATCGTATCTACATGAATGGTGTCCAAGTAAACGAAAAAGCTTACGCAGGAAACCTAAATCAAACGAATTATCCATTAGGAATAGGTTTTAATCCTATAGACAAAGGAAATTATTTTGATGGGTTGATTGACGAAGTGATGATATTTGACGAAGCACTTTCTGCAGGTGAAGTTAATGCACTTTATGTTGCACAATCTACTGCTCCAACTGTTAATGCTGGCCTAGTTGCTGCTTATCATTTTGATGGTTTAGGCAAGGATGATTCTGGTTTTAAAAACAATGCAAATACAAGTACAGCAACTTACACAACAGATAGATTCGGATACGGCAATAGTGCCATTATATTGGATGGTGAGACTTCAGAAGTGTCTGCTAAAAATGCAGCACATTTGAATTCAGAAAATACATCTATCAGCATGTGGGTAAAAGTAAACACTCTTCCTGCAAACGGAGAAGCGTTTTTGTTGTCTAATGGTGGATGGCAAGAAAGATTAAAAATATCACTTCCTTCTCATGGAAAGCCCGTATTTACAACTAATCACTCAAATGGTATCTCTGACATGGATTCAGGCGAAGGCAATGATCTGAAACCTGGACAATGGACACATTTAACATTTATTCACGATGGAGCTAAAAACAAGATATATTTTAATGGCGCTCTAGTGGCATCTAAAGATGTAGTAGGAACATTAAATGGAACAACGAGACCACTTGGTATTGGCTACAATGCCATAGATGGTGGCAATTGGTTTGATGGTACAGTAGATGATATCGAAATATACAATTATGCTTTGGATGATGCCGCTGTGGGAGCACTTTATACTGCACAATCCACTTTCCCTGGAAATGCGGATGATTTGGTAGCAGATTATGCATTAAATGCCAATGGAACTGACCAATCACAATTTGCAAATCATGCTATTTTGGGTGAAAACGCCAAGCCTGAACCAAATAGACATGGATGGGCGAATAATGCATTGTACGGTGCAGCTCGTGCTGAAAACTCTATAGCTTTACAATCAGATTTTACGACAATTAGTTTTTGGGTAAAACCAACCACACTACCTGGAACAGGTGAAGTATATTTACTTTCGAATGGTGGCTGGCAAGAAAGATGGAAGATATCACTACCTAGTCATGGCAAACCAGTATTTACAACACATGCAACTGCTTGTTGTAGTGATTTAGATTCTGGTGATGGTAATGCATTGCAAGCAGGTGTTTGGTCGCATGTAGCAATGGTTCACGATGGAACTTCAGATAAAATTTACTTCAATGGAGAATTAGCTAATGAAAAAGCAGCTCCTGGCGCACTAAACAAAACAAAGTTCCCATTAGGGATCGGTTATGATCCAATCGATAATGGAAGTTTATTTGATGGTGCCATCGATGATCTTCAAATTTATACTAAAGCATTGAGTGCAGCAGAAATTGCAGCATTATATGATGGTCAAAAAGATGCTCCAGTGGTTACTACTGCTTTGGTAGCAGATTATACATTTGACAATACAAGAAATGATCAATCTGAATATCAGAACAATGCTTATGGTAACGCTGTAAGTACAAAAGATAGATTTGGAAAATCAAACAAGGCGGTTACTTTTGATGGTAATACAACTTTTGTAGAAGCAGCTAATTCTCCACAACTTAATACAGATTTTACTTCTATCAGTTTTTGGGTAAATGTAAGATCGCTTCCTGCTTCGGGTGAAAAATTCATCCTTTCACATGGTGGCTGGCAAGAAAGATGGAAAATATCCCTTCCATCACATGGCAAACCAGTATTCACAACCCATGCAGCTACATGTTGTAATGACATGGATTCAGGTGACGGAAATGCTTTGCCTATTGGCGAATGGAAACATGTTGTGATGACACATGATGGTGTTACAGATAGAATTTTCTTTGATGGTGTTCAAGTAAATGAAAAAGCTTATGCTGGAGCATTAAGTCAAACTGGCCATCCTTTTGGAATAGGTTATGATCCAATAGATGAAACCAATTTTTTTGACGGTTCATTAGATGAAGTACAGATTTACAATAGAGCATTGACAGCACAAGAAGTCCTTGACCTATATGTTGAACAATCTACTGCACCTCTAGATGGTGATACTGAAAGTCCAGATGCTCCATTAAATTTGAGTGCGGAAGTAGCATTCACAAATGTGACTTTATCTTGGGATTTTGCAGAAGACAATGTAGGTGTGACAGGATATAATGTATATCAAGATAGCGTTTTGATCGGTACAGTTGAAGGACTTACTGTAACTATTACTGAATTGGCATCTTTGACAGAGTTTGTATTCGGAGTATCTGCGATTGATGCTGCTGGAAATGAATCTTTGATTACAACGCTTAAAGTGACAACAGATCAAGAAGAAACGCCTGATACGACACCACCAACAGCGCCAGGCAATTTGCGTGGAAATGTAGGTGCAAATTCTGTACTTTTAGCTTGGGATGCTTCCACAGATGATAGAAAATTGTCTGGATACGTAGTCTTAGTAGACGGTGTATTTTATGATTCACTTTCTGATGTTGCCGTGTCCGTTTTAGTAACAGATTTGGAAACAGAAACAGCATATACATTTGAAGTTTATGCTTATGACCTTTCGGGCAATAATTCTGATATTTCTGAAGTAACCTTAAGTACAACAAAACCATTGGATACTGGCGAACCTGGATTGGTAGCACACTATCCTTTTGATGGTAATGCAAATGATGCAACACCATACAATAATCATGGCGCTATAGGTGGAAATCCAGTTTTCGAAACATCGACTTTGCCGTTTGGAAATAGTGGACAAAACTTAAAATTTGATGGGGACAGAGATTCTGTATTAGTACAAAATGCCGTTCACCTTATTTCAGATTATACCACGGTGAGTTTCTGGATCAGAGTTGATGGTCAAAACCCTAATGTTGCAGAAGCATACATCATGGACTTCGGTCACTGGGACCAAAGATGGAAAATATCTTTGCCACAACACCTTAGAATCGTTTGGACAACTAATGGTAATAACCTTCAGTTCCCTAACTTTATTTCTGACATGGATAGTAAAGATGGAAATGAACTAGTATTAGGATTTTGGTGGCATGTAACTATGGTACATGATGGTGCAAGAAACATCATTTATGTGAATGGTGAAGAAACCAACTCTGTACCAGTAGCTACTAAATTAAATAGTACATCAAGACCATTAGGTATAGGTAATAACCCTGTAGATGGTGGACAATATTTCCAAGGAGCGCTAGATAATGTAAAAATTTATAATAAAGCTTTGACAGCTGGTGAAATATTTAACCTTTACAGTACAGGTATTTCTGGAATAGAAGACTTTGCAGTAGCAAAATATGGTGATATAAAAGTAACTCCAAATCCAGTTTCTGACATATTGAATATCGACCACAAATTTGGTTCGGCAGACAATGTGCAAATCAGGGTATTAGATAATATGGGAAGACAATATGATGGATTTGTACCTTCAAAAGGTGCCATTCAGTCTGGACAAATCAGTGTGAATACAAATGGTTATACTCCAGGATTGTATTTTGTCAACTTCATAGTAGATGGAAAAAATATAGGTTCAGTTAAATTTAGCAAAATCTAAAGAATAAAAGGTAGTTAATGTGTCGAGCTTGAAGGCTGAAGTGAAAGGCTTCAGTCTTCTGCTCTTTTTTTCCTTCATTAACAAAACAAAACAGCTTAAATTAACAAAAATGAGCAAAAGATTTGATGAAAATCCTATCATTCTCACGAGTGATATCAGACCTAGTATGGAAGGAATGAAGGTAGAATGTGTCTTAAATCCTGGCGTTTTTACTTTTGAAAATAAGACTTGGTTACTGTTAAGAGTGGCTGAGCGTCCACACCAAAAAGAAGGTTTTGTGTCATTTCCTATACTTGATGAACAAGGTGAGATGGAAATAAAAACCTTTGCTTTAACCGATCCAGATCTTGATTTGTCGGATGCCCGTATGGTGACATACCAAGGGAAAATGTATCTTTCTACATTGTCTCATTTGAGATTAGTGTGTAGTGATGATGGACGAAAATTTTACGAACCAAAACACATTCCTTCTGAAATATTTGGACAAGGAGCACTCGAGACATATGGTATCGAAGATTGTCGAGTCAGTTTTATCAATAATGAATATTGTCTTACCTTTACCCAAGTTTCAGAAAATGGGGTAGGCGTAGGCTTGATGCGCACCATAGATTGGGTACATTTTGAGAGAGAAGGAATGATTTTGCCACCTCATAATAAAGATTGTGCTTTATTTGAAGAGAAAATTGATGGCAAATATTATTGTTTGCACAGACCATCAGGCAAAGATCTAGGTGGTAATTTTATATGGCAAGCTTCTTCGTATGATATGTTGCATTGGGGCGGACACAAATGTGTGATGAAAACCAGACCAGGCATGTGGGATTGTGCGAGAATCGGCGCTGGTGCAGCACCTATCAAAACAGATGCAGGATGGTTGGAAATATACCATGGTGCAGATTTCAACAATCGTTATTGTCTTGGCGCAGTACTTTTTGATCTGAATGATCCATCCATTGTTTTGGCAAGGTCTATCGAACCTATTTTCGAGCCGATACAGACTTATGAAACGAATGGTTTTTTTGGCAATGTTGTCTTCACCAATGGACATTTGGTAGAAGGAGACAACATTTACATGTATTATGGTGCATCAGATGAGGTGATCTGTGGCGCTACACTTTCGATTTCTGAAATATTAGCCACACTTAATATCTTAGTAGCATGATAGCTGAATTTTCGTTTTTCAATTCGCATCCAAAACCGATGCGCGTACTTTTACTGACAAATTTGATTTATGCGATGGTAATGCCTATCGTAGAGTTGTTTGTTGGTGCGTATATTATGCGAAACTCATCAGATTTGAGTTTGGTGGTGATATTCCAATTGGCTGTATATACGGGGATTCCGTTGACATTTTTGATTAATGGTTATTTGCTGAATGGTGTCAAAATAGCTTGGTTGTATTCGTTAGGGATGATATTGAGCGGCATCTCGATGTTTGCCATGATGTCATTGGATGAATTGAGTACTTCGGGTATATTTTTCGCAGGTTTGATTATGGGTCTGTCTTATGGTTTCTTTTGGGCCAACCGTGATTTTTTAGCATTAAATACCACCGTTGACAGCAATCGAAATTATTATTACGGTATAGAAACATTTTTTTACACCATCGCGGGTATCGTCATTCCATTCGGTGCAGGAGCATTTATAGCAGCTACCGACAAAAATAATTGGTTTGCGGGCAATGTAAATGTGGCTTATCATTATCTTACCATTTTTGTATTGATACTTTCTGTAGGAGCATCCATATTAGTACATCAAGGCAATTTTCAAAATCCCAAAAGAGCGCCATTTCTGTTCTTTAAATTTGACAGTCTATGGAACCAAATGCTAAAACTTGCTGCACTCAAAGGTGTCGCACAAGGTTACATCGTGACAGCACCTACTATGTTGATTTTGAGTTTAGTAGGCAAGGAAGGCGCACTTGGATTGATACAATCATTAGCGGCATTCTTCTCAGCTATTTTACTATATATTTTAGGGAGAGTGAGTAAACCTGAACATCGATTGATGATTTATTTCATAGGGTGTATCTTGTTTGTCATTGGCGCTGCATTTAATGCATTATTGTATTCTTCCTTAGGAGTGATTTTATTTATCCTTTGTTTGGTTTTTGCTAGACCATTATTAGATATCGCTTATTTTCCTATCCAACTAAAAGTCATCGATATTGTTGCTGAAAAAGAAGGTAGAAATGAGTTTTCTTACATTTTAAATCATGAGTTCGGCTTATATGTAGGTCGTCTTTTTGGCTGTGGTTTGTTCATACTTCTAGCAAGATATGTGAGTGAATATGTGGCCTTAAGATATGCATTACTTTTTATCGCTGTGATCCATCTAGGCGGTGCATTTATGGCTCAGAATATTTCGAGAAGAATAAAAATTTAATGAGTGAATATGTAAATGAGCGTCTTAGTAAGCTTGGGTTAGTTAGAGCTATCGTTTTAGAATGGTTTAATTTATAAAATAACATCATGATACCAATTAGATTTATATATATAGTTTTTGTTTTTTTCTTTGTTCTATCTTCTTGTAAGGTCAAACAAGTATTGCCATCAGGAGCTACTCCTGTGAGTCAAATCAGCCTTGCTAGGGTAGATAAAATGCCCTTCCATCCGAAACCCTATAAATATAGAGATTGGAAAAAAACGGCCATTGATTTTGATAATTATATTTTTGATTTTAATCAAAAAGGGAAAAACTTGCCTTTCGTATGGCTTGATGGGATGAAACGCAATTTTCCTGATACTACTTTCGGAATTTATACAGCATTAGGAGATATCAGAATGGGCGCTGCGGTCAATAATGGTGAAAATCATGAAGCGCTTGGTGCACTTGGCGCAGTACTTGGTGCAACAATGGTGGGAATCGACAAAAGTGATCAGAAAGGAAGGAATTTTGTCCGTATGCTGCGCAATTATTTTGCCAAGGACAATGGTTGGAATGTCATCCAAAATTTTACAAATAAAGGCGCACATATCGGTGGTGGATATTGTAACGATTTTTGGTATGAAATACATAACAATGTACTGTTTTATTCTGTAGCAGATAAATATAAAGATGAAGCAGATTTTGATGAGATATTATATCAAATTGCCGAACAGTTTTATAAGTCGGATTCCGTAATGGGCGATAGTTACAGTTATTCGTACTTCGATTTCAAAGAAATGAAAGGACATGTCAATCACATTCCTACACAAGAAGATGTGGCAGGTGGATATGCTTTTATTCTGTATAGTGCGTATCAGAAATTTGGCGACAAAAAGTATTTAAAAGCTGCTCAAAACGCATTGAATGTATTGTATAACCAGAAAGAAAATAGATATTATGAAGCTATGATGCCTATAGCGGCTCATATCGGTGCAAGAATGAATGCAGAATTAGGTACCAATTATGACATCAGCAGATATCTCAATTGGACCTTTGATGGTGATGCTGTAGGACGTGAAGGGTGGGGCGTTTTGGTCGATAATTGGAATGGCTATGATGTCAGTGGCCTAGGAGGTAGCACAGTTCATAATGGTGGTTATGGATTCTTGATGAATACTTTTGACCTAATGTTGCCACTATCTGTGATTGTTAGATATGATCAGCGTTACAGTAATGCGGTAGGCAAATGGGCGCTTAATGCATCTAATGCAGCACGGTTTTGTTATCCTTATGAAATGCCTGATTCTCTACAAGCGATTCCTGAACACAAAGCCATTACCAAAGATGTGATCGCGTATGAAGGCATCATCAAAGAATCAATATACCCTGAGTTCAAAGGCATCACGCCATTCGCACAAGGAGATGGACCTATGTGGTATCCCAATATGCCCAAGGAGACGATGTTTTCCGTCTATGGCAGTGGTCATGTAGGTTTTTTCGGTGGTATCATACAAAAAACAAATGTTCCAGAAATCTTACAAATCGACTGCACAGAAGCAGATTTTTTTGCTAGTCAAAACAGTTTTGATACCTACTTATACTTCAACCCTTATGATGAAAGTAAAAAAGTAAACATCGATCTTGGCAAAAATACCTATCATTTGTATGACTTGAATACCAAACAAATAGTGGCAAAAAGTGCTTCAGGAATTACAAATTTCACCATACCTGCACAATCATCAGCTGTCTTAGTGTTGATCCCAAATGACAAGACTTTGATGGCCAAAGAAGGAAAATTGTATGCAGGTGATGTTGTGGTGGATTATTGGTTTGGAAAGTAAGAAGTAAAATATATAAATACAAAAAGGAGCCAAATCTTTACTAGGCTCCTTTTTTTATGCGTAAAGCGAACAATGGATTTTAAACTACTCGGAAAGTTGATTAATTGCCTGAAAGCATAAGGACAAATAAAGTAAAAACTAAAACTAAATGAACAATAAGCCAAACTCTCTGATAAAGTGGTCTTTTCTGAAAAGCTGTTTCGATGTTAAAAGGATCAAAGACCAACGAAATACCTAGAAATATTACGGATTGGGAAAGATCTTGGGCGTATAAAAATACTAACCCTACTAGAACAAATGCTACATATGCTGGTTTGTTCCAATTTTGTGCTACTGGTTTTGTGTCTGTGGTTGTCATATTCTTTTTGTTTATTAGTATCAAAAGTTGATTGGAAATTACATGAATATCAAATTATTTTTTGAAAGATTACTTTATCAACATTCAAGCCCTTCAGGCTTGTAAAAGCAGTTCATCCCACCATAGGCTTCGCCTATGGTTATTCATATTTTAGCCCTTCGGGCTAGCAAATAAAAGCAATGATTATTTAATTCTATTATCCTAGTTTTCATTTTCTAAGTCATAGATTTTTTGTTCTATACTTTTTAAATGTTTTCCGAAACTATAATTGAACATCCATTTTGCAAAAAAGTGACATAATGGTACAAGTACGATCAAGACGACTAACAAGATTAAAAGTATGGATGGTTTACCCATAAATGACTCTACATTTTTGCCTGAACCAACTGTACCACCGAGCATAAATCCACCAATTGCACTAATCGGATAGATAAATATCCCAACTAATTGTTGGGTCTTCATCCAATTTGTTATTGAACTATGGTGTTTTTTTAATTCTTCTAATAAGGAATTATCTGGAGATATATCTGTTTTGATCTTTTTGAATTCAATAAATGCTGTGTAGATAGCCCATACTGAAAAAATCAAGGTTATCCCGATGGTCAATTGTACTTGCCAAATAGGAAACTGAAACAAGATAAATACATACAAGATACAGATGGCAAAACCTAAAATGATGTTTATTATAAGGTTGCTTTTTATATCTTCTAATGGATTTTTTGAAGAAAGACTTTTAATGTTTTTTATGTTAAGGAGGGCATTGAGATCTTCATCTGAATCGTGGCTCTCATTGTTCCACTTATTATTAATGTTCATATTTATGGTATTAATATTTTAGCTAATTGTTGTTTGATGCGGAATAATTTTACAGCAATGTGGTTCGTAGAAATACCTATGATTTCAGCTATTTCAGCATTTTCGTACCCATCTAGATGCAGTGAAATGATGGCTCTATCTATTTCCGACAATTGTTTTATACCCATACGCAATCCATCAGCATCTTCGTTTTGCTCCGCTAGGTTCTTGATGGAAGGCGAAACAATTTCTAGCAAATCTGTATATTTCAATATAGGTTTTTTGCGTTGTTGGGTAAGTATGGTGTTAAGACAAATACGGTACAACCATGTGCTGAATTTTGCTTCTTGCCTATAACTTGGATAGGCTTTCCAGGTCTGTAACAAGATCTCTTGATATAGATCTTTTTTGTATTCAGCATCTTCGGCATACAGACCTACAAGCTTGTAAATGATACCTTGATTTTCTTTTATTTGTCGCAAAAACTCTGTTTCGTTCACAAGTTATAATTTTATAGGTGTAACTTGGTATCCTTGCTGTTTTAACTGAGCTATCAATCCATTAGGTCCACCTAAATGCAGTGCACCTACTGCTATGAATTGAGTTTCCTTTTCTATGAGTTTAGGTAGTACCTTCATCCAATTATCATTTCTGGTCTTCAATAAAAAGTCAGGTTGTCCAGACGCATCTGAGAGTTTTTCATAAACAGCATATACCTTATCCAAATCATTGGCAAACCAGCTTTTCAACAGTTCATCTCCCATTTCGATCATGAATGCTTTATTTCTTAGAAAGTAAATCAATTGATCTGCTTGTTCTTGCTCAGACATTTGGTTAAATATGATGTCCATCTGCTCGTCTATGCTTTCTAAAGAAGTGACATTTTTGGTATTAGTTTTACCAAATTCTGCAAAATAAGCATCTAGTGCTTGACCTTTAAATTGTTGTAAGACAGCATTATTATTCATAAGATGTACCACAGATAAAGTTAATACAACGTTGATGGGTTTTAATTGGTTGAATACGGTCAAATCTACACCTAAAGTACTCGTTAGTTCAGCATTCAAACTATCTACCAATGGTTTGGTAAGGAAGTCAGTGATTAATTTGTTTTGCATCATACCCATAACTTGGACACGCTGCATGTCTGCTGGGTCTAGGATTGTTTCTACAACTACACCCTTAGCATTTGCCAAAGCCTTTTTTACATATGGAAGCTCTGATAAATAGCTGTCTTTAATGAGATGGTAGGTACCAAATAAATAGCTAGTATCCTTGACATTTGGTTTTGTTACTGCATAAAAAATACCAGGATTGGTTTGTTGACTTATGCTTTCCAAGGAACATAAAAGTACAATAGTCACTACTTTCAAAATAGAGCTAAAGAATAGTTTAAAAACGTTAAGTGAATAACGATTATTGAAATTAAAGAAATTCATGTTTTTGATTTTTAAAGATAAAAAAATGTATTGTCCGGACATTATTCAATCTATAAGTATCAAGTTGGTTGGGAAAATTACAAACAATGGAATAATTTATTAATAAAAGTATATCTTTCAATAATATTTATAGCTTTGTGCAAGAAAATTAAAAGTTATGAAAATGAAGAATATTTTATTTGTCCTATGTGTAATCACTTCTTGCAGTATTTACGCCCAATCTAAGTTGAGAGTTGGGATTAAAATGAATCTCGGTCTCTATGGAATTACAAATGGAAATAAACAATTAGGTGTAGATACTTACTTTAACATTGGACTAACGTCACATGTATTTCTAACTGAAGATGAAAAATTTTCCTTAGGTGTTGATTTTTTATATAATTATTCTTCATTTGGAACTGGAACATATCTTGATCTTTACGGATCTGCCGATTTTACTATGAAAAACTCATTAATACCACTTAAGGCTAATTTTCATTTTAAGAAATGGACCTTATCTGCAGGTCTTATACATTCCTTTGTATTAAATGCAAAATTTCAAAATAATGAATACTATGTCGAAGATGGCGAAATATATACTTCTAATAGTGAAGAACGCAGATTAGCATTTTTTAAAAGAAAATATGATCTTCAAGGGATCCTTGGTGCAAGGTATGCGGTAGGGAGTAGGGTCAATATCGGATTAGAAACCACTTTTTATTTTGAGAACAATGACTTTTATCACAAAAAATATCCAAACTACTCATTTAATGTTAGAAATTTGAACTATACATCCATTTCATGCACTGCAATATATTTTATGAACTGACATAATAAATAAATCTTTAATTTTCTTTACCTACCTTTGGGCCACTAAATTTAAGATTTATTGTTCTCTAAGTTGCTCCAACTGTATCATAAAAAAGCATCTGATCCCATATTTGCTTTTCAGTACTTTCTTGCTGTAAGATTTGTAGTGAGTCTAATGGTAAGTATTATCATGGTGAAAAGCGCACTGCCAGCAGATCAACTTGGTTATTATGAAGTCATCATCTTTGTAGTGACATCGGTAAGCTTTTTTTGGTCGATAGGTATGAAAAATGCACTTCTTTCTTATTATCCAAGTATGCCTGAAGTTGAAAAGCCTGTTTTGTTGGCTACCGTTTTTTGGATTTTGACTGGATTTAGTTTACTTGTAAGTGTATTGTTTTTTATTTTTGATGGATATTTGGTTCAATTATTTACAAGTTTTGATTTTGTTCCAGCTATGGAATATGGCGCCTTGTATCTTTTGGTGTCGGTACCTTTAGTATTGATAGAAAATGTCCTTTATCTTCGTGGTGATGCTCGATCACTTATGAAATATAGTCATTGGAGTCATGCGGTTATGTTGTTTTTTGTTGGATTAGCAGCCATTTGGTCAGCTGAATTGACTTCGTTTTTTATAGCGATGATTTTGTGGTCGTTCATTAGATGGGTGTATTTTTTAGTATTTGTATTCCAAAGTCAATGGCAACTTTGGAATCGCAAAATGGCAATATCATTTACTTTGTTTTCATTACCAATTATACTTAATGTGTTTTTAGGTAGTGTGATGGATATGATCGATGGGCTTTTTGTGATGCATTATTTTGACGAAGCTTTTTTCCCTATTTTTCGGTACGGCGCTAGGGAGATGCCTTTTTCTACTTTATTATTCAGTTCACTGTCGGCTGCTATGATTCCTTTATTAATAAAAAATGGGATGTCAAGTAGTGAGGTAAAAGTAAGGGTTACTCGACTTATGCATTTTGTTTTTCCAGTGGCTATTTTATTGATGTTGTTGAGTCCTTTTATTTTTCCTATGGTGTACAATGCTGACTTCAAACAATCTGCCTTTATATTTAATATTTATTTATTGATTTTGACCAGTAGAGTTTTACTTCCGCAAGCGTATAATTTTGCTCTTCATCAACATAAAGTAATCGTTTGGACTTCGATATTAGAAATCATTTTTAATGTTTTGCTATCATTTTGGTGGGTACAATATTGGGGCGTTTACGGTCTTGCCATGGCAACAGTGGTAGCTTATTTTATTCAGAAAATACTTTTAGTTCTATATAATTCACGAATTAATCATATACCATTACAACAATATTTACCCATAAAGTGGTATATAATATATGTTTCAGTTATGGTGGTGGCTTTCTTAATTTCTAATTTTATTTACTAATGACATTCCGAGAAGCATATACTAAGTTAGCTGCCGATTTAGGTCAAATCTACGATGATCGAGAAGGCTCGATTATTGCTAGATATCTTTTAGAAGATGCATTTGGGGTGTCTTTTTGGTCAGAAGAATTGCTTCAAGAAGGTCAAATTGATCAACTTGCTGTAATGACTGATAGACTTAAGACTTATGAACCTTGGCAATATGTAGGTGGAATGGCGGACTTCTTTGGATTAAAATTTAAGGTGACCAAAGATGTATTAATACCACGTCCCGAGACAGAAGAGTTAGTACATTATGCATTGCCTATTTTTAGGAACCATAAATTAAAGAGTTTGCTAGATATAGGGACAGGCTCTGGTATCATACCTATTACGATGTCATTAAAAGTGGACATAGAAAAGATATTTGCCATAGATATTAGTGACGCAGCCATCAAAGTAGCTAGAGAAAATAATCAATTACATCATACTGATGTAGACTTTTTGCAAGTAGATTTTCTTGACAAAACTTCTTGGTCATCTTTGCCCAAAGTAGATATGATCATATCTAATCCACCATACATTACTGATGGTGAAAAAAAACAAATGCATCCCAATGTTCTTGATCACGAACCACATGTTGCGCTATTTGTAAATCAAGATGCGATGGAATTTTACCAAGCAATTGCAGAATTTACGTTAGGATATCAAGCTTCAGGTTGTATAGTGTTAATGGAAATCAATGAAAACTATGGAAAAGAAGTTGTCGATATTTTTTCGGAAGGTCATTTTTGTGATGTAACATTGATTAAAGACTTACAAGGAAAGGATAGGATAGTAATGGCTAGGAAGAAGTGAACATCTATTAGGGAAGTTTATCATTTGTCCTAGAAAAATAAACTTTAATCTAAAAATAATGATTTTTCATAATCAAATTTTGATTTCAAACGTTTACAGACATTGAAACAAATTATTTATTGGTGAAAAGCAATAAATATTATTAAAAATTTAAAAAGGAGTTGATGAAACATATTGTTTTACTACTATTTTGTTTGCTGAGTAGTGCAGTATTTGCACAAAACAAATATACCATAAGTGGCTACGTCAAGGACAAAGCATCTGGCGAGACATTAATTGGAGCTAATATTGTAAATCTAGACAATCCTTCTTTGGGTGCGTCCACTAATAGTTATGGATTTTATTCACTCACTATGGTAGAGGGAACATACAAAATAGCTGTCACTTATTTAGGATTTGAAGATCAATTTTTTGAGATTAAACTGGATAAGAATACAAGTCTTAATGTGGATCTTGGCGAAGGTGTTATCATTGATGAAGTGGTTATTTCTGCTGAGAAAGATGATAGAAGAAAAAATGTCGAAAGTACTCAAATGGGAACAGTGGAGTTACCTGTTGAAAATATTAAAAAATTGCCAGCCATATTTGGTGAAGTTGATATTCTTAAGGCCATTCAGTTGCTGCCAGGTGTCTTGTCATCTGGTGAAGGTACTTCGGGGTTTTATGTCCGTGGTGGTGGACCCGACCAAAATCTTGTCCTCCTAGATGAAGCTGTTGTCTACAATTCTGGTCACATGTTGGGCTTTTTCTCAGTATTTAATGCGGATGCGATCAAAAATACTACTCTAATTAAAGGTGGTATGCCAGCAAATTATGGTGGTAGACTTTCATCTGTACTAGATATACAAATGAAGGAAGGCAATAATAAAAAGTTTGAAGTAGAAGGTGGTATTGGACTGATATCTTCTCGACTTACTGTCCAAGGGCCTGTCGTAAAAGACAAAAGCTCATTTATTATTTCTGGTAGACGTACTTACATTTTAGATTTGGCACAACCAGCATTAAAAGGCTCGGATTTTGAAGGCACCAATTATTACTTTTATGATTTGAATACCAAATGGAATTACAAGTTTTCTGATCGCAATAGATTGTTTTTTAGTGGATACTTTGGGAATGATGTCTTAAAATTTAGGCAGCCAGGCAGGGACTTTACTTTTGACTTGCCTTACGGGAATAAAACGGCAACTTTGAGATGGAATCACTTGTTCAGCGAAAAGATGTTTATGAACGTTTCCGCCATCTACAATGATTACCAATTTAAATTTAATGGTGGACAAGAAGAATTTGTATTTCAAGTTTTTTCTGGTATCAAGGATTGGAATCTTAAAGTGGATTTTGAAAATTACCCAAATACCAATCATGTTTTGAAATATGGTATCAATTACACTTACCATACTTTGACGCCAAACACTGCAAGTGCGTCCAATGGCGATGTGAATTTTAGCACTGAATTTTTACCTAAATATGCAAATGAAAGTGCCATTTATTTTCTCGATGATATGAAGTTATCTGACAAGTGGGCTTTAAATTCAGGTCTCAGACTCAGCCTTTTCCAACAAGTAGGGCCTTACACTTCTAAAATAACCAATGAAGAATTCGGTACTTTCGAGACAGCTAAAGCTTACACAGGCTTTGAACCAAGAATCGGACTGAATTATAAAGCTAATAATAACTTTAGTATCAAATCAGGTATCACATTTACCACACAATATTTACATTTAGTAAGTAATTCGTCTAGCACCTTGCCAGCGGATGTTTGGGTACCAAGTACTGAAGTTGTAAAGCCACAAAGAGGAATTCAGTATGCTTTGGGAGTCTTCAAGAATTTAGAAAACGATACATACGAAACATCTATCGAAGTATACTATAAAGACTTAAAAAATCAAATTGACTATGCAGATAATTATGTCAACGACATCACCAAAGAAGTGGAAGATGCCTTTGTTTTTGGTAAAGGTAGGGCCTATGGAGCTGAATTTTTTCTCAAAAAAGCGAAAGGTAGATTGAATGGATGGATAGGTTATACGCTTTCGAGGACCGAGAGATCTTTTGATGATATAGAAGATGGTAGATGGTATCCTGCTGTGTATGACCGAACACATGATCTTTCGGTTGTAGCAAATTATAAATTGGGTAAAAAATGGGATGTTGGAGCTGTATTTATTTACGGAAGTGGTAAGTTATTTACACCCGTTAGAGGGTTTTTCTTTGTGGAGCAAAATGTTAATCTTTTTTATGGACCTAGGAATAGTGCTAGATTGGATGCTTACCATAGATTAGATTTATCTGCCACTTATACACCTAATCCTGATAGTAAAAAAAGTTATTCTGGAAGCTGGACATTTGCAGTCTATAATTCATACAACAGAAAAAATCCTTTCTTTATTAATTTTGACACCGAAACTGATTTTCAAACTGGTTCAAGTACCATAACTGGCTCAAAAATTACCATTTTCCCTATTATACCTAGTATTACTTACAATTTTAAATGGAATCAAAAATGATGATATCAAAATATATTAATCCAAAGTATCTCGTTGCCTTAGTTTGTGCAATTAGTTTTGTAGCATGCGAAGAAGAATATATCCCTGATACTAATTTGCAAGAGCAAGAAGTAGTCGTAGAAGGATATGTAGAAGTCGGCAGCAATAGTAATCCTACGTTTGTGATTCTGACAAAGAGTATTCCATTTATATCAACTATTGAGCCAGATAAGTTTACAGAATTGTTCCTTCGTGGAGCTACTGTTACGGTGAATGATGGAGATAAAACAGTTACATTTACTGAACTTTGTTTGAGTGATATTCCAGAAGAGTTAAAAGCTCAAGTATATGAAGTATTAGGATATACACCAGATAGTAGTGCTGTTGATATTTGTTTATATGTAGACCTTTTAGGACAATTGACCAAAGATTATGGTAGAAGATATGACTTAAAAGTCTTGATTGATGGTAAAGAAATTACAGCAACTACAACAGTTCCGTCGTTCGTCCCCTTAGATAGTCTTAAATGGGACGATACACCAGGTGAACCATCTGATACTTTGGCGCAACTATTAGTAACGATTAACGATCCTGCTGGCGTTGCAAATTTCTACAGGTATCAAACAGCAACGGAAGGAAGTGGTTTTATAGCTCCATTTACATCTAGCATAGATGGGGAGATTTTTGATGGTAAAAAATTTGATATACCATTACAGAAAGCGGAAAGAAGAGGTGGTGATTTCGATCCTGCTTCTTTTGGACTATATCTTAGGGGAGACACGGTAACGATCAAGTGGAGTACCATAGATAAAGCACATTTCGATTTTTGGAATACTCGAGATTTTAGTGCAAATAGCGGTGGTCCATTTTCATCATACACTAGAATTGCAAGCAATGTCAAAGGAGGCTTAGGTATTTGGGGAGGATATGCTACGGAGCAGTACAAAGAAGTAGTTCCTTTCAGGTAAACTACTAAAAATTTTATCCTTTAGCATAATGTGATGCATTGTACATCATGAGCTTTTAGCTTTGGTATATTTGAATTGTTAATTTTTAAGGGCAATGTTGTTGAAATAAAAAAAATGGATTAACTTGGCGTCGTAATGACATTAAGTTCACATTAAATCAATCATTATGCGTCAACATTATACTTACTTATTTTGGTTCTTTTTTATTCTGTTAATTGTTGTTCCTTTTTTATCAAAAACTCAAAATGCCATTGTAGGTAGTGGTTTTTCATCAGGTTGGGGAGGAAGTGGCTGTCCTACAGGTAGTGGAAATTTCAGCTATTTAAGTGCTAATTATGGCTCAAGTTTTGGTGCTGAATTAACAGCTAATGGTACGGGTAATCAATATTTTAGATTTGGAATAGATTGGAGTGGCACTACAGCTCAAAGAACTATAAATCTTGGAAGTGATCAAAGTATATCCAAAAATACTATTTACACTTTGAATCCTACCTGTACCACAAGTGGTGCTCTTTTATATAATGTACCATCTACTACTTACAGATATATATTTAAAACTCGAAATGCTGGAACCAATCCTACAGGTGATTTTGTGCTTTTCGAAGTGCAAGGTACTGTCAGAACAATCTCCAATGTATCGCAATCTCCCGTAGCATCAAACGTACCTGCTACTACACCAGTAGCGATCACAGCTACTACATCAGGAAATTTAAATAATGGTCAAGGTATTTATTTGAGATATACGACAGATAGTTGGGCTACATCCACCATTGTTTCCATGTCAGGAAGTGGAAGTAGTTTTTTAGGAACTATTCCAGCTCAATCTTCTGGAATTAGTGTTCAATATTATGTATTTACTTCTGGAGATGGCCTAACCATTTCACCGAGCAATGCAGATTTATTTACCATCAATGGAAATAATAATGGTGGTTCTAATTATTCTTACACGGTCTTAGCTGCTGCTCCAACGGTAAATGTCAGTCCATCTTTCCCTACTGAAAATCAATCGGTTACCATTACTTTTAATGCTACTGGTACTGACTTAGCTGGTGCAAGTAAAGTTTATTTACATTCTGGTGTTTCTACTAATTTATCCACACCAAATAGTTTCAATTATACTGTAGGCAATTGGGGACAAGATGACGGTATAGGCCAGATGACCAATGCTGGTGGTGATCATTGGACAATTACCATTCCTAGCCTAAGGACATTTTATAATGTACCCAATGATAAAGATATATTTGGACTCAACTTTCTATTCAGAAGTGCCAATGGATCACTCAAAGAAGATAATAATGGCGCAAATTATTATAACCTTGTAGATCCTGGCAATTATTTTAATATTACATTTCCAACCACTTCAACTTATTTTTCACAAGTAAATCTTCCTTTCAATCATACTGCTAGTGCAAATACTGCTCCTACAACGTGGACGCTAAAAGAACTCGACCCGGAAACAGATGCTGTGATTTCCACAATTACTTCTGCAAATGGTGGTTCTACTTTTTCACACACTTTAACGATGACAAATACTACACTCAGAAAATTCCGACTTGAAGCTGATTTTTCAGGAAATGTAAAATATAAAACTTTTTCGGTTATAGGTTACCTTGCAGTAAATGAAGCACCTAGACCTTCTTGGACAAAATTAGGTATCAACTATCATGCGAATGATGCTACAAAGGCTACATTGGTTTTACATGCCCCGACGTATAATAGATATAAAAAAGGTACAGGAACGATTTCAGGTTACAACTCTACAGCACCGAAATCTGTAGTTTATGTCATAGGAGATTTTAATAATTGGACGCCATCCGAGGCTTTCAAAATGATTAAAGATGAAGATATTGATTTTGAAGATGATGATAATAACGGTGTAGATGATGATCAAGGCGATTATTGGTGGATAGAATTAAGTAATCTTATACCTAGTCAAGAATACGTTTTTCAATATTTAATAGATGGTGCATTACAAGTAGCAGATCCATATACACACAAAGTTTCTGATCCTGATGACTCGCAAATATCATCTACTGTTTATCCAGATTTGATAACCTATCGTCCACAAGCTGTTGATAGAGCTTCAATATTAAAAACTAACCAACAGCCATATGACTGGAAAGCAGCGCCATTTTCTAAACCTTCTATCAATGAACTCAATATTTACGAACTACATTTCAGGGATTTTACAGAAGAAGGAACGTATCTTGCTGCAATTGACAGGCTTGATTATATAAAAGGTCTTGGAATCAATGCAATTCATGTCATGCCTATATCAGAGTTTGAAGGGAATAGTAGTTGGGGCTACAATCCTAATTTTTATTTCGCAGCTGACAAAGCGTATGGCCGTGAAGATGATCTGAAGAAGTTTATTGATGAGTGCCACAAAAGAAAAATTCAAGTATTTAATGACTTAGTTTTGAATCATGCCTTTTACTCAAATGTTATGGCTAGAATGTATTGGAATAATGTGGACAATAAACCTGCCAATGATAATCCTTGGTTCAATGCTGACCACAGAATGGTTGCAGATCCTGCAGGATGGTGGGGCGCAGATTGGAATCATGAAAGCGAACATACACAAAAAATGATGGACAGAATTCTTGATTATTGGTTGCAAGAGTTTAAGTTTGATGGGTTTAGGTTTGATTTTACCAAAGGTATCGGTCAGACAGCGCAAGATCCAAGCGACCCATGGGCAAGTTCATATGATCAAGATAGGATAGATCTATTAGAAAGAATTGTGGATGGTATGAAAAGCAGAAATCCTGGATCAGTGGTTATATTTGAGCATTTGGCTTGGGCATCTGAGGATAAGGTATTGGCGGATCAAGGTATATTGATGTGGAGTGGTGTAGGACATCATAATGATTTGAAAGGATTTATTTTGGGATATAATGAAGATAATACCAATATCTATAATTCAGGAGTTTATAATGCCAGTGGTAGAGATTTTACCTTTGCCAATTGGATGAGTTATGGCGAAAGTCATGATGAAGAAAGATTGGGCTACGAAGTCACCCAATTTTTTAATGGCCTGAAAACAACTGAAAACATAGTGGATAGACTGAAGATTGCCGCAGGATTTAATCTTCTACTTCCTGGACCAAGAATGTTGTGGCAGTTTCAAGAACTAGGCTATGATGTCAGTATAAACTTTAATGGACGAACCGGAGAAAAACCAGTTAGGTGGGAATACTTTGATGATGCCAAGAGAAAAGAACTTTATACCCTGATGTCTCGGATACTTAAAATTAGAAATAGACATAATATATATGCGACCACACCAGATTATGGTAATATAGGTCTAGGTGCTGGCAACATCACTACACCTAGAGTGATGCGTTTTTCATCAGGTATAGGTGCAAGTGCAAAGCATGTGATAGTTGTCGCAAATTTAGATCCAAATGCTGGTCACGATGTTGTTCCTAATTTTGACGTTACAGGCACTTGGTATAGGTACAATGGCGCAATTGGTGTAGATGGTACTTCATATACTGTTTCAAATACAGGCGGTACTTACTTGTTACAACCTTCTGAAATGCTAATATTTACAAACTTTCAGGTAGATGTATGTACAGATGTGCGTGTGACTGCAAATGCAGGATTGCACTCGCTACGTGATGCCATCGAATGTGCTTCTGATGGTGATGAAGTCCTGATAGAATTTCCTGTTTACAATCAAACCATTACGCTAAATAGTCCAATTGATATTGATAAAAATATTACCATCACAGGTTTCCCTTCCAAGAATGTAACGATAAGTGGCTCAGATTTTTCTGGAAGTGTATTTAGTATTGCGACTGGTAAATCGGTTACCATGAATGGATTCAAGATATCTTGTGCTCAAGGAAATTCCGATGGAAGGTGTCTTGTAAATAGTGGTTCTCTGACTTTGGATGATGTAAATCTGCAAGATGATATTGGTCACCCAACCATAGGTAGTTCTTTATTAAATACAACAACTGGTGTGATTACTATTGAAAATTCGGTGGAGATTAATAGATAAATAAAGATTAAAGTTACTTTTGCATTTTATCAGTTAAAAGGAATATTCGCTTTCTAAATAAGAATCATCATGAAGATCATATGCATAGGCCGTAATTATATAGACCACGCAAAGGAACTCAATAATCCTGTGCCAAAGTCACCGTTAGTATTTATGAAGCCGCCTTCTGCCTTGCTTACTGACAATAAACCATTTTATCATCCTGATTTTAGTGCTGATATTCATTACGAATTGGAAGTGGTGCTTCGCATTAAAAAAAATGGGAAGGCGATACAGCCACCTTTTGCATCTTCTTATTATGACCAAATAGGACTTGGTATAGATTTTACAGCTCGTGACCTTCAGGATCAGTGCAAAGAAAAAGGTCACCCATGGGAAATTGCAAAAGCATTCGACCATTCAGCTGTTATCAGTCCTTTTGTGGATCTAGATAATTATGATCGAAGTGCTATAAAGTTTCAATTGCAGAAAAATGGGGTAGTGGTACAAGATGGCAATACTGCCGATTTAATCTTTGATTTTGACTTCTTGATTTCTTATGTTTCTAAATTTTTCACTTTACAACAAGGAGATTATATTTTTACGGGTACTCCTGCAGGTGTAGGCCCAATTGCGATAGGAGATACTTTGGAAGGATACCTAGAAGGACAAAAAATGCTTGAATGCAAAATTAAATAATGGTTATTCCTTGAACTCCATATTTTATTGGATAATATTAGGATAAAGTTCACTTGTAAAATAAAAACTTCTGTTAAACCACAAAAACGTATAAAATAAATCAATTATAACTTGGTGAAAGCGTAAGATATTAATTACTTTTGCCCGTGTATAATGATCTTATCAATCTAAAACTTAAATTATGCCATATTTATTTACGTCTGAGTCTGTATCAGAAGGACACCCTGACAAAGTTGCAGATCAAATATCTGATGCGTTGGTCGATCACTTTTTAGCGTTTGATCCATCATCAAAAGTAGCTTGTGAAACATTAGTGACCACCGGTCAAGTTGTACTCGCAGGTGAAGTAAAATCAAAAACATATCTTGATGTCCAACAGATTGCTAGAGATGTCATTAAAAGAATTGGGTATACCAAATCTGAATACATGTTTGAAGCAAATTCATGTGGTATTTTGTCAGCTATTCACGAACAATCACCTGATATCAACCAAGGTGTGGAACGTGCCAATAAAGAAGACCAAGGTGCTGGAGATCAAGGTATGATGTTCGGTTATGCATCCCACGAAACGGACAATTATATGCCTTTGGCTTTAGATCTTTCTCATAAGATTCTTCAGGTTTTGGCAGATATTCGTAAGGAAGGTAAAAAAATGAAATACCTTAGACCTGACTCTAAATCACAGGTTACGATTGAATATTCTGATGACAACCAACCGATCAGAATAGATAGTATTGTAGTGTCTACACAACATGATGATTTTGATGAAGATGAAAAAATGTTAGGACTTATTCGTCAAGATGTGATCAATATTGTCATTCCTATAGTGAAAAAATCACTTAAGAAAGAGCTTCAAAAACTCTTTAATGACGATATCACTTACCATATTAACCCAACAGGAAAGTTCGTAATCGGTGGTCCACATGGTGACACAGGATTGACTGGAAGGAAAATAATCGTAGATACTTACGGTGGTAAAGGTGCACACGGTGGTGGGGCATTTTCTGGTAAAGATCCAAGTAAAGTAGATAGATCAGCAGCCTATGCTACTAGACACATTGCCAAAAACATGGTTGCAGCGGGACTTTGTGACGAGGTATTGGTACAAGTATCCTATGCGATTGGTGTCGCTCAGCCTACAAATATCTATGTGAATACTTATGGAACTGCCAAAGTAGCTTTGAAAGATGGCGAAATAGCAGAAAAGATCTATAAGATATTTGACATGAGACCATATGCTATTGAAAAACGTCTTAAACTTCGTACACCTATTTATTCTGAAGCAGCGGCTTATGGTCATATGGGACGTACATCAGAAGTAAAAGAAGTGACCTTCAAAGATGGTTCTGGTACAACGAAGACATTAAAAGTGGAGACCTTCACATGGGAGAAATTGGATTATGTAGATAAGATCAAGAAGGAGTTTTCTATTAAGAAATAAGAGTTTTAGAATAAATACATAGGCCTACTAGATGAATCATTTGGTAGGCCTTTTTTGTTTTTGGAACAAATTTAAAAATTATTACTGTTTAGACTCATCTTAAAATCATTCTATTTTATAAAGTTTTCTTTGTGAATATTTGATCATTTCAGTTTTAATCGTTATTTTCGTTTTCCCATAAATCGTAATAATAGATGGAAGATCAAATTCAAGGTGCAGAAAATAAAAATTTTAAGTTTAAAGAACTTAGAGTTTATTCATCTACAGAATGGCTAGCGGATAATAAAAAGAAGTATCGTCAGGTTTTTGATCGTTACGAAACATCCTATATTTATGCAGAACTCTCTTTTTATAATAAGTTATTTGACACGGATGTATGGGAAGTCGATATTGAACTTAAGTGTTTTGAAATAAAAAACAGTAAAAAACAGCTTTGTAGTTTGACCTTCAAAAAACAAGTAAGCAAATTTGATAATGTTGTGTATGTCAGAGAAGGATGGGGCAACAAAAAAGAAGGATCTTTCTGGAAAAAAGGCACTTACTACTGGGAAGCTTGGATAGATGGCGAAAAGGTAACCACTAAATACTTTTATGTAGAAGATGTGGGTGACTTTTCATTATTGGAAGATAGTAATCCTTATGTTTCATTACATTCTCTCAAGCTATATGAAGGTCAATATGATGACGTCTTGGAGGAAGATAGGACTTATATGGTTGCTTTTTCTAGTGAAGAATCACGTTATATATACACCGAAATTAAACTTGACAACAAAATCTTAGAAGATAACTGGCATTGCGAGTTGTTTGTCAAATTCTATAATGAAAGTAGAGAGCTCAAAGGTCAAGTGGTGAGGCTTCATAATGTCAGGAAGGAAGACAAAATCATAAAAGTAACTGCAGGTTGGGGCGCCAATACAAAGGGTTCTTGGAAACAAGGTCAATACAGTATTGAAGTTGTTTTTATGGATAAATTGCTTGCAGTCGTTTACTTCGAAGTGGGTGATGAGTTTTTGGAAGGGACATCAATTGTGACTTTACCAAACAAAACGGTTCCCATAACTACTACTGATACGGATGATGAGTCATTTGAAGATGTATTCGAAAGGTTAAATGCATTGGTCGGTCTATCTGACATAAAACAGAAAGTAAAAGAGCACGCACAATATATCGAGTTTCTAAAACTCAGAAAGATAAAAGGATTTAAAGAATCTGAGCAAATCAATATACATTCCGTATTTACAGGCAATCCAGGGACTGGCAAAACAACAGTGGCCAAAATGATGGGTTTGTTGTATAAAAAGATCGGCTTATTGTCAAAAGGTCATGTCATAGAAGTCGATCGAGTAGACCTTGTAGGCGAATATATCGGTCAAACTGCACCCAAGGTGAAAGAAGTCATAGAAAAAGCCCGTGGTGGTGTTTTATTTATAGATGAGGCATATGCATTGGCTAGAAGTAATGATGATTCTAAAGATTTCGGAAGAGAAGTTATCGAGATATTGGTCAAGGAAATGTCTAATGGTAAAGGAGATTTAGCCGTCATTGTAGCTGGATATCCTAAAGAAATGAATCATTTTATCCAATCTAATCCGGGTTTAAAATCTAGGTTTAAACATTTTTTTGAATTCACGGACTATCTACCACAAGAACTCATCGAAATTGCTAGATTATTGTCTCAATCAAAAGAAATCAGTTTTACGACAGAAAGTTTTGATTTACTAAAGGAAATCATTACGTCCGCTTATCGCGAAAGAGATAGAGCGTTTGGTAATGCTAGATACGTACAAGATTTGATGGATAAGGCAAAGATGAATATGGCTTTACGTATTATGGCACGCAAAAATCCGTCTAAAGTTTCTAAACAAGACCTTGCAGAAATTCAAATGGTCGATGTCATTTCATTAAGGCCTAAAACACACAAACGTCTACCAGAAATACCAGTCGATCATGCCTTGCTGAATGAAACATTAAAGGAACTTAATCAACTAGTAGGAATAGACAATATCAAAACACAGATCAATGAAATGGTCAATGTGGTGAGATATTATCGAGAGACAGGCAAAAATGTATTGGCAAATTTTTCACTTCATACTGTTTTTGTGGGCAATCCTGGTACGGGAAAAACGACTGTAGCTAGAATATTGGCGAAGATATATAAAGCACTCGGCATTCTGGAGCGTGGACACATTGTAGAGACTGATAGACAAGGACTTGTAGCTGGTTTTGTAGGTCAAACTGCTATTAAAACAAGTGAAAAAATAGATGAAGCACTCGGTGGCGTATTGTTTATAGATGAAGCCTACTCCTTGAGTAATTTTAATGGGATGCAAGGCGATTTCGGCAATGAAGCCATACAGACCATATTGAAGAGAATGGAAGACTTAAGGGGGCAGTTTTTTGTTTTTGTGGCCGGATATCCAGACAATATGGAAACATTTTTAAAAGCCAATCCAGGTTTAAATTCAAGGTTTGACAAAACTTTAAAATTTGAAGATTATACGCCGCAACAGTTAGAAGATATTGCCATCAAGATGTTTGACGATGAAGGTTATAAAATTTCTGGCAAACCACTTGTTGCCTTACAAACGCATATGTTGGCGATCTTCCAAAAAAGGGATAAATTCTTCGGAAATGCGAGGACGGTAAGAAAATTGGTCATGGATATTATCAAAAACCAAAACCTTAGAATAGCCGATACACCACTTTCAGAACGTAAGAAAAATATGATCAATGCCATATCTGTAGAAGATGTCTCAGGCAGCGCAAAGTCAACTGAAAACGAACAAATCCAGAAGAAAGTGATTGGATTCAGGAGTGCGGATAATGGGTAAGACATTTTAAAAGTTCTATCACATATCCAAAAGCAAAACGTCTTAGTTATAAAGATGCTTTAAAAAAATTCATAGACTAAATCTAAATTGGTTTAGAAACCCACATCTTGTAAACCATTCCAATTTTTATTAGTTATTTTCAATAATCAATAATTAAAACATATGATCGATTTAAGTCCAAAAATAATTGACGCATTAAATAATCAAATCAGTTGTGAAGGTTACGCATCTTCATTTTATCTTTCGTTGGCTTACTGGAGTGATGATCAAGCATTACAAGGTTGTAAGAAGTTTTTTCTCCGTCAGTCTGATGAAGAGCGTATGCATATGCTTAAAATCTATGAGTATATGAGCGACTCAGGTGTACGACCTATCACACCTGCTGTGGAGCAACCACCCATCGAATTTGCAAGTATACAGGAAGTTTTTCAGAAGGTATTTGAACAAGAAAGAAGTGTGACGGCTTCAATCCATAACTTACTGAAGTTGTCTTACGAAGAAAATGATTTTAATACGCAGAATTTCCTTCAGTGGTATGTTGACGAACAAAGAGAAGAAGAAGCAGTGATACGCACTATTCTTGATAGGATAAAAGTCATAGGTCAAGGTGGTCAGAGTTTATACTATATTGACAAAGAAGTAGAAAAGATAAATCTTGCTGTTGTAGCGGCAGAAGCAGCAGAAGGTGGTGAGTAATGCAAATCAGACAACTAGACTGACTCGATGAACACCGGGATTATAGGATTTTGAAATCAAATACTTAACATGTTCGTAGTGGTCTTTATTATGTTTGAAGTCCACCGTGTTTAAATCAATTATAAGAATAGGGTAGGAAAGGATATTGCGAAAATACTCAAAATAAGCAACTTGTATGCTTGTGAGGTAGTCATTTGTAATATCCTTTTCGTATGTCCTCCCTCTTCCTTTTATATTTTGTTGTAATATATCTACATTTCTGTGAAAATAAACAAGCAAATCAGGTTTTGGAAACGATTGGTTCAAGACAGTGAACATTTTTTGGAATAGTCTTAATTCATCATCAGGTAAGTTTTTACTGGCAAAAAGTAAGGTTTTCACAAAAGCGTAATCTGATACCGTAAACGACCTAAACATGTCTTGGTTTAAAAGGCTTTTTTGAAGCTGTTTGTATCGTTCTGTCATGAAAAACAACTCCACAGTAAAGGCAAATCGTTCAGGTTCTTTATAAAATAAAGGTAAAAATGGATTGTCGTCAAATTCTTCTAATATCAACGTACAGTTATATTCATCTTTTAATAAATTACAAAAAGTAGTTTTGCCAGCACCGATGTTGCCTTCTATGCAAATATAATTATATGGAAATTGGAGTGCGATAGGTGATTATTTTGTGATGACAAAAGTATGATTTTAAACCATAATTCTTACCACAATATTAAATTATTTATGTTTAAAATATTTAATATCTTTATTATGGAGTCTTTTTGATGTCAATAAAATTAAAATTATTGGTACTCATTCTTCAAATAAGAGAACTTCACTTTCATCTTTACATAAGTCAAAAATATCTTCTATGCTCATTTCTTTCACTGGATCAATGAAGTCACCTGCTATTTCCATAAGAGGAATGAGTACAAAGTTTCTTTCATAAATATGTGGATGTGGAATTACTAAATTATCCTTTTCCATAATTAAATCATCACAGTATAAGATGTCAATATCTATAATCCTAGGTCCCCATTTTTCCTTTTTCTCACTTCCCATATCTGTTTCTATTTTTTTTGCAGCATTTAGTGCATCTTCTGGTGCGAGGTTGCTTTCCACTTTGATAGCCATATTTAGAAAATCATCTTGATCTTTTTTACCCCAAGGTTCGGTTTGATATATGGCAGATTGGTCTGTTACTTGTCCTATTTTAGCCGTAATTTGTTTTAAGGCATTAGAAAGATAAGAAGTTCTATCGCCTTTATTTGAACCTAGATGTAGATAGTAACTATGCATTTAATTTTTAAATTTTGACGTTAGAAAATAAAAAAAAACCGCCCACAACAGAATGAAGCAGGCGACTTTTTAATAAAAAAATGTGGCTATTGTTTGTTACTTTCCTTTAATATCATTTTCAAATCTTGCTAATTGATTTTTGACTACTGGGAATAGGAATAAAAGTCCTATCATGTTCGGGAAGACCATGGCCAATATCATGGCATCCGAGAATCCCCATACTGCACTCATATTTGCTGATGCACCTATAACGATAAACATTAAAAATAATATTTTATACGTCATTTCCATTGCTTTACTTCTACCAAATAAGTACATCCATGCTTGTTGACCATAGTATGACCAAGATATCATGGTGGAAACAGCAAATAAGAAGATGGCAATAGTCAAAACTATAGGAAACCAAGATATAGAGGCTTCAAATGCTTTTGAAGTAAGCGTTGCTCCTTGATAAATTTTTCCATCGCTCAAAGTAACAGCTTGGGTTCCATACTCAAAAGGATCAACACCATTAAATATGACAATAACCAAAGCTGTCATGGTACAAATTACAATCGTATCAATAAATGGCTCTAGCAAAGCTACCAATCCTTCAGACGCAGAATATTTTGTTCTAACAGCAGAGTGTGCTATAGATGCTGACCCAGCACCAGCTTCATTGGAAAATGCAGCTCTTCTGAATCCTATTACAAGCACGCCCACTAAACCACCTAATCCCGCTTGTGGTGAAAATGCTTGTGTAAATATTTGATTAAAAGCGGTACCTAAATATGAAAAGTTTGTTCCAATGACAATTAAACATGCTAAAATGTATATGACAGCCATAAATGGTACAAGCATTTCTGTAACTGTTGCAATTCTTTTAATACCACCAATAATGGTAATTCCCACTAAAACAGCTATTCCAATTCCTATGATGAAACCAGAACTACCACCAGTCATGCCAAATAGAGATGCAATTTGTGCTGCTGCTTGATTAGATTGTGCAGCATTACCTCCGCCAAAAGAACCACCAATACATAAAACTGCAAATACTACAGCCAAAGCTTTACCTAAGTTAGTATAACCTTTTTCTTTTAAGCCTTTTGATAAATAATACATAGGACCACCGTAAACGACGCCATTTTTATCTATATCTCGGTACTGAACACCGAGTGTACATTCTACAAATTTGAGTGTCATACCAAGTAAACCACTCACAATCATCCAGAAAGTAGCCCCAGGCCCGCCTAATGAAATGGCAATAGTCACACCCGCGATGTTACCAAGACCTACCGTTCCAGACACAGCTGTAGCTAAAGCTTGAAAATGACTCACTTCACCGTGGTGACTTTCGTCTCTAATTGTATCTACAATATCTCCGTGAGATGTATTTAAATTATTTGTTTTAATTTCAGGAGTATCCGCATTTTCAATATCATCATATTTTCCTTGAACCACTCTAATAGCCAATCCAAATTTTCTAATGCTTGGGAATCCGAAATAAAATGAAAAAAACAAACCACCTAAACTTAATATAATTACTATAAGTGGTATATCTGTATCAAATGCTCTAAACGAGTAAAGTACAACGGATTCAATAAAGTTTGCAAATGGTGTAAACGCTTGATTGATCCTTTCATCAAGACCTACTTCGTTTGAAGATGTAATTAAGTCAGGTGCTTCTTGTACTGTATTTGTAGTATCAACTTGTGCGATGACAAAATTACTAATCAGAAGAAATAAATAGATTAAAACTGTCTTGTGTAAATGCATAATATACGATTGTTTTGATAAATGTTGCCAATATTGTCTTGAGCAGTGCCAAAAGTATATAATATTTTAAATTTAACAAAATGTTTACAATTAATGATATTCTGTAAAATTGTAAATATATTTGGCAAGATAGATAATTACTTTACTATTATTCTGTTTTTGTTAATAGGCATCGTAGTCTTGCTAATTATATTATGTTGAATGTAAAATTACTTACATAATATTTTTATTTAATATTGTTGTTTATAGCCATGGAAAAACTAGAAATTTAGAACAATTATTTAAAAGATACCTTTAGCGTTTCAATTTTGTGACCATTCAAATAATCAGCTATTGGCATCAGTTTATTTCCTTCTGGTTTGATCTGAATAATCGAGATATACCCATCTAGACACTTAATTTTTAAATACTTTTTTTGATCTGTCACAATTTGGCCTACTAAAACTTCATCGTCGATTACTTCTTTTTTTGCTTCGAGTACCTTGGCTTCTTTATCATCAATAACGCACCATGCAGCAGGGTAAGGACTGAGTCCTCTGATAAAGTTGTATACTTTATGTACACATTGATCAAAATCGATTTGGCAGGTAACATGAAATAATTTGGGTGCTTTTGTGGCTTCACTATCTTCTTGTTTGATAAAATTATATGATCCTGATTCGATCATACGTACAGTATCTAATATTACTTCAGCGCCGAGCAGCATCATACGGTCATGCACAATTCCAGTATTTTCTTCAAGTCCGATCGGCATTGATCGTCTAATCAAAATATCACCTGTGTCTATCTCATGTTTTAGCTTGAAACTTGTTACGCCGGTTTCTATTTCTCCATTCATAACGGCATGATGAATAGGGGCGGCACCACGATATTTTGGTAAAAGACTTCCGTGTAGGTTAAATGTTCCTAATGGCGGCATATTCCATATTACTTCTGGCAACATTCTAAAAGCGACGACAATCTGTATATCTGCTTTGTAAGCACTAAGTGTATGTATGAATTCAGGTGATTTTAGATTAGTAGGTTGGAGTACAGGTATGTTATTTGAAACAGCGTATTTCTTTACAGCTGATTCTAGTAATTGTTTGCCACCACGACCACCATAACTATCTACACTGGTAACCACAGCCACCACATTATAATTGTTTCTAACAAGAATATCAAGACTTGCCACAGCAAATTCTGGTGTACCCATAAATATGATTCTCATCCCATTTACCATTTAATGAAGTGCAAAAGTAGTTTTTAAATTTAAGTGTATGGAAAGTTGATATCTAATTTATTAGTGTATCAAGTTTTTCTTATATTTAAAGTACTTAAAAATCTATTATTGCTAGAGTTTCTAAATGAATTAATTCCTTATTTCATAGTGTATGCCATGCTATCTTGTGGGATTTCTTAGTCTTATAATTATTTAGGAGCATTGATAGACTTTGGGAAATTTGAGGTATTTTAAAAGTATTCATTTTTGTTATGGGTTTTAAAAGAATCACAATTATTTACAGCATATTACAAGTAGCCATATCATCATGTGTTTAAAACTATAAACTCTAAAAAAGGAGATACTTTGCTACTATGATAAATTTGTAATTCGGTACAAACTTAATATAGGCATATTATAATGTGTCAAAAAGACACATTAATGAGTTTAATTTTTTAATTTAATAATTATATGAAATAATGAGACGACGTAATATTGGCGTAATATATTTTTATTACGGCGTAAATTTGAAGTATAAGTAATGTAGATCACATTTTACATTATGATTTTCTTTGTGACGTGTTTACGTTATTTCATAATACATTATATTGATTCAATTCTATTTAATTCAAATTATCAATCAATATAACATGTTTTATTGAAATATAATTTTACAATTTCTTTACTTTAAAGCCAATTTGTTATGCTGTTTTCAATAAATATCACCTTTTTATTATATAAAACGAAACCAACTACATTATTTAAACAAGAGTCGAATAAATCCTACAACATTACTAGTTTATTTACGCTCCATATTATGGGTTTCAAAAATCAAAAATCACAATTTATTAATATTATTTTCAACAAACAAAACATTAAAGCCTTATGCAAAAAGAGATTATTAAAGTCTTGACAAATTTGGCAAGGAACACCCATTTGGTTGTCTTGCTCATCGCATTTTCTGCTTTTACAGTATCTGCACAACAGGTAACCGTAAAGGGTGTTATTAAAGATGAAACAGGTACTGGTGTAATCGGTGCCAATATTCTTGAATTAGGTACTGACAATGGAACAATTACCGACATTGACGGTGGATACACATTAATTGTCGCTAAAGATGCAACGATTAAAATTTCTTACACGGGTTATGTTTCAAAAGAAGTGCTGGTTGGTTCTGGAGGTACATTTGATGTAAATCTAGAAGTCGATAGTGAAATCCTAGAAGAAGTAGTTGTGACGGGATATCAGATTCAAAGGAAAAGAGATATTTCTGGAGCCGTTTCTGTTATTAACACTGGCGATATTCAGAATCTTGTGACGAGTTCATTTGCGCAAAAGTTGCAAGGTAGAGCACCAGGTGTAACAGTAAGTACTTCAGGAGCACCTGGTAGTGCTGCCAATGTGAGGATTCGTGGTATATCTTCCTTTGGAAATAATGATCCATTGTATGTCATAGATGGTGTTCCAGTCCAAGACAAAGGTAATTTAAACATCAATCCGAATGATATAGAATCCATGCAAGTATTAAAGGATCCATCTACGGCTTCTATCTATGGATCTAGAGCATCCAATGGTGTCATCGTTATTACCACCAAAAAAGGTAAAACTGGCAAGCCAAGATTTACTTACAATGGATCACTTTCATCTGCATCTGCAGTAAAAGGATGGAATGATATCCTAATACTTAACTCAAACGAGTATGTGGATATGACAAAGCAGTTTTATACAAATGGAGGACTGCCACTTCCATCTTATGCAAGAGGTACAAGTTTACCAAAGTATATTTATGTTAGACCGGAATTAAATACAGATTTAACTTTTGGAGAATTAACTTCTGTCGCAAATACTGTAGATCTTAGTCTTTATGACAGATATACCAATCCAATTATGGAAACAAGTGCAGGGACTGACTGGTGGGATGTGTCTACCAGAAGTGCCATGGTACAAGACCATAGCTTTTCTGTGAGTGGTGGTACTGAAAATTTGACTTATGCAGTAGGTGCAGGTATTCTTCAACAAGAGGGTATTCTCAAGTATAATGAATTCAATAGGTATAACGTTCGTGCTAACACCTTGATAAAAGTCAGTGACAAGTTTAGAATTGGTGAAAACTTGAACTTTGCATATAGGACCGATGTAAACAACCCTGCAATATCTGAACAAGGTACTATATCTGCGATCTACAAATCATCACCTTTAGCGCCTGTTTACGATATAGGAAATTCTGTTGGAGAAGATGGGGAAAGGGATTCTTTCGGGGGGACAAAAACAGCTGACTTAGGAAACTCAACCAATCCATTAGCTAGATTGTATAGAGGTAGAAACAACGTTGCTCAAAATATGAATATACTAGGAAATTTATTTGCTGAGTTTGATATCATAAGTGGTTTGACATTAAAAACAGATTTCAAACTAGATATGGGCAGTGGATATTCAAGAGCATTCTCTTACCGTACGCCAGAAAATCAAGAAGGTCAAGGTGGGCAGAATTTTAGAGAAGATTGGGGAACAGGTAGAACTTGGACGTGGACTAATACTGCCAATTACCAAAAACAAATTGGTGAAAAACATTCAATTGGTGCATTAATAGGGTACGAAGCACTTCATGGTAAAGGTCGTAACATCAGTGGTAACCTTAATGATTATTTCACTGTTTCTGAAGATGCTTGGTACTTAAACACTGGTTTTGGAGATGCAACATCAAGAGGTGTTAGTTCTAATGGTGGAGAGAATAAACTGCTTTCTACTTTTGGTAAAGTGGATTATGCTTATAATGATAAATATTTTATCTCTGCCACAATCAGAAGAGATGGATCATCAAGATTTTCTCCTGCTAATAGATATGCTGTATTTCCTGCTTTCTCTGCTGGTTGGAGAATATCGGGAGAAGATTTCTTAAAAAATAACAGTATTTTCAGTGATTTGAAATTGAGAGCAAGTTGGGGTAAAACAGGTAATGAAAATATTAGGCCATATAACTATGTAAATCAATGGGGCGGATCAATAGCTAGTGCTTTTTATGATATCAATGGTAATAATAACTCAAGTGTTACAGGATTCCATCAAACGTTTATTGGAGATCCAAATACTAAGTGGGAAGAAGGCATAAATAGTAATATAGGTATAGATGCATCACTATTCAATGATAAGGTATCTTTAGTAGTAGATGTATATAAACGTGTTACTTCTGACTTATTATATAATGCAGCTTTCCCTGGTTCTGCAGGAGAAGCAGGTGTACCTTTCAGAAATATTGCACAGATGACAAATACAGGAATTGATCTTGGTTTAGGATACAAAGACAAAGTAAATAGTGACTTTTCATATAGCATTGATTTAAATATTTCTCATTACAAAAACGTAATTGACAAAACAGATGGAGTTACAGAATTCTTCTATCCTAACTCTGCACAAGGACGTATTGATAATAGATTACAAATGGAATTTAATATCAATCAAATAGGTGAATCTATTTCTTCATTCAGAGGTTATATAGTAGAAGGCATTTATGATGAGAATACTACAGCTGATGAATTATCAAAAGTAAAAATTGGTAATGCAGTAGTGGGTGGTTTGAGGTTTAAAGACATAAATGGAGATGGTGATATCACAGAAGAAGATGCCACTATCATTGGAAGTCCACATCCATCATTCACAGGCGGTCTTAATCTTGGGGTCACATACAAAAACTTTGATTTAAGTGCCTTTTTTGTTGGATCTTATGGCAATGAAATATTTAATTATGTAAAACTTTTCACACACTTCAGACAGTTTAATTCAAATGTTGATAGAGAATACTTTTTGAATAATGGTAAAGATGGTAATCCGAGATTAAATGTCAATGACACTGCAAGTAAATTAGCCAGTACTTATTATGTAGAAGACGGATCTTACTTTAGGTTAGGTCAATTACAAATAGGTTACAATATTCCACTTTCTTCAAAGAATAAAGTGGGTATGAAAAATCTAAAAGTATATGTACAAGGTCAAAATTTATTTACAATCACAGGATATTCAGGCTTAGATCCTGCTTTATCAAATGCAAACATAGGTGACTTTCAAGGTGGTGTACAAGGAAACTTCCTTAACGACTTATGGACAGGTTTTGATCTAGGTCAATATCCTTCTAATAAAATGTTTACTGTAGGAGTAAATGCAGAATTTTAAAACCCATTAAATAGATTAAAAATGAGATTAATAAATAAATACCATATCGGAGCGGTCATGTTGATCATGTCGGTATATTTTATATCATGTGGTGATTCATTTTTGGATACAAAACTTCAAAATGCGGTTACTGAAGACATCCTTTCAGAAAGACAAGAGGGAATTGATGCTAGTCTAATTAGTACTTACAAAATGCTTAATGGATTTACTAATAGAGTAGGAAATGTTTGGGGAGCAGCGCCTTCTAATTACTTCTATAACTCAGCATCTGATGATCAACACAAAGGTTCTGAACCGTCGGATAATGCAGATGGATATCACGATATAAATTTGTATCAATGGTCACCTGGATTAAAATCCTTCCGAGATAAATTCATAAGTGTATATGAAGGAGTCAGTAGATCAAACAAAACGATTATTTTAGCTGATAAACTTTCTGCTAATGACCCTACCACAGTAGAAGCAAATGTTGTAGTAAAAGCTGAAGCAAAGTTTTTACGAGCTTGGTATCATTTTGAAGCATACAAAATGTGGAAAAACATCCCTTATTATACAGAAGTTGATGTTCAAAATAACGAATTTAGAAAACCAAATGATGTAGATGTGATTCCGTTGATCATTGCTGACCTAGACGCTGCAATTGCTGACCTTCCCGCCAATAAAACGGCTGTTGGCAGATCTGATAAAACCGTGGCTCAAGCATTAAAAGGTAAGGTGCTACTGTATAATAATGACTTTGCAGGGGCAAAAACAGCATTTGACATCGTTGTAAATTCAGGAAAATACAGTTTAAATCCTTGCTATTTTGATAATTTCAATTTAGCAACTGATAACAGTCCAGAATCAATTTTTGCACTGCAAGCAGCTGTAAAAGACGGTGATGGTGATGGTGCAAATGGTAATTTTCTAGAAAGACTAGCTGCCCCTCACTCTGGGTCTCACACTGGCTGTTGTGGATATAACAATCCAACACAAGATTTGGCTAATGCATATCAGGTGGATGCCAATGGATTACCAGTTGCAAATTGGAATGCTAATAGGATTACAGTTGGTTCTGCCACACCTGTTGATCCTAGATTGGACTGGGTCATGGGTAGAACAGGTGTTCCATATTTGGATTGGGGTGTACACTCTGATGGTTGGATTAGAGGAAATGGCTGGTCTGGATTTTATTCAGCTAAGAAAAACATGAAGCTCACCACAGACGTAGCAGGTGCATCATGGAATAATAATCAGGTCCATGCCAAAAATGTAAACTTTATTAGATATGCTGATGTATTGCTAATGTTGGCTGAAGCTGAAGTAGAGGTAGGTAGCCTTGAAAGAGCAAGAGACTTAGTCAACCAAGTGAGAAGAAGAGCTGGTGGATGCGCACAAGGTCCAGTCGGGGGACCTGTTGCTGTTGCTATTACCGATAATAGTATCACTTGGGCTACTTACAAAGTAGGAGAATATACTGCTTCATGGTCAAGCAAAGATGCAGCAAGAGATGCTGTCAGAAGAGAAAGAAGATTGGAGTTAGCGACAGAAGGACATAGAATATTTGATCTAAGAAGATGGAATATTGTAAAACCAACCATCGACGCTTTCCGTGCTTATGAAAAAACGGTCATCAATGGCGCACTTGACGCTGCTGGCCCAGTAGAGGCAAGACATAATGTATTTCCACTTCCTGGCGTAGAGATCGATCTTTCAGCCGGAGCACTTAAACAAAACGAAGGATTTTAATGTGGCATTGATGTCCTATAAAAGGAGAAGGTCTAAAGCCTTCTCTTTTTTTTTGTTTCCTTTAGACTTAACTTTAATCACATAGAAAAGATTGCACTTTATAGTTTTCCATATTTTACGATTGCATTTAGTTTTTTCATATTATTTTGTAGTTTTGTCAATATTTCATTTTAGACCATTAATTCAGAAAGCATGTTTTCCCCAAAAAACTTATGTATTATATTTATTCTGATATTCATTATTTCTTGTAAACAGAATGATAATAATAAATCACAAGAAAATGCAAATTTTGTCTTGCTTAAGCCTTCTGAAACTAATATAGATTTTATCAATGGTGTAAAAGATCAAAAAGATTTTAATGTCCTTAATTACAGAAATTACTACAATGGTGGAGGCGTAGCCATAGGTGACTTTAATAATGATGGACTCAAAGACATCTATTTTACTTCCAATCTTGAAGCAAATAAATTATATCTCAACAAGGGCAATATGCAGTTTGAAGACATCACTGCTACTGCTGGCGTGGCCGGGAAAGGCGTATGGAGTACAGGTGTATCGCTTGCAGATATCAATCATGATGGTTTTTTGGATATTTATGTTTGCAATTCAGGAGATGTAGCAGAAACAAATCGTAAAAATGAATTATTCATCAATAACGGGAATCTTACTTTTACAGAGTCGGCTGCTCAATACGGACTAGATGATGATGGTTTTTCTACCCATGCGGTCTTTTTTGATTATGATGCTGATGGAGATCTCGATTGTTTTGTGCTCAATAACAGTATGACAAATCCTAACAAAATCCAACAAAATGCTACCCAACAAAGGATGGTTTTTGGTACACCTGGTGGAGATAGATTATACAGAAATGATGACAATACATTTACAGATGTGACACAGCAAGCTGGACTATTTTCAGGTGAGTCTGGTTTTGGATTGGGTGTTTCAGTAGCTGATGTGAATAATGATCTTTATCCAGATATTTTTATTTCTAATGACTTTTGGGAAAGAGATTATCTTTATATCAACCAAAAAAATGGAACATTTAAAGAGTTACTCACTGAAAGAATGACTTATGTTTCTGCCAATAGTATGGGCGCTGATATTGCTGATATCAACAATGATGGTCACTTGGATATTTTCACAACAGATATGCTACCTACTTCCAACAAAAGACTAAAGTCAGCCATTATGATGGAAGAATATTATCTAGATGAACTCAAATCAAAAAACAGTTATTTTTTTCAATATATCCAAAACTGTCTTCATGTAAATAACGGTGATGGCACATTCAAAGAAACTGCATTTTATAGTGATGTGGCAAGCACAGATTGGAGTTGGGGCGCATTGATTTTTGATATGGACAATGATGGATTAAAAGACATTTTTGTATCCAATGGCATCTATCATGACATCACAGACCGTGATTTTGTAGATTTTTTATCTGACAAAGAAGCCATCAAAAAAATAGTAGAAAAAACAAAAAGATCTGATTTTCGCGATTTTGTAGAATTATTACCCCAAAACAAACAATCAAACTATGCTTTTATCAACCAAAGTGGTTTAAAATTTAAGAATCAATCGCAAAACTTAGGTTTAGCCAAACCGAGTTTTAGCAATGGATCTGCATATGGCGATCTAGACAATGACGGCGATTACGACCTTGTGGTAAATAATCTCAATATGGAAGCTTTTGTCTATAGAAATGACATCAAAAAAAATAACTTTGTAATTATTGACCTTATCGGAAATGATAAAAACAAACTGGGTATTGGCGCTCAAGTCAATGTTTATGCGGGAGATCTAATTCAAAAAAACGAATGTATGCTATCTCGCGGATTTCAAAGTTCTGTAGATCATACAATGATATTTGGATTGGGACAAAAAACGAACATAGACTCAGTTATTGTTGTTTGGCCTGATGCAAAAAAACAAATCATAACCGACATTCCATCGATTAACCAAAAAATAAAAATTAATTACGATACCAATGCCTCTAAAACAATAGGTTCAACTTTAAATCAAACACCAATTTTTGAAGAAGTTTATGCTGACCAAATATTCCATATAGAAAATCAATACAATGATTTTGACCATGAAAGACTCATGCCACACCAACTCTCCAATGAAGGACCCAAAATAGTGGTTGGTGATGTAGATAAAGATGGCCAAAAAGATTTTATCATTTTAGGAGCAAAAGGCCAACCCAATCAATTATTCATAAATAATAATGGGAAGTTTACGAAAAAAGATGTCCCTGATTTTGTAAATGATATTGGCAATGACAAAGTTTCAGGCGCATTTTTTGATTACGATCAGGATAATGATTTGGACCTTTTAGTAGGTTTAGGTGGCAATGAATACCAAGATGGCTTGATGGGTTTTGCTTCTTATTTTTATCTCAATGATGGCAAGGGCAATTTCAAAAGGGATCTGCTTGGACCTAGTGTAACAGGATTTGTGGGTTGTATCGCACCTTTTGATATGGACAAAGACAATGATATGGATCTTTTTATCGGTGGTCGAGCTGTACCTGGTGCGTATGGCAATATACCTAGAAGTTGGCTTCTTCGTAATGACAATCAAACATACAACGATATAACTTCGGAAGATTCAGGTCCTGTAGGTATGGTGACAAGTGCAGCTTGGGCTGATGTCAACCAAGACAAATGGGCAGATTTACTTGTGGTAGGAGAGTGGATGCCTATCACAGTCTTGGCTGGAAAAGATGGACAAATACTCCAAAAACAAGGCGCTATACCCAATAGTAATGGATGGTGGAATGTCATCAAAGGCGCTGATCTTGATAGCGATGGAGATACAGATTATATCATTGGCAATTGGGGACACAATATGAAGTTGAAAGCAAGTCCCGAGCGCAAACTTGCATGTTATGTAGGTGATTTTGATAATAATAAAAAAACTGAATCGATCTTGGAATGGTATGCTTACGAAGACGAAAAACCTTTTCCTTTTGCATCAAAAACAGACCTTTCAGCCTTATTGCCATTCATAAAGAAAAAAAATCTCAAGTACTCGGAATATGCCAAAAAACAAGTTAAAGACCTTATACCAAAAGACAAATTAGCAACATCTACACAATTATTTGTGGACAATTTTAGCACATCTATATTGTGGAATGAAAACAACATATTCCGTCTTGAAGCCATGCCTGTTGAAGCTCAAATGTCACCTGTTTTTGCTATCGAAGTAGCAGATTTTGACAATGATGGTCATTTGGATATATTTCTAGGTGGAAACTTCTATAAATTAAAACCAGAAATGGGCAGATTAGACGGCTTTAATGGTGGATATTTCAAAGGTGATGGGAAAGGCAAATTCCAATATATCAACCACATTGCTTCTGGTCTGAAAGTTAAAGGCGAAGTCAGAGATGCTGCAATGATAGACAATATTTTAATTGTAGCAAGGAATAATGCATCAGTTCAGTTTTTTAAAATTAACAAAAAATGACGATCTCAAAATATATCATTGGCTGGATTTCTTTAATAGTGTTTTGTACTTTTTCATGTAAAAATGCAAGGGAAGAACACTTCACACTCCTAGACCATAAAGACACCAATATCGACTTTAATAACACGATTATCGAGTCGGACAGCGTCAATATTCTAGAAAATGAATACATCTACAATGGTGGTGGCGTAGCCATTGCCGATTTTAATGGAGATGGTTTGGAAGATGTTTTTTTTACGGGAAATATGGTGTCCAATCGACTATACATCAACCAAGGTGATATGAAATTTAAAGATGTCACAGATGAAAGTGGCGTCTCTGGTAATGGTAGGTGGTCAAGCGGCGTAGCTATAGTAGATATCAATCAAGATGGTAAACCAGACATGTATGTGACTGCAACTTTCCACCAAAACAAAACACTTAGAACCAATCTTTTGTACATCAATAAAAGTCAAGGCGATCAAGTTAAATTTGAAGAAATGGCACTTGATTATGGCATTGCAGATACTAGCTACAGCACCAATGCCGTATTTTTTGATTATGACAATGACCTAGACCTAGACTTATTTATTATCAATAATAAAACAAAGACAAAAAATGACATCGCTACTTACAAACTAGCCAAAAATGATTCTCGATCACCCAAAAGAGATAGACTGTATAGGAATGATTTTGATGAATCAAAAGGACATCCATTTTTTACAGATGTATCAGAAACTGCGGGCATTATTCTCGAAGGGTTCAGTTTAGGTGTCAACATTTGTGACATTAATCAAGATGGTTGGAAAGACATTTATATTAGCAATGATTTTTTGTCTAATGACATTCTTTATATCAACAACCAAGATGGTACTTTTACCAATAAAATTAATGATTATGTCAACCATACTTGTTACTCAGCCATGGGCTTAGACATTGCCGACGTGAATAATGATGGATTAGATGATATCATTGCTTTGGACATGCTTCCTGAAAGCAATTTCCGTAAAAAAACGATGATGGGCGCTAACAATTACACCAATTATCTCAATAATGCTTCTTTCCAATATACGCATCAGTTTGTAAGAAATGTGTTGCAACTCAATCGTGGTTTTGTGCCTGAATATGGTCATCCTGTGTTTAGCGAGATTGCACTTTCAGCAGGTATCGAAGCTACAGATTGGTCTTGGACACCTTTGGTGGCAGATTTTGATGGTGATGGTTGGAGAGATGTCATCATTACCAACGGTTTTCCGAAAGATATCACAGACAAAGATTTTATGGATTATCAGTCGGAAAATATGGCATTCATAGCTAAGACAGAACTACTAAAAAAAATCCCACAAGTCAAACTCAAAAACTATGCATTCAGGAATAATCAAGACATGAGTTTTGCCAATGTTAGTACCGATTGGGGCATTCATACCACCACTTTTTCTAATGGTGCTGCATACGGCGACCTAGATAATGATGGCGATTTGGATTATATAGTCAATAATATCAACGACATAGCGCATGTGTATCAAAACAATACCAAACTCAATGATGCCAACCATTATTTGAAAATAAAATTGGTAGGACAAAAACCAAATTTAGAAGCCATCGGTGCCAATATAAAATATCAAACTTCCAATGTAAAAAGCACGTACGAACACACACTTTCTAGAGGATATTTGTCTTCACATTCGCCTACTATTTACCTCGGTCTTGGTAGCGATACTTTGGTTGATGTGGAGATATCTTGGCCTGATAAGTCTATTTCCATCATGAAAGGTATTCGTACTAATCAGACAATAACCATTTATCAAAAAGATGCAAAACCTAATCAAACCAAAACGAATGAACAAACTAATTTTGAAACACTTTTGGTACAAAATTCAATCATTCGACCTGATACTTTTTCTGAAGTAGATTATATCGACTATAATTTTGACCCACTTTTATATAAAAAATATTCCAATCTAGGTCCTGGTATTGCAGTGTCTGACATCAATGGTGATGGCTCTGACGACTACTATATTACAGGGTCAGCGATGCGGAAAGGAAAACTTTATCTTTCACAAAATGGACAATATCTAGCAGGGAAAGATTTACCTATAGACATTGAAAAAGAAGAGTTGGCACCATTATTTTTTGATGCTGACAATGATGGTGATGACGACTTGTATATTGGTTGTGGATCCAATGAATTTAGCAAGCACAATCCTAGACTCAAAGATATTTTTCTGATTAATGATAATGGGAAATTTACAGATGCATCACATTTCCTTCCCATCCCAAATATAAATACAGCTTGTGTCAAAGCAAGTGACTTTGATCAAGATGGAGATATTGATTTGTTTGTCGGTGGACGTTTTGTAACAGCAGAATTTCCAAAACCAGAACAAAGCTTTTTATTAGTTAATGATTCTAAAAATGGTAATATAAAATTCCGTCTAGATGCTAATATTTTCGCTGATAAGGTTGGTATGGTGTCTGATGCTATCTTTACAGATTTTGATGGTGACAATTGGCAAGATTTGATTGTCGTTGGCGAATGGTTTGACCTTACTTTTTATAAAAATAATAATGGAAAATTAATGATTTGGACAGATCATGGATTGACTTCAACATCTGGCTTTTGGAATAGTATCAATGGCGCAGATCTCGACAATGATGGTGACATCGACTATATACTAGGAAATTATGGCACCAATTCACTTGTAAGAGCAACAGCAGAATACCCAGCAAAGATATATAGCAAGGATTTTGACAATAATGGGTCTTATGATTTCATTCCGACTGTATTTTTTAAGGATAAAAATGACCAATTAATTGAAACGCCTTATCATGTAAAAGGCGACCTAATAAAGGAGTTAAATGGTATTAGGAAAAATTTTGTTTTTTACCATCAAATGGCCAATGCTCCGATTGATAGTATCATTACCAAATCCATGCAAAAAGATGCATTAATTTCGCAGGTAAACTATTTAAATACGGCCATTCTAATAAATCTCGGCAATGGGAAATTTGAATTAAAATCGCTTCCAGCTTTAGCTCAAATTGCACCAACTAAAGGAACAATGATCGATGATTTGGATGGTGATGGCAATATGGATATCGTACTTGTAGGCAATAATTATGGCAGCGAATTGGGTATTGGCAGAATGGATGCAGGCTTTGGTCTTATACTTAAAGGTGATGGCAAAAATAATTTTATACCAATGGATATTGCCAAATCAGGATGGATTATGCGATCAGATGCTAGAGCATTAGCAAGGATAACACACAATGGCACTTCATCTTTAGTTTGCACGAATCAAAATGGACCAATCAAAAGTTATAAAAAAATATCTGCCGAAAAACTCATTTTCCCACAAAAAGGTGAGACTAAAGTAATTTTCAAAGACGCTAATGGCAAGATGGTTAAAACAAGTGAAATCTATCTTGGTAATGGATATCTTTCTCAATCAAGCAAGTCAGTGACGGTGCCAAAAACAGCGGCACAAGCGATATTTTATGGAATTAAAAACGCCCAACGCGCAGTCCAAATTGATCAATAATTCAAATGTATTTTACAAAAAATAAATCAGTATGTATCTCATAGGTTTTGACATAGGAAGTTCATTTATCAAAGGTGCCATTTTTGATAGCAACACCAATGAAGTATTCGCAAGATCCAAACAACCTGCTGATGAAATGGACATCATCTCTAGGCAAAGTGGATGGGCAGAACAAATGCCTGAAATTTGGTGGTCTAATCTGTGTACACTCACCAAAAAACTTCTGAATCAAAGCAAAATACCACCACATGAAATCAAAGGTATTGGCATTTCCTATCAGATGCATGGACTAGTTTTGATAGACAAGGATCATCAAGTATTACGACCCTCTATCATTTGGTGCGACAGTAGAGCTGTATCGATCGGTAGTGAAGCTTTCGAACAGTTAGGTGAGACCTATTTTCAACAAAATTTGCTCAATTCTCCTGGCAACTTTACCATTTCCAAACTCAAATGGGTCAAAGACAACGAACCAGATATTTACAAACGGATTTACAAAATATTATTACCTGGAGACTATATCAACATGAAGCTCACAGGCAAGGTGAACACAACGATTTCAGGGCTTACTGAAGGCATGTTTTGGAATTACAAGGAAAAAAGAATCGCTTATGAAGTATTACATCATTTTGATTTAGATCATAAATTTATACCTGAAATCACTGGAACATTTTCAGTAATGGGTGAGGTCAATGCTGAAGCAGCTGCAGCTACAGGCTTACAAATCGGAACACCTGTTACCTATCGAGCTGGAGACCAACCCAATAATGCACTTGCACTAAACATCATGAAACCAGGTGAAATAGCTGCGACAAGTGGCACTTCTGGTGTATTGTATGGCATTGTAGATAAATATTTGTACGATCCACAGAGTAAGGTCAATGCATTTGCCCATGTCAATTATGAAGAAAATTTCAAAAGCCTGGGCATCCTTCTTTGTCTCAATGGCGCTGGCATTCAGTATGCTTGGGTCAAACATCAGATAGCACTTTCGGGTGGTACATACGAAGATATGGAGCGTATGGTGGCAAGTGTCGGTGTGGGTTCAGATGGGATTTGTATTTTGCCATTCGGAAATGGAGCGGAAAGAATTTTTGACAATAAAAACTTGGGTTCGCATATTTTCAACCTAGATTTCAATAGGCATACACGTGCGCATATCTATCGTGCGTCACTTGAAGGTGTAGCATTTTCATTTGTCTATGGTGTAAAGTTTTTAAAAGAAATGGGTCTCGACGTTAATGTGATAAGGGTTGCCACCGAAAATATGTTTCAGTCCAAAGTATTTGCTACCACCATCGCCACTTTATTGGATGCAAATATCGAAGTGGTAGCTACCAATGGCGCCATCGGGGCAGCAAGAGCAGCAGGTGTGAAAGCAGGTATCTATCCAAATATCGAAGCTGCGCTCAACAAAATTGAAATAGAATCAACCTTCTTTCCTGATTATAACAAAAGTGACTATGAAATAGCATACAACCGTTGGCTCGATGTATTGCATACTGTCCTCCACAAATCAGGAAACATTAGTGAAAATAAAAAATCGATTCATCTCAATTCAGCAAATCAAACACTTGCTGATACAGAGAAATCAAATGTCATTAGTGCGCAAGCGTTACAATTAGAATCCTTACAAAATCTCTTGAAGAATGTATATTCAAGCCTTGAAAAAATGTACATTAAAGAGCAAAAAGAAGAGTTGAAGCCTATACTTAACAAGCTAAGAAAGGCAAAAGACAATAAAATGCAAGAAACACAATCATTGTTTGAAATCCATTTTAATGACTTGAATAATAAGTTTTTTACTACTTTAAGGCAGAAGCATAAAGACTTGAGTCATGAAGATTTGAAGATTTGTGGTTTGATGAAAATGGAATTGTCATGTAAAGAAATGGCATCGATTCTAAATATTTCTATTAGAGGTATGGAAACTAAAAGATATAGGATACGCAAAAAACTAGCTATCGGTGAACGAATAGATATAGCTAAATATTTGAATCACTTACATGCTTAACAAGATAAATTCGCCAATTAGCTAAGAAGATTTTCATTTTAGATGGCATTGTTCAAATTTTAAAGAGTGTATGGCAATCACTATTTCAACCAGAAAAGGTTGCTTTTGAAGCAGACAAAAGATTTTTATATTATAGAAATCAATTTAATTGCTTTTCCATCGAATTCCACTAAAACCCTTTTTTTTTAATCTAAAATTTTGATCCCTTTATATGGTTCTACTGTGATGATTTTACCATTTTCATCGTATTCAATTTCTGTTATTTTTACACATCGTAAATGAGTGACTCCTTTCGACAAACTGCTATCATGGTAAAAAAGATACCATTTGTCTTCAAACTCTGCTATAGAATGATGTGATGTCCATCCCACAACAGGCTCTAATATTCTTCCTGCATAAGTGAAGGGCCCATAAGGATTGTCCCCGATAGCATAACATAAAAAGTGGGTGTCGCCAGTGCTGTATGAAAAATAGTATTTACCATTGTATTTGTGCATCCAAGCAGCTTCAAAAAATCGTCTGTCATTATCTACAGCAAGGAGTGGATTTCCATTTTCATCCAAAATCACCACATCTTTCACTTCATCAGCAAACTGTAATAAATCATCAGATAAAAGCGCTACTTTTGGGGTCAATGCATTTTCATCATCCGCGGGTAAATGAACCAAAGGGCCTTCGCCTTCTGCCTTAAACGCTCCAGTTCGCCATCGCTGCAATTGTCCGCCCCAAAGCCCACCAAAATACATATAATATTTACCATCATCATCCTTAAAAACTGCTGGATCAATGCTAAAACTTCCTTCTATTGGATTTGGTTCAGCAATAAATGGACCTTCAGGTTTATCGCTAGTTGCCACACCTATTTGAAAGATGCCTTCATTGTTTTTGGCTGGAAAGAACAAATAATATTTACCATCTTTTTCAGCTGCGTCAGGCGCCCACATTTGTTTCGATGCCCAAGGGACGTCATTGATATGTAAAGCGCATCCATGGTCTATAACACAGCTTTCGGGACTGTCCATACTCAAAACATGATAATCTTCCATGGCAAATTGACTACCCAAATCATCAAAACCAACATCGCTATCTATATCATGAGATGGATAAATGTATATCCTACCATTAAATACATGGGCAGACGGATCGGCAGTGTAAATGTGCGAAACCAAAGGTGCTGAAATGGCCTTTTCATTTAGCTCTTCAAAATTGATGTGGTTGATACTATCTTCAGGCATATTTTTTAAATTTCAATTTAGTAATTACAAATTATTAACGAAAATTTAGGCACGTCTTGATTTGAGATCTTCTTCAATTCTGTTTTCCATGGATTTATTAATTTCATAAAAAAACAAAAGTCCAACTCCTATCAAAAAAGGTATAGATGGATAAATACTTACCAATAGCTTTGTGCCTAGAATGGCCGTTTCCGATTGGATGGTATCGCTTTGTGGGACATATTCATATAGTCCCAATATCCATGTCAATAATGCGCTGCCGATACTCAGTCCACCTTTCAGTCCGACCATCATGGCAGAAAAGATGATAGCTGTCGCTCTTCGATTGTTTTTCCATTCAGAATAATCGGCAACATCCGCTATCATAGCCCAAAGTAATGGAATCGTAATCCCATAAAAGAAGCCATGCAAAATTTGCGAACCAAAAATGAGCCCAATCGAAGTTGGTGGGAAAAAGAAAAAGAACAATATAAACAATGTAGAAATGAATAAAGTGACACCAAAAACATCACGTTTACCATATTTATCTGCTAGGCCTTTGGATAAGGTAATACCAACAATCATAAAAATAATACCACCTGCATTAAATAATCCAAAGCCAGCTGAAACAGGATTTTCACCAAAGAAATTAACACCTATTCCCGTCAAAAACGTCAATACAGGTTGGATAAATTGAGTCAAACTTTCTTTGTTCACATAATTTTCAAAATAATATACATAAGAACCACCTTTCATCGCTAAATTGATAAACACTAATGTTGTAAGCAAAAGCATGATAACCCAAGGTCTATTTTTCGCCAAATCCGTTAAGTCTTCTTTCAAACTCGATTTTTGAGCTGGTGTAGGCACAATTCTTTCTTTAGTAGAGAAAAAAGTGATCAACAACATTGCAGAACCAATGATGGCCAACCATGTCATGAGATTTTCAATACCAACTGCTTTATCTCCATTTCCTGCATATTCAATGATCGGCAACATAAATACTTGGACAAAAAATTGAGCAAACATCACCGCTACAAATCGATAGGCAGAAAGACTGTTACGATCTTTCATATCACCCGTAATAACACCACTCAATGCTGAATAAGGAAGATTGTTGGCCGCGTAAAGTAGCAATAATAACGTGTAAGTAACCACAGCATATATAACTTTGCCTTTGTATGAAAAATCGGGCGTACTAAATGCCAGTATGGCAATCACACCAAGTGGAATGGCTGAATATAAAATCCAAGGTCTAAATTTCCCCCATTTCGATTGGGTTCGATCTGCAAGTGCTCCAATGATAGGGTTAAAACCAAAAGCTGCAATCAATCCTACTACCAACATCATCGCCGATGCATGATTGGATTCCAATCCATAGATATCGGTATAAAAATAAGCCAAATAGGTCACTAAAGTTTGAAAAACTAAGTTGGCGGCTAAGTCACCTAGACTATAACCTACTTTTTCTACTACAGAAAGTTTTGGAGAAGATGTGCTCATATATGGCTTATTTAATGTGGTATGATAATGATTTATAAATAACTAAGAACCTTGCACATTCGCTCTCTTCGTGCTGACTACTTTGTCATAAGCAGGTTTTGGAAGATAATTTCTATCAAAAAGTAGTGGGTAATTCGTTCGACCTTTGATTGGCCAACCATTCAACCAACTATTGGCGTCGCTGATACCCCAAAAAGTAACTCTACTTATTTTGTCTTTGTGCTTTAAGAATAAATTAAAAAGCTTACCATATTCATCTGCCAAAGCCACTTGTATAGAATCGGGCAGTAACTCAGGGTAAGGATTCATCATTGGACTTCCTTCAAAATTTTGGTTTACATCTGCACCTTGCAAGTCCCAAGGATTGGGCAGTACGGTAATATCAACTTCAGTAAACATCACTTTGATACCTAGGGCAGCATATTCCAAAATACTTTGTTCGATATCTTCAAGTGGCAATCCTTTGATACTCCAATGTCCTTGAATGCCTACACCATCAATTCTGACACCTGCTGCTTGGATTTTTTTGATGAGTTCGATAGCGCCAGCTCGTTTTTTAGGTTGCTCTATGTTGTAATCATTATAATACAACTCACTATTTGGTGTAGCTTTTTGAGCCAATCTGAAAGCGTTTGTAACAAAATCATCACCTAAAAGGTCCAAAAATATAGTTTTGCGCATCGTACCATCTTCGTTGAGTGCTTCATTAACTACATCCCAAGCTTCTATTTTTCCATCATATCTACTCGCTATGGTATTGATGTGGTTTTCTAAAAACATGGTTAACGAATCCTTGCTTTTTATTTTGGTAACAAAGGGCGATAACTGACTATGCCAAACTAAAGTATGTCCAACTGTAAACATGTCATTTTTATCACCAAGCGCAACGATTTTATCTGCTAAATCAAAATTATATTTATCCCATTCAGGATGGACAATTTCACATTTCATGATGTTCTCAGGCGTAATGCTGTTGAATTCCGAAGGGAGTAAAGACAACGCATTGGTATCTTTTTCCATAATTTGATCTGCGTTAATGGCAGCACCTATTAAAAAATCATCAGCGAATACCGTTTTTAAACCTTTCTTCTCATCTATGCTACCTTCTTTTTGTTTGCATGATATAAAGGAAAATCCTATCAATAAAATTAAAAATGAAATCGGTTGCTTTAAATGGTACATATTATTTGTTTAAGATGTTAATAAATTGAGTTTACCATTTTGGTTTGATGCCCGGTGAATAAGGGTAGGAAAGACTTTTATAATAATCTACATCATGTGGTGGCGGAATGGTTCCTGAAGGAAAAGGCAACTGTGACCTTGACTGAAAATAGGCTAAACACGCGTCTCTCCACCATTGCGCTTCCTTACTTTGGATGTTCAAATGGTCTCGTACAGCACGAAAAGTTTCCTTATCAAACATACCTTCTACTGAGTCCCATTTTGATTTCATTTCTATCACTTTTGAAACGCCTTGATCATATTTAAATACCAATTCTTGCCACACATTTCTACCAGATTTTAATTGATGTGTCCAAGGCACTCTATGAAACCATAATAGGAATTCGTCAGGACACGTACTCAAATTTCCGTACAAGTTTTGTACTTCAGGATGATATTGGGATAGTGCATTTGTACCTGTAACTTTCCTATCAAATCCGATGCTGTCCTTATTGGCTTTATGGTAGTAGACAGATGTCCAATCAGCTCTAAATAGGCTATCTACCCAAGGTCCGGGACCAAAATGATGACCTTCTGCCATGATATGATGCAAACCAAGTGGCGTCATGTAATTGACACAAGTTTCATGCGAATGCTCTAGTAAAGAATTACTTACTTCAGCTACCTTTTTGTCGTTATTGGGAAAAGTAGCAGCAGTCCATTCTTTAAAGATACTGCTTGCAGCAAGAGATGGATTCCAAGCTAATTTTCCAAAAGCATACCAATCTGCTTGTCCAAAAAGATTGCCTGTCCAATTGAATGCTGTACCGATATTAGCCACGCCAGCAATTCCTGTGATTTTATAATCGTGGGAAGAGCCATCAATTATTTTTGCTACAATCGAGCCTTTACCTTTTACATGAGTATCAGATTGAAGTACTGCTACGTACATTTTTGCCAATCCTACTAAATGGGTTCCTTGTCCAAGATATTCTTTGGTAATTTGCAATTCTAACATCAATGGAGTCTTAGGCATTGCGCCAAACATAGGATGAAATGGCTCTCGTGGTTGAAAATCGATAGGTCCATTTTTTACTTGTACCAATACATTCTCTACAAACTGACCATCTAAAGGCACAAATTCTTTGTAAGCTTGTTTGAATCGATCTTCATTCACTTCATGGCTATACACAAAAGCGCGCCACATGACGATACCACCGTACTTTTTAAGTGGTTCAGCAAGCATATTGGCACCATCTGAATGATTTCTTTTATATTCTTGCGGACCAGGTTGCCCTTCAGAATTTGCTTTCACCAAAAATCCTCCAAAATCAGGTATTTTTTGATAGATTTCATCAATTTTATTTTTCCACCAAAGTCTTACTTGTGGATCAAGTGGGTCTGCTGTTTGGAGTCCACCCAACTCAATAGGCGCACTAAATCGAGCAGTAAGATACACTTTAATGCCATATTTTCTAAATATATTGGCCAAGGCAGCGGTCTTGTCAAGATAATCTGCCCGTAATACGATGGCATTTGCATTTACATTTGTCAGGACAGTTCCATTAATACCAATCGAAGCATTTGCCTTGGCATAATCTTCATATCTTGGGTCTAGATTTTCAGGCAATTCATGCCAGTTAAAAATGGAAAAACCAGCATATCCACGCTCAACTGTTCGGTCAATGTTGTCCCAATGATTGAGTATTCTGTTTTGAATTTTTGGAGATTCAGTGATGTTTTTATTCTTAATTTTTTCTCTTCTATGAATTTTATTAATCAGGCAATAAGCACCATATAGTAATCCTTTGTTAGTTTTCGCTTCTATTTTCAAGGCATTGGAAGTACTAGTTATATAAAAACCTTCATCGTTTATATCTACGGCATCTGTATTTATAGTTAATGTAATTTGATCAGTTTTTTGACTTTTTTCTGATATTATCTTTTTACCGAATAAGGTTGAAAGATTATCAGTTAAGATGTTTTTTACTGTATTTAGTATTTCGTCATTATTGTCATTCTGAAGATAGATACTGCTTATAAAACTGTATTCATTCGCAATAATTTTATCATCAAGTTTTTTATAGTCCAACCATAAGTTATAACCATTTTGACCAACAAGTTGGATTTGACAAAAAATGAAAAAGAAAGCAAATAATAATTGTTTCATTAATTATTTCTTTCCCGATTTAAGAGATGATTCCCGAATGATAAGTTCAGAATTGATAATGATGGTAGATAACTGCTTGACGTCCGATTTGCCTTGTAAATGACTAATGAGTTGTGTGGCAGCTACTTCACCCATCAAAAAACCAGGATATTCTATGGTGGTGAGTTCAGGTTCAATAATTTTGCTGATGGCATCATTGTTGAATCCTACGACAGCAATGTCTTCAGGTATTCTTATACCGTGTTTTTTTAATTCCTTGATGAAAAATGCGGCAGTCAAATCATTGGTGACAAAAACAGCATCGGGCATTGGTTTGAGTTTTCGAACCTCGTTTGCGACATCAGCACCTGAATTCGCGCTAAGCTCATCTATAATCACATATTGCTCATTCAGCTCCATATTATTGTCAAAAAGTGCATCCCTGTAACCTTTGAACCGTTGACTATAGACATTTCTTTGTTGGGTACCTGTGACGATGGCAATCCTTTTACTCCCTTGATCTATCAGGTGTTTAGTAGCCACATAACCACATTTGTAATTATCTATGACTACTTTGGTGTTTTCAATGTTTTCTTCCACTCTATCAAAAAAGATGAGTGGAATGTTTTTAGCATTAAATGGTTCGAAATGACTTAAATCATCTGTATCAAAAGCAAGTGAAGCTATTACTCCATCCACTCTTTTATGAAAAAGATTATTGGCATTTTTAATTTCATTAGACATTTGTTCAGAAGAGTGGGCAATAATGAGATCATACCCAGCTTCTGTGGTTACTTTTTCTATTCCACCTAGTACGGAAGTAGTAAATGAAGAAACCAATTCATGGATGAGCACACCAATAGTATTTGACTTCTGATTTCTAAGATTTTTGGCAAAACTATTATGTCTGTAACCAAGCTCTTTAGCGGTCTCATGGATTTTTTTTCTTGTTTCTGCGCTAATGGCTGTATTATTATTAAGCGCTCTACTTACAGTAGCAGATGAGATGTCCATTTTTTTTGCAATATCATATATAGTGATATCTTTTTTATTATTCATTTGTGCAATCAGTTACAAATTACTATTCAATATGGAATACTTGTATAAACGTCCACAAACATAGCTTATATCAAACAAACTGCCAAATATATTATCCTTAACTATGAATATATTTACAATATTATTGTATTCTATTGAAATTCAATTTCATATAAATGCATTTAATATATAACTCTTATTTAACATTATAATAGTTAATAACGTATTATTAAAATAATTATGTGAAATATTGTATGCAACTGATTGCATGAACAAAATTTAATTGTAGTTTTGCTCTGATATTATTAATCATCATTGCCGCTTGTTAGAGTTTATAATATGTTATAGCAAGTTGATTTGAGATATTTGGTTTTAATTTATTAATTCGTTAAATCAATCTTGGATGCCATATTTACATTCATTTATTGCATTGAGAAAATTTACTTTCAATTTTGGATATTTGTTTACTACATTTAAATATTTAATGCATAATCTCTTATTGTTGAGTTATAGAATATTTAAAAGAGCTGAAATAATCGAGACTGCTATGAATGACCCATTTCAATCATTTATGAAGAATAGTTATGTCATTTTGTATCCTATAAATCCAGCATACTTTTTACATCGTTTTTATCAGTTTATACATTTTTGTTTTCCGCTTTATTGTAGGCAGTCTACATCATTAAAACTGTGCAATGAAGATTTCGTTTAATTTTTATAAATGTTTGGTTATTCTTTTGTAAAAGGAGCTAGACAGGCTCCTTTTCTTTATTTATTTTTAAAAATTCCAACACTATTTAATATTATCATATGTCTAAATTCCTAGTTCTTTTTTATACGTTTAACTTAAGATATGCTTTTAATTGTAAGTAAAATTAAATATCATCAAACAAGGTCAAATTTCAATGTTGGTATATTACAACAGTTAAATAACAACTTTGAATAGAATTTTCATTGGCAAAGATGATAAAATGAATTCTTATCTTGGGCCGTTTTATATTAATTACTAATTTTTATTTTTGTCAAATGTACGCAATTGGATATGATATAGGAAGCTCATCGGTGAAAGCATCAATAGTCAAAATAGATTCAGGAAAAGTCGTAGCAATAGGGAAATACCCAGAATCTGAAATGCACATGGATGCAAAAAACCAAGGATGGGCAGAACAAGATCCTGAAATGTGGTGGAAATGTATTTGTATTTTGACCAAAACACTCTTAATTGAAAATGACTTGGACGCCAAACAAATATTGTCTATTGGCATTGGTTATCAAATGCATGGATTGGTTTTGGTAGATGAGAATCACAAAGTAGTTCGACCTTCAATTATATGGTGTGACAGTAGAGCGTCTCAAATCGGGGAAAAAGCATTCAGTGATCTAGGCAGCGTTTATTGCTTGGGACATTTGCTTAATTCACCAGGTAATTTTACGGCATCTAAACTCAAATGGGTGAAAGATAATGAACCTGAACTTTTCGCAAAAGTGTATAAATGGATGTTACCTGGAGATTTTATTGCCATGAAATTTACCAATGAAATCAATAGCACTGTTTCTGGATATTCTGAAGGTATGTTTTGGGATTTCAAACAAAATAGTACCGCTGACCATCTTTTAAATTATTATGGTATTCCCAAGGATATGATGCCAGATTTGGTAGATACCTTCTCTATTCACGGTCGTGTCACTGCTGATGCTGCCGAGAGTAGTGGATTAATTGCTGGTACACCTGTCACTTATAGAGCTGGAGATCAACCCAACAATGCCATGGCTTTAAAAGTATTGCACCCTGGAGATATCGCTGCTACAGGTGGTACTTCTGGTGTAGTGTATGCCGTAACTGATAAATTAGATTATGATGCTCAATCTAGAGTCAACGGATTTGCACATATAAATCATACAACAGACCAAAACAGCATTGGCCAATTATTGTGTATCAATGGTTGTGGTATTTTGTACGCTTGGATGCGAAAACAAGTTGCTGCTTTAGGACAGACCTATCAAACTATGGAAAAGCAAATCAATGCAATACCTGTAGGTTCAGAAGGATTGTTAATCTTACCTTTTGGTAATGGTAGTGAACGAATACTGAATGATAAAATGACGGGTGCTCGTATAGATAATCTTCAATTTAATAGACACAATCAAGCCCATCTATTTAGAGCCGCTTTAGAAGGAATCGTATTTTCATTTGCTTATGGTATGGAAATTTTGCAATCTATTGGCATTAAACCATCTACCATCAAAGTTGGTAATGACAATTTATTTCTTTCTGATACTTTTTCATCTTCCATGGCCAATTTATTACAATGTAACATTGAGATGTACGAGACCACTGGTGCAGTAGGTGCAGCTAAGGCAAGTACCGTAGCTATCGGAATCTACAGCAACATAGACGAAGCTATCGATGAGTTAAAACCCATTAAAGTGACGGAATATAAATCAGACAATAGCCAATATTTAGAAGCTTATGGACACTGGTCACAACAACTAATCAATTTAATTAAGTAATTAAAATATAAAAATCATAAATACCGTGAGTACTTTCTTTAACAACATCCAAAAAATAAAATTTGAAGGTCGCGATTCAAAAAATCCACTGGCTTTTAGATGGTATGATGAAAATCAAATGGTTAATGGAAAAAGCCTGAAAGATCATTTTAGATTTGCCGTAGCTTATTGGCATAGTCTATGTGGTGGTGGTGGCGATCCCTTTGGCAGTCCTACAAGACCTATGCCTTGGTTAGCTTCTAATGATCCTATCCAACAAGCAAAAGACAAAATGGACGCTGCATTTGAATTTATTTCAAAATTGGGTGTACCGTATTATTGTTTTCATGATATCGACTTAATAGAGGAAGGAGATTCTGTAGCAGAATATGAAAAAAGAATGCAGATCATCTCTGATTATGCGCTCGAAAAACAAAATGAAAGCGGCATACAACTGCTTTGGGGTACAGCCAATTTATTCTCACACCCTAGGTATATGAATGGTGCATCTACCAATCCTGATTTTAACGTCGTGGCAAGAGCAAGTGTTCAAATCAAAAATGCCTTGGACGCAACAATCAAATTAGGTGGTCAAAATTATGTGTTTTGGGGTGGACGTGAAGGGTATATTTCATTGATCAATACAGATGTTAAAAAGGAATTAGATCACTTAGCTAGATTTTTGACTATGTCTAGAGATTATGGTCGTAAAAATGGATTTACTGGAAAGTTCCTTATCGAACCCAAACCAATGGAACCATCCAAGCATCAATATGATTTTGATGCAGCGACGGTAATCGGATTCTTAAGAGAATATGATCTTATGGATGATTTTGCATTAAATCTCGAAGTCAATCACGCTACTTTAGCAGGACACACCATGGAACACGAAATGACCATTGCGGCCAATGCAGGCATGCTTGGAAGTTTGGATGCCAATAGAGGTGACTATCAAAATGGATGGGACACTGATCAATTTCCGATAGATATTTATGAGTTAACTCAAATGATGTTGGTATTTTTAGAAAGTGATGGATTCCAAACCGGTGGTATCAATTTTGATGCAAAAATCAGAAGAAATTCCACCGATCTCGAAGATTTATTCATAGCGCATATCAGCGGAATGGATGCATTTGCAAGAGCATTAATTATTGCTGACAATATCATTAAAGATTCGCCATACAGTCAAATGAAGAAGGAAAGATATAGCAGTTTTGATGCTGGAAATGGAGCTTTATTTGCGAATGGGAAATTGACTTTAGAAGAACTTGCAAAATTGGGTACTGAAATTGGTGAACCAAGTCTCATAAGCGGAAAACAAGAGCGATATGAGCAGTTGATTAATATGTATTTATAGAGATGAGTGATGAGATATGAGTGATGAGATATAAGTGATGAGATATGAGAGATGAAAGATGAGATGTGAGTGTTGAGATTTGTTTTTTGTATTAGGACATAGCCCTGTAGGGGCGAAATGTTTGTAGCGATTGGTTTTACCCATCGCTACAATGATGTAGATGCTAGTTTTTGGCGCTATTTTTGTCTAAATTTTGCAAAAATCGTGACAAAAACTTCTGATTGCTTAGCGTTCAAGCTTAGCTTGGGTTAGTTAAAACATCTCGTTTTCTTGTTAGCAAATCTGATGACCGTAGCAATATAATATTTATGTTTTTAATTTAATAAATAGCCCCTTTTTTAATGAAGCAATTCATAGCCACATTTTTCTCTATATTTATAATCATAAATGTCAATTTTGGTCAAGTCACATTGCCTAAATACATTAGTGATGGTATGGTGCTTCAAAGAGAGCAACCCATTAAAATTTGGGGATTTGCTCGTCCTGACGAAAAGGTTTTGGTTAGATTTTTAGGAAAAGAATATGCTTCAGTTACAAATAAAGATAGTCTTTGGTCGGTGATGCTACCCGCACAAATCGCAGGAGGACCACATAATATCAGTATAAAAGGTAGTAATCAAATCATGGTCAAAAATGTGCTTTTTGGCGATGTTTGGCTTTGTAGTGGACAGTCAAACATGGAATTGCCAATGGAACGACTTAAAGATTATTATCCTGAAGTGTATCGCAGTGCCAGAAACCCGTTGATTAGACAATTTGCTGTTCCAAAAAAATATGATTTCAATAAAGAAAAAGAAGACTTTTCTGGCGGCTCTTGGATAGAAGTAAGTCCAAAAACAATCAAAGAATTTTCAGGTGTTGCCTACTTTTTTGCATCCAAAATATATGAAAGCGAAAAGATTCCAATCGGACTAATCAATAGTGCATTGGGTGGATCTCCTGCTCAGGCTTGGATTAGTGAAGAAGGTCTAAAAAAGTTTCCCGAATATCTAGATATTGCCTATCAATACAGAGATGACAAATATGTGGATAGTATCAAAAAATACAACGACAATCGTTACCTAAATTGGTACTTTAAATTGAACGAAAGTGATGAAGGTTTAAAAAACCAGTGGCAACAAACTAATATGGATCGTACTTCATGGAAAACAGCAAAAATGCCAGCTATATGGAGTAGTTTTGATCCAAATATCAAACCTGGAGCAATTTGGATGTACAAGACATTTGAAGTTAGCAAAAAACAAGTAGGTCATGCAGCTAGGCTATTTTTAGGATGTATCGTAGATGCAGATTCTGTGTATATTAACGGACAATTTGTAGGCACGACTTCGTACCAATATCCACCAAGAAAATACAATATTCCAGCTTCACTTTTAAAAGAAGGCAAAAATGAAATTACCATCAGAGTCATAGATGAAAATGGTCGTGGTGGCTTTGTAAAAGATAAACCTTATGAGCTAGTATTTAAAGACAAAAGCAAGATCAATCTCGAAGGCGATTGGCGATATAAAGTGGGATGTGAAGTGGTAAAAATCGAACCACACGTATTTATCCAATGGAAACCACTAGGTCTGTACAATGCTATGATTCATCCACTTTTTCATTATCAGATCAAAGGAATGTTGTGGTACCAAGGTGAATCCAATGTAGGCAAATATAATGAATATTATTCACTGATGAATGAACTCATCAATAATTGGCGAACAGGTTGGAATAATCAAGAAGTACCATTTTATTTTGTCCAATTGGCGAACTATATGCAAGCTAAAGAAAATCCTGCGGAAAGCAATTGGGCAGCACTAAGACAGCAACAATTAGACATGCTGAAAATACCTAACACAGGTATGGCAGTCTCCATAGATATCGGCGAATGGAACGATATTCATCCATTAAATAAAAAAGATGTGGGAGAAAGACTGGCACTGCATGCTTTAAAAAATCAATATGCCAAAAAGGATATAATTGTTTCCGGTCCTTTGGTAAAAAAGTACAAAGTCAATAATAACAAAGTGACTTTGGAGTTTGATTATGTTCAGAATGGCATTCAAAAAGTCGATTCTTTAAAATATTTTGAATTGGCTGGTGATGATAAAATATTCGCAAATGCAGTAGCTATCATCAAAGGCAAGTCTATCGTTTTACAAAGTGATAAGATAGCCACTCCAAAATATGTAAGGTATGCTTGGGCAGATAATCCAGAAGGCGTCAATTTCTTTAATGAAGAAGGATTGCCAGCTTCGCCTTTTGAGCTAAAACTAGATTTTTAACCGTTACATTTTTAACCAATGAACAAATACACCATCGGGCTTGATTTTGGAACAGATTCAGTGCGTGCATTGGTGGTATCGAAATTGGATGGAAAGGAAGTTGCTACGGCTGTTTCATATTACAATAGATGGAAAGATGGACTTTATTGTGAACCTTCTTTATCCCAATATCGTCAACATCCTTTGGATTATTTAGAAGCCATGGATGAAGTTTTGGTTCAGTCTCTTGGTCAACTAAATGAAGATGTCAGAAAAAATATTGCCGGTATTTCTGTCGACACAACTGGTTCTACACCAATAGCCGTTGACAAATCAGGAACTCCACTAGCACTTTTGAATGAGTTTAGCGAAAATCCTAATGCCATGTTCGTTTTATGGAAAGACCATACTGCGAATCAAGAAGCTTTAGAAATCAACCAGTTGGCCCACAATTGGCAAATTGATTATACCAAATATGTAGGTGGAGAATACTCTTCTGAATGGTTTTGGGCCAAAATTTTGCATATCATCAGAAATGACGAAAAAGTAAGATCGTCTGCGTACTCATGGGTAGAACATTGTGACTGGATTTCAGCGTTTTTAACTGGAAATGTAAATCCAACACAACTTAAAAGATCAAGATGTGCCGCAGGTCACAAAGCATTGTGGCATTCTGAATTTAATGGTCTTCCAGATGAAGCATTTTTTACAACGTTAGATCCTTTATTAGCAGGATTAAGAGATCGAATGTTTACTGAAACGTACACTTCTGATATATCTATTGGAAATATAGATCCTAAATTAGCAGACACATATGGTTTATCACCCAATGTCAAAATAGGTGTTGGTGCTTTTGATTGTCACATGGGCGCAGTAGGTGCCAATATTCAGCCCTTTGATTTTGTGCGTGTGATGGGTACTTCAACTTGCGACATGGTCATTGTAGATCCAGAGATTGGAAATAACACCATTGTCAAAGGTATTTGTGGACAGGTGGATGGATCTATCATAGCAGGAATGATCGGAATGGAAGCTGGTCAGTCGGCTTATGGCGATTATTATGCTTGGTGGCAAAACCTAATGCTGCAACCTGTGAAAGACATCTTGGGTGAAGAAGCCACTTTAAATTATCAAGAGAAGTTGATACCTTATTTGTCTGAAAAAGCTTCTTTAATCGAAATAAAGGCAACTGATTCTGTAGCTACGGATTGGATCAATGGAAGACGTACGCCTGATGTGGATCACACACTCAAGGCTTCTTTCACGGGTCTCGATCTCAGTGTAGACGCTGTCCGAATTTTCAAAATGATCGTGGAAGCTACTGCTTTTGGATCTCGTGCTATTTTAGAAAGATTTGAAACACAAGGAATTCACATAAAACAAGTAGTCGCCATTGGCGGTGTTGCTAAAAAATCTCCTTATGTGATGCAAACGCTAAGTGATGTGCTAAATATGCCTATAAAGGTGGTGAAATCTGAACAAGCTTGTGCACTCGGCGCAGCAATAAATGCAGCAGTTGCAAGTGGTGTATATCCAAATGTGCAAACCGCTCAGAAAATGATGTCATCGCCTGTAGAAAAAGTATATTCACCAAGAGAGACTCAAGCCAGTATTTATAATACTTTATACCAAAAATATATCAAAATAGGCAAACATACAATTTAATATGGCTCAAACAAATCCACCTTACGAAATATGGTTTATCACTGGTAGTCAAACACTTTATGGTGATGAAACGCTAAAAAAAGTCGCTGAAAATTCGGCTCAAATCGTTAACTATTTGAATGAAAAAGGATTGCCTATTCAGTTAGTGGTAAAGCCAACTGCCAAGTCTACAGAAGAAATCAGTGGACTATGCAAAGATGCAAATTATCACAAAAATTGTATTGGCATCATCACATGGATGCATACTTTTTCACCAGCGAAAATGTGGATTTCAGGTTTAAAAAATCTTAGAGTGCCGTTGCTTCATTTGCATACTCAGTTCAATCGGGATATTCCTTTTGATAGTATCGATATGGACTTTATGAATCTCAATCAATCCGCACATGGAGACCGCGAGTTTGCCCATATCCTGACTCGAATGAAGATACATCGCAAAATAGTAGTCGGTCATTACCAATCAGAAAGTGTCATTTCGAAAATCCAAGATTGGATGAGATTGTGTATCGGAAAAGACGCTATTCAAAATCTAAAAGTGGCTAGGTTTGGCGATAATATGCGTTATGTTTCTGTGACGGAGGGAGATAAAGTAGCTGCGGAAATGCAGTTTGGTTTTTCAGTTAATACATATGGAGTAGGGGATTTGGTAGCTAATATCCAAGCTATTTCTGAACAAGACATTTTAGATCTAGTCAGGATTTATGAGGAAACATACTTTGTATCAACAACTTTACAAGCTAATGGACAAAAACGTATTGCATTATTGGAAGCCGCTCGGATAGAATTAGGTATCAAATCATTCCTAACTACACACGGTTGTCATGCCTATACCAATACTTTTGAAGATCTTCATGGTTTATCACAACTGCCAGGCATAGCATCCCAAAGACTTATGGCAGATGGATACGGATTTGGAGCTGAAGGAGATTGGAAAACATCTGCAATACTTCATGTGATGAAAAAAATGGCCTATGGTCTGTCGGGTGGCAATTCTTTTATGGAAGATTATACTTATCATTTTGAGCCCGATGGTGAGATGGTTCTTGGTAGTCATATGCTTGAGATTTGTCCTTCTATTGCAGATGAAAACATCCAATGCGAGGTACATCCTTTGGGTATTGGAGGAAAAGCTGATCCTGTTCGTTTGGTTTTTAACGCTAAAGAAGGTCCTGCTATCAATATCTCGTTGGTGGATCTTGGCAATAGATTCAGATTAATCATTCAAAAAGTAGAAGGTTTGAAGGTACACCAAGAATTTCCACTGCTTCCTACTGCTAGAGCATTGTGGAAACCATTGCCAAATATGGAAATCGGTCTAGAAGCTTGGTTGCTTTCTGGTGGAGCGCATCACACAGTGTATTCACAAAATCTTAGCGCTGAACTAATGGCAGACTTTGGCGAAATGTTGGGTATCGAAACGATTGTGATTGATGAAAAAACAGATATCCAAAGCTTAAAACAAACATTAAAAATCAACGAAATCTATTACCGATGAGCGTTTACCTATCTTTAAAACAAGAATGTTATGAAGCCAACATGCTGCTTCCTGAACTCAATCTAGTACTATTTACGTTCGGGAATGTCAGTTGTGTGGATAGACAAAAAGGTATGTTTGCGATCAAACCAAGTGGCGTACCATATAATGTTTTGAAGGTGGAAGATATCGTTATTTGTGACTTTGAAGGTACGGTTGTGGAAGGGACATTGCGTCCATCGTCAGATACAAATACACATGCATTCCTTTACAAAACTTGGTCAGATATTGGTGGAATTGCACATACTCATTCAACGTTTGCTACTGCTTGGGCACAATCCCTGATGGATATTCCCATCCTAGGTACGACGCATGCAGATTATCTTACCGTCGATATTCCCTGTACGCCGCCGATGAAAGACGAATATATACAAGGCAATTATGAACATTATACTGGTTTTCAAATCATCGATTGTTTACATGAAAAAGGACTGGATTATCGAGAGGTAGAAATGATTTTGGTAGGAAGTCATGCGCCTTTTACGTGGGGCAAAAATGCAGCAAAAGCAGTACATAATAGTGCCGTACTAGAACAATGTGCACAAATGGCTTACATCTCTACTCAGATCAATCCACATGTACCACGACTCAAAGAAGCATTGATCCGGAAACACTTTGAGCGAAAACATGGACCTGATTCTTATTACGGACAAACATAAAGTCAATATCTATATTAACATCACCTTCAAAATCAAATCCACATGCAACTTTTAGACACTTTTGATTGGATAGTAATAGGCGTTTATTTCGCTATTTTATTCGGTTTGGCCATTTGGGTCATTCTTCAGAAAACAGAAAATACAGAAGATTACTTCCTTGCTGGTAGGAATATTGGTTGGTTTGTGGTAGGTGCATCCATTTTTGCTTCCAATATTGGCTCTGAACATGTGGTAGGACTAGCAGGAACGGGTGCCGCAGGAAAGTTTCCACTGATCATTTATGAGTTGCATGCTTGGTTGGTCTTGATGATGGGTTGGGTCTTTCTTCCTTTTTATGCGCGAAGTGGTGTATTTACGATGCCTGAATTTCTAGAAAAAAGATTTGATGCCCGATCAAGAAGGTTTTTATCCATCATTTCTTTGATAGCCTATATCATTACCAAAGTCTCCGTAACCATTTATGCGGGTGGCATCGTCGTCGCATCTCTTTTGGGTATCGAGTTTTGGACAGGTGCATTGGCTACCGTTATATTGACGGGACTTTATACCGTTTTGGGTGGTATGCGTGCTGTGGTATATACAGAAGCCTTGCAAGCTGTTGTTTTGGTTGTTGGCGCTGCTACACTGACAGTGATGGGATTGGATGCTGTAGGTGGATGGGAAAGTATGAAAACAGAATTGACACCTCAGTTTTTTAATATGTGGCGATCTGCATCTGATCCTGAATTTCCTTGGCCTTCCTTATTTATTACAAGTACCGTTGTAGGTATTTGGTATTGGTGTACGGATCAATATATTGTCCAAAGAGCACTTGCTGCCAAAGATCTTAAAGAAGGTCGTCGAGGCACAATATTCGGAGCTTTGTTGAAGTTAATGCCTGTATTTCTATTCCTAATTCCCGGTGTCATTGCCTTGGTATTGAAACAACGTGGCGTATTACATTGGGAAAAATCTGACGAAGCTTTTGCTACATTAATGACCACCATTTTACCTAGTGGCATGCGTGGATTGGTAGCCGCAGGATTATTAGCTGCTTTGATGAGTTCATTGGCATCTGTATTTAATTCTTGCTCAACACTTTTTACCATCGACATTTACAAGAAAAAATATCCAGATACACCAGAAAAAAAATTGGTCAACATAGGTCGAATAGCCACTTTTGTCGTAGTAATAGCTGGTATTGTTTGGATTCCCATAATGGCAAATATTTCTGGTGTGCTATATGAATATTTACAATCTGTACAAGCTTACATTGCGCCACCTATCACGGTAGTATTTTTACTAGGTATTTTTATTCCTAGGATCAATAGTAATGGGGCTTACGCCACATTAGTTGGTGGTTTTATCCTTGGCGGAATAAGAATTGCCTTAGAAGTGTTTTCTAAAAATGGTACCATCTCCGAAGGCTTTTTCTACAACTTAGGCATGATGAACTTCCTACATTTTGGCGTCATTTCCTTAGTGTTGAGTTTAGCTATTGCCATCATTGTAAGTATGTTTTACCCTGCACCTTCTGCAGAAAAAGTGGCGGGACTTACTTACAGTACCTTGTCTCCTGCACAAATTAGTGAAAATAAAAATAGTTATAATTGGGTGGACATCGCTTCTTCCATCTTTATATTGGCAATCGTAATTTTTGTAATGGTTTACTTTAATGGCAAATAACATGAACAATAAATTTCCCCTAATTCTAATAATCATTTGCTTCATCCTCATGAATGGATGTAAAGAAAAAACCGAAAGTACCCAAGTGTCAGCATCTCAAAAAAGTGAAATCATAAAAACCGATTTTGGCCAATTGTCTGATGGAACAATGAGTAGCTTGTACACGCTTACAAATAAAAATGGCGTAAAAGTTTCCATTACGGATTATGGCGGCATCATAGTCTCCGTGATGGTTCCCGATAAATCTGGCGTTATGGCTGATGTGGTTTTGGGTTATGATAGTGTCGCTCTGTACGAAAAAAACAATCCTTACTTCGGTGCCATCATCGGTAGGTATGGCAATAGGATTGCAAAAGGTAAGTTTTCTATCGATGGGAAATCATACCAATTGGCTACCAATGACAATACCAATCATCTCCATGGTGGCGTCAAAGGATATGACAAAGTGATGTGGAATGTCCAAGCTGTAGAAGGCGAAGAACCTGCTTTGGTGATGACCTATCTAAGTAAAGATATGGAAGAAGGATATCCAGGTAATTTAGAAAATAAAGTCACCTACACTTTAACCAATGAAAACGCTATAAAAATAGATTTCGAAGCGACTACGGATAAACCAACGATTGTAAATATGTGCAATCATAGCTACTTCAATCTCAATGGCGGTCAATCAGATATTTTAGATCATTCCTTAAAGATTTTTGCTGACAAGTACTGTGCTGTTGATAAAACCCTTATTCCATTGGTTGGACTTGCTGAGGTCGCAAACACACCTTTCGATTTTAGAGCATTTAAAAATATCGGAACCGACATAAACAAAGATGATATTCAACTTAAAAATGGATTGGGTTATGATCATTGTTGGGTACTTAACCAAAAAGCATCTTCAGGAATGATATTGGCAGCCATCTTACAAGATAGTGTGAGTGGTCGTACCTTAACAGTTGAGACGACTGAACCCGGTATTCAGTTTTATTCTGGCAATTTTCTAGATGGTACGATTGTAGGCAAATATGGTGTAAAATATAACAAAAGATCAGGACTTTGTTTGGAAACACAACATTTTCCAGATTCGCCTAATAGACCAGATTTTCCTTCTACACTGCTTAATCCTGGTGAGAAATACGCAAGCACCACCACTTATACATTTGGTTTAATTCAATGATCTTCAAAAAATAAAGATGATGTTTAATTTTATTTCAAAAACAATTTTTGCTGCTATTTTACTTTGTGTTGTCCAAGTTGGTATTGCACAAAGCCCTGTAAAAATCATTGTCAATACAGACATCGAAAAAGAAAAAATCAATAAACATATTTACGGTCATTTTGCAGAGCATCTCGGACGATGTGTCTATGATGGTATTTACGTTGGCGACAATAACACCAAAATCAAACACGAAAATGGCGTAAGAACAGACATTATCCAAGCGCTCAAAGACTTAAAAGTACCAAATCTACGATGGCCAGGTGGATGTTTTGCTGATGCTTACCAATGGAAAAATGGTATCGGCCCTAAAGCTGAAAGACCCAAAATGGTCAATCTTTGGTGGGGAAGAAATGTAGAAGATAATAGCTTCGGTACCCATGAGTTTCTAGACTTGTGTGAAAAAATAGGCACACAACCATATCTAGCTGCCAATGTAGGTAGCGGATCTGTTCAGGACTTGATGGATTGGGTGGATTATGTCAATAGTACTAAACCTAGTGAAATGGTACTATTAAGACAGAAAAATGGTAGAAAAGATCCTTGGAATGTCAAACTCTGGGGCGTAGGTAATGAAGCTTGGGGATGCGGCGGTAATATGACAGCAGATTATTATGCCAATGTGTATCGCCAATATGCGACGTTTATGACAGATTGGACAAATGGTTCTGGTTTGTACCGTATTGCTTCTGGTGCGACAGATGGAGAATACGCTTGGACGGAATCGCTGATGAAAAATATCCCACACAATATGGTTTCAGGGTTGGCGCTGCATCATTATTCTGTATTGTCATGGGCAGAAAAAGGACCTTCTGTTGGATTTACAGAAGCACAATATTTCAAGACTATGCATGACGCATTCAAGATAGATGAATTTATCAAAGGGCATTCGACCATTATGGATAAATATGATCCACAAAATAAAGTGTCCCTTATTGTAGATGAATGGGGCGGCTGGTATGAAACGGATGCAGGTGGATCTGCATTGTATCAACAAAACACCATGCGTGATGCTATGATTGCAGGTTTGACACTCAATATTTTTCACAATAATGCACGTCGAGTAAAAGGCGCAAACCTAGCACAAGTAGTCAATGTATTGCAGTCAGTCATTCTTACCAAAGAAGAAAAAATGATCTTGACACCTACGTATCATGTGATGCGTATGTACAATGTTCACCAAGATGCCAATCTCTTAGATGCCAATGTTTTGAACGGCACAAATTATGAGTTTAATGGCCAAAAAATACCAAATATTTCTGTTTCTGCATCCAAGGATAGTACAGGAGTAGTAACCATTTCAGTAGTAAACCTTCATTATACAAAATCAGAAAAAATAGACATCGATCTTCGTGGTCAGTCCTTCACTTCTTGCACAGGAGAATTGTTAACTTCTGCAAAAGTGGACGACCACAACTCTTTTGAAAATGGAAATAAGATCACGCCAAAATCCATTAAAAACATCAGTATCAAAAATAATCTACTGAATGTAGAAATTCCACCTTTTTCAGTTGCTGTATATCGTTTGAAATAATATCTTTACTTTTTATTAAATTAAAAATAACCCCATAGGGTTGATATTCGGAGTAGTTATTTTACCATATTATATCCACATTTTAAATATTTCATAAATGAGTAAAGAAATGAGATCGCAAGGTTGGTTTGGCAAAAAAGATAAGGATGGTATCATCTACCGTTCTTGGATGAAAAACCAAGGCATGCCTACGGATATGTTTGATGGTAGACCTGTTATCGGTATTTGTAATACTTTCAGCGAGTTGACGCCTTGTAATGCACATTTCAGAGATATTGCAGAGAGTGTCAAAAAAGGGGTACTCGAAGCAGGTGGTTTTCCAGTAGAATTTCCGATTATGAGTTTGGGTGAAACATTGCTCAAACCGACTGCAATGCTTTTCAGAAATCTCGCAAGTATGGATGCAGAAGAATCGATCCGTGGCAATCCGATAGATGGCGTAGTCTTACTCACAGGATGCGATAAAACGACACCTTCTACCGTCATGGGGGCAGCAAGTGTAGGACTTCCTACCATTGTAGTACCTGGAGGACCAATGCTAAATGGCAGATACAAAGGACAAACCATAGGTTCTGGTACGCACGTGTGGAAATTTGATGAAGATATGAAAACAGGCAAAATGACGCAAGAAGAATGTGAATTTGCTGAGAGTTGTATGAGTCGAAGCATCGGACATTGTATGACGATGGGCACAGCATCTACCATGGCTTGTATGGTCGAGTCTTTAGGACTTACCTTATCGGGAGCTTCGGCTATTCCTGCAGCTGACTCTCGCAAAAAAGTTTTGGCGCAGTTGAGTGGAAGACGCATCGTGGAAATGGTAAAAGATGATTTAACGATCGACAAAATCTTGACTAGAGAAGCTTTCGAAAACGCCATCAAAGTCAATGCTGCGGTAGGTGGTTCATCCAATTTTATCATTCATCTCACAGCGATTGCAGGTAGGATAGGAGTGGACCTTAAACTAGATGATTTTGATTCGATAGGCAGTAAAATCCCATTACTTCTGAATCTCATGCCTTCTGGAAAATATCTCATGGAAGACTTTTATTATGCAGGCGGCTTACCTGTCGTTTTGGATCAGCTACAAGCGCTTTTACATAAAAATGTTATAACCGTCACGGGCAAAAATCACCATGACAATATCCAAGGATCTACCACTTGTTACAATGAAGATGTCATCGCACCTATTGAGAATCCATTGATTGCAGAAGCAGGATGTGTGGTTGTCAGAGGAAATCTTGCTTTAAATGGTGCCGTACTAAAACCATCAGCTGCTTCACCAGCACTAATGAAACATAAAGGAAAAGCAGTAGTCTTTGAAAGTATTGAAGATTATAACGCTAGAATCGATGACCCTGATTTGGATATAGATGAATCTTGTGTGATGGTGTTGAAATATGTAGGTCCAGTAGGTTATCCAGGTATGCCAGAAGTAGGCAATATGGCACTTCCGAAGAAATTGTTGCAAAAAGGAATTAGAGATATGGTTCGTATTTCAGATGGCAGAATGAGTGGCACGGCTTATGGTACGGCTGTTTTGCATGTCTCACCCGAATCTGCCATTGGTGGCAATCTAGCCTTAGTGCAAAATGGTGATATCATCGAGTTAGACGTCGATCAACGATTACTTCATCTCCATGTCAGTGATGAAATCCTAGCCGAAAGAAAAAAGGCTTGGACACCACCGACGCCTGCTGCAAACCGTGGATATGTCCATTTGTATATCAATCATGTCATGGGAGCCGACCAAGGTGCAGACTTAGATTTTCTTCAAGGCAATTCAGGGAGTAAAGTCACCAGGGATTCACATTAAGGATAAGGTTAAGACTAAGGCTGAGACTAAGGTTAAGATTGAAGTTAAGAGATGGACAGCGTTCCCCTGAGATCATACCTTTCAACGTTACACCATAAACAATTCAACAATGAGTTTACTCCAAAAATTAAAAATAAAAAGATGCCACTAAGACTCGAAGGCACTAAGTTTCAAAAGAATTGATTATTATCACTTTGAAATTAATGATTCTTTGTGTTTTTGTGCCTTTATGGCTAAATTATACTTTTCTAAGATGACCCAACATTAAACATTAAACAATTCCACATTAAACCATAAAAAATTTAAACCTTGAGTCTGATCCGAATACATAACTTGAATGATAATCAAACGTTTTTTACCCTGACCCTAAAGGGAAACGTTTGATTATCAATGCAGTCTAAGTCGATTAAACAATTCCACCCATGAAGATATACAAAGTAAACAATGGCGCCGTAATTTTTGATGGAAATACATGTCAGCTCATCCATTTAGATTGGAATGTTTTACTCATTCAGGATGATCTGCGTACTTATCTGACTGATCTTTTAAGTGAAGGTCAACCTACCGAGTTACAGAATCACAAAATTTTAAAACCTATTGGCGATAATCAAGAACTTTGGGCTTGTGGTGTCACATACTTGCGTAGTAAAATTGGCAGACAAGAAGAAAGCAAAACGAGTGGTGGAAGCGACTTTTATGAAAAGGTATATCATGCAGATAGACCTGAAGTCTTTTTCAAAGCAAATCCATCACGTATCGTGGGTCATCAGGAAGGCATCAGAATTCGACAAGACTCTACTTGGGATGTACCCGAACCCGAATTGACGCTCGTTGTCTCTCCATCAGGAAAAATCATCGCGTATACCATCGGAAACGATATGAGCAGCCGAAGTATCGAAGGAGAAAATCCTTTGTATCTACCGCAAGCAAAAACGTATGATGCATGCGCCGCTTTAGGTCCTTGTTTATCGCTGACCAATCCTTTTGATGATACAAGTACCAAAATCCATTTGGAAATCGTAAGAAAGGAAACATCCGTTTTTACAGGAGAAGTGGAATTGTCACAAATGAAAAGAAAGGCAGAAGAATTGGTCTCTTATGTGTATAAAGAATGTAGTTTTCCTTTTGGTTGCTTCATTATGACAGGTACAGGCATCGTTCCACCCAATGATTTTACCTTGCAACAAGGAGATATTGTCCACATTGCCATTGATGGCATTGGCACTTTAACCAACATTGTCAAAACAGATAAAATGTAGCTTTATGATCGTCTTAATTCTATTGTTTTGTATAGCTTTTCAGGTATTTCTCACTACCAAAAAAGTAAGTCCATTCCTATCGCTTTTGATCGTTGCGATTACAGCAGGATTGCTCTTGGGTATGGATGTAAAATCATTGTTGGCATCTATAGAGAAAGGTGTGGGAAGCACATTAGGTGGCTTGGCACTTATCATTTGTTTGGGTGCAGCTTTGGGCAAGATATTAGAAGTGAGTGGTGCTGCGGAGAGAATCTCTACCACTTTAATAGATAGTTTTGGCGAAAAAAACATTCAATGGTCGGTCTTATTGACCGGTTTTCTGATAGGTATTCCTTTGTACTACAATGCTGGATTTGTCATTTTAGTCCCCTTGGTCTTTAATTTAGCACGCAAAACCAAACTGCCTTTATTATATATTGCCATACCAATGGCGGCATCACTTTCCACGACTCATTGTTTTTTGCCACCACATCCAGGACCGGTGGTTTTGGTCAATGCCTTCCAAGCAGACATGGGCAAAACATTGATGTATGGTATATTATTGGCTATACCCGCAGTGATCATGGCAGGACCGTTTTTTAGTAAGTTTCTACGCAATTTTCAAGTAGAAGACAATCCTATCTTTGGTAATTTTGATCATAAAAACTTTGCGACTTTACCTCCAGCATTACCTAGTTTTTTAGTTGCCTTACTTCCAGTTATTTTGATTGCTACGGCTGTTTTGGCTAATACCTTTCTGCCTGAAACATCTGTTTTTAGATCTATTTTTACATTCATTGGGGATTCCACGATAGCATTGTTACTTTCTGTGTTGACAGCATTGTATTATTTTGGAATCAGGAATAAAATAGACTTAGAAACACAAATGAAATGGGTACACGATGCCATTTCGGGTATTGCAGTCATCATTTTGATCATCACAGCAGGTGGTGTATTCAAACAAGTATTGACCGATAGTGGATCGAGCGATTATATAGCGGCATTTTCATCAGAGTGGAATATGTCACCTATTTTATTTGCTTGGGTGATCACAGCTTTGCTTAGGATTACTATTGGATCGGCAACGGTAGCAGGTATCACAGCAGCAGGCATTGTATCGCCATTGATTGTAGGCGGTGTTAGTCCTGAACTCATGGTGCTTGCTGTAGGTGCAGGAAGTGTTTTTGGCTCGCACATTAATGATTCTGGCTTCTGGATGTTTAAAGAATTTTTTAATCTTTCGCTCAAACAAACCCTATTATCTTGGACGATCATGGAGTCTATTATTTCCATCGTTGGCCTGATAGGTGTATTGATATTGGATATGTTTATATAATTGTAAATGCAAAAAAGATGAATCGATCTCTCATTTTTATAGTCATCATGTCAGGCTTGTTTTTAAATATGAATGCACAAAATGCCAAAGACATTCCTTTTTGGGATACCAATCTATCGTTCGAACAAAGAGCTGAAGACATCGTATCCCGTTTGACTTTAGAAGAAAAAGTAGGTCAAATGCTCAATCATGCACCTGCGATAGATCGATATAATATTCCCGCTTATGATTGGTGGAATGAAGTGCTTCATGGCGTCGCACGTACACCATTCAATACCACTTCTTATCCACAAGCAATTGCCATGGCAGCGACTTGGGATACGACTTCGCTCAAAATGATGGCCAATTACTCGGCACTAGAAGGACGAGCAGTGCACAACAAAGCCACCGAACTAGGTAGGAATAATGAGCGATATTTGGGTTTGACGTATTGGACACCGAATATCAATATTTTTAGAGATCCAAGATGGGGACGCGGTCAAGAGACATATGGCGAAGATCCCTTCCTTACTGCAAAATTGGGTGCTGCTTTTGTTCGAGGTTTACAAGGTGATGATCCCAAATATATGAAAGCAGCAGCATGTGCCAAACATTACGCAGTACATAGCGGTCCTGAACCATCGCGACATTCTGACAACTTCAGTCCGAGTGATTACGATCTGTGGGATACATATCTTCCTGCTTTCAGAGAGTTAATTACCAAGGCGAATGTGGAAGGTGTCATGTGTGCGTACAATGCATACCAAGGTCAACCGTGTTGTGGTAGTGATCCATTGATGAATGATATTTTGCGCAATCAATGGAAATTTGATGGATACGTGACCAGTGATTGTTGGGCAATAGATGACTTTTTTAAGTTTCATAAAACACATCCTGACAAGGTCACTGCTGCTGTCGATGCCGTTATTCATGGCACCGATTTGGAATGTGGTGTAGATGTGTATTTAGCTTTGGTAGATGGTGTGAAAAATGGACTAATCAAGGAATCATATATCGACGCTTCTTTAAAAAGATTGTTTCTCACTAGGTTAAAATTAGGTATGTTTGATCCACCCTCTATGGTTAAATATGCACAAACACCTGCCAGCGTATTGGAAGCTGTTGATCACCAAAAACATGCTTTGAAGATGGCGCAACAATCCATCGTTTTATTAAAAAATGACAATAATACCTTACCACTAAAAAAGAACTTAAAAAAGATTGTGGTACTCGGACCAAACGGTGACAATCGCATTTCTATCCTTGGAAATTACAACGGTATGCCTTCTGATCCGATCACGCTATTGGATGGATTAAAAAGGAAGTTGGGCAAGGATGTCAATATCGTATATGAACAAGCCATCAATTTTACCAATGATACACTGATGGTGTATTATGATATTGCTGAACTATTGAGTTCGGATGGCAAACCTGGCATCAAAGCAGAATATTACAACAATGAAGAATTAACTGGCAAACCTATCTTGACCAAAACAGATAAAACACTCAATCATTTCTACACGGAAGGTCAGTCACCTGCTGCAGGTGTACCATCTTTTCATTTTTCAACTAGATATGCTACGGTATTAACTGCCAAAAAAACCGAAAAAATGAATTTCGAAATTGAAGGTGATGATGGATACAAATTGTACATAGATGACTCCTTGTATATCGATGCATGGACTAGAAATCGTTGGGGTGCAAAACAATTTTCCTTGGATGTTAAAGCAAATAAACAGTATAAGATCTTAGTAGAACATAGACAAAGTGAAGGCAATGCAGCCATCAAGCTGCGTGGTGGCAATTTTGTTAAAACAGACATGAATGCCTTGGTCGCCAAACACAAAGATGCCGATGTATTTATATTTGCAGGTGGTATCTCGCCGCAATTGGAAGGTGAAGAGATGAAAGTCAACTTCCCCGGTTTTGATGGTGGTGATCGCACGACGATTATGCTGCCCAATATCCAAACCCAATGCATGAAAGCACTACAAAAAAGCGGCAAGCCAGTTGTATTCGTCATGATGACAGGTAGTGCCATCGCTATTCCCGAAGAAGATAAAAACATTCCTGCCATTCTCAATGCATGGTACGGCGGACAAGCAGCAGGCGCAGCCATAACAGATGTGTTGTTTGGCGATTATAATCCAGCAGGAAGATTGCCCGTGACATTTTACAAGTCAGATAGCGACTTGCCGGGATTCAAAGATTATGATATGAGCAATAGGACGTACCGATATTTTACAGGAGAAGCCTTGTATCCATTTGGCTATGGGCTGAGTTATTCGACCTTTTCTTATGCTGATATAAAAGCCACTAAAGATCATCAAAAAGGCAAACCAATCACCTTAAAAACAACCGTCACCAATACAGGCAAAAAGGGTGGGGAAGAAGTGGTGCAATGTTATGTGTCGCACACAACCAAAGACGTCAAAAAGCCCATCAGAGCCCTAAAAGGATTCCAAAGAATCTACCTAAAAGCAGGAGAAACCAAAGAAATAAGTTTCACCTTGACACCCGAAGATCTAAGTATTATAAATGAAAGCGGAGAAATGTATCAACCATCAGGAATGGTGGATATTAGTATCGGTGGTGGACAGCCGGACGCAGAGTCTATCAAAAAGCAAACTGTAAAAGGTGTAATGGTGGTGATAAAGGATTGAGTTTGGGGCTAATTTTGTAATTAATAAATTGTGAAATTACTTTTTGTCGAAGGATGGTTTTCTTCCGCATTTTTTGTTTACTTTTTTTTGCTGAAGAAAAAAAGTAAAAGCTAGTCGCGGCTCGAGCGACAAAGCCAAACTCAAGTTATTAACTAAGAAATATGGATACTAATTTAATCATGATGAACAATCATACCTTGATTCCACTCCGAAAATCATCAAATTAATAATCAACCGTTTTTACCCTAACCCTAAAGGGAAACATTTGATTATTAATGAACTAGAAATAAATTCTTTTTTCTTTAATTTGAACTAATTACTTTTCGGAGTGGGCTCGGTGTTAAATTGAAAAACCCCTTTTAAATTTTTGAAACATAAAATATACTAACTAAACTATAATTATTACCTCTAACATCCGTATATTTATCACCAATACACATCCAATGCAATGTCCAAATACCTATATTAAAGTACTCTTTTTTCATTTTGGCAAAGCACAATTTAGTCTGTAAGGCAGAATGTAAAGCGGGCAGGCCGTTCCGGTACGCGGAGCGATTTAGCGGAACTAGCGTTTTTTGTTTACTTTTTTTCGCAATGCAAAAAAGTAAAAGCCAGTCGCGGCTTGAGCGACAAAGCTAAATTCAAGTCGATAGTTAATAAATAAGTGTACTAATTTAATCATGATGAACAATGAACCTCGATTCCACTCCGAAAATCATCAAATTAATAATCAACCGTTTTTTACCCTGACCCTAAAGGGAAACGTTTGATTATTAATGAACTAGAAATAAATTCTTTTTTCTTTAATTTGAACTAATTACTTTTCGGAGTGGGCTCGGTGTTAAATTGAAAAACCGCTTTTAAATTTTTGAAACATAAAATATACTAACTAAACCATAATTATTACCCCTAACATCCGTATATTTACCACCCATAACAACAATAAAACACCCAACAAAATGTCCAAATACCTATTATCCCTAACATTCACCTTAGTAAGCCTATTCACCTTCGCCCAAACAGGAAACATCCTCTCCATCACCAATAAAAGCAAAACCCTAAACAAAGATGTAAGCTACTCCATCTACCTACCACCTTCTTATGAAAAATCCACGAGAAGTTACCCTGTGTTATACCTTTTTCATGGTATGTGGGGCGACTATACCGATTGGGTCAATAAAGGAGAAGTAGCCACTATTGCAAATAAAGCCATCGCAGCAGGAGATGCACCAGAAATGATCATCGTGATGACAGAAGGATTTACGGATGCTTTTTATCAGAATAATTATGATAAATCTGTGATGTGGGAAGATTATTTTATCAATGAGTTGATGCCCGATGTGGAGTCCAACTATCGCATCTATAAAAATCGCAACTACAGAGCCATTGCAGGTCTATCGATGGGTGGATATGGCAGCGTCTATCATGCGATCAAACACAAAGACCTTTTCACCTATTGTTATGCCATGAGTGGTGCATTTCTAGATATCGCGCCTGTAAAAGCAGGCGAAAAACCAAACCCGATGTTTGAAGATGTGTATATTAGATTGTGGGGGAAACGCCAAGCAGATGGTTACCACGCAACCTACAAAGCCAACTCTATCCAAGAAATGATCAAAGCTATGGATGTATATCAAGCTCCTCAGGATTGGCGAGTGCCAGGTTTGCCTAGTTTTACGATCGACTGTGGCGACGATGATTTTTTGATTCAAAATAATATGGATCTGATAAAAATCATGAAAGAGAAAAAAATCCCTGTAGAGTTTAGGGTGCGAGATGGCGGTCATACATGGAGCTATTGGCGAGAAAGTTTAGCTTTGGCTTTGGGCGCTGTGGGTCAGAAGTTTAGGGATTAAGAGGGAAATATGTAATCTATCGTGTGATCAAATTTGATTTATTTCATTAATAGGATAAACAATGTTTTTTGATTTAATGAAACCTATTATTAGTTTAAATCTTACCTTGAATAACAAAAATGATAATCGAAATAGTAGTTATTATACTTTTCAGCTAAATTTTATGGACTTATTCTCTGTTACAATAATTAGCTGTTTACATGCCCTAGTTATTGCCACATAAAAATGTTTTGGACAATTGAATTTGTGCGCATCTAAAATTAAAACAGTATCAAATTCTAAACCTTTAGTGAGTAGTGTGGTTCCGATGCACTTACCTTCAATTTTTCTCCCATAACGTCTTATTTTATTTCTATAAATGATCATCGCATTAAAACAATCTATGTTTTCTATTTCAGATATTTCTATGGCCTTTATCACACTATCTAAAACTTCTGGTCTAAAACATTTCACTTTTGGTAAATCGGAGATTTTTAAAATTATTTCCTTCTTGTTTTTATCAATATCCTTAATAAGTTGATCGAATTCATCAATTAATTTTTTATCTTTTGAATTTACTTTTCTTTTAAGACCTTTTTCACTAAACCAATTGTTGATTTCAGTTTTACTGAATATTAGAAGTGAAATTTCTCTTAATTTGATAGCAACATTTGTTGAATTCATTTCGTCCAGTAGCTTCGAAACTTTGTAGAATAACTTATCATCAATTGATTCGATAAGAATTATTGAGTTGTTGTATTTTTGTGTGATTTTTTTTCGAGGCTCAACACTTGTTGTATTGCTATGAATTATTAATAAACTAGGAGATTTTCTAATTAGCTTCCATATTAAATTGCTATAATCTGTTTTTGGAGTGTGTAAATCTAAAGAAGGATAGTTAAATAATTCAATTGATTTGTATAGCTCCAAATCAATTTCTTCTTTTTTGATTAATTTTTCACGAATAGCTTTTAATTCAAGACCTAAAGCTTTATTATTTCCATTTAGCCATCTTTGTGGTTTAGTTAATTCAAATGAATTCTGTACAAATCCATTCATTTCAGTTGTATTTGTTAAATCAACTAGTGGTTCATTGAATTCAAAAATACCTTGAAGAAAATCTCCTAATATTCTAGTTGGTATTAATTCGGCTAAAATTTTTATTATTTCATGTTGTTTTTTTGTACAATCCTGATATTCATCAACAAATAAACCTGAATATGTGGATTTAATGACATCTGTAATAATTTTTGTTTTAAATAGTCCAAGTGCTGAATCATTTAGAAAAGTATAGTATTTTTTTGAATCTTCAATGTTAGGTATTATTTTATTATGATTATATGCCAGAACATAACGCTGAATAAAACTACTAATTGTTTCAACTTCATAGATATTAGGAACATTAAGTTTTTTTAATTTCTCCTTAATAGAAGTTACACCAGCATGAGTATGAGTAAGAATCAATTGCTTCTTTGAATCAAAAGGAAGTTTTAATAAACATTCAGTTATAGCATGTGTTTTTCCGAAACCAGCTGGAGCAATCAAAAGACACTTTGGATGTTGTATGAAGTTATCTAAATCTATCATTTGCTGGCCCAATCATTAATATTAGTTAACATTTTATGTAGATGTTTACCTTTAAATTCATTTAGTGAAGCCATACAGAGTTCACCTACTGATGTACCCATATCTATTCTTTTAATCCATTTATTTTTATTACTAGCAATTCCAATTGCATTTCTAATTTCAGGATTGTCATTACTCAAAAAGTCATCATTCCAAGAAGTTCCTGTATATTTAGATTTTATGCTATCTTTTAATGAGTTTTTATCTTCAAGTAATTCTAATTCAAATATTTTTTTTATAGTTTTAAAATTTAAATCTGTAAAGATTTGATTTTCTATAGCTTTTCCTGATTCACATTGAGTTGAATCAATAGATTTATCCTTTAAAAACTGTTTTAGTTCTTTTACTTTTGGATTTGTATCATTATCAGAATCACAGAATACTAATACATCATACTCCTTATTAATCAATATATTAATGCAATCTTGAATTTTTGAATCACCTCCGCAATCAAGATATCGTACACCATTAATTGAGAATCTGAAATCATTATTTTTATAGTTATAATTGTTGATACCCCTCACAATTCCAACTTCTGTTGCCCCCTCACATAAAATTATTTTTTTTGCAAAAAAAGCTTCTGGATTGCTACGCAATATTCCTTGATCGGATTTAATAAAATTGTATAATTTATTTGAGTTTTTACTTAGTTTGAATATGTCTTCGAAGTTTAATTCTACAATAACATCACGAGAATGAGTGGTTATAAATACCTGACTATTTTTATCATCCTTTAAGATTCTTGCTAAATTTTGTACCCTGTCAGGTTCTAAACCTTGTTCAATTTCATCAATTAGTAAAATTCCGCCATTGTTTAAACTAAATAATTCAAGTTGAATTGCAATTGATAATAAACGTTTAGTGCCTTTTCCTTTTAGTCTTATAGGCGTGCTTTCATCATGTAGGTTAATTTTGCCTTCTTTTATAACAATATCTCTAAAGTCTATAGTAGTGTTGATTTTCGATAAATTGACACCAAATTTTTGAGCAATAATTTTAATATTATCTATGATTGTTTGTAAATCAGGAAAAGCACTAGAATCAATTTTGCTTTTAGCTTCTCTAATTGTTTCAAGTATTAATTCAGTTGCATTAATTGCAGAATCATCAGCTCTTAGTAATGTAAATAATGGAGAACCTTTACTCCAAGAAAAATGTCTGTCTACGTAATCTGACACTAAAAATGTATTAAATTTAGATCTATCTGAAGATTTAATTTCTATGTCAAGTTGTTCTCTTTCATTTGTGACAAACCATATTGGTTCTAATGATTTATTTACTACTAATTTTATAGTAATTGAAGGTATATCATTTTGTTGAACTTCATCATTAATTACGTTAGTGCTAAAATTAATACCGCGCAAGTACAAACCAAACTTATTCTCTTTTAAAATACTTTCAGGCAAGTCATATAATGTAGCAGTTATTTCTATTGGTTTTTCTATATTTTGATTGTGAAAGTCATTGTCAGAGAATGTAACAGTCCAATTAGATGATAACACTAAGTTAATAGCTTCTAATATACTAGATTTGCCTGAGTCACCACGACCAATAAGGCAAACAAAGTTTGTTTGACCAAATGTTTGGTTGAAATCACTAATACCTTTATAGTTTGATATTGAAATTGAAAATATTTTTGACATGTATTATTGTTGTTTATCAATCTTTATTATAATTATCTTCATTAGATTGGGATGCCTAAAAAAGAATTTATTCTCATTCAATTTTAAGTCTCATTTTTATTTTCATCCTTAATACTATATTTTTCAAGCAATAATTGTCTATCTTCAGCACTTATTTTTTTAAATACTTCTCTAACTCTAGCAGTTTCTTCTCGAAGTTCAAGAGAAATATCTAACTCTTCACCATCATCATTAATTTCTGGTGGAGTTAATAATTTTAATTCATTACCTTTTATAATATGGTCTGTAATAACAGTGCTCACTTCTTCAACCTTAATTTCAATAGATGTTTTCTCAATTTTTTTGTCTAATTTAATTCTTTCCTGATGCTGTTCAAGAATTCTTTTTGAAATTGATTCTTTAATATTTTCTAACATTAATATTTCGCGGTCTTTCTCTTGTTTAATTAGTTTGATATTCCCCATATATGATTCTATTATGACTTTTGCGGTATTTGACTTATAAAGCAGATACGCTCCATATACTTTTAGTCCAGTTTTAATTAGTTCGGTTAAGTCAAGTGCAATATTTAGGTCAACATTAAAAATTACATCTATTGAACCATTTTGAATTTCGACAAGCTCTATTTCTTCAGGTGAATTGGACGTTAAAAGGGTGTGATAGATTAAAAGCATTCTATTCCACCGATTTAAGGCTTTAGCAAATTCCTTTAAGCTACCTGTGGATTTTAAATCTTTAAAAATTAAGGAAACTAAAGCGTATTCGCTTCCAGAATCAAGGTCATTTTCAGAAACATATTTTTGAAAAACTAGCATGACATCATCGATCTCGCTTTTGTTATTATCAATATGTTGGATCAGTTTGGTTAGATGTTGGTTAAATTTAGAAAAATAACTATTACCATCTATTTCTGTATTTTGGTCAAGTTCCTCTAGTAGGTCAAGCGTTTTTAGTTCAGTAAATGGTTTATTTTCTTTTAAAACCAATCTTAATTCAGAATCTAAACCATAATTTTCAAAATCTTTTAGTTTATTTTTAACCCTATTAGAAAGGTCCTTCATAAATACAAGATTTTGGTTTTGTCCTTGTTGAATTGATTGTACAAAATCTGTTAGATCACGCTTGAAACCTGATTTTATAACAAGATCATTAAATAATACTATTTTTGAGATAAGACTTTCTATATTCATATTATATTTATTTATTTTAGTTTTTTAAAATCAAAGTATCTTTGTTTAACTAACTAAAACACTCATTTTACTTAATAATTTGATTTAAAATGTATGTTTAAAGGTAAAACAATACAGAAGATTGGCTATTACATGAAATTCATCTATTCTAATCTTCACCACCACAAACATACAAAACAAATCAAAATTCCGTCACAAACTACAAAAGATTTTCCTATATTTTATTTCGTCCAATCAGCCATCATTTTCAGATACAAAAAATCAGACCGACCATCCTTATACTTTAAATAATAACAGCGCAAACATACTACAAAGATACCTAGCAGAAAAGCGTATAAATACGGGTAAATTATATAGGTAGAAATACGTGGATCGCTATATGTACTCTCCATAAAAGGCAACGTCAAGGCCCATACTATCCTTACTAAATCCTCTAAAAACTAAAGTTTTGCTTAAAAAAACTTAAGCGTAGCTTAGATTCACTTAAGCGTATCTTAGATTTACTTCGGTGTATCTTAGATTCACTTCGGTGTATCTTAGATTTACTTCGGCGTATCTTAGATTTACTTCGGTGTATCTTAGATTCACTTCGGCGTATCTTAGATTGACTTCGGCGTATCTTAGATTCACTTCGGTGTATCTTAGATTGACTTCGGCGTATCTTAGATTCACTTCGGTGTATCTTAGATTCACTTCGGCGTATCTTAGATTCACTTCAATATTTGCCTGGCAAATCATCTCCGAATATGGGAGTGTAGAAACTTTGTGTAAACGCTAAGTATCCCATATAAAACATTGCTATTTCTACCTAAACACTTAAGTTTAGCTTAGATTTACTACGGCTTAGCTTACCTACGCTACGGCTTAGCTTACCTACGCTTCGGCTTAGCTTACCTACGCTTCGGCTTAGCTTACCTACGCTTCGGTTTAGCTTACCTACGCTTCGGCTTAGCTTACCTACGCTTCGGTCTAGCTTACCTACGCTTCGGTTTAGCTTAGCTACGCTTCGGTTTAGCTTACCTACGCTTCAATATTTGCCCTGCAAAAACATAAAAAATAGACTAAAAAGCTGGAAAGTAGCAACTTTAAAACCTTATATAAGGAGGATAAAAGCAGTAATTGTAAATCAGATCTCTTGTTTTTACCTACCATCTGATTTATGTATTCTGAACCACTACTTGACATTTTGTAAAATCACCTGCTGATAAATCATCTTTTCTAATCATAAAATAAATGGAACCATCACCAAATTCATCAAAAAAATCAAACCATTTACAATAAGGGGATACCTGTAGCAATAAACACCAATCTATTGCTTCATTAAAAATTTCATCACTATAAGCTCGTTTATTAAATATTCTCTCAGCTTCGTATGCTACACAGTTTTGAATGCTATCTGGATACCCCAAAAATTTATTTACTTCACTATTGATGTTTTCTCCTAAGATAAAATGCATATAAACTGTTCTTAATATTTCAAACTTTTTTCTATCATCTTCGGTAAACTTGTAATGATAAAGGAGAGAATGATCATAACCTGGTAAATCAAGGATAGGTTGAATATTAAAATTTATGACATCTTCAAAATCTTCAGAAAGGTGATTTGTTACTTTATAGTTTCCATTAAGAACTTTAAAGTCATCTTTTTCTTCTGGCCAACCATTTTCTGAATCATTTATTTTAATATAAAACGACAACATTTGGACATTATCTACCCATTTGGAGTTCAAGTCAAATTCTTTTAAATTCAATGTTGCCAAATGAAATAGTTCATCTTTAGAATGATCTTCAATTTCTTTCTTTCCGTGTTTTGGACTTCCTAAATAATGTGATTTATTTAAGTCTTTTTCATCGTTTGGCATACATATAAATCCAATTTTTGCGAAATCCAAGATTAATGCCTTTTGGTTTGGCATTATATTTTCAGCTAATAATGAAAGTAACTTTTGTTGAATATCTATTGTGGACAAAGATTCTTTTTCAGATGATGTTAAACCAACCAAAGCACCACCCGTCTGCATGAAGTTTTTTGCACTATAGTCTAATCCATGACCAAATATGGTATCAAAATAAATTTCCACTTGTTAATCCCCAACAATCTGCTTTTCATAATTTACTATTTTGCCATCTACAAGATTTTCATCAATAATCATTATTTGATCGATGTCATCAAATTGACCATGCTTTAGATTAACTGATAGAACTACTGAACCATATTCGGGATTATTAGGATGATTCCCCATAAATCCTACATACCTTTGGCCTTCATTAAGTTCCGAAAATTCTTTAAATTCTCTTTTTATTGGGTTAACGCTTAAAATTTTGTTTATCTCTAAAAGGATCATTTTTGATTTTTTACTAGAATGTTAACTTGATTACTGACAAATGTACAAAACTGATCGAAATACCAGAATGAAATAGATTATATTTTAATTTGTCAATTCATATAGTATTTTCAAATTTAAAACGATTTTCTTAAATCTAGATTACGCCCAGCTTTTAAGATTACAGGATTACGTCCCTTTAATACTAGATTACAAATGAAGATTCAAAATCGAAAAATGTGAAAATTGACGACAAATAAGGAGCGTAGCTCTGACATCTTTGTAGAAAACCATCATAGACGAAATCAGAGGGGCGTAGCCCTGACATCTTAGATAACACCTAGCTTTTAAGATTACAGGGCTACGCCCCTATAAAATCGTTGTTGGCAATTATTGCTACAAAGATTACAGGACTACGTCCCTAAAATGCACGATAATAAATCGGGAAGCGTTATCAAAAAAGGCAACCATTGAAGAAATATAAGGAGCGTAGCTCTGACATCTTTGTAGAAAACGAATGTGGACGAATATTGAGGGGCGTAGCCTTGACATCTTAGATTACACCTATCTTTAAAATTACAGGGCTATGTCCCTCTGATGCATTTTAGACCATTTATTATATAGATTGTAAAAACACTACCGTTTCATACTATTTGCCCAAGCTATAAAGACATCTGCCATGAGCATTTTACCTGCTAAAAATTGTTTTTTGTTATTTATAGTTATCGGGCATCCAGCCATTTCATGTTGATTTCTAAGGCGTTTACTTTGTTTACGATCTCCAAAAACATAAAATGTACGTTGCGATGCGATAGTGGCAGATGCACCCAAACCAAATATTACAGGACCGGAATCAAGGTCACCTGCCATTTTGGCACCATCTGGAAATTCATAAATGCCACAAACACCATAATTTTCAAATAGAAATCTGGACTTATAAATTTCGTAGTGCGCTTTTGCCAACGTAGTATCTAATTCAAACAAAAATGGCAACATAAGTGTTTGAGAACTTCCTCTCGCTCCTTGAAGTATTTTACCATTGTTTCCATCAAATAAATGTGGGATCAATTTAGTATCAGGATCTAAATGACATTGCATATCAAGCAACCACTTTTTTATAATTACATCATATTCACTACCATATAGTTTATCTTGTAGTTTTAACGATGCCATAGCTACCACATCATCGGCAGGCCACGATGACCCTGAATAAGTTTCTAAAAACGGATGGTCATTCTTTTCTAAGGCACAAGCAATATCAAGACAGTTTTGTTTGAATGTAATAACATCTTGATTTTTTCTCTTTTCCTGTGGTATTAATGCTAAATATTTACCCAATAAATAATTTGTCCAACCACGATAAAAAGCGCCGTATTCCAATGGTAGATAGGATTGAAAACGGGATAAAGCAATTGAATCTTTCACAGCAGATAACGATTTCTCTATTTCTGATATTCCTTCTTTATACAACACATTCTCGGGTTTCATATCATCTATAAATGATGCCCAAGTCAATCCGTAAATAGCATAAAACAAGACATAACCTTCTGGATAGTCATTTTGCAGCCTTTCAGCAGCGCCATGATTACTTTCACTTTTTAAAAACTGCAACTGAGCATAAACATCAGCATTGTAGATGCATTGGTCGTAATTTACCATCGCCGGTTCATAATTCCACTTCCATATGATGTACAGTAAAATCAGCCCAACGGTTATCAAAAATGTTTTGAACAATATTTTTAAAATCCTTGCCATACCCATAAACGTTTTGTGTATGGTGTTTTATTACATATAAACCTAAATATTCCAGAGCTACGTCCCCATAACGTATGTTTCTGAATGAAGATGCGTTATCAAAAAATTCGATCATTGATAAGATACAAGGAACGTAGCTCTGACATCTTTGTAGAAAACGAATATGGACGAATATTGAGGGGCGTAGCCCTGACATCTTGGATAACACCTAGCTTTTAAGATTACAGGACTACGTCCCTATATGATACCGATCCCTAAAATGGATCGTGCATAATATTGATGTGGTTTAAGTAATCTAAATTAAGACATTTTTATGTCGTAACCTAGTTTTACTAGCAAAGTAATCACGCAATCTTGCAAAGTAATCACGCGATGTTGCAAAGTAATCACGCGATGCTACAAAGCAACACTTCGATGCTACAAAGCAACACTTCGATGCTACAAAGCAACACTGCGATGTTACAAAGCAACAACGCGATGCTATAAAGCAACAACGCGATGCTACAAAGCAACACTGCGATGTTACAAAGCAACAACGCGATGCTACAAAGCAACAACGCGATGCTATAAAGCAACAACGCGATGCTACAAAGCAACACTGCGATGTTACAAAGCAACACGCCGATGTTACAAAGCAATCACGCGATGTTACAAAGCAACAACGCGATGTTACAAAGCACACTGCTATGGCATTATTGCTACAAAGATTACAGGACTAGGTCTCTTTAACGTAGAAATTATTCTATGAATTTGGAGAAAAGGATAAACATAAGGAGCGTAGCTCTGACATCTTTGTAGTAAACGAACATGGACGAAATCAGAGGGGCGTAGCCCTGACATCTTAGATAACGCCTAGCTTTTAAGATTACAGGGCTACAAAGCCACGCCAATGTTGACACCTATTTTTTAATTACATTGGGCTTCACATCTTTAATTTCACTGATCTGAATGACGGGCTGTATATTGGTATAATTTTTAAAATCGTTTATGATAAGATCTATATTGTCAGCTATCGATTTATTATACGCTGCAATGTCACCTATATAAAAATAACCAATGGCAAGAAAAGGGACTTTATCGTTGGGTGTCCTTCCTGATAGCCCCTTATCAATTTCATAAAATCTTAAATTTTTGCCTATAAAACCTGCGACCATTGGCATGTGTGTTTTTTCATAATAATCCATGTCAAAGGTTTTTCCTTCTCCATTTGGATATAGTATGCTTACCTTATACATACCAACTTCAGAGGTAGGGTATTGAATTCGCTGACTAGGCTTGCAACTTTGGAAAACAAGAAATAGAAGGCTCAGGAGGAAAATAGTATGTTTAGCCATTAGGTATATTTTATAAAATTTTGAACAGTATCATTTTACTACAGCAAAGCTATACATTTATCATTACCCCATATAGGTAAGTTACGACTTTTTGTAGGGTGATTTAAGACACTATTGATTTTCTATGATCTTTCATAGTTTGACATGTCCAAATGCACCCGCTATATTGTCTTTTTCACACACCTGATGAGTGGTTTTTTGACCATACTTTTGCGGTAAGTTAATGACACAAAAAATCAAAAATAATGACAGCAACAAATTTTACCACTTCGATCACTGTAGATAATACGACAAAAGAAGTTTTCGATGCCATCAATGACCCACGTGCTTGGTGGAGCGAGGAGATAGTAGGCATCACTGACCAACTACATGCTTCATGGGATTATCACTACCAAGATGTGCATCGATGCACTATGAAAATAATAGATCTTTTACCTGAGAAAAGAGTGGTTTGGTTGGTTTTGAACAATTATTTTAGTTTTACCAAAGATCCCAACGAATGGAAAGGTGACAAGATCATTTTTGAAATATCTGATTTAGGTGATAAAACCCATCTACAAGTAACCCAAGAAGGCTTGACCGCAGAAAATGAGTGTTATGACATCTGTGAAAACGCTTGGAATACATACATTCAGAAAAGTCTTTACAGTCTATTGACGACAGGCAAAGGGCAACCGAATAGCAGTGAAAATCCCCAAACAGAAGATGAAAAGGCTTTGTCTTCTACCGATTTTACAACTAGTTTTTTTGTCAACCAATCACCACAAGAAGTTTTTGATGCTATTAATCATGTACGTGGTTGGTGGCAAGGAGTAATCGAAGGAGATACCGAAAAGGTAAATGATGTATTTACCTATCGAATGCCAGGTCATCACTATTCTAAACAACAAATCATAACATCCATTCCAAACGAAAAAGTTGTTTGGTTAGTAACGGATAGCGAACTGAAATTTGCCCACAAAAACGAATGGACAGACACTAAAATAATATTTGAAATCAAGGAAATCAACAACAAAACACAAGTTCGATTTACACACATGGGCCTAGTCCCGACATTCGAATGTTATGGTGACTGTTCGTGGGCATGGGCAGCGTTGATGCAAGAAAGTTTGGTCAGTTTGATCACTACGGGTAAGGGGAAAAACGTGTTTGGATGAAATAATATCCTTTCCATTGATGTATGTTATACGATCTATGACTGATATTGCCTTGCTTGCATTTCGCTTTCCCCCGATGATCTGGCTTAAAGACAGCCTATCGGTAAATTGGAATGTCACATAAAGATTATAAAACAGTACTGAATTTAAATAAACAGTAAAGGTTTCTATAGTGTCAATAGAAGAGAGACTGGTTAAATATCTGTTTAAATGTAGGAGCGTTAGCGCTGACATCATTTCAGAAAACAATATTAGACGAATGAAGAGGGCGTAGCCCTGACATCTTATAACAACTTACAGCCAAACGGCTTTAATTATAACTTTTTACCTACCACCAATAATGTGGATTGAATAGATTGTTCTTTTAAATGTAAGAACTTTTTTCTTTCTTCATCAAACATAAATTCTTTAAAATCTTGTTCGCTTTGGAATGTTCCAAAATGAATTTCATATGGTTTTTCCATAGAAATTTCTACGTAATCATTTTCTGAAGGCCTAAGTCTAAACAACAATTGTCCATTATACTTTTCAATCAAAGGGATAGCTACACTTTCAAATTCGTTAAAAGCATCTTCTTGTCCGTCTTTCAAGTAAATAATTTGTGTAAAGTACATCATATGAATAAGGTCGTTTTGCTTAATTTTTTGTACCAATTTATATCTTTTTACCCACCAAAAATATTTAGTGCTGTACCTACAGAGTCCACAAAAACAATCTGTTTTCCTTTATTGCTTTCGTAGATAAAATCAAGGATGCTTTTACTTGTAAATTTTGAGAAATCACCCACTATGGCCAGCTTCATCTTGTAAGTGGAAAACTTCTGAAGAATCTCGCCTGCCAACCCATTTTTTAAATCAAAAAAATCAACTGTGATATCTTTTTGATGTATAATAAGACGGTCAAATCCTTGGAAGTAAAAATCACCCATTATACTTAAAGCATCTTCTGCTTTGCTAATGATGATGTGGTCTGCAAGGATTTCAATGATTTCACTGTTATTTATTTTGTGAATGATGGTTTCCATATCATTTTCTCCTAAAGGTATACACTACTGTTTTTTTCTCTACTTGATCACCTTCTGTATCATAACTTTCAATAACCAAGGTATCCGGGTCCACAAAGTCGATGATTTGTTTGACCTTTATATTTTGTTTGCTAACAGGATTGGTGAGCGATCCGTACAACGTTGCTTTTTTGTTTACTTCATCCCATTGGCCGAAAAGAGCCAAAGTTCCCGTACCCATATTGGTGATGGTCGTCATCGCCATCTTCTTGTTTGTGGTATTAAATCCCAAAGTCATCACAGATTCATAAGCTATACCCATCATATCCCCTTTTTGTTTCAATTCCAAAAATCTGTCTCCGAGTATCATTTGGTGTGTGGAAGGAATAGCTATCACGATTGGCGGTTGGCCTTCTCCTCTCGACATGGTGATTTCCATTTCAAAATTGCCAGTATATTTTCCCATAAACGTATGGACATCCGTAGGCGTCATATATTCATTCCAAGGGTCTAGGTTTTCTTGTGCCGCCAAGTATTGAGAATTTAAAAATGAAAAAATGAATAGGGCAAATATGCTAATTTTATACATGATCATCGAATTGTTTTGATTTTATAACTTTAAATGAAATCTCTATGAATGGTTTGCCGCCACCTTTAAATAATTTTCCGTTTAGTTTTAAAACTTATGAAATATTCAATTGGTCTATGGATTTAGATTGCAAATGTAACAACCTTTAAGGTAGATGCAGCCAAATGTTTCTGTTTTTTAATCTACACTTTTTTCGATTCTGTGAAATATTTAAATTTATGTAGTACCGCTTGGCAAAAGTCTCTTTGCATGACGATGGGATTCGTTATTTCTGGTTCAAACGTTTCGCTTACAGTAGTTGTGTCACCAAAAGATATAAATTTTATCTCAGATTTGCGACCATCATCGCCTGTATATGCTATCAGTTGATGTTGGATGACAGTATCATATATACCGCTATGATCAAATCCTTCACTGCCATCTTTTGCTTCCATACGGAATATAAAACGACCTCCTGATTTTAAATCATTATCCACACTTGGACAATGCCAATCATCAAATGGAATATTCCATTGCATGATATCATCAGGATTTGCCCATGTTTCCCAAACCACGGCAATAGGTTTTTCGATGGTAACGTCTACCGTTATTATTTGAGATTGTGGGTTTATACTAATTTAATAAGAAATAAATTGAAGGCAAAGATAACATACAAAATTGATAATGAAGGGGTGTAATATAGCCATTTTTAAGGGTTGTTTAGGACACCGATAAACGTTAACTTTGTGGTTGGTAGCATATTTTAGAAATCTAAGCCATACTCAATCTTTTTAACCATTTAATCAACCTAATAATCATATGAAGCGCATCACCTTGGTCATACCTGAAGGATACAGTAATCTTACTACTATGGCATGTTTGGTAGGCAGTTATGAAATATTAAGCATTGCGAACGATATTTGGCAAGCACGGGGTAATAAACAGTTATTTACTGTTTCTATTGCAGGGGTGAGTGCAAATCAAGAGATAAACAACGGAATGTTTGCAGTAAAACCTGACATCCTAATCAAGGATTTGCCTTTTTCAGATGTTATCATTGTACCATCTATCAATAAAGCAAAGATTGATTTTATAGCAGAAAACAGAACTTTATTGGATTGGTTATCCGTTCAATATAAACAAGGATCAGAGATTGCGAGTATGTGTACGGGAGCATTTATTCTCGCTGCTTCAGGAATATTAGATGGAAAAACATGTGCTACACATTGGTCTTTAGCGGAGACTTTTCGAGCTAGATATCCGGAGATAAACTTATTAGAAGACAAGTTGATCACGGATGAACACGGGATTTACACCAATGGTGGTGCTTATTCTTTTCTCAATTTGCTATTGTATCTTATAGAAAAATTTTACGATAGACAGCTTGCTCTCCAATGTGCAAAAATATTTCAGATAGACATCAGTCGACAAGCACAATCTGAATTTATCATCTTCAGCAATCAAAAATCGCACAATGATGAAGTTGTAAAAGATGCTCAAGAATTTATAGAAAATAATGTGGGTGAAAAAATCTCTGTGGATACTATCTGTGATACTTTTGCAGTAGCACGAAGGAATTTTGATCGTAGATTTCTCAAAGCAACAGGAAATACGCCATTGGAATATATACAAAGAGTCAAAATAGAAGCCGCTAAACGAAACTTAGAGTTGAGCAGAAAAACCATTAGTGAAATCATGTACGAAGTCGGCTATTCTGACACCAAAGCTTTCAGAGAAGTCTTCAGGAAATTTACAGGATTGTCGCCCAATGACTACAAAAGGAAATATAGCTTGGAAGTAATTTGATTATTTGACCAGGTTAAATCTGCAGGTTATTAAGTTGGATGGAAATGGGTTAAAATATTATTTGGGAATAGCAGCATCTAAAATATATAAAACTAAACACAACCAGAGTTGCTTATTATCTTAATGCTTAAAAAGCGTCATTAAACTACCAATATATTCTTAGATTTGCGATTCAAAATAAAAATAAAACAATCCCATGAAATTCAGAACCTTAGGGAAAACCAATTTTAATATTTCGGAGATCAGTCTTGGCACTTGGCAAGTAGGTGGAAAATGGGGTAGTGCGTTTGATCCAAATAATGCTGAATCCATCTTAAAAACTGCTATCGATAGTGGAATAAATTTTATAGACACTGCTGATGTTTATAGCGATGGACTCAGCGAAAAAGCAGTTGGCAAAGCCGTCAAATCTTACCAACAGAAGATATATATCGCTACCAAATGTGGCAGAAAATTCCAACCACATGTAGATGCTTCCTATACACTTGCTGCGCTTCGAAAAAGTGTAGAAGACAGTTTGCAAAATATTGGTGTGGATCATATCGACTTGATTCAGTTGCACTGTCCACCTTGGGAAACATATTATAGACCAGAAGTTTTTGATCTTTTTGATAGATTGAAAGCGGAAGGGAAAATCGGTGCACTTGGCGTGAGTGTAGAAAAAGTGGAACAAGCCATCAAAGCGATGGAATACGATAATGTCTCTACCATTCAGATAATATTCAACATGTTCAGACAGCGACCATCAGAACTGTTTTTTGACCTTGCCAAAAATAAAAATGTAGGTATCATCGTAAGAGTTCCGTTAGCAAGTGGGCTTTTGACAGGTACTTACAGTGCCAATACCACTTTCGGCGCAGAAGATCATCGCACGTTCAATCGTAATGGTGATGCATTTGATAAAGGAGAAACATTTTCTGGTATTGACTACCAAAAAGGTCTAGAAGCAGTACGCATATTAAAAGATCATTTTGGAGATACGAACCTTGCGTTGTTGGCTATCAAATGGGTATTGATGTACGATGCTATAAGTTGTGTGATACCGGGTGCATCAAGTCCATCCCAAGCAGAAAACAATCTTTTGGCAGTTGATCTTCCACAGATTAGTGCGGATGATATGTTGTTTATTAAGTCAGTGTATGAGGAATATATTAAGGGAGATATACATCAGGTATGGTGATGTACTTTTTGTCTCTACTCCCTAATCACCTTAAGCACTTCATTCCCAACTTTCAATAAGTACAATCCACTAGCGTAATCCGTTACATCCAAAGAGTTACCATAACCATTCACCAATTGTACACCACGAATATCACTTAAGGTGTAATCATCTTCTCTATTCCACGAGATTGTATTTGATGTAGGATTTGGGAAGATGTTCAGCTTTTTAGGCGAACCATTATCCTGAATGCTCGATGTCTCATCTTTGATGGTGACATGAAAGGTCAAGGTCAATCTTGCGGTATCTGTTTCACTTCGTTTGTAGATGAGCGCTTGACGAATGGTAAACTCGTCACCGTTTTGGCACAAATCAGGAAATTGTCCAATTCTGACACGTAAATCACTGATATTTAGTTCTGAATACAAATAAGAGTTATTACCCCAATTGGTGACTTTGCCATCATCGTCAAACCAATGTCCTGGATAAAATGCCGTAGAATTGCTATCTAAAGCACCGTCAGGATTGATCGCGTAATACTTTATTTCATTACCTAGATATTGACTGATTTCTGATGCAGGTAAGGCAAATGCTTGTTCGATCAAAGTAGTGTTTAAGGTAATGGTTTCCGGATCATAACTCGATCTTGGTTCCATAATGATGTCATGCGTTAGTTCCATATCTTTTAGTGGGCCAAATGACTTGCCAAATAAATTGGTATTTTCAAATTTGACTTGATAAGGCCATTGCTCATCATTGGAATTGTTATCATCCCATTCATGTCTCCAATATTGCTGCGGCGATCCTGACACGACCAACCATAAATTGGTACAGTTTTCAGGACAAACAAAACTTAACTCGGTTTGTGGATTAGTGCCGTTAGCATATTTTGCATCACCGATATCACTATATACACGAGTGCCATCATTTAGTAAGGCAACAAAACCAAACTTCCATCCTGCTTGGTCTACATTGACGGCTCTAAAACCATTTTCACCTGCTAGTCCTTTGAAAGTCACCTTTACCTCCGTTTCCGTAGTCGGAGCTATTAATTTTATACTATTGTAACCATAATTTTCGATACATACACTCGGATCTATTTGCCAGTAATCATCCGTCACAAGATTCATTTTGACTTGAGCCCTTTTATTTATATGATCTTGTCCATAAGGTAGCAATGCAGGCAAATCCCAAGTCGTCAATCTAGCAGCATGATCGTACATCTCATCATTAAAAGTTTCTTGATCTATTTCGTTAAGTCTTTGGTAAGCTTCTACAGGGTCTTCAGGATATCGAGCATCACGCCAAAGTTTTCCCATGAAGTCAATGCCACGTTTGTAAGTCCAATAATCAGGTAGAAAATAATTGGCATATCGTGGGTTTTCATGGATGACGTGTAAGTGATTGTTTTTGATATACTCATTAAAATCTCCATCCGTAAATTGTAATTCTGGATACACTTTATAAGCTTTCCATTGGGCACATTGTTCCCAAAATCCATTACCACCTGCACCGTTTTCACCAAACCCATATCTGAAACCGCCATCAGTATCGCAACCTGTGATGTATTGGAAACAGTGTCCGATCTCATGTGCGACCACATGTTTGATATTTGCAGCAGCAGGACTCACAAAAAGCGAACCAACCAAATCATCTTGCCCTGATCCAAATGCTGCCCAATCAGTGGTGTACAGCAAAAAGACCATCAGTTTGTATTGATCTGTCACTGAAGAACCTTTGATGGCAAATTTTAATGAATCGGCAAACATGCTAAAGGATTTTTCAGATACTTCGATCAAAGCTTGCATGTCAATATTGTATGGACTCGGAGCAATAGATGGATCGACGCCAAAACCAGGTTCCCAAAAGATGACAATATCGTCCGTTTCTAGACTTCGAGCATAACTCCATTGACTATTATTGTCATTAAGATCCATACCCGTGCTAGTTATAAACGACGGAATATAAACTGTTTTTTGGGCATTAGTTGTAAAAGGTGCAAAAAGAAAGCTTACTAGAACAACTAATTTGGAGAAATGAGAAGGCATAAAATTTATTTGAATATGAAGTGAAATTACAAAGTGACAAATGTAATGATTTCATAGAAAACCATAGGATTGAAATAGAATTTTGCATAAAAAATAATAGATTATTTGAATTTATTCCAAAAAATGAAAAAATTGATAATCAACCGTTTTCACCCTGCGCCCTTAAGGGAAACGGTTGATTATGAATTTGGGAGAATCCAATAATTTCCCATATTTATGTCAAAGGATTTTGAGTAGTATAAGTTTTAAGCTTTAATTGGCACCATCAGAATTTATACCCAACGCCAGCCATTAATCTTAATTCAGCATTGGTTTTGTCTTCATAATTGGATTCTATTTCTTTATCAAACACCACTCCTGAGCCTAAATCTATAATGAAATGATCGTTCACCCCAAACTGATATCCAATCCTTACAATCCCACCAACACTAGAGATGCCATATTTGATTATATTGCCAGCTTCATCTAGTTTTACATCATCGTAATCATAATTATATGCGATACCTGGAGAAAAATAGAAGCCCGTTAAGTTGGTTTTTCGAGAAAAATACTTTTTGTAGTCGATAGACGCATTGATCCAGTTGTTTTCTTTAAAAAATACTAAACGACCTCGATGAAAATTCAATACAACCGAAGATTTATCTGCAATCCGGAATTCGAAATGCACAGAAGGTATAATGATTAAATTAAGCACATTGGTTTTGAGAATAAAATTTTGTTGTTTTTCTTGGGCAGTTAATAATATTGATAAAAGTAGGATTATTGTTAAAATAAGATGCTTGAGCATAAAATGATTTTACTTTGTGACTTATCAAAATTAGAATGAATAATATCTAACTAATTCATTTATAACAAAATAAGTTTGATTTGAGTTTCATTAAGTTATATCTGACTTTTTAAAAGCCATTTCAAGCATTACTTATTTTATTCTTTTCCATAATTTTCCCTACTTTTCTATATAATCACATATTTTCAAGTTCAAACCGCATTAAAAAACGTAGTTTTGCACTTCAAAATTAATCAAAAGCAAGATTGATATTTTTTTTTATCTTTATTGCTTACACAACACGAAAAATTAATGATCAAATCCATAACAAGTCCAACCAATCCTCTCATTAAAAACATTGTTTTATTGACGGATAAGTCTAGATTGAGAAAGGAGTCATCTTCTTTTGTCGTAGAAGGCCAAAGAGAAATATTATTAGCACTCAAAGGTGGTTATCTGCCGAAAACAATAATATTTAATCCTACGATCGTAGGTTACAATCAATTATTTGATCTATATGGTAAGGTGCTTTTTGATACCGAAATGATTGAAGTGACCAATCTAGTCTATAATAAGATAGCTTACAGAGAAGGCACTGAAGGTGTGATTGCCATTTTCAAAAGCGAACCATCAGAACTAGGGAATATTGTTTTTGATCAACAATCACCTTTACTACTAGTAGCAGAAGCACCCGAAAAACCTGGGAATATTGGAGCACTTTTACGCACTGCAGATGCTGCTGGCGTAGACGCTTTTGTCATCGCAAATCCCAATACAGACGTTTTTAATCCAAATATTATTCGATCTAGTGTTGGCGCAGTATTTACCAATAAAGTGGTTTCTGGTACGACATCAGACATCATTGCTTTTTTGAAAAAAAATAAGATACGTATCGTTTGTGCTACATTGTCAGAGACTTCTGTTTCTTGTTATACACAGGATTTTACAGTGCCCACAGCCATTGTCGTCGGTACAGAGTCCACAGGGCTTAGTGAAGAATGGATCAATGCTGCCGATGTCAATGTTCTCATACCAATGAAAGGCAAAATCGACTCCATGAATGTGTCTGTGAGTGCTTCCGTTCTGCTTTTTGAAGCAGTACGGCAACGATTGTAACTTAGAAAAGATTGAGGTTATAGAATGAATACTTTATTCCATGGATGGTTTCTTCCCGCCTTTTTGTCTTTAGCTTAAAAGTCACTGGAGACGGTACAAACAAAAAACTGCTTGAGCCAAAACAATTTAAAATCAAGGAACAAATCTTAAATAATTGAATAAGTAAATCAAAGTAAGAATCTCAAAGGCGAGTTTTTTTTGTTTCCGTCGGGAAGATGACTTTTACGCGTTAAGAAGACAAAACAGCGGCGGCATTTTTTGTTTACTTTTTTTTGCTGAAGAAAAAAAGTAAAAGCCTTGCCGGCTCGAGGCAATTGTGCAATCTAAGTGACATTTCTAATAACACAGTGGTATTTGTATTCAGCAATATGTTAGATAACGTTTACTTCTCACTCACATTGTTTTTTTGAATGAACTTCAGTTATATCATTACCCCACAAGCCACTTTTTAAACTGTGGAGACCGTTCCGTACTGACGATCACTTCTTCATTTGTAGGTAATAAATTGATTCTGACTCTCGATTTTGTGTGCGTATTCATTTTACCAATCGACTTTTGGTGTATAATGTATTGTCTATTGATTCTGAAGTAATTGCGATCAATAATTTTACTTTCGATGTATTCTAATGTCTGATCTACAGGATATTTTTTACCTTCAAAATTGACAAGATAAGTGATTTTTTCTACTGTAAAATAATAGGCTACATCTTCATAATTGACCGTTCTGATATTTTGACCAAGTTTGATAAGCCATTTTTTTTCAGCTTTGTCTTCATTGATAAGTTTTGTGTAGTCAGGTACGGGATTTTTGTAGAATCGAGTATATTTATTAAAAGCATCTTCTAGATGTTCTTTCCTAACAGGTTTAAGGAGATAATCAACTGCATATTGTTTGAAGGCATCTATGGCATATTCGTCGTAAGCAGTGATAAATAGCACAGGTTTCGTAATGGTTACGTACTTAAAAATATCAAAACTATTACCGTCAGATAGGTGTATGTCCATCAAGATTAAATCATAACTCGGGTCATTAGAAAAATACGCAATACTGTCCGAAATACTATCTAAAGTTCGGACTATTTTGATGTCATTGGAGATACTTGTTAGCATTTCAGAAAGTCGGATGACAGCCATCTCTTCGTCTTCAATAATTACTACTCTTGTCATATTGTTTTTTTAAGGGGTATGGTAATGCAGAACTCATCTGCTGTTTTGTTTATGATAATGTCTTTGCCTAATAAATATAAATATCTTTTTGACAATGACTGTAAGCCGAAGTGTGTAGAAACTTCCACACTTAGTTTTGGTTGTAGATTATTGCAAATTTTTAAGTTTTCGTCTGTTTGTGTGATGTGAATGATCAGTGGTTTGTTTTTCGAAACTACATTATGTTTTACAGCATTTTCTATCAATAACTGAAGCGTTAGTGGCAAGATCATGTATGTTTTTGGATTCGAGATATTGACAGAAATTTCTATACTTTTGCCAAATCTTTGTTCCAGAAGAAAACGATAATTTTCCATGATCGTCACTTCTTCTTCAAGACTGATAAACTCTGTCTCGCGATATTGAAGGATGCTGCGATAAAAGTCAGATAGCTTTTCCACAAAGGTAACCGCTTGTTCAGGTTTGTATTCTATTACTGAAATAAGGGTATTAAAACTATTAAAAAGGAAATGTGGATTTATTTGACTTTTGAGTGTTTCTAGTTGATTTTTAACTTGCTCTGTTTTGATGGCTTCCAAAGTTTTTTTCCTTTCTGATACAATATCAAAAATCTTATAAATAATCCATCCCAATAAGCCTATCACACATAAAATAAACCACCATGTCCGCCAAAAAGCTTCTTTGATGGTGAAGTTTATTTCGAATTTATCCGCAAAAGCAAAGTTCTCATTAATGGCACATTCGATTATGAATTTGTACTTTCCTGGCTTGAGATTGCTGTAAATTAGCTTTTGATCTTTGGTAAATCTCCACCCTTCATCTACATCACTGAGTTGAAATCTGTATCTCACAGCTTCGGGATCATTAAACCAAATACCTGCATATTCGATGACAAAATCATTTTCAGTATGGCTTAAAATAGTGTTGTCATTTAGCCACGTTTCACCTGCCTTTAGTTTATTGATATGTAGTTTTGGTGTGTATTTTACATCTTGTAGGGCACGATAATAGATAATTTTGTCATTGTCCGTCATTAAGATATTATCCTGTTGATCTTGGCAAAAAGCATTGATGTTTTGATCCCATTTGCGAATGCCTACATTGTTTCCAAAATTAACAATCTGGTAATTATCTACATTGATCAAGTCAAAACCTGTATGGTGAAATACTATGATCTGACCATATCGATCTGTTTTTACACCCGAGATATGAAGTTCTGTAAGTCCTTCTTCGGTACCGAAATATTGGATAGAATCATTTTTAATACAACCTACGCCTTCATCCAAGGTACTAAACCATATCACATCGTTTTTGTCTTGAGCAAACGACAATATGGTATGATCGCTGACATAGTTTTTTATTAGATTATTTTTGTTTATTTTCTGAATACCTTTGCCATCAGAACCTATCCAAATATTATCACTTTTGTCGGTAAATAGTGTATAATTGTAATCTGACACCAAGCCATTTTGTTTGTTTTTGACTTCCAAAACTTGCCCGTCTTCATCTAGAATAGAAATGCCGGCTAGGGTAGAAGCCCATATTTTATCTCCTTGATAAGTTATCGAAAAAACACTGTTATTGCTCAATCCATTGCTTTCTTGGACCGTTCGAGTCTTGTTTTGAACCATGTCCAAAATGATGATTCCTCTATCCATAGTACCACACCATAATGCTTTGGAAGGTTGATGGTAGTACAATGAAATGATATTGACATTTGGGATAATGTTTTTTGATACTTGATTATGATCTACCACAAAAAGTCCAGTTTCATTTCCTACATAGGTCTTATCATCTATATTTCTTATGGTTTGAATATTTTTGACGTTCGTTTGAGATATCTTAAGTGTACCTGAAGCCGAAAGTAAGCCATTATTTCTGCATAGAAACCAAATATTCTTTTCGTCATCAACCAGAAAATCAATAATGGAAAGGGAGGATTCATGACCTTTGGCCACAAGTGGTTTTAATTCGTCAGTCGTAGTATTCCATATATAAATGTTTTCTTTATTTTCTGTTTGGATTAAATAAGTATCAAAAAACAATTGTTGCAGTTTTACCACACTTTCACTTAATCCAATATTTGATTTTACTTGCTGTTTTGTTACATCAATATCCCAAACACCACTTTTGAAAGTCCCTAAACCAAGGTTTTGTCCAGATTTGGATGGATATATAGAAGTGACCACATCATCAGGAAGTGAAGCAGCGACAGATGGTTTTAAAGCTTTTTTCTTACCTTTTTCAAAATGCAATTCTTGAACACCTAGATCTGTGGCAACCCAAATTCCTGCATTTTTAGTGGCCACCATACTGTAGATTTCATTGCTAAACAAGTCATCGTCTTCGTTGATATTATACAAGACTTTGTCTTCGTATACATAAACACCTTCTCCGTAAGTGGCAATCCAAAATTGGTTACTTGGTGTAAAAAAGATGTCAGTTATTTTTGATTTTGGCCAACCTTCATCAAAGACCCAAGGATGGATACCATTTTTGTAAAACTGGAAAATAGCACCATCTTCATAACCTATCCATAATATATTTTTTTCATAATAAAGAGCAGTCACTTCCTGACTACCTTCATCCGGTCTTTGATATATTTTATGAATATTACCATCGTAAATAACAAGTCCTTCCTTCGTACCAATGTACATCAAATCATTTTGATATCGATACAAAAGCGTAGGATTCATCCTAAGCAAATCCGTGCTGACTTCGTGTTGGTTGAAGTGATATTTTTGGCTTGTCAAAGTCCAAGGTATCAAACAAAATAGAAAAACGACGCCTATTCTCATTTTCCTGATTTGGCAGACAGTGAGACTTGAATCTCTTCTGCAATTTTTTTGTGGACAATCTTAGGAATGGTAATGTTATAGTCTTCTAACAAGATCTTAAAAGATGAAACAATCTGAATCTGACCATTTATCACCGTAACATCGTGGTTTAGTATCCTTTCTTTGGTGATGCCACGAATGGTAAATTTACCCTTTGTCCGCACTTGGTATTTGCCATCTTTGTTCAGGGGAATATCATCTAGTAATTTGCCTGTGTAAGTGATGGTGGGATACTTGGTAGTTTCCATATAGTTTTCATTAAAATGCTCTTTTTGCAAAGCACTATTAAACCCTTCGAAGGTTAATAACTTGACAGAAAAAGCAAATTTATTTTCTGTAATATCAATGATTCCTGTCAGTTTATTGCTCTCCGCTTTGATCACTTCAAGACTAGCATCAGATACAAACTTTACATTTCCATTAAGTGCAAGCGTCGAGTTTTGACCATAAACAAACCCTAAAATACAGACAAAACCAATTATTAATACATATCTCATGCATCAAAATTACTACTTTTTCGATAATTTTAAGGTCATTTCCATACTGAATTAGGAATAAAGGGTGCTGAATCGGTATTTAGAAAGCTTTTGTAATTATTTAGAAAGCTTTTCGACAAAGAGTTTTACCATCTCACACGATATAATTACCTTCACTCCATATTATCAAAAATCACATTAATATGGTCATTACAAAACAAATAGTTTTTACACTTTTATTAGCATGTTTTTTAGTACATCCTAGTATTGGGCAAAAGAAAAACACTAAATCTGCTGACAAAACAACAGCCAAGGCGGCTGAAAAAAAAGATGATTTATACAGTTCGGGAACGTTTTCAGCTTTATCATTTCGATCTATCGGTCCCGCAGTCACTTCTGGACGTATCTCCGATTTTGCAGTCAATCCCAATAATCATAGCGAATATTATGTAGCATCTGCATCAGGTGGCGTATGGAAAACCACCAATCGTGGCGTAACTTATCAACCTATTTTTGACGGGGAAGGTTCATATTCCATAGGTTGTGTCGTCTTGGATCCGAATAATAGCAGTACTGTGTGGGTAGGATCAGGTGAAAATAACAACCAACGATCAGTAGCTTACGGTGATGGTGTGTACAAATCTACCGACAGTGGACAATCTTGGAAAAATATGGGACTTAAAAACTCTGAACATATTGCTCAAATCATCGTCGATCCCAAAGACGCCAATATCATTTACGTAGCTGCTTATGGACCTGTTTGGAGCGAAGGTGGAGATCGTGGTGTGTATAAGACTACTGACGGTGGTGCGACATGGTCATGTGTGAAAAGTGTTAGCGCCTATTCAGGTTGCAATGATCTAGTTATGGACCCTAGAGATAATCGAGTATTGTATGCGGCATTTCATCAGCGTATTCGTAAGGTACATACGTATATAGGTGGTGGCCCTGAGTCTGCTATTTACAAATCTACCGATGCAGGTGCGACGTGGACGAAAGTAGAAGGTGGTCTTCCAAGTGGAGATGTAGGTAGAATAGCCTTGGATATCAGCCCTGTCAATCCTGATATTCTATTTGCTGTGGTAGAAGCTAAAGATAGTAAAGGTGGTATCTATCGCACAACCAATAAAGGTGCAAGTTGGGAAAAACGCAGTGGTGTCTTTACATCAGGCAATTATTACCAAGAAGTCACTTGTGATCCACATAATGTTGATAAGATATTCCTTACAGACACCTATTATAAAGTTAGTAATGATGGTGGGAAAACAGTCAGCAACCTTGGTGAAATTAACAAACACATAGATAATCATGCCATTTGGATAGATCCGAATGATGCTAATCACCTACTCATAGGTTGTGATGGTGGTATTTACGAGACTTACGATCATGCAGCTACATACCATTTTAAAGACAATCTACCCGTGACGCAATTTTATAAAGTAAGTACGGACAATGAATATCCTTTTTATACCGTACATGGTGGTACACAAGATAATCTAAGTCTAGCCATCCCAAGTCGAACGACATCAATCAATGGTATCGTCAATGCAGATTGTTATGTGACATCATTAGGTGATGGATTCGAAACACAAGTCGATCAGTCCAATCCTAACATCATTTACGCACAAAGTCAGTATGGTGGTTTGGTTAGATTTGACCGTAAAAATGGCGAATATCTCTCTATTAAACCTATAGAAGGCGAGAATGATGAAGCCTACAGATGGAATTGGGATGCACCTTTGCTCATCAGTCAGTTTAATAATAAAAGTTTGTATTTCGGAGCCAATAAGATATTTAAGACAGATGATCAAGGCAATAGTTGGAAAGTTATCAGTCCTGATCTTAGCCGACAGATAGACAGAAATAAGATAGAAGTTATGGGCAAAGTTTGGTCTGTAGATGCCATTGCAAAAAATGGAAGTACAGATATTTTTGGCCAAACCACCAGCATCGCAGAATCAAAGTTTGATGAAAACATGATTTGGGTAGGCACAGATGATGGATTGATACACCTTACCACAGATGGCGGCAAAAACTGGACAAAAATGGACAATCTACCTGGCGTGCCTGCCATGAGTTATGTTCATCAGATCATCTCATCACTGCACGACAAAAATACGGCTTATGTTTGTTTTAATCATCATAGATACGGAGACTTCAAACCTTATGTACTCAAAACCACAGACGCAGGTAAAACGTGGAAAAGTATAGCTTCCGACCTTCCTGAAAGGGGCAGCGTCTATACCATTGCAGAAGATCATATAGCCAAGGATTTATTATTTGTGGGTACAGAGTTTGGTTGTTTTTTCACATCAAATGGTGGAAATAATTGGATTCAACTTAAATCAGGATTGCCTACGATTGCAGTGAGAGATATTGAAATACAAAGACGTGAAAATGATTTAGTACTTGGTACGTTCGGACGTGGATTCTATGTTTTGGACGATTATACACCATTGAGACACATCAAAAAAGAAGACTTGGAGAAAGAAGCCATCATCGCACCTGTCAAAGATGCCTTAATGTACAACCCAAGATATCCGATCGGTCTCAGAGACAAAGGACACTTAGGAAGTAGTTATTTTACTTCGCCAAACCCTGAAGTTGGAGCTGTATTTACGTATTACCTAAAAGACGATGTCAAAAAGATAAAAGACATCAGAAAGGAAAAAGAAAAAGCCGCTTATGAAAAGAAGGAAGCCGTTTATTATCCTTCTATAGATAGTTTGCGTTTAGAAGACAATCAAGTAGATCCTTATGTATTATTGACAATCACTGATGCGCAAGGCAATGTAGTCAGGCATATCAAAACAGGGGCAAAAAAAGGACTCCATAGGCTCACTTGGGACCTTAGATATGCACCAGCTGATCCAGTAGAAGGAAGATATACGCCAGGACCTGATGTGCTTTTTGGTTCAGCACCTCAAGGACATTTGGTGACACCAGGTGTGTATAATGTTTCAATGTCCAAGTATCAAGATGGGATGTTGACACCACTGGCAGGACCTATATCTTTTACAACTAAATTGCTAAATCAAGCTAGTTTGCCAGCCAAAGACCTAGCAGCTAATGCTGTTTTTTACCAAAAAGTGAGTGACATGAGTCGTCATCTGAGCGCTACGAATGATCTGTTAGGTCAAATAGAATCTAGGGTCAAAAATGCAGAACTCGCCATCATGGATATGCCAGCTGCAGCTTCAGATTTATTGGCTAAAACCTATAAAATCAAACAAGCACTCATTCCTATCAAACTCAAGATGAATGGAGATGATACAAGAGCCAAAAGAGAATTTGAATCCAAACCATCTATCAATGATCGTGTGTATGGCATCATTTACAGTATATGGAATACAACATCTGATATACCGAAAACATTGACTGATGCCTTCACTGTAGCTGAAAAACAGTATAATGAAGTATTTCCAATGATCAAAGATCTCGATACACAAGTATCTGCCATAGAAGCCGAACTCAACAAAAATAAAGCACCTTACACATCAGGAAGATGGCCTGATAAGAAGTAAGAATTTGACATTTATATTAAAATGCCATTTGGAATGTAAATTTCAAATGGCATTTATATTTTATATTCATTTGATTTCCAAATTAATTTCAATAACCATACAATACACCAAACCCAAATCAAGTTATTAGCCATAAGCAAAACATATCCCTATTACACAAGACTTGTACATTAAACCGTAAATATGCATTAGAAAATCTATTACAGGCTGACATGTCTTCAAAATAAGACTCCGCCTTGGCGGATAATTTTTCATCACTTACCATAGTGGTTACTATGTTTCGCTCTTGAAAATTCTTATTTTATTGGCATCTCTACCTTCACTACGAATCCTAATGCATAATTACGGTTGATTTCATTTTCTTCGCTAAAATCCTTTTGAGATGTACAGATGGTTCCATGTATTTGCCTTTGTTTGTCCTATGGTTTTATTTGGACAATCCGACTCTACTACGTATGAAGATACTTATTCCGACACTTTTCCCGAGTCAGATCGAGTCATCGTTTCACACGCTAACAGACAAATTCCTAAGATATTTCAATTGTTTTCAGCTGGCGAAATAGATTACATCTCTGGTGGCATGTTGCGTTCTAGTGCAAGGCTTGCAGAGATAAATATTGGCGATCCTGAGCGATTTTACATTCCACTTTATATCATGGCAGGCGCTACGACCAATCCCACCGAAGAAGGTTACAGTGTCAATACCTTGAGTGCTGCTGAAATACTCAATAATTATGGAGGTATGTTTAGTATCGGCATCCACGGAAGACGCAGAATTAAAACGATCAGCAAAACAACCAAATTGGACATCATTTATCAAGTAGCCACAAAATCAATGAGTGGCATTGCTTTAGAGCTTGATGAAACAGTTTCACTGTTTTCAAAAATAATAGTGACAGGACTAGGTATAGATACTAAAGCATGGAAAATAGACCAACTCCCAAGTGATGGGCGTGCGTGGTTAAAAGCTTATCTTTCATACTCGATGAATAATAAAGAAGAAATGCAAAAGATATTTGGATGTAGTTCTGATCATCGATTTGCGGGTGGTAATATCGAATGTGGATTGGATATCAAAGATTTTATTGCTGTAAAACTTGGTTACCACAAATACCTGAATAACCAACATATAGATGCTTTCCAAAAAGGATTTTATGTGTTTTCTGCTGATTTTACCCTTGGAAGTCCATAGGAAAGTAGAAAGAGTGAATTTTATATAAACTCCTAAGACCTTATAGGTTTTCAAAACCTATAAGGTCTATTAGAGTAGCTAAAAACGATTTTCAAAATTCAACTGTTAAATTTTTACAATAAATATTCCTTACTTTTGTGCCATGGTATGGAATACAGTTTTAAAAAGTGTTGTCCTTGGCTTTAGCCTGATTTTTTCTATTGGCTTACAAGCACAGGTCGAGCAGAACAAAATAAACCCTAAATCTAATATCAATAACATATTTGATAATAACAAACGAACCATTCAATACGATCCGAGTATTCCATTTGATACAATCATTCCCAAAGGTTTTACCCTTCGCGAAAAACAAAGTTTAAAAGGACTAAATTATTATATTGTCCAAGATTCTGCCAAACGATTTGCGCTTATAAATCATAAAGGTGATTACATCTTTTATCCAGCAAAATCACAAAATTTCAAAGCGATAGAAGGAAAAATATGGCTTACCGTCAAGAATGGCATTTATAGATTGTATGATGAACAACTAAATCTTTTGACCCAGAAAAACTATGTGAAGATAGAACAACTGGACGCGCGATACTTGATAGCCAATATTCCAGGATCATCTAATATCGACATTTTCACAGTAGATGGCAAGTTGTTTTCTTCTGCTCAGTTTAGTGCTTTGATTCGAAATGGTGATTTGGGATATTCCGTATATGATAGTCAAAATAGGGTAGCGTGCACATCGGATAGTTTATTAAACAAACAGACTTGTTTGCCATTTGCAGAGATCTTAGCTATACGAAATCACGATGCATTATTTATAGCTCGTAGCATAGAGATGTATGGATTAGTTAATGACCAAGCTAAAGAAATTATTCCAATGAGTTATAAAAAAATAGTGCATCTCAAGGAATTAGATTTATTAGAAGGTATGCATGATTTTTTCAATTTTGATTTGTATGACCTACAAGGAAAGCTCATTTATCGTTCTTTTCCAGGGTTTTATAATTTTAGAAAGATTACTGATTATCTTTACCATGCGAAAGCTGAAGAAGACCATTTAATATATAATACCCAAACCAAACATATTGTAAAAATCACACATCCGGGCCACTTAAGAATAGATAAAGAACTGCTAGAAAATAAAAATCTACTCACTTTTACTCATAATGATCAATATGAGTATTTCCATGCTAATACAGGTGAAAAACAAGTTTTAGGTAAATAGAAAACCTGAAAATTCAACCGTTTCCCTTTAGGGTCAGGGTTAAAAACGGTTAAATATTTTTGTGAAATCATTTCTGGTGAAAAACAAGTTTTAGGTAAATAGAAATCAATATCTGATCTTTAAAGGAGAACTTATAAACCCAAACGGGGTGAAATATTTATAACCGGGGATGTAAATCCGTGGTTATAAATGTCAGAACGACTGGATTTTGGCGCTTTTTTTGTCTGAAAGTTGCAAAAATGGTGACAAAATTTAATAAAGCTGAAAGTTACCATGTTACATACCAAATCAACCAACCGTTTCCCTTTAGGGACAGGGTTAAAAACGGTTGATATATTATTCATCTTTTACCTAATGACGAAGGTCATATCTCGGAAAACGTCAACATTAACAAATTAAACTATTTTAGCGGCATTAAAGCAAAAACAATGGCCAGTTTTAGGGTAAGACCGAAGTTCGAAATGACGAGTTCAAAAACGATGGAAGACATCATCACCTTAGTAAAAGAAAAATTAAAAACCAATACCCATAACCTGCATGGTCAAGCTATGCAAGACCATATCACCATTCGTGTCAATAGATCACATCGCCATTATTGGTCTCCACAACTGAGTGTACTCATGTATCGCGAACCAGAAGACGTTACTACTAGAATTATTGGTGTGTACGGTCCGATGCCGAATGTGTGGACACTTTTTGCACTTGTTTATTTGGCAGTTGGTGTCCTTTTTGTGTTTATTGCCATCATTGGATTCTCTCAGCAAGCTTTGGGCAATGATAGTTCGATTTTGTACGCTTTGCCAGTCCTAGCAGCAATTGCTATTGGCATGTATATATTTAGTCAAATGGGTCAGAAACTTGGAGCTGCACAGACCTACGCCATCCATTATTTTTTCGAAGAAGCGATTGGTGAAAATGTACCAGAAGTGTAGGGTAGGGGTGAATAATTAAGGGTGTAACCTGTTATAAAATTCCTTTTGTCTCCCTTAAGGGTCGGTGTAAAACAAAAGAAATTTTAATGAAGTTGTAAATTTGGGATACGCCTATAATTAATTAAAGGTTACTTTATTTCACCTTCTTTTTGCCACTTTTTGATTAAATCTAAGTTGGGTTTAGATCTTGTTAACTCAGACTCTATTAAATCATTATACAGTTTTGATATTTTTCGTTCTTCAACAGTAACAGTTTCAGTAAACGTATTAGAATCCATTACAATGAAAGTATCACGCAAATAGGTGACTGATTCTATAGTTTTTTCGTAATAATCTCTTGGAAATTCGTTTGTTCTAATCTCTGTTGTCTTACATTTTTTGCCGTCTCTGTCAATGGTTTCGCTATAGACGGTATCTATGAATATAACAACTTCTGATTTTATGGTGTCTGATTGTTGTAATCCTTTGATATCAACGGGTACAACATAAGATTTAAAACTGAAAAAAGAAAATACAGTTAGCAAAATAGGGATCATTAAGAGATACTTGTGACTCTTTTTTGGATTGTTTTTAAGAATGTTCATCATGGTGATTCTTTTTTTAGTAAATGAAAAAAAATGGTTACAAAGCGAATACGTTTTTTGGTCTTTGCGATAGCTCAAGATACAATCTGCATAGGTGGCCAGCCCATAACGATTTACCATTGTGGCGTCGCAAAAGTATTCGTGATTCAATTTTATGTGATTGGTGAGCATATATGTAAATGGATGAAACCACAAGATACATTTTAGCACTTCCGTTATCAGAATATCTAAACTGTGTAGATGTTTAGCATGGACTTTTTCATGATCTATGATTTCTTTTGGTGTATCCAAAGTATTTAGGAAAATGAAGTTAAAAAAACTTGCAACATTCCCTTTTTTATCAATGACTAGTTTATAATTTCCATCATGCACAATCTCTGATGTATTAATTTTATTGAAAACCCAATACAAATGATAGATAAATTTTGATAACATTACTATAACTCCTAGCAGATAAATTGTAGCCAAAACAACCATTAAATATTGATAATTTGTAAAAATCTGTTCTTTTGGGATGTGAATAGTATCTGTAGTTTTTAGGTTCATTTGCATATAAACAGGATAAATAGGTAATTCAATTAATGGTACAACCAATGTATACATTATAGTTGCAATCAAATAAACTCTATTATTAATAAATGCCACATCTTTACTAAAAATGAAATAATAAGCTGCCATTAAAATGAACAAAATAAGAGATGATCTAAGCAAATAAATCGTCAATAGATAGTCGGCAAATGCAGTTAAGTTTTCCATATTAGTTATGATTTAAGAGATTTTACCAAGGCTTCTAATTCTTCAATATCGATATTTTCTTCTTCCATAAAATGGGAAAGAAGTGATGACTTACTACTTCCCAAATGTTGGTGGTAAAATTTATGGAAAACGGATTTACTAAATTCTTTTTTAGCTACGATAGGATAATATTGGTGGGACTTACCAAAGACATTATAAGCCAACCAGCCATCTTTTTCTAATTTTCGAATGGTGGACAATACGGTATTGTAAGGCGGAATAGGTTCTTCTAGATAAGCCACAATTTCCTTTGGAAATGCTTTTCCTAACTTCCAAAACAGCTCCATTATTTTCTCTTCAAGTGGATTCAGTGTCATTATATTTATTAATTATACACAAATGTAATGATATTTTAATTATTACAACTAATATTTCGTTATATTATTATGTATTTCGTTGTATTTATTATTTAGTTATTCATTTTTAATAAAAATCTTATAACTAATGAAGATACAAAATGACTTTTCTAATAAGAAATCGATCATTTATCTCAATAATCCAACATTAAAAATTATCTTTGGTCTGAATTTAAAGTTACCTTAGATAAGCAGAAAAATGAAATTCAACAAATTAGGTATCATCCTTACATTAATATTCTCAAACGTTTTAATTGGGCAAAAATATGATGGCCCATTATTCGAACAATGTAGAGAATCAGAGCCTTCAGTAGGTGGTGATTGTAATAAGGCAGAAATGTTGCGATTTATAACTCAGTCTTTAATTCCCAACATGCAAGAAATTAAGAAGAATGCGGAAGTCAAAGATGTTTTATTAAGTTTTGATATAATCCAAGGTAATATTTATAAACTAGAATTGAGAGAAAAAGAAGATAATAGATATTTTACAAAAAATGTTGAAATACCTAGCTTGTATGATAACAAAGTGGATGATTTTATTAGTAAGAAAGATTTTAGAATATCCTGTACAATACCAAAGGGGCTCAATATAAAGGAGTATAATATAAGCATAACTGAAAAAGGATTTGAGATTTTTAAGGTAGTGCAAGAAATGCCAAGATTTCCTGGATGTGAAGATTTGGAAACCGAAGCAGAAAAAAAGTCATGTGCAGATACCAAAATGCGAGATTATATTTATAACAATATTGTATATCCGCCAGAAGCCATAGAAAATAAAGTTAATGGAAATGTTGTTGTCCAATTTGTGATTGAAAAAGATGGTTTTATTTCAGAAATAAACGTTGTAAGAAGTATGGGGTATGGATGCGATCAAGCAGCTATTGATGTTGTCGAATCCATGAATTCAATGGAAGAACCTTGGCGACCAGGGTATCAAAGAGAAAAACCAGTAAGAGTGATATATACCTTACCCATAAAATTTGATACTGAAAAACGGTACAATTCAAAAGAAGATTGAAGTTTATTCAAAAAATTAAAAAATATAAATTATTTCACAAAATTCTAAAGTACAACACGCATGAAATTTATCCAATTTACCATCATCTTGACAATAATATTCTCAAACGCCTTAATGGGTCAAGGAAATATATTATCAAATTCTGAAAAAGAAAATGAAGTATTTAAAGTAGTAGAAGAAATGCCAAGATTTCCTGGCTGTGAAGATTTGGAAACACAAGCAGAGAAAAAAAAATGTGCTGATGCTAAGATGCTAGACTATATTTATGCTAATCTAGTTTATCCAACGGAAGCTATTGAAAAAAACGTAGCGGGGCAGGTAGTACTGCAGTTTATGATAGAAACAAATGGTTCCATTTCTGAAATAAAAATAATGAGAGAAATTGGGTTTGGATGTGGCCAAGCTGCTGTTGATGTTATCGATTCCATGAATACATTGGGTAAAGCTTGGCGACCAGGTCAGCATAGAGGAAAACCCGTAAGAATTTTATACACCTTACCCATAAAATTTGAATCTCAAAAGAAGGATAAACAAAAAAAGAATAAAAATTATCCTTCCTTAAAGAACTAAACGATAATAATATCTTAGAATAATTTAAAATACCTTACAAATGAAATTTATACAAATCGCCATCATCCTTACTTTATTCTGTGTAAATACTTTGAAAGGCCAAGGTTATAAAGGTCCTTTATTTGAAAACTGCAAACTGACCGATCCATCCGAAGTTGATAAATGTAACAAAAAAGAAATGTTACAATTTATTCAACAGGAAATATTGTCCCAATATGGGGATGTCAAAAAATCAGATGTGATGAATAACATTATACTCACCTTTGATGTAAAAAAAGATGGAAGCGTATCTAATGTATCTTTAATGGAAAAGACCCAGTCACGAATGTTTGTGACAAGTGCAGTACTTAATATTGGTGTTAACAATATACCTAATTTTATTGGTAATGAAGGACTATCAATTAGATACTTGTACCCAAGAACGCCAACAGAAAGCCAAGATGAAAACTTGATTACCATCTCTCCTTTACAAGTTGAAATATTTAAGGTGGTGGAAAAAATGCCAAAATTTCCAGGTTGTGCTTTTGAACATGATGCTAGGGAATGTAGTAATAAAAAACTCGACAAATACATTGACAAAAATTTAGTTTACCCAAAGGATGCTATAGACAATAAAATTGAAGGAACAGTGGTAGTTCAATTTATTGTCAATGAAGATGGCCTTATTACCAATGCGGAAATAAAAAAGGATATTGGTTTCGGTTGTGGTCAAGCTGCCTTAGATGTGATCGAATCCATGAATAACATGTCTGAAAGATGGACACCTGGCGCACAAAGAACAAGAATAGTTCCTGTATTGATTACAAAACCTATTGAATTCAAATTAAAGAAAAACCACAAAAATAAGGATTGAACGCATTTTCGTTAAGCTTAGCGTCTTCGTTAAGCTTGATTTAGTAAATGCGAAGCACTTTTTTTTAGCAACTTACTTTATAGCTGACACAAACTCAATCTCTCGTTAAGCTTAGCGTCATCACTAAGCTTAACGACGTAAAAGCGTCTATATTACTACTTCACAGCCCCCACAAACTCAGGACTTTCAGGCGTGATACCTGAAGCAAAAAAGTGCGTGAGTTTACCATTTTCATCAATTAGATATTTGCAAAAATTCCAACTTGGCACATCACTATTCCAACCATTTAGCTCTGGATTGGTCAGATATTTATACACAGCACTTTGATTATCACCTTTTACATCTACTTTATCAAACATTTGGAAGGTAACTCCATAATTCTTTTGACAAAAAGCACCTATTTCTTCTGCATTTCCAGGTTCTTGAGACATAAACTGATTACAAGGGAATCCTAAAACCACAACTTTATCCTTGTTCTTTTCATAATAAGCTTGCCAATCTGCGTATTGTGGTGTATATCCGCATTTAGATGCCGTATTAAGAACAATGATTTTTTTGCCTTTATATTGATCCATAGATATAGTATCACCGTCTATAGATAAAGCCTTTAAAGCATGAAATGAAACAGGATCTGAATTTACCATGATTGAATTTGATTGAGAATTAACTTTATTTGAATTGAAGCAACTGATAAACCAAGCAGGGACACTTAGTAGGATGGCTAGTATTACTTTTGGATGGATCATGTTGTTTAGTTTTGTTGATTAAAAAGGCTTAAACAAGCATTATATGTTTTTGTTTATAATCACATTAAAATAAGGCTGGGAGAAGGGTAGTTACCCTAGATATTGCAGGGCTAGCTTATATAGACAAATCCCCACTTCAGCAATTCATCAATTTACCCAAATCAACAAATTAGCAATTTTCTCAGTTTCCTTAAGTTTTCAAAGCTATGAATTAAGATATTATCAAATCGTTGTTTTATGATGAATATTTATCCAATTCTAGATTTGACTATTACAAAAGATTTTGTGAGCTAATTTTTAAGATTATGCCAAATTGTTATTAAACCAAAATCAATTCATTTAATGTAACGTTATTGTTAGTCTTCGCAAAGATTGAGTTAGTAAACGGGTTTTGCTTTTCATAGAATTCTACTTTTTTTATTTTCCGACAAGTATAGAAAAATATTTGTTAATCTTTTTAACCAGCTTCTTTGCTTTGAAAAGCTATAATTATAATGAATACAAAAAGAGATAAATTACAAACTAGATAGCTGCCATAATAAGCAAAACCAATAAACTATATACCCCATAATTAATATTATGTTAAATAGAATAATTGACCAAAAGCTCTTCTATACTTCATCTCTCTACTTAATTTAAATTCTTTACTCATTTAATGCGTTCTACGATACAAATATTATTAATTTGTTTTATGTTTGCAGCAAATAATTTGTTTTGAGAAAATATATTCCATCCGCTATAACTGCTGGAAATTTAGTTTGTGGATTTGCCGCCATCCAGATTGGTGATTTCTATTGGAGTCCAATATTATTGGTATGCAGTTTTATATTTGACGGACTAGATGGCTTGGTGGCTCGTGCATTAGGAGTCACAAGTGAATTTGGTAAACAAATGGATTCATTGGCAGATGTCGTGAGCTTTGGTGTAGCGCCAGCATATTTATATTTTTTATTAGCTCCTGATGACTCTTGGCATTGTAAAGTCGTACCAGCTGTAATAGTTATTGCTGGAACTATACGCTTGGCTAAATTCAACATTTCTCCATCTCGAGTATATTTTCAAGGATTACCGATACCAGCTAACGCCTTATTCTATATAGGGATCATTTTTGCACTTGAAAATAACAGTGATTTCTTTAATGAATTTTTCAACAACAAGGTGTATTATCTATTGACGCCGTTTGTAATGAGCGCAATGATGTTGAGTTTTGGCTTTAGAATGATTTCCATTAAGTCTATGACAAAAAACTGGAAGGATAATATTTTTCACTACATCGTTGCTATAGTTTCTGTGATTATTGCAATCATTTATAAATATGAATCTATCGTTTACATTGTTGTAGCGTATATTCTGATTTCAATAATACATACAATAGTGAGTAAATATCTAGAAAAAGTAGCAAAATTGCTTTAACTTTGTGGCTTCTTTAGTGTTTTAAGATAAAATAAAAAAATGGCGATTATCATTACTGATGAGTGTATTAATTGTGGAGCTTGTGAACCAGAATGTCCCAACAATGCTATTTACGAAGGTGGCGTAGAATGGGCTATAAAAGACGGTACTAATTTAAAAGGCAACTACACTCTTGAAGACGGATCTATTGTTGATGCAGCTGCACCCCAGAAACCTGTCATGGATGATTTCTACTATATCGTTCCAGATAAGTGTACTGAATGTGTTGGTTTTCACGAAGAACCACAGTGTGCAGCGGTATGTCCTGTAGATTGTTGTGTTCCAGATCCAGATAGAGTAGAAACAAAAGAAGTCTTACTAGGTAAAAAAGGTAGATTACATTTATAATTACTTAGTGTAATGCCCCTACCCTATTAAATATCAACTTGTTATAGCTATTTTATAAAGTTATACTTTAATCCTAATTCGAACCATTGTCTACTATTCTTGTTGCTATAATTTTGCTGGAGGTTATTATTGTTTGATGTTAAATAATGATGGACATTTCCGTATAGATAAAAGTCCCTAATCAATTTATATTCCAAGCCAAGATTCAAGTGATATGTAAGCTTCTTATGTTGTGTTGATTGCTCAGCTTCTCTTAAAAATTGGTTTAAATCTTTAACACCAGTTTGGTCTTGGTAAAGGGCTTGTGTTTCTTCATCAATTTTATAAGACTCACTAATAAGGTAGCCTAAATTAAAAGCACCCATTACTTTTAATTTGTTTTTTATCTGGTATTTAATTCCTCCTGAGACTTCAGCATAATTTAGAGATTTAGTGATGTCATTTATAATTAATTCACCCAAGTCCATATCTAAATTTAATGAATTGTTAGCTGATTCTAAGCTTATTACACTACTGTTTTTCAATTGTATATTGGTATTTGTCCCTTTGTATTGTCTCCACCCTAGATTGGAATAGAATAATAGTGACTTATTGAGTCCCTTTTCGACTTGAACACCTACGTAAGACGAAGAAATGGCTTTGAAACTAGTTGTAGCCAAACCTGTAATAACCCCTAACTTAAAAGTACCTTTGTTTTCATTATTTTTAACGACCATATTAGGTAAGCTATGATGATAGTTAAGTGAATTTATGGCTACTGTATTTAGTTGATCAATATTATATATTTCTGGCAATATAATGCGATTCTTAACTTCTTCGATATCTTCAGTATCGTGTTGTGTCATAATAGAAGGGCCTTCCTGTATTTTTGAGACCTTTATGATATCTGGCTCACTCTTCAAAAATAGATTCTCTTGCTTATGAGTTGATTGTTTTGTAAAATTGGTTCCTTTAGAATTAGAAAGGATCTTATCTCTACGACCTTTACGTTGCGTAGGAGAATCAATGGCAGACGATTCCATGTTTAGATTTGAATTTTCAGTTGTATTACTAGCTATTTGGGTATTTATTGACTCGCTAGATGGAAGTTTTTCTTCTTGTTTAGATTTTACATTATTGACAGTATTTTGATTTGATATATAAAAAGCACTTGAACAAGCAATAATCCCAAACACAAACATCCAAATCCAAAGAATTCTACGCTTTTTGTTTTGGATAGGCATTTCTTTATCTAGAATGCTTTCCATAGCATTCCAGTTTTTATTCATGATATTATTGATTCTTTTATTTTCCATATTGATACGTACTATTATTAGAATATTTAATTAATGCTTGTAATTTTTTTCTTGCTTCTGACAAATACCATTTAGAAGTGCCTTCAGAAATACGTAGGTACTCCCCTATTTCCTTATGGCTATATCCTTCTATAGCATACTTCACAAAGACTTCTTTTATGGAACCTGACAGCGTATCTATTTTTGATATAATGTCATCATAATCATGAATCGGTGCACTATTGTCTGAAATGTTATAATCGTAGTCATCAATATTCAGAAATCTTATTTCTTTGTTTTTTTTCCTATAATAATCCGCCATTGTGTTAAAAGTAATTCTTCTCACCCAACCTTCTAATGATCCTCTTGACTCAAATTTTCCTATATTTTTAAATACTGAAAGAAATGCATCATTAATAATTGCACAAATCACGTCTTCGTCTTGGGTATACCTTAAACACATTTGGAACATTTTACTGAAATATAGTTTATAGAGCTGTTCCTGACATTTTCGGTCATTATTTGTACATCCTTTGATTAAGGATGATTCGTCGATATTTTGATTCGAGTTAAACAAATGATCTCCAATTTTACATTACCTTACCATTAGACGTATGATTTAGATAGAAAGGTTGGTAAAAGTACAAAAAAAATGTTAGAAAAAGATCCACCGGATCGCTTTCTAACATTTAATTGTGTGTATGTGTGTTTAAAAATTCCTGGGGGGAACGGAATGGTACCTAAATTAAACACCGATAAACATGTCATGCTCTTCCTCCTGAGGAAAAGTGACAACCTTCTTAGTTTTCGTAAAAACTTTACTGAAGAAGGATTTTGCATTCTTCAAAAAATTGTTCATGGATTAAAATTTATATATATAATACGTCTAAGGTACGAGAAATGTTATTGCTTTTGCTCACAATAATTTGTTAATGTTAGTTTTTCAGGGTATTCCTGTAGGAAAAAACGCTGTTTTGACAAAATTTTACATTTATCTAAGGTACTTTTCTAGTTCTTCTCCTTCATCATCATATAATTCTTCCCAGAATTTTTTTGACTTTAAATCCACTTTCGATTCATATGATGTCATTTTTTTCTTTGGCTTTATGATTTCGACATCAGGTCCAAAAGGGTTTTTTACTACTTTTTTTGGCTTATTAGTTTTCATAACAATTTAAAAAAGGTTATTTTATTTAGGTGTTATTAATAAATCTTATACAAAAATAACAGGATTTTCAATATCTAACTACATTTTAGATATTTTTTTTTGATATATTTAAAATTTTGATAATTCCTTTAGTCAATGATATTTTGAAGAACTTTTACTTAACATATAAAATACGGTAGATGGTTTTATAACAGTACAATTCCAATTTATAATTTGCTTTTGTTTCCATCTGCCTTATTATACTAATATTTCCCTTACGAATGCGTCTTATACCTGTTTCAGTGAATTTGCAATTAAACGTATAGTTTTCTTTCTAATTATTCTCTCAATGTCACGATTTACTTCATTTAGTTTGTATTGAAACTTTAAAGTTAAGTAATCATGGTGAACATCTACAATTTTGATATTGAATGATTCAGGCTCAATAAATTGATGGAAACTTTTTAAAGACTCAGATAAATTTTTCTCTAAAGATTCGATCGTGGTCAGATAATTTAAATTTAATTCAAAGTCTATGCTTACCTTTTTGATCTCTCTTTTGGTATAATTAATAATTTCAGACATATAAACTTTATCGTTTGGTATGTAGATAATATCATCATCATCATTTAGTAGAGCAACTTTTGTTAGATTGATATCAATAATTTTACCTTTATTCTCACCAATTTTCACATAGTCATCAATATTGATCTCTTTAGAAAAACTAATGATAATCCCACTTATAATCCCACTTACATAATCCTTAGAAATAATGGCAATAGCTGCTGCGACGATACTTAGCGATGTCAATAGATCCTTAAAATCTATACCCCAAAATCCTAAGATCATCATTAAAACGCCGATAGTGACTATAATATAGTAAAGGTTATTTATTCCACTAATTACATTGTCCGTATATTTATAGGGAATATTCTTCCGTAACCTGTATATCATTATCAATACCGCAGTTACAATATTGACAATTGTAAATAGTATCAAAAACTCTACAATACTGTGCAGAAAATCATATAAATGTGCAAGAGATGTTTTATTTAGCTCAATGTATCTTCTAGCTATAAAAAATATTCCTAAAAGCAAAAACCTAATAATATACCTAACTATAACCGGACCCATTAATATTTAATTGTTATTGACAAATTACTCCCTATCTCTAAAAGAAAGCACTATAAGCACCATCCTTTTTAATATTATGAAGTTTAAACAAATGATTGCCACTGTAAGTTTCCCATTTTTTAATAATCCATGGAGGAACATTCTTATCTAGTATCACAATTTTGGGATTAAGCTTTCTTAGAACATATTCTGGCGAAGAAACTTTGGATTTGGAAATAACCAAAATATCTAATTCTAAGTTACTATTAAGCCTTTTAAAATCTTGTTCACCATCTAACACATAGATACATTTATCTTTAATTTTAAACAAATGGCTAGAATCTAATGAAGTAATTATTTTATTTCTTGATTCATAAGTATTTTTAATCCTATTATTTAATGCTACAAAATTGATGGTTTTTTCTGAAACGCTGCTGCTTTGTATTGTTTGCACATTATCATTACTAAATGCGTCTATTAAAACACCGCCATATACATCATAAATAAATAGGCTATCATTTTGGGACATAAATATTGGTCGACAACTGACACAGAAAATGACTAAAAATGCAACGACTAAAGATGACGCTATAAATCTGAATTGTCTCAATTCTATCCAAATCATACATAAAAGGATGCTTATGTAGCATAATATTAAAACATAAGGATCTAGCCAAAGACTATCTAACTTACTGTAAGGTAAATCTGCAAGATAAGAAATAGAATACTGTAAAAAATCTAATAATCCATTAAATATTGGTGATATAAATTCATTCAAACTACTGTAAATGAATTCAATAACAAAAATAAATGTACCTATATAAATTAAAACAGTAACTAGGGGTACAGCAACGATACCTGACAAAATAAAGTACATCGGAAACTTATTAAAATAAAATATGGTCAAAGGGAAAACAAGTATTTGTGCTGCAAGAGAAACATTAGTCAGATCCCAAATAAACTGCAGAACTTTTGACTTTGGCAACCACCATTTCTTGATTTTTGGCTGGAAATATAGAATGCTTAATAAAGATAAGTAGGAAAGTTGAAATGAAATCTGAAATAAATAATATGGGTCATAACAAAGTAAGCAGATAGCCGAAATTGATAATATATTGTATGTATTAGTGTTTTTGAAGTAATTTTTACCAACGATATACAGTATAACCATAAATCCAGCTCGTAACACAGAAGGTGACATTCCTGTCAGTACCACATAAAAAGCCACTATTAAGATAAGACTTACTACCCTTATTAATTTAATACTTTTATTTTTTGACTTAATCTTATCAAATAGCCAAATAAATAAACTAATAAATATAGCAACGTGAAGACCAGAAACTGACAGAACGTGGATAGCACCTGTGTCAGCAAAATCTTGATAAGTATCGCTACTAAGGTACGTTTTTTGTCCTAAAAGTAAGGCTTCTGCTATACCGAGCGAACTTTGATTTGATATGTATTTATGTAATGTCGAGCTTGTAAATGTTTTTGTAATTTCTGCCAATGTTCTGAAAGCATTCAAATGATTTGCTGAGATTAATTGGTGATGTCCTTCATTAACAAAAGCTTGTTGGAATATACCTTTGGTTTTTAAAAATGCAGCATAATCAAAACTTTCAGGGTTCGATGCAGACTTTACCAGCGATAATTTAGCATTAAAAGCTATTTGATTACCTACTTTATAAGTAGCTGCAATGGAGTCTGTTATATCGAATTGAACTATAAAATCACATTTGTGAAATACATTTACACTATCTGATTTAGAGTAGGATTCTGAAGTAATTAAAAATCTTTGTTTTGATTCTGATTTTAGGTTTTCCTGAATGATTCCAGTTAGAAAAATAATCTGATTATTTTCTGTTTCAATAATCTTATAGGTATCTGAATATTTTCGAAAAGACATAGTAGACATGCCCATAAAAAAGAACAATAATAGAAATAAGGATCCAGTTATATGTGGTTTTGTAAATCTGTATGACAAAAATACACTTGTCCCAATATAGATTAGAACAATTAGCATTGTCGATAAGAATGTATTCGATACATCTAATTCAAAGTATTCACTTGCAAATATTCCAATCGCAAAGATGATGGCAATTCTTAAGTAAGGATATTCAGACCAATTCATATCTATAGTTTGGTCAAAAGTACTTAAGAATATCTACAAGACCAAATATAAATTGGAAATAATTAACAAATTAGAATTATAACTACATAAAAGTAGGATTTAATTTACTTCTGCTGTTTTTATCTTTATTAAACTTACCTTATCATTATTCCTAACTACTAGTATATTGGATCCGTTTTGTGTTTTTATCTTTTTAATCTGTCTGACATCACCAGGAACACTAAATCCACTATTGGCAGCAGCCATGTTTTTAAAGTTACCTTTACCATCATTCACTAATACATTACCTATAGAACTGTCATGCCTACCTAAAAGTACTTCAGTCCCGAAATAATTTCCTGCAGTTACTAAGTCAATAAAACCATCGCCATTTACATCAAGGTCTATGACTGATTTTAAAGTTGAGATTTGAGCCATAATTGGTAGTTTTTGACTTTCAAATGTCTTCCCACCTTTGTTAAAGTAGACCATACTTGCCATGGTATTTGCACTCAAAACGGTTTCACCTTTTCTTTGTTCTGCTGTCAAAACTTTGTCCAGTGGTGCTGCTGCATAATCCCTATATCTTAAGAACTTCTTTTTTAAGACAATCATGTGATCAAGCAATTTATCTCTCATGACGACGGGATAACTATTGTCACCATTGTAGTAACACAAGATTGGATCAAGAGAACTATTCCCATCATAATCTTTATAATGTAACGTTGCAGGGCGATCTACGCTTGCTTTTACATGGGTATTAAGTCCAACATTCCCAGCGACTATTTCTGGGTAACCATCTCCATTTAGGTCCTTCACAAAAACAGATTCCCACCACCCTATTTGTTTGTCTATACCAAATTCAGCAGTTACATTTCTGAATTTCCCATCCTTAAATTTAAAAATTGTAATAGGCATCCATTCACCTGATAAAATAAGTTCTTTAACTCCATCTTTGTCCAGATCTTCAAAAACGGAAGATGTGACCATGCCTACTTTAAAAAGTCCTTCTGAAATATCAGGCGTAATATTTGTAAATTTACCGTTATCATTTCTGCCGATGTAACTCATTGGCGACAATGGATATTGACCAGTAAGGATTCTTCCTCCTACAAAAATATCCATATCTCCATCATTATCTATATCATTTACTGAGATAGTACAGCCACTGCTCAACACTACAGGCATCGCATCGTTTTGTCTCTTGAAGCTACCTTTACCATCGTTTATGTAAAGTCTGTCTTGATAATTAGGAGAATTGACAGGGAACTCATTACCACCACTAACTACAATTAAATCTAAATGTTTGTCTCCGTTGACATCTACAAAAACTGATGCAACATCTTCAAAGAGTTTATCTTTTTCAAAGTCAGGACTCTCTTTAAGATCAAATCCTTCCTTTTTATTCTGTATGTATAATTGACCTGCCATACCCGTTGCTCCGCCAAGATAAAAATCGTCTAATCCGTCACCGTTGATATCACCTACACAAACCGCAGGGCCTTCATCAGAAAATTTTCTATGTAACAATGGTTCACGCTTGAAATCTATAAAATCGTTTTCAATATGTGTTATTTTAGTGCCCAATTTGTCTGAAATGTCTTCAAAATATAAATTAGGATTAACTACTTTTTTAGATTTTTCTGCATTTGGGTCATACACTACTTTATTGAGTACATTGATTTTTGCATCTGTAATAGTTTGCACCTTTCCATTTGGCCAATACACTTTGATATCTTTAACTGTTTTTGATTTGCCAAGACCAAAATGTACGACAGGTTCTACACTTGATAAAAAGCCTCTATTCTGATAGTAATACTGTGTCTGAACTAATCCGTTTTCATCGGTTACTTCGATTTTTGTACCATATTCAGTATTAGGTTTTTCATAAAAGAGTTTAAATCGTATATGATTATTGGCTCTAGAGATGGCTCCAGTATTTTTATAAATAAAAGGCTGAGCATCCATATTATTAGAAATGAGATCTAGGTATCCATCATTATTAAGGTCTACATAAACAGCCCCATTAGAAAATTCAGGAGGACCAGAATTCCACACATTGGACATATTAGAAAACGATAAATTCCCATTGTTTTTATAGAGATAAGACTTGGTTTTGTGTACAGGTACAGCAGCTGTAAATTTGTCTATGGTAAACTGATTTTTGTATATTTTATACAATGAATCTTGCGTATATTTAACAAAATCATTGTCAGTGACACTTCTTCTATAACCATTGGTCACAAATATATCTTTCCAACCATCGTTATCGTAGTCTCCAAATAATGTGGACCAACTCCAATCTGTATGTGCTACATCTGCCATCAATGCTATATCACTATATGTTCCATTACAATTATTGATTTGTAAGGTATTCTTAATAAATTGAGTGGCAAGATTAAACTTCTTTGTTAGCAAATACTTATCATAATTATAATCAGTACCATGCATTTTTTGACGATAATTATCTTCTGGAAACATATCTAATGTCATCAAATCCATACATCCATCATTGTTAATATCTGCATAATCTGAACCCATAGAAGAAAAAGAAGTATGCTGAAAGTAGTCATTAAATTTGTCTGTAAATGTTCCGTCTCCGTTATTGATATACAAGTTATCTGGCTTTACATAATCATTACATACGTAGATGTCTGTAATATTATCATTATTAAAATCAGCAACCACTGCACTCAAGCCAAATGCATCATTAAGTAGTCCACTTTCTTCTGTGACATCCTTAAATTTGCCTTTATCATTTCTGTAAAATCTATCAGTAGTAAATTCAATGTTTTTTGGTAAAACAACCTGCAATTTTCCATCTTTGTCCGCTTCTACGAGTAGGTTATTACTTTCGTTTGGACTGAGTGGATGATTTAGCAAATAAAGATCTAGGTCACCGTCATTATCATAATCGAAAAAGTACGACTGTGTAGAATAACTCATGGCATCTAGTCCGTATTCAGCAGCTTTTTCTGTAAAAGTGCTATTTCCGTTATTGATATACAATAAATTTTTCCTGTAAGCATCTTCATAAAGTCCTGCAGCACATATATAAATATCTAGAAAACCATCTCCATTGATATCAACCATATTTACACCTGTCCTGAAACCTACATTATTCTCAAGACCTGATTGTTTTGTAATATCTTGAAATTTAAAGTTACCTAAGTTGAGATACAATTTTCCAGTGACAAGGTTACCTCCAAAAAATATATCCTGCAATCCATCATTGTTTATATCACCAATAGCTACACCGCCACCATTATAAATGTATGCATAGTTTTTAAAATGGAAATTTTGGTTTTCCTGAAGAATATTTATAAAGTCAATATTTGTCTCTTCTGGCTTCAATAGCGTGAAGAGTTCTGTTTCATTAGAATTGTCTACTGCATCGGAATAATCACCATCTGCAACTTGTCGCACTGTTTTCTCTTCTGAATCTTTGCATGAATTCAAAAAAAACAATATTCCTAAAATTACAATTAAATATTTCATGATACACAGATGCTTAAACGTTGACTAATCTTATTATTTTACTTTAGAGAGTACTAAGTCTCCAATAAATTTACCTTGTTTGTTGCCTTCTTCTATTCCATTATAATAATGAATACCTCCATAAAATCTACTTAAACTTACTTCCCAAGCAGCATCATGAAAAGATTTAAAATTCTTCTGAGACATACCAAATAATTCCGCTGTATTATCATCAAAAGTATAATTGTCACCGAATAAATTTGTTAATACTGTTGCTGCTGCTGCTGAAAGCACACTATGTCCACTTGTATACTCTGGAAATGGTGGTGTCTGAATGATTGGAGACCAACTGACGTCAATATTTTCCTGAATGTAACTCACTGGTCTGACTAAATTTGTCCTAAATTTTTCTGACCAACAACTTATTATGCCATCAAACATTGCTATAGCGCTGTAGGTATAGGCTTTGGTAGTGACAACTAATGAGTATTTATTTTTATCACTAATTTGATGGATTATATTCAACCAATGACCTGGAGGAGATATCTTATGTATGACAGCCATCGAATGTCCTTTATGGTCTGATGAATTGGGATTATCATCCCAAAACCAAGCTGTGTTTATTGTAGAAGTGTCACTTTTTTGAGACTGTTCATAGACTCTGTATGCCATTTTATAAAATTCAGAGCCCTTTTTTGTATCGTAAGTTGGAAGTTCGGCTGACTTGTATATAGAAGCACTATCTATTAAAAGTGTTCTGATTTTAGGCCAATGAGGTTCTAATGCTTGTTGGTAGTCAGGTGGTGTTTCTTTCCACTTCCCAGGCTCCTTTACACTGGTATACCTTTCCATTGTCCTGGTCTCAACATATTGATCTTTTGACAACCAACCAATTATCTGAGTGGATAACGAATCTGCAAATAAGCCAGAAGCATTAATTACGTTTGTGGACAAACCTCTTTTTTCTCCTTCCATTTTTAAAGAGTCGAGATATTGATCCATATAATGCTCAGAAAAGACAACTTTTTTAGCCACTTTGCAAAATGTCATCAATGAAGCTAATTCAGCATTGACATTCGTTTTCGAAAGAACTGGCAATGAACCTAAACCATTCAGTTTTGAAGTTAAATCTGAAAGGCTATCAGGATAAAAAGATTGCAAAGCAACATATTGCGCCACATGTGGATATACGTAAACCCTAGAAGCAATTGGAGGAGGAAAACCATCTTCCATGGCAATTTCAAGAAGTCGCCTATTTAACTTATTTAAGTCTGAAGTACCGAATACAACAGTGTTACTTTCTTGAGATGTTTGACAAGCATAAAAAAACACACAAGCAAACAAATATAATACGAACCTTTTCACCTTTTTTTTGTGCAAAGATAAGTTTAGAACTCCCACTTACCAAGTATTCAAGCAATAAAAATCTTTTAATTACCTAATTACAGTGATATCACCAGCAACTGTTTTTTCACCACCTGTCGTAATATATTCTACACTATACACATATACGCCTGGCACTACATCAGTATTGTTAAACTTACCATTCCATCCTTCCTGAGGAATATTAGGAGGGAAGTTTTCCTTTAAGAATATCAAATTTCCCCAACGATCAAAAACACTTAGTTTTTTAATGGCAATTAGACCTTGGTTACCATAAATTGTAAAAAATGAATTTTGATCACCATTTACATTAATGACATTCGGAATAGTAACAATTGTGTTATCTCGCAATCTTATGACCACATTTATCTCTTCCACACAACCATAAATGTCCGTCACAGTAACATTATATGTAATGGCTTCTCTAGCTGTTAAAGTTGTTACCAGACAGGTATCACATGATAAATTTGTAGAAGGAGACCAAACAACACTTGCAATTAATGTTGGATCAAGATTTGTTTTTACTTCTAAGGTTTGTACCGCGTTTGCAATAATTTCTAAAGGTGAAATCGTCGATAATTCAAATTGATTACCCGGCTCTATCGTGAATGTTGTATCAAATGGACAACCATTAGCATCAATAATTCCTAATAAATATTGTCCTGGTGGTAAATCCTCCAGTCTAGGATTGGTATTACCATTAAGAGATAATTGATATGGCTCTTCTCCACCTTCTATGGTGGTTATATCGATGCTTCCATTCCTATCATTGACACAAGATTCATCTTCTACTACAGCAACTACGGCTTCTGGGACATTATTATTTATATTAACGATAATGTCTTCTGTCGTCATACATCCAGAAATTGGATAGGTCACTTGTACCGTGTACGTACCTGCTCCTTGGGTTTGAATAGACTGTGTATTTGTACCATTTACAATATTCCCATTTATGGTATTCCAAACAATATTTACAGCGCTTAAAGGATTAATTATATTGACATCAAGGCTTGTATTGGTGGCACCACAATATAGTGTTTTATCTTCTGATACTGAAATCTCAGGGAAGTCCCCTATCCTACCAACGTCTATGGTATCCCTATTACTACATCCATTTAAAGTATCTGTTAATACGACGTAATAGACACCTGGCATATTGACATTTAACGTACTAGTGTTAGCTCCTGGTATCAACACATTATTCGAATTATACCATTCAAACACCAAATTAGGTCCTTGTGGAGAATCAGAAGCAATAATTGTTGTTTCATTTGTCGTACATGTGATAGGCAATGGAGGCGTGATTACTAAAATAGGGTAATCTTGTAAATCAATGATTTCTAGCATAGATGAATTACTACAACCTGATAATGTATCTATAGCAGTCATAGTGACAATGGTTGCAAAGTCAATAATCACTGAATTCTGGTTTAGTACAGTATTTTCTGGATAGATCCAATTAAAGATAACATTGTCTTGAGGTTGACCAGATAAAACTACAGTTCCAATAATACAATCAATTAGATTGCCAGGATCTGCAAAAATGATCGCTATAGGCTTTTCTGTATCGTCTATGACCTCTACCTCATCCTTTCCAGAAGAACAATTATTTGTTAAATTGATCACCTCAAAATAATAAAATCCAGGTTCTGTAACCGTGATATTTTGGGTGTTACCTAGTACTGATCCACTACTATTTGTCCATATATATTGAACATTTGTATTAAAGTTACTTGTACCTGATAAGGTTACTTCAGTTATCTTACAAGTAATAGATTGATCTAAACCAGCATTAGATATAGGTAAACTTCCATCTTTAAATACTTCAACAATGTCTGTCGCTGTACAATTATCAGGATAGATTACGGTTACTGTATAAACGCCTGGCGTTGTGGTTGTAACTGTTTGTCCTGTTTTCAAAAATCCATTCGGTCCTGTCCAAGTGTAAACTCCTGATTGTGATGATGTAGCTGTTAAAGTAGCCGTATTTTGTAAACAAGTAAGTGTAATATCCGTACCTGCACTTACAGTTTGCGTACATGAAGAACATGAAGGTTGAGAGACTACAATTGACTGTGTGCACCCTGAATTAATACCATCATACACAGAAAGTGTTATATTAGACCCATCTGCAGACAGATCACTTATGGTTACCGTTTGTCCATACGTATACGGTCCATAAATTATCGTTCCATCTGTTACATAATAGAAGTTAACAGAACCACTTACCCTGTTTACAGAAAAACTGATACCAAATACATCATCTGTATCATCGTCTCCGGTGCCATTGTCATCACAAGGACTGACCAATAAATTATCAACTCGTAATATGCATGGTTCGCTACAAGCAGAAGGTGCTTGTGCCGTAATCGCTCTTGAACAGTTATTATCTACTGAATCAAAAATGATTTGATTAAAATCACCGCCTGAAATCGGGAATGGTCCTATTCTATGTAATGTATTATATGTTCTTAATTGTGGATCTCCTTGTATGAACCAACCAGCAGATATATTTAGACCAGTAACCCTAATATCAAAAGTATATAAATCATCAGAAGGATCATTGATAGTGCCATTGTCATTACAAAGAATATTAGTAATCGTGCTGTTTATGACACAACTTGCTGAACAAGGTGTCAATGCGTTTACAGGTACATTTTCTATACATTGTAAATCATCAGCATCTCTAATCACGACTGTAGGCACCTGTCCATCAGCTGGCAGTTGGAAGCTAATTACTGTCCCATAACTATATGTACCAATGATAACGTCATTCACTAAAATGTTAAACGTATTGGTATTACTTCCATTAGAAGCCTGAGCTGTTAAAGAAATGGTGTAAAAATCATCAGCTCCATCAGATTCTGTGCCATTGTCTGAGCAAACTACAGTTAATCCAGAATATACAATCTCACAATCTGTAGAACAAGGTATCAAACTACCTACAACTCTTGATGTTTTACATCCTGAAACTACATCAATAAACTCCAGTAATCCACCCATTCCATTTGCTGGCAAAGTGATCGTAGACGAAACATTGTAATTAAACAGTCCTTGAGAAACATTATTGAAAAATACTTCAAACTGATTAGAAACTGTTATAGAACTAGCTAATGTAAATGTGACTTCATAAATATCATCCGTTGATATACTTGCAGTACCATTATTTTCACAAATGATGCTATACGAAGCTACACTTAATGATTGCCCAGGCACGATAGTAACGGAGGCTGTTGAGATACATAAATCTTCGTTTCTGACAGAGACTGAATAAGTTCCAGGTCCTAGATTCTCAAAAATATTTGATGATGTCCATGGTAAATTATTTAACCTGTAGGTATTTGTTCCCGTCGAGATAACTTCTATGGCACCATCTTGGGCTCCCACACAAGATATACTGGTTATTACAGTATTGAATGTGGGTGGATTTATAGTAACAAGTTGTACTTGAGCCACTGAAATACATCCATTATTGTTTCTTACTGATGCAAAAATAGTTTGATTGACCGATGTATTGGTATACAAAGTAGGTAGTGGATTGGCACCTGTTAGCGCATCAGCATTATTTATATGAAAAGTGATCACATTGGCTGGATTGGCATTTACACTTGTTTTTATAACATCAAGGTTGAATTCAGCAAATCCATCGCTATTATCATCACATGTTCTTAAAATGGCATTCATGACATTCGGATTAGCCACCACTTCTAGTCTCACTTGTGTTCTGGTATTACTTTTACAATTGGTAACTAAGTCGATTGCTTCAGCAAAAAATGTAAATATTCCAGTAGCAGCAGTAGAAGGACTGTAAGTGTTGCTGTTTGCTAATAAAAGGGTTCCACCTGTGGCTGCAGAATACCAATTTACTGAAAGACCCGCTCCTGGTGTTACAGAAAGCGTTACGTTCTGACTGTTTTGACAAGCTAAAACATTACCATTGTTTGCAGGGGGATTGATATTTGGACATCCGCATGTAGGTGCTGAAATATCTACAGTCTGTGGACTACAATTGCTACCTGAATTTGAAAACGTCAAGGTAACTCCTTGTGCAATCGGAATATTGGTGATCGTAAAGGAACCACCTCCATTAGAGACAACTGTTCCAGCTGTAGTTTCTACTTGGTAACCTAAAGCAATTAATTGAATGGTATACGTGAGTAAATCACCAGAACAATTAACGCTTTCAATAAAATAGTCACCTGGAGCCACAAGACTTATTAATATGGTAGCAGCATCATCTGGACAACCATTAAGTCCTGGTACTACATATTCAAACTCATAATCACCTGCAGGTACTTCACTGAAATTAACATTAAAAGGATCGTCAATATTTAAGTTTTCACTTCCTAAATATACCCAATATCCATTTATATCATAATTGCCAAATAAATAATCCCAAAGACTGACTGGAGTACCATCTTTACATTCATTGCCTGATGAACCATCTCCTGCACCAATTTGTGTCGTTACATTAAATATAACAATCTCCTCATCTGAACAACCAAATTCATTTGTAACTTTGATAACGTAAGAATTTTGGAATAACGATGCAATTATAATAGGATTAGTGAGTTCATTTGCACCAGTAGCTGGTGAACCAGTGTGGTAAGATGTAAATAAGTTTGCTGATTGACCATTTAAGTCAGTTACAAGAATCGTAGAAAGGTCAAAAGTCTGTCCTTCGCATAAGGTAACGGATGAAGGATTGAGCACAATATTGGGTTCCGGTACGATGGTCACTGTCTGGACATGTTCTATTTGAACATTGGTACATGGATGGATAAAACTCCAAGTGTAAACTCTGTTCGTTCCAAAATCTTGTGTAATAGGATTGGCGGTTCCATTGATACCACATATTCCAGTCAGACCATTTGAATAAGACAAAACTGGTGGTGTACCAAATCCAACTCCACATGGAAGATTTTCATCAGCAGGTGGGTTTATAAAAACGACAGGGTTATTACTTGGTAAAACAGTAATGTTTTGATTGTAGACAATGGACCTTCCACATGCGTCCGTAAATTGCCAAGTATATTGGACTGTTCCGCCACACGCATCGTACGAACCTGTTTGTACTGCAGTAACTGTTCCAGAAATCAAACAACTTCCTGTAGCATTATTTGTATATGACAACGTAGGCAACTGGAAAGGCAAACCACCGCATGCTACCGTGGATGTTGGTGGTGGTGGATTGACAAAAGATGCTTGTGGCGCAGGGTTTACCGTTATATTTTGAACGTGAGTCAAATTATTACCGCAAGCGTCCGTAACATTCCATGTAACAGTTGCTGTTCCACCACAAATAGTAGTAGATTGATTGAGAACACCTTGCACCGTACCCATGATACCGCAAGTATTATTTAATCCATTTGAATAATTCAGTGGGATGGCGTAAATGCTCAAGTTACTACAATCGACTGTAATATCCTGTGGTAATGTGGATGTAAATGCTGGCGGTGGCGCTGGTTGTACAATTATAATTTGATTGTAAGTAACCGGTCTGTTACACATATCTGTACCATTCCAACTTATCTGAATATTACCACCACAGGCATTATAATTATTGGTCACTACGGGATTTAATGTTCCTTCTACCAAACAAGGAGAATTGTTACTGTATGCAATGACAGGAGCTACAAATGTAGATGCATCAGCACAAGTAATTGGTGTTGTATAAACTGGTGGATTTGTCAAGGTTACCACTGGTGGAGGCAAGACTGTCAGTATTTGTATATGATTAATAGTCCTACCGCATGGATCTGTGGCAGTCCAAGTGAAAGTAACTCTACCAGCACAATTTACGATCTCATCGAGTCTTGTACCGTTCATCATACCTTCTATCAAACATAAGCCCGTACCACCATTGCTATACATCAATGGTGGTACCACGCCTGCAGGAGGTACTTGATCACAATTTATGGTGGCACTTGCTGGTGGATTAACAGGGAAAGCTTCGGCAGGTGGCGTTACAGTAATCACTTGTACATGTTGTTTCTGCCTATTACATTGGTCAGTAAATGACCACGTATATGTAACTGTGCCCATACAATTAGTAATATTCTCTACCCTAGTTGGTGTAGCATTACCAGCAATGAGACACGATCCTGTACTATTATTTGTATATGCAAGTGGTGTTAATGCAGTAGGTATCGCTACACTACAATCTATTGTAATACTCGCTGGTGGATTGACAAAATCCGCTTCAGGTGGAGGCAATACGGTTAAGACTTGCGTATGCGATATTTGTCTATTACAATAATCTGTCGTTTGCCATGTAAACGTAATTGTACCTGCACAATTTACAATATTGTCTACTCTTGTAGGAGTTAAGGTTCCTTCTATAAGACATGCACCACTTGAACCATTTGTATAATTTAAAGGTGGAAGTGTACCTGCTGGTGGTACATCAGGACAATTAATGGTCATGTTTGATGGTGCTCCAGTAATAGTTGCCACAGGTGGAGGCAGTACTGTTAAGACTTGCGTATGCGATATTTGTCTATTACAATAATCTGTCGTTTGCCATGTAAAGGTAATTGTACCTGCACAATTTACAATATTGTCCACTCTTGTAGGTGTAAGCGTACCGGAAATTAAACAAGTACCACTCGATCCATTTGTATAAGTTAAAGGTGGCAGCGTTCCTGTAGGTGGGATGTCCACACAATTAATTGTCATACTGGCTGGAGGAGATGCAATAGTTGCCACAGGTGGAGGCAATACTGTTAATACTTGTGTATGTGAGATATTCCTATTACAATAGTCAGTTGTCTGCCATGTGTAAGTAATCGTACCTGCACAGTTGACAATATTATCAACTCTAGTAGGAATAAGCGTCCCGGATATTAAACATGTACCACTAGATCCATTCGTATAAGTTAAAGGTGGCAGTGTACCAGTCGGTGGGATGTCCACACAATTAATAGTCATACTGGCTGGAGGTGATGCAATCGTTGCAACAGGTGGTGCTAATACGGTAAGCACTTGTGTATGAGAGATGGTTCTGTTACAATAATCGATTGTCTGCCAAGTATAAGTTATCGTACCTGTGCAATTTACAATATTGTCAACTCTAGTAGGAATAAGCGTACCTGATATTAAACAAGTACCACTAGATCCATTGGTATAATTTAATGGAGGTAATGTGCCTACAGGCGGTATGTCTACACAATTAATAGTCATATTTCCAGGTGCTGCTGTTATAGTTGCAACTGGTGGTGCTTGTACGGTAAGCACTTGGGTGTGGTTTATGTTCCTACCACAAAAATCAGTTACTGACCATGTGTATGTAATTGTTCCAACGCAGTTTGTTATAGCATCTACCCTAGTAGGGATAGCTGATCCTGATATAAGACATGCCCCACTTGATCCATTTGTATAAGGCAATGGCGGTAAAGTTCCTACAGGTGGAATGTCTACACAATTTATAGTCATGTTTGCAGGTGGGTTTACAAAAGCTGCAATATTAGGTGGTTGGACCGTTAATACTTGTACGTGCTGGATCAATCTGCCGCAAATGTCCGTTACAGACCAAGTATAGGTGATTGTACCAGAACAGTTAGTATTGTTGTCAACTCTTGTCGGAATAATTGTGCCTGCTATTAGACAACTACCCGTACTATTATTTGTATAATTTAATGGAGGAAGTACTCCAGGAGCCGGTATCTGTTCACAAGTAATATTCATGGATGCAGGTCCATTCAGGACAGCGGGTGGAATCGGAGACAAAGTAATCGTCTGTACATGTGTGGCTGTATTATCACAATCATCAGTTACTGTCCATGTACGAGTCAATGTACCTCCAGCACAATCTGTATAATTTACGACCTCTGTTCCCATGACAGAACCATCAGGAATACAATTATCGGTGTAAGCTAGATTCATCAATGGCGGAATCTCTCCGAAACAGCTATAATTGGCATTGGCAGGTGGATTTGTAAATACAGGTGGCTCATCATCTTCAAACGAAAAAGGCACCATATCTAATACGCAACAATCATTGGGACATGTTACTGAAGAAATGTTTGCACCTAAAACAGGAGGTGTACCTGTACCTACAGGATAATTATACGCATAAGCAGTAAAATCAGCACACATATCATGGGTAAAAGTGGTGGAAGTGCCAGCCTCAATTTTAACAATAATACCAGCAGAATTTACGATTAAAATATACTTTTCATTTGCCCCATATCCTGTGGTAGAAATCGTAACTGTTTCATTAGGACATACAGGTGTAGGCAATGCTGTGATAGTACCCATTTCAGGACCAACTACTGTTACTGTCTTACAGAGTGGACTTGGAGGAGAGCTTACATCTACACATTCATTCTGGGCATCTACGCATAATTGATAAACGCCAGGCATAGAGAAAGACCAGTTTCTGGTAAATGATGGAATAGGAACATCTTCGATTTTATCTGAAGTAAATTGGTCCACATCATTAATGAACCATGGATATCGAGTACCTCCAACAATGGTACTAAATGTATACGCTCCGGGCTGATTTATACACAGTACATCTGGACCAGTAAGAGGAGAAGGCCAATTTCCGAGTGCAGCTGGACAAGGAGGTGTTAGAACTTCTATTTCAATTTCACATGCTGAACCACAACAACCATCCACCAAAAAATAATAAATTTTACCAATGATTAGGTTAGTTAAGTTTAAAGTTCTAGAACTATTATTGACACAACCTCCAGTTCCAGTTGCACATCCACCAGAAACAGCACTAGATGGCGATAGTGAGCAATTAGAATAAACAGCTGCTTGTATTCCGAAATTATTATTTCCAGGACAGTCTGGTCCATCTATACAATTTGTATAATAAACCCTTATAGAAATGTTTGTACAATTTGCAACGAAACCAAACCAAGAAGGATTTTGTGAAGTAGTATTATTACCAGCTGGTGGTGGACACATCGGTTCTGGACCATCTTGTGGGTGTGAATATGTATTCATCGAATATGTGTACCCATTTAATTCATCAAATGAACACAGTATAGGTGCGCTGTCGCAAGTACAAGTTTCTTGAGAACCATTTGAACACGGATCGGGTTGCCCCATTACTGAAAAATAATTGATCCCAAATAGAATAACTAATAAATACCTCATTTCCGATTATTTGGTTTAGCGAATTGAATTGCAAATAAAACAAATTGTTTTGTATATTCCTACATATTTAATCAATCAATTTAAAAAATTATCATCCAAAACAAGTAGTGTCATTTTCCAGACATTAAAATATTAGTGGATAATTTATGTAGTTTGCAAAATTAAATTGTTTTAAATGGGCAAATAATATTCATTTCTGCATAACGAATTATTTTATAAACCATTGAATCTTATTTTGTTATCATTACTTTGATTCGTAACATAGATTCATCTAAGAAATATATTTTTTGAACATAAAAATGACATTTCTGTTTGATTTGTCAGATAAGCAATACTTTTGCATTTTTTTAATGTAATACCTACATAGACAAAACAAAGATGGCAACCATAAAATTTAGATTTGAAGATACCACTATTCCAGAAGTATTGGTCAGTAATGCAGAAGAAGGATATTCTATATTAGAAATTACAGAAGACCACGATGTGCATCTAAACCATAACTGTGGTGGCGTTTGTGCATGCTCTACCTGTCATATTTACGTGGTAAAAGGTGGAGATGATCTAGAAGAGATCTCAGATAAAGAAGAAGATTTTATTGACAGGGCTATCAATCCAAAAATTGAATCTAGATTAGCTTGTCAGTGTATCATCCTTGATGCAGATGCAAATATAGAAGTTATCATTCCAGATCAAAAAAATATCATTGGTCACGAACATTGATAACATTTAAAAGAAAAATTCATTTTAATTACCATAAATAAAACCAATCATGGCATTTGAAGATATTGATAATCTACCAATCAATTGGGCAGATCACGAAGATATAGGTATGAAACTTTACGAAAGATTTGGTGATGACTTTACTGAAGGCAAAATATACCGTGTAAGGTTTACAGAACTTATTGAATATGTGTTAGAAATATCCAATTTCGTAGGTAAAAGAGAAGACTGTACAGAAGCCCACTTGGAGCAAATCCAAGCAAAATGGGTGTATGAGTGGAGAGACAACCAATAATCATGAATCACGAACTTTTTAATCATATCACGACATTCATATTTGATGTAGACGGTGTATTTACAAATAGTGAAGTCATCGTAATGGAAAATGGAGATCTCGTGCGCACCATGAATACCCGTGATGGTCAAGCTCTCAAGATTGCCATGGATGCAGGGTATCATGTTGCAATCATCACCAAAGGATTTTCTACGGGTGTACGCAAAAGATTCGAAACACTAGGTGTACCACATATTTATGATAAACTAAAAGAGAAAGAAGCCGCATTTATTGAGTATTCGTCATTATTAGGTTTGAAAAAAGAAGAAATCTTATTTATGGGAGACGACATTCCTGATTTAGTCTTATATGATAAAGTGGGTATTTCTTCTACTCCTTCTGATGGAGCTATTGAAAATCTCCAAAGAGCATCATTTATTTCATCCAAAAAAGGTGGTGAAGGTTGTGTACGCGAAGTCATTGAAAAAGTGATGCGTATCCAAGGTAAATGGAATTTCTAAAATATTATGATACCGTTTATCCAAATATTAAGACCTAAAAATCTAATTATAGTCGGTATTACCCAATGGATATTGTACCATTATATCATTTTAGCCTTTGTTGCTACTCCTGCTCTTGACGTTGTTTTGTTTTCTTTGTTGGTTATAGACACCATGCTCATTGCAGCAGGTGGGTATGTTATTAATGATATCATTGATGCAAAAACAGATCAAGTAAACAAACCTTCCAAAACTTATATTCCATCTAAAATTAGTCTAAAAACAGCTACTTATTATTATTACACTTTATTGACGATAGGTTTTTTTATCGCTTTTTATATTGCACATAGCATTGATAATTTGCCTTTAGTTACAATATATCCTTCTTCTTGTTTTTTATTATACCTATACTCCGCGAAATATAAAAACTCCATCATCATTGGTAATGTGTTGGTAAGTTTGTTTGTTGCCATGGTGTCAGGCATCATCTTATTTGCAGAACGAAATGCTGTCTTTGCATTAAATGATCTTCCAAGTATGTGGCTTATATTGGAGTTGTTTTTTGCTTACATGGTCTTCTCATTTATGGTCAATATGATCAGAGAAATCATTAAAGATATTGAAGATTTAGAAGGTGATAAATCAGCAGGTCTCACCACCTACCCTATCAAATATGGGGCAGATTCCGCCAAAAAGCTAGCTGTCATTTTTTGCATCATATCTATTTTTGTGCTTGTTTTATGGTTATTGACCACAAATATCCCTATGGATCTTAGGGTATATGTTTTTTTGTTGTTATTAGTGGCTTCTCCGTTAGTTGTGATCATTCAAATTTTGACAAAAACAACTACCAAAAGAGATTTTAGCAAGATAAGTGCCATTCTTAAATACATTATGCTTGCCGGATTGGTAAGTATTATTTTATTGTCTTCTATTTTAAAATCATTATGAAATCATTGATAGATAAACAAATAGTTTTGGGTTCTAAATCACCACGAAGGAGTCAACTCTTGACAGAAGCTGGTTTCAATTTTGAAGTACGAATCCAAGATATCGATGAAGACTTCGACCCTGATATGCCAGTGTTAGAAGTTGCAGAAGACCTCGCAAAAAGAAAAGCGGAAGCATTGCTAGATTCACTTACAGATAATGAAGTTTTAATTACAGCGGATAGTGTTGTCATCTTAGATAGTATCATTTATAATAAACCAGCCAACTATGACGAAGGTATTTTGATGCTTGCTAAATTATCAGACAGCACCCATACTGTTGCAACGGGTGTATGTATAAAAAGTAAAACAAAATCGATATCCTTTACAGTTACCACATTGGTCACCTTCGACAGTATCTCAGCATCAGAAATGGACTACTATCTAGTCAATCACAAGCCTTATGACAAAGCAGGTGGTTATGGTATACAAGATTGGATAGGATTATGCAAAGTTGCTTCTATACAGGGTAGTTATAGCAATGTAATGGGATTACCCATCAGAGAAGTTTATCAGGCTTTAATGACTTTTTAGAAAAAGTATCTGAATTCTCATTTTAGAAATAAATATCTTGTGCAACTCTAAATGTATTGGCGTGAGCATCAATAATGTCTGTCATCATAGGAGAATAACCGCCACCCATACTCACGGCCACAGGAATTTTGTAGTCTTTGCAAGTCTGTAAGACTAAACGATCACGTTCTTTACAGCCTTTTCTACTTAAATTGAGCCTACCTAGTTTGTCCGACTCCAATACATCTACACCAGATAAGTAAAAAATAAAATCAGGTTGTATTTGATCAATTAATTTTGGTAATGTTTCCTTTAAAGTTTGGAGATACAATTGGTCATCTGTTTTGTCAGGCAGGCCTATATCTAGATTAGAGACTTCTTTTCGTGTGGGATAGTTTTTTTCTCCATGCATCGAAAAAGTAAAGACCCTTGGTTCATGTTCAAAGATTTTTGCAGTCCCATTTCCTTGATGTACATCCAGATCTATGATTAAAATCTGAGAAACTTGTCCTCTATGCAATAGAATATTCGCTGCAATTGCAATATCATTAAACAAACAGAAACCTTCTCCCCTATCTGCAAATGAATGGTGCGTTCCGCCTGCAATATTCATAGCGATACCATATTCCATGGCATATTCTGCGCACTTTAAGGTACCATTAGCAATATGTTTACCACGTCTTACCAAAACATCAGACATGGGAAATCCAATGTTCCTAATCTCCTTTTTGTCCAATTGTTGATGATTCAGTTTATCTAGATATATCTGTGTATGGGTCAGCAATATGAGTTCGTCATCCAATGCATCAGGATGAAAAAAATGATCATTCGTCACAGTACCTTCGTATAATAATTGTTCTGGCAATAATTCATACTTCATCATTGGAAAACGATGTCCTTCAGGAAGTTCATACTTATATATGGGCGAATAAGCGATTTTTAACATCTACTTTTATCTTGTTACCGTAATATCTCCAGAATACTTATCGACTTTCGGTTTGCCATCTATTTGGACTTCTAGATAATATACAAAGACGCCTGGCACAACAAAATTCCCATTCAATGTTCCAGCCCAACCAGCCGTTGGTTCATTAGCAGGTATATCTTTTTTGTCAAACATCAGATTGCCCCACCGATCGTACACACGCATGATTTTGACAAGTCCTGTCACACCTTCAGGTAATTGGACATAAAACTGGTCATTAATGCCATCACCATTTGGGCTAAAGATATTAGGCACGATGACTTCAGAATTTAGTCTTTCGATGGTTATTACCCTTGTATCTACACAGTCGTCACCATACATGTATTGGAGTGTATATGTGGTCGTTTCGATTGGAAATGCTATTGGATCATAACAATCTGAACAAGTCAGGGTTGAAGATGGTGTCCAATTTAGATCATACAGTACATTACTTGGCGCATTTACATTGATTTGTGTACGTCCATCTAGTAATGGCACCTGACTCAATGTCACCAATGGGCCACTGTTTTCATCAACAACAACTGTAATCGTATCTTGACAACCATCGAATGTTTCTACTTCTACAAAATAACTACCAGGTGCAAAGCTTGTATTAAATGGTAACGATGGTAAAGTAGGTTGTGAGACATTATTGATACTTATATCGTAGGGCCCAGGATGTGAAGCCAAATTGATATTAAATACCGCATTACTTTCATCACAAGCATAATTAAGTTCAGAAATAAAACTAAATTCTGAAAAATTGAGCTGTACATTTACTAAACTATCACATCCATTGGCAGCAGCACCCGATAAAGTATAGCTACCCGTTGGATTTGCTTTGTTATAAGTAATACCATTGAAACTAAACGAGTAATCGTCATTACACGTAGCAATATCATTTCTACCCACAGCCATTGGTAGAAAAGTCAAATTGACATTAATGATACTATCACATCCATTTTGTGCTTGATTAAAGAGTGTAACACTTCCAGATGGATTAGCCAAGTTGAAGGTTTGATTACCATAAGAAATAAAGTAAGTGGCGTCACAGGTAGTTTCATTTAGGTCAAATGAACTAGGCGGTAAAAATGTAAGCGACACATTGACAATGCTATCGCATCCTGATGCACTTCCACCGACTAATGTAACGGGCCCATTAGTATTATTAATATCAAATGTCTGTCCCGCTAATGTAAAAGCATAGTTGGCATCACAAGTGGCAAAATTAAAGTTTCCCGATGAAAATGAGCTGTAGGTTATATTGACATTCACTATACTGTCACATCCATTTGCGTTTTGAAGTGTAACTTGACCAAACGTATTCGAACTATTAAAAATAGTATTTCCAACTGTTATAGAATAAGTCTGATCACATGTGGTTTCTACAAAATTGGTAATAGGTGAAGGACCTACAAAGGTCAAATTTACATTGATAATACTGTCACAACTATTGGCATTAGCTGAAGGAATAATTGTCACACCATTTGGATTGGTCATTGAGTAAACATCACTTCCCACAGTGACAGTGTTACCATTACAAAGCGTTCTAATGATATTTCTTGTAGGCTTACTTTGTGTATTAAATGTAGATGTAACAATGTAATCAAATCTACAACCTCCATCGATGATATTAAGACTATCTATTCTTAAAGTAAAGGTTTGATTTAAAGGTAAATTCCCAAAATTAAATGGCCCCATCGATGATGCACAAAATGCAATATCCAATGGATTATTATTTACCACCGTCACTACGTTTCTATAAGTTTGACCAGCAGAAGATGTCAATGCTAAGCTAAAATTTGATCCCACAGCAGCATTATGGTTAATGGTAATACGCTGACAATCTCCTTCACAGATATTGATGATTGGATCTATGGTCAGCACAGGTTTAGACACACGGCCTAAGGTTATGAAGGATGTGTCTCTCGGACACGTCACACCATCACCGACTATATATTGGAATATTAAAACATTAAAACCTGTCGTATTGAATATTCCGTTTGGCACTATATTTCCATTATTATAAAACACACCACCCAACGAAGCATCAACAGATAAATAATCATTTAATGATATAACCGATCCCTCACAATAGTTAGAAATACCATCTTGGCCAGCGGTGATGACTGATGCAAGATTTAAAGTTAAAGTTGCTGTATCAGAGATACAAGGATTTAGATTTGTTGCTTCATATTGAAAAACATAGGTGTTAGCGGTCAACCCTGTTGTATTCCATATGGAGTCCGTCAGTCCAGCTATATTATTAGGGTTTAGAAAATTACCCAACTTAAATCCACCATTTACTAATGTAGACAAATCTATAGTCGCTCCTAGACACAAAGTACTCATTACATCACTTCCTGCACTATTGAATGATTGGATGGTAAAGACCGTATGAGATGTATCGGCAGCACAATTGTTTTCTGGTAAAATGTAGGTAAAATCATACGTTCCAGCTGGTAAATTGGAAAGATCAACATCCATCAAATTGCTCAAATCTACATTAACACCCATTGGTTGAATCCAACTGCCACCATTTGTAATAACACCCAGTAAACTAGCAAAATTGACAGATGAAGCGTTCGTGCTACATAATGACTGAGTGGTACTATTACCAGCATTATTTTCTGGCTCAATGTCAAAAGAAACAATGGCGGTATCCTGCCCACAATTTACATCATTAATCACATAAAAATACGCATGAAATCCATCAGGTAATAAACTCAAATCTGCCATTGTTGGATCAGCTACTGGATTACCATTGTAAGTCCAAATACCTCCAGGAGCAGTACCAGGTGTAAGATAAGTATTCAAATTGATTACTATATTTGTATTTGATCGACAGCTCATTTGCAAGCTATCAAATCCAGCAGTAATGGCACTCACTGAGATAATAGTACTAAATGATGATGCACAAAATCCTGCATCAACTGTAAAATCTAACGTAAAATTACCAGTCCCATAAATGGATGGATCAAAAGTGGTTATGGGCAATCCTCCTATGGTCCATGTTCCTGTCACTGAATTTATCATGGTAGGTAATACTATCGGTGCTCCATTTGTACAGGTTGGCCCTAAAGTTGGTGGCGAAAGAATCGTGGATGCAACTACTTCGATACTAGCCATTAAAGGTTCAAAACAAGGATCATTTGGTGTAAATAATAATGGATAAGTGCCAGCTGTGATATTTGGATCGAATAAATTGTTGTTTACTTGTGGGTTACCAGACCAAACGCCAACTTGTCCTTGAATGGTACTTCCTAGATCAAATACTCCATTAGCTGCACAAATGTCAGGAAAAGTAAATGGTGTAAGGAAAGTATTATGGGTGACTATGATATCGGTTGTATTTGGAGTGAAACATGTATTCCCATTAGTAGGTGTGAATGTAATGGTAAAATTACCCACACCTGATGCAGTCATATTAAAACTATTTCCACTTAAGAATGGGCTGCCTGACCATACTCCTACAACACCACCTTGTGAATTACTGAAAAATACAGAACCATAACCAATACAAGATGTCGTCAATGGATTGGGCAGTGGAATTGGACCTGCATTAGATATAATAACTTCGACGGTTACCGTAGCAGCACAAATGGTACCAGATGGAGTAAAGGTTATCGGATAATTTCCTGCAGGCAATCCAGTAGGGTCGAACACATTATTAGTTACGTTAGCGCCTGACCAATTGCCAGCTATCCCATCAATGATGAGTGGTAAATTTATGATTGGATCATTAATACAAATATTATAGTCTGTTATTTGGGGAATTAAAGGTGGCACAATATCACCTACGACACTACCAAAAGTATTACAACCATCTAGTGAAGAAATAGTAGCAAAAACATGACCTCCTCCATAAGTGTAAATAGTTGGGTCTAAAATTGGAAAATTATGATCAGGGTCCATAAACCAACTTACAGTAAAATCCATATTCCCATTAGTTATTATGTTATCTAATGAAGTCAAGTCATATGTAACAATTCCATCTTGGTCATAATCACAAATTGGGAAATGGAAATTATTTGGAAAAACGACATTTTCACTAATAACCACAACCGTAAATCCAGGGTTATCTACAATACCTAAAGCACAAGGACCTGACGGTATAGATGCAAAATCAACTAATGATAAAAAATATTGGCCAGATGGCGTTGGAAAGGGAATTTGTAATTCATTGGTTAATGGGTCGAAAATAATATTGCCAGGGCCACCATAACATATTGTAAGAATAGTATTATCCAATATGCCATTCATAGAGAAATCAAAATTTACTAAATTACCTGAAAAATTCAAGTTTACATCATACAATCCTGATCCCCCCGAAAGATTTATGATAACCGTGTCGCATATATTAATGCAAATCGTGGGACTTCCTGTAAGACTGCCAATAGGATTAGCAAAAACTTCAATATTTACATTAGCCACCGTTGCACATTGTCCTGCATCAGGTGTAAATGTTAGTTGAAACATTCCAGCGCCTGCCGTAGTTGGGTTGAACTGATTGCCTACAACACCGGGTCCTGACCAGTTTCCTGTGATTCCGCTTTGAGTACTGGGTAAATTAACAATTCCATCTGATGTGCAATATGGTCCAAATGGTCCAAATACTGGAATAACAAGATCGAGCACATCAACCGCTAATGTCAAATTATTGGGACAAGGTCCAGGAGTTATATATTCTACGCTATAGGTGCTTCCTGCTACGGGATTTGAAATTATACCTGTAGCGGGATTTATAGATGCGCCATCGCCAGGATTTGGATTAAAGGAAAATGTTCCTCCAGGTGTTGCAATACCTGTTGGTCCGTTTGGATCTCCAAAACAAAAATCGGCAAAAACAAAAGAAGCATCTTGATTAGAAAGTGCTTGTACCAAGACTACTTCAGTACCAGGGCAAGGACCAGGAGTGACATACTGTACAGAATATGTGGTGCCTCCTGTAGCGTTTGATATGACACCGGTTGTAGGGTTTATGGTGGTTCCACCACCAGGGTTTGGATTAAAAGAAAATGTTCCTCCAGGTATTATTATATTGGTAGGGCCATTGGTCGATCCGACACAAAAATCTGGAAAATCAAAGGTGGCATCTTGAGGAGGGTTAACTGTAACAATCATTTGGTCTGATGGTGCAGGACATCCAGGGTATGCGGGCAGTCCTGTGTATGTTAGTGTCACCATTGAGTTTTGTTCAGACGCGTTCGGAGTATATGTTGTTACTGGTATGTTTACATTACCGATGATACCACTACCTCCTGACCAAGTGCCTGTCCAAACACCATTCAAATCTGCCATGTCTGGATAACAAACGATATCATCTGGACCTGCACTAAGTTTTGGTGTTCCAGTAATTAATAAATTTTGAAAAAAGAATATTTCCGCGGTAGCTTTATTGGATGCATAAATTTTAATTTTTATAGTATTACCATTTAACGGCCCTGCCATCCATGTTCCAGTAAAATTTGCTTGTGAAGTTCCATGGACATACAAACTTTGTATTTCAGGACCTCCATTTATAGAATAAGTAAAGACTATTTGGTCATGGCTATTGTCCACAATAGTTCCTGAACAACCAAAGATTGGAGCACCAGGAGAATCATCTTCGAAACTTGTATTACTTGCAGAATATCCCATTGAAATATTGATATTCATAAAATCACTAATATTTAGAATATCAAATTCAAAATACGATTGACTATCTCCGCCAGGGCCTGCACAACAATTTATACCGTCAATATTTTGAACTTGGAATTGGTTCATGGCATTAACACCAAAAAAAGTAGTCCCACCTCCACATGCCATTCCTTCTTGATTTACAACAGGCAAACAACCAGGTAAACCATTTGCAATAGTAAATTGAGCATACAAATTACAACAATAAACAACTGTAATAATAAATGATATAATAAACTTCATTATTTAAATTTATTGAATAATTTTTCAATACCCAAATTAATAAGGTTTCATTAATGCAAATTTACTTCAAATCTTCAATAAATGTTTCTTAGCCCTATCTTATTTTTGATAAAAATAATTTTCAATAGCGAATAATCAATTTTTAACATCTACTTTTATCTTGTTACCGTAATATCTCCAGAATACTTATCTACTTTAGGTTTGCCATCTATTTGGACTTCTAGATAATATACAAAGACGCCTGGCACTACAAAATTGCCATTCAATGTTCCTTGCCAACCAGCGGATGGCTCATTGGCAGGTATATCTTTTTTGTCAAACATCAGATTGCCCCACCGATCGTACACGCGCATGATCTTGATAAGTCCTGTCACACCTTCAGGCAATTGGATATAAAACTGGTCATTACTGCCATCACCGTTTGGACTAAAGATATTAGGCACGATCACTTCAGAATTTAGCCTTTCGATGGTTATTACCCTTGTATCTACACAATCGTCACCATACATGTATTGGAGTGTGTATGTGGTCGTTTCGATTGGAAATGCTATTGGATCAAAACAATCTGAACAAGTCAGGGTTGAAGATGGTGTCCAATTTAGATCATACAGTACATTACTTGGCGCATTTACATTGATTTGTGTACGTCCATCCAATAATGGTACCTGACTCAATGTAACTAAAGGTCCACTGTTTTCATCAACAACAACCGTAATCGTATCTTGACAACCATCGAATGTTTCTACTTCAACAAAATAACTACCAGGTGCAAAGCTTGTATTAAATGGTAACAATGGTAAAGTAGGTTGTGAGACATTATTGATACTTATATCGTACGGCCCAGGATGTGAAGCCAAATTGATATTAAAAGCCGCATCACTTTCATCACAAGCATAATTAAGTTCAGAAATAAAACTAAATTCTGAAAAATTAATCTGTATATTTACTACACTATCACATCCATTTGCAGCAGCACCTGATAAAGTATAGCTACCCGTTGGATTTGCTTTGTTATAGGTAATACCATTGAAACTAAACGAGTAATCATCATTACACGTAGCAATATCATTTCTACCTATTGCCATTGGTAGAAAAGTCAAATTGACATTAATGATACTATCACATCCATTTTGTGCTTGATTAAATAATGTTACACTTCCAGATGGATTAGCCAAGTTGAAGGTTTGATTGCCATAGGAAATAAAGTAAGTAGCGTCACAGGTAGTTTCATTTAGGTCAAATGAACTAGGTAGTAAGAATGTAAGAGACACATTGACAATACTATCGCATCCTGATGCACTTCCACCGACTAATGTAACGGGCCCACTAGTATTATTAATATCAAATGTCTGTCCAGCTAATGTATAAGCATAGTTGGCATCACAGGTGGCAAAATTAAAGTTGCCTGATGAAAATGAGCTGTAGGTTAAATTCACATTCACTACACTGTCACATCCATTTGCGTTTTGAAGTGTGACTTGACCAAATGGATTAAAACTATTAAAAACAGTATTTCCAACTGTTATAGAATAAGCCTGATCACATGTGGTTTCTACCAAATTGGTAATAGGCGAAGGACCCACAAAAGTCAAATTCACATTAATAATACTGTCACAACTATTGGCAATTGTGGAAGGAATAATTGTCACACCACTTGGATTGGTCATTGAGTAAACATCACTTCCCACAGTTACAGTGTTACCATTACAAAGTGTTCTAATGACATTTCTTGTAGGCTTACTTTGTGTATTAAATGTAGATGTAACAATGTAATCAAATCTACATCCTCCATCGATGATATTAAGACTATCTATTCGTAAAGTAAAGGTTTGATTTAAAGGTAAATTTCCAAAATTAAATGGCCCTACTGATGATGCACAAAATGCAATATCCAATGGATTATTATTTACCACCGTCACTACGTTTCTATAAGTTTGACCAGCAGAAGATGTCAATGCTAAGCTAAAATTTGATCCCACAGCAGCATTATGGTTAATGGTAATACTCTGACAATCTCCTTCACAGATATTGACGATTGGATCTATGGTCAGCACAGGTTTAGACACACGGCCTAAGGTTATGAAGGATGTATCTCTTGGACAGGTTACGCCATCACCGACTATATATTGGAATATTAAAACATTAAAACCTGTTGTATTGAATATTCCGTTTAGCACAATATTTCCATTATTATAAAACAAACCACCCAACGATGTGCCAACTGATAAATAATCATTTAATGATATTACCGACCCTTCACAATAGTTAGAAATGCCATCTTGGCCAGCGGTGACGACTGATGCAAGATTTAAGGTTAAAGTTGCTGTATCAGACAAACAAGGATTAACGTTTGTTGCTTCATATTGAAAAACATAAGTGTTTGCGCTCAACCCCGTTGTATTCCATAAGGAGTCCGTCAGTCCAGCAATATTATTAGGATTTAGAAAATTACCCAACGTGAATCCACCATTTACTAATTTAGACAAATCTATAGTCGCTCCTAGACACAAAGTACTCATAACATCAGTTCCCGCAGTATTGAATGTTTGGATAGTAAAGACCGTATGAGATGTATCGGCAGCACAATTATTTTCTGGTAATACATAGGTAAAATCATACGTTCCAGCTGGTAAATTAGAAAGATCAACATCCATCAAATTACTCAAATCTACATTAACACCCATAGGTTGAATCCAATTGCCACCATTTGTAATAACACCCAGTAAACTCGCAAAATTAACAGATGAAGCGTTCGTGCTACATAATGACTGAGTGGTGCTATTACCAGCATTATTTTCTGGCTCAATATCAAAAGAAACTATGGCGGTATCCTGCCCACAATTTACGTCATTAATCACATAAAAATACTCATGAAATCCATTAGGCAATAAACCCAAATCTACCATTGTTGGATCGGTTACTGGATTACCATTGTAAGTCCATGTACCTCCAGGAGTAGTACCAGGTGAAAGATAAGTATTCAAATTGACTACTATATTTGTATTTGATCGACAGCTCATTTGCAAGCTGTCAAAACCAGCAGTAATGGCACTTACTGAAATAACGGTACTAAATGACGATGCACAAAATCCTGCATCTACAGTAAAATCTAAGGTAAAATTACCAGACCCATAAATGGATGGATCAAAAGTGGTTATGGGCAGTCCTCCTATGGTCCATGTTCCTGTTACTGTATTTATTGTAGTAGGTAAAACTATCGGTGCTCCATTAGTACAAGTGGGTCCAAGCATGGGCGGTGTCAAAGTACTCAGTGGAACTACTTCAATACTTGTATTTAATGGATCTACACACGGGTCATTGGGTGTAAAGGTTAATGGATAAGTTCCTGGTGTTGTATTTGGATCAAATAAATTAGTAAACACTTGGGTATTTCCAGACCAAACGCCTGTTTCGCCTTGAACAATATTACCTAAATCAAATATACCTGAATCTGGACAAAGATCAGAAAAAGTGATTGGTGCCAAGTCAGTATTGGCCACTACTATGACTTGTGTGGTATTGGGACTAAAACAAGTCATGGATCCTGTAGGCGTGAATGTAACTGTAAATGAACCTACACCCGCAGCAGTGATATCAAAATTATCACCAGTTAGAAAAGGACTTCCAGACCAAACCCCATTTACACCACCTTGGGTATTACCTAATGAAACAGATCCATTGCCTAAACAAGAAGTTACTATGGGATTAGGTAAATTGATGGGTCCAGCATTTGAGATCACTACATCTACCGTGAGTGGTAAAGCGCATTGTGTACCTGTAGGTGTAAACGTAATTGGATAATTTCCCGCAGGTAGTCCGGTAGGGTCAAATTGATTTCCTGCAACATTTGCTCCTGACCAAGTGCCATTAACGCCACTTAATGTAGTTGGTAAATTTAGTAATGGGTCATTAATACAAATATTAAAGTCAGTAGCAGTTGGTTGAACTGGTGCAATCAATTGTAACAATGTTTGATTATTTCCTTCACAACCATTTGGAGATGTGACTACTGAATAAACTATTGTTCCTGAAGATGCAGAAAACATAGTAGGATTTAATATTTCTGTCGTAAAAGCAGCATCAGAATACCAAGTCACAGTATTCCCTCCTACACCACCAGTCACGATTCCATTAACCGAAGTCAAATCAAATATTTCTGTCCCATCTTGGTCAAAGTCACATGCAGTGATATTAGCAGGATTTGCAGTTGGTGCGCCATTTATGGTCACAGAGATAGATCCTGGACTCCCTACTATTCCATTAGAACAAGGGCCGGCAGGTACTGATGAGAAATTTAATAAGGTCAAGCTATAAGTGCCTGTTGGTATAATTGTAGGAATGCTAAGTGTATTTGTAGCAGGATCAAAAGGTACACCATTTCCTATACAGATATTTAATACGGTACTATTGGTTACACCTACCATTGGGAAGTTAATACCTAACACACCAGCTAAAAAATTCATGTTTAGATTGTAGGTACCTGAACCTCCACTAAAATTAAATGTAACCGTTCCACATTGACCTGGACATAATACTGGATTTCCAGATAGATTACCTATCGGGTTTCCTATAATTTCTATGGTAATATTTGCTACAGAAGCACATTGACCTGCTGTTGGTGTAAAAAATATTTGATACATACCTGGCGCTAGAGATGCAGGATTTAGTTGATTGCCCACTATACCTGGCCCCGACCAATTACCTGTCACACCACTTTGTGTTGTTGGTAAGTTAACAATGCCATCGGAAGTACAATAAGGCCCTAATGGTCCCAAAACAGGAACTACCAAATTAAGCACATCAACTACTATGGTCATATTATTGGGACAAGGTCCTGGTGTGACATATTGGACACTGTAGGAATTACCTGCAATAGGATTAGAAATGATACCTGTAACAGGATTTATTGTTGCACCATCGCCTGGATTTGGATTAAAGGAAAATGTTCCACCTGGTGTTGCAATGCCTGTAGGTCCATTCTGTTCGCCAAAACAAAAATCGGCAAAAACAAAAGAAGCATCTTGATTAGAAAGTGCTTGTACCATGACTACTTCAGTACCAGGGCAAGGACCTGGAGTGACATACTGCACAGAATAAGTGGTGCCTCCAGTAGCATTTGATATGACACCGGTTGTGGGATTGATGGTCGCTCCATCTCCAGGATTGGGATTAAATGAAAATGTTCCTCCTGGTATTATTATATTGATAGGTCCATTTGAAGAGCCAACACAAAAATTTGGAAAATCAAAGTTGGCATCTTGAGGAGGTGAAACCATTATAGTAACTTGATCACTCGCGGTACAATTATTATCATCTGTTACTGTCAAAATATAGGTATCTCCATTTTGAGCACCATTTACTGTTGTAATTAGCGACGATGGCGTATTTATGGTTCCTGCACCAATACTCGTCCATACCCAACTAGATGCGTCTGCTTGATTAGGAATGACGCCAGTCAAAGTCAAAATGTCACCTAAACAAATAGGATCATCTGCAGATACAGTAGGCACTGCTTCCCAACATTCTAGCTGTACATTACTAAATATATTTGTCTCATTCGCCGCCCAGTTTTGGTTTATAAACCTTATTGTGGCAACTGAAGCTCCATTTGTACAACCTATCCATTCAATGGTACCCATTTGCCTTGTTTCGTTGGGTACTCCGATTAACTCGGAAAAAACAACCACTCCATCTAAAAGAAGTTCGGCATACATAAAGTCCCAACAAGTATTACAACCATTTAAAATCGGCATGTTAATATCAGGCAAACATCCACCGTTAAATGTGCATTCATCAGGGCTTTCCATATTACCAGAACCAGCCCAATCTAGACTAAATTCAAAATCGTATGAGAATCTTAATGAAGTACAATTTGAAACATCTATTGGTCCATAATTATTAACAATTGCAGCGTCTACATTTGTATAACTTGTTCCTGGGTTAGTAAAAATAATAGTTTGAGAATTAATTTCCAAACTAAATAATAAAAGAAATATGATACTTAACTTATAATACATTCAAAATCTTTTGAAACTAATAAAACTCAATTCCCAAATTCATAACTATACACATCTTGACCAGTCGTATTCTTAAATACAACACTCAATTTTCTATTTTTTTTATCTCCACTTACCTTAAAGATAGCAAAGTTTCGCTCAATTATCATACTGCCTTCCACCCTTAAGGTATTTGGTTCTTTGCTGTGGTCGTATGTACTCGACGTGATAGCAGAAGAAGTAACATCATAAAAGACATTTCCCTTTTCTGTTACCATCTTACTTATTTCAGAATGATGACGATCACCTGTGAGAAATACCACACCTTTTATGTCATTGTCATCCAAAAACTGGATTATTTCTGCTCTTTCTTCTTTGTAATTTGCAAAATTTTCGAAAGCTGCAAAATCACTTAAAAACTGTCCACCGACCGCTACAAATTTATATCTAGCTTTACTCGCTTTGATCGCTTCTTTAAACCAATACTTTTGAAGATCGCCCAATATAGTACCATTTTCGACTTCTACAGTTCGGTACCATCTGTCATCCAACATAAAAAACTGACAGTCATTCCATCCAAAACTACTCGTAACACCTTCTGTATCTCCAGCACCATAAGATTCAGACGGCCAAAAGTCTTGAAATGCGTCCAATGCATGATCTTTTAATGGATAGGTCCAGTCAGAATCATTTGGACCGTAATCGTGGTCATCCCATATGGCATATTGTGGGATAGAACTGATAAATGGTTGTAATTCTGGCAATGATCTAGTATGTGTATGTCTGTGGTAAATACCTGATCGGCTTTCATAATCTCCTTCTCTCAGATATATATTATCACCCAACCAAACCATTAAATTTGGCTTTGATTTGTACATCTCGTTCACAATTTCATAGTTGCCCCCATACGGTTTGCCAGGTCGATCATAACTTTCATCATTTACATAAAAACAAGATCCTGCTATAAATGAAAAATCTGGCGCATCCGTTCTAAACTGCCAATGCGGTTGTGTGGTAAATTCTGTAGTATATGAAAGTATTACTTCAATATTATTGATAAATGTTTTGTAAATGTAAGTGGTACCAGGAATTACATCACTTATATGAATTTGTACTGTATAGCCATCTACTTTCTTAGAGGTAACCCTTTCAGATTTTCTGAATGCTTCTTTACTTTCTTTGGCCTTGTAGGTAAAGTAAACGGTGGCTTCTTGTGTTGTCTGAAGCCATAATGTAACATCTCGAAGTGATGTTGGTCCAAGGAGTGGGCCACTTTTGAGCAACGACTTTTGGGCATATATTCCTTCTTGGCATGTACAAACCAAGATAAAAAGAATAATGAATGTTATATATTTCGTTCTCAAATGGAGTATATTTTAAATTAAACAAATTTCACGCAAAAGTAGATATAAAACCTACTAAATGAATGTCTAAAGTATTATGTCTATATTAAGGTTTGATCTTTTTATCTCTGTTTTTGACATATTTATCTAGCCATTGATCTTGCTCCCACAGCATGTGCATAATGGATTCTTTGGCCGAATATCCATGCGATTCCTTAGGCAAAATGACTAATCTTGCTGTTGCTCCTAATCCTTTTAAAGCATTAAAATATCGCTCACTTTGCATCGGATAGGTTCCAGCATTATTATCTGCTTCTCCATGGATTAACAGCAATGGTGTCTTCATTTTATCAGAATTTTGAAATGGCGACATAGCATCATAAACTTCGGGTGCTTCCCAATAATTTCGCTCTTCTGATTGGAACCCAAATGGTGTCAATGTTCTGTTATAAGCGCCACTTCTAGCTATGCCTGCCGCAAATAGGTCTGAATGTGTCAACAAATTTGCTGTCATGAAAGCGCCATAGGAATGGCCACCAACGGCTACCTTTGTCCTATCAATATATCCCAAACTATCTACCACATCTATGGCAGCTTTTGCATTGGCTACGAGTTGTGGCACAAAGGTATCATTGGGTTCATTACTGCCTTCGCCTACGATAGGAAATGCGGCATCATCCAATATGACATATCCCTTTGTAAGCCAGTATAGTGGTGAGCCATAATTAGGAAAAGTAAATTCATTGGCATTGGCAGTGACCTGTCCTGCACTAGATTTGTCTTTGTATTCTGTTGGATATGCCCACATAATCATAGGCATTTTTTCCTTTTTTGTTTTGTCATATCCTACAGGCAAGTATAAAGTAGCTGATAGTTCTACACCATCATTTCTTTTGTATTTGATGACTTCCTTGTGCACACCATTTAATACTTCAAAAGGATTTTTGTGGAAAGTGATTTGTTTGATAGATTTCTTTTTTAAATCCCTTAAGTATATATTAGGATACTCATTTTTTGACTCCAGTCTAGTCAAATAGATGCCTTTTTTCGTATCTATAGAAGATAGCAGTTCTTCTAGTTTATCAGTTTCCTTGCTTTGATAGATACGTTCTTTTTTAAAATCTTTTAAGTCATATTTATCGATAAAAGGAAATTTTCCTGCTGCTGAGTAGCCATCTCCTATCATACTAACCTTATTATCAATGATTTCAAGGGTATTTAGATTAAAAGAATTCCTTTTGGTGACAAAACTTCCTGGATCAGAATAAGTGTCTTGTTGATTTCGTTCGTTAAACAATCTAGGACTTTGTGCATTATCTGATGGGTTAAAAAACAACGTTCTAGCATTTCTAGTATTCCACCATCGTTCATAAAGGACAGCAACTTTATCACTTCCCCATTGAATGCCAGCAAAACGTTCTTTGGTCTTTGCCAATAGTTTTGCGTCCCCGTTAAAAGGAGCAGGTAGTGTGTATACAGCATCTCTCTCTGTTACTTCTACAGCAGGATCACCACCGTCTAAGGCTTCTGCCCAGAATAAAGAAGCTGGTTCATCTGCGCGCCAATTGACATTCCTAGGACCTTTTCTGACTGCCATAAATCCTTTAGGCAACTCTTCTGTAAGTGGAATCTGAAGAAATACTTTGACCAATTTTCCTGTATTGTCAAGAATATTTATATCTGTTGGGAATCTTTCAAAATTGACAATATAAGAGAAAGGCCTTTTTATTTCATAACTCATGATATAATTACCATCAGGTGAAAAGCTCAATCCCGCATACATAGCGGCAGGCGCAAAAGGTGTAAGGTTTCCATTAAGATCCACTTTTGAAATCTCCGCGGTTGCAAGCACTTCAAAGTTTTGTTCGTCATATGGATTCTTTAAAAGATCTTGATAAGTTCTATTTTGCGCTTTCTGTCCATCATTTTCTGAAATGACGGGTCCTGTTGGAATGGCTGCTTGTGTATCTATGAGATCTGCCCTACCCTTCACAAGCGTAGGTACTAGTAGTGACTGATCATCTTTGCACCAAACAGCTCCATTTAGAATATTGTTATTCAGTATAGGTCCTGTAAGTTTAGTTGCCAACTTTGATGCAAGATTTAGCACCCATAATTCTACCCCATTATCCACCGTATTGGTGAATGCCATCATTTGCTGGCTATTTGACCATGAGAAGTTAGAAAGCATTGCATTTTCTGGAAGTCCTTTGATTTCAAACTCCTTTTGCGAGATGACATCTAATACCTTCATGGTATAAAAATATGTGGTACGAGACGGAGCGTTTGTTTTTGGATTTATCCTTAGTCCCGCAAGTTTCATCTCAGGTGCAGCTAGTTCTTCTATACTCTTAAAACCATCTCTGAAAAGCAATACTCCTACAGTTGCGTCAGAATTTAATCTTAATGCAGGAGCAGGTTTTGCATCAGCTAATGAATGTATTGCATCATCAGGTTTTTGATATGGAAAATCAGTTTGTGCATATATATTGAAAGTACTAAACATCATAAGAAATATTACCCACTTTTTCATCAGGTCTGTTTTTTAATGGTGGCTAAACCTTAATTTGGCTTAAAAAAATGTCAAATCTCGCTCAAATATAGGTCAAAAAAATAGCATTATGAAACATTGGTTTGTGAAAAATTGACATCTTGGCACATTGGAAATCAGCAACTGTTTAATAGATTAATTAAGTAGGTTTTAAATATGATCAACAATTCTAATGTGAAAATATTATTTATAATCATTTCCTAATTTCAATCAACACAACTATATGCATAAATCTTTAAATTTTAATACCTTTGTTTCTTCAAAATTAAAGATATGATATACAGAGTTATCATTTTATGTGCTGCCCTCTTTTTATTTTCTTGTAAAAATTCAGATAAAAGCACCTCTGAAGTGGATGAAATCGCAACGTTAGAATCAGCATACAAAGCAAATCCAACATTGGATAATTTTAATCTCTTGCTACAGAAAATGGGAGAAAAAATTATGAACGAAACCGATCCTACGCAAAAAGAAGCTTTGATCATCAAATCTATAGATTTATGTAAGGAAACCAAAAATGAAGCCTATATCAATACCTTTGCCATAGAACTTATTAAGCTAAACCCAAAAAGTGAAACATCAAAACGCTACATGTACCTAATTGCAGATGATATGAGTGCTTCGGGCAAATATGAAGTTGCAAGCATCTTGCTGAAAGGTTATGCAAATCTTTATCCTGACGATATTAAATCTAAAACCATCATAGACAGTTTGCCTAGTACTTACAATGATCTTCACGGATTAATCAAATCTGTTGCTGCCAAAGTCTTTGAAAACCCGGATTTTAATGGCATAAACAAAGCTAATGCTGAAAAATATGTTGATGTTTGTGAGTCTTATGCATTAGCTTTTCCAAATGATTCACTTGCTGCTAGTTACCTTTTCAAAGCTGCAGAGATGTCTCGAGCAATGCAGTCTTATGGTAAAACAATTAGTTTATACGATTGGATTTCGACTTACTATTCAGAAGACAAAAACGCACCCATGGCTTTATTTCTTAAAGGATTTTTATTAGAAAATGATCTTAAAAAACCTGAAAAAGCAAAAGAGATATACGAATCTTTTATGCAGAAATATCCTAATCATGCGATGGCAAAGGATGTAAATTTCTTAATTGAAAACTTAGGCAAATCTGATAAAGAAATCATAGAAAAGATAGACAAGACGTCTGAAGATCCAGCTAAAAAATAACTGATGGGACTGAGTAAAATAAAATCAATTTTAAACAAATTGTATTTTGTGGGTACAGCCCATTTAATTTTCTCTTTGTTCTAACTTTTTATTGATTTTATCCAGTGCAAAATTAAATTGTTCTTCAATACTAAAATCTGAATTATCTAGTACGATAGCATCTTCAGCTTGCATTAAAGGACTATCTTCTCGAGTCGTATCTATATGATCTCGATGCTGAAGATTAGAAATAACGTCGTGTAAATCTGCTTTTTGATCTTTTGATATCAGTTCATTGTATCTTCTTTGCGCTCTGATGATGGGATCAGCGGTAACAAAAAACTTAATGTCTGCATCTGGAAAAACTACCGTACCAATATCTCTTCCGTCCATGATCATCCCACACTTGCCCATCATTGCTCTTTGCAAAGCAACCAATTGACGCCTTACCTCTGATATTGCAGCCACTTCACTGACTAATTCTGAAACTTGTAATGTTCTGATCTCTGATTCTACATTCCGCCCATTCAGAAATGTAGTATTTTGACCATTTATATTCTTGAAAGTAATTTCGATTTCTCCCAAGGCATGTGAAACTGCAACTTGGTCACTTAAATCAATATTTTGTTCTATAAAATACAGCGTCACAGCTCTATACATAGCTCCAGAGTCTACAAAAACGTAATGAAGTTCCTTAGCCAATTGTTTAGCAAGTGTAGATTTGCCACATGAAGAATATCCATCTATGGCGATGACTAAAGGTTTAGCGTGTATAGATTCCAAAAAATGAAAATTTAAGTTGGCAAAAATAAAAAAAGTCTTGCTCATATTAAAAAAAGCAAGACTTTTATTGTTAACAAGCGCTTAGTGAAAATAATTTTACACCAAATTCATTTCAAATCGTATGGTGCAACATTAAAATCAAAAGCGCTTTTGAAATTGTTATGTTAATTGTTTTTAATACTCTTCCTCATTAAAGAGAAAATCATCCTTTCTTGGATAATCTGGCCAAATATCTTCCATAGACTCATATATCTCAAACTCGTCTTCGAGTTCCTGAAGATTTTCAATGACTTCTAAAGGTGCGCCTGATCTGATGGCGTAATCAATAAGCTCATCACGAGTAGCAGGCCAAGGTGCATCCTCCAAGTTGTGAGCTAATTCTAATGTCCAGTACATATGAATGCTTTAAGTTAGTTATTAATAGGTTTAAAAAAATAAGATTAATCTGACAATAAAATTATAACGAAATAACGACAAAATAGTTACAATAATATTTCGTTGTCAACGATAAATGTCAGCGAAAGCATCTATAATTAAAAAAAGAATTTAAAAGTTCCCCAAAGAACTAATATTATCTAAAAAAATAATATTTATTAAATAATTAGCATGGCATCACCATAACTAAAGAATCGGTACTTCTCTTTTATGGCTTCTTGGTACGCTTCCATGATCAATTCAAATCCACCAAAAGCTGCAATCATGATGATCAAACTAGTTTTTGGCAAATGGAAATTAGTGATCATTGCATTTGCAATACTAAAATCATATGGCGGATAAATAAATAAATTCGTCCAACCTTCAGATGGTTTTAGCTGACCTGTTGCTGATACAGATGTCTCAATAGTACGCATAGATGTGGTTCCTACGGCACAGATTCTATGATTACCTTCTTTAGCTTTGTTTACGACATCAGCTGCTTTCTGTGGAATACTATAATATTCTGCGTCCATCTTGTGTTTAGACAAATCTTCCACATCAATACTTCTAAATGTACCCAAACCTACGTGAAGTGTTACCTCTGCTAAGTTGGTACCTTTTATTTCAAGTCTTTTTAAAAGCTCTCTTGAAAAGTGTAAACCTGCCGTCGGTGCCGCTACAGCGCCTGTTTCTTTTGCATACACTGTTTGATATCTTTCGTCATCAAGATCTTCTGGAATTCTAGAGATATATTTAGGAAGTGGCATACTACCCAATTGCTTTAAAACATCTCTGAATTGCTCATCCGTTCCGTCATAGAAAAATCTAATCGTTCTTCCACGTGAAGTAGTATTATCTACAACTTCAGCTACAAGAATGTCATTACCTTTGTCATCAGCAAAGTAAAGCTTATTACCTACCCTGATTTTTCTTGCAGGATCTACTAATACATCCCAAAGCTTAGCTTCAGCATTCAATTCTCGAAGCAAAAACACTTCGATTTTTGCCCCAGTCTTTTCCTTTTTACCATACATTCTGGCAGGAAAAACTTTTGTATTGTTGAATATCAAGGCATCACCATCATCAAAATATTCAAGAAGATCTTTGAATATTCTGTGTTCTATCTTACCTGTCTTTCTGTCTACTACCATTAATCTTGATTGATCTCTCTCCTGTGTAGGATATTGTGCAATCAGACTTTCTGGTAGGTCAAACTTAAATTGCGAAAGTTTAGTCCTCATGAATTTATTTTTAAAAATGAGTGCAAAAGTATAAATCTTTATACATTTAATAACATATAATTGTTTTGTTTTATTTTATTTTTTGAAATTATTAAAATTATTACCCTCTGTTTCAGACTTTTTAATTGAAATAGCGGTATAAAATTGATCAATAATTGGGCTCTAATTGATAAAATATATTAAAAAATATAAGTGTTTAACGATTAATCACTTACTTTCATCTAAACGACAATAATATCAATTGAAAAAGATGTTACTTTGCATAAATTTAATTCAGATAACTTCTCAATGGTATCTGGAAAGACATGGTAGAAAGGTAATGATCATATTATGAAGATATTTTTTAAAATTGTATGGGAAAGTTTAAACCAAGCTTTAGGTTCGCTTAGGGGCAATAAATTACGTACTTTCCTGTCTTTGCTCGGTATTACGATAGGTATCTTCTGTATTATTGCCGTAAAGTCTGCTGTGGACTCTCTCCAAGAAAACATTGTGAGCGGATTTAACGAGTTGGGTAGTGATGTTATTTATCTTGATAAAATGCCTTGGGGTGAAGACCCTGGAGAAAATTACTGGAAATATGCCAAACGACCCGACGCTTCCCTAGAAGATTTTGAAGCTATTAAAAAAAGAAGCAAACTTGCTGAAAATGCTTCATACACAATTTTTACTGGAGGAAAAACGATCAAATTCCAATCTAGCTCTCTCAGCAATGCTTTCATTATGGGATCAACCTTTGAATATGCGTCAATCCAAAATCTAAAACTGCAAGAAGGGCGATATTTTAGTACAAATGAGTACGAAACCGGGGCCAATAAAGTTATTTTAGGATATAAAGTGTATAATGAGCTATTCAAAAGTTTGGATGGCATTGGGAGAGAAGTAAAACTTTTTGGTCAGGACTTCCAAGTGATTGGCCATTTAGAGTCTGAAGGGGACAATGCCTTTAATTTTATCAATTTTGATGATGTCATCTGGGTCGGATTCAACACGGTCAAAAAATACATTAATGTAAAAGATGAATCAAGTGTAGGTAGAATGTTGAATATCAAAGCAAAAGCTGGAGTTGACTTAGAAGAATTGAAGGGTGAGACTGCCAGTATTATTAGAGCAGTACGAAGACTAAAACCAATGGAAGATAGTAATTTTGCATTAAATGAATTGTCAATGTTGTCGCAAGTACTTGATAGTGTATTTAAAGTATTAAATTTTGCAGGTTTCTTGATAGGTGTTTTTGCTTTAGTAGTAGGGATGTTTAGTGTGGCAAATATCATGTTTGTATCCGTAAAAGAACGCACAAGTATTATTGGTATCAAAAAAGCCTTGGGTGCAAAAAGATTCATTATTTTACTTGAATTCCTCATAGAAGCCGTCATTTTATGTTTAATTGGTGGCTTAATTGGTCTCGTTTTGGTCTTCATCACACTAAAATTGATATCATTGGCCATACCTTTTGCGATGACTTTATCCTTTTCTAATATATTGATAGGAGTCTTATCTTCTGTGATAGTTGGTATCATATCAGGTATATTGCCTGCATTGCAAGCATCAGGGATGGATCCTGTGGAAGCTATAAGGTCGTAAGTTTTACTTGATTTGCTGAATTGCTTGTGTACGTTGGGCTACAGGCGGACTAAAGCATGAAAAGTAGCGATACAATAGCAAAACGCTTTAACGAACGCAAACTAAGCGACGACGCTAAGCTTATAGCAGTTCTCACATCTCATCATTCATATCTTATAACTCATCTCTTATATCTCATCTCTTATATCTCATCTCTTTTAACTCATCTCTTATATATCATCTCTAATCCCATTTAAGCACCACCTTCCCTGTAGATTGTCGAGATTCTAAAAAATCGTGCGCTTCTGCAATATCTAATGCAGGAAAAACCTTGCTCACATGTGGTGTGATGATCTTTTGATCAGCCATTTTTATCACATTCTGCAACACTTCATTGAAAACACTTTGCTTGAAATCGGCTATTCTCAGCATATTTACGGTAATGATCGATTTTGATTGCATCAATAAGGAGATTGGAGAGAACAACCCGAAACCGACGGCAAGGCTTATTAGTTTCAACTTGTTTTTTCTGGATTCTAGTTGTTCAGCCGCTCCATAACATACCATTTTCCCACCTGGAGCAAGCAATTTTACTCCTTTTGCAAAAGCTGTTCCGCCTAAACTATCAAAAACCATGTCGAGCTGATGTCCATTTCCTTTGATGACATCATAAAAATTATCTTTTGTGTAATCAATAGCATAATCTACACCCAGTTTCTTTATGAAATCTTGTTTACCAGTGGAAGCTGTACCGTAAACAATACAACCACGATGTTTTGCGATCTGTACCAATAAACTACCTACCCCACCAGCAGCGGCCTGTATGAGCACTTTGTCTCCTTTGTGAAGCGTCACACAATCTTCTGCACAATAATAAGCTGTACACGCCTGTGTAGCCAAAACAGTCGCAGCTGCCATATCATATCCATCAGGAACTACAGCTACACCATTTTTATTGGTCACCGCATACTCTGCGTAACCACCAAATCTTGTCATGGCAACCACTTGCTGACCAATTTTAAATTCAGTGACATTCTCGCCCACTGCACTGATTTCTCCAGAAACATCATATCCTAACAAAGCAGGATTTTTTGGCGCGTCAGGATACATGCCTCTTCTAGCGATAACGTCAGCAAAATTCAAGCCTGAGTATTTGACTTTTATGAGTACTTCGTCTTCTTTTGGCGTAGGTATCTTAGTTTCTTTGACTACAAATGCTTCTTGGGCGGAACCGTATTTTTGGAGATATATGGCTTTCATATAATTGATTATTTAATGCTTCTAGAAAAAATAGAACGTAAAAGAACAACATTTTTTAAGCATTCGACTAATTTTTAACAGGCTATTTGCAAATAAATTATCTTTGATGCATCAAAACCCAAATAATAATCAACATGACGCCTTCTATTTTCTTTACACAGCTTCGTGAGATGACACATATTATGTTGGAAACATTTCCATTTATTGTTAACAATAAGTTGTGGAAGGGATTCATGAAACATAGGTTAGCACTTACATTTATAGTAATTGCATGTATTCTAATGGCCTGGTCCTTAGTAAAATATGTAAAAACAAATACAGAAGCGCTTTATGCGACAAACTTTGCAAATTCAGAAATTGCAACATCTGCAATTAGTAATGCCATGAGTTTTGAATCGTTATTTGAAGGTAGTAATAAATATGTCTTGCTGATACTTATCCAAATGTTGGTTGTATATTTTTCTAATAAAACTATAGAAATTCTATCGGATATGAAAATTAACATGACTCTTGGTGAAATGATTCAGTCACAATGGAGAGTATTTCAGTTGACCATTAGAAATTGGGTTATTGAAATTATCATTGGCGTCATCATTTCAATATTTGTGGGTATTTTTGCACCTGATTTTTTGGAAGATGTGCTTAAATGGTTGGTTCAATGTTATTTTGTAGGTTATTTTTTTATTGACAACTACAACAATACCTTTGGTTTAAAAATTAAAGAAAGTGCTTCAATAGTAAGAAAATATGCAGGTGCCACACTAATTATAGGCTTAGTAGCCAATATTTTGTTTCTACTTCCTGTGGTAGGAGCTATTATTGCTTCATTTATATGTTCAGTTGCTGCCACATGGTACATGCACACAGGTCCTGACGCCCAACTGGCAAAAAATGCATTTCCAGAATAATTAGTAAATAAGTATGAAGTTAGTCCAATTTTGTTTTTTTTTGATTGGTTTTGTTATTCTGACACATGGACAAACAATAACGATTTTAGATGAAATTTCTGGTGCGCCTTTAGAATCTGTATCAATCATAGACCTTTCGCGAACAAGATTAATTTTAACCGATCAAAACGGCCAAGCGGATATTTCATCTTTGAATTTATCAAATGAAATTCAAATTTCCTTAATTGGGTATCAATCTCAAACTTTTTCATACAATGTGTTAAAAGGTAACGGATTCAATGTTAAGTTGGTTCAAAATATTTTATCATTTGACCAAGTGGTCGTATCTGCATCAAGATGGGATCAGTCTAATCGTAATATCCCTGCCAAAATTGTCACTATTAAACCGTCTGACATTACGTTTAACAATCCTCAAACCGCTGCTGATTTATTGGGAAATACTGGCAAAGTCTTTATTCAGAAAAGTCAGCAAGGTGGTGGCAGCCCTATGATTAGGGGATTTGCTACAAATAGGCTCATTTATGCAGTAGATGGTGTAAGAATGAATACAGCCATATTTAGAGCGGGTAACATTCAAAATGTAATTTCACTAGATGGTTTTGCCATTGAAAGCGCAGAAGTTATGTTTGGTCCTGGTTCTGTTTTATATGGAAGTGATGCCATTGGCGGAGTGATGAGTTTCCAAACTTTGACACCTAAGTTGTCAATAACCGATGGTAAATCTAATATTTCTGGCAAAGCCATTGTTAGATATTCTTCTGCAAATGAAGAGAGAACAGGTCATTTTGACATAAACTTTGGTGGAAAAAAATGGGCTTCTGTCACTAGCATCAGTTATAATGACTTCGGTGATTTAAGAATGGGGAAAAACGGACCTGATGATTATCTTAAGCCATTCATCGTTGAGAGAGTAGGTAATGAAGATGTATTCCGCACAAACCCTGATTCTCTTGTTCAGTCACCTTCTGCGTACACACAATACAATTTAACCCAAAAAATCAGGTTTAAACCTAATGAAAACTGGGATATACAATATGGTTTACACATCAGTGAGACTTCCGAATATGCAAGGTATGACCGTCATTTAAGATTACGCAATGGCAAACCACGATACGCTGAGTGGAATTATGGCCCACAAACTTGGAGTATGAACCAACTCAAAGTCACGAATTTTGGAAGCAATACATGGTATGATCAAGCATCATTAAATATTGCGTTTCAAACTTTTGGCGAAAGCCGAATAGATCGTGATTTTAATGAAGTGAATAGACAAATACAAACGGAAGCAGTAGATGCTTGGTCTGCCAATGTTGACTTTATAAAATCTTTGTCCGAAAAGCAGAAACTGTTTTATGGTGTAGAGTTTGTAACTAACGAAGTGAAATCAACGGGTTCCTTCCAAAACATTACTACAGGGGTAACTAGCAATGGACCTGCGAGATATCCTAAAGCGACCTGGTCTTCTTTTGGTGTTTATACTAATTATCAACGTATTTTGTCTGAAAAAGTGTCTCTTCAGGCTGGTGCAAGATATAATCAGTTTGCCTTGGATGCTACATACGATTTAACCTTTTTCCCCTTGCCATTTTCTACATCAAAAATCAATAATGGAGCGTTTACTGGTAGTTTGGGTGCCGTCTTTAGACCTACCACATCTTGGTCTATTTTTGCAAATTTATCCACAGGTTTCCGTGCACCTAATGTAGATGATACAGGGAAAGTGTTTGATTCAGCGCCAGGCACAGTGACAGTTCCAAATTCTGATGTTAAAGCAGAATATGCATACAATGCAGAAGTAGGTTTTGTGAAAGTGATGGGTGATCGATTAAAAGTTGACATCACGGCGTACTACACTTTATTGCAAAATGCACTAGTCAGAAGAACATTTACTCTTAATGGTCAAGATAGTATAGATTACAAAGATGAGTTGAGCCAAGTGTTGTCAGTACAAAACGCTGCAAATGCTTCTGTCTATGGATTACAAGCGGGCATCAACATTAAAATTTTAGCAGGTTTTTCATTGAGTTCTGATTACAACGTACAAATTGGTGAAGAAGAGTTAGATAATGGTCAAACTAGCCCTTCGAGACATGCAGCACCTTCTTTTGGTTCGACAAGATTGATCTATCAAAAAGGAAAATGGCATTGCGAGATTAATAGCCAATACACCGCTAGTAAATCTTTTGAGCAACTTCCCGATGAAGAGCAAGGGAAAACTGAGTTGTACGCAAAAGATGGAAATGGAAAGCCTTTTGCACCATCTTGGCAAATATTTAATATTCGTGGTCAATATCAATGTACTCAAAAATTATCTTTAACGTTAGCTATAGAAAATATCTCTGACCAAAGATACAGGCCTTACAGTTCTGGTTTGGCTGGGTCAGGTAGAAACTTTGTGGTATCTGGTCTTTTCAAATTCTAAAAAGAAATACCCGCTCTTTTATTTCGAAAGGGTACGGGTATTTTTCTTGTTTTGTCATCAGTTTATATAGGACATAATAATGTCAGACTTCCAGTATTAATCAACAGCAGTTATTATAGGATTATTTAACCTGGTTTATGCATTAGAATTCGTAATGAGAAGATAAATTGCAATAAATCAGCAACTGAGATTCGAAAAGCATAGCACCGCTATGGTTACAGAAGATAAGTTGTCCGCCTCTGCGGATTCTGATTTGCAGCAAGTTAGCTTCGTAATAGATTTTATAATGCATAATTCAGGTTTAATTAACCTGTGTAGCTATTTTAGGACGAGACACTCTATAGATACTCCATAGATACTCCCTACTTACTCCCTATCAACTCCCTACATGCTCCCTACACGTTCCGACTATACTCCCACCGAGTTCCCACCGAGTTCCCACTGAGTTCCCACCGAGTTCCCACGAGTTCCCACTGAGTTCCCACTAGATCCCACTGATGCATTAAAGTATCAGTAGGTCTGCATTAAAGTATCATCTTAAAATTGTCCTAATTTACATTTAGGAAATACATTAAATTTATAAGTCAGAATAACATTATGAGAGTTGGAGTATAAAAAAATATGCGGTTTCTTGATGGAGAAGTAGTCAGCACTTAGTGTTTTGAGAAAAACTAATCCATAGTATGAAGTTCCATTTTAAAGTCATTTCAATTCGGAACAGTTTTCCTCTTACAAAATTAAGGTATAATTAATGTTAATCAACATCTAGGCTTAATAATTTCTCAAGTAATCAAACTAATAAAAAGAGCCCAACAATCAATAAAGACTGTTGGGCTCTTTTATTTTATAAGGTCGATCTAAATGCTAGGTCTTACTCCACGATGATCATTTTCTTAGTAGCTGTGAAGTCACCGCTTATTAATGTGTAGTAAAGAACTCCGCTTGTTCCAAGTTGTGCAGTAGTGAATATTTCACTATTGTAACCTTTCACTGCATCAATGTTTCTTACGGTCACTAATTTACCAGTTACATCGTATACACTCAAGCTTGCTTTCGCTGCACTTGGCATATGGAAGCTTACTGTTGTTTGACCTTTGAATGGGTTAGGCTCGTTTTGGAACAATTCGATAGCTTCTGCTACGTCTACTGTTCTTACATTTAAGCTTACTTTTCCAACTGTCAATTCAGCACCAACATATGATTCTGTTGCAGTTACATCTGAATTTAACGTCATCATTTCACTTACGTTTCCAGCTTTGTTAGCTTTTACGATCATAGTGAATAATACATCATCTCCTTTTGCACTTACTGCTTCATTTGATGCGAAACTCATTGTTACTACATCATTTGACAATACTCCTACATTGTTTGCATTCATTTCGATGGCTCCTGATTCTACACCTACGAAGCTAGCTCCGTTTAGGTTCATTGTGAACTGGTAACCGAATACTTCGTTGAAGTTCGCTGCTGTTACTGGTATTGCTACTGTCTCACCTGCTTCGACTGATCTCTCAGCTATTGTTAAGTTCACATCGTTGTTTGATCTAGACTCTACAGTAGGGTTCGTTACATCTGTACTTGCATTTCCGTTTACATCACCTATTTTGACAGCTATGAAGTTTTGATTGGTCATATCTGTATTTGGTGTGTATGGACACATGATGTCTTCATCATAAGGGAATGGTGCATTCGGGTTCATCGCTTGTGACGCTATCGGGAATCTCCAACTCGTATTATTTGGTAGGTCATCTGTCAATCCTAAGATCAATTTCCTTAATTCGATCAAGTCACCTGCTGTCACTTGTCCATCATTGTTGGCATCTGCTGCGATCAGTTTGTATGGACTGTCAAGTGACTGTATACCTAGGATATGTCTTTGGATCAACACTAAGTCGAGTGTGCTTACACCGTTACTGTAATTAACATCTTTTACAGCTGTCAATTGTGTATTGGCTTTTAAGTCCATCTCGTAATTACCTTGTCCATTTGTCATTACTGTCAATGGATATTCTGGTAGACTTGACATCGCAACTACTTGTACATCTTTGACACCTTGACCTGATTCTGTCGAGATATTTCCACTTACAATGGATCCTGTATTTACACCTGTGTGTAAGCCTAGTTTCAAGCTTGTCCAACAGAAGTCCCAGTTGAATTTCTTATCCCATACTGTTACCATCACGTCTACTGTTGTGTATCCATCTGGTGATGTAGGGTCTAAGCTTGTGCTTGTCCATACTTTCGCTGAACTTCTGCTTTCTGGTAACCACAATTGAAGACCGTTTTCACCTCTTAGGTATTGGTTTCTGATTGCGATTTCTGATGCAGATATTGCAGGGTATGCACTTACACCACCACTCGCTGCATTGAAGTAATGTGGCACGTCGATGTTGATCACTCTACCGAATACAGTTTTGTTCTCTACTTGTGGTGCTACATTGTCAAACGTGTACAATAACTTATCGTCCTCTGTACAGTTGTCATATGCTTTGTTCATGAAGTCTACTGCCCATAATTCTACCATTGGTAAGAATGGACCGTTGCCATCTGGATCTGCCATCAATGCTGTACTTAATGGTACACATACTGGTGTCGGCTTCTTC
>DATGWZ010000005.1:0-84024 GCA_035299145.1 Saprospiraceae bacterium
CTGATACTGATCGCTGGATTGCTACATAGATCTATACAACTTGCTGGGCTCGTTACCACAGTTTGGCTTATACATGCTCCATTTGTCGCTGTAATCGTTACATTTGTTCCTATCGGAATATTGATTACTGTGTTTCCTACCCTGGTGCCTGCGCTTAATGTGATAGTTGCTCCAGTAGTCTCTGTAAGACTTACGGTGTATGTCGTACCTACACAGATGCCTTCTCCCACTGTTAAGTCTGGATAGCTACATGTGGTCACACAACTTGCTGGACTCGTGTAAGTAAGTATTGATGTACATCCTGCGCCGTTGCTGCTTGTGATGGCTACATTCGTTCCTATCGGAATATTGATTACACTATTTCCAGATACTGTTCCTGCATTTGCACTGATCGTCTGACCATTGTTGAAGAAGTTTACATTATAAGTATTACCATTACATGTAAAGTCTCCTATCGTTAACACTGGTTTTTCACAGGTACATGTCGGCGCTGGTACTATCACTACTTCATCTGCACATCCTGCAAACGTTACAGTGATTGTCAACGCTTGACCTACTGGAACTCCGCTGATCACTCCGTTGTTTACTGTTCCATGACTTGCCGTTACTGTTGCTCCTGTTATTGTCGTATAATTGACGGTGTAGTTTGTATTATTATTCGTACAAACCGGACCACTTATACTGATCGGTGGATTGCTACATGGATCTATACAATTTGTAGGACTAATAATAACGATTTGACTCACACAAGCTCCATTCGTTGCAGTGATCGTTATATTCGTTCCTATCGGGATATTGATTACTGTGTTTCCTACTCTTGTTCCTGCACTTACTGTGATAGTTGCACCCGTAGTCTCTGTAAGACTTACCGTATACGCATTACCTACACATATACCTTCACCTACAGTTAAATCCGGGAAGCTACAAGATGTAGGACAACTTAATGGACTTGTTACATTTAAGACCGTAGAACAGCCTAAGCCGTTACTACTAGTGATGATAACATTAGTACCTATTGGTATATTTATTACATTATTACCTGATATCGTTCCTGCATTTGTTGTTATTGTCTGGCCATTATGGATAAAGCTAAAGCTGTACGTATTTCCATTACACCTAATGTCTCCTGTGGTTAATACTGGTGTTTCACATAGACACAATGTTGAATTACAAACATTTTCTGGATCACTTAAAGATATATCATCATACATTGATCCAATCGCCATAACAGTATTATTAACTCCTACCCATTTGGCAACTTCGACAAAAGCTGTTGCATAAGGGTCAGTTAAACCAGTTCTAGCCCAAACAGCTTCAATACATGTAAGAGGCGCATCTGATAAATCAAAAGCAGCATTAAAACATAATTCTGATGTCCCTACCCATGAACCATTTGCAGGTAGAATCACTCCACCATTGACTAAATCATTCAAGTCCATGGAATAATTAAGGAAACTCAAATTAGCCTCAAAAGATAAAGCTCCATTCGTAGCACTTGCATCTTGATTTTCGATAATTTGTGCTAATGTATAATTAGTATAAGTTGGTACTGGTAAAAGACTTGTTCCCGATAAATAAGACATCTTCGAACCATCATAATATAAGCGATAATTTTGACCGGCTAGATTCATTGCAAAACCATTTGCACTGCTCAGTTGTACTTCATAACAGAATTTATTTTCAATACAATTTACAGTATCTAATACCATTCTTATGTTGTAATCTGAATCTCTTGGACAAATTAAAGCTGGTACTAATACAACTTCACTTGCACAACCTGCAAAAGTTGCAGTAATGGTTGTTGCTAGTCCTGTCGGAATCCCACTTATTATTCCATTACCCACTGTTCCAAGCGTTGATGTCACCGTGGCTCCTACAATAGTAGTATAATTAATACTGTATGATGTATTGTCTGAAGAACATACTCTTCCACTAATACTAATCGGTGGATTCCTACAAACATCGTTACAGCTGGTAGGACTTGTCACTACGATTTGGCTTACACATGCTCCATTAATAGCTGTTATTGTAACATTCGTTCCCAGTGGTATATTAATTAATGTATTGCCGACACGTGTTCCAGCACTAACAGTAAGTGTAGCGCCAGTCGATTCCGTTAAACTTACGGTGTAAGATGTTCCTACACAAATACCTTCTCCTACTGTCAAGTCTGGGTAGGTACATGTCGTAATGCAACTTGCTGGACTATTATAGGTAAGAACGGTCTCACACCCTGTTCCGTTACTGCTCGTGATGACAACATTGGTACCTATCGGTATATTAATTACACTATTACCAGAAACTGTACCTGCACTCGCACTGATGGTCTGTCCATTGTGAATGAATTCTACTCTGTAGTTAGCTCCGATACACATGAATTCTCCAATTGTTAATAATGGCTTCTCACATGTGCAAACTGGTGCTGGTACTACAATGATTTCATTTGTACAGCCACCAAAAAATACTGTAATAGTCACTGCTTGTCCTGCAGGGATGCCACTAACTATACCATTGTTTACTGTTCCAACGTTTGCAGTTACTGTCGCCCCTGATATTGTCGAGTAATTAACAGTATAGCTTGTAGAATTATTACTACATATTCTGCCACTGATACTGATCGGTGGAATGTTACAAGGATCGGTACAACTTACCGGACTTGTAACTACTACTTGACTAACACATGCCCCGTTTGTTCCCGTAATTGTAACATTCGTCCCTATTGGAATATTAATGACCATATTTCCTACTCTTGTGCCTGCACTTACAGTGACTGTAGCACCTGTATTCTCTTTTAAGCTTACATTGTAAGTCTGTCCAACACAAATTGCTTGACCAACTGTTAAATCAGGGAAACTACAGTTTGTAGGACAACTTGCTGGACTTGCCACTGTGATTATACTAGAACATCCGGTACCATTACTACTTGTTAATACTACATTTGTTCCAATAGGAATATTGATGATATTATTTCCTGAAACTGTTCCTGCGCTTGCCGTAAAAGTCTGCCCATTGTGGAAGAAAATTACACTATACGTGTTACCATTACAAGTAATGTCTCCTGTAGTTAAAACAGGTGTTTCACAAGTACATACTGGTGCTGGTACGACAACTACTTCATTTGCACAACCTGCAAAAGTTACGGTGATCGTCAACGTTTGACTTGCTGGAACTCCGCTGATCACTCCGTTGTTTACTGTTCCATGACTTGCAGTTACTGTTGCTCCTGATATAGTTGTGTAATTGACGCTGTAGTTAGTATTATTATTGGTACACACTGGTCCACTTATACTTATCGGTGGATTGCTACATGGATCTATACAACTTACAGGGCTCGTCACCACAATTTGACTTACACATGCTCCATTCGTAGCCGTAATTGTTAAATTTGTCCCTATAGGTATATTGATAACCGTATTTGCAACTCTTGTTCCGACACTTAAGACAATAGAAGCACCAGTAGTCTCTGTAAGACTTACGGTGTATGTCGTACCTACACATATTGCTTGACCAACTGATAAGTCTGGATAGTTACATGTAGTCACACAACTTGCTGGACTCGTGTAAGTAAGTATTGTTGTACATCCTGTGCCATTGCTGCTTGTAATAACTACATTCGTTCCTATTGGAATATTGATTACACTATTTCCTGATACAGTTCCTGCATTGGCACTGATCGTCTGACCATTGTGGAAGAAGTTCACATGATAAGTATTGCCATTACATGTAAAGTCTCCTATTGTTAAAACTGGTTTCTCACATGTACACGCTGGTGCTGGCACCACTACTACTTCATTAGTACATCCTGCAAACGATACCGTGATTGTCAAGGCTTGACCTGCTGGAATACCGCTGATAACTCCGTTGTTTACTGTTCCATGGCTTGCAGTTACTGTCGCTCCTGTTATTGTCGTGTAATTGACGCTATAGTTTGCATTATTATTCGTACAAACCGGACCACTGATACTGATCGGTGGATTGCTACATGGATCTATACAACTTGCAGGGCTTGTAACCGCAATTTGGCTTACACATGCTCCATTTGTCGCTGTTATTGTTACGTTTGTTCCTATAGGTATATTGATAACCGTATTTGCAACTCTTGTACCTGCACTGACACTTATCGTCGCACCTGAAGTTTCTGTAAAACTTACTGTGTACGTCGTCCCAATACAGATACCTTCTCCTACTGTTAAGTCTGGATAGCTACATGTAGTCACACAACTTGCTGGACTATTGTAAGTCAACATCGTCATACATCCTGTGCCATTACTACTTGAAATGAGTACATTTGTTCCTATTGGTATATTGATTACACTATTACCAGATACTGTTCCTGCATTTGCACTAATAGTCTGTCCATTGTGGAAGAAGTTCACATGATAAGTATTACCATTACATGTAAGGTCTCCTATCGTTAAAACTGGTTTCTCACATGTACACGCTGGTGCTGGCACCACTACTACTTCATTGGTACATCCTGCAAACGATACCGTGATTGTCAAGGCTTGACCTGCTGGAATACCGCTGATAACTCCGTTGTTTACTGTTCCATGGCTTGCAGTTACTGTCGCTCCTGTTATTGTCGTGTAATTGACGCCATAGTTTGCATTATTATTCGTACAAACTGGACCACTTATACTGATCGGTGGATTATTACATGGATCAGTACAACTTGTAGGGCTAGTGACCGCAATTTGGCTTACACACGTTCCATTAGTTGCTGTGATAGATACATTCGTTCCTATTGGAATATTGATAACTGTGTTTCCGACTCTTGTACCTGCGCTTACTGTAATAGTTGCCCCAGTAGTCTCAGTAAGACTTACTGTGTAAGTTAACCCATTGCAAATACCTTCTCCCACAGTCAAATCTGGATAACTACATAAAGTCACACAACTTGCTGGGCTAGTGTAGGTAAGTACGGTTGTACATCCTGTGCCATTGCTGCTTGTGATACTTACATTCGTTCCTATTGGAATATTGATTACACTATTTCCAGATACTGTTCCTGCATTTGCACTGATGGTCTGTCCATTGTGGAAGAAGTTCACACTATAGGTATTTCCATTACATGTAAAGTCTCCTATCGTTAACACTGGTTTCTCACATGCAGCACATGAAGTATTAAAGCATGCTTCATTTCCATCACCAGAATTTAAATCATCATAAAGACTACCCACGGTGTTTGTGGTGTTATTAGTACCCACCCATCTTGAAACTTCTACAAAGGCTGTAGCGTACGGGTCTGTAAGACCTTCTCGGCCCCACACGACATCCATACACTCTGTTAGCCCGCCTGTAGGATCCTGTGCAAGAGTGAAACAAATATTAGATGTGGTTGTCCAATCAGTCGTTAGGAAAATCCCACCATTCACTATATCATTTAAGTCAATGGCATAATTAAGAAATCCTAAAGTAGATTCAAAAGTAAGAGGGCCGACTCCTGTTGCATCAGCAGTTACATCTTGGACTAAGGTAAAATCGCCATACTCGCTACCTAGTACTTTAGTTCCAGAAAGATAATCTGCAACAGAAGCGTCATAAAAGATACGATAATTTTGACCAGCTAGCCCCCAAGTACTACTTGACGCTTTTAGTTGCACATTGTAACATGCTACTTTGGTATCACAATCTATACTTGAAAGCTGAAGCCGAATATCATATTGGCTTTGGCTATTGAGTACAGAAAAAGTGACAAATGAAAACAACAAACTGAAAAATAACCTCATGATTTTAAAATTAAATGAATAATTTAATAAATCTGAAAATATCAGATTTTTAATTTAAAGGTTCTTATCAGAATGAAAATATAGGTTGTGTATGGTTCAAACAAAGCTCAAAACTAAGTAGTAATCATATATTAAATTTATTTAATGCATTAACATGGATATAATCATCCTTATCAGGTGAATTTCGTTCCTTAAAGTGCTATTACTTATTTTCTGTTAGATTAGTGTTAATGAAAAAATCTTAATAATTTTATCCTTACTGTTTTTTTCAAACATTGATATTTTCACTATATATACACCTTGAACAACTTGACTGCCACCCTGTGTTTGTTTTCCATTCCATAAGTTGGCGATATCTTGATTTTTCCCAATATGGATTAAATTTCCCCACCTATTATAAATTTCAATGTCTACAAAATTTTCAAATATATTTGTATTTATATGTATATATAATAGATCATTAATACCATCATTATTTGTTGGAGAAAATATATTTGGATATACAATATCTTTCAATTTGTTTTCGCAATTGCAAATATCTTCTTCGCAATCGATCAATCCATTGCCATCATTATCGATACCATCGTTGCATATTTCATTACATAAAATGGAAGTCAAAATTACCATTGTATCTGATGTACAACCTGTTACATCATTAATAACTTGAATAGGAAATGTTCCACCTGTAAGTTCTGTAAAGATTTCGTTGCTTTGCCAAGTAATACCACCATCGTCACTATATCTTGTAGTATTGTCACTGGTGATGATCATACTTCCATTATCACCATATGGACAACTTGTTTGGGTTGGGTTAGTTATTAAGATATTAGTTATCGAAGGCCTTCCGCACGATATATCTTCACAATCAATAAAGCCATTGCCATCATTATCTATGCCATCGTTACATATTTCATTACATAATATAGGTGGCAATGTGACTGTCGTATCTGTGATACAGCCTGTCGCATCATTAATCAATTGTATATTATAGGTCCTTCCTACCAAATCTGTAAATATCCCATTGCTTTGCAAAGTGATACCACCATCGTTACTATATCTTGTAGTATTGTCACTGGTGATGGTCATACTACCATTATCGCCATCTGGACAACTTGCTTGGGTAGGGTTAATTATTTGAATATTGGTAATGGCTGGTTTCCCACACGACATATCTTCACAATCGATCAATCCATTGCCATCATTGTCTATACCGTCGTTGCATATTTCATCGCATAATACGGGTATTAACGTAATCGTAGTATCTGAGAAACAACCTGTCGCATCATTGATAAGTTGGAGATTATAGCTTTCCCCTTTTAAGTCCGTGAACGAACCATTGCTCTGCCAATTGATTCCTCCATCTTTGCTGAAGCGTGTGGTATTACTACTAATGATGACAATACTGCCATTATCTCCATCGGGGCAGCTCGCTTGCGTGGGATTTAATATTTGGATATTTGTTATGGCAGGTTTACTACATGACATGTCATCACAGTCAATAAATCCATTTCCATCATTGTCTATACCGTCGTTACACTCTAAAAAGGAGTTTTCAACAAAGTCAACACAATCTGATAAAGTATCAGCATAAATATTAAAATATTCATCACCTATAGCTGCTCCTGTGTTGTTAGGACCATTCCAAACAGAAATTTCGTTAAAAGCAGTTGCATAATCGCTTGTTTCTTCTTCATTGGCCAAAGTAATATCAAAACAAGCAACTTCAAGCGATTTGTCTAAGATCTCGAAACAAAGCCTAGCCGAGTACAAAGTACTATCTGGCTCTATGAATAATCCACCATTTTGAGTGTCGTTTAAATCGATATAACCATTGATGAAACCTAAATTATCTTCAAAAGGAAGATCACCTGTCCCAGTTGCATTTACATTTTTAACAGTATTTACTAATTCAAATGGTGTATAGATGCCAGTTGGTAAACATGATGAACCACTAATTTCGATGAATTCAATTTTTTCTGAATCGTAAAATAACCTGTAGTTCTGACCTGCTAAATAAAAATTTTGATCTCCGGTATTTGTTACACCTATTTTATAACATACAACTTTATTGATATATCCAATAGAATCCATTTCCAATTCTAACGAATATGTCTGAGCTTGGCTTGAATAATTATTTAAAACTAGTAGAATGAAAGAAGAAACTATGCTAAATAAATTTTTCATTAAAATGCAAATACTGCTTTTAAATTGTTTTTACCAATTCTAAATTTCCGAAAGGTGTAACTTTGTAAATTTGAACATTTGCGAAACCCATGTTTATTAACTGTCTAAAAAATTTATCTGCTTTATTTTTTTCATCTAGTTGAATATATACTAAGTTTTTTCCAAATAAAGATATATCTTTAGTATTTAAGTCTTTGATTTTTTTGTCGCAATCACGACATTGACCAAAAACTGCAAATTGTCCGCTTCTATATTCCAAAGTTGGCATTTTTATTGATGTCTTTCCATCCACACCATCATTAGCAGTTGCATACACATCACCAATTACAGCATTAAAGTCTTCTGTTGCTAACTCAAATGATTTATTAAAACCATCTTCTATTTTCAACTCATGGATTTTTAATGCAACCAAACTATCTTTTACGATTCCTGCTATTTCATTTAAAGCAGTGGCATAACCACTTGTTATATTATCTTCTGCCCATTTTAATTCAAAAGTATTGATATCATTACATTCAAAAGAAAGACTAAACACCAATAATTCTTGATTACTTTTTAATACAATAGGTTTTTGTGATTCCAAATTATAATCACAAGCAAGATTAATAAAACCTAAATTTTCTTCAAAAGCTAATTCCCCATAACCAGTTGCATTTTGATTAAAAAAATGCTGTACTAATTCTAGTTTCGTGTATGATTTAGGAAGATAAAACTGTACATTTTCTGTGAATCTCGCAGAATTAGAATTATAATAAAGCCTGTAATTTTGTCCTGCCAATATTACATCTTGATTACTCTGATTAATTACATACACATTTGTCAATAATTGATTGTCTTTTCCATTTAACAAAGGATTCAATTTAATAGAAACCTGTCCATTTACATAAAAAGAAGTAACGATAACAAACAAAAGAACTTGCCAAAAATTTCGCATAACACAAATTTTTAAAGTGAGAAAATAACTGGCACTGGGGATATTACTGCACAAAGTTACAACTCACAAGCATAAACATATTAACAAACTTACTAATATGTGATTAACTTGCTCTATATTGTCTTTAATACATCAAAAAACGAACTTATCGTACAAGTATAATTGAGATATCAATGAGGTTATATAAATACGTGTAATAAATTCAATGAATGTTTGTTAATTTTCAAAAAAAGTATAAATATTGTTTACACTTCTATGAATTAGAATAATAATATTTAAGTCATCAAAATATATAAAGAAGATTTAATTTAGCTCCAAGATGATAACTTGTTATTTTAAAGTTGCATTACTTATTACACCTTAATTTTTAATTTTTGTCATAATGATTAGAAATTAAATATATTGGAATAGCCAATAAAACAATACCAATTCCATAAATAGTTAAAATTCCTGTAAACTTGATACTTGAATAAAACAAATATAAACTAGCACCTAAAAACAAAAAAGGCGGTACAAGAAAAATAGGTTTACTAAATGATGTATTCTCAAATTTACCTCTTTTTCTCAGAATGAAAATGCTTAGTATGATTAAGATAATAAAAAACCAAAACACAGGTGCTGTCAAATTGACAATAGTTCTTATTCTTTCCTGTGACAATAATCCTACAAAAACAAAGACTAAAGCTATAATACATTGAGCGATCAACGCTTGGACAGGTGCATTGTTTTTAATACTCCACTTACCCATAAATTTAAAAGCGGCATATTCATTGCCCAAAATAAAATTGGTTCTGGCTCCTGTAATAATACTGGCATTGAGTGTAGATAAAGCACATATTATAATTAAAAAAACCATTACTTGCGACCCTAAAGTACCTATCAATTTATTAGTAAAATCAAATCCAACGATTTTACTTGATTTTAAACCTTCAAAACTAAGCACTTGAATAAAAGCCATATTTATTCCTATGTATATAATTGTGACCGATAAAATACCATATACGAGTGTTTTAATCATATTTTTATGAAAATCGTCCATCTCTCCAGCTAGATATGAAGTTTCATTCCATCCACCGAATGTCAGCAATACAAAAATAAAAGCAGGTCCAATCCATTCTTCACCAAAAGAAAAATTATCTCGTCCATTAACATTAATTTCTGAAAAATGGACCGGATGTTTGTAAAAAGTAAAAATTATCAATGCTATAAATACAAAAACAATCATAGCTGTTAGACCCACTTGTGTATTTTGAGCATATTTAGTCCCCCAAATATTGATTAATGTAAATAAAATAATAACCATAAAAGCATATATAGAAGCACTGTATATTCCCATATCAAATATGGCTGTGGCGTAATCTCCAAATATATAAGCAATTATAGCAATAGACCCTGTCTGTATAACAATCATTCTGGCCCATGCAAAACTAAAGCCTATACCCTTCCCGTATGTTTCCTTGAGATATGAGTATTCACCACCTGAATTAGGATAAATAGAAGATAATGCCACATAACTCAATCCTCCCATGAGCGATATGAAACCTCCTATCAACCAAACCATTAGAAACTGAAAGGTATTCTGAGTACTAATAGCTATCATAGGTGGAAAACTAAAAATCCCTGTACCTACTACCATGCCTATTAACACAGAAGTGGACTTTATTAATGAAAATGTTTTGGGAGTACTCGTACCAGCTAAAATGATCTTACTCATTTATTGGTTTGCTTTCCACGGTAGCATTAAAGCTTTTCCATCAATAGATGTAACCTTTACAGTACCATTAATTATATCACCATCTATCAACCCATTAAAGGCATATTTTTTACAATTGAAAGGGTTAGAAAGTAAGAGACTGATTCTGCTTCCACTTAGTATTTGCTCAGTAACAGTCAGTGGGGCGTCGTTTTCAGTGATTGTAGTTTGTATTTTTTGATACTTTTGATCTACCTTCATATTAAACTTTGTATCATCAATTTTCCATGACCAATCCCCTTGAATTTTATCAGGTACTACCCAGAAATGCACTGTAATACAGTCTTTAGTTACTGACTTATCAGGCAGCCACTCTCCCATTTTAAAGGCATGAGAGACTATTCTTGTACCAGGCCTTAACTCAAGAAATTTAGGAGCTAAAGCAACATTAACTTTTTCAAATAGGTAGGACGAGATCACAGATACCTGGCTCAAATCAGCATCAAACAAATTTTTCACTTCAAAAAATACTTTATCTGTGACGCTATCAGCTTTTGCATTTTCCCATGATTCCTTTATTCTTTCTGGGTCCAAATCAACACCAAAAGCATACGCTCCTCTTTTAGCTGCTTCTATCACAAGTCTCCCATCACCACATCCCAAATCTACAACATAGTCTCCTGGTTTAACATCAGCAATATTCATCATGTAATTAACGATAGAATTCGGCGTTGGCACAAACGGTGCATCCAATCCTGCACCATCTTTAAAGACACTCTCTTCTTTTATTGCCTTTTCAGTGATAATTATTTCTCCGGAGATAGATGCTCCTTCATTTTTAGTGCCTATATATATCTTGTATAAGCCAGAATTATATCCATATAAGTTTAAGAAAGGGCCATCCTGACCCATATCCATATTATCCACATACAACCACTGTCTATCAGGCGTAAATACAGCTAATGATGCATCTGTTCCAAATTTCACTGGTTCAAAGTGGACTCGAAGTTGATCTGTCTCACCTTCCCAAATCAGGTCTACCACTGAAATACCTCCTAAATATCCTTCACAATCAACGCAAAAGTTTAAATTTTGTACATTAATTTTGGTGAGCGTTTCTACTCTTACTTTTTGAAATGGAGCATCAAATCCTTTTGACAATTCTACTTTTCCGAAATCTGATGAGGATTCAGTATTTAATGATTTTTGAGAAAAAACTTCGACTTTAATCAACAAAAGAAAAAGAAAAAAAACAATATTTGGGCTCAACATAAACGATATTATTTAAAACTAGATAAACAAGAAGGCGCTATTTTTTCCAAAACTAATTCTAGGAATTACAAAACAGACGACAACAATAAAAATTTAAACATACGCTACAAAAAAACACTTGGTATCTCAGAAAATAAAAATTATTCCAGCACCATCCACCTAAGCGTTTGGACATTTCCATTTATAACCAATCGAACAGTGTAAACTCCCTTATTTAATCCTTCTGAATTCAAAATTATTTCTATCATTTCTGATGATGTAATCTCATTTACCATAATTTCTTTGATCAATTTGCCAGATACATCTAGTAGACTTCCGGACACCAATGACCCTATTGGGGTATCGATGAGCAGGGTAGAAAAATTGCCCGTCGGATTAGGGAAAAGTGAAATGCTCGAATTCCCTACATGTTCTACGCTTATTATAATGGGGCCGTACGTCTGCTCTCTACCATCATAATCCACTTGTACAAGTTTGTAGTAGTAGTCCCCTATCCTGTCTGAGCGATCATCTACGTATGAGTAATCTTGTTTATTTGTAGACGTTCCATTGCCTTTTACCTTTGTCAAATCCTCATAATCACTGCCATTTAAAGATCTTTTAATTAAAAAATGATCATTATTAACTTCAATGATTGTACTCCACCAGAGCTCATTTACATTAAACATTGTATTTCTTTTACCATTAAATCTCAATAACTCTATCGGTAGTGGTTTAAATCTAAATCCAATATCTAAATCATTCTTAATCTCAGCATAACCTAAAACAAATGGCGTTGATGTACCAGTAATTACATCTATAATATCACTATCAATTTCATCAGAAACACCTTGATTTGCAAGAACAAAATTATAATCGTTACCGACTATCACCTTAATAAAATAGGTGCCTTCATCACAGACATCAAAATTATAATAGCCTTGCAAACCAGTAAATTCATTTGAGTATGATGCAACAGTTTGTAATATGTTAGTTGGCTCAGAAGTTTTAAATAATTGCACAATTATTCCATTTATACCAATATCGCCAGCATCCTGAACATTTTCTTCTGACCCAGTATCTAACCAAACATAATCTCCAATTTGACCACATTTATACATGCCTGCATCTAGCCATAAATACCTTATCCCTGAATTAAGTGACACAAATTCAGAACTACCTGTAACAATATCTGCATCACTATCTTTCGTTTCATCTGTGCCGACATTTTGCGGCGAAAAAGTGTAATCGTCAGGTTTTACAAATGTTACTGCGTACTGCCCTGGACTTAAGTCAGAGAATAAATAATTGCCAGCATTATTTGTAAACGTTGTAAGATTTACAACATTTCCTAATCCATCGTTGCCTACTATTCGCACCTCAATACCTTCAATGCCTAGCTCTGTGGCATCCTTTAACCCGTTTTTATTTCTGTCTTCCCATACCAAATCTCCTATTTCTGCTTTCCTATAAAAACCTGCATCAATAGTATAGTTTGTATAGTTTTCTATCACTGCATAAGTCGGTGTAAACCCTGTCACTACATTAAAATCACTATCTACTGCATCATTGCCTCCTATGTCTTGTGCTGACGGTACAAATCCTTCAGGCGTTTTAAATCTAACTACGTAATTAGCTGGCTCGAGATACGTAAAAAAGTACATACCTTCTGGGTCAGAAAAAGTGGTTTCGTATTGCACCCCATTCCTGAAGAGAACTATTTCTACATTGCCGATTCCTGGTTCTTCTAAATCTTTTCTACCATTTCCATTCAAATCTTCCCAAACCGAATCTCCTATTTTACCACATATTCTAACGTAGACGGTAATTGATGCTACAGACTGACATCCAGAACTTTTTGTAACGGTAACTGAGTAAGTTTGTGTTGATGTGGGATTGACATTGATAAATGAAGTAGTATCTCCCGTACTCCATGCATAACTTGTTCCGTCACATGCATATAGCGTGGTGCTTTGTCCATTACAAATAAGGGTATCTCCACTGATAGGTTCGTTTATTGGATTAATAAAGATTGTCACGTGGTCCACAGTATAACAATCGCCCACTGTAACTGTAACATTGTATGTCGTTGTCTGTGTCGGGCTTACTAAAATACTTTGACTCATTTGCCCACCGCTCCATCGATAGGTTGCATTTTCAACATAAGCAGCAGTAATTATGGCTTGACTACCGCAGGTAATAAATTGATCTTCTCCAGCATCGGCTACAATGTTTCCTAATATACTTATAAAAATATCATCTGATGCAATGCACCCAAAACTATCTGTAAAAGTGACTGAATAGTTAAGACTTGATGTTGGTGTAATTTGCACAGCACTTCCAGAGAGTCCATTACTCCAAATATACTCCCCATCACTTGATCCCATAGCAGCAATAATTAGACTTTGGCTTGTACATAATTCAATATCACTTCCAGCATTTACAAAGCAGTTTGAGCAACTTTTTATAAGAATTGGACTCCCAATATGGTAGCATAAACCCGATAGATTTATCATGTCCCCCCCTATAACTAAGTTGATAATGTCGCTATAATTTATTGGAAAAACTAAGTATTCTCCTGGATCAATACCACTAAATGAAGTGGTATCGCTAATTTGTATGATCGTTTGATCTAAAGCTGTCAATACATAAACGGTCGTCAGATCCGAATTTCCCCCGACACTCTGAAACGAATATGTCCCGTCATAAGTATGGCATCCTGCAACGGGATCTAAACATACCAAAACTTCGAATGGCTCACTGATGTCAATACACACACCATCTAAACTATCTATACTAGACCCTAAGAATAAGCCATCAATGCCAAATTGAGTTGCATAATTTACACCATAGATTTTATACAATCCTTTAGCTTGTAAACCAAATGATGTGTCTGAAGATGTGGATAAGATATTTCCTTGGTAATCTGCCAACACATAGATCGTACTATAAGTTGAATCTGAATTTTGCTCCGATGCATGGAATGTTAATGCTTGACTCTCTTGCGTATAACATTGACCAAAACTATTATTTAGCATAAAAATCAATCCAATCAGTGGAAATAATCTTAGACCTAGGTTATTTTTGAAATAATTTGTCTGAATCCAGTTCATTATTAAAAAATTATTACTCTCTCAAGTGGTTACTTTAATACTCTTTTTACTATTTTGGAAAATAATGTCATTGGATTAATTTCCTGAAATTACCGGCGCTTTAGCCTGACATTCCGTGTCATTATCTATGATCGTGACCAATACTGTATTTTTGCCAAAAGTAGCATTAGTGCTGATATTACTTAAGATGACATTAAAAAACTCTGTACTTTCCAAAATTGAATTATCCAGAATATTGGCATTGACGACAATACATTGTTCTCCTGCAGCTATTGATACCAATAAATCACTTATACCTAGAAAATCAATACCTGAAATGGCAGTGCTATCAGAAGTATTGAGCATTAGAGTAGTAGGAAGTGAAGACAAACCTGACAAACAAATTGATAATGATGCGATGCTAGAATCTTCATTTACAGTCACATCGTGGATGCTCACCGTCGGGATTTCTTCGTCATCTATGATGGTAATGATGCCATATCCATCTCCTATGCTTGCATTGGAAGAAGGATTGCTAAGTATAATTTTAAACACTTCACCTATTTCGTTAATCGAATCGTTTATGATGGGTATCAAAACCGTAGAACAAGTTTGGCCTAAGGGTATTGTCACCATGGCATTAAAAACAAGTGTATAATCATTGGGTGCGTTAGCTGTACTATCAGATGTAGACAAATTTAAGGTGACGTTTTCTGTAGTCGGTGCTTCTAAACAAACTTGTATTTGAGCACTTCCTATTGATTCGTTAATAGTTATATCTTCTATTGTGATAGATGTGGGTTGGCAATTCATAACAAGACAAGATGCTTCTCCATCTTCTGCATCCAAATCATTATAAATCATACCATTAGAATTTGTCGTAAAGTTTGGGGAAACCCAGCGAGACACTTCTACAAATGCTGTTGCGTATGCGTCTGTTAAACCTTCACGTGCCCAAATTAATTCAAGACACGAATCCATACTATTTATAACTTCATCTTGAACCGCAAAACATAAATTAGTTGTCGTGGTCCATTGATTTAAAGGCAGATTAATACCGCCATTTTGGACGTCATTCAGATCAACCGCATAATTTAAGAAACCAAGGGTGGATTCAAAATCTAATGGTCCATCTATTTCATCAGCATTTGCACCTTGCACATCTTGAACTAAAGTGAATTCACTATATTGCGAGGGTAAAAGGGATTCCCCTGTCAAATAAGAAGCTAACGCAGAATTATAATATATCCTATAATTTTGTCCCGCAAGATTGAAACTTCCTGCCCCATTAGGCATCAATTGTACGTTATAACAAACCTGTTTTGTTTCACAATCTATAGATGAAATTTGAAATCTTGTATCATAATTCTGAGCTGACAAGTGCAGTGACACAAATAATAAGAAAAAATTAAAGATTAAATATTTCATTTATAAAGCATTAAATTTAAAAAAAAAGCATCTTCCACCTTTCCAAGTGGAAGATGCTTATACCATTATCTAGGGACATCTGAAAATTTACCATTATTGTTCAACCAAACATTTTTGTCTTGAACATTTACATCTCCATTTAACTCTAAATCATTTTTATAATAACTACTGTTTTGTCCATTTTGGAACAACCATGCATCTTTGTCATTAACGTTTATATCCGTATCTGCACTCGAAGAAATTGATTGTTCTCCGTTTCCTGAATACATGACATACTTACCATTGATAAGAACCTGACCAAAACCTAACACTCCTTTAAATGACTGTTGTGCTGTAAAATCATAGGTAATGCTATTATTGATAATCGCTACTTTAACATGAGACATTACGATCATATGATTCCTATGCTCGACTACTACATAATATGTTTTTGCTAGATCTAAATCACAACAATCAAAACCGCTAACCATTTCTATTGTTCCATTGCTGTGCAATAAAGCTGCTTTGGTACATATTGATGTGGAACTAGACGTGCTTTCGCGCAGGCTTACCAATACCCAATCTGTTATGGTAGAAGGATAGTTGGCCTTGTATGTTGCTGGAACGCCAGGAGTATAATTATATAACGTTCCTTCTGCTCCATTATAATTCCATGGTGACCCACTATATGGCTGACCTACAGGGGTAGGAATACCAAAGAATGTAGATGGCTTTTGACCTGGCAAATATCCTAAGTTATTTAGTTTTGTTGTCATGGTTGCTCCATTGCTACCATTATCCACATAAGGACCCTCTAACAATACCTTCAGATTCGGAGTGATACACAACTGAGGTTGTACTAATATATGAATTGTTGCTGATGCACATGCTTGTGGGGTACCACTATCGCATGTTGTATATGGGAACTCTACCGGTCCATAAAATCCATTCACCGGGGTAAAGGTAAACAAACCTGAACTCGCCAATACTAAAGTTCCCTGACCAGCTATCGTTGTATTCTGACCAGTCACTGTCTGTATATTGCCTTCAGGGTCTGTATCGTTATTTTTGACATTACCACTTACTGGTATTTGATACGGCGTCTGTGCATAATCGTCCATTGCATTCGTAAAGTTTGGTGTTCCCGTTGGTTCTATCGTGATATAAGCCCAAGATACCGCACATTTTGACGATGATTGATTGTCACATACTCTATATTCTAAAGAGTCTAATCCTACAAAATTCGGATTTGGATCGTATTCTCCTGTACTTGGATTATACGTACCATGCAATGGTTGGGTAACAATCGTTGGTGTTCCTAATGTACAACTCGGCCCGTTTTGGCACTTATCATTGTTTCTTACTGGTATGGTGACATTCACATCTTGTAACGTCGTCACATAATCTGGATTGGCGATTGGTCCTATTTCTGGATCATTTTCTGGTAACACAGTGATTTGTAACAATACTGGTGTACATATGCTCTGATTAGGTGACGGCTCACAGACAGGTACATAAAACTCGTATACCCCAATCGTACCACATACAAAGGTAAATGTTCCATTACTGCTGATTACTGGCATACATGGACTCGGATTTAATGGATTGGATGGTGGATTGCTATACGTACTTCCTGGTGTCTCTTTGTCATTTGTACTTACATCTCCTGTTAATGGAATATTGACATACGTCACTCCAAAATCTGGATTGAGTATTGGATCAAATGGTTCTACTAAAATGTGTAGCGTCGCAGTAGCACATGCTTGTGGGGTACCATCATCACATGTCGTGTACGGAAACTCAACTGGTCCATAAAAACCACTCACTGGTGTAAATGTAAACATACCTGAACTCGCCAATACTAAAGTTCCTTTGCTTGGTTCTGTTACATTCTGTGGTGCAACACTTTGGAAATTACCTTCTGGGTCTGTATCGTTATTTTTTACATTGCCACTTACTGGCCTTTCATATGGTGTCTGTGCATAATCATCCATCGCATTCGTTAGGTTTGGTGTTCCTGCTGACTGTATGGTAATATATGCCCATGCTTCTGCACACTTAAATGGTACTTGATTGTCACATACTCTATATAAGAACGAGTCTATACCCACAAATGTCACTTCTGGGTCATAAACTCCTGTACTAGGATTATACGTTCCGTGCAATGGTGGTGTAACAATCGTTGGTGTTCCTAATGTACAACTCGGACCGTTTTGGCACTTATCATTATTCCTTACTGGTATGGTGACATTTACGTCTTGTAACGTTGTCACATAATCTGGGTTTGCAACTGGTCCTACTTGATCATCTTTCAGTGGTAATACTGTAATTTGTAGCAATACTGCATTACAACTGCTCTGATTAGGTACTGGCTCACAGACTGGTACATAAAACTCATATACACCTATTGTTCCACATACAAATGTATAAGTTCCATTACTGCTTATTACAGGTATACATGAACTAGGATTTGATGGATTTGATGGTGGATTACTATATGTACTACCTGGCGTTTGACTATCATTAGTACTAACATCTCCTGTCAATGGCACATTCACATAAGTGACCCCAAAGTCAGGATTCAAGCAACTTACAACATTTAATGTTTTGGTGGAAATACATCCTGTTGATGTTTGTGTATATGTTAAGGTGACTGTTCCTGCTGCAATTCCTGTTACTACGCCTGCATTGGTTACCGTGGCTACTGCAATATTGCTACTCATCCATGTGCCACCTGTATTCGGTGTGACATTAGCAGTACTACCTACACAGACCGCAGTCGCTCCACCTAAAACTGGTAAGGCATTGACTACTATCGTTCCTGTTGCATTTACGGTACCACATCCTCCTGTTAATGGAATACTGTAGTTAAATGTGCCTGATACCGTTGGAATTCCACTAAATGTGATCGTATTGGCTGCCCATGTGGCTGTTACGCCCGCTGGTAGACCTGTCGCTACACCTATTCCTGTTGCGCCTGTCGTCGCTTGCGTCCTACTGATTGGAGTATTAATACACAATGTAGTCGTCGCTACCGTTGCTGCGGTATTATCTGGGGTAACTACTATTATTCCTGTTGCATTTACAGTACCACAACCTCCTGTTAATGGTATGCTGTAGTTAAATGTGCCTGATACCGTTGGAATTCCACTAAATGTGATCGTATTGGCTGCCCATGTGGCTGTTACGCCCGCTGGAAGACCTGTTGTTACGCCTATTCCCGTTGCGCCTGTCGTCGCTTGCGTCCTACTGATTGGCGTATTAATACACAATGTAGTCGTCGCTACCGTTGCTGCGGTATTATCTGGGGTAACTACTATTATTCCTGTTGCATTTACAGTACCACAACCACCTGTTAATGGAATGCTGTAGTTAAATGTGCCTGATACCGTTGGACTTCCATTAAATGTAATCGTATTGGCTGCCCATGTAGCTGTTACGCCTGCTGGTAGACCTGTCGACACACCTATTCCTGTTGCGCCTGTCGTCGCTTGCGTCCTACTGATTGGTGTATTGATACACAATGTAGTCGTCGCTACTGTTGCTGCGGTGTTATCTGGGGTAACTACTATTATTCCTGTTGCATTTACGGTACCACAACCTCCTGTTAATGGTATACTGTAGTTAAATGTGCCTGATACCGTTGGACTTCCACTAAATGTGATCGTATTGGCTGCCCATGTGGCTGTTACGCCCGCTGGTAGACCTGTCGCTACACCTATTCCTGTGGCGCCTGTCGTCGCTTGAGTTCTACTGATTGGCGTATTGATACACAATGTTGTCGTCGATACCGTGGCTGCGGTGTTATCTGGGGTAACTACTATTATTCCTATTGCATTTACAGTACCACATCCTCCTGTTAATGGTATGCTGTAGTTAAATGTGCCTGATACCGTTGGACTTCCACTAAATGTAATCGTATTGGCTGCCCATGTGGCTGTTACGCCCGCTGGTAGACCAGTCGCTACACCTACTCCTGTGGCGCCTGTCGTCGCTTGCGTTCTACTGATTGGCGTATTGATACACAATGTTGTCGTCGCTACCGTTGCTGCGGTATTATCTGGGGTGACTACGATTAGTCCTGTTGCATTTACGGTACCACATCCTCCTGTTAATGGTATGCTGTAGTTAAATGTGCCTGATACCGTTGGGCTTCCACTAAATGTGATCGTATTGGCTGCCCATGTGGCTGTTACGCCCGCTGGTAGACCTGTCGCTACACCTATTCCTGTGGCGCCTGTCGTCGCTTGCGTTCTACTGATTGGCGTATTGATACACAATATTGTCGTCGATACCGTGGCTGCGGTATTATCTGGGGTAACTACTATTATTCCTATTGCATTTACAGTACCACATCCTCCTGTTAATGGTATGCTGTAGTTAAATGTGCCTGATACCGTTGGGCTTCCACTTATAGTTATTGTATTGCTTGCCCATGATGCGGTCACGCCTGCTGGTAGACCCGTTGCTAAGCCTATTCCTGTTGCGCCTGTCGTTGCTTGCGTCCTACTGATTGGTGTATTAATACACAATGTAGTCGGCGCTACCGTGGCTGCCGTATTATCTGGGGTAACTACTATCGTTCCTGTTGCATTTACGGTACCACAACCTCCTGTTAATGGAATACTGTAGTTAAATGTTCCTGATACCGTTGGGCTTCCACTAAACGTGATCGTATTGGCTGCCCATGTGGCTGTTACGCCTGCTGGAAGACCTGTTGCTAAGCCTATTCCTGTTGCGCCTGTCGTCGCTTGATTCCTACTGATTGGTGTATTGATACACAATGTAGTCGTCGCTACTGTTGCTGCGGTGTTATCTGGGGTAACTACTATTATTCCTGTTGCATTTACAGTACCACATCCTCCTGTTAATGGTATGCTGTAGTTAAATGTGCCTGATACCGTTGGGCTTCCACTTATAGTTATTGTATTGCTTGCCCATGATGCGGTCACGCCACTTGGCAAACCTGTTGCTGTCCCAATGCCCGTTGCGCTTGTTGTCGTATGGGTGATCGATGGACTTAATACTGTATTTATACATAATGTCCTAGTCGGGTTGCTCGTAACTGTATTGTTTGGTAATACTGCAAAACTTCTTGTTGATGTACATCCTGTGGAAGTCTCTGTAAAGGTCAAGGTGACTGTACCTACACTCACTCCTGACACTGCACCTAAGTTAGTGACTGTCGCTACTCCCATATTACTACTCATCCAAGTGCCTCCTGTATTTGGAGTTACATTTGCTGTACTACCTATACATACTTCATTGGCTCCACCTAAGGTTGGATTTGCATTTATTGTAAAACTCTTTGTGGCAAAACAACCGGTAGATGTTTGGGTAAATGTTAATGTAACTGATCCAACACTGACTCCTTGTACTAGGCCTGAGTTAGTCACCGTCGCTACCAATATATTACTACTCATCCAAGTGCCTCCCGTAATTGGTGTGACATTGGCAGTACTACCTAAACATACATCATTTGCACCTCCTAATATAGGATTGGATGGGATAGCATTGATGATAACGTTGGTGCTCACCGGAGAAATACATGTGTTTGCATTCTCCACAACAAATGTATATGACCCACTTGGAGGTAATCCACTTATAGTAGTACTAGTTGTATTTCCTGTCGTAGTCACACCACCTGGCATTCTGGTGATCGTCCAATTCCCTGTAGGCAATCCACTCAATACCACGCTTCCTGTTGGGATAGTACATGTTGGTTGGGAAATAGCCCCAACTATTGGAGCTGTCGGTGGGAGTGGATCATCAAAACATGCTTGATTACCATCACTCGAATTTAAATCATCATACAAAACTCCCATTGAATTGGTTGTATTATTAGATGAAATCCATCTGGATACTTCCACAAATGCTGTAGCATAATCATCTGTTAAGCCTTCTCTAGCCCAAACAAACTCTAAACATGTCCCTGGATTATCTATCACTGTTTGTTCTACAACAAAACATAAAGTGGATGTCGAAGTCCATTGATTTTCTGGTAGAAAAATACCTCCATTTTGCACATCATTTAAGTCCATTGCATAATTTAAGAAGCCCAGGGTTGCTTCAAATGATAGTGGTCCATTTACTGCATCGGCATTTACATCTTGTACATCTTGCACTAAGGTAAAACCCTGGTACTGAGCTGGTAAAGTAGAAACTCCCGACACATAACTTGCCAAAGCAGAGTTATAAAAGATTCTATAGTTTTGCCCAGCTAAGTTAAAGTTTGCTGGACCATTGGGTCTTAATTGCACATCATAGCATACTTGCCTCGAACTACAATTGATAGACGAACGATTAAATCGTATATCATAATTTTGAGATAAGGCAAACAATGGCAGCAACAATAGCAAAATACTAAAGTATAAATACCTCATGTTTAAAATGGTTTAAAGGTTTAAAAATAAATTATTCTAAAAGATTCTTCTAGTCCTAAGGATTAGAAGAATCTTACATTTACAATGATTATCTAGGTACATCACTGAACCTGCCGTTATTGATCAACCACAAGTTTTTGTCTTGTACGTTGACATCTCCGTTTAATTCTAGGTCATTTTTGTAGTAACTACTATTCTGACCATTTTGAAGCAACCATAGATCTTTGTCGTTTACGTTGATGTCGGTATCTGCACTCGATGATATCACTTGCTGACCATTACCTGAGTACATCACATATTTTCCATTCAGCAACTTCTGTCCAAAACCTAACAATCCTTTAAATGATTGTTGGGCTGTGAAGTCATATGTGACCTTATTGTTTACAATGGCTACTTTGATGTGTGACATAACGACTAGGTGATTCCTGTGTTCTACCACTATATAGTATGTCTTGGTAAGGTCTAGGTCACAACAATCAAATCCACTCACCATCTTTACTGTCCCATCATTGAGCAATAAAGCTGCTTTTGTGCATACGGTCGAACTCGTTGTGGTACTCTCTCTTAAACTCACCAATACCCAATCTGTTACCGTCATAGGATAGTTAGCTTTATAGGTTGCTGGTACGCCTGGTGTATGATTATACCCTGCACCTTCTGCACCACTATAATTCCAAGGGGCACCACTGTATGGCTGACCAGCCGGTGTAGGGATCCCGAAGAATGTACTCGGTTTCTGACCAGGTAAGTAACCAAGGTTATTCAACTTGGTCGTCATCGTAGATCCATTGCTACCATTATCGACATAAGGACCTTCTAATAATACTTTCAGTTCTGGTCTAATACACAATCTCGGTTGCACTAGAATGTGGACTGTTGCAGATGCGCACGCTTGTGGTGTGCCATTATCACAAGTCGTATATGGATAATCAACTGGACCATAAAAACCACTCACAGGTGTAAATGTAAAGGCGCCTGTACTTGCTAATACCAATGTACCTTTACCAGGTATCGTCGTGTTTTGAGCTGTCACTGTCTGTACATTGCCCTCAGGGTCGGTATCATTGGTCTTCACATTTCCACTTATTGGGGTATCGAAAGGCGTCTGTGCATAATCATCCATTGCATGTGTCATATTGGCTATACCTGTCGGTTCTATTTTAATATAAGCCCATGCTTCCGCACATTTAGAAGGTACTTGGTTGTCACATACTTGATATAAGAATGAGTCTACGCCTACAAAATTTACATTTGGATCATACACACCTGTACCCGGTGTGTACGTACCATGCAGTGGCGGTGTGATGATTGTAGGTGTACCCAACGTACATAATGGTCCATTCTGGCACTTATCATTATTCCTAACTGGAATGTTTACATTCACATCTTGTAAGGTAGTCACATAATCTGGATCAGCGATTGGTGCTGCGTTTGGATCATTTTCTTCCAATACTGTTATTCGTAACAATACTGGTGTGCAATCAGCTTGATTAGGCGCTGGTTCACAAACTGGGACATAAAAATCATAAACCCCTACAGTACCACATACAAAAGTATAACTTCCATTGCTGCTAATTACTGGTAAGCAATTTGCTGGATTGTTTGGATTTGCTGGTGGATTGCTATAGGTACTACCTGGTGTCTGGTTGTCATTGGTGCTAACATCGCCAGTTAATGGTATATCGACATACGTCACACCAAAGTCTGGATTGAAAGTAGGGTCAAATGGCTCAACTAAGATGTGTACCGTCGCCGTCGCACATGCTTGTGGTGTACCATTATCACATGTCGTATATGGATAATCTACTGGTCCATAAAAGCCACTCACCGGTGTAAACGTAAAGGTGCCCGAACTTGCTAATACCAATGTACCTTTGCTAGGTATAGTCGTATTCTGAACAGTCACCGTTTGCACATTATTTTCTGGGTCGGTGTCATTGATCTTCACATTGCCACTTATTGGTGTATTGAGTGGTGTCTGTCCATAATCGTCCATCGCATTTGTAAAGTTTGGTGTGCCCGTAGGCTCTATTGTGATATACGCCCATGCTTCCGCACATTTAGATGGTACTTGATTATCACATACTCGGTATAGGAGCGAATCTATACCTACATAGTTGAGTGCAGGAACATAAATTCCTGTGCCTGTATTGTATGTTCCATGCAGTGGTAGGGTGAGCACTGTCGGCGTACCTAAACTACAAGTCGGACCATTCTGGCATTTGTCATTATTCCTTACTGGGATTGATACATTTACATTTTGTAAGGTCTTCACATAATCTGGATTTGCTATTGGACCTACGGTACGATCATTCAGAGGTAATACCGTAATTTGTAATAATACTGGAGTACATAATCCTTGATTCGGTGCTGGTTCGCAGATTGGTACATAAAAATCATACACTCCGATCGTTCCACATACAAACGTATAACTTCCATTGCTGCTCATCACTGGTAGGCAATTTGATGGATTGTTTGGATTTGCTGGTGGATTGCCATATGTACTACCTGGTGTTTGATCATCATTGGTACTCACATCGCCCGTCAACGGTACATTGATATAAGTAACCCCAAAGTCTGGAGTGAACACAGGATCAAATGGCTCTACCAAGATATGTATTGTTGCAGTCGCACATGCTTGTGGTGTGCCATTATCACATGTTGTATATGGAAACTCCACTGGTCCATAAAATCCACTCACTGGAGTAAACGTAAAGATACCCGTAGTCGCCAATACCAATGTACCTTTATCTGGTACAGTACTCGTCTGTGCCGTTACTGTTTGAACATTGCCCTCTGGATCGTTGTCATTGGTCTTCACATTCCCTGTAACTTCCGTATTCAATGGTGTCTGTGCGTAGTCGTCCATCGCATTGGTTAAGTTTGGAGTGCCTGATGGCTGTATCGTGATGTATGCCCATGCATCTGCACATTTGGTTGGCACTTGATTGTCACATACCCTATATTTTAAGGAATCTATACCCACATAATTCGCATCTGGATCATATACGCCTGTACCCGTGTTGTAGGTTCCATGTAAAGGTGGGGTAACAATCGTCGGTGTACCTAAAGTACAACTTGGTCCGTTTTGACACCTATCATTATTTCTTACTGGTATGGTGACGTCCACATCTTGTAGTGTGGTTACATAATCTGGATTAGCTACTGGACCTACCCCTAGGTCATTCAAAGGTAATACCGTGATTTGAAGCAATACTGGGGTACAACTGCCTTGATTTGGTGCTGGTTCACATACGGGTACATAAAACTCATACACGCCTATCGTCCCACACACAAAGGTATAACTGCCATCGCTGCTGATGACAGGCATACATGGAGCTGGGTTGCTAGGATTTACCGGTGGATTGCTATAAGTACTGCCTGGGGTCTCTTTATCATTGGTGCTCACATCTCCTGTTAAAGGAACATTGACATACGTTACTCCAAAGTCTGGATTTAAACAACTGACAACATTCAATGTACTTGTCGCACTACATCCTGTGGAAGTTTGTGTAAATGTTAAAGTAACTGTTCCTGCGGCCACCCCGGTTACTACTCCCGCATTGGTCACAGTGGCTATCGCTGTATTACTACTCGTCCAAGTACCTCCTGTATTTGGGGTGACATTGCCTGTGCTACCCACACAGACCGCTGTCGCGCCACCTAATGTCGGTGAACCTGGCACTGTATTGATGACCACATTAGCACTTGGTGCTGATGTACAAGTATTTGTATTGGTTACTGTAAAGGTATAAGTGGCTCCTGATGGTAAACCACTGATCGTCGTACTTGCTGTATTTCCTGTGGTCGTCACGCCTCCTGGTGATCGAGTAATCGTCCAGTTGCCACTTGGCAAACCGCTCAATACTACACTACCTGTAGGTGTGGTACATATTGGCTGAGTGATCGCCCCTACTACAGGGGCATTAGGTGTGGCATTAACCGTGATACTTTTATTTGCTATACAACCAGAAGCGGTCTCTGTAAATGTCAATGTAGCAGTTCCTGCAGTAACTCCAGTTACAACGCCTGAATTGTTTACCGTAGCTACGGTCATATTACTGCTAGACCAAGTACCACCTATATTCGGTGTTTCATTCGCAGTGCTGCCTACACATACTGAGGTCGCTCCACCTAAGACTGGTAAGGCATTGACTACTATTGTACCCGTAGCATTTACTGTACCACAACCTCCTGTTAAAGGTATAGTGTAATTAAATGTACCTGATGCTGTCGGTGACCCACTGAAAGTTATTGTATTACTTGCCCACGCTATTGTAACTCCAGCTGGTAGACCTGTCGCTGTACCGATACCTGTTGCACCTGTCGTAGCTTGTGTTCGTGTAATAGCTGTATTAATACATAACGTCGTTGTAGCTACTGTTGTTTCTGTATTATTTGGTGTCACTATAATTGTACCTGTTGCATTTACCGTACCACAACCTCCTGTTAAAGGTATGGTGTAGTTAAATGTACCTGATGCCGTTGGACTTCCACTAAAAGTGATCGTATTACTTGCCCATGCTACCGTGACGCCTGCCGGTAAACCTGTCGCTGTACCGATGCCTGTGGCTCCAGTCGTTGCTTGTGTTCTAGTGATTGGTGTATTGATACATAGCGTAGTGGTTGCTACCGTAGCTGCTGTATTATTTGGTGTCACTATAATCGTACCTGTTGCATTTACCGTACCACAACCGCCCGTCAGTGGGATGCTATAGTTAAACGTTCCTGATGCAGTTGGTGAACCACTAAAAGTTATCGTATTGGCTGCCCATGCTACTGTAACTCCTGCTGGGAGACCCGTCGCTGTACCGATGCCTGTCGCTCCCGTAGTTGCTTGGGTTCTAGTGATTGGTGTATTGATACACAACGTAGTGGTTGCTACCGTAGCTGCAGTATTATTTGGTGTCACTATGATAGTGCCTGTCGCATTTACAGTGCCACAACCTCCTGTTAATGGAATGGTATAGTTAAAGGTACCTGATGCAGTAGGTGATCCACTGAAAGTAATGGTATTGCTTGCCCACGCTACTGTAACTCCTGATGGTAAACCTGTAGCAGTGCCGATACCCGTAGCACCTGTCGTGGCTTGTGTCCTACTAATCGCTGTATTGATACACAGCGTTGTTGTTGCTACCGTAGCTGCCGTATTATTTGGTGTTACTACTATAGTACCAGTTGCATTTACTGTACCACATCCTCCTGTTAATGGTATGGTATAGTTAAATGTACCTGATGCTGTAGGTGATCCACTGAAAGTAATGGTATTGGCTGCCCACGCTACTGTAACTCCTGCTGGTAGACCTGTCGCTGTACCGATACCTGTTGCACCTGTCGTTGCTTGGGTTCTACTAATTGTCGTATTGATACATAGGGTAGTCGTCGCTACGGTCGCTGCAGTATTGTTTGGTGTAACAGTAAAGCTTCTTGTTGCCGTGCAATTAGTACCGGTTTCAGTAAATGTCAAAATGACAGCTCCTGCCGTTACCCCAGTCACAACACCTGCATTGGTTACATTCGCTATGGCCATATTGCTACTAGACCAAGTGCCACCTGTATTTGGTGTGATATTGGCTGTGCTGCCTATACAAACTGATGTTGCACCACCTGTGACTATTACAGGACATCCTACAGTTATATTTAAAAATGCTGTGTCACAAAGATTTAATGGGTTACATATTTCATATTCCAATGAAAAGCTTCCTAAATAATTTAATGCAGGTGTGTACACAAAACCTCCTAAACTATCCCATATGATGCTGCCGATCAATGGATCTAATGGATCTATGTTTTCAAAAGTCAATGAATCTAATGGGTAGAATGGATCTGAGTCATATCCCGGATTTAATGGATTGGTAGGCAGTACTGTACCTGTTACCGGTATATTGATCAATGTTGTATAATTATCATCTTTGGCATCTGGTGGTAAACAATTAGTGGGTACATTAATCGTGACGCTACCAGTTTTTGAACAACTGCCTGCTGTTACAGTCACACTATATGTTCCTGTATTCAGATTTACAATTTGTTCTGTTGCAGCTCCATTGCTCCATAAATAGGTATATGGTTCAAGGCCCCCACTCGCTCCTGCTATGGCAACACCATTGGCCTGGCTACATGTCCTGTCTACTTTACTTAGAACTAAGGTCAATGGGATCAGTTCAAAGCTCTTTACTAGTGTACATCCTCTCGTATCAGTAACAGTAACGGAATATACTCCAGTACCAAGTCCTGTCCTCGGATTACTGCCAGATCCTACGCCTGACCATGCATAACTGTAAGTAGCGGTTCCCCCAGATACACTTAAACTTATAGTTCCGTTTGTTTGACCATCACAATTCGGTGTGGTTGTTCCAGTAAAATTAAGTATGGCCGGTTCTGTGATCGTAAAACTTGCCGTCGTGGTACACAAATTTAAGTCACTTACTGTGACGGTATAAGTACCCGCTTTTAGACCTGATACATCCTCTGTATTGGCACCGCTACTCCATGCATACGAGTATGGACTCACGCCACCCACTACGCTTAGATTGACAGAGCCTGTGGATGAGTCAAAACATGAAGCTGATGTAGTGACTCCCGTCGCAACCAATTGCGCTGGCTGGCTTACTGTAAAGCTACTTGTTTTTGTACATCCTACCTGGTCGGTCACTGTCACACTATAGGTTCCTGCAATTAGACCAATCTGTGTCGCTTGTGCTGGCAAACTATTGCTCCAAGCGTAGGAATAACTCCCGAAACCACCATTGACACTTACCGCAATTTCTCCCGTAGAACCATTTCTACAGAGTACACTTTTGGTCACTCCGCTAATGACTATAGTAGGATTTTGATTGATCACTACCAAGGCAGATTTAGTGCAATTATTCGCATCACTTACCGTTACGGTATAGTTGCCTGCTGCTAAATTATTTCTAAATGATGCAGCCGCACCTCCATCAGACCAGACAAAACTATATACTCCTGTGCCACCAGTTACATTCACATTAACCGAACCCGAAGATGCTCCATTACATAAAACATCATTAACTACTGCCGTCACTTGTATCTCTGTGGGCTGTGTTACTGTTCGTGTTCCAGTGGCTGTACAACCTTTTGAATCCGTAACTGTAACAGTGTAGATACCCGCTCTTAAAGCCGATAGATCTTCAAGGGTACTTCCATTGCTCCATAGATAGGTATTTCCACCATTACCACCACTAACACTCAGATTGATCGATCCATTAATGCCCCCAAAACATGTAACAGCAGTAAAGGTCGTACTTGTACTTAGTACCGCTGGTGATGTGATCGTTCCACTTAATAAAATCGTACAACCTCTATCATCTGTAACTGTAACATTATAACTTCCTGCTGATAAACCACTGATATCTTTTGTTGTAGCCACAAAGCCACTTGGACCTGTCCATGCATAACTATATGGAGCACTTCCTCCGTTTACTGTGAGTTTTAATATACCGTCTGGAACGCCAAAACATTTTACATTTTCTGCCACTATATTTCCTGTTATTGCGGTTGGTTGGGTCAAAGCTACCGTCCTTACTGTCGTACAAGATTGGCTGTCGCTGATTGTGATACTATAAAAACCCGCAGCTAGACCAGTGCGACTAGCACTACCTAGTCCTATATCTGACCAAGTGTAGGTATATCCCGGCGTACCGCCTTGGACTGCCAAACTGATGGTTCCGTTATTCAAGCCAAAACATGTCGGGTTATTCCTAATTATATTCACTTGATAAGGATTAGGTTGATTAACAAAACCCATTTTGGAGCCTACACATCCTATATTATCTATAGCCACTACGCCATAAGCGCCTGCAGCCAACCCACTGATATTTTGGGTAGTTGCTCCATTGCTCCATTGATACGTGATCGGGGCTGTACCACCACTCACTGTCAAAGTCACCGCGCCATTCGTCCCACCATTGCACGTCACATTGGTAGATACCGTACTTAACGTAGGTCCCTCTATATCTGCTACTGAACCCGAGATAGTTTGTACGCAAGAGTTAGCATCTATCACCGTGACTGTGAAGTTGCCCCCTGGCAAATTTGTCAAATCTTGCGTCGTCGCTCCGTTATTCCATAGATAGGTGATCGGGGATGCTCCGCCTGTCACCGTCACATCTATGGCACCTATATTTTGACCACAAGCTGAATTAAATGCGGTTGCAGCCAATGAAAATCCTGCTGATATACTCACGGATACACTTGCTGTGCCACTACAACCATCACTGTCCGTAACTGTAACAGTGTACGTTCCTGCGTTTCCTGCGGCCACATTATTGATCATTGGATTTTGTAGACTTGATGTAAAACCACTTGGTCCACTCCACGCATAACTATCTCCACCATTGGCTTGTATATTCAATGTCCCGCCCAAACAAGCTGTATTCGAACTTGCGCTTGCAGCTACTAATTTTAATATGATATTTTTACATGTCTGTGCCGATTCGCCACAATCATTTATCGTTTTTACACATATTTGGCCCGTTCCCGCAGTAGCACCCGTCCAATTGACTATGATACTAGGACTGCCTTGACCACTTACTATAATGCCTCCATTGCTCACTGTCCAAGTATATGTCGTCACAAATGGATCGGGTGTTACACTATATACCGCTGCATTATTACCAGTAATACATACTACTTCTCCTGGTCCACAGTTCGGAGTAACCAATGTGTAACTTCCTGTAGCGCTACATCCATTCAAATCGGTAACCGTAACTGCATAAGTCCCTCCTGTTAAATTGGACCTATTTTGTGGATCATTGGTCCCTACTAGATCTCCCCAGTTATAAGTGTAAGGACTTGTACCGCCTCCAACGCTTAATAAAATACTACCCGCTACTCCACATGTAGGCTGCGTAACTGTCGGTGTGATGGTTAATGAAACCGGCTGTACTATATTATACGTTCTCGTTATGAGACATAAGTTAATATCTGTGATTGTAACAGTATATGCACCTGGAATCAGGCCTGTTCTATCTTTTGTGGCTGGACCACCTCCTGACCATGCATAGGTATAAGGACTCGTACCGCCATTTACTGTCTGAACGATACTTCCATTATTGCCACCACCACAGGTGACATTGGTCACGATTCCGTTGGCAGTGAGAGCGGCAGGTTGGGTAACGTTTTGTATACCTAAATCTACCGTACAACTTGTATTGTTCGCATCTCGTATCTGTACTAAATATGACCCTGATACCAAACCAGTAAAACTTCCACTTGCTTGCCATGCCCCTAAATTTAATCTATATTGGTAGGCTCCACTTCCACCCGTAGGTGAACTTGCGGTTATCGTGCCGTTATCTAAACCAGCACAAGTGATGTTGGTCTTGGATACGGTGGCAGCCAATACAGATGGTTGAGTAACCGTTTGACTACTCAAAACCCTTTCACAAGTTGTTGCGTTTGCATCCCTTATTTGCACACTATAAGTACCCGGAGCTAGCCCTGTAAAGGATCCACTAGCTTGCCATGTACCTGTGTTTAGTCTGTATTGATAACTACCACTGCCTCCACTCGGAGCACTTACCGTAATCGTTCCATTATTTAAACCAAAACACGTAACGTTGGTTTTGGCGACTGTTCCATTCAAAAGGGTCGGTTGTGTAAGCGTTCGATTTCCAAGATTTACAATGTTTAAGTTATTATCTCTAATTTCCACAGTATAAGTTCCAATTGCAAGACCAGAAAAAACATTGCTGCCCTGCCATGCGCCTGAATTCAGACGATAAGTATAAGGTGCTATCCCTCCACTTGCTCCAGAAATTGTGATTGTTCCATCATTTGCACCGTTGCATGTTATATTTGTGCTATTAACGGTTGCTGTAAGTAGGGTGTAGGTAATTACTAATCGCGGTCTATTGGCAGCTGTACCATCTTCTTTTGATGCAAAATTCTTTTCTTGATCAGAACCACCTTCAGTGGTAAATTTCAAAATAACACCATTATTAGATGTAGTACCATTTTTCCAATCTACTACAAGTGGGGTAATATCCCAATTATAAGTACCGTTTCCAACTACGTTAATTGAAGCAGCTGCAGGTGAAGTAAAGTCACCACCTGCAAGTGACCAAGGAGTACTTGTCAATCTGTTATTCCAAGTAACATTACCAGAAGCACCTCCACCGCCACAACCACCAGCTCCTTCACTCCAAGCGTTGGTTACAGCATGAAGACTTATTAAATGTGATGTATTATTTCCTCCATTTTTAACTAATCTGAGTTGAGCAGAAGATATCACAGCATTTAATGGTAAACTACTTAAATTAAATCTGAATAATGGTCTTTGTTGTGGACTTCTATTTATATAGACAATATTACACCCACCATAATTTCCATTTACTGAACTTGTCCAAATTTCAGAATCTGCTTCTGCAATAATTTCTACAGTTTGACAATAAATTTCATTGTTAAATGTCAAAGTAATCGTTAACATTACAAAACTGATAACAATTCGGAAAAAGTTGATTGATTTCATGAAAGGAATTTTTAAAACGTATGGATTTTGGAATTTATTTTCCATTGAAAATTGATTTATATTTATCTGGATGTTTATACTTTAATCATTTATCACCGCAGGTGGTGTAGGTATCGGTAATATATTGGTCAATGTCACACTCTGTGTCGCCGTACACCCATTGGCATCCGTCACAGTCACATTATACGTACCTGCTGATAGACCTGTCCTATTTTGTGTCGTAACTCCACCACCCCATAAAAAACTGTAATTGGTCGTTCCGCCACTCACTGTTAATGTGATGGTTCCATTCGCATTAAAGGGTGCATTTGCTCCTGGGGGACACGTAGGATCTGTCTTGCTCACAGACACCACCAATGGAGCCGGCTGCGTGATCGTTTCACTCCTGGTACCTGTACACCCGCTGGCATCCGTTACAGTAACTATATAGGTACCCACTGCTAAACCCGTCCTATCCTCTGTCGTAACTCCACCCGTCCAACTATAAGTATAACCTGGTGTACCACCTGTAGCAGTGATGTTGATGGCGCCATTACTCTGTCCATTACATAAGACATTTGTCTTACTTGCAAGATTGACTGTTACTCCACCAGATGGGCCGGTCACTGTTGCTGTCCCTGTGCCTGTGCAACTATTGGCATCCGTTACTGTAACATTATATGTGCCTGCTGTGAGATTGCTTATATTCTGACTTGTAGACGTAAATCCACCTGGACCAGTCCAGCTATATGTTCGTGGCGTCGTCCCACCCGTCACATTCAGACTGATAGCACCAGTCTGTCCAAAACACTGATAATTCGTCACTGTTGGGGTCGCTACCAAAGCATTCGGCTGTGTCATCAAACTCGTAAATGTCGATTGACATCCCGCAGGGGATGTTACCGTCACATTATAGCTACCTGCTGTCAGACCATTGATCGTCGTCCCATTTCCACTGCCCGTACCTACAGGACTCACTCTCGACCAGTTCCAGCTATAAGGTCCTGCTGAACCTGTGATCGTCATGCCGATAGAGCCATTATTCCCACCACTACAACTTACATTTGTTATCGCTCGAGTTACATTCAGTACACACTGTATCGTTACGATCTTTGATGTATAAAATACCCTTCCGCAGGCATCTGAAACACGGACACTAATCATACATGATGTTGCACCTGCTGGTGGCGTATAGGTCACATTTGCAGACGTGGCATTTGGTGAGAAGGTACCTCCACAACTTGAACTCCATTGTGTCGTAAAAGTACCTCCCGCTGGTGTCAACGTATAACTAAACGGTGTGCCAACACCCGCATTAATCTGATCTGGTACGCCTGTCAAAACTGGATATACCGTTCTGTTTATAGCGGCTAATAAACTGAAATTATGAAAAGCACGAACTGCGGATACTGCATTGGCATCAAATGAGCTTCCTCCTTTTCCTTTCCCTGTTAAGGAGTGACCTGCATGCAAACAAACCCACCCACGATTAGAATCGCCGAAGCCAGGGCCGTAAGCGATGATGGCCTTCCTAAGATTGGTTGCTACACCCGGACTCGTCTGATAGATACCTACATTTGTGGTAGGGCGCCAGCCCGATGCTGCAGGATAGTAGATTTGCTCCGCTCCGTTGGCTGATTGTAAATGCGCACCCGTACCCAAAAACTGCATCACTGGATCCGCATCTCGTGTGTAGGTCACACCTCCAGATAGATCTCCATGACTCTTTTCTGGAACTAGACCATTCACTGATAAAAACTTTCCTACATTATTTTCCAACTCACTTCCAGCTTTACAACCTACCCAGATCGAGCCACGGAAAGTATTGTTCCATGTCACTAAGTTGCTATGCGTGCTCGATTGTGGCTCTGCATGTGGCATGATGTATAAATCATCACATGTATTGAGCGTCTGGGGATTTTTGTACCCATAGGCACTACTAGGTATGCTTGCTGCATCTAGATATGGTATCGCTAATGCTCCATTCTCCGCATCCAAGGTCCATCTGATGGAACTTCCGATCACAGCGTACACCGGTACTGTCACTGGTGCATTCGTTGTAATACCTACTACACCCTGACCCTGCCAATAGGTAATCCTCGAATTGACGGCAGCTGTCCTAAACTCAGCTGGTATAATGAATGGACCACCTCTGTAGGATACGCCATTAAATGTAAAATCTACGCCGTCCTTCCCTTTACTTGGATTGATCACCCATCGGATCGGGACCTGATAATTTTTCGTCAAGTCATAAATCATCCCATAGGGACGTAACGCATTATTGATCGACTGAGGCGTGACGCCCATATTTATAATATACGAACCCGTAGACATCGTTTCAGTCTGACCTTGGAGTGTATTACCTAATAATAGTATCCCTATGATAAAATTTATAAGGAAAAGGTATTTGAAATTGTATTTTATTGACATACTATAAAAAATTTAAAATTTTTGTTTATTCGTTTTATTCTTACTATCTATTATGTATGATTGCCATGACTCATCATCTGTATCTGACCGAAAACTATTAAGAAAATCTAAAGCTGCTTGAGTTTTTCCTTTATCATGTGTTTCAAAATGTATGATTCCACCACATATATGGCCCAGATTGACAAACACTTCTCCAATTTCATTTACTGCCAAGGTGATATCTCCGATGGCAGCTATGGAATGTGCTGAAGTACTCATTAATTTTAAATAACCTCCATCTTTAAAATTTATCACGCCCTTTTCTAATAATCTGTAACTAGCTTTATAAAAATCTTCGTGGATTAGTTCATTCATCACTAACTTCGGAAAATCGTCCTCATTTTTATTCATCAAACTATCAACTGTTTCATCTATCCATGTTTTTCTTTTTAGCTCGTCTATTACAGCCTTTCTACCATGCAGCTCATAATGTTTTTTAAATAATGGCCCTCCAAAAAAAACCTGACTCGAATTTATTTTGCTAGTGTCTTGATCATTGTTTTGGTATAGAAAATAAGGTTTTACACTCTTGCCTTCAATACTTCCATAAACGCCAAAATTTGCCAAAGTCCAGGACTGAGACATCATTAATAAAAATAAAATGTGGATGGTGCGTTTCAATGTTTTATTTATATGATGAGGGTGAAATAAGATCGATTTAAATATTCTTAAAATGTTTAGGGCATTCGGCACATTAAATTTCATAATATAAGTACTTGAGCAAATGCCCTAAACATTAATTTTTAATCTACTCTATCTTAATAGCCTTCATGACAGATATCTGACCTTCAATAGTCTTTATCTCTATCAATAAAGCTCCGTTAGGAAGGTTTTGACCTTCTAAGATGTAATCTATACTTCCTTTAGCAATTTTATTTTTGGCGATTTCATTGCCGAATATGTCTTTTATTGATAATATAGCATCTGATGATAAACTTTCATTGAAAGTAATATTTAACTTGTCTGTAAATGGATTAGGAAAATATTTAAGATCAAATACATTGGCTTCCTGAGTTTGTGTATTTTTATTTTGTGAGATCCTATATTCAGCAATAGTTGCTTTTTTCAATCTGTTGTCATCATACATTGCAAGCTCTACAAAAGCTGTTGCATAGGTATGAGTCAATTGGTCTTGTGCCCAAGTAAATTCTGGTGTCTTACCATCTACCACATCAAAACACATAGATACTACAGCTATTTTTTTGCCAGCTTGTATAGCGACGCCACCAGATGAAGACAGATTTAAATCCGTAGCTAAATTTATAAAACCAAGATGCGCATCATAAGGTAGCACACCGAACCCTGATGCATCTACATCAAAATGGTGTTGTACAAGGTTCATAGATGTGTATTGAGAAGGTAACATCGTTTTAATCGATGACTCAGACAACATCGCCGTCTCGCTGTTATAATACAATCTGTAGTTTTGACCAGCAAGCGTAAGGTCTTTTTTACCCTGATTAGTCAATTCTACCTGGTAGCATTGCTGAGCAGATTTAAACTCTGCATTCAGTTTAGTTAAGGAAATTGAAATTTGTGCAGTTGATATAAAATGGATACTACATAGAAGTAGCATGATCATCCAATTCATTCGGTTTTTAGAAAGGAAAAAATTCATTTTTAGGATTTTTAGAGATAAATAATAAAATAATTTTAGAGCAAAGAATAGAGAGTTTATCTTTGGTCGAATGAGATTAATTAAAAATATTTGAAACACCAGACTCAATTAACTCATTCTCTCAAAGATCTTGACACATTTAAAAATCACATCCACCATAATGACCAAAACAATAGTCTCATATGGTATTTGTGATAAATCAAAAGACAAAAATATAACCAATATTATCAATGTGTTAGCTATTGATTAACAAGTGTTTTATAAATGTTTTATGAAGTTTATTCCCATGATCTTTAGGTCAAAATCAGGTAGTATTAAGCATTAAAATTATATAGCTATTTGTATAATATAATTTATTGCATCTTAAGGTATATAAAATGTCAAATAAGGACATTTATACACCCAATATGGCGTTAAAAAATTTCACCAAAACTTATTCTTTTTTACAATAATCATTTTTTGAATTGATTTTATCAAAATCAAAAATATTTTATTAACAGAGTCACAACCTAAACAATTAGAAGTCTGAAACACTTTTAATCGGTAATTGATAGTTTTTATTTTATTCCAAAGTTAAAAGTCAGAGCCTATTTTCGATGGTGAGTCAAAAAAGTAGATCTTATATTTGAGTTAAACACGATTAAATTAATTTAGGTTTGACAGATTTAATCTATCCATTCGACTTTATAATACTTTATTATAAAATCAAAAGTTATTCACGAATACTAAGAAAATGAAACAACAAAAAATAGCAATGTTTTAACCATTGGGCTATCTAAACCAATTATTATTGTCAAACCACATTTCACGAATCCAAGCAAGAATTTTAAAGCTATTTAAATAAATAAAATTTCACCTATGGCAGAATTCATAAATGATAATTCTTAAATCTAAGCAACAACTGAACGACAACCTATTACAATTAAGGCATATAATAGGCATTCATTAAAACTTTTTTATAATTCCTACTGAATGGAACAGATATTTTGCCAATTTTAAGAATTCCTTCATCTAACTGTATAGCTTCTAAAAATCTAAGATTAATAATGTAAGCTTGATGCACTTTTATAAAACTATCTGGAAGCTTCTTGAAAAAATCATTTAAAGTAGAACGAATCAAATATTTTTTTTGCTCAATATGTAAAACTAAATACTTTCCATCTACAACAATATACTCAACATCAACAACTGCTAATTTTCTAATCTCTTTACCATATTTAACAAAGATATAATCTCTCAATTTATTATTTTGACTGGCAGCCCTTTTTTTTGCCATAGAAAAATTGATTGTTTTATTTAAATCAAATTCTGATACATTTTTTGGAACAAAATCTGTGGGAGCATATCCTACAATCTCCTTGAAGATTTCATCTCCATAAAAGGAACTAATAAATATAATTGGTATATCTTTATTTAGCAGTGTTTCTTTTATTAAATCAATACCTGTATTATTTTTGTCAAGGTAGTAATCAAGAAGTATAATATCCGGCGTAATTTCATTAAGATAATCAACAGATTTTGAATACGAATTGATGACTACTATATTTTTATAACCTATATTTATAAGTTTTCGTTTCAAAATATCTGTATGTAATAATTCATCATCTATTAGTAAAATTTCTATATTAAAAAGATCCATTAGAATGTATTTTATAATTAAACATCGAAAATCCTTGTCACAAATATCTAGTTAAAAGTAATAATTTGTTTATCAATTTGTAATAACAACACAAAAGTAGTCTTAATTGAGTAAATATTTTTTTTTTTATAATCTATGGCTTTAATAAGTATAGTTTTGGACTTATTGTCATATTTCCACTACTTATCAGGCAAATTATATTTTAAACTTAGGTCATTATATATATGATTTTAAGAGATTAGCTATTCCGTCGACTAAAAAAAAAGAAACAAAATAGACTACTTTGTACGCCAAAATTATTGAAATCATAACATTTTGGTTATCTTTGTAAAATTATAGTTAAAGCTATTCATTTTGTTAAGTCCTTAGTTATTTTCAAATCAAATTAATAACAAGACTAATTATGAGACCAAATCGTTTTTTTTTGACATGTTTTATTGTCCTGCAGTTTTTATTATTTATTTATGGAGAAAGTTCATTTAAAAACGCAATAATTGATCCATTACATAATGTACCTTCACTAACTCCTAGAACATTTGATCAAAAAGGATACTCGGATCTTATGCATAACTTGATAAGATGGGAGATGACACGAAGTATGTATGACTGGAAATTTGGTTCTTCGTTAGGTCAAATAAAAACGTTAAGTCTAATTACAAACTCAGAGTTTGGTATGGCCATGTATCATTATTTTGAAGGGATAAGACGTGGCTTGGGAGATCCTATAAATGCAGAAAATGATTTTTTAAAAGCATTGAATTATTTTGAAGCTCAAAAAGATACTTCAGGAATCCTAAAAACATCTATGCATTTGTTTAGGTTGAGTTTGAACACTACTATGCTTGATTTTGGCGATTTAGGACGCTACTATGAGTTATATCATCATGTTCTCACTATAGGATCTAAGGCTACTAGTCCTTTTGACAAAGTAATTCATTTGAGAAATGCCATTCTCTATGATGAATACATTTGTGGTGTAAAGCATGTTGACTACTATAAGGAAGAAATAGAAAAAGGATTGGAAACTATTAGCTCTCTAGATTCAAGATATGATTACTTTAAATTTTTAATGTTAAACACTATTGGAATCATACACTCTAAAAGTCTTCAATATGAAAAGTCAGAAATATGGCATTTAAAGGCATATGAAGTCATTAAAAAATATCCTTCGATGGAACTTGATATGGCAGCATATAGGATAGCTGCTATGAAATTTGAAAATGGGAAGTATAATGAAAGTTTATTTTATTTAGATTTAACTAAATCACATGCCAATAGAGAAAGGAAAAATATATTAAACGTAAAAAACTTAGAAGCTTCAGCATTTATGTTTAAGCTTTATACTCAAAACTATGCTAAATTAGGTGATGAAACAAATGAAGAGTTATACCTTGAAAAGTCGTTCTTCTTTTTTACAAATTTATTTACAAAAAACAGGCACAAGCTGTATATGAAAGATATGGCAGCCTTGTATAAAAATGAGCAAAATGTCAAGACTATAAGAGAAATCGAAAATAAACGAAGTAGGCTTAGTATAATCCTTCTAGCATCAGCTTTCCTTCTAGGCTTTTTATTTTATTACATTTATCTAAGACGCGAAAGGCAAAAACAGTTAGAACAAGAAATTAGAAAAAAGGACTTTATCTATTCATTGATTGGACACGATCTCAGTTCTCCCATAATTGATATGGACATTATTATTGATCACATTGAAACCGATTTAAAAGATAAACTAAACACTGATCAAAAAAACTATTTACACCAATTAAGAATTAAAACACAAGGGGCCAACCTGCTTCTTATGAATCTTTTAGATTTGTATAAAGAAAAAAAATTATATTTAAACCAGAAAAAAATTCATCCTTTCATTTATATCAAAGATGAAATCAATAAATCTATCTCGCATTTATTTACAAATAAAATCAAAAATAATGTCACAATAGTAAACTATTGCCCTGAAGACCTAGTTCATCAAATAGATCGCCAATCATTTCAATGTGTCATAAGAAATATAGTGGACAATGCTATAAAACATAGTCAATGTGACACCATCACCTTTCACGCTGAAATAACATATAACGGTTTGGTCATTACCATCAAAGATAATGGCATCGGGTTACCTGCTGACATATCTGAAAACTTTAACCAAAATAAATCAATTTTTGAATCTTCTAATAATGAAACAAGAATTGGCTTAGGTACCGTTTTTATATTAGAATTTGTGAATGCCTTAAAAAGTGAGCTAAAAGTTGATTCTGATCAGAATGGAACAAAATTTGTTTTAACTATTCCACGACGGTAACCTAACACCTAGTCCCTTAAACCTATTCTTTAACAAGTATCTCCCTATAACCAAAGAAATCTGAACCTTATATTAAAACTTAGAATAGTAGCAAAAGTATTACAACAATCTTTATCTTTGTGGAATTTTAAGTGTAATTATATGCCGATTATTTTTTAAATAAAAATAGTGTCTTTATTCGTAGATTCCATCCTTTTATTATATTTTACACTTAATTTATACCTTATAATTTATTGATCATATGAAAAAGAAAAAATTCTTACTAACTTTCTTTTGCATTTTACTTTGTCTACCTATTTTATTTGGTGCATTGACATTTAAAGAAACTATTATAAACCCTATTTATAATACACCTTCATTCATGCCTACTTCGCACGACGATAACGGATACAACAACCTTCTAGATACCTTGATTAGATGGGAAATGACGAGAAGTATGTATGATTGGAATTTCAGTTCATCATTAGGTCAAATAAAAACGTTAAGTCTAATTACAAACTCAGAGTTTGGTATGGCTATGTTTCATTATTTCGAAGGTAAAAGATTAGGATTAGGTGACCCATTAAATGCTGAAAATGAATATTTAAAAGCTTTGAAGTATTTTGAATCTCAAAAAGATACATCAGGCATATTACATACGGTTCATCACCTATTTAGGCTGAGTTTAAATACCACTTTATTACATTTTGGAGACTTAACGCGATATTATACATTATATGGAGAGGTACTAGCAATAGGATCAGAAGCTAAAGATCCTTGGGATCAGATCATTCATTTACGGAATATCATTATTTATGATGAGTATATTTGCGGTTACAAAAATGTAACCAATTATAAAAATGAAATTGAAAAAGGATTAGCAATTACAAAATTGATAAATAGTAAGTATGACTACTATAAATTTCTAATGTTAAATGCCATAGGCATAGTGCACTCGAAAAGTATCCTTTATAATCAATCTGAAATATGGCATTTACAAGCGTATGACATAATAAAAAAATATCCTTCTTTGGATCAACAAATGGCAGCATTCAGAATTGCATCCATGAAATTTCAAAATGGAAAATATAAAGAAAGTTTACACTACTTGGATTTGTCTAGGGAATATCACAGAAGAGATAGATGTAACACAAGACTTATCATCAACTATGAAGCAATCGCCTTTTTATTTAAAACTTATTCCCAAAATTATTTAAAATTAGGCGATGTAACGAATAATGAATTTTATGCTGATCGTGCTTATTTCTTTTTTTCAGATATATTTAACGCACGCAGGCATGAATTGTACATGAAAGACATGGCAGCGTATTATAAAAATGAAAAAAATACTACAATCATTATTGAAAATGAAAAAAAACAATCAAGCCTGAATTTTATCTTGTTAACTTCGGTCTCCCTTTTAGGCTTTTTATTTTATTACATTTATTTAAGACGCGAAAGGCAAAAACTGTTAGAGCAAGAAATTAGAAAAAAGGACTTTATCTATTCATTAATTGGACATGATCTCAGTTCACCTATAATTGATATGGACATTATTATTGATCACATTGAAACCGATTTACAAGATAAACTAAACACTGATCAAAAAAACTACTTACACCAATTGAGAATTAAAACACAAGGTGCCAACCTGCTTCTTATGAATCTTTTAGATTTGTATAAAGAAAAAAAATTATATTTAAACCAGAAAAAAATTTATCCATTCATATATATCAAAGATGAAATCAATAGATCTATCTCACATTTATTTACAAATAAAATCAAAAATAATGTCACTATAGTGAACAACTGCCCTGACGACCTAGTTCATCAAATAGATCGCCAATCATTCCAATGTGTCATAAGAAACATAGTGGACAATGCTTTAAAACATAGTCAATGTGATACCATTACGTTTCACGCTGAAATAACTTTTAAAGGATTGGTCATTACTATCGAAGATAATGGCGTTGGTCTTCCCGATGACATTGCTGAAAACTTTAATCTGAAGAAAACTATATTTGATTATTCAAATGGTAAAACAAGAATTGGATTAGGTACCGTTTTTATATTAGAATTTGTACATGCTCTAAAAAGTGAGCTAAAAGTCGAAAGTAATCATAACGGGACTAAATTTATTTTGACTTTGCCAAGACGATAAAAACTCTGGTATTACAAAGAATTTATTGAAAAAAATAAATTTAGTTAAATACTCAATCATAAAATTGATGCTAAAGTAGGGTCACGACAATTAAATCGTTCAATTTCCCCTTCAAGTTGTTTGCTAGATTAGTGTTTTATTTACCTGAAGGTTAAATAAAAGACCACAAAATCATTAGTAAATCGCGTATCAGGTACTATAAATCTAAATCTATAGAATTATAAATGAATTACTCTTAATAAACACTTCATTAAGAATTTTAAGTAGCACACCATACTCAATATACCCATTTGTCAAATTGGAAATTATAAAGATTGTAATTTTGCAATATATATAAGGATGTATACCAATGTTTAATGTAATAAACACTTGGATTTATATAAAAATATTAATATTCTTTTATAAATTAATGATGTGGATGTTTCTTTATTAATATGGAAAAGAAAATTTAATTTAAGTAATCCTGATTTAAATGTATCGTTAGTAAAGTTTAAATAAAATAAGTACTCGGAAAATAAGATTCCATCGAAATAGATGTACAATAATATTACCAATTTAAGGAAATCGGTAATATTTAGAAAGTCAGTATGGTTAACTAAGATAAATGAACTCAAAATAATAAATATATAAAATAATTTTAAAATACAACAATAACATGGAAGCGTTAAAAACAAATCAGGAATTAAACATTTTGATATTAAATAACAATATGATAGTCCATTATGGGGTAAAACAGCTGTTGTCCTATATGACAAACAAAATATCTCTTAGCTCAGCTCGCAATTGCGCAGAATTCAAAGATTTAATGTATGCTAGAAATTATGATCTAATGATTCTTGACTATGACCCTTCAAATTTGGGTGAATGGAATACTATAAAAAATGCCATAAAACAAAATTCATCAAAAATTCTAATTTTTTCAGAGTATACAAACCCTCATCAAATTAAAATTCTATATAGAATGGGAATTAAAGGATATATCAACGTAACATCCGACACAGGTGAAATTACAAACGCAATTTCTACCATTATGAAAGGTGGTCGATACATTCCGCAATTTATATCAGAAATACTGGCAGAAGAATTTCTTTCTGTAAAAAATCAAAGACATACATTGACTGAAAGAGAAATACAAATTTTAAAATTCCTGCTGAAAGGAGAAAGATCAAAGGATATCGCATCTTCCCTTGGAATACATACTTCAACTATTGGAACCTATAAATTTAGAATATTAAACAAACTAAATGTGCCTAACGTAATAAAACTCAAGGAATATGTAGAGAAATTCCAACCCGAGTTGCTTTGAAACATGTATTATGCTACTTTCAAATACAAACATAAATGCATCTTAACCACTAAATTTAAATATGAATGCTCTATTAATGAGAAGTTATCTTTTAAGATAGTATCTCTTTAATAGAGCAATGAGTCTATTGTGAAAACATTCTAATTTTGATAATTAACGGTATAACTAAAAGTATATATACTTAATTATCAATTTATTAAAAACTGCTAAACTCCTTATTTTCCTGTCAAAATCCCGTTCGGAATAGACTCAACAATAAACTATTAATAAATAAATACAACAACTCAAATAAATAAGGAAAAATCCAACTTCTTAAAATTCGAAATAAGCTAAACAAGTTAGTAAAATATTTATTTTTTGCCTGATAGATATAAATATTTATCATTTAGATACAATATTGAACACCAAAGGACATTTTTAAAATGGATACAGCATTGATCACTACCTTTGTTTTTCTCGTAATTTTTAGGACTCAATTTGTGTACCAATAAGAGGTATTGATTTCGGAATCAATGCCTCTTTTTTTGTAAAACAGAAGATCAAATAAATACCCCCCTGCTGGCGTAAGTTTGTAACTTGTGCCTTAAATAATCTCTAGCCACTTTCGCTCATCAGTCTTCGCTGCTCTCAGCTTAATGTGGCTGAAGCTTCTAGCTTCAGAAAAATATCAAAAGTATAATTTATTTGAAAATAAACGGGACGTTTGTACTAACCCAAGCTTAGCGAAGACGCTTAGCTTATTGGAGATTAATTCAGGCAAGATGCCTTCTGATAATGCATCGTAGCGGGGAAGCTACGACGAACATCACTCAGATGACACTAAATCTTTCGCTCATCAGTTTTCCTTGCTCTCAGCATAATGGTCGAAAGGAATTAAGATATTGTAGGCAGAATGCCCACCTAAAAGTGAAATGGCTCTAGACTTACTATGTAAATCTAAAGCCATTATCGGATCTAATGATTGCTTAATTAAACAATCATTGGGAAAACTGTTGCTACTTCCTATTTATGTAAATAGATCATTTTTTTGGTTGCCTTTTGGCCATTGCTTTCTAACTCGTAGAACATTACAGCTTGTGCATCAAACTCATCAGCTGACAAGACAACTTCATTTTTGCCTTTGACAAATGAGCCACTTATGGTTTTCAGAGTCTTACCTGTGATGTCGAAAATCGTCAAAGTTGCATCTCCATCTTCTGGCAAACTAAAATAAATAGTTGTCGACGAAGCAAAAGGATTTGGATTGTTTTGACCTAATGCAAATTCACTAGTATTACGTTCTCTAATGATGAGTTCAATATTCATTGCTTCAAGATTGTGCGTATATGCTTCTGATCTCGTAATATCTGATGATAATGTAATACTATTCACAATACTACTATTTGCATTTGCTTCAAATTCAAGTGTAAAGAGAACGTCATTGTCACTAAAAGTTGTCGCGTCAAAAGTATTCCAACTGAATGCAATGTGACCATCTTTAACATTCATATTATCAGCACCGACTTTCATTGCACCGGCTTCTATCGTATTATAACTCAACTTAGAAGCATCAAAATTGAAGGTCCACTGTGCTCCGAACATCTCTTTAAAGTTGTCCGCAGTGATCGGTACTTTTACGGTTTCCCCTTTTTGATACGATTGATCAATTGTAACTAAAGAAAGTTTTTCTGCCTTTCTATTTTCTGTGTCATTACTTTTGGCATTGGTCGTGGCAGAACCATTGACATCACCTATTTTGACAGCTACAAAATTATTCTGCATATAGGATTGATGTATAGTATCAAGTCTGACATATTCATTTGCTGCATAAACATTCGCAAAGTCATTTATATCTATCGATTTATCTACAAATCTCCATGATGTATTCTTAGGGAATTTAGCATAAACACCTAAAATCAACTTTCTCAATTCTACAAGGTCTGCTGCTGTTATCTTTTGGTCATTATTGATATCTGCCGCTTTAAATTTATATGGTGAATCTAACTCATTGATGCCTAAGATATGTCTTTGTATCATGACGACATCTAGCGTAGAGATCCCATTCGTATGGTCAATATCTTTATCAGGTATGACTGTATACGAAGTACCTGGTGTCACAGCTTCAAATTCAAAATATCCATTAACATCTGTTTTGGTTGCAATAAATTCTTGACTAACCATATTTTTCAAAATGACAATGACATCCGATACCATTCTATTATTTTCAGTACCTATATTTCCAGCTATTCTAGAGCCTACACAAGATGTACCATTTGCCTGAACGAATAGTGTTACCGAACAGAAATCCGTATTGCCACTCGCATCCCAAACACTCATTTTCTCTTCATTAGATCCCAAATCATCACAAGTAAAGAGTTTGGCAGATGAACATGTAGCTGGCACCCATCTCTGGTAATCCCCATTTGCATAAGCTTCTAACAAAGTTGCATTTGTGGTCGGCCAAGCAGCTACAATAATTCCGTCTTTGTCAAACAAAACTTCATTGATTGTAACGGGTGGTTTAAATCCGTCAAATGTAAATTTCAAACCACAACCCGCAAGTGGACAATTGTCAAAAGAACCTTTGTCATAGTCTTTTGCCCATAACTCTACCTGACCAAGTGTCGGCATGATTACGGTGGTGATTTCAGAGATACAATATGGTGTAGGTTTTTTCCTATCGATCACTCTGAAAACATAATTACAGGTAGACTGATTGCCACACATATCTTCTACTGTCCATATAATTTTGTGCGTGCCTACCGGAAAACTACCTGAAGCATTACTTGTATTGCCAGTGATAAAAGGACCGATGCCGTCATTTGCTACATCAATAGTGTACGTCCATCTCAATTTGTCACTAGGTGTACAATCACTCGCTGAATTGGTCAATGTAACCTGTGCAGAACAATTATCCGCAAATGTTTCTGTATCTCCTTTAGAACAGTTTTGTAATATAGGAGCATCATTTTCGGAAACAGCAATGGTCTGCGTAAATGTCCACATATTAACACCTAACACTGGTGATGATGGATATAATGCTCCATTTACATCTGTATTCGGAGCAAACTTGCACCAATCTATCACCGTCCATTTTCTTAAAATCTTAAAGCATACACCATCTACAAATGGTATTATCTGATCTTCAAAAGTTTTTGCTACGGCACTACATGCGTTATTACCCAATTCTGGTTCGCCTGTATTCGATGGGTTAATATCAGCATTCATACATCCTGTCATCGACCTTGGTTCTAGGTTTTTCCATGTCACCCCATTTGCATATGGCGAAGGTGCTACGTATAGGACTGGTCCGTTATATGGCGTATTATTTCTAACTGTTATTCTTTGTGTACATTCTGCCTTATTACCAGCTTTGTCAGTTGCAGTAAACGTCCTTGTGATGATTCCTTGACCACATTCGCTAATGGTTCCACTATTTTTCCAAGACAATGTCACATCAGCGCAGTTATCACTAAAATAAGGTACATTAATAGGACTCGCAGAAAAGATAGGTTTGCCAAGCACATTGACAGAGGTATCAGCACCGCAAGTGATGGTAACATTGGATGGACAAGTAATCACAGGTGGTACTTTATCTTGTACATTGGTAATGACCATACAAGAATTCTCATTGCCTGAAAGATCTTTTACTTTAAGTTCTACCATAACATCAACGCCTACATCGCTACAACAAAACTCAACAAAGGTTCCAAATGGGTTAGAATTTTCATCTGTAGAACCATTAGAATTACAACCACTCGTCAATCTTCTGACAGAAAATGTAACTGCAGAACAATTATCGTGACTACCATCATCAAATGTCTCTGCATATATTAAAGCTTTGCCATTTATAGAAAGTGTTACCACAGTGACTTCATCACAAATAGGTGTTGGTTTGATTTTATCAAGAACCGTTACTTCAGTAAAACAATAAGTAAAATTATCACATTCGTCCGTCACTGTGTATCGCAACCAAGTACGACCTAAAGGCAATCCAGTAATGATATAATTGCTACCATTTTTGACTACATTATCTGTGATATATTGTCCGTTTACTGGTGCTGATCCATTTGCATCAGCCAATAAATATGCAACAGTCCAAGTAGTGGTATTACAGTCACTGATAACTATCGGAGCAGGTACAGTAAAGTCTGCTGTACAGCTATGATCTTGTGTGAAAATTTCAAATTTTTGATCAATAGGGCAAGTTACTACAGGACCTTCTGTATCTTTTACAGCGATCAGTTGTGTGTGCTTTAATATGATACCATTGCACCAGTCAACCATAGACCAATCTCTTATAACTTTATATGTATTTCCACATAAAGGCAATGTGGAATCATGATATGTGACGTTTATTCTACAATAATTATTAGAAATCAAATCAACGGAGCTTGCAAAAGCTAAATCTAGACCACTGATTTGGGGTATTCCTGTTTCTGAAGGATCGGGTTTACCATTTCTATTAAAATCCCATACTGGATAAGTAGGCGCAACCCTACAAGTTAATTCTACATTAGCTGGCCAAACTACACGATTGATATTGACCGATTTATAATAAACTTTGAAGGTACAAGGAGCAGAAGTATTTCCATATTTATCCTTTGCTACATATCTCAATTCTCTAACTGCAATGATGCTATCTAGTCTACCACATTCTAATTCTGTCAGTACATCACTAATCAATTGGATCGTAGCCGTCGGATCACATGCATCAACAAAAAATGGCGTAGGTACTACAAAATTATTATTCATACAACTCACCGTATAATCATTTGGGCAAGTGATGACTGGTGGCAACTTATCTTCTATTTTTATCGTAGACCAACAAGAGTTTCCGTTAACAATATCAAAGGCATATACAGTTAAAACTTGTCCTATGTATGCAGACGTTATTGGATTGGGCACTACCCTATTTTGGCTATCTACAATTCTAAGGCTTATCCTAGATTCAAATCTGACATCTTCTAGCACCATATCAGGTGTGATAAATGCTTCGCAAGTATGGTCTAAGGAAATATTTACTAAATCGTTACACGCTAAAATAGGATCTCCTTCTAATTCAATAATTGCAGATGCAGATAGCGTGGCACAAGTCCTAGCAACATCAGTTGAATCAAAAGAGATGACTCTAAACTGTCTGCGATCATCGTCTGCGATTACTTTATCCAAACAAAACTCAGAACCTGTCGCTCCTGGAATATCTACAAATATGTTATTGACGCTTTGCTGCCATTGGAGTGTTAAAGGTACACCTAATGTATTATCGATAGCTACATTAAAACAAACATCTTCTTGATCTAAAATAGCTATGACATTATCAGGTGAAGCTATGAGCGTAGGTTGTGGAGTAAAGTCTAACTCTACCACAGATACGCCTATACAACCATCTGTTGCCACTAATTGTCCAAAAATACGAACTAATTGATTGGTATAAACATTTAAATCTCCTTGTGGTGTAACAACTCCATTGGACGAATTGACAGCACCATTTCCATTATGGAAAATGATTTTTCCAGTGATAGGATTTGTGCCTTTCATGGCATCCAAGTAGGTGTTATGAAATGATGCTACCAGGTTTCCGTTATCACCATTATTTATGATCCCATCACCATTGCCAGTTGGATCCATTTCGTTTTTAAATTCAGGGGTGTTTATTTGTTTGCCTTGCACTCTCATTGATGGAGGAACGCATTCAGATCTAGCGATGCTACTTCCATTTAACTGACAAATACTGACTACTGCAAAGTCTTCGCCATCTTCATCATCCATATCGTCGCCGAGCGAACATTCATTTGGGAATAAAGACGCATTCATACTATCACATATCTCGTCATCCTTTTCAGGTAATTTAGCAGGTGGATTATTGAGTGGAGGAAGAATTTCATCTTCATCTATTGGATTATCCTTAGTTCTGAAAGACGCTCCGAAAGGAACTTCACTTTGCTTAGATGAAATAAGGACCGTATTGACCATAAACATACTTTCTGTATTCGGTTTTATAGAAAGTATAACTTTTAAATTAGCCTTTTGACCAGCATTAATCCTATTTATGACTGTATGTAAAGAATCATTGATGCCAGCTGTCCAATTATTGTCATTACCCGTAAGTGCAGCCGTATTTTGACCCACATTATACTGCATATTAACATCAAGAATGTCGGAAATCCTTACGTTTGTGGCATTTATACTTCCTTGATTAAAAACTTCAATGTTAAAGGTAACAGTATCTCCAGGGTAATATTGTTTATTCGGTAAAGCCACTCGCTTTCTGATGGCAAGGTCAAAACATGATTTCATATCTATTGTAGTAGTAGCCGTAGAGAGACAATTATTTTGATCTCTTATTTCTACCCCTAGTGTCACGATACCAGGCTTTAAACACCAAGTAGAAAAATCTTGGACAGCATCATTGGTCGTACCAAATAAATTAATATTGGTAGCCATAGTAGAGCCTGCATTTGTCAGTGTCCAATTATAATTAAAAGTACCTGTCCCACCTGTAGGCGCTGCAGAGACTTGCGTATCAAAATCTAAACAGACATTTGCTGGATTTAGATTAGGAGAGATAGCTGTAGGTTGATTAATGGTGATCGAGCACATGGTGATACAGTTGTTAGCATCAGTGACCGTCAGTGAGTAAACTCCTGCTGATAGACCAGTTATGGTAGAAGATGTATTAGAAGTTGGTCCATTAGTTGCCCCATTGCTCCACGCATATCTATAAGGCAATGTACCTCCTACTACGTTTGCTGTTGCTATACCGCTTCCATTTTGGAAACATGTCAAATCCGTTTTTTGAATTGAACACGTCAGTTGTTGTGGTTGAATGATTGTAAATGAGCAACTATCTATACAGCCATTCCCATCTCTTACATACACTTCAAAATCTCGTGATAAAATGGCTGGATCATTACCAACACCCAAGCCTGTAAAAGTATTTGATGCGTGGAATGGACCTGATAAACTATTTAAGCTATAGCCAAATGGTCCAACAGCAAGTGGGCTAACTGAAATAGTTCTGTTGATATTCATACTACCGAAACAAGCTATCGTCGTATCCTTTGGACTACACACAATACCTATAGGTGGATGTGATTTTATAACAACTGTATCTGTGATTGAACACATCAATCCACTGATATTTAAAGGTGGCGTGGTCACTAATATTAAAAAAGTATCAGCAGGAAGATTTGATTGTAAACGTCCAGAACGAATTTCACCTGTTGCTTTACCTAACCAATCAAACCTATAACCAGTGTAATCCAATACACCTTGCACAGAGACATCTACCACTGCACTACTCACACCAAAACAATTTGCATCTGTCAATACTTCTGAAGTTACTCTAGGTAATGACAGGACTTCAATAATTCCCGTATCTCTATTAGAACAGCCATTAGACTGGGTCACTTCTACCACATAAGCTCCAGAACTGCTCGCTTCTGGTATAATGACAGAAGACATATCGCCCAATAGCGAATCAGGACGACCTGGACGTATTAAACTCCAAGTATAGGTCAAATTTGGATTTCCATCTGTAGATGAAGCTGTAGACAACAATCTAATTTCTTCTTTTTCGCAAACTTGAGAGTCAAATTGGTTGATACTGACCATCGGAAAATTAAGAATAGTAACAGTCGTCTGTGCTTCTTTAGAACAGGTTAATCCTGATTGATTATCTTGCGTATAATTGTAATAAAAAGTATATGGTAAATTGATATCTAAACCAATCGTATCGATTACAAAAAATCTATTCGTACCCACATCAAAAAATGAAATTATATTGCCAGGGCCTGATAAAGTACCACCTCTCGGATTTGCTCTTAACACAAAACTTGCATCATTACCACATATAGGCAAATTTGAAGGTCTAAATTGCGGATTTATGGCTTGAATATCAAATAAAGCTTCATACTCTACCCCATTTAAGAGATAATTAATAACATAACTACCACTACCAGCTGTAGGGTCAAAAAAGTATTTTCCTAAGTTGTTTGGACCAATGATTCTATGATTTTCTGGTGTTCCATCTAGTTTAAAAGCGGTATAAGTACCACCAGTTCCTAATGGAATAGATGCTTGAGCACACGTCACAGGTATCAACTCTACCAGCGCATCATTATCACAAGCTTCTGAGATTTGTAGGCAATACTGTAACGCGTCTGGTGCCAGCATAATTGCTTGCACATTAATGGCATTATCATTTACCATCTGTGCAAACACAAATTCATCAGGTTTGCTTTGGAAACTTTCTAAATCAGCGGGATTAATCTTGCTGGACATGTTTTCATCTTTGTAGAAAGCTACATTGTAAACACTTCCTGTAAGTCCATCACCGTCTACATCTCCAAAATCAGGATTTAAACTCTTATTAAGATTATACTTAAATAAATTGGTTCCAACATATTGGTCAGCTACCAAAGTAACTGCTTTACTAGAAAAATCAATAATATTTCCTTCATTAAAACTAAAATCTTCTTGAGCCCAACATCCATTTTGATCCATGACCATTACAGAATGTGTTTCATCAATATTATACCTCACGGAAGATTTGTCATCCATATCTCCAGTACCATCATGATCCCAATCGTATGAATAATTTCCTGTTCCACCTGTGACTTCTAGTTGCAAATAGTGTATAAGGCTGTTACCATCATTAACTGTTATTGACTTAGGATTAATCTTTATTGGTTTAGGTTCTTCAAGGATGATTTGCTTAAAATCTTTACATCCATTTACATTTTCAATAGTTACATTATAAGTACCATAATGCATATTTGTGACTAGATTTTTTCTATCACCTGATTCCCATACCAGAGACATTTCTGTGTCTAAATTTGGCATTAATTGGACTTCACCGTTAAGGCTTCCAAAACAACTTATATCTTTTGAAATTATACTGTAGTCAGGTAGCGTTTTTAGTAATTCGGTATGGCTTGTATGGCACTTATTTTTTTCACAATAAAATTCAACTGTAAGTTTTGTGTCCTGAGAAGGTGATACATTAAATACATCACTGAAAAACCCTTTTTCAGAAAACTTGGCTTCCTTGTCCATGACCAATTCTGTGCCTATATAAACTTTTACCCACGAATCATTACTATGATTGGTTAGTGGTGAATCATAAACATAAAATCCGATGTCAACGGGCTTGCTTCTAGTGACGCAGTCATCGAAAACGATGTCAATTTGTGGTTTGCAATTGCAATTGGATTGACCGATTGCATGTAAGCTTGCAAAAACAAGCACCAGGGTATTAAATAATACCGCTTTTAACTTACTAGAAATCCTCATGATAAGTGTGTGTGTTTGTGGTTATGTGTAAAAATAAAAATGTAAATTCATTTATACATGTGCAAAACACGTGCCAAAGTATTATATTTTGTTTTAATATAAGTCGTAACCCAAATTGGGTATATTTCGATGGCAAAGCTTTTGGAATTATTAATTTAATCTTTGAGTAAACAGTAAGAAACCAGCAATCTAGACAAATTAAAATATACAATAATTATATATTTAATACAATGATTTTTATATACTTATATCGAATAAATATCATTTTATTTACATCTATAGCAGGCAATAAATAAAGTCCAACACACAAGATGTTCCGATACATATTGTACTTTTTATCAATATAAATTACTACCAATTTTGGTTATAAAGTAGAAGTTATACTACATCAATATAGATATAAAATGCACATTAACTAAAATAATACTACTAGTTTGATCTTTATGATCATAGCTTTTTTTTTTTTCAAATATTTTTTTTGGGGATTACCAGTGTTTTTCGTATTTGATATTTATACAAAGTGAGCGGATATCATATTTTTTAAATCTTAGCTGTAATCTTTTTAAATAGATGGTCATTAAAAGATATAGAAATTCAGATTAGCTATTTTCATCTTACATAATATTCAATATAAAACTTTTTTAAAATAGAAAGGGCCACGTTAAAAACGGGCCCTTTCATTGTGAAAGCATTGGTTGTGCGTTTCTTTAAAGTTTTTAAGTAGCAACCTACTTTTAAACTTCTTAATTTATCTTATTCAGTTTTTTAAAGTCAGGATTTGATCAACACATTTTCATTAAATTCAGACTTAAAACTTCTTTTATATACATCAAAAACTAACATTAATATTGAAGATATAAAACTTATAAATCAACAATTAATACATGATACAAAAGTAATATATATCAGCATTATAAACTGTAGAAAGGATGAGTAATCTTGTGTAGTATTTTATCTAAATAATTTTAAATTTTATATAAACACAATTTAAATATTGCCATTAAAAAGCGTCTAACTGTTATGAGATATTGATATTATATTTAGTTTAAAAGCTATATCAAATAGGGTAAAACAAAAAAGGGTCTCCGTATGAATACGAAGGCCCCTCTAATATGAAAGCGTTACTCTTTAATCGCGGTTTTTGTTGATAACATCTTGATATCATCATTCTTTATTCTAAAAAAAATCATTAAGAATTTCATGTTCAATGTGTTTCTGATAACAATATCAATTTCCGTTAACTTGGATATTACTAGATCCACATTTTGGCGTTTCGCACTCTTCAATAGCTGGTGTACATGTCATTGGAGATGTCACGGGAACTGATCTTGCACATGATGCACCGTTTACCACATCTGTAATTACAATGATATATGTAGCTCCTGTACCTCCTGAACCCTTACCTAATTCAAAAAACTGGCCAATGCCATATGTACCAGTAGACGGTGTTACTGTAGTTCCATTTACACTAACACTGTAGGTTGTAACAACTTCATTGTTATTAGTAGCTAATATTCCTACCCTTAAAATATTATCTGTATCTAAGTTTGCTGCACCACCTTCTATACATTCTAAACTTTGAATTGTCAACGCATTTATTTGACAAATTTTGAATAATCCTATATCAAAAGTGTGGTTATTTTGTCCATTGGCACCCGTAGTAATATTTATTTGTGCGAATCCAAGTACAACACTAGCATCGCTATCACTATAATCGACTTGACCAGAACCACTTTGATTAGTGGATGTAAGATTTGTCAAATTCAAATCACCAGTGCCTGCGCCACCAGAAAAATCACCAGAATTAATTCTTATAATATAATTTGTAAATGGCAATAAACCAGATGCACCATTTAATACTACATTATTAGAATTGAAATAATAATGACCAGATGCGTCCGTGGTTGTTGAACCCAATAAAATATTTCCAGCAGCATTGTATAATTCTAATGTAACATTTGGAAAGCCTGGCTCATTTGGATCTTGAATACCATCTTGATCTAAGTCATTCCAAACGTAGTTCCCTATTTCTAGACTAGGCGTACTCCCAGATAATTCTATATCACCTAGTCCGTTGGCTTTACCAAAGGTAGAGACGTCTCCGCTATATCCTATTTCATAAGTTCTATTTCTACCTCCTGTATCATTATTGTACCAAGCCAATCCAAAAGAATATACGGTAATTGGATCCATAAAAGTACTGACTACATCTCCACCTCCAGGCAGCATAGCCAATGCCCCCGCACTAGATTCTGCATGATAATAATTGTCATTATAAAATTCACCTGCACCGCTACTAATTAAAGTATATAAACAACTACCATCTGGTTGGATGACTGGATTATATCTAATGAGATCACCCGCGGAGACACCTACTTCTCCTATAGAACCTAACCCAGCGAAATCTCCATCCACACCATAATTAAACCAACCCTTTTGGTCGGCCCATCTATCTCTTATTCCTATAAGTATTTCCCCATTTTTATAGAAAGCTATATCCGATATCATAGGTGTCCCTATTTCATAGGCTGCAATGGCATTGTTGCTCCATGGATACCAATCCTGTTCTACTCTATATGACATAGGAAAATTCAATACTTCCTGCCATGTACCAGTCCCAGGTGTAGTCTTGTGTAGATAACCAGACATATCTGCTTCAGTCCCTACCACAGCACCTGTTAAGTTTTGGGCGGACAATACAGTTCCTACATATAATTCACCTCTATAATAAGCCAATCCAAATGGCCTGTGTTCCCCTTGGGCAGCGGTAGTCCCAGGATCTGGTGTCGCCCAAGATTTTACTCGTGTTGCTACATTTGCAAGCGTAGGAGCTTGAGGGTTAAAAGGATCTACTAAATCTATTTCATACACTTTTCTATCATATAAATTGACCAAATATAAAAATCGTCCATCATCCGATATATCAAGATCTCCGATACTTAACTTTCCTACTTGTTCCCACGCTTGTGCATCGACATTGGGCAGGGTAGCACTTGGCAATAATCCCCTTTGTACATTGCTACCTACGACCGGAGAAAATGGTACTACTGTTCCTACTACTGTATTCCCTACATATGGATTGACCACATCTGATGTAAAAATATTTATATCATGCAAATTTAGAAAATTGGTCACAGTTCCCGTCGATGGATCTATTTGATATATACCTCCTGGTCCCAATGGACCCATACCGACATGCCGCTTAAGATACGAAGAAGTAAATATTTTTTGTGATTGACGGCTAAATGCTACACCATAAGTGGACCCAATCTGAGATGCAGAGGCCAGATGGATGGGATTTGGTGCCACATTAGGCGGTCCGTTGCTTATCGGTCTGCCTTCCCAAGTAAAGCCAGCACCGATAAAAGCGTCTCTTGAACCGGCTGTGCCACCTGCTAGAGGGTCACCATTAACATAACAAGGAACGTAAATAGATGGTGTAGGATTAAGCACAAACTCACCTGAATAATTAAGCGCAAAATTTATATTTGATTGAGGAGCTGTTATAAATTGTACAGAAGATCCGTACACTTGTCCACTTTGACTTGAAAAGTCCAATTGATTCGACAGAAAACCACAATTTGCTGATGTTGGAATTTCAAATTCCACTCTTATCTTTTCACCAGGATTTGGACCTCTACCAGCCGTTGGGCTTGAAAAATCATAAAACCCATTACTATCTGTTAAATCAGAACCTATTAATAAGTCTTTATTAGGAAGTGTGTTATTTATGTATAATTTCACAACTACTTCACCGACTCCTGGTTCTCCTGTCCCATCTTTAATCCCATTTCCATTGTAATCCCTAAATGCAACACCTGAGATTTGTGCACTCATCATAGATACATATAATAATAATGCTGCAGAAATCTGAAGTTTCCTTAATATACCTTTCTTTATGCTTAAGCTTGGTATTAATAACATAAGTATATGTGAGATACTATCTGACTTATTCTCTTTCGAAAAAACACCTTGACTGAAGGAAATGTGACGAAAATTTTTGTTACTGAAGCACATATATTTGATTTTAGACTAAATTACAAATTTGTCATAAGGGTCTAAAATCTATTTAATCAGCTAATAACTGTTGGTTGATTGGTGGTTAATTATTTATCAACTAAATAATATGGCACAAAAGTAATATATGTCATAAGCATAATAAGTAGTCAAATCATAGAAGTTTTTGTAGTATTTTAACTATAAAAACTACCTCGTGTTCTTAAATGTAGCTAATTACCATACTCTCAGCTTTTTTTTTTATTTCAATCTTCATCTTTATATAAATTAAGGCACATAATTTATTGCCGTACATTTAAACTATTTGGTTTAGTTAAAATGCTAAATTAATATCAATATTTTGCTTAGGCGTAAATGATTAGTCCCTACCTTAATTTACAGTTTATTTAACAGCGATATTTTATTCAATAACCTAAATTTTTGGCAATAAAAAAGTCAGGGAAGTTTCCGACGCTCCTCTGACTATTATAAACATTTTTTGGGTTGTACACTTCTTTAAGTGAACCTAAAAAACTTGAGAATCCTATACGCCTTTGTTTTACTCTATAACTATCAATCTGTGCGACGATAGCTCACCATCGATGTTGATCAATACGATATAAACTCCTGCATTTAAATCGTCACTATACTTTTGAGTTAATACCAACAAGTAGATATACCATTTATTTGAAAATATTTAGGAATAAAATTAAAAATAATTCCAAATAAGTGATTGAATATAAATATCTTGCAAATTATTTTTGAAACAATTATTTTATTTTCCTTTAGGAAAAAGCCAAAATTTTAGTTAAATTAATTGGATAATTAGATTTATTTTTCCGCCTATAAATTCGATCCTTTAGTTATGAAGGAAAATAAACCATATTTTTTTAGCACCTGTAAATTAATAAAGTGACAACAAATTTAACCATTGACGAATTTAGAGACAACCTAGAAGCTTGTAAAATAGGATTCAAATACGCCAAAAACTCTCTTTTTAAATATCTGTTAGGACCATGGAATAAAATGGAAAAACACAGAGTAGGCATTGTAGTTTCTGTACAGTTCAATACAATATCAGAAGGAAAACATAGACCTTATTTATTATTTAAGAGGCTTGAAACAAATTATTATGCAGGTTCAGGTGATATCAGCTTACATTCATACGATAATGTTTATTTGGATTTTAATTTTATCGATATGAGTGATAAATCTATTTTTGACATTAATATCATAAGTCCTACACCTCCAATATTAAAGTTAGATGTTAAAACTTTCAAACCTGAAAATGATACCAATTGTTTCCATAAATCATTATTTTCGATTGCCCAATTAAAAATAATAAAAGAGTTTAGCCTTGATGAAATAGTTTTTTCTCCAGCTTACGTTAATTATAAATCTTCTATTTTTTATTCTGATAAAATAAATAATTGCGATTGGTTTACTTTTAAGTTGGAAGGAAATTTCAGATCAAATACAAATTTAATTTTACGTGAAGAAGATGGAACCCATCTGCCAATTATCGAGGTAGGAAGCCCATGTCCGCCAATGTGGCACGACGGTGAGACAACAGATGGATGAACCATAATTATATTTTCCTAATATTTTTCTTTGTTAATCCTTTTTTCGCTCAAAGAGATAGCAAATCTTTGATTAACTCACATTATGCGTCTTTAGGATACTTTTACGACAATTCTAATTATTGGGTGTCAACACAAGGCGGTTGGAATCATGTGGCCAACAACAAAACAACCCAATATAAAGCAGGTGAAAATGGAAGTGGTTTAATAGATGAATGGATCCAAAGCAAATTATTTTCTGATCAAGATGGAAATTTATATTCCACTACTTTTGAATATTTAACCATTTTACATAAAAATCAAAAAGCTTTCCAATCAAAACAAATAAAATTTAATGGAAACCTACTTAGATCTAACTATCAGATTATTGAGCTTGATACAAATTCCAATAAACTGCTAATGACAGCAGACTCTCTTCTTCTGGATTATGACTATAAAAAACATGCTGTCATTAGTATTTTGGATAACAAACTTGAAGGTAAAATATTTTATAAAAAAAACAATTTTATAATAGGTTGTCTCTCTGCCAATGGTGCAGGCCTAGATGTTTATGTTAAGAATAAAAGATGGACTAAATTGCATCTTTTAGATAAATTAAATGAAAAAAAACTTATCGTTTTAAACGGCGTTATTTTAAATCAATCAGCCTATCTAAATACAAATCTTGGTATTGTAGAGCTTAATCTTCATAATTTCAAATATAGCTTTATTTTACCATCATCCTCTTATAGAGATATTAAAGATATTACGACCAATAATAGCGATGAAGTATATTTTTTAGATGAAAATGGTACACACTATTATTACAATGTAGATACAAAATCATTGAAAGAAACTTCGTTAAAAAAATATAAAAATTCCAATTTAGATTTTAAGCAAGTATTTGAAATGAAATATTTATCTCCAAATATGTTTTATATTTCTACAAAACATAATGGCTATCATATTATCAATATAACACCTTTGATAGAGTGCCAACTAACTAAAATAACGGAAAATAAGCAGGGGTCAAATTTACAAAATAAGTTATTTAGAAACACATTTGTAAGAAATCAAAATCTTTATGAAATAGAAGGTAACCAAGTTTTTTTACATACTAAAACTAATCAAACAAAAAAGCTAGTTTTCCAGAGTGACGCTAAAATTTACAGATATTGTCAGAATAGCCAAGGAGAATATTTATCATCAGAAAATGGACTGATCAACTTCAAAGATTTAAAACCAATTAAAAGCCAATTACAAAATGGCAAAATACCATTATTTACATTTACAACAAAATGGATAGACTATGTAATAACTACTGATGGTTACTTAATGAAATTAGGTTCATCAAATCCTAATAACAATACATTACAAATAGGTTTTGGAAACTATGTACATCAAGATTCCATAGCATTGATATCCACTTCTAAATCCTTATTACAAATAAATGGAGAGCAGATCACTGAAATAATTCAAACGCCTTCGTATGGAGCAGTCAAAGATCAATTGGGTATGATTTGGTACATCAATGACGATGGTCTACATCATTTTGATCCCAACACTTGTAGGGATACTAGAATTTTAGTAAACACGCCATTTCATTTAGATAAATTACCTCCATTATTTGCAAATAATAGCATAGTATTTTCTTGTAATAAAGAACTATACTCGATAAAAACTTCATGTTACAAAGCATTCCAAAATCATCCACAATTAAGCTTGAAAGAATGCAGAATTGATATGATTCTTGCTAACTTTGAAGATTACGAACAAGTAAAACCTAATTATCAATTATTAGATTTCACATTTACACTCAATGAAGCCCACTCAGATTCAACACAATATTTAAAATACAAATTACAAGGGCTAAATGATTATTGGATAAAAACGAATGTTGATCAAACTATAACCATACCAAAACTTGCATCAGGGTCATACCAACTTGAAGTAGTTGGTATTGGGTCAAATGGATACCAAAGTAATTCGATAATAATTCCATTAAATATTCTTCCTCCTTTTTACCAACGTACATGGTTTATTATATTGAGTGCACTGAGTTTAATTTTGTTTGGCTTTTTGATCAACTATTATAAAAATAATAAAAAAATAAAAGCACAACAAATAGAATTGGACAAACTAAAAGCACTACAAGAACAGAGAGAAAGACTCGCCAGAGACCTACACGATGAGATAGGGAGTGGCTTGAGTAAAATCAAATTTATATCTTCTTTAATCGCCGAAAAAGATGATGCACAGAGCGACATACAGCAACTTTCGTCATCCCTACTTGGTAATATGAGAGATATGCTTTGGTCTTTGGATATGGAAAATGATTCACTACATGATTTAATAGCTAAAATAAGGATGAGTGCCAACACCCAACTAAAATTGACGGGTATACAATTAATCATGGATATTTCAGACATGGATGCAGATTTGGAGATAGCTGGTTTCATAAGAAGAAATTTTTTAATGATCGTGAAAGAAGCAATCCATAATGTAATCAAGCACAGCAATGCTTCCACTATTTGGATTCTGATTGATAGTAGCCAAAATCAACTTCAAATTACCATCAAAGATAATGGTCAAAAAACAACTTACCTAGAAACAAACCAGGATCATACAGGCAAATATGGTTTAACTTCCATGCGTAGAAGAGCACTCGATATTGGGGCTACGATTGATATCCAAAACCTAACGACAGGATGGTGTATAAAGATACTTTACCCTATAAAATCCACCTAGACAATCGAATACTATGACTAAAGTTATAGTTTATGCTATCACCACATGCTGTATCTTTGCCTTATGAAAACAAGGAATAATATCATCATCAGCATTATAGAAGATCAACTAGAAATAGGATTGGGTCTTAAGGATTATATCAATAAACAGACAGATTATATTTGCGATATACATTATCTAAATGCAACCGATGCACTCTTAGGTATTCCATCTTGCAAACCTGATCTTGTGATTTGTGATATAGGACTCCCTGATATGTCAGGCGTGGAATGTATGAAAAAACTTTTGGTCAAAGTCCCAGAAACCAAGTTTATCATGTTTACTGTTTTTGATACGGACGCTTATCTTTTTGAAGCATTAAAGTGTGGAGCTTCAGGCTACATCTTAAAAGATGACTCGCTATCAGAAATCATTGGGGCTATCAAAGAAGTAATAAACGGTGGTGGTGCGATGAGTCCTGAAATTGCTAAAAAAGTCATCCAAAGTTTCCATCAAAATATTAATTCCAAAAAAATAGAATGCCTGACTGATCATCAGGTAGACATTTTGAAATATATCTCAGATGGATTGCTGAATAAAGAGATTGCAGATATTCTCCATATAAATGAAGGCAGTGTAAAAGTTCAAATTTCGACCATTTATAAAAAGTTGAGCGTAAATAATAGAGTCGAAGCAGTCAATTTATTTAAAGACGCAAAATAGAAATAAGCAATATTTATTAAAGATAAAGCCCTAAGTGCGCACCTTAGGACTGTGCCCGTCATGATGCATCCAAAGGCCACGGATCATACACAAGTAATTTAATTTTTTAACATTTTTAAATTTAATTTTATGAAAACCATGTTTCATTTGGCTTTGCTATGCCTATTATTTACATCATGTCACAATGACATCATTGTAGTTCCAGAAATCCAACATCGGGTTCAAAATAGGTCTTCTAAAACTGTAAAGGCTACGCTGCTCTTACAAAATGGAAGTACTTTCCAACAATATGTCGTCAAAGCTAATGGCACAGCTCTGACAGATACTTCGTTGACCATTAAACTACATTTTTCAGACAAGGATTCAAGTATTTTTATTTGCAAAAATATAAAACTAGAAGAGCCTGATTCTAATCTCAGATTGGAGACATTACTACCTAACTTACTATACACCAATAAAAATGTGTGTATTGCATCGCCTTTTTCTCCCACAACCATAAAAATGTCTGTACAGTCGGGCAATATTATTTTATATCCTAATGGATTTATTGCAGAAGAACAAGATGGGATTTAAAACAATTTAAGAGTATGTTTAAAAATTTTCTTTTTTGCTAATCAATAAGTTATGGTTCTGAAGATAAAAGAATTAAAGAGTTTAGTGCACTAAACGATGAGATTATTTTGAAATCAGGTTCATAAGACATTGATTATAAGGCAATAAAAATTTAAACATCCTCTAAGTCGCTTAATTTTTTAGCAAAAGGGGGACCAATTGTTTACCCCTTTTTTTTAACCATCTTTTCACACCATTCACGATAGAAAATCGTGTCATACAGGCTCAAATCTACATCATAACCATGGTCCATTTTTTTTATTATTTTTACAGTATTTAAAAGTCCCTTGTAAAACTTTGTAGAAAATGTGGTTTTATGTCGATTTAGGTATGAAACATAATTATGCAAAGTGGTGGCATAAAGATCGTAATCTTGTTTGCGGTTCATAAAGCAAGCTATTAAATGTAACGAAAGGGCCAACGCTTTTTCCGTATCATCTGCAAAATGTTTCATTCTGGTATAATAGAATATTTCGCTATATTTTTCGTGTTTGAGACAATTCATCGCATGACTTACATCTCTCGTACTTTCTACAAATGCTGAGGAAACCTGAACATACCACTCATCAATAAAATCTTTTGTAAAAGCAAAACTCTGGTATCTGCTCAATTGTCCAACAATATTCCTAAATGTCACAGGTGCAAGTTTCCCATGTTCTGCGTAAACGCCTTGTTTCATGGAAAAAGCAAAGAGTTCTGTGATGATTTCAACAGTTGGCAATAGACTACCCCGTTCATACAATTCTGTAGTTTTTCGGATAAGATAAAGTGTGGAAACCACTTCTTCCAGACTGCCTTTTGGCCAAATTCCATTAGTCAAATCATTTTTTAAATCCTCCAGATATTCCGTTTTATCCAGCTTAATAAATAGGTACATTTTATCAAAAAATAGTTGGTTTTCTGATTTTTGTAATAGCTGTATTAACTGTAATGATTTTTCTTCTTCAACGCGGTAATCATGTTTTTGATTTTTACCAAAATTGACCAATTCCACTTGATACACACTCAGCAAATGATACATATAGTCATAAGTTGCATTCAGTAGCTGTGATAAAACTACTGCTCCCTTTTGATATTTGATCGGATTAAAACTATAATATTCTTGATGCAAAATTTCCTTCTTCGCCCAAAGCGCCGATAATTCTTTATGGTTCGTCAAATCTTTTTGTAATTGATTGGACAATTGGTCCGCAATATGATACATACCTCTTCTTTGCAGGTTTCTGTGTAGCAACAATTTAAAAGTTGTATTTTCATAACTTAGTTGTTCATTGACCAACCATCGTTCGACGAGTTGGTATAGTAATGATAAGTGATTCAAAAACACCTTTGAAGTCATCCCTTTGAATTGTTTTGATGCCAAGATATAAACATCATCCATCTCACTCAACTCATTTTTTCTATCTTGTAGCCACTTAAAAATCCTATAAGTATCCGAATTTTCTGTGTATTGGCTTAGTACATATTTTTTAAACGAAGGCCACTCATCTTTATCAAAAGAAGTCAATAACTGTACAAACTTAGGTGCTGCCATGATAAAAAGTACTCTATAAAATAATTAAAATTTATTAGGAAATTATTTCAGGCAAATGTAGTATAATTATATCATTATGAGTGCTGTACAAACCTACTTATTTTTAATATTTGGTTCGGCTCATTGGGAAAAATAGAAAATTTTGTATTGTGAATGGGATCGATGTGTTGCAACTTTGCATTAAACAAAGCACTAACCCGTTATGAGAAATGTAATTTTAGTAGTTTACATATTTATTATTGGATTATCTACTTATGGTCAAACTTCGAATCATTGCCTTCATTTTGATGGTGATGATGATGTGGTAAGTATTTTAAATTCTCCAATTCTTATAATATCAGCAAGTGCTAGTTTTACAGCAGAGCTTTGGTTCTATTCTGAGAATGATCCAAATTGTAATTTTTTACATAATAGTTTATTAGTTGGCATAAATGCTTTTGGGCTTAAAGAATTTGAGATTAGTGAGTGTTCTGGAGGATTATATTTTAATAGCTCTCTTACGCCATTTGTTGGGTTCAATTTAAATACCTGGAATCATTTAGCATTGGTGCATGATGTTGCATCAAATGAAGAACGTCTTTATCTCAATGGAAATCTCGTAAACACGTTACCTATCGCTGTAATTACTCCTATATTACAAATAGCGTTAGGTGGAGCTGTTGACACAACCACTCAATTCTGGGAAGGTAAAATCGATGAATTTAAGGTTTGGAATGTTGCAAGAACAGACATTTTATCTGCAATGAATTGTCCCTGCAAAGGAACAGAAGATGAAATTACTATTTGTATGCCTTTTGATCAGGGAATGGCAGGTGGGAACAATACAGGCCTTATAAATGCAAACGATTTGGCACCACTTCCGATTATTTCATCAAACCCTGTATTTCATAATGGGCAATTAATTGATTTTGCTTTAAACGGCCCCACTTCAAACTTTGTATTGTCAACTGCCCCATTGGTATATCCGGCTTTTCATGATATTAATCTCACCATTAATAAGTACTTTGGTGAGGATGGGTCTCAAATTTGTTCAGGAGATGGCATGCATTTTTGTCTTTCGGATGCGATGGGTGGGATTCCAGACATTACCCCAACAGACCAAAACATACAAGTCAAAGTACTGTGGGAGTATCTCGACAATACAGTTACATCATTTACACCACTACTTTCTTTTAGCGGACTTTGTTTTCCGGTAGCTCAGGGTGAGATTGTAATGGATTGTACTTCAAATCCGGACGGTTATCAGGACAGGGACTTCAGGGCAGTATTTGAAGTGGAAGATACGGTTTCAGGTCATGTTTGTTACTATTACTCAGATACAGTGACCGTAAGGATTTGTTGCCCGCTTAGTGAAGACGCTGTAGTCAATGTAACGACCAATTTTATAGATGATATGTTATGTGCCAGTGATACAGTAAACTTTAATATCAGTCTTGTCACCCCGGACTTTTTTGTAAATCCGCCCGGTGCTGGCATCAGCATCGAATGGACCTATAATGGTACTGTGATTAGCCAAAACAATCAAACGTCATTTACATATAATGTCAGCCCAGTTGTGGCTCCTAAAGCTTGTTTTGAAGCAAAAGTAACCAATTGTGCAGGGAAAGAAATGAATTATAAAACTTGTCTGAATGTGGATCTTAAACCCAGATGTGGGGCAATAACTGAAAACCCTACAGGAACTTTATCACAAGTTAGTGCCATGCCATTGCTTTATGAAATCTGTCCAGGTGATGATGCATCTCTTATAATGCTGAATGCATCTGTTTTCATAAATGGAAACAGTTTTTGGCAGTATATGTTTCCAAATGCTGCACCTGGTATTTGGAATGAATTGGGCACCAATAATAGTATTCAGAACACAAATATACTTCCTGTGATCAACCCGACAGGGTCACCTTACCTGTGGCCGCCAGGAGAAACTTGTGTAACTTATAGAATTGAGGGCAGACCATATAATGAGCCTTCAGGTTGTGACTCATGTCACAGCAACGAACTGACGATCTGTCTTAAAGCCCCTCCTTTAAATGATGTGATAACAGGTAGTAACAAATTTTGTAAAGGTGGAAGTATCACTTTGACCCTAGCTAACTATGATCCTTCCTTTCAGCATTTTTGGTACTGGAATGGTAGCTATGTTGGAAATGGATCGTCGATAAATGCAGATGAAGGAGGCTGCTACTGGGTCGTGATCAGCAATGGTTGTGAATCGGTGACCACTCCTCCGCATTGTATCGAAGAATGTGAAATAAAAGCAGTGCTCAGTTGCCCATTGGCACCGAATATGTGTCCATATGCCGGAGATATGATTACGTTGAGTGCATGTGATTCAGAGTCCAATTGTACCGATCCGCTGAGTTATAGTTTCCAATGGAGCAATAATCCGGGTGCCGGAACAGTAAATGGTTGCCAACTGACGCACAACGTGATGGCTGGAGGAACTACTTACATAGTTACCGTCACAGACAACAATGGTTGTAGTGATACCGCTTCTATCACAGTAATACCATGCAATTAATTCTGATCACATCCTTAAATCAAAATAAAATGAAAAATATAATTAAATTGATTTGCTTGTTTTACTTTTTTCACCAAAACCTACATGCTCAAGTTGACTTCATTCAAAATTATGGACAACTTAATCATAATAGGGTTTCTGTTATAAAATCATTTGATAATGGGATTTACGTAGCGGGAACTATAACTATTAATAATATAGATTATGCCACATTTAGTAAATTTGATGTTTTAAATGGAAATAAAATCTGGGAAACCAGACTTATAACTTCTACAAAAGTAAATGATTTTGAATTTGTGCCCGCTAATAGTTCGGCTAATTTTCCAGATAAAGGTTTTTTATTAATTGGAAGAACTAATTCAACTGCAACATCAGACAATTCATCTTTTATATGGAGAGTAAATGATATCAACGGATCGAAAGATTTTTACAGGGAATACAATCATACAGGTATTGAAGGATTTGAGAAAATAGAAAAACATAAGGCACCAATTAATGTAAATTTCCCTTATTATATTCTTGGAAGAAAAAATACGACTTTCCCTAGTGGTAATGCAAATTCATTTATAACTTTTCTCTATAACATTGATTCAGAAGCAAACGTAAATTGGGGTGTTGAATATCAACCTTTATCGCTACCAATAGGGAATGAATTTCACTTTTTCAAGGGTTTGATTTCTTTAAATAATGGAGATTTAGTAATGACAGGAAATCAAGTAACAAATTTGACTTCTTTAAATCTAGGTAATATATTAACTGTCAGAGTAAATGGCTTGAATGGTAACATATCTACTACACCACACATTCATAGATGGACTGGAACTTATGAAATCTTTGATGGAATAGAAATAATTAATGACCAAATTGTTTATGTCGGTAAAGGAAATAACTTTAACAATCAAACTGGGGCAGTTATTATTGGACCTCCAGTTAATTTTTGGCCACAAGTAAGGGTGATGGCTGATTTAACCGAATTTAAAAATGTTTGGATTGATAATAACTCCAATATATTTACATTAGGTAGAGTGAAAAATGGTTTAAATTCAAGCTTACCAATTATAAGCAAATTTTCATATGTTTTGAATCAACCAATTCAATTAATTGATTCTAAAATTCTATTTGATAATACTGTATCATATACAGACGAAGCATTCATATATAGACAAGATATAAATAAGTTGATTTTTGGACTTTCTGAATTATCCGCGGGTGATTTTAATCAAATAATTGGCAGTCTGAACCCCAATGTATTAAATCCTTGTATAAATAATTTTACAACAAGTACTTCTTTGGGCCCCTTGGATAATGCAACCATAAATATTAGAACTTTAACACAGAATATACCTACATGGATAGATCAAACTAGTCATTCAACAATCAATTTTTCATTAAACCAATTTTGCTCTCCATGTGTGTTAAATACCAACTTCACTTTCGCACTCGGAAGCTGTGGAGCAGTTACATTTACTCCAACAGTCACAGGGGGTACAACTCCTTATACGTATGCTTGGGATATTGGCTGTAATGGAATTGATTTTACCACCCAGAACCCAACTTATACCTATACTTTTCCAGCATCAGGCACTTATGATGTCTGTCTGACAGTAACAGATGCATCAGGTACCTGTATGGGTAGTAAGACCATGAGCATTTCAGTCATTAAGGATAATGTCGCCCCCGTCATAACTTGCCCAGTTGGAAATGTACAGCTAACTACTAACCCAGAAGTTTGTTATGCAATAGCTGGCGGTGTTTCGGCGACAGATAATTGTGATATAAATCCAAGCATTACATGTGTATTGACAGGGGCAACTGCTGGCACATTTACAAATACACCACAAATTCAATACAATAAAGGAGTGACTACCGTAATCTGCACAGCTATAGATGGTTCAGGTAATGTGTCTAGCCCATGTACTTTTACTGTAACAGTGTTTGACAGTTCTACACCCCAAATTGAGTGTCCCGACCATATTACCATTAATGCATTACCATGTGATAATAGCGCAGAAGCAACTTTCCCTCCACCTATTATATACGATAATTGTCCAATGTGGTCTTACACTTGTGATTACATGAGTGGCGACTTATTCCCTTGTGGTAATACGATAGTTACATGCACAGTGACCGATATGGGTGGAGCCATAGAATCATGCAGTTTTAGTGTTAATGTAGTTTGCAGCAATAATTGCCCTGAAGTTACAGGCACGACATTAGAATGTGGCCTAGCGCCCAATACGTATAACTACTCAGTAACTATAGTAAATCCAACTTCCAATGTATGTACCTATGCGCTTTCATTGCCATCTTCTCAAGGGACGATCAATTCAAGCAATCCCGTTACAGTCGGAAACATCACTACCATCTCCGGCGCACTGACACCCGCAAATAACACGATTTATATCTTTGATCTTTCCATGATGGCCAGCTGCATATGTCAAGGCAATCAAACACAGATATGCAATCTTTCTGCTATTTTGGACAATATGGAAGTATTACCTGTATCACCAGTTATTGATTGTCCTGATGATGTGACAATATTTACCCTTCTCGACGAGTGTATAAGTATTTTTGGAGGAGTAACAGCTTTTGATAACTGTGATCCATTTCCAGATATTACATGCACATTGTCAGGGGCCACAACTGGTATTTTTGTCAATGAAGGAGAACTTCCTTTTGATAAAGGAATTACCTTGGTGGAATGTATAGCAACAGATAGTGATGGATTATCGTCCCAATGTTTTTATACAGTTACGGTAATAGATAATCAGGATCCTGAGATTATATGCCCTAATGATGTTACGGCTCAGGTTACAGACTGTAGCAATGCCATAATGGTCTCATTCCCTGCCCCTGTCGCCACCGACAACTGCCCGATGGTACAATACACCTGCTCACATCAAAGCAACGATATCTTTAATTGTGGCAATACCATTGTAACTAGTACAGCAACAGATATGAATGGTAATACAGCTACCTGTGACTTTGAAGTCATCGTTGCTTGTAATTGTGTAGATGTAATATCATCAGCTATAAAATGTGATGAAACTACTCACACTTACGAATTTACAATTAATATAATTAACAATACAGGCGCAGGATCATCCTGTAACTCAGTGCTCAGTCTGGATCCGGCACAAGGTGTCATATTAAATCAAACTACTGTATGGAATGGCACTAGCGGCACCATCACTGGTAACATTGGTCCCACTTTAGTGGCACCTTTTACCTTTAATCTGAGCTTAGTTTCAGATTGTACTTGTGCAAATGGTCTTAGTCAAAATTGCTCTGTTGATATTCTATATCCTATCACAGAAGTATGTAATGATTTTGTAATCTTTGACAAGATTTATGGGGATACCAGTAATAATATTGCGTCAGGAATAAAAGCTTTTGGTGATGGTATTTATGTGGCAAGTAAAAAAAGTGTCAATGGAACGGATTATGGGATTATGTCTAAATTTAACAGAATAACCGGCTTATTAGATTGGGAAACTTCTCTTCGTTTAGATACGGATGAATTCATTTTAGGGCCTATAAACGATTTTGAATATGTTCCGGGTGATGATGCGTTATTGGTTATAGGTAATAAAATTTCAGGAAGTATTGGTGCTCCACCATTTAGTATTAATCAGTATGCATCATATGTTTTGAAAATTGATTGCCAAACAGGTAATTTGATTTTTTACAATCAATACCCTTTTAAAGGTAGAAATTTTTTCACTAAAATAATCAGACACCCAAATCCTGTAAATGGTTCACATCCCTATTACATAGCTGGTTTTAAGAACCCTGAAGGCTTTGTTTCAAATCCTACCACTATTGACCGGATTTTCCTACTTAATATGGATAAGAATGGAATTATAAATTTTGGAAGAGAATTTAACAGCGCTGTTGCACCGACTTTTTTTGACGATGAGTTTGGACGAGGACTTGTTCCTCTAAAAAACGGAAACTTATTACTTTTAGGTAATGATGGACCAAGCGTCGATGGAGTTATATTACAAGTTAGTGGTACAAATGGTACTCCTATCAATGGATTGCTAAAAGGAGTAGGAAATAATCAAATGTATAGTATTTTAGATGGAATTCAATTAAATGATACAACCATAGTCCTAGTTGGTGAAAGAACTGACACTGAACATGGATTTATTTCTATATACAATTATAATACTCAAAACTTCAATTTAAGTCATCTTCAATCTGCAGAGTTTGAATATATAAACAGGTTTAGAAATATCCACATTGATGCTGATAATAACTTATACATAATTGGTCAAAATAATCAAGGATTGCCTACGAGAGATCATCCTGTAGTTTACAGTTTTAATATTAATCAAGCAAGGAATTTTAATTCCAGATTTTCAAAGTTTCTTCATGACAATAATGAGCTAGATTATACTGAAGGTTTCATAGATGTATCGCCAGAAGCTGACAGAATTTATTATGTGGACTCTAGGTTAAATACATCCAATAATTTCGGCCAATTCGACATGTTAGTTGGTGCTTACGATTTAGATTTAAATAATATCTGTCAGGACACTTTTATCAATCAAACAAGCAGAATAATGGTACCGACAAGTCCATTTACTGTAAATAGTTTTGCACTAAATATTCCAACCCCTTCACATTCAATTACAACTCCTCCAATAACCTATCAATGTGCTGACTTCTGTGGCCCCAACTGTAACGTTACGGCTGCTTTTGAAGCCATTTCTGTTAATTGTTTTGAAATTCAGTTTAATGATTTGTCGAGTGGCGGTACTGCGCCATACACCTATGAGTGGGATTTTGATTGTACCAGTCCTGCCGAATCTACCAGTCAAAACCCAACCTGGACTTTTCCTGCTTCAGGGACATATACCATTTGTCTGACAGTAACGGATGCGACCGGTGCCTGTTCTTCATCCATTATGCAAGTGGTGGTGGTACCACCTGACCAGAATAATCCGATTTTAAATTGTCCCGGAGACATCACTCTGAATACGGATATCAATCAGTGTTATGCCACTTATGGTGGGGTTTCTGCAACAGATACATGTGATACATCCCTAAATATTATTTGTACTTTAACAGGGGCCACTTCAGGAACTTTTACAAATCATGGACAGTTACAGTATAACAAAGGAGTGACTACAGTGACTTGCACAGCTACAGACGACAGTGGTAATACCATGACTTGTTCATTTATGGTTACCGTAGAAGACCATCAATTTCCTACTATTATTTGTCCGCAAAACATGGTAGTTAATGCCCCATTCTGTGATGGAGGTGCAAATGTAACGTTTGATCCCCCTTCGATTTCAGACAATTGCCCTATGGCCAGTTTTACATGCACACATGCGAGTGGTGATTTTTTTCCTTGCGGAACTACCGTGGTGACGTGTACAGTTACAGATATGTTTGGAAATACCAACTCATATTCATTTAATATTACAGTAAATTGTACGTGCACAAATGTTGTTTCGACAGATATTCAATGTGGCAGTTTGCCAGATACCTATGATTTTACAATCATAGTTCAGAATCTGAGTGGCAACGATACTTCATGTAATCTAGATTTAACTTTGGACCCGACAAATGGTATAGTCCAAAATCAACAAATTATATGGAACGTTACAGAAACAGAAGCGACCATCACAGGTACGGTAATCAGTCTACTTCCTGTGCCATCATTTTTTAATTTTTCATTGACTTCTACATGTATTTGTCCTGACATGACTCAGACAGTTTGTACTACTCCTATAATCTTAATTCCACCATGTTGTAAGAATGCTTATTTAACAGATGAAGAAGTTTGTAAAGATGATTCAACCTATACTATCTCACTTGGATTCAACGGCAGCGTCACATCTGTATCCCAAGTAAACTGGTATATTTCATTTTCAGATCCATGTCCAACAAGTATTTCAGATCCGACATGGCTTTTGTATGCATCTATAACATCAAATTCCGATACCGTAGACATTTATCCTTCATCTCTGACCGGCAATCATTTTTGTATGTATGCCGTGGTTAGTGTGGCTGATAACCCATGCACAGTGCTCATCACCGACATTGCATCTTATACATTATGTGATATTGTTAAATGTACTTTATCATCTCAACAGATTTGTTATTTAGGTACACCCGTTTTACCTGCCGCCATAACTTTAACACCAAGTAATACATCCTGCGCATATAATATTGAGTGGCTGGATAGCTCAGGAAATCCGATTTCCGGTGTCAGCAACCAGCTTACATATCAACCCCCTGCTTTGACATATACAGGCCATCCGGATAGTTGCAGACAGGATTTCACTTTTGAGGCAGAGATCACAGGACTTTGCGGTCCACAGGTTTGTTACAGTACCATTACACTAGTCAATGATGCAGCACCCTACGGTAACATTATTATGGATCCCTTCGAGCAGCAACCTTTCTGCCCGGGAGAAGATGCCACATTGAGATTTATTACAGAATGCCATGTGGTAGAAGGAATGGAGGCTTGGAAATGGTTTGAAACTAGTAATCATCTTAATCAGGTGCCAAGCGGATTCGCTGCAATAGATGGTATGGGATTAATGAACCCAATGCTGCATACCAATAATTTACAATCAGATATATGGTTTAGTGTTAAAGTAGGTGACGGAATCTGTCCACCAAAAGTGGATACATTTTTTATCGATGTATATCAAAAGGCATTACTAACACAGTTTATTGTATCACCCCTCGATCCTTGTAGGACTACAGGTGTTGATATGACCGTTCTATTTATTTCTCCTGATTGTCCGGTAATTATAGACTGGTATAAGGATGGTATTTTACTTAACTCTTCAACACATGCCACTTCTCCGGCTTCTTTCACTTTTCAATACTCAGGTATTTCCGGGGACTATAGCGGTAATTACCATGTGGTTTTGAGAAATAGTTGCTGTCCAGATCAATTTGTCAACTCTATTATTAGAGTTATTGAACCACCGATGCAATTGGTACTTGTAGTGCCTTGTAGTATTAAAGGAGGTGAAACAGTATCTCTGGAAGCTGTTGTCCTGGATGCGAGCGGACCCTGCTCATTTGAATGGTATGAAAGTGGTAATTCTATTGGATCGGGTCCGGTGATAAATGTGTCATCACCTGGAAATTACAATGTTATTGCAACTTGCGGATCATGTGAATTATCTAGCCAATATGGATTGATAGAGTGTTGCCCTGTATCGGTGATAGACGATGGTGATTTTAATAACTTCTCCATCTACCCCAATCCTACCATAGGACAATTGACCATCCAATTTAGCACATCAATAGATCAAGACATCAGCCTGAAAGTCTTGGACATCCTTGGCAGACAAGTAAATAGCGGCATTATCCAGAAAGGTAGTAGCAATTATTCCTTCTCCATTGATGACATGGCTGGCATCTACATCATACAGCTGACAGACTCAGATGGTCATATGTCACAAAGAAAAGTGATCAAGATTGAGTAAACATATCAATGATTCGGCAGGGCTAGATCTAATGGCTGGCTCTGCATTTTTTTAACTTTTAATACATATTAATAATGTACAAATTAACTTTAACTTTAGTAATCATCACATTGCTTCATTTTTCTTTAAAAAGTCAAGTTGGTATCAATACTTCTTTACCAAATGAAAAATCAGCTTTGGATATCACTTCCACATCAAAAGGTCTTCTGCCACCTCGTATGACAGAAGCACAAAGAAATGAAATCAGTGATCCTATTCCCGCTGGTCTGATTCTGTGGTGTACTAATTGTGGTACATCAGGTCAAATGCAAGTTTATAATGGCACGTCTTGGACGGATTTTGCAGGAAATCCAGCCAGTCAAGCACCATTTATTTGTGGTTCATCATCAGTTACTTTTGAGTATAAGGGTGTTAATGTAACTTATGGAACTGTCATAGGAGCCAATGGTACTTGCTGGTTAGACAGAAACCTTGGGGCTAATCGTGTTGCACTTAGTAGTAATGATACAGAAGCCTATGGTGATTTATTCCAAGGGGGCAGAGAAGACGACGGTCATCAAACAAGAACGTCTGATGTCACCCAAACTTTGGCTACATCAAATTGTCCTGGACATGATGATTTTATAGCATCAACATATGATGGTTCCACTCCACCATATTCTTGGTCAAATCCGCAGGATATGAATTTATGGCAAGGAATTAACGGTGTAAATAACCCTTGCCCGACAGGTTTTAGATTGCCTACTGAGCCCGAATTTGAAGCAGAACGCTTGAGTTGGGGATCTAATAATTTGGCAGGTTCATTTGCGTCACCCTTAAAGTTACCCGTCACTCGATATCGCAATAATGCAGGTGATCTTTGGGGTGGGTTGACCGCTATCTATTGGACAAGTACAGTAACGAATAATACGAGCATAAGAACATTGAACATAAATACCACTAGTGATTGGTCTAATGGATACCTTGGCTTCGGATTAGGTGTACGATGTATTAAAGATTGATAGACACTTACTTGCATCATGTTGTCATTTTTTTTATATCAGTAAACAGGTAGGCCACTGATTTTTAACAAACTTTAAAAGAAAATAATATTTTTACACCAAAATCAGGGAAGGTAGGAAAGAATGGAATTCAATACCTGAAACTCAACCAATGCGATACTTTTATTTGATCATTTTGATGTCTGTATTTTTGCAGATAAAAGTATCCGCTCAGACATTTTTCCCTACCCATACCCTCCTAGCCCAAGACCTACCCTTCTGAGAAGTTTTTGCTTCTTTCCAGACACTCGACAGTGTGGTTTGGATGGTGCTTCCGTCGCATATCCGTCGTAACAATGGCCTTAAGTAGGACTGTTTTCTGGTACACGCCTTTAAATACATAAGTCTGTAACTTGTGCATACTACCCACACTGGCGTAACTAGTTTATAACATGTACTTTAAGTACTTTCTAGCTATTAATAATTAAACACATAAACTTCGAGACTTATAGGTCTTTCTTAAATGTCATTATCCAAAACTACTTTTGTACTTAAATAATCTTTAGCGATACTAAATAAATAATATTTGCTTCATGCACAACACCTGCCAAAACAGGGGACCGAACAATCAAAAGCTTACATCGAACGTCCTTTGGCTCTTTTTGAACATGCATTGGCTCTTTATGAATGATATTTTGATAAGAGACCGAATCATAAAGTATCAAATTCTGGAGACTTCGACGATTGACGTTTGATTAAATTTGGAATGTTAAAAGTATGGATAAAGATTTGCTTGGAGTCGATTTTTAGTAATTTTTGTATTGTAAAGTGAAATATATTTCAACGTAAATAATTAATATATAGACTAATATGTCGATATATGCAATTATGTATAAAAATAAATATACGCATTTTAGCATAATTGCATTTTAACTATGTATCTTTGCGTATATTTACAACTGTACATAATTAAAAAGAGCATAGTATGGATAATATTTTTGGCAATCAGGCAGTATCAGGCGAAGACTTTCACGGCAGAAATGACTTTGTCAAACATCTTAAAGGTATTCTTGTATCAAAGAATAGTTTTTTACTTCTTGGATTAAGACGTACTGGCAAAAGTTCAGCACTAAAAGAAGTCGTTAGACTTATTGAAATTGAAAATCCTGAAACAATAGTAATAAATCTGGATTGTCAGACCTATGTAAGCATTCATGATCTTTATAAAAACATTTACTTGTCTCTTCCACATAATTGGAGGAGTAATATGAGGAAATTTCTTTTGGATACAAAAAGAGTTCCAACAAAACTAATTGATTTTATTACTGATCACGTAGAAGAAGTCGATATACCATATGTAGGGTCTGTAAAACTTCGTAATGATGCAATTACGTATGCCAACCCTTTAAAGGAAGAACTAACTACATTTTTTAGAGAACAAAAGGAACATATTGTTTTAATATTGGATGAGTTGCCTTTTTTATTTGAAAATATTACAGAAAACAATGATGCGGCTACAAAATTAGAAATAGAAATGATCCTGACTACGCTTAGGTCATGGAGAAATATAGGTGTATCTCAAGCCATATGTGGATCACTAAACTTACATCTTCAACTAGAGACTTTAGGAATTTCAAGAAAACTATTAGGAGGAATCGTAACGCAAACACTTCCTAAATATACAAAAGAAGAAGCAAGAGGTTTGTTAACCAAACTTGCAAAAGAAGGTCGTTTTCCACTTGAAGACGAACACCTTACATTAATCGTTGAATTGCTACCCGATTGCATTCCACAGTTTCTGCAGGTATTTCATTTTAGTCTAAAAACACATTGGCAAGGCAATACAGAAGGTATCAAAACAATTTTTGAAAAATACGTAAACCCTACAATTGTCAATGATTTTGAATATCAATTCAATGAACGATTTGCAAAATTGCCACCGTCCACATTGGCTTCAGCCAAAGAGATATTGAATAGTATTTACAAAAACCCAGATATATCCGAGGCAAAACTTTTGGAATCTCTAAACGATGAAAACGTTTACAGTATATTATTGATACTAGTCAATCAGGAATTTTTGGTAATAAATGAACACAATCAAATTGATTTTTCTTTTGAAATTTTACGTAATTGGTGGAGAAAAAAAACCTTATAACATGAGTGCGTTAGTAAAAAAATTCAATCCGCTGGAGATGTCGGAAGACTTAATCTTAGCCATCGCAACAGGTAGGGAAAAAATCCTTGATCAAATGCTCCATGAAATGAAGGTATGCCTAAAAAAGGGAAGTAATCAACATTTTGTGTTGTATGGACCACGAGGAATAGGCAAATCATTTTTCACCCGATTGCTCAAAATTCATCACGACCGCTCAGATATCTTTAAGGAGAGTCAGTACGTACAGTTGCCCGAAGAGCAGGAAAACATCAATTTTGCAGCTGACTTACTAGATGTAATCTCAACAATCCTAGAAGGAGGCAATCTAGTAGATGCCATTCCCAAATGGAGTATATCAGATATTCAATGGCAAACTTCTATAAAACGTCTAAAAGCGGCCATAACTGAAAAAGAAAAACATGGCATCAAACATATATTTGTCACACAAGAAAACTTGCAAGTCTTTATACCAAAATTGGATAAGATAGAAAGCTCGAGACTAAGAACTTTTTTATCAGACTTTGATGAAATCACTTTGATAGGCTCCAGTTTAAGACCGGATTTGGATAATGATTACTCTAAAAGACTTTTTCAAGTTTTCAAAAAAATAGATATAGAACCATGGAGTTCGGATGATTTTATAAGTTATTATGAAAAAGTAGCGCAACAATCACAAAACGGGGACACACAGCTTGAAAATATAAAAAAATCAAGAAAAAAAATCAAAGCCATCTCGCAATTTACAGGTGGTAGTCCACGCTTGGCGGTGCTGTTGGGGAAACTTATTCTGGAGAAAAATATTCTGGAGACAGCTCAGCTTTTGGATGGCCTGATAGACGAACTAACCAGTTACTATCAAGATATAACCAATGACATCCCTCCTAAATCTAAGATATTATTTGACATGTTGATCCGCAAAGGCGAAAACATGACCCAGAGTGCTTTGGGAGCATCATTTGATCCACCATTGGACCAAAGTACGATAGCACGATCATTTGGTTGGTTATCAGACAATTATTATGTCGTTTACAGTAAACAAAACAAAGGTAATACCAAGTATTTTTATGTAAGGGACAGACTCTATGTATTGTACTATCAAAAGAGGCAGATTTATGTAGATGTACCTTATTCATTCGTGGGAATATTTGTGGACTTTTTAACCGAATACTACACGCAACAAGAAATAAAATCCGAATTAAAAAATCTACCATTAGAACACCCTTATGTTCATCCTTTGCTTTATCATTTAGCAAAAAAAGACGGAATCGATTTTAACGAAACTGATAATGTAAGTATTATAAGAGATAGAATAATGGATAAATATGAAAATATTCCAAATAAAGAGTCCAAAGCAAAGGAATTACATTTAATGGATAAAGCAAAAGAATATTTTGAAAAAGGAATTGTTTTTTATGAAAAGAGAGAACTTGAGAAAGCAATAACCGCTTTCAAAAAATCAATTGAGATAAACCCAGATGATGCATATGTTCAATATAATTTAGGCATTATTTATTGGAGCAGAGGAGAAACAAACAAAGCCATCTCATCTTACAAAAAAGCTATTGAGATAAATCCAAAGTTTGTGCCTGCTTATTATAATTTAGGCACAATTTTTGGTTTAAAACTTGAACATGAAAATGCAATTGAAGTTTTTCAAAAGGCGATAACTTTGGACAATGGTGATGTCTCAACGTATCTTAATTTGGGAATTGCTTTTGTTAATAACGGAGAACTAGAAAAAGCTATTGAAACTTATAAAATAGCAGAGAGCATAAGACCTAGTTATGCGCCTATTTTTTATTGTTTGGGAAATGCTTACAGAAAAAAAGAAGAATTTGATAAAGCCATTTTTGCTTTTGAAAAAGCAATAAGTTTAGACCCAGATAATGCAACTATTTATAATAATTTAGGAACAGCTTATGGCGAAAAAGGAGAACTAAATAAAGCCATAATTGCATATCAAAAAGCAATCGAGCTAGATTCTAATTATGATTCTGCTTATTATAATTTAGGAATTTCATATAGAAAAAATGGAGAGTTTGATAAAGCCATCACATTATATCAAAAAGCCATAAGCTTAAGGCCAAATGATGGCACATTTTATAACAATTTAGGAATTGTTTTCGGTGCAAAGAAAGAGCTGGATAATGCATTAGCAGCTTATAAAAAGGCAATAATCATAAACCCGAATGATGTATTAGCTTTTAATAATTTAGGAAATCTTTACATGGAAATGGGAGAGTTAGACAAAGCAATTAATGCTTTTGAACAGGCAATTAGGCTTAATCCTGCACACACTTCAGCTATTTATAATTTAGGAAATGTGTTTCGTATAAAAGGCGATTTTGAATTGGCTCATCAGTATTTATTAAAAGCAATGATACTAGAGTCCAATATTCCTTTTATTCTTGATACGTTATATTCTGCATTAATAATAATTATTACACAAGAGAAATGGCAATATCTAGACCAATACATAAAGTTATGGAAAAGGCAAGAATCCTTTTCTAACCTTTTAGGTGAAGCATTGTACAAAGTAATAATAGAAAATCAAGCTGAAAAATTCACATATTTTAAAAAGACAATTGATGCAATTTATCAAAAAGATTCCATTAATGCATACGAAGTAGTCAACGCTCTTTGTCTTGGTTTGTACCAAGATGGTGACTTGGATTTTCTTAGACAAATAACGGATGAACTCGAAAGAGATTATAAAGATGATCCATTTATGTCTTTAAATCTTCAAGTGTATAGATATTTACTTCATCCAAATGATTATGATATTAATCAATTACATCCAGATGTGCGGACGGTGGTGAATAGTATATTACAAGATAAATAGTATAAATAATGAACTTTAAACCATGAATACAGAATTTCCAAGTATAATAAATAAAGAGTTAAAAGAAAAGACCGGTAATCTCGACTTGATTTTTTGTGGAATAGAGAATATTTCCAAAGATGTATCAAAATTGACACATTTAGTATCGCTTAATTTATATATCAATATAATAAGCGACCAACATAACGTGAAGAAGCTGATAAAATAAAATTGGATTTTTAAAATTGATGGAAATGAAAGAATTTGAGAAATTTAATAACTTTTTCATAGAGCAAGGTCTAATCAAATATTCAGATGATTTGTTAAAAACTCTTTTCCGTGTAATTAAGAAAAGTGATTACAAAAATTATTTCAGTATTGAAAGAGTATTACCACTTACTTTATCCGAAAAATCAACAATTTATAATGAAATAAAATTAGAATTAACTTCTTTTTTTATTCAATACGATATGTTTGATAATAAGATTTCAACTAATCCTTTTTCTATAGTTTTAAAAGAATATACAGAATTTATACTTACCAAAAATGATAAATGTGAATTTGTTGAGAATCTCATTTTAGATCTAAAATATTGTCTTTTAGAGAACAAGGAATTGGAAATTGAATTAATTGAAGCTGATGGGGGATATAGAGGTAAAAAAGAAACTCAAAGATTCGATTTAAAAATCCAAATTGCAAATTTGTATTTAAACGAATTAAGACTAAATAAAATGGATCGAGTGACACACTTATTTTTGGATTTATGTAGGAATAGTTTTAAAATTACATTTCTTGAAAACCAACTATCAGAATTTAAACATGAAAAAGATAGAATAATGTATATCAATTATATAATGAACGAATTTGAGAAAAAGCAAATTTATGATTGGATGCGCACAATTGAAATTTATAACGAAACAGGAAAATTATACGGTTATGATGATCTAAGTTCAGAACTAGGAACGTTTGGGTTTTGCATAGCTGACCCAAATGAAGAAATAAGTTTTAATGAAACAACATACGGCATGAAGCTTGAAATGTGTCTTAACGATTTTATCAGACAATGTGAAAGGCTTTTGAATTATCCCAAACAACAACTACAGACGAAAGCTAAAAGTGAAATTGAACCAGATGTAGAAATAAAACTAATAAATAATAAAAACATGGAAGTTAAAAAAGAAAAACAGAATGTAATGATTTGCTATTCAAAGCAAGATCTTGAATTGGTAAATGCATTTAGAAAGGAGTTAATACCATTAGAAGATATGAACTTCCTAAACAAGTCTTGGTATTGTACTTTGCTAGTAGCGGGAGAAAAATGGGATGATAAAATAAAAGAGCAACTTTATAATGCTGATTTAATTTTCTTCATGTGTTCAAGTAATTTAACAGCTAATAAATATGTTAAGACAAATGAAATTACTTATGCTAAAGAAAATGCGAAAACTATTGTTCCAATCATCTTAAGCTTTTGTCAATGGGAAACTTATCTTGGTGATTACACGGCATTACCATATACAGGTAAGCCTATTATCGATTTTAAAGATCAATCCATGGCGTGGTATTTAGTTATTGAAGGTATAAAGTTAATGTTGTCTGAAGAACCAGAATTAGATCTCAAATTACAGAAGCTTTTCGAACGTATCATTAAGGGAAAAGTTGATAACAATTCATAAGTAAAAACGTATAGGTAAAGGCAAAGAAGTTAAAACCCTTGTTGGCGCAAGTTTGTAACTTGTGCATTAACTAATCTCTAACCACTAATAATAATAAAAAGTGGAAAAAGATGAGATTTGGGTTTCCAATCATTGACAATCAGCTTACCCCTATTGGCGCAAGTTTGTAACTTGTGACTTTAACCTTGTTAGCGCAAGTTTGCAACTTGTGCCTTAAGTAATCTCTAACCACTAATAAATATAAAAAGTGGGAAAAGGTGAGATTTGGGTCTCCAATCATTGACAATCAGCTTGCTATCACTTACCTACCCCAACTTTCCTTATCACCTCACCCCAATCATTCTGCCCACCAATCCCGTGCAGCTTTAGCGGCATCACAATATCTTTCCTATAACGGCTATGTTTATGAATCAAATTCTGATTGTCGAAGTTTGCAACTTCGATACCCTTGCTTGTGCGAGTTTTCAACTCGTTCAATCCACGCCCTTCCTCCATTTCACGCCCACATTTATGCAATAATGGCTCAATATTTTCCTCAAGAGTACTGTTTAATGCATCATTGTCCACTACGTCCACTATAGACATATACGTAATTCCTGTGATGTCTTGAAAACTGCCTTCCCGCCACACTTGCACGATGATAAAAGTCCACGGAGTAGTATTGTTTTTATTAGACTTTGGCAGTTTGAAATCACTAAATTCTATCTTTTCATTTAGATGACATGCCATAGATAATACTTCTTTATAATTGGCAATACTTCCTTCAAAATCAACGTGATAATAACCTATTTTTACGCTCATTTGGTCTCCGTTCACTCCTTTTCCGAAGAGTATATTTCGATTTAGTCTCCAAGACTTTCCATCATTTGTTTTTCTTAGAAGTGTATTTTTATAAAACGCTGTTTCTCGTTTGTCAAATATATTCAACTTGTTGAAAGCCAGCTGTGAAGCAACATTTTTCAACCCATTAGCTATTTGTTTTTGCCCTTTTCGTTGCGTGGTATCACTTCGCAAAGTATTCAATAAGATGGACACAACATCCGATGCATAGGAGTGAATCGTTAATCCTTTGGTAAATTGTAACAACCCCTCTCTGAATAGTTTTCCTCCGCTAGCTGCAACACCTAATTCATACTGATTTTTACGCGTTTCTTCGTATTGTGAAGCTGTCCGCATCTTTTCCAGATCAACCTTTCCGATCCTACGTTTTACTGGTTTCTTATCAAGTTTGTAATATACCATATTACCTACTCTACCTACAAATTCAAATAGTGATGTACCCATAATATCTTTGATTTAGTTACTACAAATAACGGTATTATTTCAATACAAATTTCTTACCTATGAAACATTAACTTTTTGATAT
>DATGWZ010000006.1:0-182580 GCA_035299145.1 Saprospiraceae bacterium
AAGCTTGAGTGTATACGATGTAACTGGTAAATTAGTGACAGTAAGAAACATGGATGCAGTGAAAGGTTACAATAGTGAAATATTCACTACTGCACAACTTGGAACTAGCGGAGTTCTTTACTACACATTAGTAAGCGGTGACTTCACAGCTACTAAGAAAATGATCATCATCGAGTAAGATCTAGGATTTAGATCAAGCTTATAAAATAAAAGAGCCCAACAGTCTTTTGTGATTGTTGGGCTCTTTTTTTATTTGTAAATTATTTTTTAACTTTATTCAATTTATCATAACAGAGACATAGTGTATAAATATATAACACATATTTATTGATCTATTAGACTGTATTGGGTAATGATTTGAAATTTAAACTCATTCCTTTTATAAAAATTAAACTAACCTTTAATTATAAAAAATTAAGATAACTTTTTTAAAAGCGTAAAAATTGGTTTTAATTAAGAAGTAAATTCTTCATTATGAAATAGATATAACCGTTATCATTGATAGCACATTTTCAAACAATAAACATTTAAACAACATACAAACAAACGTGAATCAACTAAATACTTACCAGAATTTAATCATTTCCCTAAAATTGCTACTAATTTTTCCACTGTAGTTTTATCATTTCCAGCATAAACTTTTCCATCAATGATGGCAGCAGGTCGTTTTAGAAAAGTATATTCGGATAGGATTAATTTTTTGAAATCGATTTCTTTCGTTGGTTTTTCATCGTCTGACATGAGTTTTAGTTTTTGGGCTCTTTTGTTGAAAAGCGCTTCATAACTACCCAATTGATTTTTCATAAGTTCAAGATCTTCCTTACTTATGTTTTGTTCTCTAAGATTGATGAGTGTAACTTGATCGGTCTTGAGTAACGACAATATTTTACGACAAGTATCACAAGTGGAAAGATGGTATATTTTGTTCATGGATTATACGAGATTAATAGGTTTGGAATCGAAAGGGTGCAAGGTGGTGCCTTTTATGTTAGCTTCAGCAATTAGTTTATAATCTGAATGGACGCCACGAGCTTTTTTAGCAAGACCAACAAGGCCACGCGCAATAAAATTGCTTTCACCCATCTTATCCATCTCAGATTTGATATAGACAAATTCTAATTCAAAAGGAATCTCTAAGATATCATTTTTGGAAATAGTAATATTCTCTTTTTTGAGTAGTGTACCCATAATGTATTCGTTAATGAGTTTGCTTTCTCCACGACCACGCGAGTATTTCTCCACCAATTTGAGTTGGATACTTTCTATGAGATTATTGTCACTCAGGGATGTCAGTTTTACTACGCCAGTTACAATACCTGCTTCTCTGCTTACTTTGTCAGGTACGATGAGTTCAAGTTTCACACCTTCTATACCTAATATTTTTTTTACTTTACCAAACATACTTTACGTCTTTGATACTTCATAACAGATATAGGACCTGAGAAGTTCTGCATTTACGACCAATGAAAACATCTGACCGATCAATCATAGGAATCTCTTGTGCCAACTCTCTCCAAGTGGAACAACCCACCGTTGGAGAAATTCGCCTTTTGTTTTTACTAGGTTATCAAACACAAAGGTATTTTCATTTAGTTCTCCAGCTGTGACGCTGTCTTTCAAGGCATGAAGGTTAACTATATGAATCTTAGACACATCTTCGCCTTCTTCATCTTCTGCTTTTTCCATATAGGCTACATCTGTTCTATTTGTGAGTGTGACACCATATTTCTGCTCTAGTGATTCAATGAAATGAACAGATTTATCTATCGAACAACCACTTGCACCTGCATAGCGTTCGTCCACAAAGATGGCAATAAATCGTTGATGAAAGACATTTCCATATGTGTACAACCGAGAATTATGACTAGTCCAACTCTCCAAAAACGCATACAAATCGTCCCTGAGACCATCCACTTGATCATCGGTCAGCAAGGTACTGCATTGGTATATCCATACTTTCGAGCTATTATCCAAAGCTATAAGGTCTAATATCATGTTTGATCTATATTTTGAATGAATGGTAAAGGTAACTAGATTACTGAAATTTCAGGAAAATAATTAGTGAATTTGACGTTAAGTAGTGTCAAAAATTTAATATTACTATCTTTGCAACCTGTAAAATAAAATAAAGTTGTCATGAGCAAAATATCAAATTGGAGTTATAGAATTGGCATCTTTATAGGTTTAACCTTCTTTGTTATATCGTGCAAAGACACCAAATCCACAGAAAGTGCCACCTTGCCCCAAACAACAGATACCACATCTGTTGTAAATGACAATCCTGCTGTTGACATATCCTTTTTTCAGAAAGAGGGAGATTATATCGTCCTTCCTTGGAAATACTTAATGAATGTGACATTCGAAGATATGTACAAAGAAGATTTGGGGATGGAAGTCCAACTACCTGTGTTTAATGACACGCTCAAAGTGCTTGATGGCAAAGATGTTGTCGTAGAAGGTTTTTACATTCCTGTGGACGAAACAGGTGATGATAAGATCGTAATTTTGTCAGCTTTCCCTTTTGCTCAATGTTTTTTCTGTGGTAAAGCAGGTGTGGAATCTATCATTGACATTTTATCTCCTAAAAAACTTCCAACCTTAAAACTAGATGCCAAGATTAAGTTTAAAGGACGTCTCAAACTCAACAGAGATAATTTTGATTACTTGATATATGTATTAGAAGAAGCTGAATTGGTGCAGTAGGTTATCTCGGATCACCATATCACAGATCAAACCATGATATTATTCGTCAGCAACTTTTGGTAAAAACTTATTAGTTTTTGCACCAAGCGATTTTATATATTCTGCGCGATTTACCAGATTTCCAGTGCCTGTGGTTAACTTTTTCATAGAGTCATGATAGGTATTTTGGGCAGTATTCAACTGTTTACCGAGTTTATCCATATCTTCCGCAAATCCTACAAACTTATCAAACATCTTGCCAGCTTCTTCGGCAATTTCCATGGCATATCTATTTTGTTTGTCATTACGCCACATACTTTCCACTGTCTTCAGCGTGGCAAGTAGGGTAGACGATGTCACGATTACAATATTCCTATCAAATGCATAAGTGTAAAGATTCGGATCGAGTTGCAGTGCAGCACTGAAAGCCGTATCAATGGGAATAAACATTAATACAAAATCAGGACTTTCTACCTTGTAAAGATCGTGGTAGTTTTTCTGTGATAAAGTATTTATGTGATTTGTAATGGCCAACACATGAGCTCGATGAGCTATTTTTTGTGTGTCGTCATCATCAGCATTGATCATATTTTCATATGCTACTAGCGAAACTTTGGAGTCGATGATGAGCTTTTTTGCATCGGGCAAATGTATCACTACATCAGGTTTGTAGAGTTGTCCTAGTTCATTTCTTTCTGAAACTTGCACGAAATATTCTCTATTTTTTACCAAACCAGATTTATCCAGAATAGACTCTAAGATAAGTTCACCCCAGTTACCTTGTTTTTTATAATCACCTTTTAGTGCACGTGCAAGATTATTTGCATCTTTGGAAACTTGATCACTTTTTTCATACAAAAATTTCATTTGTTCTTTGAGCGATTCATGCCTTTGCACCGTTTCCAGATTTGTTTTTTCAATTTTCTCTTCAAATGTTTTAATCCTTTCTTTGAGAGGTTCTAAAACTTCTTTCATGCCGAGTTTTTGTTTTTCATCCATCTCAGCCGATTGTTTGGATAAAATACGGTGGGCAATATTCTCAAATAGATGCAGTTTTTTGTCCGCATCTGCGACTTCAGACTGATACCGTTGAAGTAGATTTTGATAATCAGATGTAGCTGATGCAAGTGCAATTTCGTTAGCTTTTAGTTGATTGGCAGTTTGCTGACAGTCGTTCTTTAACAGTGTCACCTGACTATTTAGTAAGATAATTTGCTCCATTTGTGAAGCGGTTTTATGATGTAGTACTTTGACCTTACTATCAAAAAATACATAAAATACCAATGCTGTAATCAACATCGCAGACAAAACAAAAATTACAGCAGTAGTCGTGGTGATCGTAACCATAAATGATTATTTTGGGTATAGAATAATAACAAACAATACATCAAGCAGTAATCACTTCAAGCGACTTCTGTATGAGCGTGTCAATGGTTTTCTGACTATCTTGGCTAAATTGACCAGTCACCCTATTAGCAACGATAGCATTAAGAGAGATGGCACGATGTCCTAATTTCTGTGCAAGTCCATAGATGCCAGCGGTCTCCATCTCAAAATTGGTGGTATCAATATCTTGATATCTTATATTTTTAAGTGTATCAAGATAGTGGGTTGCACGTGGTTTGAGCCTTAATTCACGTCCTTGTGGCGCATAAAATCCCGCTGCTGTCACAGTAATGCCAGGAGTACAAAAGCTTTTAAATCTTTCCAATAACTTAGGATTTCCTGAAGAAAGATAGGGTTTCACACCAGGCAAAATATCGAAGAGTAGGGCAGAAGCTTGGTTGCAAATATCAGCTTCTGCATCTGATGCATCTTCTTCATAAAAGTGCATTAATCCATCCAAACCCACACCATAAGCAGACATCACATAACTATCTATTGGAATCTCTTCTCGCATAGATCCCGAAGTTCCGATCCTAAAAATATCAATGGAAGAAATTGTATCTTTGATCTCTCTTCTATCTAGATCAATATTAAAAAGCGCATCTAGTTCATTCAGCACGATATCAATATTATCAGTTCCGATGCCCGTAGAAATGACCGTCAGATCTACACCATTACATCGTCCTGTTGTAGTTTTAAATTCTCTTTTTTGCGTAGTAAAAGTCACAGTATCAAAATATTTGGTCACTTCATCTACTCTATCCGGATCACCTACCGTAATGATTTTGGAAGCTACATGTTCAGGTCTAATATTTAGGTGATAGACACTACCATCAGGATTGAGAATGAGTTCAGAATGTTTTATCATGGTATTTTTATTTAGGTATCTATGATTAGGTGTATGATAGAAATAATTACATAATGCAAAGATATAAAATAATTTATAGATGATTTAAAATATTAATATGAAAGTGATGTGAATTGTAATCAAAGTCCCACAAGGGACAACATATAGGTAGAATTTAGTAATATTACAAAGACATTGTGCCTTTAGGTACGAAATGTTTAAATAGTACAATTTTAATAATTAGTGAAATCAGCGAAAATTAGCGTAAAAATCTGAGTTAATACAAAACCAAGCAATTGACCAATAGTCTTAAATACCCATCTCGACCTGAAATCTTACATATACATTTTCATCGCTTTCCGCATTTTGATAATCCAATTGGTCTAAGCTTGCTTCTAATTGTACTTTGAATGCATGTTCCCAGAAATACTTGGTAAGTCCTATAGAATATTGTGTTTGCTCCGGTGAGACCAAAGCAATCTTTGCATCGGGATGGATAACTGAATATCGACCGATTAGCTCAAAATTATTTTTAAATAGGTAACTAGTCTGGAAATCCATACCATTACCTATATAAACTCGACTGATATCTCCATTTTCACTCATTGTAATAGGGTCAGAAGTGTTTCTGTTCATATAACTAGCCATAATGCTGTATCCTTGGTACTTAAGGATAGCATCTGCAAATATGGACTGAAGATTCCTAGATTCATATAGTTCACTTCCCAATACGCCTGCTTGCCTTTTTGCTTTGTGGTTGTAGTGATAAGCTGCTGAAACCATTAATTTTGGCGTAGGTTCACGAAATTGGTCTCCTTCAAAATAAGCACCATCTTTACCGAATTTTCCAAAAGGAAGTATCTCTAACTTACTCGTATATGCTAGTCCATTATCTGGAGATTTGGTATAGTTTCTACCATCGCCTGTTGTAATTGCAGATTTAAGATTCCAAGAAAATTGGTCTTTTTTGTCATGGAAATGATTGATGAAAAAACCGAAATCTCTATCTATATTAAATCTTGCATTGTTGATGGATCTATCTGTTAGTTGTAAGGCACCACTTGAATTGACCCTTTGTCTGTTTCCAGGTAATTTAGTTTGGCCAAAACCAAAATTCCAGTGCTTTGAAGCATTGTAATATACAACAGCATCTCTTATGATATTGAGATTTTCACCATCTTCAATTTCGCCTACATCACCTGGCGCAAAAGACAATTGTATCACATATAAAAATCTTGGATCACCCACAAAACCATCAAACCTAAGTCGCAATCTTCTGACTTGGCCATCAAAAGCAGCTTCATCATCTTGGTTTTTGAAATATGAAAATCTGCTTTGGATTCTAAATCTGATATTAAATTGGAATAAACTATCTGGAGATGTAATCCCTACACCTTTACCAAAATTATAATAGGGTAGGTTGGATACATCTATTATGTTTCCTTTCTGACCAACTAAATTAGAGAGACAGATTACAAATAAAAAAATGCTATAAATAATTTTATTTTTCATTTGGTTGGTTTTGGGTTTGAGAAAGAAAATAGGCTAGTCTTTTAACAACCAATACAATCCAAAACGCAACTTTGAGTCAAATTGTGGATGATCGACGGCATCAAAATTTATATCGTTTCTGAATCTCTGACTGAAGTTTTCTAACATCACAATAGCTCTAAAAGAAGAAACTCTTGCTATCAGATATAAATTGGCAGCAGGGAAAAACGGTAGATTCGTTTCTGTTTTTACATATTCCCCATATACAGGATGATAGACTCCACCTTCAAAATCATCTATCAACCTTACATCAAGTCCAATATTTAATTCCATTACTTTTTTGAAAGCGCTTCCTGCAAAATAAAATTGATGCGTGGAATAAAATGCGGGCAAAGGATATAAATTATTGCTAAAGATCTGGTAATGAAGTTGATTATCTAAATGTAATTTCCAAACCCTAAAATTCTGTTTTACCCTAAAGTATGTATTTGACAACACTCCGCTAAATTGTTTTGGCTCAAAAGTTAGGCTCCAGAATACGGGATTATTGATAATGTTCTGCGCAAATCCTGCTTGAAATCCAATCTTTGGAATGTCCAGATCCGCATGTAAAATCGTACCAAAAGAAGGCGTAAAATTATTGGTGAAAATAATTTGGTCGTTTAGAATCAGTGTATTTGCATTAAGAGATTGTTCACTTCTGAATATTTGAGCACCTGCTGTCAATGTAGCAATTTTAGAAACTTTGATATCTATTTTGCCACTCAAATCAAAATTTCCTGCATTATTGAGTAATCCTAATTTAGCTGAAGTATTCATTTCCAACCCACTAAATATCGGCACCTTACCATCAAATCTGAGTGTTAAGTCTGTTCTATTGCTGGGAATATTACCATTTGTAATATTAAAATGATCAAAAGTAAGACCTACACGACCTTGCACACCCGCTATTCGTTCACCATTGATAAAGAAAGAATTTCTTATTTGATTGACGGTCACATATCGTCTGATTCCACGTGTATCAATATTAAGATTACCATAAAATGTGCTATCACTATTGGTATTCAGCGTATTATCACTAAACCTGTAGTACGAAGGTTTGTATTCAAAGTCGTTTCTCAGATATACTCGCCATTTTTTGCTTTTAGCATCATTCAGTTTGAGATATTGTACCAATGCCAATGTTCTTTCTTGTTGTCGCGTATTGGCATTGTTTAACTTAGTGAGTATACTCGCACGAAACTCATTATCTGATAAATCATTAATTGTAGAGACACCACCACTATTTTGCTCTTCATTTGCGTTTTGAAGAAATACTAAAAAAGCGTTGTACCTATCAGACTTACTTTTGTATCTGAAACCTATGCCAAAATTAGTAGATTTTGTTGCTTGGTTATTATAAATACCTACTTGGCTAATACGATTATAGTTGAGGCTCACAGATAGACCATCACTAAAGTTGCGTGAAAATTCAGCACCAACATGCAGATTTTGTTGATTGGCCAATTGTGTGAAACTAAGTTCAGTTAGTGGCCTGTTTTGTTCATAAAATCTAAAGTTGTCTGTGGTGAGTTTGTAAATGTCATATTGATCATAGCCTGTGTTAAATCCAGTGTTTATTACAGGTCTATAGCGGAGTGGGGAAGTGGCAGATCCTCTGTTTCCTGTATTGTATTGTTCTTTACCATCACGCCATATTTGATCACGATGTAGGAATTGAATATTTGCAGCCGTGTCCACCATGTTTGTTTTTTCAAAAATATTGTCAAGCAACACATACATATAAATGGTAGTGTCGGGACCTGAATCTTCTTCTTGTTGTTGCGGTGTTTGATTGGGATTTCCTTGTCCGTAATTAGGTCTTCCTGAATTACTAGGTGGATACTGTCCATAAACTTTACTATTGGACAATATCAAAATTATAATTAATGCAAAGCTTAATAACTTAGACAAACTGAATGTGGTAATATGTTTAGGTAAACTCAATCGTTTGACATGCTTGGTTAATAATGAATAACGATGCAAAATAAGGAAACATTGCCACAAGATCAAAACTAATCTATCTTATGCAAACAATGAATCGACAAATGCTTTACGATTGAATACTTGTAATTGATCCATACCTTCACCAACTCCTATGTATTTGATAGGAATTTTAAATTGATCTGAGATGCCGAGTACTACACCACCTTTTGCACTACCATCTAGTTTTGTCAGAGCGATGGCAGTAACATTTGTTGCTGCTGTAAAGTGTTTCGCTTGTTCTATGGCGTTTTGACCAGTCGTGGCGTCAAGTACAAGAAGTACTTCATGTGGCGCTTCTGGATATTTTTTTTCTATGGATCTTTTAATTTTGGTAAGTTCCTCCATAAGTTGTTTTTTGGTATGTAGCCTTCCCGCAGTATCGATAATGGCAACATCCATATTGTTGTTTTGGGCGTATTGAACGGCTTCGTAAGCAACTGCTGCAGGATCTGTATTCATCCCTTTAGAATAAAAATCACTATTGCTTCTATCCGCCCAGATTTTCAGTTGGTCTACGGCAGCAGCTCTGAAAGTATCTCCTGCTCCGAGAACAACTTTCTGGCCTTTTTTTCTATACTGATTAGCTATTTTGCCTATCGTAGTCGTTTTACCAACACCATTTACGCCCACTACCATGATAACAAATGGATGTGCTCCTGCCGGTATTTCAAAATCTTCAATATCCTGTGTATTATTTTCTGACAAAATATCAACCACCACGTTTTTAAGTATTTGGTTGAGTTCGTCTGTATTCAGGTATTTGTCTTCAGCTACTTTTTTTTCTAGCCTTTCTATGATTTTTACGGTTGTCTCAAGGCCTACATCTGATGATATAAGGATATTTTCAAGTTCGTCAAGAAACTCTAGGTCAACCCTTGACTTTCCGGCTACAGCTTTAGTAATTTGTGAGAAAAAGCTTTGTTTTGTTTTCTCCAACCCTTTATTCAGGTCTTCTTCTTTGTCTTTGGAGAAAAATTTCTTAAAAAAGCTCATAATATTAATTTAGATAGGATAAAAAACAATGGTAATTATGTAATGAAAATGATGGCAAAAATCTTTTGAGTAATAAACACAAAAAGGGCTTTTCTCTTTATCAGAAAGAAAAACCCTTTTATTAATCTTGAAATAACAGATTATTTATTCTCTTCAAAGAATTCTTTAACCTTATCCTTGTGGATAATTGATTCTTTGTATGAATATTTACCAGTTACTGGATCTTTGACAGATTTAACCACTTTAACGTGATCTCTACCAGAACCTGCATTTGCTGCCCTTTGGGCTACTCTCGCGTTTTTCGATACTTTAGCCATTATTATTTAATTTCTTTGTGAAGTGTATATCTCTTTAATACAGCATTGAATTTTTTAATCTCCAATCTGTCAGGATTATTCTTTCTATTCTTCTCCGTTACGTATCTTGACGTACCGCCCATTCCACTTGCTTTGTGTTCTGTACACTCAAGTATTATTTGGATTCTGTTACCTTTTGCTTTCTTTGCCATGGCTATCCTACGTTTTTACTTTATTATTATGTTAATTTTACGCCAGTTTTAACACCGGAATATTCCAATTCTTTCAAGTAAGCATGAAGACCTTTTTTGTCTATGTTCTTTAATGCTTGTGAACAAATTTTCATGGTTACCCATTGACCTGTCTCAGGTATGAAAAATCTCTTTGTAAACAAATTAGGTAAGAACCTTCTATTTGTCTTCACATTTGAGTGAGATACTTTGTGCCCTTTCATGGGTCTTTTACCTGTTAATTGGCAAACTCTTGACATTTCGCTTTTTTTTAAATTTTAATGTACTAAAGGCAAAAAAAATTTTAATTAATTACCTATTTTTAAGTTTTGTGACACCGGAAGGATTCGAACCTTCAACCGCCTGATTCGTAGTCAGGTACTCTATCCAGTTGAGCTACGGCGCCTCGGTACGTTTTACAACTTCCTATGTCTCTATCTATCAATGATTTACATCTTATTGATATAACAGCCTTCTACTGTTTTTTGAAATAGGCTGCAAAGATAATAGTTTTATTTGTTTCTGCAAAACATTTTTTTAAAATAAATATATAAATTTTTCTAATATCAATTTATTTTATTCGTTTTATTATCTCTTATCATTGATTAATCTTAAATATGATCTTATTCAAAATGACAATTATTTAGAACCAACGTTTATTTCTAAACCACACAATTAATAACATAGTGACTACAATCATAAAGCCCCAAATATAAAAGTAACCATAATGCCATCTTAGTTCAGGCATGTTATCAAAATTCATCCCATACACTCCAACAATGAAAGTGAGTGGAATAAATACAGTAGAAATGATGGTCAATACTTTCATGACTCTGTTCATTTCATGACTCAATGAGTTGAGATATACATCTTTTAAACTTAAATTGATCTCTCTGTAGGTTTCTACTGTCTCTAAAACTTGTATAGTGTGGTCAAGGACATCTTTGAAATATTTTTTTGTTTTTTCATCTATCAAATCATTTTCTGTGCTTATGATTCTATTTAAAACATCACGTAGCGGATAGATGTGTTTACGCAATTGCATTATGTCCTTTTTATTCTCTTGGATTTTTTCAAGATCTTGAGCTGTCGGATGATGCATGATGCCATCTTCTATTTCTTCGAGATAGTCACCTAATTTTTCTAATATTTCAAAGTAATTATCTACTGTTACATCCAAAAGTCTGTAGAAAAGATAATCTACTTCTTTTGTCCTTATGATAGAGCCATCAGTATTGAGTCGAGTCCTAATTTGATCAAACTGATCGCCAGGAATTTCTTGAAAGGATAAAACCGTTTTATCTAGCAGTATAAATGATAATTGTTCTTCATCAAGGCATCTGTTTTCTTCATTCCAATTAAGTGATTTGAAGGTCATAAAAAGATACTTAGAATCTTCTTCTACTTTCGGACGCTGAAAAACATTAAGTATATCTTCTTGGAATAGCGTATGTATACCATATTTATCGCATATCAATCTAACATAACTTTCATCACTGATACCATTGATATTTATCCATTCTTTTTTTGCGGTAGGTTTTCTTTCTATAGTTTGGCTGAGATTCGGATGACTTGTTTCACATGATGTCTCATCGTAGGAGATGATATCTATGACTGGAATCTCAATTTTGTTTTTTCCAGTATAAATATGTGTACCTGGTGGAAGACCCTTTTTACCTGAATGGTACTGTTTTTTATGTTTTTTTTTATGTTCAGCTGCCATCTTGGTGGTTTTATCTACTTGCTACACCTGGATATAGTGGATTTGGTGTTGTTTTATATGTTTTGTTGAGTGGTATATTAACGCCAATTTTGGAGATAGATGGCACTAAAATATCCCTGTTGTAATTACTGGTCAAGTCATCACTTACATCAAAATCCAATAAATGTTGATCCACAAAAGCATCGATAACCGTGCTTAAATGCCCGATAATCAAATAGATATAAGAGTATTCCCTACCTTTTCTTGCGCCATCTCGTTGCAATTTGTATCTTGAAGCTAGCGGGTCTTTGTCTTTGACAGCCGTTAAATATAAATTTTGAGCAATGTTATATTGGTTTGTGTTGTAAATAAGCACATAAGCAAGACTTACGTCGATTCCAATAGCTATCGGTATTTTCCAATATTTCCTATTGTAGGCTTGTCCACCACCAGGTATCACCAGTGAATAAAAAGCAGCACGTCCAGGCTTCCCTTTAAACAAAGAGAAGAAACCGTTTTTATTAATAAGGGTATCGTTAGGATTGGTAGATGTATCGGCAACAATTATTTGTTGTTGGTTTCCAAGTGGATTATTGGGTGCTGGACCTATCTGTGCATCAGCTTTTAAGATCCACATCCATAATACCAAACTTGTAAAGATCCATCTATTCATAATTGTATTATAACGACAAATGGACCTTTTAATTATCTTTCCGTAGAAAATCAACAATACTATTCAATTGATCATCAGAAGAAAAAGAAATGGTGATCGACCCTTTTCCTGCGTGATCTCGTTTGATATCTACTTTAGATCCTAAAGCATGGCTGATTTCGTCCTTTATTTTTTTAATTTCGGCAGAATAAGCTTCGACAGGTTTTTGCGAAGTGTTATTGCTTGGCTTCGAAGTGTTAAATGATTTAATCACTTGCTCCAATGCTCTTACGGAAAGTCCTTGATCTATAACGTCTTTGTACACTTTGAGTTGAAGTGCAATGTTGTCAATACCTGCAAGAGCTCTTGCGTGTCCCATACTTATTGCGCCATCCTTAATAGATGATTGGATTTGCGCAGGAAGTTTTAATAAACGTACATAATTTGTAACGGTACTTCTATCTTTTCCGACTCTGTCTGATAATGCTTCGTGGGTAAGATTACATTCATCCATCAATCGTTGGTATGAAATTGCAATCTCCAGCGCATTTAGATCTGCTCTTTGGATGTTTTCGACCAATGCCATTTCTAGCATTTCTTGGTCATTGGCTACTCTTACATAGGCAGGCACTTCTTTGATTCCTGCCATTTTTGAAGCTCTGAGTCTTCTTTCACCTGAGATGAGTTGGTATTTATTCCCACCCATAGCTCTCACAGTGATAGGCTGGATAAGACCGGATATTTTTATAGATTTTGCCAAGTCCATGAGTTGGTCAGCATCAAACTCCGTACGCGGTTGGTATGGATTGACCTCGATCATTTCTGGACTGATGAATGCAATACTATTTGTCAGTTCACGTACTAATTGGCTTCTTTCTGTAGGATTATTGGTTTTTTCTATATTAGAAAGCAAGGATCTCAATCCTTTGGATACTTCGTTTCTTTTATTCATTTCTATGCGATATTCTCTATTATCTAATACTTACTTCCTCATTGATGGAAATAAATTCGTTTGCCAAATTAAGGAAATTAATAGCTCCCTTGCTACTAGCATCATATATTATTACTGGTTGACCCAATGATGGCGCTTCCCCGATTTTACTATTACGGTGTACAATGGTTTCGAATATTCTGTCTGAAATAATATGTCTGATTTCTTCTATGACCATATTGGCCATTCTGAGTCGCTGGTCATACATAGACAAAATGACACCTTCGACTTGCAATTCAGGGTTGAGTGATTGTTGTACTAGATTAATGGTATCCTTTAATTTTCCAAACCCTTCTAATGAGAAAAACTCGCATTGTACAGGTACCAAAACACTGTCAGCTGCAGCTAGCGCATTCAATGTAATCAAACCAAGTGACGGCAAACAGTCTATAAAAATATAATCATAGTCATCTTTGATCTGATCCAAGGTGTTTTTCATTCGAAATTCACGATTTGTAGCGTTTACCAACTCGATTTCTGCACCTACAAGGTCAATGGAAGAAGGTAATAGGTACAAATTTGGTGTATCTGTAGCTAAGATAGCCGTCCTTGGATCAGCACTTTCTACAAGACATTCATAAGTGGTGATATTGATATCAGCTTCTTTAATGCCTACTCCAGATGTCGCATTTGCCTGTGGATCAGAGTCTACGAGCAATACTTTTTTCTCTAAAACAGCAAGTGTAGCTGCTAAATTAATGGCTGTAGTTGTTTTGCCTACACCGCCTTTTTGATTTGCAATTGCAATGATTTTGCCCATTTGATATTATAATTCTATGGTCTGACCAATATTAAGTAAAATAAGTTCTTTCCCTGCATTTTTGAATTCGGATATAGCGGCTTCATGGTCTATTTTGATGTAGCCGAATGTATCATAATGGCAACCAATGATCTTGTCACATTGTATAAAATCTGCCGCTATGACTGCATCTTCATATCCCATCGTAAAGTTATCACCTATAGGAAGAATGGCAACATTTAGGGTAGGGCAGGTCAAAGGTATCAATTTTAGATCATAGGTCAAGGCTGTGTCACCTGCAAAATAAAAAGATTTGGAATCATCATAAATAACAAAACCACCTGAAGCACCACCATAACTACCGTCTGGCAACATGCTGGAATGCACTGCATTAACATACTTTACTGTACCGAAATCAAACTTGTATTTTCCGCCAAGATTCATTGGGTGACCTTTTAATCCTTTAATTTCGTACCACGATACAATCTCGTAATTTGAGATGATAGTCGCACCTGTACGCTTAGCAATTGCTTCTGCATCGGCCACATGATCTCCGTGACCGTGTGATAACATCAAATAATCACAAGCTAATTCATCAATGTTAATGTTTGATGCCAAAGCGTTTGGAGTGATCATAGGGTCAAATATTAAATTTTTACCATTGAATACCAGATGGAAAGAAGATTGACCAAGATATGTTAACGTCATGACTTATAAGTTATGTTAGTTATTACTAAAGTTATACATTAATTGACTATAAAATATAATTCTGTAAAAATAGAAATGACCAATTATTTATTGATATTGTCTATTAATTATAAGAATTATTTTGTTTAAACTAAAATTATCTTGTCTAAGTGTACAAAAAATAGACCAAAATTCTATTGAATCAGCCTGCAAAGGTACTTAATTTTCTTGAATAAATGATTAGCTGTATTTTCCTTTAAAGAATAGTTAACAATATATTTCGTCAAATGAATATAATAGGTGATATTTCCAATAATTATATTTTATAAACAGAATTTATGAACATTTTATATTTATTTGGGTTATTCGGACCTAAAGTAACAAGATGATCACAGTTATATCAGGAACAAATAGACCTGGCAGTAGAACCAAAATAGTGTCAGAATTATTTTTTGAATTACTAAAAGAATCCACTAGTGAAGAAATTAAATTTTTGGACCTAGTTGACATTAATATACCACTTTTGACAAATGAGATGTATGATAAAACTGGTCAGCATCCATATATTTCAGATATTCAAGATAATATATTACTTCCTTCTAGACTTTGGGTAATCATTAGTCCAGAATATAATGGTAGTTATCCTGGTATTTTGAAGTTACTTATAGACGCTTTATCCATAAGACGGTACAAAGAGACTTTTTCTGGAAAAAAAGCTGCATTGATAGGTGTAGCAACTGGAAGAGCTGGCAATTTCAGAGGCATGGAACATTTGACAGGTTTGCTCAATTATTTAAATATCCTTGTAATGCCCAATAAGTTACCTATTTCTTCTGTAGACCAATATATGGATGCTGATAGAAAACTAAATGACAGTATTAAAAATCTACTTCGAAACCATGTAGATGAGTTGTTGGAATTCAATAAGTTAGAAGCTGTACAAGATATTAAGGTACAAATGGTGGATATCTAATACAGTGCTTTTATTTCATAGAATAGATTAATGACAATAAATTTTACTTGTCTAATTATCTTTCTTTTCCTTGGCTTCTTTAGCTTTTTTAGCATCCTTTTCCTTTTGCTCTTTCTCCTTTTTTAATTTTTTAGCAAGATCATCTTTTTTCTTTTGAGCTGCTTTTTCCTTTTTATTAAAATATCCCTTAAGTAAAAAATTACTTTTGGCGGCTTCCATGTTTTCATCAAGACCTTTCGAACTGCTTTTTAGGTTTTTGATGGTTTGGTTTAGGTTTTCAGCTATACTTTCATCATTGATTAACCTTCCTAAAGTTCCTTCACCTTGGTTTATATTTATGATGATTTCACTCAATTCTTCAGAGATAATTTCTGCGTTTCCAGCAGTTATTGCCAGACTAGCTATAATTTCATCTGTTTCGATAGGTTCTGTAGAACTCACCACTTGTCGATTAGCTACAACCGTGTTTGAATCTGTACCAGGCGTAATGATTAACAATCTATCACCTATCAAACCTTCGGAACCAATTTGTGCCTTACTATCTGCTTTGATGTGTTGTTGTATTTCTTTCCTAATCTGCATTTGTACCATGACAGAAGAATCATTTGCAATTTTAATATCTGTAATCGTACCGACATTTATGCCTAAATATCTTACATTATTTCCCACTTGCAAACCACTCACGTTAGAAAAAGTAGTGTTGAGTACAAACACTGGGTTAAATAGATTTTTTTGTTGACCAATAAAAAAAACAGCCAACGCAAATAAAAGTAAACCAACAGCTATAAATAAACCTAACCTAACTTTAAATTTTTCTGAATGCTTATCCATACTTTATATTTTATTTGAAAAATGATTTAATTTCCGGATCATCCGATGATTCGAATGACGCTAAGTCTCCTTCTTTGTAAACAATTCCATCTTTTAGCATAACAATTCTATCTGCCACAGAACGCACACAATTGATATCATGCGTAATAATAATGGATGAAGTCTTGTACTGACGCTGTACATCTCTAATTAAGCCACTAATTTCGTCTGATGTCACTGGATCTAAACCAGTGGTAGGTTCGTCGTACAACATGATCTCAGGGTTTGTCACAATGGTTCTAGCAAGGCTGATTCTTTTACGCTGTCCGCCAGATAATTGAGAAGGCATCTGTAATATGGCTTTTTCTAAACCAACATGACTTAGCGCCTCATTGGTTTTTTTATCTATTTCTTCTTGCGAAAACTTAGTTGGTGATCGGAGTAAAGGGAACTCTAGATTTTGTTTCACATTCATGGAGTCGTACAATGCTCCACTTTGAAATAAAAAGCCTGTCCTTCGTCTAAGGTTACTCAAAGCTTCAGGGTTCATGTCTTTAATATGCTCTTCGAAAACTGAGATGTTCCCATCATCAAAATCCATTAAGCCAACAATGCACTTTATAAGAACTGATTTTCCTGTCCCAGATTTACCAAGGACAACTAGATTTTCTCCTTCATAAACTTGTAAATTTACATCTTTAAGTACTTCAAGTTTTCCAAATGACTTCTTTAGATTTTTAATATCTATAACGACTCTTTTGGGAGTACCATTTTTATGTGTTTGGATTTTCTCTTCCATCATAACATCATGTCTGTGATCTGAACAGCAATAACATCCACAATAATGACCAATAAAGAAGAAAGCACTACTGCACTATTGGCAGCAACACCTACACTACTTGTACCACCGCTTGCATAATAACCTTTATAACATCCTACTATGCCTATTACAGCTCCGAAGAAAAACGTTTTGGTCACAGCAGGCAAGAAGTCAATGAATTCTATAGATGCAAAAGCTTGGGCAAAAAACAAAACTATGGTGACATCACCCTTAATATTGGCGCCAGCCCAACTCCCTAATATACCCATTATGTCCGCATATAACACTAGTATTGGAATCATAAGCGTAGTAGCTAACACTCTAGTGACTACTAAATATCTCATTGGGTTGGTAGACGAAACTTCCATAGCATCTATTTGTTCAGTGACTTTCATGGCGCCTAATTCTGCACCAATGCCCGATCCAATTTTTCCTGCACATATTAAAGCAGTAATTACTGGACCCATTTCTCTTATCAATGAAACGGTAACCATACCTGGCAACATGGTGACTGCTCCAAAATCAACTAGGACAGGCCTAGATTGAATAGTAAGTACCAAACCCATAATCATCCCCGTAATAGACACCAAAGGAAGCGTTTTGTATCCTATTTGGAAACATTGATAAAAAAATTCTTTAAACTCAAATCCTTTTGAAAAAGTCTGTTTAACAATTTTTAATATAAAAAGAAAAACGTTGGAAACGTCTAAAAGGGCGCTTCTTATTTTTTCATGAAGATTGATAAAAATGTCTGCAAGCTTTGTGCTTTTGGTCGACAAATAATTGGTTGAATTATTGATGCGAATTGTTTTTAAATTTGAAAAGATACATTAATTTATTAGAAATTTATAATAATAAATAACCTAAATATTGTAAATTATAGTTTGAAACACATTGGTTGTTGCGGTATAATATTAAGATTTTAACGCCATTTCCTTAATTTTATTGTGATCTGATGTAATGGACGCAAGTTGATGTTTTATTAGTGATATTTGGTCTTCATCTAGAAATTCTAAATACTTACTTAATGCAATATTATAAGTTTCAATAGCAATTTCTCCGCCCCAATCGCAATATTTGAGTATTGCTAATCGATCATTACTATTAACCGCCAATTTTATGTCCATCCAAATCCTATAAGCTTTTCCTAATGTGGATGTCCCTTCCTCTGGCGATTCACCAAATTTTCTCAGTTCACTAGATAATTCGTTTTTACAAATTTGGCTCGTCTGAATCAATGAAGAAAACAAGGTTTTTAAATCTAAATCATTTGTTTCCTCTATAGCTTTTAAGTATCCATCTATTCTATCATTATTAATTTCAACAAGCATGTTTAGCGTTTCGATGTTCTTTTGAGTATTCATTTTTATTTATTTTACCAAATGTGAATTAGAATTGAAGGGGCGAATTCCTTTATTAATAGATAAAAGAAAAATCATGTAAAGGTAAAGGTGAATAACAAAAAAAGTATTACAGAATTTGACGAATGATTTATATGATTCACATGTAATTGTATCAAAATTATATGTGTCATCTATCTTGAAGCCGCATAAATGTTTATAGTTTTTTAATATCTAGACTTAATCATTAAATCAACAGAAATGAGATCAATCCTGACAAGAAATGAAATGTATTAACTTTAAAAGTGAAAAGAAAGAATTATTTCATACTGTCTAATTCCGCCCTGATTTCACCTTGCACTTTGTTAACGCGTTCAATAGTAAGGCCTTCTTTATCTAGCATTTGATCAAACTCAAAGAAATTTGCTTCAATTTTATGTTTAATTCTACTTGTATAATCAGAGAGTTTTTCAGTGACTTCATCTTTCATCTTGCCTCGACCCTTTACTATTTCTTCTTCAAATTTATTAATAACTTTACTTCTATTCAATCCTAAAGTTACGCCAGCAAATAAAACACCTACAGCTGTTAATACGCCACCTGTAATATCAAAAACTGCACCTTGGGCGACTGCTGCTAGGATGACACCTACAATGGCTACGCCACCACCAGCTGCAAGGTTAGGTGTCATTTTAGAAGATTCAGATACCATGCCTTCATCATAAAAATTTTCAGCTTTATTCATAAATTGATTAAAACTTTGCTGTAAATCCTTCAAAACATTGATCCGTCTTTCTGCAATGTCTGCAAAAATCTCGTCATTATTTTTTAGTATCGTTTCTGAATATCTAAGTTTGTTATCCACGAGTTTACCCATGGTTTGGATGTTTTCGGCCACATCGATAATACCGTTTTGTAATTTATCACGCAGAGAAGTATTCAGTTTTAATTCAAAATCTTTTGCTTGGGTGCTCAACCATTCTTTGAGACTACTTTCTTTTCCAAAAATAGAACTAAACGATCTTTTTACGACACTCATAAATGATAATCCATCTTCTAGATCACTTAGTTTTTGTCTTGTGATGTTATCATAAGAATCAAGTAAGTTTTCTGCCAAAACTGTAATTTGTTTTTCTGTTTTAATGTGTTGCGTATCAATCAATTCTCTAATTTCTGAACGGAATTTTACATCCAACTCATATTGTCTAATACGAGTTTTCATACTCTCGTCCAATTTCAATGAGATGGTGAGCAAGGTATTGATATTGTTTTGAAACTTGAGTTCAGGTGCTTTGCCACCAGTGATGTTATCTCCAATATACTTTCTAATTTCCTTAAAACCACTGATATCATGATAATCTTCTTGTTCGAGTTTGGCAGAAACAGCAAATACATTTGGATTTTCTATGCCTTTTTTGATCGCATGTTCTACCACACCATTATAGTTAATCCGCAAATCTGCTTCTGGAAGTAAGTCCTTTTGCTGTAAGACAAAGATGATTTTTCGATGCCATTCTGCATTTATATAGTCAAAAAATTCCCAAGAAGATTGTCTATATGGATTTTTTGCTTCAAAAACAAAGACTATCAAATCTGAATAAGGTATGAACTTCTCAGTTATTTCCTGATGATGTTCCACGATGGTATTTGTACCTGGCGTATCTACAATGGCGATTTCCTTTAGGATTTCTACAGGTTGGAATATTTTTTTTAGGTAAGGATTGATGATTTCTACTTTTTCTTCGGTTCCATATACAATTTGCTGAATGGTATCTGTCATCGGAGAAGGTGCAACTTTGCAAATCTCACGATCAGTATCAAGTAGTGCATTTATAAAACTTGACTTTCCTGCTTTCACTTCGCCGACAATGACAAAAGTAAATGGTGCTTCTAACTGATTTCTTAATTCACCTAGCGTGATTTCAAGTTTGTCGTGTCCAACTTCTTTAGTGACATCAATAAGCTTATCCACTGAAATGGCGAGTTTACTTATTTTTTGATGCAGCGCTTCGTTGATATGGTTCATACTTTATACTTATTTATGGAATTTTTTGTTCAATTTTTCTTAAATATGAAATGGATTCTGGACCCATACAAAATAAAAGGTCTAATATACTAAGATTTGGCGTAAATCCAAATTTATCTTCCCACACCTGAACATAAGACGAATGATCTTGCAGATCGTCCCATTTTTTGTTTCTTAAGTCTACTAAGTTGTCATATTGTGGCTCATAAGAATTTGATGTAGAAATCGTATTTGGTAGCTTTAGTTTGCTGAATATGAACGACATACATTCCATATTGAAATCAAAAAGCAAGCTGTGCTTTCGTGCAAATATTTTTTCTAAACCATCAAAATAAAATTCAAAATATGGACTTTTCCCATATGCTGATCGTATGGTTTGTAAGTGGATATCGACCCAGTTATCATCGTAAGCTATTTTTACTTCTGCAATGGGCATTTTATTATTTTTGCCTTTACAAAGTGGAATGGTCAATCTTAAAACACCATTTGTAGTAACAATGTCATACCTATTGCGAAAACTTCTTTTCTGGTAATTTTCGTGTCTTTCCACAATGATTTCATCTTTATTCAAGTAATGAGCAAAAATACCAATAGGGCCAAATATTTGGGTTTCTTGAATAATGGAATTCACTATTTACTATATTTTTAACAAAAATTAGCCACAAAGATAAAGATAATAGATTTGTAAAAACAATTTCTTTTTTGTCGACAAGCTATAAATTCAAAATTTCGGTAACCAATAATCAGTAGATTTATTCATTAATCAAACATGCAAAATTAAAATATTATAATACCTTTGAACTTTTAACAATCTTAAAATCCAATTATTCATCTTCAAACGTATATGATAGTATAATCGATCAAAGTGAAAAACCCACAAACAGCCATACTCGTATTTAGTAGATCAGCCATTGCTGAGTCGAAACATAAACGACTTGCCCACACGCAAAGTCAGACGCAAGAATTGGCTGCACAAATGATCAAACACACTAAGTCCACAGTCAGTGCCACCGATTTACCATTTTTTATCATCTCTGAAGAACAACAACGTGGTCAAAGCTTTGGTGAGAAGATGGCCAATGCATTTCAAGATGTATTTGCTCAAGGATTTTATAATGTTATAGCTGTCGGAAATGATTGTATTTCTTTAAGTGCGCTTGATATTATTTATGCTGCTGATGTTTTGCAAAAAAGCAAAGCTGTCATTGGACCTACACTTGATGGTGGTGCATATTTGATAGGTTTAACACAAAATTCATTTGATTACGAAGCATTTAAGAACTTAGCTTGGCAGTCATCGGCTACTTTTGAGCATTTATTTGAATACTTTAGCCTGTTTTTGACTATACCAACAGTATTAGATTACAAGGCAGATGTTGATTGTATTTCTGATTGGAATTTAGCACTTCAAAGTGTGAGTCTACAATTTAAAACTAGAATTCTCACTATCTTAAAAAATACAGAATCTGTACCATCGAAGTTCGATCTCATTTATAATAATAGCTACTTAGAACTACCTTCATCTCTTCGAGCTCCGCCCGTATTTCAATAAGATTTTTGCTCCTTTTAGCGTAAATTATTCTTTTCGTAAAGCATAGTTGAATATGGTATTACGATCATTTATTTATTCATCATAATCTTTTGAAATTTATGGACAAGAAATATTTTTACATATTTTCTTTAAAAAATAGTTGTGTTATTTTTTTTCTTTTTCTAGCCAATTTAATCTTTTCACAACGAGAAATATCAGGAACTATCTTTGATGCCGAATCCAAACAAACCATTATAGGGGCAAATATTTCTGCCATGTTCAATGGGGTAGAAGTAGGGACTATAAGTGATATTGAAGGAAAATTTACATTAAACGTAGGCCAAGAAACCAAAGAGATAACCATTTCTTCAGTTGGTTACAAGAGCCAATCAATTGGGATTGTTAATGTCAATTATATAGATGTGCAATTAGTGGTTGGTGTACTTTTTGACGAAGTAGTGGTGACAGCTTTAGGTCTTGAAAGGAAATCAAAAAGTCTTGGTTATACCGTGCAACAACTTTCTGGTGCAGAATTAAATAAAGTCAAATCTACCAATTTTCTGGATAACCTTGCGGGGAAAGTAGCTGGTGTAGTGATCACTTCAGGTTCATCAGGTGTAGGATCTTCTACAAAAATAAATATACGTGGAGAATCGTCTTTTACCAATACCAATCCACTGTTTGTCGTAGATGGGATTCCTATCAATAATAATACGGTAGTAAATAGCACCAATGATGATGCCAATGGTTTTATGGAAGTGGATTTTGGCAATGGCGCCATGGAGATCAACCAAGACGATATAGAATCTATGTCTGTACTGAAAGGGCCTGCTGCTGCTGCTCTTTATGGTGCTCGAGCTTCTAATGGGGCGATAGTAATCAAAACAAAAACAGGTGCAAAATCCAAAGGTATTGGCATTAGCTACAACACTACTTTTATGACTGAAAGTCCATTCCAATTGCCACAGTTCCAAAACAAATATGGTCTTGGAAATAGCGGGAAATATGCCTATAAAAATGGACTAGGAGCAGGTGTAAACGATAACATTACCTACAGTTTTGGCCCTGAACTAGGCATCGGTCTTGAAATTCCACAGTATGATAGTCCGGTGACTTTGCCTGATGGTAGGGTAGTGCGTGCAGGTGATGTTGCCATTCACGGTGGTGCGCCGATTACACCGACACCTTTTGTGGCGTATCCAAATAATTTAAGTGACTTTTATGGAACAGGTAGTACTTTTATAAATAATCTCGCATTGACAGTAGGAAATGAAAAAGGAAATATACGCCTTTCAATGACCAATTTGGATAGTAAATCATACATTCCTGGTGTAGATCTCAAAAGAAAAACGGTCGCTGTTGCTATGAATTTCAACCCAATTTCCAAGTTGAAAATTTCATCCAATATCAATTATATTCATTCATCAAGTAAAAATCGTCCTGCTACAAAATATGGCTCTGAAAATATCAATTATGCCTTGGTTGCTTGGTTTGGAAGGTCTAATAATATCGAACCACTCAAAGATTATTGGCAGCCGGGATTAGAAAATGTACAGCAATTTTCTTACAACTATACTTTTTTTGACAATCCTTATTTTACTTTATATGAAAATAGAAATGGATTCGGAAGGGATCGCGTATTTGGAAATATAAGTGCTAGATATGAGCTGTCAGATTCTTGGTCAGTGTCACTTCGTAGCGGTATGGATTATCAAAACGAAGATAGAACCTTTATCCGAGCATTCAGTAGCAATCGTTTCAAAAATGGTGCTTATGCCGAACAAAATGTTTTCTATCGTGAAGTGAATACAGACTTTTTGGTAAATTATACCAAAACAATTGACGATTTTAGCATTGATTTTTCAGCAGGAGGAAATAGAATGGATCAAAAAGCATCCATAGACCAATTGCAAGCATCGATCTTAGCGCAGCCTGGTGTTTATTCATTTTCAAATGCTGCAGCGCCATTAGAATATTTTGTCAATGTCGCCAATAAGCGGATCAATAGTTTGTACAGTGTTGCTAAATTTGGATTCAAGGATTATTTATTTGTGGATGTCACAGGTAGAAATGATTGGTCGAGTGCTTTGGCGACAGCTACGTCTTCTGCCAATACTTCGTTTTTTTACCCATCTATTTCCGCTGGTTTAGTGGTGTCAAATATATTGACTTTGCCGAGAAATATTTCTTTTATGAAAGTAAGGGCAAGTCTTGCAAATGTGAGTAACGATACCAATCCTTTTCAGACAAATGGCGCTTTTGTGGCTCGTACTCCCGTTAATGGTCAGCCAACATTTAGCGATCAAAATAGCCTTCCGAATGCCAACTTAAAACCTGAAAGTATCACTTCCATAGAGTTTGGTGCTGATGTTCGTATTTTTGATGATAGACTGAAGTTTGATGTGACTTATTTTAATTCGCTCAACAAAAATCAAATCATTTCTTTACCAATTTCAAATACTTCTGGTTATACGCAACAAAACATCAATGGTGGTGCCATCAGAAGTAAAGGTTGGGAAGTTATAGCAGAAGTGACGCCTATCAGAACAACAAAATTTTCTTGGACAGCAGCAGCAAATTTTTCTACTTTTCGAAATATTGCCGAGTCATTGCCACAATCTGCTAAAACTATAACATTGGCATACAATAGTATTTACGATAATCTGAATCAAACGATTTGGTATCAAGTGCAAGAAGGTGGAAGATTGGGTGATATGTGGGGAACAGGTTATAAAAAGAATGAAAATGGAGAGTTTATCATAGGAGCAAATGGAAGCTATATCGCTGATAATACTTTAAAAAACCTAGGTAATTATAATCCAGATTTTATGATAGGACTAAATAATGCATTTAGTTTTGGGGATTTTGGGTTTTCATTTTTGCTAGATTGGAGACAAGGTGGCAAAGTCATTTCTCGTACCCTAGCACTCGCAGCAGTTGGTGGTCAACTCATAGAAACCGAAAATCGACCAGCAGAAGGTATCGTCGCTCCAGGTGTGGTTAATACAGGTTCTGCAGAAAATCCAGTTTATGTGCCGAATACGCTAGCCATTCCGGCAGAAACATATTATCGTATGTATTATGATCGCAATCATGAAGAAAACAATACTTACGATGCTTCATATTTGAAACTCCGTGAAGTGCAAATTTCTTATCAATTACCCAATAAAGTATTGAAAAACAAGGTAGAAAGCATAGAGATTTCACTTGTAGGTAGGAATCTGTACGCTTTTAGTAAGATACCACATTTTGATCCAGAACAATTTGGTTTTCAAGGTCAAAAACTAGTTTCAGGTGTGGAAGATATGTCCTATCCGACGACTAGAAGTATTGGGATGAAGTTAGGCGTAACTTTTTAATTCACTATCAAATTTAATAAAATGAACAACGCATATAAAATAATCATTTTTTTATCCTTTACACTTCTGATCAGTTGCACAAAGGATTTTGAAGATATCAACGTCAATCCCAATACAGCTGTTGATGTGCAGCCCGAGTTTTTACTAAGAAAAGTCTTATATGATTACACAGAACAAATGTCTTACGAAGGATTTGTAGCTGGCAATTTATTAGGTCAATATTTTACAGCCATCGATTTTAATTTATTTGATCGCCACAGTCTTTCTGAGCCACAATATGGTGGAAAACCGTGGAATTTTATGTACGAAAATCTAAGAGATAATGAAATATTACTTGCGAAATCAAGAAGTAATCTTGCAGCTGCTGTTTATGAAGGTCCTGCATTGATTTACAAAGCATATGTAAGTGCAGCGCTGACAGATTTATTTGGTGATGTGCCGTATTCTGAAGCATTCCAAGGGAAGTCGGGTATCGTGGCACCAAAATATGACAATCAAAGAGACATTTATCTAGCAGAGGGCGGCATTATTGATAATCTTGAAAAAGGAATTGCTGCGATTGATGCTTACAAAGGTGCTATTCCGCTTCAAGGAGATATTGTTTTTAATGGAGATTTAAGTAAGTGGAAAAAGCTAGCCAATTCATTGAAATTCAAAGCTTTGATCCGTGTTTCTGGGAAGGAAGATGTCAAAGCAGTCTTGCAGAAAATCATAGACGAAGACAATTTTATCAAAAATCCATCAGAAAACGCTGTCTTTACTTTTACACAAAGTCCACCAAATAATTTTAGACTTTCGACAGCAAAAGTAGGTGATTATAACTTGTTTATCATGTCAGAAACCATAGATTCGATCATGAAAGCATTTGACGATCCTAGAAGAACAAAATATTTCAGACCTACAGCAGCCGATCCAAATGTTTACCGTGGATTGCGAAATGGACCTGATGCATCACAACTATCTATTACTACGAGTCAGTATTCGTTGACAGGAAAAATTTTCAGAGAAGAAGCAGGAAGTCTAAGAGCAAATATTATGGCTTCTTGGGAGATGAATTTTCTTTTGGCAGAAGCGGCCGAAAGGGGTTTGATCACAGGAAATGCTAAAACATATTACGAAACAGGCATAAATCAAGCTTTTAGTTTTTGGAATGTGGAGATGCCTGCAAATTATCTAACTCACGAAAAAGTAAGTTATAAAATTGATGGCAATAACCCAATCGAACAAATCATCACACAAAAATGGTTGGGCAATATTATTAATGGTTATGAAGGTTGGATAGAATATAGAAGGACAGGATTTCCAGCTTTAAAGCCAGTCACTTCTAGTTTGAATCAAGGATTGTTTCCTGTTAGAATGCCGTATCCAACTTCTGAAGATGCCCTTAATAATGCAAACTTCAGAATAGCAGCAGACAAAACGAACAACAATAGTGTAAATGCGCCAGTTTGGTGGGATCAGTGATGATTATATTTTTAATTGAAAATTAAATGTCGTTTAGTTAAGGTGTTTTTTATGGTTTTTACCCATCCTAATCCTTCCCTTAAAATGGAAGGACTTCATAAATCAGTCTTAACCAAACGACATTTATTAAAATTCTTAATTCCCAATTTGTAAATATTATATGGATGTAAATACATGGCAATGGATTATTTTGATAGGGATGAATATCATACTCTATTGGATATCTCCGTGGTCAAATAAAGTGAACGATTTCTTCAAAGGAAGTACTAATAACAAAGCTCCAAATGCAATCTTATTGACAAGTAGCTTGGTTATTTGTTGGCTATTTGCCAAATCAATTACCAATGCAGCAGATTTAGGATTTGAATTTGGAATTGTCGGAGGAGTAGCATATTCTGGATATTATTTTTCATTTCTTGTGGCAGGTTTGGTCATTTACAGGATGCGTACCAAAGGCGGCTTTACGAGTATTCATCAGTTTTTACACAGTAAATACGGACGTGCGGCAGTTGCATTATTCACTATATTGATCACTTTTCGACTTTTTAATGAAATTTGGTCAAACTCTATGGTTGTCGGTAGTTATTTTGGTGCTTGGGGTACATTTGGATACTATGCAGCTTTGGTCGTTTTTACGCTATTAACCTTGCTCTACACAATCAAAGGTGGAATGCGGACGTCAATATTTACAGATTTGATTCAAATGGTTCTGTTTACCTTGCTTTTGATCATTATTTTAGGTTTAATAATACCAAAATCTGAAGGTGGTTTTGCCAAGATATTGACAAGTGGTGAATGGGCAATGAGCCAAGGACTTAACTTGTTTTTTGTCGCTTTGATACAAGTTTTGAGTTATCCATTTCACGATCCTATTATGACGGACCGAGGTTTTATGGCAGATCCAAAAACAACTTTACGATCATTTCTATGGGCAACGGTTATTGGAGTATTTTGTATTATCCTTTTTAGTTTTGTAGGTGTATATGCTTCTATCAATGGAATTGGATCACCTGTAGCCTTAGAAGTTGCTAGGGTTTTTGGATTGCCGATGATGTTGATGATGAATGCCATAATGATGACTTCGGCAGCTTCCACCATAGATTCTACCTTGACTTCTACCGCTAAATTAGTCCACCTAGATTTGTTAAAAGGCAAAAATCTCACCATATCTAATGCAAGATGGACGATGGTGATTGTTACGGTTTTAGGTACTATTCCTGTATTTTTTGGACCTGCCATTTTATCTGCAACAACTATTAGTGGAACCATGGTTTTGGGATTAGCACCTGTATTTATTTTTTGGAATCTTGATGCTCCGAAAATTTCGTTTTATGCGTCTATTTTAGCAGGAATTTTGTTTGGATTACTTTTTATTTTTGTCAAAGTGCCATCATTTATGCTGATTACTACAGGTAAATATGCGGATTTATTGAGTGTAAATCTTTTTGGTACGATTAGTTGTTTTTTATTGTTTTTAATACCTTATTGGATAAAAAAATATGTCGCAAAATAGTCAAGATATAGGTCAGTTACAAGGACGAGTGCTAGTTTTTGGTGGTGTTTATTCTAATCTCCAAGCCTTGCAATCCATGCAAAAAGTGGCTATAAATTTAGAAATACCGCCTTCCAATATCATTTGTACTGGAGATATTACTGGCTACTGTGCTCAACCATCGGAGTGTCTTGATCTTATAGAAGAATGGGGTATTCATGCTATCCGCGGCAATGTGGAGCAGAATATAATTGACGAGGTGGATGACTGTGGATGCAATTTTGCAGAAGGAGGCCGATGCGATACTTTCTCTAGACAATGGTTTCCATTTGTCAAAAAAAATATGACTTCGAGCAACATTCAATATCTGGAAGAACTGCCTAATTTTATATCTTTTTATTATGCCAATAAGAAGTTTAGGGTAGTGCATGGATCAGAAGAACATATCTCTGAATTTGTATTCAAATCCACACCTTGGGAAATAAAAGAGAGAAATATTAATTTGAGCCATTCGGATATCATTCTGGCAGGTCATGCTGGTATTCCTTTTGTGGATCAACAAGATGGCTTAAGTTGGCTAAACGCAGGTGTAATAGGTATGCCCGCCAATGATGGTACAACCGATGTTTGGTATTTGTTATTAAATGATGCTGATGATGATTTGACTTATGAATTTCATCGTTTACAATATGATTTTGAACAAGCAAATGTTTTGATGATTCAAAACAGGCTGCCTTCCACTTACGCGCAGACATTATTGAATGGTATATGGGATAATTGCGAGATATTACCTGAAGAAGAGATGCAAAATCAAGGCAAAAGATTAGTTTTGTAACAAAATCTAATACCATGGTAAGTTTTGAACAATTGCAAGAAATGTGTTTGTCTTTTCCTGAGGCAACAGAAGAACCACATTTCGAGAAAACATCTTTTCGGGTAAAGAAAAAGATATTTGCTACCTATGCTGAAAAAGATCAAAAAGCTTGTTTGAAATTATCACTAGAAGATCAATCATCCTTTTCAAGCATGTCTAAAAATGCTGTTTATGCAGTACCAAACAAATGGGGCGCTCAAGGATGGACATTTTTTGAATTACAACATGTAGAAATAGAATTACTGGAAGATGCTTTAAAATGCGCATACAAAGAAGTGGCACCAAAATTACTTGCGACTTTAATGCCTGAATGATGTCTCAATGAAGACAAAAAATCAAATTAAAATGATGTTTTAATCTTCGTAACCAAATAATGAGTAAATTTGATTTGAAGTTTGAAAAATGAGATGTTGAAAACCTTGTGGCGATCATGCAAAAAAAATCATTCATATAATATTTACCATTATGAAAACATTTAACACAAAACTCTTAACTATTTTGCTTTTTATTGGTCTTGGCAGTTCGAGTATTTTCGCACAGAATTTCCCTACTGTTGATGCTCAAAACGAATGGGTTGTAGATTATTTAGATCAGATCGTTTCATTCAAAGAGATTAGGGTGTACTCTTTTGCAGAAACAGAAACTTTGATAGATGGTATTCCGTATAGAGAAATGGTTTACCGCACAATAGCTAATCCAGGCACCATCAAGTCAACAAATGAATTCTATAGACAAGAAGGTAATAAAGTATATTTTCGACATGGTACAGACGATATTTTATTAGCAGACTTTGAGCTAAGTGTAGGTGATACTTTGGACATGAATAACGCTTCATTTGGAGGGTCTCCACTTGTTATAGCAGCTCGGGATACTATCAATATGGCAGATGGCAGTCTGCGTATTCAATTAAAATATTACTGTGCTAATGATGACGAACCTGAAATTCCTAACCAAGGAACTTGGGGTACAATGTCCGAAGGCTTAGGTTCTTTTGGTAATATGTTTTCACAGATGCAATCATGTTCATTATTTGATCCTAATTACTTCCGTTATACAAGATGCTTTTACAAAGCAGGCAGTTTGGTTTATAAAGATGAAGAAGTGGTAGATTGTTTGATATCTTCCACATCCAATCTGCAAAATAGCACTACAAAAGTCTATCCGAACCCAAGTTTTGATGCTATAACTGTACAAAGCGAAAACGACATAAAGTCATTGCATTTTATAAATATTAGTGGACGAGTTGTTCAAAGTAATACCAATATAAACAAAGGAAATGTTGAGATAAATGAATTACCCATTGGTATTTACATGCTTAAAATTACCCTAGATAACAATAAGTTAGAGCATGTAAAGTTTGTAAAGATTTAAACATTAAGCTTAGCTAATACTTACCATCGTTAAGCTTTGCGTCCTCGCAAAGCTTGGGTTATTACAAACATCTTGTTTGTGTATTAGCTTAGAGGAGACGCGAAGCTAATACACAAACTTATTATGATGACAGACCTTTGGCCTATTTCCTTTAAGCTATTTGTTTCATAATAAAAGCTTTGTGGTAGTTCCTTATTACTTAATGGTAAGTCACTGAGGTTTTATGACAAGTCCTTTAAGCTTTTTGCTCAGTCATTAACACTTCATGAATGAGCAATTTGGCTTTATGGTAGGACAATAAGGCTTAATGGCTTCCTACTTTGGCTTTTTGCTCAACCGAAAAGGCTTTATGACTATTCATTATAGCTTATTGATAAGTGGTTAAGGCTTCATGACTATTCAATAATGCTTAGCGTTCATTCATTAAGGCTTCATGATGCCTCCTTTAAGCTTATTCATCAGTCGCCAAGGCTTCGTCGCTAGTCGTTAAGGCTAACTATTAAATCATTAAGGCTTTCTATCCACTCATTTAAGCTTTTTGGGGACTAGATAAGCTTTAACTTTAACTCGTTATCTCTTATTTAGTGGTTCGATAAGCTTCACGGAGTACTTTGTGATCTTAATCGATTTTGATTTTGTAAATATCGATATCAGTATTGTATAAATCAATATTAAAAGATAGAAAATCAAAATTAAAAAAGTGTAAATCGATATTAATATTTTCTATATCGATATTGATTTAGAAAACATCCATATTAAAAGAGAAAACATCCATGTTGATTTAAACGATATCAATATCGATAAAGTCTACATCAATATTAAATTATTGTAAATGGATATTGAATTAGTATGAATCGATATCAGGATAGTCAACATCCATATTGATGAATTGAGTGTGGATATCGATTTAGTCTTTATTTATATAGAGATGGAATAAGAAAGCAAAATACCGTTAAACTTTGTGTACTTACAAAGCTTGGGTTAGTTCAAACGTCTCGTTTATTAATTGTAAAATAATCAGCAATATTGATAATCAAGCTAGAACTTGAACTAATGTTAGCTTAGCAGAGACGCTAAGCTAAACGGTCGGTCGAAACCCAAGCCCCAATTAAATTTCTCACTTTTTGTGGTCATATTAGTGTCATTTTGACATATCTTATTAAATTTGCGACTTTTTACAAACATTGATCAACATTAAATAAGGATTATGATCTCTAAAGCAGACATTTTCGGTTACACACCAAAAAAAGAATATTCTAAGTCAGTTGCTTACTTTTCTATGGAGTTTGCCATTGACCAATCTCTAAAAATATATAGTGGAGGGCTTGGTTTTTTAGCAGGTTCACACATGCGTAGTGCTTATGAATTGAAGCAAAATCTTGTCGGTGTAGGAATGTTGTGGAAATATGGTTACTACGACCAAATCAGAGGAACAAATGGTGTTATGAAACCAGAATATGTTCAAAAATATTATTCCTTTCTTACAGATACGGGGATTGTTTTTCCAGTGGAAGTACACAGCGCAACCGTTTATGTTAAAGCTTTTTTATTAAAACCAGGTGTTTTTGAATCAGCTCCTATATTTTTATTGTCCACAGATATCGATCAAAACGATTCTGTATCTCGTACGATAACGAATAGATTATACGACTCTAATGAAGCAACCAGAATAGCACAATCCATTGTTTTGGGTATCGGTGGTGCAAAATTGCTAGATATTCTAAATATGGGCACAGAAATATACCATATGAATGAAGGTCATGCCTTGCCTTTGAGTTTTTATCTATACTCAAAATACAAGTCTATGGCAGAAGTGCAGAAAAGGGTAGTATTCACCACTCATACACCTGAAGTTGCCGGAAATGAAGAACATGATTTTAATCTTCTGAGCAAGATGTCATTTTTTAATGGTATCCCAGATGATGAGGTGAGAACGATGTTAAAAGTGGAAGGTCAAAGACTAAATTATACGTTGAGTGCGCTTCGTTTTGCAAAAATAGCAAATGGTGTATCCAAAATGCACGGTGAAGTTGCTAGAGAGATGTGGTCAGGCTTTGAAGGTATTTGCGAAATCACTTCAGTGACCAATTCACAGAACAAAAAATATTGGAAAGATGAAGTTCTAGAACAAGCATACGAAAATAATGATGACAAGTCACTTCTTGCACGTAAAAAGCAAATGAAAAAAGACCTTTTCAAGATCGTTGCTGACCAAACAGGAAAAGTATTTGACGAAAACGTACTGACACTTGTTTGGGCCAGAAGATATGCTGGTTACAAAAGAGCAGATATGATCACTGCCGATGCTGCAAGATTCAAAAGACTTCTAGATAATAAAGATTTCCCAATCCAAATTATTTGGGCTGGAAAACCTTACCCTGAAGATTATGGTGCCATTGATACCTTTAATGGTTTGTTTTGGAAAACACTTAATATGCCAAATTGCGCTGTATTGACAGGATATGAATTGGCGCTTTCAGCCTCACTAAAAAAAGGATCTGACGTATGGCTCAATAATCCAAAGTTGTATAGAGAAGCTTCTGGAACAAGTGGAATGACAGCAGCAATGAATGGTTCTGTTAACTTTTCTATTCCAGATGGATGGATACCAGAATTTTCTAAACATGGAGTGAATAGCTTTTTGATCGAGCCAGCAGATAGAAATATTCCTGAGTCACAACAAAACGTCATCGAGTGTGACCGATTATTGGATGTATTAGAAAGCCAAATCTTGCCTACCTATTACAATAAACCTAAAAAATGGGCAGAAATTGTTAAAAATGGAATGAAAGATGTCGCTCCAGAATTCGAATCAGGTAGAATGGCAAAAGAATATTATGTTCGTCTTTTTAATGCAGAAGTTAAAAAACACGAATACGCGTAACAAGATGTAAACATTGAAGTTATAAAAAAATCTTTATCGCTAAATGGTGATAAAGATTTTTTTTTGCATTTATCTCATACTTTCACACAATTCCTGTAAAGTCGCGTTACCAGGACACAGATCCTTTTCAGATAATTGATTGAGTGGTGTATGGGTAGTATTCAGAAGGTTATTTAATTCGATACTCTCAGTATCCAAATATAAAAGACCTGTCAATATCTCCTTTTTCTCTTTAGCCTTTTGTAAAGCGACGATGATAGAAAGTTTATCTTCAGGATCCCATTCTGGGGATAATTTATTGAGTGCGAGTAGGGACCCATCATGCATTTCTATGTGTTTGACTTTGGTGTGGTCATAATCGGTAACAATCGTTTCTTTGATCGGAACAAAATCCACTTTTGATAATGCTTCGTTGTGTTCTCTCACATAATCATATGATTTGGTTGACCCAGCATTATTATTGAATGTGACACATGGAGAAATAACATTTATCAGTGCGAATCCCGAGTGAGATAGCCCTGCTTTTATAAGTGGAATCAATTGAGATTTATCACCACTAAAACTTTGGGCTACAAATGTAGCTCCGAGTTCTATTGCAAGTCCACAAAGATCTATGCCTTCAAACATATTTGCCTGCCCACCTTTGGATATAGAACCATGGTCAGCCGTGGCTGAATCTTGACCTTTTGTGAGTCCATAACATCCATTATTCATCACGATGTAGGTCATGTTTAAGTTTCTACGGATGACATGTGCGAATTGTCCCATTCCAATAGATGCCGTATCACCATCACCCGATACACCCAAATACACCAAGTCTCTATTTGCTAGATTTGCACCCGTGGCTACAGAAGGCATCCGACCATGCACGGAATTAAATCCATGAGAATTACTGAGAAAGTAGGTAGGTGTCTTGGAAGAACAACCGATACCCGATAGTTTAGCCACTTTATGTGGTTCAATATCCAATTCAAAACATGCTTCTACGATGGCAGCACTTATCGAGTCGTGGCCACAACCTGCGCATAAGGTCGACAATGCGCCTTCATAATCTTTACGATTGTATCCCAATGCGTTTTTTGGTAAAAGTGGATGTTGGAATTTAGGTCTTATATATGTCATAAGGATCGATTTAAGCAGTAATTGTTTCTGTTTGGTTTATTTGTTGAAGGATAAAATCAGCAGTGATTGGTGTTCCATCAAAATTCAAAACTTTAATCATTTTTTTGGGATGAATGTCTAGTTCATTGATCAATAAAGCTCTCATTTGTGCATCTCTATTTTGTTCTATGACGTAGACAATATCATGATTGTCAATGAAATCTGCAACATCCTGATGGAAGGGGAAAGCTTTGATCCGAATAGCGTCTGTCTTCCTTCCTTGATTTTCCAATATGTCTAATGCTTCTTCAGCGGCATATCTTGTCGTACCGAAAAATATAATTCCAGTGTCTGATTGATTTGTTTCTTGATAAAAGTCCGGTCTAGGAACAAGATTTTTGGCTGATTCAAATTTTTTAAGCAATCTATTCATGATCCTTACATAAGTATCCGAATCTTCTGAATAATTGGCTTTTTCATCATGCGAAGATCCACGTGTGAAATAAGATCCTTTTGTAGGATGTGTACCAGGTAAAGTCCTATATGCAACGCCATCACCATCTACGTCTGTATATCTTCCCCATGATGCCGCATTTTCTAAATCTGATTCATTTAATACTTTGCCACGTTTATAAGCGCGGGTGTCGTCCCATATAAATGGTGGTGACATATGGTCATTCATACCTAAATCCAAATCTGTCAGCATGATAACAGGTGTTTGAAGACTTTCTGCCAAATCAAAAGACTCTGCCATCATATCAAAACATTCCTTAGGTGTAGAAGGAATCAACAATATGTGTTTGGTATCACCATGAGATGCATATGCGGCGGATAAAATATCTGATTGTTGTGTACGTGTAGGCATTCCAGTAGAAGGGCCTGCTCGCTGGACATCTACCAAAACCACAGGGATCTCTGCATAATATGCCAAGCCCAAAAACTCATTCATAAGAGACAAACCAGGTCCACTTGTCGCTGTAAATGATCTCGCACCATTCCAATTTGCACCTATCGCCATCCCTATAGCTGCTAACTCATCTTCTGCTTGGACAATAGAAAAGTTGTTTTTACCTGTTTCAGGATCTACTCTCAATTTCTTAGCATAGTCTTCAAAAGCACTTACCAAAGACGTCGAAGGAGTGATAGGATACCAAGATACTACCGTTGCACCACCATATACTGCGCCAAGACCTGCTGCTGAGTTACCATCTATCAAAATCCAATCTTTGACTAAATCCCTTCTTTCGACCCTGAACTCAAGTGGATACTTAAAATGTCTTTTTATATAATCGCCACCCAAATGAAGTGCTTTGACATTGGGAGTGATCAGTTTTTCTTTACCTTCAAATTGTTCGGCAAGTAACTTTTCTATTTCCGTAAAATCAATATCAAGCAAGACAGCAAGCGCTCCAACATACACAGTGTTTTTGAACAATTGTTTTTGTCTTGGGTCCGTAAATTCACGATTACAAATTTCCATCAACGGGACTCCAATAAAATGAATATCATCTCTCAAATATTCTTCATGAAGTGGCTTGGTATTATCATATAAAAAATAACCACCCGGTTTTACGGATGCAATATCTTTTTTGAAACTCTGGGGATTGACACTCACCATCATATCTATGCCTGACTTTCGTCCCAAATATCCTTTTTCGCTGACTCGCACTTCATACCATGTCGGCAAACCTTGGATATTGGATGGAAATATATTTTTGGCAGAGATGGGAATGCCCATTCTAAATATGGATTTGGCAAACAAATAATTTGCACTCGCCGAACCTGTGCCATTCACATTGGCAAATCTAATAACAAAATCATTTATCCTTATCATACGTAACAGTGGTGTCCTGCTTTTGAAGTGTTATATAAAAATTCTTTCATGTCCCAAGCGGCTGTCGGACATCTTTCTGCACATAAACCACAATGCAAGCACAAGTCTTCATCCTTTACCATGACTTTCCCAGTTTTTAGAGTGTCAGAGACCAAAATGTCTTGTGTTAGATTCATTGCAGGCACTAATAGTTTCATTCTTAGTGCTTCTTCTTCATCATTATATGTAAAGGTGATACAATTGGTAGGACAGATATCCATACAAGCATCACATTCTATACATTTACTTTCTGTAAATACCGTTTGGACATCACAATTAAGACATCTTTGTGCTTCTCTAAATGCTGTTTTTAGGTCAAAACCTAATTCGACTTCCATCTTTCTATCTGTCAAAGTTTCCGTTTTGTCAGCTTGTGGGACGGGAAATCTAAATTCAGTAGTGACATCATTGTCATAACTCCATTCATGGATCCCCATTTTGGTGCTGAATAATTTGACATTTGGGTCAGGTCTAAGGTTGATGTCTTCGCCTTGACAATACAAATCTATAGAAATGGCGGCTTGATGTCCTTGAGCTACAGCTGTAATGACATTTTTAGGTCCAAGCGCCGCATCACCACCAAAAAACAAACCTGATCTTGTTGAAGCAAATGTCGTTTTGTCTACTATAGGCATATCCCATTGGTCAAATGTGACATCTAAATCACGCTCGATCCAATCAAATTTATTTTCTTGACCAATAGCTATAATGACATCATCCGCTTCAAAAAACACATCAGCTTCTCCTGTAGGTACCAGTTTTCTTTTGCCATTCTCATAGACAGCTTCTACTTTTTCAAACATCATACCTTTCAGTTTGCCATTTTCTACGACATAGCTTTTAGGTACATGATTATCGATAATTGGTATATCTTCGTGCTGTGCATCTTCTTTTTCCCATGGTGATGCTTTCATTTCTGCAAATGGACTTCTGACCACTACTTTGACTTCTTCACCACCTAGACGTCTAGATGTTCTACAACAATCCATGGCTGTATTTCCACCACCTAATACAATGACCTTTTTTCCTATTTTATCTGTATGTTCGAATGCAACACTCGCTAGCCATTCTATACCTATGAAGATGTTTTCTTTTCCTTCTTCTCTACCAGGTAGTACTAAGTCTTTGCCTTTTGGCGCACCTGTTCCTACAAAAACGGCATCATAGTTCCGTTCTAAAATAGATTTCAGACTGGTGACATATTGATTAAAATGGGTAATGATGCCTAGATTTAAGATTTGATCAACTTCTTGATTTAGTACATGAGCAGGTAGCCTGAAAGATGGTATTTGTGTCCGCATCATGCCACCACCTTTGGATTGGTTATCGTAAATATGTATTTCATATCCCAAAGGTGCCAAATCCCGAGCTACTGATAATGATGCTGGTCCTGCGCCTATTAAAGCTACTTTTTTGCCATTTTTGATGGTAGGAATATCAGGCATGAGATGACTAATATCATCTTTAAAATCTGCTGCCACACGCTTTAATCGACAAATTGCTACGGGTTCTTCTTCTACTCGCCCACGTCTACATGCAGGCTCACAAGGTCTATCACAAGTCCTTCCTAAAATGCCAGGAAAGACATTTGACTCCCAATTTACCATGTAAGCTTCTGTATATTTTCCAGCAGCTATGAGTCTAATGTATTGTGGTACAGGCGTATGTGCAGGACATGCATATTGACAGTCGACTACTTTGTGATAGTATTCTGGGTCTTGAAAATCTGTCGGGTTCATAACTGTCTTCTTGATTAAAATCGGTTTTGCAATATGATTTAAGTGTTAATGAAGCAAAAATATAATTTAAAATGTAAATAGTATAGATTCTTAATAATAAATATTAATTCTAATTAAAAGTGTGTTATAATAATGTGATTATGTAATTTGACTAGAAATTAAATTTTGTATTTACATCAAAAGCTTAGCTTGGCTAAAGGTGCTTCTTAAAAAACATCTCAAATTGGATTTATTAGACTTAGTTTGACATTCTATGACATTTTGGCATATATGTTTACATTGAGTTAAGATTAAACTGACACTTTTTAAATTTGGAGTGCATAAATGACAGTTAAAAACAATTGGCACATTTCGTGATATAAGATTGTCATCTTAATGATATTTTTTAACACTAAAAATTAAAATCAATAGTAATATGAAACCAATCAACGACAGAGTGGTAGTTAAGCCTGCTCCGGCAGAAGAGAAAACAAGCGGCGGCATCATTATCCCTGATACTGCAAAAGAAAAACCACAAAGAGGAACTGTGGTAGCAGTAGGTCCAGGTAAAGAAGGCGTAGCATTGACAGTAAAAGAAGGTGATGTTGTTCTTTATGGCAAATATGCAGGACAAGAGATCAATCACGAAGGAGCAGATTACCTTATCATGAGAGAAGATGATATTTTAGTGATTCTTTAAGAACCTATTAGGTATTTATTTTATTAACCAAAAAAATTAAAATCGACAAATATGGCTAAGATAGTTAGCTTTGATTCAGAAGCGAGAGCAAAATTAAAATCAGGTATTGACCAATTGGCAAATGCTGTGAAAGTTACATTGGGACCAAAAGGAAGAAATGTAGTTATCCAAAAAAGTTTCGGCGCACCTATCATTACCAAAGATGGTGTGACTGTTGCTAAAGAAATAGAATTAGAAGATTCTGTAGAGAATATGGGTGCTCAAATGGTGAAAGAAGTAGCATCTAAAACTGCTGATGCAGCGGGTGATGGTACAACTACAGCAACAGTACTTGCACAAGCTATGGTAAATGCAGGTATGAAATATGTGACTGCAGGTGCCAATCCTATGGATCTTAAAAGAGGTATAGATAAAGCCGTTACTGCTGTAATTGCTGATCTTAAATCTCAAAGCGAAGTAGTAGGTTCTGATTTCAGTAAAATCAAACAAGTAGCTTCTATTTCAGCAAATAATGATGATGAAATCGGTTCATTGATCGCTGATGCGATGAAAAGAGTGACTAAAGATGGAGTTATCACTGTAGAAGAAGCAAAGGGTACAGATACATACGTAGACGAAGTAATCGGAATGCAGTTTGACAGAGGTTATTTATCTCCATACTTCATTACGAATACTGAAAACATGACTACGGAGTATGATAATCCTTTGATTCTTATCCATGACAAAAAGATCTCAAATGTTCAGGAAATCGTACCTGTATTAGAGAAAGCTGTTCAAACAGGTCGTCCATTGTTGATTATTGCAGAAGATGTAGATAGTCAAGCACTTGGTACACTCGTGGTAAACAGATTGAGAGCAGGTCTTAAAATCGTTGCGGTAAAAGCTCCAGGATTCGGAGATAGAAGAAAAGCCATGTTGGAAGATATCGCTATCTTGACAGGTGGTGTAGTTATATCTGATGAAAAAGGATATAAGCTAGAGAATGCAACCCTTGAAGAATTGGGTCAAGCAGAGAAAATCACAGTTGACAAAGACAATACAACTATCGTTAATGGTAAAGGCCAACAAGCTGATATTAACTCTAGAATAGGTCAAATTAAAGCACAAATCGAGACAACAACTTCAGATTACGACAAAGAGAAGTTGCAAGAAAGATTGGCTAAATTGGCTGGTGGTGTAGCTGTACTTTATGTAGGTGCTGCAACTGAAGTAGAGATGAAGGAGAAAAAAGATAGAGTAGATGATGCATTACACGCTACAAGAGCTGCCGTAGAAGAAGGTATCGTAGCAGGTGGTGGTGTTGCATTGGTAAGAGCTATCTCAAGTTTAATAGACCTTAAAGGTGCAAATGAAGATGAGAATCTTGGTATCCTTATCGTTAAAAAAGCACTTGAGTCTCCACTAAGAACAATTGCTGAGAATGCAGGTGTAGATGGTTCAGTTGTACTTCAAGAAGTAGCTAAATCAACTGGTGCAAATGGATACAACGCTAGAACTGATCAATATGAAGACCTTAAAAAAGCAGGTGTTATCGATCCTACGAAAGTAACGAGAGTAGCCCTTGAAAATGCAGGTTCTATCGCTTCTATGGTATTGACCACTGAGTGTGTGATATCAGACAAAAAAGAAGAAGGTGGCGGAGGCCATGGTCATCCACCTATGGGTGGCGGCATGGGCGGCATGATGTAAGATAATGCTTCCTAAGAGCAATGAAGAGCCTTGCAGAGCAATCTGTAGGGCTCTTTTTTTTGAATGTTTAGAACATATCTATGATGAGATTATTAGTTAAATTACCACATAAATATTTCTTACAAACAAATATATTTTTACTACTATTGTACAATTTCTAATTTTGTTCTTACTTTCACCCTTACAAACCATATTAATAGTAGTATGTTATGTAATGCATCTACTTTAATTTGGCTTTTATCATCATTTTATTAAAGTTTACCGTTATAAAATAATATCATGCAAAGAAGAACATTTTTAGAAATAGGGAGCGCCACAGCGCTTGGAGCTATAGTTGTACCAAACTGGGCTGAATCACTTTTAAAAGGAAAAGGTTTAAAAAATATTGGCGTTCAGCTTTACACTGTCAGAGATCATATGCAAAAAGATCCAGTGGCTACTTTAAAGAGAATAGCTGAAATAGGGTACAGCCATGTAGAATGTGCAGGGTATCGAAATGGTTCTTTTTATGGAAAAGAGAAAACAGAATTCAAAAAGATATTGTCTGACCTAGGACTAAAAATGCATAGTGGACACGCTATGACAGGTTTTGGAATGCCTGCAGGTACATATTCTATGACTTATGAGTGGGAAAAGTATTGCGCAGACGCAGCATTTATGGGCCAAAAATATATTGTTTCTGCTTACTTTATGGATGGCGAACGAAAGACATTAGACGATTATAGAAAACATGCTAAGTTGTTTACAGAATGTGCCTTGATTGCTAAAAAACATGGTTTGACTTTTTGTCACCACAACCATGACTTCGAGTTTGTGCCGATAGATGGTGTAGTTCCTTATGATATCTTTATTAAAGAAACGGACGCATCTCTCGTCAAGTTTGAATTAGATTTTTTTTGGACTAAAAAAGCAAATGTAGATACCGTAAAACTCATTACTGAGAATCCAGATAGATTCCCACTATTCCACATCAAAGATATGGAGAGCAGTACAGAACAATCATTTACAGAAGTAGGGAATGGTGTCATTGACTGGAAAAATGTATTCGGACTGAGCAAAAAAGCGGGTATGGATTTATTTTATGTAGAACAAGATAGTTGTAAAAACATGAAACCACTCGAAAGTATTGAAGTCAGTTATAAATATTTGAGTAATTTGAAGGTGTAATTAGCGAACCTGAAGTATAATTGACAGCATAAAATCAACATGAATATCTCAAAACTTAAGGTAATAAACACTGAGTTTACATTATTTTTGGTAACGAGAATTTTGGTGACTGCAGGTATTAAAATGACACCTGTTCTACTTGGTTGGTATCTGTATGAATTGACTGGTAGCAAGTTATCGCTTGGAGTATTGGGACTTAGTGAAGTGGTACCTGCTATTTTGTTTGCCCTTCCCGCAGGAGTAAAGGTAGACACTAGCGATAAACGCAAGTTGATTTTGACATGCTTGTCGGTCTATTTAGGCATCATGATTATTTTCAGTTGGCTCACATCTTCTTATTCAAAAGAAGTATTCAGTTCCAAAAATATTGAATATCTTATTTATCTTTTGGTTGTCTTGACAGGTTGGGCTCGAGCTTATTATTCCCCTGCAAATTCAGCTATTATTGCCCAACTTGTAAAGGCAGAAGAACTCGTCAAAGCAGCTACTACGAATAGTATGAGTTGGTTGATTGCGGCTGTAGCAGGACCATTGATAGCAGGTGGCATTATTGCCATTTTTGATGTATCGGCTGCTTTTATATTTGTGGCATCATTGATAGCCGTAGCAATGTTCATTTTCTCCTTTGTCACACCCAAAGAAATCACTTACAATCGTGGAGATACCAAAACTTGGGAAAGTGTTAAAGAAGGTTTAGACTTCGTTTTTAACCACAAACCACTTTTGGGAGCTATGGGATTGGATATGTTTGCTGTACTTTTCGGTGGTGCAGTAGCGATGCTTCCCGTGTTTGCAAAAGACATTCTTCATGTTGGTCCACAAGGATTTGGAATATTAATGGCGGCCACTTATTTGGGTAATTTTCTAGCTATTTTTTATCTTACAAGACGACCATTGGTAGATCGTCAAGGTCATTATCTGATCATTTCAGTTGCGGGATTTGGTGTATGTATTTTGATATTTGCATTGTCACAGAGTTTTGTCTTGAGTTTTATTGCATTATTGGTCAGTGGATTATTTGATGGTGTGAGTGTGATAGTACGTGGTACGATCTTTCAGCTTTTTGTACCCAATCAAATGCGTGGCAGGGTTTCTTCTGTCAACTCTATTTTTATTAACAGTAGCAACGAACTTGGCCAATTTGAAAGCGGTGTAGCGGCATCTGTTTTTGGTACTGTACCATCTGTGGTATTTGGTGGATTAATGACCATATTGATAGCGACATATGCTAACTTTAAAGTTCCTGCACTTAAAAAACTAAAATATTGACCGTATGGAAAAATACACTAAAGAAACACTCATCAAAGGATTATTATTAGTTGCCACCGCTATTTTTTTATTGTGGCATCACTTTTACAGTTTTTCTACGCACTTTGGTTTTGACGATATGCATTATGCTAAATTAGCGCATGCTGTTTCTGACGGTACTTTTGAGACTACGATGGATCATTACACGCATAGATGGGGATTCATTTTTCCAGTAGGATGGATGTATCAGTTCTTTGGTGTTTCGGATTTTACTTCTGCATTATTTCCTATGGTCATGACTTTTTTGACAGTTTGGTTGGTGTGGAAAATGAGTGCTAGCTACGATATTTGGATGCGTTTATGGGCAGTTATCTTTCTAATTACATCAGAATGGGTGCTTTTTTATTCTGATAAGTTGATGCCTGACATTACAGTCATGTTTGTAGCGACATTGATTACATATGCTTATTGGTCAGTGATTTATCATGATATGAAAGTGTGGAAGGGTAGTGGAGTCACTGCTTTCGCTGTATTTTATTGTTTCATTACAAAAGAAACAATTATACTGATCTTGCCACTTTTATTAATTTGGTTTTTGATAGATCTATTTTATTTGAAACGAAATGTACTGTTTTGGAAACTGACACTGCTTTTTGGATTGGCAATTTTTGGGTTGTATTTTGGATATAGTTTTATACAAGCTGGAGACCCAATGTTCCGATTAAAGGCGATTGTCTCTAATGGTTACTTTAGTGCATGTAGTTATGATGTGCTGCCAGTGAGTCATTTGATAAAAAGAATTGGGTATGAATTGTGGTTAAACTTCATAGGAAATGGTTTGTTTTTGGGTGTTCTTTTTATTATCCCATTATTGTGGACGAACAAAATATTATCAAAAGCAACCCTTGTAAAAGAAGATAGTTTTTGGATATTTAATGCTATAACACTTCTACTGCTTTCCAATTTTATGACATCTTCCCCCAATGCTTATACACCACTTTGCTTGGACATCAGACATTATTTGTTTGTAGTGCCATCGATAGCCATAGCTTCGGGTATTGGTATAGAACAATTTTTATCTTCTACCTTAAAATATAAATATGTTTGGATAATTGCGGCAATATTTATGTTTGTGGTGGCCTATATTTTTAAGTTAGGTCATCTTTATCAGTATTTTGGCATTGCATTTTTGATGGTGATATATCATTTCTTAAAATCTAGGTCTTTATTTACTTTTTCAGATAAGTATTTTTGGATCGTTTTATATGTTATTCTTTTTTATACACCTTATGCTTCCTACCAAGATGCCAAAAACTATAATTACCAAAGCCAAAAGATTTTGGTAAACAAACATTTAAAAGACTACAACCAATCATCGAAATTGCTTATCATTACCAATCCAGTTGAAAAAAATATTGATGAATATATTTTAGGTTTTGATTTAAAAAACATTCATTTCCTTGCTTATAAACATGTCACAGATTCTATCGTCAATGAGCATGATTCCATTATGTTGATAGGTAATGGTATGACGAGTTATTTGAGTAATGTACAATGGGAAGACTTACCAGAATGGGTTAAAAGTCCAGATTCCACAACTATGAAAATAGATTCTCTTCAGAAAATAGATTGGTATGTAGTAAACAAAAACGATTTGTTGTCAAGGATAAAATCAGACCAACCAAAAGAATTGAAATAGAAATATTCTGTAATTAATTGGGCTATCGACATCTAAAACTAGGTAATTTTGTTGTATTGCTATAGTTTTCATTTTTCAATTTATAAAAACCAATCAATATGGATACGCATTATCATTATGCTACGGTCACCCATGCGATCAATGCTTTAAGGGAAAAAGGATTTACTGAGGATTTTAATCTTGAAGAAAATTGTATTGCTAGTAAACCAGGTAAATTTACTCATGAAGAGTTTGAGATCACAGAAGTATATAGATATGAAGGTGATTCAGACCCTGCTGACGAAGCTACCGTATATGGGATTATTTCATCTACAGGTGTCAAAGGAATCTTAGTTACTGGATATGGCATGTCTTCAGACACTGTGTCTACAGCCATTTTGAAGAAGTTGACCTTTAAACCGTAAAGCGTTAATATTTTATGGAATAGGATAGTGTTAAACCAAAAGGCAAGCATTGACCTTGTCTACTATTTCTTGTTTGTCAGAGAGTACAAATAAAATATCATTTTCGGCAAACACGGTCGAACCATTTGGTGTAATAAACTTTTCATTTCGTTTGATCATAGCAATCACTGCATTATTTGGGAAGTGCATATCTACTATTTTTTTACCTATCGCAGGAATATGTGGATGTAAGGTGATTTCGACCATAGCTGTTTTTGGTTTTTCCGAAAGGAATATCTCTGTTGGTGCTAATGGTTTAACCTTTTCAGGAAGCGATACATGTAACCATTTTGCGACCACAGAAAGCGTCGTGCCTTGAATCAGCACTGAGGTCACCGATATAAAAAATACAATATTAAAAATCATATCAGCCTTATCAATTCCCGCCAATAATGGGTAAGTTGCAAACACAATAGGCACAGCGCCACGTAGTCCTACCCAAGACAAATACATTTTTTTACGAAACTTGGATTTGTAAGGCATTAAACTTAGAAAGACACTAATCGGTCGAGCTACAAAGATCAGAAAAAGTGATATGATCATCCCAATGCCAAAAACTGGTACAATCTGACTCGGATATACCAATAATCCCAAGGTAAGGAACAAAACGATCTGCATCAACCAAGCCAATCCATCAAACATCCTAAGTATGGTTTTTTTGTGAATCAAATCCTGATTTCCAAGATATACGGCACATATATAGATGGCCAAAAATCCATTCCCACCTACAAATTCGGTAAATGAAAATGTAATAAACATCAAGGCAATAACTAATACCGAATACAGCCCTTCAAAGTCAAGATTTATGTTATTGATGGTATATTTGCTTATTTTTCCAAAAACAAAACCTAATACAGCACCTAAGACCATTTGCATCAGAAAAACAGGAATCACGCTAAATATACTTTTGTCTTGATTGACTGTCAAAGTCAAGAAAGCAATGGTCAACACATAGGCCATTGGGTCGTTACTGCCACTTTCGAGTTCTAATATTGGTCGCAAATTGCTCTTTAAGGCCAAGCTTTTGGCACGTAATATAGAAAATACAGCAGCAGCATCTGTAGAAGAAACAATAGACCCGAGCAACATACTTTCATAAAAGGTGAAATCCGTGATCAGCCAAACAAAAGTACCAAGAATAGTTGCTGTAAGTAGTACACCAATGGTAGAAAGTAATAGTCCAACCCTTAATACAGGGCGAACTGTATCCATACTTGTATCTAATCCACCAGAAAACAATATAAAATTGAGTGAAACAATACCAATGAACTGCGCCAATTGTGGGTTGTTGAAATTTATTCCACCAATGCCATCAGAACCAGCTAACATACCTATAGCCAAAAATAATAATAGGGTAGGTACTCCAAACTTGTAGCTTGTTTTACCTGCCACTATACTTATGAATAGTAGGATAGAGCCTATGAGTATGATATTTTCTATGGTAATATTCATAAATAAAACAAAGTGATTCTTGCAAATATAAGTAAAATTTGGCAAAAAGTGAAAGAATAAGCAGTCCGTTAAAAATAATAAGTTTAAATTACAGAATGTACCCCGTTTGCAAAATGTTTAAAATCAGAAAGTTATGTTTGGTTAGTGGGTATAATAAGTTCTAAGTCAGCATCTTTGAAAATAAATTTACAAATTTGTGATAAAACTAAATCCAAAACCATTTTCACACTCGTATATCAGAGTAATAAGACGAAAGTCTTGAAAAGTTAATAGTATTCAAAGTCATCTTAAATAACAATTATATGAAAACATCACATCTTAAAAAAGGCCTTCTCTGGACAGGGATAACCACATTGGTATTATTTGTAGTGTTAGTTGTTCATCTAATTTTAGTACTAAAACCTAAAGTTTATGATAATAACCATATGCAGCTCGTTAAAGTAGATTTTCCAGAAAATATTGATACAACAGAACGAAGTCTAATGCTTTCGAAAGTTAAAAGTATGCAAGGTGTAAAAACGGTTAACTTTTATTCAGATCAAAATGCATTGGTCGCCATGTATGACAATACCATTCAAAACAATGAAAAAGTGATGGCTACAATCAAATCGGTGGTAACTTCACCTGCCGTTTTATTCAAACCAACTGCAGAAATGTTGGCAAGCGGTTGTCCTATTAAAAATAAGGATTCATATTCTTACAAATTCTCAATGTTTATCAAAAACGTTTTTTATTAATTATTTCACAAATAAATTATTTTTTATGTACAAATTAAAAAAATCACTTTGGTTGTTTTTGTGTGCGGTGTGTATCACAGGTATGATGAGTTGTGGTGACGATGAAGAACCAGTGACACCAACACTTTATGAAAAATTAGGAGGTACGACTATGGTAGCTGATCCAGCGAATCCTGGCCAAATGATTGAAAAAGGTAGGCTCGGTCTTAGATCTGTTGTAGATAGCACCATATTTGTCATTGTAGGCGAAGGGAAAATCACCCAATATTTTACACCATTATTAACGGAAGTTGGTGCTGGTAACACTACTGGTCTTGCAGCATTAAGCAAAAGCCTTACAGACTTTTTCTGTGTTGGTACTGGAGCTAAAAACTTCACCTATGCTGGCAAAAACATGAAAGATGCCCACGATCCAGCAAAAAATCCACGTATGGCTCTGAAAAGTGATAATGGTGATATGGATATTTTTATCCAAAGCGTAGTAAAAGGCGCTCAGCAAAATAATGTTCCTGCCAACCTTATAGGTGAAGTGGGTGTGATTTTAGAATCATTAAGAGCTGACGTAGTACAGAGATAAATTTTTTAGGATTCACATTGGTGTTAAAGGCTCGTCATTAAAGAATGGTGGGCCTTTACGTTTTAAAGCGCTCTTTATTAATTAAATCTAAAGTATAAACTTTATTGTAACAAATACATGAGCCATCACATTTCTTGCACCATCAAATTACATCCTCGCATATCTGCCGCATCCATTCTGCCTATAATTTCAAAGCAAAGATCTTCGTGAAGGATGCCCATATCTTCTGTTTGGATAAAAGCACATGAATCAATGTTTGCTAGATCTATCACAGATATAATCCCTGGTTTACCTAGTTTTTCAAGGGTCAATGGATCATTTACTTGATGAATGATAATGTCCATACAAGGATTTGGTTTAAATAAAATACCTTCTGTTGCATATGCTTGTGAAAATAATTCTGTCATTCCATATTCAGAATAGATATGATTTACTCCAAATCCTGGTTTTAGTTCTTCGTGAAGTTCAGTCTTAGTCATTTCTTTGCGTTGGCCTTTCATGCCACCCGTTTCCATAACGATGAGTTCAGGAAAACTGATTTCATAAGCTGTAACAAAATCAAGTAAGGCATAGGTTACACCAAAAAGCACTGTGGGAATATTGTTCGATTTATTGTGCAATAGTTTGTCGTACAAGGCTTTGTGGTCTCTTAGGTAGAATCCACTTTCTTCATATTTTGATAATTGGACAAAATGCTGAACCATACTAATGAGCGAAGAACCTTCTCTTTCTAGGTAGCCTGGTAAAAGAGCAAGTACGCAATATTCAGATACATGTTGGAAGTAAGTAGACCAAATATATTCTGTATTCTGCAGGTAATGATGTTGATCTCTTACATAATGTTTTGACCTTACGACTGTAGAAGTAGTACCGCTGCTTAGGAATAAGTCTTCTGCCACAAAGTCGCCTGTTTTTACTTCATGATGTTTAAATGCGCTGATAGGAAGGAAGGGGATTTTGTCAATGTTAGTGACATCTTTTATGTTAATTCCCAAATTACGCACATATTCCTGATATATTGCGTTATATTTGTACTGAAAAAGGAAGAGGTCAATGATATAATCCGTGCGAGAAGGATGTGTTCCATCTAACAAATCTCGGTATTGATTATAAATATGAATCCTTTCCTGATCAAATGTCATCATTTGCTTGTAAATATAAAATGAATGGTGCAAGATATAGGCATTTTAAAATAAAGTGGTAATAATTTATGATTAGATTGGCATTTTTTATTGTTTTAGGTTCGATTTTATCCTGTATTCGTCCACCGGATTATTCTGATGTGCCTGCACTTGAGTTCAGAAGTGTCTCCAAAACTGCCATTAAGCAAGGATTAGTCAATGTAGATTCATTTACATTAGTACTTTTTTTTACAGATGGTGACGGCGATTTTGGTAGTGAAGCAACTTCCAATGAATTGAATATTTTTATGAAAGACAATAGAACAGGTGAAGTGTTCAGAGATTTTAAAGCGCCGCTAGTTCCTACTCAAGGAGCAAATAATGGGATATCTGGCACTATATCAGTATTAATATCTAGTACTTGTTGTATCTATCCACCATCTTCTGGGATTCCACCATGTTCGGTAGATAGTTCTTTCCCTTCCAATGACCTGACATTAGACATCTACATCAAAGATAGAGCAGGTAATCAATCGAATACAGTAACGACTTCCGTGATTAAGTTGATGTGTATATGAAACCTTAACAAATGAAAGCTATAAAACTACTAATCTTATTTTTGGGCTTATCGAATTTAAGTTATACCCAAATTAAAAATCCTAATTTCGAACACTGGGACTTATATAATGGTAGAGAAAAACCAACAGATTGGTTTTGTCCTAATCTATGTCCTAGTCCAAATTGTGGTCCTTGTGATAAAATCACAAATAACAGCAATACTTATGCAGTAAGAATCCACAATGTTATGCCTTGTATCTCTGCAGATAATCAAGCAAAAAGTAGAAATGCAGGATTTATAGAGGCTTTTTTCATTCCACCTTACCAAGATTTTTTACTTTCTTTTGATTTGGATATTGATTCCATTGAGTCTCTTGCAGAACTTATTGTGACAGTAAGTGGTAAATTACCTACTGGTGTGTTAGAGCCTGTCTTGACTTGGACAACCAATGAACTTCAATCAGCTAGGATAGAACAAACCATTTATTTAGCAAAAACTTATGATAGTCTATATATCCAATTTAAAACTATTGGTTACCTAAAAGAAAATGCGCTCCACAGTTGTGATCTAGGATACTTAAGTGCGACTATAGATAATATCCAAACGACACAAATAGTCAGTACTTCAGATGCAGATATTACTAATGTTACCATTTCACCAAATCCATTTACGAACAGTATCCAAATATCAGGTTTAACTTCAGAAGCTCAGTGGACTATTTATGACGCTGTAGGCAAAGCAGTTCTTGATGGAAAAGGCAATATCATTGAAAATTTAGATGTATTGAATGCTGGTTTGTTTATTCTCCAATGTAGGCAAAATGAAAGTTTTACGTCATTTAAGATAGTTAAGTAAAAAATCGATACAATTTTATCTAAATAAATGAAGTTGAAATATGAAATCATATCATATGAAATTCATACTAGCTAGCGTCGTGATACTTATAGTTTTGAGTGCGATTATAAGGAATAATGAATGTACTGAAGCAAACGAATCGGAAGTATTCAAGAGTGCAAATATAACTTCAGAAAATTGGGATACTTGTCATTTAATAATTAACAAAGAATTTATTAGTTTACTTAACAATGGTGATGCTCTGAAACAATTTTTATATCTTGATAATCAAGAGGTTTCTTTAATCTTAGATGGTAACAAAGCTACAAAACTAAACAAAAAGAAGAAGATATTAATAGAAAAATTGATTCCTTTGATTCAAGATTCTATGCTTTTAAATATACACTTTTTAGGCTGCAATCGACCTTGCAATGGTGATTTGGCCCTACTTTGTATATATACTTTGGAACCATTTCCATTTTCATTAGCTCTTAATAGTCAATGGTGTTATGGCAAACCTTTTTCAGAAACTATTATTTTGCCATATTACTTCACAGACTATACAAGATTTAATCGAAATAAGATAAAAGATGCATATCAAAATTACTTTTATAGCCAAGGAAGAAAAAATTACTTAAACAGCAAAGGGTAAATACTAATATCTCCAGTATTTAGAAATATTCAACATAACCGACTTGATCTAACCTTCTATTTCAAAACTATCGTCTTCAAATACTCCAGCCCATAATTGTGACGAATTTCGATGTAATATAAACCTGGATTTTCTATAAAAATATCATCACTTATATTTTGTTTGTCATCCATATAATGATTCAGTATTTTTTTTCCATTTGAATTATAAATGTTGATATTTACAGGACCTATTTCTGGCAATTTTATATCAACTTTAAATGATCCTGTATTTGGTGAAGGATACAAAGTCGCCAGCTTATTGACATTGCTACCACCACGACGACATTCAAGAATAGATATTACCTTTTTTATCACGACATCTTCACATTCACTGTTGCTAACGGAAAGGCTAATGGTGTAATCTCCTGATTGTGGATATTTATAAATAGGGTCTCTTTCATTAGAATTATCTCCATTGCCAAAATCCCAGAAAAACTTCAGGTCCATCTCATTTGCCAAACTATCGATAGCATATGTATAATCAATCAAATGAACGCTATCACCTAAACACGCTGATGTAGAAACTAAAAAATTTGCATCAAAATCCAATCCTAAACATGGCGTACAACTTTCACTAAAAACATGCTGCTCATCAAATTTAAATGATTCTGTTGTCCAATTATCGTTACTGAAAACTGCATTATCCACTTGAATGCAAGTCAAATCAGGGTTATTAAATGCTTCGACACCTAGGAAGTCTTCATTGATACCATTGGCAAGATTTAAGGATGTTAATTTATTATTATTGCACCAAACCTGATACAAACTAGGGTTTTCGCTTATATCTAAATTAAACAACGAATTATCATTACAAGCTAAAATTTCTAGCGATTTATTATTATCTATATTTAAATTGGTCAATTGATTTCCAAAACAATAGAGTTCTTGAAGCTCAGTATGCACGTTTAAATTTAGAGAAGTCAATGCATTATTGCTACAGTTTAATTGAGTCAATTGAGTGTTTTTACTTACATCTAGTTGTGACAAATTATTATTTTTACACAAAAGAGAAGTAATGTTTACAAATGACTCCAACCCCGTCATATCACCAATACTCAAAGCATTGCAATCTATGGAACCAGTATAAGCTTCTGCTTCTTCACATTGGATCTCACTATCGCCATTGGTATTGATATCAAAATTCTCAATCAGGTATATTTTGAAATTTTCATCCTTAATGTTGACTAGACATTCAGGGGCTAACTTCGTGACTTTCAAACAAAATTCTCCAAAATTATTATTTAAAGACCTTACATCCACCATTATAAAATATTCTTTACCTAATTCTGAATCCAGAATAAATCTGAAATTGGCGTCTGGATTTACATCACCTAACCAAATATCTGCATGACATTCCACAGATGTCAAGCTTGAACAATCACCAGCATATAATGCGGCAGAAGGGTCCGACCATTCTATCCCACAATCAATTGATCTTATTTCGTATTTGTGCCCATCTCCTATAAATTTGAACCAAATGGTACCATTTTCAGGTACACAATCATGTCCAAAGGTTGGATCGTTGTCCGTGTAAAAACCTTCATTACTATAACTACCAGACGTTTGTGGTTCATTAAAAGGTTGATTGAAAAGCCCATTTATGGAGATTGCATTTGTACAATATTCTCCATCTAGATCTACCGCACAAGTGTTAATTACTGCTTGTTCTGAATCACAACCTGTAGCATTTCCGGAAATCGATCTAAGGCCAGTTCCTTGTAAATACATACAAAAATTGGGCAAATCACAAATAGACAGCAATGGATTGTCTTTGATGATTAAGCCAATTCCTGATATTTCTGTTGATGGGATTTCATTTAGCGCCGATATATTGGACAACTTATCATTGTTTTGTATCTGAATACTTCCTTTAATTTTGTTGATATTTTTTAATTTATCAAGATTTATCAAAGATGGATTATTCCTAATTATTACTTCATTTACGGAGTTTAATGCTGAAAATGCATTGAGATTTGTAAGCAAAGCGTTATTCTCAATAGTCAGGCCAGCATTTATGATAGGAACGTTACCAAGTGCATCAATAGTTATTAAACTTGGATTGTTTTTAATGTTGACATTACCATTGATTTGAGAGAGTGGGTTATAAATATTAATAAGGTATAAAGATGCATTTTCTTCTATGTCAATAGCAGGAAGTGATGTCATAGATTCATATCCAGAAATGACCTCCAACAATGGATTAAAACCAATATAAATTTGACCTGCTAACGTTAACTTATTAAAAACAGAAATTTCTTTAAGCACATCATTACCCGCAATCCAAAAATTACTTCCTACGCTTCTAATATTTTGTAAGCCATCTAAATTAATAAGTTTTGAATTTCTGACAATATTTACCTGATTGGTTATTTCTACAACATTGCTAAAGCCATTTAAATTAGTGATATCACTATTGTCTGTTAAATTCAGACTCCCGGTTATTTTGGTACAATTGGGATACAGCACTTTAAATTCATCAACTTGGGCTTGGGTATTTGCATTGTAGTTGTCTGATGGACATAGCGAAAGACTAACTGAAATGGTATTACTATTTGGGCTGACACCTGAAATATTGCTTGCACGGATTCTATAATAATAAACCTGGTCATTTGGTAGTCCGGTTACATTAAAAGACAATACATTTCCCACATCGCGGTTGACATATCCTGGCATCAATGTATTGAAGGTCAAATTGTCAGATACATCAATTAAATAATTAGCAGCATTATCAACAAAATTCCAATTTGCTGTAAATCCAGTGGCTGTGATATTTGTAGCATCAAGTGCCGACGGAGCATCTGGTATTAAATCTTGGGTTAAAACAGTAATTACAGCACTATTTGCACTAGTTCCCTCTCCATTCATTGCTCTGACTCTGTAATAATAAGCAGTTTTCGGGCTGAGTCCAGTGACATCAAGACTTTGTTGATTACCCGCGGATAAATTATCATAACCGCTTACCAAAGTGGAGAAATTGGCATCCATAGAAACATCAATTACATAATTGGTGGCATCCGTAACAGGATTCCAATTGGCAGTAAAACTGGAAGTTGTAATATTAGTAGCGGCCAACGCTTCAGGTATGAATGGCTTTTTATTGATCAAACCAGTCATGGCAAGGACAACTGCTATCCCCCCTTGATTTTTTGTAAATGTTACACTGGTAAGTTGCTTTTGATCATTAGGAGAGGATAGTGTAAAAACATAATTGGATAATCTTGGGTTTTCTGCATCTCCAGAAAAACCATCACCAATCCTTGACAATCTACCCATACCTTTAATAGCAAAACTTTGGTTGTTGTACCAATCGACAATTGTAAAGTTCATGGATGTTGTACTTCCATCGCTAAAATTTAATGTAGCTGATATTTCAGATGCTCCATTTGCACTTGTTGCTAGAAAAGCAATTTCAGAAAATTTATTGGGTTGATTTAATATCAATGTATCCGATTCATTAACAGATTTGAGTATTACGGCATTTTTACTACTATAATCTGCCAATTGATAAATATATCCAGGCAATGCATCATTCGTAATTTTACCGTTAACGGGCAAGCCAAAAGGAGGTTCGACATTTGGATTGGAATTACCCCTGAAATCTTTTGAATATAGCACAAATGAGCCAAGTTCATTTGTTGTACTGGCAATCGCCTGATTTGACCCAACGCCATTAGCGATGATGTCATGGTTAAAACCGGTGACATCTAAAGGTTTGATATCCGTTGCATCGACCTGGATAGTATTGCTGCTAGCACTAATACCTCCGGCATTTCTAGCCCGAATCCTATAATAATAAATCGGTGCATCAGGTAGTCCAATAATGTCAAGAGAAGTCACATTACCTACATCAAGGTTATTGTATCCGGGCATCTGGGTACTAAAGGTCGGACTGTCAGACACATCAATAAAATAATTGGTAGCATTGGCAACCGGAAGCCAATTGGCCGTAAAATCTGTACCGGTGATATTGGTGGCAGCTGTGGCTAATGGGGCGAAAGGAGCATTAATAGCTGTTATACCATTTATAGCTAATATAGCAGTACTTCCAGCATCCGATGTCTTTTGAAAGGAAATGCTGGTCAAAATTTTACTGGTAAAAGGAGCGTCAAGAATAATTAGATTATCATATAGTCTAGGGTTGTCTGAATCACCATTGAATTGGTCCGGCCCTTGATTTTGTATTTGAGTACGGTGTACCCTTCCAATCCCCTTAATAGCGAAATTAGGCCCTGAAAACCAATCAGGCACTGAAAATGATTTACTTGTATTGGTACCATCGCTAAAATTCAGGATTAGATTAAAGCTTGAAACTCCTTCCGCACTAGCGCCAAGAAAAGCAATACGAGAAAATACTCCTGGAGTTTCCAAAACCAATGTACCTGACTCACCGTTTGTTTTTAGAACCAATGCGTTATTTTGGCTGTAAGGTCCCAAAAGGTAGTTTGCACCAACCAAATTCAGACTATTTATAATTCTGTTATCAGGCAAGCCGAATGGGGGAGGACTTGAAGGATTATTATTTCCTCTAAAGTCTTTAGAATACATAACATTATCACCCACTAGCCTTACCTGATCAAAAGTAATAGTTGTAGTTGCTTCCGCCCTGTTCATTCCACCTGCCCCCTCAGCAATGATATCGTGATTAAAACCTGTGACATTGACAGGCACAAAAGTCTGTGCAAACAAATTATTGGTAACTATGCCAATCACAAGTAGGATGGATAAACTTATTATTTTGTATATATTTGTCATGACAACATGATTTTATTTAGACAATGCTAATTATTTAATCAGAATGGATTTTACTTCGCTAAGGTCGCCGGTCCAGCCATTTTCGTATTTTACACGTATGGCATAATTGTAGATGACACCTACTTTGACTTTATCATCCGAGACTGAAAATTCTGTAGATGGTACTTCTTTGTAAATCATTACGTCTTGTGATCCGACTGATCGATATAACAGATATTTGTATCCAATATTTTTACCTTTTATGTCCTGGCTTTGTTTTTGCCAACTAACATCCACAGCGGTGTACTTGCTTTTAACAGGCGGATTTAGTTTTGGCACAAATTTGTGCGCAGGAAATGGTAAAAATACCTTCCCGGAATTAGAATATTCAGATTGATTACCAAAGTCATCTACGGCTTTGACCGCATATAGCATTTGTCCGTCATACAAGTCAGATTGAGTCCTGTAGGTTACAACATCCTTCCCTACAGAATCGATCAAAACCCAATTTGCTAGGCTGTCATCGGGATTGCGGCTGTATAAAAGATATTTTTCGACATCAACAGAACCACTTTTTTTCCAATTGATTACCACGTTTTCATCTTTTACTTCCACATTAGTCACAAAAGGACTGACAGGAGCTATGGTATCCGGTCTTCTCAACTGAAGGATTTCACTCAAAAAGCTGCGATTATAATTATCATCTTCTGATTTCACTCCAACGTATAAATACTTCGTTAGAGAATTCATATCTATCTGCCAGGAATAGGCGGTATCTTTTTGAGGTTTATCAAATACTAAAGCCAGATTTTGAGGATCGTTATTAGAGAAAAACACATAATATCCCACCACATCTTTGGAAGTACTTTGCTTCCAGGTTACAGTGACCCATCCCTTTTCGCTTATACTTGCTTTGATGGTAGCAGGAGCTGAAGGTCTATCATGATCCGGTACAAAAACATATCTGCCGAAAGATGTTGCTATATTTCTTGAGCTATCCACACGGTTAACTTTAAAATAAAAAGATCGGTCAGTTTCCATGTCATTAAGATTCATGGTGTACACTGTGTCATTTGGTGACAACTCGCCACTTATGGCTGAAAAGTTGTAATCGGGATTATCCGCCACCAAAACCTGATGGTATTGCAGGTCTTTGTCTTTGGTATTGGGCGTCCAGGAAATTCTTATCGAATTGTCTTCTTTCCTGTATTTGCCCGTAACGATTGATACGCTTTCAGGTGGGGTAAGATCTAAGCCGAATCCATGACCATAAGCATAATCACTCCATTCGCCAAAGGCATTAGAACCTTTAATCCTGTACATATATACCAGATTATTGGCAGGAAGGGTGTCAATGTAGCTTACAGACTGGCTTTTCATTTCCCTTGCTCTTATGAAAACCAACGGCTGCGCTGTAAGGGACTGATATACAGAATCCCCAGGATTTAATCGTTCGATCATAAATGAATTGTATTCCGTTTCCCCATAAGGATACCAACTCAATGTTACAGCTTTATCTTCTTTTTTAATTTTGAAGTTTTGTGGAGCAGTCATCGGCTCAAATTCATTTGTCACCCAGATGTCAGCAACTGGCATGTTGGGTTGAAGTCGTTTGGTTTTGATTTCGTAGCGATAGGTTTCTCCAAACGCTGCATCTCTATCTACATAGCGGAGACCCAGTACATCTGCAGCCAGCTGTGACCGATCGGCTGCTGTCAAGGCGAATCCAAAATAATTGCTTTCCATCGCTGCACGATCAAACATATTGGCTGATTCAATACCTTGCGGAATACCTTTGTCCATCACGAAGGCAGCAGTCATTAATGCCAAAGTATCCGTCCTAGGCATCTGCTTGATTTGAGCTTCTGACCAAGGTTTGACAGTAGTCAGCATCTCCATACTATCCACGGCTTTGCCGCGCCAGATCTCATAGCCATCAACCATGGCATCACGACAAATTTCAATACTAGAAGGAACCCATCTTAATATTATGGAATCAACCTTCGGACGAGCCTTGCCCATGATGGATTTGATAACAAATGGTTTAGACATCTCCAACATGTCACTGAGCGAATTTCCATCAGGCCAGTTAAAATCATACGTGTAATCCTTCGGTTCCTTTACCCTTGTACCAGAATCACATTTGACGTCGATCGAAAAAGTTTGTCCGGATTGATTGTGTTTTACTGTATATCTGTAAGTAGCCCCGGGAATTATATTCTTATCCACTAAACCCATGCCGATGGCTTCAGCCACTTTAATATCCAAACTGCTTTCAAAAACTACATAATTAAATTGCAATACATCATTTTCCTTGTTGGACTGTCGAAGGAAATTATTACTGTGCAGAATCTTGCCAATTGGATGTAGCACACCGTCATCATCAGTGACGTTATTTTTAAACCATAAAGAATCTTTGAGCAAGGTTCTTACCGGCACAAAAGCTGTATTGCCACCATTTCTTAAGGTCTCACGTGTAACGGTATATCCTGATTTCAATCCATCTTTCCATCGTGCAGGATCCGTTGGATACCAGCTTATAGAAACAGTACTGTTGTTTACATCAGACGCAATTACCCAGGATGGTATATTTTGAGCATTGATTTTAAAACCAAATTGCCATAAAATTATTGCTGTGACTATGATTTTACGCTTCATATTATTTTATTTCTTCAATGGTAAATTTTTCTGGATAATCATCAAAAAAATGATCTACCCGAGTACCTTCGTCTTCAATTTTTGAACCTTCATGGATTTTAAGATGATGGTTTACTTTAAAGGCATTCTGGATGAAGTAACTACCTCCACCTACGTCAGTAATATTCCATAATCTTGTATAATAATGATTTCTGGAACCTGATGAAGTCCCTTTTGAAGGAAATGATTTATTTTCAACCTGTGCCTGAAGGTAATCTCCAAAACCAAATGGATCATATCTATGAAAAAATAGGATATAACCGTTTGCACTTACAATTCTATAGAATCTGCCTTCTCGGTAAATTCTCCATCTTTCACTATCTTTTGCGTCTTTCATTATTCTACCCGCAGAATCTTTTATCCTATATACTTTCTCAGAATTAAAAAAACTTTGGTTTCTTTCCGTAAATGTCACATCAATATTTTGGTCTCTATCTCCTTTAAATTCTGGACTTATTTCACTCCCTTTAGTCTTTAGAACAGCAGGAAATTTTATATCTCTGTATTTATTTACATAATTCCTAATGGAGATATTTTTACCAGTGTTGGAAAATTTCCATAATGTCGAATAATCTCTGGGAATATCTTCAATGTAGGTCCACCCATTATCATATATAAGACCATATGCCGGCGTGTATATACCATAGGCTGAAGATTCATTCTTATCAAAGTAAGGTTGTTCAAGTCCCCATACATTATAATAATAACCACTATTGTGTTTTGCATCTATTCTGGAAGTTCCATTTTTCTTGATATAATACCATTCTTCTAAAGATAATTCAGTTACGTTTTCTATCTCGATTTCAGATCCAGGAGTTCTATCTGGTACACAAGCAGCAATAAATGTCATTTCTGCATTTGGACTTTTATCCCGCTTTGATTCGACCATTTCTCCCCAATCCCCTTTTGGAAAGGACAATTTTGAATGCCCGTGGTAGGACAAACGATAACCGGGTTCTGAAGCTATATAATTATTATAAACATTTTTTAAGCCACTGGGTGGTTCGGTGATCCAGCTGAAATCGCGTCTGCCATTATCTCTGAATTCTCCTTTACCTCTGACACTAATAAATTCATTGTAGCCATCACCATAGGATACTAAAGTTCCTTGACTGATGGTGGACAACCAATGCAATTGATTAATCACAATCCTGGACCGTAAATCCTGAATTAAAATATCTCCATTCACAGATTTGCCATTTAACTGTGGAATGCCGTTGCTTAAATTTGGTTCGTTAGGTGCAAATGCAATTGTTTTAGAATTAATCTCGTTTTCTGTTAAAGTCTGAAATGATTCACTCGTCGCTCCTGATAGCCTGTAATTCCATTTGGTACCATCACTTATTTTATTAGTATTGCCAAATTCATGCATTCCTTTCTCTTCTGCTTTGGTATGATCAAAAAGTACTTTTTTAAGGTAGGATTTTCCAGCTAAATTAAAACTAGGATTATTTAACACACCGCCTAAAATATCATTCATTCCTTTATTCTGATGAAATTGAGATACTCGTACAGCAGGTATATAATCATGAAAGTAATCGAGTCTGATATTACGTCTCAGGCGCAGGATATCATACTTATCAAAGGATTCATTATTTTTGCGGTCTTTAATTTTAACACTATAAAAATCATCTCTCACAGAGTGAAATTTACTTTCGCCCAGTTGATTGATCACACCAGCACGTTCTGAATCATACACGTCACTCGGGTGACTAAAGTCTCTGAGCTTCATATCTGACTTGATATGTTTAATCTCCAGGTTAGCCAGTTTCTGATCTAGATTGTCATACATACTTGTTGCAAAATGATAACTATTCAGAATTAGAAAATTTTCATCAAATATTTTCTTGATTTTATTATAATCTGGATCACTTGCCGAGGGTAATACAATATCAAGTTCCCTCACGATATATAATTTATAGATAGCCCCTTTTGCCATGTTGAAATTTTTTAATTCAGGAAAGGAAACCTTACTAACGGGGACAGAACTTTTTTCCATATAGGTGATATTATATTTCCCATCTATAGAAGTTGACTTGGGTGTTTGAATTTCTGCATTCACCCCTTGACTTGGGTACCCTGTGATTGGAAAGTTTGTCACAAATTTTTCTCCGGCATTTTTTTCTAATACGTTCAACACTGCTTTGTATCGGTATTTGATTTCGCCCGAAGTACTTCGAATTGATCCGCAGGTTTTGCAGACGTCTGGAAATAATGCAGCTGCATCTACCAATGCTTTTATTTTAAATTTGATCTCCGTGTCCGCATACCCTTTGTGCCAATATCTCTGACGGTCACCTGGAGCAGAATATTCTATCATACCTGCCACTATGGATGTGGGTCTTTCACCTGTGGTAAAGGTGATTTTTCCTTTTTCTGGTTTATCTCTATTTACATATTTTGCTGTATTTTCAGCCCCTTCTTTGACTTTCCATCCGAACTCATATTCTATCGTGTATTCGGTGAGTGGCTCAAGCGTCTGATCAAATGAGATGTTTATCGCTTTATTGCTTCTTGAAGCATCCAGTTTGGTATTTATATTTATCCTGCTCCCATTTTTCAGGACACTTATATCCTTGTAATCAGCTAAAAAGTTCACTGCATAATATGCCTCACCTTTAGTGTCTTTTTGGGTAAGGGTATAATCCTTTCTTAATGGGACATTGGTGTTCAAGGTGATATCGGAATATCGGTCCACATTTCTTTGACCATCTGTGATGCTTGCATTTTTAAAAATGGAAATATCTGCAAGAGGATCAGGAGGTTTAGTATATTCACATTGTTCACCTATCACCACTTTATATTGAAATTCACCAGAGTACATACCATCTAGCACATTATATTGTCCTCCTATCATGCCCCTGAAATAAGTCGGGTTGGGTCCTTCTACCTGCATAGTCAGGTAAGCGTTTGCATGAAAGATATTTGTGGTCAAATCGACGCCGAATAATCTAAAGCCCATGTCAATCTTACCGCTTGCATAAGCGAAAGCGCTTCCTTTGGCATACCAACCTTTCAGACCGATCTGACCTTGATTTGTGCTATTACTACATAAAACATCTTTGTATTCTCTGAGATTGACATCAAAGCCCAGTTTTACTTTAAGTTCACCGTGCAACAATAAAAAATTGGCGTTAACGTCTTGCTGCATGACCAGACCAAAAGCAATACCTTTAGCCTGATCGGTGCCAAATTCGAGATTGTCTGTACGTTCTTTTTTTAATGTTTCTTCTCTTTCCTTTTTATTTACTTCGGATAGTATATCTTTTAATTCAGGTATCATATCTTCCAACTTACGGGGAGCATCTACATTGGCTCCGATCTGAGCATAGGCTTCGACTGTCGTATAGGTAAGCGGGAATGGTCTTGTAAGAAATGTACCGGATATTGGTTTTAATTCTCCTGTACCTGGGCCACCAAGCTTGAGCTCAGCATAAGGATCGGACGGGCTAAATCCAAATCTTAATCGTCCAGTATTATAGTTTTTCCGGGTTGAAAAATCAGTGTCTTCATATTTAACGGGCATAGAAAATAATGTTTTTCCTATGACAGGAATGTCAAATTTGGATCGGAAAGAGATCTCTCCATCAAGTATTTTTTTGCGCCAGTCAAGCGTAATACCTGCATAAATATCACCTGCATTGTTTTCACGTCTTTCCCTTATGGATGCGGGCATGAGATAACCTCTAGTGGAAATGTTCATTTCACCCAAAGAGAGTTCATTTGTTTCATTATTCCAGTCCATTTCAATTCTGATCCCAGCATCTGCTACTAAAGTATAAGGTGGTTTGACGGGTGAGTAAGGTCCAAAAATTACGAATACTTTGCCACCAAATGTTCCTTGTTTCGGGGTGTAAGATTGATTCAAACCAATACCTGGCTGCAATAAATCACCACCCAAATCTTTACAGAAGTTCTTGGATGCTTTTCTTTGTTCTGTATCTTTTCGCTGCTGATCTTTTTTTGCCATATCAGTTGTTGATGGCATCTGAAGTGTATCGATGGCTTTTTTAGTGGCCATATTGATATGAATACCTCCTCCGGCACCAAAAAAATCAATTTTTGGTATATTTGTGATCGGGTCATAGAAAAGCGGGATTCCTTGTTCGCTAAATACTTCTAAATCCAGGAAGCCATAATAAAAATCCTTTTCTCCTTCTTTTTTCTTTCCAAATTGTCCAACCATGGTCATACCACCCAACTTCTCGATTTCACCTGAAAGATATCCTTTCAGGCCCGAACCATATTCTCCATCATCACGCAAGATGTTTAGTCCGCCGGCAAAACCGACAGGGCCTAATTGACCTTCCACCGACAAACATTCTAGTGTGACAGAATTAAATTTCCAAGTGTCCTGACTATTTCCTGAAGGCTTATAAACCAGGCCAAGCACACCTTCTGTTCTTATAAATTGTGCCTTGGTCTCTGTCCCTTTATCTGTCTTTTCCTTTGTTGCCCCCATCAATCCTATGGCGAGTTTAAGGCCCATGACAAGCTCACCGTCTCTTTGTTTTGGGCCTAAATAAGTAGTAACAAGGTCAAAACCTAAGAACATTGCCTTGCTTCCACCTTTACTTCCTTGGGTCGCTGGCATGGCTTTGCTTACACCTGCAGGCTTTTTTTCTCTACTCACTTCTTTAAGTCTTTCTCTGAAATCTTCTACCTCATCAATTTTGGCCAAATCTTTAGCGTCCACATCTCCCCATTCTCCTAAGTCAATGTAACTGATTTGGTCACCCTCAAGGTTAAATTTGATCGCGGAAGTGATTTGTTCTGCACTTATTCTCATGTTTTCAAATGAAATAGGGTCAGCTTCAATTTCTAACCCTGGCGGTGAAATCATATTCATTGATAAGGCAACATTGTCATTAAGGTAAAAATCACACATTCCTGAGAACGTTCCTTCTGGTATCCATTTTTGGGTCTGTTCATTATATTTGACTTCTACTTTTGAGCTTGCATTGAGTTTCATGGCCATACCTGGTACCAATACAGACTGAAATAATTGATTTTGCAAACTATCAAAACTGATGGTAGAACTTATTCCTCCATCATTAGAAATGACGGTAGCACTAAAATTTGCCCAACCCCTGTCGAATTTTCTCTTTTCAAAATCAATAGGCTTATCTTTAAATAAAGGAATGAGCATCTTTCCATTATAGCTAATATTTTTTAACATTCTGCCTGACAATATTTTGAAAGAAATAGTATCAACCGAATATCTCCAGCCAGTGAAATTAGCTCCCTTCACTTCAGGGATAACTTTTGTCGATGTGTGTATAATGCTAAAATCAGGTCTCATACCGACATCCCCTTTATCATATAAGCCATCTGTTAGTGCTAATGTAAGTGGATTAATATTATCTGGTTTGAACATAGGTAACTCCCCTTCAAATTTTATAAAAACCAGTCCTTGGAAAGTCTCATTGTTCCTTTGAATAAAATTTTTGGAAACATTAATACCGGGTATCTTTATCTTTGAAGAATAGTCTAGGTAAATTTTATAACTTTTGCCTGCCGTAAAAATGAGCTGTGGTTGGTTGCTTACATTAAATTTCCATTTTTCTCCTTTATCATTTTCGTCTGAAATTACACCTATAAATTCACTTAAATCATGGACATTACCATCCAATGCAGTGTTAACTGTAAAAAGCATTTTTAATTCGTCATCACCTACAGGAACAAGATTTTTAGGTTTGTAATACCCTACCATTTCAAAGTTTTGAAAGCCTTTTTCACAATCCATTCTGACTTTACTTACTCTGTCCCTTCCTCCCATTTTTACTTTTTCCTTAAACTCATATTCATCAACACTTTCATCGTAATTCACCGATTTTAAATCTCTTTTCAACCATAATTCAAGATTGGCTAGGTTGATAGCCGTATTGGTAGCATTGGTTATTTTTACAGACTTAGACTCGAATAACATGGTTTTATTAAATAAATCGCTGAATATTTCTTCTGTTGATCCAGGCTTTTTTACATAACTTATTATTACGAAAGTTAAATTTCCAACAGGTTTGTTTTTATCGGGTATGGTTAAATCTGTAATTAAAAATCTTGAATTTTCAGGTATGTTATACGTAGTATGAAAACCCAACTTTGTAAACAAGTCAGGGTTTATAATGATTGGCAAATCTTCTCCTATCTTGTTGTTAAATTCGAAAGATTGTAATCCTGAATTATATCCAACTAGTTTGTTTCCTTCTTCAGTTACTCTAATTTTAATATCTAAAAATGGAATTAATACTTTACCATCTTGCACGATCCAACCGCCTTCTGTAGTATTCATTTCTAGTTCGGACTTCATTTTGGCATGGAAAAGCTGAAATTCTATGTTACTTTTGTCCTCATATGATTGTTTTCCGCTTGAATTAGACGATTTTTGATAATTAGTTGCATAAGCTTCTTCAATCAGTTTATCATACAGTTTTTGCAGCTCGACTTTGCCAATTCCAATTGGCTCCATAGCACAATTGCACCTGATATCGATGATATGGGCTTCAATCTCGTCGAATGCAAATGCTCCATTATATTCTGCGCCCCAAAGGATGAAGTTTATTTTATTATTTCCTTCTTTAATCACTACCGACATTCCGACCCGTTCTTTTTTATCTGTAGTTCTTTTCAAAACTTCACCATGTGTGACATCAAAAGATTTACCTCCTATGTCAAATCGGGCTTTTTCAACATCAACCGAGTTGGCTGTATATTTATTTTCAGGAACATCGTAGGGAGAAAGGTTCCAGTTATTAATATTCAGTTTAGAAATAGAGAAAGATAAATCATCTGTTTGTAAGCCTAATGCTTGTTTGATATCTGATAATGTCTGTGCTACATTTCCTTTTATTTTATCTTCCAAAACTGCATTTGGAACATTGATGTTTAAGGCGCCGGATAATTTGGCAGACGGATACATCATTTTTTCGTTACCCAAGTTTTTAATTTCCAAACCTATATTCGATTCAGTAGAAAGGCTCATATTGGCTGACCACATGGTAATGTTAATGTCTCCTTTAGGCATAGCAATATTCATTCTTGCATTACTGTTTCCTGATTGTAAAAGGTCACCTGAATAATCCAGCAAATTATCAGCAACTGGTAATTTTATTTTACCTGATATGAATGGCCCTACGACCTGACCGTTTTCAATTCCTAAAGAATATTTATCTACGCTATATTTCCAGTTTTCTACCTTACCGTTTTCCATGGATATAAGGTTTTCTTTAGTGAAGTTACCATAAGATATTTCATCTTTATTGATCAGAATTTCTCCTTTGTCTATCATTAACTTTTTACCTTCTTGGAAATTATACGCATCCGGTAAAACAACGGTTGCATCATTAATAAGGACTCCTTTCCATGCCTGATTTTCAATACCTTCTTCTGCAGAAACATATTTTCTGGCGTTTTCGATAGTGTTCGTCTCCGATAAGTCCACAAATGATTTATCAGCATTGAATTTAAATCCTGCTAGTCCTTTTATTTCAAAATCCGGCATTTTCCCTGATTCCCCAAAATAAGTAGCTTTATCACTTTTTTTGTCCTTCAGTTCTAACACTACAGGACTTCCATTATCTGCCCTTACCAAAATATCAGGAGAGATCTGCAAAGTCTCTTTTAAATCCAAATTCTTAAATCCTTTACAATCACAATTCATCCTACTCTTTCCATCGTTACTTACTGTTAGCTCAAGAGTAGATATCACACTTTTTGAATTTGAAACAGCTCCTGAAGTATTAATAGGAACTAGATGTGCACCATTTTGTAAACCATATGGCGTAGCTTGCAATGCAGTCGCTGCATAGATGGCATATCCTGAGTCATTAGTATCTATGGATGCTAAGTTTAAAAATGCATTTGCCGGGGTAAACTGAATACCAATGACGTATACAGGATTCTTGTCTGTAGCACTTCCTAAAGCTATCGGGAGTTTATTGATCTTATACTCAGTGACATTAAAATTGTCCACATAATTGCCTGATTTTTTTACTTCAGGAATTAGTTTAGTGGTCATATAGTCCTTTGTAATAGCATTGGCAATTTGATCTGCTTTTAGCTGAGCATCAGACAATAAAATTGATGTACTCAAGTCAGTGGTTATTCTATCCGATTCAAATACCCTGTTTCCTTTATTTATTTTTATGCCTGAAAAAGTAACTGGTATCTTTGATTTCAACATAGGGAATTCGACCAAACCTTTACCATCATAACCAGAAGCACCACCTGAAACACTTTGAATCTTTAAATTAAAATAGCCTAATTTAACGATGTCTCCTTCGATGATGCTGCCTGATACAGGTTCAGATCTGTCGATAGGACCATATTCCGTACTGAATAGGGAACAACCTCTAGGGGCGGGATTATCGGTAGGATTAATATCATCAAGAGGTTTATCTCCCTCATACAACATAAATGTACATATTTGACTCAGTCCATCATTCTGAAACAACCTACTTGTAGGATTCATCACAGAAGTTGCTCTAACTCTCCACGCATAGACTTTGTTTGGTACGAGATTTGGTTCTGCTTGTGTATAAAGCAATGATGCAGAAAATGACTTCGTTTTATATATTTTCAACCCACTATCAAATACGTCATTGGCATTAAAGGTACCTTCAGGCAACTGTACGAGTTCAAACTCATATTCCACAGCACCAGGGGAGTTTGGGCTACCAAGATGCATTGGTTGCCAGTTGAATAATATATTTTGGGTTTCTGGTTTTATAATTTTTTCGCCACATGCTGGTTTTACTATTTGTGGTGGTTGATTGAGCCTGAAATTTCCTGACATACAAAACTTATTGGATATCGGCACATTTCTATCCAATCCATATATTTGTAGGCATATCTGATTAAAACCTTCCGGAATCTCTATCGAACCCATTCCTGTACCGTTTACCCCTGTGAGTGCTTGGCTATTAAGGTAAGACCTTAACACATTCCCATCGAAGACCATATTTTGAAACTGATTGAGTGTTATAGGCATACCCACATAGTTTGGATCCGTCTGATAGATGATCGTTCCGTTTTGCTCTATGCTAAGGCTCAACCTGACTTGTAGACTTGCTTGCACAGGGTCTTTGAGCATGGCACTAAATGTTAGGTCTTGGGTACGCTCAGCACCATACACCCCAAGATTGAGCGAATGTGGAGGAACGAGTGAACCAGTCAACTGCACTGGCCAAACTTGTTGTGCAATAATTGATGTGATAAAAAATATCGCGATGATAAAACTTAAAATATACTTTCCAATGCTCATATTAATCAATGATTATCTTGTTATAATATTTATCTACCTAAAATGGTGTGGCTACTTTTTTTTCTTTTTACCAGGCACATAATTAAAATTATATTGTAGCCCAACATTGGCAGTAGATTCTGAAAACGGCGCTATCGTTTCAGCAGTCGTGCGTAGGTAGCCCCAGTTTACATTTGCGGTTAGACCTGAACCAATCTGAAAACCAACTATCAATTGTACTAAAAGATTATTGCTTTTGGCACCAGTATCTCTAGTATTGGTGAAATAATTGGCGTCAAGTCCAACACTGATTTTATTATCCAAAAAAGACTTTCCTACTCCCATACCTGCACCATACCTTTTGATGAGCATTTGTGCGATCTCATTCTGATTGTAATTTATCCTTGATGACAGTCGGAGTTTATTGGCAAAAACAATATTATACCCAAAATTCGCCACTATGACTTTGGAAGCAGCACTTTGTTCTCTATTTACCACGTCATCATTGACATCCTGCATATTTCCACTCAAAGAAAAAGAATGTTGAGGACCTTCTGTATTCGCAATGGTATATGCTAGATTTAGACCTACATCTTTGGTGATAATGACCGCATTTAAAGAGTCAAGGTTTTGATTCAACACATATCCTACATCTGTGGTATTGTTATTGTAATTGGCTGAAGCTGAAAATCCACCTGTTGCATATCCAAGATTTGCTGCGTAGATTAAACGTTGGGTCGTAGCAGGTTTGCTCAAGTCTAAATTATTCGATTGCACACCACCACTCAGGTCAACATTCAGTTTATTCTCTAACAGGTTGAAAGCTAAATTTCCCAACACATCAATGATATCTCTATTAAAAAAGTAAGCGCCAAAAGTCCTATAATTAGGATCTACTTTTCGATATTGTAAGCCAGCAATCATTGATTTACCTTCGTAACCTACGGATGCATCAATGGCCGAACTATATTCCGTAGTCGTGCGCTCTTCCATTAAAAAAGAAGTGAGCCGACCTTTAGCAGTGGTGGCATCTTGGACATTGGGTGAGACAGTACTTGATGCATATTCTAGTTTGATTCTGATTTTATCAAAAAACAATTTTTGTGCATTGATACCTAACACAAGGTTTTCTTCCGCAGATGGTTGTATGGGAATATTGGTGGGAATGACGATTGAATTTTGATCATCATTTGCTTTAAATACTGTAAGGTCAATGGAAGACTGCTCATCGCCATAACCTAATTTTGCGCCCCAACCTGTCCTTTGATAAACAGGGACATTGGGTGTGACTAGGGATAAATCTACTGGCTCTGCTTTTGCCAACTGTCCGTACATACCTGCAATGCGGACTTTACCTGGAGTCAATTCTGTACCGATTCCATTAAAATTTAAGTTATCTAAAGTGTATTTAGAAAAACGCATAGATCGATGGCCAAGATGTAGTTTAGCCCACTTATACCGGGGACTCATCCCAAACCGAACAAATCTATTATTTACAGAAGAAATTTTATCTTTGAAAGCATCTTTTATTTCACTAAAATTGGGCAATGAAGATTGATTGTTTTTAGCTGTCAATATCATGGAAAAAGGAAGATCAATCTGATAAACCCTGACATTCAAATTGGTATTTAAAGTGTAGAAAAATGGATCTTGTCGTATTGGTCCGCCAAAAGCATTATATGATCTCATGTTGAGACCGACACTTCCAGATAGTGTAAATGGATCACCGAAATCTGTAAAATCTTTGAAGAAGCTGCTGATATGTGTTTTGAAAAATCCTTTTTTAGTCGTTTCGTCCAAGTCCTCTAATGAACCCAATTGTGCCATCATAGAAACATGGAAGACTATTATCAAAAACAGAGTAAAGAGTTGTCTCATAAATTTAGGTTTTGAATAAAAGACACTTCTCAGCAAACATTATTAAACATTTTGGTTTTTCCTTCCCTGAAATAGTGTTGATAATGAAAGCGCAAACGTAAATAATATATAAAAAACTAGATATGAATCCATTTGCCTTTGTTCTGAATGGTATCTTTTTTGTTCTGAATGACATTTGTAGTAACATTTCTCTCTATTTGATGGTATAATCGCAGATTAGATTCCAATTTGTTTATTGTTATGGATAAATGAAGAAATATTTACTTTTCAGAACACCAAAACCACTTTTCAGAACATTACATTGAAAAATAATCTTTATCACCATGTATTTTTATAGTTTTGCATATTAAATTCTTAACCATAACTGATTCATCTCAAATATTGCGACGTAACTGTTTCATCAGCAAGTTTTGCTTGTTGTGTGTTATGTTTTTTTTGTCTTTTCATATATATGCTCAAGATTGCGAGGAGATAGAAAAGACGATGACACCTGAATATGAAAAATTAAAACAAATGATTGCGGTAGAAAATGCAAACATGGCTTTTATTTTTTCTGATAGTCTACTCCAAATACTAACATCAAAAAAAAAGGAAAACTGTCCGATATTTTTTTGGATCAGCTATTACCAAGGGGAGTCTAGGGAGTTGTTGATGGATTTAGAGTCTGCTCTGAAGATTTATTACAAAATTATAAAAAATGCAGAACAACAAAATGAATGGGAAATTGCAGCCCATTGTTATATTTCCGTTGCGAGATGTCACGAAGTTCTAGGCAGAGACAAAGACTGTTATAGGTATCTACAAAAGGCTAGAGATCTGATAAAGAACCACAAACTATATCAGGTCGAACCAACATTTGCATTCAGATATTCATCTTATCATAGAATATATGGTATTAAGGATTCTGCAATCATTTACGCACAGCTTGCAATAGATAAAGGCAGTAAACTTGGTATATTGCGAGCACAGACCGATGGCTTTATGCTTCTTGGGATCTTGTATAATGACTTGGAGACTTCGAACAGATATTTTAGAAAAGCAGCCACATTGTTTTATAACAATAAAAATTATGTAGGTGCAGCAAATATGTATATAAATATATCTAACAAATATTGGAAGGAAAAAAGTATTGAAAAAGCAATGTCTGCCTTGGATACTATGCAAATGTTTTCAACATTCATTGTTGATAAAAACAAAGCATACTATCGAATACTTGGTCAAATAGCTGAAATCAAAAAGAACTATTTTGAAGAGAAAAACAACATTGACTCCGCTTACTTTTACCTTAACCTTACTCGAGCGTATGAAAAAGAATCTCAATGGATGGTCAATCAAGAAAAAATTGTGTCCGATGCTATTGGATTTGCCATAGAAAAAGAGAAAGAAAAGGTTATTTACGCAGAGAAAATTACTTTCCTGTTAAGGGTAGGGCTCACAGCGATGGGCTTTCTAATGCTTATTTTAACCTATGTGGTATTTAATAATCATAAAAAAAGAAAACAAATAGCTCATCAGAATAAAATGATCAGCGCCAACAATGAGGCACTCAGTCAATCTATTCAAAAGCAATCCATCTTACTTTCTGAAATACACCACAGGGTAAAAAATAATCTTCAACTAGTCATCAGTTTACTTACCTTACATGGTCATAATACCAATAATCCCAGCGTTAAGAACTACTTAGATGATCTTTCCCGAAAGGTATTTAGTATTGCCTTAATTCACGAACAATTATATAGATCAGGAGATTTTGAAAAGATTGATACTAAGGAATACATAAACGAACTCACATCAAACTTTCAGATTTTGCAAGATACCCACACAAAAATAGAATTTCAAACAGATGCCGACCATATCTTGCTCAACCTTGAGACTGTATTGCCATTAGGCATCATTTGTTCAGAATTGATCAGCAATTCTCTCAAATATGCACAAACCGAAAACGAAACTATCAAAATTTATTTAAGCCTGAAAGCCTTTGGATCTAAATATTTATTGAAATATGCAGATAATGGTCCTGGTATTAATGCAGATCTTCCCAATAAATCAAAACAAGGTATGGGACTCACCTTGATAAATAATATGGTTCGACAGTTGCAAGGAGAAAGTTCAAGATACAATGAGGGAGGCGCAGTATTTACCTTGTTATTTGAAGAAAAAATGGTGTCCACAGTATAAATTTAATTTTAACAAAGATTAAAGAAAGTACAGATGAAAGTATTAAAAGTATTAATTGTAGAAGATGAAATTCTCATTGCAGAAACGATTAAAATTTATCTAGAAGATAGGGGCCATCAAGTTGTAAATATAGCTATTTCTTATGATGAAGCTGTAAGTGCTTACCATCTTAGAAAACCTGACATCGTCTTGCTAGATATCCGTCTCTACGGACCACAATCCGGCATTGATGTTGCCAATTTTATACTTGGCCAAAAAGAAAGTGTACCATTTATCTACCTGACTTCCCAATACGACCAGCGTATACTAGACCACGCACTCACCACTAATCCATACGGCTATCTCACCAAACCCATTCAGAAAGAATCCCTATGGACATCAATAGAATCTGCCTATAATCTTTATCTTTCAAAGAATGCTGTAGATAAAATGATCACCATCCAAGATGGAAAAAATAACTACCAAATTAAAGTTAACGATATTCTTTACATCCAAGCAGATCATGTCTATTCCAAAATAGTCAACACCCAACAAAAAGAGTTAATCATCCGCAAAACACTCCAACAAGTCTTAGAACTTATTGATTTCGACTTCATCATTTATTGCCACAGAAGCTACATTGTCAATTCGAAATATATCACAAGTTGGAACCAAGATGAAATTATACTTAATAAAGATACACCCATTCCCATCTCTCGATCAAGAAAAAATGAAGTGCTGGAAAAAATAAAGTTAATGGTGCAGTAGTATTGGCGGCATAAATAAGAATGTAGTACTACATATTAGCAAGAAAACCCTAAAAAATTGAATGATATTTGGAGTAACAATTAAAGCTTAGAACAATTAGTTCTGATAACCAAATAACATGTATTACGATAATAAAAAAGGTATCTAGCCAAGTCAACTTTGTAGCACGATAGTATGCCAATCTAATAAGGGCGTAGTTCTCATATCTTTACAGAAAATCTTCAAAGTTCAAAATTTGATGTGCAGCTTTCGCGATTCTTAAAATTACCTTCTATTATACAGCCAGAATTACTTGGTATTACAAATCTGTCTATCATGAAGTTGCCTTCCATTTTACTGCCTTTAAGCATTATTAATTTATAACAGGATAATATTCCACTAAAACTTCCTTTTAATCTAACAATATTATTTCCAAGTCCGATAATTTTACCTTGAAATTCACCATCTATTTCCAAATTGGCATTTTCTCTTAAAATAATGTCGCAATTCTTGTGTATTCCCCTTAACACCTTGGTTCCTTCAATGTATGTGTCTGTTTGTAATACATCTATGTAACTAGGGGACATCCATATATAATCTTCGTATAAATCTATTTTTAGAATCTTTTTCAAGGTTGTTATAAAATTCATATTTGGATTATTTTAAGAATTAGATTGTAAATTTAATAAATCGAAACTTAAAGACATAATTAATTTAATTTTTACATACTGAATTCATTAATAAATAATTTTTAATCTATTATTGAAGTAAAATTATAGTAGGTATCTTTTGGGTTTTCATCAGGATGAAATGATTATTCACCATAAAAAATAAGGATTTGTGTAAATTATTTGTGTTCTGTGGCACAATTAAGCTTAAAATGCTACTTTTGCGCTAAATATTAACTCACATTAAATAAAATATCATGAGAAGTATCTTAAATATAGTAGCGATTGCAGCATTTACAGGTTTGGCTTTTATGGCTTGTAACAAACCTGCTAGCACTGAGGCAACACCTACTGCATCGACCACAACTGAAACTGGTGCTGATAAAATTGTATTTATTGACATAGATACTTTATTGAGTAAATACAACCTTTACCTAGACAAAAAGTCTGAACTAGAAGGTCAATCAAAAACAGCTGAGAAAGCACTTGCCGGTAAAATAGAAGCTTTCCAAAAAAGATTGGGCAAGTTCCAACAAGATGTTGTGGAGATTCAGCAAAAAGCGAATACCATTGCACCCATAGAGTTGAAAAAGATGGAAGAGAAGTTTGGTCAGCAACAACAAAATCTAGCTAAAGAAGAAGAATCGTTAATGAAACAACGTGATAATGCTGCCATTGAGTTGGAAGGTAAGTTATTAGAAACGCAAAAAGACCTTCAAAAGAAGATAGATGATTACCTAGACAAATTGGCAGAAGAAAAAGGTTATGATCTTGTTTTAATGAAAGGTTCGACAGGAAGCGTTATGTACGGTAAAGCAACTCTTGACATCACAGAAGAAACCGTTAAAAGATTGAACGAAGAATACGAAGCGACTAAGACTAAATAGTAGATATATTCTTTAAAGATAAATAAAGCCACTTTGCGATGCAAGGTGGCTTTTTTATTTTATGGATAAGATTGAGTGATTAAATGGGTTCGAGTATTTTGTTTAGAACTTATGTTCTGAATGATAGGGTAGTGAGGTGTTAATTTTCAAAGGATAGTTTTAACCACTCGACTATATTGAAAATGTCTGTAAAATCAATTCTCAGGATTTGTATTTTCTTTTCAGTTGACTCCATGCTTGTATATAAATAAAAACGCAGTTGTCACCTGAGTAACAACTGCGCCAACAATTTATACGAGTACGTATGAATTACTTCAACATGAATTGTCCCTTTCCAACAGGAAATCCGTTGTTATATATCTCCACTTTGTATTCACCTTTTGGTAATGCATCCGTTACATTCCAGTCAATACAAGCATTAGTATCTTCGTTTTGGTAAGGAATCTCGGCAGATGTTGTATATCTTACTTGAGTATTATCTAACTTATTGGTCAAAACCCCAGAACCTCTATCTTCTACTGCAATCGTTTCTCCTTGTGGATTGATCAATCTCAAAAAGAATTTTTTAGGACCTGAAGATGTCACCATATTAGTTTCTGTAAGGATACAAGTACGAAGTAATTTGATGTCTTTTGCTTTACTTTTTTCTTTCAACTTTCCATCTTTTTTGACTTCATAACCTTTTACTTCTAAGAAGTTGATCTTGATAGCATTTGCCATATCTACTTTAGACCCAAGGGCTTCATTAGATTTAGAAAGCATATCTTTTTCTGATGCTAAAGCTGATTTTGCAAGGATTACTTCTTCTTTCGCTCTGACTTCTTCGTCTACTCTTTGTGTAAGTTTGGCATTATCTTCTGTCAAAATATTGTTTTCTTCCTTCAATTGCTGAATATCAGCAAGGTATTTAGTAAGGTTAGAATTCAAGTTTTTGATTTCAGACTTTGCTTTATCCAATTCTTTTTTTGTCCAGATAAGGTTGTTGATTTTGTCTTTCTGTGTCTTTAACTCACTTTTTTGACTATCAATTAAAGCATTCAACTGAGCATTGTCTCCTCTCATTTCTTCTAGACTCTCTAAAGCAGCTTGATAATCTTGGTCCAACTCTGTTTGTACTTTCTGCAATTCCATCATTTCCGTTTGTTGGGTTTGATTAGAACTAGAAAGTTTACTGTAAATGTATGCTTGATATGCATTGATTGCTAAAAGCACTACTATAGCTACTATCGCAATAGCTGTAAAATTCGATTTAGATTGTGATGTACTCATATTTTTAAATATTTTTGATTATAACGTCGTAAATATATGGAAATATTACTTACTTTGGTACAATTTTATAAAAATGGTTATATTCTACTATGTTAATATATCCGTGAAAACCCTTAATTATATGTTTTTAGACAAATTTCTATTAAAAAGATGTTTATTCCTAGATATTGAAACAGTATCTGAGTTTCCCGACTATGAATCTATGCCTCCTGAAAAACAATCATTGTGGAATACAAAAGCGCTTCAGTTGCAAAAAACAAACCCAAATGACCAAACACCCATCGATGTAGCAGCACTCTACCGCCAAAAGGCAGGTATATTTGCTGAATTTTCAAAAGTAGCTTGTATTTCCATGGGATTCTTAAGTTTTGTAGATGATATCCCTACTAAGATCAGAATCAAATCAGTAGCGGGCGATGATGAAAAAATAGTCTTAGAAGATTTTGCCCGCATTTTGATCAATCACTACAACGACCCTGAAAACTCTAGGCTTTGTGGACATAATATAAAGGAGTTTGATGTTCCTTTTTTATGCAGAAGAATGGTGATCAATCAAATCCAGTTACCTAATATATTAGATATAGGTGGTAAAAAACCTTGGCAGACAGCCCATCTTATGGATACTATGGATATGTGGCGTTTTGGGGATTACAAAAACTATACATCTCTGACTTTATTGGCAGGGACACTTGGTATTGCTACTCCTAAAGACGATATAGACGGGAGTATGGTAGGTTCTGTATTTTGGGATGATGGTGACATAGATCGAATCGTTGTCTATTGCCAAAAAGATGTGGTTACCGTCATCCAAATTATGATGAGATATGCAGGATTACCATTATTTGAAGTAGATGATATTGAATATATTAACCAAAAAGAGTGATCTTTTCTTAATTATCGATGTTATTGGCACACTTACCTGTCAAATTTTAAGTAAGGAATTGTGTCTTTTAAAATCAATTAAATTATCTATCTTTGCCCCCGATGAGGAATATAAGAAATTTTTGTGTGATCGCGCATATAGATCACGGTAAGAGTACGCTGTCAGATAGGTTGTTGGAGTTTACCAAAACTATTTCTGAACGAGACATGCAGCACCAAGCATTGGATGACATGGATCTGGAGAGGGAGAGAGGCATTACTATAAAAAGTCATGCCATTCAGATGTATTATACACATACGGATGGAGAAGTGTATACTTTTAATATGATAGACACGCCGGGGCACGTAGATTTTTCATACGAAGTCTCTCGATCTATTGCAGCTTGCGAAGGTGCACTCTTGTTAGTAGATGCTTCTCAGGGTATCCAAGCGCAGACAATTAGTAACCTTTATCTAGCCATTGAGCATGACCTAGAAATCATACCTGTTTTAAATAAGGTAGATATGGAATCTGCGATGATTGATGAAGTTTCTGATCAAGTGATTGATCTGATAGGTTGTAAAAAAGATGACATCATATTAGCTAGTGGTAAAACAGGTATTGGTATTGTAGAGCTTATGAAAGCAGTGGTTGATAGAATACCACATCCTAAAGGCGATGTCAATGCACCATTACAAGCACTGATTTTTGATTCGATGTTTAATTCTTTTCGTGGAGTAATAGCCTATTATAGAATCTTGAATGGTACCATCAAAAAAGGTGATAAAGTAAGATTCTTTAATACAGGTAAGCAATACGAAGCGGATGAAATAGGTATCTTACAAATGAGTCAGGTACCTAAGAATGAGTTATCAGCAGGTAATGTTGGCTACATCATCACAGGTATCAAGGAGTCAAAAGAGATTAAAGTAGGTGATACTATTACAAATCATGAAAAGCCTTGTCTAGAAGCAATTCATGGTTTTGAAGAAGTAAAACCTATGGTATTTGCTGGTATTTATCCTATTGAGAATGAAGATTTTGAAGATTTAAGGGATAGTTTAGAAAAGCTACAGCTTAATGATGCTTCATTAGTCTTTGAGCCAGAATCATCTATTGCATTGGGATTTGGATTCCGTTGTGGATTCTTGGGAATGTTGCATTTAGAGATTATCCAAGAACGTTTATCTCGGGAATTTGATCAAGAAGTTATTACGACAGTACCAAACGTATCTTACTTTTCATATAATCACAAAGGAGAAGCCACACTCATCAATACACCGAATGATCTACCAGATCCTACCATGTTCAGTAAGGTAGAAGAGCCATACATCAGGGCGCAAGTCATTACCAAACCTGAATATATAGGTTCGATTATGACTTTATGTATGGAAAAAAGAGGTGTACTGACAAAACAGACATATTTGACACCTGAAAGGGTAGAGTTGAGTTTTGAAATGCCACTTGCAGAGATCGTCTTTGATTTTTATGATAGATTGAAGTCTATATCAAGAGGTTATGCTTCATTTGATTATCATCCAATAGATTATAGGGCTTCAGATCTTGTAAAATTGGATATACGTTTGAATGGAGAACCAGTAGATGCTTTGTCATCATTAGTACATAGAAGCAAAGCAGATTATGTAGGACGTAAGATGTGTTCGAAATTGAGAGAATTGCTTCCTAAACAACAGTTTATGATTGCGATTCAAGCTTCTATAGGTGCAAAAATTATTGCTAGAGAGACCATATCAGCTCTTCGAAAAGACGTAACAGCAAAATGTTATGGTGGTGATATCTCTAGAAAAAGAAAACTTTTGGAAAAGCAGAAAAAAGGAAAGAAGAAAATGCGTCAGATTGGTAATGTAGAAGTGCCACAAAAAGCTTTCCTTCAGGTATTAAAATTAGAAGATTAAGGAGAATCCAAAGCTTAAACCTTTATTTTAAGTAAAATTTATAAATAAAAGTGGATGTAATATCATATATATTGCATCCACTTTTGGTTTAATTGAGTATCACTAACGAATTGATTTTGTTATGTTTGTATGAATTGATGTATAGCTGTTGCTTCGGTCTTAATATATTCTTGATAGATATATATTAATAAATTTATAAAATAAAACTACATTTGCGATGAAATTTTAAAAAACAGCCCATTATGTTAGCAGCAATTGTCCTTATTTTTGTAATTGGATACCTAACGATTGTATTTGAACATCCTTTAAAGTTGGATAAAACCGTACCAGCACTAGCCATGGGTGCATTGATGTGGGCAGTATTATCAATTGGGTTTTATGGTGGTTGGCTCAATGTCATTGATGGACATGATCATATTTATAGTATGAGCGGTGTATTGGATGATGTTTCCAGAGAAGCAAATGAGGAAGGATTTACAAATGCTCTACTACACCATTTGGGCAAAATTGCAGAGATTCTTGTGTTTTTGATTGGTGCTATGACAATAGTGGAACTCATTGACATGCACAGAGGGTTCGATGTTATCAAAGAGTGGATAGTAACACGAAATAAAAAGAAATTGTTATGGATAGTGGGTATCATAGGTTTTTCATTATCTGCCATTATAGATAACTTAACGACCACAATTGTATTAATAAGCATAATACGGAAGCTAATACATGATAAAAATGAAAGGATTTGGTATATTTCTTTGATTGTCATAGCAGCAAATGCTGGAGGTGCTTGGTCTCCAATTGGTGATGTAACAACTACTATGCTTTGGATAGGAAAAAAGGTAACGAGTGTAGGTCTAATTGAATATATCATACTTCCTGCTATTGCATGTTTTGCAGTACCATTCTTTTTAGCTTCATATAATAAAGTTTTCAAAGGTGATGTTGAAGTAAGTAAACTTAGTCTTGATGAAGATGCTGTAAAGCTATTAAGCAGTCGTAGGATGTTGTATTTAGGGCTTGCAATGATTGTATTTGTACCAATATTTAAGACCATTACACATCTACCTCCATATATTGGAATGATGTTGAGTTTAGCAGTTGTTTGGGCAGTCTCAGAGTACATTCATCCTGAAGAAAATTTTACAGAATCGCAGAAACATAAATATTCCCCACATAAAGCATTGTCTAGAATTGAAATCTCAAGTATTTTGTTTTTCTTGGGAATATTACTTGCCATTGCAGCTTTTGAAACAGTTGTGGTAGGTGATGTAGGTGCTCTTAGAAATGCAGCAGAGGGCTTAGAAGCAGCTGTACCCAATCAAAATATTGTCATCATGTTATTAGGTATGTTGTCTGCTGTAATTGATAATGTTCCATTAGTAGCTGCTGCCATGGGTATGTACAATCAGCCAATTGATGCAGAGTTATGGCATTTTATCGCTTATGCAGCGGGAACAGGTGGATCAATGCTTATCATAGGTTCAGCTGCGGGTGTAGCTGCAATGGGTATGGAGAAAATAGATTTTATTTGGTATTTCAAAAAAATCACTTGGCTTGCAGCAGCTGGGTATCTGGCGGGATGCTTGATTTTTATTTTATTGACTCTATAGTCTTGATACAAAAGATTGAATAGTAGCTGAGTAATCTTTACTATTTTCTAAGGTTCTTATAAAAGCACTTCCTACTATAGCGCCATTGCTATATTTATTCGCTATTTCGCGTGTTGCTTGATCATGTATGCCAAATCCAATTAATGTAGGACTTTGTAATTTCATTGACCGTATAGTATTGAAATATGCTAATTGTTGATCTGATATACCACTTTGATTACCAGTAATAGAAGATTGTGACACAATATACAAAAATGCGGAGCTAAGTCTATCTGCTTGAAGTATACGTTCATGAGATGTCATTGGAGTTACTAAAAAGCTAATTTCCATTTGGTACTCGATAAATAGATTTTGATAGTCACGCTCATAAATTTCCATAGGCATGTCAGGAATGATTAGACCTTGTATACCAGACTGATGTGCATCTGAGATAAATCTTTCTGCCCCATATTGCAACATTTGATTGAAATATCCCATCAGAATAATAGGAATCTGGTGTGTCTTTCTTATGTTTTTTACATTCTGAAATATATTACTAATTGTCTGGCCATTTTTTAGCGCGATCTCACTACTACGCTGAATGGTAGGTCCATCCGCTAATGGGTCAGAATATGGCATTCCTAGTTCTATTAAATCTACACCATTATCTGAAAGTGATTTAATGATAGTTTCAGTACTTTCTAGTGTAGGATGCCCAGCTGTGAAGTAAACATTTAAAATATTATTGCCTTTATCTATAATGGTTTGTCTAATGGTTTTCATGATTATAATTGTATTTTATGATCTTCGATATAAGTAAGATAGGTATTTAGGTCCTTGTCTCCACGACCAGATAGATTGACAACAACATTATCATCATCTTTAAATGGAATTCTATCTAATATGGCAAGCGCATGTGCTGTCTCCAAAGCAGGAATAATTCCTTCAGATCTTGATAATTGGATTACTGCTTGCATGGCTTCATCATCTGTAGCAGCATAAACTGTGGCTCTTCCTGATTTGATAAGGTGCGCATGCATAGGTCCAATACCAGGATAATCCAATCCTGCTGATAATGAATATGGTTCGACGATCTGTCCATCTGCAGTTTGCATCAATAAAGTCATACACCCATGTATGATACCTTTAGTGCCAAGTATACTTGTAGCAGCTGAATGACCAGAATCTATCCCTTTGCCGGCAGCTTCTGCAAGGATTAGTTTGACACGATCATCATGCAAAAAGTGATAAAAAGCACCGGCTGCATTACTTCCACCACCTACACAAGCTATAACATAATCTGGATGATCTTTGCCTGTTTTTTCTTTTAATTGCCATTGTATCTCTTCACTAACTATTGCTTGAAATCTAGTGACCATATCAGGGTAGGGATGAGGTCCGATTGCAGAGCCAATGATATAATGTGTGGTTTCAGCATTATTTATCCAATCTCGTATAGCTTCGTTAGTCGCATCTTTGAGCGTTTTGCTACCACTTTCAGCAGGAACAACTTTGGCGCCGAGCATTTGCATCCGTGCGACGTTGGGAGCTTGTCTGACGATATCTACCGCTCCCATATAGACAATACATTCCAGATTCATTAAGGCACAAACAGTAGCTGTGGCTACGCCATGCTGTCCAGCTCCTGTTTCTGCAATGATCCGTTTTTTACCCAGTCGTTTTGCAAGCAGGATTTGACCAATGGTATTATTTATCTTATGTGCACCCGTGTGGTTAAGATCTTCACGTTTTAAATAGATATTTGCACCATATTTTTCAGAAAGCGTTTTTGCAAGATATAAAGGAGATGGGCGACCCACATAATCCTTGAGTAAACTATTAAATTCTTCTTGGAAATCTGCTTCAGCGATAATATCAAGATATTTGGTTCTGATTTCTTCGACGTTTGCAAAGAGCATTTCAGGGATATATGCGCCACCAAATTCGCCATAATGACCTGATTCTGAGACGTGATATGAAATTTTATTTGACATGTTTATTTTTGTTTTAAGGAAGTTATTGTAATTATAGCATTTAATTCAGGAAGCTTTTTTTATTTCATCCACAAAGAACTTAACTTTATCAATATCTTTTAATCCTGGACTTATTTCAAATTTACTATTTATGTCAATGCCCTCAAATTTTGTATGGCTAATTTTTAGAATGTCATCAAGATCTTCTACACCAATACCGCCACTGAGCAAAAAAGGTACTTTGATGTCAAATTCATTTAATAATGACCAATCAAACTTCTTACCTGATCCACCATATTGTTTGGTTGCTGTATCAAATAGGAAAAAATCACAAAACTCGAATGTTTTAATAAGATTAACATCCAATTGATCTTTTACTCGAAATACCTTTATGACTGGAATGCAAGCCTTTATTTTTGTACAAAACTCTGGGTTTTCGTCACCATGGAGTTGTGCATAATCTAAGTTGTATTCTTTTACTTTTTGTAGGATGAACGACTCAGATGCATTGACGAAAACACCGACTTTTTTAATATGTGAAGATATGTTAGGTAACTTGTTCTGAACATATCTTGGACTTGGTTCATAAAAATTATAGCCCACCATATCTATCTTTAAGGCTGATATATCATTCAAATTCTGCTCAAACTTAAGACCACATACTTTTATAATCATGATAATTCATTCATTTTTTGAATAAAATCAGCACATGCTTTACCTGGGTCTTCGGTTTTCATAAATGATTCACCGATTAAAAAACCATCGAAACCAAATCGTTTTAGCGAAGCCACTGTAGCTGCGTCATCAAGACCACTTTCTGAAATTTTGATGGTGTCTGAAGGCAATTGAGGAAAAATATCCATGGAGTAACGAATGTCTGTCATGAATGTTTTTAGATTTCTATTGTTGACGCCAATGTTTTTGATGCGTTCGTGATACTTTGATATTTGATCTGAAGTATGAACTTCCATAAGAACTTCAAGACCAAAATCGACAGCTACTTTTGATAATTCATCTATTTCACCTTTTGTCAATATCTCCGCGATAAGTAAAATGGCATCGGCGCCAAGACTTTTTGCTTCTAGAATTTGGTAGGGATCTATAACAAAATCCTTTCTCAATATGGGAATTTGATTGACGCTTCTAGCTTGCTTTATATCTTCATCGTTTCCACCAAAAAAATCAACATCCGTTAGCACAGATAATGCAGAAGCTCCTGCGGAACTATACCCTGTTGTGACTTGTGTTACGTCTGCAAGTAGATTTATAGTGGGTTTTGATGGTGATTTACGCTTGAATTCTGCAATGATGCCACTCAATTCAGGTTTCTTAATGTATTGAGAAAACGAAAAACATTTTCTATCGAATAGCACTGTTTGCACCAAAGTACTCTCATTTACTTTAGATTTTGCCAGTTTTATTTCTTCTTTTTTTCGATCAACTATGGTTTGGAGTATATTCATGTTTACTTTGTACTTAAGAGATTTTCAAAACATAATTTTGCTTTACCACTTATCAATGAAGTTCTTGCTTCTTCGACACAATCTACAATATCTTTTCCTTGATCAAAACATTGAATAGCCAATGCAGCATTAGCAAGGACAACATCATTTTGTGCTCGTGATCCTTTATTTTCCAAGATGTTTTTGAAAATGGTTGCAGCTTCTTGAACTGTTTCTCCACCGAAAATATCTTCCTGTTGATACGCTGGCAATCCAAAATAAGATGCATCAACCAATTGTTCTGTCTGGTTGGTGATCAATTTAACTTCTCCAGTTAGAGATACTTCATCATACCCATCAGTGCCATGGATGATAGCATATTTTTTATTAGAGTCTTCATGTAAAAACTGATACAGTCTAGCCAGCTTAATTGAAAAGACACCAACACTTTGATGTTGTGGCTTCGCAGGATTTACGAGTGGACCAAGCATGTTAAAAAATGTCTTGACACCCAGTTCCTTCCTTATAGGACCAACTGATTTCAAAGCAGGGTGGAAGAGTGGCGCGTGGAGAAAGGAGATATTTGCCACTTCCATTTGTCTTTTTAAAATGTCAGTATCATTTGTAAATCTAAAACCAAAATGTTCCAAAACATTGGACGATCCACTAACAGATGACACACCATAATTGCCATGCTTTGCTACGTGATAACCAGCACCAGCAACTACAAAAGAAGCTAAGGTAGAGATATTAAAAGTGTTTTTGCCATCACCACCGGTACCACACAAGTCAATGATAGGCAATCCACCAAAATCTACTTGAATACACAAATCCAGCAAAGCGTCTCGAAATCCGGCTAACTCATCCACAGAGATATTTCGCATCAGATATACGCTGATGAACGCTGCCAGTTGTGCAGGATTATAATGATCTTGTGATATATTGATTAGTACTTCTTTGGCTTGCTCTTTTGTAAGCTTCTGATGGTCAAAAAGTTGATTCAGAATATGTTTCATATTAATTGCTAATTTATCTAATCGATTTATTTGTTGATTTGCTAAGATGGTTTACAAATTCAAAAAATTAGTTAACATCTTTCTTCCATCGGGTGTCATGATAGATTCAGGATGAAACTGTACACCATAAATATCAAAATCTTTATGACGTGCCGCCATGATTTCACCATCTTCATCTACTGCTGTGATTAATAAGCCTTCAGGACAACTATCTTTATTTATTACCCAAGAATGATATCTTCCTGCTTCAAAACTTTGATTGATACCTTCAAAGATTGGGTCTTTATTTTCTGTTTGTTTCATAATTGTCTTCATACCATGAAATACCTTAGACAGATTTTTTAATCGTCCACCAAATACTTCACCAATGGCTTGTAAGCCTAAACAAACTCCAAATATCTTTTTGGTAGTGCCATACTTCCTTATGACATCTTTGAGCAATCCTGCTTCTTCTGGTAGGCCTGGACCGGGAGACAAGATGATATAATCAAAAGCTTCTAATTCTTCTATATCGAATTGGTCATTACGCAAAACGGTAACTTCTCCATCGATGATTTCTTTGATAAGATGTACCAAATTGTAAGTGAAGGAGTCGTAATTGTCGATGATTACTACATTTTTCATGAAAAATGATTGAATGATTAAATAATTGTATCTACTGTGAAATTCTTTATTCGGTTCTTTAACTCTATGTTATACTTTTATTTGTCATTCATTTTAAAATTTTTAATTTGTTATAAAATATATTTTACACTTATTTTTCTATTAAAACATCCCATACATCCTTAAATATCACCCTTTCAGGGTTAAAAACGCATCGGACATATTATTCTATAATCCTATCATCCCTTCAGGATTAATCTTTCTCTCAGTTGCTTGTTTGCTCCTTCACTAGATCAAAGATCACTCTTCACCCATTCACTCCCTCACAGATCTTCACCCAAGTCCAACGCTCTCTTCAAAGAAGCCAATTTATTATGCACTTCTTGCAATTCACTTTCTGGTACACTATCTATGACGATACCTGCTCCAGATTGGTAATGCAACTGACCATTCATACTCAAAAACGAACGGATGATGATGGCATGATTTAAGTCTCCATTGAGTTTAATGATACCAAGTCCACCACCGTAAAATGAACGAGCTGTAGGTTCGTAAGTATCAATGAGTTGTAATGCTTTGTATTTTGGTGCTCCTGATAAGGTTCCTGCAGGAAAAGTATCAGCAAAAATTTGATATCCAGAGATACCTGCTTTGATATTACCAACTACCTTGGACACTAAATGAATCACATGACTGAAAAATTGTACATCCTTATATTTAGAAACAGTGACTTCTACACAGTTTTTACTCAGATCATTTCTGGCAAGATCTACTAACATGATGTGTTCAGCATTTTCCTTTGGATCATCTGATAGTTTTTTGGCTAGCAACTGATCTTGCGTATAATCTCCTGTACGTCTGAATGTTCCGGCGATAGGGTGTATCTCAGCTTTACCTTCATGTACGACCATTTGTGCCTCAGGTGACGAACCAAAAATGCGGTAACTACTATAATCGAAATAAAATAAATATGGACTTGGATTGACAGACCTTAAGGCACGATAGACATTAAATTCATCTCCTTTGAATGATTGAGAAAATCTTCGGGATAAAACCATTTGAAAAACATCACCACGTTGACAGTGTGCCTTTGCTTTTTGAACGATATCGAGATAATCATCATCAGTCATATTGCCACTTTCTTCACCAATTTTACTGAAAGGGTAGGTCTGATGGTCTTGACGGCTGATGATACTAAGGATTTTGTCCAAAGTACTCCCTTGTCCCTCTACTTCATTTTCGATAAGATACAGTTCGTCATAAAAATGATCAAAAGCAATGATGTATCTAAAAAGATCATATCTCATAGCAGGAATGCCGTAATTTGTTTTTTCAGGATCAAATTTAAGTCCTTCAAATTCCTGAACCATATCAAAACTAGTATATCCGAAAACTCCATTGAACCGATCATTGTCGCTATTTTTAGCTTCAATAGCATCTAATAAAGTTTGAATGGCAGTTGTGGCATTTTTAGCAATATATGATCTTACTTCATTATTCAAATGGTTTTTAAGTTCATATTGATCATTGACATATTTTAGCGTCAGCAAAGGATCAAAACAGATGAAAGATTGACTATCTTCCTTACTGGAATAATCAGAACTTTCCAGAAGCAAGATCTCAGGAAAATGCTCCCTAAGTTTAAGGAAAAGACTCACGGGAGTAGTGAGGTCAGAAAGCATTTTGATGGAATGAGTATGTATGTTTATCATTTTATAATATTCAATTTTAAGCAAAAAAAAAGCGGCTTACCAGGAATCTGATAAGCCGCTTATATCTATTAATACAAAATGATTAGCTACTCAACTTCCTGATTTGAGAGTTTGAATATGCCACCAATTTGTATTTTGAAAAATCATTTAATATTTATTTTGATGCAAAGAAAAGGAGTTTTTTATAATTCCATGAGATTTTATTGAATATTTTTTCAATTTAATCTTATATTTAATGAATGACCAATCTTTTATAAATAAAAAAGGCTTGATCTAGACCAAGCCTTTTTTTATTATTTATTGATGTCAATTTTGAAGAAATTATTCCATATCATCTTCGTCATCATACTCTTCCGGATCATCATCTGCGATCATGTCAAGATCCTCATCATCTGCGAAAGAGTCATCATCTTCATCATCAATACCAAGTTCCGCTTCGTCAAGTTCTTTGATAACATCTAATTCAGAGAATATTTTATCAAGATCATCATCGTCAAGATCAGCTGAAGAAGATTTGCTCAAAGTAGGTTTCTTGATTACTTTTGTAATGATAACTGGTTTTTTAGGCTCAGCTTTTCTTGCTGGTTTGCCATCATCTTCATCTTCTAGATCATCAAATCCACGTTGTTTGTCTTTTGGTACTACTTGAATATCCTTCATTTCAGACTGAGTCTTAGCAATGACTGATTTTGTGGTAGTAGGTACTGCAAGCAAACGTTTTTTCTCGATCAATTCACCCGATACTACACAGATACCATAAGATTTATTATTAATCCTAATCAATGCGTTTTCAAGATCCTGAATATATTTACGTTGGTGGTTTGCCATATTATTTAGCATCTCCACTTCAGATTGGATGGAAGAGAAATCTGTGATATCCTTCGCAAAATCATCGTTATTATTTTCAGTAATATCTTTGAGTTGCTCTTTCAGATTTGCATATTGCTCTCTGGCTTTATCTAATTTTTTATCGATAAGGTCTTTGAATTCTTTCAATTCATCGTCACTATATCGTGTTGTTACATTCGTTGGTGTAGACATAAATCTATTATTTCTTAAAAATTGGTGCAATATTAGACCTTAAATATCATATTACAAAAAAAAGTTTCATGTTAAATGCTTTTTTTATCAAATATTAACATAATAACAGTTTAAATATGCTTGAATAGTTACTTTAGGTCTTTATCTATGAATTTTGAAAATTTCAATTAAAGGATTTTACAAATTGGAAAGATTTTTTGAAACCTATTATATATAGTAATTAGCAACACACTTAGTAAAATATTACAGTTAAATATATGTCTTTAAATGTGATTTTATTAGACAAATTATGTATTATCTTTGCGCCTTATGAGATTAAAGAGCCTTCAGATAAAGGGATTTAAAAGTTTTGCCAATGATACCATCCTCAATTTTAACGAAGATGTCATAGGTGTAGTCGGTCCTAACGGGTCGGGCAAATCCAATATTGTGGATGCTATTAGATGGGTTCTCGGTGAGCAAAAAAGTAAAGAATTGCGTCTCGAGTCTATGTCAGATGTCATATTTAATGGTACAAAGACAAAAAAGGAAGCGGCTACAGCTATGGTTGCGCTTACCTTTGAGAATACTAAAGGCATTCTTCCTACAGAATATCAGACAGTTACAATATCTAGGACGCTTTATAGAAGTGGAGAGTCTGAATATAGATTAAATAATGTAGTATGTAGACTTAAAGATATCAATTCTTTATTCTTAGATACAGGAATTGGGTCCAATTCTTATGCCATCATAGCATTAGGAATGGTAGACGACATACTAGCCGACAAGGACAATGCTCGTCGTAGGATGTTTGAACAAGCTGCCGGTGTGTCCAAATATAAAATCCGTAAGCGTGAGACTTTGTCTAAACTCAAAAGTGCGACTGAAGACTTAAATAGGATAGACGATTTATTATTTGAGATAGAAGGAAACCTAAAATCTCTCGAAAAGCAAGCCAAGCGTACCCAAAAATATCTTGACCTTAAGGCCGAATATAAAGAACTGAGCATCAAACATGCCGTTTTTTCTATTCAACATCTGAAACAGAAATATAAAGGTATCTCTGATCAACTCGTAAGAGAACAAGATCAATATAGAGAAAATGATGTCATACTTTATAAACACCAAGCAAATCTCGAAAAAGAGAAAAAAGCCAATGCTGACAAAGAAATAGCACTCAGCGATCAGCAAAAACGTCTTAATGAAATGGTCTATCAGATCAGAACTAGAGAAGGCGAAAAAGGATTGTTGTCCCAAAAACTTGGATTTAAAAAGCAAAACAAAGAGCAACTCATCAAAGTCATTGCTGATAATGAAGTAGAATTGCAAAAGACGCTTACGGAAGCAGAAGCCTTACAAATTAGACTTCAGAATGAACTTGCGGTCGAAGAAGTGCTCAAACAAACCTTGCTGAAGTCTAAGGAAGTATATGATGCGACAAAGCTTGAATACAATGCTGCAAAGGTAAGTTTTGACATTAAGCAAAAAGAAAAACAAGAGATAGAACGTCAAGTTTTTGACCTTGAAAAAAATATTGCCATCCACAAAAACTCAATCGAGAATAATGAACGAGATATACAAAGAATCAATGACTCGCTTTTATCCAAGGAACAAGAGTTTTTAAGAGCGAATGCTACTGTAGAACAATTATCATCGACTTTTATAGCAAAAGAAGCCGAGCTTAACATGCTCCAAGAAACTGAAAATGGTCGTAAACAACGTGTGTTAGAGTTAGAAAGTAGGAGAGACAAGCTGCAAGACGAGCTCAATAAGATCAACAGAAACATTGACTCCAAGCAAAATGAATATGATCTACTCAAAAGTATGATCGATAATTTTGAAGGATTTCCGGAATCTATCAAGTTTTTGAATGATCATTGGCGGAAGGATTTGACCATTTTGTCTGATATTTTAGATGTACAGGAAGCTTACAAAGCGCCTATTGAACTATATCTAGAGCAATATCTGAATTATTTTGTGGTGGAAAATATGGGGGAAGCGATACAAGGCATTTCGTTACTCAAGAATTCTCAAAAAGGAAAAGCAAATTTTTTCCTACTTGATAAAATAAAGCCTAGAAAGAGTACAAAAGTAAATGTAGAACAACTCATTCCTGCTGCTGATGCGGTTAAGGTACCAAGTAAATACCAAATTCTTTTGGATGCTATCTTGGGTGATTGTTTTGTTTATGATGGCGAAATAGAGCAATTGTCAGATGTGAATGAAAATATTACCATCATATCATCGACAGGCACTTTTTTAAAGTCAGGATATAGTATTTCAGGTGGTTCAGTAGGACTATTCGAAGGAAAAAAAATAGGTAGAAAACAAAATCTTGAGAAGCTAGCTGAATTTCTGGAAGAAAATAATAAAATCAAACTTGAACATAATACAGAGCTGGAGAAAGTCAGAAGCGAATTGACCAAAGTGAAAGCGACTGACCATGTTACTAGTATAGAAAAGATAAAGAAAGAGTTACAAAATATTGACCAAGAACGAATTAAGTTCAGTCACCAGATAAATTCGTTTAATCAGTTAAAGACCGAAAGTGACCAAAAAATAAAGGTAGCAAAGGATCAAATCAAAGATCTACTGTCTCGTATATCTATGTCAGAACAACAGATGAAGACTTTTAAAGCCAAAATTGTTGAACTCGACAAACCATCTGAAGGTCAGAATGAAGATATAGACAAACTTAGCGAAAAGATGTCTGTCTCTGCCGAACAATACAATAGCGACAATATTGCAGTCATCAGGCAACAGAATCTCATAGGTAATTTCCGAAAAGATAAGGAGTTTAAAGATGTTAGGCTAAAGGATTTGGAGATAAAAATCACCAATGACAAACAAAGGTTGATGTCTGAAGACCGCGAACGAATAGACATCGAAGATCAACTTATCAAGTTAGATGGTGAGTTGCAGCTATTATATACAGAAAAGAAAAACTACCAATCTACACTTGGCGAAGCTGAGCAAGATTATTTTAAAGCAAAAAATGTCATTAATGAGATAGAAGACCAAGTCAGAAATCTTACTCGCACACAATCCGCGCTTCAGCAATCTATCCAAACGCTCAAGGATCAGTTTACAGAACAAAAATTCCAAATCCAAGCCGTAGGTGAGCGATTAAGAATTGAATTTAATATCTCCGTCAATGACATCGTCAATAAAGAACCTGAAACAGGCATTGATTATGATCAACTCACAGAAGAGCTTGAAAAAATAAAATCTAGGATGCTTGGATACGGAGATGTCAATCCACTAGCTGTAGAAGCATATAATGAGATGAAGGAAAGGTATGACAATATCAATGTCCAACGCAAAGATATTCTTGATGCCAAAGAAAGTCTCATGGATACCATCAAAGAAATAGAAGGTACTGCTACCCAACAATTTATGGAAGCTTTTGAGCAAGTACGTACTAGTTTTATTGAAGTCTTCAGAAGTTTGTTTACAGAAGATGATACTTGTGATTTGATCTTGCTAGACGAATCTAATCCATTAGAGTCAGATATTGAAATTATAGCCAAACCAAAAGGGAAAAAGCCAAAATCATTGAGTCAGCTTTCAGGTGGCGAAAAGACATTGACAGCCACAGCATTGCTTTTTGCACTTTATCTATTGAAACCTGCACCATTCTGTATTTTTGACGAAGTAGATGCACCACTTGATGATGCTAATATCCAGAAATTCAATCGTATCATCAAGAAGTTTAGTACGGAATCCCAGTTTATCATCGTCACCCACAACAAATCTACTATGGCCGAAGTCGATGTACTTTATGGCGTTTATATGGTAGAACCAGGAGTATCGGCAGTGAGTGCAGTAGATTTCAGAACGTTAAAACATGAGCCAATTCTCGAAAACATAGATTAAAATATTTTGTTCACATAATTGTAGTGTTTAAGATATTGTTGCAATCTATTATAGTTTTTCAAAATCAAATATGAATTTTCTTGCGCATATGCTGTTGTCTTGCAAAGATTCCAATCTTTTGGTGGGCAATTTTGTGGCAGATTTCATAAGCAATTCTGACAAAAAAGGATTGAATCCGCAGATTTTGGAAGGTATTAATTTGCACAAAAGCATAGATCATTTTACGGATAATCATCAAGCAGTAAAAGAAGCAATCAAGCTGATACGACCTTCACAAGGGAAATATGCACCCGTCACGATAGATATTTTATTTGATTACATATTAACCCAAGAGTGGAACATATATTCTACACATCATCTAAATGAGTTTACAGTTTCAACTTATGGGACTTTACAATCAAATGCTCATCATTATCCCGCCAAACTTCAAGAGATGTTGCCACGAATGATTGCAGATGATTTTTTGATGAGTTGTGCGACGGAAGAAAGACTGATTACTACATTCCAAAGGGTAAAAAGACGAGCGAAATTTGATAATAATTTTGAAAGTGGACATGAAGCCATGTTTGACCATTATGATTCTTTAAATCAATTATTCCACGACTTTTTTCCAGATATTATGCTTCATGTGCAAGAATATTGTGATTGTAATTAAATTATTATTAGCATGAAGAATTTCGGAATTATAGGTTATCCACTCACGCACACATTTTCACCGAGCTATTTTAACAATAAGTTTAAAGAAGAAGGTATTGATGCATTTTATGATAGATATCCATTGGAAGATATTTCTGCGTTTTGTGCATTGACTGAGACAAAAGAATTTGTTGGTATAAATGTCACGATTCCACACAAACAAAGCATCATACCGTTTTTGGATGAGATAGACCTAGCTGCTCAAAAAATAGGAGCAGTCAATACCATCAAATTTATAAATGGAAAGTCGATAGGTTACAATACTGATGCCTATGGATTTGAAATATCATTACTTGATCTGATACAATCACCAGAAAATATTGATGGAGCTTTAGTCCTAGGTGCAGGTGGAGCTGCCAAAGCCGTATGTTTTGTATTAGAAAAACTAGCTATTCCATATAAATTAGTGAGTAGATCAAAAGGAGATGTTAGATACAATGAGATTGACAAAGATATGATGCAGCGTCACCATTTGATTATCAATACTACGCCACTAGGTATGTCTCCTGATGTAAAAAGTGCCCCAGAAATACCTTATGAATGGCTGAATGAAAAATATTTTCTCTACGACCTTGTGTATAATCCTGAAAAAACCATATTTTTGACCGAAGGATTAGCAAGAGGATGTAAAATAAAGAACGGATACGATATGCTAATCATCCAAGCCGAAAAAGCTTGGGACATTTGGAACCAACCGGAAACGTAAATATATGACAGAGCCCGAACCTTATCAAAATCTCAATTTTTCTGATACAGAGATAGCTTTTAGCAATAAATCAGACAAAGAACTCAAAAAAACTGCATGGTTATTCAAGATGATGAATAATCAAAACCTTGTAAAAATTGGTTCAAAAATTGGTTTGTTTGCCATAAAATTTAAAGTGCCTTTTACGGAATTGGTTGTACGAAACACGATTTTCCCACAGTTTTGTGGTGGCGAAAATCTATTGGATTGTCAGAAAACGATCGATAAACTATATGAATACGATACTTTGACCATCCTTGACTACGGTGCAGAAGGCAAAAGTGATGAAGATGATCTCGACGCAGTCACACAAGAAACCTTAAAAGCCATCGAAATGGCAGCTTCCAATAATTCTGTACCTGTAGTAAGTACAAAGATAACAGGATTGGTAGATAATGTCATTCTAGAGAAACTCCATAAAGGTGACGAACTCAATGAAGGTGAAAAAAGAAAATACCAACATCTAGTAGAAAGGGTAGAGGAGATATGTGAGCGTGCAGCCGAACTTAGTGTAAGTGTATTTATTGATGCAGAAGAAAGTTGGATACAAGATCCGATAGACGAGCTCGTCATGCAGATGATGGAACGATACAACAAAGAGAAAGTCATTGTTTACAACACCTATCAGATGTACATCTCCTACAAATTTGAGCATCTAAAGCGAGATCACCAAAGGTGTATAGCCAAAGGAGTACTATTCGGTGCTAAGCTTGTACGCGGTGCCTACATGGACAAAGAAAGAGCAAGAGCAGAAGAGATAGGCTATTCATCGCCTATCCAAAAAGATAAGGCAGCTACTGATGGGGATTATAATGCAGCGATCAGATATTGCATTGATAATCATACCACTATATCGTCATGCTGTGCATCTCATAATGCTGAAAGCAATATGCTCCAAGCTCAGCTGCTACATGAAAAAGGTATAGACAGAAATCATCCACATATCAATTTCTGTCAGCTATATGGCATGAGTGACAATATCACATTTAACCTTGCCAATGCAGGATATAACGCTGCAAAGTACGTAGTATATGGACCTATCAAAGATGTCATTCCATACCTAATCAGGCGAACGGAAGAAAATGCGTCTGTCACAGGAGAGATGAGCAGAGAACTGACCTTGGTGGATAAAGAGATGAAACGTAGAGGTATGTGATGAAACCGTTGTATTTGTAAAGGTGTAAGATTTGTAAATTTGCTGAAATGCTGCAATAATGGGAGTCCAAATTCATTTGGACAATAATAGTATTTTAGTGTCCAAAAAAGCCATTCTCCTATTCCTTTCTTATCGTTTTAATAACAGCTTCTACCTCATCAAACAGTTCTGCTCGGAAAAATATAGTCAGTCCTTCATAATACCAATCTTTATGTTTCATATAAAGTTTACCAAAAGAAGCAGCATTTGAATTTAAACTATAGTATAAAACCAACTCAATGTCATCATTCAGACAAAATTCTTTTTTTAAAGGTAGATTTTCGTCAAGCGATTGAGAAGCACTTTCTAATTTGTCAGGAATAGGGTTAGCAAGTTTTTGTCCAAAATAAATCAACCCATCCACAGGAGAAGAATAGAGATAACTAAAATATAGATCAGATCCTGATTTTTTTTCAAAAGTAGCACTTTCGTCTATTAGTAATCCATCTCCAGTATAATGACTTGGAAACTGTATGGTGTACCCATCTTTAAAAGCTTCGGTAGTAAAGTTTGGGTTAGCTTCCATATTGATGCAATTGATATTTGTATCTATTATTTTTTCTTCTTTACAACAAGAAGCTAGAAGCAACATAAAAGGAATGATTAAGATTTTCATATTTAAAATTTAATTTTAGTGAAAAAACCATGACCACAATTTTGAGATTTCTTAATGCTAACTCATAATGTCTCTCACATAATAGACGTAATTTCAAAGCGAAAACGTTGGTGTCAATTAATTTATTCATTTTTAAGCATGTAAGCTTAATAGATTTAAATTTAAAATAAAACCTACTTATGCCAAATTGAATTGAAATACAAAATATACTTTTAAAATTTAAGAATGAATCTAATCTCTAATATTTAATTTTTATTGCAATTTTAAAACTTTGCTACTGTATCTACATTTTCAATTTAACAAAAAATTAGACTTTTAAAGATGAAATCAAGTCGTTGCAACTTTTTCATAATTTGCAGATTATTTTAAAGCACACATTCCTACACTCTAATTTACCTCGGGCTAACTCTATCTAAATTTTTTTTTTTTTTTTTCTTCATATCCTTAATTAGAGCCAATCATTCTGTATTAATGTTTTACAAATTTATATTTATGTGTAAAATTATTATTAATCACTTTTAAATGGTAAACTCCGTTAGGTAATGACGACACGTCAATTTGATTATTGTTTATAATGTTTGAATTTAATAGCTGTTTACCATCCATTGAGTATATTACCGCTTTCATATTATTCTTTAATTCTGGCAGTGTAATATAATCTGTTGTAGGATTTGGATAAATGGTAGGAATTAAAGTTTCTCCTTGTTCTGATGTAGATGAAATAATGCCAAGCTTTCGAGTATCAATTAGGACATTGGAGAGCCAATCCATTCTTGTAAATTCATTTAATTGATTAATATCTATTTGGCTGATGTGCAAAAGTAAATTTTTGTCTGGTGTCCAAAATAAACTACTAATTCCATAAGAATCAGTTGGGTCAGCCGATTTTAGTTCTTCTTTCAAAGTTAAATTTCCTGCACCATCAGATTGGAAGATTTTAAAAGATGTCTGTTCGGGTTTTTGTTCGCTGATACATACTATGCTACCTTTATCACTTTGCATTGGAAGACTTCTTAATGTACTATTGGGAAGAGAAAGACTTATTTCTTCTAGTAAATTTCCTTTGATATCAAAATTATATATAACTAAATTTGAATCAATATATTGGGCGTGAAGATTGAACTTATCTCCAGCTAATGCACTTATATCTAGACTTAAATTGCTCAATTTTTTACGTGGCGGCAATTTATCTGCTATGTCAATATCACTTTCGACATTCATATCATAATCTGTTACCATTATCCTCACTATATCTTTTTCTCCATCAATGGTAGCGGGACACTGCACCACTACTAAGAGTTTGTTCTCTAAGATCATATAAGTTTGGATTCTATCAATAAACCGATCCATATTTATGACATTAATCGAACTGTCTATCGCATGACCATCATTATTTAGTACATAGGATGCAAGATTCAGTTGTTCACAATTTACTGGACATAATCTATTGATAACTACATAATTGGTGGTACTATCTTCTTCAAATAGAAATACATCTCTAAAAAAACCTGGTTTTCCTGTAAATATAATTTTATTTTTTGAATCAGTAGGGTCTGTGAGCTGATAGTCGGTTGGCTCTCCATTATTTACATCGTAGCCGGCTTTCCCTAAGCTACCTCTCAACCACAGAAAAGATCTATTGGGCGCAAACTCTTTGAAAAAATGAAAGGCCAAATTGCCGTTCTTTAGGAATGGACTAGCAGCATATTCTCGATCAGGATTCGAATTGTTTACAAATTTAAAAAACCTACTATTTTGCCAAACTTCGGTGCCAGTCTCTATATCAATTTTCTGTACAAAATAACCATTATAAAATTGATCCCCACTAAAAATGTTAGCTACATTATAGATATATCCATCTTCCATCAAGGGCAGATTATGATTGTGAAAACGCATCCTAGGATAAAGTACCTGTGTCTCGATTTCAGGAACTATTGAGTAAGTACTCCAAATGACATTTTCAGATGTCCAATCAATAGGTCTGAATGTTTGCGCATAGATTTGCAATGAAATAAAGCAAATGATGGGAATGATTACTGATCTCATAATTTATGATTTAAAAAATATGAAAAAATAGGTAACTAATGCGAATAGAATCCGAAAATCTATAGCATTAGCACTTAATATTTTAATAATTTAGCGATAGATTAAAGGGTTTAACTTATCTGCTTGTAATTAAGAAGTATAGTTAGATCATTACATTTTCATAAATGAAAAATGGACGACAAAACTTACAAAATTAAAAACTGATTTCTTCAAAACATCTTTTTCTAAAAGCTTTTCATTTTGTTTAATAAACTTATCTTTTAAATTAAATTCAAAAAACGTCCAACTTATTTCTCAAAAGGTGCTATAGTTTTAACGGTGTATCTTTCTATATATTCATTCACTTTTTTCTTTCACCATTAAAAGTTAAACAAAAATATGCTGATTGGATTTAAGAAACAAATAATTGTCCGACTTTTTTTAAATATTTTAGATGTTTTTTTTACCTTAGTTGCTTACAAGTGAATTGTGATCAATTAATTGCAAGCACATGAAGAAAGAACTTAGATTGTTGATGAAAGATTACAGGCACCTTAAGAAAGAACACAGGTTGTTGAGGAAAGATTAAAATCACTCGAAGAAAGATCTCAGGCTCTTGCAGAAAGATTGCAAGCATCTGATGAAAGACTTTAAGCTGTTCCCGTAAGATTGCAGGCACCTGAAGAAAGAACTTAGGTTGTTGAATAAAGATTGTAGGCACCTTAAGAAAGATCATAGGCTGATGAGGAAAGCTAACAAGCAACCGAAGAAAGATCTCAGGCTTGTGTAGAAAGATTGCAAGTATCTGATGAAAGATTCAGGGAAGTTGGAGACAGAGGGGAGAGAGTGTAAAAGACTATGAATAGTGGTTAAATCGGCAACTTGTCCTAAGATTTTTACAGATTACACAACAGCTAGATATCCTGACTTTACATCAGTATAGGGAGTTTACAGTTCGGTTGATTCTAATACATCACTGATTTTCGTTACCATTTCATCCGTTATTTGTAAATGAAAAACAAATCTTATGGTGTTATTACCAAATGCCGTGGCTAAGATTCCTTGTGATTTGAGTTTTTCTAAAAAATCGGTATCCTTGATATTGTCTTGTAATTCGAAGATTAGAATATTGGTAAATACAGGTTTTATACTTTTAACATATGGCATTTGGGACAATAGCAAGCCAATTTTTTTTGCTTTATCATTGTCTATTTTTAAGTTGTCAATATGATTGTCTAGTGCATAGATACAGGCAGCAGCGAGATATCCTGCTTGTCTCATTCCACCACCCATCACTTTTCTAAATCTTCGGGCTTCCCTGATGGTCTCTTTATCTCCTAATAGCAATGAACCTACCGGCGCACCTAGTCCTTTGGACATACAAATGGAAATGGTATCAAAATGTCTTCCCCAATCTTTTGTATCTTCTCCTGTCTCCACCAAAGCATTAAATATCCTAGCGCCATCCAAATGAAGTTTTAATCCTTTAGATTTGCATAAGTCTGCAATGGGAGCTACTTCATCCAAAGTGTAATAACTACCACCACCTTTATTGCAAGTATTTTCTAATACTACTAGTCTTGATATTGGTTGCCAATCATATCCTGGTTTAATGACAGATGCGATTTGGTCGGGGGTTATTTTTCCATTTTTACCTTGGATTAGATTCACGGCGACACCGCTATGAAAAGCATATCCGCCTGTTTCGTATTGGTATACATGAGAGTCTATATCACAGATCAATTCATCTAGTGGTTTGGTATTGACTTTTATGGCTATTTGATTGGTCATGGTACCTGATGGACAAAACAAAGCTGCTTCTTTGCCAAACATGTCTGCCACTTTTTCCTGCAATACATTTATTGTAGGGTCTTCACCAAAAACGTCGTCACCCACATCTGCTTTCATCATGTAAGAAAGCATCGCTTCGGTGGGTTTTGTTACCGTATCACTAATCAGATTAATCATAAAATATTATTTCGGCAAACATACATTATTTTATGAATTTATCAAATTGGATAGGTTGCAATAAGTATGGGATGATGATTTTTATGTCTTTAAACCACTTTTCAAGCAGTTGTAAAGCAAAAATACGTATAAATACGGGTATGCTGGAAGCGTGTTTTTACGTATCTTTGTCTCAATGAAATCAATTAATTTTGTCCTTGTAAAAGATAATTAATGTGAAGGTAGTGGAAAGACACTTGCACTTCGATTTAATCCGGTGATATGTTTTACCCTCTACTTTGAAAAGTTTATTTTGAATTATTTTGGTTAAAGATTAGTATCTGTACTTAGCTGAACCTGAATATTGAATGATTTTTAGTTTTCGGATTCATTTGTTGAGTTTTAAACAAACAATCATTTACCCGCTTGTGGACATTTCCGATTAATCACAAGCGGGATTTTTCAGATTCATAGATGCTGTCTTCAATGTATGAGTTTTATAAGGTCATAATTTTGTAAAGTTAAGGACAAATTGCATTATATTTTGTCTAAATTGTTTTGAAATAAGGAAATACACACTACTTTTGTTTTGCCAATCGTTAGAGTCAACCCAATTTGATAAGTTTTCGTGCTTTGAGCTACAGAATATTCTATATTGCTTAAAATACGAAGCTTAATAATTTACATTAAAAATGCAGAAATGAAAAAACAGTTTGTATTTACGTTGTCATGTTTGGTTTTGTCCATATTTCCAATATCCGAAACTACAGCAACAAAAAAGGTTACTACATTAGATCCCATCGTCTTGGGTGCTCATATATTTTTGAATTCCAAAGATGATCACAACCCTGAACGAATTTATCATAAAGTAGATAACGATTTGTGTGCAGAATGGGAAGTCACAAAAAATCTTCATATTGCTTATAATTATGAACAAGCTAAAGAAATAAAGGAAGATGGTGTATTCTATTATTATGATGATGACAATGAATTAATTCAAACACAAAATTTTTTACCCAACGGTCAGGTGATGATTAAATCTCTTTTTTGGCATCAAAACGTATGTCACATTATTTCACTTATCTGTTGTAAGAAAAACTTGGTAGAAAACAAAAAGGTTTTGAAATCACTTCATGAACGAATAATATTAGGGCAGTTGTAGTTTTCTCTCACACTGATTTTTAATCCAATACTTGATTCCACTCTGAAAAGTCATTAGTTCAAAAAAAAAATGTAAACCATTAATGCTACTACATTGATAATCAAACGTTTTACTTTAGAGTAGGGTGAAAAATGGTTGATTAGCAATCAATTTGTGTTTTCGCTTTGGACCCATCTTTATACATTTTTTTTTTAAGCCTTTATAAGTATTTCTACGTACTAAATTATACCGTATTTATGCGCTTTTACGGTTATGTTGCGATGTTTAATTTTGTTGCGAATTCCAAAATGGAATAGCCAACATTTTTTAACCAATTAAATATTGTTATTATGAATCGACATTCATTACATTTTCTCATTTTTGCTTTTTGTGTAGTACTTTTTGCATGCAACCAACCAAAATCGCCAACGGACGAGCTTGGCTTTGTATATGATAAAATCACACAGGTTCCTTTTCCTGATCCTAACATTCCTGGGTTTACATTTCCACAAGATTCCAATACAATAAATGGATGGATTAAAGCTGGACAAAATGATGAGATATATAAACATGGTTGGGGCATTTGGGCAGGACTTACAATGCCTACATCACAAACATCTGGTGGAAATGTCTTATTGACATATGAAACATGGTTAACACCTACGGAGATATTGGATAGTATCAATAATACAGGCGTAAAAAGATCAGGTAGAGCCAATCTTAATAAACCACATCAATTGGTTCATGCTATGCTTAAAGGAGCACCTGTAGATGATACTTCAGACTCAGAATCAGTGTCTTATAGCCCATCTGCAGCACAGTTTGCAATAGATAACAAAATATTTCTTTATACCACACTTGCTAAATATGCGGAAGAAGGAAGAACTCAAATTCCTGATTTCCCATCTGATGCTATAACCCTTAAACCTGTTTTTAAACTTATTGAAAAAAGTAAGTTGACTTCAGACAGTATATATGCTATGGCATCTTGGCATGGTCCTACAGATAAAGTGGAAGCATTTCCACAAAAAGCATGGAAATCTTGTGTTTATGTAGATCTTAAAAATGGTGGTCAAGGCAAAGGCTTGCAGGATATGACATGTTCTGCTCGTACACCAGAAAATACTTATAATCTTTCTGATTTCATACACTATAAACTCAATGCTGAAGATATATACTACTACAATAAAGAATTTGGACTAAATGCCCAAGTCGGAGATATTGCTTTGTTAGTGGCTATGCACGTAGCTACAAGGGAGACTTTAAGATGGACTTGGCAGACATTTTGGTGGGCACCAGACCCTAATAATCCACCTGCACCAAGTTCAAAAGCTATTGCAGATGCACGACCAATGGCACAATTAAGTGGTGCAGCATCTCATTATGCGATGGCTGTGGCATATTCCATGGTTTATCCAGATCAGCCTTACACAGGCGGTGAGAGTGTGGGTGATACTGTCATTGGGTTTAATCCATATTTAGAAGCGGGATTTGGTCCAAATGTTTTCACAGGAAGTAATAGTTTTGTTATTAAAAATGGAACAAAAATTATGACAAATGCAGGTGTCCGTACCAATTGTATGAGTTGTCATGCTTATGCTGCATATGATGTTTATAATCCATCTAATGGCACACCGTATAGTGGTGACGCCTACGTAGACTTAAGCGATACGATTTTTAATGGTAAGTTGAAGCTTGATTTTGCGTGGTCTGTACAAGGAAATGTGGATACGACCGGTATGGCTGCTTTTTTGGCAAAACAAAAATAAACCCACGAACTGCTCATTGTTTTATCAAAGGGAGAAGGTGTCCTTAGGGATGTCTTCTTTCCTTTTTGTAGATGTTTTTAATTTTTATTGACGGTTATTTGACAAAATCGTCTATTGAAATGACTACTTTTGTGCTTCTTTTTAAAAATAATATTAAGCGCATGTTAAGAATAATTGGTTCCTTGATCGTTATTGTTTTAGTTTTATCATCTTGTTCTTCCAAGAAAGGCATTTTATACCAAAGTATAGCTCCAGAATTAGATACTTTAAGATTTCCGCAAGAAAAACATTTAAAAAATGTTCGTCAGCTTACTTTTGGTGGTGATAATGCAGAAGCTTATTGGAGTTTTGATGATAAAAAGATAGTTTTTCAAGCTACCAATAAAATGTGGGGAGCAGACTGTGACCAAATATATTTTTTCGATCTAGAGAAGTGGGAAAGAAAACAATCTGCACCGCCATTATTAAGCACTGGAAAGGGTAGGACTACCTGTAGTTTTTTTATGCCAGGAAATAAAAGTATCGTATTTGCATCTACACACGAAGCCAATGCTGCTTGTCCACACGTACCTGAAAGAAGAGCTGATGGGAAATACATCTGGCCGATTTATGAATCATTTGATATCTACCATAGTGACTTGAATGGAAATATTATTAAAAAATTGACAAACGAACCTGGATATGATGCAGAAGCAACAGTGTCTCCAAAAGGTGACAAAATCGTCTTCACGTCTACAAGAAGTGGTGATCTAGAACTATATACTATGAATGTTGATGGTTCAGATGTCCGTCAAATCACCAAAGAATTAGGTTATGATGGTGGCGCCTTTTTCTCTCCTGATGGTAAAAAACTGATTTTCAGATCTTCAAGACCAAAAACGGAAGAAGATATCAAAGTTTATAAAGAATTGTTGGCTCAGAATCAAGTCATGCCTACGAATATGGAATTATATGTTTGTAATGTAGATGGTTCTGACATGAGACAACTTACCACATTAGGTAAGGCAAACTGGGCACCTTATTTTACGCCAAAAGGTGATAAGATCATTTTCTCTTCCAATCATGCAGCACCGAGAGGATATCAGTTTAATTTATACACCATAAATCTTGATGGAACAGGATTAGAGCAAATTACCTTCGATAAGACCTTTGATTCTTTCCCAATGTTTTCTTATGATGGCAAAAAGATTATCTTTGCGTCAAATAGAAATAATGGTGGTACAAGAGACACAAACTTATTTATTGCTGACTGGGTCGATTGATTTTACCATATGATCCACTTTATCCAAAAAGATATTTTAGCGATGGAAAGACTTCCTCGCCTAAAATTAATAAATAGTATCACAGGTTATAAACCAGGTAATCTCATTGCCACCATTAATGGCAAAGGTCAGACAAACGTCGCCATCATCAGTTCTGTAGTGCATGTTGGGTCTGATCCAGCACTTTTAGGGTTTTTTATGAGACCAATGGTGACAGAGCGACACACCATGGAAAATATCCTGGAGACTGGCGTTTATACCATAAATCATATTAACTCTGAGATCATAGAGCAAGCGCATTTTACATCAGCTGATTTTGAAAGACATGAATCGGAATTTGATAAATGTCATCTTACACCTGTGTTTAAAGATGATTTTTTAGCTCCTTATGTATCAGAATCCAATGTCCAAATAGGCATGAAACTGGCTGAAAAAGTGGATATTAAGTTGAATAACACCATATTGGTCATTGGTTATGTGTCCCACCTTTACATAGAGCAAGATGCATTTATCATCGATAGTGGACTAGATCTAAAGAAAGCAGACACTGTTTGCATCTCGGGGCTTGATTCATACCATAGTGTAGAAAAAATAGCTTCCTTTCCTTTTGCAAGGACGAATAATCTTCCTGACTTTGGAAATAGATAATAATAATAAGATTTAAGTTTTAGACAAAAAAAAAGACCGATTCTCCCTACAGAACCGGTCCCGAGTAAACAATTTGCTTAATTAATCACTCATAAACTCAATCTCGTCCTTTATAAATCCAAAATCGTGCCAAATTGATTTTTACGCATTATATTTGCTTTGTAAAATATAAGTTATGAGTATTGTAATATCGATTTTAATTGGGTTTGTAGCCTTGCTACATGGCTATTTTATGTGGTTTGAAATGTTTGCTTGGACGACAGTAGGCAAAAAAACATTCAAAAACTTTCCTGCCGATCATTTTGAAAAAACGAAATCCCTTGCGGCAAATCAAGGCCTATACAATGGATTTCTTGCCGCAGGTTTGATTTGGTCATTATTGATATCTGATGGTATGTGGTCCACTAATATTGCTTTGTTTTTTCTAGGATGTGTCGTTATTGCAGGCATGTATGGAGCCTATTCTGTTTCAAAAAGAATATTTTATATACAAGCAGTACCAGCTATCATTGGGATCATTTTGATTTTACTCAAATGATAAGCTCTTAACTCACATTTTAGCTCCTTTTAATGCCTCTCCAATATTGATATCCAATGCCTTGTGCGCCAATGGGGTAGAGTAGTCGTTAAGTCGCTTCATGGCGGCTTCTATATCATCTTTTGTGCCTGATTTGACACTCGATTTCAGTGCTTCATTGAGCGATGTGGTGGTTTCTATTTCTTCAGCAGTTAGAATGGATTGATTTTGAATTAGAAATTTATCAGTGGCTAGGGTCACATTGTTGGCTTCATTGATAGATTCTAATAAGGCCCTTTTTTTGACATCTTCTTCCGCATTTTTGATAGAATCAATAAGCATCAAGGCCATTTCTTCTTCAGAGATGCCATAAGTTGATTTTATTTCTACGCTTGTTTCTACATTTGACCTCAATTCTTTGGCTCTTACAGTGAGAATACCATCTGCATCAAGGATAAAACTAACTTCTATCTTCGGTATGCCTGCTGCCATAGCAGGTAGGTTTTTAAGGGTAAATTCACCAAGTTTTCTATTGTGAACCACTAAATCTCTTTCACCTTGGAAGACAGAGATTCTTAGGTTTTTCTGACCATCTACGGATGTTGTGTATTGTCTTGCAGCACGTTGTGGAACCTTCGAGTTACGTGGAATAATCGAATCCATCAATCCGCCAACTGTCTCTATACCGAGTGAAAGCGGTGTCACATCTAACAGTAGTATATCTTTTCTGTTTCCGGCAAGTATATCAGCTTGAATGGCAGCACCTAACGCTACCACTTCATCAGGATTCATACTATCATCAGGTGTTTTGCCAAAAAACTTCGCTAATCGTCGTTTGACTAAAGGGACTCTTGTAGAACCACCTACTAATATCACTTTGTCTATATCCGTCGTTGTCAGTTTGGAATCTTTTAGCGCTTGAACACAACTATCTATAGTTTTGTCAATAAGCGGCGTTATTAAGCTCTCGAAAGTAGTCTTGTCAATGTTCAGATGATATGAGCCAACATTAGTTTCAAATGTATCTTCTTTACTCAGTACAATTTTTGCTTCTTCAGCGGCTAGCCTAAATGCTTGATTTAACGCAGCATCTTCTTGCATTTTTTCAATGGAAATATTGTGTTTTTCGCACCAATATGCCATAATCACACGATCAAAATCATCACCACCTAAAAAAGTATCGCCATGTGTAGCCAATACATCAAAAATACCATCTTCTATTTGCAGGATGGAAATATCAAATGTTCCTCCACCTAGATCATAAACAGCAACTTTATATTGTTCGTTTTTATCTAACCCTAGTCCATAAGCTAAACTTGCTGCTGTAGGTTCATTTACTATGCGCAAGACATCTAGTCCTGCTAGTTTACCTGCATCGCGAGTGGCTTGTCTTTGTGCATCATTAAAATATGCAGGGACAGTAATGACAGCTTTTGAAATTGTCGTTTTTAATTGATGCTCTGCATCTGATTTGAGTGATTTTAAAATCTCGGCTGATAGTTCAGTAGGAGTATAAAATCGATTGTCAACTTTTATTTTAACTAAGGATTCGGTATCTTGATCAATTATTTCGTAACCAATGGATGAATTTAATTTTTTGACATCAGCATATGATTTGCCCATGAGTCTTTTAACGGAAAAAACCGTTCTTTCAGGATGCGAAACCAAATAATCTTTGGCTTTATCGCCGACGACAATGTCGCCATCTTCACTGAAATGTAAAACAGAAGGTGTAAGTGAACGCTTACCATACTTTGATTTTACAGTAACGGGTTGTTCATTTACGATATACGCTACTAGACTGTTTGTCGTACCTAAGTCTATACCGACAATAATATCTTTGGGAGTCGAATCTGCGACATCGCCTGTTTTAAGATTTATGGAGATTTTCATCTGTTTATTTTTATTTAATTATAATGGTCAGATGGAATCTTTGATAAAAAATAATCATTGTGGTTTTTTAAAATAAACCATAATTATTTTTTATGTCGATTTCATATTATCTTTTAGAAAAAATGCAAAAGTACGTATAAAACGGACAAAGACAAAGCTATGTTTAGAATGTGTCTAAAGATAAGATGTAAACGCTATTCATTAATTATCAATCTTCCATATCATTAAACATATCTGAAAGAGGATCAGAGAAATGCAAACTATTCTCCAAAATGTTTTTGCCAATAACTTCTGATTCTGACAATCCAAATAAAATCAATTCCATAAACGGCATTAATTCTTCTTTATTCTTAATATAGTTTTCTGCAAGTTTTTTTAATCCTGCAACTTGTTCTATATTTTTGTTAAAGGTAAGGTCGTCATCATCATTTAGAAGTTCGATGTTATTTCCACCTGAAAACCAAGCTTTTATCACACCGTATTCATCCTTAAGATCTCTTTTTATCTTTTGATTAGGATTGGGAAATCTTTCTAAAAATAAGTCTTTGGCTGCTTTAAAAATGAGATTCATGGCTACATTGTATGGCCCTTCTTGCTCGCCTTCATACACCAATTCCACTTTACCAGTGATGGCTGGTATTACACCCCAAAAATCAGTAATCCTAGTGGTTGTTTGTTTCTCACCATTGAGTAACATTCTACGTTCGGCTGTACTATAAAGATTCTCTAAAGCTGAAATACTAAGACGTGCAGAAACACCACTTTTGTCATCCGTATATTCGCTTTCTCTTGCGTTAAAGCTGATCATTTCGATCAATGTTCTATGGATATCGGGAATGGTCACATATGATCTTTGTTCATCGTGAATATTGGCTTCTTGGGCAGTAATTGCTTGAGAAGTTTCGATACTACGTGGATAATGGGTCAATATCTGGCTTTCGATCCTATCTTTTAATGGCGTGATAATGCTTCCACGATTGGTATAGTCTTCAGGATTTGCTGTGAATACAAAGGTAATATCCAATGGAAGTCTAAGCTTAAATCCTCTGATTTGTAAGTCTCCTTCTTGGAGAATATTAAATAATGATACTTGAATTCTTGCTTGAAGATCGGGTAATTCATTGATTACAAAAATAGACCTGTGTGATCTTGGGATCAAACCAAAATGAATAACTCTTTCATCTGAGTAAGGAAGTTTTAGTGTTGCAGCCTTTATTGGATCTACATCGCCTATCAAATCGCCTATACTAACATCTGGAGTTGCAAGTTTTTCGACATACCTTTCTGATCTGTGTACCCATGAAATAGGTGTGTTGTCACCTTTTTCTGCAATTAGATCTATGGCATATCTTGATAATGGTTGCAAAGGGTCATCATTCAACTCAGATCCACTGACGACAGGCATGTATTCATCAAGTAGTGTGATGAGTAATCTTGCAATCCTTGTTTTGGCCTGACCACGAAGACCAAGTAGCAAAATATTGTGCCTTGACAAAATCGCTCTTTCTATATCAGGCAGGACGGTATCATCAAAACCAAGAATTCCTTCAAAGACTTTTTCTTTCTTTTGGATTTTTTTAATCAAGTTGTCCCTGAGTTCTTGTTTGATCGACCTAGAGACATAACCAGATTTTTTTAAATCACCTAATGTATTAATATTGTGCACTTTGGATTATTTTAGATGTATAATAATTTTGTTTTCTTCAATCAAACAGTTTTTATATCATATAGTTTATCAAGAAGAAGGCTACCAGGTAAATCCACAAACCATCCAAAAAATGCCAATAAATATTAAGAATATTAAGTGATCTTTTTTTGTCTACATCTGCAAAGTAAACCAAAACGGTGATTGGGTCTTTCATTCTTTTGTGTGCTTCATATATAAAATAGCCCAAAAATGGAATGCCAGCTACTAAGTGCGCAAAATGCAAACCTGAGATCAAATACATATAGGACGCCATCGTACTTGTAGTAAGACCAATGTTTGCGGCTTTCAGTTGATACCAAGCTTCTATTTGCATGTATAAAAATAGAATGGTCAATATCATCGTCACCCAAAGGGCAACTTTGAACATTTTAGTATCATCATATTCATACATTTTTTTTGCATAAATCATGGTGATGCTGCTAGCCACGATTAGAATCGAATTGAAATAAAAAAGCGTAGGAACTTGCACCGGTGCTACTCCTTGTTGGACTCTATTATAGATGTACGCTCCTGTAAATCCTAGGAAAAGTGCCGTTACCCCAGCTAAAACTAGGGTAATAATAATGTATTGTGGATGAACTAGATAATTCCGCTGCGGTGTCATGTTATTCATTTATTTGGTGGATAACGTCGAGAATTAAAAAATGTTTTTATTAGTTAATTAGCTGAAGTTTCGGACTAAATACTTAAATGATGAATTGCAAATTTTGTTCTTTATCTTTATGCATGTAAATGAAGTTTAATAGTTTCAATTAATTTTAACTTCTTTTTCTTTTGTCTTAACACAAAAGAAACAAAAAGTCAAGTCTGTTTCATTTTCTTAACGCCAAAACATCAAAAAATAGCTAAACCGAAAAAACTCGCTTTTATAATTTGCATCTCGTAATTGGCTTTAGTACCACTACGTACATGATCACACGTTTAAACTTTAGTTTTAGCTCGAACAGTTTTCGCTTCTTAACGCCATTTTATGAAGTTTTGACTAAAAATGAAAAGGACGGTCAACAATACAAAAGGACTTGACGATAAAAAAAGTCCATTATCGTAAGTTTGTGTTAAAATTAAGATAATCAATGTATTAAGTAGATTTATATTGTTTTTTAAATAACTGTATATCCTAGATTAAATAAATATTTACAAACACTGAAACTTTAATAATTAATTGATATACCCACTACAAAAACCAACTTCCATCATTAAAAATAAGTGGTAAATAGAAAAACGTTAAATTACTTTTAAAGTATGTTTGAAATATCAATTTTAATTGGGTATATTTGTTGAAATTTAAAACGTAAGCCATATGGAACAACTTAATCCCTTGTATATTATTCTTTTTCCTTTGATTATTTTAGGTCTGATTTCTACTTTTTTTACAGTGAAACAGCAGTCAGCTGCTATCGTGGAGAGATTTGGCAGGTATAACAGCATCAGACAATCTGGATTACACCTGAAGATTCCATTTATTGATAGGATAGCTGGAAAATTAAACCTTCGAATACAACAATTGGATGTCATTATTGAAACCAAAACTAAAGATAATGTATTTGTCAAGATGAAAGTATCAGTGCAGTTTATGGTTATCCAAGAAAAGGTGTATGACGCTTTTTACAAGTTAGAATACCCACATGATCAAATTACATCTTATGTATTTGATGTAGTGAGAGCTGAGGTGCCAAAATTAAAATTAGATGATGTTTTTGAACGTAAAGATGATATTGCAGTTGCGGTTAAAAGAGAACTTAATGAAGCGATGACTACTTATGGTTATGATATCATTAATACACTTATCACGGATATTGATCCTGACATTCAAGTTAAAAATGCGATGAATCGTATCAATGCAGCAGACAGAGAAAAAACCGCTGCGGAGTATGAAGCTGAAGCGGGACGAATCAGAATTGTAGCAAAGGCAAAGGCGGAAGCAGAAAGTAAACGATTACAAGGTCAAGGTATTGCGGATCAACGAAGAGAGATAGCTCGTGGACTTGTAGAAAGTGTTGATATACTAAATAGTGTAGGTATTAATTCTCAAGAAGCATCTGCTTTAATAGTTGTGACGCAACATTATGATACTTTGCAAGCAATAGGTGCTGACACGAATTCAAATCTTATATTATTGCCGAATTCGCCACAAGCAGGTAGTGAAATGCTTAATAACATGGTAGCAAGTTTTACCGCAAGTAATCAGGTAGGAGAATCCATGAAGACCGCAAATAGCCAAAAACGATTAAAGAACAAAGATAAAAAAGACGAATTTGGTAATCTTGAAGATGCCTAAATGAGTCTTGTTATTTCTTAAGATTTCTTGTACACATAAAAAATACGGGACTTAATTTACATAAATGTAGTTTATAAAGTTAGCTTTGCGAAATTTTTAAACTTACTCTTTATACTTCGGTCATGGCACTTCAACAAGAATTTGAAACTCAAGGAAATATATTATTTAGGTACAGAAGCCACATTCCGTTAATTCTCATTCCTTTTGCGCTTATAGTTATTTACTATGCTCTACAGACACAGCCTGATTGGTTTAGTAATGAAGATCTGACCATTCTCGAAGTTGCAGCTATTGTAATTTGTATGTTAGGCTTATTTATCAGAATTTACACCGTAGGACACACACCCAAAAATACATCTGGAAGAAACACCGCTGAAGGTCAAGTAGCTGATGTACTTAATACGACTGGAATTTACTCCACAGTAAGGCATCCATTGTATCTAGGTAATTTTTTCATGTGGTTAGGTATTGCATTTTTGACAGCGAATGCTTGGTTTGTTGTGGCATTTGTATTTGCATATTGGGTCTATTATGAAAGGATCATGTACGCAGAGGAACAATTTTTAACAAGAAAGTTTGGAAATCAATATACAGAATGGGCATCCAAAACGCCTGCATTTATACCGAGTTTCTCTAAATTCAATGGTGCTCAATTGTCATTTAGTTGGAAAAAAGTTCTTAAGAAGGAAAAAAATGGACTTTTTGCTGTCTTTTTGGTCATATATCTAATGAATTGTTGGGTTGCTTATTTTACTACAGGAGCATATTATTCGACCAAAAGTTGGAGTCTGTGGGCTATGATAATTTCAGGCGTTTTATATTTTGTATTGAAGATGTTTAAATCCTACACCAAAGTATTTGATGAGGACGGAAGATAATTTTGATACATATCATTTTTTATCCTTACTTTTGCAACATGTTTGATAAAAAGGTATTTATTTCTTTCAGTTTATCTATCCTTATTGCATTTACAGCAATAGGATCGGTTTACAATATTAAACAAACCTTTAAGTCATACCAAAGTAGCACAAAAGACCATGTTTCAGCTACTAAATCTCATCAATCAAACGACTACACCACCATCAAATCTGGTGACTTCACACAGTCAGTATATTCGACTGTAAAGTTAAATGTAGACGCCTATTTTACAGTAATGACATCAAATGTCAGTTTGTTTAAGGTTATATTTAGCAGGTCTACTATATTTTATACGCTTCACCACATCCAGACAGCAATTTTCAAAATGCTGTTTCCCTTCCACACCTTTTGGTAATAAATTATTAAATCTTTATTAAATTCAAATATTTTGGTATTAAAGATGGTTCAGTTTTTCCATCCTTAATGGCTGTGTTTGAGTAATCTATTTTTAGTATTTTCCTTCATCATCATGAAGGAAAAAAGTATTTAGTAATTTCAAAATTAATTTAATCATGTTATTTAATATAATTTTAGCAGCAATTGTAATTGTGCCTATGGCCTATTTTTTCATGTCGGGAAGTTCAGCTGAAAACAAACTGAAATCTGCGTTCTTGGCCAAGATTAATGAAAAGGGATATCAAGTAGTAGATGTAGAAATCTGGCAGAAAGGAGTAGTGGGTCTAGATTCAAAAAGCAATATGTTGTATTACCAAGGGTTTTCAAAAGGTGAAAACGACTTGCATGCTATAGATCTATCAGAAGTGAAATCATGTACTTTAGAAAAATCATTTACTAGGGAGTCCGTACATAATTCTGCTACCAATGTTTTGCACACAGCAGCCTTGGCATTAAAACTTGCCAATAGTACTGTACATATTAAAATGTATGATGCAGATGAGACCATACAAATGCAAGATGACGTTCTTAAAGCAATTAAATGGGAAAAAATTATTAACGCCATAATTTTAAATCTCAAGAAATAGTCTAAATAGGGGCGTATGTGTTTAAAACCATACGCTCCAACTTTTTTTTTGAACTTCACAAAGTCAGATTAGAGTAGAAAACCCAAATTTATACCGAACCTCACATCACTCTCAGAAATTGAAAATTGTGGGGCTATTCTGAAACTTTGGTATATGATATTTAACTCTAAACTAGAAACGGTTGCGTAAGGATTTTCAATGTTATTTATATTTGGTTGAGAGATAACAGAAAATATAGGTGTAAAGCTAGAATGCAAAGACATTTGGTTTCTTAAGCCCAAACGAGCGCCATAAGTAAAAAATTGTTCTCCTTCTATCAAAGAAATACCCAAAATGAGTGGTAACAAAAACGTTGTTTTCCCCTTTTCTAATTTAAGCGGGTCCAAACTTACACTAAATGTAAAATATCCTTTTGTTTCTTTAATTTGGAGAACGTTATTTGATTGAAAAAATGTTCTGTTTACACCCATGCTAAATAAGCCATCAAAAGTGTAATCTGCACCCAAACTAAAGCCAATTCGATCTTTATCTACTTTAGTTCCAACTCCAAAAGATCCTGAAAACCCACTCTTATCTTTCTTAAACAAATAATTTTGAGTCAAAGCAATGGATGTAGAGAAAAAGAAAATGGAAAGCAATAACACTGTATTTTTCATTGTGTAAATATTTAGCTACTGCAAAATTATATTATTTTGCTAAAAACACCATTCTTTCGAAGGATTTATTGCTGGTACCCAAATGAATTGGAACTATAATTCTTACCAAATGTTTTTTTATTAGTCATTTAAACTGATGAACAAATTAAATATAGATTTTCCATGCAAATCATTTACACCACTGCTGTTACTTCTGATGAATTAGAACAGATACAGCTGCTTCAAGCCGAAAATCATCGTAGCAATTTACCAATTCAAATTCAAACTTCAGATGGGTTCCTTACGGTAAAACATAGTTTGCAGCTGCTTGAACAAATGAATGAAGTGACTCCGCATATCATAGCTAAAGACGGCGATAGCGTAATAGGATATGCGCTTGGGATGTCAAAAGATTTTGTTAGTAAGATACCAGAATTGAGTATGATGTTCGAAATGATAGACCTAGTAAAAACGGATGAGTGGGATCTTTCAACACTTGATTATATCGTTATGGGCCAAATTTGCATTAAAAAGGAATATCGAGGTTTGGGTGTTTTCCAGGGCTTGTATCAAAAGTATTTTGAAACTTACAAAGGTCCTTTTCCATATATAGTTACTGAAGTTGCTCTTAGAAATACAAAATCATTACATGCACACCAAAAAGTGGGTTTCCGCATCATCCATCAATACATCGAAGAAGGTGTAGACGAATGGGCAATTCTTTGTTATTGAATTATGCCCAATTATAATATAGGTTTATTACTTTTGTCTGATTTCTGGTAGTTAATATTAAATAACATAGTCAGAAAATAATTTCTAGTTTAAATTTTCTCCAATGTACAGACTTAAATATTATGTTTTCTTTGTGTTTACTTTTGCAATTTCATTCCATGTATATGGACAGAAGGATTTGAAATTATTAAAAAAAGCAAACAAGCTTGCCCAAAAGTATGTGATCGTTGATGGACATGTGGATTTACCGTATAGATTAAAAGTTAAGAACTTTAGACTGGAAAAAGAATATTTGGGGATACCTTATCAAACTACCGATGGCGATTTTGATTATGTAAGGGCTCGAGAAGGTGGGTTAGATGCACCTTTTATGTCGATTTTTATACCATCAAGATTGCAAGTGGATGGTGGTGCAAAGGAATTGGCAGATAGTTTAATAAATATGATAGAATATATTGCTACGCAACAAAATAAATATTTTACTATTGCCAAAAGTCCAAAAGATGTCATCAAAGCCAAAAAGAAAGGTAAGATAGCTTTACCTATGGGAATGGAAAATGGCGCACCTATCGAATCAGATCTCAGTAGGGTTGCTTATTTTAAAAATCGGGGTATTTCTTATATTACACTCACACATGGTAAGGATAATCTTATCTGTGATTCATCATATGATACTACCCGAACATGGAAAGGGTTAAGTCCTTTTGGTTACCAAGTTTTGGATGAGATGCAACGTACGGGGATCATGGTTGATATTTCACATGTGTCAGATAGTACTTATTATCAGACGATTAAGTATGTAAATGTTCCTGTAATTGCTTCGCATTCTTCATGTAGGAAGTTTACCCCAGGATTTGAGCGAAATATGAGCGACGACATGATTACCAAAATAAAAGGAAATGGTGGTGTCATCATGGTTAATTTTGGCTCTACTTTTTTAGATAGTAATATTGAAAAGTACAATGACAGTATGCGTACTGAATTGCGAAATCTTCTTGTTGATAAAGGATTAGATGAGAAGTCTGAAGAAGGTAAAAAATTCACAGAAGCTTTCCAAAAATCACATCCTAAATTGTATTCCGATGTACAAAAGGTAGCTGACCACATTGATCATATTGTTGCTTTAGCGGGGATAGATCATGTAGGATTTGGGTCTGATTATGATGGGGTAGGAGATTCGTTACCAACAGGCTTAAAAGATGTTAGTGATTTCCCCAACCTAATCTACGAACTTTTAACTCGTGGTTATTCGGACAGTGATATTGAAAAAATATGTTCAGGAAATGTTTTTAGGGTTTGGAATAAAGTATTGGAGTATTCCAAGGCGATATAATTAATAAGCATGTACGCTGAACTTTTTCAACTATTTTTTATTGTGTTGCCAAACGAAATGCCATGGAACAAAAATCTTTTTTAGAACGCGAAATTTCACCATTCAAACAATTGATAGGTGTACTTCTAGTTGCTGCTATTTTTATGGGGTTTTCATCTTTGGTGCCATCATCTCCCTACTCATCTACAAATGGCATCATGCCTTGGGTGGTGATATGTGGGATGATCTTGTTTTTTGCCATTATCAATAGCATTTTATGTTTGGTGGCGAAGGATGGTAATACTTATTGGCTACATTCTATCATAAGTTTTGTAATTTTGCTTGTAGTAGGTGGTTTGATGGCTTGGGCAATAAGTGGTGTTTCTATCAATAATGCAGGTTCAGTCAGATGGATTTATGTCGTTTTCACATTTGGCTATTTAGTGTTTTTGTCTATTGTGAATTTTATGAAGTTTTTAGTAAAATTGGCCCAAAGGCAAGATAAAAGAATGCGTGGCGAAAATTGAAGATTTAATTAAGAAGGATATTTTAAAAATAAAGTGATGAAAATTGGAGTATATTTTATATTGATATTGAGTTTTTTTGTAGCATGTAAAACTAAGAATTCTAATAATTTGAAGACTTCTGATGTTGAAGTAACTTCGACGGATATAGCTAAATCTTACTTAATAAATAAATTGGGAGACACCATTCCCAAAATTGTAAAATCCAACGAAGCTTGGAAACAAATACTTACACCTTTAGAGTATAATGTACTTAGAGAAAAAGGTACAGAAAGAGCATTTACAGGAGATCTTTATGATAACAAAAACGAAGGTTTATATACTTGTCGTGGCTGTGGATTGCCATTATTTGATAGTAAACACAAATTTGATAGCGGTACAGGTTGGCCAAGTTTTTTTAATGTTTTGGACAAAAATCTGATTGTAGAAGATACCGATTATGATCTTGGATATCCTAGGACGGAATTAACTTGTGGCAAATGTGGTGGGCATCTTGGACATGTATTTTCTGATGGACCTAAACCTACAGGATTGAGATATTGTATAAATTCAGTTTCTTTAGATTTTGTGAAAACTGAATATTAGATTTATTCTTGCATATCATCTACTTATTAATCATTGAGTCTTTGCTTATGGACACTTCCCCATAATTAGATCACAGGCCAACAAATCACTTAAATGACACGCTTTCAGGGTTAAAACGACGTTCGACCCCCATAATCTATATAATCCTATCATCCATTCTGGGTTCTCTATAGAATAATTAAATCATTAAATGAATCATTCAATTATTCTTTAATTCTCTTCTTCACTCCTTCCACCATTCAACCATTACTTCTTCTTCCCCTTTTTACTTTTATTGTAGTCCATAAAGATAAATTCGCCCAAACCATCCAAAGAAGAGTAGAATGCTTTCCCATTGTTCGTTTGTGTAAATTGGTCTACAAAATTCACTAGATATGGATCTCTAGTGATCATAAAAGTAGTGACGGGTATATTTATTTTTCTGCAACTAGCTGCGAGCGCGAGAGTCCTATTCAATATTTTTCTATCTAGTCCAAAACTATTTTTGTAATATTGCTTACCTTTTTTTATGCAGGTTGGCTTACCATCAGTGATCATCATTATTTGTTTGTTTGGATTCTTCCTTTTTCTTAGAAGATCCATAGCCAGTTCTAAACCTGCTACTGTATTCGTATGATAAGGGCCAACTTGTAAATAAGGTAAATCTTTGATCTCCACACTCCAAGCATCATCTCCAAATACTATAATGTCTAATGTATCTTTGGGATACCTAGTTATAATCAATTCTGCTAGCGCCATAGCCACTTTTTTTGCGGGTGTAATCCGATCTTCACCATACAAAATCATGGAGTGAGATATATCAATCATCAAGACGGTACTAGTCTGACTTTTAAAAAACGTCTCGTGAATCTGCAAATCTTGCTCTGTAAGTTTAAAGTCATCTAAACCATGATTTATTTGAGCGTTTTTGAGTGTCTCTGATATGGCTATGCTGTCAAGCCTGTCGCCAAACTCAAAAGGACGAAGTTCTGATGTAAATTCATCCCCTTGGCCAGTAATTTTTGTGGTATGGTTGCCTGTTTTTGATTTTTTTAATTGGTCAAATATATCATCTAAAGCCTGTCTTCTAAGGGCAATCTCCATTTTAGTCGTAGGATTAAAACCTAGTTTGCCATCATTTCCCTTATTATTTGCAATTAAGCCTTTAGCTATCAAGTCTTCAATAAAATCTGCAATACCGTAGTTTTTGTCAGTAAGGTTATAATGCTTATCCAATTCTGTCAGCCATGACAAAGCTTCCCTTACGTCACCAGATGTGTGTACTAGTAAGTCCTTAAATATTTTCAATAACTTCTCAAATGGATCAACGTCATCACCATCTGATTCATAATTTTTAAACTTCCATCCGATCATTACTATCAATTTTAGAATTGAAAAAATCAATGTTTTGCTTTAAGATCATGGCTAAAACAATCTTATCTGAATTTAAATTTCACCACTTTTATCTAGTATTCCCCAAGTGGAGTCAGCTTTGAGTTCTATGGTTGCTAAGTATGTGTATGGTTTACTTTTACCCCATTCTTCGGGGGCAATCATAGATATCAACCAACTTTCATCTGTTTTCGCATACAGAAAGTATGTATTTCCTATGATAGGTTTGAATCCACAATCAGCTTGATATATTTTTTCTGACAAGGCAATTCGGTCATGAATATTTTGAGCTTGACGAATCAATGTTTCTACTTGCTCTTTTATTTGTAACAGCTGACTGTCAGTCTGTTGATACATAGCTTTCATTGCCACACCTTTAACTTTCCCTTTGTCTAGGGGCTTTATAATTGCACTACCCACATGATGTGCATATGGGAGTAAATGTGGCGTTTCTGTTATTTTATCTACGCTGATTGGATTTTTTTTACTTTCTATCGGGTCCATTAAGTATTATAAGTTCATCTAGGTATAATACAATTCAATGGTTAAAATGTTGCCAAAATATTTTTTTGTTGGTGTAGCTACTTTTGTCTTTGACGAATAAAAAAAGGTGATCAAACTTAACATTTGATCACCTTTTCTATATATTATTACTTTAATTATCAGCTTAGAACATGATGAATTTAGATCTAGCACCACACTGTGCTTTTGCGAAATATCCAATTCCCCAGTTAAGTTCGAAAACCAATCCTGCAAAAGCAACATTTGATTTTTTGTATCCGTCTGCATACACTGATGGATCACGTAATGGCGCACTAACTGCTGTTGCTGCACCTTCAGTTCCTACAAAATCAGTGAATGAATATTCAAGTCTTAGACCAAGTATTCCACTGAATGCACCATCATTTCCCATGATATTTGCTCCAAATCCTATGACACCAGCAATATTGTTTTTATTATAATTTGTAGTACGGTCTGTAAGCGTTCCTGTTGGATTTACAATACCTCCTTCTATCAAATTATCTTCTACTTTACTTACAAATGAAATTTTAGGTCCAATCTCGAAATAACCAAGATTTTTTGCATTTCTAAAAAGGGCGTATACATCCCAAGACTGCCAGTTTACAGTAGGAACAGTTGTAGCACCTGTTTTTTCAAATTCTTGTTTTGCTGTACTTCTCATGACATCAATCGCTAAACCGTTGTATCCAAAATTGATACCTAGTTTACCACCGTAGGAATATCCAGTAGAAATGTTGTAATCATATCCATCTGAATTAGCTATGGCTGCATTGTAAAGGCCTGCAGCACCGTATTGTACTTTTGCCCCCATATCAAACCATACTATCTTTTTTTGTCCGTAAAGTTGTAACGATACTAGAATAACCGCTATTGTAAAAAACTGCTTCATGTTTTAAATTTATAAAGTATAGAAATTAATAACAGGTCAAAGATATAAAAATATTGCATGTGAAAATAAAATGAAGGTAAATTATAGCTAATTATTCAATTTAATAGATGAATCTACTTCTTCAAATAAGACCTATTTACTAAATAAACACCTAAAATTGTGATGCCACAACCTATCAAAATAAGGGTCGTAATCTTTTCACCCAAAATAAAATAACCAGTAATTAAAGCCACTAACGGATTTATGTAGGCATACACTGATGCTTGTTGTGCAGGTAAATGCTTTAAGGCATACAAAAAACACATAAAACCAATAATGGATCCAAAAATTACCAGAAAGAAAATGGATAACCAAGTCATCATCGATATATCAGCCAGTGTCACAAACTTCGGGTCAGAATATGAGATTGCTGTTAAAACACTTCCTGACAAAAACATCTGAAAACCTAATCCAAAATATGGGTTAAATGATCTAGCGTGTTTTTTTGTATAAAGTGTTCCCAATGCCCACGACATCGTTGCAATTAATGACAAAATGATACCAAATCTAAAATTGGGTTCTAAAAAATCTGCCAAATGATCATAAAAAATGGTACAAACACCTAGGAAACCTATAATGACTCCTCCAACTGCCATCTTTGGTGGACTTTGTTTAGAAATAAATAGCCCAATCAAAACTAGCCACAAAGGGAAAATAGCTCCAATAATTGCTGCCAAACCAGCAGGAATAAATTTTACGCCCCAAGTACTAAGACCATTACTAAGTATGAAATTCAGAAATGACAATATTAACAGCGGGATTAAATCTTTTTTTTCAGGAAGGTCGTACTTTTTAATTTTAAAGTAGATCAGGAAGAGCGATCCGCCTATCAATTGTCTTATTCCAGCCATTTCCAACGCAGGTATTTCTCGCACTGCTTGCTTAGAAATAATCCATGTAGTTCCCCAAATAACGCTAACGATAGCTACGCAAAACAATGCCATGAACCTAGGTCCCTTGGCCTTAAGTTTGGAAGGAGATAACATCAAAAGTCCATTTAATGCGTCTGAGTAGAGCATCTTTTTGACCTTCATAAATCGGTTCACTTCAGAAAATTTCTGCAAAATTACGATAATGAAAGGAATAGTATAGAGAAAATAAATTTGTTTCAAGTTTTGAAAAAAAATAGTTACATTTGTTATTAATTAATAGTTTCTCTTCGCATGTCCCCTGAAAGTGAGATCATTCTTGATATTAAAAATTTGAGTGTTGGTATTCGTTCAATACAAAATCAAAAACTGTTGTTAGATAATGTGTCTTTTTCTGTTCGAAAAGACTCCATTCTTGGCATTACGGGCGAATCGGGAAGTGGTAAGTCCATGACGGCAAAGAGTATTATGAAGCTATTAGATGAAAAAAATGATTTTATTGTTGATGGTCAATTATTTTACAAAGGAAAAGATTTAAATCGTTCTAATGACCAAGAACTTAATAGAATTAGAGGAAAAGAAATAGCCATTATATTTCAGCAACCAGATTCTATTTTTAACCCTATCATGCGTTGTGGTAAACAAATCTTTGAAGCCATCCAAATACATCAAAGATTATCAAATGTTGATATAAAAAAGAAAGTTAACACTCTTTTACAATCTGTAGGACTCGAAGATACAAACAGAATTTATCATTCATACCCACATCAGCTAAGTGGAGGACAGTTGCAGCGAGTAGCCATTGCCATGGCAATATGTAATGATCCGAGTATTATTATTGCAGATGAAGCCACTTCATCTTTGGATGAAAATCTCAAAAAAGGTATTATTGATTTATTGCTTAATATCAAGAAGCAAACTCATTGTGTTATTATTTTCATTACGCATGATTTGAAATTATTGACACAAATATCTGAGTCTATATTGATGATAAAAGATGGAAAGGTAGTTGATTGTTACAAGGTAAACGAAGTCAATGCAATGGTCTCTGACTATACTACAAGGTATCTGAAGAATAGTATAGAAATCATTGAATATAGAAAATATGAAAGTCAAGAGACATATCTAGCATTAGAATTTTCTCACGTTTATAAATCATATGATCGATATAGACTTTATCCGTTTTTCAGAGAATCTAATCAAGCGTTGGCTGATGTTTCGTTCGAACTGCCTAAGGGAATGATTCTAGGTATACTGGGTGAATCTGGAAGTGGCAAATCTACGATTGCAAAAATTTTGGTTGGGTTAGAAGAAGCTAATTCAGGATTTTTTTTATTAAATGGTGTAAATGTTGCTTCAAATTATTTGAAAAATAAAAAGCAAATAGCAAAAAACATTCAAATGGTTTTTCAAGATGCTGCTTCCAGTTTAAATCCTAAACATAACATACGGTATATTCTGAATGAAGTATTGAATAACTTTTATAATTTGTCAGAAGAAGTAAAAGAAAAAACCATAGTAGACTTATTTGAAAAAATGTCGTTGAATATTGATATTTTAGATCGTTATCCCGACGAATTATCTGGAGGTCAAAAGCAAAGAATCTGTCTGGCAAGGGTCATATTCATCAAGCCGGCAATTATTGTTTTTGATGAATCACTTTCTGCATTAGATGTGATAAATCAAAAAAAGATGATGGACCTTATTTTGGATTTACATAAGTCTTTTGGTTTTTCTGCTATGTTTATTTCACATGATCCACTATTAATCAAGTATTTGTGTTCTCATGTGATAAAGATGGAAAAAGGAAAAATTATCCAGAGTGGAAGGGTAGAAGACGTTTTGTCACTTACAAAATAAGAGATAATTAAAATAGATATTAATTTTCCTTGAGCCAAGTATATTCGCCACCATTCACAATATGGAAAATTGCAAAAATGACCATTGGGACGATCATCAAACCTATCATTAATCTAAAGTATGCTCCAGAAATACCTGATTTCTCTATTTTTTCTGCAATTAATGAGATAATGGTAATCGCAAAAAATATCGGTACTGCAATAAAAGTCATTAACGTCGCTAGATATTCATTACTTATCCAGAATATAATAAAAACAATAGCTTCTACTGCCAATATCTCTTTTGTGTACCGCATGGTGTCAGTCTTTATATATTTTAACTTCTCTTTTTCCATTCTTAGCAAAACCACGATACATACCTGAAGAATTAAACGGCATTTCGATGTTTCCATCTTTGTCGATCGCAACTAGACCACCTTCACCACCTTTTTGGACTAGTTTCTCATAAATGATATATTGGCATGCTTCTTTTAGACTTACGCCTTTGTATTCCATCATGGCTGCAATGTCTCTTGCTACTGTATATCTTATAAAATACTCGCCATGACCGGTACATGAAACACCACAAGTATTATTGTCTGCATAAGTGCCGGCACCGATGATAGGAGCGTCTCCCAATCTATTAAATCTTTTATTGGTCATACCACCTGTAGATGTACCTGCTACAATATTGCCAGCTTTATCTAATGCTACACATCCGACTGTGCCATGTTTTTTATTTCCTTTTTCATCTTCTGAGAGTTCTGTTTTTTGTTCATCTTCTTTCAGTATTTTTTGAAGGCTATTCCATCTTTTCTCAGTGTGAAAATAGGAAGGATCTACTATTTCAAGTCCACAATTAGCTGCAAATGTTTCAGCACCTCTGCCTATCATCATGACATGTTCGGATTTTTCCATCACAGCCCTAGCAGCTGAAATCGGATTTTTGACAGTCATAATACTTCCTACAGCACCAGCCATTTGGCTATCCCCTGTCATTATTGATGCATCAAGTTCGTTTTTACCTTCATTTGTAAATACGGCACCTTTCCCAGCATTAAATAGTGGACTATCTTCCATATATCTGATAGTTGCTTCTACTGCTTCAATGCTTTTTCCACCATTTTTTAGGATAGTTTCTCCTATATTTAGTGCTTCATTGAGTGCATCAAGATATAGCTTTTCTGTTGCGGCATCCATGTCTTTTTTCTCAATTGTTCCAGCACCACCATGAATGACAATGGCATATGCAGGTTTTAGGGTGGATGCTGTTTCTGTTGTCTTTTGTTGACAAGCTATAAATGAAAGGAGAATAGTTAATATATAGATATGTCTCATTTATAATTTATTTAGAATGTTAAATCCAGTATTTTTGAAATCTGTAAGTTCTTTTCTGTTTAATTTAAAGGATGTGGTTGTGTAATATTCATAATACAATCTTAACCAAAATGCGAGCAAAATCACGACAATCACGTACCAAAGTGGCCATCCAAATACAAAAGCTGCAATAAAAAGTAACTTATAGTAAATAATAAACAACAACAAGTTGCCAATCATCAATATCGATGCTTTAAATTCTACATGTTTGACTTTAGACTTTGTAAATAAATTTGCTAATAATATCGGTAACCCATTAAACAAAATTGATATTAATGCAGGAATAAGTCCAATAAACAGTATCATCGCTCTTGAAAAATCAAGGGGATGTTTGGTCAGTTCATGTAAGGTTACCTTCTGCTTTTTTAAGGTTTGTTCTAACGTTTTTAATTCAGATTTTACTTTTAGAAGGGTAACTTCGTCAAGTCCATCTATTTTTTCAGCAAGTTCTTTTTCTTGATCAAGTGCTACATTGTCCTTTATAAATACTGGTAGGTAAGGTGTGAAAACCTTGCTTCTTAATATAATTACTAATTTTTCAAATAATTGGATACGATCCTGGTCTTCTATATGTATGACATTTTTTTTCATTAGACGGTAAGTTTCGTCCAATATAGTCTGATGAGTTTGTTTTGGGTCTAGTTTAAATTGTTCTAAATAGTCCTTTACATGGATAGGTGGTCCTACTCGAAGCATGACTGTCCGATTAAATAAAGAAGGATAAGTGAAATTTATTCCAACGGGTATTATTTCAAGATCTAAATTTGGATCTTTTTCAATAGCTTGGAACGCAATCCTAGAAATCCCCTTTTGCAGTGGTCTGAGTTTTTTAATACTTTCGGTACCGCCTTCTGCAAATATCAATAAATTCTTTTTGTCGAGGATGACTTTTATACTTTCGTCCATCGTCTGACTATTTTCTCGCAATTTTGAAAAACCATCTCTAAATCTAAAAATTGGAATCTGATTGGTCGACGTGAGTAAAGGTTTTAATAATGGATTATCAAATACATCGCCTCTTACAAGGAAGTGAAGTGGTTTTGGAAAAAAACATGCCATGACCAAAGGCTCTAGAAAACCATTGGGATGATTGCTTGCAATAAGTTGTGCCTTATTGATTTGTATATGTTCAACACCTGTAATATGTATTTTTCTGAAAAATATTTTTAAAACAAATCTGACTAGAACTTTGAGGAAACTATAAAACATCTTGTTGGTTTATCTATTTTTGCAGCGTAAAGCTAATAAAAGCTGAATGTCAAACATAAGAACAAACAATAATAAATTTTTAATTGTAGTGGCTGGCCCCACTGCAGTAGGGAAAACAGCGGTTGCCATTGAGCTAGCAAAAACGTTTGATGCAGAAATTTTTTCGGCAGACAGCAGACAGTTATACCAAGAAATGAGCATCGGAACTGCCAAACCAACAGATGATGAACTCACAGAAGTTAAACATCATTTTATTAATCATATAAGCATTCATCAAAAGTATAGTGCAGGTCAATATGAACAAGAAATAAACAGTGCTTTAAATCAATATTTTGAACTTCATGACGTTGCAATTCTTTCAGGAGGTACAGGCCTATATATAAAGGTGTTATTAGAAGGTTTGGATGAATTGCCAGCTGTCAGTGATGAGATTTTGGAAAAATACAATCAGAAATATGAATCTTTTGGTATCCAAGGTCTATTAGATGAGCTGTCACTAAAAGACCGGGTGTATTATAATAAGGTAGACAAAGCTAATCACAGAAGAATTATAAGGGCATTATCTGTGATTGAATCATCAGGAAAACCATATTCATCATTTTTATCAACCGAGAAACAGAAAGTATTACCTTTTAATGTTGTACCTATTCTCCTAGAATTGCCTAGACAAGAACTTTATGATCGTATCAATAATAGGGTAGAGCAGATGCTTGGGCAAGGATTACAAAAAGAAGTGGAACATCTATATGAGCACAAATCCCTTCAAGCGCTTGAAACTGTAGGTTATCAAGAAATTTTTGATTGGATGGATGGGCTCCAAAGTTTTGAAATGGCCATATCAATGATTAAACAAAATAGTAGGAGATATGCCAAAAGACAGATTACGTGGTTTAAAAAACATGGTGACTGGCATGTTTTTTCACCATTAGATATAGAAAAGATTTTTAGGTTTGCTATTAGTGAAATAAAGAAGGAGTATTAAACTGTTAAAATTATATTAAATGATTTAATTTAATAAATCTGTATTTAAATCTATCGTACATTTGTTGCAACAAATATTTATTTAACTCCTTAAATTTAGTTTATTATGAAATCGTTTTTATTTTCACTTAGTATTTTATTATTTTCTGTTGCTTCATTTGCTACAGGTGTAGAACCAAGCAAAAAAAGCATTAATGTTGCAACTTCCAAAATCATGTGGAAAGGTTATAAAGTGACTGGTTCCCATGATGGAACTGTAAGTTTTAAATCAGGTAGCCTAACATTTGATAACAACAAACTAACTGGTGGCGAATTGGTAGTGGATGTAAAATCACTAGCAGTTACAGATTTATCAGGTGGTGGTAAAGATAAATTAGAAGGACATTTAAAGTCACCAGATTTCTTCGGAGTAGATACGCATCCTACAGCAGCAATTAAGTTTGTAAAAGTTGCTTCTAGAGGTAAAGAAGGTGAATATAGAGTGACAGCAAATATCACGATTAAGAATATAACAAAAGAAATTAAATTTGATGCTAATGTTGCTAATGGTGTTGGAACAGCAGCTATAAAAATTGATAGATCTGATTTTGATATTAGATATGGTTCAGGATCATTTTTCGATAGTTTAGGAGATAAAACGATCTATGATGAGTTTGATTTAAATGTGGCAATAAATTTTTAATAAAATTTTGTTAAAAACTTGCACGGAATTAAAATAAGGTATATCTTTGCAATGAAATTAATATAGAAATCTATTTAATTGCATTTTTAATTGATATTGCGCTTTCAAAGGAAGGCTTTATGATATAGTTTGACAAATTTGTCAAAAAAGAGACAGTAGTTTTTTTCATAGTTAGAGGGTCGGATCGCCGGATTCGGCCCCTTTCAAAAGAAGAAATCATTTAACGTCTAAGAACTTTTTGATTTATAATTTGTTAATATTTAAGTTCACATAAAGATAGTGAATTATATAAAAGTTGAATATATCACTTGATATAAAAGAGACAGTAGTTTTTTTCATAGTTAGAGGGTCGGATCGCCGGATTCGGCCCCTTTCAAAGAAAACGAGTTAACGTCTAAGATTTTAATTAAGTGTAATAATAAATGGTTAACACCTAAAGAGACAGTAGTTTTTTTCATAGTTAGAGGGTCGGATCGCCGGATTCGGCCCCTTTCAAAAGAAAAAGTTCAACGTCTGAGAGATTAGGTATAACTAAAGATATTTTGCATATCAAAAAAGAGACAGTAGTTTTTTTCATAGTTAGAGGGTCGGGTCGCCGGACTCGGCCCCTTTCAAGAAAAATAATAACGTCGGAGAAATTTTGACAAAAGAATTAAGGCCAGTTTACTGGCCTTTTTTATTTCACTTCACTACTAAAATGGATTTAAAAAACTTAAAAAAATCTAATCTTCTTACCTATAAAATGTTCAATACGGAGACTATTTCATTTTACAACGTTGTTTTTTATATAAGTTACTATAAAATGTATAGGAATTTTATTTTGTAAAAGGTAAATATGATTATTTTTAATACTTTTGTCTTTATTATTTTAGTTTTAATCGATATATTTAATATTCATTGAACTCAAATTTATTAAAATACATTAGTATATTATGATCCAGAATTCAGATATGTTTAAGAAAATTAAGTCTCTTTTTATTGTAGAAGGTCCGGAGGATGCAGATATACAAACAGGTGAGGAAATAAATGTAGTAGAAACTACACAATCATCATCAAAAACAGCCGCTCCTAGCAACCAGGTTAATATCAATACTAGTATTTCAGATGGTCAACCAGATCAAAAATTTACAGATTTACTGTTAAGAGCTATAGAGTCAAATAATATGGATGGTTTTGATTATTTGGAATATAAAAACTCGCTTAAGTCTATTGAGCAAGTTATCCCTGATGAAGGAATGAGGTACAAATCTGCATTTGAAATGGCCAAAACAATGGGTTTGACAAAAGAAAAACTCATTCAAAGTGCATCACATTACCAAAATATACTTGTTAGTGAAGAAAAGAAATTTAAAGATGCAGTAGAGAATCAAAAATCAAAGCAAATTCAAGGAAGAACTGATCAGATACAATCTTTTGAGAAATCAATAACAGAAAAGCAGCAATTAATAGAGAAACTTTTAAAAGAGATAGAAGTGGCCAAAACACAATTGGATACTTTTAGAAAAGAAATCAATGATGCAGTGGTAAAGATTGATACTACAAATCAACAGTTTGTTGCATCTTATAATTTGGTTCAAGGACAGATTATACAAGATATTGAAAAAATAAAAAATAATCTTTAGTCCAAATTTAAATATCATAAAGTCAAAAGAAAGAATATATGGAGGTAAATAAGGCAAAATCTTTTTGGTCCAGACCGGAAGGTGTAACAGGAGCTGTTTTTTTGGCTGCCATGATTTTAGGTGGCGGGTATTTAGCTATCACAAGTATTGCAGCATTAGTAGCTTTTGTTCAAACTACTATGGGGGCTTTTATAAGCTTAATGGTTTTAGGTACAATTGTATTTTTAGCATTAGATGGGAAGTCAAGAGCATTAGTTGGTTATATGTACAAGAGTGTGATGCGTTGGATTACAGGTTTATTTGTGCAAATAGATCCTATAGGAATTTTAAAATCATATGTAGATGATCTAAAATCCAATCTTACCAAAATGAATCGCCAGATCGCTCAGTTGAGAGGACAAATGCATAAACTTCAAGAAATAATCTTGAACAACAAAAAAGAGATTGACACTAATCTCAATATGGCTAGCAAAGCAGCAGAAGTCAATAAGCAAGCGCAAATGCTACTTAAAAGTAGGAAGGCAGGCAGACTTCAGGAATCAAATATGAAATTAGAAGATTTGTACAGGAAAATGGAGGTACTTTACAGAGTGCTTGCCAAAATGTACGAAAATTCAGAGATTTTAGTGGAAGATGTTCAAGATCAAGTAATGGTTAAAGAACAAGAGAGAAAGGCTATTTTAGCAAGTAACTCTGCCATGAAATCTGCCATGAGCGTTATTAAAGGTGATCCAGACAAGAAAGCTATGTTTGATGCAGCCCTTGAATCCATAGCTGATGATGTAAGTCAAAAAGTAGGTGAAATGGAGCGTTTTATGGAAGTTTCTCAAGGTTTCATGCAGTCTATTGATTTGCAAAATGGAATTTTTGAAGAGGAAGGACTTAAAATGCTAGAAAAATGGGAAAATGAAAGTGTTTCTTTATTACTTGGTGGTGAAAAAGAAACGTTAATATTAAAATCAAATGATGATTCTGAATACCTAGATCTGAATGAGCCACTCAAACATCCAGAAAAGGTAGGAAGAACAAACCAATACGATAATTTATTCGATTAACTTATTAAACTTTATACAAAATGGCAACCAGACTTACAGGTTTTTCAAAACTCGTTATTACTTTATTAATTTTAGCAGCTTTATTTTTTGGTGGGAGATATTTATTGAATAACACCCAATTCGGTCAAGATATCAAAAAACAAGCAGATGAAGCTTCTACTACAGATGGATCTTCAACTAATGCATCTGACTCAGGAACTACATCAGGCAGTCGTGACCCCAAAACCTTAAGAGTTCAATTAGTGACTTGGGGAGGATATGCACCAGGCCTATATTTTAATGAAGGTGCAAATGCAAATGAAAATAGTCGATTCTTTAAAGAATATGGCTTTAAAGTGGAATTTAAAGTAGAGAATGATCTACTAAATGCAATGAATGCATGGATGGCAGGCGAATATGATGTCTTAGTTCAAACCGCAGATGCATTTCCTTTGTATACCGCACCAGCAGATATAAATACTTTTCAGCCGAAGGCTTTTATGCAAGTGGATTGGTCTAGAGGTGGAGATGCTATCATTGGTAAAAGAGGAATCAATACGGTAAACGATCTTAAAGGTAAAAGAATAGCAGTCGCTGTACCGTCACCTGCGCAGACTTTGCTTATTAGTTCTTTGGAGGCAGCTGGACTTAAATATTCTGATGTAACTGTCATTAAAACAGCTGATAATCTTAAGGCAGCGGAATTGTTTAGAAGCGATGATATCGACGCTGCTGTAGTATGGAGTCCAGACGATATTAAAGCTACTGAAGATGTACCTGGCTCAAAAATAATCTTGACTACAATCCAACAATCACATATCATTGCAGATATCATGTTTGCAAGTCAAAAGACGATAGATGAAAAGAAGGATATGATTCATGGTTTTTATGAAGGATGGATGCAAGGAGTGGCTGAATTAAATTCTAGCACTGCAAATCATGCGAAAGCAGGTAAATATTTAGGCGAATTAAATGGATTGACCCAAGAAGATGGACTAGGTATGATGAGTACAGTTTATTGGACTGGACAAGGTGATAACATTAATTTTTTCGGTTTGAATTCTGCGTATAAAGGACAGAGAGGACAAGATTTGTATGAAAAGATGTCTAAAAAGTTTGTAGAAACTGGAGATTCACCCAATGCTGCACCTGCTTGGAGATCAGTAATTTATACTGGAGCAGTTACAGCAGCTCAAGAAAAATTGGTAGGGGCGAGTTTTGATGCTGAAAAATCAAAGGTCTTTACTCCCGTTACAAAGGAAGAAAAAACAGCACCAGCTATCGCATCTAAACCAGTTAGTATTAGCTTTCCTTCAGGTAAATTTGCATTAGATGAAAATTCAAAAACTATCATTGATATTCAGTTTTCTGAAGTAGCGAAAACATTTGCAAATGTGAAAGTAAGAATCGAAGGAAATACGGATAATGTTGGTAGCAAATCATCCAATAAAGTTCTTTCAGAAAAAAGAGCTAAAGCTGTAGCTGATTATTTGAAAAGTGAATATGGCTTAGACGGAAATAGATTTATAATAGTGGGAAATGGTCCAGACAAGCCTGTTAAAGGTTGTGAATCAAACGGAACAGAAGACTGTAAAGCAAAAAATAGAAGAACAGAATTCCAATTAATTGGCAATTAATATTTAGTGTGTAAATATTTCTTAGAAATACATCCGTATAAGAAACGAAATCAGATAAACTTCTGGTTTCGTTCTTTTTATTGCTTAGGTGGAAATTATTGGCCAATTAGTTGTCTCATTATTTGATAAGGTTGAATGAGTTTTCCTGTCTTTTGGGTATCTGACGTAGTTTTTCCTGTCCTATTCAAGATGCCATAAACTTCGCTTGTAGTTAATTCTGGACGTAGAGCTTTCATAATTGATATTAAACCAGCTACTTGTGGTGTTGCCATTGACGTGCCATTCATTGCGGTATAAGTATTGGAAGGAGTTGTAGATAAGATATTTTCTCCTGGAGCACAAACACCCATTTTTAGGTTCTGAACATGATTAGAAAAGCCAGATTTCTGATAGTTTTTTTGAATGGATGCTACTGTGATTACATTCTCTGCGTTGGCTGGACTATATCTTTTACCATCAAGATTTGCATTTCCAGCAGCGACTACTACTATTGCTCCTTTATCATTAGCATATTTTACAGCATCATTGTAAGCTTTTTCCCTTTCTTGATTCGTTATGCCACCTAAAGACATTGAAATCACATCAGCACCTAGATCACTTGCCTTTATGATGCCATCAATGATCTGTTGTTGTGTTCCAAATCCAACATTTCCGATCACTTGTATGGCTTTTATATCTATCCAATCTGGATTGGGTGTCATAGATGCAATACCTATTCCATTATTTGTGATAGCACCTGCTATGCCTGCACAATGAGTTCCATGACCTTGTGTATCATTTAAGCCACTAAAGCTACCTTTCAGATCTTCATGACGTGTATCAAGCCCTGTGTCTAAAATAAATAGCTTTGCTTTTTTAGTAGGTTTTAAGTTTTGTGCAGAAAAAAGTTGGTAGTATTTGTCCATCTCTAGAAATGATAGATGCCATTGTAAACTTACAGAAGGATCATTTGTCAATAATAGGTTGTCTTTCGCGGGGGCATTTGCTTTTTGTGGAAATTCAAAAGCAATTTTTTCATTTGGTTCAAGCCACTTAATATTTGTATCATTTTTTAGGATTCCCATGATTTCCACGATTTTATCAATGTGGATTTTGGGTATGTCTACGATATAATAATCATCTAAATTGGTAGTGCTTTCATCTAAAGGTGAAAAGGCCTGATGAAATTTAAGATCATATTTGTTCTTTATTTTCTCTAGTTTAGACAGGTATTGTGGAGCAATTTCTATTAAGATCTCAGCATTCTCATGAAGGTTTGTTGTATACTGATTTTGATTTTCAAGATTTTTATTTTGTACTATTGTTCCTAAATAGATGAATATACTAAAACAGAAAATTTGGATAATCTTATTATTTTTAACTAGTAATATTACAAAACTTCCTAATGATAAAAATAAAAAAGAAATAGCTGTTTCAAATACAAAGTCTTTTATGGAAGTTGTTTGTGTATAACTATTTACCACCATAAATAATAAACTTATCAAGGCTAACGGGCCAAGTAGAGAAGAATACTTTGAATGCTCTTTAAGTACAATCCAACTTCCAAATAATATTATTGTAATGATAAGTATCATATCAGACTATCGTTAAGTAAAAGAATTTATTAATGCAAGTTAATCAGTTGATACTATTACCACAATATTTTTCGACAGAAAACTATAAAATTGGTGTTAAAAGGAAAAATAATAGCTTTTTGTCAACATTTGATCATTATATTTCAGAATTGAAATTCCTTTATGTTTTGGAATAGAATTTATATTATTTGATAGAACTAATCTATTTTTCAGATGTTTGAATGAAATCAATTAAAGATACCTTTCACGTAAGATTTATAAAAAGTATATCGTTTATGTACAAAAGTATGCAGGAAGTAGTCAAAGACTTAGAAGCTAATAATATGCTTTTGAGAATTAAGCACGTAGTGGACCCAAATCTAGAAGTTGCTGAAATACATAGACAAGTATATGATAAACATGGACCTGCCATTTTTTTTGAAAAGATAAAAGGTAGTCCATTTCCTGGTCTGTCAAATCTTTACGGAACTATCGAAAGGACTGAGTTTTTGTTTAGAAAGACGCTACCAAAAGTAAAAAAAGTAATTGAATTAAAAGCAGATCCGACTAGATTACTTAAAAATCCACTTAGATATATTGGTGCACCTTTTACGGCATTGACAGCACTACCTATGAAATCTATTTTTGGATCTCCTGTGATGTACGGACAGACCACTATAGATCAATTGCCAATGATTAAGTCATGGCCAATGGATGGTGGTGCATTTATCACATTGCCACAAGTATTCAGTTTGCCACCTGACAATAAGAATATCATGCAATCCAATTTAGGAATGTATAGAATACAATTGTCAGGAAATGAATATATTATGAATGATGAAATAGGTCTTCATTACCAAATTCATAGAGGAATAGGTGTGCATCATGAAATGTATAATAAATCTGATGAACCATTTAAAGTTTCGATTTTCGTTGGGGGATTGCCATCACATGCGTTTTCGGCGATCATGCCTTTGCCGGAAGGATTGAGTGAATTGACTTTTGCTGGAATGTTGGCAGATAGAAGGTTCAGGTATAAGATAGACGATATGGGACACGTAGTATCTTCTGATGCTGATTTTGTTATCACGGGTACAATTATGAAAAATAAGAAAAAACCTGAGGGACCTTTTGGAGATCACTTGGGATATTACAGTTTGACCCATGATTTTCCTATCATGAAAGTAGATAGAGTTTATCATCGCAAAGATGCAATATGGCATTTTACTGTAGTGGGTAGACCGCCACAAGAAGACAGTAGTTTTGGATATTTGATTCACCAATTAGTGAAGGATCTTGCTGCACAAGAATTTCCAGGACTTAAAGAGATTCACGCTGTGGACGCAGCTGGTGTACATCCTTTGTTATTAGCAATTGGCAAAGAGAGGTATATGCCTTTTAGAGAACCAAGACCTGAAGAGATTTTAACTATTGCAAATAGAATATTAGGATCAGGTCAGACGTCACTTGCTAAATATTTGATTATAGCTGCTGATGAAGACGATCCGAGTTTAGATACACATGATATAGCAGCATTTTTTAAGCATGTATTAGAAAGAATAGATTGGCAACGAGATTTGCATTTCCAAACAAAAACGACGATAGATACCTTAGATTATTCAGGGGAAGATTGGAATGGTGGATCCAAAGTTGTATGGGCATGTCGAAGTAATCAAATAAGAAAGTTAGCCAATGATCTACCTGTAATTCCTGAAAATACTATTGCTTTGTCTGACATTAAAGTTGTCTTACCAGGAATATTAGCTTATTCAGGGTCTAAGTTTATAGATTATGACCAAGCTAAAAATGATATTGATACGCTAATCGATAATCTGAAAAAAATAGATTTAGAAGGATTTCCATTAATCATCTTGTGTGACGATGCATCTTTTACAGCAGAGTCATTGAATAATTTTGTTTGGGTGACTTTTACTAGATCTAATCCTTCACACGATGTATATGGAATCGGTAGTTTCACAAAAAATAAACATTGGGGATGTAAAGGAAGTCTAATTATTGATGCCCGTAAGAAGCCACATCATGCTCCTGAATTAGTCACAGACAAAGCTATAGAAGAAAGTGTAGCCAAATGGTTGAAATTCTAAATTAGGATACCTTATATTCATTTCCTAACCAGTATATTCTAGTTATCATGTTTGATTATTAATTAGTTATTGTACTATTGATAAAAGAAATCAATAGTTCAGGGAACAAAAAGATGTGTTTCTTTTGAAGTCAAGTTCATAAGTAGATGGCTATAAGATTATATAGATATATGAATAAGCAAGAATGAGTTTTATGGAAAGAACTCGATATAAAAATTTAAAGACCATTAATTTAACAGAACTGTATATTTAATTGATATCTTTTGTAGTTCAAATCATTTACCAATTTTGAGTTTTCTTAATTTCTGAATGAAGTAAAAGATCTTTAATAGCAAATAAAAAAGCCTGACTCAATTTCTCAAGTCAGGCTTAATATTTTAAATCAAAAGAGATTTAATTATTTTTTCATTGCTACTGCTTCGTAAGCAGTTTTAAGAGCAGCAAGAGCAGCTTCACCAGCAGTTTTCAATTCTGCTTGTTTTGCAGTCCATGCTGTTACTTTCTCATTACCTTGAGTTACAAGAGTACTAAGTTCAGTAACTTGAGCAGCAACATCACCTTCGATTTTACCAGCAGCTAAACCATCTTTAAGAGCAGTTACAGCAGCAGCTTTTTCAGACCACATAGTAACGAAATCATTCAATTCAGTTTGAACTGGAGCGTATGCATCAACAGTTGCAGCTTTGTAAGCAGCAGTTGCAGCAGTCCAGTTAGTTGCAGCATCACCTGTAAGAGCAGCTGTAGCAGCCTCGTCTAAAGTCATTGCTGAAGCAGATTCTGTGAAATAAGTTACATCTTTAGTTAAGCTTTCAGAAAAACCTGTAACTGCAGCTGTAGCAGCATCCCAGTTAGTTCCTAATTCTTCGATAGAAGCTTTGTGAGCATCAACTCCTGACTTACAAGAGAATAAAAATAAAGGTAAAGCGAACAATAAAAACTTTTTCATTTTTTTTAAATTTTATACATGAATAATGACGCAAAGGTATGTTGGAAAGAGATATGTAGTTAGTTTTTTAAACAATATTTTAAGTTTACAGAATTGCATAAAAATGTGCTATTGTATTCATATATAGTTGTTTAAATATTAATATAATATCAATTTGGTGATTGTTAACAATCTTTAACATTGCATATGGGAAAAATAAAGTGCCATTTTATTCTTCAAAAATCGTTTTGAACAAATATAACCTTTCTTTAACCTAAAAAATAGTGTTTTGAGTTCTCAGTTTTAATTAAAAAGCTACCTTTGTCTCATTATTATAATACAGATACTAAATAATATTTTTGAATATGAAACCAACATTATTAATTCTTGCGGCTGGAATGGGAAGTAGATATGGCAAACTTAAACAAATGGACTCTTTTGGTCCTAATGGTGAAACTATCATCGAGTATTCTATTTATGATGCTATAGCTGCTGGTTTTGGTAAACTTGTTTTTATAGTCAGGGATTCTTTTAAAACTGAATTTGAAACATATTTCAGGTCTAAGCTTGATGGTAAAATTGATATGGAGTTTGTATCGCAAGAATTAAACATTGTACCTGATGGTATGTCCTATACAGAAGAAAGACAGAAGCCGTGGGGTACAGCACATGCAATATGGGTGGCAAAAAATGTTATAAATGAGCCATTCGGAGTGATAAATGCAGATGATTATTATGGTGTGGAAGCATATAGTCAACTCGCTAGTTTTTTGACGGATCAGCAGAATAATAAAGATTTTGCAGTTGTAGCATATTATTTACGAAATACTTTATCAGATCATGGTACTGTAAATAGAGGTGTATGTACACTTAATGAAGAAGGTCACTTGATAGATGTCAAAGAATGTGTAAAGATTAAAAGAGACTTAGATGGTATTATAAGATATCCTTTAGATGAAGGAAACGCTGAATTAAGTGAAGATACTTTAGTTTCTATGAATATGTGGGGATTTTTGCCTTCATATTTTGAATACTGTGAGTCTATGTTTATTGACTTTCTAAAGAATGAAGGTATGAAACTGACTTCAGAATTTTATATCCCTACTTTGGTAGATAATTTGATAAAAAATAATATTTTGAATGTTTCAGTCATTGACACTGAATCAGATTGGGTTGGCGTTACTTATCAAGAAGACAAACCATTTGTCATGGACAAAATTACTTCATTAATTGAAAACGGTGTGTACCCTAAAAATCTTTGGTAACATATGCAGGATACCGGTAAATGGATAATATTAGTTGGTGTCGTTTTAGTCATTGTAGGTAGTATTTGGTATTTTTTTGGAGATAAGTTAAGTTTCATAGGCAACTTACCTGGAGATATTAAATATGAAGGTGACAACTTTAGATTTTATTTCCCACTTATGACTATGTTGCTCATAAGTGTCATCATTAACATTGTAATAAGGATTTACAATTATTTTTTGAGCTAGCATTGATCAATTACTAACGTAATTAAATTAACCGCCAGCTTTTTTAGTTTGTTTGTAACCTAAGTCTAATAATATTTTCAGGACTTTGTCTCTATGATTTCCTTGAAGTATGATTTCGTTATCTTTGACAGCGCCACCAACACCACATTTTGTTTTTAGGAGTTTACCTAAATCTTCAATTTTATCTTCTGGTCCATTAAATCCTCGGATAAGCGTTACTTCTTTTCCCCCACGTTGCTTCCTGTCTAAATGTATTCTTAGTTGTTGTTGAATGGGTTGGAACTTATCAGTTATGTCTTCAGGCATTTCCGGTGCATTTTCTGGGTTTCCCATTTTAACAAAATCGTCCCAATTTAATTTTACTTCTTTTTTATCAGACATGTGTTTATCTTTTAGATATTGGAGATACGTTTCCAGTTGAAATTTAGCATTCTTAATATTTGCAATCCTAAGTCTTCCGTACCAATTGATGAATTTGCAAATATTGCCACGGCAGTGTTTGTTTCTTTGATAAATGCTACAAAAGCATTGTGTCCCGATGTCTTACCGGTATGAGTGATAATTTTAAAAGATTTCATGTCTATAGTATACCATCCATTTATAAGACCTAATCGAGCATTGAAGCCATCATTCTCCAATGCACTCGAGTTGACATCAAGGCTGTCATATTTTAGAATTTCAATGGATGATTTTTTAAGGACTTCTTTTAAAAAAATCATCATATCATTTAAATTCATTTTTAAACCTTCAGAAGCTTTAAATGAATTGAATGACCAAGGTGCCACTTTTTTTTGAGATCGGTCATAGCCAGGTGAGATTAGGTTGTTTTTTTGTTCGGGAAAGTCTACAAAAGTATTTTTCATTTGATATAATGTTAAAATTTCTTCAATCAAAACATCATTAAACTTTTTTTTCGTTACATTTTCGATTACTAATTCTAATAAAGCATAATTGGTGTGGCTATATTCAAAAACATCTTTTTCTGGAATAAAATCTCTGTAAAAAGTTAATAAGTCTTTGCTGCTGTAGAATTCATATGGATTCTGCATGTTTTTCTCTTTTCTACCAAAGAATAAAGGCCTTTTGGGCAAACCCGATGAATGATTTATTAAGTTTTCAATACTAATGTGGCTTAATCTTGGATTTTGATATTCAAATGGCAGAAAATCATTTAGCTTATCGTGATAGCTCAGCTTGTTTTTAGCTACTAAGGATTCAATGACAGCAGAAGTGAAAATTTTTGTAACACTTCCCACTTCAAATATGTCTTGTTTGGTTAGTAAAATATCTTCATTTTTGCTTTTTTGGCCAAATGAAAAAAAATAAGTAGAATCATTGTCTATAATACCAATAACAAAACCTGGAGTCTTTTTAAATGAGATTTCTGTATCATACCTTATTATCTTATCGATTTCAATACGCAGGTCTTCACTCTGTCCGAAAGAAAATAGTGACAATTGAAGAAGTAGACATATGGCTAATAATGATCTCAATATATTAAATTAAAGCATAAAAGTATCATATTAATTTAATGCAAACGGAAGAAAGCACCAAAAAAATCTTTAATTGCTAAATCTTCTGTCAGTGAGACTTAATAAAAAGGCTTCTAAATCTTCTTTTTCTTGTGTGGTAAAATTAATGGGTTTGAGTAGGGTAGTGTCCATGTTTATTGGGTTAGAAACAAATTGATATGGATCACTATAATATTCTATGACATCCTTTAATGTAGCAAAACTTCCATCATGCATATAAGGTCCAGTAACAGCAACGTTTCTCAGTCCTGGTACTTTAAATTTACCAAGGTCATTTTGATTTTTTGTAACTTCATATCGTCCTTTATCTTTGTATTTTTTTTCATCGTATAAGCCGATGTTTTTAAACTCATCACCCGTAAAGTCAGGACTAAAATGGCAATCAAAACATTTTGCCCTATCGCTCAAAAAAAGTTTCCTTCCTCTGATAGCCGCATCACTCATTTTATTGGGTAAATCATTCATCCAAGCATCAAATTCTGTATCGGATGTCTCCAAGCTTTCTTCAAAGGATGCAATAGCACGTGCCAAATTATTTTCGTTTGGGACTTCATTGAATATTTTTTTAAACCAAATGGGATACTTAGCGTGGTTTTTAAGTCTGTCTACAACTTCAGACATTTTTGCATCCATCTCTAAGTTATCTTCGATAGGAAAGTGGATTTGATCTACTAAATCTTTTGCCCTACCATCATAGAAGAACTCACTTCGAGATGCCATATTCATAATGGAAGGTGCATTGCGTCTACCTATTCTATTCTCAATACCTGGACTTACAGCAAGACTATCCGCAAATGCTAAATCCGGTTTATGACAAGATGAGCAACTAACAGTGCTGTCTTTAGATAAAATAGGGTCGAAAAAAAGAATTTTACCAAGTTCAGCTTCGGTTTTGGGTTCGGTATTTGTGAATGACCAAATAAATGGAACCATCAAAACTACAATCACACTTAAAATTCGATACATAAAAAACTAGGTTTTTAATCGTCGCAAAGATAATAATAATGGCGTGTTATTATTATGATTGATATCAGTTTAACATAGCTTTAAAGGAATTTCCAAAACAAATAATCAATATTTGAAGTTGAATCTTGGTTAATAGTTTTTATAATATGTATTGAAATTAATAGATTTAATATCTAATTTCAATGAAAAGGGAAGATTCTTAAACGCTCAAAATTAGTTATTTACAATGATGTGTTTTTTTAAATCGAAATTCCTTTAGGTATAAATATATAATTTTGTAATTTTGTCACTTTAAGTTAAAATAGAATATGTCACAAACAAACGTAGAAAGAATTAAGTGTTTAATTATTGGGTCTGGACCTGCTGGGTACACAGCTGCTATATATGCATCGCGTGCCAACTTAGCACCAGTTTTATATACAGGTAAAGAGCCAGGTGGTCAATTGACCATTACAAATGATGTGGAAAATTATCCTGGATATCCTAATGGAATAATGGGACCACAAATGATGGAAGATTTTAAAAATCAAGCACTAAGATTCGGCACTGATATTAGATATGAATTAATAGATAAAGTGGATTTTTCTAGCACGCCACATAAAGTATGGTCAGAAACTGGTCATGAGATGCATGCAGATAGCGTTATTATAGCAACAGGAGCTTCTGCAAAATGGTTGGGTTTGGAATCAGAGCAGAGGCTTATGAATAAAGGTGTCTCAGCATGTGCAGTATGTGATGGATTTTTCTTCAGAGGCCAAGAAGTGGCTATTGTAGGAGCAGGTGACACAGCGGCGGAAGAAGCAACTTATCTTGCTAAGTTGTGTAAAAAAGTGCATTTACTTGTAAGACGTGATGAAATGCGTGCTTCCAAAATAATGCAAGAAAGAGTATTCAAAACCGAAAATCTTGAAGTGCATTGGAATTCTGAAACAGAAGAGATCCTAGGGGAAGAAGGTGTAGAAGGTGCGAGAATAAAAAACACTGTTACTGGAGAGACCACTGTTTTGCCTGTTACAGGTTTTTTTGTGGCTATCGGGCATAAACCCAATACGGATTTGTTTGAAGGGTGGATAGATATGGATAGTAATAAATACATTAAAGCAGTACCTGGCAGAAGCCTTACTAATATAGAAGGTGTTTTTGCATGTGGTGATGCTCAAGACCACATATATAGACAAGCTGTGACAGCAGCTGGTACTGGTTGTATGGCTGCATTAGACGCTGAGCGATACCTTTCGGATAAAGGAATCATTTAAATTAATTAACAAAACACAATAGAATGTCCAACAAAAAATTCAGATCAGGTGTACTTTTTGGTGATGAAGTTACAGAACTTTTGAATTATGCCAATGAAAATGATTTTGCCTTACCGGCAGTAAATGTCATTGGTACAAATTCCGTAAATGCAGCCTTAGAAACTGCTAAAGCTGTAAATTCTCCAATTATCATTCAATTCAGTAATGGTGGTGCAAGTTTTTATGCAGGAAAAAGTCTTTCCAATGATGGACAAAACTCGGCTATCTTAGGAGGAATTTCTGGTGCAATGCATGTTCATACAGTTGCACAAGCTTATGGTGTCCCTGTAATATTGCACACCGATCATTGCGCTAAAAAACTTTTGCCATGGATTGATGGACTTTTGGATGCTAGTGAAGTACATTATGAAAAATATGGTCATCCTTTATATAGTAGTCATATGCTTGATCTGTCAGAGGAACCATTACACGAAAACATAGAAATTTGTAGAGATTATTTGACTAGAATGAATGATCTAGGTATAACACTTGAGATAGAATTAGGAGTAACAGGTGGGGAAGAAGATGGCGTAGATAATTCTGATGTGGATAGCAGCAGATTGTACACACAGCCTGAAGAAGTAGCTTATTCGTATGAAGAATTACTTAAAATAAGCGAAAAATTTACCATTGCTGCTGCATTTGGTAATGTTCATGGAGTATACAAACCGGGGAATGTCTCTTTAAAGCCAATAATTCTTAAAAATTCACAAGATTATATCCAGAAGAAATTTAATACTGGAAAAAATCCTGTAAATTTTGTTTTTCATGGTGGTTCTGGTAGTAGTAGAGAAGAAATCAGAGAAGCAATCACTTACGGAGCAGTCAAAATGAATATCGATACAGATATGCAATGGGCTTACTGGGAAGGAGTCAAAGATTACTATGAATCTAAAAAAGATTTCTTACAAGGTCAAATTGGTAATCCTGAAGGTGCTGACAAACCAAATAAGAAGTACTATGATCCTAGAGTGTGGTTGAGAAGTGGTGAAGTAACATTTGTAAATAGGATGAAACAAGCATTTGAAGATCTTAATTGCTTAAATAGAAATATTTAATTCTTGCTTTCGAATAAGTCAAAAAAAACCGTAGTAAACTTCATGTTCACTACGGTTTTTTATGTCTAATTACTACTTAATTTATTTACCGAAAACTTTCTTTAAAAGGTCAGAAGTTCTTTGATTTACGTCAGTTCTAATACCTTGCTCTTTTACGGCTATAAGACTAAATAAACCATCAAGTCCTTTATTATTAACGTGGTCATCGAGCGCAGGATTCATTTTTTTGACAAAAGGTAGTTTATTATAAGCATCTACGACGGTTTTCCAGTATGTACGAGCATTCACTTCGTCTAAACTAGCTTGAATAATAGGCATAAACTCATTATACAATGGTGTTCTGGATGTTGACTCAAGGTATGTTGTGGCAGCGTTATCTGGACCAGAAAGTATTTTGGTTGCATCTTGGAAACTCATTTGTTTTATTGCATTTACAAATATAGGCGTTGCTTTTTTTGCTGCAATCTCAGCTGCTTGATTCATTTGATTTATCAATTTTGTCTCCACATCTTGAAATCCAGGAACCATCTTGACTTTATCTATAACCTTCTGCGCATCTGCTGGTATTAAGATTTTATATGGGCTTTCTAAATAACCCTTTTCTGCTGATAGTTGATTTACAGCGGATTCGATACCGTTATTTAAAGCTTCTTTTAGTCCGGCAGATACATCAGTATCGTTTTTAGATAGTGAAGTTACAGAAGATTTTGCCTTATTGAGCATATCTTTGAACTGAGCTTGAGAAGTTGTCACTGCAAGGAATAAGCAGAAAAAACTTAAAATTAAAATTTTCATTTCTTAAAGGTGTATTTTATTATTTAATGGTTTTATAACTGTTATTGGTAGGGGGAAGTTCAGTTTATTAAGTTAATATTTTTATAAAATGCTAAAAATGATTTTTTAGTTCCTATAATGACATGAAAGATGCGCATTTTATAAGATGGTAAATAATTACTTTTTGTTAAATTATATTTTTTTCGATATGTATTGTTGCGTGATATGATATTTTATGTACTTTTATGCCCGTTAATTACTTTTTATAACATAAATAATCGAGTCATGCGGATAGCTACAACTATTTTATTCTGTTTTTTACTATCATTGATCAATGCTCAGTCTTTGTCTTCCAATGAATTGCCAACTGAAAAACTGATTTTACCATCTGATCGTGAAAAAATCAATATTTCTCACTTAAGTTATTTAAACCAAGCAAAGCAGGTTGGCTCTAGGAATTCCTTTTCTATCTCATTACCGATTCGAGGTAAATCTATCCTGTTTTCTGCGATACCGAATGATGTTATTGATGATGAATTTAGGAGACAGTTTCCAGATATTTTAACTTACGACTTAACTGCATTGGATGGAAGTCATTTAAAGGGTGCCTTAACTTTAAGTACTGTAGGTCTTTATGCCACCATATTAAATGCTGGTAAAATGATTAGTATTTATCCAGAAGATGTAAATATACAGGGTTCTCACATAATCGAATACGGCTTTCAACCTGATTTACCCCAACCAAAACAATTTTGTGGACACGATCACGAAGCTTTTGAAAATTCTGAAATTAAAACCCCAAGAAATTTTGGTAAGAGAATGGGCACTACCATGGGAGATAGGAGATTTAATTATCGAGTTGCTATCGTGACGACAGGCGAATTTTATGTAAAAAATGGAAATAATGACACTGCTGTACGTACAGTTGTCGTCAACTCCGTGAATGCCATCAGCGCAATATTTAATAATGAATTATCTTATAGGTTGACTGTAGGAACTAGAATTTTTCTTTATAATAATCCAAATACTGATCCATTTATACCAGATGGGGCTGGTGGCCAAGGTCGAACAGTGCAAGCAGGGAATATAGTACCTATGCAGTTTGCATCCAATTTATTTGACATCGGTCATGTGTTTCATCAGCATGAAGACGGTGATAACTGGGGAAATGGAGGTGTAGCTCAGTTACAGTCTGTCTGCGATAATTCTACATTTTTTGGTCCTTTAAATAAAGCAAGTGCTTGGTCAGGTGGTTATTCAAATGTTGGGAACGGTTGGATATCGTTAGCAACCCATGAATTTGGACATCAATTTGGGGCCAATCATACTTTTAATGGACTAGGTGAAAGCTGTACGGATGCGATCAGTTTGACTAATGCATATGAAATCGGTAGTGGAACAACCATTATGTCTTACAATGGCATATGTAATGCTGACCAAAACATACCAAGTGGTGATGTTTTAGATAATTATTTCCACATTAAGAGTTTGGAAGAAATGTACGATTATGTAACTTTTGGTGAAGGCGGTAGCTGCGGAAACCCTGTTACATCTCCAAACATTGCACCATCTGTAGATGCTAATCCGTGTAATACTACCTATACTATACCGAAAGGAACACCATTCTACCTAAAAGCTGAAGGACAGTGGACTGATACTGATACACATACTTATTGTTGGGAGCAAATAGATGAAGATGGGACAGGGAAGCCAACTCAAGGTTTTATAGGTACCCAGGCTGGAAACTCAACTATCACACCTTTATTTAGGTCATTTCCACCTTCAGCGTCGCCTGAAAGATATTTTCCTAGTTTAGAGACCATAATTTCTGGTGTTGCAAGTCCTTTTGAAGTATCTCCTAATGTAGCTAGAAATCTAAATTTTAATGTTTCTCTTAGAGATAATAATGGTGCAGGCGGAGCTGTTGCAAATGATGATATCACAATTGTAGTCAACAACACTGGACCTTTTAGAGTAACTAGACCTAATGGATTCGAAACATTTCAAGCCGGACAAGTAGAAAATTTCACATGGAACACAGGTGGAAGTAATGCATTATGTAATATGATGAGAATAAAACTTTCTATAGATGGTGGAAGAACTTACCCAATAATCATTGCTGAAAACATATCTTATGCTGCGGGTACATTTTCATTTATGATTCCATCAAATTTTGTAAGAACTACACAAGCTCGAGTCATGATGGAGTGTATGGACTTCGATTGTTTTAGAATTTTTAATGTGTCGAGTTCAAATTTTACCATTAACTCTACTTGTACACCAGAGAATAGTGTTTTGTGTCCAACAACAGGTGTAAGTCTTGATGCAGGTGACCCTGGACTAAATTTGAATATGACAAAAGTTGTTGGTAATAGAATTACTAGTATTTCACGTCCTATTACAGATAATTTACCTTTAGGTCAAATTGCAGTCAAAGGTCTTGATGGCGTAGGTTGTCATGTTGCAAGTGGAAACTATTACTATAATAGAGTAAATGTTTACGCCACTGAAACTGGTTCTTACTCATTTAATGTAGGAAGTGGTTTTGTTTCCTTGTTTAGGTCAAATTTTAATGCTGCTTCAGCATGCAACTCATTTGTCTCTTCATCTGCTACTGATGCAGGTGGTATGTCGATTTTTAGGGAAGGGACTATGACGGTACAATTAACTGCTTGTACCCAGTATGTCCTTGTCTTTTATAGTTTTGCCAATTTACCTACAAATTCTCAAATTACAAATGTAACAGGACCAGGATTTGTGATTGAAAGCATTTCGGCTCCTGCACCAGCATATCAAAATGTTTATATAATTGTAAATGATGCAACTGGTTTAATAGAAAGAATAGGACAGAATACTGATATGACTGCAACTCCAGCTGGTAATTATACCATTTATTCTATGGTTATAAGTTCAGGAACTAACTTAACTTCATATGTAGGACAACCTTTTACTTCATTAACAAGTACAGAATGTTTGAATTTGAGTTACATTTCAAGAAAAGTAGAAATAAAATCTTCATGTGTTATTGAAAGTATTACAGTGGGCACTCAAACACCATGTATAATATCATCAAATATTTACACACAGCAACTTACTTTAACCTATGACAAACCTCCAGTACCAGCGACACTGAATGTTAATGGGCAGTTATTTCCAGTAACTTCAAGTCCACAAACAGTAACTTTGGTAAATTTAGATTCTGATGGATTGCCTGTAAATGTGAATGCATTTTTTGTAGAAGCGCCATCTTCTTGTGCTATTACCCGAGCAAATTTATTTAATGCTCCTGCCAATTGTTGTCCAGTAGTTTTAGAATTAGGACCAGACCTTAATCAATGTGTCGGAGATATGGTATCGCTTAATGCTGGAACATCAGGACAAACTTATAAATGGTTTAGAAATGGAATTGAAATTACTACTCAAATACTTAATACGCTGACAGTTAGTTCAGACGGTGTTTATTCTGTTGAAGTGATCCATTCTTCAGGCTGTATCCGAAGAGATGCAGTTACAGTTACATTTAATCCAAGACCGTCAGCATTATTAGCACCAAATATCGAATTTTGTCAAAATACAACTGTAACCCTTGAACCTACGATCAATGGTGGTCAATCGTTTGAATGGTTTAGAAATAATATCTTGATTTCTGGTGAAACTGCTAGTACACTAGACATTTCACAGGGAGGTACATATAAACTTGTGGTTACCAATTCGTTTGATTGTACAAGTGAAGTACAAACAATTGCTACGACAAAGGCTGCTCCAGTGATAAACTTAGGTCCTGATGAACAATTGTGCGAGAATGATGATATTATTTTAAATGCAGGATCTGAAGGTATTACTTATGAGTGGTATAAAGATGATGTTTTGATTCCAAATCAAACAAGTAGTCAATTGACACCGATGGGAAGCGGTATTTATAGAGTTATTGTCCAGAATGCTGGTTTGTGTTTTGGTGAAGACCAAATAGATGTAAGGTTTTTTGCGAGTCCAATTGTAGAAGATTTTCCTGACACCACCAATGTATGTCAAGGCAATCCTGCAAATTTGCTAGCAGTGGCCCAAGACTTCACTTCTTTGCAATGGTTTTATGAAAATAATCCAATAAATGGTTCAAATTCTTTATCCTTGGTTGCAAATAATTCTGGTTTTTATACCATTGAAGCGACCAATAATATAGGATGTAAAACTAGCAAATCCACACAAGTGGAGGTAAGATCACTGCCTGTAGTCAACTTAGAAGATAGGGTTGCGTGTATTGGAGCAAAAGTAGAACTTAAAGCCGGTTCAGAAGGAGTAACTTATGAATGGAAAAGAAATGGACTTTTACTTTCAAATACGGCTAATTTCTTGGTGGTAACACAAGCAGGAAACTATTCTGTCGATGTCACAAATCAATATGATTGTACATCAACTTCAGAAGCAGACATTTCTTTTGTACCAGGTCCATCATTGGAAATAATAGGTGGCGATACTGCTATTTGTTCTGGTGATACATATCTAATTCTTGCTCAATCTTCAGATCCAAATGCGACCATCAGATGGATTAGAAATGGAGATATGGTACTGAATAATCCAAGTTTTGGATTGAGTGTAACCGAAGGTGGAAATTATCTCATTGAAATTACAGGAGGAAATCCTTCTTGTACAGTTTCAGAGTCTGTTAACATTACGGTAAATCCAATACCTGGCGTTAACCTAATGAATGATAGGACGATATGTGAAGGTCAACCCTTTCCAGTATTAAATGGTGGCAATAATCAGTCATCATACAATTGGACATTAAATGGTGTTCCTTTTGGGACTAGTCAAGTAGTAACAGCAGATAAAACTGGTACTTATAGAGTGGTAGTAACCAATGAATTTGATTGTGAAAATAGTGATGAAGTAAAAGTAACTATCGAACCTTTACCAACTCTGGCATTAAATAATAATTATAATCTATGCGTAGGAGAAGAACTGACAATAGTTGCTGCATCAAATGCAAATAAATTTGAATGGAAAAAAGGTGGAATTGTTATACCAGGTGTCACTACTAATACCATTTCAATAACAGAAGCAGGGACATATTCGTGTATCGTAACGAGCCTTGCAAATTGCACCAAAGAGTCAACTTTTACTGTTACATTACAATCAGCACCTGTAGTATCTTTAGTAGAAGATTTTACGTTATGTCCAGGCATTTCTGCTTCTATAAGTGTTCCGATTAATCCGAACCAAACATATAAATGGTCAGACGGTTCTACTTCTTCTACTTTGATCATAGCACCTAGACAGCCTTTGCTATTGACAGATGTAAAATATACAGTTACAGTAACTAATGCACAAGGATGTGCAAGTATAGATAGTATAAATATTACTTTCCTACCTATAGTACAAGCGACTGTTACTACTGATAAACCTGGTGTTTGTAATGGTGAGCCTGTTATTTTAACGGCATCAGGTGGTGTAAATTATACATGGATAGACCCTACTGGTACACTATCCACCACCACAGGTCCAGTCACTACCGCAAGCCCTGAGGAAACAACTGAATATAAAGTAGTAGTAGATGATGGCGTCTGCTTACAAAGTGGTGTCGAAGAAACAATAGAAATAGAAGTATTTGAGTCTGCTGAAATAAGTGCTGGTTTAGATACTTGTGTGATAACGGGTAGAACAATTAAATTAGCTGCTTCTGGAGGTGTGAGCTATCAATGGGATAATACTGATTTAATTGTAGGGCCTTCAAATGTTGCAGATCCTGTTGTGAAGCCATTATTGGAGACCGTATTTACGGTAACGGTGACTGATAGAAACGGTTGTGAGTTTTCGGATGAAGTAACTATTTGTATTTTAGAAGATCCGCTAGCATTTTTTAAGGAGGTAAGTATTATTACGCCTAACGGTGATGGTAAAAATGATGCACTATATTTTTCAGGACTAGAAGCATTTCCAGACAACAGCTTAAAGATATTTAATAGGTGGGGCAATCTTATCTTCGAACAAGAAGGGTATCAAACATTTGGAAACTTATTTGAAGGTTTGAGGAATGGGGATAAACTTCCAGCTGACACATATTATTACATTTTGACCTTCGAAGACAAAGTTGTAAAAAGTTCGTTAACCATTTTGTGGAATTAAATTATAATTAAAGAAATTAAAGATGAGACAAATAATAATTTTTGGATGTTTGATATTTTTATTCGCAACCAAATTACATGCACAACAATTGGCAAATAGTAGTCATATTGCAGAAACAAGGGCTATTTGGAATCCAGCATTTACAGCTGTGGGTAATGATATGATCTTTGATGGATTCTTTAGAATGCAGTGGTTGGGATTCAAAGGTGCACCTATTACGGGGTTTGCATCATTTCAGTACCCTTTGCTCAAGTATAATATGAGTGGAGGTGCCATCTTACATTTTGATCAAACAGGTCCAGTTAGTAAAGTAGGTGTACAACTTAATTATTCATACAAATTAAAAGAAGTACTAAGTAGATATGGTCAACTATCACTGGGTCTTTCGGCAGATTTTCAACAGTATTCATTTAATGGTGCTGGTGAGATATTTAATGATGAAAATGATGGACTGATATTAGGTGGAAGATCGGGAGCATTTTTCCCATCAGTTGGTGGAGGATTTTTTTATACATCTAATGTCAGGGAATACAAAGGCAACACATTTTTTGTAGGTGCTGCGATGAGTCAAATATACACCACAGAAGTTTTGGTCAATGATTTTGACCAAGTGAGACAAAGTCATATTCATTTTAATGTGGGTGGTAGATTTTATAATTATGATTCTTATTTTGAACCGATGATTACTGCAAATATCGTTAATCCTGATATTATTGATGTACTTTATGGGTTAAAGTTTGAAAAGCAAAACGCTTTTTGGGCAGGTGCAGGTTTCTCTAGTGCAAGCATGGCAGCTGTACAAGGTGGTGTTATTTTGGACGACTTTGGTGACAGGTATAGTAAACTTAAAATAGGAATCTTAGCTTCTTATGGGGTAGGAGGTACGTTAAGCAAAGCTGGTGCTGGGACTGAATTATATATTGGTTATTATTTTGATAAAAAATAAAAATTGGATACACCTAATATCATTGACAACATTAAGAATATTGTAAAGCAAAAGCTAGAAAATGCAGAAGCTGGACATGATTGGTTTCATGTAGAAAGGGTGTATAAAATGGCCGTAAAAATTGCAAGTACAGAATCCAATATTGATATGTCTGTCATTGAATACGCTGCTTTATTGCATGATATCGCTGATTCTAAATTTCATGATGGTGATGAGACAATAGGTCCAGCATTGGCTAGGGATATTTTAGAAGAATTGGGCGTTTCAATTGAAAAAATAGAACATACTGTAAAAATTATTGAAAATATTTCATTTAAAGGAGGCCATTCTTTTTCTGATTTTGTATCAAAAGAACTTGATATCGTAAGAGATGCTGATAGGCTTGATGCAATTGGTGCGATTGGTGTAGCTAGGGCTTTTAACTATGGTGGTTTTAAAGGGCGAAAATTGTATGATCCTGAAATATCTCCAAATTTGAATATGACAAAAGAAGCGTATAAAAATAGTATAGCTCCTACTATCAATCACTTTTATGAAAAGCTTTTGCTATTAAAAGATAAAATGAAAACTAAAGAAGGCAAACGAATAGCTCAAGAACGTCATGCTTTTTTGGAATTATATTTAAGTCAGTTTATGTCTGAAGTCAATTGATGTTTGCATATTATTATTTGTAAAAAATTTGTAATATGTATAAATTCTGTATTTTTGCAATAATTTAATAAATAATTAAGAATATTTGACGTTATCTATACGTCAATAACCTGATTTAGGTCATCTTATTAATAACATCAATAAATTTAAGTAAATATGAATAGTTCATTTGCATTTGAAGATAAAAATAAAAATAAAGGAAAGCGAATTTCCTTTATGATACATCTTTTACTTTTATTGATCGCTTTTTTTTACTATTTGCCACAAGTAGAATTGGATATAGAAGATGAGAAGCCACCATATGCTGTGAAAGTTGATTTTACTTTTGAAGAGAGTTCATTAAGCAAATTTGCACATGAAGATGAAGGTGCACAAAGAGCAAAATCTGAATCAGCACCAGAAGAAACACCACAACAACCGACACAAGAACAAGCAACTCAGCCTGAAGTCATCGAAACTACTCAGCCACAAGTCATAGATGTACCTAAGCCAGATATCAAGATGCCTACACCGGTGGTTACTAGAGACGAGGTAATAGAGACCAAAACGCCAATAGAAGAATCTCCCGTCAAAGTAGTAGAGAAGCCCAAAGCCCCTACAAGTAAACCTGTACCTACAAAACCGAGTTCTAGCCCATCTACAAGTTCAACATCAGGTTCTACCACAGGTACTTCTACTTCAAAACCTTCTACTGTAAATGGAAAAGAAGGTGGTACTGGGAAGGGAGATTCCGGAACTGGTGCTGGAAAAGATAAAGGAAATGATGGAGATGCTGGAGAGGGAAATGCAAGTGATGGGACAGGTGCTTATGATGGGTCAGGTGATGGTGTCTTTGGCAGAAAGATTATATATAGAAATTTAAAGGATGCGAAAGCTGCTACTAATGTCAGTGGTAGAGTCGTAATAAAAGTTTGTATTAACAGGGCAGGGATTGTTACATATGTTGAGTTGAATAATTCTGAGACAACTATGAGGGATAAACAAACTCTCAAAAATTATTTGAAAGCTGCACGTGGATATAAATTTCAACCAGACTTGTCAGCACCCAAAGAACAGTGTGGTAAAATGTCATTTAAAATTGATAATTCGGTAAATAATAAATTGAAGTAGAACAATAGATATAGAATGCGCAAAATGAATCTTCGTCTTGCGCATTTTTTTATATAAGAAAATTAAAGGAAATTAGCTCATATGAAAAGTTATAGGTGGAGATTGATGTTTGGTGTGATATTTTTTATCTTGTCTTGTGAAACGACAATAATAGCACAAACAACAAGTAAAGAAGTACAAATTAATGAATCAGATGTTTCGATAGTTAAATCAATGGATTGTATTGATACATCATATATTTCCGAATTATCTGAAATTGGTGTTTTCGGGAGAAAAATAATATATAGAGATTTAAGTGCTACAAAATCATTATCTACATTAAGTGGCAGTATCGCTGTAAAGGTTTGTATTAATAGAGCAGGTTTGGTTACGTATGTTGAACTATACCCAGATGAAACAACAATTACGGATAAGCAAACACTTAAAAGCTATTTAAAAGCAGCAAGAACATATAAATTTCAGCCTGATTACACGGCGCATAAAGAGCAGTGTGGCAAACTGCTATTCAATATAGATAACTAATCAAAAAAAAAGTTAAAAAATATGAAAATAAATTATTTTACAGTTTCATTTTTTACTTTTTTGATTATGGTTAATGCATGTGAAACCCCCAAGGTGACTCAAAAGCCAATAGAAGAAAAACCAGAATTTGTAGTTTCAGATGATCTAATAGTTAATATGCTGGATTCTGTGAATGCAAGTGAGTTAAGGTATGATGAAACAGGAAGCGGGACCTTTGGCAGAAAAATAATATATCGTGATTTGAGTGCAGCAAAGTCAGCAACGTATGTAAGCGGTAGAGTCGGTATTAAACTTTGTATTAACAGGGAAGGAATAGTGAAATATGCGGAAATCCTACAAGATAGTTCCACGATAAAAGATGTAAGGACTCTAAAAAACTACCTAAAAGCATCATGCGGATATAAGTTTCAACCAAATCCAGATGCTCCTGATTATGAATGTGGTAGAATGAGATTTAAAATAGAAAATACTATAAATAAATTTAACAGAAATTAATATGAATGTAGCTAAATATTTGTCAATCTGTTTTGTCACAATGATATTTCTTTACGCTTGCGAAACACCAAAGATCGCTCAAAAAACTGAAATTGTAGATTCAGATGATTTAATCATAAAATTAATTGACTCGGTTGATTTTTCAACTTTAAGAATGGATACTTCAGGAGATGGATTATTTGGAAGGAAAATAATTTTTAGAGAAATGAGATTTTTTAAACCCTCAATATATGAAAGTGGGATAATACAAGTAAAATTTTGTATTAATCGCGAAGGTATTGTAAAATATGTGGAAATTCAAAGGGATAGAACAACTATTAAAAATATAAATACCTTGAAGAGTTATCTTAAGGGATTAGCAGGATATAAGTTTCAACCTGGTTCTGAAGCACCCGAATATGAATGTGGTAAAATAACATTTCGAATTGATAATTCCAGAAATAACAGACTTAGATAACATAAACAATAAATTATGAAACTGATAATTGTTTTGCTTTTTACATTGACTATGTATACTGATAATTCTTCTTTGCTTGATAGTTCAACTAACGGATTATCAGAAAGAATTTGTCAAGAAGGAATTGTACCAATTATAGAAGGTTTTTCTGGTCGGAAAATAACTAAAATGCCAACAATCATCTTTGACCAAAAAGGCATCATTGCAACAACGATTTGTATAAGTAGCAAAGGAATAGTGTCCTATGTAGGAATAAATGATAAAGAGACAACCATCAAAGAAAAACCAGTATTAAAAAGTTTTTTGAAAACTCAAAGACAGTTTGAGTTTGAAAGTAAGCCAATAAAGGAAGAGTGTGGCACTGTTACTTTTAAGAATCTATGAATTTATGTCTATAATCTTCTTTTAGGCCTTGAAGATTTAAGGTTTTTGAAAATTTAGGCAGTATTGGTGAAAAGTATTACTTACGAATGTGTTGCCATATCCATAAGGTGCTAGGTTTATATCATCTTGGCACCAAAAAGTTTCTGGTAACAATATAAGCTTACTCATAAGTACATCAGATAAATCCCAAGCAAAAGGATAATTCTTACCTTTTTTCTTGATGTTTTTGACCACAATTGTAAGATAACTGCCCGATTTCATGATGTCTAGAATATTGAAGTAAACATTTGCTAGATCAGTGATAAATTGGTTATAATCCGCAATGTTACCAAGATCTTCAGTATTGTCCGAATAATTCGTTTGAAGTCCTTTTTCTACTCTTTTTGCTTGGTTTTCAGCACCTTTCATATTGAGCATATCCCAGTACGGTGGGGATGTAATCAAATAATCTATTTCAGGAAAATCATCTTTCGATATTTCTCTTGCATCTTTGTTTAACAGAATAAACTTATTATCAATGGGAGATTGAAATAAATCTGTTTGTTTTGGCGCTACAATTTCACTACATCTACCAAATGCAATCTCCGCAAAGAACGGACTCAATTCGGTACCATAGGCATTTCTACTTGCTTTAAGGGATGCTACTTGTGTACTTCCTGTTCCTGACATTGGGTCAAAAATATTGGCGTTTTCAGTTGTAAACTCGTTTAAAAACATGGTGACAAGTTCTTCTGGATATTTAGCAGGATGAAGTATTTCATTCTTTTTTCTTGGTTGCGGTTTTAGAATGAACCAGCTTGGTATCGTGGATTTGAAACTAAAATTGCTACTCTTTTGTAATTTATTTTCAAATAATCGATGTTTTTTCTCTTCAAAAACGCCATTGGATAGTTCGTCTTTTCTGAAATATAGACAGTAAAAGATCTTATTATTAGGGATAAACTTGTGATTATCTGTTGTCTTTAATGACATTACGTCATTAGTACAGGCTATTTTTTCATCTTTAAGACTAAATATGGAGCTAAGTTGCCACGCAAGATCCCACGCTAATGGCCTATATTTATCTTCTACAAATACATTTGGAATTAAAACAGTCAAAAATCGTCTATGCGCTAGATTTTCGAAAATTTTAATACAATAGTTAATGGTTTCTTCTTTTATTTTATGGTAATCAGAAATATTTTTAATTGAATTTACTGAATTCCTGAGATCTAAGATAGCATATTGCAAGGCTTCATTGTTGAAGTCAGTCGCTTTTATTAATCCTACATTCTGCGATTCACAAATGTTTGATAGAAGCTCAGCATTATCTCCAAAGTAAAAGACTTTTTCTTCAGTTTCTTCTTCTCTAATGAAAAATCTTATATTTTCAGTCAACAATTTCTCTTCCGTATCATATTTAAACCATGATTTTTGGAAGGGCAGCCATTCTTTTGAAGTTAACCTATTAAATCTATTTTTCAAAGCTATATGTCGTTAGTAGCCAAATGATTGGGTGTTTTTGTTTTCTTTTGCTTTCGGATCGTATTTGACCATGATGTTTATCCACAATGATCTTGAAATTCTTAAAAAGAACATGTACGTCAAAGCTGCAATGACCAGTAAAATAAACATGGAAGTATTCAGCGAAAGCTTGAATATTATTAAGCAAGTACCAATGACACCCAAAAAGAAAAAGGCAGAAATGATATATGATAAAAACATTGCACCATAATAAAATCCAGGTTCTGGTTCAAACTTTTGGTTACATACGGGACATTGTTCCGGCATAGAGATTGGTTTAGAAAATTCAAACGGTTTTGTAAACAAATCTCCTTCTTGACACCTTGGACACTTTTTCATAAAAGTGTTAAATAAAAAATTTCTTTTTGACATGATTTATATTAAATATAATTTTAGTTATTTTATTTGCTTGTTTTCGAGTTTGACAGCTTTTTCTAATACTTCCTCCTTTAATTTCGTTTTGTAGGAAATCACTTTGTCTAATATTAATTGATTGCTACTTCCTATGATGGAAGCCGCTAGTATTCCTGCATTTTTAGCACCATTTAGTGCAACAGTTGCCACTGGAATTCCACCTGGCATTTGTAAAATAGATAAAATGGAATCCCAACCATCTATAGAATTACTAGATTTTACAGGTACACCTATTACAGGTAGTGGTGTAATGGATGCAACCATACCTGGTAAATGCGCAGCGCCTCCTGCACCAGCAATGATCACTTTTATCCCACGAAGGTGAGCGTTTTTGCCAAATTCAAACATTCTTTCTGGAGTTCTATGAGCCGAAACAATGGTCATTTCATAGGCAATTCCAAAATAATCAAGCATTTCTGCAGCCTGTTGCATAATGGGTAGGTCAGAGTCGGACCCCATAATGATACTAACTAATGGATTGGTCATATTTATGATATCACTTTTAAGGTGTTTTGAACAAATTTGGCTTTTTGGATAGCATCATCAAGTTTTTCATCGACGATCGTGACGTGGCCCATTTTTCTAAATGGTTTGGTATCTTTTTTACCATATAAGTGTGGATAAACACCTGAGATATTCAAACATTCTTCAATACCTTGATAATTTACAGGACCGCTATATCCACTTTCTCCTAATAAATTAACCATAACGGCAGGTCTGACGAGAGATGGATCACCAAGTGGTAAACCCAAGATTGCTCTCAGATGCATTTCGTATTGCGATGTTACATTCGCTTCTATAGTATGGTGACCAGAGTTGTGAGGTCTTGGTGCCACTTCATTTACTAGTAATTTGCCTTCTTTTGTTACAAACATTTCTACTGCAAGTAATCCTACGATGTCCATTTTATGGGCAATCTGGATAGCAAGTTTTTCTGCTGCTTCTGACAATTCATTACTTATAGATGAAGGACAAAACAAGTATTCTACAAGATTTGCTACAGGATGGAAGTGCATTTCGACTGCTGGGAAAGTTGCCATATCACCATTGATGCTACGACCTACTATGACCGCAATTTCTTTATCGATATCAACAATATCTTCTGTAAGACTTGGACCTTTCATTAAATTTGCTAAATCATCTTGAACTCTAACTACATGGACTCCTTTACCATCGTAGCCATCGCTGCGGAGTTTCTGAACAAATGGTATGCTAAGTGTTCCTTCTGTGATAGCTTGAAGGATATCAAATGCGTCTTTATGGAGCCGGAATGAAGAACTTGGAAAGTCCGATGCTTGATAAAATTCTTTTTGCAGACCTTTATCTCTAATTATTTTTAAAGAAGAAGGCTTAGGATAAACCGATTTCCCCAATTTTTCTAATTCTTCTAATGCAGATACATTAATATTTTCAATCTCAATGGTAATTACATCTAGATTTGCCCCAAAAGATAATACGTCATCGTAATTATTAATATCACCACATACATAATCTCTACATATCTGAGCAGAAGGAAATGTACTATCTTTGTCCATGACACTTATGTCTAAACCAAGTTTACTACCTGCTTGACATAACATTTTACCTAACTGGCCACCACCAATAATTCCAATTTTTTGTGATAATATATTCAAACTCACCTTAATATCATTTCTGGGCCCAAAGATACATTTTTATGCAGAATAGTTTTGTAACTTGGGTTACTGATATTTTGATAGAGACGTTTTCTTAGTTTAAGTACACGAAAAACAAGATAATGATAGAAGAAATTATCCTTTGAAATATTTTTTTTTCATACTTTTGTGCGATAGTTGGAATGACTGACTTTTAGTACAAAATGAATCTTAAATGAATTACAGATTTTTAATAGGCTTTTCGGCGTTGCTGCTTTTTTCTTGTAAAGAAGAAAAGTCAAAAGTTTTTCAAAAAGAATTAGTAGGAAAATGGGAAGTTTTTGCTTCTGAAATGAATCAGAAACCAAATGAGTTTATGCAAGAAGGTTTCTTTGAATTCAATAGTGACCTGACCGTTGAGTCAAATTTATTTGATGATGGAAAAAAACACAATTACAAGGTCGAAGAAGAAAAATTAAAAATTGACACTGAGACACAGTTTGAACTCAATATTTCTAAATTGGAGACTGATACATTGATTCTAGAAGGGAAAATGAAGATATTTCATATGAAATATTATCTTAAACGACAGAAATAAATCTATTTTTATCTTAGTTATTTATCAATTTTGGCTTATCCTGATCTGAAAAACGCCTGTAATTGCTGTCGTGGTGAATACAATTATGGATTAAATAATCAATTCAACTAAGTTTGATCCAATCAAATGAAAATTTTAGTTGTTAATTACATTATATTTGTACTACTAAAATAGGTTAAATGTTTAAGTATATACTATTAGCAGTTTTATTTTGTTTTTCACTGGAATCAAAATCCATCAACTTGGATGTAAGCTCTTATGTTTTTCATGGGACAAAGAATTATGCAGAATTATACCTTAGGGTAGATGCCAAGTCTGTGCAGTGGTCTATAGTAGATGGTAAAAATGAAGCTGCTGTGGAGTTTTTAATTTTTATTACTAATGATAAAAATGATATTGTAGGATATGATAAATTTGTTTTAAAGACAAGTAATCTTGACAGTATTAGAGACTTTTTAGACGTAAAAAGGTTTGTATTAAATGCAGGTGAGTATACTGTAAAGGTTGAAGCATTTGATTTTTCAAACCCTGATGACAAAATTGAATTAGAACAAAAGATATATGTATCACCACAAACATCCCCAGTATTTACATCTGATATTTTAGTTCTTGGCGATGTCCATAAGGATAGTACTGAGTCGTCCTTAGTAAAAAACGGTCTTTACATGGAGCCTCTCGCATATAATTATTCATCAAAAGATAATCAGTTGATTAACTTTTATCTTGAAGCTTATGATGAAAAGAAGGATTTGACACAAGATTATTTTGTACAATATATCTTAATGGAAGGATTCAAATCTAATTTAAATACAAAACAGCTGCTTGTAAAATATAAAAAATTATCCAAATTAGATGTTGAACCATTATTGTTGAATTTCCCTACAAGTAGTATTAAGTCAGGCGATTATCATCTATTGGTTAATATAGTGGATAAGCAAAAAAATGTCGTTTTTTCAAAATCTGCCAATTTCGTAAAAAGTAACCCTGAAGCTGATATAGCATTTCTAGAAAGCTACAATGATAATTTGGAAAATTCATTTGCTCAAAAATTAAAGCCAGAAGATATGGATTTTATTATCAAGGCGCATTTTCCAATCACGGACCAAAGTCAAACTGCTACCTTGAGAGAATTATTATCATCCAATAAGATTAAAAGCCAACGGTCATTTATATACCAGTTCTGGAAGTCAAGCAATCCTGCTAACCCCGAAGCAGCTTACAACGGATATATGGAAGTTGCAAAAGCAGTCGACAAGAAGTTTTATACCAATGCTGGTTATGGTTTTCAGTCTGATAGAGGACACATTTTTCTTAAATATGGAAAACCAACTAACGTCATCACTGTAGAAACTGAGGTAGATGCGCCGCCTTATGAAATATGGTATTACAATACTATGCCACGTACAAGACAAACTAATGTAAGGTTTCTATTTTTTAATAAATCATTGGCTCACAATGATTTCCATTTATTACATTCTACTTGCTTGAGCGAAAGGTCTAATCCTGCATGGGAAACCATATTATATGGTTCTGTTCCGAATGATAGGATTGGTAATGCTGTTGATGCTACCACCGTAAAAGAAAATTTTAATAGAAACGCTAGGAGATATTTTAACGAATTTTAGTATTGATGCTTTATGGGCACTCGTTCAATACTTTTTCTACATCTAGGATGGTACTTTCTTTAAAGTCTTTGGCCCAAGTATGATTTACATAGTTAACAATATTGGTTATTTCTGTAGCACTAAACTTCTTGAAAGAAGGCATTTGCTTTAATAAATAGGTAGAATCTTGAAAAATGGTATCATTTAAACCATTTTTAATAATACAAGCGAAATTAGTAGATCCAATTTGAGTTGATGAAGACAGGGCAGGGATCAAACCGCCTAAACCACTACCATCTTCCATGTGGCAGTTTTGACAGTTTACAGCATACAGCCTTTTTCCTTGCATATATGTTGTGTCGCCACAACCAGCTAAAGATAACATTATCGTAATTAATAATAAAATTAACACTCCTGTATAATTCTGAATACAACTCATTTTAAGTTTTATTTACTTTTATATGATTCTAAAAGTTTTGCGACGTCTGCTATTATCTTTGGTGTATTTTCAGGATCTGTTCCTTCACTAAAAGAACGAACATGACCTTCCTTATCTATTAGTAATATCTTACCACTATGGTCAAATCCACCAGGAGCATCCGCATCTTCAAAAGCTGCCACAAAAAAAGTGTTTGCAAGTTCCAAAGTAGCATCTTTGTCTCCTGTAAGGAAATACCATTTATTGTGGTCAATGCCTAAGTTATTGGCATACAATTTAAGTTTTGCGACATCATCTCTTTTCGGGTCAAGTGTGAAGGAAACTAGTTTTACACTTGGTTCGTCTTTTACAGCATCATAAATTTTTGTCATTTCTTTCATCACTTTTGGACATATAGAAGGACATGATGTAAAAAAGAAGTCAGCTATATAGATGTATTCAGACATTTTTTTGTTGTCAACCAATATGCTATCTTGGTTTAAATGTGTAAACTGACCAACTTTGTGATGAATTTCTATTCCATTTTCTACCACTGTTTCGCCGAGATAGGGTAGGTCACCACTTTTGGGTGAACAGCTAAAGAATGTCAAAAAAGTTACAATAAACAAAAGATGTATTTTGGGATTCATATTATTTTGAGTTTAAGGTTTTTAAAGAATCTAGGACTTGTTTTCCATTTTTTATACTTGCATACATGGCATCGCTAACCTTACTGATTTTTATTTTTTCACTTTCCAGATATGCTGTTTCTCCCGATTTATCTTCGGGTAGCTTAAATTCAGCCATCCAAGACATCATTGCTTCATCCGCATCGTCCAACGCTTTGACATTTTTTAAAATTAAATCCTTTGTTTCTGTCGTTTCTATTGCTTTTAGATCCTTTTTAATGGTGTGAATAGTGGACATTTCAGGCATTACGGCATCATGAATTTCCATAACTTCTTTGTACAATGGACTTTCTTGGTTTTCTATTTTTGCATTTTCTTTACAAGAAGTAAGTACAAGAAGTGCAATAAGAATTCTATACATCATGTTTTCAAAATATTATTTTGCAAAGGTACGGTTTTGTATCAACACCAAAAATGTTAATATGGTAAAAGTATAGGATTACTGATTTTAGAATAATTCTAAAAACGAAATCAAATCAAAAAACAAAGTGAAATGTACTAGTTTTATATTAAGTGTTTGACAACAATATTTGGACATTCAAAAATGGTCTAATTATTGACGTTATCATTATATGGCAGGCAATAAACCATCAAAAAAGAAGTTAGCTTTTCCAATTTCTGAGCAATTAGATCAATATCTAAAACGATATGGTCGTAGTGCTACTTTTCCTATTCAATATGAAGATATGACTAGGTACATTGCTTCCACGCCATTGTTAGATAGTAAAGGAAATGACCTATTTTGGGAAACTGTTTATTATTCTGAGTATGACCAAGAAATGATTAATGAAGCACTTTGTGTCATTTATTCGCTCTTAAAGACAGATGGAGACCGAGAAGTTATAGATCACTTGTCTGTAAGCAGAATTGATTTTTGTATATTTGGTAATACTAATCCTTTTAGGGTCAGAATTATAAATAAGCTAAATGATAACTATGATCACTTCTACATCAAAAAAACTGATGCTTCTAGAGTATATGGTTTAGAATTGGAAGAGTTGCTTTCGCCAAATAGTCTTTCTTACCTAGTACATAAAGATACCCTTATAGAAGAGCATATTGCTGGTATACCTGGTGATGATTTTATAAAAAATCATATTAAAATAGACACCTTTAACCAAATACGGGTAGCTAAAGAGTTTATAAAATTTAATGAAAGATGTTTTATACAGCTTTTGGGTGACATGCGAGCATACAACTATATTGTCGACATTACGCCAGATATTGAAGGATCCCAATACAGGATAAGAGCAATAGATTTTGACCAACAGTCTTATGAAGGTAGAAAACAATTTTACCTTCCACAATATTTTAAAGAAAATAATGGTATTCTAAAACTAGGTTTTGACAATCTGACCTATGACTCTGTCAAACAATACCAATTGGAAGAACGATCTCTCATAGCACGTAGAGCAAAAATCTCAAGAGATAGACTCACTAAATTGTTACGTTGTATGATAGCCGATAATATTTCGTCAGACGAAAAGGTTGAAAGACTGAGAGTCGATCTTGCCAAACATCATCATAATAAGGCATTTCTACAATGCAAAAATATGGGGGAAATCGTTTTGTTAAATATAAAACTGGTTGTCCAAAAAGAATTTACCCAAAGTATTCTGGAATTATAAAAAAAAATACCCATCGACTGAGTCAAATGGGTATTTAGATTTATTTATATACTAAGTTTATGATTAGTCCGTGATGTACGGATAATCTTTTTGCGTATAATTGTCTTCGTATAACTCTGATGGTACAGGATAAGAAGAGTTTTCTGCAAATTCCATTGCATTGTCTACCTCTATATTAATAGCATCAATAATGGCATCCACTTCTTTTTGAGTGGCAATCTTTTCTGAAATGATTTTGTTTTGGATCATCACAACAGGATCTCGGTCTTTGTAAGCTTCGAGTTCTTCTTTAGTTCTGTATTTTGCAGGGTCAGAAACTGAGTGTCCTCTATATCTATATGTTTTGATTTCTAAATAATAAGGACCTTTTCCAGATCTAATGTGGGCAGCTGCTCTCTGAAGACCTTCATGGACTGACTCAGGGCTCATTCCGTCTATTGTTTCACTTGGCATGTCAAAAGCTAAACCAATTTTTGCTAGGTCATGGACATTACTAGTACGAGTAACTGACGTTCCCATGGCATACATATTATTTTCACATATGTACAATACAGGAAGTTTCCAAGTCATCGCCATGTTAAATGATTCGTACAACGCACCTTGTCTAGCTGCGCCATCACCAAACATCGTAACACAAAACTTATCTGTTCCTTTGTATTTCTCTGCAAAGCCTATGCCTGTTCCTATTGGAATTTGAGCACCGACGATACCATTACCTCCGAAGTAGTTGTGCTCTGCTGAGAAAAAGTGCATACTGCCGCCTTTCCCTTTCACACAACCAGTTTCTTTACCATACAATTCAGCCATACATGAATTAGAATCAAGTCCTCTTGCTAGAGCGATACCATGCTGTCTGTAAGCAGTTACAATCTTATCTTCTTTCTGAATGCCAGTCACTAATCCAGCAGCAATTGCTTCTTGACCAATATAAACGTGACAAAATCCCCTTATTTTTTGTTGGGAATATGCAAAAAGTGTTTTCTCTTCGAATCTTCTAATACGGTACATTGTTTCAAACCAAGTCAAGTAAGTTGCTTTGTCGTACTTGTTTGTCTTTACTTTTTTGTCCGCTGCTTTCTTTTTTTCCAATACTTCTGCCATAACGGGATATTAATTTTATAATTGGGTTGATTTATTTTAAACCGTAAAATTACTGTATTGTTGTTACATTTGCAAAATTGACTCTTTGATTTTTAAAATATATTGATCTCCATTTAATTTTTAGTTAAATTTATGGAATTTAGAATTTTAAAATCTAGTCAAACGTTGTAATTCTAATTACCAGTTAAATATACTTCTTATGTATAAAATGTTCGTTTTTTTATGTTGTTGTTTTACATTGACTAGTACAATGGCCCAAAATCAGAAAAAGGTCAGTCTGCCGAAAGACTCCTTATATAATGCTAATATTAAAAAATCAAAACTTTATGGGGTTTATATTCCTAGAGATGTAGATGATGCGATGGCAAAATTAATGGAACTTACCACAGAAGAAGCTAGAAAACCAATGCTCAAAGTAGGTGAAGATACTATAGCTAAAAAACTGCATTTCGGATTGGGAAGGTGGATGGAGTACAATTGGAATTTTGATGAAGGGTCCAGGTTTTCTCACGTATTAAGGGAAAAAGGACTGACATATACCGAAGATATGACCAGATTTATGTTAATCACTTTTCATAGACACATATCAGGGAAGCCTTTGGATACAGATGCCTTGATTGCGAAAATTGTAGCAGAAAGAAATAAAAAGATACAAGAACAACGAGATAAAAATCAAATCATTAAAGTGGAAACACGGAAAGTAGAAAAGAAAGAATAGGTAAAATAATAATTTTAACAAAAAATTAATTTATTGAGTACTTGATGTCTAAATGTCATGAAATCAATTGTTTATGTGATGTAGAGTGAAGTTTTTGTTTTATATCAAATAATATTTTGAACAATTAAATGATTCATTTCATTTATATGGTGATACATTGGAATTATTATCTTAAATCCAACATAATTTCATTTTTAACCATTAAAATCAACAACTAAATGAAAAGTTTTTTCAATTTATTATTAATTCCGGCATTATCGCTACTTTTGGTAAGTGCTGATGCTCAAATCAAAACACCTGCAGCAAGTCCAAGTTCTAAAGTGGAGACAACAGTAGGTTTGACAAATGTGACACTTGATTATTCAAGACCTAGCAAGAACGGTCGTAAAATTTTTGGTGATTTAGTACCTTTTGGTTCACTTTGGAGAACAGGTGCAAACAAAAACTCAATTGTTACCTTCAGCGACGATGTAATGATCGGTGGTAAGGAAGTAAAAAAAGGTAGTTATGCTATTTTTACAAAACCAAGTCAAACATCTTGGGAAGTTACTTTTTACACTGATACAGAAAACTGGGGAACTCCTGAAAAATGGGATGATGCAAAAGTTGCTGCAAAGGTAATGGTTTCTCCACAGGCTATCAATACTGTAGAAACGTTTACACTTAATGTAGGTAATGTAACAAATGAAAGTTTCCACTTAGAAATCATGTGGGATAATGTAAATGTTCCTGTTAAAATCGAAGTACCTACTGATAAAAAAGTTTCTTCTAGTATCACAGCTGTAATGGCTGGACCGTCAGCAAACGATTATTATAATGCGGCAAGATATTACAGAGAAGCTAAAAAAGACTTAACTCAGGCATTAGCATGGATGAACAAATCTGTAGAAATGGGTAATGACAAGTTTTGGATACTAAGACAAAAATCATTGATTGAAGCAGATATGGGTAATTTTAAAGCAGCAATAGCAACTGCAAATGAATCATTAGCAAAAGCAAAAGAAGCTGGTAACAATGATTACATTAAAATGAATATGGACTCAATAGCAGCTTGGTCTAAAAAATAATAGTCAAGATTTTTAATTCTTGACTTAGATAAAAGGATGGTAATCTGTATTGATTGCCATCCTTTTTTTATGCTAAAAAGGGAAATTCTCTATCAAACTCCTTAAAAACTCAGGAAGAATAGCAGGTCGACTCACAATGGCTATCATAATACCAGCAATCGCACCAAAAAAGTGTGCATCGTGGCCTATGTTATCGTTTTGATTTTTTGCTGCCCAAGATTCATACCATAAATATAGGACTCCGAAGATGATAGCTGGCACAGGAATAATCGCATAAAGTCCCAACATATTCCATGGATAAATCAAAATGTAAATAAAGAGAATACCAGATACTCCTCCAGATGCTCCAATAGCTGTGTAATATGGATTGTTTTCATGTTTAAAATAGGTTGGTATGTTGGCAAGTATGATAGTCAATAAATAAGTAACGACAAATAAGATACTACCACCAATCATTCCAAAATGGTAAGTGTAATATTGTTCAAGGGCTGTCCCAAAAGAGTGAAATACAAACATATTTATAATCAAATGCATGTAATCGCCATGTAGAAAACCTGATGTCAGCCAACGGTAAAATTCTTTTCGCTGATGCTCTGCAGCAGGGTAGTGTTTTAAATTGTCAAACATGGTTCTATTGTTAAAAGCCAAGAAAGACACGACACATGTAATCACCAAAATTACTATGGTAAGACTCATAAATAAGGATTTAATTGATGCAAAGGTATTTAAATATTATGGTATTTTTCGTTTTTGATGATGGTGTAACCACGGTAGATTTGTTCCACAAGAAAAAGTCTAACCATCTGATGTGAAAAAGTCATTTTAGATAAAGAGATGAGATGATTGGCTCTAATACGTATGAGTTCATGGTGTCCATAAGCTCCACCTATCAGGAAGATGAGCGATTTTGTTGACTGAACTTGCATTTTTTCCAGATAAGCTCCAAATTGTACAGAATCATATGACTGACCTTTTTCGTCGAGTAATACTAAAATGTCTTCAGATTTTAATTTGGACAAGACCATTTCGGCTTCACGTTTGAGCGTTTCGGTAGGGAACTGTCCAGCTTTTACATCTTTAAATTCTTCGTAAGAGATCTGTGTATAGTGTTTAAGCCGCTTTAGGTATTTATTTATGCCTTCCTCTAGATATTTTTCGTCTGTCTTGCCTATGGACCAAATGGATACTTTCATAACCCAAATAAATAATTCAAATACAATTTTGTTCAAATGTTTTGATGATTTTTTAAAAAACTTTACCTTCACGCTCCAAAATTGAACAATAGATGACCTCCAATGCTAGTGAGAATATAAATATATGGCTTACTCAAATAAATAATGACTTCAAAGCCGCTGTTTCTGTTGACTGTGTGATATTTGGATATGACGATGATGCTCTCAAAGTATTGGTATCTAATTGTGATATGCCACCTTATACTGATCAGTTTTCTTTGTTAGGAGATATTGTTCATCCTGACGAGACAACAGATGAAGCTGCGAAACGTGTTCTTATTGCAAAGACAGGGTTTACGGATGTTTTCCTTGAGCAAGTGCAAGTTTTTAGTGATATAAATCGTCACCCATTGAGTCGTGTAATCACAGTTGCCTATTATTCTTTGATAAAAATTGATGAAGATCATTTATTGCATCTTGAGAAAAATAGTAATTTAAGATGGATGGATGTTTGTGATATTACATCCTTAGCCTTCGATCACTTTACTATTATGAAGTCTTGTCTCAGTCGTATGCAAAAACAATTGAGAGAGCAGCCGATTGGATTTAACCTTCTACCTGAGAAATTTAGTTTGCTACAATTACAAAGATTATATGAAGTAATCCTAAATATTGAATTAGATAAAAGGAATTTCAGAAGAAAATTGAATTCCTTGGCCATTTTGAAGGATATAGGGGAAATAGAAGAGTCGGTATCTCATAGACCTGCAAAGTTATACGCTTTTGACAAAAGTATTTATGAGAAAAAGAAGAATTCAGGATTCAACTTCGACTTGTAAAAATTAATAATATTCTTTCAATAACCGTTTTAAAAGCATGGCTTCTAAACTAAAATCTTTAAATAAGATTTATAGTATAAAACATTAAAAGGACAAAAATAAATTCTTACCTAAAAGCAAAATAGATAATAACTAAAAGTACTACTGTAACTAAAATAGCAATCTTAAAAAACTTTCTTTCTTCTTTGATATCGTTTGCTGAAGTGATCTGTTGTTTCGGTGTGGATTTACCTCTATATTTTGACATGGCTTATTATTTTGTTAGCACTAAGGTAAGATAAAATTAACCACATAAAAAAATATTCTAACTAAAAAATATTTGACCAAATGCTAATGCTTTGATAATCAATCTTATGACATTGCATTATTCTTCATAGCCGAAATGCTTCAACATTCTATCGTCATTACGCCAATTTTCTTTAATCTTTACATTCAAATCTAAATAGGTATGTTTGCCCATAAAAGCTTCTATTTCTGTTCGAGCAGCTATCCCCAATTTTTTAATTGCTTCCCCGTTTTTGCCAATTATGATGGGTTTCTGTGACTTTCTATCTACATAAATATCTGCATAAATCATAAGTAAGGGCGCTCCATTTTTTTCTTCTTCCTTAAATCTAGAGATGCTCACTTCACAAGAGTATGGGACTTCCTGTTTGTATAGCATGAGTAGTTTCTCTCTAATGATTTCTGAAACGAAAAATCTCTCTGTTTTGTCGGAAAGCTCATCTTTAGGATAATATGGTGGTCCTTCAGGCAGCGTTTCTAAAATACGATCGAGTAATGTTTGTGTATTTTGTTTTTTATCTGCGGAAATGAAAAATACTTCATCAAAGTTGACTTTATCTTCCCACCATGAAGCCACTTCATCAGCTTTACTTTCTTTGTCAATATCTATTTTATTGATAATTAGATATTTAGGTACTGTGGCGTTTATAAGGGATTTAAGTACAGGTTCTTCACCTGTGTATTGCTCAAAGATATCGGTTACAAAAAGAATGATGTCTGCATCTTCAAAAGAAGAAAATGCAAATTTATTCATAGATGACTGCATTCCATAGATTGGACGATCTATTATACCTGGTGTGTCAGAGAATACCACTTGATAATCGTCTTCGCTGAGTAGTCCAAAAATTCTATGACGTGTCGTCTGAGGTTTGCTTGTAATGATGGACATTTTCTCCCCGACAAGCGCATTCATGAGCGTAGATTTGCCTACATTGGGATTACCTATAATATTTACGAAACCTGATTTATGAGCTGTCATAACAGACTTTTTTGACGATTATTCATGATATTTTCTATTTCATCCACAATATAAGCAGGTTTTTTAACTCTCCAATTGATATCGTTATATTCAGGTCCAAAATTTAAATAATAATGCAATCTAAATTTTTTCATTTCATCGAGTACATGATCAAAAGTATTCACTAAACATATCCATCCATTTTCATCTTTTACATCATCATACCACTCTTCATAGTAACTATCATCATCTCCGTGATAATTGAGTACATTGTCACATAAGAGAACAAATCTATTGATATCCTTCTTCAGGAAAACATCAGCAAGGTCACGTTTCAGAAACATGATGTCATTCCCAATACAGTCATTCCACTCACCAATCAACTCAATAAGTGCAAATTTTCTTTTATAATCCACGTAAAGGATTTTACAATAAAGTGTCTCTGAACCAAAAAAATCCCATTGGGGATGTATGTAATAGTTATAAATCTGACTAGTAAATTTAAATTCATCGTATGTCCGTCCGTAAAATGGAGATTTGCTATCTCTTTCTGCTGCATATTCATCTCTCCAGCCGAACCAAGGCTCTATATCGTGCATATATTATTAGTGTATTCTATCTGATTATTGACAAAATGTAAGTTAGCTAATGCTCTATTCATTAGATTTGGTAAAGATGCCAAACAGATATATTATTTATTTTGTTTCAGACTGTATCGTATTATTGTATTTATTGGTACTGGTGATCAACTCTACAGTCCATGGCATATCATGATCAAATGGGTGTTTTCTATCATAACAATCTACCCGACAGGTTTTGCACATGACATATTCACAAGGTTCACTTTGAATAGAAATATCCACATCATCTTCAGGAAGGTGGTTGCTGATGATTTTCTTTAAAGACTGTATCTCGTATTTAGATTTGCGCATATCAAAATACCATGGAACGGTAAGGTGAAGGTCGACATGTGAGACACTCCCAAATTTTAGATAAGTTAATTTGTGAATATAAATCCATGATGGGGATTTATGTTCTTCTAAATGTCCAATCAAAATCCCTAAAGCCGTCACATCAGCTTCGTCCATCAATCCATTTAGTGTAGTTCGTAAAACATTAAAACCAGTGACTAATATAAAGATTCCAAAAACGATAGCAAGTACACTATCGATCCATTGTAAACCTGAAAACTTATAAATGACCAATCCACCAATAAGGGCTAGGGTAGAGTAGGTATCTGAAATCAAATGTTTCCCACCCGCTATCAAGCCAATGGAATTTGATTTTTGACCTTCTTTTATACTGTACTTTCCCATTAGGTAGTTCACTATGGACGTAAAAAGAAGTAAGTAAATACCTATGTCCATCTGAACCACGGTAACCGGGCTTCCCAATCTTTTAATAGCTTCGATGATGATTAAAATTCCTGCAATTCCTATTAGGATACCTTCAATGGAAGCTGTAATTAATTCTACCTTGCCGTGGCCATAAGGATGGTCTTCATCCCTAGGTTTTATAGCAAATTGAAGACTTTTAAGGGTAACAAAGCCTGTGATGATATTGACCGTGCTTTCTAAGGCATCAGAAAGGATACCCACTGAATTTGTAAGGTAAAAAGCAGCTACTTTTATAAAAAACAAAATGATCCCACCAATGAAAATGGTCTTTTGGATTTTTATTTTATGAAGATGTATGGACATTCTAATATTTAAGTGAAATGTACAAAATGACATACAATGGTATCTAAAGATCGGCCATTTTGCTATTTTTGTGTTCTTATTCACCACAAATGTATTATAAATAAATGATCTGGAAAATAAAACCTGATGTAAACGTTATAAACAAATTCAGTCAAAACACACTCGCATCTCATTTGGGCATAGAAGTTACTGAAGTCGGCCCTGATTATATCAAAGGTAAAATGCCTGTAGATGAACGAACAAAACAACCTGCGGGTTTGCTTCATGGCGGTGCATCGGTTGTCCTATCAGAATCAATGGGCAGTGTAGCTAGCTACTGTTTGATCGAAGACATATCTCGCCAATCGATTGTAGGAATAGAGATAAATGCAAATCATCTCAAATCAGTCAAAGATGGATTCGTATATAGTATCACTAAACCTGTTAAGATAGGCAGAACCTTACACATCTGGAACACTGAAATATTTGATGAGTCAGATAATTTGGTTTGTGTATCTAGATTGACAGTAATGGTTATAGAAAAAGTCTAACCTTCTTTTATGAGTTTTTATGTTCAAAGGTCTGCTGTATGACAATTTCGTTCATTTTACAAAAATAATATTATATAAATAATTATATTTACGCCAAATATAACAAGTATTATGGTAAGAGTTTTTTTTACGTTTTTGATATTTTCCGTTTTTGTGTTAAATGGGCAAGAGACTCCATTAAATACAAAGCTAATTTCTCATGTCCCATTTAATGAGAATTCTTCAGGAATGTGGGGATATGTAGACCAAAACGGTTTAAAATATGCGGTTATTGGGACTGCATCTGCAACGAGAGTTTTTTCATTAGAAGATCCTGCTAATCCTATAGAGAGATTTGTAGCTCCTGGTGCAGTGGGTATTTGGAGAGAAGTAAGGTATTATAAAAATTACATTTACGTATCTACAGATCAAGGTGCTGATGGTTTAGTTATTATTGACATGACAAATGCGCCTGAAAATATTTCATACAGTTTTTATAAACCAGAAATACCTGTAGGTGAAGAAACGAGAATCCTTGGAAGGTGTCACAACATTTTTATAGATGAAAAAGGTTTTTGTTATTTGTCAGGTTGTAGTGTTCAGAATGGAATATTAGTTTTTGACTTAAACGCAAACCCAACTAATCCACCCCTTGTCGGATCTTCTAATCTAAATTATTCACATGATGTATATGTAAGAAATGATACACTTTATAATTCAGAAATTACTGCTAATCCAGGTAAACTTGCTATCTATGATGTGACTGATAAATCAGACATAAAACTGATCAATACACAAGTTACTGGAAGGGCCTTTACTCATAATGCTTGGACATCAGATGATGGAAAATATGTATTTACAACTGATGAAAGGGCTAATGCATATGTTGAGTCATATGACATTAGTAATGTTAATGAGCCAAAGTTTTTAGATAGATATCGGACTTTAAAGTATGAAGGAACTGGTGTCATTCCACATAATACTTACTACAAAAATGGCTATTTGATCACAAGTTATTATACTGATGGCATCAGAATAATTGATGCTGCAAAACCGGATAATTTGGTTGAAGTAGCATACTATGACACATACAATGATCCATTAGCTTGTCATTCTGGTTTTAGTGGTTGTTGGGGAGTGTATCCTTTGGATGACGGACCTTATGTATATGGAAGTGATATTAATTTCGGATTGTTTATTATCGAAGTTGATTATAAAAGAGCATGTTATCTTGAAGGAGTTGTAAAAGATTCAGATGGTCAAGCTATTTCTAATGCAAAAATAGAAATATTATCAGAGCAAATAAACAGGGAATTTACAACACCATCTGGTGAATACAAAACAGGACTCGCAATTGATGGCAGCTTTCAAGTCCAAATCACACATCCAGATTTTGTGACACAAATAGTTACGGTCAATTTGGAAAGAGGATCTGTAACTGTTTTAGACCCTGTACTTTTCAAAAAGAGACCGATAGACGTAAGTTTTGTCATAAAAGATAAAGACGCCGAAGGCATCCCTGCGAATATTTTTCTAAAAAACAACTCTAAACCATACAACTTAACTGCTTCAAGTGAGGGCGAGCTTAACCAAACTCTTTTGTCTGCTAGCTATGAGTTGTTTTTGTCTGCTTGGGGATATGAAAATATTTATGAACCAGAATTTACGGTAGGTATTGATGCAGATAATGAATTGGTAACGACTTTAGAAAAAGGATATCATGACAATTTTGAGAATAATCTAAATTGGACAGTAGAATCAACTCCAGATATGGCAGGTGAGTGGGAGCGAGTCATTCCAAGACTAACAAATTTTGGAGAGATTATAGCTAACCCATCAACAGATTCTGATGACTTTGGTGTAATTGCCTATGTCACTGGGAATGGTATTTCTGGCGCAGCTTGTGATGATGTAGACAATGGTGTTACTAGACTTATATCTCCACCAATGGATTTGTCAGATTTTAATTTGCCTAAATTGAATTATGATGTGTGGTTTTTTAATGCTGGTGGATCGTCTGCTATTAATGACACACTTGTAATAAAATTAACAAATGGTCTAGAAGAAGTCGTTGTGGACAAAGTGTTCGGAACTACTGATGGATGGAAATCTATAAGAGAGTTGGATTTACTAAGTTTTATTTCTACAGAAGATAGTTTGAGACTTATAGTGGAAGCATCCGACATATCTGGTTCTGGACATTTAGTAGAGGCAGGGTTTGATAATTTCTTTGTAACACAAACTGTAGTGTCATCTTCAGAAGACCTTACTTCGTTAAATAATAAAGTGACCATCTATCCAAATCCATCAAATGATTATTTGATTATTGAGCTTAGCGAAAAAAGAAATATCGAAGTGTTAGATTATCAAATAGTTAGTGCTATGGGTAGCGTTTCAAAAGTAGGTAAGATTGATTTCCATACTACGAGACTAGATATCAATGAATTACCTGTGGGTATGTATTTCTTGGATATCAAAGGAAAGGCTCCTGTTAAGTTTATCAAGCAATAAAATTGTTAAACTATAAATAAAAAAGTCCAGTGAATTCAATACTCACTGGACTTTTTTATATGTACAAAGTTTAATTTACAAGACTTCGTATTTAATATTTACCATAAATCTAGCGTCTCTAATACCCAACTGACGTGCTACACCTGGACTTACGAAAAGACTGATGTCCTCTCTATAAGTACCTTCAGGAATTCTGCCTAACACTTTTGCTTTTACTTGGCGCTTTAGCATTGGGAAGTAAATATCCATAGTGCTTCCTAATTTAGCTTCATTGTGTAAGACAAAAAGACTGGTGGATTCACTATTTTTATCCCATAAAGCTATTACATTGGAGTTAAACCATTTTACCACTTTAGCATCACTGGATATGGTATCGGTCACTTCATTTTGCTTTTGGTCAATAGCTACTTTTGTTTTTGGCTCATTTAGAACCATGTCTTTAGGCATCGTTTTTTGGTTGGTAGCCCTAATATCGTTTGATACTTTTTTATACCTGCTCAAAGAAAGATAACCAACCAATAGTTTTTCTCCAACATTTATTGATTCTGATGTCTTTTTATTAAGTTTCTGAATAATACTTACATCCGTCCCAAAATATGTTTTGGAGATCTTGTACAGTGATTCTCCTTTTTTTACTTGATAATACAACGGTAAACTAGCTTGTTGCTTAGGATTGAAATCAGATTTTATGATCAGATTTTCTCTATTTATGGGCACCTTGATGTTTTTACCTTCAGGAATAGCTTGCTTCGACTTTAAGTTATTTTTTTGAAGGATGGTTTGTACATCGATCTGAAATATATCTGCCAAGCTATAGACGGTGGTTCCTTTATCCATGTGGTGGATGTAAAACAATTCATTACCAGGTAAGACATCGACAATGATATCATTTTCTGTGGAGAAAAATCGGTTGTTCTGGGCAAATGTAGATGAAACTATTGTAAGAAATAAGAATATCGTACATTTACATTTTATATGGGAAATAAAATATTTAGGATATGTTTTCAATTTGCACTTATGTATTTGGTTGCAAATATATTACATAAATACGTAATATGTATCTTCTTTAGCCTTAAAATTTTAATAAAGTGAAAACCAGCATTATCATACCATCCAGATTGGCATCATCTAGACTACCAGAAAAAGCACTTGCCGATATTTTTGGTAAAAGTTTAATTATGCGTGTGTACAAACAAGCGCTTAAATCCAAGCTCGCGGATGAGGTCATTATTGCAACTGATCATGCCAAGATATTTGATCATGTTTCTGCTTTTGGTGCCAACGTGCGAATGACGTCAACCGATCATATTTCAGGAACTGATCGTATTGCTGAAGTCTGTAGCACACTTGATAGCGACATCATCATCAACCTTCAAGGTGACGAACCGTTGATCAATCCCATTCAAATAGACGACTTGATTAGTGTTATGAAGGAAGAACATGTTCAAATCGGTACACAGTGCAGATTGATAGATGATGTTGATTTGCTTTTTGATTATAATGTTGTCAAAGTAGTCAGGGATTTTCACAATAAGGCGCTTTATTTCTCACGACAGACACTTCCTGCTTTTCGCGATATAAAATATGAACAATGGTTTGGGAAAACCAATTATTATCGACACATTGGCCTGTATGGCTATAAAAGGGATGTATTGATGGAACTCACCAAACTAGCACCTACACCTTATGAATTGGCAGAGTCACTTGAGCAATTAAGATGGCTTCAGAATGGCTATACGATTCATTGTCATGAAACAACTTACGATTCTGTAGGTGTGGATACGCCTGATGATCTAGAAAGAGTGAGAGATCTCGTGCTTAGAGAAACGTTCCATTAAAGCCTAAAGGCAAAATATCCTGAATGGAATCAATCTCATACACTTCAGGACCGTCAGACTTTAGTAATATTTTTATTTTGTGTTTGTGTCTAAATTCAAATTCAGAAATGACTTGTCTGCATGCGCCACATGGAGATACAGGTTTTTCGATACGAGCTTTCATGTTTTTAATCGTAATAGCTAAAGCTTCTATCGGAACATTCGGCTTATTAGCACCAGCATTATACAAAGCTACTCGTTCGCCACAAATACATAATGGATATGAAGCATTCTCTTGATTACAACCCACAAAAGTATCACCATCCGTCAGTCTTACTGAGGCACCTACGTGGAAGTTTGAATATGGTGCATAGGCATTTTTCAGTTGGTCGATTGCACTTTCCATCAACTGTTTATCTTCAGATGACAATTCATCAGTACTTTCGTATACTTTGTATGTAAAAGTTGATTGGATGGTATTCATGTGCTTAAAATTTTTAGTGGAATAGTAATATTACAAAAATTACACCATACTTTTTTTAATAAAGATGAAACATTTCAACATATTTATACTACCAAAGTTTTCCATAATTGCTATTCAGTACATTATTTTTAAAAATGGTGTTAACTTTACTCTTTCGAATATGATATTAGCATGATAGAAAAAAGTCAGAAACATAAGTTTTCAGTATTTTCATATATAGGACTGCTATTAGGTTTAGTGACTGTCATAGTCCATATCCTTTCACAATTGATTTGCACTGACTGCTTCTATGGCTTTTACGAAAAGGTAATATTTCCAAGCATCAGATTGTTGTATGATTATACAGTTGGATATTTGCCATTTCCTTTTGTCTATGTTGTATTTTGTTATCTTATCTTTTCGATTTATAAAACATTTCAAAGATTTGTGGCCAGTGAGCAGACAAAACTTTATAAACTAAGAGATTTAGGTTTAGGATTTATGAATTTTATCGGATGGGTTATTTTCTTATTTTATTTCTCGTGGGGATTTAATTACTATCAACCTTCCATCGAAAATCAATTGGGATTGCCAGAAATAACTATTGACTCAGCTGATGTGGTCACAGAATTAGCTGAAATAACATTATTGCTAAATGAAGCTAGAGATATCATTTCGGTGGATACATCAAGACTTGAGATGAATTTAAATTGGGTTAACATAGAACGGGATATAAGAGATAAACAGGAAGAGATGTTCTCAACTTGGGGAAAACCAACGAAGGGGAGGGTAAGGATTCGGGCATTAAAGCCTAATGGACTTTTGCTTCGGTTTTCTACAGCAGGAATTTATATACCTTTTGCATTTGAAGGACATGTAGATCCGGGGATGAATGAGGTTCAGTGGCCATTTACCATGGCACATGAGATGGCACATGGTTATGGTTACACGGATGAAGGTGCGTGCAATTTTATAGGTCTCCTCACTTGTATGCGCTCAGACGTACCAGAAATAAGATATTCAGGATTGATTGGATATTGGAGATATTTATTTTTTGATATGAGAAATAGGTACCCCGATGTGGCTAAACAGACTTATGACATATTGAATGTTGGTGTAAAAAATGATCTGAAAGCTATACGCGCTGACCTTAATAAATATCCTGATCTAATGCCAGTGGTCAGAGATAAAATTTATGACTCATACCTAAAGTCTCATGGTGTAAGAAGCGGTCTTCAAAGTTATAATGAGATCACAATGCAAGTATTGCGATGGAAAAAAAGTAAATATGCTTTTAATTTTAGAAAGTAGTTTTTCCAAGATTTCTTTTTTATTTTATAACATTCTGTCTTAAAGATTTATTACAACTTAGGTACAAGCGGTTTTAAAATTGATTTTGTCACGATTTTTGCAACTTTAAGGCAAAAATACCGCCAAAATCAGCCAGTTTTCCTTTTTTACTACGGATTTACATCCGTGGTTACTAATATTTCACCCCATTCGGGGTTATACCTGTGTAGTTACAAAGATTTTAAATACTCTATGGCAAATTGATTAAGATTTTGAATGGCATCTTGCATTTTCCATGAAGCTCTATTCCTTGGTTCTACATAGTTAGAGATGGCACGGACTTGGATTGATGGTAGATTTAATTTTGCAAAAGTGTAAAAAAAAGCCGCACCTTCCATACTTTCTACATCTGCGTTGTACTTATTTTGGATCGCCACAATGGAGTCCGCTGTACCAGTTACTTTATTAACAGTAATACCTATTTTTTTTTTAAGGTTTGTCTCACGGAGTCCTTTTGCTATTTTAGGGACCCACCCGTCTTGATAAGGAAATACATCTTTTTTTATCAAATCCATTTCAAATACATCTATAAATTGCCCATTTGCTTCTTCTATGCCTAAGTCTGCTATTCTGTCTTTGACGACTTCAACTACATCACCTAATTGAATATTTCTATTAAAAGAACCACCAATACCTAAATTAATGGCAACATCAAATTTGTGATACAAGCAAAGCTGACTGATAGCAAATGTAGTCTGCATCACACCAACACCTGTCGTTAAGATGTAAATAGTATGAGAATTAAATAAATAAAAGCTCTGGTCATTTCTTGTGCAATTGCCATCAAAATAAGCTAGTAAAGGATTGATTTCTAGGTCAGTTGCTGCTACAATTAGGATATTCATATTTCTTTTATATGATTAAATAGTATTTTTGATGATCAAAAAAAAAAGCACTTCATCCGGAGATTAGTGCTTCAATATTATTTTATGATGACAAATTTAAGGAATTACCAATCCATATCATCACCTTTATCTACCGTTTTGTCAGGGTTTTCATTAGCAATGGAAGCTTCCCATTCTGCCTGTTTTTTCTCGTATTCATCATAATCAAAATCAGGCATTAGAACTGTTTTAACATGATTTATTGTTTCTTCCAATTCAGCCAAGAACCTGTTAAAGTCTTCTTTATACAAAAAGATCTTATGTCGCTCATAACCATCACCGTTAAATTTCTTTGTACTTTCAGTGAGTGTAAGATAAAAGTCTTCTCCTTTAGTACGTTTTACATCAAAAAAATAGGTCCTTCTTTTGCCAGCTTTAACTTTTGCTGAGTAGACTATATCTGATTTACCTCTTTCTTCTTTTTCCACGGAAATCGAAATTTAAATTATTAATAGGACAAATTTAATAATAATTTTCAAATGACAAAATTATTTTTTGCTTAATTCCTTTAAAAGGAAAATAAATAATAACATTGTCATCTAAAAGTCACGAAATTTTGATGTCAAGTTTAGTTTGATAAAAGTATTCTTACAATACTTCTTTCATACTTTGTTGATCATAAATACTGCTATAAAAACCTTCTCTACTCAATAATTCATCGTGTGTGCCTTCATCTATGATGATACCTTCTTCCAGAATGATTATCTTGTCATAATTCAATAGATTATTGGCTCTGTGGGTGATGGTGATACTAGATTTGCCTTGTAAGGAACTAGCAAAAAAGGATAATACATCTTGTTCTGTTTTTGTATCTACAGCAGAAAGGGCATCGTCCAAAATGATGATATCTGGATTTTTAATAAATGCTCTAGCTATCGAAATTCTCTGCTTTTGCCCACCTGATAAAGTCACGCCACGCTCCCCAATCAAGGTATCAAACTGTGCTGGTAACTTAATGATTTCTTCATATACAGATGCATGTTTTGCATATTGGTGGATATCAGATTCTGACACATCAGGCTTTCCAAAAGCAATATTGGCGGCAATAGTGTCTGAGAATAAAAATACATCTTGTGGCACATAAGCTATTCGATTGCGAAGCACATTTAGATTGTGGGATTTTATATTAACACCATCTATGAATATCTCTCCGGACGTCACATCAAACATTCTAGTCAATAATTCGGCAATCGTAGTTTTGCCTGAAGCCGTTTTGCCCAATATAGCCAATTTCTCTCCTTTTTTTATGGAGAAACTTACATTATCCAAAGCTTTGATGCCCGTATTGGGATAGACAAAAGATACATTTTTAAACTCAATATTCCCATTTAGGGTGTATTGGGATTGATTGGTATTTTCTAGAGTAGATTTTTGATCCATCAATTCATTAATACGCGCTTGCGAAGCTTCCGCTTCCTGCACTACGGATGCAATCCAGCCGATGGATGTTACTGGCCAAGTCAACATATTGACATAGATGATAAATTCTGCAATATTCCCTGTAGTAAGTTTTCCTTCAAATACTTGGTAACCACCCACAATGACCACAATCAACGTACTTATAGAAATCAAAAGAAGCATTAAAGGTTGGAAGTAGGCTTCTATTTGGGCAAGTTTGAGTGATCTCTTTTTAAACTCTTCACTTTGTTGCTCAAAAAAAGAGACAAATTGGTCTTCTTTGACGTATGATTTTACGACTCTTATGCCTGAATATGTTTCTTGGGCAGTATTATTGAGTGATGAAAGCTGTTGCTGTATTAGGGTGCTTTTTTCATTTATAAGTTTACTGACATAATAAATGGAGATGGATAATAGTGGAAGTGGGAGTAAAGAAACTATAGTCAACATATGATCGACTTCCCACATTGCGTAGATGGTCATAACAAACAAACTGATCAAATTGATACCATATAATATACCGGGACCTAGATAATTACGCACTTTAGACACATCTTCTGATATACGTGCCATGATGTCACCTGTTTGATTTTTTCTATAAAACGACTGATCCAAAGATGTGAGATGACCAAATACTTCTTTACGGAGATCATATTCTATCAGTCTTGACATCACGATAATGGTCTGACGCATAAAATACATGAATAAGCCTTTCAATATGGCGAATCCTGTGACAATTAGCCCAAAAGTAAGTAAGATATTTCCCAAGTCATCATACATGATTGACTTATCTGAGCCAGAAAGTCCATTATATACTGTTAATTTACTTTCTACCAAGTTTAAAGCATCTCTCACTTTCTGTGGTATAAGGATGCCAAAATAATTGGAACCCGTCACAAAGAAGATTCCTAGCAAGAAATGCCACTTATATATGGAGAAGTATTTGTTTAACCTGAAAAGATGTTTCAAAAGCAATCATTTTAATGACAGAAAACCTAACGTCTTTTATATCTAAAGTGTTTTAAGAACTTAGCTTCATCGTTGAAATTTAATTTTAGGCATAAAAAAACCATTAGCATATTTTACTATACTAATGGCTTAAAATATTTAGTGTGCTCGTGGACTACTTGGAAGTGGACGCTGTTCTTCTTTTCTTCTGAACAGCCAATCTCTGATCTAGATTGAGTACTGATTCTATTCTTGGTCTGAACTCGTCTTCAATTTTGGTCATACCATTAGAAACTTCTTTTTTCTCTAAGTCTTTGGACAAAAACAATTCTACTCTTTTATATTTTTCTGCAAATATACTGTAAAGCTTATCTTTCTGTACATTTGATAATTGTAGGTGTTCTCCTTTTTTATTTAATTGAACTTCTACTTTTTTAACTTCCTTATTTATATATTCGATATTCTTCTGACCGAAAGTAAAGGAAGCTGCAAAAAGAACTACTAGTAATGAAAAAATATACTTCATGTTGATTAATTTTAGACCAAAATTATAGGAATAATTTAATAAATACAAATTATTAACTACTTTTTTGTGATAATTGCCTTTTTTTGATGGATTTACTTCAATTTAACCCTTTCCTTTCTTCTTAAATGGGTTGAAATCTTTCAGTTTGTCTTTAATTTTATCAACTTCTTCACCTGCATTTTTATTAATCACATCTTTGGCTTTTTGTTTTAGAGAATCAGAGATAGCGCCTTTTGCTAAGGAATCTATTTTATTAGAAACCACCACTTTTGCTTTGTTTTTCAAGCTATCAAGTGTTTTATTGGCAGCGTCTTGAGCTTTGGTTTTAGCTTTCTCAATTTCTTCTTTTGCACGATTGGTTATGGTATCCTTAAGTTCTGCCTGTTTTTTCTTCAACTCATTATTGATACTATCTTTAATATTTGTTACTGTTTCATTTACTTTATCTTGTACAGCATTACCTACGCTGCCTCCTTTACTTGTTTTAGGGGTGATGCTAAATTTAGGACTCGTAAAGCTGCCTGTCATTTTTACATCCAAAAAGATATTGGGACCTTGGTCAATATTCACACCATATTTTGCTGCTTCTTTTTCTAGAAGTGACAAACCAGCATCAGCTGCTGCTCCAACTTTATTTTTTTTCATCAGCTCTCTTGGAATGGTCAAATCAAAATTGTAATCCATGTCTTTGCCAAAACCATGTTTTCCAGAGATCAACATATCAACTCCGCCAATATTTTTGTTGAATGGTTTAAGTTCGAAGAATCCTTTTACGATTTCAAACCAGTTTTTAGTATTGGTCAAATTTACTTCTTTGAGTGAAGCTATACCAAGTTTGTCTGCCATTTTGCCAATAGGATTCGCACCTTTGATACTTCCGCTAAGGGTCTCGATGAATCCTGATGCATCTAATGAATTAAGATCAGGCATCATTTGGCTACCTAGTTTACCTTTAATCACTAATGTCGTATTAAACAATCCATCAATGTAAGCAGCAATTGGCGCAATTTTCTTGAATATCTCTATCTGTTTAAATGCTTCTGCAAATTTTATCTTACTGAGGTCTAGTTTTACTGAAAAATCAGGGCTATTGATATTTTTGGTGTTATATATCCCTTCCATATTTATTTTACCACCTAGGGTTTGGGTCTGTACATTTCTCAAAGCCACTTCTTGGTTCAATACTTCGAGATCACCTTTGAAATCCTTTAGGTTCATATTCGTGTAGGTCAAATCCTTAATTTCTGTGTGGATAGACATTCTGACATTCTCAGGCACAGGTATGACCACTAATGGTTCTGCACTTTGCTGAGCAGGTGGTTCGGTAAGGAATTTATTTGCATCAAATTTATTGGATGTCAAGTTTATTTTTCCATCGATGGTACCATTGTTAAACATGTAATCATAAGCATTTAAGACAGCGCCTGATATGGCAAAGTCATTACCATCTAGATCTCCAGACATATTTTTTATGTCCATAGCATTGGCCGCAATCTTCGTATCAAGTTTTACATTATTGAGGGTGTATGTATCGTACAATGCCTTTTTGGCACTAAGCACCATGGTTACATTTGTGTTTTTAAGTAGGTCTTCATTCACTTCCATTGGAGCCATTTCTTGACTTTGTGTGGCAGATGAAGGTTCAGACATCCATTCATTCAGATCAAAAAACTGAGAGTTGCCTGAGATATTTATATTCATACTCTTTTCAGTGGAGAACATAGCAAGTGGATTCGAAATATCCGTTTTCAAATTTAAGTCACTTTTGCCTAGTTGCATACCTGTTGCATCAAATGAAATACTTTTTGGTGATGCAGTAGCTGTAGCTTTGTTGATCATTACTTTTGGCATTCCTTCTGATCTGTAGACAATATTGGAAGCATCCGCACCACCTGCGAACTTGATAGCTGTGTAGTTTTCATTATTGACATCGCTCATTTTGGCTTTGAAATCTAGGTCGCATTTCAGGATGCCGCTCAGTTCTTGTACACCTTGCATTGGGAAGGAAGCAATGATGTTTTTTAAATTCAGGGTACCTTTTACAAAACCTTCTACATTTTGATCACCAGTAAGGTTACTTGCTAGTATTTTTCCAGAAATCGGATCACCACCAAGTTTCATTTTGAAATTAGGAATATTCACATTCATATCCTTGTAATCAGAACGCATGGCTTTAATATTAATATCTGCAAAAATGTCGCTAACACTCTGCGGTAAAGTAGGGTATTTGAAATATCCATCAGCCACATTTATCTTAACATCAAATCCGGGCATAGAGCCTGTGACGCCATTGTACACACCTTTTATGATACCTTGTACGGTTGCTTTTCCTTTGGTTTGTACGTCTTTGAAGTCAGCTGTGAAGGCATTCGGAATGATGGAAAGGAAAGACTTAAACTCTTCAGAGGCTGTTTTAAAAGTGAAATCCGTGACAATATCGTCACCATTTAACTGTGCGAATCCATCTGCTGTAAGATCTAAGCTATTGAATGTAAGTTTATTATCCCTTAAGGTGTATTTGTTTTCAGGGAAGTTCATATTGAAATCTGCTTTAAGATCTATCAAAGCGTTGCTTATGTATTTCGTTCCTTCAAACTTCACCGTCATAGAGTCGATGTGGGTTGTCGTTCGTAGATCAAAGATATCTTGGGTAAAGTCGCCATTACCTTCATGAGTGACATTTTGCATGACCATAAATAAGTCCATTGTGTTGTCTTGATATGATATCTTACCGTTTTCAACGCTATAATGGTCAAGTTGGAGTTTAAATGGGGATGATTCTGACGTGGTTGTATCTTTAGTAATCTGATAATTCGCAGTAGTTTCGTCTATGGCAACTATATTTATCTCTGGTCTGATCAATTCAATGTCGTTAATTTTTGGCACCATGTTGGCACCAAACAAAGACGATAAACTGATATCAATGCTGGTCTTGTCTGCCTTATACAATACTATTCCATCAAACTGGTCTTGACCAATGACACTGAGGCTATCAATAGTGACCATCACATCCGGAAATGACTTGATAAAAGATAAAGATGCATCATGAAAATCGACGGTGGCCAATAAAGATTTGTTGATATCTTCTTTGAGGAAAGTAATCAATTTGTCTTTAAAAATATAAGGAAGAATAAGCGCTGCGATGAATAGCGCAATAAAAATGTAAAGAACATATCTCAGAACCTTTTTTAAAACAGTCATTTGTCTTTTGTTTTATTATATAATATAGTAGACGTAAGAAAATCTAATTTAGTATTTAAATATATAACAAATTTTATAAGATATAGATTTGATAGATTAGCTGTGGTATGATAATTATTGGTTTGAATATATTTGTTTCGATGCGTTTGTTGCGGGAGATCTATGGACGCCTTGCTTTTTAATTTTAACAATAGGATAGGGGAACGCAAATAATATATTTCTTGAATAAAAAACTAATATAAATCTATGTCTATTAAGTTAGACGCGAATTTTCTCAAATTACGCAAATTATAGAGGAAAAATAATCGTGAGGTCTCAAGGGAATGTTAGAAGATACAGAGTAACGCGCTGATGCTACAAAGCAACACGCGGATGCTACAGTTAAATCCATTCTCAAGCTAAAGCCCATTATTTTTTTAGAGAACGCATCAGTCACTAGACTTAAGTAAGCCCAGTCATGTATCAATTTAATGTAGGTAATGTCGCTTACCCAAACTTGCTCAGGCCGTATGATATTAAGG
>DATGWZ010000007.1:0-150274 GCA_035299145.1 Saprospiraceae bacterium
AATCGATGGTGTTTATGAGTGGTCTTACAGCTTTAATGGATCACCTTTTACAGTCGCAACAGGCACAAATGAACAGAGAGATTATACGACGACAACATTAGGAGTAGGAGAGCATAGATTCCAAAGAAAATATACTACAACTAGTGGAATTATTTGTGATGACTTGAGTAATATTATTACCATTAATGTTTATCCAAACCCAACAGCAACAATCACAGGAGATAACGAAATTTGTGCTGGTGAAAATTCAATCTTTACTGCCAATGGCGGTGCTACTTATCTTTGGAATACAACAGAAACAAGTGCTTCTATCACTGTAGATTTAGCTTTAGAATATATTGTTACTGTAACAGATGCAAATGGATGTACAGCAACAGCAAGCAGAACACTCAAAGTCTATCCACTTCCAATAGCAAGCATTACAGGCGACAATGAAATATGTGCTGGAGAGAATACAATCTTCACAGTCAACGGTGGTGTGACTTACCTTTGGGATACGAATGAGACAACATCATTTATCACAGTAAGCGTTGCAAGAGAATATATTGTTACAGTTACAGATGTTAATGGTTGTACAGCAACAGCAAGTAGAACACTTACAGTCAATCCATTACCAATAGCAAGCATCACAGGAGATAATGAAATTTGCGCGGGAGAAAATACAATCTTCACAGCCAATGGCGGTGCTACTTATCTTTGGAATACAACAGAAACGAGTACTTCTATCACTGTAAATGAAGCTATAGAATATATTGTTACTGTGACAGATGTTTATGGTTGTACAGCAACAGCAAGTAGAACTTTGACAATAACACCACTTCCAAATGCAGGTGCTGATGTATCAGTTACTTGTTATGAAACAGGTGTAGCGGTGATGTCAGCAAGTGGAGTAGGAATATGGACCTTAGGCACAAGTGCTGGCACAGCCGTTATCACAAATCCAAATAGTGCTACAACTACCATCACGAATTTCAGTATCAACGGTACGTACGAATTGATTTGGACAGTTGGAGCTTGTAGCGATACGGTATTGGTAACTGTAGGTGATGATTGTGATTGTCCGATTATTAATAACATCATAAACACGCCGACTCCATCATCATATTGTGAAACAGCATCAAACATCACCATAATTGGTGAAGAAGCTTCTCCAATAGATGGTGTTTATGAATGGTCTTACAGCTTTAATGGATCAACTTTTGCAGTAGCAACTGGCACAAATGATCAAAGAGATTACACGACCACTACATTAGGAATAGGAGAACATAGATTCCAGAGAAAATATACTACTATAAGTGGTATTATTTGCGAAGATCTAAGTAATATTGTCACAATCAATGTTAATCCATTACCAATAGCAATAATCACAGGAGACAGCGAAATTTGTGCTGGTGAAAATTCAATCTTCACAGCCAATGGTGGTGCTACTTATCTTTGGGATACAAATGAAACATCATCATTTATCACAGTAAGTGTAGCAAGAGAATATGTTGTTACAGTTACAGATGTTAATGGTTGTACAGCAACAGCAAGTAGAACACTTACAGTCAATCCACTTCCAATAGCAAGCATCACAGGAGATAATGAAATTTGCGCTGGAGAAAATTCAATCTTCACAGCCAATGGTGGTGTGACTTACCTTTGGGATACGAATGAAACATCATCATTTATTACAGTAAGTGTTGCAAGAGAATACATTGTTACAGTTACAGATGTCAATGGATGTACAGCGACCGCAAGTAGAACATTGACAATAACACCATTACCAAATGCAGGTGCTGATGTATCAGTTACTTGTTATGAAACAGGTGTAGCAGTGATGTCAGCAAGTGGAGTGGGAACTTGGACATTAGGAACTAGTGCTGGAACAGCAATTATAACAAATCCAAATAGTGCAACAACTACTATCACGAATTTCAGTATCAATGGTACTTATGAATTGATCTGGACAGTTGGATCTTGTAGCGATACGGTATTGGTAACTGTAGGTGATGATTGTGATTGTGCAATAGTTAATAACATCATCTTACCTATCAATGGACAATTCTGTAATGAAGTATCCAATGTAAATATTACGGCATCAGTGGCAAGTCCTGCAGGTGGTGATTACCAATGGGAATATAGTTTTAATGCAGGTCCATTCACACCAATAGCACTTAGTAATGTTAGCGATTTAACGACTCAAGTTCTTGGAGTTGGCAATCATAGATTTAGAAGAATATATACGATCTCTGGACCTATTGCATGTTCAGATACAAGTAATATTGTTGCCTTAAGAGTTAATTCAAACCCAACAGCTAGTATCACAGGCGATAACGAAATTTGTACTGGTGAAAGCACAATCTTCACAGCCAATGGCGGCGCGTCTTACCTTTGGAGTACGACAGAAACAAGTGCTTCTATCACTGTAGATTTAGCTTTAGAATACATTGTTACAGTTACGGATGTTAATGGTTGTACAGCAACAGCAAGCAGAACACTCACAGTCAATCCGCTTCCAATAGCAAGCATCACAGGAAACAATACAATCTGTAGTGGTGAAAGCTCAATCTTCACAGTAAATGGCGGTGCGACTTACCTATGGGACACGAATGAGACAACATCATTTATCTCAGTAAGCGTTGCAAGAGAATACATTGTTACAGTTACAGATGTTAATGGTTGTACAGCGACAGCAAGTAGAACTTTGACAGTAACACCATTACCAAATGCAGGTGCTGATGTATCAGTTACTTGTTATGAAACAGGTGTAGCGGTGATGTCAGCAAGTGGAGTGGGAACTTGGACATTAGGAACTAGTGCTGGAACAGCAATTATCACAAATCCAAATAGTGCAACAACTACTATCACGAATTTCAGTATCAACGGAACCTATGAATTGATCTGGACAGTTGGAGCTTGTAGCGATACGGTATTGGTAACTGTAGGCGATGATTGTAATTGTGCAATAGTTAATAACATAATCTTACCTATCAATGGTCAATTCTGTAATGAAGTATCCAATGTAAATATTACAGCATCAGTAGCAAGTCCTGCAGGTGGTGATTACCAATGGGAATATAGTTTTAATGCAGGTCCATTCACACCTATCGCCCTTAGTAATGTTACTGATCTAACGACTCAAGTTCTTGGTGTTGGCAATCATAGATTCAGAAGAATATACACGATCGCTGGTCCTATTGCATGTTCAGATACAAGTAATATTGTTGCTTTGAGAGTTAATCCAAATCCAACAGCTAGTATCACAGGAGACAATGATATTTGTTTTGGCGGTAGCACAGTCTTTACGGCAAATGGTGGCTCATCTTATCTTTGGAGCAACGGCGAGGCGACACCTTCTATCACTATCACCGATGCAGATACTTATTCTGTAATTGTAACGGATGCGAATGGCTGTACTGGTAGCGCATCAATAGATTTGACAGTTGGTAATTCATTGACGGTTTCCATCACAGGGGACAATGATATTTGTTTTGGAACAAGTACAGTCTTTACGGCAAGTGGTGGTGCATCTTTTCTATGGAGCAATGGCGAGACGACACCTTCTATTACTATAACGGATGCAGATACTTATTCAGTAATTGTAACGGATGCGAATGGCTGTACTGGTAGCGCATCAAGAGATTTGACAGTTGGTAATTCAATGACGGTTTCCATCACAGGGGACAATGATATTTGTTTTGGAACAAGTACAGTCTTTACAGCAAGTAGTGGCGCATCTTATCTTTGGAGCAATGGCGAGACGACACCTTCTATCATTATAACTGATGCAGATACTTATTCAGTAATTGTAACGGATGCCAATGGTTGTACTGGTAGTGCATCAAGAGAGTTGACAGTTGGAAATTCATTGACAGTTTCCATCACAGGAAATAATAACATTTGTTTTGGTACAAACACAATCTTCACAGCAAATGGTGGTGCGTCTTATATTTGGAGTAATGGAAAAACAAGTGCAGCTATCACAGTGAGCGTTTCAAATGATTACACAGTTACAGTTACAGATGCGAATGGTTGTACAGCAAGTGCATCAAGAGTACTTACTGTAGGTCAAGAAGTGAATGCTGCTATTATGGGAAATAATAACATTTGTTTTGGTACAAGCACTCTTTTCACGGCAAGTGGCGGATCAAGTTACTTATGGAATACTGGAGCAGTAACACCTTCTATCACAGTTACAGATACAGATACTTATTCAGTAGTTGTGACGGATGCGAATGGTTGTACAGCAAGTGCATCGAGAGTACTTAGTGTAGGTCAAGAAGTCAATGCAAGAATAAGTGGGAATACCAAAATTTGCCAAGGTGCAACGTCTATCTTTACTGCTTCTGGTGGATCATCATATTTATGGAACACTGATGAAACAACAAATTCAATTACAGTCGCAGAAAATGGTTTATATTCAGTTTCAGTATATGACGCAGCAGGATGTTATGATGTGGCTTCATTATCATTAGAGGTAACAGACAGATTAGATGCGCCATTTGATGTGGTTGCTGATAAAGATCCTATATGTTTGGGGGATACAGTTACGTTAACTGTATCTGGTATTGATGGCGCAGTATTTAATTGGTCATCATCATCAGCTAGCTCAGGTTTGCAAAATGGATTATCTGCTGAAAGCATAGTTATTCCTACTGCTCCAGGCACGTATACTTACACAATTACACAAAAGTTTGAAGCTTGTCAATTAGAATCCCTTCCTATCGAAATCACATTGGTCGTTAATGATCTACCAAGATTTAATATCGGAAGTGACACTACTATTTGCGAGTTGGATGGAGGTATTATGCTATCTGTGGATGGATTTGATAATGTAGTTTGGAGTGATGGTACAGAAAGAGAAAATATGTTTATCCGCTCCAAAGGTAAATATAGTGTGGAAGTTACGGATGATCATGGTTGTATGTCTTCAGATGAAATCACTATTAAAAATTTCTGTTGTAGAATTTATCATCCTAATATTATTAGTTTAAGTTCTACTTCAGGCAACGATCAATTCAGCATGACAGAAACAAGTTGTGTGATTACATCAAAACTTTCCATTTACGATAGATGGGGTAACATGGTTTATCGTTCTGACAATGGTTTAGAACCTTGGGATGGAACCTACAAAGGCCAACCTGTAGAAATAGGAGTTTATGCTTTTATCTTTACGTACACTGCATTAGATGAAGATGATAATTTATTTGAAGATGCAGTTAAGGGTGATGTTACTGTAATTCGATAGACAAAATTTAATATAATAAAAAAGCGAAATACTTCAATAAGAAATATTTCGCTTTTTTATTTAAAGATTTATAATACTACTTACTATTTTCAATCAATTTTTGTAAAAATGGAGATGCAAAAATAAAGTCATGAAGTACTTCGTTTTTACTAATTAAAACTTCATCCTTACTTCCTTGCCAAGCTAGTTTTCCTTTGTCTAATAGACAAATATTTTCGCCTATTTCCATGACGGAATTCATATCATGGGTATTGATAACGGTAGTAATTTTATTATCTTTTGTAATATTCAATATCAATTCATCTATAGTAATTGATGTTTGTGGATCAAGACCTGAATTGGGTTCGTCACAAAAAAGATATTTAGGATTTAGTACAATTGCTCGAGCTATACCTACTCGTTTTTGCATCCCACCAGATATTTCAGAAGGGAATTTATTATTATTTCCTTCAAGACTTACCCTTTCTAAACAATAATTTACTCTATCTTTTTTTTCCTTTAGTGTTTTTGTGGTAAACATGTCCAATGGAAATCTTATATTTTCTTCTATGGTCATCGAGTCAAACAATGCATTTCCTTGAAATAACATACCTACTTCCATTCTCAGTTTACGAAGAGATTCTTTATCTGCTGAAACCAAATTAATATCGCTATACCATATATTACCTGAAGTAGGTTGAAATAATCCAACCAAAATCTTGAGAAGTACCGTTTTTCCTGATCCACTTTTACCAATTACAAGGTTTGTTTTTCCTGCTTCAAAAGTAAAATCTATTCCTTTTAGAACGGCTTGATCACCGAAATTTTTAAATATTTTTTCTGCTCTTATCATTATCTTGGTTATGCGGTGAGGATCAGTGCAATAATATAATCTGCCAATAATATTAAAATGTTACTATATACTACGGCCCGTGTGCTCGCTTGTCCTAGTTCTATACTGCCTCCTTTGACGAAATATCCTTGATAACACGAAACACCAGTCAAAATATAAGCAAAAACAAATGCTTTTACCAACATCATGATGACGTTATATGGTATGAAAAATGAACGAACTCCTTTAATAAATTCAGCAGATGAAAATAATCCAGCTGGCACACTAGCTATATAAGCTCCTAAAATTCCAATCAACGCAGCAGCACAAACCAGAATCGGAATCATTAATAAGGAAGCAATAAGTTTCGGTAGAATGAGGTATGCTGATGTATTGACACCCATAATTTCCATGGCATCGATATGTTCTTTTTGTCTCATTCCACCTATTTCGGCAGCCATATTACTACCCACCTTACCTGCTAAAACCAAACATGTGATCGTAGGCGCCAATTCTATAATGGTCATATCTCTGACAATATAACCTATATAATAAGCAGGGATAAGCGAGCCTGCCATTTGGTAGTAAAACTGGACAGCTGTCACAGCACCAATAAATATCGAAATTAAGAATACGATAGGTAGTGACCCGATGCCGATGTCATACATCTGTCGTACTGTTTCCTTGTAATACATACTACCGTTTTCTGGTCGCTTGAAAATCTGCGCTTGCCAAATTACAAAGTTGCCAAAATGGTAAAAAAGGTTTAAATTCATGAAAATGTATTCTGAATGATAAGGCTCAAAAGTTTAAAGGCCAAAATTAACCTATTTTATTTATCCAAGACACAACAAATGAATATTACTTATGGTTTGAATGAAGATTAATAAATAAACACATGAATACCGTAATAACAGGTGCATCAAAAGGAATAGGGAAAGCCATAGCATTAAAATTTGCGTCCCAAGGTCATAACTTAGCGCTTTGTGCTAGGAATGTCAGCGATTTAGATTTGTTAAAAAAAGAAATAAATACCCAATATCCAAATATTAAAGTGTTTATAAAATCTGTAGATATCAGTAAGTCAAAGGAACTGAAAGCGTTTGGAGCAGATGTAATAACTGAATTCGGTGAAGTCGATACCCTGATTAATAACGGTGGTGTCTTCCTTTCAGGTAATGTTTTGGAAGAAGACGAAGGTGTTTTGGCCGCACAGATTGAAACTAATTTATATTCTGCTTACCATCTGTCTCGAGAGATTATTCCCGTGATGATTCGCAAAGGTAGCGGACATGTCTTTAATATGTGTAGCATAGCGAGTCAAATAGCTTACCCCAATGGTGGGTCTTACACTATTTCAAAGTTTGCATTGTTGGGCTTTTCCAAAGTATTGCGCGAAGAACTCAAAGACAAAGGTATCAAAGTTACTTCCATCTTGCCAGGTGCTACTTGGTCTGCGTCATGGTCAGGTGTAGACTTACCACATGAGCGGCTCATGGAAGCTGAAGACATTGCTGATACTGTTTGGGCAGCATATGCACTCGGACCGTCAGCTGTTGTAGAAGAGATTGTGATCAGACCTCAGTTAGGTGATTTGTAATAATTAGATACTAACGGAAATCTTAAAAACAAAAAAGACCTGGAAATTTACTTTTCAGGTCTTTTTTTATTACTTTTTGAGTTGCTTCTTGATTAATTGCAGCCCATATCAATTTTAGATGCGGGATCGTTATTAGGAAAACACAAGCCTGACAATACACTTTCTGGTTTGTATCTAATAAGGTTTGGATCTCTCAACCCATTTTTAACAAACTCTGTAAGGTCAGCAACTTCTTCATCTGTCAATCCTAACGGACGGATAAATGATGAGAGTTGGGAATCAGGTACTCTTTGGTTTTGTTTTACGCCTTTATTAAAATATTTGACTACATCTTCTAATGTTTCCATGCTTCCTCCGTGGAAATATGGTCCACTATCTCCTAAGTTGTACAATTGTGGCGTTCTGAATTTGAACATATCTTCTGCTCTACCAGTAAAACCACCTCTACCCATATTCCTACGATCTGCAGGTCCTGTTTTAAGTCCACCATGTTCGTAAAGGTCATCTACACCGAGTGCTTCAAATTTCATCGAACCTAAATTGCGTTCAAAATGACAAGTATTACAACCAGCTTTGCTAAAAAACAAGACGGCTCCCTTTTTTTGTTGTTCGGTCATAGCATATTTGTCACCTTTTAACCATTTTTGGAATGGTGCTTGGTTTGTTATGACTTGTCTCAAGTATGCAGTAATGGCAAAACTTGCTCCTTTTCTAGAATATCTTTCTTCTTCAGACATATCAGGGAAAGCTGCATCAAACATCTCTTTGTAACCTGCATTCTCAATGATTTCTTTGGTGTAATTCATTCTATGTGTTTTCAGGCCTTCTATGTTTTGGCCTTCCAATGCACCTAAATTTAATTTATTAATGGCAGTACCAGGATCAAATACGCCCCAAAGTGCTTCTGTTCCTACATTGTGGTGTTCTGCTCCAAATGAGCCATTCCACATAGTATTTTCAACATAAGCGGTATTAAGTACTGCCAATGGTCTTGCACCTTGTGCGTCTATACTATCATTTTGGTAAAGAGGATATTTTAACCTTGATTCACCTTTTACGCCGAAGCCTACACCACCATCTGCTATACCTTGCATCCTGCCTGGTCTAAATCCAGATTCTGGTACGTGACAACTAGCGCAGGTAAAAGTAAATCTTTGATCTTGCCTTTTTGATTCATTAGCAAATATAGGTTCAAAGAATAACAACTTACCAAGGGCTACTTTTTCAGGAGTCAATGGATTGAATGGGGATTGAGGTATTTCAGAGAGATTTTTTTCATCTGGAAGAATATATCTTTCAGTATTTGGAATCAATTGATGCAATTCCTTGTCATTAGATGTTAACTCATCATGCTGACAACTCACTAAAAATAAAAGACATCCAATGGATGCCATAAATGAAAGGGCACGGGTCATAATATCGAAATTTTGAAATGTCGGGTGCAAAAGTACAAAAAAAATATCCAAACTTAGGATTAATCAGGTAAAATTGAAATTCTAATAAATTTCTAAGAAATGATTAAAATACATGTTTTAGACTTTACTAACCAATTGTTTGGTATGAAGTTATGGGTATTAGAATACTTATAATCAAATTTGATACCAATAAACCAAAAATTCAGTGAAAACCATTAATATTTTTGTAATATATCTGACATTCAGTGTGTTATATTGTGGGTGTAGGTAATCAATGTAATAAAATTTGTTAAGATTGTCCTAAGATTGTGTTAGATGTTCATATGGCTATTGACAAGTCATTTTAATACCCGTATTTTTATTGAAATTTTTAACCCATGATTATATTCACAATTGCCTTAATGATTCTTATCATGTTTGGAGATAAAATTCTCAAAGAGGCGTAAGAAATTAAAAAGGCTGTTACCTTCCCCCAGGTCAACAGCCTTTTTATATTTAGTGAAATTTCTATTGTTAAATGTTCTGCTCTTTTAGCTCAAAAGTGACCAATTTCCATACAATCCAAGTTATTAGTTTTTATTTATGGATTTTACCATTGTTTTAACTTCGGCTTCTGTAAATTCTTTTGAATTTCCTGCCTGAAAGGTTATTTCTTTGTCACCTTGAACCACAATGATACTAAAGTCATAGTTTCGCTCACCGACATCTGATGTCTTTTCATAAATAAATCCATTATCAAATTCTTCAATTATTTTTTTAAAACTTAGGTTGCTTGTGATCTCTTCTTTTTTAATGGATTTTAGTTTTTCTAGATCACTAGAGAATGCGTTTCCCATAAAGACTTGTACATCATATCCATTTGAATTTTTTATAGAAATATCTTCGAGTTTGCCTGCCCCTACTTTTGCCACTTTCACATCATCTGGAGCATTAATGGTATATGGCACACCATATTTCATGAGGTCTAAAATATCAGGTGATGAAGTTTTTTTTCCATTTTGGCAACCGAAAATGGTTATCATAAATGTTGCGATAATATAAATAAATAGTTTATAAGACATGACTTTGATTATGTGTAATGAATAAATATGAACTGCAAATCTAGCGAATTAATCAATGAAATAGAACCCAAATCATGTTTAACCACCTTTTTTTGCCCAATTTTTTACTTTTTGAATGGCGATATTTAGTTGTTATTTAGTTATTTTTGCACATATTTCACAATTATTTACATAATTACTATCACAAAATCAATGACATGTACAAAAATACATTTAATATATTAAATATAAATATATGATAATTGCTAAATTATGTTTTTTTTGAATAGTGATACTCACCGTAATATTGCATCATGAATCGGCGCAAAGAGTGAGATTCAGAATGGTGTCAAAGCCATTAAGATCAAAATTGAATATGAGTTTTAGTTAAATAAATAATGCAATAGCGGGTGAGATCCGAAGTTGCAAATGAGTTTTGGATATGTTTATGGGATTATAATTTGTAAATGGTCGCTGGGGGGCGACCATTTTTTTTGCCCCTACATGATGAGATTACAAGAAACTTCAAATAAAACTAAAGTGATTTTCTACCACAAATAGAAACCTTGGCCAAGATCACAAATTTATTTTGTTTCATTTTTTATTGAAAGAGAATTTCTTCTAGTTGTAAATCACAAAGTAGTTTTAACGTTTTTCATAAAGAACTAAACAATCACAGTTTTTAACCATGATTGTCTAGCTAAGTTACTTTTTTTTATGCCATTCCAGTAGGCGCAAAGTTCATTGGCGGCATCATACCTGCTTCTGGATCTTCGATATTGCCAAACTGTGTTTCATATCTTTTGATATTATCTTGCAAAGCTTTCATAAGCCTTTTGGCATGTTGAGGTGTCAGGATAATTCTTGACTTTACTTTTGCTTTAGGTACATTAGGAACTAGTCTGATGAAGTCAACTATAAACTCTGAGTGAGAATGAGAGATGATAGCGAGATTAGAGTAAACGCCTTCTGCCACTTCTTCAGATAATTCTATGTTGATTTGATTTTGGTTGTTTTCAGCCATTATTATTTATTTTAGATGATGCAAAATTAGGTATAAATGTTTACATCGTTAAACTATAAGGACCATTTAATTAAAATTGTCCTAGACTTACTCAATATTTTTTTATCAAATACTTATTAACGAGCATTTTGATTATCAAAGATCCTTAATTACCATGTTTTAAAAATACTTTTTTATCTTTGCCATATTATATATTAAAATTAAAATTCAAACAAATATGGCTTTCAGTAAAATCAAAGTGGCCAACCCTGTAGTAGAGTTGGACGGTGATGAAATGACACGCATCATCTGGAAATTTATCAAAGACAAACTTATTCTTCCTTATCTTGATATTGATTTGAAATATTACGACCTTGGCATGGAGTATAGAGATGAGACAGATGATCAAGTAACCATAGATGCTGCCAATGCTATCAAACAATATGGCGTAGGTATAAAATGTGCAACGATCACACCTGATGAAGCGCGTGTTGAAGAGTTTAAGCTGAAGCAAATGTGGAAGTCTCCAAATGGGACTATACGAAACATCCTTGATGGTACAGTATTCCGTGAGCCGATCGTCATGAGTAATGTCCCTAGATTGGTTACAAACTGGACATCACCTATCATCATAGGTCGTCATGCATTCGGTGATCAATACAGAGCGACTGACACTGTGACCAAAGGCAAAGGTAAGCTTACTATGACCTTCACAGCAGAAGATGGTACAGAAACTAGTTGGACTGTCTATGATTTCAAAGGAGATGGTGTTGCTATGTGTATGTACAATACGGATGAGTCCATCAAAGGATTTGCACATTCATGTTTTAACATGGCGCTTACCAAAAAATGGCCTTTATACCTTTCTACAAAAAATACCATCTTAAAAAAATATGATGGTAGATTCAAAGATATTTTCCAAGAGATATACGAAAACGATTATAAGTCGCAATTTGAAGCTGCAGGTATCGTATATGAACATAGACTCATAGACGACATGGTAGCGAGTGCATTAAAATGGAGCGGAAGTTTCGTTTGGGCATGCAAAAATTATGATGGTGATGTACAGTCAGATACAGTGGCACAAGGTTTTGGTTCACTTGGATTGATGACTTCTGTATTGATTACTCCGGATGGTAGTACTATGGAGTCTGAAGCAGCACATGGTACAGTTACAAGACATTATAGAGACCACCAAGCAGGTAAACCTACATCAACCAACCCGATAGCATCTATCTATGCATGGACACGTGGACTAGCATTCAGAGGTAAATTGGATGGTAATCAAGAATTGATCAGATTTGCAGAAGCTCTTGAAGAAGTGTGTGTAGAGACTGTAGAAAGTGGCAAAATGACCAAGGATCTTGCAGTCATTATACACGGCAATAAAGTGGCACATGGTGAGCACTATTTATATACAGAAGAATTTTTGGAAGCATTGGATCAAGGCCTAAAGGCAAAGTTAAACATTGCTTAATATCTTATAGAATTAAATATTCTGGCCAGTTGGGCTGTTTTTTAATGAGCAGAATTTTTAAACTTTTTATCCTAGTTTTTTATCATGCAAACTAAAATATCGTTCAACTGGCCAAACTTTAAAGTGACACCTGAGTGGACACTTTTTTTGGATAGAGATGGCGTCATTAATCATAGAATTCCTGATGAATACATCTCCAAATGGGAAGATTTTAAATTTTTGCCAGGTGTATTAGATGCTTTGGGTGTTTTTTCTCAATACTTCACTCGTATATTTATTGTGACAAACCAAGCAGGTATCGAGAAAGGTATTATGAGTCATGAAGACTTGAAGTCCATCCACGACCAAATGATGGAATACATCATATATCATGGTGGCAGAATAGATGAAATTTATTATTGTCCATTTACAAGTGCTCTAGATCCGCTATGCAGAAAACCTAATCCTGGCATGGCCATCGAAGCCAAAAAAGACTATCCCGAAATCAACTTTACAAAAAGCCTTATGATAGGCGACTCCGATAGTGATATAGCATTTGGCAATAATCTGGGAATGAAGACCATTTTGGTGGGAAATAAGAAGGATAATAGTTTTTTATTACCCAATAGCATTCCTGATTGTAAGCTAGATTCGTTGACAGATGTGACTTTGTATTTGGAAAGTTTGTAATGGTAAATACATAGATTTAGATAGTAGAAGATTATATTATGGTAGTTTACAGCCAAATCAAAACTATGATTTAAGCTTTATAATTTCAGTATCAATAAGGGCATTAATTTTTGATTCGTCATTAGGAAGTTTTTTTATAAAATTCCAGAAAGTTGAAAAATCGTCATATAATGTTAAGAGTTCTTTTAGTTTAAAATAGTATTTTGTGTAGGATTCATAACGAATCAAATATGCATTATTAATCTCATAATCATATCTTTCTATTAGAAATGTTTCATTCGTTGGTAAGTTGCTAATTTCTTTTTTGAGACTAGCAAACGACTTTGGTAAATTAATATCATACGTTTGTGCCAATAAGATACAATCATTGATATGTTGACCTAAAGACTCAACTTTGTCAACAAATTGTTTTGTTATTTCGTAATTTTCGTTGGAATGTGTTTTGGTATAGGCCAAACTGCCTTGCGTACCTATCAAATCGCATAATGCTTCTATATAAATGTAAGGAAGACTGATAAAACCGCTAATATGCTGATGTGTGGCCTCATGAAAACCTATAAACAGAATGCTAGGTTTGCTATAATTTATAAGATGATGACTTAATTGAGTACCAGATGTTCCATAAGTTTTATAGATTAGTACATCATAACCTTTTTCGTAATATTCAGTTGATTTGGTTTTCGCATCTTCTTCTGTAATATTCCCAAAAGCTAAGAAAGATGATTTCAGTGGAGAATATAGTGAATCTTTAGTGGAGACATAAACAAAAATATTTGGGTTTTCATTTTTAGCCCATTTTGTATAAAACGAGGGACTAATTTTCATATCTAGCTCATTTACAGCATGTCTGCCTACATTTTGTAGCAAGTTGTAACCTGTAGAATCACTAAGTTCTGGTTTTTCTTGACAAAACGCAACAATAATTTGAAAAAATGATATGCAAACTATGAGCAGATTCTTATGCATTTGACTTAAGAGTTTATAGTGTGTCTCGATAAAGTTTTCTAAATTTTACTTATTTTAAATTAATGTTTTAAAGGCAGTAATATAACGCTGAAAACCAATGATAATAACTGTAAAGATATGATTATATTTGATTTTGGATAGGTAAAATATCTCCCATTCAATAAAATCTTTCGCTATTTATGATGTAATAAAGAGTTATGTTTTTTATAAATCATAAATGAAACTTAGTACATCCAAAATATTTAAATTCCCCATCTCATCTATAATATTTCAAATAAATTCAAGAAAAATCCTACTTTTGCATTCGTCTTCATCTTTTAAATTTAGTAGTTTATGAAAACAAAACTGAGTTCGAGTGCCATTTGGGAAGATATCATCGGATATTCTCGTGCGATCAAGGTGGGCAATACCATCGAAATAGCAGGTACAGCAGCCGTCAAAAATGGTGAAGTAGTTCATACAGGAGATCCTTATCATAAGACAAAATATATCTTGCAGATCATTGAGCACGCACTCAAACAACTAGATGCAAGTATGGATGATGTAGTGCGCACGAGAATTTACCTTAAACATATCAATGATTGGGAAGAAGTAGGTCGTGCACATGGCGAATTTTTTAGTAAGATAAAACCTGTGAGTACCATGCTTGCAGTTTCATCAATGATCAATCCTGAAATGCTAGTGGAAATAGAAGCTACAGCAATCATTTCATAATTTACAGATGTACAAAATAAAAGAGATATATTACACTATACAAGGCGAAGGTTTTCACACGGGCAGACCTGCGGTTTTTTGTCGTTTTGCAGGTTGTAATTTGTGGACGGGTAGGGAAGTGGATCGAGAGAATGCCATTTGTAAATTTTGCGACACAGATTTTTGGGGTACAGATGGTGTTTTGGGTGGAAAGTACACCGCAGATGCACTCGCAGACCTATTGGTGTCACTTTGGCCTGAGAGCGATACACCTGTTTTTATCGTGTGTACAGGTGGAGAACCGGGATTACAAATGAATGACGAATTGATCGATACATTTCACCAAAAAGGTATCGAAATAGCTATCGAGACCAATGGTACTGTAGCGCTGCCAGATGGAATAGACTGGATATGTGTCAGTCCCAAGGCAAATACAGACATCATCATTACCAAAGGACATGAGTTGAAATTGGTATATCCACAAAAAGAAAATACACCTTCCGATTATGAATCATTAGATTTTGACCACTTCTACTTGCAGCCACTTGACGATCAAAACCAAGCGGATCACATAAAACAAACCATCAATTATTGTAAACAACACCCTAACTGGAAACTAAGTATTCAAACACATAAGTTTTTGGGTATAGATTAATGATGACCTTTGACATATAACACCAATTTACAAATGACATCTCAATCTACAACTTATATAGTGTGATGTAGTGATAAAAAATGGGAAGCAATAGTTTGGTAGATGGGTGAAGATGTGATCATTTATAACTAATCACTTTCTGCTCTAGTACAATTTGTAATCTGTCTTTATACAATTTTATTGGAAAAATAATGTTTAGATTTTTCGAAAACATCAGAAAGATCTCTACCTTCATCACTAATGCAGGCGAAAAGGAACGACTCATCTTTTTTGCCAATATGAGAGAGAAGATAGAAAGACTTAAATAGCATTAAGTTTTGTTTTCTTACATCATGTATGAATTTCTTCACCTTCCATTTTACTTACTGCTACAGTTGCAATAGCATTTCCTACTACATTTGTTGCAGTTCTACCCATATCTAAAAACTGATCAATAGGAAGTAAGATAGCAAGACCAATTTCTGGTATTCCAAAGCCTGCAATCGTTGCTGCTATTACTACTAATGATGCTCGAGGCACTGCTGCGATACCTTTACTTGTCACCATTAAGACCAATAACATAGTGATTTGTTGAGATATGGTTAAATCCACACCATATGCTTGGGCTATCAGAAGTGAGCCGAAAGTCATATACATCATACTTCCATCCAAATTGAAAGAATAACCCAACGGAAGTACAAAGCTTGTTATTTTTTCATTTACTCCAAACCTTTCAAGTTGATTGAGTAATTTTGGATAAGCTGATTCACTACTAGCTGTTGCAAAAGCTAATAGAATTGGCTCTTTGATATGAGACAACAATGTCCATATTCGTTTTTTTACAAAATAATACCCAAAAGCCAAAAGTATCGCCCATAATATCAATAATGAAAAATAGAATAATAAAATCAGTTTTCCATATTGTACCATTATCCCTATGCCTTTTTCCGCGATCACGATAGAAATAGCACTAAAAACTGCTAATGGGGCTAACCACATTATCATATTGGTAAGTTTCAACATTACGTGTGCTAGTGAATCCATTGCCTTAATGATTGGTTGCCCTTTCTCTCCGATAGCAGCTGTTGCTAAACCAAAAAGAACAGAGAAAACTACAATTTGTAATACCATTTTATGGCTAGATAAAGCGACAAAGATGTTTTCTGGTATTAACTGTTCGATAAAATGATCTAATGTGAAACTATCTGTTTTAGGAAGATTACTTGCTACTGCTTCCGAAATTTGATTTTGAAAGTCAAGCCCTGGTTTAAAAATGTTTACAATAATCAGCCCAAGTGTAAGAGACATCATACTAGCAAAAATAAACCAACCAATCGTTTTTATGCCCATTCTACCTACAGTACCAGCATCGCCGATACCAGCTACGCCTACCACAAGAGTACTTAATACCAAAGGCCCAATAATCAATTTAATAAATTTCAGAAATATTATACTACCATACTTAGCAATTTCCACATATTGTGTGATAAAATCAACAGGTGTATAAAGATTGATGATAGTACCTACAATGACACCTACAATTAGTCCAATAAAAATCCATTGAGCCAAATTGTTCTTTTTTTGATTGATATTTTGCTGATCTTCCACTTTCAAATTTGATTTAGTACAGTAAATTTTGCGAAAATATGATTAATTTTGGTTAGTGTATAATAAAATCAAAATTAACTCAATAAAAAGTTATTTTCATTCAATATTGTCAAAATATAATTTTTATCAAAATACATTATTTTGTTAAGTGTCTCATTCTAAAAATGGTTGAATTTATTCATTAATCAATTTTAAGGTTTAATTTTTTAATATAATTTTATTATGATTGGTATCATATTGTATAAAAATTTAATTTTCAAAATGTTGATATACAGTTTTATATGATTAATTTGTAAAATATTATACAGTCATAAGGGTAGTAAATTATAGTTTGGTACGAAATTCGCAGTAATGTAAAATACATATTAAATATATTTATAATTTGAAATTGTTTTTAATACCCTTGTTATGTTGAATAGAATCTTTTTAATCGTATTGTGTGCATTCTTAACATCTGTTATGTTTGCACAAGTATCGCCTTTCCCCACATCAAAGTTTACTTGGGAAGGAGCGTTTACAGGAAATAGAGCTGTGTGGGCTATTGATGACACTCTTAAGACCTATACTAATTTAAACGGTATAGATGTTACCGTCAAAATGTTAGACCCTCATCGCAAAAATACAACTACAAAAAATCCTAGTGATTATGGTGATTACACTAAGTCCCATAGTTTTTTTGGAAGAGGTAGTTTATCTTTCCAAGTTACAGCAACTAAAGCTAATCAAGATGTATGCTTAAGTTTCGAATTTTCAAAGCCTATCCTGTTGAATAAATTCAATATTTGGGATATAGATATGCTGCAGTCTACGCCAGTTGATCTCAGTACGTTTCAAGATAATCTGAATATCTATGGCTTTAACAGTGCAGGGAGGATTAAAATGGATATCACTCCTATGAGCAGAGTAACAACTTTTGATATCTTAGACCAGAATGTCAAGGCAACCTTTATACCTAATACAAATGGTGATGTTCTCCATACTGACGTTTCAGGGGCTATCATTGTTTCAAGCACATTACCCGTGGATAAATTTGATATTTGTCTTTCTAATGGGCCAGAAGATGATGGTTTGAGCAATAGTCATGCAGTCAGGATTTCAGAGTTTGACTTTAGTGAAGCTTATGGAACGATCGCAGGTACAGTAATCGAAGATTTGACAAATCAACCACTTTCTGGTTCGCTTATTACACTATTAGATAGTGACGGTAAGCCAGTTTACAATAAATCAGGAGATTTGATGGAGGTCATCACAGGTCTTGACGGGACGTATAGTTTTCCTTTTTTACCATTAGGAAGATACGTGATTTCGCAAGATAATCCTGAGGGTTATGAGAATGTAAGAGATATCGATGGAGCAAATGATAACATTATTAATGTCGACTTGACTTCGAGTAATTTTAATGCTTTAAATCAAGACTTTGTAGAAAAATTATTCTCTCCACTTCCAGTTAAATTGACCAATCTTAAAGCAACTTGGGTCGGTGACCTTGTATGTGGAGTGAGTTGGACGACTTCAAGTGAAGTCAATAATCATTATTTTGAAGTATTGATTTCAAAAGATGGGAGAGATTATAAGTCAGCAGCAAGATCATTCTCCATTGGCAACCATAACCAAACTCATAATTATTATGTAGAGTGTGAGAATCCATTTGATGGTGTCAGTTATGTAAAACTTGTTCAATACGACCTTGATGGCAAATCATCTCAACTAGGCGTCGTGTCACTCAGAAATGCACATGAAGCTTCCTTCGAAATCCACCCGAATCCGGTATCAATGTTGGCTACCTTATCTTATATATCTAGTGATGATACACCACAGACATACCAAGTTCTGAATGCAAATGGTACTACAGTTTTGACTGGAACCGTGAGAGGAAATGAAAAATCATACATTGATTTTAGCCAGTTACCTTCAGGGATTTATTACTTCCAAATGCATATTGGTGGCAAAAATGTCACAAGAAAAGTAGTGAAACAATAAAAGAAATTAAATTTTTGAATAATGAGAGCCAACAGATGATTTAACGGTCATTTGTTGGCTTTTTTATTTGTCGTAGTTATAATATTAGTGATGTGAAATCAATTCTTACTAGCTACTTTGTTTGCATATTTGATCTAATTTATCGCCAGAAAAGGTGACATACATTGCTAAATGCAAAAATGAGTAATTCCACAAATGGATGTATAGCATGTTCAAGTCTTTGGAGTGGTTTGAGTGCTTCTTTAGAATATATATTCCTTAAAGTGACCCAATAATAACTTCAAATATGATGGGTTTAGGATTTTAGTTTACCTATTGATGACCTGTTGCCTTGTACTACATCGCCCATTTTTACCTGGATATCTGTGTCTAAAGGTAGGTATAAATCTACTCGAGAGCCAAATTTAATAAATCCCATCTCGTCTCCTTGTCCGTAGGATTTACCTGCGGTTGCATAACAAACTATACGTCTTGCCAATGCTCCTGCTACCTGACGAAGCAAAACTTGTTTTCCATAAATATCATAACAAACTGTAGTTCTCTCGTTTTCTGTAGAAGCTTTAGGATTCCAAGCAGCAAGATATTTACCTGGGTGATATTTTGAATAAGTCACTAGTGCATCCGTTGGAAACCAATTGATATGTACATTGAGTGGTGACATAAAGATAGATACTTGCATACACTCACTCTGTAAAAATTCTGGCTCATATACTTTTTCTATTACGACTACTTTTCCATCACATGGAGATAGGAGAATATTGTTATCAACACTAACAACATCTCTATTCGGTTTTCGGAAAAATGATACCAGAAATAGATAAAAACTAACACTCAATATTAAAAATATGGTGGAAAATGAACCTAAAAAATAATAGATGGAGATGTTTATAATGCTTAATACTACAAGACCTATTAGTAGCGTAGGATATCCTTCTTTATGTATTGTCATGATATTACGTTGGTTATGATTCTATGTTGATTTTTGATTAAAATTTGAATTCGAGCAGCAAAAATAATATAAATGGTAGAATATATATAAAACTATCGAATCTATCGAAAATTCCACCATGACCTGGCAGTAGCTTTCCAGAGTCTTTTACATCATATTTTCTTTTAATAGAAGACTCTACCAAGTCTCCGAACGTACCGATTATCCATACAACAGTTGCTGTCAGCATCCAAAACATAAGCGGTAATTGGTCAAAGTATCTTGAGAATATGTAGCCCAAAATATAAGTGCCGACACCACCTCCAATAAACCCTTCCCACGTTTTTTTAGGAGAAATACGCTCCAAAAGTTTAGTTCTACCTATCCTTGATCCAAATAGATATGCAAAAGTGTCACTCACCCATATCATAGATATCAAAATGATAGTAAGGTATTTAGGGTAAATATCTGTATGATAAACGTATGATATAATCAAACCTAAAGGCAATCCAAAATAACAAATACTTACTAACCAAAATGTTTTTTTATGGTTAATGAACGGTATGAATAAATGAACTATACCTGCTATCATAGCAACACAACTAAATATGACCAAGCCATAAAATAAAGAACTCTCAGGATGAAAAGATGATATTAATGCTATCGCCACAAATGTGAGTGACACAGAAATCAAAAGTCTATTGTTGTTTTTGAAAAATACCATTCTGACATACTCATATGAACATGCAATAGCTATAGTTACAAATAAAATAATAGCACCAAGCTTACCTGATAACAGTAGTGTCAATACAATGGCACCAAACACAATAGCTGTCATTGTTCTTTGTCTTAATACCTGATTTTTATTCATATTGTTGTAAATTAGGTTTTGTGATAGAAAGTATCAGATACGTTAGAGTTGCAAATAATATCAATGAAAAAAGCACTGCGGCGATAGGTACATTTTCTGATTGAATATCTTGCGTTTGTATTTTTCCACCTGCTGCAAATAAACTTGTAGTCAAAAATATATTATTTAATGAGTGGATAATCATAGGAAGTATAAGACTTCCCGACAAAAAGTAAGCATAACCAAGCACAAGTCCTATCATTAGCTTAGGTATAAATCCAGCTACTTGAAAATGAAAAGCGCTAAATAAAAATGCTGTAATAAATATTGCAACATGAGGATTTGTAAGTTTTTTACTCAATTCTTTTTGAATGACTCCTCTGAAAAGTAACTCTTCTCCTATACCAGGAATGATACCAATGATGACTATATTAATGAGTAGATCTTGAACGGAAGTCATATTTAACAGTTCTCCTAGTGATTCCATAGAGCTTTTGTCCATATTGTCAAGAAAGTCAGGTAATTCGATTTGCTCTACATAGAAAGATAAAAATCCCATCAAAGGATACAAACTGAATAACGCCAAAGGAAACAAAAGTAATAAAGATGGGTGAAAATGGCGTAATGAAAGATAGGAAATGACACGATTTCTATAGAATATCATTAGAAATATCAAAGGGCTGATGATAAATATCAAAATATGATTGATCGCAACATAAGATTTAACATACCCGATATTATTTTCGTCTTTTAAAAGCGCCATTAGGTCGTTTTCAGACTCAATTGTTACGTTAAATATCGAAGCTATACCCAATAAAATCAGATTGCTAACCAAAATCGCCGAAATGACAATAAGGATTAAACTTATGATTCTAAAATAAAAGTTGGTATACAATGATTGCTGCTTGAATCGGCAAAGATATGAAAATTTAATTTATCGAGATATTTAGGTAAAGGTATCTCATTATCAAATCATTTGTTGCAACAACTATTTATTTGGTTGATTTGTTATATTCCTTTTATTAACAAGCATTTTTTATTCTGATGCAACGAAAAACATTTGTAAAAATTTTGGGAGTTTCCACTTTAGCAGTTAGTATGGGAAGTTTATCACATTTGCAACAACTTTCAGATGCATTGCCTTCTTCTGAAAGAATGCCAGTTTTGTTTTTGGGTCATGGCAGTCCTATGAATGCCATAGAAGAAAATGAATTTGTTAAAGGCTTTCGAAATGTAGCAGTAAAACTTCCGAAACCTAAGGCAATACTTTGTATATCAGCACATTGGTACACTCGTGGTACAAAGGTCACAGCTATGGAAATGCCACGAACAATACATGATTTTGGTGGTTTTCCACAAGCATTATTTGATGTTCAATATCCTGCCAAAGGTAGCCCGACTTTAGCAAAAGAAACGGCCGATATCCTGAAGCCATTGGAAGTTGAACTTGATGAAAAGTGGGGATTAGATCATGGTGCTTGGACGGTCATAAAACATTTATATCCGAATGCAGATGTTCCCGTGATACAAATGAGCATTGATTATACTAAATCAACAACATACCATTTTGAACTTGCCGCAAAACTGAATGAATTGAGGGATAAGGGAATTATGATTATTGGATCAGGTAATATAGTCCATAATCTGGGTTTGGCTGATTTCGCAAACTTAAATAAAGATAATTATGGTTTTGACTGGGCGATTGAGGTTAGGACTAAAATTAATAATTGGTTAGGCGACGGTAATTTTAAGTCTATTGTAGAATATGATAAACAAGGTAAGGCGTTTCAATTGGCTATTCCTACACCAGAACATTACCTACCTTTGATATATACTTTGGGTCTTAAAAGTAAAAAAGATGAGTTAAGTCTGTTTAATGACAAAATGCTTGCTGGTTCATTGAGTATGACATCAGTTAGAATAGGTTGATAGATTGAAATAGGTGTGAAAAGTTAGTTTTGTCACCTACATGACTAATTTTACCTTTAAAAAAGTGGCATTTAACAAAATAAATTTTAAAAGATTTAAATTATTAATTTTTTGTGCTATTTTTGCCCTCCGATTCGAAAAAGGTCTTTTTAGGTTAATTTTCTATAAGTTTTGAATTAAATTTTAAGGCTTTATCAACACTAATCCAACGACTACGCATCCCGTTGACAAATACGAGCAGTTCTTTTTTGCCCCATACGCACCGAACACCCGTTAAAGCAAGCAGACACTTTAATCACCTTCGGGATGCTTTTTTTATTTTAGCCTACACCTTTTACACTATAATACATCACCCAAATACATTAAGAAAGTTATAAAAATCATAATAAAGTCAAAAAAGACTTCAAGGTTGAACTTTTTTTAATTAATTTTTGTCATAGTACATAAGGGCATCAATTATGTTAATAAGAAGTCAAAATATAACTTTTAAAAAGTGATTTTGAATTTTCTTCGTTTTCTAAGCATATTGCCTTAACTAAATAATTAAGATCCAACCAATATGCGACAATTAAAAATTTCTAATAATATTACATCAAGAGAAAGTCTTGCTTTGGACAAGTACCTTGGTGACATAGGGCGAATTGATCTATTAACACTAGAAGAAGAATCTGATCTTGCCAAAAGAATAAAAGCAGGTGATGAAATCGCCTTGGAAAAACTGACCAAAGCTAACCTTAGATTCGTTGTATCGGTTGCAAAACAATACCAAAATCAAGGACTCTCATTATCAGATCTTATCAATGAAGGTAATGTGGGCCTGATGAAAGCTGCCAAAAGATTTGATGAGTCAAAAGGGTTTAAATTTATTTCTTATGCAGTATGGTGGATCAGACAGTCTATTTTACAAGCTATTGTAGAATATTCTAGGATGGTAAGATTACCACTCAATAAAATGACCGCTTACAATAAAGTGAATGATGCTTATGTGGCATTTGTACAGAAAAATGAACGCGAACCTACTAATGAAGAACTTGCTGAAATATTAGGTGTGAATCCAAAAGATATTGCTAATATGATCAGAGGAGCAAATCGCCATATTTCTGTAGATGCTCCCCTTACTGATGATGAAGGCTCTATGACCATGGTCGATATGATGACATTAGGTGAAGAAGATAGTCCAGACTTAAAACTCATGGAAGAGTCCGTCAGAAAAGAAGTTGTAGATGGTCTAGAAATACTATCTCCACGTGAAATCCAAGTCGTCACAGCTTATTATGGTCTAGATAATAATAAACCTTTGACACTAGAAGAGATAGGTGATCTTTATGGGTTGACAAGAGAAAGAGTACGACAAATAAAAGAAAGGGCGATTAGGAGAATGCGTAAATCTTTGAATAAAAATTCCATGCGTTCTTTTTTAGGGTAAGAATATGAAGTGTAAAAATTGACTAAAAGGAAAGAAGTAGTAGCTTTTTGACTTGAATTTTGAATATTATTATAAAAAATAGGTTTTGTTTTATAGTTTATTTCTGTTATTGTTACATATTTGCCTTTTTGTATGATACGAGAGGCTTTACAGTTTTTATTTAAATTGACATTGTCAAGAAATCAAATGCTCAGAGACATCACTATGATGAGATCTGAAATAGCTGATTTGAAGAAAGAATTGGTGCCATTTACTGATGAAGAAATGGAAATACTATCACTCCGTCAGACAAATACATCTAAAAAAAGAGGATTCCAAAAAATATTAAAAGGGATATTTTCTACCATTTTCTACGAACCATTAATAGCATATGCAATAAAAACGTACAGTGCTGACCAAAGATTAATACTTATTTCCACATCAGATTTGGAGTTTATTTATCTTGATAAAGACAATAAAACCCATGTATACATTAATGATTTTGAAGTAGGTGTATTAACAAAAAATGGCCAACTTCTAAATGCAAAAAACCAATTGCTAGCACGAATAGATGGTGGAGACGAATTGCCTACTCATACAGTATATATCAATGAAAAGGATTACGGTTATATCGTAAACCCTAGATTTTTAAATAAAACATCACCGAGAGCATACAGCCTTTTCAGAAATATGAATCGTGACGAACGAAACTTGTTTTTATGTCTCACTTTAGTCAATTTGGTAGAAGAAGCTTATCTACCAAAACAATAATTTGTTAAGTTTCTTCCATTAATTACTTTTAGAATAATATTCTGATTTGGATAGTATTTGACTTTGAATAGATGATCTTGCTAAGTTTTTGGCATTAAATAAAAATTTAATAGGGAATTTGTTGATATTTTTACTTGATGATTATGTGAAATAGATAGAATATCATAAAAAAATAACAAGACTTTATGATGTGAAATTAATATTTACAAATATATTTGCATTAACTAAAACAAGAATTGAGTAAAATGGCAATTAACTTACAGAAAGGACAAAAAATAGATATAGGTCTCTCAAAGCTTAGTGTAGGCTTAGGTTGGGTACCTAATGAAGGTACTGGTCATGATTTTGATTTGGATGCATCTGCGTTTATGATCGATGGAAATAGGGCTATCCCTGCAGAAGAATATTTTGTGTTTTATGGTAATACTGATTCTCCAGATGGAGCATTACATCATACCGGAGATGATCCTACAGGAGGCAATAGTGCAGATGGTGATGACGAAACCATAGAAGTAGATTTATCTAAAGTCAATCCGGCTATCAATGAAATATTATTCGTAGTAACAATACATGATGCAATTGTCAGAAAACAAAACTTCGGACAAGTAAGGGATTCTTACATCAGAATTGTGGACGATTCTAATGGGCAAGAAGTGGCAAAATATGAGCTAGGCGAAGATTTTTCTATTGAAACAGCTGTGGAATTTGGTAGACTATACAAAAGAGACGGGAAATGGAAGTTTGAAGCATCTGGAATCGGTTATAAAGAAGACTTAGCTTTTTTCCTTGCAAAATATTATACAGGTCAAATCATAAAATAGTGAAATCATATGGTAATATGGAATTTGCAATGAACACTTGTTTTTTTATGAGGAGATGTAGTAGTTTGGTGGATGGATTGTTAAATATTTCATCCAAATTAAGCTATTATGGTTCAGTTTAAGCATTATTCATTTGATCTTTGGCTCACACTAATAAAGTCAAATCCCATTTTTAAAGAAGAAAGAGCTATTTATTTTTTTAAGAACTTAAATTGGAAAAATAAATCTCTTGATGAAGTGAAATCTATCTTTAGACAGGTCGATGATATGTGCAATGTAATAAATGAGCAAACAGGCAAAAATATAAGTTCTGATGAGATGTATCTGATGGTTGTGTATCAGATTAATGACTCGAAAGAGGTGATAGAAAAAGTGGATTTGACTGCTTTAAAAAATGAAATGGATATTTTGTTTTTTAAATATTTACCAGTTTTATACAATAATGAAACAAAAGGCACCATAGAATTATTAGCATCTTACGATCATACAAGCTTAAATATCCTTAGCAATACGGCATTTATTGAAGGTAGGTTGTTGAGAGAATTGCTTGATATGTTGGAAATAGGTCAATATTTTGATTTTCAAATTTATTCCGACGAAGTAGGTATGTCAAAACCGAATATCAAATTGTTTGAACATCTCATTAAAAAAATTCAGGATTTAAGATCAGCAGAAGATATACAGCTTAGTGATATTATCCACGTAGGAGACAATCATGTAGCAGATTATTTAGGTGCCAAGGCGGCAGGAATTAATTCCTTTTTAATCAATAGTAATCAACAATTCATAACAAATTTAGTAAATTGATACAGAAATCATATTCATTACATAAAATCGAAAATCCTGATAAGTTTACATTTAAACCATCAGATTATAGCCGATTTAAATATGGAGATGGTCAAATTGCAGAGCAATTTGGTGTCGCATTAGCCAAAGGGTTTATTGCAAATCATCTGGAAAAAGAAGAAGTAGCAACCCAAATTGTCGTCTTGTCTAGTCCATACGCTTTTATACCTACTGCTACAAATGAGATGACAAAATATTTCATCTTTGAATTAAATAAATGGTTGGCATCAAAGAACTTTCCCGTTATACAGCAGACAAAAATTCATCGTACGACTACATATAAGGAAGACTATGGAGCCTTGGATGCAGCCGCAAGATTGGCATTGATAGGTAATGATGATTTTCATATAGACAGAACATTTCTGGAGGGTAAACTAGTGATTTTTATCGATGACATTAAGATAACGGGAAGCCACGAGCGCATGATATCTAGAATGGTAGAGAAATATGGACTTAAGAATGATCACTATTTTTTATACTTCGCAGAATTAGTCAATAGTAAAGTTCACCCAAATATTGAAAACTTCTTAAATTACTATAAAGTTAAATCAATATTTGATCTATTAGATATCATAAATAATCCTAAATTTGCATTCAATACTCGGATAGTAAAGTTTATACTACATGCAGACAGCAATGCATTTAATGTTTTTTTACAATCACAAAGTTTTGATTTTATTTACAATTTGTACCATCTTTCTATTGGTAATGGTTATCACTTGATAGATGCATACAAGACAAATTTGGCCACCATAGAAAAGTATTTAACGTTAAAAGTCGATGCTGACATTACAGAGACAAGTAGTTTTAAGCATTAGTCGACGAGAAAATTATTTATAAATAAAACAAGAGTTCATTTAAATTTTAAAATATAATTATCATGGCAATCAACTTACAGAAAGGACAAAGAGAATCTATCAACGCACCCAAATTTACTATTGGTTTAGGATGGGATACGAATGCAACATCTACAGGAACTGGTTTTGACTTGGATGCTTCAGTATTTGTATTAGGTGAAAACAAAAAACTGGTTTCTGACGGTCACTTTATTTTCTATAATAATCTGAAAAGTCCTGATGGAGCAGTAGAGCACACAGGTGACAACCTTACAGGAGATGGAGATGGAGATGATGAACAAATTAATGTAGATCTTTCGAAAATATCGGGTGACGTTGCAGAAATATGTTTCGTTGTGACCATACATGATGCAGAAGCACGCAGACAGAATTTCGGTCAAGTCAGAAATTCATTTATAAGAGTTTTTGATTCTAGTACGAAAACTGAGATATTAAAATATGATTTGGAAGAAGACTTCTCGATAGAAACAGCCATTGAATTTGGTAGAATCTATAAAAAGGATGGTAATTGGAAGTTTGAGGCAGTAGGTTCAGGTATGAAGGGAGGATTAGAAGATTACTTAAATAAATATAATTAATTAAATCACTTATAAAACAGAACTCATGGCAATTAATTTACAGAAAGGTCAGCGAATAGACCTTAGGAAAAGCACTGGAGCGACACTAACTAATTTTTGTGTTGGGGTCAACTGGGGCGGCATAGAAAAGAAAGCATTTTTTGGTTTGTCCAAAAGTACAGAAAAAGTAGATTTGGATCTAAGTTGTATCCTGATTGATAATCAAAACCAACTAGCAGATCACTTATATTCCCATCTTTACAACCCTTCTGTTCTACAGCAATTTGGCCTTCCAAAAGGTAAATTGGTGTCTGCAGACAATGCATTGAGACACTCAGGTGATGATCTTGCAGGAGATAGTGGTGGAGATGATGGTCTTGATAATGAGATTATTACAGTCAATCTAGCACAGTTAAATCCAAATATAACACAGATATATTTCTTTATAAATAACGCTGGAAAAGAAGATTTTGCGGAGATACCATATGCAAAAATAAGAATGTATGAAGGTACACCTACATCTGTAAAAGAAGTTTTTGCATCATATAATATAGCAGCAGAACCACAGTTTGCTGGTAAAAGATCTATGATTTTGGGCAAGTTGTACAAAAAGGATGGAGAATGGAAATTTAATGCGATCGGCGACCCTACAGACGATGTGTTTTTAGGTCAGACTATTCATCGTATAGTGAAGTCATACCTTTAATTAGGTGTGAAGAAAGAATATTTTTCCAATAAGAAAAAACTAGATTCAGTTAGTATTCATATACAGTTCAAAAAGGAACTTTATGAATTTATTGGCAGTATCTAGTTTTTTTGAATTATTAAAAAAAGACGCAAACATGGCCGCAATTAAAAATATCCAAGGACTGACAGGAAGTCAGATAGAAAGCGAAATAAGGAGAGGTGCCACTTTTAGGGTTTTTCCATATGCTATTTCGATTGTAATCATGACATTCAATAGAAGCTCAGACATCTACTTTGTTCGGGCTGGTGAGGGTACTTTTAAACATTCGTTTTCATATATAATGATGTCCTTGTTTTTAGGTTGGTGGGGATTTCCTTGGGGACCTATTTATACTATTGGTGCTTTATATAGAAACCTATCAGGCGGTAAAGATGTTACACAAGATGTTTTAAATACTTTGGGTAATGCTGCTAATGCAAATGCTGGAGGATATAATGTCCCTAATCCATCCGCAGGACAGCAAAGTGGTTATAACGTACCCAATAGTGGACAATCAAATAATTCGGGTTACAATGTTCCTGGTCAAGGTAATTCATCTTCAGGAACCAGTAATTATAATATCAGATAATTTAAATTTTAAACATGCGTAGATTACCGGTTTATTTACTTCTCGACACATCAGGCTCCATGAGCGGCGAACCTATAGAAGCCGTAAAAAATGGTGTGCAGATCATGATCAGTACGTTGAGACAAAACCCACAAGCGATCGAAACAGCATACTTAAGTGTTATAACTTTTGATAGCACAGCTCAGCAAATTATTCCATTGACAGATCTTGCTACTTTTCAGATGGTAGACCTGCGAGCTTCAGGAACAACAGCGCTAGGTGCTGCTTTATCATTGGTAGCAGAACGAATTGATAATGAAGTGATGAATACAACGATGGAACGAAAAGGAGACTGGAAGCCATTGGTATTTATCATGACGGACGGTATACCTACTGATGATTGGAGGCAAGGATTAAATGCATTTAGTAGCAAAAAAACCGCCTTTACCGTAGCTTGTGCTGCAGGTAGTGGTGTAGATACAAGCATACTCAAGCAAATCACAGAGAATGTCGTCAGTCTTGATACAGCGGATAGCAGTAGCATTTCTAAGTTTTTTACTTGGGTGACTGCATCTATAGGAGTTACATCTACAAAAATAGAAGATAGTGGCAAAGAAATAGGTAGTCTAAGTGAATTGCCACCACCACCTTCAGAAATTAATATTGTAGTATGAGAAGACTTCCCGTATATTTTTTGCTAGATACATCAGGTTCAATGTATGGTGAACCTATAGAAGCATTAAATAATGCATTGAGTGGTATGATCAATACGTTACGAACGGATGCTCAAGCACTAGATTCATTATGGATATCAATCATTACCTTTGATAGAGAAGTACGAGAGATTGTTCCACTTACTGAATTGGCTTCTTTTCAGTTACCATCTATAACATGCCCACAGAGTGGACCTACGCATACTGGATTAGCTTTAGAAATGCTTCACAAAAAAGCCAAATCTGAGATTATCCTCAGTACTGCAAATCAGAAGGGAGATTGGAAACCTTTATTGTTTTTGTTTACTGACGGCAAACCATCGGATATCATGCTATATAGAGCGATGATACCAAAGATAAAAGCTGTAAATTTCGGATCCATTATTGCGTGTGCTGCTGGGAATTTAGCAGATGATAGCTTACTCAAAGAATTGACAGACAATGTAGTACATTTAGACTCAGCAGATAGTGCTACTTTAAAAACATTTTTTAAGTGGGTATCAGAGACCATTGAACAAGGAAATAAAAGTCAAGGAACAGGTGAGACTGTAGCGCTTCCTCCACCACCAAGTGAAATAACCATCGTAATTTAAAATAAGTATGTTGTTTTTTATATTAAAAATATTTATCAATATATTGATAATTGGTTTGTTTCTCTATGGAAAATTGGTTCCACATAAAGATAAACTTATACACCCATTCAAAGGATATTTTGAGTTTTTTGAAAAGATATTTCTACCAATATTTGTGTTAATCAAAACTAAAGTTAAACCTTTCCAAGTAGGAGTCGGTCTTGCAGTGGATATGACTCAGATATTTGTTTTAATAATTCTTTTATTAATCAATTATATTATCTAAAAAATTAAAAAACATGAGACGATTACCCATTTATTTTTTGATCGATATATCTGAATCTATGGTTGGAGAGCAAATTCAACAGGTAGAAGAAGGTATTGCCACGATCATAAAAGAACTAAAAATGGACCCACACGCCTTAGAAACAGTGTGGTTATCTATCATTGTTTTTGCTGGTGCTGCCAAAACGCTTGTCCCATTACAAGAAATTGTGAGTTTTTATCCACCTAGATTTCCCATTGGAAGTGGTACGTCCTTGTCTAATGGATTAGGTCATTTGATGTTTGAACTTCGCAGAAATATCAAAAAGACGACCATGGAGCAAAAAGGTGATTGGAAGCCATTGATATTTTTATTTACCGATGGCGTACCGACTGATGACACCACTATGGCTATCAAGGAATGGAAGCAAAACTGGCAAAACTCATCCAATCTAGTAGCGATCTCTTTTGGCGAAGACGCGGATGCTAAGTTATTGGGAGAACTCACGGAAAATGTTTTAATGTTCAAAAATACAACAGCAGCTTCCTACAAAGAATTTTTTAAATGGATCACTTCTTCTATCAAGAGTACTAGTGAGAGCATTGACAAAAAGTCAAATGATTTTGATCTTACAAAATTGGACACGGATACTATTGCAAAAATAGACCTATCCAAGTTGCCACCTAAGCGAAATTATGTAGACAATAATTTCGTAGTTCTATCGGCCAAATGTCAAAACAGCAAACGTCCGTATCTCATGAAATATAGATCAATGCTGAGTCCGTCTATGATGGAAGGATTTACGACGAGACAATTTAGGTTGGTTGGAGCATTTCAGGTAGATAACACTTATTATGAGTTGAGTGGAGAAAATACATTTACAAAAAAAATAAATACCTCTGAATTAATGGGTGCTCCTACATGTCCATGTTGTGGCAATCAGTTTGCCTTTGCTATGTGCGTATGTGGGAATATACATTGTATTGGAGATGAAAAAATCAGTACTTGTCCTTGGTGTGGCAATAGTGGTCAGTATGGCATGAGTGATGGTGGTGGATTTGATGTAAATAGGACACAAGGCTAAAATATGCTTCATTCTTATCTAAAAGCATTACTTTCGTCCCACAATATAGAAGTGACGGAATCAAAAGAATCTATACTCAATATATTTGTAGAAGATTTTAAAGAAGAAATTGAGAAGGCAATACAAATTAATAAAAATCTTGTGGATAAATATCAGATAAGAAATAAAATAAAAGATATTACTGATCAATGGGTTTCCTTGCCAAATGCAACTGTAGGTAAGCCATATCAACATAAAGTAGATATTATTGGATTAGGTTGGGATACAATGGTCTTCACATCTATGGAAGGACTTGAAGAATTGGGTATGGCATATGATAATGAAAATGAAATCATATCAGGAACACCAAGTTTTTCTGGGGACCATAAGATTAAATTTCTCTATCGATTACAAGGCGAAGCGGATTATGTAGTCAACGAAAAAGTATTTAATTTTATCGTAAATCCGAATCCACGCTCTCTTTGGAAGAATATAGGAAGTAATACAGATGATATATATTGGAAAGCAGATGAGATATTTGACAACCAAAAATTAGGTGATCGGCATATTGTCGTAGCGTCTAAAAGAGGTAGGTCACATGCCAATGCTGGTACATTTAGAGATGATGATTTTGCATTTAAACATTTTGAGAATACAGGTTGGAGTATCATCAGTATAGCAGATGGAGCGGGTAGCGCAAGCCAAGCACGTCAAGGTTCTAAAATTGCTTGTAGGTCTGTAGTTGATTATACAGAAGAATATTTCAAAGGTGAAAAGTTGGTTGAATTTGATCAAGTCTTAGCACAACATCATCATAATGCTACAGATGAAACCAATAAATATATAAGTACTTTTGTGTACGAAAACCTATCCAAAATGGCATATTATGCGCACAAAAAGATAGAAGAAGAAGCTGTAAAATGTGAACGATCCATTAAAGATTACCATACAACTTTGATTTTTACCTTACTAAAGAAATACGAATTTGGTTATGCAGTGCTCACCTTTGGAGTAGGGGATTGTCCTATTGGTTTATTGAATAAAGAACTGACAGAGATCAAATTGATGAATTGGTTAGATGTCGGCGAGTTTGGAGGTGGCACTAGATTTGTAACAATGCCAGAAATATTCAGTAGTGATAAGTTTGTCAGTAGATTTAGGTTTAAGTTGGTAGATGATTTTTCTTACTTAATGTTAATGACAGATGGCATATACGATCCAAAATTCATTGTAGAAGCTAATCTTGAGCGTATAGAAAAATGGAAAGAGTTTATCGCAGATTTAAAAGGCGCAAATGAAGAGAATACAATCGTAGACTTCAGTCCTGAAAACGAGAATATTGGACAACAATTATCCACATGGCTAGATTTCTGGAGTTCAGGCAACCATGATGACAGAACATTAGCAATCATTTATTAAATAATTGATTATGTCAAATATAGTTACCGTAAAATCAATCATAGGAAATGCCACGTACCAATACGTACAAGGAGAACCCAAAAAAGGAGGTGTCAAGGATGTATATTTTTCTCCTGATAGAAAATATGTGGTAGCAATTTTTAGGGATAAACAAGATTTTAATCAGAAAGAAAGGCTTATAAAAATCACTGATAAATACCTGAAGCAAATTCAGGAAAAAGAAGCGGGAGATTATTATTTGAATGAAATATTTAGATGGCCTACAGATGTCATAGAACAAAATGGCAAAATAGGCATCATCGTACCTATATACAACAGTAAGTTTTTCTTTGCAAAGGGATACAGTTCGAGTGACCTGATAAAAGGCGAAGAAAAAAATGGAAAATGGTTTGCGGCAGGTAAATTTAGAAACAAACAGTTTCCTTTAAGTTTGGATGCATCAGAACTTGGCAATTGGTTGAGTTATTTTCAGATATGTGTCAATCTAGCCCGTGGTGTAAAAAAGATGCATCAGATGGGACTTTCACACTCCGATCTTTCTTACAATAATGTCTTGGTAGATCCTGTGACCAAATCAGCTTGTATGATAGATCTAGATGGACTAGTAGTGCCTGGCGTATTTGCAGCAGAAGTCATAGGGACAGCAGATTTTATTGCGCCAGAAGTCCTAGCTACAAAGCATCTGAGCAAAACAGACCCAAATAGAAAACTGCCTAATCGACTCACGGATCTCCACTCTTTTGCCTGTTTGGTTTATATGTATTTATTGCATAGACATCCGCTAAAAGGTGGGAAAGTACATGATCTAGATACAGAAAAGGACGATCTACTCAGTATGGGCGAAAAAGCCCTTTTTATAGAGCATCCAACTGATAAGTCCAATCGCCCCAAGTTAAATCAGGTATCAAAATGGGATCAGTATTGGGCAGATATTGACAAACTTCCTTATACGATCACGGGTCCATATCTGAAAGAAATGTTTGATAATGCATTTATCAAGGGATTACATCAGCCATCAGAAAGACCTACAGCAGATCTCTGGGAACAAGCATTGCTAAAGACGACTGATCTTATGCAGCCATGTAGTAATACAGCGTGTGAGCAAAAATGGTATGTTTTTGACAATACCAATACACCTAGATGTCCTTTTTGCGGTACAAAACATCAAGGGACGTTGCCAGTTTTAGATCTATATTATCAATTTAAACCAACTGTATGGAAGCCTGAAAATCATAGATTGATGGTATACCATAATCAATATATGTTTCAATGGCATGTCAATAGAAATATAGCCCGAAACGAAAAACTGACCGACGAGCAGAAAGTGCCTGTGGGTTATTTTACATTTCATAATAATAAGTGGGTCTTAGTCAATCAAAAACTGACTTCACTAGTAGATAAAACAGATAATGTCGATATTCCCATAGGGGCAATGGTCGAACTTACACACGGCAAACAGTTACTCTTATCCAAAGAAGAAGGAGGAAGAGTAGTTTTAGTAACATTAGCAAATCAATAAAAATTATTTTAAAATCAATTAAATGAACGATCATCCTATTTTTTCTGAACATCCGTGGCTTATTGTCACTTTTGCTGTAGCAGTTTTAATTATGCTAATCCTTGACTTAGGTGTTTTTAATAAAAAAAGTCATTCTGTTACCAACAAAGAAGCTATCATATGGTCTACTGTATGGATTTCTTTAGCTATGGTATTTAGCGGTTTAGTGTACAATCTTGCAGGCTCTACAAAGTTTTTTGAATTCCAATCAGCATATTGGGTCGAAAAAGCCCTGTCCGTAGACAACTTATTTGTTTTTATTTTAGTGTTCAAATTTTTTGACGTCCCTAATGAGAATAAACACAAAGTCCTTTTTTGGGGTATCATAGGAGCCTTAGTTTTAAGAGCTATATTTATATTTTCAGGAGCTTTTTTAATTGAGTTAACTTACTTAAATAAGTTGTTAAATATGGTAGGCATGGAAGGATTCAAATATAATATCAATATTATCATGACTCTTTTCGGTTTGTTCCTAGTTTATGCAGGTATAAAATCTTGGTCAGCAGGAGATGAAGATGATGATGAAGATTATAATGATACAAGAGGAGCAAAATTAATTAGAAAGTTCTTTAATGTAACAGATAAATATCATGGAGATAAGTTTTTTACCATGGAAAATGGTGTGAAAATGGCTACTCCATTATTAGTCGTTGTAGCAGTTATAGAATTTACCGATTTGTTATTTGCTGTAGACTCCATTCCAGCTATTTTTGCTATTTCTAACGATCCATTTATATTATATACATCCAATATATTTGCCATTTTAGGATTGAGAGCCTTATTCTTCTTGCTAGATAATTTTATACATTTATTTAGCAAATTGTCTTATGGTCTAGCTTTTATACTTTCTTTTATTGGTATAAAAATGATCATTTCTCCTTTCTACCATATTGATTCCGTGTACTCACTTATGGTAATAGGTGGTGTATTAGTACTATCAGTAATTGCATCTATTTATTGGCCTTCTGCACAAGAAGATAAAGAATAAATGTTTTGAAATAAAAAATAACTCACTTCTGAAAAGTTCGATATTGAAAAAGGACTTTTCAGAAGTTTTTTAACGAATAATAAATAAAACAATATTAACAAAAACACCTTTAAATCTTACAAACATGACTATTAACGACGAAATGAAAATCCGAGAATTGTACAAGTCAAAGACTGATGATGAATTAAGATCAGAGTTTGAACGAATAAGTGCCGACCCTTTTGGTACTTTTGACTTTAACAATAATGACATCTCCCACTTCAATTTAAAAAAGGTATTAAAAGAAGTATTGGACGAACGATCTATTACTATTGTGAATCAAGTATCACCGCAGAATAATTCGCCTTACAATATTAACGGTATACCAGGGCAAAATCCAAGTCATCAACCTAACGTAACAAGCAACAGTGGTCCTAATGTCGGTAAATTATTATTTGGTATAGTGCTGTTTTTAGTTGGAGTGGCAGTTACAATGGGATCAGATGGCCAAGTTATTACATATGGTTTGATTATTGTTGGTTTGATTACAATAGTTCAAGGTTTTATAGGCGACTAAAATATAAAGTTACCATGTAAGTTTTTTAATGAATTACCGCAACAAATATATTTTTTTTAAGTTATGCAAGCTATTATGACTTAGTTTAGTCTAATGTTTGTATTTTTGGGCTGTAAATCATATGATTTTATGAGTGTACTAGATTTAGCAAGGGTAGTTATTTATCGATTTCATGAGAAAGGATTAGAGATTTTCTTGATCAATAATGAGATGGATAAAGATCAAGACATCTGGCAAATACCACAAGGTTTGTCAGAATCTATACGTGAAAAAGGAAATGTGAAGAACATCATAGACCTTGATACAACAGAAGACGAGCAAGGTCGTACCATTAAAACGCTAGCAATAGAAGGTGATTGGCATGATATCCCATCTATCCGTGGCATGCTCAAGCACGATGTAAAACTCGTAAAAGCCATAGTAAAAGAAAATCTTCCAGGTAGTGAAAAAGGTGCTTATTTTGCAGTAAAAGAAGCATTCAAAAAAGTTTTACCCCACGAGTATAAAGCATTGAAAGAATTAAAAGATGTGCTTTTTGATAGAAACTCTGTGACCAATATTTAACTTTCATTTTTTGTAGATATGACAGTAGATAGCTGTACGATTCGTAATACTTCTTTTGATTTTACAGGTGTTCAGAATGTTTATCATGGCAAAGTCAGGGATGTTTACGATCTAGGACATTCATTATTGATGGTAGCATCAGATAGAATTTCTGCATTCGATCATATACTCCCAAAGTCGATCCCTTATAAAGGCCAAGTTTTAAATCAAATAGCTTTTCATTTTCTGCAAGCTACAAGGGATATTGTACCCAATTGGTTGGAAGCAAGCCCTGATCCAAATGTATCCATAGGTGTCAAAGCAGAATCCATCAAAATAGAAATGGTCATTCGTGGCTATTTGTCTGGCCATGCATGGCGCACTTATAAATCAGGTGAAAGAGTATTGTGTGGCGTGACCATGCCTGAAGGAATGCGTGAAAATGATAAATTTCCGACACCCATTATTACGCCTACTACCAAGGCATCAGAAGGTCACGACATGGACATCTCTGTGGCTGAAATCATCAGTCAAGGTATCGTCAGTCAAGCAGAATGGGATGTTTTAGAGAACTACACTAGAGCACTTTTTGCCCGAGGTACTGAGATGGCTGCAGAGCACGGTTTGATTTTAGTAGATACCAAGTATGAATTTGGTATGGTAGGTGATGATATCATTTTGATCGATGAGATACATACGCCGGATAGCTCCAGATATTTTCATGCAGACGGCTATGAAAAACGACAAGAAGAAGGCATAGCTCAACCACAACTATCCAAAGAGTTTGTTCGTGAATGGTTAATCGCCCATGGTTTTCAAGGTCTTGAAGGCCAAGAAATGCCTGTGATGCCAGATGAGTTTGTGTGGGAAATATCAAATAGATATATTCAATTATACGAAATTATTACGGGACAGACATTTGTAAAAGCTGATGTTGCTAATATTGAGAAAAGAATATTAGACAATGTACAAGCTTATCTGAGTAAGTAGGGAACGATTTTCTTTGTTTTTAAAGATATAAAACCATTAAAAGTGACTCTACTTCGAAAAGTATTTGCCAAGAAAATTACTATTTTCTACTAAATTTATAATCAATATGTTCCTTTAAGATCTAGGGTAGAAAGTGATTGATTATCAAATTTTGAGTCTTTTCGGAGTGGAATCTTGAACTATTTGATCATTCTACAAAAAGCTATATTTTGTCATTTTTTTAATGAAGAATATATTCAAGAATCAATCTATATACTTCAATGTTGATTTTTTACGTATATTAGCATATGCATTTTAGATTATTAATTTTCTGGGCGATTTATTGGGTACTCCCGACTGAGATCATCGGTCAGGTAGTCAATAATCATCCTTTGAAGATTAAACAGATTTTGGTCAGCAGTTGTACTGTTAAATTAGATGAAAAAACAATCATTCCTAATAACGTATTGATTACCAATGGCAATGATACGATTACTAGTTTTAGGATAATGAATAATGCTATCGTTTTTGACCAAAACGTTTGCGATAGTTTGCTAAATAAGACGATTACTTTCAGATACAGAACTTTTACATTTGATATCAATAGACCCTATTATGTCGTGGATTCTACAGCGCTAGAGTTTAAAGAAAGACCATTAATCACAGGATACGAATATCGACCTAACGACAACAAAAATGCCTTGATTGAATCTAAAGGATTGGATTATAAAGGTAGTTTTTCGAGAGGATTGTCCGTGGGGAACAGTCAGAGTTTGGTGTTAAATTCTAATTTTGACATGCAGTTGATCGGAGATTTAGGCAATGGTTTGAAAGTTGTAGCTGCCATTTCTGATGAAAATTTACCTATTCAGGCTCAAGGTAATACTCAACAATTACAGGAATTTGATAAGGTATTTATCCAAGTGAGCAAGGACAAAACTTCAATCATAGCAGGAGATTATGAATTGAGAAAACCAAACAGTTATTTTATGAATTACTTTAAAAAACTGAAAGGTGTCAGCCTATCGTCTACCATAAATACATCCAAAAGCACAGAAGTATATTCCAAAGGTAGCTTTGCAATCTCAAGAGGAAAATTTGCACGACAACCACTTGTCACCGCTGAAGGAAATCAAGGTCCATATAGATTGCAAGGAAACAATGGAGAGCGATTCATCATAGTTTTGGCAGGTACTGAAAAGGTTTTTTATAATGGTATCCTTCTAAAGCGAGGTTTTGATTATGATTATATTATTGATTATAATAGGGCTGAGATTACTTTTTCGCCTACGCGTGTGATAGCAAGAGACTCAAGGGTGATTGTTGATTTTGAATATACAGATATATCTTATTTACGTTCGCTGTATGCAACTGAGACAGAATATCGTGGTAGAAATTGGAATGTAAATTTCAACTTTTATTCTGAGCAGGACAGTAAGAATTCGACAGGAGATGTGCAGTTGGATTCTACCGATTTGAATATTCTTCAATTGAGCGGTGACGATCCCACTAGGTCTGTTCGCCGAAGTCTCAGGGTACTTTCTGAAGCTGAAAAACTCGAAAGTGCAAGGATTTTATACATTGGTGAGCCCAATCCTTTAGATCCGACAGATATCATTTTGCGATTCACAGAAAGCGTCGATAGTGCACAATATACTGCAGTTTTTTCTGAAGTCGGTCAGGGTCGTGGAGATTACGTAATTGACAATACCAAAAATAAAAATGCAAGGGTATATAGATATGTTGGTGACAATATGGGGAGCTATTTGCCTGTCGTACAGTTGATTCCGCCTGAACAAAAACAGCTTTTTACATTGAATGGATCTTATAAGTTTAGTCAGGAAAGTGATGTGTTTGCAGAGGTTGCTATGTCCAATTTGGATAAAAATCGGTTATCTACTATAAATAATGATGATAATGTGGGTTTTTCGTCTCATATTTCATTGAATCATGTACTAAAACTCGATAGTGTTGGCAATTGGAAGTTAAAAGCTAATGTCAAGCATGAATTTGTGCAGCGCGATTTTAATGCGCTCAATCCATTCAGAGTGCCCGAGTTTACAAGGGATTGGAATATTGGACAGCTTACTGCCAAAGGGGATGAAAACTTACTATTTACCACTTTGAGTTTGGGGAATAAGTCAGGCTTTAATGTTGATTATGGATTCAATCATTTTGGCAAATCAGACGTCTATAATGGTAATAAACACCAAGGCACCATCAAATATGATAAAGGAAGAATAAGTTTTAAAGCTATTACAAATTATCTTACATCGGAGTCATCCGCTTTAAATCAAAACACAACATTTATTCGACCAAATATTGTCGCACAATACAAACTTGATAAAAATAGTAACTGGTCGATAGGTGGTGAATATGATGCAGAGTCCAATCAATTACGTGGCAATATTTCTGATACTTTGCAATCAAGGAGCTACTCTTTTAGCAATCTAAAGTTATTTATTACCAATGATTTTACAAAGGACTTTGCTTTGAAGTTTTCATATGCAGAAAGGAACGATTTTTTTGCAAAACAAAATAGCCTACAGCAAGCTGCTAATGCTAAAGAAATAGAAATTGCAGGTAAGTGGTTGGCTTCCAAAAATTCTGATTTGCAGTGGAGTCTTATAGGTCGCGATCTCAATGTAATAGACCCATCTTTGCTTCCTAATGATAGTAGTAAAAAGACCATACTTGGTAGGATGGATTATACATTTGCCGCAATAAATTCAGGAATAAAATCTACTACAAGTTATAATACAAACTCAGGTCAAGAGCCTAAAATTGAGTATATCTTTCAGAAAGTGGAAGTAGGGCAGGGAGATTATTTTTTGATCACCGAATCTGAAAATCCAAATCTGAGCAATATTCAAGATTTTAGATATGATCCTACCAATCCACTTTCCAATTACATCAGACTCACATTGACAAATAATGAGTTTATACGGACAAACAATATTGAGTTGAACCAAAATTTGACCATCGACCCTTCTAAATTTAAAGTGTACAAAGAAGGTGTTAAAAAAAGTAAGTTTTATCGTTTTGTATCTAGATTTTCTACTTTGTCCAATTATAGAATTACTAAAAAACAAATGGATGGTGCAGATTCTCCTTTGAGTTCGTATGTTGATTTTAGTTTGGGAGATACGTCTCTAGTAGCTTATAATTCATTGAATGCCAATACACTATTTTTTAATCGTGGCAATGTAAAGTATGATGTCCAAGTAGGAAATCGCAATAATCAAAACAGGATCATCCAAGTGAGTGGAAGAGAAGATAGAGGACTGAATGATTATTTTTTAAGGTCTAGATGGAACCTTTGGAATAAGTTGGATATGTTTTTTATCCTTGAGAAATCAGAAAAATCATACCAATCAGAAGCCTTTGGAGATCGTAATCTTGCCATAGATATTTATAGAGTCAAACCTGAGATAAGTATCAGACCGAGTACAAATACGAGGATAAATATTAAATACAATTATGAAGATAAACAGCAGAAAATTTTAAGTAAAGACAATGCATTTGTGAATGAATTTACATCCGAATTTTCACTTAGGAAAGCAAGCAAATATAGTTTTGATTGCACAATCAGTTATGTCAATATTAAGTTTTCAGGGAAGGCAAACTCACCAATAGAATATGACTTGCTCGATGGATTAAAGAATGGACGAAATTATATATGGAATATCATTTACACCAAAAGAATGGCAAAAAACATTGATCTTACCATCAATTATGAAGGTAGGAAAACTGGTATTTCTCCTTTGGTCAATGTGGGTAGGGCACAGATAAAGGCTACTTTTTAGAGGTGTCTGTTGTCCAAGGTTTATAAGCTTCGGACGTTTATTTGGCAGTCTTCTTATCGGTTGGTTTTTTTTTATTAAATTTCAAATTCATTGATCGGTTTTTCTCCTTTGGGTATAAAAAACGGTCAGATACCGGAAGATATAATCCGTTAAGTTCAATTATGGATTTGATAGACATTGATATTTCAGAATATAATTTTATTATTTATTTTTTTATTAAAATATAGTAGTATATATTTGCTGTGATATTGTAATTTAATTAAATCAAAACTTATTTTATGGAAATTTTTTTATCAGTGTTAAAAAATAAATATGCCGACTTTAATGGTAGATCTAGAAGAAAAGAATATTGGAATTATGTCCTTTTTCTTTTTTTGTTTTTTTTGGCAGCTTATGCAATAATGTTTGTTGGCTTGGCAATGGAATCCACCTTAATTAGTGGTTTAGGAAGTTTGTTAGCTGTTATTATAGCATTAGGAACATTTATCCCTTCATTAGCAGCAGCAGTCAGACGTCTCCATGATACTAATCGTAGTGGTTGGTTTTATTTAATAGGATTGATACCTTTAATTGGTTCAATTCTTCTATTAGTTTGGTTTTGTACTGAAGGAACTCATGGTGATAATGATTATGGACCTGATCCCAAAGGGTCTTCTGAGATTAGTAATATTGGCAAGGATGAGTTAGTCTAGTAATACTAGTAATATAAAAATAAAAAAGGCTTTGAAACGTACATTTCAAAGCCTTTTTTGTTTTTCAGAAGCAATAAAGATATTTTTAAAGAATCACTCATAACTCATCTCTCATAACTCATCTCTCATAACTCATCACTCATCACTCAAAACTCACCCAATAACCTTCCCATCACAAGGCCCAAATCCTATCCTTACGCCGTCTTTTTCGCACCATCCTCGCATCACCACTGTATCTCCATCATGGATAAATTTACGTTCCGTACCATCAGGCATTTGAACAGGTTTAGTGCCTTTCCAAGCGATTTCCAACATCGATCCATAAGAGTCTGGTGATTTGCCACTAATGGTGCCCGATGCTAATAAGTCTCCTACACGAACATTACAACCATTGACCGTATGATGTGCTAGTTGCTGACACATATTCCAATACATGTATTTAAAATTTGATTTAGAGACATTTTGGGAGACTCCTTTTTCTGTAACGATATCTACGGACAAATGGATGTCATAGTTTTTATTTCCTTCGTAAGTCAGATAGGGTAGTACTTCAGGGTCTTGATCTGGACCACCTGTACGGAAACTATCCAATGCTTCCAACGTCACAATCCAAGGTGATGCCGTAGAAGCGAAGTTTTTGGCAAGAAAAGGTCCTAAGGGTACATATTCCCATTTCTGGATATCACGTGCCGACCAATCATTAAATAACATCAATCCAAAGATATATTCTTCTGCTTCCGCTGTGCTGATGGATGCGCCCATTGGTGTTTCTTTGCCAATAACAAATCCCATTTCCAACTCAAAATCTAGCTGTTTGCTTGGTCCAAAAATCGGTTTTTCTGCACCATCTGGCATGGTCTGCCCATTAGGTCGTTTGATGGGAGTACCTGATGCCACTATCGATGAAGCTCTTCCGTGGTAACCGACAGGTAGATGTAACCAATTGGGCAGTAATGCATTGGCAGGATCTCTAAACATCACACCTACATTATAAGCATGTTCGCGGCTAGAGTAAAAATCAGTATAATCACCTATTTGTATGGGCAGTAACATTTCTACTTCATCAGCTGGCAAAAATATATCTGATGTCCTGAAAGATTCATTATCCAAATATCCACCCGTACATAAAGCAGCTTGCAATCTTTTTCTTACTTCATTTGTCGTCGCCTTTCCCAAAGCGATAAAATCATTCATATATCTTGATGCAAAAATGGACCTAGGTATGTTTAATCCATCAAAAATATTTGTTTCTGAACATTCATATAGGTCTATGATAGTATCGCCTATTCTACTACAAATACTACGGTTATCTCCTTTAGAAAACACACCAAATGGAATATTATATATCGTAAAGTCACTGTCACTTGCTACAGGAATAAAACTTGTCATTTTGCTATAAAATTTATTTGCTATTAATAATTTTCGGGTAAACCACCATTCAAGAAAACGGCATTGGAAAACAGTAAAAGTCCCTTGTCCCAAAAGCTTCTGAATAGCGGATTGTCCACCATATATATCGCTTGCCCATTGCCATGTGATTGCACTGCAAATGAAACAGCATTTTCTAATTTCTTCTTTATTCCACTGCCTAGGAAACCATAACTATCGTATTTGGTTGGTATGTGAATGACATTCCACATGCCTTTTTGTGTGACATATGTACTAGATGATGTCTTAAGACTGTAGTAACTTTTGCCCAATCCGTAACCAAGTGGATGGCTGTCATCTACGATATTTTTTATGATAGCGCCGCCAGTACTTTTACTAATACTTCTACGTTCTAGACCTTCGAAATCATTCAATCTATCTTTTAGGTCTTGTTTTAACTTTTCTTCTTCAGCTGCTTTTTTTTCATCTTCTGTGGCAAATGTCTCAAAAGTCAAACCTTCCTTTCCAGAAAAATTTCTCAATGCACCATCTATTACGATCAGTCTGCCGCCTTTACTAGTCCATTCTGACAAGGCTTTGAACCTTTCGTCTGTAATTCTATAATATCCATCAGGCAAGATGATAGTATTAAATGTCGATAGATCAGCCCTTTCAAAATTATCCCACTCTACAATACTGACTTGGTAATCAAGCAATTCGTCAAAGTAATGCCAAATTTCACCACAAGAATTGGCACTAATACCACGACCAGAAAAAGTAAGGACTTTTGGTGCTTTTATAAGCTGAAAATAATTACCACCTAAATCTCCACCTTTATCAGAGAATCCGCTTGTGTGGCGCACATAGTCGCTAATATTATGTTTTGATAGAATGGTCATAATCTCAGTTTCAAAAACTTTTTTCCACTTATTATCACCTTTATTGACCATCAATGTGCCTTTAGGGATGACTTTTCCTTGATACATGGATTCTTTGACAGACATTCTGACTTTATAATCTTTTTTGTAAAGATCTGAAAGTGCTTTTGCAGATGTCAGGTCATTCCAAGGGATTTGAATGCTGAAAACTGCTCCGCTTGTTTCTCTAGTGACTGTTTTCTCTGTTTTGGTTTTGGATACATCCACTTTAAAAGCAGTCGTGTATGCATAACAATCTATACCATACGCAAAAGGCAATGCCCAAGATGTTATGTCATAAGTCAAAGAGTCACTTAGTGCAGGCTCTTCTTCCATAAGTACCTGAAGTAGTACCGAGCGTGGCTGACTTGCTTGTACGATCATATCTCCTTCCTGAATGTCAAATACTTTAGAAGATTTGGTTTGGTAATGATAGGCTGTGGATTTACTATTTTGCGTAGCATACCCATATTGAATACCGCTTCTATCAAATAATGTTGCTAATCGTTGAATACCAGGACTTGATTTTAGCACATATGTTTTATATTTCCCGTTAGGATTTTTAATACTTTCGGCATAGTAATTCTTAAAATTGGAGATGATTTTTTCGGCGTTTTTTGATGATATTTCTATTGTAGACAGTGCTACAACAGTATTGTGGTCAATTTTTTCCTGAATGGTAAGGGTATCTCCATTTTCTAGTTGAATTGTTCTGCCTGAAGAGCTATTTCCTGCTTGTTCGTAGGTCATGCCGATGGCACCGCTATAGGTCGGATAAGTGTCACCATAACTCGGATAAAAAAGATCAAATACTTCTCTTGTCCAGTACAACCATCCATTTTTATCGAAGTAAGATGCATGATTTTTACCGATTTCTACATGGAAATCTTTCTGGAAAGGGGACATAAATTTGTGGTATGGTTGCGCAGCGGGAGCGAAATAATAATTTGCATTAGCACCCATCTCATGAAAGTCAGCATGGATGTGTGGTAGCCATTGGTTGTACGCTGATATTCTTTCTCTTGATTCTTTTTGTGTCTGCCAAGCCCAGTCTCTATTCATGTCAAACATATAATGATTGTACCTACCCGTAGGCCAAGGTTCCATGTGTTCTCTATGTGACAGGTTAGGATTTTCATTCACACCGGACACACTTTTTAGAAAATGAACATATCTATCATAACCATCAGGATTTAGACTTGGGTCAATGATTACCACGGCATTTTTGAGCCAATCTTTTGTGTTTTGATCTTTGCCTGCGATTAATTGATAAATAAAGTTGGGTACTGTCTCAGTCGTGCCTGCCTCATTGCCATGTACACCAAAACTACACCAAACGAGTGCTTTTTCATTAATATTGCTTGGTTTGGTGGTTGTCACTCCTGAATTGTACAGATTTGTAAGACGAATATCTTCTAAGTTTTTGATGTTTTCTGGACTTGACACAAATATCAGATTAAGTGGTCGACCTTGATATGTTTCGCCAAATTTTTTCATCATCACCATCTCACTTTTTTCATCTATATGTTTTACATATTCCAATACTTGGTGGTGGAATGTATGTTGTTTTCCATAATGAGAAAAATACTGTAATGGGGACTGTAAAGTGTTTTGACTAGTTACAGATAACGTCAAACATATACAGATAAACATGCAAAATGTACGCAACATCATATCAAGTGATTTGTATGTAAAATATTAATGATTGCAAATGTAAAACAATAGTTGTAAGAACCTTCTTATTACCTAAAATTATTTGCAAGATATTACCTACTATTGCACTACAAAACTTTGGGTGAAAGACCCTTCGCTATTGGTCATTTTTATATAATACAATCCTTTCGGTACATCATTCAAATCAATGTTTGTATCAGATGAGTATTGTTTTTTAGAAATCAATACGCCATTCGCATTTATAAGTTCTACGGTCGTAATTGTCTCGATACCAGCTATGTGAAGGATGTTTTGAGTTGGGTTGGGTGAAATTTTATATTGTTGCGTATTTATATTGTATGTAGAAGATGTTTTTTGCCAAGGCTGTCCGACTTTATCTCCCCAAAAATATTCTACCATTTCTGGATTGTCAATAAATGGATTTCTATTGTTTTGCCATGCATAAACGACATTGTTTCTATTCATTTCAAAGTCATCAACAGGATCATTTCTATGCCAATCAAGTAGGATAGCAAGATCGCCAAATTTTCCCACTTCGCCTTCAGGATAACCATTGACTACTTCTAGACCATTGTACCTTACATCGAGATAGAAAATACCTCGTGCGACATCACCTTTAAATTTCCCCAAAGTACCTGCTGGTCCATTATATTCACCATAGAATTGATTGCCGCGACTACTATTTTCAGGTCCGTCAACTGCTCTGATCGCATGTGCATCAGAGTTTGCATGTCGAGTAGAATCTGCATTGGTGGGCCAAAATACATTTGGTCCATCTATCGTCTCATCTGCTTCGATGCTATTAAAGCCACCGCGAGATCTAGGCCATGTGTGCTCGCGATTCCATGTGTTGGCATTGTCAGATGATATCTGAAAATCTAATTTTGCCCGACCTTTTTCTAGATATACGAGCCATACTTGATTACTGTTTTCTGGATTTTGATCTGCTTCACTTAGTAGTGCTATAAGGTCATTGTATGTCTGGGCTCTGACAAGATTTGGGTTTGCAATGATGTTTTGAAGAGCGTTTCTTAGGTTTTCATCTGAAAGTCCATTTAAACTATCATAATAGTCAGCTGCAAAAGTTCCTTTTACTTTTCCATAAGTAGGATTGATAGGTGTGCCAAAATCAGCTACCCTAAAATCATTATCTACAATTCTAATCTCGACATTATTATTGAGTGGTAGATAAATGGAAGGAAGGTTAGAGAGCCTTAATTTCATGATTTCATCACCTTCGTCAAGATTGTCATCTTTTAGTGTAATGGTAGTTTTGGTGGTATTTGATCCTTTGAGAATAGTCAAATTTGTATTTCCTGAGTAATCTGCATTGTTAAAGTTGCCATTATTCAAAGTAAAGGAAATGGGTAGATCTTCACCTACCATTTGTTCTGTCGTAAAAGTAATGTCTAAAACATCACCTTCATTATAATGTGTTTTTTCAATAATTGATTGGACACCGATCAAGACTATGCCTGAGCCATCATTCAGCCGTCTAGGAGTAGGCGCACCAGAGAAGTAAGTACCATCATTATTTCGCTGTACAGAGTTGGTGTTATTGGAATTTCCCTCATTGATTTGTTGGATATTAGGATTGAATGCTTTAAAAATTTCAATCATACTAATAGCATCTGCATCATTGGTGTCATAAAGCAGTACATCTATCAAAGTAGCATCTACAAATGCAAGCGTGCCTTCTATAAAGTCTTCAGCATTTCCACGATAAATGGCTACTGCATCTGCTCCGTTTTGTATAACATTGGTAGGTATAATATACTGTGGAAAAGGTACTACAGTGGTGCTACCTATCAAGAGTATGCCGTTAATATCAGTGGCGTATCCGTCGAGATCTAGTGCAAGATAACTCGTGTTACCACCATTATCTGATCCATTAAAAAAGACAAGGACATATTCATCCAATGGGAAATTGGGAGAAGAAGATAACAACTCGACAAATTCTTTGTCATCAATGCCGGGTGTATCACAGTCTATTTCGTTAATTACTACGGTTTGTCCAAATGTAGAGAATGTAAGCCAAATTAGAAAGGTGAAAATTAAAAAACTTCGCATGGTTATAAATGATTAGGGCTGCAAAGATAACCCAAAAAGATGTCAATTTTTAATATCGAAGTTAAATGATGGTTAATTCCAATGTGAAAAGACAGCTTAGATAAAGTGTTAAAGTAAAATAGATTACAAAATCATTCAATTTTGTAATCTATTTTAACTGTGAGAGCTAGCTTGTCGCTTCTCTCGTTGATATAGTAAGTGCTATTACAATGCTAATCTCAATCCTACGCCTCCCCAATTGCCACTGAAACCAGCGTAATTTCCAAATTCATAAGATGGTTGCCAATCTAATGAAACATTAATAGGAATGCCAGGAAATTTATAATCTAAACCAAGCACTCCATCGATCCCTACACTGGTACCACCTTCAAAAAAGTTGTTTTTGTAAAAACCCACGTGGGCACCTGGTCCGATATACCACTTCAGTCTTCCACTAGGTACTAGGCTATAATGGTATTCAAATAAACCTGTGATTCTTGTTCCTTTTTCCCAAAAGTACCCTATAGCTTCGAATGCAAGATTGGGCTTCATAAATGTCTTTATTGTCAAACCTGTTGGATAGAATTTTATACCGATAGCTGTTTTGTAGGAGTCGCCATTTGATTGTGCAGTAGCAGATTGATTTGCAAGAGCAAAGAAAAGGAAAGAAACAAAAAGTAGTTTGACAAATGTAGTATTTATCTTTTTTTCGAGTTCGTAAAATTGGTTGATAAACTTCAATGAATTGGTCATGTGAATATTTTGAATTGACAACATAATTATTGCTGGCACAAAGGTCTATGAGCAGAGCCAAAAAGATTTATATAATTATAGCTAAGTTTTATAATAATCATTGGTTTTCACTGAATGCATTAATTAGTTTGGCATAAAGCTAAGCCATTCAAAATTCGGTATTGTAAACCCTTTAAATATTTATCTTACACGATAAAGCTGGAAAAGTAATTTTATTCATTGTGTATTATCTCAATTTTGGATGTCAAAGTTATGCGTCTAATCTGCTTTCTTTATAAGCAACTTTCCCTATTGGACTTGCAAACTTGTTTGCAAGCGAGTGTGGCTGAAGCTTCCAGCTTCAGAATTATAAAACATAAGTGTCCAAACAAATTTAGCAAACGTGAATATCCAAGATATCAGGACTACGCCCATCTTATTTCGTCTATTATTGTTTTCTACAAAGAGGACAGAGCTACATTCCTTTTTTATTGTCATAAATTATGGAATACCTATTGGACTAACAAACTTGTTTGCAAGCATCACCGTTCGTCGTAGCATCCGTGCTACGATGCAGTATCCACAAGCATCTTGCCTGAATATACTCAAAGCTTTCTGTTTAAGAAGCTTTCCTACTGGATTTGCAAACTTTTTTGCAACTATGTGATATTTACAAAATATTTAATCTATTTTTACAATCTTACTCACCCACTCTACTTGATCATTTAAGCCTGTTACCTTTATGATATAGATCCCAGGGCTTAAAGATTGTCCATCAAATGAGTAAGTCATATCTGATATATTATTTATAGTATTTACAGTACGACCATTGATATCTGTGACCAATATGTTGTCGATTTTATCTGGTGCTGTGATTAAAAAGTTACCTGATGATGGATTTGGAGTAATGATCATTTTTGCATTTCTATCGCTACTAGTTATGATGTCATTGGTACCTGTGAGAACTACGACATCTGGATTACAATAGTCGTATGGGGTATCAAGTCTATAATTAGGAAAATGTGGGATGTTACAGACAGGTGTATCAAACTTTAAAGCACGTTGTCTGACATCACAAGCAATGCCTTTTTCATCAGGTTTCATTATGATGTGCATATATTCTAGACAATAACCCGTATGCATATAAATACGGCAATCAGGACCAGTCTGCATCATTCCAAAATAAGTCGGTTGTCCTAGATTATTCCCTATAAACCCATCCCACTCTGCTACAAGGTCTGCACTAAGTGTATCTTCTTCAAGATCGACCTGATAAAGAGATGGTCCATTTCCTAAATATATAAATCTCCCATTAGGCGAAAAACATGCCCCTACAAATAACCCTTCCACAGATGTAGCCAAACCTTTGAAATTTGAAAAAACACCAGTAGCTCTATCAAAATCCATAATATATAAACCATCAAATCTTGAAAATCTGAAGTACTTTGTGCCATCGGCTGAAAATGACGCTTGGCTACCTCCATCATCAAACCATGTTTTACCTATATTTTGTTCTTCATTTAATAAGACATTGTCAGCAGTCACCAAAATTTTATAATACTTATTAGTAAATTGAAAATCTTGTTTTATAACCCACCAGTCAACGCCATTGCTATGTTTTACCGCTGTGATATTACCTGATCCTACTATGGTATCAGATAATATTTGTATATTTTTCTGAATTACTTTTCCTTTACCATCGTTGTAAGACATATCAATAATCGTATAATTCAGATCATGATAAATTCCGAAACTATCAGGGGTAGAATAAATATTGACCCTATCATGAAACATGATATATTTTGTCTCGCTAGTTGGAAGGGGTAAAGATAACATTGACTGTTGCCCTGATGTATAACCCAAACCACTATCAAAGCAATTATCATCTGAAACCCTACCAGGATTCAGACCTGATCCATTCTCCATGATCTCGTGGTCGCTAGTAGCAATATTACATCCATTAGAATAAAATATTAATTTTCCTTCTTTATTGCTCATAGTAGTACCTGTTATAATAGTTGCATTTGCCAGCCGTTCATGTTTCAGAACAACAGCATCTTCCGTAAACTGCAATATAGGATCTTTATATCCCTCATAACTCCAGTAACCCATGACGTAGTTGTGGTCATATCTAGATTGGGACTGGCATATGCCAGTCCCAATTACGAATAATATCAATACTTTGACATATCTTCTTTTCATCATGAATATTTATTCTATTTTTATGATCTTACTCACCCATTCTACTTGCTCATTTAAGTCTGTTACTTTGATGAGTTACCCTACATCTTCACCCATTTCCCATACCATACCTTGCCTGACTTGTCTTTACATAAAATGATGTAAGTACCACCTGAAAGATACGACGCATCCAGGCTGAAATGCTGCTCTTGTTGTACACCTGTCTCTACTGTCTGACCTGACATAGTCTTGATCTGATAAGTGATGGGATAGGTGCTACCATCCGGTAGTGAGATATTTATTTTGTCTCTGCCAGGATTAGGATACAGAGATAACTTCTCATAGGTGACCAAGTCAGCTGCTGAGGTAGGTATTTCTTCTGGAAAATACCACCACCTATTGTCAGGTACATTGCTACATTCAGGATCAAAACAGCCATTGGGGCCTACTTTCATGACCCATGGGAAAGTTTTATATGTAGTACTAGTTTTGGACTGTATACTACCACCTATGATAAGGCTACCGTCATCCATTTCATCTATGCTATTGGCATACAAATCCATAGCTTCGCCATCATCTTTAAGAGATATAAAGGCTCGACGCCAAATGATTTGCCCTTCAGGAGATACCCTAACTATAAAGCTTGAGAAAGATGATGCATCTATTTTTCGACCTAGTGAATTTATGTAAAAACTGTCAACCGCATAGTTATTTCCTGAGATAATGAAGTCATTGTTTTTTGCTATTGTGATGCTGGACAATGTAGGCTTTTGAATATTGTAATATTCACCCAAAGCGCTGTACACCGACCAGAAATTCTGAAAAGTAGTATCCCACAAAACACTCCCACTCCTGTCAAGTTTAATAAATCTTGGTGTAAAATGATATCCCCTTCTATCGTCGCCTGTATGTACTAAATAGCTGCTGTCATGACCAACTCCTAAAAATGCATTCCCATTGTCAAAGCCATTATGATCTATCCTTCCAATCTCTTTTACAGTATCATCTTCATACAATTTATACAAGATTCTAAATTCGTCGTGACCACCCTGATTGTTTTTTGGCCTAGTTTCATAGACACATACCATATTACCATCCAGATCAGTTTTTGCATTGGTAACAATGCCCCACGCATCTATTGGTGGTTTAAAATAATTTGGCCCTGATACTAGGGTGCCATCAAGCTTTACTCTTAGCCATACTAGACCTAAGTCTTCTTGGCTGTTCTCATTTGATGGGTCATAGCCATTACCCCATATGACCATTTCATTATTCTTTAATAAATCAATATCATAAGCTCTAGGGTACTGCCCAAATGCTATTGGCATTTCGTACTTATATTCTACAAGTAGATTTGCATCTTTGTCTAGCATACCTATATACCAATGAAATTTACCATCTTGAAGTCTTATATCTCTCGCATTATAAAAAAAAGTATCATTTCTTATTGTTCCAGAGTTTGAAATAAACAACCATTTATTTTCAAGGTTTGTGGCTTTAATAATGTCACCATTTCGGTTGTGTTTACTAATATTTGCTATCTCATCTGAATTTGAGTCGAAAAACAATCCTTTCGTAAAAATAAATTCATTATGATTCATAGAAAATGCGCTGAAACCACTCCCTATCCTTAAATCATCATAATAGACTCTACTGAAATACTGTCCAAAAACAGTTAGTATCGATACGGCACTAACTGTGATAACTAAAATTATTTGTTTGATTATGACAATTTGTCTTTCGTTTCTCATAAGATGTCAATATATTTTCAATACAAAAGTATCATATTCATTTTGCATTTCATCTAAGGTTTCTACATTTACTAAAATATATCTTCAAAAATGTACTCGTCGATACAAATAAACCATTAAAATATTTTCAAAATAATTATTTCAATAACAATTTGTCCTAACATCTGACTAGTCTCTTGGACTTGTAAACTTGTTTGCAATATAATGTGGCTGAAGCGTCCAGCTTCAGTAAAACATCAAAAGTCCGATGTACTGGAAAAGCAAAGGCGTAGCCGTCCATAATCTCTTTTTGAACGTTCATTATCTCTTTTCGAACGTTCATTATCTCTTTTCGAACGTTCGTTATCTCTTTTCGAACGTTCATTATCTCTTTTTGAACGTCCATAATCTCTTTTCGAACGTTCATAATCTCTTTTTGGACGTTGATTATCTCTTTTTGAACGTTCATAATCTCTTTTTGAACGTTCATAATCTCTTTTTGAACGTTCGTTATCTCTTTTTGAACGTTCGTTATCTCTTTTCGAACGTTGATTATCTCTTTTCGAACGTTCATCATCTCTTTTTGAACGTTCATCATCTCTTTTCGAACGTTGATTATCTCTTTTTGAACGTTGATTATCTCTTTTTGAACGTTGATTATCTCTTTTCGAACGTTGATTATCTCTTTTCGAACGTTGATCATCTCTTTTTGAACGTCCGTTATCTCTTTTTGAACGTTCGTTATCTCTTTTCGAACGTTCGTTATCTCTTTTCGAACGTTGATTATCTCTTTTCGAACGTTATTTCCATTAGAGACCGAATCATAAAGCATCGAAGTGTGGAGACTTCGACGATTCACGTTTTGATTAAATCTGGAATGTTAAAAGTATGGATAATGATTTGCTTGGACTAAGATAAAAAAGAGTGAATATTTGATAGACAAATAAAAATGGTATTATTATATTTTTATCTTTACCTTTCAAATCTATTCATATGGCATTAAACTGGAATGAAATCAAAGATCGCGCAGTAAGATTTTCTAAAGAATGGGAAAATACTACAAGTGAAGATGCAGAAGCTAAGTCTTTTTTGGATGCATTCTTTGATGTATTCGGCATACCTAGAAGGAAGATTGGCACATTCGAACATAAGGTCAAAAAACTTGGTGAAGGGGATGGATATATAGATATGATATGGAAAGGTCATATCCTAGTGGAGATGAAAAGTAGGGGCAAAGATCTAGATCGAGCTTTCAGACAAGCAAAAGATTATACTCATGGTCTAAAGCAGGAAGAATTGCCTAAGTATATTTTGGTATCTGATTTTCATCATTTCCGATTGTATGATACAGAAGAGATGAGTACTTATGAATTTACGTTGCCAGAGTTGTACAAAAATGTGGGACTGTTTGGCTATTTGATCGGAGTCAGTAAAAAGGTATATAAAGAACAAGACCCTGCCAATATCAAAGCAGCAGAACTGATGGGTAAGCTGCACGACAGACTGGAAGAAATAGGATATGAAGGTCATCCACTTGAAGTGTATCTGGTACGTCTTTTGTTCTGTCTATTTGCAGAGGATACATCCATCTTTGAAAAAGAACAATTGCAGGATTTTATACAAAATCGTACCAATGAAGATGGTAGTGACCTAGCTGCAAAGCTTCAAGAATTGTTTCAAGTATTAAATACGCCTAAGGATAAAAGATTTAAAAATCTAGATGAGCAACTGAATGATTTTCCATATGTGAATGGGAAACTATTTGAGGAAACATTACCAATGGCAAGTTTTGATAGTAAGATGCGAAAAGCATTGCTGGAGTGTTGCTATATAGATTGGAGTAAGATATCGCCTGCTATATTTGGGTCGATGTTTCAGAGTGTGATGAATCCAAAAGAGAGGAGAAATCTAGGCGCTCACTATACGAGTGAAAAAAATATACTCAAGGTAATCAAACCATTATTCCTAGATGAGTTGAGAGCAGAATTCGAATCTCTGAAGGTTAAAAAGAATGAGTTGCCCAAGTTCCATCAGAAGCTCAGTCAGTTACTATTTTTAGATCCTGCGTGTGGTTGTGGCAATTTCTTGGTTATCACCTATAGAGAGCTTCGGATGCTAGAACTCGAGATATTGCGTGAGATTTACAAAAATCAACTAGTGACTAGTATAGAGTCTATTATCTGGATAGATGTGGATCAGTTTTATGGGATAGAATATGAAGAGTTTCCGGCTCGTATTGCTGAAGTGGCCATGTGGCTGATAGATCATCAGATGAATATGCTAATTAGTCATGAGTTTGGACAGTATTTTGCCAGGTTACCGCTGAAGAAAGGGGCAGGAATATTTCATGGTGATGCATTAGAGATAGAATGGCAATCTTTATTAAATCCCAAGAACACCATTGACATTTATGCCGAACATGCCAATATCTTTATAGCAAATGAACCCATGCCACAATATGGTCAAGTCAATGTACAAGCCAAATCATATTCTGTACAAACAGGTCAACCAATACAAAAACCAGAACGAAAGTTTGATTACATACTAGGTAATCCGCCATTTATAGGTTCTAAAATTATGACCCAAAAACAACGGGATCAAATAGTTAAAGAATTTGGCACTACAGGAAGTGGTGTGTTGGATTATGTGACTGGCTGGTATATCAAAGCAGCAAAATGTATACAAAACGCAAAAACAAAAGTAGGTTTTGTTTCCACCAATTCGATCGTACAAGGTGAACAGACCAGTATTTTATGGGGACTTATGCTTAAGAGCTATGGTATCAAAATACATTTTGCACATCGTACCTTCAAGTGGTCAAATGAAGCCAAAGGAAATGCCGCAGTATATTGTGTAATCGTAGGGTTTGCAAATTATGACATCAATAATAAAGTGATTTATGAATATGAAGACATAAAAGGCGAGCCCCATGAAGTGAAGGCGAAAAATATTAATCCTTATTTAGTTGATGCACCAAATATTTTGATAAACAAAAGAAATAATCCTTTGTGCAACGTACCAAAAATGAGTTTTGGAAATATGCCATTAGATGGTGGTTTTTTACTTTTGACTGAGGAAGAGCAAGAACATTTAATTGCAAAATACCCTGCAGCTCAAAGATTTATAAAACTTACCATTGGTTCTTTTGAATATATTAATAATGTCAAGAGATATTGCCTTTGGCTACATGATATTTCCCCAAATGATTTCCGAGACATTAAACCTATCATGGAAAGAATTGAAAAAGTAAAAGAGTTTCGAAATAAAAGTGTAGCACCATCAACTCAGAAATTTTCGAAGTCGCCTTATTTATTTCGAGATACTAATTTACCTGAAACATACATAGTAATACCAGGCGTCTCATCTGAAAGAAGAAGTTATATTCCAATGGGTTTTTTAGATAAGCAAACTGTTCCAACTAATTTAGTTCACATTGTACCAAATGCAAACATGTTTCATTTTGGAATTCTACACTCACTAATGCATATGTCATGGCTTAAATCTGTATGTGGCAGATTAGAGAGTCGATTTAGATATTCCAAAGATATCGTTTATAACAACTTCCCTTGGCCTGAGAATCCTACGGATAAACATAAAAGGGCTATAGAAGAAAAGGCGCAGATCGTGCTGGATGTACGGGCACAATTTCCAGATAGTTCGTTAGCTGATCTTTATGATCCACTCACAATGCCGCCTGCTTTAGTAAAGGCACATAATGATCTGGATAAGGCTGTAGACCTTGCCTACCGGTCACAACCTTTTACTTCTGAAGCTAATAGGATGGAGTTTCTGTTTGGGCTGTATGAGAAGTATACGGCTGATTTGTTTACGGTGGAGAAGAAGAGAAGAATTCACAATATTAAGTAATTAATTTAATAGTTTAATCATGTGGACAATTACAAAAGGATGGTTAGAATTAAATGGTAGTTCAGAATTAGTAATAAAAAACAACTCAAATCTAGAATATATTGAGATACTAGAAAGTGATCAAATATCCGATTTAAAAGTTATTGGATGTGCAAATTTGAAATCTATTAAGGTGAATGATCAAAATAAATTTGAAAATTTAGAACTTGACTCTTTAGGAAGTGCTGAAAGGAATATATTTATTAGCTTTATCAATTGTAATATAGATAGTGCAGTTGTGAATTTAGTAAGTTGTTGTATGATTAAATTTTCTAAATGTAACATAAGACAATTTGAAATTCATTCTTTATTTTGTGATACATTTAGCTTTAATAAAACCTTTCTTGACTCAAAAGTCGAAAATTCTGAATTAGAAATTTTTAAACTTACCAACTCAATAATAAAGGAATTTAATTTTTGTAAATTCGAATCTAAAATATATACAATATTAAGATCGTGTATTTTATTTATGGGTATTGAAGATTGCACAATCAATAGATTTAGTCATTTATCAGAAGGATTTAATAATATTGAATTTTCCAGTAATGAAAAGTTATTTAGAAGATCTATTCATTCTAACACTATTTTTTATAAAAGAGTTAAATTTGGTGAGCAATTTAAATTCAAGCCATTAATAGCAAACCCTAACTGGAACGTAAGTAAAATAATTCTAGATAATATCATTTTTGAATGTGAAAGTTTTATCAATTTAAATTATGATGGAAATAATATGGGTTCAATTCCAATAAGAACGGTATTAAAAGTTGGAATTATTAGTTGTTCTGACAGCTTAAACATGATAACAGATGATAATAAAGGTCAATTTAATTTGAAGATTATCTTTTCTTCGATAAGTGATGGTATTCTTCAAATTAATAAATTGAATATCAGTAACCTATTAATTAAAGGTTTTAATTCAAAACTAGCAACAACATTCAAAGAATGTACATTTAAAGAAATTAAATTTGATGATTTTGACAACAAAAATATAGTTAAGTTTTCCAATTCACATGAAATCAAAAAATTAGTAATTAATAACTCCGATCTTAATGATGTCATTTTTAGACCTTTAAATATTACCGGTAATAATATAGCAATCTCAAATGATTCTTTTATTGGCGGAATGAAAATTTATGGATCCAACATTATTAGTTTGGACAATTCAGGATTGGACATAAGCGGAAAGCAAGAATTTTACCGTCAACTCAAACAGGCGGCTAAAAATAGTTATAATAAGTTTGCTGAGTTAGAGTATAAAGCAAAAGAATTTGAAAACTATCAGAGTGCAAGTAAAAGAGATAATTTCCTACTGTATGTTAATGCTATAAGTAAGCATGGGTTAGATTATGTGTGCCCGATACTAGTAATGCTTGGTATTAATTTATTAATTTGGATCCCATTTACAACCAATTTGTACACCAATGATTTTGGTGGTTTTCATGTAGCCTGTTTATTTGATACTCTGGGACTTCTTTTTGAAAAGTACTTACCATCCTATTTTATCTTACTAAATCCTGTTTCAAGGCTTAGTGAATTTAACAGTTTCATAAAAATGCCAACGGCTGATGTTAGTTGGTTTGTGGGATTTATTTTCATTTTTTCAAAAATCGTAAACTCTGTACTCATATACCAAATTGTGAGCGCATTTAGAAAGTATGCAAGTAAAGATTAAATGCTTATTATTTAATCACGAAATATCAAATAAATTGAACCATTATGATACCCAAAGAAGAGTTATATTTTAAATTTTTAAATTATGTTATTAGAAATCATAATAAGGAAAGTGATCCTGTAAAAGTTCTACAAGGACTTGGATTAGATGAACATATTTATCACGCATATGAAATAGCAGAAGCATTACAAAGAGAGGGATATTTGAAAACAATTTCATTACGCAAAGGAAAAATAGTAATAGTGGATTATACTATAGATGCGAAATACTTTGTTGAAAATTTTAAGAGAGAAAACACGGAGAATAAAAATATTATCATGTCAACAAATAAAGAGCAAAAAGAATTTACTTTAGATATTTTCATAAGCCATTCATCTGCGAATCAAGAGGTTGTTAAACATTTTATTGAACTAATAGTCAAGGCATTTAAAATTGATGAAAGTAAGATCAGATGCACATCAGTACCTGGTTATAAATTACCAAGTGGCGCCAATGTAGATAGTACTCTAAAAAAAGAAATAATCGATTCTAAAGTTTTTATTGGCTTCATAACGGAAGAAAGTTTGTCATCTACCTATGTCTTGTTTGAGCTTGGAGCAAGATGGGGATCGAACCTGGGATTCAGATTGATCACTATAGATGGAAGCTTATTTGGTCCTTTAAAAGCACCGTTGAAAAATCATCATATTAGCCTTATCTCAGAAAGAGATGGGTTGTATCAAATTCTTAATGAAGTGAAAGACGATCTTGGTTATTCCCCATATAACTCAAGTGCAATTGAAAGTAATGTCCAAAATCTTTTAGAAGTAATTAGTAATTTAAAAAGTGAAAAGCCTGTAAAAGGAATCGTTAAAGGAAGAACTCAAGATGAATTTTCATCTATAAAGATGGACATTTTGAAATCAGCCAATGGACAAAATGATGGGGTTATCAGAATAATCAGTTCAAAGGACGGCACAACTATTCAAAGTGGAACAAAGGTAATTTTAAATAGTGATAATAATAAGGAGATCCAGGGATACAAAAGTGCCATAAAATCTCTTTTAGAAAAGGAATTCTTGACGGCAATTAATAATAATGGAACTAGATTTGAATTTACAAAAAAGACATATGAGTATTTGGATAATCTTTAAGTATTAATTTATTTGAGAATGATTGATGTATTTAAAATTCAGAAAGTATGTAATTACAAGGACGAAATATATCACGTTCGTGATAATGGAGCCATCATGAGAATTGCAAAAGTAGGAGGTAGAAAGAGACCATTAGACAATCAATGGACATATGGAAATGTAGATCTTAAACAAGGTTATATGGCTGCGTTTTCAAATCCCGTACATAGGATTGTAGCAACTGCTTTTCATGGAGATCCACCAACTGAAAAACATGTAGTTGATCATATAGATACAAATAGAGGCAATAATAGACCTGAAAATCTAAGGTGGGTCACAAGACTAGAGAACATTTTACTTAATCCTATCACAATTAAAAGAATTGAAAAGGTATGTGGATGTAGTATTGAAGAGTTTTTGCAAAATCCATCGCTTTATAAAGATTCCTTTCAAGAGCCAAATATTAGTTGGATGGGACAAGTTAGCTATGAAGAGGGACAAACCACTCTTTTAAATTTACAAATGTGGGCAAGTAATGACAAAAGTAGTAGTGGTGGGACACTTGGGCAATGGATTATGGGAAGGGGTGAATATTATATTTCAAATGAAGATATTAATACTATGCCTAAATTTTCATCTTCATTAACACCTCATGCTTTACAAAATTGGGATACCCCTACAGAATTTCCACTGTGCCCATTTATGATAAGTGGACAACCTTTGATTGATTACTATTCTAATTTGGCAGTGGGAAAAGTGTTTTCTACCAATAAAAATTTAAATAACGTTATAGAAGTTTTCGAAATCTCTGATGATCAAGAAACTTTTTGGGTTCTTGGTAAAAATAATATACCAGGTGCTCTAAAGCCATATTTAGTTGCCAAAGTGTGTTTTAATAAAGGTAATTTTGAACACTATAATTTAGGCAGCTTCTTTAAAGAAGATGGAGGTTTGCAAGCATATATTCGAGCACAAGGCAAAGATTGGACTGGTGGAGAAACTTTTGATGAAATGGTTGGATAGTTGTTTAAGTAAATCTCTGGTTTAATATTAATTTTGGAGCCTTTAAATATTTGTAAAAATATATTATTATGATTTTCGATTATAAAACATTCTTTGAGACATACCAGAAGGATTATCATTGTGTCAAAGCTCATATGCTGAAAAGAATGATGGATGATATAGAAAAATACTCAAACGACTTCTTTGGAAGTGACATGGATGAAGAATCGAAGAAATCAATCAATTGGACATTAAAAAGTGATTTGAGACAAACTTGCTTTCATGCGATAGAAACTATGTTTGAGTTGATTTTTGCTTTTGAACCTTTAGATGATAATCTGAATGAAGATATTAAAGTACTTAAACGGCTTTCTTTCTCGAATTGGAGAAAAAACAATTCTAGAATCGAAGAAATTGCAGATTCAAATAAGGGGCTTGATTTCCTTGACAGAAGAGTAGTTTTTGATGGTAAAGAAATAAGTATTGGACATTTCATTTTTTACAAATGTTTCACAAAAAGAAACAAGTCTATTCCAAACATTTTAAAAAAAATAGATATTAGCTTAGACGAAATAAAGAAATTTCTAAAAATAGCTGCTCAAGAATATGCGGAACGAGATGAGTATAACGCCTATAAGCATTCAATGCGCCCAATATATTCCACAAGTTCGTTTCAAGTAATTAATCCAAAAACAGGGCAAGAATTAATCAATTGGGATTTGAAAGATTCTATGTCTTTCTTTGTAAAACCTGATGATGATTGTGAAATAAAAATAAAGACCAAAGTTTTTGATCCACTTCGTGATTATAATTTGACAATAATTTGTTCAAATCTCATTTATAATATGGTTTTCTTTAGAAGAATATATCTGAGATTGGACGCTGACAAAGATAAACATGAAGAATTTCAAGTTTACTTATTTGAAAAAGGCTATACTCACGCATACACCAAAATGAATGTTTCATCGCAAAACCATGTATTTAAAATCCACAAATCCTAGGAATGGTCTATAAAAAGTTCATTCATGTAAAACAAAAGGAATTTCGTGCCTTAAGTAATCTCTAGCCACTAATAATTAAAGACATAACCTTCAAGGCTCATAGGTCTTTCTAATATGTCGATATTTTAAATCCCTTGTATACATAAAAAATCTTTAGCGCTAATATGTAAATAATTTACGGCTTCTTTCACTACACCTATCACAACAGGGAGAGATTAGGATTTTGGAAAGAAAATAAAAGGAGGAAATATTCAATAAATGGAATAAATTTAGGTGTAAAATCTCACAATAATATGTTAAAAGTGAGACATTTACATAAAAAACAAAAAAGCCCAAAAAAAATGATTCTTAAGGAAAAGTAAATTGTAATAAATTATATTTCGTAAGAATACTTATAAAATCATGAATAGTTCGACTTTTTTATTCTAACAAATTTATATTAATACCCAAAAAAGAAATCCACATTACCTATTGTGGAAAAGTTTATATTACAACTATATATATGTAATTATTATTTAGTATCTTTGCTTTAAGATTTGTCTGTGCGAGGGCGATGTATAAAGATATATCACTAATCGTAGATGTTCCGGCGGTTTTTGACTTATGAGTATCGGAACGTTATTTTTTTATTTCTTTAAATTTTCAAGTAATGAAAACCAGAAGAAGGAGTGCAGCTATTATCGCAGCACAAGACAGACTTTCAGGATTGATGAATATCGATCCAATTATTGATTTGGGTAACGGGCTGAGTGCTCAGTCGTACCAGGACAAAATCGAGATGACCGAAGCGAAGCTTAATGCTTACGTTAATGCGGTGGCGAAAGCCGATGCAGCGCGGGCCATGTTGATCGATGCAGAAAAAGAGCTGAGTGATTTTAGTGATCACATCATGCGTGGCGTTTCTGTTAAGTTTGGTATGAATAGTGCTGAGTACGTAAGTGTAGGCGGTACCCGAAAGAAAGACAGGAAAAGACCCATTCGTAAAAACATGTCTCCTCCTATCTCTAACGAAAATGAAGGTTAATTTTGACCGATTGACTTCATTTGTCGTCTGAAAGCAGGGCCTCTCGATTTTTCGAGGGGCCTTTTTTTTATGTTCGCTTAAAGCATAAACATTACTTTAAGTGTACTCCAAATATAATGCCACATACCATACAAGTTATCACTTGATGATGGACAATATAAGTTCTAAATCAAAAATATTATTGTTTTGCTGAGACTGTTACAGCAATGGCGAGTTTTGATATTATTGAGATCATGTTCAGGTTTTGTTACAGGCAATTTTGCATGGATTGCATTGTAATCTACTACAAAAGTAAGACAAATATATTAAATATAGTGTTAATAGATAAAAAAAATTAAAATGATAATTATAACTCCGTTTTTCATATCACATTTAAATCAAACTAATGTCAAGTAAAATCGACCTCCTACTGGCCCTGGCGCAAGTTTGCAACTGCGATCATATTATTTACAAGTATTATAATTCGTTGCCATTAATACTAATACAATAAAGCATAAAATCTAGAATCAAATAGTTTTGTGCTTTAATTTTAAGAAAGGTGTGTATTGAATCAAAGATTCATAAAATAGTGCATCGCAGTTGTTTTACTTGTGCAGCATTAGCGGCACTGCGACTATCGGAGTATTAAATGTTTTTTTACAAGGAACAATACGCTTAAATACCTTTCACCTTATAATGGTGGTCAGGGTCATCCACTTTGATTATTTTGTCATTCAGGTAATCTGCTTCTATCAGTCCATCTCTTAGCTTTACGATTCTGTGGGCATGGTCTGCAATGTCGGGTTCGTGTGTTACCAAGATGACCGTGTTACCGCTATTATGTATTCTTTCGAAGATGCCCATAATCTCTACAGAAGTCTTGGTATCTAGATTTCCTGTAGGTTCGTCTGCAAGAATTATGGCAGGATCATTGACCAATGCCCTAGCTATGGCCACCCTTTGACGCTGACCACCGGATAATTCATTAGGTTTGTGCATGATTCTGTCTGCTAGACCTACTTTATTGAGAGCATCTTTTGCTTTTTCGTCTCGTTCGGTTTTGGATAATCCTGCGTAAACAAGGGGAAGCGCTACATTATCCAAAGCTGATAGTCTAGGCAATAGATTGAAAGTTTGGAAGACAAATCCTATTTGTTTGTTTCTGACTTCAGCTAGCTCACCATCTGTCATACTACTCACATCTATACCATTCAGTACGTACTGACCGGTAGTAGGACTATCTAGACATCCCAAGATATTCATCAAGGTAGATTTACCTGACCCCGAAGGTCCCATCAATGCAACATATTCATTTTTATGGATAGATAGGGTTATGGATTTTAACGCATTAATGATCTCATCTCCCATTTTGTACATTTTGGAAAGTTGAGCTACATCTATCATTACATCTTTCATGTGTTTATTTTATTTGTTCTTTAATAGCCACATGGAATTCGCATGAAAATAATCATAAGGGTTTGTGTGCCACAAAGATGGTTCATGCTCATTTCATCTGTTTATTTTATTTAATTACTTTGATGATTATTGCCATCAATAACGAATTGCTTTTGTGCATTTTAAATTTATTCTATCACTTTGGGCACTGCAAAATATCTTCCAATGGCTTTTGGGGCATTTTTAAGTGCTTCTTCATGGCTCAATTGGTTTTGTGCTATGTCATCTCTCAATACATTGATCGTATCTGTCATATGCCTTAATGGTACGACTCCATCCGTATCTACTTCTGCAATTTTGCCAAACATACCTACCATGTTTTCTAAGTCGACCTTTAACTTATCTTTTTCTGAAGTACTTAGTTTCAGTTTAGATAAGGTTTCGAGCTTATGAATTAAATGATCATCAATTTCCATGAAAATAAACTGTTTAATAGAACGGTAAAAGTAAGAATTGATAAAGGTAAACACCCAAATTTTTAGACAATATGGACTTTTCACTCGTCAAAATTACAAAAATCATTTCTAATTTGTACTTTTGGACGATTTTTTAGAATAAATAAGTGTTTATTTTCTGATAGGAGACTTTCTTTTTGATATTTACACTACCTTAAATTTTGAACTGACATAAAATTGTACTCAACCTTAGCTGATAATCTATGCCCAAACTTAAACATATTGCAATTGCCGGAAATATTGGAGCCGGAAAAACAACCTTAACAGAACTTCTTTCCAAACATTATGGATGGGAAGTGCAATACGAAGACACAAGTACCAATCCATATTTGAGCGATTTTTATGAAGACATGCACCGTTGGTCATTTAATCTTCAGATTTATTTTCTTAATAGTCGATATCAGCAGATTTTAGATATCCGCAAAGGTCTGCACACAGTTATTCAAGATAGAACTATCTATGAAGATGCGCATATTTTTGCGCCAAATTTACATGATATGAGTCTAATGTCTTCACGTGATTTTGACAATTATTATGAGCTTTTTAGAATCATGTCTTCACAAGTAGAACCACCTGATTTATTAATATATTTGAAATCTAGTATACCTAAATTAGTCCAACACATACATACAAGAGGAAGGGATTATGAAGGGAATATGAGCCTCGATTACCTTAAAAAATTAAATGAAAGGTACGAAACATGGATAGAAAGTTATAAAGAAGGTAAGCTCCTTGTCATCAATAATGATAAATTAGATTTTAAAAACAATCCCGAAGATCTAGGAGTGGTGATAGAAATGGTAGATGCCGAGATAAATGGTCTATTTTAATGAGTACTTACAACCAAATATCACAATTTACATCACAAAAAGGTGTCACTCTTGTAGCTGTATCAAAGACCAAACCTATTGAAGCTATACAGCAAATGTATGATCAGGGTCAGCGTGTATTTGGGGAGAATCGTGTACAAGAATTGGAAGAAAAATATCTAGCACTTCCCAAAGATATTCAGTGGCATCTTATCGGGCATCTCCAGAAAAATAAGGTAAAATACATAGCGCCATTTGTCAGTATGATACATTCTGTAGACAGCTTAGAATTATTAGAAATCATTAATAAAGAAGCGGCTAAAGCAAATAGGGTTATTTCGGTTTTACTTCAGTTTTATATAGCAAAAGAAGATACAAAATTTGGATTGTCAGAGGCAGAAGGATTGGCTTTATTAGATCTATTGGAAGAAAAACCATTGACCAATATTAAAATATGTGGTGTCATGGGCATGGCTAGTTTTAGTGATGATAAAGCATTGGTAAGATCAGAATTCCAAAACTTAAAAAACATATTTGTCCAACTCAAAAATAAATATTTTGCTACTGACGATGCATTTAAAGAAGTATCGATGGGTATGTCTGGAGACTACGAACTTGCGATAGAAGAAGGATCTACCATGGTGAGAATAGGTAGTGCATTATTCGGAAGTAGATAAAAAAATAGGCAGAAAAAGTAATTTCTTTTCTGCCTATTTGATAATGAACTAACAATTTAAACTACTGCATCTTTATCCATTTTCCAGAAGAGATTTTTTTATTGTTTGATAATACTTGATAGTAATAGACACCATTTGGTAATGAAGAAAAATCCAAATTATTCAACTCATTATTAAGGATGTTTTTTTGGGCAACATGAGTACCTGTGGCATCTGTCAATTGTAGCACACAGCTGTCTGTAATGTTTTGAACAGCGATATTCAAAGGTCCGCTAGAAGGGTTAGGATAAACGGTAGTTGCAACAAGACTAGGTTTTAATTCACTAGTACTACTAAGCATTCCATTGCCATCAAGTTTGAAAACAAATGCATTGGAGATGTCATTTTCAATTGATAACAGCTCAATGAGACCTGAAATAATGATGCCACCATCATTTGCTAATGTTAGCTGAATTCCCTGATAGCTATTTATTGAATCTTCAATAATTGTCTCCCAAATTTCATTAAGATTAGCATCATACTTAGTAAGCACAATATTACTTTTACTAAAGTCAAACTCTTCTTGAAATATTTGATGCGCTGTATATATTTCCTTGTTTTCAGAAACAATCATTGAATTAAATAAAAAACCTCCTACATCTGTTGATGAATCCTTTTTAACTGATTTTATAATTTTCATATCCTTATCAAAAAGCGTTAATTCAGGATAATATTCCACAGAAATGTAATTGAGTAATATTTTATCATCTAGATTTATTCCGGTAGTACCATAATTATATTCGCTAACTACATCTACCAATCCTAAATCCTGCAATACTTCAAAATTATTATCCAATTCAATAACGCCATCACCTATACAGTAATATCCGGAACCATTTGGAATTTCTACAACGGAAGCACAAAAATCTATATAAGTAATATAAGTATTGACAACCTTCCCATTTGGATTAACTTCTGTGAAAAGTGCATAATCATCACTTACATCTTCACCATTAGTTAAAAATAGAAGGTTACCATTTTTGAGTTTGGTATGTGTAAATACAAAATCATAAATATCTTCATTTGCACCAGTTTGTACAATTTCTTCGGAAATTTTGGTAAGATCATAATCCCAAACGGTAGTTAGCCAACTTCTATCTATAAAATTAAAGCTTAGCGTATAAAATGTTTCTGTATCTGGAATTTGGGCTATGTGCACAAAAGCATACTCATTTGCTACATTTGTATATTCATTTGTTATGTTTCCTTTATTATCTAAAGAGACAAGGATATTGTCCATTAGTAGATTGTCTTCAAAATTATCAGTGATGTTTAGTCCAACACAATAGCTGTTATTATTGAGATCTTGGGTACAATCCACATAAATCAAAAATGAAGAATTACCATCACTGACAGGATTTTCTCTAATATGTTTCCATGTTGATTGTGCGCTAACACTTGAAAGAATAAAGAAGAAAATAATGATAGCTCCTATCTTAGTAGCTATAGTCTGAAATGTCTTCATGTATGTAAATTTTAAAATTGTGTAATAAAATATTTTAATCATAATTCTAACGATCAAATTGGATAAATTGTATTTTTTAATTTAAGAAAATAAGATAATTTTAACATATGAGTTTATTTCGCTAGGTGTTTTATTTATAAAGTTGAGTCAACTCCGAAAACATAAATAAATTGATAATCAAACGTTTTTCACCCTGACCCTAATGGGAAACGTTTGATTATCAATGTACTAGAATTAAGGATTAAATAAAAGACATTTCGGAGTGGATTCAAAGTTAGGATTTTGACTTTTACCGAAAGGATAATCAAAAGATTTTATAAAAGGGTAGGTTCAGTTAAGATTTGAATTTTAATTTAAAGCTGATTAAAATACAATTTGACAGCATCTAGAAATAAAACAGATTTACTTTTTGGGTTTTGAACCTTATTTAAATTAATGATTTCTTGATGATCTTTGCCATAACAACCACTAGCTATATCTATATTCCAATATGCGTTGTAACTGACACTGTCAGACATTGTATTTCTACTAAAAATAAACTTTTCCGATGGCAGTCCCAAACCATTCAAAACGGTGCTTGCTACATCAAAATGATTGTTACAAATACTATTTTCTTGGCCATCTTCTGACCACGGTTTTGATGGGTCAAATATAATAAAAGGTATTCTGAACCTATTGTGATCTTCCATTCCTGCCCATCCAGAATGTGTGCTGCCATGATCAGATGTAATGATAAAAATGGTATTTGCAAACCAAGGTTTTGAAGCAGATTCTTTGAAGAATTGTTTTAAGCTTTGATCGCTATATCGCACAGATGATTTGTATTTTGTGGATATATCTGAGCCTTTAAATTCATTTTGCCATGGCACATCAAATGGTGAGTGAGAGCTCATCAGCAAGATGGTAGAAAAGAATTTTTGTTTTTGATGATCAAGCACTTCTACTGCTTTTTTGAGCATGATGTGATCAGGTACACCCCATTCTGTAATATCGTCAGAGCTAGGAAAGTTTTGATCACTGATGATCGTGTCAAACCCCTGGGTCACTAAGTAATTATACAAATTAGAAAAATTGAGATCGCCCCCGTACACAAATGAACTCTGATATCCCATCGTTTCTAATTCCTTGCAGAGAGAGGGATATTTATTGACTTTATCTATAGCATTCGGCATATTCAAACTATGAATGGATGGCATACCACTCAATATATTCATAAGTCCCTGATCTGTTCGGAATCCTGTAGAAAATGTATTTGTAAATCTTAAACTGTGTTGACTTAATGAATCAAAAAATGGCGTCACATTGTCTCTGCCACCTAGATACTTTGTCATATCTGCTGACCAACCTTCATTGATCAATAATACAATATTTTTTCCTTTAAATAATGGGTTGGATAAAGTCGAAGTATCTTTTTCTAGCTGATATTCTTGCATAAAACCTTGGATATCTTCTATTGAATTTTGATAAGATAGTTCTGTCTTTTTTGTAATGGAATAAATGAAATACCAAATCTTGTTAGTAGCTGCAAAATTACTTCTCATATCTGTGGAGAAAAAAGCATCAGAAGGCGTGACAGGCAACTTCTGAAGACCTCCACGAATTCCGATCAAACTAGCAGCCAAACATAATAAAACAAATATGAAAGTCTGTAAATAATGTGATTTTACGGGTTCCCAACTTACAAAAAGCTTTGATATTCTTTTAATACCAGAAATTAAAATAAAAAGCCCAATTATTGTCGCCCAAAATGGGATAAAATCTTTGCTTGATGCCCACGCTTCATTCGGATGTTTTAAGTATGAGATCGCTCTACTGTCTAAGGATGTTCCCCATTCTTTGTAAATGATGACGGAAGAGTATTCTACAATACAAATCCCTATCCACAATAAAATATTCAGATACAAAATGATTTTTTTAATCCAGTCTTTTCCAAATATTAAAAACAAAATCCAAGGTAAAAAAGAGACTAAAAATATACCACAAATCATAGAGATATCTAATCTAAAACCCGCAATGATAGTTTGTGCTTTCTGTGGTACATCATTGTAAAATAGAAATAAAAGACGCCACAAATTTATACCTATGATATACAGCGTCAATAATCTAAATGGGAAATAAATGCTATCGAATCTTGATCTTTTATTCATTATTGATGAAAGATTTTGGAAGCGACATTCATTTTATTTTGAATCATGTTATTCGTATAATTTTGAATTACTTTCTTTAAATCAAGATCGCATTTTTGGATTTTGTCACTAAATTTAGTGTCTTTTATAAGGTTTTTACGTAGATATTTATCTTGTTTCCAATCATAAAAACCTACTCCTTTTTCGCCATTCCATTGATAGTAATATTGATCATCCACATGATGGTAAATACCCATTTTATAGAAAGTCGCCACATGCGGACAATCATCAGAAAAAAGATCATTTCCTAAGGAATAAAATGGTTTTTGATAACCTAGGTGCCCCAAGATAGTAGGCATGATATCCATTTGGTTAGCTATCGTTTCAGATGTTCCTTTTAAAGAGTTATCTCCTCTGAAAAATATAATTGGAACTCTGTATTCATCCATTTGTGTCTTCATGACATCTGTATTCGGACCTGTGTGGTCGGCAGTAATCACAAACAATGTATTTGGATACCAAGGTTGTTTTTTAGCTTCATCAAAAAACATTTTTAAACTATAGTCAAGATAACTTATACAAGGAAAAATGGGATGTCCTTTTTGTTTGTATTTTTTTTGAAACTCTTCTTGTATCTTAAAAGGATGATGTGGATTAAGCGTCAAAACAGATGCTACAAATGGTTCAGGAGTTTTGCTTAAGTTTTGTGCCATATAACTTAAATAAGGCAAATCCCATATGCCCCATGCACCATCATGGTCCTCAGGTCTAGGATAATCTTCTGAAGAGTAATAATGGTCAAAACCAGCCAATTTTACAAAAGGATGAAAACCCATAGTACCCAATGCTGCACCGTGATAAAAAGCTGATGTATAGCCTTCTGGCTTTAAAGTAGAAGCTATGGATGTGATATTGTTAGAGCTGTATTTTGAAAAAATAAATGGCTCATCTTGTAATGATGGAATAGAAGCAAGTACTGCAGGTATACCTTGTATAGACTCTCTTGCATTGGCAAAACCATTGGAAAAAATAAAACCTTCTTTGATTAAAGAATCTAAAAAAGGTGTTTTTGCAGTTCCGTTATAATAACTCAGATATTGTTTGGATAGGCTTTCGACTAGAATGATGACCACATTCAGTTTCTGAGTAGTATCATTAATAATGGTAAGATTATGTAACCCTTTATCGCATTCAGTTAATTGACTATCTGTCACATAATTTACTTCTTGCATCGCTTTCTTACCTGCTGTTCTGATCAATGAAAAGGTGGAATTTAGTACTATTGGTGCAAGATGTACTTCCACAGATTCAGATGCATTGATCACACTCAGCGGTCTTAGTTGTAAGCCACCACGAATACCCACTAAAATAACTAAGGCTGTAACAATAAAACCACCAAAAAAACCGAAACCAGATTTGACGTTAAATGTAAAATTAGTATCGACCTGAGTTGCTTTTTTGTAAGCATAGAAAAGGCCCATGACCAAAAGGCCAAAAAACAACAACATGTACCAATATTCCCGTAAAAAAGTCGGTATTAAACCATATACTTCAGTACCTTTATCTCCAGTCAAAAATCGAAAAGTATCTGATTGTAATCTTTTCTGAACAAAAGGGAAATAAAGGATATCAACACAATTTAATACTAGAAAAAAAATATTGACTGAAAGGAATAAGTACTTTAAGATGGTATTATAAATTTTGGAAACACGGGCAGGCACCGGCAACATGAAAAACAGGAAAAAAATACCATTGGTCAGAAAAATAGCACTCAAATCAAATCTAAGTCCATGCCAAAAAATAGGAAATAAATTGGAGACATTTCCTATTTGAAATTCGTCTTTATTGACTAAAATAAAAGCTACCCGTAGTAAGGTGTACATTCCTATCAAAGTAGCTAACAAAATGGTGAAGCTTTTTATTTTTGATAGGAAGAATGCCATTGCCTGAATGATGAGTTACGAAGTAAGGGACAAAGATATAAAAATTAGCAATAAAATAATTTGAACTTAACATTTAGGACACATAGAGTTGCATTAAAAGGTGTAAACGGTATACTTTTTGTAAATTATCGAGTCAACCAGCTGAATATCAGAAATAAATTGAGATTTTTTCTTACCTTTGCCGCCTGAATTAATATATCCATGTCCCAGATAGTAGCCATAGTCGGCAGACCCAACGTAGGAAAATCCACTTTATTCAATAGATTAATAGGTGAGCGCAAGGCCATCATTGATGATATCAGCGGTGTCACAAGAGACCGTATTTATGGCTTTTCTGATTGGAATGGCAAAAATTTTACAGTTGTAGATACAGGTGGATTTGTCAAAGGATCAGATGATATTTTTGAAGCAGCCATCAGAAGACAAGTGCAAATAGCCATAGAAGAAGCAGCTGCCATCATATTTTTGGTAGACGTAACTACAGGCATAACCGACCTCGACGAAGAGATCGCTAGAATGTTGCGTAAAAATCCCAAAAGAGTCATTCTAGCTGTCAATAAAGTGGACAATGCCCAAAGACAGATGTTGGCCAATGAGTTTTGGTCTTTAGGATTTGATGATACTATCTTTATTTCTTCCATATCAGGAGGTGGTACAGGTGACTTACTTGATGTAGTGGCAGATTTTCTTCCTGAAAATGTAAGTGAAGAAGCCAATACACAAGATGATACCATCCCGAAAATTGCCATCGTAGGACAGCCGAATGTAGGTAAATCATCGCTGACCAATGCATTGATGGGCGAAGAAAGGAATATTGTGACGGATATACCTGGTACGACTCGAGATTCTATTTATACGCTATATAATAAGTTTGATAAAGAATTTTACCTAATTGATACTGCCGGTATTAGGAAAAAAGCGAAAGTCCATGAAGACCTTGAGTTTTATTCCGTTATCAGAGCCATAAAGTCGATAGAAGAAGCAGATGTGTGTCTATTGATGCTAGATGCGACGGTAGGATTGGAGTCTCAAGATTTAACTATTCTTGGATTGATCCAAAAAAGAAAAAAAGGATTAGTTATCTTGGTCAATAAATGGGATCTTGTCCAAAAGGAAACCAATACAGCAAGAGATTTTGAAAAAAATCTCAAAGAAAAAATCGCACCTTTTAATGATGTTCCCATCTTGTTTACATCAGTTCATGAGAAGCAAAGAATCTTTAAAACGATTGAGCTTGCCCTTGAAGTCAATGCCAATAGAATACAAAAGATCAAAACGTCTGTGCTCAATGACATCATGCTTGAGATTATCGAACGGACACCACCACCAGCACACAGAGGTAAGTATATCAAGATAAAATACGTGACACAATTGCCGCTTTACTATCCTGCATTTGTATTCTACTGTAACTATCCAGACCATGTGAAACCGAGTTACAAGAATTTCCTTGAGAACCAACTCCGCAAGCACTTTAATTTCGCAGGTGTTTCTATCAGCATATTCTTCAGAGAAAAATAAGACATCATGAGCTGGACAAAAACAAATTTTGAAGGAGTATGGATTTTTGAACCTAAGATCTGGAATGATCAAAGAGGTTATTTTATAGAATCTTTTAATGCAGATGGATTGCCAGAAGAATTAAAATCCATCCAATTTGTGCAAGATAATGAAGCCAAATCTACACGAGGCGTCTTACGTGGACTACATTATCAGTTGCCACCTTATGCACAGTCAAAGTTAGTGCGATGTGTGATAGGTGAAGTATTGGATGTCATCGTGGATGTGAGACCCAATTCAGCTACATATGGTAAACATCTATCTGTCATTCTAAATGAGATTAATAAAAAACAACTGTTTGTCCCACATGGATTTGCACATGGTTATGCGGTGCTTTCTGACATTGCAATCTTTGCTTATAAATGTGATCAATATTATGCACCACAACAAGAGGGCGGTTTAAAATATGATGATGCATCACTTGGTATTAATTGGATATTGCCATTAAGTGAAATGGTTGTATCAGACAAGGATCAAAAACTACCAAATTTTGGAGACCATAAAATATTTGTTTAGATAAAAGACTTTATACGAAATCGGAGGTGGAGATAGAAAAGATAAAAATATTAGTACTAGGCGCAAACGGTCAGCTAGGTCAAGAATTTAGAAATTTAGCGAGTGAAAATAAAGATATTGATTTTGTTTTTTTTGGAAGGGATGAAGTAGATATCTGTTCGGAAGGAGATGTACATCGGATTATTGATGAAAATAAACCAAACTTTGTCATCAATTGTGCTGCATACACAGCAGTTGACAAGGCAGAGACAGAAGTAGATCAATGTTTTGCCATCAATAGAGATGCCTGTGCTACAATTACAAATGTTTTGAATGGAAAGGATATCAAATTGGTTCACTTTTCATCAGATTATGTCTACAATAGCTATACAGGATTTCCTATCAAAGAAGACGACAATAAAAATCCACAAAGTGTTTATGCAACTTCAAAACTAGAAGGAGAAAACATCATTAGAGCATCAGAAGTACCTGCTTTGATCATACGTACATCTTGGGTAGTATCTTCATTCGGCCACAATTTTGTGAAAACAATGAAAAAACTCGGTGCAGAACGTGAACAACTTAATGTGGTCAACGATCAATATGGCGCACCAACATATGCAAGGCATCTAGCAAAATCAGTCATTGATATCATATTGAAAGTAACTGAAAATCCATCGTTTGAGCCGCATTTTAATGATACTTACAACTATGCCAATGAAGGATTAATCACTTGGTATGACCTAGCCTCACAGGTGATGAAACTAGCTGAATTATCTTGTAAAGTGTCACCTATTCCCACATCTGCTTATCCTACACCTGCAAGTCGACCATTGTGGAGTGTAATGTCCAAACAAAAGATAAAACATCATTTCGGTATCGTTATTCCCCATTGGTACACGGCGGTAAAAGAGTGTATGGATGCAATGAAATAGGAATATTGGTATAAAAATCTCATTTACTAAGTTGCGGCTAGAAGCCGATAGATACTGAATCGTAGCATGGACGCTACGACTATCGAACTATGTCATTAACTGATAGACAATAAACGATCCAACATAGGCAAGCACTGACATAAAAATAAACTGAATAATTGGCCATTTCCAAGTATTAGTTTCACGTTTTACAATGGCGAGCGTACTCATACATTGCATAGCAAATACATAGAACACCAAAAGTGACAGTGATGTAGCAGGATTATAAACATTGATTTCGGTGCCAGGTCTTTTTTCTGAAGCCATTTTTTGTCTTAATGTTTGCTCATCGTTGTCACTTCCAATGCTGTATATCGTCGCCATGGTACCTACAAATACTTCACGAGCTGCAAATGATGTCAAGATGGCAATGCCCATTTTCCAATCAAATCCAAGTGGTTTGATTGCTGGTTCGATCCATTGACCTAGATGACCGATGTAGGAAGCTTCGATTTTGTAAGAAGCTATTAGATTGTCTCTATCTTGGTCAGATAGCTGTTTTTCAATACTTATGTTTTGAGCATTTGTGGTAGCTTCTTCCAAATCATTACCTGGGCCATAACTAGCTAGAAACCATAAAGCGATAGATATCAAAACAATGATTTTACCTGCTTCTACTACAAATGATGTTACTTTTTCTTTTACCGTAAGGAATACATTTTTCCATATTGGCGGCTTATAATTAGGAAGTTCGATCATTAAGAAGGAGTTGTTTTCAGATTTTAAAATGGCTTTAAATACCAAAGCGGAAACCAAAGCACCTACAATTCCCAATAAGTAAAGCGCCATAAATACAAGTCCTTGCATATTAAAAATGCCAAGCACGTCCGTATCTGCAACTACAAATCCCACAAGTACTGCATAGACAGGTAACCTAGCAGAACAACTAATCAGAGGACTCACTAAAATGGTAATAAGTCTTTCCTTAGGATCACTAATCGTACGAGTAGACATGATGGCTGGAATGGCACACGCACCACTAGAAATAAGGGCCACCATACTCCGACCGTTCATGCCAAATTTCCGCATGACAATATCAAACATATACACGGCTCTACTCATATAACCTGACTCTTCGAGTAAAGAAATGAGCAAAAATAAAACTGCAATTTGCGGTACAAAAACCAAAACACCACCAAGTCCTGCCAATAAACCATTGACTAATAAATCTGTCCACCATCCAGCAGGCAGACTATTGGTAAGCAGATTGCCTACCTCAGCAAATCCTGTTTCTATAAGATCCATAGGTACTGAAGACCATGAATATATGGATTGAAACATAAGAAACATGATGGCAAAAAATATGATTGGACCCCAAAATCTATGGGTAATGATATCGTCTATTTTATCAGTAAGTGACTTTTTTTCTCTTTTGGCAACTTTGATAGTTTCTCTGACAACTGGTGCAAAGTGGTTATAACGATCCATAGTCTCACGGACTTGCAGATTCAGATCATTAAAAGCCGACTGCTCGGTGATTGTTTTTATTTTGTTTTTTTGGTCTTCGTCTAAGTGGTTTAGCCATTTATAATGATGGGCGATAACCTTGGCTGTATAAAGACTTGTAGTAGATAAGCTTTTCTGAATCCTAGTCGCTACAAAATTTTCTACATCTGTAAAAATATATTTAATTGGAATTTCTAGACCTTTTATTTGTTGGGATGCGGCAGAAATTTCGTGGGTAAGGCTATCTAAATGCTCGTTATTTCTTACGGAAACTGGAATAACTTTGACCCCAAGATATTTTTCAAGTGGTTTTATGTCCAATATATCTCCTTGCTCAGAGATAAGGTCGATCATATTAAGCACAAAAATCAAAGGCAAACCTAGGTCAATGATCTGAGTGGCAAATAATAGATGTCGTTCTAGTTGGGTTGCGTCTGCTACATAAACGACTAAATCTGGATAATTGTCATTGATTTTGTCTGTAAGTATATTAATGACAATTTTTTCTTCTGAAGAATTTGGATACACACTATATGTGCCAGGAAAATCAATGATATTAGCTTCTACACCATTTTCTAAAAAGATAGTCCCTGATTTTTTATCTACAGTGACACCAGGGAAATTGGATACATGTTGCCTTAATCCTGTCAAATGATTAAAAAGTGAAGATTTGCCTGAATTAGGATTTCCCAAAAGGGCAATATTAAGTTTTGATATCTTCATATTTGATTTTCCAGAATAATCGTTGCAGCTTCTTCTGTGCGAACTGCCAGTTGATGACCGTCAAGTTTAATATAATAAGCACCACCGAATGGCGCCTTTCTGACCATAGTAACTTTTGTTTTTGGCAATACACCGAGATTGAGCAGTTTACAGGTACTAATGCCTACATCTAGTTTATCTATAAATGCGGATTCTCCAGGTAAAAGGCTTAATAATGTACGCTGAACGCTCATGTTATTATTTAGACTAATTTTAATTTGCAAAGATAGCAAAGAATTTATTCTACCCAAATTTTTAGTCAAGGTCAATTTATGATTGTGGTCATCTAAAGGAATTTTATACTTTTTTGAAAGTAAAATAGGGTTCAGGATATTGTTCAAATTTATTTTTTAACAAAATTTTAATAATTATGTCAAAATCACTAGGGGTATTTCCCTCTTCATGCATATTACTATCAAATATCAAGATATGATGAACAATTCACTTAAGGTTATTGCTCTCAGAGAGATGCGAATCTTAAAAACATTGACGCCAGCACAATTGGAAACATTAGCAGCTGAAGCAATTTTCGGCAAGGTTGCTAAAAATGCTGTAATATACAACATCGGGTCACCTATGGATTATGTATATTTGGTAGAAAAGGGTAGTGTGAAATTGGGAATGGTTGCATCATGTGGCAAGACATTGACCAAGGAACTTGTGTATGATAATGAAGTTTTTGGAGAAAATATCTTTACTTCAGAACTCGTTACGAAGGAGTATGCTGAAGCCATGACAGAAGTTAAGTTTTACAAGATTCCTGTGGGTGTTTTCCAATCTTTGATAGTAGAAAATAATGTTTTTGCAACTTCCATAATGAATATCATCGTTACCAAACTTCAGAATCTGGAAGAAAGGTTACAGAATTTTGTCTTCAGAAAAGCAAAAGAAAGAATAGTAGATTTCATCTTCCGTACAGGAACTCGCAAAGGTGTTAAAATTGGTATCAATGAATGTCTGATTGATCATGGCATGTCTCATAGGGAAATTGCATATCTCACAGATACAAGTAGACAAACAGTGGCAAGGATTCTGAATGAGTTGAAAAAAGAAAATTTCATACATTATGGATCTAGAAAAAGTAGCAAGATTCTCATTAGAGATCTCAATACGCTTCAAAATTATGTAATGGTTGGCTAAGATTTATACATAAAGCAAATTTGAATGCAATATTTATTCGCAATTTAATTTCTTTTAGATAGTAGTTTGTTAGATATTATTGGTTAATTGGTTTAAACTATGAAAAAGTGAAAAGGCTCTGAGTTGATCAGAGCCTTTTGTAATTTTATAGCAATTAAGATCAATATAATTGACTTAATCCACCAACATTTTTTCTCTATCTAATTGTTGTTGTCTTATGTTTGTAGGTACATCCCTGTATTCATACTGCTGATTTCTAAGTTGTGGAATATAACCTACTTCTCGGATAGCATTCTGAATACCATCAGCTGTAAATCTAAACGCAGCACCTGCGGCAGAAACTACATTTTCTTCTATCATGATGCTTCCAAAATCATTAGCACCTGCATGAAGACAAAGTTGGGCTGTCTTTTTACCCACAGTAAGCCACGAAGCCTGAATGTTTATGACGTTCGGTAACATGATTCTGCTCATGGCTATCATTCTAATGTATTCGTCACCTGTGCATTGATTACGTGCACGTTTTATCTTTTTGAGAATCGTGTCTTCATCCATAAATGGCCATGGAATAAAGGCTAAAAATCCTTTTGCATGGGAAGGTTTTTCACTTTGTACTTGTCTGAGAGCTACAAAATGCTCCATACGCTCCATATTTGTTTCTATATGGCCAAACATCATGGTAGCAGACGTAGTGATGTCTAATTTATGGGCAGCCCTCATGACATCTAGCCATTCTTGTCCACCACATTTTCCTTTTGATATCAATCTTCGTACCCTATCGTCCAGAATTTCAGCACCTGCGCCTGGCAAAGAATCTAATCCTGCATCTTTTAGTGCTTGCAGTACTTCGATGTGGGTTGATTTTTCGAGTTTTGTGATATGGGCAATTTCTGGTGGTCCGAGCGCATGTAATTTTAGGTTCGGATAAAGGTTTTTTAGTTCTTTGAATAAACCCATGTAATAATCCAGACCTAAGTCAGGATGGTGGCCACCTTGCAGCAACAATTGTTCGCCACCGTAAGCAAAAGTTTCTTCTATCTTCTGTTTGTATTCTTCTATGGACGTGATATAGGATTCTTCATGTCCTGGTCGACGGTAGAAATTACAAAATTTACAATTTGCTATACAAACATTTGTTGTGTTTGAATTTCTATCTATGATCCATGTCACTGTTTTTCCGGGGACATGATGTTGTCTGATGGCATTACCTACATACATTAACGAAGCGGTAGGTGCGTTTTCAAACAAAAAAAGACCTTCTTCAGCAGTCAAAAACTCCAGATTGAGTGCCCTTTGTAATAAATCGGCTATGTTAAAATCCATGTGATATTTCTATATGCAACGTAACAACAAAGCTATAAGATAGTTGGGAGAATATTAGATTTTTGCTTATACAATATATTTAATATTCACTAAATCATTTTCTGAAAATAATCTTAACGAACCAACACTAGTCTTTTATTGATAATCATATCTGTACTTTTTAAAGTGCAAATATATGAACCGGATGCTCCCAATTGTTCGCCATTGATAAGATGGATATTGCTTCCTGAGTTTGCTTTGAATTGTTGTTGAGAAACAATCTTGCCTGCTAAATCAGTAATGAGTAGCGTATAATCTCCAGCTTGTGGTGCAAAAAATGATAATGTGGTATAATCTGTAAATGGATTCGGAGTGAAAGATACTTGATTTACATCTTGATTATCATTTGTTCTTCCGTCAACTTCATGAGAAGGATCTATGGTGTAAGTTTTTTTGTACTCATAATTTATAATTCCTGTACCAAAATGGCTACCATTGATATCTCCGATTTTTATTGCAACAAAATCAAGGTCAAATACATCATCAGCTAAAGTAAGATCTATGGACTCTTTGTAGCTATTCCAATTAGAAACATTCAAGTTGCCAGATTTTACTACACATTTATTGGCGGTAAAGCCTGTTTCACTTTTTGTCTGTAAAGCACTTTTAAGCATGATGAAATCTATTTCATTTATCAAAAGATCACCATTGACATCAGCAGCTATAAGTTGGTAAGGATTTGTAATCAGTTTTATACCTTGCAGATGCCAATATAAATTACTCATATCAGTGTAATCAAGCCCTTTCATCTCTTCAAAAACAAAAGTACCTTCCATTTTATAATTCAATCCCTTAGGAAAATCAGAAAATTGGTACTTTCCTTCTTGATTAGTTAATTGCGATTTTGGAAATTCAGGTAAGTTGCTATCAACAAGAAGTAAGATGTTTTTAGCTTTTGCGCCAGTAACCGAGCTCACATTTCCTATGATATCAGAATTTCTATCTTCATTAAAATCACAAGTAATGATAAGATTTAACCTTGAGTAACAAAAATCATGGTATAACTCTTCATCCCAAACGGTGAGCTTTACATCAATGTTGTTTCCTACATTAGTTGGGTCTAAGGCATTACAATTAAATAATTTTGCAGAAGATTTAGCTCGAGGGAACCAGATGTATATTCCTTGTTCACCATTTAAATATCTATTTTCAATTTCCTTTTCTTCATCTGAAATAGCTGGGTAAGCTGAAAGTGCCCCGTTTGAATTAAAGTAGTGAGCAACATATCTATTGACTATTTTGCCGAACACAACTTTGTCTGTTAACTGTGGTGGTACATCATCAAAAGTAAAAAACAAATCAGCATCTGCGGTACAATTATCGTAACTTCGGAACATGAAGTCGACTGCATAAAGTTCTAAATATGGCATCAAAGGCCCATCTCCGTCATAATCATATGCTACTCCAGTGGCAAGTGGAATACAAATAGGTGTCGGTTTTTTTAAATCTTTAATAGTAATAATTTCAGTATTTACAGAGCTGTTACCACAGATATCTGTTGCTGTCCAAGTTATCAGATGTGTACTTTTATTAGGCAAATCATTTTGTGGTAAATAAATTTTACAATAATTACCATATGTTGTGGGAGCTAAGTAGATGTCTTTTATACCATTTCCATTATCATCTACGATATCTTCATAAATTCCGTTGTTTGCATTCGAAACATCATTGCCAATAGGTAGATTGCTTATATACTCATAATCAATGATCCCGTCTTGGTAAAGATCTATATCTATTTTCCAGGTCACTTGTAAATTATTTTCACAATTGGTTTGGATATTTTTATAAACTTCTTTTGTTAGATCACAACGAGTATACGCACAATCATTATCTACGACACAAAAGAAATTTGGGTTGTCGCCAAAAATGGGACCCAATGTATCGACTGCTGAATTTGAGTTGTATAAATTATCACCAATATTTGGTAAAGAAAAACAAAAGCCACAAACTGGTGCTATTGATATGGAAGAAATAAAAAAGCTTAGGATACAAAAACAATTTTTCATTGAATCGAAATTAACCATGTTATTTATTTTTTTTCTCATGTTCTTAACGTACCAACACCAATCTTTTGTTTACAATAATATCAGTACTTTTTAAGGTGCAAATATATGAACCCGATGCTCCTATTTGTTCGCCATTGATAAGGTGAATATTACTTCCTTCGATGGCCTTGAATTGCTTTTGAGAAACAATTTTACCTGCTAAATCAGTAATGAGTAGCGTATAATCTCCATCTTGTGGCGCATAAAATGATAACGTGGTATAATCTGTAAATGGATTAGGTGTGAGGGTAACTTGATCTTTTATATCTTCTAAAGATGACCTGTCTTCTACTTCAGAATCAGCATCAACAGCATAAGTTTTATTAAAATCAAAATTAATAATACCAGCATCAAAGTGACTGCCATTGATATCACCGATTTTTATTGCAACAAAGTCAACGTTTGATGCTCCAATATCAGAATAATGCTCAATTACCTCTTGATAATTATACCAATTGAAAGCATTTAATTCAATAGATTTTTCCACACATTTATTGATGGTGAACCCTATCTCACTTCTTGTTTCTAAGGCACTTTTAAGTGCGATGTAATCATCTTGATTAACTAAAAAATCACCGTTAATGTCTGCGGCAATTAGTTGGTAGGGATTTGTTATTAATTTTACTCCAGAGAGATGTCTTTGTAATAAACTCAAATCGTTGTAATCAAGACCTTGCATTTCCTTAGAAATAAAACTAGCTGAAAAATTAAAATAATGACAATACATCATATCAAAAAAATAGTACTGTCCTGCTTGGTTTGTTTGCTGTGATTTTGGATATTCGGGTAAGTTTGCATCAGCAAGAACAGTGGCATTTTTTACATTTTTACTTGTAATTGAATTCACTCTACCTATAGCAGTATGGCCAAAAGGATAATCGCAATAAATTCCGAGTTTCATAGTAGTCCAGCAAAAATCCCAATTCAATTCTTTATCCCAAACTGTCACCATCACATCTAGTGTGTAATATGGTTCTGTTGGGATTAGACTTTTATGATTGTAAATTCTTGAAGAAGTTTTCTTATCAGGGAACCAAATATATATTCCTATTTCACCATTTAAATATTTATTTTCAACTTCCTTTTCCTCATCCGAAACAGCTGGATAGGCTGCAAGTGCTCCATCTACGTTGTAATAATGCGCCACATTTCTATTGACCGTTTTACCGAAAACAACTTTATCCGTCAGCTGTGGAGCTACATTATCAAAAGTATAGAACAAATCTTCGTCAGCTGTACAATTATCATAAGCCTTATTCATAAAGTCTATAGCAAAAGTTTCAAGAAATGGTAATATTGGTCCACAATAACCATCTATATCCGTAAACAAACCTGTGGTTAATGGTACACAAACAGGTGTTGGTTTCTTTTTATCTTTTATGAGTATTAAATTTGTTTCTTCAGAAGTATTACTGCAGATATCGGTAGCTGTCCATACTATTTTATGCTCGCTACCTTTTGCAAATCCATTTTCAGGCATGTAAATGGTTGCATAGTCGCCGTATTTAGTTGGGGCTAGATAAATATCCATAATGCCATTGCCATTATCATCTTTGATGGCATTAGATAGTCTTTCTGTTGCATTGGTCACATCATTTCCTACAGGTAGATTACTTAAGTACTCATAATCGATGGTGCCATCATTGTTAGCATCGATGGTCACTTGCCAAGATACCGAAAGGTTGTTTTCACAGACGACAAGTTCATTTTTATATACATATTTTGATGAAGAGCAATAACTGGAAAGGCAATCGTTATATACACTACAAACGGTATTTTGATTTTCTCCAAATACAGGACCTAGCGAATCGACTACTACATGTATATTGGAATAAGAAAAAAGATCGCCATCTTTCACTAAAGAAAAACTAAAGCCACTGACGGGTACTAACATCATGGGGGAGATGAGAAGCAGTAAAATGTAAAAATAATCTTTCACGGGATTGAAATTGAGTTAGTTAATAATTACATAAATGTATAATTTAATATTTTTTTCGTAGCGATTATATTCTGAGAGACTAAAACAAAGTCAAATGTATCATTATTATCTCGGATTGTAAGCATTTATTGTACTAATTTTTGACCTTCAAAATTTATTTAGTGTAAACAAGCAAGTTGTTATTTACCTTATGAATAAATTTTATGGGCGATTTTTGGATTTAGTTTACGCTTATTTTTAAAAATGTATTATAGAGAAATTGCAGAATGGTTTTAGTTTTTGATATGACTAGTTATGTATTACGTTGATTTTGTATGATATTAGTAACTAACCTAGGACAATCATCTATGTAAAATATGAAATATAAGTAAAAGAAATATTAACTTTGCCCAAATATATAAAAACCATAAAAAATTAATCATGGGATGTAGCAGTTGCGGATCGGGAACAAACGGAGCACCCAGTGGTTGTGGAGATAAAGGACATTGTACTTCAGGAAGTTGCAATAAACTAAATACCTACGATTGGATAGCCACTCGGGATATGTTTGACCCATCCGAATATAATATAGTTGAAGTTAGTTTTAAGAAAGGCGCACATAAAGATTTTTTCATAAATGATCCTTCTACTAGAACGATCACAGGAGATATGGTCGTCGTAGAGACCGCAAGTGGGTATGATGTAGGTAGAATATCACTTTCTGGTGAATTGGTCAGGATGCAAATGAAGAAAAAATTTACATCGGAAGATAGAGTAGCCTTCAAGGTCATAAGAAAAGCAAATGATCGAGACTTAGAGAAATTGGAAGAAGCCCGTCAGTTGGAGCAAGAAACCATGGTAAGAGCTAGGGTTATCTCTCGTACGCTTGGCTTGGATATGAAGATCGGAGATATTGAGTATCAAGGAGATAAAAAGAAAGCTACTTTTTACTACACGGCTGAAGGTAGGGTAGATTTCAGAGAGCTTGTAAAAGAATATGCTAGAGAATTTAAGGTAAAAATAGAAATGCGCCAGATAGGTGCAAGACAAGAATCAGCTAGAATAGGAGGCATTGGGTCTTGTGGTCGTGAATTGTGTTGTTCTACATGGTTGTCTGATTTTAAATCAGTCAATACAGCAGCAGCAAGATATCAGAATATTGCTATCAACCAAACAAAGCTATCAGGTCAGTGTGGACGATTGAAATGTTGTCTAAACTATGAGTTGGATACTTATATGGATGCTTTGGATGATTTTCCAGAAGATGCAGATATCCTGAAAGTAAAAGCAGGGACAGCGCACCTAGTCAAAACCGACATATTCAAAGGAATTTTGTATTATGTGGTCGATAATGAGAAAATGCGCGGTCAGTTCATTCCTGTAGACAAGACAAGAGCAAAGGAAGTTAAGGAAATGAATAGAAAAGGCATCATCCCTAATGAACTTAACCTTGAAAAAGCGGTAGTGGTCCCTGATCGTGATTCTGAAGATGTGGATATAGAACATGGTTATGAAGACGTGACTGGTCAAATAGAGTTGCGCAACGAACCAAGAAATAAAAAGAAGAAAAAACCACAACAAAAATCTGGGGATAGAAATCAACAAGATCGTCGTGGCCCATCAGGACAGTCGAATGAAAGAGGTCCAAGACCTGAAGGTCAGCCAAAAACAGATGGTCAACCAAGAAGCCAAGGTCAACAACGTCCACAAGGTCAGCCAAAAGGAGATGGTCAAAATAAAAATGAAGGTCAAAATCAACAAAGACCACCACGACCTAATCCACAAGGGCAACAAAATCAAACCCCAAGACCACCTAGGCCAGAGCAAACTCCGAATGAAGGTCCAAAGGAAAACAGACCACCTAATCCTAATCAAAGACCAAATAATCAGGCTGGAAACAATCGCAATCAAGAGCCTAAACCAGATACAAACCAAAATAACGCAGGACCTAATCAACCACCGGTAAATCCGACTCCAAATGCGGACGGAACTCCGAATGCAAATGCAAACAAAAACAAAAAGAAGAAATTTTTTAATAAAAACCGTAAACCAAAAGACGGACAATAACATTTAATTAGATACAATAAAGATATACCCATGCAGTACGATGTGATAGTGATTGGTTCAGGCCCAGGAGGATATGTAGGAGCGATAAGAGCCGCACAATTAGGCAAAAAAGTAGCCATCATTGAGAAGTATAATACCCTAGGAGGTACTTGTTTGAATGTGGGTTGTATACCTTCCAAGGCATTACTTGATAGTTCTGAACACTACCACAATGCTGTAGATAGGTTTGCTGAGCACGGTATTGAGACATCTGATGTGAAGATCAATATGAAACAGATGATCAAACGTAAAAATGATGTCGTAGATCAGACGTGCAAGGGTATTGATTTTCTAATGAAAAAAAATAAAATTGACGTTTACAATGGTCATGGTTCATTTGTGTCCAAAAATGTTGTAGCAATTACCAATGCAGAAGGTACAAAAGAAATCGAAGGCGAAAAAATAATCATTGCCACAGGTTCAAAGCCAATTGCGCCTGATATGTTCAATTATGACAAAAAAAGAGTCATTACATCTACAGAAGCATTGAATATCGATAGTGTACCTAAAAAAATGGTCATCGTAGGTGGTGGTGTCATAGGTTTAGAATTGGGTTCTGTTTTTGCTAGATTGGGTACGTCTGTAGATGTCATAGAGTATATGGACAGAATCTTGCCTACCATGGACAATGATTGTGGCAAGGAATTGATGCGTTCTCTCAAGAAGATTGGCATGAATTTTTACTTAAGTCATAGTGTGACTGGTGTAAAAGCAACAAAAACAGCATGTACTGTGAGTGTTCAAAAAAGAGATAGCGACGAAAAATTTGATATAAAAGCAGATTATTGTCTTGTTGCCATTGGTCGTAAGCCTTTCACCGATGGATTGAATCTTGAAGCAGTTGGCATTACCAAAGATGATAAAGGCAGAATCAATGTAAATGACCACTTGGAGACATCTGTGCCTGGCATATTTGCAATAGGTGATGTTATCAAAGGTGCAATGTTAGCTCATAAAGCGGAAGAAGAAGGTATCCTAGTAGCAGAATATATCGCTGGAGGAAAACCACATATTGATTACAATCTTATTCCAGGAGTTGTGTACACATGGCCTGAAGTAGCAGCTGTTGGCAAAACTGAAGAAGAACTGAAAGCAACTGGTACACCTTATAAAGTAGGAAAGTTTCCATTTAAAGCACTAGGTAGAGCTCGTGCGAGTATGGATACAGAAGGTTTTGTAAAAGTATTGGCACACAAAGATACGGACGAAGTTTTAGGGGTACATATGGTTGGACCTAGAGTAGCCGATGTCATTATTGAAGCAGTAGCATTGATGGAGTTTAGGGCAAGTGCAGAAGATATGTCTAGAATTTCTCATCCACATCCTACTTATACAGAAGCGGTAAAAGAAGCAGCACTTGCAGCTACGGGTAATCGTGCTTTGCATATGTAATCTACCTTTCTAATATCTTAATAAGGTAAATGAAGTTTCTTATTTTACTATTCACACTGCTGACTTTCAGTTTATCTTCGATCTCTTGCTCAAAAAAAGTAGCGGTCTTAGAAGAAAAAGAGAATGACTTTCAGAAGAAGGAAACCATCTATGAAGTGTGGACGGCTAATGGGTACGAAGTTAAACAGCTTGATAGCAAGCCTGTGCTTAAAGGTGGCGAAATGTCTTACAGATTGATATATAGAGATTTTAGATATCCAGCAGCTGCCAGAGAAAATGGGGTAGGAGGAAGGGTTGAGATCTTGGTCGTTGTGAATGAATTTGGTGTCTTAGAAAGTATGGAATTGGTAAAAGGCATTGGATCAGGATGCGATGAAGAAGCGTTTAAATCTGTCCAAAGAGCAAAGGAAATAGGTTATGAACCTGCTACATTCGGAGGCTTTCCTGTCAAAGTAAGATATATCATTCCTGTGATTTTTAGATTGGATTAAAATCAAAAACCCAAATATCACTTTAAGTAATACGGCTTATTTATATTTAATGTGACAGAATGTCATATTGATTTTATTTTTTGCCGTCAATTGAACATGCTTCTCTATTTATCGTTATATTGCCTTCTTTTTTACCTTTGGTATCAGTTTAAAATAACACTCATTTTTATAAATTTAGTATCATGCGTTATTCACTCTCTTTGTTTATGCTTGTTTTTTCATTCTGGACTTCTTTTGGTCAAAACCGAAATATGGTTTTTCCGGATTTAGCTAACAAAGATGTTAAAATACACAAGGGATCTATGTTATTTACCACTGTTTCTGATGGTACATTGTTGCCACAGGAGATAAAGGAAGATTGGGGTATTACATTAAAACATAAATCTACTTTTTTTCACAATAGTGAGTATTCGTTAGAGGCATACAAAAAGCTTAAAACTAAAGCAAATGAATTAAAAAAATCGACAAATGTAGATCGAAATTCATACACTAAACCCAATCGGATGATGACGGCTGCCCCTGTTTTATTAAATGATTTCAGAGGAAATATAAGGGGAAACAGTATACCCATGGATAATACGATGGCTGTCTCTAGAAATGGTTTTGTAGTATCCGCCATTAATTCAAATATAATTTTTGCCATGCCTGATGGAGAAGTTACTTTCAGTCGTGGGTTTGCAGATTTTTATAAAGTATTAGGATTAGGTACGAGAATGTTTGATCCTAGAGTGATTTTTGATCCAGAGCAAAATAGATTTATTGTCGTATGTCTTCATGGCTCTGATCCTAGTACATCTTATTTATGTTTAGCTTTTTCAAAAACGGAAGACCCTAATGGGGAGTGGCATTTTTATAAAATCAAAGGTGATGTTTTGGGAGACGGTGTATGGTTTGACTTTCCCAATATTGGTGTAAGTAAAGAAGATTTGTATATCGCTGGCAACATGTTTTCTGATGACAATGGATTTAGATATTCAATGATACTTCAGATTTCAAAAGATGATGCATACGAAGGCAAGGAGATCACATGGAAATATTATGACAGGGTAAGCAATGTAGATAATGGTTTAGTTTTTAACCCCGTGCCAGCTATGTCAGGATGGCAAACACTAACATCTCCTGGCATGTACTTCATAAGTAATGGCAATGGTGGATTTAATATTAACTACACAGATGCATCTGTAAAAAATGATCCTAGTCTGATATCTTTGAAAACTACTGGACCTAACTTGACTTTTCCACCAGAAGGAAGGCAAAAAGACATTCCTGTTCTCCTAAATACAGGTGGTAACAGAATTAGAACAGCGATGTATCAAAATGGAATCTTACATTTCTCAGCGCAATCTAACTCTCCTTCAGGTGATGGTGGTTTGTATTATGGTAGGATGAACATGTCAGATTTAGCTGTTACAGCCGACATCTTATCAGTACCTGATCAAGATCTTGCCTATCCTACTTTGACATCATTTGGTAATCGTGAAGAAGATGATCAAATCTTAATAAATTACACATTTACAGGTACAGATGTATATCCAGGTCAAGCTGCTAGGGTCATAAGTGGTAGTGGTCCAATTTTTGACTGGAGTGATGAAATAGTTTATAAACAAGGTTTATCATCGATAGGCAGCATACCTGACGAATCAATTCGTTGGGGCGATTACTCAGGCGCATGTAGACGATTCGGAGTAAATAGGATTGAAAGTTGGGCTGTGGGATGTTTTGGAGAAGGGAGAAGTCATGGTACATGGATAGGTCAGCTCATTCATTCGGACGATAATGATAAACCAATTCTAGAATTTACAGCATCCAAAACCACAGAACGGAGAGATTCGGTCATTACATTTCGAGATATTACAAATGCCATCCCGAAATCGAGACAATGGATTTTTGAAGGCGGGACACCAGAAACATCAAATGAAGAATTTCCAAAAGTAATCTACAGTCAAAATGGGGCTTTCAATGTTACATTGATATCAGATTTTGAAAGTCATTCTGATACAATGACAAAAATTGCGTTTATTCATATTCAAGACCCTGAAACATTGCCTGTCGCATTGTGGATTAGTGATTTAGATACTATTTATATAGGAGATTCTATTCAGTTTACTAGTCTTAGTTCAGCCAATGCTTTATTTCATAAATGGAATTTCCAACAAGGAAGTCCCTTAAATAGTGAAGAAGTTAATCCTGTCATTAAATACAATAAAAAAGGGTCGTTTTTAGTAGCATTGACTGTTAGGAATAATGCAGGATCTAATTCCTACATTGTCAATAAAGCAATAACAGTTTTCGAAAAAACTGCGCCATTGGCTTCTTTTACATCAGATAAAACAATCATACTTCCTGGTGACAGTATTGTATTTGTGGACAAATCTACAGATTCAAAGAATGTTAATTGGTATTTTTCAGGTGGTGAACCTTCTACTTCTTCATCTAGATCTCCTATAATAAAATACCCTGAGCAAGGTGTTTTTCCAGTAAAAATGGTGGTAAATAATGACTTTGGTACAGATTCTTTGACGATAGAAAGCTATGTGTCTGTGGGTACAAGTGGAACTTCAAATGAAGTACTGTTAACCGCTGTCCGACTATTTCCTAATCCTTCAGGTAATAATGCTGGGTCTGTGACTTTGGCCTTTAGTAATTTAAAAACGGGTATTTACAAAATAGATTTATTCACTAACAATGGTCAATTTTTGAAATCATTGTATGCTGATAAGATAAAAAGCGGTGAAAATGAATTGTCATTTCGCACAAATATGTTACCTGCTGGTTCTTATTTTATTACACTTTCATCAGAATCCAAAGTTATAAAAACATTACCACTAGTTATTTTGGAGTGACAAGAAGTTTTTAAATTATTGGAAATAAAAAAGGCTTTCCGTTTCGGGAAAGCCTTATAAGATTCAATTTTTTCTACTTGATATATATTAATATCTTCTTTCTCTCGGTCTGAAATTGTTATCTCTTGGTGCAGCAGCTCTTGGTTCTGCTTTTTTACAAACGATGGTTTGACCATCAAAATTTGTTTCATTCAGACCAGCGATAGCAGCAATACCTGCATCTTCTGTTCCCATTTCCACAAATGCAAATCCTTTAGATCTACCTGTGTCCTTGTCCATAATAACTTTCGCAGACGTAACTTCGCCATACTGTGAAAAAAGATCTTCTAAAGCTTCAGAACTTGTTCTGTAGTTTAATTTCGCAACAAAAATGTTCATTAAAATAAAATTAAAAAAATAAATAAAAAATTTGGATTCAATAACAGACCGTCTGCTCAATGGTAATCCAAAACTAATGCAAAGATATGCTATTAATTTTAAATATGGTGCATTTTGTAATAATATATAAATAATTATTTTTCAATGACTTTTGAATTTACTCATTGGATCACCTGATTTACCCACTTTAAATGGATTTGAAAGTGATCATTTTTTTGCTGATAAATTATGTAAAGTAAAGCTGATTGGTTTATGACCAGTATTCATTTCTAGTATGGGGAAGGTAAGTGTCTCTTTAGGGAAATAAATATCTGTCATACTGGTGTACCCTTTATTTGCAAATAATTCCACACTCGTTTTATCAAAGATTAGTTGGACATGCAATGTGTCATCCACACTACTACATGGCGTAATATGTCTAGCTGCAAAACCATCATAAAAATCTGAGATACCTGCCTTTGTCCTATCTATGAACCATGTTTTGTCTTTTGGTTTATAGCCGATTTTTAATGAATCGTTTTGGCCATTTGTTAAAGTTAAACAAATTTCTTGTGTAGCCAAAAAACTGATGTTTGCTTCAAATAAGCCTTCTTCTATTTCTGGCATTGGATATGGGTAGGTCTTTATATTAGTAAGATCTATTTTTGCAATATCTGATCTTAAAGCCTGATATTCAGATACCAATCTGCTACTTAATTTCCATTCTCCATCCTGTGCTTTTACTAATATCACTTCTCTGGGCAATGTCATAGCACTTCTCCATCGTTCAGTTGGAACTTTTTGGGCATAAAGCCAGTTGCTCATCCAACCCATCATAAGTCTTCTTCCGTCGGTATCAGGTATGTCTGACCATGACACCATCGCATAGTTATCTGTACCATAATCTAGCCAATATTGTTTGTCATTAGCCTGATTGTTGGTAAAAGTTTTACCATCAAAGTCACCTACGAAATAACTTGTACCCGTGCCACCATTGGGAGCACCTGATTGCATACTGACCACCAGTATCCATTTGGTTTCGTCACTACCTTCTGTCTTTAATGGGAATAAATCTGGACATTCCCACAGTCGATTATCATTTTGTATACCATAAGACGACTCATAAGTCCATGTTTTGAGATCAGGTGAAGTGTAAAACATTGCTTTGTCTTTTGCAGCCAGTACCATGACCCATTTTTGTGTTTCATTATGCCAAATAACTTTAGGATCTCTGAAGTCCTTTATATTTTCTGTATTGGGAATGACTGGATTGCCTTGATACTTTGTCCATGTTCTACCTTTGTCGAGTGAGTAAGCGATTGATTGGTACTGAAAATTATTTGTCCCAGCTTTTTCACCTGCCATATTATGATGTGTAAATATAGCAACCATAGGTATTTTACCATCTTCACCAAAACCAGATGTATTTTTCCAATCTATAACTGCACTACCAGAAAAAATATAACCGAGCGTATCGGGATATAAAGCAATGGGTAGGTGTTCCCAATGGATCATATCGGTACTCACAGCATGTCCCCAATGCATTGGTCCCCAAACAGTACTATCAGGGTAATATTGATAAAATAGATGATATTCTCCTGCGTAATAAACCATACCATTCGGGTCATTCATCCACATAGAGTCAGGCGTGAAATGAAATGCAGGTCTATATTTTTCTTTAATTCCAGTTGGAGTATCAGTGTTCTTAATTTGACCGCAATTAACCAAAAAAATCATTACACATATACCAGCAAGAAATGGTACGTAAGAATATATTTTATTTATCATGGCAAATGGTTTACACGTTTGAGTGGTGAAATTAATGGAAAAAAATGAATTCGAAGATAATCTTTTGTCTATAGTAGCAATTAAGGAAATCTTCTCTCTATTTAATAGTAATCAATGATGCTAATCCATTGCCAAGCTTATCCAAATAAACCTATTCTCCATGGCTTATATTTGTATGGAATATACGAAACATGTTTTTTTGTCAATTCTTTTTTGAAAAACAAAATACCTACATCATACAAATCAATGGATAATGTTACTTCAGGTCTTTCAATCAGATTTTTCCAAGCGGACTGCATTCCTTCTGACCAATAAATGTCATCTATTACGATGATAGAATTGTCTTGGCAGAAAGGTTTTAATTGTTCATAATACGCTAAAGTGGGTTCCATGGCATGATGTCCGTCTAAAAAAGCAAGATCTACATGTTGAATTTCTTTTAAGGCGGGTGATAAAGTAGAAGAAAAAGGACCTATTTTAATGTCAATATTTCTCAATATCAGATTCTGGTGTACTTCTTTTGCTAATGATGCGATTTCCGGATCACCTTCTAGTGTGATGATTCGTGACTTTGTGTTAGAAATACCAAGATATGCAGACGAAATACCTAAAGAAGTGCCTAATTCCAACATGTTTTTAATATTGTAATGTAGCGCAAGATTAAATAACAATCTACATTTGGTCTCGCCAGATAAAGATGTATGGGCTATTTGGGAGATTTTGCGACTATCTTTGTCCAAAGATTTTGAACCTGCTCCAAAATCAGTAACTTGTATGATCTTGGAAGATGATTTTAAGATTTTTCTTTGATTTTCGATCTCTTGAAATCTATAATACTCTTTTTCGGTATCAAGGACATTTGTCACAAAATCATATAAAAAGGGTGACTGCACATTGAACTTTGTGATTGACTTCCAATAGAATTTAAAAAATGATCTGATCTGATACCACATGTCTGACTACTTATTCTCGGGGTAAAGGTAAGTATTGAACCATATTATTCATAAGGTAATGCCGATTATTGATGGTTTAATCTAAAAAATCCTTGTCATATCCACAAATCATAATAGCTTTGCCCACAAATTCAGAATTATGGCAGTACTTTCCATCAGAGGACTTACAAAAAGGTACGGTAGAATCGTAGCAATAGACAACCTTAATCTTACCATAGAGAAAGGCACAGTTTATGGACTTCTTGGACCGAATGGTAGTGGTAAGACAACGACACTTGGTATTATTTTGGGTATTTTGACACAAAACTCAGGTGAATTTGAATGGTTTGATGGTCGATATGGCGTAGATCATAGACTGAAAATAGGGGCCATATTAGAAACACCTAACTTTTATCCTTATATGAATGCGGATGAAAATCTAGAAATTATTCGTCATATCAAAAAGGATCCAAATAAAAATTTCGATGAGTTACTTTCTCTTGTAAATCTTCTTGACAGACGGAAATCAAAGTTCAGTTCTTATTCATTAGGTATGAAACAACGATTGGCTATAGCTGCTACACTAATCGGTGATCCAGAAGTATTGATTTTTGATGAACCTACTAATGGACTTGATCCTCAGGGTATTGCAGAAGTTAGAACAATTCTCAAAAAAGTAGCTGATACGGGCAAGACTGTCATTATGGCGTCACATTTACTAGATGAAGTAGAGAAGATTTGCTCTCATGTTGCTATCATAAAAAATGGACATTTACTTGCTAGTGGTCCTATAGGATCGATCATAAATAGCGATATAACAGTAGAACTCGCATCCAATAATCTACAAGAATTAAAGTCGTTTTTGGCAACATTATCTTTTGTAAAACGTCTTCATGTGATCGATAAATGGATAGAAATAGGTATTGACGAATCTCTTGATCATAGTATTATCAATAAACTCGCATTTGAGCAAGGTATAAATCTGACTCATATCGTCGCTAGAAAGAAAAAACTAGAGACGGAGTTTCTAGAGATCACAAGTAAGATTAAAATGTAAATGTTTCATCATAAACAATTAATAATCATATAATTATACGATAATGTTTAAAAAGCTTAAGGAAAAATGGAAGGTAGATTGGTTGCAGTTTATTTTGATTTTTACCACATTTGCATTAGGAGGTAGCCTTTGTGCAAAGGTAGGTAGCTATTTATTAGGATTGGTCATGACCGAAAAAAATGTCTTGTATTGGATCATTTACGTCCCTTTTTTGAGCGTTTTGTGGCCTGCTTGTGTACTTCTAGTTAGTATTCCATTTGGACAATTTAAGTTTTTTATTAATTACTTAAAATCAATGGGTAAAAAACTAGGTATCGTTAAAAATTCAGATCAATAAATCATTTGTTACTTCATTAAAATCATCATAAATGAATGAACTCATACTTTTAGAATGGAAAAAATTTAAGTCAAATACAGTTTTTAGGGTATTGGCAGCTATGTATCTTTTGCTTGCACCTTTTATTATTTTAATGGGAAGAGACATTGTGGATAAAATGCAACTACCAATGCTGACAAGCGCTGAGATTTATGAATTTCCCAAGGTATGGGATTATCAGGGTTATATTGGGAATTGGCTTGTTCCGTTCTGTCTTGGATTTTTAACGATTTATATCATTACTTCCGAAGTGGGAAATAAGACAATGCGTCAGAATATTCTCACAGGAATGACTAAAAAGTCGTTTTTTATATCTAAATTATTATCGATTTTAATCATGGCTTTGGCTGCAACTTTTATTTATACTGTCTCTACGATTGCTATTGGTGTTATAAATACAGATGGTATTGATTTAGAACTGGTTATGGATAATAATTTTGCGATCATAAAGTTCTTTCTACTTTGTCTAGGATATATGACTTTCGCTTTATTAGTAGCTTTTACGATAAGACGTGGTACTTTGGCCATCTTTTTTTATTTTTTTTACTTTATTTTGGAAGCTATTTTTCAAGGTATCCATGTCTACTATTACACACATGTGAGTCGCAATTATTGGCCTATCAATAGTATCGAAGATTTACATCCTTTCCCACTATTGAGATTACCTGATTTTTTTACGGATAAGGAATGGAATTTTAGTATTTTACTTCCTGATAGCCATGCGGTTTTAATGTCGCTTGTGTATATTTCTCTTTTTGTAGCTATATCTTACCGTAGTTTTATGAAAAGAGATATCTAAGGTAGATTTGTTTATCATATTATTCGAAAAATGAAACATACCATCAACTGTCGTGGACGACTTTTGGATCTTAGTACACCTATTGTTATGGGTGTTATCAATGTTAATGAAGATTCGTTTTATGCAGATTCACGGAGTTTGGACTCTGAAGTCGTTCTTGAAAAAGCTTCAAAAATGCTTTCTGAAGGAGCTTCAATCCTTGACTTGGGTGCCATGTCTAGTAGGCCTGGAGCTGCCATCATTGATGAAGAAACTGAAGTCAATCGCTTGATACCTGTTATTCGGACTTTGTTAAATGAGTTTCCTGATGTGATCATATCCATTGACACGATGCATAGCACTGTTGCAAAGGCTTGTGTTGACCATGGAGCATGTATCATTAACGATATTTCAGCTGGTAATTATGATGCAAAAATGATGGAGACGGTAGCAAATTTAAATGTTCCATATGTCATGATGCATATGCAAGGTTTGCCGTCCGATATGCAACACAATCCTACTTATGATGATGTTGTGATGGATATTTTAAAATATTTTGTTAAAAAAGTTCATCAGGCAAAGTCTATTGGCATCAAAGACATTATTTTGGATCCAGGATTTGGTTTTGGTAAGACCCTTGACCATAATTATGAATTGATGAAGTCCTTAGAGCAGTTTTTGATTTTTGAATATCCTGTTTTGGTAGGTATTTCTAGGAAATCTATGATCAATAAATTGCTAAACATAAAAGCTGCAGATGCACTCAATGGTTCTACCGCATTACACATGTTTGCACTACAGAAAGGCGCAAAAATCCTACGAGTCCATGATGTAAATGAAGCAGTAGAATGTATAAAAATCTACCAGAAACTTGCTGAAGAGAAACTATAGGTTTGTTGTCATTTTGAGTCTAAGTTGGCGTAAATGATTAATGAAGTGTTAAACCACATCTTGTTAAATAAGAAAGTCATAACTTTAACCGTTTATTTGAGTTTATACTTAAGGTTATAAAGTATTTGTGGACAAGAATTTAAATACAAATGATGAGCCAGCTAAAAAAAAGGGTTTCTTTTTTTGGGTGAAGCGCATATCAATTGGTTTACTATTTTTTATAGTAGCTTGCTTACTTCTATTGCAAACTTCGATCGTCCAAACTTACCTATCATCCAAGATTACAAAATATATTTCAGAAGCTACTGATTTTATAATTACAACTGAGAAAGTCAAGATTAGTCCATTCGATGGTTTGATTTTAGATCAAATTACGATTTCAGATGCACAAAATGATACTTTGTTTAGTGGTGGAGCGATAAATATCTCATTGCGTAAAAATCTATTTTTTTTATTGAATAATGAATTAGATTTATCTTACATCGGCCTTCAAGACATAAATCTGAATGTTAATACTGAATTGAATGAAACTGAATCTAATCTTAGCAAGTTCATAAGCAAACTTTCTTCTCCTAAAGATCCTTCTTCGACAAAATCAAAGCTCATCATCCAATTGAAAGAGATAGATTTAGATAATATTACCGTAAAATTGGATGATAAAAACAAAGGTAAATATGATCTTATCCATCTAGAACATGGAAATATTGATATCAATTACCTAGATTGGGTTTGTAATGAGTTTGATATTTATGATATTGTATTGACGGGACCTTCATACCACACTTATATTTATGAATACGATTGCCGTCCTGAAGTAACATTGGATGTCAAACAAATAGAAGAAAAGCCTAAGGACTTAATAGATCAGAAATATCCAACTGTTATAACTTTACGTAATTTTTCAGTAGAAGAAGGTCATTTTGGTAAATCTAATTCCCTATTGTTTTTGCTTCAAGCAAATGCAGGAAAACTAGATTTTAATAATTTTTATTTTGAAGACATATCACTCAGTGTAAAAAATTTAAGATACCATGATGAAGAAGGATTGACTCTAGACCTAAAGAAGCTAAGCGCAAATGATAATACGGGTTTTCCTATTCATGAAATAACATGCGATTCAATCCTAATAAACGGTACAAATGCAACACTTCCCAACTATTCTATCAGCTTGGGTGAAACTTTGATTAAAAATAAATTTAGCTTAAGTTATCTTAATTTTGATGCTTTCGACAATTTTACAAATGAGGTCATATTAAATGCGACATTTGATGAAACGAAAATTTATGTTAGAGATATCGAACACTTTTTGCCATCCATAAGTAATTCGAATTTTATAAAGAATAATGAAGATGAATACATTGAAATAAGTGGAAGATATTTTGGCAAGATAGCCAATATTGCTGGTCGTGATGTGGATTTTAAATTTGGGGATAAATTAAGTTTAGCAGGGTCATTTAACACTAGGAATTTATTAGATACTGACAATGCAGTACTGAATATAAAGTTGGACAGATTTCAGACAAGCATGCGCAAGATTAAAATGCTTTTTCCAAACTTCAATCTTCCTACCAACTTTACAAAGCTTGGATCTATTAATTTTACAGGAAGGTTTGATGGATATTTGCAAGATTTTGTGGCATATGGAAAGTTAAATTCAGACCTTGGAATTGCTGAAATGGATATGAGATTAGACATTACCGAAGGTACTAATAAGGCTAATTATTCGGGCGCTTTAAATCTTATAAACTTTAATTTAGGAAGATGGAGTGATAATAGCGATTTTGGGTTAGTTAATTTTAATTCAAAGGTGGAAGATGGACGAGGACTTACCTTAAATACAGTAAAAGCAGATCTGGCAGCAACTGTTAAATCTTTGATTTTCAAAAAATATACCTACAAGGATTTTAAGATAGATGGAAAAATTGACAAAAATACTTTTAATGGTGCTTTCCAGATATCTGATCCAAATATAGATTTTGTGTTTGAAGGAGCATTTGAGTATTTAGAAAATCAAGCTTTTTTAAATTTCAAATCAGATGTAAAAAACATAGATTTATTTGCGCTCAATCTAGCATCTTCTCCATTAAAGATGAGCGGTAAAATGGACATCAATACCGTAGGAAACAATGTGAATGAGTTTACTGGTGATGTGCAAATTAATGATTTGAAAGTGTTCACAAAAGATACCACTTTTGAGTTGAAGCAAATTATTGTAGACTCCAAACAAAGTGTAAATAGAAGTAAGGTATTATCGGTCACAAGTGATCTAGGAAGTATAGTTATTGACGGAGAATATGATATTCCGAATGTCGTAAGATCAGTGAAAAAAGTAATTTTCACTAATTATCCACATATAACTAAAACATGGAAGGAAGATGTGGCCAAGTTTAAAGTAGACCAAAAATTTGATTTTAATATCAATTTATTAGAAAGCCAAAATTTCTTAAGTCTAATTGGTTTGCCAAATAGTGGGTTTAGAAAAGTAAGTCTTAAAGGTAAACTTGATACTTACAAAAATGAATTGTCTATTGCATCGACATCACCATTCATTAAGATCAATAAAGATAGCTTCAATAATATCCAAATATTAGTAACATCTAACGCCAAATCAGGTGATATCTTAGTTCATATAGACTCTACGTATGCCTTAGGTCGACATTTTAATCCCATTGATTTTCAGACAAATATGAAAGGCGATACGATAGATTTTGCTTTTGATACTGAAAAGCTAATTGATTCTCTCGAAAATTTTGATATCCGTGGCAGACTGGTTCCGCACCCTAAAGGATATACCCTTACTTTAGCTGATAATCTATTGATGATGTTGGGTCGAAAATGGACCATTAATCCTAAAAATAATCTTGTTTTTGGTGATCAGTATCTCAATATGGAGAATATGATTTTATCCGATGGATTTAGAAATATTGAGTTAAATGATATAAGTAATAATAAGGGTTTGAGTCTTGATATTGATAATTTTGATTTAGATTTTATCAATGGTATCATAAAGTATGACAAGATGAATTTTACTGGTTTATCCAGTATTTCTGCGCGTGTACCCGATGTTTTTAGTGAACAAAAAGAAATATCTGCTTACATCAATGTACCTGAATTTTTTATCAATAAAGATAAATACGGTGCAGTCTACATAGATGTAAACAAAGCACCGGGCAAACCATTTAAGGCAAATGTTTCGATAGGAGATTTCCTAGCGATCAATGGAACATATGATGAAAAATTAAAAGTAATCGATAGCAGGGTCAAGTTGCGTGAAGCACCTATGTCATTGATTCAGTATCTTTTAAAAGATGGTATAAGTAATACAAAAGGGTATATAAATGCAGATATCACTTTTGCAGGACCTTTAAAAACGCCTACACTAATAGGTACTGGAACGGTAAATAAAGGGCAAACTAGAATAAATTATACGGGAGCAACTTACTTTTTTGATAATCAAAAATTACTGCTTACCAATACTGAGATAAATCTTGATGGAGCTGAATTAAAAGATGAAAATGGCAATATTGGGACAGTTAAAGGCGGTCTAGTCCATGATTTATTTAGAAAATTTGGGGTAAATGCAACCATTTCTGGGAATAATGTCATCGGGCTTAACACCACAAAAAAAGACAATCCTGATTATTATGGATTTGGTGTCGGTAGATTGTCAGCTGAGTTTCAAGGCTCTTTTGATCGTATAAATATGAAAATCAGTGCCGTCACAGGTCCTGGTACAAAACTTTCAATACCTGTAGATAATTCAAAGGGATCACTTGGGCAGAGTTTTATTAAATTCGTAAAAAATGATCAAAATGGGAAGGTCATAAATTCAAAACCATACACTGTCAATGGGATCAATATAGAAATGGACCTTACCTTGACACCCGATGCAGAAGTTAGTTTGATATTTAATGAAGCCAAAGGTGATATCATCAGAGGGCGTGGGCGTGGTAATTTGAAGATAGATATTACTAGACAAGGTGCATTCGATATTTTTGGTGAATACGAAATAGAACAAGGTGAATATTTATTTACAGTGCCTGGTCTACCAGTAGCAAAGCCATTCGTTGTCGAGCGCGGTGGCATCGTAAGGTGGACAGGCGATCCAGTAAATACATCACTAAATATTACTGCAAATTATCGTACTCGGACATCTATTAAGCCATTTATAGAAGAGTATTTAACACTTTCATCACCCGAAACTCAAAGACTTGCTGAGCAAAGATCTGAGGTAGACTTAAGGTTGATATTAGGTGGCACACTCTTTAAGCCTGAGATCAAATTTGATCTTACCTTCCCAAATCTTACAAGTGATATTTCTTCTTTTGCAGATAGTAAACTACGTTTGTTGCGTACAAATGAACTAGAGTTAAATAGTCAAGTGCTAGGTCTTATTGTTTTTAATTCATTCTTACCTTCTAGTCGAGTTTCTGATGTATTCGGTGCGTCAGGATTGCAGTCAGCTGGGATTAATACTTTAAGTGAATTTATTTCTAGCCAATTATCACTAATATTGACCAATTTGATAAACTCCACCCTAGAAGATAATGGACTTATTTCTGGTGTTGATTTTGAAGTTGGTGTTCGTAATAATAATTTAGCCCTAGGGTCAGCTGCAACATCAAATTTATTTCCAGATGAAATAGAAGTGAGACTTAAAAATAAGTTCAGGTTTATGGATGAAAGACTTTCTTTAAATCTTGGTGGAAACTATGTATTCCAAAATCAAGGTCAAGCTGTAAATCAAGTTTTACCTGACTTCGCTATAGAATTAGAGCTGACGAATGACAGGAAATTAAAAGTACGATTGTATGGAAAAGGCGATATCGATCCTACGACCCTCACGAGTTTAAGACAAAAATATGGACTTGGAGTCGCTTACAGAACAGAGTTTGGATCCATGTTAGATTTTGAAAAAAAGATGAAGACCAAAATTGGTGATTTGATAGAAAAATAATAAACTACCTTATATTAAGTACTGAAGTTTGTTTAACAAAATATTGTGATTTAAATTTATACTTCCATGTGACTTATGATATTTTTTGGGTCTTAAAGATGTCATTATGTTCAATTATTTTGACAGATAAAACGAAAATCTTTATTCATTTATTAAACACACTTAAACAATGTCAATCAACTTATTAGATTTAGTTAAAGACCAGGTTTCTGGCGTATTAGCAAAACAAGCTAGTAGCTATTTGGGTGAATCAGAATCTACTGTGAATTCAGCTATTGGTAGTTTGATGCCTACAATCTTAGGATCATTAGTACAAAATTCTTCTACATCATCAGGTGCTCAAAACATAATGAATTTAATCGAAGGATTAGACATGAACAGCTTAGGGAATATCGCAGGATTATTTGGCGGTGGCTCCAGCAATGTTAATAGCCTTCTTTCTTCAGGAGGCGGTATCGTAAAATCACTTTTTGGTGAAAAAGAAAGTGGTATCGTTGACTTAATTTCAGGATTGAGCGGAATGAAAAGCGAATCAACATCTTCACTTCTTAAAATGGCAGCCCCATTATTATTGAGTGTGGTTGGTAATCAAATAAAAGGAAATGGAATCTCTGCACTTACAAGTTTATTGGGAGGTCAATCAGAATTTTTGAAAAATATGTTACCAGCAGGTGTAGGAAGCTTACTTGGATTTGCTGATTTTGGTGCCAACACACAAAGACCAGTGACCACAACAAGCTCATCTTCATCATCTAATGGTGGTGGAAATAGCTGGATGAAATGGTTATTACCTGCTCTACTGGGCTTAGCCGTGCTTTACTATTTAGGAACAAAAGGTTGTGCTAAAAAAGTATCTGAATCATCAGATGATATAATTACTGCTATCGATTCTTCTGCCATTAAGGCAACAGATGCTATGGGTTCTGCAGTAGATTCTATGGGTGCAGCAGTTGGTAAATTATTTTCCTACAAATTACCATCAGGATTTGAATTAGCTAATGCTAGCGAAGGTGGTATTGAAAACAATTTAATCACATTTATAGAAGATGCCAATAGAGTTGTAGACAAAGAAACTTGGTTTGACTTTGATCATTTATTATTTGATACTGGCAAAGCAACTTTGCAACCTGAAAGTCAAGTTCAATTACAAAATGTGGCAGAAATTCTTAAAGCATTTCCTAAAGTGAATTTAAAAATAGGTGGCTATACAGATAATCAAGGTGATCCTAAAGCTAACTTAAGATTAAGTGTTGATAGAGCTCATAATGTAAAAAATGAACTCATAAAACTCGGTATCGATGCCAAAAGATTAGAAGCAGATGGGTACGGTGATAAGCACCCAATCGGTGATAATGCTACTGAAGAAGGTCGTCAAAAGAATAGAAGAATTTCTGTAAGAGTAACTCAAAAATAGATTAGTTATTGGAAACAGGATTCATTATAAAAATAATTAATATATCGTAAAAGCAAAATTTTATTTTTTTTTAGTCAAAATATTTGTCTTTTACAAAAATATTAATACCTTTGCAGTCCGTTGTTGAGAATTAAAAATCAACAAAATTGAGCCCAGTTTTGCACCAAACTGGGCTTTTTTATTTTTTCAAAATTGAATTAAAAATTTGACTAATGCATATGGTGTTGGTTATTAATTAGAAGAAGTTTGTTTTTATTTAGTGTTTTGTTTTTATGAAAGACTAATAGCTGTATTTAAGATAAAAACTGATGTTGTTTTATCGTTCTGAATAGTAAATTTCTTACAAATTTTTACTCCCTTTGACTTTCTTTGTTCATTTTTACACGTTGTAATTTTGTCTTATTTAAATTTTATATATTTCATCACAAACTACTAAGCTAAGAATGTTACTTTTGCAATATTAAATTTAAACATTTGAAGGTCGTCCTGATTACACCACCATTTACGCAGCTGAATACACCTTATCCAGCTACATCGTATATCAAGGGTTTTTTGAATACGCTACAGATTGATGCTTTTCAATGTGATTTAGGATTAGAAGTTATCTTGGAAGTATTCTGCAAAAGTGGTTTAGAAGATATTTTTCAGATTATTGAAGACGGCGAAATAGAGTTGTCTGATGTAGCATATAGGGTCTTTACACAGAGATATAAATATATCAAAACGATTGATGCGGTCATTCATTTCCTTCAAAATAAAAATCAAACCCTTGCGCTGACCATTTGTGCAGGTGGATATCTTCCTGAGGGATCGAGATTTGCTCAGGTAGAACAATTAGATTGGGCTTTCGGCACTATGGGAACACATGACAAAGCCCGTCATTTGGCTACATTGTATCTAGAAGACCTTGGCGATTTGATCACAGAAGCCATTGATAACCATTTTGGTTTTAGTCGCTATGCAGAGCGATTGGGAAGGACAGCGACTCATTTTGATGACATGTACAAGGCTTTACTAAGTGAAAACTCTTACATTTCTAATGTGCTGCTTGGGCTAGTTGATAAATGTATCACCACCCAAAACCCTGATGTAGTTTGTATTACAGCGCCTTTTCCAGGCAATGTTTTTGGCGCTTTCAAATGTGGTCAATATATTAAAACCAATTTTCCAAAGATAAAAGTAGTATTTGGTGGCGGATATGCCAATACAGAGTTGAGAAGTGTATATGATGAACGCGTCTTTGAGTTTGTAGATTTTATAACACTTGATGATGGAGAAGCTCCGATCCAGCATTTATTGGAATATTTACAAGGTAATAGACAGAAATCATTACTAAAACGTACTTTTTGTCTTTCTGGTGGCGTAGTCACTTATATCAATGGATCTTCTGAATTTGATATTCCACAGAAGGAAGTAGGCACACCAGATTATAGCGATCTTTTGCTTGATAAATACCTTTCAGTCATTGAGATTGTCAATCCTATGCATAGACTATGGAGTGATGGCAGATGGAACAAACTGACACTCGCACATGGTTGTTATTGGGGCAAATGTTCGTTTTGTGATGTCACTTTAGATTATATAAAGCGATATGAACCAGTCAGTGCAGCTTTGTTGTGTGACAGGATAGAAGAAATTATAAACCAAACTGGACAGAATGGTTTTCATTTTGTAGACGAAGCTGCACCACCTGCACTCATGAGAGATTTGGCTATAGAGATCATCAGGCGAGAACTGACTGTCGTATGGTGGACCAATATCAGATTTGAAAAGAGTTTTACCAACGATTTATGCAGATTATTGAGACGATCAGGATGTATTGCGGTTTCAGGAGGACTAGAAGTTGCTTCAGATAGATTGCTTGATAAAATGAAAAAAGGTGTGACCGTTGCTCAAGTAGCAAGAGTTTCTAAAGCATTTACTGAATCAGGTATCATGGTACACGCTTATTTGATGTATGGATTTCCTACTCAGACTGCCCAAGAGACGATAAATAGTCTTGAAATGGTACGCCAAATGTTTGAATCAGGCGTCATTCAGTCAGGATTTTGGCATCAATTTGCCATGACGGCTCACAGTCCTGTAGGATTAGATCCTGCATCATTCGGAGTTGTGCAGACTGGTCCAACATTTGGTGGGTTTGCAGAGAATGACTATTTTCATGAAGATGTTGATGGTGCAGACCATGAGCTTTTTTCAGATGGACTCAAAGTATCTATATTTAATTATATGCAAGGCGTAGGATTTGAAGAAGCACTTGATGTTTGGTTTGATTTTGATATTCCTGAAACAACTATTGAACCAGATTTTATCGAAAATGCTTTATTGGATGAGCCAGTTCAGTTTTTGCGACCACACGATCAGTTGGTTTGGATAGGTGGAGAACCTATAGAAATGATCGTAACACCTGTCAAAAAGTCTAAAAAAGGTGAGGATGCAGTTCAATATGCAGAGATTATCGTTTCAGACGTCCTAGAAAATTATTCACTCTTTTTTAATCAAGCTGTGGCAGAATGGGTGATAAGCATGCTTGAAAATGCTAATCCTGATAGTGGAGTAAAATATACTGTCCAACATATGAGAGATAGTTTTACAGAAGCAGAATTGGGTGATGTAGCAGATTTTGAGTCATCTGAAGGATTTGAGATGCTTAGAGAGAAAGGACTACTTGTTTTATAGGTTGTTTTGTATTAAATTCATCATTCCGTTGTTTAAATAAAAAATGAGTTGAACATATCATTATGTCAACTCATCTTTAATTTTATATGAATGTTTTATAATTAACTTACCTTGTCAATTTGAAAAAATAAGTACCTTTTGATGTCAGTTTTGCTTCGTTTTCGATTACTACTTGGTTTACAAGAACTTTGTATTCTAAGTTATTCGCATCAAGTTTTACAATTTCTGCTGATTGCTCAGGTTGGCCATTTGATGTAACCAAAAGCTTGTTTCCGTCTAATTTCCAATTACCGGTTACAGTAAAATCTTGAAATGGTGTTTCTTGATTATAAGTAGAACCATTAAAGGTTACGACTGAAACAGCAGTATAAGAACCTTCGCTTTTATATACATTTGGATTTTCCGAAAGTGTTAGGGTTGCATTATAATCTTTTCCAGTGACTGTAAATGATTGATTTAATGTAATTCCACCAGATTCTACTGTTGTAGTGCCATCAGTGCAACTAACAGATGACAGCTTCCAAAGCCCAGCTATTGCTGAACTACTTACTTTGACTTGTTCTTCTTCGTCTTTGCTACATGATAAGAAGCTCATAACTAGAAGTGTGGAGAATAATAGATACTTTAAATTCATACTAATATTTTTTTGATTTCAAATAATAAAATTTTCAATGTAAATGTAGTTATATTTTAAATATATTTTGATTTATTTTAATTAAATTGATTCCATCTATCTTTTAATCTTGCTACAAACCCACATTCCGTCTAAATGCACAACCCAATTCCATAAAAGAATCTGTTTTCGATATGCCGGGGATATTGTCTATTTGGTCATAAAGAATCCTTCTCATATGTTCGTGGTTTTTTGCAATAATTCTGATAAACAAGGTAAACGAACCTGTGATATAATAACATTCTGTCACCTCAGGTATGGCTTTAAGTGCTTCGATAATTCGCTCTGAGTTATGGTCTTTGTCCAATGTCAACCCAGTAAATGATGCCCAATCATAACCCATTTTTTTCTCATCTAATATAGGTTTGATGCCTTTAAGAATGCCGTGTTCTATCAATTTATGCACACGCTGATGAACCATTGTATTTGAAATGCCTATTTCTTGTGCAATGGCAGAAAATGCCATTCGTCCATCTTCTTCAAGAAATTTTAGGATTTGGACGTCAAACTGGTCTAAGGATTGATTTATTAATTCATCAGACATGTGTAAAATATAATTAAATATACTAATAAAAAATAAAATATGACGCAAATATTATAAAAAATAAGTCAAATTTACTATTATTTGAAAATATTCTGATAACTTTGCGGTATAATCATTAAATAAAAGACCAAATATATCAAATCATGTCTACACATACATCTTTAGTTTCTGAAAGAGCACAAATCCTAATTGATAAAGAAGATAAATACGGCGCACACAATTATCACCCATTACCTGTGGTTTTGGAGCGAGGCGAAGGGATTTTTGTTTGGGATGTAGATGGTAAACGATATTTTGATTTTCTTTCATCCTATTCAGCGGTTAATCAAGGACATTGTCATCCAAGAATCATCAATGCACTTAAAACGCAAGCTGAAAAGCTTACCCTGACATCTAGGGCTTTTCACAACAACCTACTCGGTGAAGCGGAAGAATTCATGGCCAAACTCTTTGGTTTTGACAAAGTATTGATGATGAACTCAGGTGTAGAAGCCGTAGAAACTGCTATGAAACTCACCAGAAAGTGGGCATACACAGTAAAGGGTATCGAAACTGACAAAGCTAAGATATTATTTGCTAAGGGTAATTTCCATGGTAGGACATTGTCTGTCATTTCTGCATCCAATGATCTTTCTTCAAGGGTTGGGTTTGGTCCATTCATCGGAGGAGTAGGGTCTATACAGTACAATGATCTTAATGCATTAAAAGAAGCTTTAGAAAATGATCCGAATATCGCAGGATTTATTGTGGAGCCTATCCAAGGAGAAGCCGGCGTAGTAGTACCTGACACAGGTTATTTAGCTGGAGTAGCTGCTTTGTGCAAAGAGCATAATGTATTGTTTGTAGCTGACGAAATTCAGACAGGTATCGCGCGTACAGGAAGAATGCTGGCAACTTGCGGAGATTGCAATTGTGCGAATAATAATAGATGTGAACAAAAAGCCGACATTAAACCCGATATCCTTATTCTAGGAAAAGCTCTTTCTGGTGGTGTATTTCCTGTGTCAGCAGTATTGGCAAATGACCACATCATGTTAACCATAAAACCAGGCGAACATGGATCAACCTTTGGAGGTAATCCTTTAGCATGCGCAGTAGCTATAGAAGCTTTAAAAGTCGTCATTGACGAAAATCTTGCTGAGAATGCTGAGAAAATGGGTCAATTATTTAGGGATGGATTAGAAAAAATAGCTCAAAGAAATAGATTGATCACCCTTGTGAGAGGCAAAGGATTACTGAATGCTATAGTGATAGATTCGGACGAAGATTCAGAATTGGCATGGAATATATGTCTAGAATTCCGTGACAATGGACTGCTGGCAAAACCTACGCATGGTAATAAAATCAGACTTGCGCCACCGTTAGTAATCAATGAAGCACAAGTACAAGAAGCGCTAGACATTATTGAAAAATCATTGAATGCATTTTTGTAATTCATTGATTGTTTCAAAATAAGTTGGCGCTAATTTATTCAAATATTATAACCAATTTCTGATTTCAGTTCAGACATAACGAAGGAGCTTTGCACATTGCCTATATTGTCAAGTGACGCTAGTTTTTTGCTCACAAAAAGTTGATATGCGTCCATGTCATTGACAACTACTTTTAGCAAATAGTCATACATTCCTGCGATGTGGTAACAATCCATTACTTCGTCAAAACCAATAATTTCTGATTGAAATTTTTCTATCAATTCTTGCTGATGATGTCGCAAGGATACATGACACATTACGGTAAGACCTAAGCCAAGTTTTTTTGCATCAAGACGTGCAAAGTACCCTTTTATGATACCATCTTTTTCCAATTTTTTTAACCTTTCAAAGGTTGGAGTAGGGCTGAGGCTTATCCTATCGCTCAGATCTTTGATGGTTATTTTTGCATTTTCTTGTACTTCACGTAAAATGGCTAAGTCGTATTGGTCAAACATAAAGATTATTATTCTAAAATAAAGAGATTTGTAAAAGCAAAACTAATAAATTAATCTGTATTTGTGATTGTTATTAGAATTATTTACTTATTTATTAATCTATAAATAGTGTATTTTATTTGTTATTACCTTTGTAATAGAATAAATATATAAATCGTGAAGCCAGTACATAACCATAACTTTAGTCCAGAATCATTGATGATGTCCTATGGATACAAGCCAGAATTGTCCGAAGGAGCGATCAAATGTCCTATTTTTCAGACATCTACTTTTGTATTCAAAAACGCTGAAGAAGGCAAAGCTTTTTTTGAAGTGGCATATGGCATTAGAGAACAAGAAGCTAATGAAGAGTTAGGATTGATCTATTCTCGTCTTAATAATCCTGACCTAGAGATTTTAGAAAATAGACTTTGTTTGTGGGACAAAGCGGAAGAATGTGCCGTTTTCGAAAGTGGAATGTCAGCTATTACTACTGTACTTTTGGAGTTTTTAAAACCAGGTGATTTATTGCTTTATAGCATGCCCGTATATGGAGGTACAGATCATTTTATCAATACATTTTTGCCAAAAATTGGCATTAATACCCTTGGGTTTAGACCTGATATGGATGAAAACGAAATTTATTATTTACTTGAGCAAACTGGAAATGCAGATAAATTAGCCATGATATTTGTAGAAACGCCTGCCAATCCTACCAATGCCATCATAGATATTGAAATGTGTCATAGGATTGCAAACAAATATTCTACTGGCGACCATAAAGTACTTACAGCTGTGGACAATACTTACATGGGGCCACTCTGGCAACATCCATTACGACACGGTGCAGATTTAGTCATGTATTCTGCTACAAAATATATTGGTGGGCATAGCGATGTCATTGCAGGAGCTGTGCTTGGCAATGCTGTATTGATGAAAAGGGTGAAAACATTAAGAACATTTTTAGGAAATATGGCAAGTCCAAATACGGGTTGGTTGCTTATGAGAAGTCTCGAAACATTGAAAGTAAGGATGGAACAGCAAGCAAAAAATGCAGAAAAAATAGCTGCTTATCTTTCAGCTCATCCCAAAGTAGAAAAAGTGTATTACCTTGGATTGATATCAGAAAAAAGTCCTAATTATGATATGTATAAAAGGCAATATTTATCACCAGGTGCCATGTTGTCTTTTGACATTAAAGGTGGTGAAAAAGAAGCTTTTGATTTTTTGAATAACCTTAAACTCATTCAACTTGCAGTAAGTCTAGGGAGTACAGAGAGTCTTGCAGAGCATCCTGCATCTATGACTCATGCTGGGATAGAAGAGCGACATAGAATAGAAATGGGAATTACAGATAAATTGGTCAGAATTTCAGCTGGCGTAGAAAGTCATGAAGATATTGTTTGGGATATAGATCAAGCTTTGGAGAAAGTGTAAATTAAATCTAACTTTGGCTTAAATATGAATACAAAATGACCATTGAAACCATTTTGGGCAATATATATTTATATCCTTTGCCAGAACAATCAAAACAATTGGTTGGGCGGATAGTAAAGGAAGTTTCTTTTCTCAAAGGCAAATAAAATTTAACCTCGCATTTATCTTGTCAAAAAAGGAATCCTGCGAGCTTATTCTGACCTTGATGGAAATGACATCACTTTTTGGTTTGGACAGGAAGGCGACCCAGTGATTTCTATGAATAGTTACGTATCTAATCAAAAAGGCTACGAAGATATTGAATTGTTAGAAGCTTGTACTTTTTTTAAATTAAAGATATCAGATTTACAAGATCTATTCCTTAAAGACATCCATATTGCAAATTGGGGAAGAAGATTTGCAGATACGGAACTAATCAAAACCGAGGAAAGACTCATTTCAAGACAATTTAGACCTGCGATTGATCGGTACAAAGACTTGATACATAATCAGTCTAATTTAGTGCAACGTTTGTCATAAAATAATAAAAATGTAAACGGACTCATTGGGATAATCTATTTTATCTCGCTTTTTTACATTAATATTGTGTTTCAAAAGTCTTATATGTTTGTTCGTTTTGTGCTTCTTACTGGTTTTTTATTTCAATTTTGTGTGGTAAATGGTCAAGAGACGGATTCATTGACTACAAAAAGGATTAATGACTTATGGAAACGAAACTATTCTGACCATGTAACTACCATAATAGATAAAAAAAAGCAAGACACTTGGATCAATCAAAAGATGTTATGGATGAGTGATTCATTAGATGTTAGTAATCTTGAATTCACTGAACCAAATATTATTGATATACCAGATTTACAAAAAGTTTCTTACAAGATTAAGTCCTGTCAAAACATCCAAATGTTAGATAGTAGTCATGTCAGCATATGTGTTCACTCAGCCCACCAAGATCCTGAAATAGGAGATGTCTGTATAGGAAAGACAAGCGAAAATGTTTATTTTGTTAATTATGGACATGTTTGTGGTGGATTGATTAATTTTGAAAGAATGGCATTGTCAATCCCAAATGACTCGTTGGACTTTTTTAATTCGTTTGTATCTGATACAGATGGTCATACATGGCTAAGAATTAGTTTTAAAAGGTAAAATTCATTTAAACTGTACATATAACTTCATATTGTAATTAAGTAGTATATTTATTACTTGTGTAGTATAGATTCTATGTTTAATTTGGCTTGCGATTATAGATTTTAAGGTTTGCTATGAAAATTCGAAAATTAAGGACAAAACTAATTAACAAATATTATTCTGTATAAGTGGTTTTAATGTGATTTATACTAGTATTTTATAACTACATTACATATTTACTTAAAATATAATTTATTTTTATAATTTTTATCATAAAATTATGTATTATAAAAATTAATTATATACATTTGCACTTCGTAGTAAATATACTACTAACCAACGAGATAATATATAATAGATCCTGAATGATAATCAGGATGATTTGGCGCTGACTTCCCAACGCTAAAAATTACATTTACACATTCCTGATAGTCATAGTTAAATGATTGAAGATTCAATTTTCAGTGTGTTTTCGGTTCACATTGTTCTGCGAAATTTGATAATACTAGGTGCATTTTTATCTCATTTAAAACTTTTAGGTAATGTTATTAAGATTTTTAACTACGGTTGTCTCCGGATTAAGTACCGGAAATCCCAACTTTGAAAAGTTATGTAAAGCTGATGGTTTTTCGGATATCGGAAAACGGTTTAAATTGATGGTTTTACTACCATTTCTCTGTTTTTTATTTATAAGTGATGTCAGTATTGCACAGATTACTGGTAAGGCTTACAGGGATTATAACGGTGATGGTATCCAACAAGGTGGTGAGCCCAATCGTGGAAACATTATTGTCAAATTTTATACAAATAGTACATTACCAACAAAAGATGCATTAGTAGGAACCACAACTACAGCAAGTGATGGTACTTATTCCTTTAATCCTCCGTCATATCCTGTCAGAATCGAATTTGAGATTCCTGATGGGTTTTGTAATTTGAGTCCTACACAGGATTTTAGTGCAGGTAATGGGAATACCTATGGAACAGCCGTCCAGTTTGCTACAGGACCAGGTGTTTTCAATTTTATATTATCCTATCCTGCTGATTTTGCAACAATAGAAAATCCTTTAGCATTTACACCATGTTTTGTAAATGGAGATCCTTTGCCTGCTGGTTCATCAGGAGATGCTGATGCATTTGTAGGTATGAATTACCAGGATAATGGTCACGGACTTAACTCAGGATATTATCCTTCCCAACCTAATGGAGCAAATCCAGTAGGACCAGCTCATAGCATAGTCGGGAATGCAAGACAGGTAGGTACTGTTTGGGGAGTAGCAATTTCAAGACAAGCTAGGAAAATATTTACATCGGCCTTTCTAAAAAGGCATGCAGGTTTAGGCCCTATGGGTTCTGGTGGTATTTATATGATTGATGTAGATAATTATGGTACGTCAATGAATTATAATTGGTTAAACTTTGATACTGACTTAAACATACCAACTAGTGATCAATCTGGCACATATACAAATGCCTTAGTAGGATCGAATGTAGTTACATTTAGCCCTGTAATCGGTACGAATGCTCAAAGAGGACTTTCAACTGATAAAGTACAGCCAAGTCAGGATGCAGCCGCTTGGGAACAGGTTGGTAGAGTTTCTTTTGGTGATATCGATATTTCTGAAGATGGTAGATATTTATATGTTGTAAATTTGTATGATAGAAAATTATATCAAATTGATTTAATTGACCCTTTTAATCCTGTTGCACCAACGCTAGCAGGTGTAGGTACAATTGTTAAATCATTTGATATTCCAGATGATTGTACAGGTAATGAGGGTGAGCACCGACCATTTGGTATAAAGGTAACTAGAGGCAAAGTTTTTGTAGCGGTTGTTTGTAATGGTGCAAATGCTTCAGGTGTAACCATAGGAACAGAAAATGATTTGCAAGCAAATATATATGAATTTGAAACAGCAACTGAATCATTTATTCCAACACCAACTTTAACTTTCCAATTAAATTATAGAAGCACAACAGCTAATAAATGGGTTCCATGGTCTCCAACTTTTCAAACTTACTTTGAAGGACCAGGTTATCCTATCATATCAGATATTGAATTTGATGGAAATGGAAACATGATTTTAGGTATGTTTGACCGTAGAGGACATCAAGGTGGATGGTATAACTATGATTTGAATGGTACTGGTAATTATAATATGGCCACAGTAGGTGATATTTTGCAAGCAGTCAGGAATACTGGTTCTGCTTCGTGTCAGTATAATTTAGGACCATCTGCGGATCCCAATGAATTTTATCAGGATAGTAAATTCCATCCAGAGCCCGTTAATGGAGGTTTAAGTGTACATAGGACAGCCAATTCCGATAATGTACTGACAACTTATATGGATCCTGTATGGATTTGGTCTGGAGGTACGATGAGATTTAATAATTTAACTGGTCAAAAAATTAATGATGGATATGAAATCTATTTTACCGGTAACCAAGCTGGAGGCCCATTTGGGAAAGCAGCAGGTTTAGGTGATATAGAGACAGTTGAAGAAGTACCACCGATCGAGATAGGAAATTTGATTTGGAGAGATTCAGATCGGGATGGTATTCAGGATCCAGACGAACCAGGGATCGAGAACGTAACTGTTGAATTAGTCAATGGAAACGGAACTGTAGTAGGTACTGCAACTACGGATGCTGATGGTGGTTACTATTTTAACTACACCAATGTAAATGATCCTGATGGAAATGGCACATTAGGGCCTCAACCATATACCAATTATACTATTAGGATATTATCTACTCAGTATAATGTATTCGGTGTGAATGGAAGTGTCCTTGAAGGGTATGTCATGACTTCTACCAATGAGTCAGGAAGTGGTTTGGCAGATTATTCTGACAATGACGCTTCTTTGGTAGGTGGAATAGCGCAGATAGCCATCACTACGGCGGGACCTGCTGAAAATAATCACACCTTTGATTTTGGATTTTATCCTACTACATTTGACTTGGCTTTGACAAAACGTACAACCAATACATTGCCAGTCAGACAAAATGAAGATGTCAATTACGTCATAAAAGTAATAAACCAAGGGACAGACATTGTAAACAGCTTTACAGTGTCAGATTATGTGCCTACAGGATTTATTTATAATGCAGGTGATAATTCTAATTGGACTGGAGCTGCACCTATTGTGTCGTATACAGCTTCTGTACTTAATGGATTGCTTGCTGCTCCAGGTTTAGCACCAGGAGATAGTGTTGAAATTAATTTAGTATTAGAACTTTCAACTACTGCAAATCCAACAAACATCTCAAATTTTGCAGAAATATCTGCGGGAACTGATGTGGTAGGAAATGATGCTAATGATGATATAGATAGTACTCCAGATACTAATCCAAGTAATGATGCAGGTGGACAAATAGGAAGCCCAGCTGATAATTATGTAGGTGGTAATGGTACAGGTACACCAGGTGATGGTGTAGCGAATACTGATGAAGATGATCATGATGGTGCCCCTATTAGATTGGTAGACTTAGCGTTGAAAAAAGAGATTAGCGTTCTTTCGCCTCCACCATATATGCATGGTAACCCAATTACCTTCTTGTTGACTGTTGAAAATCAAGGAAACGAAACAGCTCAAAATATTGAGATTTCAGATTATTTACCAAGTGGTTTTAGTTTTGCTCCTCAAATGGGTTGGACACAATCGTCTCCTACATTATTAACAAGTAATATTGCTGGACCATTGGCTGCTGGTGCATCTACTACAATTAGCCTTGTATTGACTTTACAGCAAAGTGGTGCTCCAAATGCTTGGATTAATGTTTCAGAAATTTCAGGATTCGAAGATTTAGGCGGGAATGCTGTCGGGCTATATGATTATGACAGTACACCAGATAGCAATCCGACAAATGATGCAGGTGGTCAACCTGAATCTCCTGCGGACAACTATCTAGATGGTAATGGTTCTGGTATCCCAGGGGATGGTATTGCTGGTACAGATGAAGATGATCAAGACCCTGCTTTTGTAGAGGTATTTGACCTTGCATTAAGAAAAACGCTTATGACTCCTAAGCCATATGCTTTTGGTCAACTATTGACATTTGAGATAGAAGTATTCAACCAAGGTAACGTTGCTGCTAGTAATATATTGATAAATGACTACGTACCTACAGGTTATAGTTATGTGCCTAATAATGGATGGACTGGTAGTTTACCTACCTTACAATATACGATCGCAGGGCCATTGGCTCCAGGTGCAAGCACAGTAGTAACTTTAAACTTGACTTTAATAAACTCGACTGTTGGTGATTATATTAATTATTCAGAAATAGCAAGTGCAGAAGGCCCATCAGGACCAGCATTTGATGCAGATAGTGCACCTAATAGTAATTCAGAAGGTGAAAATGGTGTCGGTCTAGGAGATCCTGAAGATAATGATATAAACATAGGACCAGGGAACTTAGCGCAAGATGATCATGATCCTGCAGGTCCAGCTATTTTTGATCTTGCATTGCGAAAAGAAGTAGTGACTGCGACGCCAAGTTATAGTTATGGGCAGAATGTCATGTACAGAATAGTATTATTTAATCAAGGTAGTGTTGCTGCGACAAATATCGAAGTAACTGACCATTTCCCATGTGGATTTGAGTTTGATGCTATGTCACCAATGAATGTTGGATGGGCACTTTCTGGTAGTTCTGTCGTGAGAACTTATACAGACACGCTCGCGCCTGGTACTTCTGATACGCTATTTGTGGATATGATCGTGAGACCTTGCTATACAGACCCAGATAATGCATGGACAAATTTCGCTGAAGTTTCAGATGCAATTGATGTAACCACAGGTTTACCTGGTGAAGATATAGATAGTACACCAGATGGTGATGCTACAAATGATAATGGCGGTGTTCCTGACTTTAACGGAAATATCAGTGGTACTGATAATACAATAGCAAATGAAAATGGTGATGAAGATGACCATGACCCACACAAAATTCAAGTATTTGATCTTGCCTTAAGAAAGACTTTAGCTACAGCTGGTCCGCATACTTATGGTCAAGTATTGACATTTAATTTAGAAGTATTTAACCAAGGTAATGTCATTGCTGAAGATATCGTAATCAGTGATTACATACCAGCTGGATATACATTTACTGCTGGTAATGGATGGACAGGTGGTCCTACAGTTGCTAGTCGAACTATTCCTGGCCCATTAGCTCCTGGTGCTTCCACAACAATCACTTTAAATCTTACCCTAGTTCAAAATGCTTTGGGTGGTACTGCATGGAATAATTATGCGGAAATATCAGCGTCAATGGATGATTTAGGTAATAATAGAAATGATGACGCAGATAGTGTTCCTGATAGTGTTCCTAATAATGATAATTCATTATTGCCAGGAGACACAAATGATGATAATATATTAGGTTTAGGACCTAACTTTAGTGAAGATCAAGATGACCACGATGTGGCTGCTCCTACGATAGTTGATTTAGCATTGGCAAAAACAATTATAACAGCTGGACCATATCAATACGGAGATCCTGTTACTTTTAGATTAACCGTAACAAATCAAGGTAATGTCATAGCACAAAATATTGAGGTATCCGATTACTTACCAGCTGGATTCACATTTGCAGTGAATAATGGTTGGTTACAATCTTCGCCTACATTATTAACAAATACAATTGCAGGACCTTTAGCTACTGGTGCGAGTACTTTTGTAGATTTAATATTGACACCGATAGCAAGTAATGCTACGAATGCTTGGAAAAATATTTCTGAAATCTTTGCTTTTGAAGATCCAAATGGTGACCCAATAGGTGATGACGATATAGATAGTACACCTGATACTGACCCTAATAATGATGGTGGTGGAAATCCAGATACAGGTTCTGATGATGTCATAAATGGCGACGGTACAGGTACTCCAAATGATACCAATCCTAATACAGATGAAGATGATAGTGACCCTGCTTTACTGCCTATACATGATGTCGCTTTGATCAAAACTGGACCTTCTGGTACTTTTGATGTAGGTGATGTGGTGACTTATATAGTGACGGTAACAAATCAAGGTAATCATGCTGTAGATAGTATTTCACTAATTGATTATATACCTGCAGGATATTCATTTGTTCCTAATAACAACTGGACAGCTTCAGGTGCCAATGCAGTTTTGACAGCTACTGTAGGTAATGGATTATTGCCAGTTGGTGGTATTTTGCCACAAGGAGATATAAGTTTCCCTATTTCTTTGACCATTGCACCTTATGCAAATATTGCTAATTTAGTAAATGTAGCGGAAGTTACTGGTTCAAGAGATGTTTTTGGACTTGATCAGTCAGATGAAGCTGATAGTCAAGCAGATAGCAACCCGAACAATGATGCTGGTGGTGCTGTAAATACCACTAGTGATGATGTCATAAACGGAAATGGTTCTGGAACTCCAGGCTCTACAAATCCTGTTACGGATGAAGATGACCAAGATCCAGCAACTGTTCAACTGAATTATTACAGTCTAGGAAATCAAGTTTGGATTGATGCTAATAATAATGGTATCAAAGATGCTTCTGAAGCACCAATATCAGGTGTTACGGTAGAATTGTACTATGATAATCCGGTAACAATGTCTTTAGAATTAATTGAGACGGTATGGACAAATGTAAATGGTCTTTATCTTTTTGATTCATTGTCTAACGGAGATTATGTTGTGGTATTGCCATCAAGTAATTTCGCATCAGCTGCCCCATTTGAAAATTATGTGAGCAGTACTGGAAATGGTGCCAATAATCTGACAAGTGGACTGTACGAAGATGCTGCTAATCAGATCAATACAAACAATAACATTGATAATGATGACAACGGTGTGAAAGATGGTTTGCCTGCATTCCCTGGTGCTATAGTTAGTAATACTGTGACATTAGGTGATGGAGAGCCTATAGGCGAAAACCCTGATAACGACCCTACAACACTAGATATTAATGAAAATCTTACAGTAGATTTTGGTTTAGTACCGCTTCATAGCATAGGAAACCAAGTATGGGTAGATATTAATAATAATGGTATCGTAGATAGTGGTGAAGCACTAATTGAAGATGTAGCAGTAGTACTCCATTATGTAGACCCAGTAAGTGGTATTTGCATAGTTATCGATACCGCTTACACTGATGTGAATGGTTTATATTTATTCGATAGTTTAGTAGGTGGCAATTATATTGTCGAGATACCTAGTACAAACTTCGGACCTGGCCAACCGCTAGAAGGATTTGCAAGTAGCACAGGTAATGGTGCTATTGTAGGTACAGATAGTGCTACTGATCCAGATGATAATGCAGATAATGATGATAATGGTTTGTTGAATGGTAATCCAATGTTTGTAGGTAGTGTCGTAAGTGATACTTTGACCCTAGGAGCAAACGAACCATTAAACGAATTGCCAAACAATGATCCAACAGTTGCCTTAGATGGCAATAGTAACTTGACAGTTGATTTCGGATTCTTACCTTTGATGACCATCGGAAATCAAGTTTGGAATGATGCTAACAACAATGGTGTATTTGACAGTGGTGAGTTGCCAATAGCAGGAGTAACTGTTGTTTTACATTATATCAATCCTTTGACAGGAACATGTGATATTCTTTATACGACCACAACTGATGGTAATGGACTTTACTTATTCGATAGTTTGATCCAAGGAAGTTACATTGTGGAATTGCCTGGAAGTAATTTTGCACCAAGCGCACCACTTGCTGGTACAACGAGTAGCACAGGTAGCGGTCAAACAAGTTTGGTATTTGGTCCTAATGAAAACCCTGGAGCACCTATCGATCCTGATAATAGTGTAGATGGTGATGACAATGGTTTATTTAATGGTAATCCGATGTTCCCAGGTAGTGTGGTGAGTGATACATTAACTTTGGTTTGGAATAATGAGCCAGCAGGCGAGACTCCAGATAATGATACAAGTATTGCGACAGATAATAATAGTAACTTAACTGTAGACTTTGGTTTTACCACGCTTTATAGTATTGGTAACCAAGTATGGATAGATACAAATTATAACGGTATAAAAGATGGTACTGAAGCTGGTATAACGGGTGTAGATGTAGAGTTACATTACTTCAATCCTGTGACTGGGCTTTGTGAGTTGATCGCAACCACCACCACAGGTGCCAATGGATTATATTTGTTTGATAGTCTGCTTACAGGCCAATATATCGTAGTGATACCTAATACAGAAATGCAACCAGGTGGCCAATTACAAAATTACCTTTCAAGTACAGGAACATTTAATGCTGGTGGTGTTTACGAGACACCTGGTGTGAGTGCTGATACAAATATTGATAATGATGACAATGGTACATTTAACACGAATCCAATGTTTTTCTTTGGTGTTGTGAGTGATACTATTACTTTGGGTGGAACAGAACCATTGAACGAAGCTCCAAATAATGATACAAGTGGCGCTGCTGATCAAAACAGTAATTTAACAGTTGACTTTGGATTTATCCCTAAGGTATTCGACCTTGCATTGACAAAAACAAAAGTTAGTCCTGTTCAAGTGACTGCTTATGGTGATGTTGTCGAATTTGACCTTACTGTGTATAACCAAGGAAACCTTGATGCTGAAAATGTAGAAATCACAGATTATATTCCAGATGGATTTGAACTGAATGCAGCTAGTACTGGTTGGACTTTAAGTGGTTCGAATGCAGTCTACACAATTACAAATGTGATCCCTGCAAATACATCTACTGTAGTTAAAATTTACCTTACAGTAAAAATGTCTAACTTAGTGGGTGCCTATGTCAATTATGCTGAGATCTCAGAAGCTATGGATACACTTGGTAATTCTAGCAACCCTATAGTACCTAGTCCATATGGCACATTGGTAGATATAGACAGTACACCGGATGATACCAATGGAAATGACGCAGGTGGTGAGCCTGAAGGTCCTTCAGATGATGCTATAGCAGGAGATGGTAGTGGACCGATTGGTTCGGGTACACCAGCAGGTGACGAAGATGACCACGATGTGGAGTTTGTAAGCATTATTGATGCATCAATACGTAAGTCTATTGTGACGCCTGGCCCATATGTATACGGTCAGCCAGTGACATACAGAATCACAGTCTTTAATCAGGGTAATGTTGATTTATACAATATCAATGTAAGTGATTATATTCCTGTAGGTATGGATTTTGTACCTGGAGGTGCTAACGCTGGATGGACTCTAAGTGGTAATACAGCTTCTTATACAGTAGCGGGTCCTATTGCAGAACAGACTAGTACAGATATCTTCATCACTTTGATCACAAAACCTGTCGTGCCTGGCGCAACTGCTACAGCTGCTTCATGGTTAAATATTACAGAGATATCTGAAATAAGAGATGAAAATGGTACTGATATTACCAATGATGATATAGATTCTGATGGTGATAATGATCCGAATAATGATCCGACTATTGATGATGAAATCAATGGCGATCCTAATGATCCGAATACGCCAAATGACGAAGATGATAATGATATCACTTTCATAGAGATTTTTGACCTTGCGTTAAGAAAAACATTGGTGACACCTGCTCCATATAACTATGGTGATGTTTTGACCTTCAATGTACAAGTCATCAATCAAGGTAATGTGCCAGCTACAAATGTGGTTGTGAATGATTACTTGCCTATAGGATATACTTTTGCTGCTAATAATGGATGGACAGGAGCTTCTCCAGTTATTCAGAACACAATAGCAGGACCTATCTTACCTGGTGGTAGTGTAAATCTGACTTTACAGTTGACACTTATCCAGACGAATGGTGGAGAACGTAATTGGATAAATTATGCAGAAATTGCATCAGGTAATGGACCTAATGGACCAGGATTTGATGCAGACAGTGCGCCTAATAGCAATGGTGTTAATGAAAATAGTATTGTCCCTGGTGGTACAGGCGATGATAATGTAGAAAGTACAAGCGATACAGGGGTAGGTAGCCAAGATGACCACGACCCTGCTGGACCTTCTGTATTTGACCTTGCATTAAGAAAAGGCGTAGTTACGGCTACACCAAGTTACAGTTATGGTCAAAATGTAATGTACAGTATTGTAATAGTTAACCAAGGTAATGCAGCTGCGAGCAACATTGTAGTAAAAGATTATTTACCATGTGGTTTAGCTTTTGACCCTAGTTTGCCGATGAATGCAACGTGGGCATCGGATGGTACTAATATTACGACCACATATTTCGGAACTTTATTACCAGGTCAGAGTGTAGAGTTATTTGTTGACTTGATCGTAAGACCATGTTATACAGATGTAGATAATGCTTGGACGAATTATACAGAGATAGTTACTGCTACAGATAATACGACTGGTCTACCAGGAGATGATATCGATAGTACTCCAGATGGTACAAATGGTAATGACAATGGTGGTGTTCCTAATTTTGAGACCTTTATAAGTGGTACAGATAATACAATCAATAACGAACTCGGAGATGAAGACGATCATGACCCACACAAAATCCAAGTATTCGACCTTGCACTTAGAAAGGTAGTAGACAATCGTGGACCATACATGATAGGGGAGACAGCAACTTTCAGAATCACTGTATTCAACCAAGGTAACGTTTCTGCTGATAACATTCTTGTAAATGATTATGTCAGAAGTGGATTTAGTTTTAACCCTGCTGCAAATCCAGGATGGACATTGACGACTCCTGCTACGATAGCTGCTGATGGTTTATTAAATTATACGATCACTGACGAATTGTTGCCAGGTACTAGTACAGAATTGGTACTGAACCTAGAGATAGCGTTGGATGCAAATCCTGCAGTGACAGATTGGTACAATTATGCAGAAGTTGGTGCTTCACAAGATACGGAAGGAAATAATAGAAATGATGATGCAGATAGCAATCCAAATACAGACTCACCTTACGAAAACCAAGTATTGCCAGATGGTCCTTGGGACAATGTGGTAGATGGTATTGGTGAGTTATTCGATCAAGACGAAGACGATCATGATCCAGAATTGGTGATTGTAGTAGGTGGATTGGGTGATACTGTTTGGAAAGATTTAGACGGAGATGGTATTCAAGATCCTAATGAGCCTGGTGTAGCTAATGTGATTGCTACTTTGACAGATTGCGCTGGTAATATAATACAGACAACGACCACAGATAATACTGGATTCTATTTCTTCAATAATTTGATCCCTGGTAATTATCAAGTGCAGTTTGATATTAGTAATCTTGCACCTGGATGTGCCTTTACATACCAAAACGTAGGTGCAAATGATGAACTAGATAGTGAGGTAGATTTATCAGGTCTAGGACCATGTGTGTATATCACAGGTGGACAGTTTGATAGTACTTATGATGCAGGTTTATTGATATTAGCAGCGATAGGAGATTATGTATGGCATGATTTGAATGGTAATGGCCTTCAAAATGCTGGTGAGCCTGGTATCCCTGGAGTACAAGTAAATCTATACAGAGGTGATAGTACATTTGTTTCTTCTACCTTTACGGATGGTTCTGGATTGTATTTATTTGACTTCCTATATCCTGGTGATTATTATCTAGAGTTTATAGATCCTGCAGGATATCAAAAAACCTTTGCAAACACAGGTGCAAACAATGGTATTGATAGTGATGTAGATAATTCTAATGGTCCTGGTACCACATTGACTACGACGCTGTCACCGGGTGAACGTGATATGACATGGGATGCGGGATACTATATTTGTATTCCTATTGGAGACTTAGTATGGTACGACATCAACAGAAATGATGTATGGGATAGTAATGAAAATGGTATCAATGGATTGCCAGTAAATCTTTTCAGAAACGTATCAGGTGCTTGGGTACTTTGGGAAACTCAGTACACAGGATTCAAACCAGGTACTCCTTCTGATGATGGATACTTTAAGTTCTGCGCGCCTCCAGGACAATACTATGTACAAGTAGTGATGCCTCCTTTGGGATTGGTAAGAGCTCGTCCAAATATCGGAAGTAATGAGGAGAATGACAGTGATATCACAAATGCAAATGGTGCAGGCTCTACTGCTTCCTTTACAGTGACTTCAGGTCAAGAAAAATGTGACCTAGGTGCAGGGTATTACCCAATGGCAGTTGCAGGTAACCTTGTATGGCGTGATGACAACCAAGATGGTGTACAAGATGAGGACGAACCAAAAGTAGCAGGTGTAGTAGTACAAGCGTATGAAGCTCAAACCAATACAATGGTAGCAGAGACCACCACGGATGAAAACGGTCAATACACTTTGGATTACTTAGAGAAAGGTGATATTTATGTTAAATTTGAAGTTCCAGCTGGTTATAGCGCTACTGTAGCTAGAGTAACGGCTGATAACAAGGACAGTGATGTAGACCATAGTTATGGACAGAATACCACTAGAATGTTTACTATGTCATCAGGAATGGTGAATGAAAACATAGATCTAGGTATCGCATTTGGAGTATTGCCAGTAGAATGGTTGGATGTGGATGCAAGACGTGTGAATACTACCCACGTCGTCTCATGGAGAACAGCCAAAGAAGTCAACGTAGATTATTATATCGTAGAACGTAGACTTGCGAAGGAAACAGAATTTACTCAAATACCTGGCAAAGTTGCAGCAAATGGTAATACAAATGCAGTACAAGCGTATAGTTTGATTGACAATGATGTAGCTTCTTCAGGTGTTTATATCTACAGGGTAAAACAAGTAGACTTCGATGGTAAATATACTTATAGTAAATTGGTAAGTGTAGCAAATCAAGGTGAAAATGCCATAGAACTTTATCCAAACCCTGCAAAGGGAGAAACGAATCTTGATATTGTATTAAGTACAGATAGCAAGGTAAGTGTAGAGATTTATGACAATGCTTCTAAACTTGTAAAAGTCATCACAAATGAAGCATTCCAAGCAGAAGGCATTAAGTCATATTTGATTGACTTAAATGATGTTCCAGCAGGAGTGTACAATGTAAAAGTGACGATAGATGGTGTTGCAACCCAAAAGAAATTTATCAGAATAGAGTAAGTTTCTATTGAACATATAACCCCAAAAGAGAGAGTCTTACAGTAATGTAAGGCTCTTTTTTTTTCAGCTATTAGGTAAAAAGAGATAAATACTTAAGCAATTATTATCAATTGTGTTATCAATTTATCAAACATAGGAATTGCATCTTTTTGACGCACAGGATGACCTAACCGAATCAACTTGCCCAAGGTATAGGTTTTGAATTGTTGAAGCGATTGATAATTTTGCGAATTATTGTAGGGTAATTCGATGAGTGAAAGTAGTAAAATTTCATTAGTTTGAATGATAATGAAGTATTTCCTTAATTGACCAACGAAATCGCCTTATAATTCGTCTAACAAAAGTAGCTATTTCGGTTAATTATTAAATATTAAAATATGAAACAATTGATTCTCATTGTGTTGGTCTTGACATTGTCATCTTGTGCAAAAAATGATGAACAAACAACTGCATTTTTAGATTGTGAAGAAGAAACTAAAGATTTCAAAGAGTATAATGGTGAAGAAATAGGGTGTAAATTGTTTTTTAACCTAACTGAATACAAAAATCAAAGTTACCTTGAATTAAATGCTCATTGTGCCGACCTAATTAGGCCTGTTGTAATTAATGAAAGCTGTGTAGATATTTGTGAGAATTCGCCTTACCAGTTTAATTCAAAATGTGCTAGTTATTTAAGAAATAGAAAAATTATAAAGGTCATGTTGATTGAGAATTGAGTGTCTGTAAAATGGCAAAATTACGGGGAGCTTGCGATATGCTTCCGTCCAATTACAACTTTGAACTATTCTGTACATCACGCCTAAGTTAGGAAAACATTATGTAGAAAGCAGGGCATCAGGTTCATATCTTTTAAGATTGGAGTCATATAAAGAGTTGCTATTGATGGCTTCGATCGTATTTATTTCTATATTAATGAGCCATAAAGGTCCAATTACATAATTAGGTTTAATTTGGGTAATAGTTAGGTCAAATTAAGGAAAAGACAGATGGTGTCTATTAAATATAGTCGATATTTAGCGGTAAGCTTAGCTACAGTATTTTAAACATCGATTGATGGTCGATGCCTACTTCTTTGAAGATATCACCTTCGGCTGTATATCCATTTTTTAAATAAAAATCCACAGCTGCTAATCTTGCATGCAATTCTATTTTTTTATAATTTTTATGTGTGGCAAATTGTTCGCTAGCTTGTACCATAAATGTTCCTACACCTTTTGATTGTGCAGCAGCAGATACAGCCACTTGTCTCATTTTTAAGGTATGAGCATCCACAGGTTTTAAGATGAGTATTCCGAGCAGTTCATTTGAACTTTGATCATAACAAGCTATATGAAAAGAATCAAATTCTGTGGCGATATCATTTTCATCAAATTCTAAATTTAGTGGTTTGCGGAGGACATCATATCTTAGTTTAAGGGCTTCGTCAAACTCAGGCGTTCCGAAATCTATCATTGCGCAATACAAAGACATAAATTAATTGTTTATTGGGAAGAAAATCTTGTTGAGTTTGTTTTTAAGAGAATAAAGTGATTACTTAATCTCCTTATAAGTTTCAGTGTAACCTGCAAAAATCCCTAATCCATTTTTAATATTAGAGTGTATTTCTGGATTCTGAGAGAAACTTGAGTTATGATTGTCAAAACCAAATTTTTCAACTGTTTTATAATAGGCATATAGATCTTTACTTACAGTCAGAAATCTTAGATATCTTTTTACTTGCGCAGTTGAGTCTGGTATTTGTCCACTTCCTGGGTTTCCTCCTTCACCATCGGGTAAATAAAGAGATGATTTAGGACCTTGTGATTCTGCGTCATTTGGATTAGGGTTTGACAAGTCAATTAGGTAACCCGCAATATTATTGTATTTATTGATAGATGATACGAGATTTTTAGGGTCAGGCGCGTAAGTAGTATCTATTGGGTTACTGGTATTAGTGAATATTAGATTCCAGATATAATAGTTTTGGCCAATATCCTTTATTTCAAAATCTACCCTTTCAACTATATCAGATAGAATTTCTACTTGGGCATTTTTCGGAGCCATACTAGATGACGTTATCTGTGGGTAACCTGCTACATTTACTTTTAACTCATAAGTTTTATCAGCTTTAGGTGGATTGATGTCAGTTGTGTAAATGCCATCTTCTACTTCCTTTAAAGGGATAATTAAACCTGTACTTTTTTCAATGATTTCTACTTCGGCATTAGTAACTGGTGTTATCTTAGTTTTGTGGTCCAATAAGTCTCTACTGTAGGTTAGGCTGACTACCCACGGTTTGTTTACTGTAAACGCAGAATTAACAACTATACTTGGTTTGAATGTTCCTCTTATTAATACATAGTCTTCTTCGCACGATATCTGAAAAATCGCGAAAAGTAAAACCAATATTTTTAAGCGTACCATCATTTTGCCTCTGTATTATCACCCAAAATTAAGCATTATTATTTAATTGATAAGTTTTTTTTTGATAATTTATTTTATGTAAATTCTTAAATATAATTTATTGTTATTGCGATATGTATTTATTTTAGAATAATATTTTGTTTTAGTTATTTATAGTTCTTTTGTACAATATTTTATTTTAAAATTTTATTGAAAGGTTTATAGAAGGTGTTATTGGTAGAATACTTACTTTTCTTGCTGTTGCATCATTTGGTGGCTCAGGATTTCTATAGATATAGATAAAGTATGCATTTAGTCGATTATAGACATTGTAAACATTAAACTCAAATAGCGTATCGAAGTGTTTTCCTTTTACTGTATAATTGGCATTCAAGCTGAGATGATGAAAAGCTGGTAACCTGTAGTTGTTCCTACCATTAGATTTTAGAAGTGTGGTCCCTAAAATGCCTTCATATTCTTCTGTGGCAAGCGAAAAAGTATTTCCAGTGGCATACACAAAATTAAGACCAAAAGAAAAAGCATCTGATAACTGGTAACTAAGACCAGTATTCATATTTAAAGGTCTGTCATATGTAGCAGGGAATGGTTGTCCTTGATTAAGCGTAGGGAATTGTCTTTCGGTTCGAGTGAATGATGTTGAAATCCATCCTTTCAGTTTTCCATTTTTTTTATGTATCAATAACTCTATACCACGAGAACTAGACTCACCTACCACTAGATTTCTTTCCCAATCTTTTGATGTATTGAAGACTGGTACAATATTGTCATTGTTTATTAAAAAATAGAATAATTCTGTAGGTGATGTATATTCTAGCGAATTTTCAAATGTTTTTAAATATCCACCTATACTTACATAGAATTGTTCATTGATATTGTAGGTATAATTCATGCTAAACTGATGTGCATTTTCGGGTGCAATATTTTCAGTAGATGTGACCCACAAATCAGATGGTAATCCAAGACCAGAATTTGACAAAAGATGCACGAATTGTGTCATTTTGCTGTATGCCACAGAAATCATATGTCGTTCATGTGGTGTGGCTATGATTTTTAAGCGTGGTTGGAAGGATTGATAAGTGGTATTATTCACATTAAAGACGGACATATGAAGGCCACCATATAGAAACAGGTCAGTATTTATTTTAAAATTATCTTCCACATAAAAATTGTATTCTGAAGAGCTTATCAAAGAGTCTTTGTCTATGATGCTTTCTGCGTCACCTTCTAGGATAAATGTGCTTTGTTTGATAGTAGGATTAAATTTGTGAATTAAAACATTAGAGCCTGCGCGCAATACATGTTTATCGTTTAGATAATATTCAAAATCTGCTCTGACATTGTAATCTATGATATTGGATTTTGAAATGACATCTAGTTCATTTGTTCTAACAGTGTCAGGTTGTGTGGATGTAGAAGCAAATTTGTAGCTTGATCTAGAACCATTGTTATAATTCAAAGCACCTGCCTGCATTTTGATAGCAAATTTATCATTTAAGAGCGCATTCCACTTTAGTGATGCCATCTTGTTTCCCCAATTTAAGCCATTTCTATCAAAAATATTTAAGGAATAGTCAGCACCTTGAATAGTTTCATCTTTGGTCAGTTGGAGGTTATCAAAACCTGTGTATACCATCAAACTGATGCTACTTGATGGCGATAAAGTATGCGTGATTTTGCCTAATACATCGCCATATCCTATATTGATGTTATCATACTTGGTATATTTTCTTAAAATGTTATTGACATAAAAGTTCAACCATGATGTCCTAGCGGATAAATTATATGTTGTTTTGCTATATTTTATGGGTCCGTTCAGATGAACTTTAGCGCCTGGTACACCTACAGAAATGAGTGTATTGTTTTTTGACTTGTCACCATCTTTTAAGTTAATGTCTAATACTGATGACAATCTACCTCCGTACCTAGCTGGAAAACCATTGCGATGTAGACTTGCTTCTTTGATACTTTCTTCTATAAATATGGATGACACACCTGCTGTATGACTCGTCTCATAAAGGGCTATACCTTCTAACAAAATCAAGTTTTGATCAGGACTACCACCTCTTACATACAGTCCACTTTGGCCTTCGCCGCCTGACTGAATGCCTGGTATAATTCTAGCGTTGTTAATAATGTCTTTTTCGCCTATGATGGATACAAAATCTTTGGTTCCGAATAGGTCCATTAATTCACCACCTGTGTTTAGGTTGTGTCTTGACTTACCGTCTATAATGATCATCGGTAGTTCATTATCATTTTCCATGTAGATATCGATATACTTTGAAGTACTGATATCCATAGATATTGACTGTGTCTTGTAGCCAAGATATCTCACTTCGAGTGCTGTCTGACCTTGTGGAATTTTAAATATAAAGTAACCATGTTCATTGGTAATAACAGAAGTATTTGAGTGGTTTTCAGTGATGATGGCACCATTTACCAATTCACCTGAGAGTTTGTCTCTTACTGTCCCACTCAGACTGTATAATATTTGTTTTCTGAGGTCACCTTTGCTCTGAAGGATAAACTTATTGGGTGGAAGTGTGAGAATGAGTAACTTATGGTCACTAAATATAGCATATAGTATGTCTCTTAGTTGGCGTTTGTTTTCAGGTATGTTTATAATTTTGTCATCTGTGAGCAAGTTTGCATTATAGCTGAAGATGACATCGAGTTCATTAGATAAGTAATTTAGGTAGTCTTTTTGCGTTTTATTGGACAAATCATTTGGAAGGTTGATTTCTTTTTTTAAAAGCTCCTTTTGCCCATAAATATTATATGAGAATGAGAATAAAATGATGACAGAAATCATCCATTTGCCCATATATGCTTAGCATTTAAATGATTTTACAATTACTTTACCATTGATGATTTCGTATTTTAATCTTACGATGACAGCCAATTCTTGGAGTACTTGGTCTAAAGTTTCGCTAGTATATTTTGTATTTATTTTACAATCATCATCATTCATTTTAGTTGGAAATTCTACTTGAACATTGTAGAATGAGCCAATACCCTTCATGACATTATGGAGGTTTTCATTAACAAAATTGAGCTCCTTAGATTTCCAAGCGGTCACTTGAGATGTCTGATCTTTTGTTAATTCTACTTTGTCTCCTATAATTGTTAACATGTCACCTACTGTAAGGATATATTCTTCGCCATTATAAGTGTGTTTTACACGACCTTCTGTGACATAGATTTGAGAAAATAGGCTATCAGTGCTTATATTAAACTCAGTACCTAGGACCGTTACTACACCATGGTTGGTTTCTATGGTAAATGGTTTGGTTTTGTCTGGTGCTATGTCAAAATATGCTCTTCCCGAAAGTTTTACAGTTCTGCTTTGTGATGCTGTGAGTACGCTTTTTTGGTCTAAATCTATGATAGAACCATCGTCTAGTTTGATTTGCTCCCCAGTAGCTGTATACACTTTAGCTTCTGGCGTGACCACATCGTCTCCTGATTGTATGACAAAGATTGACGCCAAGATTAGAACTGCTACAGCAGCTATTTTGCCCCAATGTTTAAAACCTATGATAGGTGTTTCCGCACCGATTCTCTGCTCTACTTTTTGCCATGCAGCTTTTTTGTCTACTTGTTGATACTCTCTGAGGTCATTACTCACTTCATTGATTCTAATTGTCTGTCTGAGTGCTTCGAGATTGGCTTCTGATTCGTTTTTCCAGGATTCAAGCGCTTCGTATTCGTCACGATTGGGTTTTCCTAGGATATATTTTGATATTAATTGAAATGGATTCATTTTTAATGATTCTATGATTTAATTAGGGTTTCGGTATGATCATTTCCCGCAACAACTTTAGTGCTTTACCCATGTGATTCTCTACTGTTTTGACCGAGATATTCATGCGTTCCGCAATTTGGGTGTAAGTTAAGCCATTTACTTTACTCAAGGTGAAAACTTCACCACATTTTGGGGGTAATTGTCGTATAGATACATATATTTGATCTAAAAGCTTGTAATTTTCTATTTCTTCTTCTTGAATATTAGATTGACTATCTTCTTCGGTCTTACTTATGATGCGCACCACTCTGAGACCGATTCCGTCTCTTCTCAATACTTCCAAACTATGATTTTTTACCATAGTATATACTAGGGATTTGATATTTCTGTCTTTATCGAGCTGATCTCTATTATTCCACACTTTTACGAAAACATCTTGGACAATATCTTCAGACTTATCAATGTCACCAATGATTCGATAGGCCAAATTGCACAGTGGCGAATAATGGGTCTCAAAAAATTGTTTAAATATTAATCTGTCCAAGGGAGTGATAATCTTTTTATTATATCACAGCAAATATAAAACTTTTAACCTTGATTATGAAGTTTATTAACGAAAGTATGTTAATTATTGGTATCAATACGACATTTTGATGTTTTTAATCCTTCAATATTTTGCAATTAAAAAAGTACCTATTTTTACATACTTTCATCATACAGATTTGGTCATTTGTCGATAAAATCTTTACATTTGGAATTTATTAACAAATTGCTTTGTTGGTTTGGTAAGAAAGGCGTAATAAGATACTACCTATATATTTGAAACGTAATAAAACTTAATGATATGATGGAATTTTTAGCAGATGCAGACATTTATTTGAAGACCTTTTGGTATATAGCCTTACCTGTTTCTTTGTTTTTTATCATTCAGACGATCATGACGGTAGTAGGTGGAGGTCATGGAGATACGGACGTGGATACACATTCTTTTGAAAGTCCAATGGAATTGTTTACGTTGCGCAATATGGTCAACTTTTTACTTGGCTTTAGTTGGGGAGGTATTAGTTTTTACAGTACGATAGGCAACAAACCATTGTTGGTCGCTGTGGCGATATTAATCGGTCTTTCATTTGTAGCAATGTTTTTTTATTTGATCAAACAAATCAAGAAGCTAGAAGAAGATAATACTTTCAATATTGAAGAAATAAAAGGCAATGTAGCTGATGTATATCTCCGAATACCAGAAAGTTTATCAGGTAATGGTAAGATTCATGTCAGTCACAGAGGTACTTTACATGAATTAGAAGCTGTCACAGATCAAGGTCTAATTCCTACAGGCGAAAAAGTCCTTGTCCTAGATGTACAACCTGGCAATGTCGTACTTGTACGCAGGTTAGAATGATTTTCAAAAAAGATATAAACACATACATTTAACTAATTTTATTCACCACAAAACAACTTTTTTCTATGAGCGATTTCACGCCTATGATTTTGATTTTTGTCATCATCATGATTGCATTTGCGTTAATCCTTGCGCTAATATCCAGATATAAACGGTGCCCATCAGACAAAATACTAGTCGTCTATGGTCGTACAGGTGGCACATCTGCCAAATGTATCCATGGTGGCGGTGCATTTATCTGGCCAGTTATCCAGGATTATGCATATCTAGACCTTAAACCCATCTCTATCGAAGCCAATCTCACCAATGCACTGAGTAGACAAAACATCCGAGTAGATGTGCCTTGTCGATTTACCATTGCAATTTCTACAGAAACGGATAGCATGAGTAATGCAGCGGAGAGATTACTTGGGCTTGCACCTGAACAAATCCAAGAATTGTCTAAAGATATCCTTTTCGGTCAGTTGAGACTTGTTATTGCAACGATGACCATCGAAGAGATCAACTCAGACAGAGATAAATTTCTAGACAACATATCCAAAAATGTAGATACCGAACTTAAAAAAATAGGTCTCAAGCTCATCAACGTAAACGTCACAGACATTAAAGATGAGTCTGGTTATATAGAAGCATTAGGTAAGGAAGCTGCTGCAAAAGCCATCAATGAAGCCAAAATAAGTGTCGCCGAACAAGAAAAAATAGGGGAGACTGGAAAGGCCATGGCAGACAGAGAACGAGATATCTCCATAGCGGAGACCCACAGAGATCGTGATGTCAAGATAGCAATGACCCAAAAAGATAGGGAAGTGAGCATCGCATCAGCCAATAAAGATGAGTCTATTGGTAAAGCGGAAGCAGAAAGAGATACTAGGGTGAAAATATCTGAGGCAAATGCACTAGCCGTAAAAGGTGAAAACGAAGCCAAGATATCCATCGCCAACTCTGATGCCCTACGTAGAGAAAAGGAGGCAGAATCAAATAGGATAGCCATCACTGCGGAGAAAGTACAACAAGCACGTGCACTCGAAGAAGCTTATCTAGCAGAGCAAAAAGCGGAACTAGCAAGGTCAGAAAGAGAACGCTCTAGCCAAATTGCAAACGTTGTGATACCAGCGGAAATAGCCAAACAAAGAGCTATCATAGAAGCGCAAGCAGATGCAGAACGTATCCGTGAAAATGCAAAGGGGGAAGCGGATGCCATATTTGCAAAAATGGAAGCTGAAGCCAAAGGTCTTTATGAAATCTTAACCAAACAAGCAGAAGGATACGAACAAGTAGTGAAAGCAGCAGGTGGAGACCCAAGCAAAGCATTCCAATTGTTATTGCTAGAAAAACTTCCAGAATTGGTAAAAACCCAAGTAGAAGCTGTCAAAAATATCAAGATAGACAAAATCACTGTGTGGGATTCTGGTGCAGGATCATCAGATAATGGCAATGGTGCTACAGCAAATTTTGTCTCAGGCATGATGAAATCAGTACCACCACTCAATGACCTATTTAACATGGCGGGATTAAATCTTCCCACCTATCTGAAGGGCGCAGATGATAAGGAAGCTCCGTCGGTAGATGTAACCGATGATAAAAAGTAGCGAAAAAAAGCCGGATTCAGTAATGAGTTCGGCTTTTTTTGTTTGTTAGGAAGTGGGTAGAAATGTGGAGGTTTTGATAGTTGATTTGCTTATTTGTTTGATGCCGCTGAAGCAGCACGTGATTGCTTATACCGTTGAAGTTGCACTAGATTGCTATGCTCGGTGAGCTTCGCGTTATTTTATTTCAATATTTCATTTGGAACTCATAAAGATTTTACCACTAAGGTCATTAAGGGGTCACTAAGGAACACTAAGTTTTGGTATAGAGTGGATATAGTTGGTATGTTTTAGAATCTGAAATTTGCTTTGAAACACTATTTTAAAAGTACCGTTAGGTACTACATAATGGTAGAGAAAAGAATAACAGACATACATCTAGTCCCGTAGGGACGACATATTTAATTTCAACATTTTTGGAGGGGCGTCAAAAGATTTTACCACTAAGGTCATTAAGGTTTCACTAAGGAACACTAAGTTTTGATATAGAGTGGATATAGTTGGTATGTTTTAGAATCTGAAATTTGGTTTGAAACGCTATTTTAAAAGTGCCGTTAGGTACGACATATTGGTAAGGAAAGAATAATGAATACACATCTAGACCCGTAGGGACGACATATTTATTGGCTAAATCAATAAGGGGAAAGGAAAAAAAAATATGTTTATTTTTCTCTAGACATCATTTGGAATTGTGACCATTTTCCATATGATACTTTTATGCACATGGACTGATACTTTAATGCATCAGTCGACGCTAGTGGGATCTAGTGGGAACTCAGTGGGAACTCGTGGGAACTCGGTGGTGTCTCGTCCTAAAATGGCTACACAAGTTCTATAAATCGTCCTAAAATAACTTTACAACTAAAAAAATGAACCTACAAATTTTAAATAATGTAGTAGTTTGTAATAAAAATAAATAGCTTACCTTTGGTAAAAATATAACTAATGAATCTAAAAATGTAGAAATATGGAAAACTTTCTCAAAGCTTACAAATGGACAAATAAAAGTGAACAATCTATGACGATTTTTATGGAGACTATAAAATCTAATGGAAAGAAGCAGGTTCCGTTTCTTTCCAATTTTTTAGTTAAAGATGTAAAGACTTTTATCACTAGGATAGTCATCGTGGCAATGGTTATAATGATTGATAGTATTAGTGGGATTTCTCAAAATGGAAATGATCATATTTGGCCGATAGGATACCAAATGTTAACGGAAGATCCGGTTTTTCAAACAGAAGAAGGTAGGAGGTTATGGGGTTATTATAGTTTTGACTTTAATGGTGAAATGATGAAAATAGTCAGAAATGACGAAAGACTCATGCCAATGAATACGACTGTTTCTATGTATTGTGATAGCTTAGGTAATCTGTTGTTTTACAGTAATGGGCAAAGACTTAGAGATAGTACATTTCAAAAAGTTGTTGAAAAAATTGGAAGTAATAATGAAAGCTATTGGAATCAATTCTTGGGTACAGGATATAATGCTCCACAAGCGATATTGATGTTACCTTGGCCTGGTCGAGATAGCTTGGCGATTGTATATACACTTGGGAATTCAGATTTACCAGAGTTTGTTTTCGATGTGTTTTCTCATACTATTGTAGATATGAGTAACCCAAGCTCTTACAAAGCGGTCTTAGTAGATAAAGTATTAAAAAAGGGAAATTTCAAATCGGGCAAAATCACCGCAACTCGCCATGCCAATGGACGAGACTGGTGGATCATCTTTCAAAGTTTTAATGGTGTGGATTTTTATACATTCCTATTAGATAAAGAAGGATTTCACGAGCAAGACGTTCAAAAAATAGGAAAATTCCATAGAGGTTTTGATTGGGGGCAAGCCTATTTTTCTCAACAAGCGGATCAATATGCCACCATGGACGCCCTATATTGGGACTTTAGTACTTTGGTCAGTATATATAGATTTGATAGGTGTACAGGATTGTTAAGTAATAGAAGGACAGATACAATTACTAATTATAACGGTTCATTGTCAGTGGGAATTTCATTTTCTCCATCAGGTCAATATCTATATGCTTGTAATGAGTATAATTTGTATCAATATGACACTAGAGCATCTTCTTTTGCAAGTAGTAAAAAAAATGTGGCTAAGTATGATGGGTTTATAAATGACCCTGCTTGGCCTGTTGAGACAGGTTTTGGTGTGTTTGCACCAGGTCCAGATGGAAGATTATACAATTTTACAGGACAAGGTGGTAGTCTTCATATACATCAGATGGATTTTCCAGATGAGGAAGGAGAAGCTTGTACATTTAAACAACATGCTATAACTGCTCATTTTCAAGAGCGTAATGCACCCAACTTCCCCAACTATCGACTCGGTCCACTAGACGGTAGCTCATGCGATACCTTAGGTATAGACAATCATCCTATAGCAAAATACCGCTATGAGCCAGATACGATAGATCATCTAAGGATACGGTTCACAGACCTGTCATACTTTAGGCCTGAGACGTGGAGCTGGGATTTCGGTGATGGAAGTCCACGAGTGAGCATGAGACATCCATATCATAGCTATGCTTCATCAGGCACTTATAATGTCTGTCTCACTGTGAGCAATGAAAATAGTAGCAACACAACTTGTCGTAACATCACCATTGGTACAAGTAGTATAGACGATGGCACATCAGCCGCTGTGGCAGATATCACGCTATTTCCTAATCCTGTACAAGACTTTCTCCTTGTCACGCTCGGTGAGTATATACCGCAATATGGACAGATCACGCTATTTGATATCTCTGGTCGACCTGTACATTCGCAGCGCATCTATTATGGACAGAATAATGTAGATATGACGCAGCTCGCCACAGGTATGTATGTATGGAAAGTGATGGATGGGCAAGTAGAGATAAAGAGTGGGAAGGTGGTGAAGATTTGATGAGATATAAGGTATGAGTTATAAGTTATGAGAGATGAGTTTTTTAGAGTGGTATTTTAAGGCTTTAGATTCTCTTCATTGATTTCTTAATATATTGATTTGAGTTGAATATAAAAACGCATTTCAAATGCTAAAAATATTGTTTCGAAGTTGCATTACTTGTGACGCTTTAGCGTTACTTCGACAATCGTGTTCTGCACTTGATTGATCAGATATTTCGTCTCTACGGGACTTGACGGGTGTGTTTTATTTTTTCTACCGATATTTCGTACCTAATGATACTTTTAAAAACTATCTAAAATTGAATACTTTCGTTTGTCATACTGGACTTATATGAAATCTATCTAAAAATAATCCACCTTTGCAGTGGTAGCATGTCTTTGAGCCATACTACCACAATAAATCATGCTTCAGGTTTGAAAAAAGCCAAGGTTTTGAGAACAATCAGTCTGATTAGCAACATCCATGGAATGCCGTGCATAAAAAAATCACCCCAATCCATGAGTGACATGCCTTCTGCTCCACCTGCGATCCATCTGATTTTGCCCCATATGTGTGGTTCGGGAACAAAAGGTGCTAATCCTAGGGTAAGCGACGCCATGATTACCATGGTCCAATCATTCCAAAATTTTTTATCTTGCATTTGTATATTTTGTGTGACAAAGGTAAGTGTTTTGTCTTTTTGTTAGCGTGACTTTAGTTACATACCGTGTAAAACTAATTACGAAATCAAATTTCAGCTATTGTTGATTCAAGCCCTTCAGGCTTGTTACACTTAACATAAATAACTACGGGTAAAACCCATAGTTATTTATGTTAAAGCCCTTCAGGCTTAAGTTCTATTGGTTTTTATTGACTTATTCCCCTATGAAGCTTTTATAAAAATACAATGTGTTAAACTCACCTAAACAAACTAGATTTGTTGGACGATCATTTCCTAATTTATTTAACTGAAAAGATTACATTTGCATCATAAAATACTAGATATGACCTTACAGCATATAAAGGTGATTGGTTTTGATGCAGATGATACTCTTTGGGTAAATGAGCCTTATTTCAGGGATGCAGAAGAAAAATTTTGTGATCTACTCGAAGGATATTTACCAAGACACACAATCAATCGCGAACTATTTGCCATCGAAATAGCCAATCTACCTGTCTATGGATACGGTATCAAAGCCTTTATGTTGTCCATGGTGGAGGCAGCTTTAAAAATCACAGGAAATAAGATGCCCGTTGAAATTATTTCAAAAATACTTGAGATAGGTAAAACTCAACTTGATCAGCCCGTAGAAGTACTCGAGGGTGTGGAAGATGTATTACAAGCTCTGACGAATAAGTATCGCCTTGTGGTGGTGACCAAAGGTGATTTGCTCGACCAAGAGAAAAAACTTACCAAGTCAGGGCTGACCAAATATTTTCACCACATAGAAATTGTGTCTGAAAAACGTCCTGAGGATTACCAGAAAATATTGCAGCATCTCGATGTGAAAGCGGATGAGTTTCTAATGATAGGCAATTCGTTAAAATCTGATGTTTTACCCATTTTAGATATCGGTGGTTATGGTATTCATATCCCTTTTCATACGACTTGGGAACATGAAAAAGTAGATGTCGTCATAGATGATCCGAAGTTCCGACAAGCAGAACACATTATCGAAATTTTACAATATTTGTGATATGTACGAAATATTGGATATTGATCATTGGAATAGGAAACAAATCTACCATTTTTTTAAAGGTTTTGATGAGCCATATTTTGGTGTGACGGTAGATGTAGATGTGACAAAAGCTTATGCCAAAGCCAAAGAGATACAGACTTCTTTTTTTCTATACTATCTACACAAATCTCTTAAAGCTGTCAATGGCATTCCACCTTTTTTATATCGGATAGATCATGACAATGTTTTGATATATAAGAAAGTGCATGCATCTGCCACTGTCAATAGGGAAGACGGTACTTTTGGATTTAGTTACATGCCATTTGATAGTGATTATCGTGTTTTCGAGAAAAATGCCCTGATGGAGATAGAAAGAATTCGATCTACGGATGATTTATTTCCTGCTTATAATGGATCTGATGTTGTACATTTTTCTGCAATACCATGGCTGAAGTTTACATCGTTAAGTCATGCACGTATACTAGGCAAAAGTGCAAGCGAACCCAAAATATCTTTTGGCAAAGTAACCAATGTCAATGGTGCTTTGACCATGCCTTGTTCAGTACATGTGCATCATGGATTGATGGATGGTAAAGATGTGGGAAGTTATTTTGAGTTATTTCAGCAATTGTTAGATGAAGATTAATTTTTAGATAGAAAGGGAGAAGATTTTTACTTACTTATGTATTTTCCATTTTGATTTTCAAAAACTTTGTAACCTTTATTTTTTATATCTGTAATATTACTATCGCTAAGGTATCTATATCCGATTAAATTGTAATAAAACCTTGCCTCTATATAAAATGGTTCATTATAAACAATAATTGAGTCAGTTGGAAAATTGTTAGTATCAATAAGTTTTTCCATTTCAATTCTATATTCTGGCTTTGTCAATCTTGGATTTAATGGCTTTATTCTTTCGATACTATATCTAATTGCAGCTATAAAAAAAAGAGCTTGTATAAAAATAGCCAGTTTTCTATATCTTTTACCGAACGATATTCTACCTAAATATTGAATAAATAAAGCCATTGAGATGAAAAGTGGTATTGCAGACATGATCATATAAACTTCCCTTTTTGTAGAAGAAATGGAAAGTAAAATGAGTGGAATAAGTATCCAAATTGATAACAGAAATCGTTCTTTAGTAATTCTTTGTAAGGATTTTACCAATAGAAAAATTAAAGGCAAATAAATTAATTCATTAATATTGATTCTTAAAGTTTTTAGATAATAATACCATGGGCCTGCATGTCCTTGAACAACAGAAGTGATTGGATTTATAATGCCTTGTAACATAGATGCTGATTCTATGGGGAATTTATAATTTATCCATAGCAACCAAGGTAGGACAATAAAAGTCATTGTTATGGAAGAAAATAAAATAAACTTAATGATGCTTTTTAAATTTCTATTTATGAAAATGAAGTATGACGTACAAACAAATAAAATAAAAAATGCCATAACCCATTTACATAGAAAAGCTAGACCTGTAATTAGGCCTATTTTAATTGCTAAATTTGCTATCGAATTGTTTTTTGAAATAGAAAAATAGACCCCTATATGAAATAAAAGGTGAAATAAAGTATCCACATGATCTCCAGATAAAAGCCCAATATTAATCTCATATAAAATACCATTTATGGCGTAAAAAAATGCTGCTGTGATTCCGATTTTTTCATTGTATAATTTTTTACCAATTAAATAAGCAAGATAAACACTTCCTAATGAAAATATTAGAGAAGGAAATCGAAGTCCGAATTCATTGATGCCAAATACCTTAAAACTCAAAGAAATGATCCATAATGACAGTGGAGGCTTAGCTAACCAGATTTCATTTAATGACCAATCGTTATTTTTTAAAGGGATTAGCCCATCATTTATAAGTTTAGGAATCAATGGATTAGTCATAAGGCTTTTGGCAACTAAGGCATGAAATCTTTCATCCCATTCACCTAAGCTTAACGACATCATTCCATAAACTCTGATCATAAAACCAAGTACAAGTATATGTATAATATTCGGCCTAAATTTATTTAAAGACATTACTTGGTTCTAAAATTATGTAACATTTTTCTGAATCATCAAACCCCTACTTCACACTAAATGTCTTTTTATCTTTTCCTACACCTTTGATAATCATCTCTCCCCAACCTTTTGGTAGGCTGGTTTTACGTTGTGTGATGCCATATTGTCCTATCTGTAATCCACCGAATCCTGCCAATACTGCTTGTAACATACCACCTGCGCCAGTCGCAAAATATGGATTGGTACCACCTGCACATTCTGCTAGAACTCCGAAAGGTGGCACTTCATTCAGTTTGTAACTATTAGAAAAGATTTGAGCTGCTTTTTCATTTTCGCCTAATCTATTATACAGCACACCAAGGATGGCAAATCCCATTGCAGGTCCATCTTTGGCATATCTTGGGGTATAATATTCTAAATCTTTACGAATGGTTTTTTCGTCTGTGATGATGTCTAAAGGATAAGCTAGAAGGTTCGCATCCGCTTGTTTGATCGTTACGCCATCATAAGTGGCATTTTCTCTAGTAGTGCCATCCGCAAATGTCAGGATCGGAATATTGTCAGCGACGTGATTCCAGTCTGGATCAGGTGTCATACCCAGTTCGATAGCCGCTTGGGTGGCATATCTGAGCACCGTTTTGGCCATGCCATTTGTAAAAGCATTATTATCAATGTTTTCCTGCCATTCATTGGCGCCGATGACATTATTGATGTCATATTTGCCTGGGCCATTTCGTTCTACACGACTCGTCCAAAAAGCAGCTACTTCTTTGAGCACTGGCCAACCACGATCTTTGAGCCATTGTTTATCGCCTGTGACTTCATAATATTTCCAAAATGCCCATCCTATACATCCTGTGATGTGATGTTGGAACGGTCCAGTCAAAGCCCACACAGGCGTATCTTCCGAACCATTGGCTGATGACTCCCATGGAAACATAGCGCCTTTGTATCCGTGTGAAAATGCATTTTGTTTGGCTGCTTCTAGTCTTTCAAATCTGTATTCTAACAATGATTTTGCCATATCAGGTTGTAACGTGAGTAATGGTGGGTACATCCATAATTCTGTATCCCAAAAAACGTGTCCATTGTATCCCAAACCTGATAAACCCATCGGACTCAGACTAAAAGAAGTCTCCGCTCTCGCAAAAGAATATAAGTGATACAGTGCAAATCTGATGTCTCTAGTGATGCCATTATTTCCAGTGACTTCTACGTCACTTTTCCAGATGTCTGTCCATGCTTCTTTGTGTTTTTTGAGCAATCTATCTTTGCCTTCTAACATCGCAAAAATGGTCAATCTTTCTGCTTCATTATGTGGGTCTTCGTACTGTGCACTTGATACGGTAGATGATACAATGCTAAAAGTATAGGTTTCTCCTGCTTTTAACTTCTTGTGAAATTTAGCAAGATGCATATTGTAATCCCAATCTTCATGTATCAAAGTAGGTTCAGTTCCATGTTTCTCTTCGAATATAAAACTATTGCTTGCAGCTACTTTGAGACGACCGGATGGGCTATTGCCCACGGAAGTGAGTAGTGGGATTTTGACATGTGGGCGGTCTATCTCTGCATAAAAATTTCTGACATCGGCTAAGTGATTTGGTGCTTCTATGACACTCATGGGCGTGATGGTGATATCTTTTAATGCTTTGATTTCTATGATAGTGAGTGCTGTATATGGCAAATGTCGGAGTGACATCATAGTAGAAGTTACTTTTGCTTTTTGGCCGACATCAAATGTGGTAGCCAAGGCGGCTTCTTTCATATTTAAGGTCTGAACATAGTTTTGGATATCTTTACGGCTTATGCGACTGCCATCGATATCGAGATTCATATTCACATGATTGAATGTCTTCAGGATATTGCTGACACGTCCACGCTGATAATAATCATAGGCGCCATTAAGTACTACGTCTTGCACTTTGAGCGGCTCTGCTGAAGAAACAATACCAACCACACCATTGGCTAAAGTGACGCCATAATAATTTTTAGGATCTATATCATTGGCTACCACTTCCCAAGTAGATTGGGCATAAGTAGAAGAAACGTATAAAAAGAAGGCTATAAGAGTAGATAATATTCGCATGATGTATGACTTTAATGATTACAACTACAAATATATGTTTTACAATGATCTAATCTAAGCTTTAGTGTGAGTATTTTAATTAACAAAAAAAAGGAATGTCAAAAATCATCTGACATTCCTTTTTTATTCTTTAAGATTAGAATATATATTTAATGAAAAATACTCCTTTTATTATTTTGCGTGGTACAATGTATTTACCCTTACACCATTTTCATACACTGCCAAAAAGGCGTCTCTGAATCCCATTTTTCTCACTTTGTAGATGTCTTTGGATGCTATTGTAATGTCATCGTATCCACCAAGTGTGTAACGATATACAGATTTATTAGGGAAAAACTCAGTGGATATATCACCAATATTTACCAATCTAGGGAAGTCAACATTTGCTTTTTTCATGGCGATAAATTGGATTTTGTATGTCAAACCAGTTTTTGCTTCTTTGTCTGTTGTTGCATTTCCTTTATTGTTTTGTGATGCGATTTCAGATGGAGGAATAAGTCTACCAGAAAGTCTACATCGCTCAGCATGAGATGCAAAAATGATTTCTAATGTTCGTTTATCTTCGCCTTTGTAAGTTTTAGCAAATTCACTATACTCCTTTCGTGCTTCTGCACAATTGCCCATTGAACAAAGGGACAGCGCAAACATATATTTAGCTCGTGGATATTTAGGGTCAGCCTTTAATTTATTGAAACAAGGCATGGCATTTTCGAAGTCATTGGTTGCGAAATAAGATTCTCCGGCTTTGTACAAAAATTCTGCTGCTTCTTCATCATACGTAGATTCAGGTGCATCGTAGGTTGTTGCTGGAATCTCCACTAGTTCTGCCACGATTTCTTTTTGTGGCTCTGCTTGTTTTAGACCTTCTTCTGCATTTACAATCACTAATTCAGTGGTGTCTTGTACGACGATAGGTGTTGGCAAAGCTATATCTCTGTTTGTGTCCGTCTCTACTTCAGGCGTAGAAAGTGGCAACTCTTCCGTAATATTTACATCTTGCAACTCTACAGCCATAGGTGGTACCATTTGGGTAGCTGCTTGTTGTTTTGCTCGACCTAATTGAAATAAAAGGCCTAGATTTAGGTTTACCACACTTAGATTTAAATTACTGCTGCTGCTAATTCTTCTAGATTCGAAATATTCAGCATCATCTATTGCTCCGTTTTTATTGCCATCACTAGCGTCTCTGAATGATTTTTCGTAAGCAACTTCACTAAGGTAAGTGGTTGCAAAATAGTCTGCTCGTGCTTGGATACCTAGTTGGTTGGAGAGCTTATAGATGAATTTCATTCCTGATGACCAAGCAAACTGCCAATCATTGGACACGCCACCAAATCTATAAACTTCATAACTTTGATTAAAAAATGATTTTGTGAATAATAAATCAGGTACTTGAATTTGGCTGTAGCCACCTCGTAGATAGATATCGAATTCAAATTTTTTGATACCAATTTTAAAGATTGGTCCGAACATACCGAATTTAGTTTTCCATTTATTATCTTGTTTGACTGAAGGTCTTTCTAGAAATTTGTGGTACATGTAGTCTGAAAATGCTTGTTCGCTATTATTGTCAAAAATTCCAGCATTAAAACCTAAACCAAATTTTCCGAAAAAGTAATCAAAACCACCACCAATAGACCTCCCGGTTCCAGAAAACATCTCTTGAGATCTGAATGCTCCCATTGGTTCAGAGATGCCACCATTAACTTCTAATTGTAGAAATCTATTTTCTTGCGCTGTAACAACACTTAAGGTCGCTGTACATAAAAAAGTAAATATAAAAAAAGTCTTTTTTGCCACTAATTTGGAATAAGATAGCAGACTGTTTGTTTTGTAATACATGGTTTATCTTTTATGATAAAATGATAAAAAATTTAATATTTAATTCCATCCACAAATTGTATCCATCATTTAATGCTTTCTAATCTAGTATTATACACAAACCTACTTTGAAGTAAGTAGTTGAATATAAATACTTTAATAAATAAAAAAGTATTTAATGATCGATTTTAAGTGGATTGGGTTGGAAAATATGGGTTGTTCTATCAAATTCTCGCTACAAAAGTAATAATTAATTTTTTAAATGATAACATATTATCATAAAAATAAAATTTTAAATAACTATCTTACAGTTACTTGAGTATTACATGATCTTATTTTTTAATACCTAATTGGATGATTATGTTTTTGTGATGATATGCTTTTTTAGGTGGATTAGCAAGGTGAGATGTGTAGTATCAGATAGAATTAGATACTACTAAAATATATCTTATCCTAGAGTTTGAAGACTTTATGTGGAGATAAAAGTACTTAATTTAAGATGGTTTTTATACCAAACTGTAATGAAGATGTGTGGATTTTATCGTTTTTAGGACCTATGCCAGGGGTAAACAAATGTCTCTGATAAGATGGTTGGACATACAAAGATGTATTGTGAAATATCTTTTTTTCGATACCGATCCCAAAACCTGCTGTTACAAAATAATTGTCTTTGAGTGCAGCTCCATTAAACAATCCTTCTGTAAATTCTTTTTCTTCCAGTCTTGGTCTGACAGGTGTATACCTATCAGGTGATGGTCTACCTTCTATACGCTCTATAGGTTTGTCATATGCAGCATTTACGATAAGGTTCATCGCTGCTCCGACCATGACGTAACTGCTCCAGCCTTTTTTATCTAAAAAGTGGTATTTTAAGTTTAGTGGTATACTAGCAATGTCAAAAGAGATTTTGTCAAGACTTGTTTCAAAATATACATCATTCTCATTGCCAAAGGCTTCTTTGAATAATGCTGGTTGATATTCTCTTTTAGAGTAGTCAAGTCCTGTCTCTATTTCTAATTTGTCTTTTTTTGTTGATAGACGGAGACCATAAGAGTTATTTAAGGCTTCTTTTGTATAAGAAGGTAAAGAATATACTTTGTCAAATGGTGTATTGATAAGGTTAATGTCAGCAGATGTAAATGCTGCTAAAGCAATAATTTTTTTGTTTTTATTATTGCTGATCTGTAGTGGAAAAATAGAAGCCATTTCAGTATAAACTGGTTCTATCCCTAATGGAATTGGTTTGATATTTAATAATTCATTTGAAGCCAATTGACCATTGGTCTCCACTGCAAATAAAGTTTGACCATCTTCTTGGAATACATCTGCTACAATTGTATTTGTAGATGTAGTCATGTCATTTGTAACATCGGTATTAGAATCTGGAATACCATTTTCAATTAAAATGTATGTATCAGACGGAATTGCATTGGCAATATCTATATTTTGAATTAATGTAGTTGTAGTAGATGTATTTGTTTTTAAAATTGTATTGTTTGATACCTTAGAAGGTGCAACATAACGCGCAGTTGTATTTGTTTTGTTATTCGGGTTTGATTTTGAATGGGCATCAATTGTTGTAGCAGTATTATGAGATGCTTTACTACCTGCGCTTGCGTACTGAATTTGTTTGTCTTGGCTTTCTTTTTCTTTAATAGGGAATATATAGCCATTGATATTTGTCAATGTAAAAATAATAAGGAAGACTGCTGCCAATTCCATTACTTTTGACAAATAAATGGTATCTTTTCTATTTTTAATGTTGTTTAACTTCTCTTTTAATATATTCCATTGAGTATCTTTTCCAGCAAGATGGTTGGATGATAGTTTTTCTTTGACTGTACTATCAAATCCTTTATCGTCTATCTCTTGGTGTAGATCAGCATCAGCATTTAAAACTTTTTCAAACGCTGCCCAAGTATCCGTACCCAAAGGGCTAGATACCGATTCCAATTTATCTTTAATAATATCGTCAAATTGATCCTTGCTCATCTTACGTTTTCGTCGTCACCCAATAAAATATTTTTTAGTTTGGTTCTTGCTTTCACAAGATTTGACCTACATGTACTTTCAGTGATATGCATCATTTCCCCTATTTCTTTATGGGAGTACCCTTCTATGACATATAAGTTAAATACAGAACGATATGAATATGATAATTGCTGCAAGGCTTTTAATATTTCTTCACTACTCATATTGGAGATGGCATCAGGTTCATTGGAGCTGACATTATAGGCTAATTCCAAATCTTCTTCTTTTCTTCGGACTTCCTTTCTATAATAATCTATGGCTGTGTTGATTATGATCCTTTTTATCCATGCTTGTAGTGATGTACCGACATGGTACTTGTACATATTTTTAAATACTTTAATAAAACCTTCATGTAATATATCTAGAGCGTCATCGTTACAGTTAGCATATCTTAATGCTAGTGTCATCATAGTAGAATAATTGTCTTCATACAATTTTTTCTGAGCCCACCGCTCATTATTGATGCAGGCCTCTATAAAGGTTGTTTCGTCAAAATGTTGTTGTAATACTATATCCATACGATAAAGGTATAATTTTGTTTTTTAACCAACGAAATTATTTTACATAAAAAGTATATTAAGTCGTCAAAAACGCATTTTTTAACACTTTTTTAGTAAATATTGGGTGTAGTCAAGGTAATATTAGGTGAATTGGTTATGTGAGAAGGATTAGTTTTAGAAGAAGAATTGATCGAATTGTGGGTAAATGTTGATTGCTGATGTTATGCTTGATTTAGTAAAGACTGACCCATAAGTATGAAACGCTAACTAGATAAGAATAAGTCTCAATTTTTTAATATCAGGAAAACTGATATTTATTTTATATTTATATTGCTGATATGTTTTTTTATCCCAATACAAGACCAACAATTCCATTCCGGTCTGAAATAATCAATAGAATATCTGCAAGTTTATCCAATGTTTGTTTTTCCTTTATTTTCACATCGTCATCTAATTTCATATCTCGAAGAGATTGTAATAGTGCCTTTACAACATTCAAAATTCTCTTTGCATCAAACATAACACCATATAAAGACTCTTCTGTTTTCCTGTAGCCATCTCCAGAAATATTATTCATTATATTATAATAAAATGTAAAAACACCTAAATCGTAAAATCCATATTCGTGAGGTTCTTTTGAACTCATAATATATATTATTGAATTTACGTTTCCATGAATTACCATAGAAGAACCATCTATCCTGTGAGATTCTATTTTGGGTATGTCTACTTCATACCATCCTACTGTTTCTATTTTCCCAGAAATACATGATTCTACTTTTTCGTACCCTTGAACATAAAGCGCTAATCCCATGCTAAATATTTTTTAACTTATAAATTATTAATGGATTATATTTTTTAGTGTTGATTATTAGGTCACCCATTTTAAAAGTTCTTTTCCTAGTTATTTCCACTTCACCTACTCCAATACCCTCTTCAATCGATTGATCCATTTTGTAGTGATTGCTAGTTTTGGAGTAGTTAATTCACCTTCATACTTTTGACCCGTTTTTAAAAATAGGGTTGTAAATGTTCTTGAAGTAATTCCCCATTTGAATAAAAAAGTCTTTCTGCCCAAGTTTTTGCGTACTCTTTTAGTAGACCTCGATCCAAAATGATATACCAAGCTATCACCTATCCCTTTGAAGTGGCGAACACCTGCTTTGTATAGCTTCATAGATAGATCAGGGTCAGAGTACATTCCTGGACTAAACTCAATGCTGAATCCACCTACTAGATCCCACATATCTACATGTATCACATTAGGTGGCCAAGTGCTCCCACTCCAATCATCTCTGTACAAAGCTGTATAATTTTCGAGTAGTTCAGATTCTTTAAAACTTTCGATATCTCTACCAAAATCTTTAACTACAGTACACTTATTTCCATTGGTAGTAGGCTCTATCATAGTGGATGACAGCATAAACATCTTTGTACCCAAATCTTGGATATTGGTCCACATTTTGCCATCCCAATCAGGTAAGACATACATATCGTCATTGATATAAATGATATAATCTGACATGACTAGTGATCTTGCTGCATTCAATCCGTAGCAGATACCTACATTTTGCTGGGCATGGACGAAGTCAAAATCAGTTTCGTCACGAAGCCATTCCAATGTGCCGTCTTTACCTTCATTGACGATGACAATGATCTGAATGGGTAGGGTAGAGTGGCTCTGTATACTTCTGATGCAAAGCTGGAGATAAGGAAGATTATTCCATGTAGGGATCAGAACACTAAACCTAACATCGGATGGTGGTCTTGATCTTTGATATTTAGTGATCTGATCTAACATGTATGACTTATAACGCTTGGATGATATCGTATTGTGTCAGGACTATCAAATCTCCTGAACGATCTTCTGCTATCACAGCTGGAGTATTTTTAGAGATATATTTATTCAGGTCTTTTACTGGAAGATCGATGGATACTTTAGGAAAAGGCGCTGCCATGATTTCTGATACATGTTTTTCGCTGTTGTGCAATGGATTGGTCAGTATAAATTCCAAAATATTGCTTTCGGTCACTGAACCTACGATGACTTCATCTTTGGTAACTGGTAGTTGAGAAATGTCCAAGTCTTTCATCATGTGGAGCACGTGTTTTACACTGTCTGTAGCAGTCACTGCGATGAATTTTTTGTCCCTTTTATTTAGAATCAGATCTCTAACCTTCAGCTCAGTATCTAAGAATCCACGCTCGCGCATCCAGTCATCATTGTACAGTTTGCCTACATATCTACTACCATGATCATGAAATAGGATCACTACAACATCATCAGGTTTTAACTGATCTTTTAGTTGATGTACACCTGCAAGCGCTGACCCTGCACTGTATCCTAGAAGGATACCTTCTTCTTTTGCAAGTCTTCTCGCAGCTATGGCTGCATCTTTATCCGTAACTTTTTCGAAGTGATCTATGAGAGAGAAGTCTACATTTTTAGGAAGGATGTCTTCTCCAATGCCTTCTGTTATGTATGGATAGATTTCTTTTTTATCAAAAACACCTGTTTCGTGGTATTTTTTAAATACTGAACCATAAGTATCTATACCCCATATTTTGACATTAGGATTTTGTTCTTTTAGGTATTTTGCCACACCTGATATGGTACCACCTGTACCTACACCTACTACAAAATGGGTGATCTTACCATCCGTTTGTTTCCAGATTTCTGGGCCTGTGCTTTCATAATGAGCCTCACGGTTAGAGAGATTGTCATATTGATTGAGCCACGCAGAGTTTGGAATTTCTTTACTTAGTTTTTCTGCCACAGAGTAGTAAGAACGTGGATCATCGGGTTCTACATTGGTAGGACAGACGATTACTTCAGCGCCTACTGCACGTAGCATATCCATTTTTTCTTTAGACTGCTTATCACTTGTCGTAAAGATACATTTGTATCCCTTGACAGCTGCTGCCAGGGCGATACCCATTCCTGTGTTACCAGAAGTACATTCTATAAAGGTGCCACCGGGTTTGATTTTGCCAGCTTTCTCTGCATCTTCTACCATTTTAAGTGCCATTCTATCTTTGGTAGAGTGTCCAGGATTAAAAGTTTCAATTTTTCCTAAGACTAAACATGGGATGCCTTCTGCTACTTTATTTAATTTTACCATAGGTGTATTTCCTATAGTTTCCAAAATATTATTTCGATAATCCATTATTTATGATTTTGTTTTTACAAAATATTTTGCAAAGGTAATATATTGGTACTTAATATGTAGTCAAAATGTGTTAAATATGTCTTAGGATGGTCAATGGCATTTGTAAAGTTGTGGACTTTACGTATTGACAAGTCTACTATGGGATCTTCGTTTTTGATGGGATGTAAGTTATTTGGTTGAGTCGGCTCCGAAAACATGAATTTATTGATAATCAACCGGTTTAGCCTAAATGTGTATTAGCTCGAACAGTTTTCGTTTCTTAACGCAATTTTCTGAAGTTTTGTCTAAAAATAAAAAGGGCGATCAGACAATACACTAGGAAATGTGCATAACAAAAATGTATATTATTGTAAGAAGGGAATGCAGATAATGACAAAAATGACAGATAATTAAGATTACATGTTACAAAATGGACAATTGCGTGCAAGGATCATTAATCATTTCAACTAAAAATCTGGCACTTACATTTATTCAATCGTCGCCTCATGCCGGCTAGGCAAATACTTTTTGCATTGCCAAAAAAGTATTCAAAAACGCTAGTTCAAAAAAATGCAATTGCGGAGCACCGTTCATTCTCGTTACAAAATGCTTTTTCTATTGCCATTTTTAGTCATTCTTTTAAATTTTGTAAATGTT
>DATGWZ010000008.1:0-19737 GCA_035299145.1 Saprospiraceae bacterium
AGGGTGTTCCACCTCTTCCCATTCCGAACAGAGAAGTTAAGCCCCTTAGCGCCGATGGTACTGCGAAAGTGGGAGAGTAGGTCGCCGCCTTTTATGAGAGCTCAGTTCAGAAATGTCCTGGGCTCTCACCTTTTATACCAAGACTGTATTTGAAACTCTATAATAAGGCTGACTAAAAAGAATTATATTATAGATAATGCTATTAACACTACAAAAGTAAAATCTAATCTTAAAATGTTTGTATAGTATTTAAGATATTAATTGGTAGTCATTTATACTTAGATCTTAAAGGATCAAACAGCATTTATCATTTCTTTATAGATAATTAATATCTACATTTCTTCGAATGTATGGTTACCATATCATATCTAATATTAAGATAACTGCTAGCTATTTCATTTGGAATTTCTTTGTTTATTATCGAAGCATTGGCTAGTTAGTAAAATGATTCAATAAAAAAAGCCTGAGATAATTAATAATTTTATCTCAGGCTTTTTTGTTTTATACAATTTGGGTAATATCAACTGTTACCTTTCCACGACCATTTTCTTTTTGGTTTTTCTGTTGTTCTACTTGATGAACTATTTCTATCACTTGATGTCCCTCTTGATGAACCTCCAGCACTTACTGCTGCAGGTCTAGAGTAAGAACTTTGAGATCTACTACTCTGTTGCTGCGGCTTAGCTTTTGGAGATACATCTGGAACGTGATTTTCAGCTGGAAATGGATGATCTGTTTCGACTGGAATCTGCATAGATATTAATTTCTGAATATCTCTCAAATACATTCTTTCTTCTACATCACAAAATGAAACTGCTTTGCCACTTGCTCCTGCTCTACCTGTTCTACCAATTCTGTGTACATAAGTTTCTGATATATTTGGTATTTCAAAATTTACTACAAAGGCTAAATCATCAATATCAATACCCCTAGCAGCAATATCTGTAGCTACAAGTACTCTTGTTGTATGGTCTTTGAAATTAGATAATGCTTTTTGACGTGCATTTTGTGATTTATTACCATGTATTGCTTCTGCTTTGATGTTAAATCTTGTAAGCATTTTTACAACTTTATCTGCACCATGTTTAGTTCTGGTAAAGACTAATGCAGTTATTATTTTAGGATCTTTAAGCAAGTGAACTAAAAGCTCATATTTTCGACCTTGATCTACAAAATAAACAGCTTGTTGAATTGTTTCTGCAGTGGATGAAACTGGAGTAACTTCTACTTTTTCTGGATCAGTGAGTATTGTAGAAGCCAACATCATTATAGAGTCAGGCATAGTAGCTGAGAAGAATAATGATTGACGTTTTGTAGGTATTAGTTTTATCAATTTTTTTACATCATGAACAAAACCCATATCCAACATTCTGTCAGCTTCATCTAATACAAAGATTTTTATATCTCCTAGTCTAATAAAACCTTGTGCTACAAGATCAAGTAATCTACCAGGTGTCGCAATCAAGATATCAATTCCATTTCTTAATGCATTAACTTGTGCATTTTGTGGCACACCACCAAAAATTACAGTGTGTCTTAATTTTGTATTTTTACCATATGCAGCAATACTTTCACCAATTTGAATGGCAAGTTCTCTTGTTGGAGTTACTATTAAGGCTTGTATTTTTCTATTTGATCTATCTTCTGTTTGCATTAAATGCAATTTTTGAATGATAGGAATAGCAAAAGCCGCAGTTTTTCCTGTACCCGTCTGTGCACAACCTAATAAATCTTGGCCGCTTAGTACAATTGGAATAGCTTTAGCTTGAATAGGTGTAGGTTGTGTATAACCTTCTGACTTTAGAGCGCTCAAGATAGGCTCTATTAAATTTAAATTTTCGAATGACATATATTGTATTTAGTATCGGTTCTCCGTTGTGGACTGAAATTAGAACCTAAGGGAGGTGATTAAGCCGCAAAGATACGCTTATTTTTTTGCAATCATGCAATTCATGTAAAAATAATGAAATAGGTATTATATTAATCCCTAATATGTTTTAGGGAGTTCGTAAATTCCTACCCTTCTTAAAACACTGCTTTTCGTTTTTTATAGTTTTGTAATGTAGTCCAATGTTTCTTGAATATTATTTGCTTGTATTTTAGGTACATCTTGTGCTTTATAGACCCATTCTAGAAATTTAGATTTGCTTTTTTCGTTCAGAAATCTCATTTTTGGGATACCTAATTTTTCTAAAGCTGCACTATTACATTGTTGTTCGTATTGACCATCGATAGGAATGGTTAGTAGGTTTTTTCCTAGATATAAAGCTTCTGCTGGTGTTTCAAATCCACCGCCAGTTAACAATCCATGACAATGTATAAGACTATCATTAAAGTATTGTTGGTTTACGGGGAAGTAGGTGATATTATCTATCTTGTGTGGTCGTTGGATATTGGGTAGAAACCAATGAACTTCTATAGGTGAGATTTCTTTTAATATTTGTTCAAGACAATGTGTTTGGTAGGCAGGTAAGTATACAGTTATGTGGCCTTGATCTTTTGGCTTGGCTTCAAGAAAGACATTTTTTATCACAGCAGGGAAAACAAAGTCATCATATCGTTCAAAATGTAGACCTACATAATGTGTAGCAGGTGCATAATTTTTGAGAATAAACTCTCCTATAAAGCTTTTTGAAGTGGGTCTTGGCGTCTTGGATGACATAAAACTACCTTGATGACCAAATTGTACGGAAGGAACATTTTTTTGCTTACAAGCTCTTGCAGTGACGTAATCAAAGTCATTAATAATCAAATCGTACTTTTCTACTGGCAAACTATTTATATCTCTCTTTATTTGATTATAATTGAAAGAAGCCCAAGTCTTTTTATAGTCTAAACCACCGCATTGTGAGTAAAATAAACTCATCCCTTGACTTCTGTAAGTTATGGGTATTTCCATTTTTAACGATGCATTTGAACCACTTAACATGATATCTACATCACCTAACTCGCATAGATGTGGGTATAACTGATGCGCTCGGCTAATATGTCCATTGCCTGTAGCTTGTACAGAATAAAGTATCTTCATTTAAATGGTTGCTGTTTTTTTGTGACTTAATTTGCTATTAAAATTAAGATTAAAAATTTCTTGATAGAGTGATGCTTCTGCTTTAATGTCATCACTATGTAGTTCATCAAAATCATCTGTCAATAATATATCGTCTTCTGAGTGTTTATAGAGTGTCCAAGATCCATTATTATATTCCAAAGCAGTACAGTTCTCCACCCAGTCCCCACTGTTAAGATATAGGACATTACCATTATTAGATTCAATTATTCTTTGTTGTGGCTGATGAATATGTCCACATATGACAGTAGCAAAGTGTTGGTCAATAGCTAATTCAGCAGCTATTGTTTCAAAATTTGATATCCATTGCACAGCTTTTTTTACACCAGATTTTACTCGTTTAGAGAGACTTATTTTTTCTTTGCCAAAGTAATGAAGGATATCATTTATTAATCTATTAGTCCAGATAAGAACATCATAACCTTTTCCTCCAAGTTTTGCTAATATCTTTGCCCATCCTTTGGTAGTAGCATCAAAAATATCGCCATGAAAGATCCATGTTCTTTTACCGTCTAGGTTTAATATAAGTTTGTCTTCTAGATGAAATTTACCTATTTTGAGTCCAGAGTATTTTCTAAGTGCTTCGTCATGATTTCCTGTGATGTAGTAAGTTGTGGTGCCTTTTTCTGTCATCTTTAGGATTTGACGTAGTACTTGCATGTGACTTTTGGGGAAATAGTTTTTACTGAAGTTCCAGATATCGATGATGTCACCATTCAGGATTAGCGTTTGTGGGTCGATTGATTTAAGGTAGTCGAGTAGTTGATTAGCATGACAACCATATGTACCCAAATGTAAATCACTCAATACAACTAATTCAATGTGTCTTTTATTCATTTACAAATAATTATCCTGCAAAAGTCACTGTTTTATATTACCTGACTGTTAACTCCACCATAAGTGTATATTAATTATTTTAATATGATTTATCCATTGAATGTGGGAAATAAAAAATGCCACGCTAGAATATTCTAACGTGGCACTTAAAGTTATGGGATTATAAGTCTTTTAAATAAACTAGCATTTAAGCTTGATTTACTATGATTTGGGGAGAACAACGGAGTCAATAACGTGAATCACACCATTTGATTGATAAACATCTGTAATAGTTACTTTAGAAGTTCCGCCATTTTCATCTGTAAGTATAACATCCTTTCCTTTTTGTGATGCTTTAAGTTTTCCACCCGCAACTGTGGTGAAAGTGGCAGTACCATTTCCTTTTTTAATGGCAGCAACAATAGATTTAGAATCAAATTTTCCAGCTAACACGTGGTAGGTTAAAATTCCAGTCAGTGTTGCTTTGTTTTCTGGTTTCACTAAAGTTTCTACTGTGCCTTTAGGTAATTTGTCAAATGCTGCGTTGTCTGGTGCAAAGACTGTAAAAGGTCCTGCAGATTGTAGGGTTTCTACCAAGCCTGCCGCTTTTACTGCGGCGACTAAAGTTGTGTGGTCTTTAGAATTGACCGCGTTTTCTACTATGTTTTTTGTTGGGTACATAGCTGCTCCACCAACCATTTTGGTATCTTGTGCCGTTATTTCTGTGTTAGCAAAAATTAAAGTGCACATTGCGAAAATAAAACTACTGAACTTCATCATACTATTAAATTTTTATTTGTTTATACAGCTACATACGAATGTTAAACAAAATGTGGATTTATTTTATGATGATTATTTTTGTTATTTTAAGATTTATTTGTGTAAATGGATGATAGACAGTAATTTATATTTAAATTATTCTTCTTTAAAAAAGTGTGCTCTTTTCCATCGTTTGTGTGACCAGAGCCAATATTTTGGTGTTAATATGATTTCTTCTTCTAAAATTCGTGTATATTTTTCAGTGACATTTACTTCTCCTATGTCTTTGCTATCACTAATAGGTAAAATATCTAGGGTATAAAACACATTTTCTTGTTGAACAGACTCAGGAATTTGTTTTAAGTAAACTACAGAGAGATTATATTTTTTTGCTAGTTTTTCTGCACCATTTAACCAAGGAGTCTTTTGATTTAAAAAAGTATTCCAGTACACACCATTCATATTAACAGGTGTTTGGTCACCAATAAAGATATACATTACTTGTTCATGTTTGAGTTTAGTCATGATGCGTGCAGTCTGTTCGATTGGGTATAATTCTAAGCCATATTTGGACCTTATGTTATGCATCACACTGTCAATCAATTTATTAGAGATAGGTTTATAGAATGCGACAACTCTTGATTTAATTAAAGTTGGGAATAATACCATATTCATCTCCCAATTACCATAATGCGATGCTGTGACTATACAACTTGTATTCATTGCTGAAAATCTTTCCCATTCTTCAGTATTTGAAGGTCTAATAGCATTTAGCAGTTTTTCTTTAGGCCAAGCCATGATGTACATACTTTCTCTAAAATATCTAATCAATACATCATAATATTGATTCATAATTAACTCGATCTCGTCATTAGAAAAGGTTTTTCCAAAGCTATTGGTAAGGTTTGATTTGATTACCTTTTTTCTATATTTTAGAATGCGCTTTAGTAGTATTTTGATTTTCCACAGTAGAATTTCAAATAAAAAAGGTGTGTAATTTATAATTAACTTAATGAATTTTAGTACGATATGTATTATGAATGATTTCAATACTAAGTATTTAGTTGATTTGGTTTTACTACAATTTTACCCAATGGCGTCATCGCATTTATAAGATGAATTGCATCGAACTCTTGGATTTCAGTCACAAAAATATCCTTTTTTATTATTTTGTTATTTAAAATTAAACTAGATCTCATCACGCCTTCCAAAAGAGGTTGATTGGGTGTGAAATATTGTTTGCCTTTTTGGAATACATAATTGTAGTAATATGCGTCTGTAACTAAGTTGTTTTTAACGATCATGATCTCATCACTATCATCTTTAGCTGCAAATAAAGTGTCTAATTCTTTTCTTTCTTCAAATTTGAAAGGGTAGGAGATGGTATCATTCTGTATGATTTTTATTTTATTTATTGTTCTTATCTGGTAAGCTTGAAAACTTATTTCCTCTATTTCTTGACTATAAACGAGTCTACATTTTACCAGTCCATCTTGATAATTTCTCGGAATAATCATTTTTTTTCTTAAATTTATTGCGTTTGTAAGATTCCAGAGTTTGGCTCTTGATTCATTACATCTATTTTCATGGAAATTTAAATGGCTTATTCTCCCATTCAATATCCGAATACTTTCTATCAATTTTACCATCTATAAATGATTATTTTTGCCCAAAGGAATATAGACCTTATCAATCATTTCTTGGTATTCAGATGTACATTCACTTCTGTAGGTGATACCGCAACCACTTCTATAAATCAACTTTTCATCCTGTTTTTCAATGTATCTAATCATGACTCCTGAATCAACATTATTCCCATCAAATATACCAAAAACGCCTGTGTAATAACCACGATCGTCAATTTCGTTTGCTTTGATAATTTCAACTGTTTTTTTCTTTGGAGCTCCTGAAATACTACCTGCAGGGAGTAGTTTTGCAAATATGTTGCCCAAGTTTTCGTTAAAATCAATCGGTAATGTTCCTTCTATTTCTGAACTGACTTGAAGTAGGGTTTTAGTAGATGTTACAAGTTTGTCTATGTATCTGAATTTATTGACTTTCACATTGTTTGCGACCATACTTAAATCATTTCTTAGTAAGTCAACGATCGTATAATGTTCGGCTGTTTCTTTCACATCATTAAGGATATTTGAAGTTGCATCAGGAATACTAGCATCGATTGTACCTTTCATCGGAAAGGTAAATATTTTACCATTTATGATCTTTATAAATATTTCAGGTGATGACACTATAAACTGATCTTTGTAATAAAGTTTGTATCGTGCGTGTGAAATATTAAAGAGTTCTCTCAGAGTATAATTAGTTTCTATTGGTGTGGGAAATGTCAAGTTGAGCAGAAAGGAATTCCCATATAAAATTTCCTTTTTTGCCGCATCAAATGCTTTTGTATATTGACCAATAGGCATCGGATTTGGCAAGAAATGTAAAGGTTTAGATTGTGTACCAGATAACGTATAATTTTTTATATCATTAAATTTATAATATATATCATTCGGTATTTGTCCAATTTTTAATATTACTGGATTTTTTAATTCGAAATCTAGGATAAAAATGAATGGTGACTTTTCTTTTCCCAATTGGTTCATTTTGTCTACCCAATTCATTTGTTTATGACCACTTTCTTCTGTCTTATTCTCGCGCATACCTTGCCCTTATTCTAATCCTAAGATGATCTTTAAAAATGTTATTTTTTTGAATAGTAATAGTAAATGTTTGTTGTCCATTTTTCAGGGTCTGGCTCTTTTGTTGGGTCGGTAACATACTCTTCTATCATCGGAACATCCATAAATAGTTGTCTATCTTTCATAAAGTCTCCCATGGCATTATGTGCTTTACCCGAATTTCTTTTATCTCCACGATATATTATTTTTAATGCTGGTTTTGAAGGGATACTAACGGCATTAGTTTCAGGTATATTAGTTAGTTGAGCTAGTGTGGGTAGGGCAGCGGCCATATCAGATTTTTGTTTAGCTTCGTCCCATGTGTAGTATAAGCCACAAGGCATTCCTGATACTACAATATTAGCATTAAGTGCTTTCTGATACAAGGCGCTTATGTTTTGGGTGTAAAATTGACTAATGTTTTCTATCGCCACTTCACCACGATGGGTAATAAAGAATTTAGGTGCAGGCAGTATTTCTTCAATTTGATATCCATTGTACAGCTTTTGTACGAATCTTTCATTTATGAGTGTTGTTAGATTTCCTGCATCTTTCATCAGGACTTTTTCTAGTTTCCACTTGCTGATAAATTTTACAAGATTAGATAAAAATCCAGTTTCGGTTGTAGATTTAATCTTTAAAACAGTGTGGAGTGAATCTTTTGACTCTACATAATAAACATGGTGAATTTCATTTTTGCCATCAGGTGATTGTATGATGTAAATACTATCATTGTCATGACTGGAAGCTATTTTGATGGTTCCATCTTTTATGTTGAACCCACTGTATTCGCATGAACTTCCGTTTCCAACACTGTTGCCTGGAAAGGTAATATTAGTGGATGTATCTGATAACAATACAGCATTCCATCTAGCTTGTGTTTGCAAATCATTTATGGCATTAAAAATTACATTGGCAGGTGCATCAATATCTTTTTGTATTTCTACCGTATATTTTTTGCTCAAAACAAGTGATAAAACAGTTATAACAATTAAAATTATCCCAATGTAAAGGGCATATTTTTTGGTATTTGTCATGATACAATGATTAAGTTGGTTGGTATGAAATTACATTGTTTTGTAAAGATACACATAATTTCTGAATCTAAGAAAGCCCTCAATAAATAAAAAAAGGTTTACATCTCATTATGATGCAAACCTTTTGTATTTTATTGTATATCAATGCGTTGGTGAGTTTATACCGTCATGATGTCTTTCTCTTTGACTTCGATGAGTTTGTCAATTTTTGCAGAATATTGGTCTACAAGTTTTTGTACTTCGTCCTCCTTCCTTTTTCCCATATCTTCAGGAAAACCATCTTTAACTTGTTTTTTAAGGAAGTCAAGCATTTTGTGTCTATGGGCTCTAATTCCTACTTTTGATTCTTCACCTGCAGCCTTAGCTTGTTTTACCATGGTGATTCTTCGTTCTTCACTCATTGGTGGAATCATGAGACGTACTACTTCACCATCATTCATGGGAGTGATGCCAAGATTTGCTTCAAAAATTGCTTTTTCTATCAGTGCCAGGGTCTTTTTTTCCCATGGTTGGATACTGATTGTTCGAGCATCTGGTGTACTTATATTGGCGACTTGTGACAAAGGCGTAGGCGAACCATAATATTCTACCATAAGTCCATTGAGCATAGCGGGAGAAGCTTTACCAGCACGTATTTTGTTCAATTCAAACACTAAATGTTCGATTGCTTTATCAAAGGACTCAGCCGTTTGCATAAATTGCAATTCTATTTCTTCGATCATGATTGTCTAAAATTTTGACTTAATAATGGCTGCAAAAGTAAAATCTTTTTGGGATTTTATTCTCTATTACCCATAAATCTTAATAGAAAATAAAGGAAAGTTACCAATGAACCTAAAGCTGCTGTCACATAAGTCATTGCTGCCCACCACAGTGCATCTTTGGCACCATCATGTTCTGCTCCTTGCATGAACCCTGAATCGTCTAACCATGCCAATGCTCTATTGGATGCATCAAACTCTACAGGTAAGGTCACAAGACTGAACAAAGCAGTCAAACCAAAAGTAGCTGTCAGTATTAACATTAATGTATTGCCGCCAATACCTGCGCCCATACCAAACATTACGCCCATAAATAGGAATTGTTGAACACTACTACTGAATTGGACTGCTGGTACTAATTTTGATCTCAAAGTGAGCATACTGTAAGCTTCCGCGTGCTGAACTGCGTGTCCACATTCATGTGCAGAAACTGCTGCAGCGGCTATTGTTCTACCATTGTAAACGTCTGGAGACAATGCGACAGTTTTATTTGCAGGGTTGTAATGGTCAGATAAGAAGCCTTGCCCCATCACCACTTGTACATCTCTGATGCCATAGTGCGCAAGCATTTTTTCAGCAATCTCTTTACCATTCATACCGCTGCGGGTACCTATTTTGTTGTAATGAGCAAATTTGGATTTCAACCTATTTCCGACAAGGAAACCAATTAAGGTGAAAACTCCTAAAATTACATAATAACCGATCATGTGTTTTAAATCTGTGTTTTAAATTTTGTTAAATTAATTGATAATAGCAAATCCTGTATATGGTTGCAATGCTTTAGGTATCTTTATACCTTCAGGTGTCTGATGGTTTTCTAAAAGCGTAGCCACTATTCTGGCAAGTGCCAAAGCACTACCATTGAGCGTATGCGCCAATTTTGTTTTACCATCTTCATCTCTAAATCGCAACTTCATACGATTGGATTGGAATGTCTCAAAATTAGACACTGAACTCACTTCTAGCCATCTACCTTGTGCCGCAGAATATGTTTCGAAGTCAAATGTCAGTGCAGAATTGAAACTCATATCACCGCCACATAAACGCAAAATGCGGTATGGAAGTTCCAATTTATTTAACAAACTTTCTACATGTGTAACCATGTCCATGAGGGTATCATAAGAATGGTCAGGGTGTTGCATTTGGACAATTTCTATCTTGTCAAATTGGTGTAATCTATTCAATCCCTTGACATCAGAGCCATAAGAACCTGCTTCTCTTCGGAAACATGGTGTGTATCCAGTAAGCTTGATAGGGAAGTCCGCTTTGTTTAAAATAACATCTCTGTACAAATTTGTAAGTGGAACTTCAGCAGTAGGGATCAAGTAAAAATCGTCTTTTTCGCAATGGTACATTTGACCTTCCTTGTCAGGCAATTGGCCTGTAGCGAGTGCCGATTCTTTATTTACTACGAGTGGTGGTTGTATTTCTTGGTAGCCAGCAGATGTCGCTTCATCTAAGAAAAAATTGATCAAAGCTCTTTGTAATCGAGCACCTTTTCCTTTGTACACAGGAAATCCAGCACCAGTAAGTTTTACACCATCTTTAAAGCTGATCAAATTATATTTTTCTGCAAGCTCCCAGTGAGGTAATGGGTTTTCGCCCAAATCAGGCATATCTGCATTCCATGCTTTAAAAACTTCATTATCCTCCGCTTTAAAGCCTACAGGAACGGAATGATGTGGAATATTAGGCAACTGAATGATCCATTCTTCGATAAGATCTTTACTTTCCTTAAGCGATTGTTCGAGCACTTTTGTCTCTTCCTTCAGGGTTGCTACTTGAGCTTTTAGATCATTAGCTTCTTGCGCTTTCCCAGATTTAAAAAGTCCTCCTATTTCGTCTGAAATGGTATTAATTTTAAATAATAAATTGTCTAAATTTGTTTGCGTTGCCTTCCTTTTGTCATCTTCAGAGACGATATTTTCTACGGAAGCAAGTTGTTGATCTGATACATTTTTCTTTTTTAAGCCTGCGATGAGTCTCTCTTTTTCTTCTCTAATAATGCTTATTTCGATCATTTTGCCTGAATTTTATTAAAAAAAGTATTTATTATGTTAAAAAATTAAATTTTTTGCAAAGATAGTGTTTTGAATATCAAAATTAATATCTATTTTTGCACTTTCAAATTTTTAGACTAACCTGTCATCCGACAGAAACCTTTCAAAATTATTTCTTTACCCGTTTTTAGGATATTCTTATCTATCGTGATGTATCCATTAAGCAGTACAGATTTTGAATCAATCTTAATTTATTAATTTCATTATTGAATAGTAATCATATGTATGATATTTTGCAGTTAAACGATATGCTCGTACCTAAACTTAAGGATGTAGCAGAACGTATGGGCTTAGGTAATAGTATAAAAAAACTAAGCAAACAAGAACTGATCTACAAAATACTTGACGAACAAGCTATACGAGCTAAAAAAGCCGTAAAAGAAGAAACTAAACCAGAAGTCAAGCAAGTAATCATAGAAGAAGTTGAAATAGAAGTCCTAAATAAAGATGCTGTCGAAGAAGTGAGCACAGTAGCTGAACCTAAAAAAAGAGGTAGAAAGCCAGCTTCTGCAAAAGCAGTAGAAGCTGAAGTTAAATCACCTGTATTAGAAGAAGTAGTGCCAGTAGAAACAGCAGAAGAAAAAAGTGCTAAAATAGAAGCAGCAGCTGCAGCTAAAAGAGAAAGGGTAAAAATAGTGGTTCCTGCTGAAAAAGTGGTTTATACTCCTAAAGTGGAAGAACAAAAAGTAGTTTTAGAAACTACCAAAGCAGAGCCACAAGCACCAGTCCAGAGACCTAACCCAAGCAATATACCATCAGAACCTAATGCAAATCCAGCTACACAAAGATTTGAACAAAGATCACGTGGCCAATATCCAAATCAGCAAGGAAACCCTAATGGGGAATACAGAAGACCGATCCAACCAATAGCGGAAGTAAAACCAGAAGAACCTAAGTTTATACCAGATTTAGACGGTGTTATCGAAAGCGAAGGTATACTAGAATTGATGGTAGATGGGTATGGTTTTTTAAGATCATCTGATTATAATTATTTATCTTCACCAGATGATATTTATGTGTCGCCTTCTCAAATAAAATTATTTGGACTGAAGACAGGAGATACTGTACTCGGTTCTATACGTCCTCCGAAGGAAGGTGAAAAATATTTTGCCCTTTTAAAAGTAAGTAGCATCAATGGTCTTGATCCACAGAAATTAAAAGAAAGAGTACCTTTCGATTATCTTACCCCTTTATTCCCGACTGAAAAACTAAAGTTATGTTCGCATCCTTCAGGTAAGGATTATGGAAATAGGATGATAGATATGTTTACACCTATAGGAAAAGGACAGAGAGGGCTTATCGTAGCACAACCTAAAACAGGTAAGACATTTTTACTAAAGGATATAGCCAATGCAATTGCAGACAATCACCCTGAGTGTTATTTGCTTGTCTTACTGATCGATGAAAGACCGGAAGAAGTTACAGATATGCGTAGAAGTGTAAATGCAGAAGTAATAGCAAGTACCTTTGACGAACCAGCAGAAAACCACGTAAGGGTAGCGGGCATTGTACTCGAAAAGGCAAAAAGATTGGTAGAAAGTGGTCATGATGTTGTGGTTTTACTTGACTCTATCACTAGGTTAGCGAGGGCTTACAATACGACTGCGCCTACGAGTGGAAGGGTATTGTCAGGTGGTGTAGAAGCAAACGCATTGCATAAACCTAAGAAATTCTTTGGAGCTGCCAGGAATATAGAAGGTGGTGGATCGCTTACTATTTTGGCTACTGCGCTTATCGATACAGGTAGTAAAATGGATGAGGTCATCTTTGAAGAATTTAAAGGGACAGGAAATATGGAATTACAGCTTGATCGATCATTGGCTAACAAACGTATGTATCCTGCTATCGATATCACTAAGTCTAGTACTAGAAGAGAAGAGTTATTGCTTCCTGAGAGTATACTTCAAAAATTATTTGTACTTAGAAATCATTTGGCTGATATGAAGCCAGATGAAGCTATGGACTTTATCAAAAAGCACATGATGGGTACTAAGACCAATGAAGAGTTTATTGTATCGATGAATGGCTAATCGTCCAATAATTTACTAAACAGCTAAATTAATCTTAATAATTATTATATTTTTTCAAAGTAAAATTTTACCTTTGCGCTTCTTTTTAAAAATGTCCTATTGACAAGCCTGAAAAGAGTCCAAAATTTAGAATTTCAATAAAAAGTTAGATACACAATATGAAACGTACATATCAACCGTCCAAAAGGAAGAGATCAAATAAACACGGTTTTAGATCAAGAATGGCTACCAAAAATGGTAGAAGAGTTTTGGCGAAAAGAAGAGCAAGAGGCAGATATAAATTGACTGTATCTGATGAAAAAGGAGTAAAGTAAGATAGTACTTCCTTAAGATTATAAAATTCTGAATACGAGTGATGTCATTTGTATTCGGAATTTTTTATTTAGTGAAGTTTATACTACATAATTAAGAAACTGCGCTAATTTGTGAAAGGGCAATATTTCTTTTGTTTGTACTTTATTGTGCTTGTATAACCTAATTCTGTTATCTTGCCATTTTTACTGCTCAGTCGACGCTAGTGGGATCTAGTGGGAACTCAGTGGGAACTCGTGGGAACTCGGTGGGAACTCAGTGGGATTACATACGGAACGTATACGGAGCATGTACGGAACGTGTAGGGAGTAAGTACGGAGTATGTAGGGAGGATGTATGGAGCAAAATGGGCAGAAAATAGGTGAAACCAGTTAAAAGTTTGGTTTTTTCATTTTTGTCATTAAATTTAACCATTGTTTTGTGGACGTATTCATTGTAGTATATAAAAGAGAAATCGTTTGGACAGAAGATTGAAAAGTAAGAAGATCATAGATAAGCTTTTTCAAGAAGGGAAGTCTTACTTTTCGTATCCTATAAAGTTGGTTTATCTACCACTCAAAGATAAAGATGGGGAATATGGGATGCAATATACCGTATCTGTTAGTAAAAGGATTTTTAAAAAGGCTGTTGATCGTAATAGGGTAAAAAGACAAATGAGAGAAGCTATAAGACTCAATCTCTCCGCGGTGAAAGCTGTGGAATCGTCTTCATTTCTAGCTATGATGTTTATTTATGTAGGTAAAGAAAAATTGGAATACGGAACTATTGAAAATGGAATCAAGAAGCTAACACCCAAGTTATCTAGGTTGATGGAAAGTAATCTTTGAAAGGAATGTTTTGTTTCGTACCTAAAGGCACGAAGGAGATTGTGGTTTGCATGAATGCTACCGATATGTCGTCCCTGACGGGACTTTGTTTTAAAAGGTTCCACAAGGTGTTTTTTTTCGCTAATTATCGCGGATTTCGCTAATTTTTTGTTTCGTAGCTAAAGGCACGAAGTGGATTTTGGTTTGTATAATTGCTACCGATTTGTCGTCTCAGACGGGACTGGGATGATTATTGACACAATTTGTTTGTTTTGACGCTAAATTTCTCGAATTTCTCGAATTTTATTTTTACAGTGATTGTCGTGGATTTTGCTGGATAATCATTGAATTTTTATGGTATGTGGTATAGGATTTAATAGATGTTTTGTAGTTGATTTTATTGGATTATTGATGTTTTATGACCTGTAAAAAGTAGTCATCTTGGATGCTTTAATTACAAATCTTGTTGTCATTTTGTACTTTTAGATTGGGGCTGGCATGGGTGAAAAGTTGAATTCTTTGGGATAAAAATTTAAAGATGTTTTATCATATTTTAATGATATAATAAGCATCTAATCAATAGTATATGCATATATTTATATTGTAATGATGAAAATCATAAAAAATAATTAAGGTCAAAAACTATAAAGAATGATAAAAAATGGCTACGTTTGTGGTGCAATTTAAATCGTAAAAATGAAGTATGGCAGATAACATATTAAAAAAAATATGAAATATTTTCTGATAACTTATACTCTGTATAATTTTATTGATTAGCTTTGCGCTTTATTACGCCATGTCAAAGGATGTGGTGAATTTCTGAATGACAAATAAGAAATAAGAAAACTACGCCTGGGCGATTACCATCCCTACTTGAAGACGAAAATCAATTATTTGGTAATCAACCTGTTTCTATTTCTTATATAGTATTTATAGTACGTTACTTGAAGACGAAAATCATAGTATATATTATAATACTGCACGACTAAGGTTGATAAATAAATTTCTTAGGCCTACTTGCTTATATGCTTGTAGTGGTCTTGTCATATAAATATGGCTAATTTATTATTTTTTAAATAACATTTATTTTTTAACCAAAACTCAATCTCATGAAGAAATTAAATTTCTTAGCTAAGACGTTTTCGTTATTATTAGTGTTGATGCTTTCTGCTCACTTTGGTGAGTTAAACGCTCAATCTTTTATTACTGAAAGCCAGGCAGAAGTGAAGTTGTCGACTAAACTCGATCAACTGAGCAAAACGCCTAACACCTCACTTACTTTCCCGAACGGGAAAAAAGTAACTGGAGATGACAACAACGTTATCAGAACCCAGTATTACACAATGATTTTGCAAAATTTGCAAGCTAAAGATCAAGCTGGTAACCCAACAGGTACTACTAAAGGTGCTTATGAGGCTACTAAAGCTTTCTTTAACCAAAGGCCAAACCAAGGTGCTCCAACCCCTAACACAACAACGACTGTTGGACTAACGTGGTTACACAATGAGGCACTTCAGTACCTTACTCATTAAGCAAAATCTTTTTTTTTAACCAAAACTTTAATATTCAATCTCATGGAAAATTTTAAGTTTACTTTTATCAAAAATCAGCTCTCCCTATTATTAGGAGTCTGCTTTTTGTTTATTGGCCTTTCGGCACAAGCCCAGACGTACACTCGTACGGTAGCTGCGGCAACAACATTGACGACGATCACAACTCCTGTAGTACAGAATCTTACAGATGATCAGTTCGTAACTGGGATAGCTATGGGTTTTAATTTCCCTTATTATGGTGGAAATTATAATACTATTGATATCAACGCTAATGGTTTTGTAAGATTCACTCCAAACGTAGGTGTTGGTGGATTTACAAACCAAGGTATCACTGCTAACTGCGGTACTAACTTTACTAATCTTATCGCTCCACTTTGGGATGACTGGAATAGTGATGCAGGTACTAGCGTTACTTGGGGACCTATCGCAGGTGGTGGCTTTGCTGTTACTTATGTAAGACAAGGTGCTACTTACTTAGGTGGTACTGCAGGTGACTATGCTACTTTCCAAGTAGTATTGAGACCTACTGGTGTTATTGATATCGTTCTTAATGATATCAGTATAGGAACTGGTACTGGTAACAACGGTGGTACAGCAACTGTAGGTATCAACGGTAACAATGCAACTGAGTGTGACCAATACTCATTTAACGCAGCAACTACTGCTGGTACAGTGACTTACACTCCTAATAACGTTATCGTTAGTATGGTTGCAACTCCTGTAACAACTTGTAGCAACAATGGTACTACTTACAATCAGCCTGTGGCAGTTAACTTTAGAGTTGCTCCTTTAGCTGGAACAGTATTCCAAGTTTGTTATAATACAGCATGTGTAGGTAACCAAGCAACAAACTCAGCTATTATAGCTGCTCCTTATGTTTGTCAGACATTTATGTCTACTGGTTCTGCTTCACAAACAGTAACTCTTGCAAACGTACCATGTCAGTCACAAAGTGCTAACCTTTATGGTACACTTGGTGTAACTGGTCCTTCACAGCCTATATATGTTGGATGTGTTGGTATGACTACTAACTTCACACAACCTGCGGGTCTTCCATGTGAATTAGTTTGTCCTGGTGATGCAACTTATTACTTAGGTTCACTTGAGTGTTGTGCTCCTGCAGCTTATGATCTTGCAACAAGATTTAACTGTTTAGTACCATTCAGTGCAACAACAAACAGCTTACAAACAGCTATCACTACAGATATCGTAGATTTAGCTACTGCAACAACTGGTGGTGGTAATGCTACTGTAGCTGGTAATAACATTACTTTAGGTACTGTAGCTAATACTTCTACAGCTACTGCAGGTATGTTATTTAATAGCAATGGTCAAGTTTCATTAAACTGGTCTTATTCAACAGTTGACGGTGCTTTCTGGGATCCATTCACATGGCAGTTAGTAAGAGGTAACACTGTAGTTTCTCAAGGAGGTACAGTTGCTAACTTCGCAATTGGTAATAACGTACAGTCAGGTGTTATAAACGTAATGTTCCAAACAAATGACGTATTAGTATTAAGACAATCAGGTGATGCATCAGTAGGACCATCTTCTACTGTAGTAACATTTAATACAATCACAGGATCAGGTCTTGTAGAAGCTACTCCAGTAGTAGTAACAGGTCCAGAACCAGGTGAGTGCGTTGCGATTGGTGACAATCCAGTTCAAATAAACCTTATCAATCCTTTCTCAGGAGAGATTTTGGAAACATGTAATTTCACATTAACAGCAATAGAAAACCAAGCTTCAGGTTCATTATCTTGTAATGGTCAGATCAACATCTCATTAGCTGATGACTGTACTGCTACTATCGAGCCTGATGATGTATTAGAAGGTTCACAATACAGCTGTGCTGACAACTATGTTGTTGGTGTATCTAAAGGCCAAAATGGTCCTTGGACTGAGCCAGCAGTTATCAACCAATTGGGTTGTGGTGACTGGTTCTACAGAGTTAGAGATATCACAACTGGTAATAGCTGTTGGGGTAGAGTTAAAATTGAAGACAAATTGGCTCCTGAGTTAGCTTGTGGATCATGTGGTGGTATCCTTTCAGGAGTTCTTGAAACAACTGATACTCAAGGTGACTTCACTGGTTTCGGTGCAGCTCCAGGTCCACAACCAGGTGGTAACTGTGGTGCTTCATTATTTACTTCAGTAGATTATGTATCATTCACAATTTCTCCTACAACAACTGGACCATACAGATTTGACTTAACTGGTTCTGTTCCTGTAACTAACGCTAACTTCAACTCTCAGTTGGGTATAGCTCTTTACAGTGCTCAGCCAGATCCAAACAACTCTTGTACTAACATGTTGATCACAGATGGTCAAAGTTTGAACCCTGTAACAACTACTATCAATAGCCACTTTAACAGTGTAGCTTTAGTACCTGGTACTACTTACTGGATAAGTGTTCAAATGCCACGTGCTGCATTAGGTGCAACTGTACAGTTCCCTAACGCTTGGACAGTTAATGTTACTGATATACCTACAGGTGAGTCAGCGCTTTCTAGCCCAGAAAACTGTGCTATTGACTGTATAGACAAAGATGCATTATTGGGTTATGTAGCTCAAAATACAACTGCATCTATCAACAATATCGTAAACGTTTGTGGTATTCCAAGACCAGAAGTTGTAACTGGTTACTGTGGTGTTAACCCTCCAGTATGGAGTGTTAGACTAGTAAGTGACAACTCTAACAACTGTGGTGGTTTCTTAACTCTTGAGTGGAAAATCACTGAAGCTTGTGGAATGTCTGCAACTGTTCAATGTAATGTTAAAATCAATGCACAAACATTTGATGATGTATTTGTACCAGAAGGTGTAGGTGCGCCAGTATTCTTAGAGTGTAACGACGGAACAAGTCCTGAAGATATCGAAGCTAAATATGGTGTAACTTTTGCTTGGCCATATTTCATCGACAAAGCAGGTAACCCTAGAAAATTAGAAGATGCTTGTAATTTCTATTCAGCATACACTGATATCGACTTTGAAGCATGTGCTCCTCACTGTCATGGTAACAAAAAAGTTGTTAGAAGATGGACAATTCTTGACTGGTGTTCAGGAGAGTTAGCAGAAGCTACTCAGATCATCAAAGCAGTTGACCAAACTCCTCCAACATTTATTACTAAAGACACTACAGTAAGTACACGTCCATGGGATTGTACAGGTGAGTTCTTCTTACCATTGCCTTGGGAATTACATGATAACTGTGATGCTAATCCTACTTATGTAGTGACTGGCCCTGCAGGTGTTACTGTAACAAAAGTAGGTAACAGATGGAGAGCAAGCAACGTAGAGAAAGGTGTTTATACTTTCGTATACATCGCATCTGACTGTTGTGGAAATAAAGGTTCAGAATCTGTAGTAGTTACAGTTCTTGACAAAACACCACCAATTGCAATAGCTAAACAAGATATCGTAATCAGCTTAGTACCAGGTTACGAAGTAGATGGTAGCTTGAATGGTCAAGCAAAAATATTCCCAGAAAGTATTGATAACGGATCATTTGACAACTGTTCAGATGTTAAATTAGAGATCAGAAGACCTGATGGCGCTCCAGCATGTGGAAATGATGGTAACATCACTAACCCAGCAACAGGTGCACGTCACAACAATAACGTAACATTCAGCAATTCACCACTTCCAGGATTCAACAACAACATCAACGATACAGATGGTGGAGCGTTTGTTAAATTCTGTTGTGCAGATATTCCTGCAGGTGAGACATTCGGAATCGTACAAGTAGAATTGAGAGTATGGGATGATGGAAACATGAACGGAATCATCGGTGATGCTGGTGATAACTATAATGTAACATGGGCAAATGTAAGAGTAGAGTACAAAGTACCACCA
>DATGWZ010000009.1:0-135858 GCA_035299145.1 Saprospiraceae bacterium
GGCTTCGCTACCACCGTATGCTTCGTCATCTGTAAGGCCGATCCATACTCTCCATCCTGCTGGATAGTTGGCGTCCATACCTGCTTTGATCAGTGCGTTTTCTTGTGCATTATTGATACTTACCATCTGACCACCTATGCTTTGAGCATGTGCGTAAGCTGCTTGCCAGCTGTAAGTACCATTGGATCTGTAATATATTTTTGTGCCTGTTCTTGCGATCTCTGTCATTGTGCTCACATTCGCTGGTGGTGCCGAACATGGACAGTTCAACACAGGTGGCAATTTGTCTTCAAATGTCACCGTACCCCAACATTTATTGCCATCACAGATATCTATGACTTCATACGTCAATACTCTTCCGATGTAATTTTTAACTTGTGATGTCGGTATAACTGTATTGCCTAACTTGAAGATCACATCATAGAAGAAGCTGCTATTTGGACCTGACAAGAAGATATTTGCAAAGTTCTCCGCACCACAATTTTCATCTAAGCTATAATTGATGTGTCCATTACATGTCATCGATACTGATGTATGAACGTACAACCATGATATGTTACTGAATACTGGGCAACTAACACCATTGGTGTTTTCCGAACTGACGATGACTCTAAATCTTGAGTTATTGTCTGCATCTGTTACGTTGCTCACCGTAAGGGTGGTTGTGGTCGCTCCGTTGATATTTGTCCAGATACCATTGATTTGTCGTTGCCATTGGTAGCTCACGGTCGATGGTGCTGCTACGGTTGCTGCTACTGTAAAGATAGCTGTGCCATCATCACATACACCTGTGTCTGCTGGTTGCAAGGTGATCACTGGTAGTGGATTGACTTCCACGAGTTGTGTGATCGATTGGATACATCCTGGATCGTTTGGTCCGAATGCTTTTGGTGTACCACCATTTACGGTATAAACGATGGTATATGTTCCTGTTGCTGTCGGATTAAAGGTTGTTGCTGCTACACCATTGACCGTGAAGCCTTCTGATATGATATTGGCATCTCCCGGTATTCCTGTTAATGGATATGGTGTACCCAAACAAACTGCTGCTGGTGGGCTAGATATGATCGGTGATGGGTAGGAACAGCTATTGCCAATCGTTAAGGTGGTGCCTCTGTTGTTTGTTACGCTTAATGTATAACCTAAGGCATCAATATGACGTCCATTTAAGGTATATGTTCCACCTGATGCTGTCAATACGGTTCCTACTGTAATGGCAATTGGTGCCGCAGGTGGTGCTGGACTTGTCGTTGTAAATAATCCCGATACGGCACTTACAGTCCATGTTTGTCCCGCTGGTGCATTCACCGTGATCATCTCACTGAATTGGCCATTTGTAGGTGAGGTTGCATTGTTTAAACATACACATGGATCGGTGATTGTAGCACCGCATGTAATTACTAAGATCACTGCGTTACCTGTCATATTGTTTGTACAACCTGTCGTTGCATTGGTTGCCACCACAGTATAGGTACCTGCTGTACTTTGTACTGGGAAGTTTAATGCTGCTCCTGTTCCCGCTACTGGCGTGCCTATATTACCTCCATTAAGTTGTAATTGGTAATTGACACCTGTTTGTGAGCCTGATAAAGTGATTGCTAGGCCATCATCGGTTGTACATTTTGTGCCACCACCAGAGACTGTGAAGACAGTAGGAAGTGGATTAACTGTAATAGTAAAGGTAATCGGATTGCCTGTACAAGTAATGCCACCACTAGTAAATGTAGCTGTTACAGTTATAGTAGCAACGACAGGGATAGAAGTATTATTTATTGCTGTAAATGCAGCTATATTGCCTGTACCCATTGCGGCAAGACCAATACTTGGTGTATTATTCGTCCAGTTAAAGACTACACCTTGTGGAGACCCAGCGAAAGTTACAGCCGTTGTCGTGAAACCAGTACATAACATTTGATTAGCCACAGGATTTACAGTAGGTGAGATACCTGCATATACGACAGTTTGTGCAGAAGGACTGACACAACCAGTTGCATTGTTTATGCAATTTACCCAAATAGTTTCTGGTGATTCTCCAACTGTAGTACCTGGATCGTAGCTATCACCAGATGCAACTGGAATAGCATTTGGGTTTAAGTCAGGATTTACATTATACCAATTATAAGTTGACTGATTTTGATATTGGCCAGTAATTTCAAAATTAGCAATTCTTAATGTTCCAGAAACATTGCTCGCACCCCAATAATATATTCTGTAGCAAGTTGCAGTGTTCAATGAAATACTGCCACCTGCATTTTGACAAGATGTACCCGTCAACATTCCACTTAAAATAGGGGAAGTTAAGTTATTTGAAGCAACAATAGCCCAAGACATTGGACCTGTACCTGAAATTCGATGTGACCAATTAATAGCACTTACTCCATCAAAATCAAAACCTGTCTCTGTATTACCTATACAGAATTCAAAAAACTCATTATCTGCAACTGCATCTGCAAGGGATGTATTAGTGATATCATAACCCGTTGAAGTAATAGAAGCAGTACAACCAGAACCAACAGCTTGAGGATTGACACCTGTCAAACCATTTCCTGTAGTTTGAACTGGACCATTTTGAGCTATAATCGTATCAGAAGAAATCCCTTGACCAGTAATACCAGACTCAAAATCCCAAGTGAATGCATTTTGAATAGGTGTAGTATTTACTGTAATCAATGTACTTCCTCCAGTACAAGCTCTGATAGTATCTATAACTTGTGGTGCAAGTGGTATAGGGTTTATCTGAACATTGATTTGATCTATTATAAAACAACCTGTTCCAAGTTCATATCTCACGAAAATTATAGTTGACTCAGAAACATTATCCAACCCTGTGGTTATTTCATTTTGTTCATTCTCTGCATCAGTAAGCGTAGTGTAGTAGCTAACAGTGCCACCTATTGGAGATTCAAAAAGTTCAACATTTAAAACATTAACCGTTTCAGGACTACAAACTGCTTCAGGTTGAGTTATGTCTAAAGAAGGAACTTGATTAACTGTAACTAAGACAGAATCAGCTGAACTTTCGCAACCACTTAAAGGATCAATACATGTTATCCAAATTGTATCTGGGCTACCTAATGCTGTAGTCATTGGGTCATACATGGTGCCATTTGCTACTGGAGTTGCCCCCATATTGACATCTGGGTTCACATTATAAAAATTGTAAGATCCTGCAGGAAGTAATATTAACTGGGATGAACCATTAATTGACACATTATCAATTCTAAATGTACCACCTGTTCCAGTAGAACCATAACCAGAAACTCTAATGCAAACATTATTAGCATTTGTGACATTAAGAATTCTTGTAAACATTGGATTTGTTGTAAATGCAGTAGGAATTAATCCTGCTACACCTACGTCACTGTACGCGCCGCCATCTACAGAAATGGAAACTTGGAAATTTACAGGTCCAGTACCAGATCTTTGGGCATCAAAACTGAAATTAGTAAGGTCAATTTGGTATCCTGATACTGCCGACAAACAAAACTGGAAGTAGTCATTTGGGTCAGGAGTAGTTCCAGCTGTCCAATTATTACCAGAATAAGCATCTGCAGCTGTAGGTGCATTACCACCTGGGAATGAAACTCCACCTAGCCCAGAACCCACCGTTGCATTAGAAATTGTAGAACCCATAGCTCCAGGACCTGTCAAGGTACCAGTGGTTACTTCAGTGTCGAAAATCCAATTAAAACTAACCATTTCTTCAGGGCCAGGACTCGCAGATGAAGTAACAGTAATAAGTGTACTCTCACCTTCACAAACAGTGATGTTATCTACCACTGGTTGAATAGCTGCGGGTGTTATTTGTATCTGAATGGTATCCATTTGAATACAACCAGGGTAAGCTGGAGTTATTCCACCATCAGGAGAGACATTTCCAACATCAACTCCATCATAAGCTAAGTTAACAACTATAATTCCAGGGATAAGTCCCGATGGATTGAAATTAGAACTTGTAACACCTGTTCCACTCCAAGTATAAGTACCTGTGCCATTATCACCTGTAATAACTGCTGTTAATGGAACATTAGGCTGGCCATCACAATCAGTAAACGGCCCAATATTATTGACTGCTACATTTGGGTATGCACATTTATTACCAATGTTTCCTACAGAGGTACCATCTGCAAATATTTCAGCCATGTATCCAATGTTATCAATATGTGTAAAAGGACTTGAAACATAAGAACCAGGCATTACTTCTGTAAATGTTATTGCAGTTGGCGTACAACCTAAACAATTTGCTGTTATGGTTAGTCCAGCTGGACCAGTTACGGTAATTTCTTCATCAAATGAACCATCATTTCCAGCTAAAGTAGCGTCATTATTACAAGTACATGGATCAGAAATGAAGAAAGTGCCACATGATTCCTCCGTATATTCCAATATGTCATTACAAGCCACATAACTAGTTTGTTCAACTAATTTATTTGGCGCATAATTTCCTAATTGGGTTCTATTGTTGTTTTCATTCCAGCTAGTTGCATTATTGTCATCAGGAACAGCATCAAAAGAACCATGTTCATTGTTATTACCCGTTATATAAAACTGTACATCTAAGTCACAAATATCACCTATCGCTGACTTTAATATTCTGACTTCCACTAAATTAGTAGGATTTGCAGCGAATTCTGTATTAGTTACTGATGAACCTACACCAGACCAACTTAAACCATTCCAAGTATGAAATTCAGCATAACCAGAAAAAGTACCTCTGAATATATAATCAGGTTTGTCAGTATGTGCGTAATCAATTGCACGTGACCAGCTATCTGCGGTGCCTCCGCCATTTTTAGTGTTTAATAAAAATGCCCAAGATTGCCAATTAGGTGCATTCAGTTTTGCACCTAAATAAATGTAAGTTTCATCTTGGGTAATATAAAGTTCTTGCGCATTTGCATCTGCCCATCCTGCTATATTATTGGCAACTGCTACTGGTGTGCCCCAAATAACACTACTATCAAAAAGACCGTCTAGTACTGGCGTTTGATTAGTTGCAATACCTCCATCAGTGACTACAATATCATATACATCAAGGTCATCAGTTGCTCCTGCATTTTCTATTGTAATACAATAAAAACTTCCTTCTTGGTTATAATCAACATATTTATAAGGGCCAAATGTAGTACCATCGATAGTTACATTAAATTCTTGCGCATTTGGTGTATTTTGAGCATTAAAACAAATTTCTAAATCATAAGAAACAGGGTTTGTGCATGTTTGATCTACAGAAGTTATCGAAATATTTGATACAGATACAACTAGTTCCGCTGCTGGACCTTCGCAATTACCTACTGATTCAGTTACCCAATAACTAGTATTACCAGTTGTATTGGTTGAAGGAGTTGGTGCAGATGGTAGCGGGCTTGCTGGCCCAGGATTAGGGTTTTGATTGTACCAAACTAACGTACCTCCAGATTGGGTCGTCGCCGTAAGTGGAACTGCCATTTCATCCACACAATAATAAATTGTCTTTGTGAGCGGAGCAAGAGTAGGACAAGGCAAACAAGCTACAGGAGTGTAGTTTCCTAACTCTTGACAAAGATCTGGGTAATAAATAACGATATCTGAGATATAATTATCTAATTCGTTAAATGGACAACATTCATTCCAGCTATCCGCAACTTGATCATTGGGCACTGCATCAAAGGTTCCATGTTCCCCAGAATTATTTCCAGAAACGTAAAATTGAACATCTACGTTGGTTGGATTGCCTAAAATTGATTTTAAAATTCTAACTTCAACCATTCCAGCTTCATTGGCTGCAAAATCAACAGCAGCTAAACCAGCAGGTATACCTGCATTGTTAGTTTGTATCCAAGTACTTCCATTCCATTTTCTTAGTTCAGCGTATGGGCTACCACCTTGGCCAAAATGACCCTTTATAACAAAATCAGGCGCTTGTGCATGATTATAAATGATAGGATAGGTCCAAACTTCTGATGTTCCACCTTGACCATCAATTGTATTTATTGCAAAACCCCAAGATTGCCAGTCTGCAGCATTATTAAAAGTTGTTCCAAAGTAAACATAAGATTCGTCTGATGAAATGTATAAGTCATTTACATTTACTCCAGCCCAACCTTCAATATCATCTGAAGAAGCTACTGGAATATCCCATTCCGTATCTACAACGCTGTTTCCATCAATAATCGGGGATGCTACTTCATTACCTAGATCTGTTATGAAAACATTCAATTCGTTTTGGTTGGTAGCATCAAGATTAGGAACAGTTACACAATATTGTCCTTGATTAGGACCATTTGAACTGTAGCTGTATGGGCCATAATCTACTCCATTTATAGTGACCATAAACATATCTGAACTTCCTGGGATATCTATCGCAAAGCAAATTGAAAGATCATATAATAATGTAGAAGTACAATTTTGTTGGAAAGTGATATTTGAAATAACAGGGCAATCTGCTGCACAATCTTCTGTTACGACTGTCATACCAGATAGTTGTCCCATCGGAACGGTACATCCATTAGCATCTGTTACAGACACTAAGGTTAAAGTTAAAGGGTTGTAAACAACAACTGAAAAAGGGCTGCCAGATGTATAATTATTTATTGTATATTGATTTGTACCATCTGTGGCTACCACTGAATAAGGAGATGTTCCCCCAACTATGGTAACGGTAGAGAAATTTCCAGTATTGCCTTCAAAACAAAAAGTACCGTTCCCTGATATTACTGCACTAGTCGGGCAAACTGCTGGAACTGTCGAAATTGGGGTGCTTGATGGGCTAAATACATTTGAATCAATATCACATAAACATCTAGTAATAATTGTCTGAGTAGGACCACTTTGATTATAAGTTGGTACAGAAGATACCCAAGTCATACCTGCATCTGTCGAATACTGTATGGATGAACCCATAGGACAGTTATTAACAGCAGCGGTTATTGTTCCATTAGCAGGACTACAAGTCGGCGAAGTACATGTGCTATTAATAATTGTGACATTGTTAGGTGTAATATTTGCCAGTTCTGGACATGTTGGTTGACAATCAGATATATAAGAACCTAAACCATCAAATGTATCGTTTGCAAAACCATCCCATTCAACCGTAGGATTATAAATATTTGTGCCATTGGTATCGCCAAGGTTGACAGTACTTTTTCTTCTGATTGTATTGTCCGCTGTAGAGGTTAAACTGGTACCCCATTCAGTACCTGGATCAAACCCGATTTGTCCGATAACATCAATAGTTGTTGATGTACCATTTTTAAATAATTCAACTGCATCGTCTCCATTAAAAGTTAAAGAACCTGAAGTAAGATCTGTTTGAGCTAAAATGGTTGCATTTGCTGCTGTATTTGCAACTACATACACATCTTGGGCGTTTAATGTCCCCGTTAAATTGATGGTATTACCAACAGATGCACTACCATTAAAATACAACCTCAATTGATAATTTCCAGTCAAAACTACAGGAGACATCGTAGGGTTATAAATTTCAATTGCTTTATTATTGGAACTTCCCTCTACATATTCAGAAATAAATAATTCACTACAAGGTTCTGCTACAGCACTAATTGTGAAATTAACATTTGACACATCAAAAAAGATATTATTAGAACATTTTATCCATACTCTTGCAGTAGTAGATGATATATTCGGCATAGTGACACTTTGCGTACCATCATTAGGTGTATTTGCAACTAAAGTTGTAAAAGTATTTCCACCATTTGTTGTTAATAATATATCTACATTTCCACAATTGATTGGTGCTGCTGTAGTACCAGCAACATCCCAAGTTACTATTTGAGTAGAATTGCCAGCATAACTTAACGCTGAATTTGGAGATGTTACTAAAAAAGGACCTGCTGCAGATACTGTGGTAACGGCACTTTCAACTTCCCCCGTACACCCAGCTGTAGCTACGTTGTCTCTTACAGTAACTCTGAAATTCATTGTTCTACCAATAGAAGGAAGTTCTTCCCAAGTAGGGTTAGTATTGCTTAGGATATCTGATAAATTAGGAAAATATCTACTTGGACTTGCTACAGGTGATAAAGAGCGGAACATTGGGCCCGTTAAATTAGTAGAAGCAGGTGGCATTGTTTGTGTCGGAGAAACCCAAGTATTAATTTGTTCCCAACAATAACTGAGTGTACCATCAGGATCTGTTGCGGACGCAGTCAGTACAAATGGAGTTGAAATTGGAATAGAATAATTAGAAACAGGCGTTACCGCTGGAGCTGAATTAGTAACTGTAATTTCAGTATCGCATGTATTACTAGCAACAAAGGGGCGAATTTCATAAAGACTTGCCGTACTGAAATAAGCATTACTATTTGCTTGTACGTCAGGAGCACAAATACCAGCATAACCCATTATTGTGGATGCACTTCCTGGCTCTATTGATGTTGCATCATTTCTGTTGCAATCGTTGTATTGTGTATGGTTAGCGTTAAATTGGTGCCCAATTTCATGCGCTACATAATCTATATCAAAAGGATCGCCTATTGGGGCACCACTACCAGTCACTCCCAATGCTTTAAATGAGTTATTACAAACTACACCCAAACCTGCTAATCCGCCAGAATTTGTCCCAAAAACGTGTCCAATATCATAATTTGCATTACCAATTACGGCATCAATATTTGTTTGATTTTGATCAATCATTAAACCAGGATCGCCGTTGGTATATGGATCAGTCCCTGCGTTTGTGTATATGATTAGATTGTTATTGGCTATTAGAATCATTCGAGAAGCACATTCAGTTTCAAATACACCATTTACTCTATTCATTGTTGTAACAATAGCAGCTTGTGCTAGTGCAACCGTTCCACCATGAAAAGTTGTATATTCTCCTGTAGCAGCAATAGCTATTTGGTAATCATGGCGAATACCACAGTCGCCGATTCGTGAACCATTACTTTGATTATTTCTATCTTTTAATCCATTATTTGTGACACCACAAAACCACGGGGTCGTTTTGGCATAATCTTTTTTGTAATATACAATTTTATGGTTTTTATCATTTCGTTGGTAATGATCTATGAAAATATAACCTTCTGGCGAAAAAATCATAGCTCTAAGTCCATGAGCCGTGTAATCAATCCTTACATGATTTGATGGGTTTACAATTGAAACACCCAAATAAGTTTTTATTTCTGGGAATTTAGCCGCTAAGCCGTCTTCCATCATTTTATATTCAAATATTGAAAACTCTTCTATTTCACCATCGGGAAGACCAAGTTTTATAGTGGTTTGATCATTATTACCATTCTCGTCTTCTTTAGGGGCAGAAGATAAAATAGTTTTTATTTGATTATCATCTAATTCATAAATTAGGAATTTGTTTGGTTTTATATCCTTTTCACCAGTATTGGTAATTAAGTCGGCATTTTGAATTATATTCCAATTTTGTCCTAATAACTGATTTGTATGGAAACATTGTAGGATTGTTAGTACGAATACTAATGCAATGCTACTAAGGCAATGCCTAGAAGGAATCATGAGATTTTTCATTCTTCAGGTTGAGTTTATGGTTCTAAAATCGAATCAAGTGTATTATCACCTCACTTGACAGCTCAAAGGTATGACAAAAATCCAGGATAACAAAACAATAATTACAAATAATATAATACGATTTTATCAATTCTATATAAATATGATAATCAATTGTTTATATAGTTATTTTTCCTTTGTTTTGTGATTTTGTTAATAATTATTTAATAATAACTTACATTTGTAGTTGTAAATTTTGTCATATGAAGTTCAATGTTAAATATCTTATTGCATTGATTCCAATCTTATTGGTTTCAGGTATCATTTACTATCTCAGTGACATAGTTACCTATATTTTAATTGCTTGGGTCATATCGATGATAGGGGCGCCTGTGGTTGTGTTTTTACGAAAATTTATGAACAAAAACATAGCTGCCATCCTTACCCTTAGTCTATTTGTGCTTAGTTTTTTATTTTTGGTTTGGATTTTTGTACCACCTTTGGTAAATCAAGTGGAAAACTTATCAAAAGTAGACTATAATAGGGTAGTGTTGGCACTAGAAGAACCTATTAGAGATTGGGAAGAGTGGCTTGTAAATAAAAAACTAATGATCGATCAGGACTCCATAGTAGACAAATCTGATACACCCCAAGATGTTCCAAAAAACTTCATCACGCACCAAATTTTATTAGATTCATTTAATCAACAAGCAGATACTTCTGTTCAATCTTACAAGTCTATAAATCTATTAATAAATGTTCACTCAGAAAGTCTAGCACCTATTCAAAATATTGAAAATGAGCAATCTAGTGATCAAGATTTTTTTGGTAAGTTCAAAAATATGATTTCTGATTATCTGAATCCTGCTACCATTCAATCTATCTTTGGGTCTACCGTTAATGCTTTTGGCAATATTATCGTTGGTGTTTTTTCAGTATTTTTTATTGGCTTTTTCTTTTTGAGAGAGCAAGGACTTTTTGACAACATCATTGCTGCTTTAGTACCTGTGACATATGAAGGGCATGCTAGGCAAGCAGTAGATGAAATTAGTAAGTTGTTGATTCGGTATTTTATTGGCATTTTATTTCAAGTGGTTATAGTCACTGTTCTTGTGTCTTTACCACTCACAGTAATGGGCGTTAAAAATGCACTATTGATAGGATTTTTTGCAGGAGTCATGAATGTCATTCCCTATATTGGACCAATCATTGGGGTAGGTTTTGGATTGATGATTACACTTTCATCCAATCTGGAAGTACCTTTCTATTCTGAGATGGTACCTATCTTATTTAAGGTTATAACTGTGTTTGCAATTATGCAACTTATTGATAATGTGTTGCTTCAACCAAATATTTTTTCTAAAAGTGTAAAAGCTCATCCTTTAGAAATATTTATTATTGTCATGGTAGGTGCAAAAATAGGGGGAATATTAGGTATGGTATTGGCCATTCCTTTTTATACAGCGTTTAGGGTGATAGGTAAAGTTTTCTTAAGTGAATTTAAGGTAATTCAGAAACTTACTAAAAACATGTAGGTGTATAATAAATTTTAAACAATACTATCATGAAACGCATCAATATCCCATACAAGCTATGAGAATGTCTTTGTAAATAGCACTGTTTTCGCCACGTCTGACACCAACGCCTTTTGAATTTAAATCTGCTTTTTTTAAAGCTTGAAAGACCTTTTTCAACTGTGATGGTGGATAATTATTGGCAGCAACTTTGTAATCTTTGACAAAAAAAGCTGTACCAAGTCCTAATAGTTTTGCTAAATTCTGGTCACTTTCTTTGGCATTCATTGCGGTAATGAAAACTTTATTAAAGTAACTATATAAACTACCGACGATCACAACGGGATGATTTGCACTTGCGTTCTCACTAAAATATCTAACAATTAAACTAGATTTGGCAAAGTTTTTTTCACCAAGCGCTTTTTGTAATTCAAAAACGTCAAAATCTTTACTTACGCCAATTTGGTCTTTTACATCTTCTATGGTGATGCTTTCACCTTTTTTGACATTCAATACCAATTTATCGACTTCGTTTGTTATCTTGCTAAGGTCAGATCCTAAATACTCTGATAATAAATCTGCTGCAGCTGGTTGTATTGTATGCCCTAAATTTCTAATATAGGAAGTAATCCAAGGGGCAATTTTATCTTGGTAAAGTTTTTTTGATTCAAAAACAACGGCTTTAGAATCAAGCAGTTTTGCAAACTTTGTCCGTTTGTCTACTTTTTTGTATTTGTGACAAATTACTAAGATAGACTGATTGGATGGTTTTTCTACATAACTTGCCAAATCTTGTAATGTCTTCATGTCTTGGGCTTCTTTTAAAATAATTACCCTGTAACTAGACATCATCGGAAACTGGCGAGCTTCATCGATTATCGTTTTAAATTCGGTATCTTTTCCATAAACCACAACTTGATTGAAAGCTTTTTCACCTTCAGTAAGTACATTCTTTTCAATATAATCACTGACCACATCTATAAAATAAGGCTCGTCACCATGTAAAAAATATACTGGGTGAAACTTACCTTGTTTTATATCTTTTATGATGTCTTCGTGCGTCATGTTAAATAAAAATGATAAATGAATTACAAGTTAGAAATGACCAATTATAAAATTAATAATCAAATATTGTAAATTAGTTATTACATTTGCCTTTGCCAATTTTGTCGGGGAATTAGCTCAGTTGGCTAGAGCGCTACGCTGGCAGCGTAGAGGTCACCGGTTCGAGCCCGGTATTCTCCACATTCTTAAAAAGCTAATTAGATTTTAATTGCACAGTCCTTAAACATTGGATCTGTGTAGATAAAAGTTTCAGACTTTTTCTTTTGCAACCACTTCATAAAATACTCATTTTTCTTGCTTTCCTTTGCAAAATTGGAGATCTTATCAAAGTCTTCTGTCATATTGGCTTTGTGAGGTTTTGAAATTGATTGAAGTTTTATCAATCTAAATCCTTTCTTGCCGTCTGGCAAAGTTATCTCTAATGGTTTTGACAATTGTCCTGGTTTCAATTCAAATATTGCGAAATAAGTATCAGGATCGAAGTCATCAGCTGCAAAAAAAGTATTATTTGTCCTATCGTTTTTGACCCTTCCATTATTAGAAAATGAAGGTAATGCTTTTAGGGAATTTTGCTTTACTGCTAATTCAAAACTTAGTGAATCTTTTAAGATCATGTTTCTTACAGAATCTAACTTGGTTTTTGCCAACTCTAAATCAGCTGCTGTAATCTCTGGTTTGATCAATACGTGTCTAGCTCTTACTGTGTTACCGCGTCTTTCTATTAATTGTATGAAGTGAAAGCCAAATTCAGTTTCTATTATTTCTGAGATTTCATCCTTTGCCAATGAAAATACAGTAGCTTCGAATTCTGGGACATAAACACCTCTTTTTGCGTATCCGAGATCACCTTGTCTCAAAGCAGACCCAGGATCTTGTGAATGTTGGCTAGCTATTGTTTCAAAAGTTGCATTACCTGATACTACTTTTTCTCTTAGCATGGTGATTTTGTCAAGTGCTTTTTGTCTTTCAATTGCATTCACCTTTGGAGTGACTATAATTTCAGAAATTTCCATTTCGGATTTAAAATATGGCAAAGAGTCTTTTGGTACGGTATTAAAAAACTTTTCTACTTCTTTAGGTGTGATTTCAATACTTGACATTAATTTGTACTGCATCTTTTCTGCCAAAATCTTGTGTCTTTGATCATCTCTAAATCTATTTTTCATTTCTGAAATGGTAGCACCATAATAATCTTCAAAAAACGATTCATCCCCATTCATTTGACGTAAAATCGATTCAAATCTATAATCAAGTTGAACTTCCACTTCTTCATCAGTTATCTCTACACTGTCTATTTTAGCGTGATATACAACAAGTTTTTGTGCAATTACATTGTCCAAGATAACACATTTTATATCATCTGAAAGACTAGGGTCTTTTGATTTTGCATAAGAGAATTCTTCTTCAATTTCTGAAAGTAATATATATTCACTTCCAACTTTTGCAACTACCTTGTCAACTAATTTCTCCTGAGCTACCACTGAACTGTTTATCATGAAGAAAATAATCGTACCACTTATAAATTGAATTAAATTCATCTATTCTATTGATTTAGTTTAAAAATTTCAAATTCATCATTCTTTTTACCTTGTAGGTAAAGTTCCTGTCTTTTATTTTTTAGAAGGTTTATCTTACGATCACCCAGAATAATTTTATTAATCTTGTCTTCTATATACTCAAACGGTGGAATTTCATTTTCGCTGTAAAAATTTAGAATTTTAACAAAATATTCAGATTCTCCGTCTTTTTGCTGGTAAACTTTATTTTTACTAATTTTAGTATCATTAAGCATTTTTTCTGGAACAAGTGCTTTAAGATCATCTACCGTAATCCATTTTGCCGTATCTAAAAAATGGAAAGAAGCTTTTTCTTTGATATAAAAAGTCGCTTCAGTGATGTCCTTACTTTCTAGCAGTCTTTTTAGTGAAGAGATATTTTTTGATTTGGATGGTATCTTTGCCACCATACATTTAAGGATAGGGTGGGAGAGACTAAACTGATTTTGATTACCCGTATAAAAATTAACCTTTTCACTTTGTTCTACTACTGTATCTAGCTCAATTTCAATTAGTTTCTTTTCATAGTTATACACTAATAAAGATGACCTATAATCTTCTATGAGCTTGTTTAGATTAATGTCAGCGGCTACATTTTTTTCAGCTTCGATGATCATTAAGTTCTCTTTAATCCAATTTTCAATAAATCCATCCACAATTGCTGCACTATCCGTAGGAGAGGTCATATCATGAATTAAGCCATCGAGCTGAGATTTAAATAAATTACGATTACCAACTTTTACAATGACAGGATCTTTTGATTTTTGGTTAAAATTAAAACCATCTTTACATCCGGTATGTAAAAATAATGAAAAAATAGCGATGTGAAGGCAATACTTCAATGTGGGCTTATTTTTTAATAATTTTTTGTAAGACAGCATCAACAACCTTAACTTCATAAGATTTTTTTAATTCCAACAACCATTCTTTTTCTAAATGATCTTGATAATCCGCTACAACATACCCTTTAGCTTCTGAAAGATTTTTTGGTTTAGAAGGTATTATTTTATTTACTTTCTTAAATGTATAGTTGTCTTTATTATTAAAAGCCAAAGTACTTAATACATTTTCCTTCCATTCTACATCAGAAACTTCTTTTGCTCCTTTTTCGAAATCTGACTTCTTACTAGATACAACTTTTGACTTTTTATTGAATTTTTTCTCTACCTTTTCAGCATTGTTTTTGGCAGCATATTTATATATTTTTTCAGCTAATTCTTTATCGGTTGTGGCAATGGTATATTCTGTGGTTTCAGCTTTTTCATCCCACATGTAGATATTTGGTCTTGTTTCAAAGAAGGCTTTAAGTCCTACAGTATCTTGATTTGCCTTATCCCAAACGTTAATTTTGGTAGCTTCAAATAACAAGATACCTTCTTCGTATTCTCTCATAAGAGATTTAAAGTCAGGATATTTTACTTCCAATGATTTCTCTTCAAATGACATGACTGCATCATTCACATACTCATTATACAATTCTTCCACCGTTTCTATAAGTGGCTTGGATTTATCATATTTCAGCCTTGTTTTTGTGTTCTTTTTACAATAATCGGCGAAATCTTTAACACTGTAAATATTATCTCCACCAATTGCAAATAATTGAGCAGTCGGAGTTTGTTCATTTGGTGACCATTTAAATGAATAAAACTCTTCATCTAAATTTTGTGTAAATCTCTCAAGTTCTTTTAAGTTTTCTACAAACCCAGAAGATTTCTTAATATCACTGATAAGTTTTGTTTTTGCAATATCAAATCTAGGGTCTTTGCCTATTTGTGCTTTATTTCTTTTAACAAAAAGCTCATACGTATCCATATTAGGTTTAGCGAGTCTCTTTATAATATGCCACCCTGACTTTGTCATAACTGGACTAGCATAGCCACCATTGTCTGTGATTTTAAATGCAGCATCTTCAAACACTCTATCATACGTATTTATTCCAAAAACAGGTAATTTACCATTATTTTTGACAGAGTTTTTATCTTTAGAGTACTTGGTCACCAAACTTTCGAAACTTGCACCAGCTTTAACTGCATTGTAAATACTATCTGCTAACACCTTATTTTCAGGATCTAGTAGTATATGTGCCACTTCTAAAGATCCCCTTGCTGGTCTTTTATCTGTAACTTTAATAATGTGGTAACCAATTTTTGTTTTTAGAATATCTGAAGTTTCACCTACCTTGGTATTATATAGTGCACTCTCTAACTCATAGAAACCTGCAGGAAGTTTTGCCGTAAAGTATCCCATTTCTCCACCTTTACTAGCTGTTGTTTTGTCCTGAGAAAACTGTTGTGCCAATTCTTCAAATTTCTGTCCTGCTGCCAATTTGAGTTTGACATCTTTTATTTTAGCTTTAGCTTCTTCTCTTGCTGCGTAAGTACTATTTTCGGCAGCTGGAATAAAAATATGACTGAAAGCTACGTCCGTCTTCATCCTTTCGTACAATTCACGTAGAATAAAATCTGTTACTTCCTTATCGATTAAGTAAGAACTAGCTAATTGTTTTCTGTAACCTTCTAGTTCTGTTTTTAAGGCAGTAATCGTGTCTAATTTAAGTTCTCTTGCTTTTTCAACCTTAAGTTTAAATTTAGTGTAAAGATCTAAATATTCATTTACACTTTTTGCCGAGTAATCAGCTGCACCACCATTGTTTTTCTCATAAATGTACTTAAATTCAGATACTTTGACATCTGACTTACCTACTTTCATGAGGATATCTTCGTTGGATTGAGCATTTAATAAAGTAAATGACAAACAAAACAATACAATTAAAACTCTAGATAACATATTATAATTTTTTGCTATTTAAAAATTAAGGTGCAAAATTAGAAAATAAAAATGAATAACGAGTATCTTTATTATTTATTTTAATGGTGAGACATTAGTTTAATATTCTGACAAATACATAGATACATATTAAATGCAATATCATCCTTGCTGTTTTTACGATAGATATAATTATGATTTTTAATAATTATTTAGGTTCATCAAGCCTTAAACCAATTTTGTCACAATTTCATGCGGAAGCTTGACAAGTTTGCAATTTCCATGCAAAAATAGCGCCAAAATCGTATTCGCTTACCACTTATACCACGGATTTACATCCGTGGTTACTATCGTTACACCCCTACGGGGTTATAGTTAATTAGTTATGATTTTTAAATTAAATTTAATGTAAAGTTTCTTCATTGAATTAAAATTATGATATATATTTGCTGAATCTTTATATAAACCCTTAAAAATTTAAATGATGAGTCAATTTGATGAAAAAGTTCAATTGTACATGGATGCTTCCAAAGAACTTGGTTTAAAGTTATCGGAAGAATTGATTACTGGAGTTGCTAAAAGTCTAGGTCCTTCTATTTACCTAGCCGATGCATCTTTGGTTTCGAGTAGTGACAAAGAAGAGCTTGAAAGAGTAAAAGCAAATTTCTTAGTAAAAAAGCTAGGTTTGGCAGATGGGCCTGCGCTTGATGATGCTATTGCAGGTGTTATTGATCAACTTGGAAGTTCTAATAGACAAAAACATAGAGTATTATTTTACGCATTACTTGCAGTGAAATTTGGAAAAGAAGGCGACTTTAAATAGTCCTTTTTAGATTAATCACTATATAAACATTACAAACGAAGTACTTTACTAACAATTAGGTGAAGTACTTCGTTTATTTTATTGAATGCGAATGGCAAAATATAATGGTATTCCCATTTTGAATTTTGGGTCAATCCGAAATTAAGTTACATGAAAGAAAAAGAAAAAACAGCGCTTAATCAAGATATGTGTCTTTTATTTAATATTTTTGCCCTTCAATATTAAATTAAAAAGATGAATCATTTAGTCGCACCTTCAGTATTGGCAGCTGATTTCGGTAATCTTGTATCACAAATCCAATTAATTAATAGTACAGAAGCAGATTGGTTGCACGTAGATGTAATGGATGGTAACTTTGTACCCAATATATCTTTCGGCCCTGATATTATAAAGGTTATGCATCAAAACTCACAAAAACCACTTGATGTGCATCTTATGATCACGAACCCTGAACAGTATATCGACATTTATAGAGAAGCTGGAGCGACTAATATTTCATTTCACCTAGAAGCTACTCATCATGCACATCGTCTAATACAGCAAATCAAAGCAACAGGGGCAAAAGCTGGCATTGCCATAAATCCATCTACATCTGTGTCTTTATTAGAAGATATCATCGAAGATTTGGACTTAGTTATACTTATGTCTGTAAATCCTGGTTTTGGAGGACAGAAGTTCATATATCGGACATTGGCAAAAATTGAAGCGCTAAAGAATATGATTATCACAAGGAATACCAAAACTTTGATCGAAATAGATGGTGGCGTAGGTCTTCAAAATGCGGAATCTATTTTGCAAGCAGGAGCGGATGTACTTGTTGCAGGTAATAGTGTATTCAAAGCAGAAAATCCATCATTGGCAGTCCACGCTTTAAAGAATTTAGGTATCAAGGGGCTTTATGCTTAATGTTGAGCTTACGAAAGAATAGTGTTTTGATATATTTTTGGTTCAAAGAATAATGTCATAAATCATAATAATATATAATGACTTACGTTTACTTTGTTTAGTTTAGAAATGATATGAAGAATAAACTTTTTACGATATTTATATTTTTGATGGTTCTTGGACATACTTTTGGACAAGGAGGTGTGGTGTTTGGAGTCATTCGTGACATAGATACTGGTGCAGGCATCGATTTTGTAACTGTTTTTGTAGACGGAACATCGGTATCAACAGAGTCAGATATTAATGGCCAATACAGGATAGAAGTAACGGAAAACCAAAGAGCTACCATAAAATTCTCTCGTTTAGGTTACACAGATCTTTCTATTCAAGTAGAAGCTATGAAGTCTGGACAGAAAAGAAATATCAACGTCAAGATGGTACCCAAGTCGACAGAACTAGAAATCGTAGTAAGAGCGGGTAAGATAGAAGATGTTGGTATGGTCAGAGAGGAAGTTACAGAGCTAAAAATCCTTCCGACTGCATCAGGTAATTTTGAAAGTATATTACCACACATAGCTTTGGGTGTAAATGCAGGTTCTGGTGGTGAACTTACCTCACAATATAACGTAAGAGGTGGAAATTATGACGAAAATTTAATTTATGTAAATGATTTTGAAATATTTAGGCCCCAACTCATTAGAAGTGGTCAGCAAGAAGGTCTTAGTTTTCCAAACATTGATCTAATCCGTGACTTAGAGTTTTCATCTGGTGGATTTGAAAGCAAATATGGAGACAAAATGTCATCTGTTTTAGACATAAGATATAAAAGACCTGAAGAAGTTCGTGGAAGTGTTACAGCAAGTTTACTAGGTGCTTCTGCACATATAGAAGGCAGTAAAAGATTAGGTCCAAATGCTTATAACAAATTTAGATATTTAGTAGGAGCAAGATATAAAACCAATGCTTATTTGCTAGGCAGTTCAGATGTTAAAGGTGAATATGTACCCACATTTGTTGACATCCAAGCATATTTAAGTTATGAACTAAGTAAAGAGTTTCAGCTTGGATTTATTTCTAATTATAATGGTAGTCACTATAATTTCCAACCATTATCTGGAAAAAGTAAAAAAGGTACGATTGATTTTCAATTGGAGTTAAACACTGTATTTGAAGGTCAAGAAAGTGATGATTTTGAATATGGTATGAGTGGCTTATCGCTGACATATGTGCCAGAACGAAAAAAGAATCCAATGTTTATGAAATTACTTGCATCTTCATATAGAGCGAGTGAAGAAGAAAAATTTGATATACTAGGTTATTATAGACTATCACAGATTGAAACAGCTCTTGGCGAGAATACTGGACAAGAAATCGCCGTATTAGGCACAGGTACTCAGCATGTCTACGCAAGAAATTATTTGTACAATACCATTCATAATGTCGAATATAAAGGTGGCATAGAATTACAAAATGAGTTGGATAAAAATAAAATTCATTTTTTGCAATGGGGCATCAAATATCAATCAGAAACTTTTGATGATGTCTTAAGTGAATGGGAGCGTATTGACTCAGCAGGTTATTCTCTACCATATTCATCCACGGATGTATTACTTTCCAAAGTATTAAAGTCTACCAACCTTATTAAAAACGATAGATTCCAAGCTTATATCCAAGATGGATTTACTATCAAAAATGACAAAAATGAATTTAAATTCTCCATTGGAACTAGAGCAACTTATCGAACATTAAATGATGAGTTTTTTGTCAGCCCCAGAGCACAAATTTTATATAAGCCATTACAATGGAAACAAGACATCTCATTCAAACTAGCAGGTGGTTATTACAATCAAGTTCCATTGTACAGAGAAATGCGTCGACCAGATGGAACCACCAATACAAATCTCAAGTCACAGAAATCAATACATATCGTAGGTGGTGTTTCCTATGATTTTACTTGGGAGCGCATTAGTAACAGACCTTTCCGTATCATTTCAGAAGTTTATTACAAAAAGCTAACAGACATGGTCTCTTACGAACTAGATAACGTTAGGATTAGATATGCTGGTGAAAATAACTCTACTGGCTATATTATGGGATGGGACTTCAGGATCAATGGAGAGTTTGTGCCTGGAGCAGAGTCGTGGATTAATTTATCGTTTCTTAGAGCTCGTGAAAGTCTGAATGGTGTCAATCATTTAAGGTTTGAAGAAGTAGATTCGGTGAGAACTGAAGTCATTGTAAAAGATGTACCTAGACCAACGGATCAGTTGATGACACTCAATATGTTTTTCCAAGATTATTTACCTCGAAACGAGAATGTCAAAGTCAACTTGAACTTTTCAGTAGGTACTGGGCTACCTTATGGACCGAGAGAAAACAATATTGAGTTTAGAAATTTTTTCAGACTTAAGCCTTATCATCGTATCGATATAGGTTTTTCTGTACAGCTTTGGAAAGCAGAATGGATTAAAAGGAAGCCCAATCACCCACTTAGATTTTCACAAAACAGTTGGATAAGTTTAGAGGCTTTTAATTTATTACAGATATCAAATCAAGCATCTGTTAATTGGGTTAAAACATTAACAAATGAGGAATATGCCTTGCCAAATAATCTCACAGGAAGAAGGATTAATTTAAGGTTGAGGGTAGATTTTTAGAAATTTCCAGTTTGCATATAAATTGGGCTTTTTTGTATTTTAATAATTATTACCTGAAGTTTCGGACTAAATTCTAAATGGATAAATTTCTAATTTTGTTCTTCATCTTTACGCTTGTAGATGAATTTTAATAGTGTAAATTGATTTTAACTTCTTTTTCTTTTGTCTTAACACAAAAGAAACAAAAAGTCAAGTCTGTTTCATTTTCTTAACGCCAAAACATCAAAAAATAGCTAAACCGAAAAAACTCGCTTTTGTAATTTGCATCTCGTATTTGGCTTGAGTGCCACTACGTTCTTGATCACACGTTTAAACTTTAGTTTTAGCTCGAACAGTTTTCGCTTCTTAACGCTATTTTATGAAGTTTTGACTAAAAATGAAAAGGACGGTCGAAAATACATCTGGTCTTGAAGATATCAAAAATGTCCATTATTGTAAGTATATATTAAAATTCAGATAATCAATACATTAAGTAAATCTATATTGTTTTATAATAACTATATATTCTAGATTAAATAATTTTTTACAAACACCGAAACTTTAATTATTACTTCTAAATCAAAACATAACACTTCTAATACCATTTGCCTTGAGCAGTCAAGGCTTTAACTTTTTTCTTCAGCAAAAAAAATAAAGCAAACGTGTCATGTCTTCAGCATGAAAATGCCGCCGCTGTTTTGTCTTCTTAACGCGTAAAAGTCATCTTCCCGACGGAAACAAAAAAAACTCGCCTTTGAGATTCTTACATTGATTTACTTATTCAATTATACAAGATTTGTTCCTTGATTTAATATTGTTTTGGCTCAAGCAGTTTTTTGTTTGTACCGTCTCCAGTGACTTTTAAACTAAAGACAAAAAGGCGGTGAAATTACGTCTAAAGAATATATGTTAACCTAATTAAAATATTACTTCCATTTTGTTCAATTTGTTGTATACATAAATTTTATTTCCGATTGTACTTTTTCCGTAATTATTATAACTTTGCAATTTAATCATTGTAAATTTATATTAGGTGCAATCTCTTCTAAAATCTATCTTACTTTCATTATTATTTTTTTATAGTAGTTCTGCTTTCTCTCAACCATGGTTACCCCAACAAGATGAACAGTCTAAGCCATTAAGCTTTTTTGATATTCAGAAGTCTTTTAATGAATACTGGAAAGATCGACAAATAGAAAAAGGAAAAGGCTGGAAACAATTCAAGAGATGGGAACATTATTGGGAAAAAAGAGTAGATAAGTTTGGTAATTTCCCACCATCTGGCATTATCTTGGAAGAAATTCAAAAGTATAAGAAATCGCATAAAAAAACTGGGAACCGTGTACTCACTGCCAATTGGACAAGTAGTGGGCCAAGTACATCTTCAGGTGGATATGCTGGCATCGGTAGGATAAACAGCGTGAGTTTTCACCCATCAAATACAGATATCATATATGCAGGAGCAGCGGGTGGAGGATTGTGGAAAACAGTCAATGGTGGAACTTCTTGGTTTACTAATACAGATGATTTAGCAGTTTTGGGTGTATCAGGTATTGTAGTCCATCCTACCAACCCGAATATTGTTTATATTGCAACAGGTGATGGAGATGGCGGTGATAATTACTCCGTAGGCGTCATGAAGTCTGAGGATGGAGGAGCTACATTCAGCAATACTGGTTTAAACTGGAGTGTGTCAAGTGGTAAGTTGATTAGAAGAATGATTATAGATCCCGATAATTCTGATGCATTGTTAGCAGCTACTTCTGATGGGATTTATCGTACGGTAAATGCTGGTATTGATTGGGTACAAGAACAAAGTGGCAATTTCTATGACATAGAAGCAAAAACTACAGGTTCATCCAATACTTTTTATGCATCTTCTGGTGCAAATGTGTATAGATCTACAAATAATGGCGATACTTGGACTAGTATTTATACGGTTTCAAATAGTAATAGATTATCTATTGCAACTACAGCAGCGAATGCTGATTATGTGTATGTATTAAGTTCGTCCGCTAGTAGTAATGGCTTTAACGGAGTATATCGATCTACAAATTCAGGTAATAGTTTTGCTCAAATGTCCAATACTCCTAACTTGCTCGGATGGTCATCAACGGGCTCAGATGGTGGTGGTCAAGGTTGGTACGACTTAGCGTTTACAGCTGATCCTGCCAATGCAGAAACTGTATATGTAGGAGGCGTAAATACTTGGAAATCTACTAATGGTGGCACAAATTGGAGTATCAAATCACATTGGGCAGGAGCACCTGGCGTTCAAACGGTTCATGCAGATAAACATGTCATGGAGTGGCAAAATTCTGTCCTTTGGGAAGGTAATGATGGTGGATTGTACAAATCTGGAAATGGAGGTAATACTTGGAACCACATGTCAAATGGGATGGTCATTAGTCAAATGTATAAACTTGGTGTCTCCCAAACGGATACTAAAGTAATAGCTGGATTGCAAGATAATGGTACGAAATTAATGGATAATAATGGTAGCTGGACAGACGAAATAGGTGGTGATGGTATGGAGTGTGCCATCAACAGTGCCAATTCAAATATCATGTATGGTTCACTTTATTTTGGAGAGATTAATAGATCTACCAATGGAGGAAGTTCATGGACTGACATCCAAAATAATATTACTGGTCAACCAGAAGGGGCTTGGGTCACGCCGTATGTATTAGACCCTACAACGCCGACCACGATTTATGCTGGTTTTACAAATATATATAAATCAACAAACCAAGGAAACGACTGGACAACTATTGGGTCTGGTATTGGGGACTATAACAAAGAGCTTCTCAGAGTTTCTAAATCTAATAGTAATTATATTTATACTGGGAGATACAATAATATTAGAAAAACGATAAATGGCGGTACTTCATGGACTTCTCTCAATCCACCTGGGGCAAATTTGGCGATGATTGAAATTCATCCGACCGATCCAGAAATCATATGGGCCGTACTCCAAAACTATTCGTCGGGACAAAAAGTATACAAATCCATCAATGGAGGTAGTACATGGACAAACATAAGTGGTACACTGCCCAATTTACCCGTAAATTGTATCATTTACCAAGAAGATACGCCTGACGGCTTATATATTGGAATGGATGCAGGAATCTTTTACAAAGATGATACTATGTCAGACTGGGAACTATTTTCTGACGGATTGCCAAATGTAGAAATAACGGAATTAGATATTAATTATGATAACACTTCCATCTATGCTTCTACTTATGGTAGAGGGATATGGAAATCTGAATTAGTGGATAATCTTCCATCATGTTTTCCTCCTGTAAACGTCAATGTAAGTGAATTAACGACTTCTTCTGCTAAATTAGCGTGGAGCAATCCTACAGTACCTCCAAGTTCTTACGAATATGCCATCACATTAACCCCTCAAGCACCACAGAATGGTAATGCCATAAGCGCGCCACCATATATAGCCACAAACTTGCAAAGTGCCACGTTTTATTACTTTCATGTAAGAAGCGTTTGTGGCTTTAATGATTATTCCAATTGGGTGACGGTCGGACCTATTAAGACTTTGCCTAAATGTGATGACAATTTTTATGATTCAGGTGATATTAATGAGAATTATGATGATAATGAAGACATCACGGTGACCATATGTCCAGAAAATCCTGCATTTGCGATACAATTAGAATTTACAGAGTTTAATATTGAAACAGAGTGGGATGCATTGTACGTATATGATGGTAATAGTACTTCATCTCCACTGATATCTAGCGGTAATCCTCAGACACAGGCTGGATTTCCTGCAGGCGGGTATTATGGTACTACTTCACCAGGAATAGTGACATCATCGTATTCATCAGGATGTCTGACTGTTAAATTTTTAAGTGATGCTTCAGTGACAGAACTAGGATGGTCAGCCAAAATAAACTGTTTGGCTCAATGTGGATTCAAAGTATTTAACACAAACGATAGAGGGATAGGGTCGTTGAGAAAAGAAATAGAATGTGCGGTTGACGGTCAAGATATAACATTTTTTCCTGACGTTTATGGTCAAACTATCTTTTTGACAACAGGACCAATTATGATCGACAAAAATATCAATATTCATTTAACGACAGGTAATGAAATTACTCTTCGAACATCAAATTTGGGTCCTATTTTTGACGTTTTGCAGGGTAAACAATTCTCATTAAAAAACATGACCATCTATGGTGGTAACAACGCCAATGGAAGTGCATTGATTAATTCGGGTAATTTGACATTGGACAATGTCATTATTTATCAGAGTCAGGGAAATCCGAATTTGACTAGCTCAATTCTAAATCAAAATACCGGAACCATCAATGTACTTAATAATACACAAGTCAAAAAGGAATAGTTAGGCTTTACTGAATGTCATTAAAGCAATAAGAATATCAAATCATTATTATTGCAGTTGCTGTTCTACAGCGCTTGCCATGCTATTTCATGGGCTTTCATTTCTATTCCGCAAAATAGGATAGGGGTGGCCGCTGAGACACTGCGAACACTCAGTTGTAGATGGCTATTGCAATTGGTTGTAAAGCTTTACTTAATTGACGAGATTTGAATCCATACTAGTATCTAAATGAGAGACGTATCGCATCAACTTCTGTTGCTGGGGCTATTAACTCTATTATCTGTTCGTGATTTATATTCTGTTCTCTTTGATTAATCTTAATTTAAATTTAATTAGGAGTAGCCCAAAAGTCAAGGAAATAACATATGAAATTAATGTTCCTACCCATATACCTAATTTCGGGAATAACAACATAATTGAGATTGCGTATATAAATAATGAAACAGAACCTAGTGGTGCAGATTTCATAAAATAGAAAAGTTGCCTAGGTTCATAATAAAAATGTAAAATTATCAGTGTCGAAAAGGTCGCTGCAGGAAACATGGTAAAAATACCAGCCCAAAATGGATTTGATGTTTTACCTAATAACACAACAGTTGCAATGATGATTCCTGTGAAAAATGCTCTTATAAATAGTTGCTTTTTTGTGTACTTAGGTCTAATCAAGTTTAATTCAAAATGCTTACTTCGTAATATTAAATGTGTAATTGTTATAATTATTAAAAAGCCTAAAATTCCCATTGACTTATTTGAAAATTTATAAATAGCAAATGGTGCTGCTAATATAAACCATATTATTATACTCGTCAGCAGTGCACAAAATATTTGTGGTAATTTATTTTTCACTTTACTTTCATAGAAAATTGAGCAATAAATGTAGATAATTGAGGAAAATATTATAATACCCAGCGGAATTAAAGTAGCAGGAATAACATTCGAAACATTTTCTGCATTAGTAGTCAACCCCAAAAAGAAAAAACCTAGTACCAAAGTTGTAGGAAACATCATTATGATTCCAGCAATATGCTGATTTGTCTTTTCTGCCATTACAGAAAGTAATGTAATTAACGAACCACCAACAAAAAAAGAAACTAAGACCTGAGCCAATAAAACTGATGTCATAAATTTATTTAGTTGGTTTTATAGCATGAATGCAAACATTTAGGTAATCTACCAGAAGTTTAAGACTAAAAGTGTTAATAATCATTTTATGATGTAAAGTTAAATAAAATGATCTTGACTAGGTTACAGTAGCTTATATAATTTATATAACTTGCTTATTAATCTAAATTTACCCATCCTAAATCCTTCTCACGCCAAAGCAGTGACAGGCTCTTACAAAGGACTGTGTGACGCCAAGGTGTTAAGGACTTTTGAATCCCACTAAATTTTATATTCCACAAATTTGTAAGCCTGTCTATTTAATGGACTATTATGCTACTTAATTCGTAACTGTTTAGGTCAGTTCCAATATCAACCGTTTTTGTCACGATTTTTGCATCTTTCAGGCAAAAATGGCGCCAAAAACTATAATTCTCTGATCTTTTGAGATGGGTTTCACCCATCTCTACCAATATTTAGCCCCTACAGGGCAATGATCTAAATAGTTACCTTAATTCAATTTTCGCATCTATTGTTGTTCAAAAATAATCTTTCTTTCTGTACTTTTCTTATACATGTTTTTAAGAGGAATCTCTCCATTCGCAGTTGAATCATAGTTTTTACTATTTGGGTTAAGAATATATTCGACTTGATACTCGATCATTTTTTCAAAAGGAATAAGGAAATCCTTTGTGTCGCATTGCTCAATATTACCTTCCTTAAGCAAATTTAAGACAGTATAGACTGACTCAATAGTGCTAAGACAAAGAGATTCTGGCTGCTGCTTGATAATAAATTTTGATTTTATCGTATTATCAAAACTCACTCTTTTTAGTTTTTGCAAGTTCTTACTTAATTTAAGCATTTTACGGGCGCATGACCATGTGCCATCGAGCAGGAAGATGTATGAATGATTACCTATATAAGCGTTTATTTCTGAACTTTTACTATTAGATAAGTTAAAATTATTTTTACCTGGATAAAGTAAAAAAGAACAGCTTTTTTCATTATTCAGTATTTCATTTACACGATTATTATGGGTGAAGTCGACATCAACGATAATCTCTGAATTTTCAAGTTGAAGCTTAGTCATAATTCCCGTTCCGTTTTTTTCTTTTTTGTATTCCTTCGGATGCATAAGAATAATGAAACGAGTATTGGTCTGAAAAGAATTAATGTGTTTACAAATACAGGTGCTTGATGGTCTCATGCATTTGTAACATTTAATTCTTGAATTTTTTATTTCTTCTTGCAAAGTGATTTTATTTGTAATTGGATATAAACTCTAGGCTATGTGATGGTTTTGGCGATATCCAAACTATCATCAATACCGTTGTTCTCATCAGAACTTTCATGTTGCTATTTTTTCAAGTATTAAAAGTTTTGACAAAATTGCATCATTTTTTAACTTTTCGAATATAGGTTTCGTAGCACCATATGGCATGAAGCCAAAATTATATTCTTCCCATGTTTTACCATCCTTTTCCATATGGTTATATATTTTCAAAGGTAATGAATCAGCTGAGATTGCTATACCAAGTTCTAATGCAATTTTAATCATTTTGTCAATGGATTTGGATATTGCTTCTTTAAATTTTAATCCATTGCCTTCTTGGATCATATATTGGTTAATCATTTTGTAGGACCTTTCATCATCTTTGGTAACATGAAGTTTGGCAAGATCAAATTTTATTTTTTCAATAGTTTCAATTAGACTATCACTCACTGAGATTATTCTTTTTGCAGATTCTATTTTAGTATTTGATTCTGTTTCAGTTATTCTTCTTATATAATTCTTACTAATTTCCTTTTCATTGTCTATTCGCGAAGATATCGTTTTAGCTTCAGGCGAGTTTACATATTCCACGCCTTGATCGACCATTTTCTCAGCTTTTCTTACTTCCTGATATTGTTTACAGTTTATTAAAAACAATAAAGGTAAAATTAAAAATTTATTATACGACATCATTTTATTCTTATTGATGAGAACCTACTTATTTCTACAACAAACCTACGACACGCATACGGTTTTTCCAAATTAATATTAGAGTATCTAAGTAAATCTTAGATTTCATCATTTTTTTCATCGTCTATATATCGAGTAGTAGGTCAAAGGAATGTGATGGCATTCAGATATAAAGGAACTGAAACCTATTAATAACATTTTGGCGATGAAGTGTGACGTCTTGATTGGGCGGAATGTTGATTTAAACCTGATTCGTGGCATCATGATGCTTTCTTAAAAAAAAAACACTTTGATCTCTTTTATAACATTTCTTCCTTCAAATCTTTAGCTTACAACTCATTGTTCAATGAACTTCTGTATATAGAATTGATTTGGCCTTGTTCAATTAGTATTACTTCAGATTGAGATAAATTCAAAAAAAATTGACCTTATATTGTTTTCACTTTCATAACTTTTTACCACTCTAATTACTCCTTCAATATTTTATATCTTTCTCCATTTTCTAAAGCAAAGATAAATAGTCCAGCAGGTAGATCCTTTAAATCTATTGAGTTTTCGCCTTCTATTAATCTAGTTTCTTGAATGTTTCTACCGTAAATATCTGTTATGATTAGATTGGTTTTAAAAGATATTAATAACTTGATTACATCTCTAGCGGGATTAGGCCATATATTCACTTCTCTTCCATCATTATCGTAAAACACGCTAGTGATATTACTATAGCTACTATTGCCATTGAAGTCTAGATGTTTTATACGATAGATGTTAATGCCAAAGCTAGGATGGTCATGAATATACTCATAGCTTTTTTCTACAATCAAATTTCCATCACCTTCCACTATCCCAATCTCATCAAATTGTTTGTTATCAGTACTATGTTCAATGACAAATTTTTCACTATTGATTTGAGAACCAGCCACCCAATTTAAATGAGTCTTATTATTTTTAATTTTTGCTATTGGATGTGATGCCCAAGTTATTAGTAAAGGTATATCAGGTGAAACTACAATACTCGTTTTTTGTGGGTTATCATAATTAACAGTGAAAGCTAATCCTGGGATAGGGGGTATGTTTACAGATGAGAATTGACCAGTTCTTGCCCCATGTGTTATAATGTCAAAAACTTGTCCAATAACGGGAGTAAAGCCCCATGTGACATTTAATGTAGCATCTGTAAAATCTGTATTTTCTAACACTGAAATTTGATCATATTGAGTGGCGGGAACAATTCCATTGATTTCAAAATTTAATATTGGTAATGGGAAATCAGATGGAATATTAAATTCTAGTTTGCCAGGTGAATTCCCAGGGTTAATTGAACTTGTTTGACTATTTATGAAAGAGCAATTTGTACTGCATGTCCCACTAATAAAACTATTACCTTTAATTATACCATTGTTCTCAATAAAATAGTTTTTAATAAATGTACTATAGTTTATCGTTATTTCTCCATCGTTTAATATATTTGTATTACAATTAAAGTCTAAATAATTGTTAACATTTGTTATACCATAATTATTAAAATAAACTGAACTCACTGAATTGTATTCACCGAAATATGTGGCACCTGTTACATTAATTGTTCCATAGTTATTTATAATAGCATGCCCTAAAAAAGTAAGTCCAATACAATTTAAAATTCCATAATTATTCAATGTGGAATTAGTATGATCTAACGTTGACCCTGAAATAAACTGAGAGTTAACATCAATATTTATTGTACTGTTTAAAAGCCAAATACAATCTAAAATAGCGTGAAGGTGTGAAAAAGTAGCATTATTAATATTAAATGTAACATTGTCAAAATTTAAACAATTATTTGAACTCCCAGCAGCTCTAACACAGTTAGAATTAATATTAATTATCGCATTTGATACATTTAGTCCAGGATAGCTTGGACTCCAATTTGCTTGGTTTTCCCAGTTTCCAGGCGTATGGAAAGTATAGACAGTTTGTGAAAATAGATTAAATTCTCCACACAATAGAAATATGGAAATATAAAAAAACTCTTTCATTTTAAATAAATTATAGATTATTAATTACAGTATGTATGCTAAATTCATATTTACTTTTAAAACTTTATATATCATTTCTTTAGCCACAACCTACTTATTCCTACAACAAACCTACGACACCCATACGGTTTTTCCAAACTAATGTAAGAATATCTAAGTAAAACGTCTATTTCATCATTTTCTACTCCATCTATCCTTCATGTAGCATGTCAAAGGAAAGCCATGGCACTTGGATAGGGTAGCAGGTTTAATGTCAACTATGATTCAGATAAAATCAAGTCCTTTATCAACCACTCACGCAAACCACGAAAACTTAATTGATATACACAGTTAATGTTTATTCTTTTAAATTGTAAGGAATATAATTTTCCCATTTCCATGGAGTGTAAATATCGCCAATAGATGTTTCTAATAATTCTTTAAAAATACTTTCCGCATTATCACTATTACTCATAATGATAATTCCTGTCCCTGCCTGTGGAAAAATAATGGAATAATGTTGAAAACCATCACCATGACCTTCTTTGAAGGCGCCTGTGCCATAAGGAGATTGAAGTAATACCCAACCAAGTCCATAACCTAAATCAATTCCGTCATTTGCATCAGAATCTTTCAGGCGTAATGGACCAAACTGTGCTATTGATCGGATTTTAATTTGTTGGGTAAACATTGCTTTAGTCGTGGATTTTTTCAATAATTTATTTCCCAAAACTGCTTCTGTAAAAAGCGTATAATCATTTAAAGTTGTTTCTAAAGTACTTGCAGCTCTAGCTTCATTATCTTTATCTTTTTCATATGTTTCTCCGGTTGTGTTATGGCCAAGGCAATAATCTTTGTCAAATTGAGGTTGCCAAGTATAAGAAGAATGATTCATTTTTAAAGGACTAAAAATATTTTCTTGCATCATTTGTTCCAGTGGTTTATTTAACAGATGCTCCAATACCACTTGTAAATATACCAGACCTTCGCCAGAATAACTGTAGCGAGAACCCGGTATTGCCTTAACCCTTAATTTTTGATCAGGTTCATCCCATCGCCAATTTGGAAAACCAGTAGTATGATCTAAACACATCCTTGCAGTTATTTTGAGATAACTTGAATCGTCTTTTAAATCTTGATAGTTATCATGCCATTTTTTTGTTGGTTTGTAGTCATAAATTGGCTTTGGTAGATATTCTTGTAAAGGTTTATCTAAATCAAGTATACCTTTTTCAACAAGTTGCATGACCATCACAGCAAAGACGGATTTACTTAATGAGGCACCATAAAAATTGGATTCATTGTTAATAGGTTCTTTGGTGTGTAGATTTTTATAACCGAAAGACTTTTTATAGACTGGCTTATTATGGTTAAAAACGGTAACAGCCAATCCTTGTACATTGGCAGCTTTCATTAACATATCAATTTTATGATCTAAATCAATTGCTGTAATTTCTGTCTTGTCAAGCTGTACAATATTTTGCCCAAAACTAACAAGATTAAAATAGCATATTAAAATGATGGTAAAATAAAAGTTATTTATGGACATGATTTGGTTTTTTGATTTTGACTTACGTTAAGACTATAGGTATTAATAAGGTATATAAGATGTAAAGTTAATAAAATCTTCTGTCCTAGTTTACAGTAGCTTGCCCAAATTTATAAAACCTTAGGTTGGACGAATTTGGTGGATTATGGTATGGCGTTTTGAGTGACTTTTTATAGGTGATTATAAAGAATTGACAACTTATACCATTATAAAATTTGTATCAATCTCATTTGTAAATGTACTTTAAACTGAACCTAACACTTTGCTAACCACCGTATATGAAACCAAATCATAGGGTCGGCACATTAAGATGTGATAAATAGTGAGATGTTTAATGTTAGACCCCTCTTTACCTGCTCGACTATTTGGAGTTTTGTTGATTCAGCTTTTCTCTGAATATTTTCTTGTCCCATTCTGTTAAAATACTTTCCAATTTGTTGTCCCTTTTTAAGAACTGTTTTACAGTAATATTTAAAGGTCTATCCGTTTTATTGTTTTTAAGAAAGTTAAATTGTTCTTCAACTATATTTTCAATTTTAGTCCAGTCTCCAATTGGTGTTCCAACGCTTAACAAAAGAAATTCAGTATCATCAATTTTGTCAATTATGATGGATTTATCAATTTGTTTCGCCATATTCCTTGCAGAAAATAAAGCCTTATAAAAACCCCTGTAATATTTATATGAACCACCAATGTCTAAATAAAGCATATTGGAATTAAGAACTTCGTTTAGTGTTGTTTGATCTTTAAAAAGTAAGTCAGTGAATGCAATTGTATTTTCCCCGTCATTTTCAAAGTCTTGGTGGTCTGTTACAATTGCAGCAATATAATAGTTTGGGTTTAGTTTTATTCCAATAATGTCGCCTTTTTTGAAAAAGGAATGTCTAATGACAATTTTTTTTCTTTTTAAAGGGTTAGGTCTTGGCGTTTGAATTTTTTGTATGAAATCAGAAATTGCTTTAATTCTTTTTTCAAGAAGTTTTTTATCGTCCACCCAAAGTGTCAGCCGCTTTAATTTAATAGCATCATTTAGTTTCTTGAAAGTATAATCTTCAACATCGCCACACATCCATTGTCCATACGCAATTCCTGTCCATATTTCACCAAAATATTCTATGTCGCTTTGTGGCTTATATTCCTTTTCAAGTTTATATCTGATTTCCTTTAGAGAAAGTCCTTTGTTATAAAGTTCTTTAAACTCTACCCAAATATCAGCATTAGTATCGTTCTGAAATATTCCTGGTCCCCAAGTTCCCATAGTCAGAATAATGTTTGTTTAAAATGCTGGTTAACCTCTTTGTATAAACAACAAACCTACGACACCCATACGATTTCTCCAAACTAATAATAGAAAATCCAAGTAAAACTTATATTTTATCAATTGCTACTCATCCATTAAGTAGAAAGTCATTGGAAAGCGATCTTAAAAGGATATAAAGGAATTGAAACCTGCTAAACTTCGAATGGGGTAGCTGTTTTAGTAGCTGCTATGATTGAGGTAAAAGCAATTCCTTAGTAAACCACTTACAATAGTCTGGAAATAATACAGGTCACTAATGATTTCCTAAACTGGTAACGATCTGCGATTAGTGTGAAAAAAATCTTTTTAATAAAGAGTATGATATCTGCAAATGTGGATTAAATCCAATCTGGTTTTATAGCTTCCCGATTTTGCGGGACAAGTATTGCTGTGCGCACTACAAAAACTTTGCTCTTGTATGCCTTTATTTTTTCAAGTTGTCTAAAATGTCCTTTATTCCTTGGTCTGTAGGGTCAAGTTCTACAGCCTTTTGATAACTTTTAATGGCGTTAGGTTTGTCGTTAAGTTTTAAGTAATAGTCGCCCCAACGACTATGCACAATAGAAGAATTTGGATGTTGTTCTACGGCCACATCTAAAATTGTTTTTACAGCTTCTAGATTCAAAGGCTTTTTGTTCATCAGGTCGTATGCCAAATATGTAATCTGATATTCATTCATTTTCATTGCTCCAAAGGCGTTTTTTGCATCATCGTACTTTTTCATCTTCAAATACTCACTTGGTGAGAATTCATCATCTTTCATTTTTGGCATTGGCTTTTCTTGATAAATATTCTGAAGTCCAATTATTTCACTTTTATCATTTCTAACAAAAAATCCCTTTATGTTATAATCACTAAAAACTATGGTGTCCTTAGAAATTGGAAAACAATAAATATCGTTGCCTTCATTGATGTTTTCAACTAAATAGTCTTTCTCTTTACGCAGGTAAAGCACTTCATCTGTTGCCATTCTGTAACGACCTACAAATTTGTCTACTTCTGTTTCCGTCAAACTAATTGGTTGTATTTCAGTTGGTAAGAAGTTTGTCCATTTATACACTTTTGCAACAGCTCTTCTAATTTCTTTTCCCAAACCATTTACGTCGTCCCCTGAGTTGAGCATAATAATTACCCCATTCCCATTGGTAACACTTGCTATGCCATAAGCCAAAAAACCTGCATTTACACCAGTAAATTCAAAGTAAACTCCATTAGGGTCTTTGTTGTCGGTTCGTTGAATTATAAAAGGTCCAATCCCAATTTGCTCTTTGTAAGAACCATCAGAAACATCTTGTTGTGGTGATAGCATTTGTTTTGTTGTAGCTTCACTTAATACCTTTCCTTTTCCCATGTAGGATTTTTGCACATCAATAAAAAACTTTGCAAGGTCTGTTGGTGTGGTATAAAGTCCTGCTGCTGCTTGTTGAGGGTAAACATAAGGCATACCTTTAAACCAAGAAGCAGAAGAATAAGCCCAAGCACTTTGTTTTGTAAATTTTGGTGAAACAGGTTGTTCAAAAGTTGAATTTTGCATTCCAAGTTTGTCGAAAAGTAATTCTTGTGTTAGGTCAGAAAAACTTTTTTTAGAAACATCCATTAAAGCCATTTGAGCAATCATACTTCCACCACCTGAATAACGAAACGCTACATTAGGTTCACTATTTACTACTACTGGTCTTGTTTCTGAAATTTTTGCACCGCTTAAAATTTCTACAATAGTTGGTAAAGGTTGTGTTGGTGTAAAACCAAAGTATGAAGATTGTGAAGTTCCTGCCGAATGGCTCAATAGCATTCTTAAAGTTATGGGGGTCTTCCTAGTATAATCGTTCTCTGCAATTTTCCAAGAAGTAAGGTAGTTGTTGATAGGCTTTTCTAATTCAATTTGTCCTTTCTCAATCATTTTCAAGGCGGTTACAGCCATTAAAAACTTACTGATGGAACCTGCTGAAAACATTGTTTCAGTTGTTACAGGAATGTTACTAGAAGTGTCTGCCAAACCATAACCTTTTGCCCAATCAATTTTAAAGTCTTTGATAACCGCAATACTTACACCTGGCACTTTGTAATATTTCATTCTGTCAATAATGTTCCAACCTTCAAACCCTTTTACAGGAACAAAAGGAATTAAATTGTTTTCAACTTCTTTAATTCTGTTAGGCAGAGAATTATTTTGTGCAAAAACTTGTCCTACAAAAAGTGTCAATAAAAGTAAAGTGATTTGTCTCATATTGTTTTTGATGATTTAAGTCTGCCTATAATGGCACATAACCTACTTATTTCTACAACAAACCTACGACACACTTGCGGTTTTTCCAAACTAATAATTGAAAATCTTAATAAAAAACCGATATCATCATTTACTTCTCCATCTATTTGTTAAGTAGGCTGCCTTTATTGTCTTTTCGTTCAAATCCTTCTGTTTCAAACCATGCTTTTTGAGGTCTGCTTTTTGGATAACCGTTTTCATTGCGAAACTTTTTTCGTTCTTTGGTAAAGTCCCACCATGTCTTTTTCGTGTCATTTGTATTTGCAAAGTACACAACTAATCTAAATTGGTCTTCCACACACGGATCAACCCAATAACCTTTTTTCTGTTCGTATTCGTCCGTCAGTGTAGGACCTTCTTTGTGCTTTAGTTCGCCAAGTGAATAATACCCTAAGAACACAAGGTCTTCGGCAAACTTTATCCCGACTGACGGAACTGTTTGGAATTCTGCTAATGCATAAATTTCTTTTACTCGTTCCCTTGTAGCGTTTAATAACACTTCCAACTCGTCCTCTGCGAAGTCAAGAATGTCTGCAATTTTGATCTTATTCTTTCTCAAATTTGCTTTTTCAATATCCGTCAGCGGAAGTTTTATGTTTTTTTTATTTTTCATCTTCTTCAAAAGTTAGCAAATAACCGTTATTGTCTTCTATTGTAAATTCTGTTGCACCATAAAATGTTTTTTCAAGTCCTTTAACCACCTTTAAAGCCTATGCTAATTAGGACAAACCTTGTTCTATTGGAATATGTTTTTCTTTGCAATATTTTTCGACTTCAGAATCATTTAAGAAGTAATCGTCGCAAAATTCGTCTAACTCTTTTTCTGTTGATTTATAATATCTTTCCTCTGCTGTCATTAATTTTTCCGTTTGTTCAATAAATTTTTCAAACTCTTTATTTATTTTACAAAGTTTGTCAATTGTCTTGAAATCTAAATCTCGATATTTAGCTGTAAATAGGACTTTGCTTTGATATGGATTTGCATTTAATTCAATTATTCCAATTCCGAAAGATTGATTAAGTCTTGACATTTCTTCATTTAGACTATCGCTAAATTCAAACGCTACTAAATAACCATAATTTGCCCAACTTGAGTTAGAAACTGCTTGGAAATATGCTTTTTTCAATTCACTGTCATTATTTATTTCTCTTTTCAATTCATATGAACTCAATTTAAATGTGTCAACTCGATTAATTGATTTTAAGAAATTTTGACTTGCTTTAGTTTGTAAGTTTAGAAATTTTATTCCAACCATGTCAGGATGAGTCCAGATTTGATTGTTGTCTTTTCCATTAGATTGTTCATGAAAGATTGTTTTTGAATAGTTATCTGTATTTTTCAAATAACTACTTAACATTTTATGTAAATCTCTTTCTTCGTAAGTTTTATTTTTTTCAGTTTTAGAAATTTTGGTTTTAGATACTTCAACTTCGCTGGTTAAAATATCAATCCCTATATTTTCTTCGTTTTTTGTTAAATAATAAAAGTAAGCACCAGATTCTTTAATTCTTTTTACTCGACTATCACCAACTCTAACAAAATCTCCAAGTAATGCAGAAATAGTTGCTGGTGGAGTTTTTGCTTCTTTAAAATCATAATAGTTTTTAGCAATAATATGGTTTGTAACTTCTGTATAATTTGTTAGTTTTCCAATTTCTTCTAAACTCTTTAAAATTGCTTCTTTTATTGTCATTATTTTTAATATTCGTTATTTTCTGCTACAATTGGCTATAACCTACTTATTCCTACAACAAACCTACGAAACACATTTGGTTTTTCCAAACGGTTATTAGAAAATCTAAGTAAAACTTATAGTTCATCATTTACTTTTCCAATCTTTACATTTGGCATAAGATCAAAAGAATCAGATGGAAGTCTAATCGAGAATGGGTAGATTATTCAATTGACGTAATATAATTTATACTTTTCTTCACCCATTTACCTTTGGTTTTTGATAACGTTATGGTGCCAATACGGACAAATCCAAAATCATTAAATGATTTGAAATTTAATTCTGCAAAATCTCCTTTAATTGATAATATTGTTAATATTAAATCATATCTTTTCGATTCATTATTATCAATCAATTTATCATCTTCGAAAATATGAACATCATATTTTTCTTCATAATTCTTGGTTAATACAGAAGTATAAATTTTAACTCCTTTTTTTAAGAGATTATTTTTCTTCAAAATATTAATGCCATCCTCAGCAATTTTAATTGCTTTTAATGCATTTAAATGATCTTCTCTAAGTTCAGAAGTTAATGAACAACTCGTTACCCAATTCGAATTTGCTTTTTCAAGGTTTATGTTTTTTTGAGTTGAAAAAAAACTACTAAAGAAATAACTAGTTGGAGATGAGTATATAATAAATTGTTTTCCAATTTCGAAATTAGTATATCCGCAAGAAGCTCCAGTTCGAGTAGTATATAAAATTAAAGTATCTGTTTTAATATTTCCTTTAAACAATTCAATAATTTTGAATTTGACTTGGATAAGGAAGTTTGATTTTAAAAGTTCAGATTGATGCTGCCTAAGTTTTTCATTTTTTAAGAACTTATTTAAACTGTTTGGGTCCATCGAATCGGATACTTTAGTTATTTTAAGTTCCACAACTTCTCCATGTGCGACAGTCTTAGAACCTAAAAAAGCATTGGAGATTTCAGTCGGGTATTCACAGCTACAAGTTATTCCTTGTTGCATAAAAGATAAGAAGCATATAAATAAAAGGAATCTTTTCATTTTATTTTTTAGTTACCTGTTCCGTTAAAATAACATATCAGTATTTAGGGACTAAAAAGTGTTAATAATGACTATACGATGTAAAGTTAAATAAAATCTTCTTTGCTAGGTTATAGTTAGAATGACCAATTTTATGAAACGGTAAGTTGGGCGAATTATGTTATTTACTGTATGACATTTAAAAGACTTTTTATAGATGATCAAAATCAATTGACCACTTAAGCAATTTCAAAATTTATATTTTATTTTTTATATAAATCTTCAAGAATTTGGTAGTTTCCATTAACAAAGTGTTCTAGATATTTGATTGCTTCTTCAAAGTTATAATTCCAAACATCATCAATAACCATTTTTTCAGACGTTCCAAGCAATCCAAATAAAACTTTCACTTTTTTAGGTCGATTATACCAGAGAGAAAACTCTATCTCTTTGTTTTTATTAAAATCAGCAGTTAAACAAAAACTTCGTTCACTATTTATACATTTAAAATCTAGTGATGGACTGTAATGAACTTTATCTTGGTCTAATGATTCAGATAACTTTAATTGTTCTAACCAATTATAATTTTTAGCTATAGTTAAAACTGTGTTTCCTGAAATTGGTGTATCAGAATATTCGATTTGATCTTTGTCAGGGTAGCAAATTGAGTATTTATAATTCTTTTACCTAATATTTTATTTTATTTAAATACTTTACCTATTCTGTGTTCTGAAATTTTGCAAAAGTCTAGTACATTCTTGATTGCAGTTTGTTTTTAATTTAGGATTTCAACTATACTTATTTCCTTTTGCCTAGGAATATGTTCTGGTGAATCAAAAGTAATAAAAAGTTTGTTTTTACCTACTTTTAGTGTACTAATTCCACATGGATATGATATTTGATTTTCGCAAGGGCTTATATTCGATGACATTTCTTTACCATTTTTAAGATTTCGAATTTTGATTATTTCAAATTCTTCATTTACGTGATATGAAATTATTTTTTCATTATTTTCTGCAATATGACAATATTGATAGCCTTCATTTGGCCTATCATCATTGACAAATATAAAATCTTTGCTTGAACATGGTCCACCACAAGCTGAGCCTAATATAATTAAATCTTTACTGCAATATTCAATGTTTGTTCTGCCGGGCGGAAGATCTAAAATCTGAATTTTCTCAATGCCATCTTTAACAATTGTTAATTTGAAAGCATTTGAGTCAAAGTTGATAAATTCTTCAAGCTTCACATTATACTCTTTAGTCAAACAAGAATCAATCAACTCTAATGTACTATCTTCTGTACTAAGTGCTAGTTTATTTTCATTGAAATACAAATTAGAATCTTTAATAGGATTTTTTATACTGTCTTTACAACCAAGGGTAATAAATCCAATAAGTGTAACAAAATATATTTCAATTTTTAGATTCATATTGATTTATTAAGTTTCTATCACAAACTCATTTTCCTACAACAAACCTACAACACCCATACGGTCTTTCCAAACAAATAATTAAAAATCTAAGTAAAAGTACATTTCATCATTTTTTTTATCATCTAGCTATCGAGTAGAAGGTCAAAAGAAAGCGATGGCAAGCAGATAGGTTAGCAGTTTTGATAGCTGCAATGATTCATATAAAAGCAATTGCTTTGTAATCAAATTGCATTAGATTGGAAATAATAAAGGTACCAAGGAGTAATCACCATAATTTGTACCGCTTTGGCGGTACTTGTGACGCACTAAGTTAAAATTCCAAAATTCGTTTTGACCCCGTAGGATTAATCTATCCAACGCGTTGAAAATCTGACTCTGCTATTTAAGCCCAAGTTCGTTTACATCTCTTTCAACTTTAATCCATTCCACTCGTTTGTCAATGTCGTTAGGTACTTCGCGTGTCAGCATAATCAAAGGTGTCAAATATATTACTTCAACTGTTCGTTTATTGTAGCCCAATGCTCCAATGTCCTGCATTTGAAATTCAACTTTGTTGAAACTGAGGTGTCCGTTTTGATACAAAATAGTCTGTGTTCGCCAAACACCTGATGAGAATATAATTTCAATTGGGTTCACGATAATAATGAAAATCAGAAAAATTGTTGGGTAAACTGTGCCAATAATTCGTTTACTTTTTATTTTTATTGAATACAAATTCCACAGTAAAATTGTCGGTGTCCCGATTAAGAAACCAAAGTAAACGAACGATTTTAGGAATTGATTTTTAATGTCAAAACCTGTCAAGCTGTGAAACAGAAAAAGTAAAAGTGTTGAACAGTAAATAAAGTTTAATATTTTGGTCGTCCGTGTCAATTCGCTAGTGTTGTCGTAAAATGTCTTATAACTTATTTATTCCTACAACAAACCTACGACACCCATTCGGTTTTTCCAAACTACTCATAGAAAATCTAAGTAAAACGCCCATTTCATCATCTTCTTCTCCATCCTATCTATAGTTTAGGAGTTCAAAGGAAAGTCATTGCACTCGGATAGGGTGTTGTTTTGATAGCTGTTATGATTCGGATGAAAGCAATTCCTATGTAATTAACCAGGATATCCCCTGGAGAATATTAGGGCTTAGATGTTATGCGGTCCTTTTTTATCTGTCTTTAGGAAAATACTTGTCGTAGTCTGGTCTTTGGGGAATTTTCCAGCCGAATTCAATTCCTGTCTCCAATACTTGAATCGGATAGGGTCGTTTTAAATGATATACATTGTCGGAGACTATTAATAAAAATGTTTGATTGATTGCTAAAACAAAAGTAGCTACCCACAAACCAAATGTTATAATTTTGGTCACTTTAAATTCTTGCTTGAAACGTTTAATTAAAAATACAATTAAAAACCAAAATGCAAAGTAGAATAAAAGGTCTATAATTAATTCTGTGATAAAAATTTGATAAGAAAATGAAGTATGCCAACCAGGTCCACTGTAAATTAATGGAAAGCCAGTGTAAATGGTGTCAGGGGCGTCCTCAGGAAGCGCGTACCACCATTTGCCAATAGACCAGAAAGAAATGATTGTCAAAGGTACGATTAGACTTATTATTAGATGTCTCATTTGTTTGGGTGAAAATGCGGAATAACCTTATTATTTCACAACAAACCTACGACACCAATATGGTTTTTCCAAACTACTCATAGAAAATCTAAGTAAAACGTATATTTCATCATTTTCTTCATTATCTATCTATCAAGAAGATGTCAAAAGGGAAGCGATTGCACAAGGATAGGGTAGCAGTTTTAATAGCTGCAATGATTCAGGTAAAAGCAATTGATTTGTAATCAACTATCATTATTTTAAATAAGGTCAGTCGCATTTTCTATTCCTTGGCAGTATTCTCCGAAAGTGTTTTTATATGTTTCAATACTCTTTCGTGGATTTTGTGCACAATAAAGTCACTCCACATTGTCCAATAGAATGTGGGTCTAATTTTGTTGTAATACCAAGTTGTTCCTTCGAGTTGTGTGTGTCCATTTGGTAGAGTGGTGAGTTTAAATTGTCCTTGTTTAGAAACGAAATAGCCATGAAGATGATTTGGATGCAAGTCGTAAAAACTTAGTTCTTTCATTGGTTCTGGCTGGTCAACTACGTCAAACTTTAAAAGTCGAGGTTCGTCCCAAACTATAATTGGCTCTACAAAACTTCCTGTCGAAAAATTGCAATATCTAATTGCTCCAACTCCTTGTCCAACAATTTTTGCGTTGATAGGGTAAGCGATTCCAGTTTTAAAAATAAATTCTGTCGGTTCAGCAAGTTGAGGGAACTCAACAACATTTTTCCAAACGGTCTCAGCAGAAGCGTTGATTTCAATACTCGTTACGATTGGTTTAACTTGGTCTTCGGTGTCTTTTGTTGCATACTCAAAACTCATAAGGGCGGGAACAGAAATAATTAAAATTGACAAAGTTGCAGGTGGGCTGCCTGGAAAGGTCTTTCTTGCTATTTGCCAACCGATTAAATAACCTAACCAAGTAAAAAACAGTCCGATGGGAGCTGCTATAACAATACAGATAATTCCATCCAAGGCAAAAGTCAAAAGTCCAACGCAAAAAATAAGAAGTGTAAGGAATGAAATGTTTCGGCAATTGCGTTTTGTTGTCGAGTTATTGTAAGCAAATAAAATTGTCGATGATGCACCCATAACCAAAGGCAACCAAATAAAAAGACTAAATGCATAGTCCTTAAAAACATTTGTCGCCAAGTATGCAAAAGTCCAACCAAACAAGCAGGTCAGCCCGATTGCTATATATTGTTTTGGAATTTTATTATGTCTTTTGTTCGTCATTGTTGTGTCATTCGTTAAACTTAATGATAACAGGTAGTAAACCTGCCAAACGGCTGATTAGGAATAAGGTCATGGTATATATTGTTATGAATGATTATTTTTTGTTTCTAATACGATCAACGCTTCCGATTTATACTCATCTAATTTGTCTAATTGAAACCAAAACTCATCATTTCTTTTTTTATAAAATCTTGAAACGCCACATCCATATGAATTAATTTTGCTATTTTCATAAGTAGTTTCATAAAATGAAAGAATTACAATAAAATTGTCTTTAAAAAATTCATTTGATAGTTTTATTAAAAGTCTTTTGATATACTCTAATCCAATTTTTAGTATATCAATTTCTGAATTTAATTTATTAACGAAATCATCTATATGAATCTTAGTTTCATTATACTCCCATGCTGATTTTTCATTATCAGAGATTCTTGTTGGGTTTTTCCGAAGTTTATTTATTGCACTTAAAGTCACCATTTCATTTTCCGTTATGAAATCACTTGCTAATACTTCCTTTAACTCATTAGATATCATGAATTCCAAAGTTAGAAAGTCATATCCTATTTTATTTAAATAAGTAGACATTTTTGTATTGAAATGTATTTTTACTTCATTTTCATTTAAGGTAGGAAATAATTTTTGATTAAGTATGGTATTTATCTTGAATTCACCGTATTTCCTAGAACCCATTTTAAGTTCAATGATTTCTCCAATCCTCAGCTTCAATTTAAAACGAGGATCATCTCTGAACTTAAATCTTAATTCAGAATCACATTCATCTCCTTCATTAAGAGTATCAGAATGTTTCAAATAAATTAAAACAGAATCTTGTCTTTGTAACCCTTTGACATTGCAGTTTGCCCAATGTACCTTTGGGATTTCTCTTTGGAACATACTCTTATCAATGAGTTTGAATCTACCACTTATATCTGTTTCAAATTCGTACATCTTAATTATTGATAACGTTTTATTTCTATATCAAACCTATGATCTATCTTAATAATTAAATTAGTGTCGCTCCCTATTAGCTTAGTATGGTAGGGAAGTCTACTCGGCTATATAGAGTATTACCAGATTTTCCACCAAGGTTTTTTATCAGTTTGATTAGTTGTATTCGTATTTGGGTTATCAACGATTTTATTTAAAGGTACATCTGATATTTCAAAATCTGATTCGTTCAAGATTAACTGCGAATTTACCAAGCGAGCTCTTGCATTAAATTCTTGTGCAAGTTTCTTTTTCTTTTCCAAAGTCCAAAAACTATCATTTTTTTTAAATTTAGATCTTTTATTCACTGCATCTTCAAATGCTTCCATTGCTTTAATCATGTTGGAAGACATTAAAAGGAAATCCACTTTAACTATCGAAGTATGGAATTCTGCTACTTCTTCTAAACTATTAAATTTATTGAAATAAGGTAAAATCACATTTTCTATTCGTGTTTTATAAGCATTCTCTAATTCATTAAAGTTATATTTTTCTTTTGAAAACATAAATTTTGGGAAAGTGTCTTCTATTCCTAATTGTTCTAATGAAATATGAATATCATTTGATATTTTATTGTCGTTGAGGTCCTGATTACGTCCGAAAGTTGACATTAACCATTCAGATCTAAAGGATTTTAATGAGTATTGAAAATTTGGAGTTACAAGAAAATGACCATCCTTTGCTGGTTTTAAATCAATTGTATAGGTCAATCCTTCTTTTTGTTTTTGAAAATAGTTTTTTTCAATTTCTACAAATCCATTATTGATAATTAAATTTCTTATTGAATTTACTATATTATTATATATTTCAGTAGGTAGCAAATCATCGGATGATAATTGCTCATCTAAGTTATTGGGGAAATTTTTAAATTTTAAATTTACTTCTTCAATAAATGACTTAGAAATGAATTGCTTAATTTTAGTAGCATACATTTCCTTACTATCAAATTTCACACCCGTAAATAATTTAGGTAAACTAAATGCAATTGACCCACCAATTTGATCATGTGTATATTTTTCAAGTTCATTACTGGAGTTACTAGAATTAATAACAAAATATGTTTCATTTTCATTTTCTTCTATTTTAGTAAACTCTTCTTTTTCTATATCTAGTTCATCTCCAATATCATGAGCCAAATCTGGATAAAATCCTTCTTTTAACCTAATAGTTTTTCCATTTTTGAAATAATGAAACCCATAAGAGTTGCTTGATTCATAATTCATTATATTTATAAACTCCTTTTCTGGAAATAGATTATTAATTGTCTTTTCAGTTTCGGACATTGTTTCTATACTTCGCTTAGCAGTATAAACACCATCAAATGCAACAAACGATGTATTTTGATATGTACCTATGTATAATCCAAATCTATTTCTTGAATCTATCTCTCCAAATTCAACCAAGGAGTTAAATACATAATCTTCAAACCCCAACGAATTTATAAGATTTGATTCTTCTTCCATATTAAGTTTAGATTGGATAAAGATAGCTTCAGTTTTATGTCCCATTTTAATCTATTTTTTTTTATGCCACTAACCTATTTATTCCTACAACAAACCTACAACACCCATCTGGTTTTTCCAAACTAATATTAGAATATCTAAGTAAAACATGGATTTCATCATTTTCTTCTCCATCCATCTATCGAGTAGAATATCAAAGGAAAGTGATGTCACTCAGATAAAACATCCCTAAAAGTGGGACAGGTTGTACTGGACATAGCCCGTCATGTTTGGCGTGAACGAACGCTGTGTTGTTAGCGGTATTTGATTTTATTGTCATGAATGTCTTGTTGAATTTTGTCCAGTCATTTGAGTTCTATTTTATTGTTTGTTTATGTTTCTTTTTCGTTTAATAGCAAAGCGTATTTGGATTATTGCGCCTATTAATGCTCCAAGAGTCAGAAATGGCACAGCTTGAATAAAACCATATGGTAAAAAAGGCAAGTATTCCTGTAAAAAAGTCTTTGAGTATGAAGCTGTCGGGTCAGATTGAAGTCTGAGTTCCTTCTCCCAAGCTGTGAAAATACATCCCCCAGTTAATACCAGTGAAATAATCTGTCCAAAGGAGCATGCTATGAAAGCCCAAGCAAAAAAGTCTTTCTTATGAAATTTGGCAAACCTTCCTGTAAATAAGGCAACGCCACCCGCCACAGTAATCCCAACTACAAAGGCATGCAAAATTAAAAGTCCATTTGCCAACCAAATTTCATGATTCATTTCAATATTATTTAATGTTGTGCTTAGCATTACTACTAATATATTCATGCCTACAACAAACTTACAACACAGTTGCGGTTTTTCCAAACTACTCATAGAAAATCTAAGTAAAACCTTTATCTCATTATTTTCTTTGCTACCGAAGATTAAGTTCATCAAGTTTTCATGGCTTCCCGTTTTTGCGGGACAAGTAGTACTGCTCACACCACGAAAACTTAGTTTTTATGCATAGTTATTTCTACCATCCGGGTCCAATTTTTTCTTTTGGGTCTGGTTCAATTATACTAAGGTCATTTAGAAGCATTGGGTCTTCACCTTTCTTTATTCTCTTATGCATATCCAATAAAGTCATCAATAAACGTTCAAGGAATTCATTTTTTTTGCCATTCTGAATTTTTATTCTGGTTAATGCATTTTGTGTTGCTTGCCAAAAAAAGCTACGGTTTTTAGGTGCAAATGTTCTTAAATCAAAGTCGAACATTATGCTCTTATCTTTTCTAATGAATCCACCATATCCATTATACTCGTCACCTTTCTCTTCACGATAAACAAACTTTTCTAAAAAATCATAGAAATCTTCTGCTCCTTTAATTTCTTTTAGCTCGATAGTGATTAAATTCAATAAATAAGACATTCCAGTCCATCGCGTGGCAAATGTTCTTCCATCTTCAAGTGTCCAAAATGCTTTTGCCATTGATTTATATAATTGTACTTTACCCACTTAATTCTTCAACAAACCTACGGTACCCATACGGTTTTTCCAAACAAAAATGGAAAATCTGTCATTTTTGTATGAACGAACGCTTAGTGGTTAGGACTAGTCGTTTATTTTATTGAACTGTTCAATCCATTCATCAAAATTGAGTGATAAATTTTCTATCGTATCGAAATCATGGTCATAAAAATATACATTACAATCTTCTTTTCTGGATATTAAATCCTTAACGGCAAAACAAAATATATTTCCCATGCAGTCTGACGCAAACGGAATTAGATTTTCCTCAATTTTTGATGTCCATTCATTTTCTTTAACAAAAATAATCTTCTCAGCATTCCAAAACTCTTGAACATCTGAAATTTCAATTTCCTTTTCATCAATTAAATCCAAGATATTAGGTGTCCAAATGTTTCCATAAGTCAGAGCAAAATATTTAAAGCTTTTAGGAAACTCTATCTTAAACCGTTCTTCAAGAGAATCAAATTCTTTTAGAGTAAATGGCTTTGAAGGCGATATTTTAGAATTATCGTTAAATCGATTAAAAAATGTTTTTAGATGTTCCATAGTTCTCGACGATTAGTGCTAACGTTAAAGTAACATATCAGCATTTTGGGACTAAGAGGGTTAATAATCACTGCACGATGTAAAGTTAAATAAAATCTTCTAACCTTGTTTATAGTAGCTTGCCCAAATTTTTGATTTGTTAAGTTGGACGAATTTGCAGGGTTGTGGTCTGGTGTTTTGAATGACTTTTTAGGTTTTATTCCCACAATAGTAGCTGTCTTATAATGGTGTTTAGCTCGTCCGATTTATTTAGCGTCATTAAGTGACCACCATTATTAATTGTCTGGTTACAATTTACAAAATTTAATGGTAAAATTCTGTCGCATGTCCCGTGTATATGAAATATGTTTTGGGTTTGCGCTTGGTTTGTCCATCTTAAAACTTTGTCAATTGCCCACTTCAAAAAAGTCGGGTCGGTGTCCAAAAGAATTTGTTTTAAAAGTTGTTTGTCAAACGTTGAACTTGTCCCGAAAAACCAGTTTGTCACAAAGTTTGAACTTTTTAAAAGTCTTGTCGGTAAAAGTTTATGCAGTCTAAGTTGTCCTGCGAAACGATAGTAAAATGGAATTTCTTTTTTGGTCTTTGCAGAAGCAATTAAAATTACTTTTTCAGTTTCAATTTGTTTGGCCACTTCCACAGCAATTAGCCCACCAAATGAAAGTCCGATTAGAATGGGTTTTGTTGTTGTGATTTGGTCTAGAAGTCGTGTTGCATAATGTTCAATTGTTTCTGTCTCTTGTGGATCTATCCATTTTATAAAAGTTGGCGAGAATCCAGAAAAGTCAAGTCGTTGGAAAACACTTTCATCAGCTCCAAGTCCACTAAAAATGTAAAGTTCTTTTTTCAAGTTGTTGTCGGTTTGTGATTTATTTTATTATTCACACTACTTTTTTGTTGTAAAACACTTTTTTTTCTATTTTGCATTTTAGAATCAACCGTTTTTCCTAACAGGTATTTGATACAAGTTATAGTCTCTTGGAATATAATTAGCTTCGGTAGCTGGTTTAATATTTTCAGTTTCATAAAATTTTACCGGTAATTGTTTGACTATGTCTTCAACTTTTTCATACTTCTGATGCACTGAAACAATCAAGTCTTTTATAGAAAGAATTGTATTTATATTTCCTTTAATATTTGAATGTTCCTGGATTGTCCCATATTTAAAATCATTAGTATCAGTTAAAAAGTAGGAAAATTCAATACTAACTTTTCCATCGATAAAATTTCCGAACTTTATTTTTGTTACTGTCAAAATTAGAGAATTTGAAATAGCACCTTGAGATTCCGTCTGGTTCAAAAAAAACTCCCTATTTTCAATATCATAAATAGAACTTATTCTTGTATTTGTTTCTTCGCTGCTGAAAGTGAAATACATTTTAAAATTTGATTTAGCATTTTGTTGTTCATACAAAGGATCAAAATAATCAAAATCCATTTCGTTAAACTCAACTATTATTCTTTGAATTAAATTCTGTGAAGTGTAATCTTTATCAATGGAATGTTTTAATATTCCACCATCTGGTTTTATATTTTTGTATAGATTTGGTAATTCTTCTTTCCAATTCATTTGCCAACTTAAATTTTTAGTTAGATTTTATTTTGTTTGTTTGCAGGCAACGGTTTTTTGATAAGGAAAGGAAGATGCGATAGCTCTAATGAGTTCATTATCACTTTTTACCTGTTTTCTTTATTCTCTTCTCTAAGATATTTATTAATTAATTTCACATTTTCATTTTTCCTACATATTTTAAAATTACCTAAACTCTTTTGTGCAAAAGAAGGTTCTAATCGTTCTAAAAGCGCTTTTTTAAATTCGACTGGACTTTCTCCATAATAGTATTCTACAGTGTCGTTATCTATTAATTCAGAAAAACCGATTAAACCTGTATCCAAGTCAATTATGACTTGAACGATTCTATCATCAACTTTTAAATTTATAGGTGCTTGAAAGATCATCTATTCGGTTATTTATTCTTTTTTTAATCTACTTCCATTTGTTTTCAAGGTAGTAGGTTTTTTATTTTCATGCTGCACACCATTAAAGTAACGTATCAGAAGTTTTGGACTAAAAGTGTTAATAATCATTATACGACGTAAAGTTAATAAAATCTTCTATCCTTGTTTATAGTAGCTTGCCCAAATTTATGATATGTTAAGTTGGGCGAATTTGCAGGGTTGTGGTCGGGTGTTTTGAATGACTTTTTATATGGGATTTTAATCAAATTAGAATTAATGCGATTTTTTAATTTGTATCAATTGCTCTTGGATAAGTACTTTAAACTGAACCCGCCATTTTGCCAAACTGCTGTTGTAACTTGTTTTTATTCAATTTTTAATCTAATCTACCCATTTCATCTTTTAATAAACATAATACACCTATTTGTTCTTCTAAATTAAAATTTTCTTGAATTTCCTACTTTTTGAAAGTTTTCATTATAATCAAAAAATAAAAAGTCTTTCAACATTTGTTCATAATTAGGTCCAATATACTTATATAGATTTTCACTAACAACATTGTCCATTTGATAAAAATTGTAATTCTTATCTACTAGTATGTCAATATAACTATTTTCAACCCATGCAAAACAAACCAAGTTAATATTAAGTCCATATTCTTTCATGTTTTTAAAATAAGCAGGTGTTTCAAAAAAATCAATAATGGTAATTTCTCGAACATCAAATTTATCTGTAGAATTTAATTTAAGACCCCCAAACTCTTCAATTATTTTAAAAGCATTTTGCATTTCATCTGTTTTTTCAAATTTTGACAAATCTACATCAATTCTTCTTTTTGGATACCATCCCGAATCTTGCAAAACACTTTTATATTTAAATGAGTAATATTCTTCTTCAGAAATAAAATTCTCTAAAATGATTTGTTTTAAATTATGCAGTAAACACATATCATTATAATTAGAGCTAATTAGTTCTAAATATAACTCGTTACCCAAGCTTGACTCTAAATCAGAATTTTTAAATACCCAAGATTCAAAATCTTTTGTATTTTCTTTTCCTATCAGAAGATTCAGTATCTTTTCTTTATCAGAATCTTTCATTGTGTATTTTTAAATAAGGAACAACGGTTTGGGCATTGGCGAAGAAGGGGCATTTGAAAAACATCAGCTTGGTTTATGCACCAAAGCCCAATAAAATTACAAATGTTGAGGCTTGCACTTCCGCCCCTTTTTTGCCAATACCTTGTTATGTGCATACCCATTTTTAGTCGTGTTTTGGTTCTTGTAAGTTGAAATATTCACTCTTTGTTTTGTCTAATGTCTCTTTTATGATTTTATAATTTTCTTCTGTTGGTTTGAGGTTTATATATTTGGCAATAATTGTTCTGTGTCTGTAAATTATAAAAGTGTTTTCAACATTAGGATTTATTTTGTTCAGATTTACTTCACTTTCGGTGTCTGTCATTGAAGGCACAAATGTTAAAGCAACGTTTTTCAAATTGAGTTCATTTCCAATTTTTTCTAATTCTTTTTGTCGTTTGTCTTTGTTGTAACCATTTTCATTTCCGTAAACAAAATATGCTTTCAAATATTTACTTCGTGTTACACTTTCCTGTTCTAAAAAAGTTAGCCACTTTTTAATATCGTCCCAATTTGGATTATTACCAACAAAGTAAACTATTCCGTGATACCGTCCATACTTACAAACTGGGCAAGTTCTTGTTCCTTTGTCTGGACCAAAAGCGTGGTAAGGAATAAAGGAAGGATTGTCTTCGCCAATTTCAAGTCCCGATTGAGTTTCGGTTATTTTTGTTTCTGGATAGTTTGGAATGTTAAGCCCCAAAATAATATTATGTTCTGCAATTTGTAAATCGCCTGAAATTAAAACTCTTAAAATTCCACTACCACCACGATTTTCAAGTGCCTTTCTTTTGTCGCCTGTCAAAAGTTTGTCATCGTCAAAAACAAACTCATCAATGTAATATTCATTGTCAATGTTCGGTTCTTTTATTGAAGTATGAATATGTGCAGGAATATTTTCATTCGGATAAGGTGCAGGTTTGATAGTGTATATTGAGTATTTACCATTTTCGTCTGTCTTTACCCAACCACGAATGTGTCCGTGGCGTTTTGCTTTTTCGTCCATTCCTGTTTTTGGGGAATAGTATCCATTATTGTCTGTCTGCCAATAATAAACAATAACATTTGGTGCAGGTGTTTTCCCGTCAAGTTTAAAAACTGTTCCTGTTAATAACAATTTTTGTCCTTTTTCTGTCCAACCTGAACTTGTGTCCACAGATTTAATATTTGTTGGCATTCCAACAAACATAATTTCACAACCATCACAACCTCCTCCTACAAGTTTTTTTGTGTCGGTGTTTTTTTGTGTCGTTGAATTTTCTTTTGTCTGCCCGTTACAACTTGTCAAAAAGTTGAACAGTGAAACAAAAAGTAGAAAGTTAATTAGTCTGTTCATAATTTGTAGGCTGCTGTTTGGGTTGCACATAACGTCCAAGGCTATGTGACGGTTTTGGCGATAGCCAAACTGTCATCATAGCTGTTGTTAGCTTCTCGCTATTTTTATTCAATTTGCCCCTTTTAATTTTAACCAATTTTTAAATTCCATGTATTTAGATAATTCACTATTTCCACTTCTTTCGTATTGTATAATTTTCTGTTCTGTTAATTTCAAAACTGTTCTTCCCCATTGGTCAGGTTGATTAATATCAATACCATTATCAATCATAATTTGAACTAATTCTTTATTACAATGTCCAACGGAATTATGTATAACATTATCTTTTGATTTTGGATTTTTTGAAAGAATGTATTTTACAATTTCTAAATTATTGAATTGTGCTGCTCTTTCTAAGAACGTCATTGTCAATCCATTATTTACATTAATATCTATTTTGTTTGTTTCAACTAATTCGATAAACTCAGAATTATATCCTCTTTCAATAAGATGGTTTTCAAACATTTTATTAGCATCTAATTGAGATGGTTTCAATTTCCCATATTTTGGATTAGGTTCATATTGTTTAGGTTTTGGCAGAGGCTTTATTCTAGTATTTATTTCGTTCCATTTATTTTGTTCTTCTCCATATGTTCCATTATCTTTGAATGCTTCCCATGAACTAAATGCTTCATCAGCACCACCTACTTTAATTATTTTGTCTTTGTGTAATAAAAATCCTAAACCATGTTCTTCATCCCAAGTACATCCACATTCTAATCCAATATATGAATAACCTTCTTTATGAGGCAGCAAAATGAATAAGTTCCCGACTCCAAAAACTTTTTTGAATTCGTCGATAGAATTTACTTTTGGAAACCATTTTCTCGAATCTTCATCGTTTTCATCATATCCGTACATTTCTTTAAATTTAGGATATTCAATTTCTAAGGCTTTATAGAGAGATTGCTTTATTTTATCAGGATTATCAATTAAGTATTCTATCGCATTTATCTGTTCTAGTGTTGGTTCTGTATCTTCATTCAATTCATCGAAAATTGTTACATTCACTTTCCCATTACTTTCAGTATCGGAATCATTTGAAGTGTAATAACCTCTTCTGCTTTGAAGACCTTTGAACGCTTCAAACTGATATTCAAATTCCCAATCACCTTTAAATTCAAAGAGTTTCATTTTTTTATTTTTTGGTGGAAGCTAACAACTAGATTGCCGCCACCTTGCGGCAATCTCGGATATATTTCATTTAGTACATTATTCATTATAAGTATTTTAAAAGTTTATTAGCATATCCATTGGAGAAATAATATTAAGGTGTTTTTATCCGTTATTAATCGTTTATTATACAATTGTACACTCCCATAAACTTTTCATGATTATTATTACATCTAATGTTTACTAATATATGTTATAATGTTTAGGCAAATATAAGATTATAAGCGAATGATTTATTTAATCATAAATATTATTTTAATCAATTGCCTACATTTTATTGGATTTTCGAATTTAACTGTTAATTAGGTACCTGATTTTAAATGACGATTACTGGAAAACAAAGTTAAATCCCTTTTGTCTAGAACTTACTTAACATAAAACAGCAAAAGTAAATACTATGAATTATGCTGTCAATATAACTTTTGTTATATGTGTTTAATATTGTAAACATCCGAGTAAATGTTACTAACATCGGGATGAATATTAGTTTCATCGGAGTAAATGTTATAAACATCGGGATGAATATTAGTTTCATCAGAGTAAATGTTATATGCATCGGGATGAATATAAGTTTTATCCGAGCAAATGTTATAAACATCGCGATGAATATTAGTTTCATCCGAGTGAATGTTACTAACATCGGGATGAATATTAGTTTCATCCGAGTAAATGTTACTAACATCGGGATGAATATTAGTTTCATCGGAGTAAGTGTTATAAACATCGGGATGAATATTAGTTTCATCAGAGTAAATGTTACTAACATCGCGATGAATATTAGTTTCATCCGAATGAATGTTACTAACATCGGGATGAATATTAGTTTCATCCGAGTAAATGTTACTAACAACGGGATGAATATTAGTTTCATCGGAGTGAATGTTACTAACATCGCGATGAATATTAGTTTCATCGGAGTAAATGTTACTAACATCGGGATGAATATAAGTTTCATCGGAGTGAATGTTACTAACATCAGGATGAATATAAGTTTCATCGGAGTAAATGTTACTACCATCGGGATGAATATTAGTTTCATCGGAGTAAATGTTAATAACATCGGGATAAATATTAGTTTCATCGGAGTAAATGTTACTAACATCGGGATGTTGCAAAGAAACACTTAAGCGTTGCAAAGAAACTAGTACTGTGTACAAAGAAACTAGTACTCGTTGCAAAGAAATTAATACTGGTTACAAAGAAACTAGTACTGGTTGCAAAGAAACTAGTACTGTGTACAAAGAAACTAGTACTGTTTGCAAAGAAACTAGTACCGTGTGCAATGAAACTAGTACTGGTTGCTAAGAAATTAGTACTGTGTGCAAAGAAATCAGTACTGGTTGCAAAGAAACTAGTACTGTGCGCAAAGAAATTAGTACTGGTTGCAACAGTGTAATTGGGTGTCTAATTGGTTAAATATCGATGTGAATATAGGAGCGTTAGCTCTGACATATTTGTAGAAAACGATCATAGACGACACAGAAGGGGCGTAGCCCTGACATCTTAGATTACACCTAGCTTTTAAGATTACAGGGCTACGCCCCTAAATCTAGTTTGGGTTCATTTTTGCTACAAAAATTACAGGACTACGTCCCTATAAGGCTAGATTACGAATGAAGATGTAAAATCGAAAAACGTGAAAATTGACAACAAAAAAGGAGCGTAGCTCTGAAATCTTAGATTAAATTCAGTTTTGAAGATTACAGGGCTATGTAAAGACTGAAGCTTGCTGGCATCAATAAGCATTTTTGATGTTATACATAAACCTTATAGGTTTCTAAAACCTATAAGGTTTGGCTAAGTCTCTAAGATTGCAGGACTACGTCCCTAATTAAAAATTACAGACTCACTCTTTTATACTTTTTCCAAATGGACTTAAATTGTTTTGCCATTTGTTTTGCTGAATCTTCACTAAACTGGATGACTTCATTTCCGTCTGTTAATGCAGGTGCGGCAAATGCGGTTGCTTTAGAAGAGCCATTATAAATACCGATTTCGAGAATAAATGGATTAAACTCTGATTCGGGTAGGATCAAAAAGTTGTTTTGAATATCTGCATCTGAAATTTTATAAAGTTTTTTATAAGTATCTAAATGCTTATGTATCTCTTTGGTAGCAGGTACGATGTATTTGTACTTTGTATTTTGCCCAAGATTGACACTGACCAACTCAGAAAAATCTTTATTTTCTACATCATAATGAAGAGAAGGACTGATTACCCAAACTTCTTTTGCTTTATCTTCGAGCTTTATTAATTGTTTTAGTGTCATTGATTTATTATTTTTCACAAAATTAATGATATTTTTTTGTAACTATTCTATTGTTTATTATTTCGGTACAATTTTGTCACGATTTTTGCAACTTACAGGCAAAAATAGCACCAAAATTAAGTTAGTTTTCCATTTTTACCGCGGATGTACATCCGCAGTTATTAATATTTTACCCCTTTGGGGTTATTATCGTTGACAAAAAAAATCCGCACCTTTGAATAAAGATGCGGATATAATATTTGAATAATTAATTATTTATTAATCTTATAAGTACACTTTTCTACTGACACTCCTGCACCTTTAACTTCATAATTAATTGTCATTGACTTTCCATCTTCAGAAACGTTAGCTGTAATAAAAGTACCAACACCCAAAGCGTTTTCTCCACCTTCAAGTGAACAACCGTCTCTTTTCAAAGTCTCATCTACAAAGATGTCACCATTCAAAACTACATTGTCACCGCTTTTAGTTGCAATGATGACTACATCAAACGTTGTAAAGCCTGCACAAGTTTTGGTACTAAACAAAGTACCTAAAAATGTGTCTAGGGAACAATCGTCTTTACCACAGGAAGATAGAATAATAGTTACAAAAGCTAATAATAAAAAATGTTTCATAATAAAATTTAGTTTAATGAACACCAAAGGTAGACTTACTTATTAAATTATTACCCGTATGGTGTTATTTTAATTATTTCAATTAAAAATCATACATCTACATTTTTTAATCTTCGCCTCATGCCCTGAGTGGCATTCTGTAAGAATATGGAAAGGGAAAAAGGCAAATACTTTTTGCACCTTTTGCTTTAGCATATTCCTGTGGAATGCAAACGCAGAAAAAAGTATTCAAAAACGCTAGTTCAAAAAAATGCAATTGCGGAGCACCGCTCATTCTCGTTGCAAAATGCTTTTTCTATTGCCCTTTTTTAGACTCTCTTATAAATATTGTACAAGTTTGGCAATAGACGCACTTTTGCAACTTCACTCACTATTGCTGGTTTTTGAACAAACGTCTCCGAAACGACAACTTACAAAACGAATGGCTGACTTTTTCAGCAGACCTCGTTTAAGATTAGGCTTGTTTATACTTCTTAATGGCTGCTGTAAGTCTAGGTACTACTTCAAATAAGTCACCCACCACACCATAATCTGCTGCTTTGAAGAAAGGCGCTTCGGGATCTTTATTGATGACCACTATGACTTTGCTATTATTCACGCCTGCTAAATGCTGAATTGCTCCAGAAATACCAGCTGCAATGTATAAGTTAGGTCTGATGGCTACACCTGTTTGACCTACGTGTTCGTGGTGAGGTCTCCAGTGTGCGTCCGCGACAGGTCTTGAGCAGGCAGTCGTAGCACCAAGGGCAGAAGCCAATTCTTCTATGATGCCCCAGTTTTCTGGACCTTTCATACCTCTTCCCGCTGATACTACGAGTTCTGCTTCTGGCAATGGCACGATGCCTTCCGATGTTTTTCTTTCTATCACTTTCAGTTTCGTCGCTGGCAAGGTTACCGTTATGTTTTCAGGTGATACTGCTTGTCCCACTTCTTGTATTTGAAGTGTATTTCCCATCAAACTAATGACTTTATTTGAGGTCGTGATATTATAATTTGCTACCGCTTTTCCAGAATACACAGATTTGCTTACTACAAAACCATTTGACGTATCTGGCAATGAATTTACACCTGACACATTTCCTGCATTCATTTTTATAGCCAATCTACCTGTAAGCGATTTGCCATTTGCGGTATTTGCAAGGATGACGGTATTTGCACCATTTTCTGAAGCAACTTGTGTTATCACGGAAGTAAGTGCCTGAGAATCAAACTCAATCTCTTGGTCCGCATTCACATGCAACACTTTAGAAACACCAAATTTGCCAAGGTTACCTACATTTTCGGCTTTTCCGATGACTACAGCAATACAATTCGTACCTAGTGATTCAGCCACTTTTGCACCGTAGTAAGCAACTTCATTTCCTGTTTTTTTAATTTGTCCTTTTGGACTTTCTATATATACTAAAACTGACATCTTTCTAATTTTTTGAATGTGAAATTAAATGACTTTTGATTCTTCGTGAAGCAATCTCACTAACTCTTCCATATTCTCAGGATCAATAAGTTTTACACCCGTTTTTCCTGGTGGAACGATAAATTTTTCTGTTTTGACACGTAGGGCATCACCTGTCGCAGCTACAACAGTCAATGGTTTTGATTTTGCCATCATGATACCTTTCATATTAGGAATCCTTTGTTCTGCAAGACCTTTGGCAGCTGATAAAACGAACGGGCCTTCTACCTCACATATTTCCATACCACCTTCTATTTCACGAGTGATCTTGCTGATATTGCCACTGATCGTCAGGTCATTTGCATATGAAACATAAGGTAGATCGAGCAACTCTGCAATCATAGCGCCGACTTCTGATCCATTATAATCAATGGTTTCTTTACCTGTGAAAATCGCATCATAAGATTTGCTTTTGGCATGTGCTGCAATATTTGAGGCGATGGCATAGGCGTCACCATTCTCTAGATCAACCCTTATGGCATCATTTGCTCCGATAGCTAATGCTTTACGGATAATGATATCATTAGAAGCAGGTCCGACATTGATCACGGTAACATTTCCACCATTTTGTTCGACAAGTTCTATGGCTTTTACAAGCGCGTACCACTCATCATATGGATTCATAATAAAGGTGACACCATCAGAATTGTATTCTGTAGCATCTGATTTAAAAGAAATTTTGGACGTTGTGTCCGGTGTTTTGCTAATACAAACTAATAAATTCATTTGGTTATAATTTGTCTTAAATGGTTAACAATGACAGGTTTTACTTGTTTAAGAATAGTCAGAATTCAATTTAATAATGGTCAAGATTTCATAAAAAAGGTCATTTGACAACTTAAATCGACATTCCTTGTATCTTTGCACAAAGATAATAACAATTATTTTAAAAATTAAACTCAGAGTTAAATAAAATGAACAAAGATAGATTAAATCAGCTCTTAGGAATGTTGGATGACGACCCTAAAGATTCGTTTTTGAGATACGCTGTGGCAAAGGAATATGAAAATGGAGAGTTAAACCAAGAAGCTTTGGAGGAATATCTGACCATTAAAAAAAATGATCCCGATTATGTGGGTATGTATTACCACCTCGCAAAACTATACGAAAAATTAGAAAATGTAGATCTCGCTATTCAGACTTATACGGAAGGTATAAATGTTGCCAAAAGACTTTCAGATTTTCACGCACTCTCTGAACTCAATTCAGCCAAAATGAATCTCGAAATGGAAATGTAAAATATGTCAAGTGTAAGAACCAAATAAAATTTTGACTGTTTGAGCATCAAATTTCAATAAATGAGTGAATTAAAACCAAAAATTAGTGTCTTTTGGTTCAGAAGAGATTTAAGGCTCCACGATAATGCAGGCTTATACCAAGCACTAAAGCATGAAAAAAATGTGCTACCTTTATTTATATTTGATGTAGACATACTTGATAAATTAGCAGATAAAAAAGACGCTCGTGTTACTTTTATCCACCATACTTTGTCTGAATTAAAGTCAGCATTAAAGGCTTTAGGATCAGATATCATCATAAAACACGGGAGACCACTAGAAGTTTGGAAAGAAATACTAGATACTTATCAGGTCACTGCTGTTTATACCAATCATGATTATGAAACTTACGCCATAGAAAGGGATGCAGCTGTTTCTAATTTGCTAGACCAACATAATATCGCGTTCAAAACCTTCAAAGATCATATCATTTTTGAAAAATCTGAAGTAGTCAAGGATGATGGGAAACCTTATACTGTCTTTACGCCATATAAAAAGAAATGGTTGTCCAAATTACTAGAAAAGGGTCAAGATGTCAAGAATTCTTACTATCTCAAACCATTTCCTACCGAAAAGTACTTTGATCATTTCTACAAAACTGATAATGATTTACCTTCTATAAGTCTGCAAGAAATGGGTTTTGAGTCATCAGACATCATTATTCCACCACAGACGGTATCTCAATCCATCATTGCGCAGTATGATCAGAAAAGAGATTTCCCAGCCATTCAGGGTACGTCTAGACTAGGCATACATTTTAGATTTGGTACCATTTCTATCAGAGAAAAGGCATTAAAGGCGGCAACTCTTAATCAGACCTTTTTAAGTGAATTGATTTGGAGAGATTTTTATGCACAGATTTTGTATCACTTTCCACATGTGCAAAAAGGATCTTTCCGTCCAGAATACGACCAAATTCAATGGCGAAATAATGAAACAGAATTTAAAGCTTGGTGTGAAGGAAAGACGGGTTACCCAATCGTAGATGCAGGGATGCGAGAGCTCAAAACGACGGGACATATGCATAATCGAGTAAGAATGATTGCAGCTAGTTTTTTGACCAAACATTTGCTCATTGACTGGAGATGGGGCGAAGCATGGTTTGCAGAGAAGCTTTTAGATTTTGATTTGGCAAGTAATAATGGTGGTTGGCAATGGGCAGCAGGAAGTGGGACAGATGCAGCGCCTTATTTTAGAATCTTTAGTCCTGATGCACAGACAGATCGATTTGATAAACAAAAGATATACATCAAAAAGTGGGTACCTGAATATGGCACGTTTTCTTATATGAAGCCTATCGTAGATCATAAATTGGCACGGGAAAGGTGTTTAGAGACGTATAAAAAGGCTTTAGCGAAATAAGTATAGGTTATTTGATGAAGTTTCGGAGTAAATTCTTATTCATTAATCGTTTCAACTAAAATTCAGGCACTTACATTTATTTAATCGTCGCCTCATGCCCTGAGTGGCATTCTGTAAGAATATGGAAAGGGAAAAAGGCAAATACTTTTTGCACCTTTTGCTTTGCATATTCCTTTGGAATGCAAGCGCAGAAAAAAGTATTCAAAAACGCTAGTTCAAAAAAAGGCAATTGCGGAGCACCGTTCATTCTCGTTGCCTACCCATCCCTTTCGGGTTCCTTCACTTCTCGCATTGTCATGCTCGACCATAAAGGATCGTTCAGTCATGCATTTTTCTATTGCCGTTTTTGTTCATTTTTAAAATTTTGTGCATGTTTGGCAATAGACGCACTTTTGCAACTTCACTCACTATTGCTGTTTTTTGAACAAACGTCTCCGAAATAATACCTCACAAAATGAAATGCTGACATTTTTCAGCAGATGCTACTTAATTTACAAGTCAATCAGACATGTTTTAACATCCTTCTCAGCTCGAACAGTTTTCTCTTTTTAACGCTATTTTATGAAGTTTTGACTAAAAATGAAATGGCCGGTCAGGCACCACCCTCGCATTTGTAGACAACAAAATTGCTTTATCAATAAAAACAAAAAGATTCGGCATCAAACATACCTTGATCACTGATTTTTATCTTTGGTATGACTAGTAAAGCCATTAAAAAGGCCTTAGCGAAATAGAAATAGGTTATTTACTGTATCTATTCAAGTGTAACCCCGACGGGGTTAAATACCAATAACCACGGATGTCAATCCGTGGTAAAAAGTAAAAACAACTTAATTTTGGCGCTATTTAGCGCTAAAGCGCCACTCAGTTTGCCTGTAAGATGCAAACCCGTCATGCTTTAGCATGAAATCGTGCTTGTCTGCCTTTGGCATGGACAAAATTGCTTGATCAATAAAAACAAAAAGCTTCAGCATCAAACATGCCTTGATCACTGATTTTTATCTTTGGTATGACTAGTAAAGCCATAAATGACAAAGTCATAAACGGTGCGTGGAGTGTGCTACCATGATTTTTTGCGAATTGACTGATATGGCTATATGCTTCGCCGACTTCCTTACAAGATTTGTCGCTCATGAGTCCTGCGATGGGTAGTGGTAGATGGTGTCTTTCATCAGAAGACACTGCCGAAAGACCGCCTTTAGACGCAATAAGTAAACGGATGGCTTCAAATATTCGTACATCGTCATCTCCAACAGCAATGATATTATGAGAGTCATGAGCTACCGTGGAAGCAATGGCACAGTTTTTCAGACCAAATCCTTTTATAAATCCAATGGCAGGTTTACTTGGTGTATATCTATTGACCACACAGATTTTTAGGATATCGTTATCAATATCGGGTAGGGTATAGCCATTACTTTTAGGAAGGTCTATCATCATTTTTTCAGTCACCAAAGAGCCATTAATAGCTACGATCACTGGAGTTAATCCTGAAGTATTATTTGTACCTTTCAGATCTGAAAGATGGATGTCCGTAATATTGAATTGATTAATAATTTCTGTTTTGAATACGTCTTGAGCAGATGAGCTCAGAACATCCACACCGTTTATGATGGTATGTAAAACATTAAAATCGGTTAAGTTATCCACAACTATAAAATCTGCTTTATCGCCGATATTCAGAAAACCTACGGGTACATGGTAATGTAATATCGGATTTATACAAGCTATTCTTAAAACATCAAATAAATCATAACCTAATTCTAGCGATCTTTTAACCAATACATCAATATGTCCATGTATCAAGTCGTCAGGGTGTTTGTCATCGCTACAAAACATAACAAGTTCCGGATGCGAAGCATTAAGCGGATGTAAAGCATCAAAGTTTTTGGCAGCAGATCCTTCTCTGATGATGATTTTCATGCCATACTTCAATTTGTCTAAAGCTTCTTCCCTCGTCACACATTCATGATCGGTACTGATGCCATGATCAATATACGATTTGGCAGCTTCGCCCATCAAACCGGGAGCATGACCATCTACAGGTTTGTGATGGCGTTTTGCACTTGCTATTTTTGCCAGTACTTCGATATCGTTGTGCAGCACACCAGGATAATTCATCATTTCAGACAAATACCATATATCATCAGAAACAAGCAGTTTATCCACATCTGATGCATCCAAGACAGCTCCTGCACTCTCAAAAGTAGTCGCAGGCACACAAGATGGCGCACCAAAAAAGATCTTATGTTTAGCTGATTTTGCGTTTTCAATCATAAATAGGACGCCTTCCAACCCACAAACATTTGCGATCTCATGGGGATCTGAAATAGTAGCGACAGTTCCGTGTTTTATAGCTATATCTGCGAAAGCTACAGGTGTCAACATAGAACTTTCTATATGAATATGAGCATCTATAAAGCCAGGTAATATATATTGATTTGGTACATCGTCTGAAGGTACAATATTTTCAATTTTTCCATCCGCTACGGTTATGACTCCTTTGATAATGATCTTGTTTAAGATGTCAATGATGTGACCTGAAATTGATTTTATCTGTGGCATAAGCTTTCAATTGATTGATTTACAAAGATAAAATAATTGGCGTGAAGTGTAGGTATAATTATTTTCTTAAGCGAATTTCATTTAGCTCTATGATAAAAAAAGAGTCCTGAAAGGACTCAATATGAATAACTGTGGGTGCAACCCTCAGTATAAACAATAGCACTGCTCAACCCTGAAAGGGTTGAATGTTAGCATGTTAAACCCCTGCGGGGTTTAGAAATCCTTGATATTGTCTTCCATCGGTTTTACCGATGGTTATTCAAATTTTATCCCTTAGGGATAATCAAATTACTTTTTAGAGTGGACTCTTCAGCTGTTTTGGCTCAAACAGTTTTTTGTTTGTACCGTCTCCAGTGACTTTTAAACTAAAAACAAAAAGGCGGTGAGATTCGGTCTGTGGAATATAAGTTACTTAAACAAAAGTATAACTTCCATTTTATGAATTTTGTTATACAAACTATCTTTCAATTGGCTTTATGATTAAATTGAATGAATTTTTAATCATCAATTCAAAAAGGACTGCCATTTGCCTTGAGCCGGCCTTCCCACCCTTATCAGGTGCCTTCACTTCTCGCATTGTCATGCTCGACCTTTCAGGATCGTTCAGTTATACTTTTTTTCTTCAGCGAGTCCACTCTAAAAGGTAAAATTTAAAAAAGAGTCCTGAAAGGACTCAATATGAATAACTGTGGGTTGCATCCACAGTTATTCAATAGCACTGCTCAACCCTGAAAGGGTTGAATATTAGCATGTTAAACCCCTGCGGGGTTTAGAAATCCTTGATATTGTCTTCCATCGGTTTTACCGATGGTTATTCAAATTTTATCCCTTCGGGATAATCAAATTACTTTTTAGAGTGGACTCTTCAGCAGTTTTGGCTCAAGCAGTTTTTTGTTTGTACCGTCTCCAGTGACTTTTAAACTAAAGACAAAAAGGCGGGGAGATTCGGTCTGTGGAATATAAGTTACTTAAACAAAAGTATAACTTCTATTTTGTGCATTTTGTTATACAAACTATTTTTCAATTGGCTTTATGATTAGATTGAATGAATTTTTAATCATCAATTCAAAAAGGATAGTCATTTCATAAAAAAAGTCCTTCGATCTATTATTTAGCATCGAAGGACTTCATTATTTTTATTTATGTTTCGCTATAGGATCAATCATGGTCATGTCCACCATGATGCACATGTCCGTGGTCTAATTCAGAAGGTGTGGCATCTCTTACTGCTAAGATTTCACCTTTGAAGTGTAGTGTTCTACCTGACATAGGATGATTAAAATCTACGACTATTGCTTCTATTTTTGCTTCTTGCACAACGCCATGGTACACTCTGCCTTCATGATCATTCATCTGAAGTGGACTGCCAGGAATAAGCTTAGATCTATCTATATTACCTGTTTCGTCAGCAAATGATCCGATTGGAATTTCTACGACTGCTTGGTCTTCATATAATCCGTATGCATCTTCTGGCTCAAGTGTAAAAGCAAAAGAGTCACCTGCTAATTTATCTTCTAAATGTTCTTCAAATGAAGGCAACATCATACCGACACCAAATATAAATTCTAACGGGTCAGCTCCATATGTTTCTTCAATAAATTCACCTTCTGCGGTGTCTTCTGTGAGTTTGTAATGCAAAGACACTACATGGTTTTTTTGAATATTCATGATTTTGTATTTGTATATGGAAAAAATTTAAGGTGTAAAGGTAGTACAATAATTTTAAAATACTACTGATATTCCCACCATGCCATTGATTCCGACACTTGGATAACCATACCATCTTTCGTATTTATTATCCAATAAATTGATGCCACGTACAAAAGCACCAAATTTCTCAGTAAATTTATACTCTACAGCTGCATTCAAATCAAATAACACATTGGACTTAGTTATTTCACCTTCTTTATTGATGAAATCTACTTTGTCATTAAAAAATAACTCACCTTTTATTTTCAACTTATTTTCTAGAAAGCTGATTTTAGTATATGCATTTGCTTCTAAATTTGGTAGGTGCCAAGCGTTCTTCAGGATATTTAAATCAAATACATTTTGGGTCAACCAACCACCTAAAGTGATATTATCAGTGATAGCAAAATCTAAGTTACCACTCAAGAACACAACGTTTAGATCATCTGTGATCATATCAAAGTATCTCAAGTCTGATCTGTTGTTTAGTAAAAATACTTGATTACTGATTTGTTTGTAACCACCTTTTATCTGATAGTTAAGGAAGGAAAATTGACCTTTTACACCACCAAAATATTCTCGACGAATGGCATTGGTTACAGAAGCTATATCTGTAGATAACCAAGGATTGATAGCGGCAGTATTACGAAGATTATTGGTAAAATAATCTTGGGTAGTTCCCACAAATACTTGGAGATTAGGACCTACAATGCCATATGAAAGTAATACTTCTGGAAATAGTGCTGACTGTTTATTACCATCATAAATATAATTCAGTCCTACGTTTACAATAAAATTTCCGAACTCCGTTTTAATAGATGGTACTAACTTCGTGGAGAATAAATTTATAGAAGAATCAGCATTCATAGCCGTTTGTTCTATGCGTCCATCGAGCATAAAGACAGTTGCTTCACCTACATGTTTTTCACCATGACCAGCAAGGGCAATCATGCTTTCACGCGCATCGGTATTATCCATGTTAAAGCTTTTGAGCGCAAGATTCAGGTCGTAGTTGATATTGTATTTTGTTCGTTCTGCATTGGTAATACCTGCCTTCACATCTATCGTATTGAGTGTACGTTTAGAAGCATCTGCCGAAAAAGTATCACTGACATTTAAATCTGTGTGGTAGAAATATCTATTATTGTTAGCAAACTTTACGCCACCATAAAGTTTTGTGTTTTCTTTGATCATATATGACCCATAAACATCCGCAGAAAGATTGCTGTATTTTTGGTAAGGGTTTTTATTGGAATTGTCCAAAGCGTTGAAATCCAAATGAATTCCTGCGTCGTAGGTGTCTTTTTTTGCCGTGTGGTAACCTGCCATTACGTCAGGATTATTTAAGATACCATATCCTGCGATGATGTACCCTTTGTTCACTTTAAATGGACTATCAGGATTCATGGCAAGTGGTTTGATCTGCGGATCAGGGTATTTAAGTTCAATTGGCACAATGGTAATGTCATACTTATAAGCAGGACTAAAAGGTTTTTGCACAGGTAAAACTGATTTTATAGTGACCTTTTGTGCATCTTCAAGATTTGCTTCAAATGACTTGATTACTTCCACTTGATTTAACTGAATCTTGGTTGTATCGTTTTGTGCGCCAAGTTGATTTGTGACAAGTAAGGTGATAAAGATGATAAAACGATTCATATTGTATTTTTAATTTATATGCTAATAAATGTATTTCTATTATTTACCACCTGAAGGTTGCATTTCCAATTGGTTTGTTCCAGGTGCTTTAATTCTATTGTTTTGTTGCTCGAGCGTCTCAATTGTTTTCAATTTTGCTGTTGCAGTGGATATCAACTCTTTATCATCCGCAAAATTTTCTACGACTGCTTCTAGTGCTGCTCTTGCATTAAATAAGTCCTTATTCAAGACATAGATATCTGACATAAGAATCAAACTTTTAGCTATCCAATAAGGATAAAGTGTGTTCTTCTCATTGGCTGCATTACATTGATTTTCAGCTTCTTCAGTTTTATTTTGTTTGAATAAAATATCTGCTACCAAAAATCTAGACTCTGCAGCTTGATTATTATTAATCATATCACCCACTTTGGCAAATGAAGATTTTGCAGCATCCCATTCATTGTTTTTGTATTGGATTTTACCTAAATAATAGATTGCTGAAGATTTGTCATCTATATTAGACTGTGGATGATTTGATACCAACGGACTGTATTTTTTAACGGCATCACTATTTCCGACTCTAAAACCACTACGCAAAGCTCCTAATATTGCTTGATATTTTTCAGCTTCATCTTTAGTATTGGTGTAATAAAGGTCATAATATTTATAAGCCTTATCAAAAGACTGTGTGTGGTTATAAGATATCAACGCTGCCTTTTTTAAAGCTTGAAGATAATATTCTGATACTCCAAGCTTGACCAGTTTTTCATAATCTTCCAAAGCTGCACTATATTTTTTAAGAATAGTATTTGATTCAGCCCTGTAATAATGTGCTTTTATACGATTGGCACCATTTGGATATTTAGAAAGATAATTGTCAAAACCAAGGATGGCTTTATCGTATTCACCATCATTATATCTTAAGTCACCGACCATATACGCTAGAGAATCTGCGGCCATGCCTGTGAGTGAATATCCCGGCAAAGTACCTACATAAGCGATGTATTCATCAGATTGACCAAGATCGTTAATGTATATCTCTTGTAAACTTAACATGGCGCTTTCTGCTTCTTTGGAAGATGGATTATTGTCAAAAATGCTTTTGTATTGTTTAATGGCAGAAGTCATGTCTCCTTTATTATAGGCTATCAGACCAAGTTTAAGATAAGCAGCATTTTTTAAGGGGCTATTTTTGTAATTCGTAACCAATTCTGTAAACGAAGTATAAGCATTGTCTACGTTTTCTAGTTCGAAGTATGTATCACCTAATTGCAGGAGTGCGTCATCAGCGTATTCTGATGTAGGATGATCTTTTTTGATATCTAACAGTGTCAATACCTTTTCATATGGCTCACCGAGTAGACCTTCGATCATTGCTTTTTGGTACATGGCATATACAAAACTACCTTGTTTTTTGGCTATGGCTTGTTCGTAAAAAACCATTGCATCTTGATATTGATTAGATTTAAAAAGACAATCCCCTGTACGTACTAAAGCATCAGGCAATACCTTATTCAATAAATCATTATTTTTGATCGAATTTCTTTTGATATTAAAACCTACTATGGCGTTTTTAAAACTTTTTTCCGCATTTTTGTATTCTTTAAGTTCTAGATAATTGTATCCTTGCGCATAATGTCCAACATTAGGAGAAGACTCATCAGGCAAGTTTTCAAGTCCATTAGAAAGGTCAAAATAATCGTCAAATGAGGTGATGGATTTTTTATATTCACCTTTTTCATTTAGGATTTGAGCCATCCAGAAAGAAGCTTGTGCATACGATGATTTATTAAGCTTATATTTTTTTGATTTCTCAAAGTTTTTGTTGGCATTATCTGTTTCACCTGCATTGTATAATTGCATACCGTATTTAAGGGCGACACTTTGGTAAGTAATTTTCAATCTATCGGTCAAAGATGGTAATCCTTCTATGATCTGAATAGCCGATGCAAAGTCACCTGTATTTTCAAGGATCTCCGTGATGATATCTTGTGATTGTTTGTGATAAGGAGAGTCCTTGTCCAATTTGACAAGTGTGTTTATGGCTTCTCTTTCGAATCCTGCTTCGGCAGATAGCTTACCATAATTAAAGGTGGCTTCTTCCTTCATGCTTTGTTCGTAATCCATCAAACTTACTTTACGGAAAGCAGCTCTTGCGGAGACCAAATCACCCGTTCGGTAGTAACAATCAGCCAAGTAATAATTGACCAATTGACCAAGTTTGGAGTCTAAAAGGTTTAATTCTCTAAAGTTTTTAATGGCTGACTCATATTTTTCTAATTGATATTGAGCAAAACCTAACTGGTAAAACTCTTCTATCGTGAGTTTGTCCGTATTTGCTTCGTAATATTCTAGATGTGGAAGTGCTTTTTCGTATTCTTTACGTTTGAAGTAAGACTGACCAAGGAGTAATCTGATTTCCTTTCTGTTTCTAAGTTCAGGATCTCTTAATGACTGTTCGGCATACGAAATGACTTTTTCTGGTTGGTTTTGTGCAAAATATATCTGCGTAATATAATATGGTACAAATGACTTGTACACATCTGAACTATTGACTTTTTGGAAACTTTGTACAGCATCAGCATAATTACCTTTGAAGTAATCGCAAAGGCCAAAGTAATAATTAGATGCGTAGTAATAAATATTTTTTATTTCTTTGGTACGACCAAAATCTGCTTTAGCATCATCAAATTCTTTATTTACAAAATGTGAATACCCTTTTTTGAAGCTAGCTTCTGACATGTCTAGTTCAGGAAGATTGTCAAGATCAGCCATGGCGTACATCTCCGTTGACTTTTTATACCATTTTTGGTTATAATAATAACTACCTAGCTCAAGGATGGCAGGTGTAGTGATAGGATCTGGATATTTCAGTCCGATGAAAGATAAAAGTTCATTTTCGCCACTGCTGAGATCAAGCCTGAGACCTGAGATAGCTGAAAGAACCGCTGCATCGTTTATTAAATTATCAAACTGATCTTGGGTAGGTGGTATAGATTGTCTAATGTGTTCATTAGTAATAAATCTTGTGGGACCATAAAGTTGGGCATCAAAGAATATTTGGCCAAGCTTATATTTCTCCAATCGATCTTTGTCTATGGCATTTTCTTGAGCATAATTGTAGGAAATCATAAAGCTCAAAAAGCAAATAATTAATAATGTTCTCATTTGTATCTTGTTTACCTGAAAATTATTCAATCGTAAAAGGTGATCGAAATAAAACGCAAAATTACAAAAAAATATTTGCAAGTAGTATATAATGAAGCAAATACGAATAGAAGATTTATTGAATACAAACCATTCAGTCCAAATCAGGTTGCCATATATTTGTCTTTTATGATCAGGTTTAAAGCAAAAACTATCGTTGTTTTTGGGTATATTTTGTGAATTCCCATGTTAAAAAGTAATAAAGCTTTATATTTGCGTCCATTATGACAGATAGAATTAATAGTTTTATATCGGGCGAAACAACCTTGGATGAAATCAGTGTTTCGGAACTTGAAGGGTTGATCGCTGATTTTCCTTACGCCGATACATTTAAAGTGCTTTTGGCAAAAAAAATGAGCAATGGAGTGAGTCATTCCTTAGCAATGCAGCGCAATGATATTCAGTTGCCAAACTTTCAGAATGAAGGTGAAATAGCGCCTGAAGGTGATATTCAATACGCTATATTAGAAAAAGAAGTTGTGGAACCCATAGAAGAAACTGCTGATGAAAATACAGCTTCTGAAGATAACCAAAACATAGTAGCTGAAATAAATTACGTCGAAGAATTAGTAGATGACTCCACCAGCATGGTCAACAATGATGATGCTAAAACAATGATGGAATTAGACGTGGAAGTGGAAGAAGGACAAGTTGTAGAGGAGATAGTCTCTTTAGAAAACAATACAATAGTTATCGAAAATGACACAGAAGAGTTGGAATCTGACGATCTATATTTCGAAAGTGATGACGAAAAACCAAAGAAAACGCATAAAAAAGGCAAAAAAAATAAGGCTGACAAATTTGGTTTGAAAGAATATAGTGGTATTTCTGACTTTTCTAAATGGCTTTTATCATTCAAAAAAGATGATGTAGAAAAAAGAATTAAGAAGGAAGAAAAAGCGGCAAGAAAGAAAATCATTGAAGACAATGCCCGTAAATCTGTAACAAAATCGTCTGCTATCATCTCGGAACCATTGGCTGAAATACTAGCTTCTCAGGGTCATTTGGATGATGCAAAAAAAATGTATGAGCAACTTATGCATAAATATCCAGAAAAAAGTAGTTACTTTGCGGCCAAAATTAATAATCTTATAAAAATTTAATATATGACCACAGCATTAACCATATTAATAGCGATAAATTGTGTGCTTTTGATGGCCGTAGTTCTTATCCAAAATTCAAAAGGTGGTGGAATTGATTCATCATTCGGTGGTGGCGCTGCCAATCAAATGTTTGGTGCATCTAAATCAACAGACTTTGTAGAGAAAGTGACTTGGGGACTTGCAGCAGCATTATTTATATTGTGTATTGTAACAGCAGTATTGGTAAATTCAAGCACTGGTGGTTCATTAATACAACCTGTTCAGTAATTATTTGAGATAAGTTTTTTATCTATAAAATATTAAGGCTTACCATTTTTATCGATGGATAGGCCTTTTTTCGTTTATTGAATGTTAACTTAACTTGGATAATATCATTCTTTCGTCCACTTGGTATAAAATTCCTTTTGTCTCCTCTAAAGGTCGGGGTAAAACAAAAGGAATTTTTATGTAGATGAGTCCACTACTAAAATAATTTGTGCAATTAAATGAGAAGTATTTATTTCTACTTAATTGATAATCAAACGTTTTTCTTTAGGGGCCAGGGTAAAAAACGGTAGATTATCAATAAATTCTATTGATTAGAACTACATCTCGTGATAAAGCTTTTCAGAATATTCTGCCCAATGCCTTATATTCTTTGCAAACTTCGTGAATGAATCATAGACTCTTTTTGAGAATTCATCTGCCGATGCCATTTCTTCAAGGACTTCATTGGTGTATTTTTTTAATTCACTGAGGATTTCTGGTGTGAACTTCCTTATTTCAACGGATTTTTCCGCAATAATCTTTTCCAGGTATTCATTATTTTTAGCTTCAAACTCCGAGATCACCCATAAATTCATTTTCGCACTCGCAGCTTCAAGGATGGCCCTTAAATGTGTTGGCAATTCATTCCATTCTTTGAGATTGAAGAAGTTTTCAAGTACAGAACCTGGTTCGTGCCATCCCGGTGAATAATAATATTTTGCGATTTTATGAAATCCCATCACATAATCATGGTATGGACCTATCCATTCTGTGGCGTCTATCACACCTCGCTCGAGATTGGTGTAGATTTCATTTCCTGATGATAATACCGCTGTTCCTCCTGCTTTGGCAAGTACTTTACCACCTAATCCAGGGATACGCATTTTGAGACCTTTGAAATCGTCTATGGTATTTATCTCTTTGTTAAACCAACCAGCCATTTGCATAGTCGTATTTCCAGCAGGGTAGGCGATAAGTCCGAATTTTGCATACAGTTCATGCCATAATTCGATACCACCACCACAATACAACCATGCATTCATTTGCTGTGCATTCATACCAAAAGGAACTGTGGTAAAAAACTGTGTAGCAGCAGATTTTCCTGCCCAATAATATGACGCACCATTGCCCATCTCAGCAGCACCACTACTCACCGCATCAAAGGATTCTAATCCAGGAATCAACTCTCCACTGCCATAAACTTTTATGGTCATTTGGCCCGCTGACATTTCATGTACCCAATCTGCAAATAGCTGACATGCTTCACCTAAAACAGGGAAATTTGGTGGCCAAGTGGTGACCATTTTCCAATTATACTTTTTATCAATTTTTACATTGGTTGCTTCTGAAACTTTTTTTTCAGCACACGAGGTTACTAAAACACCTGCGCCCAATGCAGCAATCGTGGATGACTTGATAAATGATTTTCTATCCATCAGAAGGGTTTGTTTTAACTAGTTACAAAGCTACAAATATTTTAGAAGGGATGATATTTTTTTTAACGCTCAATGATTCTCTCTTTAGTTAGCTTTAATTTTGATTTGGTTTGTTTAGCTTTGCACCGATTTAATTCATATAAAATAAATAGATTTCAAATGGCTAAGAAGCTCCATATTTTTGACGAACCATCTGCTTTGACAAGTGTAGCAGCATTTCATGATATATTTAATCTTCCAGTACTTGCAGTCCCGACTATTCCAGATGAAAAACGATGTAATCTCAGGATCGCCTTATTACAAGAAGAGTTAGATGAGTTGAAAACAGCTATTGTCGACAATGACATCGTAGGTATCGCTGATGCGTTGAGTGATCTTCAGTATGTATTGTCAGGTGCAGTACTTGAGTTTGGGCTAGGAAATAAATTTAAAGCACTTTTTGATGAAGTACAGCGGTCTAATATGAGCAAGACTTGTAAATCATATGATGAAGCCATTGCAACCCAAAAATATTACTTGGATGAGAAAAATACAGAATCTTTTGTCCAAGAGCAAGAAGGTGAATATTTGGTGTATAGGACGGCTGATAAAAAAGTATTAAAGTCCATCAATTATTCTGAAGCGGATCTAAGTACCATTGTATTTTCTCAAGGGAAATAATTCTTTAGGTTAGTATAAATTTTAAATTAGTAGTGTAAAACAACTTATTGTTTTGAACTTGCGTTATGTTTATGCTGTTTAACAATGTGTATTTTTTGGTAAATTTAACTTTTTCTTTATGTCAAGTATCATTTCAAAATCCCTATGGTCATTGTGTTTGCTTATAATGGTAAGTGTTTTTTCTTCTTGTGGAGATCATCATGACCATTCTGATGAAGGTAACACAGTAATTATAGATTTGATAAGTCCTGTGCCAGATAAAAAGGTAGATGAGCCAAGTAATATCATTATATCTGTCAATTTTAGTGCTACTGTATCCCAGCATAAACTAGAAGTGACCTTGACTCCTGCAGATAAACCTGAAGAGAAAATAATATCTTGGGTCAATAATACCCATGAAAAGTATTTTGAATATTATAAAACCATTAATTTATCTAGTTATGCAGATGGAACAAGCTTTTTATTAAAATTAAAATCTTGTTCAGATCATGACTGTATTAATTTTTTAGAAAGGGAATTTACATTTACCATCTAAATAGATAATCCAAACAAATACTCAATAAAGCTTGAGAACGCATGGCCCTCATGATAATTGCTGTCACTGTATCTGTGCACTATTATTTTGAAAAAATCCAACTCTTCGTCGTCCGCTTTAATTTCTATGTGTACATTACCAAAAAGCTGTTCAACTTTTCCTTCTCGTCTAGGTAGTTTGACAGAAGGTTTCATATAAAGAATATGACTTGCGATGTATTCGTTATGACTTTTTATCTCCGCTAGATTTAATATATAACCTAGTTCTTTGAGTTTTTCAAAAACCAACACTTGTAAGAAAAAAAGGTCTTCAAGTTCTAAATTATCAGGTAAAGTGTGAAATACTAAAGCACCAGAAGTACCTCTTAAATCGAATTTAACATGCTCATCTCTTTGAAAAGCTGGGTCAAAGGTTGATTTGAATCCATCAGATATTTTTTGGATAAAAACGGATGCCTTGCCGCTAGATTTCCAGTCAATGTAATCAGAAGAATGTAGTACTGGTTTTATATCGTACACCTGACTTTCCGTACCGTATCTTGTGATAAACTTCAATATTTGATTTTTTAGTCACCACGAAACGGAATATTGAAGCTATTGTTTTGGATTTACTTCGGTTTCATCACTTTTTGTTCCTTTTATACTATCCATAGCTTCCAAGGTCTTATCCCAAAATCCTTGAAATACAGGTTTTAAAGATGTGAAAACCTTTTTACCTTTTTCTGGCAAAGGCTCTAAGGCTGAATAAGTTATGGACGCCGCTTTGGTTTCAGGACTTAATACTTGAATACTACTTAACAACCAAAGGAAGAGGCTCATTAAATATGCAAAAAATATAGCCTGCAGTGCACCACCTGCAAGTTTATTGACAAAGTTGATATTTACAGCAGAAAGAAGGTCTTCTAGTTTTTTGCCTACAAATCTGATCAAAGCCATCACACCGATGAACGTAAGGACAATGCCTAATAAAAAAGTAATGGCTGGAGACATTTTTATGATTCCCCCAATTATATTTATTACGATTGGTGACAGTTTTAATGCAGCTACTACACCTATGATCAGTGATAGCGTGTCAAAAACTGTTTTTATCAATCCACGGCTATAACCCAAATAAAATCCAAGTGTAACAACTATGGCAACAATGACATCTAAAAGCATATTTTATATTTTTGGCAATGATATGAAAAATCTACATCTAATCTGACGTAAATTAGACTAAAAGTATCAAACTAATAGACCAAGATTCAATAATAGTAAGTTCGGTCAAATCCTTATTGTGCAAAATCACGATATTCTCTTACGACAGGTCGATCTAAATAATAAAAATAACAAGCGAGAATCATTGATATTATTAAATAGGTCATCACATTTATAGTCCCATAAGGTAGCACTTCGTCTATGCCGAACCAAGTCATATCGTGTTTCCAAATCAAGAAAAATCCGAAAATAGTTTTTATGACTTCAGCAGGAATAGACATCCAACTACCATCCATCAAACTTGTAAATGAAAAGATAGTAACAAATATAAAAATACCATAAAGTAAAATACTACTGTAGGCAAATTCTCCAATATTATTAAATAGATACATCATCAAAACCAGAGAAATGATAAACTGTAAAACCATCCAAACATTCATAAACATTGAAGCAGAAGTATCATATTTAGGTCTATGGTGGATATCAGTTGTGTATTGGATTGGGTATTTAGCAGCCACATCGGCAGGTCGCCACCCTGTGGGCATCACCCAAATACGTAGTTTGTCATACCATGAGTTGGTTCGCCAAGCGTCTTTATATAGTTGCCACAAATGCTGAAAATTTATTAACCATGGATTCCATGTTTTCACTGGTTTGCTTACACCGAAAACAGCCACTTCTTCTTTTAATTCAGGTTGAAAAGTACCGAAAAGCTTATCCCAAATAATAAATATCTGACTATAATTTTTGTCCATGTAGATTGGATTGATGGCATGGTGGACCCTATGGTGTGAAGGCGTAACTAAGATATACTCTAAAATCCCCATTTTATCTATCAGACGCGTATGATACCAAAACTGTGCAAAAAGATGTAACGGTGCTACTACAGCTACAACACTAGTAGGTACTCCAAGGATTGCCATAGGAAGAAATAAGATAGTAAAGACTGCAAATATTTCAGACACAGATTGTCTCAATGCACATGCAAGGTTATACTCTTCGCTACTGTGGTGGATGATATGTCTATTCCAAAACAAATTGATTTCATGTGAAAATCTGTGTGACCAATATCCTGCAAAATCCAACCCAATAAACGCTAATACATATAATATCCATGATGTATTTATAGAAAATACGGCTAAGTGTTCGGCCATCCATTTATAACTGATAATAGCGATACTTAGACCCAAAATATCCTTTAATACATTGGTGACTCCTGAGCTAAGACTTGATATAGTATCGAATAATCTATTAACCTTCAAGTGCATAAAGCAGCTCGCGCCATATTCTATAGCTATCAAGACGATAAAAAAAGGAATAGCGTAGTTTAAGATTTGAGCATATTCTTGCATAAAGATATTAGATTTTTATAAATTTTAATGTTGGTTGGTTTTCTACTTTTACAAAATACATACCGCTTTCTAAATGTCCAATTTGAATTATGTTTTCACCAAAATTCAGTTGGGTTTGAAGAGACAATTGACCTTGTAAATTATACATTTTCATATTTTGGTTATCAGACAAATGGCGGATATTTACATAATCTGAAGCAGGGTTATTTTGTATTACGGTCCTTGGGTTAGTATCGGTATCAACCACATTTGAAGTGTTTTCAAGAGAGTACCTATTAAAAAACTCCCATATAGTGGCACTGGCATTAAAATCTTGACTGGTAGCACCTGTAGAAATGCTCGCTCCAGGCCATGTATGTCCACCACCTATGACTTTATAATGCACCACTTCCTTATTGTTTTTGCAATTGATATAAGTATGTTTTTCTGTGGTTGTATTGTCAGTAGTATTGCTGTTTGGTATCATTTCTATTTGTGGTGCCACGTCACATTCATTTTTATCTTGCCAGAATTTTAATATTTCTGGAATAGCCGTAGAGACAAAAGGAGTACCATTGTAATTAACAGTATTGTCAGCTGTTCCATGGATTTCCATGATAGGTACTAAGTTGTCAGGGTTGCATTGTGCAGGTGCTCCGGGTACCATACTTCCCGTCACAGAAGCGATAGCAGCTATTTTGTTGCTTAATTCGCAAGCAAGTTTATAACTCATAAATCCACCATTTGACATGCCACAAGCATACACTTTGTTTTTATTAAACCCGTATTTACTTATTAAGTCATCTATTAAAAGACTTATAAAACCGACATCATCTGCAGTACTTCCGAAAGCCCATCCAACATTCCAAGCATTACCTACACCATTTGGGTAACAAACAGCAAATCTTTCAACATCAGCTACAGCGTTCATGCCAGAATATAATTCTTGTTGGATCGCATTTGATGTAAAACCATGCATATTAAATACGAGTGGAATTTTTTCATCAGTAGTATGGTCTTTTGGAAGTCTAAGTCTGTAATTGCGATTCACGCCGTTGTGCATAAAATTGCCGGTCAAAGTAGTTTGACCAATGATATCGGATTTCATAAATAATAAAATCAAGATATAAGGCAATACTCGCAATCCAAAATTTTGTTTAAACATGGCTGTTATTTTATCTTAAAACCCAAAGTTACAAGATTTTTATAATCTCATAGATATGAAAGTGTAAAATTCTATCAGTTTGTAAAATAGTAATAAACTGCATGTATAATATGTCTTACAGATGACCTATTTAAAAAAATGTACACTTTAGTTCCTTGTAATTTGATTTTAAATTTTAGTTTTGATTTTTTAAATAACTTTTTGACATACAAAGTAATATTTTAAATTTTTAAAATTTCCAGATGAAAGTTTGTGCATCCTATGTAGTGCTTATTTTAGTAATATTTTTATTACCCAACTCACTCAGCAGCCAAGAGTATCTAAAGATGATTGATGCTGGTAATTATGCTGTAAAAGATATACAGAAAAGTGCTGAATCATTTTTTGAAGGAAAAGATAAGGGGCGCGGATCTGGGTACAAACAATATAAACGCTGGGAATATAAAGCACTTAGAATGATGGATGATAGCGGTTATTTAAAACCAGAAGAAGAGTATATCAGAGAATGGGAAAAGCTGAATGCTTCCATCAATGAAAAGGCAAATAAATTTAGAAACAACAATGACTTTTGGGAAGAAATGGGACCTACTTCTTGGTTTGCAAGTACAAGTTGGAATCCTGGTGTGGGAAGGCTTACAGGCTTTTCTATTGATGAAAGCGATGAAAACCATATGATCGCAGGTGCTGAATCTGGAGGTGTATGGAAAAGTTTAGATGGTGGAAAAACATGGACGCCGCTATTGGATTATTTTTCAAATATGTATGTAAACTCTGTGGTAATTGACCAAAATGAGCCTACAACTTATTATTTTGGGTCAACCCAAGGAAGAATATATAAGTCCGTAGATGCTGGGGCAACTTGGACAAAATTGACTTCAGCTGGTAGTTCTAGTATCCGTAAAATTTTATTACACCCAGAGGATTCAAACATTATGTTTGCTTGTGGTCAAAATGCTGGTGTATTCAGAAGTCAAGATGGAGGTGTGAATTGGACAGAAGTCATTAGTGATGATACAGGTTATGATATAGAGTTCAAACCAGGAGACTTAAACACCATGTATGCTGTAGGAAATAATTTTTTCAAGTCAACGGATGGTGGCATTAGTTTTGAGCAAAAAACGAATGGTGAAGGTAGTCCTAAATTATTAACCATCAATACACCTTCAAGTCTACAAGGCGTTTATGAAGCTGTGGATAATAACTTTAATGCTGGAAAAGTACCTGTACCCACATTTCCTGAAAGTCTTAGTGGAGATTTAGCATTATATTTGGATGATGTTGATGGTACAACTTCAAATGGCTGCAGTGAAGCTTTCAATGCAGATCAACTAGCTGGCAAAATTGTAGTCATCAGAAGAGGTACATGTACATTTGCTACAAAAGTATTAAATGCTCAAAATGCTGGAGCGATAGGCGTCATCATCGTTAATAATACGTCTGGAGAGGCCACAGTCATGGGAGTAGGCGATGAAAGGATCACGATTTCAGCAGTCATGGTAACTAGAGATTTGGGAGAAATATTAATCAATGAATTAATGGAGCAAAATAACACACCCATTAATGTAACCCTTCAAAAACAAAAAATCGAAAGTGGAGCTATGGGTACAGGGCCCAAAGCAATAGGCGTATCATCAGACAACCCTGATATAGTTTATGTCTTAGAAGCTGCTGGGGGAATATTTGGTGGATTTTATAGATCTGAAAATGGTGGCGAAGATTTTATTAAACTAAATCATGATGGCAAAAACTACTTTGGTTATAGCACTTTTGCAGATGACGATAGGGGCCAAGCTCCCAGAAATATGGATATTGCAGTAAATCCATTTAATGCAGATGAAGTTCATATTGGAGGTATTTTATCATGGGTTTCTAGAGATGGTGGTGTTAATTTTGAATGTACATCAGACTGGATACCTAATAGTGCAGAAAACAAATTTATAGGATATTGTCATGCTGATATCAATGCGATGGGCTTTTATAATGATAAGTTATTTGTGGTTTCAGATGGTGGAATTTATAAAGCAGAAAATACACAAGAAGTGTCTCCTGAATTTTATGAAGACCTTACTACAGGAATGGGGATAAGGCATTTTTATAGAATTGGTTTATCTCAAACAAATCCTGTAGTTGTTTCTGGAGGCTCACAAGATAATGGTACCTCATGGTATTCACCATCCACGGGTTGGACAGATTGGCTTGGGGCAGATGGTATGGAAACATTTGTGGACGGCATTGACAATAATATCTTGTACGGTACATCACAATTTGGAAGTTTGTACAAGAAAAATCTTTTTGGTGGAGTAGACTATATTCAACAGCCTGGATCGGAATCAGGCAACTGGGTTACACCTTTTGAAAAGGATCCGATTGCACCCAATACGATATATGTAGGTTATGAAGCAGTATTTAGAACAGATAATGATGGTTCGAGTTGGGATCAGATATCTCAGGAATTTCCAAGTAAATTGGACCATTTAAAAATTTCTCTTTCTAATCCAACAGTTATGTATGCAGCTCATGGCAACTCATTATATAAAACCGTAACTGGAGAAGGAACATGGAAGCAATTATCAGGTTTTTCTGGTAATATCAATGATATCGCCATCCATCCCAATAATCCTGATAAAATAGCTATAGTTACCACCAATACTCAAAAAGTGTACATTTCAAATGACGGTGGCAACACATGGACATCTTACAGAAAGAACTTGCCAAATTTTGCAGCAAATGCTTTGGTTTGGCAAGAAGGTGAGAAAGAAGGATTGTATATAGGGATGAATTATGGCGTATTTTATATTGACAATACACTTTCGTCATGGGAACCATTTGTGACAAATTTACCTAATGTCATCATTAATGAATTGGAAATTAATTATGCAGAATCTAAGTTGTATGCTGCTACCTATGGTCGAGGTTTATGGTCAACACCTTTATTTGACACCGCGCCAAGTAGTACGCAAGATAATATGATAGCTAAAGTGTCTATTTATCCAAATCCAACTGTAGATGCAATTTCCATCGAATCTGATGTGGAAATGATGGATACTGACATTGAAGTATATAATAATGTAGGCCAAATAGTAATCAAAAAATCGAACCAAAGCTTTAGAAATAAGGCCATTAATGTAAATACCTTGCCTTCCGGAATTTATTACTTGCGAATGACAAACAAGCAAGGTCAGCTTACTGAAAAGTTCTCAGTATTACGCTAAAATAGGGGAGCGAATAGGTACTTTATCTTTTGAAGTAAGATTTTTTGTTTTTATCTGCTTCCTTTTTGTTGAAAGGTTTTGCTTTAGGAGCGGAACTTTTTGGTTTGTAAGATTTAGTTTCTTTTTTAGGTCCGTCAAATTCACGTTTGTCAGTAGATTTTTCTGATTCTTTTGCTTTTGGACTAGCTTTATACGCAAATTTTGGTTTGTCAAAAGATTTGCTACTAGACTTTTGAGAATCTTTAGCTTTTACAGATGATGGTTTGTCAAAAGATTTTGTGGTTGCTTTTTTACTATCTTTTGGTGTTGTTGGTTTGTCAGTAGGTTTTGTAGACTTGGAAGGTCCGTAAATCCTTTTCCCTGCTGGTTTTGGTTTTGTTAGGGCAGATGGATCGATTTTGATCAATTTGAATAATTCATCAGCCTTTATCTCGTAATATTTACCTGGTTCAAGTTTACCCAATTTTAGGTCTTCAATTTGTACCCTTACCAATCTCAGTACAGGAAATCCTACCGAAGCAAACATCTTACGTACTTGTCTATTTTTGCCTTCCGTAAGTTCGATGAGTGCCCATGAAGTCGGAATATTTTGTCTCACTCGGATTGGTGGATTTCTTTCAGGAAGCAAAGGTGGTTTTTGCAACTTCTTAACAGTGCATGACCGAGTTTTGTAATCGCCAGTTTCTAATTTTATCTCGACACCTTTACTAATCTTTGCAATGGCTTGATCGGTAAGTTCATTGTCTAATTGCACAAAATATGACCTTTTGTGGTGTTGTGACGGAGAAAGCAAAAGTGAATTAAGCGATCTATCATTGGTCAAAATCAAAAGACCTTCAGAGTCTTTATCAAGTCTTCCTAATGGATAGACATCCTTGTCTACCTTCAGAAAATCTGCTAGTGTTACATGTTCAGGACGTTCCTTAGTAAATTGATTTAAAACATTATAAGGTTTGTAAAAAACGAAATATTTGATTTCTGTCTTAACTTTTGCTTCCATTTTTTACTTACTTATATTGTGATAAAACTTAAAATACCTATAACGTTATGAGATATTTTATCTAAATAAATGAGCTTACATAAGCTTCATTCCAAATTATACATTAAATCTAAAGTGCATGATGTCACCATCTTCTACGACGTATTCTTTGCCTTCTACACCCATTTTACCTGCTTCTTTGACAGCTACTTCTGAACCATATTTGACAAAATCAGCGTATTTGATTACTTCAGCTCTAATAAAACCTTTTTCGAAATCTGTGTGAATGACGCCTGCCGCTTGTGGTGCTTTCCATCCTTTTTTAATCGTCCATGCACGTACTTCTTTCACTCCTGCAGTAAAGTAAGTGTAAAGGTTAAGTAATCTATAGGCAGCTCTGATGATTTTATTGACACCTGGTTCGTCAAGACCCATCGCTTCAATAAATTCCATTCTTTCTTCTTTGCTTTCCAATTCTGCTATTTCAGCTTCTATACCTGCACAAATAAAAAGTATCTCTGCATTCTCCGCTTTAACAGATTCAATAAATCTAGCTGTGTGATTATTACCACTTGCTACTGAAGCTTCATCGACATTGCATACATAAAGAACAGGTTTTGATGTCAATAAGTACATGTCTTTAAACAAGTCTTGATAGGCATCATCCACCTCAAAACTTCTAGCCGGTTTTTCAGACTCAAGATGTTTAAGCAATTTTTCTGCCCACTCAGCGGCTATTGCATCATCTTTACTACCAGACTTTGCAGTTTTCCTTAGTTTTTCTATTCTTTTCTCCAAAGTCTCGATATCCTTGAAAATCAACTCTAAGTCTATGATTTCTTTATCTCTAACTGGATCGACGCTGCCGTCTACGTGCAGAATATTGTCGTCTTCAAAACATCTTACTACATGGACGATGGCATCTACTTCTCTAATATTTGCAAGAAATTGATTTCCCAATCCTTCACCTTTACTCGCTCCTTTTATTAGTCCTGCAATATCTAGAATTTCAACACTTGTAGGTAATACTTTCTGTGGCACTACTAATTCTTCCAATTTATCTAGACGTTCATCAGGAACTACTATCATTCCTAGATTTGGTTCTTTGGTAGCAAATGGATAGTTGGCGGCAAGCGCTTTTGCAGAAGTTAATGCATTAAATAAAGTGGATTTTCCCACATTCGGAAGACCTACGATTCCACACTGAAGACCCATATATAATTATTGTATGATGTTAGATTTTAAAAAATTCGCGCAAAGGTAGCAAGAATAATCGAATTATTTGAGATAGTTGGTGATTATTATAGTTGCTGATTTTTAGTTAAATTAATTCCGATTCTTATATTTTTAGATTAGTCTAAAAATATTATTTGTATATATTAAAACTATCTTTTAATTTTGTGGTTATTTTAGTAGGAAATTTAAATTGTTTGAGTGTTTCACTTACATTGTTTATTTATTATTACAGTATTAATACATTGATAAATGGGTATTTATACAAAGTGGACAAACATTTACCATATATTTAATTGCCTATTTTAACTTTAAAAAATCAATGCTATGTTTGAGCAGATTATTCAGTATTTTGAGGGAATTTCCCCGATTTTGGCAGCTTTTTATGCCACGGTATTTACATGGGCACTCACTGCGCTAGGTGCATCTACCGTTTTTCTATTCAAAACCATGAATAGAGCAGCTTTAGATGGTATGTTGGGTTTTACAGGTGGTGTCATGGTGGCAGCTAGTTTTTGGAGTTTGTTAGCACCAGCTATTGAAATGACAGGTGGTGATGGCTTCCAAAAGGTGATTCCTGTGTCTATCGGCTTCATTTTGGGTGCTTTTTTTATATTTGGGTTGGATAAAGTACTTCCACACCTACATATTAATTTCAAAGAGTCAGAAGGTAAAAAAACGCCGTGGCAGCGCACTACCTTATTAGTTTTGGCTATTACATTGCATAATATTCCTGAAGGATTAGCAGTAGGTGTTTTATTTGGTGGTGTAGCAGCGGGTATTCCTGAAGCTTCTATTGCTGGAGCTGTTGTGCTTGCTATTGGTATTGGTATCCAAAATTTTCCTGAAGGTATTGCAGTTGCCATGCCTTTAAAAAGAATGGGTATGAGTTCTCGAAAGAGTTTTCTTTATGGACAGTCTTCTGCATTGGTAGAGCCTGTTGCTGGTGTAGTTGGCGCTTTGGCAGTTAATTTTTTTACACCAATATTGCCATATGCTTTAGCCTTTGCTGCTGGAGCTATGATTTTTGTGGTCGTAGAAGAAGTGATTCCTGAGACCCAACAAGACAAACATACGGACATTGCTACGCTCGGATTTATAGGTGGTTTTGTGGTGATGATGATGCTTGATGTTGCGCTTGGGTAGGAAATTGCATATAAAGTAAGCAGACCGATAAATTAAAAGATTGCGTAGTCTCGAAAAGTATTTGATGTTAAAGATGAGAAATAAATATTTCCTACTGAATTGATAATCAAATGTTTCCCTTTAGGGATAAGGGTGAAAACGGTTGATTATCATAAGATTTATCTTTTCGGAATGGACTCAAAGATAAGAGACTTTTACATAAGTATTTCAAACAATACCTGAATGTCTGTCAACTTTGACTGTCGAGCATTAGTATTATTCTTCGAGATAATCCAATACTTTTTTAGTGTTAGCCTTACCTATGACTTTTTCAATTTCTTCAGTGGGTGTTTCTTTGAGTCTTGTGATAGAACCGAAGTTTTTGAGCAATTTCTCTGCTGTTATCTTTCCAATACCTGGTATATTTGTAAGCTGAGTTCCTAAGAAATTTTTAGACCTTAAGTCTCTATGAAATGAAATAGCAAACCTATGTGCTTCATTTCTAGCTTGTTGAATGAGTTTAAGCGATTCAGACTTTTTATTAATATAGAGTGGGAGAGAGTCGCCTGGAAAAAATATCTCTTCCAATTTTTTAGCAATACCTATCACCGTTACCTTATCAAGAATACCCAAAGACTCCAAGCTTTTCACCGCAGAACTTAGTTGACCTTTACCTCCATCAATTATAATCAATTGCGGCAAACTGCTATTTTCGTCCAACATTCGTTTATACCTTCGATAAACAACTTCTTCCATAGATGCAAAATCATCAGGTCCTACTACTGTTTTTACCTTGAAATGTCGATAATCTTTATTACTTGGCTTAGCATTTTTGAATACAACACAACTTGATACAGGATTGCTACCTTGTATATTAGAATTATCAAAACATTCGATATGCAATGGCATTACATCCATCTGCAAGTCTTTTTTGAGCGTAGTAAGAATGCGCTCCGATGATGATATTTTTTTCTGATGGCTTACATCATCACGACGTTTTTGCAAGATGTAATAATCGATATTCTTTTCAGCTAGTTCTAAGAGTTTCTTTTTATCCCCACGTTGAGGAACAGTTACCATCACTTTTTCATCAGGCACTATAATCTCCACAGGCACAATAACTTCTGGAGCTATACTATTAAATTTTTCGCGAATAGTAGGGACGACAAAAGATAATAAATCTTCGATCTCATCATCGAGATTCATGACCATTTCACTGATGTCTGTATTGACCAAAGCTCCATTTATAATTTTAAGGTAGTTGACATATGCCATTTGCTCTTCCTTTTTTAAAGCAAATACATCAATATCTTTTATAGTGGTGCTCACGACGGTAGAAGTTGACTGATAGTCTTCAAATGCAAATAGCTTATCCTTTAAAACTTGTGCTTTTTCAAATTCTAAGTTTTCAGCATGTGATTTCATTTGATCGGTGATGTATTTTTTTACACCACCAAGATTTCCCTTCAAGATGTTTTTGACTTGTTCAATCTTATAATTGTATGAATCTTCAGACTCCAAAGCTTCACAGGGACCTTGACAATTTTTGATATGGTACTCTAGGCAAACTTTAAATTTTCCTTTATTGATATTTTCCTCGGATAAATTTAGTGTGCAAGTACGGAGTGTAAATAGTTTTTTAATGATCTCCAACAGAATATTAACCCTATACTTTGATGTGTATGGTCCAAAATATTGAGAACCATCTCGGATTACCCTTCGAGTAAAAAACACCCTAGGGAATCGTTCATTTTTGATACAAATATAGGTGTATGACTTGCCATCTTTTAGACTTACATTATATCTAGGTTGAAATTTTTTAATTAGTGAATTTTCGAGTAATAACGCGTCATGTTCTGTTTCTACTACTGTAAATTCAATCCTTGCAGCATTTCTTGTAAGCAATACTGTCTTAAATTGCGCATGCTTTTTGTCACCAAAATAAGAATTTAGCCTGTTTTTAAGACTTTTTGCTTTACCTACATACAAAATAGTACCATCGTGGTCAAGAAACCGATACACACCGGGTTCATGTGGTATCGTATCAGATATTGCTCTGAATTCTTCGGTTTTCATACTGCTAAATTAGACATTGTCGTTTAAAGATGTCCTCCTGCCTTTCTGATTTTTGCTTCTCGTGTCATTTCCACTTCAATACCTTTTAGGATATAGTGTGCCGTTTTTGGATTTGTAGCAAGTGGAATGTTATGAACATCACAAAGTCTCATAAGCATCTGTACATCAGGCTCGTGTGGATGTTTGTCTAAAGGATCTCTAAAGAATATTACTACATCAATCAAACCCGTGGCAAGCAATGCAGCTATTTGTGCATCACCACCTTTTGGACCTGAAAGTAGACACTCGACGTCAAAGCCTTCCTTAGCAATGTGACCGCCTGTAGTACCTGTCGCAAATATCTTCGTTTTGGACAAAAAAGCTTTGTTGGAAACAACAAAAGAAACCATTTCGGGCTTTTTCCCATCGTGTGCTATCAATCCTATATTAATCATATTCCTTTATTTCGGTTATTTTTATATTTTTACGTTTTGAAATCATTGACACCAACTAATATTTAACGAAAGAGTGTCAATATCACTTTATACAAAACAACGCAATATTATGATAAAAAAGAATATGCACGCTTTATTGTTTAATAAATTTGCTTTTATTTTTACTTTACTATCAATTAATCTATGTGTTTTACAAGCACAAAACCAAGCAAAAATGACGCCCGCAGTCTACAATGAATGGCGAAAAATAACGAAAGTAAAACTTTCAGAAAAGGCAGAAACTGTCATTTATACACTTGAAAAGGAACTGGGTGATAAAACATTATGCATTTACGATAAACTTAAAGATACGGTCAAAACTTTTGATAGGCTGAATCAAGTAGATGTAGACATTTCTGGTGATTTTGTGGTTTTTACACATGGATTGAATACTGATAGTCTAAGAATGTTGAAAAGAAAGAAGACACCAAAAGATAAGCTTCCGTTAGATAGTTTGTCGATATTTAATGTGCGATCTGGAAAGCGAAACATCATAGAAAGGGTCTCGTCATTTACAATGCCATCTGAGTTTAGCGGAAGTCTTGCTTATCTACTAGAACCTAAAAAGGAAGTAAAAGATACTACAAAAACAGAAAAAACAAAAACACCTATTTGTAAAGATAAAACACTAATCATTAGATCGTTAGTATCAGGTGTGGAAGATACTATTTTGAATGTAAAAGATTATTTATGGGCGAATCCCAATGGCTTTTTAAGTTATAGTCAATGTACGGGCGATAGTATTGCTTCTTACCAAGTGGGTATTTTTGATGTACAGGCTAGACAGACACAGATTATTGGCAAATCTTTTAACGAAGTTGCACAATTCTCTTGGGACAAAAAAGGTGAAAAACTAGCTTTCCTAGGTCTATTAGAAAAGTCTACATTAACTAAAAAGCCATTTTCTTTGTATTTGTTTCAAAAATCTGATTCAAATGCTGTCGAGATAATAAAGGAAACCAATTCTTTTTCAGTTCCTTACTGGACAGTAAGTAGTGATAAAAAACCGTATTTTTCAGAATCTGGAAAACGACTTTATTTTGGAATGACGCCACCGGCATTAGTTAAGGATACTATGCGACTTGAAGATGAAATAGTGAATGTAGAGATTTGGCATCACGATAATCCTTTGCTCTATACTCAACTTGAGACAACATTAGATGATGACAAAAAACGTTCATATTTAGCTGTTTATGATATAGGAACTAAAGTAACAAGACAAGTAGAAGATCAGGAAATTGAAAGAAGTAAGCTATCACTCAAAGGTGATGGGAAATACGCTTTATTGACAAAGACCAAACCTTACCAAAAGTCAATAACATGGCTTGGAGAAGCAAAAAAGGATATTTATTTATATGATATGCAACAAGGTAAATCTACATTAATTGCAGAAGGACAATCTGATTATCCTAGTTTTTCAGCCACTGAAAAGTATGTATATTGGTATAATAAACCAGACTCATTATGGAAGTATTATGATGTCGCAAACCAAAAAACGGGTTTTTTGGGTGACAAAACCTTGACCGCCTTTTATGATGAAGAAAATGATACGCCACAATTACCAAATGGAGTAGGCGTAGCAGGCTGGCTAAAGGATGATTCTGCCATTTTGATTTATGATAAATATGACATATGGAAAATTTCTCCTGTAGATCCATTATCAAATATTGCTATTACAGATGGCAGAAATCAAAAAGTAACACATAGATATATCTCTTTGGACCCTGAAATTGAATATATTGACCCAAATAGTCTCATGATGCTGCACGTCTTTGATGGTTTGGACAAAGGTGAGTCTTATATGAGTCTTGATATGCGTACTGGAAAAATGACGAACTTACTTTCAGGTGATTTCGCACTAAATATGAACTTAACGAAGGCTAAAAAATCTCCCAATCTTATCTTTACGAAACAAAATTTCCAGATTTTTCCTGATTTATTACTCACAGACACAACATTCCAAAAAGTAATTAAAATATCTGATGCAAACCCACAACAACATAGCTATGCTTGGGGAAGTAATCAATTGTATAAGTGGAATGATTATAATGGCAAGGAAGTTCATGGTATGTTATTTTTTCCACCATCGTTTGACAAAAACAAACAATATCCACTCATCGTAAATTTTTATGAACGAAGTTCTGATGACTTTCATAAGCATAGATCACCAGAAGCACATCGATCTACCATAAATTATAGTTATTACACCAACCAAGGATATGTGATTTTTAATCCTGATATTTCATATACCACAAGCCAACCAGGTGAAGATTGTTATAATGCGGTAAATTCTGGCGTAGATGCTTTGTTAAAACAAGGATACATTGATAGCACAAGAATGGCGCTCCAAGGTCATAGTTGGGGCGGATATCAAATAGCTTATTTGCTAACCAAGACTGGAAGATATAAATGTGCAGAATCAGGTGCTCCAGTGGTTAATATGGTGAGTGCTTATGGCGGTGTGAGATGGGGATCGGGTATGAGTCGGATTTTTCAATATGAGCGCGGACAATCTAGATTAGGTAAATCACTGTGGGAAGATGCTTCCATTTACCATAAAAATTCTCCTATCTATAATATGGATAAAGTCACAACGCCTGTCCTAATCATGCATAACGACGAAGACGGTGCTGTACCTTGGGAACAAGGAATAGAATATTTTATGGCATTGCGACGTCTAGGAAAGCCGACTTGGTTGCTTAATTATAATGGGGAGCCACATTGGCCTGTTAAATGGCAGAATCGACTTGATTTTAATATCAGATTGGAACAGTTTTTTAATCATTTTTTGATGGACGGGCCAATGCCATTATGGATGAAAGAAGGAAACAGTCCAATGGAAAAGGGGATTTTGGATAAGTATTGATAAATTTGAATAATTGATTTCATTTTCATATTTTTGGCTAGTAATTTTCGTTACCATAAATCATGTCAATTCATACCATACTTCAAACTGGACATTCTCGTACGATCACCAATCAAATTCTTGATGCGATTGCTAAAAACCCTGCGCTTATTGATGATTTAATGGCTTGTTTTTTCGATGCTGATCTTAGGATTTGCCAGAGAGCAGCTTGGCCAGTGGGAGGTCTTGGTGAGAAATATCCTGAGCTTATTATTCCTTACCTTCCTGAGATGATAAAAAACTTAGCCCATCCAAAACATGATGCCATCATAAGGAACACAGTTCGAACTTGGCAATACATGAAAATTCCTGAAGTTTATCAAGGTGAAATTTTCGAAATTTGTTTTAATTACATCGTTGATCCCAAGATTCCAATTGCGAGCAGAGCATTTAGTATGACCGTTTGTGCCAATATTTGCAAAGATATACCTGAACTAAAAGATGAGTTGATACTTGCGATCGAAGATCAGCTGGAATTTGGATCAGCAGGTATTGTGAGTCGCGGCAGAAAAATCATCAAAGAATTGCAAAAAAAGACTACGTAACTAATCTGATCATTGCTTAACAAATAAAACAATTTATTCTTTAATAGCGTTATAATTTACTCTTTATATAGGCATATTTTCAAATCCCGTCCGTAGTAACCTAGATTAATCCACTTTTAGGCAAATAGTTTTATGCCCTCAAATGAAAAGATTGTAAGTAATCACTTTAAGTATCGCAAAATATTCCGAGTATTAGGATGGTTTTTGGCTATTTTATTAGCTTTGCTATTGTTGATTTTATTAGCTATCCAAACAGAATATGTACAGAATATAGCTCGGACAGAAATCGTAGCTTTTCTAAATAAGAAGCTAAATACCAAAGTAGAACTACAAGGTCTTTCGATAGATTTTCCTAAAACTATTGTCCTTGAAGGTATTTACGTACAAGACTTGACAAAAGACACATTGATTTATGGCGATATTATAAAAGTTGATGTGGATATGTATTGTTTGCTTTATAATGAGCTCAATATGAACGAAATACAATTACAAGGTGTCACAGCGAAAGTAAAAAGAAATGCCATAGATACTTTGTTTAATTTTCAGTTTATCATAGATGCTTTTGCTTCCAAAGATGCCAAAATTGTTGAAAAAGATACTACTCCCATGGCATTCTCTCTTGATAAATTGATTATCAAAAACACCAAGTTTGTTTATAAAGATGTGGTGACAGGAAACGACGTGGACATATTTTTAAGTAGTGGGAATATTAAAATGTCTATATTCGACCCAACTAATTTAGTATTCGATATTCCCAACATAAATATTGATGGACTAAAGGGGAAAATAAGCCAAACAAAACCTTTGGATCTAATCATCAAAGATGACGAATCTAAAAACGCTACTGAAAAATTCCTTCGATTATCAAACAATCACACATCACTTAAAAACATTGATTTATCCTACCAAAATGAGATATCGGGACTAGATACTAGATTCACCATGAAAAATGCTGACATCTACCCAAGGGATATAAATCTTAAAAACAGTTTGATTCAAATAGAAAAAATTAATGTTGAAGTATTAAATGCTACTGTAGCACTGAATAGCAAGTCAGATTCAGACATAGTGCAACTCACAGATGCAAAAGGTGTAGATATTGTACATAAATATCTACCGTGGAAAGTAGCTGTTGATCAAATAAAGTTGACTGAAAACAAGCTAGTATTTGATGATAATACCAAAAAGCCATTGTCTCAAGGTATGGATTTTGGACATCTAGTGCTATCTAAATTAAATTTTGAAGCGAATGATTTTATGTTTCACCGTGATACTATTTCTGCCGATGTCCAAAAAACCAATGCCATAGAAAAAAGTGGTTTTGTCTTAAATCAGTTTCAGACTAGGTTGCTTTACACAGATAGTGGAGCTACACTAGATGGATTGGTGATTAAGACTCCCGGCACAGAAATAAAACGAAATTTAAAGGTAGCTTATCCGTCATTGGCAGCAGCAATGAAGGATTTTTCTATCATTCAAGTAAATATGAAATTGGACAATAGTCAGATCCAAGTTGCAGATATTTTGACATTTGTTCCTAACTTATCATCATTACCAGCTTTTAAAAATAAAAAAGCTGTGTTCAAATTTGACGCTGATATCGATGGTAGTTTGGCAGCATTAAAAATTAAAAGACTCCTTTTTGAAGGATTTGAAAATACAAGATTGGATATCTCTGGTGTGATCACCAATGTTTTGGACACAAGTAAGATTATGGCTGATTTGCAAATCAAACATGCATCTACTTCATATAACGATATCAAAACTTTTATACCACCTAATAATCTTCCAAAGGACATCACTCTGCCTACATCAATTTCTTTGTCAGGAAATGTAAAGGGTGGAATGAGTGACATGAAAGCGGATGTAGATATTCGTACTTCTATGGGAAATGCAACATTAGTAGGCAATATCAATGATTTGAAATCACCTACAAATGCTATTTACGATGCTGAAATTTCACTTTCTTCATTTCAACTTGGCAAATTACTTAGAAAAGAAGCGACCATAGGCAATCTATCAGCTCAGTTTAGTCTAAATGGAAAAGGATACGATCCAAAAACTGCTAAAATTGACTTAGACGGAATGGTAAACAGCGCAGTATACAATAATTACAATTACAAAGATGTGGTTTTAAAAGCCAACATTGATCGTCAACAAATCAAGACTAGTGGTGCCATCAAAGATCCTTGTATGCACATTTCATTTATTGGTGAAGGCGATTTGAACAAAAGTTATCCTTGTTTTATGGTGACTGCCGAGATCGATAGCATTAAAACCCTACCACTTCATCTTACTAAAGAAGCCATTATTTATCGAGGTCACATTGATGCAGATTTTCCTGTTTTAAGTATAGATTCGTTGCAAGGAAATGTGTATGTTTCTAATTCTTTAATCGTTGTCAAAGATAGACGCATCTCATTGGATAGTATTATTCTTGAATCAAAATATCAGGATAATGCTCAATCCATCATAGCAAGGACAGATTTTGCGCAAGCTATGATCAAAGGGCGATACAAACTCACTCAACTTGGTGATATTTTTCTAAATGCGATCGAACCTTATTATGCGATGGAGAGAGATAGCGCGAGTGTACTCTTGGATGATTATGATTTTGAACTTTCTGGAAGTGTTTCTGACCATCCGACTATCAGGGCTTTTTTACCTGATTTGACTAGGTTGTCTCCCATCATTATGTCAGGCGCTTTTGCTCCTTCGGGATGGAATGTGAGTGCTACTGCTCCTAGTATTATCTATGGAACTAGCAGGGTTTCTAGTTTGGTTTTTGCAGCAGAGGAAAAGGACAAAGAGCTTAAAGTCAACCTTACTGCAGCTGAAATCAAAAATGGAGAGAATTTGAATTTGATCAATACTCGTTTCAATACTGAAGTAGATATTGATAATATAAAATACGCTTTAAGGATAGGAGACAAAACAGATATTGATCGATATATTGTACAAGGTAATATTGGCCGCGAACCAAACAATACATATAACTTACTTATAAATCCTGACAGTTTGCTGCTCAATTATGATAAATGGGAAATCAGCAAAGATAATTCTGTGAGATTTGGTGGAAATATCCTAGAAGCCAAAAATTTTGATTTGAGTAAAGATGATCAGCACCTTATAATTAGCAACATAGTTCAAAATGGAAAAAGTCCATTAAAGGTAGCGTTTGACAATTTTAGATTGGGAACATTGACTGGTTTTTTACAAAAAGATTCTTTGATTGCTGATGGCACTATCAATGGAAATATTCTCATAAAAGACATCGCCACTTTGCCAAATATCAATGCTGATTTAGGTATTTCAAATCTGACTATTAATAGAGATACGATAGGCGATCTAAATTTAACTGTCCACAATAATATTCAGAATACTTTTGACGCAAATGTTACACTAAAAGGTAGAAATAATGAAGCTATCCTTTCGGGGAAATACTTTTTAAAACCAAATGACAAAAGTGAAATGGATATCAACATAGATATTCAAAAACTTCAAATGAAAACAGTAGAAGGCTTGAGTTTTGGGGCAATCAGAAATGGAAAAGGTTATATAAAGGGGAAAGTAAGTCTTCAAGGAAAACCAATTGCACCAGACATTGATGGTAGTATTGGTTTTAATAATGCGAGTATGATTATAGCCATGTTGAATAATGAATTTAAAATTGATAACGAACAAATTATTGCTGTAGATAATGTAGGACTCAAGTTCAATAGATTTACTGTGAAAGATGCTGCTGAAAATAGACTTACCGTAAATGGATCGGTTCTCACGACCAATTATGTCAATTATAAATTTGATTTGAACGTAAGAGCAAAGAACTTCCAAGGCCTTAACAGTAGCCAAATTAATAATAAATTATATTATGGGAAACTATTTTTTGATACCAATTTGCGAATATCAGGAACAGAAGTTGCTCCTGTAGTTGACGGTACATTAAGGATTAATGAAGACACTGAATTGACCATGGTACTACCAAAAGAGCAACAAGGTATCTTGGACCGAGAAGGAATTGTAGTCTTTGTGGATAAAGATGCACCTGTAAATGATTCACTGTTTTTACAGAATGTAGATTCTCTAAATACTTCGTCTATCCTTGGAATGGATGTATCTGTAAACATCGAAGTGGACAAAAAAGCCACCTTGACGATGGTCATTGATGAAGCAAATGGGGACTTCATAAAGCTGAAAGGTGAAGCCTTGCTAAATGGTGGTATCGATAAAAGTGGGAAAATTACACTTACGGGATCGTACGAATTGGATGAAGGTGCTTACGAAATGTCATTTAATCTTATCAAAAGAAAGTTTGTCATTCAGAAAGGTAGCAAAATCACTTGGGCTGGCGAGCCTACAGATGGAAATATGGATGTCACTGCTATTTATATTGCAAATACAAGTGCGGCAGATCTGGTGCAAGATCAAGTGGCTGCTGCAAAAACAGACTTGAGATACAGACAAAGATTACCTTTTGAAGTACAATTAAATATGGATGGACCGTTGCTTCGTCCACTGTTGACCTTCGAAATTAAGCTCCCAAAAGAAAGTTCAGTCCGGGTAGATAGTGAGATATCTGGTCAAGTAGAAATGCGATTAAACCAATTGAATGCTGAGCCGTCAGAACTTAGCAAACAAGTGTATGCATTGCTTATTTTGAATCGTTTTGTAGCTGACAATCCATTTGCTAGCGCTTCTGGTGGCCTGAGTGCGGAATCTATGGCAAGACAAAGTGTGAGTAAAATATTGTCACAACAACTTAATAATTTAGCGGCCAATCTGGTAAAAGGTGTTGAACTAGATTTCGATGTAGTTTCATCAGAAGACTACACGTCAGGCAACTTAGAAAATAGGACTGATCTTAATGTAGGTGTGTCCAAACGTTTATTTGATGAAAGACTCAATGTTTCCATAGGTACAAATATTGCGCTCGAAGGTGGTCAACAAGGTAATGAAGCGACTAGTGCTGGAAATAGTACTTCGCCAAACATCAATATAGAATACATGCTTTCGAAAGATGGTCGATATTTGATCCGTGCGTACAGGAGGAATGAATATGAAGGCGTAGTAGAAGGTTTCGTCGTAGAAACAGGTGTTGGTTTTGTGATGTCTGTGGAATATAACAAGTTTAAAGAGATTTTTCAACGCAAAAAGGAAAGAAGATCAAATAGAAATGCAGAAAGAAAAAGCCGCGAACGTATTGCAAATGAATCACCAGATTCTCTTAATAATGCTCCATCAGGTATTAATAAAAGTAATAGATGAATACAAAAAATCATAAATTCTATTGGATTGTTAGCTTAGTAATAATATTATCCGCATGCAGTTCAGTTAAAAATATCCCTGAAAATGATGCTTTATTCACAGGCTCAAAAATAGAAATTGTAGAAACACCATTACTTCCAAAAGATAAAAAAAATGTCCTGGCCGAACTAAAAACCTTGCCTGTACCTAGACCTAACAGGAAGTTTCTTTGGATGCCATTTAAACTGTGGATGCACAATCTCGGGAGTGAAAAAGGTATAGGCAAATGGATAAGAAAAAAATTTGGCGAACCACCTGTGCTTTTGAGTCAAGTGAATGAAAATCTTAATAGTCAGATCTTGGATAATTATCTTGAAAATCGTGGCTTTTTTCAAGTTCGTGTGGATAATGAAATCATTAAAAAAGGAAAAAAAGCATCGATAAAATACGAGATATTAACAGGTCCTGAATATCGAGTAAGAGATATTTCCTTTCCCAAAGATTCTGGAGAACTGGCAGACGCCATCCGAGCAACAGAATCAGCTACTTTATTGAAAGCAGGTACTCCTTTTAACTTGAATGCCATCATCGCAGAGCGAACAAGGATCAATACCATATTAAAAGACAGAGGATATTATTTTTTCAATGATGATTATTTACTTTTAGAATCTGATACCACCATTGGCAATCATGAAGTAGCTATGTATCTGACTATCAAAAATATAACCCCTGAAGAAGCCAAGCATCCATACAAAATAAAATCGGTAGTTATCTATCCCAATTATGAGCTTTCGAATAATAGGCAAGAAGTCGATAGTACATCCATACAAGTGGGTGAGCGTTTTGTCATCATTGACAGCACACAGATTTTCAAACCCATCGTCTTTGAGTCTGCGATGCAATTTAGACCAGGAGATTTGTACAGTAGAAAGAACCATAATGCGACTTTGAGCCGATTGATTAGTTTAGGTGCGTTTAAATTTGTTAAAAATAGATTTGAAACCGTGGTTGATAGCAATGTGTTGAGACTTAATACCTATTATTATCTTACACCAATGCCAAAAAAGGCATACCGTTTCGAACTATTAGGTACTTCCAAAACTAATAACCTTGTCGGTTCACAAGTCAATATTGGGTGGAGACATCGAAATGCTTTCAGAGCAGCTGAACAGTTCAGTATCAATCTTTTTGCAGGTATAGAACTCCAAGTAAATGGAAACTTTGCCAATACCAACACTTATCGTATAGGTGGAGAAGCGTCTTTGAGTGTTCCTAGATTTATGGTTCCATTTATCAAGGTCAAAAGTCCTGGTGAATTTGTACCAAGAACCAATATGTTGCTAGGTTATGAACAATTAAATCGAAACACATTATATACGCTGAATAGTTTTAAAGCACAATATGGATATTCGTGGAAGGAAAATAAACGGAAAGAGCACCAACTAAATCCTATCTCCATCAGCTATGTCAATCCAATAAATATCACACAATTGTACAGAGATAGTATATTGCGAAATCCTACTTTGGCACGTATTACTGATAGACAATTTATTATTGGATCAACGTACAATTATAATTACAATCAGCTCCTTGGCAATACCAATCAAACGGGTTTATATTTTAATGGATTGATAGATATCGCAGGCAATATTTTGGGATTAGCTACAGGTGCAGACTGGCGAACTAACGATACGATCAGCTTTTTGGGTTCACCATTCTCACAGTATGTAAAAGCAGAGATGGATATTCGTTACTACAAACAATTCTCAAAAAAGATTAATTGGGCCAATAGAATGATTTTTGGTTACGGACTTCCTTACGGAAACAGTAAACAAATCCCATTTGTAAAGCAGTTTTTTGCAGGTGGAAACAACAGCTTAAGAGGTTTCAGAAGTAGAACAGTTGGTCCAGGTAGTTACAGATCGCCAAATGCGGGCAACAGAGATGCTTTGTTTTTGCCTGATCAAAGTGGTGATATCCGATTTGAAATAAATACTGAGTTAAGAATAAAACTATTTAGTATTATAGAAACAGCGATTTTTGCTGATGCTGGAAATGTTTGGCTTCGCAATGATGATCCACTCAAGCCTGGGGCGAAGTTTAGTAGCAAGTTTCTGAACGAACTAGCTATGGATGCAGGCTTAGGACTAAGGCTTGACTTTACCATTTTGTTGCTGAGATTTGATTTTGCTTTCCCATTAAAAGTGCCTTATGCAAATACGCCACCAGACAAATCTATGGTGCTCAATTTGGCGATAGGGTATCCGTTTTAAAATAGATTATTTAGTGTTTGTAATTAAATTAGATGTTTTATAGATGGGATGAACTTTCCCAGAACATATTTGGTTTAATTCATAAAGTTAAGTTTGCAAATTTAAATGCATCTTAAATTTAAATCCTTTTAAATGCATCTAATATGATATGAAAAATTTTATAAAATTAACTTTATCATTATTTATTATATTTATTTACTCATGTGGTGTCAAATCTATTCCACTTGAAGAGCGGGTTAATGTACAATATTATGCATCTCAGGAAGATTATAAAAACAAAAAACTTAGTGAAATGGCATACACGAGCATAAAGGAAAAAGGTAAGGATTATATTACCATTCATAACGTTTTTGGCTTGGATGATCAAAAAATAAAGGAAGCCAATATGGCCTTTGCAATTATTATAGATGATCAAATTTATTTCGATATGCGATATTCAATAGAGTTAAATAATCCCGAAGTTTTTGCAAAATTCAATATAGTAGGTACTATTTCTGCCTTATTCATTGATGATAATACATCAGACAAAATTAAAAATGGCGGAGTAAATTACGGTGGTGGGCTAGTAGATGTTTTAATGTCAGATTTAAATAATTGGAAAGATGCAAAATACAAAGAGCATAAAATATTGGTGTTCAATTTAGATAAGTTTGTGGATACAAATATGGATGGTCGTGTATTTGTTCAATACAAATTTTTATCACGGGGCAATTTCAACAAGGTACTTGGCACCCAACTTAGTGACTCTGAGATTTACAATCTTACTTTTGAAAAAGTAAAAGAAATTATCATCGAACTTAATACGAAAGGAGAATAGATAAAGAAAACAAATCATTTTTATCTTTTCTTGCCTACCATACCCACATTCTTCTCATGAGCTTTGAGCATATTCGGATTATCGCTGTATTGCATTATTAAGTTTTTAAAATCAAAATCTTCTTTATTTCCTAAAGCATTTAAATACGTTGTATTAAGTTGAATCCTATGTTCGATTTCTGTTCTATTGGTTGCTACATCACCATGACCAACAATAAGAAGGTCCAATGCTTGGCGATTTGCTAATATTTGAGATGCTTTTCCAATAGTTTTTAGATATTCTCCATAATCATGATCAACAAATGGAATTTCAATATTGCTTAAATAGTCCCCTGCTATCCAACATTTTTTATCTGGTATAACAATAAAAAGTCCATCTGATACATGACCTAAAGCATCATAAAAAACAAGTTCGATACCGTCAATATTTACTGTTTGGCCATCCTTTGTAATCTCAATGTCCACTTTAGGGTAGGAGATAGGGTAGTTCCTTTTGATATAATATTCATGATCAAAATCTAAAATTTGCTGAATGATTTCTTCCTTTTTGGGATTGTTTGCAAAATACTGTGAAGCAATCACTGTGGCATTAGGAAATGCACCATAACCTATGATGTGATCATAGTCCGAGTGTGTAAAAAGAAGATATTGTCTATGTAAAGGATAATTGATATTTACAAAATCAACTATAAAATCTATTTCAATAGGTAACCAATTTGGATCTACAATGATTATTGCATTATTTAGTTCGATCACAGTAGATGTGGTTCGGTATAAAGCACTTTCAAAAACGGTTATGCCGTTATTTTGATATTGTATTTTCATGAAGTTGTTGTAAACAATGAAAAAGGCGACTCCATTTAGATAGAGCCGCCCATTTTACTATTGATAATATTTATTAAATAATATTTATTCTATTTCTTTAACAATTCTATCTGCTTTGAAAATATATTTCAATGCTGCATAAATACCTCCTGCATGTACAGATACCGTTCTGTTATACTCTTCATCAAAAATGAAGTTACCAGGCAATGACTCTATATTTCCATCAAAAATTAAACCTACTGCTTCACGGTTTTTATTGATCAAAGGACTACCACTATTACCACCAATAATATCGTTAGTTGATACCGTATTGAATGGAGCTTTTAGGAGTTCCATTGGAGGGTTTTGCCATCTTTCAGGCAATGACCAAGGAAATTCGCCTTTGTTAGCATAAAATCTGTCGTATAAACCAAAATATGTTGTAGTAGCAGGTGCAATGGTTCCATTATAATCATATCCTTTGATGGTTCCATCAGAAATCCTAAGTGTAAATGTCGCATCAGGAGGAAGTTTGTCACCATATACCTTAAACACTTGATTTGCAATTTTTGCTTCTAGTGCTTGTCTTGCAGGTGCAGAAGATTGAAATAAACCACTTGCTTCTTTATATTTACCTACAAAAATATTACTAGCTTCCATTAATGGGTCATTATTAGATGCCACTTTATCACTATTAGCGAAAAACTCAGCTACCTTTTTCTCATCTTTAAAATTGGTTTCTTTGAGAAGGTATTTTACGTATTCATCTACATTTCTTTTTCCCAATACTTTTTGGAGAGTCATATCACCTGGATAGATATCTTCCTTTACTTCATTTAAGAACATGGTAAATAATTCGATTTGTTCAGCGTCATTAAGCGTTTTTGCTTTTTCAGTTATCGTCGCTTGCAACTTATCTTTTTTCGCTTGGTCACCATTATTTACCACTAAATCCTTGTAAGCTGCCAAATCGTGCATCATAGTATAAATATTCCCACGAAGTCCACTTGGTACAAGATGTGACATAACCCATCCATTAGGATTCAATACTTCATAATGTTTTGCTAAGTCATCCCAATAAGTAATTCCTGGAGATTTAGATCTTATATAATTTTCCATCTCCGCTTTTCTATTGAACAAAGCTGGATCTTTTAATCCTTTTGCGATACCACCGAATGCCTTCATTGAATTTGCGACACCAGCTATTTCATTTAATAACTCTTGAGCTTCGTACTCTTTGCTTGGATCTTTTTTGATTATATTATACTTACGCATCATCATGTCATTTCTATTCTTTAGAAACTTATATTGTAATGGGTATCTAAAATCACGATCATAGCTAAGTTGAGAAACGGTTCTATATCTTTCTGTTCTACCTGGATTACCTACTACAAATACTGGTTCACCTTCAGCCGCTCCATTTTTATTAAACTTAAGATAATTGTCTTTTGTATTTAATGGATTTCCATTTTCATCATATGCTCTCCAGAAAGTAGCGTCTAGATTGTACCTTGGATACGTAAAGTTATCAGGATCGCCACCGAAAAATCCAAGATCAAGTTCAGGAATCCAAACTAATCTTATGTCACTGTACCTTTTATAACCATAAATTGAAAACTTACCACCACTGTAAAAAGTTACTAACTGAAGTCTCAAACCTTTCCAATCAGCTTTTTCAGCATACATGGTTTCAATTTCCTTCAATGCCGCTTTTCTAAGCTCCATTTCTTCTGAATCACTTTTTGCACTTTTTGTTTTCGACTGTACTAAAGCAGTTATATCTTCTGCTTTGATCATTTGCTCCACAAAAAGACCGTCAGCTTTACGCTCATCTGCTAAGTTTTGGGCATAAAAACCTTGTTTGTCAAAGTTCTCACCTTCTTTCTGCAAAGCAGCAACGACATCCCTAGAGCAGTGGTGATTGGTCATAATCAGACCATTTGGCGAAATAAAAGATGCACTACACCAAGTAGCAAATCTTAAAGATGATTTTCTAACGAAATCAAACCATTCATCCTCCACATCCATATTATAAGTGGCTTTTACCCATTCTTTTGGAGGGTTTTCAAAGGTCCACATTTTCCCAAAATCATAAGGACTTGCTTTCTTTTGGGCATGCATGCATGTAACACCGATAATTAATACCAGTAAAATTGAAAAACTATTTCTAATCATAATAAAATTATTTAGGTTCATTTGAAAAAGAACGTAAAAGTATAAAATTGTATTAATGTGAACGAATGTTTAAACAAAATATGTTTAAAACCTATTGTAAAAAGCAGATTAGCATAGTTTTTGATGAACTATGGTGTAATATTATTATGTAACCTTAAAATTTTAATTAAATGCGATTTTCAAAATTGTTTGTGGTATTGATGACCTTGGTGTTTGTAACATCGGGATGTGTAAGTAAGAAAAAACTAAATGAAGCTACCACTGCATTAGAAGCACAAAAAGAGTTATTGAGCAAGTGTGAAGAAAGAAGTGCAGATTTAGAAAAACAACTTTTGGACTTAAATAGAAGGTTGGAGACTTCTAATGCTAACTTGAAAAAAGCAACAGATGACCTAGCTTTGGCAAATGTAAAATTGAGTAGCCAAGAAGAACAATTGACTGTTCTGAAAAGTAGTAACAACTCACTTTTGGGACAATTGAGTAGTGCATCTGTGATCAACCAAGCTGGTGCTGAGAGTATCAAAAAATCTCTAGAAGCCATTAGCCAACAAAGTCAGTACATCAAAGATCTAACAAGAACGATGCAGTACAAAGATTCTGTCAATTTGGCCCTAGCGCTTAACTTAAAGAAAACACTTAGTGACTTTAATGATTCTGATGTTTCTATCGAAGTAAAGAAAGGAGTAGTATATATTTCTTTGTCTGACAATATGCTTTTCAAGTCAGCATCTGCTGCAATCAATGGTGGTGCTGATAAAGTATTGGCCAAAATTGCAAAAATCTTAAATGACCAGAAAGATCTAGACATATTGGTAGAAGGTCATACAGACAATGTTCCGATTTCATCTGAAACTGCTTCTGATAACTGGGAGTTAAGTGCAAAAAGATCAGCTGCTATCGTAAGGGTATTACAAAGTAAATACAAAGTAGACCCTTCAAGAATGACAGCCGGAGCTAGATCTGAATATGTTCCTAAAGCATCAAATGCAACTGCAGCTGGTAGATCAGCAAATAGAAGAACTGAAATCATTATTTTGCCAAAATTAGACCAGTTCTTCAAGCTTATGGAAGCTCCAAAACCATAAATCAGGAAACTTTAGATATTTAAAATATTGATAAAAAAGGGTTGGATAGTTTTATTCAGCCCTTTTTTAGTTTCTGCTAGATTTATATTTCTTAATTCAAAAGAATTTATCATATTTGTGCTTTCTCCATATTAAAAGGAAAGTAAATGAAAGTCATATATACAAGTGCAGAGTGTTTTCCAGTGGCCAAAGTAGGTGGTTTGGCTGATGTAGTCGGATCATTGCCGAAATATCTTAGAAAAATAGGTGTAGAAGCTAGTGTGGTTATTCCGGCCTATGATATGCCATGGTTTGAAGGGAAACTTTATAGAATCGTGCATACAGGCAATTTTCATTTAGGGCAAGAGTATTTGTATTTTGAAGTTCGTTATTTTATAGATGACATCTTAGGGTTTCCTTTCTATACCATCCATATACCTGGGAAATTTGATAGATACGGTGTTTATGCTGGACATGATGGTAATTTTTTTGGTGATGAGATTTTGAGATATATTTCATTTCAAAGAGCTTTTTTAATTTGGCTACGTGATGGTCAAGTAGACGTAGATATTATCCATTGTCATGACCATCATACTGGATTGATACCTTTTATGCTTAAACATGCCTATGAATTTCAGTCACTAAGCCAAATACCTACAGTGTTTACTATACACAATGAAAGGTACCAAGGCGCTTTCAGTTGGAGTCAGCAATATCTTTTACCAAACTTTGATAATTGGAAAAGTGGGCTATTAGATTGGAATAATGTGATCAATCCGCTTTCGTCAGCAGTAAGATGTGTCAATAGAGTGACAACGGTTTCTCCTAATTACATGAATGAACTTATGTACGAGTCCTTTGGATTGGAATCGCTATTTAGATCAGAAGCATGGAAATGTTCTGGAATTCTTAACGGTATTGATAATGAAGTTTGGGATCCTGCGACTGATCCAATGGTTGGGTATAAGCTGCAAGACGATCAGATTGAGTTTAAAAAGCGAAATAAAGATATTATTTGTAATATTGCTGGTCTAGATCCTTCTTTACCTTTATATGGATTTATAGGTAGACTAGTTTTAGAAAAAGGTGCTGAATTTATTCCAGGAATCATAGACACATGGCTTTCTAATCACCGCAATGCAAATTTTATTATACTAGGCACAGGAGACAAAAGTATAGAAGCATCACTCAAGGCAGTTGCCCAAAAACATTCTCGTAATGTGGCGTGCATGTTGGCGTACAATGAAGCCATGTCTCATAAAATATATGCCGGTTGTGACTTCCTACTGATGCCATCAAGGGTAGAACCATGCGGTCTAAATCAAATGTTTGCCATGAGATATGGCACCATTCCAATTGTCAGGACTACCGGAGGCCTTAAAGATAGTGTAAAAGATATCACAGAAGAAGGCGGTGTAGGTATCAGATTTGATCATATGACTTTTGACCAAATGATACATTCTGTATGGCGTGCATATGAATTATATCATAATACGACTTTCAAAGATCAATGTGTTATAAATGCAATGGCGCTTGATTACTCTTGGGATGCATCCGCTCAAAAGTATAAAGATATATATGCTGGATTAGTGTCATAAAGTTTAATTTCTTAGCTTGTTAGGCTGCTGATTTTTTTATTTTCAAGCATAAGGTCTATACTTTTTGCTATTCTTTCTTCTTTTATTTGCTCAGATTTTGAGGCAGCAATCCAATCTAGAAACGCTTTTTGATCAGAAATGGCAAGTTGATTATAGAATGACAAAGCCTTAGGTTCTTCTTCCAAACAATCTTGCAAATCTTGTTCTAGTGTATTAGCATTTTGGTCAGCATATAAAATAATATGGACTGAATCTCCAACTTCTTTTTTTATTTTTTTACGAATCTCAGCTTTTACTGACAAAAAAAGAGTTCCATTTCCCATGGGCATGAGAGATTGGTTTATTATTTCATAATCATCAATTTTACCACTTACCTTTACCCATCCAAACCAAGCTTTTCTATCTTGAGGTATCTCAGGAATTCGCGCGAAAGTCCAACCGCCTTTCATATCAAACTTTTCGAGTACACATATTTTATCTACTAAAGGTTTTTGATTCATTACCGTGATATACTTTTATATTGTTAAAATATGCTCATTTTTAATAACATTTGTTAGATTCCATTGTTAACAAGTGTGCAACAAAAGTATAAATAAATTGGATAATATTGCGATAGTTTGGTTTAGAAATGACTTAAGGCTTCATGACAACGAAGGATTAAACGAAGCATTACTAAAGGCAAAAAAGATAATTCCTGTCTATGTTTTTGATAAAAAGGTATTTGAAGGAAAAACATCTTTTGGGTTTGAAAAGACTGGCAAATTTAGGACAAAGTTTATTATTGAATCTGTGCACGATTTAAGAGAAAATTTAAGAAAAAAGGGCGGAGATCTAGTCATCAGAATTGGTGATCCTGTCGAAGAAATATTTTCTCTGGCAAAAGAACTTAAAACAAGTTGGGTATATTGCAATCGTGAACGTACAGCAGAAGAAATAAAAGTACAGGATGATTTAGAGAAAAAATTATGGTCAGTAGGGCAGGAGTTACGTTTTTGTAGGGGCAAAATGCTGTATTATACAGCAGATCTTCCTTTTCCAATCTCTCAAGTACCTGATGTTTTTACCACATTTAGAAAAGAAGTAGAAAACATAGTGCCAATAAGGGAACCACTGCCAGAACCGACAGCTGTTCCATTTCCTGACGAGTATTTGAATAGAGGAGAGCTACCTACCTTAAAAACATTCTTTAAAGACGATGTTGATACTAGTCAGCATATTGAAAATCAAAACTTTATAGGTGGCGAAACCGAAGGTATCAAACAATTAGATAAGTATTTTTGGGAAACCAATAACGTACAAAAGTATAAGGAAACCAGAAATGAACTCCTAGGGTGGGACTTCTCTACCAAGTTTTCGTCTTGGTTGTCTGTCGGATGCATATCTCCAAAGTTAGTGATGCAGTACAAAATGAAGTATGAGTCAACTGTCAAAAGAAATGAATCTACTTATTGGGTTTATTTTGAATTATTATGGAGAGATTTTTTTAGGTTGATGGGCAAAAAATACGAAAACAAAATATTTCATTTCGATGGTATTCGACAAAAAGATCCTGGAGGTTCATTAGATATGGACTTGTTTCAACTTTGGGCAACAGGAAATACAGGTGTACCATTTATAGATGCCAATATGAGGCAACTCAATGCTACTGGATTTATGTCCAACAGAGGTAGACAAAACGTTGCTAGTTTTCTTGTGAAAGATCTGAAGTTAAATTGGATAATGGGTGCTGAGTACTTTGAGTCAATGCTTATTGATTATGATCCTTGCTCTAATTATGGTAATTGGAATTATGTCGCTGGTATAGGTAGTGATCCTAGAGAAGATCGATATTTTAATATCCTTACTCAAGCAAAAAAGTATGATGCCAATGGAGATTTTGTAAAATATTGGATAAAAGAACTAAAAAATGTTCCTAATTCCTACATACACACTCCAGATCAAATGTCAGAAGATGATCAGGATAAGTATGGTGTTGTCATTGGTAAAGATTATCCAGCTTCTATTTTTAGTTTTGAAAAGGCATATTAAAATGTTCTATTGATCTCTTAAAGAAATACTAATATTTCTGAAATTTTGATAATTTTGTAACTTATTTAAGGTAAATTACATTTATAGGTGTAAATAATTAATTTTTAATATAAATCATTAAATCAAATTCAAACATGAAAAACTTTTTTTCAATTTTAGTTACGGTACTTTTTGTATCATCTAACTTTATTCTAAATGCTCAGAAAGTTCTTGAACAAGGTACAGTAAAAATGGAAATCACAGAAGTAAAATCTGAAGATCCACAAATGGCCATGGGTCTTGAAATGATGAAAGGCTCTCAAACTGAGCTTCATTTTAAAGCCGAGAAACATGCAACATATATGAACATGATGGGAGGGATGATGGAAATGAAAGTATTTGTAGAAAACGTAGAGAAAAAAATGAATATGTTGTTTGATGTTATGGGACAAAAAATGTGGATAGAATCTACATTAGAAGAATCTCAAACACCTCAACAGAAGGAAATCGCATCTAAATCCAAAATAGATTATGATAAAAACGATACTAAGGAAATACTTGGGTATAAATGTTACAAGATGACAGTAACTAATCCAGAGATGGAAGGTACAACGTTAACAGGATATGTGACAGAGCAAGTGAAAACAAAAGCTAATATGATACAAGGTTTTCAGTCTTTAGAATTTGCTGGTTACCCAATGGAGTTTACAGTTGGTAATCCACAGTTTTCAATGACAATGACAGCAGTTGATGTAAAAGATACCGTTGATGAAACAAAGTTGAAATACGACACCAAAGGTTATAAAAAAATGACCATGGAAGAATTCCAGAAAAGTATGGGTGGTATGGGAATGGGCTTTTAAGAGCCATTTCATAAATATAAAAAAAGAGGAGGCTGTCTAAATGGATAGCCTCCTCTTTTTATTTATACTACTTAACAAATTAAGCTAATGTAAATATTAGCAAATAAACAACTTAGCAACTCAGCAATTTCCCCTAACATGTTCAGATTTAGCGGCATCAATAATTCAGCAACTCAACAATTTTTCCACTTCTCCTTTTATTTCGAGCGATTGGGCCAAAGGAATAGTAATTGACCTACATTATGCGAAGCCCAACGTTCACAGTTCCCCTTCCATTTAAAGGGAAGGGGCTAGGGGATGGGTTATTACTCTAGCAATTTCACCAAATCCACAATTCAGCAATTTCCCCAATTCCTCACCACTTTTCACTTCCATTCGTAAAATTTTAAACAATTATAGCCGTTTTAATATTGTTAATCATATTTTTGCATCCATAATCGCTAAACCTATGCAGTTTTTATATCCCTACTTTCTTTGGGCACTCACGGCTTTAGCCATTCCGGTGATTATACACTTATTTTACTTCCGCAAGTTCAAAAGAGTGTATTTTACCAACGTTAGGTTCCTAAAAGAAATAAAAGAAGAAACTTCCAATCGCAATAAACTCAAGAACTTATTGGTATTATTGGCTAGGTGTATGGCCATTGCTGCTTTAGTTTTTGCATTCGCACAGCCATTTATTCCTACGGGTGACGCTGTAAAAACGGGTGCAAATACGGTTTCAGTGTTTGTAGATAACTCTTTCAGCATGACTGCCAATAGACAGGATGTGCCATTGCTTGATTATGCCAAAGAACGTGCAAGATCGATCATAAGTGCTTACAGTGAAGAAGATAAATTTCAGATTCTTACCCATGATTTCGAAGGTAGACATCAACGATTATTAAGCAAAGAAGATGCGCTGAGCTATATTAATGACATCAAAGTGACACCAACTGTGCAACCACTAGAAAGGGTTGTCAATCGTCAATCACAATTGCTTAGCTCGGCAACGACTAATAAGATTAGTTACATCTTGTCAGATTTTCAGAAGTCTATTAGTGATTTGGGTATTGTGCAAGATACAAGTATGGAAATCAATCTTCTTCCGATACAGACAGCTCAACAAAAAAACATTTCCGTTGATAGTGTGTGGTTTGATGGACCGATTCCTGTATTGAACCAAAACAATAAATTGGTCGTCCGAGTTAAAAATAACAGTGGCGAAGATGCCGAACAAATAAAGTTATCATACAAAAGTGATGGTCAAGACAAACCCATAGGTATCCGAGATATTCCTGCCAATAGCTTCATTACAGATACGGTTGTTGTTACAGTAAAAAAATCAGGATGGCAGCAAGCTGTTGTTAATGTGACAGATTATCCTGTGCAATTTGATGATAATTATTACATTTCATTTTCTGTTCCTGATACTATCAAAGCACTTTTTGTGAACGAAAGTGGTCCAAATAAATACATGGACGCACTTTTTAAAGGCGTAAGTTATTTTTCCCTTTCCAATCAAAGTGTCAATCAACTCCAATATCAACAGTTCGCCAATTTTGATTTAATCATACTTAACGACTTAAAATCTATCACTTCAGGTCTGTCATCAGAGTTGTCACAATATATAAGAAATGGTGGCAAAGTGTTGGTTTTCCCTGGAAGTAATGCAGATATAGCTAATTATAATAACTTCTTGAATATTTCGGGTGCAAGAGGTTTTACAGCAATTAATAAAACTAAAAAGGAAGTTTCATCCATCAACACGGAAGAGTTTATTTTTTCGGACGTCTATATAAATACAAAAACCAATCTTAAGCTTCCAATTACGACCTTATCTTTTGACCAGTCTAGCAATCAATCTGCCTTGGAAGAGAAACTGCTTGTGTATAGAGATGGTAGTTCATATCTGAGTAAGTATAGGGTAGGCGATGGACAACTTTTTATTTGTGCAGGACCTTTAAATTCAGAAGTGAATGACTTGGTTTTTAATGCAGAGATTTTTGTTCCTTTAGTGTACAAAATGGCTATTTCTACGACAAAACAGAAAAATCTTTCCTACACCATTACCAATAATGTAGTCATTGAAACAGACAATAAAAGAAAAACAGGTGACTTTGTATACAAACTGACAGGTGCAGACGAATTTATTCCTGGTCAAATACCAAATGGAAATAAAATAAGCTTAGACTTAAATAACCAAATACGTGAAGCTGGTTTTTATGACCTAAAATTGGATGAAGAGACTGTGGGGCAATATGCTTTTAATTATGATAGACGTGAATCTGATTTGAATATGTATTCAGAAACAGAACTCGAAAGTATCAATCCATCCAATCCGAAAATTAAAGTTATTTCTTCAGCTTTGCAGGCCAATATATCAGGCACTATCAGCGAAAAAGATAAAGGTATCGTGCTATGGAAGTGGTTCCTAATCGCTGCCCTTATATTTTTGGCCATCGAATCATTACTCTTAAGATTTTTCAAAAACTAAATATCCATGACTGTCCTTATTAAGAATGTGACCATTGTACATGAAGGTTCTAAACATCACCTTCAAAAAACAGATATTTTTATCAATAATGGTAAAATAGAAAAAATAGGTAAAAACATTAAGGCAGCAGATGCAGAAGTAATCAAAGGAAATGACTTGTATTGTTGTATCGGTCTGTGTGACATTGGTACTCACAGCGGTGAACCAGGTTATGAACACAGAGAAACCATTGACTCACTCACAAAAGCTGCATTGGCAGGTGGATATACGACTTTAGCGGTCTTTCCAAACAATAAACCCGTCACTCAATCCAAGGCTGACATCAAATATTTAAAAGACCACCCTGATAGAAATGGTGTAGAAATCCTACCAATAGGCGCATTGAGCAAAGACCTAAAAGGCGTCGACATCGCAGAATATATGGATATGACGTCCGCTGGAGCTATCGCTTTTTCTGATGGTATGAAGTCTGTGCAAGATACAGGCTTGATAAGCAGAGCACTACAATATGCAAATCAAGTAGATGGTATCATTATCCACCATCCAGACGATCACTACCTTAGTCAAGGTGGCGAGATGCATGAAGGCGACATGAGTACATCTCTTGGTATGAAAGGCGTTCCTGTGATAGCTGAGTTGAATCTGGTACAAAGAGATATTTTGATCAATGATTATAATAAAGGCACCATTGTTGAACATTGTATTTCTTCAGAAAGATCCGTCAAAGCCATCAAAGCTGCCAAAAAAGATGGAAATCGTATCACGGCAACGGTATCTTACCAAAACTTACTACATACAGACGAAGACTTAAATGATTTTGATACCAATCTTAAAGTTTCTCCCGTTTTAAGAGCTAAATCTGACAAAAAAGCATTGATACAAGGACTCAATGATAACACCATCGATGTCATAGTCTCTAACCATACACCATTGGACGAAGAAGCAAAAAACCTTGAGTTTACTTATGCTACGTCAGGTGCTACAGGATTAGAAACTTGTCTTGCTGCTACAATTGGGAGTTTACAAAAAGTAATCACCATTCCACAACTTATCCACAAGCTTACAGTAACTCCAAGACAAGTATTAAAACTTCCGATTCCGGATATCGAAGTAGGTGCAAAAGCAAACCTTTGTATTTTTGACATGGATAGTTCAGAAGGAATCATCAAATCAGATTTCAAGTCAAAATCAAATAATAATCCATACATAGGAAAAGATTTTGGAGTAAAGGTCGTGGCTACTATGATTGGGTGAAGTCACGTTTGTTTTTTCCCTATCTTTTCTTTTTAGATAAAATATTCTTGGACAGATTCTTTATATAATGACATGATGTTTTCACTTTATCTATCATTGGTAATGAATTTTTCCCACCTTCAATAAATGAACCACAGCTATATAATGTAGGTTTTGGTACTCAATTAAAACATTTCTTCTGTTTTCTATTTATTTGATTTGAAACAATAAAACATTGAGAGTCCTATCTAATATTTATAACCCCAATAAATACAACTACCCATTTTTACGAAATAGATAAAATCCTTATCTAACCTATTCCCGTTATTACCTACATATTTTGAATATCCTGTTGTAATAATTACAACTTTCCGACAAGTTTTAAAAAAGTAGTTCTTTGTTTTTAAATAATATAGTGTACACTCGAGTTTAACTGCAAAATCAAAGGAATTTGCTGGAATACCAGTAAATATTGGGGTCAATTTTGATTTTTGAAAAAATGTATTACCAATAGCTATTCAATAGAATGCATGTAATGCATCGATGAAGTGATTTAATTGAATACGTATTTTAGGTATAATTTTTAAAATAAAATTGTGATAATTACCATTTTTGTATCAAACTAAGATTATATTTGTAAATAATTATAGAATTATACATGCTTCAACACAATACAATAAATAAATGGATTATCTGAACAGATATGTATACCTTGCTGAGATTCCTGCTTTTCAGTAACGGGTCTCGAAGATTGTACTGTGCTAAATTTACCTTTTAATTAAACCTATAAAAAATGAATAAGATCTTTTTTGCGACAATTTTTTATGTCATATGGTGTTTCACTGATACGACAATCTCAGCACAATGTCCTAAAACATTATCCTTTTGCTCCCAGGAGGATGTTGATTCATTTCCGAGTAGATATAGAGGGTGTCATGTTTTTGACACCCTCTATATTGATTTCAGTCATTGTGTCGGTCTTCCTAAGGATATAACCAATTTGGATTCCCTCTCTTATATAAAATATGTAGGTTACTTGGTGCTAAACAGTGCATCGGATATATCTGATGTAAGCGGACTGAGCATGAATAAAGTCGATTATATGGAAATGCATATGCAAAAAAAGTGGATAAAGCCTATGAAGATTGATACCTTTGGAAGGTTAGATATAAATTTCCCCCAAGACACGGTGGCTGACCTTAAGCTTTTTGAGCATATTAAATACATCAATGGTGGTTTAACGTTCATAGATAATGCGCTTTTTGTACCACCTTTGCGCTTTAATGTCGGGGACGATTTTGATATAACTGTAGCAAGTAATCATCGGAAAAATGATCTAAAAAATGTCATGCCCCAAAAACCTAATAGTACTATTCATTTTAGTTTTATTAATAGTTTTAACTTAAATTGTGAATTAGACTACGACTTAGATAGCATTTACGGTTTTAGAATGTCAGGTTGCGATAAATTTAATTTGGGAAGTTTTAAAAAAGTAAAATATTGTAATGTGTTGAGATTTTTTAGCCAACGCGAAATGGGGCATGAACTTGAAGATTTCCAACTTGAAGATGTCAATTCCTTTATCGTTGCTAATAATAGAACACTATTAGATGGTTCTAAAATATTTCCAAATCTTAAAAATATTAAGGCTTTTCTATGGTTAGAAGAAAATGATAATTTGGAAAATTTAACTTTCTTAGATAATTGTGAAATACCAACAGATTTCGATTTTGACGAAACACTTATTAGAATTGAAAGCAATGACTTGTTGGAAACTTGTAATAGCAATTTTCTTTGCCGCGCTTTCAAAGAGTACCCTAATTCCATTAAAGTAAGGGGTAATTTTAACGACTGTAATAATGAATTGATCTTACGTGAATGCAACCCAATTACTTCTATAGTAGATTATTCAGAAAATGAGACATTTATATATCCTAATCCCACTAGTGGAAGGGTACAATTTAATAAAAATATGGGCCTATGCAGCCTTTCTGTTTATAATTTACAAGGTAAATTAGTCAAAGAATTAGACAAAATTGAAAGCGAAGTCGAATTAATGGATCTACCAGCGGGTATTTACTTCTTGGATTTGAGGGACAATAAATCCATAAAACGATATAAGCTAATTAAGGTCGATTAGTGATTTTTATTTGATTGTAAGACAGTGTAAAATGGCATAACAGGTAAAGTAGATTTATCAATTGGTTTTGATTTTTCTGTACTATGGTTATCAATTGTTTTATACATAAGTATTAAAATATTATGGACACCATTACGTATTTCGTAGAATTGCCAAAAAAGGTCTAAACTCAGTTTTGATCTTCACAATACTCTTATGTTCATGATTTTAAAGATACTTCAATAGCCCTATAGTAAACGTGCCAATTTTCTGAACTAAATCGAATATCTTAATCTTCCCAATGTATAGACTTACTGCATCTTTATATATAGTTTTGGACCAAATCAAAATCACTATTGCTGATAATCTACGACTTAACTATAGTGTCACACTCAAAAAATAGATAAAATCCTTATCTAACCTATTCCCGTTATTACCTACATATTTTGAATATCCTGTTGTAATATTTAAAATTAATCCCCAGTTTTTAATAAAGTAGTTCTTCTTTTTTAAATATTACATCGCACTTTTTGAATTTTATGTCGTACTTTTTGAATTAGCTAGTGTAGTTTTTGAATAAGCAGCTGTAGTTTTTGAATAATCAAGTGTGGTTTTTGAATTAGCAGGTGTAGTTTTTGAATAAGTGAGTGTAGTTTTTGAATAAGCGGGTGTAGTTTTTGAATAATCAAGTTTAGTTTTTAAATAGTACGGTGTACTTTTTGAATAAGTGAGTTTAGTTTTTGAATCATCAAATGTAGTTTTTGGATGGTTTATAGTGATATTTGAATAATCATTTAATTTTTATAGCAAAAGTACTTCCAGTCAATCATCGTTTTAATAAATTCTTATAGAGTATTAAATAGTTAATGAGTCATTTATGTCATCTTTGACAATTTCTTGGATGGGAATAAAAACAATTAAAATAAAGTAGTCAGTAACAAATGTAATCCTGCGAGCATCTAAGTTTGGTTGAAAGTCATTATCTGTAAAATTGAGATTGAGTTGTATAAAAACCTTGTCCCTTTCTTTGATGGACATAGAAGACTACAAACATTTGTCTGAAACAGGTCAGAAAAATGAAGGAGTAAGTTTAATGATTGAAATACCTTACTTAATAACTACCTTATGAGTGCTGACTTCATTATTTACTAGGACATTGACTAAGTAAGTACCTTTTGGCCAAGATGTTGCATCTATTTCTATACCTTGATTTTGATTGTATTTTGATGCATTTTGTGTGAAAACTTCTCTTTGCATCATATCATAAATACTGATTTGCACATCTTTAAGTATTTCAGCATCATTTCCTAAATGAATGGTAAATAAGTTTTTAGTTGGATTGGGAAAGATGGTTATATTAGACTTTACAGAAGAATCATCCAATGTCGAACTAAGGGTAGTAACAGTTACCGTATAAATATCTGTATACAAAAGACTGTCACAATTGGTCAAAACACTTACTTTGATTGTATGTGTACCTGCTGAAGTCCATCTTACAAACAGTGAACTTTTGTCATTACTCCCCGATATTACACCTCCACTTAATACTTCCCATTTGTACGTGACATCTTCTTGTTTTATAATGTTAAATATAGAAATACTGTCTGTAAATCCTATCGGAGTTCCTGTTATATCTAGTGGTGTCGGATTTACATTCACACAACTATTATAAACACCTATGTCAAAGTCACTATCCGTGCCATTTGAAAATCCTACGTGCCATACTCTGATAAAATACTCCACACCTGACGTTAAATTATCCGCAAAATAAGATTCTATGCCGCCATAACCTGTTTCATTTATACAAGATAACTCCACCATGGCATTGTTACAAGGTCCAGAAAGCAGTTGAAAAGCGATATCATTACCTATCCCACTTTTAATCCTTATGGTTGCATGGTCAGTAGTAGGTGTAAATCTATAAAAAACATCATCATCTTGATAGCCTACACAACTTGGAAATAATGATGAGGTTGCGCCACAAGTATTTCCTTTGATAGGTGTATAATTTTCTGTGTATAAAAGATTAGTAGCTAAGGTTCCTGCACCACAACCGTCATTTAATGGTTTGTTACAAGGTGCTACACATTGATCTATTAAATTAGCAACATCTGTTTTGATCTGCGACATGGCTGGAGCAAATTTTGCACCTGGACATTCCGTATAGCCCATAGGACATCCATCCATATGACCTATAATATGATTGGCAACCAAATCAGCACATCCAGCAGAAAGACGAATAGGTGTAAGACTTTGGTCTAATGGTTCGATCAGAAGCTCGGTAGCTTTCCAACCCAACAGTCTGATAAGTGTACTATAAGCATTTTGTGTAGGAAAAGTATTGGTAAAATTGCCTAACAAACAAATACCTGCTTTATTACCATTACAAGCACACATGTGAGCACCACGAACATTCTGATCTGTCTGACCTACCCATGCTCTCCCTTGATATATCGTCCCATCAGGTGCCACGATCCAATTGTAGCCTATATCTCCCCATCCATTTGTATTAGTATGATAGTTCCATATACTACGCAACACAGCATCGTACGGTGGATTTGCTGTTCCTGCTTGGTGGTGAATGACAAAGTGCGTGATTTTACTATATTGAGGCTCCCATAAAGGTGCATTTAACCCATCCGGACATCCCCAATCTACCCTGGTTTTAAAATCTAGGTTAGGGCAGTCCATTTGGCGTGGCTCGATGATATTTTTTGGTTGATGATCTTTACTTTCGATACCTATTCCAGGATTAAAAAAGTCAAATCTTAATTTATGAATATTGGCATTTTCTGTTTTGAGTTCTACTTTGTACTGAAAGAAGGTTGCATTTTCTTCAAGAAACAGAAGAGTACTTATTTTATCATCTGCTTCATGGTTTTCATGATCAAATTCATGTGAATGGCTATCCAATGAGAATGTTTCCCAATCTGTCCACAACATAGAATCTTTTGACAATCGATATGAAATAACAAAATCTTCTAACCATATACCATCAGCCGTAATTTTTGCAGCTAGGGTGATAAATGGTGTTTTTTCAATAATGGGAATTGTATAAGGTAATGAAATTAGCGCTTTCTCCAATGTTGTATTTGTATTGATAGAACTATTTAAGGTAACTAATTGTCCACTTTTTCCAAATAGTTGTTGCGAATTTTGAAAATCATATTCTTTGCTGACGGCATGAGACTTTTGCGCCATACCTTCATTCATAAAGCCCAAAACGAATAAAATAAATATAAATTTATGGAAAATCGAATGACTTAATTTCATGGCGTATATATTAAAATGTTTGCTTAGATGGTCAAATGTAATAAATATAAATGGAATTAATCCTATTAAGTTCAATGTTTTAGACCTTCTCAACACTGATTATTAATGCAATCAAAAGACAATTTTTGAATTCCATAAACCATTGATTTAGTAAGTTTTGGGTGATAATTTACAATTTCTTATTTATTTGACCTAATTTTGCACCGCAAATACCAAGCAAATGAACGTAAAAGGCATCCTTATTCCCATAGGTGGAAACGAAGATAAAGGTATCGAGAAAAGTGAAATTTACACCTTAGAATATATCACCGAAGGCATATTGGCAAGAGTTGTCAAAGAAAGTGGTGGCAAAGATGCTATGATCGTCGTCATTCCTACGGCATCTAGTATTCCTGATGAAGTCATTGGTAATTACAAAAAAGCTTTTGCTAAATTAGAATGTACCAATGTTCACATTTTGGATATCCGAAAGAGAGAACAATCAGAAGAAGCAGATAGTATTGACTTAATTCGTAGAGCAAATTGTATTATGTTTTCTGGCGGAGATCAGTCAAAGATCACTAGCAAAATAGGTGGTACGACCATTCACAAAATAATGTTAGAGAGATATCAGAATGAACCCATCGTCATTGCAGGAACGAGCGCAGGAGCGATGTGTATGTCTAGAGAAATGATATCAGGTGGCAGCAGTTCTCAGTCTTTTTTCAAAGGCGCTGTTGGAATGTCCAAAGGAATGGGTTTTATTCCTAAGTTAGTGATTGATTCACACTTTATTTCTCGTGGAAGATTCGGAAGATTGGCGGAAGCAGTAGCAAGATTTCCTAAATTAATTGGCGTAGGCCTTGCAGAAGATACAGGTTTAGTCATTAAGAACTGTAATGATTTCGAAGTGATAGGCTCAGGAATGATTATTTTATTCGATCCTAATAAATTACAACACAATAATATCGAGATTCTAGAAGAAGGCACACCCATGACGCTTACAAATCTCACCACTCACGTCCTAGCAAATGGTGATCGATTTAACATCGAAAAAAGAGCGATCAAAGTATTGCCTATGGATGCTGATTTTGTAGGGCTTTATTCTTTGTAAATAAAGATTCCTGACTCATTATTTGATTTCCGATACCCACGATACATACCTTCTGTGTTAAAAGGAAGGGCCACATTGCCATTTTTATCTACTGCGATTAGTCCACCATCTCCACCAATTTTCAATATTCTATGATGTATCACTTCGGCAGCTGCTTCAGCTAAATTCAGTCCTTTATATTCCATCAAGCATGAAACATCATAAGCCACCACACCTCTAATAAAGTACTCGCCACTTCCCGTACAACTTACTGCACATGTGGCATTATTGGCATAATTTCCTGCACCTATCATCGGACTATCACCTACACGTCCCCATTTTTTATTGGTCATTCCACCAGTGGAAGTAGCCGCCGCAAGATTTCCAAAAGCATCACAAGCCACAGCACCTACTGTCCCGAATTTAGTATCTTTTTTAAGACTATGATCCAATTGGAAATGATCGCTATCTTTTATTTCTTGCCATTGTTGGTATCTTAGGTCGTCATAAAAGTAATCATCTTCTTCAAAAGTATATCCCAATTCTAAAGCAAACTGGCGAGCACCTTCACCTGCTAAAAAAACATGTTCAGATTTTTCCATCACATCTCTAGCAAGCAAAATTGGATTTTTAATTCCTTTTAATAAAGATACAGCACCCGCTTTAAGTGTTAAACCTTCCATTATCGAAGCGTCCATTTCATGACTTCCTGTTGCTGTAAACACACTGCCTCTTCCAGCATTAAATAGTGGAGAATCCTCTAATATTGTGACAGCTGCAGTTACCGCATCTAAAGAATTACCTTTATTTTCTAGTACATTATAACCAGCGTCAAGTGCTTCTTGAAGTACATTTTTGTAGGCAGTTTCTTTTTCGGATGTCATTTGTCCTCTTAATAAAGTACCTGCGCCACCATGGATGGCAATAGAAAATGGATGCATCAATTATAATTTAAAAATATTAAACAATGGAATTTCAAATACCAAAAACAACTTCTCCGCTCAACTCTTGCTCCTTCAGCTTTGTGACTAAATCCAATGCATCAGGTATGACATCACTACAAACAATGATCAATGATCCCTTGGTTGCATTCTTAACGGCATGAAGTATGGCTTCTTTTTCAGAAGGTATGATGGTGGTTTTTTTATCAGGATGTGCTGATTTTATACCATTATTAATCATTTCGATCAGTTCTTGTTCAGTTTTACCACGCAAATTTTTGTCTTGTCTGATAATGATCTCATCACACATATCGGCAATGATTTTACCCATTTCATTATTATCTTCTACTCTTCTATCGCCTATACCTGCTATGATTCCTACTTTGTTTGTGGCTTCTATATTATCTGTAAACTTCTGCAAAGCCTTCATCCCAGCAGGATTATGTGCAAAATCTAATAATATTTGGAAGTTTTGAAACTGAAACATGTTTAACCTCCCAGGTGTCTGAGATGGCGAAGGGATAAATGTTTCTAAAGCCGCTTTCATATCTTCTATGCTGATACCTTGAACGTCAGCAGCTATAATCGCAGGTAAGATATTTTGGATCATAAAGGTCGCTTTCCCACCATAAGTGAGTGGGATCAAATCAGCTTTCATGACACGCATCTTCCATTCTCCACGACAAAGTGTGACATAACCATTTTCAAATACTGCGGTGATCCCACCTTTTCTTTGCAGTGCTTTTATCCTTGGATTATTTTCATCCATAGAGAATAAAGCCAAATGTGAACTAATATTCCTGCGCATATCGTAAACAAGATCGTCATCTGCATTTAAAATGGCGTATCCTGATGGTAAAACCGTTTCAGGGATCACGCCTTTCACTTTTGCTAGTTGATCGAGTGTATGAATTCCTTTTAATCCTAAATGATCGGCAGCTACATTTGTTACAATACCTACATCACAATGTGCAAAAGCAAGTCCAGATCTCAATAATCCACCTCGCGCACATTCCAACACAGCAAAATTGACTGTTGGGTCTTTTAAAACAAATTCAGAACTAGCAGGACCTGTACAATCTCCTTTCATCAGCATCCTATTTTGAATATAAACACCATCACTTGTGGTATATCCTACTCTGTAACCATGCATTTTGGCCATATGGGCGATTAGACGACTTGTGGTTGTCTTGCCATTAGTTCCTGTGATGGCTATAATAGGTATACGACCTGTATCTCCTTGTTTTGGGAATAATTTATCGACCACAGGAGCTGCCACATTTCTAGGCAATCCTTTGGTCGGAGCCAAGTGCATTCTGAATCCAGGCCCAGCATTCACTTCTAGTACAGCACCACCTGTGTCAGAAAGTGGTTGACTGATATCGCTCGTCATGATGTCAATACCGCAAATATCTAAGTCTATAATTTTCGATATTCTTTCTGCCATGGAAACATTCGCAGGGTGGACAATATCTGTGACATCTTCAGCAGTACCACCTGTACTGAGATTAGCAGTATCCTTTAAGATAAGTCTCATACCTGAAGGAATGACAGAATCTTCTGTAAATCCTTTTGCTGAGATGATGGTTTTTGTCAATTCATTTAAAGTGATCATGGTCAATACATTTTCATGACCATAACCTCTTCTTGGGTCTGAATTGACTTCATCTATGAGTTCTTTGACTGTTGATCTGCCATCACCGATGACGTGGGCAGGTGTTCTTTTGGCAGCTGCGACAAGTCGATGATTTATGACAAGCAGCCTATAATCCTCACCCGTTATATATTTTTCAACGATTACTTTTTGAGATACTTGTTTCGCTGCATGAAAAGCAACTACAGCATCTTCATAGTTATTTATATTTACAGTGATGCCACGACCGTGATTCCCATCGATTGGTTTGATCACTAATGGGAATTTTACGTACCGACATGCTGCTTCTAGACTGCTTTCACGACTGATGATTTCACCTTTTGGTACTTCTACTTCTGCTTGTTGGAGTAGGAATTTAGTATCTTCTTTATCACATGCTATTTCCACACCGATACTACTTGTTTCACTAGTTACAGTAGCTTGTATTCTTTTTTGGTTTGCACCATAACCCAGTTGGCAAAGAGAATATTTATTCAATCTTATCCACGGAATGCCACGGCTTGCTGCTTCTTCGACGATCGATCCAGTACTTGGGCCTAATCGACCACTTTCTCTTAGTTCACGCATTTGCTGAATGTCAGGCTCTAAGTCATAAGCTTCATCTGCGATAAGTGCTTCACAGATTTTGACCGCTGCTTCAGCGGCATATCTACCTACATTCTCTTCGATGTAAGAAAAAACGACATTATATACACCTTCTTCTCCATAATCTCTAGTGCGTCCGAATCCTGTATCCATGCCAGCGAGTGTTTGGATCTCTAAAGCTATATGTTCGATTACGTGGCCCATCCAAGTCCCTTCGTCTACACGCATAAAAAAACCACCATCACAACCTTCAGAACATCTATGAGAGTACATCGTAGGAAACATAGCTTTGAGACGATCACCAAATCCAGGAATTAAATTTGATGGCTTGGTTTCCATATCTTCTAAATCCAAAACCATGACTATAAGTTTGTGTCTTCTTATCGACCAATAATTAGGTCCGCGCATGGCATTAATTTCTCTTATTTTCATGGATTGTTTTGTTTTTGATGATCAAATATTTGGAATGGTGAAAGTACAATACTTTTACAATTTGTTAACAAATATCAAATATTTATTTTTTTGACTTCCCACAATTAACAAGTAAATACCATGAAATAAGGTAGAAAAAAAATAATTTATAAATAATCTTCCGTTAATAATTTTTTAATTTTATACTTTTGACCCATCAAAATCAAGTATGTATTATGGAAAATAATTTTATTTTCTCTGAAAGTCCTGAACCACATATCCAAAGAACTAAAGAAATTATTAAAAAGTATCCTCAAATCAAGGAATTGATGGGTAGGAATCCTTATACTTTTTTATACATTGCCGGCATTGTTTCGACACAAGTTGCCCTATCTATTTTATTAAGTGACCAAAGTTGGTGGCTAGTTTTGCTATGTGCATACGCTATTGGAGCTTTTGCAAATCATGCTTTATTTACATTAATACATGAGTGTTCGCACAATATGGTATTTAAAAGTAGAGTAGCAAATATTTGGGCAGGTATTCTTTGCGATTTACCAAATGCTGTTCCAAGTTCTGTTCAATTTAGAAAATATCACCTTAAGCACCATGCATTTCAAGGACATTATGATATAGATGCAGACATACCAAGTGTATGGGAAGCTAAATTAATCGGTAATTCATTCTTAGGAAAAGCGATTTGGTTATTATTTTACCCAATATTTCAAGTGACTAGACCACCAAGATTAAGAGAAATCCAATTTTCAAGTGTTTGGGTTTGGGTAGATCTTGCAGTGGTAATTGGGTTTGATCTATTATTAATTTACTTTTTCGGTTTAATGCCTATTTTGTATTTAGTCGCATCATTTTTCTTTTCAGTGGGACTACATCCATTGGGAGGAAGATGGATACAAGAACATTATCTGACGGATTCTCCACAAGAGACATATAGCTATTATGGACCTTTAAATAAACTTGCATTTAATGTAGGATACCATAATGAGCATCATGATTTTTCTTATATTCCATGGAATAAGCTTCCTGAGATTAAAAGAATAGCGCCAGAATATTATGAAACATTGACTTATCACACTTCTTGGTCATCATTGGTTTGGAAATTTTTATCAGACCCAGAGATTTCTTTGTTTTCGAGAGTGATTAGAGAAAATAAGGGAAATGTTAAGGTAACTTCATCTGCTGAACAAGATTATCACGATCAAATTAGAATTAAAGAAGCCGTTTAATAATGGTATAACGTTCTAGATTTTTACAATTTAGTGATTTATTTTTAGGAATTGTCGTAACACTTATTTGTAAATTTACGTTAAAGTTTGAGTAAGTATCAAATTAGTTTGATACTTTACTTAATTTTACGCTGTTTAATTTAATAATGAACGATATGAAGTATTATTTTCAAGTTGTATTTATTTTGGCAATAAGTTTTTTAATGTCAAATGATGCTAATGCACAATTAAGGAAAAAAACGACGTCTTCTAAAAAGGAGGCTAGAATTAAAGAAAGAGAAGCAAAACCAAGTTTGATGGAGAAAATTAATCCAGAAATTAAATTTGGAAACCTTGGCTTCTTTAATGGATTGTCTATTTCTACTAAATTGAATGTAGGGTATAAAATCAGTGAACGATTTACTGCCGGGGTTGGTGGAAAGTTGTTTTATGATCAATTTGCTTTGACAGGTCCTGATCCATCAGTTTTTGATTATGGGGGATACCTATTTGGTAGAGGTAAAATCACTAATGAAATTTATGTACAAGCAGAATATGCGTTCATGAATTACGCAGCTGATCCAGATGGTTTTAGAATTAGAGATCTGACAATAGATCAAAAATTAAATTTCCCTTTAATTGGTCTTGGTTACATGAGTGGAGCTGGTAAATGGAGATTTGGTGTGGAGTTATTATATAATACTAATGAAACAGCAAGAGATATTCAAAGGTCTGTCATAGAATATTGGTTTGGTGCAAGCTACAATTTTTAGTCTTTTTGGTGGAATAAATATTTAACGTTTACATGGTAAAAATCGGTAAAACAGACTTAGGTGAATTTCCCTTACTTCTTGCCCCAATGGAAGACGTAAGTGACCCACCATTTAGAGCAGTTTGTAAGCAACAAGGTTGCGATCTAATGTACACCGAATTTATCAGTGTAGAAGGTTTGATCCGAGATGCTGCAAAAAGTATTCAAAAACTTGATATTTATGATGACGAGCGACCTATAGGTATTCAGATCTTCGGTGCGGAAATAGAATCCATGTCCTTAGCAGCAGAAAGGGTAGAAGCTGCGAATCCTGAATTACTTGATATCAACTTCGGTTGCCCAGTAAAAAAAGTAGTTTGCAAAATGGCAGGCGCCGGTATATTGCAGGATATCCCGAGAATGATCAAACTTACTGAAAAGGTCATCAAGTCCACATCACTACCAGTAACAGTAAAGACTAGATTAGGATGGGATGAGAATACTTTAAATATTGAAGAAGTAGCAGAACGCCTACAAGATATAGGTATAAAAGCTTTGTCTATCCATGGGCGTACTAGAAAGCAAATGTACAAAGGTGAGGCCGATTGGTCACTCATAGCAAAAGTAAAAGAAAACCCAAGGATCAATATTCCAATATTCGGTAATGGTGACATCGACAGTCCCCAAAAAGCTAAAGAATATAGAGATAAATATGGTGTAGATGGTATCATGATAGGTCGCGGAGCCATAGGATATCCCTGGATATTCAGAGAAATCAAACATTATTTTGCCACAGGTGAAATATTAGATCCACCTACTATCGAAGAAAGGGTAGAAGTGGCTCGCACACATTTTATGAAATCTATAGAATGGAAAGGTGAAAAAATTGGAATAGCAGAGATGAGAAGGCACTATACAAATTATTTTAGAGATTTGCCAGGTGTCAAAGAATTTAGAGCTAGATTAGTGTCAGGGACCGAAAGTGCACAAATTAATGATATCTTGGATGAATTAAAAGAACACTACCAAGACGTTTTAATGTTTGATTAATTAAAAGTGAAAACAAGAAATTTTGGTATTCAATATTAAACCATATGAAAGGAAAGTATTTGAATTGATTCAGCAGTCAGCTGCAGAATTAGATTTTCCTGTTTATGTGGTTGGTGGATATGTGAGAGATAGATTATTGGCTAGAGAATCAAAAGACCTTGACGTTGTTTGTGTAGGAGATGGTATTGCACTTGCTGAAAAACTTGCTTCTAAATTAAGACCTTACCCACATATTGCTGTTTACAAAAGATTTGGAACAGCAATGATACGTCACCAAGATTTAGAAATAGAATTTGTAGGTGCTAGAAAAGAATCATATCAATCTGACTCAAGAAAACCTGCCGTTGAAAACGGAACTTTAGAAGATGATCAAAATAGAAGAGATTTTACCATAAATGCAATGGCAGTAAGTCTTAATGAAGATGATTATGGCCAGATTATTGATCCATTTAATGGCTTTTACGATTTAGAAAAGAAGATACTTAGGACACCTTTAGATCCAGATAAAACTTTTACGGATGACCCTTTGAGAATGATGCGTGCCATCAGGTTTTCGACCCAACTAGACTTTACCATAGATCCAATTACTTTAAAATCTATAAGTAAAAACAAACATAGGATAAGCATTATATCCAAAGAGCGAATCAGCACGGAATTAGAAAAGATTATCCTTTCACCAAAACCTTCCGTAGGGTTCAAATTGTTATTTGATACAGGTCTTTTACATTTGATATTTCCTGAAATGACAGCTTTGTATGGTGTAGAAATCATCAACAAAATTGGTCACAAAGATAATTTCTATCACACTCTTGAAGTGTTAGACAACATCGCAGTAGACTCCAAAAATCTTTGGTTGCGTTGGGCAGCTATATTACATGACATTGCAAAACCACCAACCAAAAGATTTGATCCTAACTTAGGTTGGACATTTCATGGTCATGAAGCTTTAGGTGCCGCAATGGTGCCTAGAATATTCAAAAAGATGAAATTGCCACTAGACACAAAGATGAAATATGTCCAGAAATTAGTGATGCTACATCTTCGTCCGATCGCTCTTACGAATGAAAAAGTAACAGATTCTGCGGTTAGAAGACTTTTATTTGATGCAGGAGAAGACATTGATGACTTGATGACTTTGTGCAAAGCAGACATTACTTCTAAAAATGAAGGTAAAGTACAGCGATACAAAGAGAATTATAAAGTCTTGATGGAAAAAATCAAAGAGGTAGAAGAAAAAGATCATTTAAGAAATTGGCAGCCACCTATCACGGGTGATGACATTATGCGATTATTTAAACTTCCACCTTCTAGAGAAGTAGGTTTGTTAAAAACAGCTATAAGGGAAGCAATTCTAGAAGGTGAAGTCGCCAATAATTATGATGATGCTTATGCTTATATGATGGTGAAAGCGAAGGAGTTGAATTTAGTTTAGCATTATTCAGAAAAAAGCTTTCAGAATATAGAAATAACAAACTTGGATTAATATATTTACGGTTTAATATTAGAATTACAGTTATCTACAAACATAACTTTTATGGACTATAAAGAGAATTTTAGTTTTACAAAACAAGAGAGAAGAGGTATTCTGACCTTTTTTATCGTGACAATTTTAACCGTTTCTGCTATCAAATTTTGGCCTAGGTCTACCACTTTGCCAGAGCATTTTGATGCGAGTGCGTTTTACTTGCCAGAAGATTCTATTTTGTCAGAGCAAGATGATTATTTAGATAAATTTGAATATGAAAGTGATTACAGCTATGATAGAACACCTAAATCTGGTACAAATAAAACATTTCAAAAGTTTGCCTTTGACCCCAATACACTATCAAAAGATTCTTTAATGTTGCTTGGATTTAGTTCTTTTGGTTCTACTTCATTAGTCAATTTTAGAAGTAAAGGTGGTAAGATTAGAGACACACAGAAATTTAAAACCATTTTTGGGATTGATTCCAATCTTGTGAGTGAATTAGAGCAATTTATCAGCTTTGATGCTGTAAAAACAGCTTATAAAGAAGATTTTAAACAAGTAAATAAATTTAAAAAGGAAGTAACCGTTATTGAAATAAATTCAGCAGATAGTCTCCAATGGGAACAAATACCTGGAATAGGAGCATATATGACATCCAAAATTCTAAAAAATAGAAGTAAACTAGGTGGATTTTTAAGCATAGACCAATTGACGGAACTAAACATTATCCAAGATAGTGTCTTCCAAAAAATAAGTCAGTATCTAACTGTTGATAAAACTTTGATTACCAAAATAAACATTAATACAGCTGATTATAAAACCTTTGCATCAAATCCCTATTTTACTAAAGAAACAGCGAATGCCATCTTAAAATATAGAAAGCAACACGGAGATTTTCAGGACACCAAGCACATCAGTCGAATAAAAGCCATTAAGGAAGAAACAGGCGAAAAAATATTACCCTATTTGAAAGTAGAGTGAAGGACAAAATGAAAGAAACACTAATCGTTATTTAACTTCCTAATCAATAGAAATAATGGATAGCTAATCACCAAAAATACCAAAGCATAAATACTACTATCGATATCACTATATACTGCTCCACATAAAAATAACAGACTCAAGACTATCAATAATATAGGAAGATACGGAAACCAAGGAGCTTTGAATGGTCTTGATAATTCAGGTTCATCATATCTCAGTTTTATCAAAGCTGCAAAACCTGCTGCATAACTGAGTACAAAAAAGAAGGTAGCTATATTGGATAGTTTGTCACAAGTATCCTTTCCGCTAATTATTAATAATATGGACAATAAGGCGGTCAGTGGCATTGCTACTGAAGGAGTTCCCATGGCATTAACTTTTGTGGTTGCCTTAAAAAATAACCCATCTCTACCCATGGAGAAAACTACCCTTGGTGCAAACATGATTTGTGCATTAACAATCCCAAGTATCGAAATCATTAAGAACAAAGTAATTATTTTAGAATATCCATCTCCAAAGATGTAACTGATTGCATCCGCTGCAGCTAGTTTAGAATTGGCTAATTGGTCGGCAGGTAATACATAAAGAATCGCACCATTTACCAATAGATAAATCACAATAATCGAAACTACACCCATAAGCATTGATTTTGGTAACGTTTTGACGGGATTTGCATTTTCTTCAGTAAAGTAAGTAGCTGTATGCCATCCATCATAAGTATAAAAGATGGCTTGTAATGCGCCAATCACACTTACAATTGTCATTGGAATGACTGTATTCGTTACGACTTGAGTGACTTCAGTACCAGTTGGATTAGAACCAAAAATAAAACAAACAATTACAAATATCAGTAATCCTAACCCCTTTATCAAAGCAAGAATTTCTTGAGATTTACCTGCAGATTTTGTTCCTAACCAATGAAACAGTGTTAATATAATAAGTAGAAAAATTGCAATGAATTGAATGAATTCTGTAGTACTGGGTAACAAAAGACCAATATATTCACTCATTGTGTAAGCACCAAAACCCAACGCCGCCACAGTTCCAAACCAACTTGTAATGCCTGTCACAAATCCAAAATAATTACCAAAAGCACGTTTCGCATATACATACCATGAACCAGCTTGAGGCATTGATACTGCAAGTTCTATGGCACATAAAACACCAAGCAAAGCATAAATACCTACAGCCAACCAAAGCAACATAATAATCCAAGGTTCACCAATAAGTGCTGCAATTTGACCTGGTTTACGAAGAATTCCTGTCCCAATGGTACCACCAACCGTTACAGCAACTCCAAACCCTAAACCAAGTAATTTAAGCAGTTGATTGTTTTGATTTGACATTTTATGTAATTTATGTATTATTGTTTTGAAATTTAACCTGAAGTATGATCAGAAATAATGTACCATTTACCATCTATCTTTTTCCACAATAAAGTAAAATAACCAGAAGGTTTGTCTTCCTTTCTGACAAGTGTATATTTACCAATTATAAAAGCAGTATTGGTGCTTATTAAATTAATCTTTTCAATATCAAAAGATAATTTACCCATGATTTCTATTGTAGGGTAAGATTTTTTATAGTTATTAAGTGTTGTCTCCCATCCATATTTTACGCCAGACTTTCCTATGAAAATCAGGCTATCAGATTTCCAATATCCTTCCATAAAAACATCAATGTTACCACTATTCCACGCAATCTCTTGTTTTTTAAGTACTTGTAGAATGGCTGCTTTATCATCGTTTTGATGTTTATTTACGCTACAGGAAGACCATAGAGTAAGGGAAAATACACACATTATTAATACTCGCATAGAAGTGTTCGATACTTAAAGTTCCAAAAGTATATAAATTATTTTACTTACATTAAAAATAGATTTTTTTTATAGGGTGTTTGTTGCAATTCCACAAATGCAAAAGAACTTAAAAGCTATTCTGTAAATATTAATTGTCGACAAAATACAAATGTCTATATTTACCCTTTAATTTAAATATTTCAAAACATGAAGACCAATCTAATTGATAGCATAAAAAATAAAGCTTCTGAATATCTTCCTGAAATTATCAAAATCAGAAGACACCTTCATAAATACCCTGAACTTTCTTTTGATGAGAAAAATACATCAGATTATATTGTTGAAATATTGACAAATGCAAATATTCCTTTTACGACAGGGTGGGGAGGTCATGGATTAGTTGCTAATATTGAAGGATCGATTAAAGGGCAAGTGATAGCATTGAGGGCTGATATGGATGGTCTGCCAATTTTTGAAGAAAATAATGTACCCTATAAATCAGCTAATGAAGGAGTTATGCATGCGTGTGGACATGACGTTCATATGTCTTGTTTAATTGGTGCGGCATTTATTTTGAATGATCTAAAGGATTCATTAGTAAATAGTTATAGACTTATTTTTCAACCAGGAGAAGAGAAATTACCAGGAGGAGCAAGTTTACTAATATCAGAAGGTGTTTTGCAAAACCCTACACCAAAATCTATTCTTGGTCAGCATGTTTTTCCATCTATGGAAGTAGGGAAAGTTGGAATTAGAACAGGATTATACATGGCATCATCTGATGAAATATATATAGAAGTTAATGGTAAAGGTGGTCATGCTGCCATGCCTAATGATGTTGTAGATACTATATTGGCTTCAAGTCAAATTTTAATTTCACTACAACAAATCGTTTCTCGTAAAAGTAATCCAGCTATTCCAACTGTGCTAAGTTTTGGAAAAATAAACTCTGTCGGTGGCGCAACTAATGTCATTCCTAATAAAGTACTAATAGAAGGTACTTTCAGAACAATGGACGAAAATTGGAGAAAGGAAGCCCATAATTTAATAGTTCAAATAGCTCACCAAACAGCAAGTTCGTATGGTGCAACATGTGAAGTAAAAATAGAAAACGGTTATCCTTGTCTAATTAATGATCATGATTTCACTCTAACAGCAAAAGGGAAAATGGTGGAATATTTAGGTAAAGAAAATGTAGTAGATCTTCCAATAAGGATGACTTCTGAAGATTTTGCCTTTTATTCCCAAGTGATTCCTGCATGTTTTTATAGGTTAGGTACAGGCAATACCGCAAAAGGGATAGTTTCACCAGTTCATACGTCCACTTTTGATATAGATGAATCAGCCCTTGAAATAGGTATGGGATTAATGGCTTGGTTGGCCATTGAACAATAGTTTTACGCTGCTAGAGTACCTAATTTAACTATTTTTATCATAATTATTTCTGCCTATTATGCAGTTTTATATTATATGTAAAAAAATATAATATAAAAAATATTAATACATAGTTTGTTCATTTGAATATAATTTATAATTTTGCGCAATCTCTAGATAGGTCATACTACAAGTTTAATTTAAATTAGCTTATATCATTGTAAAAGGTATAGGTTTTTGTAGTAATATAACAAAACAAACAACCATGATCTATCAAAAACCGGTTAAAATCTTAGGAAAAGCTAGGCTAATTACATTATCTACATTTTTTATACAAAAAAAATAATTTCATTATAACATTATTACAACTTGTGAAAACAATTTGTACATCGTCTCTATATTATCGAACCCAATTCTGAACTTCAATTCCCCAAATTATGGTAACCAACCTAAACATTTTAAAATTCAATCCAAAGTTAATAATACTTTCGGTTGTATTTTTTTGTGCCCAAATCTCAAACGCACAAATTGCTACTAAAGCTGAAATAGCTAGAGCCTTAGTTAAAAATGTCTCCGCTCAAATAGGCGTAGATACCATAGACATCAACAATATGACCCTGTCGTCAGAATCTTTTTCTAGGAAAAGTGGGATTCATCATATTTATTTTGACCAAAACATACATCAAATTACTGTTCATGGTGCAATTTTAAACGCACACGTATCTGGTAATGATCAATTGGTCCATTATGGAACTAGGTTTGTCCCAAATGTAGGTAAATCAACCAAACTTGTTACTCCGGTTATTACATCAGAAAAAGCAGTGGAATTCGCAGCATTGCATTTTGGTTATGATCTAGGTGGTGGCATTATAGTAAAAGAGTATAAAGGTGGTCCTTCACAAGAAGTTATCTTTGAGAAAAGTACACTGTCTCTAGAAGACATACCAGTTAAATTAGTTTGGCAACCTTTAGAAAATGGAAATATTGCATTGGCATGGAGTGTGAGCATTTATGAAGTTTCCGCACAGAATTGGTGGAATGTTAGAGTAGATGCTTTAAATGGGGAAATTTTAGATCAAAACAACTGGGTGGTAAGTTGTGATTTCGGTCCACATGAGTCTGATTGTAGTGATACACATAATGATCATAGTATTACCAATAAAAGATTTAGACCAAAAACAGGTATGTCAATGTTTGAACATATTAAGTTACAAGCATCAGCTATGACTACTTTAGATGGAAGTTCATATAGAGTATATCCACAACCTGTTGAAAGCCCTAATCATGTGGCACCATTTCCACCTGCTGATGGTAGGGTCTTGGTAAATGAGCCAGCAGATCCTAATGCTTCACCATTTGGATGGCATGATACAAATGGCGCTATTGGACCTGAGTTTACAACAACACAAGGTAATAACGTGCATGCTTACACTGATATTGATGCTAATAATATGCCAGATGCAGGATCCAGTCCTGATGGAGGCGCTGGTCTTGATTTTTCATTTCCATTAGACCTAGCACAAGCCCCTAGTACATATAGGCCAGCAGCTGTTACAAATTTATATTACTGGAATAATTTTATCCATGATTTCGCATACGAATATGGTTTTGATGAAGCCGCAGGAAATTTCCAACAAAATAATTATGGAAATGGCGGTTTAGGGTCTGATTATGTACAAGCTGAGGCTCAAGATGGATCTGGAACAAATAATGCAAATTTTGGTACTCCCAATGATGGTTCAAGACCAAGAATGCAAATGTACATAGGTACAAATCCAAATCCAGATGTGGATGGTGATTTAGATAATGGAGTTATTGCACATGAATATGCTCATGGTATATCCAATAGATTTACGGGTGGTCCTAATAATACAAGTTGTCTTGGGAATACTGAACAAATGGGTGAAGGTTGGAGTGATTGGTATGCACTGATGACTACATTAAACACAGGAGATATGGGAACTGATTCAAGAGGAATAGGAACTTATCTATTCGGTCAGCCTGCAAATGGACCTGGTATCAGACCTACACCTTATTCGACAAATATGGCGATTAATCCAGCAACATATGATGATATTAAAACATTAGCCATTCCACATGGAGTTGGTTATGTTTGGTGTGGAATGATATGGGATTTGACTTGGGCCCTTGTAGATGCACACGGAGGCGCAGTAGGATTTGAAGAAGCCATGCTTTTAGTTAACGAAGGTATGAGATTGCAGCCTTGCAGTCCAGGTTTTGTTGATGGAAGAGATGCAATACTTAGCGCTGATATGATATTGTATAACGGCGCAAATCGTTGTCTAATTTGGGAAGTATTTGCTAGAAGAGGTCTTGGATTTAGTGCATCTCAGGGGAGTTCAAATAGTAGATCTGATGGTACAGAAGCATTTGATTTACCTCCATCTTGTTTCTTAGATGTAACACCTGAATTTGTTTCAATTTGCCAACCGAATAGTGCTGTTTATACATATGAAGTTGGAGATGGTTTTGCGGGACCTGTAAATTTAAGTATATCTGGAGTTCCTGTTGGTGCTAACTTTACATTTTCTACCAATCCAATTACAGGACCTGGTACGGGTACATTAACAATATCTAATACATCAGCTGCCTTGCCTGGGAATTATACCATGACTGTCACTGGTACTGATGGAGTTAGTCCTGTAAATAAATCAATAGATATTTTAATTCAGTCAGCTGTCCCATCGACTCCTAATTTATTATTACCTACCAATATGTCTACCAATGTTATAAATCCAAACTTAACATGGTCTACTATTGCAACTTCTGAAAGCTATGATGTTCAGATAGCACTTGATGCTGGATTTACAAACATAGTAAGCACAACAACGGGTATAGTAAATACTAATTTCCAAACTTCAGGTCTTAGTGTACTTACTACATATTATTGGAGAGTAAAAGGTGTAAATGCTTGTGGAACTGGTATGTACTCTTTGCCATTTTCTTTTACCACAGCAAATATTGTTTGTAACACCACAGCAAGTATCAATGTCCCCGTTACTATACCAACAACCGTGGCAACAATTACATCAACCATCAATTTAACAGGATGTGGAGGTACGATTTCTGATATAAACGTTAAGAACTTAAATATAACACATAGTTGGGTGTCTGATTTAGTTATCAGACTTACAAGCCCTCAAGGTACAACGGTTACTTTAATAGATAATCCTTGTAACGATGAAAACAATATCTTAATTAATTTTGATGATGAAGCATTGTCTGCAGGATATCCTTGTCCACCAATAGATAATGGTAATTATATTCCTTTCCAATCATTATCAGCATTTGATGGTGAAAATTTTGTGGGAACTTGGACATTAACAGTTGTGGATGAATTTAATCAAGATGGTGGTTCACTTAATAGTTGGAGTTTAGAAATTTGTGGAAGTGAAATTCAAACTTTAACCTGTTATGCTGATACTGATGGAGATACTTTTGGAAATGCTTCTAGTTCAATGACTTTTTGCGGTACTTGCGGAACAGGTTTTGTTCTGAATAGCACTGATTGTAATGATCAAAATATTGGAATTAACCCAACAGCAACAGAAATTTGTAATGGTATCGATGATAATTGTAATGGTCAATCTGATGAAGGAAATGTTTGTATGTCAGCTCCTTGTTTTTCGAGATTGTATGCTACTTCACCATTTCAAGATTCTCTTTGGACATTTGATAGTTTGACTTTTCAAGTTATCCAAAGAGTAGGACCTACATTACCTGGTTTTACAGTAACTGGAATGCAAGGCTTTACAAAAAATCCTGTTACAGGTGTATTTTATGCAATTGTAAGGGTTTCTGGGGTAACAGGTAGATTACTTTGTACTTATGATCCAATTACGACTCAATTTACTCAAATTGGTAATTTAGGTGCTAACTTCTCATCAATTACTTTTACCCCAACTGGAAAATTATTTGGTGTAACAGGTGACGGCGCAACACCAAGTGAAACGCTGTTTGAAATAAATCCTACTACGGGAGCAACTACTCTTTTAACTGCTCTAGGGAATGGGGCTGACGGCGAAGTCATTTGTTACAATCCTGATGATAATATGATTTATCACTGGTCAGGAAACACAACAGTTGTCTTTGAAAAAATACTTCCCACACCACCTTACACTGTAACTAGTATTAATTCAGGGGTCGTTAGTGGGGAAACATTTGGTGCTGTTTATGTTGGAAATGGTACTTTTCTAACTAGTAATATATCATCAAGTTTTAGGAGAGTTACAACTACAGGAATGTGGTCTGCTAGTTTTGGGAACTCACCTGATGATTTAAGAGGCATGGCTTTTGGAAGTCTACAAGGTGATGTGGTAACTTGTTATTATGATTTTGATGGTGACACTTACGGTACTCCAGATAGCACTATGGTTTTTTGTGATGTTTGTGGCGTAGGTTTTGTTCTAAATAACACAGATTGTAATGATAATAATATAAATATCAATCCTGGAGCGACAGAACTATGTAATGGTATTGACGATAACTGTGATGGCATTGTTGACGTAAGTGCAATTGTAAATCCTGTGGCTAATCAGTCAGTTTGTAATGGTTTACCATCTGTAGCAGTTATGTTTTCGGGTACACCGCAAGGTGTTATTTTTAGCTGGACGAATAATACCCCAAGTATTGGTCTTGCAGCAATGGGAACAGGTAACATAGCCGCATTTACAGCAATAAATACTAGTACGACACCAGTAATAGCTACCATTACGGTAACACCATCAATAACAAACGGAGGTATTACTTGTACTGGCAATCCGATCACCTTTACAATAACTGTAAACCCATCACCGACAGTCTTCACCGTCTCAGGTGGTGGAACAAGATGTACAACTGACGGTGGCCTAGCCATCACCCTTTCAGGCTCCCAAACAGGTGTCAACTACCAATTACTGCTTAATGGTGGTAATGTAGGTACACCAGTAGCAGGAACAGGAGCAGCATTAAACTTCCCAGTACAAAGTACCGCAGGTACCTATACTGTGGTGGCAACCAATGCGACGACAGGTTGTACAAGTAATATGACAGGTAACGCAATTATCTTAGTAATTACATGCGGTGCAACAATCACCGATCCATGTGTATGTTTAAACAATGCAACCACACCAACCAATGGCCAATTCAGTGAGATGATCACAGTTAATGCACCAGCTGGTCAAACATGGACCGTAAGTGCCGTATCAGGATTGTTTACAACGACGAGTCCAGCACCACCTGCGGCACCAATAGCGATTACAGTAGGAACTGTATTGACAGCATCAGGTGGAACGTATACCTTAAATGGACGTCATATCGATGCCTTAGGTTATACATTAAGCGTAACAAACAATAGAGGCACCACCTTAACGATTGGCAATAGCTGTTCATACCCATCACCGATCATCACTAGTCCACCGCTAGCAGTATGTCTGGGTGAATTGTTACCTTTGACAGGTATACCGGGAGATGGTAATTTTATATCATCAGGTTTCACGGTAAATGGTGTAGCGGCAACTATATTTAACCCAACAACAACAGGAACATATACCATCGTTTATACCGTAAATGGTGGAACACCAAAAGCATTCGGGCCAAACGATCCAGGATGTATCCAATCGATCACGCAACTCGTTGAAGTCAATCCACTACCAGTGATCACACTCCAGCCAGTAGACATAGGCGTATGTGATGATGGCACAGCTAACTTTACAGTAGCAGCAACCGTAGTCGCACCATCGACAGTAGGCTACCAATGGCAAAGACAGATCAATGGTGTCTGGACCAATATTAATGGAGCAACAGGTACTACGTTAACGCTCAATAATTTAACAGACGCAGATAATAATTCAAGATTCCGAGTCATCGTCAGTTCGGTCAATGCCAATGGTGTTAGCTGTTCAGTAATCAGTGATGTCGCTTGGTTGTACATACATATGTCCGTATCAATGGCGTGTAATGGACATATCAATTTCAGTTTAGACGAAAACTGTGGTGCAGAGAATTTTGCAAATATCTTCCTATCAGGACCTAATAGCAGCTTCTTCTATGAAGTAATCTTCAAATTAGGCAATACGATCATACCACCATCCCAAGTGATCAATTATCTGGGACGTGTATTGACATACGAAGTGATAGATATATGTGATGGCAATAGATGTTGGGGAACGGTTACGTTTGAAGACAAATTGGCACCGATCTTAGAATGTGGCACATGTGGTGGTATCCTTTCAGGAGTAATAGAAACAACTGATACACAGGGTGATTTCCACGGATTCGGTGCCGCTCCAGGTCCACAACCTGGCGGTAACTGTGGAGCGTCATTATTTACGCCTACTGATTATGTATCATTCACGATTGCTCCAAATACAACAGGACCATACAGATTTGATCTCACAGGATCACAGCCAGTAACAGGTGCCAACTTCAACTCACAGTTGGGATTAGCACTCTACTCTGCACAACCAAATCCGCTGAACTCATGTCAAAATATGCTTATTACAGACGGCCAGAGTTTGAACCCTGTGACGACTACGATCAACAATCACTTCAATAGTGTGGTATTAGTGCCAGGTCAAACTTATTGGATTAGTGTACAAATGCCGCGTCACGCCTTAGGAAGCCCTTCAGTTTTCCCTAATGCATGGACAGTAAACGTTACTGATATACCGACAGGTGCATCAGCACTTGCGAGTCCTGATAACTGTGCTATCGACTGTATAGATAAGGACGGATTACTCGGATTAGTAGCTCTGAATACAACAGCATCTATCAATAATATCGTAAATATATATGGAATACCAAGACCAGTCATCGTGAGCGGTTACTGTGGTCCTAACCCACCAGTATGGAGTGTTAGACTTAAGAGTGACAATAGCACGAGTTGCGGTGGATTCTTAATATTGGAGTGGAAAGTAACAGAGACAAGTGGCATGTCAGGAATAGTAGAATGTAGGGTAAATATCAATGCACAGACCTTTGATGATGTATTTTTACCAGAAGGTGTAGAAGATGTGGTATTCTTAGAGTGTAAAGATGGAACAAGTCCTGAGGACATCGAAGCTAAATATGGTGTTACTTTTGCGTGGCCATATTTCATCGACAAAGCAGGTAACCCTAGAAAATTAGAAAATTCATGTAACTTCTTTGCGGCACATACAGATACAGAAATCGATGCATGTGCACTACACTGTCATGGTAACAAAAAAGTGATCAGAAGATGGACGATCCTAGACTGGTGTTCAGGTGAGCTTTCAGAAGCTATCCAAATCATCAAAGCAGTTGATCAAACTCCTCCAACATTTATTACCAAAGATACGACGGTAAGTACACGTCCATGGGATTGTACAGGAGAGTTCTTCTTACCATTGCCATGGGAATTGCATGACAACTGTGATGCTAATCCAACGTATGTAGTAAGTGGTCCAGAAGGTGTTATCGTAACAAAAGTAGGTAACAGATGGAGAGCAAGCAATGTCGAGAAAGGTATCCATACATTCACATACATCGCATCTGACTGTTGTGGTAACAAAGGAACAGAAACAGTAAATGTAACTGTCCTTGACAAAACACCACCAATTGCAATAGCTAAACAAGATATCGTAATCAGCTTAGTACCAGGATACGAAGCAGATGGTAGCTTGAATGGTCAAGCAAAAATGTTCCCAGGAAGTATCGATAACGGATCATTTGACAACTGTTCAGATGTGAAATTAGAGATCAGAAGACCTGATGGCGCTCCAGCATGTGGAAATGATGGTAACATCACTAACCCAGCAACAGGTGCACGTCACAACAACAACGTAACATTCAGCAATTCACCACTTCCAGGATTCAACAACAACATCAACGATACAGATGGTGGAGCGTTTGTTAAATTCTGTTGTGCAGATATCCCTGCAGGTGAGACA
>DATGWZ010000010.1:0-732384 GCA_035299145.1 Saprospiraceae bacterium
AACATTTACAAAATTTAAAAGAATGACTAAAAATGGCAATAGAAAAAGCATTTTGTAACGAGAATGAACGGTGCTCCGCAATTGCATTTTTTTGAACTAGCGTTTTTGAATACTTTTTTGGCAATGCAAAAAGTATTTGCCCAGCCGGCATGAGGCGACGATTAAATAAATGTAAGTTGCCTGAATTTTAGTTGAAATAATTAATGGCCCTTGCACGCAATTGTCCATTTTGAAACATGTAATTTTAATTTGCTGTTATTTTTATCATTATCAGAATTCCCTTCTTACAATAATATACATTTTTGTTATGTACGCTTCCTAATGTGTTGTCCAAAAATGTCCTTTTCATTTTTATTCAAAACTGCACAAAATAGCTTTAGAAGCGAAAAATGTTCGAGCTAATACACATTTAAAAACTTGTGATTGCGAACATAGTGCCACGGGAGCCAATTACGAACTGCCAAATTCAAAAGCGAGTTTTTTCGATTTAGCTATTTTCTGATGTTTTGGCGTTAAGAAAATGAAACAGACTTGTGCGCCGCGGTGCATGTTTCTTTTGTGTCAAAGCCTGTCACGACTTTAGCGTGAACAAAAGAAAAAGAAGTTAAAATCAATTTACACTATTAAACTTCATCTACAAGCGTAAAGATGAAGAACAAAATTTGCAATTTATCAGTTATGTATTTTGTCCGAATCTTCAGTTAATTAAATGATTAAAATCAGAAAACACCATCTTCAATATGTAAGGCTATAGTGTTGAATATTATATTTTCTATGTTTTGGAAAAAGAGTTTCATTTTACTTTTTGAACATGTTCGGGTAGGACAATACAACTTCAAACAGGCTACAATTATGTTATGACCCTTTTATATCAATGCTTACAATAAAATTTCAAGGATTGTGAAAGAAAAACTACCTTGTTGCGTATATACATTAAATAGGTGTACAACTTTAAATAAATGTCCCACTTCAAAACTGAACGCTGTAATGGTTTAGCTGATCAAGAGATGATCCGATTGTCATTGGACGATATGGAGTATTTTGCCTGTTTGGTTGTGAAATACGAAATTAGATTACTCGGCTACATCAAAAAAATATCTCAAAGCAATCATGATGAAGCGGAAGATATCTTGCAGGAAGCATTCATTAAAATTTGGAAAAACCTTCACGGCTATGATCCTAGGTTGACATTAGAAAGTTGGATTTTCAGGATCGTACATAATGAAACCATCAGCTTTTGGCGCAAAAAAACATCTTACTCCAAGGATAAGGTCGTAAGTGTAGATGACGACCGAATTAAAACCTTACTTGCTGCCGATGAAATAAATAATGAAGATATCGACAAGGTAACCAAACTTATAGAAGATATCCTTCCTTTGCTAAAACTAGAATATCGGGAAGTCCTTGTCCTGAAATTTCTAGAAAACAAAAGTTACGAAGAGATTTCTGACATCTTAAAGATACCCGAAGGCACAATAGCTACTAGAATCAATAGGGCTAAAAAGTCATTTAGAGATCTGGCATCAGGCAAATTTGATAATTCCATATTTAAATAATACGAATATGAACAATGCACAAAAAATAATCGATAAAATAAAAAATGATGACATCCAGCCCCATCCAAAGTGGTCTTTCACCTATAAAGAATGGGGAAAATGGGCAAGTTATGTTTTATTTGTAGTTATGGGAAGCATTTCCTTTTCTATCATACTTTTTGCCATATCTGTCAATGGTTTTGATATGTTACAACATTTCAAACACTCTAAACTAGAATCTATTTTAGTGCTTCTACCCATTTTGTGGTTGGCTACGTTAATTTTATTTCTAGGTGGATCCATAGTAAGCGTGATGCAAACAGGCAGGGCATATAAATATTCTTTTGGCAAATGGATGCGACTAAGTACGGGCATCAGCATGGCTATAGGAACGATGTTTTTTATGACAGGTGGCGCACGATGGTTGGAACATCAATTTGAGACCAATATTGAATCGTATGAAAGTTTGTTAGAGAAAAAAACCGCCATCTGGAGTCAACCTTCCTTAGGTACACTTTCAGGAGAGATAATGGAGATCAATGAAGACACGATCATAATGAAAGACTGGAAAAATGATCTTTGGACCATTCAAACTACAGAAGCTTTTGTAGCACCTGTCCTTGATATGCAAGTCGGTACTCAGATAAAGCTAAATGGAAAATTGATTGGAGAAATGAATTTTAAAGCAGAAAAAATCAGGCCTTGGGGCGGCGCTCCAGGGAAGTGTGCACAGTGATATAAAAAATCTGGTGATCTGTGATTTTGTGATCATGCAATAAATTCTTTGTTTCTTAATGACTTTGTGGCAATATTTCAAACAATTCAAAATTTGTTAGATAAAAGTGAAAGAAAATGAAAAGGCTTGCGTATTCCTTTTGAAACACATTTGATTATTCACTTTTAAACAAAATATAATGAGATCGTTCACAATGATTTTTGGTATTATCACCGTATTGGTAATGTCCGCTTTTATTCCGAATAACGCTCTAATTCCAACCAATGACACTTTGAATGAAAATGATAAAGCAGGATTGGTAAAAATGAGAGAAGAAGAAAAATTAGCTTTTGAAGTTTATACCTTCCTTGATGAAAAATGGGATCATCAGGTATTCAAAAACATTAAACAAAGTGAAGCTAGACATGGAGATTTGCTCAAAGGCGTGCTTGATCATTTCGGCATCAAAGATCCGTATATAGCTGCTAATGGCCAATATGCCAATGCAGACATGCAAAAACTTTATCAGGAATTGACCACCAAAGGTAGCCAATCACTTAAAGATGCTTTTACAGTAGGTGCCATCATAGAAGACATGGATATTGCAGATTTGGATATCCTAATGGCTGCTACTACCAACAAAGATTTACTCGGCGTCTATGACAATCTTAACCGTGGTTCACGCAATCACATGAGAGCTTTTAGTAGACAATTGGGCAATATGGATGTGGTTTATACACCGACTTACATCAATAAAGATAGATATATGGCCATCATCAACGGTGACCATGAAGAAGGAAGTAATTGCCAAACCAATAACTCAAATTGTAAATCAAAAGGCAACAAAGCATGTGGCAGCAACAGCGGGAAAGCTTGTGTAGGCAGTGGCAATAATAAGTCTTGTGGCGATAATAAAGGCAATTGCAAAAGTGGAAAAGGTAACAAAAAAGGTTGCTGCAGTAAATAATCTCAAACGGTTAAATAAAGGATCCCAACGGGTTTAACTAGATGGTTCCAAGGGGTTTAAACCCCTTGAATACTAGAATAATTATAATTCACATTTTATAAAATAATTTATAATGAAAAAGTTAATATTAATCGGCTTCGCAGCCATATTTGTACTCGCATCTTGTAATAAAGATAATAGCATCGAAAGTCTTTTGACCGAACAAGAAAAATCAGACCTTATCTTCTTACGTCAAGAAGAAAAACTTGCCCACGATGTGTATGTTTATGCTTATCAAAAGTATGGACACTTCGTATTCAATAATATTTCTAACAGCGAACAAACCCACATCGACAATATGACTGGTTTGCTAAGTAAATATAATGTAGTAGATCCTGCAGCAGGTTTGACAAATGGCGTTTTTGCAGATAGTAATTTGCAAGAACTTTATAATCAACTCATTACAAAAGTGGACATATCATTGATAGACGCCTTGGAAGTGGGTGCAACCATAGAAGATTTGGACATCAGCGATATCCAAAGATTTTATGCCAACACGACCAAATCAGATATCCTTCGCGTTTACGATGTACTTACTTGTGGATCTAGAAATCACTTAAGAGGATTCACTGGTCAACTCAAACCTTTGGGCGTCACCTATAGTCCTCAGTTCTTATCAGCAAGTGACTATCAAAAAATCATCAATGGCAGCCACGAAAACTGTGGTAAATAAGTCACATATCTTATATAATTAAACCGTACCTTGGCCATGCTAGGGTGCGGTTTTACACATTATTATCCTTTCAAAATTAACTTTATGTCTCGATTAATTTTTCCGATATTTTTGGTTTTAGTTATGGTTTTGACTATCAAAGCACAGGACACACCTTTTGATATCCAACTCACGCCTATTCAAATAGAAGGAGTAGGTGGATTGCAAGCTTTTGCTTTTGGACAGCATGAAGGTAAGTGGCTTATCGTTGGCGGACGATTGGATGGTTTGCATCGGAGACAACCCTTTGCCAGTTTTGATATCGCTGGCCACAATACCCAATTGATCGTGGTAGATCCAAGTGGAAATCAAAGTTGGACAGCATCGCTCAATGTCTTACCTGCAAGTATCAAAGAGCAACTTAGTGCTACCAACATGGAGTTTTACCAAGAAGGCGATGTTTTGTACCTTATCGGTGGGTATGGATATAGTGCAACAGCAGGAGATCACATTACTTATCCTAATCTCACGGCTATTAATATCCCACAGACCATCCAAGCTATCCAAAATGATCTTTCTATCCTTCCATTTATACGACAAATAAAGGATGACAAGCTGGCTGTCACAGGTGGATATTTGCAAAAAATATATGATACGTATTATCTAGTAGGTGGTCAAAAATTTATAGGAAGATATAATCCCATGGGTCCAAATAATGGACCAGGATTCATACAAGAATATACCAATGCCATCAGAAAATTTACTTTGGAAGATGATGGGATGACAATCAATATTATACATCAAACAGAAATATACGACAGAGCACAATTGCACAGAAGAGATTACAATGTAGCACCACAAATCATGCCTAATGGTAGGGAAGGATTGACTGCTTTTTCGGGTGTATTTCAGGAAAATGTAGATTTGCCGTTTTTGACTTGTGTCAATATAGACAGTGATGGATACGCTGTCCAAGCCGGATTCAATCAATATTACAATCATTATCATTGTGCCCATATTCCTTTATACAGTGCAAAAGATAATGAAATGCACACGCTATTTTTTGGTGGTATTGCCCAATATTATGATGACAATGGTCTGCTTGTAAGAGATGATAACGTACCTTTTGTCAATACCATAGCACGCGTAACTCGTCAAAGTGATGGCAGTATGGCTGAATATAAATTGCCGATCACCATGCCCACATTATTGGGTGCTGGTTCAGAATTTATACCTAATCAAGATATATCTACCTATGAAAATGGCGTCCTAAAACTAGACGAAATCGACCAAGATACGACCATGATAGGATACATTTATGGTGGCATCAGCAGTTCAGCCCCCAATATATTTTTCACAAATACTGGTACGCAAAGTCAAGCAAGTAGTCAGATATTTAAAGTATTTCTCATCAAGAGCAGTTCTACTTCTGTTCATGATGTCAATGTACAAAGTAAAAATGGATTGGGCATGGTCATATATCCAAATCCGAGTGATGAAAATATCAATGTAAACTTTGATCTACCTGCTGCATCAGTTGTTACATTAACAATAATGGATGTGGATGGAAAAGTCTTAAAGGAGTACGATTGGGGATATCTGTCATCTGGTGCACATCATTATAATACAACAGAAGTGTTTGATAATCATAAAATTTTGATATTCCAATTACATAGTGGCGATAAAGTGAGCATTCAGAAAGTAGTAGTGCGATAAAAATTTTTGACACTCTAATTACCTAGTGTTTTCAGACAATAGTTTAATTTATTCCTTAACTAACTTAACTCTTGTGTGTATGGATATAGCTGTTTTAGGAGATACTGGGATTTGCTGTGTCAACTCTAAACTACCTACCTATCCATCCATATTTTAAATACTTTGGACTTTTCTTCACTGAGTGCAACAACTTTATCTTGATTTGATTTCAATCTGACCATATATTTAGAAGATTTATATTTTACAATGGATTGAATGGCATCAAAATGAAAGATCACTTGCCTATTTGCCCTAAAAAAGATCATTGGGTCCAACATATTTTCTAGTTCGACTAATGGAATGATGGAAGGTATTCTTTTGCCACAAATCAGATGGACGTACGTCATTTTATTTGAACTTTCGATATATTCTATCTCATCTATTTTGATGTTAATAATTTGTTTACCCATCGAAACCTGAAATTGAGATTTATAATGGGATGTTTTAGGTTCTTCCGCCAATGTTATCATTTTTTTAGCTTTTTCGATAGATTCTATTAAATGATCCTTTTGAATAGGTTTAAGCAAAAAATCTGTAACGTTTTTCCTGAATGCTTTGACCGCAAAATCTTTCTGATGGGTAGTGATGATAACATTATTACACAGTTTAGAGACATCTATTTGGTCAAAAACATTGGCACCATCAAATAAAATATCCATAAAAACGACATCAACTTTAGCTGAATTTCCTTTACAAAATTCATGGAATGATGCTAAGTTATTAAATTGATGACTTACATGAATCCCTTGCTGACCTTCATTCAAAAGACCACTCAATTTACAAGCATCCGCCTCATTATTATCCAAAATAATTGCTGTCATTCTATCATCTGATCTTTCATTAACAAATATCATATTGACATCAAAAACCCTTAAATTGGATATGGAAAGTAACTATCCCTGCCGACAAACCATCACTTCTATCATACAAGGCGCCTCTTAATTCTAACTGACTAATAGAAAATAGATTAGCTATCGATTTGAATGGCGTATGTCTGATGCCTACACCATAAAACTGGCTATCAAAGCCTGATAAATCATAGTCACTGCTAAAAAATTCAGCACCTACTAAATTTTCTTGGAATGGTGCAAAATGATCGATTGCTGTCTGATGATAATATCTATAAAATGGTGAAATAGAATAAGCAGATGATACTTTAACAGGCAACTCTATATGTGCTGTGTGAGATGTCATGCCCCAATCATCTTGGTAATACCTGTAAAATGATCTGATAATCAATCGTTCGCCTATAAAATAATTTGCCCTGATTCCGATAGGTACTTTAAACCTTGATCCTGGCAAAGTTTCTCTCAATAAGCTTCCATCATTCATATACACTCGATGAAAAGGCGTACTCAGTAAACCAGATTGATAAGCTAAATCTAAGGTCAGTGCCAGTTGAAATCGTTTAGACATTACCTGAGACAGTGTCATCGACAAATCATAAGTATTTCTAGCTGCGTTGCCTATTTCTCCTTTTTTTTGTTGTCTAGAAGGTAAGTTAGCTCTAAATTCTGAAGGGACGATTTGGCTGTAGGTATCTAAAAAGACATTGATCTTGGCACCGAACTCAGTATTTTGGCTTTTGGACTTTTTACTGAAGTTAAATCCTCCACCTATCGATGTGTAATCATACTCTTTTGAAAAAGCAACATTTCCACCTAGGACAAGTCCCGTTTTTTCATTTTCAACACTATAATTTAAGGAAGGATACACTCTGACATCAGATGAGGAAGCTGAAGAAACTTTTGTATCTATTTTATCTGAAGAAGCTGACGTATAATAGTCTACCCCAAACTCGGCACCATAAGTATATTTTTTGCCACGACCATCATATCTATTGAGTTTCAGGTCGATGACATTGGCAAAATCAGATAACTTTTCTGTCCCTACACCACCTGTGATGGCAGAATGATTGCCTTCTTGATGGTAATAGGATGACATGATATTGGCTTCTTCAAAGGATAAAGCTTTCTTCTTGTATAGCATTGTTGAGTCCATGATAAAACTCTGAGCATATATCTGAACCAAGGAAAAAAGCAGGCCCAGTAAACTTAAATTTATTTTTAACATCTTCTTGTTTCGTTATATTTAATTGCAGCCACAGCCACCACCACTTTTGCCACCACTTGCCCCTGCAGATCCTTCTCTATACAACTGAAAATTGATTTCTAATTTCTCTAACTTGCGAAGTGTCAATAACATTTCACCATCGCTGAGATATGCTTTTTCTGAAGGTTTTACGGTACTGCATGAAGTTAACCATAGTAAGCTTACCACAAGAAATCCCAATCCTAGATTTCGTGGTCTATTTTGTATGAACATCTATCTGAGTTTTATATTTTTTGAATAATACATTTTATCATTTTCATCTATCAAAATGGCTTCAATGCCTACCATTTGATTGACCATATGGAGACCAGCTTCACTTCCCATAACGATGATCGGCGTGGTAAGTGCATCTGCCAATTCAGCGTTTCCACAAATAATGGTCACTGACTTCAAACCTTGTGCAGGCATACCAGTCTGCGAATCAATAGTATGAGAATACCTCTTACCATCAATGACCACAAACTTTTCATAATCGCCACTTGTAGCCACAGACTTGTTACTGATCTCAAACTGACTAAAAAGATGGTGTTTATGATTTGGGTCTGCGATACCGATTGTCCAAGGTCGACCGTTTATTTGATGTCCCCATGCAGTCAAATCACCTGCTGCATTCACAACACCACTTTCTACACCCATAGAGATCATGACTTTTTTCGCCATTTCTGCTGCATAACCTTTGCCAATGCCACCAAAACCAATCCTCATACCTCGTTGCTTTAGAAAAACAGTTTTGTCTTCGAAATTAAGTACTAGATTGCGATAATCAACCAATTTCACAGCTTTTTTTGCCAACTTTGGATCAGGCAGCTTTGTCATCTTGGTATCAAAATTCCAATATTTCTTATCGACAGATCCGTAAGTAATATCAAAAGCACCTTGGGTCAACACAGATATGCGTTGACACCTGACCAAGAGCTGAAATACTTCCTCAGGCACTTGAATAGGAGTTATACCTGCATTTTTATTGATCAAAGCTGTGATGCTATTTTCAGAAAAAGTAGTTAACAACTGCTCAATTCTTTTGACTTCTAGAATCGCTTTTTGTACGGCCAGTTGACATATATCCAAAGACTCATGGACAGCCGTAAATTCAAACTGATTGCCCATGAGTTTCAAGGACTCAGAGTGCGAGACATCTGGTCGTATCATTTGTTCAGTCATCATCACCATCTTCAATTGCTGGCGCAGGATTTTGTGTACCATCGTACCCTACCCTAATCTCTGTATGTCTGATCTCTCCTCCTGATGTACCCGTCACTTTGCCAAAATATAAACCAGCCACACCTATGACAATTACAGCAATTGCTATCAAATTAGCAAAGGATTTTTGTTTGTAACTTGCCCAAAATCCAATCAAAGAAACAAAACCAAGTAGGTAATTGATGATGGCCAAAGTTTCAGCCTTCTCTTCGTGTTCATGGATAAGTGCATCTGTAACATCAGGTAGTTTTTCAGCGATTTCTTCAGCTCCTTCACCTGTGTACATGGCAGGAAAGGTTAAAATCGCACCCAATGCAAAGACACCAAAAGCAGTACGTTTTACAACGTCTGACTTAGTCAGAAAACCTACAAGCAAGATCAACATGCCTACGATGGGAACAATAATCGGAAAATGGTTAAACACTAAATGCAAATGTGCGTCGTTCATGATAAAATATTTTTTAGTTATGAAATGCTATTGGTGGTGGTACGGCTTTAAGACGTGCTACCGCTTTTTTATTGGTTTTATATTTGTGGTAGTATGGCTCTAAGAAGTGCTACCCTTTTTTTTATTTATGGTTCGAGAAGTAAATGATCTATCCAGCTATTTGCACACCAATCAGACTACCAATACCATAGGTAATTGCAGCAGCTGCCAAGCCGAATAATACTTGTCGCATGCCTGAAAACCACACAGACTTCCCTGTAAATAAAGTAATAGCTGAGCCGATGATAAACAATCCTAAAGCACTCAATATTGTACTAAATATGACTGCCTTAAATCCTGCAAAAAAGAAAAATGGAATCACTGGAATAATGGCACCTATTGCAAATAACAAAAAAGATGTAATGGCCGCTTCCATAGCAGAACCTTTGAGCTCTTCATGATTGATACCCAATTCTTCTTTTACTAGTAAAGCGTGTGCTTTGGAAGTATCTTTTATGATTTCTGATGCCATCTCTTTTGCTTGATTTTCTGGGATACCTTTGGCCATATAAATTAGGGCGATTTCCCTTTCTTCACCATCCGGATTTACTTCTAGTTCTTCCATTTCAAGATTCATCTGATTTTCATACAACTCTTGCGAGCTTTTTACTGAAATCCATTCGCCCAATGCCATTGATAATGCACCTGCTAACAACCCTGCCATACCTGCCAACAAGACTTCGCTATTGCCGCTAGTAGCTCCTGCAATCCCCATCACCAAACTGAAATTGGATACCAAACCATCATTACCACCAAGGACTGCTGCTCTTAATGCATTGCCACCTACAGATCTATGTCGTTTTTCAAATCTTGCTAAACTTGATCCGGAGACCTTTGTCTGATTGTCCAATATATTTTTTAATATGGTCACATGGGCCGTATCCGAGATGGATTGATCTGAGTTTCCTGCTTTTTTTCGAGCTTGAATAATGGAAGACGACAAACTCTTTTCAGTATCCATCAGAATACCAAGGATGTAATCATATCCCAATATTTTACCTATAAACTGCAATGTTTTAGCTCTACCTGATGGTGATGGAAATGGTTCAGGTGACATATTGTTTTTAGCCATAAACGCTAATGCATGACTTCTTTCTATATCACTCATTTGACGGAAAATCTCAGCTACATTTGGATCTTCTTCATGGGTGGCAAGTATATCATACAAAAAACTGGCATCTACTTCGGTCTGAATATTTTTAAAGGTCATTTTAGTTTTTGTTTATGGATTGTAAAATATCATTCATCATCTCGATTTGTACTTTCTGAATTTCTAAGAGTTGTTCTTGTTGATAGATGATCAAATGGTCTATTTTTTCATGTAAAGCTTTAATTTCCAATTCGGCTTTCAGATTTATCATATAATCATTTTTAGAGCGTTCTCTATCTTTTTCATCTTGTCTATTCTGACTCATCATGATTACAGGAGCTTGAATGGCGGCGATACAAGACAATAGTAAATTTAATAATATGAATGGATATGGATCAAATCCTTTGTTATAAAACACAAAAACATTAATACTTATCCATAATACCAGAAAAAGACCAAAGTATATGATAAATGTCCAACTCCCTCCGAAGGTCGCCACATGATCTGCCATTCGTTGACCAAAAGTAGGGATGTCTGCCGTATCATCTAATATTTTATCGGAAATAGTCGTCCTTTCTTTGAATTTATCCAAGACCGTTTTTTCTAATTTAGAAATGGCTTTTAGTTCTTGTGAAAGATAGTCAGAAATATACTTTTCTCTAAATTGGTTTAGTTCCTGCAATGCTATCAAAGAGTCCTCATTAAAAGTAGGATTTGACTCTTTAATTTTGTCCAAAATAGCAGGTCTGATAGAACCACCACTTACTTGCTCTCGGACAGGATAAAGCTTTTGAGAAATATCACTTTTAAATTGTCTCATAAATTCTGTAAATGTTAAGTGTGCAATATGTAATTATATCTTACATTAATTTCTACAATACAAAGATACGGGACTTAATACTGATACTAAGATAAATAAGTTTAAGATTGGCTTAAGATTTAAGAATGGGTGTTACTTAGTTTAGCTTAAGTTTATTTTTTCATTGCATCATAATCAATACACAATGGATATGACGGCAGGAAAGAAACATAGTCAAAAATCGTTATTTTAGAGATGTTTACGCACTGAGATTCAACGGACAGTGCTTTGTAATTTCCAAAACTTTAAATTTTACGTTCTGAATTTTGGATTGATGACACCTTTACAAATGGATGTTCGATTAATAAATGTTCTTTCTAATAATGAATTAGAAATCTTGACCAGCCTTTGTGGGATCTGTAAACATATATCTTATTGCAAACAGCAACCATCGACATTAAAACCAAAGGATCATGAAACAATAACACATAATTGTGTAACAGACTATAGAACCATTACACCTACCTTTGATGTGTATATGGATATTATATTCAGGTACATTATTATTCACTTTTAAATATAAATCTTATGAAATTATTAAGTAAATTTTTCGCATTGTTTATCATCGTTTTTAGCATGATTTCATGTGGCAAAGACGAAGAAACTGTTATACCCAATGTAACTTATAATGCTACACTAAAGGGTACAAGTGAGGTACCTACTAACGCATCAGCAGCCATTGGGTTGGCTACGCTGACGTACAATCCTAATACTAAACTATTTACTATTGTGGTCACACACGATCTAGTTGCAGTCACAGGAGGACACATCCACAAAGGAGCGGCGGGTATTAATGGTGAAGTGGTATTTCCATTTCTAACTACTACATCACCTATAACATATACTAGTGTTGCGCTTACTGCTTCGCAGTTATCTGATTTAAATGCGGGATTGTATTATGTGAATCTACATACGGCATCATTTCCAGATGGAGAGATCAGAGGACAAATCCTTAAATAAGCGAGTCTAGGGTTTATTTATAAAGATAACCACACTTACAGCCCGATAGGAACAATCCGTTTTTATCGGGCTTCTTAATATTATAGATTTATATAATGATAACTAAAAAGTAAGGTATAGTTGATCACTTATAAAACTAACCTTCTCTACCCATTTTCGCTTATTTGTTTATTGAGCTACAAATATTGAACTACCCTATCATTACATCCAAAAAATATGGTCAATCGTCATTTGACTAGATTTTTGTTATTATTTGAAAAGGATTTATATAAACTTGGAAAGTCCATTCTATTCGATTTTAACGTTACAATGCTTAAAATTAAGTTTAGGTTTCAATGTAATTGACAATTAAACCAAACTTACTTCTTCAAGCACCAAAAATATCTTCCACTTTCATTTTTATTCTATTTTTTGATTTTCTAAGCCTTTCATAAACATCTAACACAGTTAAGCATCACTAGTATAGCTTATTAGTCCATACTTAGTATACACAAAACACCTTATTTTTTAACATAACATGTACGCAAAAACAATCTGATCATGATGGTTAATGCTTATCCACTTCCTCAAAACCTTATAGGTTTCTAAAACCAATAAGGTTTATATGAGTCCGAATATAATAGTTAATGATACTATCTTACTCCCAAGTCTTTTGTTTGTAATAAATTCTTCTGAATTAGGCACATAATAATATAATTACCTTCCACAATATATTTTTATAAAAAGCCATAAACACTGACAAGTCTCTGACAATAGTTGAATAGTAATATACAAACCACTAATCCCTAGCCAAACTGTATATATATAATTGCAGACACTTCCATGAAGTTGGCCTAGATTCATATTTTGATGATTTAAATATTGAAAATCAATCATTAACAAATATTTTATAAACGCCATACAACATACTAAATAAGACATATTAAAAAATAATACAAACTTTTTACTCTATTTTTTAAAATAATACAGAATTAAATACTAAATTTGCATTAACAAGTTAAAGTCGGACTCAATCCCTGAGAAGTATTGTTTCTTAACAATATTAGATTAAAATTTTACCCCAATTATAAAAACAGTTTAAAATGAAAACCAAAATCACAACTTATCTATGTATTCCAGTTATTCGCATGGTTGTTTTGACATTACTTTTGCTGCCATTCTCACTTTATAGTCAATGCCCGTCCAACTTAACCGTTACAAATGGAAACACGGGTACTTGGGTAAATTCCACGACAGGAGTAGCAACTGTTAGAATTACAGCCATTGGTGCTGGTGGCGGTAAAAATACAGTGGTGAGCTTACCTGGTGATGGACAAGTCAACACTCTTTTTGGTGGTAGTGGAGCCAACATCAGTGGTACTTTTACTATACCTGCAGGTGCAACCGTTCTTTTAATCGCAGGAGCAGCTGGCAATAATTCTCAAAATGCTGGATCAGGTGGAGGTGGATCAGGAGTCGTATATTGTGGCAATCCATCAAACTGTGGAACAGGCACTATTTTAATCATTGCTGGTGGCGGTGGTGGTACTTCAGGTTTTGTAGCTGGCAATGGAGGTTCTGCATCATTATCAGGTGCTGGAAATGGTGGTACAAATGCTGGCCAAAATGCATGTGGTGGCGGTGGCATTAATGAAGCTGGGCAGAGTGGCTTAAATGGAGCAACAGGTGGTGGTCAAGTCAGTAAAACAGGTTTATCACTGGGTGGTGTTGCAGGGAATAACAATGGATTCCCAGGTGCTGCAGGTGGCAATGGCATGGGTGGTGGTGGCGCATCTGATGGTGGCGCTTTTGCAGCAGGGGGAGGTGGTCATACTGGTGGAAATGCAGAAAATTTTACAATTACTGCTCAGGGTGGTCTATCCATAAATACAGGAACTTCTCAATCTAACGTTAGTGGAGTCAATGGTGGAGGTGCAAACGCAGGATCAGTTACAATAGAATGCCTTGGTATTCTGCCAGTAAAGTTAACCAGTTTCTATGCCGATATCATGGATAATAATAGCGTAAAATTATCATGGCAAACAGCTTCAGAAGTCAATAATCGCGGATTCCAAATAGAACGAATGTCAGTAAACAATCCTAATTGGGAAGTAATTGGCTTTGTAAATGGAAATAATACTTCAACATTAAACCATACATATGATTTTATTGATAGGAGCCCATTAAAAGATATTAATTATTATAGACTAAACCAAATTGATTTTGACGGAAAACAAGAGTATTCTCATTTAGTGAGTGCAGATTTAATGTCACAAAAAGAATCGGGTGCAACTAAAATCTTTCCAAATCCTGTTTTTAGTGGTGTATTACAAATTCAGATAGCAGAAGAACAAAATGTCAATAAAGTAGCCGAGATATTCAATTTAATGGGTCAGAAGGTTACTTCTAAATCACTCGTTGGCGGAATAAATCAAATATTAGTAAATGAGCTATCAAAAGGTCTTTATATACTAAGAATATCAAATGGTCAAAGTTATGAGCTCACAAAACTTTTAATTGAATAATCGAAATATCTTTTTGTCTTGTAGTGGATCTTAATAAACCAATGAAGAATCAGACTTTTTTACAATAATAATGTAAACTTGGAGCAAGGATTCGAAAGACATGTTTATAATTAAAGTGCATCTTAGCTTTAATTAGTTAATGATATTTATCTGATAATCAATTATTTTTTGGTGAATTTTAGTATATCTTTTTAAGTGGGCGTTGATTGAAGAATCATATTTATTTTTTACGCAGACAATGAAACAAAATATTTAACAAAACAAAAATCAAACTCAGATTAGTCTACAATTGATATTCTTTTGGATACAATTTCTTGAGATGAGATAATTCGTAAAAAATAATTCCCTGGTCGTACACCCTCAGTATCTACTTCCAAAATAGAATCACCATCCAATATATCTGCTTGTTTTCTAATCATTAATCGCCCTTGCTGATCATACATTTCTAACTGAAAAGTTTCACTATTCGGCGAGTTTAACTTAATTTGGAATACCTTAGAAGCCGGATTTGGCATAATCTCGATGCTTTGTTCACTGATTGGCATACGTACAAATTGTATGTTGGAATGGGTATACTTCCCATCTAGATCAATCATTTTTAAACGATAAAAGTGATGCTTAGCTGCGTCTACACATTGATCTTCAAAATGGTAGTTTGTAAGCACTGATCCACCTTTACTTTTTTCAAAACCTATTTTCTTAAACATTTTTCCATCTACAGAGCGCTCAACATCAAAGCCCATTAAGTTTTGTTCGCTACTAGTGGCCCAATCCAAAAATACGGAATGTCCCTTTATTTGTGTACTAAAATTGCTCAATTCGACAGGTAAAGTTACATCCAGAGTCATATAGACTATATCACCAGTTGAAAACTGAGTAGGGTAATAAACGTCATAGGGCGCTGTATTGTCCCAAAGTTGTGTTCCGTCATCACTATTAACGGTAAACACAGGATCAAAATTTGGATAGTCAGATTTATAGTTAAGTGTCAAAGTACCTGTGCCAGACAATACCACTGAAAAAACCAAATATTCTGTATTTAACTGATAAGTATTAAAAGGGATAAACCCTTGATGCTCCCATCTTTGTACCCATTCTCCATTGAGTGTAAATAAATTGGTCGCACTGACATCTAAGCCTGGAAAACCTACTGTATTATTAGTCACCGTACCAAAGTTTATAACAGAACCTATTGGGTAAGTCACATCAAATTGAAAACTACCTAGATCAGTAAAAATTGAGCCTGCTGTGGGTCTGATATAAAAACTCAATTCGTTTGTACTTTCATTAAAACTAAATCTTGTTTTAAAATATTGAGCATGAATATTTTGAATGCTTACAAACATACAAAATGCAATCATGGTATTGCGGATCATAGAGTTGATAGAAACTATTTTTTTGAGTATCATTGGTTGGTCTTTTTTGTTAAAAAAAGTAAATGTACACCCATTGAAATATACGCAAATGATTTTCAATACGATCTTGTCTGAGATGGAATAAATCATATCTGAAACAGTCAAATGTTGCCGTTCGTCGTAGCTTCGTAGCTAGAATGCAGTATTCATAGACATCCTTGCCTGCTTAAACTAATTTTTTCTTAAGAAATAAAAAATCCTTCAAAAAAAAATGGAGCTGCAAACAAGTTTACAACTCCATTGATAAAAGATTATTATTAACTTATTTCTAATATGATCAGTGCGCTACGACTATTTTTGCATTCCAAGATGGTAAAGTATTAATTTTAACAATATACACACCATTAGGGACAGAAAGTAGATTAACCTGATGGTTTTGCTGATCTTTTGGGCAATTTCGGGTTAAAACCAACACTCCTTGCATATTGTACACTTGTATTTGAGACTCATTCGGCAATAACTGCGATGAAGTCAAATTAACATCGGTACGCACTAAAGTAGGGCTAACAGATATTCCATAATTGTTAGTATCTTGGTCGTAGACGCCTACAGTACCATTAGATGATAAAAGCAGACCGTCTGATAAATATTCCAATGTAAAATTTGCAGGTATATCTACTTCTGCAAACTGACCTGTAAAATTGCCTGTCGTGTGGATGATTTTCAAACTTCCATTCACGATAGTACCCGTTGGCACAATTACTTTTAAAAGATCTCCTGCCTTCATATCACCGTTTACGATCAATTCATCAAATTGTCCTTCTTCCTGACCTTCTACTTCTATTTCTACTATTTTGAGTGATTCGACATTGTCTTCTATAATCAATCTTCCTGGAGAACATCCTGGTGCTACAGCGCCTTCATTCGTAAAACCTGCATTAAATGTATAAGAACCTTGCCCTTTAAATGTACCTGATGCTTCATTCACAAATGGAACATTAAAAATGAGTTTTATAGGTTGGTCACCACAAATAGAAAATGTACCTTGGTTGGTAAAAGAAGTATAACCATCTATAATCACATCTTCATCTGAATCTATATTCCAATTACCACCATTTTTGAAAAATGCAGTATTAATTTCAATAATACCACCACTGAGCGTAATGTCTCCTGTATTGGTAAAAGGGGATGAAATGATCGGGCGTTTTACGTTTTCTCGGATGGAGACCACGGCTGCGTCATTTATACGGATAGGTACATCTAGTGTACCGCCATACCAATAGAATGCATTGTTTATTCTTATGTTTCCGCTGCCTTCTATATCTGTATCTTCTATCTCAAATAACTCTGTAGGTTCAAACAAGGTATTCAAACGAATTTTGGAATCTTTAAAATAATACTTGAAAGTTGGCGGTAAAGTGATAAATGATTGTAAATTACCTGAAATAGCATTTACTGCTACCAAATTTTCTAATGTTGCACCAGATTTCAGAATGGCCGTACCATAATATATTTCTAATTCACCAATATTTCTAGTTATCGATCCCGCATTAAATGTATGGTCATTGATACTATAACCAAGTGACAACTTACTTGAAGCTTGCCCAATGATTAAGCCACTTTGTTGTAACTCACCGAATACATTTAGGGTGTCATTTGCACCAATATTAATCGTACCTGTATTGACTAGTTTAGCATATACTATAACCTTTTTTGTATTAATATTTAAGATCCCTTTATTATCTACAAGTCCTGTATTTTCATTGTTACTATATCCGTAAATTGATACAGCATCTCCACTGGTATTTATAGTCCCATTATTTACAATACCTGGGAGACTAGCAGATAAATATCCATTCTGTCGAATATTAATGACACCATCGTTGACTAAATCAGAAACGCCTAGTTGGGTAAGATCTAAGATCGTATTTGCACTTAACCTGACTTTAGTAGCGCTACCAAAATAACCAAAATTTGCAATAAAATTGGGCGTATCAAATGTAATGGTTACATCACCATTGATAGACCCATTTTCAAGCGTAAAATTACTAGTAAAATTTTGGTCTTTATTGGTAGCCATATCTGCTTGCATTAGGTAGTTGGCCGATGTAGGAAATACGACATCTGCAGTCAAATTGCCTCTACCAAAAGTAAAATTCTCAATGCTAGATATATCACAGTTTTCCTTTATATGGACTACCTGAGATGCATTGGTCACTAATGAAGTTACATTTACAACTGATCCACTTTGCAAAAAGCTTCCTGTATTATAAATTAAACCTATTAGGTGCAGTGACGAACCTATTGGCCCACTGATGGACCCAGAAAGATCTAGCACACCTATACTAAGTTTAGTATCGCCACCCATATTGATATCACCAGTACTTACTAGCTTTGTCATAAAGGATACACTATCTACTGCTGCTGCAACATTAATCGTACCTACATTATTGAACTGGAATTCATTAAAAAAACCATTGTAATAAAATCTTGCATGATTAGGAGATACGTTCATAATACCATCATTGGTAAATACTCCACCAGCTCCAGTAATTTCTCCTTTTATCCAATTAATAATTCCCTTATTGGTCACCGTATTCACGTCTACAGGAAAAAGAGGGCTATCGATATTAAGCACTCCATTTTGGTTGATCAAGAGATTTGCCCTTATCCCACCTTCTTTTTGGGTGAGACTTCCATTGACAGTTATATTTTTTCCATCGACATCTCGACCTTCAAATGTCAGACTGCCGTTTATGACCACATCTTCATAAAAAGTGATTCCTTGGATACCTTGTCCACCAAGTTCATCTGTCATAAGTCCTGTCGCATTTGGACCAATGTTTAATTTCATTTGCCAAAAAAAAGGATATCTTGTTTCTAGTCTTTCCGTAATGGTAAGCGTAGCATCTCCAAAAAAATATCCAATTTTATCTACAGTCAATGACTTAATGGTAATGTCAACAGTGGAAGTAACATAAGATGAAGCAGGACAATTTATGATGACATCATCACCAGGACCAGGCACTCCATATGGCTCCCAAGATTCAGGATTGGACCAATCTACGGGTAAAAACGCTACACACTTCATAGTGTAGGTAGTCGCATATGACGCAACTTGGAGAAACACAATAAACATAATCGCAGCTATGAATCGCTTTCCTGAAATGTAAAAATAGGTCATGTCTTTCAATTTTAAAAGGTTATACTTGTATAGTGCTTTTGTAGATACTTTAGTTGCTTGATGATAAATATATATAGCCGCTTTTCAATATTGAGTAATAAAAGCTAACCAAATAGGTAATTGTCCTGTAGGAGCAAAATATTGGTAACGATGGTTTTCCCCCATCGCAAAAGATTATAAAATTATAGTTCTAGTGTAATTTAACGATAATGCGACACACTGTTTGACTGAAAGATTCAAAAACCTTTATAAAAACAGTTTATTTTAAAACTGACCTAAATAGTTACAATAAAAGTATTGTTAAGGGTGGTCATTTTTATAAGATTAAAGTCTTTTGAGCTTCATTTACTTTAAAATAGATTAGTATATCTAAACTTAAAATTCTCATTATCAAATAATTATAAAATTCAAACCACTTAATCTAGACGTAGCATCTAAGACATACTTGCCAACTCAATCTCCAACCTATCAAAGTTTTCTTCATTTTTGGGTAGCGCAAACTTTTTGATTTTATCACATGCCTCCGGTGATTCGAAAATCATTCTGAATGATATTTGAGTATGCGCTTTATCTACCTCTTCAAACCCTACTTCCATATCAAATAATGGTTGGGAAAGCCTTTTCCACGATATCAATCTAAGCGGCGATACTTCCGTAAAAGTAGATGAATTTTCGTAATTGCCTACTTCCGGTCCATGCATAGTTAATATCCACTTACCACCAGGCTGTAGGTCAAACTCATGTATTGTATTGGTAAAACCATGTGGTCCCCACCAATTTTTCAGATGTGATGGATTTGCAAATGCTTCATATACTTTTTTTATGGGTGCATCAATGATTCGTGAACTATATATTTGAGAATCGTTTTCTACGTTCATTTGATTTAATTTAGTATTTATTAAAATTCATATTGATTGTTAAAAAACTGCATCAATTGGTTATAAAATTTAATTGTCAAATCATTTTTAATTGTCATTCTAACTGAATGCTTTATTCTGCAATATGTGGAAAATGTCAAATTATTTTTTTCCGCTTGAACCAAACAAAAATAACAATAACAATCACAAGCATAACCGACAAAGTAAGATAATAACCTATATCCCATCTTAACTCGGGCATATGATCGAAATTCATGCCATATATACCAGCGACGAATGTTAATGGTAGAAAGAATGCAGAAAAAATGGTCAAAAGTTTCATGACATCATTACTTTTCTGAGAATTGACTGAGTGATAAGTATTTAATAAACTATTGGCATTTTCCAACACTTCATCATAATTAAGGATTAAACTAACTAAACTGTCTTTAATGTCCTGAAGTGCAGTTTTGTTTTCATCACTAACTTCAATATGATTTATTACATTTTGAAACAAATGTAAAAGCTTTTTTGTAATTCTAGTTTGTGTTTTTAAAAAATACAAATCTTCTAATGACACTTTAGAATAATCCTTTAAGAAGATTATTTTTTCTACTTCTTCTATTTGCTTATCCAGCTCATTCAACGGTGGCTGATAGGTTTGAACCATCTTGTCTATCAGAAATAGTAATAGTTCTTCAGTTTTTGAAAATTTAACTTGTACATGATCAAGAAATGCAAATGAACTTCTATGAATAGTAATCATTTTAGTATCATTGTAAAAAAAAGCAATTTTATTTGACAGATCATTAATAGTGGTGGCTCCCTGTTCTATCGTTGAAGTAAAAGCCCTTAAAATTAGGAAATCATAATTAGGCTGTTTCTCAAATTTGGGTAAATGTCCATGCTCAACACTATCTTTTATTTGATAAAAATCTAAATTGTATTGAGCAGCAATTTCATCTAGGTCTTCACGATTGGGCTGAATAATGTCGGTCCAAACAAATGTTGGAAATACCACTTCATTTTGATTGCCCGTTTGCCTTTTTATGTCCATTGTAAATAAATATAAATTACAAAATCCTTAATAGCGTTAAATTGATTATATCAAATTTACCATAACTGCATTTTGATATTCAATTAAACAGATCGATTCTACCCAAATGTTAAATTTACATCTGAGTGATTAAAAATATGACCCCAATCACGATCCTATAATAACCGAAATAAGTAAAACCATAATTTTCTACTAATTTTAAGAATATTTTTACTGCAATCCAAGCACTTACAAATGCGAATACTAATCCAAGAATTAATAAAATAATTTTTTGCTGATCTAACTGAATGGGTGATTTAAGCAAATCATAACCTGTTGCAGCAAACATAGTAGGAACTGCAAGTAAAAAAGAAAATTCAGTCGCTTGTTTTTTGTTCAACTTATTAAACACACCTCCTATGATAGTGGCTGCGGCCCTCGAAGTACCAGGAATCATGGATAAACATTGCATCAAACCAATATAAAATGCATTTATAAATGGAATATCTTTCAAGTCTTCTACTTCTGTTTTTTTGCTGACTACTTTTTTATCAATCCAAATCAAAACCACACCTCCAACGATTAATGAAATAGAAACAACTACGGGATTAAACAAATATGTTTTTATGAAACCGTAAGCTAGAAATCCCACAATAGCAGTGGGAAAAAACGCAACAATCAACTTAAGATAAATCGATATTCCCTGAAGAAATCGTTTTATATACATAATTGCGATTGCAAAAATAGCGCCTAATTGTATGACAATTTCAAAGGTTTTAACAAACTCATCATCATGTATTTTCATAACTGAAGACGCAAGGATCATATGCCCTGTGGAAGAAACAGGCAAAAACTCAGTTAGCCCCTCAATAATGGCCAAAATTATGGCTTCAAAAATTTCCATTAAAAATCAATTTAAAATTTTGTAAAAAGCAAAGATAATTGGAATCCCTTACTTTTGGTTCTGCTGAAACTATATAAACTAAAATGGGCTATCTATACGCTTTGCCCAAAAGTCAACAAGTTATGATCAGGGTCTAGCATTGAAAACTCTTTTTGCCCCCAAGGTTTGATTTGCAAATGTCCTGATGGATGGATTGCACTTCCATTGTCTACGAGTGACTGATAAAGAGAATCGATATCTTCTGTGCGAATATAAACTTGACCATAGTTCTCTTTAGGATCTAAATCTTTAAATTCAAAAAAATGAATTTCTATCTGATCTCTTCCCAAAATTAAATATCCATCAAAGTCTTGACTTCCAATGTCTGTAAAGCCTAACTGATTTACATAATAATCCTTGGTGATTGCCTTGTTCCTCATAGGAAGTTTAGGAATGATATCTGTGATCATGATTTCTTTTTATTGGCAAAGATGGGAATTTGTTATGAATTCGAATAGAATACAAACAGAAAAGATTTCAATCCTAGTGTTATGCGCTATTGCAAAGATTCAAACAAAAAACAACAGTATAATAAAATGAAAACGATTGACTCCAATTTTTTTTTCACTTCATCTTACTAAATTCAAAATCTATTTTCAAATTATCTCCTGATACTAAAGCTTTTAAGTTATTTCCTTCTTTCCAATATTTTATGACTGAAGGGAAATCAATAGAATCATTTTTACACTTAAATGAATGGTCATCATATTCTGCAACTTCAAAAGTGATAGCATGTATTTCTTCAGGAACTTTTACTACTAATTCCCATTGTTCAGCAGGCTTTATCAGTGTTAATTTTTCCTGTCGGAGCGTATCTTCTTTCGCCATGGTAAAGCCAATGCCACTATACTCATTATCATTTACCTTTTCCCAGTATTCATAGGTCAATTTCCCTTGTTCTTCTTTAGTTCGTTGCCATTTTCCGACCAACCAGTCAAAATTTTCAATCTTTGTTTCAGTATTTGCTATTTCAGTTTTTGGCTTAGATTGACACATTGTGAATAAAATAATACAACATGCAAAAAATACTATTCTCATAAATCTGTTCATTTTAATTAAATTTAATAAATCCGTTTTCTAATAAATATTCTTTCCTAATGTCTTGATGTAAACCATCCAAAATGGTTGTAAAAATGGCAGCTGACGCATCAGGATTATATTCTTTTAACAATGTCGCTTTGACAAGTGAAAAGTAAATATGATCTGATGGCAATTCTGTCTCCAAAGTTTCAAGCAATTTGAATGCATCATCATGCTTACCAATCTGACTCAAACAATAGCAATAATTTAAGATTACTATCGGTGAATTTGTAAGTTTCATCATAATTTCATATAATTGAACTATGTCTTGCCAATCTTTTTGGGTAAGATTGCTTATTGTCATGTATTTACTGATGATGATTGCTTCAATGTAAAATTTACCTAGATGTTTTTCTTGTTTTAAATAATGAAATCCTACATTCAAAAGGTTTTTATCCCACTTATCTCTATTTTGTTTGAAAAATGAAATGAGTTTTCCATTATCAACTTTTGCAGGTATCCTTGCAATGTGGAAACAGAAAAGTGCTAATAAATTACTTGTACTTTCACGATTCGTTTGAACATATAATAACTTTGTTAAAGCTAAAGCTTCTATACATAAATCTTCATTGACGATAGATTCACTTTTTTTACTAAAAGAATCAAAACCAAGATTAAAAACACCGTATAACAGTTCCTCCACAATACTAATGGTACCTACAGTAGGTTTAATAGATTCCAAATCAAGGATCTTTTTATGGAAGGTTTGTTCAATGTTTTTTTTGGCTCTTTGAACATGCTTATAAATGGCTTCTTGCTCAATCAGTGTACTTTCGCTTATTTCTTTGATACTTAAACCAAATATATTTTTAAGAATGATTAAAACTTTAGCCTTAGAAGAAATATTATCCAATGAAGCAATAAATATAATGGTTTGAAGACGCAAATCAAATCCACCTATCCCATTAGATTCATCGCGGTCGGAAAAGACCACTGTTTGCTCAAACGGTCTTTTCTTCATTTGATTCATCAGATCATTACGAGCCACTATGAAAAGCCAGTTATCCATCTGATTAGGTCGATTATCTTTAGACCAAATTTTAAGAGATTTTAAAAATGCATTTTGAATAGCATCTTCAATCTCAGTAACAAATTGACCTCCAAATTTACTTAATAAGGCAGAAAACAGCTTTCCATAAAGCGCTCTATAATTAATATCTTCCATCTAAAGATAAACCTTAAATGTAATCCTCCATTTCCATGACAGGACGAATTTCTGTAATACCGCCATAAAAATGAGTTGGGCATTCCTTGGCAAGTGCGACTACCGTATCCAAATCGTCCGCTTGAAGCAAATAATAACCACCAATGATCTCTTTCGCTTCTAAATATGGTCCATCCTTGATCACACAGTCCTTACCAGAAATAATGATACTTTTTTCATGCAGACCATCTCCTCCAATCAAATGACCTGATTCAGCAAGTTTGTTGGCCCAAGCCATGTGTGCACTGGCAATTTCTTGCATTTGTTTTGGTGACAATGCGTGCATCATTTTGATGTCTTCATGAAGTAATAATAAAAACTGTTTCATCTGTTTTTTTTTATTTGTTTATTAATGGTCAGATGGAATCTTTGATAAAAAATAATCATTGTGGTTTGTATTAAATAAACCATGATTATCTTTTATGTCGATTTCATATACTTTTGTTTAATATTTTAATAAAGACAAATTGATGATAGAATTTTGGACATTGTAGGTTTATTTTTTTTTTATATTTTGTAGATCATTTACCTACACCATTTCACTACTTAAATACTTGATTCCTCCTACCCTTTCTATCCCAAATAACAACTTCTTCTTTTTTACTTGACGTTACAATTCGATGCCCCTTTTTATGCCAAGATAATCCCCACAAATAGTCAACCGACATGCCTTCAGAAAGGAGATTGCCTTTGATATCCCAAATTCTCAAGGCATCGCTAGCGGTGGCTAATCTCGTGCCTTTTCTATTCCATCTTACATTCCTATATTCCCCTTTACTGATAGCATTAGTCAACAACAAGTCTCCATTTTCTGACCAAAACTGAAGTAGAGACGGGTAGCCGTTTTCGTCCTCGCCATAGTCACCTGTGGCAAAAAAAGATCCCGACGGATGCCAAGCAACACTCAAAAGCAAAGTGCCTTCTTTTCTGTGGGCTATGGTCTTTAATAATGTCCCATCGATATCAAAAATCCGTATTTTGTCACCAACGGTCACAAAGATATTTTTCTTTGGATGCCAATCTATGGCTGTGATGCCCTTAGTATTTTCGTGGTTTATTTTCTTTATGAAACGACCATTGATATCGAAGATTGATATCTGTCCATCATTATCAGCTATTGCAATATATTCTCCTGTATGATTCCAATCTACGCCCCTAGCCCCATCAGGTGAAATACCACTTAATTCTTTTTTCTTACCTGTTTCTACATCGATGATGAAGGGTTTATCACTTGACCCTTGTGTTCCCACGGCTAAGATGTTTTTATTAGGGTGCCATGTTGCACATGTTATGGTATTGGCGATTGGAAAAGATTTTATAAGATCAAGATTTTTTGCTTTGTAAATCTTTAACGTATCTACATTCCCACCTATAGCGATCATCTTCCCATCCGAGCTCCAGTCTGCCGTCCATAGTATTTGTTTATCTGTGGAATGTTGTCCTTGTACTTGCAACACAAAAAGCACCAACATGACTATTAAGAAGGGTTTATAGGTTACTTTTTTGGTCATGTGATTGATTTTTATGTCTATTTGAGAAATATTCAGCTGTAACCCCAGCGGGGTGAAATATTTGTAACCACGGATGTAAATCCGTGGTTACAAATGGTAAAACAGCTCTATTTTGGCGCCATTTTTACCTTTAAATTGCAAAAATAGTGACAAAATTGAATCAAAAGCACATATACCCAAATAGTTACCTTTATTTTAACATCAAAATATGTATGCAATTTGGAATTTTAAATAAGAACACAAAAATACAACAATTAAAATCACATCCTCAACTTCCCTTCAACTTTTCCCCTTTTGATGCCAGAAGGGTTATTTCATTTATTCGTGCCATCCTAGTTTTTTCTGTTTTAGCCAATTTTATATATCGTAATACAAAACGTTTACTAGCATCGTTTATGGAAGTAAAAAATTCAGTAGCGCCATTATATTCAGACAACGCTTTCTTTAAATCATCGGGGAGAATGAGTTGATCTACATCGTCCATAAAATCCCACAAACCTTGCTGTTTTGACCATTCCATGGAGCGTAATCCTGCTTCTTGCATCTTTCCTTCCTTTATCAATCGAATTGCCCTATCTTTATACGTCTGAGCCCAATGATTTGCTTTCCTTGGAGCGATTAATTGCATTGTTCGATCTTCATCTAGTTTCCTTCTGATCCCATCGATCCACCCAAAACAAAGCAACTCGTCCAATACTTCAGAAGTTGAAACATACTTATTTGGAACACTTTTTTTATAAGTTACTAACCATACACTTTCTGTCTGATGATGGTGATCAGCAAGCCATAATCTTAGTTCCTGACTAGATGCTATTTCTACCATATTGAAATTATCTGTTTGTACCATATTAGGTGTTGTTTCTTTTATTTACCAAAAAATATTTCTAGTAACAATTAAAAAACAAAAAGTTGTACTTTTAAACTTGATTTATATTTGACAAAAGTCCATAAATCATTATTTGTAGAAACAAACAATATTATACAACACCTACCCCATCCACTCCAATCGAACCTCCGTACCCTCTCCTATCCTACTCTGTATATCAATACTGACGCCCAATTGATCACATGCCTTTTGCACAATAGACAAACCTAGACCAGTGCCTTTAATACCCTTTTGTGTCAAAGCATGCGCTCTATAGAAAGGGTTAAATATTTTCTGGATTTCTTCCGTAGCAATACCGAAACCTTCATCTTGGATTTTAAAGTAGGTTTTTCCATGTTGAGTTCCTGTAGTAATGTAAATATTTTTCCCTTCATCGCTATACTTTATTGCATTGGACAATAAGTTTTCTATGACCATTTGTAGTAGTTTGGTGTTGGTTTTGATGTTTATTTTTTCTGTTGGAGTATGATGTAGCTGGATCGACTTTGTCTGTAATTGCTGATGAAACCGAGTAGAAATGTCAGCAATAAAATCATTGAGCTCTATGGATTTTACTTCCATGGCATGATCGTGTTCTATCCTAGCGAGTATCAATAATTGTTCTGTAATATCATTCAGTCTGTCGATTTCTTTGATGCTGTCATGTATTTTTTCATGATATTCTTCCGTGGTTCTAGGTTTGCGGACAAGTACTTCTAGCGTACCTTTAAGTACGGCCAAAGGTGTTTTAAGTTCGTGTGCAGCATCAGATGTAAATTGTTTTTCTCGGTCTATACTTTTATGAATCCTACCCAAAAGTGCATTGATGGCTGTCGTCAACTCGTGTAATTCATCTTTTTGTTCTGGAAGTGCTATCCTGGCATCTAGATTCTGAGAAGTAATAGTATTGGACGTAGAGATAATCTGTTTAATAGGCTGAATACTGCGATCTGCCAGAAATCGAGTCACCAAAAACAAGATCAATAAAATGATAGGAAAGGACCAGAAAAAATGATTTCTCAAAGATGCAATTAATTGCTCCGCATTTTCTGAAGACACTGCTGTCACAATGTATCCATACGACTTTCCTTCTAGGGTTACTACCACTTGGGTTTGTCTAATCCGTCGATTATTCAGCGTGTATTGACCTTGGATATTGCCTTTATGCGCAGGATCAAATGTTAGGATAGCTTCCTTGAGATTGGGTGACTTATCTACTGTCTTCCCATGAATATCTACCAATTGTACAAATACAGGATTGGCATCTGCTTCTCTATGTTCACGCTCAAGCATTTCAGCTTTATTGGCAAACATAATAGTGCCATCATCTACTTTGAGTTCTGCCGTATGTTTTAGTGCTTCATATTTTAATAATTCATCCAAATCACCAAGCACCTTGCCTTTGACTAAGAAAAACACACTTATCAGTAATATACCTACCAACGCACCCGTAGCGAGCAAGAACATTAATGATATTTTATTTTTGAATGAAAGGGACAAAATATTTATGTTTAAGGTTTAAGGATTTGGATTATACTGCATTGATAATCAGATGTTTCCCTTTAGGGTAAGGGTAAAAACATTTGATTATCATTCGCTTTATGTATGTGGAGTGGTTTCAAAAATTTATGTTTAAAGTTGAATTGTTTAATGTTTAAGGTCGAAGGTTATTTGTGGAATTCACTTTTCTTTTACCAAATAACCAATACCTCGAATGGTTTGCAAAAAACCTTGATTTTACCCTGCACCCTGAAGGGAATCAAGGATTTTTTGTTTTTATCTTCTAGCATTTACTTTTCTTTTACCAAATAACCAATACCTCGAATGGTTTGCAAAAAACCGGTCTCTTTATCTAAATCCAATTTTTTGCGAATACCATTGACAAAAACATCAATCACTCCTGTGTCATAATCAAAATGTATATCCCACACTTGTTCTATGATCTCCTTTCTTGTGCATACTTTTCCTTTATTTGACATCAGAAAAGCAAGTAACTCAAACTCTTTTTGGGTCAAATGAATCTCTATGTCATCCTTAAATACTTGATGTGCATTTAAGTCAATTTTAATATTTTCTAAGATGATGCTTTCAGTCAATCCTTTTACATTTCGAAGCTGAACTCTTATTCGTTCCAATAATTCTTCAAAACTGAATGGCTTCTTGATATAATCATTGGCGCCAGCTTGCAGACCTTCTATCGTTTCTTGGATAGTATCTTTGGCTGTCAAAAATATGATAGGCGTGTGTATATGATTCGCTCTCAATTGTTTGCAAATCTCCAATCCTGACATACCTGGCAACATCCAATCCAACAGCATAATATGATAGGACTTACTAATTGCCAATGCCAATCCCTGACTACCATCTTCCGCTACATCTACCACATAACCTTCTTCTTCAAGGCCTTGCTTTAGAAATTTATGTATTCCTGGTTCGTCTTCTACTACTAAAATATTCATCATACAAAGATAACTATTGTTTTGAATTATTCCGTCATTACATCAAAAGCGCCTTTGGTCAATATTTTTGCATCTATAGGAATATCATTATTTTCTATTTCTGCAAATCCATTTTTTTCCGGACCAACTTTTACTTCTTTTTTAGCAAAATAGTAGTTTTCGCCTTCTTGTTTTTTCATGACCAAAACATAATATTTATCATCCACTTTTACCAATGCATCATGGTTGATCGCAGGTTTCACCGCGCTATCTGTTACGATTTTGGCTTCTACATACATGCCTGCTAATAAGTTTGTATTGGTTTTATCCAAATGTCCATGAATTTCTACGGTTCTTTTATCGCCTTCTATCATTTTACCTATAATAAAAACGGTGGCTTGATACATTTTGCCACCTGTTTCTGGAATGGTAAAACTTATTTTTTGTCCTACTTTAATGTTCATCACATCTTTCTCAAACACTTCCAAAACTAAGTGTATCTCATCTGCATTGACCATTTCTAGTGCAATATCAGATGTCGCTAAAAAACCACCTTTGTTGACATGTATCGCAGAAATATAACCCGAAATCGGCGCATAGATATGGATAGCGGCACTAAACTGACCATTTTCGATGTCTTTGGTGGACATATTCATTAGTTTTATTTTTTCCTTCAAACTCTGATAAGTAGACATCATGACCTTATAATCTGCATTAGCCTTCATCGCATTTTTATTGGCCACAGCATTTTCTTTGGCAAGGGTTTCTTGTCTTTCAGCTTCTGCTTTTAGATAAGCCAATTGTGCCTTAGATTCCATATATTTTTGTTGGATATCTATCGCTTCTGTACTGCTTAACGTAAAAAGCAAAGCACCTTTGTTAACTTTCTGTCCGATCTTCCAAGGCATATTTTGCACAAACCCACCGATATGCGAACTGACGGTTGCTTTAGCGTTATTCTCTACTTCTATTTTGCCCGTAGCAGCGATCACTTGGTCAAAGTTATGTTCAGATACAGCACCAAGCGTCATTTTCAGCCCATCAAACTGTGCTTTATTAACCACGATATCATCACTCACCTGCTCGGGAAGCAACTCGGCTGTTTCACTAGAGCTAGATTTACAAGAAAACAGGAATAAACCTGTGATAATGATTAGAAAATATTTGATATACATATATAATTTATTTTTAATTTATTAAATCCAATTAAGTAATGCCACTAAGACTAAAAGACGCTAAGAATTTAATTACTCCTTTTTTTTAATGCTTTCATATTCCTTAGAGACTTCGTGGCAAATTAAAACAACCTTTGTGCCTTAGTGCCTTTGTGGCAAAAAAAAACCTTCGTGGCAAAAACAAATGACATGATCAATTTAAACTTAAAAATTCCTTTTCGATCAAAGTCAAATTGTAAGCATGGATATCATCAAAATACTGTCTGACTATCTGATTGGAAAGTTCTATCGTTTGTAAATATTGCATAAAACCGGTTTCTCCATTTTGATAAGAAGTCAATGCTGTTTTGATTAATAAGTCCATATTTTTTTTGTTTTCATCATTATAAAATCTAATTGGAATCATCAATTTTTCCAGCTCGATTTCTAGTGCTTGCTGCCTCGATGTCAAAACCCTTTTTACATTTTCACTTGAAGATTGGGAGATTTGTTTGGACAATAATGCGGACGATATCATGGCTTTTTGTGCCTTATAGAACAATGGGATTCCTAGACCTATTTGTCCGCCCCAAAGACTTCCCGTACCTTGACTACTACCTCTGAAAAACTGTAATTGTACATCAGGATACATCTTCGTTTTTTCCAATTGGTAAGCCTGTGAGGCAATATTTTCGTTTAAACCCATCAATTCAAGCATAGCATTTGACGATTTCGATTCCAATTGTATATCCCTCACTTGATACTTTCCATTATTCTCAATTACCCATTCATTACCTGCGCTTTGCATGACCCCATTCAATTTTTTATAGGCTACGTTGATAGCATTGCTTAATTGCGAGATCTCCGTTTTTATTTGTTTAGATTTGGTCTCAGCGGTCAGTTTTTCTACTAGATTGGTTTCACCATTACGATATCTTGAAGCTGCTATACTTGCGAACTGACTGTAAAGACTATCCACCACCTTCAAATTATCAAAACTAGCTTGCAGATATTGTATAGTTTCAAAAGCTTTGTGGACTTCCTTTTCTAGAAATATCGCTTGCAGATTTTGATATTTTTCTTGATAAGCATATTCAGATTGGTACAACTTCTTTTGGCTTCGATAGACTGTAGGTAACGAAAACTGTTGTTGAATACCGAATACACGTAAAGGACCTGCAGTCGCGAGTAAAGGCAAATTATTCTGATCGTAACTAAAATAAAATTGTGTTTTACTAGGATTAAATGCAGTCGATATCTTTGTCTTGGATTGTTCAGTCATCAAGGCACTACTCTTTAATGCTGCATTGTTTTGTAAGGTCAGCGCAACCGCATTTTCCAATGTCAAGTTCTGTTTTTGTGACCTTCCTAAAAAAGGAAACAGAAACAAAATCAATATCAAAATCATAGGTTGGACATTCATCTTTTTAGACTTTTTGTCAAAAATCGCATATAACACTGGCAATACAATCAAAGTCAACAAAGTAGCCGTGATCAATCCACCTACCACTACAGTTGCCAACGGTCGCTGAACTTCCGCACCTGCATTGGTGGAGATCGCCATAGGCAAAAAGCCCAAAGCCGCGGCACTTGCAGTCAATAAAACGGGTCTTAATCGCTGTTGTGTGCCAAGTATAATTCTTTGTTTGATATCGGTCATACCATGTGCTTTTAACTCTTTAAAATGTTCTATCAATACGATACCATTCAACACGGCAATACCAAATAATGCGATAAATCCTACTCCTGCCGATATAGAAAATGGCAAGTCACGCATCCACAATAATAATACACCACCGATAGCAGAAAGTGGAATCGCAGTATAAATCAATAAGGCATCTTTGACAGATTGGAAGGCAAAATATAATAAGAAAAAAATCAGTAATAAGGCGATCGGAACAGCAATCATTAGTCTCGCTCTAGCAGAACGTAAATTTTCAAATTGACCACCATAACTGACACTATATCCTGTAGGTAGATCTACTTTGGACTGAATGATTTTTTGCACATCATTGACGACTGACTCCAAATCACGATTCCTGACATTGACACCAATCACAATTCTTCTTTGTGTATTATCTCTAGAAATTTTGGCAGGACCTTCGGTATAATTGATTTTAGCAACTTCTTCTAATGGGATTTGTCCACCATTAGGTAGTGGAATAAATATACGTTTGATATCTTCAATATCACTTCTTTTTTCTTTGTCAAATCGTACCACCAAGTCAAAACGTTTTTCCCCTTCGAACACATTACCCGATGTTTTTCCTGCAAATGCCATAGACATGATATCGTTAATATTCTGAATATCAAGACCATATTTCGCTATTTTAGGTCGATCATAAACGATGCCCATTTGTGGCAATCCTTCTACTTTCTCTACTACGATGTCTGATGCACCTTCCACATTATCAATAAGTTTTTTAATTTGGTGTGCTTTTTTATTGAGTACCGTAAGGTCTTCGCCGAATATTTTAATAGCCAAATCCGCTCGTACACCTGTGATCAACTCATTAAATCTCATCTCTATCGGTTGCGTAAATTCGTATTCGATACCCGGAATTTTGGATGTCAAAGCTTCCGTAAATTTATCTGCTAATTCATCTTTTGTTTTGGCAGTAGTCCACGTTTTGATAGGATGAAGTTTGATAATGATATCACTTTCTTCCATAGACATAGGATCTGTAGGTATTTCAGCGGCACCGATACGACTGACCACCTGACTCACTTCAGGAAATTCTTTTAGGATGCTTTCTATCATTGTGGTTGTTTCTATGGTTTTAGAAAGCGATGTTCCTGTTTTTAACACAGGTTGGATCACAAAATCTCCTTCGTCCAAGGTAGGCACAAACTCGCCACCCATGGTAGAAAACAAAATCCCTGTCAGTATCAAAAAACCAATGGCAAGTCCTACGACTACCTTTTTGTATTCCAATGCCCAAGTAATCGTAGGTGTATACATCTTGGTCAAAAAAGCCATCATTCTCACAGATATGTTCTTTGGATTTTCTTTCACACCTTTTATAAATAAGGCAGACACCACTGGAACATACGTAAAACAAAGCAACATCGCCCCAATCAAAGCAAATGAAAACGTCATCGCCATCGGCTTAAACATCTTGCCTTCTACACCAGAAAGCGACAAAATCGGGATAAATACAATGATAATAATGATCTGCCCGAATACTGCGGAACGCATCATTTTGTGCGCACTATTATGGGTGATTTTATCAATAAAACCTTGTTTCTGATCTTGTGGCAGCAAGTTAATTTGGTCCGTTTTGGTCATCATTTGGAAAGAGATATACTCTACAATAATCACGGCGCCATCGATGATGATACCAAAATCTATGGCACCAAGACTCATTAGATTGGCATCTACACCAAAGATATACATCATAGACAATGCAAAAAGCAAACTCAACGGAATGACAGAAGCCACCACCAAGCCTGATCTAAAATTGCCCAATAACAAAACAACCACCATAATGACGATCAAACAACCCAAAATCAAGTTTTCCGTAATGGTAAAGGTCGTTTTTGCGATCAATTCACTACGCTCCAGAAATCCATTGATAAACACACCTTCGGGCAATGAAGACTGAATCTCCGCCACCCTTCGTTTGACATTATTGATGACTTCACCAGAGTTGGCATCTTTGAGCATCATAACTTGACCGAGTACTTTTTCGCCCTCTCCATTAGCAGTGATCGCTCCAAAACGATTAGCTGAACCAAATTTCACACTAGCTACATCCTTAATCAAAACAGGTGTGCCTCCCCTATTGTCCACCACAATGCGCTCAATATCTTCAAGCGAACCCACCAAACCTTCACCACGAATAAAATAACTCTGATTGGTCTTTTCAATATATGCACCACCTGAGATACTATTATTGGTCTCCAATGCCGAAAATATCTGCTGAATATTGACATTCATAGCATGCAATTTTTCAGGGTTGATGGACACTTCATATTGTTTTAGAAATCCACCCCAAGTATTCACTTCCACTACACCCGGAATACCTGACAATTGCCTTTTAACCACCCAATCCTGTATGGTACGAAGATCCATAGTAGTGTATTTATCTTTAAATGCTGGTTTTACATCTAGAATGTACTGATAAATCTCACCAAGTCCTGTAGAAATAGGTCCCATCTCTGGAGTACCAAATCCTGCAGGTATTTTTTCAGAAGCCGTCTTTATTTTTTCAGCGATCAGTTGACGTGGTAAATAAGTACCCATATCATCTTGAAACACAATCGTCACCACTGAAAGACCGAACTTAGACACAGATCTCAATTCCTTTACCCCAGGAAGATTTGCCATTTCCAACTCCACAGGATAGGTAATGAATTGCTCTACATCTTGGGTAGCAAGGTTACGAGAAGTAGTGATCACCTGCACCTGATTATTGGTAATATCAGGTACCGCACCGATAGGAATATTCATCAGTGCGTACACCCCAAATCCAGACATGATGGCGACAAATAAAAAAACTAAAAGCTTGTTGTGAAGACTAAATCGAATAATGTGCTCGATCATGGATAAGATATTTTATGCCACAAAGGTAGGTCGGACCATCATACAAGCTAAAAAAAAGGACTTAAGATTGGCTTAAGATTGAGGTTGAGGTTAAGATTAAGGGGCGATCTCCCCTTCAGGGGCCGGGGGTCAACGAGTACATTTGAGATTGAGGTTAAGATTAAGGTTAAGTAGAAAGACGGCTTCCCTTAAACATTACACGTTATACATTAAACAAAATAAGGTTGAGATTTAGATTAAGGTTGATGTTAAGTAGAAAGACCGCTTCCCTTAAACATTACACGTTACACCTTAAACATTCATAAGGAGCGTAGCTCTGACATCTTTGTATTAAAATATTAAAACCACCATCCCAAGGGGCGTAGCCCTGACATCTTAGTATACTCTCTATGGTTTTTGACGTACTAAACTACCACAATATTTTGAGATTTTTCATGCGTAATCGTACTCACAGGGCAAATATCTTCACACACCATGCAGGCAATATGGCAAGGTGTATTGACGGCAATCGTATCAAATGCGGAGATAAAACCCGCTTCATGCGGACATACAGCTACACATGCACCGCAATTGATGCATGCGTTCCATCCTATTTGAAAAATTACGGGCTCTTTATGCTTCATCTGCCTTATACTTTTTTATAAACCGAATGTGGATTAAAATAATCGGACATCGTTTCATACAACTTAAGATTGCGTTGGTCAATATCTTCCATTTTAAAAATTGATTTTTTGACATGGTACAATTGCCACATTTTGTTCCCCAAACCTTCTTCCCAACGATTTTGATATCCTTTCATATTTTCAGCACTCGTATTACTACCTGACTGAATCAGCTCGGCGAGAAACCCGCCAGCTATCATTCCACCGATCAAAGCAGTATGTAACCCACCGCCTGTTATAGGGTTCACGTGTCGAGCGGCATCGCCCACCAAAATCAAATTAGCAGCATATTGGGTACGCAAAGGCGCTGCAAGCGGGACACCACCACCCTGTACTTCAAGTATTCGTGCATGCTTCAACCGTTCTTTAAAAAAAGAGTTGTTTATAAAATGATCTAAATGCCATTGGGCATTTTGTTTGGTCATAGTACGAATAACACCCAATCCTACCTCGGCATAGCCATGACCTTTGGGGAAAAGCCACGCATATCCTCCTGGTGCCCATTCATGACCCGTTATTATTTCAAGCATACCATTGGTCTCTACACCATCAACTACAAACTGAAGGCAACTTGCCAATTCAGTCATTTTAATATGGGTATCTAGCCCAGCCCACTTCCCTACCTGCGATTGTAAACCATCTGCTCCTACCAAAACTTTAGTTCGCACGCTAATTTCCTTATTAAATTTGCGCAAATACACTTCGCAAGTATAATCATCCAAAGGTTTATAGTTTACACCTTCTGTTTTCAACCAGACTTCAGCACCATCTCGTTCGGCTAAGGTCATAAGGTATCTGTCAAAACGTCGGCGATCTACGACATATCCTAATGGCTTTTTATCCACACCAATTCCGTATTTTTCTGGCTTAAGGATGCGGTAGTCAATATTTGATTGGTCTCCTACCTCATTGTACACCCTAAATCCAAAAATTTCTTCTTGAACAAATTCTGAATTTGGGTCTATATCGGCATCTTCTAAAGCACTTGCGCTCAATGCTCCAGAGCATTGTATGGGTGCGCCGAGTTCTTGCCGTTTATCAACTAACAGTACTTTCAGACCCTTTTGGGCTGCAACACGTGCTGTTGTTGTACCTGCAGGCCCACACCCAATAATTACAACATCGTAATCAATGGGATTCATAAACATAAAAATATTTCATGGATAAAATGGTTAGGCTTTCAGGAAGAAATTTTGAAGCATAAAGGTAGTATATATGAAGTAGTTAAATATCACACAATTTTCGAAAAAAGTTATATAATTCATACTCATTATACCTTAAACAGCAAAAAGGAGTGTAGCTCTGACATCTTTGATAACACGGAGACTTCATATCTTACTACTTAAAATCCATAAACATTAAACAATTAAACCTTAAACACTTAAACATTATAAGATTAAGGTTAAGGTTAAGGTTAAGTAAAAAGACAGCTTCCTTTAAACATTACACGTTACACATTAAACAAAATAAGGTTGAGATTTAGATAATAGTCCAATATTTAGGGGGCATTCCAACAAAATTGATTTATATTAGCATTAAAAAATTATTGACTCCGTAAAAAATAGTAAATTTGATCTACAATTACAATTTTTATATAAATAACCAGATGAAATATCTTATAATTTTAATGATTTCTTTTTTAGCTATAGATGAATTACAATCCCAAGCACCTTCCAAAATTTGGCATTTTGGCATCAATGCAGGAATTGACTTTAATTATGATCCACCTAGGAAAATTAGTAATGGAAACCATTCCTTTGATGAAGGTGGAGTCACTCTGACTGATGAAAATGGTGACGTTTTATTTTATGTTGATGAAAATACAGTTTACAATAGAAACAATCTTCCTATGAAAAATGGTGGTGGTCTTATAGGTAATACAGGATCTTCTGCTCAGTCACCGATAGCATTGCAAGACTTGAAAAATTCTGAATTGGTTTATATATTTTATGTTGCTGACCATTTTGATAATAGTATTATAGGACAACTAAGATATACCGTCATAGACTTGTGTGGTGATAATGGTAAGGGCGAAGTTTTGAGTAATAAAAAAAACATCAGAGTGCCAGGCCAATTTACGGAACGCCTCACAGCTACATATGATCCTACAAATAAAAGATATTGGATCTTAACCAGCGACTATGATACTCAAAATGTGAAGGCTTTTGAACTTACGGAAAACGGATTAATTACCACTCCTGTGACTTCTTACTTATCAGACAGTTCTCGTCCATCTTATATTGGGATGATATCAATTAATAATCAACAAAACAAAATAGCTTATACATGTGGCCTTTCAGGTGGTTACAGAGGTATTATTTTGGCTGATTTTGATTTAAACACAGGAAGCGTTAGTAACCCGATAAAAATTCATGATGGTGATATATATGATGTTGTATTTTCTCCAAATAGCAAATATCTTTATGCAACTGATATTTTTGCAGGGTGTGTTTTGTATAAATTTGATTTAGAAAACAGATCTAATGATAAGATTTTATATGAAAAATCTGGAAACTATGCCTTCACTGCATTAGAAGGAGGTCCAGACGGTAAAATATATCTGGCTATCGCATCCGATAATGCTATCGGTCAAGTAGCTAATCCTGATCTTGATAATGAAGAATTTAACCCTGTTTTTCTAAAATATGATTCTCCAACTAAAGTTGGGTCAGGACTACAAAGTACACATTATTTTAAACAAATAATAAGAGAGCGGAAAATTAGTAAATACCTTGGACCTGATACTATAGTTTGTAGTACGATTGATATTTTGTTAGATTCAGGTCTTGATCAAGCTAAATGGTCAAATGGGGCATCGGGTAAAACTATAAGTGCCACAAGTCCAGGCCAATACTACTATTACTGGAGAGATTGTGGAGTGTTATATACAGATACCATTAATATTTTTTTCGAAGAAGAAATAACAGAAACAAAAGAATCAAATCATATATTTTGTGAAGGTGATTCTATAGTTTTAAGTGTACCAAGCTTGGAATACATATGGAATACTGGAATTCAAGGTGATCAGTTGAAGGTAAAAGATGAAGGTGTTTATTTTTCAACTTATAAAGAAGGATGTTTGACAAATATAAATATTTTTAATGTTGCTGTTGATACCCTACTTAATTTGCCAGACTTACAGGATACTTCATATTGTAACCAGTCAGAGTTTAAACTCAATCTTCCTAAACCATATGAAATTTATGATGCTTTAAATGTTAAAATACCTGATGATAAATTAGTAAATCTGAATGGTTCTTTTCTAATAAGTGCTCAAAATACTTGTGGTAAATTTGAGCAGAAAATAACCATAAAAGTGGATACCTTCCCCAATATTCCACTGGATAGCTATTTTATGTGTTCAACTTTGGATTTCCCATTGGAGTTAAGTACTGATGTGGGAGAGACATTTTGGAATGAGACTTTTCAATCCAAAAATTTTGTAATAACTGAACCAGGAATCTATAAATATGAAGTCAACAATAATTGTGGAGAATTTAAAGGAACGGTTAGTGTTGCTTTAGATGAAGTCACAACATTGCCAAATATATTTTCTCCAAACGGAGATAGTGTAAATGACAATTTCCCCGGAATAGAGTTAAAATCTTTTTTTAATGTTATTATTTTTGATAGATGGGGAAATTTGGTTTGGGAAGGCTCAAAAGACTGGGACGGAACACACAAGAGTGGAAGCGTAGCAAATGGGGTGTATACTTACATCCTTAAGTCATTAGCTTGTGAGAGACAACTTGTAGGTACTATCACGGTCATTAAGTAAGGTAGCATTTGAATAATTTATTTTCTTAAATAATACTTACGTCACAGCTTGACTCCCTGGGAATTAAACCTTAAACAATAAAACATTAAACCTTAAACATCCAAAGATTCGTAGCTCTGACATTTTAAATAGTCTCATTAAAACTTTGAGACTTCGCGCCTTAGTAGCAATTAGAAGCCCCAACATCTTAATTCCCCTTAATTCCTTAATGGTTTATAAAAACGAATTGGAATGCTATTACAATCAAATAATACTGACTTCACAGCTTGACTCCTTGGAAATAAAACATTAAACAACTAAACCTTAAACATCAAAAAGGAGTTAGCTCTAAAATCTTAAATGAGTAGGATTACTTCTTACAAATGTAATAAATTAAAAGAATTCTCTAAAAATTATAAAAATTAGATTATCAAGATTAAATTTGTTTAAGAATATTCTTAACATCCTTACAAAAATATAATGAACGAATTCGAAGAAAAATTTAAATCATTTGATAATCGAAAACTTTTAAAAATAGTTGAAGAGTCAGCGAAATATCAAGAAATTGCCGTTGACGCTGCCAAAATAGAATTATCAAAAAGGAAACTAAGTGAAGATGAAGTTCAAGCGATAAAAGATGAATTCTTAGAAGAAAAAATCAACGCGAAAACAAGAAAAGAAAAATTTCAAAAAATAGAAAACAATGCCAAATATTTTGGAACTGAGTTTTTTAAAACAATACATCCACTTCAAAACGAACATCAATCACTGCATAGGAAAGTAAACTTAATAGTAATTATTTTTGGAGCTTTAGCCATATACCAAATTTTCAAAGAGCGAAATATGTTCGTCGCAATACTTTCTTACGATTTGAGTGAATGGGATTTTAGTATGCCTATATATTTCTTTCCAATAATAATTTTGCCATTCAGTATATACTTTTTTTGGAAGAGAAGTAAGATTGGATGGATGCTTTTCACATCATATGTTATCTATAATCTATTAAATGGAATAGGAATGCTCTATGTCACTTTGCAATTGATGAACCAAGAAGGATATGAGAGCGATTCATTAATGGATGGCTTACAATTTGAATTTACTGAAATGGCATATTTAATTCATCAGCCAAATCCCATGTTGTACTTGTTAATCATCTTTTTTTATGGAGCTACATTATGGTCTTTAAATGTAGAAGATATAAGGACTAATTTTCAAATTGATAGCAAAACAAGATTAATTACATTTGTTGTATCATTATTATTTATAACTGGAATGATAGGTGTAATTATTTGAATTATTTGGTACAGGCAATTAGGTTGCTATGTTAATCTAAAAGAACTTTTTTACGGTCTACCTTACAAATAATGAAATCATTTTAAAATGAATATTTCTTTGAGACTTCGCGCCATAGTGGCAATTTGAAGCCATCAATCTTAATTTCCCTTAACTCATTAATGGTTAGTTGGAATGGAATGAAAATTAAATAATAATTACTTCACAGCTTGAATCCTTGGGAATAAAACATTAAACAACTAACCTTTAAACATCAAAAAGGGGCGTAGCCCTGACATCTTTGTAGAAAAACATTCAAACCAACCACCCAAGGGGCGTAGCCCTGACATCTTAAATGGTCAGCATTAAACACTTAAACGTTACACATTAAACACTAAAATGGATCACTCAATTCACTAACCCTAATCAATTTTTTATTGACAAATTCATAAATGCCTAATTCAGAAAGTTCCCTCCCATAACCTGAACCCTTCGTTCCACCAAAAGGCAAGTCCGCTTGTGTCCACGTAGGATGATTAATAAAAACCATACCTGTATCTATTTGATCAGCTACCCGTTTACCCCTTTCAATGTCTTGTGTAAACACCGAACCACCCAATCCAAATGGAGAATCATTGGCCAAATCAATAGCTTCCTGTTCATTTTTAACCTTAAAAAAGACGGCCACAGGACCAAAAAACTCTTCATAATACACAGGATTATCGGGCAACATATTGGTCAAGACCGTAGCTTCCATATAGGCACCTGCTTGATCCATTCTTTTGCCACCTAACGCAATTTTAGCACCACCTGCCACAGCTCTTTTCACTTGATCGGCTATGTGGTCTGCTGCTGCAACATTACACAAAGGACCCAATTCCGTTTTTGAATCCATAGGATCTCCTACTACTAGATTGGCAAACTTATGTTGCAATTTTTCAAAAAACGTATCTGCGATTTCTTCCACGGCGATAAATCTTTTTGATGCGATACAACATTCTCCATTATTATTGATTCTACCTACCACAGCCCATTCCACAGCCTTGTCGATATCCGCATCTTCCAATACGATAAACGCATCACTACCACCCAACTCCAACACTGATTTTTTCAAATGTTTACCAGCTTCTGTGGCAATGCTAGCGCCAGCAGCCTCACTTCCTGTGAGAGACACGCCTTTGATTCTTTGATCTGACACTAGGGCCGATGCCCTTTCTCCAGAAATAAGTAGATTGGTGTATAGTCCAATCGGCGCACCAGCTTCCAAAAATAAATGCTCAATAGCAATAGCACACTGTGGCACGATCGAAGCATGTTTGATGAGCATCGTATTGCCCACCATGATATTGGGTGCGGCAAATCGTGCTACCTGATAAAAAGGAAAATTCCATGGCTGTACACCTAGTAAAACACCTATCGGACTATGTCTGACCAAGGCTTGCCCATGCACAGGATGAAGGATCGTATCGGATAAAAACGCTTCTCCATGATTGCCATAATAATCAAAAATCTCAGCACTGAGTTTGATTTCACCCTCTGCTTGTGAGATCAACTTACCCATTTCTAGGGTGATCAGTCGGGCAAGATCTTTTTTATTTTCACGTAACAAACCAGCTACTTTGTGCAATAAGCTCGCGCGCTCTGCATAAGATGTATTTTTCCAGTCAGCAAATGTTTCCACTGATTTTGCAATGGCTTCATCGACTTCAGTGTCAGGCATTTCTTCGTATATTTTATCCACTTTATTGGTTGCGGGATTGGTACTATATATCGGCATACTATTTAATTTTAAAATTTAATTTAGGAAGCTACTCTGTAAACCCTTAGTTCGAATTAGTGTGAAATATTTATTTATAATGAACTAATAATCAAAATCACACCCCTTTGGGGTCGGGGGCGTTCCCCTTTACGGGCAGGAGTGTTTTACTTAAGAGCCTAGGGTAAAAAACGATTGATTATCATTCAATTTATATTTTCGAAATGGACCCAACACTACACATCAAAAGACTAGTAGCCCTGATATCTTAAATTGCCAAAATAAAACTTTGAGACTTAGCGTCTTAGTGGCAATTTGAAGCCATCAATCTTAATTTCCCTTAACTCCTTAATGGTTTGCAAAACAAGAAGGAAATCAAACATGTTTTGGTGCCATATCTGCTTCGATACACCACAATAACTCTTTTATAAACACTGCAGCAAATTTGTCAGAATTGGCTTTATCTAGCGCTTTTCCGTTTTCATCATACGCTTTATCAACACTAGGCACAGAAAACATCGCAGGAATCGTCCATGCCATCATTTTCCATAGTGTAAATTGCAGTGACATGACCGCCTGACTACCACCAAAGGGACCAGATGAAACGGTAGCAATCCCTATCGGTTTATGTCTCCACTCATCATACAATAGATCGATTGCATTTTTCAAACTAGCAGGATACCCGCCATTATATTCTGGCGTTACAATGATAATACCATCCGATGATTTGATCTTAGCTGCATATTCCATGACTTTTTTAGAAGGTTCATCCATGGTTTTTAGCGTGCCACCAAAGATGGGAAAATTATACGTCTTCAAATCAATGATTTCTGTCGATGCCAACTTATGTTCTGTAAGATAATTTTTAAAATACAGCGCCAAATTGTGACTTTTTCGCCCTTCCCTCACACTTGATGATATAATTGAAATATGTCTCATATTTATCCTTTTTAGAAATAATCGTTTTTAACCCCGAAGGGGTATAATACTAATAACCACGGATGTTAATCCGTGGGAAAATGTAGTACTTATCTGATTTTGGCGCTATTTTTGACTGCAAGATGCAAAAATTGTGACAAAATCATTTTGAAGGTATGTATTTCGTGAACACTATCCTTTTTTGTAAATACTGTCTATTTCCTTAGAGAGTTTTACATCCTTCTCTGTGACACTATCATTGGCTTCATGGGTGAATAACTTTATATCCACTTTATTGTATACATTAATCCAATTGGGATGATGTCCCATTTTTTCAGCTGCAAAAGCGACAGCCGTCATAAAAGTAAAAGCTTCCACAAAGTCCTTAAACTCAAAGCTACGTCTCAATTGATTATTTTCTTCTTTCCACATAATGATTTATTTTTTAGATTTTGGAAGTTTTTCAGCCTCGCTGAGTGCAATGGCAATCGCTTGTTTTGGATCAGTGACGATCTTACATCGGATGTCCCTATATAGGGTCTTCTGAAAAAGTCAGATGTGCTTAAGATACGAAACTTCAAGCCGCTGATGTATATGAATACTTCAAGGCGAAGAAGTTGAAGTAGATTGAGTACAGCTGACTTACAAAAATAATTTAAACTTGGTGCAAGAGCCTTCATGACATTCTTTTTATTAACATGTATTTATCTAGTATTAACTAAAGATAATTATTTAGAAATCAATTATTTTTGTGGATTTCAGCAGACCCTATGGAGTTTGCCTTCTTTACACTCGTGCATGACCTCTGCTACTTTCTTTTGGGTCTTACTTTCTTTTTTCTTTTCCATATGAACTTGTGTAGAAACCTTAATGCCCTACTTTACAAAGGTAGGTAGCTTTGATTGGGAAAGCATTACAGAATTTTTTGAAAGAGTTGTATGATTTGGGATAGTTTATGGACAGACCACTAAAAATAATGCTTAGAAACCAATAAAAAAATATAGCCTTTTTTATAATTAATAATAGACCTTTCGCAAATCGAAATTTTGGTAGTTTAATAATAATTACTTGACGAGCTGCTGAAAGTAGCATCTCTTTTTATGCACCTAAAGCCAAAACCATCCCTTTTGGTTTCAGGTTTTGTAACTCAATAAATATTACTTGTATGGCTTTCAAGTACAATCTGCCTTTGATAGCAAAATGGTTTGAGCGATGTTTGATTTTGAGTAAATCCAGTTTAACATAAGCAATCATCGAACAAAATACATGATTGGGTCTAATACAAATCAAAAAAATAAAATCCTTTCATATTGCGCCATCTGATCTGGCAAACATGGGTAAGGCGATTTTTTAGCAAAATATAAAATTAGGTCATGGATATCCTTAAATAAAAAAATAAAGGCCTAAACATCAAGTACTTGCTTTGTATCAAGGATATTAAGTCAATTTTGAATCAATACATTCATACATTTTATGTCATTTCATTATATGTTTTAAATACCCGAGTATATAAAAATGTAATAGGTTAACCTTATCACTATATTCTGCATTTTACCAATCAGCAATTTTTGTGGGCAGGATATTCCAAACCTTAAATCTGAAGATAAATTTGAATTAAGAAAAGCTGCGTCTGTTTTTGGATCATACTATTCTAGTTCGGGTATTAATAATATAATAGCTTCTTATGTCTATATTTTGCCATGAGAAAATTAATTTTATTGAACCTTTTTCAGAAACTTCTATCAAAAGAGAATGGAGTAAAATTTTGGTATCTTTCAATGATATTCAATTAAATTTCAGTGACATAAGGAAGACATAGCTATTTCAAAATTCCGTATTACAACAAAAAACATCAATTTATTTTTTATCCCAATTATTCTACATATTCTTAGATCAACAGTTAAGATTATTATCATAACATTTGAGCTTCGTGACTATCAGAGAGTAAAGGCTTTCAGGTATAAGCCTATTGAAATATTGTAAAGCTTTACGAATTCCCATCATAACATAGTTAAAAAATAAAATCCACACTCAAATTAATTTGGTTTAGAATGTTTTAATGTAGTTTATCCCAAATTTTGTATTTGTAACGCAGTTTTAAGTTATATATTTTAGCTGATTTATAGTCCAAATTCTTATTGAAATTGTCTTTTCTATATTCTCTATATATTGAAAATTAGAGATAATCATGAAATCACCAGTTGAATGTAAAAACTTGCCACTTGATAAGCAGAAGTAGCTATTGGCTCATACTCACATCTATTCTAAAATACACCATCTACATTTGATTATTATTTACCTTAATAAGCGAATCATGGTAGGCCAATTATTTCAAAAACTAAATCGATTATCCCTTATCTACCTATTAAGATCATTCAATATCCACTTTGATAATCGATATGTCTTTAAATCGAGGAAAGATAAGCTCAGTAAAAGAAATCAATATTTATCAAAAACCAAAGTATATCTTATAAATCTTTTTTAATGAATTTTGCTAATTTATATATTAAAGGTAAACGTTTTTTTTCTTTACTATTTTTTATAGCAGCATTGACACCCGTGGATGTAATTTCACAACAATCAGCTGATAATGATAAAAAACCAAAACCAATAAGATTTGATGGTGGCATCAATTTATCTTCATCTATTTTTAATGGTAGTGGAAATAGAGTTGAGCGCAATCCTTTTGGATGGGGAATCAGTGCTAATGCTACTGTCACATTATATGGTTGGTCAGTACCTTTCAGTTTAGCATATAGCAAAAATAACAGGACTTTTTCTCATCCATTTGTAAGGTACGGTGTCAGCCCAAAATACAAATCTTTAAAGCTGCACTTAGGCTATCGCAATCTGAATTTTTCAAATTATGCTTATACAGGAATACCCATTTATGGTGGAGGTTTTGAGTACAAACCAAAAAGTTTTTATGTGGGATTTATGATGGGCAGAATTAATCAAAAGATCAATTTTGATACCTTGGATGAGAATTATAAGAGAGTAGCACCTCGGTTTACAAGGTTTGGATATGGGATTAAAGTAGGTATCCAAAATACTAAAAGTTCATTCTATCTTACCTACTTCAATGCAGCGGATAGGGTAGATAGTTTGCAATCTTTCAACCCAAAATTTAGAGTTCGACCTGCAACAAATAGTGTCTTCGCTGCAAGCGCAAGAATTGGTATCAAAAGATTTTATATTGGGGCTGAAGGTGCAATTAGTATCTACACACGAGATAGAAACTATATATCTGCTGATACCCTAGCCAGGGCCTTAGGCGAAAAACAATTACCTACGTGGGTCAGATCTATTGACAGTAGGATCAACAGTACGTCCCAATTATTAACAGCATATGAAGCATTCATAGGTTTCAATTCAAAACACATAGATCTGCGTTTAAAGTACAAAAGAGTCAATCCAGATTTTAAAACGATGGGGACTTTCTATTTTCAAGCGGACAATCAACAAATTACCATTGACCCAACCCTAAAAATTTCTGAAAAGCTTACAATTGATGGCAATTTCGGGGTTCAGTCTGATAATTTACTTAAAAAAAGTGCACAGACTTCCAAAAACACCATTTATGCTGTAAATATTTCATATGTACCTTCAGAAAGTTTCCAGACAAACATCAATTTTTCAAATTATGGGACAGATGTTAACTCTACCCAAGATCATCTGACGGACAGTATATCTATCAGGAGTATAAGCAAATCCATAGGGTTAAGTGCATCCTACAGTTTAGAAAAATCAGATGATAAAACACAAAATTTTTCTTTAAATCTACAGCAACAAACCAATAATGAAGTATTTGAATTTAATGCTTTTGAAGGCAGCGTTTTTAAATCTATAAATGGAAACATCAATTACTCTAACAATAATAATGATACAAAATTTTTGTATGGATTCGGTATCAACTATAATCTGAATAGAAATTCAAGCCCCATAGATCGTAATGAACTAATTGATTTATTGGCGTATGGGGTATCTGCTACTTTGGGCAAATCATGGATGAAAGACAATAAACTGTCTCTTTCTAATACATTGACCATCAATCAAATGGGTGAGCCATCTGGGGACAAAAACCTGTCATTTTCCAATAGACTGAATGGTCGTGTACAAATCACTAAAAAACAAAATTTTAATATGGGTCTGGGATTTAATACAGGAACCATCAGAACTATATCTTATCAACAACTCTCAATCAACGCATCTTATGGGCACCAATTTTAGTCAATACAACACTTTGGATAAGTATATTAATAATTACCGCAATGATTTGTGTAAGCTTATTTATACCATTATGACCATCATTTGTCTGGTCTTCATTTCTGAGACCAGGGTAAATGCTCAATTCACTCAGATCAGGGTCACGACGACTGTACTGCCACCATATTCTCCTTATCTAAGTGATTATCTTGAGTTTAAAGACAAACTTATTGTTGTGTTAAATAACACAAGTGGATCGACAAAAAATGTAAAATTAGGCGCAAGACTAACGAGTGATGTAGGATTCATGGCAGAAACTGATCCTGATTTTCAGCCTGGAATTCCATACGTTGTACAACCAAATGTACCTTATGATCTATTGGCTAATGGTGATGGATTTGAGTTTTTTAATGCCCAAAACATCAATATATCTTACGAAGACCTTACCATAGAAGACTTGCTCGCAGACGGCATATTGCCAGAAGGTCGTTATACTTTATGTATTACTGCATACGATTACGATACGGGAGTTCCTCTTTCTATGCCCACAGCGGGAAATGGATGTACCAGTTTTGTCATTGATTACAAAAATGCGCCACGACTTATAGCACCAGTATGTGGTGATAGTACTAAAGTAAGTAAATGGACACCGCAAAATATCCCTTTCATATGGACTCGCGTAGTAGCTGGAATTGGAATAAGCGATGTGGTGTACGATTTGTATATAGTACCATTGATGGAAGGTACCGAGCCACAAGACGAAGTAATGAGTGCCGTATCAGGTAACAACATTAATGCGATTACTATAAATAATCTAACACAGGCTAACTACACCTTGGGTATTGCTGACATAATACTTGAAGAAGGCAGTTATGCATGGGTGGTCAAGGCAAGAGATATTTTGGGCAATTATCCCATAGAAAACGATGGATTGAGCCAGATATGTACTTTTAAATACAAAAACATGTCTGTTACCCAAGTCAATTCGGACGGTAATTTGGTGGAGACTCCCGATATTAATCGTATTGATGATAATGATGCCACTTGTAGTTGTCAATCCCAAGTAGCTGCTGGTGGTAATAATTACGAAGGTAGCCTAAATAGTAGAGAAGTAGAAATAGGTGACTTCACCATTGAGTCCATCAATGCAAGTCTTAACCCTGATGGTTCATACCATGGCATAGGTATGATTAAGATGCCCGTACTAAATGTAGGAGGACTTTTAAAACTTAAGGTAGAATTTGACAAGATTTTTGTGAAATCATTAGATGATAAACTTTTTGTAGCGAGTGGCATAGTGGGAGGCATCAAAAAAGCAGGTGCCTCCTTAATGCCATCGGGCAATAATCCTGAAGTTGGAATTCCTACTATTTCGCCTAGTGAAGCACAAGATATTGTGGATAAAACAAAAAATCAATTCATCAGCACTATAGAGAACACTGCAAAAAGTATAGGTTTTGAGCTCCCATTGGGACTTGATAATATCGGACCATTAGGTACAGTAGCCATAACGGATATCATATTTACTGAGCGTCAGGCTTCATTTAATGCAGCTGTAATTATAGATGTTCCAGAGACCAATACGCCATTAGCACTAGGAGCAAAAAATATTTGTTTCAGTAAGGAAAAGGCTATATGTGGTGAAGGTACTTTTTATTTGGGTGCGGATTATGAAGTCAATTTTACTGATTTTGTTCTTAAAGCTACTAAAGGTTTTGGTAGTGGTGTAGACTCAGGTACCTATGTCACATTTAAGGAGAATGACATTAAGCGGATGAGATTAAGGATGGATTACAAAATGCCACAAAGCATAAGAAGAGCAAGTGATGGAGGACCGGTAACAGCAAAATTTGCCGCTACTACAGCATCATGGAATGATTGGTTTGCAGAAGGATCCATAGAAGACTTTAAAGTGGGAGATGGTAATGATTTTGTTTTTAAAATGGGAAATGGCCAAAGCATAATCTTCGATCATTCTGACCTTCGGAATGCCAACAATCCATTTTTTAGTAAACCATTCACTAGTGGAGACCCTAATGTTCAAGAACAAATAGATGTTCAAACTAAAACTTGGCGTGGTTTGTATATTCCTTCTCTCGGTGTCCAATTGCCAGGCATTTTAAATAATAACAACCAGCCAATAGCCGTCGGAGTGAAGGATGTGGTCATCACGTTAGGAAGTAGTGGTGGAATGTGTGCTCAAATTGTAGCTGGTACTTTAGCCAATGGAAATCCACTGCTTAGTATTGGTGATGGCAATTTATCAGGATGGTATTACAGTATAGACAATCTTAGTCTCAACATCTGGAAATCTAGTTTTAAATCTACTTCGCTCATTGGCAAAGTGGTTTTGCCCATTTCTGGTAGTAGCAATGAAGAAATTACCAATCCTAACAATCAAATAGACTATACATGTACCTTAAGTTTTCCTGCAGGACAAAAGACACAATTTCAATTTATCATCCAGCGCAAAGAAAATTTAATTGTTCCCATCTGGGCGGCAAAATTTATTTTGTTAAATACATCCACTATTATTGTAGAAAATAGCAACGCGTCTGATAATTCCTTTTTAGCCAAAGCCACTCTAAATGGTATGATGAATATTAATACAAGTGGAATACCTGCTTTTAAAGATTTGCCAACCATATCATTTAATATTATAAATTTTGAAGGGCTACAAATAATGTCAGTAGCGCCATACATAAAAGTAGATAAATTTAATGCTGGATTTGCTAGCCCACAAAAAATCTTAGGTACAATAGATGATGATTTCGGATCACATGGATCAACAGGAGGATTCCCTATTAGCATTACCGATATTAAATTCGGACTAAAAACATTTAATGGTAGTTTGGGAGGAGCAGGTATCACATTTTTGCTCAAGGTCCAAGTTGCCGATATTCCATCATTACCAATGGCTGACTTTGGATTTGGATTGTATGCAAGTATAAAAATGGTAAATAGTCATTTTAAATGGGGGATAGAACCACCAGAAATCAATAGATTAGCACTAAAGGGAAGCTTAGGCCCAATAGCTATAGATGGTTTTGTGGATTTTGTCAATGGTGACGATGTCTATGGAGATTGCATCCGTGGTAAACTAAAAGCAGAAATTATTTCAGCAGTAAAAGTGGATGTAGAGCTTGTTTTAGGATCAAAATCCAATTTTAAATACTTTTACATTAGTGCGCTGGCTAGTATTGAATCGGGTATACCTATTCCACCTTGTTTGGCTTTATATGGAATTGGAGGTGGCTTTTATTATAATATGCTACCACCAACTACACCGTCAGCCGAAGATATTTTAAATGGAAAAACAATTGGAAATAAAGGGTCTGCGGGATATGTTCCATCAGAAGGGGCATTGGGGTTCAGGTTTAGTGTAGTGATGGGTCTGACGAGCAAAGAACTGTTACATTTCAAAGGTGATTATGAAATGAGTTTTAGAACGAAGGGCGGTTTAGAAGTAGATAAAGTACAGATCACAGGGGCGATATATATGATGACTACAGGTATGGTAAATGAAGAGAAGGCCATGATATACGGAGAGATTTTGATAAGGTATGATTTTCCTCAAAGCACTTTTTACCTGGAGGCAACTGTGAAAGCTAAGTTTCCAATCATCCAAGTGAATGGTACTGTACAAATGTTGATAGGACCAGAAGAATGGTTTATTTCGGTAGGAACACCCAATAGTCCTTGTGTGGCATCCATAGAAATATTTAATTTCATAAGGGCTAGCCTATCAGCTTATTTTATGATGGGCAATGTTGGGGTATATTTACCAGATCCACCCATCGAAGTGATGTCAAAATTCCCAGAGTTTAAACCTAGATCTTCCAAAATTAGTAATTCAGACTTAAAATTAGGTAGAGCAGGTTTTGCGCTTGGCGCGGCATTCAGATTAGATGTAAATGGAAATTTTGGACCGCTTTATGTCAAAATAAACAGCTTAGTAGGATTTGATGTATCGGTACTAAAGTATGAAGAAAAATGCGTAAACTTAAACCCACAACATCCTCCAGGGCTTGATGGCTGGTATGGCAAAGGTAATGCATACGGATATCTTTCTGTGGAAGGAGGTTTGGATATAGGGATTACCACAATTTCTTTGGTTGAGTTGGGTATTGCTGCTTTGGTTCAATTTGCAGCACCAAATCCGATATTTATACGTGGTGGGTTAGATATTAGGACCAAGTTTTTGGGTATTGTTATCAAGGCAAAAATCACAGCACAATTTGGCACACCTTGTACCTTGGGTACAGAGGAGTGGCCCTTTGGCTCCATTCCTATTATCTCTGATGTAAAACCAGAAACCGATGGACAATCTATTTTGGCTAGACCTGTTATTGCATTTAATCTTCCCGTGGAAACAGATTTTGATTTTGTCCAAGAAACTGAAAATGATGACGGATCTACCATCTATATAAATAGAAGATTTAATATAAAATTGAAAACAGAAATTAGAGATATTGATAAAAACAAACCGTTTGGAGTGCCTTCTATTTATAAATTTCAAGAAAATAATTCTGTTTGTATCATGGATAGAGCCACTGCTTTTGAACCTTTAACAAATTATGAATTAAAGGTGACTGTGGAGCCAAAAGAGTATAAAAACAATACTTGGGTACCATGCATAAGTAAAGGAAAAAATGTCATACAAACTGAAATTAGGACATTCAAAACAAAAGAATGTATTAAAAAATTAAATGAAGAAAATGAGAATGCTGTATGCTTCTCATATCCTGCTCCTGGTCAGAGATATTTCTTACCTGAAGAGGATAAGAATGGTTTCATAAAATTAAGTATGAATGTACCATGTTTGGTTAGCAAATATGATTTGTATATTCGCTATGAAGAAACTGCTTGTGATGGCTCTGGGTATATAGATGTACCTATACGAGCTGGGGAGCATTTTAATGGGGCAGGAAATTTTAACTTGAGTTATACAATACCATCCACTTTGAAGCCTGAGAAATATTATCAAGTTTCAGTGGTGGGTAAACCAAAGTTTATTATGGCTCAACGCATGACAAGAGTAAGTGTCAAAAATACATATGCAAAAAAAATGGAGTCGGAAATGAAAATAGATTACAACGATAAGAAACTTGCAAACGAGGCAGACGATATTAATTCATATGAAGAAATATTGTACTCGTATGTCATTAGGACTAGTAAATACAAAACCCTTACTGAAAAGTTAAGCTCTTACTCCACAACAGCTAAGGGTAAAAGGTATCAATATGGTTTAGAATCAAATTATGTGATGGAATGGAGCGGAGGCGAGAGGTTTGATACATATGATATCAATGGGGAAAGTATGTGGTTTGTAGATAAAAATTATAATGTGATGCCAATGATCACCTTAGCAGGAAATAATCAAAATAGTTGGAGCGAAAATTTTGGCAACCAAATGTACCTTGATAGAGTAACTGCTGTTTTTGGAACTTTTCATACATCGTTTAGGGATGTACTCCATCACAATCAAATGCGTAATCCATCACAAATGAAAATAACCGGAGGTCTTCCACCTCGTGGCCCAATAAGAATGGATTATGATCCACTCCTGATAGGGAAAGAAGGGAAAAAAGTAAATTGTAATATAATATCGAGCATAATGCCAATAAATCAATCCTTAAAATTTTCAAAATAAAATATACTTACCATGATACATAAAATTCTAATTTGTATGATCGTCCCTTTGTGGTCTTTATGGCCAAGTAATTTACCTGGACAAATTATTAAACAGAGTGTTAACCAACACAATTATAATATACTCAACTCAAAAAAAAGTCAAAATACAGGTATTGCATCTTCTATTGCTCCAATTTACGACTTTCCGACTTCTGATATAGTCCTTTCAAAACCACTTCATCAAAAGTCAAATATATATTATGATATTCCTGGATTCAATATATCAGATTGGATATATTTAAAATTTTATGCTGGATATTTATTAACTAGAACTGTTAGTGCTGAAGTGTTGCCAGGTATAGAAGTAGATATTGCATTTACTCGGACCATTGATCAAAATACGATCGAAGCATTACAAAGACTAGCTAGATCACAATATGAATCATATGCATCAATGAATGCCCATTTTATACCTTTTTCTGTGTATAAGGCAAATAGCAGATTATCATCAGAGTATGACTTATTTTTACCATGGGGCTCGCCAAAAGTAGCCGATTGGAAATTTTATAAAATTGATTAAAATGAATAAATATACTTTAATTTTTGTCATTCAGTGGATCTGCTTTTTTTCATCACATGCCCAAGAGATTGGAAATGCACAAAGTATTAAAGTGGATTCTATATTCTTACCATCTAATCAGGATAGCATTCTTAATCGTGAAATAGGTATTCATGCTAAAAAGAGTGGGGATACCATTACCTTAAAATGGTTTCCCAATAGTCCAGCATTGTGGAAACTATCCTTAAAGAAAGGATATAGAATCACTAGAATCACCTACGATTCAAAAAATAATATAACTGGCACTGACACCCTAAATCAGGGCAAACCTATTATACCTTGGACTAAACAACAACTTGATTCATATTTTGAAAAAACAAAAGACACTTTGGCTTATGCTAGCACAGGCGTTTTATACCCAGCATCAGATATTCCTTATATAAAAAAGGCGAAAAATAATGATGAACTTAATTTTGGAGACTTAATTCAGCAAAGAGATAACTTAAATGTGTTGCATTTATTCGCATCCATTCTTTCCATTAGAAGCCAAGTAGCAAGTACGGCACTAGGACTTAGATATACGGATATTGTCAGCTCCAAAACTGATAAGTACTTATACATAATCGAAACACTAGTGCCACAAGAAAGATATTTATCAAATAAAGCTATTATCAAAGTTGGGTTCGGATTTTGGGAAGATAGAAAGCCAGTGATGCCAAATGTAACTACCAAATCAATGGACAAAAATGTCATTTTATCTTGGAACAGAATGGCTTCTTCATTGGATTTTAATATGTTCCATCTTGAAAAATCGGTAGACGAAGGAAGATCGTGGAGTAGAATCAACAAATTCCCATATCTACCTAGTGATGATGACAATAAAGATGGGTACAATCCTAATTTTAATTATAAAGACAGTATAGTAGAAAATTATGTCAAATATTTATATAGAGTCGGGGGAATAGACCCTTTTGGTGAGATAGTATGGTCAGAACCAGTTGTGGGATTTGGCACAGATAAAACACCACCATTACCACCTATGAATGCGAAAGGTGAAAATGTAAATGAAAACGAAGTACATCTCAGTTGGGTGAATCCTAAGGACAACACAGCTGATTTGGTAGGAATCCTAATAGGTAGAGGACAAAATATAGCAGGGCCTTTTGTTCCCTTAACAGAAACACCTTTGGCACCTACACAAACCTCATTTATAGATAAGACTGCTGATCCTTTTGGCACAAATTATTATGTGATTGCCACAATTGATACGGCATCTAATGCGGCAATCCATGCCCCTGTCTATGTCCTTATGAAAGATTCGATACCACCCACTAAGCCATTAAATTTAAATGGAAAGATTGATTCCCTCGGTAATGTAGTCTTGGGCTGGGATGGATATAATCAAGCAGACCTATTGGGTCACCAAGTGTTATTTGCCAATCAAAAGGACCATGTATTTACGGTTGTTACTCCAGGACATTTAGTTCAGCCTATATTCTATGACTCCATTTCCATTAGGACTTTAACTAAAAAAATATACTATAAAGTTGTCACATTTGACAAAAACTTTAATCGTAGCCCTGACTCTGAGATTCTTGAAATAACTAGACCAGACATAGTACCTCCTGTATCACCAGTTATTTATGATTATTTTGTAAGCGGTACAAAAGTAGATTTAAAGTGGAACGTATCCACAAGTCCAGATGTAAAACAACAAAATATATATCGTAGAGAAGTAGCTGATGGAAATGAGTTTAAGTTTTTGGTTAGCCTTGATAGAAAGATGGCTTCATTTATAGATGTAGGACTTCAGCCAAATAGACCTTATGAATATGTAATTCAAGCAGTAGATTCTTCAGGATTAAAATCAGACCTTTCATATCCATTAAATATAAGGACGTATCAGCAATCAAACTTGACAAAAGTCAAAAATTTAAAAGCAATTAAAAGTAAGGATACTGGTTTTGTCCACTTAGAATGGGAATTTGAAAAACTTGATATTCCATCCAAATATATTGTTTATAGAGGGCAAGATGACAAAATTGTACAATACAAATATGTGGACACAAATAAATATATTGATAAAAATCCATCAGTAAGTAATCTCACATATTATGCCATTAGCATCATCACTGAAGATGGTACGACCTCTGAACTCAGTGAATTAGTAATGGTCAAAGATCAATAGCCTTTAGTTTCTAACATAAACAGTTAAAAAATAATTTTATGAATATCTTTTAAAATTTAGGCAAATAAATTTGAAATCAATAATGTCTATATTTTAGATTGGAAATCCAATTAACAATTATAATAATCAATCACTTTAAAAATATAAAATCATGAAAACATGTTTACTTTTTTTAACATTCATTTTTACTTTGGGTCAGTTTACTTCAAATGCCCAACTTCTTTTTATGGAAGATTTTGACAATTATGATCAGGGACCTATAAGCAATCAAAATAGCAATTGGACTGATTTGTCAACACTTAAAGCCAATGTATTACATAATGGTGGCGCTTACACAGCATGTGGTAGTGTAGATGTCAACCAAGCATATCTTAATTTTATAAGTGCAGGTGCTGGTAATATACTGATATTCAGAAGCATGACTACGGAAGGCACTCAAATTTTGGTTGAGGTCAAGATATCGGCTGCGGATGGATTTTTTATAATTTTCACAGGGAATGATAATAATTTCTACACCTATTCTAACAATAACTATAATAATGACGATATTTATTTACAATTTTCAATGAATTTCTTTTACAATCAAATGCAAGTTTATGAAAATGGACAATTATTTGGTGTTTATGATATACCAGATTTTATTACGAATCTTGATGGTGTAACCTTAGCCAATGAAGCTGGTGACTTTAGATTGGGATGTATGTCTCTTTGGGACACCACTGATAACGATGCAGATGGATATTTAGCTTCTGATGATTGTGATGATAACAATGTGAATGTAAATCCAGGAGCGGCTGAAATACCTTACAATGGCATAGACGACGATTGCAATTCAGATACTCCAGACAATGATCTAGACCTTGATGGATATGGCTTCCCAGCTGACTGTAATGATAATAATTCCAATATAAATCCTGGAGCAACTGAAATCCCTTACAATGGTATCGACGATGATTGTAATCCTAATACCAGAGACAATGACTTAGATTTAGATGGATTTAATTTTCCTATGGACTGTAATGATACTAATGCAAATATTAATCCAGGTGTAACTGAAACCACCTACAATGGTATCGACGATGATTGTAATCCAAATACCAGAGATAATGACTTAGATTTAGATGGATTTAATTTTCCTATGGACTGTAATGATACTAATGCAAATATTAATCCAGGTGTAACTGAAATCACCTACAATGGTATCGACGATGATTGTAATCCTAATACCTTAGACAATGACATAGACTTTGATGGATACGATTTCCCTACTGATTGTAATGATAACAATGTAAATATAAATCCTGGAGTAACTGAAATCACCTACAACGGTATCGACGATGATTGCAATCCGAATACTAGAGACAATGATTTAGATTTTGACGGATACAATTTTCCTGATGATTGTAATGATAATAACGGTAACATAAATCCTGGTGTAACTGAAATCATCTATAATGGTATCGATGATGATTGCAATTCAGATACAAGAGACAATGATATAGATGTTGATGGTTACAATTTCCCTGATGATTGTGATGACAACGATGCAGATATAAATCCAGGTGCAATGGAGATTCTAGATAATATGATTGACGAAAATTGTGATGGTAACATCGAATCTACAGTCTCAAATAACGAATATAATCGTACATTAAGAATTTCTGTGTATCCAAATCCAACAAATTCATACATTCATATTGAGTCGGACAACCTAATTGATCATATAAATATTTACGACACATTTGGTAGTTTCATTCAGAAAACCGACCAAAAAGATATAGATGTCTCAAGATTGAAAAATGGAGTGTACTTATTATTAATTGTAGATAGTAACGATACAAAAATTTATAAACGCTTTATTAAGTATTAATTCAAAAATAAACGAGTTAAGTTTTTTGTCTTAGGCTGGAAATTATTGAATCAATAATAGTTTGGAAGGTGATTATATTATAATCAATGGGTAGAGATGTATATGTTTTATTTTAAAATATCTACCACTTACTCAATGGAAATAACCAACCAAACATTAACAATATTATTTCATAAATCTTATCTCATTTTTGTATTGAATAATCATTAAATATTTCAAATTGATCAGATTATTTCTTTTTCTAGGACACAACAGATATTCGTATGCAATACTCGAGAAAATAAGATCGACCAATATGAAAAAAATCAAATTGCGGTAGGATTTAAAGTTGAAATTTAAACAAAAAAATAATCTATTAATAATAAGTAGTAAAGTACCATTTAAAACAAACTCATATGAAATGTCCATTTATTTTAGCCTTTATGCTATTTTTTGCTTTAAACACTTTTGGCCAACAAAACGTAGCCATCAACAATGATGGTTCACCTCCAAATCCGAGCGCCATACTTGATGTACAGAGTAATGAAAAAGGTATTCTCATACCACGAATGACCACTTTAGAACGTGAAAACATTCAAAATCCTCCGGCCGGTTTAATGGTTTATGATATAGATATCGAGTCATTTTTTTATCATACCGGTATCAATGGAATCTGGAAAAATATGTTGGCCAACCTAGAGCTTCCCTACTTTGAAAATTTTAATAACAATGGCGCTTCTTTCCATATACAGAATGCCGAACCCTCCTCTGATGCTATTACGGGTCAATTCACATCAAGTGATGGGACTGGAGTGTATGCACATTCTGGCAACATTGGTGGTAGGTTTTGGGGAGGCAACACTGGAATAGATGTCACTGGTGGTGGAAATGGTGGATATGCAGGCAAGTTTTATAGTGCCAATGGTAGCGGAGTTCATATAGATATGAACGGCAATAATTTGAACGCACTAATAGTGGATAGAGGCCGAACAGGTATTGGAACCATTGAACCTAATGCCAAACTACACATCAGAGATGCAAATGCAAGTAATGGCAATACTAACGGTGAAGCCATATTTAAAGCATCTGCATACCAACCATCTATCCCTGATGAAATGAATCTAGAATACTGGATAGCGCAGCCTGCTGGTGGAGAACCAAATGAGCCTTATTTCGGTATGCGAACCAACCATCGCTTAAATTTGGTTTCCAATAATAATACTTCCAACCCTGAAATTTCTATTTTTGACAATAAAGTGGGAATTAATAAAAAGGATGGTACATATCCGCTATCTATTAATGGTAAAACTGCTATATACGAATATAATACTTATGTGGGTGAAATATATGGAAATGCAATCACTGGCAATTTGCATATTAACGCAAAAAATGTATCTAATGGGGATATGCCTTCAAATCTTATCTTGCAAACTCCAAACATTGGTAATATTTCAGGTAAAATAGGTGTAAATACTGAATCTCCTGATGCGACGCTTCATTTAATTAAAGGATTGGATAATAGCCTGCCGCTTTTTAAAGTAGGTAATTCTTCTTTTGATAATAACGCACTTCATACTACTAAAATTAATGGTGGTGACACGTCTGGAGGAGGAGGGCTTTTTTTAAATTGTGACGTACCTGCTCCTGTAGAAATTGCATGTGGTGGTGGAGATGTTCTTATCGCAGGTTTTGGAGATGGAGATGTTACTATTGGGGATAATGGAGATGTAAAATTATCTTCAGGTGGCGGCAATGTATTAATGTCACATCCTGAAACAAAATTAAGTATAGGAACTGAAGTAAATACACATTCTCTCAATGTAAACGGCACCATACGAAGTACAGAGCTGATCGTAGAGTCAGGATGGGCAGATTACGTATTTGCAAAAGACTATAATCTCAAAACGATAGATGAAGTCGAAAAATACATAAATGAACACAAACATCTACCAAACATTCCGTCTGCTAGTGAAATCCAAGAAAATGGACTGAAGGTTTCTGAGATTTCTACCAAAATGATGGAAAAAATAGAAGAAATGATGCTGTACATTATCGAGCAAAACAAGCAAATAAACGATCTTCAGCGTCAAGTCAGTGAACTAAAAAATAAAAAATAATTTAATCATGAGACTGTTTATAACTATCCTAATTTTTATTTCGTTCACCATTTCATCATTTTGTCAGATAAATGTAGACGCAGAACTTAGTTTAAAGCTCGAAGGCAAGACCAAATTTCAGGACATCAAAACGACAGTTTGGAGCCATTTGAATGGAAAACTGGCATCACTTGATACTAAAGATTCAGTGGGCAGAAAAGCCATCATGCGTCAGATGAAAAAATGGAATCGAGAGTTTTGGCTCGGTGAATACTATACCAACGAAAAAGGAGTAGGAGAAATCCAACACAAAGTCATCTTGAATGCGCTTACCAAAAGAGATAGAGAAAAACCAAAAAACGGAAATCGTGGGCAAACAGAAGGTTGGGTAAGTAATGGGCCGTATGATTGTGATAATGGTATTGGCAGGGTAAGCCGTTTGGCTTTTCATCCTACCGATCCTAATATTATATTTGCAGGGTCAAGATTTGGAGGTTTATTTAAAAGTGTAAACGGTGGGAATAATTGGGAACCTATTAGTGAATACGTAGCATCTTTAGGAATTGCCGGTATTGCTGTTCACCCTACAAACCCAAATATAATGTATGTCCTTTCAGGAGATGGCGATAATACTGGAGGAAGTTTTGATGGTGGGTATTTTATAAATCCAGGAGAATTATTATCAGCATCAAACGGAGTTTATAAAACTGTTAATGGTGGAATGACGTGGTTTAAATTACCTAACTTTGAAGGAATAAGTGCAGATAGTATTTACATGAGTCATAAATTAATAATGCACCCTACTAATCCAGAAATATTATTTGCAGCTACAGATATTGGCTTGTTTAAAACCAGTAATGGAGGAATAAATTGGGATAGTATTCCAGTAGGTATTGAAGCAGTATGGGATATAAAGTTTAAACCCGGTCAACCATCAACATTATATTGCGGGGGAGCAAATATTTTTTTAAAATCCACGAATACAGGACAAAGTTTTACACCAGTTAATATTTCTGGAATTTCTACTTCTAACAGGATATCTATAGGTACTACACCCGCAAATCCATCAAAAGTTGTATTACTTTGCGGTAAAGTATTGTCTAATAATTCATTTACTGGAATCTTCATTTCAGAAGACAGCGGAACTAATTTTAATAATCCAATACAAACACCAAATCTATTTTCAAACCAAATTGGAGACTCTGTTTTTACAGATCAATCTATATCAGACAATACTATTGTAATTGATCCAAACAATGAAAATATAATATATACAGGAGGATTGTGTGTTTGGAAGAGCATAAATGGTGGAATAAATTGGACTCAGGTGTCTGCCTATTCGTCAGGCGATTCTCCTTATATGCATCCAGATATCAGAGACTTAGCCTTCAATCCTTTAAATAATAAACTCTACAGTGCTAATGATGGTGGTGTGTATGAACTTCTTGGTACAGAATGGCTTTCAAAATATCAGGGATTAAGTACATCCCAATTCTATCATTTTGAAGAAGAAAATGATGAAGACGATACTTGGGGTGGAACACAAGATAATGGTATATTAGAAAGGGACGGAACAGAACAAAATTTTATTGAATATAATGGAGGTGATGGTTTTGATGTAATGACAGACCATCCTTCAAGGTCTTCTGATGGTAATAGTGAAAATGTATTCTTTACGGTTAACAATTTTATTTATAAGGATTGCGGAATAGGATTTGGTGATATCTGTGATATTTCTGTGCCAGAAAATAATAATTTCTTCGGAAACTTGGCGATGCATCCTGTTGATAATGAAATCATCTATGTAGGATATCAAACAGATATTTATAGAAGTATAAATTCGGGTGACGTTTGGGTACCTCTTGGCGCAGGACGGCCAGGAAACTGGTCCATTTGTGCAGGCAAAAACCATACTGAAAGGCTTTATGTAAGCGGAACAAATGCATCAATGGGAACTGGGATCTGGCGATTGGATAATGCGACCTGGACTCCAATACCATTACCAACTCCATATCAAGCATCTCAAAAAATCAGCGACCTAGAAATTGATCGACTTAACGATGATCACGTGTATGCTTCCTGCGCAGGAACCATTGAAAATTCAAAGGTGTATGAATCAACCGATGCTGGTGTTACATGGACGAATATCTCATTCAATATTCCACAAAATGAACCTGTCTTTTGCTTACTAAGAGACCCATCGGGTGGACTATATGCTGGCACTACCATTGGTGTGTATTACAAACGAGCAGATCAAAATCATTGGGAGCCATTTTATAATGACCTTCCTCCAGTTCCAGTCACTCAAATAGTTTTTGAAGAAGAAGAAAGTATTTTTGTGCATTGTTCTACTTTCGGGCGAGGACTTTGGCGCACACTTAAATATAATACAGATTGTGTAGAAGATAGAAATATGACTGGAGCAGTATCTGGTAGAAACTATTGGGAAGCCAGTAATATAATAACATCAACTCAAATAATTGAAGATAGTCCTGGCACACATATTACCTATAATGCTGGTGAAAAAGTAGTATTAAGCCCTGGTCTGCATGCAAAACTTGGCACTACCTTAAAAGTATTTTCTACAGGTTGTGGTAGTCAGATAGACCTATCTAAACCTTCAAAACCAAAAGAAATGGAAATTAAAAAAACAGTTAGTGACAAATAAAAGATAATCTCATTTCGAAAATGTATACGGATGTAAATGGACTGAAATCTTGTTCTTCCTTACACTCAGTTAGTTATTTGATCACAGCAAAACATATTTGATAAGCAAACTAAATGGATAATTTAAGTGGAAGGTAATAATAGAAAGTTTCCCAAACTCAAACTATTACCTTAGCAATCAACTTTTTATATCTATTTTAAAATTTGCAAGTAAATCTCCCCATTCTCAGAATTAATATTCCAAAAACAATAATTGCACTTAAAATTTATTTTCTTTAAGTATTATCTTACATTTGATTAATTTTGACAACATAGATATTAACATAGCGTGATCACCAAATTCAAACCTTTTAATAATTCACCTAAGAGATTAATTTTATTGATCTCTTGGATGATTATTATCAGTTTTAGGCCATCTATTACTAATACTCAATCGGTCTTCCCTAACCTGTCCTTCAGAACCATTACCACCAAAGATGGACTTACTTCCAATGATATTCGTGCTATCACACAAGGCGATGATGGTCAGATATGGATAGGCACAGGAAATGGTTTAAACAGCTATGATGGCAATAAAATCACCAACTATTATCAAGGAAAAAATAGTCGCATTAATATCAATATGTCTGGTATTTTTACCATGGTTAAAGATAAAAAAAATACTTTATGGCTCAGCGACCGAACTGGACTTACAAAGGTTGATTTAGATGATTACAAAACAACTCATTTTGATCAGTTTCAAAATGTGCATCAACTAATCGTACGAGACAGCGGCATATGTTTTGCAGCAGATAATGAAATCTTTCAAATTAATGATGAAAAGGTTTTAAATGTAAAAGCTCCTTCTCTTGAGTATACTTTTCTAAACACAAAAATAAATAAATATTTCAAAGCTAATATAGATAGAAACAAACAACTATATCTAACATCAGTCAGTAGAATTCATAAGATTACTGACATGGGACAGGAAGAAAAAATTTTCCAAACTCCAGACAGTCTGCAAATTACAAATTTGCTTTTTGACAATCAAAACAAGGGCTGGGTATCTACTTGGGGTAGCGGACTGTACTTGATAAACCCAAACTCAACTGATCTCCTTCAAATATTAAAACCAGAACATACCAATTTTCTAACTGGCGCTACCATAGACTGGAGGATTGGAGATAAGGAATATCTAATGGTGGGCTTTGCAGGTGATCAAAAGTCAGGAATAATGATACTTGATAAATCTACTTTGGAATACAAAATGTATGAACTTTCATATAAAGTAAATACATTTTTTGTGGATGCTGATAATAATTTGTGGCTTGGAACAGACGGAGGAGTACTCATAGCTAGTCATTTATTAGGAGCAATTAATTCAATACCCATTACATCTACCAAAACAAACCAAACCACTAATCCAGGAAATGTTTATACAATACACGAAACTAAAAATCATTTCTGGCTTACAAAAAGATACGGGCATGGCATTTTTAAATACGATAAAAATTGGACGCTGATCAAAGAGTTTGGATCATACTATATAAATAACATACCATATTATCCCAAAATACAAGATGGTTTCGATTTTAGAATATTGGACAATACGATGTATGTTACAAACGATTTAGGCATCTTTTTAATAGATAACACAACTCATCTCAGAAGACATATTTTCACACCAGAACATGGTGAAGTAAAACTGCGAAACATTATCCCAATAAATGATACCACATGGTTTATAAGATCTTACAACAAAGGAATTTTTGTTTTTAACCCAAAGCAAAAAACTTTTAGAAAAAAGTATGACTTAGTTGATAGTACTGGGAATGTGCCAATTAACTTTTTGTTCAAAACAAATCAAAACAATATCATTGCTTCTTCTAATTATGGTCTGTACTTTTATGATGAAAATTTGAATAAGTTTACTCTTAAAGACCATTCTGTTTTTAATCGTTTGTCAATATTTGGTATCGCAGAAGACCAAAATAATATCTTATGGGTGTGTACGAACAAAGGTATTATGTCTTATGATTTTCAAAAAAATGAAATCTTGGCAGATTTTAGCCAATACATTGAAATGGGAATGGCCTACAGGGTCAACGTAGATAAAAATAACAATGTATGGTTTTCTAATGCAAAAGGATATTGGTCTTGGAATCAAAAAAGTAAACGAATGCTAAAGTTGAATTTTGACTCTGGATTAGTAACCGAAGTTGAAGATTCTTATATTCACATTGGAGCTGATGATAGGATTTATCTTGGTGGAAAGGATATAGTGCATCAACTCAATCCTAGCTACATTTCTACTTCATATAGTAATACACGCGTCATCATCTCATACATTAGTATCAACAATGAAGTTAAAATCCCAACCTTAAACAACAATAATTACCAATTAAGTTTACCTCCAGGATATGCTAATATTGACATTTCATTTGCGGTACCTGACTATAGCATGGAACATAGTTATGACTATCAATTCAAGTTTTCTTATTCTGATGCATGGACTGACTCTAAAGATGGTAAAATATTTATACCATCATTGTCCCATGGACAATATCAAATATTAATGAGAGGTGTCAGTAATTTTTCTGGCGCTGATACTGATATTGTAACATTAGATATCTCTATCTCTCCTTATTGGTACCAAACTTGGTGGTTCAGATGCTTGGTGGGATTATGCACAGTGTCTTTACTTTATTTCTTCTATAAGTGGAAATTGGCGTATGAAAATGAAAAAAACAAGTTGAAAGCGGAATATGAACACAGAATGATTCATTTAGAAATGCAAAATTTGCGATCTCAGATGAATCCACACTTTATTTTTAATGCACTAAACAGCATCAATGGGTTTATAGTAGAAAATAAAACTCATCTAGCTAGCGAGTACTTAACAAAATTTTCCAAGTTGATCAGGATGATCTTGGATCATTCACAAAGTGACATGATTCCATTAGCAAAGGAGATCGAAGCACTAAATCTGTATGTGATGATGGAAAAAAATAGATTTGATCAAGCATTTGATTTCTACATTTCAAAAGACAGTCACATAGATATGGATGACATTGATATTCCGCCACTTATCTTGCAGCCCTATATAGAGAATGCTATTTGGCATGGATTAATGCATCAAACCAAAATGGGCATCATCCAAATAACCATTAGCCAACAAGATGATAGATTATTTTTTACCATAAACGACAATGGCGTTGGGAGAAAAAAAGCGGAAGAACTAAAGTCAAAAAAGAATGTAAAAACCAATTCTTACGGAATGAAAATAACACAAAAACGCATCAAAAATAATCATATGTCCAATGATGTTATCGTCTCAGATATTGTTGATGAATCTGGAAATATTTTGGGAACAAAAGTTATCATTTCAATCAAGATAATATGATCAAAATATTCAACATGTTGACATATCAGAAGATATCCCATATCCTAAGATTAGGAGTATTCATTCTTTGCTACATGTCATTTAATACGTGTATCATTAGCCAAAATTTATTCTTCCAATCTTATGCCTCATCAGAAGGGCTTTCTCAAAATAGTATTTATAGCATCGCTGAAACACCAGAGGGATTTATGTGGTTTGGTACACAAGATGGCATTAATAGATTTGATGGTACAAAATTCAAATCGTTTGTACCAAGTATGACGAAGGCTACCAACAAATCAAATATTTTTTCGAAAATGATTACAGCTTTACATTATGACAAAAGGGACTTTTTATGGGTAGGCACTACAAAAGAATTATTAATCTATGATAGATATAAAGAAAAATTCCATGTTCCATCTGAGTATTTTTGCGGCTTGGAACTTGCAAATAACATGTGGTTTAAAAAGATAGTTTGGGACAAAAACGACAATCTTTGGATCACTACACAAGATAATGGCTTATTCTGTTACTCCCAGTCTGAAGAACAAATGAAAACAATCACCTTCGCTGGCATTGTTCCGAAAAAAATAATCAATATGATAGTTGATGATTCTAATCAAATTTGGTTATCAACCGCTTCAGAAATTTACAAAGGAATAAATGGTGTATTCACACCACTCCACATTGCTAGTCAATTGAAATACAAAAATCTTACTATTGCTGACATGGCATTGATTGATAATAAATTATGGGTGGTTATAAATGGGATTGATGTCATAATCTTGGATATAAAAAATCAAAATAAATTTGCTGTAGAAAGTTTTAATAACCTTTACAAAGGAAAACAAATGCTTGCAGACGTGCGGCTCATCCACCAAAGTGATGAACAAACTGTTTGGTTTGGAAGCAGAAGTGATGGTTTATTAAAAATAAATCTCAAAGACAAAACATATGTAAAAGCTGGCGCAGCGGGCACATCTTCTTCCTTAAAATCCCAATTTATCCTTAGTTTTTACACCAATAAACAAAACATCACTTGGATAGGCCTGAGTGGTGATTTGGCCAAATACGATATGCAAAAAATTCAATTTAAACTATGGAGAAATGAAGCACAACCCAATAAACCTGCTCCCGACAATAAAATATTTAGTATTTATCTAGATAATGATGACGAACTTTACATGGGGACTTTGTATGGCGGATTACTACATTGCAACACCAAAACAGAAAAGATGCAATACTACAAACCATCATCAATTTTGAACAATTCATCAGAATCAAAAAATATCTATAGTGTCATTAAAGGTGAAGGGAATTTGCTGTGGATAGCGACCAGAGCAGGTTTGTTCAGTTTTGATAAAGTGACTAAAGAATTCAAACAATATATAGACCAAATAGACGAACAAACAGTAGAACTTACTGTGCTTTTGAAGCTAAAGAATACTAATAAACTTTTAATTGCTGGATACAATGGTGGTATACGTTTGTTTAATCTGGACACAAGAAGCTTTGAAAAGTGTAATGACCAACAAGGTTTTTTGTCTCAAAATTTACTTCGTGTAAGGTATATGCAAGAAGTGGAAGACGGCAATATTTATATGTCTACCGAGGCTCAAAATTTTATAAAATATAATTACAATTCTGGTAGATTTACTACATATCCTGAGTTAAAAAAAATATCAGGAATATCCAGACATTTTTGGATAGATGACCATAACTTATGGGTAGCCACCGATGATGGATTAATTCAAGCAAATCCCAAAGATCTACAAGTCAAAAAACTTTGGAATACAGAAAGCGGATTACCCAATAATTACATCTATGCGGTAGTAGCAGACAATATGGGTAGGATGTGGATCAGCTCGAATGCAGGATTAGCTCTGCTGGATTATAAAAATAATATTGTAAGAAAATTTACAGAAAATGACGGCCTTCAAGGACTTGAGTTTAATACAGCTTCATTTTGCAAGACATCTAAAGGACTTATTTGGTTTGGAGGAATCAACGGATTCAACCTAGTAGATCCATCACTTTCTGTTCAAGATACTTTCTCACCATGTCCTATCATTACAGATATCAAAGTCATGAATGCACCATTGATTGCTGATAGATCGACGCCTTATCTTGACACTATTCTATTATCTCACAACAGAAATTTTATTAGTCTTGAGTTCCAATCCCCCAATTACTCCCAGACAGAAAACATTATTTATCAATATAAACTGGTAGGCGTAGACACTGGTTGGGTAAATAATGGGACGCGAAATTTTGTTAGCTATACCCAACTAAAACCCGGTACATACAATTTTATGGTCAAGTCAGCCAATAGTCACCATATTTGGTCTCCTCAACCTAAAGTTCTAACGATTATCATAGCACCACCTTGGTATAAGACGCCATTATTTATAATCTTAGCGATCATAACATTTCTTTGGCTCACATATTTTGTCATCAAAGAAAGGGTGAAGTCCATAAAATCAAGTGAAAATCTAAAAAGACAAAAGTTGGAGGCCGAAATGCAGTCACTACGATCACAGATGAATCCCCACTTTATTTTCAATTCTCTCAATAGTATTAATGCATTTATTGTAGAAAACAAATCAAATTTAGCAAGTGACTATTTGACCAAATTCTCTAAGTTAATGCGATTCATTCTAGAAAATTCAAAACAAGAACTCATCACCTTGGAAAGAGAATTGGAAGCATTAAGACTATATCTTTTATTAGAAAAAATCCGCTTTAGTGATTCCTTTTCATTCCATATAGAGGTACAAGGAGACATAGATGGTTCGAGTGTTTATATTCCGCCACTAATCATCCAGCCATTTGTCGAAAACGCAGTTTGGCATGGATTGATGCATCTAGATGAAGGCGGATTAGTGATGATCACTGTCAGTGCTCCTTCAGAAGATTTCCTTCTTATAAGTATCAGAGATAATGGCATCGGTAGGCAGAAAGCCAAAGACTTAAAGACAAAAGAAAGTCATAAAGATAGGTCGTATGGAATGCAGATAACCAAAGAACGCATCCAATTACAACACACTGAAAACCAAATATCTATCATTGATCATACACATGAATACAATGGAAATTCCACTGGAACAGAGGTATTAATAAAAATTAAAATTTAAACTTATGAACATACTTATAATCGATGACGAACAACATTGTATTACCACTTTGACTTGGGCTTTACAACAATATTGTGAAAATATCGTCATCCTTGATGTAGCAAAAAATGGACAAGAAGGATTAGAAAAAATCACAAAACTGAAACCCGATTTAGTTTTTTTGGATATCGAAATGCCTGTCATGAGTGGTATAGATATGTTGGAGAAATTTGATAGAATAGACTTCAAAATTATTTTTACTACTGCTTATGACCAATATGCTATCAAAGCAATAAAACTAAATGCTAGCGACTATTTGCTTAAACCTATTGACAAAGATGAATTGATAGCTGCTATAGAAAAAGTAAGAAATACGAGCGATGCATCATTAAATCACGAAAGAATTCAACATCTGAAACACAATTTGCAAGTGCTGGCACATTTGCAAAAAATAGCTGTACCGTCGACAGAAGGTATAATGTTTTTTGATTTAGACACAATAGTACATCTGGAAGCTAGTAGTAACTATACAGTGCTATATTTTAACACTAATACCAAAATCATATCATCCCGTACACTTAAAGAATATGAAGACTTACTCCCCAATGAAATGTTTTTTAGATGCCATCATTCTCACATCATCAACCTGAAATTTATTAAAAAATATATCAAAGGTGAAGGTGGATTTGTAGATCTCGGACATGGCCAAATGGTGGAAGTATCAAGGAGAAAGAAGCAAGAATTTTTAGAATTTATAAAATTTTAAATGATAAATCGATTTTTAACCCTTCTTTTGGGTCTTACTTTATTTTTTCTTTTCCATATGAACTTGTGTAGAAACCTTAATGCCCTGCTTTACAAAGGTAGGTAGCTTTGATTGGGAAAGCATTACAGATTTTTTTGAAAGAGTTGTAAGATTTGGTAGTTGGTAATTAATCAATCGATAAAACCTGTCTCTAGCAAAATCTTACTAAATGATTTAAGCTTATAATTCATTATATAATGATTATCAAATGTTTATTTGTCTGCCACGAATTCCAGTATCATCAGAAAAAGCTTCGACACAATCATCTATTACTACCAATGATTCTTTAATCGCAAAAACCTGAATTTTATCTTTTATCGTTTGAGAATATGTGTGAAAATGAATGTTGCCATGTTTGCAAATCTCACCTACAAATGCATGATTTTCAGTGGAAAACCAACAGTAAGGCAAAGAAGCATTACACCTTATAATCCAAAATAAATTTTCAACAAATTCGGCTAAATCATCTCTTGATAGTTTGTAGGCACCATTGAAAGTTTCTGTGGTACCAATTTTGGTAAGATAGTTTAGAGCCTTTGAAACAGGTTCGTAATCATTCTTTTGCGACAACCATGGCACGCCATAATCTAAAATAAAAATTAGATCAGCGCCCAAAGAATTACTAATTTTTTCCATTACACAACCAAGCTCGATGGCATAAACAAAAATATCACTAAAATTTAAATTGAAAATAAGCTCACCATAATATTCGAAATTCTTTGCTTCTATATCATCTTTCATACTTAAGAATTCGCCCAATTCACGTTCATTTAACTTATCGATTTCTGATTGATCAAAATAACGATGAATATCTAATTCTCTGTCATAATATTTTCCAGGTGTAGTCATATAGGGATCTTGTCTAGGGTCAAATCTTTTTTGCCAGCTAGCAATAAATGAAGAAAACACTTCATTTTTTAAGGCTTCTTGTCTTGTAATTAGGTAGTACATTTTTATTGATATATTTTCAACATTTTACAAATTATTCAAGATTCTTTTCGCACCTGGATTTGATAACGTATAACAGTCTTTCTTGAAAGTCACTCAATAATACATTGCCCAAAAATTCTCCATAAAATTTACCTTTGTTTTTCCGTATCTGAAATTAAATTTCCTAAACCATAACTTTTTTTAAAAATAGGATTAGAACAATCTTTATTTTCTTTTTGATATGTTTATACAAGTAGGGGCACTTCAAAAAATGCATTAATACTAGATCTCAAATTAACATAGTACTAAGTTTCTATTTTTCAAACTTTTACTTTTATGAAAAATTAACAAAAATTGAGATTTAAGGTTAAGGTTAAAATTTATACATCAAACCAGATAATAGCTTAATTCTTATTTTTCTAATTGGGATTTTATACCACTTGTAATTGATTTAAAATCAGAACTAGATGCATTATATGACATCGATTTATAAGAACTATAAATGATTTCTCCAGTCTTACTGTTAAAAATAGTAAAGTAAACATCCGTAGAACTTTTTACATAAACAAGATAGTAGAATGGCTTTTCTTCTGAAATGATTTTTTCACTCAACTCCTTTGCCGATAATATCTCATATTTAAAAGGATACTTTTCAAACAATTCAACTTTATCTAGTTTTTCACTTTCATCACCATCGAATTTATTAAACTTAACTAACAAATAATCAGGAATGTAAAGCGTTTCCTTAGCTAAGTTTTTTAATTCAGCGTGGTTACTTTCACTTTTATATAACCACCTATTCGTGCCATCCTGTAGTCTATCATTTACATTTTTTAAATAATTTTTCAAAAAACCAGTATTCCAATTATTCAATGTACCTTGGTTGTACAAATAACCAATTTCATTTTCTGTATTCAATGAAGTAATATGTTCAAGGTCTTTAAAAATTGGATGAAATTCTATTCGACAAAAAGTTATTTTTTTAGTTTTCCCCTTTTTATTTTTTATTTCCATCCAAAGACTAAGATACACTTTAGTATTATTAGTTTTGACAGTACTATATACTTGTTTATTATATCCGGTTAGTGCAAATATGGATGCATTCTGAGCAGGAATATTATCAATATCATCATATGGAATAAAAGTTATCTCAGTAAATTTCCAAACTTCAGAAATAGCTTTTTTCAACTCTTCAACATCATCCGATGGTCTATATACAAAATAAGTCTTAGATGCTTTTAAGGCATCTAAATCAGATTGTTCTATTTTCCCTGGTTTTAGAGTAACATACTCCTTGGAGCCAACATTTATCTGACTGAAGCTACTGCTGAACGAAATTAAGATTGTCACTAACGCAAGAAAAATGATTCTTTTCATAAAAACAAAAACTTTGATACTATTAAGAAATTTGAAGTTAGCAACTAAAACTTATTTTTAGACCTAGTGGTTGCTTCTTTTAATTACACATCACAAATATAAACTAGATTTATAGATATGGTGTATGATATTCCATAAAAATTTAAATAGCTGGAAATTTATGAAAAATTTCACTCACTCATTCCAAACTGATCTATCGTCTGCTTTCCATGAATTGCAATAGAGAAATTTAATTCTGTCCAAGTAGTTCCTTCGAGCCCCTTTATGTTTATCCCATCTTTTGTTTTAGCAATGACGATTAAGAAGTCAGCAATGTTTGCATCTTTTATGGCAGAGACATTGTCTTTTTCCGTCATCCCATATTCGTCTATATATTGTGGCAGGTCATTAGATTGACCGAAACTCAAGTCTATCCATGCACACCCTTTCAGGCTTTGTATTTTAAGTCCATTTTCCATATTTTCGATGACGATTTTAAAGTCTCTCAGATTTGCTTGGTCTTCATTTTGTGCCACCACAGCAAAACTACTAGTTATGAAGCTTGCTACAATTAATGTCTTGATAAAGAATTTGTTGAATGTGGATTTTGTTTTCAATTTGTTTGTGTTTAGATTTTTATGGATATAAATAAGGAAATTTATTTCCTTTTCGATGACAAATATAACGCAGAATTTAGATCTTGACTATATGTCTGATGTTATTTATAAAAATATTTTTGAAAAGATGGTTGAATAAGTCTGAAAATAAACTAAAATGATTTACCTGCCTCATATTCTTCTTTCGTCACAGCGCCATAAAACAAACATGACGCTAAGTTTCCTGCAGTCACTTCTGAATGAGAGCAAGCACCACAATTTAATCCACCTTTATCTTCCCTTTTAAATAAGCAGGTAATGTCTGAATGCTTTGTGCCAATAATTTTAAGTTTTCTTTCTTTTCGTCCTTGTTTTCAATATGATTATGGTAACTCATAAACAAAAAATAGGACACCATCCTATTATAATCATCCAGGCCCCTATCCTCCACCATGGATAGAATTTTTTCTTTAAGCTTTTCGCGATTTTTTGATTCAGAAATCGCCCTTCCAAGCCTTCCAATATTGCCATAATAATGATTGGTGGCAGCGTTTTCCACCCTTAGTGATATCCCTATTAGCAAGTCAATGATATCTATATTCAGCTCTTCGAGTTCCTTGATGTATGTCTTACGTTCACCATAGGCATAACTTCCATCAGACATCCTATCAAACCTGTCATTCATAATGTCTAAGTGGGCTTTTAAAAAAACTTCCCAATTTGCAGTCTCTGCAGAAAGCAGTGCAATATTGAATGCGTGTTCTCTTGGCCTACTATCTTGACTGCAAAAACAAATCACTTCTGTAGATCGGATGTCATCAAGCAATTTTTCCTTATTTTTATTAGAAAGGCTTTGCCAATTTTCAGGCATTTCTATCCAACCTTCTGTTTTGTCATCCTTAAGTTTAGTGACAACGGTATCAATGAGACAGTCAGCATATCCAATTTGCCTACTATATTTCGTTTCTAAGGCAGTGGACTTAAAATCTTCTGGAAAATAAAATGCACTGAGAGACTCATCCATATATTCAGATGGTTCTCGATAATAAAATACCCAAGTATTTTTTAGGGGCTTATGATAGAAATCAAGGACGTTATCCTGACTTATTTCAAGTCCGTAATCATTGTTTAAGGAGACTTCGCTAAATTCAACAACTTCTTTTTCATCATAATCTTGGTACGTATACTTTACAACCAATAGGTTTTTGTCTACGGTTGCATTCGGGTATTTCAAGATAAAATTTTCAAATGAAATATTCTTTTCCATATCAATTTTGGCCTGCTTAACATCATTGGTATCAAGCAGTATTTTATGCCCCATGGTTTGCAATTTCGAATGAAAAACTTTATCAAAATCACAGATTTTAAACTTCAGCTGCAAGGAGTCAGCAAAACGTTTAAGTTTTTCCAATGTATAGGCATTATAAATCAGTCCATTATTATTAGTTCCGAATTCCGTCTGACCAAATAGCGATGATGACAAAAATATGGCCAAAACAAGCAAGGCGTTTTTATTCAAATGGCTGTGTTCTAAATAAGGATTTCTAGAGATAATATTACGTTTCTCTATTAGTTCATTGGGTTCTTCAGTGCATAAATGAGCCTCATCATCTTCATCTAAACAATTAATGTCCAACACGTTACTACCAATCCCTACATCTTCACCACCAGCTTCATCAGAATGAACACCTTCATTAATCTTTTTAATACTACAATCGTTCGAACTTGAAAATTGTGTAGCTATTTCATTTTCATCTGTGTGAATATTACTTGGTTCTTCACAATTGCTTGCCTGCTCTTCATCATCATTTCCTAGTTCCCAATGCTCAAATCCTTCCCCAAAATGCATATCTAAAAAAACATCCCAATGCACACCCTTTTCATCCCAGACCTTTTTATGTTGCTTTGTGCCACCTTGTTTTCCTTGCTCCCCTGACCCATGTGCTACGTTTTCGATGGTATCAGATACACAAAATGGACCATACGCGCTGTTGTGTGCGACCTGCATTACATTCATAAACAACATGCCTGTAGGTTCACTAATAGGTCCATCTCGCCACACTTGCATGATGACAAAAGTCCACGGTGCTTTTATTTCGTTAGAAGGAAGGAAACTATGTTTACTGAAATCAATGTGTTCATTCCTTTTACTCGTAATCGAAAACCCATCTTCATATGCTGCTATTTTTTGATCAAAATCTATATGCAAAAACCCGATTTTTACAGTTTTAAGGTCCCCATCATTTTTTTTTCGCCACAGTTTCTTGCGATTAAGTTGCCACACTTGTGGATCACTTGTTTCCATCCATAAACTACCACTGAAGTGTTCGTACGACTTTTTTTGATAGATTTTCAGACGTCTGAACATCATTTGAGATGCGGCATCTTTCAGACCAAAATTGATGGTTTTTTCACCCTTAATATGTTCCGTATCAGCTCGTAAAGTTCGTATCATTGCCTGCATCACAGCAGGCGTATAATCCATATCGGTCCACCTTTTTGTAATGTGAGTCATTGCTTGGCGAAACAATTGACCACCACGGGTAGCTTTACCAAATTCTCCTTCATTTTTTCGCGTCTCTTCATATTGTGGCGCATTTTGTCTTATCTCTATGGCTACTTTTTTGGGTCTTTTTCTTATCCCAGGTTTCCCTTTTTTTTTCTTAAAACCAACCAAATCCCCTACTTTGCCTGTAAATGTAATAATTCCAACTTGCTCTCCCATGCTATGTACTTTTTATTAATAGACATAACGAATCAAATTACAAATTGTGTATGTCATTAACCAAACTTTAACGCATGATATATCGACAACGACTTCCATAAAGGAACTATTGAATATCACTTTCTATGTAAGCTAGGGTTTATTAATTGGTAGGGACCCTGTTCAAAAAACAAGCGATAGTAATTCAAGATGTAAAAGTGCGTCTATTGCTAACTTGATTCACAATTATTAATTAAAGTTTCGATGTTTGTAAAAAATTATTTAATCTGGAATACACAGTTATTATAGAACAATATAAATTTACTTAATGTATTGATTACCTACATTTTAATATACACTTTCAATAATGGACATTTTTGTTATCTTCAAGTCCAGATGCATTGTCTGACCGTCCTTTTCATTTTTAGTCAAAACTTCATAAAATGGCGTTAAGAAGCGAAAACTGTTCGAGCTAAAACTAAAGTTTAAACGTGTGAACATGAACGTAGTGGCACTAAAGCCAGTTAAGAGATGCAAATTACCAAAGCGAGTTTTTTCGATTTAGCTATTTTTTGATGTTTTGGCGTTAAGAAAATGAAACAGACTTGTGCGCCGCGGCGCATGTTTCTTTTGTGTCAAAGCCTGTCACGACTTTAGCGTGAACAAAAGAAAAAGAAGTTAAAATCAATTTACACTATTAAAATTCATCTACAAGCGTAAACATGAAGAACAAAATTTGCAATTAATCCGTTAAGTCTTTAGTCCGAGACTTCAGTTATTAATCACAAATAAAAAAGTAGTAGAAACAGCATTTTGCATCGAAAATGAACGGTGCTTCGCAATCGCCTTTTTTTGGACACAGAGCGTGACAGGTATTGGTTACTTTTTTTGGTAATGAGCTCATTCTAAAAAGCTGAAATTAAAGAAAAGAGTCCTGAAAGGGCTCAATATAAATAACTGTGGGTGCAACCCCACAGTATAATCAATAACACTACCCAATCCTGAAAGGGTTGAATATTAAAACTTTATTTAAAACACTACACCTATTCTCAAGACTACCTAATCCATACTATTTGCTACAAAAAGCATAAATCACATTAGCATTGACAAATTAATATACATCAAAAAAAATCATCAAAAACACCGTCAATCTGAAAGAAAAAAAGTATCTTTGAAAAATCGTTTCAGTGTGCAAAATTAGACCACAATTGTTACCAAAAGCATCATTTGAACTACCAAAAAAAACGTCTTCTCTCGACGTTCTCCCGACCTTCACCCGACCATGACCCGACGTAACCCCGAAGGAACTCCATAGGAACACCGTAGTAACTCCATAGTACCTTAACAGGAAACCCATAGGAACACTATAGCAACTTTACAATCATTCCACACACCATCAACCAATACTTCAAGTATACGCCAACCAAGTTTAAGTAAAGCTAAACGCAGCTTCTATTAAACATTAGACGTTTAAACATTAAACAAGATAAAGAAATCGTGCACAGCTTCATCAGCATCACCCATCCCATTTTCGTTAATATTTTACTAAACATCATCAGATTAAACTTCCATCCAAAAGAATTGTCTACTTTTGACATTCAATTTATTATATATGAAGTTTTTCCCACTTTTCCTTTCTGTCTTTTGTTTTTCAGCCCTATCTTCTCAAACCACCGAAGGCACCATCAAATACAAACAAACTGCTTACTTTGACAACGAAAATCTCCCCGCTGATGCACCAAAATCAATGGAAATAGCCATGAGACTCAAGTTCAGCAAAGCATCTTCTCTCTACGAAAAAGATCCCGATGTTGTGGAAGTCGAAAATCCAGAAGACAACACACCTAGAATGTTCAGAAGAATGAGAAACCAAGGCGCTAGAACGTATTATAAAAACCTGAGCGAAGGCAAGGTATTAGAACAAATCAGCTTTTTTGGTAAGGACTTTTTAGTCACTGATACAGTGTCTAATATCAAATGGAAAGTAAGTGCAGGCGAACAAAAAATCATTCAAGGATACACTTGTATGAAAGCAACTTATAAGGATAGCCTGACAAATCTTGTAGCATTTTTTACACCACAAATCCCTGTATCTACAGGTCCTGAAAAATATGGCAAGCTCCCAGGTCTAATCCTTGAGATCCAAAGCGCAAAGATGCATATCATCGCCACGGAAATCAACAAAACAGCCCTTGAAGAACCTATAGCAGCTCCATCGAAAGGGGATAAAATGACCCAAGAAGCATTTAAAAAGTTGCGTGATGAAAAGATGAAAGAACAACGTGAAATGTGGGGCGGCCAGGGTCCAGGCCGAAGAATGAATAGACAATAAATCAAAACACCAACTTTTTAATTCAATTTTTAGATGACAAGATTAATAATAGCTACAACGCTTGTGTTTGTAGCTTTGGGCATTTCAGCACAGACATATACACTTAAAGGAAAGGTCCAAGACACTTCAAATAAAAACCTCATAGGCGCGGTCACCGTTGCACTCAATCCTGTCGACTCTGTGTTAGTAGGTTTTGCAGCCACAGAAACAGATGGTAGCTTTGTTATAAATGACTTACCGCAAGGTTCGTACAACTTCCAAGTGACCTATATTGGATATGGTACCATCCAAAGATTAATTGAAGTCAAAGGAAGTAATAAAGCCATAGACCTTGGTGTCGTAACCATGAATGAAGAAGGCAAAATGCTAGATGCCGTAACCATTTCCGCCGAATATGTTCCCATCAAAGTGACCAAAGATACCCTCGAGTTTAATGCAGACGCCTTCAAAACCCAACCAAACGCAGTGGTAGAAGATTTACTTAAAAAACTCCCAGGTGTAGAAGTCGACGCAGAAGGTGGTATCAAAGTTCAAGGAGAAGATGTCATTTCTGTCACAGTTGACGGCAAAGAGTTTTTCGGCAAAGACCCTAAAATGGCTACCAAAAATCTTCCCGCTGATGCTGTCAAAAAAGTACAAGTCTTCGATAAAAAATCTAAAACATCTGAATTTACAGGCATTGATGATGGTCAAGATGAAAAAACAATCAATATCGAATTAAAAGATGATAAAAAAAGTGGTTACTTCGGCAATGTTATGGCAGGATACGGAACAGATGATCGCTACGAAGGTAAAGCTATGCTCAATCGTTTTGACAAAAAAATCCAGCTTTCATTCATCGGTGGTCTCAACAACCTTAATAATACAGGCATTAGCGTAAGTGATTTTGCAACCATGTCAGGTGGTGGTGGTGGCAGACTGAATTTTAACACAGGTGCACCTGTTTCATTCAGTCAAAATAATAGTGGAGAAACCAGCAGTGGGACGGTGGGTCTAAACCTAAACTATGATTTGGGTAATAAAAACAAGGTCAACTTTAGTTACTACTTGACACAAAATAAAACTGATCTTCAGGAAATGTCCAATACAAACTCATTCCAAAGAGATCTCAATTTGATCAATATCAAATCAAGAGTAGCACACAATGAAGGACTAAATCACAACTTTTATGCTGTCTTAGATTTAAAAATTGACTCTACGACTGAGACGACAATAACAGGTACACTTGGGTTAAGAGATACCGAAAATACTAATAATGTGATAGATACCACACTAAATGATCTCAGGTCTTTGCTTAATTTAAGTGAACAAAATAATACAAGTAAAACCTATGCTGACAACTATTCATTCCAATTGAATCTTCGCAAAAAGCTCAATAAAATAGGTCGTACTGTCACGCTGGATGGTTCATATGGAAACAATGTATCCAAAAATTTGAATGATTTGGTTAACAATGTGTTGGATGAGAATCTAGTCCAAATAATCGAAAGGTCAGCGTTTCAATATCAATTCCAAAACTCTGATAATAAGAATTATAATTTCGGTGCTTCATACACAGAGCCATTGAGTAATAAATGGTTTTTGACATTAAACGCTTCTCGCAAAAACAATAAAACAGACCTGATCAAAGACTTTTTTGACATTGACCCAAACAACACTACCATTAAAGTGCTCAATGAAGAGTTGAGTCGTACTTTTGACAATACCTTTGTGTATAACATCGGTGGTGCCAATATCAGATTTAAAAACGAAGCACTTACCTTCAGCACAGGACTAGAATTCCAAAATTCCAACCTAGATGGCATACCAAATATAGGAGCGCCAATAGATAGAAGTTTCAATTACTTTTTGCCAAAAGCCAACTTAGAGTTTGAAAAAACAAATATTCGTTTGAATTATTCAACCTCCGTGCGTGAACCTTCTATGGATCAACTTCAGCCCGTCATAGACAATTCCAATCCTTTAAATGTCTACATCGGTAATCCAAATCTTGTCCCTGAATACAGACACAATCTTCGTATCAGATACAACTTTTTTGACCAGTTTAACTTCAGAAGTCTTTTTGCAAATATCAGAATAGGTTATACTGAAAATAGGATTACCACATCTTCTTTTATTGATCAATCATTCGTAAGAACCCAAACACCTTTGAATACGGATCAAGAAACGACCCTTGCAGGAAATATAAATTACAGCAGTCCGCTCAATTTTATGAAAGCAAAATTCAGAGCAGGTGTCAATTCATCATTAACCAATGGTATCAATTTTATCAACCAAGATGCCATTGATATTGCAAGATGGTCTAATGGTGTGAATGTTATGTTAGAAAATAAAACCAAAACAAGATATGACGCTTCTATAGGTGGAAGATGGAGCTTTAATAATAATATTTACAAAAATAACGAGTCGTTAAACAGTGATTTTGTAAACCAAACGTACGACGGATATCTTGCGCTATTTGCAGGCAAAGGTTGGACCATAGACACTAGAATGGAATATAATATCTATGGTCAAGGCTCATTTGATGAAGTCACATCTGTAAAGCTTTGGCAAGCATCTATATCCAAAGGATTTATGTCCAATAAACTGACTGTAAAACTCAGAGTATTTGACATTCTAAACCAAAACCAAGGCGTAAATAGAACAGCTTCTGAAACATACATACAAGAATCTATTTCAAATACCATTGGTAGATACATCTTATTAAATGTCACGTATACTTTAAATGCACTAAGTGCGCCACCTGCACCTAACATGATGATGTTTCATTAATCCAACTGATGCTCCGAAGTCTATAAACAATTATTAATCAGCAATTTACAAATAAAAAACAGTATTGCAATAGTACTTACGGTATTTAATATCAATATCTTAATAAATACTTGCAATAATATATATTTTGTTTAAAACAATTGTGATTGTGATGTTTAACTGGCCTTTTCATTTTTAGTCAAAACTTCTTAAAATAGCGTTAAGAAGCGAAAACTGTTCGAGCTAATACGAATGCAAAAACGAGCAATTATGAACGTAGTGCATCTAAAGCCAAATACGAGCTATCAAATCCAAAAGCGAGTTTTTTCGATTTAGCTATTTTTTGAAATTTTGGCGTTAAGAAAATGAAACAGCCTTGTGCGCCGCGGCGCATGTTTCTTTTGTGTCAAAGCCTGTCACGACTTCAGCGTGAACAAAAGAAAAAGACGTTAAAACAACACACTAACGATATTAGTATCCTCAATTATAAAAATGAAATATAAATTTGTAATTTATTTGCTAATAATTAATTCTATAACTTCATTAATCCAACTGATGCAAATACATCTGAATGGTATTTTTCAAACCATAATACAAAGCATCACAAACCACTGCATGTCCAATAGAAACTTCAAGTAGTCCAGGTACATGTTGTTTGAAGTATTTGAGATTATCTAGATTCAAATCATGACCTGCATTGATACCTAAATCAAGTTTTTGACAGATAGCCGCTGCTTCTGTGAATGGTGCAATTGCTTTGGTCTTGTCAGTACCAAAGTCATGCGCATATGGACCAGTATAAAACTCGATACGTTCTGCGCCAGTTTCTTTGGCAGCATAAAGCCTATCTGCTACAGGATCAATAAACAAACTCACTCGGATACCAACATCTTGTAATCTACGCACTACATCTTTTAGAAATATCGCATGTGTGATCGTATCCCAACCATTGTCAGAAGTGAGTGCCCCAGGCAAATCGGGTACCAAAGTACATTGATGTGGTTTGTTTTTAATAACCATCTCCAGAAAATCTTCTGATGGATATCCTTCGATATTAAACTCTGTGGTCACTACTTCTTTGAGCACAGGGATATCAGCATACTTCACATGTCTCTCATCGGGACGTGGATGTACCGTAATACCTTGAGCACCAAACTCTTCACAATCCAATGCAACCTTTACCAGATCAGGATAATTGGCACCACGAGAGTTTCTAATCAGCGCTATTTTATTTATATTTACACTTAACTTTGTCATCTTTTGATTATTTGTCAGTTGTGTTTAAAAACTATTTTACCAAATTGTTTGCCTGCTTCCATCTTCTGAAATCCCAAAGGCAAATCGTCAAAACTTAAAACTTCATCTACGACAGGTCGGATCTTGTATTTATGGACAAATGCCAACATATCTACAAAATCTTGGTCCGAACCCATGGTACTTCCCAAAAGAGAGATCTGTCTCCAGAAAATCAACTGTGGATTAAGCCCATCTATCTTCCCCAATGATCCACCATAAAAAGATATTCTTGCACCAGGATGACACACTTTTACTAAGTTATTAAATCCTGATCCACCTGCACTATCTATGACTACATCTACGCCTCCGATATCAGCAATCAGTTTTTTTGACCATTCCGCATCATGGTATAGATAACCACCTTTGGCACCTAGTGACATGGCTTTTTCTATCTTGTCTTCTGTACCTGATGTCACATACACATCACAACCAAGTGCTATGGCATACTGCATGGCAAATAAAGCCACGCCACCACCTATACCTGAAATTAGGACTTTATCACCAGCTTTAGGTTTTGTTTTAACCACTAAAGCCCTATAAGCAGTAACTCCTGCTAGTGGCAAAGCAGCTGCTTCTTCTACTGACAAAAAACTAGGCTTTTCATGCAAGTATTTTTTGGGTATACAAATATAATCTGCAAACGTACCATCATCAGGCACACCTAGTACCCTAAAATTCAGAGCTTGGTAGGCTTCGTCATCTCCCCAATCTAACCCCGGATTGATAATATATTCTTTTTCTTCCCACGTACCACATCCATCTGCGCCCATGATGGCACCAAGTTTTATTCCTGGATATTGCCCTTTGGTGATCCATACATCTCTATGATTGAGTGCAGAAGCAGATATTTTGACCAAAGCTTCGTCATCTTTGGGAACAGGAACACCTACTTCAGTTTTGAAAGGTGGTTGATTTACTTCTTTGATGATATATGCTTGCATGTACTTATTTTATGTCTAAAAACCATTTTGGTAACAATAAAAAAACCGGATATGTTGCCATATCCGGTTTGAAAAAACCCAGAATCATTTTTATAAACACATTACTCGATTAAAATCATCTTTTTGGTAGAGACAAAGTCTCCAGCTTCTATCTGATAGTAATATACACCTGAAGTTCCTAATGAACTACTTGCTATATTTATTACATGGTATCCTTTTTCGTACACATTTGAAGATGTGAACACTACTTTACCAGTTACATCCAAAACTCTCACGATTGCTGCTGATGGCTTAGCTAATTCGAATGAGATATTGGTATAATCCTTAAATGGATTCGGTTCGTTTTGGTAAAGTACATTCTGAATACCTGACTGACCTTCTGTTCTTGATTGAAGACTTAATGGTCTAATGGTAGCATCAGTTTCGTACAATTCTGCTTTCAATACATCATCATTAAAGCTGATCTCATTAGTGTTACCACTTCTCAATGCTTTAAATTTGATAGTGAATAGATTTGCATCTGCTGCGATACTTTGACCACGAGCTATATCATAACTTACTGCGATCGTTCCGTTTTCAGTATTTAATAAGTTCATATGTTGTGAAGTAATGGCGAGCGCACCTGCTTCTACACCTACGAAACTCAATACATTTGCATCATAATCTAAGGCAAACTGAGCACCCATGATTTCCATAACATCACCAGCTTTTACAGTGTATGATACTTCGTCACCTGTATTGAAAGACATCTCATCTGCTACGAAAAGCGCATTCTGAGATCTGCTTTCTGTAGATCTGCTATTTGCATTCGCTAAAGCGCTATTGTTCACATCACCTACTTTGATAGCTGTAAAGTTCACGTTTGCTTTATCTTCGAATAGTGAATCGAGATTAACCTTAGACGGGAAGTCAAATGGGAAAGCAGGATCAGCGAATACATAATCTGTAGGTACAAATCTCCATGACGTGTTGTTGTCCAAAGTAGTACTTACTCCTAAGATCAATTTTCTTAAATTTACCAAGTCACTAGCGGTGATGCTTCTAGAATTGTTAACATCTGCTGCTAATAATTTGTATGGAGAACCAATCGCTTGTACACCCAAGATATGTCTTTGAATTAATACCAAGTCAAGGGTAGATACACCATTCAATATATCTGAATTTTTGTATGCACCTATTGATTTAGGATCAAAAACATCTACTCCTGTCAATCTGTATTGACCTTCATTTTTAGTCATATCAGTAATTTCTGTTGAACTTACCATATTCACAAGTTCTACTTCGATACCATCGATGCCTTCTGCCATTTCAGTAGTTATTCTACCTGCAACAGTTGGCAATAATCCTGCATTATCTGTACAAGCATTAGTAAGTGGTGAATCTTGAAGTATTAATACGACATCACAGAAATCACTGTTACCCGCTGCATCGATCACATACATTTTTAATGGAATTCTTGCTACTTGACCATTTGGTATGTCTGCACAAGTAAATGTTCTAGCAGGTTGATTACCAGCTGCGTTGAATGAGAATCTTAGATTTGCATCATTACCACACGCTCCTGTACTCTTAAGGTTAAAGTCGCTAGCCCATACTTCTGTAGAACCATCTGCATCTATTACCCAAACTACTTCGCCAAGACATACTGGTGTTGGTTTTTTAGTTGATCTGATTACCACATCATAAGCACAAGTAGAAGATGTACCACATCTGTTGGTCACTACAAAACTTACTCTGTGTGTACCTATTTCTAGGGTTCTTGTAAATGTGCTACCAGTACCTGATGCATCAATAGTATTATTTTTATTGATATCTAATGTCCATGTATATTTCAATTCGTTTGCGTCTGTACATGCATCTTCTGCTGTTGCGACAAATGTAACATCTGCATCACATCTTGCAGGATCTGTATTGACTGTTCTAGTAGTACAACCTGATGTAAATCTAGGTGCGTCTGTACCTTTCAACTTGATCACTTGCGTTTTCTCAAAGATCGGTCCTGACACGTTGTTATAAGTACACCAGTCAATCACTCTCCAAGTTCTTAATATTTTCAAACATGCATCTGGCACTTCATAAAATACTTGATCTGTGTGAGATATTCCTATCTGCGTACAAGCTGTAGAAGTGATGATTGGCTTGCTATTCAATACTTCAGGTGTTGCATCATCTATGTTACATGAATTGATACTGATATCACTAGGGAACACTATGTTATTTGCATTGAATGTAGGAGCTGTAACAGTAAGTGTTTGTCTACAGAATACGGTTGGGTCACTGATGACAAACCACTCTCTCACTACTGTACCGAATCCACATGTATTTAAGCCATTTGAAATCAATCTGCTATTCACTGTAAGGTTACCACATACGCCTGTTACCGTTGGTTTTCCGAAGAATGTAGTATCAAAGAATGTGGTATTGTTTGCAGCAAAACCTGCTATTCTTGTATCACCACATGTCAATGTTTTGTTGGAAGGACAAGTTATTACTGGTTTACGTTTGTTCTGAACTTTAACGGTTGTCTCACATTCGTTAAAATTACCTGCTTTATCATACACTCTTAGTATTACTGTTACCGTTGATCCTGTAGGTGTAATATCAGCACAACAGAAATTCACTTTAGGTCCAAATGTTAGATCTGAAGCATAACCAGGACAAGTAGTTGTCTTACGTCTTACTTCGAATCTGCCAAGTTCGCAATTGTCATTACTATGATCATCAAGTGACTCAGCATATAATTCAGCCCATCCACTATCTTCAAGTGAAATGACAGTGGTTCCTTCACAAATTGCTGTTGGTGGAGTTCTGTCTACTACATCTACTTCTGTGAAACAATCAGTAGAATTGCCACACTCATCTGTGACGGTATATCTGATCCAAGTTCTACCCAAAGGTAAGTTTACAATTTTAAAGTTAGGGAATGTTCCTGTCACTCTAGTATCACCTTCTACAGTTGTGAATGGTGTAGATGGACCTGGATCATTACCAAGTGCATCTGCTTTTTTGAATGCCACTGTCCAAGTCGTCGCTGAACAATCATAAACTACGATCGGTGCGATCACAGACCAATCTGCTGTACATGAAGAGCTTTTTGTAAATAATACTGAAGCTACTGTTTCACTATCAAGTGGAGAAACCATATCCGCAGGACAAGTAATTACTGGTCTTACATCGTCTTCTATTTTGATAGTCTGAGCGCATACTTTGTCTTCACCGGTACACCAGTCAATGATGTTCCACTGTCTGAATACTTTTATACCAGCTCCACACAATTCAAAAACTACATCATTATAGTACACTTGAATATTCTGACAAGAAATATTTGAAGGCTGACCACTTACAGCAGGTGTTGGAGCTCCATTTGGTAAAGTCGCAAATGGAAGACCACATGATCTAATAAAATCTGCAGGACAAACCACATCTTCAAGATCCGCTCTTTCTAAATAAAAGAACTGTGTTTTTACACCTGATACGTTGCCACTTGCATCCGTAGCAGTCCACTCTCTTCTAATGATTTTTGCGTAATCATCAGCACAAAGTTGAGGCATCACAAAATCTGTTTTTTTGTAGGTAAGGGTTCCACCACATCCATCTATAAACACAGGTCTGTTTTGTGCATTTGTTGCTGTCTGATTTAAGAAAGTTGATTCACCATTACATACCAATGTACAAATCGATGCACTTACTGCTGATTTAACATTACCATCTCTACTGTCAATATCTAAACTATTGATAATAGTAACAGTCCCTGGAGGGATCATACTAACCGTTGATACTACTAGAAAATAGTTAGTACCTACATTTAAACTACCAGAAAATGATCTTGTGCTCATAGTCAGTAGGTTAGTACAAGGAGCAGCAGGGTTAAAACTTCCTGAATAAAGATTGAAAAGGGCATTTGTTTGACCCAAATTTATATCCACAATTCCTGTAGCATCTACTGCAAACTGTACAACTGTATAATTTGAAGTAGCATAGCCACCTGCACCACCTGTACAAATAGAACCAAAAGGTCTTTGATAAGTTGGTGTACTTCCACTAACTAGTGTATCAATTGAAGTTATTCTTTCTTCACAAGGACAAGTAGAAATCACTGGAGCTAATTTGTCTTCAATAGAAGCATTTCCCCAACAATTGTTACCACATCCTCTCAGACTGACTTTCACCTTAAGGGTAAGTCCGATGTGTGCACTGTTTATCGTAGGTCTCACTACTGGAAGGCCATTAAAAGTACCTACAACTGTTGATGGTAATGATGTACCATTTGGCAATTTTGCTTCTACATCATAATATTCATCTGTATAAGCAGGTGCTTCTAAGATCATATCAGGATCGATTGTCATAGAACAATCATCATCTAGTGATATTTGGACATCATCATTACAAGCCATTATGGTGTTACAGTTTACCTGAGCTTGTGCTGAATTTAAAGAAAGTATAAGAGTTAAGGCAATTGAGAATGCCACCGTGGTCGTCTTGAATAAACCTGAAAAAGCGTTGATCAGGTTTGAAATTTGTGTAAAATTGGGTCTTTTCATTGGATGAAAATTTAATATTTGATTAAATCGATAAGATTTCATTGTATATAAATCCGGAAGGTGTGCAGTCCCGAAAACTTCGTCTTTCTTCAAGACTGCACGCTTTATCCGATTTATTTTATGACTATCATTTTACGGGTTGCAGAATAATTTTCCGTGTCAAGCTGATAGTACAGTACGCCATTTAGATTTAAAGTAGATACTTCTAGGTTGATCGTGTTATAACCTTTAGCATATTGGCCTTTGGTTTGGTACACTTGCTTACCTGTAAGGTCATAAATCTTAAGTGTGACTTGCTCTGCTGTAGGCAAGTTAAATCCTATGATCGTGGAAGTATTGAAAGGGTTCGGTACGTTTTGGAACAATTCAAACTTATCTGTTTGTGTTGCATCCACATTTCTACTTTCGATTTTCACACCTTGTGTCAATACTTGATTACCTTCATTGGTATATATTTCAGGACTTAGTTTTGCTCTGTGCAATGAAATGATGTTTTCACCCTTCACATCACTCAACAATCTGAATTGTAATGTCAATAATTGGTCGTGTAAGTTTACTGCTTCCATTGAACTCCAACTTAAGTGCAACATACCTTCAGATAAATTATTGAAACCAATGTGCTCATCTTTAAGGGCTAGTTTATTTGATTTCACATCTACTAATTCAGCTTTTGCTATATCAAATCCTAAGGTCATTTGAAGTCCTAATACTTGTTGTAAGTCGTTTGCCGAAATACTCACTTCTACGATATCACCTTGTTTTCCATTGACTGCATCAGCTTGTAATGTGACGTTACTTCTTGGCGTGACAACTGTAGACTTTGCATTTGCTTTTACTGAACCATTGACATCACCTATCTTGACTGCTACGAAATCAAGTCCCGCTACATCATGATCAAGATTTATCATACCTATTTTCTCATTGAAAGGGAATGGTGCCTTAGGATCAGCAAATATCTGTGCCACATCTACAAATCTCCAACTCTTATTATTGTTGAATTGTGGTTGTACACCTAAGATTACTTTTCTCAACTCTACAAGATCCGCTGCTGTCACTTTTTCTGAGCTATTGACATCCGCTGCGATAACTTTGTAAGGTGAATCCAAAGTTGCAATACCTAAGATATGTCTTTGGATTAATACAAGGTCAAGTGTCGAAATACCATTAGATGCATCATCTTGTTTGTCAGCTTGTATGCTGTAATCTTCATACATTGGCAACTCACCGAATGAGAATTTACCAGTGGTTACAGTATTAGCTGATTTAGGAAACTCTTCTTGTTCAGAAGCAAGCTCAACTTTCACATCGTGTACCATCTCGCCACCGTCTGTATAAACATTACCTTGTACAGTTATTCTACCGTTTACATTTGTACCACAAGAATTGCCATTGTCTTGAACAACCAATCTTACCGTACAGAAATCACTGTTATTTGCTGCATCAATTGTGTACACATCAAGGGTAAACTCTTTGAAAGCACCACCTTCTAAGTCAGCACAAGTAAATGTTCTAGAGATATCATTTCTATTGGTTGCTGAGAATGAAGATACTAACTGATTGCCTGTAGAACAGTTGTCTGTCGCACCAAGATCAAAATCCGAAGCCCAAATAGTAACTTCTTTTGAAGTCGGCATGATGACCGTGATGATCTCAGAGATACAGTAAGGCGTTGGTTTTTTATCATCCGCTACGGTAAAGATATTAGTACAAGTTCTTACATTATTACAAGCATCTCTTACAGACCATGTAATTTTGTGTGTACCATAAGGGAAGTTTCTGTCTATGCTGCTACCAACACCTGCTGCTACTTCTAAGCTACCATTATTACCTTCATCGATCGTGTATGACCATTTAAGTAAGTCTACAGGTGTACAATCGTCAGTCGCAGTTGCCGTTACCTTCACATTTGCAGTACAAACACCAACTTGTGTAATTGTAAGATCAGAAGTAGAACATCCTTTTGTAATCGTCGGCAATACCGTATTATTAATCATGATGACTTGTGTAGATGTCCAAGTTCCAATCAATGGGAAACCAGGTACTGTCTGACACCAATCGATCACTGTCCACTTTCTAAGTACTTTTGCACAAGCTTCTTCTGTAAAATTGAAGACGATATCTTCGTAATCAGCTGCTAATTGTGCACAAGCTACATTTCTCAAGTATCTTGGTCTTCTACTCGCAAGCGGTAGATTATCAGGATCTATATTATTAATACATGCATTACTCAAAGTTGTATTCGTAGGCCATTGAATATCATTCGCTGTAAACGGTGTGCTGTTTCTCACAGTAATTACTTGAACTTTTACCGTTTTGTTTCCGTACGTATCAGTCGCAGTGAAAGTTCTTCTTATCTCACCTACCTTACATTCGTTACGTAAATCTACACTTTCTACTACAAGACTAGCTGTACAATTGTCTGTAACTGTTGCAGTACCAAATCTTGTAAGTGTAGTGAAATCTTCTATACAATTTGCAGTAACATCAGCAGGTGCTGTCAATGTAGGGAAGATATTATCTTGAACCCTAGCTTCTACCATACAAGAATTAAACAAACCTACTTTATCCCATACACCTAGTTCTACCATGATCACTTTACCTATGTCATCACAAGTAAATTTAACTTGGTTGTCGCATGCTAGTGTATTCCATGCTACTGGATTATCCATTCTTCTGACTTTCAAGCAAACCAATTCGCAATTATCATGGCTACCATCATCAAAAGTGTACACACCAGCATTAGCCATACCTTCGCTACCGATAGCTATGATGGTATTTTTATCACAAACTGGCGTCGGTGGTTGGTTGTCGATTACATCTACTTCTGTAAAACAATCTGTAGAGTTACCACATATATCTGTCACGGTGTACTTGATCCAAGTACGACCTGATGGCAAATTCAAAATTCTAAAATTAGGATACGAACCAGTCACTTGTACATTACCCGCTACTTTTACATATACCCCATTCACAGGTGGCAATCCATTGTTATCTGCTAATAAGAAACTTACGTCCCAAGTCGTAGATGAACAGTCGAATATAACTGTAGGAGGTATTACTGTCCAATCTCCACCACAACCATGCTCTTTTGCATTGATCACTGCAGATGTACCTGGTCTTCCGATCAAATCTGGTGGACAAGTAATCACAGGATTTGTAGTATCCATGATGGTAATCAATTGGTTCAGTATTCTTATTTCACTTGTACAGTGATCGATTACTGTCCATTTTCTTACGATTTTATAAGAGTTAGGACCGCATATAGGAAGAATCGCATCCGTAAATGATACTGATGATTTCAAACAAAGTGTACCTATTGGATAACCTGTAGATTCAGGGCTAGGATTACCTGCAAAATCTTGACCTACAGGTATTTTGATCCAGTTGCCACAAGCTTCTAATGATGCATAAGGACCTGTAGCGCTATCGTAGTTACCTGGGAAGATCACATCTTCGATATCTGCTCTATTTACGCTGATCACTTGTGTACAAGAAGAAGTATTGTTTGAATTATCAGTGACTAACCATGTTCTTGTAATGATAGAACTATAAGGTCCATCACATAAATCTGTCACAGAAGCATCTGTAAATGATAGGAATGCATCACTACATTTATCAAAGTTTCTTAGCAACCATCTATTTGGATTGTTAATAATAGGAACTACTTCAGCACCTACTGGCATCACTGGGAATCCAGTAACCGCAAAATTATTAAGGTTTTCACAATTGATTACAGTGTCTGGAGGACAAACCAAGTCTGGGATAGATTTGTCTTCTATAAGCGCATATCCCCAACAAGAGTTACCGCTACATTCATGTACCACTGTGATACTAAGTGTTTTATTGATATATTTATATCCAAGTGTTCCATTAGGAATGATCGTATCCCTTTGTAAATCTTTGATAATGATATCATAAGAAGCATCAGGATAATTTTGATCCTCTAGAAACTGGTCAGGTGTAAAGTACAATTCACAACTTGGATTCATAGATAAATTGACCAAATTATTACATGCCAATGGAACAGTCACTTCGTTCACGATATCTATTCTTTCAATAGTAGTGAATGGACAAAGATTATTACCTGCCACAAAATTTCCAGTTACTCTCAGGTAGTAAACACCAGTAGTATTTGGCCATGTTATAGTCTGGCTATTAACTGATCCTGCTGACAATATACCTGAAGGCATCGTTCCCGCTGCATCCAAAAACACACCCCATGAAACACCACTCACCTGGGCAGGAGTAGCACCTATAGTATATGTTTCTGTATCGCCGATACAATTGCCGAAGTCACCCCTAATTGCCGTTAATCGCGCTGGATCGACAATAGACACTACTCTAGTCGATGTGAATTCGCAAGCATTAGGTTGTGCTGGGTAAGATACCAACTCAGCTGATACTTCTACATTATAATTGCCTGGCACAGTATTCCAAGTGACCGTAATAGCATTAGTACCTTGACCGCTAGCTATTGAGCCACCGGCAGGTACAGACCATACGATATTAGAAAGATTGGCGCTAGCAGGAATAGCGTAGGATTCCGTGCTGCTTTGGCATACAATGGCATCACCTACAATAGCAGTAGCCGGTGGAGCAGGATAGCTACACGACTGACTGGAAGACAAGGCTTGTACCGTGCTTCCGTTTGTTACTACTGTAGACCAGCTTTGACCTGAGATACGCTTACCTACTATTCTATAGATTCCTGATCCCGGAGCGGTTTCTGGTATTATAGTGTTATTAAGGTAAAGCACAGGCGCCGCTGGTGGAGCTAAAGATAGTGGATTGTAAAATCCTATTGGATTCATCAATCTCCAGGTTTGTCCTGGTATCCCTGTGATGGTAATTGAATCTCGGTACTGACCGTTGATGGCAGTTGTTGCATTGTCTAAACAATAACACTCCCGTTGACTAAAGGTCGTTTGTGCCAGAGAATCATCTGCATACATAACCACGCATAAAATGGCTACTGTAAGTGCTTTCATGCTCCGATCGCTGATCAGGCTGAAAAATCGTGTAAGTAATGGTCTCTTCATCGATTGATGGATTTTGAAAAAATTCGTAATTGCGTTAAAAATGTTCTATCTTTATCCACAACTATCCTATGATAGCTGCAAACTATTTTAATTTGTTAAAATCTTGCAATCATCAAAAACTATCTCATCTCTCGATTTGATAAATTTTCTCTGGTTACAAGGTATCAAAACCAAATTTCAGACCAAACTCAAAGACGTATTATGCTGTATTTTAATATGATAGATACATTATTTTTTTTAGTAATATCTAAGAGACATCATATCAAACATCTAACTACGAATAATTTTTTTTCATTTTTTTCACTTTTTTTTGAAGATTTTTAGGTTTCTGGCATCTAGAATTTATTCATTTGCTGATTTGCTGGATTTGTTGATAAATATTAAGCTAGCCAATATTGAGAATGTAGTTATTCCATGCTGACAATAGCTTCTAATCATGTATATACTTAGGATTTTGTCCTAAAGCAACTTTAACACGTGCAACTACCACCCTATCCTATAAGAATAAAAATCAACCCTTTACAGGAAGAATGTCCAATAAGAACCTATAAATTCAGCATCTAGACTTACCATTGCTTCAGTCAAAAGCTGATAGTTAAGAAAATGACAGTATCAATATGAACTCATAACCTAAATGTCGGGTGAAAGTATTCTTTTTACTTTTCCATTATGTTTTTGCTACAATATTTGTCTGAATCTTTATATCAAAGTATATTTACCTAATTTTTAAAGAACAAATCACATGATTAGGTACTAATTAAAATACTAAATAAATGAAAAACTTAATACTTACCACCATTTGTCTTTGTCTAACAAACTTTTTTGCTTACAGCCAATTTAAAAATATAGGTGGTGATGGGAAGGCAATTGTCATAGATGTCTTTGCAAATGTAGATACCATTTATGCTTTGAGCAATTCCATCATTCATAAAAGCACTGATGGTGGTCAGACTTGGGTAGCGATCCCTGGAAGTCAATTGTTAGGTGATTTAGAAGAATTTCATGTCAATGGAGATTTTATTGTGGCTGTTGATGTTAAGGTTGAATTCGATTGGCTGGACATGACGATTTATTCTTCTAAAGATGGAGGTTTGAATTGGGTTAAAAAGGACATATACAGGCCAGATTATTTTTTTGGTCTGTATGAAGATGAAATTAGCATAACTATTCATAAAGACATCATCACAGTGGCAACACATGACGAAATATTTGTAAGCAGAGATTATGGTGTCAACTATGAAATTATTAGTGATAAAAAATTCTACCACGAAAGAAGTGATTTTATTTATTTTCAAGATGGTTATCACTACATCATTGAACATACTAAAGTAACTAAAACTACAGATTTCATTACTTTTACAACAGTCGACAATTCAGAATCAAGTGGCATTTCTGGCTTTTTTAGAGATCATAATTCTATTTATATTTATAGTGATGGTACACAAAAATTAGTAGGAGATGCATTTGATGCTGTAGCCTTAGACCCTTTACTATTTGATAGGGATTTGAAGTATAATTTTGACGAAAATTATCTTTATGTTTATAACAAATACCAATATGAAATGCAATTGTTTGATGATGAATTTAACCTTATAAAAGTTATTGATATTTCCACAATAATTGATGTCCAATCATACTATGAAAGGTTTTTAGTCTATGGTGGATTTATTTATTATTATAATACTTTGGAATATGGACTATACAAAAAAGACATAGTTACAGGTAGTAATTCAGTGGTAGAAATAACAGACAATATTAAAGGAGCACTAGGGAATTATATCATTGTCGACAATAGTCTGTGGCAAATAAGAACTTGGCTATCATACTATAATAGGTCAACCGATAAATGGCAGTCACCAAATATTAATTTTGAAAATAATGAATACGCTATTGTAAATAAAAATTCTATTATAACAACAAATACAAGAAGTATTGTAAATCTAGGTGGTATAAAAATCAGAGCCACAGACTTCCCGTTTTTAGGCCCAAAGCTTTTTAATTGTAATGACATCGTGATGGCTAGGGATGATATCAATAAAACAGTTTACACTCTGATAGATGGCATCTTGCCCTGGATTAAGATAGATCATGAGATATCATGGGAGAATATAATAACAGAATATTCAAATGGTAACTACATCATCCACAATGAAATAGATGAAATACTGTATACTTCCAACAAATACACATGGCAAAAAATAAAGCTAAATCCTTCTTTGATTGGTAATCAGAAAATAAGTAGCGTTCAAATAAATGTAGCTGGGGAAGTTTTTATCACCGCTAGCAAATCACTTTATAAATACAATGCTCTCAATAATACTTGGCTTAAAGTCAATGCCAACCTACATCCATATCCAAATCAGAAGATATCTGATTTCGCCATTTACAAAGATGTAATGGTACAAACTATTTATGGTCATGGCGTTGTAATATCCTTAGATCAGGGTCTTACTTGGCAAACATTTGAAGATGGACTCCCAGATCCTTATATGGTAGACATTATGTTTAGCGACAGTCATTTGTTCGTTACCAATCTTTTTGAAGTTTTTGAAAGGCCACTAAATGAAATACCTGGTCTGTTATCTACGGATCATAACATTACTAGCTCGAATACATCCATCTCTATTTATCCAAATCCCGTCACAGACGTGCTTAATTACGAATTGATAAATATAGATTCGCCCACAAACATAGAAATATATAATACTTCTGGAACAACAGTTTATGAACAAAAAAATAACACTCAAATCAAAGGACAAATAGATGTGGTTACATTCAAATCAGGTATTTATTTTATAAAAACAAATACAGCTGATGGACCACAGTTCAAGAAGTTGATAAAATTGTAAACTTTCAAATATTTAAAAATTATGGACGAGCTTTTAGATGAAGTTTTCTATTGATATGATCATAACCCAAAGTGACTAGCTAACTATTATGTCAACTAAATGTCATAAATTATCTTTTATCAGAAATCAACTCGTTGGGATTTAAAAAATAGACTACTTTAGCGACTTATCATGCCATGCCGGTACATAACACCATTAAAACCTTATCAACACTCTTTAAAAGTAGGTCCATGAATCATTATTTTACGCTTATTATTTTTTTATTTTTACTCCCACAAATTAATAATGCACAAACCATTCAAGACGATTTTGAAGGAAATGGTAACATAAATACATGGGCAGAAGATGATTGTGGATTAGATATAAGCTTCACAAACCCTTACAAACAAGGCATGAATACTTCTGCTACGGTACTCAGATATTCTGATAATGGTGGTCAATATGCCAATGTGAGATTTGATGTAAGCGGCAATTTAGATTTGGAAGAAAATCACACTTTTAGACTCATGATTTATGTTCCTGCAAATGGTTTGACAGGAAACCAAAACAACCAAGTTTCCCTTAAACTACAGGATGGAACATTAGCAGAACCATGGGTGACCCAATCTGAAATCATCAAACCTATCATACTAAATCAATGGCAAATCGTGACTTTTAATTTTAAAAATGATGCTTATCGCAATTTTAATGATAATTCGTTGCCTCCATCAGAAAGAAAAGATTTTAATCGGGTTTTAATACAAATAAATGGCGAAAACAATAATGATCGAGTGGTAGCTTTTGTAGATAATTTCAATTATGATGGTGCTATAAAACAAGACCCAATATATGACAACCTTGTATGGTTTGATGAGTTTTCCAATAATGGCGCTATCGATAATTCAAAATGGTTTCACCAAACAAAATTACCTGCAGGTGGTAGCTGGTTTAATGGCGAAGTCCAACATTATACCAATCGGACCAATAACGCAATAGTAGAAAATGGCATCTTAAAAATCATTGCTAGAAAAGAAACATTCAACAACCAAGGTCAGACCAAAAACTACACATCTGCAAGACTCAATTCTAAGTTTGCTTTTACTTATGGGAAGGTGGAAGTTAGAGCAAAACTTCCTTCGGGAGTAGGTACTTGGCCTGCTATATGGATGTTGGGCAAAAACATCACAGAAGATGGTGCATATTGGCAACAACAAGGTTTTGGCACAACACCATGGCCTGCATGTGGTGAAGTAGATATTATGGAACATTGGGGACACAATCAAAACTTTGTACAGAGTGCACTTCATACCCCATCAAGTTTTGGCAACACATCTAATGTTGGTGGGCAAAACATACCGACAGCTTCGACAGAATTCCATGTGTACAGCTTAATTTGGACACCCGAAAAGATGATTTTCAGTGTAGATGGGAAAGTACACTACACATATAATCCTGCGATAAAAGATGCAGCTACATGGCCATTCAATAAAGAACAATATTTGTTACTCAATTTTGCCATACAACCATCTATCTCACCCAATTTTACCCAAGGTGCAATGGAAGTTGATTATGTAAGGGTTTACCAAGAAAGTCCAGTTTCGTCCATCGTTGCGATCCATGATGACAACCATACTTACTATCCAAATCCTGTAGACGATGAGCTAAATATAATGTTAGAAGATAATGTAGACCGTCAAGTAGCTTTAAAAATATTCTCCATAGATGGTCAGATTGTTCGTTCAAACACCTACCCTGTTCAGGATAATAAAATTATCCTAAGAGACTTAAGTCAGCTCTCTAAAGGCATGTACATCATCTCATATGAACTTAACAATAAGATACACAGCTTTAAAATAATCAAGAGCTAATATTTAACATTACATACAGAAAAAACAAAGATTCTAGATTAATTTCTTTGAATTACCTGCAGTATTTGTTGATCTTACAGATATATAGCACTGTAAGTTATTGCAATAAAGAGAAGTGCAAGTTGGTAAAAATATACTATCATTGCCTTACCTAATATTTATACGGTCTATAATGAATCAAATTCCTTAAAATTCATACATTTGTTGCTTACAATTTGTTAATCAGGAAAGTACACATTTTATGCGATTTAAATGGCTATTTGTATCCACCCTTCTATTCTTTGTTTCGACATCAATCATTGCACAACCTACTTTATTTACACCTACAGGTTCTGGTGGTGGCGGCTATATGTACAGTCCATCTATTAATCCAAAAAATCCATCCGAAATGTGGATTAACTGTGATATGGGTGGTGTCTACAAAACAATAAATAGTGGTCTATCTTGGTCTTTGATACCATACACACAACAAGTAAGCACTGTAAAAGGGAAAATCCAATATACCAATGACCCAGATATTTTGTACGTAGTCAATCGCTCCCAAGATCCAAATCATACACCTTGGTATCAGGGCAGAACTATGAAGTCTATAGATGGTGCCAAAACATGGACAGATATAGATCCTACTAGTTCGGGTACTCATAGATTGTTTGTAGATCCTAATGATTCCAATCGAATCATTCTCAATGAATACAATGCACTTTTCATATCTCAAGATGGTGGACTTACATTCCTGCAAATCGAAATTCCAGCTTGGGACTTGGTATGGTTGGCAGGAGTATATTGGGATGGCAATGATGTTTGGATAGCAGCAGGAAATGGGTTGTTATACTCTGATAACGGCGGCTTAGACTTTAATGTAATAGATATTCCAGAACTTGAAAATAGCGAAGGTATTTATCAAATGACGGGGGCAAAACAGAACGATATTGTCACCTTATTTTTAGTGACTGCCGAAAAAGAATTGCTCCTACCATGGCATGAAGTGCTAGAGATTCAAGATGGGCTAAAAAATGTGTACTCTTTTCAGCCAAAAACTCTAAATCTTAAAAACATAAAAAACAATATACCAAATAATGCCAATATTGCCTGGTTGGAATCAGCGTCAAACAATACTGATATTATCTGGGCAAGTGGCGACATAAATGATCTACCTGTTATATACAAATCTATAGATGGTGGCAATAATTGGGAAAACACTTTTAATGTAGAAGGTAACAGCAATATCAGTACTGGATGGGCTGGCGAATATGGTATCGTCAGTATGTATTGGTCCGGTGGAATGTTGGGAATAGATGTTAATGATCAAGATCCGAATCACGTCATCACAACAAGTGGATTTGCTTATCAAACTAAAGATGGCGGTTTGACATGGGAACAACAATATGTGGATGTAAGTACAGAAAACCTTCCTACTCTACCATCTGCACAAGACAAAGTATATAGGAGTTCAGGCCTAGATGTAACTACAAGTCATGATTTACTTTGGATTGGACAAGACACGATCTTGGCATCTTGTACAGACATTGGCAATCAATATAGTGTAGATGGCGGACTTTCTTGGTCCTTCAATTTAAATATTCGTTCACCATGGAACAACCTAACATGGCCGAATTGGTATCGTGTAATCAAACATCCTAATACAGGTAGGTTGTATGCAGCGCTATCAGAATTAAATGATATTTATCTTGGCTACCGTTTGACAGATGAAGGAGCAAATGGTCTAGGGATGATTGCCTACAGTGACAATAGCGGTATGAGTTGGGATACTTTATACAATTTTGGACATGGTGTAGTGTGGTTAGAAATGTCAGTTTTAAATGCTGATATCTTATATGCCAGTGTAGTGCACCAAGATGAAGGTGGGATCTATAGAAGTACTGATGGAGGTAAGACGTGGACAAAGTTATACATTGATGCGCGTACAGAAGGACATCCATACACCATACGTTGTTTAAAAGACGGAAGTGTTGTCGTCACATTTTCTGCGCGTGCACCTGAAAACACCAATAATCTGAGTGCATCGAGTGGTGTTTTTTGGTCGGCAAATGGTATCGATAATTGGCAAGATGTTTCTTCACAGGAAATGCGTTATTATACTAAAGATATTGTAATAGATCCACACGACCCAAGTGAAAACACATGGTATGTGACCGTTTGGGGACGATTTAATGTTTTCCCTGGTGGAAATAGTGAAGGATTGGGTGGAGTGTACAGAACAAATAATAGAGGTTCGTCTTGGCATAGAATCATGGTTGTAGATCTTGCGGAGTCAATTGCCATTCACCCTGATGTCCCTGATAAAGCCTATGTTGCAATAGAAAATAATGGTTTATTTGTTACAGAAAATCTCACAGAAAATGAACCAGTTTTTACGCCTGTTAAATCATTCCCTTTCTGGAGACCAAAACGAATTTTTTGGGATCCATTTAGTGAGTCTGGGAAAAGAAAGTTATGGATTACTACAATGGGCGGCGGCATGTGGTATGGTCAAGAAGATTTCACCAATAGTAATAAAGAAAACCTTATCAATAGCGATCTCTCTGTTTATCCCAATCCTGTTTCTGACCTATTAAACTTAAAAATAGAAAACAGTTCCACCATCTTAGAGTGGGAACTACTAAACACATCAGGTCAGTCTTTAAAAAAAGGAATATTGATGCAAAGTACGGAAATTAATACATCAGATTTGGCAAATGGTTTTTATGTTCTAAAAGTAAAAGGTAAGGGTGTGTTTCGTATTATCAAATTAGACTAAAATAAAGAAAATTTAATAATATAATAATTGATCTCCAATGACTTTATACAACTCAATTTTATATATTCTTTTGATGTTAGGTTGCATTGAAAATGATAAGGAAATAAAACCTATAACTAATTCACTTAAAAATGAAGTAGAAGTTTGGCTGACTACAGGTGATCAAACATCACTACTCAAAAAACAACCAAATAACCTTACCTTTTCAGACCAACAAAACAACTACCCTACTATCTCTGTAGACACTACTATAACTTATCAAAGCATCGATGGATTTGGGTTCACCTTGACAGGAGGAAGCGCTTTATTATTGAGCAAAATGTCACCATCAGAGAGAGATAAAATATTGAACGAGTTGTTTGGGTGTTCTGGAGATCAGGCTTGTATTTCTTACTTGAGATTGAGTGTTGGTGCTTCTGATTTGGACGATAAAGTATTTAGTTACAATGACCTGCTCGTAGGTCAAGAAGATATGATATTATCTAACTTTTCATTATCAAGAGATACACTACATCTATTGCCCATAATCAAACAAATATTAAGTATACAACCGACTATAAAATTTATGGCAACACCATGGAGTCCACCTACTTGGATGAAGTCAAATGGAAGTTCCATTGGTGGTTCCTTGCTACCCAGATATTATGATGTTTATGCTGATTATCTTGTAAAATATATTCAACAAATGAAAACGTTAGGTGTCCATATCGATGCTTTGACCATACAAAACGAGCCACAACATGGAGGCAACAATCCGAGTATGCTAATGAATGAAGGTGAACAAGCATTATTCATCAAAAAACACTTGGGACCAAAATTTAAAGCCAATAAAATAAATACAAAAATTGTCATTTGGGATCATAATTGTGATCGACCTGACTACCCCATTAATGTACTTAATGATCCTGAAGCAAATAAGTATATAGATGGTAGTGCATTCCATCTATACGCAGGTGATATAAATGCATTATCTCAGGTACGGTCTGCCCATCCTAACAAAAACCTATACTTTACAGAACAATGGACAGGGGCCAATGGTCATTTTGATGGAGATCTCCAATGGCATATAAAAAACGTACTGATAGGTAGCATGAGACATTGGAGTAAGATAGGGCTCGAATGGAATCTGGCCAATGATCCATCCTTTGAACCACATACTCCAGGTGGTTGTACTGAATGTAAAGGTGCTATCACTATTAACGGCAATATCGTATCGAAAAATGTGGCATATTACATTATTGCTCATGCCAGTAGATTTGTCCCTCCTAATTCCATCAGAATAGAAAGTAACACAATCGCTAATATCCATCAAGAATCATTCTTCACCCCTAAAGGAAAAAAAGTCATGATAGCGCTCAATGAAACAGACAAAACGGAGTTATTTAACATTCAATATAAAGGCAAAAAAGCAATAACGACTTTACCAGCTCATAGTGTTGCCACATTTGTTTGGGATTAACTTTCACATAAAATTGTAACAATAATAAAATATGAATTTCATTAAAAACATTCAATTCACCTTCCTTTTAATGATGATACCTTTTATAATAATCAGTCAGAACAATACAAGTCCAACTGAATATAAAGGATGGGAATTAGTCTGGCTTGATGAGTTTAATGGTAGTGGATTGCCTGACAGTACTAAGTGGAGTTATGATGTAGGAGGCCATGGATGGGGCAATAATGAACAACAATATTATCTAGCAAACTCATTAGAAAACACATATCTTAAAGATGGGCAGCTGCATATAGTTGCTGTCAAAAAAGAATATGAAAACAGGAATTATACTTCTGCGAAACTGACTACGTACAATAAAATACATCAGAAATATGGCAAAGTGGAAGTCAAGGCAAAATTACCACAAGGAAAAGGTAGTTGGCCAGCTATTTGGATGCTTCCCGTTACTATCAGGACCAAAGAAGAACCTTGGCCGCTGTGTGGAGAAATAGACATCATGGAACACGTAGGCAAAGACCCTGGCATGGTACACACTTCACTTCATTCTGAACTTTATAATCATGTCAAGCGAACACAAATCACGCACTTCGAAAGGCTGAATGATGTATTTAATGAATTCCACACTTATGGTATTGAATGGGGCGAAAATAGCATCAAATTCGTGTTTGATGGCAAACTTTTTTACGAAACATTCAAAGGACAAGATGGAAGAGTTGCCACCAATGAAGGTTGGCCTTTTGACAAACCATATTTTTTGATTCTAAATGTGGCAGTTGGTGGCAATTGGGGCGGAGAAATAGACGATAGTATCTTTCCAAATGAAATGATAGTAGATTATGTAAGAATTTTTAAAAAGAAATAACAAAACAAATTAAGTATTTAAAATCATATAAAACAATGTAACCGCATGAGAAACACAGTCGTAACTTTCATCATTAGTTTATTACTATTAAGTTGTCGTGAGCAGACGCAAAACTTGGACCCTATTCCAACGCATGAAACCGTCCAAATACCATCAGCTGAAATAGGCGAAACAAGAATTATAAATATTTGGACACCTCCAGGATATAAAGAAGGTGTAGATTCCTTTCCAGTGCTTTACATGTTGGATGGTGGTATAAAAGAAGATTTCCCACATATTGCAAATACTTTGGATACTTTGATTAAATCAAAGAAAATACCATCTGTAATTCTAGTAGGAATAGAAAATACAGAGAGAAGAAGAGACTTGACTGGGCCTACAGAAGTTGTAAAAGACAAAGAAATAGCCACGGTTGTGGGCCAATCAGAAAAATTTAGTAACTTCGTCAGAAATGAATTGATACCAGAAATAAACAAAAAATACAAAACAAACAATCAAAAGGGAATCATTGGTGAATCTTTGGCTGGATTATTTGTCACAGAAACGCTTTTGTTACATCCAGATATGTTTGATTTTTACATCGCTTTTGATCCATCTATTTGGTGGAATGATACGTACTTGTTAAAAACCGCCGACCAGCATTTGACAAACTTTCCTACCACCAATAAACGATTTTGGTTTGCTGGTTCCGATGCAGAAGATATCAATGTCCATACGGATAGTCTTGCAAAAACTCTACAGACAAAAAACCTACCCAACCTTAGATGGCAATATTCAGACGAACCAAATGAGCAGCATAACACCATCTTTAGGGCAACAAAAGAAAAGGCATTAATTTGGACCTTAAATCCGTAGTAAAATAAAAAGCCCCAACCAAAATTTTGGAAGGGGCCTTTATACTTAATCATGTATAAATCAAAACCGATTTCTTATTCTTGTATTAAATCAATCTAATACCAACGGTAGCTTGTAACCAAGCATTTTTATATCTAGGGGTCGTTGTGGTGCCATCTTCATGGTTTTTATATAAATCCCAGCCACCTCTTATACCTAAAATCGCTCTACTAATATTTAAATCTACACCCAAAGATGCACCTAAAATATTCTTTCTTAAGTCCTCGTTTTTAAACTCTTCAGATTGCTCGAAGCTCGTAAGTGAGTTTTCAAATACATCTTTTTGTTTTGTCAAAAACGAGAATTGTGGTCCTACTAAAATAGTCAACGCACTGACAGGCTTAATAGCAAAGTAAATCGGCACATCAATAAAAGTAGAAGTACGTGTCAAATTGTATGAACTACCTAAAAGACTACCTTGTGCTTTAAAACCTTTTTGCGAAAATAATACCTCAGGTTGTACACCCAACATACTACCCAAAGGGATAGACATAAATGCCCCAGCTACAAATCCAATTTTTCCATCCGCAGTAAAGTCTTCCCCTTCTGAATCATACACATTAGCAAAATTTACCCCGCCTTTAATACCTATCTGAAAAGCATTCCGATTATCGTCTTGTCCGGATACTTGATAAGATATTAATGAAGTCAAGCAGATTAAAATTATTAAATTTTTCATTTCCTGAATTTTTAAATTAAAAAATAAGTAATTCATTTTTCCTTTAGTTAATATAATCTTATTGATTTTTCTTTCCGATATTTGAGATCGAAGTACCTAAATCATCCATATCTTTGCCAAATTCAGTCTTAAAAGCTTCCCAGTTTTCTTTACCATTATCAGTATACTCGCCAATCTTCATTTTCAGGTTATTGTTTTTTACTTCAAGAGCTGCGATCTCTTCTTTGATTTCTGCGCTCATTGTTTTTTTCTCCTTTGCCAATTTAGCATTGTATTCAGCAATGGCACGCTCGTTAGCAGCGATTTTTTCATTCGTCATCAGTCTAAATTGTTCGATGTCAGCCTTATATTCATCTTGAGCTTCTTGAAGGTTTTCTTCTGCTTCGACAACATTTTCTTCTGCTTTTTCGACTTTCTGTGCTGAATTACCACAACTTGTCATAAATAAAAACAAGCCGAAAACTGTGGTTAAAATTACTAATTTTGATGGTTTCATTTGAATTAAATTTTGCCGCAAATGGCGGTACATTTGTGAATAAATTTTCACGATACAAAGGTACAATGTATTGTTTTCGAATACTTTATACAATTTTTATTATAAGTTATATTATTTACTCCTATCAAGGAACCACTTTGGGCAATGATCTATTCGTAGCCACTTTTGATGATAGTCAATATCATTTTAAACCTACCATTAGGTTTTATAAGATTCGGGGCGTGAGCTGGTATGACAATAGATTGACCAATTTTTAATATCTTTGATTCACCATTGATAACAATTTCTGCTTCGCCATCTATGACTTGAGCAAATGTATCAAATGGAGACGTTTTTTCTGTCAAACCCTCTCCACTGTCTACGGACATCAAAGAAATATTTCCCGTTGACTTTTTTAAAATAGTCTTGATAACAACTGAGTTTGGCACGTATTCAATGATTTCCACTGTGATAAACACCTTTGATTTTTCTACATCTTGAATATCCATGTTTTTTTTATTGTAACCATCCCAATGATTAGAATGATACTATTATTTATCAGACAAAGGTTGTCATTTAATATGCGCTATTGTTACTCAATTAAGAATAACCATTGCAATATTCATTAATGTATTATAGAACTCTCCTACCTTGTATGATTCTAAGCAAAACAACGATGATGGCAATCACAAGTAAGATGTGGACTAACCCTCCAGCATTATAACCTACGAATCCAATAAGCCATCCAATAACCAAAATAACTGCTATTATATAAAGCAAATTCCCCATGTTTCTATTCTTTAAATGATTAATAAAATTTTATAACTATGATTGATTATAAATCACAACTGCAAAGGTAAGGGCACGCAAGTGATATCGTTTTACACAATTTCAACTAAGATTTATATCTTTTATTAGTAGACTTAAAAGGTATTATTAAAACTACTGATTAGTTGATAATTATATAAATTAATCACCAATATCTTCTAAATGAATACGCTTTTTAAATTCTCTTAGTTTTTTGAAGTAAGTCGGTGTCAGACCTGTAACTTTTTTGAATTGATTAGATAGATGGGCGACACTACTATAGTTTAATTTGTAGGAAATTTCAGTCAAATTTAGTTCATCGTAAAGCAAAAGTTCTTTTACCTTTTCTATTTTGTGCGCAATGATAAAGTGCTCAATAGTCGTTCCTGTTACCTCAGAAAACAAACTTGCCATATAAGTATAGTCATGATCAATCTTTGTACTTAAATATTCTGAAAAATTGACAATAGGTACTTCTTCAGAATAATGGATCATCTCAATAATGATAATCTTAATCTTTTCGATCAGCATTGCTTTTTTATCATCCATTAATAATAAAGAAGACACAAGCAATCCTTTTTTAATTTTGAGTAGTTGTTCTTTATCTAGCTCTTCCTTCACGTCGACTTCTCCGAGTTCGATGGATCTGTAGGTTAAATTCATATTTTCTAGAACTGCTCTGACTGCCATCTTGCATCGAGCCGAGACCATGTATTTAATGTATAACTTCAAAATGATTTTGTTGGTTGACTGCTATAACCCCTAAAAAGTAAATTAAGTTACCAAAAACAAAAATAAAGTAAAATTAAATCAGAATGACACCCAAACAACCTATTTATACACCAAAATAATTGATTTTCAATAATTTATAAAAAAAGCACCATGGATCTTTAAAACTATTTTTATACGAAATATTTAGCTAAACAGCTATTCCTTTTTAAATTTCGATCGTTCTTTTCGTATAAAATATAAAAGACACAAGCGCTTACTTCTTGAATGATTCTGATAGCTTAGAATTAGTAAGCCAATAGGTCATCACTATTGATAGTTCGACAAAACAGAAATACTAGATTACATAGTACAAAGTCTATCATTAATTATTTTAAAAAACATAAATAAAAACTTAATAAATCCAAGATTACTCATATATTTGTAACAATATTTTGCATAATACAATTTAATCAAAATTAAATTTAAAACCATGAATACTTCCAAAGCCCTATTTTCAGCCATTGTTTTTATATTCTTGCTATTAAATTTAATGCAAGCGCAAAAGCTAAAAGTGGTCAATGTAGAAGAACTTAGGTCTATAAGTTCAAGTTGGGATTATTGTAAAGTAGAAGTGAAACCTATAGGTGATGACATCAGAAATTATACCTACTACAAAATAAACGAGTTAAAAAGAGTAGTTGATAATAAAGGTATCAACTTGCTTCCAGAATCGATGGAAGATGCAAAATATGTGGCAATAGACGACAACTCTATCATCCAACTTCTTAAAGCTTCCAGATCTGCAAGTACGATTAATATTGATGGAAGTTTGAGCTTATTTAAACCAACTGAAGAAAATGGAGGCATTATAAAAATATCTGGCTTTAAAACAAAAGCTGGTGTGAATTTAGCGCCAAAAGGTGCTGCCTTTTCATTATTTTTTTATGATAAAGCTACTCTCCAAAAGATGGGTGCTAAAGATGTAAACCAACGCTATGAAGATATCCAAAAACTACCAGAAGCTGACAGAAACTTCGCATCTGAAGTGAATTCGTTAGTAGACAACTTAAGTTATTATACAGAGACAGAAATCGATAACATGATCTTTTTTGCTATTGGAGGAGATAACTCGCAAGTTATGGGTGTAGATTTTGAAGATGATAAAGGCAAAAAAATTTCACCAATTTCATCTTCTTACACAAATATTGTTCACACTTATTACTTTGAGACAAAACCTGACGCAAAAATGAAACTCATACTAAATGTAGAAAGTCAAAAAGCAATTAAAAAAGTACCATTTTCTTTATTGGGCGTAGATCTTCCTTAATAATTTCATAGAAATCATAACAAACGAGTCATTATTTAAACTTAACGGATGTCAACAACTTCCGAAGGTTTTGACTATCTACCCTATTTCGAGTTACAAGCGATAATCTTTTACTGTCCTTTTTACCATCAACAGACTTTAGATAAAGTCCTGAAGGCAAAGAATCAGTATTGGATATATAAATTTTACGGATGTAAACGTCTGAAGTATCCTTCGTAATGTCATAATGTTTAAGATTAGTATCTTCATTATTTAACTGAAAAGGATATCCGTAAGTCCTACCTCTAAATTTTAAATTTGCTACCTTGGTACAAACTTGGCATTGAAAGATCGTCTTTGTATCTTCTGCATTGTCCACAATATTTACAATAGATACGGAATCTCTAAACAATCTATTTAGTTTGGCTTCGATGTGGATGATTTCAAAAAACTTCGCATAATAATTTGCATTAAATGCCCGCATAAATCCTTCTTCGATGGTAATAGGTCCTGCATTAGCATATTTGCCATAATCATAATCAAATATAATATCACCGCACAACACGGTACCTACTTTTGAGTCAAAACCAGTACCTTCCTTAAATTGACAATCACCACCAATGGTAAACAAGTCATTACCACTCACTTTGTCAACACGCTGACCTATCTTAGACGAAGAGCAAGAAGCGACGATGATCATTGATACAATAAAAAAATACTTCATAATATCAGTTTATAATTTTTGAAGAAATCACAGGAATAGCAGCTAAAATATTTTTTAAAAAAAGATTGGTATCAAATGCTTCACCACCAGTACCCATTCTGACAATGACCACATTTCTAGATGGAATAATAAACACAAACTGACCTTGGTATCCATTGGCAGAATATAAATCATAAGGAGCATCAGGATATTCTATACCATTTTTATTCAACCAAAAATGAGCTCCATAGATTCCATTAGACCCTTGAGCTTCTTCTCCTGTGTAAGTTGTCCAACCTTCAGGAAGTAATCTTTTGCCATTCCAAACTCCGTCATGTAGATATAATAACCCAAATTTCGCCCAATCTCTAGGAGTTCCATATCCATAACTTGATCCTATCAATGTACCACTTTCATCCGTCTCTATAAAAGTAGACGACATTTGGAGTGGATTAAAAAGATTTTTTTTGAGATAGGTAAGATAATGGTTATCATCATTAAGGTGATTGCGCAAAAACTTGCTTAGAATATTGGAAGTCCCAGAACTGTAATACCAATGTGTACCGATAGGATATTTTATTTTTTTTGAAAGTGGTATGGCTGCAATATTTTCAGACTTGTAAAGCATATTGGTAGCGTCTGATACTTTTGCATAATTCTCTTCCCAATCTAATCCAGTATTCATATGTAACAAATCATTCAAGGTAATATCTTTGCGATCATCGTTTTGCCATTCCTTAAAAAGACCTTTCTGCTGGATTTCAAGTTTCTTTTCATTCACCAATAAGCCAACGTAGGTATTCATAAAACTCTTAGTCATAGACCATCCTAATTGTGGCGTATCTTTATGAAAGGTTTTGGCATATTTTTCAGCTATAAGTGTATCATTATGAATGACTAATACTGCAGTAGTCCTTTTGACATCTATATTCCCATCCACATCAAAAGCATCATCTACGGCATCCAATAATGCTTTCTGATCCAATCCTTTGGTAGAAGCTATTAAATCTTTGCTTCCATAAGGCCAAAACAAAGAATCATTTGCCAATACTACTTCTTGGTCAGGAAAAGCAACGTGATAATCATCATTCCCATCTAAAAGTATACACCCGATACCAGGACGATATTGCGCAATCTGTGGAGAAAGACCCCAAAAAGAACTTTTTACTTGTTGGTTTACAGTATCAACTTCATTTTTTACGAATGACAATACACTAAAATACAAATGCTGCTTTTCTGCTATAGCCTGATCTCTGCCATTTGCTAGTGTGCAAGTACAGATTTTTTTGGCTGCATAACCATTTGCAATCATAAGTTGTGGATAAAAATGCCACACAACGCCTCCCAACAAGAGTAACAAAACTATAAATACGTACTTTATCATACTAAAAATAATAAGGTGTAAAAGTATACATTTTAGATGAGAATTTGGTTAAGGTTAAGACTAAGGTTAAGGTTAAGACTAAGGTTAAGGTTGAAAGAGATGGAAGTTTCTCTCAAACATTACACATTTAAACTTTAAACTAAATAAGACTATGGTTGAGATTGAGATTAAGAATGATGCCGCTTCCCTTAAACATTACACATTTAAACTTTAAACTAAATATAATGACTACCTTACGCCCCACAACAAACACATGCAAGAAAAATTTGATTTTCTGATAGATGATTACATTCTAAATAAAGTTGGTATTGATAAAAACTTCCTTAGTGCCGCACTTACAAAAGGTCTCAGCCAAAACATAGTCCAATTACTCGCAAATGGTCAAATGTCACCTGCCCGAATTGGCCAAAATGATGATCAACATAAAGCTACCAAAATCAGAAGCGATATGATCTATTGGATGGACAAATCCCATGAAAATGTATTCGAACAAGAATTTTTAGCTTTGATGGAAGATTTGATCCTTTATCTCAATAAAACTTGTTATGCAGGCATTAATGCTTACGAGTTTCACTATGCTTTATACGAAGAAGGCGCTGCATATGGAAGACATAAAGACAGATTCAGAAATGATAGCGATAGGCAATATTCTGTGGTAAACTACCTCAATGCTGATTGGGTCGAGGAGGATGGCGGACTGTTATTATTGTATAAAGACGAAGGCACCCAAATGGTAATGCCCATGGCCCAAACTACTGTGTTTTTTAAATGTGATGAGATGGAACATGAAGTAACCATGTCTAAAAGGTCAAGAATGAGCATCACGGGATGGTTAAAAAGAAGTATTATAGCATGATGTTGCTTTGATATTTGGGAGTTTACATAAAATATTTTACATGCCACTATGCTAATGTGTTTGGACTTTGTTTACATTTCGTTCCATTCAATTCTCTACGACGAAAATACATTTTTTACACCATTTATACCATTATTGAGAATAGTTTCGTTCATTTGTGATAAGAATAGTCATCGAAACATGGTTTTTGATATATATTCTACCATTTTTCGCTCGGGATTTTATTAGAATATCTAGATATAATGAGGTTTATCTTTTTACTTATTTTATTATTTTCAACCAATGCATACAATCAACAGGTCGTCAGTCCTGGGGAACAAATGCGTCAGAAAATACTAATAAATGCAGAGAAACACTTAGGAAGAAGATACAGATCAAAAGTAGACAAACACGTTTTTGATTGCTCAGGATATGTGAAATACCTGATGGCTGGTATCGATAAAAATGTCACCCGAAGTTCAGTCTCCCAGATACATGATGGCAAAAGGGTAAAAGACATTAGACACGCTCGTCCAGGTGACATCCTAGTATTTAAAGGCAGAAACCCAAGGAACAATAGGCCAGGCCACGTAGGATTGGTACATCATTGGGGCAATGATACTTTGTATTTTATCCACTCTTCCGTAACCAAAGGTGTCTGCATCGACCACATGTACGACCCATACTACAGCAAAAGATTTCTACAAGTTAGAAATGTCATTGGTGATTGATACTGGACTTGCAAACTTGTTTGCAAGCATTATCCGCTTGTCGTTGTATCATTGTTACGATGCAGTATCTACAGACATCCTGCCGATTCCCACTAAAGTAGAACTTTCGCTTCATTCCACAAGGCATCCATCTCATCGAGTGTCATGTCTTCCAGAGACTTTGGTGCATTTTTTTCGATGTATTCAAATCTAGATTTAAACTTTAGATTGACTTTTTCTAAGGCTGTTTCTGGATTTATTCCAGCAAAACGAGCATAATTGATCAGTGAAAAGAGGATATCTCCGAATTCATCTTCCTTTTTGGTCAAATCATCTGTTTTGGCTACTTCCTTAAATTCATTGATTTCTTCTTCCACTTTTGACCACACATCATCGATATGTGACCATTCGAATCCTACTTGTGCTGTTTTTTCTTGCATACGGTATGCTTTGACCATGGCAGGAAGTCCAGATGGCACACCTGATAACACAGATTTTTTGCCTTCGCTTAGTTTTATTTGCTCCCAATTCCGTTTGACATCTTCTTCATTATCTACCTTCACATCGCCGTAGATATGAGGATGTCTTTTGATGAGTTTATCACAAACCGCATGCAGTGAGTCAGCCATAGTGAAGTCTTGTTTTTCTTCTGCGATCTTGGCATAAAAAACCAAGTGTAGCATAAGATCTCCCAGTTCTTCTTTGACATCAGACATATTATTTTGTATGATGGCATCAGATAGTTCATAGGTCTCTTCTATGGTTAGAATACGTAATGTATCCATCGTTTGCTTCATATCCCACGGACATTTAGCGCGCAAATCATCCATAATATCTAACAATCTAGAAAAAGCATCGAGCTTGGCTTGTTTAATTTCGGTCATAAATACTTGATATTAAAATGATTTTATTTGCAAAAAGTAATTTTTATTTGTGTCTATATGATAAAAATTGCTAATTACTTTATTGGGCAAAGGTAATTCATTGCGTGAAGAAAAATCAACTTAGACTGGGGAATAAATTTCTTTAAGCCATTAGTATTTAAAACAATAATAAAATTACCTTTGTTACGATATATATAATCCAATACAAATGCAAGAATTTATTTATATACTTTTAATAATATTCGGAATCTTTGGTGTGTCGTTTATGCTAATGAATTTGAGGCACATGTTTACAGGGCAAGAATTCAGGGGATCATGTGCTAGCAACAATCCAATGTTGAAAAATCAATTGGGTGAATGTTCGGTGTGTGGTAAGAAGCCAGAAGAAGATTGCAAAATGCCAGAAGCACACGCCTAATTGTGGTGGGTAATTATCTTTTTGCTATTTTTGTTTGGTATAAAACATAGAATGCAGATACAACAAAAATTACCACAGTTAATAACAAAATAAGCATTCGAATTTAATTTGATGCAAGGCAAAGGTCTGATTTTATCTATTTATTTTCAAACAATTTTATACTTAAAATATATTATCTCAACAATTCCAATTTATGCTTTCTATTTACAATCAAAACATTAGACATTCATTATATATATTACTAATTACAGGACAGTTCATTACTTTTTTCAATCAAAACATTTCTGCACAAGCACCCAAAAAGATGACTTCTGGAGAAATCTATCAAGATCTTGAAAAACTTGGGTTTCTGGGTTCAGTTTTATATGTAGCAGCGCACCCTGATGACGAAAACACAAGATTGATATCATATCTTGCCAATGAAAAAAAAGCTTTGACTACCTACCTTTCTTTAACTCGTGGTGATGGCGGTCAAAATCTAATAGGAACCGAAATAAGTGAATTACTAGGCGTCATGAGAACCCAAGAACTGCTCATGGCTAGGTCGGTTGACAATGGAAACCAAATGTTTAGTAGAGCCAATGATTTTGGATATTCAAAGAATGCAGAAGAAACCATCAAAATATGGGACACGGAGCAAGTAAAAGCAGATGTTGTGTGGGCGATTCGTAAAATGAGACCCGATGTCATTATCAATCGATTTGACCATCGTACTTCAGGTTCTACACATGGACATCATACTGCTTCGGCACAATTGGCATTCGAATTATTTGAAAAAGGAATAGATAAGACAGCCTACCCAAACCAACTAAAATATGTAGATGTTTGGCAACCCAAAAGACTGTTTTTTAATACATCATGGTGGTTTTATGGTAGTGAAGATAAATTTAAAAAAGCAGACAAGTCTACCTTGATGAGTATGGATGTAGGTGTTTACTTTCCATTACTCGGTAAGTCAAATACTGAAATAGCAGCAGAATCAAGGAGTAAACACAAGTGTCAAGGATTCGGTTCTACAGGTACTAGAGGCATGCAATTAGAATATTTGGAACTATTAAAAGGAGATTTACCACCAAATAAATCAGACATTTTTGAAGGGATCAATACGACTTGGTCTAGAGTTGCCGGTGGAGAAGGTATTCAGGTAATGGTAGAAGATGTAGTCAAAAACTTCGACTTTAAAGATCCTTCTAAATCAGTACCTTACTTGGTTAAAATATACACTGCCATCCAAAATACCCAAGATCCTTTCTGGAAAGAAATCAAAACTAAAGAAGTCAAAAACCTAATTGCTGCTTGTAGTGGATTATATCTAGAAGCAAAAACAAATGCACATAAAGCCACTAGTGGTGAAGTACTAAATATTGATATAGAAGCGATCAATAGATTGAATGCTGATATCAAATTGGTCGCAATACAAGGTAAAGGAATTTCTATTGATACGACAACAGAATTATCATTGGTAAACAACGAAATATTTAAGTGGACTAAAGCTTCTGTTATTCCTGAAAACACACCTTTGACAGCGCCTTATTGGTTGACCAAAAAAGGTAGTCTTGGATTGTATAATGTAGAAGATCAAGCCATTATAGGTAATCCTGAGACACAACGCACACTTATAGTAGTTTTTAAACTTAATATCAATGGCGTAAATATAGACTACGAAAAAGAAATAGTCAACAAATTTAACAGTCCTGAAAATGGAGAGACTTTCCGTCCCCTTGAGATCGTACCACGACTTACTGTAAAGGTCAAAGAACCCGTTTATATTTTCAATAGTAAGGAATCAAGAGAAATTGTGCTTACCGTACATGCATGGGCAAAAGATCAAAATGGTGAGTTATCTATTCCACTACCAAAAGGATGGAAATCTAACCCAGAAAATATCTCTTTTACAATAGGCCAAAAAGGCGAAAGCAAAGACTTTACCTTCTCTATTACACCACCATCCAAAGGGCAAGAAATTTATATTCATCCAGAAATAAAGTCAAATAATGTGGTGTTTACCAATCAGATTATCGATATAGATTACGACCACATTCCTTTCCAAACAGTGGTACAACAAGCTGAGTCAAAACTATCTAGAATTGATATCGAAACACGAGGCAAAAGAATCGCTTATGTCATGGGTGCAGGAGACGAGATACCAGCAAGTCTAAGACAAATCGGATATCAAGTAGATATGGTAGATGCTAATGGTCTTTCATCAAATACACTTAAAACGTACGATGCATTGATATTAGGTGTAAGGGCTTACAACACTTTGGATGCTTTAAAATTTAAACAATCTGAGATCATAAAATATGTGGCCGAAGGTGGCACAGTCATCGTTCAATACAACACTGCCAATGGTCTTGTGACAAAAGATTTAGGACCATATCCGATGACATTATCGAGAAATAGAGTTTGTGTAGAAGAAGCAGAAGTTCGTTTTCTCAGCCCACAACATGAAATATTAAACTCACCCAATAAAATTACAGCCAAAGATTTTGAAGGATGGGTGCAAGAACGAGGGCTGTATTTCCCAGAAGAATGGGATGCTAATTATACCCCTATCCTATCTTCTAATGACCCTGGAGAAAAAGCAAATGATGGTGTCCTACTAGTAGCCAAGCACGGTGAGGGACATTACATTTACTCTGGATTGTCTTTTTTCAGAGAGTTGCCAGCGGGTGTATCAGGAGCATTCAGACTATTTGCAAATATGATCTCAATCGGAAAAGATGTCAAACCATAATAGTAAATCTGGTAGGTGGAATCATGCCTACACGCTGATTATCGTCTTGAATGTACTGTATATTCTAGGCTTCTATCTCATCATGCAAATCTGGAATTAAAGCCACTCAAAAACAGACCTTTATGAGCCATATAGACTGGATAATATTGATAGGTACCTTGGCATTTATTGTCATCTATGGTACGTGGAAAACTCGTGGCACGCACAATATGGATTCCTATCTTAGAGGAGATAATGAAGCAAAATGGTGGACAGTAGGTCTGTCTGTCATGGCGACTCAGGCAAGTGCTATCACTTTTATGTCCACACCTGGCCAGGCTTTTCATGATGGAATGGGCTTTGTTCAGTTTTATTTTGGACTTCCATTGGCCATGATTATCATTTGTGTGACCTTTGTCCCTATCTACCATAAATTAAAAGTTTATACCGCTTACGAGTTTCTAGAGCAACGTTTTGATTTAAAAACTAGGTCACTCACGGCAGGACTATTTTTGATACAACGTGGACTTGCTGCTGGAATTACCATTTACGCTCCAGCTATCATTTTATCTACCATCTTAGGTTGGAATCTGAATTTACTCAATTTCATTTTAGGAGCTTTTGTAGTCATATATACGGTTAGTGGTGGCACCAAAGCAGTAAATGTCACCCAAAAACAGCAGATGTTTATCATCATGACAGGCATGTTTGTAGCTTTTTATGTGATTATGGCTTCCCTTCCAGAAAACATCAACTTTAGCAATGCGCTGACGATTGCTGGTGCTTCAGAAAAGTTAAATATACTAGACTTTTCTTTCGATCCAGAGAGTAGATATACTTTTTGGTCAGGTATCACAGGTGGTTTATTCTTAGCTTTATCTTATTTCGGAACAGATCAGTCACAGGTCCAAAGATATCTATCAGGAAGATCTATCAAAGAAAGTCAATGGGGCTTGGTATTTAATGGTTTGCTAAAAGTACCAATGCAGTTTTTTATTCTACTAGTAGGTGTCATGGTTTTTGTGTTTTACCAATACAACAAGCCACCTGTTTTTTTTAATGAAAGTACATTGACAAAATTAAAAACCACAGAAGCGAAAGCTGATGTCATAAAGTATGAAACAGCCTATGATCTTGTGTATGAGGAAAAAAATGCACTCTTACAAAAGTACATGTCAGGTGGAAACATCAATGAGAATAATATTCAACTAAAAGCAGAATTAACACCTTTTTTAGCTGACGAAAAGGTCATTCGCGAAAATGTAAAAGAGCTGATTTCAACCCATCTACCCAAAGAAGAAACCAATGATAAAGATTATGTTTTTATTAGCTTCATTCTCAAATATTTGCCCCAAGGATTAATAGGATTGCTCCTTGCGGTCATATTTAGTGCCGCGATGTCTTCAACAGCATCAGAGCTCAATGCGTTGGCCACTACCACCACGATAGATATTTACAAAAGGAATATAAAACCTGATCAATCAGATCAACATTACGTTATGACTTCCAAGCTTTTCACTATATTGTGGGGAGCAATTGCCATAGGGTTTGCTTGTTTTGGCACTTTATTTGAGAACCTAATTCAGTTTGTCAATATCATTGGTTCTGTATTTTATGGAACGATTTTGGGTATTTTCCTAGTTGCATTTTATTTCAAAAACATCAAGGCAAACGCTATATTCATAAGTGCTATTATCATAGAGATCATGATCATTGTGATATTCAAACTTGACTTGGTTGGATATTTATGGCTGAATGGAATAGGTTGTATTGGCGTCATTTTATTAAGCTCTTTATTACAAGCTTCTTTATTTAGAAATGAAAATTTAAAGGTAAGCTAATGTTACTTCCTGATTCATTTATTCAGTCACTTGAACCAAAATTTTCAGAAGAAGGTTTACTTGCCTTATTAGCGGCTCTTGATCAGCAGGCACCCACTTCTATTCGCGTCAATCCAAATAAAACATCGGTACCATTTGAAGGTGAAAAAGTATTGTGGTGCCCATTAGGAACTTATCTCGACGAGCGACCTATTTTTACGTTAGATCCTAGTTTTCATGCTGGTGCTTACTATGTTCAGGAAGCATCATCTATGTTTATATGGCATATACTACAACAAATTGCTGGTCAAAACAAAGACATACGAATCCTAGATTTATCTGCCGCTCCAGGTGGAAAGTCGACCTTGATCGCTGCATTTTTAAATCATGAAGGGCTGCTTGTCGCAAATGAAATCGTCAAAAACAGAGCTTATACACTCAAATACAACCTAAGCAAAGAAGGATATTCTAATGTCGTCGTCACCAATAATGATCCAAAAGACTTTACCGCTTTGGAAGATTACTTTGACATCATACTTGTAGATGCGCCTTGCTCTGGAGAAGGAATGTTTCGCAAAGATCCAAATGCTATCACGGAATGGTCACCTCAAAACGTGACAAGCTGCGCTATCCGACAACAGAAAATAATAGCAGATATCTTGCCGACGCTCAAGGAAGGTGGACATTTAATATACTCTACCTGCACGTACAATGATGATGAAAATATAAATAATGTCAACTACAGCATAAAAGAGTTTGGTATGACTTCTGTCCAGATTGAAACCGAAAATACTTGGGGAATTACTGAAATTCAAAATGAAGCTGCAATAGGTTATCAGTTCTATCCACACAAAACAAATGGCGAAGGATTTTTTGCCGCAGTACTGCAAAAAACATCTCCAAACAATACGACAAAGTGGCGAATCGATGATAAAAACATTGTAGATCTTGACAAAAAACAAATTCCCATGGTAGCGCCTTGGGTTAATCTAGCACAAAAAGAACTTCTCATAGATAAAGTAGGCAACATCCATCTGTTTCCATCTGAATACAAAGAAGATGCTCGTATACTTAGTCATTATCTAAGGCTCATTTATTGTGGCACGACACTTGGGACATTAAATAAAACAGTTTTTATACCTGACCATAGTCTGGCCCTTTCATTGGACAGGTCCATTGACATTCCTACTGTGGAACTAAACAAAATGGACGCACTAAGATATCTCAAAAGAGAGCTGAACGAAGTAGATTCTCCACATAAATCTTGGGTCCTTGCGACTTATCAGGGACTTGCCATTGGTTGGTTAAAAAATCTTGGCAATCGTATCAATAATTATCTTCCCGCGGAGTATAGGATCTTGATGAAGATAGATTGATGGTTTTAGAAACCTATAAGGTTTAAAAAAATAGTTTCAATATAAGATTTTCAAAATTATTATTATACCTTCGTTTATGATTCCAGACCTTATAGGTTTGAGAAACCTATAAGGTCTAAAACGCAAATAACATGAAATACCATTGCCCGCTATTACCTGATCAAATTTACCATGTATTTAATCACGCAGTTGGCTCCGAAAATCTTTTTAGAGAAAGTGATAATTATACTTATTTCCTAGAATTAACTATTAAATATATCGTTCCAATAGCCGACTTTTATGCATACAATTTACTTCCCAACCATTTTCATTTTTTAGTAAGGATAAAATCAATACCTTTGTTAAAGGAACATTACTTATTTCTAAAAGGAATAGAAGTAGAACCAAATATTGAATGGCCCAAATTTGTTATGCAACAGTTTAGTAATTTTTGTAACGCATACTCTAAAGCAATAAATAAAAGATTTGAAAGAAGTGGTGCTTTATTTTTAGATTATTTAAAACGGAGTCAAATAAATGATGCTGATTATTTCTGTAATTGTGTTCATTATATTCATTATAACGCTATTCACCATGGTTTATGTACCAAAATTGAAGAATGGCATTGGACTTCTTATCATACATATTTGACAGTTAAACCAAGCAAACTAAATAGAGAAGTTGTTTTGGAAAATTTTGAAGGGAAGCAACAATTTATTTTATTTCATAATGGAAAACCTAGGATATATGGTGATGACCTTGAATTCTCTTAACCACAAACCTTATAGGTTTTAGAAACCTATAAGGTTTATTAAATGATAAATTATATGCTAGTTAGTATCTTTCAGTTTGATGTGGCATGGCATGATCCTGCTGCCAATCTTGCAAAAATAGAAGAAGTTTGTGCTTCACTTGCTGGAAAAACAAATCTATTAGTTCTGCCTGAAATGTTCAATACAGGGTACGAGATGGTACCTCAACATCTAGATATACAATGGCAAGATAAGACAATACAAGAATTATCCACTTTGTCCGCTGAATATGATATGATCATTGCAGGTTCGATACCAATGATTAGAGATGGACAATTTTTCAATACTTTTATTGCTGTAAATGCACTAGGTGTAGTTGCAAAATATGATAAAATTCATTTATTTTCGTTAGCAGGTGAAGCAAAGCATTACGAAGCTGGAAACAATCGTACAACTTTTGACATGAACGATTTCAATATCCAACCACTCATTTGTTATGACCTTCGATTTCCCTATATTTCTACTAATAAGCAAGCTGTAGATCTCATTATTTATGCTGCCAATTGGCCTAAGGCGCGAGTAACTCACTGGAAATCATTGCTTATTGCTAGAGCCATAGAAAATCAGTGTTACGTCATTGGTGTCAATCGTACAGGCGAAGACAATAACGGGTATCATTATCCTGGAGCATCTATGATAGTCGATTATAATGGAGACATTGTCGTAGAAATGGAAGATAGCCCAGCGTTTATAACCTATAATTTAGACAAACCAAAGATGATGGCTTACAGAGAAAAACTACCTTTTATGATGGATAGAAAATGGGATTTGATTTAGGGAATTGAGTTTTAAACGATCTGTCTAAATGGAATAGCTACCACTAATATTAAACCCTGAATTTAAAGCACCACCATTAGGCTTGACGTAAATATTTTTTAACCCTACTATTAATCTTAAATCGATAGAAACGTGTTTTGTCAGTTTAAATCCAGTTCCTAACTGAAAACCATGATCATACCTTCTTGGTCCATCTTTGCCTTTGGTGTTAAATTCATTTTCTATAAAATTACAATCAACACCTACACCTACACAGTATTTATTTAAAATCTTACCTAACCCAATTCCCAAATAAGGACCTGTTTGTATAAATATTCCATTCTTAAAATTACATTTAAAAAAAACAGGAAACTGAAAATAATTGATCTTCGATAAAGCATCAATTGTACCCCATGTAAATGTAGCTGATTCTTTTGTTCCTTGTTGCATATAGTTTATCTCAGGCTGTATAGAAAAATTTCTAAATACTGGAATCTCACTAAAAATCCCAATTCCAATACCCGTTTTATACTTAGTTGCAGATCCATCTATCAAGGTCGATGTTGATAATTTAGCTGCATTTACACCTGCTCTAACCCCAAACTGAGCGCAACAACTTGTTATAACAAATCCAAAGTATAAAATACCAGTGATAATAATTTTTTTCTCCATATGAATGTGAATCTTTAGATAATAAAAGGCTAATTCACTTCTTTATTCTTCGTAAACTGATGTTTGATGGCTTCATAAATGATTGGCAATATAGAGATTCCAATAATTAAAAATATAACAGTTTCAAAATTGTCCTTTACTATCGGAATATTACCAAAAAAATAACCTGTCAATGTCAGTCCTATTACCCAAAGGGCGCCACCTATGATGTTGTATCTAAAAAACTGATTGTACTCCATTCTACCAATACCAGCCACAAAAGGTGCAAAAGTCCTAACTATAGGAACAAATCTTGCAATAATGATCGTCTTAGATCCATGTTTTGCATAAAAAGCCTGAGTCTGTTCGATATACTTTTCTTTGACAGGTCTATATCCTTTGATCTCCCAACTCAGCATTCTTAAACCAATGTTTTTGCCTATCCAATAATTGAGTCCGTCTCCGACCACTGCTGCCACCAATAAAGAAGCTAGAACGATCCAAAGATTGAGTTGTGCAGTCTCTCCACTATCATTGACCACACCTGCACAAAAAGCTCCCGCAGCAAATAATAAAGAATCTCCTGGTAAAAATGGCATCACTACCAATCCCGTTTCTACAAATATGATTAAAAACAAAATGATATAAACCCAAACCCCATACTCACCTATCATGGTGAATAAGTGGTCATCTATGTGCATAATAAAATCAAATAAACCCTTAATAATGTCGATCATATCTCTTTAAAATAATATTACAATTGCAAATAGCCCATCTCAAAATGAACTGTAAAAAACATAAAAAACCAAAACTTACCAAATGGTTTCTTAAGGTTTTAAAAATAGGGGCATCCCAAAATTACACTATTATAAAAATTACTTTTGTTTAACCTCTTCCCTGAAGGGAGACAAAAGGAATTTTTAATAATTGAATGAAAAAGTGGGATACACACTTAAAATCAAACGACAAAAGTAATACTACTCAACAGATATACAAATTTATTATGAAAATATGGGGAAAAATTAACCTAAAACCACATCGTCAAATTGCTGACCATTTAATACATAATGGACGAGTGGACGCAATCATGTGATGAGATATCAATTAAAATATACATCATCTTACAATATTTGGGGCTATATTTTATTACTTCTGACCAAATAATACTGACAAATCTGACACCCTTTCTTTTTTGGACAAAACTACAACAATATCTTTAACAAAGATCCTTGTTTCGCCTTCAGGAATGATAATTTGATTGTTTCTTTTTAACAAAATAATTCTCGAGTCCTTAGGAAGTGTCCTATCTTTATTGAGTTCTTTGATGAGTTTATTGGCTATAACGGAGTTTTGATGGACAATCATTTCCAACACTTCAAAACCATCACCAAGATCCAAAAACTCCTTCACATTCGGTCCCAATACTGCACGATATAAGTATCGACCATTAAGTCTATACGGACTTTCCACAGTGTCAATGCCCATTTGTTCGAATACGTGCAAGTGATCTTCGTTATTGACCGAACTCACCAATCGTTTGATACCCAATTGTTTGGCAAGCAAGATGACTAGTGCATTGGTAGCATCATCGTTAGTAGTGACGACTATGGCATCCGCTTTTTCAGCTTTAGCTTCTTTGAGTACTTCTACATAAGTAGCATCAGCATTGATAACTACACAATCGTAATGACTGGCTATCCAATCTGCTACTTCTTTATTCTTTTCAATGACATAAACATCCTGATCATCCATGACTGCTGATTCAATGACGTGCTTTCCTGTCTTTCCTGCTCCAATAATAATGATATGCATAATTTAAATTTTTATTTACTTTAGATAATACGTGGTGCCGTTCCATAGATCATAACCCGCAATAAAACCAAAACAGGTAGTATCTCAATGCGGCCAGTCCACATCTGAAAAATATAAACAGTCTCCAAAACGGGTGACATGGATGGATCAGTAATACCTGTTGATAAACCTACCGTAGCCTGAGCTGAAGCAGACTCAAAAATAGCATCTGCCAATGTATAATTATCTCCCATGTAGTAGACAGTAATACAAGTGGATACAAATACCATTAATAGATAAATTAATACAAAAATACCCGCCCTTGCTAATTCTGAATTCATTTGATCAGGTAGCAATATACTGTTGTTGAATTTTACATTTTTAATCGTATTTTTTGAAAGAAATATTTTGCTAATGTGCCATCTCAATCCTTTTTGGAGCAATAAAGCCCTTATCACTTTAATACCTCCGACCGTACCACCTGCACAACCACCTACAATCATGGCTCCCGTAACAATAAATAATATGGACAAATCATCCCATGCCCCAATATTTGATGTCTGCCAGCCTGTGGTAGAGATAGCACTAACAAATTGAAATATACCTTCCCTAAATGGATCCAAAACTTGTTCAGATCTGATAAGTAAAATAGGTAAGATGATACAACCAATGATAGTAGCAATAAAAAAACCTCGAGTTTGAATATCTGTCCAACATTCTTTAAAATTTCTTTGAATAAAAAACCTATAATAAAATGGAAGTGACAAACCACCCAAAAACTGTGGCAAAATCATCAACATGTCCATTCCATAAGATTTATATCCAGCAATACTATCGTCAAGGGTGCTAAAACCTCCTGTGGCAATAGCTGACATCATATGGTTTATAGCATCAAAAAAGTTTTCAGCAATGGGATAGTCTGGCAAAATAATGAGCGTCCCTACAAATATATATATCAGTATTAGTATAGAAACGATGACATAGGCCTTCCATATTCCTCTTGCTGTATGAATCACATTACTCCTTAGTTTGACACCGCTGGCCTCTGAATTATATAATGACATGGTTCCCTGACCTGGAATATGTCTGAAGATAGCCAATGCCATGACAATAAAACCTGCACCACCTACCCAATTGGCAAAAGATCTATAAAAAAGTAAAGATTTACCTATCGATGGTTCATGATATGCCATCGTAAAACCCGTGGTAGTATATGCACTGGTACTCTCAAATATACAATGGAGTGGATTTCTAAAATTAATCAGACTAGAAGCGTATTCCATACCTTCGGGAACAAAAGACTGCATGTGTTCAATAGGCGTAATGTGTGCTATCACATAAAATGGTAACCCTCCTATCACAATGATCATGAGCCAGCCAAGTGCTGCGATTACCAACGAATGCCTATATTCTGGCTCTCCTTCATTTCTTAATATTTTATAAAAAAAATAACCTAAAGTGGATACTAAACCTCCTGAAATCAGGAATCCTTCTAAAGCATACCATTCACTATAAATAACAGCCGCAATAGCTGGTACCATAATCACAAATCCTAGTATGATCTGAAGGCTAGCTATTTGTTTAAAGATTGTTTTATACATTTTGTGTATTGGATTGTTCTTGTATTTGAATGAGTATATTTTTTAAAGCAAGAAGCTTTTCTGTCAGTGCAGCAGTAATTTCAGGATATTTCGAAGGTTTAATTGCCAAACGTTCATCAATAAAGATTATTAAATCTTGTAATCCTTCCATAAAGATCTTGGTAGATGTTGAATGGAAAATGAAAGTAACCTTTTGTTCCAATATTTGTCCATACAAAAGATCATTCTGCCTTTGTATAAATAATTGATCTTGGTGGATTTGATTTATATCGTGTGCCAATTGATACAATTCGACCAACTTCAATGCTGCTGATGGTGTCAATGGTAAACTATCCATGAACGATTACTATGTATAACACCACAAGCACAACCACTGTGGTGGCACATATCAATTTCCATAAAAAATGGTTAAGAATATTTTCATCATTTTCCCCATTTAGTTGACTTTCTATTCGCCACATATTCCTCACAATTTGCCACATGATTTGTGTATTTAATTTGATGGGACAAAAGTCAAGCTAATAAAATATGTAAAAAATAAAGGATAGCCGTGGAGATATAAAGATTTTATAAAGAAGCTTTATTGGAATTGTAAACTTGTTTGCAATAGCTTAATTGGATTCTTATTTGAATTGTAACCTTGTTTGCAATATCGATAAGCTACTGAAACCGATACCCTACACCACTTTCCGTAATAATGTGCAAAGGATTGGTGTAATCTGATTCTATTTTTTTGCGCAATGTACCGACAAATACACGAAGATATTGGGTTTCCGTCTGGTAACCGATTCCCCATATTTCACGGAGGATGTATTGATGGGTTAAGACTTTTCCTTCATTTTTGGCAAATAATGCAAGTAGATTGTATTCCGTTGAAGTAAGTTTAAGTAGTTCGTTGTTTTTTTTGATGATCCTACTCACTAGGTCTATTTCCAAGTCGCCACAAATGATTGATTGCGTATTAACAGTAGTGATGTTCCTTTTGATGGCAGACCGAATTCTGGCTAATAGTTCGCCTGCTCGAAAGGGTTTGGTAAGGTAGTCTGTAGCTCCATGATCTAAAGCTGTGATAATTTCCTTTTCGCCATCTAATACTGACAGCATGATGATGGGATTATGATACCATTCTCTCAGTTCTAGTAATACTTCCTGACCACTCTTATCTGGTAAACCTATGTCTAACAAAACCAAATCGGGTGTATGTGATGCGCACAACGAAATACCTTCATTTCCCGTGGTAGCTTGTATAACTTTATAATCATTGGATTCCAAATTTATTTGGAGCAATTTTCGAATTTGTGGTTCGTCGTCGATGATGAGAATGAGCCATTTATTCATAAGCCACAAGATTTAAGGTGGAAGATTCTGCTGGCAAAACCACAGTAAACAATGCGCCACCTGATGATTGATTCTCCAAGGTAATGTGACCGTTTAATGCTTCTACAAATCCTTTTACAATAGACAATCCTAATCCCGTCCCACCCGTAGCAGCACCTTTGAGTCTGTAAAACTTATCAAAAACAAATTTAATCTCTTCTGTTGGAAATCCTTTGCCATTGTCAGCCACCGAGATACGTATACAACCATGCAGGTAAGATGCTGTTATCCTAACGATAGATTTTGGCGGTGTGTGTATGTGTCCATTCCTAATCAAATTGTACAATATTTGCTCAACAAATGTAGCATCCACTTTTATCAAAGGTACATTTTCATCGGGATCAAACACAATAGTCAACGATTCTGTGTGGTGTGTTTTATACTTTTTAATCACCGAAAATATTAAGTCATTGACATCTACCCAATCCAAAACTGGTTTTAATATGCCCGACTCAAGCCTACTCATACTCAACAAGTTCTCCACTTGTTCATTGAGTCTAAAACTAGCGATTTTAATTTCATCTACGAGTTCACTTTGGTGAATTTTCGACATAGATGTTGTTTGGTTTTCCAAAATATCAACCGCTCCAATGATGGCAGCGATAGGTGTCCGCAATTCGTGTGACAGTGAGTTGAGCAAAGTATCGTATAGTTTGAGCTTATTTTCTTTTTCTTCCTTGTCCCTGACCTTGCGTTCTATCTCTCTGATTTTGAAGGACAACACAGCATTGATAAATGCAATGACAAAATACATCAAAAACATCAATACATCTTCAGGTGTGCCAATATGAAAGGTGCGCACAGGTGGTATAAAAAAGTAATTCCATATTAAGGCACTCAACAGTGCTGCAATCAAAACAGGCACAATATCAAATAACATTGCAGTTACCGAAACCATCAATAGCAATACCAACGCAACCACTTGATAACCAATCCACCCTACAAAAAAATACAAGATCAAAGAAGACAATACAATAAGCGTTGTACTAAAGAGTAACTGCTTCCTAAGGCTATCCTTCCTGAACGAGATCAATTTCAATCTTACGATATTTACAACAAAGTTAAGGAATGGGTTATAAAGATTTTATAAAGAGTCAAGATATAAGCTTTTGAACTTATTTTTCATTTTGTAATGAGCTTAAAGTAACTGTAAATATACTTCCAGAGCCAAATTCACTTTCTACTTTAATTTGACCATTTTGTGCTTCAATGAAATCTTTGCTTATGGCTAACCCAAGTCCAGTACCTCCTTTTTTTGTTCCAGGTACTTTAAAATACCGATCAAATATTTTTTCCTTATATTGTGGAGCGATACCTTGACCTGTATCACGAACTGCAAATTGAATCTTATCATTTATTTGACTAATTGAAAGGTATATTATGGAGTTCTCATAAGAATATCTTATTGCATTAGAGATTAAATTGGTCAATACCCATGATGTTTTGTCGCTATCTGCAATGACATCTGAAATAATATCAGGACTAGTTACCTCAAATTTTATCAGTTTTTGGTCTGCTTGAGTTTGTGTCGCATCTATTGCAGTGGATAATATCTTCTTAGGGTCACAAGGTAAAATAGTCAGCTGAATATTGCCACTATCTACTTGGGTCATATTTAACAATTCACCTGTGATCTTTAATAACCTTGATGCATCATCTTTTATACTTTCTATTAAATTTCTCTGCTCTTCATTCAATGGTCCAATTTCGTCTTTCTCTAACAATTGCAGACTCATTTTGATAGATGAAATTGGTGTTTTGAATTCATGTGATACAGTAGCAATAAAATTTGTCTTTGCAAAGTCTAATTCTTTATATTGTGTTATATTTCGAAGAATAATAACATGTCCAATCAATAACTTGGTTTCTTCACCCGTGGGTGTAATGGAGATATGCAAAGTTTCTTTTTCAAAGTATCCTTCTTTATTATCTGCATAAATTTTAATGGGTGTTTGCTTATTCGCTTCATTCTCCCCACTCATCAAGTCTTGTATAAGTGTACGAACCAAATCATTTTTAACTGCCAACTCTTGCGTATTTACACCTTTGATCTGTGCTTCTGGCAACCCAATAATCTTAATAGCTTCTTCATTGACAAAAATCACATTAAGTTTTTGGTCTAAACCTATCACTGGGTCATGCATATTATTAATTAATGTTTCTATTCTTTTTTTCTCCATCATCAATTTTGCAAGATTACTATTATCGTATTCTTCGAGCTTTTCAGCCATTGTATTGAATGATTTTGCCAATTGTCCAAACTCACTATTACTTCCAAAATGAACACGTTCCGAATATTTTTTGGAAGCAATTTTTTTGATGCTTTCCGTTAGTTCTTTGATAGGATTTGCAATATTGGACGGTAAATTGATCAATAAAATAAAAGCTATAATAAAACATAATACACCAGTGATTGCAATCCAAAAAACAGCTTTGTCAGCTGTAGCTTTTGCTACTTCACTTTTGCGTTGTATCGCTTGCATATTCAGGTCCATCAAGGTGAATATATCTTTTCGAATTTGCCCTAGTTTCGTACTGTCTAACTCCCCTACTTTTAAAGAATTAAAATTACTTTTGATTTCTTCGGTCACTTCTTTTTCACCTATTTCTGAAATATTGCCCTCTTGGTAATTCAGGTTTTTTTCAAATTTTTGAATAGCATTTTCAGAAGCGTCTTCTAATGCCACCAACATATTCCTACTATACTCTAATGTTTTATAGTTTGCTTCCAAGATATTTTCGGTATCTTGTTTGAGTTCATAAGTGTATTTTACGCCTACGATGCTAAGGAGTAGAATTAGTAAAAAAAGTAATCCAACGCCTAGGGTTAACTTGGTTTTTATTTTCATTTATGAAAGTATTACAAGATCAATATTATTGGAAGAAAGTTTTTTTAGCAATTCACTAAAAACATTGGTTGCAAGTATGATTCTAAATAAATTTAAATGCACCTTGCCCAAACAAATGGTAGTAACCTTTCTATCTATAGCTTGCTCCATGATCGATTTTGAAATGGATTCGCTTTCTACCTTAATGATTTCCGCACCAAGTTCTGTAGCGAGTTTAAAATTATTAATGAGATGCCTCTGTTTGTCTAATGCTATCTTGTCAGCTTTTTCTTTGGGCGTTTGTACGTACAAAACAAACCATTTGCTATGATAGTAGTTAGCTAATCTTGCTGTTTTTCTGATGACTGTCTTTGCAGTTCTTTCATTACTACTTATACAAGCCAAAAATCGCTCATGTCTAAGCGTATTCGGCTTATTAACCTCCGTTTCTACTTTCCGCTCTACTTGAGATGCCACTTCCTTTAGCGCCAATTCTCTAAGTTGGAGTATGTGGTCACTCTTAAAAAAGTTTTTGAGCGCTGTCTCTATTTTTTCTGATTCATAGATTTTACCTTCTTTAAGTCTGGTAATAAGTTCATCTGCAGTCAAGTCAATATTGACCACCTCATCAGCTTGGGCAAGCACACTATCAGGTATGCGCTCTTTTACTTCTATACCTGTGATAGTTTTAACTTCTTCATTTAAGCTTTCTATGTGTTGGATATTTACAGCAGAGACCACATTGATCCCTGCTTCCAATATCTCCATGACATCTTGCCATCTTTTTTCGTTTTTACTACCTTCTATGTTGGTATGTGCCAATTCATCCACTATCACGACTTCAGGACGTAGATTGATGACAGCTTGCACATCCATCTCTTCCAATTCTTTGCCTTTATAAAATAATTTCCGCCTTGGGATGATTGGCAACCCATCTAAAAGATCATGTGTTTCCTTTCGATTGTGTGTTTCGACATAACCTATCTTCACATCTATCCCATTTTTCATTAAAGTGCGAGCTTCCTGCAACATACGATAGGTCTTGCCCACACCGGCACTCATACCAATGTAGATTTTAAACTTACCTCTTCTAGACTTTTTTATCAAGTCTAAAAAATGCTGTACGGTTTGTTCTTTATCTGGCATGCGCTTAAAACCAAACGGTCATATTTGAAATGATCCAAGTCATATTTTTCGTTGGTACATTGTTATTATCCAAATATAATTCACTATTTGAAGTAAAATGTCTTCCCTCTAATCTAAACATAGCATTTTCGTTGACCTTAACATTCAGACATAATCCACCACTGAAGGTTTTGAAAGCTCCTTCTGAATTAATAGGTGTAATCTGTATGTTATTTTCGTCATTAAAATATTCTACTCGACCTGAAAGTGATATTCTATCAGTAAATGAATAGCGACCAATGAAATTGCCCTGCCACCAAATATTGTTAGATTGCACCGTAGGACTGCCAGTTTTTATTTGATTGCCTACGTAGACACATGCAGTTGCTGAAAACTTATTTTTATTATATATCCAATATAAGTCCGTAAAATATCTCATCCGCGATTCAGGTGATGCTACTGATCTTTCGTCACCAATGTATGTATTCCAATTGATCAAGTTATTTCCATCTGGTCTATATTCTATTTGTGTACCTAAAGATTTTCCAGCATTATTATCTTGGATTTGCTGCCAACCATTTAGTAAATATAAGTATGCATTTACTTTGCTACTTAAAGGCATAGACAGCTTCACTCCTGATAAATAGTAGGGAACATATTCTGGAGCGAGACTCCTGGTGTACATCAAATGATCTTTTGAGATCGCACTTTCATTGGTGTAAGGTGAGCCTAACACGCCTGCATCCAACCATATTTCTTTTGTCTTTGACAATTTCACTCCAGCTGAACCTTCCACGATATTCCGCAAACTCCCTGGCTCCGCTGCATAGTTGGCATTCATGTATGTACCAAATCCTGGAACAATACGAGCTCTGAAATTTTCAGAATTATATCGTAGGTCTAGATAGGCCAAATTAACGGTAAGTTCGTTATTGCGTGCCATACTAACAAAATAAGGTACATTATTTGAATTTGTATTTGAAAAAGTGTTTCCATAATACATATCCACGTAGCCACCTATAGTTAATTTATTAACACTTGTGCCAGCAACTGTGTCCATCAGACCTGTATTGGTTACTTGAGCAACCAACTGATTGGTAATTATAAAAAACAATGTGATTATTATATTTTTAAACATGATAAATTTATTATAAATGAAATTTGGATGTAAAATTATTAATTTTGAACTGATTAAGTGATTCATTAAATATTTAATAGAATATTCGACTGGTTCTAAAGCGACAAGTTATAATTTGTCTAAAGAGAGATTCAATTTAAGAACATTTATTTTTTCTGTCCCAAAGAAACCTAATAAAGGTTTGTCTGTATGTTGCTGAATGAGTTGATTTAAACTTTCTTCACTAATTCCTCGAATTTTAGCAATGCGTTTTAATTGAACCTTTGCCCCTTGGACCGAGATATTTGGGTCTAAACCACTTCCACTTGCTGTCACTAAATCAGAAGGAATTTCAGATTTGGCAACTCCTGGATTGTGTATTAAAAAGGTATCTATTCGCGATTGGACCTCTGCTAGATAGTCAGGATTGCTAGGACCTTTATTACTGCCGCCTGATCCTGCTGCATTGTATGCTACTGCCGAAGGGCGACCATTAAAATATCTATCTGATATAAATCCTTGACCTACCGTGGTATAAAATCCATTTTCAGATTTGTTAAAAGACATTCTTTCAGGTACAACTTTTGAAATACCCAAAACGATCAAAGTGTAAAAGCCACAAAAAAACACTAAACAAACTATCGTTAAGCGTGTTGCAGGTAAAATATTGTTTTTCATTTTAATTAAATTTAAAGTTAAATAAATAGAGAAACTAAAAGATCAATGGCTTTAATACCAATAAATGGAATAATGACACCACCCAAACCATAAATCAATAAATTTCGACGGAGCAGAGCACTCGCTCCTATAGGCTTGTACGCGACACCTCGAAGTGCCAACGGAATCAAAAGTGGAATAATAATCGCATTAAATATTACTGCTGAAAGTATGGCACTCTCTGGACTGTGGAGATTCATAATATTCAAACCTTGTAATGCTGGAATGCCCACTACAAGTAGTGCAGGAATGATGGCAAAATATTTAGCGACATCATTGGCAATACTGAATGTGGTAAGTGTCCCTCTTGTCATCAAGAGTTGTTTTCCAATCTCCACAATCTCAATAAGCTTAGTTGGATCATTATCCAAATCTACCATGTTGCCGGCTTCCTTAGCAGCTTGTGTTCCACTATTCATGGCCACTCCTACATCTGCTTGTGCTAGTGCTGGCGCATCATTCGTACCATCACCCATCATGGCTACCAATCGACCTTCTGATTGCTCCTTTTTGATGTAATTCATCTTATCTTCTGGTCTTGCTTCAGCAATAAAGTCATCTACACCCGCTTTTTCCGCGATAAATTTTGCTGTCAATGGATTATCACCTGTAACCATTACGGTTTTGATCCCCATTTTTCGCAATCGTTCGAACCTTTCTTGAATGCCCGGCTTGATGATGTCTTGTAATTCGATGACGCCTATCACTTTTTCATTTTCAGAAACTACAAGCGGAGTACCACCATTGCTTGAAATGATTTTCACACGTTCAGAAGTTTCGGTTGGAAATGCATTGCCAGCATTTTCGCTCAGAATTCTGATAGCGTCGTAGGCACCTTTTCTGATTCGAGTATCTTCAAAATCAATACCACTACTCCTCGTTTCAGCTGTGAACTTTATGAATCTTGGGTTTACTAACTTCAAACTTAATGGATTGATATTCGCAAGTTCAATGATTGATTTACCTTCAGGTGTCTCATCACTCATGGAACTCAAAGCCACACACTTGATAAAATGATTTTCATCTACTCCATCAGCAGGATAAAAATTGGTTGCCTTCCTATTTCCTATGGTTATGGTTCCTGTTTTATCTAAAAGGAGTACATCAATATCTCCAGCGGTCTCTACAGCTTTACCACTTTTAGTAATCACATTTGATCGCAAAGCCCTATCCATACCTGCAATACCAATGGCTGACAATAATCCTCCAATTGTGGTAGGTATTAGACATACAAAAAGTGAAATAAATGCTGCTATAGTTATAGGTGCATTGGCATAATCTGCAAAAGGTTTTAAGGTAACGGTGACGATGATAAATACTAATGTAAATCCAGCCAGCAAAATTGTTAATGCTATTTCATTAGGTGTTTTTTGACGGGATGCACCTTCTACTAAGGCTATCATTTTATCCAAAAAGCTTTCTCCAGCTTCAGTGGTAACTCTTACTACTATCCTATCGCTCAATACTTTAGTACCTCCAGTCACTGAGCTTTTATCTCCACCTGATTCACGTATGACAGGTGCACTTTCGCCAGTAATAGCACTTTCGTCAATAGTAGCCAATCCTTCTATGATCTCACCATCCATCGGAATAATATCTCCCGCTTCACAATAAAACAAGTCATCCTTTTTAAGTTGAGAAGAAGGAATAATTTCTACATCTTTAGCTTCAAAATTCCCCATTTTAGCTATTCTTTTCGCAGGTGTTTCTTCCCTCGTTTTTCTCAGGCTATCGGCTTGTGCTTTACCTCTCGCTTCCGCAATGGCTTCAGCAAAATTTGCAAAAAGTAAAGTTAAAAACAAAACAATAAATACTATAAAATTGTAAGCAAAACTCCCTTGTGATCTCTCGCCTGTAAGGATCCACAAACATACAAAAAACATGATAACAGTACCAATTTCAACAGTAAACATCACTGGATTATGGAACATTACCTTAGGATTTAGTTTCACAAAAGACTGTTTTAAAGCTTCTGAAACTAAGTCTCTTTGGAACAAAGATTTATTTTTAGTCATTATTTGATTATTTAAACATGGAGAAATATTCGGCAATTGGGCCAAGCGTCAACACAGGAAAAAATGCCAACGCTGCAACAATTGCAATTACTGCAAAAATCATTACACCAAATGTCGAAGTATCAGTCTTGAGTGTACCGTTGCTCTCAGGTATATACTTTTTACTTGCCAAAATACCAGCGATAGCTACAGGACCAATGATGGGAAGATATCTAGCCAAAAGCATCACGATACCACAGGCAATATTCCAAAATGGGGTATTGTCTCCCAAGCCTTCAAATCCACTTCCATTATTAGCACTAGAAGAAGTAAATTCGTAAAGCATCTCGCTAAATCCATGAAACCCAGGATTGGCCAGCCAACCAGCATATTCTGTTGGATTTTGTGAGTAAAGATAACTAGCCATTGCAGTTCCGACCAATATCAGAAAAGGATGGAGTAAGGCAATGACCATAGCAATTTTCATCTCTTTGGCTTCAATTTTTTTACCAAGAAATTCCGGTGTACGACCTACCATTAATCCACTGATAAAAACTGCCAAAATAATAAAAACATAAAAATTTAGAAATCCGACTCCCACACCACCATAAAAGGCATTTACCATCATTCCTAACATAGTAAACATTCCAGTGAGCGGCGTCATACTATCGTGCATAGCATTTACCGACCCATTGCTAGTACAAGTGGTGGCAATCGCCCAAGTAGCTGATGCTGCTGGGCCAAAACGAACTTCTTTGCCTTCCATACTTCCTAGATTTTGTTGGATACCCATATCCGTAATTGCTACATTTCCTTTCATTTCGAAATATATGGATGGAATCAAAAACAGTAAAAACCCAAGCGTCATAACGCCGAATATTGTCCAAGCAAGTTTCCTTCTCTTAAGGATAAATCCTAACGCAAATATCATCGAGATAGGAATCAAAAGTATGGAAGCTGTTTCTACAATATTGGTAAAATAACTTGGGTTTTCCATAGGATTGGCTGAATTGGGACCATAAAATCCTCCACCATTTGTACCTAACTGTTTGATAGCTACAAAAGCTGCAACAGGTCCTCGACTTACTTGTTGGGTATCACCTTCCATGGTGATAATGGTATCTTTGCCATCAAACGTCATCGGCGTATAATTAAACAACAGTAATGTTGCCACAAACAATGCTAAAGGAAACAAGATCCTAGTACTACTTCTTACAAAAAGGGAATAGAAATTACCTAATGTATCAGAAGTCTTTTCTTTCATTGCTGTAAAGACTACTGCACAAATGGCTATTCCTGTTGCGGCACTGATAAACTGCCACAACATTAATGTCATCTGACCCAAATAAGACAAGCCTGTTTCACCTGAATAATGTTGCAAATTGGTATTAGTAACAAAACTTACGGATGTATTGAAGGCTAAATCGCCGCTCATGGAAGGATTACCATCTGGGTTTAGCGGTAACCAACTCATATTGGTTAGGACTAACATAGATATAATAAACCATACTGCGTTGATGGTAAGTAAAGCCCATAAATGTTGTTTCCAAGTCATTTGAATGTTAGCATCTATACCACTAAGTTTAAAAAACAGTCGATCGATAGGATTAAAAATAGGATCTAACCATGTTGCATCACCATTAAGAACCTTTGCAATATATCTTCCAAGTGGAATTGCTAAGCCAAGCACTAATCCATAAATTAGGATTACACCAAGTATTTCTGTATTCATTTCTTTTTATTTATGATTGATTTAAACCAAATAGGATGTGCCGAAGCATTTTGGTTTTAAAAAAATAAACCTTCCATTTCTTTTATTCGTTTTCATTGGTATTAAAATTTTTCTGGTTTGATTAATACGTAGCACATATAACCAAATACTACTAACGCGATGATAAATAATGCTGTCATTGTTCTTTGTTTATTTGAGTTTGGACTAAGACTTTGATATAAACTGACCATAGATTTTTTGGAATTGAATTCAAATGAACCAGCAAATCATTGTTTCCTAATTGACTAGCGATTGCATAAAAAAATTCATTTTCGATGGCATTATTTTCAAAAAGACTTTTTTGTTGATAAACATCATTGATCAATTTCAAAATGCTTTTTGACTTGTCGTTACCGAAATTTTGAGCACAATACGAGCCAAAGTGATGCAATACCATGTAAGTTTCCATTCTGTCGCTCATGTTGGATGATGGATAGAGTTCGCGAAACTGAGATTTTAACTTATGTTTGATACTTTCCATAGAATTAAATATTTTCAAACCATTTAATTGCTCTAAAAAATAAAGCAAAACCAATAAGTCCTCCGAGCAATAAGGTTACTGTCATCATAGTCCCGAAGCATTAATTTGTTTGTTATATTCTATCTGTAATCCTACTGGGAGCAATCCTTTGATGCGACAACTATGGTTTTCCATAAATGTAGAGACCGAATACAAGTAAACATTCGTTATCACATTTTTGGTTTCTAAGGAACCGCTAAGAAACAACGCTTCAGCTTTCTGCAGACATCTTTTTGCACTTCGCAAATGACCTGACTTTATCAGACTTTTTGTTAAATCAGCAAACCTTTGTGCTTGGCTGTAGATATTTGGCATTTCTTGAACTTTCATTATAATAATTATTTTGGTATGCCAATAATAATTCAAGTTTGGGTCCAATTGAACAAACACCCATGTAACATGTTAAATTACAACACATTACACTATTTAACCAAGAAATACATAATTGCAAACCCTATCGTTTTGATAGGGTCATTCCTTTCGTTTTGAAAGGGTCATCATTACTCCAGTTTATATTCAGATAGCTTCCTGTATAGGGTGGTAAGTGCGATATTAAGTAATTCGGCAGTTTTAGTTTTATTTCCATTGGTGTAGTTCAGCACTTTTTGGATATGGATTTTCTCTGCACTAGCTAAATCGAAAGCCGAAAGTGTTTTACTTTTATGTTCATGATGTATATTTTGCTGAAGTTCTAAAGGCAAGCTAGTAACTTCCAACTCATCATCAGATAAAATCACGCTCCTCTCAATGACATTTTTTAATTCACGTATATTACCATGCCATGTATGTTGCTTTAATGCTTCCATATATTCCTTAGAAGCCGTTAAAAGTATTTTATTAGTTTTTAAAGCAAAATTCTTTATGAAATTTTGAGCAAGTGGCTCTATATCAATAATTCGTTCTCTAAGTGGTGGCAAATGGATCTGAAATACAGAAATCCGATAAAACAAATCTTCACGAAAATGACCAAGTTCAATCTCCCTTTGCAAATCTCTATTAGTTGCTGCAATAATACGGACATTTACTTTGGTCGGCTTGGTCTCTCCTACTCTAATAAATTCACCTGACTCTAGTACTCTTAACATTTTCGCCTGAAGATCTAAGGCCATTTCACCAAGTTCATCAAGAAAAATTGTGCCATGATTGGCTTCATCAAAAAGTCCTTTTTGATCCTTCATTGCTCCTGTAAATGCACCAGCTTTGTGTCCAAACATTTCATTTTCAAGTAGGTCTTTGCTAAATGCAGAACAATTTATTGCTACAAAATTATGTTTTGATCTAGCGCTTTCTTGATGAATGGCTTGAGCAAAAACTTCTTTGCCCGTTCCCGTTTCACCCGTCAAAAGTACTGTCGTATCTGTTAATGCTACTTTGCGAGCTAGTCCGATAGCTGTTTGAATAGTTTTTGACTTGCCGATAATATTGTCAAATGAATGTTTTTGGCCCAATTGATTCTCTAGCTGAACAAGACGTTTAGATAAATCCTTTTTCTCTAATGCACGATATAGCAATGGAATAATTTTATTGTTGTCATCCCCTTTTGTAATATAGTCGAATGCCCCATTTTTAATTGCTTGAACACCATCAGGTATATTTCCATATGCAGTTAATAATATTATCTCAACCTGAGGATGTTTTTCTTTAATCTGCTTAGTCAAATCCACACCATTGCCATCGGGTAACTTCACATCGCACAATACCACATCAACATCAATAATATCTAGTTTTTTAAGTCCTGATTTACAGTCACCTGACTGAATAACTTCAAATCCTTCTAAACTAATGATCCTAGAGAGTAAAGTTCTCAATTTTTCTTCGTCATCTATGATTAATACTTTTCTCAAATTAATGTTTGTGTCTTAAATAAACAAATTAACAATCTTTAATTAAATTCACTATTTCTTCGCACCTACTAGATAATGCAGAAAAATATAAGCTACAAATATACAGGAGATTATTTACTATTATTGAATTGATTTTGGATTTCATGTTCTGCTTAAAATTAAGTTGAATAGGATTCAAATTAAAGATATTATTAGCCATTTAATTAAGCACCCAAATTAGGCATTGTAGTTATATTTTATTGTTCTGATAATATCCCATGTGCATATCCTCCTAATTCACCTAATCAATCCCAATACCTTAAATGCATCTTTTGTAGCACCTATTCTAATGATGGGAAACTCTTCTATATTTGTCTCAGCCTTTTCTACATTTGTAGCGAAAAAGTAAACAGCGCCTTTCGATTCAACATATCCCACAAACCAACCATTATTCATATCGTCTCTCATTCCCCAACCTGTTTTCCCACTTAAGGTATACTTTTCCGTTTTTTCTATTTGCATGATATCTTTTAGAATATTTTCAGTACTTTTTGATATCGGCAGTTTTGAAAAATATAACCTTTCTATGAATTCAATTTGCTGCATTTGAGAAAACTTGGATGCTCCTTCTAACCAGAAATTATCAATAGTCGACGTGTCAAAGATCATACCTTGGTAATTCAATTTATCTAAATAAGTCCCCATACTTTCTACCCCAATTTTTCTAGCTATTTCCTGGTAACATGGTACGCATGAAACTTGAAATGCTTCTTTAAATGTCAAGTCTTTTTCCCATTTTTTAAATCTTCTTTTTTCGCCATTCCATGCAAAAACGACCGTATCATTTTGGACAACTCCTGTTTCTAACGCAATGATGGAGTTAGGTATTTTGAAGGTAGATGCAGGAATAAATCCCGTTTTAGCCCATTCAAAATCATTGGAATAATAAGTTTTGTTTTCAACATCATAAATCAAAATAGCACCTTTTACTTGTAGACTATCTAATATTTTGGTGAATTCAGGTTTTAGAATCTCTTTGGTCATCCCCGACTGACCATTCCCAAAAAAATATGCGCCCAGAATAAGCTGTATGATTATAAATATCTTTTGCATTTTAGTCTATTGATTTTTAATTTAGCACAAAGATAATAAGAAAGTGTGACCAATGATAACGCATTGATGATGTAATATCAGGGTTTGATAGGTTTTATTACCTAGCTCATGTCAGCTAAGTTTACCAACTTTACACATTCACTTTGAAGGAAAATCCCAGATAGTATGTACATTATATTTTTTACGATATGCTTTCTTTTAAGTGAAAAAGTAAATCTAGCTTGATGTTTGTAAAATTTTTATTCCAATGAATTTCTATTCTTATCACACCAGTCATTAGTGTCTACTTGTTACATCTTCAGACCTACATCTTTTTTGCTGCGCTGTTCAACAAAGTAAGAAATGACCTTGTAAAAATCCTTTTGGGCTATATAAAATTACCTAGGTAATTCTAAATACCAATATCTCAATCTATAAAAACCCATCGTAACTTCTGTTTACCTTACTTTGCTTATTGAAAAATTATTTCATAACCAACTTTTAAGCTTTCGGACTAGTCATAAAGCCTTTAGGACTTCCTATTTAAGCTTTTGGACTAGTTATAAAGCCTTTAGGACTTCCTGTTTAAGCTTTTGGACTAGTTAAAAAGCCTTTAGGACTTCCTATTTAAGCTTTTGGACTAGTCATAAAGCCTTTAAGACTTCCTGTTTAAGCTTTTGGACTAGTCATAAAGCCTTTAGGACTTCCTGTTTAAGCTTCCGCTCAAGTACAAAAGGTCTTAGGGCTTCTCAGAAAGCTTTCGAGCATGGTTGCCGAGACTTTGTGAATTAGTAGATATTACTTCTCATTACTCAGTTAGGCTTTTTTGATTCCAAATAAGAATAAGGGATAGATGTTTTAGGCTCAAATAATTGTTAAAAGGCCTTAGCGTTTTGTCAATTGTTCTTTCGGGCTTCCAAAATTTGCTCTTAAATGATGAGCATAACAAAAAAAGAAAACCATTGATCAAAAATGAGTTTACAAAAAAGAGAATTTTATAAAGAAAATATAAAGTTAAGTTATACTTTCTTAAGCAACCAAGAAACTGAAATAGCTTTTAGTTCTAAATTCAATATCAAAAGACACAATAGAAGGACAAATTTGGGATTAGTAGATTATTATTCTTTATCAAATTTTAAAAACCACCATTTTCTTGTATTTTTGACCCATAAGATTTAGAGATTTAAAACAACCGTATACCATGATCACATTGACTAGAACAAATTCAGAAAATGAAGATTTCCTTTCCTTAGTCAAACATCTTGACAAGGAGCTAGCTATCAGAGATGGATCGGATCATGCTTTTTATTCCCAATTCAATAAAGTCGATCATATAAAATATGTGGTCATCGCCTATGAGAATAATCAAGCAATTGGTTGTGGTGCTATAAAAGCGTATGATGAAAAAACCATGGAAGTAAAAAGAATGTATGTCCTAGAATCTTTTCGTGGGCTCGGTGTGGCATCTCAGATTTTGAGCGATTTAGAAACTTGGAGTGCTTCTTTAGGTATGGAATACTGTGTGTTGGAAACTGGTCTACAACAACCTGAAGCCATCCAACTTTATAATAAAAACGATTACAAAATCATACCTAATTATGGACAGTATCAAGGTGTATCGAATAGTGTTTGTTTTCAAAAATCTCTTTTGAAACTATAAGAATAAAACAAAAAGATATTTTAAATTATCAAAATGACATTTATGAGAAACATTTATTTTGTCGTTCATACGACTTAAAATATTAGCATCTTCTGTCAAAACATATTTGATTACCCTTACTTTTACTATATTAAAAAACATATGATTTGAAAATCATAAATTCATTAAAAATGTAGATTTCACATCTGAATAATAAATAAATATGAACAGATTACTATACACATTAATTTTTTCAAGCCTTTGTTTATTGGCATCAAGTCAGCAAAACCACTACTTTTTGGATAATGCAAGATGGGTTTATCAAACGGAAAAAAGTTATGAACCTGGGCAAATTAATCTTTATTCTGGATTGGAAGAAAATGTGATCCTTGGAGATACGATTTTGAATGGTGTGGCGTATAAAAAACTATATAAAAGATATAAGCATATTAATACTGCCATGCCACCTTTTCCTAATCAAGGTTCTACTACTACCAGCTATGAAAGTAAAGGTCCGATGTTTATCAGATATGAATCATCAGAAAACAGTGTATATTTCAAGGAATCAGCGGATTCTTCAGAAGTATTGATTTATGATTTTAATATTGGTTTGGGCGATACCATAGCCTTAAAATCAGAATATTATAATGGTAATTCTGTAAAACGAATGGACACCATCGCTGTATTAGGCATAAACCAAACATTTTTTGTACTTGACACCTTATTGACACTCGTACGCAATGGAATTATAAGTGGTCTAGGAAGTTTAAATGGGCTTACTTATTTCCAACCAAGATTTGAAGCTTTAAGTGGAGGTATCTTAATGACTGATTTAGTTTGTTTTGAATATAACAACAATACATTTAGGTCACTTTGGGCAGAACAAAATCAACTATCTTGTCCATCTTTAACCGAATTTATATCAAGCTCAAAAGATGTCGCTATTGAACCCATTACTATTGTTCCTAACCCAAATAATGGAACATTCCACATTCAAATCCCTGAAACTCATATTGGTTCTTTGTGTACAATTTTCAACTCTAATGGACAAAAAGTAAATTCTATTATTTTACAAGAAAAACACACTACCTTTTACCTTAACACGAAAGGATTACATTACTATATAGTAGGGAACCATTATGGTAAAATGATTTCTGGCAAAGTGCTGATATTAGACTAAGGCGATTCTTTTGGTTCATCCATCATTTCGTTTTATTATAATGATTTGTGGTTTAGATTTTGGGAATCATTCAGATCGTTCGTCGTTCTGAAATGTGATTACTTGTAATCGAATCATAAAAGTTCCACTTCTTCATTGCTTTAGGCCGATCACAATTCCTTAAAATATCCATCATAATGGTAAAGGATATACTCAATTATTCTAATAATCTAGAAAATTTTGATACCTACAAGTTAAAGATGTTTATCTAACTTAGAATAAGTCTAAATAATTTAATCTTATTTAGACTTAATACAAATAATTAATGTTACCTTTGCATTATTAATTTATAAAACAATAAATAAGTCATGCAAAATCATCAAATCTCATTAAAAGATGCCACTAGCGTCAAACATAAGTTAGCAGAAACAATGCCATTCAATGTCAGAATGTTTAGAGGACAATTATCCAAAAAAGACTATCTTAGTTACCTTCAACAACAGCTAGCTATATTCGAAACTATAGAAAATATTGGTATTCCACATGAAAATCTTAAAAGAGTAGCCAATGTCCAACTTGATATTAATGAGCTTATTCAAGAAGGTCATAGCCCATCAGATATATTGGATAGCACCACCGAATATCAAAACCATTTAAAAACTAAGAATTATGATGAGATTTTACCACATATTTATCTGAATTACCTTGCTTTGGCTTACGGTGGACAAATGATAAAAAAGTATGTTCCATCTAAAGGTAAAATGTATGACTTTGACAACTTGCAGGATGCTGTCGCTACCATTAGAGCAGTTCAAAAAGATGATTGGGCGGATGAAGTGAATGCAGGTTTTGATTTTCTAATCAGAATTTTCGAAGAATTAGATCAAACGCAAATTTAATATCTTTACCATGGAGTTACTAAAAACATTTGGCGCTTTAGGCTTTTGGTTCTTCTTTATCAAGGGATTACTATGGTTGCTACTCTTTGCACTTGTATATTTTGGGTTGGTAGATAAAGCAAAAATTAAGATCCTTAAAGACAGACTAAGTATCCTAAAGAAGAAAAGAGATTAATTTTTATCAAATCACGCAATTTCCCCATCCTTCATCTCTATGATTCGATCACTGTTCTTGGCAAATTCATCATCATGAGTGACCGCAATAATCGTCTGTCCTAGCTGACTCGTCAACTCCTTAAATATATCAAAAACAATAGCGGTATTTTTACTGTCTAAGTTGCCGGTAGGTTCATCACACATGATCATAAGCGGATCATTGATGAGTGCGCGGGCTATGGCTACACGCTGTTGCTGCCCGCCAGAAAGTTTGCTTGCAGGTTTAAGTGCTTGATCTTCTAGTCCTAAAAGTTTTAGTTTGTCGTAGGCTTTGGACTCTATCTCTTTTGTGGAATATTTCCCGAGTTTAAGCGCTGGAATCATAATATTTTTGAGACATGAAAACTCCGGCAATAGATAATGGAACTGAAAGACAAAACCAATTTTCTGGTTACGCATGGCAGCAAGTTGATCATTGGATTGTCCTGTGACGATTTGACCGTCTATCATGAGTTGTCCTTCGTATTCTGTATCCATGGTAGATAAGATGTACAACAAGGTGGATTTGCCACTTCCAGATTTTCCTATCATACTCAGAAATTCACCCTTTCCAACAGTAAAGGATATATTTTTCAACACCTGAAACTCCACAGGATCGTGAAAGTATTTATTGATATTTTTTGTTTCTAAAATGTTCATGTTTCTATTACTTTCTGAATATGGAAACTGGATCTACCTGAGCAGCTTTGCGAGCCGGAAGATATCCTGCAAAAAATGTGATCACCATGCCCACGATAGCTCCTTGGATAAATTTTGACAATTCATAATCGATGGGGAAAAATCCTATGTCTCCTCCGATATACACTCTTTTCAATATGGTGACCAAAATAGCCGCAACCACCATACCACTGACTACTCCCATAACACCGATAGAAAGTGCTTGTGTCAAAAAGATACGAATCACATCATGTCCTTTGAAACCCATCGCTTTTAAGATGGCGATATCGTTGATCTTTTGACTTACAGTCATGTTTAGAATGTTATAAATTCCAAAACCTGCTACGATTAGTATTGTGTAAGAAACAAAAGTGATGACAATCTTTCGCATTCTAAACGCTGCCATGAGCGATTCATTGGCTTCCTTCCAACCTTCTGATTTATAACCTGTTAAATTCGTTAAAATCGGGGCAACTTTACCAGCCTTTTCTGGGTCTCTGACATTAACATTGATGTCTGTTACGTAGGTATTATTCTCTTGAAGCAATTGTTGTGCAGTCGTGATATTGATATAAGACTTTGATTTGTCTATGACGCTGTTGTTTGTCTTAAAGATGGCAGCCACCTTTAGATTTCGATTGACACCTTTGGATGAGGTGATATTAATATTGTCATTGATTTTTAGACTGAGTTTTTCTGCTACGCCACTTCCAATGGCGATGGCATTCGTATTGCCTTGCATTTTGTCAAAATCACCTTCAACGATGGTAGATTTGATATTAAACATCATATCCGCTTCAGATGGAATGACGCCAATAGCCATGCCTGATATTTGAGTTTTACCCACATTGTAAAAAATGGTAGCGGATACTTGTGGCGTGACAATGGTGACATCTGCATTCTTTTTAATCAAAGAAACTACTTCATTGGGATTTATAATCGTATTACTCGCAGGGACTACTTTGGGATTGATGATAACAGAAGTTGTGCCTTCTGTTTGATGCAAAGGTTTGCTGAGTATATCGTCCTTGTACACTCGGATATGTGCTGTACTTTTAAAGATAGACTCACTTGATGTCCTGTCAAAACCTACTAACATACTATTCATAAAGATATAAATAGACATGCCCAATAATACGCCCATGACCGCAACCAAGGTAAGTTTTTTATTGGTAAATAGGTAGGTACTTGCTATATCTGAATTGATATTCATGGTTATGGTTTTATAGGTGCTAAGATATCATTGGCTGTAATGCCTTCCAGCACTTCTACATAATCAGTAGATACAATGCCTGTTTTGATGATCAATGCGGTGTCTTGACCTTTGAGCATTACTTTATTGCCGTATCCCATGTATTCCCTAGGAATGAGCAAAGCATTTTTCTTTTCGCCTACCAAAATATTTCCTTCCAGTGGTGTCGCATAAATATTAGATGAAGCAGGTAGTGTATCAGTTAAAAGTATTTTGCATACAAATGATTGGCTGGCATTATCAAAAGCTGTCAATATTTCATTGACTTTGCCCGTGTAGGTTTTGGTCTTATCGGTATTGAGTTGGATCTTGGTTTCCTGACCGATTTTGACACGATGGATACTACTTTCATCTATGGTGAGTACAATCTCTAGTTTATTAGGGTTGGCAACCGTGGCGATGATGTCCCCTTTCCTAACATAATCGCCCGTGCTCTTGAATTTTTTAATGATCGTGCCATCGTTGATGACAGTTATTTTATTGTAGCTTTGGACTACTTGATTGTTTTTCAGTTGCCCTTTGGTGACGATTTTTTGTTGTTTGGCTTGTTGCAATAGTAGGTCGTATTGTTTTTTAAGTGCATTGAGATTGGACAGTGCATTGTCAGCGGCCAATTTTGCATTTTCGTATTCAACCTTGGCAATGCTTTCTGATTTTTGTAATCTTTCATATCGATCTGCCTGCAATTTGTCTTGTTGATACTTAGCTTCCGCAAATGTGATATTTTGTTTGAGTTGTTGCAATGCGGGTGCATTGGCACTTAGATTTTCATTGGCGATGACGAGTTGATCTGATGCAGTATTTGTATTGATGACATTGGATTGGTTGTCAATGGTGGCTATAATACTTCCCTTTTTTACCACAGTACCGATGTCATAATTGGCATTCAGCAAGATGCCATCCGTCTGAGCTGTGAGATTGTAACTATCGTCCCACTCTATCTGTCCCGGAGCAAATACCCATTCTTGGATATCTTGTACGACGGGTTTTATCTCAACAGTTTCTTTATTTTTACAGCTAAAAATGAATGCTGTACTAAGAAGAAGTAAAATATATTTTGTTTGCATAAAATGCTATTTATGTGGTGGTTAATATTGATTGTGGATGATGATTTTATGTTTTGCAAATGCTATATTGGCCAATGCTACGACTACATTTAGTTGGCTATTGAGCATATCATTTTGTGATGTCAACAATCTGTCCAATGGTAAGATATTTTCGTTGTATTGGTTGAGATTTTTCTGATAAGTATCTTCTTTAAGATCCGCAATGGATTTAAAATTGGACCATTGTTTCTGAGCTTTTTCGTACTCTAAAGCCATTTGTTGATCTTTACTTTTTGTTTCATTTTGGATGTGCAGTTCGTTGTTTGCGAGAGATTGCAACTGATACTTTTTATTTTTAATGGACGAAAGTCGCTGTGCTGTAGGCAAGTCCCACCCTATTTTCAGCCCAATAAAGTTGTAATGAATCCCTGTGGAATTATTGGCAAAAAAGAAATCATTGCTTAGATTCTGCCAGTTAAGCGATGATGTGAATGATAGTGTGGGATAATATTGATGTTGGAGTACTTTGATATCTTGGTACAACATTTTGGACTGCAACATGGCGTTTTTATATTGGATATTGCCAGAAGTAGGGACAGGCACATTGTCTAGAAGATAGTTACGTAAATCTTCTTCCACCGCAGGTTTCCATTTGTTTTCCAGAAAAAGCGATAGTATATTTTCCTGAAGACTGATATTGTATTCCAACTGTTCCAACTTATCTTGTAGTCCGATCAAATTGACTTCAGCTTCGTTGACATCTTGTTTCCTGATGATTCCTTCCTGATATCGATCAGTGACTTTAGCTTTGATTTGCGTAGCGATCTCGATATTTTTGGCCAATACAACTCGCTGATTTTTGAGCGAAACGATGTTATAATATGTTGCATTTACACTTTCGTAAAGAGCCATTTCATTGAGTAGGTTTTGACTTTCTGTCAATTGTTGATTGATTTTAGCCGACTTTATCTGTGAGATAGCTGATAGATTAAATATGTCAAACTGTGGCTGTAGCGAAAGCAAAGAGTTGTATTGTTGCCCAAAAGTCACTTCTCTGAAAGTACCAGCAGGACCACCAAAAATCTCCGCAGGTATGAAGTTGTTTTGCAATCTGGTGTTGTCTAACATTGTAAACGACACAGGCATACGTGGGTTGATGACATTGCCGATAGCCGTCTTTCTTGCCAATTCGGCAAGTTCTGTTTGAATGGCTGCATTTTTAAATAGTGTATTGCTTTGTTTGACATCTTTCCATACTTCTTCTAGTGATGTGTAGTTTTTCACATCTTGTGACACTCCTATAGATACAATACAAAATGTGAAAACAAACAGCATAAAGGATTTATAAAAATAAGATTTATACATGATATTATTTAGCGTTTTGAGTTACCAATGTAAAAAAGTCGTCGATCATTTGGTTGCCTTCTTGGACTAGGTCAAATGAAAATTTGAGTGTTTTCCACTTAAACATCGTCAGTCTGAATCCACCCATTAGGAAATGAATTAATGTTTCCTGAGGTAGCACCGGTTCCATATTTCCATTAGTAATACATTGGCTGACTAGTTCATTGATGATTTGTATTTTGTACAAAAACATCTTTATGACCTGATTGCGCATACCTTCGCTTTCGTCAATGAGTCCATCGGAAAGTACCACGATGACAAAATGTGGATTGTCCTTAAAATATCGAAACTGAGAATCAAATATCTGTACCAATTTAGTCTTGGCATCCACATCTTGAACTAGTATTGGTTCGAATCTTTCTTGGATATTCTGATACAAATATTCCAACATAAGCACGAGAATATCATCTTTACTTTTGAAATGACGGTACAGTGCACTCTCTACAAATCCCATCTCTGCGGCGAGTGTCTTGACTGTAAGACCCGACAACCCTTTGCTAGCGAGAAGCTTTCCAGCTGCTTGAATGATTTCTAATTGGCGATCTGTGATGTTCATATATATATATAGTGTGTGAATATTCACTCACATATATAACGAGTATCAAAAAAAATAGTTCTCTAAAAGTTCTTGATTTAATAAAATTGATAATTAATTATTGTTTAATTTGCATAAAATTTAAATTATAATGAATAAAATAGCTTTTCAAGTTTTACTAATCATCAATTTATTACTGATCTTTTCATACACTACCCAAGCTCAAAAATGGAATTTTGGTACTCATCTCGGCGTTACATCATCAAAGATGCTTTGGGTTGATAAAATAGAAGACCAACCTTGGGCATATATCCAATATCCAGAAACACAATTCAGGCAGTCATTTAGTGTAGGTTTATCTGCTGACTACAAGTACAATGATAAATTTTACTCTCCGTTTCAACTTGATTTCTACTCCAAAAGGTTTTCAATAAGTGTAGATGGTGGCGTAGTTCAAGCGTTCGATGAAAATGGTCAATGGATAGCTATCAGAGCGGATTACTTAGATTACAGACTCAACCAATTGGCATTATCTGGTGGGATTGGTTATTTGTTTATGCCACAGTTAGCCATTGAGATACAACCATATTTTCATACTAGTATTTCAGAGCAACAGATTAAAGTAGGTGAAGTAATTAAGTGGCAAAAAGACGAAGGCTTTCAGCAAGATTACGATTTTGGTATTTCAGGATACATCCGCGGAAATTTTAACAAATTTTATCTGAAAGCTGGATATCAGTATGGACTTAGGGAGATTACGGAGTATAGTGTGGTAGATGCAAATGGCGCACCTGTTGGTAAGTTCCCGATAAGAAATACTATGTTTATATTTTTAATGGGTTATCAGTTTTAGGTTTGTTGTGGCGTAAATTACAACATCATGCGCTTACCTTGTAAATTCATACTGCCATTTTTAAAAATTACCATATCTTTGTAAAGTAAAATATTTTTAACTGGCCAAAAGAATAGTTCTACCGCACTAAACCACTAAAATTCTAAAACTCATGATTACAAAAAAATCAATTTGGATGTTCGTTATTCTCATATCATTTAGTTGCTCCAACCCTGGTGAAAATAGAGACACAAGAACCAGCAGACCAGAATATTTTAATGAATTTAACATCGGTGATGTCCAGTATAATCAAAAAGTAGAATTCCCAAAATACGGAATGGGTACTTACAATTCTTACGTCCTTTTACTAGAACCATATAAGGGCGTTCATCTCACGAGTAATTTTAATGATGAGCAAAGTGAAATATTTTGGGACTTACCTGGAATAACGGAATTCACCATCACAGAAAATAGAATTACCTTCCAAATGATGAAAGATGTCTTTACGATCGATGTTTCTGATGTAAATGCACCTATACTTATCTCCAAAGTCACTACAAATACTTTAGATTTAAATAGTCTCAGTCCTTATAAACTTAATGGTTCGTTTGAATGCGTAGACCCTTCTAAAGGATATATTAAAAACTGGATAGTAGAAGATGTTTTCGATCCAAAATGCTGGAAATAAAACCGAAACAATTCTTAATTTTAAAAACTAAATTTTATGAAATTTCATATTTCTCCTTTTATTATGATTGCCTTCATGATGAACTTTTCACAAGGTATTATTTGCCAAAATGAGCTTAGTGATTTTTATTTGAAAGATAAGGTCGGGATTACAGTGTCATCTTTTCTGAATAATTATCAAGCAGTACAATTTAATTTTGCAAAGGGAATTAAAGAAAATATGGATTTTAATACAGAGTTGGGTTATATTTATCGTGCAGAAAATAGAGAGAACTGCAAAGGTTTCAGAATACGCGTTCAACCAAGATTTAGAATCAGTCAGAATCCTACCAAATTCAGGGCATATGTCTCGCCTTTATTTCAATATCGATACACCCATTCAACAGTAGAAAATATTTTCAGTCGATTTGATGGCGCTTATTTTCAACAAATCACACACACAGAAGTCAACAATATGTTTAGTGTTGGAGCTATGTTAGGAAGGTTTTTTAGATTAAGTGACAATATGTATATAAATTGGGCAGTAGGTTTGGGACTTAATTTTGCTAAAATAAGTTTCCCTGATGTTCCACCTGATGCTAAATGGCAAGCGGAGTTTAAAGATGTATTTTTTTTGTCTGAAGATGCATATGATTACCAAGACGAAGGCAATTACGGATCATTTTTATTGATTTATCACGTTAATATCTTTTACAAGTTTAATTAATTATTTTGAAAATTTAAAACATCTAGAATCCTATCTACCATATTTCAAAACTGACTCATGTCATTATGAACCATAATTCTCGTCATACTACGGAAGAAGCTCGTCCTATACTTTTGCTTTATCATTCATTACAATTAAACACACAAAAGATGACAAAGCAAAATAGTATCTATCTTTCAGATTTACATTTCGAGCACAAACAATGGAATAGTGAGCTCATGTTCTGGAAAGACGAAATCGCAACATTTGAACACAGACTCGAAGAGATTGTAAGTAGATATACTTCAAAAGACGTCTTATCCAAACTTGAGCACTTTCAAAATCAACTGATACTTCATGGTAACGCCATTACATACTTACTCAAAGACATCAAAACGCATGAAAAAGAGCTAAGTCAATTTGCAATGGAACATCCAGTGGCAATAGACCATGTCAGGTTTGACGATCATACAGGACTGCGTATAAAGATGGAAACTCAACGAGAATTATACACTGAAATGAAAAAACTGTTTTTTGATTTCGTGTCTAAATCTATGTAAAACATATGTAAGTTGAAAATCATGGAGTTTAAAGCCATTGTTCATTCTTTTTTGAACAATGGCTTTTATTTTTGAAACTTGGGTCAAATCAGAAAACACAACATGATTGAAAATCAAGATTTTTCATTTTATTTGAAGAAAAGACTTTTCGGATTAGACTCAAGCTTGATAATACTTTACTTTCTTGAAGCTCTAACCCAAATCTTATAGCCTTCCACCCAAAGTACACCTATAAAAGATGTCGCAAGACACAACCCTAAATGATACATACTTAAACCTTGTAAGCCAAAAATCCGCTGAACTGGGGGAAAATAAATAGACATACTTAAAACAGCCAAGGAAACAAGTATGACCAAAGGTATCAAATTGTTTTTGTACTTGATCGTTGTCAATATAGAATAAAAAAATGATCTATTGACCAATGTCAAAAAAACATTACTTAATATCAAAGTTGTAAATATAATAGTTCTCACTAGAGACAACTCACCTCCATCCGTCATAAAATAATATCCTAACCCTAAACAAGCACTAGTGATCACAAGTCCTTGTATGATACTGATAAACAATTCTTTGAATGAGAAAAAGTCTGTGGTCATTTTCCTTGGAGATTTAGACATAGAATTCTTTTCTATAGGTTCATTTTCAAATATAATGGAACAAGTCGGACCCATGATCAATTCCAAAAATATAACATGGATAGGCGTAAATATATCTGTGTACATCCATCCTAATATCAATGGCAATGTGACTACCAAAATGATCGGAATATGAATAGAGATAATGTACCTGATTGCTTTCTTTAAGTTTTCATAGATTTTTCTACCAAGTGCTACAGCTTCCACCATATGTGACAAATCATCGTCCATTAATATCAAAGAAGCAGCAGATTTTGCAACATCACTACCTGTATTTCCCATAGCAATCCCAATATGCGCTGCTTTTAATGCAGGACCATCATTTACACCGTCACCTGTCATGGCGACTACTTCGCCATTTGATTTTAATGCATTGATAACTCTCAGTTTTGCGTCTGGAAACATGCGCGCGTAAACATTTACAGCACCTATCTTGCTTTTCAGGTCATCGTCTGTCATGTCCATGATTGCTTCACCTGTAAGGACAAGGTCAGCTTTTACAATGCCAACTTCTTTAGCGATAGCAACTGCTGTCCCTGCATGATCACCAGTAATCATTTTAACAGATATTCCTGCTTGATTAAATTCGTTCAGAGTTTTGGCAATGTTGTGTTTAGGAGGATCATAGAAGGCAACGAGACCCAAGAAATGAAATGAAATATCTTGCTGAACTTCAGGTAAGTCTTCTATTTTCATTTCAGACTTCCCTACCCCAAGAACTCGGTAACCCCTTGTAGCAAGATCAGATGTTACTTCTAAAAGTTGTTTTTTTTGTTCAGCAGTCAAATCAGACATAGCTAATACACCTTCGACGCTTCCCTTGACCGCTACGATTTGATTATGGTCTTTATCGCTATAAACGTGGGTCATGACAGGTGGTTTTCCTGACAAAGGATACTCTTTGACCATTTTAAAATATGGTCTTTTATCATCTTTATAAACTTGAGCATACACATCATGAATTGATTTTTCCATAGCATCAAAGGGTTCTATTTCAGAAGCCCACATAGCATATTCGAGTACTTCAGAAACAACATTTGAATTTGTATTATATTCAAGCAATTGATCTTTAGCAAAGTCATAAATGGTGGCAAGCTGCATCTTATTTTCAGTCAATGTACCTGTTTTGTCTGTACAGATGACTGTTGCTGCACCAAGAGTTTCTACCGTCATTGGACTTCGTGCGATCACTTTCTTTTTGTAAAGATGGTATGCTCCCAAGGCCATGAATGTACTAAAAGCGACAGGAATTTCTTCAGGCAACACAGACATTGCAAGTGTCAGACCCTTTAACAAACTTTCTAAGACATCGCCATCCTTGACATAATTTAATATCCAAACAACCAAAAACGCAATGGAACCGAATATCACCATAGTTTTGATAAACTTCGAAATTTGGAGTTGAAGTGGTGTTTTTTCAGTCTCGATATTATCTATACTACTTCCTATCTTGCCCAATAAACTTGCCTTACCTACTGCGGTGACGCGAGCAGTGCATGAACCAGAAACAACAAGTGTCCCACTGAACAGTTGATTTGTTCCTTCATCTAGATTTTTAAAAATAGGAAGCGATTCGCCAGTCATGATACTTTCGTTAACAGAAAAATCATTTTGCTGAAGTAAAATGGCGTCTGCAGGAACTATATTTCCATCTTCAATTGTAAATACATCATCTACCACTAATTCTTCTACGGGTAACATTTGTTTTTTACCAGATCGGAATACAAAGATTGTTGGGTCAGCTAGCTTTTTGAGTGAATTTACTGCCTTTCGACTTTTATTTTCTTGAAACAAGGATATCCCTGAAACGAATAATAAGGCAAATATCATGACCAATCCTTCCGTAAATTCTCCTAAAACAAAATATAAGACAGAAGTCAATACTAGAATAAGAAACAAAGGCTCCAGGATGATTTCTTTTATAGTAGACCAAAATTCGCTTTTATCATCGTCAGCCAATTTATTAGCACCAAAAATTTTTCTGTTATTTTGTACTTGATCATCATTGAGACCTGTGTAAACTTCATCCTTCATGTCTATTGTATTAAGATGGTAAAGATACCAACAAAAATACAAGTAATCAATAATAATTAGCTATGAATTAGCCTAATAAGAAAAATGGAAAAAATCAAAAATCGTAGTTGGATCCTTGAAGAAAGTTTTTTTATTGGGTTAGAGAAAATAAAAAGGACTGTAAACCTCACTCATTATACATCTTTATGTGTTTATGACTCTGAGCACAAGCTGGTACGGATCCTAGGCACCTTCAATTTCGGTTGTTGGGATGACCTCTTTGGGGATCTTTATACTTGTGTTTTTTGGATTACAGTCCTTAATACTAGGATCTCAAAATAAAAAACTTCAACTTTTGTCGTTAGACGATGCAAACATAACACATAAACATATTATAAAAAAACATAATATGTATTATTTTGATATTTTTATTTTTCTCATATAATTTATTTAAATACATTACTTATACAAGCAAACCTAACATACTGAATAACAATATATTAAAAACTACTTATAAACAATCACATTAAAATAAAGCTATTAAATAGGTTTGATCAAATCCCATAGATTTCCATACAAATCTTCAAAAACTAGCACTTCACCGTAAGCTTCTTGTCTTCTGGGTCTTATAATTTTTATGTTGTGATGCATTAATCTTCGGTAATCATCTTCAAAATCGTCTGTATATAAAAATAAAAACACTCTTCCTCCAGTTTGATTTCCTACCCTACTCTTTTGTTCATCACCAACTGCTTTAGCAAGTAACAAACTACAACTACCATTTCCCTTTGGTGCTACAATAACCCATCTTTTTTGCTCGTTTAAGATTGTGTCTTCCACAAGTTCAAAACCTAACTTATTGACATAGAAATCTATAGCCTCATCATAATCATCTACTACTAAAGCAATATGCGCTAGATGTTGATTTGACATATTTGTTCTTATCTTATTATTGTAATATCACCGCGATAATTCCAGATTTGACCATCAGACAATTCAAATTCAATAATTAATACATAGACACCAGGAACTACATCTTTACCATTAAAAGTACCATCCCAACCAATACTAGGATCTCCTGCAATCATCTCCGTGGATCTGAACACATTTTCTGCCCATCTATCATAAATAGCGACTTGGTTTATACGTTTGAATCCACGTGCTTGTGGGATATAGAAAATATTGTTACCACCATTTGATGTGGGTCTGAATATATTAGGAATAGCATTATTTAAGTCATTATTTACTTTGACCAATATAGTTACTTTCTGCTCACATGAACTTCCGACTCCATAAGTGATCGTATAGATGGTATTAATATAAGGACTTACCTTCAATTCCGTACATCCAATACAAAGTACGCTATCCCTATTTTCCCAAACTAATGAAGCTAATCCTGTCGGGTCAATATTAAATTCTGGGGCTAGAAGTATAGAATCACCAAACTGAATAGTGACTTCAGGATCTATACTAATCTGTAAATCTGGTCCTTCCGACAAAACGATGGTATCTTCTACCACACACCCATAAGCGTCTGTGATCACCAAGTCATATATTCCTGTTGGTAAGTTGAAGAACGATTGGGTATTGCCTACATCGGTACCATTAAAAACTATATTATATTGTGGAGTCCCATTTAGTGATGACAAAATAATACTGCCATTAAATATACCTTCACAACTTGGCGGATTCACTTCTGCAATGATTTCAGTAAATTGTGGTGGACTTTCTGTAATGACTTCAGTTCTTAATGTTTTGCATCCATTATTTACATTCAACAATTCAAAGAAATAGGTGCCTTCGTCCATTATTTCAATGATATAATCTGTTACTCTATTTACAATATTTCCATTTGTTGTGGTCCACAAAGCTGTAAACTCGTCACCTTGTGTTGAAGCCGATGCATCTAATGTAGCATTTCTATTTTGACATTGAATATCACCAATTACTTTTACTTCTGACATAGGTTTTATGGTGTCTATCGGCAAGGTCAATATCAAAGTATCTCTGCATTTATTGGCATTCGAGACTATCAAAGTGTATCGTCCTGATTCAGATGTATTTATAGTAGGCGTAGTATAAGTGGTACCTGATTCACTTTTCCATTCATAACTAACATCGGTCTCTAATGATGAAGCGACCAATGTAGCTATAGGATTCACACAATTTATAGTATCTGATTGAACATCAAATCCCGGTGGTCTAGTATCAATATCTATATAAAAATGATCTATAGCCACACACCCATTTTTACCAGTTACTTGTATGGTGTAATCTCCTTGTTCATTAGTCTGTGGAGATGCACTGCTATTGGTTGTGCCAGAAGGATAAATCCATTTGTAAGCTTTTAGACTATCATTAGACATTACTGACAAACTAATAAAACTCGTATCACAAGGCAATAATATTGTATCTTGGATCTCAAAAACGGGTAGAGAAATGTCTTGAATAATATCCAACATCGCTACAGAAATACATCCATTACTACCTGTTATAGTCACTTTGTACTCACCTGGTTTGAAAACTATCGGTGTCCTTACATCGCTTGTAAAATCAGTACCTTCCCAGTGATAACTAATAATACTTGAAATCGGATTAACCCCAATATTGATTTTCCCTTTACTACAAGTCAATGTATCACTAAAAAGTGTGTATTCTGGTACATCATCACTTTTAATAACATTTATGATAGTATCTGACGTGCAATAATTATCTGCTGTGACAATAAGCTGATATAAACCTGACTCAGACACAGACAAATCACTAGTGAGGGTAGTGTCTATTCCGCCACCTTGCCATCGGTAGGAAAGCACATCTCTATCCACCGTAGCACCTAATGTTACTGTTGGATTAAAACAATTGATGGTATCACTTATGATAGATTCTATAATAGGAGCATCGCGATCTGATGTTACGACGACACTTCCTTCTGTGACACATTGATCATCATTGATAACATCAAATAAATATGTACCTGGCTGAGAAACATCAAATTCCAATATATCTTGAGGTATGCTTTGTGGATTATTGCCATTTCGCCAAGTGACAGTTTTATATTCGTTTATTGGATTGATGACTATGTTTGATAACGAATCACGACAATTTATGACCGTCGATGCAACATCAAACATTGGAAAGACTTTTCGTTCGACCACGTTTACAGTATCTCGTGCAGTACAGTTATTAGCAGCAGTAATTAAAGCAATGTATTGACCAGGCATTGTAATGTCCAATGAACTATTTGTGATACCATTTGGAAACCATAAAGTACTACTTTGTGGTTGGCTATAATTAGTAGATAATGTTATCTGGTTTTGCTGACATGTAATAGTATCTGGTGGTAAAATACTAAAAACTGGAGCTAAAGTGTCATAACCAATTGTGAAAGTGATGGAATCCCTACAACTATTGGGTGCTACACCAACCATAGTATAACTACCACCTTCATATACAAAAACATTATTTCCCGCGGCTAAATACCCATCTCCACGCCAAGTAAATGATGTACCTGGCAATGAAGACAAACCACTCACTCTGACAGAATCCATACCACATTTTATGACAGGCGTCTCTACACTCAGCAATGGTAACGTATCATTTCTATATATCACTACAGAATCTGAAGTCACACAATTTTTCTGATTGATAAATGAATAATAGTATGTACCTGTTTTGTTGACAAATGGTGATTGGTCAATCGAATAAAAACCATTTTCAAACCTGTATTCTATGGAAACAATGTCTGTATTAAGTAAACGAATTTGCACACTATCTTTCTGACAATCTAAAGGCTCCGATACCACTTGTGGTGTCGTATAAATTCTATCATCTATCACCAATAAATCCTGTTCATCTGTACAGCCAGTGTTCGGATTTGTGATGGTGACTTTATAAAAACCTCCATCTAGTACTCGTGGTTCAGAAACATCATCTTCAAGTAAACTAGGGCCTTCCCATTCGTATGTATAAATCCCATTTGATGATTCTTGTATCAAGGTTAAAGTATCACTTCCACATCTGATAGAGTCGACTATATAAACAACTTGGGGTATATCTTCTCCATTCGGAACAAATATTTCAGTTTGGCCGATACATCCATTGCTTCCTATGAAGGTCATATTGTACAAACCTTGGGTGTACACCATTGGCTCTATGTCCGTACTTAAAAAATCAATACCCGTCCAAGTGGCAGATTTCAAATCTAAATCCGAAGTAACTTTAATAATCACTGTATCCACTAAACATGTCAGTGAGTCTACCATTAATGTCACTACAGGAATTAAGGTATCTGCTTGCACTTCGAATGTCTCAACGGCAGTACAACCATTATCAGTAGCAGTCACAGTGACATTATAACTTCCAGGATTAGAAATACGTGGATTTGGCTGCATGGACTGTAAACCTGACCACTCATATTTCTCTACAGGTTCATTGACCGTAATTAATGGTATAACAAAAATAGAATCACAACTAATAGTATCTACCATAATAGAAGTGATCAAAGGGGCAATTTTATCTTCTTGAATGTCAAATGAAAAAGTGCCACCACATCCATTTTGTCTATCTATAATATTTACAGAAACCATCCCCGCATTACTTACAAAAGGATTTCTCTCGGATACATAATTAGGTAATACGCCTATCCAACTGTAATCATAAGTCCTATTTTCGTTGTGCATTAACAAAACTTGCACAGAATCATTTCTACAAGTCAATGTATCCGCCGTAAAACTAGGATTTTCAAAAAACTTATCTTCAATAACTATAATCGAATCCCTTGCTTTACAGCCATTATCAGACGTTATTGTTACAAAATATTTTCCGGGAAAGCTCGTGCTAATTCCATTTGGTATCAATGTGAATAAATGACCATCTTCAGAAATCCAATTCAAAGAATCAATAGGCTTATTGGAGATGACTTCAACATCTACTTGAGGCACTTTGCAAGTTATGGTGTCCGTTTGGAAATCAATAGTTGGATTAGATTCGTCTAGAAAGATTGTTTTTGATACAGTATCTCTACAGGTCAAACCTTGCAAAGTACCGCTAACTTCTAAAAAATAAGTTCCAATCGTTCTGATATCAACGATAAAATCCGTAGTATCAGTTACTATTTGACCATCAAAAGTGAACCAATTGAATGTCAAGTTACTGACCACATCACCTTCATTTGATCCTTCTAGCGCTATCAAATTAGATAGACAACTTAATGAATCAGAAGTACTCATAATGGTAGCTTCAAGGCTAATAACTCTCAAGTCTAATCTTACTAAAGAATCACATGCACCATTCGCAATAGAAATGTCATAAATTCCTTCTTGATCGTAAGTAACTCCATCTATGATGACCGATGAGCCTTCACAAATGTATTGTTGTAAATTTACTGGGGCTGTTTGATTAGAAATAACAACCACCATACAGCTATCAGAGACTGCTGCACAATTTCCTGCTGAAAAAAACAAAGTATTTAGCTGTATATTATTCAATAAGGCACCTTCTGCGGGAAGGATGTTAGATTGATTATCAGCATATTGAATACCACAAATCGTATAAGTGCCTGCTGGAAAAGTCCTTAAATCTATCGCATCTGTATAAGAAATTAGAGCCGTATCGTTAAAAATAACATTGGTATAATTATAAATTGAATCTATAGGTTGTTGTACACTAAAAGTCTTGACAATATCAATCTCCAATCTAACATCTCCTTGACAATAAGCAACATCAGGATTTAAAATCATACCTGGATCAAGGATACACTCACCACAAGTCACACCTTCATCATCACAAAAAATCAGACTTGCATCCAATAGAATACCTTCATCTCCATCTGCAAAATCAATACATCTGAGTGTCCAAGTTCCATTAACAGGTCCAGTATTGAAATTTTCAAGACGACCCATGTGTGGATAATAAATACCTGTATAATTATTAAGACTTAACCAATTTTGGTCATTTTCCCAGATATCATCAAAACCTGAATCGGGTATGGCTGTAGCACCTTCAGGAACAAACGTAACATCCCACGTTATCAGTCCAGTAAAATATGCATTGATATTTCCACCTGTTAGCGTGACTTTCTGTCCAGAAGGAGAGATTAATTCAATGAACATCTCCTTCATAAAATTATGTCTAAACTTTAGCTTCACACCACAAACGCCTTGGTTAGGGTCGGCTAGATTGTTGATGGTAGCTCCAGAAACCAAAATGGAAACGTTAGTCGTATCTGCTTGATCGTTAAATTCATCTCGGATTATGTAAGTCTTGTCCAAGCCGCATTGTGCGGATAGATCAAATGTGAATATTAGTATTAAGAGTAGAATTATGTACTTCAACTTCTTTTATGAGTTTTGGTTAAAAAAGGAAAAAGTAAATTAGAGGGAAGCTGACATCGAACTGCAAATATAGGTAGTATTATCAAACATTGTTACCGAAATTGCGAAAAACAAAGAAAATAAAACAAAAACAAAGTTTAAATCTAATGAAATAATTACCTTAGCATCTTCAATTTTAAATAACCAATGAACAAAGTATTAGTAGCAAATAGAGGTGAAATAGCATGTAGAGTGATACAATCATTAAAAAAAATGGGTATCAAAAGTGTTGCAGTTTATTCTGAAGCTGATAAAAATGCCTTACATGTCAAACTTGCTGATGAAGCCTTCTACCTAGGACCATCTCCATCATCTGAATCCTATTTGGTCCAAGATAAAATCATTGATATCGCCTTAAAAAATGGCGTAGATGGCATCCATCCTGGATATGGTTTCTTGAGTGAAAATTCAAAATTTGCATTAAAACTTCAAGAAAACAATATAAAACTCATCGGGCCTTCAGCTTATAGCATGGACATCATGGGAGACAAACTTTCTGCCAAAGATGCTGTCAAAAACTTTGGAATCCCTATGGTTCCTGGTACTGATTATGCCATAACCGATGTTAACGAAGCTATCCAAATTGCAGAAAAAGTAGGTTACCCTGTACTTGTCAAAGCATCAGCAGGTGGTGGCGGAAAAGGAATGAAGCTTGTGCAAAGCAGTGCCGAGATGCCAGATCAAATGCAACTTGCCATTAATGAAGCGACATCGTCCTTTGGAAATGGTGCCGTATTTATCGAAAAATTTGTGACATCTCCAAGACATATTGAGATACAAGTACTTGCAGATTCTTTTGGCAACACCGTATATGTTTTTGATCGAGAGTGTAGTATACAAAGAAGACATCAGAAAGTAGTAGAAGAAGCACCAAGCGCCATTCTTACTCCTGAAATCAGAAAAGCAATGGGCGACGCTGCTGTAAAAGTTGCTAAAGCTTGCCAATATGAAGGTGCTGGAACGGTAGAGTTCTTAGTAGATGATAAACTGAATTTCTATTTTCTGGAAATGAATACTAGACTTCAGGTAGAGCACCCAGTATCAGAAATGATTTCAGGACTTGACCTTGTAGAACAGCAAATTAAAATTGCGCGTGGCGAAAAACTAGCCTTCACACAAGAAGATCTAAAAATAAACGGTCATGCTATAGAATTGAGAATTTATGCAGAAGATCCATTTGATAATTTTACACCTAGCATCAATACCCTTGAGACCTATCATCTGCCAAAAGGAGATGGCATCAGGGTAGATAATGGATATGTGGAAGGCGACACGATTCCGATTTATTATGACCCAATGTTGTCTAAGCTTACAGTCCATGCCGATACTAGAAATGGTGCCATAGAGAAAATGCTATCCGCTATTCAACAATATGACATCAAAGGAATAGCGTCTACCCTTGATTTCGGAGCATTTGTAATGAAACATCCTGATTTTGTATCTGGAAAATTCGACACAAACTTTGTATCCAAGAATTGGAATCCTGAAACGATAAAAATGAGTTTGGAAGAAGAAGCAGAAGTAGCAGCATGTCTTGCTCAATATCTTCTTTCTGATTCAGATGCTAAACTTGTAGTTCCCAGATAGATTTTAACTAAAAAAAATAAAAAAGCGTCATTCACATTTTATACAAATATGAATGACGCTCTCATTTAAACTATATACAATTACCTGCTAATCAGGCTTTCATATACATTACTTCCTTCACAGCTTTTATTACTTTGGCTGGTGTAGGTAAGTACTCATCCAAAAACGTTGGCGCGTATGGTAATGATGTATCTGCTGAATTGACTCTAGTTACCGGAGCATCTAGATAATCAAATGCGTATTTTTGGATCTCGTAAGCAATTTCTGCTGAAACACCTGCAAATGGCCATGCTTCATCTACCACTACGAGTCTATTTGTCTTCTTGACAGATTCTACTATCGTTTTATGATCTAGCGGTCTAATCGTTCTTAGATCAATGACCTCAGCCGAAATACCTTGTTTTTCTAATTCTATAGCTGCTTCTTTAGCTACTTCTATCATTTTATTATAAGAAACAATAGTCACATCTGTACCTTCTCTTCTGATAGCTGCTTTCCCTATTGGAACTAAATAGTCACCATCAGGAACTTCACCTTTGAGACCATAAAAAGACTCAGACTCCATCATACACACAGGATCATTGTCTCTGATTGCAGACTTTAGCAAACCTTTTGCATCTGCTGGATCAATACAAGAAATAACTTTTATCCCTGGAATATTTGCCATCCAACTTTCAAAAGTTTGAGAGTGTTGTTGTGCCAACTGACCAGCTGAACCTGATGGTCCTCTGAATACTATTGGACACATAAACTGTCCTGCAGATTGAGACAAAGTTTTTGCAGCATTATTAACTATCTGGTCAAATGCCAATACAGCAAAATTCCATGTCATAAATTCTACAATCGGTCTAAGACCATTCATGGCAGCACCTACACCTATTCCTGCAAAACCCAACTCTGCTATCGGAGTGTCTATCACTCTTTTAGGACCGAATTCATCGAGCATACCTTTACTTACTTTGTAGGCACCATTATACTCAGCAACTTCTTCACCCATCAAAAAGACATTTTCGTCTCTTCTCATTTCTTCGGACATTGCTTCACCAAGCGCATCCCTTAAAGTCAAAATTCTAGACATATTATATGAAGTATTATCTTTTTTATAAAAATCAGCACAAAAGTAGTAAAATATTATTCTTATACGCAAAGAAGGAAGATACTATGTTTAAAATTATAAACATTTAATCAACTTTGAGCATCAGAATTTTTATCCCGTTTTACTTCCTGACCTGCAACTTAATTCCAAAACAGCAAAATTTGTTTAATATATAGTGATTTATTTTCGAAAATGTACCTAATAAAACCTAGACTAACCTATATAGATTCATTGCTCGGCCTTCTTTTATTGACCATAAGTTTTTCCAAAATGTAATTTTAAACCAACTGAAAACGCAATACTTTTATACATCATATTATTTTATTTTACATATAAAAATTTTACTTTTGCCCAATAATTAAATCAATATGACTTTTTTGAAACGTTTATTTATTTTCACTTTTTTCACTTTGGCTTTTACATCTTTTATAATTGGACAAGAAAAGCCAAATTTTATAAGAAAAGGCCATTCAGACCAAGCTTGGTTTCTCGAGATTCTAAAAGAAAAACCAAATTACAACTTTGTAGAGCAGTCTTTTAATGAATATTTTGCTAAAAATCCCCTAGAAAAAAGTCAACAAAAAAATCGTGTCAGAAGATGGCTGATGACTTCTGCTTCATCACAAGATAAAAATGGTCATGTCATTCCTGTTTATTCCACAAAGGAAGATGAATTAATTATCCAAAAAGGTCAACAACAAGGGCTTCGAAACTATAGAAATCAACAAAAAAATCGAACTTCCTATAGAAACAATGATAATCCGCCGAATGCAACATGGACAGATAGTGTAGGTACATGGCGTATGATAGGACCATACCATATTAGTGATAGAGAAGGTGTATACAACATGTATGGTGGCTTTAATGACAGGGTATTTATCAATAGGCTAAATCCCCAAAATATGATTGCTGGTCAGTCTTATGGAGGACTATGGACATCTCAGAATGGTGGATCTACATGGAAATTGACTGACGGTCCTTTTAAAAATGGCACCAACGAATACGCCAATAGAGATATGTACTACGGCGACATAGAAGTACATCCGTTGAATGCAAATCGCATATTAGTAGGTTCTCATGCAGGTGTATTAATCTCTACCAATGCTGGCGAGTCATGGACACTAGCAGATTCATTAAACCAAGATGACAAACCAGGGGAAAGGTCTTATTTCATAGCACAAAAACCTGATAATCAGAACATTATTCTGGCATCTTATGGAAAACGAATATTTAGGTCTACGAATGGAGGATCTACATGGACAATGGTATTTGATAATAGTTCGGTCACACATAATTTTAATCAAGGACAACATGATGATAAAACAATTTTAGAGCGCAGATATAACTTTGCAGGTATGGATTTCCATCCCACAGACCCAAATATTGTTTTTTTAGGTGCCTTAAATAGTAGTAACCAAGTATGTCTATATAAATCCACCAATGCAGGCCAGAGTTTCAGTTTACTGGTTAATACAACTAAGAGTAAATTTCTGAAAATGATGATCACACCTGCTGATCCCGACCATGTGTATTTCGGAACATTATTTACAAATGTGGAAACGCCTGCGGCCGACGATGGTATTTATAAATATGATACTAATGGAACATTGGTGAGTTTTAGTCCTATCCAAGGCTTTTCTTTAGGTGGAGCTGTCGACGATGTACAAGTATCTCCTACAGACTCCAAAATATGGTATATGGGTGGATATGGAGCAAGTGCAGTTCACAAATCCGTTGATGGTGGTAATACTTGGAACTTTTACAATACACATTATGGGTCAGGAATTACGGATTATGTACACCCAGATGTGAGATCATTCGCCATAAACGAGAATACTGTTCTGGTGGGAACTGATGGTGGACTACATATATCTACGGATGGCTCTCAAAATTTCCAATCTGCTGGCAAATGGATATCTGCTATCGACTTATGGGGATTTTCTTCTTCATTCAAAGGAGATGTTGTCGCCAGTGGTGATGACCATGGACCGTCTGAAATTAGATATGCGGATGTGGATCGTGGCTGGGTGCCCATAGGTGGCGCTGATTCTGGAGAAATCCAACTCAATCAACGTAATACTGATTATGCATATGGTCGTGATGTATACTCACGATTTATGGCAGTCAAAACAAATGACACTACTTATGTAAGAAATTCTAATGCTCTCATTGATGCACAATATAAATATCTATCACAAGATCCAGATTCCTATTTTGCTTTTTATCCATCCAAAAACAATGTACTGAAAAAGTCAATAGACAATATGAAAACGTCTGTAGACTTGTACACTTTTACCAATAATATTACAAAAGTAGAAGTGGCACTCAAAGACAATAATAGACTTTTTGTACTGGAAAATAGAAATAAAGTTCACAAATCTATCAATGGTGGAACCAATTTTGTAAACATTACACCTTCTACAGCCATCACAAATGGTCAAACGCTCATCACAGACATCGAAATAGATGAAACTGGTAATCATATTTGGTTAGCATATGGAAATTCACAGACCACTTGCAAAGTTGTGCATTCCAGCAATGGTGGAACCACTTGGACCAATATTACGAATGGAAATCTTCCTAGTTTACCTTTAGAACATATCACTTACCAACGTGGCACCAATGGAATGGTGTATGTAGCCATGAAACGTCAAGGTGGAATATGGTACAAAGACCTATCCATGCCAAATTGGTTATCATTGGGATCAGGGTTGCCAATGATTTCATACATCACGTCCATATACACAGTGCCTGATTGTGGTAAACTCAGAATGGGAACGTCACGTGGCGCCTTTGAACATGCATTGCCTGTACAATCTAATGTGCTAGCTCATTTTTCAGTGGATACTAAAATTACAAATGCTTGTTATTTAGACACGACATATTTTTATGATTATAGTTCCTATTCTGGACCTAATGTTACATTCCAATGGAGTTTTGAAGGTGGCACTCCATCTTCTTCACAAGACATGAATCCTAAAGTGGTCTATCTTGAGCCTGGTATCTTTGATGTCACATTAGTGGTTACAGATGGCAATGGCAACTCATCCACCTATGTAAGAGAGAACTTTATGGCAGTCTCCGCAGAAAATGGTTGTGGACCTCAGACAACACCAACTTTTGCTCAATATTCAAATGGTCAAAGCAGATTTGTGCAAACACCATCGATGGGACTAACGAATACCAATAACTATTCCTTTATGGCATGGGTAAAAGGTGAAGGAACACAGGAAGATTATGCAGCAATATTTTCCCATGATCTTAGTGAAAGCGGTAGAGCTGTTCTTAATTGTCGAAATGAAAATCCGGATAGTACACAAATAGGCTATCATTACCCTAATGGACAATGGTGGTGGAATAGTGGCCACTTTTTAAAACCGAATGAATGGACCCATCTAGCTATGGTTGTAGAAGCAAATGGTATCACCATCTACAAAAATGGTGTAGGGAGTAAACATAATTTCACTGTGCCAGCTAGAAACTTAATCTCTTCTGGTGCTATTGGAAGTTTTTTAGGAGCCACTTGGTATAGAAATTTTAAAGGATATATCGATGAAGCTGCATTTTACAATAGAAGTTTGACCGCAACTGAAATTAGGTCTATGATGCATCTCACAAAAGAAAATCCAAAATACCTTGACCAACATGATGCAGGTCTAATTGCTTATTACCAATATAATGAATTCAACAATAACAGTGTCTCTGATGTCAGTGGTCATGGCAAAGATGCTACCATTGTAGGAGCTATCCAAATTTTAGAGAGTGATGGTCCATTTGGTGGTGGAAGGTCTCAAAACATCAACATTTCCAGTCCTGGAACATATGACTTTACTGATCCAGGTGTCAAAATACAATTCCAAGGTACTGTCCCTAATGGTAATGTCACAGTAAATCATATTGAAAACTTGCCTGACATATATCCTAGTACCAAAAAAACGCACGAAAATGGTTACTATATTATCAATAATTATGGCACGAATAAAACATTCAGTCCATTGGTAAATCTAGAGTTAACCAAAGCAGGTACGGTTAGTTCGGCAGTAGCAGGTACAAATGTTGGATTTGAACTATTCAGAAGAGCAACCAATCTACATGACCAAAATTTTAATACGATTATAAATAACAATTTCACTTCTACAGCAGGAAATTATGGCGCTGTCAAAGCAAATAATGCCAATCCAATTACAAATTTTGGCCAATTTATTCTGATGAGAGATGCATATCCCCAAGGAAATGCTAAAGTGAGTATGGTCACTCCTGCCCAAAATGGTCAGACATTAGAAGGTGGTGAAAGTGTCTCGTTATGGATAGGTAGTGCTAATCAAGGCTTTATTTTACCAACACTAAATGAAACTGCATTACAATCGGCTGGGGCGCCATCAGAAGGCATGATGGCTTACCACAGTGATCTGAAAAAGATCATTCTTTTTGCTAATAATAATTGGCAGTTACTAAAGTCAGGTCCCATTTTTGACATACCAAATGGTACATCTACACCTAATATAGGCATTGTGTTAGGTCAAAATAATAATACTGATGTTTCTGGAATTGTACATGTCACAGAACCAGGATTTATCAAATTGACAAATACAAATGAAGAAGGTCTGAAAAATATAAAGTATCCGACTGAATCACTACTCCTATACAATAGCGACAGTAAAAATATTCAATATTTTAATGGTGGCAATTGGGTCAACCTAGTACAAACTTCATCAGTACTTCCAATATCGACTTCTCCAGCTGCTTACTCAGAAGGTATTAGTGTCGGTAGTAATAATAGCAAAATAGCAAATGCTGTCATCCAAGATGATGATATTAGTGGTGGCATTATGATACCGATATTAAGACCAGAAGCCATTAAAGATCCAGCAGAAGGATTATTAATTTATGATATCACACGACACTATTATTTCTTTTTTGATGGTACTTATTGGAATAGAATAGAAAAATAGTGTGTATCCCAATTTTGCACAGAATCTTATTTATAATTTATTTTCTCACCTTTACGGTCGGGATAAAATAAAAGGAATTTTAAATTAAGTGTAATTTTGGGATACACCCAAAATAGATAAATAACAAAATAAATAACATCATGCATAAATCAGTAAAATATCTACTTCCTGCCGAAGACATAGATATGGGTGGCATTATAGTAAAGCAAGCACTTCCTACACAGAAAATAGACCAGCTAGACCCTTTTTTACTTTTGCATCATGGTACTTTTACGTCTACAGAAGATGCCCCTGCTAGACATCAGGGAATAGGTCCACACCCACATCGCGGTTTTTCACCTGTGACATTTGTCATCCGTGGCGAAGTCCATCATAGAGACAGTCGTGGCAATAATCAGATCGCAAAAGAAGGAGAAGTTCAGTGGATGTTTGCAGGAGCCGGCATTGTCCATAGCGAAAGACCGTCAGAAGATTTGGCTCGTGTCAGTGGCACACAGGAGATTGTCCAGTTATGGATCAATGCACCCGCTGCTGCCAAAATGAACCAACCTAAATATCAATACAAATCTGAAGCAGAAATACCAGTTTTCACTTCAGAAGATGGTCAGATCATTAACAAACTTGTTGCCGGAAATTATGGCGCTATCCAAAGCAGTATGCAGACAGAAAGCGAGTTACTAATTATATGGGGTAAAACAATATTAGGTGGGCATCAAAGTTGCAATATTCCACTAGGATACAATGCGATGATTTATGTTGTGAGCGGAAATTTACACATCAAAGGGTATGGCAAAGTATCACAAAAAAATTTAATTATATTTGATAAAAATGATGGGATCATTGCCGTGACTGCTGAAGAAAATACAGAATTCCTATTACTATGTGGCAAACCTATCGATGAAGTTGTAGTAAAACAAGGTCCTTTTGTGATGAATAGTACGACTGAAATCATGGTAGCGATGCGGGATTATCAAATGGGCAAAATGGGAATATTGATAGAAGAGTGAGCAATGAGTGATTGAGTGAAGTAGTGAATGAGTAAAGGAAATAGGGATGGGATGAATGATTATAAATAATGACTTTGATGAAATAACAGGGACTCTTACCTGCCTCTAACCTATAGTCAAAGAAATTAATTTCATTTTTTATCCTGTTCTTTAAAGGAAGAAACTATCTTTGATTTAATTTACATCTTGAAATATAATTATTTTAGAAATAAGACATAAATAACCATTAAAACATCAGTCCATGAAAAAGCTTTTTTTACTTCTTATGTTAGTTTTGGGCCACACTTTTGGAAATGGTCAGAGTACTGATTGGAAACAGATAAAAACAATTCGTACTTTAGGAGTGTACTTATTGTATCAATCAAGTAATGGTTTTTTGATTGGAAATATGGTTGCCTATAAAAAAATAGCTTTTTCTTTTGATAATGGACAAAATTGGAATATTTCACAATCGATTCCAACAGGGTTCAATGGCAGAAATTCTATAAAAGAAAGTAATTCAGGAAAAATTTATTATTTTTACGAAAGCAATGTTTATGTCTTTGATACTGAATATTCTGATTTCGTTAAACTTATAAATTTTCCATCATATACCGAAATAGATGATATTGGAATTATTTATAATGGAGATTTAGTTATTGCAGCAGAAGGTGAATTATTTCTTTATACCAATGATGGAAAACTAAAAAATACTTACAAAATAAACACTGGTTCGGCTAAAATACTAACAGCTCGTGATTCGATTGGAAAAAATTATTTAATTATTAAATCTGACAATTTAAGCAATCTTCATGAATTTTCAAATGATTTAAACTTCTTGGGCAATAATAAAAGCATTAAATCGTATAAATTAGTCAGATTTAAAGATAGACTAATTTCTAACCAAAGTTACTCAAATGATGGCGGTTTAACTTGGAAATCAATACGAGGTCTTTCCCAAAAAAAAATAAAAGATATGATTGTAACATATGATAATAATATATTCGCAATTGGAAAAAATGAAGTTTTAATTTCTAAAGATGGTGGCATTTCATTTAGTTCTTTTGATTGTGGGTTAAATAATATAGATTATGTTTCTTCTTCATTTAATCGTGTAATGGTCATCTCAAATAAAGAAAATTGTAATTTTAAAATTTATTCTTCATCAGACTTTGGCAAAAATTGGACTCCAACAGCAAACAAATCGGAAGTATTTCATACATCCGAATTATTTGCTGGAATTAACGAAAACCTTTTTACTAGAGATTGTAATACTTTAAGAAAAAAAGGACCCAATGATGATTGGAAATTACTTTATAATAATGAAGGTCAAGTAAATGATTTAAATCCAAGCATATTTCACCTTTCAAATTTCGATATCATATCGCAAGATATTTTATCAATAAAGAAGTCGAAAGATAATGGTAATACGTGGGTAGATATAAAGGGTAGGTTTTCGAACTCTGTAAACAGAAATCGTTTGGTTGAAAAAAAAGGTGTTGTTTATCATCTAAGTAGTGATTCTTTACATTACTCTAAAGATTTCGGAGATACATGGCAAGCTTTGTCTATTCTTAAGGAGGCCTTAGTTCATTACATTATTTCAATAGAATTAACAAATAATTTTGATATGTATTTCTGGGATTTTACAACTCGTTTTATAATCAAATATAACTTTTTAACTAAAAAAATATCTAATATCAACTTAGCGCAAGAGCTTCAGCCATTAACAGATTTTGCAACATCTTTTGATGGAAACCAACTTTACATACTATCAGAAAAAAGCAATAAAATTTGGGAATTTTTTGTTACTAATAATGATGGAATAACTTTCACTAAAAATTCCATTAATTTAAAAGAAAGTGATGATATTTATCAACTTAGAACCGATCATTTAGGAAACGTTTATATTTTTTCAAAATCTGATTTACTTATTTCTTCCAACCAAGGCACGACGTGGCAAAATATCACTCCTAAATACCATGATCTAATATCTATAAATGATATTCAAGTTAGTTATGACAATTATATCTATCTTGCAACTACAGGTAAGGGCATTCTTAAATATAATTTTCAACTTTCTGATTCAAAATAACTTTATTTTCACTTTTATACGACCCAAATGATAATGCCATCTTCGTCAATGGTTTAAGAAATCGAGCATATCTTGAACCAATTGATAAACTAGAATAAATGTTCAAGTGATTAATAATAACTCAGAATTTAAAACTAAATTTGTGAAGTTGTAGGCGCCAAATGTAAGACTAAAAATCTCATCTATTTCTGCCATATGTCTTTAAATAATTGAGTTATGGCAGAAATATGATTTACTTTTTGTAAAAATTCTGAGTGATCTTAGTGATGCCCTTTGTGTACTGAGTGGTAAAATCCATGTTCTTAGTGGTAAATAAATCAATGCACAATAATCACTGAATTAATATTTAAAGCTTCATCTCGCTCTTGAAGTTCATTGGCAGGGTCAATGATCCAATTATGTTCATCGATAATAAATTTGTAATAATGTTTTCCTGGAGGTAACTTTTGTGTGACCTTCCATCCGTCTTTGGTTTTGAAAGCACGAACTCCTTTTAGATCCCAATTATTAAAACTTCCTGACAAAGCCACAGTTTTAGCATCTGTGTATCCTTTTAGGAAAAACTGTTCTTCTTTACCCACTACTAATATAGAATTGAATGTGTAATGTTGGTTTTGAACCGTGTATGGATTGGCAGGGTCGGTCATCCATTCATTATCTACGATAAACTTATATTCATAAATGCCCGGTGACATTTTAAGACGAATTTTCCATTCATCACCCACTTTCATCATTTTGATGGATTGTTCGTTCCAATCGTTAAAAGATCCAGAAAGTATCACTTGTTTTGCATTGCTCCTACCCTTCAGTTTGAACTCTACATTACCTTTTACATGAACCTTCGCTGGTTCGTCCACGATATCACTACTTCCTTGTTTTGACTTTTCTGAAACTGGATAATTCCAATATGATATGTCAATTTTGAACTTATCTTCAAAGTCAAATGTCTTATCGAAATGCATAAGTTTTTTATGGAGTTGGTAGGTATTGGCTCCTGTTTTCTGCATAGTCCAGCCATCTTTTTCCCACAGTGTGACCATACCTGACTTTATCACCGCAGCCAAATCATAATGCTTAAATTCAGCTAGTGCCATACAAGCTTCATCATCAGAATTGAGGCATGTTTCATTAAATTTTATAAAAACATCTTCTCCGTTGATCTCACACTGAGAATACGGTACTTGCTGTCCAAATAAACTTGGAACTTGGAAAACAACAAAAAATAAAAGTAAATTCTTGAACATTATGGATTTATTACTTTTAACTGGTGCAAATATAACTTTTGTTTTTTATAATTGATACTAAATAACCAAGGTGACAAAAACTCAAACCCCAATATTCCATCCAAATTGGATTGATATATCTTGTTGAGATTTTCCATATTCATCAATACAGTCGCCATGGTAGCACATCTATATATTTCAAGGATGGCTACTCGATACAGCCTTCCTGCTATTACTTCGCTATCTTTTCCATCAGAACCTGTCAGACTGATAGTTCGTATAGGAGTGAATTGCGACATAATATCCTTTGACCTTTTGAGATCCAACAAATTAATTTCTGCCCCTGAATCAATGCCAAACTTCTTCTTGACACCATTTACTGTAACATCAATGACTGGAATAAAATTCCCCAAAACAAATGATAAACTATCTTTTTTGTTAAGGATGTAAGGCATCGGATCTATCACATTCCCATTATTGTCCACCGCAGATAAGGCTATAAATCGGCCTCGATAGTTAAACATGATTTCATAATCCTTTAGGAGATTAAATCCAATCAATCCTAATATTTTCAATCCCTTTTTCAACTCAATAGATGACAAATCCACCACATCGGCATTCAAATTATTAAATTCCAAATCATTTACCTTCACAGCATTATCATAACTGACGGTCAAAGCTTTACCTCGACCGGACAAGCCATAATACCCACGTGAATCATCCCTCACACCTTTAAAATGTTGGCTATTCAAGACCAACCCTTCAGCACCTGTGTCTATGACAAAATTCCCAATAGAATCATTGATTTTTGCCTGAATAATAATGAGACCACCATTTAAAGTAAAGGGTACTATTAAACTATTTTTTTCTTGTATAGTGGGAATGACAAATGAACGAATAGGTGTAGCTTGTATCTTCTGAAAAAGAAACAGAATAAAACAGAAAACAGCTAATTTTTTATAAATTTTCACCCAATCATTTTGAATCTCAAATGTAATTGAATTCCTTTTAAAATGCTAATCATATTGTCAAGTGTTAGACAAACGAATTAAAATAACAGATAGAAGGAGTTGTGTTTGTCTAAAAACAAAATGAGAATGTATTTAAAACATAATTTCTTTCTAATTTTGCTCTATGAAATCTAGGATTTTAAATGCTTTACTAATTATTACTTCGTTACTAGGATATCTAGAGTGGAGTGGAGATAAACATTCTTTTTTGTTTCAGGCAGAAGCAGAAGTCTTCAAAAAACTATTCACTGATCCATTATCTGTCCTTCATCCATTTACCATCCTTCCGCTTTTGGGACAAATATTATTGTTGATCACTATTTTTCAAAAAGTACCTAGTAAACGAATGACTTATTGGGGTATTGGGTGTTTAGGTTTGTTACTTGGTTTTATGTTTTTTATTGGACTGTTGAGCCAGCATTTTAAAATTATGTTGTCCACCATTCCTTTTTTTATAATTGCATTTCTAGTTTTTAAGAATTATAAAAACTTAATGCCTAAAGAAAGTAATCCTTGATGTATTAACTACTCACTTTTGAGCATCTTTGTTAACCATTGCAATCCTTTTTGCCCACTTGGCAGCAATAATACTCACGATCAATATCTGCAATGCATGAAAAATCATCAACGGTAGCAAAATCATAGCAACAGGAAATGATGCTGGAAACAATATCTTAGAGAAAACAGTACCATGAACCAATGATTTTTTCGTACCGCAAAATTGTGCTGTTATTTTGTCTTCGAGGCTAAATCCCAACCAATCTGACAAAAAACCAGTGATAAATAAAACAACAAAAAACAACACTAAACTCGCTATACTAATAAAAGTCAAATCAATCAACCCAACAGACTCAAAAATACCTTCATCAAAAGCATGGGCAAAACTTTTGTAAATAATAATTAAAATTATAGACTTGTCAAATATCGATAATTGAGAAGCGTATTTTATAGCATATTTGCCCAAATATCTTTGCAAGACCAAACCCAAAAGGACTGGCCCCAATATCTCTGTTACCAATTTGATATACACATCTCCTAGCTGAAACTCAGTGGCACTTTTCTCCATAAACAAACCCATCCATAATGGTGTGATGAAGATACCGATGAGACCAGAAATACTTGCATTAAATATAGCTGCAGGAAGATTACCTTTGGCCATAGATACCATGACTACTGAAGATGAAACGGTGGATGGCAATGCTGCAAGAAATAGGAATGACAACCATAAAGTTTGACCTTCAGCAGAAGAAACAAATGGATAAAAACTTAAGATAATCAACGGAAATAACAGAAACGTAGATGACTGAACCAAAACATGGAGTTTCCAATTCTTTAATCCAGTTTTTAATTTATCTATACTCAACTTCAAGCCATAAAAAAAGAAAATCAAAGCTACACCAATGCTAGCAATTTTATCTAATGGCACACCACTATCACTCCTACCCCATTGTGGAAACAAGTAAGATATCACTACTACAATAATGATGGATAATACGAAGTTATCAATTTTTAACTTCATTCGCTTTGCACTTCTAAAATGAGTCGCAAGTATATGAAAATTCTATGATGATTACTTGTATCCATTTATTTCATTTACTTCAATTATCTCTATTGCCCAATGGACTTTCACCTTTACTCAACCTTCTAAATAGCTTTGCAAAACGAACAGAAATAGCCACTAAATCTTTAGTTTCCAGCATGATACTGAATGTAAGGTCTGTATTTTTAAATCCAAATTCTTTATTAGATATTCCATCCACTTGGATGATTAATGCATGCTCTATATGGTCGAAGATGACTCTTTTGCGTTGTTTGAATAAGGCCAATTCTTCAAAATATTGGTCATTGAGACATGTCACCAAAGATGTCAGATAATCATTTACTTCACTTCTGATTTGTAGCACGATGACTTTTTGATTTTCAGACAATGGTTTGTGTCCATTTTTTACGTGTGATCCAGCGGCATTTATGATTAATTGGAGTGACTGCAACAGATCTTGCATTAAATCATTACTGAGTATGTAAAGTTGTGCCGTTTGTTTTTCAGCCAAAGGTGACTTTTTGATCGCTTTGAATAGGTTATTTTTAACATCTTTATAATAGGTGCTCAACTCTTCATACAATTTTTCGGCATTTTTTATGGTATTTTCATCTTCGTTGATCAGTCCATCTATGGCTGCATTGTAAGCATTTGTAGTAGTCGTAAGGCTTGTCGCAAGCATTTTGGAAGACTTACTCAGCTCTTTACTAGTGGTTAAATCTATGGCGTTAAGGATATCTTTAGACCTTGCTTTCAGTTTTTGTTTATAACTGTGGTAATAATTAGTACCCAATATAACAGCTACTACCAAAACGATCATAAAAATCAACCCGATGAGCTTAAAATTCAAAAGGATTAGTGCAACAATAGCCGTAATAGAGAAAGCAACAAATGCGGTAAATAACCATCCTGCTATCACATTGATTACACCTGCTATTCGGTATGCTGCTGACTCCCTACCCCATGCTCTATCTGCTAGAGAAGTTCCCATAGCGACCATAAATGACACATAAGTCGTAGATAATGGTAATTTATAACTCGTAGCCAAAGCGATCAACATACTTGCTGCTGTTAGATTAACGGATGCACGTAGTAAGTCAAAGGCAGGTTTATCTACTACCTCATCCAAGTCTAAAGGGGCAAATTTTTCATTTAGCTTATCCACATATTTATCAGGCAACCACTCATTGGCTGCTTTATTGGCTTTTAAGCTAGTCTTTACGATCCATCTCGAAAATGCATTCGAACTGAACTTCTCTTCTATTTCTTCTTGCGAACCAAGGCTAACTTCTGTCTCTGTAACGGTCCTTGCTTTTTTTGAAAACCAAAGTGTTAAAATCATGATAATACTTGCTATAAAAAGATACAAGTATGGCGTCTGAATAGGAAAAGTAAGTCCTGTCATCAGAAAAGTATCAGAAGTTAGGTTTGAACCGGGGATTGAAGAAGCATGTTGAAAAAGTTCATACGATTGCCATCCTGCGAGCGGTACCCCAATAAAATTGACTAAGTCATTACCAGCAAATGCCATCGCTAGACTGAATGTACCTACCATTACGACTACTTTGAGTGCATTTATCTTAAAATATTCTAGCACCCAAAAAGCAAAAAGCCAAAACACAAAAACGATCAATAAACTAATAGCAAGGTGACTTTTTATATAATCTGTAAATGCTTTGATATCTTTATTTCCAAAAAATATTTCATAGACTTCTTGTCCTTCGTATTCGCCTTTGCTTGCTACTTTCTTGACAAAAACCATTTCATTTTCCTTGCCTTTGTTAAAAACTTCCGTATCGCTTAGCAAAAGTGTATCTGTCGTGTTAGGATCAAAAGACTTCTTAAAATCAATAAGTTCTTGACTCAACAGTTGTTCTGTAGAGTAGGTAGATTTAAGTCCTTTATAAACCAAAAAATAGGTCAAAGCTAACATTGCAATGGACGCCCAAATGATGGTGGCGTACTTTTTCCTGGAGCTAAAACGAAAACCAAATAATACTCGAGAGAGAAACATCACCAAAACACCTAGTGTAAATGATAAAATCACAGACAAAAATATACTCGAAATAATGGTGTTTGTTTTCGACCAATTAATATAACCCACAATACCACTAGCATGATCATTAATATTAAAGAGCCAATTCATTGGCTGATCATTCGTCAGTATTTTATAAGATGCTACTATCAAAGAAGCACCTAACAACTCAAATATGATGGAAACCGTCGTAGAAGTGGGAAGACCAAGTGTATTAAAAGCATCTAGCAACAATATATCTGTTAGCATGACTGCCAAAAAGATAACAATGACATCATTTAAAGTAAAATATTCTGGATTAAATATGCCTTCGCGAGCTATTTCCATCATACCTGCAGACGAAAGCCCACCCACCAAGATACCCGCAGAAGCTATCCACATGATGGTCTTAAAACTTGCTACTTTACTACCAATAGCAGAGTTGAGAAAATTTACTGCATCATTACCGACACCTACCACAATATCCATCAATGCTGTAGCAACAAGTACAAAAAGTGCAATAATTAAAAATACCTCCATAAGATTATCTATAATATTGAGCGCAAAAGTCGTGTTCCACAAATCATATAATAACAAATATACAATGTTACAACGATAACTATAACTTTAGGCTCTATTTTGTGAAAATAAACGCATAGATATGGTGTATTTCCTACAGTCTAGGTAAAACCATATTAAATTAAGATTAATTTTGACATAGTATATTCGAATATCGATAGAGCAAAGTAACATTTTCTTAATCGAACCTAGAAACCTATTTTGATGGTAAGTTTTACATTCTAAGTTATAAGTTAAACTCAACCGTCAAAGGACAATGGTCACTATATGTAGTCCAATCTTCAAAACTACCGATTTCAACATGTTTAAGTTTTTCTACGAAATAATGTGAAGCAAAACAATAATCCATATGGTATGGCTTATTTTGATGACGGTACAAAAACAAAGTAGGATGATTTTCCTTACCTTGCTGCTGCTGATGAAAATAATGGTAGGTACTAAAAATTTGATAAGCTTCCAATTTTTCGACAAGTCTTGAGTGATTTCCTTCTCTCCTAGGTCTATCCCAAATGGTATTACTATTAAAATCTCCTACCAAAATAGCTTTATTTGTTGCTAATAGATTTTCATAATAATGGACTGCTTTCCAAATTTGTGTGACATAATGACCATCTTTATCTTCAGGATTATTTGCCCATATAGCAAATAAAATAAAATCAACTTTCCCTCCGGTCACTAAAATGGGCAATATGTTTTTGAAGTCAGTGTTATGACATTCCAACATTTTAAATCGATAATCACTATATGAAAACACACCAATTCCTTTATTTAGATTTTTCCCGTGCCAAACGATGTCTTTAGGCATTAATTTTTCATCATCAAAAATTAGTTTTGCTGGACATTCACATTCAGGAACGATGACTATATCTGGTTTTTGATGCAAAACATAGCGAGCTTTTTTTCTGAAAGCCATATTACAATTCCAAGTGATCAGTTTCATTTTCCAATTGATTTAGAAAATTTTGCGAATTAAAATGGTTATGATTTCCTCTTAAAAACGATGCAAAGTATTCCTTTTTCCGTCAGTATTTAAGATTTTAATATAAATTTTGGTTAAGAAGTTTAGATTTATGCTCGCAAAAGCCATAAAGGGTAATATTATTATGGGGTAAAATCCATCTCATTGTCTATCTTCATTTCTTTGTTACTTTGTAGACTTTTCCAGCTGCATCATAGGTTGTCCATTCTCCTATCGATATCCCTAAGTCAAAATATCCTGAACGTTTTTTAGTGTCGTCGATCCTGAACCATTCCCAATAACCATCAGGAAGACCATTGACCACTTGGCCTTTTGACCAAATAGTTTCTCCATTTGCGTGATATTTAATGGTATCTCCATTTATAATTTCCGATTTTTTAGGTTTAACTCCCTTAGCCATCGTAATATTATTTATTTATGTTATTCATCATTGAGTGAATCAATACCTTGCTCCTTTAATTTTTCTAGATGATCTTTCATCACTTTCACTTGTTCGGCGGGATGACTTTGCCATAAGCTCACTTCGCCCACGACTCTAAATGGCTCTATAGACCGATAAGACATAGTTGGATTTCCTGGAAACTTTTTGTCTGTCAAATCAGGATCATTTTCTATCTTGCCCAAAGGTTCTACTAGATAAATTCTCTCTCGTCCATCACCTACTGCCAATTCAGCGCCCCAAATCGCAGCATCCAAAGTCGCAGTCAGAAATATATATTTTGCATTTTTATTTTGTCCATAATTTGAGTTGTAACCCACTTCTATGAGATCACCCAATTTTAGATTTGCTTTTGTGCCATGAAAATACGTTTGCTCAAAAAGTGTGGCATCTTGACCATTTGATTTAGGTTTGTTGTTTTGGTCCATTAGTATTAAATAATTTTTGGTGTAAAGGAATTAAGATGTTGGAAATTATGAATACAAATATAATACAGAAATGAAAATTCCTTAAACATTAGTTTATTATATTATGGGTGGCATATAATCCGTTAGAGATAACATATCTATACCAATATTTAGCATTGATGAAATCTCGTGCCCTATGGGACGAAACAATAACATAATTCTTTATTTCTAAAATTATTTGATGCCCCAAACACAACGAAAAAAAATATTTTCAATTAATCTGATAATGGATATGATCATCATGTCTTACAGAATGACAACCTTGAAACTTGATTTTAGGATTCATGAGATTCATTCTTCTCTTTAAATGTGGTTCAATGAATACTTTTTGTGTGATGCTGTCTTGTAGGATATATTCGATAAGTTGTTTTGTGTTTTCAAGATCAAATTCCAAATCGTCTCTGCTGCCAAAGGTCAATAATTTAGAATAATCATAATACCAATATCCCTTTGATATACATGCTTCAGTTTGATTCTGTTCTGATGAAGTCGGTTCTACAAATTTGCCATAGCCCGAATTTGCTGGTTTTAGATTTCCGGCTCTCTTATCTTTAGTGTAATACAAGGACAAATCCACTTTCCGGCCATCTTTATGACTCAAATGTGGCAACAAAGGAAACCCATCTATAAAAGGAAAATTTGAATCCAAATATGAAAGCTTTAATTGATTGTTATCAGCATTAATGCTGTCTGCAATATTGGTCAATTGGGATTTAAGTGATGGTTTTACGTAATGTCTATTTAAAATCGGAGTTAAATAATTATGTGGTATTAGATTTCCAGATTTGAATACTGGTAAAGCAACTCTACCACCCAACTTTGCAAGCTGTGGAACAACAAAAAATGAAGTTGCTAAATATAAAACAAAAAAGCCACCAAGTTTTGTCCATCTCGAAACATTTTGGTTCCGAAACCTAAATAACCCAAAGTTTAGGATCCATACGATCCCACCTATTTGTGTTAGTAAGGTAAGGATGAAAATAATGATGATGTGAATGATGGTTTTCAAGATATGTTTGGTTTATTAATAAAATTATTAATTTGTATTTATTGATAATTGGCTATATTGTTTTTGTTATTTCCATATTTAGTCTTAATGACCATTCTTTGAAAGGTTTCTTGTAATCTTTTTCAAAAACAGAAATCCAATTATTACCCACTTCTTTTACTTTATGCACCCTAGTGAACTTTTTCAATTCCCACATCATTTTTGAATAATTATTAAACCCACCTTCAAAATCTAAATAAATAATCTGAATTTCTTCTGATAACTGTCGCTCATTCATTAAAAGTTTTAATTCACCATGTTCATATTCAAATTGTTTGTTTATGATGGATGGAGGATAATTAGATTGTGATAAGTAGCCATTTGCATTAAAATATTTATGAATTGCATCATCCTTCTCATCAAATTTACATGATAGTTTTATTTCTTGGAAAAAGAACTTAAAATCATTGATCACTTGGCATTTAACATAATAATTTATTTCTTCCTTCCAATTTATTGATGATAGTTGGCCTTGCTTAAAATTTATAAAATTTTCTTCCCAATCATTGCGTCCGCTTCCTATTGCATAAATTTTTCCAGTTTCTTTATCAATAAAATAAGTCCCACCACCAATGTGTCCTTCTCTTGTTTTTAAATTTCGTTCATTTTCATTACACTGATGTATAACCCAGCAGTATTCAAATTCACTTATTGTTAATACATGTGCTTTTATTATTTTATTGTAGATCGGATCAATATTATATCTATGATGAAAAAAATCTTCTAAAATATCTATTGCTTCATTTTTTGATAACATTATTTATTTATTTGATTTAAAACACTAATTAAGAATAAATATTTTGTCAAATGCTTGATCCCCATTTGATACTTTTATTATTATCACACCTAAGTTGGTCCTGAATCAATTTGAAAAAGTAAATATATTAGAATCAACACTACAAAAAAGTAAAATAGACCAAATCGTAACATAGTAAAAATACTTTTATACTTTTTTTGATTAATACCTTGATTGTGAGATTTTTTAAAAATCCTTGCTAAATAAAATGATATTGGTATGGATACACCCAATATTAAAATTATTACGGCCAATTGGACCACCCCGAGAACCATTCCTGCCTGTAAGTTTAAATTCATGTTTTAGGAAATTCCTTTTTTAGATTATTTATTTTAAAACTCAACAAAACACCCATTGGGTATTAAAAAAGGAATCTTTTACCAATAACGAGTTTGTCGTATTTCCTCCCACAAATATAAAACACATTTGCAATTACTTCCCAATTCCACCAAACTATTCCTAAAAAACAATTTAGAAACTTCAACATCAAAAAGGATGTTGTATTAATTCGAAATTTTCTTACTTTTTCTATCACCACATTCTCACAGACTAAATCCATATCCATTTTCACTTGCTGCATATGGATACAGACTATTTTAATATCGATGTATACTAAATCAATATCCATTTACTATATTTCGATATTGATGTAGACTTTATTGATATTGATGATACTTTATCCAAATTGATATCGTATAAATCAATATCGATTTTTTCTCTTTTAATATTAATATTCTCTCAATCGATATCGATATAGAAAATATTAATATCGATTTAAACTCTTTTAATAACGATATAGACTATTCTAATATCGATTTATACTAAATCAATAACGATTAAGGTAATAAAGTACTCCGTGAAGCTTAACACACCTTTGATGAAGAGATAATTACTTATAAATAAGGATTATCGACGACCCAAAAAGCTTAAAGGAGTGGGCAAAAAGACTTAATGACTTAACTCTATAGATTCATGACTAAGCATTAAGCCTTGGCAAGTAACCAAAAAGCTTAAAGGAATCATCATGAAGCCTTAATGACTTAACGCTAAGCATTCATGTATAGTCTTGATGCCTTTTTGACTTGTCCCTAAGCTTAAAGAGATAGTCAGGAAGCCTTTACGACTTCTCACTAATTCTTAATGAATGGTCACAAAGCCTTGGCGACTTGTCATTAAGCTTAATGGAGTAGTTATGAAGTGTTAACGACTGCACAAAAAGCTTAACCAAGTAGTCCCAAAGCCTTAACGTCCCAACAAAAAGCTTAGCATAGAAGTCGTGAAGACATAAATTCCCGACAAAAAGCCTAATGGAGTAGTCATGAAACCTTAACGTCCTGACAAAAAGCTTAAGGGAGACATCATGAAGATTAATATCCCTAACCAAAAGAGTAATTAATACCTTAAAAAAGCTTAACCGTTGGGAGAGTAGAATACTTGGCATCCAGTTCAGACAAACAATGCTAACAAAGTTATTTCAGTCCTTTCTCTTCCATCATTTTAAGGCCATAATTCCTAATCGTGGTGATCAAACCTATCATATCTTTCCCTTGATCGGTTAGACTGTATTCAGTTTTTGGTGGGACCACTGCAAAAACTTCTCGGTGAACGTAACCATCACGTTCCAATTCCCTTAGTTGCGTCGTTAGCATTTTATCAGAGATATGGGGTATATCTTTGCGGAGTTCGCCATAACGTAAGGTTTGGTCTTTTAATCTCCATAAAATAGGTGCTTTCCATGTGCCTCCTATCTGTTCCATCACTAACTGAACAGGATTGTAATAGATTTTACCATTATATTGGAAGTCAGGCATAATGCGAAAGTGTTGAAATCATTGATACTTTCCCAAAAGTATGTATCACACCATTTGGTTAAACTATTGCCAAAGGTAGGTATAGTATATGATATTTGCATTATCAAATTTAAATAAAATAAGATAATTTCATTTTATGTCATGGCATATTTAAGGATTTCAATTATCCATTTTACCACATAAAATCAACATATAAATCACACATTTTTAAATCTAATCAAATGATCACAGAAGTAAACAATTATGTACATTTTCATGGAGCACCTACAAAAGGTAAAATTTTAATGGTGGCTAGTTCACCAAGTGTATCAAAGGAAACAGGATGGCCCATCGGTTTTTGGATGGCTGAATTAACACACCCTTTGAGAGTTTTTCAAGAAGCTGGTTACGAAGTAGATTTGGTTTCTACAGAAGGTGGAAAACTAGAAATGGATGGGTATTCTAATCCAACTGATGCAAGCGGATATTCTGCGCACGATGTGATTTCTTTGGGGTATTTACAACAAGAATCATTCAATAAGATGCTAGAAAACACCAAAAAGATTGCTGATGTTGATGTCAATAACTATGATGCTATTTTCTTAGTGGGTGGACAAGGACCAATGTATACTTTCAGAGGAAATAAAGCTTTGGAACAATTATTTGTCTCCTTTTACGAATCAGGCAAACCAACTGCTGCGGTCTGCCATTCCACTACATTATTATTAGAAGCAAAAAAATCTAATGGCGAACTATTGGTAAAAGGAAAGACCTGGACAGGCTTTGCAGACGCAGAAGAAGAATTTGCTGATCAAGCCGTAGGGATGAAAATCCAACCATATCGTATTGAAGATGAAGCTAAAAAAATTGCTGAAACAACTTTCAAAGTTGCCGCACCTTTTAGTGCTTATGCCATTCAAGATGGAAATTTGATTACTGGACAGCAACAAAATTCGGGTGCCGCTGCGGCGGAACTTGTGATAAAATCATTAAATAAATAATATAAAATATCAGATGATGCATGCAATTAATTGGTTTGAAATACCAGCTATAGATTTAGAAAGAGCATTTCAATTTTATACAACTGTATTAAATGGAAATGTCCGTAAAGGAACTTTTGGAAACGGGGAATTGATTTTGTTTAACGTACCATTTAACACTGGTGAAGCTGTTGGTGGCTCAATAGTAGTTAGAGATGATTTGAAACCGACTACTGACGGACCTATTATCTATTTGAATGCTTTTGGAAAATTATCAGAGGCAGTTATGCAAGTAAATAATGCAGGTGGTAAAGTCATTATCCCGTTTATTGATCTTGGCAAATTCGGTTTTTCTGCTATTATCATAGATAGTGAAGGCAATAAAATTGGTTTATTATCCAATGAAAAGTAGTCACTTAATGATCTTTATGGCAATGCTTCTTACTAGGGGCATTGCTTTTTCACAATTAAATGAAAGTGATACTGCTCGTTATCAGTTTAGGGTAGGTACAACAGGCGCATGGCAAGAAGGCAATGTGACTTTATTTTCCATTAGAAACAGGATGGAGTTGGTAAGTAATGGTAAAAAAAGTTTGGTATTCAAAAGCCAATCCAACAATCTCTACCAAGAATTTGGGTATAAAAAAGTAGATCATGATTTGTACAGTCGTAATTTTCTATATTACCGACCGTCTAATACTTATTACCCTTTTATTATGATTTTTTGCCAGTCTAATTTCAGAAGACAGATAACTTACAGATGGTTTGCTGGAGTTGGCGGCACTTATCAAATCTATCAAAAAAGTAATAGCAATATAAAAATTTCATTTGCAATAGTTGAAGAAGACACTAAATTTAAAACCAATAACTTTAATGAGAATCATTACGATGGACGCAACCATATTTCGGTGTGGCGCAGTACAGCATATTTTTCTGGCTTACATTATCTATTAGGAAGGAAGATGAAAGTTTTCTACAATGGAAACTGGCAACCAGCATTTGACAAAGTAGCTAACCACAGAATACAAATGGATTGTGGTGCAGAAATAGCTGTTTGGAATGGTCTGCATATACAATTTGAATACTTGTATAATTATGAACAAGTGGTCGCCCAAAAGGTCAAAGAAGTAGATAAAATCCTAACATTCGGCATAAGTTATCAGTTAAAAAAATAAAATCAAGCCATGATTGTAAAAAGAAATTTTGATGTAAGGAAAGTATTCTGGAACATTCGTTATGAAGTTTTCTCATCTCTTTTTGTCTCCGTTGTAATCTATACATTACACATATTTCAGGTTTTAGAAGCTTCCTTGCCCTTTTCGATAGTGAGTATTTTGGGTTCTGCTTTGGCTATATTTATAGCATTTAGAAACCAAATTATTTGCATCTTTTGTCAGGCAAAAAAATATACGAAGCCATGTCGACTGGAATATTAGGTGGTTTTGATAGTTTCCAAATGGAAGGCCAGTTACTTGCTTTAGCCAATTATCAAGGAGGGTGCGAAAGGATAAAAAATACACCCCTACCCATGAATTATCAGTATTTTACCAAACTATTTCTATATGTTTTTATCTTTGTGTTACCCTTTTGTTTAATAGGAGATTTTAGTAAAACGAATATTTCATATTTAGTAATTCCTATCAGTTTTGTTATTACTTTTGTATTTGCAGTGATGAATAAAGTGGGCGAAATAAATGAAAATCCATTCGAAAACCAGATATCAGATATACCGATGACTGCTCTTTGCAATACAATAGAAAGGGATCTAAGAGAAATGTTGGGTGAAACTATACCCTCTAAAATAATAGCTAAAAATGGATATTTGTTTTAAATGAGTAAGAAGGCATTTCATGTAAGGTTATCCACATATCGTTATGAGTTTTTACTTATAGCCTTATTCCTATTGATTTTTGATAAAATATTTTTTCCAGATAACGAATTTTATTTAAAATATGTTTGGCCTTTTAACATGATTCTGATTTCCATTGCCTGCTTTGGAATTTTCATAGATCATAACAGAAATATTAATACGCTGCGAAATATTCTAAGTACTATCAGTATATTAATGCCATTTGGGTTTATAATGTTGATAAATACTGCTTGGTTTTTAAAAACGCTTACTATTTTTTTTATGATATTTTATCTATTTATTTTCGCAGTAGTGATGTATCAAATCTCCATGACAAAAGAAGTGAGAATAAATGTTATTATTGGTTCGTTTTGTGGATATCTGCTACTGAGTATGGTGGCACTTTTTACCTATTTAATTATCGAAATTTATTACCCTCATTCATTTCACGGTATTACCGAAAACAATATGGCGCTTAACTACAATGAACTGTCTTACTTTAGTTTTATAACCCTTACTAGCATTGGTTTTGGTGAGATTTACCCTACCACTGATATGAGTAGATTAGTAACGGCTTTTTTTGGCATGGTGGGACAATTTTACATGGTAGCCGTCGTAGGTATTATAATTTCAAAATTTGCATCAAAATAATTTAAAATTTACTTTCATGAATTTCGAACAGATTTTTAAAAATAATGAAAAATGGGTAGCTGAAAAATTGTCTAAAGACCCAGATTACTTTACAAATCTTTCTAAAGGTCAGTCTCCTGAATATCTTTATATCGGATGTTCGGATAGTAGAGTTACCGCGGAAGATTTGATGGGTGTGGAACCAGGACAAGTTTTTATACATCGCAATATTGCCAATCAAGTTATTCCCACAGACAATAATGTGACTTCAGTGGTTCAATATGCTGTAGAACATCTCAAGGTAAAGCATATCATCATCTGTGGACATTATGAATGTGGAGGTGTGAAAGCAGCCTTGCACCCATCTGATTTAGGCCAACTCAATAGCTGGTTACAAACATTGAGAGATGTAAGACGGTTGCATAAAGCTGAATTAGAAGGCATTACGGATCAACAACAATTATTCGACCGATTGGTCGAACTGAATGTCCGTGAGCAATGCATGAATATCATAAAAATCGACCATGTGCAAAGAAGTTGGTATAAAACAGGATTTCCAACCATCCACGGTTGGGTATTTGATGTGCGTACGGGTAAGCTCATTGATCTTGGCTTACAAATGGAAAAAGAATTTATGGAAATCAGAGAAATTTACGACTTAAAACCACTTAATAAATAAGATGATGAACATAGCAATAATCGGTACTGGCAATGTAGGTGGTGCACTAGCCACCAATTGGTCAAAAAAAGGATACAATATATATTTGGGTGTGCAAGATGAAAACAATTTCAAAGGACAAAACCTTTTGAAAAATGATCATACATTTGCTTTTTCTATACATGAAGCGGTAACAAAGTCAGATGTCGTAATGATAGCAACACCACCAACCGCTATTTTTGAAATATTGGAACAAATGGGAGATGTTTCAGGCAAAATAATTATCGATGCTACTAATTCGGTAATGAAAGGTCCCGAACCATATAAAACTGTTTATCACGCAATTGCAGACAAAACTGACGCTGAAGTCGTAAAATGTTTTAATACCACAGGTTTTGAGAATATGCTAGATCCTATTTATAATGGTGAAGCTATTGACATGTTTATGGCAGGAGATAGCCCTAAAGCCAAAGAAATAGCCTTGCAATTGGCATTAGACTGTGGGTTTGGATCTTGTATAGACTTTGGCAAATCAGATAAAGTTGAATTATTAGAGAAGTTTGCATTGTCATGGATCAATCTAGCCATCATGCAAGGTCACGGTCGCAATATGGCTTTTAAAGTGGTGAAAAGGTAGGAATGCTTACTGACATAATTTTATTTTCTAAATTGACATGGAATATGCGCTTGCATTTTAGGGCTCAAAAATTTACAACTAAACCACTGGGACTAAAAGAAACTTTTGGTTTTTCATAATGCCCCATACCTTTCTTGTTTTTATGTGCATCATTGTAAATTTCTATGGCCTTCTTTTTGGATCTATTGGCATTAGCGCCCATAATAATACCTAAGATGGTTAGTCCGCCACCTACGGCAAATCTAGTGGAATTAAATTCTCCACCACTGATTTGTCCTCCTAGCTCATAGCCCACTAGAAAACCACCCACAGCACCAAAACCATTTGATAAGGCAGCTATCCCTTGACCTTGAGTATATTTCTCCAAAGCTGGTGGATACGTTGCCAACAAAGATTTAAGTTCGTTTTTAGTTAAATTTATTCCAGAAGATGATACATTTCCTGCTTCATGTATTTCTATAATATCTTTGGCATTTATTAACTTTTGAGTAGATGGAGAACCGTAATAGGCTTCCTGCACTTTTACTTTAGGAATAAATGTGTTTATATCTTTACCTTTTATTCTGGTGAGAATGTAGTAATTTAACGAATCTTCTTTTGTAATGGTACACAATACTTTTGCACCATCTGTTTTAGTAATGATGTCTTGGGCCAAGCAAAAATTTGCCAAAATCATAACGATAATAAAAGTGCTGATAAGTTTCATTTTTTCAATATTTGATAGTGTAATTGAATTGCAATTAAAGTTTAAGTGTACTTAATTTATGGAAAGCCATTTAATAAAGTTAAAAAAGTAGCTTGATAATTTAACATAATTCACTTTCACCTAGATAGTCCTGGACGAATTATTAATTTAGTCAATCATAAAACCGATCAAAGGTATAAAAATTTCAAATGATCATCCAAACAATTTTAACACAAAATCTAAATTCATAGGTATCAAAATTAGTGACAAATGTAATAGGTTTAAGCGAAACCGTTTCTATCATCCATAATCCACAGCCAACCTATAGAATACGATACCTGATAGATATTTATTAATACCAATTTGCAAAAGATAGAAATTACAATTGCCAATAAATAATAATAAAAAAAGCCCACAACTTAGATTTTACACTTAGTTGTGGGCTCCTACAATATTAGTATTTCTAAATACTTATTCTACTTTAAATACGTCAGCGGCTACCGTCTTATTGATTTCGATAGTGGTTGCTTCTAGTACCATTGGTACTGGCATAGCACCTGAAATTGTGATAGCATGTGGCACTAACACACCTTCTACAGCCTTATAATCTTTAAAGTCATTGGTGATGGTTGCCATTTTTTCACCTTCACCAGCTGTTTTTACAGATCTTGTTAGTAGGTTGGTTTTGATGTCATAAAATTCTGTGGTTACATCACCTTTCGGAGTAGTAACGATCACTTTATAACAATTGGCACCTTCTACATTTTCTATACCTTTAATCTCAAGTTTGTAACCTGCATCTGAATACATCAATTGCTCAAACATCTTTGCTTGCGCTTTCATTTCTTCAAGTTCTTCGCCTTCTGTGATCACTTTCTTTTGACCCATCTGAGCGTTAAGTCCTTTGGTACCGTCATATTTTTGTTCTTGCACGGTCATACCCATCATATTCACCTTCATGGCAAATTTATCTGGAGCCATTTGATAGGTTTCTAACGTTGCATCCTGGCCCATAACATTCGTTTTCATCGCAGTGTACATACTTTTTACACCATTCAATTTTGCCTTTCCACCCAATGCATCTATATAATCATTTATTACTTCTGCAGCGGTAAGCTTAGGATCCATTTCTATTTTTGCTTCTTCTAACTTCTTACCGAATGCATCATAAAAATCCAACTTGCCATCACTGTCAAATTTCTTTAATTTGTCGGCTACGTTGTCTTTATTACCCACTACGATGATATTACAATTAGAAGGTCTGATGTATTTTCTCGCCATATCTTGAACATCCGTCACAGAAACAGCGTCAAGATTTTTCAAATAATTGTTGTAATAATCTTTTGGTAGATTGTATCTGAATGTATTCAAAGCAAAATTTGCAATCGTCTGCGGTGACTCCAATGAACGACCGAAGTTACCATTCAAACTACTTTTAGACAAATTAAGATCTTCTACACTTACAGGTTCATTGACAATTCTTTCTAATTCATAGATAAACTCTGTCACTGAACTATCTGTAACTTCATTTCTCACACTTGCAAAAGCATTGAAGTTACCTATCAATTTATCATTAGCGATGTTAGATCTAGCGCCATAAGTATATGCTTTTTTCTCTCTAAGATTCTGCATAAGACGTCCAGAAAAAATACCACCACCAAGGATTGAATTCATCACGCTTGATTTAATAGCATCAGCACTTCCTGGTTTCATATCTATTGGGTAAGAAATATTGATCACTGATTGTACAGCACCATCTTTATTACCAAAAGCCACTTGTCTTCCTGTAGGAGCCACTGGTGTAGGATATTTGAAAGCAGGAACGTCACCACGTTTCCAACTGCTAAAGTACTTCTCTGCTTGCATCTTAGCTTCAGCAGGCGTAATGTCCCCTACGATTACAAGATAGGCATTGTTTGGTTTGAAGTAAGTATTGATATACTTTTTACAATCATCTACAGAGATATTTTTGATAGACTCTTCTGTTTGCACTTCACCATAAGGGTGATTCGGACCATAATTTACAATACTCTTAATATTACCTGCTATTGCTTCAGGACTTGTTTTGGTGGTCGCAAGGTTTGAAGCTGTACGTTTGCGTATTTTCTCAAACTCATCTTGTGGATACACAGGATTGTAAAGTACATCTGTCATGACATCAAGCAATTTACCTGTATGTTTTTTGAGTGAACTTGCGAAGATGCCACTTGCAGAAGTACTCATGCTAGCACCGATATAATCGATGGTCTCATCTATTTGAGCTTTTGTTCTTGTGGTCGTACCTTTACTGATTAGATCACCTGCAAAAGACGTGTATCCTGCCTTATCACCTTCTATAAGCGCATCATTATTAAATGACAACTGATAAGATACTCTAGGCAATTTGTGGTTTTCCACCACGATGACTTTCAAACCATTTGCTAAGTCAAATGCGGTATAATCTCCTATGGCAATGTCTCTAGCAGGTGCAGGCGCAGGTGCCATTTTCCTCCAAGATTTGTCAACAGCTGGTGCACTGACCGTTTCTGTTGCTTTTTTGGCACATTGACTGAATAAAAATATGGTGCTTAACGCTATTACTAATTTCTTCATTCTATATTATCTTTTAGAATTTGCTTTAAATTGGATTAATGATTATGGATTCACAGGTTTAGGCAAGTAGTGTAGGACTACCCTATTATCTTTGCCGTAGTATTTATTTGCTACTTTTTTGATGTCTTCTTTTGTCACAGCAAGGTAACGCTGTAACTCTGTATTGATCAAATTAGCATCGCCAAAATACATTTTGTAATTTGCCAAACTCTCTGCTATACCTGCAACCCTTGAATTGGAAGAAACAAAGTCATTTTCTACTTGATTTCTCAATTTCTGGAACTCATCATCCGAAATGGTTTCTGTTTTGATTCTGTCTATCTCTGCTGTAATGGACTTTTCAGCATCCAATACATCCGTACCCATACTGCATATACCATAAGCGATAGATACACCTGGATCTTCTAGATCTAATGGAAAATTACCTACTGCTACAGCTTTTTGCTGCTCATCTACCAGTGCTTTTTGCAATCTAGAAGACTCACCTTGAGACAATAATGTACCTAACATAGACACAGCATAATAGTCTGGTGTACCTGCTGCAGGTATTCTGTACGCCATGATCACACCTGGCAATTGGATATTGTCATAAAAAGTATCTCTCACTTCTCCACCTAGTGCAGGCTCAACCACGGTCGGTCTGTACACTGGTTTTTTGCCTTTAGGAATAGAAGCAAAATATTTGGTAACCAAAGCTTTAGCACTTTCATAATCAATGTCTCCCGCTATAGAAACGATGGCATTATTTGGTACATAAAAGTCAGCATAAAAGTTTTTATAATCCTTCTCTTCTGCTGCATCTAAGTGGGCCATCGACCCGATCACAGGCCATCTGTATGGGTGTACTTTGTAAGCACGCATCATCGTCTGCTCTAAAAATGATCCATAAGGTTGATTATCGATACGTTGACGTCTTTCTTCTTTTACTACTTGTCTTTGTGTCTCGATACCCACGTTTTCTACTTTAGCATGAAGCATTCTTTCTGACTCTAACCATAGACCAAGTTCTAATTGGTTTGACGGTAAAATCTCGAAGTAATAAGTACGATCCATAGAAGTGTTTGCATTCAATGTGCCACCTGCTTTTTCGATATACTTGTCATACTCGCCTCTGCCAATGTTTTCGGAACCTTCAAATAAAAGGTGTTCAAAAAAGTGAGCGAAACCTGTTTTTTCAGGGTTTTCGTTTTTTGATCCTACGTGATACATGACGGAAACCGCCACAATAGGTGTGCTTTTATCTTGGTGAAGGATGACATGCAATCCATTATCCAAGGTAAATTCTTGAAATTCAATTTTATTGAGTTGTGCATTCGAACTTAGTGTTGCAAAACCCAATAAAAACGTAAAGAAAAATCTGTTCATACAATAAATTATTAATGGCTTAAAAAATTTTGTTCAAAAGTATACAATTAATACAAATAGTGGCATGGCAATCTACCAAACCACTATTTTTATGGATTAAAATGTTTTAATTAATCGTTTAGACTACATTTTGATGATTCTAACAGTCGATGATTTATCAGCTTTTACTGCTTTGATAAAGTAAACGCCTGCTGCAAAAGCAGACATATCAACTTCTAAGGTATTTTGAATCACTGACAATTGTTGACCTTGGGTATTATAAAGGATGATGCTTTCTGGTTGAGCGTCAGTCTTGATAGTCACGATATTATTTACTGGATTTGGAGACAACGTCATATTTGCATCCAAGACATTTTGCGTAGAACCCGCAGGATCAAAATCAACTAAATATCTCGGCAACAATTGATAACCTTCGTTATAAGGAGATTCAGAGTCAAACTGACCTAACAAACCTGTTACAAAATAAGTATTGACTCCAGGGAAAGGAGCAGCATATGCATCTACATCGTTATCGATTCTTACCGTAAATTGCTGGTTATTTCCATCTATCATGGTAACATTAAATCCTGAATTCATACCTGTCCACTGAGAAGGATCTTGAAAAGTTACATAACCTAACATTACTAGACTTGATTCATCTTCTTCCAAAAATTCTGTTACAATTTTAGGTTGAACCAAAGTATTATTCTCTGATATTTTTTTAACATCAGCCAACGTCATTTGGGTAAAGCCATTAAACTGGTCAATCGTACCTTTTATTTCTACTTCATCACCTTCTTTAACTGTATAATTAAAATTCCCAGCATTTACAAAGGCACCAATACCATTATTTTGATTGTCAATAATGGTAAACTGCAGACCAGTAGGACGTAAATTGACACCATAAACAACTCCTTTTAAAGTACAACTCACATCAAGTGAATCGGTCGCACCTTCTGCATTTACCGATGTTACGCTAGCAATAGTACGTAACGGAAATGGATCTACTGGATCTCCTGTACAATCTGTTATAGAATTGACAAAACCTGGCGTACCCAAGACTTGTTTGCCATTGAGTACAAATCCTAAGTCATTTTGAGAAACTTTCCAACTCTCACCTTTAGATGGATCAGCTGCAAGATCACATAGTTCTATAGATCCACCTGCACCATCAGTACCGTCAGCAAAAGTAGGCCAAGGAACTAATTTGTCATATTTGAAAGAGAGTAAAACATTGCCTGCTACATCTGCTAGTTCAATAATCTCACCACTATTACTTAATGTATTTGTAGTAGAAAGCGGGTTTAAAGGGCTCCATTCTGAAGCTTCAATACCATAAACTAACCTAAAAGCCCTTGCATGTTTAACAACTAAATAATATTTACCACTATTTAATACCGTATCTGGAAAAGTAAAATCTACGCCTTTCGTAAATTTATAGTCTTTTAAATTAACATTTGTTGTTCCAGCATTTAAAATTTCAATATATTCTAGAGAATCGGTACCACTTTCTGGCGGATTGTAAGATATTTCTGTCAAAACTATTTGCCCATAAGAAGCAAAAGAGACGGATAAAACAATCATCAATAATGTAAAAAACTTTTTCATGCTTACAAATTTTGGTTATTAAAGACATAAAAGTAGGTAAAAAATAGAATGTGGACAAAACTGTTAATAAATATCTAAAATATATATATAAAATTTAACATTATTTTAATATTTGATGCGTAGTTTTGCGCTGATTTTTAAACCAAACCAATCATTTATCAACCGTGACGACTTAAACATGTAAAGAAAACGGAGAGTTTGCACCTTAAAGTAATCGAAATATGATTAAGAAAATCACAAAAACACAAAATTTTAATTCATGAAAACGAAATTTTTACACATTTTTTTATTCTTGTTGCTAGGACTGGGTGTTCAAGCACAGGTGACGACCAGTAGTATGTCTGGTAAAATTACAGATGAAAGTGGAACAGAATTAATTGGTGCAACTGTCATGGCGGTGCATACACCTTCAGGAACACAGTATGGAACGGTAACTTCATCTGATGGACGATTTAATTTAATTGGTATGAGAGTAGGTGGTCCGTACGAAGTAACGCTATCCTACATTGGTTACAAGACTGCAGTTATACCAAACGTTTACTTGAATCTTGGTGTGACAGCAGATCTTAATGCAAAGCTACAAGAAGAGAGCACACAATTGGATGAAATAGTAGTTTCTGCGGGTAGAAATGATTTGTTTAGTTCAGATAGAAACGGAGCAGCTGTTACATTTGGTAAAGAAGCTTTAACATCAATTCCTAACTTAGGAAGAACTATAAATGATGTTACAAAATATAACGTGTATAGTAACGGCAGAGGTTCATTTGCTGGTCAAGATTCAAGATTTAGTAGTTTTACAGTGGATGGTTCAGTATTTAATAATGGATTTGGTCTAGGTTCTTCAGCATCAGCAGGTGGGAGAACAGGAACAACTGCAATTTCTTTTGATGCATTGGAAGAAGTTCAATATAATATTACCCCTTTTGATGTCAGACAATCAGGATTTGCAGGTGCAGGTATTAATGCTGTTACAAGATCTGGTACAAATGAGTTTTCTGGCTCAGTTTATTCATTTACAAAAAACAATAGACTTACAGGAAATAAAGCTGATGGAAAAGATTTAGCAAAATTTACTGTTAACGAACAAACCTTTGGAGCAAGAATTGGTGGTGCAATAATTAAGAATAAATTATTTTACTTTATAAGTGCTGAAAGGTTTACAAGTTCAAACCCAGCTTTAACTTGGTCTATCAACAAACCAGGTGCATCAGGTAACGTTTCAAGGGTGACTGAAGCAGATATGACCGATTTATCAAACTTCATGAAAACAAACTTTAACTTTGATATTGGTGCTTTTGATGGATACAATAACGATGTTACTAGTAATAAAGGGCTTATAAGATTAGATTACAATCTAAATGATAAGAATAAAATATCTCTAAGATATTCTCATCACAATTCAGAATCTGGACAAAGAATTAGTGATAGTAACAGTAGTAATACAGCTGGAAATGGTAATAGAACAAATAGTGCTTTGGCTATTTCACCAGAGAATTCAGGGTATATAATTTTGGATAATACACGTTCAATTGCACTTGAGTTAAATTCAATTTTGAATTCCAAAATGTCAAATAATATCATTGTTGGCTATAATAAACAAATCGAAGATAGAAAATATAGAACTGCGTTATTCCCAACCATCGATATCTTAAAAGATGGAAGCACATATACATCGATTGGGTTTGATCCTTTTACTCCTAGTAATCAACTGAATTATTCTACACTTAATGTAACTGATAATTTTAATTATTTTGCTGGAAAACATAAGTTTACAATCGGAGCTTCCTTTGAATACTTTACTTCTAATAACGTATTTTTCCCTTCATCTCAAGGAGTATATGTATTTAAATCAATAGAAGATTTTAAAACAGCTGCACTCCAATTTAAAAATGATCCTACTAATACAGTATCTCCAGTAGAGTTGGCTAGATATAATTTACGATATTCACTTCTACCAGGTGGTGCCGACCCACTTCAAGTTTTAAAAACAACAACCTGGGCAGCTTATGTACAAGATGAATTCCAAGTAAGTGATAGATTGAAATTAACAGGTGGTTTGAGAGCTGATTATATTGCTTATGATAATTCAACGGCAGCAGACTTTTTTAATCCAGTAGTAAACGCTTTAACTTATAAAGATGAAAATGGAAATGATTTAAAAATCAACACATCTCAATTTCCTAAAGCTTCAATATTATTGTCGCCAAGGTTAGGATTCAATTATGATTTAACTGGAAGTAGAGACCTTCAATTACGAGGTGGTACGGGTATTTTTGTATCTAGAATACCTCAGGTATTGGTATCTAATCAATTAGGTAATAATGGTGTAAACACAGCAGTAATTACACAAAACAATACAACTGCTTTCCCTTTTACAACTGATCCGACAAGATTTATCCCTACAGAAACAGATATTACAAAACTTCCTGCATATGTAATTAATGCATCATCAGAAGATTTAAAATATCCTACTGTTTGGAAATCTAGTCTTGCGATTGATAAACGATTTGCGCATGGAATATCATTCACATTGGAAGGTATATACAATAAGAACATAAATGCCTTGAGATACATTGATGCTAACCTTAAAGAAGCTTCTACAACTTTTGCAGGAGCTGATAAAAGAGATAGATTCCCAGCTTCAGGTCTTTCAGGGTCTGCTGTTAACCCTGCAAGATTCATAAATGGTGCTACAACAAATGTTTTTGTCCTTAGAAATACAGATAAAGGATATTCATATAGTGTTACTGCAAAATTAGAAAAAGTTGCCACAAATGGTGGATTGGGTGGATTAATTGGCTATACTTATGGTACGGCATTTGATATCCAATCCGTAGGCAGTACAGTACAGGCAAATATGCCTACTGTAGCGGGCCAAAATTATCTTGAAGAATCATTAAGTGATGTAAACTTAAAGCACAGAATTGTTGGTTTGTTAAGTTACAAAATTAAATATATGGGTGGTAATGGAGATGGTTTGAATGTGACTTTAGCTATGGTGTCAAGTTCAGGTAGTCCATTATCATATAATTATTCTAATGACTTTAATGGTGATGGTCAAAACAATGACTTAATCTTTATACCTAACAAAGGTAGTGATTTAGTGTTTGCACCATTAACTGCTGGTGGAAAAACGTTTAGCCCGGAAGACCAACAAAAGGCACTTGATATTTTTATTGATAACAATGATTACCTAAAATCTAGAAGAGGCCAATATGCTGAAAGAAATGGAGGATTCTTCCCATGGCTAACTAGATTCGATTTAACTTTAGCTCAAGATCTTAAAATAAACTTGGGTAAAAAACCAAACAGTATTCAAATTAGATTTGATATTGCAAATGTTGGTAATCTCATTAATAATAAATGGGGTGTAGGCTATCTCTCAACCACTGGTTCATTTAATAATGCAACGCCTTTGACACTTGCAAGTATAGATGCTGAAGGAGTACCATCTTACAGATTAGGAACACAGGTTGTGAATGGTGAGACAGTTCTTTTAAAAGATTCCTTTACAAAAGCAATAAACATAGACAACGTTTGGCAAGCACAGTTTGGTATTCGATATACTTTCAACTAATCTAAACGAATAGTTTAAAACTTAAAAAAGCCCTGCAAACATCAAAGTTTGCAGGGCTTTTGTTTTATACAAGACTTAATTATTTCTTGTGCGGCTGACAGAAATCTGTGAAGATTACTCTTCTTCTTGCTCTCTTTCAGGCAAAAAGACTTCAGCCATCATACATCGTACACTGCCACCACCGAATTTCTCAATATTATCAATAGGTATTGGCAAAAGATTTGTTTTCTCTGACAATCTTTCTTTTTGATCTTTATTTAATGCATTATAAGCGGTCTGAGACATAGCTAGATATCTTGTGCTATCATTGCTGATGACTTCTAGCATATTGCCAGCGAAAGACTCCATCTGATCATAAGTAATCTCGATGACTTCTTTTCCTGTACGTTCGAATGATTTTAGAAGATCTTTTCTACTGTCTTCATCGGGGATACTTTCCATACAGATGACCACAAAATCTTCGCCAAGTGCCATCATTACATTGGTATGATAAATTTCTAGTCCATGTCTATCTACTGATTTAAACACGATGCTGCTTGTACCCATTAGTACATTAAACTTATCAATTAGTGTTGCGTCTGTACGTTGACTTAGACAAGCATAAACGATTTCATTTGGTCTATCAAAAATCATGCTTCCTGTCCCTTCTAAAAACAGTTCATCTTCGTCCTCATAGAACTCAAATGAATACCTATTTTTAACTTTAAAAGATGCTTCTATTTGTTCGATGATGTCTTCTCTTCTTTCTATACGCCGATTGGGCGCATACATGGGATAGGTGATGAGCGTACCATTTTCATGCAAACTTATCCAGTTATTGGGAAAAACAGCATCAGGTTTTACAGGTGATACGGTATCTTCTACAACCATTACATTGATACCCTTTGATCTCAAGATAGCAACCATGTTGTCAAACTCTTTTATAGCTACTTCTTTGAGTGATGCAGCATCAGAAATGACATCTTTTGATTGGAAGGCATTGTTGGTTGCAGTTTGTTCGTTGAAGCCAAAGTTAGCTGGACGAATCATCATGATATTATTGGTAAGTTGCTTCATTTGGATTTGTTTTGTTAAGATTTTGAATGAATTTAAAAGTATTTTTTTAACAAACTACTTTTGCATATTCAGTAACGATTATCTTATGAGTTTATTTTTTAAAAACGACATAATGCGCCGTTGTGATAAAATTTCTAAGTAAAGGGATGCTGGCCAAAAAAGGTAAAAGCTTTTTTTGTTTCCACCCAAACTTATGTTTATAAATCGGATTGATAAACCAATGCACTTCCTCTAATATCGTAAACTGATTGTTTTTTAGAATTTTATACATTCTACCTATATTAATACCTGTCTCTTTGATTTCTAAAAGTTCTTTGATAGTACCTTTATTTTCTCCAAAAGATTTTAATATCCAAGTGTATACAGACACAGGCAAAAGATGAAACCAAGGTAAAGTACGTAACAATTTATGATCACAAATCTGCTGATGTCCACCAAAAGGCATCCACCATGGCGGATATGCAAAAAATATAATGCCATTATCAGAGATAAACTCTTTTAACTTTGGTATAAAACGTTCTTGGTCAGGTATATGTTCTATCACATCTTTCAAAACAATAACATCAAATAGCTGTGGAAAGGCTTCTTTGGGATCGATATCGTAGATATTTTGATTAATGACCGCTGCCCTACCTTTTTGTATATCATCCGCAAGAAACTTATTTGCATTTTCATACCTAGCAGTGGACAACTCTACACCGGTGACATGATATCCATGATTGAGAAATGCTTTTAAAACGCCTGCCTCTGCACATCCTACTTCAAGTATCCGATTTCCTGTAGATTTATGCAAATATGGTGTTATAAAAGGAATGATACTCTCTTCTGTGACGACTCGTTGAATCTCAAAATACCGTGGTTTATCCGTATGAAAATCAAACATTTATGATTATTTTGCTTTGAATTCGGCTTTACGCTTCTCTACAAAAGCGAGTGCGCCTTCTTTAGAATCTTCACTGCCTATGGTATGTCCGAAGTCTTCATATTCTTTTTTAAAGCCATCGATTTGTTTGTCAAAATAGGCATTTACTAATGAAATACTTTGAGCTACAGCTAGTGGTCCTTTGGTGGCAATTTTATTTAATATTTCCATGGCTTTTGTGACTTCTTGACCTGATTCGACCACATGTGTCACTAGTCCAAGCCTTAAAGCTTCTTCTGCATTGATCATATCAGCCGTGAGCAACATTTCAGTAGCTTTGCCTTTGCCTATGAGTTGAATGAGTCGCTGAGATCCACCATAACCAGGTACAAGTCCCAGATTTACTTCAGGTTGCCCAAACTTAGCATTTGATCCTGCTACTCTAATGTGACATGACATAGCCAACTCGCATCCACCACCAAGCGCAAATCCATTGACAGCAGCGATGACAGGTGCATGAAATCTTTCTATTTTGAAAAATATATCTTGTCCACGCTTAGAAAGTGCAGATCCACCTACAGCATCCAAGGTACTAAATTCTTTAATATCAGCTCCAGCTACAAATGCTTTTTGTCCTTCACCCGTGATGATGACTCCTTTGATGGAATAGTCACCATAATGTTTGGTAAAAAACTGATCCAACTCATCAAAAACTTGTCTGTTAAGTGCATTGAGTGCAGTAGGTCTATTAATGGTAAGAATATAAAATGGTCCTTCTTGGGATACATTTATTAACTGATCTGACATATCTATTGACATTTTTTGCGTGGGCAAAGATAGCATTTTTTTTGGATGATCGTCCGTTTTTCAGTCTTGTAAAATATTAGATTCCAAAGGAGAACTATATGGTATCGTGGAGATGCCAAGCGTCTTTGCTGAATTGTTTCTGAACACTAGTCTTAAAGAGATCAGGATTTTTTGCGATACAATCATAGGAAATTCCTACCCTTTTAAGTCCATTATGCATTTGAGAATACGTCTTAAATCCTTTAGAACGGATACGTTTGATAAGTTTATCAGCATTATTGGTATTCTTGAATGCGCCTACGATGACAATGCATGATTTCATAGTAGCTATAGACTGGCTATTTTTTACTTCAGCTTCCTTTATTTCTGGTGTAACAGGTTTCGTCAAGATCTGATTGGCAGAATCTTTGGTAACTTTTGTTGCTTCTTTTGATGCCAAAATAGAATCAATTTCAGTCAATAAACTATCGTCATTTAAGGCAGAGGTGTGAGCGATTTCAGTTTCAGTTTCTTCTTGAACGACAGGTTCTTTTATTTCATTAGTATCACTAGAAAAAAACCAAGCCAAGATCACTGCCAATGTCAACAATGCTAATAAAATAGGCCACAAATAGTTGTTCGTCGACGTCGAAGCTTGTGATGTTAAAATAATAGGTGCATCAGCTACCTTAGTAAAATCACCATTTCTTTTTAAATATGTAAGTAAAGCTGCGACTGAAATAGGCTCGAGTCCATGGTAACGATTAAATGTTCCTTCCGATTTTTCTACAAAACCTTCAGGAGTTAACGTTCCGAATGATCCCAATTCAAATCGCTGATTTTGGTGCCAAGCTGTATTATAATCATTTATTAATGAAGCCTGCATTTGCTTGGCATCAACGGCGCTCATTCCTGCATCTATTAGTTGACGTTCAAATAGGACATCTTCTACAACTAGACTATTAAAAGAAATTTGGGTAGCAGGTGGAGATAGTTTTGAACGATCATTATTAAATGTAGCAGTCAAAGGATGCAATGTAAATGTACCTAAAGACGGTATAGCCACTCGGCCATACGACATCAGCATTTGGTAAACATATCTGGAATAAACCTGATTTTGCATCAAAACAATCATATTTCACATAAAGATATAGAAATAATTGTGCCAATTTAAAACATGTTTAAATATTTATGGCTTTATAATCAGTATATTAGGAACCTTACTTCAAAAAAACCGCATCGTTTACTTCACAAAATGCTTTAATTCTTTTATTGTCAGAACCATAAGTTATCGATTAGCTACTAAGAAAATATTTAAACATCTTCTGACGAATTTACCATTTTTTGACATTGGTAGATTTAAGAAAAAGTAATTTTGCCATTATTTCGACAATTCAAGAAAGGTATTTTTATCGATTATATTATTCTTGAAAACTAGAAGGCTTACATCAAACGTATATAGTTGTAAATCTTTGTGGCGAAATGGATGTTATTCATGGATTAAAGTAAATATTGTGAGATTATGAGGTTTCTTTCTTATGGTGTGATGGTCTATATGCTGATGGCATTAATATGGTGGACCGTATTATTGCTCAAAAATAATACAAGTTTGTACGAGTCAAAATTAGAATTGCTTCAAGAAAGTCAAAATAGAATTTTCGAAGTAAAAGATTTTGACATCAAAACGACTCCTGAATACGAAACGATCACATCCAACTTTGAAAGAAATAAAAAAATGATTCTTGGTGAAGGTATGGTTTTCGGTATCTCACTGATTTTAGGGCTTTGGTTTATCCAAAATGCTTATATCAAAGAAGTGGAAAACACAGGAAAACAAAAGAATTTCCTACTCTCTGTCACCCATGAACTTAGATCTCCCATAGCATCCATAAATCTCATCACTCAGACGCTGTTAAAAAGAAAATTGCCACCTGAAAAGACCATCGATCTGCACGAAAGTATTTTGTCAGAAAGCACTAGATTAGAAAAACTTATCAATAATCTGTTACTGACCACAAGGATAAATAATTCGTACACATACAATTTTGAATCCATCAATGTCCACGATGCTATCCACGAAGTAATTAAAAATACACATTTTCAGTGCCCTGAAGTAAATATTCATACACATCTTCCTAATCCAGATTTGAATATCATGGCGGACAAAGAAGCTTTTATTTCTATCATTAATAATATGGTAGAGAATGGCATAAAATACTCTGCAAAACCTGCTAAAATTGATATTAAAGTACATGAAAATCAAAAAAACATCATGATAGAATTAGCTGATGAAGGTATTGGGATTCCCGAAAATGAAAAATCAAAAGTAACAGGACAGTTCTATCGAGTAGGCAGCGAAGAGACTAGAGAAACAAAAGGAACAGGTCTAGGGTTATATATCGTAGATAAGATCACTAAAGCCCACAATGGCTTCATGGAAATACAAAATAACGCACCAAAAGGAAGTAAATTTATCATTACATTACCCAAAAAACAATCATAAAAATGCGCATATTACTAGTAGAAGACGAAGAACAGCTACGAAAAATCATCAAGATGAATCTTGAGCTAGATGGATATGAAGTGATAGCCACCGATAATGGTCGAAAAGCACTAGAACTAGCTGAAGGACAACACTTTGACTTGATGGTACTGGATGTGATGTTGCCAGAAGTAAATGGCTTTCAAATATGTGAACAAGTCCGACTTCGCAATAGTAAAGTAGGTATCATCATCATCTCTGCCAAAGATACATCTAATGACAGAATCACAGGTCTCAAACTCGGTGCTGACGATTATCTCACCAAACCATTCAACCTTGAAGAGTTATTGCTACGTGTACAAAACTTGTTAAAAAGGAGTTCGGAAGAAAATGCGAAAGACTTAGAAAAATATAGTTTCAGTGGCAATGATATCAATTTTGTTACTTATGATGCTCACAGCCAAAATGGAGAGTTCCGACTGACAAAAAAAGAAGTTTTGCTTCTTAAGCTATTGATAGAACGACAAGGGGAAGTAGTCTCTCGTCAGCAAATACTTCAGACTGTCTGGGGATACGACATATACCCTTCTACGCGGACGATAGACAACTTTATTCTTTCATTTAGAAAATATTTTGAAAAAGATCAACGCGATCCACAGCATTTTCACTCTATTCGTGGTGTGGGTTACAAGTTTACACCTTGAGTTGGAGTTTTTAATTCTGTTTTCTCAATAAAATACCTTGTACCAGCCACAGTTGTAAAATATGGAGCAAGCACGATCCCTAAAATCGGAATAGCAAACATAACCAAAAATATAGCACCAAGGGCAATGGCTGCCCACTTGTGTTGATAGACTTTGGCAACAGATTCTTTGAAAGTAAAGTGACGCTCAAGATAAAAATCCATAATACCAAATCCTGTAAAATAAGCCTGAACAAGAAACATAACGGGCACCACAAATACTGTCAAAAGGGGAAAAAATCCCAAAATCAATAGAAAAATTGTTAGTGATAATTCTTTGAGCATATTTCTCATATTGATGCGCACGCTTCTTACAGCTGATTTTGCGAATGAAAATCCAGCACCTTTGTTGCTACCTTGCAATACCAATTCTGTTCTTTCTGAAATGTAACTCAACATAGGCGATAAAGCGATCAGTAATATATATTTGATCAACATAAAAAACAGTAAAAACACAGCTATGCCTATTATAATCGAAAATACAATTGACTCATGCGCCCATTCCCATGGTACTAACGAACCTAAATACTCACCCGTAACCGTGGCAAATTTAAAACCCAAATAAATGAGTAAGCCACAAATGACCAACGCTGCAAAGCCAGAATAAAAAATATATCTTAGTGCATCTGATTTTTTGCCCGTGATGGTACCAAAAAACAATGTGATAATATTTGAAATTTGTCTGAACATAAGTAAATCTTAGTTGGTTTGCAACGTTAAAAACCACTACAAAAGTAATTTTTAATGTGTATCTTTGAAAGAAATATCGAAATATCTGCTGAAATGATCGATGAAGCATTAAAACTAAACAAAAATAATTAATTTTGACCTATGATAACATCACGACATCTTTTATTATTTATGTGGCTAATGTTGACTAGCATTTTCAATATCCACTCGCTGAAAGCTCAGTTGACCCACATCATTACATACAACATCAAGTATGATGACAAAAATGACAAAGTCAATAATTGGAATGATCGTAAAGAATACATGGTCAAGCAAATGCTTCATTATGATGTATCTATTTTCGGTCTACAAGAAGCTTTGTTACATCAGTGCGCATATATTGATTCGAGTTTGACTGATTTTACTTACGTCGGCGCAGGAAGAGACGATGGTTTGCAAAAAGGCGAATTTAGTCCAATTTTCTATGATAGCACCAAATATGAAGCTATTCAATCAGGTACTTTCTGGCTATCAGAATCACCCGAAAAACCAGGTAAAAGTTGGGATGCAGCCTTTCCTAGAGTCTGTACCTATCTACTTCTCAAAGACAAAAAACTTCAAAGTCGTTTCTGGGTTTTTAACACACACTTTGATCATATTGGTGTGCAGGCAAGAATAAACTCTGCAAAACTCATCACGGAACAAATAAAGATCTTCAATCGTGAGAACCTACCTATAATACTCATGGGCGATTTTAATGTGGAGCCACAAGATGCTCCTATTCAGACGATTACCGAATATTTGACAGACGCCTTGACCATTTCAAAGAAACCATTATTTGGACCTTTGGGAACGTTTAATGGGTTTACCCAAAATATTGTGGACAAAAGGATTGACTATTTTTTTACTAAAAAAGTAAAAGTGCATGCTTATGTACATCTAGATGACAAATTGCCAAACAGTAAACACATTTCGGACCATTTGCCTGTTTTGATGAGTGTTGATATTGGAGAATAGTCGATAGTATTATTTGATTACCAGCCCCTATATTTTGGTGGTTTGATACCGTTCAATCTCAAATAAACAATTAATTGTCCACGATGGTGCGTAGCATGATCATGCATCAAGTGGATTATTTGTCGGACAGTTTTCGGACCTGCAAAAAAGTCCATTTTATCATTTAATCTATTGATGTCCATCTCTTTATGAGCATTCATGGCTAAAATATAAGCATCACTTATTTGTTTTTTAATTTCTGATGCTAAAAATGGTAATTCCTTGTCTTCCATTTTAAAAGTAGTATCATTCATCAAATAAACTTGCGAAAGCCAAGTCATATTTCCCCCCATGTGCAATAATTGTTCGCCAAAACTCATTTCTTCAGCAGTTGGTTTAAAATTATACAAAGAATCTGGCATTAATTCGGCAATCTCCAAGGTGTACTCCATTGAGTTTTTCCACTTTTCTTCAAGTTCTTTTACTGCCGAATTGTTTTGTCCATTGAGAAACAATGGATTTAAATACATAAATGAACTAAAAAGGATCAAATATTGAATTTTCATTTTAAATCTTGAATTATAAAAAAGTGAAACAACTTTATAAGTAGTTATTATTGACAAACAAAACATAAACGTAAAAGTAAGGTTGATGGTTGATATTTAAAATAACTCTATGAAAATTGATATTACAATCAAAATCACAATCAAAACTGAAATTTTTCTATTTTTACACCAAATTCATTAAAATCCAACCTTATGAAGCATATTTTTGCCATCACTACACTATTTTTCTCTATGAATCTTATTGGACAAGACAAACCAAAATGGGATGTAAATAATCCTCCTGGCATCTCCAAAGAAGTTTCTTTTTCTACCAATGAAGGTACTTGGATGAATCTTGATGTCAGCCCTGATGGAAATACGGTCGCATTCGATATGCTAGGAGATATTTATACGATGCCTGTATCAGGTGGCACCGCAACGGCTATACGTACAGGTCTTGCTTGGGAAGTACAACCAAGATGGAGTCCCGATGGCAAGAAAATATTGTTCACTAGCGACTCTGCAGGTGGAGACAATATATTTCACATGGATGCAGATGGAAAAAATGTAAAACAAATAACCAAAGAAAGTTTCAGATTGCTCAATAATGCCATATGGATGCCTGATGGTCAATATATTATAGCTAGAAAACACTTCACATCTGGCAGATCGCTTGGCGCGGGCGAAATGTGGATGTACCATATCTCAGGTGGCGAAGGCATACAACTGACCAAAAGAAAAAATGATCAGCAAGATGTAAATGAACCAACAATTTCTCCTGATGGGAAGATGCTTTACTATAGTGAAGATGTGTATCCCGGTGGCTATTTCCAATATAATAAAGATCCCAACAGCGAGATTTTTGTGATCAATAGTTACAACATGGAGACAGGCGAAACAAAAAGAGTTACTGGTGGACCTGGTGGTGCATGCCGTCCACAAATATCAAATAAAGGTGATAAAATTGCTTATGTACGTCGTGTAAGAGAAAAATCTGTGCTTTATATATATGAAATTTCGACGGGAAAAGAATGGGCTATTTATGAAGGACTCAGCAAAGACCAACAAGAAGCGTGGACGGTATTCGGTATTTACACAGGTTTTGACTGGATGCCGGATGATAAAGAAATCTTCATCTGGGCAAAAGGTAAAATCATAAAGATCAATATTGCAGATAAAAAGGCAACAGATATCCCATTTACTGTTAACGCAAAACACAAACTGATGGAAACCGTTCAGTTTGAAAACAAAGCGTATGAAGAAGCATTTGATGTGAAAGTACTTAGAAATGCAATCACGTCTCCGGATGGTAACAAACTAGTATTCAGTGCATTGGGAAGTTTGTATGTTTCTCAGAATGGCAAAACTCCTGAAAGATTGACTTCAGGTACAGACTTCGAAGCAGAGCCACAATTTAATGCAAAAGGTGATCAAATCGTTTATGTGACATGGAATGATGAAAGCTTAGGTAAAATACAAATATACAATCTGAACACTAAAAAATCAACGGTCGTCACCAAAGATCCTGCCATCTATCGCACGCCATCATTCTCTCCCGACGGCAAGCAAATCGTCTATCGCAAAGAAGGTGGCAATGGTCATCAAGGATATCAATATAATACCAATTCGGGAATATACACAGCTGATATCAATGGTGAAAATGCCGAATTAATCACACAAGAAGGAGAAAAACCAATGTTCTCAGCTGATGGATCTGAAATCTATTTTACGACAGGTGGATTTTTATTCGGTTCTATCGCCAAAGCTTTCAAAAAATATAGTTTCAAAACCAAAAAGACAGAAGTTGTCTTTAATACGAGTTACACCACCAATTTTGTCCCAAGTCCTGATAATAAATGGGTAGCTTTTACAGAATTGTATAAAGTCTATATCGCTCCCATGCCAAAAACTGGTCAACCTATCGGACTCTCTGCCAAAACCAAAGCTGTTCCTGTCGCACAAGTGGCACGTGATGCAGGTATCAATTTGCATTGGTCGGCAGATAGCAAAAGCTTACATTGGACGCTGGGGAATGAATATTTTACAGAAAGTCTGAATAGAAGATTTCTATTCCTGGAAGGTGCGCTTGACTCTATCCCACCTATAGATACTGTAGGAACAAAAATTAGTTTGACCATCAAAACAGACAAACCAAAGGGAAAAATTGCTTTCAAAAATGCCAATATCATCACTATGGAAAATGATAAAGTCATCAAAAATGGTATCGTCCTTGTAGAAGAAAACATTATCAAATACGTGGGTCCTGCATCAGGTGTAAAACTAGATAATAACACCAAAATCATTGATGTCAAAGGCAAAACGATCATGCCAGGATTAATAGATGTACATGCGCATCTTGGTGCATTTAGAGATGGTATTAGTCCACAAAAACACTGGGAATATTTCGCAAACCTTGCTTATGGTGTGACCACAACTCACGATCCATCCGTCAATAGCGAGATCACATTTGCACAGTCAGAAATGGTCAAAGCTGGTGTACTCACAGGTCCAAGGATATTCTCCACAGGTACGATCTTATATGGCGCAGATGGCGACTTCAAAGCCGAAATCAATAGTCTCGAAGATGCAAAATCAGCACTTAGAAGAACCAAAGCTTTCGGAGCATTTTCTGTAAAATCATACAACCAACCAAGACGCGAACAACGTCAACAAGTCATAGAAGCGGCTCGTCAACTCGGTATCAGAGTAGTACCTGAAGGTGGTTCTTTTTTCTATCACAACATGAGCATGGTAGCAGACGGACATACAAGTGTAGAGCACAACATTCCTGTAGCACCACTATACAAAGACGTCGTCAATTTCTGGTCCAATACCAAAACAAGCAATACGCCGACACTCATCGTGAATTATGGTGGCCTTACCGGTGAATATTATTGGTACCAAAATACAGAAGTGTGGAAAAAAGATAAATTGCTCAAATACACTCCAAGGTCTATCATAGACTCAAGATCAAGACACCGTACAATGGTGCCCCAAGAAGAATATGAAAATGGCCATATCTTGACATCAAAGTCTTGTAAAAAATTGGCTGATGCAGGTGTCAATATCAATCTAGGAGCGCATGGTCAGTTGCAAGGACTAGGTGCACATTGGGAATTGTGGATGTTACAGCAAGGTGGAATGACGAACTATCAAGCCTTAAAAAGCGCCACAGTAAATGGTGCAGAACTATTAGGTATGGAGAAGCAAATAGGCACACTCAAAGCTGGAAAACTTGCCGATCTCATCGTCATTGATGGCAATCCGATGGAAGACATCCGCAAAACCGAAAATGTGATTTACACCATGATCAATGGCCGTCTCTATGACACAGACACCATGGATGAAATAGGCAATACTTCCAAAAAAAGAACCAAATTTTATTGGGAGCTAGATGGTAGTGGGCTAGCCTACCCTTTCCATCAGGAGACCAATGGATTTATGGGTGTGAGATGTGCTTGTGGGTTGTAAGGGGAACTAATTGATTGTCCGTTTTGTTTGTTTCTATAAATTAAAATATTTTAAAAAATATAATAATGTCCGCAATAATAATCAACCCAGACAAAAATAGCAGAAAAATTATTTTGTCTTTATTGGAAGAATTAAATGTACCTCATGGTAAACTCAGAGACGAAACTGATTACCTTTTAAGTACTGAAAATAATAAAAATAGCTTAACTAAAAGTATTGAGCAATTGGAAAAAGGAGAGACGCATCAATTTGTATTTCCAAAAATATGAATTATGTTTGGGAAATAACAAAGGAAGCACAAACACATTTGGATTTTTGTATAAGTTCGAATAACAAAACTATTTTGTCGCGAATTCAAAGATTAATAAGCGAAATAGATAAAAGCCCAAGAACTGGAATTGGAAAGCCTGAGTTATTAAAAAGGGACCTTTCTGGTTACTGGAGTAGAAGAATTAATTCTGAACATAGAATTGTTTATCACATTGATGATAAGTTAATTAAAATCACTATTGTATCACTTAGATTCCATTATTAATTTTTTAAACCTTAAAACATATTGCTTTTTGAAAAGTATAAGTTTTAATAGATTATGGAGTTGGTTAGGATCACAGTTAAAGTATTGTTAAAACCTAGCACATTATTAAAAAAACCCTTACTTTTGAAAGGTCCACATAACATTAAACAGTTAAATAATGCAAATAAATCTAGAAACTTCCGTTCAATATAGGAGTAACAGTTGTCCAATTCCACTTTTCTATAACATACTATACAGTTATGTAAAACATATGGATTTAATTTTTATTTAACATTATTAACTGCCTACTTCTTCTTATACGCATCATGAAATCCTTCGCCATTCATAATTTTATCGATACACTTTTCTATTCTACTGATTCTAGATTGTGATTGTTTGGGTTGAGAAAAATGGATAATGTATCCTCTCTGTTTTCCTGGTGTGAGTGTATAAAATGCATCTTTTAATGCAGGCAACTCTTCAAATTTTTCAATCAACTCATCAGGTACAGGTTCTAGGTCTTTTTTAAATTCGACTTTTGCCCCACTCTCTTCGATGGCCACCGCTTCTTTTACATATTCTTTGATGGTATCAGATAAATTTGTGACTTGATCAACAGATGTAAATCTTATGATTCGAGCAGATTGTACACTAGGACCTTGTTGTTCTAATATCTTTTTAGGATCAGTAAGCAATACACCTTTAAAAAACCCAAACGTTACACAATCTTTTAAAGCACTAATGATAACAATATTTTTTCCTTGGTGTGTATATACAGGTACTCCCCATTTGACTTCTTCAGTTAGATCAGTTTCAAGCATGATTTGCCTTAGGTGCTGCAATTCCATTTGCCAAGTTCTAACTTTACACTTGTCAGTGGCATAATAGTCGCATCTACCGCATCCATCGGCTATGAAAAGATCTACTTTGGGGTTTAGTGTTGTCATTTGCCAATAATATTTACTAATTTGCGATCATCAGGCCTAAAATACCAAGATATGACAACTAAAATCATGGTCAAAACGGAAGGAAATGTATCTTTAAATGAATCTCCCATGATGAGATGTGAAACAAAAGCGCCTGACATAGCAAAAAAGAATCCTGCATAAGCCCATTCTTTGAGCAAAGCATATTTAGGCACCAAGATGGCAATTACACCTAAAAGCTTCCATACGCCAAGGATGGTCAGTAAATATTCGGGATAACCCAAATGCTGAAAGTTTTTGACGGCATCTTCCATTTTCATCATTTGAAAAATCCCACCTGAAGTCATTCCAAATGATAGCCATACCGTCGATACCCAATAAATGATTTTGTTACGTTTTGTCATTTCTATATTAATTTTGTTGGTTAAATAATTGTTCCAATCGATTGTGAGCCATATTGATTCCATAAGCAAAAGGGAGTTTGAACATATTGTCCCTGTCTTCTAAGGATTTAAAGATGATTTTCATGGTAAGTTTACTTGCATTTGTTTCCATACTTTCAAATGTCAAAAACTCTAATTGTACTGGAAAAGAAGTATTTTCCATTTCGAATGTCCTCGTTATTTTTTGATTCACTTCAATATCATGAATCGTCCCATTAAAACGATGGATGTTGCCCATAGGATCTGTGGTTTCGAAAATATAAGATCCATGATTATGACTATCAAGTTTTATGACTTTAGTGCCCATCCACTGTGCTACCAAATCTTTTTCAACATAAGCTTTGAAAAGTAATTCTATTGGAAGATTAAATTGGCGAGTAATAACAATTTCTTGTTTGTTTTCCGCGGCTTCAACGTGCGTTTTTTGTTGCATAATTACAAATTATTGGCTTGATAATTTTGCATTACAGATTCTAAAGCATCAAATCTTTGATCCCACATTTGTCGAAAAGGTTCTATAAAATCAGCCACTTCCTTTATTTTCTGGGGATTGAAATGATAGTGAATCTCCCTACCCTGTTGCTCTTGACGCAACAATTCACATTCTGTCAATATCTGTAAATGCTTTGATACAGTTGGCCTTGATGAATCAAAATTAGCAGCGATAGCTCCTGCTGTCATACTTTGTGTAGCTAGTAAAAGTAGGATCGCCCTGCGAGTGGGATCTGCCAAAGCTTGAAAAACATCGCGCCTCAAATTCATCTGATTGTTTTATGCATTTAAATGAACCAATAGCTAAATGAAGCTATTTGACTGCAAAAATAAATGAAGCCATTTGGCTACGCAAATATTTTGAATAAAATTTTTTATTTTTCTCTAATCCTATCTTAAAAAAATGGTTTTTACAATTAAAATGCCCAATCAACATTTCATTGAAAGTGGTTTTGCATTATCCTACCAGAACTTTAACACATATCCTTGTCTTAAACAACCCTGAAAATGGCTAAATTACACCCGATACATTATAAGATATTCAATTACTTTTGCATTTTAATGAACAAGGAAGAAAATTCTCTTGTACAGAAATTAAATTTGATCTAAAATAATCAAAAAGATGGATGATTATATATTTGAAAATGATATTGTGATCGCTTGCAAAAGAGCTAGTCGCTTTCCTGAAGGTGTAGCAGAAGCTTTCGAAACACTACATGCCATTATCCCTTTTTCGACCGATAGAAAATTTATGAGTTTCTCATGGATGACTAGTGAAAAAGAGATTATATATTTAGCTGGTGCTGAAATATATGATGGAGAATCATTTCCAAGTCTAGAAAATATTACCCTTAAAAAAGGAAAATATCGAGGTAAAGTTATTAAAAATTTTATTGACAAAATCCCCCAATTGGGCCAGCTTTTCCAAGAGTTATGCAGAGACCCAGATTTAGATAAAGAAGGATATTGTGTAGAATGGTATTTTAATGAAACAGATGTGAAATGCTTTGTAAAACTTATAGATTAATTCAAACGGACCATGATAAATAATAACCTTAGAAAACATTTAGCTTGTGCTTTTTCAGATGGCAAATTTGCAAAAACTTACACATATTTACATGAAAATGTACTTTGGAATGTCGTAGGAGAGAATGAATTTATAGGCAAACAAGCTGTAATAAAAAGATGCGAAGAAGTTGCTGCTTATTTTGCATCTGTAACGACCAATTTTATCACACACCACATCATCTCAGAAGGAAATATGATAGTGATTAATGGAAGCGGGGAGTTTTTAAGAGATGGTATAAGAGTTTCATTGATCTCAGCGAGTGAATGGTATGAGTTTGATGATGATGATCAGATCGTTAAGATTAATTCTTATTGTATCCCAGAAAAATAAAAAAATATCCTAAAAATCAATTAATTTAGTAGTTTTTTACATCTTTTAAAACAAAAATAATGATCAGAAAAGTTTATCGAGTAAGCATCAATGCACCTAAAGAAAAATGTTCTGATTTTATGTTAGGACTTTCCGACATAAGCACTTACGAACAATGGACTGCCATCTTCAACCCAACATCGACATACGATGGATCGTGGGAGAAAGGAAGTAAAATTAAATTTGTAGGTGTAGGAGAAAATGGCAAAAAAAGCGGTATGGTATCAAGAATTGCAGAGCATATCCCGAATGAATATGTGTCCATAGAGCATTATGGTATCTTCGAAGATGATGTAGAAATCACCGAAGGTCCACAAGTGGAAAGTTGGGCAGGTGGACAAGAAAATTACACCTACAAATCTGATGGAAATGCCACTAAAATCACTGTAGAAGTAGATGTGACAGATGACCATGCCACATGGTTTGACGAAAATTATCCTTTGGCCTTAGTGAAACTGAAGGAAGTGATAGAGAATGCTTGATGAATCTTCGCAGGATTTTTAAACTTATTTAGTGGTGTGTATTAGTGCCAAAACCAAATTATCATTATTTAAGATCTAAGGATTTTCTCCATTTTACGACCTGCAGCCAATTCATCTACCAATTTGTCCAGATACCTGACTTTTTGTGTCAGTGGATTTTCAATTTCTTCTATTCTATAACCACAAATCATCCCTTTAATCATGTGAGCCTTAGGATGTAATGTAGCTTGTTCAAAAAAAGTTTCGAAAGTCACTTTTTCATCGATCAAAGCTTGAATTTTAGTTACGTCAAAGCCAGTAAGCCAAGTGATCACTCGATGAAGCTCATCTGTTGTTCTACCTTTCTTCTCTACTTTCGTTATGTAATGTGGATAAACGGATGAGAAAGTCATCTTAGCCATTCGGTCGTTATGTTCTTGTGTTACTTGCATTTTATTTTAGTCTATCTAATTTGCCTTTTTTCTTAACGATATTTTTATAATCCCATTGGATATTTCTTGATTTTTTGAGCCATCGACTCAGGTCTTCTGCAATAATCTCATCAACAGCATTATAAAAGATAGAAGCATCTTTAAATTTTCCGCCTTTCACTATTAATCCGCTCTCTTCGAAATCCATTCCACTCCAAAACATCAATCTAATACCTGCTTTTTGTTTGCTATAGCCAACAATAGGATTGCCATCCAAAAACCAAACAGGATGTGCATGCCATATTTTGCTTTCAGCTTCTGTTAACTCTTGGTTTATAAAAACACAAAGTTGATCACAAATATCTTTGTGTACACCATTTTGTTGGCCGTTATATGTTTGAATTTCTTTGTTCATATTCCAAAAACAAATTTAGGTTTATTACATAAAACAACAAAGTTAAAAGACATATTTCGAAGAGAATACACAAAGTCATGATTATGTCGTAAACACAACCTTAAAATGACTGAAACAACCCTAAAAGTGTTTAAATACTTTAGTGATATTTGCAATATTAAATCAAATGTTTTATTTAGTAAATCTGTTTTAGCTTTTATCTTTCAACAATCTCAATACTATTAGTTTTTTACAAATAAATACAAAATAATTTGCGCAATCAAATAGTAGCACATATATTTGCAACCAAATAATAGCAAATAGCATTTTATGGAAATAAGGAGAGACATATTCCAAGCCATTGCGGACCCAACGAGAAGAGCAATAATAGTTCTTCTAGCCATGGGTGCTATGACGCCAAATGCATTGGCAGAACATTTTGATAGTAGTAGGCAAGCCGTCTCCAAACACCTTAAAATACTGACTGAATGTGAATTATTAAAACAAGAGCAACAAGGTAGAGAAATTTATTATCACTTAGATATTGACAAAATGAAGGAAATAGACCAATGGATCAGCCAATTTAGAAAGATTTGGGAGTCGAAATTCGACCAATTAGATATATTATTAGCAAACCTTAAATCCAAAAAGAAATGAAACCAGAAATTGAAATCTCAAGAATATTGGATGCAGATATTAGTCTTGTTTGGAAAGCCATTACCGAAAAGGAGATGATGAAACAATGGTATTTTGACCTTCTCGAATTCAAACCTGAAATTGGGTTTACATTTGAGTTTACAGGTGGACATGAAGATGGGATCCAATACAATCATATTTGTGTGGTTACTGAAGTAGAATTTGAAAAAAAGCTCACTTATAGCTGGAAATATGAAGGTTATGAAGGCATATCTTATGTGACTTTCGAGCTTTCTGAAGAAGATGGAAAGACAAGACTTGATTTTTCACACAAAGGTATATCGACATTCCCATACAATAATCTCGATTTTGCTCTACACAATTTTGAAGAAGGTTGGAATCACTTTATAAACAATGCACTACCAGTATTTCTAATTAAAAATATTTAAAAAACAAATTAAACAAAATATTAATATGAGCAACAAAATCACCGTTTCAGCAAACATAAATGCTGACAAAAGCAAAGTTTGGGATTGTTATACAAATCCAGCACACATTGTCAATTGGAATTTTGCCGATCCTTCGTGGCACTGTCCAAAAGCTGAAAACGACTTGACCATTGGTGGGAAATATCTAGCTAGAATGGAAGCCAAAGATGGCAGTTTTGGTTTTGACTTCGAAGCGATTTACACCAACATTGATATGGGACATTCTTTTTCTTATGGTTTTGGAGATCGGTTTTGTGACGTCAGTTTTAAAGATGCTGATGGTCAGACAGAAATCACCGTATCATTCGATCCTGAGACAGAACATCCTGTAGAAATGCAACAAGCTGGTTGGCAAGCGATTCTAAATAATTTCAAATCGTATGTAGAGTCAATTTAAAAATCAATACCAATGAATAGTCTCTTACAATTTGACTTTATCGTCGATAAGGAAAATAAAACCATCAACATCCATAGAGCATTTGCTGCTGATCTCGATCTTGTTTGGGCAGCTTGGACCGAAGCTGACATCTTGGATCAGTGGTGGGCGCCAAAACCATATAGGAACAAAACCAAATCTATGGATTGTAAGTCAGGTGGTTTGTGGCACTACTGCATGATCAGTCCAGAAAATGAAGTTCATTGGTGTCGATTTGACTATGAAGAAGTGGTACCATTTCAGTATTACAATGGGTCGGATGCGTTTTGTGATGAAGAAGGTAATATTAATGAAAGTATGCCTAGCAACAATTGGTATAATAAATTCAGTAGCACCGAAGATCATACCATCGTACATATGCTAATGACATTTGACTCTTTGGAAGATTTAGAAAAGATCATAGCAATGGGCTTTAAAGAAGGGCTTTCTGCAGGAATGGAAAATCTGGATCAATACATTGCGGCACAGTTTTATCTTAGAAAGCAAAACAAACCCAATAACAAAGCAAGGGTTTGCACTTACTTAAATTTTGATGGCAAAACAGAAGAAGCATTTTTATTTTACAAAACGGCATTTAAATCAGAGTTTATAGGAAAAGGTATTGAGCGATTCGGAGATATTCCCGAAAGCCCAGATCATCCACCAATGCCTGAAGAGATTAAAAAAATGGTCTTACACGTAGAGTTGCCTATTAATGGTGGACACATCCTAATGGGCACAGATGCTCCGAAAGAAATGGGTTTCACATTGAATCGAGGAAATAACATGCACATCTGCTTAGAGCCTGAATCTAGAGTGGAAGCTGATCGTCTTTTTGAAGCATTATCAGAAGACGGAAATGTGACTATGCCGATGGCTGATATGTTTTTCGGTGCTTATTTCGGAGAATTTTCGGACAAATATGGTATCAATTGGATGATAAATTATATAGAAAAATAGAAGGAAATGTTAGCAACAATTGTCATTATTTTTAGTGTATTATCATTGCTTAGTCTTATAGTTTTACATTTTGTAAGTCCTGAGTTTAAACCTAGTTGGCGGATGATCAGCGAATATGCCTTAGGAAAACACAAGTGGCTAGTCACATCTTTTTTTATCTTTTGGGGATTAGCATCGATCATTCTTGCCTTCTTGCTTTGGGCAGAAGTAAGCATTATATGGGCAAAAATAGGTGTAGCGCTAGTGTTTATTTCTGGCATCGGAGCATTATTGGGTGGAATATTTGATGTAAAACACAAACATCATGGCCTAGCATTTGGGCTAGGCGTTCCTACCCTACCTATTGGCTCATTACTTATTTGTTATCATCTAATAGATATAGAAAAATGGCATAATGATAAAACTGCTTTGCTCTTTGCCACCCATAGTGTTTGGATAAGTTTAATATTAATGGCTATCAGCATGATGATATTGATGTCAGGCTACAAAAAAACAGGTTTGCCAATGGGTCCAGGAGTCGAACCACCAAAAGAGCTACCCAAAGAAGTGATTGGTATCAACGGATATTTCAATAGATTATTGGTAATTTGTTATATCTTGTGGCTAATTGTAGTAGCAAATGTGGTAGTTTAATATTATCTATGTTACATCAATAACAATTTTTATTAAATCAAAACAAAATCAACTCTTATGAAACAAAAAATTTTAAACGGACTTTCCATATTATTTGGACTTTTATTGATCAATGGTGGACTAGACAAATTTTTACATTACATGCCTGTGCCAGAAGGTTTGCCTGAAGGTTTGATCAAGGATACCGAAGCGCTGATGGAAATTAGTTGGCTGATGCCATTGGTCGGATTGGCAGAAGTGGTTGGAGGCATTCTCATTCTATTTCCAAAAACAAGAGCGTTAGGTGCATTGATTGTTTTTCCTGTTATGGTTGGTGTTTTGCTTGTTCATATTTTTGTTGCACCTGCAGGGTTACCAATTGCTATTGTGATTTGGGCTATTTTGGGTTGGATCATTTATGAAAATTGGCACAAATATTTACCTATTATTAAGTGAGTGAATGATTGAGTGAAGGAGTGAATGATTAAATGAGTTAGTGATTTGATGAGTGACAACAACGATACAAAACGTCTTTCTAGACTCACTGCTATATTAACACAATTGCAGACTAAGCGACTTTTGACTGCTCCAGAGTTAGCAAATAAATATGGCGTAAGCATTCGCACTATATATCGCGATATCAGAGCTTTGGAGCAGTCAGGAGTTCCTATCATCACCGAAGAAGGCAAAGGTTATTCTCTCATGGAAGGTTATAGAATTCCACCTGTCATGTTTACCGAAAATCAGGCCAATGCACTCATACTTGCCGAGCAATTGGTTTTAAAAACGAAGGATACATCTTTTATACACGACTACTCAGAAGCCATCGAAAAAATTAAAGCCGTCCTTAAACACAGCCAAAAAGACAAAGCCAAAATCCTTGCAGATAGGACTCGATTTGACCTCAATGTATCAAGAGAAAGAAGCAGTAATAATCTATCTGATATCCAATATGCATTGACAAATTTTATCATCCTTAAAATAGACTACACCAATGAAAAAGACGAAACGACAACAAGACTCTTAGAGCCATTTGCTTTAATCAGCACGGACAATTGGCTTTTGATTGCTTACTGTAGAATGCGTAAAGCATTTAGATTTTTTCGTTTGGATAGGATCAAAAAACTGGAATTACTGAATGAAAATTTCGAACCACACAAGATGACATTGCAAGAATATCTGAATAATTACAATGTTTATTAGAAAGGAGAAATATAGGAATATTTTTCGTCGTATAAAAACTTTCTATTAGGCGTTTATAATCCTTGGTCAATATAAATAAGAGAAACGATTATTCAAATTCTTCGTATTTAATATAAACTACATTATCAAAAAGTTGAACTTTATCTTCCTTTTCCCTGATATCAATTAATTTTTTAACTCTTATTTTTAAAGTATCATCATTTAACCAATCTAGCTTTATGTCATCAATGAGAAACTTGCCTGCTGCAACTTTAGATCCTCCGACAATCAAATTTTCATGAAAATTTACCATTACATTAGTTGACCCTAAAGAATTGATAACTTCAACAGACTTACTTTGGTTTGGTGAAAGCAAAATACCTTCTCTATTTTTTGCTTGATGCACATTTAGTATCGAAGTAATCAACCATGTGCCTAACATAAAAGCAACTAAAATTAAAAGAAACAATTTTACTTTCATAATTCAATTTAAATTATAATTTTTCATCTTCAAAATAACTGTCAATCAATAATTTATCATCTCCATTTTTATGCATTTCTGCAAAAGATGCTTCCCAACCTTGCTTGGAGTTAATAGCTGGTTTATTACTTCTCTTTATATCATTTTCTGGTATTACATTTACCATGTTTAAATCTAAATAACTTAACACTTCATTTGAAATTTTTGAAAGTGTTGCTGGACTAATGCCCATAGAAAAATGTTTATGAAAATAAATATTACCAAATTTATTTAAATCTGTTCTGCACATAGATTTTTTATCAATTTCTTTAAATTTTGCAAACAAGCCTGTTTTTCTGTTTAAATACTTTAGGAGGTCGAGCATTCCCCAATAAACAAATATTAGTTTATCAGAATCGTTTAATAAGATATCTAACTCAATTAAATGCTCTAAATTTTCATCAGATAAAAGATATTCATTAAAGAGACGATTCTTAGTTGATGACATACCAGTAGTAGGAAAACCAATAATCTCTATAAATGAAATATAATTTGCTAATCTGTTTTCAAAATTTAGCCTAGAAATAGCATTATGATATTTTTTACCTTCACCATCATATTTTGGATGTAAAAAAGGGTGATGAATATTATATTTTTGCCAAAATTGTACTCCATCATTCAAATATTCATTTATGAGATCGAAAATTGGCGATTCATCTATTGAAATGTCCCAGTTAGGATCTCGACCGATGAACAATATTTTTGCGAAAGTTGGATTAGCACCCTGATAGCTTTTTACTTTGTAGAGTATATTCAATTTTTGAGATGGATGTCTTTGAAAAATTGATTGAGTCATGTTTCATTTTATAAATTAAGAAAAAACTATTTACTTTAAATATAAAACCTGAATACAATAATTAAAGTTTTAAATTAAAATATTTTAGGTAAAATTTGGAACACAAATAATGTTTATTAAACCCCTGACATAGGGCTGTCAATCCACCATATTACTTTTGTGCTTATTCATCACAATTAAAAAATAATATCATGAGTTTACAAAAGTTAATGACCAATTATGCTGACTACAATTTGTGGGCAAACACTCAATTTATCACTTGGTTATCTACCAAATCGGATGAGCTGTTAAATGCCGATGTTCCTTCAAGTTACGCTTCTATTTTGAAATCATTGCATCACATTTGGGCTGTAGAAGAGTATTGGTATTCCATCATAATGAAAAAAGATGATTTTATCAATCTCTACACGATACCAACTCCGACCAAAGATGAAATTTTCGAAGGTTTGGTGCAAAGGTCCCAAACTTTGGCTGACGAAATAAAGTTACTTTCTCAAGACCAACTTTGTGAAAAAGTAGAAGTCATAAGCCCTTGGTTTCAAGCCAATATGGAAAGATACGAATATATTCAGCACACATTCAATCATAGTACTTATCATCGTGGGCAAATTGTGACTATAGGTAGAAATATTGGCATCACCGATGGATCGATGACAGACTACAATTTTTATAATATTGCAAAGCAACAGCAAACTGCATAAAACCATGACAAAAAAAGAAGTAGAAATATTTTACCCGAAAAATAAACAAGAATGGCGAGTGTGGTTAGAAAATAACCATGCTCGTATCGACAATGTTTGGGTAGTATTTTATAAAAAAGCATCTGGAATACCGACTATCTCATGGAGCGATTCTGTGGACGAAGCCTTGTGTTTTGGATGGATTGATAGCAAGAAAATAGTCATCGACGCAGAAAAATCTCATCAATTTTTTAGTAAAAGAAAACCAAAAAGTACTTGGTCAAAAATCAATAAATTAAAAGTAGAGCGATTGATAGCAGAAGGACTTATGACCAAGGCTGGTTTTGAAAGCATTGAAATTGCCAAAGAAAACGGATCGTGGTACATACTCGACGATGTAGATGCATTGGTCATACCACCTGATGTAGAAACAGCATTCGATAAGTATCCAAGTTCCAGAGAATTTTTTGTTTCTCTCAGTCCATCTGTCAAAAAGATGATGTTGTATTGGATAATCTCCGCAAAACAAGCTGAAACCCGTCAAAAAAGAATTAACGAAATAGCTGAACTAGCAAGTCAAAAACTAAAACCTAAACAGTTTTAGAGAAACCAATATAATTAAACATCTAATTATGTTCTTTAAAAAAGAAAATTATTCTATCTTTTGAAATAAGGTAAAGTAGCTTAAGCCTTTGTTATTGATAACCCGATATTGTTGCTTCATATTTTCCGACAAAGGAACTTTACATTGACTTTCGTAAACTATATAAAGTGGCAATGTAGTAGCTTTACATAATTCATATTTGCCCATGCGCTGCATATACGTATGTATGACAAAATTTTTCATCAATTCGTCACAAACACCTATTTTGGATGAAGCAGGTATAAAAGTTTTGATTATTTCTATGTCTTTAATTAGCGCAGCCTCCCTACGCGCTTTACCAAAATTTTGAAAAGTCATTGCCATAGTATAAATTAGCACAACCAAAAATAAACTATTGAAATACAATGACTTGGATTTAAAATATGTCGTTTCAAACAAAGCTCTAACAACGGGTAAAGTCAATAAAGCAAAAGCGATAGAAAACATAGGAATACCAGGCAATAGATAGATCCCACTTTGTTTTGTACTTAATAATATAGGTAAAGTCGCTGAAAATCCTACTAATATAAAAAGCCAAACATTTTTATCAATATCTGCTCCAATTAATGCAATCTTTCTTATCTTAGCAAAAATGTATAAAATAACAGCTAAAACTATAGATGGAGTTAATTCGATGAATAATTGTTGCAAAATATATAATCTACTCCAACCTGAAAGGGCCATATCATTTCTACTTCCTACGATGACAGCTTTTAATCTCTGATCCCAATATTCACTAAAAAATTGTTTTGCTTCAGGTATGGTGATTAAAAGTAAGATAAATAATAAACTGGTCAAAAAAGCTATAAACAAACTAATGTAAAACATACGGCTGAATGAAGGGCGTCTCCATACCAACCAATATATAACTGGAAGTGCCAATGGGTATAAAGCAACAGGACCTTTGGTGAGTATTCCTCCAAAAACAAAAACACTACCTATTATAAAATCTGAATAGCAAAACTCCATTTTCTGGACACCTCGTATAAAAAAACTCAATGCTCCCAAACAAAAAGACAATAATAAATTGTCCATCATATTATTAACATTGCCCCACACAACTACTGGAATACAATACCACCAAAATAATGTAACGTACCAATATTTTTTTATATGATGATCATTCATAAAAATACTTCTCCATAAAAACCGAAATAGGAAAATATTGAGTACCAAGACAAGTAAACTAAACAACTTTTCTATCCACCATTGATCACCTAAAATATAAAATAAAATAGATTCCAGCCATAGCATAAGTTGTGGATTTTCAAAATATGTCTCGGGAATATTTTCTAGCCAGTATGAAGAAGAAAAAAAAGGACTCCAAAACGTACCCCTTCCTTCAGCCATGTTTCTAGCCATAGATGCGTAAAGTAGCCCATCTCCAAACATCCCTTTTTTGACAACTCTAGGGAGAAACCATAAACAAAGAAACGCAAAAACAAAAAACTTGCCCGGACTTATAGTTCTTAAAAACTTCATCGTGTCAGATTAAGGTCAAAGATTATTTATATTATATGAAATAAAATTCACTTGTATGTCTAATTATCATTTAGTAAGGTCAAAAGTACTATCTTAATTCAAATTAGATCAAAATTTCAATAAGTTTCTAACTGCTACTGCTGAATATATTAAAAAGACTAAAGTTTCCATAGATATAAGGATTCCAAACTCAATAACGCAAAATATAAATTATAAACTCATGTGAAGAAGAATTAGGGATTTTTTTCTTAACCAGTTTTTAACCAAAATCATCATTTCTTTACCTTTTCGTTAACCATCTTAAGATTTAAACTTACGTCTTAATTCCATATTTGATATAAAGAATCTCAAATAAATCAATTTTTAAATCACAACGTAAAACATTAAATCATGAGAAGTCTTAAATTCGTAACACTTGTTTTTGTTTCTTTTTTATTTACTTACAAAATGAACGCTCAAATATCAGTTGGTGTAAAAATCGGAGCCAACTTTGCAGATACTAGAGTCAATGGTGTCTTGGGTACATTTGCACCTGAACAAAAAGTGTACACTGGATTTACTGCAGGAATCATAGCTGAAATACCTATGACATCTGCCATTTCGTTTAGACCAGAATTGAATTTCATTCAGAAAGGCTTTCAGATCAGAGAAACTTTTGATGTCAGTGTCTTAGGTCTAGATCTTCCACTTGGTGGATCAGCAAGGACAAGATTGAATTATATAGAAATGCCATTATTAATTAAATATAGCATAGGAAGCGAACAAGCTAAGTTTTATGCAATTGCAGGACCAAATGTGGCCTATGCTGCAAATGCCGAACTGAGACCAAGAGCTACTTTTATAGTTGATTTTAATTTGCCACACATTCCTATCAATCTTGACAATGATGTGTACAATAGATGGGAAGTTTCAGGTGTGATTGGTTTAGGTGGAGAAGTTAAAGCTGGCCAAGGAAAAATATTTATGGATGGAAGATATAATCTTGGTTTTACAAGTATGCTAGAAAATCCAATTGTAAATTTAGATATAAAAAATCAAGGTTTTAATATATCCGCAGGATACGCTCACACTTTTTAGTCTTATAAACAATCAATGATAAATGGTCTGATGATTAATTTCATCAGGCCATTTTCTATATATTTAATTTCGCCCAAAATTCTAGATCAATAAATCTTCCATTAATATATTCACATTCTTTTTTGATGCCTTCTAATTCAAAGCCCATCTTGCGCAAGATTCTTGAACTAGGAGCATTTTCAGTTTCTACTTCAGCTTCGACCCTGTGCAAAGACATATTTTCAAATCCATGAGTTATCATAGAACTAATAGCCTCTGCCGCTAATCCCTTACCCTGGTATTCTGGTAATATCCAATATCCTAGCTCAGCCTTTCTGTGCAAATGTTCCCACTTATGAAATCCACCATTTCCTATCATTTTCCCATCTTCCTTTAAACAAATGCCCCACCAAATACCACTTTCTTCTGCTAAAAGACTGTTGTACCAATCCAATTGGGTTTGAATTTCTTCCATGCTATGATAGGCCACAGACATAAATTGATTTACCCTTTTATCACTGTAACCGGCTAAAACTACAGAAGCATCTTCTTGAGTAACCTGTCGGAGAACCAACCGATCAGTTTGTAATACTGGGAATGGATTATTATTCATATATCAAACACTAAAAATTGTCACCGATAATTTTAAACAATTTAATAATACTTTTCTTTAAATATTGAAAATATCCCATAGAAATATTAACAGATTTATCAGAATTTACTGAATGATCTAAAGTCTTTAATATTGATTTCTAAGTAAATTTTTGATTTCATCAATGCTTCTATTTGACCTGGTTTAAGCTCAAAGGACTCGACATCTATGCTGCCAATCTTTACTTTCATTTCTAGGTCATGCTTTTTGTTAAAATCCGCCATTTGAGTATTTATATTAGCCTGAATACCTGCAATATTATCTTTTATGGAAAACTTCAGCATTGATTCTAATTCTTTTCTAATCTTACCTTCTCCGATCCATGCCGCAGCCTTATGCAGTACATTTTTAGTTTTTAATTGGATATCAAGATTATCCATATAAAATCCATTTGCAATTGCATCATATTTGGGTTTACCTTTTATGATTAAAGTCCCATTGACACTACCTGCTACATCTGTTACTACGCGAAAAAATTCATAATCGCAATTTGCCACAATATTACTCAATGTTATAGATTTATCACCAGCCGTAAAAGTTCGTCCATCTAGATTCGTCTTTATTAATCCATTGATATCCATCATTTTAATATCGGCAATCAGCCTAAAAGTACTACTATCTGGAATAGCTTCATTCCAATATACTTTGGGTAGTGGTCTTGTGATGGTTTGGGCCTGTGGTTTGTAAGTAGAAAAAGTATTTAACATTTTCATGGCTATTTTACCTTCCGACGAATATCTTCCGTTTTGCACTTTATTTAGCTGCATTTGTTCAGGTTTCACATCCAACCATCCGCCATTACTAACATCCATCTGCATAGGTTGATCAAAAATAGCCATTGTTTCTTTCATCTTTTGCTTCAATGTAAAACTCTCTTTAACAGAAGCATCTATTGATTGCTCTATTTGTTTTTTTGTATTTTTTATAACAAGATTTGAAATGGTTTCAATAGGTAAATTTAATCCTGCAATAGAGAGTTTGGGCTTTTCTAACCATTTATGTGTCGAAAGGCTAGTCTTGGTAGTAAGATTCCAAATGGTATCAACATCCACGTTGGTTACAAAAGTTAATTCTAAGACACCTTTAGCTTTGAGATTTGCGAGAAAAGTATTTTTTTCTACCTGTATCGCTAAAGGCAACACCACCAATATATTTTTCCCTTCAATCTCTACAGTAGCATCCTTCTGTTTGGACAATGCTAATTTAATATCATATTCGGGAATATCAAAATTTGCTTTAAGTGCATCGTCTATCGCATGATTAAAAGTATCCCTTATGCCTGATTTATCAAGTTTATAATTAATCACGATATCAGAATAAAGATTTCTTTTTACATTTGGTGGTGGAGCTACAACGACTTCTTTTTTCGTTCCACAGGAATTCATGACCAAAATACAAAAGAAAAAAATGGATAAAACAATGACATTCTTTGACATAAGATTTACTAAAATTTTACAACAAAGGTAATCGTATTTTTTGGATAGATGAAAGTTTGAAATGACTCATTTCCGTAAATATTTAATTATCAGAAAGAAATAAGTATATTTTTTTCAATCTATATATTGCAAATATTAATAATCATCGTATATTTGTTTTTTATATGTATTTATACCAAAACAAAAACAGAATGAAAAACGTATTTTTAATACTAATAAGTATTTTTATTTCCTTAAGTGCTTATTCGCAAAACAATGTTTGCAAAGCGATGTGTACAACTGATCCGGTTGTTGTGGAAGAAGAGAAAATCCATTACATTTTCACTGGGTCAGACACTACTGGCTTAAATGTAAAATCTACAAAAATTACAATCATGGAAGGTCGTAAAGAACTTGTAAAGAGAAGAAAGTCTGGTGATTGTTTATCTCCAAATCCTGCAGATTGTATGGTGGAAGTAATGGAAGAAATCCCACCTGTATCAATGAATCTTTACACTTTACCAAATAATGAGAAAACCACTGAATACGATATTAGAAAAGAAAAAATAAAAGTCGTTAAAAGTGAAGGTGGTCAAACAGAAGTTGCTATTGTTTGCCCTAAAAACAGATCAGCAAAATTGATAAAACGAGTACAAGCAGCACTCATAAAATCAGGCTATCCAATCATAGAAAACGGTACATTAGATCAAGCAACGCAACTTTCTATCACTGATTTTCAAAAGTCTAAAGGTCTACCATATGGTGATTTGACATTGTCTACCTTGGCAGCTTTAGGTATTAAATAAATAATAATCCCCGTGGTTATTCATACCACGGGGATTTATTTCTTTTTTATTATCAACTGATTCTGATTAAAACAATAAATGAAAAATCATTACATCATTTCATCAAACATCATTGCAAATAAAGGACTTCGCTTCGGAAATTATTTAATTGATCTCATCTGTATTTGGATATGGATATTTGTTTTGACCTCAATATTTGTTCTATTATCTGATATTATTGAATATGATGCAGAGCCCATAATAACATATATAGGAGAGATGAATAGGCTTGAAGAATACTTATTGGGTCTATTATTTACCATCCCATACTATATTTTTATGGAAGGAATGACTGGACGGACTATAGGCAAATATTTAACTGGAACCATTGTTGTAGATCACCAAGGAAATAAACCAATTTTAGAAACAATCATAAAGAGATCTTTCTGTCGCGCCATTCCATTTAATGCACTTTCCTTTTTGGGAGAAAAATCAAGAGGTTGGCATGATTCAATTTCAGAAACATACGTGGTAATTGCAAAGGATCTTGAAAAAGAAAAACAAAATTACATAGATTTCAATGAAATTGGTAAAAAAGAGTCTGAGTTTGAAAACGGCTTCAATGTTTAATAAAATAACTTAACTAATTAAAAATAAAGACACAATACATTTGTAAAATATTTAATATGTATACTACTTAGAACTTTAGATTATAATTATGGTTTTATTAAAGGACAACTTGAGAATAACTAAATTTAATAGCATAATTTCTCACTTCAAATCTTGCACCTTATATTTTGGAAATTAATTGGTTTGATCACATATTTGTAATTTTGGTCGGGATAATTATTCCAGCTATGTCTTTGATATCGGGTAGTATGTCAGATGACAAATCCTATCAATTGCCACCAAAAAAACACTTATATTTCACAAATGGCTTGGTCCTTATAATAGGAGCACTTTTAGTCCTTTCGTCATGGAATATAGGCAAGAAACCATGGGAAGTCTTAGGTTTTGTTTTACCAGAGATCAATCCAATGGTTATATGGTCCACTGCTGTTTTGGTCTTTTTGTACCTTGGTGATAGTTTTTTAAGTTTAAGATCTGTAAAAAAGAATCAAGAAGATTTCCAACAAATGTCGCACATTGTACCACTCAATTGGAAGGAATATCTTCCATATGTGTTTTTAGCTTTTTCAGCAGGAATTTGTGAAGAGATCATTTACCGTGGATTTCTAATTCCATATATCTCTTACTATTTGCCAATTTGGGAGTTTTCATTTTTGATTGCGATCATCATACCAGGAATTATTTTTGCTGTAAGTCATTATTATCAAGGAACTTGGAGTGTGGTAAAAATATTTTTTATTTCCATCTTATTCGGTTTGATATTTTTCCATTCTGGTTCTTTACTTATTGTAGTAATCATTCACATTCTGATTGATTTGATATCTGGAATAATGGGTGTGTTAGTTTTTAAAAATCTAGAAAAAGAAAAAACGGAGAAAGCTAATAATAATTCAGTGTAATAAAATGTCTTAAAATTTTACAAGCTTCGTCATCGGATGTTTATCTATCCAAGTCATTACTATTTGATTACACTCAGGATTGGGTGACATATATTTTATGGCTTCTTTCCACTCTTCTACACCTTGGTTCAAATCATCCATACTTAAGTAGCCATAACCACGATAATGTCCATCTTCTACTAGGACGATGGCTTTTTCTTCCTTGGATTTGCCTTCTGTGATCAAGAAAAAATCATCTGTAAAACTCCTTTGCAGATATTCTATGGCTTCCGTGGCTCGCTCATTGTAAGATTCAGGCGTTTCTATATGTTGACAAGCACCACTACAAGCACCGGTTTGATAATAAAAACAACTGCCTACAGACTCATAAAGTCCCGTAAGACCTGAACAAAGTCCCAACTGTTCAGTAATCATCATCAAGTGTCCACGTGCCGAACCCTTTGATCCATAATGGTTTAAGATAACTTTATTTTGTCGAGACTTCACACTCGACTTATCCCAATCAAACCGTATATAGCCTTTTTCATCTAAATAATGATGGATAAAATATGGATAATCCTTCGTTCGTTGTGCTTTGTTAATTTCAGGCTGTAACGCTTTTATTTCACTAGATTCTAGCAACATAGCTACGAGTTCATTGCCAGTTTCTTCGTAAGTAATGTCAGCAACTTTTTTGATAAACTTGTCAGTTTTGTCGTCCATATTACCGAAATGCTGCATGATGCGCTTTCTAATATTGATACTTTTCCCCACGTAAATGACATGACCATATTCATTGTAAAAATAATATACGCCGGCGCTTTCGGGTAAACTATGAATGCGCTCCATCGAAATATCTTTGGGAAGATGAGAAGCTTTGATTCCAGCATTGATAATTCTATCTACTTGATGTACACCACCTTCTTGTGACAATATTCTACCCAATACATTGACCGTAGCTAATACATCATCCATAGCTCGATGTCGATTTTCTACTTTGATATCGAAATGTCTGATGAGATTGCCCAAGCTATAAGACCGTAATCCAGGGAACGCTTTTCGACTCAGCACTACAGTACACAACTGTTTGCGTGTAAATGTAAAACCAAGTGCAGCAAATTCTTCTCTAATAAAACTATAGTCAAACCTAACATTATGGGCAACAAAAATGGCACCTTCTGTCAGCTCCACCACTTGTTTTGCCACTTCATAAAATTTAGGAGCATTGGCCACCATACTATTGGTGATGCCTGTGATCCGTGTGATTTCGGTAGGAATAGATCTTTCAGGATTGACTAATGACTGAAAGGAGTCGATTATTTTTTCACCATCATAAAGTGCAATAGCTATCTCGGTGATACGATCTCTGCGAGCCATACCACCTGTCGTCTCGATGTCAACTACTGCGTAAATTTTGGTTTTCATGAAGGACAAATTATTTAGCAAAGGTAATGAATGCTTGGCGAATAATTGAATACTTCTACATAGCCCAGCTCACAAAGTCGACCTTAACGTATTAACCGTTTATAATCTAGACCTAAAATGTGAAAGAAATAGTTTTATAGATATAGAACCAAAAAGATGTTAAGAAAATCATTACTATCCAAAGCTGTGGAAGAATGTCAAAAATCACGGATGTTCTTGTACGCAGAGTGATTTAGGTGAACTTGAATAATTTGATTACTTCTTCAATAAAAAAAGTCAAAGCCAGTCGCGGAACGACATTACAAAGTGTGAGATCTAATTTTAAAGTTACCTTAAAATTTCAAATCAAATCTATTTCATCATAGCCAGAAGTTGTAATTGAAACAAAATATCCTTAATTAAAAAAGATGATTTACGGAATGATTTTAGGTTTATTAGTTAAAGCCTTGACCTTGTGCTTCTTGTGTGTCAAGACAAAAGAAAAGATTAACCATTATTTATATGCTAAGGCCATTCATACCTGAAGAGTATCACTGTACTCTTATTGATCCTAGTAAGGTTGGGCAAGACAAAGGACAAACAGAGATGGCAAACACATTTGTTATCTAACCATTATCAAATAGCGTTTTCATTTCTAATTTTCAAGCAAATTGTATTCCAAAACTGTACGTACCAGTCCTGCAGTATTTTTAACCCCTAACTTTGCCATTATATTTCTTCGATGGGTTTCCACTGTCCCAAAGCCGATAAAAAGAGTATTGGATATTTCTAGGGTTGTTTTTTCATCAACGATCAAGGACAATATTTGTTTTTCTCGATCAGAAAGTTTGGGGAAAGGAGAGTTTACGATCTTATTTCCTACTGCTTGCAAATCCTCAAATAAAACGATATTGGTAATTTCCTGGCTCAAATACCTCCTTCCTTCCATTACCTCGCTGATCGCCGTTGTGATTTCATCTTTTCCGGCATTTTTATGAAGATATCCATCAGCACCGCTTTTAAGCATTAATTTGATCATATTACTTTCTCCAATCATGGAGAGTGCTATCACTTTGATACCCGGATTTATTCTTTTTAATCTTTTGCATGTTTCAATGCCATTTAGTTCAGGCATATTTATATCCAGCAGTACCACATCCGGTACATTTCCCTTTTCGATGGCATCCAGTAATTGCAATCCCGTTTTAAAAGTAGCCATTACCTCCAGACCTGAATTCTCTGACAACAACAGTATTAAGCCTTCCAGCACCAATTGATGATCATCTGTAATACATACCTTTATCATGATCCGTCAATTTTGTTTAGGGAGATTTGATGCTGTCTCTTTGTCAAGGGGTAAATATATATTGACCGTCGTACCATGATCGGGAGAGGAATCATAATTAATTTTACCACCCAAATAATTTATTCTTGAATCGATGCTTTTTAACCCTAACCCGCTGCCAGTCAACCATTGACTGGTGTTAAATCCCTTACCATTATCTTCCACCAGCACATTCAATCTATCAGTATGACAAATGAGTTGTATAAAAAGTTTGGAAGCGTTGGCATGTTTTACAGCATTTGTGGTCACTTCCTGAATAATTCTGTACAGCATATTCGAATGCTGTTCGTTTAGTATCAACAGATCAGGATTAAAAATCTCCAATTCACAAGGAAGTCCCCTTGCCTGAATGGTGTCTCTTAAATCTTCTAAAGCACCTTTCAATCCAGATATTTTGATGGAATAGGGTACCATGTCATGGGCTATTCTCCGTACTTCTATACAAGCTTCATCGATGAGTTTATTGGTTTTGGTATAAATATTTAAGTTTTCCAGCTTATGGATTTCTCTTTCTATACTTTGAAAGTGAGCCTTCACTGTGGTTAGAAGGCCTCCCAGTCCATCGTGCAAATCCTGCGCAATACGCAGTCTTTCTGCTTCCTGTCCTTCTATCACTGCGTTTAAAGACAGTAACTTGTTCTTTTGTTCCAGTTCCTTGATTTTTTGTTCCTTGATTTCATTTTCTTTTAACATTATCTGATTTCTGAAATTTGTATTTTTGTAATAGAACAAACCGATGCCGATCAATGACAATATCATAACTATACTTGTTCCCAGCGCAGTCCTTAGGTTAAAGGATGCATTTTTGAGGTCAAGTTCTTGTTTTATCAGTTTATTTTCTTTTTCTTTTGTTTGATATTTTACTTCATAGTCTGCTACCTGAATTTTGAAATTTGCATTGCTCATTGAGTCTTCCAGTGCAATATATTTTTCAATCCATTTGTAAGCTTCCTGTGGTTGGTTATCCTTTTTATAAGCTTCATACAAGGCAAAATGAGCATTTCTCAATGCCATGCCATGTTCTTTAAGTATTGGATCTTTTGTAATTTTAATATATTGCTCTATTGCTTTATCCAACTTACCTTCTTCTTTATATATTTCTGCCAGTTCTGTTCGTCGTACGTCCGGAGAATCTGTAGGAATAGATAAATGCTCTATCCTCCTTAAACTTTCTTCCAAAAGTTTTTTTGCTTCTTCTCTATCTGTAAATATTTCCATCATCCCAAGATGATTTAAATCCAGATTTTTATTTCCTTCTTTCTTAAATCGTAAAAACTCATCTAAATACTTATTAAATTGAGCAGTAGTCCCTCTACTTTTGGTGGCTTGAAGTAAAGTGTGGAGGACAAATCCTTTATTCATTCTGTTTGTAGAATTTGTCAGATATCGGTATGATTTTATTAAATACTCATCTGCCTTTTCGTAATTTTTTAAAGCAAAATAGACCTGATACCTGTTATAATGTGACTTCCAATAGTTTTCTACTTCCATGGCATTTGCTACAATCATTTTTTCACTTTCATTGATATAAAAAAAAGCACTATCTGCATTGAGAATATTTGACATAAAATGTACATTACTCAATGAAGAGTAATAATTAAACAAGATCTTATGAGTAGGACTCAACGCTCTTGCTTTTCCCATGCCCTGAAGATATATCTCTTTTGCTGTCAAAATGGAGCCTTTTCTGAAAAAGTAATTTCCTAAAGAATAATAAGTATTAAGTATCCTCTCATCTGTTTTAAATGTTTCTAAAGCCTCATAAAAAGGACGTAAACAGTCCATATCTACACCACATTTTTCCGTAATTTTGTTGACAATCGATCTAGATGCTTCTGAGGTAGGGGCATCTTTATAAGCAAGTATAAGCGAGTCTAGTTGACCAAATAAGTCAAAACTTAATATAGTAAAAATGAAACAGACATACTTGACATATTTTGACATATGCTTAAGATTTTATGTAAAATTAAATACTGTTACTATACCTTGTATATACAAATTGAAAAATGTATGAAATCATACATTTTTTACAGCTATCAGCTTTCATATATGATAGGCATTCATTTATTGATCACTTTTGCCTTTGTTTAAATTATTAATCATAGTTTAAAAACTTTTACTTCAAGAACAAAAAGATGTTAAGGAATCATACTCCATATCTTTAAAAATATATAAATGTTTACTTCAACTAAAAATACAAAAGTCATGAAAATCATTCACATAATGATACTAAAATGTTTATCAAATGTAGTATTTAAAATTATGAAATTATTTTTGTTTTTTTCATTTATAACTACTATAGTTAATGGTCAAATTCCGCCTGATTTATGTTATTGTGGTTCGTTGATTGATTCACGGTACTTTATTATAAACCATTATCACAAAATTGATGGTCATCATGATTTTAGGGATAGAAACCACTTGAATACGGTTTGTTCAACAACTGAATTTGCTGGTAAAATTAAAGTAGCGTCAGATGGAGCCGTTGCGTCTGTTATTGAAATGACAGGACAATTTGAAAATTCTTGCAATTATATATTAAATTTAGATTTCGTTATTACGGATGAATTTGGAAATGCCGTTGGTAATTCTAATCCAAACACCTATGGTGAATTTATATTAATAAATCAAAACGGCCCTAAGCACACATTTAAATTTAAACATCCAACTTTGACACCTTTAGATGGGGAACAGAGTGGGATAATGCATGTTCGTATTATAAATACATTAAATAATGACATCATCTCGAGTCTTCAAGTTGAATATTATAGACCTCCGGTTGTAATGATCCATGGCTTATGGAGTAGCCTTGCTGCTTTTGTTGACATGAAAGACCACCTTGTTTCTTCAGGCAATTATACAATAGATCAAGTTTTTAACGCTGATTATAGTACAAAAAATGACAGATCATTTAGCACCAATTTTCTTGTACCACCCCTTTCCATCGTTCAATGTATCAGCGATATGCGATCAGTAGATATTGCTGTTGGAAAGGTTGATGTGGTATGCCATTCTATGGGAGGCGTGCTTATGAGAAATTATTTAAGCAATCCATTATATGAATTGAACAACGATATTCGAAGGGTAATTACCTGCAATACACCCCATGCTGGATCGCAAATGGCCAATTTTTTATTAGATACTTTAAATTATGGAAAAGAAGTTGCTTTTGTGTTGAATAATATGGGTAAGAACTGTTACGGTGGCGCAGTCTCAGACCTGAGAGCTGGAACGGTATTTATAAATAGTGTTGCTTACGGCGATATATTAGGCGACGCTCAGGTTCATGCAATCAGAACAGTGGCAGATATTCCGAATATCATATTTTCTTCTGCTGTTACTTATGTGAACTATACGACACTGATAATTGCTCTTACAGTCAATCAATGTGGCAGTGTCTTTGTGGAAGATGTATTTGATAGTCCTGACCATGATTTAATTGTAGCTGCTGAAAGCCAGGACGGAGGTTTGACGGGGTTGCATTTAACTGAAATATCTGATCAGATTCATATGGAGTCTGTAGCAAACCCTAATGTAATGGATCGTGTCAAAGAATTGCTCAATTATCCAAATGTTACACCCTATTTTGCCAATTCATACTGGGGGTTTAGCCTTAACTATAATCTCAATTTATCATGTTTTTTTAAAGATGATATAAAAGTATATTCCAGAACAGTTCCTGACATTAACATCACCAGTCCTATTGGTGGAACAAATATAAATTCCGATACAACTATTAATATCAATTATTCCAGCACTATGATTGAAAACGTCTTAGCTATAGTGGAATTTCATCCTGACTCGGTAGCGGTTATAGCCGATACAACTGTCGCAGGAATGATCCAATTTCCTGTGCCGTCAGGAGTTTATGGGTTTAAGCCTTTGGTATTGCTGGGCCTGGATGGAAACAATAGAATACTTGATATTGATACTGTAATGATTAACTTTACTACCAATGCTACATTGGATAGTATATCTGTTAGTCCTGATAACTTTTATCTAAATCAAAATGATTCATTAGCCTTTACAGTTTCAGGTCATTATTCAGATGGGATCATCAGAAATATCACTCAGGATTCTGATCTGATTTTTGATTTTGAACACGACTTTGCCTCAAGATATAATCAATCCTATATAAAAATGGATAGCTTGAATAATGATACTTTGTTCATTTCAAAAGATTCCATAATTTCTGACAAAATCTTAATAAACAAAGTTGGCACCAATTACCCACCCAATTGCCACCTTGTGACCAATACCAACAATAATGGTGTTGGCTCCTTAAAATTCGCTTTGGAGTGTGTGGCTCCTAATGATACCATCCTTTTTGACCCTCAGATTGTGGGAGATACTATTTTTATTGACAGCATATCCCTGGATATTGAAAAATCATTAAACATCATCAACACCAACGTAGGTAAGATCATCATTAAATCCGGCTTTTATACCGTGATCAACATATTTTCAGGAACAGACATCCGGCTTGAAAATCTATTATTGATATCTTCCAATCCTTCTCATGTCTGTATAAATAATTACGGAGACTTGTCATTAAAGGATGTTGAATGCAGGACTTTGGGTCAGGATAAAGCAGCTATTCTAAATGAGCAAAACGGTACTATTGAGATAATAGGATCAAATGTGCTTAAGTGAGCTATTATTATCTTCCTTTAGGTTTTGAATTGAAATTCCATTAGGTTTAGCCACAAATTAATCTATTCTTTAAAAGTCTTACATCATCTTATCCAAAAAGTGCAACAGCTCTTTTTCCATGATATTAAAATCAGCATCTGCATGAAATAAGTCTTTCATCTTATCGATCAATTCATTTTTTTGCTCTACAGTAGGGAAATAAACACCTTTGTATGATAAAATCGTTTCGTAAGCTTTGTAGTCACTCATACTATCAAACTCCGCTACCATTTTATCAAAGGTTACCAAGCCGACATTCTTTTTTATCATGGCTTTTTCTTCTTCTGCAAATTCCATATCTACATGTGATATATAGATCAGCAAAAAAGCTAAAAACTCATTGTAACTCCATTTTAATTCGCCCATTTTTTTGTTGTTTAAGGTTTAATGATGTTTAATGTCTAAGGTTAAGGCTTTGAGCCTATTTCTGTAAGATATGCAGGTGTTGCAATTAGCCTTTCATTAGGATATATCTCCTTGACTATCAATGTAAATACCACCTTTTCTCCTTCTTTTTTATAAGTTTTAGGTAGGTTACATGCCAAAAATCTGCTATCCCCAGCTTGTGAAAGTATAATATATTGATCTGCTACTTGTATGATACTACCTTGTTGATTGGTCAATGTTTCTTGGTTTTTCCTATCAGCTAGACAATCTGTTAGCGAAAGTCCATCATGACCTGATTTACCCAAAAATGATTTGCAACTTATCAGAGATAAGAGACAAAAACATACGAAAACATTCCACACAAAACCTTTCATTTAAATACGATTAATCAAAAAATTACTTCAAATATTCATCCAACCTTGACAATGCTTTGTCTAATCCATTTACTTCTGTTCCGCCTGCCGTAGCAAAAAATGCTTGTCCGCCACCGCCACCATTGATCTCAGTTGCCAATGCTTTCACGATATTGCCTGCGTGCCATGACTTTGATTTGGTCAATGCTTCAGTTATTGTCAGCATGATTGTGGCTTTGCCTTGATCTTCTAGTCCAAACAAGATGACGGATTCACCCAACTCTGTTTGGATATTATGCGCCAAAGTCTTAGCAGATTTGCTATCCATATCTTTGAGCTTTACAGCCAATACCTTTATGCCATCCATATTTTTAGCACTGCTGACGAGATTGTCTTTTAAGGATGCTGCTTGGATAGCTCTCAATTTTTCTATCTCACGCTGCAAATTTTTATTCTCATCCTGCAGGTCAGAGATGTTTTTTGCCGTATTGATGTTGTTTTTGAAAAATGACTTGATGGCTGTCAATTCATACATTTGATTATTAATATATTCTTCAGCTTTTACAGCAGTCACAGCTTCTATCCTTCGCACACCTGCTGCGATTCCTCCTTCAGATGTAATCTTAAAAAATCCTAATTGACCGGTTGCCTTCACATGACAACCACCACACAATTCGCGTGAGTAAGCGGGATCGAAAGTGATCATACGCACAGTATCTCCATATTTCTCACCAAAAAGCATCATTGCTCCAGATTTTTTAGCTTCTTCTATAGGTAATGCCCTTGCTTCTTCGAGATGTATGTTTTCTCGAATTTTTTCGTTGACTATTTTTTCTACTTGAGCGATCTCTTGGTCTGTGATTTTCTGAAAATGTGAAATATCAAATCTCAAATAATCTTCTTTGACCAATGATCCTTTTTGCTGTACGTGTGTACCGAGAACTTGTCTCAATGCTGCATGAAGCAAGTGCGTAGCAGAGTGATTATTTTCTGTGAGCATCCTTTTGGTTGCATCCACTTCTCCATAAATCTGTGCATCAATATTGTCCGGTATTCGATCTACAAAATGGATGATAAGATCATTTTCCTTTTTTGTGTCCAATACTTTGACAAATTCACCATCAAACATTAAAAAGCCTGTATCCCCTACTTGTCCGCCACCTTCTGGATAAAAAGGCGTCGAATTCAACACCAATTGATACAATTCTTGGTCTTTTTGCTTAAGTACTCTGTATTTAATTGCTTTGGCTTCTTGGACGATCAATTCATCATAACCCGTAAAAGTGGTTTGACCTTCTTCACCAACAATCACCCAGTCGCCTGTCTCTCTTTTAGCATCGGCTCTAGACCTTTCTTTTTGTACTTTCAAAGCTGCTGCAAATCCTTCTTCATCGACTTTCCAACCACGTTCTTCTGCAATCAGTCGAGTCAAATCTACAGGAAATCCATAAGTATCGTACAATTCAAAAACGTCATTTCCATCTACTTGATTGTCTGTGACTTTTAGATCTTCTATCCTTCTCAGTCCACCTTCGAGTGTCTTTAAAAATGACTTCTCTTCTTCTCTTATTACTTTTTCTACAAAAGATTTCTGTAGGAACAATTCTGGAAATACATGTTCGAATTGCTTAGACAAAACAGGAATCAACTGATACAACAACGGTTGTTTATAGTCCAAAAATGTATAATAATATCTCACCGCTCGTCTCAAAATACGGCGTATCACATATCCTGCGCCATTATTTGAAGGCAACTGACCATCAGCTATTGTAAAGGCTATTGCCCTAATATGGTCTGCCAATACTCGGAAAGAAATGTCTTGTTTTCCATCACCGTAAGTATAAGTTTTGCCAGTGATTTTTTCTACTTCAGCGATCGTACCTGTGAATACGTCGGTGTCATAATTGCTTTGTTTATTCTGAATAGCTCTCACTAACCGTTCAAATCCCATACCAGTATCCACATGCATGGCAGGCAATTGCTCTAATGAACCATCCGCTTTTCTATTGTATTGAATGAATACATTATTCCATATTTCTATGACTTGTGGATGATCATTATTAACCAAATCCTTACCTGGAATCAATGCTCGCTCTTCGTCAGATCGCAAATCTACATGTATTTCACTACAAGGACCACATGGACCTGTATCGCCCATTTCCCAAAAATTGTCTTTTTTATTACCAAAGATGATATGCTCTTGTGGAACCAATTTGGACCATTCTTTGAGTGCAATCTGAGATGGTGGTAGATTTTCTTTCGGATCACCTTCGAAAACAGATACATACAATCTATCCTTAGGTAGTTTATATACTTCCGTCAATAACTCCCAACTCCAAGCGATGGCTTCTGCCTTAAAATAATCACCAATACTCCAGTTGCCCAACATTTCAAACATGGTATGGTGATAAGTATCTACGCCTACTTCTTCGAGATCATTGTGTTTTCCACTGACTCTCAGACACTTCTGCGTATCTGCTATCCTAGGATTGTCCGGTTTTCTATTGCCAAGGAAGTAGTCTTTGAACTGATTCATACCAGCATTAGTAAACATCAACGTAGGATCGTCTTTAACTACGATAGGCGCCGAACCTACTATTTTATGGTTTTTACTAGCAAAAAAATCTAGAAATTTCTGTCTTATTTCGTTGGATGTCATCTCGCGATCAACTATTTTAAAGTATAAATTAAAAATTTAGGCGCAAATATACGAGATAAAAGGAAGGTATAGAATTATTGTTTGGGAAAATGCGGAAGGAAAGTCGTAACAATCAAACAATATCCAATTTGAACCTTTAAACAAACTATTCAGAACAAACTAAATCATTCCATTTTGATATCTCTTCAGCTTTATCAGGATTTAATTTTTTACTCCACATGTCAACTAGCTGACAAGACCAACGATCAAAAGATACATTTTCATCCTTGATTATTTTTTGGAAGGTGGAGAAATTATCATTGCTTGATGTTTGATTAGTTGAAATTGAATATATTTGGTATAGATAATCCAAGAGATATTTGCTTTTATTGTCTGGTGGTGTCAAATTTTTAAGAACATTATAATAGTTTTTAAATTTGACAATTTCATTGCTGATCAAGTATAGCTCCAATAAACTTAGTTCATTGGCCCACCATTTAGAATTATTTTTATTTTCAATCTTTTCCAAGAAATCACTTTCTGAAGTTTTAAAAATAGAATCTGCCTTAAAATGATCTTCCATAAAATGATAAGTTAAAGCCAGCTGTTCATTTAGTGGGATATCATATTTGGTTTCTAGATATTTCAGGTCTTTCAAACTACTTTTATAATCACCTTTGTAGAAATAAGCGTTAGCCCTATTATATATCTTAGGGACAGTAAAATTTACGATCGTAACACAAAAATCTATATCTCTTTGAATACTAATCGAATATGGTTTTATACATTCTTGATATCTTTTTGCTTCATACAGAGCATCTGCATATTTATCTGGACTTATCAATTCTGCAGCCCTTACAGAATCTATCTCTAAGGCAATAGGATAAAGTTTTAAGATAGGATTATTATTGTTATGATAGTCATATCTCGATGATAAAGACATCAAAGCATCCACTATTCCTTCATATTGTTTCATTTCTTGCAAAGTAATTAAACCATTCAAATAGCCAACCACCTTTAGTTCAGTTGCATTGTAGAAATAATAGTGCAAGGATTTATCTCCATTATTTCTTAGATCAAATTCGATGAAATCATCCAATTGATAAACTTCTAAAGGGAAGATCTCTATTTTATTTTTGCTCAAGTCGAGCCTCTTTGTCTTGAAATTTGCCCAACCAGATTTAGGTACGTTTGTAATATTGCATTCAGAAAAGTCAATACTTTCAAATTTTTGGGGCATGTTTATTAACACTTTCAGAATTTCCCCATCAAACTCTTTATTAAGCGCACATGAAATTGTCTCCAATCCAGTCATATTTCGGATTGTAGATGGTAAGGACAGAATATTATTTGAGAAATCAGGCTTAAAACGGTCATTGTCTGCGTAGTAACTATTATGTAAATATAATGTCTTTAGTTTTGTAAGATTCCCTATACTACTTGGGATAGCTTTAAGGTTATTATTGGCTAACTCCAAAATTTCTAAAGAAGATAAATCACCAATTTCGGAAGGCAATTCTTTTAAATTATTATTATTTAGATTGAGTTCTTTTAACTGAGTAAGGTTTTTTATACTTTTCGGCAATATTTCTATTTTGTTATAGCCTAAATCTAAATATTCTAATTTTTCTAAATCACCAATAGATTCAGGTAGCCTATTTAGTTTACAAAAATGGGCTTCTAGACTTTTTAAATTCTTTATCTTTCCTATTGTATTAGGAAGTGTTGTGATTTTGATAGATGAAATATCTAAAGCTGTCAGATTTTTAAGTTCACCTATTTCATTAGGAAGTACTTTGAAGTTCCCACTTAACTCGAGTTTTTCAAGATTAGTTAGTTTTTTGATATTTCTACTTAAAATTGTGTCAGAAAAACCACTAATTACAAGATTTTTCAAATTATATAAATCAAAAAGTGATTTAGGGATATAACAAGCTTCACTTTTCCAACTAACTGATACTTGTAAGTCTTCTATATTTTTCAATAACCCTATATTTTTTTCAATATTTGAAGTAGCCTTGCCCAAATTCAAAGTGACATGTTTTAATTTTGGTAATGTGGCTATATTTTGCAATAGAGGTGTATCTTCCTTTGTACCCATTCTATAAATAAACAAATTGCTCAAATCCTTAAAAACTCCAAAATCTGCTGCATTTTCATCAGAAAGTGTAAAACCTGCCAATGAAAGAAACTTTAAATTACTAGCTTTTTTTAATGGTTCGAAGAAATTTTTGGTTTCGTGATTGTAGGATTCTAATACAATACTGTTAGCTTTTAGCGGGTATTTTTCTGGATTGGGTAGATAAATTTCAGGTTGGTTCATATATATTCCTTCCATTTTTGCCAATAATTCGTCTAAAGCTGGAGAGCCAACCATATTTTTACCCATATTGTTTATGCCTAAAAATTTAAGCGATGGCATTTTCAGCAATTCTGACCATAAACTGTCATAATTTAAATTCATTTTTCCGTCAATATAAACGAAATCTATATTTTCAAGATTCCTGAAATTTGGAATGTTTGTAAAAGCTGTATCTCTCCAATTCGAAGCCAATTCAATTGAAGTGACATGTTTATGTGAATTAATAAGGGCTACTTTTTCTCTAAGATTGTCAAATTCTGTTATGTGAATTGTTACGTTATTGAACCTTTTTTCTTTTAATCTTTCTGATAACTCTTTGTCATCAATATTTATAGAAAAATGGCTAATTCTATAACCTGAAGTTACGTCTTTACCTAAATATTTTTCAAAACCTGATTGTGCATTTCCATAGAATACACCTAAAAAAAGGATAATTGTTGTTATTATAATTTTCATCTTTAGAGTTTATTTTATAAATCCACTAAATTATTCTTTTTGACTGCTATTCAAATTAAATGTCATATAAATATTCAAGGCACTTGAGCTTATTTGTCTAGGATCATAGCTCGACCCGAAATATTTACTATAATAATTTTTATATCCAAAATAATCAATAAACTCTAGTCCAAATGAATTACCACTCAAGCTGACCAATTCAAATCCAACTGAATATTGAATGGAATATATCTTGTCTACAAACGTATTTTTGTACAGAGTAGCGCCTGCATCTCTTTCATAATTAAAAGTCCCTACTTGTTCAAAATAATCGACTTCATAATCTTTAAATCTAGTGTCAAAATTATAATTATTAATTAAACCCACGAAAGCTTGAAATCTATTTTTGACGTAAACCAACTTCAATGGAAGCAGCAAATGGTCTAATTTATAATGATCTTTTTGTCCACTTAGACCTACTTTGATATTTGTTCTGTTGTATAAAACTTCAGATCTTAAAAGCCACGTGCCTGCTGTATTTAGCTTATAATCTTTTTCAAGTCCCAGGCTATAATTGAGTGTTTTACCAAAACCAAAATCGTCCACATATTCATTGGTGGGTGGAGTCATCCCATATACGCCTATACTAAGTTTGAGTTTAATGTCTTTTGTAAATTGAGCAAATAAAATATTTGCACTTAATATCATCAAGAATATAATTGGGTATTTAATTTTTTGAATCATAAATTTAGTTTTAAATGAAAGTTTTAAAATGTAAGCGACAAAGTTAACCAAATAATTAATTTCAACAATTCTTGCGACAATTATATTTGATTCATATAAACCTTATTTAGCCAACAGCTCCTCCACCAATCCCACTACTCCTTTTGTAGCAGGTTCTGCAATGATATGGAGATTTGGTCTTCGTTTTAGTTCGTACGAAATGTTAGGTTTTGGATCGATGTAGTAGACTTGACAACTTGGATTTGCATATTGGACCAAACCAGCTGCCGGATATACTTGCATAGATGTACCTACGATCATAATGATATCTGCTGACGCACACTCATCTATAGCCGGTTCTAACATAGGTACCATCTCTCCAAACCACACAATATGGGGTCTAAGTTGATACCCATTAGGACACAAATCACCTAGATGTAGATCTTCTGTCCACATGGTAACATGCTTCGGATTTCCGATACTTCTTACTTTATTGAGTTCACCATGCAAATGGATGATCTTTTTACTTCCACCACGTTCATGAAGGTCATCTACATTTTGGGTTACTACCACTACGTTATATTTTTCTTCTAACTTTGCGATAGCTTGGTGTGCTGCATTAGGATGGACTTCTTTGAGCTGTCTTCTGCGTTGATTATAAAAATCTAGGACCAATGTTTGATCATCTTCCCAACCTTGCGGAGATGCTACTGCCATCACATCGTGTCCTTCCCAAAGTCCATCAGCATCCCTGAAAGTACTGATACCACTTTCAGCACTGATACCTGCTCCAGATAAAACTACTATTTTTTGCATGTTAATAATTTGAATTATTGGAGTATTTATGATTTGAAAAAATGATCTCCCAAAATACTACCTAGATTTTCGTACAAAAATAACATTTCTTTAATCAATAGAAAAGGACAATTGCGAATAGTTAATATAATAATTTTAGTCAAACGATTTGTAAGCTGTACCAATATAATCAATTATATCAGTGGCTATTAGACTCTCTTTACTTTGGTTGCCAAGAGCCAAGTCACCTGCTAATCCATGTAAGTAAACACCAAAAACAGCAGCTTCATGAGGTAAATATTGTTGAGCCAACAGGCCAGTGATCATACCTGTCAATACATCTCCTGATCCTGCAGTGGCCATACCACTATTGCCAGTACTATTTATATAAACATCACCATTAGGTGTACAAACTCTCGTGAATGCGCCTTTTAATACAATGGTCACTTGATAGCGAATTGCAAATTCTAACTGTTTGTCAAACATCTCTTGGCTATTATTTGATAAACCAAAAAGTCTTGAAAATTCTTTCGGATGAGGTGTCAGAATACTATTTTTTGGAATGATATCCCATAAAGTTTTATCTTTGGAAATGATATTAAGCGCATCTGCATCTAGCACTAAAGGTTTTTGTTGGGTAGTTAATAAATTTCTTAATGCTGTGGGAGTATTTGCTTCTTGACCTAAACCTGGACCACAACCTATTGTGTATTTATTTTCTCCAAAAATCAGTTCTTTTGCAAAGTTGATCTCTCCTGAACTGATTACCATCGCTTCTGGCAAAGAAATCTGAAGTATATCAAAACCAATGTCTGGAACTGCTGCTGTAACTAGTCCTGCACCTACTTTTAGCGCTGCTTTACTTGATAGGACCGCAGCACCTAAACTACCTTTTTGACCAGCAACAATTAAGGCATGACCAAAATCTCCTTTGTGTTGGAAATCAGATCTTTTCTTATATAGTGATTGAATATAAACCTTATCTACATATGTGAAAGGACTTGGTTCTATAGCTAAAAACTCTTCGTGTAATCCAATATCTCCAATTACAAATTTATTAATAAAAGGGGCATTTTCCTTATTAAAAAAACTAAGTTTTGGTACCTGAAAAGTAAAAACTTCGTCTGCCTTTATGATATGGCCCGATCCAATTCCTTCTGCAGGTAATCCAGAAGGTAAGTCTACAGATATAATTATATAGTTTTCAGATAGGTTTATTTTTTCAATGATATCAACTAATTCTTTATCTACAGGTCTATTCAATCCTACACCAAGAAGTGCATCAATAATAATTGAATTGGGCTGTATAGTTAGCATTTCATTTTCAAGAAACTGGATATGAACATCTTCTAACCTTACTAAACTTTCTAAATTTTGTACGAAATCAGGTGAATCTTCTTTTGCTACCCTTTTGACAATGACATTTACCGTAAAGAACTTGTATCTTAGTAACATTGCAATTGCTAAGCCGTCGCCACCATTGTTACCATTTCCACAGAATATTGTGACGGGATGATTAAAGTGAGTGGGATCTGAACAAAACCAATCTACAAATGAAAGAGCTGCACGGTCCATTAAATGCAAAGATGAGACAGGTTCACATTTGATTGTAAAACTATCCCATCTTTTTATTTGTGAAGCGGTAAAAAGCTTCATAAATGAATATATCTAAAAGTTAATTGCATTTTTCAGAGTAAAAGAAAACGTGTTTTTCTACTTTACTCCATCCTTGTTCCTTAGCAAATTCTTTTTTAAAGTCAGGGCAGTCACCATAAAGGTTTTCAAATTCATCATCATAATTTTTCTTTTCCATTTTGAATGCGACAGCATCTCCTTTTTTGAAGTAATATGACTTTGCGCCTCCACCCGCAAGAGTAAGACCACCATATCCTAAACTAGCACTTTCACTCGCTCGAGGGTCAAAATAAACTTTGATACCTCTTGCAAACCCAGGATTTACTAATTGCATGAGTAAAGTCAATTTTTCCTTTTTAATCATCACTTCAGTAGATTCGAAATAGTCATAACCATTCTTTATGTGCTCTGCATGGGCACTTTTATCTTCGCTCCACCTAGTTACATCATTGAGTACATTATTTTTTTTTCCAAAATTTTCAAGACTATTTTGGGCAATATACATGTGTTTAATCTCTTCAGGCTTTAACTTCGTTTTATTTTTGTCCTTATCTTTGATGGTAATCTCCTCTATCAAACCTTTTTTACGATCGATATCGCTAATAAATCCTACTAATTCTCTACCATCTTTGAGTGTGATGTAAGATTCTTTATTTGTCGAAAAGCTGAAGGAGCCATCTAAAAAATCCTGACTATAAGTTGTTAAAGAACTAAAAAGCATAAAAGTAAATAAGAAAAACTTAGTTTTCATGTTGTAATGTATTTTTGTTTTGTGATTTAAAGCTCAAATGTACAAAAGAATCTAATTATAAAGCGATTAATGCACTTACAAATTATTTACATTCCATCTTCATCGTCTTCTAGATACATGTCTTTGAAGTCATCTATTTCTCTTCTTTCTTTCTTGGTGGGTCTCCCTACTCCTCTTTGTCTAAACTCAGAACCTGCTTTGCCCACAAACCATTCCTTGTACTTATTAATTTCTTCTAGCGGTGTCAAATCTTCAAAACATGGTGCGGCAAGTGTGGCAGAAACACGCTTCTCAATTATCTGCAAAACCTTGAATGTAAGATTAAAACCATTCTTTTTGACTTCAATCTCCTCACCTGATGTAACTAGGTAAGATGGTTTTACATTAGAATCTTTAATCTTGACTTTACCTGCTTTACATGCATCAGTAGCCATAGATCGGGATTTAAAAAGTCGCACACTCCACAGCCACTTGTCTATTCTGACTTTATTTGGCGCCGACATCAGTTCTATCTAAAATTGGTAATTGTGGATTCATTTCTTCCAAAGTTTTTAAAACCACTTGAGCAATAAAATAATTTCTATACCATCTTTTATCAGCTGGCGCTATGTGCCAAGGTATAACACTCTCATTTATAGCATATTCGTAACATCTCATATATTCATTCCAATGGTCATTCTCATCCCAATCGGCTGCTTTATGTTTCCAGTTTTTAGTGGTATCGTCAATCCTTTCTTGAAGCTTTTCTTGCTGCTTTTCTGGAGAAATGTGCATATAAAATTTTAATACCTTTGTATTAGCATCAAATTCCAATAATTCCTCAAACGCATTGATGGCATTCATTCTTTTTTCTGCCTTATCTTCACTGATCCATTTATGAACTCTTTGAATCAAGATATCTTCATAGTGCGACCTATTAAATATCATAATATTACCCTTTCTTGGTGATTTTTGGTGGATACGCCATAGAAAATCATGGGCAAATTCTTCCTCTGTGGGCTTTTTAAAAGCTACAACATCTATACCTGAAGGATTACAATCTGCAAAAACTGTTTTGACAGTGCCGTCTTTTCCACTTGCATCCATCCCTTGCAGAATGACTAATAAACTCTGTTTGCCTTCTGCATATAATTTGTGTTGTAACTCTCCAATTTTAATTACTAGGTCAATAGTTTTTGCTTCTATTTTCTTTTTATTTAGTTCAGAAGGTGCCTTAGTTGATATTTTTGATAAATTTATGGACATAAACTTTTATAATTTTATATTTCTTTAATGATTTGTTTTTGTGAAAAGGTTTTTGTCTATTTCAGACATAAAAAGTACATATTTTGTGCTACTTCATTTTCGTTCTTTTGACCAAATATGACTGTAATATTGGGACAAAACCTTCATTTATATCTGCTTCGATAAATTCTATCTTATACTGTAAACACTTCATTTTCAATGCTTCCGTATATGCATTTACTTTTTCGACATAAAGTTCTTTGACTTGATTATGTTGTAACTTTATCTCTTCACCTGATTCTATATCGACAAAAAGATAAGGCCTGTTTTCATATTCAAATTCCAGCTCATGTTTTTTATCTGTTACATGAAACAATATAACCTCATGTTTGGCATATTTGAGATGTTGGAGTGCAGCAAACATATCTTCACTGTTTTCATCATTATCAAACATATCGCTAAAAATCATGACTAAGGAACGTCTATGGATACTATCTGCTAGCTGATGTAAAGATTTTGCTGTAGAAGTCGTTTTTTGCTTGGCAGGATCTCGGATTAATCCATCCAAGTACGTAAGAAGCAATCGATAGTGAGATGTGGATGATCTACATTTAGTATGGATCTTGACTTCAGAATCAAAAATGCTTAACCCAAAAGCATCTCGTTGTTTTCTCAGCAGATTCATCATAGAAGCTGCTGCAAGTGCCGAAAACTGGAGTTTATTTAATGATTTGGCTCCAGCATCTTCTGGAAAATACATGGATGAAGATGTGTCAATAATTATTTGACATCTTAGATTGGTCTCTTCTTCAAATTTTTTTGAAAACATTTTATCAGACCGAGCATACACTTTCCAATCTATATCTTTGGTGGATTCACCTGGATTATAAAGGCGATGTTCAGCAAATTCAACCGAAAATCCATGAAAAGGACTTTTATGAAGTCCAATGATAAATCCCTCCACTACTTGCTTAGCAAGTAACTCAATATTCTCAACTTGCCTAACATCAAAATTATCAAAAAAACTCATTCATTATGATTTACAAAACAAAAGTAAAATAAAAACTCCTAAATCAAACGAATGAAATAGGAGTTTTATGTAATATTTCAAATTGATGTTCAAATTTACTTCATCTACCACAAATTCTAAAAAGAAACTTATGAAAGACAATTCTATATCAAACAATCAAATTTTATGTTTTTTATAAATGAGCTGCAATTTTTGCTGCCAAAGTCGCTTTAGTAGTAACTCCTACCTGCTTATCCACAACTTCTCCGTCTTTTATGATAAGAATAGTAGGAATGCTTCTAACACCATACTTTAGGGATACTTCAGGATTATCATCTACATTGACCTTTCCAATTGTTGCCTTGCCTTCATATTCTTTTGCAAGAACTTCAATAATTGGTCCTATCAATCTACATGGTCCACACCATTCTGCCCAAAAATCAACAACAGAAACGCCACCTGCCAATGCAGATTCTTGGAAATTACTGTCTGTAAATACAAATGCCATATTATACTTCTTAATTAGTTTTGAAAAAATTTTATACGGCTATTATAACACTAGACCGTTTAGAATAGTTGCAACTAAAACTTTTAAATATTCTTAATAAAATGCTAATGTTTTTGTATTTTATCCCCAATACTATATATTAATGAAGGCAATAACTTTAATATTTATACCTTTTTTGAATCCAAAGATGTGAATTATAACGAGTTATTTCCTAACAGAACAAGTATTAATACCAACTATGGAGTAAAGTGGACAGAAACTTATTAAGCTTGTTAGTGCAAATATAATGGCAAATACGCCTAAAACAAGTGCTAAAGTACCACTGATGGTTCCTGTAAAATAAAGTGCTGCAACTACTGCTGCCAATGCTAATCTTATGATTTTGTCTGTTGTACCCATGTTCTTTGTCATGATCTTAAAATTTAATTGTTAAATGATAAATAAAATTATGATACAAAGATAAGTCAGTCATAACTAAGGATCTTGTGACATTTATCACACTCATTACATTAATTACAAAATTTTTAATCTTCCACCTGTCATTTCAAGTTTATTATCATTTTCTAGCTTCTTTATGATTCTTGTGACAACTTCTCTTGTTGTAGCAAGGTCGGATGCGATTTCCTTGTGCGTGATCTTAAAAGAATTATTTTTATTAATCAAAGCTTTTTGTTTTAGGTACACCATAATCCTATCATCTAGGTGTTCAAAGACAAGATGCGTTAGTGTTTCAATCATATCTAAATATCTCAATTGATAGAATTTTAAATAAAATGTATTGAATTCAGGATATACCCTACCCCATTTGATAACTTCTGATGATGGCATTAAAAAAAGAATAGCAGGTGACTCTGTAATCGCATAAATCTGGCTAGCTTCATTATTTATACATGAGTTGTAAGACATGATACAACTCTCGTTTTCGCGTATGTAATACAGTAAAAACTCCTTGTCATCGTGGTAAGTATATACTTTGACCGTCCCTGATAATACGATTGGTATGACGCTAACATACTGCCCTACTCTGAGAATCTTTTGATCTTTGGCAATTTCCATAATCTGTGACTTGGTCCACATTTCATCAATGAGTTTTTCGTCAAAGATTGCAAATTTTTGCCTTAATAATTGCTTGTTATATGCTACAGACATTTGAATACTTTTAGGGCCACCCACATAATAAAATACATTTTATAAAGTCAATGAAACAAATCTAAAATTAATTCCTTTGCCAACTACATTTATGTTAATATTTTATAACATAAATTGAAAATTTCATTTTAACAAGAAAATTAATAATTTAAAATAATATTACTATAACATTGAATATTAGTTATTTATACATTATAAATTAAATTTTATAAAAATTATTTTGAAATTCAATAGTACAAATAAAAAGTTTCATCCTTTCTTAATCATAAAACATTTTATTCTAAATCTTTAAATTTTAATTCTTATGAAAATGTATCTTTTAAAATTTCGTTGGTTATTTATCCTTGCTTTAGGATTGGGATTGGGTTCTTGTTCTGAGTCTTCAGATGTTGCTGACGAAGCAACTGCAGAGACCTATGCAGAAGAAACCGTATTCAGAACGCAGGAATCTGCAAAATTAGGAAGATTTGGTTGTTACGAGCTTGTTTTTCCTGTAACAGTTTCTTTTTCTGACGGCACAAGTGTTTCGGCTGATTCATATGAAACATTAAAAGCAGCAGTCAAAGAATGGAGAAAAAATAATCCACGTGTTAGAACTAGACCAACTCTAGCCTTCCCTTATGAAATTATCAATGACGAAGGTGAAATTATTTCTGTCACAGATGAAAATGTACAGAAAGAGTTGAGACAAGCATGTAGAAAAGACTTTTTTGACAATAATGGACCAAATGGGCACAACCATAGACCAAAAATCTGTTTCCACCCTGTCTTCCCTTTCAGTGTACTAATACCAGATGGTACTATCATCACGCTAAATGCAAAAGAAGATCGCAAATTACTTCATGATGCCATAAAAGCTTGGAAGGCAAGTAATCCAGATGCAACTGAGAGACCGGAATTAATCTTTCCTTTGGATGTAATACTAGAAGATGGCACAACAGTCACAATTGCTTCAAAAGAAGAGTTAAAACTTCTAAAAGAATCTTGTAAATAAAAACATTTTTCGATACTAATCATTGTGATCGATGTCCAAAGAGATGGTGCATATTTGTTTATGCATCATCTTTTTTTTTGTATTCATTAGGAACAAAAATGCTTTAATCCGTTTCAGTTTCTGTTGTAATCAATTCGGATTTACCGTATTCATCAATATAAATTCTAACTAAAACTATAAAAACTGATAACATCAAAGGACCAAAAATAACCCCTAGAAAACCTAATAAATTAATACCGATGAAGACACCTAATAAAGTAATGAGTGGGTGTACATCAGCCATTTTTTTCTGAACCATAAACCTAGCAATGTTATCTATTGACCCTATCACTATAAATCCCCATAAAGCGACTCCTATCCCTTGCCAAGGACTTACTATAGCAAATTGATATATGGCTAATGGCAAATAGACAACAAGAGTCCCTACGATAGGAACTACTGATGCAATCGCAGTGATTATGCCCATCAACACAAATTCTTCTACACCGAATATCCAATAACCAATCAAACCAGTGATACCTTGAATGATAGCAACTATAGGAATTCCTAAGGCATTGGAATATACTAAATTCCGAATTTCTGATATTAATTTCTTAACATTGACAGCTTTTAAAGGGATACTTGTTCTCAGCCATCTTTCTACTTCCTTGGTTTGAACTAATAAAAAATAAAGTATCAAATACATTAAAAACACATTACCTAGTGCAGAAAAAGTCCCACCAAGTGTTTTCTGTGCAAAAGGAATGACTTGACTGCTTATTTTCTCTACATTCTCAGCTTTCAAAAGATCTATGCCATAATTCACTACAAAATAGTCATGTAATTTTGTAAATATGTCATTAATTATTGTCGGGTCTTGTACCAATGGCATGATCCGATCCACAGCTGTGGCTGTCATCCAGATCAAGGGTATAACCATAATTACTAATGATAAAAACATGAGAATCAAACATGCTATCCATGGCTTCCATTTTCTATTGTGTACTAGATATTTCATCGGATCCATCAAAATTACATACAAAGTGATAGCCCCCAAAAATGCTCCTATCATGAAATATAATTCTACAATGATCACATAACCTAAAGCAACTAAAATAGCTAAAAAGAATATTTGCCTTATGGTATTTGGATGGATTTGTTTGGCAGCTGTTACAATTTTCTGACTCATATATTTACATTATTTTATAAAATATCCTTAATAATTGGTCTTAAAATACATACAAAGATAAACATAAAATACTACACATATCTACATAAAAAAAGCCATTGCAAACTTTCATCTGCAATGGCTTAAACTATTTCAATCTAAACACAAATATAAAACACACTTTATTCTAATATAATCATCTTTTTGGTCTCTGTAAATGTACCGCTTTCTATTTGATACATTAAAACACCAGAAGTACCAAGTTCAGATTTGATAAATTCAATTGTATTCTCACCTTTAGCATAATCACCGCTAACAACCTTTATGGTTTTTCCTGTCAAATCAAAAACTTTCAATATTGCATGTCCATCCTGTGGCAAACTGAACGTAATACTTGTTTTATCAGTAAATGGATTTGGTTTGTTTTGCATTAAAGCATATCCACCTTCTTGGCCTACAGATCTAACATTCAATTTAGTTTGTAATACTTTTTGTTCGCTATCAAAAGCCATCGCAGGTGTCACATTCGAAACCATATTTAATACTTGATGATTAACAATATTTCCATTTGATTTGAACTTCAATGTAAATACTGGTTCATTAGACTTAACGGATACTGGTATTTCTTCATTCCAACTTGAAGTCAATATACCTTCTGCAAGTCTATGCGTACCAAAATTTGATTCGCTAACATTTAATGAACCTGCTATGATGTCTGTTAGCTCCATTTTTAATGCATCAAATGTCAAAGTATATTGGAAACCAAAGATATTTTCAAAATCATTAGCATAAACTGGTACTTCAAAATATTGACCCATTGTCGCTGTAACTGGTTCTATCTCAAAAGCTAACACATTATTTGACCTTGACTCTACGGATGATCCATCAATATTTGCTGTTGCCGATCCATTAATATCACCAATCTTAACACCTATGAAATTCTGATTGACTTTAAATGCGTTCAATTGGTTGTAAACATAACTTTCAGTGTATGGGAACGGAGTAAGTGGATTAGTAAAGACATGGTTTGATGTTACAAATCTCCATGATTTCTGATTATTAGGAAACTCTGTACTTATTCCAAGGATTACTTTTCTTAATGCCACTAGATCGGCAGCTGTGACTTTTGTATTGTTATCAATGTCAGCTGCAATAACTTTTAATGGATCATTAAATACATCTACACCCAAAATATGTCTTTGTGTCAATACCAAGTCCAGTGTAGATACGCCGTTTAGGATGTTTCTATTATCACTCATGCTAACAGTGTATGTATTATTTTTGGGTAATTGTGTAAAATTATAATTACCCGTTGCATCAGTTTTGGCTGTTTTTGATTGATCTGGCACGCTGCTAACTAGCTTGACATCACAACCATTCATACCTAATGAATTACCTATTGCGGCTCTACCTGAGATGGCTATTTGGTTTCCATTAGAATCTGGACATACATTTGCATTATCCTGCAACACTAGTGTTACTGTACAATAATCTTGGTTGCCGTCATGGTCTGTCACCCACATTTCTACTGATATTTCTTGAGATATACCATTTGGAATGTCTTCACAGCCAAATACAATACCAGAAGTATTATATTGTGGAATCCATATTTGAGCGTTACCTGCTTCATATTCTGCTTTAGTGGATAGGATACCATTTCCAGTAAAATAATGCTCAACATTTAATAATGAATCTACTGGAGTAGCACCATAAAAAGTAAATAAAAGATCTTCTACCAACGTACAATTATCATAACTTCCAAGGTCATAATCAGCAGCCCAAATTGCAATCTTACCATTAGAATTCATAACTGCCGTTGTGATAGATGAAATACAGTAAGGTGTTGGCTTCTTGAAATCAACTACATTGATATATTGTGTGCAGAATGCTCTGTTGCCACATCTATCTTCCACTGTCCACTTAATCTTGTGTCTACCATTTTTTACAATTCTGTTAAATCTATCAGAATTCACCACAGCATCTATTGTGCCATTATTATCAAGATCAAACTCATATTTCCATACTAAATTTGTATTATCTTCAGGACAATCATCTATCGCAGACATGGTAAAATCTACCCTGTCTTCGCAATTTCCATAAGATCCAAATGTTCTATCTGTACAACCATCTAACGTAGTACCACTAGGTCCTACAAATTGTGGCGGAATATCATTCTGAAGTTTTATGATTTGTACATGTTCGTACCATCCATGACCGTAGATAGGATTCAGGTCATTATATGTACACCAATCAATAACAGTCCATGTACGCAAGATCTTTTCGCAAGCTCCATCTACAAACTTGAAAACTTGATCTTTATAATGAGAAGCTACCAAACTACAATTATCATCATTAAACTTAGGTCTATCAAATCCTACTGGCAAATCAGAAGGGTTCAATAATGAATAACATTTTTTAGTTTCATAATTCTGTGGCCAAATAATATCATTTTTTGGATCATTAGGATTATTAACATTGTAATAGAATGGATCATCATTATATAGTGTGATAACTTGTACACAAGAATTTTTAAATCCTTGTTTATCTTCCACGGTCCATGTACGTGTCACAGTACCCACACCACATGAATTTATATTCACTTGATCTTGGTGTTTAACGCTTATAACTTCACAATTATCTACATATTCTGGTTCCTTAGTTATCTTTAAATCATTGTAATCTGCCTGACAGTCTAGTGTGATGTCAGCTGGACATTTGGTAATATATGGTGGCAATTTGTCTTGAACACGTATCTCAACCATACAAGTATTGCTATTTCCCGAAAGGTCAGTAACTCTGAACTCCACCATGATAGATGTGTTTACTTCTTCACAACAGAACTCTACTGTAGGTGTAAATAAAGTGGTGCCAAAAGTACATTTGTCTGTCATCTTTCTTGCGTCAAATCTCAACAAACCGCAATTGTCAAAACTGCCATCATCAAAAGTTGCTGCATCCACTACTGCTCTACCGTTGCCAGTAATAGATACTACAGAAAATAAATCGCAAACTGCAGTTGGTCTTACATTATCTACTACATCCACATCAAAGATACACTCTGACACATTACCACATTCATCTGTGACTATCCATTTTACCCAGTTTTCACCCAATGGCAATCCATTAATAGTACCAGTTAATTGGTTTACGCCATCTGTAATAAATGGTTCTTCAAAATCATTCACAGGGCTGTAAGAAAGGTGATAAATTAATTCATCTGAACATTCTTCTAATATCTTAGGTCTTGGTACTACATAAGTAGCACTACAAGCGTAGTCATCCGCAGAAATAGTAACATCTTTAGGACAATCCAACTCTGGTCCTTGATCATCTATCACTTTTATGATTTGGTTATGTACTATAACTTGACCACTACACCATTCTATGACCTTGTGCGTTCTAATAAGTTTATATGAATTGCCACAAAGGTCTATCTTTACATCCACTGGATCTACGATCTGAACGTTATAACATAAGTCGCCAAATGGTCTTCCTGTGATGCTATCAGAAGGAATTTTATCACCATATTCTAAACATGAAAGTGGTAAATTATTTCCTGGTAACCCATCATAGTTTAATGGGAACTGTAACGTTGACAATCCATTACGATATACATAAATTGTCTGACAACAAGGATCTCCTTGATTTCCTTTGGCGTCAGTTCCTATCCAGCATCTTCTGATAATCTTAGAATAGATACTATTACAATCTTCTTCTATCACTGTATCTGTATAACTTACTGTAGCAGCACTACAAGCATCTATGCCATTTACAATATAAGTATTATCAGCTACGTGTACAAATGTAACTGGATTTGGTGTTGGGAAAGGAATCGTTCCTCCTGTTTGTGAAAAAATAATGTCAACATTGTTTACAGTTCCTGCCTCTCCTGTCTCAAAATCATAAATATTGATGACCCATTCTCCTTCTAAAGATGCACCATCAAAAATAGATAAAGGATTAGCAGGTTTAAATACACCTGATAGTGTAGGGTCTGTAAGTTCGCATGTACCTTGCAAGTCATCATGAGAAGCAGCTGCTTCATCATCCAAGGTAATCATTAAATTTGCTCCATCACAAGCACTTGAGAAAAATAATGGCACTGTGATCCCATCAGGAGATGTAATATTGGCAGCAAGATCTGATATTCTTGGGTGCGTTATATCTAGAAATACATTGATATCAGTAATGGTTGTTCCTTGTAAATCAGCTACTGGGATAGAAATAGATTTAACCCCATTATCTGGAAGATTATTATCTAATATTCTAGCTGAAACTGGTACACGTGGAGAAAGCAATGATCCTGGACGTAAATCCGTGGAGCAAGTGGCATAAATATCTTCACAAATAAACTCTGGACCGAACTTATCTTCTACCAAAATCTCTCCCCAACAACTATTTCCAGCTGGAGAAATGATCTGAACCTTTAATGTCTGACCAATATTTGCTTTTGTCACTCTATTACCTAGATTAGTACCGTTTATAGCAGTTATTTGCACAGTGTAGTCATCATAACAACCATATTCGTTGCCTTCTAGAAGCATATCAGGTGTTACAATTGCTTCACAATCACCATCTAGCGACACATTTACTAAATCGTTACAAGCAATCGCTCCAGTTATATTATCAAATTCTAGAACATTTACATTAAATGCACAAGCCGTACTTGCATTGTTAGCATCTGTTACTATATAAGACATCACATGACTTCCAATAGGAAAAAAATCACCTGATTCAAAATTGCTATTAAGATTATCATAATAATAATCATCTGGTGTACCTACTACTCCAAAAACAATAGAGTTCGTAGCAGGTGTACCTATAGGACCATCAACAATAAGATCACTAGGTGCACAATCAGCCGAGATAATAGTAGCATCACTCGTTGTATTACCACTATTATTTCTTCCTATTTTAAATACACTCAAATATGGTGCATTTGCAACTATTTCAGTGATAAAAGTTGTTTGCCTAGGTATTTTTATTCCCGCTGGAATAGCAACACTATGAACTGCATTATCTAAATCTGGAATGATAGCTGTATAACCACCGTAAAGTACCAACCCTGTAGCATCATAAAAATTTATGGTCACTAAAGGATCATTTACTGATTCGAATACACCTAAATTAACACTTGTAATCGACAAATCCGTAGGACCTGTGTGATTAAATGTTCTTCTATATTTGGTTTGTCCAGAATCACAAAAAACAGTACCAACAATAACGCCTTGATTGTTATTTTGATTAAACAAAATGTTACTGACGGTTATATCAGGAAAAGTAAATTGAAAATCTACCTCTTGTCCACATTCTCCAAAACCAAGTTGAACATTGGTCTCCAAAGGACAGGGCATCATGAAGGCTGAGCTAAATCCTTCCCAAGGCATCAGACTTTGCAATGTGACTCTTTTATTGAGTACATAACAGTCATCATACTGATGCAACCAAGACAGATGTCCTGACGACAGAGAAGCTCCACCGATAACCATCTGGTTTGGCATAATGGCCACCATCAGGAAGAAGGTAAAAATGGTAAAATAATTTTTCATTTTTTTGTGTTTTAAGAATGAACAAGATTGAAATGACATCACAATAAACTTTAATAAAAATTTTAATGTATTTTTTACTATATCGTAAGTAACTGATTTTGAACTATTTAATATTACATCCATTTTTATATCTGTATAAATTATTATGTGTATGTATGTATAGCAAACATTATACCAAATAGTAATATGTTTTGTAACCCATTTGGGTTATGTTTATTTTTTTATCAGTGGTATTACATATTATTGAAAATTATATCCATTATTTCACAAAGCAAATTACATGATGGTCAGTTCTATTTGTTCATCAGTGTTTCTTCAATTTGCTATCAATTGATCTAGTAATGGAAAGAATAATATTAATGTAAGTAACATAATATAAAGATTATATTTACCTTTGTTGAGTTATGTTAAAATGATGCTGGTTAATGAATACTAAGGTTAATGAATGTTTGAATTGCGGTCTCTATTATCAAGAAGGTGATCACTATTGTTCCAATTGTGGGCAAAAAACAGATGCTCATTTGCTTACAGTCACAGAATTGTTAAGTAATTTTTGGAATTCATTGTTCAACCTTGACAATACAGTATTTAGTACTTTGAAATATATTTGGAGACCATGGAAGCTGACAGAGTTTTATGTAAAGGGTAAAAGAAAGACATATCTCAACCCTATGAGAATTTTTCTGATCACGTTATTACTCCACTTCGGTTTGCTGCTAACTACCGTTGATATTGACAATAACAAAACACTTACTAATGAACTTTACAGAGAATACGAAAGGTCCAAGATCAAGGGTGAATACATGGATATCAAGTCCAAGCTATCTTTAGATGGAAGTGCATGTGTCCTTTCAGATAGTATAGAAAATGTCCTTTTTGCTAAAACTTTGCTTGTAGAACAAGATACTCAACTTTCAATAGAAATTTTCGGCGAAAAGAAATATCCATTTACAAAAAAAGATGTTTTGGAATTGCCTATAGATTCTGTTTATCAAAAATACAAAATCACAACATTCACTGAAAAACTTATCGTAGGCCAATATTTCAAAATAATGAAAGATCAGGCGGGTACAGGAAATTATGTGATAGGTAATTTTGCTTGGGGTGTTTTACTTATTATAATTGCATTAGCCGCTTTTATGAAGTTATTGTATTATAGAAAAAAATTACATTACGTAGAGCATCTTGTTTTTCTGATGAATGTACATTCATTTTGCTTCCTTGTTAATGCATTAGTATTTTTTATTTGTGCCAAATTTGATGATTTCGAATCAAAATATGAAGTTATAACAGACTTTATCTTGTTAAGTGTGCCATTAATAACTATGTTCCTATCTTTATTTTACTATTACAAACAAGGTTTTTTTAAGACTTTATTAAAATATTTTATTCTAGGATTTATGTATATGGTATTTTTTGGAATATTTATAGTGCTCGTAAGCCTTGTAAGCTTAATCTTATTCTAAATAATTAATTAAAATATGCCATACGAAACTATCATTGGATTAGAAATCCACATCCAATTGAATACTGACAGCAAAGCATTTTGTAATGACTTAAATAGGTTTGATGATGAAGCAAATAATAATATAAGTCACATTTCACTCGCTCATCCAGGTACGTTACCAAGGATGAATAAAAGACATATCGAAAAAGCTATAAAATTAGGTTTGGCATTTAATAGCCAAATCAATGAATTTAATTTTTTCGATAGGAAAAACTATTTTTATCCAGACTTACCCAAAGGATATCAAATAACACAGGACAAAGAGCCTTATTGTAGATCTGGGTTCATAAGATTTATCTCTGATGGCGTGGTAAAATCTATCAGACTACATCACATACATATGGAAGAAGATGCCGGCAAATCGATTCATGATCAAAATGATTCATATACACTTGTAGATTATAATAGGTCTGGTGTGCCGCTTTTGGAGATCGTAACAGAACCAGATTTCAGGTCAGGACAAGAAGTTAGTGATTTCATGGCCGAACTTCAAAAAGTAGTACAATATCTAGAAATTTCGGACGCAAATATGGAAGAAGGCTCTTTCAGATGTGACTGTAACGTCTCTGTTAGAAAAATAGGAGACCCAAAACTAGGTGAGCGATGTGAGATAAAAAACATGAATTCACGAAGATACGCTAAACAAGCAATTGAATACGAAGCAATCCGACAAATAAATATCTTAGAAAATGGAGGTATTATACAAAAAACTACAATGTTATTTGACCCAATATTAGGCGAGACAAGACCAATGAGGAAAAAAGAATCTGAAAATGATTATCGTTATTTCCCAGAACCAGATCTCCCACCCATAATGATTGCGGAAGAACTTCTCCAAAGATTGAAAATGGAGTCTACTACCCTGCCCATTGATCTTTATCTTTCATTTATCGAAAAATACCAACTTTCTCATGCTGATGCGGAATTGCTTACAGAGTCAAAGGAGACCGCTGATTATTTTAAAAAAGGAATTGAGATAGGAGCAAACCCAAAGGATTTTTGCGATTTAATTACAAATAAGCTAATTCCTCACGCTAAAAAGGAAAAAGTAAGTTTAATCCAATTGGGTAACCAAAATCAAATATTGGCATTTCTCACATTTATAAATGGAGATAAAATCTCAAAGTCAGCCGCTTATCAACATATATTTCCTGAATGGATAAGAGATACAGATCAAGATCCCGAACAAATAGCCAGAACAAAAAACCTGCTCCAAAGCGAAGATCAAAGTTTTTTAGATGAATTAATTCTTAATGTAATGCAAGCCAATGCTCCAAAAGTAGAAGAATACCGCAAAGGTAAAAAAGGGTTATTAGGATTTTTTATGGGGCAAGTAATGCAAAAATCAGGAGGTAAAGCAGATCCCAAAATCCTACAAGCCAAAGTGGAAGCGGCATTAAATTAAAACAAATTTGCCATTCACGTAAATTTAGTAATTTTTATTGAGTTCAAAATTTAAAAGTTGGGAACCAATTTTGAATTTTAATTGTTAATAATGAGTACATTACATATAACCAATCATAATAGATTTTGGTATGCAAGCAATAGAACTCACAAAACTGTATTATTCAATAGGAGAAGTTGCTGATATTTTTGGTGTAGCACCTTCACTTATAAGATACTGGGAAGCTGAATTTCCAAGTTTAAGACCAGCAAAAAACAATCGTGGTGAAAGGAAATATACTCAAAAGGATATTGAGACAATAAAATCTATTTATCATCTTTTGAAAGAGAAAGGATTTACGATAGAAGGTGCTAAAAAAGAGCTTGATACACAGAAAAACCAAGCCAAAGAGCAGTCAGCAATCATAAAAAAGCTCAAAGATCTACGTAAAAACATCTTGAATTTAAGAACTGAATTAGATAAAAACTAATTGGGAATATACTTAGTAGTTTAATTTTGTAGTCATCTATATCTAGGCTTCAAAGATGTACAACCTCACTGCATAAATCCAAGTCAAAATGATCGTTAGAAGCTATAATAACTAATCGGTCACTGCTGTATTCAGACAATAAATCACTAAACCATTTTTTTGCATTATTATCTAGGAAAGATGTAGGTTCGTCTAGTAGTAATATTGGTGTATCACTCATTAATGCTAACGCTAATTGTATCTTTTGTTTCATCCCTGACGAAAAATGCTGTAATGTCTTTTGGGAATGTCCTTTTAGCATAATTTTGGTCTCAAATGTCTTAAAATCAATACAATCGACCATAGATTTGAATTTTGAATGAAATGCAAAATTCTCTTCCAAAGTATACTCATTTATAAGGTCAGTGTAAGGAGCAGCTAAGGATACATATTTAAATAAACGATCAGTATTACATTTATTATCGTGTATTAAAAAATCAAATCGCCCAGATGTGGGTGTTAGAAATCCAGATAACATTTTTATTAAGGTAGACTTCCCACTTCCATTGCTTCCTGATATTCCACATATTTGATTGGACAAAAATGTGTGGCTAAAATCTTTTATAATCCACTGATAACCATATCTTTTTGAAACATTACTGGCAACTATTTCAGTCATTACTGTCTGAACCCTTTCATCAAACCACGATCGGCTTGCATTAAAAATTGCATGATAAATGCCTTTTCAGCAGATTCATGTATAGTCGCATCTATAGTTTCTATAGCTTTTTTTACATTATTACCCTTTACAAATAATATTCTGTAGATATCTTGGATATGATTTACTTGCTCTATTGAAAATCCCCTTCTACGCAATCCTACTGAGTTGACGCCCACATAACTTAATGGTTCTCTCGCAGCTTTAACATATGGAGGCACGTCTTTTCTTACTAAAGAGCCACCACCTATCATGGCATGATCTCCTATTTTAACGAATTGGTGCACGGCAGACATTCCACCAATGATAACTTGATTACCAATCTCAATATGACCGGCAAGATTTACATTATTGGCTATAATACAATTAGAACCAATGAAACAATCATGAGCGACGTGGACATAAGCCATTAACATAGTGCCTTTACCTATCCTAGTAGTCATACTTGCTTCAGTACCTCTATTAAGTGTACAACACTCTCTTACTATCACGTTATCTTCTATGACTAAGGTTGAATTCTCACCCTTAAACTTTAGATCTTGAGGAATAGCACCAATGACAGCTCCAGGAAACAACTTACAATTCTTTCCTACAAACGAACCTTCCAAAATAGTCGCGTGAGGGCCCACCCAGGTTCCTTCTCCTATCTCAACATTGGCTCCGATGTATGCAAAGGGCTCTACTATAACATTTTCAGCCACCTTAGCTAGTGGATGTATATAACTTAAATTACTAATCATTTTGCCTTTTTACGATCTGTGCAGTTAGTTCACCTTCTGAAACTAGTTTATTTCCTACGTATGCAGTCCCCATCATTTGAATAATACCACGTCTAATAGGTGACATAAGCTCCATCTTAAGAATGAGTGTATCTCCTGGTAATACTTTTGCTTTAAACTTTACATTATCCATTTTAAGAAAATAGGTATCCCATTGTCCTTTATCTTCTACCACAGTCGTTAATGCAAGAATACCTCCTGTTTGAGCAAGAGCTTCCATCTGAAATACTCCAGGAAAAATAGGGTTACCCGGGAAATGCCCTTGAAAAAACGATTCGTTGGATGTCACATTTTTAACAGCAACGATATGTGTTGATGATATTTCTATAACTTTATCTACTAATAAAAAAGGATATCTATGTGGTAAGTACCCTTTTATGTCTTCCAAACTCATAACTGGAGTTGCATTTGGATCATATACTGGTCTTCCAGCGTTCCGTTTTTGCTCTAAATACTTGGCTTTTAAAATTTTGGCTAGTGCGACATTAGAAGTGTGGCCAGGTTTAGTTGCCACAATTTTGCCTTGAATATCTCTTCCCATCAATGTCAAGTCACCTAACAAATCCAACAATTTATGCCTTGCCGGTTCATTATGAAAGTGCATTTTTGTGTGGGTCAAAACACCATTCTCACCTACGGTCACATTTGGTTTGTCAAGTTTAATTTGTAATCTTTTGACTTCTTCATGATCCATAATTTTGTCAACGATAACGACTGCATTATCTAGATCTCCGCCTTTTATGAGGCCGTGGTCAAAAAGTTTTTCTATTTCTGTCAAAAATACAAAGGTCCTACATTTTGCTATTTTATCTATAAATTCATCTTTTGTCTTCATAGATGCTACCATCTCGCCCAAAGTTTCTTCAGAAAACTTTAAAATGGTATTAAGTTCGAAAGTATCAGAAGGATAAACAGCATACTCAGAGCCTGTATTGTCATCAAAAAATGTAAATGGCTCCGTAATTACATAAACTTCTTTTGTTGACTCATGCTTTTCCAACTTAGATTCTAATAAATGATTGACAAATCCAGCTGAACTACCATCCATTATTGGAATCTCAGGACCATCGAGACTTACTACGACATCTTCAATATGTAGAGCGTTAAGTGCAGCCATCAAATGTTCTATAGTCGAGACAGATGCACCATTTGACTCTAGCGTTGTACCTCTCTGAGTTGTTGTTACTAACGAAACATCAGCAGAAAATGTAGCATTATTCAAATCTGTACGTTCAAATTTTATACCTGCCCCCACTTCACCTGCTCTTAGCAAAACATTTACTATTTTACCTGTATGAAGACCAATTCCACTAAATTTTACATCTTGGGTTAAAATGTTTTTGTACCTCATTTAACTATCTAAAAATTTCTATCACAAGTACCACAATGCAACTTCTGTTACCCGCTTTTTAATAAAACACTATTTTATGCTCATCAACTGACGCATTTTATCTAACTCTTGTTCCAATTTTCTAATCTGCTGTGCCATGTCAGGTAATTTTCTGAAATATGCATATGATTTTAAGTAATTAGAATATTCGATTGCTGGAGAACCATACAATTTTGCATTTTCATTTTTTATATTTGAAGATATGCCAGATTGTGCCTGAATCATGGTTCCATCTGCTATTTCAATATGCCCAACAATGCCCACTTGTCCACCAATAAGACAATTAGCACCAATTTTTGTGCTACCTGCTATCCCAGTTTGAGCAGCAATAGCAGTATTATTTCCAATGGTCACATTATGAGCTATTTGTATAAGATTATCCAGTTTTACACCTTTGCAAATCCTTGTAGATCCCATTGTAGCACGGTCTATGACAGTATTACTACCTATCTCAACGTCTTCCTCAACCACAACGTTGCCAGTCTGGGCAATTTTCTTGTAATTTCCTTGTTCATCTCTTGCAAATCCAAAACCATCACTACCTATGACAGTGTTTGAATGTAAAATACAATTATTACCTATTTCACAATTGTGATATACCTTTACACCAGGATACAGTGTTACATTATCACCAATTGTGACATTATCGCCTATAAACACTTGGCCAAAAATAGTGGTATTTTTACCAATTTTAGCATTTTTTTTGATGATTACATGGTCATCGATTCTAACATTTTCGCCTATAATTGCAGTCGGATCTATGACAGCTGTAGTTGCCACACCATCCAAAACACTGATGCCAGAGTTAAACTGAGACATCAATATGCTTAACGCTGCATAGACATTATCTACACAAATCAATGTAGCCGCTACATCACGTTCTGGTACAAAATCATTAGAAACTAATACTATGGAAGCCTTTGTATCATATATATAAGATACGTATTTAGGATTTGCTAGAAAAGTAATAGTTCCAGGTTGACCTTCTTCGATCTTACTTGGGCCCGATACTGAAGTCTCAGGATTTCCAATGACTTTACCTCCTATTAATGAAGCTATTTGAGTTGCGGTTACTTGCATAGCGCAAAGTTAACACAAAACTTTGTTTTGTAAACCAGAATTATATGAAGATTTATTTTAAAAAGATAGACTACTTATTTTTATCTATATATTTGCAGCTTTTTACCATCAAAACTGACAAACCAGTTAGTGCAAATTAAATGTAATTTTGGATAAAATTTTAAATATTGCTTATGCCAAAGGTCAGAATTTAGCGGCATTTGTCACCAAATCTCTCACACAACTAGCAGATTTGGGATACGAGATTGTAATTATTCCTCACTATGTGCCCGGCAGTGAAAGCGCACAAATGCCATTTACATTGATAAAAAACGGTCAGGTAGACTTCGCAATCTTCCATTTATCTGACTTACATCCTATTTATCCAGCAGATGATCTAATCATAGCGGCTTTATCAGAAAGACACGATGCACAAGATTGCCTTGTGATTAATGAAGATTTTTATTCCCCATCTGAAGAAATTTGTTTGAAAGCTGGCTCAAGTGTCTACGTCACATCGATTATTCAGTCAGAACAACTTAAAAAGCTGAATCCTTCGATAAATGTGGTAGTTTCGAGTAATAACATACAGAAAAATATAGATTTATTGAATGCTGGCTCTGCAAATGCAGTCATTTTACCAAAAGTATTCGCTGATAAAGCAATTTTCACCGCACCTGTGAAGCTTGTAAATCTCCATCCAAAAGAGATGATCCCAGCTCCTGGTCAAGGCACTTTTGCATTTGTAACCCTTGCAGAAAACCTTAAAATAAGAAGAATTCTTAAATCAATCCATGAAAAAGAAACTGCGGAAATGACCAATGTAGAGCGAACTGTCAAACATTTGATACCCGAAAATAGCCAACCTAATATAGTAGCATATTGTTATAAAGATAAAAGCTCAAATTTTCATGCGTTGGGTTCATTTTATGATTCTGAAACTGCAACTTTGCGTTTTGCATCTCACTCCCAAAGTACATCAAATGGACTTGCGGAAATTATATTTAATTCACTTTACCATAAATAACTGATTAAGAGATATGTATTTAATTTTTGATTGTTCAGCATTAGCAACAAAAACGGACTTTAAGGCCACATTTACTGATACAGAAGCTTGGCCACGATTGCTCCATATTAGCTGGATATTATTGGGAGAAGATTACAAACCATTGGAGGATTTTGATTGTATTCCAATACCAAATGGATATGTTATAGATGAAAAATCTAAAACTAAAGCACATATTGATGATGCAGATATTGTTAAAAAAAGTACTGATTTAGCTGAAATATTAGATAAATTTTCGGCAAGTGCAGAAAAAGCGGAATACATTTTTTCACATAATCTAAATTATAATGAAAATGTATTAGGTGCAGAATATGTGAGGATGAAGAAAAGTATCAATATGTTTTCTAAAAAAAGATATTGCCTAATGGAAGAAGGTACGTATTTTTGTAAAATCCCTTCCAAAGGAGGTGGGTACAAATGGCCAACCTTACCAGAATTGCATGCAACTTGTTTCGGTCAGACGTATGGTCCTGCCAATAATGCAAGGGCTGACGTGATAGCTGCCGCTAGATCTTTTATTAAACTCAAGAAGACGAGAAAACTGGATGATTTATTTGAAGATTAGTTAAAATCAACATTAATAAGCTGTTTTAGTGATCATTTTTAACTTTAAATGCACATTTAGAGATTGAAACTAATTAGATAGTTTCTAAACAATTTCCTGCGATTTTATATTGTATTAGAATATTTGTACTTTTGTGCGATATTTAAGTTAATTAATCATCAATGCCCAAATAATGAATAGAAATATAATCATATCATTTATCCTAATAGCAGTGGGTGTTTTAGTTTTCTCAAGTGTATCAAAAGACGTAAGCACATATGCTAGCTTTAAGGATGCCGAAAATGGAGAAAGAGTAAAAATCGTAGGTCAGTTGTCCAAAGACAAACCTATGGAGTATGATCCACAAAATAAACCAAACGAGTTTTCATTTTTCATGAAAGACGATAAAGGGGTCGAAACTAAAGTGGTTTTAAGTAAACCCAAACCACAGGATTTTGAAATGTCTGAACAAATAGTTGTAACAGGAGTTCTTTCTGAAGGTGTCTTTGAAGCCAATGAAATACTGATGAAGTGTCCATCTAAATATAAAGACGAAGAGATTGCCATAAGAAATCAAGAAGGCTGAAAAACAAATGACACAAATTCATGAATGAAGTAAAATATATAGGTGAGCACCTTTGGGTCGGCCAAATAGGACATTTTTTGATTATAACTGCCTTTGTTGCTGCAGTCATTTCAGCAATTTCCTATTTTATATCTGTACAAAGTAAACTAAATACAAGTGAAGATGATTGGTCAAAAATAGGTAGAAATGCATATTTTGTTCACGGCTTTAGCGTTTTGACCATCATAGGATTGATATTCTATGCCATGTATCATCATATGTATGAATATTCTTACGTATTTGACCATGTTTCGCCAGATTTACCACTCAAATATATATTATCTGCTTTTTGGGAAGGTCAGGAAGGAAGCTTTATGTTATGGATGTTTTGGCACATCATATTGGGTTTTATTTTGATAAAAAAATCTGGAAAACTAGAAGCTCCTCTCCTATTTACGTTTGCTGTGGCAGAAGCCATATTAATGACAATGTTGCTTGGTATACATATACCTTGGGGAGAAGAAACTATTAAAATAGGAAGTAACCCTACTACCCTACTCAGACAAATGAATGAGGCACCCATATTTGCAAATGCTGATTACCTTAGCCTTATAAAAGGCAGAGGTATGAACCCATTATTGCAAAACTATTGGATGACCATTCATCCACCTACACTTTTCCTAGGTTTTGCTTCTACCATTGTTCCTTTTGCGTATGCATTTGCAGGATTATGGCAAAATGAACACAAGGATTGGTTAAAACCTGCTTTTGGTTGGAGTCTTTTTTCAGCTGGTATATTGGGAACTGGTATATTGATGGGTAGTTTATGGGCTTATGTAGCCTTATCTTTCGGTGGGTATTGGGCTTGGGATCCAGTAGAAAACGCATCGCTTGTGCCATGGATTACCCTAGTAGCAGGATTGCATGTCCATTTGATAGCTAAAAATACAGGTTACGGGACAAGGTCTGTTTACTTTTACTATTTGATTTCATTTGTGCTCATTTTATACTCTACTTTCCTTACTAGAAGCGGAGTTTTGGGTGATACATCAGCTCATGCTTTTACAGAAATGGGATTAGAATGGCAATTAATAATCTTAGTGGGTTTCTTTTTTGTAGCTGGAATGGGATTCTGGGCCTACAGATGGAAATCTATACCAAGTCCTGCTAAGGAAGAACCATTATATGCTAGAGAATTTTGGATGTTTATAGGTTCTTTGATCTTACTCTTTAGCGCCATTCTTATTACGGGTTCGACATCATTGCCAGTTTACAATAAAATTTTAACATATTTTGATCCTGGATATGTAGGTAAAGTTATAAAAGATGTTATTCCGCACTTCAATAAGTACCAACTTTGGATAGCCGTCTTTGTTTCCATTTTGTCATCTGTAGCGATCTTCTTAAGATATCATGGTGTAAATTGGGAACAAAAGAAAAATAAATTTGCGTTAAAAATGCTAATTTTATTGGGAGCTTCGATTGTTTTGACCTATCTGACTACTTTTTGGATAAAATTATACTCATGGCAATATGTTGTGATGTGTATTACAGGTTATTTTGCAGTTATTGCCAATATAGATTATGTAGTATCCGTTTTAAAATGGAATATAAAACTTGCGTCTTCTGCGATAGCACATTTTGGGTTCGGTATGATGGTGATAGGAATACTCGCAAGTGGATTAAATCAAAAATCAATTTCTTCCAATCCTTTTGTTTTCAAAGGTATGTTTACGGACGAGGATATTGAAAAATATGTCCAGTTAATAAAAGGCAAACCATTATTTTCCCAAGGTTATTTCATTACCTATGAGTCTGATACATTGATTGGACAAGAAAGACGATACTCCATAAACTTCAAAAAGCTTAATGACAGTTTACGGGTGTTGGATGAAATAACTTTGCATCCGAATGCAGTTTACTCTAACGATTTCTCTAAAGTCGCTGCTTACAATCCTGATACAAAACATTACATTCATAAAGATATCTTTACTTGTGTAGTAGGCTTACCACCTGCATTAGAAAGTGTAGAAAAAGCGCACGCGATAGAAGATTCTCTAAAATTTGTAGCTCGACAAGTAGCTATTAATGACACAGTTGTGATGGGAAACTTCATTATCAAGCCACTATCAGTCAACTTTAAGCCTACCAATCTTGATTACAATAAAAACATTCATGATACCGGTATTGGTGTTCTTTTGGAAGTAACGGATACCAAAAACGATACTTCTTACCAAGTAGAATCTGCCATTGGTCTAGATGGTGCCTTGATGTATAGTTATCCTGCAGCCATTGACGAACTAGGTGTAAGAATCAAGCTCGAAGAATCATTATTAAGCGCATACTTTACACCAGAAGAGCAATTAGAATACAAAGAATATGTAATGAAAATAGGTAGTAACATAAATATTGATGGTTACAAAATTTCATTAGCTGAATTTGACAAAAATCCTACCCATAAGAATTATAAAAAAGAAGAAGGAGATATTGCCATTGGTGCCAAACTAAATATTGAAGGCAACGGGGTGATAGATACTTCCACTTCTTTGTATATAATAAGAAATAACCAACCCATGAGTATTAAAAATTACTCAGGTACTACAGGGCTACATATCAGATTTAGTAATATTGATCCAGCAAAAGAAGAATTCACTTTTAAAATTGCTAGGGATAAAAGGGAATCTCCCGAATTGAATCTAGGTATAGCTACAGATGTACCACGAACAGACTATCTCATCTTGCAAGCGACTATTTTTCCAGGAATTAATCTTTTCTGGTTAGGTAGCATTCTAATGATGGTAGGTTTATTTATTGCATCATGGTTAAGATTTTCAAAGAATGACTAAAATGATGAATATATCCATCATAGGTGGTGGAAATGTTGCATGGCATCTCACACAAAACTTTACATTGGCAGGGCTTAATGTATTTGAAGTTTATGGAAGGGATCCGAATGAAGCTGATACATTTAGTAATTTTACAAATACAACTTATATCTCGGATATTAAGAAAATGCGTTCTGACGCCGATATATATATTATTGCTGTAAACGATGATGTAATTGAACAGGTTTTGGATGAATTACCGTTTAAAATTACTAGTGAACAGATATTGGCGCATACTTCTGGTGCAAGACCATCTAAAATACTTGCACCCTATGCCATTCATTACGGATGTTTATGGCCATTGCAAACACTTACGAAAGAATTGCCAATCGCTTCAAGTCAACTTCCGATTATTTTTAATGGTTCTGATTTTGTTTCTGAAGCACATCTTGGAGAAATAGCTGATCAAATAAGCGATTATGTCATGCTTGTAGATGATAAGAAAAAAGGTAAAATGCATTTGGCAGCTGTCATGTTGAATAATTTTGTAAACCATATAAATAGGTTAGTATCCGATTATTGTAAAGTGGAAGGATTAGATTTCAGTATCTTCAAACCATTAATTAAAGAAACAGCACTAAAATTGGATTTGGGTTCACCGTCTGAAATACAAACAGGCCCTGCCAAAAGAAATGATAAACTAACGATCGAAAAGCATCTAGAAATGTTAGAGAATTATGATGAACTGTACAGGTTTTATTGTTTAGCTACAGAAAGCATTATCAAAAAGTATCACAAAATATGAGGATAATAGGTGAGTTTGATGCAGGAGACATAAAGATTACTGTCTTTAAAATGAATGAACGTATTTCAATAAAATTTGAAAAAAACCTTTTAGAACAAACCTATAAATTTAGAGATGGTAGTGCAATCGGTTCTCTAGAAGATGCAAAAACTTTTTGTTCAGAACATACGATAAGTGAAATCAATGATGTTTTTGATGCTATGTCAAAAAGCAGATCAAGATCGCTGAACAGTATGATTGAAAATCAAGAAGAAAAATTTGATGTGATTATATAATTAATAACTATACAAATCTCTAACTACATCTAAATAAGAATCTATACAATTTCATAAAACTTAAAACCACCCTACATAGTACAGCAAAATTGATAATTTATTTAAAATCATCAAATATTTTAGGGGTCATCGTCAAAAAAATTAAGTAAAATTAAAATACACCCCTTATTTTAACATACCATTGACAAAATAATTATATTTTATTTTTGGAATGACCTTTAAACATCTACCTTTGTGGTCTTAATTCATAAACCACTTAAAATAACATGGCAGTAATAAGATTTCAAGCAATTCAAACCACGCTAGACAGAAAACCTGTTCAAATTGTGGAACCTACAGAAAGAAGATCAGAGTTATACGGAATCAATGTATTCAACAAAAACTCATTCAGTCACTACATGTCAAAAGATGCATCAAATGCAGTAATGGATGCTATCAATTATGGTAAAAAGATAGATAGAAAAATAGCTGACCAAGTTGCTACAGGTATGAAGTCTTGGGCAATCTCTAAAGGTGCAACACATTATACACACTGGTTTCAGCCACTTACAGGTGGTACAGCAGAAAAACATGATGCTTTTTTCGAACCAAATGGTGATGGTACAGCTATTGACAAATTTGACGGTGGACAGTTAGTGCAGCAAGAACCTGATGCTTCTAGTTTTCCGAATGGAGGTATTAGAAATACATTCGAAGCACGTGGTTACACAGCTTGGGATCCTACATCACCTGCTTTTATCATGGGTACAACATTATGTATTCCTACCATATTTGTTTCTTACACAGGAGAAGCACTAGACAACAAAGTACCATTATTGAGAGCGCTTCAGAGTGTAGACAATTCTGCCACAGAAGTAGCAAGATATTTTGACAAGAATGTAAATAAAGTAATTGCTACCTTAGGTTGGGAGCAAGAATATTTCCTTGTAGACAGTGCGCTTGCAGCATCAAGACCTGACCTTATCATGGCAGGAAGAGTTTTACTCGGACACGAAGCTGCAAAGGGCCAGCAATTGGAAGACCACTATTTTGGTTCCATTCCTGAAAGAGCATTGGCTTATATGCGTGAACTAGAAATAGAGAGTATAAAACTAGGAATACCAGTAAAAACAAGACATAATGAAGTAGCGCCAAATCAATTTGAGCTAGCTCCGATTTTTGAAGAAGCAAATCTCGCTGTAGATCACAACTCATTGCTTATGGATGTGATGAGTAAAATTGCGGCAAAACATAATTTTAAAGTGCTTTTTCACGAGAAGCCTTTTGCAGGAGTAAATGGATCCGGAAAGCATAATAACTGGTCACTTGCTACTGATACAGGTATCAATCTACTAAGTCCTGGGAAAACACCAAAAAGTAACTTACAATTTTTGACGTTCTTTATAAATACCATCAAAGCAGTTCATGATTATGATGATTTATTGAGAGCATCTATAGCATCAGCCAATAATGACCACCGTCTTGGAGCCAACGAAGCTCCACCTGCAATCATATCTGTATTCATAGGAAAACAATTGACTGAAGTTCTTGATGAATTAGAGAGAGTGACAGATGGAAATCTATCTCCTGAAGAAAAAACTGAATTAAAACTCAATGTTGTTGGCAAGATACCTGAGATTCTATTAGATAATACGGATAGAAATAGGACATCACCATTTGCATTCACAGGTAATAAATTTGAATTCAGGGCAGTAGGATCTTCTGCAAACTGCGCAAAAGCTATGACCATATTGAATATGATCGTATCTGAACAATTACGTAAGTTTAAGGTTGAAGTTGACAACTTGATCGAAAGTAAAAATATGAAAAAAGATGATGCCATCTTTAATGTATTGAGAGAATTGATCAAAGCGTCCAAAAGAATCAGATTTGAAGGAGATGGATATAGTGAAGATTGGGTAAAAGAAGCTAAAAAGCGTGGACTTTCCAACTTCAAAACTACACCAGAAGCGCTCAAAGCTCAAGTCAGTAAAGAAACTTTTGCTCTTTATGAATCTCATGGTATCATGAATAAAATAGAAGTAGAAGCAAGATACGAAATAGAGTTAGAAGAATATATCAAAAAGCTTCAAATAGAAGGAAGAATCCTTGGAGATATTGCGACTAATCACGTGATACCAACAGCGATTGCCTATCAAAATACCTTAATAGAGAATGTAAGAGGATTAAAGGAAATCTTCGGTAATGAATATACTAAATATGCGTCTGAGCAAGTAGGACTTATTAAGGATATCTCTGGATACATCGGATCTATCAAATCTAATGTGGACAAAATGATAGATGAAAGAAAGAAAGCCAACAAAATCAGTCATGCAGACAAAAGAGCCGATGCTTACTGTAATAAAGTCAAACCATATTTTGAAGAAATAAGATATGCTTGCGACAAACTAGAGCTCCTTGTAGACGATGAATTGTGGCCGTTAACTAAATACAGAGAATTGTTATTTACAAGATAAACAAATCACTCATCCCGCAGTCTACAACTTGTGTTGTTACTGCGGGATTTTTTTATTTAAAATCTTGTCAGTGTTTATTAAATGGAAAAAATTACTCTTTGATCCCAAGTGATGAAATCAACAATAAAGGCTACCGATAAAAATTTTCGTATCCAAGAAAAATATTACCGAATACCCTTCTTTGTACAATGAACATGTCTGCATCATCTACCCATGCATAAAAACGTTCCATTTGAGCAACGTCCTTTGGACCACGAGAGTTCTTATCCTTCCAAATGATATCTTCATACGAGTAGAAAACACTTTTTCTGACAGTACCATTTGTTTTTTTCATTTCAACGACGCAAAAAGGAACTAGTTGGAGTAATGTGTCTATCCCTTCTTTTGCATCAAAGATATCTTCTGCACCCAACATTTCAAAGCTACTCAAATAAGCATTCACTACCCTTTCATTTAATGGCTTGTCAGTTTTTTGAACATTTGCGATCGTAGGGCTGACGGTAACCGTTTTTCCATCTTTAACTAATTTGAATGAAGAAGACTCACTCTTTGGATAGTTTACTGTGATCGATTCTATTTGTTCTGGTTTGTCTCTAAATATGAATTTGTCCCTGTAATTTTTCACAGGTTGCTCAAATCTTGATCTCAGACCTCCCATTAGTCCAGGCAAATGCATGACATATGCTTGCTCCTCACCTTTCATCAACATATAAGTACCTTCCCCTTTTTGTGTATCAGACCCAATGTAAAAAGTCTTAAAAGGCTGATCACTATTATTATAAAGTGACACTTCTATTGCATATTTACCTATACTTTCTTTGACTGTTGCATTAGCTGCTTTGGGTGGGACATAAAGCATTTTCATATCTAGCAACGCTTTTTCTATGTTAATGAAGACGGCATCATTGACCAAATATTTTCCATTAAGTAGCCAAGATTTTCCATTTTTACTAAACTGAATAGGTTGTAATCTTGGATGTTTTAAGACAATATTTGTGATCTCATCCATAGATTCCACAGTAAACCCACGATCTGCTGTGACCATACCCTTTGTATTGGCACTATTTTTTTGATACAAATAATAAGCCCCACCAGACAAAAGTAACAATGCAAGTAATAATATACCTATTCGTTTCATTCTATATTTCCTTTAAATTATCCAAATCAAAATTTATGATCAAATTTCGCTTGTTTGTATTCATGAAGTAAACCTCCTTTTCCTTATATAATGGTAAATAATCCCAAATATAGCCAAAAGTACAACAGGTAGACCAACATTTATAAATTGCCACTTTGTTTTCTCGTCCTTTGTCTTCACGGCGTCTAAAAGTCGTAATTTTATTTCCTTTGAACGAGACTCTAATATACTACCATCATCTAGCATGTATTCTATCATATTTATCACAAAGTCCTTATTTCCTTTGTAATACTTTCTTTCCCATTTATTATAGCCAATATCTTCTGTCTGACCATTGGTAGTATTTACCAGATTTTTGGCAAAATCAGAGTCGGAAATCACGATTTGCTTGGTAGGCTTACTTTTTTCTATAAACTGAACGCCCATTTGCTCGAGATTGGACTGGACGTCTGGTGTAAGTCTATTTTTGAAAAACGATTCAAACTGACCTTCTAACAAAACAGCTAAAGGTTTTTGACCACCATTAAATTTGGATGGGTCTGGTGCTGTTTTCAGAATCTCAAATGTCAATCGCATAGGTTGCAATTGTGATCTTGAATATTTAGATGTGGTCAGCAATATTGTCTTTTTTATATCAGCATCCGTCTTTATGGTGTCAATGGTACTAGGGAAAAACATATTAATCCTATCTACATTTTTGACAATCGGATGAATACTCGTCGTCGCAGCTGAAGTATGATAGTACCAAGGAAAGAGTTTTGTCTGTGGCTTATCACCTGCCATCCCTATGACTTGTGGTATATAACTACATTCCAAATCCATAATTAAATCTGGCATAATCCTAGCTCCATATTTGAATAATAAATTATCTACACCAGAATCCGTGTCTGTAGGTATATAAAATTTATTCTTGCTAATACTGTCCAATGAAATATGAAACTTGTCTAAGAGCCATAAAACCTTACCTCCATTCATGACATATTGGTCAATTTTGAACTGATTCTGAATCGAAATCGGAGTTCTTGGTCCAGCAACAACTAATAAATCTATAGTACTATCTAACTTCATTAAGGAATCAAGATATATCCTGCCTACCTTATGAAATCGCCTAATTTCGCTTTCCAATCTAAAGGTTTGAGATTCATCCCACTCTTCATTTCCTTGGGTAAAGAGTACATTTTTTGATCTTGGCGCTTGTAGCTTTTGGAAAGCATTCGCAAATTTATATTCTAATAATGCGACCGATTTATTGAGAATGACATCTTCATCATCTCCTGGTTTTTGTTCTTCCAATAGATTAATGATGTACTTTTTTGCCTTGTAAGTAACTATAGCAAAAGGGAAAACTGCTTTTTGAACCAATTGCGTACCATCAGAATAACTTAGCGAAACGGGAACAATTTTTTCTTCGACCAGCATTTTCTGTCTTTGCTCGACAACTCGTGGACTACCTTCTGAAGGATCTTCAAATTCATAGACAATATTCGGATTGATATCCCTAAGTTTGTCCATTAAATCCTTGACAGATGATTGTAATCTTTTGAATCCAGATGGAAATTCACCATCTAACAATACCTTGATGGTAATATTATCATCCGGAGCTGCTATGACTGCTTTTGTACTTTCAGAAAGTGTAAATCTCTGATCGTCAGTGAGATCTACTTCTGTATATAAAAAAGATGCAATGACATTTACTACTATAATTATAGCTACGACTAGTAAAAATTGTAAATATTTATTTGATGTTTTCATAAAAGTGCCTTATTCGTTTTAACTTCGTCTTTCGAGTACGCTTACAGTTGCATACAAAAACACAAAAATGATCGAAATAAAATAAATGATATCACGGCTATCAATCAGTCCTTTACTAATACTGGTGTAATGATAATTTATACCTATTTTTTGTATAAAAAGGTCAAAAGTGGTCGTAAAAACTGGCATTCTAGCGATATAACTAAATGCCCAATGAAAAAAGAAACACAAGAAAGCACCTAAAATAAACGCTATAATTTGATTATTTGTAAGTGTTGATGCTAGCATTCCTATAGCCACAAAAGCACCGGCCAAAAAAAACAAACCTATATATGACCCAATAATGGCACCTGAATCTAGATTTCCAACTGGTGAACCAAGCTGATAGACCGAATAATAATAAACTAAAGTGGGCAACAAGGCAAAAATAACTAGGGTAAAATTTGCAAAATACTTACCCAGAATAATCTCAAAGGTAGTAAGTGGTTTTGTGTACAAAAACTCAATCGTACCTTTCGCTTTTTCTTCAGCAAAACTTCTCATTGTCACAGCTGGTATCAAAAATAAAAATACCAATGGTGCAATGGAAAATAGCTGATCCATCGTAGCAAAGTTATAATCCAAAACACTGGTATCTGAAAATACCCACATAAATAATCCTATGGATACTAAAAAAACGCCTATTACTAGGTACCCAATTAATGAACTAAAAAAAGCATTGATCTCTTTAAAATAAATACTAAACATCTATGGTCGATTTCGTCAATTTTCTGAAAATGTCTTCTACATTAGCTTTATCTGTCTTCATTTCTAATAATGTAAGTTGATTTGCCACTGCAAAATTAAATATTTCTGCCCTGATATCTTCATTGCCTTTGATAGTAAAAATGATTTCTTCACCTTCTTTTCTTACATCGGTCACATTTTTCAAACCATTAAACATAGTGGTGGAAACATTTTTTTGGGCAAATTCTACTCTAACCGATCTATTGCCTTCCATTCTGTTTCTCAAAGTATCAATGGACTCGTCTGCTACTAAATTTCCGTTATTTATGATGACTACCCTATCACATAAAGCTTGTACTTCTTGCATAATGTGCGATGAAAAGATAACCGTTTTTTCTTTACCAAGTTCTTTGATAAGACTTCTTATGTCCAATAATTGGTTCATATCAAGACCAGACGTTGGTTCATCTAATATCAAAACCTTAGGATCATGAATGATAGCTTGAGCCAAGCCTACTCTCTGTCTATAACCTTTAGAAAGAGTACCTATGATCTTGTTTTGTTCTTTGCCAAGACCCGTCATTTCGATGATGTCTGAAATTCTACCTACTTTATTTTCAATCCTATGAATACTTGCCACAAATTGTAAAAATTCTTTGACATACATCTCTTCATACAATGGATTATGTTCTGGTAAATAACCGATTTGTTTTCTGACTAGCAGTGGAGATGTTTTTATATCATAACCTTCTACAGATGCAGTACCTTCCGTAGGCTCTGTGTAGCAACACAACATTTTCATTGTAGTCGTTTTGCCGGCACCATTTGGGCCCAAAAAACCTAATATTTGCCCTGGATGAGCTTCAAAGGACAAATTATCTACTGCTTTTTGCGTACCGAAATGTTTGGATAAACCTTGGACAATCACTGACATGAACTGATATTTTTGTGTTTATTGATATTACAAATATTGGCTCAACCTGTTCTTATAATTTCCTTGAGATCATTTCACTGGCTATGACAAGTAAAAAACAGTCATTAACTGATCGAATATTATACATTACACAGGTTAAAATCAAAACGAGTGCAAAAGTAAGGATATTGCACATATAATCGTAAGATAATCTTAAGAGTTTATGTCGCTTAGAGCATTAAATGTAAATTAATTGGGGAATTGCTTGAATTACTGAATTGGTTGATTTGGTGATTTGCAGAATTGGAGAATTGGTTGATTTGCGGAAATGACCATATACTCAGTTATCGCTCGCCGCTTACTTTCATCATCAGGTCTTCCACATGATGCACCAATTGTGTGTAGTGAGCATCCCTTTTTGTCTCTCTTGTTCTTATAAGTGGTAGGTCTACGTGAATATGTTCGACAATTCGTGATGGTGCATACTTCATGATATAAATATCATCTCCTAGATAAACTGCTTCTGAAATATCATGGGTCACAAAGATCACAGTAGAATGAAACTTTTCCCAAAGCTGAAGTAAAAGTTCTTGCATTTGTATGCGAGTTTTGACATCAAGTGCACCAAATGGTTCGTCCATCAACAGGATTTCAGGATTAGATAGCATACTTCTTGCAATGGCTACTCGTTGCAACTGTCCTCCTGACAACGTAGGATACATTGCATATTTTTTTTCATGACCTTCTAAGCCTACGAGCTTGATCATTTCCATGGCGCGTTCGTTTCTGTCTTTTTTATTGACACCTTGGTACCGAAGTGCGAGTCCAACATTGTCCAAAACTGTCATCCAAGGCATGGAAGAATATTGCTGGAAGACCATACTTACATGGGTCTTGTCATCTACAGGTTTGCCTTTTATCAAAACTTGTCCTTCTGATGGTTGTTGCAGGCCTGCAATGTACCTCAATACGGTGGATTTGCCCGAACCAGACATTCCGAGTATGACTACGAACTGTCCTTGCGCAGGCTTATCTTCTATGATAAGGTTAAAATCTTTGATGATCCAATTTTCTCCACCATCATAGGTCTGGCCTATGTTTTTTAGTTCGATGATGTTATCTAAGCTTACTTTATCTTCAAATTTGAAATGCTCCATGATCAACGAGTAAATTTATGGTAAAGAGAATTTAATTGATAGGTTAATATAAGACCAAATATCACATGAATGGTCCACAAAGCATCGCCAAATAAATAAGTCAATGGTCGAACATTCTCAATAAATGGAGAAAATTCATTTATCGTAAAAAGTATATAAATACCTAAAAATAACCAAGTGATTAATGCTATAATATAATCGAAAATAGCATCAAACAAAGTAACTGTTTTCAATTCGCCTTTTCCTTCGTATGTATTTTTGATTTGATACTTGTATGGAAAAAACTTTCTATCTAAATATGCAAATACCTTATCTTGAAAAACTCCAAACAACATAATTATTATCAAACAGGCGACAGTGACATCAACTCTTGCAAATCTTTGACCCGCTTTGTACATTAATGAACCAATACCTCCATCATCTGCATTTGTCTCAGCCACAATGATGTATGTCCATGAAATAGCAGTCAAAATCCTTATATCATCAGAAAGTCTAGAAATCACAGATGGAAAATAAACAGTTGTAATGGTTTGCCAATAACTCGCACCTAACGTATGTACGGTCTTAAGATATACATCATCTACTTCATCTATCCTTTGAATAACGATAGGAAGCAAGTAAATAAAAATACCAAATGCAAGAAAATTAATTTTGGCTTCCACAAAAATTCCAAACCATACAATAAATAAAGTGGTTAATGCAGTCAGGGGTAAAAACCTGATAGCATCTACCACCTTCTGAAAAGCACCTCGAAACATAGGCACCAGACCAATGGCAAAACCTATAGGAATAGCGTATAATATTGCTTTAATATATCCACCTAGATTGAGTCCTATAGACCTACTAAGATTTTTGATAAGTTCATTTTCGACATACAAAGTCTTAAAAGCCGTCAATACTTTAAGTGGCTGTGGAAAAACATGTTTGGGCAAAATAGGCTCTTCACCCATGGTCAGTAGTGACCAAAGCAACAGTATAAAGCCCAACCCAGCCGTGGTAAGAATGATTTTTTGATTAGGTGTCAAGTCACCTCTTAATCTAAACAACCATGAAAACGACATATTATATAGATTTATGTCTGCAAATATAGATAAAGTTATTTATTGGTTTATTGAATAATAGTAAAAATAAATGATGTCCATTTTTTCAGAGAAAAATTATATAATATGTTTAGCCATAACAAATGCTCAAATAAAGCTAAGATAACAAAGAAGTTGGCTATTTATATTTATTTTTACAGTCTATTTAAACTCCCCGTTTCAACTTTGCAAACAGTACTGATTTCTTTGCAATCAGAACTGGTTCCTTTGCAATCAGTACTAGTTTCTTTGCAATCAGTACTGGTTCCTTTGCAATCAGTACTAGTTTCTTTGCAATCAGTACTAGTTCCTTTGCAATCAGTACTAGTCCCTTTGCAATCAGTACTAGTTCCTTTGCAATCAGTACTGATTTCTTTGCAAAAAGTACTGGTTCCTTTGCACACTGTACCAGTTTCTTTGCAATCAGTACGATTTCTTTGTACAATGTATTAATTCTTTAGAAATGGCACCCATTCTTTTCAGGTAACACCAAGAAAAATGAGATTAACAGCTAATCAAAAACACTAAACAATCCCACTTCTAGACTTCAAAGCCAAATCATCTTCATCTTTTATATAAATTGATGCAATCGCTCCTACCAACATAAATACTCCTGATGTCATTAATGCATAAATAGCATGGTCGCCGTACACATTTTTTAATAATGGACCACCGATGAGTCCATTGGTAATTTGTGGTACTGTGATAAAAAAGTTGAAAATCCCCATGTAAATACCCATCTTTTTCGCTGGAATTGCACCTGCTAACATCGCATATGGCATGGCCAAAATACTTCCCCATGCCATTCCTACACCTATCATTGGGTAAATGAGCATTGACGGATCTTGTATTATGTAGATAGATAACAAACCAATACCTCCTGCTAGTAATGAAATAGAATGCGTAAATTTCCTGCCTATCTTCTTGGCAATAGCTGGTAAAGCAAAAGCATAGATGGCAGATACCAAGTTGTAAATACCAAAAATATAACCCACTTCATTTCCTGCTGTTTGATAATCTGGTGAAGTGGTATCGTTTGGAGCTAGTCCATAGATGTGTTCGGCGATGGCAGGTGTACTGTATACCCACATTCCAAACAATGCAAACCATGAGCAAAACTGAACCAAACCTAGTTGTTTCATAGTTTCTGGCATCTTTCCGAAATCATTGATGATTGCTGCGACCACATTGGTAGGATGTTCATCAAATTTGTCGTTTTCATCTTCTGTAAACTTGGATAGTTCTTCAGGACTGTATTCTTTGGTTGTAAATAATGTCCATAAAATGGCTAACAGCAAAATCGCAGCACCGATGACAAAAGCATAAATGACATTATCTGGTACGCCACCATTACTTGCTTCTACAGAAATACCCATCCAATCACCCAAGATCTTTGGCAACCAAGAACCTACTACCGCTCCCAATCCTATCAAAACCGTCTGAATAGCAAATCCTGCCGTGCGCTGATCCGTAGATAATTTGTCTGCTACCAAGGCTCTGAAAGGCTCCATAGCCACATTAAAGGATACATCCATGATCATCAACATACCAGCTCCTACCCACAAAGCAGGCAAAAATGCTGTGAATAATGCAGCATTTGGCATCAATATTAATCCAATAGCTGCCATGATAGCGCCAACTAAAAAATATGGTTTTCGACGGCCTAGTTTGGTCCATGTGATATCACTATAATGACCGATAAATGGCTGCACAAGCATACCTGTGATAGGCGCAACAAGCCAAAACCACCCTAATTGATGGGTATCTGCACCTAAGGTCTGGAGAATTCTACTGGCATTGGCATTTTGTAAGGCAAACCCTGCTTGGATACCAAGAAAACCAACACTCATATTCCATATGGCGCTAGTAGGTAATAACGGTTTCTTCATTTTTTTGGATTAATGATTAAAACTTAGGAATTTTATGAACTCAAAACTACATATTCCCATGGCATCAAACTTATTTTTTCGCCTTGGTGGTACGCTATATTTTTATTTGTAAATACATCTATACCAGATATATTTCTATCTGCTTCGATGATTTGAAATTGTTTGCTTAGATTGATTATGACGGTGACTTTTTGGTTGTTTTTTTGTCTTACAAAAGCATAAACATGGTCATTTTGCATGATTCGTTCCAATCTTCCGCCAAATGTTCCGTGCCATAAAGCTTCATTTTGGTGCCTTAATTCATTCAAGGTCTTGTAGAAGTCATTATAAAAATAATTTTTAAACCCAATGTTATCTTTCTCAAAAAACTCGAGTCGCCTTGGCATTGGCTCTTCTTGACCACCATATGTCAAGGGAATCCCATCTATCGTATTGACAAAAACAGCAAACGCCTTATGCGCTTCGCCCATTCTTTCAATCTCCGATCCTGACCAAGAATTTTCATCATGATTAGAAGTAAAATGAAGGTAAAATCCTTTGTGCGCCTTCGGTTTGTCATATGCCATCCAATGATCTAAGGACCTTACATTTTTTACACCTTTGGCAATATCATTCATTAGATGATGTAGTGACCAACTATATATAGCGTGAAAACAATTTTGATTTAGGTGATCGTGCACTTCCGATTCTGCTAGTAAAAAAAGATCAGACTTAACTGCTCTCAACTTTGGAATGGTTTCTTTCCAGAAATCTAATGGGACAAGCAACGCCATATCATGTCTAAACCCATCAATCCCATATTTCTCCAACCAAAAGATCATATCAGCAACCATTGCGGCTCTCATGTCTTGGTTGTGGTAATTTAAGTCTGCAACATCGTCCCAACCCATAGATGTTCCTTGTTCAGTGAGTGGGTCGGTGATATTGCCATGAATGTCTTTGGTGTAAAATTCGGGATGATTTTTGATCCAAACGTGATCCCAACCTGTATGATTAGGCACCCAATCTAGGATAACTTTCATGCCCAATTTATGTGCTGTATCAATGATTGATTTGAATTCAGAAATGGTGCCGAAAGCAGGATTAGTTTTACGAAAATCAGAAACGGCATAATAGCTGCCTAGACTTCCTTTCTTTTTGGTCTCACTAATAGGAAAAATAGGCATAAACCATAAAATGTCCACACCCATTGCTTTTAATCTCGGAAGATGCGATTGGAAAGCTACAAAAGTCCCTTCTTGGGTATATTGTCGAATATTAACTTCATAAATATTAGCATTTTTTGCCCATGCTGGCAAGGTAAAATCTGACAATTCCTGTGACTCCATATCCTTAATCTTCTAGTAGATACACCTGCAAAGTCATTGTAAAGTGCTAAACTCTGCTTTTGACATCAACAAAATATATCCTTTGTTTTAAAATTTTGGATAAAACTAAAACATTTTTTGAATGTGTCTAAGAAAAAGAGAAAAATAATGTGTCATAGCGACAATTAGCGTTTGATTGTATTGACTATGCTCATTCAAATATGGAAACCAACATTTAGTTTTTCTTTAGAAATACAACCTGTCAGAATTCATAAAAAGTTATGCAAAGAGCAAAAAAGCTTAGTTCGATTCAAAGTTGTCGACTTCTATAATTTCACCAGCTTTCAAATCATTGAGATGAATATTCCCAATTCTTACACGAACTAAGCGTAAAGTTGGATGACCGACGGCCGCAGTCATCTTGCGAACTTGCCGGAATTTGCCTTCTCTTATGGTGATTGACAACCAGCTTGTAGGCTTATGTCTTTCATCTTTTACTTTTTTTGATTGAACTGCTAAAATTGGTAAGAGATATAACTTAAGTGCCTTGCAGGGAAGTGTAATGTACTTTACTCCTTTTAAACTTATTTCTACACCTTCTTGAAGTTGTTTTACTGCATCAGTTGATATCTCACCAGATACTTGAACAAAGTATTCTTTCTCTATTTTTTTGCTAGTAATATAGGCACTTACCTTACCATCTGTAGACAACAGTAATAATCCTTCTGAATCTTCATCGAGTCGTCCTATGGACATAGTGCCTTCAGGAAAATCACCGAGCTCATTCAATAATTTTTTATTTCTTCTAATTTTTTGATTGTTCACAAACTGAGACAAATAACCAAAAGGTTTATGAATTATAAAATGGCGATGCTGACTCATAAGTAACTTTAATAATGATTTGTTGTAACTATTTGAATCCTAAACAATTAAACATGTCTTACCCAAAATGCTTAAGAAAAATAACTTCTTTCTCATTTAAAAATCGAGACCAACCACGTTTAAGATCCTTTTTTGTCATTCCTGCATAAAAAGTTCTATCCAGTTTCAAAACTTCATAATTTAAAGAAGTAAATAGTTGGTTAATTTCCATATCTGTACCCGACATTATTTCCACCCCGACTTCATTAATACCAAGATCTTGTACGTGATTGACACCTAGTACAGGAAATATTTTTCCATTTAATTCGATGCCTGCTCTTATTTTTGCTAGGTCTTCTTCTGATATTTTTTTGTCGAGACTTACTTGGAATACTTTTTTTACTTTGCGATTTCCATCTTTAAATTTTTCGATGAGTTCTTTGTCATTGGTCAATATTAAAAGGCCAGCAGCACTTTCAGAAAGACTATCTATAGGAGTTACTTTAATATCTGTTTTCTTTTTCATTAATGCTTCTATGTCAGGTTTGGATGCTTCTCCATCGTGACTCATAGGCATATTTTTAGGCTTATTAAGCAAGAGATAGACCTTTTTTTCAGCAATTTCGAGATCTTTGCCTTTGTATTTGATTTTATCGTCAGGCTTAAGCTCGTAGAATGGATTTAACTCTGCTACATCATTTACTGAAATCTCACCAGCCTTGATGATTTCCATTGCCTTTCTTCTATTTGCAACACCACAATGGGCAACAAATTTATTTAATCGTAAGACATTATCTTCCATTTTAAGCTTATTGGTGTATGAAAAGTAAATTTAAAACGGAATTTCCGAATCATTTAAAGTAATAGATGGCGCATCAGACCCTGTTTCATTCATCTTGGAAGGACGCGTGATGATACCACCACTACCAAATGGATTGACATTAAATACATCACTTAAGTCATTGCTAAAACCACCTTCACCAGGATCTTCAAACTTCACAAAATGTGGAACGAACCTGAGCTCTACAGTTCCCAATCCACCGTTACGATGTTTTGCAAGGATAATCTCCGTCAAATCATTTGGTTTGTCTAGTTCACCTTCGCCAACACCATAATATCCGGGCCTGTATATAAATGTAACGATATCGGCATCTTGCTCGATCGCTCCTGATTCCCTCAAATCCGAAAGTTGTGGTCGTTTTTCGCCTCCCCTACTCTCTACTGCCCTTGACAACTGCGAAAGTGCGATCACAGGTACATGCAATTCCTTGGCTAATCCTTTGAGCGCTCTAGAGATGGACGAGATCTCTTGTTCACGGTTACCACGCTTATCATTGGGTGCTCCTGCCATCAACTGAAGGTAATCTATAATGATCATACTTATGTTGTGGTTTTGCTTCAGACGTCTACATTTTGCGCGCAATTCAAATATATTTATACCTGGTGTATCATCTATATATATAGGAATCTGAGCTAATTTATCTACCGCAGAATGGAGTTTTCGCCATTCAAAATCTTCTAACTGACCATTTCGGAGTTTGCTTGAATTGATCTCCGCTTCCATAGATATTAACCTTTGTACCAACTGTACACTAGCCATCTCCAATGAGAAAAAGGCAATACCTCTACCGGCTTGTGCAGCATTTTTGGCAAGGGAAAGTGTAAAGGCAGTTTTACCCATACCCGGCCTTGCTGCCATGATAATCAAATCTGAAGGTTGCCATCCATTGGTCATTTTGTCTAGCTCGACAAATCCTGTGGTGACACCAGTCATTTCTGATCCTTTTTGACTGACTGCTTCTATTTCTTTTTGTGCTTTTACTGCCAATGAACCAAGCGATTCATAACCAGTATTAAGGTTTTGGTCAGTGATATCGTATAGACCACGTTCTGCTTCGTCTAGGAGTTCGAGTACATCTTTGGTATCTTCAAAAGCGTCATGGATGATGGTCGTTGACACTCGAATTAATTCTCGTTGGATAAATTTCTGAGCAATAATACGTGCGTGAAATTCAATATTTGCGGCAGAACCAACTTTATTTGTGAGTTCCATCAAGTAGTTTATACCTCCAACTTCTTCGAGTTTTCCAGATTTTTTTAGAGATTCATGGACTGTAAGAAGATCTATTGGCTGTGATTTGCCAAACAAGTCTGACATTACTGAAAATATCAACTGATTTTTGTCAAGGTAAAAACTTTCTTTACGGAGAATCTCGATGATAGAAGGAAATCCATCTTTATCGATCATAATTGCTCCAAGTACGGCTTCTTCTAAGGGAATAGCTTGTGGCTGCACTCTACCGTAAATTAGATCATTGTCCGCTTTGGTAGTGGTAAGTTTGCCGCTGATTGCCCTTAAAGAATTTGAATATTCTGACATGAAAATTTATAAAGATATCGTATTATGAAAATATGTAACACAAAGGTAAGACAAGTTAATGAATCAAAAACAGTTCAGGATTTAAATAATGTGGAAAACTTGTGGAAAACCTGAATTACATGTGGAGAAGTCATTTTTTAGTTTTTCTAATTTCTTGAAAAATATATTATAAAAATACAAATATAACAAAAAAAGTTGAATAATTTATATCAATGATTATCCTAATGTATTAATTTAAAGATAGTTTATCAAAAGTGGTACTAACACATTAAAAATTATCTAAATATGTACCTTAAGAATTATATTCAACTATGATAAGACTCCAAAAGAAAACTATTACTCAAATTGTGGATAATTTACATATATATAAATATTCACAATATGTTTTTCCCAGTTTTGTTGATTGGAATCATATACAAACTATAGCCTAACAATCTGAGAAAAATAAAAGCCCCACAGAATCCAATCCTGTGGGGCTTTATTATTACTTAAATTGACTTTTACTTATTTCACTGTAGAAAGCATGCCTGTATATTGCACGCCATCTATGGTAAGTTGATATAAGACAAGTCCAGAAATATCATTGTTTACATCAATGGTAAGTGTGTTTTTACCCTTAATGGCAGTCTGCACTGAATTATGAATTTCTTGACCAAGGCTATTCATAAGTCTGATCATAACCTTACCTTCTGCAGCTGCATTTAAATCAAAATTCAATACAGTCGTAAATGGATTTGGATATACTTTTAATGAAGTCTCTTCGACTTTTGCACTTCTTGAAGACACTTCTTGACTTACTACAGAGCCTGCATCAATAGATAAGTTTCCTTTTTTGATACCTACAAAATCAACAATATTACTGTCTTTAGCTATCGTATCCAAAAATACTTCATACGGCAAAGCTAGGGTTAATGCATCTTCAGGATTTGCAAATGTCGCTTTCCTATCCAACACATACCATTGATTATCACCAGGTAATTTAGGGATTTCATTGGTTACCAATTGCATTAAAATATTTTGATCTTCAATGTCAATTTCACCATCTTCATCTATATCTGCAGCAAGATATTGTAAGTAATTATTAAAAGAAATTTCACCGAGTAGGTATTTAGTCAACAATTCCACATCCTTATTGTCCAATCCTTTTTTTGGCGCATCGGTGTAAGTTGCTGAAATAGATACCTTTTTATCCCTTACAACTAGACTATCAAATAAATATTGACCAAAGGCATTTGTTTTTGTTTTTTTGGTAACAAAAGACACTGTAGAATCAATCTTTTCAGTAACAGTCGTGACTGTCAGATATCTATACAATTTATATCCTGAAGCGTTAATAAATGAATCCAACTGCAAGGTTTCTGTAGTGTCAAATGTAGATGAATAAGTAATGATAGGATCTACATACTTTAGAGTAACTTCTGCTTTGTCCAATGGAAAATCTGAAACTGATTGTATAGTTCCACGCACACTGTATAATGGAATCTCAGGTTCATCAGGTTCAGGGTGACAATTAGGAATGTTTGCACCATTGTTTTGAATAATAATTTCGACTAAACAGTAAGATTGTGCACCTTTACTGTCTGTGACATACATTTTAACATCGTTTTTACCAATATTATCACAAGTAAATGTTTTGCTTGTTTCATTAACATTTGGTGAGAATGAAAACTTTAATGGATGATAACCACAAAGAGATTTACTTCCTTTGTCAAGGTCTTTTGCCCATAATTCTACCATTCCATCATCTACTAGGCCGTCTCCATCTGTATCTACACCCATAAGTGCTGTGATCAAAGTACCTATGCAGTAAGGTATTGGTTTACTACCATTTTTGACAACTACATTGACAGTACAAGATTTAAAGTTACCACAACCATATTTCACGGTATATTTTACCTTAGTAGTACCAATAGGATATGTACCTGAGATATTCGCTCCTTTTGATGTTGAGTATGGTGAATTATTTGTTATTTCATAATTTCCACCACAGGTACCTGGATCGATGGTCAATGGTGCTATGATAAGTTCAGCATTTTTACAGTTTAAAGAGTTAACGGTAATTTCAGCTGGACAATTAATCGCAGGTGGCTCGCTATTGATAATGTATATAAACTGAGAATGCATGTATTGTTTGTACCCTGTACTTGGGTGATAATCACACCAATCTAGAATACACCATGTTCGCATGATCTTTTTACATTGGCTATTTACAGTAAATAATCTATCACTATAAGATCTACCCAGCATACTACATTCAGAAGAAACCCATGAAGGATAGTCATATAGATCTGGTAGCTGATTAGGATGCGTATTAGGATTACATCCTTCTAGGGTAATATCTAGAGGCCATACGATATTAGGACCACCAGAACCTGAAGATGATACATAAATGGTCTGAGTGCAACTGTGCCAATTCCAATTATAATCTTCTACCATCCACGTGCGAGTGATGTAACCAGCATTACAGCTATTTAGATAATAGTGAACGGATGGGCTTCCTGCGCTATACGTGTGGTATCCATAAGTGTAAGTGGCATTGCCATACATGGAGAGATCCCAAATTTCATCTGTACAACTGACGGTGACATCAGCTGGACAATTGAGTGTAAATGGCCAAACAGCCTTTTCATTTGCGGCATAAGATCTCGATATAAGCATAACTGCAAATATCAAAATCGACGCCGACCTTAATCTTGTGTAAAAATTTGTTTTCATTCTTCTGAGACTTTTAGAATAATTAATAAATAAGACCTTTAAAACATATTAGGACAAATTTACATGTATTTATTATTGGTTGTACGTAATTTATGTAATTTTAACATATTTTGGGTGATAACCCTTAGCAAATATAATCAATTAGTTACATATTATATAAATATTTAATAAAAGGTAGCTCAATGTTTAATTATAGTTTATAAGACATGTAAAATAGTCTTCCATATTCACAGTAACAATTATTCGTAAATAAAAAGAGCTTTAACCAATTGCTCAGTTAAAGCTCTTTTAAAATAATTGACATCAAAATACTGATGTCAATGATATAATTATAATCGCTCTATAATCATTGCACTTGCGCCACCACCACCATTACAGATAGCCGCCATCCCGTATTTGCCACCATGTTGCTGAAGGACGTGGGTCAATGTAGTAACAATTCTGGCTCCAGAACAACCTAGTGGATGTCCAAGTGAAACTGCACCACCATGGACATTGACTTTACCTTGCGAAAGTCCAAAATGTTTGATAAATGCAAGTGCCACTACAGCAAAAGCTTCATTTACTTCAAAATAATCTATATCGCCAATCGTCAATCCAGCTCTGTCCAATGCTTTTTGAGCTGCAATAGCTGGCGCAGTTGTAAACCATTCTGGTTCGTGTGCACCATCTGCATAAGCAACAATACTTGCTAGTGGCTTCAAATTATGCGCTTTTAAAGTAGCTTCATCTACCAATACCAAGGCAGCTGCGCCATCATTTATGGTAGATGCATTTGCTGCTGTAACGGTTCCGTCTTTAGTGAAAACAGGTCGAAGCGATGGTATTTTTTCAAACATCACATTTTTATATTCTTCATCGTGGTCTATCACTTTGACATTTCCTTTACGATCTTTTACTTCTACGCCTGCAATCTCATTAATGAACTTGCCTGACTCCCAAGCGGCTGCAGATCTTTGGTAAGATTGTACAGCATAGGCATCTTGTTCTTCTCTACTTATATCATATTTTGTCGCAGTAGCATCAGCAAAACAACCCATGGCATTACCATCGTATACATTTTGAAGGCCATCACGTACCAATCCGTCTATTAACTCCGCATTACCGTAACCATAGCCATAACGACCTTTTGCCATATAATAAGGTATCGCAGACATATTTTCCATTCCACCAGCTACTACCACATTGTTTTGGCCTAGTTGGATAGATTGTGCCGCAAACATGATAGACTTCATGCCAGAAGCACATACTTTATTAATGGTGGTAGCAGGAGTCGCATTACTTAATCCAGCATGAAGAGCGACTTGTCTTGCAGGTGCTTGACCAGCATTGGCCTGTACGACTTGCCCCATGAAGATTTCTTGTACAGATGATGGTGTGATTCCAGCTTTCTCTACTGCAGTTTTGACGGCTGTAGCTCCCAATTGGGTTGCAGGAATAGTAGACAATCCTCCTCCAAAACTACCCAAAGGTGTCCTTACTGCTGAAACAATATATACTTTTTGCATGATTTAATGATTAAAATTTGGTTAGGTAAATCAAAATGCAAAGATAATACTTTATGGTGCAAAAACAAAAATACCACACCATCCATTTAGTGCGACTTTGGGATTCTAATAGTTTAGATTAAGTATAAATGTGTTTACAATTTCACTTTTATAAATAGTTTACATTTGTCACCATACTCTGATCTGTCACCTTTATTTCCCTATACCCTATCTTATCATGTTGAATTTTAAATTCTTCATAATCAGGATGAATTTGGAGGTACGTAGAAGGGGAAATATATACGGTCATATTACCTTTAGCAATTGACCTTTCAAAATGATAGTGCCCTGTAAAAATATGGAATTTTTTGTCTTGAAATGCTGCACATATGGACTGAAACTCTTCCATTTGCTGAAATGCGTATCTTGGTTCCATGTGCTTTGCAATGGCTAAAATCGGTGGATGGTGCATAAAAATGAAGACATCTTTTTGAATAGAAGACATAATTTCGTTTAACCAACTATATTGCTCTGGTGACATGCTACCTTGTGAAGTATCCAAAAAAATAAGGCTGTGACCATGAATTTCTTTTACAAAAAATAGTTCGCTCCTTGATATAAAAACATTTTCATAAAAAACTTCCATCATCATAGATGCATCATCATGATTGCCTGGAATGCAGTAATATGGAATGGTCACAGCGTCCATTTGTTGTTTTATCCATTGATAAATTTCCAAATCACCTACTTTATTACACAAATCACCCGCAAGTACAATTAATTCTGGACTTTTGGACGTGGCTTCTTTAAGGACTTTTTGAAAATTCGCCCTTGGGTCAATTCCATTGAAAGAATAACCTACTGCGTCAATATGAAGATCTGTAATGAGACAAATATTTAACAAGATATTTCAGTTTAATTGATTTTATAATCTATTCTAAAACCAAAACTACGCGGCGCTTCCACCAAAGCAGGACGTAAACTATACTCTTGATTAAGAATGTTGTTTGCCAAACATGTAAAAGTAAATTTATCAAGTTCTATTCCTAGCCTACTGTCCAATAGATAATAACCATTATTATTTAAATCTCTATATGCAGCGATTCCGAATAAGTCAAAATTGATAGGTGGAACGGACTCAAATGCCTTGTCAACATTGATCGTATGACTTACTCTTTGCAATGAAACGCCCCATTTAAATTTCCAAATTTTTGCTTCGACATCCATTTTCATTTGGTGCTTGGCTCGATATTTTAAAACATTTTGATTTTCAGAGACACTATTTCTGATCTCTTCGCTAGTATCAAAGTTTTTATATATCGGATTAATAAAAGTATATCCACCGAAAACATTGATAGGCACACCGAAGAATTTTAGCTGTCCCATCACGCCCACTTCAAAACCTGAAATCCTTGTGTTTCCAATATTTTGTGGTTTGAATCCTAATCCCCTATCGTCTGAGCCAAAAGTAAACTCTATCATATCTTCATACTCGGAGATAAATCCAGAAAAATCAAGAAATCCTTGAAAACTTGCTAATTTAAAGCCTTGTTTGACACCTATTTCTGAAGTCCACCCGTATTCAGGTCGTAAAGCTGGATTAGAAAAAATGTTAAAATCTCCAAAACTTGTCGTCACAAATCTTTCTGTAAGTGTAGGAAATCTATAACCTTGTCCCCAAGAACCACGCAAAAATGTATATTCAAAAAGTTTGTAATTTGCCGAAAGTCGTGCAATAATTTGATCATCAGACTTTTTACCAGTTGGATCAATCAATGAAATGGGACTTCTCTGAGCATTATATTCATATCTAAGTCCACCTGCAACAGTGAGTCTTTCGCCAAAAGTTTTGTCTAACTGAAGATAAGTTGCATAAGAGCTAGCTGTAAAAGTAGTATCTCCAAGAATCTGAGAGTCAGTTGAACTCCAAATACCCACTGCACCAGCCGTATATGTCAATCCAAGTCCTTGTAAAGTATTCTGGATTTGATACTCGCCGTAATGGTTGATAGACCTATTAGACTGATTGGTATTGTTTTCATTATTGACAGATGTGGTCCGCCATAAAAGCTTATGTTTATTATTGTGACTGTCTGTGTACCGAATGGATGGGTCGATATAAAAACGTTTTGCAGTCCTATCCGAGACTGTACCAGCAAGTGGTTGTAAAGCGCCAGAAGCGGCGTTTTTCCAGATAAAAAAGCTATTACTTGCACTTTGATTATAGAGTACATTCAGACCAAAAACCAAATTATCTCGCAGTCTGTATCTAAGATTTACATTTGCACGACCTCGTTCTTCATTAGTAGATTGGTTAAATCCATTCAATTTATTATAAAAAGCACTTCCTATGAAGTCAAGTTTACCAAACTTTTGTTTGTGCACAAAGGATGCATTAGTTTCATGTCTCAAGGTATCTCCCCACCACCTTTTTTCAACATCTTTTGGTGATTGGAAAATATTTGTCGCAAGTGAGAGGCGAGTTTCCGGGTTTGATGTTGCGTATGATGATCTAAAATTAATAATTCCATTCAATGCTGCCGATCCATATAAAGAAGAAGCCGCACCTTTCAGAACTTCTATTTGACTAAGGTTTTCTATGGGAATGTCATTCCAATTGGGAAAGCCTGCGTCCACTTGCAAAGCAGGTATATCGTCAATTAGTAGCATAACTCTACTACCTGCGCCATATGAATATCCAGATCCACCACGTATATTTGCCTGACCATCAAGGATCTGCACACCAGGCACCTTATTTAATATCTCATCTGATGATGTGGCATTTACGCTTCGCAAAAGATCTGGCTTAAGAATATCTACAGAAACCATAGATCTAGTGATGTTTTGTTCGTATTTCGTGCTAGTGACCGTAACAAGATCAAGTGCGGTTTGAGATGGTACCAATAATATTTCTAATGGTATATCGCCTAAGGCTTTGAAGATAATTTTTTGTTCTTCATACCCAATATAAGATACAACGATATCGAAGGGAAAAGTAGGATTTAGAATAGTAAACTTCCCGTCAATATCTGTAATATAACCACCTTGCCCATGAATGATTGTGGCACCAACCAATGCTTCTTTGGTTTTATAATCTTTAACTGTGATTGTGCTGTTTTGAGCAAAAATTGCTTGTTGGAAACAGAAAATCAAAAAGCATGTTATATAAAAATGAATTTTCATACTGTTATAATTATACTTTAAGGAAACCAAAAAAGATTACATTTTAATAATATTACTTTTAAAATGCAATGACAACATAAAAATACAATTACATTCTAAACCTTCTGTATAATTAGAAAAAATTTATAATTATTTTCGACAAAACAAATAAATACAAGAAAACATCATAGCTCCAAAACTATAATGCAATATGATAATAAACACCGTTTGTCGTAGCTTCCTAGCTAAGATACAGTATCATCAGGCATCTTACCTGAATCTAGTAAAAACAAAAAAAAATGGATTTATTCTTCTTCGTCAGAAATGCTTACAATTGGGGTAATCATTGGCAATCCTATCAACTTTGCTTCATCTTTATTGATACTGAAAAACCCTAAAAAGCCTCCTGATGCTTTTGCCACGTGCTCAGCAAAACTAGTAAAACTTTTATAAAACTTAGCACCAACTTCTGGTTCAAGCTTAGCTAAAATGTCGTTGATATGGGATAATCTATCACTTATTAATTTAGTTCTATCTGCCACATTGGTAGGGAAAGCATCTATATAGTATTGAAGCCTTTCTGAAAAAGTTTTTCCAACTTCAAGATAGAAAGCTTTCATCTCAGCCTTCATATTATAGCTCCTGATTTTAGTCACTTTATTAGCCCATTCTAATTGATCGTTGTGAATATTGCCATCAGCACCTGCTATTAAAACAGTAATCAAAGGAACGGCATCTTTCAATTTCTCAAATTCTTCTTCAGTAAGGCTATTAAATTGATCTAACATGGTTTTACTTTTTAATTGGGTGCAAAAGTACTATTCTTTGATAAATAATTTTCAAAAAAGTTAAAAAGGTAATTATTTTCTAAGCTTATTTTTTATATTTTTTAAAATCATAAAGAGAATTTTCTGTCTTTATGTACAATTCTCTTAGATAATGCGTGCCATCGAGAGAATGATAAAGAGATGAAATTTGCTGTTGTCTCTCACTTACATAAGCTCCTGGTTTTTTAACGGAATATTTGATAGGATTAGGCAACACAGATATGATGAGCGCTGATTCATTAAGGGTAAGTTTTTGAGCAGATTTCTTAAAATACGCTTGAGCTGCGGCTTCTACGCCGAATATCATATCGCCCATTTCGGCAACATTTAAATACATCTCCAGCGTCCGTTGTTTTGTCCAAAGCGTTTCTATCAAAAGTGTAAAATACAACTCAAGTCCTTTCCTTATATATGATCGTTGGGGGAAAAGAAACACATTTTTGGCCACTTGCTGTGTGATTGTACTTGCTCCAAAAACCTTTTTACCCTTTTTATTGACATTTAGCGCCTTATCAATGGCTTCTAAGTCCATGCCATAATGAAAAGGCAAGTTTTGGTCTTCTGAAGCCATGGCACAAACTTGAATATATGGCGATATCTCATTTGTAGATTTCCAAGTATAAGCCAATCCTTTGCCATCATCATTGATTATTCGTTTTACCATCAATAGTGTAATCGGTGGATAAAACACTCGTAATAAAAGTACCCAAGCCACTGAAAATATAATAAAACCAACTACTATATCCTTATAATATGACTTTGCAAAAAGCTTTATTTTATCCCATTTAGACATAGAAGCACTTCATTTTTTGATGTCAGTTAATCTTAATCTGGACTTTTATCTTTATATCTTGGGTGTCTTGGGTGTGCAATACTTCCAAAATATTGGGATACACTTGTCTTTTTTTACTAAAAAATCTTTCCAATGTCATCCAATCAGCTCTTTCAATATCTTCTGTTGCTTGCGGAACTAAAGCTTGTTTTTTAGCATCAATTAGATACCAATGAGATTTTTTGATGATTCTTTTTCCCACATTACTTCGGTAAGTATGTCGTGTTACCATCAATTTTGATACTATGGTCATTTTTTTGATACCTGTTTCTTCGGTTATTTCTCTTAAAGTGGCTTCTCTTTTGGTTTCGTTACTTTCTATCTTACCTTTGGGTAGATCCCAAGATCCACGTCGGAAAATAAAGAGATATTCATTTTTTTCATTTTTGACCAATCCTCCTCCTGCTTCTATCTCAGAAAAATGAGATTTAAAGTCAGACTTAAGTTTTGGAAAATCTTCATGATGAATTATGAGTTTCTCCGACTTGATAGATTTCTCCAAAATACTGATGTAATCCAGCAAATGTTTCTTATTTCCTGTATATTTTACCACCACGCTACCCGAAGTCACCGTATCTTCTAAAGTAACATCTGCAGAAGGTTTTAAGATAACTTCTACTTCGTTTATATAGATTTTGTAAATTTGCGACTTATCCATTAAAATATTAATATGATGTTTGAAACATTGGTTGCTCAAAAACTTTTGCAAATTAAAGCAATTAAATTAAGTCCACAAAATCCTTTTACTTGGGCATCGGGTATGAGGTCTCCGATTTACTGTGATAATCGAGTCACTTTGTCGCATCCTGAGGTGAGAGACATTATTAAAAATGGCTTTTCAAAACTGTCAGAATCCTTCGGAAAAATAGATATGATCACCGGTGTAGCTACTGCTGGAATTGCACACGGAGCACTCCTAGCAGATAAACTCAATCTACCTTTTTCCTATGTACGTTCTGCGCCGAAAAGTCACGGGAGACAAAATCAAATTGAAGGTGAAATCGAGCCGGGAGCTAGCATTTTGGTTGTTGAAGACCTGATAAGTACAGGTGGAAGCTCTATAGAAGTGGTCGAAATATTGAGAAATGAAGGTCATAATGTGCTCGGCGTTGTTGCAATATTTGACTATGGTTTTGAAAAAGCAGCTGAAAATTTTAGGAATTCAGAATGTAAATACCGTACTTTGTCCGATTATAATTATTTGATTTCAGAAGCAACAGCAGCATCTTATATTTCAAATGAAGAAGCTGAAATGCTTAGCAAATGGAATAGCGATCCTCAAAACTGGTATCAAAATAATTTTTAAAAAAATATTTTAAAAACCGAAATAATTTTTTGATGAGTCATATCACAAAAAAATCAGAAGATTTTTTATACAATTATCTGAATAATGCATCACCTACAGGATACGAAGCACCTGGCCAAAAAATTTGGGTAGAGTATATAAAACCGTTCGTAGATGAATGGCATCTTGACAACTATGGAACAGCTTATGGAGTCATAAACCCTGGCATGGATTACAGAGTGGTCATAGAAGCACATGCTGATGAAATATCTTGGTATGTTAATTATATTTCTGATACTGGCTTTATCCATGTCATCAGAAATGGTGGCTCAGATCACATTATTGCACCTTCTATGCGTGTGAATATTCATACAAAAAAAGGAATTGTAAAAGGTGTTTTTGGTTGGCCAGCTATTCATACTCGAAAAGGGAAAGACGAAAATCTTTCGCCAACAATGGATAACATTTTTGTAGATGTAGGCGCCAAAGATAAGGCAGAAGTATTAGAAATGGGCGTCCATGTGGGAAGTGTGATTACCTTTGTAGACGAACTCACAAAATTAAATAATGTCTATTACACAGGTCGTGCATTAGATAATAGAATAGGCGGTTTTTGTATTGCAGAAGTAGCAAGAATACTGAAGGAGAATAAAAAACAACTGCCCTTCTCCTTATATATAGTGAATGCAGTGCAAGAAGAGATAGGTCTTCGTGGTGCAGAAATGATCGCCAATACTATAAAACCACACGTAGCTATTGTAACCGATGTCACGCATGATACCAGTACACCTCTTGTAAATAGTAAAATCCAGGGAGATACAAAATGTGGATTAGGGCCTAGCCTTACTTTTGCTCCTGCGGTACATAATAAGTTGCTCCAACAAGTCATAGACGTCGCAGATGCAAAAAAAATAGATTATCAGTTAGCCGCTGCGAGTCGTAGCACAGGTACGGACACGGACGCGTTTGCATACAGTAATGGTGGTGTACCTTCGGTTTTAATATCTTTGCCATTGAGATATATGCACACTACTGTGGAGATGGCTCATGAAAAAGATATCCTTAGCGTCATAGATCTTATATATGAGACCTTATTAGATATAAAAGCAGGTCAAAACTATAAGTATTTCTAAAATATTATGAGTCCATCTAATCTTCCATAATAAGATTATGCATTTTAACTTATAGTTATAAACGTTTTCATAGGTGATACGTTGTAGTTGTAATAAGATATCATAAAAATGAAGTTTATTTATTTATTATTAATACCATTTTTTGCTTTTGCGGATGGTGGACCTTCTATTAAATTAGGACTTTTGAAATATTCTGGAGGTGGAGATTGGTACAGTAATCCTACTTCTTTGGTAAATTTGGCGAGCTTTTGTAATAAATTTCTGAATACCAATATAGATCCAGAATACGCAGTCGTTGATGTGGGAAGTGTGGAAATATTCAACTATCCTTTCATCCATATGACTGGTCACGGTAACGTTGTTTTTTCAGATTCAGACGCAGAAAACCTAAGAACTTATCTAATCGCAGGTGGTTTTCTTCACATTGACGATAATTATGGTATGGATCCATACGTAAGATTGGCTATGAAAAAAGTCTTTCCGGAGCTGAGTTTTATAGAGTTGCCATTCAGTCACCCTGTTTACAGTCAAAAATATAAAATTGAAGGTGGATTGCCCAAAATACACAAACATGATGACAAACCCGCACAAGGTTTCGGCTTGCTTTGGGAAGGTAGACTCATCTGTTATTACTCATTTGAAAGTGATCTCGGAGACGGATGGGAAGATCAAGAAGTCCATAAAGATCCCGAAGAAGCAAGAATAAAAGCACTAAGAATGGGTGCGAATTTAGTTCAATACGTTTTTGGAAATTAAAAAATAACAAACAACTCATGCAATCATATTCTTTGGTTCCATCCATAAAAAATATCGGTCACCGTACTTCCAATAACTTTTTTCTCATTGCTGGACCATGCGCGATCGAGTCAGAACAAATGGCTATGGAGATTGCCGAAAAAGTAAAAAGGATTACATCAGACCTTAAGATTCCCTATGTTTTCAAAGGTTCTTATCGCAAAGCAAATAGATCTTCCATACATTCATTCACAGGTATAGGCGATGAAAAAGCACTTAAAATATTAAGAAAAGTTGCTGAAACATTTGACCTACCTGTCACGACCGACATCCATACAGACGAAGAAGCAGCGATGGCAGCAGAGTATGTCGATATCCTTCAGATACCAGCTTTTTTGTGTAGGCAAACATCACTCATCAAAGCAGCAGCAGACACTGGAAAGATCGTCAATATCAAAAAAGGACAGTTTATGAGTCCTGAATCAATGATGCACGCTGTCCAAAAAGTACGTGAATGTCATAATGAAAAAGTGATGTTGACAGAAAGGGGAACGACATTCGGTTATCAAGATCTTGTCGTAGATTATAGAGGAATTCCTGTAATGAAGGCTTTTGGCGTGCCTGTGATTATGGATTGTACACACTCACTTCAGCAGCCAAATCAGCCATCAGGGGTCACCGGTGGAAAACCTGGATTGATCAGTACTATTGCAAAAGCAGCAGTTGCAGTAGGAGCTGATGGATTATTTCTGGAGACTCACCCAAATCCATCCGAAGCAAAATCTGATGCTGCCAATATGTTGCCACTTGATAATTTGGAATCTTTATTGACCACTTTGGTAAATATTAGACAAGCCATCTTTGTGCCTTAATTGTTATAACTATATTTTTTGGGTTTCCTATTTTAATATGATGTATCTCATTTGGTTGTAACAATTTGACCTAGCATTAGAAATATCGTTATTTAATTTATAAATTTGCTGTATAAAATTAATCGTATGTCTTCTTTCAGAACTGTTTACATCTATTTATTCGTTTTCTCTTTTCTAATCTCTTCTTGTAGCAAAAAAGCAATTGCTCCTGCAAGTAATGTTCAAAGCAGTATTCGTATGGATATCGAGACATTAGCTGCTGATGATATGCAGGGTCGGGAAATTGGTACTGAAGGAGAGCGAAAAGCAGGAGAATTTATAGCTAAAAGATTTGCTGAAATCGGACTGAATACTGCTGGAGAAAACAACACTTATTTCCAAACATTCAAACGCAAAAAAAGCGGAAACCCACATGGCGATGAGTCTACTTCAAATGGTACAGAAGTTACAGGCAGGAACGTATTAGGCTACATAGATAATAAAGCCCCTACAACTATTATTATTGGCGGACATTACGATCATTTAGGATACGGACATGAAGGCTCACTTTATGTAGGCGAATTAGCTATACATAATGGAGCAGATGACAATTCGAGTGGTGTGGCAGGTGTCTTATACCTTGCTGATGCAATCAAAAAAAGTGGTCTTAAGAATCATAATTATTTATTTATTTGTTTCTCAGGTGAAGAAAAAGGTCTTTGGGGATCAAATTTCTTTGTAAATAATACCACTTTTGACAAAAAATCATTCAATATCATGCTAAATATGGACATGATAGGCAGACTTAATACAGAGAGAAAACTGGCAATTAGTGGCATTGGTACTTCTCCAGATTTAGAGTCAATTTTAGATAAAATCAAAAAACCTAAATTCAGCATTAAAAAAGATCTTTCTGGAATGGGACCTTCAGATCATGCATCATTTTACAATGCAGAAATACCAGTTTTAGCATTTTTTACAGGACAACATAGCGATTATCATAAGCCAAGTGACGATGCTCATTTGATCAATTATGAAGGTGTGTATGATATTGTGGATTATATATATCAAGTCGTGTTGGCGCTGGAAGGCAAAGTTAAACTGCCATTCACAAAAACAAAAGATGAATCTCAAGCTAGAATGGCTTTTTCTGTAACACTAGGTGTGATGCCTGACTACCTTTATGATGGTGTAGGACTAAAACTTGATGGTGTGAAGGACGGTAAGCCTGCGCAAGTATCTGGTTTGATAAAAGGCGATATCATAACCAAAATGGGAGAACTAGAAGTGCCTGATATGCAGTCATATATGAAGTGTTTGTCAATTTTCAAACCTGGACAAACCATTGACGTAAAATTCCTAAGGGAAGGTAAAGAAATGACCAAATCAGTGACATTCTAATGACGAAAAGTTACGAAGAAACACAAAGAATAGACACAATTTGGCCTTTGTCTATAATGGCTTTGGTATCTGTGATCAATTATATCGTTTATTTCCACTTGGACCATGTGGATATTTCTTTTTTTTATGGAAGTATGATATCCACCGCTTTTGTCAGTGGTTTGTTATTTTTCATGAGATTACATACTAAAATAAACGAAAAGGCGATAGATTATAAATTGTTTCCGCTTCATCTTAAGTGGCAAACTATCTTATGGTCGGATGTAGAAAAATCAGAAATACGTACATTCAAACCAATTCGAGAGTATGGTGGATGGGGTATCAGAAATAGCTTCTCTGCTGGAAAAGCCTATATTATTAATGGAAATACTGGTCTTCAGCTTTATATCAAAACTGGCAAAAAAATTCTTATTGGAACCAAACAGGAAGACAAACTTCAAACATTCATAAAAACGCTTAAGTAATATTTTTATTAAAATTACTTTATTCCAAAAACCATTTGGCGAGTTTCATTTTTAGAGAAGTGTGAGGTGGATATCTAAGATCAGGATCTATCCAAGTCGAAGTATTCAATATAGGTTTCAGATTTGAGAATGTATCAAAACTATATTTTCCATGATACTTTCCTATACCGCTCGTTTGTACGCCACCAAATGGAAAATGAGAATTAGCAAATTGTGCCATGGTATCATTAATACATCCACTGCCAAATTCAATGTTTTTTATCACAAAATCAATTAGAGCTTTGTCTTCAGCAAAAACATAACAAGTGAGTGGATATCTATTTTTCCTTACGATGTTTAATATTTCTGATTTATCCGACCAAGTAATGATTGGCATGATTGGACCAAAAATCTCTTCTTGCATTACAGGAACTTCAAGATTATCCAACTCAATGACTGATGGCTCGATATAATTGTCAGTAGGATCTACCCTACCGCCAGAGATCAACTTACCTTGTGATAAATATTTGCTCACGACATCAAATCTAGTTTTATTGACCATTCTAGGATAATATGGTGACTTTTGAGGGTCTTCACCATAAAACTCTTTGATTTTGGCTTTTAAACCAGCTATAAATTTTTCTTTGATGTCTTTATGGACAAGGATATAATCAGGACTCGTACAGGTCTGACCACAATTAAAATACTTAGCCCAGACTAGACGATTGAGCGTTACCTTAAGATTTGCAGTCTTGTCTATGATAGTAGGACTTTTACCGCCCAATTCTAAGGTCACAGGTGTCAAAGTTCTGGCAGCTTTCGCCATAATCCATTTGCCAACATTGGGGGAACCTGTAAAAAATATATGGTTAAAAGTAAAATTGTCCAATAGGATTTCGCCGATTTGTCTTCCTTCACCCATTACTACACTTACAAAACTCTGGTCAAAAGTGGTGGTTATGATCTTTTCCATTACTTTGGCAGTATTTGGTGTTTCATGTGCAGGTTTCAGCATGACACAGTTTCCTGCAGCGATCGCCCCAATCAAAGGTATCATCGTAAGATTGAAAGGATAGTTCCATGGTGCAAAAATTAAAACGACTCCCTTGGGATCTGCATAGATTTTGCTGGACGCAGGCTGAATAGTAAGCGGTGTCGGCACATGCTGAACTTCCATCCATTGGGCTAAATGTTTTAATGCAAAATTGATATCATCAGTTGTGACACCTATTTCACCGATATAAGCTTCATAAGATGGCTTCTTAAAATCTGCATATAAAGCATCTAATATTTCGGATTTGTATTTAATGATGGCATTCCTAAGGTTTATCAGTGCATTACGTCTAAATTCGAATGATTTGGTATGACCTAAATCAAAAAGAGTCCTTTTTTTATCAAAGGACTCTTTTATTTCCTGAAAAGAATGATTTACAATTTCCATATTGGCAATTAATTTAAATTGAAATGTAAACCTAAATCATTTCACACAAATTGCAAAACATATTTCGTATAAATCTAGATGTTTATTCTGGCAAAATCAATATCGGCACATTTGTACTAAATAATTCTGCTGTGGTATTCGTCTCCAAAAATAATCTTTCCCAAAAACTATGTTTTCTTCCTACCATGATCAATATGCCAATATCATTTGTGTCAACAAAATATTTTATTTCTTTAACAACATCTATCCCTTCTACATTGATAATTTCATTTACAATACCTGCTAATTCACCTGATTTGTGATCCAAAGATACAACCTCGTCTTTTGTTGACATGTGAAAAACATCAATAGTTGTGCTTGGCAAAGACTTCAATTTTTTCAATAATTCTATAGATGATTTATTACCAATACCATTTGAATCCAAACTTAATAGAAATCTATTGGAAGTCATATTGTAACGAGTGGTTGACGGTATTGCTAGCACAGGAATAGTACTTTTCTCAAACATTTTTTTTGTAATACTTCCTGTCACCATATTTGCAATTGCTGAACTCCCTAAAGTCCCCATAATGATAAGATTGATTTCGGCATGTTTGCTATAAAGCAATAATGAATCTGTGGTATTTCCTTCCAGTACCGCCACAGATGGTTCTATCCCTGTTTTTATTAAATCACTAAATTCTGATACAAAACTTAAAAGATCTTCCTCTAAGGCAGTTCGAATTTTTTCGTCAAGTGATCTCAAACTACCAGCTATGGTAGGTACTTTGAATGAAGTTGCAAAATATAATTTAGCCTGCAAAGCATTACTCAAATCGATTGCATACTCGATAGCAAACTTGGAATTTTGTGAAAAGTCAGTTGGACAAAGAATTTTAAGCATAATATCAGATTAAATTGTTTAGAATTTATAATATACAAAAATATACTAAAAATTACGAAATAACTTAAAAAAAATCACCCAATAATATGATTTATGTCACTCTAAAACTACAAATAGAAATATGTTCTAGCTTAGAATTATTGCATTATTTATTTTAAAATTGAAAACTAATTCATATTGCCACATTAATAACTAGAATATTTTGTTTAACATAAACGACCAATTACTTAAACAATAAATATAAATTGATGTTATGCTGAGATACTAAATCAAAATATAATGTTTAACCAGTCAGAATTTAATGTACAGCATTTCGATTTAATGGATAATGATTATGAGCAATTAAATGCTAGTAAAACTCAAGTCGATTATGATGCTGAAGGTGATGATCATATTTTAACTAGCTTTGATACACCAATGAGAGAAGGAGCGTTTGACATGAGTGACGCAGACAAAATCAGTGCGATCGAGAATCATTTCAGGAGTATCATGGACATTCTAGGATTGGATTTAACGGATGATAGTCTTAAAGGAACTCCGCATAGAGTAGCGAAAATGTATGTCAAAGAAATTTTCAGTGGCCTTAATCCTGCTAATAAACCTGATGTAAAACTCTTTGATAATAAATACAAGTATTCTGAAATGCTTGTGGAGAAGGATATAACTTTTTATTCTAATTGTGAGCATCACTTTGTACCAATTATTGGGAAGGCTCATGTGGCATATATATCTTCTGGAAAAGTGATCGGATTGTCAAAGCTAAATAGAATTGTTCAGTTCTTCGCAAAAAGGCCTCAAGTCCAAGAGCGTCTAACAGTACAAATTGCGGAAGAGTTAAAAAGAGTTTTAGAATCTGATGATGTAGCAGTTTATATAGAAGCAACGCATTTATGTGTGTCTTCTAGAGGTATTCAGGATATCAACAGTAGTACTGTAACAGCGTCCTATTCAGGCAAATTTCAAGATGAGCATAGAAAAGCGGAATTTTTAAACTACGCCAAGTAAAAATTTATCTCAGATTCATCAAATAAAAAAATACCTGTATTGTGTACAGGTATTTTTTTTTAACAACGGGTACTATTGACTTTTAAACACCACAAAATGTGGATTGAAATAAAAATAGTTAGCTTTGGTAAGTCTTGGTGTCGAAATAACTTACTTAAACATAATCAAAGGGTCAAAGTACAACCCAAAAATAATATATAGATTTTAGTAAATGGGGTCAAAATCAGAATTCGGTGGAAATGAGTCAGAATTCGGTAAATTTTGACAACAAGCAAGTCGATTTTTGTGCTATGAATTTAAAAAATTCAAAAATTCATCTTTTCTTCTTCTTGAAATTTTAATGGATGTACCATCCACCAAATTTGCAAAAAAACCTTCCTTCATTGCTATATTTTGTAGATATTCTGTGTTGATTATGTAGGAATTATGAATTCTGAAAAATTTATTATTTTTAAGTTGTTCTTCATAATCCTTCAAATGTTTTGAAGTAATGATTTCCTTACCATTTACCAAAATGATATTAGTGTAGTAGTTTATTGATTTAAGGTAGAGAATATCCTTAAAAGGGATAATTTCAATCCCATCAGTACTGCTGATTTTTAAGTTTCCACCATTATCTGAGATATTGCTTACAGTAGCACTTTCGAGCATTAGCTTCTGAGATAATTTTGAAAAGATCTTTTGTTTTACTTTAAGGATAGCTTCGCGTAACTCGTCTATATCAATAGGTTTTAAAAGATAATCGGTTGCAATCGTTCTAAATGCCTTGGCTGCATAATCTTCATAGGCCGTTATAAAAACGACTTCGAAACTTGGATTTTTCACCAAACTCAATAGTTCAATTCCTGTATTTAAACCAAGTTCAATATCCAAAAAGACTAAATCTGGGTTTACCTTCTCTAATAATTGAATGGAAGAATTCAAGTCATCAGCTTCGCCAATCACCTGAATATCATCAAAATAATCAGCTAGAATTGCCTTTAGATTATCTCTTCCTGGTTTTTCGTCATCTATAATGACCGTTTTTAGTTTCTCAGAATTCATACCGTTGCCTTAAAATTTATTGCACCTTCTCAACTTACAAAATTAAAAGATATTTTAAAATCCTATAAATATTCTTACTTCTGTCCCACAAATAATGTTGTCACATATTACGTCGTCTATAGTTTCTGTAATATTTGCCAACTTCAAATCCCTTATAACTTCTAACCTCTCTTTAGAAATTTTATTGCCCAATGATCTATGTCTTTCTTGTTTATACATCTTTAATTCAAGTGATTTTGATCTACCAACACCATTGTCCTTTATTGAACATAAAATCCCTTCACCTAATTTGTAAACTTCAATATTCAAAAAATTATCATCCTTACCTGACGGAACTAAGCCATGTCTGATTGCATTCTCAACATGTGGTTGCAGCAACATTGCAGGAACTTTGACTTCTGACAAGTCTAATCCAGGTTGAATCTTGATTTCATACTCATATTTATCTGCAAATCTAAGATGCTCCAACTGACAATAAAGCCTAATTACTTCCATTTCTTGTTCTAGAGATATAAACTGATTTTCTGAACCTCCTAAATATAAACGCATCAACCTGGCAAAACGCGCCAAGTAGTCATTGGCAGCTCTCCTATTTTCGACATTTATAAACTGCTGTATAGCGTTAAGTGAATTGAAAATAAAGTGAGGGTTCATCTGAGATTGTAGAGATTTTAGCCTCAACTCACTAATAGTTTTCTGAGTTTTATTGGCTTCTTCAAATCTTTTTCTTTTGTATCTAAAGTAAGTTGAAACTACCAAAACGGATAAAGCAACCAATAATAAAGCAATCAAAATAAAAAACCATGTAGTTTGAGTGTAGTGTTTGTTAATGGTGAATGAGTAGGATGCGGGAAACTCACTTTTAATCCCAATTGCATTTATTGCTCTAACTTCAAATGTATATGTCCCTGGTGAAAGCGAATTGAAAGTAATATTATCATTTGTAGTGGCCGTCCAATTAGATATACCTGGTAGCAATCTATACTCAAACCCAATTTTGCCATTGCTTCTATGTGAGATACCTGTGTATTCAAAACTGAAGGTATTTTGATTAAAATTGAATGAATTATCTTCAAAAAAGTCGATATTTAATCTTTTGCCATTACTTTTTACATTACTTTTTAGAATATAAACAGAAGGCGCATTATTAAATTCTTCCTGTTCAAAATCGGTTAAATTTAGTTTTACTAACCCTTCGTCCGTTCCTACATAAAGGATATCATCATAACAATAAGTATCGTTTACATAATTACTAGGTAATCCATGGTAACTTGTAATCTTTTGAACATCATAACTTGAGCCATTTTTTGAAATCATATTTACACCCAATCGAGTAGAAACCCAAATATTATTCCTATTGTCTATCCTCATGGAATGAATATTTAAATCGAGTAACTCTTTTGTAAAGTGTTTTACAGGTTCATTATTTTGAAGAATAAAAACTCCGAAACCTTCTGTAGATACCCATATCAATCCATCCGATGATTTCAATATCCCATTAATGCTTATATTTGCTTCACTCTCTGATAAGCAAATGGGTATTAAGGTTTTCGAATTTCTCCTTCCATAAAAAAGCCCATTTTCGTTACCACAATAAAAAAGGTCATCTAACAATAATACTGCAATCATCCTACCAGATAAGTCTACATTTTGATATTTTTCAATCGTAGATATTATTGGTTTATCTTTCGCTAAAAAATTCATACCAAATGTTGTAGAAGAGAGAAGTGAGTCTTTTCTTAAAGATAAAGATTTAAAACTATAAGTAGATATTATTTTGTTGTCTACATAAAGTGCATCACTTCCCCCATAAAATATGCTAGAGCCATCATTTTCAATAAATCTAAGATCACTCAATCCTGATGATGAGTAACTCTTTTTAGTATAATATTCCTTAGTTTCATTACTTGAATTGACAAACCATAACTTTTCGTTTTTGTTTCCTGAAAGTTTTATAATTCGTCTTTCTTCAATAATGCTCAATACTTTATTTTCTGAATGAGCGACTTGCTTATTAATTTTATATATGCCTTCGCCTAATGTAGAGACCCAAAAACTTCCATCATTATCAAACAAAATTCCAGTGGATTGTGGAATGTCCATAAAAGATTCAAAAATACCGTTACGATCTTTATTTAAATTAAGTTTGTATATTCCTTTATCAAATAGGACTAAAAGATCATTTTTATATAAATAGGAATTGCCATTCGTAAACTTTTTTATTCCAAAAGGAAATTCCATTTCTAGTTGTGGTTCATTGCAGATATAGATTCTATAATGACTTGTGCTCATCAATATAGAAATTGAGTCATTAATGGTTATATATTCACCAATATGTGGCCGTTTATGAGTAACCATCAATTCAGGATACAAATTTGAATTGTTTTCAACCTGTTCTAATGTACTATTTGTCTTATTATAAATGTAACCTTTTTTCATTGATTTACCATAAAAGAAATGAGCTAATTTATTATTTTGTAAAAAAACTGAATAAATAACATTAGAGAAGATTAATATTTTACTGAAGTCGATTTTTTCTACTATATCATTTTTAATTATATAATGATTATATCTTTTAAAACCTTTTTCCTTAGAATTTACATTTAAAGTTCTAAAAAAAACTTCATCTAATTCATTTATCAAAAAATAGCCAAAATGTGAGTTTGTCTCCACGATGGTTTTTATTACGCCATCATTTCCTATTTTACACACAGCCTTAAAAGAATACAACCAGACATTGTCTTTACTGTCTAACAACATGACAAAATTATCATTCGATGGCAAACCATCTTCTACGGTGTATAATTTGAATTTTCTTCCATCATATCTCACTACACCTTTATTAGTCGTTGCCCATATAAATCCTTTTGAATCTTGTTTTATCCCATAGACAACATTGGATGGTAATCCATCTTTTATTGTGATATTCTTTATATCTTTATATTCTTGACAATACAAACTACTGCCATAAAATATAGAGATTACCAATAAAACAATAATTTTATAGTTATTTAATTTAATAATATCTCGCTTTTTAATCAAATTTTGCATTTATACCATTCTTATTCTCCTTTTTAAATTTCATAATTCTGCTGTCATTACTCCATTCTGATCAAGAGATTCACATAGAATAAAAATAAATTGGATGATTCAGAATTCAAATCATTTGTTGTATCGATTATTCAAATCTTCCAGACAAAAGTAATCCATTTAGGTAAGACGACTTATATATCTTCCAAATTTTCTTTCAAAATATAGCTTCAAATCTTGATTTATCTCTTAAAAGGCCATTAAATTTTCACAATATGGAAGGTATCTTGGTACTACAAATACTAGTTTTGTAATCAATGAATGGATATTTTATAAAAAAATGTACCTTTGCGGTCAAATTCAAATCATAATGCTTTCTACCCAAAATATTTCACTCCAATACGGCAAAAGAGTTCTTTTTGATGAAGTTAATGTTACTTTTAAGGAAGGTAATTGTTACGGTATCATAGGTGCCAATGGAGCTGGAAAATCTACTTTTATGAAAATCCTTTCTGGTGACATTGAAGCTAATAAAGGTAGTGTTCATCTTGAACCAGGCAAAAGGATGGCTGTTTTGAAACAAAATCATTTCGAATTTAATGAAGTGACTGTACTCAATACTGTGCTCATGGGTCACCAAAAGCTTTGGAAGATCATGCAAGAAAAAGATGCTATCTACCTAAAGGAAGATTTTTCTGAAGCTGATGGTATTAAGGCATCTGAACTCGAAGAAGAATTTGCAGAGATGGATGGTTGGAATGCAGAATCATCTGCAGCAAATCTACTTAGTGGAATAGGAATAGCTGAAAGTGAACATTACAAATTGGTAAAAGATCTTGATGGAAATCAAAAGGTAAGGGTTTTGTTAGCTCAAGCATTGTTTGGAAATCCTGATGTATTGATACTCGATGAACCTACCAACGATTTGGATCTACATACGGTGAGTTGGTTGGAAGATTTTTTACTTGATTTTAAGAATACAGTTCTAGTTGTTTCTCACGATAGGCACTTTTTGGATACAGTTTGTACTCATATAGCGGATATTGATTTTAGCAAAATAAATCTTTACACAGGTAACTATACATTCTGGTACGAATCGAGTCAGCTAGCATTGAGACAAAAACAAAATGCAAATAAAAAAGCTGAAGAAAAAGTAAAAGAACTTCAAGCATTTATCGATAGATTTAGTGCAAATGCGTCTAAGTCAAAACAAGCGACATCTCGTAAAAAAATGCTTGAAAAAATTAATATTGAAGATATCAAACCATCTTCTAGAAAATATCCTGGTATTATCTATAAACAAGCTCGTGAAGCAGGAAAAGAAATTTTGTCTATAAAAGAGCTTAATTATAGTGTGAATGGGGAGCAACTGATCAAAAACTTGAGTTTCAATGTAGATAAAGATGATAAAATTACCTTTATCTCAAAAAACAGTCTTGCAACAACTGCTTTTTTCCAGATTTTGGCTGGTGAAATTAAACCTGACTCAGGACTGATAGAATGGGGACAAACAATCACTGCATCTTATCTTCCAAATGAAAATGAGTCATTTTTTGCATCAGAACCAATGAATCTTATTGATTGGTTGAGACAATATTCTAAAGAAAAAGATGAAGCTTATATTCGTGGTTTCCTTGGAAAAATGTTATTCTCAGGTGAAGAAACCTTCAAAATGTCCAATGTACTTTCAGGAGGTGAAAAAGTAAGATGCATGATATCTCGTATGATGCTCACCGAAGCAAATGTACTCATGCTCGACGAACCAACCAATCACCTAGATTTGGAGACCATCACTACGCTGAATAATGCACTTATAAATTTTGCTGGTAATGTATTATTCACTTCTCGTGACCATACTTTCACACAAACAATAGCCAATAGAGTTATTGAATTAGGACCTAAAGGATTCTTAGATAAACTGAAGACTTTTGATGAGTATATTGACGATAAAGAAATAGAAAATCAAAGAAAACTTATATATTAATTAAATAGATTCTTTTAATATCAATACATTTATGGGAACGACATAATATAGTCGTGGTATTGCTCTTTGGTAAGGATTTGCTGCATTTGTTTTTGTCTGTCTCTACTTAGGGCGTTCAGTTTGGTGAATTTTTCTTTTTTAGACAATTTACTTTTTTGTACTTTTTCAGTATCCGTTTCGTATTTAAAAAAAACATTATATATACTTGCTTCTTGCTTATCAGTTAAGTTAAGACTAGTCTTCATTTTTTTTGCTTTCGACTTAGCTAACGCGGCTGGAGAGTTGAAAACTTCCTTTTTTTCTTTTGCTTTTACATCTGTTGGAACTGGATTTTGAGTTGCTTCTTTTAATTGACTAAATGCTGCTGTACTTAGAATACTGAAAGCAAATAAAAATATGAATTTCGTCATGATCTTTTATTTTATAAAAATAAACAACTCATTCTTTATAATAATGGTTCAAAATATGCTGTTAATCTTAAGCTAAAATTAATCTATGACCATCTCAGATGTTATTTAAAAAATCGAATTTAAAAAACCTTTTGTCCCAATTTATCCTTAAAATTCACCAAACATATTATATTTGCTGTCATATATAAATTTAAAGATATTGAGCAAAATAGTAATTATTGGTCCAGCATTTCCACTTCGCGGAGGCTTAGCTTCTTTCGATGAGAGACTAGCGAGACAATTTGCCAAAGAAGGGCATGAAACCCTGATCTATACATTTTCACTTCAATATCCCAATTTTCTATTTCCTGGCACGACACAGTATTCCGATAGCGAACCACCTAAAGATATAAATATAAAAGTCTGTATCAATTCTATCAATCCACTCAATTGGTTAAAAATAGGATTTCAACTAGAAAAGGAGAACGCAGATATCATAATTGTAAGGTATTGGCTACCATTTATGGCCCCTTGTTTAGGAACAATTTGTAGAATAGCAGGAAGGAATAAAAAAACAGCAATTGTTGCTTTAATTGACAACATCTTGCCACACGAAAAAAGATTTGGTGATCGATTTTTGTCCAAATATTTCACTGATAGCGTAGATAAGTTTATAACGATGAGTCAGCATGTAAAGCATGAATTACTTTCATTCACTAACAAACCGACTAAACTTGTAAATCATCCGCTGATAGACAATTTCGGAACTAAGATAGACAAAAACGAAGCTAGAAGATTACTAAATTTACCATCAGATCGTTTTATCTTTCTATTTTTTGGTTTTATTAGAAAATATAAAGGCCTTGATTTGTTAATTGATGCCTTAGATTTTATTCCAAAAGACAAAAATATCACCTTAGTAATTGCAGGAGAATTTTATGCAGATGAATCTGAGATAGTTAGCCAAATCTCGTCATCTTCATCTAAAGAAAATATAATATCACGAACGCATTATATAAGTGATGATGAAGTGACACGCTATTTTAGTGTTAGCGACTGTGTCATTCAGCCATATAGAAGCGCCACTCAAAGTGGTGTAACACCTTTGGCCTATCATTTTGAAGTACCAATGATTGTTACCAATGTAGGTGCATTGCCAGATTTAGTACCCGAATCGTTAGGCATAGTTTGCGATCCTGTTCCTGAAAGTATTGCTGCTGCAATGGTCAACATTATGGAGCTTGACCTATACAAATTTAATCAAGAAATCAAAATAGAGAAACAGAAACTTGGCTGGCAACAATTTACTGAAGCGATTATTACCATTTGAAGAATCGAAATAATAGATTACTTTTGCACAAAATCTTAACCATTGAATGCCATAAGTTCCATCATCCAAGAATCCATTGATGTAAAACAATCATTTCTAGCAGATGCTTCTAATATTGTGCTCATTGAGAATATTTGTAACTCAATCACAAATGCATTTAAGAATGGTCGCAAAGTCTTACTTTGTGGCAACGGAGGCAGTGCCGCTGATGCACAGCATATTGCAGCAGAATTTTCAGGAAGATTTAAAATAAATAGACCTGCTTTGCCAGCCGAAGCACTACATGTCAATACTTCATATCTCACAGCTGTAGGCAATGATTTTGGCTTTGATGTCATTTATTCAAGAATGATTGAAGGTATTGGTTGTGAAGGTGACGTTTTGATTGCTTTGAGCACAAGTGGTAACTCAACTAATATCCTAAATGCAGTAAAAGCAGCAAAATCTAAAAGTATGGTCACTATCGGAATGACTGGAATATCAGGAGGAGATATGAATGACCATTGCGATTTTATGGTAAAAATCCCATCATCAAATACACCTAGAATCCAAGAATCTCATATATTAGTTGGACATATTATTTGTCAATTGGTAGAAAACAATATTTATGGTATTGATAAGTTATAATTTATAACCCAAGATATCTTCGAAATTTTATTATCATTTTAGCCACAATAATTATGGAATATATTAGCATCTTTGATGTTTTTAAGATAGGAGTTGGTCCTTCATCATCGCATACATTAGGACCATGGAAGGCAGCAAGTCAGTTTATAAATCGCTGTTTATCAGATAATAAGATCAAATCTGATTCAAGAATTTCAGTATCTCTATATGGGTCACTTTCTTTGACAGGTAAAGGACACGCGACAGATCTTGCCATCATTATGGGACTTTGCAATTATGATCCCGTGACAGTGGATACGACTGCTATTTCAGATATAATTGAAAAAATAACCACCACTTCTACCCTACCCGTTTCGAATGATTTGAAGCTAAATTTTGATGTAAAAGAAAGCATTATTTTCGAAAAAGAATTTCTCCATTACCACGCCAATGGCATGATGTTTAGATTGACCCAACCAAATGGAGATGTATATTCAGAAGTTTATTATTCTGTCGGTGGTGGATTTATCATTAGAGAAGGAGAAGATTTAACATCTGTGGGAGAACAAAAAGAGCATCCTTTTCCCATTTCAAATTCGATCGAATTACTTGACTATTGCAAAAAACAAAATAAATCTATATCTGACATCGTACTAGATAATGAGTTGATAGACAGGACTATGGAAGAAATAAAAACTGATATTCTAAAAATCTGGGATGTCATGCTCGAAAGTATGTACATTGGTTGTCATACAGAAGGTCTCCTACCTGGATCGCTCAAAGTAAAAAGAAGATCTGCCGAAGTGACCAAAAAATTATTGAATAATAAAGATTATACTAATAAAGAAGGTTGGTTAGTGTCGTTAAGAAATCAAAATGCTGGTTTCCAAGATATTTTAAAATGGGTTGGTAGTTTTGCGATTGGTGTCAATGAAGTCAATGCTTCTTTTGGAAGAGTCGTAACGGCTCCTACAAATGGAAGTGCAGGTGTAATACCTGCTGTACTGCTTTATTATTTGTGTTTTATAAATAAAGATGCTGGTGAAAATGAAATCATCCGTTTCCTATGTACGGCTGGCGAAATAGGCAGTATATTTAAGAAAGGGTCTACTATTTCAGCAGCGATGGGTGGCTGTCAAGCTGAAATAGGTGTATCGTCAGCAATGGCGGCAGCTGGACTTACAGAATTAATAGGTGGTACACCTGACCAATGTACAATTGCAGCGGAAGTGGCTATGGAACATCATTTAGGTATGACTTGTGATCCTATAGGTGGATTAGTGCAGGTACCTTGTATTGAGAGAAATTCTATGGGCGCGATCAAAGCCATAAATGCTGCTTCTATTGCAATCGACAGAAATCCTATCGATGTAAAAGTACCTTTAGATAACGTCATTCAAACCATGTGGGAAACTGCTGTGGATATGAATAGAAAATATAAAGAAACATCAGAAGGTGGATTAGCAACAGCAGTAAACATTATTGATTGTTAAAAAATGAAGTCATTTACCTTAGTATTACACTTATATTTTGTATAATATCTAAAAAATAATAATATTTAATTATTGGTATTATCAGAGAGTTTTATATCTTTGACCTTACCAAATAAAGGTTTTTATAGCATTAGTTTTTAAACAAACTAAATAGTTAAATGTGACAGTGTACAAATTGATTTTGGGTGCAGTAAAATCAATGTTTTTAATGTCACTTTTCCTGATTTCTTTCCAATTAAAAAGTCAGGTAAATGGTGTCAAATATCAATTGAAATACAATATTGATTCCTGCTGGTATGATGCATTTCTGATTATTGATTCAGGTAATGCTATTGATCCACAAGATAGAATACAAGAATATACCCAATATACTATTGTTGTGCCTGCTGGTACGATCATTTGGGTTGCAAAAAGCTATTTACCCTTATTAGATAATGAATTCTATGATGGTACTGAACCCGTCAACTGGAACATTAATAGTGTCATTAATGCACCTGAAATAATGCCAGAATCTGATTTCTACATTTTCTCACCTTCTATGGATGACATCTCACGTTATAATGATCTAAACACTGGAGATACTGTCAAACTTTTTAGTTTATACTTGGATAATATCACTAATTGCGGTCAAAATATCCGAATCTTTAAAAATGGTATAGATCCTGGGCCACTTGAATCAGGTATGGGATTTTTAGATTGCAGTAATGATTTTAATCTTACCAATAGTCCAAATATTTATTTATCCACCGAAAACCAAATCAATCCACCTCTTCCTACATTCATAAATATGCCTAATGTAAGCTGTCATTCAGGTATAGAAATAGACATTACAATTCAAACAAGTAATTGCCAAATGCCTTTATCATATGAATGGTCTGGTCCAAATAATTTCCAATCAAATACTGAAGATATAGCTATTTCATCAGCCATTAGCTCACAATCTGGCGATTATAAAATCATCGCAACTGATGGACTGGGATGTAGAGATTCATTGATCATCTATGCAGAAAACAAACCATCTGCTGGAGAAGATTTACTTATTTGTCCAGGTACTTCTGTAAACTTAACTGGTTCAAATCCGATATCTGGCATGTGGACTCAAGTAATTGACAATAACATAGGCGCCACTATATCTAACCAAAATGATGGCAATGCTGAAGTAAATTTTGATTCAGGTTCAGCCGGTGTTTATGGGTTTGTTTATACAACAGGTTCTTGTTCTGACACTATGTTTATTACCGTTAATGCCATTCCTGCCATAGGTGGTGATGCCATAGACACAATATGTCTCGGCGAATCACTCCACCTAACACCTTCATCTGGTGGAGTGTGGACTACATCTGACACACTGGTAGCTAATATCAATAATGAAGGAATAATTCAATCTCAAGGCATTGGTTCTGTACTTTTTACATATACTGATCTTGCCACTGGTTGTAGTGTTATGTCTTCTTTGTTGAATATTTTACCTATACCACAGATAACTTTAGATGGTACTCCTGAACTATGTGTTGGTTCATCTACCATACTACGTACTTCTGATATTGGGTATTGGTCAGGATGGGATCCACTTCTTGTAAGCATTAACGATACAGGTCTAATAGCAGGGTTGAACCCAGGAACTACTAATATCATATTTACTGACAGTATATCAGGATGTATTTCTGATGCGTATCATATGGTCATACATGATGTGCCTGAAGCTAGTGTCACAGGACCAAATCTAATTTGCATAGACGCCACTACCCAACTATCGCCAAGCAATGGTGGATCTTGGGTTAGTAATAATCCATCAGTAGCTGTGGTAAATAATGATGGCTTGGTCCAAGGAATTAATAGTGGTGCATGTACATTTATTTGGACCCAAAGTACTACTGGTTGTTATGCCGAAACCCTATCACCTATAACCATTAATACAAGCCCGACAGTTAATCTGACTACACAAGAAATATGCATAGGTGATATCGTAAATTTAATTCCCAATATGGATGGCACTTGGGTTAGTAATGATCCTTTAGTAGCTAATGTGGGTTTCAGTACTGGTATAGTTTCGGGTCTTAGTAATGGAGAAGCTACTTTTACGTATACAAATAACATAGACGGTTGTTCTGCCACGACAGACACATTGACCATTTTACCGCAACCAGAACTAGCTATAGACATGCCGAACATTTGTGTAGGATCTTTTACGATGCTACAGCCTGCTTTTGGTGGTTCCTGGACAAGTCTTGATAGTGATATTGCATTTATTTTTGGCAATTTTGTAGTGGGTACTGGTGCAGGATTTGTTCAGCTTCTATACACAGATGACCTAACTGGGTGTGAAAACACTTTAACACTTTCAGTGACTGACCGATCAACAGTAAATATCATAGGAGATATGAATATCTGTGAAGGTAGTACTACAGAATTAACGCCTGCAAATGGTGGAATATGGTCTAGTAGTAATACAGCAGTCGCCACCATTACTGATAATGGAATTGTGACAGGTATTTCAGAAGGACAAGCAACTTTTACATTTACAGAGACTGCTACGGGATGTAATTCTCTGCCATCAGATGCGATTACAATCCACCCTACACCAGAATCAATCATAATGGCATCTGATAGTATCTGTATCGGTGAAACTTTGTTATTTTCTTCATCTACAAGTGGTACTTGGTCTTCATCCAATCCAGAAATAGCATCAATTGAACCGATGACTGGACTTGCAACAGCAATCTCAGCAGGAGAAACTTCATTTATTATTACATCTTTGGTTGGTTGTCCGTCTCTACCTTCACCACCATTGACAGTATTCCAAAATTCCATTATTGATTTACCTATCATTCAAGAAACTTGCATTGGGGAAACTATAACTTTCTCTAATTCGCCATCGGGAATTTGGACTTCTTTACACCCAAATATCGCAGAGATCACACCAGATGGTCAAGTGACGACCAAGGCAATAGGTTGGACAGTTTTCACTTTTACTGATACAACAAATAGATGTGCCTATACTACTATCACTGATACTTTGATTGTGGTTAATTGTTTTAAACCAGATATTAACTTTACGAATTTAGGAACTTTAACTTTAGGTAACTTTAATACAAATGATATTAATTCTGTTGCTGTAAACTATGGTCCTTCATTCAATGAGATATCTACACCTGCAAACAGTAATTATTCCTTAAACATCAGTTTGGATGGCAGCTATGATTTCATGGCGGATAGTGTTGGTATCTATATCTTTGATATTAGTATTTGTGTGCCTCCCAATGCTATTGATTGCCCTACTTCTTATCTGAACATTACAGTTATTGATCCTTCAAAACCAACAAAAACAGTAGTTGCGAATACAGATTATGTAACTACCTTTTTGAATAATCAAGTAAATATTCCTTCTCTACAGAATGATGTTTGCATTACGGTAGGTGGTTGTTTATTAGATAATGCAAGTATGAATATATCAATACCACCAAGTCATGGTATCGCGATGATAAACCCATCAACAGGCGAAATACTTTATACACCTAATGTCGGATATTTAGGTATTGATACTCTACTATATGAAGTATGCAGTGATTCCGAGCCAGGAAATTGCGATATTGCTTACCAAATCATCAATATTGTAGCAAATAAATCCCATAACACCACCGTAACCAACGACGACTTATTCACTGCAAATTATGGGGAAGTTGTTATAGGAAATGTATTATTAAATGATATTGATGCAGAAAATGATAGCCAAATAGTTACTCCTCAAAATATCACAAACGCTAATGGCGTTTTTGTCTTAGACAATTTAGGAAATTTTACTTTTAGCCCAAGTAAAAACTTCAAAGGTCCCGTTAACTTCAATTACCAAGTCTGTGATGATAATGTCGCCGTGTCATGCTCTAAAGCAACACTTTATATAATAGTTCTGCCTAATCTAGAATTAAAAATAAGGGTTTATCTAGAAGGTTCTCTGTTACATAATGGAAACGAAACAGCAGAAGGGAGACCACTAATGAGAGACAATCTTAGATATAGTCTATTCACTGAAGCAAGATATATCCCAAACAATGATCCCTATCAATTTGAAAATACTTTTTTTGACATTAGAAATAAATACCATCATGTAGGATGTGGTGGATATGCAAGATTTCAGACGATTGAAATGCCTGATTCTGTTTTTGGTATTAGTGGGCAAAATGCAATTGTTGATTGGGTATTCGTAGAGTTGCGTGCTAAATTGGACAATAAAATTGTAGTTGCTACTAGGTCTGGGTTATTGCAAAGAGATGGTGATATTGTCGATATAGACGGTACTAGTCCATTACAATTTCCAGATATTGCTATAGATCAATACTTTGTAAGTATCAGACATCGTAATCATCTTGGAATTATGTCTTTGAATGCCTTACCTGTTTTTGAATTACAATCATTAGTTGATTTCACTTCAATGTCATTTCCAACTTTTGATTTTGGAACCACAAAAAACAATGGATATGACTACACAGGATTAGCCCAAAATAGTTATGTTTACAGTGGTTATAATGCAATGTGGGCCGGTGACTTTGATGCCAATAGTAAAATAAAAGCATCCAATCCCAATGACGATATAAATAATCTATTTTTTGAAATCTTTGTCTTTCCAGAAAACACATTGGGAAATTCAAATTTTGATAAAGCTTATGGTTATTTTCAAGGTGATTATGATATGAATAGTAAGTCAAAATATGACAATCCAAATGATGATAGAAATTTCGTGCTTGCACAATTACTTTTTTATCCGCAGAACATTCAATTTTTACCAAATTTTGATTTTTTTATTGCACAGTTACCTTAATTTGATCCTAAATTTAATAAAACGAATCATAAGTCAAGAAAGATATTCAAGTTATTAAGTACAATAAGTATAAAAAAACTAGCAAATATTAGCGACTATTCAATAATTTCATATATATTTGTATTATAATTATATGTATTATGAAGATTTACGTATATTCTATATTTTGATGACGAAGCTAATATTTAACTAAAAGTATGGCAAATCCTTATGGCTTCAAAATCATTTTTATCACATTGATGTTATAATAAAAGTTATAGTTTTGAAGATAAAATTTCCAAAACACTTCAAATTCGATATTCTAATCAGTTTTTTTGCCAATTAAGAGAATTTTAGTAATAACCTTAAATCAGCAAGCACCTTAAATTTTAATAAAACAATTTATGAAACATTTTATAATTACAATCTTTTGTTTGATACCAATAATTTTTTCTGCACAGGCTGCCAAAATAAATGGTGTACTAGTAGAATATGAAGGTAAAAAATTTGAATCTATCATCTCGAGCTATAACCAAAGTAGGGCAAATAAAGCAACTTGGGAATTTATTGGTCCTAATACAAATATATATTTCATTCAAGGAGAAGATGTAACTTCATTATATGATCACCTAGTGAAGCAAAGCGGTGTAGTCGCAATCCAGTATAGTCATGAGACAGAATTACGTAAAAAACCAAATGATCCAAGGCAATCTGAACAATATTATCTCAGTGTCATTAAGGCATTTGATGCTTGGGATTTCACTACAGGTGGTACTACATTTGACGGAAAAGACATAGTTATAGCAGTCATAGATGATGGATTTGATTTAATGCATGAAGATCTCACAGCAAATATTTATGTTAATCCCGACGAAATCCCGAATGATGGAATTGACAATGATAATAATGGTTATAAAGATGATGTCAATGGATGGAACATAAAAAATAACACAAATACATTAGAGATTAGAAATCACGGAACGAATGTCATAGGCATGTTAGGTGCTGCTGGAAATAATGGAAAGGGTATTACAAGTATCAACTGGAATATTAAAATTTTACCCTTAAATATCGAAAACACAGAGCCTGATGTTATAAAAGCATATGAGTTTATTCTTTCAGAAAGACAAAAATACAACGCAAGTAACGGCACCAAAGGAGCAAATATATTGGTATCAAGTTATTCTGGTGGTATTTCAAATGGATTCGAAAAAGACCATTTAGTTTGGTGTAATCTTTATAACAGATTAGGATCTGCTGGAGTATTAAATGTTGGAGCCACTACTAATGAACCAGAAAATGTAGATGAACTAGGAGATATTCCATCCACTTGCAGCAGCCCATATTTACTAATTGTGAATAGCACAGATAAAACCGACGAAAAAACAAAAGATACTGGGTATGGATCGTTGAGTGTCGACATCTCAGCACCTGGCGAAAAAATATTAACAACATATCCCACAGCCCAAGGAAGTTATAAAGAAGCATCTGGGACATCTCTAGCTACACCAATCGTGGCTGCAGCAGCTGCACTACTCCATTCATCTGGTTGTGAAAATTTTCAAAATCTAATAAAAAACGCCCCATCAACTGCTGTTTTAGCCATTAAAGATGCTCTGATGAAGAGCGTAGATAAAAAAAATAGTTTGAATGGGAAAACGGTCTCAGGTGGAAGACTTAATATTTTCGAAGCTTTACAACTATTTCTAAAAGATAATTGTGAGACTGTGATATCTCCAAGAGGTGCGTTATCCATTACAAAAGCAAATATGATTTTAACAGATTTACTTGTTGAATATCAAAGTCCAAACCAAGATGAGATAACGCTATCAATTTTTGATACAGCAGGAAAACAAATATGGACACAAAAAATAACACCACCGGTTATTGGAGAAAAAGTAATAAATATCAAATTCACTCCAGAAACTCCAGGTATTTATTTCATAAGTTTAATTACTGAATCAGATATTGCTACAAAGGGTTTTTATGCCAATTTTTTAAAATAGTTTTTAAAAGTCTAATTTGTTAATACTCTAAATTTTACTTTACGACTGCTATTTTAAATCCTTGCTTTTTCAATAAGGTCAATATTCCTTTTGGACCAGGTAAATGAGCAGCTCCAACAGCAAAAAAGGATGGTTTTTCTTGACTTATCTCTATTATACGATTAGTCATCACCATGTTTCGATCATATATCATAAGTTTCCTTAGCTTCCCCATACTTTTTTTTGTACTCAAATAGAGCTGCTTCATATCTCCATTTTTATACATTTCATTCAGGTTTTCTAGTTTTTTTCTAAGACTTGCCACATTAGACATACTATCTTTAAAAGTCTTTAACTGTGTATCGAGTGGAATTGACTTTAATATTCTTACTTGATCATCAAAACTCTCTACGCCTCTCAAATCCTTACCCTCTGCTATAGCAAAATTCCATAAGTAATGATCCAATGCTTCAGCGTAAGTTTTTTCTAGATTTTTTTCAGCTATTAGCGTATTAATAAAAAAAGGTGTGCAATGATTGTACTGCATTAGATCAATGTCGAATGCTTTTTTTGCCACTTTTACGTATTTCTGGAATCTTTTAGATGTAAAAAAGTCAGAAAAAGTACCACTTTCTAATAAAAAGTACTGTTCCATATTATGTTTTGCTTGCTCGTTTAGATCAAGTTCAGCGGCATAAATAGAAGATAGTTGAATGTACTTTTTTGCAATATCTACATGTGCATAAGCTGCTTCTGTAGCCAAATGCATTGTACCAAAAACATAATGACACACATCAGGATCGTTTTTATAAAATTTCCAAAGCATTGCTGAGTGAATCAATTAAATATATTAGATAAAAAAAACCGTCAGCAGATCAAGTCAGCATGACGGTTTTTTAGTTTATACGCTCTATTCAAAATATTATTCTTCTACATTATCGTAGTCGTAAGGAAGTACTTTTTCCTTTTTAACTTTTGATAATGTCATCAACGTTTTTAATCTTTCGATCTCTTCGATTTGAGACAATGTTTTGAAAAGTAACTTTTCATAAGAAGGAATATCTTTACATACTATCTTCAATAAGAAATCTGCATCACCTGTGATGATATAACATTCTGTGATCTCAGGTACATTCTTCACCTTAGTGATGAAGTTATCAAGCGCATTCGGTTTCTGCCATGCAAGTGAAACCAATACAAATGTCTTTACATTAAGACCTATTGCAGAAGAATCTACCTTAGCGTGATAACTTTGAATGATACCAGATTGCTCCAGCTTCTTCACCCTCTCCAATGTAGGAGCAGGAGATAAACCTATTTTTTTAGATAAATCAAGATTGGTTATTTTGCTATTTTCCTGAAGCATTTTAACTATCTTCAGGTCTATTTTGTCCATCTTGTAGTCTGCCATTGTAAACTATTTTAAAATTTTATTTGTATTTGAATTATAAATTGGGTGCAAAGAAAATAATATTTCACCAATTATCAATGTTTAAAACGAAATAAATTATAATTTGTTTCATTTTGGCTAAAAAAAAGAAAATAAATTTCGTAATAACCTAATATTACTTTAAAACAATCACAAAAAAAAGCCGAAGACTTACAAATCTTCGGCTACAAACAATTAACTATGAAAAACTATTATTTTAATAATACAGGCACCGTGTATATTTTGTTATATTCAAGTTCACTAACTGAAATTGATTTGTAATTTAAAGCCGACTTCAACACACCGTCAAGATCTTTATTATTGGTAGAAACTACTAATATTTCATTTTGAGCATTGATCATAAAGCTGATATTCACCTTTGTGTCTGCCTTGACCATTTTGTTAAAATCAATTCCTTTTAGGTAAGCTTGGATTTGAGCACCTTCAGGTTTTTTGTTGTTTGGAGTTCCCGCTGCTATGGCAAAATTAGAGATCATTGCAAAACAAACTACTGCTAATAAACTTTTTACACTTTTCATTTTTATGTATTTATAGGGTTTAAAATTAAAATTGTTAAATAAAATTGTATACTCCAAAGACGCAAAAATGATATCTGAAGTTGCACCATTCTTACCAAAACCCATTTATACTCTACCAAAAGTCAATTATAATAGATGAATGGCAAAAATTCCAGATCTATGGAATCTATTTTATCTCAATGTTTATGGCTGATTTAGATTATAAGATATCAAACTACCCTTATATTTGCGCATCCAAAATGTTTTTGGAAAGATTAATATCTTTAAAAGATGAAAATAGCAATTTTAGGGTGTGGTAATATGGGACTTGCTTTCGCTAGGTCATTTGTCCAGTATGATTTAGTAAAAAAAGAAAACCTTCTTCTTATAGAAAAGAATGAAGAAAGATGCAGCTCTCTTACAAAACTCAAAGAAGGTGTAGTCGTAAATGTCATTAGTGATCAAATCAAAAATTACGATCTAATAATTCTAGCTGTAAAACCTCAAGATTTTGAAACTTTAGCCCAAGACCTAGATGGAAAGTTGCACGGTGAACAAATAGTTTTGTCAATTATGGCAGGAATCAACATTCAGAAAATCCAAACTTTACTTAATCATAAATATGTAGTCAGAGCTATGCCCAATACGCCTGCCATGTTAGGCATGGGTATAACGGGTTTTACATCCGCAGAAGGTATCAGCATCGGCAAGCTATTCAAAGTAGAGAATCTTTTAAATGCAACTGGCAGATCTATTTATATAGAAGATGAGTCTATGATAGACGCTGTAACAGCTCTGAGTGGTAGTGGTCCAGCATATTTCTACTACTTTGTAAAAAGTATGGTAGAGACAGGAAAACAAATGGGCTTTGACGAAGGTACAGCACTTCAATTTGTAAAACAAACTATGCTTGGTTCTTACCATTTGATCAATAATGCTGAGCTAGGACTTGATGAACTAATTAGTGCAGTTGCTTCTAAAGGTGGTACTACAGAAGCAGCACTCAAAGTATTTAATGAGCGCGGATTAGGTGATTCCATCAAAGAAGGTTTACTCGCTGCCGAGAAACGCGCCAAAGAGTTGTCAAAATAAGAGCAAGACCTCAACCCACAAAAGTAATATCAATATTACTCTAATTTATCCTCAGGTTCTATGTCCAATTTGGCAACTTGGGCTTTCGGTGTAGTTGGAAAGAAAAATGAAGCAGGATTTTTCAAAAAATAATATAAGACTGTTTTTAAAATAGCTTTCAAAGCACTAAAGGGTATGCCTCTTGACCTAAGTGCAAGCATCATAGATAGTGTAAAACTAACGATAAAATTTGTAAACCCAATTAATCCAATTCCAATTATTGACATGACCACATCATAAGTTGACATGACAAAATTCGTTCCGTATAAAGCAAGGCCAAAATTGCCAGCAGCAAACGTTATGTGCCTTATATCGAGATCCAAACCCAAAATCACACCTATAGTACTAACGGAACCCATAAACACACCAAACCATAAATTACTAACTATTCCTGCCCAATTGCGTTCATAAAAACTTGCTAACTTTTCTCTGGTACCTGATTTTAATATCTGTTTTAGTACAGGATGTTCCTTTATTCTTTCTGGTACTCTACGGTATTTTGTTTTATTTGATACATGACCAGCTATCAATCCAGAAATAAACAAAAACACACCTGCAATGGCAGCATGAAAAATAGCTGGAGAAGAAAATATATTTAATTCATAGATCATCTTTGTAGCTTTATGAGCAGCGGGGTTAGTTTCAAATATATTGCCCCATAAATATAATAAACCTAATGCCACTGGAAAAGCTAAAAACACATTTCCTACAAATGCTATAAATTGCGATCTCCAAACCCTCGCAACTAATTGTGATAATGCCCCAAAATCATTTTCCATCTTTTGATCATCTTCTATTGCTTGAGCTAATGTAGCGGCAGTCATAGCAGGTTGTTTTGTTGCAAGTGTCAAATGGAGTAAATAAATAGCTATAAATGCAAACGCATAGTTCATGCTATATAAAAATGCTTTCACAAAAAGACTAGCTTCAATACTTGATAGATTCATTTTAATAATACAAGCCAAAGCGACTATGACGCCTCCACCCGCAGCAGTATTGAGCATTTTCCAATATTCTCTGCCTGTCTTTGTTATATACTGCTCTCCTTTAACACCGATATTCCTTGTAATTTCATTGGCCATTATTTGAGTAGATTTGTTGATGTAGCCAAATACTTTTGACTTCCCAGTATTAAAATCTATTAACGCTGTAACAAATCTTAGCATTTTTGTTTCACTCCTTACTTCTGGATCGATTGTAAACAATTCAAATATCAAAAACAATCTATCTAATAATCTCTCCATCAACATCAATTGTTGATGCACCTTAAAACTTATCCCATATTTCTCTTTATTTGAATAAGCCTTTGTTATAAAATCTCGACATTGCTTATTTAGAACTTCTATTTGTTTGTATTGTTCATCATCAATTCTTCTAGTTGAAGTTCCCGATTCTAGACCTTTGATATATCTGCTTATTTCACTTTGTAACGATGCAAAAGGACTTTTATGGTTGGCATATTCTGGTACCATTCTCAATACTTCTCCTTCAAATGCATTACCTGTTATTCGTAAAGAAAGTACTTTAATGGCAAAAAGTACTTCTTGCATAACAAAGTCTACCAAATCATATTCATACATCCCTTTAAAAAGTAGTAGATCCAACAATTCATCTGCCTTTTCTTCTGGTATACTACTTACCCATTTACTATCTGTTTCTTGATAAAACACGTTTACGAGCAAATTATCGATTGATCCTTTTTCTGGTTGATCAGGTAAAATCTTGTAAGACAGTCTATCCCACAATTCACTCCAAAAATCAATTCCAGAAATAATATTGGCATCCGTAAGTGTCGTGCTTATTCTTTGATTTGCAGTAATTCGGATCAAATAATTCCTCAATCCATCTCTGTGCAATTTAGAATCTTTAAGATATTGGACCAATTCATCAAATCTAGTTAACTCACCATTTTTACGTTCCTTACTTGTAGGTCTGATAGCAAATATGAGTGATGCTAATAGATCTAATTCTTCACCTTCATAATTATCTATTTGCTCTAAAATAGTAGGAATACCTTGTTTATTCTTAAAAATCTTCATATTTTCCTAATTTAGTCCTTTAAAAATATTTACAAAAGGAACTTAAAATAAAATATTAAACATTAGAAAGATGCTCCCAAGGTTTAAAGAATTGATTTATTCGTTTTCTAAAAAGCCATAATGTAATCCTATTCTTTACTTAGGATCCTTTAAATATTGGTGCTCTTTTTTCTAGAAAAGCGGTTGTACCTTCTACGTAATCATCACTGTTACCAGCCAATGTTTGTAATTTATCTTCCAATGCTAGTTGTTTTTCTAGATCATTGTGGTAAGTCTCATTTAGTGCTTGTTTTGTCAATGCCAATCCATAAGTAGGCATTGTAGCCAATTGTGCTGCAACCCTATCTACTTCAGCCAAAAACAACTCATCAGAGACACTTTTATATATCATTCCCATAGATTGAGCATCTTTTGCGCTCACCTTCTCCCCTAACATCATGAGTGCAGATGCTCTTTGAAATCCTATCAACCTTGGTAATGTATAAGTTCCACCACTATCCGGAATCAATCCAATCTTACTGAAAGCTTGAATAAATGATGCTGACTCGGTTGCAATTACTATATCACAGGCAAGCGCAATGTTCGCCCCTGCACCTGCTGCAACTCCATTAACTGCTGCTATAACAGGTTTAGGCAACTGCCTGATTCGAGTAATTATTGGATTGTAATGTTCTCCTACGATTTTTGATAGAGCAGGTCCATCAGGATCTGTAGCTTCTTGCAAATCTTGACCTGCACAAAATGCTTTCCCGTTACCAGTGATAACGACACATCGTACAGAAGCATCTTCAGCTACTTGGTCTAAAAAAGCCTGAAAGGCTAATGCCATAGGTCTAACAAAACTATTGAATTTTTCTGCTCGGTCAAAAGTAATCGTTGCTATTCCTGATTCTACTCGTAAGTTTATAAATGACATATTGGATTTCTATTTTTAATACTAAAAAAACAAAACATGAATGTAAATATAGCAAAATATTTTAATTAGGCAAAATCTCTAACCACTAACCTATTTTAGTAATCTAATAAAAAAGTCGCCGTAAAAAATTTAATGAGACCATTAATACAATCTGAAATATGTGTTTGCCTAATTACAATATAGCTAATAAATACACATATATTATAAAATAATATTTAATATATTAATAATCAATATTTAATGACATTTAAAATAATCAAATGGTTCTAAACAGGATTTACATTTGTACAATGACTTACAAGCTGTAGAGCCAAATCTACTAATCATCTCTGTGTCAAAAGACTTGCATTGTGGACATTGGACACTTGGAGCTACTCCTTTGAGAAATGATGGATCAGTAGTCTTTTCCGCAGGAGGAGAGATACCGTAATCCATTAATTGTTTACGCCCCAAATCACTGATCCAGTCTGTCGTCCATGTCGGCTCTAACAAAGATATAACCTCCACGTTGTTATAACCATGATCTTGAAGAGCGGCTTTGATTTGGACAGTAATCATATCCATCGCAGGACATCCAGTATATGTCGGGGTAATATAAACGACTACTTTTTGTGAACTTTCTTCTATTTCTACATTCCTTAATATCCCTAAATCATGAATAGTTATGACTGGGATTTCAGGATCAGTGACCGCGGCTAATATATCTTTTATTTCCGAAACATTCATGTTGCTATCATTTCTTTATCTAATACAAGACCGTAGTACTTATGAAACAATAAGGACCAAAACTTTCCAAGAATTACTCCAAGAACTGCTCCTGCAAACACATCCAATGGAAAATGTACGCCCACATAAACTTGTGCCAATCCTATACTTGCAGCCCATAACCACAACCATTTATTAATTTTGGGACGAAATTGGCCTAACGTCATTATAATGAATGTTGCAACTGCAAAATGATTAGCTGCATGAGATGAAGTAAAACTATATCCGGAACCACAACGCACTCTTTCTACTGTTTGAATCATCTCCGTATTGCAAGGTCGAATTCGTTTTATGTTTTTTTTGATGGCCCTACTACTAATAAGGTCTGATGATGCCGCAGTTAAAATCACAAACAAAACAAACCAATATGCCCTTTTTCCATAATTAAAAAACACAAAGGCAATTAAAAATATATAAAACGGTACCCAAAACAGTGGTTCTCTCAGCCATGGCAAAACCAAATCAAAAAAACCATTACTAAGGTCATTGTTGATGTACTCAAAAAGAGCTATATCCCATTTTATAATATCCATTATATCACTAAATACTTGATAAAATATAATTTCTATATGCTAAACGTATTCTATTGGGTAAGGTTTTGTATAAAATATTCAATATTTGTCGTCTAAAGCAAAAATTGGCTTTCTATTCATCCATTTCCCATCAGTAAAATCAGGAAAAATCTGCGGCTCACCACCTAAAACGATAGATTGTTCTGACAGACAAGTTATTACGGCCCAACTTGCATGATCATAGACATCAAGTGGCATCGGATCGTTATTTTTGTATGCTTCTAGAAATGCATTCAACACAAACCAATCCATTCCACCATGTCCAGCGCCTGATGCATCAGCTTCATATTTTTTCCATATAGGATGGTCATTTTCTTTGAGATAGACATCAGCAGCTTCCCATTTATGAGATGGACTTTTACCTTCTATATAAATCGATTTGTTCACATCCATCCACAAGCCTTTGGTACCTTGCACTCTAAACCCTAAAGAATATGGTCGCGGCAAATTGGTATCATGTGTTAATGTTATGCTCTCACCATTTGCGGTCATGATATTTGTGGTAACGACATCTCCAAGTCTAAAATTAACCTTCGCATTCGGATGATTAGCACCACCTTTGGGATGTTCAGTGATGAATTTATTAAGACCTCTAGCTTTAGAAGCCATCGATGTAAGATATTCAAATCTGTTCCCTCTATTATTATTGATAATACTTCCTATAGGGCCGATACCATGTGTTGGATACAACTCACCATTACGATGGACAGAATGAGATGTGCGCCATTTAGATTCACTATATCCTTTACCACCAAATTCTACGCCACCACCATAATAATTGACACCATCATTAAATTTTACTTCACGTAGATCGTGCTGATATCCACCTTCTAGATGTATCATCTCACCAAACACATCCTTTCTCACCATATTTAATACAGCCATGACGTCTCGACGATAACAGACATTTTCCATTATCATAAATGGTGTCAACGTCTTTTCGTAAGTGCGTACCATTTGCCAGCATTCATCCACACTCATAGCACCTGCGACTTCACAAGCTACCGCTTTTCCGGCCAACATCGCATCTACGGACATCGGTGTATGCCACTCCCAAGGAGTACAAATAAATACTACATCTACATCTTTATGATCAAGCAATTTTTTATAATCTTGGTCGCCAGCAGTGAATAAAATAGGTTTAGCTTGACCAGCATCTGTGACCATTTTTACAGCTTTTTCTGTAGTGATAGGATCTATATCGCAAATTGCAGTGACTAATACATCTTTCCTGAGTAAAGCAAGTGACAAAGTACCTAACCCTCTAGCGCCTACACCAATAAAACCACACTTGACTTTAGACGAGAACAAAGATAAGCCTGCAGTTCCCATAACTTGTGTAACAGACCCTAAAGCAGCCATAGTAGCTGTTTGTGCAATAAATGTTCTCCTTTTCATTTTATTAAATTTAAATTAATTTTGTCAATTTGCAATTACAAGTCACATTTTGGCTAATAAAACCATTTTTAAAACTGACCCTAGATTGGCAAAGTTATAAAAAATTAGATAGGTGCAAATGATCGAAAAGAAAATTCTTGAATTGGTTACGCAAAATGATTCTTTGTTATTTATAATATTCTTTTTACCTTTCTATTCAAAGTAAATATCGCCAAATAAATATTAAGTTTCCACATTAAAATTGATTACCGACAAACTTTATGGGAATAAAAATTGTTATATCCCAACGTTTATTCCTTTACCATGATTGTTCAAAAAAATATTTCCAGATTGTTCGTACAAGACATTTTGATGTCAAAATTGGGACGAAGCCGTACCACAAGAATATTATTGCCAAAAGCATACTATAAATTTCCTGAAAAAAAGTTTCCAGCCATGTATCTTATGGATGGTCAGAATCTTTTTGACCAAAATACTGCTTATTTCAAACCGTGGAACTTACAGAAAGTAATGGATAGTCTTCCTTTGAAAAATCAAGTAATCCTTGTAGGAATTGATAATGGTGGACATTACCGTGGATCAGAATATATGCCACACAACCATAAAAGATATCATGGTGAAGGAGAGCTATTCCTCGATTTCATCATTAATGAGTTGAAACCTAAAGTGGACCAGCACCTTCGCACTTTACCAAGTAGAGAAAACACAATTATAGTAGGTAGTTCGCTAGGAGGGCTTATTTCTTTTTATGCAGCTACTCGCCATAGTGATGTTTTTGGTAAAGCAGGTGTAATGTCGCCCGCTTTTTGGATTTATCCACCGATTTACAATATTGAACCAAAACACTTCAGCAAAATTTATGTGATGGGCAGTAAATCAGAAAGTAGAGGCATGCAAGCTACACTAGAAAAAACATACTGGACACTCAAAAAACACAACTATCCCAGCGAAAACTATAGAGTTGTTATCAAAGACAGAGGAAGACACAGTGAAGTCATGTGGGGACAACAGTTTGGTAATATGGTGAAGTGGTTAATGAACCATGAATAACACTTCTTTAAAAATAGGAGTTTAACTTCTAATGGAAGCTTAGCAAAATAAAAAGCTTGTTAATAGATTTTGTAGTCATTAAAAGTATTGATCTTTTTAGCTTGAATTCTCCAGATCAAAAAAGGCAAACCTAGCGCAATTAAACTGAAAATATTGAAGGTCCACCATAAATAAAAGGCTAAGACTAAACCAAAAATCATTACTGCCCAAAGTATTACACCACTCGGTCGAGCAATAATATCATTAATATTTACTTGCTCCTTTTTCAAACAATGAGAACAGGAAATTTCAACATATTCACCTTCTATTTTTCTCAATTCAGGCCTTGTGACCGCTTTTGATTCCAATATAACGTGCTTTCCACATCCTTGACAAGTCGTGTATAATTGCATATCAGTTGAATTTGCTCATGATTTATCAAAATCGCTGATCTTGATTATAACAAAAATGGCTCCAAGTTATTAAACAAGGAGCCATTTATATTTAGATATTTCTAATCTTCAAAAAACTAGACTACATCATATTCATTAACTGCTTCGACAACCATATCTTTGAATCTTCTTAAACCTGTACCTGCTGGAATATTTTTACCAACAATTACATTTTCTTTCAACCCAGTAAGGTTATCTCTTTTCGCAGAAATCGCAGCAGTACTCAAAACTTTTGTTGTCTCTTGGAATGATGCAGCTGATATCCAGCTTTCCACACCAAGCGACGCTCTTGTAATACCTTGCAAAATAACACTAGATGTAGCAGGAACTGCATCCCTTACTTCTACAATCTTTTTGTCATTTCTCTTCAGATTAGAGTTTTCTTCTCTGAATTGACGAATAGATACAATCTGACCTGCTTTCAAATTTTGTGAATCACCCGGTTCTACAACAACTTTTTTGTCATAAATCCAGTCATTCTGCTCATTGAACTCATGTCTATCTACTGCTTCTCCTTCAAGGAAAGTAGTATCACCTGGATCGATGATCTCTACCCTTCTCATCATTTGACGCACGATTACTTCGATGTGTTTGTCATTGATGGCAATACCTTGAGAACGATAAACTTCTTGTACTCCATTCACCAAGTAAGATTGAACTGCAAAAGGTCCTTTGATATTCAATATATCCAACGGAGCTACAGCACCATCTGACAATTGCATACCTGCTCTTACGAAATCACCTTCTTGTACGAGTAAGTGTTTAGACAATCCTATCAAGTATTTTCTCCTTTGACCTGTCTTTTCGTCATCGACAAAAATCTCTCTATTACCACGTTTGATTTTACCATAAGTCACGATACCGTCGATCTCAGCCGTTACTGCTGGGTTTGAAGGATTTCTCGCTTCAAATAATTCAGTAACCCTTGGAAGACCACCCGTAATATCCTGAATTTTACCCAAGTTACGTGGTATTTTAACGATTTTCTGACCTGGTACGATCTCTGAATTATCTTCAATAGAAATATAAGCTCCTAACGGAATGTTATATGTTTTAAGTTCATCGCCACCAGGAGAAAAGATTCTAATTACTGGAATCTTTTTCTTATTCTTAGCTTCGATGATTACTTTTTCAGCATATCCAGTTTGGTCATCTCTTTCCACACGGTAAGTGACACCTTCTTCAATATCTTCAAACTTAGCAATTCCACCAAATTCAGAAATGATCAAGTTGTTAAATGGATCCCAATTACATATAACGTCTCCTTTTTCTATCTTCTGTTTGTCTTGAACAATCAATGTAGAACCATAAGGAATAAAGTATGAGTTATAAATCTTTTTGGTTTCAGGATCCATAACCCTGATTTCACCAGATCGAGATAATACTACCTGACTTTTTGCACCACCTTCGATTTGCTCAGTAACTTTGATATTATCAAATTCAAGTATTCCGTCAAATTTAGAAGTGATTTCTGATTCCGTTTTAGAGACAGATGCGATACCACCCACGTGGAAGGTACGAAGTGTAAGCTGAGTTCCTGGTTCACCAATACTCTGTGCTGCAATAATACCTACAGCATCACCTGTTTCTACCCTTCTACCAGTAGCAAGATTTTTACCATAACATCTCGCACACACACCTACTTTAGTTTCGCAAGTGAGCACTGATCTGATAGTGACCATCTCTATACCTGACTTTTCAATGTTTGCAGCCACTTCTGGAGAAATATATTCTCCTGCCTCAACATACATCTCATCAGTTACTAAATCTTTTACATCATAAAGTGAATATCTACCTACAATTCTAGAACCTAGCGTTTCGATAACGTTTTCATTATCCTTAAGGGCTTCAGTATCAATACCTCTTAGTGTCTTACAATCTTCTTCAGTAATGATTACATCTTGTGCAACATCCACCAATCTTCTTGTAAGGTAACCTGCATCCGCTGTCTTTAAGGCTGTATCCGCAAGACCTTTACGAGCACCGTGTGTTGAGATAAAATATTCCAAAACCGAAAGTCCATCAAGGAAGTTTGCAAGGATAGGGTTTTCAATGATCGCCCCACCTGTATCACCAGATTTTCTTGGTTTTGCCATCAATCCTCTCAATCCACAAAGCTGCTTGATCTGTTGTTTAGATCCCCTTGCTCCTGAATCAAGCATCATAAACACGGAATTAAATCCTTGTTTGTGCTGAGCGATTTCTCGCATAAGGTTGTCGGTAATTTTATTATCCGCAAATGTCCATTTATCGATAACTTGGTTGTATCTCTCATTTGGAGTGATAAGTCCCATGTTATAATTTTCCCAAACTTCATCTACTTCTTCCTGAGCATCTAACAATGTTTGCTCTTTAATACTCGGCGTGATAAGATCTCCAAGGTTAAATGATAATCCACCTTTGTAAGCCCAGAAAAATCCAAGTTCTTTAATCTCATCCAAAAACTTTGCAGTAGCAGAGAAATCGGTACGAGTGATAATGTCCTGAATGATCTTTTTCAATGACTTTTTAGTCATCAATTGATTTATAAAAGGAACTGTGGGTGGTGTAGATTGGTTAAAAATAACTCTTCCTACGGTTGTTTCAGTAATTCTAATACCCAATTTACCATCTTCCACTTCCACATTTGCACGCACTTTTATCACTGCGTGAAGATCTATTTTGCCTTCATTGAAAGCAATAATCACTTCTTCCGCACTGTAAAAAGTACTACCTTCTCCTTTTACCTTAATTTCTCCTACAGATTTACGTGGTTTTGTAAGATAATATAATCCTAAAACCATGTCCTGAGAAGGTAACATTACTGGAGAACCATCTTGTGGGTTCAACATATTATGCGCAGACAACATTAACATTTGTGCCTCCAATATTGCTGCATGTCCCAAAGGAACGTGCACTGCCATCTGGTCACCGTCAAAATCCGCGTTAAATGCACCACACACCAATGGGTGAAGTTGGATTGCTTTACCTTCTACTAACCTTGGTTGGAAAGCTTGGATAGACAATCTGTGAAGTGTAGGAGCTCTGTTTAATAAAACAGGGTGCCCTTTCAAGATATTTTCAAGAATTTCCCAAATTACAGGATCTTTCTTATCAACAAGTTTTTTGGCCGACTTAACTGTCTTTACCACACCTCTTTCTATCAATTTCTTGATAACAAACGGTTTGAAAAGCTCAGCAGCCATACCTTTAGGAATACCACACTCATGTAATAGCAATGTAGGTCCTACGACGATTACCGATCTACCAGAATAATCTACCCTTTTACCCAAAAGGTTCTGACGGAAACGACCTTGCTTTCCTTTAAGTACATCACTCAAAGATTTCAAAGATCTACCACCTTCTGCTTTTACTGCATTAGATTTTCTTGAGTTATCGAACAATGAATCCACAGCTTCCTGTAACATTCTTTTTTCGTTTCTCAAGATTACTTCTGGAGCTTTGATTTCCAAAAGTCTCTTTAGACGGTTATTTCTAATGATAACTCTTCTGTACAAGTCATTCAAATCTGAACTCGCAAATCTACCACCATCCAAAGGTACAAGTGGTCTCAATTCAGGTGGAGTTACAGGCAAATATTGGATAATAGTCCATTCTGGTCTATTGTCCTGACTAGCCATACCATCTCTGAATGCTTCTACTACTCTTAATCTCTTAAGTGCTTCAGATTTTCTTTGCTGTGAAGTCTCATTGGCAGCTTGGTGTCTCAATTCGAATGAAAGTTCATCCAATTTGATTCTTTCCAATAAATCTTTGATAGCTTCAGCACCCATTCTAGCTATAAACTTGTTAGGGTCTGAATCGTCAAGTAATTGATTATCTTTTGGAAGAGTATCTAATACATCAAAGTATTCTTCTTCAGTCAACAATTCATGCTTTGCAATGTCATTTTCTTTGACACCTGGCTGAACTACTACATATCTTTCGTAATAGATGATTGATTCTAATTTCTTAGAAGAATACCCTAGTAAGTAACCAATTTTGTTTGGTAATGATTTGAAAAACCAGATGTGAACAACAGGAACAACCAACTTAATGTGTCCCATTCTCTCTCTTCTGACTTTCTTTTCAGTAACTTCTACACCACATCTGTCGCAGACGATACCTTTATATCTTATTCTTTTATATTTGCCACAGTAACATTCGTAATCCTTTACAGGACCGAATATTCTCTCGCAAAACAAACCATCTCTTTCTGGTTTGTAAGAACGATAATTAATTGTTTCTGGTTTTAATACTTCACCGAAAGATCTTTCCAGAATTTCATCTGGCGAACTCAAACTAATAGTAATCGATTCGAATCCTTTGGTTGGTTTTACACCTTTCTTTTTAAGCATAATATAAAATATATAACGTTAAAAAATTCTTTTAATCAAATTTAATATCAAGAGCTAAACCTCTAAGTTCATGTACCAATACATTAAATGACTCAGGGATATTAGAATCTGGAATATTGTCACCTTTTACGATGGCTTCATATGCTTTTGCTCTACCGATGATATCATCCGACTTGATCGTCAATAACTCACGAAGAATATTAGCAGCACCATACGCTTCAAGTGCCCAAACTTCCATCTCTCCAAATCTCTGTCCACCGAACTGAGCTTTACCACCCAAAGGTTGCTGTGTGATCAATGAGTATGGTCCGATAGATCTTGCGTGCATTTTGTCATCCACCATGTGTGATAATTTCAACATGTAGATAACTCCTACAGTCGCCTGTTGGTGGAATTTATCTCCTGTTTCACCATCATACAAATAGGTTTGACCATATGCAGGTAGACCAGCTTTTTCGATGTATTGCTCTATTTCTGCCAAACTCGCACCATCAAAGATTGGTGTTGCAAATTTAACATTAAGGCTCTTTCCAGCCCAGCCCAATACGGTCTCAAAAATCTGACCAAGGTTCATCCTTGATGGTACACCCAATGGGTTAAGTACGATATCTACAGGTGTTCCATCTTCCAAGAAAGGCATGTCTTCATCCCTAACTATTCTAGATACAATACCTTTATTTCCGTGTCTTCCCGCAAGCTTATCTCCTACTTTCAGTTTTCTCTTTTTAGCAAGATAAACTTTAGCAAGTTTTAATACACCTGCTGGTAACTCGTCACCTATACTGATATTAAATTTCTCACGCTTATATCTACCAAGTTCCTCGTTAACTTTGATAGAGTAATTGTGTAATAATCTAGCAATCAACTCATTATTTGCACCATCTTTTGTCCAACCTGAATAATCTACTTGAGAATAATCAAGTTCTTTGAAAGACTTAGGTGTAAACTTAGCACCTTTTGGTATTAATTCTTCGTTGTAAATACTTCGTACACCTTCAGATATTTTACCATCAAGTAAAGTCATCAACTTATCAACTAGAATGGTTTTAAGCTCATTCATATTGATCGCATGAGTGTCTTCTAATTTAGATAACAACTCTTTCTCTTGAACTTTTTGGAATTTATCCTTCTTAGCTCTAGCGAACAATTGCTTACTAATGACAACACCTTGCGTAGATGGAGATGCTTTTAAAGATGCATCTTTTACATCACCTGCTTTATCACCGAAGATCGCTCTCAAAAGCTTTTCTTCAGGAGTAGGATCAGATTCTCCCTTAGGTGTAATTTTACCAATCAAGATATCTCCTTCTTTCACCCAAGCTCCGATACGAATGATACCATTCTCATCAAGATCTTTAGTTGCTTCTTCACTTACGTTAGGAATATCATTGGTCAATTCTTCTTCACCTAATTTCGTATCTCTTACATCAATTTCATAACTTTCTATATGTAATGATGTAAAAATATCTTCTTTTACAACTCTCTCAGAAAGTACGATCGCATCTTCAAAGTTGTATCCTTTCCAAGGCATGAATGCTACTTGAAGATTTTGACCTAAAGCCAATTCTCCATTTTCAGTGGCATAACCTTCGCAAAGCAAACTTCCTTTTCTTACCCTTTGTCCTTTTTTAACAATTGGCTTAAGGTTGATACATGACCCTTGGTTAGTTCTGATAAACTTAGTAAGGTTGTATTTCTTAAGATTGTCGTCAAAAGAAACAAGCAATTCTTCTTCAGATCTATCGTATCTAATAACGATCTCGTTAGCATCGACGTATTCAACAACACCTTCACCTTCAGCATTGATCAACATATTTGAATCCTCAGCAACTTTAGCTTCAAGACCTGTACCAACGATTGGTGACTTTGGTCTTACTAGCGGAAGTGCTTGACGTTGCATGTTAGAACCCATCAAGGCTCTATTGGCATCATCATTCTCAAGGAAAGGAATCAAAGATGCAGATACACCTACGATTTGGTTTGGTGCGATATCCATATACTCAAGCTCAGAAGGCGTTAATACAGGGAATTCACCGTGTTCTCTAGATTTAATTCTATCACTTGTGAATGCACCAGATTCATTGATCACAGCATTTGCCTGAGCTATTCTTCTGTAATCTTCTGCTTCTGCAGATAAGTAAAGAATATCTCCAGATATATCCACTTTCCCGTCAGTAACTTTACGGTAAGGAGTCTCTAAGAAACCCATTTTATTTACCTTTGCGTGAACACAAAGTGTAGATATCAAACCGATATTTGGTCCTTCTGGAGTTTCAATCGTACAAAGTCTACCGTAATGGGAGTAGTGAACGTCCCTAACCTCAAAACCTGCTCTCTCTCTTGACAAACCACCTGGCCCTAATGCTGAAATCCTACGTTTGTGTGTAATTTCAGATAATGGATTGGTTTGATCTAAGAATTGAGATAATTGACTTGTACCGAAGAATGAGTTGATGACAGATGATAAAGTTCTAGCATTGATAAGATCTATTGGAGTAAATACTTCATTATCTCTCACGTTCATCCTTTCACGAATAGTACGTGTCATCCTTGCCAAACCTACACCAAACTGAGCATACAATTGTTCACCAACTGTTCTAACTCTTCTGTTAGCTAAATGGTCAATATCATCAAGCTCTGCTTTTTGGTTTACTAAACTTACAAGATATTTTACGATAGAAATTATGTCTTCTTTTGTAAGAACCAAAGTATCTCTACTAATATCTAGCTTTAGTTTTCTATTTATTTTATATCTACCTACCTCACCTAAATTGTATCTCTTATCCGAGAAAAACAATTTATCGATGATACCACGAGCGGTCTCTTCATCGGGTGGATCAGTACCTCTTAATTGTCTATATATTTGTATAACCGCTTCAACTTCAGAAGATGACGGGTCTTTTTGCAATGTGTTATAGATGATAGAATAATCTTCTTCAAGGTTCTCCTTTTGAAGAATAATTGTATCAGTGTCTACATCAGAAATTAAATCAATATTATCTTCGTCCAAGATTACATCTCTTTCTAAGATGATTTCATTTCTTTCGATAGTTACAACTTCACCAGTATCTTCATCTACAAAATCTTCTGTCCACTTTCTCAAAACCCTTGCAGCAAGTTTTCTACCAACTGCAGCTTTTAGAGATTGTTTGTCTGTGGTGATTTCTTCGGCAAGATCAAAAAGATTCAATATATCTCTATCTGAATCAAATCCTATTGCTCTAAGTAGAGTGGTAACTGGAAACTTCTTCTTTCTATCGATGTAGGCATACATTACAGAGTTAATATCTGTTGCAAACTCCATCCAAGCTCCTTTAAAAGGAATTACTCTTGCAGAGAATATCTTTGTACCATTAGGGTGAAAAGTCTGACTAAAAAATACACCTGGTGATCTATGCAATTGAGAAACAACAACTCTTTCTGCACCATTGATCATAAATGTACCCTTATTAGTCATATAAGGAATATTTCCTAAGAATACATCTTGAACGATAGTTTGGAAATCTACGTGTTCTTCATCATTACATGAAAGTCTTAACTTCGCTTTCAAAGGAACGCTATAAGTCAAACCTCTTTGCATACACTCCTCAATGGAGTATCTAGGTGGATCTATGAAGTAATCTAAAAATTCGAGTACGAAAATGTTTCTAGCATCCGATATTGGAAAATTTTCCTGAAAAACCCGGTACAAACCTTCGTTCCCTCTATTTTCCGGGGTAGTTTCTAATTGGAAGAACTCCTGAAAAGATTTTATTTGAATCTCGAGTAAGTCAGGATATTGGTTTGCTAATTTAATTTTGCCGAAGTTGACTCTATTATTTCCGGCTGCGGTTGCTACTCCGTTTGATGTCATACTTTATATTTGTTTAGCGAAATTCGTTAAATAAAGAACAAAATGTATCAAATTGTTCAAAAAAAATGTCATTAATGACAATAGGCTTAACCAACCAGAAGGTCAGTTAAGCCAGATGTCATTTATTTTCAGACTTAACTTCTGAAATTAAGTCCATATAAAACTTATCAAATTACTTCAACTCAACAGAAGCACCTGCTCCTTCCAAAGCTGCTTTGATAGATTCTGCTTCAGCTTTTGAAGCGCCACCTTTAAGTAATGCAGGAGCAGCATCTACGATGTCTTTTGCTTCTTTCAAACCTAAGTTAAGAAGAGTTTTAACTTCTTTTACGATAGCTAATTTGTTAGCACCTGCTGAAGTTAAGTGTACATCGAATTCAGTTTTTTCAGCTGGAGCTTCTGCTGCTGCTGCTGCTGGACCTGCTGCTACTGCAACTGCTGCTGCTGCTGGTTCGATACCGTACTCATCTTTAAGGATTTGAGCTAATTCACTTACTTCTTTAACTGTTAAGTTTACTAATTGCTCTGCGAATGATTTTAAATCTGCCATGATATAATGGTTTTTAATTAATTTTGATAAAAAAATGCGTTAATGTTGGAAGCTATAACGTAACATTAAAATTCCCCTTAGGGATACATATAAAACTATCCTCTCTCTTCAAGAGTCTTTAATACACCTGCTATGGTAGCTCCACCAGACTTAAGTGCACTTATAACATTCTGAGCTGGAGATTGTAACATAAAGATTACATCACCAATAAGCTCATTCTTAGTTTTAAGTTTCGTTAAGATATCTAGTTGATCATCACCAAAGAAAATATCTGAATCAATATAAGCTGCCTTTAAAATTGGTCTAGCATCTTTACCTCTAAATTCTTTGATGATTGCAGCTGGAAGCTTACCATCTTCTGAAAATAGAATTGTACTCTGACCTTTAAATGCTTCAAATATTGCTTTGAAATTTTTACTATCTGCTTGTTCACTCATTGCTTTTACAGCAAGAGCATTTTTCACTGTTTTAACCTCAACACCTTTTTCGAAACAAGTTCTTCTAAGTTGGTTGATTTTAGCTACTGTCAAAGTTGAAGCATCTGTTACATAAAAGTACGATGAATTTTCAAACTTTTCTTTTAACTCTTCTATTAATAAACCTTTATCTGTACGTGTCATTTGAATATATTTTATGGTTTATTTAATGGTTTTAGTATCAATAGAAATACCTGGACTCATGGTACTAGCAAGACTAACAGATTTCATATATGTTCCTTTTGCAGTAGATGGCTTCATTTTCTCTAAAGTTGAGATCAATTCCATAGCATTTTCAGCCAATTTCTCAGGAGTGAAAGACACCCTTCCTATTGGTGAATGTATGATACCATATTTGTCTACTCTGAACGAGATTTTACCTGCTTTAACTTCTTCTACAGCAGCACCTACATTAATAGTTACTGTACCTGTTTTAGGGTTAGGCATCAAACCTCTTGGACCTAATATTCTACCGATCTGACCAACTTTTGCCATAACACTTGGCATTGCAATGATCACATCAACATCTGTCCATCCTTGTCCGATTTTTGTAATATACTCATCCAATCCAGCATAATCTGCTCCTGCTGCTTTAGCTTCTGCTTCTTTGTCTGGTGTACATAATACGAGTACTCTTTTAACTTTACCTGTTCCGTGTGGAAGAGATACTGTACCTCTGATTGCTTGATCAGCCTTTCTAGGATCTACACCCAAACGGATGTGAAGATCTACCGAAGCATCAAATTTGGTAGTGTTGACTTCTTTTACAAGTGATACAGCATCTTTAAGAGCGTAAAACTTAGTAGAGTCTACTTTGGCATTTGCAATCTGCCTTTTTTTACTAACTTTTGCCATTTAAATAAATTTTAAGGTATTAGCGTCATCTATTTAAAAACAACTCCCTTACCGATGAATAAATAATTATGCTTCTTCTTCAGCTACCACTGGATTGCCCCAAGGTGCATCTCCACTGATAGTGATACCCATACTTCTAGCAGTACCAGCTACCATTTTCATAGCAGACTCTACTGTAAATGCATTAAGGTCTTTCATTTTGTTTTCTGCAATCCCTTTAACTTGATCCCAAGTAACAGAAGCTACTTTGTTACGGTTTGGTTGTGCAGAACCACTTTTTAATTTTGTGATTTCCATCAACTGAATTGCTGCAGGTGGTGTTTTTATAACGAAATCAAAAGACTTATCTTTGTAAACAGTAATAAGCACAGGTAATATTTTACCAATGCTATCTTGTGTCTCTGCATTAAATCTTTTACAAAACTCCATTATATTCAAACCCTTAGAACCTAATGCAGGTCCAACTGGTGGTGCTGGATTTGCTTGTCCGCCTTTCACCTGAAGCTTTACATATGTTTGAATTTCTTTTGCCATTTTACTATCTGGTTTATTAAAAATTAATACTATGACTTTAGGGAAGCATCAAATATGATCTAAAGTCAGGTTTATTTTAAGATTGTTTTTCTACTTGCATATAATTCAACTCCACTTCTGTCCCTCTACCAAATATTTTCACAATTACTTTTAATTTTTTCTTGTCTTCGTTCACTTCTTTAACATCCCCAATAAAATCATTAAATGGACCATCAATGATTTTGACAGTCTCTCCTACCAAGAATGGCTCAATCATAGCTGCGGAAACATCTTGGGAGTCATCAACTTTACCAAGCATTCTATTAGCTTCCACTTGAGTCATTGGAATCGGATGATTCTTTCCTAAAAAGTGTATAACATTAAGTACGTTTGATATAGTCTGTACAATTTCTCCTGAAAACTTTGACTGAAGTGCTTCAACAAGAATATATCCCGGCAAAATATTTCGCTCAAGGATAACTTTTTTTCCATTACGGATCTTATAAACTTTTTCAGATGGTACCAATACCTGAGTGACAATGTCTTCCCATTTATTACGTTGTATTTCAAGTTCTATACGTTCTTTAATACTCTTCTCTTTACCACTTACGACCCTTAATGAGTACCACTTCTTATCTTCAGACATTGGAAATATGTTTAATGCTCGATTACAATGAGTATATTGCTTTCAAACCAGAATTGAATACAGTATCAAAAAGTAAAACTACCAAAGAAATGATAATTGTACAAACTATCACCAATCTTGCGTTACTGAATAACTCAGGCCATGTAGGCCAAGTAACATGGTTAATTAGTTCATCATAACTCTCTCTAAGGTATAGTCTGATATTCTCCATTTTAAAAAATTTTAATTCTGCCCAGCAGAAACAATTAATTAATAAAAGCAGGGGAGACAGGTCTCGAACCTGCAACCTACGGTTTTGGAGACCGCCACTCTACCAATTGAGCTACTCCCCTAAATCGTAAAGATTAACAATCTTTACCAAAATGAAAAATTAAGCACTAATGAAAGTGCTTAATTTTTCAATATTTTAAAACCACAGAATGATTAAAACTTAGGAAATGATTTCAGTTACCTGACCTGCACCTACAGTTCTACCACCCTCTCTGATCGCAAAACGAAGACCTTTCTCCATTGCAATTGGGTTTATTAACTTAACTTCTAAAGAAACGTTATCTCCTGGCATAACCATCTCAACGCCATCTGGTAACTTAACATCACCAGTTACGTCTGTAGTTCTAAAGTAGAACTGAGGTCTGTAACCATTGAAGAAAGGCGTGTGTCTTCCACCTTCATCCTTACCAAGTACATAAATTTCGCACTTGAAGTGAGCATGTGGCTTAACAGAACCTGGTTTGATAATAACCATACCTCTTCTGATTGCTTCTTTATCGATACCTCTTAAAAGGATACCAGCGTTATCACCAGCTTCTCCTCTTTCTAGGATCTTTCTGAACATCTCTACACCTGTTACTGTAGAAGTTAATGGCTTATCACCTAACTTCTGCATACCGATGATTTCAACAGGGTCACCAGTGTTGATAACTCCTCTTTCAATTCTACCAGTTGCTACAGTACCTCTACCAGTGATTGAGAATACATCTTCGATTGGCATTAAGAATGTCTTATCAACATCTCTTACTGGCTCAGGAATGTTAGCATCAACTGCAGCCATAAGATCCATGATCTTTTGTTTTGCAGCAGCATCTCCTTCAAGAGCTTTAATTGCAGAACCTTGGATGATAGCAGCGTTATCACCGTCGAATTGGTAAGCACTAAGAAGTTCTCTTAGTTCCATTTCAACAAGCTCTAACATTTCTGGATCGTCTACAAGATCTACTTTATTCATAAATACTACTACAGCAGGTACACCTACTTGTCTAGCAAGAAGGATATGCTCTCTTGTTTGTGGCATTGGACCATCAGTAGCAGCACATACTAATATGGCACCATCCATCTGTGCAGCACCTGTTACCATGTTTTTCACGTAATCGGCGTGACCTGGACAATCTACGTGAGCGTAGTGTCTGTTTGCGGTTTCATACTCTACGTGTGCAGTGTTGATAGTGATACCTCTTTCTTTTTCTTCTGGAGCAGCGTCGATAGAATCGTAATCCTTCTTCTCGGCAAAGCCTATCTCAGAAAGCACGTAAGTAATAGCAGCAGTAAGTGTTGTCTTACCGTGGTCAACGTGACCAATCGTTCCGATATTTACGTGTGGTTTGGTTCTTACAAATGTTGATTTAGCCATCGGTGAAAATTTTTCTGAACTTTAAATATTATTAATAAATGATATACTTGAATATGAGCCAATGAAGGGATTTGAACCCTTGACCCCTTCCTTACCATGGAAGTGCTCTACCCCTGAGCTACATCGGCCAATAAAAAAATTAGCTCCGGGTGTTGTGAAAAATGGAGCGGAAGACGAGACTCGAACTCGCGACCCTCAGCTTGGAAGGCTGATGCTCTACCAACTGAGCTACTTCCGCAGATTGATCAATAGCAGTGTAAAAATGTGGGGATGATAGGATTCGAACCTATTCAGCCTAAGCAACAGATTTACAGTCTGCCCCGTCTCTCCAACTTCGGCGCATCCCCTTCACACTTGTGAGCCGATGGAGGGATTCGAACCCCCGACCCGCTGATTACAAATCAGCTGCTCTGGCCAACTGAGCTACATCGGCATGCTATTATTACGTCAATTTTTCAATAAACTAATGGATCATTTTCCAAAAGCGATGCAAAGGTATGTGTTTGTCACATATAAAAAAAACTTTATGACAAAATTTTGTAAAATATTTTCTTTATATTTGATAAGAGCCACAATAATTTTTAAACATGACGTTTATTTTCAATAAGTTAGCAAAAAAACTATTTAAAAAATATTTTTAAAAAAAAGAGACCATCTTTCCAGAATGGCCTCTTTTTTTATTCACACACTATCTGCTACCTTACAGCTTGTACTTTTTCATTCAATTTTTTAAGCTGTCTCTTAATATTATCTAATGCATCATCAAAAGATGCTTCAAATGCTTTGTCAGTGTTTGTGGCAATTAAAGTATGACCAGGCACATTGAGTTTAACCTCTATTACCTTATCTTTTACTTGTCCAGAATTTTCTAACTTTAGGTAAACAGTTGCTTGCAAAATCTTCGGATAAAATTTTACAAGTTTTTGAAGCTTATCACTTATATAATCCTTCAACTTCTGATCTGCAGTAAAGTGAACTGCCTGAAATGTTATTTGCATACTTCAAAAAAATTTATAGGTTAATAATAATTAATACAATTTGTTATATCTACTTAAACGGAATTATGAAATATTAAGTTTATAAATTTGTTAATAAATTGTAAATTTAAGTATCTATACTAGATCTAGGGTGTGCCTTACCATAAGCCTCCTTTAGCTTACTGATGCTATTATGTGTGTAAACTTGAGTTGCTGCTAAACTTGCATGACCTAACAATTCTTTTATCGCATTTAGATCAGCGCCTCTATCCAACATGTGTGTGGCAAATGAGTGTCGCAATATGTGTGGGCTTTTTTTATCAAGGGATGTAACGGATGACAATTTCTTATGTACAATCGAATGTACTAACCTTGGATAAATTTTTTTGCCTTTTTCTGTCAAAAACAAAACATCACTTTCTATATGGTCCAAATTATTTCTAAAAGTCATATATTTTTGATAAGCTTCGATCAAATGCTGTGTCATAGGGATACTTCTGACTTTATTGCCTTTACCCAGTACCCTGATTTCAGTTCTGCTTAAATTTATATCTGCTACTTTTAAGGCAACTAACTCAGCTCTTCTTATTCCCGTACTATATAATAGATCAATAATAAAAGTATCTCTCGCGTCCGTATATGGATCTTGTGATGAACTAATTAGATCAGACTCCAATAATCTATCCATATTTACATCTTGGATAATCACGGGCAATCTTTTTGATTTTTTGGGCGCCATGATCTTAAGCATAGGATTGTTTGTAACTGTTCCTTTTTTTAGGAGCCATTTATATAAGGTCCTTAGTGCTGAAATTTTACGATTTACAGATTCGGGTGAAATGCTGTTTGTCATTAAACTTACGATCCAACTCCTTATATGAAGATGTTTAATAAGCCCAACTTCTGACATCTCATAATCCAATGTGCAATATTCGAAAAATTGATTTAAATCATTTTTATATGAAATACAAGTGTGTTCACTATACTTTTTTTCTACTCGAAGGTGATTAATGAAAAGATCTGTAATGATGTTAAATGTCAATGTATTCAAATTTTATACAAATTAAACATTTTTATAATGTGTTTCAAAATTATTCTAGATTTATTTTTAAAAAATGTACTTTTATGGCAAAATCAGAAACATTTATGCTAACTTCTTCCATCAAACAATTTAAGTACAATAAACAACTCGCTGACAAATCAATAGCCCAAATAGAACCAGAAGCATTGTTCCATAGATTACATGAAGACGATAATAGTATTGTTATGATCATTCAACATCTTTCTGGAAATATGAAATCAAGATGGACCAATATTTTTACAGAAGATGGTGAAAAAGAATGGAGAAATAGAGATTCAGAATTTGAAGAACTTATTCAAACTAAGGAAAAAGCAATGGTAGTATGGGAATCTGGTTGGTTTGCACTTTTTGAGACCTTAGATTCTCTCACGACTTCTGATTTAGACCGTATTATTTACATCAGAAACGAAGGTATCAAAGTTTCCGATGCCATCATAAGACAACTTTGTCATTACAGTTACCATGTAGGACAGATAGTATACAAATGTAAACAACTATCTAAAGGTGAATGGAAAACATTGTCCATTGCTAGAAACGCTTCAGCTTCTTATAATTTCAAGAAATTTGACCAAATCAAAGAAGAAAAAGACTATTTGGATAGCCTACTTGACGAAAGCTAATTTGGTGTTATTTTTTTGCCAATTTTATAATAACTTCGTCTTTTGTCAACGTAAATCCGCTTTCATTCCTTTCTGATATTTTTAATACTTGGTCTTCATTTTTATTGCCGTCTGTAAGTATAAAATCATCACCAACTACCTTCCATGTTTTGTCATTTAGACCAATATTTAATACACTTCCAGACGCCTTAAGGTCACCATCAGCTTGTAATTCTACATCTAAGGTCATGTTTTCAAGAATAGATTTTGTCATGCCGATACCTCCTTCCGCTAAACCACTAAATAAACTTCCCATTTCTTTTCCAAGCTCTCCCATACCTAAACCTGCTTCGGCAATGGATTGACCAAATTTTTTGGCTGCATATTCTATTTTTCCTTCAGGAGTTGTCGTATCTATTGCAGCCAGGTTTAAATCTTCGTTCATCTCTACCCTAGCCTTCTTTAATTCTTCACTCGCTTTTGACATAGCGCCATTGATAGAATCCTTGATAGCTTCAGTATTCACAACACCATCACGAAGAGACATTGTGACTGTATAATTGCCTACTAAATCTGATGGTTGTGGACTTGTATCTTTGCAAGACACTAAAAATATGATATTGCTAACAACAAAGAGAGAAAAGATGAGTGTTTTCATTTTTGATTTTGTTATGGTAAATAGATATGTATAAGAAAACTGTAAATGTTTGTTTTTAGTTCCTTGGGGATTAAATTATCGATTAATGATACTAGAATGTAGATTAAAGCATAAAACTCTACTTTTTCAAACCACAGGTCCCATATAAATGAATACATTTTTGCTTACTTATTCATTTAATAATAGATTTTCATTTATTCCTAAACCCATAAGTTAAATATCTAATTATACAATCAGGGATTGATGCCAAAAATTGATATTACAAGGTAGAAGTGTTATAAAATATAATGTAAAAATCTAAAGATGGTTCTTTTATAAGAAACTGCAAAAAGTACTGTAAGTTTTAATTATTACAGCTTGGAGAAGACTGTTTTAAATTGGTCATTTTACGACAGTAATGAAGTAATCAACCCAATAATTTTACTATATGAATGTTTAATTTTATAGAATTTCAAAAAGAACGATAGTTCCATATTTTCGTAGTTTTTCACAGTTTTCAAATTAAGTACCCGGAGCCGGAATCGAACCGGCACGGCCATTACAGCCACAGGATTTTAAGTCCTGCGTGTCTACCAGTTTCACCACCCGGGCATAGACTTAATATAAAATTTTGTAAAAAAAGGTGGAGCGAAAGACGGGATTCGAACCCGCGACCCCGACCTTGGCAAGGTCGTGCTCTACCAGCTGAGCTACTTTCGCATGGTGCTTTATTACTGGACTTTTCCAAAAGCGACGCAAAGATACGTTCTTATTTTTTATTTGACCAAATTTTTAAAGCACAAAAATTACTTTTTTTTTCAAAATTGTCCACCAAACACTTTTACAAGCGTGCCCGTTTCTACCATTGCATTGAGTTCCAATCCATTAAGTATGGCCAACTCATTTTGTTTGGCAGAAGGCATTTTATAATCATTAAGTATTTGCTGCAAAGATGACTTCTTTTTTACTTCTACTATTTTGATCAAGGTCGGTTGTTTATTAATCTTAGCTTGATCGGTTAGTACTTTAAAGTTTTTCATGGTATTCTGGAAACTGCTATAATAAGTATTAAAGTCAGCTTTAAGACTCAATCCATGAAATTTATAAATCATTTTATTGTATTCAATCAGATAGGTTAGGACTTTGAGTGGTTCAGTCTGCTGTTGTCCTGCCTCCGCTGCTTGTACGATATCTGATAACATGGCAATGGCAGGTAGGCCATTTACAGTAATATTGGTCGATTCTAAAACTGTCAGTCCGTTTTCTTTAATGACTTGATCCTTTGCCGCACTTAATGAAGCTCCTTCTGCTAGTGACATTGCCATAAGCGCTTTACCATCTGCTGGTGCCATTTGCACTTGTGCCGGTGAGTTTACGGCCTTCCAACCTGAAGGGATTGGGAATTGAAATTTTAATTCCGGGTGGTAAAATACATTTGCTTCTACGTATCCAGCTTTAGGATCTTCACCATATATAATACCATCTATCATTTTTAGATAGTTATTTCTATTTATCTTTAAGGTAGCTGGGTCCAATCCTTTTTGTGCTTCTACAGCAAGTTTACCCACATTATTAAATCTATCACCTGGATCAGGGTGTGTGGATAAAAATGTAGGTATTGCACCATCAGTACCACCTAATTTTTTAAGGGTCTTGAAAAATCCAGCCATTTGGTTTGCATCATATCCAATCTTTGTGGAGTATTCAACACCTAACTTATCTGATTCCGTCTCATGATCCCTACTATTTTTAAGGAAAAGAAGGCCTACCCCTTGCTGTGCAACATCTGCAAATTCTCTAAACTTCTCAGAGAAAATGATTCCACCCATAAGCGCTATCTGAGTTAGGATCTGATCACGTTGTTGCCTTGCACTATGTTTTGCCGTGATGTGTCCTATCTCATGACCTAAAACACCTGCAAACTCTGCTTCATTATTAAAATGACACATAATCCCTCTTGTAAAATATACATATCCACCTGGTACTGCAAAGGCATTTACCACAGGAGAATCTAGTATTTTAAAACTATAAGGCAAGTTAGGTCTATGAGATATGGCAGCCATTTGTTTACCTTTCTCTGTAATGAAGGCTTGCATTTTGGGGTTTTCATATACGCCATACTCGGCTACAATAGATGGGTCGTACTCTTTGCCCATGGCTATTTCTTGGCTTTCTGACATGAGTGATAATTCTCTCTTGCCTGTTACAGGATTTCTTGCGCAAGAAGCGAGTAAAATAGATATACCTACAATGTATAATATTCCTTGTATTTTCATAATGACTGATATTTATTAGGTGTTATGATCTTTATAAGACTAATATTTAAAACAAAGTTTCATTTATTCGTAAAAAAAGTTTTGAATCTAATGATTTACAACAGCATTTGGTGATGCCATTTACAACATCAACCATCCACCATTTTTTTCAACTCATGTAATTTCAACATACATTCAATCGGCGTCATAGTGTTTAGATCTAAGGTTTTGATATTATTTTTTAATTCTCCTGCTATCGGGTCTGACGTCTCGAATAGACTCAACTGGAAGTTATTTGGAACTATATTTTTTGCATTTTGACGCGTATCATTTTTGTTGCTACCGTCATTGCCTTCTATGGATTTGGATTCTAAATCTTGCAAAATTTCCATAGCACGATTGATGATATCTCTTGGCATTCCTGCCATGGCGGCTACATGAATACCGAAACTATGCTCACAACCACCTTCTGTCAATTTGCGCAAAAAGATGACTTTATTCCCGATTTCTCTGGTAGCTACGTTATAGTTTTTGATTCGAGAATATTTATCTGCTAATTCGTTGAGTTCATGATAATGGGTGGCAAATAGGGTCTTGGGTTGAACTTTGCCATTATGAAGAAATTCTGCTAGAGACCACGCAATAGAAATACCATCATAAGTAGATGTGCCTCGACCTATCTCATCTAACAGTATAAGGCTTCTTTTGGAGATATTATTCATGATGCTAGCGGTCTCATTCATCTCGAGCATAAAAGTAGATTCGCCACTACTGATATTGTCACTCGCTCCTACCCTAGTAAATATCTTGTCGACAAGTCCTATCTCTGCACTTGATGCAGGTACGTAAGATCCCATCTGGGCCATCAAAGCTATTAAGGCTGTTTGTCGTAATACTGCTGATTTACCTGACATATTGGGACCTGTGATCATCATGATTTGTGTATCATCATTATCAAGTGTGATATCATTTGGAACATATGCTTGACCTAAAGTCAGTTGTCTTTCTATGACTGGATGGCGAGCATTTTTGATATCTATTCGGTAAGATTCATTTACATCAGGTCTACAATAATTATACTTGGTAGCAATGTGTGCAAATGACAAAATACAGTCGATTATGGCAATGTTTTTTGCATTTTGCTGAATAGCATCCAAGTATCCTGCCGCTGTTATGACCAATTCATGGTAGAGTCGCTCTTCTAGTTCGGCTATTTTTTCTTCAGCCGTTAAGATTTTTGTTTCTAATACTTTAAGGTCTTCTGAGATATATCGTTCAGCATTGGCCAAAGTCTGTTTTCGTATCCAAGTATCTGGAATTCTGTCATGATCTTTATATTTATTAGTGACCTCAAGATAATATCCAAATACATTATTAAAACCTATTTTCAGGCTTGTAATACCTGTTCGTTCCGCTTCCGTTTGCTGAATCTCTAGTAATAATTCCTTACTATTTCTGATCACATTGCGCAGATCGTCCAGCTGTTCATTACAACCTTCTTTGATGACATTTCCCTTGCTGACCATGGAAGGTGGTTCGTCAGAGAGTGTACGTTTGATTTCTTCCTTAAGCTTTTGGCAAAGAATGAGTTTGTCTGCCAAAATGCCCAAAGCTTCATTATTGCTTGATTTTAATATCAAAACAATGTCGGGAAGCAACTCTAGCGATTTGCGCAACTGTAACAATTCACGTGGAGATATTTTTTCCATGGCAAGCTTGGACGCAATACGCTCGATATCTCCTATTTGTTTGATGAGTGCTGACAATGATTCTTGGTCATAATATTTCTCTACAAAATAACTGACCATATCTAACCGAGCCTGAATTTTTTCTATCGATAGAAGTGGCAATAGTATCCAGTTTTTGAGCAACCTAGCACCCATTGGAGAGACGGTTTTGTCCATAACTTGAGCTAATGAACTACCTGTCTCATGCGAACTACGTATCAACTCAAGATTGCGGACTGTAAATCGATCTAACCAAACAAAATTTTCTGATTGGATACGAGTGATGCCCGAAATGTGATTTAATTTGTCATTCTGAGTCGAAGCCAAATAGTGAAGAATAGCTCCTCCTGCAACTTGGGCAAGTGGAAATTCTTCAATACCGAATCCCTTTAAATTAGTGACTGCAAACTTGTCCAATAGTTTTTCACGTGCGTAATCGTGCGTAAAAACCCATTCTTCTACCCCATAGAAATAATACCTGTCCCCAAAAGTGCGGTTATAATCTTTGTTGAAAGACTTAGAAAAAATGATTTCAGAAGGTCCGAATCCATCAATCAATTTTTCGATAGTGGCAGCATTACCCTCAGATACTAAAAACTCACCTGTTGATATATCTAGAAATGCGACACCAAACTCATTTTTGGGTGTAAAGTGGATGGCTGCCAGATAATTATTTGATTTGCGATCTAAGATGGTATCATCGATAGTAACACCTGGAGTAACGACATCCGTAACACCTCGATCTACAATCTTTTTTTCTTTGCTGGGCTTCTCGAGTTGTTCGCAAATAGCTACCCTATACCCTGCTCTGACCAGCTTAGGTAAATAAACATCTAACGAATGATATGGGAAACCAGCCAATTCTATATCGTCGCCACCATTATTTCTTTTTGTAAGCACAATGCCCAAAATATCTGCCACAGTAATGGCATCTTGTGCAAAGGTTTCATAAAAGTCCCCTACCCTGTACAATAAAATAGCATCAGGATGTTTGGCCTTTAGTTTAAAATATTGAGCCATAAGTGGAGTCACTTTGCTCATTTCGTCCGTAGATGTAATGGTTTGTTTGCTCAAAAGATGATAAAATTCTCAGGTAAAATGAATACAATGGCAAAAATATACAAATGTACCTGATAATGCTAAAGTTGAAAGCATAAAATTCCATTTCGTTTATCGAAAGATGTTTCTCCACGACCTAAAATTTTAAAAAGTAGGCTATCTTTGCAGTTCCAAAAAAATAGGACCAAAATGCAAAGATTTATCCATATAGTAATTAGTTTGGTATTCATAAATGTTTTGAATGGGCAGAGCATAAACTTCAAAAGCAGCCTAGAACCAGCTTTAACAGAAGCATTTTCAGAAGATAAACTCATTTTTGTAGATGTCATGGCAGATTGGTGTGGACCTTGCAAACTCATGGAAAAAGAAATGAATGCAGATACAAGCCTCATAAATTATTACAATGCGAACTTTGTAAATCTAAAAATAAATGAAAAAGGCAACAAGACATTTTTAAAACAATATGATATTAAATCTTTTCCCACTTTATTGTTTCTAAACAAATCAGGGGAAGTTGTAGAGAGATTGAGCGGATATAAAAAAGCCAAATATTTGAAAGAAAAAGCTATCGCTCTTCAAAGTCTTAAAAGTGTGTACAATAAGGAATTTGTGGTGAAAAAAGGTGAAAAGTTTAATGAAGAACAGTTTTTAAATGAGATTTCTCAAGCAATCAGCCCTATGTCACTGACAGCAAGAAATGGATATTTAAACATCATCGCAAAAAAAGGTCAACCTTTTGCCAAACCAATTTTAACTAAATATAATTCGGCCATTGAATTCCCGATTTTCCAAGAAGCATATATCAAAATCAATGATAAAACGGACCAATCACTTGCCGAAAATCTAATGGTAAGTTTTTTGACAAGCGATAAAAACTTCCAAAACGATGATAAAATTAAAGCAGGTTGTCAATATCTTACTCAACTTACGGGTATACAACAAGAGAAAGTGCTGACCTACATCATGGCCTATCGAGAACTAAATGTGAGAAAACAAATTGGCATGAGTAATCCAGAAAGTCTATACCTAACTGCTAAAGATTTACTAACTTTATATCCAGAAACTGGTGATATGGCGCTTCTTTACCAAGCATTTAAAGAAGTGGTAAAAGCCAAAAGTTATGAAACGCTCATACCAAATGTTGCCCAAGCTTTGTCAACAAAAAAAGGTCTTAACGATGACTACCGGTACCATGACATTATGAGTGTTATTCACCATAATCAACAAAAAAAAGCTGAAGCTGATAAAAGTTTGGCTCAAGCAAAAAACTTAGCTAAAAAATCAGGATTGGTTTTTGTCCCTTTGCTCGATGAATTATCAAATGAGTCAATTAAGAAATAACTTATTAAAAAGGAACATTACATTTTTCGTTAATAATCCATACGGGAAGTATTTGTTTTTCCAAAATTTAAACAATGAATCCTCTCCGAAAACAAAAAATGAAGCGATAATCAAACATTTTTTACCCTGACCCTAAAGGGAAACATTTGATTATCAATGCAGTAGAAATAAATATTTTCTACATTTTAAATTATTGACTTTTCGGAGTAGACTTAACAATAGCTTTCTAAAGATCATTCTACATATAAAGATAGCATAGTTTTAGTGTAAACTCGATGCTAGTTTAATAAAAAAGCACTGAACTTTTCTTGAAATCATTCTGGTGTAAAATAAATCTCCAAGAAAGTCCAGTGCACAAAATATATACAACAATCTAACTTTTTATGATTCTGCTCATGACTGTTTCCTTATCAAGTTCTTGGGCATATAAAAACCAGTCATGAAAACATTAAATTTTAAAACAAGATTCACCTATTATAGGTATTGAAAAAACTTGTTTGTGGTTATTTTCTTTAATATACATTTTAAAATTATATTTGATACTACAAAGGTAGGCGGTAGGGAAAGATGAGTCAGTAACAAAAGTTGCAGTGGTAAATGATTTAAAGTTTTTACTTAATATTTTATATTTTCATCAAATTTAATAAATGAAAATTTGAACAATAAGTAACAAACAACTTTGAAATGTAGTACCCGTGACGACACTTGTTCTATATTTTATTAAAAATAAGCTTCTATTAAAAAAATAAATTTACCTTTAACATCATTACTTAAAATCAATTATATAACCCCAAAAAATTAATAGCTATGGATATTAGAATGTTTACAAAAAAATTAGGATTTATTGCAGCTTTTTTCTTAGTTATCACAAGCAATCAAGCACAGGATTGCAACGAAGATCGATGTTCAACCCTTATAGAAACTATAACACCCAACCCTACAGATCCCAACTGTAGCGTATCTCCTATTTTAATAAATGGATGCCTTACGAACGCAACTCCAGAAACGATCATTACTGAATGTGGTGCCGACCAATATCCAACAGTCTGGTTCAAGGTATTTGTAGATGCAAGAGCTCAACAATTACAAACCACGGTTACAACTTTGGGGTCTTGGCAAGCTGTTTGGTCAGTGTATTATGGTGACTGTGATTCTTTAATCTTAGTCACAGGAAGCTTTGATACACAAAACCCCATCCCTTGTAGCAATTCGGACTCAAATGTTGGCCTCCATAGTGTTAATATTGTGGAAGATGTTAGGACATACTGGATAGCTGTTTCTGGTATTGGTATTATAGATAATCCCGATTTTTCTTTAGGTTTGACTACTTTAGCAAATTGTGTTTCATGTATAGGAGAAGTTGGATGTGAACCTATAGCCAAATGGGAAATTACAAATAGAAGCAGTAACAGGTCACTCGATGACCCTAAGTTTTGTCAAGGTGAAGAAGTAACAGTATGTGTCTCATTTAATTATGACGCATCAGCGACTGGTGTTGATTGGTTTCATGGATTAATACCAGATTTTGGCCCAGGATGGGATATGACAGCATTTGATCCGTCAGCAATTACTATTTCGCCTGAAGGTGGTGAATGGCTAGATATGTCTGATATAAATTGTGGTCCAATAATCACTGAACAGATGCCACTTCTTTGTACTTATACAGACTCATTGACAGGGAGATTGGTGCTGTGTAATACGGGATGCCAATCATGTCCTTGTACTGGACCACTGCTCGAAGGATCATCATTGCCAAGTGGTTGGTTCTGGAGTCAGCCGGGTGGAGAAGGTTGTGATAATGATTGCAGTCCATCTACTAACTATGGTATTGGTTCTGTGGTAGTTTCCATTAATTTTTGTATTGATCTAAAGGTAAAAACATTTGACGGAGAGACAGATTGTTTTAATAATAGAAACTTAAGGTTCAATTTTCAGACAACTTCTGATGGAGTCACGGGATGTTGGAATGATCCAGTTGCTGAATGTCTCAGAGACTATGCACAGATAGGACCTAATTGGGAGATCGATTGTTCTCAAAGCCTAAATGCCAATGCTGGAATCAGTGGAAACGCAGTAGAAATATGCAGTCACGAATCAACTGATTTAGAATTATTATTAGAAAATGGAAGCAATAAAATCATTGAAGTCTACTTTTTGAACAATCCGTATATTTTTGGTCAAAAGAGACATACTTTTAATAATGGTCAAGGTACAATTGCTGATAACTTAGTCAACACTTCTGATACTATACAGATCCTTTATTATGTAGCAAAAATAAAAGAAGAATCTGAAAATTGTATATTCAAATCTGATACGTTTCCAGTGATCGTTTATCCAAATATCAATATCAACATCACCCCTTACACATCATGTAGTGATAGTATAGTTACAACCATAATTGAACCAGATGTCCATGGCGGAACAGGGGATCTACAGTTCCTATGGTCAACAGGCGACACAACTCAAAACATATTAGTTACTACAGATGAGAGTGCAGAATATCAAATCACAATAATAGACGAAATAGGTTGCACTAATGTAGAAAAGGCTTTCATTCAAATAATAAATAGTGATGATCATGCTGCGAAATTATCTTATATTCTTCCAAGCTGTGATCAGACAACATTGGATATTGCTATAGATGCAACGCAGATAGACACTACGTTATCTGCAATTTATACCTTAGTAGATTGTGCAGGAAATCAAGTAATGCAGGATACCATTCCTTATCAAACTTCAAATCCGAATGGCGTTTTCAGTGGTGTAGATTATATTGCCAACAACTGTTTCAGATTAGAAACCAATGTATCCAATTGTATTTTTCTAAGTGACTCTATCATAATAAGTTGTATCAGCTCGACACTTGATAATACCATAAAACAAGTTAATATAATACCAAATCCTACAACTGGATTGCTCACTATACGTAATAATGGCAAACAAAGTATTTCTACTGTAAAGATTATCAATGCTTTAGGTGTATCTAGCACTTTACCTTTTGATCAATCTTCCCAAGTAGATATTTCATTCTTATCCAATGGTGTATATTTCTTAAACATACAATTTATGGATGGAAGCAATGCAACACATAAAGTGATATTGGTAAAGTAGTTGTTATTACTAGTTATGGTTAACAAACCATAAGGTTTTGTCATTGAATACACTATCCATTAAAATAGACTTTGGTTATATTTAAATGTATAGTGTATTTTTTTTTGTCACAAATTCAAAAAATTAAGATTTTATAAAAACTGAATGAGATAATAAAAAATCATCTTAAAAAACCAATAAACCTTACTCCAACCTATCAATAGAGTAGTTAATATTCTAAATTATTCCAATAAGTACAAATATTATACTACCTTTACACTAATTAATTACCTTTAAAAAAATCATTCCTATGAGTACTAGAACATTTACGAAAAGCTTAATGGTTACTTTGATTTTATGCTTGGGCATATGTATTATAAGTGCGCAAGATTGTGCCATTGATCAATGCATAGACGTTGTGGAAACTATAATTCCTAACCCTACAGATGCAAATTGTGGTTCTGTAGAACCTGTAAATATCCAAGGCTGTTTCATTGATGCGACACCTGAAACCATTATTACAGCATGTGGCGCGGATCAGCTTCCCACAGTTTGGTTCAAAGTTATTGTTGACCCAGAAGCCGTACAATTACAAACAACAGTTACAACCAGTGGCACATGGCAGCCTGTTTGGTCTGTATATTATGGTGACTGTACGGCTCCAATACTTTTGGATGGTGGTGGATCAGGCAAACCATCTAATCCATGTAGCAATTCTGATAGTAATGAGTTCATTCATAGTGTAGGTGTCGTAGAAGGCATAGATACGTATTGGATAGTTGTTTCTGGCATTGGAGTGATAGATGATCCTAATTTTACATTGGGCGTAACGACTCTTGCTGGTTGCGTATCTTGTCTTGGTGAGCCAGGTTGTGAATCTCAAGCGGAATGGGAAGTTAAGAAGAGAAGTAGCAACAGGCCACTAGATGATCCCAAATTTTGCCCAGGAGAAGAAGTAACTATTTGTGTAAACTTTGCATATGATGCATCTGAGACTGGTAGTAACTGGTTACATGGCATGATCCCTGATTTTGGTCCAGGATGGGATATGGTAAATTTCGATGGTGGAAATATCACTTCAAATATCGGAATACCCACATGGATATCTAGAGAAAATACAAGTTGCACACCAACGATACAAGAACAAATGCCTTTTTTGTGTACGTATACTGATCCATTAACAGGTAGACTTGTGCTTTGCAATACAAGTTGCCAAGCATGTCCATGCGGTAATAAATCCCCATTATTGCCAGGAGCTCCATTGCCAAGTGGTTGGTTTTGGAATACACCGGGCGGCGCAGGTTGTGAAAGTGATTGTAGGCCTTCGACAAATTATGGAATTGGAAGCCAAGTGGTTGATATTAACTTTTGTATTGATCTAAAGGTAAGAAAATTAATTAGTGCAGAAGACTGTGTCAGAAATCGTTCTCTAAGATTCAACTTTCAAACGACTTCTGATGGCGTGACAGGATGCTGGAATGATCCTATCGCAGAATGTAAGCTTGATTATGCTCAAATTGGACCAAATTGGGAAATAGATTGTGCAACGATACCAAAAGTGATAGGAAGCAATGATGAAGTTTGTAGCTACGAGCCAACAAATATCGAAGTCTCTACTGAAGATGGCAGTAATTTAGACATACAAGTAATTGCACAAAATAATCAAAATGTTTCAGGTCAAAAAAATCATACAATCACAGGTGGAAGTGGCATTATCAAAGATACTTTAATTAATAATACAGATAGTGTTCAGATTGTCTACTATTCTGTACAAGCTCTTGACCCAACTATTGAATGTGGAAATACTATAAATACTTTTGAAGTTAGAGTGCATCCAAGTATCAGATTTGAGTATAATGATATAGTAGCTTGCAGTGATACAATCATCATGACTACTATAAATCCTACCGTAAGTGGTGGAACAGGCGATTTGTCATATGTTTGGTCAACAGGTGATACAACACAAAATATTACAGTGACCACTGATTCTACGGTCATATATAGTGTGACCATAACCGATGAAATTGGTTGTAACACTATTGAAAAACCATCCATATTTATCTTTTCAAATGGTGAGTCCATAGCAAATTTAAGTTTTAGTCCACCATCATGTAATCAACAAACAGTAGATATTGGGATAGAAAGTATCATAAATAATAGTAGTTCAAATGTCACATTCAGACTATTAGATTGTAACGGAAATCTAGTGATGAACGATACAATTCCTTACATAGCAACAAATGCAGAAAGTGTTTTCTTAGACGTTGATTATATGACTAATAATTGTTTCCAACTTGAGGCGACTTTGTCAAATTGTGCTACGCTAAGTGACTCTATTGTGATAAGTTGTATCAGCTCGACACTTGAAAATACCATAAAACAAGTTAGCATAATACCAAATCCTACAACAGGATTGCTCACTATACTTCATGAAAATCAGCAAAGCATTGCTTCGATAAATATTATTAATACGCTAGGATTGTCTAGTACTTTGCCTTATGATGAATCCTCACAAGTAGATATTTCGTTTTTGACAAATGGTGTGTATTTTTTAAATATAAGGTTTACCGATGGAAGTCATTCAACACATAAAGTGATATTGGTGAAGTAGGTTATTCATAATTTGCAACTGAAAAAAAATGGTCTCAAGCTATCAAGCAAGAGACCATTTTTATTATATAGATCACTTAAAAGTTATAAAGTTTAGAACTTGATTTTTCTCATTCTAAGGTTCAATGGTGTAACTTCCAAGTATTCATCATCTCTGATATATTCCATTGCTTCCTCTAGCGAAAACTGGATTTTTGGTGCAATCTTTACGTTTTCGTCAGATCCAGAAGCACGCATATTGGTCAATTTCTTTCCTTTTATAACGTTGATCTCCAAGTCATTATCTCTTGAGTGCTCACCCAATACTTGACCTACATATATTTGCTCACCTGGATCGATAAAGAACTTACCTCTATCTTGTAGTCTATCAATTGCAAATGGAAGTGCTTGTCCTTGCTCCATAGATACCAACGAACCTTTGATACGTGCAGGAAGATCTCCTTTATGTGGTTCGAATTGTAAAAATCTGTGTGTCATTACCGCTTCCCCTGATGTGGCAGTAAGAATGTTGTTTCTCAATCCGATGATACCTCTCGATGGGATTTCAAACTCTAAGTGTTGGATATCGCCTTTTGGTTCCATCACCTTAAGCAATCCTTTTCTTTGAGTGATCAATTCTATGGCTTTACCTGAAGATACTTCTGGTACATCTACGACTAATAACTCTACAGGTTCACACTTGACACCATCTATTTCTTTGATGATTACTTGTGGTTTACCTACTTGCAATTCGTATCCTTCTCTTCTCATCGTCTCAATCAATACACTCAAGTGCAAGACACCACGACCGAATACATTAAATTTATCTTCTGTTTCACCGTCTTCAATTCTCAAGGCTAGGTTTTTTTCCAATTCCTTGTACAATCTTTCACGTAAGTGTCTTGATGTTACATATTTTCCTTCTTTACCGAAGAATGGAGAGTTATTGATGGTAAATAGCATACTCATTGTAGGCTCATCTACTTCTATTCTTGGTAGAGCTTCTGGTTGTAATGGATCTACGATAGAGTCACCGATTTCAAAATCGTCGATACCTACAACTGCACACAAGTCACCACTTCTGACACTAGAAACTTTTAATTTACCAAGTCCTTTGAACTCATAAAGTTCTTTGACCCTTACTTTTTTAGTGACGCCATCTTTTTTACAAAGTAGGTAATCCTTATTTTCTTCAAGATCTCCTCTGTACACTCTACCGATCGCAAGTCTTCCTTGGAACGCATTAAAGTCCAATGAAGTGATACCCATTTGCACTGGTCCTTCTTTGTAAGGTGCTTCAGGTATCTCGTCGATCACTGCTTGTAATAATGGTTTGATATCTTTAGTACGGATATCATGTTCGAAACTCATCCATCCATCTCTTGACGAACCGAATAGCGTTACGAAATTTAATTGATCTTCTGTAGCACCAAGATTGTACATCAAATCGAATACATCACTTTGTACATCTTCAGGACGACAGTTTTCTTTGTCTACTTTATTGATAACAACGATAGGCTTAAGACCCAATTCTACTGCTTTGTTCAATACAAAACGAGTCTGTGGCATCGGTCCTTCGAATGCATCTACTAGAAGCAATACACCATCCGCAAGATTAAGTACACGCTCTACTTCACCACCGAAATCGGAGTGACCAGGAGTGTCTATAATGTTGATTTTCACACCATTGAACATAACAGATACGTTCTTCGAAAGGATGGTGATACCACGCTCTCTCTCCAAGTCATTGTTGTCAAGGATTAATTCGCCTGTATCTTTTCTATCATCCATCGCATGGCATTCGTGGATTATTTTATCTACCAATGTTGTCTTCCCGTGATCGACGTGGGCAATAATGGCTATATTTCTGATTGACTCCATATATTTGTTGAATGTTTGATCAGGTCAAGGCAATTTACTCAACCTGATAGTTTTATGTTATAAAAAAATTATTCGTTTGAATTAAAACCTTCTTTTTTGATGGTGATTTTACGGCCTCTGTATTTCAAGATTTTGCCTTCATCCATTTTTTTAGAGAATTTTTTGTCGATTTCTACCAGACAATGTCTTTTCTGAATATCGATATTTCCTATTTGTTTTTTATTCAAACCAGAATGCCCAGCTAAAATATCAATCAAAATACCAGGATGCACGTTATCTATCTTTCCGATATTGATAAAGAAAGTATCCATGTGCGGATTTGCAGGACCTGAACGACGTGGACTATCTCCTCCTCTATCTCTAGATGATTCTCTACCACTGTCCCTTCCGCTATCTCTTCCACCATCACGACCGCCGTCTCTTCCATATTCTCTACGTCCATCACGTCCGCCATCTCTGCCTCCGTCTCTTCCGTAATCTCTGCGGCCACCATCACGGTCTCCATATCGATTGTCACGTCTTTCGTTGCTGAAATTGACGTTAAGATCGTCTTTCTCTACTTTTTTATAAAGCTTGTTGAACTCTAAAGCAAGAATTTTTTCAATCAACTCATTTTTAGTAAGAGATTCAAATGTTTCAACAGCTTTTTCGATCAAGTCCTCACTTAGTTCTATTGTATCGGTGTGAAGCACTTTTTCTGTCCACTTCTCAAGTTTTTTGACGTACATCTGAGATTGGAGAGGCACTTTGATATGTTTGATATCAACGCCAATAGATTTTTCAAAAAACCTGATTCTTCCTATATCTTGTTGAGTTACTATAGCAAGTGATGTTCCTTTTTTACCTGCACGCGCTGTACGACCACTTCTGTGTGTGTAGTATTCAGGATTTTCAGGTAAAGAATAATGGACTACGTGTGTCAATGAATCTACATCGATACCACGTGCCGCAACGTCTGTAGCTACTAAGATAGAAGTAGTTTTGTTTCTAAACTTCGCCATGACGGCATCTCTTTGACTTTGAGACATGTCACCGTGAAGTGGTTCTGCTCTGTAGCCTTCATGTTCTAGGTATTCTGCTAGTTCCTGTGTATCCATCTTGGTTTTGCAGAAAACAACACCGTAAAAATCTGTCAAGTAGTCAAGTACTCTTTTGAGTGCTGCTTCCTTATCAGATCTATTGACATAGATGTATTTGTGGTCTATATTTTCGTTGGTCTTACTATCTGAGTGGACTTTCACCTCAAAAGGTTTTTCCATGTAAGTACCTACTATTCTACGAATTTCGGGTGGCATAGTGGCTGAAAACAACCAAATTACTTTTTCATCAGGTGTAGATATCAAAATCTTGTCGATGTCTTCCTGAAAGCCCATGTTGAGCATTTCATCCGCTTCATCCAAAACTAAAAATTCGATCTGATCAAGCTTAATCGCTTTTCTATCGATCAAATCTTGTAATCTACCTGGTGTAGCGACCAAAATGTGGGGAATATTCCTTTTTATGTCACGAATCTGAGTCGTGATAGGAGTACCACCGTATACTACCTGTATAGATAGTCCTTTTTTGTATTTACCAAATGTTTCCAGTTCTTTTGCTATCTGCTGCGCAAGTTCTCGAGTAGGTGCTAGAATTAGGGCAAAAACTTTATTGACCGATGTGTCCAAAAAGTGGAGCAATGGTAATCCAAAAGCTGCTGTTTTTCCTGTTCCAGTGGATGCAAGCCCAATGAAATCAGGCTTATTTTCGAGTAGTGTAGGTATAGAACGTGACTGAATTTCAGTCGGTGAGACAAAACCTATTTCGCCTAGTGATTTCAAAATGTCTTCACTCAGGCCTAAATCTTTAAATGTTTGCAATGTTATATTTTATTTGAAGCCGCAAAGATAAACATTTATTTTGCAAACTACAATAAAATTTACACCAAACCTAATTTTTCTAATCTTGAATACTCTTTGAAAGTGATCATTCGCTGCTGAGATTCGTCCCAAAGCTTGTTGGAAGCTAGTTTTAGACTATCCCAAAATGACATTACAGTCACATATTGGTTTACCCATTGGTTTTCCGCTAGCGCACTTTGCAAATTATAATTAGGAATAGCAGGATTTAAGTGGTGAATGTGGTGGATACCAATATTACCAGACAACCAGTTAAAAAGAGCAGGCAACTTGTAATAAGTACTACCTCTTAATGCTGCCGTAAGATAATCCCATTTGTCCATCCATTGTTTGTATGCTTCTTCATGTTGGTGTTGGACATAAAAGAACCAAATAGCGATAACAGAAAACAATACGATGATTGTAATATGGGTAACAAAAAACTTAATACCTAAGAAATAGCCCAATGTTAAGAAGATACCTAAAAGTATAAAGTTATTCAACCAAAGCTTCCACTTTTCATTTTTGAATACATCCATATTAATAGAAGCCAATCTATTGTGTATCAACACATAATAAATAGGTCCAATAATAAACATTACCACAAATGATCTATAGAGTCTATATTTAAACTTACCAAATGTCGTTAAAGCTTTGTATTCATTGACCGTAAGGGTATTAATATCTCCTATGTCTCTCATCTCTAGCTGACCATTGTGAGAATGGTGAATATGATGCGATTTAGCCCAATAATGATAAGGAATGGTACTAAAAAGACTACAAATGTACCCGATAGTCGCTCGAGCCTTACTATTAGTCAAAAAAGTACGGTGACCACAATCATGCTGAATGATAAAAATCCTAACAAGAAAAAAAGAATTGATGATACCTAAACCAAATGTTAGCCAATAGCTATAATCTAGAGAATAATACATCAAAACCCAAATGGCTATGAAAGGAATAAAGGAGTTTACAATCTGAATGGTAGCTTTTGTTTTACTAGTTTTTGTGTATTTGGCAAATGACTTTAATAATGCCTTATCGATTTTAATGTTGTCCATCTAAAAATTATCTTTAACTAAACTATGCTGCAAAACTATGAAATAATATTTGAAACGTAAAATATTAGATATAGTTCTATAAATATTTTTTAAATATGTGAGATGGATTGAAAAACTGATGTTCTATAATGGAACAATTACATTCAAATGCTATTGATGGGATACTGCATAGATAAGCTTTTAATTCGATTGTCGAAGTAACGCTAAAGCGTCACAAGTAATGCAACTTCGATACTTTATTTTTAGCATTTGGGATGCGTTTTAAATTGAACCCAAATCAATATATTTAGATAACAATGAAGAGAATCTAAAGCCTTTAAATACCGCATTAAAAAACTCATCTCTCATAACTCATAACTCATATCTTATCTCTCTTCACTTAAATCTTCACCACCTTCCCGCTCTTAATCTCAACTTGCCCATCCATCACTTTCCACACATACATCCCAGTAGCAAGCCCCATCATATCCACATTATTCTGACCATAATAGATGCGTTGCGAACGCACTAGACGACCTGAGATATCAAATATCATAATCTGTCCATATTGTGGTATATACTCACCTAGCGTGACGAGGAGATAGTCTTCTACAGGATTGGGAAATAGCGTGATGTCTGCTACTGCGACTGATATACCATCATCTACACTACTTGTACCTATGGTGACGATGCGACAGGATGTGTTGCTACTATTTTCATTGCTCACAGTAAGACATACATTATAAGTACCTGCTGCAGCATAGCTATGATATGGATGTCTCATACTCACTTGTGGACTACCATCACCGAAATCCCAGCTCCACGTTTCTGGCCTGAAGTACGACAAGTCTGTGAACCGTATCCGTAGATGATCTATGGTATCTGGTTCGTAGCGATATTTTGCTATGGGATGATTGTCGATGCCTAGGGTATCACATGGTGAGCCATCTAGTGGTCCTAGGCGAAATTCAGGCATATTTGGAACGGTCCTTGTAAAATTTGTATTCATTAAAATACTATGTTGGCGAACATCACAAGCTACTCCACCTTCTGTTGGATTTTGAATCACAGAAATCCATCTGTTGAGTGCTGTACTAGGGAATATATAGATTCTGCCGTCTGGGCCTAGCTTCATCAGACAAAAATTAACACTGTAACCAATCGGGTTTGGTTGAATAGTATCAAATTCAAAATAGTGTTTATACCCATCATACTGTGCTACAATTTTTTCAGTTTGTAAGACATTGCTATTTGTCATATCGTATTGATACATAAGGTCTCCATTGCACACATATAGATATCGGCTGTCAGAAGAAAATGCTGTACCACTTGATATACTAGGCTGATTTAGCACTTTTGTTTTTATATTTGAAACAGTGCCATCACATCTATCAAAATCTGCTACAGTAAATCCTCCTCCAGTTGCCCCTGACACAAAACCATTGTACCAAGCCAAGTATTTTCCATCTGGCGAAGCAACTATCTGTCCTATGCCTGATTTAAAACTATTTGGTTCTCTGACTTTTTGTTTATTTTTTAGCAAGACACCTTGGCTATCAACTAAAAACACTAGCAATTCAGTAAATTCCAGATTTAAAGTTACCAACCACCAATCAATACCATTTCCATGTCTAATTGCATATAAAGGTGAACTGGTGGAATCACTTATTATCATTCGATCTTTTTCTTTTAAAAGTGAAGTCTGATTAATATTTTCGTATTCCACAGTGCTATACAGCATCTTTCTGCCACTTCCTTTACAATAATCACGAAAATTATAAATACAGAAAATTTTATTATTTATAGGCATAAATATTACCCTTTGCCAGCCTGATAATCCTGTAGGGATTGCTATTTGATTATTTCCTAGATTATTAATTTCCCATTCATTACAATTTCTAGGTATATTATAATCATAGTTGATAGTATCTGCAATACTAGTGTTATCCTTATCAATAATGACTTGGCCATTTGAATATGCTATTAGCACTCCTTCATTATTACAAATACTGCTATTGCCACCCTCCATGTCCAAAAATCTTTTAGGATCATAATAAATACGTACAGGATCAAAATTAAAATCAAAATTAGTAGCTCCTCTTGTTGTGTCTAATGCCCTATCTGGCAAAATAATATCAAAGGGATCTCCTCCAAACATCCAAATATGATCTTCTTTTTGTGAAATCCCACTAATACTATCAATCATCATAACCATTGCTATGATGACTATCCTAGTGATAAAAGTCTTTATCTCTTCAACTGAAAAATTAGAATGCATTTGAAGCTGATTCTTTTTAGTAGATTTTAAATTCTCCATAAAAATCGTCACGGATTTTTCACCTCCATTTGTCCATTTGTATGCTTTTTGAAAGTTTTCCATATTTCTATATTTTTACATTCACGTGCTATATTTTTATCAAAGGTAAGCTTTTTATTTTTAAAACAAACTACTACATTATTTAAAATTAGTAGGTGTCTTTTTGTTAGCTGTAAAGTTGTTTTAGGATTATTTATGGAACTTGTGTACCAATTTTAGGACTAAAAGCTGTCAAAACTCCCTATTTCCTCCATAGATACTCCCTACTTACTCCGTATCAACTCCCTACATGCTCCGTACACGTTCCGTATGTAATCCCACCGAGTTCCCACCGAGTTCCCACTGAGTTCCCACCGAGTTCCCACGAGTTCCCACTGAGTTCCCACTAGATCCCACTAGCGTCGACTGATGCATTAAAGTATCAGTCGACGTGCATAAAAGTATCATATGGAAAATGGTCACAATTTCAAATGATCCATAAACCAAATAAACATGTATTTTTTTTCGTTTTTTTTCATTGAATTAGCCAATAAATATGTCGTCCATACGGGACTAGATGTGTATCCGTTATTCTTTTTCTACCAATATGTTGTACCTAAAGGTACTTTTGACATAGCATCTCAAAACAAATATAAGAATCTGCAACAAGGCAAGCTTAGTTTCATCTAAACAAAATTTAGTGTTCCTTAGTGAATCCTTTATGACCTTAGTGGTAAAATCTTTTTAAGTCCCTTCTGAAATATTGAAATTAAATATGTCGTCCCTACGGGACAAGAATTGTGTCCGTTATTCTTTTTTCTACCTATATGCCGTACCTATAGGTACTTTTTAAATAGCATTTTACAACAAACTACAGATTCTGCAACATGACTAGCGCAATTGCATCTACACAAACTTAGTGTTCCTTAGTGAATCCTTTGTGACCTTAGTGGTAAAATCTTATGGCGTTCCATCTGAAATATAGAAATTAAATATGTCGTCCCTACGGGACTAGAATTGTGTCCGTTATTCTTTTTTCTACCAATATGTTGTACCTAAAGGCACTTTTTAAATAGCATTTTACAACAAACTACAGATTCTACAACATGACTAGCGCAATTGCATCCATTCAAAACTTAGTGTTCCTTAGTGAATCCTTAGTGAATCCTTACCGACCTTAGTGGTAAAATCTTATGGCGCTCCATCTGAAATATTGAAATTAAATATGTCGTCCCTATAAGGCACTCTTAAACTGGTATTTCAAATCAATCGAAAGCCTTATAAACTTAGCCTACGTTATCTCATTAATAACAAAACTTAGTGTACCTTAGTGAATTCTTTGTGACCTTAGTGGTAAAATCTTATGGCGTCCCTTCTGAAATATTGAAATTAAATATGTCGCCCCTACGGGACTAGATGTGTGTCCGTTATTCTTTTTTCTACCTATATGCCGTACCTAAAGGTACTTTTCTATTTACGATATTCAAACGTATAATTGGTCAAAAAGCAAAACTTTGAACGTTAACCAAGTTTACAAGCATCAAAGAAAAAACAAATCAACAGTTTTTTTCGTTCTTTCATGGTACGTGTATTATCAACGATAAATGAGTTTGTTTTGAAAAATGTGTTTCTCTATATCATTTTCTTTAGTGTTACGCTAAATAGCTGTGGTTTCTACAAATTTAATGGTATAGATATACCTTCTGATGTAAAAACATATTATGTAGACAATTTTCAATTGACTGCTCAAAATGCGCCAGGTGATTTGAACCAAAGATTTGCCGAAGCATTGCGCGCAAAAGTCAGAAACGAATCTAGACTTTTGTACCGAGAAGAAAATGCTGATATTGAATTTTCTGGGACCATTACAGATTTCACACTCATACCCGAAGCACCACAAGCAGGAAATACTGTTGCACTTAACAGATTTGAAATCAGGGTTTCTGTCACTTACACTAATAATGTTGATGAGACAAAATCATGGAAACAGACTTTCAGTTTTTTTAAGACCTTCGCTTCAGATCAAGACTTTTTGTCACTCCAAGAAAGTTTGATCAATGATATATTCAAACAAATTATGGAAGATATCTTTAATAAAGCCTTTGCAGGATGGTAGTCGCCATTACATGTTTAAGTAAAACGCTTTGGTAAGACTTGTAAATTCTTCTGTATATTGTTTAGTATCTCCGTAATAGACAATCAATGAATCTTGGATAGGATTTGGCATTTGTGACAAACCAAACCTGAGTAATAACCGCTCAATATTGCGATCTGACCTAGATCTGACTTCTGTCATCCTTTGTAAATACAAATCATATTTACCTGCCATTTCTACAAATCTCAACCCTTCTAAGTAAGGTAGCACTACATCAAAATGACCATCATGATGTAATAGTTTTTTGACAGATTGTAACAAATCTATGTGGGACAACTTGATGGTATGACGGACATTTGCTTTGTTTTCATTGGAAGAAAAAGTACCACCCGTAAAAAATGGTGGATTGCTGATTATAAGATCGTAAATAGGTGTTGACACCACCGCAAAAGCTTGCAAAGATATCTCTTTAATTTCCACTTGATCTTTAAATTTGCTTTGTTTGGCATTTATTTCGGCTTGCCGACATGAATCAACATCTATATCAATACCTACCACATCTAAATCCTCACTTTTTTGGGCCAACATTAGTGCAATAACGCCTGTTCCCGTGCCAATGTCTAGGGCTTTTTTCTTACCATTTACATCACTCCACGCACCTAACATCACTCCGTCTGTATTGACTTTCATGGTACAGTGATCTTGGATAATATCAAAAGCTTTAAACTTAAAAACTTCGTTTGGTGTCATTGTCGATGGCATATTGAATACTGATAATGTATTATGAAACTAAAATACAAATACAATCAAAAGTCAAATATGTTTTATTGTTTGACAATGCTGTGGTATTCGCTCTTTTGGGCTTTTCCTGTAAGTTTCAGAATATAAAATCCAGTCGTAAGATCTGACATATCAATGGCATTAAAGCCTTCTACTAGTTTTACAGATAGTGCTACCGTCCCATTTACAGAGATAATTTCTGCATGAGTATATTGATTGTTATTCAAGTGTAACATATCGATGACTGGATTTGGAAATACTTTTGTTTTATCAATAATGGTATTTTCAGCGCTAGAAATAATCACATCTAAGCAGTTGCTAAAATAAGTACAACCCTTATAGGTAATGCCAAGCGCATAACTTCCTGACTTAGGTACACGTAACTCAAAGTTTTTGGCTCCAAAGATTTCTACACGCGACCCATTCACACATTCATACCATTGATATTGAGCATCTTCTACAAAAATAGACTTCAAAGTATCACGCTCTACAAAGACAAAGGGTGTAAAATTAATAATGATAATCTGGAAATAAACGATACTATCACAGCCATTTTCTGATTGCAAGGTCTCTGCATAATTTCCTTCATTAAAATAGGTACTATTGCCCACAACTACTTGACCGCCCTTGCATATTTCAAATACCAAATTGGTTTCAAACTTTGGAAATACTGCCAAGCTAAAATTGACCGTACTATCACAACCATTAGCCTTGAGTATGACTTCTGAATAGGTACCAGCATCTTTAAATACTTTGCCATTTACTTGGACACTATCACCTTCACAAATCTCAAATGACAACTCTGTGGAGACATGATTCCAGTCAATGATAGTAGTGATAATACTGTCACATCCGTTTACTGTCTGTAAAGTATCTATGTAATTCCCTGGTTGGGTGTATTCACTATCACCCACACTGATGACATCTCCTGGACAAATTAGAAACTCATTTTCTTCACTATAATTAGGGAATACTTCCAAATCCAATATAACAACACTGTCACAACCTACAGGTTTTGCAAATACATAAGTGTACGTGCCTGCTTCAAAAAATGTTGTATCTCCTACAATCACTGAATCTCCAAAACATATACTTCTGGACTCTGGGAAAAACTTCTGAGTCACATCAATATCAGTATTTATGATACTATCACAACCTGCTATAGTAGTTATTGTATCTGTATATAAACCTGCAAATTTGTAAACATTACCACCTACAGAAATACTATCTCCTTCACAAATAGCATAAAAATTTGTCACTACGATAGGAGATACTAGGATCCTTAAATCAGTAAATACCAAACTATCACAGCCTACAGCATTTACCAATGTATCCACATAATTTCCCGTCAATCGATAAACACTACTGCCCACAACCACACTATCTCCATTACAAATAGCCAAATCTTGGGTAAAGCTTGAGTTTTGTAATATTGTCAGATTGGTCTGAATGATACTATCACAACCAAAAGTAGATTCCAATGTATCAATATAGCTGCCTGCAATTTTATAAATAGAAGTTCCAACACGTGTACTATCTCCTTGACATAATATGACATCATTTTCAAATTCGGTTTCTAGCACCGATACTTTGACGATCAATAAGTCTTCGCAACCATTGGACCCTATTGAAGATTGTATATAAGTACCTGCCGATGTGTATGTCTCGTCTCCCACAGTGATACTATCTCCTTCACAAATAACAACATCTGCATTTTCTATCGTAGCTGGAAGTAAAGTAATACTTGAAATAATGGTACTATCACATCCATTTACAGAAGGAAATACATCCACAAAAGTACCGGCTAGTGTATACGCAGATGATCCCACCCTTACCGTATCTCCTGTACAAATGGTATAGGTATTAATTGTATTATATTTAGGGAAAAGGCTGATTTCACTGACTACGATACTGTCACAACCTGCATTAGATGAAAGTGTATCGATAAAAACGCCTGCCGAAGTATATCTACTATTCCCGACTGAAAGTGTATCGCCTTCGCATAAAGCAATATCTTGATACACCAAACTATCTGTAAATATACTGATATCTATTCTTTTGCATTCATCATTGAGCACACAGCCGCCCCACCCTTTTAGATAATAAGTTGTATTTTTAGTAATATTCTGATCTATAAATGTACCACTTGCAAAGGTTATATTTTCACAACTATCTCTCTGCCATGACCACTGTGTAGCACTATTTAAGTACCCTTCTACAATTTGCACTACAGCTCGTTCGCCTTCGCAAAGTTCTGACTTTACAGCTCTTACGTTTTTAATGTATGGGTTTACACAAATAAAAACATTGGACATAAAAGCATCCAGTCCACCACTAGATATAATATTTATTTCAGATGATGTAGGATCAAAATCAACAATAGCGCCAAAACCACCCACAGAAATTAACTCACCATTACTTTTTAAAGCAAAATCATTGATCTGTTCATTGGCCATACCACCCAGGTCATAATGTTCATTATATGTCCCGTCATGGTTTAAAACTAAAATAAATCCATCTGCACCACCATTAGAAATGCTCTCATTTTTTCTGTCGAACGCTAGATTAAAATCCACAGTCCCTCTGAATATCCCTGCTAGGTATATGATTCCTGTATTATTTGCTAAAAGCTTATTTCCTTGGTCATTCATTGCATCTCCATAACTATTGGTCCAAAGCGTGTTACCATTTTGATCCATCTTCACCAAAAAAGCATCTGTTCCTCCTTTGGATGTTCTATTAAAAAGTGGGCCACCAAAGTCTACAGTCTCAGAATATCTACCCGTAAGAATGACATTTAGGGACTGATCTGCGATCACTGAATGTCCATAATCCACACCTGTACTTCCAAAGGTTTTAGCCCAAAGATACTCTGCGTTTGCATTTAACTTTAGTACAAATGCATCGGTGATTCCTTTTGTATTAAACTGTGCTAAACCTACTCCTGGATCTAAATCAACAAAGTTTCTAAAGTCTCCTGTCAAAAGAATGTTATTTTGAATATCTCTGCTATGTTGATGAATAAACTCATGATCAAGTCCTCCTATCTGACTCAATTTGATGGGTTGACTCGAACTGCCATTTAGTTTAAGAATAAATATATCATTGCCACCATTGCTAGTAGCATTAAATTCAGCTTGCCCAGAACCAAAGATTGCACTACCTTCAAATTGCCCCGTAATCAGCAACTCTTCAGCTAGACCCGCTGTGACAGATTTAGCTGTAACGGAGACATTCGAATCCAATTTTCTAGACCATAATATCTGCCCTTCTGAATTCAATTTGATGATGAAAGAAAATATAGCATTACCAGTTCCAGATAATATTACTTCATTACCAAAATAAAGTGAATCCTGAAAAGTACCTACCACAAAAATATTATCTTCTATGTCAGTAGCAATATCATAACCTATGTCAGACCTAGCTCCACCAAGTTGACGAACCCATTGCAGAAGTCCTAAAGTACTACTTTTCCTGATCAAGATGTCTTCACCACCACGTGATGTGTATGATAGACCGATGCCCACATTGACCGTACCCATAAAGTTAGTGATATCATACACACTTTGGTCAGAATCAGTGGCAATACCATTACCATAATCGGCAGTAGGGCCACCTACTTTGTAAATCCATTTAAGTTCTTGTGCAGTAAGTGACAACAAACTAAAGATGAAAAAACACGCTGTTAAGAGTACATTTGTGGGTTTCATACGCTGACTTAAAAATTATATAATTATATCAATAGTATGTTACATCCAAAATTATGCCGAATCTAGCAATTAAGCAAATAAAAATATTATAACCCCTTGAATAAGAAGCGACTTCATTAGATGGACTTATTGTCAAAAAAATAAAAAGCCCGACTTAAAATGAATTAAGCCGAGCTTTTTAAATAAAATTTTAATGATACTTATCTTTTAGTATCCATCATTCTGAGTTAAACTAGGATTTGATTCTAATTCTCTAGCAGGTATTGGAAATATCAATTTAGGATCATTGTATGGTAAATCTCCCACATCAAGTTTCAACCTTTTGTGTTCATGAATTTTATGTCCTTCATGTGCCAATTCGAGACGTTTCTCTGATATGATGTCTACAAGAGAAATATTGTTTTTTGCAGCTAAACCAGCACGAGTATGGATGGTATTGTAATCACTCAAAGGAGTCGCTCCAATACTTGTACCCAATCTTTGATTAGTTTCAGCTCTAATCAAATACATCTCTGCAAGTCTGAATAAGTTGACTACACCAAATTGATTATTCCATTTGCCCGATCTAATTGCAGCTGCTCCCTCAAAAAATAGTGCCAATCTCTCATCATCAGCATCATAAAGTGCTAGGTGACCAGGTAATATTTCAATATCACCATCTCTACCACCAAATTGTGGAATAGACCAAAACTCTGTAGTTGACGCCGCAGCATCTTGCGAAGTAAATTCAATGGCAAAAATATCTTCTGAACCAGCCACATCAGCATTAAATACTGATGCATAATCTGTTTTTAAAATGTATTCCCCTGACTCGATTACTGTATTTGCAGCGTCTCTAGCTTTGGCAAAATCTCCCTTCTGTAAATACACTCTAGCTAATAATGCATTGGCAGCGCCTGATGTTGCTGAAATACCATTGGTAGCGGGAAGTAACGAAGCTGCACGTGTAAGGTCTGCAATAACTTGGTTGTACACTTCTTCAACACTATTTCTAGCCACAGAATTGCTTGCATCAATGCCTCTTGTAGGTGTGAGTACAAGTGGAACGCCAGGCTGAGTATTTGATTGGCCAGCTTCGTAAGTTTTTGCATAATAACGGACTAAATCAAAATATACCATTCCTCTGATAAATAATGCTTCACCTTCTACCCTTTCTCTGTCATCTTCATTTACCACAGGTATTGCAGTCAACACATTATTTACGACATTGATGGCATTGTAACTATCTGTCCACTGACGTCTGACATCTTCATTCTCAGCGATCATTTGTTTGTTAAAAATCTGTCTTGGGCCACCGAAAGTTCCCACAAAAAGTATCTCACCATCACCTGCTAGAAGCTCACCATTCCTTATGATTTCACCACCGTATATTGCCCCACGTTGGAGTACACTATAAGCTCCATTTAGTACATTTTTGACGTTACGATCGGTATCTAACACAATATTTTCACTAATGCTTTGTGCCGGTTCTAGCTCTAAGTTATCTGCACACGAATGGAAAAGACCTATCGTACTAACTGAAAATAGAAATATAAATATTTTATTTTTCATCTGTTTATTTTTATTTATTAAGAATTATATTAAAAACCTACATTCAATCCAAAAGTAATAGTCTTCGGTTGTGGAGCAGAATAAAAATCTACACCAGAAATCACATTATTAACTGCAAAATCTGTAGACACTTCTGGATCCCAGCCAATATACTTTGTAAATGTCAGTAAATTCTGACCTTGGACATACAATCTTAGTTTATCCAATCCTCTTTTTTTGATCAAAGATTTCGGAAACTCATATCCAAAAGTAAGAGATCTCAATCTAAGATATGACCCATCAGAAAGATATCTACTACTTCTAGCTTGGTCACCATTAGAATAGCCCAATCTCGCTTGTGGTACATTGGTAACATCACCTGGATTTCTCCATGAGTTTAATTGATCTCTTGTCTGATTATCAAACCAACAACCATTACAAGCCATAAATGAATCCCCAGCTAAATGGATATCATTACCTGAAACGCCTTGGAATGTGAAAGCCAAATCAAATCCTTTAAAACCGAATGTATTTGTAAGACCTCCTATAATTTCAGGTGTTGGATTACCTAATACTACAAAATTTGCAGCACTATAATCATTGGTTGTTGCCCCAGCAATAGTGTCAGAACTATTTATAAACCAAAGTGCATCCCCATTTTGTGTATCTACACCAGCGTATTCAGCACCATAAAAGACACCCAAAGGTTGTCCTACTTGCACTACATTCATAAATCTTGAGCTTCCACCATCTATAAGTTGTTGGTCACCTAGACTTGTCACTTCATTTTTGTTGTAAGCAATATTAAAACTTGTACTCCATTTAAAATCGCCTGTTAAGTTTGTACTGTTGAGCACAAGTTCGACTCCTTTATTGGTTACTGCACCAATATTTTGGGTTTGTGTGGTAAATCCAGAAGTGCCTGGTACTGGTACATCTAATAATAAATCTGAAGTGTTTTTAACATAATAGTCGATTTCACCATTGATTCTATCCTTTAAAATTCCAAAGTCAAAACCCAAATCTAATTGAGTGGTTATTTCCCATCCTAAATCAGGGTTTGGAATTTGTGTAGGTCTAAGACCAGGTTGGTTGTTATAAGATCCTGAGCCATATAATCCTAAGTGTTGGAAATTACCGATGCCAGCATTACCAGTAGTACCATAACTTGCTCTTACTTTTAAGAAACTGAAAACTTTACTATCTTTCATAAAATCTTCTTCAGATAATACATAACCTACGGATACAGCTGGGAAAAATCCATATCTTTTGTTCTCTCCAAAACGAGATGATCCATCTACCCTTCCAGATAATGTCAAAAGGTACTTATTTTGATAATCAAAGTTTAATCTTGAAAAGTAAGATAAGAAACTGAACTCTGTAAAACTAGAAGTTCCTGTCGCCACCTCAGCTGCACTAGCTAATGTTTTCAAATCATCAGTAGGAAACATTCTCGCTTCTACTAAAGCATTATCAACTTCTGTTTTTTGGTATTCAATACCTGCTGTTGCATTTAGCCCGATGTCAGAAATATCCGTCATATAACTAAGGTATGACTTTGTATTAAGGTTTTGTGTTTGACCATAATTTGCCAGACCAAAACCATTAAATGGAAGACCAATTTCTGTTTTAGCCCCATAAAAAGCATTCTCTTTAAGGTTATACAAATCATATCCCAACTCACTTCTCCAGTTTAATCCTTTTGAAAGTTTGAAGTTTATGTATCCGTTTGTAATTGTTCTAAAATTGGTTATTTTCCTTTGTGCATCTTCTGTGTCAACCAGCCCATTATAGTACGTGGTCACAGGTGTATTGTATAGATTGCCATCCTCATCTCTTACAGGAGAAATAGGAGACAATGCTACTAATTGTAATGGTGTAGAAAATGCATTGTCAGCTGATACTTGATCAATAATTGTTCTAGCTAAACTAAAATTCAATCCTACATCGATCCAATTATTCACTTTACTGTCTAGGTTAAGCCTGCCACTGATTCTCTCAAAACCATTTGCAACAAGCATGCCTTCCGTTCTGTTTACAGCGCCACTAGCGTAATATTTAAGCTTATCCGTACCACCTTGGGCAGATATATCAGCTAGAAGACTTCTACCTGTTCTGAATGCTTGATCTTGCCAATTGGTATTTACAGGTTGACCTACCCATCTGAATATTCCATTTTCATCTCGCTCACCTGCAGGTCCTGAATATCTGTCAAGCCTTCCTTCAACGAATTCAACATAGTCTTCATCTTCTATGGCATCAGAGTTTGCCGCAGCATGTCTGAAATATTCTATAAACTCATCAGAGTTCATAAATTCTCTTTTATTGGTAGGACTACTAAATCCAGTCTGAAGATTAAAGTTAATTTTCGAAATGCCTTCTTTACCTTTTTTAGTTGTAATCAAGACCACACCATTTGCAGCACGCGAACCATAAATGGCACCTGCTGATGCATCTTTTAGGATTTCTACAGACTCGATATCATTAGAATTAATATCTGATAGTGGATTTAAAGCTGCTCCAGTACTATTCAGTGACTCAGTAGATAATGGAATTCCATCTACTACAAACAAAGGTTGATTACTCGCTGAAATAGATGATGATCCTCTGATTCTCATCCTATTAGCACCACCTGTCTTACCATTAGATGATTCGATAAATACACCCGCAGCTCTACCTTGCAGCGCTTCTTGAATAGAAGGTACAGGGGCATTCTGAATGGCGTCACCTGATACTTTGGCGATATTACCGGTTAGTTGAGATTTGATCTGAGTACCATAACCTACTACGACTACCTCTTCTAGAAGTTTTCCTTCAGATAAAGTAACATTCAGTGTATTGCTACTACTAATGCTAATTTCTTGGCTTTCGTACCCTGTGTAACTAATGAGTAAAGTTTTGACATCGCTAGATATCTTCAGGACATAATTACCATCTACATCAGTAATCGTTCCTAATCCTGCCACTTCTTTGGCAATGACGTTTGCACCTATCAACCCGTCTCCGGATGTATCAGTGACTTTTCCTGAGATCGTCCTTTGTCCGTGGACCAAAGTGAACCCAAAAAACATGAGTGAAATGCTTAGTAAAAGTTGTTTCATACTAAAAATTGTTTTGTTAGTAAATAAAATATAAAAATGTTGGTTACATTGTGTGTAAAGATAAATAAGTTGATAAAATAAAAGCAACTTTTTTAATATTTTTTTAACACAATTTTAACATTCTGCTAAGCTCATATTATTTTGGACTATAAGGAATAAAAAATACTGTAATTTCAATTGGGAATAGCTTATTACCATCTAATATAGATTTCTGTACATTAATAGTTTCTTTTACAATTGTAGTACTACAACATCTTTAAAAATAAAAAAGGCAGTCGGGAAATCTCCCAACTGCCTTTAATTTCTATTAATTGATATTGTTAAAATTAACAGTATCTAGGAATTAAAATATTAATTTACTTGTGTTAACGTTGCTACAAATTTAAAGCCTGCATCCCATGTAGATGACATAACAATTTTTTTAGCTGCAGCATCTACTGTAAATCCAGTCAAAGTTGCTGTTCCACCAAATCCGCCTACAGTAGCAGCATCTCCAAATGTAAAGTCATTAGCTGCAATGTTATTTGCTGTAATAGTGGCGCCTGGAGCAGCATAAGCCACTCCCAAAGCTCTACCAAACTCATACCACCCACCTATCACATCAGAAATCTGATAGGTATTAGCTCCGCTTTTTTTGATTAGAACATATTTAATATTTGTGTATTGTGGTCCAGTAAGAGTACCACCTGCAGAATTCGTTCTAACGATTGTAGATGTATAAACACCTTCGATGCTATTTACCAAATCTCCATTACATGGCGGGATAAATACGGTTCTAAAAGTAGCTCCTGGTATACCATCCACATTAACAGCTACATAGCTGATATCATATACATCAGCTCCATTAATCTGACTAGAACCAAAGTATCTTGGCGCGATTGTCACATTTGGTGTAACAGCTGCTCCATTTTCTGTCGCATTTACACCTGGATCAGTATAAGATGTTGTTCCACAAGCAAGAGAAACATTAGGACTACCTAAAAGCTCTATTTTTGGCAAAAAAGTCTCTTTAGAAGGTTCTATTCCTGGATCGTTCTCGCAACTTGCCAAAAAAAGTGTTCCTAAAATTATAATTAAATTAAATGTCTTCATTTTTATTAAATTTTATGTTAATTAATTGTCCCAGAAAACTTTATCTGTCAAAGTTCTTTGAGCAGGTGCAGATTGATTAAGAGACATTTCTGACTGTGGAAATAGCCAAATAGATGGATGAATACCATCTCCTAATACAGATTGTGTTGGTTTTTTGAAGATTCCATTGGTTGGGTTGTGGAACATAGGATTGTCAGGTGTATTAAACCTTCTTGATTCTATCCAAGACTCATCTTCTTGAGTACCATTCATTGAAATCCATTTCTGAGTACCTATGGCAACCAATTTGTCTTTTAAAGTGGCTAGTCCATCAAAGTTTAATGAAGTTGCAAAAGCAGCACCATCAGCAAGACCTAAGAAATCAAAGTTTGCTGCAACTGCATTTTCAAAAGCTGTACCTGCATCATCTGCTGTACCGAATCTTGCAGCAGCTTCTGCTCTAAGGAACCAAATTTCCCAAGGTGTCATCAATACTACACCATTAGCTGCACCATAAGCTACTGAACCACCAACACTATAATTTGCTTTACTATTTGTAAATGGCTCATTATCAATAGAACCTTGCGCTATACTCACATAATTTCCAGAAGCAGTAGCTTTGTTATAGAATGAAGCCAATCGAGGGTCACTAGTTTCTACAAGAGGCGTCATAGCACTACTACTTGCTATATAAAACAACCCTAAACTTCTCTCAAAAGAAGCATACATTGGGTTTTCTGATCCAGAAATACCAGCAAAAGGTACAGCAGCCATATCAGACATATCTTCAACAAAATTGCCACCTGCTACTAAAGCTTTTACTTCAGCAGACACATCTTTAATATTGCTTTGTCTCATAAGTATTTTCAACTTTAGAGAATTAGCAAATTTTGTCCATTGATCCACTGATCCATTGTAAACAAAATCTTCTGCGCCTACAGCACCATCAGAAGCTAATAAAGCAAGTCCATCATTTATCATTGGAATAAGTGCATTATACACTGTCTGACCATCATCATATTTAGGCGCAAAGTTTCCAGTAGTGGCTCCTGAAAGGGCTTCTGAAAAAGGTATGCTACCAAAATGGTCTACCAACAATTGGAATGAATAAGCTTTTAAGATTTTAGCAATACCTGCATGTACTTTTGCATTTGAATTTTCTACAAATGTAAGATCTGTTAATGCTCCAGAATACATTCTAGCCCATCCATTATCATAATCTGTACCATCAGAAACATATCTTTCAATGTTTCCGATTGCCACACCTGGACCCCAAGTCCAATATTGTGCCCATAGAGCTGATCTAACATTGTATTGACCATCTATGACATATCCTAGATAACCTTGTGCACTTGACAATACTTCTTCAGGATTTGCTGAAGGAGATTTATTCGGATCTACGTTTAAGTCGCTTAGTTCATCAGAACACGACATAAACATACCGAATGTTAATAATAATATAAAATATTTCTTTAAATTCATCATTTCTAAATTTTTTAAGTTTAATTAAAATACGATGCCCAATTTCACACCGAAACTTCTTGCAGGTGGTGTTTGAGTTGTCTCTACACCTGTAGCGTTACCAGTTAATGACGGACCATTGATTTCAGGGTCAGCATATGTATTTCCTTCTGGTAACCAGAATTTAAGGTTACTCGCAAACAAATCAATGTTAAGCTGGGAAATTGGCGTCTTTGCAATCATGCTTTTAGGGAAAGAGTAACCAAAAGTCAATTCTCTTAATTTAACATAACTTGCATCAATTAATAAGCTATTACCACCATACAATACATCACTTACAGCATATAATGCTTGTGCAGTGACTTCAGTGGTATTAGGTGCATAAGTTCCATCTTCTAATTGAACCACAGAATTTGGAATTACAAATGGTTCTCTATTACCTTCTAAAGTACTAAGTGCAGTACCATTAAACTCAGATTGATTTTTTGTTATAGACAAAAATGTTCCACCACTCTTAATGTCAAGTAAACCTCCTAATCTGAAACCTTTATAAGTAAAATTAGTACCAAAACTTGCTAAAAACTTAGGCTGATAAGAACCAAGATATTTTTCGTCTGATGTTAAAACTGGAAGTCCTGCATCATCTACTAACATTTTACCATCTACCATTTCTGGCACTGTACTTCTGAATGTACCATATGGCAATCCTTCTTTTGCAACAATAGAAATAGAACCATTTGTATAAGGACCTCCTACTACTAGCTCATCCTGAGAATCCGTAATTTTAACAACTTTGTTGATGTTCTTAGCATATGTACCGAATACATTCCAAGAAAAATCAGGTGTCAAAATAGGCGTAAATCTTAAACCTAATTCATGACCTTTGTTTGTCATCTCTCCAATGTTAGAAGATGTCAAAGAATAACCTGTAGATGCTGGAAGGTTTACAGTGATAATTTGGTTTGAGTGAACATTGCTATAGTAAGTATATTCAAGGTTCAATCTATTATCCCAAAATCCAATATCCGTACCTATTTCTAATGATGTTGTCAACTCTGGTTTTAAGTTTGGATTACCTATTTGATCGTTTACAGAAAAACCTGGCTGTCCATTTAATGGGAAGAAGATATCATGGTTATTTCCAAATGTTTGGATCGTAGGATTACCATCAAATGTAGATGCTAATAAGAATAAAGCCGCATCTTTACCTGTTGTACCATATGATGTTCTGAATTTCCAGAAACTCACTGCACCGTGCTCATCAAACTCTAAGAAGTCCGACAAAATTGCTGAAGCAGCAATTGATTGGTAAAAGAAGCTATTATTGAGTTCTGGAAGTGTAGACGACCAGTCATTTCTAGCAGAATATTCCAAAAATGCTTTATTTTTGTATCCTATTTTTGCAGATCCCAAGATACCAAAAATTCTATATTTACTTGAATTTTCAGATGTTCTAGGAGATTGAATACTATTATTAAAATTATACCATCCTGGTACAACCAAACCTCCTACAGATTCACCCGCAATACTTTGAGTTCTTCTGTCGAATAGGTTATAACCACCAGTCAAATCTAATGAAAAATCGTCATTTAATTGATTAGTATAATTAGCAATTAAGCTTACATCTGTGTTAGTATTTTTGATACTGTTTTTACCGTATTCACCCACTGAAGTAAAACGACCACCTCTTGAAGTTTGCTCTAAGTCATCTACCCAAACGATATGGTCATCATACGCAAATACAGGTACATAAGTCTCTGTCAAACCACTAATGGAATTGATACCAACTCTACCTAAAATGTTGAAATTTTTGAATAAATTATACTTAAGCCCTACGTTCGTAAGTAAGTTATCAAAATTACCTTGATTACCAAATTCATTTAGGATATAATATGGATTTGTACTGTACGAACCATAATAACCTTTAAACCCATGGTAAGGATTATTATAATCTCTCAACTCATTGTAAGGAATATTTATTGGTGCTTGAATAGCATTTGCATAAGCGTTTTGACCATCGAATGGACGGTAACCTTCTTGTGCAGTGTTAATGGTTGATTTTGAGAAATTCACACCGAAATCAGCAGTTAATCTTTTTGACAAAACGCTGCTTGCTTTTAAGTTGATAGTATTCCTTTTGTATGAAGTACCATCCATGATTCCTTCTTGGTTTAAATTACCATATGAAGCATAATAACTAAATCCGTCTTTTGAACCAGACATGTAGATATTATTATTTAATGTACTTCCTACTCTAAAGAAATTTTCTATTTGATTAGGCACAGCACTATATGGTCTTACCAATGCTTCTAATGCACCATCACCATTAATATCAATAGGTGATGTCCAAGGTCTAACTACACCATCCACAGCAGGTCCCCATGACCAGTTTTCACCTGAATCAAAATGTGTATTATCATAACCTTGACCAAATTTATCTTGTCTTTGTAACAAAACATATGCTTTCTCTCTAGAATATGATGAATTAATACCTACTTTAAAGTTAGTTTTAGAACCTTCACCACCTTTTTTAGTAGTTACTAAAACTACACCTGCAGCACCTCTAGATCCATAAATACTAGTAGCAGCAGGTCCTTTAAGAACAGTTACACTTTCTATATCTTCTGGATTGATGTCATTAAATCTGTTACCGTAATCTGCATATCCAGACTGAGCAGTACCACTACCACCACTCGTAGAATTGTTATCGATAGGAATACCATCTACAACGATCAAAGCATTGTTGTTACCAGTAAGCGAACTTTCACCTCTCAATACTATTCTACTAGATGCACCTACAGAACCAGACGCCGTTGTGATTTTAACACCAGCTGCCTTACCTCTAAGTGCTTCAAGCGTATTTTTGTTAGGAAGGGCTAAGAGTTCTTCTGCATTCACCGTTTGATTGGCATAAGCTACTTCACGTGAATTTCGCTTAATACCTAAACCAGTGACCACTACCTCTTGTAAAAGTTGACCTTCACTTAAAGTTACATTTACTGCATTCGACGATCCTAGGATAACTTCCTTTGTCTCATACCCTGCATAACTAATGACTAAGGTGGTTACTTCTGCAGGCACCTTTAAACTAAAGTTACCATCCACATCCGTGATTGTACCAATAGCAGTTGCCTCTTTAGCAATGACATTGGCACCAATGAGTGCTTGTCCTGCTGCATCTGTGACCGTTCCCGAGATCACCCTTTGACTATAGCCAGCACTCAACGTGCCTACTAAAGCAAAAATTAAAAACAAAAATCGTTTCATACTAAAAATTGTTTGGTTAAAAAATCTTTTATTGTTTGACGTTAAGTAATAAAAGCTAACTTTAATGATGCATTAAAGAAAACTTAATACAAAGTTAACGATTTCTTAATGGAAATGCTGCCTATATGAATCTTTATTTGTTTCACTTTCTTTTTAATCTTTTAAAAAGAAAAACAGTAAAAATCATAAATAGCAAATTATATTTTTTCAGGCAAAACTTTAACTCATAGTTCAAAAATCTTATTAAGTAAATATAAAATATATTAAAACAAAGTTGGGAAGATATTTTTTATAAAAAAAATTAAAAAAAAACAAAACTTCGAAAAATTCTGGTCTTTTGTCTAAAAAATTTGTTTTTTATTATAATGATTATTTATCTATAAGTGCTCATTCTTGCAAATTTAATTATAGTATTAGGAGTCTTAATTTAACGCAATCCAAATTAAAAACCAAGAAGCATTTGGAGATGGTGTGTATAAAGGATATGTAATTAATGAAAAACCAGTTCTACCCTAATCTGTCCAAAGTTCTAGAATTACTTTGAAACTTGTTACAAATTTCTTTTCAATGATTTGTTTACCATTATTGTTATCGTATCTTTGGCAACTTTCATATTCTGGTTTGTTAATCAAAATCATCTTAAGAAACACCTAGATTTTGAATTCCAACTCGCCAAGAGTACCATTAGAATGATTGTTTCAAGATTCCAAAAGTACATTTGACACACCTAATTTTAAATTATAACCATCAAAAGTTTACAAACTAATTGAAATTTCACCAGATTATCTTTAGTAAGGTTTCACTAATAGATATTTTTGTACTCATAAACATCTTTTTAACGACCAAAAATATCTAGAATATTAGCAAATTTGGATTTTTTATATGTCAAAACTATACCTACTATCAACTTTTATATTAGATTTGTCCACTGAATTAATGAATATCAACTTTTCAATCCCTTTAACATGCGTATATTTAAAAATATTATTTTTGTCTTTACCTTAAGTTTAATTACTATCCAAATGTCTTATGGACAATTCTATTTTGGAGGAGGAATGACATTCAATTCTAATTCGGATTATAAGGCTTTGGGTCTAACAGGAAAAGTGGGTATGGGCGTTTCTGAAAAATTCGATTTAAATACAAATATCACCTATTATTTGGCTAGTAGAGCGACATGGGCTTTTGATTTTGATTTACATTATAATCTAGTTAATCTCAATGAAAACTTTATCCTTAATCCATTTGCAGGTATCAATTTTACCAGAACTGATATTACCAATAATTCACTAAATCTAGGACTTGCCATAAAAGTGCCTACAGAACAATATACTTATTATGCTGAACCAAGATGGATTCTAGATAATAATCAATTTGTACTTGGCATAGGTGTGATTTTTTAAAGTTATTGGGTAGTTCTAAATCATGCAGATAAAATCTACAAAATTCTGATTCACATAATGTACTAAATATCTAATCCGTATAACTTGTTTGCAATCACTATCTCTTGCAAAATCCAAACTTAGTGAATTAATTTTAGAAATAAGTAAATGCTCAATAAAATATAAAAACCAAAATAGCCTACTATTCACAATAGGAAAAAACGATAAATTAGTGTATATTTGCCAATATTTCCGTCTTGCACGAGAAATTTAATCATTGGTATGAAATATTTTAAAAGTCTTGTTTTAGCGGTTGTTTTGTGTGTGACTATGCCTTTTGTAGGTAAATCACAGATATATTTTGGAGGAGGTATGTCTTATAATTCAAATAGTGCAAAAAATGCTTTAGGCGTTATGGCTAAAGTTGGAATCGGCATAGCTGATAGATTTGATATTAATGGCAATGCAACTTATTATTTAAGAAAAGAAACACCATTATCCTTTGATCTAGACCTACACTACCGATTAATAAATTTGAGCGAACACTTTTTAATTCACCCTTTTGTAGGTGTTAATTTTACGGGATCTAATAATTCTATTGCATTTGGCACATCATTTAAAGTACCTACAGAAAGTTCAACCTATTTTTTTGAACCAAGATACATACTTGATGGAAAACAATGGGTATTTACGTTGGGCATAATTTTATGATGTCATACTGTTTTTCTGGATTGGATAAATCAACCGTACTAGTGGATAAAATCTCAAAAGGGTCAAGTAGTTTTCCAAAAAATATAAACATAATCAATATTAAGTCTACATTAAGAGTCTTGTGGTTAATATAAAATATTATAATTTTGCCTTTCTCTACAATTAAAATAATACTCAAATGAAAGGTTTATTAAGTTTTTTAGCGTGTTTATTAATCATTTCATGTCAAAACAACCATACAATCGTGCAAAATCTAGATATCCAAGGACATAGAGGTTGTAGAGGCCTACTACCTGAAAACACCATTGAAGGATTTATCAAAGCCATCGATCTCGGTGTCACTACCCTTGAACTAGACGTGGTCATTTCCAAAGATAGTCAAGTAGTCGTCTCACACGAACCATTATTTAATCATGAGATCACAACTCATCCTGAAGGAATAGTAATCACTGCTGAAAATGCAACGGATTTTAATATTTACGAAATGACCTATGAAGAAGTCAAACAGTTTGATATAGGATCAAAAGGCAATCCTAAATTTCCAATTCAATCCAAAATCAAAACCTTCAAACCTACTTTATCTGCATTGATTGATACCGTCGAGCAATACATAAGCTTAAAAAATCTGCCTGCTGTATCCTATAATATCGAAATTAAATATGATAAAAAAGAAGAAAATAAATATCATCCGACAGCCGAAGTATTTACCAAACTAGTATACGACCTTATCATTGCTAAAGGGATTAAAGAAAAATGCAACGTACAATGTTTTGATGAAAAACCACTCAACATTCTACATAAGATGGATGCAAGCATTGCCACTGCTTTTTTGGTAGGTGACACAGGAAATGTCACAGAAAAACTGGCAAAATTGGATTACAAACCTACGATTTATAGTCCACATTTCAGATTGGTGGATGAAGCATTGGTTCATTATTGCCATGAGAATGGTATCAAAATAATACCATGGACGGTAAATGATGAACAAGATATCACTAACATAATAATGCTGGGTGTGGATGGCATTATCTCCGATTACCCAGACAAGGTCATTGAAATTTACGAAGGTATTCGCCCACAAAAATAAGCCATCATGCCAGTCATCGATAACTTCCATTACAAACCACCACTTTTCTTAAGAAATGGACATTTGAATACGTTTTACCCTTACTTATTTAGGAAGAAACCGATGTTTTTTGTCCAAAGAAAAAGATACTTTACAGACGATGATGATTTTTTTGATGTAGACTGGACACCACGAAAAAACAAGAGATTGGCAATATTATTACATGGTCTAGAAGGCTCATCAAACTCACAATATATCGTGGGAACCACAAAGGCTTTACTAGATCATCAATGGGATGTTGCAGCCTTAAACTTCAGGTCTTGCAGTGGCGAAATGAACAAACAACTCAAGATGTACCATAGTGGGTTTACAGAAGACTTACATCATTTTATCACCCAAATCGAAAGCGAATACGATGAAATAGCCATCTCTGGTTTCAGCTTGGGAGGTAATGTCACTATGAAATATTTAGGTGATAAAAAATATACACTTTCGCCAAAAATCATTGCTGTAGCAGGCACATCTGTTCCATGCGATCTAGAAGGTGGCAGTGTAAGAATCATGGAAGGTCAAAATCATTTATATGAAAAAAGATTTTTAGAAACACTTAAATTAAAATTGATAGAAAAAAATAAACGCTTTCCAGATTTAGTAGACCTTTCCAATTTGAAAAAATTGAAGACTTTGTGGGATTTTGATGAATATTACACATCATCACTCCATGGATTTAAAGATGCCAAAGATTATTACCTACAATGTAGTTCTTTGCCTTTTTTAAAAAACATATCGATTCCTGCTTTGATGATAAATGCACTTGATGATAGTTTCCTTTCCGAAGCGTCTTTTCCATATGAAAGTGCCAAAAACAATCCCAACTTATATTTATTGACACCAAAATATGGTGGTCACGTAGGATTTACTACCTTTGGGACACAGTATTATTGGAATGAAAAGCAGATAGTAGATTTTTTTGAGAAACATTCATCTGAATAAATATTTCAATAGTCAAAATACATTTCAAACTTTTAAGACGTTATATTGTCATATTACTTTTTTGAAAATTTGGTTTGTAACCTAATCCAATGAAGTGTTTTCAGAGATTGACATAACCATAAAACAACAATGATCAACCATGATTAGATTTCTGTACTTTATTATTTTTATCATTTGTGGTGTAAATAGTTATGGTCAGATCGTAGGCCATATCACAAGTTCTATTGGTGACACCCTACCCTATGCTACCATTTACATAGAAAATACATCTACTGGAACTGTGAGTAATGTAGAGGGATTTTATGAATTAGCACTAGAAGAAAATGGGACTTACAATTTGATTTTCCAATACGTCGGATATAAAAAACAATCCTTAAAAATCACTTATACCGGTAAAAAACAAAAACACAATATCGCGCTCGAACCTGATGATAATATTGTAACAGAACTCACCATATCTGCCAATCGAGAAGATCCGGCTTATGCCATCATACGAAAAGCCATCCAGAAAAGAAGCTACTATAAAAATCAAGTAAATAGTTTTGAAGCTGATCTTTATGTAAAAGGGTCAGTCAAGATAACAGACGCACCTGAAGCTGTTTTCGGTCAAGATATAGGAGATATGGGAGGCGTACTAGATACATCGAGACAAGGCATCATTTATCTTTCGGAGTCCAAATCAAAATACTATTTTACAAAGCCTAATAAGACAAAGGAAGTCATGCTTTCATCCGTGACATCAGGAGAAAACTCACTTTTTACGGCCAATCAATTTTCAATGTTTTCGTTTGATATGTATGATGAGTACATGAGTTTTGGCAGATCAATCGTCTCGCCTATTGCTGACAATGCACTGTCTCACTACAATTATATACTCGAAAAAACAACCATCGATAGTGATGGGCTGACGATCAATAAAATAAAAGTCATACCGAAGTCAAATAATGCTCCATTACTGCGTGGGCACATCTACATTGTAGAAAATTTATGGAATATCCAAAGTCTTGACGTGCAGTTTTATGGCAACTCACTAAAGAGTAGTTTCCTTGACACAATTAACCTTAGACAGATTTTTGTACCTGTCAAAAAACCTGACACCTGGCGACTATTTAGTCAGGTAATAGATTTTAAAGCAGGCGTATTTGGATTTAAAATGGGTGGTGTTTTTTCTTATATTTTTTCGAAATATGAAATAGAAAAAGACCTTTCAAATATATTTGTCAATAATGAAAAATTCAGAGTAGAGCAGTCAGCGCTTAATAAAGATACTGCTTTCTGGAAGTCTGAACGACCTATTCCACTCACCATGGAAGAAGAAAGAGATTACATTAGGAAGGACTCATTGAGTAGAATATGGAATTCAAAGTCTTATATGGATTCTGTAGATAGAGTCGGCAACAAATTCAAATTCCTGAACTTACTGATGGGTTACACTTGGAATAATTCATACGAAAATCGATCTGTTTCATTTCCTAGTCCCATCTCAAGTATCCGATTTAATGCTGTAGAAGGATATAAACTGAATCTTGCGGCCAAGTGGCAATGGTCGGATTCCACATATCGCAATTTGTCTATTTCCCCAAATATAGAATACGGTTTTTCAGATAAGATACTGAAACCTTGGCTAGAGATGGAATACAGATTTGACAATCCGACTCTTGGTCATCTCCATGTATCAGGAGGCAGAAGAAATCAACAATTTGATGATAATGAACCAATTACAGAAAGAAATAATACTTGGAGATCATTAATGTACAAGTTAAATGGCATACGTCTATTTCAAAATAATTTCGTCAAAGTCGGATATCGTCAAGAAATATCAAATGGTATTTACATCGATTTTTCAACAGAATATGCACACAGAAAACCATTGGTAAATACAACGAATTACAGTTTTAGGAAAAAAGACTTAGCCTATGAAGAAAATATTCCGAGAGCAGATTTCGGGCCTGAGTATTATGCAGAAAATAAATACATACGAAATCACCTGAACTTATTATTGCGACCTTTTCAGAGATATAGCAGTTATCCAAATGTCAAAGTCAGAGATGTCTCCGACTGGCCAAATATCGAAATTGATTACACCATGGGTATGGCTTTAGATGATAACGCCACTTCATTTAATAAACTTTCGTTCAGACTCAGAGACAGGTATGTGCGGGCTAAATTATTGGGTTATTTTAGTTATAATGTTGAGTATGGAACATTCCTAGGTAGGTCGCCTTCCTTCTTTGGCGATTTTTTCCACCCTATAGGAAATGAATCGTATATTCCTATTTCACCCGACCTAGCGAGCTTTAACCTTATGCCATATTATAGCTATAGTTCCAATAGATATTATGGTTTGGTAAATTTCCGTCACCACTTTAATGGATACATCATTGATAAAATCCCATTACTCAATAAGACAAGTTTAAAGATGATTGTAGCCGCATCTGCCATGTACGAACCCACAAATGGCGAGTACATAGAATTGGCAGTTGGTTTAGAAAACTTTAGAATCGGCCCCGTACCGATTTTCGATGTGGATTATACATGGGCTTTTGATAAGTCAGGATTCAGGACACATGGTATTACTTTTAGACTTTCGGAAATATTCAATAAGTAGTAAGGAAGGCAAGAAGTAGGGAATGAATGAGTGTATTAGTGAAGGTGACAAGACATCTAAACAAACAAAAACTTTGTAGAGACACTGCGCTTATCCATAAGAACCAATTATTATTAAAACTATAACATCCGAAATTCCATGGATTTTGTGTCCATCAAATGAAAGTCATACTAGATATTATATTTAATTATTTATCTTTGCGCCCAAGTAAAATATTCAAAAAATGGGACACGGTCTATTACAAGGTAAAAAAGGAATCATATTTGGTGCATTGGATCAAAAATCAATTGCATGGAAGGTAGCAGAAAGATGTGTAGAAGAAGGCGCTCAAATAGTGCTCACAAATGCACCTGTAGCTATGCGTTTGGGTGAAATTAATGAACTAGCCACCAAGCTCAATTGCGAAATCATACCTGCTGATGCCACAAGTATTGAAGACTTAGAAAACCTAATGACCAAATCTCAAGAAATCCTTGGCGGTAAGCTAGATTTTATATTACATTCGATAGGCATGTCTGTCAATGTGAGAAAGAAAAAAGATTATACAGACTTGAACTACGAATGGATGAAAACAACCTTCGATGTATCGGCAATATCATTTCATAAAGTCCTTAAGACAGCATTCAAACAGGACGCTATCAATCAATGGGGATCTGTGGTAGGATTGACATATATTGCAGCTCAACGAACCTTCCCTGACTATAGTGAGATGGCAGAATCTAAAGCTTTATTGGAGAGTTTTGCAAGAAGTTTTGGCTATCATTATGCTAAAAAAGCAAATGTACGTGTCAATACCATCTCACAATCTCCTACCGTAACAACTGCGGGATCAGGTGTGAAGGGATTCAGCGATTTCTTCGGATATGCAGATAAAATGTCACCACTTGGAAATGCAAGCGCTGACGCGTGTGCAGATTATTGTGTGAGCTTATTCTCTGACCTTACAAGATACGTGACCATGCAGAATTTATTCCATGATGGTGGATTTAGTAGTATGGGTATGGCACCTGAAATTTTGGAAGACTAATCGTTCTTTAGATATTAAACAGTTCCTTTAAGGTATTAATAAACGGCGTAATTTTTGTCCAAACATTAAAACATGGCATCAGGAATATTTGCGATACTAGACGATGTGGCTGCATTGATGGATGATGTAGCTATGATGAGTAAAATAGCTACCAAAAAAACAGCTGGTATATTAGGGGATGATCTTGCGGTCAATGCAGAAAAAGCAACTGGATTCGTGTCATCAAGAGAACTTCCAGTTTTGTGGGCTATTACAAAAGGATCGTTTATCAATAAATTAATCATTTTGCCTGTTGTCTTTTTATTAAGTTACTTTTTACCTGTGCTGATAGAATATATCCTGATCCTAGGTGGTTTCTATCTTGCATATGAAGGTGTTCATAAGATATATGAGTACATTTTTCATAAAGAAGTAGAAAAGGCTGATGAAACTCACGTTCCACCAGTGAATACCGAAGAAGATGACGATCTTGATGAGAAAGAAAAAGAAAAAATAAAATCTGCCATTACCACTGATTTTATCCTTTCTGTAGAGATCGTGATCATTGCATTGGGAACGGTACTAGATAAGTCATTAGGTATTCAGATTATGACAGTGACGTTTGTCGCTTTGCTCGCTACGGTCGGTGTTTATGGCCTTGTGGCAATGATAGTCAGAATGGATGATTTTGGATTGATGTTAATTTCAAAATCTAAAGGCAAAAATTCAATTTTATTGCATTTAGGTAATTTGCTTATAAAGATGTTACCTATTATTATTAGGATTTTGGCTGTAGTCGGGACTATCGCTTTGCTGATGGTGGCTGGTGGGATATTTGTACACTACATTGACTTCGCACATCATGCGTTACCTACATGGCCTGGTATAGTAAGAGAGTTCATCATGGGATTTGCTGGTGGTACTGCGGCATTCATATTATATATGCTCGTTTTGGTGATTTTAAAAACTATAAAAGGCAAACCTGCTACAAACATTTAACTAGAGAAGTTTTTTTTTTCTAAAAAGATAGTAATGTTTAAAAAATCTATCGTTTTTTCATTACATATTATACTAAAATGTAATTTATTATTACTTTTGCATTAAAATTTAATCATTCTATTCACAACATGGTTAATCGAGTTTGCTAGTTATTTATAAATTCATTGACCTTTAATACATTATAATATGAGAAATGTAGCTTTTATCTTACTTTTAGTTGCAGTCTTCGGTTGTAAAAATGACAATGGTAACAATTCTGTCAGCCCTGCCGATATGACCATGAAACCTGTGACCGTGCCTGCCAAAGATCCCAAAGATCTTAAAATCCCTTCTGCATGTGAGATGATCGGCGAAGCTGAAATTCAAAAAATATTAAGCATAGCAGGTGCTTCCGTAAATATCAAAGAAGCTGATGATCCAGGTAACCTTACCACAAGATCATGTTTCTTTAAATGGGACGACCCTGCTACACCAAACGCAGGTATCTTGATTCAAATATTGACAAATCCAGTTTATAGCGAATATCCTGAGTATATTTCTAAATTTGTATCTTCTAAGTTGACAGATGGTGAGACAGTAATGGGTAGTGATAATCCATCGATATTCAAAAAATTTAAATCAGGAAATACTGTCGGAGCTTATTCTTTTGAGCAAGGTAAAGCATATTGGAATCTAAATAATGACTATTTATTTATGCTAGCTTTTAATGTTTCTACTTTGACTGAAGATCAGTTAGTAAATGCAACAGAAGCCATAGTAGCTGAAGTGAATAAGAATTTTGCTTCTAAAGCGGGCATGTAAGAAATTTATCTTAGATAATTATAAATAAAAAATCCCCGAATGTCCAAAAGGCATTCAGGGATTTTTTTATGTTTTGATTTGATGACTTCCTTATTGTAATTTATGTTTAAGGTGACCAATAATCAACGCAGCATGAACCCTAGAGTTTTCTATAAACCATTTATTGGTTTTTAATCCACCACATACCACGCCAGCTAGGTAAAGATTAGGGACATTGCTTTCCATCGTTTCTTCATTGTAGACAGGTGTACGATATTCATCATCATTAAATGTGATGCCTATGGACTCCATAAATTCAAATGGTGGTTGATAACCTGTCATAGCTAGTACAAAATCATTTTTAAGCTTAATAGGGCCATCTAAAGTCTGAATTTCTACCTCGTCTTGGGTGATTTCTTTCAATGTAGCATTAAAATATGCTTTGATAGATCCATCAGCGATACGATTGATAATATCAGGTCTAGACCAATATTTGACAGATGGTCTGATCTCTGATTCCCGTATGACCATAGTGACAAAAGCTCCTTTTCGCCATGTCTCGAGTGCTACGTCTACCGCCGAGTTTGCTGCGCCAACAACTACAATATGCTGACCGAAATATGGGTGTGGCTCATCATAATAATGTTTTACTTTTGGTAATGATTCTCCAGGAATATTTAGTAAAAATGGGCGATCATAAAATCCCAAAGCCAATACCAATGACTTTGCTTGATACGTTGTCTTTTCTGTGATGATTTGATGTCCATGATCATTTGGATTTATCTTAGTCACTTTTTCGTACAAACGCACATGTAATTTCCAGCTACTACAGACCCTTCTATAATACTCGAGTGCCTCTTGGCGATTAGGTTTTGGTTGGTGTGAAATAAAAGGGACATCACCGATTTCTAGTTTGTCAGAAGTAGAAAAAAAAGTCATATTACTAGGATAATGGTAGATAGAATTCACCAGACATCCTTTTTCAATGATGACATAAGTTAATCCTGCTTTTTGCGCTTCGATACCACATGCTAGACCTATAGGACCTGCCCCGATAATAACGACATCATATTTTTCTGTTTCCAAGGGAATAGTGATTTAAAATGGCACATACACAATGCCATAGTTAATAACTAGTCGAATGGAAATAAGGTTTTGAGAATACATTGTATTTATATATGTATTGGTTTAAAAAATTGTCAAATATATCAAATAAGACTTGTTCTTTTCAACCGATATTTTTATTTCTTTTCATCTCTACCATCTCAAAATTCAAACCAAGTATCCATATTAGAACAACCACAAAAGTTATTTTCTGTACCAATGGTAAAACGCCAATACCATTAAGAGAATAGTAGATATAGTTATTGATACTTAAAAGCAATATACACAAGAACCCACCTATTTTATAAATTATCAAGTTGCTTCTATATACTGCTCTAATGATACCTATCACCACAAATAATCCGAATATACTGGACAACATCGTCATAACATCATGATAGGCAGTAAACATCAACATTGCAAATGACATGGACAGTATAGCATTCCATTTTATGATATGTCCCCAAATCTTACCACCTTCAAAAACTAAAGCAAACTGCATAAAAAACACCAACAAACTTATACACAAAATGACCATCGCAACTACTGCAAAAGGTTTGGCAGGATTTGGCTGCCCATTCATGGCTTGATCATTCATCAGGTTACACCAATAATTATGTATCCAATCGTATCCTACTGACTGAAGATCAGCCTGTGAGCCACCCGGATAAAGCATAGAAGCATACATATATAGGGCTACAAAAATAATGATGCCTACGAGTGGAATGTAATCAACTATTGACTTTTTTTGCAAAATAAAATATCTACACTTTTATTATTCGTTTAATGACACCTATCAGCAATGACAAAAGTAAGGACTGCTAAGGAGATATTACTACTAATCTACTCTTATGTTGCACATTCACTTAAAGGTTTATTGCTATTATTAATCCAATACCAAAATAATGATTATCTCTTGGTACATCTTTAACTACTTGATTTAATCCATAATATCCTTTAATTCCTGTTGAGAAAGATTTACTTGCGATCTTGAAATCCGTTCCTACTGATAATGAAATTGGAATGCTCAAATTATTGACTTCTTCTGAAATAAGTTGTTCATCTATCGTTTCTTTTTCAGTATCACCATTTGTAAACTCAGTAATTTGATTGGTCTTATTTGATGTATTGACTCCAAGCCCTATTTCTGGATGAAAAAATAATTGACCAAAATTTATTTTTGCTCCAATAGGTACATATAAATAATTGTAATTGTGTATGAACTTTATGGATTCAATTCCCAATTGACCGCCAATATCTGACCTTTCTAGCTCACCTGTATTTAAGAATCCTAAGCCAATTGTTGGTTTAATTTTTCCTTTGGTATGATAACTAATTCTTAGCAAAGCGTTGTGACTAAGTTTGAATCTTTCATTAATAACTTCATTAGTTAACCTTGAGTAATTAGGGACATACTCTATGGTTAGGCTAAATTTTTTATTATTTTGGGAATAAAGTGATTGAAAAACACCTGTAACCATAAAAAGAACTAGATACTTGACTTTTTTTGTTTTCATTTTTTTAATTTTTATGATACATAATTTACTTATTTCCACAACAAACCTACAATACACTTTCGATCTTTCCAAACTAATCATAGAAAATGTAAGTGAAAGGATTTATTCAATCATTTTCTGCTTAATCAATCTTTCAGGTAGTATGTATAAAGGAATAGAAAACATTCAAAGTCTATTTTACAAGTTCTAACTTAATTGTATCAATTAATATCCTGTTTTCTTTAGTTGGAAATAATTCTCTTATATTTTTCCATCTGCCTTTTTGTTTAATCAGTATAACATTACATTCCAAATCTAACCATAGCTCAAATCCGACATGTTTCTCATCAGTCGAATTAACGGTAACTATATATTGATTTGTTTTTTCCGTTTCTTCAATCTTTACTTGATTGTTTGAAGTTTCTAAATTAATGTCATTATAACGAATATTTAATTTTTCAAACACAGGAATTTTTGTAAAAAGTACTTTACTCATACCAATTTTAAGTTCAGGAAATTCCTTGAATTCTGGATACCAACTATGCAATATAATTTTAGGTTTTTTCTCTAATCTAATGGTATCTTGTCCATAAACAAAACTGAATGATTTGAACAGACTAAGAAAAATACAAAAAAGTAGAAACTTGTTAATATGCATTTTTTAAAATTTCTCACAACAAATGGTATTTAAGATGCAGGTCCCGAAAGGGCTGAGTCCTATTCGATAATGTTTTATGGCCTAGTGATTCTCGTTAACATATTTATCTAGTATTTGTAGCAAATTTGTATTTTTGATCGCATTATTTACTGCTTCTACCTTGAGATCTGGGATGATAAAATTATCTGACTTTTGATTTTTTTTGTTGACCACTATAATATGCATCCTTTTTAGACCTAGTTGTGCTATTTGATTAGGTTTCATTTTTCTTTTTTTACGACAATGAATGATTTATAATGTGCGTGCTTAAGACAGCTTGACGGCCGACGGTTTTTAATACAACTTCCAGCCTTTAGTGTTAGTGATCGTCAATTTTGTTTAAACTTTTTTTATCGATTATGATTTCAAATTTTTGAGATTCATTATTTAGATTGAGTAGTTTTCGCTTTAGAATTATATCTTTCTCGCTTATAAATTTTTGAAGTTTATTGTTGCTCTGTATTTCTTGCAACATGTTTTTTCTACAGACTAATTTAAATTCTTCAAATTCAGTTTGATTCATATCAACTAATCTTGCAGAAAAATATTGCGTAATTTCCGAAATGCCATCGTAAGTCACACTATCTATATACAAATTTGTAGAGAGTTCAATTGGACAGACTTTATTCATTTCTTCAACATACTTAATTATGGATTTGTGATTGTTGTTATTGAGCCAACTGAAGCTTGTAATGTAACTTGTTAAAGACATTCCAACTAATAGCGTTATCAAGTTTTTGATTTTGATATTACCGTTATCATCTGTTATATACGTTTTCATATTATGAAAAGTTGATAAAATTCAAATTGATGTTTCATATTTTTCTTAATTAGCTCAATTTCGCCAAAAATGATTACTTATGGCCTTGTGTTTATGGCGCTGCCAGCTAATTTCTCCCACAAGCCAGTCATACTTTATTGATGCATCAAATCCTTTTTCAAGATTGAATTCGTTCGTGTTCATTATATTATATTTCTGCTTGCAAGTAACTAACTTATTTCCACAACAAACCTACGAAAAACTTACCTTTTCCCAAAACCTTTCTAATACAAATAATTAATGAACTACATATTCCTTCTCCATCCATCTACAACTGGTATATATGTGATATAGTCACTGAAAGATGTCTCGATTACCTAGTAACGCCATCCCATTACTTTGTAATCAGTTAGCGTTTCTTTGCAACACTTCAGTGTTCTTAAGATTCACTTAGATGTTATTAATTGATGCTTTCATGTTTCAAAGCAACGTTTAAGTGTTCGTTAATTTGTTTTAAGTGTTGCAAAGAAATGTATGAGTATTAGTTTGTACAACATAAGTGTTACAAAGAAACCTTTGCGTGTTCCTTTGTAAAATTTGAAGGTTATCTTGTAACCTTAAAGTAAAACATCTTAATCCAGGTAGATACATTATAAATTCATGTAAATATTTTCTGCATCCATGTGGATTCAGAAAATATTCATTTGGATATAGAAAGTAATTATGTAGATTCAGAAAGTATTCATGTGAATACCTAAACTATCCTTGTGGATGTTTAGAATATGCAGTTGGATCTTTAATATTTTCATTTGAATACCGAATGTATGCACTTGGATATTTAATAAATATACTTAGATACATAAAGTATGAAAGTTTATTTCTAATATTTTGATGTGAATATTTCATTAAACGCCAGGGCTTGAAAAAAAGCACCAAGACTCCATTTGATCCTTTAATATGCTAATTCCAACAAATACAAAGATAAGTTATTTTGACCAAAGTTTGGTAAATTATTTTGATTCATTCTCAATTTTCTGTATAAAATCTGGATCCCTTCGCATATCTATAATACCTATGACAGTAAGAATTTCTGTATCAAAAGTATAGTAAATAAAATAATCCTTGACAATTTTCTTAAACAATCTTTTATTATCAGTAATTCTGCCTGATTCAGGGTGTTTAGTGAGCATCGCTAAGGTCGTCTCCATCCAACTATACAATTTTATAGAGTAAGTTTTTGATCCATTTCTTTTTTCCCAATATTCTAGTATTTCTACAATATGTTCAATTGCCCTTTCCGTCCATTCTAACTTAAGAGCCATTTAGCAATCCTTTTGTTTACAATTTCATTTGAAAAAACTAAACCACTATCTTTTTGGTTTAGACTTATTTCCAACTCCTTTTTATGTGATTCAGGTATAATGAAAACATCTTTTGCAGACTTCTCTATATCAATTAGGTTTAATATTTCTTCTAGAAGATAAGATTCTTCTATAGTGTCTATTTTTTCTTTTACCCGATTTTTTAGCTCTACATCTATCATTACAAGTCAATTTACTATTTTACTTAAACGCTAAGACAATGAAAAAAGTGCCAAATATTGCTTTTAGACTTAAATATGCTATTTAAATAATATTTACAAAGATAAGTAACTTAGACTTAATTCCAAAGATTTTTTTTAGATAGCCTTTTCCTAAAATACTTGAAGTAATCCTTGACAACATCCATTCCAATTACAACCATCCATATAAAACAAAAAAACCGCTGCACAACTGAATGTACAACGGTTATTTAATTTCTACTGGTACCGAAGGTGGGACTCGAACCCACACACTATTGCTAGCACTGGATTTTGAGTCCAGCGTGTCTACCAATTCCACCACTTCGGCAGAAATCTCTTTGATTAATATCTCTATTTCAAAGCGTGCGCAAAGGTAGAAATATTTTCTTTAATACGCAAAAGATATTTTGATTTTAAATAATAATCTTTTATTTTATCTAAGACTTCATCACGCTTATCGCCTCCATCATATCGATCCACATCTGACGATACACCACTATTGAGTTCATTTTCAAATGTTTGTATATCACTTAGCACCATATCATACCTTTGCTGATCAAAATCTAACTGTAGGTCCATGATCGTCTCATTGATATCCATCATTTTCATAAGGAAATCAGCAGGTATCACTTGATTGTCAGGTCCACCTATTTTGCCGTGAAGCTCTAAGATATATTTAAATCTACTTTCTCTGTCTGATAATACTTTGTAAGCTTGATTGATCTTCTCAGACATAACGGCTACTTCTGCTTGTCGCTCTACTGACTCTTGGGTAAAAAAGTCAGGGTGCCACTTACGACTCAGTTTATAATACTTGGTCTTAAGTGCTTGCTCATCCAATTGGAAGGAAACTGCTAGATCAAAAAGCTCAAAATAATTCAACTCAGACATGGCCACCAACTATTAAAACCATCTTAATATATCTAAGCCCAAAGCAAACACCATCAAACACATCAATAAGATAAATCCTATATAATTGACCACTTCCATAAATTTGTCAGACGGAACTTTGCCTGTGATCACTTCCCATATCAGAAATACTACATATCCACCATCTAACGCAGGTATAGGCAATAAGTTAAAGAATGCCAATAAGATAGACAAACTTCCTGTCATCGCCCAGAATACGCCCCAATCCCATTCAGGATCAAACATTGCTGCCATAGAAAACACACTACCAAGTGATTCCGTCGCTTTCATTTTTCCTGAAAATATCTGTCCAAAAGCTTTCAATTGGTCTCCCAAGAAATTGACCGCTCGGCTAGCTCCTTTTGAAAAAGAAGTCATCAAACCAAATTTTTCTATGGATGGCGTGATAAACTTTTCCGCAGCCTGCATTCTGATACCTATGGTTGCTTTGTGAGATACCGCTACATATTTCTGAATAGTATCTGTGGCTGTGGTCAATGTCATTTTTGCTATACCATTTCTGAGTGGAACCAATAACTTTCTAAGCTCGTGTTGGTACTCGAAATCATTTCCATTGACATTGATGATATTCATATCTTTTGTGATACCCGACTTTGCGGCGTTACCTACAGCTTCTACCGAATCTATACCAAATGGTACTCTCAAGTAATAAAGTTCTTTGCCTTTGTTGTCGTATTTGGTAATTTTGGCAGACAAGTCCGCGGGTACAGGTAGGGTCATTTCCTTACCATCACGCTCAATGACGATTTCTTTGGCTTCATTGATGATGATTTCCTTAGAGACTAATCTTGGATTAAATTTTTCGATAGCGACACCACCCGCTGATATGACTCTATCACCATCTTGAAGACCTAACTCCATACCTAGAGAATCGACAGCTAGACCGAACTTAGCGTCTGCCGTTTTTATATAAGATTCTCCCCAATAAAAGATGATACCAGCAAAAATCAGTATACCCAATATAAAATTGACAGTGACACCACCTATCATGATGATTAATCTCTGCCATGCTTTTTTAGATCTGAATTCCCATGGTTGTGGTGGTAATTTCATTTGCTCTTTGTCCATGCTTTCGTCGATCATACCCGAGATTTTGACATATCCACCGAAAGGTACCCAACCTATGCCCCACTCTGTGTCACCTATTTGTTTTTTGAATAAGGAAAAATACGGGTCAAAAAACAAGTAGAATTTCTCTACCCTTGTCTTGAACCATTTTGCTGGTAAATAGTGACCCATTTCGTGCAAAACCACAAGAATCGAGAGACTTAATATAAGTTGTAATGCTAAACTGACTTTATCCATTATAGGAATTTTATTTCACAAATGATTTAATACGAATGATTTAAACGAACAAAATTTTGATATTGTTTAAAAATCGGAGTGCAAATTTACTTTAATATTAAACAATGGGGCCATTCATTGTAAAATATTCCTTAGCTTTATGAAAAATTTTATTGGAATGTTTCTTTTTTATACAAATCTAGTCTCCGAAAATCAGCTTAGACTTACCGAAGATGAACACCAACATTGTACGAAAGTACTACGTAAACAAGTGGGTGACGATATCTTTATAACTGACGGCAATGGTCATATTTACACCGCTAGAATTTCAAATATTGCTAAATCGGAAACCGTATGCAATATTTTGAGTACAGATACAAAACCTACACCACACCCAAATATTATCATTGCAATCTCTCCTACCAAAAATGCATCAAGGTTAGAGTGGTTTGTTGAGAAAGCAGTAGAAATAAGTATCAGCGAAATCATTGTTTTTAATGCGCAAAGGACAGAAAAAAAGTCTTTTAACCACAGTAGAATCCATAAAATAATGGTATCAGCTATGAAACAATCGCTTAATGTACATCTGCCAACATTGAATTATTATGAAAGTACTAAACTACTTTTGGCAAAAACAAAAGATATAGATCAGAAATTTATAGCCCACTGTGACGGCCCCACTTTGAGTTTACATGCTAGTATGGATAAGTCCAAAGATGCTATCGTTTTGATCGGACCTGAAGGAGATTTTACCCACCAAGAAATCGAAATGGCCCTAGAAAATGGTTTCAAAGCTGTGTCTTTGGGTGATTCTAGATTGCGTACAGAGACTGCTGGACTAGTAGCATTGATGATGGCGAAAGGATATTAACCCCAATCTTGTTAATCTTTGTTAAATAAGGGCTATTCACTCGTTTAATAACATAAAAACTGCCAATAATCGATGGAATGGTTTTAATTTTGCCATTATCATATCCCAATCAAAATACCATCTCATCATGAGTAGATATTTACATTTGTTATTATTGACTTCGACTTTATTGCTTTTTTTCGAAAGTTGTAAAGAAAAAAGTAGGACTTACAAACCTACCACCACAACCATAGAAGGCACTATTACCTCAGCAGTTGCGCCTGTGATCATATTACGTGGAACAGAAGATATCAAAGCAAGTATCACCCAAGAAGGCAAGTTTTTTATCCAAGCAGAATTAGACAGAAGCGGCATCTATACCTTACTTCATGGTGACCAAAGCGTATCTTTATACATCGTACCTGGCGATCGTATCAGCGTCATAGGCGACTATAGAACATTGGATGCTGCAACAAAATTTTCTGGAAGCCATGAGTTGGAAAACAACTATTTGATACATTACCACAACTTACAGCTAGTAAGTGAGCCACAAGATATGTATGCTTTTTTCTCTAAAAACGAAACAGATTTCCTAAAAGCTGTTGAAGACAGACTCAATGTTTTTGTCGAAGATCAACAAGAATATCAAAAGAAAAATGGTGCTTTCGAAGAAGATTTTGCAGAACTCATGTCCGCAGAATTATCTTATGATGCTGCAAATCTAAAAATGACTTATCCAGAGTACTACACCTACATCATGCCTGACAGTACATTAAACTTAAGTGATACTTATGACAGTTTTTTTCAAAACTTAGACATAGACTCCGAAGCGAACTTACTAGTACCTTCCTATATACCATTCATTAGTTTGTACCTTGATTTCAATACAAAAGCGGATACGACAGCAGCAAAAACAGCTTTGGTTACCAATAAATTCAACAATATAAAGACCCTATTTAAATCCCAAAAAGTTAAAGAAGTCCTTTATTACAACTTGCTAAAAAATACTCTTAGTACTTCTATCAATGAAACTTCATTGGTCATAGATAAATATCGTACGGCTCAGACAAATCCAACATTTCTAGAAGACATCAATAATCAATACCAACAATGGCAGCACCTCATAGTAGGTCAGCCTGCGCCAAAATTTGATTATAAAGACATCAATGGAAGATCAGTAAGCCTCGAAAGTCTAGCTGGAAAAGTTGTATATATCGATGTGTGGGCTACTTGGTGTGGACCATGTCTGAGAGAATTGCCCGCCCTAGAAAAGTTACAAGAAGAAAATAAATCAAATAATGATATCACTTTCGTAAGTATTTCCATAGACCAAGATAAGGCAGCATGGGAAAAAATGGTGAAAGCCAAAAACATGAAAGGTGTGCAATTATTTGCAGAAGGAGATTGGGCTTCTTCACTTGTATCTGATTACCGAATCAGTGGAATACCAAGATTTATAGTCATAGGTAAAGATGGTAAAATCATTGATGCCAACGCACCAAGACCTTCTTCAAAAGAAATAGCTGGTTTATTAGATAATGCATCAAAATCTTAATCTTGATTGCTGAGTATTTCTGTTTTTTACTAACATCCATAATTAGCAGGTGAAAATATCTCAATTGCTAACGAAAGATGAATTTTCTGATAAAGAATTTGACAAAGTATTTAAACCCAAAATACGTTTTGTATCCGAAATACATTTTACCCCTTTAGAAGTTGCAAAATTAGCGAGTAAATATTTAGCCAATAACAATACCACACGCATACTCGATATTGGCTCAGGCAGTGGCAAGTTTTGTTTCATCGGAGCTATGACTACTAATGGATTTTTCACAGGTGTAGAACTACGAAAAACATTTCATGACGAAGCAGAAAAAATGGCGATAGAAAGTGGCCTACAAAACATCCATTTTGTCCACGCCAATATCATGGACATCAGTTTTGAAGCATATGATGCGTTCTACATTTTCAATCCATTTCAAGAAAACATCAGTGTCATGGACAGAATTAATGACGAAATACCATTAAACAGAGCACTTTATGACCATTATTCAGCTTATGTGGAAGACCAACTTGACCAAAAACCTAGTGGAACTAAACTAGCGACTTACTTTAGTTTTCGGAAGGAAGTACCTCCTAGCTACCAAAAAGTTTCATCGCATTTTGGAGACAAATTAGTCTTTTGGGAGAAGAAGTAAAAAAACTACTCTTTAAGTTATTTCCGAAAAAGCCATAGTTGAAACAAAAGGTACATGCTAATCCCGAGTACATTGATAATCATACGTTTCCCTTTAGGGTTAGGCTAAAAAACGGCTGATTATTACCCGATCTATGTTTTCGGAGTGGGCACAGTATCTACATATTTATTCTGAAACTACTCTGAGCTGCACCAAAGTGATGGTATTTTTGATACGTTTCATGACTGTAAATTCATATTCATCCAACCTTCCTTTTTCATTCATGGCAGGAATTCTACCCAATTTATAAATCAAAATCCCTGCAAGTGTATTCACATCGCCAGTGGGTTCAAGTGCAAATGGAAGGAATGCATTGATATCATTAATTGCCGATGTCGCAATGATATTAAAGGTAGAATCATTTATTTTTTCTACTACTGGGATTTCATTATCATATTCATCTTGGATTTCGCCGACAAGTTCTTCTAAGATATCTTCCATCGTAGCAATGCCATCAAAACCACCAAACTCATCCACGACGATAGCCATTTGGATATGTTTCTGCTGGAATTCCTTTAATAAACCTCCTATTTTACGTCCTTCGGTAGTGATGATGACAGGTCTGATGATGTCTTTAAGATTAGTGGTCACTCCTTTATTCAGGCCCGCTAACAAATCTTTGACATAGATGAGACCTATGATATTATCTATATTATTTTCATAACAAGGTATCCTAGAATAACCTTCCTCTAATATCTTATCAATCATTTGAGCATTAAAAGATGATATATCAATGGCAACTACTTGATTACGTGGCACCATCACTTGTTTGACAGTTCTATCCGCAAAATCAAAGGCATTTTTGATGATTTCATAATCTGTATTGACGATTGTACCGCTTTCCCCACTTTGTTGGACTAGGTATTTCAATTCATCTGAACTGTGGATGTCAGCGCCATGTACCGCATGAATTCCGAAGGCTTTTAAAATGACATTGGCAAAACCGTTCAAAACCCAAATAAATGGTTTAAAAATGTAGTAAAACAAATTGAGCGGATAAGCTATAAACAAAGTAGTTGTTTCAGGTTTTTGAATAGCCATAGACTTAGGTGCTAGCTCTCCAAATACAATATGCAATACCGTGATGATGGCAAATGAAATAGGAAGTGCGATTTTATGGGCCAACTCTGCGCCCATTTCTAAACCTACTATATCAAATAAATCTATGATAATCACTGATACAACAGGCTCTCCTACCCATCCCAAACCAAGACTGGCAAGCGTGATACCTAATTGAGTCGCAGCAAGATAACCGTCCAAATGAGAAACAATATGTGATGAAAGAATAGCTGATTTATTACCGCTTTGTGCCTTCAGTTCTATTTGTGATGCCCTGACTTTGACTATGGCAAACTCTGCCGCCACAAAAAATCCATTCAGAAAAACCAAGGTCAATGTAATAATGATATCCCAAAACATATTATAAATTTGGAACAAAGGTATATAATGATATCAATTCAAAATAATTAATGTCAAAGAATTAAGACTCTAAAGTTTTAGATAAGCAATTTTAATATCAAAATTAGTTTTAAATAAAGTTTCGCTACCTTAATAAAAATTTATTGCATCGATACCAAAAGAAATATACTCCACAAAGAAAAACACCCAAAATATCATATAGAATCTCGTGATGGTCTTAGATTGTCTTAAATCCACGAACCATACATTCATCATAAATGCAATAAAAGCAATCGTATGAAAAATAACCAAAAACATATCATCCACCAAAAAGGACCAAAAAATTGTAAGCAAATAAGCAAGTCCTATCAAAAAGACACCACCATAAAGTGCAGCCTTCGGTGAATATACAATCGCTAAAGTATTAAATTTAAATTGTGCATCGCCTTCCGTATCTGGTAAATCCTTAAACCACGCAATAGCAATACTAAATGCTACCACAAAACTCGTCAACATCCATATTTGATATGGTATCAGGGCGAGTGGCGACTGCATGATTTGTTCCAGCGATAATTGACCTGAAGCATAAGAAAAGTGTAGAAACATACCCAAATTCACCAGCAAACCTCTCACTGTAGTAATAGCGATAGCTGCTGGCAAGTGATGTTTTTTAAGCTGAATAGGTGGCACAGAATAAGCAATTCCTATAAGTAATATCACTACGATCAACCAACCCAATATCAGACTAGTTAGGAATGACACCACCAAAGTAATCACTAAACTCGCTAGAATTATTTTGTAAGCATTTGATACACTTAATGAACCATCAGCAAGTGGTAATTTGGGTTTATTGATTTTATCAAGATCGATGTCAATGATTTGATTGAGTCCGACGATAAAAACATTACAAGTAATCCCTACTAATAAGGTCCAAAACAATAACGAAAGATGCGCTCCATACGTCATCTTTTCCAATGCCATCAGCCATAAAACCACAATGCTAATCGTAGACCCAATGATGGTATGTGGCCTACTGAATTTCCATAAAACTGACAAAGGTTTATACATGACTAGGCGATACTTTTATGGTGACCAAATATGCAGGAAAACTTAGGTGTGAAGATATTTCTATCCTTGACATATCGTTAAACAAGGTGGCAAACTCTGACCGATACTGCTGAACTGTCATAGATTTCAATATTGAAATATATCCATCAATCAAAACTGTCAAAACATTGATGGGAATAATGTACGTAAAGAACAATCTTTTCCAATCAAATGGTTTTATAAACGGACATAACAACCAAACGCCGAGGGTAGAAGCCAGTGTTACTAAAATGACATTTATAAAACTAGGTTGCACAATCTCTACAATCATCAAATGACTGTTTTTGTCTAAAACTTTTTGGATAAGCTGTTTTCTTTCATTGGACTCTAAATGATGAAAAGCATTAAACATGGTGTAGTAAGTATTTGCATCAGGTTCCAAATTATTGACATCCACAGATGAAGTCAGATATTCAACGCCTTCGATATCGCTTATTTGTTGGGGAAATTTATCTGTTAAGGTTGTATTTAGGTTAGAAAGTGCTAACTTTTGATGCATATAAATCGCTGGTAATCCACTTCCACTGCATAAATCAGTGATATGTACCTTGTTAGATTTCATAAGATCTCTTTTGATCATCTTGACTACTTGATGGTAAAACCCAAATTGACTGACCAAAACACCAATCAATTCCATCTGAAACTTCCTCAGAATGAGCGGAAACCAATCAAAATCTTCAAGTTCCTTCAACTTCATAATACAAAATATGCCTTCTTTGACAATGACATCGATCTATTAACCTATTAATGTTCCTTAAGTTGTAAAGATGCCCCTAAAATATGCTAATGTTAAATCTTGCAGGCCTGCTATTCGATCAGTACTATAAAATTCAATTTACCACTGTTTAATAAAACAAAAAGGACAGAATTTACATTATCTTGGCGTTTAGAAACAAAAACAATCAAATGACTCTATTCGAGCATGATCCATACATCTTATATCTTTGCGCTGCAGTGTTAATCCTATTGACTACTATTTTAGTCAAACTTAGTATTGACAAGTATGATATTCACAAAGAAACAGGTAGAAAGATCCTTCATTTAGTGGCTGTAATGACTTGCGCGTATGTAGTTTATCACGCACCATCACGTTTAGAATTGGCCGTTATATTTTTCATAAGCTCCATCGTCCTTTTTATAGTTGCCTACCAAAATGTTCTGTTGCCTAGTCCTAGAAAAAGCTATGGCATTGCGCTTTTTCCTTTGTCTTTCGCGCTACTACTTATCTTACCTTTTACTACCCAAAACATCATATTCGGTATCATTACCTTAGGTATCAGCGATGCATTAGCAGGGATCAGTGGAGAATATTTTGCCAAAAAGAAACATTTGTTTTTGTATGAAGCGAAATCTTGGTTAGGATTTGCTGCTTTTTATTTTAGTACTTTAGGAATTGGATATTTTTTTATTAGTTTTACACCTTTGTTGTTCATCCTTGCATTAATACCTGCATTGAGTGAGTTATTTTCCTATCGTGGGAGCGATAATCTCACTATACCTTTGGTAGCGACACTTTGGATATCAATCATTTCAGACACAACAAACACTTCCCAAAGTTGGATATCTTTTTTGTGTATGCTTTTAATTATGGGTGTGGTTTATCATAAAAAATGGTTATCTATGGCTGGCACAACTGCGGCTGTTTTGCTTGGTTCGATGATCATATTTTCAGTTGGACATCTTTATTTAATACCTATATCCATATTTTTTATAGTCGGAAGTCTGACATCCAAACTCCATCCAAAATCCAAAGATGCTTCAGGTAGAAATGCCATTCAAGTTTTTGCCAATGGTTTGGTTGCGGTATTATGTATGATAGCGTACGCAATGACAAAAAATGATGTATATATTTTAGTTTCGTTTGCGTCTGTAGCCGTAAGTTTTTCAGACACGATAAGCAGTGATATAGGTGTTTATTTTAAACATAAAACGTATGATATCACTACAATGCGACCTATCAAGGTGGGTCTATCAGGTGGAATATCACTAGTAGGCACATTGGCTGGTTTAGTGGGTTCACTAATCTTTGCTTTTTTAGTAGGTTACATTTTCAATTTAGAGTATAAAGAAAGTATAATCATTGCCATTGCAGGTACTTTAGGGATGTTTTTAGATAGTATTTTGGGTAGTCTGTGGCAAGCAAAATACAAACAAAACGACGATATTACAGAAGAAAAAACATTTAATAATATTTTAATAAAAGGATACTCGTGGCTAAATAATGATGGTGTAAATTTATTGGCGAATGTAATAGTGGTTGGCTTTATTATTTGGGCAACTATGTGGTCTTAAAAAGAAATCATAGAAAAAGATATAACAACTGAAAGAAAAGTGACTTCAATAAACCTACCTTGTAAAATTGCAATAGATTATAATTTGATGGTAGATACCAAACTTCGTTTTAAAATATTTCCTGCATTAAAAAAGACAATTCATACCCATAATGTAACAATTCACCATATTTTATTTAGCCCAATTAAAAAACCTATAGACATTTGCACCATTCTATCAAGCTTAAAATCAATTTCATGAAGAATGTAATTTTATTTCTGTTTATCTTTTCCAGCTTACTTTTACATGGGCAAAACTCCATCATCAAAGGGACTGTCAAAGACAAAGTGACTGAATCGCCACTCATAGGGGCAAATATTATACTTGTCTCCAATACTGAAAATATTGGTACCACAACTGACGAAAATGGCAAATTTACTTTAACAAATATGGTACCTGGTAGACACACCATTCAGGTAAGTTATCTTGGTTATGAAACATCCACAATTCCCAATATTCTAGTCACTTCTGGTAAAGAGTCCATTTTGGAAATCGCCTTGGAAGAAAGTGTCCAAGTCTTAAATGAAGTGGTCGTATCTGCATCAGCGGACAAAGATAAAGCGCTCAACGAAATGGCAACCATCAGCGCACGCACCTTCTCGCTTGAAGAAGTGACTAGGTATTCTGGCGGACGAAACGATGCGAGTAGATTAGTATCTAATTTTGCAGGTGTATCCACTGCCAATGACTCCAGAAATGACATCGTAGTGCGTGGCAATAGTCCTGCAGGTATCCTATGGAGACTCGAAGGTGTGCCGATACCGAATCCCAATCACTTCTCTACACTTGGTACGACGGGTGGGCCTGTGAGTGCTTTAAATACCAATCTGCTAAAAAACTCCGATTTTCTGACATCAGCTTTCCCCGCAGAATACGGTAATGCAATGTCTGGCGTTTTTGACGTAGGTTTTCGATCCGGCAATAAAGATAAGGCGGAATATACCTTTCAGCTTGCTGCTTTCAGTGGTCTAGAAGCAATGGCCGAAGGACCAATTGGTAAATCGGGCGATAAGTCATATTTGGTTAGTTACAGATATAGTTTTGTCCAATTGGCAGATGCCTTTGGGCTTAAATTTGGTACCAATGCCACACCAAAATATCAGGATTTGACTTTCCATATCGACTTAGGAAAAAGCAAATTGGGTAATTTCAGATTTTTTGGAATAGGTGGCTTGAGCGATATCAATTTTATTGGTAAAGAACTAGAAGATACAGACTTTTTTGCCACCAAAGATGCTGACTCAAGGGCAAAGTCACAATTCGGCGTAGTGGGTATGAAGCATACATACATGGTCAATGATAATAATTATGTCAGAACAACGATCTCCTTTTCGAAGTCAAAAAATAGTTTTGATGAACAACGATATGTAGACACTTCCTACCAACAAAGTTATACCTACACAGATGTCAATGACGACTTGAACAGAATTAATATCCATAGTTTTTACAATACAAAATATAACGCAAAACTGAGCAGTAGGACGGGTATCACGATAGACAGACGCTCTTTGATTTCAACAGTAGATAGCCGTGATGAAAATCCTGACCTAGATGGTGATGGTAGACCTGATTTACTGCCTGTGAGAGATGTAGATGGTACATTGACCACTTACGAACCTTATACATCATTTAAGTATAGGCCTACCGAAAAAACAACCATCATCGTGGGTATCCATGGACAAATACAATCTCTTAACACCAAGACAGCCATCGAGCCACGTTTCGGTCTTAACTATGCTGCAAGCCAAAAATCTAATTTTAATATCGGATATGGTCTACATAGCCAAGTCCAACCGATGCCCGTATTTTATTTGCTTTCTCCCAACGAAACAGGTCAGTTTTTGCCTTTGAATAGTGATCTTGGATTTACCAAAGCACATCACTTTGTGTTAGGTTGGGATTTTAAACCAGCCAATGATTGGAGAATAAAAACAGAGACGTATTATCAGCATCTTTTTGATGTGCCGATTGAAAGACAAGCTTCATCGTTCTCACTTCTAAATGCAGGCGCAGATTTTGTTTTCCCACAAGCGGGAGACTTAACCAACGAAGGCAAAGGCAGAAATTATGGTGTGGAATTGACAGTTGAAAAATTCTTTAGCAAATCATATTATGGCCTCCTGAGTACTTCTGTTTTCCAAAGTAAATATACAGGAAGTGACGATATAGAACGCAACAGTGCATTCAATAATGAATTCGTATTCAATCTATTAGGTGGTAAAGAATGGAAAATAACCAGCAAAACAGCCTTGACCACCGACTTTAAATTTACCACCGCAGGTGGCAGATACATCACACCTGTCAATCTAGAAGCATCCAAAATAGCTGGAAGAGAAATATTATTTGAAGATCGCGCATTCAGCGAAAAATTGGATACTTATTTAAGGGTTGACTTTAAAATTGGTTTTAGAATGAATAGAAAAGGATTCAGTCAGCAATTTTTTCTTGATTTCCAGAATGTCAGTAATCAACAGAATGTATTTGCAAAAAGATACAATCGAGTGACCAACAATGTAGACACCTTATATCAGATTGGATTTTTTCCAGATATTCTGTATCGTATTCAATTCTAAAATCTAAGCCATATATACTTTTATAAGAAGTTAAATTTACTGAAGTCCAAAATATATTTTTACATTGCATTCAATTAAGATAATACCAAACAAGATATGTTGACTATCTTTAAATCTAAAAAACACCTATTGGGTTTTGATGATCGGTGGATGATATTACTAGGCATTCCGTTTATTTCTTTGTTGGTCAATACCCTACTCTTCGGACATTTGATTCAGCAAAAATCTTATGGTATCTTTACTTCATGTTTTCCCATATCACTATATTTCACCGCATTATACTGGTTTACTTTCAGAGAATTGTATTTCTATGTGGTTAAAAAATATCCACTAAATAATGATTTTAAGAAAAGACAGTCTGTCACTTTAATTACGATAATAGTTGGGTATTTTGTGGTTGATTTTTTGGGTGGATTATTCCTACATCTAGTTTTAGACTTTCAATTAGACAATAATATTGAACCTAATCGTGTACTCAAACTAATAACAAGTGTCTTGTTTTCCATCCTAATCATTACTATATATGAAAGTTTTTATCTATCCAGCCAATTGGGCAAAAGTTTGATAGAAAAAGAGCAACTTTACAAAGAAAATATTAGTTCACAACTCTCGGCATTGAGAAATCACATCAACCCACATTTCCTTTTCAATAGCTTGAACACGCTTTCATCCCTTATCCATGAAGACCCGAAAAGAGCGGACAACTTTGTTACCAAACTTTCAAAAGTATATAGACACATGTTGGACAATACATCCGATACGTTGGTGTCTTTGCAAGATGAACTCACCTATCTACATGCCTATATACACCTATTAAAAGAAAGATTTGGGGACAATTTGATTTATATAGAAAATATCGATGCTAGTCTTTTAAAGAAAAATATCATCCCACTAAGTCTTCAGATTACCTTTGAGAATTGTGTGAAGCACAATGTTGCCACCGCTGAAAAACCATTAACCGTTACCATCAAGAGTAGTCAAGATGGACCATATCTCTATGTTACGAATAATGTTCAATTGATGCCTGTCGACGATACAACTACTTCCGTTGGGTTGAAAAACATCATCAAAAGGTATTCATATTTCACGGTTATGGACATTAAGATTCGTAAAGATGATAATGTTTTTGAAGTAGGTTTACCCTTGCTAGATGAAAACATAAGTATAAATAGTAAAATTTAATCAAAGATCAGAGTCAAATATTATGTCAAAACCCATCAAAATACTGATTGTCGAAGATGAGTTGTTAGCTGCAAAAAGATTGGAAAGAATCATCAGCGAACTACCATATCCCATTGAAATTATTGATAAAAGTCACAGTGTAGCATCTACCGTTAAATACTTAAAAACCAATCCAGAAGTAGATTTGCTCCTTATGGACATAAAATTGGGCGATGGATTAAGTTTAGACATCCTAGAACAAGTGGATATCAACAAACCCATCATCTTTACGACGGCCTTTGACGACTACACATTAAAAGCGTTCAAACTTCACAGTGTTGATTATTTACTAAAACCTATTGATTCTGATGAACTTGCAGAAGCCATAAAAAAGTATATTCACATCTACAGAAATGAAGAAAAAGAAACAACTGATCTAAAAAAATTAATTACACAAATTAATGGTTTCAGATTTAAGGAGCGATTCCTTGTCAAAAGTGGCAATCACTTGATCGTGATACAAATGAAAGACATTTCCTACTTCTTTACCTCAGATGGCTATACACATTTGGTCACGAATCAAGGTAAAAAACACATCATCGACGACTCCATTGAAACTGTACAAAAAGAAATAGATCCACAGCATTTTTTCAGAATCAATAGGTCCATGCTCATCAGTCTCTCCAGTATCAAAAAGATGGAGCAATACTTTAACTCCAGATATATCCTTTCATTAGAACCAAATTTTCAAGATCAGGTGATTGTTTCTCGTGAGCGTGTCAAGGAATTTAAAGAGTGGTTAGAAAAATAACTTCAAAACCAATTACTTCCCATTTCCACCACTTATCACCCTAGATATCAGTCCTTTATGTTCATGAAGTTCTGCCCAAATCACACCGCCAATATGCAAGACCATAAAAGCTACTAAGTAATAAATAGACAATACATGCACAGATTCCATCGGTTTCTTATAGATTTTCGGTCCCCATTCTATAATCAAACCTGTGATTAACGAAATGGCTAGACATCCATAAAAAATCATATACACCCAATATTGAAATTTCACCTTTGGTGATAAAGTTTTGTTCAAAGGATTTGAAAATGCCATCTGTCCAAAAAACGGTAAAGACATCCTAATGACATAAAGAACAGTAATAGCATAACCCAAATAAATATGCCAATTCCACATTGGCTTCCTGATTTGTTTGGCTAGAACGATGAGTTCGTCTCTTGTGAAGTTGGTATTTTTATCCACCATAAATTGTTGGATAATATCTGCTACATGCTCTTTATTAAGCCAAGTCATTCTCAAGAAAATTGTACAAAGCAGCAAGATCATAGAAATAGCTATAGACCAATGCATTACACGAAAAATACGGGGATATTCTCTTTGTTCCATGACTCATTATTTTAAATTAACTGTTACTAACTAAAGACCCAATATTACAAAACAAAGAGTCCTTTATTTGAGAACAAATGTAGTCAATTATATCTTCAAAAAGTCATTCTTCAGTCTTTCGTTTTATAAAAAAGCGTCATTCAAACATGTATCATACCTATGTATCAATCTATCTCTTTCCACCAAGATTTAAATACTTGATTTATATCATTTAAATATACCATTTCACCTATCATAGGCGTGATCAAAGGGATTCCTAAAGATGCATTTAAAGTAGAAATTCTTTCCAAAGGTTCATCCCAAGCATGGTTTGCAAGTACAAATTTGGCAGAATGTACGGGCATCAATCTCTTGGCTTTTAGATCATGTGATGCTTGCAGTACTTCTTCAGGTAACATGTGAATATATTTCCAACTTTTATCATACTGACCATTATCTAATACTGCTAGATCAAACGGACCAAACCGATTGCCTATTTCAGCAAAATGTGTATCATACCCACTGTCTCCTCCTGCATAGATATTTAACTTTGGTGTGGTCAAGACAAACGATACCCAAAGCGCTTGATTTCTTTTTAACAGCCTACCAGAAAAATGTCTTGATGGTTGTATGTTTATCTTTATGCCACTATCCAAAACCACTTCCTGATACCAATCTTTTTCAATAATTTTATCTCCATCGTATCCCCAATATGTTAAATGTTGCCCTGTTCCCAGACCACAAATGACGGTACCAACTTTCGACTTCAACTTCATAATCGTTTCATAATCAAGATGATCATAATGGTCGTGTGATAATAATAAATAATCGATGTAAGGCAAATCTTCCACAGAATAACTATCTGTCCCACCAAAGGACTTGTTAGTAAATGAAAAAGGTGCTGCATAACCTGCAAAAACCGGATCAACCAATATTCGTTTACCTTCGAGTTGCATGAAATAAGAAGAGTGTCCGAACCAAACTAGGACATCGGAGGAAGGATCAAGTTGGTGAAGATCGGTCTTCACGGATGGGATTTCCGACTTAGGTTTTGAACGTTTATGAGTCTTAAATAAAAATTCATACAACACAGATGCAAAAGTGGCATTTTCTGACAAATCTGGCGTATGACTCAAATTTTGAAAAGCCCCATTTTTATAGTTTGGAGATTGCTTTACCTGCTCACTTCTATTACCAGATGGAGTTTGGCCAAATATTTTATAAAAACTCATGGAAATGAATACTGAAATTATTAATAGCGGGACAAAGTCAAAAATGCTTCGACGTGTCCAAACAAGACTGAATTTAACATCAATATGAATTCAAATGTTGTAAAAGCTAATTTAAATTAAATTTTAATTATATTTGCTTTTGGCTAACGTACATGCAAAATTGACAGACATATAATTAAATATAAAGCGATATGGATGCTTTCCTACTTGAAAATGGTAATTTTGAAAATTATGGATTAGAACATTTAGTATGCTTCTCTTCTTGTATATTAGGCATCATTTTAGTACTATATATAGGCAAGAAACACTGGACGAAAGATCAAAATAGAGTATATCTTACCATCATTTGTGCATTAGGTGCCTTCCTCCAGTTATTTAAAGCAGGATACAAATACCAAGTAGGATACATGGATATCACCAATGACCTTCCACTACATCTTTGTAATCTTATGACATTATTAATGCCATTTATTATTTGGTTTGATCTAAGAAAACTTTGGGGTATTACCTTTTTCTGGATCATGGCAGGATGTGCGCAATCTATTTTTACGCCCACCCTTACAGAATCCATGCCTCATTATGAAGCACTGAGATATTGGGTGGTACACGCTGTGATTATACTTGGTGCTTTACATGGACTGGTGGTATATGGGTACAAACTTAGTATTTATGACTCCCTTCGTTCTATTTTAGGACTCAATTTATTAGCCGCTATACTCTACCCTATCAATGTAGCATTACAATCGAATTATATGTACCTTAATGGCAAGCCACCTGGAAAAACATTTTATGATTTATTAGGTCCTTGGCCAGGATATATTGTAAGTCTAGAGATCATTGTGGTGCTACTCTTTATTTTTATGGTATTGCCATTTTATACACATAAAATACCTGTTTGGCTGAAAAGCAAATCAAGTTAATAATCCGAATTACTTGACAAAATTCAATAGATCTGTTCCTCCATTACCTCCACTTACATGTCGTAGATTGATATTATTGTCCGTTTGGGTTAAGATTTCCCAATCTTCTGATATCTCTTCAAACTTTCCTTGATCAGGAAATGCCAAAACTAATTTATTTTTGCCACTGTCTTGAATAACTACCCACGAACCAGTAATAGAAGATCCTGATTTGGTAGCTATCACTGAACTCCCACTGTTAAAAGCAAAGGTATATCCATTAAAATAAGATGTTTCATCCACACCATCTTCTGAAAAAAGCGCCACTCGCCAGTTGCCACTATTGCTTATTTGATTAGTGATCGTAGTAGGATCGCTTGAACTGCTGTCGTCATCTTTGCTGCAAGATGCAAAAAAAGTTACGCATAGGACTATTAGGCCAAAAAGAATACTTCTCATGGTATTATATTTTTAAAAATGATAAATTATTGAAAATTAAATAGCAAATAATTAAGCCTAACAACTTAAATTAAAGCTACTTATAAATAAGATAAAATACTAATAGAAGGCTAAGTCTAATCTATTTTACGTCGCTTAACTGTGAAAACTCTGCTCACATTAAAACCAAAATGAATACCTCCATCAGACCATGAATTGGTAGTCTCAGCGATGAAACCTTTTTCGATCATAGAAGTACTGTTGGTAAGATGCAATTGAAATACGTGACCACCTGTTTCTATATCCACACCTACCGAAAGCGAATTGGTAATACCAGGAGCTACTTGGTCAGGTAATAGATAAATGTACTCCGCATTTACAGCCAATCTTTTGGTTATTTTGATCCTTGCTGCCGTACCCAAAGCATACACATCATTTTTTTCTGCATTAGTCGCCACCAAATTTCGGTGCACTAATGTAGGACTTAACTGCAAGGTAAACGACTCATTAAATTTGCGTCCTATGATCAACTGACCTGTGTAATATAATCTGTTAGAAAAGAAGTTATCTCTATCTGGATCAGCCCATTTTAAAGTCTGAATCGCAGAAGTCAACAATACACCAACTGTAAGTGGCATATTGCGTTTTCCTGTACTTTGTCTAAGAAACTTGTACTTTATAAATCCATCATATGTCTTTTGGAAACCACTTCTCCCTACTCCTATGGTCAAAGCATCAGACAAACCATAATCAAAACCTAATCTGATAGATGCATTGTCCAAACCAAAAAGCTCATAAAATCCACCATTCAAAGTTCCGAATCTGTGTCCTATCTTAAAATCGAGCACACCTTTGGCTGTACTTTCTAGTGAATGTAAGTTTATAACTCGGTTGGTTTTAAAGCTCGCATTGGTGTAATCAATGGTTTCTTCTTCACCGAGAAGGGACAACAAATCATCTTCTTGTGACCAAAGACTTCCTGAAAACAGGCATATGAATGAAAATAAAAAAAATACGTTTCTCATTATGAATCAATTATTTTAATGCTTCTAGTGTTACGTCCACCTTGACTTTGACGGACTTTGCGATTTGATCTTTGACTAATGAAGGTACCGTAATACCATAGTCAGCAACCAAAACATTAAATTGAGCATCAGCATCAATTTTACCATTATTTACAGTCACTACACCATCTGTAGTCACATCTTTGGTCACACCATGAATAGTCAGTTTGCCTGAAACTTTCACGTTGACTTTACCATTTTTAGTCGGAACGATATCTTTATAATTGTCTATCTGCCCCTTAAAAGTAGCTTTAGGAAACTTATTACTTTCCATGTAGTTCTCATTAAAATGCTCCTGCATAAGTGCTTTCTCAAATTGGAACCCTTTTACTAATGCGCCAAACTCCATTTTTCCAGTTGCTAAATCCAACACACAACTTGATGACTTATTATGACCTTCTATTTTTTCGATAGGTGTATCAGAATAGAAAGAAATATGTCCTGTTTTGGTAAAATATTTTTGAGCATTTACTGCCACTGAGCTTATTAAAAAAAGCGATAGAACTATTACTAAATGTTTCATTTTCAAATATTTAAATGATTAATAAATAAGATTGATCTTGTGATGTAAAACGATACGACGTCAATAAAGAACTACATACAGACGAACAATCTATATAACAGTTTCATAAATGCATCTTAAAACACTTTAAGAAACTGTTAAATACTTATAATGAGCACCTTGATAGTACGATATCCATCAATTTACCGGTGCAAAAACCTTTTACTTTAACTTGATCACCTACTTTTACATTGGCAACATCCGCTTTATTTTCAAATTCACAAATAATAGATGACATAGGATTTCCAGTATCTAAAGAAATACTGCCACCATTCTCCACTTCATTAATTTTAAGTATAATGCCTTCTATTTGTACAATTTTATCTAAATACAGGCTATCAGCTTTCATTTCATCTTGATCATAAGCTGCCAATAATTCCGCTGGTGTAATGACCACATCTGCTGTAGAATCTGCGGTTTCGACATGCGGTTTGTTATACATTCTGTATGCAACCACACTACCTATTAGTGCTAGCAAAGCGATTATTAAGAGATACTTTTTCATCCTAAGTATTTATGTGATTGTTTTGAAAATAGGCTAATTGACTGGAAGATGTCTTTACCTATCCCACGAAATTTGATAACTATTAATTGTTTAAAGCACCTGCTGTGATCCAAGCTTCCACCTTTGAGATACGACAATCATCTAATTTGGTTGCATTCTGTGGCATTGCCTTATAGCCACTATCATGTTTGATGGAACCTAATAAAAGTCCATTGGGAACATAACTTATGACGTCATCATAACTTTCTAGCGTGATATTTCCTTGCAAAGAAACATTGTTATGACATGAAAGACAGCTATTTAGTAATATAGGTTTCACATCATTTGCAAAACTTACATTCTCAGTACTACAACCAGCAGATGGATATAAATCTTCTTCAGAATCATAGTAACAAGAAGAAAGACTGACCAACCCAATAACTAAAATCAAAAAAACCTTGTTCATTTATAAAAATTTAAGATCTATTTTAAGGCTTGATTAAAAATCAATTTCAATTCAAAACACAAATATAAAGAATTCAATATACATAATACGCATATATGATCAATTTTGTGGCGCACCAGCATCAATCCAACTTTTAATTTTGGACAATTGACAATCTGACAACTTGCTTCCACCTTGTGGCATAGCCTTGTAACCTGCCGCCCAACTTAAGGCGCCATATAATCTTCCACTTTCTGCCGCTGACTTCATACCAGCATAAAATTCCAGATTGATACCTCCTCCTACGTTTCCAGTTTTATGACAAGTAGTACATGCTGCCAAAGTTGGTTTTACAAAAGTGTTGTAACTTACATTGGTTATGTTACATGGCTCTGAATTAAAATCACACATTTCATTTTTTGCGCCTTGATTTATCCATTTTGCAATGATACTAATCTGCTCTTGCGTCAGTTTTGCAGCAGGTGGTGGCGGCATGACATCTTTGGGATCATTTTCAGTAATAACCTCATACAATTCGCTAGTATTGGGGTTAAAAGGTTTAACTTTAGCTGTATTGATGACATTTTGATAGTTATCCAACTTTACTCCATCTGCTGCAGAACCAGCATTATGACAACCTGCAAAAGCACAATTTGTAGTCAGAATAGGCAAAATATCTCTTTCAAAATAAACAATATTCGGGTCACAAGGAGTACCCGTGGAAGTAGTATCGTCAGGAACAGGTGGGAATATTACCAAAAAAGTGGTGTCGCAAACCCCGTTAGTACAAGCGATGATGCATGTATTGACGATATCGGTTTGATTTGATGAAGGTGTCCAAATGAGACAATTATTCGCATCAAGTACGAAGGTGCCTTGTCCTATAGGATTTGGCTCACACGTTGTGTAAGTAGTAGATGCATTTACAATAATATCATCAGTCACTGGACAAACTGGTTGTGTCGGACATCCCACACAGGTAGTGGTTACATTTGTGGAAGTACTAAAGGTCATAGCTCCATCTCCAACTTTGGGTTCGTGCATACAACTAGAAAAAACAACCAAAATTATAAACCATACTATTTTTCGTTCCAATATCATCTTACTACTTTTATTTAAAATCCGTTTTTTGTTACAATTCCATCATTAGGTCCTACATTTTTTCAGTAAGATTTTCTAAAGATTATAACTTGGATGACCAATTAACAACTTTTATATTTCCAATTACAACCCAAAGATATAAGATATTATTATGATCACCATACTCATACCTGCTGAACAGGGAAAAAATAGGATTGAATGGGAATTGCAAATGAATGGATCACTAAAAAGATTTTGAATATATACGTGTACAGATATAAAATTGGATGGAGAATTTGGGTTATCTTCTCAATTCAAAAGACATTAGATACAAGTCATAGCCATCTGCCCAATAATCCTTTACCACTTCTTGTAGTAAAAAATGATGTTTTTCATAAAATTTATAAACCAATTGTGAAGTTCTTACCGTAATTAATTGAATATTTTCATCTGATTGAATCTGTTGTATTCTAAACTTTAGAAGTTCTCCACCATAACCTTTGCCTTGATGATCAGGATGGACAAGATCCCAAGAAATGCGCTTTTCAAAAGCTTCAGGTCCATTGTTAAAACCACCACAAGCGACAATGATAGCATTTACTTGCAAAACAAAATAATCCTCGACTTCATTTTTTAAATAAAATATCAAATCATCTCTTTCTTCAGGAGCAAAAAATGCCGGTGTATTGACATCAAATAAATGTAAAACTTCATCTGTGTCTTCAGTTTTAAATGGTCTTATGGTCATAAATTTCTAATTTGGATGTGAAGTATAAAATTATAAAGTATGACCGCATCTATCACAATAAACAGCTTTGGTATCATGGCCTTCCTTTGCACAATTAGGACAGGTGATAGTATTCATATCATCTTTGTGATTATCCATGATGATGGCAGAAGTCACGATGCCTGTGGGAATGGCAATAATCACATAACCGAGCAACATAATAATACTTGCTACAAACTGTCCTAAAGAAGTGGTGGGAGAAATATCTCCGTATCCCACAGTTGTAATAGTCACTATAGACCAATAAATGCTCCGCGGTATACTATCAAAATTGGAATTGACATTATGTTCTATAAGATACATCAAAGACCCAAAAATCGACACTAGAATCAATATGGTGGAAGAAAAAATGATGATTTTATTCCTACTTTGATTTAGTGCCCTAACTATTATATTTCCTTGATCTATAAATCCTTCTAATTTAAAAATCCTGAATACACGTAATAATCTAAGACCTCTGATAATCATCAAAGAATGTAATCCTGGTACAAAATAAGTGAGATAACTTGGCAAAAGAGACAATAAATCTACCATACCAAAAAAACTGAGCATATAACGTTTTGGACTATACACACAATACAACCTTAGCAAAAACTCAATGGTAAAAAAAATGGTAAAAATCCACTCTAAGGTAAGAAAAGTATGCTGATAAGACGCATAATATTCGGGTACAGATTCCATCATTAATGCAATTATACTCAAAAATATCATAACTAATAACAGTACATCAAAGAGTTTGCCTTCTCTAGTCTCTGCTTCAAAAATGATCTCATGTAACTTTTCCCTTATCGGAGAAAAATTTTCTGGTTTTGTCTTTAATACTTTTTTATCAAACAAATCCTTCATGACGCTAATTTTACTCAATCTACGTATTCTTTTCTGAATACCAAAGCAAAAAGGTTGTTTTCGAGTTGTAAGTATCCATGTTCGTAACAAAATCGGTAAACTTTGCCCGTTTTAGTCTTATATTCATTCGTAAAGTAAGCAAATTTGAATCCTTCATCCAAGAGCGCTGTTTTCGTTACGGTAGCTTTGCCAGAAGGATTAAGTGCTTCGAGTATTCGACGGTTTTTGCGCAAAATGTTATTGATATTACGCATAAATTTGTTCTGATCAGTGTTTTGTTTGTTAAAATGGGTAGTGCGACATTGATCACTACAGAACTTTTTGTCCTGTCTACCATCAAAAGGATCTCCACATTCCAAACATTTACGTTTTTCCATATCATTTTACTTATAATCATGTCAAAGATAACTGACTCTGATCATTTGAAGATATTTTTCGTAGAAAAAATTACTTTTTGAGACGTTTTAGCGACCAATCTATACTTTTAAAAAGCATAAACGTTTTCTATCCTATTCTACAACTTGTAATTGAAATCCTGTCAAAATAGTGAGCAAAGCATTGGTAGCAACATGCACACTTTTAGCAAATCCATTCATATCTACCATCGGATAAAAAGGTGTATTAGATGGAATCTCTACTGTGGTATTCAAATTTGGCAACCTACTTTTATCCCAATTGCAAATATTACTCCACAGATGATCTTCTGTCCCAAGCCATGTATTGATATTTTTGCAATCCTCATTTGGTAAATTGTCTAGTAGTGCTTGATATTTTTTGGCTGTCGTGCTATATGGTCCTTGGATTTCAATATCATCGAGTACGCCCCATGAACCATAAACACTTTCTTGCACGGATGATAAGCTAAAATTTGTAGCCATCCTGCAGCCCCAACTTCTGATCGTATCATGCATCAAATCATACATATCGTACATCTCTTCACTGTTTTGTGCTGCCCACATCGCACCTTGATATGGATATGGAATACCAAAGACATTACCTACAAAATGTTGACCACCTTCATAGGTTATGATTTCTTTGCCATAAATATGTATATTGTTGTAATCTGCTTTGACCAAAGACTTGAAATTATTCCATGAGTTTTGGGCATTCAACATAATGTCTTGTACTGTACTAGAAGGACCTAGAACAGGATTCCCTGTGCTTTCATGATCTAATCCAAAATAGTGCGTTGGCGATCCATAATCCCAATCATCCGCAGACAATTGTCCAAGAATTTGTTCATTTAGACCTGTGAAACCAGCTTGGATACCGAGTACTCTTTTGACTCGACATCGTTCATCACCAAATACTTCATGCCAAATACGAAATACATTTTTTGCTCTTTCTGCCATCGCTCTACCATAAGATAGATTTGATGGCCTATTGTTATTATTGTAATGTGCTTGTGAAAATATCCAATTCCAAACTTCATTTGAATATTCAAGAAAAATTCTTGAGTTGCCATTCAGGTTATCCCTAAAAAGCGTAGCCATCTGAGTGATGTAATCATTATTCGCTTGATGAGGTACACATATCCAAACATCCTTTTCTAATTGGTTTGCAAGCTCAATCATAGTTTCATATGGCACACCTTGGGCACCTGCATAAGTAAAATATGAAGTGTTTCCACGGTCAGACCATTCAACATTCGGACTACTATTGGTAGATCCCCAATCCATAAATCGTAAAGCAGAAAATGGGGCAATTTTATCCAAAAACACTTCGTAAAAAACATCCGTAGACAAATCAGCATTTTCATCTTGAATCCTTAACAATCTGAAGTTTCTCGCATGATTGGACACATTGGACTCTAAGATATGAATCCAGATATTACCATTATTTGTAGGACTAAATTGGATCCTTCCAGGCGTGGATGATATTTGATTCACTCCTCCATTCATAGTGACGGTACCTTCACCATCATATAGTAATACATACATAGAGTCTTGTCTGAGATTGCCACCATCTGATGATAAAATATACCTGACCATCGTCGATCCGACAGTTGTATTTTGTGGCAAACCTATCGGGTATCCACTTGCGTCAAGGGTCAACTGATTAGCGACTTGGCAATCCCAACATTGAACTGTATTTGAAAAAGTCAATATTTCATTTCTAATATGTTTGAATAGATTTTTCATAGGTCGTTCTACACTCCAATCATTAAAGCCAGACATATTTGTACCTATATCCATAGCACAAGTAGCAGGCATCCATCCAGGACAAGTACTACTATCTCGTTTGACATGCAGCTGTATGGTATCTCGACAAACATTACTATTTCCTGCAACATAAAGATTGTATGACCCAGGAGCCAAATCATGATATTGAATTCCACTTACCACAGGTAATGTCTCGCCCAAGCTATTGTAAAGTACAAAAGACGCATTGTTGGCATTCACTCTAATCCGACCATTATTAACATTACAAGATGCCATTTGAAGACAAGTAACCGTAGTTTGACACGGGAAAGTATTGTTTTCATCCATCACCGTAATCGTTTGATAAGTAGTATGTTGTAGTCCTAAATCATCGGTAACTGTAAGTGAAACATCCAAATTACCCAATGCGTTGTATGTATGACTTGCCATGGCTCCAGTTTGTATAGGCGAGCCATCTCCAAAATTCCATGTATAGGTTAATGCTTGGTTTTCAGGATCATAGGATCCACTTCCATCAAAAGTTACCATCAGTGGAGATTGACCGACATCCGGTGTTTTTGTAAAAGATGCAATAGGCGGGAGATTGACGGTAACCGTATTATCAGGTGCTACACAGGAATAACTACTTGCAAAACGTATTTCGTCTATAGAACCATTAGAATGACCATCTCCAAGATAAATAGCTGCACTTCTAATGATATTACCAATGCCCGTACTTTGCGAAAAAGTAGGTGAAGGCGGGCCAGCAATACCAAGTGTAGCAGGATTAATATAAAGATCCACATCCGTGTCTCCAGGTGTAAAAATAATTCTAAGCACTATGAATGCTGTAGCACCTGCTGCTATTGAGACTGAAGATGGATAAATGGTATTATTAAGATTTAAAGACCATCTACGTTCACCACCCACATCTGATGAAGCGCCATAATAACCAACACCAATTTTCTGGGTAGTACAGCCCGAACACCACGCAATGTTATCATTGTGCAAATCTACACTTACCGACTGTCCATTATCCTGATCTTTGCGAAGTAAAAAACTAACCCAAAGTGTGTCTCCTGGCTCTGTTCCTATACCTTCATTATACTGGGCCACATAATCACTGAAAGGTCCATTTTCTGATGTATTTAGTCTCCTACCTGTTGTGACATAATCTCTACCGCCACTTCCATGGATACCTAAAGTCTGTAAGCTATTAAAAGCGAGTGAACCTGCATTGGTTTGGTAACCAGGTAAAGGAGTATGTGCATTCTGAACATCCCAAGGAAGTGCCCAACCTGTTCCACCTGACAAACCATTGAGTGTCACGCCTGTACTATAATCAAATGCATCATATGCCAAGTATGTACACTGTCCGTGTAAGTACACAACTCCAAAAACCCAATATAATAATAAGGTGTTAAAAAATTTCATATGGTCAAGCTTGTTAGAAATAAAACGGATTGATAATTGTTTGCCCTACATTTTGTTGAGATTTAGGTATAGATATTATTTATTTATAATTTCATCAGAATAAATCAATCTTATCATTTAACTCTTTAAAATATACTGACTTTTTTTCGAGTTTGACAATAAGTTATCCCATAAATTAGACCATATTTTTAAAAAAAATAAAGCAAAAATAAGTGCTTCATCTGATGGAAAAAATGTACCTTGAAAAATATTTGATTTCTATTTTAGGAGCATTAAAACCAAGCACTAAAAAACTTAAAAACTACATTTTTTACTTCTGGATAAGACATGTTCTCCCGACCTTCTCCCGACCATGCCCCGACCTTGACCCGATAGAACTAAGTAGGAACTCCCTAGAAACTCCTAAGGAACTCCATATGTACATCGTAAAAGTTTCAACCTTTTCACACAATTGATACCAATAACTAATATCTCACTTCCACCATCAATTCACTATACCATTATTCCACAATCATTTACAGTCACTATATTTTATTCTGTAAATTGATGGATTTATAAGAAAATATACTAACTGTAACAAATGTTACAATCTTTATCTCTGCACACTTGTAAGTTTGTCTCATAATCATTAAAATCACAGCAAAGATGAGCAACAGAAAAACAAAAATCCTCATAATAGGTGGTGGTACAGGTGGCATTATGCTATCAGCACGACTCATGAAATTAAAAGCACCGGTAGAAATAACATTGATCGAACCTTCAGATACGCATTGGTACCATCCTGCATGGACCCTTGTAGGTGCAGGCGCTTACGATATCAAAAAAACATCCAAGCCTATGGCAGATATGATACCAAAAAATGTAACATGGATCAAAGATTTTGCTACAGGTTTCAAAGCTGATCAAAACATAGTTTCTACTGCTAAGAATGGCGATATCTCTTACGACTTTTTGGTAGTTTCATCTGGTTTAGTGATGGACACATCTTTAATTGAAGGACTTACTGAAGCACTTGGTCATGGTGTAGTATGTAGCAATTATACAGATCCTGAACACACTTGGGATGTCATTAGAAATTTCAAAGGTGGACACGCTGTCTTCACACAACCTACAACGCCAATAAAATGTGGTGGTGCTCCACAAAAGATAGCCTACCTTGCGGCAGACTACTTTAAAATGCACAACGTGGGAACAAGAACAAAAGTAACCTTTGCCACACCTGGTTCTGTTATTTTTGGTGTCAAACCTATTGCTGATACACTTTTGAAAGTTGTTCAGAGATACAATATCGACTTCAAACCCTTTTACGCACCCATAAAAATAGATGGACCTAATCAAAAAATAACTTTTAAACATATCGGCCCAAAAGAAAACTTGTGCGTTGTAAATGATGACGGAACCACAGATACTTCCGCTGCCCCTGACGAAATCACTATGCATTATGATATGTTGCATATTGCACCTCCCCAGGCAGCACCTAAATTTATACGAGAATCAGATCTAGTAAATGCAGCAGGTTGGCTAGATGTCAATATTAACACACTCCAACATGTTAAATACCCAAATATCTTTGGCTTAGGTGATGTAGCTGCCCTTCCTACGGCAAAGACAGGTGCCGCTATTCGCAAACAAGTGCCCGTGGTGATAGCCAATATATTACAACTCATAAAAACAAATGTGTTAAGTACAAAAATTTATGAAGGGTACTCTTCTTGTCCTTTGGTAACAGGTTATGGCAAAATGGTGCTAGCTGAGTTCAATTACAAAAATGAATTTACTCCAGATCCGAAACTAAAACAAATGCTTATTTTTGATAGCTCAAAAGAAGATTGGAGACTTTGGATGCTAAAAAAATATGGTCTTCCATACTTATATTGGAATAAAATGATGAAAGGTGTTGAGGTGTAAAGAATAAGGTTAAGATTAAGATTAAGAATAAGGTTAAGATTGAGATTCAACTAAACCAAATAACATGTATTTGATAATCAACTGTTTTTCTGAACAAAAAGCAAATAAACAGCTGATTATCAATATTTAAAAAAAATATTTTAAAACAGAAAAACGTTATTCAGGCTTTGACGCAACCTTCAACCTTAAACAATTAAACCTTCGACCTTAAACAATTCTCCCCTATTCTATAATAATCTTATAATGACTCAAAAGTCCTTCTATATTCTGTTTTGAAAATTTAGCTTTTAGAATTTTGTTGTTTTCTGGAATGATGTTAAAGTGGAATGCAGTGGCAAAATCAGCTTGTTCGAGAATGGTTTGGTCAAAAATAGCACCAGATAAATCAGACTCAGAAAATGAAGATTTGGTAAGGTCACACTCTGAAAAATCTACTTCCTGAAGGGTGCAAAATCGGAATTGGGTATTCTTTATTTTCAGTAAATAGAAGGATGAAAAATTAAGTAGACAATGGTCAAAAGCAAATGACAAAAGAAAAGTATTGCACAAATCAAACCTTAACCCTAGCATCTTACATTCTTTAAATACAACCTGTCTAAATGCTGTACCATTTATTTTAGCATTGCTAAAGTCACAATTTTCAAAACGGCATGATGTAAAGATCGAATATGACAAATCTACTTGGCTAAATATACAACCTTTGAAAGTACAATGGTCATATTCTCCGCAATGAAGGCCAGTTTCGTGGTATTGGATACCTTCAAATAATTGGTCAGAAATATTTAAACTTGGTTTCAATGTCATCGATTTAAATGTACATAATAAATGTAAAAGTACAAAATACCAATTAAATGCATCGACCAAAATAAAGAAGTTGATATAAAACCTGATTTTTGTGCTACCTTTGTGGTCTAATATCTTTTGTCAATGCGTTTTTCCCAATATCATTTCGTAGATGAAATCAAACATAACCTAGAGAAATTGGGTTTTAAAAAACCTACTGATATTCAATACAAATGTATTCCCAACATCCTAAGGGGTGAAGATCTATTAGCCATCGCACAGACAGGTACAGGAAAAACTGCTGCTTTTGCCATTCCTATCATCCATATTTTACACAGTAAACTCAATACCAAGCGTGAAGATGGTATCAAATGTGTCGTCATGGTGCCCACTCGTGAACTTGCCATCCAAATCAATGGCGTATTTCAGACCCTTGCCAAAAATACTAGGGTAAATTCGTTTTCAGTTTTTGGTGGTGTAGAACAAGGTCCGCAAATTGCCAAACTAGAAAAAGGAATTGATATTCTAATAACCACGCCTGGTAGAATGTTTGACCTTGTTAGTCAAGGGTTTATTAAGCTCAATCGTGTAGAATTGCTCGTATTGGATGAAGCAGATCACATGTTGGAGCGTGGATTTATTAAGGATATAAAGGATTTGCTTCGTTTTCTACCACGCAAAAGACAGACATTGTTCTTCTCAGCGACGATTGATGATGAAATAAAAAACCTAGCTTACACGCTCACGCCGAATCCTATCAGAATACAAGTATCTCCCAAAGATCCTGTATCCAAAAACGTAGATCACTCTGTCATTTTTGTGGATATGGATGACAAACGTTTTTTCTTAGAACGTATGGTCAATGAAAATCCTGATAGCAAAATATTAGTTTTCGTACGTACCAAAGTAAGATGCGAACGTGTACAAAAAGCAATGGAAAGAGTCGGTGTAAAATCAATATTTATGCACGGTGGCAAAGAACAACAAGATCGGATGGAAACGCTCAATGCTTTCAGAAGTGGCGAAGCGATGATGCTGATCGCTACAGATGTCAGCGCAAGAGGTATAGACATACCAGATGTAGATTTTGTAGTGAATTATGACTTACCAGATCATCCTGAAGCTTATGTACACAGAGTAGGTCGAACAGGTCGTGGTACTAAAAAAGGATTTGCTTATTCATTCTGCGATAAAGACGAAGTAGGACTGCTCACAGCTGTAGAAGAATACATTGGTAAAAAAGTAAAAGTCCGGTCGCTAGACAAGGATGATTATAAAGAAATCACAGATCTAACAGCAACCAAAAACATGGACCTAAAACAAATCCTGATAGAGCTAACTCCAGAACCCAACAAAAGATACGGCAAGAAAAAAGCCAAGAAAAAGTAAATAGGTAATCGCAAATAGCATTTATTTGCCACAAGAATAATCTCCGAAGGCATATCCCAAGACTATTTCCAATCTGTCTAGTGCTGCTTTGTTCTCAAAACCGTAAGCCACACCGAGATTTAGCATCTTATAATTTAAAGTGGCATTAATAAATGGTTGATCGTTTTTAGCATAACCTCCACCGAGCTGAACTTTTGTTGTATTTGAGAATTGATGACCGATATTGGCCCCCAAAATATAATAACCAAATTGATATTGGTGTGTATAAAAAGCGGATGGCAAAATACTCCATTTATCATTTATAGTTATATCTAGTGCAATATGAGATACAAATCTTTGCTCTAAATCATCTGATGAACCCAGAAGTGATCTGTTGGGTTTATTGATATGGTTGACAGCAATTCCAACTGTAGATTTTATTTTTTCGCTTAAGTAGCCTGTCCATACCATTCCTAGGTTTATATCAAAATACCTCACATTTAAATCAATATCTTCCCCTGGCAAAGAAGGGTCAAATCCATTTGGACCTATTTGGCTTGGCCACCTTAAATTTTTTCCTTCTAAAGATGAATTTGCTATTCCCGTTTCTACACCTAGAGAAAGATATTGTGGTCTCTCTACATTTTTATTCATTGATTTGTGGTATGCTACAGATAGGTAATTTCCAAAGTTGGAGAATTTTGACTCACCTGCCACATCATGCATTAGCTTATACCCTAACCCAATTTTATCATTATTTTTTAAAACAATTGGAATATCAAAATTAACGCCTTTTGAGTAATAATTGTTAAAATCAAAAAAATCATTGCTAAGTTGCTGATAGTACACACTTGCTCTTGGACCACAACCAGAACCTGTCAAGGATGGATTGACCGTGAGTGGTAATTGATTATAAAGAAGGTAGATGTTGTCTTGTGCAAAGATGGATTGACTTATAGAAATCACCATCAAAAAAGGTAAAATGTATTTCATGTGTATATTTTATTTGTTTTTTAATTGTCACATGGAATTCGCATGAACAATAATCATCACGGTTTGTGTGTTATCAACCATGCTCATTTCATGGGTTTGCTTTAATTTGTTTCTTAACGATAATTAATTATAAATATTTTCTACTTTTTGTTTTTATGTTTTAGTTTTTCATCAATTTTGGTTTAAATATATTCGGAAATCGCACCCCAAAGCCAACACCTAGGTTTATTCTACTCAGCCATCCGAAATGTACATCATCCACTCGCACAGGGCTTTGTCTATTGCCCCAATCCTCAAACAAGATGTCTTCTGTCCCAAAATTCGATAGATGATAATCAAACAATACTTTGATAAATAGACCTTTATATATAAATCTTTCATATGAGCTACCTAGCACAAATAATGGACTAAAATTTCTATCACTGAAGATTATCACTGATTCATTTGAGTTTGGCTTTGAGAAAGATGATCTGTCAAAAAATGTGTAGTTCATTTCCACTCCTACACCAACAAAAACATTCAACCAATGCTTTTTATAGTCATTATCCAAAAATATCTTCTTATTTATCGTTGGATAAAAACTCAACATAGTACTAGCATTATTATAATACATGGTATATTCTGGAAATAGATGTCCATATCTATTATTTAATGTTCTATTTCCCACGCCGTTCAGTTGGAACGTAGCATGAATCGTATATTCATTATTTAATAAATAGCCAGCTTGAAAATGAAAAAACCTTCCACTACCACCAAGTCCATCTTGAAAATCAGCAAACTTACCCATAGGAAAAGTCCTACCAAAATTAAGACCAAAAGTCAACTTGGGTTCATATATCTGTCCAGATAAACTTTGTCCCAATGAGATGAATAACAAAACGAAAAAGATAGAATTAATTCCTTTCATGGTTTATACGATTTGATTCTGATGGCAAATGTAAAAAAAAATGCCGAAATTAAATCTCGGCATTCATTTTAAATTTCTGTATTTCTATATTTTACACTCGTTTGTAACTCAAGCCAAAAGCAGTCAACGCACCAGCTATGGCACTGATAATCGTATATATAAAAGCATCGACCAATACGCCATTCAAAGTCATCAATGTTGTTGTGCCATGTATCATGGAGTCATAACTCAAAGCGATCAGCAATCCGATGATTGCTCCTGCGGCAGCTCCTGTATATACGGATCTGATGCCTGCCCATCGTTCAAATATATAAGACAATAACAAACCACCCATCAGATTTCCCACTACGATGGCAATCATATTTGCCTCTGCTTGAACACTCGCCATTCCAGGGTTGGTAGATGCAAGTAAATCCTTAAACAATACAACATAAAATAAATAACCTGACATAAAATAGCCAAAAAACCCAGCTAAAGCACCCAATAAAAGTCTGTTTGTGTTCATTTTGTTTTAATTTTGAAGTAAGGAATAATTATACAATGACGTACAAAAATAAAATATAAATTCAAAATAACAAAATATATTAGATTATTATTCCAATTAACACCAATTTATCAAAATAAGTCAGCATCCTTAGCTTTCCAAAACCATAACATACCAAGTACTGCTACAAATCCAAAAGCGACAGGCAATGATGTGAGATCAGAAATAAACCCAATCACCACAGGTCCAAGAAGAAATCCGCCCATCGCAAAGGTATTCATGATGGCCAATCCACCTGCGTTGGGCATACCAGGATACCTTGCTGCCGCAGCATAAAGTATTGGCGCACCACAAGAAACTCCTAATCCAATCAAAGCAAATCCAAATATCGCTGTCCAAGTGTAAGGAAGAATAATCATAGTCAATAGCCCCAAACATGCTATGATTGCACCGTAAGTCAGTATTTTATTTTTGCCATAAACAGGAATAATGCCATCACCAAAAAATCTTCCCAAAGCCATAAAAGAAGAATAGCCAAACAATCCCCATCCCACAAAATACGGACTCGTCTCTACAATCTCTTTCATGTATAATGATGCCCAGTCTGTCATTGAGCCTTCGGTCACATTGATACAAATACTAATAATGATGATCACCATCAAAGCTCCTTTGGGCAATATCAATTTAAATTTTTCTGGAGCTTCATTTTGAACTACTGGCATAGATTTGATTTGCAATATCGTTTTGGCTACTATGAGTGCCAGCATTATACCAATACTACACATCAAAAACATGTGTTTACTTTCTGATAATCCAATTAATAAAGTGAGGCTACGCATCAACGAACCTGTCATTAACCCAATACTAAACATACCATGACATGTAGACATAATATTGATACACTCTGTTTGCTCCAATGACGTGGCCATAGTATTAGCTGCGATATTAAGTGTAGTCATGCAGACACCTACCGTGACCAACCCAATAGGAACAACAAAAATATAAGGTAAACTCAATGGAATAGCATAAGCAAAAGATAACAAAAACATCCCAATAACAGTCATACGCTGCATACCAAACTTCTGAATCATCATGGCTGCAAAAGGATTGAAAGTCATAGCTCCAAGAGGCAGACACAATAACATCAAACCCAAAATAGCATCATCAATCTGATAATTAGACTTAACAAATGGAATAAGCGTAGCCCAATTGCCAAACAAAAAACCAAGTAGGAAAAATGCTATCCCAACAGCTAGGCTATTTCTATTTGTAAAAAATATCTTAAGGTGTGATGTCAAAGTATAATTTTATATTTAGGTAAATTAAAGAATTTATTGTGAATACAAACGATGTACTTTTTGATATATCAGAAGTACAGAAAAAACTTTTTAAAACAAAAATTTAATTAAGTTCCTAGAATTGGCTTTAGCGAGCCACAAAAGTACGACGTGAAAGTCAATTTACGAGTATTCACCCTTAAATTTGATAAAGGGCATCAAGATATCTATAGGAATTTAGCGAAAGATTGACTTTCAATAGACTTTTATGCATGTTTAAAAACGGCAGAAGATTCTTCCATTGCTTTCCTAAAAGCATCCATACTCAAGTGTGTGGGTACTTTGTTTGTATCAAAGTAAGAAATCACATTTTCTGTAGCCATATTTCCAGTAAGATCGTCTTTTGCCATCGGGCAACCACCATAACCTTTGATAGCAGCATCAAATCTTTTACAACCACTCTGATAAGCTGCTTCTATTTTTGGTAACCAATTATGTGGCAAAGTATGCAAATGTGCACCGAACTCAACATCTGGGTAAGGTGGAATGAGATGTTTAAAAAGATAAGAAATACTATCAGGCGTAGCTATACCGATAGTATCAGAAAGCGCCATAATCTTAATGTCCATGTCTGCAAGTCTGTCTACCCATTGCTGACATATCTCTACGCTCCACATATCACCATATGGATTCCCAAATCCCATAGAAATATAGATGACAGTTTTTTTATGGTGTTTTGCACAAATATTTTGGATTTCTTCCACACGTTTGAGCGATTCTTCTATCGTTGCATTGGTATTACGCAATTGGAAAGTCTCAGATATAGAAAAAGGATAACCAAGATAATCTATTTCTTCAAACTGAACAGCATCTTCAGCGCCTCGGGTATTTGCTATAATGGCTAGAAGCTTTGATTTTGTATTACTCAGATCCAATTTAGAAAGGACTTCAGCGGTATCTCTCATCTGTGGAATAGCCTTAGGAGAAACAAAACTACCAAAATCAATAGTGTCAAAGCCGACTTTAAGTAATTGATTGATGTAACTTGCTTTTATATCTGTATCAATAAATTCATGGATTCCTTGCATTGCATCACGTGGACATTCAATGATCTTGATATTAGCATCATCGTTTTGAACTGTTTCGTTTCCTGAAAAATCAAGCTGCATATGCCTTTGTGAATGAGAATTATAAAATGGCTAACTAAAGGTGTAAAAATGAACAATCGCAATAAACTATACCAAAAATTGATTCATTTTAATGGAATTCACTCAAATCAAACTACCTATTCCTTCCAAATAAATTTACTTTACCTATATTAGAACAAAAATGATACCTTTTTGATTTATAAAGTATTAATTTGTACTCAATTATTTAAAAATGTATATGAATAGGCCAGTTTGGACGATAATAGGATTTGTAATGTTTGCTATTGGTATTTTATCAGTTATTTTGGCATTGGTAGGATTGAAGTTTACTTTCCTTAATTTCATATACAATCATGGTGTTCTAACTTTAGTAATTCAGTTATTTTTACTTTTCGGTGGCATGATCATACTATATGTATCTAGGACGTCTGAAGATGAGCAAGAGTAAGAGTTAAGGTTAAGGCTGAGATTAAGACTAAAGTTAAGATTAGGGGATAAATAAAAAATGGGAATAAAACAGTTTAACCTGTCTATATTCCCATTTTTTATTCGTCTTTTGACTATTTAGATAACGTCAATGCTCATCACTACACAAACCTTGGATGATGTGAAAAGTATCATGTAACTTCGTAAGGCTATCTTTAATTTTTTCGTCTTTTGCCTTTTTGCTTACCAACTTATCAAGTTTGGCAGAACCATCTACTAAATCATTTAGGGCTTTAGTGATCTCAGCTGATTGGAATGATGCAGGTACTTTTGAGTTTGCTAACAACTTTGCCTTACTCAACATCTCTCCAGACCTCTCGCGAATTGGCTTATAATTCCCTTCCTCTACAGGATGAAAAGTTTGTGCCATTACCATATGAAAATCTTTCAGTGCTTGCCATGCATCTTTTTCAATCACTTTCAACAATGGACTTTTAAGCGCCTTCTCATAATTTTCACCAACTTTTTTCCAGTCGATAACATTCCATATAGCACCTAAGTAGTCTCCCCTTTTATTTTGATATTTTAGGTAGTACGCATGCTCCCAAACATCAATACCCAAAATAGGAATACCCCTATTTTCTTTTGCTGCATCCATGAGCGGATTGTCTTGATTTGGCGTAGAAGCGACTGCAAGTTTCTTTTCTGGAGTAACATATAGCCATACCCAACCACTACCAAATCTTGTAGTAGCACCTGCATTCATTAATTTTTTAAGGCTATCTAATGACGTAAATGTCGTATTTATCTCACTTGCCAATTTGCCTTCAGGAATTTTGTTCCCAGCAGGTGACAGAATATTCCAAAACAATGTATGATTATAGTGTCCCCCACCATTATTTCTTATAGCATTTCCTCTTTTTTCTGCTGCAATTAACAAATCTTCCAAAGCTAGTTTATCTGCTTTTGTACCAACAACCGCTTTATTTAAATTAGTTAAATAAGCTTGATGATGTTTTGAATAATGGATCTCCATCGTTTGAGCATCTATATATGGCTCTAGAGCATCATAATTATATCCAAGTGCTGGTAAAGTAAATGGCTGAGCTAGTGCATCAGTCGAAAAAAATGATAAACAAATTATACCAATAGCAAATAAAGAAGACTTAATATTCATTTTTATTAATTTTATTATATTAACTAAACAAAATGCCAAAGAAAAAGTTACCAAATCCCACATTTTCATATGACAAAAGTGATCAAAAAGGATAATTTACAGCTACTTGTACATTTCCTAAACCCTGCTGTCTTATTTCTTTAAATGTATACCATTGACTAGGTAAAACTGGGTCTTTATAAGGACTTCTCACCTTGTATCCAAAGTCAAATCTGATGTTAAAAAAGTTAAAATTTAGTCTCAATCCATAACCTGCACCTACAGCAATTTGATTAAGAAAATCACCTGAAATTGCTGCATTAGGTCTTCCTGGATCTTCTTTGAGCGCCCAAACATTTCCTGCATCCACAAATAGCGCACCATCCAATATCAATAAAATCTTGAACCTATATTCTATGTTTGCTTCTATTTTAATATCTCCTTGATTGACAAAAATGACTTGTGGTTCTTTGAGTTTTACCTCAGGATCACGATATCCACCTGGTCCAGCTTCTTTTACATTCCATGCACGCAAACTGTTAGGTCCACCTACCCCAAATTGTCTTATAAATGGAGAAGCTGCATTCTCACCAAAGGGTACAATAATACCAAGATTTAACCTTGACGCTAGACTCCGCGTCTTACTAAAATCCTTGTAATGTCTGCCGTCAAATTCATATCTAATATATTTTGCAAACGAAATATCTCTGTTTAATAGATTTCCTCTTGATATAGACCACTGTGAATTGTCACCTGAGATAACATTATAAAGCTGATTTGTCAAATATACTTCCCATCCTGACACTTCAAAGTTATTGATAACTAAGAATGAATTTCCTTTTCTTGACTTCCCACTGTTATAAATATACGAAAAGTCTCTGAAAACAAAACCTGTTCCGAGGTTGTCTTTAAATGATAAAAATATCAATGGATTATCTACAAATCTCGTACTATCACTTATAGCATAAAGATCTAGGTTAAATCCCAATGGTTTAAAAATATACCTATTTCCCTTGACCGATGTATAGTCAAATCCAAAGGTGGCATTGTAAGAACTGAGTGAATAAAAATTTATAATATTAAGGGAACTGAATCCAAGACCAATATTGGTATTAGCATCTTCTACAAAACTTTGGTAAAACTTGTCTTTAATCAACCCTGTCCGCCAAGCCAATTTACCAAGACCTAAAAAATCCTGAAAAGAAGGAATATTTAGATTATTTTGAATAGAAATGTTTCTTGTACGAGCTGAAATGCCACTCACTCCAGGATTAAAACCTAATTCAGTACCAAGTTCTGCTCTCAAAGAATACTTTTCAGATCCACCCAAAAGATTCCTGTTTTGTAATGCTCCAGCAAGAGAAACACCGAATAATCTTGATGCTCCGAGTGTACTAAAATAACCTTCTAAACTTCCGTCAAAGATCCATTTCTTTTGAAAAGGTGTGAGCAAGATATCAAAATTCATAATACTATCATGGACAGCATCTGGGGCAGAATTGATAGTTACAAATCGATATGTCCCTAGACTATTCAATTTTTTGAATGTTTTCAATCGCTCTTCTCTGCGCAATTTTGTGCCTTCTCTAAAAAAAATAGAATTGCTCAATAAAGAAGGTTTGACCAAAAAATCAGTAGATTGCCTGTAAAAATTAATATTCTGAAGACTGTCTAATACTAAATCATCAGAAGTTTGCTCTTTAATAAAATCTGTGTATACATTTATCCTTCCAGTGACAAATTTCTGGTGAAAAGTATCCGGTAATGGTGTTTTTATTTCAAATACTATATCTATATCTTTGTCATTACGGCTACTATCTCCTTGAATTTCAATGTAATTATTTGAAAAATTAGCATATCCATTATTCTGTAGATCGAGTGACATTCTCCCCTTCTCTAGTTCAAATTGTGTGTAATCTATATAGTCACCTTTTTTGACAAAAGCAGCATCTTTGGTCGATTCTACAAATGACAATAGTTCTTGATCATCAGATCTGTAGGCTACAGATTTAACCTTATATCTTTCACCAGGAGCGACAATGTAGGTTACCTTATTAGTAATTTTCTCCCATACTTCATTTGTTGCAGAACTTTTAAAACCAACCAAATCATTGGATTCTTCTACTATAAAATCTACTTTTGCTTCATAGTAGCCTTTATTGAGTCTAAGATAATTTTCCATCTCCTGTACTGTCTTCGACACAACTTCTTCTTTATAAATACTAGGCTGCTGTCCCAAAGCCCTTAAACCATTATGATACCACAAAGTATCTTCTAGTCCGCTATTCCTGAGATAAATCCATTCTTTGGGTATAAAAAACAAAAGTTTTTCATTAGGTTTGTCTTTGATGAAAGTCAACAATTCTGCTTCTAATGATTTTTTATCATTAATCTTTGTATTTGATTTAAAAAGTATCTTTGTACCTTTTATGAGACTTTGTTCATCAGCCAAATACTTTGCAGAATTGCATGATACTAACATTATCATGGCAAATCCAATCAGGCTTATGAAGAGTATCTTTGGTATTTTAAATATTGTCATTACTTCATCAAAAATAAAACGTTTTGATATCAAAAGCTCAAATTAAAGATATTCGTGCCCTGCATCTTCCAAAATTCAGGCAAATTTATAACAAATTCATCGCTGAAGGTGATAAAGTATGCATCGAATTGCTTAAAAAGCAAAAATATGTGATCTCAGATATTTTCATTACACAAGGAAATGAAGCCAAATACTCAACATATCTCAAGGAACACACTGATATCGTGACGATTGTACATCAAAAAGACATGGAACAGATGTCTGCATTGAAAACGTCATCTAACATCCTTATGTTGTTACAAAAATCAGAAGATAATACTCACCTTTTGAATAATGATTCAAAATCTGCTATATATTTAGATGGAGTACAAGATCCAGGCAACGTAGGCACCATAATCAGGATTGCTGATTGGTTTGGTGTGGATATGGTAATTAGGTCAGTTGATTCAGCAGATTTTTTTAATCCCAAAGTGGTACAAGCTACCATGGGAAGTTTGGTTAATGTAGACTTAGTGACAGCAACATTACCTGAATTATTGATTTATAATCGAGTAATTTATGGTACTTTTATGCATGGACAAAACTTGTCTGAAACTAATATAAAAAATAATGGGATCTTGGTAATGGGTAGTGAAGGAAAAGGAATTCATTCTGAAAACGAGCCTCTTATCAATGAAAAAATCACTATTCCTGGGGCAAAAAGTAAAATTGCAGAATCGCTAAATGTAAGCATAGCAGCCGGCATCATTTGTAGCATTTGGAAAAGCTAAATTATTGACCATTAATACTATAGTAAAAAACTTTCTGGTATGTCGGCAAGAAATTCATAACTCCTAGAGTCATGGTTCATTCTAGCACAATAAGTAGTATTACCATTCGAAACGACTAGGTACGGAGCATTTAACTTCATATTGTAAACAGCAATTTGGTCAAAAGTGGTTTGAGAAATTTTAATATCTGGGGCTTTGCATTCCACTAATATAAAAGGTGTGATGTCTTTTGTGTAAATTACTATATCAAACCTTCGCGTTAACTCGTGAATTACCAATGTTTTCTCAACTTGAATGTGGTTGCGATGAAAACTTGTCGATTTAATAAAATGACACAGAAGCAACTGACGCACAAACTCTTCAGGTTGTAGTTGTATATTTTTTTTTCGGATGGGGTCTTTGACATAAACCTTCCCATTTATATGAGAAATAAGCAATTGATCCTTATATTTTAATAAATCTAGATCAATATTTTTGTCAATTAAACTCAAACTCAATTTGGTTTTTATGGTCAGTTTTGGGAGCATTTACACTTGCAATGTTTTCTGAAATATCATCAAGCAAAGAAACTCCATTTTTCATCAACACATTATGGTCAATATTTATAATTTTACATCCAGCAATTCGTATTGCATTTATTTTCTGCCTTTGTTGAAGGTAATTTTCTATTTGATCTCCATTTAATAGGTAGTCATCTATAATCACAAAAACCGTTTTTTTAACATCAAGCAAAGTAGCTATTAGAGTATCCGAAATTGACTCTTCGCTCACAATTCTTTTAATACCAAAATGATGCAGACTAAGTTCTAAATGTGTGTGAATATTCTCATTAGAATAGGAAACAATGCTCGCATTTCTCAAATGGTAAATAATTGGTTTTTTATCAAATGAAAGTAGGCATTGTACTGTATTTCTTATAACTGGCATTCTTTCACTCATCCCGTAATCAGCAATCTTTTGAACAATCCTGTGCGACATATCTGTAAGATGGACATCACCTTTAAAATCACCTATTCGATTGCTATCAAGATAAGTATGGATGGTTTGATAATCTTGCAGTATCTCTGCATTTGTTTCTTTAGGATCCAGATAAAATAATTCTGTGTAAAACCCAGAAGGGATATTTTTCAAATCATCGCTATCAACTATAAGTATTGGAAACAACTTACTAAAAAAAGAAGCATTCTCTTCTAACATGTGTTTCCAATAGATGTCTTCAGGATACTTTTTTCGTTTATTTATGCTTGTATATAATTTGTTATTGGATTTTTTTAGCTCATCATAAATGGTAGAATGGTTCGCTTTCCAAAGGTTTAAGGCGTGAAAAATGCGAGTTCTACATTTATTTTCATTATGCCTGACAACATCTTCTAAAATGCTATCTTCCAACAACTTACCTGTATTCTTATGTTTATTTAAGATTTCATAATAATACCAAGATTCAAAAACTATCAGCCAATCTTGTGGATCAATCTTTCTTAATATGTCGACGATTTTTTGTGTCTTCATATCCAGACTCAAGTATACCGATTTCCATCTGTAATAAGCGAGATTTTTGTCCACACGAAGTAACATCACATCTATACCATAAACCAATTGAGAAATACAATCTACTTGTTTTCTAAATGACAAGGTATTCAGTTCGAATGGTTTTAAGAAAATGCCTGACTTGTTTATGCTATCGATAATCGACTTAAAATCAACTTCTAGTGCTTCTAATTCCTGCGCCTTAGCGTTAAGTCTATTGGATGATTTTAGATAAAATGCAACTTTGTCATCTATTTTATCTGTAAACTTTTTGATTACGGTAGTTGCAGATTCGATAAACAACGGAATATCAGTTAATTGTAAAGGTAAACTAATATTCTCAACTATCTTATTTTGCTTTAATAAATCAATTATACTCTTGGCTTCGTTAAGTAGATTAGCCTTCTCATTTTCTACAGATTTATCAGCACTTGAAAATACGGAAAAAACACCTTTTTTCTTCTCTACGTTTGGATATTTATGTTGAAACTGATCAACTTTGAAACTTAAAAAATCTAAATCATCTTGTATAGATGTTGCAATTGTCAAGATTTCTGACTTTTTATTTTGTTCGATTTCATAAAGACATGTATAATATCTATTTCTGATATTCTGTGCCATTTCTTTAAAAGTAAACAAGTCATATGTTACATCTTGAAGCTTATCTTCACTCAAAAACTCCTGTTTAAAACCAAGTTTATCACCGCTTTCATCAGTTAATTCAAAATCTCTTTCATACAGATAAAGCACTTCAGACAGAGACTGATAAATTTCGCCAAACTCTTTTTGATTAAATTCAAATTTAAGACCACTTAGTTCCGTATGCAATAAATAAATGCGGTCGTCCTGATCAAAACTCAAATAAAGATATAACAGTTGTTTCCAAGTTTTATCACCAAAAACTTTTGCGGACAAAATTTTAAAATTAGTTAAAATCTCTGCATCCAATTTGCTAAATTGATAACTAGATGTATCTATTTGGCCATTGAAAGTAGGTTCATTTGAAATGTGAGTTCTGATAAATGACAAATCATCTTCACTCACAAGGACATTGGGATCACATGTGATCATCGCATCTTTTAACCCAAAGCTTATTAATTGTTCTTTTAGGAGATGCCTATCTGCTGCCTTAGGGACAACTAATATAGATGACTTGAAATGACTAATATTCTCTATAATTGTATGTATTAAAGATTGGGTTGCTGAATTTACATCATCATAAACGAAATTAGATAAAGTACCTACCTTATTCAATACATTTTTGTGCTCCTGTGACAATATAAAATCGCTCATTTATCGAATGATACATATTTAAAAAACAAAGATATAGATATTTTTTATATATTTAATAATATTACAGACATAATATCATTTATCAAATATTAAAATAAAATTAAAATCATTCAAATTTTTATTCACTTTAGCCCAAAAGGAGTATTTTTACAAAAAATAATGTAATTTTTACTTTTATGATTTCTTGATACTGAAATTTAATTAAAGTCATGAACTTTATGAAATACAAAATTATTTTAACGCTTCTTCTAGTAATTTTCTTTGGTAATAGTTATGCCCAAACTAACCATTTTGAAAAAAAAAGAATAGTTTCAATACATTCTTCATATCTACCTGATTGGCAAGAAGGCGCGAAAAGTAGTACTTATATTCCTACCAATATCAACTTCCTATTTTCCATCAGCGAGCATTTTTATACGGGATTATATTATGGTAGATTTTCACAACGTATTGATAATTTCATTACTACATCTCATGATATTTTTCATAAAGGAGGTATCCTATTTAGATACAAAGAGCCATTTCTAAATGATAATGCAGCTATCAATATGGACGCGTCATTTGGTTATAGCAATTATTCTCTTAATCCAAATGATGGCAATGACTTCGCAAGTCACAACAATTTTCAGATGGGAATTAGTTGTTTAGTCGATTTCAGGATTTACAAACCACTTTTCATAAGTACAGGTTTCATAGGTCATCGTACCCTAAAAAAAGGTGACTATGGATTCGAAGCCTTTCCAATGTTAGGATTGAATGCTCAATTCTAAAAAAGTTAAATCACCCAAATAAACAAACCACCTATGACCCTCGATCTTTTATTTGCCAATATTTCCAAGCACATTTTACTCACAGAAGTAGAAAAAAACTATTTCCATTCCAAACTACTCTTTAGGAAACTCAAAAAAAAAGAAATTTATATCCAAGAAAATCAGGTCTGTGAATCTGCAGCTTTTGTATTATCTGGTTGTCTAAGATCTTACACAATTGATGATAATGGCTTCGAACACATTTTACAATTTGCACCGCCTGATTGGTGGATCACGGATATGTTTTCATTTATTTCACAAAAACCAGGGACTATTTACATAGATGCAATAGAAGTCAGTGAAATAATTTTACTTTCAAGAGCAGACCAATTAGATATTTTTGAAAAAATACCTGCTTTCGAGAGATATTTCAGAATACTTACCGAGAATTCACTCGTTTCATATCGTAAGAGAGTCATGGATGGCTTAAGCCTTACAGCCATAGAAAGATATCACGATTTCTGCAAAAGATACCCTACACTGATAGAATGTCTTCCCCAAAAACAAATAGCATCTTATATAGGTGTCACACCAGAATTCCTCAGTAAAATAAGAAGTAATGTCAAAATAATGTAACAAATTTAATTTTCTTAATCTAGGTTAAGTACTTTAAATTTAGATAGCCTTATCTTTGTTCGCTTTTGTGAGTTGTTTAGAATATTATATAAATCACGAATGTATTATAAAAAATATGGATAGAAAAGTATTTATTAGAAATGGCCTGTTAGGTACAGGTATATTTGTTGCAACTAATGCTGTGGGCAGTCTAATTAGAAATGATATTGATGAACTCAAAAAACTAGAAATTCTTGAAGAAGATAGCATAGTAGGTTTCAATCATTTACCAAATACAACGTCTAAAATCATGGCAAATACAGTCCTTCATAAAGCAGAAACACGTGGTCATGCAAACCATGGATGGTTAAATAGTCATCATACATTTAGTTTTGCAAATTATTATAATCCAGAAAGAATGCATTTTGGTGTTCTAAGGGTATTGAATGATGATATCGTCAGAGGTGGGAATGGTTTTGGAAGACATCCACACGACAATATGGAAATTATCTCCATTCCACTTGAAGGAGATCTCGAACATCAGGATAGTATGGGCAATATTGCTGTGATAAAAAACGGTGATATTCAAGTCATGAGTGCCGGAACAGGTATTACCCACAGCGAAAAAAACAAAAGCTTATCCAACGAAGTCAAATTTCTCCAGATTTGGATATTTCCAAATAAAAAAAATGTCGAGCCTAGATACGATCAACTGACGCTAAATGCTGAAGATAGAAAAAATAAACTTCAACAAATTCTATCACCTAGTCAAGATGATGATGGTGTATGGATACATCAAGATGCTTGGTTCCATTTAGGAAGCTTAGACGAAGGTAATACCCAAACATACCAATTAAAAAAGGAGGGAAATGGTCTTTACATCTTTGTGATAAGCGGTGAAATAACGGTAGGAGACCAAAAATTAAATAATCGAGACGGATTTGGCATTTGGGATGTTTCAGAAATTAATATTTTAGCAGATACAAATGCAGAAGTATTGGTCATGGAAGTACCAATGAAAGTTGGATAAATTTATATAAAATAGTTGCATTAATTATAACTTTGCTCTTTCAAAACAAGATAGATTAATTATTTTTATTACAAAATATGAATATAGTAGCTTTTGGTGGCAGTAGTAGCAAAAACTCAATAAACAAGCAGTTAGCAACCTATGCGACAACGTTTTTTGAAGGTGCAGATATTCAAATCTTAGACTTAAATGATTATGAAATGCCTATTTTTAGTGTGGACAAAGAAAATAAAGATGATTATCCCATTGAGGCTATTAATTTCGTAAAACAAATAGGCTTGGCTGATTTACTAATCATTTCATTATCAGAACATAACGGTAGCTACTCAGCTGCATTTAAAAATATATTTGATTGGGCATCTCGTGTAGAAAGCAAGACATTCCAACAAAAACCTATGTTACTTATGGCCACATCACCGGGACCAAGAGGAGGTAGAAGTGTTTTGGAAACAGCCAAAATTAGATTTCCATTTCATGGTGCCAAAATCTTAGGTACATTTTCTCTTCCTGAATTTGGAAAAAATTTTGATTCAAACATAGGTATAACAGATAGCGAATTGTTAGCAGAATTCGAAAATCTAATTGCATTAGCTAAAAATGAATTGTCAGTCGATTAATGACTTGAATAATTTAACCAGTTTTTGTTCTTCTTTTTGCCAGTTATATTTTTGGCTCGCATTTTGACAATTTATGTGCATTTCGTGAAGACGATTTTTATCTTCCAATAATCCATTAATTACTGTAGAAATAGCTTCAGGAGTCAATTCTTGGACAAGTACACCTACATCATACTGATTGATTATACCACGATATTCTGGAAAATCCATATTGACGGATGGAATCCCCTGATGCATATAGTCAAAAAATTTGTTTGCAAGAGAATAGTAATAATTTTTACAAGTTCCATCTAGTAAATTGATGCCTAAAGTAGCTCCTAAAGTATAATTTTTCATGTCATTTGGTGACAACCATCCCAAAAACACTATTCTGACATGAGCTTTACTTTTTGACGCTTTTTCTCTAAGTTCGACTGATAGATCGCCTTCACCCACCACGAATAAATCAACATCCTTAATCATTTCCATGGCATCAATAGTTTCGGAGATGCCACGCCCTTTGTTTAGTACACCTTGATATAAGATATATGGTTTTTGAAAATTAGTAGGCTCATTATTAATAATTTCTGAATAAACAGGTGCATTATAAACTACTTCAAAATGCCTATTATAAAGCTGACCTAAAATCGATGCTAGACTTTCATTGACTGTGATATATCGATCTGACAGAGGTACAAATGTACGCCCTATACTAGACCAAATGAACTTAACAAAAGGTCTCTTATAGACTTCAGGTGTTTCTTCAAAATACTCGTGCGCATCAAAAATTAATTTTATCCTTCTGAATATTTTCACCATTCCTCCAACAGCTATGGTATCTAGGTCAACAGCGTACAGGATATCAATTTTTTTAAACAACAAAAATAAAAACAACCTGATGTTAAACTCTGCATAAAATAAAAACCCTTTTTCAAAAAAGCATTTGAGTCTAATTTGTCTAAATGGAAATTCTAATAAGGGTTTTGACTCTTTTTTTTCTCTTCCGATTAAAACTACTTCATAACCTTGATTCCTTACGGATAAGCATACACGATGCATTCTTTGATCTTGATTTAGATCATTTGTGACCGTCAGATATATTTTTTTTTGTTTTTGCATCGGTAAATCAGGTACTTAGTATAAATATCATTTCGCTTTTGTAATATTTCCATAATTATCAATATTGATAAATCCTTCTGATTCATATTGTTTTAATGCTTTCAAAATTCTCTTTCGCTTATTAAACGGGTATAAACTCACATATTGTTTTACTGTAATGACATTGTCTGACACTACTTTTATCAGATGCTCAAGTACTTGTGATATTTGTTCCGATGTAAGTGTTTCTTTGGACGCACCGAGGCATATATCACATCTACCACATGTTTTTTGGTCTTTTTCGCCGAAATATTCTACTACAACAATTTGTCTACATTTATCTTCATTTCTCAGAAAAACAATCATTGCATCTAGTCTATCCAATGCCATTTTTTTTCTAAGCAAATAAGATTTATGATCTATGTAAAAATCATTTGGTTCTGGTCTAGGTTTTAAAAAAACAACCTGCGGTTTGGAAGCTCTTGGTAGATATGATATGACACCTTCTGCTTTCAGGATATTTAAATAATGTATGAGTTGTACCTCCTCCAAATTAAGTTCTTTGGCGATCTTTGTTTCATCTATTTTCACAGGATCTACAAATAGGCCTTCATATTTTCGCAACAAATGTGTTACTATTTCATTTTTAATATTTGCCGATTGATCATCAAAGTACAAATTTGTATGATCTGTCACGATCATAACTCTAGATGGTTCTTTAAATGCTTCCGTGAAACATATCCAACCTTCTTTTTCGATCAAATTTAGGGTATGATAAATCTTTTTGACAGGCATTTCGACATATTCACAAAAATCGATAATATTAAAATCAAATCGCTCATCTATACCTGAACCATAGGCTAGTTTATAATATCTACATAACTTATCATAAACATTTGCAATAAAATCCAAGGGAGGAAACTGGTCTTCAAAATTAACTTGGACATCTTTAATATCAGTATCGTCGATGATGGTCACACCATAAGCATTTTTTCCATCTCTACCTGCCCTACCAGCTTCTTGATAATATTCTTCAATACTAGGTGCCACATCAATATGAACAACTAATCTGACATCCGGCTTGTCAATACCCATGCCAAAAGCATTGGTAGAAACCATGATGCGAACCCTGTTTGTCATCCATGATTGTTGATTACGCTCTCGTACCGAACGTTCCATGCCACCATGATAAGATGCACAAGAAATGCCATGTTCCGTTAACCATTGAGCTACTTCTATGGTTTGCTTTCTGTTACGGACATAAATGATAGAACAACCTTTTACATGAGAAAGTAATTGTAAAAGATCACTCCGTTTATTTTCAGAATTGATGATAGTAAGTCCAAGATTATCCCTAGAAAAACTTTTTTTGAATATTGCAGGTGACTTAAGTGCAAGTTTTTCGCTGATATCGTCCAAAACTTTTGGCGTCGCCGTTGCTGTCAAAGCTATAATGGGCACTTTAGGGTGTATTTCTCTTAATTTCGGGATATTAAAATAAGAAGGTCTAAAATCGTATCCCCATTGAGAAATACAGTGTGCCTCGTCCACAGCTATCAAACTTAGTTTTGTTTTTGCTAATCTTATACAGAATAATTCAGAACTAACTCTTTCTGGTGAAATGTATAGAATCTTTAAATCACCATATACAAAGTTATCCAAAATAAGATCTATTTCCTTGTAGTTAAGACTTGCATTTAACGATTTTGCTTTTATGCCTTTAGAAATTAGTGTATCTACCTGATCTTGCATGAGTGCGATTAAGGGTGATATTACAAGTGTTTTCCCCTCAAAAATTAATGCAGGCACTTGAAAACAAACAGACTTACCGCCACCAGTAGGTAATAAGGCTATAGTATCATTTTGGTTTAAAACTGACTGAATAATCAGGTCTTGTGGTGGGCGAAACTCATCATATCCCCAGTATTGTTTTAATATAGAACTACTTTCTTCCAAAATACTAGGATTTCCCAGATATCAATTTAAAATTCAGGACATTTGACTTTATTACTTCTACCGAATCCACCTTTGCCATCACTTATCATAATATTTAAAGATATGACACTCATAAAATAATAATCATCCACTTTAGCACCACCACGTTGTGTACCTGTAGGAACTGTAACTATTTCTGTCTGACCTAAATATTCATTAGTTCTATTAGCCAGCCTAGGTGTAAGTGGAGAAACTCCAGACCCTAACTCACTAAAATCTACATAATTTGTACTCACATCATCTATATAATCGGTAAAAGTTCTTCTCAAAATGATATCCGCACTGATGTTTACAGTCTTACTTAAAATAAATTTAGCACCACCACCAAAAGGAATGCTAAACGCATACAAACCATATTTATTATCAAAATTTGGTAAGCCTTGACCTTCTGTGCCTAATGGTTGGAGACGCACTTCATTACCTTGAAAAACCGCTTTTGGATCAAATCTAAATCCAGCAATACCTGCTGTCAGGTAAGGTAAAAATACAGAACTACCCGCCTCAGTATTAAATCCAAAAATATAATATTCACCCATGATAGCTAACTCAGTGATGCTAGATTTGAAACTTAGATTTCTTTGTTTCTGCCATTCTAAAGATGAATTTGCATCGTCACCTCTCATGCTTCCAAAAGTAAAAGATGCTCTTAATCCAAAATTTTGTTTGAATATTTTTCTTCCACTTAACTGAATAGCAAAACCACTATTATTTACAACGTTTGAGCCAAATCCTGTACTATTAAGATCGCCCCAATAAGTAGAAAATCCCAATCCAATGCCCATCTCAGTATATTGGGCATTATTTTTGTTTACAAATAATAGGCTTAACGCAACAAAAATTAGTGAAGAGATGAAACTTTTCATTTTGAATAGATTTTGAATGGTTTTCTATAATTTTTCCAATTATAAAAAAACCGTTGTTTCTTAATTTAAAAACCCTAGTAAAATAGATCAATTATCATTTTAAATTAAAGTAAACCGAAAATACTCTAAAATAAAACAGGCGTTAAAGGCAATTGTTAAATAAAAATGAATTTATATGAACAATTATTGCCAAAATGTCCTTTTATTTAAATATATATATGTTAATTTAGATTTAAAACATCTTAATCCAACATTTTTTTATTAATTAATCAAAATATATACTTAAACAATTCACAAAAGTATATATGTTTAACCTAATAACATAACACATGAAGATTTTTTTTAATGCATTAACGTTTTTTTTACTTTCATTTACACTATTAACTGGCCAAACAGATGTACCGAATGATTGGTACTATGGCAATCCTGGAGAAGGGTTTAATGGTATCTCAATGAATAAAGCATATAGCGAATTCTTAAAAGGGAAAGAAACTAAAACAGTTATCGTAGCTGTCATTGATTCAGGAATAGATATCGAACATGAAGACCTAAAAGATAATATTTGGGTAAATCCAGGCGAAGTGCCTAATAATGGAAAAGATGATGATAACAACGGATACATTGATGATGTGTATGGCTGGAATTTCATAGGTGGACCTAATGGAAAAAATGTAGGGCCAGACACGTACGAAGCAACAAGAGTATATGGCGCACTAAAGTATAAATATGAGAATGCAGATCCTGCCAAACTAAACAAATCTCAGAAGAAAGAGTATGATACATTCATTCGAGCAAAAGAAAATGTTGAAAAAGAAGTAGCTAAAGCAAAATCTAATCTTTCACAACTTACGTTAGTAGAAGGAAAAGTGATGGCTAGTTTAACTGATTTAGAGAAAGCAATGTCAGGAAAAACATTTGATATTGCCACGTTAGAAAAACTAGAAACATCAGATAATCAATCGCTTACTATGGCAAAAAACATAGCTATGCAGTATTTATCAGCTTCAGATGTTACATCAATCGAAGGTATCAAAGAAACCATCAAAGGAGAAATAGAGCAAGATAAGAAGGCATCACAAACTAAACTTGATTTTGCATTTAATACAGAATTCGACCCTAGAAAGACAATAGTAATGGACAATTACAACGATCCTACGGAGAAATATTATGGCAATAATGATGTAGAAGGACCAGACCCATTGCATGGTACACACGTAGGTGGTATAATCGGGGCGGTAAGAAATAATGAAATAGGTATGGATGGCGTAGCACCAAATGTCAAATTAATGTCTGTAAGAGCAGTTCCAGATGGAGATGAAAGAGACAAAGACGTGGCAAATGCCATCAGATATGCTGTCGACAATGGTGCGTCTGTAATTAATATGAGCTTCGGTAAAGGTTTTGGTACACATAAAACCTTGGTAGATGAAGCTGTAGAATATGCTGCAAAAAAAGATGTTCTATTAGTCCATGCTGCGGGAAACTCATCACAAAATAATGATGTGACAGAAAACTTCCCTAACGCAACATACGAAAAAAAATCAGGCTTTTTGTGCAAAAAACAAAAGAAAGCAAAAAACTGGATAGAAGTAGGCGCATTAAATTATAAAGATGGAGAAGATCTTGCTGCGCCTTTTTCAAATTATGGTGCTAAACAAGTTGATCTTTTCGCACCAGGTATGAAGATTTATAGCACAATGCCAAATAATGAATATGCTGGGCTCCAAGGTACGAGTATGGCATCACCAGTTGTAGCTGGTGTAGCGGCAACATTAAGATCTGTATATCCTGCTTTGACAGCAGAACAAGTTAAAGAAGCCATCCTTAAATCAGTTACTCCTTTGACAAATGATGTAAAGATACCTGGAAGTAAAACTGATAAAACAAGTTTTTCTAAACTAAGTGTTACGGGCGGTACTGTCAACCTTGAGAAAGCACTTAAGTATGCTTCGACTATGAAAGGCAAAAAGAAAATTAAAACTGTAAAAGCATAAATGATTTATTAAAATCATAATAACTTTAAAGAACCGAATGATGATGCAAATCTTATTCGGTTCTTTTTTTGTAGTTAACCACATTGACAAATAAAATAAAATTATGGAACACCTTAAATATCCAATAGGAAAGTTTAATTATGCTGACGATGAAAATAAATATAGTTTATGGATAGAAACGATCAATAACTTCCCATTTTTGCTGACAGAACAATTAAAAAATTTGTCAGAAATAGAACTTGAGAAAACATATAGACCTGATGGATGGACAGGAAAACAAGTCATTCACCATCTTGCAGATAGTCACATGCAAGCTTTGACAAGATTTAAATGGTCATTAACAGAAAATCGGCCAGTTATAAAAACATACAAAGAAGATCTTTTTGCTAACTTAACAGACTATTCTCTTCCTATTTCATCAGCCATCTATATACTCAATGGTGTCCATCAAAAATGGAGTATAATTATGACTAATCTTACTCAAGATGACTGGCAAAAGGGATATCATCACCCAGATTTAGATAAATTCTTTACCTTACGAGAGGCATCCGCCTTATATGCTTGGCATTGTATGCATCACTTAGGGCACTTAAAGCTTATAGCAAACCAGTAAGTAAAATTATAACATTTCAAAAGGTCTAGTATGTATAAATTAAACCTTTACATACCAAAATTTCAAAATCAGGCCTTTAGTTAAGTAAAAATTAATTTTTAAAGATTCCAATGAAAACGAACCAAAACCAACTATCTTTGCGGCTCTAAATCCACTTTAATGACCAGAATAATAGTCCTTTTCATTTCATTTTTAACTTTTCTCAATGTTCTAACTGCTCAGAAAGAAGATAAAAAAATGAAAATTGTCACTTTAGGTTTTTATAATCTGGAGAACCTTTTTGACACGGTGGATGACACTTTGATCAATGATGAAGAATTCCTTCCAGGTGGTGCTAGATCTTGGACAGAAGATAAATATCAAGAAAAACTTGCAAATATGGCGTATGTGATATCTCAAATAGGTATTTCAGAAGCTAAATCCGGACTAAGTTTATTGGGTGTTTCAGAAATCGAAAATAAAAAAGTACTAGAAGACTTAGTAATACAACCTACAATCAAAGATAGGAATTATCAAATCATTCATTACAACTCTCCTGATGGTCGTGGAGTCGATGTTGGCATGTTATATAATCCTTCCCATTTCACACCATTGTATAGTAGACCAATTCCACTTATGATTTTCGATGATGGAAAAAGAAGGTATACAAGAGATGTGCTTTATGTGAAGGGTCTATTAGATCAAGATACCGTCCATGTTATGGTCAATCACTGGCCTTCTAGAGGTGGTGGAGAGATTACTGCTTCCCACAGAAATAGTGGGGCAAAACTATGCAGAATTGTTGTTGATTCTTTATTTAGTTTGAATGAAAATGCAAAAATATTTGTGATGGGTGACTTAAACGATGATCCTACAGATGAGAGTTTAAAATCACATTTAAGAGCTGTCGGAAATATAAAAGATGTAAAGAAAACAGGTATGTTCAATCCTTTTGAAGATTTTTTCAGAAGAGGACAGGGTTCGAATGCTTATAGAGATTCTTGGAGTTTATTCGATCAGATAGTTATATCCAGAGGTGTGACCAATAAAAAGAATCAAGGTTATTTCTACTTAAAGGCAAATATATTTAACAAAGCCTTTCTAGTACAGCCATCAGGACAATACAAAGGATATCCATTCCGTACATTCTCGTTTGATAAATACCAAGGTGGTTATAGCGACCACTTCCCTACCTATGTTTGTCTTGTGAAAGCTATATAAAACGAATAAATTTAAATTAGAAACAATCTCACATCCTTTAAGATTCATATTGGATAATAGTCCTTATGAACTTGTATGACATTGTTCTTATTGGTGATATAATTACCTATATTAATCCCCTTAAAATCAATTATTTATAAAAATTACATGGAACAAAAAGGATTAAAAATCTAGAGACATTTTATCAAAATTACCAGAAGTCATTAATAAAATATTATACTCTTTGTAATCGTCACCTTTTAGTAGATTAGATAGTTCTTCCTTGTCTGTCAAAACAATCAATCCTGGATATCCAAAGCATTCTTGAATATAACTGACATCCAAATCAGGCATTTGTTTCATCTCCAAGGTATGCTTGTTGTAAAAAACAATAGCTTGATCTGCAGCAGCTAATGAGTTTATGTATTGTGGTAGAAAAGCCTTATTTAGACTCGAAAAAGTGTGTAACTCAAGAACCGCAAGCAATTTCTTATTCCCATACCATTCTTTTACAGACGTAGTGGTGGCTTTCACTTTGCTAGGTGCATGGGCAAAATCTAAAAAAACCAATCTATCTTTGGAATCATTTAATTTCTGAAGCCTTTTATTGGCACCAGAAAAATCTGCTATTGCCTTAAAAAATCTCCTTGTGTTTATTCCCAAAGTAAGGCATACTAATCTAGCTGCATTTAGATTTTGTAGATTATGATTGCCAATGATAGAAACAGGGTAAATCTCGTTTTCAAAAACAACAGACATTTCATCATTTTTCACAAGTCCTGTATATGGCAGTTTTATGATATCATCTTTTGCCTTTAATACAATCTCGTTTAGGACTGCATCATCCGTGTAATAAATTAATGTTCCACCACTTTCTATCATATCAAAATAAATAGAGAATTGCTCTTTATACACTTCAAATGTCGGAAAAACGTTGATATGATCCCATGCAATACCAGTTGTTACTGAGATATGTGGCTTGTAATGATGTATTTTGGGTACTCTATCCAATGGACTACTTAAATATTCATCACCTTCTATAATTATAAGTGGAGCATCAGTAAGCTTGACCATTCTATCAAAACCTTCCAATTGTGCTCCGACAAGATAATCGAAGCTTACTCCTAGCTTTTTTAGAACGTGCAAAATCATTGCTGTAGTCGTTGTCTTTCCATGACTACCTGCTATAACAATGCGTTGTTTATCTTTAGACCGCTCATACACAAATGCTGGATAGGACATAATAGTCAATCCCAGTTCCCGCGCTTTTATTAACTCAGGATTATCTTCCCTAGCATGCATACCTAATACTACAATATCAATATCTTGTGTAATATTGGCTTCATCCCAACCAAATTTCTTTGGTGCAATACCAACTTTGGTCAATCTAGATAAAGAAGGCTCGTAAATTTCATCATCTGATCCTGTTACCAAGTGTCCCTGCGCATGCAAATCCAAAGCTATATTATGCATCGCCGCTCCTCCTATCGCTATAAAATGTACCCTTAACTTCATCAATATAATTCTATTTAATGGCTCAAAGGTACTCCTTCATTGATCAAAGCAAAAGAAAATGTTAAATTATAGTAAAAGAAATGACAAATTAATAAAATTAATGCTACATATTGATTTATAAATAATATTTTTGCACTTTATTTCGTTTAAATGAAAATTTAAGAATCCAATGAACATTAAGAATTCAAGAAAAATAATAGCAGCTGCGGCGCTTTTGATGTTAGTGATAGGTTTTAGCTCTTGTAATAGAGGTTATGGCTGTCCATATGAACTTAAAACAGCTGTAAAAGTAATATCTCCTATCATCAAATAATATTGTGATGATAAATTGGGTTTTGTTGGATGATAATCCAAAGCTTTTACAAGCGATTGAAGAGTCATTTACAAAAGATGTAGTTATTTTTAAACATAGTACCACTTGTTCTATAAGCCTTATGGCTAAAAGAAGGCTAGAAGAAGATTGGGATGATTTAGAAAATGTAATACCCTATTATCTAGATTTAAAATCATTCAGGTCTATTTCTGATGAAGTAGCTGAGAGATTTTCAGTACACCACGAATCCCCACAAATTTTGCTCATAAGGCAAGGTGAGTGTATCTATGATGCATCTCATTTTGATATAACAATCGCCGAACTCAAGGAGACGCTTGTTTTTCATGCCTGATCGGTCAGTCATACAGTTATCTGGTGATGGTTCTCATACAGTAGTCTCTAAGATTTTTGAAGATGTCACATATCACTCAAAATATGGGGCGATTGCTGAAAGTAATATAGTGTTTATAGATGCAGGACTCAAATACCATTTTGAAAAAGGCAAAGACAACATTAGTATTTTCGAAATGGGTTTTGGAACAGGGTTAAATGCACTTTTAAGTTTTTTGTGGAGTAAAGAAAATAAAATTAGGATTGACTATCAAACTGTGGAAGCTTACCCCATTGAAGCTACCGTGTTTAATAACTTAAATTATACAGACATCCTTGGAGAAAGACAAGTTTTTGAATCATTTCATAACCTTGATTGGAATCAGAGTCACATTATCACAGAGTTATTTACTTTTAAAAAACACTTAAGTCTTATTGAAGACCTTAGCTTAGACAAATGCTTTGATGTTGTATTTTATGATGCCTTTGCACCTTCAAGTCAACCACATTTATGGGAGCTACCTATTCTAAACAAAATGTACCAAATACTGAATGATGGCGGCATTTTAGTAAGCTATTGTGCTCAAGGTGCTTTTAAAAGAAATCTAAAATCTTGTGGTTTTACAATCGAATCTATTCCTGGACCACCTGGTAAGAGAGAGATGACAAGAGCAATCAAAATTACATAAATCTATCTCGTCTAACACCATAATACAAAAATATAGGTTGTTAAAGTTACTTTTAACATATTCGTAAGATAATTTGTTATAAAATATACAGACCTTTGTACTTTATTGATTCATTACAAAACAAATATACCATGAAAATTTTAAAATTTATGATGGTTGCTCTAATAGCATCATTGTCATTTAGTGCTTCTGCACAAAGTAAGTCAACAGCTCAGAAAAACAAAATAGCTGAAGTTAAAAAATCTGGTGTTCATATGACTTTTGCTAAAGAAAGTATCAACCTTGGCAAAGTTAAAAAAGGGGAAATTAAAAAATTTGACTTCGTATTCACTAATACTGGCACGGAGACTATCGAAATAGATATTGCATCTGGATGCGACTGTACTACACTAGATTACCCAAAAACACCTATAAAAGTTGGTCAGAAAGCGACTATTCATGTAACCTTTGACAGTGGCAAAAAAGAAGTTTCAGAAGTTATTGATGTAGATATATACTTAAAAAACTTAAATCCTAAAACAGGACAAAGAATCCTTAAAGTATTGAACTATACGTACGAATTGATATAATATAGTAATCATCATAAAACAAAAACCCTGATTGTATTCACTACTTTCAGGGTTTTTTATTTGGGGGATTAAATTTGATTTTTGATGTAATTTTATTCTGCAATTATCATAAAGAACGATTCTGCTTTAATAGTTTCTCGACTGTTTGATTCAAAGCTTGTATAGCTGTCGACTGTACATTAATTGTTTTCTTCATATTATCCATTTCTTCGTGGAAGGTATTTCTGATATTATTAGGTGATGGTAGATATGGTGAAATCTTCACTTCTACATGCCAAATCTCTTTTATTTCACCAATATGTACGCCATAAGGTTGATAATAATTATTGTCAGAACATAAGAGTAATGTTTGGTCATCTTTGATTTTGTTTATGACTCTTTTCACTACAAGTCCACCTTCCATAACTATCACATAAACAAGATTATTTCTGACGGAACTGTAAAAATTATTAGAATCTACTAATGAACAAACCACCTTATCTCCTGCAAAAAGTGACGGTTCCATACTATCACCTACGATATCAAAACATCTATATGTACCATGTTGGAATTTATAATCTGGAAGTGAAAAACTTACCAAATCTTCCATAAAAACAGGGTCATTATACTGATCTATGTATCCTGCATGAGCAGCTGTGGGCACATAAACAATCTTCTCAAGGCTCCTGACTACATTCGGAGACGATGAACTTTGTTCTATGTCATCCCTTATAAACATATCACCTGAACCGGTGAATATATATAAGGGATTTATTTTATATATTTCTGAAGCGTTTTTGACAAGGTCTATAGTTACGTCTCTTTTGCCTTTGAGTATATCGTTTAGATTTTGAGGATGATATTCTACAGCAAGCGCAAACTGTCTAGATGACTTGATTTCGTTTCTCTCTTTGAGTTTTTCGAGACACTGAATAAACCGATCTGTCACAATATGGCACATAATTACTAAAATTGAATGGTTGGTATGATTTCGTCTGCCGCAAATGTAAATAAATATATTTAAATAAAAAATAATATGTAGAAATTATTAAAAAATATTTTAATATGTAAAAATATTAAAACTAAAAACAACAGATATTAATCTTCCAAAATGGACAAGCACATAAAAAAATCACTAATTAGGATATCCAAATTATTACTCAGCAAAAAATCATTTTTTTCAATTTATATTGGATAGATTAAAAATGAGATATTAAGTTTATCCTATCTATCATTAGTTTTAGCTTACCTTTGTAGCCATAATATTTCATCAATATGATAGCATTAAAAGAGAGAGTTGCAAATTTAATCCAACTAGGTACTTATTTGAACAACTTGAACGAAAATGAGATTATTCAAATTTCCAATCAAGCTGAAAATGAAAACCCGTGGTTTACTCAAGGAAATATTTCTAAAGCCATCATGGCAATTCGTGATGAATTTCTAAATCAAAAATCGCTTCAACTTTTAATCGACACATACAAACTTGATGACAATATAAGTCCTAAAAGAATTGGGCTCATTCTTGCGGGCAACATACCACTTGTGGGATTTCATGATGTTTTGTGTTGTTACTTAACAGGTCACATAAGCTTGATTAAGTACTCCGATAAAGATAAAACATTGATGCAGTTTATGATAAAAAAACTAATCGAAATAAACATCAATAATGGCTTTTATTTTAATCAAGTGACTAAACTGGAAGATTACGATGCGGCTATTGTCACAGGATCTAACTCAACTGCAAAACATTTTGAATTCTACTTTAAACATGTACCACATATCATCAGAAAAAACAGAAACAGCATTGCAGTAATTGCAGGGAATGAGACAGACATGGAATTACAAGAACTAGGAAATGATGTATTTAGTTATTTCGGTTTAGGATGTAGGAATGTCAGTATGCTTTTTGTCCCTAAAGACTATGACACAACAAAGTTATTCGTAGTTTTTGACAATTTTAAAGACATAATTTTTCATAATAAATATAAAAACAACTATGATTACAATGTTGCTTTAATGTTGTTAAATAAAGAAAAATTTCTTCATAATGATATGCTCATTCTGCGTGAATCTGACCAAATCATATCTAGAATAGGTAGCTTACATTATCAAAAATATGAAAATATTAATTCACTTACTGAGTGGATAAACGACCATAATGATGAGATCCAATGTATAGTCTCAAATACCCACATAGATGGGATAGCAACAATTCCGTTTGGAAACTCACAATGTCCCAGTATTCTTACCTATGCGGATGGTGTAGATACGGTTCAGTTTTTATTAAGCATTTAAATCTGATTTGTTGAGAAATCCACATCTAAGGTAAAACATTATTTACATTATAAATGCTAAATTGCTGTTTTAACGATCCATGAAACTAATCAAATTGGTTTCATTTAAGATTTCAATTTATTACCTTTCTACGATGTTTATTATTCAAATAAATCTTATTAATGACCTAACTATCTAAACGATTAATATACATCTGAAATAAGAAAAACCTTTAGAAAATATAAAAGACACTTTGAAAACATTACAAATAAATCATACTACAAAACATGCCTTTGAATATCTAAGTGATGGAAATCATCCAAAATGATGTAAAATATGATCTAAAGCAAAATTTATTATCTAAAACCTGATAAATAAGAAATATTCAAAATGAATTATTAACTTTGTGTTGACCAAATTTTTAATTATTTTATAACCTAATCAATAAAAAATGAAATCTTTCAATTTGGAAAAAGTGGGTATTACCCAACCAAAAATCTATCGCAACCTTAGTGTTCCTAGGTTGTACGAAATGGCCCTTCAAAACGAAAAAGGAAGTATTATCTCTGACAAAGGCGCTCTATTAGTTTATTCAGGAGAAAAAACAGGCCGAAGTCCAAAAGATCGTAGAATAGTAAAACACCCTGATTCAGAAAACAATATTGATTGGGGCAATGTAAATCTACCTTTGGATGAACATACATTTATGATTAATAAAGTCAGAGCGATTGATTACATAAATAGTAGAGATATTATATACGTATTTGATGGATTTGCAGGATGGGATCCTAAGTATAGAATAAAAGTTAGGGTAATATGTACAAGAGCTTACCATGCGTTATTCATGAATAATATGCTTATCAGACCGACCAAAGAAGAATTAAAATCTTTTGGAGATCCTGATTACACCATATTTAACTCTGGAGCTTTTCCAGCAAATAAATTTACAAATCAGATGACATCAAAAACTAGTGTAGCGTTAGATTTTGAAAAAAGAGAAATAGTCATCTTAGGGACAGAGTATGCTGGCGAAATGAAAAAAGGAATATTCACAGTGATGAATTACTTAATGCCACTCAAGAATGTGATGCCTATGCACTGTTCCGCTAATGTGGGAGACAAAGAAGATGTATCTATATTTTTTGGACTTTCAGGGACTGGTAAAACCACCCTTAGTGCCGACCCTAGAAGGCACCTAATAGGAGATGATGAACACTGCTGGACAGACAAAGGGGTATTCAATATTGAAGGTGGTTGCTACGCTAAAGCAATTAATTTGAGTGCAGAAAAAGAACCTGAAATCTATAACGCCATAAAATTTGGTACTGTCTTAGAAAACGTGGTGTATGATGAGAAGACTCGAAATGTAGACTATGACGATATTTCCATCACCGAAAATACGCGCGCAGCCTACCCTATCGATTTTATCCAAAATGCGAAAATACCATGTGTAGCTGGACAACCAAAAAATATTATTTTTTTAACGTGTGACGCATATGGTGTGTTGCCGCCAGTGAGCAGCCTGACGCCTGAACAAGCTAGTTATCATTTTATTTCAGGATACACTGCTAAAGTGGCAGGAACAGAAATGGGCGTTACAGAGCCATCTGCAACATTTTCAGCTTGTTTTGGTGCTGCATTTATGCCTTGGCACCCAAACAAATATGCTGAGTTACTTGCAGAAAAAATAACAAAACATGGTGCAAAAGCATGGTTGGTAAATACTGGATGGACAGGAGGACCATATGGCATAGGTTCTAGAATCAAACTTAAATATACACGTGCCATCATTGATGCTATACATAATAATGATTTTGATCAAGTAGAAATGATAGATGAGCCTATATTTGGGTTCAAAATACCAACAAGCTGTCCGGATGTTCCTTCAGAAATACTTCAATCAAAAGAAACATGGGTTGATAAAAAAGGGTATGAAAATACTTTAAAAAAATTGGCAGAATTATTTAAAACCAATTTCAAAAAATATGAAAAAGGTGTAAACAAAGAAATAGTAGCCGCAGGGCCAAAATAATTCTTTAAATTTAATAGATGCGGGAAAGGTAAACCTAGCTTTTTCCGCATCTTTTTCTCTAATTGATTATCAATTTTTCCTAAATAAATTATTGGTTTGGCAATTGACAATTCACCATTTATTGATTTTCACAATCACTCTAAATGGCATGGCGAAAAAGTCATTGAAGTTGTTTCTATCCATGGAAATCATGACAAAAAAGCAAAATTATATACTATTGGATATCATCCTTGGTGGTCTGAGCGCGTTTTAAATGAAAGTGAATTAAAATATATTAGTGATAAATATGTTAATGATAATAACTGCCTTGGACTAGGTGAATTTGGATTAGACAAACTGAAAGGTGCGCAACTAAACATCCAAGAAGAAATTGTCATTCAACAAATAAATCTAGCTAATGAGCTGAATGCGCCTGTCATTATTCATTGTGTAAGAGCTTACGATAGACTGATAAGATTAAAAAAAGAGTTAGGTAAAACCGAATGGGCAATCCATGGATTTATGCGCAATAAAATATTAGCAAAACAAATTTTGGATGCGAATATCAAACTGTCCATTGCACCACAACATCAAATGAAAGACACTTTCATAGAAATGGCCCAATATGTACCGTTAACCCATATATTTTTAGAAACAGATAGTGACTTCCGAATAAATATTATAGATAGATATCGTATTTTTGCCGCTTTAAGAAAAATGGACCTTGAGCCATTAAAATCACAATTGTTTCAAAATTTCAAAAAGTTTTACCAAGAAAAATGGAAGTACCAAAGTGGCTGGAGCGAACAGCATTATTAACAGGTGAAGAGTCAATTCAAAGTTTATCACAAGCCAATGTATTGTTGGTCGGCCTTGGAGGTGTTGGGAGTTTTGCAGGTGAATTTTTAGTAAGAGCAGGTATAGGCAAAATCACTATAATAGATGGTGATACGGTAGATATTACGAACATTAACAGACAATTACAAGCATTAACATCAACAATAGGTCTCTCCAAAGCAGCACTTCTTAAAGATAGGTTTGAAGATATAAATCCTGAAATAGTGGTTACACCATATGATCGTTTTCTTGAGCCCGAAGATATGGAAACCTTGCTAGATACCAGTAAATTTGACTACATATTGGACTGCATAGATAGCGTCACGCCTAAATTAACTCTTTTAAAAATAGCAAAAAGTAGAAAACTTAAAATTATCAGTTCTATGGGAGCAGGTGGAAAACTGGACCCGTCCAAAATTAAAATAGGAGATATTTCGACCACTAAAGAATGTAAATTTGCCCAAAGTCTAAGAAAAAGATTAAAAAGAGAAAATATAAAAAGGGGAATCAAAGTGGTCTTTTCAGAAGAGATTCAACCAAAAGAAGCATTAAAACTAACAGATGGTAAAAACTATAAAAAATCATACTATGGAACCATTTCATACATGCCTGCTTTATTTGGACTGACCATGGCTTCTGAAGTTATCAGGATACTTGGAAAATTAAAGAAATAAAATAAATGGTAAGTACAAAAACAACACAATATGCTTTGTGTTAATGTAAAGTTGTAATATAGTTTATATCCAAATACAATAATTTTACAAAAATATCTTTTACATATTAAATTTTTTGAAATATTTTTATGAAATTTATTCCAGAATTCTTTAATTTGCGCCTTCAAAATCCCTTTGTAGTAATATTATTATTATTTTTCATCTCTTAAAATCTAATTCATGCATTTTCAAAAAGTAAATAATTGCTTTTTAAAGACTACTTTATTATTCGTCGTTCTGTTATTTTCTAACTATATGACAGGCCAAAGTGAAACTAAATATCCTGAACTTTACACCAAATTTAAAGATTATCAAATAATTAAGTTTGACTCAAAAGATGTATTCAAAAAAATGCAAAGGTCAGAAAATCTTGAAAACTTTGTTATTCAATTGGATAATGGTGCCACTTGGAATCTAAATCTTAAGAATTCGGGGATTATTGGCGATAATTACCAAGTAACAGTTGCCGATACTGACGGATTAAAGGTTAATTATGGTACTAAAGCAATACCGACCAAAGGAAACATAAATGGCATGTCGAATAGTGAAGTTTCATTAACTTTTAATGAAAATTTCATATATGGATTTTTAAGGTTCGGAGGCGAGCAATACTTCATTGAGCCAGTATATCATTTATTGGATGTAAGAAGTTCGGACGAATTTATTTTATATAACACGAAAGATATCATAGAACAAAAAGAGTACAAATGTGGATATGAACTTGATATTGCAGAAAACAAAAGGATCAAAAAAAATACAGATAAAAATGTAGGACAAAGACAAGTCGGTGAGTGTCTATTGGTAAATTATAATACCGCTTCAGATTGGTCTATGAGAGTCAAATATGGTAGTGTATCTGGTGTGGAGAACCATAATATTGGTGTTTTAAATGATGTGCAAACTAATTATGACAATGAATTTGCAGACGAAATCCAATTCTTAATGAATGAACAGTGGATTTCATCATGTGCTACTTGCGATCCTTGGACTAATAGTACGGATGCTGAAACACTCCTAATTTCTTTCAGATCTTGGTCTCTTAATAATGGTTTCAGTACAGACCATGACTTAGCTGGATTGTGGACAAATAGAGATATGGATGGTGGTACAGTTGGAATTGCTTATGTAGGCGTTTTATGTTCAAGTTTTAAGTATCATGTTCTTCAAGACTTCACAAGTAATGCAAATTTAATAAGAGTGATGGTTGCTCATGAAATAGGGCATAATTTTAGTGCCGAACATGATGGCGCCGGTAGTGGTTTTATTATGGCGCCTTCTGTCAATAATACAAATACATGGTCAGCAGCATCAATTTCAAGCATACAAAATGAATACAACAATGCGACTTGCCTACAAAACTGTCCGGGTGGTGGTAATTTTCCAGTTGCTGATTTTACTTTTAATGTGGTCACAAGTTGTCTACCAGGCGTTGTACAATACTCTGATCAATCTTCAAATGCAAATTCTAGACAATGGAGTTTCCCAGGCGGTACACCTTCTACATCAACAGCCGCAAACCCAATTGTAACATATAATTCTGTGGGTACTTACGAAGCTACTTTGACAGCTTTTAATAGTTCAGGAAATAGCAATTCAATAACAATTGGCAATATAATAACAGTATTAGACATACCAAGTGCTGACTTTGTGGTTAATATAACTGGAAGGGATATCTCTTGCATTTACATAGGCGATGTCGCAAATACATTCTTTTGGGAATTCGGAGATGGAACTACCAGCTCACTTCAAAATCCATTTCACACTTACCAAAATGATGCAATTTATACCATAACTTTGACTATAGAAAATGAATGTGGATCAGATACAAAATCAGAGATCATTGAAATCATCACACCACCAGTGGCAAACTTTACTTCATCAGTCGTGTCTGGTTGTCAAGGATTATCTGTAAGTTATGTAAACCAATCATCTAGTAATGCCACATCATTTTTATGGACATTCCCAGGTGGAATTCCAAATACATCTACAGAAATGAATCCTGTTGTGGAATACCCTGATCATGGTACATTTAATGTTACCCTTAGAGCTAATAATCCAATAGGAAGTAATACGATTGTAAAAAATAATTACATTACCGTTGCACCACTTCCTACCACAGGTTTTAGCCATGTACTACAAGGTGCAACTGCAACTTTTGATAATAATTCTCAATTTGCAACTTCTTACAGTTGGAATTTTGGTGATGGCCAGACTAGTTCAGAAGAAAACCCTGTTCATACCTACTCAAATAACGGCACTTATAACGTAGAATTACAAACAATTAACAATTGTGACATAGTGATTTCTAGCCAGGTAATAACAATTGCCCTTGCGCCATCCGCTTCGTTTTTGCCTACATCTGTAAGTTCTTTATGTACACCAGAATCAATAACATTCCAAAGTACATCTACATATAATCCTACTTCTTATGCTTGGTCTTTTGAAGGAGGAACACCAAGTACTTCTACAGATGCAAACCCAACCGTCATGTATAATTCAGCTGGTGTATTTGATGTACAATTAATCGTGACAAATGCGAATGGCTCTGATACACTTACCAGTCAAAACTTCGTTAATGCAAATGATCAACCACAAGTATCATTTTCTCATTTAGGAGATGGATTGACTGTAGCATTTAATGGGTCTATTACAAATGGCAATAACATTAATTGGGATTTTGGAGATGGCCAATCGAGTAATGATCAAGATACTGATCATACTTATGCAGCCGAAGGAACATATACTGTAACCTTAAGTGCTGAAAATGAATGTGGTATAATTACAGAAACACAAAATGTATTGGTACAATTACTACCAGTCGCAGGATTTACAGCCAACACTACCACAACATGTGCTGGTTCAGAAATTGCTTTTACAAGTCAGTCATCACCATCAGTTACTGGTTGGACATGGACATTTGAAGGAGGAACGCCGGGAACATCAACTCAGCAAAATCCTGTCATAAATTATGCTTCACCAGGTACATATAATGTTAATTTAGTAGTATCTAATCCTACAGGAAATGGTTCAACCACTATTTCAGATTATATCACCATTATAACAGTGCCAACTACGGGATTCCAACCAACAAAAGATGGTAACTTGGTAACATTATCAAATAGTGGTATTGGTGCAACATCAACTTCGTGGACAGTAACGGGACAAGGTTTAGATTTGACTTTATCGGGAAGTCCCGTAACATTTACTGCTCCATCAAACGGTGAATACTTGATCACTCAAATAAATAGTAATGTATGTGGTGAATCATCAGAGCTTATTCAAACTTTGAGTGTTAATGTGTATCCTGAATCATCATTTAATATGGCAGGAGGACAATCAAATTGTATAAATACTCCAATTTCATTTGAGAACCTTTCCATAAATGCTAATACTTTTGAATGGGCTATCGAAGGCGGAAATCCATCTGTTTCTACTGAAGTAACTCCTTCAGTAACATTTGCAGAGGCTGGTACATATCCTGTTAGATTGATAGCAAGTAATGACTTAGGAACAGATACGTTTACAATGATGGTTACCGTATTACCACTGCCTACGGCACAGTTTGATAAAACTCAGAATGACGGCCAAGTAGTCTTTGAATTCACAGGTGATAATGTAGAAACCTACAACTGGTCATTTGGTGACGGGAATACAAGTGAACTTTCAGATCCTACACATACTTATAGTACAGGTGGACAATATGAAGTTACCTTAATTACTAAAAATGCATGTGGATTAGATACTGCTAGCCAAATCTTAACAGTAATCATTTCATCAGTCAGTGATACTGAATTAGATAGCAAAATTACAGTAACACCAAATCCAAATAATGGATTCTTCAATGTGAATATCAAAGATTCAAAAGAAACATATAATGTTGTCCTGATGGATATGTACGGTAGAAATATTGAAAAGATGATCATTAAAAATGATAACACAAGTACATCTACGACTCAAATAGATGGTACTAATCTACCTGCTGCTACTTATATATTAAGAATAGCAGGGAAAGAAGGTGTGTCAACAAAACAAATTGTTATTCAGAAATAAAAGATTGTATTTCTTTTAAATTATAGAAAGCGTCGAAGAATTTATTTTTTCGGCGCTTTTTCGTTTTTACGTCCCATCACTGAACAAATAGGACATAAATCGATATTGTGACCACGCGCAGGACAATATTCTCTCCCAAAAAAAATGATTTGTAGATGTAGTTTATTCCAAATATCCTTTGGGAAAATCTTTTTAAGATCTTCTTCTGTCTTTTCTACATTTTTTCCATTGCTCAGACACCATCTATAAGCTAACCTATGAATATGCGTGTCTACTGGAAAAGCAGGAACACCAAATCCCTGAGACATGACCACTGATGCTGTTTTATGACCTACACCGGGCAAAGATTCTAGAGCTTCAAAATTATCAGGAACTTGTCCATTATATTTTTCGATAAGTATATTGGATAAATCAGATATCGCTTGAGATTTCCTAGGCGCAAGGCCACAAGGTCGAATGACTTCCATGATTTTTTCCACCGGTACTTTTGCCATATCATTAGGATTATCGGCCAAGGCAAAAAGATGTGGCGTTACTTGATTCACTCGTATATCAGTACATTGTGCAGACAATAAAACAGCGACTAGCAAAGTATAGTTATCCTTGTGATCTAATGGAATAGGCGTTTCAGGATATAAAGATTCCAATTTTTCTATTACAAACTTAGCCCTTTCGTTTCTTTTCATCTTTTAATTTTTTTGGTTTGGATTCTCAATATAAAATACATCGTCATCCCCTATTTGTATTCGATCCAACAATTTACCATTTACATTTGGGGCAGGAATTCCTTCCTTTAATAATACCTTCGTTTTAATTATTCTCGCTTCATGCCAAAGATTTTGATCAATAAACGATTTAAGGACTTGAGCGCCACCTTCTACGATGATAGAGAAAATACCTTTTTGGTACAACAAATCTAAAACATTATTTAGATGCCGAACATCAGACACGACCAATTGTTCTTTTATATCATCATTTTGGAAAGTATTCTGTGTAACAGTCCATGTGGGTAAATCATCTCTATAAATATTCAAATTATCCGGCAAACTTAGGTGTGTATCAAGAACAATCCTTAGCGGATTTTGTCCTAAATAATGCCTCGATGTAAGTGAAGGGTTATCAATGAGTGCCGTTGATTTACCTATTAAAATTCCATCAACTTCTGTGCGCCATTTGTGCGTAAGAATTCCAGTAGCCTGACTTGTAAGCCAAGTTTGTTCACCTAATTTGCTTATATAATTATCCTTGGATTGAGCCCATTTAAGGATAATGTAAGGCTTTTTCTCCAGATTAACTTTAAATTTTGCTATGATATTATTCGCTTTTGATTCACAGAATGGTGATACAACTGCTACTCCATGATCTTTTAAATATTTCACGCCATTACCCCTTACTATTGGATTTGGGTCTAAACATCCTATGACTACTTTCCTACACCCTTCAGCCACAATTTTATGGGCACAAGGCGGTGTTTTACCGAAGTGCGAACATGGTTCTAAGCTTACATACCAAGTAGCATCTTTTATTTTGTGTAGATTTGATTTTGATATACTTTGGAATGCTTCTACTTCTGCATGTGGACCACCGTAATATCTGTGATAACCTTCCCCTATTATTTGTCCGTCAAAAACAATAACAGAACCAACATTTGGATTTGATTTGGTATCTTTTCCTCCAAGAGCAGCAAGCTCAAAACATCGCTCCATGTATTTTTCAATGGGTACGATCGGGCTTGCTGTCATTGGATATGTTGAAATTTATAAAAAATTATTTACCGTGACAATGTTTGTATTTCTTGCCACTTCCACAAGGACAAAGATCATTTCTACCGACCTTATCTTCTACCCTTTTGAAAGTTTCTGGTTTTTCATTTCTTCTAGAAACACCTTCTGCAGCTGCTTTTGCATCTTCTTCCTCGCGACTAGTTCGTACTTTGCTAAGATCAGATTTTTGTACTCTTGCTTCTTTTACTTCTTGCTGCAACAACAACTTACCATTAAATAAATAAGCGCCTACATCTTTATTTATTTTATTGATGAGTTCTTCAAATAAATTATATGCTTCAATTTTGTACTTAACCAATGGATCTTTCTGCTCAAATGATGCTGACTGTACAGAATCTTTGAGTTCGTCCATATTTCTCAAATGCTCTTTCCAATGATCATCTAGAATAGCCAAAGTAATGGTTTTTTCGATATCTCGCATGATAGATGCACCACCTGTAGTTACAGCTATTTTGAGATCTGCTGCTATTGGTAATGGATTATTACGACCATCTGTAAATGGCACTGCTATTCGTTTGTAACGATGACCTTCTGTTTCATATACCTTTTGGATGGTAGGAAGAAGGATCTGAGTGATTTGTTCAGACTTGTAATTATAATGTTTCATTACTGCGTCAAGTGTTTCGTCAATTAGATTGTCCACCGACATGCTTCTGAATGTATCTCCATCGATTTGTGGATCAATACTTAACGATGTGAGACAATCAAATCTATAACCTTCAAAATCATTAGACCTTTTGTTTATAGCAACGATATTCTCAACTGAACCCACGAACATATTATGTAGATCAACTGACAACCTTTCGCCATGGAGTGCATTATTTCTCTTTTTATAAATGGCTTCTCTCTGAATATTCATTACATCATCATACTCAAGGAGACGCTTTCTTACTCCAAAACTGTTTTCTTCTACTTTTTTCTGTGCTCTTTCTATGGATTTAGAAACCATATTATGTTGGATAACTTCCCCTTCTTTATGGCCCATTTTGTCCATAATACCTGCTATTCTTTCTGATTGGAAAAGACGCATCAAGTTATCTTCTAATGAAACATAGAACTGTGAACTACCTGGATCTCCTTGTCTTCCTGCTCTACCTCTCAACTGCCTATCTACCCTTCTAGAATCATGTCTTTCTGTGGCTACAATGGCTAATCCACCTGCTTGTTTGACTTCAGCATTGATCTTGATATCCGTACCTCTACCTGCCATGTTGGTAGCTATAGTAACAGCTCCCGCTTTACCTGCTTCAGCTACAATTTCTGCTTCTCTTTGGTGTTGCTTCGCATTTAATACATTGTGTTTAATTCCTCGAAGATTAAGCATTCTGCTCAATAACTCAGAAATCTCTACAGAAGTGGTACCCACAAGGACTGGTCTACCTTGTGCAGTCAATTTACCAATATCTTCTATAACGGCATTGAACTTTTCTCTTGCAGTTTTATATACTAAATCATCTTTGTCATCTCTGATAATAGGCCTATTGGTTGGAATAACTACCACATCAAGCTTATAGATTTCCCACAATTCACTAGCTTCTGTCTCAGCGGTACCTGTCATACCTGCTAGTTTGTGATACATTCTAAAATAGTTCTGAAGTGTTACTGTCGCATAAGTCTGTGTGATTTCTCCTACTTTTACACCTTCCTTTGCTTCTAACGCTTGGTGGAGACCATCAGAATATCTACGCCCTTCCATCATACGACCTGTCTGCTCATCTACTATCTTTACTTGCTCATCAATGACCACATATTCCTGATCTTTGTCAAATAAAGTGTACGCCTTTAGCAACTGACTTGTAGCATGTAGACGCCTAGACTTGATAGAATAGTCTTGAATCATTAGCTCTTTCTCTTCAGTAAGTTTTATACCTTCCTTGGTTTCTCTGCTAGTTAGTTCTTGGATTTGCTGAGTGATATCAGGCATTACAAAAAGGTTAGGGTCATTTTCGCCTTTGGATAGATATTCTATTCCCTTTTCTGCAAGTTCTACTGATCTATTTTTTTCATCAATGGTGAAATATAATGGTGCATCAGCCAAATGCATGTTTTTGTTTTGTTCCTGCATGTAGAAGTTTTCTGTCTTTTGCAAGATCACTTTTACTCCATCTTCACTCAAAAACTTTATTAATGGTCTGTATTTTGGTAAAGCTCTGTAACATCTAAATAAAGATAGACCGCCTTCGCCTTCGAGATGACCCGCATTTCCATCTTTGATAAGTTTTTTAGCTTCAGCAAGGTACTCTGTGGCAAGTTGTCTTTGTACAGAAACGAGCTTTTCAATTTTAGGATTTAACTCTAAATATTCTTGTTCTTCTAATCCCTGTGGCACGGGTCCTGAGATTATCAAAGGCGTCCTAGCGTCGTCAATCAATACTGAATCTACCTCATCCACCATGGCATAATGATGTTTGCGCTGCACAAGTTCTTCTGCATCACGCACCATATTATCTCTCAAATAGTCAAAACCAAACTCATTATTGGTTCCATAAGTGATGTCACATCTGTAAGCTTTGATACGTTCCGGAGAGTGTGGACGATATTTATCTATACAATCTACTGTGAGTAATAAAAATTGGAATATTGGTCCTACCCATTCGCTATCCCTTTTTGCTAGGTAATCATTGACCGTTATGATATGAACGCCTTCGCCAGAAAGACCATTTAGATATGCAGGTAAGGTTGCTACCAATGTTTTACCTTCACCTGTGGCCATTTCCGCAATTTTTCCTTCATGCAGCACCATACCACCTATGAGCTGCACATCATAATGAAGCATATCCCAAGTGATATCACCACCTGCTGCCTTCCAACTATTCTTCCAAATGGCTTTATCTCCTTGTATTGAGACAAACTCTTTATTTACTGCCAATAATCTATCGTGATCTGTAGCTTCTACTTCTATGGTAGGATTTGTTTTAAATCTTCTAGATGTTTCCTTAATAACAGCAAATGCCTCAGGCAAAATTTCTTTCAGCGCTGTTTCAAGGTATTTATTTCTTTCTTTTTTGATTTTATCAATTTCGTTGTAAATATTTTCTTTATTTACAAAATCTGGTTCTTGATTTGCCTTTTCAGTGAGCGCAGTAATATCTGCGTCAATATCTGCAAGGCTATTTTTGATTCTTTGTTTGAATTCAGTTGTTTTATTTCTTAACTCATCGTGGCTAAGTGACTGATAAGCATCATAGTGTGCATTTATTTGGCTTACGATTGCAGAGTATCCTTTTACGTCTCTCTCATACTTAGAACCAAAAATATTTTTTATAAAACTAAACATTATGTATATATTTTCGTGATTGATATTGCTTATAAATGACTTTTCGCCACTTTTATTTCAAAAGAGTGGCAAAGATATTAAATATTTCAATGTAAAGATAGTTGACCAAAACTATACCATTCCATCAAAATAGACAAATTGGCATGAAAATGATGAATATTGCTTTAAATTGACCAATTTTGACAGTAAAACAATAGGAAACAAGTTTAAAAGTAAGATTTGAAAATTATACATTCCTTGTTAAATAAACCTGCTAACATTGAAATTTCAATAATATTATTTGCCCAATAGGCATAAAATAATTGTTATTATTCTAAACTATTTTTTATAATTTTACGTCGAGTTTAAAAAATAAATATTATCATTACTGCCTAAATCATTATCCACATGGGGCAAAAAGTCTTTTTTGGTATTACTACTATCTTTACCATAACGCTCATACTTATATTAAATGGCGCCGTATCTATTCCAAATAACCCGTTACCACCACTTGGAAAATTTTTAAATCCTTTTGGTGGCGCATGGACATCAGACAATAATAATGAAAAGAACAATTACAAACTTTCGCAAAATGGAATTAAAGGAAATATTGACATTATTTATGATGAACGTAGAGTTCCCCATATTTTTGCCGAAAACCTGAATGATGCCTTATTTGCTCAAGGATATGCAGAAGCACAAAATAGATTATTCCAAATGGAGTTTTTGGCAAAAGTTGCAGCAGGTGAATTGTCATCCATTTTCGGACCACGTACCATTGAACTCGATCTTGCAAGTAGGCGCAGGGGAATGAAGTTTGCTGCTGAAAATGCAGTCAAAGGTTGGGAAAAACAACAAAACTATCACCTTGTACTTAGTTACATCGAAGGTGTAAATGCATATATTAAGAGTTTAAAACCAGAAAACCTTCCTTTCGAATATAAGTTATTTAATATTGAACCTTCAGAATGGACACCATTAAAATCTGCCTTGATATTTAAACAAATGTCACTTACTCTAGCCGGTAGAAATGATGATGTAGAGTATACAAATCTAATGCAATTACTTGGAAAAGAAGACTTTAATCTACTATATCCTGAAAGGCAATTAACAGAAAACCCAGTAATACCTACTGAGAAACCATATGCTTTCGATACGATATATGGAATGCCACAAGACACAAAAGCCTTCTTCAAAAAACCACTATTAAAATCATTTTATGAAAACAGATATAAAGGTGTAGGAAGTAATAGTTGGGCAGTCAGTGGAACAAAAACTGCAACAGGCTCACCTATCTTTTGCAATGATCCACATCTAAGTCTTGGGTTACCTTCTATATGGTTTGAAGTACAAATTCAAACGCCAGAAATCAATGCATATGGCGTTTCTTTCCCTGGATTCCCTGGCATTATGATAGGTTTTAATGAATATATAGCTTGGGGAGAAACCAATGTCGGCCAAGATGTTGAAGATATTTATATCATAAAATGGGCAAATAAAGAAAAAACCAAATACTATCTTGATGATAAGGAAATGGACATAACATCAAGGATAGAAACAATAAATATCAAAGGTGGTCAATCTTTAATCGACACTGTAAAATATACACATTGGGGCCCCATATATCGTACATCGGAAGATGGAAATCATGATCTAGCTATGAGATGGCTTGCACATGATGAACCAGATACCGACGAATTTAATACTTTTATTCAGGCATTGTCTTGTAAAAATTATGACGATTATCTCCAAGCAACAGGTAATTATATTGCACCTGCCCAAAACTTTGGGTTTGCATCTGTATCTGGTGATGTAGCACTTCGGGTCAATGGTAGATTCCCAGCAAAATATGACCAAGATGGACGATTTGTTGAATATGGAGATGACACCAAAAATGGTTGGCAAGCATTCATACCAAGACATCAAAATCCACAAATTCTGAATCCTAAACGTGGCTTTATCTCATCCGCAAACCAAGTAAGTGCAGATGGCAGTTATCCTTATTACTTCACCGGAAAATTTGAAAGGTATAGAAATCGAAGTGTAAATGACAAACTTACCTCGATGAATGGAATAACAGCAGACGATATGAAAAAAATGCAACAAGATGCTTATTCAGTTAAAGCAGCTGAGTACATTACAACCTTAAGATCAATTGTGGATAGCTTATCACTAAAAGATAGTCTAAAAATAGGTTGGGCATTGTTAAATAAATGGGACTTTAGATATCTGGCCGATCATGAAGCTCCTACCCTGTTTGATCTTTTTTATACCAAATTGGCGAATAATACATGGGATGAAATCGTTGTTGAACGCAACAATATGGATTTAAAACTACCTGAACCTTGGGTACTCCTGGAGTTCATTCAAAAATATCCAAGTCATAAATATTTTGATATAAAGTCTACTCCAAATATTGAATTAACGTCTGATATAGTACTAAAATCACTACAAGAAGCTGTTTCAGATTTTGATAATCGTACAAAAGAAGGAAAAAATAATACTTGGGGTCAATACAAACCTTTACATATTTATCACTTGACAAGATTGCCTGCCTTGTCGGCAATGGACCTGGCGGTGGATGGATGCCCTGATGCAATCAATGCTACGGGACAGTCGTTTGGCCCGAGTTGGAGAATGGTGGTAAGTTTAGAAAATAAAATCAAAGCATACGCTGTATATCCTGGTGGTCAATCAGGTAATCCGACAAGCAAATACTACAAAAACATGATACCTGCTTGGTCAAAGGGTGAATACTATAATCCAAACTTTGTATCCAAAAAGGATGAACTTAAAGATAAAACAACCCAATCCATCCAATTAATTGCATCAAAATGAAAAACATAGTTATAATACCAATCATTATATTCATCACTTATCTAGCTCAGATATTTTTGCCATGGTGGATAGTGGCCATCGTTTGTTTTGTAGTGTGTTATTTTGCTAATCTGTCCAAATTTGTTGCATTTGCATCGAGTTTATTAGCTATATTTGTACTTTGGTATGTCAAAGCTTGGATGTCTGACGGAAATTTTGATGAGCCTATGTCAATACTTTTAGGAAATGTGATGGGTGGTATTTCTGGTGGAGCAGTATTGTTTTTGACAGCTATGGTAGGAAGCATTGTGGGTGGGTTGAGTGGATTATTAGGGGCTTGGAGTCGTTTACTATTTTCAAAAAAGTAACATAATCATGCTAAAAAAAGTAGGCATCACTGGTGGTATAGGTTCTGGTAAGACTACGGTTTGCAAAATATTTGAGACCTTGGGTGTTCCTATTTATTATGCCGATCTTGAAGCCAAAAAAATTATTAGCATTAATCCTGCCGTAAAAAGACAAATAAAGGAGTTATTAGGAGCAGAATCCTATTATAAAAACGGAAAACCTAACAAAGCATTCATTGCTTCTAAAATATTTAGTGATAAAAGTCTTTTGGAAAGTATGAATAAAATAGTCCATCCTGCCGTGCAAACTGATGTAGAAAGATGGTACGAAAATATTAAATCAAAAACAAATGCCACATACGTTTTGAAAGAAGCTGCCTTATTAGTTGAAACTAAATCCTACAAGCACCTTGATGCTTTAATTGTAGTGACTTGTCCAGAAAATATTCGAATAAAAAGAGTGATGGAACGCGATCAAGTATCAGAAGAAGAAGTATCAGCAAGGATAAAAAATCAATTGCCAGAAGATGAAAAAGTGAGAGTTGCAGATTTCATTATTAAAAATGATGGCAACACGCCTCTGATACCACAAGTATGGGAAATCCATCGTAAATATTCAGGAAATAATTAATCAATATCATAAACCTTAATCCCGTGAAAATTTTAAAAATTTTATTATTCTTTATCATTCTACTTGCCATAGTAGGTTTCATGGGGCCTAAAGTCACATTTGAACCTGCCACAATCTTAGATACAGAAATAAATGTTCCAATTCAGTCACTAGAAGACTATGTTAAATCAAAAGAATTTAAAACAAAGGATATTAAACTTGGTAATGAAGCAAAAATTGTTTGGGCAAATGACAGTCTCCAAGAAAAAACACCTTATAGTGTGGTGTATCTTCATGGGTTTTCGGCTAGCCATGAAGAAGGTGCGCCCATACACAGGGATTTTGCAAAAAGATATGGCTGCAATTTGTACCTTGCTCGACTTGAAGATCATGGAAGGTCATATGATGATACATTCAAAGCTTTGACGCCAGACAATTTTATTCAATCGGCTGAAGATGCCATTGATATAGGAAAAATACTAGGTGAAAAAGTGATTGTGATTTCTTGTTCTACAGGTGGAACATTGTCAGCGATACTTGCCGCTGCGGGCGAAGATATACATAGTATGATCATGTATTCGCCAAATATTGACATTTATGACACTAATTCAGAACTACTACTATATCCGTGGGGAAAACAACTTTCATCTTTGGTAATGGGTGGTGAGTATAATAGAATAAACTACACTCCAGATCAACAAAAATATTGGAATTCAGTCTACCATACAAACGGACTTTTTGCATTAAAAACCATAATTAAGGATTACATGCATGAAGAAACTTTCCAAAAAATCAAAGTTCCTGTTTTTATGGGTTATTATTACAAAGACGAAGAAAATCAAGATAAAGTAGTCTCTGTATCTAGAATGCTAGATTTTTATAACCAAATAGGTACACCTGCTGATCAAAAACATAAAGTAGCATTTCCAACTGCGGGTCACCATGTCATTTCATCTTACTTAATGAATGAAAATATAAATCTTGTGGCAAATGAAACATATCAGTGGGCTGAGAAAGTACTCGGACTAAAACCAATATAAAGATAGATATCCAACTGTAACAGAGTATGCCTACAAAGTGTCTTAACTAAAGGCATTATCTAAGACTGAACCCCGAACGTAAGTATTTTTTAATATTTATCCAAAATGCAGTAGCTAAATAAAAAATAATGGGAGAACCAAATGCAACGAAACTGCTGTAAATAAAATACAACCTAACTCTTGATTCATTTAAGCCCCATTTTGCTGCGAGATAGCTACAAACTCCGAAACTATATTTTTCTACAAAAGGTTTTACAGTATTTTCAATGATGGACATAAATAGAATTATTTGGATTTGGTACTATAACCAATGCAAATTTAAATTGTTTTTATATCAATTCCAAATTATTAAAAAAATGAACCACCATTTAAGATCAAAAGAAATCAAATTGCAAATTCTTGATGGTTTGTTCAAAAGAATAAACAACCTTCTACAACATTATTAAAATGCTATAATATAAATAGAAATCTACTTTTAATATGGCAAAAGGAGCTTAAAAAGTTTTATTTGACTTTGATGCTTTTTGTACCTATCAATTGGAGTAATCCACTTTTTAATTCTTTGAGTTCAATAACGTATTTACCTGGTTCAGCGTATTGGTATTGAAGATTCTTTTGGGTAACAATAAGTCTTACACCATCTCCCATTTCCATAACATAACGTGAAGCTTTAGGGTCTTCCAAAAACTCAAAATTGAACTTAGCACCTGCATCAAATTTGCTTTCCATTTTGACATAATCATCAAATTTGTTAGATCCATCTTCTTCTGGTGAAGCAAAAAGTATACTAGCTAGAGACGTTTTTTCTGGGCCATTATTAATAGAAGAAACTTGTGATGAATCACTGCCATTAAGTTGCTGTCCAAAAAGATAAATTGAACCAATGATGCCAGTAAGAACCAACAAACTCAAAAGCAAAGGTTCCAAATGAGTTGTGATCAAATGTGAAAAATTAGTAGCACGCTTACTAATACGAACAGGAGTGTAATGATTTACATTCATAAAATCGGATTTGGGTTAATTAATAATCGGTTACACAATCAGACAAATCGGTATCTGAATGGAACTGTAAAGGTATATCTTATTATTGAAATAAAAAATATAAAATTCAATTAATATATCATTTTCATCATACATAATACACTTACTATCAAGTATTAAGAAAATTAAATATAAAACTTACTCATAATATGTGACTTATATAAACCCAAATATTATATAAGAAAAATAAAAATATTTTGTGCCAAGAATTTAAGATACATTAGTTATGGAATGATACCTTTGTGAGACTTAAACTGTTTATCTAATTTCACACAAACTTGTAATGAAGTCATTTATAAAAAACACCTTACACAAAGTACTTTTGCCACGAGGACGAGCTTATCTAGAAGACAAAGTGCTATTGGAAGGATGGAATAAGATCAATGTTGGTTCAGGATTGAAAAATATTTGTGTAATCCATAAAGAAACAACTTCTATCATCCCTAAAGGTGTTATATTTCTTTCTCACCCATATCTTGCTGATGCAAAACAATTTTTCTTGAGAAATGGTCATGCTCAGATGTACTTAGATGGTGGATTTCAAGTGGTTATCTTTGATTACAATGGATTTGGCGAAAGCAAGTTTAGTGATTTTAACTATGCAGATGATTTCAGTATTGTGGTAAAATATTTCCGAAATAAATTTCCAGATACTATGTTTTTTGGTCATGGAATTTCATTTGGAGCATCAAATTTGATAAATTATTCTGCCGATCCATCTCACCAACTTGATAAAATAATCATTGAAAACTGCTTAGATAGCAACCTTACATATTATAAAAAACGTAATATAAAACTTTATTATCTTATGAAAGCTTTAATGAAAGTCTTTCCGTTTGCAAATAAAAACCACGATTACAGCAAAGGTGTCCAAACAATAAAAAACATTTCAGAAGCATTATTTCTATATAATACAGATGATACTTTGACTACCATAGAAATGGGCGAAAAACTACATAAAAACTGTATTGTCCCTTCCCAAATAGTAATTTTTGGTGGAAAACATTTAGAAGCTTTTGTCACTGAACCTGAAAGATATAAGCTTACAGTGACCAATTTTTTTGATAAAAATTGACATATGTCAAGATTTATAATTTGTCTTTGAATATTTGTCTAATTAATGACTGATTTTTTATACAATTTCAGTATATTTATTACATTTGTGGACATCAAAACAAAATTAAAATGATAGAGTTAAATTTATGGGTAGTCCTAGCGACAGGCCTTGTTCCATTAGCTGTAGGTGCACTTTGGTATGGTCCACTTTTTGACAAAGTATGGATGAAAGAAGCAAATATGAGTCTAGAAAAAATCCAAGGTTCAAACATGTTGGCCATTTATGGTCTGTCTTTAGTCTTTAGTATAATGTTTGCAGGTGGCCTTATGCCCATCGTCATTCACCAAATGGGTGTCTATTCTACATTAGCAGATTCGGGATTAGATAAGCCAGGTAGTGAAGCACATACCATCTTTACAGACTTTATGGCTAAATATGGTACAAATTACCGAACATTCAAGCATGGCGTTTTACATGGTCTAATGACTAGTATCTTTTTATTTTTACCAGTAATCGCTACAAATGCACTTTTCGAAAGAAAAAGTTGGAAATATATCTGCCTTAACCTAGGTTATTGGGCAGTTTCAGCGATGATTATGGGAGGAATTATCTCAGCTTACGCATAATTTAAAAATCTAAGTACAAATCATTGATATTGATCAAATTAGATAAACAAAAAGCGGTGTCCTTTTACCTAAAGTAAAGTGATGCCGCTTTTTTATTATTGAAAACCAAAACATTGACAAAAGAGAAAAAAACCAATCTAACTTTTTGATACATCACAAACTAATAAAATTTGATTAAAGAAGATTTAAGACAAATTATTGAATTTTTAACACTTTTATGCTAATTTTGACCGTTTTAAAAGTCAAATAGTAAACACTAATATATGCTAATCCAACCTATTGATGGTTTTTGACATAGATTGCTTGCAAGTATTAGATTAAAAACAACTTATCAATGAAAGTCTATTCAATCATCATTTTCCTTCTTATATCCTTTTTATCAATAAACGGTCAATCATACGAACATAAAGATAAAATTTATGATGAGTTTATAAAAACTACTACATTGGAAGTCAATAATTTACCTACTAACTTTCCTGTTTTATCATTAAATTCTTCTCAATTTATCATGTTGAAATTTGATGATTTATTAAATGAAGAGCGAACTTTATATTACAGAATAGTTCATTGCGATAAAGATTGGACGCCATCAAGACTTAGAGAAATCGAATATATCTCAGGTTTTAATGATGAGAGATTACGAAATTATTCTTACTCTATTAATACTAGAGTACCATACTTGCATTATTGGCAAAGGTTTCCCAATAAGGATACACAATTTAAAGTCTCGGGCAATTATTTACTAATTATCTATGAAGACAAAATAGATTATCCATTATTGACCAGAAGATTTATTGTATCTGAAAACAAAGTTATTTTGGATATACACGCCATATATCCGGGAGATGTGGAAAATATTAGATTTAAGCAAGAGCTCCAAGTAAATATTAATTTTGAAAAATTCAAAATGCGAAACCCAGTCGATGAGGTCAGTCTTGTCGTATTACAAAATGACAATTGGTATAATAAACAAGAATCAAAACCATCTTTTTTTAGCGGTGTCAATCTGAAATTTAACAGATTAAGAACTTTTGATTTTTGGGGATTAACAGAATTTCGTGATTTTGATACAAGGACATTGATGAGATTAGGTAGAGGCGTTCAATTTGTCGAACGAAATAAATTCAGTACTGACGTGTTGTTAATGAAAGATGAACCTAGAAGAAATAAGGTTTATCTAGCTAATTTTGATTTTAATGGAAAGTTTGTAGTTGATAATTTTGAAGGCTTAAATAATAGGTTTGCATATGATGTACTAGAAGACTTTATAGGAAATGAAAGCAATAGTAATGAACAACGTCAAAGCTTGAGAGACTCCTTATTAACAAACTTAAGTTCACAAAACACGCTAAGAGGTAGCGAATATATTGTAGAAGAACGTGACATAAGATCTGATTATGCAAATGTATTTTTCTCTCTCCAAGACGATAATCTAAGTGGAAATGAAAATGTATATGTCTTCGGTGGAATGAATAACTGGTTGCCTACCGAAGAATACAGAATGAAATTCGATAATAGAGGCATCCACACGACTGAAGTAATGATGAAACAAGGATATTACAACTACGTCTATGGCATCTTGGAGGAAGATGGAAATGTGGATTATCGCACCATGGAAGGTAGCTGGTCGGACACTGAAAATGAATATCAATCAATCGTTTATTACCGCGGGCTTGGAGATATATATGATAGAATCATAGGATTTAGTTCGTTTAATACAAGCTCACAACCTTTTCCTAGGTAAGCTTAGATTGAGAGGCTTTATATTCATTTATCATAAATAGTCCTAAGATTAAATATTCGAAAAATACAAACCAGTAATTTTCACTATACACTAATCCTGAATAATTAACATATGTCATAAATATCAAATATGACCAAAACATTGTGTATCTGACATTCAAAAACAAAGTAAAAAAAAGCAAAGAGATCACATACCAAGGATGCACTGTGGTACTAAATAAAAGATAAAGAGTCCATCCAAAAAGTGCATATTTCATAAATGATGCTAAGGAGTAAGAAGTAAGCGTACGTGCTTTATTAACATTGAGAAATACAACAACCAAACCAAGGATAGGACCAATATATTTTATCAAGTTATATCCTGAAAATTGATATCCAATCCATCTCAATACATAATAAAAACTTGCGTTAAATTCAAATTTGCGAAAATATAAATCTACACTTCCCAAGAAGGTTCCGAAGGCAATTCCGTTTGCCATTGGCAAAAAGATGACAAGACAAAATGTAACCAAAAAACTAAAAAATAAGACTCTCTCTTTCCCTTTGAGTTGAAATAAAAAATAAGGTAACAGCATCAGTGGAAGTAGCTTGATGCCAATACTTACTGCTAAAAAAAGACTTCCATAGGTATGTTTTTGGGTAAATAAAAAATATAAACCTTCTGCCAAAAATGCAATCATCGCAACTTCAAAATGTAAATTGCCAATGCCTTCTATGATTACCAAAGGATTCATAAAATATAAAAGACTATACTTTCTACTTAACTCTGCAATATCTAATAACTTTATGATAAAAAACAAACCCATCATTTCGGTGAGCAATACCAATGACTTCATGATAATAGAGAAGCCATGAATATCATCAGCTATTGCACCAAAAGCAAAATAAACTTGATTAATAGGTGGGTAAATGGTATAATAATTAGGAGAATTGAGTTGACCAAAAATATCTTTTGACAAACCACCTATATGGTAATTTAGTGCTTCAGTAGGTAAAATTCCATATGGATTGTATCCTGCCAAAATTAATTTTCCATCCCAATAAAATCTATAGATATCGTCAGAAAGATTTGGAAAACAAAAGATTAGACAAACCCTAACCAAGACTCCAAGTCCAAGTAGCGTGTAAAGTGAATGATTCTTATTGAAAACTAAAAATAAATAGCTAACAAAAGCTAGTGTATAAAATGGGAAAGCAGCATAAAAATCTGACTGCGAAAATCTAAACATGATAATCAAAAGCGATGATACAAAAGTAAGCATCATCAACGTAGCTAATGGCTTTTTTATGTTTTCCTTACTGAGCAAATTTACTTCGTATGGCATATCCAAAAAGTATCAAATATCCTAATGCTAATAATATATGCATAGCCATAAACTCAGGCATATCATACGCCTTAGCCAAGTAAATAGCACCCAAAAAGTAAAGACTCAATAGCCCTTCGCCTACAGATACCCAATCCATTTTCTGAGAAAAATAAGACTTTTTAGAGATCGATGTGGATTTTTCTTTCGTTCCATACTTCGGTGTGCGCACAAATGAAGACTGCTTACCTATCCAACCCTGAAGCACTGCTAATGAATTGTGAAATGCTAATCCCATAGACAATGCTAGAAATATAGGGAACAACAATAGAAATTTTAAGACCATCTTCAATATATTTTCCCTTGGCCACGCTTTTCCAACATTTGCACCAAAATAAACCATGATGATAGAAAGTAATGATACTAGAAAAATAGTAAATGATTCAGGTTTGATTCCTAATGGATTTATAAAAAACAACAATGGTACACTGAAAACACCAAGCAGAAATACGAATATAAACACAGAACTAGATAATAAATGAACGGAAGCTTGCACCTTCTTGGTCCATCTTATATTTGATGACCAAACTTTAGGAAGCATTTTTTTGGCTGTCTCTGCACCGCCTTTCATCCATCTGAACTGTTGTGATTTGAGTCCATTGATCTCGGCAGGCAATTCAGCAGGCGCAGTGACATCTTCTAAATATTTGATCTTCCATCCTTTGAGTTGTGCACGATAACTGAGATCTAGATCTTCGGTAAGTGTATCTGCTTCCCATCCACCTGAATCATCGATACAAGCTTTGCGCCAAACGCCAGCCGTACCATTGAACTGTAGCATATATTCAGCCTCGTACCTACCCTTCTGCTCGATGGTAAAATGAACATTTAGCTGAAAAGCTTGCATTTCTGTCAGCAGTGAATAATGTTGATTGAGATGTTCCCACCTTGTTTGTACTACACCAATTTTAGGATCATTAAAGGACGACATGGTCGTTTTCAAAAAATCAGGCTTTGGCAAAAAATCGGCATCAAAAATGGCTATAAAATCTCCTTTTGCAAATACTGTTGCTGCCTTGAGCGCGCCTGCTTTAAAGCCACTCCTATCTGTTCTAGCTAAACAAACTATATTATAACCAAGTGCCTGATAATGAGCAACTTTTGATTTAGTAATATCGAGCGTATCATCTGTAGAATCATCTAATACTTGCACTTCAAACCTTTCTTTTGGGTAGTCGATCTGCATGATATTATCTATCAATCGCTCCACGACATACTTCTCATTAAAAATGGGAAGCTGTATTGTGACGAAAGGTAAATCAGTATTTTCAATGGATTGTTTAACGCTAATTTTTGAACTCCCACTTAGTTTTTTACTATAATATCGATAGAGTAAATGCAACTGCATCAGACAAAATATAGTCACAAAAACCAATGAAATCAAGTAAACCAATAATATAAAATATCCCAATATCATCATGTCTCCTTCCCTATATTAATTTAAATATTGTCCAAAGTATTTTATGACCAGCCAATATGGTACCTTTTATGGTGCCTGAGACTTTAGATTTTCCTATCCTTTTGCGATATCTTACGGCTACTTCGGTTGTTTTAAGTTTCATTTTGGCAGCTTTTACTTGCATTTCTACCGTCCATCCAAAAGTTTTATCTTCCATCTGCATGTCCATCAAAACTGGATATTTGATAGCTCTGAATGGTCCCAAATCTGTAAATTCATAACTATATATAATTCTAATCAGGGTAGTAGCAAGCCAATTGCCAAAAATTTGCTGTGGCATCATCGCACCTGATTGCATTTCACCCAAAGCCCTCGAACCAATCACCATATCCACATTTTCTGTAACAATTGGTTTAACTAAATCCACCATTTCACTAGGATAATCCGAATAATCTCCATCCAAAAACACAATGATATCGGGTTTTATCTCAAGATTTGCAATATACTCCATTCCTTTCAGACAGGCATTTCCATAACCTTTTTCAGGCTGATGAACTACGATAGCGCCATGTGACTCAGCCACAGACGCTGTCCGATCTTTACTACCATTATTACAAACTACCACATTCCGCACAATCGTATCCGGAATTTCAGAAATCACTTTCCCGATAGAATCTTCTTCGTTGTACACAGGAATAATGACATCAACTATTATACCCACAATTGTTTACATTTTTGAATAATGGGTCAAATATAGTACTTTTGCAATTTGTAACTAGCCAAGTTTGGAAAATGGCTTGATTTAATTACATAATGAAGATAAAATTGGTTAGGTATTAGAATATTTGACCGAAATTCTCGTTAATATTGATTACTTATAAAATTATTATAATGTTTGGTAGAGTATTACCTGTTTTTTTTCTAGTCTTTTTTGTGGTGATCATGTCTTGCAGAAGGGATGATTATTATGAAGGAAATGATGTAGTGGTGACTTTTTCGGAAGATACACTAAGATTTGATACTGTGTTCACTAGTCTGGGATCGGCAACAAGATTTATTAAGGTATTCAATCCTAAGGACCAACCCATTTTAGTGGATGTGGCTCTAAAAAACCAAACAAATTCATATTTCAGAATCAATGCAGATGGCATCAAAGGTCCAACAGTCAATCAACTAGAAATAAATGCTCGTGATAGTATCTATATTTTTGTGGAAGTAACCATAAATCCTGACTTGCCGACGAGTATCTCACCTTTCATCATAGAAGATGTGATAGAAGTGACTGCCAATGGCAATGTCTCCACAGCACATCTCGAAGCTTTCGGTCAGAATGCAAATTACATCCCATCTAGTAGCGGCAAAGGCGGTGGCGCATTACTATCCTGCAACCTTGGACAAGTGACCTGGAATGACCCTAAACCATACGTCATCTATGGCATTTTGTATATCGATAGTTGTACGTTGGTCTTGCCTCCTGGTACACGCATATATGTGCATGGCGGTGTAGTCAGAAATGAAAACTCCATCTACAATGATGGTCTCATAGTATTTAATAAACATGGAAAACTGCGTAGTCAAGGCACTATAGATCAACCTGTTACCTTCCAAGGTGATCGTTTAGAACAAGAATTTCAGGACATTTCATCACAGTGGGTTGGCTTGCTTTTCTGGCATGAAAGTCGAAATAATAGATTGGACAATACGATTATAAAAAACTCCATCATAGGTATGAGAGTAGACTCACTTGCTGATGTCTCTCTCCACGGTGTGCAAATCAGCAATACGGGTGGACCTGCGATAATAGGTAGACATGGAGACATTTATGCAGAAAATTCCTTATTTTATGACAATGATGGCAATGCGTTGCAATTGACATATGGTGGTAAATACACCTTCAATTATTGTACTGTAAGCAATAGATCTGGTCAGAGAGAAGCAGTCGTGATGACGGATTGGTATTGCCCATTTGTGCTTTGTGGACTTCAGGACTATCAGCTAAATAAACTTGATGCCAAATTTGCAAATTGTATTTTTTCTGGTACTGATCGAGATGAAGTTGGGCTGAGTCAAGTGAGTGCTGATGATAATAACTTCCAATATAAATTTACCAATTGTGCCGTCAGAGTAGATGAACTTTTGCTACCAAAAAATAGTCCAAACTTCTTTGACAACTGTACTAATTGTCTTAATCTTTCCTTCAATGATCGGATATTTCTAGATCAGAACGAAAATGATTACCGACTTGACACCATGTCAGTGGCACTTGGTAAAGGCATAAGTTTACCGAATGTAAATACAGATATTCTGGGCAAGCCACGTAAATCCACACCAGACCTAGGTTGTTATGAATTCTAAGCATTCTGGAATGAAGACATTAAGCGACCGAATCCTTGATTTTTATGCCAATGTTCAGTTTGAAGGTACGTTGCCAGATGGTATCAAGATCATGAATCCATATAGAGAAAGTGCTGAGATTAGGGATATTTGTGGAAAGTTTTATAGCAAATATTATAATGATCAAGTTCCAAGAAAACTTATATTAGGTATTAATCCGGGACGACTTGGAGCAGGTGCCACAGGATTGCCATTTACAGATACCAAAAGGCTGAATGACCACTGTGAGATCCCATATGATGGATTTGTAAGTCATGAGCCATCTTCGGTATTTATTTACGATGTTATCCATGCTTTCGGTGGTCCATCTGTCTTTTATAGTCAGTTTTATATCAATTCTGTCTGTCCACTTGGATTTACAATAGACAAAGCAGGTGGCAAATCTGTAAATTACAATTACTATGACTCCGCAGAACTAGAAAAATCTGTCCGAGATTTCATCCTTGAAAATATCCAAACCCAAATATCGCTAGCAGGTAGAAATGACGTGTGTTATTGCCTAGGAACGGGCAAAAACTACAACTACTTGTCAAAACTCAATGAAAAACATCATTTTTTTGATATAATCATACCATTGGAGCATCCACGCTACATCATGCAGTACAAATCCAAAACCAAAGAAAGTTATGTGGATGATTTTGTAGAGAAGTTGAATATGCTCCCATAATTGATTGCCTTTCTTAATATAGCTATAATGTTTATTTTATACAAATTCTGACTGGCCTTTTCATTTTTAGTCAAAACTTCATAAAATGGCGTTAAGAAGCGAAAACTGTTCGAGCTAATACGAATGTAAAAACGAGTGACTACGAACGTAGTGCCGTAAAAGCAAAATGCGAGCTACCAAATACAAAAGCGAGTTTTTTCGGTTTAGCCATTTTTTGAAGTTTTAGCGTTAAGAAAATGAAACAGCCTTGACTTTTTGTTTCTTTTGTGTCAAGACAAAAGAAAAAGTCGTTAAAATCAATCTACGATCAAAATATCATCCATCAATATAAAAATGAAGTACAAAATTTGTAATTTCTCCGTTAAGAATTTACTCCGAAACCTCAGTTAACTAAAATATTTGCTTAACTTTGTATTCTAAAGCCCTTGAATGAATAAACCTAAACGATTATTAAAACCATGACACTTGATCAACTAAATAATTCCAAAGTTTCAATTATTGTTTTTGACAAAAAATTGCAAATATTTAGATAGAAAACTTTATTTACGGATAAGTTGGCTAAAGCAAATGAGATATTAAAAAAAGATGGACTTTCGAAAAATAAAAACATAAAAGAATTATTACGAAATACAAAAAGTAAAATTTTTCTACCAATCCGACAAAACTCATCTTAAATCACATCAAAATCATTCCACTATGAAATCCACCATTACCCTATTATTCATCATCACTTGCTTTTTTGCTTGCAAAGAAAATCAGTCGTCAGATAGTCTAAAGAGACTGACATTAGAAGAATCCATAGCTAGACTGAACAAAGGTGATCATCAGTATTATTATGCAAAATATAAAGATTCTGTCGGTCAGGAATTATCTCCCGAACTCAAAGAAAAACTGACTAAAGGCAAACTATCACGGTCTTTTTATGTAGATCAAAACGACTCTATCAAAGAGATCAGGGTAAAAATCTTGCAAGAAAAAGATATTTTTGATGAAATCCAACTCCGATGTGCGATGACTTTTCCGCTCAAAAACTTTAAGTTTGAGAAGATAGATTGTAGCAAAATAAAGGATATTATTGGCACTTCATATGATAATGATCAAGGTGCACGACAAGAGAATAAAGTGTCTAGTGATATTAGAGAAATTGACAGAGTAAACAAAAATACCATCATTTCCATCTTAGAAAAATGTGGTTGGTCCGCTATCGATACTTCACAGATTAATGAAGTTTTTCTCATGGTACAGCATATGGACACAGAGTTTGTAGCTAGATATTATCCTACTTTTATGAAGTATTATGATCAAGGTATTTTAAGTAAACTTAACTATGCTAGAATGGTGGACAGGCTACACATGAATAATGGATTCGAACAAATATATGGGACTCAAATCGTGGATGAGAGTTTTTATGATATCAAAGATGAAATTAATGTCAATGAAAGACGCAAAAAATTAGGCTTATCTACGATAGAAGAATACGCCAAAACTTTTGGATTCGAATATAAAGCTACTGTTAAGCCTTAGGTAAAAAATAAAAAAATCTAGTCATTTCTAAAGACTATTATTGTCATTAAAGATGTCTAAGATACATAAAAAAGCCGAATGACAATTAACTCATCATTCGGCTTTTTATATTTACGGAATAATTCTATTATAAGAATTTCTGTACTTGTGCTTCTAAGTCATTTCTAGGGTTGATAGCTGCAATCTTACCATCTCTTCCTACTAGAAATGTTTGTGGGATACTTCTTACACCATATATACCTGCAGGTGCGCTTTCCCATTTTTTAAGGTCTGATACGTGACCATCCCATGATAATTGATCTTGCTCGATAGCTGCAAGCCATCTTTGCTTAGATCCATCCACTTGTTGTTTAAGCTGTTCAGGATCTGTAAATCTCTGCGCTGTACGGCTATCTATACCATCTAATGATACACTAAATACATCAAATCCTTGACCTTTGTATTTATTATAAATCTCTACCACATGCGGATTTGCTTTACGACAAGGTCCACACCAAGATGCCCAAAAGTCAATTAAAACTACCTTTCCTTTATAGTCAGACAATTTTCTCATTTTCCCATCAGGTCCAGGCAAAGAAATATCTGGTGCAGGCTCTCCTACTTTGATAGAAGCAGACGCTTGTTCCATCTGCAATTGTTGTCCTAGCTGTGCCGTGATACCTGCATACTGAGTAGTAATATCTAACTCTGGATATTGAGTAGTAAGTCTTTGAGAGACTGCCTTATGTACTTCCAGAAACTCAGGTCTAAATGTAAACAATCTAGTTGCCAATTGTAAGCCTACCAATGGATCAGAAGTTTGTGAAGTATAAGTCGTTAATGACGGTACATCCATTTTTTTGGAGATATAATCTTTAACTGTATTGATATACTGCTCTGATAATTTTGAACCAGTCACCGTGTAATTAAACTCGTTAAGGCCTTTCAGATCTGCATTAATTTCAACATCTTTTTCAGTACCGTCCATCACTAAGTCAGCTATTTGCTCACCTATACGAAGTCTATAAATACCTTTTTTTACACCATCTGGCAATACCAATTTGAATTTACCACTTCCATCTACCTTTTCAGTTAGGAGAATAGTACTTTGAGTCGTAAGTGATACTAAGTCTAGGAATATTGACATATTTTCTGCACCTTTTATTGTACCAGAAATTTTAGTTCCTTTAGTAGCCCCACAAGATGCCATCATGGCTAGTGGAAATAATAAAATGTAGAAATGTTTTAAAAAAGCCATTTTACTTTTTGATTTTAATTAAATAATTTAATACCTATAATTTATACAAAGGAGACCCTTGAGTCTTATCTTGATGCAAAATTATACATTTAACCAATAGCTTACATATCTTGTTGTTAAGAAGACTAGATTAACTATGTAAATTATGAATTTATTAACAAAATAGTTGCATCTAGTGCTATTTTTAAGCACTAAAATGAACATCACATTCTACATGTGGATATTATTTCGTGATGATCACTTTTTTACTACTTTTTTCTCCTTTAGAACTTATGGTAATCACATATACACCAGGTATTGCATCCATATTTAAATATTGGCCATCTTGAGTAAATGAAACATCCCTACCATGCACATCAAAAATAGATATTCTGTCTATGGCTTTTGCACTATCTAACATAAATCTACCATTATTCGAAGGATTAGGCATTATTGACCAAATCAAACTTTCATTATCCGCTTTGCTATCTCGCAATGCCACCGTTTGATAATTTGGAAGTAAAATTTTAGAATTTTGTTGGACTAATATGTCTGATTTTGCTAAAAGCGGAGCAGAAGCAGTTATGGTAATAAATGGTTTGCCTGCTTGAATTTCCACATCTTTTAACACTACGATCTTGAAAATACCATTTGTCTTATCTATAGTAAACGATGTGTTTGTTACTTCAAAATATGGAGATGAAACAATCATGTTTTCCATCAAAGCTGGATTTACCTTAAAGGCTAACTCTAATCCTTCAGCGTTGATATCTTCAGTTAATGTAAGATGATATTCGTTGTCTTTAACTTGATCTACTACTTCAATGGTAGATCTTAAATCAGTTGCTTTTTTATTTGCCCCGGTGATATCACCCAAATACACAGCTGTAAAATCTATACTGCCATCAAATTTCATTATATCTAAAACTTCTTTGACATTGGATAAATCAGAAACTGCTTTAATTTCAGAAACATCTACTGCAAAACGCCACATTTTGGTACTATTTTGTGAAGGTCTCAAGATATTATCTCTTAGTACACTCAGGTCATTTATCCTAATCTTGTTATCTCTATTCAGATCAGCTGCCATAAATTCAAAATTGACCAGTGTATCCATACCAAATAGATAATTCTGGAGTTTCTTAAGATCTGCAATATCTACTCTTCCTGTTTGTACTTGATTATAGTCAGGCATTATTTGATAATCACTGTATAACGAAATATCTTCCCAGCCAAATTGCCCTACTTCATTGGTAGAAGTTATTTTTTCATTTTGTCCTTGACGCATGAGTGACATGCTTACATTTGGCAAATTGGCTCCATTAGATTCTGTAACTGTGCCAGGGAAAGTAGCAGTCATACTGCATGATCCATTATCAAAAAGCAATAAAAATGCTTCTACAGATTCTTGATTTCCAGCTAAATCAGTGATATATATGGTATAAAATTGAAATCCTGCATTTGAACAGTTTATAGTTCGCAATGTGTCATTAACATTAGGAGAGAAAGAATATCTCAACTTAGATTGTGGTGTACAATTATCAAATGAATTTATATTAAACAATCGTGGCGAAACCATAAAATCCATGACATTCCCTTGAAATGCTGCTGTCAAAAACTCATGTATGTATGGTGTAGGTTTTTTAAGATCCTTTGTTTCTACTATGGTGTGACAAGATGCAAAATTTCCGCATTTATCTCGTACTGACCACTTGATTTTGTGTTTACCTACCTGAACTCTTTCTGGCAAAGTAATGGATATTTCCTGACCATTTGATACAGGATTAATTTTAAACTCAGCGTTTTCATTAAAACCATATTTGTAATCTATATCGCCATTTGCCCAAAGATCTATTTCTACAACCCAACTCAAAGACTCTGTCGCACAAATCCCCAGATCTACAGCACTATTTTTTATGGTAAATGGTGCTTTACAATCAGATTCTACACCTATTATTTTATCTGAGCAATCTCGAATAGTGGGCGGAGTTGACTCTATAACCTTTACAACTTGCGTATGTGTCCATATTCCTGAACCATCCCAATTTGGATCTTGTGGTCTGTATGTACACCAATTTATTACCGTAAAGTTTCTATATATTTTGTAACAAGCATCTGGTGAAACTTCAAATACTTGCTCCATCACATTAACGCCAAGCACATCACAAGGTCCTGTAATCCATGTCGGAGAGTCATTCTGGATATCATCTTTGCAGCCATAAATTTTATCTGTAGGAAAATTAATAACAATTGGTTCAGGATCGGCTAATAGCGTTATTCTCTGAATACAACTAGATTCTGTAGGTTGGTGGACATTGTCATTATTTAGATCTATATACCATTTTCTATCTACGTATCCGACTTTACATTGATTTAAGAATTTAGCATCTTCATATTTGGCTACTGTCGGTGGGTAACCAAATACTATAGGCATACCTACGACAGGCAAATAATGAATATCGTCGTGACAATACAAAGTTTTGTCAGGTGGACAATAGATACTTGCATGGCAAAAATTGAATCCCATCAGAAAAACTATTGCAAAAATTACTCGAGACAACATAGCTAAAAGTATTTAGAGTTAAAATCCTTATTTAAGGAAATTCTTTACTGAATTTAAACACAAAACATATGCAAAAATATATAAAATGACAATTACTTGTATCATATTTCCCTAAATTCAATGATATCGTACTTTTTTTCGTCTTTTTTTCTGAATTTTAATAAAAGTCAGGAGCGTTTTTCATTATTTTGCATTCTTATAGAAGGATTGTTATTCAAGAAACATGAAGTAGAAATATTGGAGTATCGAGTCACGAAACCAAAATCCTTTTTAAATTTTAACATCATAAACAGAAAAAATGAAATCAAAAATTTTAGGTATTGCAGTGTTTTTGCTTACAACAGTTTTTAGTTTTGGGCAGTGTAATATTGCTGGATTGACCGTGACACCTTCAGAGTGCAATAACAATGGGAAGTTTTTTGTTACCATAAATTTTGATCATGTGGGTACATCACCAAAATTCAAAGTTTTGGGCAATGGTGTTAATTATGGTACATTTGAATATTCGAATCTTCCTATTACTATTGGTCCTTTGAATGGTGACTGCACTACCAACTATGAATTTGTTGTAAGGGATAATGAATTTGAGTCATGTAATGCTTTCAAAACTATAGGAACTAAATGTTGTACAAATGAATGTAGTATTAATTTCCAAAACGTAGAAGCAGGTAACTGTGAAGGCATGCTGTATCAATTATCTTTTGACTTAGAATATTCAGACGATGCTAATAATGGCTTTGATTTGTTTACCAATGGCCAGTTTTTTGGTTATTACCAATATGAAGATTTACCATTAAACATAAACAATTTTCCGTCTAGCACCATAGAACCATATAACCAAATAGTAGTTTGTGCCAATGACAATTCGAGTTGTTGCGATACTATAAGCATCCTGAATCCATGCATTTGTAATATTTATAGATTACAAGGACAAGTCATTGATTGTAATGAAGATACAGAAACTTTCTCTATAAAATTAAACTTTAAACATAACCTGACATCAGACAGCTTCCAAGTTGGTGGTAACACTACAAATTATGGTACATTTGGGTATAATGAGCTTCCGATTACGATTACAGGATTGAGTTTTAGTGATGTGACGCAATACGAATTTCTGATAGTAGATCAAAATGATGCATTTTGTTTTAGTTCGTTTGAACTCGGCAAAGTCACTGAATGTAATTTTGACTGCAATATTTCAGAATTAGTGGTAGAACCATATGCATGTGAAGATGGACAATTTTATGTAGATATAGCTTTTGATTACGAAAATACAAGTATTGCAGGATTTTCCATAGTGGGAAATGGTCAAACTTATGGTAATTTTGAATACGGAGAAGATTTTTATACACTTGGACCATTGGAAGCAGATTGTGAGACCCTTTATGAGTTTATTGTAAGAGATAATGAACTCACAGATTGCAGAGCTGAGAAGGGATTTAATGAGCCCATTTGTTGTGATGCAGATTGTGAAATTGCAGAGTTTAGATTAGATGAGATTTGTGAAGAAGGTAAATTAGTCGGCTTTTTATTTAACTTTAACCACACTTCCACTAATGGAAATTTTGTCATCAAAGCCAATGGCGTAAACCTAGGAACATTTTCTTATGCTGACTTACCAGTAACTTTAAATGATGTAAATTTTAATACTCAACAAGTACAATTCGTAGTTTTTGATAGTGAAAACGAATCTTGTAGCCTAAGCAAAACTTATACATTTGAGTGTTCTGTGGGTGAAGAATGCGACTTTAGAGATATGGTTTTGACAGTGACTGACTGTAATGAGGAAGGTCAGTTTTATGCAAAATTAAAATTTAAAGTCACTAGCCCAGGTGAACAAGGTTTTATAATCAAAGTCAATGGCGATATCTTTGATACATTAGCTTATGGACAAGAAATATACGAAATCGGGCCTTTGGAAGGTGATTGCAGTACTTTGTATGAATTTTTGATATATGATGTAGAAAATCAAGATTGTGGAGCAGTATATAAATTTACAGAAAAGATCTGTTGCAATGAATGCCAGATTTCAAATGCTACCCTTTCTTTTTTACCATGTGAAGAAGGAAAATTTGATGTTATCTTAAATTTTGAGCACGAAAACACATCTCCAAGATTCAGATTAAAAATAAATGGAGAAGCGAAAGGACCTTTTATGTATGCTGATTTGCCATATACGATTGAAAATCTAACGGAAAGGAAGGTGTATGAAATAGTAATTTTTGATGGTGAAAATGAAGCATGTAGATTATCTGTTGTAATTCCTGCTATTGAGTGTCCATCTAGCACAAATGATGACCTTGCGAAAAGTGTTCAGATTATAAATAAAAATGAAAAAGTAGAGTTATATCTGGATGAACTTTGGGGCAAAACTCAAGTCAGTATCTTTGATATTACAGGTAAGTTTTTAATAAATAGTACCATAGAAAATAATTTCGGAACTATTGAAATCGATCATTTGAATTCTGGAATTTATTTATTAAGACTTGATAATAAAAAGATCAATTATACCAGAAAATTGATTAAATATTAAGCAATACTTATTTTAGTCAAGAAAAAAGGAAAGCCCTTGTAACATTAAATTTTGCAAGGGCTTTTCTTATAAATCACATATTAAAAGCCTACTCCCAAAAGTCCTTATTTCAAATATAAAGGGAAAATATTGATTTCTACATTGATAATTCAGAAGTATCCCTCTTTAGGGGCTAGGGGTGTTTCCCTTCAGGGTCAGGGTGAAAAACGGTTGATTATCATACGATTGTGTTTTCGAAGTAGACTCATATTATATAAAATAAAAAAGCTTAAACAATTGGTAAACAACTATTTAAGCTCATTTAGTGGAGATGCAGGGACTCGAACCCTGGTCCAGACAAAGCAACTGAAGGCTTTCTACATGCTTATCTTCTAATCGAATTTTCGTAATCTGACAGGTCTAGAAGCCCACGACGTCATCATCTTATCTTCTTAATTTCGGATCGTGATCGAAGCATCTCACTCACCTAGTCCGCGGGTCTGTTGAAGTGCGGCTACCGGCATATATCGGACGTCAACCGGGCGGCACTAAAAGCGTTGTAATCCTAGATTACGCAGCTAATGCGAAGTTATTATCGCCATTTGTTGTTTGATCATCATTTATTACGGAGTGAACAATCGTGCTCCGGCATGCTTACCAACCGATCATCTTTCCTGTCGATACCAGTCATCCCCATGTTTTAAACCGAGAATAAAACATCAAATTAATTATGCGATTATGATGTCTTAGTACTGAACAGTATAAATTATTGATTGAAATAAAATTTCTGTATCTTTATACGTTGGATTAGAACGTAATCTTTACACACTTTGTTCCAGAATCAGTAAAAATTTGTGTAATTAGAAATAAATAAGTTTATAATTAAACAAATTAATAATATATAATCAATATTAATTCAATGATTTAAAACTTAAATCATTGGAGAAAATGTTTATTATTATTTTGAATCTGACATCACTTCCGACTAATCCACACTGAGTATCTGAGATTGCACAAGTGCTAGATCTAACCAAGAAAATGGATATACCAAAGCAAAATTGTGAAACATATGTCAAGTATTGGAATAGTATTCGAATAGTAAAAACCCTAAATTAAAAATGCTCTATTATTTCTTGACCAAAAACCATCATTAAGAATTATCCTGATATTATTTTTTGCTTATGACAATTTGAAAATTACAACAATTCGAAACGAATACATCATAAATTCATCCTATTTGCGTTAATTTGCAACATCTTTAGAAAAATAGAAATATTTTAAACATGATATTAATAACAAATGATGATGGCATCGTAGCACCTGGCATAAAAGCACTAGTAGAAGTCGCATCACAATTTGGTGAAGTATTGGTCGTGGCCCCTGATTCCCCTCAATCTGGTCAAGGTCATGCCATAACTTTAAACAACCCATTAAAACTAAGAAAAGTAGATATATTTGAAGGTATCGATGCTTATGAATGCTCAGGTACACCTGTAGATTGTGTCAAATTGGCAAAAAATGTATTGCTTAAAGGTAAAAAAATAGACCTATGTGTATCCGGTATTAATCACGGAGCCAATTCTTCCATCAATATCATATATTCTGGTACTATGTCGGCAGCTATGGAAGCAAGTATAGAAGGTATTGATTCTATAGGATTTTCTTTATTAGACTTTAGTTTTGAAGCAGACTTTGAAGCTGCTAAGGTTTATATAAAAAAAATAATTTCATCTGTGCTTAATCAACCTATGCAAGATTGTAAACTCTGGAACGTCAATATTCCTGCTTGTGGATTAGATGAAATCAAAGGCATCAAAGTTTGTAGGCAAGGTAATGGTACTTGGGTAGAAGAATTTCAAGAAGGAATAGATCCTAGGGGAGAAAAATACTATTGGTTGACAGGGAAGTTTGTTTCTTATGAAAACGATGACTTAGACAACGATATAAATGCACTTAAAAACAATTATGTGTCTATCGTTCCATCAGGACATGATTTAACACATTATGCTCAAATTAATAATCTTAAATATTTAGAAAATATATAATATGATAGAACGTGATTCTGTAATCTTTGGAATTTTGCTTGGCGTGATTGTACCCGTATTGGGATTTGTAGTAGTAGAATATATCTTTGAATTACTTACTAGTATGGGTTGGATGGCAGAAGTTAGTGCGTCTACAGCCGAGAGAAGATTTCGTACTTTAGTTTTAATTGGTATCTGTTGGAATTTGATTCCATTCAATATAGCTAAAAACAGAAGATGGGACCAAACAATGAGAGGAATTGTATTCCCTACACTAATATATGTTGCTGCGTGGGTTTATAAATTTGGAGCTGGATTAATCGGATAAAATATTAAATGAAGTATTACATTATAGCTGGAGAAGCTTCTGGAGATCTTCATGGGTCAAATCTGATGTCTAGTTTGAAAAAAAAAGACATCAATGCTCAATTTAGATTTTGGGGTGGAGACAAAATGCTTTCAGAAGGTGGACATTTAGTGACTCATTATCGCAACATGGCATTTATGGGTTTCCTAGAAGTTGTAAAAAATCTAAGAACTATCCTAGGTTTTCTAAAGACTTGTAAAAAAGATATCCTAGCTTATCAACCTGATGTACTTGTTTTAATTGACTATCCCGGTTTTAATCTACGCATGGCTAAATGGGCAAAAAAACAAGGTATAAAAGTCGTTTACTACATTACTCCACAAGTATGGGCTTGGCACAAAAGCAGGGTGTACGATTTAGGAAAATATACTGACAAACTACTTGTCATACTCCCATTCGAAGCTGATTTCTTCAAAAAATACGGTTTCGAATCCGTTTATGTGGGTCATCCACTTCTTGATGCCATTGAAAAATTCAAGCCAAATGATGATTTTCTTTCAAATATAAATAATTCTAAACCGATCATTTCGCTACTTCCTGGCAGCAGAAAACAAGAGATTTCAGTGATGTTGCCCATCATGCTCGAAGCCATCCAAAAAAGTGAAATGACCGTCATTATTGCAGGTGCATCAGCAATAGAACCTGACTTCTATCAACAAATTATTTCAAAATATAGCTTAAATACTAAAGTACACCTTATTAAAGATCGAACATATGATATCCTTTCTTTTACTGACTTTGCATTAGTTAGTAGCGGTACAGCTACCTTGGAGACGGCACTTTTTGGTGTACCACAGATCGTTTGTTACAAAGGAAATGCTATTTCTTATTTGATAGCTAAACAGCTAGTTGACTTAAAATACATCTCTTTGGTCAACCTTATTGCGGATAAAGAAATTGTAAAAGAACTCATTCAAAATGACCTAACAAAGGAAAATATATTAACGCAACTTGACATTTTACAAAAAAATAAATCTGCCATAAAAAATGGGTATGATGAATTAAAAGTCTTGTTGGGCAACAAAGGTGCTTCAGATCGTGCAGCTTCTGAAATCTATCAATTATTGACTACATGATAGATATTTTTAGCGGGCTTCAAGAGAAATTTTTAACTGATATTCAATACCTTAGGTGGCAAGAATGGCTAAGCACTGTACTTCAGATTGCAAGTGTTTGGTATGCTAGAAAAAACAATATTTTGGTTTACCCTACTGGAATAATGGGTGTATTATTGGCAGCTTGGGTATATTTTTTCATATCAAATCCTCCTTTGTATGCTGACGGAGTACTCAATATTTACTATTTCATTATGAGTTTATATGGTTGGTACAACTGGTCAAAAGTAGATCAAAGTATGGCATTTGTTTACAAGATCACTTGGTGCAAAAAATCTGAACTTTTATACGGTGTCATAGGATGCATCTTTGGCTGGGCAATAATCTACTTTATGCTTCTTGAATTTACCAATAGTGATACTCCGATTTTAGATGCAATGGTATCTGCCACTGCATTAACTGCAATGTGGTGGATGGCTGCGAGAAAAGTAGAAAATTGGTTGGCTTGGATTTTGTCAAACATTGTAGCTATACCGCTCAATTTCTACAAAGGATTTATGCTTTTTACTGCTATGTATGTACTTTTTCTTGCCATGGCATGGGCTGGATATCGAACATGGAAGCGACAAGCAGTGGAACTAACTAAGACATAATTCACACAATATCAAGGGCAAGAGTGATCATCCCATGAAAAGACTCTAACCTTTCTTGACTCGTCATAGCTTCTTCTGTAATCAATGAATCAGATATTGTACACATCACTAACGCTGATGCTTTAAGAGACATAGCTGTAAGTAGTAGTGAATATCCTTCCATTTCAAGACAGCTCACGCCCATATTCGCCCAAGGTTGCCAATCTTCCCTACCAAAATTATAAAAATTATCGGTCGTCAATAAATTCCCAATATGAAAAGGAAGTGCATTCTTTTGAGCTGAGTTTACAGCTGACGCTAACAAATGATAATCCGATAATGCAGCAATTTGTCCATTCACTTTGAACTGATGACTAAAACTTGAATTTGTAGATGCTCCTTGCGCAATGACGATGTCTTTAAGTTTAATATGTGGCTGTATAGAACCTGCAGAACCAACTCTAATAAGTCTTTTGACACCATAAAACTTGATTAATTCATAGGCATAAATACCCATGGAAGGCATGCCCATTCCTGTACCCATCACAGCTACTTTTTTACCTTCATAATATCCTGTATAACCTAACATGTTACGCACTTTATTGAATTGGACGCAATCTGTTAGGAAATTTTCAGCGATATATTTTGCTCTGAGTGGGTCTCCAGGAAGAAGAATAGTCTCTGCAATCTCTCCTAACTGTGCTTCAATATGTGGTGTAGGCATGGTGAAAGTATTAATAATGAACTGTAAAGATAATAAAGCTACGTAGATGTCAATCTTAAAATTTCACAAGACGTCTATCTAATACCGCATCTTCTATCTCTAGGACTTTCAAAAACTCTGCTTGTTGATGATGTGGATTGATAATAATATTAAACTCGTTCGGTACTAACACACTTGGCACTCTGATGGCAAACTTGTCTTTTTTTAAAAACATATTTTCTGTGATAGCCCAAAGCTTTGAATTGTTGAATGAAATAAAATCTTTTGGTAGGTCTTTTAGATGGATATTCTCTATAAATGATTCATCTATCTCTAGAGAAATAAATACATAATCCATGTTTAGAGCGGCTGCACTATTAAAATGAACAATTAACTCCAGCAAAGCCAATGATCTCGCTTCACTCGTATACAATGCGGCTACCCCTGGTCTATTCCACCGTCCACCATACAATCTTGCACCTTCCCCAGATAAGTCATCTTTATATTTGCTCCTTGTGATACGATACACTCTTTTCATGCAAAAACACCATGCTCTATCCGACCTAGAATCTGATTAATAAGCTGAAATCCAAATGGTGTGTCTAAATAATCTAAAGGAGCCTTGCCTTCTAAAGATGACATAGGAGCCTTTAGCCATTGATTAAAACCAATAGTATCTCCAAATACATCTATCCCTCTGCGGTGCAACATACCAAGCTGAATGACCTTTGATGAAGCGTCTGAATCTAATATAAAGTCAAGTTCATATCTTTGTAAAGTGCGTAAAGAGATATGTAAAATCTTGCAAATCTCAACCTGAGTAAGACCCATTAAGTCACTCAACTGTAGCAAATATCCAATCTTGATGCCTTCTCGAGCGTGGCGAATCACCTTAAGATCAGCTCCCTGATAATCAGCAGATTGTGTACTGATTAGGTATACTGCTGCAGGCTCATTGACTAGATACGAATCTTTGGGTATGTCTTTATACTTCTTCATAAAGATGTTATTTGACACAAATATAACGACATTTTGCGTAATTGTCAAGTAGTTTGTATGTTTTTAATTACAAAATAAAAATTAATCATCATTACTTTGATAACCTTCTTTTCTTAAAAAGTAGGAATAGCGCTTTATTTATGGTTAAAAGTAAATTACTTTCAAAAACCAAATAAAAATAATATCCATACAATTAGTAATTCTAGCTTTTATTACTTCTAAAGCTACTCTTTTCCTTTCTTAATCTTCTTTACAATTACTGCCAAAGACAATCTTATCTTATGAAATTCCATAGGTTCGGCAAGATGCTCAGCTATAGCTGCCAATGCCATTTCTTGACCTGCTTTCTGCCACGCTTTTTCTACGAGTTTCACTTCAGCTGACGAAATATATTTTGAGAGATCAATAGGTTCGTCTTTTGTGTAAAGATATGCAAAATGGGAATAAATGGTGGTTTCAGACATATCTCGTTTCTTTGCAATTTCAGCAGGCGTCAAACCTTCCTTATAATACTGTAATGTCTCTAGATAAGTCTGACCTTTTACGTTCTTAACTATATCTTGTGATGTTAGAAAACCCTGAATAATAGCAAGAATATCTTTACCATATTGTTCCATTTTCACTTTTCCTATTCCTTCAATATTTAGTAAGTCTGCCGTATTTGTAGGCTTTGCATGAGCAATATTCTCAAACACTTTATCACTAAAAATAACATATGCTGGCACTTGTTTCTGTCGAGCTAGATCCGAACGCCATTCCTTTAGCTTTTTTATTAATTCGTCTTCTAATAACAGTGTTTTTTGTTTTGGTTTTTCTTTTTCTACTACGAGATCTGTGTAAGTAAGGTCTACGAGCCTAACTTTTTTCCCTTCAAATAGGACTGATTTTGTTAAGGGCGTAGTTTTGAGCTTAAAATGATCTGTATAATCGATTCTGAGATAACCTTGGTTTATCAGCTGAGTAATGTAGATTTTCCAATTTATAAAAGTAATATCTTTGCCTTGACCGAAAGTTTTAATTTGGTCATACCCGCCTTCTCTCACCTCTGCCCTATAGGATCCTCTTAGTATCTCAATTAACAAATTTAAACCAACTTTTTCGTTACATCTGATCACTGCCGATAATGCTTTTTGAGCTGTTACCGTCGCGTCGATACTTTTGGGTGGTGAAATGCAGTTATCACAATGCATACAAGGTTCAGATCTGAATTCGCCAAAATAATTAAGTACCAAATTTGTTCTACATTCATTCGCCGAAGCAAACTCCCACATTCTGTCTAGTTTCGCGTATTGGACAGCTTTAAAAGTCTCTGATGCAGGACTTTCATCTATAAACTTTTTGAGCATGACATAATCTCCCCAACTATAAAATAACAGTGCTTTTGCAGGTGTGCCATCACGCCCTGCCCTACCAATTTCTTGATAATAACCTTCCAGATTTTTGGGCATCGCATGATGAATGACCCACCTTATATTACTTTTGTCTATACCCATTCCAAAAGCAATTGTGGCACAAATGAACTGTAATTTATCATCTTGAAACTCTTGTTGTACTCTTTTGCGATCGTCAGGTTCCATACCTGCGTGGTAAAAATCACAATTAAACCCATTTTGCCTTAGCTTGAGTGACATTTTTTCTGTCTCTTTTCTACTTAGACAATATATAATGCCAGATTGATTCTGAACTTTTAATAGAAACTCAACGATTTGTTTAAACTTCTGTTCTGCTGGCCTTGCTTCTGTGGTAATATTTTTTCTTTCAAAACTAGACACAAAAGTTGTAGGAGTCTTGAGATGCAACTGATTACAAATGTCTTTTTGAGTGGCATCGTCAGCTGTAGCTGTAAGTGCAATAAATGGGACATGCGAAAATTGATCCCTTATTTTATTTAACAATACATAGTCAGGTCTAAAATCATTACCCCAAACTGATACACAATGTGCTTCATCTATGGCAAACAAATTTACATTTAATCTCTGCAAAAAGGCACTAAAACCTGAAGAATTAATACGTTCTGGAGAAATATAAAGTAGCTTGATTTCGCCCTTCAAAAGTTCGGATTCGACCTTTGCAAGTTCAGATGCAGACAAATTAGAATGTATGGTAGCTACTTTTACACCTGATATTTTTAAAGCTTGAACTTGATCATTCATTAAAGCGATAAGTGGAGATACGACTACTGTAAGTCCTGAAAAGAGCAATGCTGGCAACTGAAAACACAAAGACTTTCCTCCGCCAGTAGGCATAATGACAAGTGTGTCTTGACCTGCCAAAACATTATCAATGACCTTGCTTTGATCTGTCCTAAAGGTGGTATAACCCCAAACTTCTTTTAATAATGTTAATTTTCTTTCTTCTATTTTTTCCATTTCTCATACATTCAAAACCAAAAGTATTATGTTTTTCCAATGATTGTAATACTGACTAAAAAAATAAAACTATCAGTTGATTTTATATAAAAATGGAAAGAACTGACTATTTTAATCTTGTATTACAACTTGTTCGTTCACATCCTTCGTTTTTTCATTCGTATTAAAAAATCTTCTATGGAACAATAAAATGGAAACAACACCAACCGTAATTGCAGAATCCGCAATATTAAATACTGGTCTAAAAAACTCAAATCGCTCGCCGCCCCAAATAGGTATCCATTCAGGTAAAATAGTATCTACCATAGGAAAATACAACATATCGACAACTTTACCAGTTAAAAAACTACCATAGCCACCTTCTGGTGGAAACATGGTAGCAAGTCCTCCATGAAAAAATGATTCAGAGAATATTAAACCATAAAAAGCACAGTCAATTATATTTCCTACAGCACCAGCAATGATCAATCCGAAACTAATGATTAAACCATAAGTCTCATTTTGATCTAGCAAATTCTTCAAAATATAAAGTAAAAAAGCAGCCATGATAATTCGGAATATACTCAAAATATATTTGCCTGTTACACCACCGAAACTAAGTCCAAAAGCCATTCCATCATTCTCAATAAAATGTATTTTTGCCCATGACAATCCTAACATATCAAAACCATCACCGTATAGGATATTGGTTTTTGTATATATTTTCAATGCTTGATCAATGATCAAAACTATCAAAATGGTAAGAATGACTGCTGTGCTCTTCTTCACTAAAATATTTATTTTAAGGTGCAAAAATAAGATAAATTCAAACTAAAAACCGAAGTTTGGAACATTTTTCAAAATTCTTTAACTTATTTTTGACTTAAATGTTGTTTTGACTGTAGTAAGAGATAAGGTTTTCCTACATTTGTTTTATATTTCTATATCTTAATTAAATTCAATAAAATGATGCGTTTTGTTCTTTTTTTAGTGATCACTATAGTTAATTCTATAAATTTGATGGCAAACAATGACTATCTCAATAAAATAGATAAGTCTTTGATGACCAAATATGATCAGAAAGTAACAGCTGAATACGTCATATTGCTAAAAAACCGAAAGTCATTTGATAGTCCACTTGCTTTCAAAACAAAAAACGAAAAAGCAACCTACGTATATAATAGTCTATTATTACATGCTAAAACCACTCAAAGCCCTATTATCAATATTCTAAAGCAAAACAACTTACAATATCAGTCATTTTATGTCACTAATGCTATTAAGGTTAGTTCTGATAAGAACACCATGATATTGATAGCAAAACGAGATGATGTCGAAAAAATTATTGATAACGCACCATTTAGAATGTTGGATTACACCATAGAAAAAACAAATGTTGGTAGCAGAAATGCAGATCCTGAATGGGGTATAAAAAAAATAAAAGCAGATAGCGTATGGCTTCTTGGTTTCAGGGGGCAAGGTGTGGTCATCGCCGGTCAAGACACAGGTTATGAATGGGACCTAAGCCCATTAAAATCAAAATATAAAGGTTATGTAGATAGTTTGACTGTAGACCATAACTATCATTGGCACGATGCTATTAAATCTAATAGTCCAAATTTTCCAGATACATTGCTAAATCCTTGTGGATACGCCACCAAAACACCTTGTGATGACAATAATCATGGTACACACACAATGGGTACTATGGTAGGTGAAGATGACGAAAATAGTATAGGTGTAGCTCCATCAGCAAAATGGATCGCGTGTAGAAATATGGATCGTGGATGGGGCCAACCGTCTACGTATATGGAATGTTTTGAATGGTTTCTTGCACCATACGATCTTGATGAAAACAATGCTGACCCTAGCAAATCACCACACGTCATAAATAATTCTTGGTTTTGCTCTGTAGAAGAAGGTTGTAACGCTTCTAATATCGGACTTATGGAAGACATCGTAAAAAACCTAAAAGCATCGGGAGTTGTGGTAGTGGTTTCTGCAGGTAATTCTGGTGGCGATGGATGTGGTAGCGTGGTAGGACCACCTGCATATTTTGAATCATCATTTTCAGTAGGAGCAACTAATAGTGAAGATATCTTGGCAGGTTTTAGTAGTCGTGGACCTGTAGTCATAGACAGTAGTTTCAGATTAAAACCAAATGTTTCGGCACCGGGTGTGAATGTAAGGTCAGTTATTCGTGGAGGAAATTTTGCTGGCTTTAGTGGAACAAGTATGGCAGGACCACATGTAGCTGGACTAGTAGGACTCTTGATCTCTGCAAATCCCGCGCTTGCAGGCAATGTGGACTTAATAGAAGATATCATAGAAGCGAGTGCCTTCCCACTGACATCAGATGTAGATTGCGGTGACTTTCCAGGACAACAAATACCAAATGCACTCTACGGTTATGGACGTGTGAATGCCTTGATTGCCGTAAATATGGCTTTGGCATTGGTTTCTTCCACTTCTGAAAGCAACCCAAATGAAAACCTTAGAATATTCCCTAATCCGTCTAGTGATTTGCTCACCTTCCATCTAGAAAACTCAGATAAAAATGTAGACAATATCAATATATATGACATTAGTGGTAAATTGGTAACGAGCCAAAGAATAAATGGTGACCATATCTTAGTTACTTTAGATATTCAGTTTTTACCATCTGGGTTGTATATCTATCATGTAGTTAGTGGAGATAAGCAATGGAATGGAAAATTTATCAAACAATAAAATCATTTCAAAAGGCAAATTTGGCTAAAAAACCATTGCTACCTACTGCTATATAATCACCATCAGGACATCGAGCAATGTCATAAATATCAGATTTGGTATTTAATTGGTAATATTGCCATGTAGTACCATTATCATCGCTTTTCCAAAGTTTCCCTTGGTTTCCAGTGATAAAAATTGGTCCGTTTTCTATTTGCACTAGTTTTCTGAAGGAGCTAAATCCATTATTAGATATCTCAGCTGAGCTATTTTGCCAAGTATCGCCACCATCATTTGACTCAAGCAACGTACCATTATAACCAATTATAATTCCATGTTGTGCAGAAGTAAAAATAATTGATGCATAAAAGTCACCTTCATTAGGAAGTGTCCGCCATGTCATACCATTATCATCGGATCTTTGGATATTTCCCCAACCAACAGAAATTAACTTTTCATCTTTGATAGCTTTTACTTCTGATATTTCATGCTTAAAATGAAGGGTAGTATCGATTTGAAAGTCAGCATTAAGATGATGTATGTACCCAGTGCCGTATGATTTTCCACCTGATGCAAGGTAGCCATTTTTAGTTTTGACAATATGGTGTAAAATCCCCCATTCGCTAGTTCGATAAAATGCCCAAGGTCTTGATCTCGATTCTCTAAAAAAAATATATCCATCAGTACCTACCGTGACGAATTGATCGCCATTAGTTCTGAGCATATAAAACAAAGCCTTATTTGATATAGTATCTTTTTCTAAATTTTGAAGATTTTGGTCAGTTTCTATCATAAAGCCACGACTCCATACATATCCTCCTGCAATCGTTATATGACCACTATAATCTATTTCGATATCATAAAGTATGTCGGAAGTTGCAGTATCTACTTCTTCATAATTCAAAAGCTTCTCACCATCATTACATGAAATAAATGTTAAAAGAAATAACACATAAGCAATCAGCCTCATGATGTTATTTTTCAGTACCTGAGACAGATTTGCTAAAGACAGGAAAAGCAGCGCTTCCGTAATGAGAAAACTTAGATGAGTATTTTATGGGCGATTGATAGGTTTCTACAAATTTCTTTAGCATGACTTGCACCGTATCGTAATCAAGGTTTTTTGAATTTGGTTTTGGGTAAAAAACAATATGATCAATTTTACCATCTTTTGCCCAAAAAACATTCATCCACAGCTTGACGCCCTTCAGATCCAGGTTAGATTTTGATGCAAAGTCTTCAATATCTTTTAATAGAACAGACCAATATTCAAAAGCCTGCTCCATATTATTGTCACAAACCGTAAAAAGTAATTTATTATAATTCTGTACTAATTTTTCATAATTCCGCTCATTCTCACCAATATAAAAAACAGTGGCGATTTGTGTCTCCGTATTAGATTTCTGTTGGGCAATAAGCTTTACATCATTCGAAATAAAAGCCACAAAAGCAAAGAAAACAACTAATTTTGACATGTATTGAAAAATTATAATACGAAATTAATATAATATTCCTATAAAACAGTATTAAATAATAATTATTTTTAAAATAGACCAAATTTAGACCATAATATGCCAAATAATGACCTCGAGAACCATGCTAAAGCTATTTCTACCATAAACATCATGATTAAACTAGTCTAAAGTTCTTAATCAGACTTTATGTGTTGATTTCTTTGGGAAAGGGGCAATGCCTACATCCGCTACCACAACAATAACCTCGTTTTTTGTGATATGCTTCTGTAAAAACAACATATCCATTTTCAAGGTAATAATCCGATTCTGTTGATGATGCTACATCGTTCACACCGGATTTAGTAACTTGTGTGGGATCAGGCTTGGACAGTTTTTTGTCTTTTTGAAATAAGTAGTTTAAAAATTTCAAAACTTCCAAATAATATCGTGGTGAATAATAAGGTACTTATCAATGAAGGATAATAAAATGGAACTCCTGCAATATAAGCAGCCATCAAACCATTAAAATCCTTTGTATATGGAATCGTCCCTTCTGCCCAAGCACCAAAATTGGACACTAAAAAAAACAAAATAGATGATATTAATACAGACCCAAATACGGAGACTACACTGATCTTTTTTAATAGATTACTAGTCACTGCAACTGTTAAAACTACTGCAAGCAGATTAAAAAACATATATGGAGAAAACCAAATAAAACCTTCTTGTTCCGTAAAAAATGATCTTGCTATGGTGTTATTTATAAGTAAATCTGAGAAGTAAAGCATGACAACAGTTGCTAAAACTGCCCAATATTTTTTAGCAAAATAAGCTGCTCCAAAAATAGCTAGACCTTCGGTAGGCGTAAAATTAGGCATGTGTGGTATTAATCTTGCAAAAGCACCTATGGCCATCAATACTAAAATTGCTATAATACTATCTCTATTCTTCATTGATCTTGATTTCACTGCAAAGATAGGACTATAAATGATTTTTTTAATTATTGAATGGTACTTTTAATAAATAGCAGTCTATTTTTGGGGAAAATTCAACCTATCCATCAACGATTTTTTTGAAAACTAGTAATTGTGATGTACTTGAATAACTCAAACTATTGAGTTTCAGCCTCTGAAATTGCCCCTTTTAAAAGACAAATGCATTGGTAACATCCATATAAATTTTCACAGCAAAAAAAATCAACTATATTTGGGCCAAAATAAAAGTACTCATGTATTTAAGCTCAGGTTTTAAAGGATTAAATGATTGGTGGAGGTATTTGGTGGGTGTAATATTAATAGCCGTATTTTATATGGCAGGTTCTATTCCATTAGGTATGGTGCAATATTGGAGAATGAACCAAGATTCATCCATAGGGAAAAATGCATTAAAGGAATTCGAAAAAACAATGGACTTTAGCCTTTTCGGAATAGACAAAAACATTGGTTTTAGTTTGTTGATTTTGATTTTTGTATTTGCTTTGGCTGGTTTATGGCTAGTAGTGACACGATTACACTTTAAAAAGATGCAAGACCTGATTACACCAAGGTCAAATATTAATTATAATAAGATATTTTTTGGATTCGGATTTTGGATGCTTTTGTCACTGATGATGGAAGGGATTAGTTACTTGATGGCACCCGATACATATTTCTTCAGATTTGAAGCTGCTAGTTTTTTACCATTATTAATTATATCGTTGATATTTTTGCCTTTCCAAACAAGTTTTGAAGAATTGTTTTTTAGAGGGTATCTCATGCAAGGCATTGCTTTTTTTAGCAAAAACAAGTGGTTAGCCATCTTGCTAACGAGTATCTTATTTGGTTTTGTACATGGCGCAAATCCAGAAGTTGAAAAATATGGATTTTGGACCATGCAAATTTATTACGTCACCGCTGGATTATTTTTAGCTTTGATTACAGTTTGGGATGATGGATTAGAATTGGCCCTAGGTGTTCATGCTGCAACAAATATATTTGGAGCGACGTTATTTACCTATGAAGGTAGTGTATTGCAAACTGATAGTTTATTTAAAACAACAGAGATAAACCCATCTTTGATGACGCTAGCATTTATGGGTGCGTCTATTGTTTTTATCATAATCTGCCATAAAACATACAAATGGCCTTCTTGGCAAACGCTATTACAACCAGTACAAGAAGAGCCTGAATATAAGAATGTTGTATAGTATTTTTAAATAATAATGTTATTAACAACAAATAAAAAATCACGCTATCATCACTATGTAGCGGTTTTAAGTAAAAATATTCCATAATTAATTTAACATAGTTAATATCCGTATGATCTCAAAAAGAATTTTATTCGTATTACTAGTAAGTACCTTATTACAACAATTAGCTAATTCACAAGTCGAAAGATGGCAACAAGCTGTAAAATATAAAATGGATGTCGATTTTCTAATCAAAAAACATCATGCTAATGGCAATCAAAAGATAGAATATACCAATAATAGTCCTGACACATTGACCAAGGTATTTTATCATTTGTATCTCAATGCCTTTCAGCCAGAAAGTATGATGGATGTCAGATCTAGAACACTGCCAGATCCAGACAAACGAGTAGCTGATCGGATATCAAAACTCATCAAGGCAGAACAGGGCTATCAAATCATCCACTTTTTAAAAATGAATGGCAAACCTGCAAAATACAAATCCGTTGGAACCATTCTAGAAGTCGAATTGCCCGAACCAATATTGCCACATTCGACTGTGACACTTGAAATGGCATTCACATCACAAGTTCCCCTTCAAGTACGTCGCACAGGTAGATTTAATGCCGAAGGAATAGAATATAGTATGTCTCAGTGGTATCCCAAATTATGTAATTACGATTACCAAGGATGGCATGCAAATCCATATGTAGCCAGAGAATTTTATGGTATATGGGGAGATTATGATGTCAAAATCACCTTACCAAGTGATTATATTGTAGCAGCTACTGGAGTATTACAAAACAAAGATGAAATAGGTTATGGCTATAGCAATAATGAACCTAAAGAACGTCCATCCAAACTAACATGGCACTTCAAAGCAGAGAATGTCCATGATTTTGTATGGGCTGCAGATCCAGATTACAAACAAATAGTCCACAAAGCCGCTGATGGCACCATACTTAGATTCTTTTACCAACCAGGAGAAAAAACAACTGAAAACTGGGAAAGATTACCTGCGATAATTGACGAAAGTCTGACATTTATCAATCAAAAATATGGCAAATATCCATTTCCTGAATATTCTGTGATACAAGGTGGTGATGGTGGCATGGAATACCCTATGGCTACTCTTATCACAGGTGAGCGTAGCATGATAAGTCTAGTTGGTGTGACCATCCATGAACTTATGCACAGTTGGTATCAGATGGTCCTTGGAACAAATGAAGCTCTTTACCATTGGATGGATGAAGGATTTACATCTTATGCAAGCAGCGAAGTCATGAATCATTTAAAAATGAAAAAACTAATACCTGGTGACTATGAAGTCAATCCACACCATCAAGTGATAAAAGGATATATCAATTTTGCATTAAGTGGTGAAGAAGAAGCGCTTGTCACTCATGCGGACCATTTTCAATCCAATACCGCATATGGTGTGGCATCTTACACAAAAGGAGAAGCATTTTTAGAGCAATTGAGATATGTCATAGGCGAAAAAGCTTTTGATAAAGGTATGCTCATCTATTTTGATACATGGAAATTTAAACACCCAAATCCAAATGATTTTATCCGTGTCATGGAAAAAACTTCAGGCTTGGAGTTAGATTGGTTTAAAGAATATTTTGTCAACTCTACCCATACCATTGATTATGCCGTCGATGATGCAAGAGGCAAAGCCATATATCTGAAGAGAATAGGAAAAATGCCAATGCCACTAGATATCACCATTACTACCGATAAAGGTGAAGTCATCAAATATTATATTCCCCTAGAAATGATGAGAGGAGAAAAAACAGGTGATAGATTTTATGATGGATTCACTGTGTTAAAAGATTGGCCTTGGACGCATCCAACTTATAAAATCAATCTAGACATGGCTGCCAAAGAAATTGTTAAGATCGAAATAGACGCATCTCAAAGAATGGCAGATACTGATCGTACTAATAATGTATATCCGAGATTAATGTCTCCAGACGTTATAGATAAATAAACTGTAACTATTTAGGTCAGTTACACAATCAACTGTTTTTGTCACAATTTTTGAATCTTTCAGACAAAAATAGCGCCAAAAACTGTAATTCTATGATCTTTTGCGATGGGTTTCACCCATCGCTACCAATATGTAGCCCTTACAGGGCTAAGACCTAAATAATTACATTAAACTTAAGATTAAATAATCAGACAATCAAATTCATTATGTAATAGTTTGATTGTCTGATTAAATCTAATATTATCCATTACACTTGGTCTAAATCTATCCATTTGGGTTTTAATGGAGGCTCATAATTGACCATAGCATCAAATAATTGATGAATATCTTTTTCTATGATCAACATGTCTCTATTAGATCCACGCAAAAACCCACTACTCACCATATTATCCATACAACTAATGAGATGATCATAAAATCCATCAATATTTAGAATACCTATTGGTTTGGTATGTAACCCTAGTTGTCCCCAAGTAAGCAATTCGAACATTTCATCTAAGGTACCGAATCCACCCGGAAGGATGATAGCGCCATCTGATTTTTCATGCATAATTGTTTTCCTTTCTTGCATTGATGTCACCGTAATAAGTTCGGTCAAACCTTCATGTGCAATCTCTTTACTTTTTATAAAATCAGGTATAACACCGATGACCTTTCCATTTTTGCGAAGTGCTGCATCTGCCACAGCTCCCATGAGACCTACTTTGGCACCACCGTACACGATAGCTACACCACGATCTGCGAGAAACTCTGCCATTGTTATAGCACCTTCCATAAAGGAATCACCATTGCCTCTAGATGAGCCACAAAAAACTGATATGTTTTTTAAAGAATTCAATGTATTTATATTTTAATTTTCTAAATTTATTTATTTCAAAAAAGAAATCAATACCCCTGCTGCTACAGCACTACCTATAACGCCTGAGATATTGCTCGACATAGCATATTGGAGAATGTGATTGGTCGGATCATATTTGAGTGCCATTTCATTTGCTACTCTTGAAGACATAGGCACTGCACTCAGGCCTGTTGCACCGATCAAAGGATTTATTTTTTTCTTTGCAAAGATATTGTACAGTTTAACGGCATAAATCCCACCTGCGACTGAAAGACAAAAAGCTAAAAAACCTCCTACGATTATCATCAATGTCTGTGACTGTAGAAATGTCGCTGACGTCATTGTCGCTCCTACTGTCAAACCCAAAAATATGGTGGCAGTATTAAGTATCGTTTCTGATGCTGCCGAAAAAAGTCGATGCGTATCCGTTCCGATCTCTTTGACCAAATTACCAAACAACAGCATCCCTACGAGTGGTACTGCGGATGGCACTAGTAAGGAGACAATTATACACAAGACGATGGGAAAAACTATTTTTAAAAGTTTAAGATTTTTAAAAACTTGTGTAGGTGGATACAATTTATCTTGTTCCTTCATATTGATTCTAAATTCATTCTCAGACATGGTTAGGTTTGCAACCAAAGGAATAATCACAGGAACCAAAGCCATATAGGAATAAGCAGCAATTGCAATAGGACCTAATAAATGTGGAGCCAAAACGATAGCTGTGTAAATGGCTGTAGGTCCATCAGCACCACCTATAATACCTAGGGCAGCAGACTCTTTAAGTGTAAATCCTAATGCCGTAGCAGCCATCAATACTGTAAAGATCCCTATTTGTGCAGCTGCCCCAAAATACGCTAAACGCAGATTCCTAAGCATCGGCCCAAAATCAATAAGAGCGCCTACACCCATAAATATTAATGGTGGCAATAATCCTGTTTTGATCAGAAGATAGTACAGCATATTCATGATACCATATTCATTTGCTATTTGGATGATAGTAAGATCCATGATGCCATTGGTTTCGTCAGAAGGGATGACACCCATATTCCCACCTGGAAAATTGGCCAACAATACACCAAATGCAATCGGTACAAGCAATAAGGGTTCGAATTTTTTGCCTATTCCAAGATACAAAAGTAATATAGCTAAAGCAATCATTAGCAATGACCAAGGATCTTGCCCTATCGCACCAAAAGCAGTCATATCATAAATACCTTTTAAAATCTCCATGTCAGACTATTTTTATAATGTTTTCATCTTCTTCTACATCGGCTCCTGTACTGACTAATATCTCAGCGACGGTACCTGACACATCTGAAGAAATGGCATTGATTACCTTCATGGCTTCTACATAAGCTACAGTATCACCTTTTTTGATGACGTCACCTACTTTGATACCTTTTTCGCTCGATTCTTTTGTCAGAAAAAACTTACCTTCCAATGGTGATGTGATATATTTTGCCACACCATTTGATGACATTGGGATTTGTTTTTGCTCGATAGGATCTTCTTTTTGACTATCGCTGCTTTGATCTGGATAAGATATTTTGACCAAATATTTTTCACCGTTAACATCTACATTTATTTGTGATGGCATGACGGATGGTGTAGAAGCTTGTGTGTTTGTTTGTACAGGTGCACGTTTTTTGGCCAAATCTTCTAGGAATTTTGCTTTGGCATCACCTGACTTATATGCTTCATATTGAGTAGGATGCATCGCATATTCCAAGAATTCTTCATCATCTTGTCCTGTTTCCCATCCTTTTTCTTGCATCTTCTGACGATACATATCTAATTGGTCAGGATAAAGAGATTGTGGATCACCTTTAAAAAATGTCCTTCCTTGTTTATTGGCCAAATCTACTATTTCTTGATCTATAGGTCCTAACAGTTGACCTTGCTGACCTAACAACATATTCCATGTATTCTCATCTAGCATAGACCATCTTTCTTTTCCTTTTTCCATCTGAATCACATTCATCAATGCCACGTTTTTTACGTATTGGCTGAATGGTGTCACCAATGGTGGATACCCGAATCGTGGCAAAACATATTGAACTTCATCAAATAACTTGACAAGCAATTCATCTTGTGTGATCGGGGATTTTCCATTTTTTTCAAACCAAGCATTAAGACTTGCTAAGTTTTGCTTTAGGTCTGACATTAGACTGCCCATCATACCACCCGGAAGTCCAGGACCGATAAGCAAGGAATTCATCTCTCGATTTTTTGGACTGATGTAATAACCTAAGAAGTCATCAATAAACTCTTGGGTCAATGTCCTGACTTGCATATACGCTTTCATATTGATATCAGGCACCGAAAAACCAGCATCCACCAACATAGCATGTATGGTCAATAAGTCTGCGTGGCCTGTTCCCCATGACAATGGTTCCATACCTACATCGATGATATCAACTCCGTTACGAGCAGCTTCTAATGCTGAAGCTACCGAAAAACCGGGTGTACTATGGGCATGGTACTGGATAATGATGTCAGGATGTCGCTCTCTGATGCCTTTGATGATTTTGCCTACAGAGACAGGTCGTGCTATGCCGGCCATATCTTTTAGACATATCTCTTCTGCTCCTAATTCGATAAAAGATTCTGCTAGATTGATAAAATATTCAATGGTATGCAATGGTGAGACGGTCATACTCAATGCACCTTGAGCGATCATGCCACCTTCACGCGCATATTGGAATGAATGAGCGAGATTCTCTGGATTATTAAGTCCATCAAATGAACGGGAAATATCTGTACCTTGGAGTTTTTTGACTTTAAACATCAATTTACGGACATCTTTTGGCACTGGATTCATGCGCAATCCATTCAGTCCACGTTCTAACATTTGCGTCTGAATACCCGCTTCGTTAAATGGTTTTGTCCATTGACGTACGGATATATTTGGATTTTCGCCGTACAGAAGGTTTATTTGTTCGAAGCCACCACCATTGGTCTCTACCCTACTAAAACAACCCATCTCTATGATAGGCTCAGCGACACGGACCAATTGATCTACCCTCGGCATATATTTTCCTGATGACTGCCACATGTCTCGATACATGAGTGCCAACTTGATTTCTTTTCTTTGCATGATACTGATTTTGGAATTTGGTTATAACCTAAAAGCTTATAGTTTTTCTATTTTGTCTACCCTACCCTTTCCATGGGTGATGGTTTCTACAGTTGCTGCGATGATGGCCACTTTGGTAGGCTCGATGGTATCTTGTTGGATTCTTGCAAATGGTACTTCTGGCGAAGCCACTTCTACTTTATTGATGAGTTTGATTAGTAGATTTCCGCCCGTGACGACCAGAAATAAGATGACAAAAACGGTACTCATTCCTACTACGAGTAGCAGTAAAGCATTAGACAATGTACTTTCCATTAGTGACTTTTGATATTAAAGGGAGCGAAATTAAGTAAAAAAAATTAAAACTACTTACCTTTACGTTGTTAATTTAAGGATAATTTATTCAAAGAAGTAGAAAATTAAGTATATCAGGGTGTTATGCAAATAAAAGTTTTCAAATTTGGTGGTGCTTCGGTCAAAGATTCCGAAGGATTCAGAAATGTAGGTCAGATACTACAGAAATACAGTGACGAAAAAATAGTCGTCGTAGTCTCTGCAATGGGCAAAACAACCAATGCACTAGAAGAAGTTGTCAAGAGTTTTTATGCCCAAGATGGACAAACAGAAGCTTTGTTATTGAAGATAAAGTCTAGCCATGTGGCCTTGATACAAGAGTTATTTCCTGTGTCACAAGCTGTATTGGATGATATTAATGATGCTTTTGTAGAGATAGAATGGGTACTAGAAGAAGTGCCACATGAAGATTATGACTATACCTACGATCAGATCGTATCTATGGGTGAGTTGTTGTCTTCAAAAATTTTGATACATTATTTACAATATCTAAAGATCAGCAGTAAGTGGCTAGATGTGCGAGATGTCATCCTTACGGACAATACCTACCGAGACGCGCGTATACAATGGGATGCCACACAATCCAACGCCAAACATAAAATCATACCTATGCTGGAATCAGCAAATCATATCGTCACACAGGGATTCATAGGTACGACGAGCGAAAACTTCACCACTACGCTAGGTAGAGAAGGGTCTGACTATACAGCTGCCATCTTATCTTATTGTATAGATGCGGATAGTATGCATATCTGGAAAGACGTGCCAGGTGTATTAACGGGAGATCCACGTATCTTTGATGAAGTGATTAAGATGCCAAGGATATCTTATAATGAAGCCATAGAGATGACGTATTATGGTGCCAAAGTCATCCACCCGAAGACGATAAAACCACTTCAAAACAAACAGATACCACTTTTCGTACGTCCGTTTCTAGACCCATCTAGTGAAGGAACCGTGATCAGTGACGAAAAGGAAATGAGTTATCCACCTGTCATCGTCATCGAACATGATCAGACCTTGCTCCATATCTCTACTAATGACTTTTCCTTTGTCGCAGAGCATCACTTGAGTATGATATTTGCGCTTCTCTCGAAGCATAGACTCAAAGTCAATATGATGCGAAACACGGCCATTAGCTTTTCTGTTTGTGTCAATAATATACCTGACAGAATCAAAAAATTCGAGAAAGAACTGGGCACTGAATTTAAAATGATCCAAGATAATGACCTAGAACTCGTGACCATCAGACATTATAACGAAGACATTCTGAAGGATATGAAGAAGAACAAACTGATCCTATTCGAAGAGAATCTTCAGGATACGGTGCAAATGGTGGTGAGAAATCTACCTAAGATGAAGCGGAAGGAATAGACCCAAATAAAAAATGCTCGACCAAATAATAATTCCTTATTTGATCGAGCATTCTAAAACTAAAACCTACGCTTTAATTAAAATCAAAACGTACACCAAATGATATATTATTCTGATCTATCTCATTGTCTGTAAAGATAGGATTAAGATCATATTTTGCATAAAAACTAATATCTCTATAGCCTATATATCCACTCAATCCATATACAAAGTCACTAGTATTGTAGTCGCCCTTGATGGTTTCTTCGTAGGTAAATGCTTGATTTTTGTATTCTAATTTTTGCTTTGTACTTAGATTGATACCTGCGTATCCTCCGATACCTAGTCTCACCCCTTTTTGTGATTTAAGGATGGTTTTTTCATCTATGACTCTTTTTTTGGAAAAATCAAACTCTAGATGTACCGGTACTACCATATTTATCGTCCTTAAATACGGCTCTTTGGACAAGGTAAATGGATGAGTTGCTAAGGTTGTTTGATCTCCATTTGTTACAAAATATTGATTGTCTTTTGGTCTTAGATTATTGTAAGTAAATGAAAGACCATACTTAAGTTGGAGTAGATTGGATGTTGGTACTATTCGGGTTTTCCAAGTGAATCCCCATTCATAAAATCTAGAGATATTAAATTGGATAGCGTTGTTTTCGATGGATGAGAGATCACTATCTGTCACCATATTATTTAGACCGATCGCAAATACAAATTGTGATGTGGTACGAGATTCACCTTTTATTTTCTTTTTATTTTTGGTTTTCCACTCAAATTTAAAATTATTATCATCATCGTCATCATTTGATGAAACAACAGGTGTATCTTTATCGTATTTCCCTTCTACCTTATCCTTGACAAGTTGTTGGAGTTCTGCTTCCAAAGGAATTATTTTTTCTTCTATATTGGTTGCGCATTTTTGGGCAGCTACTTTTTTAAGTTCCTCACCTTGTGCAGCGGTCAATTCATTGTTATCTACCTTGGTGTTGATGGATTCTACTTCTAGTCTTAACCATTCTTTTTGTTCCGTGGTGATGTTTTCTATTTGCTGACTGATGGCTTTGACTTCTTTGTCAAAAGATTTCTGTGCTGTCATGGATGCTAATGGACAAAGCAGTAGCAAGAGATAAATTAAGTACTTCATTTTATCTGATTTTGATTGTGTTTAAAAAAATTAAATTATTTTATTGTTTTTCTTGGTTTCTATTTGATACCGAAGTCAAGATTTCGTCTGACGTTTCCTTTAAAGAAGATAACGCTCTTACCAAAAAACCTTTAGCTACTACGTTTTCAGCTTCGTCTAGCAGGGCATTTGGATCTATTCTTCTTTTTTTGGTATTTGTTGCAACGTCTGTTTTGGTTGGTGCTGTTTTGACATTAGTTACAGATGCAAGTAGCGCTTCAGGATCGATCTTGAAAGTAGATTTTTTTTCTTCTACTTTTGGACTAACTAATTCTGAAGCTACCACATCTACTAACTGCAAGCTTCTTGATGGTTTATCTTCTTGAATGACTGAGGTTGTGTTTGTTCGAACATTAAAAATATCGTTTGACGCTATATCACTTTGTACTGCTTTGGGCAATTCCGATTTGGTTTCTTTTCTTTTCGTGTCAAGTTTACCAACTTCATGTTCATTAATAACATCCTTTGAATCAACCACTTCATTTTCCACAACTTTTACTTCCTTTTCTACCGCATCATTTTGACTTACAGCTACTCGATTGGCTACTCCAATGTTTTCTAATTGTTCATTACTTGGACCCATAAACATCACTAAAATAGTGACTAAAGAAGCGGCGAATGCCATTATATAATATATAGAAAAACGCTTTTTTGGCTTTTCAGCAACCGTGAGCATCGAGTCTAGTCTATCCCAAGCCTTTGTACTAGGGTCTATGGTTCGGTGTTCGAAATATTTTTTTATTTTATTATCCATTGATTGATTATCCATGATCTGCCATATTAAATTGATGAATGGTCTGTTGTAATATCTTGCGAGCGTATGCTAGTTGTGACTTAGATGTACCTTCTGTGATACCCAATATGTCTGCTATTTCTTGGTGTTTATAACCTTCTACGGCGAATAGATTAAATACCATTTTGCATCCTTCGGGCAACATATCTATCATGGCTTGGATATCTTGTGTCAGTAGTGAAGCATCCGTACTTTCGCTAGCTGAAATATTGATATCTTCTTCTACAAAACGAACTTTCTGATTGGACCTGATGTAAGAAATACACTCATTGACAAAAATCCTTCTCATCCATCCTTCGAAATGTCCACGTTTCTCAAACCTATGTAAATTGCTGAATACCTTCATAAAAGATGTCACTAGCAAGTCTTCAGCCACCTGTACATCAGCTACATACTGTCTGCAAACACCCAACATTTTGGGTGCAAATTTATTATACAATACCTTTTGTGCTTGCCTGTCTTGTCGGATGGCACTTTCCAATATTTGATATAAATCCTGATGTATATCTACAACTTTCAAAATGTTGATTTATGGTTGTTTGATAGTAATGACGGAAGAAGGATGGAAAAGGTTGTAATGGAATGAAAAAAAATAAATGAATGTTTCTATCCAACCCAAAACAGAGAGATTTACCTTATCTTTGGTTTAAAATTAAAAGTTATGGATCACACTGAAAAACAAACACTTACAGAACTTGAGTATCTAGAGATGGAAATCGTTTCGGCAGAAAAGCATGAATATTATCAAGGAGAAATCTTTGGCATGGCTGGTGCAACAGTCGAACATAATAGGATTGTGTCCAATACATTGATAGGATTAGGAAGTAAGTTGAGTAATCGAGATTGCGTGCCCTTTACGAGTGACCTGAGGGTAAATATCGAAGCCAACGCTCTCTATACCTATCCCGACATAACGGTGGTGTGTGGTGAAATCGAAAAACTCCCCAATGCATTTGATACGATCATCAATCCGACGCTCATCATCGAAGTGCTTTCTGCGAGTACAAAAGATTATGACAGAGGTACCAAGTTTATGTTGTATCGAAATATACCTAGTCTAAAAGAATACATAGTGATAGACTCAACTGGAAATGTACATCTAGAGAAATGGTATAAAAATGAAGAAGGACTTTGGATTCTAAATGAATATAAATCGTCCGAAGATAGTGTGTCTCTTCAATCGCTAGAGATAGACCTATCAATGGCAGATATATATCGTGGTGTGTATGCTTAGATAAGAAATCATTGGTGAATCCCTAAAATATACCTTTTTTAAAATTACTTTTGTTTTACCCCGCCCTGAAGGGAGACAAAAGGAATTTTATAAAATTGAGTCTACTCCGAAAAGTCCTTAGTTCAAATAAAATGAAAAATATTTATTCCTACTGCAGTGATAATCAAACGTTTCCCTTTAGGGTCAGGGTAAAAAACGGTTGATTGTCAGTAAATTAATGTTTTGGGAGTGGACTCAAAATGGAATAAAAAAATGGGATACACTTTAAATCAAAGACATATTTAACTCTAAATTTATACGTATTCTCCTTTCATTCTATTATAATCGTCACTGAAATAGAAGGCGATCAGTCCTATAAATGATAAAGCAAAAATAGCTAAAACCCATAGTATCTTTGTGTTGGTAGGCAGGTACGGGCTTAGTAATATTTTGATCATGTAATAAATGGGAAATAGTCCTACAAACAACACTAAAAAGATAACAAGCAACTCTTGTCCACCGATTCCGAAAATCAAACTAATTAAATTAATCATAGATTTTATTTTTATACAAATGTAAATATAAAAAAATTATAGATCCGATTTATTCTACAAAAATTGCTGGATTATCGCTTAATTTAATCAAATCACCTGCTCAATGCAAACTCACTACTCTTGTCAATCGCCAAACGCCACCATCTAATCGCCAAATGTGGACAAATTTTGCATATTTGATCTCATTCTTTTCAGCACGGTTGTAAAAACCATGAATGCCCATTTGGACAGCACCGTAATCCTTGATTGGATATACTTCTATACTTCCTTCTTTTAAAACCCTTGTGACTTTGCCACAGATATTATTTTTTAGTCCATCCATGAGTTGAGTTTTGGAAGTACTGAGTCCACCCAAATCGTGGTAAAACTCAATATCATCTGACAGCAAACTATCCGCAGTCGATAAATCACAGGTATTGTATGCATCAAAAAACTTCTTGTCTATCGCTACGATCTCATCATAGACTTCTTTAGAAACGGGGATATATACATTCCCACCCAAAGGCGCGGTCTGCTTTGATGATGCACAAGCATTTAAAAACAATGCTACCGTCAGTGAAAGAAAAATGGTTTTGGTATTCATATTTTATAATTTGTTCTGATTACAAAACCACAAAACTAATAGCTAATCATCGCTCATAAAAAACAAATCTACCAATGGTCTATTTTATCAGAAGTATATCCATTAGTTTGGCTTTTACTTCTTGATTGTATCCTTCCTCTATATAAGTGACAAAACCTTTTTCATCAATAAATATGAATGAAGGCGAGGTGTACAATTGAAAATCTACCATCATATTGCTTTCACTTCCAAAAGCCACAAATGGCAATTTCTTTCTTTGAATATATTTTCCTACCGCAAAATTTTTGTTCTGAAAACTAGAGTAAAAAACATTTATATCTTTCTTCAGATTTGGATAAATCATTAACAAATCTTTGATTGCTTTCTCACAAGCAAAACAACCAATATATCCAAAGACTATAAGAGATGATTTTCCATCTTCACCATAAATGATTGTTTCTTCATTGTGGATATTTACATATTTGTTGCTTTTAACTTTTTGACCAATCCTTATTGGTGTAATTTCAAGCTCAGGGTACTCATTTTCGGCAAGGACGACATCATAATTAAGATCTTCCAATCCTTTAATGGTAGTTTTGTTATAATTTCCAAATGCAAAATTATTAAACAATTGTTCTACCTTTTGTAAAGTATCATTCTCAAGTATAGTTATGTTTCTAATCATGGAGACTTCATTTGATTCTTCTTCGATAAACCAAAACCCTTGGTACTTTATAATCTGAGTACTATCCGACATCGATGGTCTCATTTGTTCCTTAAGGAAGACATGAAATTTTCTATCCTCCACAAATTTGTCTTCTAGTTTGACTAAGCCTTCCATATTTGCAAGTTGAAATGGACTTTGTGACCAAAAAATAAAATTTTCAAAATAGCTTTCATTACTTTGTATTTCTCCTTCATCAAAGACTACTTTTACTTTTTCTTCATGTTTGTATTTAGAAAAATGTATGCCATCAAATAAATATGCTACCTGTTTTTGTTTGGCACAAAATCCAAATTTATGTAATCCACCCGCAGAACGAAATCGAGTCAAGCTACCCGAATCTACAGTAAATGTGCTATTAAAATAATTATCCGTTTTGGTCAGATAATCATAACTGATGTTTACATTTTGATGTAGTTTGTCGATTGCTTTTTCAAGGATTGCATCCTTCTTTTGCAAGGAAGCGCTGGCAGGAAATAAAGTTAGCCCTATTACTGTGGTTATCGCAAAAAGTATCTTTATCATATAGTTGACATTTAGATTTAGTCGTTTAAATATTATACTAACGTATGAAACTTGACTTTTGTGATTTCGCTTCAGACCTTATAGGTTTCGAAAACCTATAAGGTCTAATTTGAAAAATGCATTGTTATATATAAATGAATTTGTAATTTTGTGGTAAGTTCTTAGTATCATGCCTAAAGGTCCTTCTTCACATTGTAGTAATTGTAGCGCTTGTCCACAATTTAATGTATCCATGTTCAATAGTTTGGATGCGCAATCTTTGGGGCAATTGGATGATATTAAAAAGGTATTACATGTCAAAAAAGGGCATCATGTATTTAAAGAAGGTGCTATGCCAAAAGGACTTTTTTGTATTCGATCAGGTAAAGTGAAACTGGTACAGTTGGGTGCTGATGGCAAAGATCAAATAGTCCAAATGCTCAAAAGCGGTGATGTACTAGGCCATCGAGCGATTTTCGGCAATGACATGCATTCTAGTACTGCAGAAGCTATGGAAGACACCAAGATTTGTTATTTTCCTAGGAACTTGTTTTATGATTTAGTAGAACATAATGGCAAACTCATCCTAAAGTTTGCCAATTTGTTGGCTTGTGAATTAAAAGATGCAGAACGAAAAATCACCACTACAGCCCAACAATCGGTTTTGGTCAGGATCTCAGAATGTCTAATGGTATTAAAAGAAAAATATGGTGTAGATGATATATCTCATGCCTTAAAGATTCAAATATCAAGAGAAGATATGGCGAATATGGCAGGTACCACTAGAGAGTCTGCTACCCGATCACTATCCAAACTCAAAGGATTAGGCATCATCGAGTTATCAGGAAAAAACATATTGATATTGGATGAAAAAAGTCTGTTGGCAATGACTATGGGTTAGTTTACATTACAAAGTTCTTTAAAATAAAATTTGTCTCTAAACTCATAAAATTCTATAAACCATTTTGGTAGCGATTTAACTAACTCAAGTTTTGATGTAAATGCTTAACGGAGAAATTGCAAATTTTGAACTTTGGTTTTACGATTGTAGCTGAAGTTTAACATTGTAAGTTGATTATAACGTCTTTTTCTTTTATCTTGACATATGACTAAGTGATTGCGAAGAATGAGCAAATCGAGTGAACGATTTCACTCGATAACACAGGAACCGAAGCATACTTGCGTAGGGGAAACATGCGCTGCGGCGCACAAGGCTTTTTCCTTTTCTTAACGCCAAAACATCAAAACATAGCTAAAATGAAAAAACTTGCCTTTGGATTTGGTGGACCGTATTTGGCATCTGTAGCACTTCGTTCATGGTCACTCGAATTTTGCTATTGTTTTGGCTCAAACAGTTTTCGCTTCTTAACGCCATTTTGTGAAGTTTTGACTAAAAATGAAAAGACCGATCCCAAGTAAGTCTGGCATTGTGACCTTTAAAAAGATTTATTGATAATTACTCTAGGCCATTTGATGTTATAATTGATATGTACACTTAGGCAAGGATGCCTGGTGATACTGCATCGTAGCTTGGAAGCTACGACGAACGGTATTGTGTTCGTTTGTCTTAGCGTCTCGCTAAGATACAATATCTTTAGGCTTCTAGCCTGTTTGATGATATAGCTTTAGTAAAGATTCTTGAATAAACTCAAGCAAGTTTGCTTACAATAAAATATTAACTTTTTAACTTCATTCATCTTGCCACAACACCAATGCCGCGCAGATGATAATGATGTTTTTCATGATATATTGACCGACTAATGTAAAAACAAATGGAGCTGTTTTGAAAGATAATTCAGGAAAAAAGAACAATGGCGTGAACGTGCAAACCATATGACCCAATAATAAAATAAGGATTGGTTTTCTCCAAATACCGATGATTAAAAACAGTCCTATGCCCACTTCCAAAATAGCTAATAAGATTTTATTCAAAGGTGAAGATATGAGATCAATCGTCAGTTTATTGATCGTATTGGCAGCAAGGTCTTCAGCAGGACTATAACCTGGAAAAAACTTCAATAGTCCAAACCACACAAAAACAATACCTATACTGACTCTCAATAAAAGAAGTGATGTCTTACTAATCGATACTGTTTTCATGGACTTTTGGATTTTGATGTAAATAAAAGATAAATAAAACGCTGCAAAGATTTAATAAATGACCATTATGCATGCCAAAACAGACTACTTTTTCACAAAAACTGATATATATCATCATTTGCCATATTTTTTCAAAAGTGTGATGCTCGTCACATTTTAAGCACAACGAAGGCTTTACATTTGCGCTCAATTATTTATGTTAAATATATCGACCCATGAACAAATTAGGTTTATTTTTAATTTTGATAAGTTTTACTTTTAGCTGTACCCACGAACCCACCATCGTCGAGACAGATACAGACGTAGATGCAGCCCTTATTGAGTTGCTAAAAACAAAAAGTTTTACTGGTGATTTAGATTTTTACACCATGCCTTCTGGCAATAACTACGATTACATTCCCAACCAAGATCCAAAGAACCCAATCACTTACCCAAAAGTTGCCTTAGGAAATATGTTGTTTTATGAGACAGGTATTGGCATGACTGCTAAAAAACCTGAATCTGTAGCGACTTATTCTTGCAGTTCTTGTCACATTCCTGAGATAGGTTTTACTGCAGGAAGATTTCAAGGCATAGCAGACGGTGCTTTAGGATTTGGAGCACACGGTGAAGGAAGGGCCATTAGTCCCAATTATCAAGGCAATGAAGTAGATGCCCAAGGCGCTAGACCACTGCCTGTCATTAATCTGGCCTACGTACGCAATCCATTGTGGAATGGAGCTTTCGGTTCCTTTGGTATGAATGCAGGTACTGAAAGCGTTTGGGGCGTAGCAGATCCACTCACCTCTATCAATAAAGAAAACCGCGAAGGACTCGAAGCCGTAGTGACGAGAGCATTGATCACACACCGTCAGGATATCAATAAAGAATTGATGGACAAACTTGGATATACCGCTTTATTTGACAATGCATTTTATGACATCCCTGAAAACCAAAGATATACCTTGCAAACAGCATCACATGCTATTTCAGCTTACTTCAGGACGATATTAACCAATCAAGCGCCATTCCAAAAATGGTTGCGTGGAGAACAAAATGCCATGACTGAATCACAGAAAAATGGGGCAATCTTATTCTTTGGAAAAGCCCAATGTGTAAATTGTCACAACAGTCCATCCCTCAATGGTCAACGTTTTGCAGCGATTGGTGTCAAAGACCTTGACCAAAATGATTACTTAGTGTACAAAACTGATGATGGTAGAAGCAAAGGTAGAGCGAGTTTCACCTTAAAAGATGCAGATTTGTACAAATTTAAAGTACCCCAACTATACAACTTAAAAGATGCAGGATTTTATTTTCACGGTTCATCCAAGACAAGTTTGAGAGAAGTCGTAGAATATTTTAATGATGGTGTGTCAGAAAATCCAAGGATAGAAAAGTATCGAATAGACGGACAGTTCAGACCTTTATTCCTGACAGATGCAGAAGTCAGTGACCTTACAGAATTCCTTGCAAATGGATTGTATGATCCAAATATTACTAGATACAAACCTAATATTGTATATTCAGGAAATTGTTTTCCGAATAACGACTCGCAGTCACAGATAGATTTAGGATGTAAATAGTAGCCCATTTTACCAAATACTAAAAGTTATTTCTATGCAAGCTTTTCAAACAGCACCACAATAAACTTTGACAATTTTCCCGTTTAGCTCGGAATAGCTTTAAGGCCGTAATTCGCAAGATGAGCGGCTTTTTTTATGGTTTTTTGTAACTTCGTTAATGAACGTTTTTTTTTGATTACAATACTTCATTTGTATGCCGATATATCATCATATACATTGAATAAATCAAAGGGACATTAAAGTGACGTAGCCCTGTAATCTTCAAAGCAGTGTTTCATGTAAGATGTCAGGGCTACGCCCCTCAATTTTCGTCCATGATTTTTATCTACAAAGATGTCAGAGCTACGCTCCTTAATAGTTGTAAATTTTCACGTTTTTCGATTTTGTATCTTCATTCGTAATCTAGAATTATAGGGACGTAGTCCTGTAATCTTTGTAGCAACAATTACCAGCAATATCATTTAGGGGCGTAGCCCTGTAATCTTAAAAACTAGGTGTCATCTAAGATGTCAGAGCTACGCTCCTACTTTGTCGTCAACGAACGTTTTTTTTGATTGCACTACTTCATGATTACTCCGATATATCATCAGATACAATGAATAAATCGAAGGATGTAACATCTAACATAGCATAAATGACCACATAAGAAAAAACCCTAACCAAACTTTAACATTTGACAAACAATATAGACTTTGTCTTTTGCATTTATAGATGGTCAAATGAATCCTATCAGCTGCATGGAGAAATTCGGCATCAAAAAAACGAATGATCAGACTCGTGGATCCCGTCAACGAGTCATAAATAAGCGATAGGAAAAAATCTTTTTTTAACTTGATAAATCTTTAATGAATGAGAAAATCAAGAAATTCAATTGCAATAGAAATTTCTAAACGTCGTTTAGAGAAACTCAGAAGTATAGCCCCTGATCTCGATTTTGGTGGAGGGATGTCTATACCAAATTTTAGCAAAGCCATCGATGAACTGGATGACCTACAAGCGGCCTACAATCAAAGCTTGTCAGTATTGGATGGTCAACTCAGCATCATCAAACGCAAAGAAGAAGAACTTCGAGAGATGAGAGATCGCTTCTTAAAACTTGTAGGTGGTAAGTACGGAACGGATAGCATAGAATTTCTCAATGCGGGTGGTGTTCCAAAAAGCGAGCGCAAGCGAAGACAGATTATGGGCAGGTCAAAAGTGCCCAAAGAGAGTTGATGGTATAGTTTATGAGGTCTTTACAGCCCTTCGCCGTCATAGTACGGTGGAGGGCTTTTTTTATAACTTTGTTTTAAACCCGAATTATATAATCTGGGTTAAAGTCACTTTTGAGACATCTGGGGATGATTTGCAGGGCAAATATTGAAGTGTATCTAAGATACGCCGAAGTGTATCTAAGCAAAACAGAAGTAAATCTAAGCTACGCTTAAGTGAATCTAAGCTACGCTTAAGTGAATCTAAGCTACGTCGAAGCGTATCTAAGCTAAACCGAAGCGTATCTAAGCTACGCCGAAGTGAATCTAAGCTACACCGAAGTAAATCTAAGCTAAGCCGAAGTAAATCTAAGCTAAGCCGAAGTAAACCTAAGCTACACTTAAGTGAATCTAAGCTACACTAAAGTTTTTTTAAGCTAATTTTCCCTATTTTAATACATTTACCTTACTCAGATATGGACAGTAAGGAATTAAACTAAGTCTGCCATGTCAGAAAAAAAAACTGTATAATCTACCCTCAACGTAGCAGTTAAGAAAAAAAGTAATACCCTATCCTTATAAAAAAACACCTACAATGCGAAACTATAAAAACCTGTACAAACTATACATTATTTGTCATTTTTGTACTACATATCCAATAAAACTTATAACAAAAGTTATATGGACAGAATGTTTTATAGTATTTAGATTTGCAAATTATTTTAGATTAAATTCTAATTTATTAGAGCTTATCTTTATAGAAATATTTATAAGTACAATTTTAAACAATATTCAGAATAATTGAAGATGCCTAAGTAGGCTATTAAGTGAAGTAATAAATAAAACAAAATGAATTAATATTCCATCCATTTAAAAATAATCCTATATTTGCCTTAGCAAAGTGTTATAGATATGAGAATAATTGGTGGCATTGGACTTCATTAATGGTTAAGTTTCCGTGTACAAACATATAAAAACCGTTTACAATTGGATATAATTAATAAATTTTCGTATGCTTATATATTTAATATGATGAGAAAATCAAGGAGTTACGAGAATTTCATTAATTTGGAGTTGCGCAAAACAAAAAGTTAGCTAATATTTTATGAAGAAAGCATTTCTATTTATTGACATTTTAGGATTTGAAGCAATGGTATCTTCAAAGTCATCTAAAATTGAAAAAATATTTGAGATATTTGATAAGTTAAATGTTTTTAAACACCCAGCTCTTCAAGTCGTAATTTTTTCGGATACAATATTGGTATTTAATAAAGATGAAGCCTGGCCACTTCATTATTATATAACATACTTAATAGAATATGCTCAAGAACTGTTTTATAAACTAAATTTGCATAATGTCTTTTTCAAAGGAATTATTACTCTTGGCGAATTTAATTTTTCAGTTTTAAACAATTTTCAAGCATATTATGGAGAAGCCTTAATCGAAACATACAATGATGAAAAAACTTTAGACGGATTTGGTCTTTATATCAACAAGCATCTAGAAAATGAAGTTGTTGTATTTGATAAAGTTCCAATTTCTGAAAAATACCATTATATATTCTTATGTCAATCATTTGTAAATCTATATCAACATACCAATGGTAAACTCCCAATCGATATAAATATACTATATGAAACAGATGCATATTTTAGAATTGATGATGATTTAAAATTCTTTCGTGAAATTGAAGTTTTCAAAAACCATTTTCCAAATGAGAAAGTTAAATTAAAATATGAAGCTGTTTACAATATTTACAAAACAAGTTTTCCAAAATTCTTTGATATATTTGAGCGAGATGGCTTTTTACCTTTTTCTTTAAACTTGGATTATCTTGGTAGCATAGATCCATTTGACGTTTTTGCAAAACAAGAGTTAAACATTGAATAACAGCAATCAACCGCCATTCGGGCATCATAGTCAAAATGAAATTTTATCATCTAAGAATATTTTTAGCACATTTATAAATTACAAGTCACAAATCCCGAACAGAGGATGGCTGCAAAACGTTATGATTCACCCTATGAAAGAACCAACAAACATTCAGCATTCCCAAAAAATAAATAAGAAATAATGGATAAATTAAATGTAATTAGAGAAATACGAGAATTAAAAACACACTTATCCTATTCAAAAAATATTGGATTCTTCTTTGGTGCAGGAACATCTTGTGCATTAGGAGTTCCGAATGTTGAAATATTAACAACAGGAATTGAAGCAAAACTGATTGATGATCTTTTAGCAAATTTCAAACTTGTGAAGGAAGACTTAGAAACTATTATTACGACAAGGAAAGTAAACATTGAAGATATACTTAATCAGATTCGCAGAATTAGAGAACTTACAGGCGAAACTTCAAAGATATATGAAGGAGTAAGTGGAGAAAATGCTAAACTTTTAGATAAAGAAATTTGTACAGTGATTTATGACATCATAGCTGAAAAAGAAAGTCTTGCAATACTTGATAATACTAAAAAATTCTTTGCTTGGCTTAGCCTATTAAACAGAGATTATTCAAAGGAAGTTTTTACTACCAACTATGATTTAATTATTGAAAAATCTTTGGAAGCAAGTCAAATACCTTACTTTGATGGATTTGTTGGTTCATACGAACCATTTTTTTGGCAGGAAAGTATTGATCAATTTGTTTCAAAAAATGATTTAACACAAAACTGGATAAGACTTTGGAAAATTCACGGCTCTTTAAGTTGGTTTTGGAAAGAAGATCCAAGAACAAACTCACAGAAAATTATTAGAATTGGAAAAATTGATAACATAAAGGATGAAGATAATGAATTGGTAATTTATCCTTCAAAAGAGAAATACGATTCATCAAAAAAACAACCATTTATTGCCTATTTTGATAGACTAAAGAACTATTTACTAAGTGGGGAATTATTGTTTGTGTTTACAGGATATTCTTTTTCAGACCAACATATAAATGAAATTATTTTTAACTGTTTAAGACAAAACAATAGGTTAACTGCATTGGTTTTTTTCTTTCAAGACATAGAAGTTGAAAACTTACACAAACTAACTTCTTCATACTTAAATCTAAATGTTTTTGGTCCAACAAAAGCAATAATTAATGGAAATCTTGGAGAATGGGAATATACTCCAATTGATTTGAAACCAATTGAAAAATCAGATTCATATTGGAATGAAACTGATAGTAAATTTACTCTAGGAGATTTTAATGCACTTGTTAACTTCTTTATTGCCAATTCTGGCAAAAAAGATGCAATCGAATCAATAGTAAAATGAAAACCGAAATAACATACTTAGGACATATAATTCGTGTTGACTCAGGTACAGTTGAAGTAGAAGTTTCAAATGAAATTCCTTCTGCAGCACCAATAATTAATGGGCGACTTTATAAAATTGGTCAAATTGGTACCTTTGTAAAAATCCCGATAGGTAACATAACAATTTATGGTATTGTTTCATCGGTTAGTAATACACCAAGTAAATCAGATGATTTTAATTTAAAATATTCTTTTGGTTCAAGATTTTTAACTATACAACTTGTAGGTGAAAAAATTGGTGATGATGATTTTGAAAAAGGTGTTGGTACATATCCGACAATTAATGATGAAGTTCACATAGTTGTAGAAAAAGACTTGTTCGATATTTACGGTAAAAAAGATGAAGGTTCAATAGAAATTGGGAAACACTCTTCATCTGATAATTTAAGTGTTTATGCAGATTTACATAAACTTGTTTTAAGACATTGTGCAATTTTAGGTTCTACAGGAAGTGGTAAGTCAAATACTACCGTTAGTATTTTAAAAGCAATTTTAGACGATTATCAAGGTTCAAGAGTTATTTTAGTTGACCCACACGGAGAATATGCAAGTGCATTCCCTGATGCAAAAGTTTTAAAAATTAATGAAGTTGCAAATCCACTATTCATTCCATTTTGGCTAATGAGTTTTGATGAACTTTCATACTTTCTAATTGGTGCAAAACCATCTGACGATCAAAAGCCAGACTATAGGGCATTTCGAGATTTAGTAACCAATTTTAAAAAAGCTAATTGTACTTTAACAGCAGGAGTTGTAAATCCGGATTTCGTAACTGCTGACTCACCTATCCCTTTTAGTGCAAGACAATTATGGCACGAAATGAATTATTGGTTAAATGCAACATTCAGCACTTCAAACAAAGATGACCAAACAAAAGTAACAGCTCAATTAGTGAATAATGGAAATGCAGAAAATCTTATACCAGCACAATTCATTCCTTACCCACCAAATAATACTACACCATTCAAATCAAAACATCAAGAATTTTACTCTTATGAGAAAAAAATTTTATCAAGGTTGAGAGATTCGAGATTTGATTTTCTTTTTAATCCAGGTGATTATAGAGATGCAACTTCTCCAAAAGACTTACACAATTTATTAAATGAATGGATAGGAAGTGACAAGAAATTAGCCATACTTGATTTAAGTGGAGTTCCTTTTGAAGTATTAGATATAACAGTTGGTCTAATAACTCGTTTTGTATATGACAGTATGTTTTGGGGAAGGTACGAAACGTATACAGGTAAAAACAGACCGTTATTACTAGCCTATGAAGAAGCACATAATTACCTGAATAAAAGTGACAATAACAGCTATTCGAAGGAAGCAGTTGAAAAAGTTTTTAAAGAAGGGAGGAAGTTTGGTTTAGGTGCTTTAGTAATTTCACAAAGACCATCAGAAATTTCTGAAACAATACTTGCACAAGTTGGGACTTTTATTGCATTACGCCTTACTAATTCAGGCGACCAATCAATAGTAAAAAATTCAGCACCAGACAACTTAAATAGTTTAATAGACCTTTTACCATCATTGAGAACAGGAGAAGCAATAATTGTAGGAGAAGCAATTAAAATCCCTTCAAGAGTTAGGCTAAAACTAAATGTTCCAAGACCAACAAGTGATGACCCTAAATTGGTTGAAAAATGGTTAGAATCACATCCTGAAGACCAAGAGAACTATAAAGTTGTAGTAACAAGAATTAGACAACAAAAATTTTAAAATATGGACAGAGAATATGTGCAATCATCAAATTTAAAAAGTATAGGTTATGACCCAAATACTGCGACCCTTGAAGTGGAATTTCACAATGGTGCTATTTGGCAATACTATGATGTACTGGAAAGTACTTTCCACGAATTAAAATCGGCATCATCAGTTGGAAAATATTTTAATTCAAACATTAAAGGACAATATTCCGAAGGTCAAATAGGTTGAGAATAAGGGTGAAGACACAATTCAGTAGACCATAGCTGATTGAATCCTCAAACATATAGATATTAATTTTGTAATCTAATAGCTAAAAGCTATTTTTTGTGGTTCCTTAACTATCAAGTGAAATTGTTCAAATGATTTGCTTTGCAAACATTCAGTCTTAGTTCATAAAGAGTTAGATTCAAGTTAAAGTACATATTAGGGATTGATTGATTCAAATTTTGAAATTGATTTAAATCCCACATAAAAAGTCCTACAAAACGCCATACCACATCACACCAAATTCGTCCAACTTAACATATCATAAATTTGGGCTATCTACCGTATCCTAGTAAAGAAGATTTTATTTAACTTTACATCGTTTAACGATTAATAACACATTTAGTCCCAAACTTTTGATATATTACATTAACTTTGGTAATAATAGATGAAAGATAATCCATTAAAAAGAATTTACAATGCCCAGCAGTTTGAGGAGTTGTGTTGTGAAATAGCCCAATTTAAGTATGGAGATTTTGATGCCCAAAAATTTGGACGAAGCGGTCAAAAGCAATGGGGAGTAGATATTAAAGCTACATATAAAAAAGCGAAAGGTGAAAAAATAGTAATCCAATGTAAGTTTAAGGAAAAACATGAAGAATTTAAAAATAATAAAAAGGCAATTCAAAATGAAATCCTAAGTGAATTAACCCAAGCTATTGAAGGTAATTCTTTTGATTATTTTGTTTATGCATCAAATATACATCGAGACACAAGTCTTCAAAAATTTGCGGATAGCCTATCCACTGATGACTACAAAGTTATTGTTTGGTCTCAACAAGATATTGAGGACGACATTTACAGATATGAAAGACTTAAACAGAATTACACCCTCAATGGGATAAAACACGGTGTAGATATAATAAATACTGACTTCATAGATACACTAAGAGAGGAAGAAAAAGCTTCAAAACCAAACATATTTCGTTACTACACTTCAAGTGAGGTTAATAATGTTCAATGGTATGGCATTTTAAATGAATGGGATGTTAAAAGAAACGACCTTTTTAATTTCATAAAGAATATTAATGAATCTTTTTCAAATGAATTCATCGAAAGTAGGGTGGGAGGAATAATTCTTGGTGAAGGTGGTTCTGGGAAATCTGTTTTTTTAAGAAGAATAGCCTTTGAGATATGTGTCAATCAAAAAGACATAGTTACATGGTGGGTAACAGACTTACATAGCTTTTATTCTAGAGATGTCAATATAATAGACGACAATCCTCATTATAAACATTTAGTAATCATTGAGGACTGGTATAGGAATGTTGGTAAAGATTACAGTTATTCTGAACCGATTTTTAGTTGGTTAAAGAAAAAAAATAATGTAAGAGTAATCATAGGAGATAGAACTTTAAATAACGGCTACCGCAAGCACATAACATCGAGGAATAAATTTCTGATTTCATTGGATGAAAACGTCAAGATATTAGAAACCATTAAGGATAAACTACCTGAACCTGACTTAAAGAACAGCATATCAAAGTTGCTAGAGAATAAAGCACTTATTAGCAATTCGCCAATTTTCATTATTTTATATGTTCTTTCTGAATTAATTGAAAATGAATTAGATATTGCCTATGATAAAATGAATTTTGAAAATATATTCAAAGAATTGATAGGAAAGAAAATTGCGTCTTTAGAGGGAGATACAAGATATAAAGGTTTAGGTAAAGGGCTATACGTTTTTGCAGTACTTTATTCAGTTAAATATTCGAATTATGTTTCAATTTCAGAGAATGCCTTCCTTCATATTTCTGAATTTTTGGGAGAGAACAACGAAATTAGTCAAAGAATAAAATCAAATGGGAAATATCCAGAGCTATTTGATAGCTTAGTTAGTTTTAATGAAATAAATTATAAATCTGGATTTCTTGAAAACAGATTGTCTTTTAACCATGACTTATTGGCAGAGAAAGGGATTTCTTTGATTCAAGAAACAAAGTATGCATTAGATTTCAATTTTGACCAGTACGAAGTAAAAAAACTAATTGATCTATGTTTGAATCGCGGTGAATCAAATTTGGCATTAACACTATTTCTCTGGTTAAACAATAACTTTGGGGATGTCTCAACCATCACTTTTTTTCAATTTTTTACGGGAAATCTCGAAAAGATAAGTGAAAATGGACTTTATTCCTATTTAATGTCTTTATCCAAAGAACAAAGAAGTCTTTTTACCAAAGAAATGCTAGAACAAAAAAACTTCTTCAAACTGCAACATCAGATTGTCTCCCATTCACTTCAGATTTGGCAAAATGAGAAATTAGGAAAGGATAAAGCAAAAGAAATACTCGAGCAAAAAGACTTCTTCCAACTGCCACATCAAATTGTCTCTAATTCTCTACGGATTTGGCAAAATGACAAATTAGGAAAGGATAAAGCAAAAGAAATACTCGAGCAAAAAGACTTCTTCAAACTACCTTCTCAGATAGTCTCCCATTCACTTCGGATTTGGCAAAATGACAAAATAGGAAAAGATAAATCCAAAGAAATACTCGATCAAAAAGACTTCTTCAAACTGCCATTTGAAATAGTATCCTATTCTCTTCGAATTTGGCAAAATGACAAATTAGGAAAAGATAAAGCCAAAGAAATTTTAGATTTGCTTATTAACAATAAAGATGTCAACACTTTTTTAATTTTTAGTTCACTTCGAGTTTTCTGCATTCAAGAGTCTAAAGAAAAAATTGTAGAACTAGTTTACAGTAAAATCAATTCAATTAGAAAACAGAAGAATTATGGGAAATTGTATTATGATTTGCTTTATCTTCCATTATTTCATATAGGACAGCATCGTAAAAGGGTTTTAGATATTATCGAGAATTATTCATATAATAGTGGGTTAAGCCAAAAAAGAAATTTATTTTTTATATTAAATTGCTTCAAAGAATATCCAAATGAGCGCCAACACAATTTCGATATAGAAGAGTTAATATGCAACATCAATCTCAATTGGTTACAAGATTTGGAATACCAGAAAAAGATTAGCCCTACGGAAATACATGATTCACATATAGCTTTATCAATATCAAATATTCATTCGAAATCAGAATCAAAAAAGATAGCGAGTAGAATCGTTGAATATTGTAAAGGTAATACTTTACTTACTCAGCAAAAGCTATATAATGCAGCTACGGAAATACTAAACAATGATGAATTTGAGTTTTGGGAATAATGGCTGTTGGTAACACAGACTATTCCTTTAATGCTCCTACCTTAGCAGGTCCAATAGCCAAATTAATAATCAATAAACCACCCAATCAAATAAATCTAAAATAATTATTCCAGCCATTTAAAAATAATCCTACATTTGCCTAAGGGTTATAAATAGATTGAAAGTATGATTGATAGCGTTGAAATTCAAAATTCTTCCTATTATTTCCCAATCCACTAATGCATTACTCTAAAGTTACGTACAAGGCAGTTTAGTAGTAAACACAACACCTTGTGCGACAAAAATAAATCTATGCAAACTTTTTATTCCCAAACTTGTTCACCTGCAAAATATGTAATATGAACCTGATAGTACTCTCCCTTTTAGCTGTTTTGAATTTTTCCTTTGTGGGACAAGATGATGTTAAACTAAGTTTTAAAAATGACTATGATGATGTCTACCATCTTTCATTGATAATATTCACGCCTGATGGGAAAGGTCAAACTAGGGTAAGCAATGTTGACCCGAATGCAATTAAAGAATATAATTTCCCTTTGGGAACGGAAATTTATATTGCTGACAATAAGCAGGAAGCATTTGCAATGAAAGGAAATGATATAAGAAAAACAGATGCTAAACCATGGCTAATTGTATCTGATACCGATAACAACAGCATTATTTTATTAACTAGTATTAAGTTAGAGTAGATTATTTTCAGTTATTGTAAGCATCATTGTTGGCGCAAGTTTTTAACTTGTGTCTATATCAGACAAAACAAAACAATCAGAAAAGATGACAGTAATAAACGAATATAAAGATGCGTTTTGCATTTCGACTGAAAAGACGAAATTAGACGTTGATGCCATACACGAATTCTTATCGACTAAAGCTTATTGGTGTTTAAATATTCCAAAAGAAAAGGTGCTAACTTCCATTCAACATTCATTATGCTTTGGCGTTTACGAAGACAAAAAACAAATAGGGTTTGCAAGAATAATCACCGACTATTCAACCATAGCCTATTTAGGTGATGTGTACATTTTAGATGAATACAGGGGCAAAGGATTGTCTAAATGGCTGATAAGTACCATTATGGACTATCCGAGTCTACAAGGACTTAGACGTTGGATTTTACTTACAGGAGATGCACACGAGTTATATCGCAAATATGAGTGGACAGATATTGCGGACCCTAGCAAATGGATGGAACTTCACAATAAAGACGTTTACAAAGAAATAGATGAAGACTAAGATATTTAGGGTAAAAAGCAAAACCACTAATCAAGTGCTCCATTTTCCATGTTTGGTAGTTAGGAAAAGATGGATTTTGAAAACTTTCTTCACTTAGAAATTGAAAAAATGGGAATGTGTTGTAGATTTGTTGATGGAATTGTCCAAATTAAATATTAAACATTTCCACGAGTGAATTGATATCAGCTTTAATAATGGATAAAGAAATATGGACAAATATCATTAACGAAGGCGCTTATTCTAATGAATTAGATTGGATAGCCGTTGATATCTGTGGGCAAGTAGGCGTGTTTACAGCAATTATGAATGCACCAATACCTGCTGAAATAGGAAAGTCTTATGATTTATATGCTCAATTAATGTCAATCATTAGTGGCTTAAATGAAAGATGTTCTGCTATCAGGATCACGCCAAATAATGGCGACCTTTCGGATTGGGACATGTATGCAAGAAAAGGACTTTATGCTTTTGATTATCAAGATGTTCATAGAGAACAAAAAGACAAACGCAATCAATATGACTTAATTTCCAAACCATCAGCTCCATTACATATAGAAGAACTTGACTTGAATAACCTACTGATATCAATTATCCCCAAAATAAACTGTGATTTTAGAGATGGTGATGTTTTGAATGAAAAAATAAATTTATAAGTTGTTGTTATCAATCAAAATTACCCGATTAAAAAAGATATTAAAAAATTAAATACAATCTAAAAATAGAGGTGAATAAAAATTTTATAATGGGAACTGAAGGCCTTTTAGTCATTGTGTCTTCAAATGCACTAAAAGAAAAATATGCTAACGAAGCATTTGATTACAACTTTCCAGATGGCATTGAAGACTTAATTGAAAAGAACACTATTATAGCAATTACAAATTCCAATGGAGACAATTTGGTAGTGGAATTTACGAAAGGCAATAATATTGACATGGCATCTTTTGATAGAGTTATCGAACAAAATTTAATCCTTACAGATAATGATGAATTACTCATTCTTTCACATGCGGAGTTTACTATGATTTGTACAAAGAAGGGCGATTATAAATTATATGGATTTCCTATAACTTTTGTAAAATCAATCGCCAAAGGAAGGCATTTAATACAGATTGCTATTAATGACGTCAGCGACGAATTTGAAAAGTACAACGCATATTTTAAGGTAACTATAAATTTGACACAAAACATAGACGACTCAATCGACAATTTTATTTGTGAATTATCGGACTAAATCTACCTTAACTATTACATTCTCCAGATACAATCAATAAATACCATTACAGTACAAAGTGGACATTTACTTATACTCGAAACTACAAATCCATTAATATCCAAACTTTGGTTACAGAAATGAACATCCTAGAAACCGATACAAACAAAACAAAGTTTGTCTTCGCCAGATAATAAAATACTAAAAGGTGTATCCCTACTCTTTCACCTCGATTTGGTTAGAAAACCGAGCATTGATTTGGGGTTTACTTTTGTATTCATTGATGGTACCAATGACGCATATACTTTTGTTTTTGTAATACTCAGAAGGTACAAACTCAAAATTAGGAAGATCCTTTTCATAAATGACTACAGTAAACTTGGTTTTAGGGAAATCTTCTCCAAGATTAAGCAACGTCACTTTGGATGCACTATTGGTAACAAAGGTTCCGGCTACTTTAGCACATACTTTGACATACTTTCCGATATAATGGGAAGTGCTATCTAATGGTATTTCATTTTGACCTGAGATGTCACTAAATGGTAGCATCAGAAGCAATAAGGGTAATAAACGGTACATATTGATTTTTTTGTGGTTGGTGCAAAGGTAGGGAAAAAGATTGGATTAAGGTTAAGATTGAGGTTAAGGTTAAGACTAAGGTTAAGGTTAAGGATGAGATTAAGGATTTCCAGAATGAGTGTATCGCCTTAACAATAAACAATTCGACCTTAAACAATTAAACAATCTCAACATAATCCCTTATCATTGCATCACAAAAGACGCACACATGCAAGAAAATGAAGTCATCATTGTCGATCAGATACCGCCTGATATCTACACACATCTCGCTTATCAAGCTGCACGATACGCTATCATTTCTTCCGCATTTACCTATGATCGAATGGACAAAAACGATATCCAAAAACGAATCATCAATATTACCAAAGGAAAACTTGCAGAAGGTCTGTTGTACTTTTTTTGTAGTGAAAATCATATTTATCTAGATCATCAGTCTTGTAGCACACCATTTTGGATGGCTGATTTTAGAGACTTCTTATATAAAAATGGCGAATGGGATGTCAAAAACAACTTCATCTATGCTACAGACGAAAGAATGGATAAAGAAGCTTTGACAAATTTACCTGCGCTTGTTCCAAATAAAAACACTCGAGATCAGTGGTCAAAAAAAGATAAGCTCTTTTTAGAATATTCAAAATTTGGCGCTTACCTTTTCACCTTCATGCGTCTCAGACCTGATCAAAAAGACTTTTTCACCATCACATTCACTGCAGATCAATTGACGTTTTTGGAAGACATTAGCCACAAATTTCATAATACCGCATATAGTAAAATGCCATTTCTAGAGTCTTGGTTTTGGACAGAAATCCCTTCTTTTGATCTAGAAAAACAAATGGTCATTCATTATTATCCTGAACTCATCATCACCGCTTGCGCCAATACTAGATATTGGAATTTATTCCTAGATACAGGACCAACATGTACTGAAAACAACTATTCGGAAACTCAATCACCAGTATGGTACGAAGTTATCCATCAGAAATTTGTTCGATTTATGTCAGGTATTATGGCCACCACCATCACCAATAGAACGTGTCCTGTATCTTTGCTACCTTCCTTCTTTTCGTTGCATCCGCATTTATCGCAAAGTATAAAATACGGTTGGATCAAATATTAGCTGATATTTGCGTTATCACGGACCGGCCTTTTCATTTTTAGTCAAAACTTCATAAAATGGCGTTAAGAAGCGAAAACTGTTCGAGCTAATACGAATTTAAAAACGATTGATTATGAACGTAGTGCCACTAAAGTCAATTACGAGCTACCAAATACAAAGCGAGTTTTTTCGGTTTAGCTATTTTTTGAAGTTTTGGCGTTAAGAAAAGGAAACAGCCTTGACTTTTTGTTTCTTTTGTGTTAAGACAAAAGAAAAGAAATTTAAAATCAATAACATATGCCCAATTTCAAATAGCAATGTATCAATGAAGCACAAAGATTCCAATTTATACAAGAATAATATTCTCTATAACTTCACTTAATAATTAATCTTCTCAATAAATATTTCTCATCAAATAGTTGAAAATCATCAAGTAAGACTCAATAAATAATCATTTGTTACCCTTCATTTATACCGTATGCATATCATTCAATTTATGGAGTTTCAATGCAAAATTTTAAATTATTTTTCCACTTAAGGGAGCGAATTCAACAATTTTAAACTCTTATAAATATTACTTTGATTTTATTAATCCATTTGTATTATGAAGACGTTAATATCCACTTTGTTTTTTACCTTATTTTTAGGTTTATACACACTACAAGGCCAAGATAGGTTATATATCATCGGGCCTTTTGAAACGTGTATAGGCTCATGTGAAACATATACACTAGATCCTTCAAACAGTTTTATAGAAAATGTATCAATAACATATCTTGATTCACCGAATACAAATGATTGTTATAATGCTACTGTAAATAATCAATCTGGAATTTTCACGGTTTGTTATTATTGTCCTGGAACATATTACATTGATGTTCTTGCTTTTACTAATACAGGTGCGATTTTAACCGATTCTATTTTTGTGAATGTCTCAGATATTTCCCAAATTAAAATTTTCCAAAAAGATAGCATCGAATGTCACCAAAACAATCCTTCTGATGACTGTTTAAAAGCTTGTGCAGGCTCCACTGTTACTTATGGGTACAGTTTTCCAAATCCATTTTCTATTGTCACTGCTGATGTGGTCGGAGCGACTTCTTATGTATTAGATCAAGTAAAAAATGAAATCACTGTCACATGGGGAAGTGGTGGTTTTGGAAGTATTAATATAACTTCATTCGGACAAGGAACCCAATGCTTTTCATTCGGAAATCAATGTATAGAAATAACCGATGAGATAGAAGTTGATTTTAACATTCCAGGATTTGATTTTTGCGTCGGCGAATCCATAGAAATCACACCATTAACGCTTGATGGCATCTCTTACAGTTGGGACTTTGGCAATGGACATATTTCATCAGATATATCACCTGTCGTTTCTTACGATAAACCAGGAACTTATCAGGTTTCACTTACGATCATTACTGCTTGTGGATGTACAGCAAATATTACAAAACCTATCATTATCAAAGAAAGCTATCTACCTGTCATCGATTGTAAATCTACCATTTGTGAAAACACAGAAATGACCTATACCACCAATGCAGATTGTGGGCAATTCTTCTGGAAAATCATAGGAGACTGCACGATAAAAGCTGGTGGTGGAAGTAGTGACAACTTTGTTACCGTGGATTGGGGACAAGGACCACTAGGCATCATCGAACTAGAAGTAGCTTCGTGCAACTTTGACTTATGTCCTAAAAAAGCCATCTTTGATATTCCTATCATTTCAGAAAATGCAAAAATAAATGGTCAAACCATCTCATGTAAAGGTTCAAATGAGATGTATAGTATTCAAAAATACAACGCTACAGATTATCAATGGAACGTCACAGGTGGAAGCATTACCGCAGGTCAAGGATCAAATACTATCATTGTGGCATGGTCATCAGGCGATCAAGGTACGATAAATGTCACTTACGACAATTGTTATCTCAAATGTGGTGGCTCAGACGAACTTACTGTTGCACTGAAATCACCTTACAAACTGACTACAGACGCTACACAAATATGTCATGGCGAGCTGCTCACTGCACAAACGACCAATGACCAAAACATACCTGTCATCATAGAAAACTGGGAATTACGAGATGAAAACAATGTCTTGTTATATACCCAAAATAACGTAGCAAATATCCAATATGCTATACCTACAGGTATAACCAAAGTCATCATCACCACCACTTCACCGACACATTGCGATGGTGAATTAACCAAAGAAGTCACCGTTTTACCTAAAAGCATTCTGCCAACAGGTATCAAGGGCGAAAAAGCCATCTGTAAAGGCAATCAATATCTATATGAAGCCATCGCAAATCTTCCCAATGCTAGTTATCAATGGGAAATCAAAGATGGAAGCAACGTCACAGGAGCAACAGGAGACAACATCTTAGTCACTTGGCAGAGCGATGGTCCATACCAGATACTATTGACACAAACAGATTTGTCAGGAGCATATTGTGCTTCATCTGCAGTCGCTTTGGAAGCAAAAATTATATCCACTTTTACATTTTTGGGTACGGATGAGTCTTGTCTATATTCGGAATACAATTTAAAAGCAACCTTTTACGAATCCTTAAATTATGAATGGGAGATCACACCATCAGATGCGGCTACCATCATCTCACAAGAAGGTAGCGAAGTAGACCTATCATGGAGTAAAACAGGCACACACACCATTACATTAAAAACTTGTGCTGGCACTTACACAAAAACAGTATTGGTACATGCACTTCCTGAACCTATTGTTAATCATCCTGCTACGCTATGCGAAGGTACAACCATAGCTGTCAGCACTACCCAAGCCTATGATGCATATAATTGGCTAAATGATGATAGTACTTCTTTAGCACTTTTACCCATGCCAAATATCAAAGCGGGAACGTATGTTATCCAGGTTACAGATATTAATGGTTGTATAGGCAAATCTAGTTTTACCATTGTAGAATTGCCAAAGCCAAATGTATATGTATCTACCCCACAAAATAAATATGTTTGTTTGTCTAGTCCACCAGTCGTTTATCCTACCTTGCATGCATCAGAGGCAGAAGATGGTTATACCTTTGAGTGGTTCAAAAACGAAACTTCTATTGGTATCTTTCCTTCCAAATTCAAACCTTCTGATATAGGAAAATACAAAGTAAAAGTCACGGATAACTTTGGTTGTACCAATGAATCCAATACATTATACCTCGTAGATATTTGTGATCCTACGACGCCTCCTGATACTATCGGTGGTGGTGGCGGTAGTAGCGCGTGTATTTCTAGCATTGGTTCTGTAGGCTACACTTTTGTTGAAAATGATTGCAATAGTTATAACTTTACTAGTACTTCATCGAACATTATTGCGGATAGTCACAGATGGTTTTTTGATGATAATGCTTCATCCAATAACTATGCTTCGGGTGCTGTTATCAATCATGAGTTTAGTAATCCTGGTTATTATGATGTGGTACATTCTGTAAGGGTAGTAGATTCAGCGGACCCAACTAACACATGTGTTAAAAAGACAACCCAAATCATAGAAATTCCGATCAAAGCAGATTTTGAAATCACCAATGGATGTAGAGGAGACGATATCGTTTTCACAGATCTGAGCACGCACATACCTGATAAAAGCATTGTCTCTTGGACATGGGATTTTGGCGACCCATTAAGTGGTGCTGACAATACTTCGACTTTAGCAAATCCTATCCATGTCTACAATGACGAAGGTAGTTACACCGTAAAACTAATCATCTCAGACGGCACATGTACCGACGAAATCAGCCATACATTTACCTTACGTCCACAACCAAGTGCAGGCATCCTTGCGCTTGACGCAAATTGCGAAAAAGAAACCACTCATTTTAAAGTGGACAATTATACCAATCTTTTCAGCATTGACTGGACCTATGGCGACCCTACTTCAGGAGCAAATGATATCCAAAGTGCTTTTGATGGTTACCACAGATTTGAGAGTGCAGCTTTGTATAATATCAATGCGCTGATTACGTCAGTCTATGGATGTAAAGCTAGCATAAATACGACCCTAGACATCAAAGCAAATACACTTGCTGGAAATATTACCACCGATCCAGGTGATCAAATTTGTCAAGGTGAATCGACCAAACTCACGGCTCCTGTCAATGGTGTTTCATGGAACTGGAGCAGTGAAGAAACCACCGATGCAATTGAAGTGAGTTCGTCCGGAATATATATAGTGACCTTGACAGATGTCTATGGATGTACTTATACACCTGATCAAAAAGTCATCCAAGTCAATCCTAAACCAAAATCTTATATCACATCTATAGTAACCTTAGGAGAAGAAGAAACCACCTATTTTGGCAATGAAGTATCTTTGTGTCTAGGTCAAGATTTCAAAATATTTGTACCAGCATCACAAGACTTTACTTTCAATTGGCAAAATAACATTACTAGCAATGAGCTTTCTTATACAGAAGCTAGTGGCAATCTACTGCCTGTAGGTGTTCATCTGTTTTATGTGGAATTGACAGATGTCATTACGGGTTGTTCCAATGTTTTAGACACCGTAGAAGTCACCGTTAATGGTAACCCAAATAGCATGATTATCCAGGCAAATCAATCAGGCTTATTGTGTGCAGGTATCGAACACAACTTATCTATAACAAATCCTATAAATGGTCTTGATTATCTTTGGAATAATGGTGAAACCGAAGCGCAAATTTCGACCAGCTTACCAGGCCAATACTTTGTCCAAGCACAAGATGACAATGGTTGTAAATCGGTCAGTAATACCATAGAAATATTGTCAGGACCAGATGTAAGTTTTGTTCCTTCAGGATGTTTTGAACGTTGCGCTCCAGATACTTTGTGTTTCCCATCCATAGCTAATGTCACCAATTATCAATGGCAAAAAGATGGGGTGGAAGTGCCTAGTGCAAATGGTGGAAATATACCATACATCATACTGACAGAAAGCGCCACTTACCAGTTAGAACTCACAGGACAAAATGGTTGCAAAAGTACATCAGAACCACTATCTCTTACTTTAAACCAACCGGTAGGCGTCATCAATATCATAGTGTATTCGGATGTCAATGAAAATAACATCATAGATGCAGGAGATACTTTAGTACCAAATATTACGATCAATATCACTGGATTTACTACCACAACGGATGAAAGCGGTCATGGCGAATTAGTAGATGTGCCCGCAGGAAGTTATCATCCACAGATCGACGAAAACACTTTACCAGATGGTGCTAAAATATTGATAGACAGCCTACTCGCTAGTATAGTCACTTGTGAAGACACCATTAATGTTTCATATTTAATCGGTTATGATTGCCCTGAAATCCTTAACGCTGAAAAACATGAAGTTTGTTTTGGGCAAACATTCACCTTGGATGGTCAAGTAATTATATCTGATACAACGGTAGTCATTGAATCCATAAATAGTGCAGGATGTGTAGAAAAAACAAGCCACGAAGTGAAATTCAGTCCACCCATTCTGTTTACTACCACTCAATCTCAAAGTTGTCCAGGAGAAAGCAATGCCTTCATTAATGTCAATGTGAATAATCCTAATAGTTTTTCATATCACTTGAATGGTGTTGCGACCAATGTTACAGCAGGCACGATCAATGGTATACCTGCAGGTGAATATACCCTCATTTTGACAGATCAAATGGGATGTATAGCATCTCAAGACTTGACGATAGCTGACAAAGCAGAAGCCATCATCGAAGTCGTATCTAGCGATCTTACTTGTACGGAAGAAAATGCTCTATTGCAGGTTAACGTATTAAATTATGATGAAAGTGAAGTCGTCATCGAATGGAGTAATGGTGATACTGAAAGTGAAATAACGGTACAATCTGCTGGCACTTATAGCGTCAATGTATTTAATGGTTGTGTCAATACTGTGGCGTCAGCCGTAGTCAACGCACCTGAAACCAATCATACTTTTCAGAAATTTATTGTTTGTTCAGGTTATTCTTTTGACTTATTAAATCAAACGTTTTATAACGATACGACGCTCTATGTTACTGCACAAAACGCAGCAGGTTGCATAGATACGACAACCTATGACCTACAGTTTGGTCAGCGATTTGAATACATCTTGGATGTAAATGGTCAATGTCCGGGCAAAACAGATGGCAATATTCAGTTAGAAATGCTATCAGCGGGTCAATTTACTTACACACTGAACAACCAAGCTATTTCATTGATAGACAACCAAATCAGCAATCTGAATGCAGGTAATTACGAGTTAAAAATCAAAGACGTCATAGGTTGTGAAGAAACACTAAAACTGGTCGTCAAACAAAAGGATGAGGTAAGATACCGATTATTGACAGAAGACATTACTTGTTTCAAAGGTTATGCAGCTTTACAAATTGTACCTGAAAATTATGATGTAGATGATCTTGAAATCAAATGGAGCAATGGCAATACTGGAGAAACCATCCAAGTCACTGAACCAACTCAAATCAATGTAACGATATCTAACGGTTGTGAAACGACCAATGCATCTGCCAATATTGTAGCTTCAGACAGAGTACCAAGTTTCGTACTCCCAAATATCATGAGTCCCAATTTTGATGGTGCAAATGATGTCATCGATCTTGAAAAAACAGAATTTAAAGGTAGCAATGTCAAATCATTTACTGTGATGGATCGTGCAGGTAGAATGGTCCATCGTGGCAAAAACATGGTTTGGGATGGACGTAGCAATTCACTAGATCAAGGTGTGTACTTCTACACCGTTGAAGCAGAAGTTGACATTTGTGGCAAACTTACTAATGTCGTCAAATCAGGCACTATTACGATTATAAGGTAAAAGTTGGGGATAAACCAATTAATTCAAAAGGCCATTTATCTGAAAAGATAGATGGCCTTTTTGATTATCTAAAATGGTAAAGAAAAAGACTTTATGATTCAAATTGGACAAATAAATTCGACTTCAAAAACTGTCTAATATCTCTATACTATTTTCTATAATTATTTCACTATTCAATAAAATATAAGTTGTATCTTTCCATCGATTTAGCCATTTACAAAATTTACACTTGCTTTTACCAACTTAAACCATTTAAATATTCTTTTGCTAAGCAACTATAAATTATTAAAATGCACTTATTGGATTATATATAAGCGTATGCTATGAGAAAAAGATTTATTTCTCCTATTTTTTTTATAATCATTTGTTTATCCTTATTTCCAAATAAGGTTTTATTGTCTTGTGATCCTGTGACCATAAATGGCCCAACAGTAGTATGTCCAAATTCGACCAACACCTACACTGTAACAGGTATAGATCCAAGTCAAATCAATTTCTGGTCTATTGGTTTAGCGCCGGGAAGTCCACCACCTTTGATTGTTTGTGGATTTACAAATTCACCACCAGGAGTCTTCAATCTTTGTTTAGCAAGTGGAACCGCATTACTTTGTATTAACTATGATAATGGATGTGAAGAGTGTATTGAAATTTTAGTATCTGATGGTGACCCATTAGATGACATTATTGGAGATATCACCGTTTGTGGTGGAGATACAGAAACATATACGCTTTCACCACCTGTAACTGGTATTAATGTGAATTATACCGTAACGAATGGAACTATCATAAGTTCCAACAATAGTGAAGTTGTGGTACAATGGGATAGTAATGAAACTGAAGGGGAGATATGCGCAACAGCTGAATTTTGTAACGATAGCCAGACTATATGTATATCGGTAGATATATTACCAATTCCAATTGGCTCACCGATCACGTTGTCAGCATGTGGAGATGGTTTGTTGGGAGAAGCAACCTTTGATCTTACAGATTTAAACGCAACTCTTGGTGGAGGTTTGCCTATTAGTTGGTTTGAAGATATAGGTCTTTCCATACCAATTACAAACCCATCAAATTACCAAACGAGTGGAACCATAATTTATGGCATAATTTCTAATGGAACTTGTTTTTCATCGCCGATACCTGTGACCATAAATGTATTCCCTATAAACCCACTTTATTATGGTATGGAAATAGTCGAGGATAATATATGTGCTACAAATGGTGATGATTTTATGCCTATCACCATTTTTTTTGCTGTACCATTTTCAGGAACTTATGATTATGAATATGAGTTGGTTTGTGAGAATGGTACCACTACAGGTATTATTTCTTCATCAAATAATCCAATTACACTGCAAGTAAATTCATCATGTACTTTCAGAATCTTATCTATCACTTCCGCATCTTCGGGTTGTCAAGCAACTTTTTCACCACCCTTAAGTGATAGCTTTACATTTACCCCAGAGCAACAAGTGTCTACATTACCAGGATTTGAAAATATTTGTCTTGGTCAAAGTTTAGATTTAAATAATTATTTGTCTTATAGCAATGGAACTGTTACTTGGTATAGTTCATTTCCACCTGATCCAGTCAATCTTTTGCCATCGAGCGTAATCACGCCAACTGTTTCCAATACTTATAGTGCGTCTATATCGTATCAAGGTTGTGTTTACAATGTTGCTTTTCCAATCACAGTTACACCTGCTGCCCCACCATTCATATTAAACCAAAATATCTGTGTAGATGCGGGAAACATTAATTTAAATCAGTTTCTAACGCCACCAAATCTTCAAGGAGTTTGGAGTGGACAGGGTGTAACTGGCAATAATTTCAATCCTTTAGGACTTACGGGCGAAGTGCCAATTATTTTTAATCCTAATAATGCATGTTATGAAAATGGTACCGTAACTTTTCAAGTGATAGCACCACAAACAATAACTTTATCAGATAGCCAAATATGCCAATCTGCTGATTCTTTTGATTTAAATACTTTATTAGGAGCGCTTTCTGTATCAGGTATTTGGTCAGGTTCAGGTGTCATAGGTAATACTTTTTACCCATCAAACTTTTCAGGGAATATCAATATTGCCTTTGATCCTTCCATCGGTTGCATTAATTCCGATACAGCCATTATCAATGTCATTCCATCTATTATACCGATAAATGATGATGCCCAAATTTGCAATACAACAGCTTCTTTGAATTTATTTAGTTTACAAGATACTTTATATCCCATAGGTCTATGGTCTGGTCCAGGTATCATTAACAATGTTTTCTATACAACAGGCCTTACCGATACTATTGAACTCACCTTTACTGCACAAAATGCCTGTGCTATCCCTGTGCAATCAACCATTATTATAAAGACCCCAAAAGCTCCAATATTGGAGTCGATTAACATATGTCAATCAGCATCCCCTTTAGATCTATTTTCATTAGTTGACTCTTTATTTCCTACAGGTACTTGGTCAGGAATAAATGTGGACACTAATGTATTTAATCCTGCAGGGCTTTTAGACACGATAATATTAACCTTCAATTCAGACCAAGCATGTACACTTCCATCCACAGCGCCCATTGTTGTTCTTGGTTCGCCACTTATTGAAAACCTAGCCGTTGTGTGCCAAAATGATGACAATAACTATACTGTCTCATTTGATATATCAGGTGGTGACAGCACAACTTACATTGTCAATGGAACAATGATTGATACAAGCTTTTACATTTCTACTTATCTGTCAAATGAACCTTTTAATATAATACTAGGTGACATGAATGCATGTTCAGTAGATACAATAGAAGGAATAAAAAACTGCGCGTGTACTTCTGATGCAGGTTCCATGGATTTCAGTAATGCACCTTTAAAATCATGTAGTTCAGATTCCATAAGAGCGATTTTTAATATTGATAGCAATACGGATACTGATTATGTAACTAGGTTTATTTTACATGACGAACCTGGCATTACACTAGGAAATATCCTTGCCATTTCAAGTCGGCCTATATTTGCGTTTCCTACGTCTGGTGTTTTAGGCATGATTTATTATATTTCTCCTATTGTCACATCTATAATAAATAATGGCGAGTTAAACCTGAACGATCCTTGTTTATCAGTTGCACCTGGCGTACCTATTCAATTTTATGAACCAAATACAGACATCTTACCTGTAGGCGATTTTTGCATCACAGACTGTATAGATATACCCATAAAGATCACAGGTGAATCTCCTTTTAGCTATGATTTTGAAGTTATTAATGATAATAACATTTTGATCAAAGACAATCTAAATTCGCTAAACCAAGACAATGCCATTACCTTTTGTCCTGAAAATTTTAATATAAATACTGATGAAAAATTAGTCTTAAGGATTGTGCAAGTAAATGATAAAAATTGTTCAGTTCCTTCCCAAAGTGAGATTAGTTTTAATGTTAATCCACAAAGAAAAGAATTAATTGATTCAGATTTATGTGAAGGCGATACACTCATAATTAATGGCATTACATATGATGCATCCAATAATAAAGGCCAACAAATAATACCATCTACCAATATCTTTGATTGTGATTCCATCATTGATATTGATCTGAATATTTTACTACCTACAAGTTCAATTATTGACCGCCAAATTTGTAATGATCAATCAATCATAATTAATGGAAATGTTTATGACAAAAATAGACCTTCGGGTATTGAAATCACAACAAATCAAATAGGATGTGACTCTGTAATTACAATTGACTTGCAAATATTACCTTTTATTAATACTAATCTAAATCAAATACTTTGTATCGGAGATTCTATTGTTGTTAATGGTAATACTTATGACATAAATAAACCATCAGGACAAGAATTAATAACATCCAATGTATCTTCAACATGTGATACTATGGTAAATATTAACCTATCATTTATACCAGAATCATTACATAAAATCACAGATACTATTTGTTACGAAGAAAATATAGAAATCAATGGCGCTATATTTGGGAGTAACATGACAAACGCTTCATTTACATTTCCAAATGGGGCAACGAATGGATGTGACAGCATTTTATTGGTCGAAATTACATTTTATCCTACGATGGTAGATACCATCAAACTATCTTTTGCTGCAGGAGAATCTAGAGAAATAAATGGTGTCGTTTTTGACAAAAACAAGTTAACTGGATTAACCCAAAGTAGTTCAGTCACACAAAATGGTTGTTTAAAATACGAGTATATTATCATTACATTTGATGAAAACGAGATTTCAGCTAGTTACACTACGCAAGATCAATCATGTCCAGACACTTATGATGGCGCCATAACCATTACTTCTATACTAGGTTGTAAAAATTACAAAATTCAAGTAAACGGTAATGTGTACCAAAACATCACAATCCCATTTACCATCAATAACTTACCACCCAATACTTACAACTTAGAAATTTTTGGAGATGAAAATTGTTATTATAAATCGACATTTATTATCAATGAATCATTATCCAAAGGATTTGATCTAGTAAATAACGAATTTGAAAAAAATGTAGGAATCAATACCATTTTAGCATTAGAAGTATCACCCTTACCTAACACGATTCAATGGTTACCTAATTCAAATTTATCTTGCGATGACTGTCTTTCGCCAATTCTTTATGATATCAACGAAGATACAAAATTACAATTATTACTAACAGATAGTTTTGGTTGTATTTTCATAAAGGAAGTATTTATTGATGTAATCACTTCAACATCTGAAATTGCATTTCCCAATATTTTTTCACCAAATGGAGATGGCGTCAATGACCTTTTCACCATTCGAGATACACCATCGCAAAAAATAGACCGTTTCGCAATATATGATAGATGGGGTAACTTAGTTTATATGAACAAGCGTGAAGATAAAGCATTGGAGTCCATAAGTTGGGATGGCAATTTGAATAATCAAGATATTATCCAGGGTGTTTATGTCTATGTAGCAACTATAGCCTTAGCAAATGGTCAACAAAAAATTGTTAATGGAAATTTTGTTTTAATTAAATAAAACCACCTTATTTTGTATCTCCTTACCAAACAACATCCCTAAACAGGTAAAAAATTGAAATCCTAAGAAATAAAAATTCATAAATGACAATAGGCCATAAAGTAATATTCTTTAGCTGTTTTTGACAAATAATTACCTTTCCATTGAGTACAAAACTTACCTTTGATCCTTAAGTATCAATATTGCCACATTAAATATGCATTATTTGCCTTTTCACTATCTAAATCAAAGTATATGAAGTTTATTCTTTCTGCTGCCACTTCCCTATTTTGTTACGCAGTTATTTTCGCACAATCATTACCTTCACAATGGACAAAACACTCAGATAGCCACATCATGAGTGCAGGAGAAAACACTTCTGAAGGTCTCTATGATGAATCAACGCTGGAAGAAATAAGGTTGTATTTTCCTCAATCCAATTATTGGTCACTACTCACTACCAATTACAATTCGAAAACAGATATTCCTTGCAATATAAAATATAAAAACACACAATTAGACAGTGTAGGTATCAGATTTAAAGGTCAGACTTCTTATTTTATGAATCAGTCTCAGAAAAAATCATTTAATATTTCTACAGATGCATTTAAGGATGACCAGAAATTAGCAGGGTACAAAACGCTAAATTTGAACAATGCATGGCAAGACCCGTCATTTATGCGCGAAATTCTCTATTACCATTTGATAAGGCCTTACACTCCTTCTGCAAAAGCAAATTTTGTTAGATTGTATATCAATGATCAAGATTGGGGAGTCTACTTGAATGTACAACAACTCAACAAAGATTTCCTAGAAGAATGGCATGAAAACAACGATGGTATCAATCTGAGAGCAGACGTGCCTGATGGTAGTTCTACTGGACCTGGTGGTATGGGTGGTCCACAGTGGGGAGATGGCACAGCTGCCTTAAACTATCTAGGAGAAGACACCACTAAGTATCAGAAATACTACACCCTTAAGAGTTCAGATGTGAGTACCACTGTATGGCAAGAGCTTAAAGATGCTTGTGCGATCCTAAACAATAGTGGCTCTGACCTAGTAAATGTAGCACCAACTGCTTTTGATATAGACAAAATTTTATGGCACCTTGCGGTAGAAAATGTATTTGTCGATGATGACAGTTATATTTACAAAGGCAAAATGGATTATTTCCTATATAAAGACGCTGTCACAGGTAGATGGTCTACCTACGATTATGATGCAAATAGCACCTTCGGAGCTGATCGTGTGACTTGGTCACCATTTTACAATGCAAACAAAGTCAATTATCCTTTATTAAATAAAATCTTGGCCATACCTACTTTTAGACAGCGCTATTTGGCCCACATCCGCACCCTAGTTACCGATGTATTGGACGAAACCAAAGTAAATGCCATCATCGATCAATACAATGCACTCATACAAAGTGCTGTGTTTGCTGATACAAAAAAAGTCACCACAAATGCTGCTTATACTGCTGAAATAACGGTCTTAAAGAATTTTATCAAAAATAGAAAAACAAGTTTATTATCAAATGCTGAGGTCAAAGCGGCAAGTCCTACCATCGCCAATGCACCTTATGCAGTAGATGGTGAGGAATGGGCCAATGTCACAAGCGAGAATGAAGTCGTGATTACGTCAAAAGTCAGTTTCAATGCTGGACTAAGCAGTGTAGTATTGCATTATGGCATAGGATTTTCTGGAGTTTTCACTTCATTGCCGATGTATGATGATGGCAGTCATGGCGATCTAAATGCAAATGATGGCATATATTCAGTGACTTTACCAGGATTCAGTACAGGTAGTTTAGTGAAATATTATATAGAAGCAATAGGAGCGGATACTGCAGGAAGTACAACTTATTTCCCATCAGGTGCAGAGCATAAGTTTTTGTACTTTGATGTTGCCCCGAAAGTCCTTTCAGAAAAAACAGTAGTGATCAATGAGTTTATGGCATCCAATAATGGGAGTGTCCTAGATGAAGCAGGAGATGCTGAAGACTGGATAGAATTGTATAACACTACTGATAATGCGATAGATATGAGTGGATATTTCATTAGCGATAATCCAGCTAATCTTGCCAAATTCCAACTACCGGCAGGTACAGTCATTGCACCTAATGGATACCTAATCATATGGGCAGATGAAGAGCAAGAGAAGGGTCCGCTACATGTTAATTTCAAGTTGTCCGCAGGTGGAGAATACATTTTCCTTCTAGATGCGAGTAGTAATATCTTAGATAGTATCGCTTATGGTGCGCAAACAACAGATAAGTCATCTGCCAGAATTCCTAATGGTACAGGACCTTTTGTGATAGGAAATCATACGTTTAATGCCAATAACGAAGGTACATCTTACACGGTAGACACATACGAACAGACATTTGTCATAAGGCCAAATCCAGCACATAGCACCATCTACGTGTCCAATCCTAACGAAAGCCTTCAAGTGATGGACCTTAATGGCCGTGTAGTCATGAATATCGCAGCCACAGAAGGTGATTATGTAGATATCTCTCAGCTACCACAAGCGATGTACATCATCCGTGGTAAATCGGTAGCACAAAAACTAGTGATCGTAAAATAGTTTCTTGTCAAATAAAAAAAAGGGAATGGATTTCAAGATGGAAATTCATTCCCTTTTATATTATAATATTTGGGGAATTCTGCCACAAGTTGATTAGTGAATATTAAATCTGCGAACTCTCCTACCTCACAGCCTTCTTTAATGTAAAACCGAAGGTCGATCCTACATTGTACGTAGACCTTACATTTATATTCTGATCGTGTGCTTCTATGATGTGTTTTACAATAGAAAGTCCTAAGCCTGAGCCGCCTTGTTTTCTACTTCTGCTGCTATCTACACGATAAAAACGATCAAATACATGTTTTAGGTGTTTTTCTTCAATTCCAATACCATTGTCTGATATCTCTGTGAGAATTTCTGTTTCCATATCATAAAATGATACTTTGGTCATACCACCTTCTTTCCCATATTTTATGGAGTTTATGATCAGATTGGTGAATACTTGTCTGATGGCTTCTCGATCTGCTAGTACAAAAAAAGACTGGGACGCACCTTCTTTTAGTTGGAGGGTGATTCGTTTTTTCTTAGCTATAGCCTTAAGGTCCAAGAAGATATCTCTGACCAATTCTCGAAGATCAAATTTTTTGATGTCCAATTCTGCTTGACCTGATTCTAGCTTGGTGATGACGTCTAGATCTTCTACAATATTCTGTAGTCGTTCAGTATTGTCAGCTGCTCGCTGTAGATAGTCTTTATTGATATTCTCGTCATACAGTCCACCTTCTATGAGGGTATGTAGGTATGCTTGGATAGAGAATATCGGTGTTTTTAACTCATGAGAGATATTGCCTACATAGTTTTTGCGGTATTCTTCTAGTGATTTTAAGGTAGCTATTTCTTGTTTGGTGCTTTCGGCCCATTCCATCACTTTGGCATTGACATCAGCGAGACTTTCTGCATTGATGTCTTTGATGGTTTTATCCTTTTTAGAATCGTAGATGAGTTTGTAGATCAGTTTGATTTTACGAAATACATACTTTTCAAGAAAAAACCTAACAATCAAAAAATTGGTCATCAACATTATTGCTGCCATAATAGTAAATCCTATTTGGCCAAAAAACTGCTCACCTATCCATAATAAGACCACATTGATCACCGTCACCAACACGGTAATCATAATGGTAATTTGCCTTATGGTAATATTCTTATACAAATCTCAGAATCAAAAATCAAATTTATAACCTACACCCTTCATTGTATGAATATAGTTTTCACCTATTTTTTCACGCAACTTCCTGATATGTACATCTATGGTTCTATCTCCCACGATGACATCATTTCCCCATACTTTAGATAGGATTTCTTGTCTTTTGAATACTTTACCAGGCTTTGACGCCAATAATGTAAGTAATTCAAATTCCTTTTTGGCAAGTCCTGTATCAACATTTTTTACAGTCACTTTAAACTGTTCATTATCGATTTCCATATCACCAAAACGGATGACTTCTTTTTCATTAGAAGCAGATGCACCAGAATGTCTTCTCAACAAGGCACTAATCCTTGATTTAAATACATTGGGTTTGATAGGTTTATTTATAAAATCATCACCACCAGAATCCAATGCTGTAATCTGTGTAAAAGCTTCACTTCTAGCTGTCAAAAAAGCAATGATCGTAGAAGAAAATTTAGGGATGGATCTTAGTTTTTGACAAACTTCTATACCATCCATACCAGGCATCATGATGTCTAAAATAATGAGGTGTGGCTCAAATGAATCAGCAATCTCCAGTCCAGCATTTCCGTCAGAGGCTGTTTTTACTTGATATCCTTCTTTCTCAAGATTGTACTTGAGTACTTCTAGGATATCTTCTTCGTCATCGACGACTAAAATTTTTTCATTCTTGACCATAAAAAATACTTAAGATTTTCAGGCAGCAAAAGTAAAACAACAAACAAATATACGACAATTGTACATATTATCTTAATGTTAATTTATCGCAGGCTTAACAGTTGTCTGTATTTTAAATGAGTTTTCTTGCATTTTGCGTAAAGTATCCAATGCTCTACTCTGCAGTACCAATAAACTATCAGGCAACTGAAGTAAGGTTTCAAAATCAGTTTTGATATCTGATATAGGTCTTCCTACTATTTTTGCTACATCTTCATAGTACTTTTCTTTAGTACTATCTTGGTATGAAATATCATTAAGATTCCAAGCCGCATTAGCTGTGTACATTTGCACCATAGCATGGACTATTTCATCATCTGTCATGATCAGTTTGCCATCCACTTTTTTGGGTGAGCAAGAAAACGCTATACTGAAAAAGGTAAGTAAGATTAAGGCAATGAAGCCCTTATTTGAGGTGTTAATCACGATTATCTTTATTAGGATACATTAATTCTACCAAGTTCATTTTTTTCCAATTTGCTTCAGCCCATGTGCCTGAAGGAAATGTCGCTATGATGATACCACACGTGGGAATATTGTCCGTACAACCAGGTTTTATAAGATTAGCCACGTAAGTGATTCCTGGATTATGTCCAAAAAAAGCAGCACACGATATCGATTCATCGAGACCCGACATCACATCTATATAGTCTTCAGGAGATCCATGGTATAAGTTAGGATACAAGTCAATAGGAAGATTATTTATTTTACTGAAATATTGCGCTGTTTCTTTAGCACGAGCAGCATTGCTAGAGCAAAGTTTCTGTGGCAAATAACCTAAATTCTTAAGTCGTTCTGCCATCAAAGGCGCGTCATGAAGCCCACGAGTATCTAAAGGTCTCTCAAAGTCTGAAAGGCTGAAATCTGACCAAGACGATTTTGCATGTCTGATGATAATTACTTGTTTCAAATGTCTAGAATTGTTTTTAGTTGAAATATTTATTTTGCAATAACAACAAAATAGCAGAACAAAGATAATTGCTTTTGGGAATAGTTTCTATAGTTTGTGGTCAACAATCATATGACGTCGTAGAAATAGTCATTACATGATTAACAAAACCTACTTAATTCTTATAAATTTCAATGTTTCTGAATAGTTGCCTTGTACTAATTTTAAGAAATAAATGCCAGGCATCAAATGATCTTCTAACGAGATAGATAGTTCTTGGTCTACTCCTATTTCTAGGTTGACATTAGATGATAACATGGATTTACCTTCTGCATTAAATATTGTATAATTTAGTACATCGGAATCAGCCGTACTGTATTTTAGTACCAATTGTGATGAAACAGGATTTGTCATCAATCTGAATGAAGTTTGGCCTACAACTTCTTTTTCACGAATGACAAGACTTATGTTGTTTGCTTGTAAATCAGTAAATATAGCAGACATTTTACCACTTTCTTTGTCCAATGATTTAAGATCCAATTTATCGTGAGCTATATCAAATCGAGCAATGGCATCACCCACTTTTAACAGCTTTTGATAAGGACTGTAAGCTACCATACGGACATGATCTCCTTGTATAAAGACTTCAGAATCGTCAAAAATATCATTACCCTTTGCATAATTTGAGATCAATTGTTCTGCATTTGGATAAGTTAAAAACAGTTGTAGCCCTTCTGTCGGAACTTCACTTCCTACTCTTAATACCAATTGCTCTACCCCATCCATAACTTCTTTAGATACAATGATTTCTACGTTTTTATTTCTGTTTTCTACATGTTCATCCGTTTGAACCTGACCTGTGGCAGTACCATTGACATCACCAATTTTTACAGCTATAAAATCCAAACTGTCTACATCAGAAGCTAGATTATCAATAACAATAGTACTATTATAATTGTATGGCGAATTATTAGATGTAAAAGTAAAATCCTTTGGTACAAATACCCAAGAAGGCAAGTTATTTGGAAACGAAACTTTAATTCCTAAAATCAATTTACGAAGTTCCACTAAGTCAATTGCACTCACACTTTTACTAGAATTAATATCTGCTGCTATGAGTTTGTATGGATTGTCAAATGGTGCAATGGCAAGAATATGTCTTTGTATCAAGACCAAATCTGTAGTCGTCACACCATCTAAAGGATTGATATTGAGCGTTGGTTTTATCTCATATTCCCTTCCCAAAGGCAATGAATCGACAGTATATAAACCTTGATTATTAATGACTTTTGCCTTATTATTCTCAACGCTGTTTACGGTGACCGTTGTGCCAATAGGAACTTTATTATTTAAGCTGACTATTCTACCACTGACACTACCATTTGTGATCAAGTCGGGACATAAATTTGCATTATCTTGCAGGATTAATTCTACTGGACAAAAATCTTGATTGCCACTTTCGTCCGTTACAGTCATATCTAACATGATAGATTGGCTGACGCCATCAGGAATATCCACACAATCAAATAATAATCCAGCACTTTTTGTACTTGGGATCCACACTTGTGCCAATCCAAGGTTATATTGAGCAAGTGTAGATATTTGACCCTGACCTGTAAAATAATGTTGTTCATTTCTCTTGGTCAAAACAGGTAAAGCATCATCAAAAGTAAACCACAAATCAGAAGTATCTGTACAGTTGTCATAACTTCCTAAATCAAAATCTTTTGCCCAAACTTCTATCATTCCATTAGGCTGCATCAATGGCAATGTAATCGATGAGATACAATATGGAGATGGATTTTTACAATCTACAATCGTCACTACTTGGCTACAAATAGAAAAATTACCACATTGATCACTCAATCTCCATGTAACGGTATGACTTCCATATGGTAAATCATGTTTAAGACGTGCGGTATTTCCATTTATGTCTACACTTCCATTACGATCTATATCTATAGTATATGACCAGATCAAATCTGTGACATCCGTGCAAGAATCTACACCCGTCATCGTCAAATCTACATTTCCAAACTGACAATCTGTATCGTATGAACAAATCGTAGTATCTCTACAAATACTCGTAAATTGTGGTTTGTCGGTATTATGCAACTTTATAATCTGAACATAAGGTCCCCATTTTCCGATGGTATTAGATCCATTAAATTGACACCAATCGACGACGGTCCACGTTCTGAGTATTTTTAAACATGCGCCATCTGCAATATAAAATGGTGCATCCTCATATGTTGCGGAAATAGTACCACATTGACTATTGGTAAAAGTAGGCACACCCGTCGTTTCAGGCAATGTTTGTGATGATTTACATCCATCTGCTTGATAATGTGCCGGCCAAGTGATATTACTTTCATCAAAAGGATCAGGATTTAAAATAGTAATAATCTGTGTACAAGAATCTTTGCGTCCTCCACCGTCCGTTGCAATAAATATCCTTCTGATCTGTCCTGTAAAACAATGAATATCCAACTCATATCGTTGACTGACATTAACTGTACAATTGTCTGAAGCTAGCCCATCTTGACCTACGATACCATTGTGATAAAAGTTATTTACCACGATATTTTTTCTATCAGAAGCTTTGGTCACCACTTTGCCGAAATCATCTAGATGGTTGACATCATAAAAATCGGTACAAGCCAGTGTTATATTAGGAGGACAAGTGATTGTTGGTTTAATTTTGTCTTCTACAGTAACTTCAACCATACAAGTATTTTTGTTACCATAGATATCAGTCACTTGGAAGGCCACCATTTGTTTGGTACCTAATTCTGCACAACAAAAATCTACATAATCGCCAAATGCTGTGTTATTGCCACAGACATCGACCATCTTTCTGACTTTATAATTTAATATGGCACAATTATCAGTACTACCATTATCAAAAGTAAATGCAAAAACTCGAGCAAATCCATTATTGTCCAAAGATGTTTTTGTAAATTGATTACACACTGCATTTGGTGTAGCTTTATCTACTACTTTTATTGGAGTCCTACACGTGGATGTGTTATTACAAGCATCTGTGACCACATACTCCAAACTAAACTGACCTACAGGTAATTTATTGAAGAATGGGCCTTGACCGTTCACAAGGATAAACTGATTGGCAAGTGCTCCATTGTTAGCATACAAATTATATGCAATTCCATAAGATGAACAATCAGATACATCCACAGGAGACTGGATGGCTACTAGATCTGTAGCACATATATAGGGTGACGACTGCAATACAATACTGTCACGACATATTAACTCAGGGCCTTTGCTATCTTTTACTAAGATGATTTGATTTCTAGTAATACTCTCAGAAGTACACCACTCGATGACAAACCAAGAACGTACGATCTTGAAACTTTGACCACAAAGTTCAAATTTAGTATCTGTCATTTGGTATTCTAGGTTACCACACGTATTAATAATAGGTACACCTGTGGTGTCTGGAGATGGATGACCATTGGCGAGTATTGGGAAAGTATCTCTACATTCAAATGCAGGGCCTTGGTGATCATCATAATTTCTTGGAAAGACAACATTATTTAGTGGAAGCCTTTTTATCACAATCAACTCTGTACACAAACTAACATTACCTTTTGCATCTGTAGCTTTCCACCTTCTTGTGATGGTTTTGTCTTCATCTCTAGCACAATTTGCCTTAATTAATTGGTCAGTATATTCAAGAATGACGTCGCTACAAGCATCCCAGTTTTTGACTGTATATTTTTTATTAATTATGGTATCTATATAAGCAGTTGAAGGGAATGGGAAACCCAAAGAATCTGGCTCTGAAGACTTCAAACAAGAAATCGTATCATTTCTACAAATGAACTGTGGTGGATAATAATCCTCGACTTTAAACTTTCCCCAACAAGTGACTTGTGTACATCTATGACCTATTTTAAATGAAATTTCTTGATCTAGATGTTGCCTTCTAAGTATATTATCAGGAATCAATGCACCAGATTGGTCATGCAACGTGATGATATAATTAGAATAAGGAATCTGTGGATTCGACTGCAACATGGTGATGCTGACAGGTTGAATGCACTGCTCGTTTAAGGAGATATTGAGATTATTATTACAGAAAATCGGTGGCGCAGGTTGGAAAAATATACGCACTTCATCAGTGACTTTTGCTTGTGGATTATTGACAGGTGCGTCTGAAATAAGCATTAAAGAATATGAACCCAATATTTTGTCGTTAGGGCCAGGAATATAAGTTGGATTTGCAGAAAAACGAATGGTAGAAACATTTCCTGGCATAAACTTACCATCTCCTAGTGTAATCCAATCTCCATCAGATACATCACCAGAAATAGTAGCATTTAGGACGGACATATTTAGGTTTTCATTCAGACAAATGTAAGTGTCAGTCCCAGCGAATACATTTATAGCAGCAGGTGGTTGGAGATTAATTGAAAACCAAACAGTGACGATCAGTGTCAGAGCGACAACAGATAAGGTCAAAGATGATATTTTATTTAAGGTTTTCAAATTATATTAGCATTTTTTGTAAGATATTATTACCTTTAAATACATTATATACATATTACAACTTTTTGTAATGCAAAAATGATACCAAATTTAAACCTAGAACATAGAATGTCAATAAATTGAAATATAATAATTTGATTACCAATTTATTAATTCAAAATCATGATAAATTCAAAATAGTCCACAGTGGGTCTGAACAGATGTAAATATCACTACCCTATTAAAAAAAATTGTATTTCGAAATAAAATAAACCTTTTGACAAAAATTTAAGGTCAAATCATTTGAAAAATTATTAATAGTCGTACATTTATCTCTCAATAGCCATGGTTGCCACATAATACATGGTCAATATTTATTTATTTTTAACTCAACAAACATCTTTCACATGAGGACATTCTTTACAATTATTACCTGTTTATTTTTGGGTTTAAACCTTAGCGTTGCCCAAGTTAGTTTTTCTGATAATTTTGATTCTTACACAGATGGCGCTTTTTTAGCATCATCTTCCAATAAATGGACGACATGGGGAAATGCTCCTGGCACTGCAGAAGATGCAAAACTCAGTAGCGAGCAAGCTAAAAGTGGTACTTTAAGTGCTAAAATATTTAGTACTGCCACAGCAGGAGGACCAATGGACTTAGTGCTTCCATTTGGAGGTAGATATTCATCTGGTGGGTTTAATTATAAAATGAGTTTATTTGTCCCTACTGGTAAAAACGCATACTTTAACTATCAAGCAACTGGTACAGTTGGTCAAACTTGGGCTCTTGATGTAAATCTAAATGAAGATGGAAGCGCAATCTTCACGAATGGTGCAACAGTTTTGCTTAGCACAGTTCACAAAAAGGATGCTTGGTTTGATCTTGAAATGGAAATAAACTTTGGATCAAATGTATGGATAGTAAAAATCGATGGTCAATGCGTAGGATCTTTTTCTAATCCAACAAACAGTATAGGTTCTATCAACTTTTACCCTAGAAATAATAAATCGCTATATTATGTAGATGATGTTTCTTTTGATTATGATCCAGCTACAAAACCTTTCCAATTGGATGCGGGTGTGACTGATTTTGTATGGAGCAGTGGAAAATTAGCAGGAATGAAAGATGAGCCTATTTTCTCTATCAGAAATAATGGTGCATTGAAGCTTACATCTGCTACATTAAATGTACAGATAGGTTCAGAAAACATTCCAATTGAATTAGAAGAAATGGATCTTGCCAAGGGTCAAACAGAAGTCATATATCTTCCAGAAGTAATACTTAAAGGCGGTAAAAATGAAATCATCATCACACTTAGCAAAATAAATGGCGAAACAACTGATGAAAATGCATGCAACAATATCAGCGTATTTTCTATAAACGGCGTAGTACCTGCACCTAGTAGAGCAGTACTAGTAGAAGAAGGAACAGGTACATGGTGTGTGTGGTGCCCAAGAGGTGCTGTATTTATGGACAAACTTAGTGCTGTGTATAAAGGGTTATTTATTCCTATCGCAGTCCACAATGGCTCTACAGACCCGATGCTAGTACCTGAATATAATACATTTATGGCTTTCCCTGCTTTCCCAAATAGCAAAGTAAATAGAGGTTATTTAGGAGATCCATCAGGATTAGAAGATCCATTCCTTACTGAAATTGCCAAACCAGCAGCAGCTCAGTTTTTAGTAGGCAGTAAATACACTGAAAGTACAAAGACTTTAGATGTCTCTGTAGAAGTTGATTTTCTTGATGCAGCAACTGGAAGCCACTTTGTTTCATTAGTCTTAGTAGAAGATGATGTGAGAGGAACAACTGCTGGTTATAACCAAGCAAATGCTTATGCAGGTGGAGGCAATGGCGCCATGGGAGGATTCGAATTACTATCTAATCCAGTACCAGCATCACTAATGGTTTATGACCATGTAGCTAGAGCAGTTTCAGGATTGACAAGCAATACAAACAATTCATTTACAGGAAATTATACTCCTGGAGACAAAGTAGTTAAAACATTCAGTTTTGTATTGGGTGATACATGGAAAACTGAAAACATGCATATTGTTCCGATCCTTCTGAAAGGAAACACTTATGTAAATGCTGCAACTGTTACTGTAGATGAAGCATTAGCTAATGGATTCATAAGTAGTGCAGATAATATCATTTTGTCAGCAAATGATGTAAAAGTATATCCTAACCCTTCTAACACAACGACAAACATTGATCTTTCGTTAGCAAAACCTTCCCAAGTGGAAGTTCAAATATTGACACTTGCAGGTAGTACTATCAGTCAAAAAGATTATGGTACGCTATCAGGTGATGTAACATTACCAATCAATCTTTTCCTAATGAATAGTGGTATTTATCTTGTAAAAGTAAAAACAGACGCTGGTACAAGAATTGAAAAGTTGATTGTTGAATAATTAAACAATCAATAACCGTATAAATAAAAAGAGAAGTTATCTATGAAGGTAGCTTCTCTTTTTTTATTGTAGCCAAAGCTTCTAGCTTTGGGATTTCCCCATTTGTTATTAGATCTTTTATTAATGCCATCCCTTCGAGATTGTGATTAGATGTTTTTTTTTGGGGGATGTGGCCAAAGCTTCTAACTTTTACATTTTCTCAATTGTTAATATACTTGACTTTGATAGCATATGACTTAAAGGTAAAAGATTGATATAATAATACTTACGTCCAAATTCGGTCAAGAAAATCATTATTTTATCTTCCAATAGTTACAGACTTTTTAGACATCAGAGTCTTAAAAAATCAGAAATGAATATGGCTGAATCTCGGACACTTGAAGAGACATAAAAGTAATTGAAGAAATTCACCAAATTAACTTCAATCTTTACAAAAAGTTACAAAATAACTATTTTCCCATGTTTTCCGATTATTCCAGCAGAGGTAATAGTGAAATAATGCATACCCTTTGTCATAAATCGATACTTTAGGTCAATATCACTTCCTTCAAGAGATATCTTGTCTATCAACTGACCTGTATTGTTGTAAATATTCAATTCATGGGCATTGCGGCTATTCAGATGTCCCTTAAAGTGGACCAACTCTGAAGCAGGATTTGGGTAATATTGAAATAAATCATGTTGTGCACCTTGATTCTCTGTAGCGGAAATATTGGAACAATTGCCTGGAATATTTTTGTCTAGCCAGCCTATCCGAGTAGATATCCATGCCTTAAGCGTATCCAATTCTGCAGCATAAGTTGTTGCAATCGAACCAATCTCAGGAGCTGGTCCACTCATCCCCAAAATCCGCCATCTATCAAAATGCCGAATATGCGCATTGATCACTAATTGATGCACACTGTCTATATAATTAAATAAATAAGCGGTATCCAAAATATTTTTTCTGTATTCTTCATAAGTACATCTAAGCTCATTGGCAAATGTAGTATCCTGCAACATCCTTACATACCAACCTGTGGAATAATTGTCTGTCGGACAATCATTATTGAGATGCGCCCATCCTTCACCATTGGTATTGTCGTACAAATCGCAGATACCCAAATTCTTCCATGCCCAATCAAAATCCCACACAGGTCCTGCTTTAAGCTTATTGCCCTTAGAAAATCTATCTTTATTATAAAAAATACTTTTCTTAAAACCATCTGCATTTCTAGACAGCTCGTTGACCAGAAAATAATCTATAAAAGAAGGGACATCTAGAAATCTTCTATAACCTTGTGCTACGTCGTCAAATTGTTCACTATATAAACGTGTCTCAAGACTATCAATAAATCCTGCTATGTATGTTTTTTGCTCTTGCATGATGGTCTCTGCATCTGGATACTCATACAAGAAATGCACATCAAAACCTGGGTGATCAATTGGCGAGAAATTGGATTGGAAACTATTATTTTCGCCTCTGATATTTTGCTCCAAAATATATCCGCCAGTCAGTTTGTCACCATCCAAGTCTTCAGGATCGAGTTTAGCTATATTTACCCTGTTTTTATCTCTTTTAATCTTCTCTGAAAAAATATAAATACCCTTATATGTGCTATCTATTAATACTTCGCAAATCCTTGTAGCCGGGCTATAGTTCCCCATCTTATTGAAAAGATGATAAGACAATGTATTTCTGCTCAGGGATCTATCATTAAAGTTTGAGAGAAGTATCCAGTCATTTTCTTCAGGCATACCCAACAATGATACGTCTTTATTCTCGCCATTCTCTTCTCTTGTCTCGATACTGTATGGCGCTTGAGGATAGCCCGATGAACTTGCTCCACGAATATTAATGCCTGCGTCCCCATCATAATGGATCAGTCCATCTGCAAGCACACTCATTTTTACATTGATTTTGCCATCATAGGGAATATTCTGCCCTAAAGTATTAATAGATATAACAGGCAATTCCGAACCATCAAGGATGACACGACCTAAATCCTTCCATTGTACGTTAAACTGCGTTTTCCCTTCATTTCTACCCCATATTTGAACATATACCATTTGTCCCGCTGGAATATCATAGATTTTAAGGGACGATTTTTTCTCCCCATTATCAGTATTTCCACATGCCATCATTTGTATACCGGTACAACTATTACCTTGCCAAACTGCATAACCAGCAACGATATCATTGAGTTGATGAATGCTGATTTCCATATTGCCTGATCTAGGTATCTCGGTGACATACCATAAGTCTCCACCCAAAAAATCAGGACAGTTGGCTGGTCTTATACCTGAACCAGCAAAATCCAAGTTGTTACCTTCTTTGTCTTCATTCAAAACTAGCGGCAGAGCCACGCACGGATGTTTGCCTGGTATGGCTACATCATTACAATTTCCCGACATGGATATGACATCACCTACAATGGGATTAGGACCATCTTGAAAAAAAATATTCCAACCCGCATCATAGATCTGATATGTATTTTCATTCTCATATTCTCCTGGAGTATAGTTAAGACGAATAACATCATTTTCGCAAACTTCAAATGATTCACTACTTCCAAAACCTTGTCCATAAAATTTACCCTCTAGTGTATCGTTTATATACACTTCCAAAAATCCACCATTCCAACTATCTCCATAACTATCCTGCATGGTAAGTGTGTAAGTACAACATTGTGCCGCAACCTGATGAGAAAATAACATAACCAAAAAAATGATGGCAATCTTTAGGCTGTATACGAATGAGAACATAAAGTGTGAAAAAGGATTTGTCATTTTGTGGAATTGAATACCAATTTATAAGATTGACAAAAGTAGTACAACCATTCAAGATCTTTCACAAGTTTTTAAGACTTATTTGAATAATCTTCAAAATAGATTAAAATAAACTAAGCCCAGCTCGAGTGAAATAGTTAAATGCCTAGTGAAATATTAAATACTTGAATTCAGCCTGAAAAGTCTTTAATAAAAATTTGAACTCTTAGGATAAAACACCGTTTGTACAAGATGTAACCAAATGATTATGCAAAACCGAAAAATTGTATTGGCCATAGGAGGATCTAGTGGGTCTATATACGCACAAAGATTGATGACAAAACTTGCCAAAATAGGTAGTGAACTCACTGTCGGAGTTTTGATATCTGACAATGCTATTATAAATTGGGAAATCGAAATCGGACCTTTCGATAAAAAAGATTGGCCATTTACATTCTATAGTAAAAACGATTTTAATGCACCATTTGCATCAGGATCAGCACGATATAATACTATGATTGTGTGTCCGTGCTCCATGGGACTGTTAGGTAGGATCAGTGCAGGACTTTCGGATGATTTAACAACGAGGGCCGCAGATGTTATCTTAAAAGAAAGACGCAAACTTATCATCGTACCACGTGAAACACCTTACAATCTAATCCATCTCAAAAACATGCTGAGCCTCACAGAAGCTGGTGCAATCATTTGCCCTGCTACACCGTCATTTTATAGCAGACCTCAGACCGTAGAAGAAATAGCAGATACGGTGGTAGACAGAGTTATGGATTTAGCAGGACTACACATGGACCAAACTTATAGATGGGGAGAATAAGTGTTTATAACTCGTCGATTACGAAAGATTTACATCTTTCTCTTGAGCCATTTCCTTTTGCTTTTTTAAATATCTCGAAGTTTTATGAACAGCAATACTTGCATTCAACTCAAAACCTATGAGTAGGATCAAACAGTTAAATTGTATCCAGACCATCATGACTATTAAGGCACCTATAGAACCATAGATTTCATTGTATCTACCAAAATTATTGATAAAATAACTAAAACCTAATGATGTCAATAATGACAAAAAAGTAGCCAACAATGATCCTACATTAATAAAAGGAATACGTCTATACATAGATGGGCCATAGGTGTAGGTAATACTTATCCCTGTGTAAACCATAAATACAGCAAACAACCAATTAAAAATACTTACAGAAATCAACAACGAATCAGCAATCAATAACTCTGTCTTCAAGTATTCGATCACTTTGCTTTCTACTACCATCATAATCAGGGAAACGATGAGTAATAATGACAATACTATTGTTAAAGCCAAGGCTATCAATCGAGTTTTTATCCAATGTCTAGGTTTGAAAGTTTGATGGTATGCTTTATCAAATCCAGACATCAAAGTCAACATACCATTAGAAGAAAAGAATAAAGCTAATATCGCACCCAATGATAATAAACCATCTCTTTTGATAGAAGTAATATCCGTAATTATAGAAAAAATATAATCATGCGCGCTCTGCGGAATGACTCCTTGTAACTGATCACTAAGCATAGCCGTATAATCCTGAACTATGGTAAACAAAGGTAGTAAAGTGAACAAAAATATGATGGCTGGAAATATGGACATGAATAAGCTAAAAGCAATAGAGTTTGCCCTTGTACTGATACTATCTTTTTGAATTTCTTCAATAACAAATGTGACAACCTCATAAATCGTCATACCCGAAAAGCCTGTAGGACTGTAAACCTTAGACCAAGCAATTGTTTTTTGGACAAAAGGCAGGTCATAAAATTGTTGTTTTAGACTTTTTTTTCTTACGATCAAAACAATGGTCTTAATTTTTCTAACATATATTCAGGACAAGATATTTTTTTTAAGGAGTCCATATCTACAAACATCAGTTTGACTTCTGCTTTGTGAATCAGCACAGACTGCTCATTGTATATTTCATTGGTAAATACAATCAATCTCGATGGCAACTCATGTAAAATGGTCCGAATAGTAAGTGCTTCATCGTATTTTGCAGGCAATATATACCTTGCGTCTACGTGCACAACGGGCATCATCACTCTATATTTTTCTTCTAGATCTTTGTATAATAAGCCGAGATTCCTCATGGTCTCTACCCTACCGATTTCATACAACTGCGGATAATTGCCATAATAAAGATATCCCATCATATCGGTCTCTCCATATCTCACCCGTTTTACAAAATCAAAGCTCACCATAATAATATGTTTAAATTGGAAGTCGTTCCAATGGACATGTCATACAATGTGAACCACCACGCGCTCTCGAAAGTTCATTAGAAGGCAATGTAATGATGGTTTTCTGAATGCTTTGTGGGTCTAGAATTCCTTCATTTACTTGTGAGATCATATCACGTGCATGAATGATAGAATAACCAGCTTCTTTAAGCGCAATTTCAGTTTTCGGATTACGATCATAAGTCAAGGCAACTCCAGGCTTTAAAGCTACAAGGTTACATCCATCTGTCCACTGCTCGCGTTCTTGATAAGGTGAAGCGCCTTCTCCAGCAAAAATAAAATTTACCTTTGGATTTATTTCATGTAGAAAGAAGTTCTTAACAGAATCATACACTATTTCAGCGCCATTTTTGCGATATACTTTCACATTAGAACTGACACCATCAAAAATGATAGGTTTAAAACAAACAATATCATTATGATCGATTAATGTAAACAAAGTATCAATATGCATACATGTACGATCTGAAGGAATATTTATTTGGGCGACATTAGAAACCAATCCCTTTTCAAATAATACCTTTTTTACACATTGGATAGCGTAATCTGTAGTTCTTTCAGAGCAACCTATCAGCACAAAATCGTCATTGAGCATCATGACATCACCACCTTCCATAGATACCACTTCTCCTTTTTTGGACGGTGGAAATTTATCTAAATGGTTAAGATTAATGATTTTACCTTGAGCATTCAATGTCTTAAATAATGGATGCGCATAAAAGATAAACCTTGTCAATAAATTTTCTCTATACCTAGCAGATTTAGCCGCCTTTGTGATAATGATGTGGTCTTTAATGACAACCGCGATATCTCTAGTGAATATAAAATTGGGTATTGGATCAAAATATATATGGTCTTCATCTTGATAATAACCTGTAATGAGAAGTTTGGTCAGGGCAGAAGCTCCAAGCGACATAAAAAAATCTTTATCTGTCGGTGGTAATTCCTCGTAATCTACTATTTTATCTATCAATTCTTCTTTGACATCAGGGCTTGCTTCAAATCCTTCTTCAATCAATCGCTGTGTATCAAGAACATTTTCTTTTCCCAATATATGCTGTAGAACTCTTCTAAAAATATCATGTTCTTCTCTCATTTGAGGGAGATGCACGATATCGTCAAAGAGCAATTCTTCTGCTTTTTTGGGTGAAATTCTTGCTATACCTTCGTCAGGTCTGTGAATGATAACTTTTTTAAGTGTGCCTATTTCTGAGTTTACATTAAGCATACAATCTTTTGGTTTGGTTTCGGATGCGAAGGTAATCAAAAGAAATCAAAGACAAATAATCAAGATCAATTTCCCTATTGAAAATAGCAATTTTTAATGTAAAGCATAAGATGATAAGACGGCGTATATTTTAATTTATGTATTCTTTTAATTACTTTTGGGAGCAATGGCTTTTTAAAACATGCAAATGCTAGCAGCCTTAAATAAAGAAAGCTAAGCAATGACGCTTAGCTTTACTTAAATATTTTAGCAATTTGCAATTACAAATTATATTGTGGAGATTAGCTACCCTTTATTTTGAAGACCATAATACCACATTGAGAGTCATATTTTCCAGGGGCAAATTCAAATTCCTTTGCTTTTCTAATAGCTAATGAAACTAGACTTTTTTTGGCAATACTTGACATTGAGCCATTAAATTCAGCTTTTGTTACTGTTCCTGATTTATTAACACAAATATTAACCGTTACTTTACCATTTTCATCTGCTAGAATCAAAATACTTGGTGTTTCGGAGATTGCCCTTCTTCCTAATTCTTGACCTGATACTTCAATTGTCAAATCTTCATCTATGACAAAGCTATTGACTGTATTATCTTCTTTAGGCAAACTTTCATCAATGACAGGATGTTCAGAATCATCGATAGTAGTTGGTGTTTCTGTATTTTCAGTTACCTCACCCGTCGGTTCTTGAGTACCTTCAGATAATACTTCATCTTTCTGTATCTCACCTGGATTTGTGGTTTCTACAGGAGTTTCTACAGTAGACGGTTGATCAGGTTCCTGATTGATAACTTTAACTTTGGGTTTATTATTTGATTGGTTTTTACTAATGCCACAAAGATTTTTAGCTTTAGATTCGGCAGCAGCACTTCCTAGATTCATCGCTGTTTCATAATCTTTACATGCTTTTAATAACTGTCCTTCATTCTCTAAAATTGCGGCACGCCACTCGTAAAAATCTGTATTTTTATCATCCAAAGATATAGCCGCTGTCAAACAATTGATAGCTGCATTGGCATCGTTCATAGCTGCAAAAGACCTACCAAGTAAGCCTGCTGACTCTGCACTGATACCATTGACTTCAATAAATTGCATTGCATCCATTTTAGCCCCTTTATAAGCAGCTAAGGCATATTTAGCCAATCCTCTTTTTATTAAAGCATTTTTGTATTTTGGATCTTTAGCTATTACTGCATTATATTGCGTAATGGCTTCATCATATCTTCCTGTTTCAAAAAGATACTCAGCTTTGACAAAAATAAATCCTGTCTCTTCATCTAATACTTGAGCCTGAAGAACTGAAGACAACAATAATATCGAAGTCAACACATTTAAAATACGGATATTCATGGTTTCACTGGTTTGTTATAATATAAAGACAAAAATACATATATTATTGTTAGTTAAGAAAAGTTTAATATTTTAATAACAATAAAATACAAGCTCAAAAGCTATAAAATCTTATGTTTACTTTTTCTTTACTTCTTTCTTTTTGACTTCCTTTTTCTTAAATGCATCAGGAATTTCTGCTTCTATCCAAGACTTCACTACATCTAGGCTTACTGTTTGTAGGTAATCTGCTTCTACCTTTTCACCATTTACCTTTGGAACTTTTAGGTTATTTTTACCAAACTTGATGTATGGTCCCCATCTTCCATTTTCAATAGAAACTTTATCAGCAGGCCAATTTTGAATATATCTATTGGCTTCTTTTTCCACTTTTATATCAATGATTTCAATGGCTTGTTCTGATGTGATGGTATCTATTTTATACCTAGCTGGGATAGGAACAAAAATATCGTTCCACTTCACATATGGACCGAATCTGCCTTTCCCTTTGGTGATTGGCAGGTTTTTATAATGCCCAATGGGTGCATTTTCATCCATTTTTGCATCAATAAGTGTTGTCGCTTCTTCTATAGAAATCGACATCGGATCAAGATTACGCGGTAGGTTTACAAAAAGCTCACCCACTTTGACGTATGGTCCATATCTACCTGTATTCACTATGATTTCTTCTCCTTTGTAATCACCTATTGTTCTTGGCAACTTAAACAATTCCATTGCTTCTTCAAACGTAATTGTCTCAAGAGACTGACCTGGCTTAAGGTTTGCATACCTAGGCTTCTCCCCTTCTTTTACTTCTTCTCTGTCACCTATTTGGATGACCGGCCCGAATCTTGTCATCTGCGCAATGACAGAATAACCCGATGCTTCGTCTACACCCAATTCTCTTTTGCCCTTTGCTCTTTCGGCAGTTTCCATGGTTTTTTCCACATTGTCATGAAAAGGACCATAGAAATTTTTGAGCATTCCCTTCCAATCAACACCATCCGTTGCTATTTTGTCCAATTCATCTTCAACTCTTGCCGTAAAACTGTAATTCATAACTTGATCAAAATGTTCTGACAAGAAATCAACCACAACCATACCCAAATCTGAAGGGTAAAGACAATTTTTAGTCGCACCTGTCATTTCAGACTTGGTTTCAGATTTGATACTACCGGCGTGCAGTTTCATATATCTGTATGCACGAGCCATACCTTCACGACTCTCTTTGGTAACGTAACCACGCTCTTCTTCCATTATTTTCGTAATGGTAGGAGCATAAGTAGATGGTCTTCCTATACCAAGTTCTTCAAGTTTTTTGACCAAACTGGCTTCCGTATATCTTGATGGTGGTCGAGTAAAACTCTCTACTGACTCCATATAATCTAGGTTAAGGTTTTGGCCTTGTTTTAAAGGAGGAAGCATTCCTTTTGTATCTTCATCCTCATCGTCATCAGTAGATTCTAGATATACTTTTAAGAATCCATCAAACGTTAAAACTTCACCAACTGCTTCAAGTTGTTTGTCCTTCATGGTAGAAATATCAATCTTAACGATCGTCTTTTCTATTTCTGCTTCAGACATTTGACTCGCTATCGTACGCTTCCAAATCAAGTCATAGAGTCTCATTTGATCTCTATCTGGTCCGATATTTTTGCGTTCTATGTAGGTAGGTCTGATAGCTTCGTGTGCTTCTTGTGCATTAGCTGTTTTTGACTTATACTTCCTTACGTGAAGATAATTTTTACCATAACTTGATTCTATTTCTGCCGCAATCGCTGCAACAGCTGTATCACTTAAATTAGAAGAATCGGTTCTCATATACGTAATGAGACCTTCTTCATATAGTCGTTGAGCAGTGGACATTGTCCTATTTACAGAAAAACCCAACTTTCTACTCGCTTCTTGTTGCAAGGTCGATGTTGTAAAAGGTGGAGCAGGAAACCGTTTAAGTGGCTTTTTCTCTATACTGTTTATATTAAAATCTGCGCCATTACATTTGTCCAAAAACGATTTGGCATCTTCTACATTGTCGATTCTCGTGGTGTATTCCGCTTTGAGTGCTACTTTTTCACCTCTGCCATTATCTACTTGAAATATTGCAGTAATTTTGAAAAACGGTGTGGAATTAAAGTTTTGGATTTCTCTTTCTCGCTCTACGATAAGTTTTACAGCTACAGATTGCACCCTACCTGCTGACAATTTATTTTTTACTTTTCTCCAAAGTACCTCTGACAATTCAAATCCCACTAGTCTGTCGAGTATCCTACGAGCTTGCTGAGCATTGACAAGGTCGATGTCAACAGTTCGAGGGTTTGCTACTGCTTTTTGGATAGCTGGTTTGGTGATTTCAGAGAAAACAATCCGTTTTGTTGTCTTCTCATTCAGTCCAAGCTCCTTGCACAAATGCCAAGAAATGGCTTCTCCCTCTCGGTCCTCGTCCGTCGCAAGCCACACTTCTGTTGCTTTTTTGACATGCTCTTTAAGTTCTCTTACGACTTTGGTTTTTTCGGGTGAAACGACGTAAGATGGCTCAAAATTATTGGCAATGTCTATTCCTCTATTTCCCTTTTCTAGATCTCTGATGTGACCGTAACTAGACTTAACGGTAAAATCTGATCCGAGAATTTTTTCTATTGTTTTGGCTTTCGCCGGGGACTCCACTATGAGTAAGTTTTTCGCCATTTGGACAAACTTTATTAATTATTTAGCAAGGATAATACGGACAAAAAATGCGAAACGCTATAAAAATAGATAAATCGATTTATCATCCAAAAAAGAAAAAACCATCATAAAACTACAATTGGCCATTCCTTTAAAAGTGCAAAACTATGAATTTTTAATATTTATTACGATATATTTACATATTTATAGAAAATCATCTTCCCAAAATGGATCACAGGTTCCATTATAGTTTGCAGCAATTTGGGTTTTGTGATACTTTTTTCATCCAAATCTAGTATAAAATGTAGGCCTACAACAAGTCTGGCCTTTTTTCTGTCGTAATTCTTAGAGCTTCTTCGTACCTCCATTCATCTATTTTTCTTTCATGACCTGACAATAATATCTCAGGCACTTTATGGCCTTTAAAATCTGCTGGTCTAGTATAAACAGGTGGTGCCAATAGGTTATCTTGAAATGAATCGGTCAGCGCACTTGTCTCATCATTGAGTACACCTGGTATCAATCTCCCAATAGCGTCCACGACAACTGCTGCTGCCAATTCTCCACCTGACAGTACATAATCTCCTATGGACAACTCCATAGTGACGTGCATATCTCTAATTCGTTGGTCAATACCTTTATAATGACCGCAAATGATCATAAGATTTTCAAAACAGGAGAGTCTATTGGCTATTTTTTGGTTAAAAGTCTGTCCGTCAGGTGTCATATAGATAACTTGGTCATAAGTCCGCTCTGACTTTAATGACGTAATACATGTATCTAGTGGTTCACACATCATCACCATACCTGCTCCACCACCAAACTGATAGTCATCTACTTGTTTATGAATACCAAGTCCAAAATTTCTGAGTTGGATGACATTGATATCGAGCAAGCCCTTGTCACCTGCTCGTTTCATGATAGAATGTTCAAACGGACTCCTTAGCAATTCAGGCACAACCGTGATGATATCAATATGCATAATGGAGTTTTAATGCGATAATTTGAATTCAATAACTTACCAAGTTCCAATTAGTAGAATCGGCCTGATTAAATCAATGAATTAACAAAACAAAATTTGATTATAAATTTCCTACTTTTTTAATTCAGCATAATATTTATAGAAATGCGGAATGGTCTCAATGCCTTTATAAAAATTGAACACACCATAATGCTCATTTGGAGAGTGGATATCATCTGAATCCAAACCAAATCCCATTAATACGGTCTTCACATTCAATACTTTCTCAAACAATGCTACAATAGGAATACTGCCTCCACCTCTTACTGGAATTGGCTCTTTACCATATGTCTCTAACATTGCTTTGGCAGCCGCTTTGTACTCTGGTGTATCTGATGGTGTCACCGCAGCTTCCCCTCCATGATGTGGTCTCACTTCTACCTTGACAGAAGGTGGTGCAATACTTTCGAAATAATCTTTAAACAACTTAGTAATGACATCACTTTTTTGGTTAGGAACTAATCTCATGCTGATTTTGGCAAATGCCTTGGATGGAAGCACTGTTTTGGCACCTTCTCCTATATATCCGCCCCATATACCATTGACTTCTAGGGTAGGCCTTATGGATGTTTGCTCTAATATGGTATAACCTTTTTCGCCTTGAGTATCTTGCACACCTAATCCTTTCATATATTCATCTCTACTGAAAGGCGCCTTATTCATGGCTGCTCGTTCTTCATCAGAAACGATCACCACATCATCATAAAATCCTGGAATCGTGATGTGTTTGTTACTATCTTTTAGGGAAGCAATCATATCACACAAAATATTGGCAGGATTACCTACAGCACCACCGTATACACCCGAATGAAGGTCTTTATTTGGACCTGTGACTTCTACTTCTACATAACTCAATCCTCGAAGACCCACAGTAATAGACGGTATATCATTAGCTATAACGGATGTATCAGAAATAAGGACTACATCACAAGCAAGCATATCTTTATATGTGCTGCAGAAGGTACCAAGATTGCTTGAACCTATTTCTTCTTCGCCCTCGATCATAAATTTAACATTACAAGCGAGTTCATTAGTGCTAATCATGGCTTCAAAAGCCTTTACATGCATGAACATTTGTCCTTTATCATCACAAGAACCTCGAGCAAAAATAGCGCCTTCAGGATGAATGTCTGTTATTTTGATAACTGGTTCAAAAGGTGGACTCTCCCATAATTCTAATGGGTCTGCAGGCTGAACATCGTAATGACCATAAACCAAAACAGTAGGTAATGAAGCATCAAATACATGTTCACCATATACGATAGGATGCCCAGCTGTAGGGTAGATTTCAACTTTTGCACATCCTGCACTTCTTAAACTTTCTGCCACTACTTCAGCATTTCTGGCGACATCAGCTTTGTATTTTGGATCAGCACTTACGGATGGAATTCGTAACATTTCTAGCAATTCATCTAGAAATCTTGTTTTATTTTCAGCAATATATTGGTTAACTTTTGACATGATATGTTTAATTTTTAATATCTTTAATAAATGACTTACCCATATTATATAGGGCAAAACTGTATCTATCTGCTGCTTCTTCGATGATTTTCGAAGTAGGTTTTCCAGCGCCATGACCTGCACTTTTGTCTATACGTATCACTACAGGATTTGTACCTTGTTGTTTAGCTTGCAACTCTGCTATAAACTTGTATGAGTGAGCTGGCACTACCCTATCATCATGGTCCGCCGTAGTTACCATTGTAGCAGGATATGATGTTTCTTTGACATTGTGTACAGGAGAGTACCCCAATAAATAATCTAGCATTTCTTTGCTTTGTTCAGCTGTTCCATAATCATAAGCCCATCCTGCTCCTGCTGTAAATGTATGGTAACGAAGCATATCAAGTACACCCACAGCTGGAAGCGCTACTTTAAATAGGTCAGGACGTTGTGTCATACAAGCACCTACGAGCAATCCACCATTAGAACCACCAGCAATAGCAAGATAGTCACTAGAAGTGTATTTATTGGTAATCAAATATTCTGCTGCTGCAATAAAATCGTCAAATACATTTTGTTTTTTCATTTGAGTACCTGCATCGTGCCATTTTTTGCCATATTCTCCGCCACCTCTTAGGTTTGGAACTGCATAAATACCACCTTGCTCCATCCACACAGCATTAGAAATACTAAAATTAGGTGTGATGCTGACGTTAAATCCACCATATCCATATAGCATGGCAGGATTATTACCATCAAGTTTTAAACCTTTTTTATGTGTGATGATCATTGGCACTTTTGTACCATCCTTTGAAGTATAGAAGACTTGTTTTGATTCGTAATTCTCTGGATTGAAGTCGATTTTTGGTGTTACATAGACTTCTGATGCGCCAGTTTCAGGATTGTATTTGTAAATACTACCCGGTGTGATATAATTTGTAAATGAGAAATAAACATCTTTTTCATCTTTTTTCGCACCACCCATAGAAGCAGTACCTAAACCTGGCAATGTGACTTCACGCACTAATTTACCGGAATAATCATATTGTTTGATGTTAGATAAAGCGTCTTTCATGTAATGTGCAAAAAAATAACCACAAGCAGTTCCTGCACTAAGCACATTGTCGGTTTCGGGTATAAAATCTACCCAAGTACTTGCCACTGGATTGGAAGCATCGGTAGTCACAATCTTTTCGTTGGGTGCATTCAAATTGGTAACTATAAAGAGCTTGGTACCTTCATTCTCAATAACATAACTATCACTATTAAAATTATCCACCAAAGTAATAAGTTTACCTGATTTGTCTTTAAGGTCTATCATGTATAACTCATTTCCTGAAGTAGAAGTGGCTGCTGTGATAAATAGATATCTTTCATCTTCAGTTACGGAACCACCTACATATCTTCTTTTTTGCTTATCGCCAAAAATAACTTTATCATCTTTCTGTGATGTGCCTAATTTGTGATAATATAATTTGTGTTGATCTGTTTTTGCTGAAAGTTCGCTTCCTTTAGGTTTGTCATAGCTTGAGTAGTAAAAACCTTCATTACCTCTCCAAGACAAACCGCTGAATTTAACATCAATCAAGGTATCTTCTAGTATCTTCTTGCTATCAGCATCCATGATGATGACCTTTCTCCAATCGCTTCCACCTTCAGAAATTTGATATGCTACTTTAGAGCCATCTTTTGAGAATTCTATTCCTGCTAAAGAAGTCGTACCATCTTTTGAAAAAGTATTTGGGTCTAGGAATATTTCTGCATCTTTTTCCCCATTATTTCGCCAAAGCACAAATTGATTTTGGAGACCATCGTTTTTGTAAAAATATGTATATTTTCCTTCTTTAAAAGGAGCGCCATATTTCTCATAATTCCACAGTTTCTCTAATCTGGACTTATAATCTGCTCTAAAAGGAATTTTGTCTAAATAATCAAATGTGACTTTGTTTTGAGCATCTACCCAAGCATTTGTCTCGGTAGACAGGTCATCTTCGAGCCATCTATATTGATCGATTATGGTTGTATCAAAAAAGGTATTTTGTGTGGTATCTTTTCTAGTTTCTGGATATTGTAATGCTACTTGAGCGATTTTAGGCATTTCTTTTTCTTTACAAGCTATAACAGAAATAGCGATTAAAAATGGCAAAAATTTGTTCATTTTAAGATTGATTAATGTGAAATGATGTCAATTATTAAAAGCCCAAAAGTAGTAATTAAATAATTTTGAAACAATTAATTTTAGGAATCATTTTAAACGATTCCTAAATAAAGATGAACTGAACCAAAAGTTAGGTTCTATTTTCTATCCTTGACGAGAGAATTAAAATGACTTTCTTTACAATAATTATTTGCATATCGCTTCCACCTAGTATTTTTGTAATGATCTCCTGCATAAAAAGCAAGTAACATTTCAAAATCCTCTAGTTCTATAAAGCCATCGTATGACTGGATTTTGGTAAATTTTTCGTCCATAAAGGCTACCGCTGGAAATGACATATATCCATTAAGAAGATCAACAGCTAATTCGTGAAAATCATATTTACCTACACGGACTGATGAGTATGATTTGTTGTTAAGCGTAATTTTTTCAGTAGATTCAGCATTTATTCTAAATGTGTAGAAGTTTTGGTTTACAAATCTCGCTAATTGATCGTTTGCAAATGTGTTTTCTTCCATAAACCTACACCATTTACATCCATCATAATAAAAGTAAATAATAAATTTTTTATTGGACTTTTGGATCTTTTCTTGAGCTAAATCCCATGAAGTCCATTTTATTTTGTTCTGCCCTATCATAGGTGATAAGTAAAAAAAAGAAAGGCCTAAAAGAAAAATTCTCAGATTCATAAATATAAACTAATAAATACTCTCCACTTTGTCTTGGTCAACAAAAGTAATGAATCTGTCAAACAGATTGTTGTCAATTCTTAAAAAAACGTACTATTTTAATAAAATTTTAACAGTTTTTAACTTCATGGAGACACAAATTGCTGTTTTTTCATTGCATTTGATCCCAGAAAAATATAGTCGAACACCAAATAATATAGCTTTTAACCATTCAAAAAATCTCGATCAGAAAGATCTAAGCTTTGACAATGTTAAAAATGTTTTTTAATATCTCTTTTACAATTTTAACATCAGGTAGATATGTACCTTCTTTCATTGATGATTCTACAAACTGAATATCAGCAGAAACTGATGTCTGTACGTTCGTTTGATACTGCAAGTAAAATGCACAATATATACTCACAACAAGAAGTGCCATAAATGCGTGTTTTGTGTTTACTTTACTTTTCATATTAACAATTATTACAATATTTAAATAATTTATAAAACGGTATTTAAAAACTAAATGACCAATCTATATTTATCACAAAGATAATTTAATTTGTATGTACAATTCTACACTCATAACGTTAAAGTTTTACTAAAAGTTACAAAAGCAAATGACTTTTTACATTATTAAAATTTTCTAATTTGAGCATTCTAAATTCGCCTCAATATACCTTTGAAACTTAATACTAAGGAGACCATAAAGTAAAGACGTAATGAAAATATGAAAGGTTGGATATGAATGCTACTTTTTTAAAATAATGTTAAAATAATTCTAATTGGTAAAACTTTTTAGATATACATAGAACCGCTAATTGAATATTTTTTTATAAAAATGCTACACTCATTAGAAAGCTAATATATTACTATAGAAATTGATATAAATATTATCATATCTTTGCGCCATTCAAAAAAATAGCTTTTCATGGCATCGATCATATTAAAAAACTGTCAAGTCTGTAATTCATCAGCAATCCAAGCTGTAACCCAAATTAAGGATCATTCCATCACGAAAGAAACTTTTGAACTTCATAAATGTATGGAATGTGGATTTCTCTTTACTCAACATGCACCTGAAGAATCAGAAAGTGGTAGATATTATCAAAGTGAAGATTACATTTCTCATTCAAATACATCAAAAGGTTTAGTATCTAGACTTTACCATGTAGTCAGGGATATTATGCTCGGCAGAAAATATAAACTTGTAAATTCTCTCGGGTCAAATAAAAATCTACTTGATGTAGGAAGTGGGACAGGTTATTTCTTAAACTTCATGAAACTAAAAGGATATGCCACATTTGGTATAGAAATCGATGAAAAGGCAAGGGAATTTAGCAAAAATCAATTTGGTTTGGATGTAAATACTCCTGAATATCTTAAGAATGGAGGTATTACCCAAAAATTTGGATATATCACTTTATGGCATGTTTTGGAGCATCTATATGATCCAAATGCCTATCTCAAAACATTCCACAGTCTATTAGATCATAATGGACATCTCATAATTGCTGTGCCTAATCATGCTTGTTTCGAAGCAAAATATTATGGAACTTATTGGGCAGCATATGATGTACCACGGCATCTTTGGCACTTCACGCCTGAAACTTTAGAAAAAATCGCAGTCAAAAATAATTTTAAACTCATAGAAAAAAAGATGATGCCATTTGACCCTTTTTACAATTCTCTATTGAGTGAAAAATATAAGAATAGTACATTAGGTTTAGTTCAAGGATTTATGATAGGTTTTGTATCTTTTTTGAAAGGTTTAATTAATGTAAATAAATCAAGTTCTGTTATTTACGTATTAAAGAAAGTTTGATTTAAATAAAAGTCATCTGATCAAAGTGACGTCACCGCTTTTTATTTTTTGGGCAAATGCTGGGTCCCTATAGGTAATTAGATAAGTGAAGACACCTTGCTCTAAATACCTACCACGATAAGTGCCGTCCCACTCAATCACGCTTGGATTTTCAATAATGTACACCAAATTGCCCCATCGATCATAAATTCTTACCATCTCGATCATAAAACATTCAGGTATATAAACCTTCCATTTATCGTTTCCTGATGAACTTTCAGGTGCAAAAATATTTGGAATATAAAGATCTTGTGAAGCGTCAATGTCAATACTAAAATTTCGGTAATACGCACAACCTGAAATATGTGTAAATATCAAATCCATTTCACTGGCGGATTGGGTTTGGATCATATGTTCAAAACAACCTTCACAGCTTAGTTTACCATCTTGATACCAATCAAGAGACCAAAAATTGCCATCTAAATCTACTGTATATTTCAAAGGTTTGCTTGGATAAACGATGGTATCACCAAAAAAAGGTACTTCATAATCAAAAGGTATAGAAGGCAAATCGATATTATAATTTACTAAACAACCTACATTATTATGTGTGTAAAAAACTGAAGCTGTAGTATCATCTTCAAAAATTGTTGGATTAGATAAGGATCCATTGCTCCATGCAAAAGACCAATTTGTGTCAGTATCTACTGTTAACTCATAAATACCAGAATCACAATCGACCATAGAAATAGGCTCATCTGGAAAAGGAATTTGAACTGTATTTAATATAAAAACAGAATCGCAACCAAGATTGGTTTTATAACTGAATAAGAAACTTCCATCTTCAGATATCCAACTGCCTTTGTAAAATATACTATCATTAGGACAGATACTGATATTGTCAATGAAACTATAACTAGGTAGACTCTCTATTGTGGATGTGACACTAATGGGACAGAATGAGTTCAGATCAAAATAAGTGACATCTTGAGCATCAAAATACCAATTATTATTTATAAAAACAGAATCTCCTTGACAAAGATTTATGGTATCAAAAATGCCAACTTGAGGTATCAAATCAACGATGATAGATGCAATACTGTCGCAGCCATAAGAAGTTGTAGATAACATAGTAAAATTTCCATCTTCATAAATCCATTGTCCATTAATAAGTAAAGAATCGCCTTGGCATAGTTCAATTTGAGAAATAGACCTTACCGTATCTTGAAAAATAACGTCTAATGTAATCGTACTATCGCACCCATTTTGACTTGTCAAAACTTGTTGATAAAGCCCAGAATTGTATATCCATTGGTTGTTAAAGTAGATGGAGTCGTTGGCGCAGAGTTGTCTTGTTAATACCTGTTGAAAAGAAGATTCAACTTTTACATTAAATGGGATGACCTTTGCAAAATTGCCATTTGTCAGTGTGAGGCTAGATTCATAATTGCCTGAATTGTTGTATTTTACGTTTGATGGAGCACTAATTGTCGAAGAACCAATATTGGATCCTGGCAAATTCCAAAAATAGTTAAAATCAAGACACAAATCTTGATCAAAATCGGAACTCAAAGAAAAGTCTCCATTTTCACATACTACAACATCTGGCAACTCAAATAATCTAACATTTTTTGTTACACTAAATTCTTTAGCAAAGTCATCTACACATATTGCCAATTTAAAACTATTTAAATTTATATCGTCAGATTTTTCAACAATGATTGGATCTGATAAAACACAATTATCGTCCATAAAAATATTATAAATAACAAGTCTTCCATCTTCAGTAACATCTAATATAACTTTCAACTTATACCACCTATTGTAGTTAGCAAAATTGTGGGTTTTGTTTAATAGTGCGATCGAAGGAAGTAAAAAATTTCTACCATGCGAAATAATTGATCTTTCTGGCAAACCACCTATTATTATACCTTGTTGTACGTCAGCGCTTGGCAATATTGAGGTTGAAGGGTTGAAATTAGTATAATTTGTGTTTCCTAACCAAAAATAAGATTCATTATAATTCCCAAAAGAACTTCTATTAAAAAAATCAGCTTCGAGCAAAATGGGGAAGTCAAGTGATGTAAACGTATCGTTTATGATTGTGGATGTAGCCGTGAATCCCCAACCTAAAACACCTGGATTATCTCCTCCAAATATTGTGTTAGGAAAATTTCCAGCTTCCAGATAAATATCTTGGGCTAAATTAGGAAATAAAACGTTTGTAGTAAAGGGTTCAGCATACAATGGTTTATTTAAATTAGAAATATCTGCTGGGAGATAATATCCATTGGTAAGAGATGGTGTTACGAAAACCTGAACAGAATCCACGCCAAACTTATAAAGTCTAGAAGATTGGCCAAATAGATTAAAATTTAGAAGACAAGTAAAAATCAACAAAATGATTGAAGTGTATTTCATAAAAAATAGAGATTTTGTGATTAGATAGATCAAAAATAATCTAATTTTGCACATCTCCATAATTTTTTAGATAATTGTTTTTGAAAATTAATTTAGATTGAAGAAAGTATTGGTTATTAGTTATTATTGGCCACCTGCAGGAGGGATTGGGGTACTTAGATGTTTGAAATTTGTCAAGTATTTAAGGGAATTTGGATGGGAACCTATAGTTTTTGCACCTGAAAATGCTGATTATCCGTATTATGATGATGGTAACTTTAAAGATATACCTGAAGGTGTAAAAATAATAAAAAGACCAATTTGGGAACCATTTAAGTTATTCAAATTAATAACAAGAAGAAAAGATGTACCACTCAATAACATTATACATGTAAGAGATCGAAAATCTATTTTTGACAATTTGGGTATATGGGTCAGAGGCAACTTTTTCATACCAGATGCAAGGTCATTCTGGATAAAACCATCAGTCAAATACCTGATTCAATATCTTAAAGAAAATCCTGTCGATGCTATATTAACAGATGGTCCACCACATACAAACACCGTCATTGGCACACAAGTATCAAGGGCACTTAACATACCACATCTGGCAGATTTCCAAGATCCTTGGACACAAGTAGATTATTACGAATTATTCAAAATAGGTAAAAATGCAGATGCAAAGCACAAACGCTTAGAACAAGAAACTTTCAAAACAGCCAAAAAAATTACCATTGCAAGTCCATCATGGAAAAAAGACATAGAAAAAATTGGTGCAAAAAATGTGGATGTGGTTTACTATGGATATGATGAAGATGATTTTCGAGATATCAAAGTTAAAGCGGATGATAAATTTACTATTTGTCATGCTGGTTTATTAGGTTATGATAGAAATCCTAATAATTTATTTGAAGTGCTCAAAAATCTTAGCGAGAATGAGCATGGTTTTAAGGATGATTTAAAAATAAAATTACTTGGCCAAATAGATATTAAAGTTCAAGAATCTATGATAAAATCAGGATTAGAATCTAATTTATTAAATTTAGGCACTGTCAATCGTAAAGTGGCTTTACAAGAGATATCAAATTCATGGATACTGTTACTTCCACTCAACAAAGCAGATAATGTTAACGGTAGGATTCCAGGTAAATTTTTTGAATACATAAGAGCAAAACGCCCGATCATTAGTTTCGGACCACATAGCACGGATGTCAATAATATCATGCAAGAATACAATTTAGGAATAAATATTGATTATTCTGAAACAGAGATGCTCACTCATTTTATTTTAGAACAATACAAAAATTTTAAGAATAAAAGATTTAGCGCTACACAATCAAGTAAAGATTTGAGCGTTTTTTCAAATTTTAATCAAACAAAGCTTATTGGAAAATACTTGGATGAGATCACACAATAAGTATAGATGAATTTAGAATACAACTCAAGGATAAGTTATCCATGATACATTTCATACAAGCTTTTTTGTTTTTTGTTATTAATCTCCTTTTGACGGGTTTCTTTGTTTATTCTCATCCATCTACCTAATTTCCTAATGTACAAATAGACAAAATCAGGTCCATATTTTTTTCCATTAATTAAACCCTGAAATGTATCTATTCTTTTATAATACTTATATGTCTTCCCAAATTGTGTGAGCATATAACCATATTTTAGAGCACCCAATTTTGGCATAGGTTTTGGCTCAGATTCTATTAACTTTATTACTTCTTCATGTGAATTTGGATTGTAGGTACAACCTAAGTTCATGTATAAAGCATTGCTTGTAAGAATAGAAGGTTTGTCATAAACGGATGCTTCCAGACCCATTGTAGATCCTGCTGTGACGACAATATTACATGAAAACAGTAACGAATAGCTACTAATGTTGCTTTCAGGTAGAATTAACTCTACATTCGACTCCTTGATAGAAATAACATCCGTTATGGATGAATTATAAATCCCTTTAAGATTAGGATGCATTCTTACATAAATTCTATATTTTGGTGAATGATGAAGGCTTTTGGCTATTTTTAATATGGTATGATATTGATTTTCGTAGAGCGCATTGTCCCAATCTTTTCCTATGGCTACAAATTCGTCTTCACTTGAAGTAAAAAAAACAATATTTATTCTGTTACTGTCCCAAGAATTTGGAAGTTTCCCCTTCTCTTGTGATTGAGTAAACATCCCTACTCTTTCGTTATTTGAATTACTTCTATTATCAAAATACAATTGAGCAATACTTACTTTATTCTCATCTGCATTATCCCAAAGTTCATTAATAATTTTAGTGTAATGTTCTATAGAATGTGGCATTATATTAGGAAATACAGAATAAGTATTTCGGTCACGTCCTTCTTCTAATACTCGGCAAAATACATTCTTATTCGCCGCAGCCCTTAGACATGCTCTCAACGTTGCAAACCTAGCGTTAAAAACATATACTAAATCAATTTTAAATTCGTCAATGGCTTTTTTAATAGCTTCGTATATATACATAGATGAAACCCATTGGTTTTTTACCAAGGATTCATGGTCTGAAAGTACAGGCTTGGGATCTCTAAAAATAGAAACTACGGAAGAAAACACACCCATTCCTATGTCAAAATCTTCGTGTTGGAGTTGTCTGAACTCATCATTATCATTCCAAGTAATATCAGATACTTTATTATCGATTTCGTCAATTTTCAAAATATCTGAAAGATAATGAAGATGATATGCACCTTCTAAGCAAGATAAACCACTCTGAAAAGTTGAAATACATGTTTGACAATGGAAATAATTGTGGTTTGGGTTTACTTGACAGCTCGACATTTCACCTTTGCAAGTCAGGATATATACTTCATCGCCCAAGTTTATATGATCCTGTATGTTTTCGAAAATAGGACCAGATGTTTCTGTATTAAAATGGTAAGTTGAATAAAAAAGTACTTTCATTTTTGAAATTATTAAGACACAATAGCTTTATAAACTTGTAAATTATAAACTTAAATTATTTAAAAATTCATCCTTTAATATTCCATATTCTATGATATCTTGATACTTACCCCATTTGTAAAAAGCTTGTCTTCTCACACCTTCTTGTAGCATGCCAATGTTTTTCGCTATTTTTTTCATGCCTTCGTTTTCATTAGTTGTCCCACAATAAATCCTATTTAAATTTAAATGGCTAAATCCATGATTAAAAAGAAGATAAGCCGCTTCATATCCATACCCTTTGCCCCAATAATCTTTTTCACCCATTAAGATTGCAAATTCTGCATTTCTATTTATCCAATTTATATTTTGTAGGCTTACATTACCAATATGTACATTCTTTTCTAATTCAATTATGGCTAGTCTTAGGTCAGATGAGCTGTGTTGACTTTTCTCCACAAAAGAAGAAAGTTGCTCAATTGAATATGGAAAATAAGCATGAGAATTTTGGGCACAAACTTCTTGATCGTTCAGCCAGCCCAAATAGGCAGGTGTAATATCTTCTTTTGAGATAGGTCTCAGTCCGATTTTTAGATTTTTTAAAAACATTTTATTACAAATTCATTTTTACGAAAAAGCTATGTCTATTGATTTATCTTCAAAAGGATCTTCAATTTTTAATCCTTTCAAATATCGTTTTGGATTTGCTCCTAAAATTTTTGCTTCTACAAGAACATTGGAAAAGAAGCTAACGACCTCTTGACTATAATATATTAGATGATTGTGAAATACATTGTCCGATATAAAGATTATTTTTTGGCCAGCGAATGATGCCATTATATTTAAGTCTTGGTTTGGATGAAGTTTAAAAATAAAGTTAAAATCCTTGTAAAAGGATATCAATTCATTTGTTGAAGTATATTCATCAAAACCAAATTTTTCTATTCCACCCACATTTGTCAAAGGATCAGGAACAAAATAAACATATTCTTTGCCAAAATCCAAATTAAATTGTTCATATATTTTTTGTTTGGAAAATGTTGGTTTCCACTTTTCTAAATATTTCCAATAAGGATTGAATCCCAAAACAAATATGTTTTGCTTTTCTATTCCTTCTTTCAAAGCATTGGCTGATGCTGCTTCATCCAAAACCCAAACTTTGCTTGGCAATACCAACTCATTAAATTGCGTAAATCTGACAAGAAAATTAGACCAATTATCTACAAAGCTGTTAGTCTCAAGACCTTTTTTGTTACCTAAATTTATTACAGTAGTTTCAAAATCTGTAGTATAGCTTGTCCCAGTTATAATGATACTTGGATTAAAAGATTCCATTACTTCAACTAATAACGAAATTTCAATCACTTTCACATTTAGTTGAAACTCTTCATAAAAGTCATAATTCCTATTTGAACAAATAAAAATCTCATTATTTTTTTGCAACATCGAAGCCAAAGCCAATATAGGTTTTGCACCTCCAGGATCAGAAAATGCAAAAAATATACGCTCATTTACAAATTCCATCATTTTTAGGTAACAATTAAATCTGAGATGTTATCACTAACTTTAATAAATGCTTCCACGACATGTTCAATATCTTGCTCTTGCATTCCCGGTCTCATAAACTCGTGCGTGAGCAAGGTATGAAAGTGCATATTTTCTGCTACGGGACAGATACCTTCGGAATAATCAACGTTTCCTGAATAACTTTTACAATTAAATGAACAAGGGTGAGCTCGTTGCTGATATAATGGCTGTAGATACAATGGCTTCACATATCCTGCACCAAGTAAAGGAGCAGTTTCGCGCAGATATGCTGATGGTAGCTCTTGTTTTAATGCTTCTACAAATCTATTTCTATGGACATTTTCAAATTTTGAAGTATCATATTTTATAGCGTGCACATAATACACGTGTTTTGTCATAGCATCCTTGCTAGGCATCGTTAAACCTTCTATTTGAGACAAACCTGACTCAATAATTTCTACATTTTTTATTCGTTGTTCAATTAAGATATCAAGTTTTTTTAATTGTTCGATTCCAATTGCAGCTTCAATTTCAGTCATCCTAAAATTATATCCCCAATGATTTATAAGATTTGAATCACCTCTTGGCCCTACAATGTTTTCACCATGATTCCTAATCAATCTAATTTTATCATTTAGCTTCGAACTATTAGTTACAATCACTCCTCCTTCTCCAGTATGAATGTGTTTGTGGTAATTCAAGCTAAAAACACCAATATCACCAAATAAACCCACTGGAACTCCATTATGTGTTGCTCCTGGAGCTTGAGCACAATCTTCGATCACCAAAAGATTAAACTCTTTTGCAATCTTAGTGATTTCTACCATATTGGCAACATTTCCAAAAATATGGACTACCAATATTGCTTTGGTCAATGGTGTAATCTTCGACCGAATGGAATCTGGATCCATACAGAATGAATCTTTATCAATATCAGCAAAAACAGGTACACCACCATAAATCATTGGTGCCAATGCACTTGCTGACATGGTATATGGAGAGACGATAACTTCATCACCAGGTTGAATCTCGCAAGCACCAATAGCTGCAAATAAACCAGATGTATTTGAATTAACAGAAGTAGCATACGCTACTTGAAACTTTTCAGCCCATAGTTTTTCAAACTCCTTTACAGTCGGTCCACCATCGAAATCGCTGTGCCAAGCACCTAAAAACTGTGACAAATTTCCTGTTTTCAGAATTTTCTGAACTGCTACTTCTTCTTCAGTACCAATAGTATTGTATGATGGAAAAAGATCTTTTTGACTTCTGACAGGTGTACCACCTAGTAATGCTAACTTTGACATAAGTGCGAAATTTCTATGAGTTTTTGGTTGATCAATATAGATTCGTTAAGATTATCCTTGCCATCAGATAATATATAATTGTAAACTGACAACATGTAATCTTTTATAACACCTTTACCCGACTTTGAGTTGTTAAAATTTAATTTAGATTTATATTGTGATGTTGGTCTATTTTCTGGAATCTCAAAAATATTGATATCATCGCCTGAGTCCTGAATCTTCACAACAGATGAATTTAAGTAAAAAATAATTTCAAAATAGTTGTATTTCGAATATCCTAATCCTACTAAATTCGTGTGAATTTTTTCATCTAAGATAAAACTACATGATATAGTGGGGTCATAATTTATTTCAGTTGTTATATTGCTAACTAATACTTGATCCAATGTATTAAATTCTGAATAAAATTGTATTAAATTGAAAGCGTGACTACAATTATTAATTAAACCACGGGTATAAGTAACCGTAATTTGATTGATCTCGTCACCTAAACTTTTTCTTAAATCAAAGTAATCTTTTAAACTTTGAAATTCTGGGACAAACTGTCTAATATAATTAATGTAAACCTTACTTGTAGATGTTTGACTTATTGACTTGAGTATACTTAACTCATCAACATTCAAAGAAATTGGTTTTTCACAAAGTATTATTTTTACATGATGAGACATTGCGTCCTTTAAGTAACTAAAATGCGAAGATGTCGCACTAGCAATGATTACTAAATCATATAACTCAAAATTAATTTCTTCTACATGGTTAAAAACATACTTTGTTTTTGCTTTTGAAATATTTTCGAATGAATGGTCAAATACATCTATTTTCTTAAATCCTAAAAAAGTTAAAGCTTTCAAATGCGTTTGGATTTCAGAAATATTTATGTCCATAAGGGCACCTATTTCCCCACATCCAATAAGCAAAACTAGATTTTCATCAGTATTCATCCTTAATATTGTTATCTTTAAGCATCAAACTATATTTTAGTTCAGCTAATTTCCAATCGACTTCATTATCTATATCTTGTACCATCAACTCACTGACTTCAATTCCATACATATTTGAACTTACCAGACTGCCCCTTTCAAAATATTTTTCTACATCAAACATATAAAATTGACCAGTATCATGAAAATGTTTTCTTAAGTCTTGCGACCTTTTATTTATATTTTCTGGAAATGCATATCTAATTTTACAATCGTCTTCCAAAATAAAGCTTCGCTGAATAGGAAAACTAAATGGTACAATTGGCATTACAAAATCATAACTCCTATTTTCTTTCAAAATATTGAAAGCATTTTTTAACAACTTAGAATTTACAAATGGTGCTGTAGGGTAAATACAACAAGCAAAATCAAAATTTTGATCTAAATTTTTATAGGTTGATAATACTTCGAGAATAACATCATGTGTAGTAGCAAAATCATCTGATGTTTTTAAAGATCTAAAAAAGGGAACTTTTGCACCGAAGTTCATTGCTATTTCACCAATCTCCTCATCATCAGTACTTACCATTACTTCATCAAAGAGCTTTGATTCTATTGCAGCTTCAATACTATATGCAATAATTGGCTTTCCCAAAAAATCTTTTATATTTTTTCTGGGAATTCTTTTACTTCCTCCCCTTGCTGTAATAATAGCTATGTTGGGCATAAAACATCAATGATTTAATAAATTGTGATTCAATAATCTATCTCCTTTTTTATAAGACCTCGGCGAAGGTTGGTCCAAGATCTCCCTAAAATACTTAGGATGCAACCCAAATCCAGGTCTCACCGATCGTACATTCTTCTCTGTAAAAACTTCGCCTTCTTCTATATCTTCTGCTACATAAAGGCTTCTCGCAAAATCTTTTCCTTTCCTTTGCTTAGGAGTCAAGTTGTAATCTACTACACCAATAGCTTTTTCAGCATCCCGTACTGCGTTTACCATTGCTGTAAATTCATTCTCGTCCATAGAAAACTCTGCATCAGGTCCACCAATGTCATGATTTAGAATAAAATGTTTTTCTATGATCTTTGCACCCAAAACAGTTGCCACAATTGGAACAGTGCTCCCCATAGTATGGTCTGACAAACCTGCAACTACACCAAATCTCTCTGCCAAGTCTTTGACCATGATCATATTTGCTTCATTGACTGGAGCAGGATAACTTGAAGTACATTTTAGTAATGCTATGTCGGAGTTCCCCATTCTTTTGCAAGCATTTAACGCCAAATGTATATCATCTAACTCTGCAATACCCGTAGATATGATAATGGGTTTCCCTTTGGAAGCGACATATTCTATAAGCGGAATATCTGTGATTTCAAACGAAGCAATTTTGTAAGCTGGTACTTCTAAATTTTCTAATAAATCAACTGCTGTTTTATCAAATGGTGAAGAAAAACAAATCAATCCTTCTTCCTTTGCAACATCAAATAATGCTTGATGCCATTCCCAAGGTGTGTAGGCTTCCTTGTATAAATCATACAAATATCTGTCGTCCCAAAGGGTACCACCTGATATTTTAAAATCATCATTTCGAACATCCAGTGTCAATGTATCTGCCGTATATGTCTGTAACTTAATGGCATTAGCGCCAGCTCTTTTTGCTGCACGTATGGTTTCGATAGCAATATCTAGACTTCCATTATGATTTGCAGATAATTCTGCAATGATAAAAACAGGAGATGACTGATCTATTTTATAATTTCCTATGGTCATTCTTTAGATTTAATGAAATGAAAACTTATAGCGCCTTTGATGTTTTTCATACCAATCATTTTGTATCCAGCTTTCTCAAATCCTTTAGCCGAAGATACATTTTCTTCTTTGATATAAGCATGAATGATGCATGATTGTTGATTATTTAAAAATTCAGCAGACGCTTTTGAGATTATCACTGATGCCAATCCTTTGCCACGATAACGCTTATCAATAGAAACACCTATTTCCGCATTTGTTTCATCTAATTTTTGAATTCTTACTTGGCCAACATATTTTTGGGGAGCATAATAGAACAAATACATGAAACAATTTTCATCATTTAGTTTACCTTCAAACCAGTTTATATGGTCGTCAAAAGAAATTTCATCTGAATGATAAGAAAATTTCCTTACATCTGCATCATTGGTCCAATCAAAATATAATTGAGCATCTGACAATTCTGGCTTTCTGTACAACAGTGCCGGATTCCATTTACTGTGTATCAAAACATCTTTAAATATTCCATCGTAAAGACAATGCTCTTTTAAGCGTGCTTCCAATTCAAAACCAACATCTTCTATCGTTTTATATAAATGTGGTCTTAGATCAAACGCATATGTAAATACTTTATGCAATCCAATGTGAAAAAATGCAACTTTCTCTATAAGTCGTAAATAAGTCTGCCAATGAAATGTAAAGTGCTTCTCTTCAAGCTTTGTATCCATGATAAAAGAAAGCTCTGCATTTTTGTCTATCCAATTGATATGTACCAATCCACCATAACCAATACAAACATCACCTTCCAAATAGGAAAACAATATTTGATCAGGTTGTTCTTTGTCAAATAATTGTGCCACAACATTCGTAAAATATCGCTCTTGATCATCTTCGGACAATGGTTTGGATTGACGGAGATGATACATTTGTTCGTTGCGCCACTTCATTATATCAAATCTGTCTTCGTATCTAATTGGCACAATTTTGTATTGTCCATCAGAAATTTCATCTAGATTGAGTACTTTATATTTGATTGGAAACTTCATTTGCAAAACATTTTATATTTAAGTTCTGTCAAATTCCAATCAATTTCATTATCGATATCTCGAACTTCAAGATCAGCTAATACGATCAATCCTTTATTAATAGTTATTAGGCTTTTTTGCGCTAAAATTGATGAAACCTTTGCCAAATAAAACAATCCTGAATCCAAAGCCGCTAATATGGAATAAGCAATAATAGGTTTTCCTAGAAAATCTTTGATATTTTTTCTTGGAATGCGCTTACTTCCGCCTCTAGCAGGAATGATACAGAGATTAGCCATTGTAATAGCTGTTAATCGTCTCTATCACAAAATCCTGCTCATCATCAGTCAAGGTAGGATACATCGGCAGACTGATACAGTGTTTATAATATTTCTCAGCACTCGGAAAGTCTCCTTCTTTCCACCCAAAAGACCTGTAATATGGCATTAAGTGCGTAGGAATATAATGAATCTGACCATAAATATTGTGCTTTCGCAAATGGGTATAAAGTCCCAAACGATCATCAGCTTCTATGACGTATAAATGGTATGCGTGATCGGGATGATAGCCTGAATGCCCTAAGATATAACTTTTCCCTTCGAATACTTCGGCATATTTTTGTGCAATTTGCCTTCTTCTTGCTAAACCTTCAGTTGCTCTATTCAGCTGCGATAAGCCAAGCGCACTCTGGATGTCTGTGATCCTATAATTATATCCTAATTGTTGCATTTCCATGTACCATCCTGGATAAGTCGTTTCACCTTCTACACCATTAGCAAAGTCGATGTCATTTAGATATTGGTCGTCTTGTTTATTAATGCCATGCGTTCTTAATATGAGCAGTTGTTTATAATGCTCATCATTATTGGTGGTGATCATGCCACCTTCGCCACATGCTATATGTTTGACAGGGTGAAAAGAGAATATGGCCAAGTCTGCATAATTTCCATTACCACATTGTTGGGCTATACCTTTACTATCTGTAAAATAACCGCCTGGTGCGTGACAAGCATCTTCTATAATCCATAATCCATATTCATCTGCCAATGCTCTGAATGCTTCTAAATTTACAGCCCTTCCTGCAAAATCTACCGGAATGATACCTTGGTAAGTACCTTTTGGTGATGATGTTAGCAAAAGTCTCACCTTCTCGATATCCAATAAATAGGTATCAGGATCTATATCAGAAAAAACCACTTCGCCTCCACAATATCGGACACAATTGGCACTAGCTGCAAAGGTGATAGGCGTTGTAATCACTTTTTGGCCTGCTTTAACACCAAGTGTCATAGTACAAAGGTGAAGTGCAGCAGTACCATTTGCAACAGCCACTGCATATTTACATCCTATATATTTTGCAAAAGCATCTTCAAATTCTTTAATTTTTGGACCTTGGGTCAAGTAGATAGAATGAAGTGATTCGACCACTGCATCAACATCATCTTGGGTTATATTTTGTTTGCCGTAAGGTATCATATTTTAAAATCAGGGTACAAGTGTTCGGTAATTAATGCTCTCAAACTATCAACTGTTTCCCACTCAGGATTATTGTCTGACGTGTAATGAAATCCTTTGGGTACCAAGGAAGCATTAAAGTAACTGATATATTTCTCAAGATCCCAAACTGGTACTTGTGGTAGTATTACATAATACTTCCCTAGGTCATATGTAGAATAAGAATCAGAAGCTGTGATCATCTCTTCATGGATTTTTTCTCCTGGACGGATGCCAACTTCTTTGTGTTCACATTCTGGACCTATGGCTTGTGCTACGTCTGTGATCTTGTATGAAGGAATTTTAGGTACAAATAACTCTCCTCCCCATGCAGTCTCAAGGGCATGAAGAACCATATCAACGCCTGCTTGAAGCGAGATATTAAATCGTGTCATGCTCTTATCTGTAATGGGCAACACGCCATCTTTTTTCTTTTGCATAAAAAAGGGAATGACTGATCCATTGGAACCCATAACGTTTCCGTACCGTACCACAGAGAATTTTATATCTTGTTTGCCACGAATATTGTTGGCTGCAATGAATAATTTATCAGACGTCAATTTGGTTGCACCATACAGATTTATGGGTGCACATGCCTTGTCTGTGGATAGTGCGACAACCTTACTAACTCCTGAAGATAAAGCAGCTTTGATGACATTTTCTGCTCCACCGATATTGGTTTTGACACATTCATCTGGATTATATTCTGCTATGTGTACGTGCTTCATGGCTGCTGCATGTATTACATAATCGATACCATTAAAAGCGCGTTTTAATCTGTCTAAATCTCTTACATCGCCTATGAAATAACGTATGGCTTTGTACTGCTTTTCTGGATATTCTAGCGCCATCTGATATTGCTTCTGCTCATCTCGAGAGAATATCACTAAACGTTGTATATCAGGCCATTTAGCTAAAATCGTTTTAGTCAATTCTTTGCCCAACGAACCTGTCCCTCCTGTGATTAAAACCGATTTACCATTCATTTTCCTGTATTTATTTGTTTTAACTTGTCTATGTTAAGAATTACGCCTTTACAACAGAATCTTTACTAGAACGAACTTGTGTATAAATATAAAAAATCAACAATCCTAACAGAATCAACGAACTTATCAAACTTATGGTTTCTCCCAAGAAATATGCTTTGGGTCTAAATTCAAATATGACTTCATGTTTTCCTGATGGAATCTTAAGCCCTCTTAACAAATAATTAGTTCGAATATGATCTACTGGTTTACCATCTATGTATGCTTCCCAACCTTTATTAGGACCATACCAAACTTCCGAAAATACAGCAAATTGCTCACCCTCAGTATTAGATTCATATACCAATTTATTTGGATGGTAAGATTTTAGGGTAATAGCTCCATTTTTTGAAGGCGTTAAATTGGCTACATAATCTTTAAATTCAGCATGAACAACGGCATCACCTGCTGGGTCAAAACTTGTGAGTGAATCTATCTCAGCGTTTGCATCTGGAACTTGGATGATGTTATTTACAAACCAAGCATTTCCAAGTGCAGCAGGATTTCGCTGAACAGTAGGACTTCCATCTGCTCCTTGTAAAATAAAGTACTTCGTATTGAGCATATTCAATACTCCTTGGTTGTTTTTGCTGATATGTCTATCAATGATGTCTTGGTATCTTTGTAGTTTTGCAGCATGGTAACCACCTATTGTCTTATGAAAATAAGAAGTACTTGCAGCATTAAATGTGTTGATAGTAGCGTCGTACACTCTGAAATTAGGATCGTTGTCTTGCAAAATCTGCGTATCAACTGGTCTAGCTTCAAAATTCTGTTTGTATGTATTTTTAGTAACAAAATCTTTTTTGTCTAGATAATCTTTGCCAATCTGGACTAAGTCAAATAAACCTAAAACTCCAATAACTGCAATTAAAATTGTACTATTTATTTTATCTTTAAGAAAAGCCCATATTACCGCAGATATAATAACTATATAAGCCAAACTACGAAATGCTGACGAAGCTAACATTGATTGTCGTTGTTTTAGTAATACATCAATGATTTCTTGATAATTGGCATCTCCTTGGCTACTAAAATCAAACAAACTGCCTCCACCTATCCAAAGCATTGCACACAGACCTCCTAAAATTCCAGCAGAAACGTACAAGGGTTTTAAGAATATTTCTTTATTGGTAGATTTAAGAATTTCTGAAATACCTAAAATTCCCAAAATTGGTATAAAAATAGCTGTGACACTAAGTATCGAACTAGGTGCCCTAAACTTATTCAATAGTGGTAAAGTATCGAAAAGTAATTTGTTAAATCCTTCCATATTCTTACCCAAAGACATGATAAAGGTTAATAATACTGCTCCCAACAACCACCACTTTACTGGCCCTTTTACAGCAAAAAGCCCAAATACAAATAAGAAAAATGCTACGATACCAAAATAAGCAGGACCACTCGTAAATGGAAGCGATCCCCAATAGGTAGGCGCTTGAAATTCTCTTCTCTGACCGACTGCTTTGCCTAAATCTGAATTTCCGTCTAACCATTCACCAGACCCACCACCTACTGCTTTGGGAATAAATGTGGCCAATAAATCTCCATATCCATTACTCCACTGGGTAGCATATGTCCATTCTAGACCGTCAGTTTCACTTGATGATGCAGGTGTATCTCCTGTAGATTTCAATATTGGTGCACCACGCATAGTATCGTTGGCATATTCATATGTTGTCCATAACTTAGATGCAGACGAACCTAATGCAAGTAAAGCAACTAAAAGCATCACACCTATAGACTTTGCGAAATTGGCTAATTCTTTTTCTTTTATTTTATTTACTAACTCGATTATTACTAAAATACCTAGTGCTAACCCAAGATAATATGTCATTTGTGGATGGTTTGACTGAACATTGAGTCCAAGTCCTATTCCAAATAATGCCGCACCTAATACAAAACGCTGTCTAAAAAGCAATATAACACCTGCGATTACTAAAGGACTCGTGAGAATAGTGGCCGTCTTAGTGTTGTGCCCTGCTTCAAACAATATAAAATTATTAGTGCTAAATCCAAATAAAATGGCTCCTATCAAACTCAGCCATCCATTCACTCCGAGACATAACATCAGTATGTAAAATGATATCATACCCATAATATACAAACCAGCTGGATAGTTAAAGAACATGGTACCAACCTTTCTAATATAAGATAATTTATTCCCTGGATTTGGTGCCGAAAGTTGATAAGTAGGCATTCCGCCAAACATGGAATTAGTCCAAAGTACCGTCTCACCTGTTTTTTCTTGATAATCGATAGCTTCTTTAGACATACCTTTATATTGAATAATGTCTCCTTGATTTACCACTTTCCCTTCAAATTGCGGCAAAAAGTAAAATACATTTACTAGCAATATCACCAAAATGTGTAATATATAAGGGTAGATGGCTTTAAAATTGAAATTCATCTGTTTGATTTTTATTAATAATTATTATCCGAATTCATGATGGATCCTAAATAAGGCGTAATATTAAGTAAAAAAATTATATTTAAATAAAAATATATATCAATTTGATATTTTTATGAATATATAATTACCTATCATTGAGTATTTCATCAGTAGGAAATAACGTTTCTTCCAATCAATTATTTCGATAGTTTTTTAATTCAGCCAAAACTTTTCTGATCTGAACGTATTTTAATTCTATATTGTCGGCAAAACATCTATTTTACTTAAAAATATGTTGACAAAAGTTTTTATTTGGTAATAAGTCATAATTTTACCATCTCTTTTATAATAATGTAAAACATCGGGAATGAGATTTTTTATTGTATTAATACTGCTTTTGTCCAATGTAAATGTCATGGAACTAATGGGTCAGTCAAACTTTTGGCAAAAGGCAGATGAAATGAATCTAAGATCTACCCGAGGAAATAGACAAATCATTCCTTCCAAATATGAAGTATATACTTTTGATTATCCAGCATTTATAAAATTTATTTCATCAAAAAGCAAGGAAGTTTCAACTGGTGTTATCATAGAAATTCCACTACCTGAAGGGCTTACCACATTTAAAATGGAAGAAACTCCAGTTTTTGATGCGGAACTATCTAATAAATATCCTGGGTTTACTTCCTTTACAGGCAAAAGTATTGATGCCTTAGGCTATACATTAAAAATGAGTGTGTCGCCTTTCGGTATTAATGCAATGATCATGCACGACGAGTTAGGAACCATATTTGTCGATCCGTATACACAACACAATCAGACAGAGTACATCGTTTACCATAAAAAAGACTTTAGAAAAAAAACTGGAAATTTTACTTGTGGTGTATCTAGTGATCATCTAGATCTTGGTCTTGGTCTTGAAAGAGAAGACTTTGTTGACATCGAGACAACAACCTTACGTGCAGGTGATTGTGTCTTGAGATCATATAGATTAGCATTGGCTTGTACAGGTGAATATGCTAGTTACCATGGTGGTACAAAAGAAAAAGTATTGGCAGCATATAACAATACAATGACAAGAGTGAATGGCGTGTATGAAAAAGAAGTAGCCATTACTATGAAATTAATAGGAAATACGGATCAATTAATATTTTTAAATGCCCAGTCAGATCCATATACAAATGATGAAGGCTCAATCATGCTGGACGAAAATCAAACAACTGTAAACAATATCATAGGAATATCCAATTATGATATAGGACACGTATTCAGTACAGCAGGTGGAGGTATTGCCCAATTAAGGTCTCCATGTACAGCATCAAAAGCACGTGGCGTAACAGGACAATCAAATCCTGTAGGTGATCCTTTTGATATTGATTACGTTGCACATGAAATGGGTCATCAGTTCGGAGCAAATCATACTCAAAATAATAGCTGTCAAAGAAATAGTACTACGGCTGTAGAACCAGGTAGTGCAAGCACAATTATGGGTTACGCAGGTATTTGTAGTCCTAATGTTCAAAGTAATAGCCATGCAAATTTCCACGCTGTAAGTCTCGGTGAAATTGCAAACTTTATAGTTGCTGGTAATGGAAACACTTGCGCCACAAGGATAGAAATAAACAATCAAAAACCACAAATCTCCTTACCTAACAATAGTTATACGATACCTATATCTACTTCATTTGTATTAACAGCTGCGGCTGAAGATGCTGATATGGATGAACTTACTTATTGTTGGGAGCAGATGAATAATCAAACGGCAACTATGCCACCTGTTGCGACAAGTACTGCTGGCCCTTCATTCAGAGCATTGCCACCTGATATTAGTCCATCGAGATTTTTCCCTGATTTACAGAGACGATATTCACAATGGGAAGTATTGCCTTCAGTCAGCAGGACCATGAATTTTAGATGCACAGTACGAGATAATAATCCACTCGGTGGTTGCACAGATGAAGCAAATGTGCAAGTGATGACTAATAATCAAGCAGGGCCATTTGTGGTGACTTCTCCCAATACAAGCAGCGTAAACTGGAAAGTAGGATCTCCACAAACTGTCACATGGAATGTCGCAAATACAGAAAAAGCCCCAATCAACTGTTCATTGGTGAATATCTTTTTATCCACTGATGGAGGTAAAACTTATCCGCATCTAGTGGCTGAAAAAGTACCTAACATTGGTTCGTACGACATTACTACACCTTCTCTACCTACCAATATGGCTAGGATTATGGTTATTTCTGATGGCAATATATTTTATGATGTCTCAAATGCAAATTTCAACATTACAGCTACTTTTGCGATTGCAGTATCACCAAGTTATGTGGAGCTTTGTAATCAAAGTCGCATTGATATCAATCTATCTCTTACCAAATTAGACAATGCTAATCAAAACATTACATTATCTCTAGATAACCCACCAAGTGGGCTTCAGTTCACATTTACACCACAAGTGGTAGCTCTACCAGGTACTTCTATCTTGTCAATACTCAACCCACAATCACTACCGATCGGAGCATCATCTATTAAAATAATTGCAACTGTAGGAACTGAGAAAGTGGTCTCGAATATCACAATTTTTAAGGCATTGACAACACTCGTAAGCGTTTCGAATATTTCACCAATCAATTATGCTATTAACGTTCCCACAGAACTCGTCATTCTTGAATGGACGTCTATACCTGGCATAAATAAATATCTAGTGGAACTCTCTGAGAACCCATCTTTTAAAGAAAATGTTACAGCACTAGAAATAGAAACAAGTTCTCTTGGGACAACCTTAAAAACAGGAAATATATATTATTGGAGAGTAAAACCAATTTCACCATGTTTAAACAATGATTTCGGTCCTACATATTCATTTAAGACAGCGGGCGGAAATGACCAAGATGGTATTTTATTGAAAAATGAAGTCCTATTGATTTCAAGAAATGAAAGTGGGATTATAAATGACCAAAAAATAGATTTTGCAAGTTTTGACAACGATCTCTCAAATATTATAATTACTAGTTTGCCATCAAATGGATTATTATTGCTTGATAATATAGTATTGCAGATTGGTGACAAAGTAAGTAAATCATCATTATTAAATAATTTATTAGTTTATAAACACAACGGAAACACTGCTGAAAGCGATGTATTTACATTTGATATCATTGATGATTTAAACAGATGGTTGCCAGGACAAATATTTAATATCAAAATTCGTCAATCTACCCTTGGTGGAGCGGCATTTGTAGAAAATGAACTTTTATGTTTTGGTGATCAAGCAGGTAGTATTATAGTCGAAGGTTATGGAGGTACTCCACCTTATCAGTATTCTCTTGATAATCTGGTGTACCAAAACAGCAATGAATTTGAAAATCTGATTAGTGGAACATATAATTTATATATTAAAGATGCTCAAAACGTTGTTAAAACTACTAATGTTGTTTCCATTAAATCACCGTCTGAAATAAACATAGGAGCAGAAGTCATTAATTATGATATCATTTTGACCTTATCAGGTGGTACTGGCAATTTGCTTTATTCACTAGACAATATCTCTTATGAACTTGGCAATGTTATATCTGATCCTGGCAATGGCGAATACGTTATTTATGTTAAGGATGATAATGGATGTAAAGACTCATTAGTAGCAACTATAAATATACCGACATTAAATGCAACGAGTGAATTGACAAAAGACGTTATTTGTCCTGGAGATTTTGCAAATATTTTGGCATCTCCACAGGGCGGAATAGAACCTTATGCTTATAGTTTGAATGGTTTGGATTTTCAAAGTGCTCCTACTTTTAACGTCGGGAGTGGAAATTATGTTATTTATGTAAAAGATGCAGGGTCAAAAGTATTCATCACAGATACTTTGAAGACAACCCAAATAAATGACTTTGCAGTTAATTTTTCTCAAAATGGTTTTGTTTTTACTTTCGATATAACTGGAGGTTCACCACCCTATTTAATCGGCAGAAACATAACAAATTTACTTGCACAAAATGTCATAACTTTCCCTGGCAATGGTACATTTAAAGTTTATGTTAGAGATGCAAATGAATGTAGTTATGAATTTAATGTAAGTATAAATATATTTTCAAGTGTAAGCAGAACAGTCAGGAACACAACCTGCTACGGTCTAAATAATGGTTTTTTACGTCTCAGTCCTTCCAATGGTAGCGCGCCTTATTTGTACCAATTAAACCAAGGTGATTTTACAACTCAGAGAGAGTGGAACAATCTGTCAGCCGGCGAATATACATTTGCTGTCATAGATAGTAAAAGTGATACTGTAAAAGGCAATACTACAATCACTGAACCTGATAGCCTGATAGTAAACCTTGCCATTTCTAATAATAATCTTACCATTACCACCACAGGTGGTACACCGCCTTATAGACATAGTCTAGATGGAGGAGATGTATTCTTGGGCGCCAATGTATTTACAGAATTACCATTGGGTACGTATAATATTATTGTGAAAGATGATAAAGATTGCTTTAGTACAGAACAAATCATCACTTTAACTGGTGCAAATGATCTGCATGAAAATCAAAATATCGTCATAACACCTAATCCTAGCGATGGATATTTTACCGTAGCATCAGATATTATGTTAGACCCAAATGCTGAAGTTAGTATTATAGATATGCTTGGAAGGCACATAAATGTGAATGCTATCAAGTCTCAGAATAGTAATGAAATGCAAATTGATATGATGCAAGTACCAAGTGGTGTTTACCTGATGATCATAAAGTCAAATGATAAACAGTGGTCAGCTAAGATGGTAAAAATGTAGGAAAGACCTTATTATAATGTAACATTCTGAATCTATACTCATGTAGTCCGCGACTAAAGCATATGTATTTTGTATATCATTAAATAGCATCCGATTAAAATCAGGTTGCTATTTGGTAAACCCATTCAAATCATCCTACATCCAACGAAGATGATATGACTATCACTCTAGCAAACTATTTTCCATTGCGATTCTCACTAAACCTACACTGTTACGTGCATTAAGCTTTGACAATAGACTACTTCTATGTGACTCCACAGTTTTTAGGCTTATGTAAAGACTATCTGCAATCTCTTGTGTAGTGAATTCTTGAGCAATTAGTTTTAAAACTTCTTTTTCTCTTCTTGACAATTTAGGAAAAAATGCACTGCTTTTGGAAGATGCCTTCCTTTGATTCATCAGGCCTTTCATGATTGTTTCTGTGACATCTTTGGAAAAATAAGACTCTCCAGATGCAATTGTTCTGATAGCTATTAACAATTCTTCTCTTCCTGTATTCTTGAGAATATAACCTTTTGCGCCATTATTGAGTATTTCGGAAACAAAACTCTCTTCATTAAACATCGAAATAGCTAACACCTTTATATCAGGATACTGCGCGTTCAACTCTTTACAAACTTCTATCCCGCTCATACCAGGTAGATTTACATCAAGCAAGATTATATCTACTTTATGTTTTTTTACCAAATCCATAACAGACGGACCATCATAACTCCTACCTACTACAAACAAATCTGACTCTACATCCAATATGGACTCAATGCCATCTACAAACATAGTGTGGTCATCTGCTATAAGAATATTTATCATGTATATATATTTAATAATAAAACGAATGGTGCTTATTTGTCGATACAAAGTTACAGTGATTTTATCTATAAAACTTCGGGTAAACCCCCAAAAATAAAAATCGGTGTTTACTATGATGTTTGAAATTCTAAATGTCCGCACCTTTGTAATATCAAAAGTTGATAAAACAGATAGATAATTTGACATCAAAAATATAAAAATGAAGAAGGAGATTTTGGATTTCAGGTTTTTAGTTTCTGTGGTGCTAGTCATAAGTAGTTTATTTGGACAAGCATGGATAGAAGAGTCGGTGGATAAGACTGAAACCCAAAATCACAACTTCATAATCCACCAATCAGATAATGAAAATATTATTTGTTTGGAAAGCAATATTTGAAGTCTTGGTCTAGAGTATGATTGATGAAGGTAGCAATCGATTTATATCATACTCTTTTTAAAATATAAAGGTAGTGACAAATTAAAGAATGCGTCACTGATAAATTTTCTCTTTTTAGGTTTACGGAATGAGCAATATGAGAGTTGGGTGTTGGTATTTTGAATGTTGTAAGAAGTCAGTAATAGATATACGGTTTTAAGACAGTTGCATCGGAAACAACCATTTTAAGATCAATCTTTTTAGTGTGTTTCTTTTATTACTAATATATACAGACCCTTTAATTTTTTCATTTTAAGCGATTACTTATTGATTAAAATCGAAAGTAATATCGATGAATGATAATAGACCCCAAAACACCGACCCAACTCGAATATTGGTCATACATTAAAATATCATTATGTAGAGACAATCCGTTGTCTCTGTTATATAAAAGTTGTAAATACTCATTGGGATTTGACTGTTGCATTAAAAGAAAAGGCCCTCAAAAAGTTGAGGGCTTTTCTTTTACCTTTTGAGTACTTTATGAATGGATTACACATGACATTAAACTATTATGGCATCTCATAAAAATAAATTACTATTTTTGCATCTGATCGATCATATCAATAAATATATCTGAGTTGCGTATCATCTTAACTTTTCTAATTATCTTTTCTTTCCGACAGGATATTTTATCCCAATTCAGTCAGGATAGTACTTATTCATACCAAGAATTAAATAGAATATTAGAAACTGCGCGTGAAAATAAAGATCAAAAAACATTGGCTCAGGTCTATCTTAAACTCGCTGATTACGAAGGTGATATCTTCGGAGATTATCGTAGGGCATTAGAATATTACAAGTGGGCATTAGAATATTTTAAGGTAACAGGTGACAGTAGAAGAGTCTATGAAACTAATTTTTATCTTGCACAAAGATACCTACAAGCAGGTTTTGTAGATGAATCACTTACCATACTTCTGAATTTAGCTGATGTACATTCAAAAAGTAATAATCAAATCGTCTTAGCCAATATATATTTTGAAATAAATAAAGTTTACAAACGACGAGGCGATTATGAAATGTCCCTTGATTATTTAGAAAAAGCTGTCGCTATTAATCAAATTGTCAAGGATACTACTTTATTGACAAATATCTTGTTTGAAAAAATCGCTTCTTTTGAGAATAATTTTGATCTCGATAGTGCCTTGGTGACAGCCTATGATGTTTTTTCCATCAATACTGCAATTAATAATCAGCAAATGGTGGCTAAAAGCTTATTTCATATCGGCTACATTAATAAACTAAAAAAGGATTACGCAAAAGCTATCAAATATTTAAACAAAAGTGAGATACTACTACCGTTCTTACCTTACAGCGAAAACCGTAAAGCTATCTACAAAGAACTTTCTAATGTATATTCTATTGTAGGGGATTATGCGCAAGGTTATTCTTATCTTTTAAAGTATACACAACTCAATGATAGCATCCTGAATAAAACAAGGCTAGAATCTATAAATAATCTAGCTTTAAAATACGGTTCTAAAGACAAACAATCAAGTATAGAAATACTAAAAATTGATAAACTCAATGCAGAGCAACAAAATAAAGCTCAACGTAAAACATTGTACGTCCTAGCGATTGGGTTAATTTTAGTACTTGGATCGATCTATTTTATCATTAAATTCTACGACCAGCGAATCACAAGTGCAAAAATCATCACCCAACAAACAGAAGAAATTAATCACCAAAAAATCCGGGAACTTGAAGATAGTATAAAGATGAGCTCCATGATTTCGGTGATAGAAGGTCAGGAAATAGAACGGGAACGGATAGCCAAAGACCTGCATGACAGTCTCGGTGGATTGTTGAGTACGATCAAATTACAGTTTGACCACGTGCGATCAAAACAAGAAAACATGGTCAATCTAAAGGAATATAACCAAGCTTACAAACTACTCGATACTGCAGTGGAAGAAGTCCGTACCATCTCTAGAAACCTGCAACCCGGGTCGTTACAAGACTTGGGTTTGATACCTGCCATTAAAGATCTAATCAATAGATTTGAAGGTGAAGCATATCCTGATATCTACTTTCAATATTATGAAATGCCTGAAAAGATAGACAAAATGATATCCTTGTCTATCTATAGAGTCATACAAGAATTGCTCAATAATAGTTTGAAACACGCTAATGCCAACGAAATACTTATCCAAATAAATACGGAAGATGACGAATTAGTGATACAATACGAAGATGATGGTGTAGGCTTTGACCAGGAAAATCTAGTAAGAAAAGGCATGGGTCTCGAAAACATAAAATCTAGGATCAACTATATGCATGGATCTATCAGCATTGACTCTCAAAGTGGTAGTGGGATATCCGTTTTGATCCGCATCAAACACCAATAAAATCATGTGGAACCTAGAAAAAGAGCTTATGCTACCGAGTCCTTTGGTATCCATAAATTTACCATTGACCATAGAAAAAAACATCCATCTATACATAAAACGTGAAGATCTGATCCACCCATGGGTTTCAGGCAATAAATGGCGAAAGCTGAAATACAATCTAGATTTTGCACTCCAAAACAATATCCAAACGATTATAACTTTCGGTGGCGCTTTTTCCAATCATCTTTATGCTGCAGCAGGCGCTTGTGCACTTTTGGGTATCAAAAGCATAGGCATCATCAGGGGAGAAATAGACCATCAAAATCCTACATTGAAGTTTTGTTTGGAAAAAAACATGACTTTGATTCCTGTGTCAAGATCCGCATATAGAGATAAAGAAGCATCAAAAGAAATCCAAGACATTATCCAAAAATATCCTGATGCTTTGGTCATTCCCGAAGGTGGCACTAATCAACTTGCATTAAAAGGTGTAAGCGAAATATGGGATGAAATTAACTATCAATTAACCAAAACTCCACACTACATCACCCTATCAGCAGGTACGGGTGGTACTACAGCAGGATTGCTATCATACAATAATTATCCTACTCAAATCATAAGTTTTTCTGCTCTAAAATCGGACCACCTAGAAGAAGAAATCTTATCTCTAACTAGCTACAAAAACAAAGAAAAACTAAATATGGTAAACGAGTATCATTTTGGTGGATATGGCAAATGGACGGACGAATTAATACAATTCATAAGTGATTTTGAATCTATGACTGGCATACCACTAGATCATGTGTATAATGGAAAAGCCGTGTTTGGACTGCTAAAAATGATTGAAGATGATTATTTCCCTCAAGGGACTACGATTGTGCATGTGCATACAGGAGGGCTTCAAGGATTAGCGGGATTAGAGTATATGAGAAATAAAATTTAACTATTCAAATACTCAGTTTTGTAACCACCCACGTGAATTCTATTTTCTTTGATTTTTTTATCATTTAGAATATAATTGACCACTCCGAAAACTAACAAAGCAAAAGATATACCATAAAAAACATAACTAATAGTAATACTAGACTTCATGTCCAATAAGTTATGAACACTAAGGCCTGCTACCAAAAAATACATAGAGGTACGCAAAAAAGACAAAAACGTACTTTGATTTGCAAGTATCGTTCGTTGCAGTGCAAGATTTTCTCTGAGTATGAGGTCTTTATTTTTATTTTCTATATCCATATTTTAAGTCAACTCTTGTTACAAAATATTCAAAAGAACAAAGGTAGGTATTTCAAACCATCACAGCCCGCACTTCCAGAAATTTTTCACCCAAGCGTTCATTACCTTCTATGTTTATATAGTGTCGCACATTTTCTATAGGTTTGCTACTTGTCATAATTCGCCATGCGATTGTTGCATCAATGCTCACTTTTGTCGTTGGAGTTGTGGTCAGATTATTAGACAAATGCCATGATTTTCCATCATAGATGAATATCCATTTTTCATTAATAAGTTCAGATATTTCAATCAAGATGGCATCATCTTTTTCGCTAGTGACATCACGATAAAAATGCGGTACTGCTTGCATTGATGTATTTAAATATGGTAAATAGAATTTTTTATCGTACAAAGCTGCTTCTTGTCCTACAGCCAACCTAATTTGTTGCTGATGATGCCACTTTTCTGTATATTCCCTAGCAATATGAAAACCATTCATTGACTGATCTTCACCAGCCCAAGCTACCGAAAAAACTGATTCTTCATCCACATCAAGTGATGAAATGTATCGACAATATTCAGCACCAGAATTAGTAAGCATGTCAACGATTTGTTTTGGGCTCACTCTTCTCATAGCTGTGACCCAATCATCATTTAATTTATTCAAAAAAATGATTAAATCGCCATAGTTCCGAATATTCGATGGTCTTTCACCTTGGTAATGGTCACGAAGCATGGACAATGACCTAATATTTCCATCCAAAAGATGTGCCGCTATGTCTTTGACAGTCCACTTTCCTGCAACTGTAGGAAGTTCCCATTCAGACAATGAAAGACCATTCAATACTTCTATCAGCATATGGTCTAGATCAAAAAATAGATCTTTTGAAACAGTATGAGTTATCATATTCAAAATTCAATTTTTAGAGATGAATGACATAAACTACAACAAAGATATTTAAAAAACGATCCGATATAATGACGTTAAGCGCGACTAATTTAAATTTCTCCATTAATTAATTAGAATCTATTTCATTTTACTTTACATTTTCAGTGAAAATATTATCTTTGTATTTCACAAATTCTCAGAACCTAAAACAATTAATATGTCGTCGTACAAACAATTATTAACCTTTTTGCTAGTCATTTCCTATCAATACTTAGTCGCTCAGACTCCCAAAATGATACTGCCTGATCTTACAAATAGACAAGTGGTCATCAACAAAGGTTCTGAATTGCTTAATGCTGAAAAATTAGCAACAGGCAATCCTAGTTTGATGGAAAGTGATTGGAATGTAGTACTCCGTAATTTATCTTCATTCAATCATACGAGTCAAGTGCCTACGATAGAATTTAAGAAGCTAAAATCAATGGCTAATGAAGTAAGGTCTACTGTACCAGATCGTATGAATGACATAAATAACACACCAAGAAGTGCTGTAAATACACCTATTTTGAATAGAAATTTCAAAGGTAATGCACGTGACCAAAGTGTCCCTATGGACAATTCTATGGCTGTCTCTAGAAATGGTTTTATTGTGTCTGCTATCAATACCAATGTCATATTTACAAATCCTGCGGGCACTATTACTTATCAAAAAGCATTCTCAGACTTTTTTACCTTACTTAATCTAGGTACAAGAATGTATGACCCTAGAGTCATCTACGATGTAGAACAAAATAAGTTCATTTTTATGTGTTTGAATGGTTCTGATCCTACCACGACTCAATTATGTATTGCCTTCTCAAAGACTGAAGATCCTAATGGAGAGTGGCATTATTACAAGGTAGATGGCAATCCTTCGGGAGACAATAGATGGTTTGATTATCCAAATGTAGGTGTATCTAAAAACGATCTTTATGTTGCAGGCTTGATGCGAGATACTCCAGGCGACTGGCAATATTCTGTTCTTTATCAGTTAGATAAAAAAGCTGGTTTTGCAGGTCAAGATTTGACCTTTAAATATTATAACGAGCTTAAAAATGCAGACAATGCACCTTCTTTTAATCTTGTACCTACACCTTCTGCATGGGACTATCTATCAGATCCAGGAATGTATTTCGTAAGTAATGAAGCACTCGGTGGAGATACTTATAATCTTTATTACACAACAGGATCGTTAAGTGATGACCCTTCACTTATTTCATTACAAACCAAAGGATTGGCTACTCAATTAGCGCCTGATGGACGCCAGAAAAACAGTCCTAATGTGTTAAATACTTTTGACAGTCGTATTTGGTCGGCACTTTACCACAATGGCACCATCCACATGGGCGGACATGTCAATACACCTAATGGTGACGTGGGATTGTTGTATGGAAGAATGGATGTGGCAAATGTTAGTTTTGAAGCAGATGTATTGACAAATGTGGGATTAGATTATGCATTCCCTTCTTTTTCGGCTTATGGAAAAAATGAAGAAGATGCTGAAATTCTAGTCAACTATTTGGTATCAGGCATCGATTTATTACCTGGACAGGAACAAAGAGCATGTCACGGTACAGGTGCAGCGTTTATGTGGAGCGATCCTGTCAGGCTAAAAGATGGATCTAGTCCTGTAAATGTTTTGAGTGACAATAATGAGCGATGGGGCGACTATACGACTTCATGCAGAAGATTTATAAATGGCCGTGTGGAGACATGGGTAACAGGCTGCTATGGTGAAGGTGGAAGTTATGGTACTTGGCTGGGTCAATATGTTAATGAAGATGAATTTAGCACAAAAACTATGGCTGAGTTTGTTGCAGATAAAACCACAGTTGCCAAAAATACTGAAATCACTTTTACCGATTTAACACAAAAGAATCCTACCGCATGGTCTTGGACTTTCGAAGGTGGTGTACCTGCGACTTCTACAGGTCAAAACCCAAAAGTAGTATTCCCTGCTGATGGTTCTTATGATGTCACCTTGGTTGTACAAAACGAACTGGGTAAAGATACATTGACAAAGATAGATTTTATACATATCCAAGACCCTGTAGCGCTTCCTGTCGCTGAGTTTACAGTGGATATTGATACAATATATAGAAATGATACTGCTAGATACACAAGTCTGAGTTCTGACAATGTAGTTAATCATAAATGGACTTTTCAGGCAGGTAGCCCAATGACTAGCACGTTAAAAAATCCAGTTATTAGATATAATACTGCTGGATCTTTTGTAGCATCATTAACCGTAAGTAATATCGCTGGAAGCAACACAAAAACAAAAACAAAATATATCACTGTATTAAATAGATCGGTTCCTATAGCTGATTTTTCATCAGACAAAACCAATCTTATGGCTGGCGAATCTGTCACATTTAATGATCTTTCTTCAGGTGGACCTAGAGAAAGAGAATGGACTTTTGTAGGTGGTAATCCATCCACGTCATCACAGAAAAACCCTATGGTCGTCTATAACCAAGATGGATTATATGAAGTATCTCTTAAAGTGACCAATGAACTTGGCGAAAATACTGCTATTAAAACTGGTTACATTCAGGTAGGTCAAGTTGGAACAAATGATGTGTCGCTTATCTCGAATGCTAAGTTATATCCAAATCCTGTTTCTAATGGTAAAATCACTTTAGAATTTAATACAGAAAAGACGCAAAAACTGAATTTCAGATTGTACGATACACAAGGAAAATTAGTTAAAATACTTTATGAAGACAGGGTAAAAGCAGGTTATAATGTATTTTCTTTTAATGCTGAGATGCTTACCAATGGCAATTATTTCTTAAATATCTCAAGCGAAAAAGGTCAAACAAAAACAATATCTTTAGTTGTAAATCACTAAAAATGAACAAACATCTTCTAAAATATTTCTTTGTGTACGTGACACCGATACTAGTGTTTGTATCTATGTATTTAGGCGGGATATACAGTTATATTGCTATAATCTATGTTTTTGGGTTGATACCATTTCTTGAACTTTTTTTCAGTGGTACGGAGCAGAATATGAATGAAATAGAAGAATCCTTAGCCATTCACGATAGATGGTATGACTTGCTTCTTTATAGCCTTGTGCCTGTACAAGTGGCATTGCTTATCTATTTTTTATACAGCGTGGATGATGATTCTTTGTTATTGTGGGAGAAAATTGGCTTGATGACAGCTTATGGTATGTCTTGCGGCGCTCTAGGTATCAATGCAGCACATGAACTGGGTCACCGCAGTTCTTGGTATGAACAAATGATGAGCAAAATTCTACTTGCTACCACACAATACATGCATTTTTTTATAGAACACAATCGTGGACACCACAAAAATGTATCTACAGATGAAGACCCTGCATCAGCAAGATATGGGGAAACTGTATATGGATTTTTCGTACGATCCATCAGAGATAGTTGGCTGTCTGCGTGGCATTTAGAAGGAAAAAGATTGGCGGCCAACAAACAAGGATTTTGGAGTTTACATAATGAAATGCTAAGATTCCAAATTATACAATTATTGATTTTGGCAGTCATCTTCTTAATTTTTGATTTGCAAGTTTTATTGTTTTATTTTGGTGGTGCAACAATAGGCTTTCTTCTTTTAGAAACAGTCAATTATATCGAACATTATGGACTTCGACGAAAACAAATAGCGGATGGCAGATACGAAAGAACGCTCCCTATTCATTCATGGAATTCTAATCATTCTCTCGGTAGGATTCTATTATTAGAAGTAACTCGTCATTCAGATCATCATTATTTGGCCAATAGGAAATATCAGATATTAAGACATTTTGACGAAAGTCCACAAATGCCTACAGGATATCCTGGTATGATGCTTTTGTCGCTGATACCACCGTTGTGGTTTAGGGTGATGCATAAGCAAATAGAAAAGTATCGAGCAACTTCTGAAGGTGGTGCGTTGGCTTGATGTTTAAATTTCTTCAAAAGTTGGAAGCTTTAACTAACTTTAGCTTAGCGATGACGCTAAGCTTTTATTAGTGCAAACTTAGCTTAAGAGTTTGTGTTTGGCGTTTTTTATTCGACAATGTAAGTTTTTCAAAAGCTGGAAGCTTTTGCCACATTTAGCGGAAACGATATTTTCGCAAACAAGTTTGCAAGTCCTAAATTATAAAATTCAAAAGCTAGAAGCTTTTGCTACATTTAAATACCTATAAATAATTGCAATAACAAAATATTTAACTTTCTTTGCTTTTAAATTCAAAACAAAGCCAAGATATGCCTACCAAAAACAACTTACTCATTTGGACCATCACCGTTGCAGTTTCAGGATTCCTTTTCGGATTTGATACTGCAGTCATTTCGGGTGCAGACCAACCTATACAACAACTTTGGAATACTTCTCCTGCTTTTCATTCATGGTTTATTATGTCTATGGCACTTTGGGGAACGGTGATTGGAGCACTTTTTGGTGGATATCCTACTGAAAAATATGGTAGAAAAAATACGCTGTTTTGGATTGGTGTTTTATATCTTGTATCTGCAGTAGGTTCTGGACTCGCTTGGGATCCTTACTCATTTTCTATATTCCGATTCATTGGTGGACTTGGTGTAGGAGCGTCGTCTGTAGCAGCTCCTATTTATATTTCAGAAATTGCGCCTGCCAAAAATCGTGGCAAATTAGTAGCCGCATATCAATTTAATATCGTGTTAGGAATCTTAGTAGCTTTTCTATCAAATTATTTAATTGGTGAGTTTCTTGGAGTTGGTCAGTGGAGACTAATGTTAGGATTAGAAGCGCTTCCTGCTTTGATATTTTGTATCATGATTTTGAAAGTATCTGAAAGTCCACGTTGGTTACTTCTCCACAAACATGACGAAAAAAGTGCTGCTGATATTTTAGCCAAACTTAATCCTGGTGAAGATATAAGTGCACTCATGCAAGACATAAAATCTTCCGAAAAAGCAGGAGCTAGAGCTGAAAAATTCTTTACCAAAAAATATAGTCTCCCCATTTTGCTAGCCTTTCTATTAGCATTTTTTAATCAAGTATCTGGTATCAACTTTGTCCTATATTACGCGCCAAGGATCTTTGAGATGGCTGGTCTTGGTGCGAGTACTGCCCTACTCTCTTCCATCGGCATCGGCATTACTAATTTAGTATTTACTATACTTGGTGTTTATTTGATAGACAGAATGGGGCGTAAAAAACTGATGATCATAGGATCGATAGGTTACATAATAACCTTATCTGTGATAGCGTGGGCATTTATGACGAATGCGGGCGGGACAGTGGTTGTCGTCTTTGTTTTTGGATTTATAGCTGCACATGCTGTCGGTCAAGGAGCAGTGATATGGGTATTTATCTCTGAGATATTTCCCAATAGTATGCGTGCATTCGGTCAAGCTTGGGGTACGGGCATACATTGGATTTTTGCAGCATTAATCACCGCTTTTACACTCCCCGTGATCAGTATGCTTGGAGACAATCCATGGCCTTTGTTTGCATTCTTTGGATTTATGATGTTTTTACAATTGCTTTTCACCATGTTTATGATGCCTGAAACCAAAGGTGTAAGCTTGGAAGATTTGGAAAAGAAGTTGCTGAAGTGAAATTAAATCCTTGATGCACAAAGAATTTAATAATCATTTATCGTTATCATCAATTAATTGCAAAATGAAATTTTGTAGTTATTAAAGTCAATTGAAAAAGTTATCACATTTAAATAATCCACCAATCCATTGATTCATAATTAATTAAAATCAACGGATTGGTGGTATTTTTTTTTAATTTTCTAGGACATTGAATGCATGCCTACTTTATTGCCCTCAGTATCTATAAACATTGCCATAAAACCAAACTCTCCCAAGCTAGTCTTCGGTACGATTAGATTACCTCCTGCTGCTTCGACTCTTGATGCTTCCACTGCAACATCATCACAATAAAAATAAACAATCGTACCTGATGTTGACGGTATATTATCAGCAGATTTTACCAAGGCGCCACTCGCACCTGCTATCCCTTCTGCACTTGACCCCATCATATACATAGGTGAATCTGGCATATCGACGTACTGCATTTCTAATTGAAACACTTCGCTATAAAACTTTTTTGCTCTCTCGAGATCCGTGGCTGCGATCTCAAACCAAACTACTGGATTGCTCATAATATTTTAATTTTTGTGAACACAAAATTAATCAATAGTGGTACATTTGCAATTGACATAAGTCAAGTTTAGATTATATTTTTATTTCTATTGATTTTGAACACTACTTTTACCTTTTCTTTATGGAATCTCTTCTTAATCTGCTGAGAGATGTATTTTTGATACCTAGATGTGAAGCGATATGTTTGAGAGGCGCTTTTTGAATGATGTCAGGTTTTTCTTCACCAAGTTTGAGATATCTCTCAGCGGCAGTTTGAGTAATCATGTGTATGTGCCTTTGTTTGAGTTTGAAAAGTTCTTCTGTCATCCAATTTCTACCCCAATCGCTGAATCCCTTAAGTGATAGAAATAACTGTTGGAATACTGGAAAAGGTATTTTGTACAATACTACTTCCGATAGCGCTTGGATACAACTTTCGCTTGATTTTTGTTGAAAAAGTGATACCACTTCTATCACTATGTCTCCTTGACAATAAAATTCAGTGGTCATTTCTTCTTGATTAAAATCAATGACATATGACCTTAGAATTCCTTCCTTGACAATATAATATCCATCTGAAATGCCACCAAATGATAAGATATTTTCACCTTTTTTAAATCTGACTGCATAATGAGCATTTTTTATTTGGACCATTTCTTGCTCATCAAATCCGCCATTTTGGTACACTAATGTTAATATATCTGTCATTAATTATTGATTTAAAATTATGTTACCCAACTTCCTTTTTATACTCTGCCGGCGTTTTACCAAAGTACTTTTTAAATACTGCACCGAAATAAGACGGATCTGCAAAACCACATTTAAATGCTACTTCTGAAATAGTCCACTGCCCATTCTGGAGCAGTGATGCTGCTTTTTCTAGCTTCAAGATGGTTGTATATTGTTTTGGAGACATGTCTAGTTCAGCTTTGAAAATCCGTTGCAATTGTCTTACACTGACATTTATTTCAGCAGCTAATCGCTCTACAGGAATGTCTTCGTCTATGTGCTGATGGATATAACTTTTTAATTGAGTGATTTCTGTTGATATTGTTGGTTCTTTAGGTTTATTTTCTGCAAAATTAGTTTCAGTTTCTACAATTTCAGAAGATGCTAAATCCTGTTTTTTCTGCGGGAAATTTCTGTAAAAACGGAGTTTGCTATTTTGATACCAAAGTCCACCAAATAAAGATAATACCAAAACACCTAAGCCTAATTTCAAAACAATAGAAGAAGATTGGTAAGTCGTTAATAATGAATATTTCCAGTCAGGTGCTCCTATAAGACGAACAGAATGCCAATCATTGGGAAAACCGAAATCTGATTTGCCATTAAGATTAATAAAGTTCATAGAAGGTGGATGATACGTGTCAGCCCACGATGTCATGTCTGCCGTGGTATCTATGTCATTATTGCACAAATCTATTCTAAATTCAAATCCTTCTTTCGGTATGATACCTATTGCGCTCCACGGTACTGCTATTTCTAAGCTGTATTCGCTATCGAGATCAGTGGTATCGTTGATAGTTCCGATAATGTTGGATTTTGTTTGTACAACGATATTTGTTCCTTCGTGATCTTTGGGTACATGACTACCATGCTGAATTTGTTGTTTATCTCCTTTGAAAACTGTTTTTTCGCCTGTTAAACTGATGAGAAGCTGATAGTCATTCAGATCCATTTTGTCCTGACTATCATTTTTGCCATCTATATAAATTTCTACTGCATCATTTAGGTATAATCTAGCATTATTATCGCCTGTAGCATTGACACAAAGTTGACTATCCGATACTTTAAAAGCAGCATATAAATGTTCTGAATCCCAATATAAACAGCACGCCACTTGATTGCGGTAAGCTGGTCTAGATGTATGTTTTATTTCTAATGGCAATGTCCATTCGTCTAGATGACCATCGATAGACATAGGAACAGGTGTATAAGGTATCGTTATATCTTGTTGTGCCCACAAAGGCGCAAACAAAGCACAAATTAGCAAAGTAACAAGATAAAACTGTCGCATATTTAGGATAATCAGTCGCAAAATTAACAGAATAGTACGACTAAATGTCAGAATTTTGCCTTCAAATAAAAATATATGTTCAGAATACAAATTTGGATTTTTATACTGGTTATGACCAATGCAATGAGTTCGCTTTATGGACAAGTTCCTGCCTTCCCAGGTGCAGAAGGATTCGGTGCTACGGCAAGTGGTGGTAGAGGTGGTCGAGTGATTTATGTGACTAATTTAAATGCGGATGGCCTTGGTTCACTCCAAGCTGCACTTAATGAAAGTGGTCCTAGATATATACTATTCAAAGTTAGTGGTGTGATCCCTACAACAGTAGAAGTACCTCCTGGACATGGTGATTTTACCATTGCAGGACAGACGTCACCCGATGGCATTATTGTTAGGGGATTTTTGAGTTATAATGAAGAACAAATTTCCAGTGAAAATATCATCATCAGACATTTACGATCTAGAATAGGAGATACTGAACAATATCCGACGCCACATTGGTTAGCAGAAGATGGCATAACTTTGGGTGGCATACGTCGTGCCATTATTGATCATTGCTCTTTTGCACATGCGAGTGATGAAGCGGTAGATATTTCGCGATCTTCTTTGCTGTCCATACAAAAATGTTTGCTTGCAGAAACACTGGGAGGACATAGTTATTTGGGAGGTATGTTGATCAATTATTCATCTGCTCAAAGTAGTCTCGATAGCTTGTCTATCCACCATAATGTATGGAATAGAATCGGCGGTAGGATGCCAGAAATAAGTTGTGAATCGCCATACTGTGATGGAAAAACCATTAACATTGAGCTGTCCAATAATCTTGCATGGGACCCAAGGATAGAGTTGTGGTATGAAGGTCCTACACCTAATGGTCATTTTAATTTAAATCTGAATGCTATCAATAACTTTTATCACGCATCACCAACATACACAAATGGTATGTATCATTTCGACTTATTAAATTTTGAAGGAAACAATTTATTTTTTGAAGGGAATAAGATGAATCTTTATGATGAATATAGCGATTACGAGCTTTTTTATTGTTGTAATGATTTTAACCAAGGACATCCCAATACAAACTTTGGCGTTGCCAATTTATTAGCAACAAGACATACATTCCCAGCCATCTCTTACATCACAACAGAAACACTTGCAAGTGTATTGTCAACATCAGTTGGTGCTTTCCCGAGAGATGAAATGGACATGAGACTTATGGGCAATATCAGGGATGACATCATAGATCCTTTGACCATTGATGAAGACCATTATAACGATGCTTTTACGATTACCAATGAAAAACAAGCGCCTATCGATAGTGATGATGATGGTATGCCAGATTATTGGGAGATGATGCAAGGATTAGATATCCATTCGCAAGACCATAATGGGACGAGCCTATCAAATGATATTTATGGTGTGGCAGGATATACCAATCTAGAATGTTACTTAAATTGTCTGTCAGATGCATTGGTAAATGGAGGAAGTAGCTACGCTTGTGGTATTCAATTAGAAGGTACTTCTCAACTTACTCATGACCCAAAACTTGAATTTGACATCTATCCTAATCCGACTAAAGCTGAAATTCAGTTTAAAGGGCTAAGCGAATTATCTCAAGTAAATTGTAAAATAATGAATGCCGCCGGACAGATTGTATTAGACCAACCAATCCAAACAAATAAAGTCTCTGTAGCTCATTTAGGTGTAGGTTTTTATTTTGTAGTTTTAGAGACCGAAAACAGTGAAGTGTTCAGGGGTAAGTTGGTGATTTTATGATGATGGTGGAATGATTTAACTGATGGATTTACTGAAATTATTAAAGCAGGATACATTAGCTTTTGAACGTTGTGATTCTTTTTATTTTCACAAGATGATGGTGAGCTTAAAATGATCATAAAATGTAAGACAATTTATGATTTAATTTTATAATTTTGTTGACTTTTACTTTTACAAATTTCATAAAAGTAAGAGTAATTCCAAATGAATTATTTGAGAATAAATGAAAGTTTTGTTGTCATTTAAAATCGTAAATGGGTGAGTTGTTTTATATTTTTTAAAAAAAATAATAGTAATCTGCATAATTCTAAAATAAATGCGTAACATTGTGTGCAACAAAAAATGAGTTTATTGGGAATTTGGTGATCATGTAATTTTAGAAAATTCGATTTGAATTTTTTTAAATTTTTATCCTTAATAATCCTAATAACTGATTGTCAAAGTTATTTACATTATTACAACAGTTTTCCCATGCACCTACGTTATTTTCTTTTAGCTTTTTCTTTTAACATGATGACTTTTGGAACTATCTTTGGTCAATGGACTAGCCAAAAACTATCATCAAAACGTAATAATATATGCAGTTGTCAGGTAAATGAAAAGTTGTTTTTTATAGCTGGCAGAGATAAAAACAATAACCCGACCAAAACAATTGACATCCTAGACTTAAGTACAAATACATGGACAGTCAAACAATTAAAATCATCCAAAAGCAGACCAGAATGTATTGTCATAGATGGTAAAATATATGTAAGTGGAGGGTCAAATAACGCTGTAGACTCGAAAGTCTTAGAGATTTTGGATGAAGAAGGAAATTCATTGCGTACCATTACAAAACCGAATGTAACAAGTGATTTAATGGCTTCCCTTGAAAGTAAATTGTATATGGTATCATATGACAACTTAGACGTTTATGATACTAAAAATGATAAATGGACATATTTTAAAATTCCTATCAAAAGAGAACCGTCTCTACCAAGAGATAATTATGCAGTATTGGCACTTACCAACCAATTATTGATAGCAGGTGGAAATTATTATGGTGACGAATATAAAGAAGTAAGTATTTTTGATATTAGAATTAACCAATGGACACAGGATTCAATGTCAAATATAAGATATGGTTTATTAGGTAAGACTCATGATAATAAAGCTTATTTTATTGGTGGTCAAGATGGTGATTATAATTATTACAAAACCATAGAAATTTACGATGAGCAAACCATGAAATGGGAGTTAGATAGTTTATCAAGAGGCAACAGATTTGATATGTCCGTAGCCATTCATGATGAAAAAATGTTTGTAGCTGGTGGGCAAGTTTTTGGAGCTGCTGACCAATTTATTGATTTAGTTGATGTTTATGATTTTTCAAATAAACAATGGTCTACACTAAAACTACCTACAGGAAGATCATATATGACTGTCATCGGAGCTAATAAAAACGTCTATTTTGCAGGAGGTAGATCTGATGAAGAAGACATTACAGACATTGTCGATATTTATTCCTTAGTTCCTATCAGTTCTACTGAAACAGAACAAACTTATAGGTTGTCTATCTTTCCCAACCCTGTAGAGGCTGAGATCATTTTACAACTGCTTGATGTATCTCCGTCTGATGTAGTACAATACCAAATATACAATTCGACAGGTATGTTATTATTAAAAGGCGAATTAAATAGTAGTTATAAAATTGATGCACATAATCTAATCAAAGGAAATTATTTCATTAAGGCTTTCAACCAGCAAATGGATAGGACATATGTTGTGCCATTTATAAAAATATAAACCATGTGTAAAAATGGTTATTTGCTGAATTGATGATTTTGTTAGAATATTTGATTTTATAATTTGACTAAGTTGCGTAAGCTTCGCATTATTTATGGCTTGATTTAATGAACAGCAAAGCTGAAATTATGTGTTACATTTTATTTCTTGAAATGATTGCAATCGAAAATTGAAAAGATAATAAAGGTCTTCACTTATTAAAGATAAGGAACAGTTCTATATGCTTTAGTCAAAACCTTACAGTATACTTATTTACTTGATTTACTGATATGAATTTGTTACTTCATTTACCTTATTCTTTTATTTCTACCAAGTTTTCAATGGTAATATTGCCATGATTGGTCATGGCTTTAAAGGTAGCGCCTTCTTTATTATTTTGTAAGAGGATATTTTTGAGAAAGATGTCCCCTTGGTTGTAAAAAGCACCGCCATTTACTGCTGAGTTCCCTTCACTTATACGCAAGTCTAACAAATGTAATGAAATGCCTGTAGGTATATAAAACAATCTATTAGCAAAAGCAGCACTGAGTTTTGTTTGACTCATACCATTGCCTTGAATAAAAAGATTATAAGGGATTGAAATTTCTCCATTATTCACATTTTGAAATATATTGTCAGTTGTAGGCTCGAAAAATATCGTATCATTTGGACAAGAAGACTGTATCGCCAATCTAAGACTACCAGGCAGATTATCAAGCGTCTGTTTCACGGTGGATTTTGTGTTAATTCTAGATTTACCATCAAGTCCCCACATACTCATAGTATCTATACATAACCAATCTAAAGCTGTCACAGCCACATCTACGATACGTGGTGTATGGGTATAAATCAAGGTAGTATCTCCACTTTGCCAATCAGGCGCGATGATTACCCCGTCATTATTATTTACAGATAGGTCATTCGCTATTGTACCTGCTGATTCATTGAGTGGCCAATGCCCTATCAACCTGCTATAGTCTGGATGACTTGTTGTCAGCGGTGTACATTTCCATTGATCTAAAACGGATTGTGTGATCACCTTATTCCACAATCTTACTTCTTGTACTATACCTGTATAATCTAGATTGCCTAGGATATCTGCTCCAATAGTTATCGGTCCATTATTTGTGATGTCTCCAATGCCCACCATACTTGTACTTCCTTTCACCACACCGTCTTCATATATAGTGATCGTACCATCTCTATCAAATGTAGCTGCCAAATGATGCCACTCATTGTTGGCAATTGCACCACCTGTGTTGATATCGCGTCTGCTACTGCCATCACCTACATTTACCTTCCATTCAGGACCTGAAGGAAATTTAAATGACATTACAAAACCGTCGTTATTACCACTTGCCCAGTTTTTATTGCCCATGATAGCTACGTCACCAGCCGAGGCAGTCCTTACTCGACACTCCATAGTAAAATCAGTATCTGTACCAAAATTATAAGCAGGTATATTAGGTATGGTCACCATATCGCTATCCCCATCAAAATCGAGATATTTTGTCTGAGATATACAACTCGTGATAGGAATAATGATACTATCAGGGAGTATCTGTGTCTTGGTAAATGACTTGTTGTGGGCAATATAAAAAATCGTTTCCTCTCCAATAGAGGTGCCACCATGTGATGTGCCATTACCACCATGATCAGTAGAGATAAGTATTAACCAGTTTTCATTATCATAAGTAGGTCTGTCATAAAGTGCATCGAGCACCATACCTATGTTTTGATCTACCTCTTCAATAGCTGTAATGTAAACTGGATTAGTTGGCGAAAAACCTGACCCGTGACCAGCATGGTCTACATCATCATAATGGAGAAATAATATATCGGGATTATGGTTTGTCAGTCTGTTTACTGCTTCCAATGTAACACTCATTTCATTCGCTGCATTCACTTTATAGTCTGCGTGATTGAGTACAATTTGGTTATTTATTGGACCCCATTGGCTGATTGATTCAGTTTGTAGTGCAAAGTTAAAGTCCTCCACTCTTTTAAAAAAATGTGGATATTGTGCAAGATTGCTGCCAGAAAATGAATTATCGGTTATACCATGTTTTGCAGACCACACACCTGTCATCATAGCTGACCAACCTGGACCTGAAATGGTAATATCATCATTGAGCGCATGAAGACTGTATATGGAGTTATCTAGGAGTGCATCGATATTAGGCGTATTGGCTTGTACTAGTGCATCAGGCCTACAACCATCAATTCCTATGATCAATACTTTTTTTGTTTGACCAATCATATTTCCATATGCAAACACAAAAAAACAACAAACTAAAAACCTAAATACAACCAACATAATGTTTTACACTTATTACCACGCAAATGTAATATATAATTTGTTAGAATAAGCAGTTAGATATTTTTTAAATATTCTAAAAAGATGACTAGATTACAATCAATATTTAATGCTTCATTGTTGGACGACAGATGCTAGATTTTTTGAATTTCTTGATTTGTAATATGTCTGAACTGCCAAATTTCAAAGTTGTAAAATCTTAGAATTTCGGCACTCGTGTTGCTTTTTAGCTATCATCATTTAGTTTTAATTTGATGGTTTATCGCTATTTTATATTTAGATAATAATTTCAACATAATGATATACATAAGTATATACATAATGATATATTATATATATCAACATAGTAAGTAACTTAATGTCCTACTCTTTCGATTTTTTATATATCACCTACTACCTTGTTTAATCATCCATTAAAAACGTCTTGACTAAACCGATTCTTACACCTAGTTGTCGATACTTTTCGCTAATTAAAGTTTCAGTTAGTAAAGCTGAACTAAGATCATTTTGGTTTATCACACCCATTTTTATGGCTGTGCTATTCGAAATAAACCATTCAGCATCGATGGCAAATGACCAAGATACAATGCCCGAAGATTTATATATATTTGCAAAAGCTTCTTTGTTTTTGTAAATAAAAATATCATCCATTCCTATGGTTATTCCTTCATATCTTTGTGAGACATTGTATAACATAGATATTGATGGCACTATTTGCAAACGACCTAATTTATATCTGTAACTAAGCTCTAAAGGAAAATTCCATCTTCGTATATAATTGGGTGAGTAAATTAAAAAGCCTGTTCGTTGCGTCTGTTTTAAATTGCCCGGAAAATAATCCACTCCGCTCACACCTTGATAATAAAAAGCACTGTCCGATTTTATTTCTTTTGTGGTCACACTGATATCTTCTGCTTGTATAATCTCCGTCAGCTGATTATATTGTAATCCCATTCCGATGTACCAATTGGGTAATATTTCCTTTTTTACCATAACTGTCGCCATAATGCTTTCCTTAGGTGTAGAAATGGCCTTCCTTTTCTGACTTATGTTTTGTAATTCAGGTGTAAAAGTTTCATCAAATTTATTCCAAACATGAATACCTGAGGACACATGTAACTCCCATATTTTTGAAGGTACATTAAGATTAACTTTGCTCGACTGTGGTATTCTTTCTAAATTATTTTTCGCTAATGTAGTTCTATGTACTACTGTATATCTAAGAATGGGTATTAAAGGAATATTGTTTAAGTTTATTCTTTCATTAGCATCTGAATCATTTTTTTCATTTTTAATTGCAATATCATCTGAAATAAATGTCAAAGAACCAGTTGATATTGATGCTTCATTTTGTAGATTATCCTTGGTATCAATTTTTGTTTCACTGTGAATAAGAATAGGTTTCAGGTTGTCAGAAAAAACATTTTGTACAGGTGTCTGATTAAAATTCATAGATGTATTTTTTTCAGTCTTATGGATAGATGAAATGGACTTTTCATTATAAGTGTCAGATGCTTTGACAATATTGTTTTTTGATGATATTGTAGATGATTTGCCTAAGGGCATTTTCTCTAATGTTGAAGCAGAACCTGCTATGACAAGTGAATCTCCATTTTGAGATTTATGTTGTTCATTTTGATGATTTATGGCAATGTTTTGACTTTTTTGAAGCGTCTGTTTATGCTGGTAAGCAAGCGTAACACCTGCAAATGCAAGACCTAAGCCCAACAAAATTATAAATAGAACTATTGGCTTTTTTCTTTTTTTATCTTTATCCAATTCCTGCTCTATTGCATCCCACAATGCTTCTTTATCTGTATGAAGAGGTAGTATTGGCGTAAGAGCCTTTTTGACTTTAACAAATTTATGATCCATAAATCCATGTTTTTATTAATAAAAAGAAAAATGCAGCTTTCCAGTTGATTCTTAGTTGGTCTTTTGCCCTTGACAATCTCGATCGAGAAGATGATTCTTGGATTTGCAATAAAGCCGCTATTTCCTTATGAGACATTTCTTCAAAAAAATAAAGATTTAAGATCATCCTATGTTCATCAGGTAGTGCTTGTATTTTGGCAGTTAACGTTTCTACCGTTTCATTTTCATGGTTATAATCCGTTTTAAAAGGTATTAGCACATCTTCTATACTGACGTTTACTGTATGTTTTTGGTTTTTTCTCAGAAAAGCGATTGCTTCGTACACACATATCTTTTTGGCCCAAGTATGTAATGAAGCGATCTCAGGCTGATACATCGACAGATTGCTGTAGATTCTGATAAATGTGTTTTGAACCACATCATGTGCAAAATTAACATCTCGTGTATATCTATGGGCTACCATCAGTAAATCATCCACCAATGCATAGTACAATTGTTTCTGCGCTGCTCGATCTCCTTTGATGCACTCATGGATGATTTGCTGAATAGGTAACATAGTCTGAATCTGATTATGGGAGTTTTACTAAAAATACACCGTTTACTGGAAAGGATACATTGGTAGAAGTATTGTTCAGGTCCCCAGTAAATTTACCTTTAACGATCTTTGGGTCAGTAGTCGGCAGGTAGGTGATCGTTAGATCATCCGAAGGCTTTTGTGCAAAGCTGTAAAATTGGCCTACTAGGTTACCATTGAAAGTAAAATTCTTGATTTTGTTATTGCCAGAAGTGTATCCAGGTATAGTAAAATTTAGATTCCCACTAGATGTGGATGTTGCAGCAGATGAAATCAAAGTACCAGTATTATCGATGACACCCTCATTTACTTCGTAATAATAAGGAGTGGCACCCACAGACCAATACACAAATGGCTTTTCGGTTAGTGTCTCATTGCAAACGGACAGAAAACCCAACTCTTGCGTTGCAGTGGTTATGTCAAAACTGTATGGAACTGATTTCTGTACATTTTCAAAATCAGTAATGGTGAATTCGAGTTTCCAGGTTGCATTGAGATTTTCTTGTTTGATACAAAAAGTCTGACCATAAAAGAAGAAGCCGCTCACAGCTGCCATGTTGATATTAAAAGTCTGACTTCCTTTAGTAAGGCGACCTTCTAACTTGCCATTTTTTACATTATTCCCATCACATTGTAGGCCAAATGCAATAAAACCAACTTCTTGTTCTTCGATGCCAATGACATTGGTTTGTGCATTATTTAATGTGGGCAGCGTTATATTTGATTGAAATGGGCCTATTTTTTCAACAGGAAAGGCTCCGCCAAATATGCGTTCTTGATCAGTCGTTAATATCTTGGGAGTACATAGTGATTGTTGCACATAATAAAAGAATTCTTGATTTTTGGGCAGTAAAAACTCATAATATCCGTTTTCATCAGTACTTACCCCATCGCCTTCTACTTCGTAGGTAAAGGGTGCCACTTCGGTGATATCATAAATGATCAATACATCAGCTAAGGCTGGCAGTCCACTAGTATTATTAACATACCCTGACACCACAACAAGTTCATCACTGCCAGGATTATTTAAGTAAGTTTGTTCTGTTGGGTATATTTGATCTTTTGATAGACTTATCTTACCCAAATCTTGTTTTTTGCTATTACCCGAAACTCTCTTGGCGCGAATATTAAAGTCTGTATGTTTGACAGCAAATGTTATATGTGACATGGTATCTAAGTCTATACCTAAGGTGTTAAAAGCGCCATTAGCATCCGTATTAACTATATCAATTAATTTTTCGTGTTGATATATTTCTACAACAGCATCTGAAACCACACCTGTCCTAGAAGTCACTACGCCTTTAAAAAATGCGCCATCAATGGGTTGGGGATCTTCAGTCTCCATTTCATCTATTACAGTTAATGATTCCTTACGACATGATGTCATTATCAATATAAAAAGAAAGCTAAATATGGTAAGTGTTCGCATGTTCGTCAAAATGTTAAATGGTAAAAAAATGATTGTTTAATTATCAAGATCGATCATGTGCTACTATAAGCTTGATGAAAGCAAAACGTTGCAGGAAAATAACTTTTTTTTAAAAAAAATAATTTGGGTTAACTTAATATACTTTTTTGGGATGTCAATTTAGATGGTTAAAATAAGTAAAATTGCCATACTGATACTATAAATGGTGAATTATCTGATTTTCAAAATTGCGGAATTACATACTTGCAGATTTGATAAGATTTGTATTATAGCAGTAGCTCTTAATACGTATAAATACCTGAATTTTTGCTGCGTGTTTATACGCTTTTATGACAAAACAGTTGTGGCTAATTTTGCAGAAAATAATAACAATCTAATGGACATATTACCAAACAAAGTGCCTGCACCGGGATGGAAAGGTGGATTTCTATCCCAACATCCAGAAATGAACTATCCTAATGTAAACCTTGATGCACTATCACTGACAGGCAATCTAGACAATATAGGCAAAATCACACGTCAGCAGCGTGCATTGTGGCCTGAGTTTTCTTGGGAAACCCAAAAAGATCAACCAAACCCCAAAAGATGTTATCAAATGTTTGCACCGGACATCTCTAGGGTCGGATACGATGACATCGGGCAATCTTGGTCTATTATATGTCCGCAACAAGGCACATTTATCAAGGGCTTGGGTGCCATGAATGTAGAGGTAACCGTGACTGGTCAAAAAGGATGGGTAGACGAAACCAACAAATCTATGGCTGTAGACATGATCGTCAAACCCAAAATATGGTTTAGTCCTAGTGCTAAACAATCCCCTACCGTCCGTCTATTGTGGGCATTATTTGACCTTCAAGCGCTTGACTTTCCTTCTGAAAAGGCTAGAGCCATCCAAATCAACACCTTTAAAACTGCACAACAAACACAACGCATTATCAGTATACGCGATGGCCTTTTTATGCCAGATACCAATCCATCTTTTACAGACCATAGTCAAGAGTCATGGAGTCATGCCAATGTAGAAGTAGAAATAGGCCCTATAGATGTTAATCCACATCCTGTAGTTGATGAATTTAATCACCTAGTCATGAATGCGTTCAATCTTGCTTCTGGCAATATGTTGCAAATAGGCAATACTTTGGCGTGGAATGTTTGGTTTGATGCGCCATCATTAGTTGATGAAAATGAATGGCGTTACCATGCTGATAAATGGCGTAAGTCTATAGATGCTGATCACGGTAGTCCTGATAGCAACGGTACCGCACCAAGATATGCCGATGGACAACCATTCAATGTGGAGCAAGAACTCATAGACGAAGCTGTACAAGACATCATAAACTTCCTAAAAAAATATTTCGCTAAGTACGTATAAATCACTTTTTTTATCTTTACATGATGTAATGCCGTTATGCTTGAAGAAGTGTAGCGGCATTTTTTTTATTATTTGATTTATGGAGTTGTTGAATTTCTTGATATAGGGAATTGAATATTTAAAGATTTGTTGCAAATTGCATTATCACAGTTGCTCACAATACATTTAAATACCTGACTTAGCGTTTTGTGATTATACACTCCTTTGACTCATCACTTGAAAATTAATTTAGCCATTTTTCAACCTATTCCCTTTCAAATAGAGAAGATGTTTTTCGGGATCAAAATCAATAGTTACAGCACTATTTAAACCTTCTTTAATGGCATTTCTTAGAGCTAAATATTTCTGTTCTTCAGCTTCTTTTTTGTTCTTGCTCATGACAACTAACCTAACTACAAGGTTACCAATTATTGGTAGTAAATATAAATATTTTTTTCGGTTTTGAAGTATTTTGTTAATCTATACCCAAAAACCAACGCCAACCTACCTCCTAATCACACCATCCAACACATCACCCACTTCTTCCTTATTACTGTACTCATAGCCAAGAAATGAAGCGACAGTTTTGGCCACTTGATTTTGAAAGAAACGTCCTTTGTCTTTTCTTTCGCCCAAGGCAGGTGTGTCAGGACCGATGACAGCCATCCATATTTCGTTGCTTCCTTTGTAAATTTTGCCATGTGATGTCCACTCTTTTTTGACGATGTCGCCACGTCCATGATCGGTAGTAATGACGAAAGTTGTTTTGTTTTTATAGACAGGATCTGATTGACAGTAAGTCCATAGGTCATTGATAAATTTATCTGTCCTCCGAGCGGCATGGAGGTAGTGATCATATCGACCATCATGGGCAAAATCATCTGTTTCGCCATAAGAGATATAGAGTAATTTAGGATGCTTCTTTTGGATATATTCTAGGGTAAACTGATGGGTAAACACATCCAATCTGACACTATTCCATGGACTAGGTGTTTGGTCTTGGAGTTCGTTGAGATACTTTTCTTTCCATGTCAGATCGTCGCCCGTAGCGTGTTCAAAACCTGCATTGACAGGGATTCCTGATCGGTCTCTATTGATGATATAAGGAAAAACATCCCACGAACCAAATGCCGCAACCCTTCCTTTGAGTGCTTCTTTTTGGTTGAGCCATTCCAAGACGGTGACATTTGGATTATTGATTTTATCATTGGACTTGATGTATGGATCGGTGTATCCTGTCAGAATTTCGTTGTATCCCGGATAAGAAAACCAATGAATATTAGTCACTTGGGCATTGTTTTCGTAATTTCTATTGCCTATGATTTGACCTTCTTTTGCCATTGTATTCCAAAACCAAGGCATCAGGATTTCTCTGCGTTTTTGTAGATCTGTGTGCCAGAATTCTTTTTTAAGTGCAGCGGTATCTTTAGTAAATACGGAATTGTGAATGAGACTATCATCTGCGCCACCAAAAAGCTCTTGCCATCTCAGTCCATCGAGTGTGATAAGGAAAACATTTTCTGTCCGAAGATCAGTGGTCTGCGCCGAACTCGTCATGGGTAAAAAACAAACAGCACACAAAAAGAAGAATAAAAAATATCGGTTCATTTGTTGGATTTGTGAATGGTTAATTGATCTAAAATATCTCCATTGATGTCGTAAATATACATCATTGCTTTGTTTTTTTGTAGCATCATTCTACCGAAATGATGTTGTTTGATTAGACGATCCATTTTTGGGATAGGATTAGTTTCCTTGGGTTCGATGCCGCCACCTGCACCACCTGAAATAATGAATGTGGTGGAATGGTCTCCATACTTTTTGGTCAGTCGTTCATAATCGTGTATGTGGCCGCTGAGCACAAAATCTATCTGATATGGATTAGCCAAGGTATCGATCATATTTCGAATGAATAAATCACCTTCATAACCTTGCCAACCTTGTCCATAAGGAACTTGATGAATGACTATAAATCGCCAATCTGCTTCTTTCCATTTGCGAGATTGCATGGTTTGTAGCATCCATTTTTGTTGTTCTGAGTCTATAGACAGTGGAAAATTTCGATTTGGATCCAAGGCGATAAAAGCAGATTTCCCTACATAAAAGTCATAATAAGTTTTGCCAGATTTTTCTCCTGTGATATGTTGAAGATAGTTTTGGGGAATCAAATCATCATAGTATCCATCATAATCATGATTGCCCGGAATAAAAAACAAAGGCATTTTTTTCTTTAATGGTTCGATGGCGTTTCTTAGCGAAGTCCACTCTGTATCCCAACTTCCATCTGCCACCAAATCACCCAAACCAAGGCTAAAATCATCATTAAAATCAGCCATTTTCTGCGCAAAAACGCTAAAAGTATTCCAGCCACCTTGACTATCTCCCCAAAACGAAAAGGAAATTTCTTTTTTGTCAGGATGGATATTTTTTTCCTTAGACATCAATGTTGTGATGCTTGATTGAATTTGTGTTTGGCTAGTATTTTCTGGGATATTTACATCTTTACCATCTAATATTTCAACACTTCGCAGTCCACCTGCTACCGCATTGTTCAATACACGAATGATGATTTCTGTGCTGTCACTTGTTGTTTGGAACTGGAAATTTTGATCTTTATTTGGTTTGATTCTTTGATGATTTACCCAAACTTGTGCGCCATCATCTGCATTGAGTTTTAGGATTGCATTTGACTTGGTTTTTAATTTTTTGTAATACCAAAAAACGCTATTGGGTAAGTTCAATCTGTGTGGTAAGTCTAATTTCTCAGCATTGGAAAAATCAGGAATGACAAATGAAAGCAAGGTCTCATCTTTTGCCCCATGCACATACGACCACTCTTTAGAAAACTGTCCAATAGTTATGGTCGAACAAAACAAGATAAATACAAAACCTAAAGAAAATCGAAGTGTATTTGCCATCAGAATATTTTATTGATATGTTCTTCTGCCCAGCCCAGACTTCCCGTCATTCCTTTACCACCGATAGCTGTGACAATGTGAATTCTTTCGTCTATGGAATGGTGATAAATTTCACCTGATTTTCGCTGACTGTAGCAACCTATCCACGTTCGAGCGATTGTATAATCTAAGTCCATAATTTTGGAAGCAGCATCGACCATAAAACTATTAACCACTTCATTGGTCTCAAAAAGTCTAAGGTCATCTCTCTGATTTACATCAGCATATTCATGACTATCTCCTAAGATGACAGATCCTTCAGCAGTTTGTTTGAATAGGATATGGACACCAAATCTACGTTGGAAATCTAGCTCATTTTCTTTGGCCTTTATCACTTGGTATGAAGGACATTCCTGAAAACTTTCGTACCGTCTTATCGTCCATCCTGTTAGTATCGAACCAGGAATTTTTAGCGTATCTTTTTGTGGAACAGTTTCCATCATTTGTAATTTTACCAAAGTGATATCACTCTCTGCAAATAACTCAGGAAATAGAGTAGAAAACTCATCACCATTACAAAGGATCAATTGGTCAGCGAGCCACTTATCTCCTTGATGATCAAAGGCGATCACTTCATTTGCGTTGGTATAGATGTCGATGATTGTCCTATTATAAGCTACGTCTAGACCTAGATTTTTGATGAGAAATAAGGTAAGAGCAGGGATGGTTTTTTGGGAGTCTGCATTGATTTCATCAGGAAAAAACAAACCGGCTTTGCAGTAATCTTTTGATAGATTTGGATATCGGGAAATACATTCTTCCGCTGTCAGTAAATGTGATAGATAATCATTGGATTGGTTGATTTGATGCAATTCTTCTAACAATTGAATTTCTTGATCATCCGATGCAATATAGATGCTTCCTTCTTGTCTTATCGCAATGTCGGCTTGACTAGCAATATCTAAATAATGCTTCACCGATGAACGTCCGTAACCTTGCCAAGTAGCTGAAAATCCTGATGGCACGATTTGTCCAAAATTGCGAATACTTGCGCCCATAGCTTGACTATTTTTTTCTAGTAGCAATACTTTTTTCCTTTTTAATAGTGCGTGGTAAGCGTGCGAAAGTCCTAAGATGCCACCACCGACAATGATCAAATCATATTTTTGCATACTGTTCATATACATGGATTTCTTTTGATGAAGAAAGTTCTGAAGAAGATTTATATTTACGATTGACTACAAAATAAGTCAATACAATCAAGCCAACACAAAGTGTACCTGCCACTACACTCAAAGTCACATAAAACGACAACCACGAGATATCCGAATTTCCAAAATTTTTGAATAACATGATGCCTACACTTCCTAGATAACCGAATGCATCAGCCATGTACATTAGAAAACCCACATTGCCTGTAATCCTAAAAGCGGCGATAAATCGGTCGAAGATCAAACCATTGTAAATGATGTAGGGAATGAATAATCCGCATCCTGAAAAGACCATCCACCACACTGGTGAAATGCTGCCTATAGAAAATAACATCGTTGTGACAAGCATGATAAGTGCACCTGAAAGTGTCAGTAGCATATTGATATTTAAGGCTTTGCGATTATCTTTGATCAGAAACATTAGTCCCAAAATTATCAAAATAAGTATGGTAGCAGGTATCTCAGTCGTAGTATAAATGGAAGTATTTTGACTAAAACCCAATTCACTCCATATCTCTACACCAAAATTATCTCTAATGTCTCGTATCATGGTAAGTGTGATATAAATGACAACAAAAAGTATCAAAATAGGTCTGTAGTTTTTTATGAGTTCTTTTCGTTGATGGGCATCCATAGCTTGTCTCGGTGCGCGGAGTCTGATGTCTTCACTATTAGGTGCAGGAATACAGGACAACATCCACACAGATATCAACATGATAGGGAAAAATATCAATCCTATGACGGCAGGCATTGATGTCTCGGTCATGCCAGATTGGATTAAATACTGTCCAATGGATTTTGCTACACCTGATGACAATATAAAATTTGCACTCAAGATGACGGTCAATATTTCTGTAATCCTACGACCTTCTAGATATTGAAACACGATGCCCCAAATCAATCCTAGAGGCAAACCATTGAGAAAAAGCCATACCAAACCGTATGGATATGGTGTCCACATAAATCCCAAAAGTGCTGCAAAAGAAAAACTAATCAACCCAATAAAATAGAGATTCCTTTTGCTTCCATCTAGCCCTGAAATAACCCGAATTCCTATAAATTTTGAAATAGCATAACCAATAACTTGAGCTATGACAAGCAGTATTTTGTAATCCATATCCCAAAGTGTCCAGTCATCATAAGTTGCGGCTGTGAATGGTTTTCGGTACATATACATACAGAAATAAGAAACAAAAGCAGCCGCGCTAGCCCAAAGTGTCATGAAAAGCGGATGCCTACCCAACCAATGTTCTACGTGGATTCTGAGTTTCAAAATGTATTATTGGTTGCTTCGATAATGGGAATCAATTCACGTAAGTTGTCTATGATGAAATCTGGATTTTCTTCTTCGATTTGATCTTTTGTCTGTGCTCCTGTGGTGATGCCGATACTGTATTTCACCTTGGCATTTTTACCTTCAAGGATGTCGATGGCAGAGTCGCCTACTTTTGTACACTCCCATGAATTTATATTGAATTGTCCGAGTGCGTATGTAATCATATCTGGTGCAGGACGGCTGTTATTTACCATATCAGCGGTAACCAATAAATCTATATCTCTTCCTTTTACAAGGTCAACTTTAGATAGTATTTTAGAAGCTACTGCATGGGTATAGCCTGTATTAAAAACGATTTTGATACTTCTTTTTTGAAGGAAAAACAAGACAGATTTTACACCATCAAATAGTTTCATTTCCATATGATCGTAAGCATCAGTGAGCAACTCTTGAAAAGTAAGATAGATGGCAGATATTGTTTCATTGCTGGGAATATCTTGCATCACTTCGGTGTACACATCCTTGATAGCGTGTTGTTTTTCTTTACCAGCACCATGATGTAATACATGTTCTAGAGTAGCAGCTATACCATGATCATTTAGTGCTTTCTTGACGCATTTGTACACCATATTATCTTCATCAATCGTAGTGCCTGCCATATCAAAAACGACCATTCTTATCATTGTAAATTTGCCTTTGGTTAAGTGCCGCAAAAATCTTTATTATTGATGAGTAAATGACAGAATGTAAGGTTATGGATTTGTTATGGTTATATTAAGGGAAGGTAAGAATTAAGATAATATGGATTGATTTTCTATGGTATTTGAACCTAAATGCAAATTTAATCGTTAGGTAATTTATAAAGAATTTTTAGATTTTGCAGCTTTTGTAAAATATATTCTTTTATTATCGGAATATTATTAAACATAAAATTCATTTAAAAATTGAAAACAGCAGTGCAAATAGATTTGACCTTTGAACAAGTACTTTCTGTAGTTAAGCAGCTTCCCAAAGAGCAACAAATACAATTAACCAAAGAGTTGGAAAAAGAAGTTGTTGGAGATAAACTCTCTAGACTTCTAAAATCATTTAGGACAAATGATCTGTCACTAGAAACTATTAACGAAGAAGTAGAACTTGTAAGACAAGAAATTTATGACAGAGAAAAATGTTAAAGTAATATTTGACACAAATGTTTGGATAAGTTTTTTGATTGGTAAAAGACTATATAAAATTAAACAATACATTTTAGATGGACGAATCCAAATCATAACTTGTGAGCAGCTAATTACAGAAATTAGGTTGGTCACAGGACGAGAAAAAATGAAAAAGTACTTTCAGAAAGCTGATGTTGAAGAACTTTTGGAACTTTTGGATATCATATCTGAAAAAGTTGAAATAAAACCAACACACTTTGTTAATAGAGACCCAAAAGATAATTTTTTGTTAGACTTAATTGATTTTTCGAAAGCGGATTACTTAATTACAGGTGATAAAGATTTACTAGAGCACAACCCATTCAAGTCAGCACAAATTTTAACCCCTGCAGATTTTGAAGATCAAATTTCATAAAAACTTTCTATTGAGTTTAGATTCAATGAATCGAATATATTCACATTATGTATGACATCTCATTCATAATGTGCTATTTTATTAATTAATGAATGATTTACCATTCAATTTTATTAAAATAAAACATATTCCTTATAGTTCTTTATTTTGCCAATTCACCACAATCACAACTTAACCAAACCTTAATATTCCCATTACTTCAAGGTAAAGTTCATACTTTATTTTTGCCTTTCAAAAGTAAAATATGATGCCTGACCGAATATTTCAAATCACAGATTCTATCATTTCGCTATACAGAAAAAATGGCGACGAACTCTATTTTGGAGAAGGTGTGACCCAATTACAACATGCACTTCAGGCTGCAAATCTTGCTAAAACTAGTGGTTGTGATGATGAAACGATTCTTGCTGCTTTTCTTCATGATATCGGTCATTTATGTATGGATGAGAGTGACGAACATCAAGTAATGGATAGTTATGGCGTGGTAGATCATGAGACTCTTGGTGCTAATTTCCTCCGCAAAATGGGCTTTTCTAATAAAGTGTGCCGACTGATCGCTTCTCATGTGAATGCCAAGAGATATCTTACTTATAAATATCCTGAGTATTACGACCAACTATCTGAAGCTAGCAAACATACCCTAGAGTTTCAGGGAGGAAAGATGAGCTCAGAAGAAGCAAGCCATTTTCAAGAAGACCAGCATTTTGATAGTTATATACAATTGAGAAAATGGGACGAAATGGCGAAGTCTGAAATTCCTGTTGATGAAAATCTTGATGAAATCAGACAACTTATCAAAACGCATTTACAGCATAACTTAAAATAACCAACATGTCTCTATGACCAAAATAGGAATCCTTTGATAATCAACCGTTTCCTACCCAAACCCTAAAGGGAAACATTTGATTATCAATGTAGTAGAGCTTAAAATTGTTTTATTTTTCAGCATATAGACTTTTCGGATTATACATTACTTTATAATTTCAAAACAAAACGATGAACCTCAAATCCTTTATTTTATTACCATTTTTTATCTTACTAACTTACTTGCTGCCTGGACAAATTGACACTGGTTTTTTGGTAAAACCGTACCTCCAATTTTCTACTCAAACAGGTATGTACATCTTGTGGGAAACACACAAAAATGCTACCACCAAAGTAGAATTAGGCGAAGCTACAAAAAACGCAGCTCAACCAAATCTAGATCAAACAGTCAATATCAAAGGACAGCGAACACTACATGAAGTGTATCTGGAAAAACTTAAGCCTGAGACCAATTATTTCTATCGAGTGGTGTCCGTTACAGAAGATGGTAAAGAATGGGTATCACCTACTTCTACTTTCAAAACTGCTGTAAAGGATAGCAGCGCTCTCATGTTTGCTTTGATAGGTGATACTCAGCGGAATAATGACACACCTTGGGCATGGGGTAAAATAGCGGAAAAAGTATGGCAAGACAGACCAAACTTTGTGGTGCATGTAGGTGATCTAGTGGACAAAGGATTGAAAAAAACGGACTGGACTGAACACTTTTTTCCTTATGGTCATATCCTAATGAATCGAGTTCCGGTCTATCCCGTATTGGGCAACCATGAGCAGGATTCGCCCTTGTACTATGACTATATTGTGGCACCTGCGCCAGAGTATTATTACACTTTTACTTATGGTAATATACAGTTTTTTATGATTGACTCCAATAGAGATCTTTATGAAGGTTCTGAACAATACAATTGGCTTGAATGGGAACTCTCGAAATCCACCGCCACATGGAAGATAGCCATGCATCATCACCCACCATACACATCAGATAGTAATGATTACGGAGATACTGCTAAGGAACTGTCCAATCTTGGATCAAAATCTAGAAAACTTGTACCTCTATATGATAAATATGGATTGGATTTTTGTCTGTATGGACACACCCATTTATATGAAAGAAGCTGGCCAATGACCAATGATCGGATCAATACCAAAGATGGCGTTATCTACATTAATTCTGGTGGTGCAGGTGGATATATTGAAGATTTCGCTCCGACTAGGAGTTGGTTTACTACGGAACTACAAGCCGTTCATCATTATTGTACCTTCAATATCTATCAAGATCAATTGATATTTAAAGCCATTGATCATGAAGGAAGATTGATCGATGCTTTTCAGATGGAAAAAAACGAAGACAAACTCAAAATAGTCAAGATGCCTCCCGGAGTAAAAATTGAAACATCAGGTCCTGTTTTTGAAAAAAGCACTTCAGTTACGTTGTCTGGCGCAATGGATGATTTGGATATTTTTTACACAACTGACGGGACAGAACCAACAGATAAAAGTAGTCGATATAATCAGCCCATTATGGTAGATAAAACGTGTACGATCAGAGCAAGAGCATTCACCAAAGATGGTAACCAAAGTAGAATCACCCAACAGTCTGTCAAGAAAATGAGTCCGCAAGCACCAACTGTAAAAAAGGACTTGGTCAAAGGACTAAATTATGCTTATTATGAAGGAGATTGGAAAAATATTCCAGATTTTTCAAAGCTTCAGGCGGTAAAAACGGGCATCATGCAAACACTCAATCTAGCCACCGTATCGCACAGAGATGATCACTTCGGACTAGTGATAGAAGGATATATCGATATACCAGAAACAGGTATCCGAACTTTTTATATCAACTCAGATGATGGCTCAAAACTGTATATCAATGATGAATTGCTCATAGACCACGATGGAGATCATAGCGCCATGTCCAAAACTGGTCAGACCATATTGGCTAAAGGAAAACATAAAATCAAAATAGAATATATGGAATTCAAAGGATCTCAACATCTACAAGCAGGATATCTAGATAGTAATAAAAATGAAATTCCTTTTACACCATTTGAATTGTGGAGGTAAGCTACAAAGAGATTTAAAATTTTAGTTTGTTAGTTAATAAATTAAGATCTTCCAAAAAGTTGGAAGGTCTTTTTTTATGAAGCTTGGTAAATACACAATAAGTATGTCTCTCTATTGCTAATATATATGTAAGCATTAGTTTGAATATTTTACATTGAACTTTTATCCCTCAAAAATAGTTATAAATTCTAAATCTCAAATATGGAATCGAAAATTCTTAATAAAAAACTTGAGTTGATTCAATGGCTTTCGACATTGGAAGACAAAGTTGTTATTGAAAAATTGATTAAATTTAGAAAAGAAGAAAGTACAGATTGGTGGGATTCAATATCTGATGAAGAAAAAAAATCTATTGAAAGTGGACTAAATGATGCAGATAAAAATAATTTAATCCCTCATGTCACTGTAAGAAAGACATATGAAAAGTGGTTATAAATTGCTTTGGACTGCTAATGCCATAAAAGAATTATCCGATACTTTTTCATATTTAGAAACAAACTTCAGTTTCAAGGAACTTAATCAGTTGGCTAACAAAATAGAAAATATTTCAGAACTTATATCCAAAAATCCAAATATTTTCCCTATTTCCAAAAAGAATAATGTTCACAGAGTGGTAATTCTGAAATACAATACCATGTATTACAAAGTAGAAAATGAAAACATTATAATTCTATCTTTTTTCTCCAATCGGCAATCGCCTAGTAAGAGAAAACTGTAATGCTTATCTCCATAGAAAAGCTATTATTTACACACAATCCAAATTCGAAAGTAAATAAATTAACCTTTAGAAACAAACTATCAAATCTCTAAATGATAAAACCTTACATCGGGTCCACCCATATATTCTTCGGTCACGTCTTCGAAGCCTAGTTTTTGCAGCAATAGTTTGGATGGTAGGTTGCCGTCTTGGATATATGCTAATACTAATGACCTACCCAAATCATTTTTTACAAAATCAAAGATGTTTTGGACGGCTTCTGTGGCATAATAATTCCTTTGATAGTTATTTCCTATGGCAAATCCCAATGAACATTTTCGGTCACTGTCGCCAATCTGCTCTGTCGAAAGCTCGTAGATGCTGATGACTCCAATGTAGATATCGCTGTCCTTGAGCCGTATTAACCAATCATGTCCTGCTAATTTAGATTGAGCAGTTCTAAGTTGTTGCATTTCCTTGTAGTATTTTTTTAGTTTTTTAAGGTCCTTGTAATCCTCAGTTACGTAAGGGTTATCATCTTCCTTAAATATTTTGAGAAGCTTATTGACATTCGTTTCGTCCACCAATTCGTATACCAATCTTTCAGAAGGTTTTACTTTGTCAAATAGATGGTTTTCGTACATGATGATATAGACTGTTTGAAAAATGGTGCGAACATAAGATATGAAACCACATTGGATTGAATATTTTGTGTTAAGTTTTTATAAAATTTGTTTAGAGAAAATTTCTTAAAGAATTATTTACTCGATAAAAGTTGTGTGTATTGCGCATTTACAACTATAGATTTTATGTAAAATTATTACATTTGCGATTTGAAATTAATAAAATTATGAATTTTAATATGAACCACTTAAATAAAGTAATCTTAATATCATCTATAGCACTGGTTGGATATTTGGCAAATTTACTACTCTATTATGTAGAATATAATATGTACTCAATAGGATACATCTTAGAAATTTTTAACTTTTTAAAACCGAACACTGGGTTGGGTTTTTTTATTTCATTTGATCCACGGCCTAATTTTTTTAATCATAAAATTTATTTACTTGATACAATATTAGGCTTAGTTTTTTTTGGGGGTTTAGTACAATACATAATTACAAAGGAAAAAAAATATAATTTATTAGCATTTGCTTTTTCAATTGTTTTTTTGTCTTCATTGATTAACATTTTAATGTATAGTACTATTGTTTTGATGCCTGATTTAGAAAACAGTACCTTTGTTTTTAATAATTTTATGAGTTCCAAATATTTTATCTTTAATAATATAACTTGGGCATTTTTTTCTTATTACGTATTGAAACCTTTAGTTTATAATACAAAAAAATTAACTACACTTGATGGTCGTTTTACAAAAATCCACCATACAAGGTACTCGATATACACAATTTTAGATTTGATATTAGCCTTATTGATGTTTACACCTCTATTAATGCTATACCTTGGTAGTGAGCTACACTTCTTAGAAACAATAGGTTTGGTGAAAGTGAGTTTAGTAATTATGATAATAATGTCTATTTTTTTGTACAATATATTATTTGATACCCAATTTGGATCTACCCCAGGGAGATTCCTTTCCATGAAGTTTCTTTTAAATAAGCATCAAAAATTTTTAGATACAAAGAATAGTTTCTTAAGAACTTATTATAATATTTCAATAAATAAAAAAGCAGAAACTTCAGAATGGCAGTTATATAAAATACTTGAAATAGATCCTAAATCCAAAATGAACCCATATTTTATTTCTTCGGCAATACTTATAATATTTTCAGGATTCATTTTCAATTATATGTACAATAAAAATCACTATAACATAGAACAAGCTTTTTCAGAAAAAAATAAATTCAATTTTATTGTGACGAACCTAAATTTTCTTGACACTACCACTATAATGGAACTTTGCAATAAAAACAATTCAGATAAACTATACATAAAAATTAAAGATATTGAGGAAGATAGTTTTAAATTAGATCTTTTAACTTTAAAAGATGAATATATTGAACATGCTTTTCAAATACAAGACATTTTTTCAAAAATAAATAGTGACTCATTATATACTTTTAAAACACATAAGTCCTTTTTTAATAATAAAAATGTTGGTTTACAATATTCAAAATTATATCCTTGCAAATACAATTTAAAATTTAATAATATAAATATTCTTGATTCATTTTGTATCAAATCTGTCTTTAATTTTAATCTACCAAGTTTATTTTTGGATGGAGTTTGGGTATCAAGAGAATTAAATGATAAGAAAATAATAGAGCTATCAATTGATAATTTTGGTGAAGAAGGATATATAACAAATGTCAAATCATTAATTGGCGACATTAAATTTGCAGGCGAACTTCCTCTAAAATTAATTAGCCCAAAAGCTCAAATGTCATCGCCTCGATTTAAAATAGAATTAGAAAATTATTGGAATGAAATCAAATTCGAATTTATCATCGTAAATGATATTTCTACACCAAATATCGAACAAAAATATATCGTTTCAGGGAATATCTATTCATTAAAAATGGAAAGAGTCCAATAGATATTTGGCATTAATTAGTTTAATATTTGATAAAAACCAAAACTTATCGAAGATGATATAATTCGAAAGGGCCGTTAAGAATTATTTCACTAACTATTTTGGTAAACCAGTGTGTGTATTCTTCGGTTTTCGAGAGCGAATAGTTCAAAAGATTGCTATTTTAGATTTTACAAAAACGTTCTCTAAATTTGGGCATCATGTTCATTCCTTCCCCCATGTTAGGCAGGGTAAAAAAAAGCCCCCACCATCGTGAGGGCCCAATCATTAAAAGCCACATTAACAATTAAAAGTATGCTTATATTGCTAAATAGAAAACGAAAAAGTTTGATATAACTGAATTATTTCAAATGCCACATTAAGGTATTGATATCATCTCCTCCTTGTCTGTTTACAGCTTCTAGTCTATTCGGACCATTCAGACCTTGCTCTATGATCGGATAGATAAAACGTACTGGTATTTTACCACCATTTTGATTAGAAATAGCAGGTTTTAAAGTTGGGATTTTAGTCCGTCTCCAATCAAACCATGCTTCCATACCTTGATAGAAAAATGATATCCACTTTTGGAAACCTATTTTCTTCAAATTCTCATCTGTATTTGCTGTGAGTTTTACTTCCGCTTTATCCATGTAATTGCTTGGTGTTGTCAAACCATAAAAGCCGAAAGATGCATTAATACCTGCTTGGTAATATGTGTTTGCTTCACCTGTGATCCATCCTTTTGCTACTGCTTCTGCTAGTAAAAACTGTAATTCTGCATAAGTCATGATCACTCCTTTAGCGATGCTCAATCCTTGTGAAGATACTGCATTCTCATAGAAGACATCGCTTATTCTAGAGTGGTTTTCAGGTCCACCTGCATAAGTCAGTGCATCTACATCATTAAGACCGTTTGGTAAGCCAATAAACACTGGATTAGATGTACCTTCTGTCTTAGGGGTAGCTCTGTAGAAAATCGTCAATCTAGGATCAGCTAATGACACCAAAGTATCCAACATAAATTTACTCGCTCTGTATTCATTAAATGAACCACTTCTTGCTGAGAACTGTGGAAACTGATCTGGTGCAGTCGCTCTGTATGTGTAAGTCGCGTTGTCTTCATTACCTGTGAATAAAGGATTGGCAGATGCATTATTGATGATTTCTGTCAATTCTGCTGCAGGAGATTTTTTATTAGAAATTCTAACTAAATACCTTACTCTAAGAGCATTAGCTAGTTTTCTCCATTTGCTAAGATTGCCACCATAAATCAAGTCACCACCTACGACTCCTGAAGTACTTCCTAGCAATTGATTTGCTTCTTTTAAGTCAGCTAGAATACCTGCATAAACAGCTTCTTGGCTGTCATATTTAGCATAAAAAATACCGTCTTTTGCCTTAATAGCTTCACTGTAAGGAATGTCTCCATAAGCATCTGTGACAAGCGAATACATCCATGCACGCATCACGAGTGCTACTGCTTTTGTACCTGCATCATTGGTTTCTTCTGCCGCGATGATGATGTTTTGAATATCTCTGAGTTTGTTGTACGTTGTATTCCAAATGCCATTGATCTCTCCCCAAAGATATCTATCTTCGTTTACGAACTGGTTTTTAGCAGTGTGTTGAATGACGATATTGCCTATCCCCCAACTTTCGCCCAAGACTTGATTAATCATATCTCTTTGGATATCAGGTAGTAAAAGCTGTGGTGTCACCTTTTCTGGTGCGTTGTTATTGGTATTGATTTCTTCAAAATCCTTGGTACAAGATATGGTCACCATACTCAAGATCAAGGCTACCAAAAATATATTTAATTTGTTCATCTCTTTAAATTAATTTGTTGATTATTAAAATTTCAAACCTACATTCACACCAATACTTCTAGTAGAAGGTATCGCTACTGATTCTACACCTGGTATGATCGTGCCACCTGAAGTAGAAGCTGTTTCAGGATCTACGTGTGGAACTTTAGACCATAACATCAAGTTTCTACCTACGACAGAAAGGGTGATGTCACGTACGCCAGATTTGCCCAATATTTTGTTTGGAATGGTGTAAGAAAGTTGTACTTCTCTCAATTTTGTAAAACTAGCATCATAGATTACACCTTCTACTAATCTTCTACCCAATGTGTAACTTGTATGCCATTCTCTAGCAGAAAGTTTTGTTGTATTCGGTGCAAATGAACCGTCAGCGCCTTGTACTACACCATCTCCTATTACACCATTGCCTTCTAGACTAAGGTCATATCCATTTTCTCTACCTTCTAGCGTCTCGACGATGATACCACCTTCTCTACCTACTGTCTGTGTGTGCGAATAGATTTCTCCACCTTGTCTTGTATCAAATAATACACTCAATCCTATGCCTTTGTAGCTGAAAGTATTCCTAACACCTGCCATCCAATCTGGATTGTAATTGCCTAGTTTTATTCTTTCTGTGGTTGCTACCGGTTTTCCATTGGAAGAATAAACAACTTGACCTACATATTGACCTGAAGCATCATATTATTTATCATTAGGGTCAGAAGATACTCTTTCAAAACCGATGCCATACATATCACCCATTCTTTCGCCTACGCGAGCTTCCACAGTGATATATCTGTCGGCCATTACATAACTGGTTATTTCTTGACCAGATTCTGGATCGGTATAAAGTTCTTTTACAGTGCTTCTATTGGCAGACCAATTGACATCAATATCCCATGTAAAACCTGTAGGATTTTTGAATGGTGTAAGGTGAAGCACTGCTTCTACACCACTGTTTTGGATAAGACCTGCATTGATTACTCTTGATGAATATCCTGTAGTATTACTCAATTGGATAGGAAGGATTTGGTTACGGCTATTTGAATTATAATAAGTCAAATCTAGTCCTACTCTATTCAAGAAGAATTTTAATTCTGTACCTACTTCAAAAGAAGAACTAATTTCTGGTTTTAGGTCCGCATTGGGAAGCGCTGATGACTCTTCGAATGCAGGAAGTCCATTGGCAGCAGTTTGTGCGTTGTAAGTAGCCAACAATTGGTAAGGATTGGTGTCATTTCCTACTTGTGCATATCCTACTCTTAGTTTACCAAAGGATAGTGATTTATTGTCTAAGTTAAGTAATTCTGAAAACACTAAACTTGAACTTGCACTGTAATAAAGGTAGCTATTGTTGTCCGTAGGTAAGGTACTAGACCAGTCATTTCTCAAAGATAAATCAAGGAATAAATAGTCTTTGTATCCAAGATTACTGAATGCATACAAACTGTTGATTCTTTTTTGAGAATTAAAAGCAAAAGACTGAATAGCTACTTTACTATTATTCAAAGAGTAGATGCCAGGTACAGCTAGTTCTGGTGCGCTTACGTCAGATAGGTTGAATCTTTGGTCCAATCTATTTCCACCCAAAGATACTGAATAAGAGAAATCAGAATTGCTCTGTGGTGCAAAAGCCAATAAGAAGTCAGTATTTCGCTCTTCAGAGAATATCTTTTCTTCACGGTAACTACCCAATTTGAATCGCTGAGTACTGTAAGCTCTTTTTCTTGCTCTGAATTCATTATTGATATCCGTACCACTTCTAAGCATCAAACTAAGTGCAGGTGTGAATTGATAATTCAAAGATAGGTTTCCGAATACACGGTTTAGGTCTTGGCTATTGGTATTTTCATACACGTTAAAATATGGATTGTCATGGTAGTTATAGTTCCAACCAAATTGATTGATACCTTCTCTACCAGATTGCCAGTAGTTTTCTAATGCAGACATACTCGTATTTCTTGGGAACCAACAGTTGAACAAGTACATGATATTTTCAGTACCATAACTTAAGTTCGGTCTGTTGCCACTTTTATTATTCATGATGTTGACATTCATTCTCACCTTAAATTTGTCTGTAAGGTTGTAACCACCATTAAGTGCTGTAGTGTATCTGTTTAGGTCTGTATTCGGTACGATACCTGTTTGGTTTAATGAGGTAAACGATACTCTGAAATCAGATTTATCATTGCTACCAGAGAATGCAATATTATTGGTATAAGCATGTCCTGTTTGGAAAAAATCTTTGATGTTATTTGGTTGTGCGCTAAAAGGTGTAGCATTGATCGTACCTCTTTGTTGTAACTGAGATGCAAGAGAAACAGGTCCGATAACCGTGTATAAATTGCCCACATCACCACCTCTGAAACCATTGCTCGTAGGTGAGTCATATTGTGCCAAAAGCTGACCTTCCATTCTCGGGCCCCAACTTTCATCAACACCATCACGCAATCCACCGCCATTACCATCTATAAAATTGAACTCACCATTCAAACCTTGACCATACACATTCTGATATTCAGGAAGTCTAAGGGCATTTTCGAATGCGATGGTAGAGTTTACGGATATACCAAGACCTTTGTTACGAGCACCCGTTTTGGTTTTGATTACGATGGCACCATTTGCAGCTCTGGAACCGTATAAGGCTGTAGCACTTGCACCTTTCAGTACAGTCATGGTTTCGATGTCATCAGGATTTACAAAGCCTGCACCGTTGCCATAATCTGCTTCTTGGAAGCTACGGCCTGATGAACCATTAAATTGATTGGTAATAGGCACACCATCCACGATAAAAAGTGGTTGGTTGTTATTGATATTAAGTGAACGCTCACCTCTGATACTTACTCTAGCAGAAGCACCGATACCACTTGGATTACCTACGATGGTCACACCTGCTACTTTACCTGCAAGGGAATTAAGCAAATTGGTTTCTCTAGCCTTAACTAAGTCATCCCCTTTGACGTCTTGTACAGCGTATCCTAGCGCTTTTTTCTCTCTTTGGATACCAAGCGCCGTCACCGTGACTTCGCTAAGTCCTACAGCATCTTCTTCCATGGTAGCCATGACAGACGTTTGATTATTAAGTGGGAAGTTAATAGTTTTGTATCCTACGTAGCTTAGGACCAAAGTTGTAGATGCATTCGTCACAGATAGTTCGAAGTTTCCTTCAATATCGGTAATGGTGCCGGTTGTAGTTCCTTTTTCGACCACAGATGCGCCGATGAGTGGTGCACCATTAGCGTCTTTTACTAATCCTGTAACCTTCACTTGGCCAATGGAAAAGCTAGAAAAAAATAATACCATGAGCATGGATAGCAACAAGGTAGGTGTTTGTTTTGGTGTAAGCATTTTGAATTAATTTTTATTAAATTAAATAATGCGCAAAGGTGGTAATGCATCGTTAACAGAAAGTTGCTTTAATATTATGAAGGTATGATGTAATTGTTAAGCCAATGTTTTTAATGTTAAGGGATTGGTTTTGGGAGAGAGGAGAGAGAAGAGAAGAGAGGAGAGATGAGTGATGAGTGATGAGTGATAGTTGTAATTCAATATATACTCAGTCTATAAATCATTTGCCTCGAGCCGGCATGGCTTTAACTTTTTTTCTTCAGCAAAAAAAAGTAAACAAAAAATGCCGCCGATGTTTTGTCTTCTTAACGCTTAAAAGTCATCTTCCCGACGGAAACAAAAAAAACTCGCCTTTGAGATTCGTGTTTTGATTTACTAATTCAATTATTTAAGATTTGTTCCTTGAACAAATTATTTAACATTTTACCTAGCCGACCAAAGTTTTGGTCGGTTCCTTCGTTAATGATTGAAATCATTCAATCATTTTTTGCTGTTGCAAAATCACTTAGTCATATCTGTACCGTCTCCAGTGACTTTTAAACTAAAGACAAAAAGGCGGTGAAATGTCATCTGTAGAAAAAATACAGTCGTAATCAAAGTTTTACTTCCATTTTGTCCATTTTGTTATTTACACACTTTTGAATGTTTTCATAGTTTTAACCAAAATTACCTAAATTTGTAATATTGATGGCACAAATTGGAAGAATCCGTTTTTAAACAGTGGGAAAATGCCTTAAAACTGCAAATAAATAAGAAAACACATGATATTACTACATAAAATCAATCATCTCAGTCGACGCTAGTGGGATCTAGTGGGAACTCAGTGGGAACTCGTGGGAACTCGGTGGGAACTCAGTGGGAACTCAGTGGGAACTCAGTGGGAATGTGGTGGGAGTATAGTCGGAACGTGTAGGGAGCATGTAGGGAGTTGATAGGGAGTAAGTAGGGAGTATCAATGGCGTTCCTACGGTGTTTCATCGAGATTATCATGGGGAGTTTCGATATTAAGCGTGTTTGCCTGCATAAATGCATCAGGCCTGCAACCGTCTATACCTATGATCAATACTTTTATTATTTTCCAATAATATTTCCATAAGTGACTACAAAAAAACAACAAACTAAAACCAAGTTTAGAGTATGTTTAACTATAAAGCACCAAAACCTTTAATATCAAAGTGTGATGCCAACAATGTCCATATGACGATAATCACAGGACCCACCATAACTACAAAAATGCTACCAATTCTGAAATCATATTGGTAAATAATTCCTATATGATTAAGGGCTCTGTTAATAAATGTTTATAAATCTTGAACTAATATTTTCTTTGCTTAAAAGATTTTTTCATTAATTTATTTGTTAAAAATTAATATATAAAACCACTCATATCTTTGAATTATTAAATACATTTGCGCCATTATAAAAACCTTAAACTTAAGAAATGATTCAAATATTAAAAAGATTATTCACAATTGCATTTATTCTTGGAACAATCCAAGGAGTCAATAGTCAAACCGCTTCCTTTATTGAAGGCATTAAAAATGATTGGTCGTTCTTTACTGATAGAATCATTTACGCAGATAATAGTGGCATTTTTTATCGACTAAATAATGATACTAAGCTTTATTATTCTGACGGAACCACAGCTGGTACTAAAGCCACAGGATATTTTTTTGGAACTGATGTTTTTCTTAGTCCAGATCTTTCTGTTTTTACCCATGATGGCAATTATACAGCTTTGGGGACCAATTCATCAGCTCATGATATCATAATTTTTAAAGATAAATCCCCAGTGTTTGAATATGTTGAAAAAACAGTTGGTGCATTTAAGGGAATGACATTCTATAATGGAAAACTTTATTACATTTTTGCTCCTACAGGTACTAAATCTACAAAGTTGATGGAATACGACCCTGTTACAAAAGTAAAAAAAGAATTATTAACATTTGACAGTAATGGTGCTTTTGGGATTAGTGTACTAAATGGAAAATTAATGGTTATAGGATACAAAAACGGTAATAAACTTTTATCCATAGACCCATCTTCTGGAGCATTTACATCAGTCTATACTTTTAATGCCACTAATAGTTTTGCGACCAATGTCAACATGATGGTAACGAATGATAAGCTCTATTTTTGGTACCCAAATGGCACATCTGCCTATTCATTATATGTAACTGAAGGTAAAGAAAACACAACTATTCCTCTCCTTGACAATCTTGAACCTTACGATCCATTTGTATATTATGCTTACAATGTAATAAAAGTAGGAGGAGGAAAAATCATTGCTAGAGTAAAAGAGAAAAATAATTTCAATAAAAATTTTGCATATTTTTCGGACGGAACAATTGCAGGTACCACTAAAATACAATACAAAGAAGTACAAAATTTAAACCCTTACGATTTCGAATATTATTGCGACCAATTCTACTTTAGTGCATTAGATGAGAACGGCGAAACTAAACTTTTTTCTACGGATGGAAGCAGCGCAGGGACAAATAAATTGTCTAATATAGAGATCGGTAGCCTCGTGAAATTTAACAATCGATTATATCTAAATGCCGAAGTTAACCAATCAAAAGAACTGTATGCTTGGGATGAAGAGACAAATCAAATTGTATTTGTATTAGATGTAAACGATATGGCTAGAGATAGCGACCCAAGGGAATTTGCCACCACCAAAGATAAACTATTTATGGCAGCAATAAAGTCAAATTTAGATATTTCCTACAACTTGGCTGTAATGACAGAACCAACTCGTATACTTGAACAATGTGCGACATCATCTTTAAACGTCAAAGGATTACGTGATATTTCGATTTTCCCAAATCCATTTAATACAGGTTTTCAAATTTCAAATGAAGATTCTAATGCATCCTATAATATAACTGTATCAGATTTAATGGGTAAAGTAATTATGAGCCAAGTAGATGTAAAACTCCCATTTGAAATAAAAGCTCTAGATTGGGCTTCAGGTATGTATATTGCAAAAATAACGGCGATTAATCAAGCTTCAAAATCGATTCGTATAATAAAGAGTCATTAATCAAAACTAACAATTATAAAGGTATCTAAACTAAAAAGTCATTATACTTTCTAAAGTATAATGACTTTTTAGTTTATTTTGCTGAATTCTTGGATTTGCTGGTAAGACTGCATGTCTAAAACTCTCGAACTTTGAACCATTTCATTTGCTTGATTGATTTTTTATGAAAAATGGTATCAAAAGATATCTTTTAACGTACAACTCTAACATGAAAATTTGCGCAATCAAAATATAACACTTTAATGCATTAACAGGGTAGCCAGAGAACTCTGTGGGATTACAAACGCAGCATGTTCGGAGATGATACGGAGTATCTATGGAGTTCCTACGGTGTTTCATCGGGACATGGTCGGGACATGGTCGGGAGATAACCAAAATTTGTCTCGTCCTGTCTCGTCCTAAAATAGCTACACAGGTTAATTAAATTATCCTACAATAACTTTACACTAAACAAAAATAAAGTAATTATCCCTTACTTGATATAAAAGTCAGAAATAAAATAATTGGAAAATAATTTAGGCAATATTGCTAATACACTTGGGTGTAAATTTCGTGGTGGATGGTGTTTGCGTTGCTAGGATAATCTTCTTGTTACAGAACTATATCAAACACACTTCTTAACAAAGCAAATTTGTAAGTTGCCGTTTTAGCATCCCTTTCAATGATCTTACTGATATTTTTGAAAACTTGAGTATCCACAATAGAGTTAAAATGGATTTATGAATTTAAGTATAAATATGACTGAGGAGGAAGTACATTAAAATCATCCTTTAATGACATTGGTTTTTTATATCTCTTTGTATTTTTAATTTTTATGGCGTGCGCTATTAATCTATTTTCAAAATACTCATGAAAATATATTTCTGAAATCCCAGAATATTTCTTTGTCAATTCCCAAATTTCATTTGGCGACGAACTTAGTATGTCATCTATCTCAAATTCACCAATAACTTGCTGAACAGGCGATGATGCATAAACAACTACTGTTCGGATATCTGGATTCTTGAAAATGACTTTTCGGAACTCAAATTTTTTTTCGCCATCAAATATTTTGAAAGCAAACTCTGGTTTAATCGATAATAAAACTTTCATCACTTTTTGTTGCTTTTAGAATATTATTAAATTGTTCTTTTGTAATTTGTTTAAATCCTCTTGGAGCATCATTTACTCCACTTAAAACTTGTAAGTCAATTAATTCTTTCATATTAATTCTGTGTGGAAATGAGTAAATGTATAAAAACCTAACGACAAAAGGTTTGGTCTTAGAATATTTCCAAATAGCGCGAAGTTGATCTTCTGGAAAAACGCTGCTCTTTCTACAATACAAGATAAATTCATCCTCATTCAAAAAATCATATTTAATTTCTTGAACTAAACCGATAGTTGAAACAACACTTTTATAATATCCACCAGTCATATAAAATACAATAATGTCCCCAATTTTTGGATGTGGAGTCAATGCTCTTGAAACGTAAACCTTGTTTATAGCGTTTCTGTGTGGAAAATCTTCAATGAAATCTTTTGGAGATTCCGTATTCAAAATGGAGTCAGGTAACAACTCTGTATGATAATCCGGATATATTGGCACAATAAAACAATCTTTTTTCCTTGAAATATAAGGATAAGATTGTTTCAAATTACTTTCAATAACTTTTTTAGTGAAATCTCTTAGATAAACTAGCTCATCATTTTTCTTCCCCCATAATGCAAAGCCCCATTGTTCAAGCAAGTCAATTAATCGCCTTTGCTCATCTCTCTTATCAAAAATTGTCACATATATTTCATCAACTTTGTTTTTGATGGCATTGTCAAAAATAATTTTTATAAATCTCTCCCCAAGTCGAAATCCATTATTTATAACTTTAAATGTACCAACTTTCAATCTTTTCTTAGGAGTAAAAACTGGACTTATATCTAAGTACTTTTCATCTGCATCTTCAACTTTAAGATATAGGAAAGATAATAACAGACCATTATTAGAGTTTACTGTAATGTAAGCTTCTTCATCGTATTTTTTAATAAACCATTTTTCAAAACCATTATAGTCTTCCTTTAGGCTGGCGAAAAAATCATCATCAAGATTTATTCTTCCAAATTTCAATTTTTGAACATTTAGAACTTTATAATTCACCAAATCTGGATGCTCAGCAAAGGTCTTTTCAAGAAAAGAATCTATTGTAAAAACTTTATCTGCAATTCCTAATGCATCAGCTTTCCTGCGAATTTTTTTATCCTCAGTTATCAGAATATCAACTCTACCAACAAAAACTTCATTTAATAATTGAGTATCAATAATATCATTTTCGTTTACATCAATTTTATCTGAAACAGATTTCAATTCCTGTTGAAGCGGAGAAGGTATTTCTATCCTTTCATAACTGTCTAGCTTAATTTGAAATGCATCGACCGTTTGTTGGTTTTTATATTTTTCAATCTCAGATACAGTCAGAGAATGAACACATTTAGTGTATTTCGCTCTTTCCAACCAACGATACAAAATACCGACATCTTGATTTACAACTCTTGATGCCTCTCTATGGATGATTATATTTGTGTCTAAAAGTGCTTTCATAATTAAGTGTGCTTTTGTTTAAATATTTTTTCAGTAAATCTTTTGATTGGAGATTTACCATTATTTTTCTGAAGCCAATCTTCATAGTATTCCGTTTCAGAATGAGCTAAATTAATTGCAAACTCTATTCCCATAACAACCAATATAAAATACATAACTCTATCTTTAGTGTAGAGTATATCCATTTCGTGAAGTATTTCATATGGCTCTGGATGATGAATTGGATCAACAAACCTTGTTTCTTCACCATAAATTCTTCTTTGATGATATTTCCATAACTCTCCTTTCCCAAACCTTGCATAGTTTCTAATTGGATCTAGTTGTTTATTAGAAATTATTTCTTCAATCCAATCTTCATCATTTTTAATTCGATCGGTTAGCATTTCCAAAGCTACTTTAGCTAAGAATCGAGAAACCTCATAGTCATTTTCTTCGGGTTGATTAACAATTGGAATAACAAGTTTATTAATTTTACCTTCCTTTATTAGGTTTATTATGTTTTTGTCTTTTGAGTCAAATATAATTCCCTTGTTATCAAGCCATACATTTGCCCAGCCACCATCTTTATGTGGAAACAAAGTCCTATCAGGAACAAGTCTATCTTTTTTAGTTTTAATGATATTCCTATATCTAACATTTTTAAAATAAGGTTTTTCTAAAACCAATTTCTCTATTTTAATTGCGAAATAATTATTGCAACTATCACAAACAATACCTTTTTGTAGAATGTGCGATTTATTTCCTAAACTTTCAGGTATTATATGCTCAACAGATATAGAGTTGGTGCTGTCATTCTTGCAAAAAATACATCTCATTTTTTGTTTCCAATTTTAGTTAATAACCAAAACCAACCTTTATTTAACTGCGAAGTAATTAAGGGTAATGTAAAATAAATGAGTGTTGCCAGTGCAATTCCAAGAGCTATGTAAATCTCATTTGGTAATACTTTCCAAACATTAAGCAAGGAGATTTCAGGAACGAATGTTTTACGGTATGCTGGAATAAATAATAAAACACCACAAATTATATTGATTAAAATTGCCAAAGCGAATTGCCCTGGGCCAATACGTTCTTTTGAATAAATGGAGAAGAAAGAAAATGATTCAGTGTTTTGTTTTTTATTGAACACAACAATTAGTTCATCTTTTTTTACTCGCTTGTCATCAAGGTATTTATTGAATGAGTCATACTCTAATGTTCTGACATTTTTTAATGATGAATTATCAAAGAAGACAATATCATATTTGTTAGGTAAAATATTGAATGAAAAGCAACTCTTTATTTTGCAAAATTCCTTATCGCTAAAAAAGATAACTTTGTCATCTGGGATGTTCCTGCGTTCATTCACCTTTATATCGTAAATGATAGTGGATTTGCTTATTCCTTTTTTACGCATTGAGATATAAGGAATCGTTGGTTTAATCCAAAACCTGAAATATACATTTGGCTTTTCTGCTGAATTGTAATCTATATAAGGTTGTAGATTAATAGTGGCTGTTATAAGTTTGTCAGAAGTTTTATCTATCGTTACTGGAATAACGCATAGTTCGTTTCTATCTGAAAACTTATGTATTACACCAAGTTTATTTCTCCCACCATCTAAAGAATTTGTAGTGCTGATTGAATCATTGAAAATAAATCTGCTATTTTCTGCAATGCTTAACTTGTCGTATAAATCCTTCACTTCACAAGTTTTTGCGAACCAAGGAATAAAGACGGAAATTGAAAGTTGATTTGATTTGATAGATTCTTTCGCCACTTCAAAGCCGAATTCAACTAATGAACTGTCATTGTTAAATTCCCAAGTGCAAATATGAAAACGCTCAATTTGAACAGGTTTGTTTTTTTCAGTGAATATGAAGAATGAATTTTCCATTTTATATTTTCCTTAAGTGGTTGAATAATTTCATAAATCCAGAACTTTGTTCTATAAATATCGAAACATCTAATGTCTTTGATAACTGTTTTGCGTATTCTACTTCGCAGTTTTGTAATTGTTCCAAAAGTTCAAATTTATATATTTTATTATCCCTATTTTCAAGTCTGTTTTTAATTTCAATAATGTCATCTAAAATTACACAAATTGCTTTGGGGCTAATTTTAAGAAAGACTTCCATCGAAATTTTTTCAATCGTATTATATTTATTTAGTAGACAATAATGACCGTCTAACAGATACGTTTTATTGTTTTCTATGGAGTTTTCTAACCCTTTTAACAATCGTTCTTGAGTTTCAGGGATATCTCTTACATTTTTGGTTTTCGAATCACCATTTATATCTTTCCATTTTATAAGTTCACTGGCAGATAAATATTCCCAATTCAACTCTTTACAAATTTGCTGACAAATAGTACTTTTTCCTACTCCATGTATGCCTCCAACGAAAATTATATTATCAAACATTTAGAAAGAATAATTTTTAATCATCCAAAATCTAATAGCACCGACCATATTCTTTCCTACCCCAAGCCTCACTACGGCATCTTCGTCTTTAAATTTTTTGCCTGAAATTACATAATCATAGCCCTTTTTGAGCCACAAATTCCTGCAAGCGAAGGTTTCGTGGCCTGAAAAGGTATATTTTATATTAGCTGTAACCATGTTTTTGTCTCTGTGTACCGTTTAACGGCAAAGTTACAAGATATATCATAAAAAATTAAATATTTCTTAACAATCCTAGTTCCAACAAGGTATCCATGATAATTTGATCACGATGGTAGTCTAGATTCCCCACAAAAAACCATCTCCCCTACTCCACCAAAACCAATTTTACCTTAAACGGTAAGGAATCTTTTGTACCTGATAGGATGTATACACCACAAGGTAGATGGCTTAGGTCTACATCACCTTGTTGGGCTACGATTGGGTGGCTTTGACCATTTGTGTTTATTAATGTGGTATAGCTGATGTTTTGGTCTTGGGTGTAAAAATGACCTGTGCGGCTAGGGTTAGGATAAAATACGGGGAATGTTTGTGAAGTTTCTATAGTCGAAGTAGTGCATTCACCAGGTATGTACTCACAATCTGTGTATCCATCTATATATGCAAAACAAGCATTGACATACGTTTTACTATTCACACAGACAGGATTATACTCTAGTGTACAAGCTATATCTACATCAGTCTCTCTGTAACAAATGTCATCTATGTAAAATCCGTTGGAAGAAATCATGCCATCACCATATAGATTTAGGTCAGTCACTTTGTTTGACATGTAATCAGTTACTTTATAAACGAACTCACCATCTACCCATAACTCAAATGAATTTTGTTTGGGACTAAAGATAATGGCAAACTTAATCCAAGTGTTAGCCTGAAAGTTAAAATTTGCCAAGTTAATAAAGCCTCCGTTTTGTATCTTAAAAACTGTTCCCACAAGATCGCTACCCATTAAAACTCCAAGAGGATAAGCCAATGGGTCATTGGTTTCTATACCCCATGATCCTCCATTGCCATTAATTAAATACATTTTCCATTCTAATCTGGCTGCAATGTCTTCGCTCAATACCCTATCAATATTATAATCAATGTCATTTACGTTTTCAAAATATACACATTTGTTATTCGTTCCTGCAGGGAAGGTTTTAATGGTAGCATTTTGAGATGAAGAACTGAAAAGGGTGAATTTTGGTGAAGCTTGTGGGACAATTGGCCCTTCTGTATACTCTTCGAAATCTACACAATCAGCATAACTAGCCACATCCAATTGACAACAGACGGTACAGTTTCCATTTTCTTGAGAAAAAGCTGCGGTAATCGATCCGAAGAGTAAAACTGAGATTATGAAAAAGTATTTCATCTGTATATTTTTATTTGATTTTTAATGGTCAGATGGAATCTTTGATAAAAAATAATCATTGTGGTTTGTATAAAATAAACCATGATTATTTTTTATGTCGATTTCATCTATTTTAGTTTATGTGTTTTTTAATATTGGAAGTAATCTAATGTTTCAATTCCAGAAATTGCGATCGCTGTCTGCCGTTTTTGTTCGGCTTTTTTAACGTCCGGATTTCTAAATATTTAATTTCGGAACAAACTTATAAAAAAAGGATTAAAAATCTATTTTCTTCGCCTTTTAAATTTATGTCCTAAGCTTTTTACCACCAAAATCGATTGCTCTAACATATCAAATTAGATTTATTTTATGCTTTGTTAATTTGCAAATCACTGTAAGTTGAGATATTTTAATAACCGGAATGCGAATGTTTAGTCAAAAAAGTCTTTAATACTATGTTATTTTATGATATTACATTTTTTTTACATATTTATGATAGATATCTCCGAATATAGTTATATATTTGTGCTTTAATTCTTGTTAGCAGTAATTTTGTGAGATATTAGTTTTAAGGTAAGGCTAGTTTTTCTCAGATTTCTACCATATAAAATTGCAGCAATCATTATATAAAAAGTATCCCCACTATTGGTTCAAGCAAACAACAGTGGAGACACAAAAAATTACAAACTAATCTGCAAAATAGTTTGTAGTTGAGAGGAAGGAAGAAGAACGTTTCAAAAATGTTCTCTTCCTTTCACTTTTTTTAGTACTACCTTGCAGATGATAATTCATCAGAATTTTTGCCATACTTCACGGCACCTTCAGCAAGGATTCTAGCTCTGTAATCTCTAAATTCCTTATCCTATTCTTTTATGACAACTCACATAACATCAGGGGTGTAAAATACTTTATGCGCTGATTTTTTCACATAGGAAATGAAGTTGTAACACTTTCACTCATCAGACTTCGTTGCTCTAAGCTTAATGGTCGAAAGATGGAAAGAATCGACTGAGGAGCGGACTGAAAGGACGACCCTTAAGCGATTCAAACTGAAAATAAAATACATTTCCCTTATCATTCTTAGCTACACTCAGCTTAATGGTCGAAAGTTGAAAACACCAAACCTTTCGCTTAAAAGTCTTTTGTTGTGTTTTTAAACAAAAAAAGAGCCGATGTTTCCATCGGCTCCAACTATCTAATTATACAAAATAAAAACTTAAAAATGTCCTAAAAAAACTGGTATTTAATTAATAATCAGTGTTTTGTGGATCCCAGTTTGTCCAGCTATCCGTCCAGTCATTAGTACCGAATGCACCTACTGTCGTGTTAGCTTCGAAACCTGCAGGAAGTGTAACTCCTGAAGTCAATAAAAGTGAACCAGCTACAGGAAGTAATCCTGGTTTGCCAGTACCTAATTTGTAATTTGCATTTAATCCTAAAGTTGTAGGATCTACACCAAACATATTTTTTCTAGCAGCATCCTTCAATTTAGCTTCGTCACCAGCAACGATTCCTTTGCTCATACCTGCTAAAATCAATCCTCTGAAGTCAGATTTGTCATTTGTGAAGTTAGCCTGTGTTGGTGCATCTTGTAATTCAAAACCTCCTTTAGGGAAGGCACCTACTGCTACTGAGTTGTAAACAGAAAGAGCAGAATTCCTTCTCAATCTGAATGCAGATCTGAATTTTGCATCAGGAGTACCATCAGCAATGATAATAGAGATATTTGCAAATTTACAACTTGTCTGTGGTGTAGCATCTGAACCAGCAGCATCATTATCTGATTCAAATCCATTAGAATCTGAACAAGTACATTGGTCTGCTACTTTAGGATCTCTAAAAGATAATCCATACTGTACATTTCCTGAGTATCCCCAGTCTGTATCGAAATCATCATCAAGGTTTTTGTAAGAGATAAGGTATTTAGCATTAACATTACCACCGAACCACTCGAATCCATCATCACCATTGTTTGATACTTGGATGTACTCTATAGTTGTACCTTTACCAACACCACCAAGTGTCAATCCGTTGATTTCTTTATCCGTTTCGAATGCTATTCCACCGAACTCTAATCTTACATATTTCAAAATACCAGAGTTGTCATTGTCATCAGTACCACCGAAAGTAGAGATATTTTCTCCTTCTATAGTAGCCGGTGCTTTATTAACAGTAGCTTTACCAAGAATGATCAATCCGCCCCAGTCGCCATAGTTTCTAGAACCTTTTGCTTGGTTAGAAGTGAAGACAATTGGTTTAGTTTTTGTACCTTCAGCAATAATTTTTGCACCTGGCTTAATGATCAAAGTTGCTTTAGTAGCTTTGTCACCTTTGATGATCGTACCTGGCTCTATGGTCAATGTTGCACCTGATTCTACATATACAAAACCTTCTAATAAATATTTGTTTTTAGCTGCCCATGTCGTGTTGGTGGTAATAGATCCTTTGATTGTTAGGTTTTCACCTGGTACTGTTACATCATCTTCATCATCTTCTCTACCACAAGAAGCCAAAGTAAGTCCTGCTGCCAAAATTAAAAAAGTAAATAATTTCAAACTAAATTTCATTTTAAAAATGTTTTAATGGTTTATTAATCAATATATTATATTACAATTCTTTGATTTCTGACAGCTCGGACTTTGGAATTAAAATTTATAATTCACACTTACGTAGAAATTAGATCCACGCTTGAACTCCTGAAATGTACCGTCAGAATCTGTTATTTTATTATCTCTATTTGTATCTTGAACCAATTTGAATGGTTGGTTTAGAATATCTTGAGCGCCTGCTTTTAATTCTACTTTACCGAATGTTTTACTGATGTTTGCATCCAATACATTTCTTGGCATTTCAAATACATTTGAGCTCAATACATTATCTCCTATGACATAAATTCTTTTACCTACGATATTATACAAAACATTGGCTTGGATACCTGTTTCTGGTAAAGTGTAGAATAGACCTGCATTGATTAAGTAAGGAGATTGACCTTGTAGGAATCTATTAAAGTCATTTAATCCACTAACTACCACATTACTACTGATTACAGATGCATTAAATAATACCATCAAGTTTTCAGTGACGCTTTTTCTTACTTCCAATTCTACACCTGATGAAGTTGCAGATTCTGAGTTAGCCACCGTGAATGCCACGGTACTACCATTATAAAATACTGCTGCTTCGATCGGATTGTAAAACTTCTTATAAAATGCACCGAAAGTGATTAATTCTCCCTTAGAAGGATAGAAATCATATCTTAGATCAAAGTTGTGGATAGTTGCTACTTTGATATCTTTGTTACCACGTCTAGAAACGTCAAAAATAAAGTCATAATAAGTAAATGGTGCTAACTCTCTGAATTCAGGTCTATTAACCGTCGTACCATATCCGAATCTCAAGTAATTCTTTTCATTCATCTTATAGGTAGCATTCAATGATGGCATTGGGCTAAATATTGCATTATCTACATCTACTTTCTGTCCACCACCACGCTCACGGCTTTGTAATAGTTGTTGGTTGTACTCTCCTCTAAGTCCAAAAGTAGCATTAAACTTATCTGTAAATGGCACATACATAGATACGTATCCTGCATTTAGGATATTTTGAGCGGTATATTTATCATCAAAGTTTGTACCTTCTGAATAGAATACTCTTGAAGATCTAAGGTTGTCGTTGTTAAAAAACTCCACAGGTGTCTGACTAGTGATGCTTGCGTCCACTCTATTTGGATTTACAATACCAAACCATCTCGCCTTGAAGTATCTGTCTTTGTATTCTGAGTAAAAACCAGCTTTAAATACTTTGTTTTTATCGTTATCGCTATGTTTAGTACCAATAACTCTATCTACACTTGCTGTAGCTGTCAATACAAATTCGTCCATATTTGACCAGAAACGCGCAGCTTGCTGAAGTGTAGGTGACTCAAACTGTTGTAAATCTATTTTGTAAGCGCCCTCAGACCCTAGTGCTCTAGATGAAGTAAATCTTCTGAAGTCAGGCTCTGATCTCTGTGTGTAACCAAAACCACCTATCCACTTAAACCTTGTTTTGTCATTTAACTCATGTGTACCATTCAACTGACTAGACAAAATACTTTTTTGCTCATATCTGAATGATTGGTTGGCAACTTCTAGGTTATTTTCAAATAATTCACCTGATCTGATTACGGTTTCTTTGGTAGCTAATTGGTTGAAAACATTTCTGAATTCAATTTTATTTTTAGGATTAAGGATCAATGACCAGTTGGACATAGCACCTAATCGTACATTATTGGTGTAGTTATTATCTCTGAATGTACTTTGAATTGACTCATCAAACAAAAATCTGTTTTGAATCATATTCTGATAGGTATTCGTATTCGAATAGCTTATATAAGAAATCGTTGTCAATTCCTTTTTACCTATAAAAAACCTTTTGCTTAAGTTTATATTTCCTCTGAAATCAGGATTGATTGTTTTGCTTTTTGCACTGTAGTAAGGATTTAGGTTTCTGAAATTTTCAATCATAGCTTCCGTAGCTGCATTATTGATAACACTTTTTGTAGATGGAAAACCACTTGGCAAACTTCTATATGAACTACCAAAACCCAAACCATCTAAAGAACTTCCTTGATAATCAGTAACATTTGCACCTGTAGCATTTCCTCTATATCCCATTGTAAATCCAATAGATACATTGTCTCCATCAGGAACTGTTTTTGTATATATCTTGATAGCTCCACCTGCGATATCTCCCGGAAGATCTGCTGAAGGAGATTTAAACACCATCATTCTATCTATGGCAGAACTAGGTATTAAGTCAAATGAAAATGATTTAACATCTACTTCCGTAGAAGGTGTGATGACATCATTTAATAATACGGTATTATATCTTTCGTTAAGACCTCTTACCACAATAAATCTATCATCAAAAATAGATACACCAGGTACTCTTCTGACTACTTGAGAAGCATCTCTATCTTGTGTTTTTGTGATTTGCTGAGAAGATACACCTACAGCAATATTGGCAAGTTGTCTTATTTCACTCACTACAGAAACTTCTGTGTCAGTTTTTCTTTGTGCCTTTACTTCGACAGCATCTAGAACGAGCGATTCTTCATTCATTTTGGTATTGATGATGGTCTCTTTACCAGCTTCTACCCTTACATTTTCGATAATAATATTGGAGTACCCAATACTAGAAATGATTACTTTGTATATACCAGCAGCGACTTGCGTCAATTCAAAGTTACCATCAAAATCTGTAGTTGTACCAGAAGTTGTACCATCTAACATAATTGTAGCTCCGATCATGGCGTCTCCAGACTTACCATCGGCTATATTTCCTTTCACTGTGCCTGATTGGGCTGCTACACCGAGTGAGCAAAGGAAGATACCCGTTAAAAATAAAATTGATTTTAAATTAATACTCATTTGAAAGATTTTAATATTTTGTATAAATTAGATGCCGCAAAGGTAAATTGCCAATATTAAGGGAATGTTAAGCCAAGATTAATTCTATGGAATTTTGGTTAACATTGGAAGGGTATCAAAATATAATTTCGCAGAAAAGACAAAAAGTTCTTTATCAAGGCTTAAACGAATAGCAAACAAAGTCCATTACCTAGCAAAATCATGAAAATATTATCAATTTGGACAAAACCAAATGCAAAAGAAATCAGTTTATGGTAACATGTTGTTTACTTATGGCAAAGTTTACATGTCTTATATAATGAATACTGTGTCTAAAATGTGAAAACAACCAATTGTCTTAATATTTACCAACTTTAACAAACACTATTAAAACCATCGATGATTTATGAAGAAAAATTTCTTTTCGCTGCTTTTTACGCTTATCAGCTTTATAGTTTCTGCTCAAGACTTCAGTGCCATAGATGCACATGCTAAATCGATTAAATATTCTAGAGACATCGCAAAGTTGACTGAAAAGCTCACTTCACCCTACCAAGATGATGAGTCTAAAGTGAGAGCTATTTTTGTTTGGATAGCTTCAAATATAGAATACGACCACAAAAAATTAGCTAAAATGCAAAAATCAGGTTTCAAAAAAACTCGATTTAAAGGGTCAATAGAAGAACTTAAAGCACAGAGATTAGAACAAATCCAAGAATACATCGATGACACGTTAGATGATAAAAAAGGAGTTTGTCAAGATTTCTCTTGGCTTTTTCAAGCGATGTGTCTGCATGCAGGTATCGAATGTGAATTTATAACAGGCGCGGGAAAAACTAGACCGACGCTGATCGGACAAGCAAATATCCCTGCTACACATGCGTGGAATGCTGTGAAGATGAATGGAAAATGGGCGCTCATGGATGTCACTTGGTCCACAGGAATGGGCGTAAAAGAAGATTTCGGAAAAGGATTTTTTAATCTTGATCCCAAAACCATGATCATGTCACATTTTCCGGATGAAGAAGAATGGCAGTTGTTAGATAGTATATATAGTAAAACAACTTTTGCCAACCTACCCTATCTGTATGCAGGATTTATAAAATATGGAGTATCCGACATCACACCTTTCAGTGGTAAAGTCACCAAAAAAGATAGCATAGGTCTGAAAATAAATCTTCCAGAAGGTTCAAAACTATTGATAGCTAAAAACAGAAAAAATGCGGATGTACCAGTCAGTTTTGATGGAGATAGATATTATTTTGATTTTAGTAAAAAGACATTGTCCGGCAATATTGACGTCTGCATCATGTCGTCAGAAGGTCGAGTGGAGCCGCTTTATAGTTTGTCTATGGGAGTGGGCAGTTCGAAATAAAAGGTTATTTTATTTCATTCACGCCTATAATGGAAAAAGAACCCGTATTCATATTAACTACTTTGGACGTGGTGCCATTTGTTACAGATGTATGGACACTTTTGAGCGTTAGCTGACCACTGTTTTCAATACAATTCTTATCTATGGTAGAAGTTTGGAGATGTATATTTTCCATCCAAACATTGTGATTGGCCTGAATGATAAAAAGATTATCATTGCTATGCCTGATCGTTACTTTATTTGTATTTTCATTTAAAATAGTGATAGACTTTTTGATGGTTATGGGTAAACCATTGATTACAATCGTTGCATTAGCTAATGAACTGCTAAAAAATATGGTGTCACCATCTGCTACACAATCTATAGCAAATCGAAGCGAACCTAGTCCGTCATTATTGGTATTTGTCACTATATGACAGTTACCATCAGATAAGCTTCCTTTCCGCATTCCATTACCGAAACTACTAACCCACATTTCTGAAGGATCGTAAGGATTAAAAAAGACCCTGACAGGTTGCTGAAAAGGATAGCTTGCTACTTGAGAAAATACTGGACTGACATCATTAATATTATCACACTTCCATAATCCTTGTACTTCTGTGGTGACATAAATTTGGTCGGGATTCTGTGGATTAAAAGTACAAGAATGGACTCTATCCAAGGTACTCCCTGTCAGTTTTGTCCACGATTGACCACGATTTGTAGTTTTATACAAGCCACCAAGACCATTTGGAGCGCCGCCCCAACCACTGAAAACGCTGACATACCAAGTATTTTGGTTGGCATCATTTGGGTCTAATACAATATCTTTTGTCCAATAATGCATACCAGGATGAGATACATCGGTCCACGAACCATTGCTAGTGTTATAAAGAAACACACCTGAACTTGCTGTAAACGCACCTGCAGATGTCCTTCTTCCCGAATAGGTGCACACCATATTTCCGTCATTGAGTACCTGAATACATGCAGGATGTTTTTGTGTACGTGGTGGATTAGAAAGCAAGGTCCAAGTAGAACTCGCTAGTAAATTTAGGTTTTCTGTTTTATAAATTCCTCCTATCCCACTGCCATTAGCATAATGTATGACACTAGCATAAGCGATATTTTCATTATTAGGATCTATTGCTATCCAATACACAGGATGGTTAAAGACACGTAAATTTTGCCATGACTGCCCACCGTTAGTAGAATATATTATTTTACCATTGGGATCATTGCTATCTAGTCTGCTGTCCTGAAGATAAGTACTTTGGTAGATATCATGAATATTAGATGTACCCATAAGTAAAGTACCATTGGACATTTGGGCGATTCGGTAGGAAGAATTTGCTGTATGACCGGTGTAATCGAATGACCATTTTTCACCTTGATCTTCACTTTTGATACCACGGATGTCAGAAAAACAAGACCACATATTATCTTCATCCATCCAATGTACCTGCCAAGAAGTGGTATTTTCGATGCCTACACTACCATAATGTTTGTATGTTGGCGTATTTGTGCCAGCAGGATTTTCGTCTATGGGTGAGATATATGCTTGTGACCAAGAGCTGCCACCATTTTGTGAAGTGTGTACAAAACCAAAATCGCTAAATATCAAAACATTGGCATTATTATCAGCTACATCAAAGCCAAAGGGACACTCTCCATATCCCCAACCACGATCACCACCAAAGCCACTCCATCCAGTCTGTATATTGAGATTATTGGAAGTGTTAAAAACGTGTGTCCAATTATTACCACCATTTGTAGATTTGATAATATCGGGATAACTACTATTATTGCTACCTGCAAGATATACCGTCTGAATATCATTATTTGCCATGTCTATAAACATCGGAAAATCTGTGTTAAAATTGAGTCCACTAGCCTTTGATACCCAATTACCTACCCCATAATCTACGGCATAAACACCTTTGGCAAAACCCCAATAATCTGATCCCACTAGCCCTACATAAATGTCACTCTCAAGTGCTGTGATACAATAAAACCTAGTAATACCACCAGATTTAGCAGCTGCAAAAGACCATATTCTTTCTGTGGCAGGAATTCCCGAGATAGTAGGTATGGACCAAGATGTACCACCATTCGTTGAAACTAACACACCATCGTTTGTACCAATAAAAATATTATTTCCATCATACAAAACGCCACCTACTACGACTCCCGAACCACTATTTACAGCATTGTGAATGTTTACAAAAGAATTACCACCATTGGAGGAAAAATAAATACTTCCGTAATGAGACATCAGCATTCTACTAGGATTACTATAGTCCACGTACAAAGAATAGGTGTATTCAAAAGGGTCAGGATTGCCAGGAAGTGTATTCCAAGTTTGCCCATTGTCGGTGCTTTTGACAGGTGTAGGAATTTCATTGATATATCTGATGGTAAATAAAAGACCTGATGTATTTGTAAAATTTACTCTAGAATAATGTCCACCGATAAGTTCTGAAAAGTGAACCTGATCATATGCTGTCCCGAAACTAGTGGTATGAAAAAGCTCACCCATATCACAAGAAACATAATACTCATCGTGATTTGCAGGATTGATAGATGGAGAAAACAATGCGCCGCCACCACCAATTCCTTTGGAAGTAAATGTGGTGGGTTGTGCCAAAGATATAGAAGCTATACAAACTCCCAAAAGCAATATTAATTTCTGAATCATGAGGAACGATTATGAAAATTAGCAATGGAATCCTAGTATAAACGAAGTCGTGTGGCGAAAGCCTAATTTTATGGTTAAAAACTTGTTCTTAATATCTAAAGAATATGGAGACTAAGCTTATCAGATAATCGTCTTAACCTATATTTCACTTGAGTCAACTCCGAAAAGTATCTGATTGAAATTTAGAAAATTATTAGATTCTACTGCATTAATAATCAACAAGACACCCCTTTAGGGGCAGGGGTATTTCCCTTTAGGGGGCAGGGTAAAAAACGGTTGATTATTATATTTTCAGTGTTTTCGGAGTGGACTCATAATTCAAAGATAAAGGCAAGAAAATAAAAAAGACTTATTATTTTGTTGGCACCAATCTCACATAATCCAACATGGCACGATTGACATAAATATTCATGTTATTGTTCCATGGTTCAAATTTTAGGACCAATTTATTCTGACCTTTTTTCAAATCTACCTTGATGCTATTAGAAAATCCCCAATCTGACCACTCATCTGTGCCACGTTGTGGAAAGACAAGTGATCCTGAATAATCATCATTACAATACAAACTTCTGATACAACATTTATTATCTGTATTCCAAGGGCCAGAACCATTCGCATATCTCATATCTAAAAAATACGACCCTTCTGCTTCGATATTCATATGAAGTGTGATTTCTTCGTTAACAAAATTGCTTATCTCTACAAAACCATCAGCTGAAAAATTGGTAAACGGAAGCCCTGATTTGGGTGCAAAATTTTCTACTTGTATTAGTTGCTGAGTTTGATTGACATTGACCAAAATAGGTTCACTAATAAATGACGCTACGCCAAATTGATCTACCGCACTGATGGCATATTCAGCAAGATTATTGTCTTCGATTATGAACTCATTTTTATCTACCTGTCCTACTACTTTCCCATTTCTATACACATTATAAAAAGAAGCGCCAGTAATATTGCTCCAACTAAGCTTATTTCCATCCAATTTTACATCAGGATTAGGTAGTGAAAATTGGTTAGGAACGATATTAATATTTTGTTGGTCAAAGGATTGATTATCCATCTCTATGATGATATCCACTGTGCCTGATATGTCAGAACCTAGGAATGAGTCATTCACCATTTTCCCATTTACAGAGAAGGATTGGATGCGATTGCCATAACCTTTGACGGTGATATTTAAGATGGCATTTCTATATTTAAAGCCTTTTAGTGTTTTAATGCCTTTATATACTTTAGGAACAGCAGGGCTAAACCTAATGCCGTCCGTCTCAAAAGACATACCCATAAACACGCGATGTACCATAGCAAGATTACCTGCCATACTCCAAAGCATTCGGTCAGAATTGATTTCAGTACCTTTGAAATCACCAGATTGTGCCACAAAATTTTCATAATTGGTCAGAAACAAAGCGCCTGCTCTATATATCGATGCCAGTCCATGGGTGAGTGCCTTTTCATTACCTGATTTGGCAGCAGCTAGATTCCAATAAGACTGCACAAAAGGCCAAATACCATTATTGTGGTAAGGTGGAATGCCCGGTATCTGTGTAAAAATACAACTTGCTCCATAATCCGTCAAAGGAGACTTTGAGCAAATCGACCTTGCTTTTTCATTGTCAGCCACACCAAACAATATAGCCAAAGCTTCTCCTAGGGCTTCGAATCTATCAGAACGGACCAAGTTTTTTCTACCATATAAATATTGGGCATAATAACCTTTGTTTTCCATCCATAAATGATCGTTGATGGCAGTTTTTATGTTTTCAGCTTGTTTTACATAAATCTCAGAAGGCTCTCCAAGGATTTTAGCCATCGAAGCGAGTATAATATGTGCTTGATAATGCACCACATTGGTACCCAAATTTTCTGATTGAAAGATATCCGCATTATTCATCCATTTGGGATAGGTCTGCTCTCTCCAGTCAAGAAATGAAGATTCACCTTTGTACATTCCTGTAGTAGATGTTAAGGTTTTGTAATCATCTTCAAGCGTATTTTTGATGATTTGATAACTTTGTGATAGCCAATCTTTATCCCCTGTGACCTTGTATATCTCCCATGCAGCAAGTGCCCAAGTGGTACGATCGGAAGACACAGGCCAAGCTCCTCCCGAACCCGTATCTTGTATGATTCTATCACGACTGACTTTTTTCATCAGACTGATTTTGGCGATTTCAGGTTCGTGGTAAGCAAAAGCCAATAAGATGCTGTATGAAATATCTCGTGTCCATACGCCGCCCCATTTTGCACCCGTACGCAAGGTGCTATCTGCTTCTATATTAAGTTTGGCTTCTTCACAAGACAAGTTGTACAAAGCATCCACGATGACCTGATCAGAAGTATAACTTGGTTTATCAGCCGTATGGACAGTTTTGTGCCAGTGACGAGTATCCTTTTGACTATCATCATAGGGATTCATATTTAACGTGATGGCATAAATATGTCCTTCGCCCGTAGGAATTAGTTTTAAACCCTTGCCACTCAAACCTACAAAATCCCAACTCAATGGCTCTGACCCACCGGCAATATAAAAACCTTTAAAATCATCTTTCGATATTCTATTCCCATTATACATTTCATAATATCCTTGTTTTCCAAACTGCTCCATGACAGGAGACATATCTACCCTAAAAGTGTACCGATGATTGGGTGGAAGATAAGTATTAGGTTTATCAGTAATCCGTTCAGGCATTTTCCCAAAAGTAATCAAAGGTGACTCGTGGTCCTGATCCCCAATGATGACCTGATGATCGACTCCAAAAGGCAATTCATTGTCCTTTTCGTTGATAGAAAATTTAAAACTTATCAGTCTCGGATAGGTCTCACTTGCGGGACTACTATAATTAGAGCTGATGTGATTTCTGTCATGAGTGACAGCCATATTACTGCCCTGAATGACTTTGTCCTTATGAACCGTAAATGCGTCTGAAGTATATAGAATGTCGTTTTGTGCCATTATAATGTTGGAATTGCATGAAAACAATAAACCTATGAAGATAATGAATTTGAATGGTTTCATGTGTTTGATTGAAATGCAAAAATAGGGAATTGGTGAGTTTTTAAGTTAAAATTTAAATTAACTGGCTAAATCCTGCAAAACATAATATCCATTGAGTTCTAAAAAAAGAGCCAATAACCCAATAAAGGACATGAATGGGTGTAAAATGGATATTTGTAATTGTGTGACCGATCATCGATATGAATGGTCTGCCATAAACAGCTTAATCAAAAATTCTGCCTTTCACAGACAATTTTGATATAATAATGATGTTTCAATTCGGTGAAACTAAATAGATCGGCGGCAAAGGTGATGATTGAAATTTTATAACATGTAAAACAGACCAAAATGATTTTGATTAGTTTTGGAATATCCAATAATGTCTTTTTACAAAAATAATTATCTCTTAAAAATAGTAAAGCCGATTAATCCCTTTTAATCCTTCAATTCTTTTTTAGGTTTCAGATATTTATCCAGAAACTCCAATGTTTTTATCGAAGTCGTCATTTGGTTTTCTTTTTTGTTAAATCCATGACCTTCATCAGGATAGAGTATATATTCTACTGGAACACCATTTTTCTTAACACCTTCCACTATTTCATCACTTTCTACTTTTAGTACCCTTACATCATTGGATCCTTGGAATACCAGAAGTGGTTTATTTATTTTTTCATAATTAAAAAGAGGTGAGATACTCCTCAACCTGACGCTGTCCTGCGTGTATGGATCTCCCATTTCATCATATAGTGCCTTTCGGAACGATTCCCAATAAGGCGGAATACTTTTAAGCGTACGAAGCCAATTGGCCACACCAAACAGATTTACACCCACTTTGAACTCGTCTGGGTGAAAAGCCAAGGCTCCCAATACCATACAACCACCATAACTACCACCATATATTCCAATGGCTGCTGAGTCTATGTATTCCTGCTGCTGAAGCCATTTTTTGCCATAAATACAATCTTTCAGGTCGCCGTTGGAGTGATCCTTATTATCCATTTTGTAGAACGACTTTCCGTAGCCGCTGCTACCCCGATTATTGACAGCCAATACAGCATAACCATGGTTTACTAAATATTGGATGCTATTGCTAAATCCAACCCTGCTTTGTCCACCTGGCCCACCATGCACCCATACCAAAGCACCCGCTTTATTGTTTTTATCGGCTTGCAGTGGTTTGTAATAAATAGCAGGAATCTCCATGCCATCAAAAGATTTGAATCGTACAACTTCTGCTTTTACTAGGTCATCTTCATTGATGGCAGGATTAAGGGAATTGGTCAACTTTTTAAGCTCATTTGCAGCTATATTATACAGATATAAATTTCTAGGACTAGTGCTGCTTCCGATGGATAGGAGCATATTTTTTTCGCTACGGGATATGTTTACACCCAATACATCACCATCTGCTATTTCAGGAAACTTCACCTGTTTTCCAGTGGCATGATCAAATAACAGTATTTTATTTTTACCATCTTCATTGATAAAAACCGTTCTGTATTTTTCATTTTCACTTAAGTTCATATTAACTACATCCCATTTGTCCTCATATACTTTTTCCTGATTGCCGCTGTTGATGTTGTATTTCACCAGATAACTAAATTCTCCTCCGTCATTGGTCGAAAAGTAAAAAATACTGTCATTCTTTTCAAAAGCCATCGCTGACCAAGTTGATTCAGAGTCGTTGCTTATTTTTTTATTTGTTTTTGATGTGGTATCATAAATGTACAATTCGTTTTTATCTGTGGTTATCGATTTAGATAATGAAATATACCTTTCAGAAGCACTGATTAGAGATATTTCATACCCTTCGTCATTTTGATAAATCATAGTTGGAGTCCAACTGCCTACCTCTAATTTCATAAGATCAAAGTACTTTACATCACGTTTGTTGCTACTGATGTAAATTGATTTTTTATCATTGCTCCAACCTAAAAAAGTATTGGCGCTGTTGATCCAAGGAGTTATATCTTTAACGACAGTATCATTAACTGACTTTACGTACAAATGGTTATTTTCATCTCCTCCTTTGTCAGCGGAATAAATAAACTGATCAGAACCTACTATATACTTTTCAGCAAAAAAGGCATCATTGGTTGAGTTGGTAAGCATAGAAACAGATGTATCACTCAATGTCATTTCTCCTACATTATAAATGCCAGACTTATTGGTTCCTATCAATATTTTTGTGTCATCCTGATTAAAATCAGAGCCATAAATATCTACATTATCATACAGTTGCTCGATAGTGTACTGCTGTGGCATCCTTCCTTTTGATTCTTTTTTGCAGGATATGTGGATACAAATCATCATTGAAGACAAACATGTAAGGAATAATAAACTCTTATAATTATAATGCATGACTTTTTATTTTAATTGTGACAAAAGTAATAAAATTAAATAGAATATATTTTAATAATTATATACTATTTATTCCTTCGGGTCTTAAATATTTAAAAATAGTTTTTAAGTACATTAAAATGTCTTGATTTTGTGTTCAGTTTGGTTTTCCTTTTGTAAAATTAATGATTAGTAATTGTTAAAACGCTATTATTTATTTTTCAATACTGCTCTAGAAATATGATTATAATTTGCCAGTCTGCTTCATAACAATTTTCTCTTTTTACTATTTCAATAATTTTCCCCATATTTGAGCTTTAATTTTGCAAAACCAACCGTATGGAGTTATTTGTAAAGAGCATAAATAATACTTAAATGTCAGATAGTATTTCAAAGATATTTGTAGAAAAGTGGGAAAAAATAAGGGATAGAGATCGACTGAGTAATTGTTTTAGCAATAATAAAAATTTAAGGTCTCATTTTTCAATATTTATTGGTTTGGGGGTTTTAATTGAAAGTTCTTTATTTGATTTTTACTCATTTAATAAATTATTACCCAATCAATTATTGTTAGTTGTTTTATTAATAATTGTATTGTACTTTTCTTACTGTTGGTTATTGGAGAAAAATTACTTAAAAACAACACCTGTGTTAGAAAATGGAAGTTATAATGAATGGAAAATAAGACAATTAAATAAAAGTTGTCATGAAATCGAAAAACAAAATAAAACTGAAGATCAAATTAGATCAGAAATAACATCATTGATTGACGACTTAAATCTCATCGATTATAAGGACAAACTTTTAAGTGAATTGCAATTTAATTATCGTCTGAAATGCTTTGATGATGAAGATTATTCTCAACTAGGAAATACAAGATTAGGTGGATTGCCAGATCTACCAAAAGATATTCAATACCCACATAACGAAAATGGGTATTACAATTTATTGTGTCAGATCAATTTTGCAGAATTTGAAAACAAACTTGGTAAGCTTCCGGAAAAAGGAATACTTTATATATTTAATGGACATGAATCTGAAAATGATTATTTAACAATTTTTTCTAAATCAACTGATAATCTAGAAAAAAAATATCCACCAACAGGATTTAGGAACCTTAATGAAGAATATAGAAACACATTTTATGAGGGATTAAAGGTTAGATTTGAAATTGAGCATTTGTTTGGAGAGACGCAATATGAAGTTCCCCAACGTGATGAAAAAAAATATCAAGCTTTATTTGAATCCAATTCATGTTTTCAATCACATATTTTAGGGAGATCAAATGACTCAATTGAATCGGTCTATTTGTCTCTTAAAGGTTTTGATACATTAAAATACGAAATACCTTTAGACATTGAATCAAGAGTATTTTATCCAAAACAATTTGAAAGTTGTTTAAATGAATGTTTATCGCAACCTAAAAGCCTTTATCCAATTGATTATGAGAAAAAGAAGGAGCAATTGTTAAAATTTGATTCTGAAAAGGAAAAACATTTCAACAATTATAACAAAGTTACTTGTTTGATTGGTTTAGAGTCTTTAGAGAGATTAGATTGGATGTGGAGTGATTCAGGATTTAAGTATGTTTACATTTTGGATGAGGATTTACAAAATGTAAATTTTGACAATCTATTAGTGGAAACATGGTCTTCATGATTGTTAAAAATAAAGATTTCCAATTTCAATAAAATTTCCCATATTTGAGCTTTAATTTTGCAAAACCAACCGTATGGAGCGATTTAAAGCCAATTTTGTCCAATACTTACTTTTTTGTTTGTCCTTTTCATGGTTCACAAGTTGTAATGATGGACAGAAATTAGACTTGCAACCAAATACACATATTGCGCTCATAGGCAATAACTTATGCTCTAGAATGATGGAGTATGACCACTTCGAGACGGAGCTATACTTGCGATATCCTGAGCACAATCTATATATACGTAATATGTGCGACCCTGGCAATACAGCGGGTTTCCGTCCGCATCCTGGTAGATTTGATCCTTGGGCATTTCCTGGCGCACAAACATATCATCCCGACAAACAATTGCCATCTCACAGTGAAGGACATTTTGCATCTCCTGATGAGTGGCTGACCAATCATAAGGCAGATATTGTATTGGCATTTTTTGGGTACAATGAGTCCTTTTCTGGAGTTGATGGATTGGCCAATTTCAGTGAAGAACTCAATGCCTTTATCGCCCACACCAAAGGTCAGATGTATAATGGTGTCACCGCACCACAATTGCTGATGGTGTCTCCTATTGCTTTTCAGGATTTGTCAGAGAGTAGAGATTTGCCCAATGGCAAAGAAATCAATCAAAACTTACAACTTTACACAGCAGCCATGAAAACGGTATGTGAAGAACAGAAAGTGCCATTTGTCAATGTTTTTGATGAAACACTTTCTTGGTACAAAAGTGGTGAAGAACTGACCATCGATGGCTCACAACTCAATGATGTTGGATATAAAAAGTTGGCTGTTTTATTGTCTGACAAAATATTTGGTACACAAAAAATAAACGCTTCCGTAGATAAACAAAAAGTAGCTGATGCTGTGAAAGAGAAAAACTGGATGTGGCACAATGATATCAAAATCCCCAATGGCGTTCATGTATATGGGCGTCGATTTGAGCCATTCGGACCAGACAATTATCCTGCGGAGTTGGAAAAAATAAGACAAATGACGGCCATTCGAGATACTGCCATTTGGAAGGCTGCCACCAATCAACCTTATGATGTAGCTCAGGCTGATCAAAAGACTAAAATATTGCCCGAAGTACAAACCAATTACACTTCTGGCGAAGGCAAATACCTGTATGGCGATGACGCTTTGGCTACCATGAAAATGGCACCTGGATTTAAGGTAGAAATGTTTGCTTCAGAAAAAGAATTTCCTGATCTAGCCAATCCAGTACAAATTGCTTTTGACAACAAAGGCAGGCTTTGGGTAGCTACGATGCCATCTTATCCACATTATAAACCTGGTGATAGCCGACCTGATGACAAACTCATCATACTAGAAGATACAAATGGTGATGGCAAGGCTGACAAACAAACTGTATTTGCAGATAAACTGCATTTGCCTATTGGATTTGAATTTGCACCAGAAGGTGTTTATGTCACTCAAAGTCCACATCTCAAGCTCTATACAGATACAGACGGTGATGATAAAGAAGATAAAGTAGAAGTAATTTTGAGTGGTTTTGATGATCACGATACACACCATGCGATCAGTGCTTTTTGTGCAGATCCGTCAGGTGCGATTTTTATGGCAGAAGGTGTCTTTTTGCATACGAACGTAGAAACTTCTTACGGACCTGTCAATGCAACAAATGGTGGATTTTTCAGATATAATCCCAATAGAAATCATCTTGAAAGGACGGCACAGCTACCTATTCCAAATCCTTGGGGCATCGCTTTTGACGAATGGGGACAAAATATTTTTGCCGAAACATCAGGACCCGACGTAAGATGGATGATGCCCGGTTCTATCAAACCAATGTATGGCATGGAATCTCCTATCTCTGCCACGCTTGTAGAAGAAAAACACATGGTGCGTCCTACTTCAGGGCTAGAGTATGTCTATAGTTCGCATTTTCCAGATGAGATGCAAGGAGACTTTCTGATCAATAACGTCATTGGGTTTTTAGGTACTAAGCAGCATCAACTGACAGATGACAGCTCTGGTTATAAGAGTACTTTCAGACAGGATTTGATCCAAAGTAGTGACCCTAATTTTAGACCTGTAGATCTGGAGTTTGCACCTGATGGTTCGTTGTACATTGCAGACTGGCACAATATGTTGATCGGACACATGCAGCACAACGCACGTGACCCACTACGTGATCATGTACACGGAAGGATATATAGAGTTACCTATCCATCACGTCCATTGGTCAAAGTAGCCAAAGTTCATGGTGCTAGTATTCCAGAGTTATTAGAGAATCTCAAATCAACAGATTATCGCACTAGGTACCGTACAAAACGTGAACTGAGAAGTAGAAAGACAGAAGACGTACTGTCGGCTATCAAATCATGGACTGGAATATTGGACAAAAATGCACCTAGGTATGAGCATCATCTTTTGGAAGCACTTTGGGTGACTTGGGGAATGAATAAAGTGGATCAGACTTTGCTCAAACAACTTCTTTCATCTGCCGATTTTAGGGTCCGAGCTGCTGCGGTTAGAGTCCTTAGATATACAGGACACCAAGTAAAAGATCAGGTCTCACTTCTTCAAAAATCTACTGGGGATGAACATGGAAGAGTAAGGTTAGAAGCGATCGTGGCTGCGAGTTGGCTACCCCAAAAAGAAGCGCTGAGTATTCTGGATATTGCCAAAACTAAACCCATGGATTCGTGGATGAAAGCCCCATTCGAAAGAGCGTATGCTTATGTCACTGGAACATTCAAACCCAAAATAGAAGATGCCGTGAGTGACAATCCCAATTTTACAGCAGACCAAAAGTTGATCTATAAAAAAGGAAAAGAAATCTACGAACGTGAAGGGTTTTGTAGTACTTGCCACCAAAAAAATGGTTTTGGATTACAATCATCTGGTTTTCCACCATTATCCAGGTCAGAATGGGTAAATCAAAGTACCGAAAGACTCATCAAAATCACCCTAAAAGGCGTCTATGGTCCCATGAAAGTCAAAGGTGTCAATTATCCAGGACAAGTACCTATGACACCGTACGAAGGTATGCTCAATGATGAAGAAGTAGCAGCTGTATTGTCCTATATTCGAAATAGTTTTGGGAATAATACGAGCTTTGTCACAGCAAGTGAAGTAGCCAAAGTAAGGGCAGAGATCAAAGACAAAAAAGGATTTTATACATCTGAAGAACTTTTAAAAACTCATCCACATGACAAATAAAGTTAGTTGTTTGATTCAGTTGGCCATCGTATTGGGTATCTTATTTTTGGCTTCATCATGTAGTCGAAAGTTAGATTTCAGATCCAAACACATTGTTTTTGTTTCTGGTGAAGAAGAGTATAGGTCAGAAGAGTCGTTTCCTATGATTGCCAAAATATTAGAAAGAGAAACAGGTGCGAAGGTATCATTTTGTTTTTCTGTGGACTCCGCAGGATACATTGATCCCAATAATACACGACATATTGCAGGCCTTAAAAGACTCAAAGACGCAGACTTAATGGTCATGTTTGCTAGGTTCAGAGCATTGCCCCAAAATGAATTAAAATATATCACAGACTATGTTGAATCTGGTAAGCCTATCATCGGTCTTCGCACAAGTACCCATGCATTTCTATATCAAGAAGATAGTATGAAACATATGAACAACGAATGGCCAACAAAGGTATTCGGACAGCAATGGATCACTCATCATGGGCATTTTGATGATGGAAATAAACCATTGACTTCCGTGTATTTTGCCAACAAAATGATGCAACCAATCTTACGTGGCGTAAAACCATTTAATGCCTATTCCTGGCTATATCATGTGGATGGTGGCGAATGGAAACTCCAAGGAGATTGTAATATTTTGCTCCAAGGCAAGTCCTTAAAATCCAATCACGAGATGGAAGGTAATCTCGAAAAATTTCCAATGACTAATCCTGTCGCATGGACCAAAACTTACACCACTAAAAGTGGCAAATCTTCCAAAGTATTTTTCACTACCCTGGGACATCCATACGATTTTAAAGATGCTTCTATGCGTAAGTTGCTGCTCAATAGTATCTTATGGGCCTTGGATGCAGAAAACAAAATACCTGAGAATGGTGTAAACGCAGATCCTGTTAATATTTATGAACCTAGCAATAGTGGATTTGGTCAGAAATATAAAAAAAGAGTGAAGTTGGTGGATTTATAATAATCAATCTTCAAAATGACATTTACAATCAGAAAGTTTTTCTCCATTCTCTTAATTAAAAACTGAAGTTGTGGAGTCTACAAACAATTAGTTCCAAATTAAAAAAACTTCAATGACATATGTTTATATATTGGAATTCAATCAATTAACTTGTATTGTTAAGTTCTTATCATTATATAAATATTTTAGTAGAATCTTAGGGCAGCGTGCAATCCGGCCTTTTCATTTTTAGTCAAAAGTTTGAAAAATTGCGTTAAGAACAGAAAACTGTATGAGCCAAAACAACTGTTTAAAACGAGTTGAAATTAACGAAGTACAACAAATGTATGCTTCGACGAACAAATTCCCTAGGCGAGTTTTTTATGTTTAGCTATTTTTTGAAGTTTTGACGTTAAGAAAATGAAAAAGCCTTGTGCGCCGCGGCGCATGGTTCCCCTTCGCAAGTGTGCTTCGGTTCCTGCGTTATCGAGTGAAATCATTCACTCGATTTGCTCATTCTTTGCAATCACTTAGTCATGTGTTAAGACAAAAGAACAATAAGTAAAATTGTACCACTAATAAATAAAATTCGGATAAACACTAAATTTAGTAAGGCAACTTAAATAATAACAGGTCCGAAACTTCAATAAAAAAGAGACACCCAGATAAATCCAGATGTCTCTTTTTATTTTGTAAAAACTAAGTTTTTAGCGTATTAGTCAAAAGTGGCCGTGCCATTTATATCTCCAAGCTTTATAGTTATGAAATCTAACCCTGTCGCATCTGACTGTAGATTGATCAACTCATAAGCTTCTAAAGTTGGATCGGTTACAGGTCTAATAAACCATGAATATGGATGTCCAAAGTCCTGAATGATACCCAAAATTAACCTTCTCGCGAGAACTAGATCTATGGAAGTGATTCTACCATCTAGATTTACGTCCGCAGCTATTAGTTTATTTGGTGATGTAAATATATCGACTGCTAAAATGTGACGCATAATCAATACTTGATCCAAGGTACTTACACCATTCACAAAATCACTATATCTTTTTCCACCTACTACACTTGAACTAACTTTATAATCATTTCCGACAGGCGCATTGTATTCATACAGACCGCTCGCATCAGGGGTTAGGATTATAGTATCAGATTGTGTTAGATTAATGATCTGGATTTCCACTTCGCCATTTACTAAAAAAGCTGATGGTATGTGTCCACTGATAAGCGAAGTTTGGGACTGAAGCCCAAAAGTGATGGACAATAATGTGATTGTTATTAAAATATTCTTGATTGTCATGGTGTGTGTTTTTTAATTTTTGATAAATTTTACTGTAGCAATAGCATTCGAACGATCTAATATTTGTACCACATAGATTCCTTGATTTAAAGCAGTACAGTCAATGCCTGACTCAAAATTATAACTACCAGACTGTAAAACTTTACCACCAAAATCAAGTATATTAAAGATCAAATTATCTTTCTTTTTGACATCGATTATCAAGTTGGTATTGGTAGGATTTGGATACGCTGCAATTTGCACTTTTGGATCATAAGATATTACTGAAGAAACAAATAAAGGTCGTCCAATGGTGTGTTTCTCTGTATTTGTCTGAATTGGTGTATTGAAATCAAAATATATTTCTGCGCGATTATCTATACGATCTTCATCATTTAAGGCATCAGAAGGATAGATTTCATATACCAAATATCCATGCGATAATGCTTCATTTTTGAATGAATCTACGAGTTGAATGTCTTTAAATGTGACTACCAATTCTCTATTTTCATCAAATTCATAACTGTAATCATGACTAGCTACTGTCATTTTGAATGTGGAAATATCTAAATGATCTTCGATCACATTACGTATCAATATATTAAATGCAGTGTCTGTACCTGTATTTTGGAATCTGATTTTATACTCTATTTTATCATATTTCTCAATATATTTTTTTGCTCCGTATCCTGATGGAAATCCTGTGATATCGTTTGGATCAAATGCGCCAATATTTTCCATACAAAGTATATCTACAAAAGGATCAAAGTCATTCATAGAAAACAAATTGACAAATCCAGTAGATGTGCTTCCTGTGCCACATCCTTCTACAAATGCACGTGGTCTTGACAATCCTGGATAATTTACTTCATTTTGCGTGATGATCGTATAAGTTTTGCCATCAGCATCTAGATCAACTACCAACGATTCATTTGCCAATAACTGATAGGTCACAGGTGGACGCATGACATCATCTTCTATAACAATATATTCTAAGGCTGCTGGCATATTACCTTGTCCGACATTGGTAAGGGTAAATACTACTTTTTCATCATTATCACACACACCATTGATAATTACATCAGAACCTGCGTAATTAGTAGGTATATCACATGGTTCATTAGGATATCCAAGTGCTGTGATACAATGCGTCTGCCCTATCTCAGTACTTTGGCAATCAATATTTACAACAATGTCAATATAACCTGTCGCATCAGGTTCCAAATCACTAAGTGCAAATACCAAGGTATCACCATTTATCGCGTAAGGCAAAGATGTAGACACTAAGGTCATATATTCATCTAATATTACTTCTACACTAGGGTCTTCTGCGGTAACTGTTCCGATATTTTCGTACTTGATTCTTACAGAATTATCAAAACACCTTCTAAAGAAAGCTGCGTTCACATTGGTTTGTAGAATGGCACATGATTGTACAGCATTAGTGGTAAAGTTTATATCTGATACCGTTTGATCTTCTACAACAGTCACCGTAATGGGTGCTGTACAAATAGCATACAAGTCATTTTTTGGCAATAAAGATACCGTATAACTGCCTTCTGGCAATCCTGCTGAATAGCTGCCATCTGCCTTTGTACTCCTAATGAAGGTATGCGTGCCATTATCAAAAGTAACCATCCAATCTTTCAGAAGTCTACTACCAGGATCTGCTATACAATCTTCATTTGCATCAAGCAATGCATTTCCTGTAATGGCGCCAAAATTAATATCAAAAGCGTTGTTGTTCATAGAAATACAAGAAACTGATAATTCATCTGATACGAATTCACCTTGAAAATTAGGATCCAAAACAAAATAACTAGTAGCCTGTGTATTTAGGATATTAAATTTTAAAGTTAATAATGGCTTAGAATTGTCTACAGGTTCTGGAATCGTGTTAGTATTTACATACACCATTAGTAACCGGCCAGATTGGGAGTTAAATTGTACATCTGATAAAGGCAAATTATTGAAATACACATTAGAAGAGTCCAATTTTAAAACATTGGCATCAAATAAAAAACCAGCTTGAAAACTAACTACATTAGCCTTTTGGGTTTGATACAATTCTACAATAAGTTGATCACCTTCAAAAGAATATTGGGGCGTAAATAAAACGGTGTCTTGACAAGCTTTCAAAGGTGAGAAGATGGCTGTCAAAACCACAAGTAACAATGAGAAATAAATGTGTTTTTTCATGACGATTTGTTTATGTTTAAGATTAAATAAATTTGTTGATGCAAAGATAAGCGAACAGTATTTGGTTATTAAAAAACATAATATTATATTTGTAGCATATTTACATTCACAAAAACACACTATTTAATTATATATCAATGCATTGCAAATTAATTTGTACCAAATACCATGACTAAACTTGCCCAAATTTTAACCATTTTAACGCCTAAAGATAGAAAAAAATTCAGAGAACTGATTACTTCATCACTTTTTGGTGGTAAACCAAAACATCTTGCTATGTTTGATCTTGTATGTAAAAACAAAAGTTTGGATAAGATTTCTGTGGAAGACAGACTTATTCAGAGTGACCTTTACAAAATGATTGAGAAATATATTGTCATGCAAAAAGCTGTGACCGATGACAAGTATTGTGGACAGAAATTATTAGAAACCTTCCGTCTTCAAGAAAATCAAAAACTTTTTGACACGTTACTGAATAAAGAGACAGAAACAAATCTTCAAAATCCTGACACAAACTATGGCGCAGTATTAGCTTATGAAAAATGGAAGTTTGACTTACTTAAAAGTAGATTTACAAATGTAGAGATAGATACCATTATAAGTTCTAATGATCGTGCACTCATCCTTCAAAAACTAAAACTCAGTGTCAACCTTGCTTCACAATCTACCCTAATCACCAAAGATCAAAACTTCGGTTTGTTGCCACATATTCTTACATATATACAAGATCAACAATTAGACAAGTATGACGATATTGGTTTGTATTATTACTGCTGGATGATGATGAATTTTACGAAGGAAGAGATATGGTTTGAAAAATTTGATAACTTATTTAAAAAGGTTTCAGACACAATAGCGGAAGAAGAAAAAAGTACGCTATATTTTCAAGGAATCAACTTTTGTATACGACGATATAATAATGGTGAAAAAGAGTACGGCCACATCCTAATGAATTATTACATAGAAGGATTGGACAAAGGGTATTTATTGCTCAATGGTTGGCTTTCGCGCAATACTTATAGAAATATCTGTACTATTGCCATCAGATTGCAAAGACTAGAAGAAGCAAAAAAAATAACAATCGAATATAAAGACCTGCTTCGACAAGATGATAGAGAAAGTGCTTATCATTTTAATCTTGCCAATATGGCTTTTTCAGAAAAAAATTATGATGAAGCCATTATTTCCATGCAGAAAGTTGATTTTGATGACCACTTATCCAATTTATTTGCCAAAACACTTCTTTTAAAAATCTATTACGAAAGTGGCCAAATCAGACTTTTAGACTCTCATTTAGATGCCATGCAAGTCTATCTACAGCGCCAAAAAATAGTCGGTTACCACAAACTCAATTATGACAAGATGATAAAATACACTAAAAAAATATTGAAACAAAACCCATTTGACAAAGAAAGTAAAGAAAAATTGATCGCTGAAATATCTCAAGAATCATCCGTCACCGATAAGGAATGGCTGATAAAACAAGCAATGGCTATATAAAAACATATTAAAGTAAATATAGTGTAGGGTAAATCATAAAGTTCTTAACATTTTGTCAAAATGACCATATCATCTCTTCCATAACGATTTGCAGTGAGCCAAACCAGAACTAATATCATTGATTATCAACAAACTATATCGAATTGGTGTTAATCTCAAGTATAAATATAGCTAGATTATATGGTGATTTTCATGAATTTATGGATTGATTATTGTTAAAGTTAATTTAAGTCTTGGGTTATTGTGATCCTTTTCGTCTATTTTCAGTTAATTTTGCATTGTAAACATTACATCAGATATTATTCATGGGTAAATTCATATACATATTAACAGCCTTTATTCTTTGTCAAGGATCTAATAATTTATTGGCCCAAAACAAGATTAAATGGTTAACATGGGAAGAAGCTATGGAGAAATCCAAAGTAGAAAAGAAAAAAATATTCATTGACATATATACAGAATGGTGTGGTTGGTGCAAAAAAATGGATAAATCCACACTTTCGGAAGGTCATCTAGCAGTGTATCTTAATAAAAATTACTATGCTGTAAAGTTTGATGCTGAGAGAATCACACCTGCCATGCTTAAAGATAAAGAATATAAACACGTCAAAAACGGCGCTAAAGGCTATCATGAGCTCGCCATTCATTTTTTGCAAGGACAAATGAGTTATCCTTCTATGGTATTTTTGGATGAAGACTTGAATTTAATCCAATCCATTCCTGGCTATCAGGATGTGAAAACATTTGAGATGATCATCACTTATTTTGGCAGCAATAGCCACAAATCTGTCCCTTGGCAGAGATATATGAATAATTTTCAGCGTGAGATATTCTTCAACATGAGTGTGGGCAAGAATTAAAATAAAAATTCAGAATATTAATTTACACCCTTAAGGAAAGGAACAAACTTAAAGTTTCCATGACTTTCTTTTTTTAGTGTGCCATCAAGGTTTTTGGTAATCTTAATCATCTTCTGTTGATTTCCTTCGCCAATTGGGATCACCATAATTCCACCCGGTTTCAGTTGTTCTAGCAGTGTTATTGGCAATTCAGTTGCACCTGCTGTCAATAGGATTTTGTCATAAGGCGCAAATCGTGGCGCACCGAGATAACCATCACCAAAAAGTGTTCTGACATTGCCGAATCCAATTTTATGAAGCAACAATTCTGTTTTGTCATAAAGTGACTTTTGTCTTTCGATAGAATATACTTTAGCTCCTACAAACGCTAGCACACATGCTTGAAAGCCTGAACCCGTACCTATCTCGAGTACTTTATCTCCTTTTTTAATTTCCAATAGTGATGTTTGGAAAGCTACCGTATATGGTTGTGAAATCGTTTGGTCCGCATCTATAGGAAATGCTACATCTCGATAAGCCCATTCAGCAAAAGTTTTTTCTAGAAAAAAATGCCTTGGTATTTCCATGAATGCCTGAAGGATCCTTTCGTCAATAATACCTTTTGTTTTCAGTTCATGCACCAACTGTTGTCTAAGTCCTCTATGTCTATGTGTATCTACCAAAACTATTAAAATTTGCACAAATATATTAAATATATTTATAATATGTATGATAGCCGTAAGAATAATTTTAAAAACTGAACTTGCTTCAATTGTCATCACTATGGACACGAATCAAAACACCATCTATAAAAGTCCCATCCAATTTGTCCGTTCAAATACAGTTTTTGATAATAAATCTTTAAACAGATACATTCTTTTGGCATAAATAATTAATTTTACGTTCGCTAAAATTTAAATTTTAAAGATGATTAACAAAATAATTCAACTATTATTACTTTTCACTCCGGGGATGATAATCTCCCAGAATGTGTGGAAAAAAACTAACGAGTCAGAAATCAGTCTTAGATCCACGGATATAAGAGAAGTTATACCCCAAAAATATCAAACTTTTAGTTTTGATGCCAAGGCTTTTGAAACAATTGTATCTAAAGCACCTATGGAATTTGGCACGGAAGGAAGTAGAAATCAAACAACCATAGATCTACCACTACCTGATGGAAAACTAGCAACGTTCGCTGTATGGCAGTCTTCCGTAATGGAAAAAGAACTTGCAGACAAATATCCACAAATCAAATCATACAAAGGATATCAAATCGGCAATAAAAGCGTTACTGCTCGTTTTGGCATAGGTCCCAATGGTTTTCACGCAGCCATAAAGTCAGACAATGGCACGGTATACATTGACCCTTATACGCTTCGCAATCAGCACCATTACATGTCTTATTACACATCTGACCATATAGAAAATAATCTTTATGAAAATGTATTATGTGGAACTAAAGATGAAATACCACATGACAAAAAAGGACCAAAATGGGGTACAGAGACTAGAAATAGGGCTGACAAAATGGAGTTAAGACTTTATAGATTAGCACTTGCTTGTACAGGTGAATGGGGAACAGTAAGAGCTACCAAGGAAAATGCTTTAGCAGAAATGGTTACATTCATAGACAGAGCAAATTTAACATTTGAATCGGAAGTTGCCCTAAGACTAATGTTAATAGCTAGAAATGATGAACTTATATTTCTTGACCCAGCTACTGATCCTTACACGAGTGCAGATGAAGGTTTGGTCATTTTAGGTCAAAATGGATCTGTATTAAATAACAGAGTAGGCGCAGATGCATATGAAGTAGGACACGTTTTTTCAAAATGTTATGATGTCGGTGGTGTAGCAGGTGGCAATATCTGTACGCCAGGAAAAGGAGCAGGAGTCACTTGTCATAATGGCAATAGCGTCACCAATGGTGTTGTCTTGATATTTAACCATGAGGTAGGCCATCAGATGACTGCCAGCCATACATTCAATAGATGTGGTGAGACAGACCAATTAGCGTTAGGTACAGCTTATGAGCCAGGAAGTGGCAATACGATACTTTCATACGCAGGCGCATGTGGCAGTGACAATCTGGGAGTGCCTAGAGAAGCATATTACCATGGAGCATCTTTAGAACAAATGTTGAGCTTTACAAATAGTCCTGGTTCTGATGCATACATATGTGCTGAAAAAGTAGACATTAATAATTTCGTACCTGTGATTGACTTGCCATATGAAAATGGATTTTTCATACCTAAAAGTACACCTTTCTTTTTGACAGCTAGTGCTACAGATGAAAATAATGATCCTATGACTTATACATGGGAGCAATTTGATAACCTTCCATCTGTACCATTAGGATCACCAATGGGCAACTGTCCATTATTCAGATCACTAAAAGACCAAATCAATCCGACTAGATTTTTTCCTAATATACAAGACTTATTAGCAGGTAGGTTTAACTTGCCGACAGAATTACTTCCTACTTACGGTAGAGACCTGACATTCAGGTTTATAGTGAGAGATAATAATCCATTAGGAAATGCTTCCGTGTGGGAAGAATTAAAGTTTAAAGTAGCTCCCAATGCTGGTCCTTTCAGATTGACAAGTCCAATTAATAATTTCAGAGCAAAAATAGGTGATGCCTTAAAAGTGACTTGGGACGTAAGTAATACAGATATTGCTCCGATCAATTGCAAAGAAGTAGATATCTATATATCTTACAACGGAAGTTTGGATTTCGCTTCAAACAACATGATACTCGTTTCGAAGTCGACTCCAAATGATGGAGAAGAAGATATCATCATTCCTAATAGAACGACAATAAATGCGCGTATCGTTATCAAAGCATCAAACAATATCTTTTTGACTGCTTCTATATTTAACTCCATCATAGAAACACCCGAGGCACCATCTATTTTTGTAGATGTGGCAGAATCAGTAAAATCTATTTGTTTGCCCGAAAATGTTAGTTATACTTTCTCTACAGTAGGTTTGGGTGGATTGACTGAAAATATAAAATTTGAAGTTTTGTCAGGATTACCTACTGGTGCTATTGCTACTTTCGAGAAAGATGAGGTCACAGCAGGTGAATCAAATAATCTAATATTAGATTTAACTAATGCCACTGGTACAAATGATTATAAAATTGTTGTGAGAGCTTTTGCATCTGGATTTGATACTTTAGACAGAATCATAAATTTAAAAACTACGGGTACAGATTTAAGTAATATTGCCTTACAGTCGCCACCAAATGGTATTAACGGTTTAGGACCAACACAAATCTATCAATGGGATACGAAAGTCGATGCCACAGAATATACACTAGAAGTGGCTACTTCACCGGATTTTAATCCTAATAATATAGTTATATCACAAACACAAGAAGGGACTTCATTTCCATCAAATACCTTTTTAGAAAAAGCAACTATCTACTATTGGAGAGTTAGATCTAATAATGTTTGCGCCGATGGAGAATGGTCAGAGATTTTTGCATTTAATACAGAAGCCCTGAGTTGTGAATTAATAAAATCAGGTACCATCAGTATCAATATCCCAGGCAATGGACTTCCAGTAATAGAATATCCAATAGAAGTAACGGCTGATGGTATAATCAGTGATGTAAATTTAAAAAACATTAAAGGCACCCACCAAAGAGTAGGCGATTTAGTAACATATTTAGTAGCTCCTTCAGGCAAAGAAGCTCTTGTTTGGAGTAAAAAATGTAGTACTATCAGCTCATTTAATGTAGGTGCAGACGATCAGTCAAATAACTTTTTTCAATGTCCGATTAATGTAGGTAATATCTATAGACCAGAATCTCCATTCTCCTTATTTAATGGTGAATCTATAAAGGGACAGTGGAAATTTAGAATAGAAGACAAAGTAGCAGGCTCTGGTGGTAAATTAACAAATTTAGACTTAGAATTGTGTGCAAACATCATACTAAACCCACCTGTTATAACAAGAAATGAAGTGCTCGAAATTCACCCAAAAGACAATAGAAATATTGATAGATCTTTATTATTATCCGAAGATCAGAACAATTCAGCATCAGAACTCAAGTTTACACTCGTAAAATCACCAACCAATGGTACACTTACTTTAAATGGTGCACCTTTATCAGCTGGTAGCGTTTTCACACAAGAAAATATAGATAATTTTAATTTAGTGTACATCCATACCGCTGATAATGAAGATGATGATACATTTAGTTTTACTGTTTCTGATGGTCAAGGTGGATGGGTAACTATAACTGATTTTATCATCGATGTGGACGCATCTTTCCCATCGGCTACATCAGATATTACTCAAGCCAATAATATCCTGGTATATCCAAACCCAACGAATGAGTCGCTTAATGTCAAATTCCTTGATTCAAACCACGGATTTAATATCTATCAAATACTCGATATCACGGGAAGAGAAATGATGTCATCAAGTATAATTAACAAGGATGTCACAAATATAGACGTCCAAAGTTTGCAATCAGGCATATATTTAGTAAAACTGATTAATGGTAATAAATCAATTTACAAAAAATTTGTAAGACAATAGTTGACATATACAAAGTATCGAAGAAATAGTGTTTTCCATAAATCGGAGAACACTATTTTTTTTTGTAGCTTTCGCAAAAAATTGGGTTTTACATTAAATGAATAGTTAAGAAATGGGGAGTTTATCTCAGAATCGTGGTATCTTTTATATGTTGATCGCATCATTTTGTTTTGCACTGACAGGAGCATGCGCTAGATACCTAAGGAACGATATCAACCCAATAGAACTGGTATTATTCAGAAATATTATCGGCGTCGTCTTTATCTTGTACTCGATCAGAAAAACACCTGTCATCCAAACTGGTGGAAAACTATATTTACTCATTTTCAGAGGTGTGATAGGAACCTTGGCGCTATATACATTTTTCTATGGGATCTCAAAGATAGGTCTTGCAATTGCTATCACTTACCAACAATCCTATCCTGTGTTTTTGGCAGTGATGGCCTTGTGGTTTTTTGGTGAGCGACTAAGAAATATGGAATGGTTCGCAGTATTGATAGGATTTGCGGGAATTTGTTTGATTTTTTTACCATCAGTAGACACTACACTTCTATCTATTAAATATCATTTTATAGGTATCTCCAATGCTGTCATGACAGGAATGGCTTATCTCAGTATTAGAGGTCTGAGTGAGATATATGATCAGCGATCCATCATATTATCATTTATGCTATCAGGTATCATTTTACCATTAGTATCGCTTACGGTGGGTTCGTTTTGGACAGTAGAAGGCTTAGATTTTATGATCGATACTTTTGACAAAATACATATGTCACAGATTCCTGCTATTCTGTTATTAGGCATTGCAGCTTTATTTGGTCAGATATATTTAACCAAAGCTTTTTCTTATCAAAAGACTGGCATTATTGCGGCTGTAGGTTATAGTAATATTGTTTTTTCTATCATTTTTGGAACAATACTGGGAGATGCATTTCCTGATTTGATAAGTATGGTGGGTATAGGTTTGATTATCGTTTGTGGTATTTTGGTTTCTTGGACAAAAAAACCTACAACCGTCAAATCATAGCATATTTATAAAGATGACTTGTCTAAAGGTCTCATCCCCATATTCCAAATAAAGCCTTTGACTTTCAGTGCTTCGTGATTGGCTTTTGACATAGGTATGACCTTAGATTTAGGTTCTCTGTAGCATTTTATATCCGTCATTTTATTATCACTCAGAAAAAATGACATGTTGCTAGATTCAGTCGTATTAACACCTATATAAGCTTTGTCTTTATCCGTAAGGTAGTAAACAATCTGTGCATTTCCATCTACATCCATGCGATATATCTTACTTTCTCTGAAAAATGCTTCTAGAAAACGTCCCTTTATTTGATTAAAAAACCGAAGATCTTCTGAACTAATAATAGTAGCATTAGATCTCACCACCAGCCTATCAACCTTCTTTTCTTTCATAAAAATATCAATCGTATCTCCTGCTATCTGTGAACTATCTGACCACACAAAGGGATTTTTATGAAGTGTAAATAGCGAGTCACTTTTATTAAAAACAAGAGAATCACACACAGACTGCATATCTGACTTAAACATTCTCACATTATTATCTCCGATGAAATAATCTATGGTGTCCATGATACCAGTATAAATGGTATCAGTCTGAATTTTAGGCATTAATGTATCTAGCTTCATAGAATCAACCACCATAGAGTCAAGTGGTGTAAAAACATTATAAGTTGCTGTAGAATCTGAAGGATTTCCTCTATTTATCTGACTTGCTTCATTTTTTTTAGCCCTTCGAGCAGCATTTTTATCTGGATAAATAATGCGTTCTTTGATTACTCTAAATGACTTTAGCGTGTCGGCCTTCAAATACAGAGTATCACCTTCGATATCTGTTGTAAACATTGGACGCCCGACATCATTGGTGGCTTTCATATAGTTTTCTTCACCTTTATACACGACATGATCTGCATAAATAGCCGTCTTTGCAGCAGTATCCCGCCATATAACATGACCATTGGCGATGCCAAACTTAATACTTTTGTCATAGTCTAGCGTATCCGCTTCTATTAACATAGGTGCATCACTGACCACTGATCGACCTGTGACATTAAATTTTTCAGTCTTTTTGTCAAAATATATTTTTTCACCAGTGACTTCATTTTTTTCACCTTTATAATATGCATCGGTGGTCAGACGAAATACATCATTCTTTTTGTCGTAAAATATGGTTTTGGCAAATGCCGTATCTTTTTCTGAATAATATTCACTCCTGATGGTATCACTTTTTAGCGTCACAAGATCTAGACCACCATCATAAGTTATGGTATCTGCTTTGGCAATAGTATTCCCTTCGAGATACTGCGCATTGCCTATAAAGTCCCCTTTTTTATCATCAAGATCAAACCAACCACGGTCGCTATATATTTGGCTAGTATCTTTGTGAATGCGCACAGGTGCCATAAATCGAGTTTCTTGAGAGATAGTATTGTATGATAATGAATCACTTATGAGATTAAAACCATCACCATCTACTTTGACATTCTCATAGAAATAGGCAGTTTTTTCATTGAGCATATATCGACCTCGTTTGCTGATGAGCGTGGAAGGTCCATCTTCGAGTTTAGCATTTTTGGTATAATAACCTATCTTTTTTTCGACATCGTATATTAAGTAGGATGTGTAAAGTTTTTTTGTAGGTCCATTCTCCAAGATGATATCTCCATACAAATATGCCACCAATGAATCACCATCATAATGAAGAGAATCTGCAAATATTTTTATAGTGTCATTCTGCATAAGTACGACATTAAAATACATTTTGAGTTGAGCGCCTCTTAATACAGCTGTATCACAATACATAAAAGTACCTGCGTGAAATACCTTGACGTCACCATTGAGATACTGTGTAGGTGGCTTTGTTGTGGCATCTATAACTTGATTGTTTTCACTGTGGATCGATATCCTCTTTTTACCCTTAGCTATATTCACAGGGTTGATCTGTCCATAAACCATGGAAGAAAAACAAAAAAGAACCAACATCCATACATGACGTGGCGCTAAATATTTGGATAAATATGAAAAATAACCTTTGATAATTTCTGTTTTATACTAATCTTAACGAACCATAAGAGACTTTTGTATCGGCTGATTCTGTTAAAAAAATGCAAAGATATCTATTTGTTATAAAGATTTCAACAGAATAGCTAGTGCTTTACTGAATTGATTTTTTTATTCCTATACTAATAATGCTACTTATAATACGGATTAGATTACTTCGGCTGCAAGTTTCTCTCCCAAAAAGGAACCAATCGCTACGCCCATACCACCAAGTCGCACGCCAACCAGAACATCTTCATGCGCCCATGTACAAATAGGAAATTTAGACTCCCCTACCCCTAGAATACCGCTCCACCAATGCTCAACTTTTTCTGAAGCTCCTGGATGTATAGTTTCTAGCACGTTTAATAAGTATGACCTAATTACTTCCGTATTACCAAACTCGCTCGTAGATTCAGTCGCACTATCCATATTTCTTCCACCACCTAATAGAATTCTACCTTCATATTGGCGAAAATAGACATAGCCTTTGTCTACATGATAAGCAGATGGCAGATCTAGTCCTGCAATAGGAGAAGTAATCAAGACTTGGTTTCTAGCAGGAACTACAGGTAATTCTGGTAGTAATTGCGCAGCAAATCCATTGGTACAAACGATCAGTTTGTTGTAATGTATAAAAAGATCATCAGATGCAGTAATTGTGTGTTCTTGAAAGTTTATGTTTTCCACCTTGACACCGTTTATGATGTTGACTCCTAATGAAATGGCTTGTCGAGTCAATTCGTTCATCATCCAAACTGGATTAATCGTACCTTCATATTGATTAAAGATAGCTGTGGAGTCAAACGATTCTAATAAATTATTTTTTTGGATGTTATAACATTGGTCGATGCCCAAATGATCAGACATTAATTCATTACAATAAGATATTTGGTCGAGACACTTTGCTTCTAGTTCAGCATCTTGATGTCTGAATAATTCTGTACCTCCTACATCTTGGTATTTCATCACAGATTCTGAAACACGACTTTTTAATTTATGCAGGCCATCCCAACGCATTTTGACGACTTCCATACAGGCTTGTTCTCCCATATTTTCGATATCATCAAGTAATTCAGAAACAGATCCAAAACAAGCGAAACCAGCATTTTTTGTACTTGCACCATAGGGCGAACTTCCTCTCTCAAGGATTTTTACACTAAGTTCAGGTCTACTACTTTTGATAGATATTGCCGTGCTCAGACCTACGATACCTGATCCTATAATGGTGATATCCGTAGGAGATTCGATAAAATATTTTTCCCAAAAACTAAAATTCATTATCTTGCGCCTTCTTTGTGCAAAAGTAAAACAAATAAAACAATATGATTCAGAGAATACAAAGTATATTTCTATTATTAAGTGGTGTTTCATTTTTTAGTTTATTCGGAGTGCCATTTGCGACAAGCTCAATAGCTATCCCAGATTTACTTTCTGATATGGTTTATAATGTCCAGGACAGTCCGATTCTGATGGTTTTAGCTGGTTTAGGTGGTTTGATTTGTATGGGAGCTATATTTCTATATAATAACAGACCACTTCAGATTAAAATGAGTTATTTGGGGATCGTTTTTTCGATTTTATTGGCTATTGTGGCGTTTTTGTTAATTTACAATGAAAAGACTTTTACCACCCAAAGTGACAAAATCGATGATTCATTTGGACTTTACTTACCTTTTATTTGTTTAATTTTATCTGGTCTTGCAGCTAGATTCATTGGCAAAGACGAAAATACAGTAAGGTCTATGGATAGATTGAGATAATCGATGGAAGATAAATTAGATTTATCATCTGAATGCATTTTTTCTACAAGCCGCAGTAGTGGACCAGGTGGACAACATGTGAATAAAACCGAAACTAAAGTCGAACTCAGGTTTAACATTTCAGATTCGGTTTTATTGACATCGGCACAAAAAAGGCTGATTTCCAAAAATCTGGTCAATAAACTAATCGAAAACAACAGCACGATCCTACTTACTGCCCAAGAAACAAGGAGTCAAGCAAAAAACAAAGCATTGGTCATTAAAAAATTACACGATTTGATCAGTGAAGCTTTAGTTCAAGATGAGCCAAGAATCGCGACCAGACCTACAAAAGCATCAAAAGAAAAACGAATCTCGACCAAAAAAACATCTGGTGAGCTTAAAGCCATGCGAGGCAATCTTAAGAATAGGGAATGGGAAGATTCTTAATGTAGTGATCTGTGATCGGGTGAATGATGGAATAAAAGAAGAGTGAATGGATTATTGAGTGAATGGTTGGATGACAGAATGAGTGAATATAGGATTGGGTGAATAAAGGAATGAAAAAATGATGGTGTGAAAGAATGGATCAATCATCCAGTGAGAGACTAGTATGAATTAAAAATAATGAAATAATCTCCAGAAAAATCAATTAAATTTCTATTTTTGCAAATAAATATCCTAACCAAATGATATCAAAAAAAGTAAATTCTGTACAAGAAGCTTTACAAGGCATAACAAATGATATGACACTCATGCTCGGAGGATTTGGGCTTTGTGGTATACCAGAAAATGCCATAGCACATTTAGTAAAAATGGGCGTTAACAATCTAACTTGCATCTCGAATAATGCTGGTGTTGATGACTTCGGTCTGGGATTACTGCTTCAAAATAAACAGATCAAAAAAATGATTTCATCTTATGTAGGTGAAAATGAAGAATTTGAAAGGCAAATGCTGTCTGGAGAACTGGAAGTAGAACTCATCCCACAAGGTACACTTGCAGAAAGATGTAAAGCTGCACAAGGTGGATTCCCAGCTTTTTATACACCTGCAGGATATGGCACAGAAGTAGCAGAAGGCAAGGAAACTAGAGAATTTAACGGGAAGATGTACGTCTTAGAAAAAGCATTTGAAGCAGATTTTGCCATCGTGAAAGCTTGGAAAGGAGATGAAGCTGGCAATTTGATATTTAAGGGAACTGCCAGAAACTTTAATCCATGTATGTGTGGTGCAGCCAAAATCACTGTAGCAGAGGTAGAAGAAATGGTGCCACTTGGTACGCTTGATCCGAATTTTATACATATTCCGGGTATATTTGTACAGAGAATATTCCAAGGTACACAATATGAAAAAAGGATAGAACAACGTACCGTCAGACCAGCGAAGCAGCATTAAATCATTTACTCATTCTTCTATTCACTCCTTAAATCTTTCTCACATTCAATCATTAAAAACCATGGCATTAGATAAAATAGGTATAGCAAAAAGAATTGCAAAAGAAGTAAAAGATGGGTATTATGTCAATCTAGGTATAGGCATCCCAACATTAGTAGCCAACTACGTACCCGAAGGCATCAATGTAGAATTCCAAAGCGAAAATGGTGTCCTAGGCATGGGACCTTTCCCTTATGAAGGCGAAGAAGACGCTGATGTCATCAATGCAGGAAAACAGACCATCACTACCCTGCCCGGAGCTAGTTTTTTTGATTCAGCAATGAGTTTCAGCATGATACGTGGCAAACACGTAGATCTCACCATCCTAGGAGCCATGGAAGTATCAGAAGAAGGCGATATAGCCAACTGGAAAATACCCGGCAAAATGGTGAAAGGTATGGGTGGTGCTATGGACCTAGTAGCTTCCGCAGAAAATATCATCGTAGCCATGATGCACGTCAATAAAGCAGGTGAATCAAAGTTGCTAAAAAAATGTTCGCTCCCACTCACAGGTGTGCGATGTGTCAAAAAAATAGTCACAGAACTAGCCGTACTAGAAGTAACAGATCAAGGATTCAAATTGCTAGAAAGAGCGCCAGGAGTAACTGTGGAATACATCCAATCAGTGACAGAAGGTAACTTGATCGTGGAAGGAGAGATTTTGGAGATGGATGTGTGAGTGATGTCTAAGTAAATTCATAAAGCATCTTTCCAATCCTTAATTTCATCAATAAATTCTGGTATTGTCATTTCTTCAATTTCCTTTATAGGACTTTCTTCAGATTATGTTAAATATATGAATATTTAGTTTGTACGATTCCATTTCTTTTATGAATATATAATTCTGTTTTTTCAGATTTGCTCAACTCCCTAGCATATTTAATTGCGTCTTCTTTTCTTTCAAAAGAAGATGTAGTATTTGTTCTTCCAGCTTTTTTGATGGTCCACCCATTTTTTTCTGCAGAAGGTACCACGTGGTTTGATAGCTTTGTCATTCTTTATACTTATTTTAACTAATAGAACTAAAAATGCTGGTAAGAAGTTCCGATATTTAAATGTTTTTATACACTACAAAAAAAACTTTACTTCTTTAAAAACATCTATTTCATATCACCTCAGTAATCTTATAAGTGTTCCGCTCCGTAGCACTTCTACTGATCAACTCACCTAGAAATCCAGCAATAAACAACTGCACACCTACGATCACCATCAAAATACCTAGATAAAAAGCGGGGCGATCGGCTATACCTGTAGTATCAAAGAATAGTTTATTGATGCTCAACCACGCCAATAATCCGAGTCCACCAAAAGACATAAAAGTACCTATGACGCCAAAAAAGTGCATCGGTCTTTTGCCAAATTTACCCATAAACATGATGGAAAACAAATCTAACGGACCATAGATAAATCTCGACATTCCAAACTTTGTGACACCATATTTTCTTGCTTGATGCTGTACCACTTTTTCACCGATATTGGTAAATCCTGCCCACTTGGCTATCACGGGAATGTATCTATGCATCTCGCCATACACTTCGATATTTTTTACAACATCATGGCTATAAGCTTTAAGACCACAATTCATATCATGCAGGTGTACACCAGACATTTTGCTTGTCACATAATTGTATAGTTTGGTGGGAATGGTTTTGGACAATGGGTCAAATCTTTTCTTTTTCCAACCTGAAACCAAGTCATAACCTTGGCTTTTGATCATCTCGTAGAGTTCAGGTATTTCGTCAGGACTATCTTGCAGGTCGGCGTCCATCGTAATGACAACATCACCTTGAGTACGCTCGAAACCCACATTCAGACCAGCGGATTTACCGTAATTTCTTCTGAATTTAACCCCACGAACATTGGCATTCCGACCTTTAAGTTCTTCTATCACTTGCCATGACCCATCTTTACTTCCATCATCTACAAAAATGATTTCATAGCTGTAGCCATTTTTTTGCATGACTTTCACTATCCAATCATGAAGTTCGGGCAGTGATTCTGCTTCATTGTATAATGGTATGACGAGTGATATATCCAAGTTTATCTTTTTTTTAAGGTTGTATGATACGTTGTTCTTTTTTCATGATTAATGCCATGATCATCGAGTAGAATACACCAGGAAATATAAACGAAAAAGGAAGGCCAAAAGCAATACTTTTCATGCCAAATGAATCAGAATTTTCGATAGATGTCAACATTACTTCTTTGTCTGCTTCGGCAATTTTAAGCCATTCAGAAGCTTGCTCAAAGGCATCTAGTTGCATTGCTTTTATGACATCCTTAAGACCTGGATCTATGTAATTCATTAATACAAAAGTGTATAAAACTACGATGGTTGTTGCTAAGATAAAAGTAAGCCATGCAGGTTTGAAAGCATCTTTAAAACTAATGAATCCACCAAAATCCAATTTTGTCGCACTTACAGCCTTAGTCATGAAAAATATAACAACCACAAACTCAATCAATGAGCTTACACTAGCTAGCAAGGTTTTATCAACAAAATACAATATTAGGTTTAATAAAACCACCATTCCTCCAGCATAAATCCCAAACCTAATAGGATGATTCTGCATAATCAACTAAATTTGTGGTAAAGATATGAAAAATATGTAATATAGCAACCCATATAAATTGACAAGGGTACTCAAGTTATGTCACCTATATCATGTAAAAAGGAATGTAAAATTATAACTTATATCTTATTCCTTCTTTTTTCATGATAGCAGAAATAATGGCGGCTAAGACTGCACCACCAATAAAATTACCTGGCATACTAAAAAGTACTTTCACAAAACCATAGAAAAACTCAGTAAATTCAAGTTTTGTAAAAAATGAATAAATAACATGCACGAATAAATCATACATTGTCATACCTAAAGCCAAAGTCAACCAACTAGCTTTAAATCCTTCTTCAAATGATACATTACCCCTGTTCATTGATTTCACTTCTTCAATAGCTCTGTACATAAAATAGAAATGAGCAAATAAATCAAAGATTAATGAAAATACCGAAAAAGTATTATCAAAATTAAAAAATTTGCCAATTAGAAAAATTACTATTTTACTAACTCCTAAATAAACTCCATTTTTTATAAAAACACTATCCATTTTTTACATATTTTGGTGTAAAGATACTTGAAATTTGAACTTTTAGGAGTAAGTTCTATTTTTAGGTAGCTGTTAGCCCTTTAATCCAATTTCTTGTATAACCATTCCGTCAATTATACATTTCCCTTCATTCAATAACCATTTAGTCTTTCAATCATTTTTTCTACCTTTGCCCCTATGAGTCAAGATCAAAACAGATACCAAACTTTATTGAAAGCCATAGATGCAGAAAGAAAACATGATGAAGCATTTTTTAAGTCACTGAATGAGAGCAAAACCATGCAACAGAAAGTCAACGTTGGCTTTGTGTGGTACCCTGTCAACATCATTAGAAAGTCATACACAATTGGTGAATACTTAGAAATAGAAGTACAACGAACCAAAAATCTGGAGAATAGCCATCGTTTTTCGGAAGGAATGGCAGCTTCTATATTTAATGTACAAGACGAAAAAGTAGAATTTAAAGTAGTCGTTTCTGCAGTGCGTGGTGACAAGATGAGATTGCTTTTGCATACGGACCAAGCAGATAGAATGGACCTTTTTGATCGTGGACTCACAGGTGTGGAAGTCATTTACGATGACAAACCATATAAAGTGATGGAAAAAGCCATCAAAGCCATCATCGATACTAAAAAGGATTACCACAGGGTCATCCGTGATGGAATAGCAAAACAATCAATGGAACAATATCCATTAGCCATAGAAATAGATGGATTAGTAGATCACCGTAAAGACATCAATAATTCTCAAAAAGAAGCTATAAAATCATCTCTCAAAGCGCCAAATCTTGCCATCATTCATGGTCCTCCTGGTACTGGAAAAACAACGACACTTGTAGCGCTAGCAGAGACATTGCTCAAAAGCGAAAAAAGAATACTTGTCTGTGCATCAAGCAATAATGCAGTGGATCTCTTAGCTGAAAGGTTATCTTTGCGTGGCATTTCAGTACTTCGTGTTGGTAATATCACACGTATCCATGATGACTTAATGCATTTGACCATAGAAGAAAAAGTGAGAAACCACCAAGACTGGAATCACATTAAAAAAGTCAAAATACAAGCCCATGAGACGGACAAAAAAGCTTCACAATTCAAAAGGAATTTTGGTCCTGAAGAGCGTGATGAGAAGCGTGAATTAAGAAAAGAAGCCCGAGAACTTCGCAAATGGGCCATAGAACTTGAAGACAGACTCATAGACGACATCGTACTTGGTAGTCAAGTGATAGCAACAACGCTAATAGGTGTCAGCAATAGGATTTTGAAAGATTTGCATTTCAAAACGGTCATTATAGACGAAGCATCTCAAGCTTTGGAACCTGAATGTTGGAATGCCATACTCAAGGCTGAAAGAGTCATCCTTGCTGGCGATCACAAACAACTGCCGCCGACTGTCAAAAGTACGGAAGCAGTCAAACTCGGACTCGAGACCACAATTCTAGACCTGATGACAGACCATATTTCCTTTAGTTCGTTACTGAATGAACAATATCGGATGCATCATAAAATCTTGGGTTTTTCTAATGAAAAATATTATGGTAATCAACTGATTTCACATCAAGATGTAGCCAATCGTACCATTAGAAATGATCAATTGCCTTTGGTATTGATAGATACTGCAGGATGTGGATTTGAAGAAGTGATGAATAATGAACATCGAAGTTATGCCAATCATGGGGAGTTTTTTATTATCAGAGAACATATTTTGGCCAATAGAGAGAAACTTTTAGGAGTGTCGATAGGTATTATTAGTCCTTATTCAGAACAAGTGCGTTATGTAAGAAATCAAATCAGTGAAGATGCGGACCTGAGAGCTATGGATATAGAAGTGAACTCCATAGATGGGTTCCAAGGTCAGGAAAAGGAGTTGATTTACATTTCGATGGTAAGATGTAATGATAATGGCGAGATAGGTTTTTTGAAAGACGAACGAAGGCTGAATGTAGCCATGACTAGAGCTCAGAAAAAATTGGTTTTGGTGGGAGATAGCCCCACTTTGGGGCAGCATCCGTTATTCGTTTCTTTGATTAATCATGTGGAGAAAGAAGGACATTACGACTCCGCTTGGAATTATATGGGATATTAAATTATTATAAGATAACTAACTTTACATCTCGAATTAATAAGATTTATAAAATATGATTTGTATAGTTTTTGATTTTAAAATATAATTCCGAATTACATCTAAATCCACTTCATTTACCAAATATTATGGTATAAAATCAATACCTAAAAGTACAAAACCAACCTTCTGGTTAACTCCTTAACAGTACTTTAACAGCGGGTTTAGAACTTTTTATTTGTCAAGTTCATTTATAGCATTATATTTGTACTTCAAAAGTAATATTATTAACATTAAATAATTAAAAAGGATGAAACAAGTTTTATTTTCATTATTAGTATTAGTGAGTTTCTCTCTTTCTGCTCAAGTAAGCGAAAAAGCACCAATTCCAGTAAAAACAGCTGGCGATCTTAAAAAAGAAGCTTCTATGAAGTCTGCGCAAATCAAAGCTGAACAAGCAGCAGCGGTTTCAGAAGCAGCAGCAGTAGAAAAAGCAGATTCAAAAATGACTTTCGAGTCTTTGACGGTAGATTATGGTACAATCGAGCATGGTTCTGAGCCATTAAGAGTTGTAAAATTTACTAATACAGGTACTGAGCCATTAGTTATCAAAAATGCAAGAGGATCATGTGGATGTACAGTACCTACATGGCCTAAGGAACCAATCGCTCCAGGTCAAAGTTCTACAATAGAAGTAAGATATGACACAAAAAGACCAGGTGCTATTAACAAATCTATCACTATCACAACTAACGAAGGACCTGACAATCATGTTCTTCAGGTAATAGGTACAGTTTTACCTGCAAAAGAAGATAAAGCAGTTCCAGCAGCTGAACCAAGCTTGATCAAAGGATAAGAAATTAATCTTAAACATATGAAGCCTCATTCGGATATGATCTGAATGAGGCTTTTTTATTGGATTTTAAACCAAAATGATATAGTGTCGTTTTATTAATTCATTATTCAATTTATACGATAACCTATGCTTGCCATCATTTCCCCTGCCAAAACACTCGACAATACACCCAAAAAAACTGAAACTTTTACGCTTCCAAGGCTTTTGCCACAAACAAAAACATTGGTCGCCATTATGAAAAAGAAAAAACCAGGTGACTTAATGAAACTGATGGACATTAGTGAAAAGTTAGCTATTCTGAATTATCAACGTTACAAACAATTTAGCCCTGAATATACGCAAGAGAACAGTAATGCCGCACTTTTCACTTTTAAAGGAGAAGTTTATCTAGGTCTCAAAGCTGAAGAACTTACAAAATCAGACATCAATTACGCACAAGACCATCTACGAATTTTGTCTGGATTATATGGAGTTCTAAGACCATTGGACTTGATCCAAGAATACAGGCTTGAAATGGGTATCAGCTTAGAAAACAAAAAAGGAAAAAATCTTTATGAATTTTGGGGAGATAAAATTACAAAGCTATTAAATGATGATCTAAAGGATATTAACTCCAAGTACTTGGTAAATCTAGCATCAAATGAATATTTCAAAGCTGTGGATAAAAAGAAATTAAAAGCCAAAATTATCGATATAAACTTCCTGGAAGAAAAAAATGGCAAAAGAACTTTTGTTTCCTTTAATGCCAAAAAAGCTCGTGGCATTATGGCATCTTATATCATTCGCCATAAATGTACATCCCCTGAAAACCTAATACAGTTTAGAGAAGAAGGTTATTTATTTGACGACAAGACTTCGACAGATGATGCTTTTACTTTTGTAAAGTATTAAAAAAGCAAGTCAACTTACTACAAATGCAAATTTGCATACTTCAAAGGAATTAATGAAATCCATACAATGCAGCATAGCTGGTTAAGTTGTATTGTTTAGTATAGGTATCTAATAAATAAAAAGGGGGATTTTGTCCCCCTTTTTATTTATTTCTTCTTCTTCTTTTGCCCTCGAGTCTTTGGTTTCCCATACTTCTCTTGCATCTTGGTGACATATCTGACTTTGGCATTTACTTTTTTGTTTTTGGCTTTCTTTTCATGAAAAGCACCAGTGTCTTCTTTCATCTTTGGCACTTTACCAAGAATGTTTTTCATTTGTACCTTTGGAATTTCAGCATCCGTAAGTACATCAGAAATAACTAAGTCTTCGGGTAATGCATTAACAGGGATTTGATAATTCATCAATTCCTGAATTTCGTCTAGATAATCTGCTTCTAAGTCTCCGACAAGTGATATGGCTTCTCCCTTTTTGTCTGCTCGACCTGTACGTCCTATTCTGTGCACATAGTTCTGTGGCTCGTCAGGCAAATCAAAATTAATAACATGAGATACATCTTCTATATCAAGTCCCCGGGCGATGATATCAGTCGCAATCAACATTCTGAAAGTGCCATTTTGGAACTGATTCACGGAGTTAAATCTGTAATTCTGATCCTTATTGGAGTGAATCACACCTGTGCTAGTCGGATATTTCTCGACAATACCTGCATACAGCTCATCTGCCAAGGCCTTTGTAGATACAAATATCAAAATTTTAGTCATTTCCTTCTTTTCAGCAAGAAGCAATTCCAATAGATTTATTTTGGTATTAAAATTTGGTACTCGATATAAATATTGATTAATATTGGACAAAGGTGAACCTGAAGGAGCAGCTTCTATTTTTTCTGGTGCATTAAAATATTCACCTATCAAAGCTTCTACTTCGTCAGTAATCGTTGCAGAAAACATAAGGTTCTGCCTTTTTTCAGGAAGCAAATCCATCAAATGTTCTAATTGAGACCTAAAACCAAGATTGAGCATTTCATCTACTTCATCTATAACTAGTTTTTTTATCATTCTTAGATTAAGTGCTCCGTGATATCCCAAATCCAACAATCTACCAGGCGTACCTACGATAATATCTAATCCATCCGCAATTTCAGCGGCTTGAGATTTCAGATTAGTGCCTCCGAATACACCTCTGACTACTGCATTTGTATATTTTGCTATTTCTTCAGCTTGAGCTACGACTTGTACAACCAGTTCTCTAGTAGGTACCACAATTAATATTTGGGGATGCCTATCTTTACTAAAGGTCCACATCTTGAGTAGTGGGAGTAAGTAAGCAATTGTCTTTCCTGTACCTGTCTGCGCAATACCCTGCACGTCCCTACCCGACATGATCACCGAAAAAGCTTTTGATTGGATTGTAGTTGGTTTGGTATATCCACCTTCATCGAGTGCAGTCCAAAGTGGTTTATTGAGATTAAGGTCTCTAAACATCATTATAACAATTTTGTAAAATAAAGTGCAAAGGTAGCTAAAAATCTCTTAGTAGCCTAAAATCAAGCGATTAGGACATATCTAAAGATAAACTAATTAAAAAAGCAAGATGAAAATTTCAATCAAATAAGCAAATCGATAATAAATAAACTCCCAAATATCAAACTTGCAACACCATTGGTAGTAAAAAAGGCAAGATTTATTCTAGACAAATCATTTGGCTTAATAATTAAATGTTGGTAAATAAGCAGAGATACAAAAAGACCAAGCCCAATAAAACCAAGCAATCCTATAGATTCAAATGACTGTGAAGAAAGGATAACCGCTGAAACGATCAAACAAATAGATATAAAATGCATCAGTGAAGAGAGATTCATAGAATTTTTAGTACCAAATACCACAGGAATAGAATGCAACTCCTTAGACCTATCAAATCCTTCATCTTGCAATGCATAAATGACATCAAAACCAGCCACCCAAAACAATACAGAACCACCGATTAAAACTGGTATAATATTAAAATATCCAGTAACTGCCAGATAAGCACCAACTGGTGCAAGTGCTAACCCAAGTCCTAAAACGAGATGACAAAAAGCCGTAAATCGTTTTGTGTACGAATACCCTAAAATGACCAATAATGCGACAGGGCTTAATACAAAACAAATGGTATTTATGAAATAAGTGGTAATAACAAATAATGTAGCATTCGCAATTACAAACCAGAAGGCAGCTTTTTCTGACACCAAGCCTGAAGGTATTTCTCTGACTACTGTCCTGGGATTGCTAGCATCAATATCTCTGTCTAGCCATCTATTAAAGGCCATAGCAGCACTCCTAGCAAAAACCATACAAAGCACCACGTACAATAAAAGTAATGGTTGAAATGCAAGTCCTGAAACCTCATAACCAAGGAAAAAACCAATCATAGCGAAGGGTAAAGCAAAAATCGTATGGCTGAACTTGATGAGAGATAAATAATTTTTCAAAAATAAATACTTTTACAAATATGATGGATTAAAACGAAAAAAGGCTGCTCTGATGAACAGAACAGCCTTTTTTATAAGATTGTTTTACAATTGTCAATTATTGAGCAGCTGCATCACCTTCTTTTTTATCAACTTTACCTTTGATATTCAAGTAAGTATCTGCAGGATCAGTGTTAGCAGTGATCGTTATTTTTTTAGTGTCTTCTTTTCCACCAACTCCACCTTTTCCTTTAGAATCAAATACAACTTTGATCTCACCTGATTTACCTGGAGCGATTGCATCTTTTGGCCACTCAGGAACTGTACAACCACAGCTACCTTTTGCATTACTGATGATAAGTGGCTCGTTTCCTGTGTTTTTGAATTTGAAAACGTGTGTTACTTTTTCACCATCCATCACTTTACCCCAGTCATAAGTATCTTGTTCAAATTTAATTGAAGTAAGTGGACCTGTTGGTACTGGAGTTGCTGCTGCTTCTCCACCTGCCATTGCATCAGCTGCATTTACAGTAGAACCATCAGTTGCTGCCGCAGCAGGATCAGTTGAAGCTTCAGTTGTTACTGCTGCATTTGCATCATCACCTGTTTTCTCTTTGCAAGAAGTAAATACAAAAACGGTAGCGATAACTAAAACCGTTAAGAAATTAAAACTTTTCATTATTGATTAATTTTTAAAGATTACGAAATTTGATTAAATACGATCACAAAATTAAATGTAAAAATGATATTTGTAGCACTTCTGTTTCTAGTTTGATACCGATTAACAAGTAATTAACAGAAAACAGAAAGGTTTAACAAGCATGTTTATTTTTGGCTTAACCATGCGTCAAATTCATGTCTAGATTTGGTACACAAACAAGCTTTTTGGGTCAGTCCACCTTTTCTAGCTGCTATTACTCCATACTTAACATAATGAATAGATTCTTTGGAGTGCGCGTCAGGATTTATAGATACTAAAACATCCTTTTCCATGCAATAAGAAATCCAAGTCCAATCAATGTCCAAGCGCTGTGGATTGGCATTTAATTCCATGACTACCCCATTTGCAGCACATGCATCTATGACCTTTTTGTAATCGATAGGGTAACCTGCCCTTGCAAGCAACAACCTACCTGTAGGATGCCCCAATATACGAGTATATCGATTTTCAATGGCTTTTATTAATCTAGACGTGGCTCTATCTATATCCATGTTCAAGACCGAATGTACAGAAGCAATGACCAAATCAAATTCCTTTAGCAAATCTTCGCTATAATCTAGAGAACCATCAGAAAGAATATCACTTTCTATACTTTTATAGACTTTAAAAGTATCACTGTATTTATGGTTTAATTGGTCTATTTCTCTCCATTGCATGACTACCCTTTCTTCTTGCAAACCACCTGCATAACCTGCTGATTTTGAGTGGTCTGAAATCACAAAATATTCATAACCAGAAGCTTTGACATAATCACTCATCTGCTCAAGACTATGAAGTCCATCGCTGTAGGTGGAGTGATTGTGTATAATTCCCTTTATATCAGCGACTTCTATGAGTTGTGGCGGAGTCAAGCCATTTTGGTATAAACTGATTACTTCTTTTGTTTCTCTATATTCAGCAGGGATAAACTGTAGATTTAATGCATTAAAAACACCTTCTTCTGACTGATAATTTCCTTCAGGAATGTGGATCTCATGTAAAAAATCATCTGAACCTGAATGGTTAAATAATTGGGTATAAAATGAATTCGAATCTGAATGATAAAATGAAGTTGGTATATTCTGGTAAAACAGTAGCCCATTTTCATCTATGATATTCAAATCTAGAGAAGCAGCTTGGATGTCATTTATTTCTACATCCATTAATATCTCAATTCCACCGACTTCTGGCATTTTTCGTCTTAACTCACCACAAAGGCTAAATTTGTGGTCAGGAAAAGTATTAGCTAATTTCTCTACTAAAGATTCTCCATGATGGATAACGTGGGCGTATAAAAATTTGCCCCTTGCATCCATGAAATATTCAATTTTGCTTTTTATTTCGTCTTGAAGTTTCTCTCCAAAACCTTTGTAAGACACAAGTCTATTTTCATTACATGCATATAACAGCTCACCTATGGTAGTAATTTCCATTTCTTTCCATATCTGCTTTACTTTTTTAGGACCAAGGCCTTTTATAGAAAGCATTTCTTGGATACCTGATGGCGTCATTTCCTTATACTTCTGTAGCAAAGCCATCTGACCGCTATTGACCAATTCTTCTATTTTATCGGCAATAGCATTTCCTACTCCGGGAATAGATGCAATAGCTTCCTTACCCATAGCGCTAAGATCACCTTCTAACTTTCTAAGGCTAAGGTAAGCATTGGCATAAGATCTTATTTTAAAAGGATTTTCATCATGCAATTCCATCAATTTTGCCAGAAGATCAAATTGATTGGCTATTTGTTTATTATTGAGCATACGTGTTTTGATTTGCCAAAATGCAAATGTAGTAATAACTTTGCTTTTACAAAAACTGAGAAGTTTTCCAAATAAGATTTTTGTTCGTACCTAAATTATATAGAAGATTGAGTCAAATCCGAAAAAACTCAAAAAATGATAGACAACCGTTTTTTACCCTACACCCTGAAGGGAAACAATTGGTTATCAAGGCAGTAGAAATCAAGATTTTACATTTTATTTCAACCAAGGACTTTTAGGAGTAGAATCAAGATTTAAGCATTTAAAAAACTATACCACACTTTTTTAAGAACCCAACACTTTAAAACACTTTAAAACACTTTAAACCGCTCATAACAAGCCATTTCCAATGCTTCACGGTCATCAGGATGTGCAATATCAATCAGTGCTTTTGCCCTCTGTCTTAAATTCTTACCATATAAATAGGCATAACCATACTCTGTGACTATGTAATGTGCATGTGCTCTCGTAGCTACTACTCCTGCTCCTTGTTTTAGGAATGGTACGATCCTAGGTTCTCCTTTTTTTGTCCTAGAAGGTAAGGCAATAATAGGTTTTCCACCTTCACTCAATGCTGCACCTCTTAGAAAATCCATTTGGCCACCTACGCCACTAAACTGGAATGTACCTATAGAATCCGAACAAATTTGTCCTGTAAGGTCTACTTCTATGGCACTATTGATGGCTACAACTTTGGGATTTCTTCGTATAACATGCGGGTCATTGACATAATCGATATCCAAAAATGTAAAAGCAGGATTATCATCTATATAATCATAAAGTTTTCTACTACCTAATGCAAAACCTGTAACGATCTTATTCGGGTGTATGGATTTATATTTATTGGTAACAATATCTCTGTCAAATAAATCTATGATACCGTCAGACAACATTTCTGTATGTACACCTAGATCCTTGTGATTTCCTAGACATCTAAGCACTGCATCTGGTATGGCCCCAATGCCCATCTGCAAGGTACTTCTATCATCAATGAGTTGGGCGACATGTTCACCAATCTTCAGTTCATCTTCACCAACTTTCCCGCCAAACATGACTTCTTTTAATGGCTCTTCACAATATACCATTGCACTGAATCTTTTAGTATGGATAAGTCCGTCTCCATGCGTTCGTGGCACATTAGGATTGACCTGTGCGATGACTTTTTTCGCTGTATTTACTGCTGATCTTGCCACATCCACGGATACACCCATAGAGCAATAACCATGTTTGTCAGGTGGTGATACTTGCACAATAGCAACATCTAATGGCAAGACATTCCTTTTGAACAGTTCTGGAATTTCGCTAAGAAAAACCGGCACATAGTCCGCTCTGCCTTCAGCCACATCTTTTCTTATAGGCTCTGATACAAAAAGTGCATTGATATTAAAAGATTCTTCCATACCTGGCTTGTCTACATATAAATCTCCTAACACACTGATGAAAACCAGTTCTACATCTCGTAATCTATCTGATTGTAATGAAAGATGGCGTAAAATATTGGTTGGTGTCTGGGCACTTCCATGAATGAAAACTCGGTCTCCACTTTTAATAATTTGAAGCGCTTCTTCTGGTGAAGCATATACAATGGGCAATCTCATATATTTATATTATTGTTGAATCTGGACGCAAAGTACGGTACTATAGCACTATTTTATTGATGACGATCATCATAGCATCAACTAATCAAAATCATTAAACACCTACATTAGATTTTCCATTTCTTCCATTTAGCTATATTTCTAAAGCCTAACCAAGCTGCTGATTTATTTACTTGACGAACAGAAGTTGATTTTATATCATCAAGTTTATTTATAAAAGAGCCTCCAGTGCAAGTTTTACCATCAGAAGACCATTCTGATACATTCCCAAGAAGATTGTATACCATATTTTGTTGTGTAGTCGTGCAGCCCCAATTTACAACAGTGGTAGGTGTCACTTCTAACTGACAAAAATCTACATCTTTATTATACCATATAGTTTGATGATCTTTACATCCATTGATATGATTCAGACTATCTTGGTAAGCTATAGCAACATTCCATTCTTCTACAGATGGTATGTTATATTCAAGATAAAAAGTAGTAGTATCCCTTGGTCTAAGCTTCTGTATTTCCCCAGTAAAATATCTTTCACACGAAAATACATTATCTATTTCAAAGATTTTTTTAATCATCTTAGTTTGAACAAGCATCATCTCTAATACCCTATCCTGCCGCCATTTTGTATAATTTTGTGCTTGGGTGAATGATATTCCCACCACTGGAAGTTCATCATACTTAGGATTACGAAAATAATCCGCAACAAGATCAGCAAGGCAAGTATCCAAAACTACCCAAACCGTTGTATCAGGCAAAGCTTTTAGGTAGAAAGACTTATCACTATACCAAGTTTTTAAAAAATGAAGATATTCTTTGTAATTTATATTGGAAACTTCTGTTTTATCCATGTATAAATTATCTCCGATAAGTACTCCATTCGGTGGATTAATATGTTGATATGGAAACGTCTTTTTTGTGGTGGAACAAGCATAAACTGTCGCCATAACCAGAAACAATAAAATGTATTTACTTGTCAATATTTTCATGATTTTTCCATGACTTCATCTTTAAACAAATCATATACACCCATTCCCAATCTAAAAAAATCTGGCAAAATATTCTCAGGGACCAAAGACGAATGCGCATAAAATATCAAATAATAATTGGCTGCTTCTATGGTCCATCCACTTGTTTTACTAAAAAATTTAAGTATTTTATTATCAAAAGTATGTCTTATGAATTCCTCGTGTTCACCACTAAGATGATATTTCTCTGAAAAAGAAGGATAAGCTTCAAAATCAATGTCTTCCCAACCAAAATATGCAGCAATTTTATGCCCAATACTTTCTGGTTTCATCCTAAATTCAGGTAATCCTAGATTTTTTGAATTAACAAAAAAAACAGTTTGGTCAAAAGTATGGTAAGTTTTTCCTGTACTCACTGTGTATTTAAAATCAAACAAATGTATCTCTTCTTCCATTGTTGATAACTTTAGTTGACTTAGATTCCTTATTTTTCCACGCCTACTTTTAAATAATTCAAAATATTTCAATAGTGATTTTACTCCGAAACTATCTTCACCAAGGTATTCCATATTATTTGCAGCACAAAGATATTGATATTTGACTTGTCGCGACTCTTCCTTTTTACTTCCAAACATATTTACTTCACATTAAATTATGGCACAATTTATATAATCTAATATGATAAGTAAACATTTTTTGAGTAGAATTATTCTAAATAAAAAAAAGTCAAAAACAGATAGGAAAATTTGTTATTACTATGTGTAGTTTTGCAGCATACAAACAAAATAGACCAAATGAAGTGGATAATTACCTTTTTTAGTTCCAGTATTGGCAAAAAACTATTGATGAGTCTTACAGGACTTTTCCTAATATTGTTTCTTGTCGTGCACCTCATAGGCAATCTCCAATTACTAAAAGATGATGGAGGAGAAGCCTTCAATACTTACGCGTACATGATGACGCACAATCCTTTGATCAAAATTGTTGCTTATGGCAATTACTTTTTTATCATTTTACATGCATTTGTAGGCATTTCGATCGCTCTTTATAATAAAGGAGCAAAAGGTCAAAAATATGCAGTATCTAACAGCAACAAAACCACTTGGGCATCCAAAAACATGGCTTTGTTGGGTACATTGATCTTAGCATTTATACTGATCCACATGGGAGATTTCTGGTTTAAGATGAAGTTTACGGATGAGTTAGGTATGAAAAGTTATGAAGGATTTCCCGAAGTTAGAGATTTATACACAAGAGTTTCCACTGCTTTTAGTCAGTTGTGGATAGTTGTTGTGTATCTAATAGGTATGATGGTCTTATCATTTCACTTATGGCATGGATTTCAGAGTGCATTTCAGACTTTGGGATTCAATCACAAGAAATATACGCCACTAATCAAGTCTGTAGGCAAAGCTTATGCTATCTTGATTCCTTTGGGATTTGCTATCATTCCCATATGGTATTTCTTATTCAAAACGATGTAATCATACGTAAAGTATAAAATCCTTTTTTAATCAAATTGTTGGGTTTTAAAAACAAATAAAATGAGTTTAAATTCAAAAATACCTTCAGGAGCATTGGCAGAAAAGTGGACAAAATATAAATCCACCATGCCTATTGTGGCTCCTAATAATAAAAGAAAATTAGAAGTAATCGTCGTAGGTACAGGTCTTGCAGGTGCTGCAGCCGCATCTTCCTTAGGTGAACTAGGATATTCTGTAAAGTGTTTTACTTTCCATGATAGTCCGCGTCGAGCGCATAGTATCGCTGCCCAAGGCGGTATTAATGCTGCAAAAAATTATGCCAATGATGGCGATAGTGTTTATAGATTGTTTTATGATACCATCAAAGGTGGTGACTACAGAGCTCGTGAAGCCAATGTGCATAGACTGGCAGAATGTAGTGTAGATATCATAGATCAATGTGTTGCACAAGGTGTTCCATTCGCACGAGAATATGGTGGATTACTAGAAAACAGATCTTTTGGTGGTGTACAAGTATCTCGTACTTTTTATGCAAGAGGCCAAACAGGTCAGCAGCTTTTAATTGGTGCTTATCAATCACTTTCACGTCAGATAGCGCTGGGAACAGTGCAAATGTACAACCGACATGAAATGTTAGAATTGGTAAAAGTAGATGGTAAAGCACGTGGTATCATTGCGAGAAACCTATTGACTGGTGAGTTAGAAAGACACGCAGCACACGCTGTTGTATTAGCTACTGGTGGATATGGCAATGTATTCTACTTGTCAACAAATGCGATGATGTGTAATGTCACTGCTGCATGGAAGTCCGTAAAAAAAGGTGCGCTTATGGCCAATCCTTGTTTTACACAAATCCACCCTACATGCATACCGGTTTCAGGTGAATATCAGTCAAAGCTAACCCTTATGTCTGAATCGCTTCGTAATGACGGTCGTGTATGGGTACCAAAGAAAAAAGAAGATGCTCAAGCTATCCAACAAGGAAAACTGAAAGGTGTCAATATAAAAGAAGAAGATAGAGATTATTTCTTAGAGCGAAGATATCCTGCTTTTGGTAACCTTGTACCACGTGACGTGGCTTCGAGAGCATCAAAGGTTGAATGTGATAAAGGTCATGGTGTGAGTCCTACGGGATTAGCTGTATTCCTTGATTTTTCGGATGCTATGTATAGATATGGTAAGACAGAAGCCAACAAAAAAGGTATGACAGGACTTTCTGATGCACAGATAGTTGCATTGGGAGAAGAAGTAGTATCAGCCAAATATGGTAACCTATTTGAAATGTACGAAAAAATCACTGGCGAAAATCCATACAAAGAGCCAATGAAAATATATCCAGCTGTCCACTACACGATGGGTGGCGTATGGGTAGATTATAATTTGGAGACCAATGTACCAGGACTTTTTGCTTTGGGTGAGTGTAATTTCTCAGATCATGGTGCTAATAGATTGGGTGCGTCCGCTTTGATGCAAGGTCTTGCAGATGGATACTTTGTGATACCTTATACTATCGGTACTTTCTTGGCGAATGAAATATCGACACCTAAAATAAAAAATGATTTGCCAGAGTTCATAGAAGCTGAAAAAGCAACAAAAGCTTTGATAGATAAATTATTGAATATCAAAGGAAACCAATCTGTAGAAAGTTTCCACAGACGATTGGGTAAGATCATGTGGGAATATTGTGGTATGGCTCGTAACGAAGCAGGATTGGTCAAAGGAAGACAAATGATCCGTGAACTTAGAGCTGAATATTATCGTGATGTGTTTGTACCGGGTAGCAATGATGAATACAACCCTGAACTCGAGAAAGCAATCAGAGTGGCAGACTTATTAGAGCACGGGGAACTCATGATGGTAGATGCATTGAATAGAAATGAATCTTGTGGTGGACATTTCCGTGAAGAATCTGTCACGGATGATGGTGAAGCAATGCGTAAGGATGACGAGTTTGCTTATGTAGCAGCTTGGGAATGGAATGAAACAGAACCAATCCTTCACAAAGAGCCATTGGTATTCGAAAATGTAGAATTGAAAACAAGAAGTTATAAATAATCCTGATAAAAATATCCATTATGAGCGCAGATATGAATTTAAAAATAAAAGTCTGGAGACAAAAAAATAATAAGGCATCAGGAAGTTTTGAAACATACCCTGTGGTTGCCAATGAGCACATGTCTTTCCTAGAAATGCTAGATGTACTAAACGAAGGATTGGTCAATCAAAAGAAAGAACCCATAGCTTTTGAGCACGATTGTCGTGAAGGTATTTGCGGCACATGTAGTATGGTCATCAATGGTCAGCCACATGGACCAAGTTCTGGTACTACTACGTGTCAGTTGCACATGAGACACTTCAAAGATGGAGACATCATCGTAGTGGAGCCATACAGAGCTAGTGCTTTCCCAGTGTTAAAGGATTTGGCAGTAGATAGATCGGCATTCGACCGAATCATCCAAGCAGGTGGTTACATCTCTGTCAATGCAGGTCAAGCGCCTGATGGTAATGCCATTCCAATAGAAAAAGGTAGAGCAGGACAATCATTTGAAGCAGCAGCTTGTATCGGTTGTGGAGCGTGTGTAGCAGCATGTCCAAATGGTTCGGCAATGCTCTTTACTTCAGCAAAAATCGCTCACTTAGGACATCTACCACAAGGAGAAGTCGAGTCCAACAAACGTGCACAAGCTATGGTCGCACAGATGGACAAAGAAGGCTTCGGTATGTGTAGCAACATAGGTGCTTGTGAAGCAGAATGTCCAAAAGAAATCAAATTAGAGAATATTGCCTTTATGAACAGATCATATCTGAAGGCTGTGTTTAGTGGAGAAGAAGTGTAGATAACATCTTACTTTTTACTAAATAACAAAAGCCCGAATTACTGAATTAGTCAGTGGTTCGGGCTTTTTTTGTTGGTTGCTTTTAAATTTGATAAACAAAAGAAATAAATGTATAATCAACTGTGTTTATAGCACGATAATAATATCAATTACTAAAAGAACTCAGAAGTTGGATAGCATTTTACAGCATATAACTTACCAAAATTATATTTACGATTTCCTTAAATCATCTTTAACGCTGTGATAACTATTGCTCAAACATATATCCATTACCTTTGAAACATAAAAATAACCATAAAATATAAAAAATCATGAAATCACTTTTTACCCTTTTATTCACTTTCTACAGTTTCTTCACAATACACGGACAGGTTTCCAACATGTATTATATCAATGGACTTCCACTCGACTCTATCCAAGCCGAATATATCCAAGCCGAAACATGTAGGGTAGCTTTTAGCACTAAAGTATTTCTGGATGTTGATTATGGTCAAGAATCAAAAATCCTATACAACAAATACAATAGAATAGCCGATACTAAAGGAGATTACATTGAATTCAAAAGTAATATGGATGCTTTAAATTATCTGACTGCCATAGGTTATGAGTTGATAGATACCGACTACCTACGAATGAAAGATGATGAAATCAGGGTAAAATATATGCTTAAGAAAAAAGAAAAGTAGATTCTATTGTTAATCAATTAGGAATCTATATTTTTTCAGAAACAATATCATACTAGACTTCCGATACTTTTTACTACTTTTGAAACTCAAATGAGTTACATGAGTTTGCGTCTGACACCTTTTCCTAAACCTTCTTTACGTTCATTTCTGAATGTCATGGCTGCTATTAGCTTGACGATTGTCTTTATATTAGTCGTTTTTCAACCATTCGGAACGGCAAATTTTGACCATCCTTACAAATATTGGATCCTTGTAGGATATGGAGTAGTTACATTTATTTCAGGGTTAGTATTTTATTTTTGTGTTGCTGCTTTGGTCAGTGAAACTCGATTAAATAGATGGTCAACTATTGATGAGGTGTTATTTTTGTTTTGTATCATTCTGATTTGCCAAGTGAGTTGTTACTTCTATTGGGCAGCTATGTTTGCTGGACATTTAGATTGGTCACAATTCTTCAGTTTTTTTAAGATTGCTTCTTTGATTTCTCTTGTGCCAGTATCCGTTTATTTGCTATTTATTTATCAAAAATATAAAGAAGTAAAGTTTGTCTCAAGTGAAGAATCTCTTATCCAATCATCTGAAGCTGAAAAAGTAGATAAACAATTAACCATCTATGGTGCAGGAAAAAATGAGAAAATCATCCTTGCCCCAGAAAATCTATATTTAGTAAAATCGGAAGACAATTATGTCATTCTTTTCCTTCTTGAAAATGGCAAAATCATTAAAAGAATGATGCGAAATACTTTAAGTGATATAGAACAACAGATCGGAAATTCGTTTTTCAGATGCCATAGATCATTTATAGTCAATCCTGTGAAAATTGCCGAAATAGAAGGAAATATTACCAATACTAGAATTAGTCTGATAGGCATTGACATCAAAATTCCTGTGTCTCGATCCATGGTAGAGAAGGTAAAAATACTCGTTTGAAAAATAATCTTCAGTTCAAATCTATCAAAAAAAATACCTATTTCCAAACATAACTAACAGAATATCAATCACCTTGTGGTAAACTGCAAACTGTAAGTCAAACTGCAAACCTTACCATTCGCCACAAAACATTGCCATAAGTCCCTTCGATTTTTTTACTTATATTTTGTCCTGCATCTTTGCTTCATCAAAATTTAACAATCGATATGAAGAACGCAGAAATCTTTAGAATCTTAATCATTGCAAATGCAGTGCTTGGTGGTGTGTCTCTCCTTTCAGGCTTTGTAGCCGCCATCACAAAAAAAGGCAGCAGGTCACATATCATCAGTGGACGAATCTTTTATTACAGTCTCGGTAGTTCCATTTTACTATCTCTTATCGCTGCAAATATGCCAGATCATTACAATCCGTTTTTATTTTCTGTCGGTATTTTTAGTGGCTATTTTATTCTTATTGGTAAAAGAGCGATACAATATAAATTACCGACGCATGTTTTCAACACAGACAGATTCATTCACATCGGCATGCTTATGACTTGTATTTTAATGGTCTTAGTTCCATTGGTAATTACTAAATCCTTTCATATCGTAGCTGGCGTTTTTGGCCTTGTAGGAATGATATTTGCGATCAGAAATTTGCTCGACCTTCGCAATACTGATCAAGTCAGAAAAAACTGGCTAAAAATACATATTGGAAATATATCAGGCGGATACATAGCTTCAGTGACAGCTTTTGTAGTGGTCAATAATTTTTTACCTGGTGTATATAATTGGTTTGTACCTAGTCTCATTGGTGGGATATTTATTTTCTACAGCATAAAAAAAGTGGAAAGAATAAGTAAACCCAATACTCCCAATCTAATTCTTACAAAAACCATAACCACTATTACCTTGGTATATTTTTCATTTTTTTCAAGTTTTGCCCAAAACGATGCAGCTTCTATTCCTTATGGCAAAGAAATAGGTATACGAATAGGCATATCAAAAACAAAAATCAATGATCAACGATTGAGTGCAAAGTCATTTACCAATTGGTCACCTAAATATGGGATCACATTCGGAACTAGAAAAGAAAATAGTTGGAGTCACAATCAGCTTGACTTTACTTATGTTAAAGGCCACAAAAAAGATCCATATTTTACGTTAAATTCCATCATAATATCACATACATACTCATATCAGCGTAAATTGGGTGAAGGATTTTGGCTAGGTGGTTTTACAAATAATAGAACGATACTTAACTTCCCTAGATCTTTGTATAGCAGTATGTTTGCTAACAATGTAATCAGCTATACCATTGCTCAATCGATCGGACCAAAACTAAGTTATACAAATATATTGACTACACAAAAAGACAATACTATCGAAGCACAGACATCTATTGAAGCCCCCATATTAGCTTACTTAATCCAACCTATATATGGACACCCATATCCGAGCAGGTATCTGGAAGAAGGGACTTTCGATCCTACGAGAGCTGGCATGGCGATTCCAATGTTAAAAAGTGGAAAATTTGTAAGCATTTCTAGATACAAAGGTCTAAAAATCGAATTGAGTTTATTCTATTATACATCAGATAGGTTTAAAATAGGGGCAAGCTATCAAGGAGAACTTTTATATGCAAATGCCAATGGCAAAGCTGTCCAATTGCAATCCAATGATTTCATTGTCAATCCAAGTTACCTTTATTAATCACTAATACCACAAATATAAAATATCATGAGACCATTTATAATCATTACGTTATTTGTCCTATCATTTATATCCCCATCTTTTGCACAGTCAACTACAGGCAACGCTAAAGTACTCTTTGACGAATTCTGGACTTTTGTAGATAAAAACTACATCTATTTTGATGCTAAAAAAGTCGATTGGGACGCTGTCTATCAAAAATACAGTCCAGGCATTAATGCACAAACCACTGAAGACGAGCTATTTGCCATTATGGATGCAGCTGTGGTAGAACTAAAAGATGCGCATAGTCTTTTGGTAAAACCAAAAAAAGTGGGTACTCAATACGATTTCAGAAGTGGATATGACATACATTTTGACCCAAATCTTATCAAAAGTAAATATATAAAAGACTCACTTGGCCAAGAAGGTAACCTCTATTGGGCAATGTTGGACGGTAATATTGGCTACATATATTTACCAAAATTCAATGATTTTCAAGCTTTTGAGAAGGTCTTGCGTTTAATGAAAATTGCAAAAGTGAACAAACTAATCATTGATGTCAGAAACAATGGTGGTGGAGATTCTAATCCAGTACCTAGATTATTAGGCACCATAGTGCAACAAAAGACATTGCTAGGATCTTATGTAGAAAAAATCGGACCAGGCCATGATGATATAGTAAAACCAATACCGATGTACGCTCACCCTAGACCTGATTTCCATTTTGACATACCAATTGCTGTCCTAATCAATCGTGGTTGTTATAGTGCTACTACTTATTTTGCAGCAATGATCAAAAGTCTACCAAATGTCACCTTGGTAGGTCAAATAACTGGTGGTGGCGCTGGAGGGCATCTCGGTTATCAACTGTCCAATGGATGGCAAATCAGGGTTTCGGTCAGTGATTTTCTCGATAAAAATGGACAATCTACTGAAGTCGGTGTGCGCCCTGATGTGTCTATTACTAATACACTGGACGATATAAAAAATGGTAGAGACATTATGCTAGAGAAGGCGATTGCGTATTGATATTTTAAGATTAAGGTTAGTTGTAATTAATAATATTTTGTTAAACAAAGATACGGGCCTAACTTTCGAAATAATAATTCGGTTTTATAATCGTTAACTTTGTTGATGTTTCATAACATTGGCCAATTTAATATAAACCAACTTAATATATTCAATATGAGATTTCAATTAATATTTGTAGCTTTAACTCTGACATTATTTGCTTGCTCTTCCAAAAAAAATATGAACGAAAACCTTCCCATAAGTGATAATAGTCAGACATCTTTGGACTGGATAGGTGTATATCAAGGTGCCTTGCCTTGTGCCAATTGCGAAGCCATCAAAACAAAAATCATATTGAGCAACGACTTAACCTATGTTATGAAAACTCAATACATAGGTAAAAGTGACGAAGTATTCTCTTCAGCTGGAAAATTTACTTGGGACAAATCTGGTAGTAATATTACCTTGGAAGTTACTGGCGAAGATAAAGCGAACCACCAATATAAAGTAGGCGAAAACACCTTATTTAAACTTGACAATCAAGGAAACAGAATAACAGGTGCATTAGAGAATAATTATATTTTGACAAAAGTGGATTTTGATACTGATATCAGAGAAAAATATTGGAAACTAACAGAATTGAATGGTAAACCAATAAAATGGGTTGATGGTCAATCTAAAGAAGCACATTTCATTCTGAAAGCAGATGATAATAGAGTTCAAGGAAATGGTGGATGCAATGGTTTTTTCGGATCGTACGAAATAAATGAAGGTAATCGCATCAAGTTTGCTCAATTAGCTTCTACCATGATGGCTTGTGAAAATCTAGAAACTGAAAATGGCCTGATGAAAGTGCTAGAAATAGCTGACAACTATAGTTTAAATGGTGACTATCTCTATCTCAACAAAGCTAGAATGGCCCCTTTGGCGAAGTTTGAAGTGGTTTATTTTAAATAATTATTGGAGTAAATGTTTGATTAGCAACTATTTACTAAAAGTTAAATCCACTTTCGACAAAAAATCCTTGTTCTTTAAATTGGGTTATACCTATCTGACATGATAAGGTAAAATTGTTATACACTATCAAATCCAATGCTGGACCATATCCAAATTGACCCGTGTTTGTGAGTGTATTTGATACTCCATAATAAGGATCTCGTGTATAGCCATAATCAAAATTAAACCTAAAAAACAACTTGACATTCATTACTTTAAATTGATTGGGCAGACGGTCATAGGGTCTGAAATCCTTGTCCATTATTCTAAGTTTAATTGCATTTTTGGACAATATATAATCTCTACCATCTAATACATACAATTGATATCCTGTGATGTTATCGCTAGAATATCCTAGTCCAGAATTAAGCACATAAGGAGGTCTGTTGTTTTGGAGATTGACTTTAAATTTTAGTCTATTGCTGATTATTAGCCATTTTTTGATGGTTGTATGCCTTTCACCACCTATCGTAAACCAAAAATTATTTACATCCTTAAAGATTCCTAAACCTTCTTTCCGCACATTTATGTCGAATCTGTAACCACCAATCGGATATAAAGGATATAATGTATTGTCAAACTTAAATACGTAATCTAAATAGAAATACCTCATCTTTGTCCGACCTTTCAAAAAGTAATCTTTATTTAATTGCTGAGGAATAAATGAGTCAACTCTAGCTGATATAAACTCCAATCTTATATTCTGAAAAGTAAATGCATTCCTTCTATTTACCAATCCGATACTTGCTCTGTATTGGTTAAATATCTTTCTTTCATCAGGATTTTTGTAAAATAGAAGTTTATTATCTTCAGTCCGATAGGCTATTTCTCTATTTTCTGTATAATTAAAATTTGTAGAAAATCCCCACCCTTTTTTGAGATATGGATACTCATAAGATACTTCATATTTGCGGGTGAAACCACGTTGAAATTTGAGTTTCAACTTGTCTTTATTTCCTGTAAAATTGATATGTGTCAGGGCAAGTCCGTAATTCACTCTTTCTAATGAATAATTCTGCTCCTTTCGCCATACATTAAAATTCCTATCTGCCAATTCAAATATAATGTAGGGATAAATGTACCAATTCTCCTGTAAAACTATCTCTACATTAGCAATAGAAAGGTCTGTATTCCAGTTCTTTAAATTAATTTTTGCATTTGTAAACAAACCAATACTTTGCAGTCTTTTTTCATTTGATGATAGCCTTTTTGCCAATTGATCTAGTGATATGGTGTCGCCTGAATGTATATCCATTTCATTCATTATGACCTGACGAGTCGTCTTTTTATTGCCAAAAATATGAATGCTATCGACGATGACATAATCACTTTGACCGTAAATATTGACAGAAAAACAAAAAGAAAAACTAGCAATAAATACCAACCGAAATCGGCAAATTATTAGAATGATGTAATTTATGTTTTTCTCAATGTTATACACAAGCATTAAACGTTTAGATAGGACATCAACAGATCATAACGTTCTTTGAGTCCATCATGATACTCTATCTCTGAAAAAGATGCTGAAATCTGATAACCAAATCGTTCGAAAGTGCTTTTTAGGGCATTAATATCTTGTCTATTTAACTTTAATGTCACATACATGAGACTAGTATCAGGTATATTATTGACAAAAGAGCTCAAAATCGTGATATCTTCAGACTCAGTGATTCTGGCTATTTCTGCAAGTGAATAGTTTGCCCTAGATATTTCCAAAACCAAAATACTTCCTGGATCAGAAAACGAAAAATGAGTCGCAAAATATTGAAGAAGATGTTCCATAGTAATAACGCCAAGATAGTTTTCTTCTCTATCAATGACGGGAATGATGGTAAGTTGCAATCTACCCATCTTAGTCATCACTTCAAATAAATGTTCATTTTCAAAACAATAAGGTCTCAAAAACGAAAGCCTGTAAGTTCCAATAGCTTCTTTTGTGTCATGTATCAAAATATCTTCTTCAGAAATTACCCCTAGTAACTTTTCAAAATTAACGATAGGGAGATGTCTTACATGATATACTTGCATCATGTTGAGCGCTTCATCACCTGTATCAGATGTCTGAATAGGTAATAATGTCTGTGAAATCAATTCTTTTGCTACCAATACTTATGTTGTTTGTTTGCTAATGTTAATTAACTACTTTACTGTTTATATTATTGTCTCAACAACCTTTTTCGCTCAAAGTTGAACTCATCATCAGACAAAATGCCTTTCTTCCTTAATTCTGACAATTTATTGAGTTGAGCAAGCAAGGTATCATCTAACATTTCCTGTGCCATTTCTACAGGTGGGGCACTCGGCGTTGAAGGCTGTGATTGAATAGATTCTGACTTAGTTTCAAAAGGATTGACCCTAAACCCTGCACTCCTAAATCCATCAAATTCGGGTTGTATACGCACGAAGGCTAGATCGTCGTGTGACAATATCCTTTCTACATCCTGAAGACCTAGGGACACTGCCCTACTTAAGTGGTGATAAGCTTTAGATTTATTTTCCGTAAGAGAATATGCACAAGCGATATTAAAATGCAATGCAATATCATTGGGTGATATTTCTAGACCTTTATTAAAATCAATGATGGCATCAGCTAGATCAAAATCTTTGTATTTTTTAATACCGCTATTTTTAAATGGATTTGCTTTGGCAGAAGCTGTAGGTGTCGGTTTGCGAAAAGATGGCTGACGTTGTCTATTGTCAGAGACTTGTTCGTATCGCTCCATTTGTTGAGATCTCCTTGTTTCTAGTGGACCTTTGGATGGTGCTGCATATCCTTTGTTATACATTTTATCAAAAGTCTGGTCTGTCATATTTAATAACTTTGCACCATGTATCACACCCAAAATTGTTGTGATTGGGAAACCTATACTCATGGACATCATCAATAGAATTACAAACCAAATAAAGCCACCTGTTTTGCCCAAATATAGTTTGTGCGCGCCTACAGATCCTAAAAAGAAGGCCAACATGGCTGCTGTAACTTTGTTTTTTGGTATCATATTTTTACTATTCTCTTGTACTTTAATAAATTTTGCATGTCAATACTGCAATGTCGTCAGCAATGTCATTATCTCCTCTGAAAAGGTCTACTTCGCTCAGCAATTTTGCATTAAATGATTCAGGATCCATATGACCATTTTCGTTTACAAATTTCTCCAGCATGACATCATTAAAGTACTCATCATTATTGTTTCTCAACTCTGGCAATCCGTCCGTAAAACTCAAAACCATGGCTTCATCAGTCAATTGAATTTTTTCTTCCTTTATATTTTCCAATTTTTCAAAGGCTCCTATAAATGAACATCCTGTATCAAGTCGTCTTAATGTGCCATTCATCTTCAGAATGGGTGGATAATGACCTGCATTGACGTATCTCAATGTTTTTTGTTTGGTATCTATCTCTGCTACAAAGAACGTGATATATCTGTCACTTTTGGTAATTCGATAGACAGACTGATTCAAAGCAAAGACGAATGTCTCCAAATCACGGTATTGGAAGATCAAACTCTGGATCATTGCCTGAAAATTTGCCATTAATAAGGCCGCTGATACACCTTTGCCTGATATATCAGCAATACAAAACGCAAACCTATCTTGGTCAAATCGAATGTAATCAAGGTAATCACCACCAATATTGAAGTGAGGTTTATATATTTTTGAAAGGGCAAACTTAGACTCCACCGGCAAATACTCAGGTATAAGCATGTGTTGTACTTCAGAAGCAAGTTCCATTTCTCTACGGTAACGTTCTTGTTCTATTTGCTTTTTAAATAGCCGCTTATTCTCAATGGCCACTGCTATTATATTGGTGATCGTGGTGATAAATTGGATCTTATTGTAAAGATCTTCTTTCTCTTTTATACCACCTATGATAGAGTATGAAATGGGATTATCCTTATGGAAAACGGGGATTATGATGTCAAAACCTTGTAAAATAGCATCTTCATCATCTTTGACCGTATGCAATCTTTTGTGTTGGAGTAACAAAGGAATCATTTTTGAGATGTGGCTTTTATTGAAGTTAATAGAGGTAGTACACTCCCAACCATTCTCTTCAATCACAAATAGGGCCATTTTTTCTATACCCATTTCCCATGACAAAAATGACTTGTACATATTAAAAAGTCCATCGGCAGAAACATTGTCATTTATCGCCTGTGTGATGGTAAGTAGGGATTTTATCTGAAGTTGTTTCAGACTCAATTCCTTTTCTAATTTCTCTAAGATTGCCAGATCACGATTCATGAGACAAACCTACACATTTTTTATTAATCTCAAAAACATTTGGAAATAAAGGAGAAAAGTGGGGATTTCTAAAGTATTAAATGCAGGGTAATGATTGCCTTTCTAAGTAAATCAATCTAGTTAATAAAAGACTTTAGTTACTAGATTTTATAATATCTTCCTGTGTTAAGTTTAGTATTGACAAAAGAAACAGATAAGGTTCTTTTACTCAGTAATCACTATTTCTTCTTTCCTTTCCACAAAAAAACTAAGTAAGGTGTATAATATTGCAGCCATTAACAAAATAAAATAATAGGTAAATAATCTCCACACGGATACAACAAGGTAAGCAATATCACTCGGAATACTCTTACCAAAAATTAATAAAAATGATGCTTCTGCACCTCCAGATGCACCCGGGGTAGGTATAAATAACATAGTTACAAAGATCACCCACTGACGGATATAAATCTGAATTGCTTCAAAATCAATATTAAAAGCATGCAAAATGACTATCAATACGGAAAACTTTGCCATCCATTGCACTAATAATACAGCAAAACTAAAGACCATCCTTAGTTTACCATGCTGCCATACTAATTTAAAATTAGATTTCATATCCTGAAGGCTATTATTAAATTTGATTTTTGTAGAAGTAACTAAGCGTTTTAACCTTTGAGGAAGGTAATGAGTAATTTTGAGATAAGCAGGAATCGCATTCATCCTTATCATTATGATATATAAAGCTAGTATAAATATTATTACAGAAATAGTATTTTTATTTCCAGCCAGAAAGTTGTAAAATTCTGACCATATATCTGTAAGTAAACCCGAAGAAAAAAAACCTGCCAATACAATACCTGTAGTATAAAATATGATATCCTCTATGACGCCATAAGTGAGCATAAAACCAACACTGCCAGATGCATATCCACGATTGAGAAGCAGTGCAGCTTTTACAGGTGCTCCACCTACTGATGTGGGACTTAGTGCCGATGCCACATCAGCAGTAATGACTACTCTTACAGCATCACCATATGAGATTTTTTCATTCAGAAATGCTGACCACATACGTATTCTAAGTGCATATCCTAACCAAGGACAAATGATTAATACTAAGATAGTCAACAAATGTAAAACACTGAGTTCGCCTAAATAATTAAGTAAACTCCTTTCTGTGGTGGACAAAACAAAAGCCACATGTGCGCCCACACCTAAAGCAACAAATAGAATCAATCTATTAAGTATCTTTTTGAAATTTAATTTGCCGGACGACATATATTGATCACATGTTTTTTATAGTGCAAATGTATGCTTTTAATTCAGAGCTTTCAATAATTTAGTCATTATAACGACATAAATACAAATATTGACTTTGAATTGGCAATAATTTCATATTTTTGATGTTTGAATATCGATGAAGTTATTCAAAAGTATTTATTTTTTGATTGACAAACTAAAGAAATATTCAAATTTAAACATCCATCAGTCTAAACACTACTCAAATGCTGGTGTTTAGAGTAACGTATATGAAGTACCTAACCTTAAATATTAAAATTTTTATCACCATAACAATATTATGTTTTGTGCTAAAACAAGACATAAAGGCTGAGCATATCATAGGAGGTGAAGTAAAATATGAATGTGTCGGTAGCGATACCACAAGAAATACAGTTACATTTTTAATCACTTTCACTATGTACAGAGATAGTAAGAGTGGTGGAGCAAATTTTGATAACAACGCTACGTTTGGTATCTATCGAGGCAATAATCAATTTTGGAACTGGGTACAAACTGTAGTTGTCGATAGACCAACTAGTATTTCTGAAGTACCCATAGATACAAGTAACCCATGTATTTTAGTACCTGTCAATGTAGGTGTAGAAAAAGGTATATATATTTTTGAAGTGACACTGCCTATTTCTACCCAAAACTATATGATTTCATATCAAAGATGCTGCAGAAATAGTACAATTTTAAACCTAGTCAACCCTGGTGGAACAGGTGCCGCTTTTACCACAGAAATAGATCCTACCGCACAAAGATCATGTAATACAAGTCCGAATTTTAATAACTTCCCGCCAGTGGTCATTTGTGTGAATAGAGATATAGATTTCGATCATTCTGCAATTGATATAAATGGTGATAGTCTAGTATATGAGTTTTGTCCTTCACTGACTGCTGGTGGTATGGATGGTGTCAATGGTGGTAGTCCCATCGCTTGTACTGGTGTAACACCTGCACCCAATAATTGTCCTCCACCTTTTGACAATGTCATATTCAGAGCGCCTGGTTTTACTTCAAGCCAACCTATGGGACCCAATATCACCATTGATAGTCAAACAGGCTTAATAAGTGGGGCGCCAAATATCTTAGGACAATTTATAGTTGGAGTATGTGTAAAAGAATATCGAGATGGCATACAGATAGGTACTTTGAGACGAGATTTTCAGTTTAATGTTACTACATGTGAAATAGCCGTGACTGCTGACTTAAGGGCCACGTCTAAAACTGACACAGAGTTTAACGTCAATAGTTGTGGAGAGTTTACCATCAACTTTCAGAATCTAAGTACTGATACAAGATTTATCCAAAACTACTATTGGGAGTTTGATATCAATGGTACAAAAGACACTTTTAATACCAGAAATGTCACTTATACTTTCCCGGGTTTAGGATCTTACTCAGCCATTATGATACTCAACAAAGATCTTCCTGGATTAGCAGAATGTTCTGACACAGCAAATATTACGATCAATTTATACCCTTCTATTGATGCAGATTTTAGCTTTGCATATGATACCTGTGTAGCAGGCCCTATTGCATTTACTGATCTTTCGGTAAGTGGTGCAGGACCAGTACTTGAATGGAACTGGCAATTTGGAGAGGGTTCGTCTACTACCCAAAACCCATCATTTGAGTATGAGTTTCCTGGTGAAAAACAAGTAAGACTGATAGTAGAAGATATTAATAAATGTAGGGATACAAGTATTCAACAAATAAATTATTTCCCAGTTCCCGCAATTATTGTTATAGATCCTAATACTTTTATTGGATGTCAACCTGCCAATATTACATTTACTAATCTTAGCAAACCCATAGACGAAAACTACTTATTTAATTGGGATTTTGGTGATGGTAATACAGCTAATGAATTAAGCCCTTCAAATCTTTTTACAGAAATTGGAACTTATACCGTATCTTTAGAACTGACTTCACCTATAGGTTGTAAAGTATCTAAAGTGTGGAACAATCTAATAAAAGTTGTTCCTAGCCCAACAGCTGGATTTTCATTCTCGCCTGAAATGCCCAACATAACTAGAAATACCGTTCAATTTACGGATGAATCTAAAGATGCGATATCTTATTTATGGAACTTTGATAGTCTAGGTATTTCCTTAATTGCCAATCCATCCTTTACTTTCCGAGATACGGGTACCTATCAAATCAGCCAAATAGTATTACACCCATCTGGATGTGCAGATACTGCATACGCAACCATAAGTATTCTACCATTTATTAATTTTTTTGTACCAAATGCCTTTACGCCAAATAATGATGGTCTGAATGATGAATTTATACCAAAAGGAAGTTTTGAAGGTATAAGAGGATACTCATTTACAGTTTGGAATAGATGGGGAGAAGAAGTATTCGGCACAGAAGATTACGAAGTTGGCTGGAATGGACAAAGAAATAATACTGGAGATGTAGCTCCTCCCGGTGTCTTTGCATTCCTGATCAAATATATTGACCCACTGGGTAAAGAGCAGATTGTAAAGGGACATTGTACATTACTAAGATAAATTAAAACAACTATGAAAAAGCTGTACCTTATTGTTTTTATATTTATTTGTTTTTTCAGCTGTCAGAATATCTCATTTGGTGCGCATATTATAGGTGGTGAAGTCACTTATAATTGTAAAGGTTTTAATGCAGATAGTTCTAGAGTGACTTTTGAAGTAATTTTCACTTTATTCAGAGATAGCAGGGGTACAGGAGCCATTTTTGAGCAACGTTTTTCTTTTGGAATTTACCGATATGATGGGGCTTCATACACCCACGTCAGAAATATTGTAAATGTACCCATTACAAACGTCATAGATATTGACATCCAAAACGATAACCCATGTATTGTAGTACCCGTAAATGTTGGTGTACAAAAAGGAACGTACAAATTTGAAGTAACGCTTGATGTAATAGATGACACTTATTATATTGCTTATCAGAGATGTTGTAGAAATAACACAATTCTTAACATTGTAAATGCTGCAGATACTGGTGCAGCTATTGCCACAGAAATAAGTCCAGAATCGCAAAGGAGCTGCAACAATAGTCCTACTTTTGAAGAGTTCCCACCTGCTTTGATATGTGTCAATCGTCCTATAAAATACGACCATAGTGCTATCGACGTCGATGGTGACAGTCTGGTTTATGAATTTATTGCTCCTTTATCTTCGGGTGGACCAGGATCTGGAAATGGTTGTGATGCAGTAATACCTAATCCTTCGGTATGTCTTCCCCCATTTAGTGATGTTATTTTTGATAGTCCCAATTTTACCTTTGACAAACCTATGGCAGGTGATCCTGTAGTATCCATAAATAGAGCTACTGGGCTCATTACCGGTGTCCCCAATATACTAGGTCAGTACGTAGTGGGTGTCATCGTAAAAGAATATAGAAATGGTGTTTTAATAGGAAGTTTGAGAAGAGATTTCCAATTTAATGTCACCGTTTGTGAGGTAACTATAGCCGCAGATATAAAAGCTTCTGCAAAAACACCTACGGAATACATTGTAAATAGTTGCGGAGCTTTTACCATTGACTTTATCAATCAAAGTACGGATGCCAGATATATTAAAGATTATTATTGGGAGTTTAATGTGAATGGCAACAAAGAGATCTTTACAACTAGAGATGTTTCCTACACATTCCCTGGTCTTGGGTCTTATACGGCGACCATGATTATCAATAAAAGTGAAAATATTAATGCCGAGTGTTCTGATACGGCAAATATTACAATCTATTTATACCCTTCGATTGAAGCAGATTTCACCTTTGAGTTCGATACATGTAAAGCGGGTCCTATCCTATTTACAGACAAATCAATGAGTGGCGCGGGACCAATACAAAAATGGGATTGGCAGTTTGGCGAAGGTAGTTCTACCTTACAAAATCCTGCATTTGAGTACGAGTTTGCTGGTATCAAAAAAGTGACCTTAGTAGCTGAAGATATTAATAAATGCAGAGATACTAGCTTCCAAGAAATAAAGTATTTGCCACTTCCTACTATTATCATCATAGATCCCAACACGTTTATCGGTTGTCAACCAGCCAATATATCTTTTGAAAATCTAAGTTCACCAGTCGATAGTACATTCAAATATGCATGGGATTTTGGCGATGGTAAAACGTCCACAGATGCTGACCCTATCAATGTATATGAAGATGTGGGTAGTTATCATGTCAACCTTGAACTAACAGCACCTACAGGCTGCAAGATTTCAAAAAGATGGAATAATCTGATTAAAATCGTAGAAAGTCCTACCGCTGGATTTTCTTTTACACCTGAAGAACCCAACCTATACAACAATAGAGTACAATTTACAGATGAATCTGAAAATGCATTTGCTTATCGATGGACCTTTGATGAATTGGGTTCTTCACTATTGCAAAATCCTAGTTTTGAATTTCAAGATACAGGCACTTTTAACATCACCCAAGTAGTCCTTAAAACCAATGGGTGCACAGATACTGCTACTGCTGAGATCAAAGTACTGCCATTCGTAAATTTCTATATGCCTAATGCTTTTACACCCAATAATGATGGACTAAATGATGAATTAATACCTGTAGGCATCTTCAAAGGTGTCAATGATTATCATTTTTCAGTTTGGAATAGATGGGGAGATCGCATCTTCGAAACAGAAGACTTTAACACTGGATGGAATGGTCAACGCAATAACTCCGGTGAATTTGCACCTCCAGGTATGTACACCTTCATTATAAATTATATCAACAACTTTGGCAAACCCGAAGTATTAAAAGGTCACATTACCTTGATCAGATAACCTGATACTTTATGACAAAATTTTTCATTAAGGTATTGTTGATTACCTTGACATTCTTTTTTAGCAAAACATCTTTTGGTGCTCATATCATAGGTGGAGATGCCACTTATAAATGTAAAGGAGTAAGTGCAGATGGAAAGATGGTAACTTTTGAAGTGATTTTTACATTGTACAGAGACAGTCGTGGTGGTGGGGCGCAATTTGACAATCCGTTTTCATTTGGCATTTACCGTAAATCAGGAAACTCATATTCCAGAGTTAGGTCAATTGATAATATTTATGTATCAAATACTAGCAATATAGATGTTCAGAATGAAAATCCATGTATAATTGCTCCCGTAAACATTGGGGTACAAAAAGGTGTATATAAATTTACAATAACGCTTGACATCATTGATGATTCGTATTATATAGCCTATCAAAGATGTTGCAGAAATAACACTATTCTTAATTTGGTCAATGCTGCAGAAACTGGTGCAGCATTCACTACTGAAATAAGTCCCGATGCACAAAGAAGTTGTAATAATAGCCCAGTTTTTGAAGGTTTACCACCTGTTTTGCTATGTGTAAATAGACCACTCAAATATGACAATAGTGCGATAGACATTGATGGTGACAGCCTTGTATATGAATTTATTACACCTTTAACGGCGGGAGGACCAGATGGCGCGAGCCCTTTTGATTGTCGTGGTGTCCGTCCAAGTCCGTATTCATGTCTTCCACCATTTGAAGAAGTTATTTTTGACGAACCAAACTTTACTTTTGACAGACCTATGGCAGGTGATCCAGTGATTTCTATCAATAGACAGACAGGAGTCATATCTGGCGTACCTAACATTCTCGGTCAATTTGTCGTCGGTGTAAATGTTTTGGAATATCGAAACGGGAAACTTATTGGTAGCCTGAGAAGAGATTTCCAATTTAATGTAACCGTTTGCGAAGTAACTATCACTGCAGAACTGTCAGCTTCAGCCAAAACACCTACTGAATTTTTGGTCAATAGCTGCGGAGCTTTTACTATTGATTTTATCAATCAAAGTACAGATGCAAGATATATAAAAAACTACTTTTGGGAATTTGATGTGAACGGAAATAAAGAAACCTTTACTTCTCGAGATGTATCTTATACCTTCCCTGGACTAGGGTCTTATGCTGCAACTATGATTATAAATAAAAGTGATGGCAATACTGCTGAGTGTACAGATACAGCTAGAATAGTCGTAAATGTCTTCCCTTCGATTAAAGCAGATTTCACTTTTAAGTTTGATACATGTAAAGCGGGTCCTATCCTATTTACAGACAAATCAGCAAGTGGCGCAGGACCAATACAAAAATGGGATTGGCAGTTTGGCGAAGGTAGCTCTACCTTACAAAACCCTGCGTTTGAATACGAATTTGCAGGTATAAAAAAAGTGACCTTAGTAGCTGAAGATATCAATAAATGTAGAGATACTAGCATCCAAGAAATAAAGTATTTGCCACTTCCTACCATTATCATCATAGATCCCAATACGTTTATTGGTTGTCAACCAGCCAATATATCTTTTGAAAATCTAAGTTCACCTGTGGATAGTACATTCAAATATGCATGGGATTTTGGCGATGGTAAAACGTCCACAGACGCTTACCCTATCAATGTATATGAAGATGTGGGTAGTTATCATGTCAACCTTGAACTAACAGCACCTACAGGCTGCAAGATTTCAAAAAGATGGAACAATCTGATTAAAATCGTAGAAAGTCCAACCGCTGGATTTTCTTTTACACCAGAAGAACCCAACCTTTACAACAATAGAGTACAATTTACAGATGAATCTGAAAATGCATTTGCTTATCGATGGACTTTTGATGAATTGGGTTCTTCCCTATTGCAAAATCCTAGTTTTGAATTCCAGGATACGGGCACTTTTAACATCACTCAAGTAGTCCTTAAAACCAATGGATGCACAGATACTGCTACTGCTGAGATCAAAGTACTACCATTCGTAAATTTCTATATGCCTAATGCATTTACACCCAATAATGATGGACTGAATGATGAATTAATTCCCGTAGGCATCTTCAAAGGTGTCAATGATTATCATTTTTCAGTTTGGAATAGATGGGGAGATCGCATCTTCGAAACAGAAGAATTTAACATAGGATGGAATGGTCAGCGCAATAACTCCGATGAATTTGCACCACCAGGAATGTACACCTTCATTATAAATTATACCAACAACTTTGGCAAACCCGAAGTATTAAAAGGTCACATTACCTTGATCAGATGAGTTATTAGATAATAGCTCAAATTCATTACCAATATGGAATAGTGCATCTCCCAATGAAACTACACTGGCATTATTATGGCAAATGATATAACCGCTATACGTTGATAAAACATCGACACTTTTACTTCCGAAGGGATCCTTTATTTCTCCAAGTTTATCCCCTTTGTTTACCAAATCGCCTGAACTCCTGCTCCAAATAAACAAGCCAGCTGACACAGCGCGCACCCAGTTATTTTTTTTAATCACAACTCTTTCTTGCGTTTCTGTAACCACACTCTGATCCACTAAACCTAGACCTTGCATCACATTTGTAATGCCTGCCATACCGAGATCTATAGATAATTTATCCAATCTTATGGACTCTCCACCTTCATAAACCACAGCAGGTACGCCCATATCATAAGCTGCCCTTCTGAATGAGTTAGGTATCAGTGCTTGTTCCATCAATAATTTCACACCAAATTGTTTTGCCGTTTCAGATGCTACAGGATCACCTTTAAAATATCTGACATGAGGGTAATTGTATCTAGCATCACCTCCAGTATGAAAATCAAGGGCAATATCCACATGTGGCAATATCTTTTTAGTCAAGATTCTAGCTACCCTTGAAGCCAACGATCCATTAATATGTCCTGGGAAAGAACGATTCACATCTTTTCCGTCTGCTACATCTCTACTAAAATTAATAAAACCATACACATTAAGTAATGGAATGACAATCACAGTACCACAAGTAATTTGATTATAAAAACCTTGCTCAATACTTCTTCTTACGATTTCGATACCATTAATCTCATTGCCATGCACACCACCAAGCACTAATAGTGAAGGTCCTGCTTTACCAGTATGAAACACATGAGCATGAACGTTTATTCTATTGTCAGATGGCAATTTACCTGCATTAATACGTAATAGCGTAGACTGGCCTGGCTTTATGATGGTGCCATCAATACAGAGTTCTTGGTCGGGATTTACCCTTGGTATAATTAAACTTTTCAGCATATTATTTGGATTATTTTCCTTTGATAAGACCGATACTATTTACGGCAATCTTCTATGTATTTGATTATTTTTCCAGCTATATCAGCGCCCGTAGTGCCTTCTATACCTTCGAGTCCTGGAGATGCATTTACTTCCAAAACTAAGGGACCATTAACTGTTTTTAACATATCTACACCAGCTACTTTTAAGCCTAGTATTTCGACAGATTTTAAGGCTGTTTCTTCTTCATCTGATGACAATTTTATTGCTTCTGCCGTACCACCACGATGGAGATTGGATCTGAAATCGCCTGGACGCGCTTGACGTTTCATGGCACCTACAATCTCACCATTGACTACAAATGCTCGGATATCTGCACCTTTTGCTTCCTTTATAAATTTCTGCATGATGACCTTTTCCTTCGTTGTGTGAAAAGCTTCCAGTATAGACTCAGCATTTGCTTTATTCTCTGCCAGAATTACACCCATACCTTGTGTACCTGTGACGAGTTTTATGATGATGGGATATGGTTCCATTTGCTCTAAAAGATAAGGAATCGTAAAGGGCGAACTACAATAAACCGTTTTGGGCACTCCTACCCCATTGCTACCCAATATCTGTAAACAACTGAGTTTGTCTCTTGCTTTTAAAAGTGGTTCAGCATGTAGGGTACTGAAGACACCTTGACTCTCAAACTGTCTTATCACAGCAGCACCATATATGGTAGCGGTGGATCCTATGCGCGGAATGATAGCGTCAATGCGTTCTATAGCTTGATTGTTAAATAGCACCTTGGACTTACCTGATTCTATGATGAGATCACAAGCCATATGATCAATGACTCGGACATAGTGATTTCTTCTTCTGGCTGCATCGACCAGACTATGTGTACTGTAGAGTGATGCATTGCGCGATAGTATGACGATATTCATGGCCAACGATATTCAATAAAAATGTTAAAGGTAATTATTCCCACAATACATGAAGTAAAATTGCTGACAAAATCTTTTTAGGCACGGCGTACTGATAAGATTATCAATAATTATAATCGAAGCCTTACCTGATATAATTGCTTATTAACATTAAAATTCAGAAAAAACTTTATTGTCACAAAGATAGTTGCTACTTTGGTCCATCAAAACAAAAAACCCGCAAGACATGAGTAGTGTAATAATGAATAATAAAAAGACAGTTAATGCTTGGGCTATCTTTGACTGGGCTAATTCAGCATATGCATTAGTGATATCGACGGCAATATTTCCAGGCTATTTTATAGAGTACACACCTGAAGAGATATCACTCGGGCCATTAAAATTTTCAAATAGCTCGTTGTATTCGTTTGCTGTTTCAATATCTTACATTATAATAGCTTGTTTATCACCTCTCTTATCCGGTGTGGCTGATTTTAGTGGACGAAGGAAATTTTTCTTAAAACTATTTACCTTGATTGGATCTCTGGCTTGTATCTCTCTATATTTCTTTGATGATAAAGTAGATTTATGGTTAGGTACATCAGCATTTATTCTAGCAACTATTGGTTTTTCAGGGAGTTTGGTTTTCTATGATTCATATTTGCCAATCATAGTCACTGAGGATAGATATAATAAAGTGAGTGCCAAAGGGTATACATACGGCTATATTGGAAGTGTCATTTTGCTAGTTGTAATATTGATGATGATCCAAAAACCAGAATGGTTTGGAATAGTTGACGGTAAAAATGGAGCTAGAATAGGTTTTGTTTTGGTAGGAGTATGGTGGTTAGGATTTGCACAATACACATTCAAATATTTGCCAAAAGACAGCTTTATTAAATTTACTTCTTCTATGGTGAAAGATGGTTACAAAGAAATTAGAGTAGCCTTCAAAAATGTCCAATCTAGCCCAAATATCAAGTCATTCTTACTTGCTTTTTTCTTTTATAGTGCGGGAGTACAAACGGTGATTTACCTGGCTACAATTTTTGCCAAAAAAGAATTGGGTTTCGAGACATCAGAACTCATAATGTTGGTGCTTCTGTTACAATTAGTTGCTATAGGGGGAGCATATTTATTTTCCATTATCGGTGATAAAAAGGGAAATAAGTTTTCTATTCTTACCATGATCGTCATTTGGTTTTTAATATGTGGCGCAGCTTACTTTACCTACGACAAGGTAACTTTTTATTTTATTGCTTCATTTGTAGGATTAGTGATGGGCGGAATACAATCATTATCTAGAGCAAGCTACTCCATGCTTCTACCAGAAAAAGACCATGATACGACTTCCTATTTTAGTTTTTATGATGTCGTGTACAAATCTGCCATCGTAGGTGGCACATTTTTATTCGGTGTCGTAGATAATATTACCAACAACATGAGATACTCTGTTTTGGCATTAGCTTTTTGTTTTGTTGCAGGTTTTTACTTTATGTGGAAAACTACGATAACAAGTAAAATACCTAAAGAAGAAAAGGTATAAAGTGGACTTAATAGATTGATTGTGTAATATACTTTAGTATCAAAGGAGCGCCGATCCCCTTGCTGAAGCAAGTTTGTAACTTGTGCCTTAAGTAATCTCTAGTCCTTTCGCTCATCAGTTTTCGTTGCGTCGAAAGATCAAAGGAATCGACTGAGGAGCGGCCTGAAAGGGCGACCCTTAAGCGATTCAAACTGAAAACAAAATATCTTTCGCTCTTCAGTCTTCGTTGCACTCAACTTAATGTGGCTGAAGCTTCTAGCTTCAGAAAAATATCAAAAGTATAATTTATTTGAAAACAAACGAGACGTTTGTACTAACCCAAGCTAAGCAAGGACACTTAACTTATCGGAGATTAATTAGGCAAGATGCCTTCTGATACTGCTTCGTAGCGAGGACGCAACGACGAACATCAGTGGACTTGCAAACTTGATTGCAATATAATGTGGCTGAAGCTTCTAGCTTCAGAAGAATTTCAAAAGTATAATTTATTTGAAAACAAACGAGACGTTTGTACTAACCCAAGCTTAGCAAGGACGCTGAGCTTAATGGAGAGTCTGGCCTATTGGACTTGCAAACTTGTTTGCAAGCATCACGGTATTGACTGCCGCTCATCAGTCTCCGTTACACTCAGCTTAATGGTAGAAAGGAGTTTTCTTAAAATGTTCTCCAACTAGTCATAAAAACATCTTAAAAGGGTATTTATAAGATATATGTAGTATCAAAATTAAATTACATAGTTCTAATACATGTTTAAGCACTTTTTAAGAACGTAAGCGCCAATATTATGGAGTTTAAAGATATTTATAATTTCGCTAAATATAAAATTGCGATTTTTATATTCTCAAATTTTAGGTGCATTTCTATGGGGCTTAAAATACTCTCCTGAAGCATTGATGTCGGAAATCAATGCTTCTTTTTTATTTTTAGATGTACGATGTTGAGACTTCTTTCACATTGCAATTTTATTCCATAAACGTTATGACAAAGGACAGCATATAATCCTTTTCTAAACATAATTAATCAAAGTAATTCTCTCATAAATTATCAACAACTTACAATTTATAACGATTGTATATTTTCTAATGCAATCCAAATTAAGCGTTTTTGGATGATTTTTACTATATTATATTTACAAAAAAAAGGCAAGAGAAAGTTATCCCTTGCCCAATGATTGTGTAAGCAATCGGATGGTTATTGTTCTTAATCACATTATCAAATCAAAAAAATCATCACTTAAGATATTTACGAATTCATCTCAATTTAACAGCAAAAATTAACTTAGGCATTATTATGAAACTATAAGAAAATTTGCTTTAAGATACAATCATGGATAAAACTCACAGATTCAGTAGCAAAAATAGTTATTATATATATTATAAATTTTCTTAATACCTTAAGTGGTACAATATTACACTTATGAAGCCTAAGCATGTATCTAGATAACAAAACACTTTTCATATGATACAGTCCACTAAAGGTGTTTAGTCAAATAAATTAACTTTTTTATTACTGTAAAAAAGTTAATTCTATACTGTCTAAATGAACTATTGATAAAAATCAATTCAGTTATTTTTAAAATCTTTGTTTAAGCTCTTCTTAAAAATAATTCTCTTATAATACAAAGTAGGAAACAAATCTGAACGGGACAATAAATGTCCTGAATTGAGCAATTACCTTAAGTTATCGTACTAGATAAAAAAAGTAATAACCCTTAAACTTAATATACATTCAGATTTATTTCTTTATAGATCTAACCGGTTTTGAAATTGAAAGTATTTAACAACCAAATTTATAAAAAAAAATTGGCTCCGAAGTTTCCTTCGAAGCCAATTAATTAAAACACTATGTTTCCAAAAAAATTGAAATAATTGGATTTACGTTAAATCATCCAACAAGTGTTAATTAAGGTACTTTAAAAATTATTCTATTTTGATAAATTTTTTCTGAGTCTGCACGCCGTCTATTGTAACTATTACATTATAAACGCCTGCTGGTACATCTGATAAGTTGGCTTTGTATATCATATCACCTGCTAATTGTATATTAGATGATTTGATCACTTTGACAAGTTTTGAAGATGCATCGTACATTTCTACTTTCACTTCTGCATCATCAGATAATACTATCTGAATATTTGCATCGTTTCTAGCTGGGTTTGGATACAACTCTATTACGTTGTCGCCTTGGTGGCTTAAGCTTACCAACTTACTGTAAGTAAACTTACCATCAAAATCAACTTGTTTTACTCGATAGATGTACACACCTGATGATGCTACGTCGATATCGATATGACTGTATGCGTGTACTGCGTTAGCATTACCTGCGGCAGCAACTTTGCCTGGAATCTGTGTAAACACATTTTCATTGGCTAATCTACGCTCCACTACATAATAGTCTACGTTGACTTCTTTGGCTGTTCTCCATGATACTACGTGCGTGTTATTCACACGATTTGCATCCACATCCAACCATTCTACTGGCAATACTCCGAATGCAATACCAAGATCTATGTTTTCATTCACC
>DATGWZ010000011.1:0-46104 GCA_035299145.1 Saprospiraceae bacterium
AAATGGCACAGAAGTAGACCCAAATAATAACGAAGATCCTACGGATAATGATGAACCAACAGCAGTTACCTTTACAGAAAATCCAAGTATCGGTATAGCCAAAGCGATTACAAGTGGACCTATCAATAACAATGATGGTACGTATACTTTGACTTACACGATGTTGGTTGAGAATACTGGCGATGTATTGTTGGATAATGTTCAGGTAGTAGAAAACTTAAATGCTACGTTTACTGGTGCAACAAGTTATACCGTTAATAATATCAGTAGTGCAGATTTCAGTGTAAACAATAACTTTAATGGTAATACAGATACTAATCTTTTAACTGGAAATGATAATCTGATTTACCTAGGAAATGGCAGTATTACTTTGACAGTAACCGTAACACCGGGATCCAATCTTGGTGCTTACAATAACACTGCAGTTGTAAATGGTACTTCACCTGCCAATCAGTCTGTTACTGATGATAGCCAAAACGGTACAGAAGTAGATCCAGATAATAACGACGATCCTACAGATAATGATGAGCCGACATCAGTTACCTTTACAGAAAATCCAAGCATCGGCATTGCCAAAGCGATAACCAACGGACCTATCAATAACAATGACGGTACTTATACTTTGACATACACGATGTTGGTTGAGAATACAGGAGATGTATTGTTGGATAATGTTCAGGTAGTAGAAAACTTAAAAACCACATTTGCTGGTGCTACAAGTTACAGTGTAAATAATATCAGTAGTGCAGATTTCAGTGTAAACAATAACTTTAATGGTAATTCAGATACCAATCTATTGGATGGAACAGATAATTTGATTTATCAAGGAAGTGGTAGCATTACCTTGACAATAACCGTAACGCCAGGTTCGAATCTTGGTGCTTACAATAATACCGCTGTTGTTAATGGTACTTCACCTGCCAATCAGTCTGTGACAGACGATAGCCAAAATGGTACAAATGTAGATCCAGACAATAACGATGATCCTACAGATAATGATGAACCAACATCAGTTACCTTTACAGAAAATCCGAGCATCGGCATTGCTAAAGCAATTACGAGTGGACCTATCAATAACAATGATGGAACGTATACGTTGACATACACGATGTTGGTTGAGAATACGGGAGATGTATTATTGAGCAAGGTTCAAATAGTAGAGAATCTAAACGCCACATTTGCGGGTGCTACAAGTTACACCGTTAATAGCATAAGCAGCACAGATTTCAGTGTAAACAATAACTTCAATGGTAATACAGATACTAATCTTTTAGATGGAACAGATAATCTTATTTACCAAGGAAGTGGTAGCATTACCTTGACAGTAACCGTAACACCAGGTTCTAATCTTGGAGCTTACAACAATACAGCTGTTGCAAATGGCACTTCACCAGCGAATCAGTCAGTGACAGACGATAGCCAAAATGGTACAGATGTAGATCCAGATAATAATGACGATCCTACAGATAATGATCAGCCAACAGCAGTTACTTTTACAGAGAATCCGAGCATCGGTATTGCCAAAGCAATTACAAGTGGACCTATCAATAATAATGATGGTACCTATACTTTGACATACACAATGCTAGTTGAAAATATAGGCGATGTATTATTGAATAATGTTCAAGTTGTAGAGAATCTAAACACCACATTTGCAGGTGCTACAAGTTATACGGTGAATAGCATCAGCAGCACAGATTTCAGTGTAAATAATAACTTTAACGGAAGTTCAGATACCAATCTTTCGGATGGAACAGATAATCTTATTTACCAAGGAAGTGGTAGCATTACCTTGACAGTAACCGTAACACCAGGTTCCTATCTTGGCGCCTACAATAATACCGCTGTAGTAAATGGTACTTCACCAGCGAATCAATCTGTGACAGATGATAGCCAAAACGGTACGGATGTAGATCCAGACAACAATGACGATCCTACAGATAATGATGAGCCAACGCCTGTTACCTTCACAGAGAATCCAAGCATCGGGATTGCTAAAGCGATTACAAGTGGACCTATCAATAATAATGATGGTACGTATACTTTGACATACACAATGCTAGTAGAAAATACAGGCGATGTATTGTTGGATAATGTTCAGGTAGTAGAGAACTTAAACACCACATTTGCGGGTGTTACAAGTTACACCGTAAATAATATCAGTAGTGCAGATTTCAATGTAAACAATAACTTTAATGGTAATACAGATACTAATCTTTTAACTGGAAATGATAATCTGATTTACCTAGGAAGTGGTAGTATATCCTTGACCGTAACCGTAACGCCAGGTTCGAATCTTGGTGCTTACAATAATACCGCTGTTGTAAATGGTATTTCACCAGCCAATCAGTCTGTTACCGACAATAGCCAAGATGGTACAGATGTAGATCCAGACAATAACGATGATCCTACAGATAATGACGAACCAACAGCAGTTACTTTCACAGAGAATCCAAGCATTGGCATTGCCAAAGCGATTACTAATGGACCTATCAATAACAATGATGGTACCTACACTTTGACATACACAATGCTAGCAGAAAATACAGGTGATGTATTATTGAGTAATGTACAAGTAGTAGAGAATTTAAACACCACTTTTGCGGGAGCTATAAGTTATACGGTGAATAGCATCAGTAGTGCAGATTTCAGCGTAAACAACAACTTTAATGGTAACACAGATACCAATCTTATGGCTGGAACAGATAATTTGATTTATCAAGGAAGTGGTAGCATTACCTTGACAGTAACCGTAACACCAGGTTCGAATCTTGGTGCTTATAATAATACCGCAGTTGCAAATGGTACGTCACCAACAAATCAAGCTGTTACCGACAATAGCCAAGATGGTACAAATGTTGATCCAGATAATAATGACGATCCTACGGATAATAATCAACCATCGAGTATCACTTTTACAGAAAACCCTAACATTGGAATCAGTAAAGCATTGACAAATGGACCGATTAACAAAGGAAACCAAACGTATGATTTGGAATTTACAATGATCCTACAAAATACAGGTGACGTTCCTTTGTCAAACATTCAAGTCATTGACGATCTTGCGCTTACTTTTGCAACAGCAGAATCATTTACTATAAATAGTGTAACCACAAGTGCTAATCTAACTGTTAATCCACTTTATAATGGAACGACTAACGTACAATTGTTATCTGGAAATGACGGGTTAGCATATAATGAAACTGGAACAATCACTTTGTCTGTAAATCTCAGACCAGGAATAAATATTACCCCATTTGAAAATATAGCGATTGGGGAAGGTATTTCACCTGCTGGAATTTCAGTATCAGACGATTCACAAGATGGTGATGATATTGATCCAGATAATGATAATAATCCTTCCAATAACGGAGATCCTACACCTATTCCTATTTCAGCAGTGGCAGTCTTGAAGGATTTAACTTCTAGCGTACTTTTACCTGATGGAGATGTTAGATTGACTTTTGATTTATTGGTCAAAAACATTGGAAATGTCACTATGACTGATTTGATATTGGAAGACGATTTACTAATGAGTTCAGCGTTTTCTAGCACGCCAGATTTTGTAGTTTCATTAACTAATATTAATGCTAATGTACCGCCATCGGCTAATGCTTCATACAATGGTGTTTCGGATATTAATTTAATCACAGGAATTAGTAATTTGGCTCCAAGTCAGGAATTTAGGATTGCATTATCATTTGATGTAAACCCTGTTTTGTTTTCGCAATTAAATAATGATTTTAAGAAAAATCAAGCGGTTGTTTTTGGTACACCAAGAGACCAAAACGGTAATGTTTTATTTAATTCTTCAACGGCTAGTTTTTATACCCCAAGAGAAGTGTTTGATGCATCTGATGATATCTCAGGTTTGGTATTGGGCAATATATTTGACACAAATAATGGTGCCAATGGTGATGGTATTGGGATGAATCCTTATGATAATCCTACACCAATCACTATGCCTTCAAGTATAAAAGTACTTAAAACTATTTCTGCGACAATCCAACCTTTACAGTTATTGAATGGAAATTATAGGGTTACTTATGATTTTGATATCATCAATAATGGTGGTCAAGTATTACAAAGTATTCAACTCGAAGATGACATTGCTGCTCAATATGGTTGTGCATATGTTGGAAATGCTTCTGTTCCTTTGGTTTCTTTGAGCAATAACAGCAATCTTTCGGTCATATCTACAGTGAATAATTTATTTGCTGGTGGTGGTAGCGAGATTAATATGCTTCTCGGTGATGGTATTCTCTATCCTGGTGATACAATTCATTTAACTACTTCTTTAGAGATCAATCCTTCTTGCATTAATCCTGCATTACCATTAGAAAACCAAGCAATTACATTTGCTATAGATGAGACAGAATCTTCAGTTGATGACCTTTCTGATGATGTCACAGATATGAATAATGATGGCACAATAGATTATCCAGGAATGGGCTTAGATGACCCAACTCCTTTAGAAATACCTAGCATAAATGTTGTAAAATCATTGACAAATATTCAAAATGCGAATAGCAATATTCCTGGCAACAAGGATGTCACTTATCGTTTTACCATTCAGAATACTGGAAATACTAACCTAGTCGGTATTGATTTGATAGACCAAATTCAAAACCAATTAGCACCTGTATGGGTAGGTATTACTTCGATGCCTACATTTGTTTTGTCAACAGCTAGTGTGACTCCGATTTTAAACCCTAATTTTAATGGTGGTAGTCAGGCTAATATGTTTAACGGCACAACTGGAAACATATATCCCGGTCAATTCGTAACAGTACAATTGACCATAGAAATAGATCCTAATAAAGACAACACATACCCATTACTTACCAATCAAGCGACAACAAATGGAGACGCGATCTTGAATAATGGTATGCAAACCACAGTTACAGATGCTTCAGATGATGGTATCAATCCTAAAGGTATTAATCCGAATTACTTAGGGGATACAGGTACAAGCAATGACCCTACACCACTAATCGTTCCTGCAATTTCTACTGTTAAAAATGTCGTCTCGTACCAGAACGCTTTGAGTGGTATAGAAGGGCATTATGATGTAGTGATGAATATTGCAGTGAAAAATATTGGTAATGTACATTTGACAAATATTAGCCTGCTAGATACGATAGAACTTACGAAATATGTAGGACCTTATTTCGTGGGATTGGCTCCAACTACTAATCCTAATATCGTTAATTCAAACCTAACCCAAAATCCTACCATAAACAATGCATTTAATGGTCGTTTGGCTAATGCAAATATATTTGATGGTAACAGCGGTTTGATGGCGCCAGGTCAAGCATTTACAGTACAATTGAGATTAGAATTGGATGCTACTTTACCAGGTTTGCCAGATTCATTGTGGAATAGGGTGAGTGCTTATGGCGAGGCAGCTCAGAGTGATGGCAGCTTATACTATTTAGTTTCTGATGGAGATCCTATCAACACATCAGACGATTCGGATGCAGGATATGACCATGAAAGTATCAATCCAAATCAACCAGAAGATTTAGGTACAAGCAACGATAAAACACTTATAGAAGTGTTGGGTGAACTAGGAGATTTTGTTTGGAATGATTTAAATGGAGACGGCATTCAAGATGAAGGTGAACCAGGACTTGCGAATGTAGTTGTTGAGTTATATGACTGTAATGACCAATTTATAAGATCTGTCACCACAGATGGTAACGGTGCTTTCGCATTAACAAATGTCCTTAAAGGTCAGTATAAGTTGAAATTTGACTTTAGTAATCTAGGTATTGGATATGCATTTACGCTTCCTAATGTGGGAAATAATGCACTAAACTCTGACGCAAATGCAGACGGATTTACAAACTGTTTTACACTCAATGCAGGCGAAAGATCTGACGATATAGATGCAGGTTTGGTTCAATTATCTAGTATTGGTAAATTTGTTTGGGATGACTTAAATGGTGACGGTTTGCAATCACCATCTGAACCAGGTATCTCAGGAGTAACCGTAAAAATATTTTTGACTGATGGTACTTTGGTAGATTCTACCATCACGAGTAGCAATGGACAATATGAATTTAACGGGCTTTATCCAGGCAATTATTATCTTACATTTACAACACCAGAAGGTTATAGTTTTACGTTTGCTAATTCAGGGTCAAATGATGCAGTGGATAGTGACGTGAATGGCGCAAATGGTGTAGGTACGACATCTGTATTTACATTATTGCCTGGTGTGAGAAATAATACCTTAAACGCAGGTATGTACCGTTGTATTTCGATCGGTGATTTAGTTTGGTATGATCTGAATAGAAACGATGTATGGGATAGTAACGAAAATGGTATCAATGGATTGCCAGTCAACCTATGGAGAAATGTAGGAGGTACATGGATTATTTGGGATACTAAGTTTACGGGCTTTAAGCCAAACTCTCCTTCTGCGGATGGTTATTTTAACTTCTGTGCGCCTCCGGGTCAGTATTATATTGAAGTTATCATCCCGCAATTAGGCTTAGTGAGAGCGAGACCTAATATTGGCAATAATGAAGAGATAGATAGTGATCTTACCAATGCGTTTGGTCCTGGTACTTCAGCGTCATTTACGGTTACTTCTGGTCAACAAAAAAATGATCTAGGATCGGGATATTATCCAATGGCTATAGCTGGAAATTTAGTATGGCAGGATGATAATCAGAATGGTTTACAAGATGATGAAGAGCCAAAAGTAGCTGGTATAAAAGTACAAGCCTACGATGCAAATACTCATCTAGTTGTGGCAGAAGCTATCACAGATGAAGAAGGTAAGTATACATTGGATTATCTAGAGAGAACTGATATTTATATCAAATTTGATGTGCCATCAGGATTTAGTCCTACGATTGCCAGAGCAGCTGATGATGCGATGGATAGTGATGTAGACCACAGCTTTGGTCCTAATACTACGAGAATGTTTGCGATGGAGTCAGGTATGGTTAATGAAAACATAGACCTTGGTATTGCATTCGGTGTATTGCCGGTAGAATGGTTGGATGTGAATGCAAGTCGGTTGAATAATACACATATCGTTTCTTGGCGAACAGCAAAAGAAGTCAATGTGGCTTACTACATAGTAGAACGAAGATTTGCAAATGAAACTGTCTTTACAGAAATACCTGGAAGGGTCGCTGTAAATGGCAATACAAATGCTATCCAAGCTTACAGTCTGATCGATCAAGATGTAGCTCCTTCAGGTGTTTATATCTACAGAGTAAAACAAGTTGATTTTGATGGTAAATATACTTACAGCAAACTTGTAAGTGTGCAAAACCAAGGTGAAGATATCATAACATTATATCCAAACCCAGCAAAAGACGAAGCTAATCTTGAAATTTCGTTGACAAGAGATGGAGAAATAAGTGTTGAAATATTTGATAATACTTCTAAATTACTGAAGGTTGTAGCTACTGAACAGCAACAATTAAGAGGAGTGAAGTCATATCCATTAAACTTACAAGATATGTCTGCTGGTATTTACAACCTTAAGATTTCTATCAATGGTGTGGTTACACAAAAGAAGTTGATAAGGATAGAATAATGGAAAGATTTATGGCGGTGTTTTATAGCTAGATTTTAATAAATTGCTTCACATAAATGTAGCCAAATAATCAAATGAATATGATTTAAGAAAGCGTGAAGTTTTGTAATTTGATTTACAAACTTCACGTTTTCTTTTTTAGGTAAAAAGTGATAAGAATTCCTATTCTTTTACTTCACCTTTAATATGCAAGGTGACTGGATCGCCTGCGTTGGATGTGATAGTGACTGTTTTGTTGATTAACCCAATTCGTTTTGTGTCGTACCTTACTTCTATTTCGGCAGTTGCACCTGGGGCAATCGCTTCCTGTGGGTAAGTCGGCACTGTGCAGCCACAACTACCTTTCGCACTAGTGATCAATAATGGTTCATTGCCAGTGTTTTTGAATGAAAATTTGCGAAGTGGATCAGCGCCTTTTTGAATAACACCATAGTCAATGGTTAAAACGTCAAACAACATTTTAGGTCCAATTTCAGTTGGCTCCGGTTTAGAAGGTTGCGCATTAAAGACGAAAGGAACGATCAATAGAAGAACAAAAATCATTACATTTTTCATGATTGTAAAAGATTAAAAAGTGATTGAAAAAATATCAATACAAAAGTATGTCTGATACAATGACCTGTCTGTTAATGATCGTATTTACCGTTGTTATCCACATGTTAAACTCTATCGGAATTGTAAGGTTGTTGTTAATTAGAGATCAAACCTTTATTTAATCAGTGCATTTATTTTTTCCCAAAGTTCATTATCGAATCCAGAAAGAGCAAAACTTGGATTTAGAGGTTCTGCTGCATTACCCATTCTGATGATGACCATATTTTTACTTGGAACTACATAGATACGTTGATCTTCGGCGCCCATAGCCGCGTACATATCATTGGGTGCATTCGGAACAAGATTGGTTGGGTACATAGTTTGTCCACCAGGAACCATAAAATTACCTTTCCCGTTTAACCACCATAAATAGCCATAAGATGGATTTATATTCTGAGAAGTGGAAATACTTTCATTAAAAAAAGCTTCATTGATGACTTGCTCGTTTTGCCATTTTCCTTTGTTAAGCGCTAATAATCCGAATCTTGCCATACTACGTGTATTACTGTGATAGATTTTGAATATCAATCCATTATTCCAAAAACCTTCCATACCAATTTTGTTTTTTAATTTCGCATTGAAATACGACTCAAAATCTTGATTGCTTGATTCCGCCACTACGTCCATAAGCTTTTGGAATACATTGTGGTATGACCATCTAGTACCAGCGTCAGCTAGGTAAGTAAGATTAGATTTTATGACTAAGTTATTTTCATCATTTATGCCCGATGTCATTGTCAGCAAATGTCTAGATGTGATAAGACTTTCTTTTTCCAATGGCTCACTCGTCCATCCATTTCCCAAATAATCGGATGCTTTGTTATTAATATTTACAAGACCTTCTTGTTGAGCAATGCCTGTCGATGCAGAAACGAGTGTTTTGCCTGCACTATTCCATGGCCAAGTTTCCGTTTTGGTATGTCCATCAAAATACTCTTCCATAACAATACGACCATTCACAAGTATCATGAATGACTTAGTGTTTTTGAGTATAAGATATTCTTTTAATGGTGCAACTTTTGATTCATCCCAACCAAGACTAGATAGTGATGTTGTTTCCCAATCTGAATCGTTTATCGATGGAAAATACATATTTTCAGTAGGTTGTACATCATCATCGTCTTTTTTGCAACCTATGAATGAAAGCAGAAGGATAAAAAGGAAACTTATGTTTTTCATTGATTTAAATTTAAGGGTTAAAGCACTTATGCAGGAATATAAGAAACGAAATACCTTTGGAATTAAAAGGAATTTATCTTAAAGTAAAAACTATTGGGCCTTAATGATAATAAGTTTTTAGACAATTGTTTTTTCAATAGGTTTAATTAATCTTTGAAAAAGCAATAATAGATTTTATTTTTATTAGATTTGTATCTCATAAGAATTTGGAGAATAAGCAAACCTATAGTAATCTTATACTTTACTGGTGTAATCGTATTTGATGAAATATTAGGTAGTAGCCAAATGTTGAATTAAAAGTATTCTAGACAATAAAAAGATAATTATGACATATGAATTTTATAGACATGTAGCATCTTCTGAGGAGATAGATCGTATAAAATCAGTTTTTAATGAGAACTTAATAAGTTATGAAATTGATAGTCCAAATACCATTATTGATGAGTCGATCATTGGTAAAGGATTACTTCCAAAGTTTACCATAAAACTGAGAGAAGAAGATTTTCAGAAAGCAAATATATTGTTAGAAAAAAACATCGCTGATAACTTTGATCTTCACAATGATTTTACCCATTTTAATGATTTTACTAATGAAGAATTATTGGAAATAATTAATAAATCAGATGAATGGTCCATTGAAAGTGTAGTAGCTTCCAAACGTATCTTGGAAAGTAGAGGTGTACAAATTACAGACGACGAAATTTCGGCATTAAAAGAAGAAAGAAATGAGGAAATTAGGCAAGGTAAGCAAGCATCTAGTATAGTTCAGATAGGCTATTTCTTGGCAATTTTTTTGGGCTTATATCTTGGAACAATTTTTATAGTCGCAGGCATCGCTATGGGCTATTATTATTCCTTCGGGAAAAGTACAGACATGTTTGGACAAAAGTACTTTGTGTACGATGAACGAAGTCGAAGAAATGGCAACTTTATTTTTTATGGAGGAATTATTGGACTTGTTATTCAAATCTATCTGTTATTTACACTCATATGATGAGTTACATCCAAACGGAAATATATAATTAGATTTCGGAGGTCTTACATTTATAAAAATATCTTGGTGAGAAAGGGCGATTTACTCATTTCGATTTTCAGATAACTTCAATTTTAACACCCTAAGTAATTACTTTTTACATGATTTTACATAAATACCACTTAAGTTTACAATTGATGTCAAATAATATAATTGATTGATTTACAATGATAAAGTAGGAAGATTATGCTGTTAATTTGGCGAAAAGTATATTCCTGCAAAATATTTTCAAATAAATTGCTATTATTTACACGTACATAATTTTAAAATATTTACATTTGCGTTATATATGTGTTAATACTGTCATTTGTATTGTATTTGTTAGTAGTAATATATACATTAAAGATATAAAAATAGGATAAGGCCTTGTCTTTCTTATTTTTTAAATAGTTTTCTCAAATTTTTAGGTTCACTTACAGTAGTGAAAATAAAATTTATCCAAGGGCAGCGGGCGTCGGAACCTTCTGCCCTTTTTTTATATGTATCTCTAACATATGAACTTTTTTACATTACAATCCTTTATTACAATACAAAACAGTTAATTAGCAATGGATTTATTGGATAATATAGTAGAATTTCGTTCGTCTCCTGATTTAAGGGCTAAGTTGTTTTCTTTGAGCACACTCAAGACACTGAAGAAAGGAGAAGTATTGATGAGTGAAGATTCTTATATTAGATCCATTCCTATTGTCATCAGCGGAAGTCTACAAGTAATCAGAACGGATGATGCTGACAAAGAGATCATGTTGTACTATATCAAAGCGGGCGAAAGTTGTATCATGTCATTTTTAGGTGGTCTACACAACGAACGAAGCAAGATAAAAGCGGTAGCTGAAGAAAACACTGAAATCCTTTTTCTTCCCATAGAAAAAGTAAGAATTCTTATCAAAGAATACCCACAATGGTTGGACTACATCTTTAGATTATACCACAAACGATTTGAAGAATTATTAGAAGTGGTCAATGAAGTTGCTTTCAAAAAAGTAGACGAAAGACTAATGAGTTTGCTACACAAAAAAGTGGAACTCACGGGTAGTAAGACTTTGGAAGTTACCCACGAACAGCTTGCTAATGAATTGGCTACAGCACGCGTTGTTATTTCTAGATTACTCAAGCAACTAGAAGATTCAGGCGTGGTGAAACTTGGCAGAAATAAGATCACATTATTGTAAGTTTTTGACTGTGTAACTATTGTTGCTTAAGGTCTTGGGATATGTCGTTAACTTTGCACTCGCATTGATAACCATAAGAAATCATTTTCTTTCAATGAATTCAAAAGTTTTTACTTTAGCTATAAATAATGTATTACTTTTGACATTGCAGTTTTGATTTCAATCTTTTAAAACAATTAGTTCTTAAAACACATGAAATATATTCCTTCTTTAGATTGGATAAAAAATTATAATAAAAACTGGCTTGGTGGAGATATATCTGCGGGTCTCACTGTAGGTGTCATGCTCATCCCGCAAGGAATGGCCTATTCTATGCTAGCAGGTTTGCCACCTATTTATGGCTTATATGCAGTAACTATTCCACTGATTATTTATGCATTATTGGGTACTTCTCGTCAGCTTGCTGTTGGACCTGTGGCTATGGTCAGTTTGTTGATAGCGAGTGGTGTAGGAGGTTTAGCAGCTTCAGGATCAGATGATTATATCATGTTGGCTATCTTGCTTGCACTTCTGGTGGGTTTGATACAGTTTGTGATGGGGATTTTTAAATTAGGCTTTTTGGTCAATTTTCTTTCTCATCCCGTTATTGCAGGATTTACTTCCGCAGCAGCCATTATTATTGGTTTTAGTCAAATGAAACACCTTCTCGGTGTAAAGACAGATGGTGAAAAACTACTAGACATAATCGCCCAATTATGGCAACAATTGTCTGCTATACACATGATGACTTTTGTTATTGGTATTTCAGCCATTTTGATTTTGATCATTGTCAAAAAGATCCATAAAAAAATACCTGCACCTTTAGTCGTCGTCGTACTTGGTATATTAAGTGTTTATCTAGGTGGATTACATGAGCAAGGGATCAAAATTGTAGGTACCATTCCACAAGGATTGCCATCATTCAGTATGCCTAATTTTGATTTCAGTACCATGCAAAAACTTCTTCCTACAGCATTTACGATAGCTTTTGTAGGATTTATGGAGTCCATCGCTGTTGCCAAAGCTATTCATGCGCGTCATAAAGATTATAAACTTGATGCCAATCAAGAACTCATCAGTCTAGGTCTTGCAAATATCGTAGGATCGTTTTTTAAATCATTCCCGGTGACAGGAGGTTTTTCAAGAACAGCTGTCAATGACCAAGCAGGTGCCAAAACGGGACTAGCATCGATCATCAGTGCCTTGTTGATCATCTTGACCTTACTATTTTTGACAACCTACTTTTATTACCTTCCGAATGCTGTATTAGCTGCCATTATTTTGGTTGCGGTGTATGGATTGATAGATTTTAAAGAAGCAAAACATCTTTGGCATACAGACAAAACAGATTTTTATTTATTCATAGCTGCGGCTATTGGTACTTTGATTTTGGGTATCGAAGAAGGCATTTTATTGGGAGTTTTGTTATCTATGATTATATTGATTTATAGGGTTTCTTATCCACATGTAGCTGAGTTGGGTAGGATAGGAAATGGTACTACGTTTAGAAATACAGCAAGATTTGCAGAAGCCAAGATTGATGATCATATTGTTATCATGCGATTTGACGCACAATTGTATTTTGCCAATGTCAATTTTTTCAGAGATAAAGTGACTGACCTTATCAAAAAACGAAAACAAGCAACACATTTTATACTTGATGCAAGTGCGATCAGTACCGTAGATTCTAGTGCATTGCATATGTTGCATGACTTGATCGGAGATTTAAAGTCTTCAGGTGTCAATTTTATGATTGCTAATATGATAGGACCTGTGAGGGATACCCTGACCAAAGGTGGTATTATATCTATGATCGGCAAAGAGCATTGTTTTGTTTCTGTGCTGTCAGCGTATGAATTAGCTTCTAATGAAATCAAGAATGAAGCAGTAGATTTTGCAACCCAAACGTTAATTAAACATTAAAAAATTCAGAAAATAAGGGCAATGTAACATTTGTAACCTAATGCCGAATCATTACCCCTTACTTTTGTATCATCATTAATAAATAAACAAAAAATTTTAAACATGAACATAGAACAAATATACACAGGATGTCTTGCTCAAGGAGCATACTACATCACTAGCAATGGCGAAGCAGTTATCATCGATCCATTGAGAGAAATAAATCCTTACTTAGAGAGAGCTGAAAAAGATGGTGTAAAAATCAAATATATTTTCGAGACGCACTTTCATGCTGATTTTGTATCAGGTCACGTAGATCTTGCAAAAGCAACAGGTGCTAGTATCGTCTATGGACCTACCGCTGTGCCAGAGTTTGATGCCATCATTGCTACTGATAACCAAGAGTTTAAAGTAGGTGATATCACTTTCAAAGTTTTGCATACACCAGGCCATACGATGGAGAGTACGTGTTACTTACTAAAAGATGCTTCTGGAAAAGATTTAGCATTATTCAGTGGTGACACTTTATTCTTAGGAGATGTTGGTCGTCCAGATCTTGCTCAGAAAGCGGCACATATGACACAAGAAGAATTAGCTGGATTGCTTTATGATAGTCTTTACAATAAGATCATGCCACTTGCAGATGATGTGACAGTTTATCCTGCACACGGAGCTGGTAGCGCATGTGGTAAAAATATGATGAAAGAAACAGTAGATACTTTGGGCAATCAAAAGAAAATGAATTATGCCTTAAACCAACCTACCAAAGAAGCTTTTGTCGTAGCGGTTACAGATGGATTATTGCCTCCTCCAGGTTATTTCGGTATGAACGTAGCTATGAATAAAAAAGGTTATGATAGTTTCGAAAGTGTATTGAATCAAGGTCTGACAGCAATTAATCCAGCTGAATTCGAAGCAGTAGCAGATAGCACGGGATCACTTATTTTAGATACAAGAGATAACGGGGATTTTGCCAAAGGTTTTGTGCCACAATCTATCAATATAGGATTGAATGGCGACTTTGCGCCTTGGGTAGGTGCTTTAATCATCGATGTGAAACAACCAATTTTATTGGTAGTGGATAAAGGAAGAGAAGAAGAGACTGTAACAAGATTGAGTAGGGTAGGATTTGATAATATCTTGGGATATTTGGAAGGAAGTTTTGATGCATGGAAAGCAGCTGGATTTGAAGTTGATACTGTCAATCGTATTACACCAGCTGAATTTGAAGCTAAGGTAAAAATCGGTGAAGATAAGGTCGTAGACGTGAGAAAAGAGAGTGAGTATGCAGCTGAGCATATCGATGAAGCATACAATAAACCATTGGCTTATATCAATGAATGGATCAAAGATGTCAATCCATCTGAGCATTTCTTTATGCATTGTGCAGGTGGGTACAGAAGTATGATGGCAGCTAGTATTTTGCAAGCAAGAGGTTACAGAAACTTTACAGAGGTAGAAGGTGGTTTTAGTGCGATCAGCAAAACGACATCATTGCCAAAAACAGATTATGTTTGCCAAAGCAAAATGATGACGGTTTAATTCGATCTTTAATTAATATTACAAATTATATACAAAATGTTCAGTTTTTTAAAGAGTATTTTTGCTGGAGGTACAGCCACAGATCTTACCGAATTGATAAAAGGAAATGCCTTTTTAGTTGACGTAAGAACACCAGGTGAGTTTGCATCTGGCCACTTAAAAGGTTCTGTCAATATTCCACTTGATTCTATAGGTGGTAATCTTCAGAAATTTAAAGGCAAAAAAGATATCATTGTCTTCTGTAGAAGCGGTAATAGAAGTAGTCAAGCAAAAGCAATCCTAGATGCCAATGGTATTACAGGTGTTGTAAATGGTGGATCAATAGATTATGTAAGCAATTTTGTGAAATAAAGGTTTTCTCACTATTCAGTTGGTACGATAGACAATGTAAACATAAGTCTTGAATGTCCAACTGAATAGTTTTTTTTAATAAACCTTAATCTCAGCCTTAATCTCAACCTTAATCTTAAAAAATCCAGTTACCCCCGACCCCACGCAAAGCGTGGCAAGCTCTGAAGGGGAGACAAACGTTTAAATCTTAATCTCAACCTAAGTCTTAACCTTAACCTAAATCTTAACCTTAGTCTTAAACAATCAACAATCAATCAATATGTACGAATTAATAACACAACCATGGCCTTGGTACGTAGCGGGACCACTCATTGGTCTGACAGTGCCTGCACTTCTCATTTTGGGAAATAAATCTTTTGGAATATCCTCATCCATGCGTCACATCTGCGCAGCGTGTCTACCCGCAAATATTTCCTTTTTTAAATACGATTGGAAAAAAGAAATTTGGAATCTAGCTTTTGTTTTCGGTATACTTCTAGGAGGTATTATTGCTGTAACAGGACTCAGCAATCCAAATGATATCGTAGTTGCAGATGAATTAAAAACTGAATTAGCAGGCTACGGCATCACAGATTATAGCGCTTTAGTACCCGCAGATATATTTAGTTGGGACCAATTAGCTACACTTAAAGGATTCATTATGGTGATTTTAGGTGGTTTTATTGTAGGATTTGGGACAAGATATGCAGGTGGCTGCACGAGTGGGCACGCTATTATGGGTTTGTCTACTTTGCAATGGCCTTCATTAGTAGCGACTTGTTGCTTTATGGTAGGTGGTATCCTTACTGCAAATTTTATCCTTCCATATATTTTATCACTATAAAAACATAATAAACATGATCAATCAAAATAATGTAGCTGACGAGTTTGTTGCGGTACAAAGTGATGACTTAACCGTAAGAGAACTCGATAGTATTTGTGTAAACGAAAGTCAACTCGAACACAAGTGGTACCACAATCTAAAATATGTCCTAGTAGGAATAGCTTTCGGAATAGTATTCGTAAAAGCTGAAATCATCAGTTGGTTTAGAATCCAAGAAATGTTTAGATTCCAATCTTTCCATATGTATGGTGTCATTGGAAGTGCAGTAGTCATTGGGGTAATTTCAGTATGGCTTATCAAAAAGTTCAACATCCGCACGATATACGGTGAAGAAATCATTTTCCATCCTAAAACTTTCAATAAAGGTCAGGTAATAGGTGGTCTCTTATTTGGACTTGGTTGGGCGATTACAGGTGCATGTCCCGGTCCATTATTTGCCTTAGTTGGTTCTGGCGCTACAGTCATCATTGCGACCTTATTAAGTGCCATTGCAGGTACGTGGGTGTATGGTTACTTTAGGGATAAACTTCCTCATTGATAAATGAATCATGTCATGAACGACTCAAATAAACATAGTTCTGAACACCAATTTTTGAATGTCCAATCATTGGTCTATATGGTCATTTTGGTAATCGCTTTTGTCTTGTTTTTGATTATTCAAATATTCAATACAACAGATGAAATTATCCCTTGGCCAAAAGGCGATGGTCCATCTGAAAGTCAGTCCGTTGCTGTAGAGCAACAGATTTTTACAAAGGAATCCACGGAGTTATGGCAACCATTACCCTTAGAGTCCATCAAAGGTTCTGCTTTAGAATCTCAGATCATGTATGGCAAAGATTTGATCGCTCATACATCCAAATATTTAGGGCCAAATGGAAGTGTCGCTCAGATATCAAACGGTCTAAACTGTCAGAATTGTCATCTTGACGCAGGTACCAAAATATTCGGTAATAACTATGGTTCAGTAGCTTCTACTTTTCCTAAATTCAGGGAGCGAAGTGGCACATCAGAGTCCATCTACAAGCGTGTCAATGACTGTCTAGAAAGAAGTCTAAATGGATCACCACTTGATACCGCTAGTGCAGAAATGCAAGCCATCAAAGCTTACTTTATATATCTAGGCAAAAACGTAGAAAAAGGTACAAAGGTAAAAGGCTCTGGTTTTCAAGACTTAGCTTTTTTGGATACAGAAGCAAATCCTGTCAATGGCAAACAAATATATCTTCAGAAATGTGCAAGCTGTCATCAAGCAAGTGGCGAAGGTGTACTAGCAAATACTAAAGATGAATATACATATCCACCATTGTGGGGCAAAAACTCTTATAATGATGCAGCGGGATTGTACCGTCTGAGCAATTTTGCAAAGTACGTCAAAACCAATATGCCACTAGGCGCTACTTATCAGGCACCACAACTGTCAGACCAAGAAGCTTGGGATCTAGCAGCTTTTGTCAATAGTCAGCCACGTCCACACAAAAATACACCTGCTGACTGGCCAGATATTTCCAAAAAACCTATAGACCATCCTTACGGACCCTATAGTGATAGCTTTACCGAACATCAGCATAAATATGGCCCATTCAAGCCAATTGCTGAAGCCAGAAAAGCTAAAAAATAATTATATCAACAACAATCTAATACCATCATGAGCCACAATAGAAGACACTTTATCAGAAAAATAGGCTTGCTAAGTGCAGGTGCTGGTTTGCTACCCGTCACTCAATTGTCAGCAGCTGAAACCAAACAAAAAAAACAACATAAGGATATTTCAGAAGATGACAAATCCATTGTAAAACTAAATATCCTTCAAACTACGGATGTGCATTGCCAGATACATCATCATGATGAATTGTTTTGGGAAAATGATAAAGCTGTATTCAGACGGGCAGGTGGTTATGCTCATTTTGCATCTTTTGTAAAAAAGGAAAGGAAAAAGAATAAACATACTTTTCTGATGGATACAGGTGACATGTTCCAAGGCAGTCAACTCTCTATCAAGACCACAGGAAATGCCATTTCGCCTATACTGAATGCACTCGATTATGACTTATACTTACCTGGCAATTGGGAAGTAATCTATGGTAAAAAAGAGATGCAAAAGTTATTAGGTGGATTACATGCTCCTAAAGTTTGTGCCAATATGTACCATGACCTTGGTGATGGCAAACGTGGCGAACATATCTTTCCTCCTTATCATATCTGGAATGTAGATGGTATTAAAATCGGATTTCTAGGTTACACAGATCACTTAGTTCCTATAAGGCAATCACCTAATTACAGCAAAGGTATTCTCTATACAAAGCCAGAAGAGAATATCGCTCATTATGTGGAAGTACTTTCTAAACAAGAGCAGTGCAACTTCATCATAGTGGTGGCACATATGGGTTTGTCACAACAAATACACCTTGCCAATCTAGAAGTGACCAAAGGTGTGAATTATATCTTAGGTGGTGATACCCACGAAAGAGTACGAAAGCCCATACAGTGTAAGTATGCCAAGGTGGTCGAACCAGGTGCATTTGGATCTTTTTGCGGTAAGTTATCTTTAACTTTTAAAGACGGTGGTCTGATAGAAGAAAATTATGAATTGGTAGAAATATCTCCTGACAAATACAAAGAAGACAAAGAGATTTCGACCCTAATCGATAATATTGAGAAACCATATATTGAACAGATAAACAAAGTCGTAGGGTATAGTACTGTGCCACTTTATAGGTATTTTGTCATAGAAAACACGATAGATACTATGATCATTGATGCGTTGAGATGGAGGATGCCAGAGATTGATATAGTTTTGTCCAATGGTTTTAGATTTTGTCCACCGCGCACGACACCTGACCATACAGGTAATATTCCGATCACACAAGGATATATTTTTGATATGTTGCCGGTAGATAGTACCATCAGGACGGGAAAGGTCACAGGACAACAATTATTGACATGGTTAGAGAAAGAATTGAATAATGTATTTGCCAAAGATGCTTCCAAAAGATTCGGAGGTTGGGTTACAAAATTTAACGGCATGGTCGTAAAGTTTAGGGCTTTTGGGGATGAGGGAAAACGAGTAGAGTCTATAGTTATCGCTGGTAAACCTATCAATCCTGAACAAGTATATAGTATTTGTGCTTGTGAAAGAGATGGTGACCCTGCCGATATGGTATGTAGAATCAAAAACGTAATGGACCCTCAGAATACGAAGTACACCCTTCACGAAAATATGATGGAATATCTAAAGGTCAACTCACCTGTCACACCCAATGTCCATAAATCTTCTATTGCACTAGACGCACCAGATACATTACTGACACAAGTGTACGGCGTAGATTATCAGTTTCATTAAGGAATAAAGTATATTTGCACTACTTATTAATGTAAGATTATTTTTAGCAATTTTTTAAATAAACAATCATGAGAATATTCATTATTTTTATATTTGGAATCCTTCTTTCAGTAGGGACATTGAGTGCTCAATCAAAAGGTAAACCTGCCAAAGCAAAAACACATAAAATTGTCTTTCAGATGGTATCAAAAGACACTACTGACCACAATGCCTTAATGAGACAACTGAGTAATATCCAAAAACTGGCTCCAGGTACAAAATTGGAAGTGGTTTGTCATGGTCCAGGACTGAGTATTTTGGTCAAAGAAAAATCACTCGTTCAAGACAAAATAACAGCATTATCAGCCCAGAAAGTGGACTTTGTAGCTTGTGAATTTACCATGAGTCAAAAGAAAATCACTAGAGAACAATTAGTTGATAATTGTAGGACAGTGCCAGGAGGTATCCTTGAGATCGTGGACAAACAAGATAAGGGTTGGAGTTATATAAAGTCAGGATATTAGAATTATATCAACTTCACATTTTCAGAAACAATTAGTACATTTTAAAATAATTACATTGAAAATTTGGTTTTTCATAGGTCTTTTTATTGTTTCCACTGTCCTTCATGGACAGCATCAAGAGTTGCAAGAAGCTCCCAAAATTTGGAATGGTGAGAACAAAGAAAAAGCGGATTCGCTATCATTGCTGACTGCATTTAGGAATGGTAAGGTCAATGGTCATTTTAGGTATTTTTATTCTTCTACGGACAATAGTGGAGACCTTACAGATTATTTTGCACATGCAGCAGGTGGTGGATTAAGATATGAAACTGCACCTTTTTATGGTTTGCAAATGGCAGTCAGTGGATATTATATTTTTGATATTGGGTCATCAGATTTTACTATCAAAGATAAAGCTACAGGTCAAGCCAATAGGTATGAGATCGGACTATATGATATCAATAATCCTGCTGAAAAAAATGAAATAAGTAGGCTAGAAGAATTATATCTTAAGTATCAATACAAAAACAATTTTATCAGACTAGGTAAGCAATTGATCAATACCCCTTTTATCAATCTCCAAGATGGACGTATGAGACCTACCCAAGTTCAAGGAGTTTGGATAGACGCTAAACCAATCAAAAATCTATCGCTGCAAGGTGGTTGGCTCAATAAAATATCACCTAGGAGTACGTCCGAATGGTTTAGTGTAGCATCATCTGTAGGCGTTTATCCTTCTGGAGTCAATCCTGATGGTACTAAATCTAATTATCGTAATAATATTGCATCCAAAGGCGTAGCCTTATTAGGTATAGAATACAAGTGGCAAAAAAACATAAATCTTAGAGTTTGGAATTTATATACTGAAAATATATCGAACAGTCTTTTGCTCCAAGTAGATGGAAATGTATCCATTAAAGATCAAACGAAAATGATTTATGGTGTACAAATGATACATCAAGCGAAAATAAACGACGGTGGCAATTCCGATCAAAACAAATCCTATTTTAATAATGAAAAAAACACCTTGACCTACGGCGCTAGATTAGGTATCAAATATAAAGCCATAGAAAGCACGCTAAATTATAACAGAATTACAGCAGGTGGGAGGTATCTTATGCCTAGGGAATGGGGTAGGGATCCGTTTTTTACCTTCATGCCACGTGAGCGAAATGAAGGTATGGCAGACGTACATGCTATCATGCTACAAACCAAATATGCCAAAGCTAAATCTCCTTTCAGTAGTTCCATTTCAGTTGGATATTTCCAAATGCCTGACGTAAAAAATACTGGATCCAATAAATATGGCGTACCGACCTACAGTCAGATGAATATCGACCTAAGATATAAGTTAAAAGGTTGGTTGCAAGGCATGGAAGCCCAAGTATTATTAGTTAGGAAGTGGGAGATCGGAGAGACCTACGATTCACCTAATTTTGTCTTTAACAAAGTGGACATGAACCTAATCAATGTAGTCATCAATTATAATTTTTCTAATTAGGATGTGGTGGTATGGCTCCAAAGACATGCTACCGCCAAAAAAAATGGCGATAAAGTGATCGAGTGATTTGGTGAATGATTGATGAATGTGGTGGTATGGCTCCAAGACATGCTACCGCTAAATCATTTCATATGATTTGAATGCATTTAAAAGCGATGGGAGGCCGCCAATTCGTCCGAGCCCATACTAAGTTTATCAGCGCTTTCATAAAATAAACTTATCACTAATTACTTCACCCTTGCCACCATAATCCCACTTTGGGATTTGTTTTTCTGCATATATTCATCTAGGGGCAAATCACTAATGACTACTTTACCTTCTTTTTCTGATGCGTGTAGTAAGTGGATATCGTCTCCTTTACGGTAAGCAAAGCCAGTGTGTACGACGTCAAGGCCGTCTATACCTGTGGTTATGGCGATAATGTCTCCATTGTGAATGAATGGGAAAGCCAATCTTATTTTTTCTTTAGGGATATAAGTGAGATTTTGAGTATTTAGGAATATCTCAGCGTCCTTTACTTTTTTCAGATCTTTAGAGTTGTTAAGTTTAGGATATTTAGATTTGTGGGCAGTTATAAAATGGACATTTTTATCGAATGGTTGCCCACCAATTTGTGTTGTGATTTGTTTTATGGTTTGATTTTTTTCATTGTGGATCAACCATTCTGTGAAGTAATGCAGTCGAGAACCGTATCCATCAATGATGCCATTTCTATATCTTAGATTTGTGATGATTTGTGGTATGGTTTTTTTGGGTTCGGATGTTTGTTTTTGGTAGATGGTTAAGGCGAGTACATATTCAACGAAAGTCACACAATCATATTTATCATTGTATATTAATAACTTTTCTTCCTGTCCACTTTCTAATGTATGGGCTACATAAGACGTGCCGATGAAGTAGCTTGCATTTTCTATGATGCAGGTGGATAAATCAGGTGGTTGACATATGAGATTGTTGTGCGGTTTCATGGACATAGACGACATGCCTATCAAAAAAACGAAATAAATAGTAGTCAGAATTGCCATTATATCAAATTTTTATTATAAATTAGCGATTAGATTTGTGCCTTATCCATAGAAGTCATATAACTTTATGTCGGTCACATATTGGCAAAGATAAGGATAATATCAAAGTTGGGTAAGGTAGGTCGTTTTTGAGTAGTCACATTTTAATATTTTAGTCATGAACAGAGTAATAGGGAAGTACAAAGGAACAGAAGATGGACCACTTTTGGTCATCACAGCAGGGATGCATGGCAACGAACCCGCGGGTGTGAAGGCTCTAGAATTATTATTCAAAATGCTCGAAGTAGAACCGATCACTAATCCTGACTTTACCTACAAGGGTGAAATCATAGGTATCCTAGGTAATTTACAAGCATTCAGACATGGCAATAGATTTGTGTCCAAAGACATGAATAGATGTTGGGAACCTGATTATATTCAGACCATCAAAAATGCAGATATCACTACTTTGCGTGACGAAGATTTTGAAATCAGGGAAATCTTAGATGTCATTAATGTAGAGATAGATAGATTGCGTCCCGAAAAGATGTACTTACTAGATCTGCATACCACATCTTCAGACGGTGGTATATTTTGTATAGCTACCGAAAAAGAAGAAAGTGTTCAAATAGCCCACGAACTCCATGCACCCGTGATATTGGGCTTGCTAGACGGAATCAGTGGTACGACATTGCATTATTTTAGACAAAAAAACATTGGTATTCCTACGGTGAGCATCGCATTTGAAGGTGGTCACCACGACGATCCCATGTCCGTCAACAGGTGTATCGCAGCTACCATTAATTTTATGCGGACCATAGGTGTTGTCAGACCCGAACATGTGGAGAATAGACACGACCACATTTTAATTGAATATTATAAAAATCTACCTGAAATCGTAGAAGTAAAATATAAATACCACATCGAAGATAATCATAAATGGGAGATGAAACCAGGATATCGCAATTTTCAGAAAATCATAAAAGGTGAGATTCTAGCAAGAGACAATGGTCAACCTGTAACTGCACCTATGGATGGTATGATTCTGATGCCATTATACCAAACGCAAGGACAAGATGGCTTTTTTGTAGTCGAAGAATGGAAAGGACTCAGTGCTTGATGGAGGGATGTTTTGAAGTTTAATGTTTAAGGTGTAATGTTTAATGTTGAATAAAATTTTTACCACTAAGGACACTAAGGAATCACAAAGATGCACTAAGTTTAATGGTAGTATTATAATGCTGAATACTTAAATAATGCGTAGCAAATCTTTCAATAAGCAAATCAACAATTCCACATATCAGCAATTCTGCACATTAGCAATTCCCCAAATCAACAAATCACCAATTCCCCAAATCAACATTTCCTCCATTTACTCATAATTCCACTTATTAATACGTAGCTCATATCTTTTGTCGCTTACTTTCCATAAGGCTGGATTCATAGACGATTCTAGTTTTTCTTCTTCTCCATCATTGATCATATCATTAAAAAAGTCTAACCCTGTCAGCGATTCTATGCTGTCGATGCTCACCATGTATGTCTCCAATCGCTCTGTGGACAGCTTATTAGGTATGACAAATGCTATGCCTTTTTTTTCGTCACCAGTATAGTCAAGTAATACTTTGTAGAAAGCAGAAGGAACAGTTACTTTGTTTTGTTTGCCTATTTTTTTGATTGGATTTTGTAGGATTGGTCCTGCGATAATATAGAGTGTTTCTGATTTGTATGTCCAATCTCGCACATTTTCTTCTAATTCTTTCCAGACGCCATTGTTAAATTCTTTGATTTGTGGGGCCATATTACTCATAAAAAAAGATTCCTTCATGGCGATATCATCAAAAGCCATATCTCCTGCAGGTGCTAAGTGTCCACGTGTATATCCCGAACCAGAATAGTCCGCATGTACTGCCGAACCTGTTTTTATTTTATCATCAGGTGAAAAATAATCTTCTCTATCCACATTAGGCATTTGTAGTTGTTGTTTGGTGAGCAGATACGCTACCCATTCGGCGAGTTCGTGATTTTCAAGATAGGAAAGACTGTAATAAGTATGGTGAATGGTATCTCCATTAGAGTTCGGGAGATAAGTACGTAGCATCGGTGGTGGAGCGACTATATCAGGTGGTACTACTTTGGTACCATTAAACCAAATATAACCACCTACTAGCGCAAACACTGCTATGATCAGAAATATAACTAACCGAAATGTGGTCTGAAGTCCTTTGGATTGAGCTTGATGATTGCGTCTCATTTTTGCCATAAAAATGTATATTGTATTGGATCTATTATCTTTTGCAAAAAAATTGATTGCTATCATTCAATCAATTTTTATCGTCGCAAAGTTAATAAAAAAAGGCCAACTGGTTGATGGTTGGCCGTGAGGTTGTTGGTTTAACAATTACAGGTTCATGAACGTATTCATATTTTATTTAATACAATAACCGTACCAACTTAAAATTTATAGCCCAATGTGAGCAATAATCTTGAAGGTCGGTCTTCAAAAGCATAATCTTGGCCGTTAATGGTAATGTGGTCGCCAAATTTATCTAAGTTGCCCTCGAAGTTTAGGTCCATTCTCAGTTTCCAGATATCAAGACCTACACCAGCTTGCCATCCGTAGCTGCCGGTTTTAAATCGTTGGTCATAACCTTTAAAATCTACCACATCTGATATGCTATTGATAAATAAATGACCTACTACACCACCTTGAAAACGAAGTACACCTAGTTTTATACCCGCCATGACAGGTATGTCTAGTTGGTTGTACTTTTCGTTTTTGACCTTTGTAAATACGCCTGATTCACTATACTCTGTGATATCATAAGTCACCCTATTTGAATTAAAGAGTAGGGCAGGTTCTAGGTAGACACCAAGTAAACTCAATCTTGTGTAAATCCCAAAATGGTGACCATATCCAGCATTGCTGATGTTCCATTCCACTTGTTTGTCTCCATCATTGATCAGAAACCCTTCATTAGCAAGGTCGTAGGAACTTAAGCCTGCTTTTATACCAAATTCTATTTGAGCAAAAGATGCCACTGAAAACAAGAGAAATATTAAAGAAAAAAGTGATCGATTCATATCTTTAAATATTTAAAAGGTTAATGAATAATAAAATATTTGCCAAGTAAATCCACTCGATAACGTATTAATGCTTCAAAAATGGTTAATATTGCACCTGTTTTAACGTATGTTTAACCAACGAAAACTGGCTATTGGCTATTTTTTGTTTTGTAATGGACGTATATTGCTGATTATTATGATTTAATTTATTAATTATAATTGTAATGTATCAAAAAGAGTGCCGAGATGAATATTAAAGATGTAACATTTATTGCAAGTTATCAAAAAGAGAGCGCTTGCCCCAAAGATGGAAGACCAGAATTTGCTTTTATTGGTAGATCCAATGTAGGTAAATCTTCCCTTATCAATATGCTTACAAACAAAAAAGGTCTCGCAAAAGTGTCTGTCACACCTGGTAAAACCCAACTCATCAATTTTTTTGAAATCAACCAATCTTGGTACCTTGTAGATTTACCTGGATACGGATATGCGCGTACTTCCAAGGATACCAAAAAAGGATTCCAGAAGATGATCAGTGATTATCTGACCGATCGGACATCATTGGTGACAGCTTTCATACTTATAGATTGCCGCCACGAATTACAAAAGATTGATAAAGAGTTTATAGAGTGGTGTGGTGAAAACGAAGTTCCTTTCAATTTAGTATTCACAAAAGCAGATAAGTTAGGAAAAAATGTACTACAATCCAATATTACCACTATCAAAAAAGAGCTTTTGAAGACCTGGCATGAGTTGCCACAAGATTTTGTCACAAGCGCAGAGACAAGAGATGGCAGGGATGACATTCTAAATTTTATTTCAAATGTCATGGTCGAGATCAATACTTCAAATTCAGAAAACGTTTTATGACCCAGATATTTTCGCACTTAATACCTAAAATAGAAGATTGGCCTGTAGCAAGATTGAGCAGAGAAAGGGCTTCTTTTGTGCAAAAATTAAATACGTTTGTGTTTGATCAACTTATGAAAACCCATGATGGTAATCTCAATGAGTTGATTTCAAAAACCATATATCTCGAAAACCAAAGAATTAAGATCAATCCTTGGAAAGTCGACCCAGCAGATGATAAAATCTATTGGAAAAATATGGGTACCGATCTAGAAAACTCTTTGACCCGAGAAGATAAAGAAGAAGTGGAAGTCAATCTCGTAAAACGTATCATCAATCGATACAACGAAGAGATCGTGGGACATTTTATGCCAAAGACATTTACTTTTTCACGTTATTTTTTGACATCTTTTTTTAAGCGTCTATTCAGTAGTTTTTTTAAAGGTCACTGGAGATGGGGCACTAAAAAAGACCTTCAGCAAAGGATAAAAGTACAGGGAAATGTGACATTAATGAGATCGCTTTTCCAACAAGGAACTGTGGTCGTTTTGCCGACGCATTATTCTAATCTTGACTCCATTATGGTAGGATATGCCATTGACACAAATGTAGGTATTCCAGCTTTTTCATACGGTGCAGGACTTAATTTGTACAATGTAGAAGTCGTAGCTTATTTTATCAATAGACTAGGCGCTTTTAGGGTAGATAGAAGAAAGAAAAATCCCATCTATCTGGAGTGTTTAAAGTCAATGACAGGTTATTCGATTTTGGAAGGTGTCAATTGTATCTTTTTTCCAGGAGGTACTAGGTCTCGAAGTGGACAGACAGAAGACAAATTAAAACTCGGATTGATAAGCTCAGTTATAGAGGCGCAGAGATTACATCTAGAGAATAAAGAAGACAAAAAAATATTTGTAGTTCCGCTCAATATAGGCTACCACTTTGTATTGGAAGCATCCCAACTGATCGACCAGCACTTGCAGAGTGTGGGAAGAGAAAAGTATACAAGATCCAAAAAAACAGGTCCAAATTTTGGAGATATTTGGCGCTTTATCAAGGATTTATATTCAAAAGATTCAGAAGTTTATATGTCATTTGGTGATCCCATGGATGTGTTTGGCAATAAAGTAGATGATCATGGTGTCAGTTTTGATAAATTTGGGCATCAAGTCAATATCGAAGATTATTTTACATTCGATGGTAAACTATCAGGCAATAGTCAGCGTGAAGGTGTGTACGCCAAAATGCTAGGGGAATGTGTCGTAAGCTCTTATCGAAAATTTAATACCATTCTGTCTAGCAATGTCGTTTCGTTTGTAGCATTTCATTTGATTTATGTTGAATTTGAAGAAATGGGACTCATTAATTTGATCAACCAAAAGAACCAAAAATATAAAATAGAATACAATGTATTTGCTGAAAAAGTGGGGCAAGTCATAAACATTATTAAAGAAATGTCGGCTCAAGGAGAGGTCACTCTTTCAGACGAAAACTGGGATGATACCCAAGAAATTATCAATGAAGGACTCAGAAAATTGGGTATTTATCATGCAGTGAGGGTATTGGAGAAAAAAGAAGATGATAAAATTGTTTGTGCAGATTTAAAATTATTGTATTTTTACCACAATAGATTAATTAATTATGATTTGGAGACAGCCATGGGTTGGTCAAAAGTTTAACATGAAGTAAATAATAGACACTTGAATTATATCATTTTTGATTTGGAAGCATCTTGTTGGCTCGGAAGGCCACCTCACGGTATCAATGAAGTCATTGAGATCGGTGCTGTAAAGGTCAATGACTATAATGAAGTAGAATCTATCTTTAGTAAGTTTATAAAACCTACTGTAAATCCCATATTGTCTGATTTCTGTACGAGACTCACATCTATCACTCAGACAGATGTAGACAGAAGCAAAACTTTCCCATTTATCATCCAAGAATTTATGGATTGGATAGGCATAGAGGAAGATTTTGTATTGATTTCATGGGGGAAATATGACAAACAACAATTGATACAAGACTGCGAACTACACAAAATGGAGACTGAATGGCTAGAACATCATTTCAATCTCAAACCTGCCTATCGTGCGCTCAAAGATTTGAAAGATGAGCCAGGTCTTAAAAAAGCTGTCAAACTAGAAGGATTTGAATTCACAGGTATTCACCACAGAGCGATCTCAGACGCAGAGAATACCGCAAAAATTTTCATTAAGTATTTTAAAGAATGGTCTGTGTAGACTGTTGTATATGATGGCAAATTTCAAATGCATCCCTTCAGTTTGAAAGGTATCTTTATGAAGTCTGTAATTTAAAAAACACCAAATAGAAATTACTCAAGAACCACAAATCTTCCAGTAGTAATTTTTTGACCATTGATGTCTAAGATGTTAAAAACAAACACATTATTCAGATATACAAAAGACGTACTTGCAAAATCGTTCTTTTCTTTGACATCGATTATAAAGTGATCATCAGTGGTGTGTATAGTGTTGACATATTTACCATTGATGTCATAAAATACAAGTGAATGCTGAGTTTTGTTTTTATTTTCAAAATAGATTTTACCAATACTTTTGATCGGATGAGGGACTACTTTGTAGTTATTGTCATCAAGAGAAATAAAATTTATACCTAAAGCAGGCGCCGATCTACCTGAAAAACCTAATTCGAGTGTATAATAATTGGTTTTGCCTGATACAGGATTTTCATCAATGAAGGTATATGACTTTGGTTCGCCCAAACTACCACAAACTTCTCTTAATTCACCGATGACGATTGGTTCTTCGCCTTTTTCTGTCGCCCTTAGTATACCTGTGCCTATACAAGTACTACCAGCAGACATGGTCCACGTAAGAATGACTCTATTACCGTCCTTGTAGGCTTTAAAATCATCCAATAAATAATGCAATTGAGCTGTCAAAATCTGACATGTCAACCAAAATCCTAGTACCAACCATATTTTGAGATTTATCATAAATTTCAGTTTCAATTAGATTGTAAAACTTGATTTTCTGATAAAATGTTGTAAAACGAGTATGCATTAACAATGTCCATTGGCTGAGAATGAATGTCCATTGGTTTGGAATGAATGTTTTATTATGCACACTAATTGACCAATATGTTGAGTGAATCGATGACTTATGAGCGATTTACTAAAGAATATGATGTCACGACAAACGTTAAATGATTGAAAACAAGTTTGCAACTTGCAATAGATATTCATTAATGTTTGACAAAAAAAAAGGATGTAGCCCTGACATCTTTGTAGAAAACGATATCAAATGAAATAATAGGGGCGTAGCCCTGATATCTTGGATATCCACGCTTGCAAAATTTGTTTGGAAATTTATGTTTGATATTTCTGAAGCTGGAAGCTTCAGCTACACTAGATTGCATACAAGTTTGCAATTCCAAAAGTATACAATCTATGACAAACACATAGAGATTATCTTTTATAAACAGATAGTGTTTCGCCCAATTCATTGATTTGATTTACATCAAAAATGAATCCAAGTTTGGTGAGTAAATTGATTGATTTTGTGTTTTCTGGCTTTGTGATGCCTATGATTGTTAAGTCACTATTTGCATTTTTAAGGTGGTTCAAGTATACTGTACTAGCTTCGTAAGCATATCCTTGTTTTTCATAAGATGGCAATAATGCGAAACCAAAGTCAGGATATTGTTGGGTATCTCTTTTCAAAAAAGTGATGATACCAATAGCTTGGTTGGAAGTTTTTAGCATTAAAACATTGTAAAAGTAATTTTCATTTTGTAAGATTTTCTGAATATAATTTTCAGCGTCGCTGCTGTTTTTTATATTTCTATCTCCGATGAAAGCCAACCACCCATCTGTATTGGTAAGTTCTAGTATAAAGTCATGATCTGAAGTGCTGATAGGTCTTATCATCAGTCGTTCAGTTTCTAAATGGTTGTTTATCAAATAACTACTCATTCGGTTTTGCCTTTAAATGTAGCATAAATAGCCATGGCATGACCATGACCTAGGTCAAATTCTTCTTTTAGCCAATTTGTGATTTCTGATGCTTTGACAGTTTTGATAATTTCTCCATTTTTCAGAAAACCTTTATTTTCTGCAAGTACTTTGAAGTCGTTGGGTGTTTTGCCAGTTTTAGCTTGGATATTATCAATGTAGGCTTGGAATGACATATAATTAAGTTTTAACGTTTGGAATGCAATTTTGGGCAAGTCCTATTTTTGTACAAAATTTGATTTAAAATTCGTTTTGTCACCTTTAGGGTCAGGGTAAAACAAAAGGAATTTTATAAATCTCAGTGAAACTATAGGAGACGCTAATTTATTTTGATGCAAATGTAGAGAATATTTTGAATTCTCATCTCATCTATATCTTCACTATTTTCCTACTAAAACCAGAAGCCACTAAATAATAAATGCCCGGTTTTAGTTGTTCTAGATTTAATTTTATGACTTGTTTGCCTACTTGATTTATTTTTACTTGATGGGTCACCTGTCTACCATTTGCATCGTATACAGCTAATGTTTTTATTGCATTTTGGTCACTTTCGATAAAACAATGTGTTGTACATGGCATTGGGTAAGCCAAAACTTCATTTCTACTACTAGCACTGTTTAAACTTGATATTTTACCTAATTCAAAAGCACCAATATCTATAGACAAACCTTGCGGCACGATACTTCCATTAAAATCCGTGGTATAAATAGTCTCAGTACCTTTATCTACAGCAGGACTATTTTCTGAGAGGGCGTAATCAAAAGTAGATGCATCGACAAATAATGGATCTAGGCCCGCAATCCGGTTGGTTTCTGCGGCAGGAAGATTGGGTGTAGAGTTGGAAGGATTTACATAGTTGTACCACAAATTATTTTTAAATGCAAAACTTGGAGCATTTGTATTTGGGCCTACATTCACAAATGTTGATAGCGTATTATCAAAGTATACAATGTTGTTTGTGAAGCTATTATCTCCACAAGGAGAAAAACGATTGATGTCTACCGTCTCCTGAAGAATTCTTATAATCCAGTTTTCAGGATCAATGATGGTATTATTTACCACATGTACCCTTACACTTCCCACATAAGCTATCGGAGCCCATCCACGAATAAATACATTGGCATAAACATCCAAATCAGCAGCTTCAAAGGTGGCATTCTGTGGTCTAAAGAACTGCAATCCTGTACTTCCACCAAGGTTTAAAGCGCGCTGCCCACCATCTTCAAACCAATTTTGGGTGATTTCAATAAATTGGGTGCCACCTTTTGCTTGGATGCTGTTAGAACCCATATCTTTAAAGGTACATTTGCCAATCTTTCCATCATGGCAACCTACCATATCTATACCACTACCTCCATCAGCCGCATTGACAAAACTACATTCAGAAACCAAAAACTGATCTACACCCGACATTTTGAGAAAATCATTATTGCCTTGCGCGCCCATGTCATAAAAGTGGCAGTTGATCACACGCACGTGATGGGTTGGAGTATCAAAAGTGCCACCATCATCTATATTCATACCATTACCAGTATGACCGGTGAAACTTAAACCTTCTATGTGGATATAAGAAATATCAGAAAAATGTAGTCCTTCAGTACCACCAGCAAAAATAACTGTCTCCGGGTCGACGCCTATGAAATAGATGTATTGATTCTCATTTCCATGCAAGTTGGAGATAAAATTACCACCACTATATATGGATGGGAATATCAAAATAGTGTCTCCCGGATTTGCAATTAAAGAAGCTGCTTGAGGAGTAGCATATGTTTTTCCTGGTCCAACTTCTATCACAGCTGAGAATAATATAGAAGGTAAAGCTACAAGTGTAATTAAACACATTCTTTTGATGGTTTCTATAAATCTTGAATTGTTATACATATGGACTGCATTTAAATAATAATGGCAAATATAGGCAGAATTTCAAATTGATTTTTCATCATTTTGAGACCCAATACAATAACGTTTACTATGATTTAAATCCTAATCCAATGTGAAACTATTCAGCCTCAGCGACTTCTTTTCTTGATGATATATATCCTCTCCACTTGGTAAGCACTGCTTGGAAATCATCAGGTAACTCTGACTCAAATAACATATATTCTCCAGTTACTGGATGTATAAAACCCAAAATCTTGGCGTGTAGGGCTTGTCTTGGCAAAATGTCAAAACAATTATCTACAAATTGTTTATACTTAGAGTACACCGTTCCTTTTAATATTTTGTTACCTCCATATCTTTCGTCATTAAAGAGCGGATGGCCCAAATATTTCATATGTACCCTTATTTGATGCGTACGTCCTGTTTCGAGATGACATTTGACAAGAGTCACATAATATAGATTTTCGAGTACTTCATAATGGGTGATGGCGTTTTTTCCTTGATCGCCTTCTGGGAATGGAAACATGATCAATCTGTCTTTTTCATGTCTACCTATATTGACATCGACTGTTCCTGATGGTTCTGCTACATCTCCCCACACCAATGCAACATATTCTCTAGTGATCGTGTGGTCAAAAAACTGTTTTGCCAGATGCGTCATAGCATAATCCGTCTTAGCTATTAATAACAATCCAGATGTGTCCTTATCTATTCTATGTACTAATCCTGGTCTATCATCTCTATTACCTTGCAAGAGGGGCAAGTTTTTTTGTTGCATGTAGTACAATAAAGCATTTACCAAGGTGCCAGTAGAATTGCCTACTCCTGGATGAACCACAAGTCCAGGTGGTTTGTCTAGTACCAGTACATCATCATCTTCATATACGATATTGAGTGGGATATTTTCAGGTAGTAAAGGTGTTTCATCATCTGGATTGGATGGAAGCACTAGTGAGATTTCGTCCTGAGGTCTTACTTTGTAATTGGATTTTATGGGCTTTTCATTGACCAAAATACATCCAATCTTAATGGCATTTTGAACCCTATTTCTAGATACTTTTTCGAGCCTATCCATCAAGAATTTATCTATTCGAATGGCTGTTTGTTTTGGATCACAAATGATACGTTGATGTACAAAAAGTTCATCTGATGGTTCCAAATCTGCTTGTCTTATTACTCCCATATTTTAATCTTCATCATCACTACTGAAAGATGGCCAGAAGGTAACTCCGACATCCCATCTAATGATATCTGTTGTGCTATTTTTAATATTAAATTTATCTATTGAACTGAATTCTAATACGTTGCGCTCATCTTTTACGTAATATGGTACGCTTAGTCCAGGTAGGTAGTTGGCTCTGACATTAATGTAAACATTGTCACTAACTGGATAATTCAAACCTGCGGAAATACCATAAGTAAGCGATAGACTACCTTTTTCTATATAAAAATCAGACGAATCTTCATCATCTACTAGTGATTTTGAGGTACCTGTGTATATCCATTTGTATCCTAACTGAGCTTCTAGATAAGTCTCTAGTTTACCTAAATACAGATTGGGATAAAATCTCAATTTCCCGTTCAGGCCCCAAAGATTGGTCGTACTATTATAATCAAAATCCGCAAATCCGAAATCCAAGGGTTCTTGAAAGGTGGCACCTTGGCTTTCCATAAATGCATAATACAAACTTATTCCCCAGAATAATGGTTTTTCAGGCTTTATTTGTCTGACATAACCCGCTTCAAAACCAAACTTTGTTTTAGGGAAATTTCTTTCAAAAAAGCCACTCGCATTCGTAAAACTAGCATTCATCTCCAAAAAATTAATCTTTGGACTTGTGTATTCTTCATCCACCTCTTGACTAACAGCTTCTTGACCAAACATCACAGTCGTTGCAAATAATAGGCATATAAAACAATACTTCATCATACCATATATTGATTTTAGAATGACAAAGGTACGTTTTTTAGTTGATTTTTTTTGGATGGTTGCATTTGACCTTTCTATAAATTCTTATTTTATGCTCATTTTAGATTTTTAATTATAATCCTATTACCTTTGCACGACTCAATTAATAGAAATACCATATGTCAAATAAGCAAATCCGATTCGACTCCCTATGCGTCAAAGAATATAAAGACAATCGAAGTACAACACCACATCAATTGCCCATCTATGCCACTTCTTCTTTCAATTTTGAAGATATGGAAGAAGGTATTGATATCTTTACAGGCAAAAAAAGTGGACACGCTTATGGTCGTTATGGCAATCCTACCATAGATACTGTAAGTCAAAAGCTTGCAGATATGGAAGCTTTCGGAACAGGGCTCGATGCCTATGGTTTTTTGACTAGTAGTGGTATGTCTGCTATTTCTACCGTGCTGATATCATTACTCAAAAGTGGTGATGCCATTCTGACACAAAATGATCTGTATGGTGGTACCACTGAAATGTTACTGAAAGTTATTGCGAATAGCGGTATAAAATCCATATTTGCAGATCTCACAGATTTGGATGCCGTAGAGTCTATCCTTCAGCAAAATAGGACGATCAAGATGTTATATTTCGAAACGCCTGCCAACCCGACGATGAGATGTATTGATATAAAAGCAATGGTAAGATTGGCAAAAAAGTATGGCGTCACTACTTGTGTAGACAATACTTTCTGCACACCTGTCATTCAGCAACCTTTGAGTCTTGGGGTAGATTTTGTTATTCATTCTACCACAAAATACTTAAATGGTCACGGAAATTCCATAGCAGGCGTTATTATTGGTCATAAACAAGAACTAAAAAAACAGATTTGGACGACATTAAAACTGCTAGGTACTACTTGCAATCCTTGGGATGCATGGCTTATTAATAATGGTATGAAAACCCTGTCAATTAGAATGGAGCGGCATAGTCACAATGCGATGGCTGTAGCCGAATATCTGGAAATACATCCTAAAATTGTGCGTGTTAATTACAATGGTCTACCCAATCATCCATATCATGAAGTAGCAAAAAGTCAAATGAAAACATTCGGCGGTATGCTTAGCTTTGAGATAGATGGGGATTTACCGCAAGTGTTGAGCATACTCAATAAACTTACTTTTTGTACTAAAGCACCGACACTAGGAGATGTGGATACTTTGGTGTTGCATCCTGCTACGAGTTCGCATTTAAATGTCGATAAATCGGTTCGTGAAGCAAGTGGTATCACGGATGGATTGGTGAGACTTTCTGTAGGGATAGAAAATAGTCAAGATATCATCGACGACTTGAGCCAAGCACTTGCTTAAAACAAATAATAATGAACAATAAAAGTAAAGTAGCTTTGGTTTTTGGAAGTTCGGGACTTGTAGGTAGCGCCCTTGTAGACGAATTGATAAACTCAGCATCTTTTAGTATCGTAAAGCTATTCGTCAGAAAGAAGTCAGGAAATACACATGCTAAAGTACAGGAAATCGAAGTAGATTTTGATAATTTGTCACTTGTAGCTTCAGAAATGAAGGGAGATGTGGTATTTATTTGTCTAGGTACTACTATGGCAAAAGCAGGCAGCAAAGAAGCATTTTATAAGGTGGACTATACTTATTGTCATGAAGCGGCAAGATTATCAGCAGCCAATGGGGTAGGGCAAGTCCTTTTGATTTCTTCTATGGGTGCCGACGCAGCTTCGATAGTTTATTACTCAAAAGTTAAGGGCGAAATCGAACGAGATGTACGTAAACTGAATTTTGAATCAGTCAATATTGTGCGGCCATCTCTTTTATTAGGAAATAGAAAAGAAAACCGACTAGGTGAGAAAATATTTGTCGTTATAACTAAGTATTTACCCTTTATATTTATTGGTCCATTAAAAAAATATAGACCGATAGAAGCGCACAATGTAGCAAAAGCAATGTTAAACATTAGCCTAACCCAACAAACAGGTTGTCATATTTTTGAATCTGAAGAACTTCAGAAAATCGCATTACATTCATAACAATTATCAAAATATCATGGGGAAACCAGTAGTTAAAAAATCAAATATCGAAATAGCCATAGGTCTGAATGAAGATAAACATCCAGAAACAATACATTGGAAATCTGATGACAATCCCAATGGTCAGGACTTTACAGAATGTAAAGCCATCATGCTGTCACTCTTTGACAAAGAATATAAGGATACGCTAAAAATTGATTTGTGGACTACAGAAATGCAAGTAGTGGAAATGGATCGTTTTGTTTTCCAATCATTGAGAGCACTCGCAGATACTTACTTTCGTGCGACAAACAACCAACAATTGTCCAATGATATGCAGCTTTTTGTAGATTATTTCGGCAAGCAGACAGGTATCATCACTGAAGATGAACAACCATTGTAAGAAAAATCAAATAATGAGCAATAAAAAAGGCCCAAACTTTTCAGTTGGGCCTTTTTTATGTTAGATATACTAAAGATTATTTAGTACCTTTTTCTTTACCTGCACATGCTTTTGCACCTTCTTTTTTTGCACAACAAGCCTTACCTTCTGATTTTCCAGCGCAAGACTTTGTTTCCACTTTTTTACCATCTTCAGTTCTTTCCATAGAAGCTGAAGCTACTTTAGTGAAAGATTTTGTGTTAGCATCGTACTGTACTTCTTCCCAGCTAATGTTACCAGAAGTTGCACAAACTGATTTTTGGTAGTATGCTGTAGTACCAGAAATCTCACAAGTTCTTTTTGTGATGTTCTCGTTACCTTTAGCTGCTACATCTGCTTCCATCATCACACTTGCTACCTTAGTATCAGCTGAAGCTGCTGAAGCTGTACTTTTAGCTGCACAACAAGCTTTTCCTGAACCAGCAGATTTATTGCAAGCTTGAGCATTTGCTGAAAAAGATGCAACTAGTATGAAAGAAAAAACTAAAAATAATTGTTTCATGATATGTATTATTAAAATTTAAAAGAAAAAGATTCAAAATTATAACGTAAAGATAATAGTAATTTGTTTCCCACAAACTGATTTTACAACAATTTATAAAAATTTTAACTTTTCGGTTCCATACACAAGCAATTTTTATACGTTAGGAATAATGAAAACGATCATAATAGTTCGTTGAGATAATTTATTAAACACAATATCTTTCATATTAATCCAAGATATATGTGTCCACAATGTGTTGTTTATTCTAAAAAAAGTATTAATTTTGCGCCCTTATGAGATATTGCCTTTATTTTTCGACCATCATTGTATTGTTTTTGACTTCATGCAAGTCAGAATTTGAAGCTTTACGTACTAGTAATCAGCCAGATAAAGTATATAAAGCTGCCAATGATTATTATGCTGCCAAAGATTATAATAGAGCCATAGCATTATATGATATAGTAATTCAGTACTACAGAGGGAGACAAGAAGCAGAAGATCTGTTTTTTAAATATGCCTATGCACATTATTATCAAGCAGATTATATCCTTGCATCTACATATTTTAAAAACTATTCAGGCACATTTTCGAATAGTGTGAATAAAGAAGAAGCAGAGTATATGGCCGCTTATTCTAATTTTAAATTATCGCCAAATTATAAATTAGACCAAACATATACGCAAAAGGCAATAGAAGGATTTGAACAATTTATTAATCTATATCCAAATACCGAAAGAGCAGAAGCTGCCAACAAACTCATCGATGAAATGCGTCGGAAACTAGAGGAAAAGTCATTTGAACAAGGCAATTTATACTATAAAATTGGACAGTATCAAGCAGCAATGACGTCTTTTCAAAATACATTGAAAGATTTTCCAGAGTCCAAAAGAATCGAAGAAGTAAGATATTTAATAGTTAAATCTAGTTTTATCCAAGCTTCCAATAGTATTTATGAAAAAAAGAAAGAACGTTTTAATGAAACTTTAGAGCACTATGCTCAGTTTATAAAAAAGCATCCTAAGTCAAAATGGCTTAAAGATGCGAAATCAATAGAAAAGGAAACCTTAGCAGAGCTAAAAAAATTAAATGTATGACCACAGATATCAAATCTAAAGTTCAAGGATTAGACCCAAATGTAAAAGCAAGAGATATCAAATCTATCTCAGCACAAACTGCCAATATTTATGAGTCTATCACAGTTATCACAAAGAGAGCTGAACAGATTTCTATAGAGATCAAAAATGAACTTCATGGTAAGTTGGATGAATTTGCAAGCACATCTGAAACGATTGAAGAGATTCTTGAAAATAAAGAGCAAATCGAAATTAGTAAGTTTTACGAACGTTTGCCTAATCCCGTCATCATTGCTACGCAAGAGTTCATAAACGGAGATTTGTCATTTGAATACCACGAACCAAGGGTAACTCACGAGGAGTAATCAGTCGATGCTTCAAGGAAAAAAAATTCTTTTGGGTATCACAGGCAGTATTGCAGCATACAAATCTGCTTTGCTTTGTCGGTTATTGATAAAAGAAGGTTGTGAAGTCAAAGTTGTGATGACTCATGATGCCAAAGGATTTATTTCTCCACTTACGCTTTCAACATTGTCTACGCATCCCGTTGTAGACAATATTTCAGATGGTCAATCCTGGAATAATCATGTCGAGTTGGGTCTATGGGCAGATGTAATGTTAGTAGCACCAGCTACTGCAAACACCATAGCAAAAATGGCTCATGGCATTTCTGATAATATGTTAGTTGCCATTTACCTTTCTGCCAAATGTCCAGTAATGATAGCTCCAGCGATGGATCTTGATATGTGGAAACATCCATCTACAAAAAATAATCTGAATCTTTTGACATCTTACGGAAATGCCATCATTCCTGTGGGAAATGGTTTTTTAGCTAGCGGTCTCGAAGGTGAAGGAAGAATGGCAGAGCCAGAAGATATAGTTTCCTATGTTGCTTCCCATTTCAATCAAAAGCAAGATTTACAAGGAAAAAAAGTATTAATAACCGCGGGTCCGACATACGAAGCACTCGATCCAGTAAGGTTTATTGGCAATCGAAGTAGTGGGAAGATGGGGCTTGCATTGGCCGAAGAATGTAAGGCACGAGGGGCAAATGTCACTTTGATACTTGGACCGATTTCACTAAAAGTTAGTTTGAATATTGACAACATAATCAAAGTACAGTCTGCCCAAGAAATGTATGAAGCTGCTTTAGCTCATTTTGATAGTAGTGATGTCATAATTTTAGCTGCTGCAGTAGCTGATTATAAACCTGCCACAATTTCTGATAAAAAAATAAAAAAATCTGGAGACAATATGCAAATCGAACTTGTAAAAACGGTGGATATTGCAGCTACTTTGGGTGTTAAGAAATCTCAAGAACAGGTTATGGTGGGCTTTGCTTTAGAAACAAATGATGAAATTTCTAATGCAAAACAGAAACTGCACAAGAAAAACCTTGATTTTATCGTTCTAAATTCTTTGAAAGACAATGGCGCTGGTTTTCAGCATGATACCAATAAAATAACCATTGTCGGCAAAAATGGGCAAGAGACACCTTTCGATCTTAAATCAAAATCAGAAGTGGCAAAAGACATTATTGATTTTTATGTAAGTAATTTCGCATAAGTTCTATTTGAATATATTTTAACAGATTCAGAATATGAGATTTTTATTAGTTTTATTTGGTTTTTTCTCTTTATCATTACTTAGCGCGCAAGAATTAGATTTTAAAGTTAGCTTAGTAGTTCAGACATCCACGACGGCGGATCCCGTATTGTTTAAAGATTTAGAAAACAATATGAGAGAGTTTTTAAATGCTACCAAATGGACCGAAGATGAATTTCAGAATTTGGAGAAAATAAGAGGTAGTTTACAATTAACGATTACTAGTGAGCCTCAACCCAATGTATTTACAGCTGAGCTTATTCTCCAGACAGAAAGACCAGTATTTAACTCATCCTACTCATCTCCAATCCTAAATCTGATTGATAAAAATGTTTCGTTCAGTTTTTCAGGACTTCAGCCTTTGCTAAAAACGACAAATACTTTTTACGATAATTTGTCATCCATTTTAAGTTATTATGCGTACTTGACCATTGGTAGCGATTATGATTCTTTTAGCCTGAATGGTGGGGAATTGATGTTTAACAAAGCACAAGAAATAATTACATCGCTTCCATCTAATATGGTACGTGATGATGGATGGAAAAATGATAGTGGTAGCAAGCGAAATAGATATTGGATGGTCGAAAATATTCTGAATCCAAGGATGAGACAGTTCAGACAAGCTTTTTATGAGTATCATAGACTTTGTTTGGATAAAATGTTTGACGATCCGGACAAAAGTAGAGCGGTATTATTAAGTACACTTACATCCATAGGTCAAGCCAATATTGAATATCCAAATTCAGTATTGCTACAAAGATTCGGCGATGCAAAAAAAGATGAAATAGTAGAAATATTTAAAATTGGAGACAAAGGTCAGAAGACAAAAGTGAGTGCCATTATGGTTGGTATTGATGCCAGCAAGAAGGAAAAATACAGTGTCTTGAATTAATGGAAGGGTCAACTATTGTTAATCATAAAGTAAAAATTGCCATCTTTGCATCTGGTGGTGGGAGTAACGCAGAGAAAATAATCGGATATTTTAGAAATCACGCTACTATTGAAGTTAGTTTAATTGTTAGCAATAAAGTTGATGCGGGTGTTTTGAAAATAGCTGCTCTGAATAACATCAATTCCTTAATAATAACTAAAAGATCTTTTTCGCAAACTAACGAAATTATCGACATCCTAAAATCATTACAAATTGACATGGTAGTTCTTGCTGGTTTTCTATGGCTCCTCCCAATACATTTTGTAGAAGCTTTTCCAAATAAAATACTAAATATACACCCGTCTTTACTTCCGAAATACGGAGGGAAGGGAATGTATGGACATCATGTACATGAAGCTGTTAAAGCTAACCAAGACAAAGAGTCTGGGATGACAATTCACTTAGTAAATGAGAAATTTGACGATGGCAATATCATTTTCCAAGAAAAATGTGCCATAGATGCTAAAATGGATGCAAGTGAAATTGCTGCCGAAGTGTTAAAATTAGAACACACTTATTATCCACAGATCATAGAAGAGTTTATTAAAAACAAGATTGCTAAGTAATAAACTTATTCTTCTAGGATCATCAATACCTCATCAAACATTTCATTTACCCATTCTGCATACATTTTTTCAGATGGATGAAGTTTGTCGGGTGCAAGATATGTTAGGTCATTTTTGGCCTTTTGTGAAATTGGGGTAATATCTACATATTTCACTCCCATTTCCATAGCAATCCTCTTGTTAATGGCATTATAATCTGCTATTGCTTTAGCAGTAACCTGAGATCCACCACCGAAAGGAGTCACACTATAGTCAGGGATTGACAGTATGATTACTTTCTTTTTACTGCCCGCAAAAGCAATGGCTTTTTCCAAAACGGCTGTGAATCTTGATGGATATTCATTAATATTATAGCCACGATACTGATCATTTACTCCGACTAGTAGGCTCACCATGTTATAGCTGTCATTAATGATGTTTGATTTTTCTATATTACTAAGTAGATCGGCGCAGGTCCACCCAGTTTTTGCAATAACTTTAGGTTCGTTTTCAAAAATATATCCTTGACCTACTAATTTTGTCCTCAGCAACATAGGGAATGATGACGCTGTAGGTACATCTTCTCCAATCGTATAACTATCTCCTAATGCTAGGTAATTAACTATTTTTGGTGTGTGAGTCATATTATCTTCATTAACAACAGCCAATTTGTGTGTACACGAAGTTATGGCAGTAATAATAATGAGGGCAATAATCAATATTTGCTTTTGCATAATATACATTTTAAAGTAGAACAACAAGAAGAAGGAAAAGTTAAAAATCGTATTTGGCACTATTAATTTTCAATAGTTTTTCTTTTTGAATATAATCGGGCATAATATCGCTTACTATTTTCCAAAATCGATCCGAATGGTTCATTTCTCTTGACCTAATTACATGTAGTATGAAGTAATTGGAATTGTTTTTCTTGCAATAATAAAAAAGCAATCGTCGTTTTTATTAGAAATATTTATCAATATGAAGTCAAAATTAATACTAATGCTTTTGTTCTTGGCATCTTGTTCTCAAAAAAACGAACTAAAGATTAAAGATGAAGTGGTAGAACCAATTATCAAAAAGCCTTTTAAGAACTTAGATGGTGAATTTCAAAAATATTCCATAAATGCAGAGAAGGGTGATAAAGTTACTGCCCTATCAGGGTCTTACATTGAATTCCCACCGAACGCTTTTGTGGATAAAAATGGGGAATTAATCAAAGGAATGGTTGAAATCTCCTTCCGCGAGTTTCATAATTCTCTAGATTTATTTATTTCTGGTATCCCTATGCAATATGACACTTTAGGTTCTATTTATACATTTGAATCTGCTGCAATGTGTGAAATCAATGCAACGCAGGACAAAATAAACCTATTTGTTAATCCTAATGCTGCACCTGTTGTCCATTTAATTACAAAAAATGATGACACCAAACACAATTTATACTATCTAGATTCAATACAAAAAAAGTGGATACCAAAGGGGAAAGACAAAATTGAAAAAGAAAACATAAAAGAAACTGCATCAAAGACAAATAAATCATTGGAAAAAACAAATACTAATGATGAAGTAGTCGAAATAGTGAAGCCTTTGAAAGCAAATCCTGAAAGGCCAATAATATCAGTAACTATCCCTTATGTTGATTTTGTACCCGAACTGCAAATTTTTAAAAATACAAAATTCGAAGTTGATCTAAGTGAGTCAAACTATGACCCAAAAGATGGAGATATCGAGTGGGATAAAGTAAAGCTTGAAGAAACAAACATCAAAGGCTTATATAACCTTATATTTTCATCAGGTAAACGGAAAATTTCCTATAAAGTAAAACCAGTGTATGAAGGAGAAGACTATGATGAAGCTTACAAAGTTTATAAAGATAAAATGGTAGAGATCAATGCAAAAAAACTGCAGCGGAGTAAGATTGCATCTGGGTTTAATTTCATATCTACAAAAACTTACAGAATGTTTAACATTTTGAAATTTGGAATTTATAATTGTGATAAAATTATACAGGATGATTTTGCTGAAATATTGGCAAATTTTGTTGATCAAAAAAATAGTCAATTAGATTTTTATGGGATCAACTTGGTGGATATTGATAGGAGTGCAATTTTTTGGTTTGATCCGAAAAGTGTTAAAATTAATCAATCCCAAAAGCAGGCGATTATTGTGGTTAATGGGGACACAACATATTATGTTACACCTACAGATTTTAGAAATCGTCAAATTGATAATTTAACAAAATCTGTTACCTTTAAGATGAGACAACATATTGGTGAAATTGAATCTTCAGACAAACTTAAAAATCTCTTAGAGATTTAAATCATGAGGAATGGTTAAAAATCGTATTTGGCACTATTAATTTGCAATAGTTTTTCTTTTTGAATATAATCGGGCATAATATCGCTTACTATTTTCCAAAATCGATCAGAATGATTCATTTCTACAAGATGGGCTAGTTCATGAATGACCACATAATCTATGACATCAGCAGGCGCGAAGAATAATCTAACTGAAAAATTAAGATTTTTGCCTGTAGAACAGCTTCCCCAGTTGGATTTATTGTACTTTAAGCGAACACTGTTGATAGGTTTATGGAAATAAAGGTTGTTGTAGTGATTGACTCTTTCTGTTATTTTGGGTAAAAAATATTTCTGAGCAAACTTAATTAGTAAGTTTTTAATAAGTTTTTGGGCATCATAGTTTTCTGAATCAGGAATATCTATTTTTAAAACTCCTTCTTTTTGGAGCTTTATTGAACCAGTTTCTTTATTTGACTTTGTGATTTCCATAAAAAACCTTTGACCACCAATCGAAAAAATATCACCGTCAGCATATATTTTTTGATTGGTGTATCTATTAAGGATTTCTGGTTTAGATATTTTTAATTGATGCAGCCAGTTACTAGCCCATTCTATATGTTTATCAATATTGGTTTTAAAAAGGATTGCTTTAGGTATTCGCAATATGACATGCGAGCCACCCAAAGCAACCCTTGCGCTTGCCCTTCTTTCTTCTACAATTCTAATTGGGACTTTTATACCATCAATATTAATATAGTAAAGGTTATTAGCCATTTACTTTTTCAAATTCTTGCATCACAGATACTAATTGGTTAATACCTTCTATCGACATAGCATTATAAACAGATGCTCTGAATCCACCTACAGATCTATGTCCTTCTAATCCTACACATCCTGCTTCTTTACATTTTGTCAAGAAATCTTTTTCCAGGTCTTTATTATGTAATAGAAAACAAATATTCATGTTAGATCTGTCATCTGCATTTGTTGGTGTATAAAAAAGACTATTCCTTTCTATCTCATTATATAAGGTGTTAGCTTTTTCTTCATTTAATTTTTGAATACCAGCCACACCACCATTATTTTTGATCCATCTTAATGTCAACATAGAAACATATACAGAGAATACAGGTGGCGTATTATACATAGAGCCAGCTTCGATATGATTTTCATACTTGGCCATTGCTGGAATTTCTCTAGTGACGGTTCCAAGTGCTGATTTCCTTACGATTACCAATGTAGTTCCAGCTGGACCCATGTTTTTTTGTGCTCCAGCGTAGATTAGATCAAATTTATTAATATCTATCTCTCTACTGAAAATGTCAGAAGACATATCACACACGATAGGTACTGAAGTTTCAGGAAATGATTTATACTGCGTACCATAGATGGTATTATTGCTAGTAAGGTGTAAATACTTATAATCAGGATTAATATCGTAGTTTTTTGGAATATATGAGTAGTTACGATCTTTTGATGAGGCTAAGACATCAATTGTTCCATATATTTTCCCATCTTTGATGGCTTTTGATGCCCAAGTGCCAGTATCTACGTATGCAGCTTTTTCTTGATCGTTAAGTAAATTCATAGGAGCCATGTAGAACTGAGAACTCGCTCCACCCGATAAGAATAACACTTCATGGTCATCTCCTATGTTTAACAATTCCTTTACTAGAACCACAGCCTCATCCATCACTGTAATGAACTCCTTAGTTCTATGCGATATCTCAAGAAGAGAGAATCCCATACCATTAAAATCCAAAACTGCCTGAGCTGCTTCTTCTATAACTTCTCTAGGTAGGATAGCAGGACCTGCGTAAAAATTGTACTTCATTGTTATTATATTTATATGATGATACAAAGGTCATAAAAATTGATGACTTCATATAAGAATGTTAGTAAAAATAATATCAAAGTACATTGATAATTATTTGGCAGTATATATAATGCCGATAGGGGTTTATTAATAGAATAATGATAAAATAGAGTCATTTACTTAGATTCAGTATATTTACTTAAATTTTGTGGCCAAGGCTTTAAGTTTAAATGAAAATGGTTTCTTAATTATATAATATGCTTTTACAGTATAATATTTTGATAATTTTGATTATTGTTTTTTGCACCTTTTAATGGAAAGAATGATTTTGCTCCATAAATGAAAGTTATTATAAATTCTAAATCTGTTATTAGATCGATAACCATAGACTTACATATATGATAAATAATATGTGTTTTTATTTTAAAAATAGTTGCCAAAATGTTTGTGGGTATGAATTGATTTATCTTACCTTTGCGTCCCCTTAACGAAGGAACGATTGATAGAGAGTGATTGATGTGATTGAGAGTTTTGTAATGATATTTATTTTGGTGTTTGTGCGGATGAGTGGATAAAAAAAAAGAATAAATATTTTTGTAAAACATTTGGATATAAATAAAATAGTATCTATCTTTGCGGCCCGAAAGGAAATAGAGTGATTTGGAGAGTTGGGTAAAGATTTAAATTGAAATAGTAGTTTAG
>DATGWZ010000012.1:0-63335 GCA_035299145.1 Saprospiraceae bacterium
AAGCTTGAGTGTATACGATGTAACTGGTAAATTAGTGACAGTAAGAAACATGGATGCAGTGAAAGGTTACAATAGTGAAATATTCACTACTGCACAACTTGGAACTAGCGGAGTTCTTTACTACACATTAGTAAGCGGTGATTTCACAGCTACTAAGAAAATGATCATCATCGAGTAAGATCTAGGATTTAGATCAAGCTTATAAAATAAAAGAGCCCAACAGTCTATAGTGATTGTTGGGCTCTTTTTTTAATTGTGGAAATAGCTAACTTCAAATATAACTTTCGAACAGAATATGGCCATTTAATCATACTGCTTTCCCTTCCAAATCAACAATTCATCAACGAATAATACCCCAAATTGACCGCTTAATAGATGGACAACTTTGATGATTGGGTAGTTACATACTTTTGTAATGTATTTAATCAATCACATTTAAAAGTTGAAACATAAAAATATTCCATGCCAATAATTTCAAAATTCAAACAATTAGAATTACTTTTCAACCATAAAACAACTTTGTGAGCGTCCATATCAAAAAATTATTTCATGTCAGTTACTTTTGTATATTCCTATACCATTTTGGTTTGGGTCAAAGCGGTAATTTTTTCAACTATTCTATAGCTGAAGGACTTCCACAATCACAGGTATTTGCCATTTGTCAAGATAGTTTCGGTTATATTTGGGCTGGCACACAAGGTGGTGGTGTAGCCTCATTTGATGGTAAACAATTCAATCCACTTGTGGATGACAAAAGTACAATCAAATCAAAATTTATAAATGCCTTGTATACAAGTTCTGATGGTAAAGTTTGGATTGGCACTATGCAAGGATTGTACTTTTACCAAAATGACACTATTCATGAAACTAAAAATGAAAATAATCTAGATTTTCAGGTTTATTCCATCATTGATTATAAAGATAGCATTTACGTTGGTACAAACAATGGTTTGTATCATTACCAAGCTGGTAGATTGGTTAGAACTTTATTGGATTTTAAAACATCCTCAATCATCAATGATTTGAAAGTGATCAATGGTCAACTTTGGGTTGCATCAGACAAAGGGCTTTTTATTCAAAAAAGTAATGGTCGATTTACCAAAATATCAGGCCTGCCCTACCCTAATATAAATCACATTTATGGAGACGAATCTGGATATGTTTGGTTATCAATATTTACCTTTGGACTTATAAAATTAGATAGTCATACCCACAAAATAGTAACAAAGTACGACAACTCATTATTGTCCAAAACAAAATCTATTTTAGGACAACCCAATGAAACCTTATGGCTCGCTACAGAAAATGAAGGAATTTGTATCCTTGATGTGTGTAATGATAAAATTTCCATAATATCTGAAGATGAAGGTTTTTCAACAAGTAAAATCCAAACGTTTTTCCAAGATATCTGGGGAAATATCTGGATTGGAACTTCTGGTGCAGGGTTAGTCAAAAAAACAAATCAGCTTTTCAAATACTTCAATATGTTTGATTATGGTTTTGGTGGAAACCGTGTTTATGCCATAACCAATGACCGAAATAAAAAAATCTGGGTTGCTGTCAATAAAGACAATATCGGTTATATTGATCATCAAACGTTTAAAAAAATATATCATGACTCCTTACAAATAGGAGTAAAAATCAAAACCATAACAACCGATACAACAGGTAAACTTTGGATAGGTACTGAAGGAAAAGGTATATTCAGTTATGCAAATAATAGCAAGGTAAATGCTTACAATGTTGGTAATAATTCCTTAGTTAGTGATTGGATTACACATATTGTATCAGATGCACAAAACAAGGTATGGGTCGCCACTCAATCTTCTGGAATACAGTGTATTACCACACATAATGACACTTCGTTTCAATCAATTACTTTTAACATACAAAATGGATTACCAGACAAATACATTCAAAGCCTTGCTAATGATGACAGACACCACAGATTGTGGTTTGTGTGCAGAAATGGAAAAGTTGGATACATCGATAGCAGTTTTAAAATAGTAGTTTTTGACACATCAAATGGACTACCTGAAAAACCAATTAAAACCATAACAATAGACGAAAATGGAAATTGTTTTTTAGGAATACCTGGCAAAGGTGTATTTGTGATGTCTAATGAAATAACTTCTACAAAACCTAAATTTATTAAAATTACGGTAGCTGATAAACAATATTCAACAAATATTTATGCTATGATCTGTGACTCAAAAGGCAATCTATGGTTAGGTACTGAAAACGGTGTATACAAATTTGTAAAAGACCAAAAATCAAATGTACTTACTGATGTAATTCACTTCAAAAAAGAAGATGGATTTTTAGGAATAGAAAATTGCCATAACAGTATAAGCAAAGCTGAAAACGACAATATTTGGTTTGGAACAATGAATGGATTAGTTTATTATAATTCAAGTTTTGAATCGGGAACGCAACCACCACCGATATTACATATGGCTGAAGTTTTGTTATTTAATCAAGATATAAATCAAACGAATTATAAAACCTGTTTTTCAAATTCAAACAAAAATATAACTTCCAAACTACCCTATTCACAGAATCATCTAAGTTTTAATTTTGATGCAGTCCATGTCAATTTTCCAGACAAGTTAAAATTTAGATACAAACTATTGGGCTCAAATGCAGAATGGTCAAGTTGGAACGAAGAGAAACGTATCAATTATTCAGGAATTGCACCAGGTTCATATTGTTTTATGGTACAGTCTACCTTTGACGAAATCCAGGTCAGCAATACCGAACAAGTATGTTTTGAGATTAGCAAACCTTTTTGGGACGAAAATTGGTTTAGAACTATGTCAATTTTGTTAGTTTTATCCATTTTAATCATAATTTTTAAATGGCGTGAATCCATAATTAAAAACAAAGCCCGAGCAAAAACTCTAGAATTAACACTTAAAAATGAACTACTAACACTTGAACAAAAAGCACTACAATTACAAATGAATCCACACTTCATTTTTAATGCACTAAATAGTATTCAGTCACTTGTAGTCAATAAAGATGCTGATGCTGCAAGAAAACAAATACAGAATTTCGCCATGTTAATGAGAGGCATTCTCAATAATTCACGAAGTAAAACCGTTACTATTCAATCAGAAGTTGAGCTATTGACCAAATATCTGAATATGGAACAGTTTTGCCAAAAAAATGAGTTTACTTTTGAAATCAAGGTCAGTGAAAATATCAATCAAGAAGAATCCAATATTCCTTCCATGCTGATTCAACCATATGTCGAAAATGCGATCATTCACGGCATTTCACATCTCTCTACACACGGAAACGTACAAATAAGTTTTGAATTAGAAAATCATCTTCTGATATGTGCCATCACGGATAATGGTGTAGGACGAGTAAAAGCAAACGAGCTAACACTCCAGCACAAAGACGGACATATTTCTGTAAGTATGGAGGTGACGGGTCAAAGGTTACATGCACTTAAAACTAAATCAAAAGATGCTGGACATGAGATTATTGATTTATATGATCAAGAAGGGAAAGCACTCGGCACCAAAGTAATTCTAAAAATTCCAGTGACAACCAATTATTAATATGAATCCTAAAATTTCAAACTCAATTCAAAATTGAATACTATGTTAAAAGCCATTATCGTCGAAGACATGCCTGAAGCTGTGCAATTACTCATTTCAGATATACAGACATATTGTAAAGAAATCCAAATCATAGGAACTGCCAGTAGTGTAGTCAATGCGGCAAAGTTACTACGCCAAGAGATACCAGACATTATATTTCTCGATATTTCACTGAGTGATGGTACTGGTTTTGATCTCTTAGAAATCTTCCCAGATTTAAAAGCAAACATTATATTTACTACAGCACATGAAGAATTTGCATTGAGAGCTTTTCGTTATTCTGCCACTGACTATCTACTCAAACCTATAGATGCAGAACTACTACAAAAAGCAATAGAAAAAGTAAAACACAGAAAATACAGCATGACGCCATCCATAGAAATTTTGAAAGAAACAATAAACCATCCAAATACACTGCCGTCACGAATTTCATTAAGTACTTCAGAAAAAATTCACATTGTGACGATTGCCGACATCATCAGATGTGAGTCGGATGGCAATAATACTTGGTTTTTCCTTCATAGCGGTGAAAAAGTGTACGTCACTAAAACACTCAAATATTTTGAAGATATCCTAACACAACACCATTTTATCAGAGTTCATCAATCACATTTAGTGAACTTCAATTATCTTTTGGAATTTTCAAAAAGAGATGGTGGGTTTTTACGTCTTAAAAATGGCCATGAAATACCAGTATCAGTCAGGAAAAAAGCAGAAGTTTTATTGATGTTAGATAAATTGGGCTGAGATTTAAAAATCTTAATTTGAAATAATCTTTCATTCCAAAATCAACTTGTAAATCAATAAAGTCAGCTTTCATCTACATTTAACCTAAACTTAATACTACTTTCCCAACCATTCACATTAAATTTGAGTAATCCAACGGACCTTCTTTACATTTTACGAATGAAAGATTACTAATCACTCAACTATTATTGTAGATTTGTTCCTTCTAATTTATACAAACATGAGATTTATTTTATTATTATTAACTATACACTTATTTTCAAGTGTGCGATCCCAAGTGGTCATTAATGAATATTCTGCATCAAACTTAAAGGAGTTTTATGATGAATTCGGTAAAACAGAGGATTGGATTGAACTGTACAACACGAGTGATGTCATTGTCAATTTATCTGGTTGGCATCTTTCTGATAAACTTGACAAACCCAAAAAATGGAAGTTTCCAAATGGGACGTCGATTCAACCAAAAAGTTTTCTATTAGTTTGGGCATCTTCTAGAGATGTTGTTACAGATGTTGACTTACATACCAATTTTAAATTTACACAGTCTAATCAAGACGAGTTTGTTGTCCTTGCTAATCCTTCTGGTGACATCGTGGAGTCTACCCCATTGATCTTGACACAAGTCCATCACTCTATCGCTAAATCTCAAGATGGTAGTGCTAATTGGGCAATTTGTACAGAGCCTACACCTAATGATTCCAATGACGAGAAAGAGATGTTTAGTAGCTATACCACTAAACCTTCGATCATTACACAACCTGGTTTTTATAAGGATTCTATTGTCGTAACTATAGGGGGCAACATCTTAGAAAGTATCAGATATACGTTAGACGGTTCTTTGCCAGATATTTCTTCCGCATTATATACTGGACCTATTACCATAAATAAATCAGCTGTTTTAAGCGCGCGAAGTTTCTCCATAAACCAAAGTATTTATCCAGGTTTTACGGATTTTGCCTCTTTTTTCATTAATGAACCAACAAGTACACTACCTATTATTTCCATAGGTGCAGGCCAGATGGTCATTGATCTCGCTAATGGTAATAGAGAAATTGAACCCTTAGGATCATGTGAAGTTTTTGGACTTAATGGAACGCGTTTAAGCAAATCATATGGGGAGCTAGATAGACATGGTCAAGACAGTTGGGTGAATGATCAAAGGAGTATTGACTGGATCAGTAGAGATGAGATGGGACACGACAATGGAATAAAACAACAGTTGTTTTCCTACAGCGAAAGAGATGAATTTCAAAGAATAATACTTAGAGCTTCAGGAGATGACAACTATCCTTCCATAGATGATGGAGAACATGAAGGTAGCGCCCATATACGAGATGAATACGTTCACACCCTAGTCCAACAATCAGGCATGAACATGGATGTACGCGCTTTGGAGAGATATTTAGTTTATCTTAATGGTGAATATTGGGGCGTTTATACCATCAGAGAGAAACCCGACGACCACGATTATACAGAATTTCAATATAAACAAGATAAATATGATTTGCAGTATTTAAAGACATGGGGGAATACTTGGATTGAATATGGAGAAGAAAAAGCATTAACAGATTGGACCAAATTTAAAGATTATGTGCTCAACAATGATGTAAGTAAAGCGGATGTCTATAAAAAGATTACCGATGAGATGGATGTTTTAAGTTTGATGGATTATATGATTGCAAATCTCACTTGCGTATCGTCCGATTGGCTGAATTACAATACAGGATGGTGGCGTGGATTAAACGATAAAGGCAGTCACAAAAAATGGGGCTACATCATGTGGGATAATGACGCTACCTTTGATTATTATATCAATTATAGTGGTGTCCCTGACACTTCACCTGATGCAAAAGCTTGTGACATCGATGACATAAGTTTGTTTATGGATGATTTTTTTCCACTTGATACCACTGTCTATTATTTTGAAGGAGATTCCTTTTTTATTGATGGTGAGTGGATTTATTTCCCTGCGGATACATTGTATGATTACCCAAACCCTGGCAAACATGAAAAAATATTCCTTAAACTTTTGGAAGAAAACAATACTTTCAGAAATTTGTATTTTGCAAGATATGCTGACATGTTGAGCACGACCTACAGTTGTGAATCTATGATCACTATCTTGGATAGTTTGATTGCCATCATTAAACCAGAGATGCCTAGACACATAGCTAGATGGGGAGGAAGTATGAGTGAATGGAATAAAAACATAAAAGATCTACGAGATTTTGTACTATCACGTTGCCAAAAAGTAGCCGTAGGACTTATAGACTGTTATGACTTATCAGGCCCTCATAAAGTTACAATCGAAACAGACCCACCTAATTATGGTAGCATAAAGTTGAATACAAAAACACACGCGAATCTACCTTGGTCAGGTAGTTACTTTGGTAATATGACCAATATTATTGAAGCCATTCCGAATAGTGGAAAGCAGTTCTTATATTGGAGAAGTAAAAATAACCAATCTGTATTTGCAAACCCTTCTTCTTTGATTTCTGATTTAGCTATTAATGAAGCGGACACATTGGTGGCAGTTTTTGAAGGTGCTGTAAATACGACAGATATAAATGGAGTAGCTGTAAATATTTACCCAAATCCAGCATCAAGTGTGGTACACATTGAGTTTCAGGATGCTATAGAAGATGACTTTATAGTTCAATTGATATCTAATGATGGTAAAATATCAGATTTAGCTCCAAGCTTTATCGCTGATGATAAACGCTCAATAGACATTACACATATTCAGCCAGGATCTTACTTATTAAAATTAATGACTAGCAAAGGCATTGCTTGGCAAAAATTAATAATTTTACGATAGTGCTTAACAAAGTCTTATTTTCATTTATTGATCAGAATCTAGGCTACCTTTCGGTTTCCGCCACGATTTAACATAATTTATCCGCACCAGCATGATTTCACATTGGGATTCGCTTTTTATGTCCAAAGATGGTACATCCATTTATCTAGTACTGATTACGATGGTCATTACGATCATATTATCTATCATTTTGGTATTTACATATGATAAAACTACCTCGCCAGCTAGTAGATCATTTAGTTTTATACAATCTATGCTTTTGATGTCGACTGTAGCAGCTATGATCATGCAGTCTATAGGAGATAGCCTCGCACTTAGTTTCGGTATTTTCGGCGCATTGGCCATCATTAGGTTTCGATCTAATGTATCAGACCTCCGTGATATATCATTTATCTTTGCGAGTATGGCCATTGGCATATCTTGCGGTGTACAGTCATTTGCTATAGCCGTCATAGGAACTCTTATATTTTGTATTTTGGTCTTCCTTTTATCTATAAGCCCATTTGATCCTAGACATAATCTTAAAGGTAGTATTCGTATAGAATTTAAAGGGCCATTGGTGTCTTTTGATGATGTCGAATTAATACTTAAAAAGCATTGTCATTACATTAATTTATCACGTTTTCGACTAAGTACTAATACCAATGAGAATACCATAGCAAGCGTAGATAAAACCATAGAAGATACAGAAGTCAATGAATATGAATATACTTTCAAAATAAAAGATATAAAATTAGCCCCATTAATGAGAGATGATTTAGCAGCTATCGAAGGTGTAAAAATCAACAGAATGTTGTTTGAAGATAAAGTTAACACATCAAACTCTTACTAGACATGAGAAAATGGAATATTTTTTATTTTGCGGTGTTGCCATTATTGATGTTTTTCCTTTACAAGCTAAACCAATTAGTGTCCCTAAGTCATACGGAATTTTATGGTGAAGCAGAAGCAAAACAAATTGAAATAAATATCAACCAAGACATCTTGGTCACTCAGATTTTAATAGAACGTGGCGTCAAGGTAAAAAAAGGGGATTTACTAATGAAAGTCCAGAATATGGAAGTCGAAGAAAACATCCAACAAGTAAATATTGGTTTAGATGGTTTAGATGCTGAAAAAGTATTTGAAAAATCAGAGATTGAAGCCAAAATCCTTGAGCTAATGCAAAAAAAGCAATCCGAATTGGCAACTTTAGAAACCAAATATAATACAGCCAAATCGGAAGCTGAATTTTATAAAGAATTAGCAGGTATCAAGGAAAATGACAAGACAACATCACATCCGAGTTATGCCCTATTGAATGCTTTAGAAGCAGAAATGCGCAAAATTTCAGATGATTATGATAGACAAATCTCTCATTACAAAAGATCTATTACGACAGTAGATAATGCCAAGTGGAAATATGACCAACTCAATCAAAAGAAAAGCTTCCTACTTAACAGTAAAAAATATTTCGATATCGTAGCGCCCCACGACGGTATTATTGGCAACATTAATGTGAAAGAAGGTGAACATATTAAAGCACATGTAAGTCTAGTTTCTTTTATGGAGACACATCCCACCTTTGTTAAGGCATACATCCAAGAAAAACACAAAGTGAGTTTGTCTTTAGGTGATACGGTGTTAGTTAAATCTGTGTATAATGGAGATAAAGAAGTAAAAGGCATCATTTCAGCAGTAGGTCATAGAGTGATAGAAATACCTGAAAAATTTCTCAAAATCCCAAGTATAAAACTATACGGCATTGAAGTTTTCATCAAAATGAGTGAGAACGATTTTTTCCAAAATCAAATTGTAACGGTCAATCCATGGTCATCTCAAAAATAAAACTATTATTTTTATCTATCTTTATATTTATCTGTGTAGATGTAAGTTTATCGCAAACTACAATAGGACAATTATTGGCTTCAGAACAAAATGGATCTTATGACATCGTATCAAAAAATTATTTGGATATCACCCAATCATTTCCAAATAGATGGAATTGGGTAGATAAGTTTGATATAAGAACCGAATATGACAGATTACAAAGTGGTCGCCAACAATTTCTTTTAAGAACCAATTTTAATAGTTTTTTTAGAAAAAAACACGAAAAAACTAAGTTTAATGCCATTACATCCAAAAAAATGGCCGATATCAGTTTACTTAAATATGAATATTTGTATGAAAAGTATACTCGTATTATATCATTACTAAAGAAACAAGCTGACACCCAAATAAAATCTACCCAAATCCAATTATTTAAATCAGTGGATAGCTTATATTATAAACAATTGTCAGCAGGTGAAAAAATCGATTTGGCAGATTACATCAAAAATCGAGAAAAAGTGACAACTTTGGAAAAAGAGAATTTAGAATCCAAACTTTTTATAAAAGATGAACTCTATCGTTTTAAAGTCAGCGCATCGGACAGTATTATTATTCGTAATCTTATCAGTGCTAAAAACATGAGTAATACTGTGTCTAATCTTATAATCAATGAAATAGACCATCCTGAAATCAGTCGAGAGAATTTTGATATCAACTTATATAACAGTGAGTTACAAATAGAAAAAGCAAAAAACAATAAAATTCTAGATTTTACTCAGCTAGAGTACACAAGAAGAAGTGATTTATTATTAGAAAATAGATTTTCTATAGGTGTAGGATTAAGTATTCCTTGGTATGGTTCATCCAGTTACAGATATCAGTCTATACTTTACAAACAAGCAGATGCAAAATTTGAACATCAATTAACAAATTTGGAACTTAACAGAAAACTAGAAGACAAACGCGCTGAATTCGAAAAGAATTACCAAACATACCTTTTGTATAACAATCAAAATGAATTGACAAGTTGGGCAGACATGAAGTCCAAAATAGAAAAATCTGGTAGATTAGATCCAATAGAAATATTACTTATCAAACAGTATGAAATAGATAACAAAGAGAAAATTCACGATCTGTACTATACGCTACTCCATCTCTATTTAGAATCTATATACCTATCTGGAAAACTAAGTTCCGACTTCAATATTCTTGAGCAAAATTAATCCGTCGCAAAACTTTTGCCCAATACACTGAGTGCATCGAAAACTTGTAAACAAAACATCATATAAATTTCCAAACCGTCTGAGAAGCTTTTGGAGTCACATCAACTAATGTATTCCAGATTAATGAGTTAGAAAATAGCAGAAGGAAGTTGTTAATTAATAAAAATTCAATTTTGGCACCATCCATTTAGAAGTTGTCAACTACTTTTTTTTTGATATTCAGCTTGATTTATTTTACATTTCTTTGTGTTCTTAACAAAGTATTCACTTTTTCATCGTAACTATTTAGGTTCAATATTTGTCTAATATAAAAATATAAGTATGAATAAGTGGTATTTTTCATTAATATTGGTTTTAAGCAGCCTGGTCATTTCAGCCCAAAGTCAGTACAATAGCAAAAAAGATAGCGACCCACAAGCCAAAATATTGTTGGACAAACTTAAAAAACAATATGAATCTTACAAAACCATGGAAGTTAAGTTTGAAATGGAATTAGAACTTCCTGGTCAAGGTAAAGAAATCCAAAAAGGTACAGTAATCCAAGATGGAAATAAGTATCAGGTAAAAATGAATGATCAAGAAATTTTTGCGGACGGAAAAACCGTTTGGATTTACCTGAAGAAGAACAAAGAAGTACAAATTACAGATATGGATCTATCAGAAAGTGCTGATATGATGTCCCCAAAACAAATGATGAGACTTTACGAAAAAGGTGATTTTGCATATACAATTATAGAAGAAAGAAAAGTTGGAAATCAGCAACTCGTTGATATTGAATTCAAACCATTATCCAAAAAATCTGAATACACAAAAATGCGTCTAACTATTGACAAGAAAGCAAATAAAATGATATCTTTACGTGTCTTTTCTAGAGATGGATCTAGATATACACTAAAAGTAAGTGATATTACAGCTAATAAAAGATATGAACCTGGAATTTTTGCATTTAACCCAAAAGCAGTACCAGGCGTTCATATTGAAGATCTGAGGATGGATTAATAGAACCAATTCAGTTTACTCAGTTTACCAACCAGCGATTCTTGGTTTCAACCTCCAGGAATCGCTTTTTTATTTATAAGACCACATATATGCAAGTACTATTCGAAGACGATGACATCATCGCAATCAACAAACCCAATGGAATGTTTGTCCATAGGACAGCACTCGACCCACTCGCTACAGAGTTTGTCATCCAAATTGTTAGGGATATGATCGGTCATTGGGTATATCCAGTTCATCGATTGGATAGAAAAACATCCGGTGTACTTATACTTGCCAAAAATCAAGAAATACAATCCATACTAAATGAATATTTTCGAGACAGAGAAGTGGATAAAGTCTATTATGCCATTGCACGCGGTTACACAGATGACGAAGGTAGTATAGATTATGCTATCGAAAACGATCGTGGGAAAGTACAAGAAGCCTTGACCCACTACAAAACCATTGAAAGAGCAGAAATCAACATCTCCTCAGGAAAATTTCCAACTTCAAGGTACTCTTTGGTTGAAGTAAAACCTGAAACAGGGAGACAGCATCAAATCAGGAAACATTTATCACATATTTTTCACCCTATTGTGGGAGATAGACCTCATGGGTGTAATAAGCAAAATAGATTTTTTCTAGAGCACTTTAATATGGGAAGTATGATGCTACATGCGGCATCTATATCATTTGAACATCCTGTCAGTAAAGAAATTACGAAAGTTAATGCTCCAATATTCGGAGAATTTGGGCGTATGATTAACGAACTGGGTTTTCAGTCATTTTCAGAAGGGAAGATTTTAGCGGAATTGGTTTAGAATAAAACTCTTTGTGCAATAATTCATTATTTGATAGACAAAATCTCTACATCTACGAGACTATACATCCAGTCATCCACATTCGTACCATTCAAGATAAACTTGCCAGTTACAGTGGCATTTGCATCCATTTTTAACTTTCCAGGATCTCCTTTGAAGGTTAACCCTATGACCGTTTCTGGGCCCGCTTTCCCACAAAAAAAACAAGCTGCGTATGTATTTTTGCTCAATGCCCAAGTTTCTTTATCCACAGGAACGAGATATCCACGTATGACAACTTGTTTATTAGCCAATTTTTTGATGGGTTTTGAGAATTCTGGCAAATATACAGTTCCGTATTCTTTATGTTCTTTTTCCTTGTACTCTAGATCATTGAGAATGAGCCAAGTAACGGTATCTTTTGTAGGTGCAACAGGTAAAATAACTACGTTTGCTGCATTCAAATGTTGAAAACTAGCCAAAAAAGATATAAAAAGTATAAAAATCTTCATCCTTTAATTTTAATATATAAATTATCGTACTATAAATACGTAATTGACAGTGATTTTGTTTTACCTGAAATGTTATAGTTAATTTAAAGTTACGCTCAAGGCAGTTGGTTTTATTAAATCTGCTTTGATATTTTCTTGTACAGTAGTAGCCAATGAAAGCCCTACATAATCTACTTTAATAGGAAACATCTTGTGTTTGCGATCTACCAAGACGGCAACTTCTATTTTTTTCACCAATATATTCATAAAAACCTTAAAAGCGTAGAAAATAGTCCTACCAGTATTAGCTACATCGTCTATGACAATAATAGATTTATTGACCAATTCTGTTTCATTTAAATCCGATTCTATTGGAAAATCTAATGGTTGAGCAGGATTCAATTTGATCTTAGATAAAACTACTTTTTTGTCAGAAATAGCTGTTAGTGACTCAAACAATAACTTTGCAAAACCATAACCATTATTATTGATACCTACTAGAATAATCTCATCTTCGTCAAGATTGTTTTCCAGAATCTCATATGACAACCGCTGTATCTTTTGCTTTATCTGATAATCATTTAATACCTGCATACTTTAGATTTGATTTAAATATGAATGCAAATGTATGCAAAAAAGAATAAATTTGTATTTTGGCATCGAAATATATAATTAAGCGATCATTATGCAACAAATATTATTCATTTTATTGTCGGCGATCACGTTTTACATCGCCTTCAGACAGTTCAAAAAAATATATGACAATGTCCAACTTGGCAAAGCTCAAGATATATCTGGAGACACTGCTACGAGATGGAAAAATGTTCTTTTAGTAGCATTTGGCCAACAAAAAATGTTTAAAAACTGGATTCCAGCATTACTGCACTTATTTATATACGTTGCATTTCTTTTTACACAAATAGAATTGCTAGAGATATTTATAGATGGCATTTTCGGTGTACATCGTTTTTTTGCGCCATTTTTGGGTGGATTCTATACGTTGATAATCAGCACAATAGAAGTGCTTTCTTTTCTAGCATTGATCGCCACCTTTGCATTTCTTTACAGACGTAATATGCTCAAAGTACCAAGACTTGTAAAATCAGAATTGAATGGTTGGCCAAAATTCGATGCTAATATTATTCTTTTTGCCGAAATTCTTTTAGTTACTGGAATTTTTACGATGAATGGTACCGACTCAGTTCTTCAGACTTTGGACCCGACACATTATCCTGATACTGGCAAATTGGCCATTTCTTCTTGGTTTGGCCCTGCTGTTTTTGGCGGATTTGAAATGAGTACCCTACAACTGTTAGAGCGAGCAGGTTGGTGGTTGCATTTGATGGTGGTGTTCGGATTTATCATCTACCTACCCTATTCCAAACATTTGCACATATTCCTAGCTTTCCCGAATGTATATTTCAGCAAGATCACTTCACGTGGAAAAATGGAAAACATGCCAGAAATCATGAATGAGGTGAAATCGATGTTGGGTATAGAGAGCGATGTACCACCAAGTACGGATGGTGAGTTGCCAGAATTTGGTGCAAAAGACATTTTTGATCTTAGCTGGACCAATATCATGAACGCTTACACTTGCACCGAATGTGGAAGATGTTCTGCAGTGTGTCCTGCAAATCTCACTGGCAAAAAACTATCACCACGAAAAATCATGATGGACATCAGAGATAGAGCTACCGAAGTAGGCAATAACTTAGCATCAGGTGACCTTAAATACGCAAAATCAAAAGATAACACTGATGTCAAGACCCTAACGGCAGCCAATTATGATGATGGAAAATCATTATTTGATTACATCTCAAGGGAAGAGCTTCATGCGTGTACTACGTGTAATGCATGTGTAGAAGCATGTCCCGTCATGATCGACCCGCTAGAGCCGATCCTTAAAATGCGTCGTTATGAAATATTGACAGAGTCAGCGGGACCAGCAGATTGGACACCGATGTTTACAGCGATGGAAAATGGTGGTTGTGTGTGGCAGATGCCTGTGGAGCGGGAAGCTTGGAGGGAGGAAGTTTAGTTAAATAAGCGTGATAAATCTAAGTATTCTATAATTTAAATAAATGAAACAGTTTCTACTTCTTGTACTTATTTCAATTTTAACATTCAGTAGTTGTCAAAAAAAAGATATTGATTGCCTTACTGTCCTAATAAATGATTTTGAAAAACATGAAAGCTGTTCTGAATCAAATGTTGATGAGTTTGATTTTAAAGGGAAAAAGGTATATTTATTTGATAATAGTTTTTGTTGCTGCGATTACGCTTCAGATGTATATGATAGTGAGTGTAAACTTTTAGGCTTCATAGGTGGTATTTCAGGCAATTCTATGATTGAAGGCGAAGATTTTACCTCTGCTAAATATGTAAAGACAATATGGAAAAGTAAAAGCCATAAAAATGAATATAAATAACAAATCTTATTTTCTTTTATAAAATCACGATCACATGACCATAAAAACAATGGCCGAAACGACGGCATCAGGCATAGAAGTTGAAGTATTATTTTGGGTAGGATGCGCAGGCAGTTTTGATGCACGAGCTCAACGAGTAACTAAGGCTTTTTCGCAATTATTGGATAAAGCAGGTGTCTCGTTTGCTATATTGGGTAATGAAGAAGCTTGTACAGGCGATCCTGCGAGACGAGCGGGAAATGAATTTATCTTCCAAATGCTGGCGCTCCAAAACATCCAGACACTCAATATGTATGGTGTAAAAAAGATCGTCACAGCTTGTCCACATTGTTTCAATACACTAAAAAACGAGTATCCAGAATTAGGTGGCAACTATGAAGTCGTACATCACACTCAATTCTTACAAGAGCTTTTGAATACAGGAAAACTAAAAGTGGAAGGTGGTTCATTCAAAGGAAAAAAGATCACCTATCACGATTCTTGTTACATTGGTAGAATAAATGGCATCTATGAAGCTCCAAGACAGGTCTTAGAACATCTAGATGGTGATCTTGTCGAGATGAAAAGATGTAAGACTACAGGTCTCTGTTGTGGTGCAGGTGGTGCTCAAATGTTTAAAGAAGATGAAGCAGGAGACAAACGTATCAACATAGAGAGAGCTGAAGAAGCCATCTCCACGAATGCGTCTATCGTGGCAGCAAACTGTCCATTCTGCATTACGATGATAACTGATGGTATGAAGGCAAAAGACAAACAAGATGATGTAATGGTAATGGATATATCTGAAATGATATTGCAAGGTATGAAGTAAAAAAACATACTAAAATAAAATTATTATAGGTTTTATGATCAATAGAATTGCATAGAATCATTATTTATTCATCAAAATTATTTATCATTTATAAAACTTAAAACCAACAAATTATGTACAAAATCAATGTAGTTTTCGTTTTCATTTTTATCATCGTACTATCTTCATGCGGATCAGATAAAAGAACTGTAATAATCGATAATCCAACACCAAAAGGAATAAATATAAAATTTAAAAATGGGTTCACCACTTCTGTGGAAGCATGGGGACAAGAAAAAATCATCTTCTCCAATGATAGCGCAACTGTATATATAGCAGATACTTTGGTAGGTGATTTTATACTAGGGAAGCAAGATGAATATATCCTAAACCCAACTAGACAATACTATTACATTGAAGAAGTAGCGTATGGTTCGGATTTAAGAGATGCCCAAAAAAACATTCCTGAAGGGTTAAGGAAAGAAGATTCCACTGCTTTCAAAATGAATTTCGTTATGGTGGATACTTTGTTATACATAGGATATGTTAAAAAAGTAAATGACCTTTTGATTCCTAAAAAGTGGGATTATGGAATTTCAGATCAATTGCCTGAACAATTAGAATTACCAGAATTCACAGCATATGCTACTAAGATTAAAATATTTAGAGAGTATGATTTTATAAGATTTCATGACTTAATAAATCTTAATAAAAATTTGGGGAAAGATGAAGAAAAGGAAGAAGAAGCAGTTGAAATAATGCAGGAAACAAAGTAGCAAAATCTGATTTAGATTTATAAAACCAAATAAAAGTCTATTCCGAAAAGACATTAATAACGATCATCGTTGACCATCTTTATTTGGTTCAAAACAGATGACTATTAATTTATAAATCATTTCGGAATAGACTCAATTTTTAAACTTTAGTAATGACAATATCAAATTAAAGTTATAGTTCGTAATTTGGCTTGATAGAATGCATATGATCTGACCCATCATAAAACTTACGGATGATTTCTACGACCTCATTTGGATCATCGACGATTGGAATCAAATCAATATCTTTTTCAGAAATATTACCGAATTGTTTTAGCATGACATCAATAATCCACTGTTTCAAGCCGCCCCAATATTCGGTGCCAACTAATACAACAGGAACAGGTGATATTTTATTGGTTTGGATTAGTGTTAATACTTCAAATAATTCATCGAGTGTACCAAATCCACCTGGACAAACCACAAATGCTTGTGCATACTTTACAAACATGACCTTTCTTACAAAAAAGTAACGATGATGGAGTGTGTTTTTTGCTTCTATGTAAGGATTGTTAAACTGCTCAAATGGTAAGTCAATATTCAGTCCAACAGAAAGTCCACCTTGTAGATAAGCTCCTTTATTTGCAGCTTCCATGATACCTGGTCCACCACCGGTGATGACACCAAATCCTTCATCTATAAATTTAGCAGCAATATCGGTTGCCAATTGATAATACTTGTCATCTGGCTTGGTACGTGCTGACCCGAAAATGGAAATGCAAGGAGCAAGACGGTTCATAATTTCAAAACCATCAACAAATTCGGCAATAACTTTAAACATTGTCCAAGAGTTTTCACCCTTGATTTCACTCCATTTTTGCATATTCTTATGCTCGTGATCGCTAGGTCCTTTAGATTGTTCGCTCATAATTTTACATTTTATTTGTGAAAAAAATACCTGCCTATGTGGTTACAAGGCAGGCATTTACTTTTATTTATCAAAATTGAAAAGGAAAATTACACCAATTCTCCTTTATATTTTTCGTATTCTGCTTTCAAATACTTGCTAAAAGAATTGAAATCATCAAATTGATCAAATAATGCTTGCATGGCATTGCTAGAATGCGCTGCACTATGAACAAAATTCTCCACATCTTTACCTGAAATAGATGTCCCAGAAAGTATAATAAGCCTCTCTACAACATTGCGAAGCTCGCGGATGTTTCCAGTCCAATTTACTTTTTGCAATAATTTAATTGCTGAAGGTTCTATTTTTTTATGTGGGATATTGTATTCATCACAAACAACTCCAATAAAATGCTCAACTAAATCAGGAATATCTTCTGTCCTCTCATTAAGAGATGGTACTTTGATAATTATAACGGCTAGTCTATGATACAAATCTTCTCTGAAATTACCTTTTGCGATCTCAGCTCTTAGATCTTTATTGGTTGCTGCTATGACTCGCACGTCTACTGAAAGATCTTTTTCGCCACCTACTCTTGTGATTTTATTTTCTTGTAAAGCACGCAAAACCTTAGCTTGTGCAGACAAACTCATATCCCCAATTTCATCTAGGAATAGCGTCCCACCATGAGCTTGCTCAAATTTGCCCAATCGTTGTTTAATCGCTGAAGTAAAAGACCCTTTTTCGTGACCAAACAGTTCACTTTCTATCAGTTCAGAAGGAATAGCTGCGCAATTAACTTCCACAATAGGATAATCCTTTCGTTTACTATATTGATGTATCCATCTGGCTACCAACTCTTTACCTGTACCATTCTGACCATTTACTAGAACTCTAGCATCCGTAGGTGCTACTTTTTCGATAGTCGATTTGATCAAAGATATTCCATCAGAGTCGCCTATTATTTCTTGGACTTTTGCACCACCAACTTTTCTTTGCAATACTTTTTTCTCTGTAATAAGAGATGACTTATCTAGAGCATTACGCAAGGTTATCAAAAGTCTATTAAGATCTGGTGGCTTCTGAATAAAATCAAAAGCTCCTTTTTTGACTGCTTCTACCGCTGTGTCAATATTACCATGACCTGAGATCATTACAACAGGCGTATCAGGTGAGATATTTTGAATTTTTTCAATGGCTTCCATTCCATCCATTCTTGGCATTTTCACATCAAGAATGATAACATCATACTGATTTTGTTTGATTTTTACGATACAATCTAAACCATCGGATGCTTCGTCTATCTCATACTTCTCGAATTCAAGTATATCTCTGAGGGTCTTTCTGATGCTCTTATCATCATCTACAATAAGAATCTTTGCCATAATATTTTGTTTAAAAACTCATTTTAATTTAAAAGGAAGCACAGCGAAAACATTTTGTTTTCATTTTAAAGCGTAAATATACATACGATATTTATTATATAGGTAATATATACCTAATCAATTTTATAAATATTAAATTTTATTGTAATTTGTAATTAAGTATTAGATCGAAATATTAACTTTGTGTTTTGAACTATTTATTTTCTTTTTGGACAATAAAATATTCTGAAGAACCTTTATTTTGCTTTACAATATTTAACAATATCAAATATTCAAATCCATGTCAAGACTAAATTTAGCCATTTTAATAGGAGGAAAATCTACAGAGCATGAAATCTCACTAAGATCAGGGCGAAGTATTATCCAAGCACTAAATAAAGAAAAATACAATGTTTCTATTATAGGAATTGACAAAAATGGTAAGTGGTTTTTATACGAAAGTGAAGATTTTCTGGACCATGCTGATGATAATAAAAATATATGTCTGAAGCCATCAAGTAATCAAGTTTATCTTGATACAGATGGAATAAATACTTACCTTCATGCAAAAGAAAGCAATAAAACGTTATGCCAAATTGATATAGTTTTCCCTGCATTACACGGCGCCTATGGCGAAGATGGCATTGTCCAAGGTTTGTTCAGATCTGTAAACGTTGCTTTCGTAGGTGTTGATTTATTGGCTTCAGCAGTGGGCATGGATAAGGATATTGCTAAAAGATTGTGGAGAGATGCTGGAATTCCAATTGCAAAATTTGTTATTGTAACATCTTCAAATAAATCAGAAGTCACTTACGACGATTTGGTAAATGAGTTAGGAGAAGTAATGTTTGTAAAACCCGCAAATGCTGGTTCATCCGTTGGTGTGCACAAGGTGACTAACGCGAATGAGTTTGTAGCTGCCATTGAAGATGCATTAAATTATGACAGGAAGTTATTGGTAGAAGAAGCAGTAGTTGGAATTGAAGTAGAATGCGCCATTCTTGGTAATAGTAACCCTAAAGCTTCTGTAATTGGCGGTATAGTGCCTACTGACAAGTTTTATTCTTATGATGCAAAATATATAAGTACTACGGGAGCAAAATTGATGTTACCTGTACCTATGGAAGAAAAACTTAGCACATATATTCAAGAGACAGCCATAAAAGCTTACACATGTATCGGCGCGGAAGGACTGTCTAGGGTAGATTTTTTTCTAAAGGAAGACAATACTATTATTCTGAATGAAATAAATACTTTGCCTGGTTTCACTAGTATAAGCATGTATCCAAAACTGTGGGAAGCAAGTGGTATTCCTTACAGTGAATTATTAGATAAACTTATAAATTTGGGTATCGAAAGACATCAGGAAATCAAAAACCTGAAAACTGTTTGGTAAAAACAAAAGCTAGTATAGTTTATTCGAATTGAATGTCATAATAAACATCAGAAAGTGGAAATTCAATACCAACAGATGCTATTTGAAGTACATCAGTAATGTCTTTGTACTCTGTTTTTTGCCAAGTATTTTCTGCAATTTTAAGCCACTTTTCCACACCAAAATTTGATTGGGAAATGATAATATATTCCATGAATGAAGGAATATTCTGGTAAAGTCCAAATTTCTCGAACAAATCTGTAGACATAGTTCTTGGTGATAAAACATCTACAATTACTAATGGGTTAGTAATTGTATCTTTTCTATTTTTATAAAATTCCGGTTGTCCACTTATTACTAATGCATCGGGATATAAAACAGATTTAGTTTGGGCTATCCATATTTTTTGATCGCTGTTTACTGCTGTAAACTTTTTATCTAACCCTTTAAGCCTAATACTTATTTCGGTTAATATATTTGTTGCAATTTTATTGTGAATGAATGTTGCTCCTGCCATTTTTACAATTTTTCCATCATAGAATTCATTTTTGTTCGTCGATCTGTCTTCACGTTGAAAGTAAATATCAAGAGCATAACTCTTTTGAGTTGCCCGCTTTTTATACTTATCTGAGTATTTCGATGGGGTCGAAATGGTATTACTTGTCATACTTTCAGTTTTATCTAAACCAAAAATAAAGTTTTTTGATTATAAAATTGAAAAAGATAAATCTATTTATTCAAAACTAAACAATTAATAGTCGAATAAAATCTCTTCACCTCCACTTTTTATCAAAATTTGTGGAATATCGGATGACTCTACCCTACCAATGATTTTAGCATCAATATTGAACGATTGAGATATTTTTATGATTTCTTCTGCCACATTAATATTCGGTACATAACACTCTAATCTATGGCCCATATTAAATACTTGGTACATCTCACGCAAGCTAAGACCTGATTCTTCTCTTATTAAATTAAACAATGGTGGGATTTCAAACATATTGTCTTTGACTATTCGAATGTTTTTGTCCATAAACTTGCTTACTTTTGTTTGGCCTCCACCACTACAGTGAACGATGCCATTTACTTGTGTTCGATATTTATCTACTATTGGTTTCAATACTGGCAAATATGTCCTAGTTGGAGATAAAACAAGCTTCCCAATATTAATAAGTTCTTCTCCGATTCGTATAGTATCTGTCAATTCTTTGCTACCTGAATAAACTACATCTAGTGGGATGAAGTTATTAAAAGATTCTGGATATCTGCTTGCATAAGCTTTATTGAATACATCATGACGGGAAGATGTAAGACCATTACTTCCCATTCCACCATTATAATGATCCTCGTAGGTAGCCTGCCCCGATGAGCTAAACCCAACAATAAAATCACCTGGTTGAATATTGATGTCTATGACTTCTGACCTTTTCATCCTAGCAAATGCCGTGTAACCCACGTCGATAGTTCTCACAATGTCACCTACATCAGCTGTCTCACCACCCGCTAGTGCGATACTAATCCCGTGTTTGCCAAGCTTATCTATATACTCCTGTGCATAATTTATAATAGTAGAAATGACATCTCCTGGTATAATACTTTTATTACGCCCAATGGTGGATGAAACAACAATATTCTCAAGACATCCTACACAGCCCATATCATCAAGATTCATTGCAATGGCATCTTCTACAATACCTTTCCATACAGACAAATCACCCGTTTCTTTCCAATAAATATAGGCCAAACTTGTTTTTGTTCCTGCTGTATCTGCATGCATGATATTGCAATAATTTTCATCGCCTACCACTATATCAGGTATAATTTTGCAAAAGGCATTAGGGAAAACACCTTTATCAAGATTTTTTATTGCTGCATGCACTTCATCTTTTGATGCAGAGACGCCTCTCAAATCGTATTTTAGATTATTTGTTATCATAAATAAGCATAAATGGTCTACATATATTAAACACAAAGGTAAGATACTTAAAAAGATTCCACCATATATTCAGGTCGTATATCTCAAAAATATTGAAAAAAGAAAACGAAAAAATCATTTATACATTCAGAATGGAACAAAAAATAGTCTCCCACTTTACTAAAGATCATTTTTTCTAGTTGACATTAAGTACACAAAGCAAACAGTAATTTGAAAATAATCAAAATAATATTCTAAACATAAAATGAATTGAGTAATGGATTTTGTAAATTCTTGTTCTAAAGGTTTGAAAAAGTTAAATATTTTGTACCTCATATGACAAAAGTTGAAATATATGCTTATTTTAGACAATAATTTTAAACCTTATGTGTTTATTTGGTGTATATTTGTGATAATTTAACGTTTCCCATCTTTATTCTAATTTGTTACTCAATTGTATATAATTCAAGTTTTCGATTTATTATACTTTAAAAAATAAATATAAATGAAAAAATTATTTTTTGCCCTGTTTATGATCTTGTGTTTTGTTCAAGTAGATGCGCAATATTCTAAAAAACAAAAAGAGAAATTTGGCTCAAAATATGGTATCAAGCTTGTAGGTGGTGCAATACTAGCTAGATCAGAATTGACGGAAGTAGGAAATAAAGAAGATAATTATGTTATACACCAAATCCAACTCAATCGTACCCTTCCACAAATATCATTCGGTCTTTTTGGGCAGAAAAAATTTGGTTGGTTATATGCAGAAGGGAGTGTTTTGTACTCAAGTTACGGAATGGTTTTCGATGTGACATCATTTGTAACCGAAGAAGGGCCATCTTTTCAACTAACTGAAAAATTCGGATATGTAGATTTACAAGTTATGGGTGGACTTACTAGCCATGGCTTCAGAATATCTGTTGGGCCTGTGATGCATATTTTAGCAAATCACAATTCTGAATTAGCAAATTTAGAAAACTACAACCAAAATCTAAGAAAAACGAGTTATGGATTTAGTGGCGCACTAGGATACGATATTGGTAGATTTTGTTTTGACTTAAAGTATGACAAAGCTTTCAGGACCGTAGGCGATCATATATATTACGGTGACAAAAAATCTTTATTCCTAGAAACACCTGATGCTCTATCTCTTTCTGTAGCATTTGCAATTATAAAATAGTCATAACTAAGTAGTAATTTCTTTTACTAACTATCACCTGATTTTCTAAATTAAATTTTCAACTCTACCAAGAATTGGGGCAGAGACGGAATATTATTTTGTCCAATACCTTACACTTCGATTCATTTTCGAATGGATTAACAATCATTATAAATTTTATGTTATCAGAATATAATTTCGTTAACAAACTGTTATTTTAATATTTTTAAAATTATATACTACAACTATACAATAAACAGAAATAATAAGCGTTTATCATTTAAAGTCAACATTAAATTTTTATACATTATTGGCATATTATTTTCGATATCTAAAGTGTATTTACAATTTTATAACATCTGAGTAAAAATTTAATCATCAAACTCAGATATAACCTTTAAATCTTATTTAAAATGAAAAATCTTTTTTTGCCATTATTGGTATGTTTTATCAGCCTACAGTCGTTTGCTCAAGTAACAGTTCTGGAACCATTAAAATCCGCGCCTAGATTCGGTGTAAAATTCGGAACAAGTCTAATGTTAGGAAACTCAGAAATAACATATGCTGGAAACAGCAACAATGAAGCTATTTATGAAGTAAAAATAAATAATCTAACACAACAGTATTCTTTAGGTCTATTCGGTCAAAAGAAATTTGGGTGGTTATTTGTAGAAGGAAATGCTTTATACTCCACTTATGGCGTAGATTATGATGTAAAGTCATATACCAATAATGATACGCCAGTGTCAAAAATGCAAGAAAAATTTGGTTATGTAGATATCCAAGTAATGGCAGGTTTAACACATAGTGGTTTCCGATTAGGAGTAGGTCCTGTTGCACATATTCTTGCCCACCATACGTCTGATATGACAAAGATGGATAGTTATAATGAGAAAATGCGTGCCATCAGCTATGGTTTTAGTGGATCAATTGGTTATGACATCGATAGATTTAGTTTTGATGTCAAGTATGACAAAGCATTTAGATCAGTAGGTGACCACATTTACTACGGCAACAAAAAATCTTTATTTAAAGAAACGCCTGATGCTATTACTTTTTCTGTAGGTATTGCATTGATTAAATAATAAAATGAACGGAACCGCTATCATTAGATTTGAAAGCGGTTCCGTTTATCTACTAAGATCTCTTACACAAACTACCACTCTATTCGATAACTCAAAACTGGCACCAAACCTAATTGTTTCTGAATCAAGGTCTTATTTAATAAAGCGTCATAATATCTAAATCCATCGTTTTCACGATTAAGTACGTTTTGAATATCGAGCGACCATCTATGTGTCTTTTTACTTCCAGATTTATGTTTGTTATAGACAATTCTAAAATCTATTCTTTGGTAAGGTCTGAAGGTTTTGTCATAAGGAGAATGTGTATTATAAAGTGTAGTAACGTTTTCATTTATAGAATTTAGAGACTGTTCTCGTAGTGCTCCACGAAGATGATTGGACAGACTGAAAATTAGACTTCTGTTTTTGCCAGATTTTGAGACATCCATGGTATAACTTACATTTACATTGCTAGTATAGCCAAAATTATACCTACCATTATAACTACTTTCGGGAGCATCATTTAATGCATATTTACTATCAAAAATACTTAGATTCACGCCATAATACAATGCATTCCCTTTAATAAATGATGTATTTTCAAAATAGAGTTCGCTTCCAAATACTTTGGCCCCTGAAGCACCATTGGGAATAATACTCATCAATCCAAACACTTGATCATATCCCAAATTACCTCCATTAAATGGTGTAAAATGACCTACAAAAGTTCGAAAATCTGGTCGAAAAGTCGAAATATCCCAAAATTGGTGCAAAAATACAGCACCACGCAATTGAAGATAATTGTTTGTGTATTGGATACCAGATTGTAGATTATGTGCTTTGATTCTTTTCCTATCGTAGGTCTTCTCGCTAAAACTTCCCACAGTAAAATCTTGAAAAGATGATAACCTATAATCCAAGTTAATAGATGCATTTTTCGATACATTATATTTTGCTCCTGCTGATGGCTCTGCAGTTAATTCATCAGTCCGACTATCATATAAACTACCTAGACCTACATGATATTGAAAAGTTTTGTAAGGATCACTTTTGTATTGAATGTAAGGATAAATACTTAATACAGGCTTATCCAATCCATTGACAATACGACCATCTTCTTTTAAATTTGTACGCAATCCGAGTGTCACTTTGGCTCCCGAGTAATCCACAACATATTGATTATGCCATGAAAGGAGTCGCTCCCTGACTTTTTGATCAGTTGCCAAATATAACCCTAAACTATCCGCATAAAAATCATCGGTAAACTCTTCACGACTATCGTTCCTACCTGAAGATACCAATGTACTTTGAAAATATCTCTTTGCTTTTTCGTAAGTATATTGGACACCAGCCATGACCATCTCACTTTTGTAGGTGATGTTTTGAATATCTTTAAACCTTGTCAAACTGTCTCCCCTACTTACTGCAGAAAATATATTGCTACTATTGCCAAGTGTTGCAAATAACTTGAGACTATGGTGGTCGTTTTTGATCATATCTGCATATAAACTCAGATCCTGATAACCGATTTTTTCATTTCCAAAATTAACACCCAATTTATCCAGCAACCCTACAAAACTATACCTATAGGATGCATACACATTTTTATTACCACGACTCAGGCCTAAACCAGCTTCTAATCCGATGAGATTGATATCCACAAAAGGTCTGATTTTGGGTGCCATTTTCATATTGGAGACACCCGACATAACATCCGCGTAGGATACATCCGCAGGATTGGCTTCAAAGTGGTAATAATCAAGTACCGATCCGCTCAGCGCATTAACACCACCAGCATTTCCTGTGGCAAGATCATTGGCAGTACCAGCATTGGACAAGTGATTGGGATTGACAATGTCCGCTCCGAAAAGTTGCCAACGAGCAGATTCTGGAGGCATGCCACGGAAGATAATGGCATTTGCCCCATCATTTGGCGTAGAGAATCCAGGATACTTTATCAATATTCGAGCAGGATCTTGGAATGATGCCGGCATTATTTTATACTGACTTTGGGTCATGGTGAGATCTCCTGATTGGTATGGTTTTTCGGTAATGGTGAAAGGTAAACTTAAAATTTTCACCGTATCAACCGAAATTGAAAAATTGACATGTTGTAAAGTGTCATTTTTCACCATTATTATTGTATCTAAAGTATAATATTTTGTTGGATCTATGACTGAAACTTTATAACTTCCCGTATTCTTAAGAAAAATTCGGTATTCTCCATTAAAATCAGAAGTAGTTTGAATCTTATTTCCATTTTCATCTTTAAATTCAATTGTTGTAAATATAACTAAATCTTCATAACTATTTTTTTCATTTAGCTTCCCTTTCACGACTTGTGCAGAACCAATGGTAATAGAAACTAGACTTAAGAAGATTGCTAATTGAAACTTTACATTTAAATACATAATTATTAAATTAAATTGGCTAGATAAATGGTTAACATAGACATCACAATGGCGATTCCGAAGCTCAAAAGCGTACCTAATAAGATATATTCCGTCAGTTTTCTATCTTTGGATTCCTTGAGATCACCAAATCGGAATACTGATTTTGCTGCCAATAAAAAACCTACCGCTTCCCAACGATTCGCTAAGATAAACACAAAAACAAAGGATCGCTCCAATATACCAATGTATTTACCAGCATTGAGTAGTGAATCATCATCGGCTTCACCGATGAGATCTGACCAAGGCATAAGCACTTTTTGAATGATGATAGACATGGGAAGTGTCAAAATCACATAACCTGTTACAAATACGATGTTTTTGCTTTGGAGCAATGCCGCTATATCTACCGTTATATAGCCATTTTGATATACGTTAGCGATCAATATTATAGTAACGATGTATAGCAGTTGATCTATAAAAAACCAATTTCTTTTTGTAGCATCTTTCTGAAATATTAGTTTTTGCAAATCTATCACAAAGTGAACAATTGCTAATGCCAGACCAATTTTCCAAGCATTCCAATCCCATAGTAAAACCCAAACCAATAGACCATGAATCACAGAATGTAGGTACAGATAAATACTTTTGTGTTTTTTCAACTCCTTATCCTGAACCCACGATGATGGTTGCAAATAAAAATCGCCCATAAAATGAGCCAAAATCATTTTGGTAATCAATAGTATCATTGCAAAGTTTTTATTTTTTTGACAAACATACTATTCAAATCCATCAAAACTTCAAAATTTGCTCTCTTTAATCTTTGGGAGATGGCTGACTGCGCTATGCCTGTTTTTCTTGAAATATCTTCTTGCGGTACACCTTGATTTTGGAGCATGATACTGACCATTTCTGCAGATGCCACGGTCCAAGAGTCTATGATTCCAAATAATGCCAACTTCAGATACAAGTTCAATTCGCTGTCCATCAGTTCATTACCTGTAGAGATTGACATCGTAACTTTACTTTTTTTCAACTCATCAAGTCCTCTGCCAGATCTTAAAAATACAGGGCCATTGGACTCCAAAATCTTTCCTCTCAAAACATCTGCTTCCCCAATACCAATACTTAACCGTACATCCAAATTTTTATTTTTTTTCATCAGAGCTTTGATTTCCAAAGCTCTGATGAAAGCTTGGCTAGGATCATCCATTTTTATTTGGAACTCATCTCCTCTATATATGGCCCAATCAGCAGGAGAGTCGCCTATTGCTTTTAGAAAGGATTGTAATGGAACTAACCATTTATCTTCCGGGAATTGCTCTGAATGGATGACATCACCAGTTAATATTCCTATCATAACATTAAATTTGTGTACAAATGTACAACTTATCTTGCAAATTATTAGCATATTCGCTAATATTTCTATTTATTAGCTTATTCGCTAATATTTTCATTTATTAGCTTATTCGCTAATATTATTAATTATAAGGGATTTTGCTTATCACATCTCACAACCCCAAAATCTTCCTCAAAAATCCTTCATCAACTTCTGCACCCGCAAAATCATCAAATGCTTTTTCAGTTACTTCTATGATGTGGCTTTGGATAAAAGGTGCGCCTTCTTTTGCACCTTGGGCTGCCGACTTGATGCAACATTCCCACTCCATGACTGCCCAACCGTCGTATCCGTATTGTGATAATTTACTAAAGATGCCTTTGAAATCCACTTGTCCATCTCCTGGTGATCTGAATCGCCCTGCCCTATCCTTCCAGTCTGCATATCCACCATACACGCCACATTTACCTGTCGCATTAAACTCTGCATCTTTGACGTGAAAAGCTCGGATACGCTCGTGATAAAAATCTATATACTGAAGATAATCAAGCTGTTGCAAGACAAAATGGCTCGGATCGAACAATAAGCAAGCTCTTGGATGATTGTTTACTTTTTCTAGAAAACGTTCGTAGCTGAGACCATCATGTAAGTCTTCACCTGGATGCACTTCATAACAAACATCTACGCCACACTCATCAAAATGATTTAAAATAGGCAACCATCTATCTGCCAATTCCTTAAAACCAAGATCTACCAAACCAGGAGGACGTTGTGGCCAAGGATTCATCGTATGCCAAAGCAAAGCTCCAGAAAACGTAGCATGAGATTTTAGGCCTAATCTTTGGCTCGCTTTACCTGCATTTCTGACTTGTTTTTTGGCCCATTCTGTTCGTTCTTGATGTTTGCCTTTCAGTTCGTCAGGAGCAAAATTATCAAACATAAGGTCATAAGCCGGATGAACAGCGACCAATTGACCTTGTAAGTGTGTACTGAGTTCCGTGATTTCTAGACCATAACTATTGATTTTGCCTTTGAGTTCATCACAGTATGTTTGACTTTCAGCAGCCAAATCTAAATTAATAAGTCGTGCATCCCATGTAGGAATTTGCACTCCTTTGTAGCCGAGCGACGCCACCCATTGGCAGATGGATTCTAATGAATTATAAGGCGCTTCATCACCCATAAACTGCGCTAAAAATATACCAGGTCCTTTTATTGTTTTCATAAACTAAGGTTATATTTAATGTTAAAATAAAGATGCAATTTGACATAAAAATAAAATTTATGCTATTACCTAAATATTGAATATTCTTCTACAATATTAAAATCTCAAACCAATTCCATATGATAAAATAATTTTGCGCCCACCGTAATTGTAATTACCTGTATCAGAGACGTAAGCTATTCCTAAATCCAAAGTAAGTCCTGGATCAGATTTATATGTAAAACCATTTGTAAAAAGTGAACCAGCATAAGAATTTCCAAAACCTTGATGAACATAAGCTGATTTTAATCCAAATCCACTAAGATCATCATTAAAATAAATATTTAAGCCACCAGAATAACCTTTATAGCCACTTCCCAAAAACAACGTCATCTTTTGATTTATAACCAATTCTAATTCCGCACCTATCAATGCCCCTCCTCTTAAAAAACCAATATCCACAAATGCTGCTCTTGTTCTAATAAATTTAATATTCTCTATTTGTCTTTTCTTTAAAATCAGTGTATCAATGTCCGACCCTCTAATGCCAACGATTACAATATCGTCAAGATTTTCATCGATCAGTCTACCATATATGTTTTTTCCTCCAACAAGTTTTATATTAACTTTATCCCCATCTTTTCTATTGGAAGCCTGCAAAACTTGTTTTATTCTCGTATTATAGAAAACCAACTCTACATCTACATTTTCCGAATTAATTACCCTTTTAGTTTTTATAACTATGAGGGAATCACTTTTCTGTATTATTCTGCCATTTATTGTTTCTCCAGTTTTTAAAATAATTTTATCTTGAGCTAATAAAGAAATCCCACAAACAATAGTTAAGAATAAAGTTACAATATTTTTCATTTTAAGTTATTACAAAGTTACCCACTTTTGTTCACTTTTACCAGATTCTATGACTTTATAGATAAATTCCATTCCTCTGACACCATCATCGATGCCAGGAAAATCAGTGTACATCGTTTCTACTTCTTTGCCATCTAATCTCGCTTGAATGCATTTTGCTACATTTCTATAAATATTGGCAAAAGCTTCAAGATACCCTTCTGGATGACCCGCTGGAATACGTGCATGTGCTAAGGTTTCGGGATAAAGATTGTAACTACCCGTTCGGTACACTTCTACCGGTCTGTCTGCCCATCTTACAGTCAGTGTATTTGGTTCCATTTGCGACCACTCGAAGCCACCTTTTTCGCCATATACACGGATACGAAGATTATTTTCTTCTCCTGCTGAAATCTGAGATGCGTAAAGAATACCACGTGCACCATTGTCAAATCTCAACAAGACATTGCCATCATCATCCAACAAACGACCCGGAACTAATGTACTTATATCAGCGCACAATTCACTGATTTTCAATCCAGTGATGTATTCAGCGAGATTCTCAGCATGAGTGCCTATGTCTCCCATCGCACCTGCAATACCAGACTTGGTAGGATCTGTTCGCCAGGACGCTTGTTTATTTTCTGATGCTTCTAGCAAGGTAGACAGCCAACCTTGCGGATATTCTACCACTACTTTTCTAATATTGCCCAAATCGCCATGTTTGACCATTTGTTTAGCTTGTTTGACCATTGGGTAGCCAGTGTAATTGTGGGTCAAAGCAAAGATTCTGTCAGAATTTTTCACCACTTTTTGGAGTTCGTAAGCTTCTTCTAAATTATAACTTAAGGGTTTGTCACAAACTACATGAAATCCATTTTCAATGGCCATTTTTGATGGACCAAAGTGAACATGATTGGGTGTAACAATAGAAACTAAATCTATTCTTTCACTTTCAGGCAATGATTTTTCTGTTAAAATCATCTCTTCGTAAGATTGGTAGACCCTTGATGGATTTATAAAAAGATCTTCACCAGAACGTTTTGACTTCTCAGCATCACTACTGAAAGCACCTGCCACTAATTCTATCTGACCATCTAATGCAGCAGCCATTCTGTGTACACCACCTATGAATGCACCTTGGCCGCCACCGACCATGCCCATTTTTATTTTTCTACTCATATTTCTTTTTTGCCCAAATTTCTTAAATGAAGTGGCAAAGTAGAAATAATTTTATTGAATTCAAAAAAGAAAAAAAGAAAAATGGAATAAAACCTTTTAACCCTACCTTTACTTAACTGCCACTTGTAAATTATCAGCCAATGTAATCATTAAAGGCACTTGGAATAATGAATGAATTTGTTGCGTATCATGGATATCATATAATGTTTTTCCATCAAAAAACTTTTTCATATCAATTTCAATATCCAAATTAGTTACACCATTCTCAGTAATTGAAATGGACTTATTGATGCTAAATGATCTGTAAGCATCGTCTGCCCCCAAATGTAGTGCAAATGACGATTCTGGTTTATCTTGTCCATCTAACTTTATAAAACCTTCAGGTCTAAAAAATATATAACTTTTCCAACTAGTCCAATACTCTGCACTACTACTTAATATATGTCCAGCCGGATAATCCTTTGGTTGTAAGGCATTTGAAACTTTAGGTACACCAATACCAAAATCAAGTGATGTATAATTTTTTGCTAAAATACCTGAAAGTTTATACTCTAATCCATTTGAAGCCACAGGGTCAGTGTGTGCTTGTGTCAAATCAAGATAGTCAATGTCTTTTAATTTAATATCTCCTTCTGAAGAACGTAATGTTATGTCCGAAATAAAAAAAGAAAGCCGAGTAAACATTAATTTTTCATTGGTTACAGGATAACTGTATTCCTTAAACATTTCTAATGGTTGGTCTCCATATTTTAGTTTAAACCTAATATTAAGATCACCTTTTTGTTCAGGTACTTTTGGATCATCTTTGTCACAACTTAACAAACCTATTGCAGAAAATAAGACAAGAAATCCAAAAACTTTAAAACTTTTCATATCTAATTTATTTAGAAAATACTATATAAACATATAACAAAATAAAGTCCAAAAGTATTTTGATAGAAACCTAAATTATAAAAAAAGACCCGATAATGTCGTTATCGAGTCTTTTTTATGATTATTGATCAATCTTCTTGCAAAAATGGATACCTAAAATCTGTAGGAGGTACAAAATTCTCTTTAATAGTACGAGCTGAGACCCATCTAAACAAATTCAAAATTGATCCAGCTTTGTCATTGGTTCCTGATGCTCTTGCTCCACCGAAAGGCTGCTGACCTACTACTGCACCCGTAGGTTTGTCGTTTATATAAAAATTCCCCGCAGCATTTTTTAATTTTTCTACAGCAATACCTAATGCATATCTATCTTTAGAAAATATAGCACCTGTCAATGCATATGGACTAGTTCTGTCTACAAGCTCCAAGGTTTCTTCATATTTGTCATCTTCATACACATAAATAGTCAATACTGGACCAAATAATTCGTCACACATGGTTACATAATTAGGGTCACTAGCAAGTATGACTGTTGGTTCTATAAAGTACCCTTTTGATTTGTCAAAACCACCACCTGCAACAATCTCCACACTAGGGTCATTTTTTGCATTCGCGATATAGGAAGTAATCTTATCAAACGCTCTTTCGTCGATTACTGCATTGATAAAATTGGTAAAATCTTCTGGACTTCCCATTTTGAAATCATTCAAATCTTGTTGCAAATGTGCTTTTACGTCCTGCCAAATAGATTTTGCAATATATGCCCTAGAAGCTGCTGAACATTTTTGTCCTTGGTATTCGAATGCGCCTCTTGATAAGGCCACAGCTACTTCTTTTGCATTGGAAGAACCATGTGCTACCACAAAATCTTTACCACCAGTCTCTCCTACTAGCCTAGGATAGGTCTTATATTTATTGATATTTTCACCTATGGTTTTCCATATTCTTTGGAAAACGCCTGTACTACCGGTAAAATGTATGCCTGCAAAATCTGGATGATTAAATATGACATCACCTGCACTTGGACCATCTACAAAAACTAAATTAATTACGCCTGGTGGAAGTCCTGCAGCTTCATATATCTCCATGATTACAGCAGCGGAATAGATCTGCGTTTCTGATGGCTTCCAAACTACAGTATTGCCCAACATAGCTGGAGCGCCACAAAGATTGGCTGCGATGGATGTAAAATTGAAAGGTGTAAGTGCAAATATAAAACCTTCTAATGGTCTATATTCCAATCTATTCCATATGCCCGGTGCGCTTTCAGGTTGCTGAGCATACATTTCTGTCATGTATTGCACATTAAACTTAAAGAAATCTACCAATTCGCAAACGGCATCTATTTCTGCTTGATAAATATTTTTTGACTGACCAAGCATTGTAGCTGCATTCATAGTGGCTCGATATGGCCCAGCTAGAAGATCAGCAGCTTTTAAGAATATTGCAGCCCTATCTTGCCATGGCATGTTGGCCCATTGTTCTTTAGCAGCAAGTGCAGCATCAATGGCTTGTTTCACATGGTCTTGCGTACCTACGGAATATGTACCCAAAGTATGACTTAACTCATGTGGTGGGTGTATACTTTTTTTATTATTTGTAAAAACCTTTTTACCACCTATAAACATAGGAATATCCACTTGTGTACTTTTCAAACTTGCAAGAGCTGCTTTTACGCTTTTGCGTTCAGATGAGCCAGGAGCATAGGATTTTACGGGTTCGTTTACCGCAGTTGGAACTTTAAAAAATGCATTTGACATAATAAAATATGGTTAAATTTGAATTAGGATTTATGTTTTAGAAGATCAGCTAAATTTACAGCATTAAGTTCTTCTGATATAATTTTTGGAACAAATGGGCTGACATTGCCACGACCTTTTATGATCTCTCTTACAATAGTGGAGCTGATGTGTGAAAATTCTGGTTGGCTGATTAAAAATATCGTCTCAAGATCTTTTCCAATGATGGTATTCAATTGAGAAATCGTTTTTTCATAATCAAAATCTGATGCGTTCCTCAATCCTCGGACAAGATATCTAGCGTTTTGAGTTTCACAAAATTTGACAGTAAGTCCTTCAAAAAACGCAATCTCAACTTTAGGAAAATCTTTAAATACATCTTGGAGCCACTCTAATCTTTTCTCCAAAGGAAATAGGGTACTTTTTTGATTATTAACACCTACAGCCACAATGATTTTATCAAATAATGGTTGAGCTCGAGATACCAAGTCCACGTGACCAAGAGTGATTGGATCAAAAGAACCAGGAAATACAGCAATATCCATCTAATTTTTTGTTTACTATTATAAGCCCCTTAATTGAGGTCAGTTAAAATTGATGACAAAGATAAAAACTAATCACATATTAACATCTTAAAATATCATATCGTTGCATTAAGGGAGATATTTACTTATAACTTTGGGTAGATAAGTTTTGTAATCTTTAAGTATTTGGGACAGCTGACTCCTGACTTCGCCTCCTGGATTTGCAAACCAAATGATAGGTGCATAAAGAATAATTAAGGTTATAACTTTCGTAATAATGTTGACTATTGGGTGAAAAGGAAGTTGGACAATAAGCATTACTCCAAATACAAAAACTCCGGTTAAAACAACATAAACCAAAGGAAGCTTTTGTAGCGAAAATCCAAACTTAAAATAGACAAACAAATGTTTTAGAACATTAAAAATAATGACTGACAAGAATGTAGCAAATGCCGCACCTACTAATCCATACTTTGTCAAAAATAAATAATTTAATACTAAATTAAAAACACCCAATATTACAAGAAAATACATGTGAAACTTATAGTATTTTGAATAAGAAATGATGTTTGAATTTACGCCAGTAACGATATCCACAATTTTTGCCAATCCAAGGAAAGTAAAAATACTAAGTGCTAACTCCAATGTCAATCCATCTTTTCCCTTTGGCATGAGTAAGATAATGTCAGCCCAAATCACATAAATCATTAAAAACAGAAAAACCGAGATGATAGCTCCATAAATGGAAGACTTCTGATAGATATTTTGAATATTATTATTATCTTCATCTACCCAACTCTTAGCTATGACAGGGCTTGTAATTTGACTAATTGCTTTATTAGGGATGTCCATGACATTGGAAATCACTTGTATAATAAAATATATACCAACAGCTTCTTTACTGATCATAAGACCGATCATTACGACATCCATTCTTAGTGCCAGATTTGACCCAAGGCTATTTAAACTTGAGAAAAACATAAATCCAAAAAGCCCTTTATATTCACTTTTATTTAAAATATTTAATCTAAGTTTCGAGTCATGATTCGATAATTTAAGCACATAAATAAATAAGACAATAGCAATCAAAATAAAGTAAACAATGGCAATATTAATAAAACCACTGGCAGTTATAATTTTAAAGTAATACAGTAAAATAAGGACAGGCAAAAAGATTTTGAGTCCTACTGAATTAATTAAATCAGGTACAACTATCCGATACCTGCTTATTGCTAAAGCAACGAAAACAGCAGTATATAAAAATATTACCCCTAGTAACAAAATAGTATATTTGTTTTCATCCGTTTCTTTAAAGTTTTTAAAATATATACTCAAATATGGATGTAAAACATAATACAATCCTGAAACCAGTAGAATAGAAAAAGCTGCACAAATGGTTGTAATAACTAAAGAGAAAGCCAAAAAATGATTAGAAGCGTTTCTTTTTTCAAAAATGGGCGTGTATTTTATGATGGCACCGTGTATTCCAAGACCAAGGATAGGTATAAGCAATGAAGCACTACTATGCAAAAACTGAAATAAACCATACATTTCTTTTTCCAGGGAATGAATGAAGATTACACTCAAAAATCCCAAAAAGGTACCAATGAAATTTATAATTGTAAACTTAAGACTTTGTCTCTGAATGACGCCCAATGCTCCTGATTAATTTTTATGAAAGGCCAAAATTAGCTTTATCCGTTCATCCAAACGCCATTTTATCACAAAATATTCCGAACCCAAAGGCAAAAAACACTCAAATAGTAGCAAAAGTCATAAAATTTCACAAAATTTTATGACTTTTGTAACATTTACTAACCCAAGGTCGTCATCTGAATATACAATGAGCCAAGATAAAATGAAAGCCCTCGATTTACCGTTTAAAGATAAGTTATACCGATTTGCTTTGAATATCGTGGGCAATACTTTTGATGCTGAAGATATCATGCAAGAGCTCATGATTAAGATTTGGAACCGTATGGATCAATTTAAAGAAATTGACAATAAAGAAGCATGGTGTATGACAGTGACCAGAAACATGGCCATTGACAAAACCAGAAATAAAAAAGTAGCTTCATTAGATATTTCTGATTACCATCACTTGAGTGATAGCGATATCACACAAGACAAAAAAATGGAAAATGACGAACGATTTGGCAATATAATGTCTCTCGTTAATCAACTCCCAGAAAAACAAAAAATGATCATTCACCTCCGAGATGTGGAAGGTTATACATACCAAGAGATCGCAGATATGACCGAGACAACACTCGATTTTGTAAAGGTAAGTCTGCACAGAGCAAGAAAAACGCTCAAGGAACAATTGTTAAAAAGAAATTTTAAAAAATATGAGGCCTGATATAGATAATTTACTAGAAAAATATTGGGAAGGCGAGACTTCAGTAGAAGATGAAAAAGTATTAAAACAATATTTTAAGTCATCTAATGTTGAACAAGAACATGAAGCTTTTAAGGACTTGTTTGTATTTTTCGACAATGAAAGCCAAATAACTTACCCCATTGAAAGCCAATCAGTTGAGACCAAAACTGAATCAACATTCAAGGTTAGATCTTTGTCTATCAAAAAGTATATATATGCAGCAGCTGCAATATTTGTTTTGGCTACAGGATCAATCATTGTTGTTAAAAATTTGAACAATAATGACCAACCTAAAGAAACTTATTCTCAAGTACAAGAAATAGAAGATCCAGAAGAAGCATTGAGAGTAACCAAACAAGCGCTTGCATTGCTTTCAAAAAAATTAAATAGTAGTACAAAAACCGTAAAAGAAAATATGGGTTCGCTCGAAAAAGCATCCATTTTTAAGTAATAATCCTTTCATTCTAAACATTTTAAAATCATTTAAATCATGAAAACTCTTTTTTCATTAGCAATAGCTATGTTTATCAGTTTCGCATCGTTTGCACAAGTTGATGCCATTGAAAGATTCTTTAAAGATTATCAAGAAGATCAAAATTTTACTGTGGTCTACGTCAGTCCTAAAATGTTCCAAATGGTAAGCAAAGCTACAGATGGCGGAACTGACCAAGAATTAGCTGCCATAGTAAAAGACCTCAAAGGACTTAGGATTTTGACCACGGAAGTTAATCCAGACAAAATATATAAAGAAGCAAATAAAAGACTTAATATCAAGGAATACGAAGAACTCGTTACCGTCAGAGACAAAGATTCTAATGTTAGATTTGTTACTAAAGAAACTAATGGAATGATATCTGAATTATTATTGCTTGTAGGTGGCAAAGATGACTTTGTAATGATGAGTTTTGTGGGCAATATAGACCTAAACAAAATTGCTAAACTTGCCAAAAAACTTGACATCGATGGTGCCGAGCACCTTGAAAAAGTGAATAAAAAGAAATAATTGACATTCCAACAAAAGTCACATAAACATGAAATGAGCATGAGCAGTAACACACAAACTGTGATAATTATTTTTCATGCGAATTCCATCTGACCATTAAAAATCAAATAAAAATAAACAGATGAAATATTTATTCATTTTCATCATATGTTCTTTCGGTTTCGTTTCAAATTTATCTAGCCAGAAGTCTGTTAATAATATTATCAATCAGATAAAAAAAACAGAGCATTATGAGGGTATAAAAATACCTGGTTGGGCACTTTATCTTGGTCTAAAAATAGCTGAACGCAGTGATGATGAACTAAAAAACATGGATTTGATTCGGATTGCAAAACATATCAAATCTATCAGAGTTGCCACCACTATGCTAGATGAGTCAAAATTTAATATCAGTGCCATCGTCAATAATTTTATAAAAAGTGTAAAAGATAAAGATCAGTTTGATGAATATATCAGTTTACGATCTGAAGATCAAAATCTTAAAATTATGATTCAAGAAAAAAAAGATGTGATCAAAAACATTGTCATATTGAGCGCTGACGGTAGTGATTTAGCTTGCGTTCATTTGAAAACTGATTTGCACCTTGATGATTTAAAAAATATCTCATTTGCTGATATCAAAAAAAACATCCCTTCAAAATAAACAAATCTGAAATTTTCCAAATTCAAAAATCAAAATCATGAACTTAAAATCTTTACTTCTTATTATACTAGGATTCGTCTCTTTTCAATCGAATGCCCAAAAAAATATCGATCAAGTATTCAGAAAATATAAAAATGATGATGGCGTACTTGCAGTAAATTTTACTGGTGATGCATTAAAAATGCTAAATGAATCCAATTCCAAAGTAAAAAGTACCATCGAAACAGTGGAAGTTTTCCTTTTCGAAAATAAAAAAGATATTGAGAGCAGCGACAAATCTAAAATAGCAAGTGTCTTATCTCGTGAGAAATTTGATCTTTTAATTGATGTGAAAAATAAAGACCAAAAAGTTAAATTGTATGGTCTCGAAAGTGGCAAGTTTCTAAATAAGATTTATGCACAAGTAAACACGCCAAATGTAAATGTTTATTTCATACTATCTGGCAAAATAATATTTGAAGAGCTAGCTGATATGGGCATGGATTTCCAAAAAGGCGATATGACTGACTTCATTAGTGTAAAGTCAAAAGAAGAGATAAAACCTTAAAGTTCTGCTCATTTTAATAAAAAAAGCCATTTTTTCATGCAATTGAAAGAATGGCTTTTTTATTGAGATTAATGCAAAAAGATTAAAAAATATAGTGCCAAATGGTTTTATCTAATCAATTACGAATCATTAGAAATATAAAGCAATCACGCAAAACGTAGCCCCAATAAAGCCTTATCAAAATTACATAATGAAGCGGCATAATTTGAGAACTTTTGACAAGTTAAAAAAACTATTGAAGTGAAAATCAAATAATCTAAATCAAAACTTCCAAAAAAAAGACCAGAAAAGGAAAATTTTATTTGTACTTAAATGTAGAATTTAAATTTCGACGAAATCTTTTTGCTTTGGAATATAAAATATTATTTGGATCTGATCTAAAGATATACAAAAAATAAACTATAGCATCGAAATACAATGTAATTCCAAATAATATTATACCATTCGGAGAAAAACAAAATCATGACATTAATACCAAATATTAGAAATCAATTAAAAAAACAATTTTATTTGGCTATTTAATTCATAAACCATACCTTTACAATATCTTGTTCGAATAGTCACATTTAATTATTTGGCTACTTTATGTAAGTTCCCACTTTACAACGTTGTTAAAATTAATAACTCAAACCTTTTTGAGTTCATTGTAAATTCAAAACTTTTGATTTGTGAGAAGTTTACTTTTATCCCTATTTATCTGTGTACATTTTGTTTTGATCCCTCAATCTATACTAAGTCTAAATTCGATTAGTAGTGGAATTTTCAATAATGCTGGTGTTAACTTATGCGCAACTATTGAAAAAAGGACAATAGCTGATTTTCCTTTTTTAGGTTTTATTAAACACACGGTGGAACCATTTCAAGGTGAAGATGATTGTGCGAACACTTCCTTATCAATACTAATGAATAGTGTTTCTGATGCAGGTACGACGCTAGGTCAGAGTGATGAAGGTGCTACGATTGCTCCTCCTTTGGGCATTAGCGCTCCTTGGGTTGATGTTTGGTATGAATTCACTGCAATAGCCTCAAATAATAGGATAAGGATAGTTTTTGACAATATGGCAAATACCAATACCATAGTGGCCATTTATGATAATTGTACAGGTAGTAATGAACAAATTTTATTCAGCAATGGATTAGGTAATCAATGTATATCTGTTACACCTGGAACTTACAAAGTGAGAATCATTAATGATCTTGCAAATGCCGGTCCCTTTGGTATTACATTATTTCAATCAAATCTTGCTAATGACGATTGTTCAAATCCGATAACTGTTTCATCAGGTACAAATGTAAACTTAACTAACATATGCTCTAGTCAAGACTTGACACCTTGTATTGGCAATGCCAACGAAGCTTCAGTGTGGTATGAATATAATGTTGCTCCTGGAATTTCAACTTTAAATTTGGTTTCAGACTTACCCAATAGTGTTATTCAAGTATATGAAAATGATTGTATTACGCTTTTAATGGATGTTAATAATTCATGTACAAATAGTGTTACCATTGACTGTCCATTACCACAAACTATAAAAATATTTATTTCCTCACCTGAAGCGAATACTGGCATTTTTTCATTAACCATTACAGAAAGTTTACAAGCTGGAAATGATCTTTGTAGCATGGGTGAATCACTAACATTGACCGAACCTTTATGCAAAAATCCAAATATGTTTAACGGTGATAATACTGGTTTTTGTCCTGAGCCTAATTCATTTAATTTTGGCGGATGCGACTTTTCGCAAGGTCCTGCAACTTGGTATCGTTTTACAACTAATGCATCCACTAATTTTTTGGATGTAACTATTTCAGGATTGGCAGTCGATTTCGGATTATTTACTTCTTGTGCTGGAACACCACTTGCAGGAAGTTGTACATCCGTTGGTTCCCTTTCAAACATAGTAGTGACACCAAATACAGCTTATTTTCTACTTGTAGCTGGACAATTAGGCTTTGAAGGTCCTTTTACTATTGAAATTACAGAAAAATCAATCTTGCCTATTAATGATCTTTGTACCAACCCAACTGTCATAAATCAAGGAAATAACAATGGATTGACTAATTTATGTGCTAACGCTGATGTTGCTGCTTGTGGTGGAGATAGTGATGAAGCATCCGTATGGTATAGTTATACAATACCGAGTGGTGTAGCATCATTGGAAATCAGCACAAGTCTAGTAGGTGGTGCCATCCAAATCTATGAAGACGACTGCGCTACCCTTCTTACAGATGTATCTGGCAGTTGTTCATCTCAAGTAATCATAGACTGTCCTATTCCACAACAAATTCGAGTATTCGTTTCATCATCAACTGCCAATGCTGGCCCTTTTAATATTATTTTAAGCCAAATAAACACGACTGCGCCAAATGACTTATGCATAAATGCACAACCAATACCAGATAACCCAATTTGTGATTTTTTTACTACGACGCCTATCACAACAATTGGTTCTTGTCCAGAAGAATTTACAGTACCTAGCTGTGGTTTTGATTATTCATCTGAGTCAGTAGTTTGGTATTCTTTCACACCACCTTTGCCCAATACAGTGTCTATAGAAATAGAAAATATTTCTGCATCTACAAATCTTACGGTTTTTGAATCATGCCCAAATCCAGGTCCAGGACTGATTCCAGCAGGAGGAAGTTGCCTTTCTGGCAATGGAACGAACGGTACCCCTATTTTAGTCAATGCTGGTGTTACTTATTATATCGCCATAGGTACGCAAGGATCACAGGGCAATGTCAACTTTGACATCAGATACAATCAATTCATACCAAATGATAATCCTTGTTTACCAGGCTTCACAAGTGTATCGCTAAGTAATGCTGTTCCACTAAACAATCAAGATAATAACTGTGCAACGGAAGACAATACATGTGGCGGATCACCTATCACCAATAGTTTATGGTATTCATTTACTTTAGATCCTGGATTTGATAGAATTTCAATCTTAGTAACTGGGCTTACATCTCCCTCCATTGCCATTTATGATGCTATCAATCCATGTAATCAAGTCGTGATCAATGAAGAATGTAATGGAGATGGAACTGTTGAGTTTAATTGCTTGCCGCCGGGAACATATCAGATTATGTTAGGTACTTCAGCTGCAAATGCGAATAGCTATTCGATCACAGCCACACAAGGAAATAATGCTGGACCCGTTAACGATTTTTGTACCGATGCTAGTCAAATCGTCATTGGCTCAGCAGATTTGTGTGTTTCTTTATCATTTACTTCATCCACCATTAATGCTTGTCCAGAAACACTTCCACCAGGTGAAATATTTGGAGCTTGTAATTTTAATGCCGAAGAAACTTCATGGTACACATTTACAGCACCAGGCATTACTGGTCAGCAGCCTACTATGGATTTTACTTACACGGCATACTCTGGGTCTGGTACACCATTTATGAATGTCTTTGAGTTTGGACCTGACTGTTCTGCACTTAATGCAGTCACAAATCAATGTTTTGATGGTTTAAATGACGTTTTTGGTAATATAGGCCCACTTGTCCCAGGTCAACAATATTTAATTGCAATATCATCATATGGAGACACAGGTGGCAATTTTGATTTTAATGTAAAATTCAATATTGGACCTGCAAATGATGATAAATGCGCAGATTTGACTGCATTCGATCTTGGTTTGGGTGGTACACTGACCGATCAATTTAATCTCTGTGCAGGTGGTGATTATACCATTCCAGATTGTACGCCAGATCAATCAGAAAACTCTGTTTGGTACCAGTTTACAGTAGATCCAGGAAGTTACGGTATTAACCTTTTGATAGATCAAGTTATGACCAATGGCACACCCTTGATGGGCCCTATCACTGCTGGTATCTTTGAAGATGGTTGTAACTCAAACTTAATAACATCCCAACTTTGTTTTCCTGCAAAAGTAAATCAAGTCATCGAATGTCTACAACCAGGTACGTATGATCTACAAATAGCAACTAGTTCAATAACTGCTGGTGATTTTTTAATAACAATTTCCCAATTGGTGGATGATAGAATGTGTCCCGCAGGAAGTTATGATCCAAACTTAGGCGACGAATGTGATGAAGCTATTGTGATAAATATGGCTGGCATAACCTGTGAATACATTCCTATTAATGGATGTAATACCAATGCTTGCCCTGAAACCTTTAATAGTGGTGCCTGTAATTTTGATACTGATCCGACTGTTTGGTATCAATTTACAGTGGATGCAGGCTCTTCTAGCATTGATATTACGGATATGACGCCTGGATTTTCATATGCAATACTTACGAGCACAGCCTGCACAAACCCGACGGCCTTAGGTGGGTTTGAATGCATTACTAATACAACTACTATGGGTATTCCTGTGACGGGTGGAGAGACATATTTTTTGATCATTTCCAATCCTACTGAAGGTACTTTTTCGTATAATATCAGACAAAATGTTTTACCTAGTAATGATGACCCTGATCCTGCTTCTCCACGACCGCCTTTTGCTTTGGTTTTAAATGGTGACCACACGAGTACAACTTGTTGTGCTGTAGGATCCAATGATTCCCCAACAGGTGACGTGCCTAATGTAGCATGTCCATCTGCATCAAATGACGACGCAGTTTGGTACACCTATACGGCTGGTATCGAACAAGGCATTACCATTCAAATAGCTCCGTCTGGGTCTAATCCCATTGCTAATAATACTACTATTGAAGTTTTACAAGGGACGGCAGCTGGACCATCAACTTCTCTGTTTAACCCTACATCTTTTACATGTTCTGGTATGCCTGCGAATATAGAAATAAATTGTTATGCTCCTGGTGATGTCATTTGGATAAAAGTAGCCACATCTGAATCTGATTGTGGTGACTTTACTATTTTTATCAATCCTCTTGTAAGATGTGATTTAGCAGAAAATTGTGTCGACGTCACAACAACCATTATGCCCAATCCTACTGACCCTAATTGCGGTAGTTTCGTACCAGTTGTAGTGCCTGGTTGTTTAGAATTAGCTTGTCCAGAAACGATCATTACAGATTGTGGTGCAAGCACTTTACCCACTGTTTGGTTTCAAATAGAAGTGGATGCAGATGCTGTTCAGTTAGGAACAACTGTCGAGTCAAATGGTAGTTGGGATCCAGTTTGGTCGATATATTCAGGTATGTGCGATGATTTGACACAGGTTGGTACAGTCCCGTGTAGTAATAGTGATGCCAATCCTTTAGTACATAGTGTAGGAGTCCTGCCAGGTGTAACCACTTATTGGATTGCAGTAAGTGGAGATGGTGTCATTGATGATCCTACTTTCACAATAAGTGTATGGACGTCTGCAAATTGTGTTTCTTGCATAGGTGATGAAGGTTGTTCTCCTACAGCTGTATGGGGTATTTTTGAACGAAGCAGTGATAGACCTTCACAAGATCCATTCTTCTGTCCAGGCGAAGAAGTCAGAATTTGTACTAGATTCAATTACGATGCATCTGAGACAGGTGACGATTGGCTGCAAGGTTTGTTTCCTGATTTTGGTCCTGGGTGGGATTTAAATGTATTCAATCCAGATGACATAACGGTAAGTACACCAGATCTTCCAGAATGGATAGCAGAAAACGCCCCGCTTTGTGCATCAACTATTACGGAACAAATGCCTTATCTTTGTACGTATACGGATCCTTTCACTGGTAAACTAAAACTTTGTCATACTGGTTGCCAAACATGTCCATGTTCACCACCGTTACTTCCTGGATCACCAATGCCAGATGGTTGGTTTTGGAACTCCCCTGGTGGAGATAGATGTGAAAATGACTGTAGACCTTCTACCCAATTTGGTATAGGTGAATCCGTAGTTACAATTTTATTGTGTGTAAATCTCAAAGTACAAGAATATGTTGATTTTAACGATTGTAAAGCCAAGGAAAGTTTGAGATTTAATTTTATCACCACTAGCGATGGGGTTACCGGTTGTTACGAAGATTTAATTGCAGAATGTAAACTCGATTTCGCACAGATAGGGCCTGATTGGAAAGTAGATTGTGTATTGCCCCCTAGAGTAAATGTAAGCGATAAAGACCTTTGCTACGAAGGTTTTGTCAATACTTTGCTTACGACAGTCACGCCAGACCCAAATGTATCAATAATTGTAGAACAGATTCCAAACCCAGATGTCACTGGTGCTATGGACCATGAATTTTTTGGTGGTAGCGGCACGCTCAATGATTTCCTGACCAATACATCTTCATCTGTAACAGTCCAACAGTACATCATATATGCAGATGACCCAAATCTTTATTGCAAAAACAAACCTGATACCCTGAATGTAACTATTTATCCTGATCTCATTGTTACTATTCCTGATATCAATATATGTTTTGAAGACCCTGACGGTGTTGTCATAGAACCGATGGTCGTAGGTGGATCAGGAAATTATATCAGCTACAATTGGTCTAATGGGGCAACCACACCTACAGTCATCGCTACCCAATCTGGACCAAATAATTACAGAGTGACAGTGACGGATGATAAAGGATGTACAGGTACACAAAGTGTTGATGTCAATAAACTGGATCCACTGAGTTTTACAGTTACTCCTCAAGATCTGACAACTTGTGCAAATGAAGCAGTTTTTGAAACAACAAATATCATAGGCAATGGCAGTCCATTAGTCATCAGTTGGGTATATCCACCTCAATTATACGCCACAGATCAAAATGGCTCTTTAGTGATTGACATACCTTTCTCTAATCCAGAATTTACCCCTTACAGCATCACTGTGACCTTGACGGATCAGTATGGTTGTAATATATCTAAAGACGTTACTTTAGATATTCTGAATGCTCCATCTGTAGAAATAGGTTTTATACAGCCTCCATGTGGCGCAACTTCAGCAGATATACTCATTCAAAACTATTTATCAGAAAGTGGTTTACCTCCTACATTTAGTTTGGTAGATTGTAGTGGTGGATTGGTGTATGCCATGAATGGCACAGGTCCTGCATATCAAACCACAGATCCAAATGGTGTTTTTGAAGATGTAGATTTATCATTGATCAATTGTTTCAGAATCCTAGTAGAAGAAGACGGTGGGTGTACTTATTTAACAGAAGAATTAGTGATACCACTTACCTCAGGTACACAAGTTTTATTAAGTCCACCAACAAGTATTTGTCTTGGTCAAAGCGCCACTATTTCTGTGACAAACTCTGGAAGTTTCCCCAATGGCGTCTACCAATGGAGTCCTATAGGCAGCGGCAATTCAATTACTGTCAGCCCTTCACAGACCACCCAATACTCAGTCACAGTGACCAATAATGGCTGTGTAAGTGTAGCTAGTGTGTTGATCACTGTCAATCCTTCACCTAACCCAGGAATATCTGGTGCTACTTCATTTTGTCCTGGCGAAACAACACAACTCACAGCCACAGGTGGAATTTCTTATGTTTGGTCTGGTCCAAATGGCTTTAGTGAACCAAACGCAAATACAGGGCCTATTTCTACTCCAGGAGTCTATATTGTTACAGTGACCAATAGTAATAATTGTACAGCTGTAGCATCTTCCACCATAACGGAAGAATCATTTATCACTGTACAAATCTCTCCAGTCAGCATTTGCGACAATAGCCTAGATTCACTGAATGCTGGAAGTGGTTTTGACACATATCAATGGTTTGATAGCAACAATATACCTCTAGGTTCTGGCCAATTCCAACAAGTAACGCTACCAGGATCTTACACCGTCGAAGTCACAAATGGAGCCTGCGAAGGTGGTGGAACAGGTATCGTGACCAATTATATATCACCATCCCTAAACTTACCTAGTTCTGTAGATGTCTGCCGTGTAAATACTGGAATTGGCCCTATCTCCATCGATTTTGTGTCTTTAGGAGATACCATGAATGGACAATGGTTCAATATTGATAATGCCACCGTTAATATTTCCAATTGGGGAAATGTAGATTTTACAAGCGTTGCTAGTGCTGGTATTTTTAGATTTGTCTTTACTACCGACACCGCTGTGGATCCATGTGTAAATGTATCTGATACCGTATTAGTCAATGTTCTTAACTGTGCATGTCCTAATCCTGCCATTAGACCGATAGGTCCATTATGTAATAGTAGTAATACGCCATACAATCTAAATAATACTTTTTTAAATCAAACACCTCCATTGCCTGGAGAATGGACAGTTGTTACGCCATCACCTACCCCATTTCCAACTGTCACAGGAAATAATATTGTTGTCTCTGGCGCAATACCTGGTACTTACACTCTAAGGTTTACCTACAATCCACCTTCACCCGGAAACTGCCCTAAGTTTATTGAAAACACTTTGGTGGTCTCTCCCGCACCTTCCGTTTCCACAAGAAATATTTCTTTATGTAATGAAGATATAGGATCTGGCGGCACCTTGGCAAATTTGGATACTTTACTTATTGGTTTAATGGAGCCTTCACCAGGAAGTTGGACACAAATAGATGGTGCAATGCCCGCTGGTACTTTGCCAAATATAGATGTGACAGGCATGGCACGGGACACACTTCGATTCCAATACACAACAACAGCCATTGCACCATGCTTACCTAGAACAGCTATTGTAGAGGTGATTATTAGAAATTGTGCCTGCCCATTGGTAATTTTGGCAAATGATGAACTTTGTAATGGCTCTATGACTTTATTAGACCTTGAAGATCCGACAAGATTTACCATTGATCCAAACAATATCAGTGGTACATGGACAGCTCAAGCACCTTTAACCATTACAAATGGAAACTTTATAAATCCTTTTGGTGTAGCAGCAAGTCCTACACCTTATGTGGTAACTTTTGAATTGACCGGAAACTTCCCTCCAGATTGTCAAACGATATTTAATAAGACAATCCGAATTAGAAATCAACCAGTAGCTGAAAGGCTCAATGACGGGGAAGCCTGTTCAGCACAAACTGGAAATGGAGCGACAGACCTTAGATTAACTAGTCTTTTACAGCCAGGATTTACTACTAATGGTACATGGACACAAATTAGTCCTGCCGCGCCTTTATTGACAATTCCCGCTTCAAGTATTGTCGATTTTGTCGGGCAAATACCAGGAACATCTTTTGTATTCAGGTACACACCGCCTATCACTTTACCATCTCCTTGTCTACCTGTTTCCGTAGAAGTTACTGTCACTATCAAAGATTGTAATTGTCCTGATACAGCTATAAATTGTTTAGCTAGTGATTGTGATTTGTGTAACGATGCTGGCATCCTAGACCTAAACACAACGATTGTCAATCCTACTTCCATAGCTCCAGGAGATTTTACTGTAACTGGTCCGGGAAATGTCAATATTCCATTAATTTCGAATATATTGGATGCAACAGGATTACCTGAAGGTCTTTATAGGGTAAGATATACATTAAATCCACCATCTTCGGGTGCTTGTCCTAGATTTAGTGAGTTTACGTTGAATATTATTGCAAAAAAAGAAGTAAGTTTAATCGCAGATTCTTTACTTTGTAATGGCGACAATGGCATAAAAACATTTGATTTGAGTGGATTAATAGTTAGTGGTTCCACAGGACAATGGAAAGATGCCGCTGGTAATATTATCGCTAGTATTATAAATATTGAAGGATTCGCACCAGGATTTGTCTTGAACTTCACTAATGAGATTGACAATGATCTTCCATGCCAAAATAGTACCTACCCTGTCACTATCAGAATTACAGATAATTGTAATTGTACAGACATTGAGTTGGGTGATATAGATCCTTTGTGTTCAAACCTTAATAATATAGATTTGAATGCATTTAGCGATCCTAACCAAGCAGGTACTTGGAGTGCTTTAAATCCAACATTAATAATTACAAATGGCATTTTGAATCTGAACAATGTTACAGCGGGTATGTATGACCTACTATATACAGTGACAAATCCTGAACCAGGCTGTCCATCGACCCTTATAAAACCAATCACCGTGTTCAATCCGAAATCCGCAGGTACTGCCAGAGGAGCAGAATTTTGTCTTGGAGCGACCGATGAAGTAATATTAGGGGACAGATTGGATAATGAAGACCTAGGTGGTATTTGGACTGTGGTGACAGGCGGAAATACAGGATTCGACCCTGCAGGAAGATTTGATCTCACAGGAAGGCCAGCCGGTATTTATGTATTTAGATATTCATTTATGACACCTCAGTCTCCTTGTCCAGATGATGATGAAGAAGTAACCATTAGAATCAATCCATTGCCTGTAGCTGATGCAGGTACGGATAAAAACATTGATTGTACCGTTCAATCTGCTATCTTAGGCACGGACTTGAGTACTTCAGGACCTAATATTGTCTATGAATGGAAGTTATTAAATGATGTAGTTGGTACCAATAAAAATTACACCGCTTTAAATGGTGGCAATTATATTTTGACCGTTAGAGATACGGTGACCAACTGTTCTTCTTCAGATAATGTAGTGGTGATACAAGCTGATGATTTACCCACATTTACCATAAATGTAGATAGCATAAAATGTTTTGGGGAGACCGCTAGTATTTTGGTTAGTAATATCATCGGTGGTCAAGCCCCATATGAAATTTCATTTGATGGTGGTATAACATACGGAACTGCTTCAATAGCTTCCAACCTTTTGGCAGGTAGTTACAAAGTATTGGTAAGAGACGCTAATGGTTGTGTTAATGATCAAAAGGATATTATCAATATTACATCGCCACCTTTATTGGCAATAAACCTAGGGCAAGATTTCTCCATCAATATCAATAGAGATTCTTTACTTTCAATAGAAGGCCAATATAATGTCAACGATATCGAAAGCATCACTTGGACGGCAAATAATATAGAAATAGACACAGCTAGAGACAAAGGCTCTCTCAATGCAAAACCAGAAGTTGACACCAAATATACAGTTACAGTTATAAACAAAAATGGATGTATTGCTACAGATGATATCAATATTACCATAAGAAGGGTGAAACCAGAATGTGTTCCAAATATTTTCTCTCCAAATCAAAATAATGCGAATGAATTTTTTAGCATAAATTGTGCTGATGTAGCGCTAGTAACTAAGTATAGCATTTATGACAGATGGGGCAACTTACTTTTTGTCGGAGAAAATTTATCACCTGACAACACCTCTGCATTTTGGGATGGCACATTCAAAAGTAAGCCTGTTGTACCTGGTGTGTATGTCTACTATATGGAGTTAGTCTTTAAAGATGGTTCTGCCGAAAAAAGAGGTGGTGACTTAACTTTAATTAGATAAATATGGCATGAAATAGGTATTGGCAAGTTATTTTTAAAAAACCAACTTGTCCACAATTCATTTTTCTAACCATTTTACAAATTAAAGGTAGGTTCTAAGTGGATTTAAAATAAAATTTGACCAAATACCTTCCTGAATTCGATACCAATAAAACATAATTATATTCTGTCTACACAGTTATTACCACCTAGATATAAAATAATAATTTATTTACGCAGATATAACTTTATATTAACAGTTCTTTTCCCCATAAGTCAAAATATTTATCATATTAAACAATACTCCTATATGTTAAAAATATGATAACATTACTTTGTTGAAATAACAATTAGTTATAACTTTACCGTACAATTACTCACATAGGTTTCCAGAGTAGTTTTATTTTGCCCAGACATGCGGCTCCCTCCTTACGAATAAAACGTTGAATGCAATATGCATAATTGTGTATTTGTGGTTTTTGTTATTTCTAAATTTTTAATAATTAATTAATGAGAAAGTTTTTACTCAGTTTATTTGTTTTTGGTTTAAGTTTGACGGCAGCTGTTGCTAGTAGAAATGAAAATCAAAAGCACTTTGTCTCCGTAATGGCAGAAGAAGACCCTTGCAAAATGGAATCTGTCAAATATTGGAAGATAACTGATTTCCCTTTTTTAAATCTGATCCAAGCTCAAAACTTGATGCTGATTCCTGATCAAGTGAGATGGCCTATGGGAACTATGCAAGTTTTGCCAAACATGGTTTGTAACGGAGCTGTTCCTACTACCATTAATGTTGAGGTACTTAGAGCCGGAGTAACTGATTTACCTGGTCAAGGCGCAGGAATGGCTTGTGTCATACATTTAGGAAAGGTAACTGTGTTTGGAGTTACACCTTGTGACATCATGCCTACCTTCAATTGTGTGCAAAACATACAAATGACCTACTCAGCTGAGATCGTAGGAGGATATGAATTATATACAGCTGATTTACCAGCTGACCTCCCGCCAGGGACATACGAATTAACATGTGCATGTTCTGACCAAGGGGGACCGATTTTAATCCCACAAACACATCCTGGTACAAAATGGATTGGGGATGAGATGCCTTGCCCAGGAGTAAATACCTTTATTAATCATAGACTAACAGTAACTGGGGCAGCACCAAATGATGATTGTGCCTTAGCGACAGCACCAGTTCTTCTAAACGCTGCAAATCCAGTCACAAACGACTGTTCTGTTGACGGAAAGGTTTGGTACCAATACACGGTGGTGAATGGTAAAACAATCAATATCAATACTACAGCGGGCACATTATTAAATCCAACAGTATATGAAATAAGAGAAGGTTCTTGTGCTGGTCCTATTAGAACTTCACCACTTACTTGTGTACTTCCTGGTACAGTACTTTTCATTGAAGCAGGTAATGAAGGTACAGGCCCAGGCTTTTGTCCAATTTTTGGAGACTTTACTTTAACCATCAATGATTTAACAGGTATTCCAGAAGATGATTGTTTAGGAGCTTTAACGCCTAACACTTTTGGTGGAAATAATATTCTAAATTGTAGCGAAACAGCTGGATTTACAGGAAACAATATCGCTTGTCCAGATCCAAGTGTAGCTACATGTTTTGGTGCAGCTACTGATGGAATTTGGTATAGTTTCACAGCGGCAAACTCATTGACAACATTTAGTATCACAACTGCTGGTGGTGGTCAATACGAATTATTCTCAGGAGCAAACTGTGGCGCTCTTACATCTTTAGGTTGTGCAGTAACAAATTTACCTTCTGATCCATTGACAACTTACTATTTATTAGTAGGACCTACTGGTACAGTAAATGTTACGGCAGCTCCACTACCAACAAATGATCTTTGTGCTGGCGCAATTCCAGTTACAGCTATAAATAATACTGGCTTGACCAATGAATGTGCAACAACTGACCTTGTGACATGTGGCGCAGAAAGTGAAGCTACAGTTTGGTATAGTTATGTACTTGGTGCTAATGATGATGAAGTTATTATTACTTCAGATTTACCAAACTCAGTTGTAAGAGTGTACAATGCTTGTGGAGGCGCCTTAGTAACGGATGCAGACGGAATCGCTTGTGATGAAACAGTGACTTTACAATGTAGAACGCCTGGTACTTATTTTATTCAGGTTGGGTCTTCATTTGTAAATGCGGGTCCTTTTTCATTAAACATCACGGCAACACCGAATGGTGTGGTCAATGATGCGTGTACTGATGCAACAAATATTCCAGTCGTGAATGATTGTACTTACCAACCATTCAATACCAATACAACTAATGCTTGTCCAGAAACATTTTCTCTAGCTTGTAATGGTGGTAATTATAATACCGATCCTACAGTTTGGTTACAGTTTACACCACCAGTTGGAGTAACTAGTATAAATATTCAAAATATCACACCTGCTGGAGCTTACTTAAGCATCCTTACCCCATGTGGTGCTGGTGCTACTATTCCTGGTGGTGGTTGTCTTTTTGGAGCAGGCCCAACAGCGAATATTGCTGTCACTGGTGGTACCACTTATTTCATTGCAGCAGCAATAGCAGGTAATGAAGGTCAAATCGACTTCGAAATAAGATATAACGACCCACCTGTGAATGATGTCTGTGCAGCAGCGCTCCCAGTAGTGGTAGGTGCTAATGCAAACTTAACCAATGTCTGTGCCCAACAAGAACTCACTCCATGTGGTGGCACAAATGATCAAGCTTCAGTATGGTATTCATATGACATACCTGCTGGGGTAGAATCTTTGGTGATCAACTCAAGTTTGGCTGGAAGCGTTGTACAAATTTATGAAGCCAATTGTACCACTATACTTACCGGCACAAATGGACAGTGTAGCAATACTGTAACAATTGACTGTCCAGAAATGCAGAGCATTAGAATTTACGTGTCATCTTCAAGCGCAACCACTGGTATTTTTACGTTAACCCTTACACAAACGCTTCAATCTGGAATAGATGTTTGTCCTTCAGGACAACCTTTGGCACTGACACAGCCATTATGTAAATCGCCAAATGTATTTATGTCTGACAATACTGGATTCTGTCCAGAACCAGCAGCTATAAATTTTGGAGGCTGTGATTTTTCTGACGGTCCTGCCACTTGGTATAGATTTACAACTAGTGCTACTACAACATTGATAGACATAGATGTATTAGGATTAAATGTTGACTTTGCTTTATTTACGAATTGTGTCAGTGGACCTGTAGCAAGTAGTTGTACGACTGATGGTTCTCTAGCAGACCTTCCAGTGACAGGTAGCACTACTTACAACTTAGTTATTTCTGGTCAAGCAGGTGCAGAAGGTCCATTTAACATAGAAATTACTGAAAAGTCTAATGCACCTCTAAACGACATTTGTACAGGTGCGTTCCCAGTAAACCTTGGAAGTAATGCAAACTTGACAAACTTATGCGCTAACGAAGAGCAACTTGAATGTACTGGAACACAAAACGAAGCTTCAGTATGGTATTCATATTCCATTCCAGCTGGTGTAGAATCACTTACGATAACTACAAATTTAGCGGGTGGTGTAATCCAAGTTTTGGAAGATGATTGCAATACTTTATTAAATGGCGTCACTGGTGCTTGTACAGCTACATTAACTATTGATTGTCCAGTGGCTCAAGACATTAGAATTTTTATGTCTTCTTCAGTGGCGAATTCAGGTACATTTACATTAACACTTACACAAGTTAACACAACAGCTCCAAATGATTTATGTGCAAATGCAACAGATATAGCTGACAACCCTATTTGTGAGTTCTTTACGGTTCCAGGTTCTACAACAGTGGGAGCTTGTCCTGAACAATTTACTGTAGCTGGTTGTGCATTTGACTATTCAACAGAGTCAGTAGTTTGGTATGAAATTACACCACCAACAGGCGTAACATCTATCGAAATTGAAAATATTTCAGCTAATACAACCCTTACTGTATTTAATTCATGCCCTAACCCAAATGCAGGAACTATACCTGCAGGTGGCGGATGCCTTTCAGGTAATGGTACTAATGGTACACCAATTCTTGTCACAGCAGGCGTCACCTATTACATTGCAATAGGTGTTGATGGTACAGAAGGTCCAGTTGATTTTGATATTAGATACAATCAAACTTTGGCAAATGACGATCCTTGTGTTGGTGGTTTTATCCCTACGCCATTGACGACTGGTGTACAATTAACAAACCAAAACAACGTCTGTGCTACAGATGATAATGATTGTGGTGGTGCTCCAGTAGAAAACACCCTTTGGTACACGTTTACTTTAGGAGCTGGTTTTGATAGAATTACTATAAATGTAACTGGATTAACTTCTCCTTCTATCGCAGTATATGATGTTGCAAATCCTTGTAATCAGACCGCTGTAAACGAAGAATGTAATGGTGATGGAATGGCAGATTTCAATTGTCTACCAGCAGGTACATACACCATCATGATTGGTACTTCAGCAGCAAATGCAGGAGTTTTCAGTATTACAGCTACACAGGGTACAAATGCAGGTCCTGCAAATGATTTTTGTACAAATGCAACAAACTTACCTGGCCAACCATATGATTTATGTGTGGAATTAGGTCCATTCGATGCAAGTACAGTGAATGCTTGTCCAGAAACATTACCTGCTGGTGAAATATTCGGTGCTTGTAATTTTAATGTGGAAGAAACATCATGGTACACATTTACAGCTCCAGGTATGGCAGGTGATATGCCAACTATGGACTTTACGTACACAGGTTATACAGGTACTGGAACACCTTTTATGAATGTATTTGAATTTGGTCCTGACTGTTCTGCATTAAATGCCGTTGAGACAACATGTTTCCAAGGTCTAAATACAGCTTTTGGAAATATTGGACCACTCACGCCTGGGCAACAATATTTAATTGCGATTTCTTCCATAGGAGATACAGGTGGAGATTTTGAATTTACAGTAAAATTCAATCTAGGACCTGCAAATGATGACAAATGTGCTGATCTGACAAATTTCGATTTAGGTTCAGGTGGTACATTATTAGGTCAAACCAACTTATGTTCTGGTGCGGATTACATCATTCCAGATTGCCCTGCAGCTGATGCACAGAATTCAGTGTGGTATACTTTCACAGTAGATCCAGGAAGTTATGGTGTGACTTTATTGATAGATCAAATACTAAATAATGGAACGCCTTTAACTGGTCCTTTAACAGGTGCAGTATTCGAAGATGGTTGTAATTCAAATGTAGTGGAAACCACGCTTTGTTTTCCAGCAAAAGTTGAACAAAATTTAGATTGTCTTGAACCAGGTACTTATGATCTTCAAATTTCAACTAGCTCTGTCAATGCAGGTGATTTTACCATCACCATTGCACAATTAGTAGATGATAGAGAATGTGCGGCAGATAGTTACGATCCAAGTTTAAGCGACGATTGTGACGATGCTATTGTTATTAATATGGCAGGTATCGTATGTGAAGATATATTGATCAAAGGTTGTAATGAAAATGCATGTCCTGAATCATTCAATAGTGGAGCATGTAACTTTGGAACTGACCCTGCCGTTTGGTATGAGTTTACAGTGGATGCTAATACAGCAGCTATTGATATCACTGGTTTATCAGGTGGATATTACTTTGCCATTCTGACAAGTACAGCTTGTACAGACGAACCTCCTACTTCGATAGGTGGTGCAGGTTGTATTAGTGCACCTAACACTAATAATATAGCAGTAACCGGTGGTGAAACATATTACTTAGTGATAGCTGACCCAAATGGTGGATCTTATAGTTTTAACATCAGACAAAATGCATATCCTATAAATGATGACCCTAATCCATCATCTCCAAGACCTCCATTTGATATTCCTATTGGTGGTGGACACTCTAGTACGACATGTTGTGCCATAGGTGTAAATGATGACCCAGCTTTAGATTTTCCGAATGTGGCTTGTGCAACAACAACCCATGACGGAGCTGTTTGGTACACATATACTACTGGTGGAGAGATAGGTATTGAAATTCAAGTAAGTGCATCAGGTACAAATCAAATTTCAGGAGCAACAACAGTAGAAGTACTTCAAGGCACTGCTGCAGGTCCATCTGCTACCCTCTTTGACCCGAACTCTTTTGATTGTGGTGCTTTGCCTACTAGCATCAAAGTAGGTTGTTATGAGCCTGGAGAAGTAATATGGATCAAAGTAGCTTCTAGCAATAATGATTGTGGAGAATTCTCTATTAATATTAATCCTATCAATAGATGCCCAATGGCAGATCTTTGCGAAGAAGCAGTAGATGTCATTATACCTAACCCTACTGATCCTAACTGTGGTATGGTTGAGCCAGTTAATATTTCAGGGTGTATAGAAAATGCATGTCCAGAAGACCTAGTAGCAGATTGTGGATTCGGAATGCAACCTACAGTTTGGTTCCAAGTAATGGTAGATGCAGAAGCAGTTCAATTACAAACAACAGTAACTACAAATGGTACTTGGCAACCAGTGTGGGCAATATACTATGGTGACTGTATGATGCCTACTTTATTAGGTGGTGGTGGTCCAGGTCAACCGCCTGTACCTTGTAGTAACTCTGATTCCAATCCAAACATTCATAGTGTGGGTGTTGTAGTCGATGTTGATACATATTGGATTGCAGTAACAGGTGAAGGTGTGATTGATGACCCTAATTTCACCTTAGGTGTTACAACCTTAGCAGGTTGTGTGGCATGTATTGGTGAAGCTGGCTGTGAAGCTCAAGCAGAATGGGAGATTACAGCTCGTAGTAGTGACAGACCTCTTGATGACCCTAAATTCTGTCAAGGTGAAGAAGTTACCGTTTGTATAAATTTTGATTATGACGCATCAGAAACAGGTGTAGACTGGTTCCATGGATTAATTCCAGATTTTGGTCCAGGATGGGATCTTGATGCATTTGATCCTGAAGCAATTGTGGTTTCTCCAGGTGGAGCTGAATGGGCTGATGTTGATGGCGGTAATTGTGCACCATTAATTACTGAACAAATGCCATTTTTATGTACTTATACAGATCCTTTAACTGGCAGGCTAGTACTTTGTAATACAGGCTGTCAAGCTTGCCCTTGTTCGGGTCCACTTTTACCTAATTCTCCACTACCAAGTGGATGGTTCTGGAGTCAAAACGGTGGTGCAGGTTGTGAAAACAACGACTGTGAGCCTTATACCCAATATGGAATTGGATCTGTAGTGGTCTCCATCAACTTCTGCGTTGACTTAACTGTTAGAGAGTTTGATGATCCAGCAGATTGTATAGCAAACAGAAGTTTGAGATTTAATTTCCAAACCACCTCAGATGGTGTATCCGGATGTTGGAATGACCCTGTAGCTGAATGTAAATTGGATTATGCGCAAATAGGACCTAACTGGGAAATAGACTGTGCTAGACCACCAAAAATTCTTGGTAACGACTTCGAACTTTGTCATGAAGGAGAGATTGATATCGATCTTGTGACTGAAGATGGGTCTAACCTTACCATTATAGTTACCCAAATTCCTAATCCTGATGTAACTGGAGCTATGGACCATGTATTCCCAGGTGGAGCAGGAACAATTGATGATTACCTTACTAATACATCTTCGTCTACCACTATTCAGTATTATGAGGCATATGCAGACGATCCAACGATAGCTTGTCCAGCTCCTAGAGATACCTTCCAAGTGATTATTTATCCTGAGCTTATTGTTGATTTACCTGTTTTAAACATTTGTTTTGAAGATACAGATGGTGAAACACTTACTCCAACCATTACTGGTGGTACTGGTAATTATGTAGGATATCAATGGAGTACAGGAGCAACATCACCTTCAATCCAAGTTTTCCATTCTGGTCCAGATATGATATCAGTGACAGTTACGGATGATAAAGGTTGTACAGGTACACAAGTGGTGGATGTCAACAAACTCGATCCATTGAGTTTTACCCTTACACCTGAACAAATTACTTCTTGTGCAAATGAAGTTGTATTTGAAGCAACCGACTTAGTTGGAAATGGCAGCCCATTAACAATTTCATGGAATGTACCTCCGCAATTATTCTTTTTTGACCAAGGAACATCCTTAGTTATCAATTTACCATTTTCACTAGCAGGTACATATCAGATATGTGCAACGTTGACCGATGAATTTGGATGTAATATAACAAAATGTGCAGAGTTAACCATTTCTGTTCCACCTACTGTGGAATTAGGTTTTGTGACTCCTGCGTGTGCTGCATTAACTACTGATCTTTTAGTACAGAACTATGTTACACAAACTGGAGCAAATCCGACTTTCACGCTGGTAGATTGTGGTGGAAGTATAGTCTATTCAATGAATGGTGCCGGACCTGCATATCAGACAACCGACCCTAATGGTATTTTTGAAGATGTGGACCTTTCTTTAAACAATTGTTTCCAATTATTAGTAGAAGAAGAAGGTGGTTGTAGTTTCTTAACAGATCAAATTGTTGTTCCACTTACTTCTGGTACACCTGCACAATTAAGTGCACCTACTAGTATTTGTTTAGGTCAGAGCACAACTATTTCTATCACCAATGCGGGTAGTTTTACAGGTGGCACTTTCAATTGGAGCCCATCTGGTAGTGGCACTTCATTTGTGGCAACACCTACACAAACAACACAATACTCTGTAACGGTTACCAATAATGGTTGTGTGAGCGTAGCAAGTGTATTGATTACCGTCAATCCACTACCTATTCCTGGTATTTCAGGAGCAACAGCTTATTGTGCTGGAGAGAGTACTGAACTCACAGCTTCAGGTGGAACAAGCTATGCTTGGTCTGGACCTGGATTTACAGGAAATATGGCATCAACTGGACCTATCTCGACCGAAGGTACGTATACAGTTACAGTTACAAATGCAAATGGCTGTACAGCTACATCTTCTGCAACAATCAGCGAAGAGTCCTTTATTACAGTACAAATATCACCAGTCACGATATGTGATAATAGTTTAGATTCATTAAATGCGGGTTTTGGTTTTGATTCTTACCAATGGTTTGATGGAAATAACACCTTAATTGGTACAAGTCAATATCTACAAGTTACTCAAGCTGGAACTTACACTGTTTCAGTGACAGATGGTAACTGTCTTGGTGGCGGTACTGGTGTAGTTGTGAACAATACAACTCCTGTCTTGAATCTTCCAGCATCATTGACAGTTTGCCGACTTAACACGGGAATAGGGCCAACCACTATTGACTTTGTATCTATCGCAGATACCATGGATGGCCAATGGTTTAATATAGAATCTGCGAATGTAGATGTGTCAAACTGGGGTAGCGTAGACTTTACCACTGTACAAACAGCCGATACTTTCCTTTTTGTCTATATTGCAAATACTGCTCTGGCACCGTGTATTAACCCTACAGATACTGTTGAAGTAATTGTAAGAAATTGTGCATGTCCAAACCCAGCTATCAGACCTATTGGTCCATTATGTAATAGCAGTACAGCACCATTCAACCTTAATAATACGTTTATTAATCAAACGCCACCACTTCCTGGTGATTGGACAGTAGTAGCTCCGTCTCCTACCCCATTCCCGACGATCACTGGCAATACGATTGTAGTCACTGGTGCTACTCCTGGTACTTATACGGTAAGATTTACGTATAATCCACCTTCACCAGGCAACTGTCCTAAGTTTATTGAAAATACATTGGTAGTATCTCCAGCTCCTGCGATCTCAAGTAGAAATACTACGTTGTGTAATGCAGATATAGGGGCAGGTCCAGTAATGGCAAATCTTGATACTTTGTTAGTAGGACTCATTGAGCCTACACCAGGTAGTTGGACACAAATAGATGGTGCTACACCTATGGGTACTTTACCTAATATAGATGTTACAGGCATGTCTAGAGACACTTTAAGATTCCAATATACAACGACGGCAGTGGCACCTTGTGTACCTAGAACAGCCATCGTAGAAGTAATCATTAGAAACTGTGAGTGTCCTGTTGTTACATTGGTAAATGATGAACTTTGTAATGGTTCGATGACATTATTAGATTTAGAAAGTGCGGCTAATTTCACCATTGACCCTACAACAATTACGGGTACATGGACAGCTCAAGCACCACTTACTATCACGAATGGAAACTTTATAAATCCATTTGGTGTGACAGCAAGTGCGACGCCATATACTGTTACATTTACTTTGAATGGCACCTTCCCTGCTGATTGTCAAACGGTCTTTACCAAAACAGTAAGAATCAGAAACCAACCGGTAGCTGAAAAACTCAACGATGGTGAAGCATGTTCTGCATCTACAGGTAATGGAGCTACAGATCTTAGATTGACAAGTCTACTGAGACCTGGTTACACTACAGGTGGTACTTGGACACAAATCAGCCCTGCTGCGCCACAGCTTACAATCCCTGCTACAAGTATTGTAGAGTTTAATGGTCAAGTTCCTGGTACAGCGTTTGTCTTTAGATACACGCCTCCTATCAATCTACCATCACCATGTATGCCTGTGTCCGTAGATGTTACGGTTACCGTAAAAGATTGTAACTGTCCTGATGGAAATATTGCATGTCCAGGTGATTGCGACCTTTGTAATAATGGTGGCATCCTTGATCTAGCAACAACCATCGTAAACCCAACTACTTTCGCACCAGGTAACTGGAGTGTAGTAACAGGACCAAATGACGATGAACAAACACTTAATGGAACAATATTCGATGCAAATGGCCTACCTTCAGGTACTTACACGGTAATCTATACTTTAGTGCCAACACCTACTGGTGGTTGCCAACGTACGGATGAATTTGACATCTTTATTGCCAACGATCAAACAGCGGTTATCATTCCAGACACCCTTGTTTGTAATGGACAAAATGGAATTACAACATTTGATGTTGGTTCATTAAAAGTTAGCGGAAATGGAAGTTGGTTTGATGAAGCTGGCAATAATATCACCGTCAACACCAATATTGATCTAATGGGATTAGCACCTGGTACAGTATTGAATTTTACATTCGAATCTGTATTTACTGATCCATGTCCACAAAATACTTATCCAGTAACCATCAGAATTACAGATAATTGTAATTGTACACCATTTAATCCAGGAAATCCCGCTGCTGTGTGTACAAGTGCAAATACACTTGACCTTAATATATACAATGACGCTAACGTGCCAGGAAGATGGAGTGCTGCAAACCCAGTTTTAGTTATAACTAATAATATTCTAAACTTATCAGGAATCCCTGATGGGGTTTATAGTTTGACTTACACTGTTACAAATCCTGAACCAGGATGTCCATCAACGGCTACCAGATTTATAACTATCCAAAATCCTAAGTCAGCAGGAACTGCTAGAGGTGCGGAATTCTGTCTTGGTGCTACAGATGTGGTAACTTTGATTAATAGATTAGATAATGCTGATGCTGATGGAGATTGGTCTGTAGTGAGTGGCGGAAGTATAGGATTTAATGCGATGGAGGGTACGTTCAATCTTACTGGAAGACCAGCTGGAACGTATGTATTCAGATATACACATGATAATCAAGGAGCTTGCCCTGATGATTCAGAAGATATAACAATAAGAATCAACCCACTACCAGTAGCAGATGCAGGTACGGATAAAAACATTGACTGTACGGTTCAATCTGCAGTACTTGGTACTGACTTGACTTCATCTGGAATAAACATCGTGTACGAGTGGAAACTTTTGAATGCTATAGTAGGTACTTCTAAAAACTACACAGCATTAGCCGGCGGAACATATGTACTTACGGTTAGAGATACAGTATCCAATTGTTCTTCTACAGATAATGTTTTGGTTATACAAGCAGATGATCTTCCGATCTTTGATATATCAGTCGATACAATTGCTTGTTTCGGTGAAGTTGCACAAATAACATTGAGTAATATCAGAGGTGGCCAATCTCCATATGAAATTTCATTTAATGGTGGTCAAACTTATGGTTCTGCCCTTGTTGCATCGAACCTAGGAGCTGGGACGTACAAAGTTCAAGTGAGAGATGCAAACGGATGCGTGAATGATCAATTACCTGCTATTGTGATCACTTCACCACCTTTATTTGCAGTGAACCTTGGACAAGATTTCTTCCTGAATATTACAGAAGATTCTTTACTTAGTATCATAGGACAATACGACCCTAATGCTTTCCAAAGTATTACTTGGACAGCAAATGATGTAGAAATTGTCTCTGCAAGAGATCAAGGTTCTTACAATGCAAAACCTGAAGTGGATACCAGATACAGGGTTACCGTAATAAATGAAAGTGGATGTATTGCAACAGATGAAGTCAGAATCTCTATCAGAAGAGTGAAACCTGAATGTGTACCAAACATCTTCTCACCTAACGAAAGTGAAGTGAACGAGTATTTCAGTATCAACTGTGCAGAAGTTGAATTAGTTACTAAGTATAGTATCTACGATAGATGGGGCAACTTATTATTCGTAGGCGAAAACTTATCTCCTGATAATCCTTCTTCTTTCTGGGATGGTAAATTCAAAGGACAAGATGTGGTACCTGGAGTTTATGCATACTACTTGGAAATGTTATTCAAAGATGGTTCTACTGAAAAACGTGGTGGCGATGTGACCGTCATAAGATAAGATAATATTCATCACATAAAACATCTTAAAAGGGTGGCACTGATTTTTGAGTGTCACCCTTTTATTTTTAGGTTGCAAATGAAAAAAAATATCATCATTAAAATGTGAAATGATTAACAAAAAGATTCTTTAAAACCAGCACTTAATTTGACATAAATTCATATATTTGTAAAATGCAAATTCCAATAATTTTAAATTTAAATACCCCAAAAACTTATCAAATTTCTGAATTTAACATGACCCGTCCTAAAAAAACTGCACACATTTTTATAAAATATGAATGTCAAAATTGATCAAATTGGGTGTGAAAAAATTATTAAAACAGGCAAGATCTATGATAAACGTCTAGTAAAGCAAATTGTAAAAGAAATAGAATCTGGTCTGTCTAGAAAATCTGCTATGGAAAAATATAGCCTTCCTCCCAGTACTTTAAATGACTGGATGATTAAATATGGTTCTGATGAATATCACAGTACTAAAAGAAAATCATATTCAAATTCATTTAAGAGACAGGTTGTTGCAGCTATCAAAAACAATCAGATGGATTATAAAGAAGCCATGATTGCTTTTAATGTCAACAACATTAAA
>DATGWZ010000013.1:0-216250 GCA_035299145.1 Saprospiraceae bacterium
TGTTCCTAATGTCCAAGTTCCTAATCCACTTGCTGACATCACCGCTACACCTGTTTCATAACAAGTAACTGATACATCAGCGCCTGCATTTGGTAATGGTGTTACTGTCAATGTTCTACTTGCTGTCGCTGTACATCCATTTAAATCTGTCACAGTAACAATATATTCTATAGCTGCATCTACAATGATAGAAGCACTCGTTTCTGTTGTATTCCAAAGATAAGTAGCACCGCCATTGGCTGTGAAGATTGTGTTTTCTCCAGCGCAAATTTCATTATCACCTGTGATGAATGGGGTAAAACTTAGGAACTCCGTTACCGTAACACTTGCTGTACCTGTGCAGCCACTCGCATCCGTCGCTGTAACTACATAGCTACCTGAACCTACCGTATATGTGGCAGTTGATGGACCACTCTCCCATTGATAGGTTAATCCACCATTCGCTGTTAAGGTAGTTGTTCCTCCAAAACATATGGTATTATCTCCGGTGATGGTAGGCGTTAATGCTCCCGATTCAATAACGGTAACACTTGCTGTGCCTGTGCAGCCACTCGCATCCGTCGCGGTAACTACATATGTACCTGCTCCTACTGTATAAGCGGCAGTTGATGGACCACTCTCCCATTGATAGGTTAATCCACCATTCGCTGTTAAGGTAGTTGTTCCACCAAAACATACACTCGTTGTACCTGAAATACTTGGTGTTAATACGCCTGATTCTGTAACTGTAACACTTGCTGTGCCTGTACAATTACTCGCATCTGTTACCGTAACTATATATGTTCCTGCTCCTACTGTGATCGCAGCAGTGGTTGCAAAATTACTCCATTCGTAGCTTACTCCGCCAATTGCTATCAAAGTGGTTGTTCCTCCAAAACATACATTCGTTGTTCCTGAAATACTAGGCGTCAATGCTCCCGATTCAGTAACCGTGACACTTGCTGTACCTGTACATCCACTTGCATCTGTCGCTGTAACTATATATGTTCCTGAACCTACTGTGATCGCAGCTGTGGTTGCAAAATTACTCCATTCGTAGCTTACACCGCCAATTGCTGTCAAAGTGGTGGTTCCTCCAAAACATACACTCGTGTTACCTGAAATACTTGGAGTCAATGCGCCAGATTCTGTAACTGTAACACTTGCTGTACCTGTACAATTGCTTGCATCTGTTACTGTGACTATATATGTTCCTGCGCCAACTGTAATCGCAGTTGTAGTTGCAAAATTACTCCATTCGTAGCTTACACCGCCAATTGCTGTTAAAGTGGTGGTTCCTCCAAAACATACATTCGTTGTTCCTGAAATACTTGGTGTTAATGCGCCTGATTCTATAACTGTAACACCTGCCGTACCTGTACATCCACTCGCATCTGTTACCGTAACTATATATGTTCCTGCTCCTACTATATTTGTTGCCGTTATTGGACCGTTACTCCAAACATATGTTGCTCCGCCATTTGCTGTTAAAGTGGTGGTTCCTCCAAAACATACACTTGTCGTTCCTGAAATACTTGGCGTTAATGCTCCCGATTCTGTAACTGTGACACTTGCTGTACCTGTACAACCACTCACATCTGTTGCTGTAACTATATATGTTCCTGCTCCTACTATATACGTGGAAGTTGATGGGCCACTCTCCCATTGATAGGTTAATCCACCATTTGCTGTTAAGGTAGTTGTTCCTCCAAAACATATGGTATTATCTCCTGTAATGGTAGGCGTTAATGCTCCCGATTCGGTAACTGTAACACTTGCTGTGCCTGTACATCCACTCGCATCCGTTGCTGTAACTGTATATGTTCCTGCTCCTACTGTATAAGCGGCAGTTGATGGGCCACTCTGCCATTGATAGGTTGCGCCACCATTTGCTGTTAAGGTAGTTGTTCCTCCAAAACATACTGTATTATCTCCTGTGATGGTAGGCGTTAATGCTCCCGATTCTGTAACGGTAACACTTGCTGTGCCTGTACACCCACTCGCATCCGTTGCGGTAACTACATATGTACCTGCTCCTACTGTATACGTGGAAGTTGATGGGCCACTCTCCCATTGATAGGTTAATCCACCATTTGCTGTTAAGGTAGTTGTTCCTCCAAAACATATGGTATTATCTCCTGTAATGGTAGGCGTTAATGCTCCCAATTCGGTAACTGTAACACTTGCTGTGCCTGTACAATTACTCGCATCTGTTACTGTAACTATATATGTTCCTGCTCCTACTGTAATAGCAGCTGTAGTTGCAAAATTACTCCATTCGTAACTTACGCCGCCAATTGCTGTTAAAGTAGTTGTTCCTCCAAAACATACACTCGTTGTACCTGAAATACTAGGCGTCAATGCTCCCGATTCGGTAACTGTAACACTTGCTGTGCCTGTACAATTACTCGCATCTGTTACCGTAACTATATATGTTCCTGAACCTACTGTAATAGCAGCTGTGGTTGCAAAATTACTCCATTCGTAGCTTACGCCGCCAATTGCTGTTAAAGTAGTTGTTCCTCCAAAACATACACTCGTTGTTCCTGAAATACTCGGTGTTAATGCACCTGATTCTATAACTGTAACACTTGCTGTACCTGTACAACCACTCACATCTGTTGCTGTAACTACATAGCTACCTGCTCCAACTGTATTTGTTGCTGTTATGGGACCGTTACTCCAAACATATGTTACTCCGCCATTTGCTGTCAAGGTGGTTGTTCCTCCAAAACATACACTCGTCGTTCCTGAAATACTTAGTGTTAATGCGCCTGATTCTATAACCGTAACATTCGCTGTACCTGTACATCCACTCGCATCTGTTGCTGTAACTACATAGCTACCTGCTACAACTGTATTTGTTGCCGTTATTGGACCGTTACTCCAAACATATGTTGCTCCGCCATTTGCTGTTATGGTGGTTGTTCCTCCAAAACATATTGTATTATTTCCTGTGATGGTAGGCGTTAATGCGCCTGATTCTATAACTGTAACATTCGCTGTACCTGTACATCCACTCGCATCTGTTGCTGTAACTACATAGCTACCTGCTCCAACTGTATTTGTTGCCGTTATTGGACCGTTACTCCAAACATATGTTGCTCCGCCATTTGCTGTCAAGGTGGTTGTTCCTCCAAAACATACACTCGTTGTTCCTGAAATAATTGGTGTTAATGCGCCTGATTCTATAACTGTAACACTTGCTGTACCTGTACATCCACTCGCATCTGTTGCTGTAACTACGTAACTACCTGCTCCTACTGTATTTGTTACTGTTATTGGACCGTTACTCCAAACATATGTTGATCCGCCATTTGCTGTTAAGGTAGTTGTTCCTCCAAAACATATGGTATTATCTCCTGTGATGGTAGGCGTTAATTCGCCCGATTCTGTAACGGTAACACTGGCTGTGCCTGTACAACCACTCGCATCCGTTGCTGTAACTACATAACTACCAGCACCTACTATATTCGTAGCTGTTGATGGACCATTATCCCACTGATAGGTTGATCCACCATTCGCTGTTAAGGTAGTTGTTCCTCCAAAACATATTGTATTATCTCCTGTGATGGTAGGCATTAATGCTCCCGATTCTGTAACGGTAACACTTGTTGTGCCTGTACAACCACTAGCATCCGTTGCTGTAACTACATATGTACCTGAACCTACTAAATTCGTAGCTGTTGATGGACCATTATCCCACTGATAGGTTGATCCACCGTTTGCTGTCAAAGTTGTCATTTCTCCAAAACATACCGTATTATCTCCTGTAATTGTTGGTATCAATTCGCTTGATTCTGTAACTGTCACACTGGCTGTGCCTGTACATCCACTCGCATCTGTTGCTGTAACTACATAACTACCCGCACTTACTATATTCGTAGCAGTTGATGGACCATTATCCCACTGATAGGTTGATCCACCATTCGCAGTTAAAGTAGTTGTTTCTCCAAAACATACTGTATTATCTCCTGTAATTGTAGGGACTAATTCACTTGACTCTGTAACTGTTACACTTGCCGTACCTGTACATCCACTCGCATCCGTTGCTGTAACTACATAGCTACCAGCACCTACTATATTCGTGGCAGTTGTTGGACCATTATCCCATTGATAGGTTAATCCACCATTCGCAGTTAAAGTAGTTGTTTCTCCAAAACAAACCGTGTTATCTCCTGTAATTGTTGGTATCAATTCGCTTGATTCTATAACTATTACACTTGCTGTACCTGTACATCCACTCGCATCCGTTGCTGTAACTACATAACTACCAGCACCTACTATATTCGTGGCAGTTGATGGACCATTATCCCATTGATAGGTTAATCCACCATTCGCTGTTAATGTGGTTGTTCCTGCAAAACACACTGTATTGTCTCCAGTGATGGTTGGGGTTAAACCTGTACTTACTGCAACTTTCATGGTATCACTACAAAGTGCTGATCTATAGATAAACTCAAATTCATCATTAATACCCACACCAAAATTCACAGTAGCATTTCCTCCAGATGTACTTCCTAATGTTGCACCAGAAGGATTTGACACATTTGCGATCCAAGTACCACTACTAGGATTTGATCCTGATAAAGAAACTGAACCTGTTCCACACAAACTTTGATCGGGACCTGCATCTGGTTTTGATTCTGCTTGAATTTCTAAAGTCGATGAACAGCCAATAGCATCTGTAACTGTGACTTGATAAGTTCCATTATTGGAAGGATTGGGTGATATAATTTTTACGTCTTCATCAGTTGAATTATATCCAGGACCTGACCATTGAAAACTTAATGGGTCCTGACAAGGTGAAGATTGTGCATTTAAATCAATGACTAGGTTGTCGCCACACTCTAATACATAACTTAGATCTGGCTTTGGAGGATATACTGTTGGTAAATTACTTTCATATAATTGCGCTGTTCCTCCCATAGTGTAGCCATTACTAAAATCACCTAGGTTCATCCCAGGTGCACTTGAATCTGGATCCACGCCATTAATGAAAAATCTAACACCAGTACCACAATCATGAGGTGCTTCACCAGTTAATTTATTAAAGACCTTAACGCTAAATAGTTTTACTGTATCACCTGTAGCTAAATTATTAAAAAAAGATGCAGGCGAGAACGCTCCAACTAAACTATAGAAATTACTTTCTGGTTGAGCTATAGGTTGAAAAACCGAATTGGTTATGGTCCATGTACAAGGTTTAGTGCCAGTGTATGTTTGATTAGCAATAAGGGGCATATAAAATAGTGAAGTATCAGTCTGCAAACTATCGCTAGCTGGAATTACAATTGTAAACTGATTACTAAAGATTCTCCTTTGAGCCTGTGTTGTTGCACTTCCAGAAGCAATCACAATATTCACATTGTAAAGACAAGTGGTCGTATCATATATCAACAGGTATTTCACTCCAGTTACCTGTGCACTAATACTATGAATAGACAAAAAGAAGCAAAAAGCAACTAATATATTTGTAAATTTTTTGGCCATTTGGGATGGATTAAAAAATAATTAAATCGGTTTTGATATTGGAATCACACGCCTTGGTCTTTACCAAGATGCTCACTCCTTTTTTGTTTTGAGAATCAAAGACGGCTCATCACCGTCTTTGATTCTTATATAGAGATTCTTTAAACTTAATCGATCTTGATCAACTTTTTGTTGATAACTTCTTCATTTACTTTGATCACAAGATTGTAAACACCACTTTGTACATCATCAAGCCCTATGTTTAAAAGGTGGTTTCCTTTTTCCATTTCTTGATTTGTGATTGTTTTTATCAACCTCGCTGATGCATCAAACATTTCAATTTTTACATCTGCATTTAACATCAATGTTATGTCAAGATTTGTCTGATTTCTCGCAGGACTTGGATACATTTTGATACTATTTTCTCCTTGTTTAGAGACAAAAACAGTTTTGCTGTATGTAAACTTCCCATCAAAATCATATTGTATTATTCTGTAATAATATACACCTGACTTTTCAATATCAATATCAGTACCATTGTAATAATTTACAAGATTATTATCACCTTTTGCAAGATACTTTACATTTAGGGTTTTAAATTCCTTTTCGCCTTCAAGCATTCTTTCAATCTCATAATGACTAACATTGACTTCAGATGCAGTAGACCAAGAAATGATATGTTGATTATTCTTACTAATTACATCTACATCTACCCATTTTACTGGTAGTACACCGAATGCTATCCCTACGTTAATATTTGGAACAGTCATACCTGGAGAAAGACTAATCTTTCTAGTGGTATTTAAACCATATGAGTGGTTCACATCACTGTCTTTATCATCTGAGGTCGCACCTGGTACTGTCGCTGTAAATCCTGCTGGAATATCAAACTTCACATAAACATCTCTCTTCTCAAGGTAATCAAGCTCATATGTCCCATCCAATTCCGAAACTGTTTCTGCAAGTTTTTCATTGGTATTGGCATCAAAGGCTTGTACCATTACACCAGGCACTGTTGGTTCAAAAGATTCCTGTACACCATTAGCATTATCGTCTCTCCATACCAAACTTCCAACTACAGCCATCGGATAGAATCCAGCTCCAATATCTAATTTGTTTTGCCCAGATGACAAGCTAAAAGTATTGGTCGTACCTTTTCCATTAGCATTGGTAAGATCACTGTCTATCAATGAATTATTTCCAACATTAGGCCTTACTTGAACCAATTCGATCTCTGGTATTTCCACTTTAACATAATATTGACCTGGTGGAACACAGAATTGGTAATAACCATCATCTGAAGGAGAGCCTGGTTTTGGACCGGTATTTTTTACATCCCACACCATCCACGTACCGAAATGGTTTCTATAAAGATATACTTTGATACCATTCAAACCATTTTCATTAGTATTCCAAACATCATTTTTATTGATGTCATACCATACTTTGTCTCCTACTTGTGAACACAAGTAAGCTCCAGCGTCTATATTTAAATTCTCTTCTCCTGCTGCAATGGTAAACAAAGAAGTCGTACCTATCCCGTTAGAACCATTTACATCACTATCAGTTGAATTTACACTCCTGTTGGCAAAAGTAAAACTGTATTGTGATGGCAAAACAAACTGTAAATAATATGATCCCGTAGCAACATTATCAAATACGTAAGCACCTGATGCATTGGTTGTGGTCGTAGCTACTAAGGTTCCATTGGCTCTTTTTAATCTTACAGTCACGCCAGGTATTCCAGCTTCGCCTGCATTTTGAGTACCGTCTCCATTAGTATCATGCCAAACTAGATTACCAACTTTCCCCACAGGGTTGAATGGTTCGACCAATATATGCAATGTTGCAATATCACATGCTACATTGCTATTGTCATCACAAACTTCATATGGACAATCTACTGGCCCAGTATATCCTGTAAATGGTGTAAAGATATAGCTACCATCAGAAGAAATATTAATGGTACCCTTACCTGGGAAAGTAACATTCATAGGGGTAATAATCTGATTATCACCTTCTGGATCTGAATCATTCCATTTTACGCCAATCGCTGCATTTGCTACTATTGGAACATTAAGCGCTGTCTGAGCATAATCGTCCATCGCGTTGGTCACATTTGGCGCTACATCTGAAATAACAGTGATATAAATCCATGCTGATTCACAGCTTGAAGGAAGAGTAACGGGTGACTGACAAATACTATATCTGAGTGAATCAACACCAACAAAACCTGATGCTGGTGTATACATAAATGTATTTAAATTAAATGTACCGTGCTGTGGTTGTGTTACAACAGTTGGATTATTAAGTATACAGTTAGGAATACTCTGACACTTATCATTTGCCAAAATATTGATCTCTATAGCGACATCCATCTTTGTTCTAGCATAATCATGATTTACAATCGGTGGATTATTTGAAATCAATGGCTGTAAGACTGTGATAACCAAAGGAATGTTAGAACACATAATTGATGACGTTCCATTACAAACTGGAACTACAAAATTATATTTCCCAGGAGTACCACATGTGAATGTATAGGTACCATCTGCATTAATTAAAGGCAAACACGAAGAAGGATTACCGTTTCTAGGGATTGCAGTGCCATATGTTTTTTGTGGCAATGGAATATCATTGGTACTCACATCACCCGTCAGAAGTACATTAACATAAGTAACATCAAAATCAGGATTAAAACAATCAGCTTTTACTTCCAAAACTAAAGTAGAAGCTGGTGATGTACAACCGCCAACAGTCTGGGTAACACTTACTGTATAGAATCCAGGTGATGTTGGCATCATGACTGTAGTACTAGTATTGCTGAAAGAAAGCCCTGCACCAATATCAGATACACTCCATGCATATGTTGCAGAAGGATTATTATCCACACTTAAATTTATCGTACTTCGAATACAAATTTGAGTAGGGTCACTTACCAAACCTGTTGGTGCAAGTGGTAGTCCAGGATCTGAAAGAATCACTTGACCTGTATAAACACCTGATGCACATCCTGTTGCACTTATTACCCTAAAATCAGAATATGTACCTTGTGCTAAACCATTTATAGTTACCACGCCACTTCCATTAGTAGTCAAAGATGTAGATACAGCAAATCCATTACGTGAATATTCAATGGTATAGGTAGCATTTGCCGACAATCCACTTAGCAAAATAGAGCCATTAGATCCACCACAAGTAGGATTATTGAATGAGAAATCATTAGCTGATGGAGTATTTGGAATTGGCTCCACCACTACAGTTATAAATGCTGCCGGAGATGTACATCCACTGACGGTTTGCGTCACACTTACTACATAACTACCAGCAACAGTTGCTAGCATTGAAGTTTGGTTAGTATTAGAAGCAACTAAACCTGCATTTTGTGAAGACGCACTCCATGTATATGATGCGGATGGATTGTTTGTAACAGTCAATGCTATAGCGCTTCCAACACAGCTAGGATTAGGAACTGCTGTTAGACCTGATGGTGCAGGCTGTGATGAAGGATCTGTCAGTGCAATCGGTCCATTGTAAATACCAGAATTACATCCAAAACTATTTGTGAATCTGAAATCTGTATAAGATCCTGCATTTAAACCTGTCAAAATAGCAACACCACTTACATTTGATGTAACAGTAGCTGTAGCTGCTTGATTATTTCTATTATAATTTATTGTAAAAGTACTATTTGACGGTAATCCATTAAAACTAATTGTGCCGTCTGTACCAGAACAAATGGTAGGATTAATAGAAGACACAGATGCTGCTGTAGGTGTAGGTGGCAAAGGATTAATATTTACATTAATGGTTGCAGCTGGAGATGTACAACCTCCAATTGTTTGCGTTACACTGATCACATAGTTACCTGAAGTCAGTGCTGTCATAGTGGTACTATTTGTAGCACTTGAAACTAACCCTGCCTGTATGCTAGATGCTGTCCAAGCATATGTCGCAGATGGATTGTTTGTGACACTAAGATTTACTGCACTTCCAAAGCAAACAGGATTAGGCAAAGCAGTAAGTCCTGCCGGAGCCGCTGGTGATCCTGGGTCTGAAAGTACTACTGGTCCAGCAAATGGATTAGATTCGCAACCACCAATTCCAGTAAGACTAAAATTAGTGTAATTGCCCGCTGACAATCCTGTCACTACCGCTCCACCTGTACCACTTGTAGTGATGCTAGTATTTACTTCTACATTGTTTTTACTATAAGTCAATGTGTAAGTAGCATTATTTGGTAAACCACTAAATATAATGGAACCATCATTACCACCGCATGTCACTGGATCAGAGCCACTTACTGACGCTGCAGAAAGTGTTGGAGGAATAGGATGAACAACAACTGAAATATTTGAAGCTGCTGATGTACATCCTGCTAAAGTTTGGAATACGCTAATATTATAAGTACCCGCTACTGTAGCAAGCATAGTGGTACTATTAGTTGTACTTAATACCAATCCTGCATTAGGAGAAGATGCTCCCCATGTATAAACTGCTCCTAGATTATTTGTTACAGACAGATTTACCAAGTCACCTAAACAAACTGGGTTAGGATTTGCAGCTAAATTGGCTGGCGGAGCAGGTGAACCTGGATCTGATAAACTTACAGTTCCTGTATATGTGCCAGAAGAACAACCTGCTGCATTCGTCACTCTAAAACCAGAATAATTACCTGAGATTAGACCATTTATTGTGGTAATTCCAGCACCATTTGTTGTTACATTAGCTGATAATGGATTTCCATTCCGAGTATAATTAATTGTAAAAATACCATTTGGCGTAAGCCCACTCAAACTTATCGTACCATCAGCACCTGCGCAAACTGTTGGATTGGTAAATGTTAAAGAAGCCGCTATAGGTGTCGCAGGTCCGTTATTTACTACCACAACAACCGAAGCTGCCGGTGAAATACAGCCAGCTACTGTTTGAGTTACGTTTATGGTATAACTTCCCCCTACTGTTGGAATCATTGTTGTAGTGTTAGAAGTACTAGTCACTAAACCTGCATTAGTAGAAGAAGCTGACCAAGTATAAACTGCACCAGGATTATTGGTTACAGAAAGATTTACTGTTGCATTTTGACAAACTGGATTTGGTACTGCTGTAATTCCTGCTGGTGCTGTAGGGGCATTAGGGTCCACAAGATTGACAGGACCAGCAAATACACCAGAAGTACAATTAGATGCATTTCTTACGCTAAATGCAGTAAATACACCTGCAGATTGGTTTGCCAAAATAATGACACCACTTGAGTTAGATGTAATACTAACAGACAATGGCGTCCCATTTTTTGAATAATTTAATGTGTACGCTGTGCTAGCAATATATCCACTCAAAGAGATACTTCCATTTGTAGCAGAACAAGCGTTTGGATTTATAGAAGTTACTGTACCTGCTGTAGGTGCAGCTGGTGTCGGATTTACCGTAACATTTAAGGTAGCCGGAAGTGATGTACATCCTGATATCGTTTGAGTAACACTAACAGCATATACTCCTACAGCAGTTGGTGTCATTACTTTGGTTGAAGTAGTACCAGCCGCCAAACCTGCTCCTGCTGGTGATGCTGTCCATGTGTAAACCGCTCCAGGTGTATTTGTAACACTTAAGTTTACCGAAGCGCCCAAACAAACTGGGTTAGGAACACCAGTCAAATTGGCTGGAACCGCTGGTGTAGATGGGTCTGTAAGTAAAACAGGTCCTGCATAAACGCCAGAAGTACAACCAGAAATATTGGTTACACTAAAATTGGAATATGAACCAGATACTAAACCTGTCACCACTGCTACACCAGATGCATTTGTGGTAATGTTTACAGTAATATTATTAGAATTATAGACATATTTGATATCGTAAGCCGTCAATGCTAATAAACCACTCAAGCTAATAGTACCATTAGCTGCAGAACAAGTCGTAGGGTTCGTACGAGTAACAGTTAATGAAGTAGGCGTTGGTGGTGTATTATTTATTGATATACCAATCGAAGCAGGTATTGATGTACATCCACCTACAGTTTGAGTTACATCTACATTATAAAAACCTGATACAGTAGGTACCATGGTTGCTGTATTGGTCGTACTAGGTACTAAACCGGCATTAGGTGATGAGACAGTCCAGTTATAAACTGCTCCTGGGTTGTTGGTTACACTTAGATTTACAGCTATATTGGCACAAGTAGGATTTGGATCTGCTTGTAAATTTGCTGGTGCTGAAGGTGCAGAAGGATCTGTCAACGTAACCGGTCCTGCATAAACACCCGACATACAACCTGAACCATTTGTAAAACTAAAATTTGTATACGTACCTTGAGATTGTGCATTTAGGATTGCCACTCCACTACTATTAGATGTAAGGAAGGCAAATTGTTGTATACTATTCTTTGTATAATTTAATGTAAAATTTGACGAAGGTTGGAGACCACTAAATGTGATCGAACCATTAGTACCATTACAAGTACTTGGATTTACTGCTGTAATGGATGCCATACTTGGTGTAGGTGGCGTACTACTTACTGTGACACTTACAACACCCGCAGGCGAAGCACAACCATTTACAGTTTGAGTCACACTAATGGAATAAGTTCCAGTAGCAAGCGGCGTCATCGTTGTAGTATTACTTGCACTAGTTACCAAACCTGCATTTGGGCCAGATGCTGTCCATGTATATGTTGCAGATGGATTATTGGTTACAGAAAGATTTACTATGTTTCCAAGACAAACAGGATTTGGCTCCGCAGTAAGGTTAGCAGGTGTACTTGGTATAGGATTTACTGTAAATAAAACAATATTCGTTGTATCAAAGCAAATAGGATCACCTGCTAATGTGTATATCCTTCTATATCTATGTGCTCCTTGACCTAAGTCCGGAGTGGTATAATCTTCTGAATTATTTGTGCCACTTGCCGCAGCAAAAGCACCATTATTTAGACTATATTGCCACGTAAAAGTACCTCCAGCAGGTGATGGATTACCACCATCAATAGTAATTAAACCACTATTCCCGCAATAGGTAGCTGGTACAACTGGTTGTAATAGGTTATTTGTAATCGTACATGTACAATTATCACTCACGACTATCTGAGCGACATCTTTACACCCATTTACTGTCCATTCAAGGAAATATGTACCTGGTGCGCTGAAGCCAGAAACATTTGTAGTAGGACTACTTGGATTGGCTATATTTAAAGTTCCAGCACTGCCACTTCCTAATGACCAGCTACCTGCACCTGTAGCTGACATTGTAGCAGTGCCAGAACTAAAGCAACCAACTGCTGCAGGATCGTCTCCAGCATTTGGCACTATTATATTAATGTTCATTGTATCAGAACATCCTGGTATACTATATATAAATTTATAATTTCCTGTAGCTGTACCATCAAAACTTACGCTTGCGACACCATTATTGGTAGCTCCAAGGGTAGCTCCTGAAGGATTGGCAGTAAGGGGAGACCATGTACCAGATACGGGTCCAGTACCAGTCAAGGTTGAATTTAAACCACGGCAACCATTTTGATCTGGGCCTGCGCTAGGTTTTGCCACAGTTGTGATACTTGTTGTACTCGTACAACCTCTATTATCAGATACAGTGACAGTATATAAACCAGCATTTGCTTGTGTTGCTGGATTTATAGCTACATCTTGTGTTGTTCCAGTGTAACCAGCTGGACCTGACCATGCATAGCTAAGTGGCGATTGACATGTAGATGTTGTAGCTGTGAGATCTATCTCTACACCTCTTGAGCAAGCTGTAGTAACACTTAAGTTTGGTTTTGGTGGAAATACCATAGGCGCATTACTATCATATAGTTGTGCAGTACCACCTAACGCAAATCCATTGCTAAAGTCTCCACCACCCATTCCTGGGGCGTCAGATGGAGGATCTACATTATTTTCGAAAACATGGATACTACTAGCACAAGTAGTGATAGGAGAAATGTTTAGACTAAAAATTCTGATAGTATCTCCAGTATTGAGATTATTATAAAAAGCAGCAGGTGATGTCAATGGTGTGATACCATGATAATCAAACTGAGGAGTTACTGCTGGTGCTTGTATCAAACTACTCAAAGTCCAAGTTAATGGAATAGTACCATTGTAACTTTGGTTACCTACTAAAGGCATAAAATTTTGAGCAATAGAAACAGATGAACCTGTAGGCACCACAACTGAGAATTGTGATCCGAACTGTGCTCTTTGTTGAGGAGTAGTACCACTTCCTTGCGCAATGATAAGATAACAATCAAAACGACAACTTGTCTTATTATACCTCATTTGGTATTTTACTTTGGTAACTTGACCATAGCCATACTGGCAAAATAGTATAGAAATAAATAAAAGCGAAACAAAAACATTTCTTATTTTCATGATCCTGATTTTAAAAAACAAAACATCTGATTGACAAAAGAAAAAGGTGTATCCCGACTTTTTATCTTCTATATTGTGACCGAAACAATACAGAAAACAGTCGGGATACACACTATATTACCACTATGGCAACTGCTCTACGAGGAAGTCAAAGTTGGTAAGTAAAAACGTATTCAAAGGATAGAAAAACACCTGCGCATACAACATATTCTTGTCGTCACCAGGGTTATCAAACTTAGATTTACTATTCATATCATAATCCCCTGCCATATATCCATAAGCAAAGTCATAATTGGTATTTAGTGTCGTGTTGGAAGGATAGAAACTTACTTCCGCATTCAATGAGTTCAAGTCGTCATTAGGGTTATCATTCTTAACCTTTCCATTGGCATCGAAATCTCCACCCCATAGTGCTCTGAAACCTGTCTTAATCCCTGTATTTTGGGCTAATCCAGTATAATTACCATTTGGTGTTGATCCTTTATCGTATGTTGCTAATGCAGGCGTTGTAAAGTTAACCAATGTGGTCAATTGCTGTGGTGTTTGTGGTGCAGCAGTCATGGAACCTAAGTGTTTTAGGTGACGAACTACGACATAATAATCATCCATAGCAAGACCAGGGAATCTTAAAGCACTTACACCATCAAGATCAACTACATCACCATCTCTCTGAATAAGACCTGATCTTGTCGCCACCTTGGTAGTGTTACTTGTTTTAGATCTTAACTCGATAAATACCCAGTCTACGATCGCATTTTGACCAGTTACGGCAAACACTGTCGTTGGATTAGCAATGGAGTCATATTTTGTCAATGTTCCTGCTGCGACTTTTGTAAACTTATTAACCACATCTGTAGTTGTAATCTCTTGAGCACTAACCATTTGTTTTACAGCATATTTGTATGGATCCTTATTAGGAATATACCTTGAAGCTGTAAATGGACTTACTCTCAAGTTGTCTCTCATCAATGGACGACCATCAGCTGTACCAGAAGAATTCATTAAAGCTCCTTCTAAATAAGCTCTTACTCTGATCGCTAAATCTGGAACAACCAAGATGTGTAAGGTTGCATAAGCAGTATCTGGTGTTGCATTATCATCTATTGTCTCATAGATAAACTCTACTGGACCAGTGAATCCATCCACTGGTGTGAATGTAAAGGCACCGTCCGTACCAAGTACTAATGAACCAGCAGCAACTGTTGTATTTATTGCTGTTATTGTCTGATTATCTCCTTCTGCATCACTATCGTTATCTTTAACGTTACCACTCACTGCTACTGCTTGTGCAGCGACTGCAAAGTCATCTGCTGCAACTGTAGAGTTAAGGGCAGTTGGCGCATTAACAGTAATGATTTGTTTCGCTGTTGCACAATTAGACAAATCACCCGTCACACAAACAGTGTATGTTAAGGTATCAATACCTACATATCCAGAAGTAGGAGTATATTCTATATCTCCAGTCAAAAGATCTACAGTAGTAGAACCATGTTGTGGAGCAACTGACACTACAACTGACGATTCCGCAAGATCACAACCTGTCACACGAACACAACCATCATTGGCAAGTGTTGCAAGGGTAACTGCTGTATTAAATGGTGTCGTTGCAAAATCTACATTCGCAACTGGTCTATTTAATGGAGATAAATGATCTGCTACTGTTATCGTTAATTCCGATCTTGGACATCCTGATACAAGTGGTGGCGTACATACTGGAACTTCATATCTGTACACACCTACTAGATTTGCTACGAAAGTATAGCTACCATCAGCATTTACTGTGATAACTGGAATACTTCCTGAAGGGCTTGAAACAAGTACTGGTGTTGGTCCATAAGTTGAAGCAAGTGGAACGTTATCATTTGTACGAACATTACCTGGAACTGAAACATTTACGAATGTAGCGTTAAAGTCTGGGTTGAAGCAGTGGGTAACGGTAACTGTATCTGTCGCAGATGCAGAAGCACAACCTGTAGCTGTCTCTGTAAATGTGAAAGTCACTTTACCAGGACCTACAGTTGTTACAATACCTTCATTGGTTACAGTCGCAACAGAAGGATTATTACTTACCCATACACCACCTGTAGAAGGTGATAATGTAGTAGTACCGCCTACACAAACATCTGTCAATCCTGTGATTGCAACTGTTGGCGCTGGGCTTACACTTACAGGTAGGGTAGCTAATGAGCTACAACCCGTGGCTGTCAAAGTGAATATAAATGTTGCACTACCTACGGCAACTCCTGTTACAAGGCCGCCATTCGTTACTGAAGCAATACCACTATTACTACTTACCCAAGTTCCACCTGTAGAAGGTGACAATTGTGTTGTACCGCCTATACACACTGTGTTTGAACCGGCTATAGCTACAGTAGGTCTTCCATTAACCGTGATAGGTGCTGATGGTTGAGATAAACAACCTGCAGCATCTCTAAATCTCATCGTAACAGTACCTTGTGCTACTGCTGTCACTAAACCTGTAGGAGATATTGTTGCAATTGCATTATTACTACTTTCCCATGTACCAGCTGATGATGGAACTGCTTGCATTTGCGTGGTTGCGCCTATACATAATTGGCTACTTCCTAAAATATTTACAGTAGGCCCTGTAGTAATCGTTACAGCTGCTGAAGCATCAGAACTACAACCAGTCAGTGTATTCGTATACACAAATGTTACACTTCCTACAGATACACCAGTTACTAGACCACCATTAGTAATAGTTGCTATTGAAGGATCACTACTTACCCAGCTACCACCTGTCGTAGGTGATAATTGTGTCGTATTACCTACACAAATACTATTTGATCCATTGATAACTGCAATTGGCTTAGGGTTTACTGTAATCACATCTGTTACTGCAGATACACAACCTGCCGAAGATGTAAATGTAAATGTTGCGATACCTATAGCGACACCCGTTACAACACCTGCATTAGAAACAGTGGCAACAGATGGGTTACTACTCGACCATGTACCACCTGATGTAGGTGACAACGTAGTCGTACCTGTTATACAAATTTCATCTGGACCTGTGATATTAACCACTGGTCTAGGCATAATTGCTATACTTGTGATAGGATCAGAAGCACAACCAGCAGCAGAAGTATATACTAATATTGCTGTACCTTGAGATACCCCTGTGACTACACCACCATTTGTAACAGTAGCAATTCCTAAGGCACTACTTGTCCAAGTACCACCTGCAGGCGAAGCTGTAAGTGTAGTAGTACTATCGATACAAATAGGGTTAGGACCTGTAAGGGTTGATGTAGGTTTCGGTGATACCGTCCCTGTTAATGCTATTGAAGTACAACCTGTAGCAGTCAATGTGAAAGTAAAATTGGCTGTTCCAGCACTAATACCTGTCACAAGACCCGCATTAGTTACTGTAGCTACTCCTGGGGCACTACTTGTCCATACACCACCTGTGGTAGGTGATAATGTAGTTGTGAAACCAACGCATATATTATTTGGTCCTGTAAATGATGTCGGAGGCAAGATAGCGACAGTTACTGGTGAAGTTGCATCGGATACACAACCACCTGTTTCAGTAAATGTAAATGTAACACTACCTGGACCCACAGCAGTTACGACGCCTGTTGTTGGATTTACTGTAGCAACTCCTGTGGCACTACTTGTCCAAGTTCCACCTGTTGTAGGTGATAATGTTGTAGTACCACCGATACAAAGATTTGCACCACCTGTGATAGCTACAACAGGTTTGTTTTTGACGGTTACTGTACCTGTTGGTAAAGAAGGACAACCTGTCAATGTTGATGTGAAAATAAATGTAGCTGTACCTACAGATAGACCTGTTACTAAACCAGCATTACTGACAGATGCAACTGTTGGGTTTGTACTAGCCCATGTACCACCTGTGGTAGGTGATAATGTAGTAGTAAATCCTACACATATTTCGTTAAGACCAGTTATTGAAACCACTGGTCTCGGAGTAACAGTTATTGTTAATGTATTTGTACAACCAGTTGCTGTTTCCGTAAAGGTCATGACAGATGTACCCGAAGACACACCTGTGACAAGGCCTGCTGGAGTTACTGTCGCTACACCAGTCGAAGCACTTGCCCATGTACCACCTGTACCAGGTGACAAATTGGTTGTTGATCCTATACATATATTATTACTTCCCGCACTTACTGTAGGTCTAGGGTTTACGGTTAAGTTTGTGGTTGTATTACTACATAAGGTGGTAGAATTTGTAAACGTAAATGATACTGTCCCTGATGAAACACCAGTTACCACACCAGTCGTAGGGTTTACAGATGCTACACCTGGGCTATTACTAACCCATGTCCCTCCTGTATTAGGAGATAAGGTCATCGTACTACCCACACAAATGACAGGTGCACCTAATGAAACAGTAGGTCTAGGAAGTACCCAAACAGTATCCGTAGGTGCAGACAAACATCCAGTAGATGTTTCTGTCCATCTAAAAGTAGCTATACCAGCAGTTAAACCTGTAACAACTCCTGCATTACTTACGGATGCAACTGCTCCATTACTTGATGCCCATGTCCCACCCGTAGTAGGTGTTAAGGTTGTTGTTGTTAACACACAAATACTATCTGGACCTGAAATGGTTACAGCTGGACTTGGTGTCACAGTAATAGTCAAAGGTGCAGAAACGCAACCTGTTAATCCATCTGTAAATACCAATGTCACTGAACCTGCTGATATACCTGTTACTAAGCCTGCATTTGTCACAGTAGCAATCGCATTACTACTACTTGCCCATGTACCACCTGTTGTAGGTGTCACCGTAGTTGTAGAACCAATACACACTGCTGGTGTACCTGTCACAGCCACTGTTGGACCCGGGTTAACAGTAACTGGTAATGTAGTAGAAAAACATGTTGTTGCTGAACTTGTAAAAGTAAATACAGCAGTTCCCTGACCTACAGCAGTTACAGTACCATCATTGGCAACAGTAGCTACTAGTGAGTTTGAGCTTGACCAAGTACCACCTGTCGTAGGAGATAAAGTCGTTGTGAAACCGACGCAAATACTATTCGAACCTGTAATGCTTACAGTTGGTTTAGGATTAACTGTGATTGCCATTGTATCCGAACAAGACGTTGTAGAATATATAAATCTATAAACGCCAGAAGCTGAGTTATTGAATGTTACTGATGCTGTTCCACCTGGTAAAAGTCCAAGTATGGCACCAGCAGGATTACCTGATTGTGCAGCCCAGCTACCCGTATTTGGTGCTGTACCTGCTATATTTGCTACCGTACCTGCACAGACCGTTTGATCTACACCTGCATTAGGTTTACTAGCAGCCGTTATCGTTAATGAGTCTTTACATCCTAATGAATCGGTTACTACTACTTTATAGTCTCCCACGTCATTTAATGTAGAAGGAACTATAGAAACATCCTCAGATGTAGAAGTATAATTATTTACAGAAGTTGATGTCCAAGCATATGTCAATGGTGTTTGACAAGCAGAAGTAGTTGCCGTAAGATCGATTTCTATACCTGTACTACAAGTTGTCAATGCATTTACTAAAACTGGTTTTGGTGGATGAAGTTGGGTTGAGTTAGCATTGTATCTTTGTAAAGCGCCTCCAATTGTAAAACCATTGTTAAAGTCAGAACCTTGCATACCAGGTGCACTTGATGATGGATCAATACCATTTCGGAATATTCGAATTCCTGATCCACAACTGGTAATACTACTTACAGTTATACTGAATAACTTTATGGTATCTCCACTATTTAAGTTATTATAGTGTGCCGAAGGCGAGATGGATGGTACAAAACTGTAAAAGTCACTTCCTGGCTCCGCAGCAGGTGCCAAGATATCACTCGTCTTAAGCCATGCGGTCGGCGTTGTACTAGAGTACGTAGCGTTTCCTACTTTTGGCCAGTAAGTTCTAGCTACTGTAACAGCAGTTCCTGTCGGCACGACCACTGAAAATTGTGAGTTGAACTGTGTTCTTTGCGCTACAGTCGTTGCCGAGCCTGCATTAATAATAAGGAGCGCATCGTACCAGCACGAGTCAACGTTATACACCAAACGATAATTGACGCTGGTGACTTGAGCCTGGGCTCGTTGGGTTAGGAAAATGCAACATAAAAATGCTGCAAAAAGAAAAATCCTGGTTTTCATGGTGTTTAAAGATTTATTTTTTTATCGAAATTTAGGATTAAAATATATATTGTTAAAATAAAGAAAATATAAAGTTGGTAGCATTAGGTAGGATGAGGCTTATTGGGAGGATGGAGTTTTTTTCCCATCATCTCATATGTGTTTCTAAAAACTAAAATTGAACTTAAAGACGAAAGACCTAATGGAAGACATCCCATTAAGTCTGCTTGTAAATGTTTATTACTATCCGAGTAGTAATTTGTCCACGTAAAACGCAATGCTCCATGGAGAACGTTTATGGTTGACAAAAATATGATTTGATATATATTCATATATATAATAGATTAATAAAGAGATTATTAAGCCATCTCTGGCAGGTTCTATTATATATTCTACTGGGGGCTAGCCCTTGATTCTGTTGGTAAATCGGGACAAATATATTATTAAAAATCATTATATAAAGCATTTTTGTAAAAATATTTCTATTTTTTTTATAAATAATATGAATATCATAATGTAGTTACTATACTACACTGTGTAAATGCATTAAATTTTCTCTTTAATATCCTATTAGAATGTCAATAACAGTTTGTCGGAAAAACTACCATTTGAGCAATAGACAGTATGGCTGTCCACGGACTGCAAGTTGAGGTTGAGTTATTGAATTAGGTTAGTTTGCGGTGGTGCCTGAAATATTCCACTCAAATTAACATTTGGTCTTGTCTCTAAACAATGGAAAAATTCTTGATATCTTTTAACCTTTTAACTGGTTTCTAAAGATTTCTATTTCAGGTACGTTGCTATTAAGAAGACACAATAATGATAGTAAACCCCTATTATATCAAGCATAAAACATTGATCTTACATTCATTATATCAACTTAAAATGTAAATCGCACAAACTGGGTATTATTTCATTATGATTAATTTGTGTCGAGCGGTGACCACGCCTGATTTTACGACAACCTGATAGACACCATTTGGTAATTGATAAACTGGAATCTGGATATTTTCTTGACCTTCATATACAGCAGAACTTAATACACTATGGAACCAATTTTGACCTGAAGTTGAATATATTTGTACTTCTACGTCTCCATCTATCAATCCTTCAATTTTTAAATTGACATGATCTGTAGCAGGGTTAGGATATAATGAAGTTAAAAATGTAAAATCGGAAGGAACACTGATTTCAATAATATTGGAAAATTGAAAACTTCCATCATAATCAACAGATCGAAGTCTATAATAATATGTTTGACCTTTTTTAATATTTGTATCTTCAAAACTGTAAGATTTTACCACTGTAGAACTTCCATTGGCATTGATATTTCCAACTTCTATCCATTGCTGTCCATTTATACTTCTTTCAATTCCAAAATAATGGCTATTTGCTTCTGTAAGCGTATTCCAAATCAAATCATTAGACTTAGTTTTTGGATTATAACTACCTCCAAAGTCTTTTAACTCAATAGGAAGCGGACTTTCCAATATTTGAACATTTACAGATCCGTACGCCACACAATCTTCTGGACTGGTTACCATAAGCGTGTACATGCCTGAGTTTACCATACTTACATTCTGTATTACAGGATTTCTTGTGGCAGATGTAAAGTTATTTGGACCAGTCCAAAGATACATCAGGCCATCACTCCAGTCACCTGCATAAAGTTGCAAGGTTTCTTTTTCGTACATGGGATCTATTGGGGGAATGACGCCTGATGGTCTCTGAAAAATAGTAACTGTCACTGAATCGGTTCTGGAACAGCCATCTGCATTATAACCTGTCACATGATATGTTGTTGTTGTGTCTGGTTCGACATTAATGGAAGTCGATGTTTGGCCTGTAGACCACAAATAGCTTGCACCACCACTAGCCGTAATGGTCACTAAACCAAGGTCTTCACAATATCCAAAATCTTCTCCAGCAGAGATTATAGGATTTGGTACTATTAATATTGAAATAGTATCTGATAATGCTTCATTGATGGAAAATATAAACCTAAACATGCCTGATGCTTGGGTAGAAAACTGAACAAGGCTTTGGCCAGGTGCTATGCTGTCTAATGTTGCACCTGCTGGATTACTGACCATACTTCTCCAGATTCCTAATGCACACGTACCCACTAACTCACTTTGTCCACCAATACAGACATTTCTATTAGCTCCACCATTGGCAACATCACAACCACAGAATATGTCAGCAGTTATTAAAGTAGTGTCGCTACATACATTATTTGACCATATTAGGTAATACACACCTGATTGAGAAAAATTTGTAACAGTCGCATTAGGATTGGTCAATGAAGAAAGTGTCGCTGTACCTGCACTTGAAGTGCCAATACTCCAAAATCCTGTATTTACTGCCTGTAAAAAAGCAGTATCCGTTTCATAACAATTTAAGTTGATATTGGCTCCTGCGTTTGGCATGGCCAAAACTTGTAATGAGACAATATTACTAGTGTCTCTACAGAATGGTGCTATACTTTTTATGAAGATTCTTCTGAAGGAGTGTGCTCCAATATTTAAATTAGTGATTTGATAATCTTTAGTTGTACTTGTACCAGGTGCATTAACATAAGGTTGATTATTTAATCTGTATATCCATTGATAGGTACCCGTAGCACTACTTAAGTCACTACCTATCAGGGTCAAAGCTCCTGAACTATTGCAAAATGACTGAACAGTAGGCAGAACTAAGCTATTATTTAAGTTACAAGCACAATCTGAACCAGCAGTGACCGTTGTTGTGTCACTGCATCCATTTGCAGACCAGACAAGATTATAAACACCAGCTGCTGAAAATCCAGTTACTGTAGTTATAGCATTATTGGGTTGAGCAATCGTAGCCGTACCTGCGCTTCCTGCACCTACACTCCATACACCACTACCCACAGCATGTATCGTAGCTGTACCAGACTGAAAACAAGAAACTAGCTGAGAAGGGCCAGCTTCAGGCTTTGCATATGCCTGAATACTAACCGTATCTTTGCATCCTAACGCATCAGAAATAGTTACCGTGTACAAACCACTATTTAATGGTCCTGGGTTTTGTAATGCTACGTTCTGTAATGAAGATGAAAACCCATCCGGACCAGACCACAGATAACTTAATGGAGCTTGACAAGTATTTGTAGTGGCGTTAAGGTTGATATTAAGGCCTGTGGCACAAGAAGATGTCAAACTTAAGACATCAGGTTGCGATGGCAATATAGAAGGTGAATTAGCATTGTATTTATTACTAATACCACCGAGTGTAAACCCATTGGTAAAATCACCACCACCCATACCTTCAGCATTTGCAGCAGGATCTGTTTCGTTGTCAAATACCCTGACACCTTGCGCACAATTGATCATTGGACTTAGCGATAAACTGAATAACACTACAGTATCCCCAGTACTAAGATTGTTATAAAATGAAGATGGCGAATTGCTAGGTGTTACACTATGAAAATCACTTTCTGGCTGTGCACCAGGCGATGTGATAGAACTATTGATATTCCATACACAAGGGACCGTTCCATTATAAAATTGGTTATTTTGAATCGGATTATGGAGTTGCGCAATTTGGACTTGTGTACCTGTAGGGACTACTATGGAATATTGAGATCCGAACTGCGCTCTTTGGATAGGAGACGTTGCTGAACCACTCATGACAATAAGACAGCAATCATAAAGACAGGTGCTCTCATTATATCTGATGTGATAATTTACACTATTCACTTGAGAAAAAATGTGGTTAAAACTCAATAGAATAAATAAAAATACTAAAACACTTGGTTTTTTAAGCATTGTATCTGTTTTTGGGAATAATGTTTTAAAAAAGTCTTTAGCATCTGTTTAAAAGCCCAGATTAAAAGACACTCTTTACACCAAAAAGACACGAATAACTCATAGTAACCACTATGATATGTAATAAAAATTATATATTTAAATTAATAATTTCATACATATGTATATTTCAGCTAGTTACACATAAAAGAAGTACTCAAATTACTTTCTTTCAGGCACTTGTTGAATAAAGAAATTAAAGTTTGATAACAATCCTGTATTCAAAGGGAAAAGAAGAATTTGGCTAAACAACATATTTTTGTCGTCATTAGGATTGTCGTATTTAGACTTGGCATTTAAATCAAAATCTCCTTGATAATAGCCGTATGTAAAATTATAATTTGAAGCTGTCATAGTATTCCCTGGTGAAGCAAATACTTCAAAAAACAATATATTTTGATCATCATTAGGATTGACAAATTTCAATCTGCCATTTCCATCAAAATCTCCTCCCCAAAGGGCACGATATCCTTGTTTCACATTGTTATTTGTGCCAAAACCAGTATAGTTGTAACCGTTTTGTAATGTTGTACCAAAATCAAAAATAGGTGTATTTATATCTGTCATATCAATGACTTCATTGACACTTGATACCAATGTCATGGCTCCTAGATGGTTTCTATGTCTTGCCACTACATAAAAGCTATCCGCAGCTACACCTGCAAATGCAAGCGGGCTAATTCCATCCAAATCGACAACATCGCCATCTCTTTGCAATAACCCTGACCTTGTGGCAACTACTTCACTTGAGTCAAGTTTGGATCTCAATTCTATAAATACCCAATCTACAATCGCATTCGATCCAGTGACTGCAAAAACAGCAGTAGGATTAGGTATGGCATGAAAACGTGATAATGAACCTGCACCCACCTTGACATATTTATTTTTAACATCTACATATTCCGTAGAAACCGTGTATGGATCCTGGACTGGTATGAAATTCTGACCTGTAAATGGACTCAATCTCAGATTGTCACGCATCAGAGGTCTATCATTATTATCTTTTGCATTTGCATTTTCCATAAGAGCACCTTCTAGATACACCTTAATTCGTAATGGTAAATCTCTTAGCACAAAAATATAAACAGTGGCTTTTGCACAAACTGATTGCGCATTAACGTCACATACTTCATATACAAAGGAAGTCGAACCAGAAAATCCATTGTCTGGCGTAAAAGTAAAATGTCCGCTAGCGTTAAGATAGTAGCTACCTCCAAATATACTAACAGGCAAAGATACGCTTCCTACGGATGTCACTTCTTGTAGATCACCTTCAAAATCATAATCATTTAGCAAGACATTCCCCACTATTGGCGAAGATTGATTTGTAAAATAAAAATCATCATTTGCATAAGTTGCGTTGGAAATAAAGAAACCACTTGATAAAACATGGATGATTTGATTTGCTTCTGCACAGTTTGTAAATTCTCCTGCGACACAAACTTTATAACGTAATGTATCGTCTCCTATAAAACCAGCTTCAGGTGTATAAATGACATTTCCATCAATATCCATCATTACTGCGCCATGTGAAGGGAGCCCAATAACCTCCACGCTAGATGGGTCAAGACTACACCCGCTACCATATAGACAGAAGTCATTCGAAAGTGTATAAATGGTAACAGGTTCGCCAGCTAAAGTAGGATTAAAATTTGCATAAGTCGTAGCCAAATCTAGATTTGCAAATGGCTTTTTACCTGGTTCCAAAATATCAGTCACATTAATGGTAAGTAAAGATGTCGCACAATTTACAAAAAATCCATTGGCACAAATAGGCACTGAAAAAATATATTCACCTTTTCGGTTTGTTACAAAAGTGTAACTTCCATCGGTATTCATGACAATATTTGGTGTACTTTCAGAAGGTTTAGATTGCAATATTGGCGTACCATAAGTAGCACCTAACGGTGCCATGTCATTAGTATGAACATTACCATTGACCAGAACATTGATAGACGTAAAATTAAAATCAGGTAAAATACAATAATCAACTTGTATCGTATCTGTAGTCACTACATTGTTACAAAGTCCAGAATTGTCCTGGAAAGTAAAACTAACAAAACCAGCTGCAATTCCTGTCGCAACACCTCCTGCAGTTATAGTAGCAACATCAGGATTATTACTAGCCCAAACGCCTTGTGTTGATGCTGTTAGAGTAGCACTAAAACCTACACATAAAGATGAAACATTTGACAAATTCAAATTACTTGAAGACTGTACCAAAATAGGTAAAGTCGGATTAGAGATACAACCTGTTTCTGAATTTACATAGGTAAAAGTGGCACTTCCTTCTGCTAATCCCGTCACAATGCCACTATTCGAAACACTTGCGATGGAAGGATGATTGCTTGTCCATGTACCACCACTATTGGGCAATAATGTCGTGGTAGCACCTATACAAATCTCTGTACTACCCAATATAGAAACAGCAGGTTTTGGCAGTACAACTACAGGAGCTGATTGGTTAGAAAGACAGCCAGTACTACTTGATGTAAATATAAATCTTGCACTACCTGCTTGATGAGACGTCACTAAACCCGCACTATTAATACTAGCAATACTTGGTTGTGTACTTGTCCATGTGCCTCCAGAAGATGGTAAAAGTTGCGTATTAGTACCGATACATATGGAAGCATCACCCGTTATTTCAATTGTTGGTTTTGGTTTTACTTGGATAGAAGCAGTCGGATCAGAAGCACATCCTGTTGCGGTTTGTGTAAACGTAAATGTAGCTGTACCTTCTGATATACCTAATACAGCTCCAATATTGTTTACAGTAGCGACAGCTGGATTACTACTAGACCATGTGCCATTAACTGTAGGTGTGACCGTGGTCATAGCACCAACGCAAATAGAATTTGATCCTGAAATATTTACAGTTGGTTTAGCATTGACCACTATCGAAGTGGATGTTACAGATACACAATTGGTAATATTGTCTGTGAATGTAAATGTTGCTGTTCCAGGTGCAATAGCTGTAACTATACCACTATTGGTTATAGTAGCAATGCTTGGATGATTACTCACCCAAACGCCACCTGATGATGGTAAAAATGATGTACTTAAGCCAATACAAATTGATGAAGGACCATTGAGTGTGATGCTCGGTTTACCATTAACGTTTATAAGGATCGGAGTTGTTGAAATACATCCATTTCCAGATGTATAGGTCAGTTGCACTACCCCATTTGAAATACCTGTGACTATTCCTGAATTGGTCACAGTGGCTATAGTAGGATTATTACTTGTCCAAACACCACCTGTAGATGGCAGCACATTGGTCGTGAAGCCAACACAAATTGTTGATGGCCCTGAAAGACTGACTGTAGGTGGTAGATTGACCGTAACCGGAGATGAAGCTTGTGAAATACAACCTGTGGATGTTTCTGTAAAATAAAATATAGCTGTGCCTGGTGAGACACCAGTGACAACACCAGAATTATTGATGGTCGCAACAGCAGAATTACTACTCGTCCATGTACCTCCTGTAGATGGAGATAATGTAGTAGTCGTACCAATACAAATAGTCGATGAACCTACGATATTTACCACTGGTTTACCAATGACGGTCATAGATGTAGAAGGATTAGAAATACATCCTGTTGTAGGTGCTGTATAAGTAAACGTGACAGAACCTGCAGCGATACCTACTACAATGCCATCTTGATTTATCTGGGCTATAGCATTGTTGCTACTGATCCATGTGCCTCCTGTTCCAGAAGCTTCAGGAAGCAAGCATGAGTTATCACCTACACATATGATGGATGGACAATTAAAATTGATTATTGGTTTTGGGTGAATGTTGACAGCGGTACTAGCATCAGAATTACAACCAGTATTATTATCTCTGAATGTAAAGGTGGCTTGCCCTGGACCTACTCCAAAAACAAGACCAGCGTTAGAAATTGTTGCAATAGCTGTGTTACTACTAGTCCAAATACCTCCTGAAGATGGGGAGAATGAAGTAGTCAACCCTGCGCATATTTCATCATCACCTGTTAATGAAATGATTGGTTTTGTTTTTATTTGAACAGCTGATGATGGATTAGATACACAGCCGCTAGAAGTCTCAGTGTATATAAAAGTAGTTTGACCAGAAGTAATGCCAGTAACTAGACCGCTATTGGTAACAGAAGCTATCAATGGATGACTACTTACCCATGTACCTCCCGTGGCTGGTATAAGTTGGGTAGATGCACCTATACAAATGGATTGATCACCACTGATAGTAGCTGTGGGTTTGCCATTTATAGTTATAGGATTACTTGGATTGGAAACGCAACCTGATGATAATGTAAATGTAAAAGTGGCAATACCTTGAGCTATTGCAGTCACTACACCAGCATTATTGATAGTCGCAACAGAAGGGTTACTACTCGTCCACACGCCACCTGATGTAGGAGAAAGCGAAGTACTACCACCTACACAAATGGAAGTCGGACCTGTGATGGTTATCAGTGGTCTATTATTGACATTGACTATTTGTGTTGGTAAAGATGTACAACCTGTTGATGTCTCTGTAAAACGGAAAGTGGCTGTCCCATTGGCTACACCTGTTACCACTCCTGCATTATTGACAGTAGCTACGGATGGATTTGTACTAGACCACGTACCACCAGTTGATGGTGATAATGTCGTTGTAGAACCTAGACACAAAGAAGTGGATCCAATCACCTGAGCTACCTGGCCGATCACTGTGACCGGAATAGATGGCTCTGATGAGCAACCATTTTGATGAAATGTAAATGTTGTAGAGCCTACGGATATACCAGTGACTACACCACTATTAGAAATTGTTGCAATAGAAGGATCAGCACTTTCCCACGTACCACCTGATGAAGGAGACATGGTTGTAGTACTTGCTATACAAATAGTAGTAGGTCCTGTGAAATTTGCAGCTGGACAGAACAATAAAGGTGTTGGTTCATTATTATTTGTAGGGTCACCATCATTATCTGGATCTGGATTACTACCATTTTGAGATACATCTGTAAATAAAACACCAAGTGGAGAAATTGCTGACCCAATAGCAGAATTATTGAAAGGTCCGCGTTCTTGACCTGGTGTCAATGTCATATCTATCGTAATAAGACCTGTAGCTAATGGTGCTAACACATCATTTCCTACCAATAGATTTATATTGTTTGATCCATTATAAGCATTATTTAATGAAAATTGTGTACTGCTTATATTGTTAATTGAATATGAAATGACATTAGGGAAAGTAGCGTCAAGATGATCTGTGATTTGAACAGAAGTAAGTGGAAATAAACTTTTATTTTCTACTCGAATGGCATATGTAAAGTCATAAGTACCGTCTTCATTATTGATAGGACCATAAGATATTTCTTTGGCCAAGCCAAGTACAGGTTTTTCTACCCGAACTGTTAGGTTACCAATATCGCATAAATTTAGTGTATCGCAAATTTGGTAAGGCAATGAAAATGTTCCAAAATAATTGGTTGCTGGTGTAAACTGAAATTCACCATTAAAGGTGGAATCCCATTTGATGATTCCTACTTCTTCATTAATATATCCCAAAGGAAGGAAAGTAAGTGGGTATTCTGTATTTGGGTCGTAATCATTGATGGCAAGGTTACCATTGACACCTACATTCATTTCTGTCAGGTAAAAATCATCTGCCGCAACAGGTGGAATACAAACATTTCCTGATAATGCTGTCTCCCCTGTAATGGTACATCCATTAGATTCAACCGTAACAGAATAATTTCCAAGAGGTAGATTTTCTATATAACCCAAAGTGCCACCTGTAGACCAAGAATAGTTATATGGTTCTAAACCACCGGATACTTTAGCATACACCTGGCCATTTTCTTTAACGTAGGTATTGCCAGTTTCTGGGTCGCGACCACAAGACGGTATCACATTAAAAAAGTCAAGTGTCAATGGTTTAACTTCAAATGTTGTAGATGCACTACAGCCATTATTATCAATAACGGTCACACTATAAAATCCAGCTCCTAAACCTGTCCTTTCCGTACTATTGGGCCCACCATCAGACCAATTAAAAATATAAGGTCTCGACCCACCTGTAGTAAAAACCATAATGCTACCATTTAACTGTCCAGGACAATTGGGAATAGTACCACCTGTGACTACTACCTTAGAAGGTTGTGCCAATAAAGAAATGGAAGTAGACGAACATCCTGAATAATCGGTCACTGTGAGTATATATACACCATCTGCAAGATTAGTAAGATTAGGTGTGGACATACCATTGGACCATGCATATTTGTATGGTGCTGTACCACCAGAAATTGTGGTATTGATATTACCTTGATCTACTCCAAAACAATTTGTATATGTCTGAATGGCATTCACTGTAAGTGATGTAGGTTCTACAACATTTACGATATGCTGGATACTACAACTGCCTGCATCTGTGATGGTTACCGTGTAAATACCTGGTTGGATATTACTTAAATCTTCAGTGGTGGCGCCATTATTCCACACATATGTATAAGGCGATGTCCCGCCACCTACGACTAGATCTACATTCCCAGTCGTAACACCTGTGCACGAAAGTGGTGAAACAAAACTCTCTGCCGCTATGGAAGATAGTTCAACCACAGAAGAAGAAACTACCGCACTACAAAGTGCTGAGTCTGTAATGGTGACGATATAATTTCCAGCTGAGATATTTGTTAAGTCTTGGGAAGTTGCTCCATTAGACCAAAGATAAGCATAACTTCCGGAACCTCCTGAAACTGATATGTTGATACTACCTACATCTGAACCAGCGCAAGAAACATGTGTAATATCATTTACGACATTTAATTGATTTCCAGCATTGATATCAATAGAAGATGTAGTTGAACATCCGTTTGCATCTGTAATGGTAATGACATAGCTGTTTGCATTGAGATTCGATATGTCTTTGGTAATGTTTCCATTTGACCACCTGTAAGTGTATGGTGATGTACCTCCTGATGGATTGAGTGAAATAGCACCAGAATTGGAGCCAAAACAAGAAACATCGGTTTTAGACACATTAAAATTTATAGCGAGTGGTTGTACAATTGTTGCAGACATTGTGCTACTTACGGCCATGGCATCTGTCACTGTTACGGTGTATACACCAGGGATGAGACCAGTCAAATCTTCTCTAGTAGACCCCGTAGACCATAAATAAGTGTATGGAGCATTCCCTCCTGTCACTGTTAGATTAGCAATACCATCCGCACTGCCAAAACAAGTAATATTGGTCTGTAAAATATTAAGTGTTAATGGACTTTCAGGTTGATTAAGATTCAGTGCTACAACCTCAGGACAAGATTGTGTATCTGTAATAGTTACAACATAAAGACCTGCTGACAGACTTGTTCTCTGTGCAGGATTATTTGTACCACTAAGATCTGCCCAGTCATAATTGTAAGCAGGTGAACCACCTATAACAGAAATTTCTATCTCTCCATTGGAAGCTCCAAATGCATCGATATGCTCAACAGTTTTATCTGCTTGTAACTTAGAAGGTTGTTGTATATCTACAGTTGCCATGCCCAAACAACCATTTTCTTTATCCGTAACTGTCACTCGATACAATCCAGCTTTGATACTAGATACATCTTGGGTGGTGACGCCATTTGACCATTGATATTCATAATTATCACTTCCACCTGCAACAGTTAAATTAATAGTTCCATTATTACCGTCATAACATGTAACATCAGTTTTTGTATTTGACAAACTTAGTCCAGAAGAAGCATTTACAGAAGTAATGCCACTATTGGTACATCCATTTACATCGGTTACAGTAACAAGATAAGATCCAACGGGAATATTATTTAAGTCTTGGACAAAAAAACCATTGGACCAAAGATAGGTGTATGGTGTTGCGCCACCCGTTACTGTCAGATTAATAGAACCATTATCAGATTCACAAGTCGATGTTTCGAAAGCAGATAAACTAATGCTAGGATTGGTATGAACAACCACATTTGCAGAAGTACTAGCGGTACATCCATCTTCACTTGTTACTGTCACTTGATATAGTCCACTATTGCTAGCTGTTGCATTTAGTATAACTGGAAAAGCAAGATTAGATGTAAAATTATTAGGTCCAGACCACTGATAAGATACACCACCACTTCCTTCGAAATTAATGTTAAGTCCTTCGCAAACTGGATTAGAAAAAGCAATGCTTGGCACCACTGTTTTAATGTAAACGGGTGTACATACATCAGAACTTTCACCACAATCATTGATAGAGTGTACACAAACCTGATCAAAACCCGGTGTTGCATTTGACCAATTTATTGTAATTTGAGAAGTCCCTTGTCCTTGCACAATAACAGCACCCATAGGCACTGACCATTGATAAGATAAAATCGTTGGATCTGGATCTACTTTATAAACATCCGAGACATTGGAAGTACAGACAAGATATGCATCAAGGTCACAATCTGCTTCTTCAATGATACCAACCGCAGATGTAGTACAGCCGTTTTGATCTGTCACCGTTAGTGTATAATTTCCGGGTAATAAATCAGTCCTGTTTTTGGGATTATTTGGGCCTGAAATATCTTCCCAGTTATATTGATATGGTGTTGTGCCGCCGGTTGCATTTGTAATAATGGAACCCGACAAAATACAGGTTGGATCAGTTTTAGTCAATGTCAAACTTAACACTTCAGGATTTGATAAAGTATAAACAAATACTGAAGTACAAGTTCCACTGTCAGAAATGGTTACCGTATAATTACCTGCTGACAAGCCTGACCTATCTTCGGTAGTTGCAGCATCTGCCCATAAATAAGTGTAGTCACCTGTCCCTCCTACCGGTGACAAATTGATAAGTCCATCATTGCCACCTGCACAACTTGGATATAAAATAAACACACCAGCATCTATTGGCGCACCGGAGAGTATTTCAGCTTCAGCTGTAGCAGTACAACCATTATCTTGGTCTGTCACAGTGACTGAATAAAGTCCTTGTGTAAGGTTAATTCTATTTTGAGTATACACGCCATCTGCCCAAAAGTAGGTATAATTACCTGATCCATTTGATACCGAAAGATTAATACCTCCATCATAACATGATGTTCCTGTATTTGTGACTACTGCATTGACTATTGGTGCACCAGAACCTGTCACGGTTACATTGGCACTTCCTGTACATCCACCTACTGAAGTAACAGTTATGGAGTAAACGCCAGCTTCTAAACCAGTCATATGTAATCCTGAACCATTACCACTACCTGTCGGAGATGTTCTACTCCATGACCAAGTATAAGGCCCGTTTCCTCCTGTGACATTAAGGTCTACGTCCCCACCATCCGGAATATTGCAAGTCGGTGTGGCAATAACTGCAGGACTGATCGTAAGTGGACATAAAGAAAAATCAACAAAATCAAAATCTACTACTTGATTTTCATATCCTTCTTTTGCTGTAGCTGTAATGTTGTATTCACCTGGTGAAGATGGTGTATTCCAGATATATTGATACGTACGAGTACAACTTGAAGTTGCTACAGATGTGGCTGCAACATTTATTCCGAGCGGTGATATGTTCAGATCCATGCCTGTGATGTCACCTGTTCCAAATGGATTAGAAACTGTCGCCCTAAGGTAGACGGTAGCACCATTATTGGCTGATGAAATAATGGATCCACCTGGGAATGGCGCATTATAAAAGTCTAATGAAGTAATGTCAATATAATTTGAAACTGGAAGTTCGATTTTAGAAGGTTTAGTTTGGCTATCATAATCTAATCTAAATACAGCCATAGGTTCAGCAGTAGTTACAGCTAATGAAATAGCCTGTCCAGCAGGAATATTAACATTGGATGGTAATGTAGATGTCCAAGTAAGCAAGTTTGTACCACTATTAAAACTAGGATTTGTTAAAGTAGCTATAGTAGTCGAGCCATATTTTAAAACAGCCGTTATGTTTGGATATGAAACTAGGGTCGAAGATGCAGCAGGTTTAATTGAAACTGCAGCTATACAACCATCTTCATAATCCAACATATTGTATCTAATATAAACAGACGAAGCACCATCAATGGTACTACTAGCACCACTTACAAAATTAAAGCCGCTATTATTCCACAATTCTGTTTGACCAGCATTAGCAGAGATACCTTGTTGAACATTGACATATTCATCTACGGCACTAGTTGAAAAAATCAATTCTCCTACTGCTGAAGTAACATTGCCTGCAACAAAATAATCGCCTCCATTTGCCAAAAAGGTTTGAGCAGTTCCTAAAGGTGCGGACTGATTTACGTTGTTAAAAGTGGTGGCAGAAGCAATAACGCCTGAAGTTTTTGTCCCAATTGTGACCACAACATTTGCAGATGGGCTAGCAGTCGGATTTAGCAGTCGATATATGTATGATCTCACAGCGACACCGCTATGCACAGCACTCACTAAAGTCATAGGCGTACCTCCGAATGTAACTCCAGTTACTGTCCCAGGAGCAGCTTCATCGCTCACGCCAGTATTACCCACAGAAACTGCAACCAATAATAATCTATTTGGCCCTGTGCCGGGTGTGTGTGAAAATGTCAATGAACTACCACTAGACACAGAAGCTGCTGAACCACTTGTAGTTGCTGCTGCTGTTACTGTAGCCCTAGATCCTGTAATGATAGAAGCGAAAGTTTTTACTGAAATGGCTCCTCCACTAGCAAGAGACAAAGCTCCACACATAGTTGGATTCTGGGTAAAAGTCGCCGTTGTAGTACCAGTTGCAGATAAAGAAGCAGATTGAGAAGTCGTTCCATCACTCGTGCTGACAGGATCTATTCTATCTAATGCTTGTGATGGGTCAGAGAGATATAAGTATTTTGTCTGGACTATTGGACCAGTAGGAATGACTACATTTTTTGTGATAGAAAGCGTATGGGTTACACCTTCAGATCCTTCATTGGCAGTAGCTTGAATGGTCCAAGTTCCTGGATTGCCTGGATTAGGCCATGTATATTGGTATATTTTGCCACAGCTAATAGCACCTACAACATAAGATTCATCGAGAGAGATATTTATTGTAGACATATCCGGTCTAGTCACTGCTAGATTTACACCTGTGATATCACTTGCGCCAAATGGATCTGTGACTGCTACTCTTATGTAAGAATTTCCAACATTGGGTACACCCGTTAATATTTGTCCGTTAGGATAGGAAGCATTGTAAACATCGACGCTATTGACATTTATAAAAGTACTCACTGGCATGGTGATCTTGGAAGGATAAAGTTGACTATCATGTCTTATTTGGAAACTGACACCTGCTTGATTAGTGGTAATATCTAATGAAATCGCTTGACCAGCTGGAATAGTCACATCACTGCCTCTAGTTCCTGACCAAGTCAACAAACCTGTCGAGCTATTGTATGTAGGATTAGTTAGTGTTACGATATTAGTACCACCATTTCTGATTACAGCTGTAATATTTGGATTCACTGGCATGGTGCCACTAATTACATTGATGTAAGCACTAAAAGTTATAGCATTATTTGCTTTTATTGTCAATGCGCTGCAAAGCACAGGATTTTCTGTAAAAGTCAGTGTATTAATAAAACTGGCTGGCTTCAAAGCTACACCACCTGTGACCCATCTTGCAGAAGATCCTGTCCAACTCATTGTACTAGATGTAGTTGTTGCTGATTCACTACTACCTGCTCCTCTAATGGTTCCACTACTTAGATCCCATCTTTCTGTTTGTCCAGCACCTACCGTTAGATTTGATGTATTTCTAAAGGTTACCGCATCATAAATATAATCTCCAGCAACTGAAGAAACATTTACACTAGCTGTAGATGAACTGCCTGTAGCAGAAGCGAAAGTACCCAAAGGAACAGTCTGATCAATACCAAAAAAAGATGAAGCAGATAATACTACCCCATTGGAGACAGAACCACTCATGGTAACAACAATATCTGCTGTTCCAATATTTGGATTTATTAAACTATAAAGATAAACCCTTGCGTCTGATCCGTATGTCCTATTCCCAACTGAAACAAGTGACACACCTCCATAAGTTATTGAATTTACGCTACGATCTCTACTTGATACTGCTACTAATAGACATCTATTTTCACCATTCCCGATCGTATGAGATAAAGTCACCGTGCTACCTGATGTGGCAGTTAAGGTACTTGTGTTTTCTAACACAACACCTGAAGCGCCAGTACTCAATGTAGGCGTCACACTTGTAGTATTGTCTAATGGTGGTGCTGAAGGATTAATCCTATCAAGCCCCAATGATTCGCTTAAATATAATTGTTTATTTACAATATTATTGTTTGTATTAGTTTCGACAGTAACAGATAAATTTGTTGGGCATCCATTACCATCCGTGACAGTTACAGTATAATTTCCAGCAGTCAAACTTGAAATGTCTTGGGTAGTTGCTCCATTAGACCACAAATATGTATATCCAGCCGTACCACCTGACACACTGAGATCGATGGCGCCATTATTGCCACCTGATGAACTAACTTTAGTAACAACAGAAGATAGACTTACAGATGATCCAGGTTGGGTTATGGTAGCAGTTGCTGTTGCCGTTGTTCCTACAGCATCTGTCACAGTAACTACATAACTTCCTGCAGCTAAACTTGATAAATCTTGCGTATCATTGTCTGGTGCTTCAGGCCCATCATTACTCCAGTCATAAGTATAATTTGTAATACCACCAGATACAGTAAGATCAATAGCTCCGCTGGTATTACCTCTACACAAAACATTTGTCACAGAAGTAGAAAGACTCAAAGGCGCTGCCGTAGAATATGTTACTGTTAATTGTGGTTCATATGTAGTACTACCTTCATACGCATGTGCGGAACGAGAACCAGTACCACTTATTACAAAAACCATTGCATTACCTGAATTCCATCCAGATCTGTTGACTAGTTCCTGGACAATGCTGGTAATGGAAGGAGAATTATAATTAACTGCATCTGACCAAGTTGGTGGTGCCCATGCCACTGTTGCACTTGTACCCGGTCTATTACTAACATCAAATGCTGTAGTGGTAAATGTACCTGGATTATCCGCTGCTTGTCCTTTAATGGTGACATTGGTAGTGCCTGAATTTGAATTTGGCGAAACGGGTGTAACTCCTCTAAATGTTAGATAGGCACTTGTAATTATGGCATTTTTGGGGATGGTCATCCCTGTAAATCTCAATCCAACCGTTTGATTTCCCGAAGAAGGGTCTTGATCATCTCTAGTAAGTTCTATCCTTGGGCTAGTATTGTACATATAACCATGCCCAGTACCAAAAGTACTACCCACTCCACCTTCTTCTACATCATCAGTACCAGTAGCAATACTTTTAGTAATTGTCGTCTGTGCTCGTAATGTATTTAAAAATCCAGTGAGAGAAATTGTTAAAAAAACAATCATTGATATCTTCAATAATTTCGTCCTGTTACAAATAGCTAATGCCCGTAATACTAGAAAACGGAGCATTAAACTAAAGTAATATGTTAAGGACAAAATATTCATAATTGTTATTTGATAATAGCTGATGGGGGATTAGGGAGTGAGCCAACTGGTATCAATGTCGTAGATTTTATATCTTGACAACCATTAGTATCCGTTACTGTCACTGAGAATGTTCCACCCGACAAACCTGATAAATTTTGCGTAGTAGCACCATTACTCCAAGCATATGTATAACTCGGCGTACCACCACTGACAGAAATGCTTACAGAACCATCTTGATTTAATGGAGCATCAGAAACAATAGGACAAGTTGGATGTGAACCTGCAATACTTACCAACAAATGTGACGGTCTTAAAATTTCCGTTGATGCTGTAGACGTACAACCATTGTTATCACTTACCGTCAAAGTATAATTTCCGGATGATAATAATGTTCTATTTTGCAATGTAGATCCATCAGACCACGCATAAGTCAATGGTGCATTTCCACCTGTAACTGATGAAGATATAGACCCATTATTTAAGTTCGAACATGTAATATTCGTTTTTGTAAGATTTATATTTATGCCTGACATTGGACCAGTTACAGATGCTGAAGCAACATCCGTACATCCATTAGCATCTGTCACAGTGACTTGATAATTTCCGGCAGGAACGCCAGTTCTAAACGCTGTGGTAGGACCATCTGACCATAAGTAGCTATACCCTTGTACACCACCTGTAACATTAAGAGTGACCGAACCCGTACCTCCGAAACAACTAAAATTAGTACCAGAAGCTGTTAAATTTAAAACATTTGGTTCTTCCAATAAGGCTGTAAAACTACCAGAACAACCTGTAAATGAAGTAACGGTGACCACATAGGTTCCAGCTGGTAAATTAGAAATACTAGATGCACTACCCGATCCAGAACCTGGTGGTGTTGCACGTGTCCATGTCCAATCATTAGAACCATAGACACTCGAACCAGTCACATTTAACTGAATACTTCCATCAGTACTACCTGCACATGATGGGTGTACAACCGTAGGACGAACACCATAATCACAAAGTATCTCTACTCTCCTAGAATCTGTTGTTGTTCTACCGCAGGCATCTGTAATAGAAACAGTTAAAACACAAGGTGTCGGATTGCTGGTATTGGGTGGTATAAAATCTGGGTTAGGATGATTGGCAGATGGGCTGAAAGTACCACCGCAATTCGAAGACCATTCAATGGTAAAACCAGATAAATCTTGTCCATTTGGCAGTGAAAAATCTACCCTTGCAGGTATTCCTGAATTGGCAATATCTGGAAGACTATTTACATTGATAGATTCAGCTTTGTCATTTGCAACCAACCAACTAAAATTAAAAAATGCTCTTTGGGCAGCCACGTGTGCTGGACTTGTTTGACATTTATCGTATGAGTGACCTGCCGAGTGCATTACAAAACCACGATTGTCATCTCCGAAACCTCTGCCATATACCATAGGTGCAGCAGCATTTCGTAGGTCAGGATTTAAAGATGGAACATTGTTATGCGAAGGATCATAAACTATTATTTTTGTCGTCGGATTCCATCTTGCTACCGTACCTGTAGATTGCCTTGGAATATAAATTTGTTCAGCCCCATTGGTGTGCGCTCCGTCCGTTGTAGATATATATTGTGCTACGGGATCAGCAGGAAGTCTATGTGTATATGGTGGTGATCCATCGTTATGTGTACTCCACAACATTAGTGAATTACTATTGGCATAAATACCAGAAGAACCTGTGAAACTTGGATCTTTTACAGTGAGAAAATTTGTTTGTTGATTTCTATTGGCTGGATTAACCATGTTTTCTAAGGCACTTCCTGATGTGCAACCATCCCAAATGCCGCCCTTACACTCCAGATTCCAAGTGTATAATCTTTGGTGGACTGCCCAGCTTGGCTCTGCATGTGGCAGTACAAATAGGTCGTCGCAACAATCAAGTTCCGAAGGGTCTTTCCAACCTGCACCATCTAAGCCCCCAAAAGCTGTTGCGGGAATTCCAGCATTCAAAAAGTATTCAACCGCTAATTTTCCATTTCTCTTATCAAGTGTCCATCTTGGGACATTTTTTAATTCTCTGTGGACAAAATCACTACATAAAGTCAATGCAGAAATGGTAGTAACACCTACAACGCCTGCTGTTTGCCACGATGTAATTCTAGCATTTACAGATGGTGTGCGATATTCTGCTGGAATAACAAAAGGACCACCTTTATAATCGATTCCATTGTATCTAAAATCTACACCATCTTTTGCTTTGGTAGGATTGATGACCCATATGACTTTCACGTTATGGTTTTTGATCAAATCATAGATCAATCCATATGGTTTTAATGCATTTTTATCTGTTTGTGGGGTAATACCCATATTTATGATATACGAACCAGAAGAGAATGACACTTTATTTTCATCGGTACATACTACCTCGTTATTGCCACCTGTGTCGCCGCCATTATCTACAGGTGCAGGTGTACAACTATCAGAAAAACAATTATTTAAAACAGTCTGCAAGGTAGATTCAGACCCAGCGCCCGGTGTATTACTTCCATTCTTTCTAGCAGAATACCAAGTAATCCCTGTAAAATTCCAAGTACCACAATTGCCAAAATCATTATCGATAGCTAAACATAAACCTGACCCTAAAACAGTACCAGAATTAATGTGAAAATTGCCATTTTTATTGATTTTAACTTTCGTATCACAGTATGTACTCGTCCTATTTGTTTTTAGGAAATGACCATTTGCAATGATGATGGTAGAATTATAAATGCTTTGTGTATTTTTACTATCCCAATCTCCTATATCTTCCGCATCAGCTACACCTATATTAGTTGTCAATGCATGATTACTACCTCTGTCGCCAATTTCAAAAAAACAGTCTTTGATAACGTCTACACCATTGATACCCGTACCAGAACCAGTTGCATAAAGTAAAAAACTACTAGTGATATTAAGACAATTATTTTCCAAATATCTGTAGCCTCCATCATTTAAGAAAGCTGCACTTGTAGTTGTAGAGCCAAGCGCATATTTTCTTCCAGCTTTTTCCTGACCTATTTCTATGGTTACGCCCGTCATGCAGAATACAGTATTGGATACTTGCTCTACGTGACCAGCACACTGTAGCGTTCCACCGATTTGGATATATTTAGATCCTGGCACAGTCAATACTAGACAGCCATTATTGATAACTAAGGTGGGACCATCAATTAATAAGACAGCACCTGATGATTTTAGAAGAACATTTTTATTATTGACCGTGACAGTACCGGAGCCGGTGATACGGATTTTTACATTTATATTATCAGCAATGACACCTGTGAGCGCCTGCCAATCCACATTACCATTAGCCACGACATTCACATCCCATGAAGTCGGGGGAGTACACGCCGCATTTGGTAATGGAGGCGTACATTGAGAAAACAAATTAGGCGTCGTACCCGAGAAAAACATAAAAAAAGTTACTAAAAAAAGTACGTTTTTAAGGTTTGGTCGGGAAAGAAAACTGATAATTTGAATAACTCCTATCTTAACACTGCACCTTGTTTTATAGGAAAACATTATCGATTTTTTGGGTTCTTAAATAAATTCTTAAATTACATTAAGCTGACTTTTTGTTTTTGGTAATTATTGTTTTAAAAATTATAAAATCTTGTATTGATAGGACACAAAAAAGGAATTGTACCACTATCAAAATATTAAAAATTTATAATAAAATAACACCATCTTTAAATTAGGCATTATCTGTTAACAAATTGGTTTGGGGCAAAAATACATATTATAATTATATTTAATATATATTTAGGTGAAAATATTTTCATGGTGATGATTATGGAGAGAAAAATGAGTCGACTAATTAGTATGTTTTACCACTAAGATAAACTAAAGTAATTCACTAAGTCCACTAAAAAAATGCAAAAAAGTTTGATTTAACACTACTCTACCTCTTAGGAATCTGCTGAAGGAAAAAATTAAAGTTTGCAAGCAAGCCGGTATTTAATGGGTACAATAATATCTGGCTGAATAAGTAATTTTTATCGTCATTTGGATTGTCATATTTTGACTTGCCATCCATATTGTAATCACCTTGTAAATATCCGTATGCAAAGTTGTAATTGGATGTATTAACTAGATTTTCAGGATAGGCAAAAACTTCAAAAAATAAAACATTCTGATCATCACCTGGATTGACAAATTTGAGCTTGCCATCACCATCAAAATCACCTCCCCACAATGCTCGATATCCTGGTACAATAAGTTCATTCATAGACAAGCCTGTATAATTGTATCCATTATTAAGTCTGCTGCCAAAATTAAAAATTGGTTGATCTAAACTTGTAAAATCTATCAAATCACCACTAAAGACTATTTCAGACATTGCACCGAGATGATTTCTATGTCTGATGGCAACAAAAAAACTATCTGCTGCTACTCCGGGAATGCGTAGATGACTAACGCCGTCTAAATCTACTACATCTCCATCTCGCTGAACTAATCCTGATCGAGTAGCTATGATTTCTGTACTATCTGTCTTAGATCTTAATTCCACAAAAACCCAATCTACTATGGCATTTTCACCTGTGACGCCCATGACTTCTGCATAATTTGGTATGGAAGAAAATCTATTAGCCATCTGGTTATTTACTTGTGGATACTTATTTCTAAGATCAAAATTTGGTGTCTGAAACTTATATGGATCTTGACTAGGTATGTAACACTGTCCAGTAAACCCATTTTGTCTTAATTGGTCTTTCATCAATGGTCTACCCGATGCTGTTTTGATGTTTCCACTGTTATGCAACGACCCTTCCAAATATACCCTTAGTTGTAATGTAATATCATTCAGAACATAAATATATGCAGTAGCTTGGCGACAAGCCATAACTAAATTATCATCACAAATAGTGTACACAAAAGAAGTCATTCCATAGAATCCATCATCAGGTGTAAATGTAAAATCACCATTTGCATTCAAGTAATAACTACCTCCAAAAATATCAACAGGATTTAATTCACTACCCTGAATAGTTACAGCTTGTATATCATTTTCATGATCAAAATCATTGATGGCTACATTTCCAATTACTGGTGTTTCCTGATTGGTGATATAAAAATCATCATTGGCATCAGTAGCATTGAAGCTAAAAGCTGCAATATTTAAAACTTCAATGTACTGCCAAGCGTCGGCACAGTTATCAGGTTCACCTTCTACACAAACTCGATATTGAATTTTGTCAATACCAGAAAAACCAGCAAACGGTGTATAAGTAATATCTCCATTTTGATGAAGCAAAGCAGACCCATTTTCTGGTAAACTCAATATGGAAACACTCTGCGGGTCTAGCGTACAAGCGACTCCAAATACACAAGCGTCATTCAATAATGAAGGAATCGTCACAGGGTAACCAGATAAATAAGGATTCTGATTTGTAAAAGTTGTAGCAAGATCCATATTGGCAATCGGCACCTTACCGATTTTAGTAAGATCAGTCACATGAATTTGTAATATAGATGTTGGACAAGCAATATTTACTGGCGGAATACACACAGCAACATTATAAATATACGTGCCTACAGCATCCGTTATGAACGTATAACTTCCATCATCTTGCATAACAAGATGTGGTGTACTATCATCAGGTTTAGTAACTATAACTGGTTGCTGACCATATACGACATTAGATGGTACTTCGTCATTTGTTTGCACATTACCAGCGACAGAAACATTGACAAAAGTGGCGTTATAATCAGGCTTGATACAATTATTGACGGTGACTAAGCCTGAAGATGTTAACGATGAACAACCTGTACTTGCGGAAGTAAATATAAAACTTGCCTGACCAGCTGCCAATCCTGTAGCCAATCCCGTATTTGTAATAATGGCTACTCGAGTATCAGTACTATTCCAAACTCCACCTGTAGCAGGAATCAAATTAGTCACAGATCCAGCACATATAGCATTTGGTCCTGTAATGGCTATCGTTGGCGCAGCTTGGATAGTCACCAAAGCTGAAGGATTGGATGGACAGCCCGTAATAGAATCCACAAAAATAAAAGTTGCCTGACCACTCGCGATACCGGTTACCACACCTTGATTTGTGATAGATGCGATGGATGGGTGACTACTTGACCACGTGCCGCCAAAATTTGGGTACAAGGTGGTGGTAGCCGCTTGACAAACAGACGTTGTTCCTGTAATTGCTATATTTGGCTTTGGGTTTACTATGATATTTTCTGTAAAATCTGATGTACAACCTGTATTTGATGAAGTAAATAAAAACCTTACAATACCTTGACTTATACCTGTCACTTCACCATTATTATTCACAGTAGCAATAGATGGCGCTGAGCTCATCCATGTACCAACTTCTGATGAAGACAAACTTGTAAAAGTAGCCGGACAAATTTCTGAATCTCCAGTAATTCCTACAAGTGGCTTCGGCATTACAACTATACTACTAGTCGGATCTGAAACGCATCCAAAAGCAGACTCCAAAAAAGTAAAAGTAGTGGCTCCTGCACTGACACCTGTGACCATACCAGACTGATTTACAGTAGCTATAGTAGGATCTGCACTCAACCATGTTCCACCAAATGTAGGAGATAGTTGAATGTTTTGACCAATACAAACACTAGATTCAGAAGGCATTTGGACCTCAGGTTTTACATATACTTGAATAGCATTGTTAAAAACTGATACACAACCCGTAATGGAATCCACAAATCTAAAACTTGCGATTCCAGCAGATATGCCAATAACTACCCCATTTGATGTTACAAGTGCGACATCTGGATCATCACTAGTCCACGTGCCGCCAGTCTCAGGCTTTAGCCCAGAATTACTACCTACGCAAATAGTCGCAGGCCCACATAAACTTACAGGTGTCCCTCCTTGAACCAAAACTGGAAGAGAAGCAGTGGAAACACATCCTTCACTTGTGGTAAAACTAAGTTGGGTCAGTCCATTAGAAATCCCTGTGACAAGACCACCATTAGTAACTGTTGCGACTATGGAATTTTGACTTGACCAAGTACCATTTGTATTTGGCGTAACTTGGGTCGTGGTGCCTTCGCATATCGTAGATTCACCTATAAATGTTGGGATAGGATTTGCTTTTATAATGACATCGAGGGTAGCATTGGACAAACATCCTGTTTGAAAATCTGTGAAGTAAAAACTTACCCTACCTGCAGCTTTGCCTGTGACAATACCATTATTGGTGACGGTAGCTATATTAGAATTACTGGAACTCCATGAGCCTCCTGCAGTAGGAAACAATGCTGTCGTATATCCTGAACAAACAATAGAATCTCCTGCCAATCCAACAATAGGTTTAGCAATAACAGTAACTGGGTCGGTAGGATTGGTAACACAACCGGAAGTTGCCTCAATAAAAGTAAATGTGGCCGTACCCGCAGAAATACCTACTACCACTCCTGAATTATTAACTTGAGCAACAGAAGGATTACTACTCACCCAAGTACCAGCTGGCACTTGAGACAAAGTAGTAATCGTTCCTGCACAAATCACATCATCACCTACTAAACTTATTACTGGACAAAGGAGTAATGGTGTTGGCTGATTATTATTGGTAGGATTACCATCATTATCAGGATCAGGGTCAAATCCATCTTGAGAAGTATCTATGTATGTTAAACCACCATTGGATTGACAAGAAACAATAGCACTGTTCATATAGGTACCTAGTTTTGTTCCGGGATTTAGTTTGATGTAAATGGTAATTTCACCTACAGCTAAAGGAGGTAAAACATCGGTGCCAACCAATAGATTCACATCGCTATTACCGTCAAAATTAGGATTAACAGTAAAATCATTACTCGAAACACCTAACACTTCAAATCCTAAAGAACCACTAAATGTAGTGGCCAAATCATCCGAAACTTGTATCTCCCCTAAATCAAGATAACTCATATTTTCTACCAAAACAGTATATGAAAAATTATACGTTTGGTCACCATTATTTATCGGGAGGGAAGAAATAGTTTTGGCAGCACCTAAAATAGGTCTTGACACGGTTATATGGAGATTTGCTTCATCACATAAAGCCAAAGTATCACATGTCTGATAAGGCACTACAAAAGTTCCATAAAATCCTGGGTATGGTGTATATTTAAAACTACCGTCGTATGCACTATCCCATTCTATGATGCCTATTTCTGGTTCAATATATCCCAAAGGTAAAATCGTAAGGGGATATTCAAAATCTGGATCATAATCATTCAAACCCACATTTCCTTCTAGTGGTACATTAATTTCAGTCACCAAATAATCATCATTTGCTTCTGGTGGCGTACATGATCCACCTGCCAAAACTTTGTATTCGCTGGCGACACAATTGGAAGCTGAAACGGTTACTGTATAATAACCATTCGGAAGGCCTTTTACGTTTTCATCCGTCGATCCATTTGACCAAAGATAGGTATATGGTTTGCTTCCACCATTGACAATAGTATAAATTTCACCATCCGAATTTGGCACCAATATATCTCCATCATTTTTACTACAAGTAGGATTTACACCAAATAATGTCACATTGACTGGCACGACATTAAACGACGAAGTTGCCGAACATCCATTTACATCTGACACAGTCAAATAGTACAAGCCACCAGAAAGATTTGATCTTATAGAAGCATTTACACCACTATCTGCCCATTGATATTGATAAGGAGCGGATCCACCCGACATAGTAATCTGAATACTACCATTAGACATATTTGGACAATTGGGTGTAACTGATCCACCTATGGTGATTTTTTCAGGATTAAAAACAGAGGCTGATGCCACTGAAGTACATCCGTGATAATCCGTCACGGTTACTTGATAGCTTCCTTGATTGATATTCTGAAGGTGTTGGGTAGAAAAACCATTTGACCATTCATATTTGTAAGGTTCTATACCACCATAAACATTTAGTGTAATGCTACCATCAACTGATTGCTCACAAGATTGATCTGAACTCTGAGCCAAAAGTGTCATTTGATTTGGTTGTCCTACAATGATCAACGATGACGAACTACACAAATTTGCATCTGTAAAAGTCACTTGATAAGCTCCTTCTGATAGATTGTTAATATCCTCTGTAGTAGCACCATTTGACCATATAAAGGTATATGGTTCTGCGCCTCCTTTGACTGTAAAGTCGATTGCACCATCTGAACCACCACTACATGACACATTAGTCACAAACTCATTGGTTATAAATGGTACGCCTGACTCTACATTGTAAGCAGCTATTCGATAACAGGCATTTGCATCTGTAATGGTCACACTATGATTGCCAGAAAACAATTCAGTGACATCTTGTGTGGTTGCACCATTTGACCATAGGTATTGATAAGGCATCGTGCCACCTGAAATTGTCAAATCAATGCTACCACCAGCACCTTCTGAACATGTCAAATGCCCCACTACAGCATTGGCTGTAATATCCGCAGGCTCATTGACAGTAATAGAAGAAGATCTTTGACATCCATTCCCATCGATGACAGTCACGCTGTAACTACCAGCTTGTATATAGGATAAGTCTTCATCAGTACTTCCATTTGACCATAAAAAAGTATAAGAAGGATTTCCTCCTGTTACGGTCAAGTCTATAAAACCATTAGAAGATTTATAACAATTTAAGTCCGTTTTATTAAAAGCAAGCACTATTGATTCAGGTAATGAAACACTTGTCGTGCTACTTGATGTACATCCGTTTTGATCCGTTACAATCACTGTATAATCTCCATCATCTAAATTGGCAAGATGCTGCGTTGAAGCTGAAAAGCTTGGATGATCCGTAGATGACCATGTATAACTATATGGCACAGTCCCACCTGTGACCGTAAGATTGAGCACACCATTTATGAGATCGTCACAAGTAGTAGGAGTAGACAATAGGGATAATTGTAATGGCGCAGAAGGTTGACTAATGGTATAATTATGTACTTGAGTACAACCTAGTCCATCAGTGACCGTGACAATATAGTTTCCTGCAGAAAGATTGGTTCTGTCTTGTGATGTTAAGCCATTATTCCACAGATAAGTATATGGAGATTGACCTCCTGTGACAGTAAGATCAATAGCAGCTCCAGTATTTCCAAAACAAGACACATTTGATGTGAGTCTATCTACTTTAATAGCGTTGGTCTGAGTAATTGTGGCTGTTTCTACATCTGCACATCCGTAAAAGTCTACGACAGTGACACTATATTGTCCTGCCTTGACATTAGATAGATTTTGTGTCGTACTTCCATTTGACCAATAATAGGTATATGGCGTTGTTCCTCCACTGACTGATGCGTTTATATTACCTGTGGATGCACCAAAACAAGAGATGCTATTAGGAGTTAGAACAATGGATGGGCCATTGACTTCACCCACAGATGTGGCTCTTGTGGCTGTACATCCATTATTACCTGTTACAGTAACATTATAATTTCCTTTAGCTAAGCCAAAATTATCTTGAAATGTCTTTCCATCTGACCATAAATATTGATAAGGCGTAGTACCACCAGAAACACTTAAATCGATAAATCCATTGGGCGATCCACAACTTGCATTATAAACGATAGCAGTACTCGTCGGAGCAGTTCCCACTGTAACACTTACTTGGGCCGTCGCAAAACAACCTTCTGCATTGGTAACTGTCACGGTATATGTTCCAGAATGTGTACTGTTTATGTTATTGATGATAGGATTTTCGCTTTCTGACATAAAACCATTTGGCCCCGACCACTTATAGCTCGTACCACCATTACCAAATAATTTCAAAGTTGACCCAGTACAAACTGGTGATGCAGCTGTTGCAGAAACTGATATTGACTTTAAAAATGTATTAACACAATATTCAGGCCCTTCACCACAATCATTTGATTTTCTGACACAAATAAGACCTGTACTACCGACTACATTTGACCAATTGACAGATATTTCAGGACTTCCTTGACCACTTACAATAACTGCACCTGAAGGCACTGTCCATAGATATTCCGTGGCATCTGAGGATGGATCTGTAGTGTACTTGACAGGAATAGACGATATACATACATCAATTCCCGTATCACAATTGGGAGCTCCTATGACTGTTGTGGAGCTTTTTGTACACCCGTTTTTATCTGAAATCGTAACCTGATAACTACCTTGAGAAAGTCCGATTCTATCTTTTATGTTTTCAGTTCCTGAGATATCTTGCCAATCTATCATGTAGGGAGTATTACCTCCACTTATTGCTAAAGTGATATTTCCACTATTGCTACACGATGGTTGTAAAGCCGTCGCATTTAGCGCCAGATCTGTAGGCTGAGATACCACATATGTTTTTGAAGTTTGACAATCCTTAGCATCCGTTACGGTTACTGTATAATTTCCAGCAATCAGTGAAATTCTATTTTTTAAAGTAGACCCATCCGACCACAAATAAGTAAACGGTGCCGTACCACTTGTAATGGATTGGTTTATGATCCCATTACTTGAGCCAAAACAAGTTACTTGATTGATAAATGCATTGGCCACAGGTGAAGGCGGCAAGGTTAGCGTACCTGATGAAGTCCCCGTACAACCTAAAGAAGATGTTACCGTAATTGTATAACTTCCTTGGAATAAATTTGTGATACTTGTCCCACTTCCAGACCCACTTGCGACTGGAGATAATCTTGTCCAAGTGTAATTGTATGGTCCTACAGATCCACCACCAGACATAGATAAACCGATGTTTCCACCTGTAGAACAAGTAGGTTGTGTTAATGTAGTTGTTACAGATAACGGTAATGGTTGACCTACTAAATATTCTTTAATTGTTTGGCAACTTCCAGCATTTGTAATGGTAACAAAATAAGTACCAGCAGCTAAATTAGTCCTGTCTTTTGTACCTGGACCACCATCAGACCAAACATAATTGAAAGGTGGAAAACTACCCGTAACTGTTTGTGTAATGGTACCATCTCCTCCAAGGTTGCAAGTAGTATTGATAATACTTGCAGTCGCGTCTGGTGGAACGGGTTGTGTCAGTGTGGCCGTAGTAGTGCCAGTACATCCTCTCGCAGAAGTAACAGTTATGACGTACGTACCTGAATTTAAATCCGACATTGTCAAACCGCTTCCTGATGCCGAGCCTATTGGATTTGTCCTATTGTATGCCCAAGTATATGGTCCAGATGGGCCAGTGACATTTAGGGTGATAATACCATTTTGACCTGAACAAGTTGTCAAAGGTGTGACCGTATTGGTAACGGTTATTGGACATAATGAAAAATCTATGGACTTGGTGTAGGTAACTGTACCTTCGTATCCTTCCCTTGCTCTTGCAGATATGGAAATATCTCCTTGGCTGGATGGTGTTGTTAATTGATATTGATATGTTTTCGTACATCCACTAGTGGCAACTTGAGTCGCTTCAAATGGTCCTGACGACGGATTTACTGTGGATATAGATAGTCCATTTATATCAGAAAACCCAAATGGATCTGATGCCGTTGCTCGAACATATACGCTACTTCCATTCTGAGCACTAGTAATGACATTGCCTCCAGGATATGCTGCATCATAAACGGCCAAAGTAGGGATATCAATAAAAGTAGATGTTGTAAATTCTATTAAAGAAGGCTTAGTAGAATGATCAAATTGGACTTGAAATTCTACAAGTGGCTCTTCAGTTGTCACATCCAAAGATATTGCACTGCCTGCAGGAATAGTGACATCACTTGCTAGATTTCCAGTCCATGTCATGAGTCCGGTTGTTGTGTTGTACACAGGATTGGTTAGCGTAATGATGTTATTTGCATTGAATCTTAATGTTGCTATGACATTTGGATTGGCAGACATCGTACCATCCAAAATATTGATATAATTCTCTACTTTGATGGTTCCAGCTTTTATGATAAAATTCGAACACATTGCAGGTGATTGGGTGAAAGTTGTGGTCGCATTTCCGCCTGATGGTTTAATGGCAACTCCCGCAATGGCAGCCCAAGTACCATTGGCCGCTGTCCAACTCAAAGTCGTAGAGCTAGATGTAGCCACAGCAGAGTTACCCGCACCACGAGTTTCATTTAAGAAGGCATTCCATCGTTGTGTTTGTGATGTTGTGAATGATGATGAAGCATTTCTCCTAGAGACTACACCCATGACAAGATCACCTGCTGCTGACGGAACATTGATGGAAATATTACTTGAGCTAGTAACATTAGTAGCAGGTGTACCTGTAGGAACTGTCTGATGCACACCATGCAAAGTGGCAATACCTATGACGGCTGCTCTAGTTACGGTGGAATTAAAATCTACTTCCAAATAATGTTCCCCTACAGGAGGATCGATTAATCTATAAATATAGACAAGTGCTTCTTGTCCATATTCTGCCGTCGAAACTAATGTCAGTGGAACATCATTATATCTGACATTAGTAGTATAAATATCATTTCGATTTCTAACGGATATTGACACAATCAACATTCTATTTGGCCCATCAGGCGAGTCATAAGCACCATAAAACGTATTAGCATTATTAAAAACCCTATACTCCGAATTTAATACCCCTATCTGCGGTGAGTACAATGCTACTGATGATTTAATACTTTCGGAAACGGCTTCTGGGCTAATTCGGTCCATTAGTTGTCCTGGTCCTGTCAAATACAATTGTTTATACACCAAACCATCTATTACGTTAAATGATTTTGCTTCAGTAGCACCATTGGCTCCTGTGACCGTGACAGTATAAATTCCAGCTATTATATTTGAGAGATCTTGGGTAGTTGCCCCATTACTCCATAAGTATGTAAAAGGAGCTACGCCACCAGAAACACTAAGATCTATTGCTCCATCTTGGCCTTGTGGGATAGATACATCTGTCACAGTTGCAGAGAGTTGGATGGTAGAGTATTCTATGGTTAATATGGGTTGATTAGTACCAGCGTTATCCCATGATTCCGAATTACGAGATCCACTTCCTTCTATCAAAAACACCATACTATTTCCACTATTCCATCCATTTCTTGTTACTAATTCTTGTACGATTGCAGCAACACTTGGCGTATTATAATTGGTATTTGTCGTCCAAGCAGGTAAGGATGTCCAATTGGTAAATGCACTAGTTTTTGTCCTTTTACTCACATCGTATGTAGTAGATACAAAGGTGGCAGGATCATCAGCCGCTTGACCTTTTATGACTAAGTTGTTAACGCCATTATTAGTATTTGGTGTGTTTGGAGCAATTGCTCTGAATGTGATATAAGCATTGTTAATAATTGCTCCTTTTGGAACTTGGATATTTTGAAATCTTAGCCCCACTTTCTGAGATCCTGCTGTAGGGTTGGCATCATCCCTTACTAATTCTATATCGGGACTTGTCAAATTCACAAAACCGACACCATTGTAAGTTCCATCCGTACCAGTCTCTTCAGCATCATCTGAACTTTGAGATATTGATCTTGTAAATGTAGTTTGACCATTGATTTGATTGTAAAAAAACAAAGAAACAAATGTAAGTAGCCCTAAAACAAGATTCCTTTTGAACGCTCTTTTATTTAAAAATCCAAATACAGCTAAAGCAGCAAAACCCTTCAGTATTGAAAGGTTAAAAAGCTTATTTGTATTTGATTTATATCTCATCTATGGTCTAATCATTTATACTTGTGGGTGCAATGGGTACCGATGAAGGAGAAAACAAGGTTATTGATTTACTTGCTATACATCCTTGACTGTCTGTAACTTGGACAGCATATTCGCCTTCAGGCAAACTAGTTCTATCTTCTGTCAATATCCCATCTGACCATACAAAACTGTAAGGTGGCGCACCACCCAAAACGGTGATATTGATAGCTCCATCACCGACTGAAGGTAAGTTTATATCCGTTGGGCAAGATGGCAATGTCCTTGATACATCAATAGTCAATGATAATGGTTGTGTTATGGAAACACTCAAAGCTCGGCTGCATCCATCATTATCTGATACCGTGACTGCATAAGCTCCTGCCGATAAATTTTCTCTATCTTTGATAAATTGATTGTCTGACCATTGATAAAAATAGTTATTATTATTCTCAGGTGTTAATGTGATAGTACCGTCTTGCATTCCGAAACAACTCACATCCGTTTTTGAAATCCCTACATTAAAAACGCCTGTAGGACCTGACACTTGTGCTTGGGTGGTTTTTGTACAGCCGTTTAGATCGGTTACAGTGACTTGATATGTATTTGCAACAGCACTTTCTAAGTTTTTAGTTGTTTTGCCATCACTCCATAGATAGGTATATGGAGGAATACCTCCTAACACATTTAGACTTATGGCTCCCGATTGTCCAAAACATAAATAATCTCTCGGGCTAGCAGATAAAACTATATCATTGGGATCTGCAAGTAAGGTAGAAAATGTTGCTGAACAACCTGTAAATGAAGTCACCATCACATGATACGTACCACTAGACAAATTAGAAATGAGTTCACCTGTTCCTGATCCTGTTGCAGTAGAATTTTCTTTTGTCCATACCCAATCATTGGCACCATAAACACTGCTACCGCTAACCGTAAAACCAATACTGCCATCTTGAGCTCCAATACATGATGGATTTACCCTTGTTTGACTTACATTATAATCACATAAGACTGCTAGTCTCTGCGAATTTGTTGTCGTTCTGCCACATCCATCTGTCAAAGAAACAGTTACAACACATCCTGATACATCTCCGGTAGGTGGCGGAATAAACTCTAAAGTTTGTGAATTTGCATTCGGGCTAAAAGTGCCACCACAAGTAGATGACCATTCAATAGTAAAATCAGACAAATTCCCTTCTGGTAAATTAAAAGATAAGCCTCTGCCTACTCCTGAAAATGCTAGGCCTCCACCACTACTCACTATACTTAAATTTTCTGCCTTGTCTGTAGCAACAAGCCAGCTGAAATTAAAAAATACCCTTTGGGCGGCTACGTGTGCTGGACTTGATTGACATTTATCATAAGAATGACCAGAAGAATGCATAACAAATCCACGATTGTCATCTCCAAATCCCCTTCCATACATGATGACTGCTGCTGCATTTCTTAAATCAGCATGTGTGGATGGCACATTGGTATGTGTCGGATCATAGGCAATGATTTTGGTTGTGGGATTCCATCTTGCTGTCGTACCGGATGTCTGCCTTGGGATATATATCTGCTCAGCACCGTTCACATGCGCTGCGTCTGTCGTTCCGATGTATTGAGACACTGGATCTGCTGGCAATCTATGGGTATAAGGCGGCGATCCATCTTTGTGCGTTCCCCACAACATTAAGGTATTGCTATTGGCATAAATGCCGCTCGTACCTTTGAAAGCAGGATCTTTGGTAGTAAGGAAATTGGTTTGTTGATCTCTGTTGGCGGGATTTACCATGTTTTCTATGGCACTTCCCGAAGTACATCCATCCCAAAGTCCACCTCTACACTCTAGATTCCAACTATAAAGTCGCTGATGAACGGCCCAACTTGGTTCAGCGTGTGGCAATACAAAAAGATCATCACAACAATCTAATTCTGAAGGGTCTTTCCATCCCGTGCCAGTGATCCCACCATAAGCTTCAGGAGGTATGCCAGCATTCATAAAATATTCTACTGCGATTTTACCATTTCTTTTGTCTAACGTCCATCTTGGTACATTCCTAAGCGTCCCATATACTGGATCTATAGGGATAGTAATGGATGAAACAGTGGTAGCACCTACTACTCCTTGTGTTATCCAATAATTAATCCTACTATTCACTTCTATGGTGCGATATTCTACAGGAATAATAAATGGTCCGCCCTTATAACTGACCCCATTGTGTATAAAATCAATGCCATCTTTAGCTTTTGTTGGGTTGATGCACCATTTTACCTTTACTTTATGATTTTTGATGAGATCGTAGATCATGCCATAAGGCTTCAGCGCATTTTTGTCTGTTTGCGGTGTGATGCCCATATTAATGATGTAAGCACCTGCTTCAAATGTTTCTGTCTGAGCAAAAGATGGATTTGCGCATAAAATAAAAGCCAATAGGATATAGGAAATAGTATTTTTTTTGTAAAATGATTTGGTAGTTTTTGGACAAGATTGTATAAAATAATTGTGTATACTGATAGAAGCTACCAGAACACTTAAGAATGTACTTCTTATAAAATTTACAATGTTATACAAGTCTACCGTTATGACTTTATACAAATTGGAAATTTTAAGAATACCTACATGAACACTGCACCTTGTCGTAGAGGTAATCATTATCGATTTTTAGGGTAAATAAAAATAAACTATAACTTCATTTAAATTTATGTAATACAATTTTGGTTAATAAAAGTGGAAAACCATCAACAGTTATGACACAATTTCTTAATTGTACCACTATGGAAAATCATTTTTCTGATAATAAACATATTCGTTTATTAAAATTTGCTACCATCTTTCCAATTCTTATAACCAACAAAGACAATACCAAAAGACAAAAATTTGGACAAAACTACAAAATATATTAAATATTTATATAATGTATAAAGAATTAATTAAGATTAATGTAAGTCTTCTTTTAACCTTACACATATAGAATGAGCCCAGATTCACAAATACCAAAAAGATTAGGCTATCTTCTTTATGATGTCCAATAGGTCTCTTAAGTCATCTGCATTTGTGAATGGATTCATTAGGCTCACTCTTAGGTAAACTTGGCCATTTAGTTTTGTTTGTACGATATAGAATTTTCCATCACGGAGAATCTTATTTCTAACCAAGATATTCCAGTCATTAGTCGTTTTTTCATCTTCTTTTATTACTCGAAAACAAACAATATTTGAGTCAGGATATACTGCCAATTCTAGCCCATCTTCCGCAATAATCATGTCCGCAAAAGTCTTTGCCATATCATAACACTGCGTCACATAATCACCGAATACAGATATACCATAGGCATTGATCATAGCATAAATCCTTGTACTCAACATAATTTTAGTACATTCCATTGTCCTTTTTCCATAGTTGTACCATTCTTCATCAGATGCAGACCATAGGTATTGCGCCTGTTGTGCAAATGTGCGGTAACTATCTTTCCCATCCTTAAAAAACAACATAGTTGTGAGTGACGGTACCATCATCATTTTGTGTGCATCTACGGTAATGCTATCCGCCATGTCACATCCATCCATCAGAAACTTATATTTCTCAGAAAAAACAGCAGGTCCACCATGCGCTGCATCAATGTGGTACCAAAGATTATTTTCTTTACAAAAAAGACCGATTTCCTTCAAATTATCATAAATACCTGTCGAAGTAGTAGGAGCGCTACCTACAACACCTAAAACAGTTATGCCTTCTTTTGATGCTTTTTGATATAATTCGGATAACAACTCAGTTTTCATAGTAAAACGATCATCTACTGGCACTTTGATGATACCATCTGATCCCCAACCCATGATACGCACTGCTCTGTCGATACAGTAATGTGCTTCTTCTGACACCATAAAAGCATATTTTTCTGTTTGTCCTTCTTGCCAAACATTTTCTGATGCTTTGATATTTCGTGCACAAATGAGCGCTGTAAGATTTGCAATGGTGCCACCTGAAGTAATGATGCCATCTCCATCAAAAAATCCAAAATAAGGCTTCAATCGATCTATCACAACCTTTTCAAGGGCAGATGACGCAGCCGCCATTTCATAGACGGCTCCACCACTATTGAGCAATGCGCCTTGCATTGCTGCCAAAGCAGCCAAAGGTGCAGGTGGCGTGACTTGATGGCCCATAAACTTGGGATGATGAAGCTGTATAGATTTCCGCATTACTTCTTCAAAATAACGCTCTGTGTCCATTGTCCCTGCCTGTTGCCAAAATTGATAATGATCATCAGGATCCAAATAATCCAACACTTTTTGTTGGCTTCTATCGATATTTTGACCCAAATTATCAGCCAATTGGTCTATCAAAATATGACCAAGTCTTCTAAATTCTTCTGCATCATATACTTCATCAAGCGTGGTCATAAGATAAAATTATGGTGGATTTATTCTGAAAATATTTTGAAATAGATACAGAATTATTCGATTCTAGAGAATTGATAATCAATGATTTACCTTCAGGGTGCAGGGTAAGAAACTGTTGATTATCAATTTTTATAGATTCTAGGAGTACGTTCATGGTTTGACTTTTAAAACTAATCCCGAATATGCTTTTAATATCATGGATGATGATAATTCAAGTTGATTACTTTGCGGATAACTAAATGCTATGGTATATTTTTTAACATCATCAGGAAGTTTGATGCTATTCGATTCTGGATTATTATTAAACAAGATTAAAAACCGTTCCTTCCTATCTGAACGATAATAAGCTAGCACATTTCTACCATCAGCGACATCCAAAAGTTGATATTCGCCATATGTAAAAGCAGGTGACGATTTTCTCAGCTTGATCAACGACTTGTAATAGTCGTACATAGCTTGGTCAAACTTGGGTGTTTCTGAGTAGGTATATGCCGAAAAGTCAGATTGTGTTTCTGGCTCAAAGTTGATATCAGGCCATACCAATGGTTTCCGGCTATCCGGATCATCAGCACCTGTCATACCCATCTCATCACCATTCCAGATGTGCGGCGCACCTACAAAAGTAAATTGGTGTAATAAGAACAACTTCGCTTGATGATAAGTAATCTGACCAGGTTTATTAGTCCTATATTGTGGATCTTCTTGTGGTTTACAGAAAAACTTATATTTATTGACATTAAAAAAAGTAGAGAGCAACCTTGGAGAGTCGTGGGATGCTGCTAGATTCATCATGGACTGTTGTGTGTACGCAGGATATTTAAGAAAAACTGAATCCAATTGATGTTTAAATTGACTTAGATTTATCTTATCATTTGGTTGTGCGAAATAAGATCTAGCTACTTTAAACCATTGATAATGCATGACTGCGTCAAATATATCACCCTTCACCCATGGCGCAGGATCCATAAGTTCATCTGGCCATTTTGTCCACCAATTTTCGCCTACTAAATAAAATTCAGGATTAATAGAACGTACAAATTTTCTAAAATCTCGCCAAAACCCCACAGGTACATGTTCTGCCACATCAAGACGCATACCATCTATGCCATCTTCAAATTTTCCATCCCCATTCGGATCCATCCATCGCTTGCAAACATCAAATATGTGTTGTTTGACCTCAGGATGTATATTTCCTTCGTAAGGATGTCCAGGGATTTTACCATCTGTATCGATTTTACGTAGTTCGGGAAGATTTTTGATACCATACCAACCTTCATATTCCAGTTTGGTTTCACCACTCTTTCCATCTTTGACAAACTTAGTATGATACCAATCCTTAAATGGTGATTTATCTAGATTTTTTTCTACATCTTTGAATGCCCAAAAGTTATTACCTGTGTGATTCCAGGAAAAATCCAAAACTACTTTGATGCCTTCTTCATGAAGTTTTTTGACAAGACCTACAAACTTTTTGTCAGCTGTGGTCAATTTCCAAGTACTAGGATCTTTGTGATTTTCACTTGCCATAATAGCAAGATCTCCAGCTACATCATCTCCGAATGTGACGTCAATATGGTGGTAATGTCGCGCATCATATTTGTGTAACGAAGGTGCATCATTGATAGGATTAAAATAAATAGCTGTGATACCCAAATCTTTCAGATAAGGTATTTTTTCTAAAACACCATCTAGGTCGCCACCATAACGTCTCATCTGAATCGTTCGGTAAAAATCCAAGCCTGTAGGTTTGGCCCAAGCTTCTTGTTTGTACCAGTTGTGTCCCCATGGTGTCAGCGCCCAATCATTGGGCAAAGAGTCTATCAAAGCATTTGCAGAAGTAACAGCCGTAGGATTATTGTTTGGATTGCCGTTTCTAAATCTCTCCACAAAAATCTGATACCAAATAGCTTCACGAGCCCAATCAGGTGGCAGCTCGAAAGCAAGTTTTTCTTTTTCTGGATTATCTGATTTTTTTGCCATACAGCTCTGAATTATCAGTATCAATGATAAAATACATATCCTGAACACCATGATTTAAACAAATTTAGGCGTAAATATAGTATTTATCAAATTAAAGTGGGGAAAGTGAGTGTTTGTTTTGTAAATATGAAAATCAGTTGTCATCATTTATCATTGTATCAGTACTTTTTTTAAAGAAATTATACATTTATATGTTGACAAAAGTATCTTGACTACTTAGATATTAAAAAAAGAATTCTCTGTTAAAGATTGTATTTTTATAACTTGTATCTTTACCATTTATAGGAAGTTTACTTATATGACAAACAAAAAAGAAAAAGCAAGTTTTATAAATATAGTGGCTAATAATTCATTTCAAAATAAAGCACTTTATACTATCCAATTGATAATTATTTCTACAATTTTATCCTTCATCATTACCTCATGTAAAGGATCCAAAGTGGAGACAATGCCCGAAGGAATGACTTTGGAGAGTATAGTCCATACACCAAATCCTGCTACACAATACCCTATTACACATGGAATCTTTTCAACCATCAATGATTCTACACAAATAGTGGATGGCGTCCAATTTGTGCAAACTGCGTTAGGCCCAAAAATAACTTTCCCAAATGGCAAAGTCATTTCAAGTGAACATTACCCTATCATGCGTGACCTTCCGAAAAAATATAATAAAAATCCTGGCGAATATTATGGTTTTTATGATTTCTCTAAAATCAGTGATAGTAAAAAGGAAGCATTGCTATCCAATATGGATGGCTATAACCCTAAGAAATTAAAGAATTATAATGAAGCCATGTTTACTTTTCAGCAATATAGTATTTATGATGATGAGTATAACAAAACCAAACTAGAAAGGGTATTTGTTGTAACAGATTTAGTCATCTTTGAAGAAATCAAACGATCAGAAGACGATATACGGCAGTTTGCCATTGGTCGAATAGGGTATATGGAAATATATGATAAACAAGGCAATTTGCTTAATGAAGTAAGATTAGACAAGTTTGGGTGCGATCAATTAAATGTACCTTCTGATAAAAAGTACATTATTATCAATTCGAATGGTCGAGATGAAAATGATGAAATTACTATGCATAATAATGGAGCCATAACAATATGGAATTATGACAATGTTCAATTATTAGATATTATTCTTCATGACCCAAAATTCTTTACAAGAGGTAATAATTTTTCAGATAATTTATATTTTTTTTCGGCAGATAGTCAAGCTGGGGATACTGTGATGATTTTGAATTTATTCCCTGATAATAGAGAAGTCAAAGCAGTATTTTTGAATTTAAATGAGTATTTAGCCGCCAAAGGTAGATTTGATTTAGTACATCCAAAATCTTTGTTTAAAGATAGAGTAAAAACTTATACTTTTCAAGAGTGGAATAGTTTTATTATTTCAGAAAGAAACAAATTTAAAAATGCTCAAGAATAAAATCTTGACTCACAAATTTCAAATAAAAACTTAAATCTAAAATTTGTATCTTTAACATTTAAAGAAAAATGACTTAAATGACAAACCAAAATGAAAAGTCTTGCGCAAAATGATCTATTGAGATAGACCTATCAACTAAGGCTATTAGTCGTCGGAAGGATTAAATGAGACTTCCCATTTTCATCAATCCTTCCCAAACAACTTCCTAAAAAATTTCTTTGTACTCGATGCTCTAGGCACTAGAATATATCTAAGACTTAATCCCGACGTAGTATAAAATCTCTGATTGAAGTCATTTTTATTAAAAGTCACAAGCGGCTGATAATCAGTAGAAATGCTTAGCCTTCCTAAGGAGATTTCAGCACCAAAGGTCATAGCTAATCCATTGGTTCTTACGGCAACAGTTGTTTCACTATTGGTTTCGATGGCTTTGCGTGTATAAAGTCCTGCACCCATAAAAAAATTAATTCTTTTGGTCAGTAGTGGATAATGTTGTTTACCAAGGATGGAAGTTAATTCTCGACCTGCAAACGTTCCAGGCTGATGGTTTAGTTCTATCGTTGTTTTTTTGGCAACTCGTTGTGCAAAACTGATTCCGAAATCATCTGCAATACGAACACCCGCCAAAGTGTTATACTTCTGACCAAAAGTCATTACAGATGCCAAACATAAAAAAGCTATTAAGATGTACTTGTTCAAACTATTAAAATTTTTAAACGTACCAAAATCAATCAACACATTTACATATCAATACCCTTAAGACGAAAATAATTCCATTTTAGTGCATAAATCTATCACAAATGATCTATAATTTTGTGTTAAACTATTTACAACGTTGATATTGTACCATGTTATTCTCAAATATTCTGAATGGAAATCCTTCTTTTCTCTTTTAAGGATTTAAAATGGGTAGGCGTCAGACCTGTCACTTTTTTAAATTGACCAGACAAATGTGCCACACTACTATAATGCAATTGATATGCTATCTCAGAAAGTGTCAATTCATCAAACATGATCAATTCCTTAATCCTTTCTATCTTCAGCGCGATGATGTATTGCTCGATCGTGGTTGCTTCAATTTCTGAAAAAAAATTTGCCAAATAAGAGTAACTCATATTCAGTTCCTTACTTAGGATTGTTGAAAAATTGACATCAGGTTTTTCATCAGACTTATACACATAATCCAAGATGATCTGTCTGATTTTTTCAATCAAGATACCATCTTTTTTCTCCAATAATTCAAGGCCTACTTTTTTGATCTTTTTGTTGAGAGCCAATTTTTCTTCGTCTGAAACATCTACCTTGGTCACAATCTCACCTAATTCTACTTTCACTGTTGGTATTTCCAGTTCTTCTAGAGCTTCTCTAACGACCACTTTACAGCTTTCGCACGCCATGTTTTTGATATAAATTTTCATTTGTTTATTTTTTTTAGATGGATAATTTAGCAAACTCAACATAATCTGCATGCAAATAATGCAGTATAGATTACCTAAGGTAAGTATTCGTTGGGTTTGAATGTTGACTAAACTAGCACTTTTATGAAGAGAACTTCAAAGATATGGCAAATACACCACTTTTTAGGGAGTATCCTAAAATTAAATATTGTGTAAAATTCCTTTTGTTTTCCCCTGACACTAAAGGACACAAAATGAATTTTAAATCATATACTATACAAAAACAGAATACATCACTTTTTTCTAACTCAATACTGGTAGTGACAAATATCCTTTATATTCTTTATCATCATCAAATACGACATCACTATAATCTTGCAACACATTGTAAAGCGTATCTCGCTCGATAGGAACTCGACCTACCCTTCTGATCATGGTCACCAACTGTTCTGTGCTCAATGCAGGTGTTTGCTCTTCAGAACCTGCCATAGAGTATATTTTGGTGGTATCATCGATCGTACCATCTATATCATCTACACCAAATGCTAGAGACAGCTGAGCCATTTCTCTACCTATCATTGGCCAATAAGACTTGATATGGTCAAAATTGTCTAGATATATCCTCGATATAGCATAATTCCGCAAATCTTCTACTGTATTGGATTCAGTAAGATGAGAAAGTTGATTATTTTCATTTCTAAATTTCAGCGGAATGAAGGTCTGAAATCCCCCAGTTTTATCTTGTAACTTTCTAAGTTGCTCAAGATGATCTACCCTATGCCAGTAAGATTCTATATGACCATAAAGCATAGTGGCGTTGGATCTTTTGCCTAGTTCGTGCCATACTTCATGGATGCGAAGCCACTGATCGCCACTACATTTCCCACCAGCGATCTGATCTCTAATCTCAGGATGAAAGATCTCAGCTCCACCACCAGGCATGGAGTCTAGACCTGCTTCCATCATGAGTTTCATACCTTCTTCATAGGTCAATTTATCCTTTTTAAAAATGTAATGATACTCAACAGGCGTCAGCGCTTTGACATGCAAATCTGGTCTGTGACGTTTGATGGCAGTAAATAATTCGCTATAAAATTTAACATCGTATTGTGGCAATACACCACCTACGATGTGTACTTCAGTCACAGGTTGGTCGTCATATTTTTTGACAATATCCATAATCTCATCCATCGTATACTCCCAACCTTCTTCTCGTTTTTTGATCAGTCTAGAGTAGGAACAAAAAGTACAAGTGTACAAACAAATATTGGTAGGCTCTATGTGAAAGTTACGATTGAAATAAGTGGCGTTTCCATTCTTTTTTTCTCTGACAAAGTTTGCCAAAGTACCTAGATACCCCAATTCTGCATGTTCAAACAAATACACGCCTTCATCATAAGTGATCCTTTTGCCGTCCGACACGCTTTGAGCAATAGATCTCAATGTTGGTGCAAGTTTAGGATCATTTATCAACAATTCAATATCATTATGGACCATTACCTTCGATTATTTAACATTAAAAAACATAATAAATTAAAATTTGATGCACAAATAACTGTTTTTTTACAAATAATACTTTTACTTTACACATTCTAAAGCTTGTAACCCATATGCTATCCATATTGATACCCATTTACAATCAGGATGTCAGACCTTTAGTATACACTTTGGCAAAACAATGCAACAAGCTGAAAATCAATTACCAAATCCTATGTTTTGATGATCAATCGGTCGAAAAGTACAAACAAAAAAACAGGGAACTTGCCTTCAAAATGAATATTAACTATACCGAACTCCCAGAAAATCTCGGTAGAAGTAAAATCAGAAACTGGCTTGGTAAAGCTGCATATTTTGAATATGTACTATTCCTTGATGGCGACTCTACGGTCAAATCTAAAGATTTTATCAAAAATTATATGGACGCTTTGCCCACAGACGGAGTCATTTACGGTGGTAGAAATTATCAAGTCCGTAAACCCACTAACAAAAAGAAATTGCTCCATTGGCTTTATGGCAGCAAAAGAGAAGCTTTGCCAGCAAAAAAAAGGAAAAAAGATCCATATCTCAATTTTCAATCCAACAACTTCCTGATACCCGAAAAAGTATTTAAAGAGCATCTATTTGACGAAAAAATAGAAGGATATGGGTACGAAGACTTGATGTATGCTTTTTCATTGGAGAAAAACAACATTACAGTCACCCATATCGACAATCCAGTCATCCACGATGGCTTGGAAGTTAATACTGTATTTATCAAAAAAACAGAAAATGCCATCCACAATCTTGTAAAATTATACAAAGCCAAAAAACTCAAAACCACACGTCTTATAGTTTGGTATCAGTGGCTCAAAGATTATGGTTTACTTTCATCTTTTGAATGGGCTTACGCCAAAATGGAAGACAAAATTCAGACAAATATACTGTCAGAAAAACCATCTGTAAAACTCTTTAATTTCTGGAAACTCCACTTATTTATCAAACATCTAAAATCAAACGCATCATGACCAAATCTCTTTTTGCCATTACATGGATGACTATCATTTCTTTCGTATCTTGTAAACAAAACCCAGCATCGACCGAACCAAAAACGGCAGGTCATATCGAAATATACGATCCCGAAATGTTACAAATTGTAGATTCGAATGCTGTCATAGAGATATTGGCTGATGGATTCAATTGGTCAGAAGGTCCTTTGTGGTTGCCATCAGAAAATAAATTGATATTCACAGATGTACCAGAAAATACCATCTATGCTTGGGATGAAAAAAATGGTAAACAACTCTATTTAACACCATCAGGATACACCATCATCAATCCCAAAGGAGGTAAGGAAGGAGCAAATGGATTAGCCCTAGATAGCAAAGGAAATCTCATTCTATGTCAACATGGCAATAGAGCGGTGGCAAAAATGATCGCTCCATTGCAGTCACCTAAAGATAGTTTTGAATACCTAGCACTCACCTACCAAGGTCGCAAATTCAATAGTCCTAATGATGTACACATAACCAAAGACGGAGAAATGTTTTTTACAGACCCACCCTACGGACTACCAGGACAAGACAAAGACAGCATCAAAGAAATCCCATACAGCGGCGTATATCGACTAAAAACAGATGGTACAATCATTTTGCTAGATAGTACACTAACACGTCCGAATGGTATCACATTTTCAGCAGATGAAAAAATCATGTATGTGGCCAATTCAGATCCAGACAAATCATTCTGGAAAAAATACATACTCGACGATCAAAAAAACATCATAGAAACCAGCACTTTTGCAGATGTAACCCACCTTGTCCCGAAATTCAAAGGATTGCCTGATGGTATGAAGATAGGTAAAAACGGTTACATCTATGCTTCAGGTCCAGGTGGCATCTTGATATTTAACCAAAACAGCCGACATGTAGGCACTATAAACACAGGCCAAGCCACTGCCAATTGTGCTTTGGATGCAGATGAAAAATATCTGTATATGACAGCAGATGATTTTTTGATGCGGGTGAAGTTGAAGTAGATAACAAGTAACTGTAAAAATGTAACCTATTATATGCTAAGGCAAAATTTTTTAAACACACTTTTGCAATTCTATTTCTGGCATTTCATCATAAGTTCTACCATTTAGTAGCCTTCCATTAGCTTTTTTATTTTTTCCGCCCCATTGCTTGAAAAAGAAGGCAACTTTCGCCTTATTACATTGTTCTTGTATATCAAGTACCCAATCAGCGTCCATAGGCCGAGGTCTATGGCCACTCTCTCCCCCAACAATTACCCAATCTATGTTAGTTAAATTCAAATGATTTAAAGGTCCTAACAATGGCTCCAATGAAAGAAATTTAACTCTAGCATTTGTGTCTCTTAAATAATCAATTCTTTCAGCTACCGCTTCATTTTCAACTGATACACCCATCCAAATATTATGTGTCCATTTTAATTCAGTGTGCAATTCCAGTAATCTTTCAGCTCGTTTTGTTAAGACTTGGAAGACATGCTGAGGATTGTCATTCATTACTTCAAAAACTTGTTTGATAAAAGACAAGGGAACTTCTTGATGAAAAAGGTCGCTCATGGAATTCACAAAAACCACTTTTGATTGTTTCCAAGTATATGGAATTTTTAAAGCTTCAGGATGGGTTCGGACTTCGAAGTTGTCTTTGTACTTTTCAACCCCCATCGCTTGAAGTCTCTTTGACATTACTTCAGCATAACAGAATTTACACCCTTGTGATACTTTAGTACATCCTGTAGTTGGATTCCAAGTCATTTCAGTCCATTCTATACTTGATTGAGCCATTTGCTTACTTTAGATATTTAACTGAATATAAGTGAGTTTTGTTTTTAAAGTTTTTATAATTAAAATCTTCCGTAAGTATTTTTGATACTTTTTTCCCTGATGAATCAGTACAATCAATTATTTCCAATTTAAGCCAATCTTTTAAAATCGGAACAAAGTGTTTTGGGAGAAATTCGTTTAATAACATAAACTGCCTAATTTCTAAATTACTTTTACTTATAACTAAAAATGATTTTAACTCAGATTTAAGATAATCTAACTTTTTTGTTTTATCTTCCAATTTAAACTCATCATCAAAAAGTGTAGCTGGCTTTATTTGACTAAAGCCTCTTCCATTTATTTCGTCTAATTGCCATTTGACTTCTAGAATCTTCTCAAAGCCTAGATTATTTGGCGATAAGAAAAAAAGACTATAATAATTTGCCTGGTCTCTTTCAATATAATACGATGTAGTATATAGATTATTAACTCTTAATGACATAGTTATTTTATTGATAAACTCAAAAACACCCATGGTGCTGAATATTTCATCTTGATTATCAGGAAAAAAGGCATTTATAAATGATTTTAAAGGCAGAAAAGCCGCTAAATCTGTATCTTTTGATTTATCAATAAATCGCTTCATATTTGCAATAGGCAGCCATAATACAATTTCCGTTTTGTTATTTCTTGTCAAATCTAATATGGTAGCTTTATCTATGTTTTTATATCCATAAGGATCTAGAAAAATTAAAGTCCTAGTTTTAGATGTTTGATTATCAACTAAATTGTATAAATATGATTTAAATGCTTCAAAATCATAATTATGTGACTCAAAATTCCAGCCACTAATACCACCTTTTTGATCAAAATACTCAATTACTGATTTTGTATTCTCAGGTTTTATATCATTTATGATATGATTGATAGTTGTTGACTTTGCTTTATACAAACTTGATTGTATCACTTTTTCAATTGCATAGAAAGATTCAATTGGGCTACCTATACCACCATCACTATATTCACCCTTGCCACAAAAAGCATCCACTATATTAATTTCACTTATATATTCGGAGTTTACTAATATACTTAGATATTTCTCCAAATATGATTTAAAGAATTCAACTTTTGCTTTTGAGTGTGGAAGGACAACATCCTTTACTTTTACTTTTCGTTTTCTAATCATTATTAGTTATATTATAATTTATTCGCTCCACATACCTTTTTTACTTTCTCTAGCTTTAAACTGAGCTTCATAAAAAACATCCTGATATTTTACATTAGGCACAACTGTCATAATCATTGCCATACCTTCTTCTATCATTTTTTTATTTATAAAAATTCCATCATCAGTAAAACAATATGCGAGAGTTCGTCCATATTGATCCAATGAATCCACATCAAATTTAACACTTATACTTTTACCAATCACTAATTGTTCCATAAATGCACTAGCTTCTTTACCATAAGGTTCTTGGTGAATTGTACCAAACATATTTCTGGATTCAGGTGCATCAATTCCTATTAGTCTGACTTTAACTCCATCACACCCATCATCAAGCCAGAAAGTATCACCATCTACTAGTTTTTTGATTTTGTAAATTCCTGTTGTTTTAACTCCGCATTTTTTATAATTATCAATTGTATCAATTCCAGAAATAAAAAATGCAACATCTTTATTGTTATTGGGGGCATCTAATTTGTCTTGATTTCTACAACTATATATAGTAAAAGCAAAAATAATTAAATAATAAATGTAATTATCACTAAAAAACAGCCCACTAAATTTTTCTTTCATTAATATTATCAATTGTTAAATTTTAAAGAATTATTTTGCTTTTAAAACCGTATTTACAGGCCTATTGAATAAACTACATTAAAAGATCGGTATGGATCATTAAACTTAAAATCCTTAATTTCATATTCAAATTTAATATAGTTATGTCTTATTCCAATTGCTGCAAAAATACTTGATGTAGGGAAATCTGGCGTTTCAGTTCTAACATGATTTAAAAAAGTCTGTGGGCCCACTATTTTTTGATAGCCTGCCCCTATTGCTAATTCAAAGCGACTTTTTGTATTTTTTACCTTAAGACCAGCTTTCAATAATCCAACTGGAGCATAAAAATTTAAAATATTCCAATTTTTATTTCCTTCAATTATTAGCTGTCTATATCCAGCAGAAATAAACATATTTCTTCGCCATCCTTTTCCTTGATTGTAAATACCAACTCCTGCGTTAGATGAGCTATAATCTTTTTTATAATTTCCTAAGAAATTGAAAGTGTAACCAATACCAAAGCCATTAAATCTTTTATTGAGTTTCAAATTGGCATTGTAACCTTGGCTATAAATCGAATCTTGTCCTCTGTATAAAAGGATCTCAAAAAAGAAGTTACCATAAAAATTCTTTTTTGGCAGGCTGTTATTGACAAGTGGTGGAACAAAATTTTTTAAAGGATCATTTACTTCATTCCAAGTTGTATCAATTTTAATTACATAATTACTTTTTATATTCTTCTTCATATCAATCATATGAATATACTGCAATTCAATGGAGAGTTTTCTATTATTGCTTTTTTGAAATTCGTATATCTCAGGCTCTATATCAACGAATGAATTATTAAAAGTATTGCTAGTATTCAAGATGGGGATCCGAAAGGAAATATTAAATTTAGAAAGTGGCGTTCTATCACTTATATTAAAAACATCTTCAAGAATTCCAACATTGAGTAATCCCTCTATTCTGTGCGAATTGAATAAATCTTGGTTTGTTTGTGTATAACTACCATCAAAATAGTTGAGTTTACCATTGGTTACATAAGTATATGATAGACCTAAACCAATAAAGTGTTTCGTAATGTCAATGTAATGTGGTTTGACGCTTGAAAAGCTAAAGTTTGCAGTAGCATTTATTTGAGCAGAATTTTCTTTTATAAATTGTACTCTTTCATTATTGATAATTGCATCTCTTCTTATATACCTAGGACTGATAGTGTAAAACTGCTTTTTATTTGGAAAGTATTTCAATAGTTCTAAACCAATTCCTCCAACCCAATCTTTTCCTAATGGCATTTTATTTCCAAAAAAGTTGGATTGATTGTTTATGATTGGAACTTGAATAATAGGATCAAGTGCGAGAACCCATCGATTTCCTAAGGTAGATGATTGACTATACAATGCCATGTGGGCCAAAAACAAAAGAAATGTAATTTGAATTTTATTCATAATATTTGTTTATGGCAATAGCAGCCAATTTTCTTAGTTTTAAATTCGCTTTTTTGTCATCAGCCAATACATTAAGTTTAGTAAATCCAATTTGCTGATTGTTTCCCACACTTATCCAATCACCACTGACAATGTCATTAATACTATTGCCATATGCACCAAGATCCCATAAGAGAATATTACCAATACAATATTCTACTTCGTCAAGCAAATGTTTCTCCTTTTGAAGAGATTCTAAGGATATAAATTTTTGATATTTATCATAAGTTGTCAATGATTCTAAATATCGACCACTATTATATGCGGTTATTATTCTATTTAGATTTCCTTTAACTTCAGAATTTGCACTACCTGGCCTTCGTTCTTCTGTCACAAATGATGGAAGATTATTTACCATTGTACTCCTTTGGTCATAATTACCTTTTTCCATTACTTTACCAGATGCGTCCAAAACTCTTCGGTTGGCTTCATTGATTTGGTTAGTAGAATCGAGTCTAGTAACCGAATTCCCATAATTTTTCCCATAAATTTCTGAAATATTCACATAATCATCGATGGTAAGATAATCCTGAAATACACTAAATCTAATGCCGCCACAATCCATTTCTTTTTCTTTGCCTTTGTATGCTTCATATGCATTGATGACTTTAGCAATTATAATTTCTCTTTTCACAATGTCCGGGCTTTTGACACGAAGTAACCTTTTATACTCTTCATAATCCTTACGCGTAGTAGCCAATTGATTTGAAACTTCATCAGATGGTTTTTTTATTTCTGATTCAAAAGTTTTAATGCAATCCAGAATTGTTTTTAACTCTGAAACTTCTTCTTCAAGCTCCTTGTTTGTAGTGAGTTGTGAAGAAATTTCTTTATTTAATTTTCCTATTTCTTTTTGTAAATTTCCAATAGTATTTTTTTGGATAGATATAGTATTTTTTGCTGAATTCATGGATTTTTGTAAACTGGAGATATCTTTTTTAGATTTATTTATCGCATCTAAAAGTAATTTACTTTGTGTGTTATCAGACGGTTTTGTTATAATTTTATTGGGCTCAGTGACTTTTGGTACGACAAGTCTGTTTTTTAAATCAACTAAAGGTGCAAATCCTTGTTCTGGATATTTAATTCCCGTTCTATATAGTGTTATTTCGTTATTTAAATGGGTGATCAAGCGTTTTAGGCTGTCACTTATTACTTTTAATTCATTTACTTCCTTATTTCTATTAATTAATGTTTCTGTAATTTCTCTTAAACCTTTATTAGGGTCACCGTCTTTGTTTTGAGATACTAAAAGAGGGTGCATACAAACCATACAAACTATGATAATACTAAATATTTTCATTTAATTGCTTTTATTAGTTAGATTTTTTAGTTTCTCATTAAAAAAAATTGTATCCTTACTGTTGACTTCTGACGTCTTCAATACACTTAAATATAAGAAAAGTGCTTCAATATCCATTTTTTGATCTTCTGGTGCAGTAATTTTTAGATTACTTAATAACTTTTCTTTTGAAACTATCCAAGAACCTTTATCAATTTTAGTTATAGATTTTTTATTATTGAAACAAAATATAGTAATAATACCTAGAATTAGAACTGCTACAAATTCTTTTAAGAACAATAACTTCCTTCTGGCTCTTTGGTTATTTCTTATTTTTTCAATTCTTCCCATTATATACCACAATGTGAAATTTGCGTACTATTACGATCAATATTAAGGTTTTTATAATACTCGGATTTAGTTAGAAGAACCCTAATTGCTAGAGCAGCATCAGTATTGCCTGAGAAACATGATTTCCGTAAATATTCATAGGCTTTTAATAGAAGTTCTTTCTTAATCTTCTTCTTGCCTCCAAGTATCCCGTTTTTTGTGTCGTCATATTGTTTAAGTAAATCTGTCCCCATTTCAAAATAAGCTTTTCCTTTTTCTATTTCAACTTGTGCTCTAGCTGAATCCAGTTCCACAGACATCTTTTCTTTTTGCATTACAAATGCTGTTCTTTCTACATTCATTTGATCAAGTAAAGCATTGTATTCAACAGTTTTGTAGGCAATTTCATTTTCTATAGAAGTTAACTTTGCATTAAACTCGGATTGCTTTTTAAACATATCTTCATTTTCAATGGTTAAAGAATCATTTACGTCTTCGATAGTCATTACCTTTTTATTTAATAGCGCAACTTCTCTTTTTAAAGAATCATTCCTAATTTTATACTTCTCAACTAATACTTGTTTCTCAAATACATCTTTTTTTAACTTTACAATAATTTTATTGAGTAAAGCAACCTGATTAGAGTTCTCTAAGCTATATACCTTTTCTTCTAATGTATTTATTTTTTTTTGACTTTGAGAAATAAAGACTTGCATTGCACCTAATCTATCTACCATCATCAAAGTATCTGAATCAGTTATCGGGATACCATAGACTTCGTACAAACTATCCAAAGTGCTGTTGACCACACTCATTTCATCGTTTAGCATGGTTACAAAATTGCGTTCTTCAGCAAGTTTAGTCTCCAATTCGGAAATTTTGGTATTATAATACTCATCAAAATTCGGTTTCTCTTCTTTGCAACTATATAGTAAGAGAAATAAACACCACACTAAAATATTAATCTTTTCTGAAAACATCTTGATTATCATTTACATTTGTCAAAATAATTCTACCACCATCTTTAGAAATATGAAAAATATTATCAAATAAGTTTATTTGATTTTTATGCATGTTAAACTGAATTTCATTTTTTTTGCTTTTATCATGTTCAAGCCAAATTTCAAGAGAACAATTACTTTGTCTTGAACCAAAATCAGATATCAAAAGTACTTGTGCTTTTCTATTTTTTATACGCTTATAGCGCCCAATAATGTCATCACAACTTAGCACATCGATTTCATTCTCATGAATTATTGGTTTTGGTTGTTTAATTACATTTTCACTTTTCTGGAATATCAGCATAATTATATTATTAAAATTAACACAAATAAGTATAATGGAAATAATGACAAATAAAGATCGTAATAATGACTTTACCTTTCTTAACTGTTGGTTTCTTTTAAGTTTTTCAATCCTCCCCATACTTTTCAATATATTTTGGGAAAAATTCTTTTAATACCTTATTATATTCTTCGATATATGAATTTCCTGAATTTGGTATTTGAACTAGTTTTGAAGTAATGGAGAACTTTGCTTTAGAAGCACCTAATAAATATTTTTCTATAAAAGAAGAATTATTGTATGTAATTGTAAATTCACTGAATCTTTGATTAATTGATATTTTATTCAATATTTCAAAAATAGTTATGTCAAATTCTTCCAAAATTTCTTCATTGGATAGTAGATCGCGGTAATCTTTAATGAACTGGTGAATTTTTGATTTAAAATCAAAAATTTTTTGATCTTTATTTTGAGACTCATTTTTTATATCTTTTGATGAATTTATTTTATCAGGCCCTAGTTCATCATAATATTTGACATTTCCTATTGGTCTTGGGTCAATACCATAATTATTAACACCTACACATCCTTTTGAAAACAATAAATATATATTATATAGAGGAATTAGAAAAAACCACCCTGACTTATTTACATCATGTAATCTCTTAACACTTTGAATAGCTGAAAAGATAAAAGATACAATAAACACAGCTAAAAAAATCAAAATAATAAACACATGGTATTGATAGTTTAATACATAATAGAAATATATGTAGGATAAAAGTAGTAAAATAATCCCAGTAGGAAGACATCTTTTCAAAAACTGATTTAAAGTTATTCTACCCTTTATTGAGAATAATCCTTCTTCTTGATATGTCGATTTAGGAGGTTCGTATTTGTAAATATTATTTGTTTGGGTCACTATTCTTTAATTTATCTAAATTAAATGTTCTTTTATTCTAAACTATAAAAATAATTAATAAATATTGCAGAACATCTTTACTTACAAGGCATAGTTATTTTGACATCTGCTATTAAATAAAAGTTACCATTACTATCCTTTTTGATACCATTTTTATTACATTTCTCAATTTCGTCTATACTGTATTTATTTTCGAATATCTGAATCAAAGTAAAGACAGTCATTCCTGGCACAATTGTCATACTAGACTCACTACTAGGAGAAGAGCTAGGGTTCTGAAATAAAGGATGGTCAATATTTAGCGTTTTACAGTCTCGAATAATTGCATTGCTATACTCCATTTTTTTTGTCTTCTCAAATTTTTCAATATTAAGAAGTATATTTTTGATCAAAGTTCGATTATCATGATTCTCTAAAATATAATTAATATTTATAAAACCATTTCCATTTTTAGGTTCATTTTTTTTACTTTGACCCATTTCTTCAGTTTGACTTGTAGTTTTATAAGAAGGTTTAGAATTACTTTTATTGAACCAATTAAAGTCCTTTAAGAAAATGACACATAAAGAAAGAAATAAAACCAATGATGTTACTGCTAAGCCTATAATCATTTTCCTACTTACTCTCCTAAAATTCTCAAATTTTTTTTCTAATCCAACATATCTACTTTTTTCATTTAGAAAATCACTTTTAAGATTGACAATTTCATCATCTGTTTGAGTCAATGTACTAATTTGTTGATTATTTGTTTTTATTGGTTCCTTAAATTCTATAAGTTTTGAATTAATTATAGTGAAAAATTTGTTTTCAACAGTATATAAAAATCTTATATTTACTTTAGCTTCAAATATGTCTTTATCTTGAGAAACATAAATATCTGAATATTTTTTATGAAATTCAGAAATATATTCTAATTTTGTTTGATAATCTTCTAAAAATAGTGGCAATATTCCTTTTGTAGTTTTCCTTGTTTTCATAATATCAAAATCACCAAAAAGTGTATCGTCAATTCCGATTTTACTTACAATACTTAAAATTTTAGTGGTTTTAAACATTTTACCATCCAAAGCTTCATTCTTGAAGTGATTAAGAAGCTCGGTCAAAATTGCGTAATTATTCTTACTAATTTCTAATTGTCTATCCGATTTTACTGCTACACCGATAACTACCCCGTCTCTACCTGTATCATATGCTTTTGCAAAACCATACAATTCAATATACGAGTATCCATTTCTAGTAAAAGAATGAAAAACATCTTTGTGTCTTGATTCCAACTTCAAATTTGGTTCAAAATGGCTGACTTCATTTTTTACACCATTTGGTTTGAATTCGTAAGATTCAAACCCATCAGGCTTTCCAAAGAAAATAATACTTATATTTTCCATAAATCAATTATTCAAATAATTTTTTAAAGAATCTAAATAATCCTTGTCCTTCAAATGACTTTCCCGTTGCTAGTTTGTATAAGTTATTCCAAAAATTGTGTGGGTAGTGAAAATCTAATCTTTGAATAAATACCACAGGATCGTTTTTATCATCGAAAGTATCAACAACCTTTCCTACTGAAAATTCTCCATAAACTATTTTTGCATTTCTACTTTTAATTGCATTATCTAGGGAAGGCCTAAATTGTTTAATATATTTTTCTACTTCCAAGTTTTCATTAACGGGAATTTTATCCCACTGAGATACAATAACAATGAATTTAGACACATTGTAAAGGTCAGGCATATTAACTTTTATATAATTAATAAAATTCTGATGTAATGTGTCTTCGACTTTATCTCCCTTTACGGGCTTATATGGGGTTATAAGACAGAATATTGGCTTCCCTAGTTCACAAGCCTTTAGTATTCCTTCAATTTTTGGGTTAAACTTACCTTTATTATCAGACTTTATTTCTTGTAAATCTTCTCCAGCTAAATCAACGAATGCCAGTTTTAGTATGGGTAGTCCTTTTTTATTAGGTTCCATGTCTATCCCTATCAAATCTAAAGTTCCTATTTCGGTTGACGGGTATGCTTCCTTATCATCAAAGTATTTTACCATAGTATCTCTGGATATATTTCCTTTGTCATATGGGTACTCTGTCAAATCCATTGCTGTCCATTTCTTATCAGTATATCTTTGGCTATAATATAATAGTGAAGATAAAAACAATGACTTGCCCGCCTTAGGAAAACCAATGGGAATTAATATTTGACGACCCTCTTGATTAAGGTTATCAAAAATTTCCATTATGTTTCTTTGGCTTAATTCTGCCAAAGGTATCCTAGAAGACTTGGTAGGTTTTTCTTGATTACCTGATTGATTTTCTTCATTTCCTGTAGAATATATTTTACTCATTATTTTACTGTTTAAAATGTTTGTTTGTTAAAATTTTTACTCTTTCTGAATAGATTATAAAAGAAATTTTCTCCATCATCTTCCTCTTCTTTCCTTCTTATTAAAACATAAATTGCAAGTGGCACAATTAAATCTAAAAATATCACCAACAAAATATTTTTCCAAGTGCCAACCTTTTGTTCTTTAGTTCCATTTACACTATGTTGTTTAATGGAGGGTAAAGTATGACCTATACTTCCAAGTTCTGTGATAGAAGCTTCTAATGTTGAAAATGGCTCTTTCTCACCTTTGGTCCTATAAATTTCGTTAACTGATTTAGTAACACTGTTGATTTCAGAAATAATTTTTGCTATCTGTGCAATATTCTTTGGGTTGTTTTCAATATTTTTTTTATCGTTAGAAATGTCAATTTTTGTTGTATCTATTAGTATGTACTCAAGAACTGGTGTGTATTTACTTTGCAATTGTTTGAGTTGAACTTCTAACTCAATTTTAGCTTTAGCATCTGTCACTCCTTCAGAGTTGTTTATAACTATGAAATTTTGTAATGCTGATTTTAACTCAGCATCGACCAAATTAGCCTGTTCTTCATGACTTTTCACAGAGATTAGGGAAGGTTTTACTTCCTGAATGCCATACTTTCTTGTAATTGCATTAAAGTCTGCAATTTTACCTCTTGCAATTCTTTCAGTACCACCTTGATTTTTAATTTCAGAATATATTTGTTCCTTTAGTTGTTCCAAGTTTCTGTAATCTTTCTCAGCTTCTGATTTTATACTTGTAATACTAGCTGCTCTACTAGTATAAACTTGAATAGTATCTTTTAAAATACCAGCATCTTCTTTTACCAAATCTTCTTTGAAATCGTAAGGATAGAAATAATTTAAATTATAAATAATTAATGTGAAAGCGCCTATCAAGTAAAAAAATACTGCAACTTTTCTTCCACTTACTGCAAGATAATATGATATTAAAATAAATACTAGAATCATTCCAGCTATAACAAGACTACCATATTCAGAGCCAAAAAAATGCTGATTCTTTAGTCCCAAATGTGCATGCCAAAATCCTACAATAAAGGCACAAAAACTTAAAAAATAAGCTCCAATTTTTACTATTGGTGGAATTTTAGAATTACTCATTTTAATATATTATTTAATTATTTGTATTAAAAAATTTAAAATTAAAACATCACCTCCAATGCCAAATGATCAGAATAACTAATCCACTTCCATTCAACTTCATCACAAGGACCATCATAAATAAAATCGAGTACTTTTGCACTTTTTTGTTTAAAGTCTTTCATTTTATATAAAATATTGTCTTCTGATCTACTCAGGTAGTTCCCATTTTTACAGCTCTTCTTTAGTGAAGTCTTTTCACCATTTAATACATTTTTAAAGCCATGCTGAAGTATGGGGCGAAAAGCTATGTCGTCAATTTCAAGATTCATATCGCCTGCCCAAATGACATTATCATAACTTTTGTCTATCAACCATTGAGATATATCATTAATTTCTTTCCGTTCTGGATAATCATCTTTATGCGTACAGGCATGATAGTTGATAATAGTGAGTATTTTATTGTTTGATTTAAACTGAATGAAATAAGGCTCGCGTTCTACATATGAAGTTAGTTCTGATAGTAATCTTGGACCGCCACTTGTTACAGTCAGTTTTGAAGTTTTCCATAAAAAAGCATATCGTTCAGATTTTTGAGATGAAGTACTTTGGGTTTTGTCACTTACCCTATAGTCCCATTTTGCACCCATTCTGTTGAGTTGATCAGCTAGTCTAGCTACGGCTTGTGCGCCACCAGGATCTTTAGCAACTACTTCCTGTATAGCAAGAATGTCTGCATGTCTTATGTGTTGTGCGATAGCAGTGATTTCTTGATCATTTCTACTTTTCCCAAAGTCTTTAATATTCCATGACACTAAAATGATTTCAGCTTTAGCTACGAAGCTAAATAGCAAAATGAATAACAAAAAATGGTTTCGAATACTGTAAATCTGCTGCATTATATAACTTTGGGACTTGATCGAAGGCAACTCATCCTTTCACCTTCAACTTTACTTTTAAACTACTTATTATTTTAATTTCTAAAATACTATTCTTAAAAGAATTTATACCTTAAGCCTAAGATTTTATGAAACCTATACAGGTATAGAATTCACCTACTTGTGTATGACTACGAGGACTACATTTACTCTGGTCAAGCCTACTTACAATCTAGCTTCTGAGTCATTTTATTACTCCTTAAGCCATAAAACTAAATTTAAAATAAAATTCCTTAATTATCTACCTTTTACATCTTTGAAGCATGCACCTTTGATGTATATTTACACAAATGTATTTGGCCAAATCTCTTTTGCCAAATTTTATTTACCTTATTTTTCGATATATAACAAAAGTTATATAGGGTTTACCCTGATAAAATGCCCTTTTTTACTAAAATCGTGTTCGAAAACATTAAGATTCATAAAATATTATAAGCCCTGTCCATCTTGGCATAGGTAGTCATTTGACTATTCCAAAAAAACCTAAATGGTATCTACAATCCATAAAAAAACAAAGATGATAGCTATAGCCATAGAAATCTACCGTATTTATACGTACCCATTTAATACGTACTAATACTTATAAGGGTGATTAAAAATCCCTTTAAATTTGCGCATTTTTATAATATTGTCAATTTTTACTCTTATTTTACTTACTCATTTAGGGTATGAAACTTTCATTCTCTTTTTTATGTTAGTTTTTTTACAAAATCTTATCTAATGTTTACTAGGTTATTTCTTTTTATATTGTCTACAGGAAGCATCTACTATTTTTTCTACAATAACACCCAAGAAATAACTAAAACATTTGAACCTAACCAAATCCTAAATATTAGATTAGTTGAATCAAAAGTAATTGACAAAAATGGAATTGGCAATGAGTGGGTCTATCACGCTAGTACAAATGAGCAGCAATTAATTAATGGTGAGATTTATCACTTTGAATTAAATGGCAAATCTGAATTTGAACTAATCTCAAAAGCAATTGAACAAGATAACAGCCATGATGATGTAGGAAGTTTTAAAACGCAAATTACACCAGAAAATCTCTTTGAATTTGTACATCAGAAGACCCTAAAAGTAAATGTAAATGTTCATGAAATTTACGGTTCAGGCGCAGGTAACACTGCAAATTGTGAATTTACATATGAAATCACTTTAGATACACTTCCCTTGCTATAAACCCCGTTCGTCATAGCATTCCCACTACGATGCAGTATCATCAGGCATCCAGCCTGAATGTACCCACAACTTTCTTCCTAAGCACCCTCCCCTATTGGACTTGCCAACTTGTTTGCAAGACGTATTTTGGTATCCTTCCTGAATTTACAATCAACCTAATTCCAAATGAATCAATCAAATTCTTTTCAAGTTTTGGAAACCCAATAAAACTAAACCCAAAATAATGCGAAACTGCCACCGCACAAGCAATCCTGCGCATCTTCAGCGTAATCAACAAACCTGTGCAGCTTTAGCGGCATCATCAATTAAAACAAATCACTTCCTCTTCACCATTTCCCCAATCGCATCATCCCAATTATGCCCACCAAATTTAACCATATCCTCCCGATGCATTCGATACCCATGCGTCACTTCTGCAAGACTACCATTAGCATTTTGCAAATCTTGCCCTTTAGCTCCTTTAGCCCCACCTTTTCCATCTACTTCATACCACTTTTGTTTATCTGAATTTTCCAATTCACGACCACATTTATAGATTAGTTCTTCTTCTACTGAAATTATACTATCATAAGTCGTTGCTTCGTTATCCACCAAGTCAAGGACAGACATATAAGTCATACCCGTTATTTCTTGAATAGTTCCTTCACGCCACACCTGCATGATGACAAATGTCCACGGAGTGCCATTTTCATTGGGTTTTGGCAAGTTAAAATCACTAAATTCTATCTTCTCATTTCGATGACATGCAATAGATAATGCATGTTCATAATTAGCCACTTGTCCTTCAAAATCCACATGATAATACCCTATTTTGACCGTCATTTGATTTCCTTCCACACCCTTTCCGAACAGTATTTGACGATTCAATCTCCACGCTTTTTGATCAGGTGTTTTTTTTCACAAGGATGTTGCCATATAACTTAGTGTTATACTTGTGAAAGAAATTAAACTTACTAAATGCCTGCTGTGAAGATGCGTTTTTGAGATCATTTTTGATTGTTTTTTGACCTTTTGGTTGCGTCATATCACTTCGCAGGGTATTGGTCAAAATCTGAACAACTTTTGATGCATAGTCATGATTGGTATGTCCTTGAGTGAGATGCAATAATCCGCTTCTGAAAAGCTTTCCACCTGAAGATGCAATGCCAAATTCACATTGATTTTTACGTGTTTCTTCATATTGTGGAGCCGTCCGCATCTTTTCTAAATCGACCTTACCTATCGTCCGAGAGACGAGTTCTTCATTCAGATAATAACTTACCGTATTACCTACTCTACCTACAAATTGAATAAGAGATACTTGAGTGCCCATAATTAAATAATTTTATTACCTTACTAACGAACGTAATACCCCATTTAATGCGGCCTTAACGGAACTTTAACGCTATTTCTGCTGACAGTGGGATTAAATAAATTTTAACACTTTAAATTTTAACACTTTCCTTAACATTTCTCTGCTTCACTTTCGACCATTATGCTGAGTGTAACGAAGACTGATGAGCGAAAGTTTTTACTCTACTTTACCTATAATCTCTAAAATACAACCATCCAAACCTGTCCCACTAGGGACAAAATATCGGTAGAAAATAATAATGAAAACATACATCCGTGCCTTTAGGTACGAAACAACTTTAGCCATTAAAAATATACGATAAATAACGCGAAGCTCCCCCTGCATAAGCAAATCCACAAATCAACAAATCCAACAACAAAAACGGCATCCTACCTATTTTTGTCACACCTTAGCGCCTTCGAGCCTTAGTGGCAATATTCTTTTCCAAAAAAAATCTGCGAAATCTGTGTAGTCTGTGAGACATAAAACTCAACTAAACCAAATACCCCATAACTTGTCCCGCTAGGGACAAGTTATCGGTAGAAAATAATAATGAAAACATACATCCGTGCCTTTAGGTACGAAACAACATAACAAACGGCATCCTACCTATTTTTGCCACGCCTTAGCACCTTCGAGCCTTAGTGGCAATATTCTTTTCCAATAAAAAAATCTTCAAAATCTACCCATTTTCTTATCAAAAAAACTTATCTTTATACCAAATTCTACTATGTAAAACTAAATACTACACCAAAATGGAATTTTGTTCCAAATTTAGCCCTAAACTCTCCAAAACTACCATTTTTCACAAAAATCGCACAAGGGTTGTCCCGACCTTGTCCCAAGGTTGTGCTGAGGTTGTCTCGACCTTGGTCCGACCAAGCTCTATAGAAGCTAGCATGACGTTCCGTATAAGCTCCCACAACGCTTCTTCCACACCTTATAAAAACCTTACCCTTACTAAGCAAAAAACAACGGTCAACGTTATTCAGACATTAACAACTTTTAACCTATAAAATACAATCTAAAATAATGCGAAGCTGCCCCTGCCCAAGCAATCGTGTGCAGCTTCAGCGGCATCAGCAAATCAACCAATTGCACAAATCAAGCAAATCAACAATCATGCACTGTTTCAGCGGCATCAAGCAAATCCACAAATCAGCAACTAATTTGACTGATGAGCGAAAGTCTTTAAACCACATCACCTTAAAACTCAAAGAATACACCACTACATAATGCGAAGCTACCCCTTCACAAGCAATCCAGCAATTCAAGCAATTCAGCAAATCAAGCAATTAAACCTTTAACATTTAAACCACCTTCCATAATCAAACATTCCTCTTTCTTTTATATCTTTGCCATCACAAAAATTCAAACCCAACAAAATGGCAGACAATAAAATCATATTTGCAATGGAAGGCGTCACCAAAACCTTCCCACCACAAAAAACAGTCTTAAAAAATATATGGCTTTCGTTCTATTATGGAGCCAAAATCGGCGTACTCGGTCTCAACGGTTCTGGTAAGTCTTCTTTGCTAAAAATCATCGCAGGCATAGATACCAATTTCCAAGGTAAGGTCACTTTTGACAAAGATTACAAGATCGGCTATCTCGAGCAAGAACCAAATCTAGACGAAACAAAAACCGTCAAAGAAATCGTCGGCGAAGGTGTACAACACATCGTAGATGTCATCAAAGCCTATGAAGATGTCAATAATAAACTTTGTGAGCCACTTGATGATGATGAAATGATGAAGGCTATCGAAGTCCAAGGCGAACTCATGGAAAAAATGGACCATTATGACGCATGGAATCTCGACCATAAACTAGAGACAGCCATGGAGTCGCTCCGTTGTCCTGAAGGTGACACAGCGATCAGCGTTTGTTCTGGTGGAGAAAAACGTAGAGTAGCTTTGTGTAGATTGTTATTGAGTCAACCCGATATTTTATTACTCGACGAACCTACCAACCACCTCGATGCAGAATCTGTACATTGGTTAGAGCAATATCTCAAAAGTTTCCCTGGTACGGTTATCGCAGTCACGCACGATAGATACTTCTTGGACAATGTTGCAGGATGGATTCTAGAGTTAGATAGAGGCGAAGGTATTCCTTGGGAAGGCAACTATTCTTCTTGGTTAGAGCAAAAAGCCAATAGACTTGCCATGGAAGAAAAAACAGAATCTAAACGCCGCAAAACCCTTGAACGAGAATTAGAATGGGTACGCATGGGTGCCAAAGGTCGTCAGGCAAAAGGGAAAGCACGTCTTAGCGCTTATGACAAATTGCAGAATGAAGAGACAAGAGAAAAAGAAGCAAAGCTAGAACTTTTCATCCCACCTGGAGATCGTCTAGGTGATAAAGTGATAGAAATCAATGGTGTCTCTAAAGCATATGGTCAACGAGTCCTAATAGATAATATTAACGTTTCTATACCGAAAAATGCCATCGTAGGTATCATCGGACCTAATGGTGTAGGTAAGTCCACGCTATTTAGAATGATCATGGGTAACGAACAACCCGACAGCGGCAGCATCACGATCGGCGATACTGTACACCTGAGCTATGTAGATCAGTCACACGCAGACCTCAAACCTGACCTTACGGTGATGGAAGCAGTAGGCAAAGGTTTGGAGCTCATCATGGTAGGCAAAACCCAAGTCAATGTCAGGGCATACCTAAGTAAATTCAACATAGCAGGCTCAGACCAACAGAAAAAAGTAGGTGTTCTATCGGGTGGAGAGCGCAACAGAGTCCACCTAGCCATGACACTCAAAGAAGGTGGCAACGTCCTACTCCTAGATGAGCCTACCAATGACATTGACGTAAATACACTCAGAGCCCTAGAAGAAGCCATCGAAAACTTTGCAGGATGTGTTATGGTCATCTCCCACGACAGATGGTTTATAGATAGATTAGCAACCCACATTTTGGCATTCGAAGATGACTCACAAGTAGTCTTTTTTGAAGGTAACTTCAGTGATTACGAGAAGGCAAAGATCGAGCGATTGGGCAATGTGACGCCGAGGAGACCGAGATTTAAGAGTTTGTTGTAAGGGCATTGTTTTCAAAGTAAAGTTTGAAGTCAAATTTCAAAACATTTTAAATCAAATGAATACGTATAGAATTATAATTTTCATGTTAGTCTTTTTCTCTTCGATATCTTGTGGTGGAAAGGGTAACAAAAACAATATAGACGTAGCAAATACTAAAGATTCTACTTTTTCAGACCGTGATATTCCATCCGAAGTACAAGAAATTCCAGAAATGGGGCTCTTAATAAAAGTGGAAGATTCTGGCTATCCATTTGCAACACTAACTATTGAGTTTCCAGAACGAAACTTTACAGAATATTTTACTATTAATATGGAATCAGTAGAAAACGCATCAATCACAAAATTGAATAGTTACATTGGCCAGTATGTTAAGTTTACTTATTCTTCAGAATTTACCTATGCGCTATTGGATTTGTTTTATAAAGGCAAATCTATATTTGGAGCAGAATTAGCTCCAGAAGGAGAAAGCATTAAGGCCATAGAAGGTGTGTTGTATGGAGCAGATCAAACAACGGATGGTGACATACCAGGTGAGGTAAGTGTATTTGCAGATGATGGCGAAAATTTGTATTTTCCGTATTTTATTACCCAAGAAATGGTAAATGTAAATGAAAAGTGGGTAACCGCCTTTTATGAAACACGAACTAGCAATACAATTATGTCCATAGATGTGGTTAGGTAGGTTTTGCAACTTGGCCAGTGCATTGCAATAGCATTATTTGGTAAGACCATCAGAAGAAGTTGGTTTATTAAACAGATTTGGCCAGGAGTATATCGAGTATTGTAAAAATGTGAAGTGTTGGGTGCCAAGATTTTAAATTAAAAGCGATTGGTTGGTATGAAGATCTATTATTTACCTAGAAACTTATTAAACCTAGCCATCACCAAATTAAAATCTTGTTGATTGGGTAAGTGATACTTTGCAAACAGGTGAAACTTGTCAAACATAAAATACCAAACACGAGAATATTCCAATTTAGGATTTACACTTTTTTGTACTAGAGTTCTAAATTTTAGATTTAAAACATCAAACAAAGATTGCTCTGGTAACTGACCGTTTAAGTAATCAGCTAAACAACTTTTTATTTCATCAAAATACTCATCTGATATTTTATGCCTAGCTATCATCAATCGCTCTCTTCTCAGATTATATAGTTTAATGCTCATTTCTCCTCTTCCTTCAGGGTCAATACCAACAATATCACCATCAGGTTTGAAGATAAAAAAGTCTTCCACTTTATCCACTTCCGGATTTAACAATACATTTCCTTCATTCTGATAAAGTTCATGTTTAATTAGTGTTATCGGATTATGATTTTGATCTAAAGCATGTTGGACCATCCTATTAGCTTCATTAAACAAAGGAAAGTGACTACTTTTTTTATTATTACATTTCTCACAAATCAATAATAAATTTGACCATTCATATCCCAACCAACTATAACCATTATGATTTCCATAAGGGGAATTGTTCGGAGCTTTATTTTTAGGCCTAAAGTGTTCTACTCGCCAAAATGCAGATGGACTTGGATCTGATTCACAAAAACAACATTTATTATTGTAAATTTTTTCTAATTCATCTTTGCTTCCACCACTATAATAATCACTCTTGAACTTATGCTTACTTGGATTTAAAATAGCATCTTGGATCAAATCTTGACATTGTGGTGTTAATAGCTTAGCTGGAATTTTAGTAAAATCCTTTGTAACTGAGATCATAGTTTGATTTTTTACACAAATAATGAATCAGGATACTTTTTACCTTCCTTTTCTTTTTCTTCAAGGAGTTTATCGATATTATCTGATTTTTGCATAGATTCATAATCATCTTCGGTCCTAACATCTTGAATGCTTTTGTTTGATTTGCTGGTGATCGTATCCATGTCAAAGATCGGAGAAGTCAAGATAATATTCGGTGTCAATTTTGAAAGATCAATATCTAAAATTTCTGCAGTAATACCATCTGCTTTGTTCCTACTAACCTTAATAATAGTTGAATTCTTAGGTGCTCCAAGTAACGGAATGGCACTATGGGTTGAAACAATAAATTGTACCAATGGAAATATTTCAGACAACTTACTCGGTAATTCCATCTGAAGTTTGGGATGTAAATGCAAATCAAACTCATCAATAATCACTATCCCTGTAAAATCGGATGGATTTTCTATTTCAGGTTGATTGAGATGAAACCTTAGAATCATATCTCCTATCATTCCTATCAAACTTCTGAATCCTGACGCCAATTGAAGAAAATCTACCTGACCATACTTTTTACTAGTACTCGGTTCTTTTTCTGTATATATGATTTTAGTATTATCAGTACTTAATGTTACTTCTGCAAGATAGGGTATTAGTTTTTTAAATATTTTTACCACATAATCAAACTTCTTATCATTGGACAACTTCCAGATAATCAGTCTATTTTCGATATTCAATAATGTGGATTGAGCAGAAAAAAGACTCTGAGTAACTGAAAGCGCTTTAACTTCATCTTCTTTTGTAAAACCAGATTGTATGTTCAATCTGGTAGGACCATAACAGACCAAATTTTTTAAAGATATAATTTCATCACTTATGGTTTGATTAATAAAAGACTCATTTCCGTTTTTATACTCAACTATGATATTAGCATTCTTTGAATTGTATAATAAGTCATTATTTTGATCTTTTATACCAAACAAACCTATTGTTAAGGCTTGTAAAAAACTGGTTTTACCAAATCCATTTTCTCCTGTAATAAAAATCCATTGTGAATCAACATTTATACCTCCAAGTAAAAGTTTTTTAATTCCTTGGTAATCTATAATTTCAATTTGTTTCAAGGCAATTGGAAGAATATCAATAGCTAGATTATAATGATATAAACTAATATTGACTTCCTTTTTACCCTTGTTAGCCATTACTTCTGGGTGATAAAAATTTTCTAAATAAAAATAAATAGCGTTATTAACATCTTCCGATAAATTAATATCCTTAATAGAAAAAATAGGTTTATATTCAAATCCATCTTTAATTTCAAATTTATCAATTTTAATATCAAGCAACTGATTTTTGAGTATATCATGAGCCCATTTACTTTTATTAACAAGCTCTTTTAAATATTCTATTTGTGAGTCATCTTTAAGTTTATCCAAATCAGAAGTAGAAACTTGCCATAACTTAAATATAATTCCATCTTTAAAAGACAAATTAAATTTTACCTGAGTATTTTTTATGTATTCCCCATTTTTATCAACATTTGAAATAAATGAAGTTATAACATTATGTTTTGGCGTATTGGGTACTAATGTTACTTCTTTATCTTTACTACTTAACTTAAATTTTTTAAGTCCGCTAGAGTTATAATGATTTGTAATTTTCTCCATCTCTTCAATATAACTTTTATCCCAAGCCTTTAAATTCTTGATACTAACGCCTTCCATTTCCTTTATAATGCTATCAAAATCTTTTCCTCCATTTTTGAGTAAAATAAAATTATTTCTCAACCTTTGTGTTTGAGCATCCATCATATTGAAGTGTTAAAATTTAAATGCAAATATAGATAGTTTCTTTAATAAAATTGAAATATGTCAGAAGATACTACTAATTGTAAACCTATTTGTTCCTCAGTTTAAAATACAACCTACAAGAAAAAAACCAAAAAACTAAATCCAAAACCACAAATTCTACCGTAAGTATAGGTAATGTTTAATCTTTAAAATTTTATTACCATGAACAATCCATTTATGAAGTCATTAACTATAGTAGCTCTAGGAGCGTTAATGATCACACAAACTTCTTGTTCCAAAGATGATGAAAACACTACTGCAAAGCCTGATGTGACCTATTACACACTCGAAGAAGGCAATATCTTAAAACAAGCAAATACTCAGAACCCTGCAAGCCCTATGTTGACAGTAGCAGTCACAGGACTTAATGGCATCAATGAAGAAATCACTGCTATAGATTTCAGACCTGCCACCGGAGAATTGTATGGTGTGAGTTCAGAAAACAATATTTATGTTATCAACTCTACAACAGGTAAAGCACGCGCTATCAGCAGTACACCTTTGTCATCAAATATAGAAGGCAATGCTGTAGCTCTTGATTTTAACCCAACGGTAGATAGAATCAGACTAGTGACCAACACAGGCCAAAACCTACGTTTACATCCTGAAACTGGGGCTATCGTGGCGACTGACGGCAGAATAAATGGTGCTGATGTCAATATCGAAGCAGTTGCCTATACCAACAATTTCAGCGGTAGTACGTCTACCGTTCTGTATGATATCGATCAGAAAACAGACAAACTTTACAAACAAGATCCGCCCAATAATGGCACACTTGTCGAAGTAGGAAACCTAGGTGTAGATATAACAGCAGCTGCGGGATTTGATATTAGTTCTGATGGCAAATCAGCATTATGCGCACTGCAAGTAAATAATATATGGGAACTCCGACAGATAGACCTAACCACGGGCGCTACAACCAAAATAAGCGACCTACCAAATGGCACTTATAAAGGTATAGCCATACCTTCTGCGCCTATTTCTTATGCAGTGGACGACAATAATAATTTGGTATACATCAATTTTGAAGCTACTGCAAATACTATCACAAAACCCATTACAGGATTAGCTACAGGTGAATCTATTGTTGGTTTAGATTTTAGACCTTTTAATGGACAATTGTATGCCATCAGTTCACAGAGCAAAATATACACGATCAACTTAGGGAATGGTGCTGCCACACAAGTAGGTACATCGCCTTTGACCACTTTGTTAATTGGCACTTCATTTGGCTTTGACTTTAATCCTACGGTAGATCGCATACGATTGACTAGCAATACTGGATTGAATCTAAGATTACACCCAGAGACCGGACTCATAGCAGCAGTTGATGGCATGTTGAATCCTGGTACGCCATCTATTTGTGCATCTGCTTACACCAATAATTTTGCAGGAGCCACTACTACTGTACTATTTAATATTGATAATAATGCAGATGTATTGTACAAACAAGATCCGCCAAATAATGGTGGCTTAGTTGCAGTAGGACCACTTGGCGTGAATGTAGAGTCAGCAGCAGGCTTTGATATTGGATCTCAGACTGGCATCGCATATGCAGCTCTAAAAGTAGGTAGCCAAACAAGTCTATACACGATTAATCTTACCACCGGTGCAGCTACTAAAATACAAGACTTTAGCTTTAATGTGAATGCATTTACAGTAGGTACTGGGTTTTAGAAGTTTTCTTGGTAATATTTGGGCGTGGTCTGTGTTTTAATTAATGCAGGCCACATCTTTTTTAGTGTATAGCAAACAAATTGCTCTTGAAAATGCTGCCACTTGATCATAGAACATTCTCCTACTTACCTAATCGATTGAATACAGCTCGAATCTTATGTACTGCAATTCTGAAAGATTAATATATTTCTCTTTAAAGTATCAAAAAAATTATCGTTTTTTAACTTCGATTAATAGTACAATTTAAAAATAATTCTTTTCTTGCACAAAAATTTAAGTTATGCACAGACATATTCAAGAGTGGTACAGCCCTTCGCTAAACAAAAACATGGAAATTGTAGAATACGGTCATCATGGTTTTGCGCTATTATTACTGCCTACAGCTGCTGCTGATTATCTAGAATATGAACGGTTTTTACTTATTGACGCAATCTCAAAATACATTGACCAAGGCAAAGTCAAAGTCTATTCTATCAATTCTATCAATAGCGAAAGCTGGTTGAATAACAAGATAGATGGTCGTCAGAAAGTAGTACGACACAAACAATTTAACGATTATGTTTATAATGAAGTAGTACCTTACATCAAAGGTAGAACGAGCCAAGAAACACCTATCATTACTTGTGGTGCATCATTTGGCGCCCTTCATGCTGCCAATTTATTTTTCAAAAATCCCACGGCAATTAATGGTTGTATTGCAATGTCAGGACTATATGATCTTGGGGCTTATTCAAAGAGTTATTGGGATGATGATTGTTATTGGAATAGTCCTCTTCATTACCTAAAAGATCTACAAGACCAATGGCATCTTGATCAGATCAGAAACTCAAAACACATACACATCCTCGCTGGTTCGGGAGATTATGAAGATCCTGATGGGTCAAGATATATTTCAGGATTGCTTCATCACCGTCACATCAATCATCATCTAGACATATGGGGATATGATATCAAACACGATTGGCCTACTTGGCGTGCTATGCTGCCTTATTTATTAGAATCAAAGTTTTAATCCAAATTTTCTGTAGTTAATCTAGATAGTCAAGTTGTGCATTCTTTGCTTAGCTTAACGATTTATTAGTTAGTTTTTCATTTTTATAAAGATGGAAGTCTAATCTTGTATTACTATTTAAATCCTTTTCCATTATAAATCGTTTGTTGATATGAATTAATCCAAAAGGTGACTGGAAGATTATCCAAAAATGAAGTTATTTCACCATCAATACCTTTAAAAAACTGCAATAAAATTATATTTCGCAATTACAAATAAGACAAAACAGATTATCAAAAAAACCTGTAAAAACGCTATATACAAAATTAAATTTCAAATTTAACCATAAGTCTCAAATGCAAATTGTATAAATGGTCTAAGATTAAAAAAATAAATTAAAAAATGCTACTTGAAATATAGGATAATTCAAACCATTATTCAATATTTGCAATCGATCTTAAATAAATATATTAGATAACCATTAAATAAAATCATTTGTCATGAAGAAGATAGGAATCTTATTTGGTAAGGAAGATACGTTTCCACAAGCGTTTATCGACAGAGTCAATTCCAAAAAAGTAAAAGGAATCATAGCCGAAGCGGTCCAAATAGATGTTGTAGAACAAGCAGATCCCACAGAATATGCGGTTATTATAGATAGAATATCCCAAGATGTTCCTTTCTATCGCGCATATCTAAAAAATGCAGCGTTGACAGGTACAGCAGTCGTTAATAACCCTTTTTGGTGGAGTGCAGATGAGAAGTTTTTTAATAATTGTCTTTCAAAAAAAGTAAATGTACCTGTACCAAATACAGTGTTACTACCTTCTCACAATAGACCTGACGACACTTCAGAAAAATCATTCAGAAACCTTAAATACCCGACTGATTGGGAAAGAATATTTGATTATATCAAGTTTCCAGCTTACATGAAGCCTCACTCAGGTGGTGGATGGAAAAGTGTATACAAAGTTACTAGCCCAGAAGATCTTTGGGAAAAACACGCAGAAACAGACCAATTGGTTATGCTTTTGCAAGAAGAGATCGTTTTTGATCATTACTTCAGATGTTATTACTTGGCAGGAGATAGGGTTCATATCATGCCTTACGAACCTAGAAACCCACATCACTTAAGATATGTAGTTGATAATCCTACGACAGATAAAAAGTTATTGGCAACTGTAGAAAAATATACCAAGACATTATGTAATGCGCTTGGATATGACTTCAACACTGTAGAATTTGCTGTAAGAGACGGCATTCCTATTGCCATAGACTTCTGCAATCCTGCACCAGATGCCGATATCAACTCTGTAGGTCAAGCAAATTTTGATTGGATAGTAGAAAATGCAGCCTTAATGGCCATAGAAAAAGCACAAAATCATAAAGCAAATCAAACGAATTTGACTTGGGGAACGTTTATAAGTGATATATTTGCAGCTCCAAAGAAACCAAGAGCCAAAAAAGCAGTCTAATTAAATCACAGACAGCTAGTATTAGAATAGGATAAATTAAGAAAGTCAACCCATGGAGCAAAAGTTAAGAATGGCCATTCTTGATATGAATGATGGCAGACCTAATCAGGGAATGCGTTGTATCAGAGATATAGCCACCATGTACAGCAGTGCCTTTGATATTGATGAGTTTGATGTAAGAAGCAAAAATGAAATCCCAGGACTTGAGTACGACGTTTATATTTCAAGCGGTGGTCCAGGCAACCCAATGGAAGGTGACGGCGTTTGGGACAAAGCATGGTACAATTTAGTAGGAGATTTGTGGCAGTTCAATCAAAACAACCAATTTGAGAAAAAATACATGTTTTTTATATGTCATTCTTTCCAAATGGCTTGCCATTATTTCGAACTAGGTACACTTGCACCGAGAAAATCAACATCATTCGGCGTAATGCCTGTACACATGACTAAATATGGTGAATCAGATCCTATATTCGCGAGTTTACCCGATCCATTATATGCCGTTGATAGTCGTGATTTCCAATTGATACAACCAGATCTAGATGTATTCAACCATCACGGAGCTAGGATTTTAGCGATGGAAAAAATCAGGGATCATGTCGTCTACGAAAGAGCTATAATGGCTGTAAGATTTTCAAATGAGTTCGTCGGTACACAATTCCACCCTGAAGCCGACCCTGTGGGCATGAAGATACATTTTGAAAAACAAGAAATCAGAGATAAAGTAATTGAGAATTTCGGTCAGGCAAAATACGATGCTATGATGGAACACATCGATGATCCAGATAAAATAGAGTTGACCCACGATACTATCTTGCCACTGTTTATCGAAAATGCACTAGATTCCATCTTTGAAAATAATGCCATCCTAGTATGATACCATCCATAAGAGCGCAATACAACCAAAACTTTACCCAAGAAAAGTATCAGGCATTTCTAGATGGCCTAACTGCTCAGTATAACAAAAAACCATTATTTAGAGTAGCAGAAACTCCGCTTTTTATACCTAAAATCCTTAAGGAAAGGCTTCTCGAAGCATGTGATTTGATCAATGCAGTAGTATTGCGCCCAGATATTAAATCATTTACCCAAGGTGCCTTGTATGATGAAAGTCTCATCGTGCCTAATGAGGATGAACATACCACTTTTCTTCAAATGGATTTTGGAGTTTGTTTAGATGAAAATGGCGATCCTATACCAATGTTGATTGAGATACAAGGATTTCCATCTGTTTATTTCTTCCAATACATGGTATCTGAAGCTTTTAAAAATCATTTTGAAATACCCGAAAATCTTACTTGTTTTTTTAATGATATCACAGTAGATCAGTACAAAAAAATGATGGGTGACATCATTGTAGGAGATACTGACCCTAAGCATGTCATATTGTTAGAGATAGAACCAGAAAAACAGACCACTTACATTGATATGCTAAGCACTTCGGTGGAACTCGGTATACCTGTAGTCTGTATCACAGATGTCATCAAAGAAGGAGATCAATTATTTTATAAAGATGACTCGGGAGAGTTAGTTCGTATTCTTAAGATTTACAATAGGGTCATTTTCGACGAATTGGACCAACGACCAGATTTAGATATTGCATTTAAGTTTACAGATAATTTAGATGTAGAGTGGATAGGTCATCCAAACTGGTTCTATAGGATAAGTAAATACATGTTGCCGTATCTAAAAAACAAATACGTACCTGATACATACTTTTTGCACGAACTTGAGTCACTGCCTCAAGACCTAGAAAACTATGTTTTGAAGCCTTTATTTTCTTTTGCGGGAGCAGGTGTGATCATCGATGTAACAAAAGAAGATATTGATAAAATAGAAGACAAAACTAACTTTATCCTACAAAAAAAAGTAATGTATGAACCAATCATAAAATCACCAAACGAACCTGTAAAAGCAGAAATAAGAATGCTAATGATGTGGCCTAAAGACGCTCCAAAGGCTTTTGTAGTGACCAATTTAGTTAGACTTTCCAAAGGAAAAATGATAGGTGTTAAATACAACAAAGACAAAGATTGGGTAGGTGGTAGTGTTGGTTTTTTTGAGAAGTAATTCAATATCCATAAGGAACTAAATTATAATTTTTAACGTTAACTGCAAAAAACAATGCTATGGGTTTAGTTCATGCTGAAATAGAAATCATAAATGGTGGTGACCTAGAGATGGTCAGGAGAAACCTATTGGATCAAGATGAAGTCAAGCGAATGACTGTAACCATGTTGGTTGACACAGGTGCTTACAATCTTTGTATCAACGAAGAGATTCAAGAACAGCTACAGCTTCCAGTTGTTGAAAAACGTAAAGGTATGCTTGCGGACGGCAGTATTCGAGAGTATGATGTAGTTGATAATGTTCAACTAAGATTTAAAAATAGGGCTACCACATGTCGAGCGATGGTCTTCCCAGGAAGCAGTGAACCACTATTGGGTGCTATTCCACTGGAAGATATGGATGTCATTATCCACCCACAAAGACAAGAACTCATTGTAAATCCCGATCACCCATATTTTGCCCAAATGCCATTAAAAGGACTTAGAAAAGGCTGATTTTGCTTAAGATTACCTTTAATTATTGAACCTTAATCGGAAATTAGTAATCATCATCAAGCGGTTTTAATATTTTTGGTAAGAGCTTTTCAACAGTTACTTTCTAAAAAACTAACAACCAGAATTCCTTTAGATCATGGGAAAATCCTTTAAATAAAAAAGGCTTGCAAATCATTAACTTACAAGCCTTTTCTATTAGAAAACATCATTAATCGATTATCAACTTCCCAGTTTTAATTTTATCTTCTTGTTGAATGGTATAGATATACATTCCTGTATTTAAGTGATCTAAAGATATAGATGAATTACCATTTAAAACATGGCTCGTCACTTGTTGTCCATTGATGTTATACACTGTAAAAATAAATGCACCTTCTATGCCTTCAAAGTTAATATTTCCTGTACTAGGATTTGGATATAATATAAAATTAGGTAAATCTAGTTCTGCCAATGAAACGGTTCCTGCATTTTTTAGAAAGAAATCTTGGTTTGTGGCTATATACCCATTTTCAAAAGGTCCTGGTGTACCTGTTCCTTTAACATTACCATCAGCACTTCTAAAAACAGCAGCTATCCAATATGGAAAATCATTTGCAGCTAGGCTATAATAATTTCTTGGTCTTAGCTTTATTTGCCACTTATTTGCTTCTCCTGCGACTTTTGTCATTCTACCTACGCCATCATCCATTCCCCAATTACCAACCACTTTGTTCCATGCTGTCGTTTCAGAAGCTGTTGCAGATACACTCACTCCACTATGCATATAAACTTTATCCGCACCTAGTAATTCTCTATTTCCTTTTGTCGCATCAAATGTTATGGTGATTTCTGTGTCTGCATTAAATGCAGCTGGTGTTATAGTGACTATAGGTAAATCAGATTGTACGTCAAAATGAATGATTGAATTCCTGAATCCGTATCCCTTTTGTGTATTGTCTTCATTCCTAAACCACATGCCTATTTGGAATATTTCTTTGCCTTGCGCAATATTATAGTATTGATTAGGTGTTAGATTTAGTTCCCAAATATCATCACCTACTTTTGTCATATGGCCTATTCCATCATCTGTTAGTGTACCTACCACATTTGTCAGTGTACTATTAGTAGCAGAAGTAAGAATAACGCCAGAATGCATATATACTTTGTCCGCTCCTACAAGACCATTCGTTGATCCAGGACTAGCCTTTTTAGCATCAAACCTTACTTTTATCAGGTCAGAACCTTTGAAAGGATTAGGTGTGATGGTGACAGGATTATCGTAAATGCCTACTACATCGGGTTGACCTTCTGCTAGCCTTTTTGTAGTATAAATATGCCATTCCCCTGGTTTTAAAGTGATTGTGGCACTTACATTTGCAACATTTATGGAGTCTCCAGTAAAGTAATTATACCACTTACCAGTTTGTGTAAATTTAGGATCAATTGATTTTATGGCCAAACCAAAATTACCTATCACGACTAGATCAATGTCCGATGTATTATAAACCAACCTCCGAGTATCTCCTGTATTTTGATGATTTTTTTGCGCTGAAAGCAATACGGAAGGACCAATCTCTTTTCTGATTTTTAGAATCCCTTGATATGTCTTATAAATGTTTTGTCTCAAAGCACTATTATAATATTTCAAGCTTCCATTTCCCCATACGTAAGGCTTTCTTCCTACCCTACCATTAAAATTTATATCAATATCATAACCGAGCTCGTCAAACTGCCAAATCATTTTGGGACCAGGTTGTAAATAATTAAATGCCGCTGCCATTTTTACTCGTTCGTACATAATGACTGTATCTTTGATATTGTAACTTCCTGCAGCCCTACCTTCCGTAATACAATGTTCGGCTAACCTTCTTTCATCATGACTATTGTAAAATGTCACGTGACTTGTAGCATCCGTGTTCGTAAAACTACCTGTAGGGTTTCCTACTGTAGCTGGTACGAAGTCATAACTTTTGTTACGCCACATCTTCATACCATAATTACCAAGTTGGGTTTCTTCAGCAGCTGGACTCCAATGTTCCAATATTACATAGGCCTTCGGATCTACTTCCCAAAGCTTATCTGCCATTCGTTTCAGTATATTAATTCTTGATTGGTCAAAACCATCCACACTGCCTCCGGGTGCATAATTGGTAAATCCTTTGGTAAAGTCAAACCTAAATCCATCAAAGTGAAATTCTTCTAGCCAATACTTATTGACATCATCAATAAAATCTTTTGTGTACTGGCTTTCGTGATTAAAATCATATCCCCATTGATATTGTCCTACGTATTCGCGATTAAACCAAGGATTATTAGCAGCAGGTTTTCCTCCATCAAAATACATCTGAACCATAGGGCTTTGACCAAATGCATGATTGAGAACGATATCCAGAATAACCGCAATATCATTCTGATGTGCTATTTCGATAAATTTTTTCAGATCATTTTTTGTACCATAATATTTATCTGGCGCAAAAAAGAAAGAAGGATTGTATCCCCAAGAATCATTTCCTTCAAATTCATTCATCGGCATTAACTCAATGGCATTTATCCCTAAACGTTTTAAATACGATATAGTGTCAGTCAAATCTTGCAATGAATGAGATGCCAAAAAGTCTCTAAGATGTAATTCATAAATGACCAAATGATTGACATCAGGCCTTTCCCAAGAATCTTCAGACGCCGCCCAATTGTATTTGGATTGATTGGTAGCGAAAACAGCAGCTATCCCTAAATCTTCTCGTGTATAAGCAGGTAAATTAGGGTAAACTGATGGTTCGATCCATTTGTCATTCCACGGATCAGCAACCTGTTTTGTATAAGGGTCTGCAATTTTGAGTTTGCCATCTATCCAATATTGATATACATATGATTTATTTGGCGTAAGCCCTGTTAATTCTAACCAATAATATTTTCCATCAGGTGTTCGCTTCATTTGGTTTTCTTCTCGTATTTGCCAGTTTGAAAAATCTCCCACAGCATAAACAAAATCTTTAAATGGCGCTAGAAGAACCATTGTCACCTTAGTAGGATCATTTTCATGATAATTGACCCCTTGCTTCAATCCTAAAGGTAAATCTACAATTTCAGTACTTTTTTTGATGACTATATTGTACGTTTTCAAAGCTTCTACATCAGATCCATTGATGGTCGCAGTAACTTTAATCCCCAAATTTACAGATGCAGTAGGCACATAAGTGAAATTAAGAGTACGTCCAGAATTAATAGTACTACGTTCCACAAATCCCGAACCTTCGTCAAGCCATAAAGTCATTTTGGAAACATCAGCAGATGCCTCTGCTTGAATGTTTAGGGATTGTCCTTGATCCAGAAAGCTTTCCGAACCTACAGGATTTTTAATATTTATATAATTATCACTATTAAGATTGATATAGATATCTTGATTATTTGCCACGGTGCCCCATCCATATTGACCTGGTGCCAATGTACCCTTTACAGTTCCAGCAGCATTACGGAATACACAAGATATTCTGAAGATATTCTCTCCAGCAGGTACACCAAAATAAGCACGAATATTTGGATTTATAGTAAATTGCCATTTATTTGCTTCGCCAGGGACTTTAGTCATGAGACCAATACCATCATCTTGCCCCCAGTTACCTTTTACGTATTTCCAAGCAGTGCCATCTATTTTATCTGTCACTACACCATGGTGGATATATACTTTGGTAGCACCCATGAGCTCTTTGTTTCCCAATGCAGCATCAAAAATAATAGTGGCACTATCATCAGGTCCTGCCCCTGTAGGTGTCAAAGATATTTGGGCATTCAGAAAATTACATAGTAACATCAGAAAAAAGAAAAGTGACATGTGGCGCATGACTAACAAATTAAAAGTTATAATAATAAGATATTGTTATAATGACATTAAGTCATAAAAATAACTTTCGTGATTACATTATCATAACTTTTAACAATAAAAATGGCTTATTGATCTTAATAAGACATTATTTTGACAATTGAAGTAAGATTAAGGCCGAGATCATGGTTTAGGTGAATGAAACTTAAAATTCAAATTTCACCCTTGCTCTAATACCCCATTTACTGACATTAGGCAAATCTGTGTAATTCAGCCTTCTGACATAATCTACCCTAAGCACTTTAAAAATATTTCCAATACCTACACTTGTCTCTATATACGGTTTTCTTTCTAATGTGTTAGTTAATACTTGACCATTTTCATCTACTGGAAATCTTAATAATTCATTGGTATTGTCTGGTAGATTCTGATCATCAAGACTTCCCCATAGACCTTTAAATGTAACTACTTCTCGCCATTTTAACTTGTTAATTAATGGTATTCGACCAAAAAATACACCTTGGAAATTATGTTGATAATTAATAGAAGCATATTTGTCACTCACAAATTCTAAAAAGTTCATCAAGTTATAAGACTCCAACTGATAAGCATAAGTTTGGTTTGCTCTGTGCGTTGTTAACAATGTATATGGTACCTGCCCGAATATCCTACCGCCTTCAACTATAAACTCAGAATACCCAAATGGAGGCATAAAAAATACTTTTTTAGCTTTAAGCTGAATATTATGGTAATTATACTCTCCCATAGTCGGTCCTTTAATACCGGCAGTGTACCTAAATTCAATTATTGGGTATTTAGTAAGCATAGGTGTTCTATACGTAGAACCTTCATAAAACTTTTCATTAGGAGCATATCTCAACATTAATCCAAGTTCTGAACTCATCACTTCATTCTTAAATAATCTTTCTGTGATAGAATCATAATCAAAAAGTAATGCACCCGCTGGAGTTTGTATTGTCTTTTTTGCTGTAATACTATATGAAAAACCTCCTTCGCTTTCCTTTAAATATTCAATACCAGCAGTTTCTGTGTAAATCATCTTGTCATTTACACCACGTTTGATTGACAAGAGAATATTGTCTTCTTGCACAAATTGGAGATCTTGTCCCGGTATTTTTATATCATCTTGATACCATACTTTCAGTTGATTATAAGGAAATCTAAGTAATTGACTTTTACCGAAGTTATATCTCATCGCAACATATCCCTTAAATTTTTCATCTTTAAATCCGTATGCTCCATACCCTTCTATCATCATTCGTTGGCTAAATTTCAAATTTGTCCTACCTCCTAGACGCAATCTGAAACCTTCAATTGGGTTAAAACTGTAAAATGTATTGGCTGGACCAAGATCAAAACCAGAAATGGGTGTGTATCCTTCCAATAAAAGACGTCCTATAGCAAGTACTCTTTTGAATGGTTTGTGATTTTTAAGACTGTCTACCATTTCATAAATACCCATCTCCGACTCATTCAATGGAATATGTCTTTTTTCTATCCAATACTCATCAGGCTTTCGCAAAGCATCATAAGCCCTTATCGTAGCTCCTGCAAAATTAAAAAGTGTATCACTAAGTGGTCTATTTACATCAATATCTTGAAATGATGTAGACTTACGTCCAAGGACAGAACGAGTACTATCGCCTTTACTCAGTCCAAAGTCTATCATAATATCATCTTTTACAAGCATAAGCTTTGGCTCATCTCTGTCAGCTCTATTGGCAACCCAATCGTATTTTTGAGATATTTGTAGCTCTCTTACCCAATTTAAATTAATATCATTCGGAATTCCTGCTTCGATTTTGTGTAATGCATACGTGGTGTCATTAGCTATCCACATGTGCCCCATAAATGCAAAATCAGTTTTCGTCCTAGGTGCGAAATATAAATGTATCATAGATTTACCGTCAATTACAGTAGTATCCTGAATGTAAAATCTGTATATATTGGGTGAAATAGGTGATAAAGGACTTACGAAACCATTTGTTAATAACATGATCGTATTCTCATAAAAATCAATGTCTTGGTACATATTTGTCATCATGTTAGATATCCCTATGCTATTAAAGATATCATCAATGTTAGTTATTTTTTCAGCTCTTATGTATTCTTTTTTTGACTTTGGTTCCTTTCTGTAATAAACATCTGATATATTTTCTCTCAAGAAAATAGGTAGATTTACTTTACCTGTAACTTTATTTGTATCTGCATTTTCAAATATAAACTTGATACGTTTAAAAAGGAATCCATTTCTTGTCTTTTCTGTTATATTATTGAGCGCAAACTCCATTTTTTCATGTTTGTTATAGCTATAATAATCAAAGCTTTCTCTCCTATTTTTATCTTTATTCTCTATTACTTTTTTAATTAATGCGACTGCAGGATTATCTTTGTTTTTGTACTTTTCAACTTTTACAACAACTTCTTCAAGTCCAATAGCTTCATCAACTAAAGAAACGATAATATTATTTAACTGTCCTGGCTTTATATCAATTAATTGGGTTTTATATCCGATATATGATACTCTTAGTTTGGTTACTTTCTCGTTTGTTTCAATGTAAAATTTACCATCAATGTCTGAAGTAGTTCCTGAAGAAGAGTTTTCAAACTGCACATTTACATAAAGCAAATCTTCTTTCGTTTTGTCATCAATAATATGACCTTTAACAATAGTAGGAGATTGGGCAAAAATGAATTGTGATATTAATATAGTAGACAGCAAAAGGAATTGCCTATATACAGATTGGAGTTGCATTTTGAAATATTATTTGGTTTTAACAAGTATAGAGAGAAAATGTTTATCGAATATTCTGTCAAAGACTCCAATAAGGAAAATCTATGGGTTTAAGAATTTCTTCAATGGGTGTTTGCGTTATAGTAGAAAGTGCTACCAATTCTTCAACAGAAATACTAGGCTTTGCAATATCGTCACTATCAGGTAATACAGCACCTAAGCCCGGAACAAAAATGGCAAGTTCTTCACCATTTTGACTTATGTTATTTATTGTTGACATTTTAAATTTGTTTTAATTTTTCGAAAAGTGACCTTAGTTAATTTTTATACAACAAAAGTCTATATATGTATTGAATTGATCTAAATCAAAAAACTGAACTGTTGAAAAATAACTTTGAATTGTAAAATCTTAGCTATATTTTGAGGAAATGATTTGGTAAAAAGAAAAACTATTTATGATTTAAAAATTTGTTGTTAAGAATTAAAAAGAACTAATATAAAAATATTTATAATATTGTTTAATGCTTTTGGTTTAATCAATTGATTAACATTTTGGCAAAAAAAAGATCAGTACGTTCTGATCTATATAAATATGCGTTTAAAATACAATACTAGGTCAAATGTTTAAAATATGGCTTAAATAACCGACCAAATACTCTTTATTTTAGAAATAGGTAATTTGCTACCATCTCTTTAACCACATTTATGTGTTCATCCAGAAACAACTCGAAATCATTTTCGCACATATTGTGGATTTTCATCGTTAAAGGTTTGCTAATGAAAATGAATTGAATATTAGCAGGTATTAGCAACAAAATATGCTTTATGTCTACATTTCTGATTTCACCTGATGCAACAGCGTCGTTAAATTGTTTTTCTAAAACTGTACTACGTATAGAAGATGCTTTTTTGGCAATATCAATCAATCTTTCTGGATTGCGATGCAATTCATTCAAAATAAAATTCGATAAGGCTGGATTCTCCCTAAATATCTTAAAATCGTGGTCGATTAATGCTAATATTTTCTCTTTAAAGCTTAATGGTTGGGACAAGATCTCAGTTAGTCCATGGAAAAACAATTCACACATTTCATCAAATACCCCAGCAAATAATTTCTCCTTACTACGGAAATAATAATTCATAAGAGCACTGTTAAGTCCAGCTTCCTTAGCAATATCGCGAGTCGTCGTACCGTCGAATCCTTTTTCCATAAAAATCTTGGCAGCGGCTGCTTTGATTCTTTCTTCAGTGGACTCGTTTAATAAACATTTCATGTATATCAAATTAATGATGGGACAAAGATATAGCTTATTTCCTAATTGTCAATAGATTTTAATCAATAAATTTAATCAAATGATTAAATTTATTGATTGATCTGAACATAATACTGAAATTCAATCAATTAACAAACAATTTTTTTCTAACTAAGTGCAACCTTCTCGTTCTTTCGCTCACCAATCTGCTGTCTCCACATTGCATAATACAAACCTTTTTCTTGAAGTAAGCTTTCATGCGATCCCATTTCTATGATTTTACCTTTTTCTAGGACAAATATCCTATCTGCATGCATGATAGTAGAAAGTCGATGGGCAATCAGCACCATGATATGTTGTTTGGTTGCCGAAATGTCTTTAATAGTATCTGTGATCTCAGTTTCTGTAATAGAATCAAGTGCAGAAGTAGCTTCATCAAATACGATCAACTTCGGATTTCTTAACAATGCTCTTGCTATAGATAATCTTTGTTTTTCGCCTCCCGAAATCTTAATGCCTCCTTCGCCTATGATGGAATTAATACCATTTTCGCTACGAGCTAGAAGGTTTTGACACGCCGATTTATTTAATACGGCATGAATATCTTCATCTGTTGCTTTAGGATTGACAAAGAGTAGATTCTCTTTTATGGTGCCAGAAAACAATTGAGTATCCTGTGTCACAAAACCTATTTGATGTCTCACTTCTTCTATATCAAGGTCCAGTGAATCCACATTATTGTACAAAACACGTCCTTCTTCAGGAGAATATAAACCCACAAGTAATTTGACCATAGTCGTTTTGCCAGAACCTGATGGGCCTACGAAAGCAATAGTTTGACCCTTTTCTACATCAAAACTTATGTTTTCCAAGGCATTGGTAGATCCAGATTTATGTTTAAAAGATACTTGGTCGAAAGCAAATCGTTCAAGATCATTTATCTTCTTAGGATTCTCAGGTTTGACCTCTATCGGTGAACTCATGATGGTTTTGAAGTTATTCATAGATGCTTCTGCTTCACGATAAGATAAGATGACATTGCCCATTTCTTGTAGTGGCCCGAAGATAAAAAACGAATAAAACTGAAGTGTCATTAATTGTCCTACAGAGAGTTCGTTTTTGAAAATCAATACCAAAAGAAAGAACATGATAGACTGTCTTAAGAAATTGACAAACGTACCTTGCACAAAACTGATACTTCGTATATCCTTTACTTTTTTTAGCTCTAGTTGTAAAATTTTCATTGTGGAAGTATTGAGTCTTCTGATCTCTTGATTGGTCAGACCTAGACTTTTCACGAGTTCTATATTTCTAAGACTTTCAGTAGTAGCGCCAGCCAAAATGTTGGTTTCTTTGACGATATTTTTTTGAATGACTTTAATCTTTTTACTTAAAAAATTGGTCAAAGCAAATAATAGAAAAGAAGCAAAAAAGTAAATAAACACCAATCTTGGCTCCACTGCAAAAGCATATATCATCACAAAAACGATACCTACCAAAGATGCAAACAAGACATTGATACAATTGGAAATAAATTTTTCAGTATCGGCACGAACTTTCTGCAGTATATTCAGCGTCTCTCCACTACGCTGATCTTCAAATTGCTGAAAAGGTAATTTCAATGAATGTTTCAGTCCGTCTGTATAGACTTTGGCACCAAATTTCTGAATAATTAGGCTAGTGACATAATCCTGAAATGCCTTGGCAATTCTGCTCACCATAGCTACACCTATAGCCGCAAGTATAAGGAGACCAACACCTTTTATAAATTCGTTTTGAGTATAATCCGCTGGTTTAGAAGCAAATCTATCAATTATTTTTCCAAAAATATATGGATCAAGCAACGAAAATGTTTGATTGACAGCAGCAAGTAGCAAGGCTAAAAAGATAAGTCCTTTATAGTTTTTAAGGTATTGAAAAAGTAACTGCATGAAGGAAATTATATAGGTATTCTAAAAAAGTGATATCAGGTTAATGGTCAAGCGACACATACTAACCTGATATTCTACTTTATTGTTTAGTAAGTCATGCAACTCACATTTATTTCTTATAATAGTTAATAGCCTACTTCATATAAAAACAGCTCAACTTAAATAAACAACATATGCGTACCTACACCTGAACCTTGTTTGTAAAAGTCACCCACAGTGATCACACCATCAAGGTCTGATATCATGTCTTCTTTATTGTAATGAAACATATCCATTGCTAATTTACAAGCCCAAAGCTTGACACCTGAAGCCGTCAATATTTCTAAAAACTCTCTGACATCAGGCATATCTATTTTTTCCATTTCCTTTTTCATCATTGATGTTGCAATGGCCTCCATACCAGGTAGACCTCCAAGCATGGTAGGCATGTGCATGGCAGGATTACCCACAGTGGCAATGTGTAGATGATCAAGTTTTTTGTTGTGGATGGCTTCGAGACCAAAGAAAGTAAAAAATATTTCGGCTTCGATACCTTCCATTCTAGCACCATTAGCCAATACAAAACAAGCATACACATTCTCCAAAGTAGCTTTGGATAAGATGATCATCATCTTTTTGATTGAACCATTATCTTCCATTTTTTATATATTTTAAAGCGTTAATGAGATTAAATACAACTTACTGGCTTGGGAATGCCTGCTATTTTGGTAGCAGTTTTAAGTGGCGCTACAGGAAATAAAGCATAAAATTCTTTGATATCTACGACACCACTTTTACCTATTTTACGAATACTCAGTGGAACTTCATTTTTATATTCCGTCTGAATGTAATCTAAAACTTCCCAATGCCTAGGCGTAAGTGTGATATTATTCTCAGCGGCAATGGCATCGCCTATCGCTTTGTCCCATTGGCTGAAATCTGTCATAAATCCTTCTTCGGTAACTGAGATGTTCTTTCCGTTTATTACTTTGTCCATGATTTGATATTTTATTATTTTTTGAAATTAATTATAATCTTTGCCTGCTACATTCATTTTTGCGGTAACGAATGGTATAGGTCTTGCCTTGAGCAACATATTCCAATAAACCCACTTAAATGCCAATTTTCCAAAATGATTAAATCTTGATTCTTTGAGCAATCTCAAAGGTCCTATCCCTGGAATAGGAAATGTACCTGTGACTGGCTCGTGGTCATAATTGAAATCAATGAGTAAAGCTTTGCCGCCACCCGTTTCGATAAAACAATTGGCATGACCATCAAATTCTTGTTCCAGTTTTTGGCCTTTGATATAACTGAGAATATTTTCGGTAAGAATTTCAGCTTCAAAGTGGACAACAGATCCCGCCTTTGAAGTAGGTACATTCGTGGCGTCACCGATTACAAATACATCCAGGTATTTTTTAGATTGTAAAGTACCTTTGTCAGTCGGAACAAAATTAAGTTCGTCACCCATACCTGATCTTTCTATCACATTGCTGCCTTTATTAGTAGGAATTGTTACTAGAAGATCATAAGGAATTGATTTTCCACCATAATCATTGATTGTTTTGGCTTCGTTATCGACGGATTCTATGGCAAAATCTGGCTCTATTTGGATGTTTTTTTCTTTAAGAAGATACTCTAATGTGGCAGTTGCTTTTGGTTTAGTAAACGCGCCGCTCAAAGGTGTGACATAAGTGATTTCTACTTTATCTCTCATACCTTTATCCTTAAAAAAACTATCTGCCAAAAACGCAAATTCAAGTGGAGCAACTGGACATTTTATGGGCATTTCTGTAATATGAACCACCAATTTTCCTCCTTGCCAAGTTTTCAGTTTATCTCTCAATGCTATTGCTCCTTCGTAAGTATAAAAAGTAAATACGCTTTTTCCCCACTCATCACTTTTCATTCCTTCTACTTCATCGGGAGCAATTTCAGATCCTGTAGCCACTATCAAAATGTCATAAATAAGCGTATTGCCATTTACTAATATCACTTGATGAGATTCTGGAAGAATTTTTTCTATACCAATATTAACAAAATCTACTCCTTTGGGAATAAATTCAGAGATTGGCTTTACAATATCTTCAGGTTTGTATTGGTCAAAGGGTAGGAACAAAAAACCTGGCTGATAGTAGTGTTCCTTGCGTTCGTCCACAATAGAAATAGACCATTCTTTTTTGTCAACTTCCTTAAATAGATGTTGTGCCATCATGGTTCCACCTGTACCTGCTCCTAGTATTACTATCCGTTTCATATTGATTGATTTACAAAACAAAGTTATAAGCAAGGTGAAAGGTGGCGTATGATATTGGACACTTGGGTTTATGATTATAATTCGATAGTTTATAATAATGGTCAGATCTTGTCAAACATCACCAAAATAAATAAGATTAGAAATATCATTAAGCAATAGATTCTATCATTTTTATAAAGACATGACTTAAAATAATTGCCATATCATTTTCATTTCAGATGATAACCCTGAAATTGAATCTATTCCGCAACCCTTCGTCTGGAAAATCCATCAATTGGTATATAGCTTAAAACTTATTACTATAATGTACAGTTATATTTCGAAAATCATTAACAACATGAGAATTTTATTAATTTTAACAACTTTTTTTGCAATGACAATAAATATTGATGCGCAAAAAACACCGCTCTTGGACAGAGATTTGTTTTTTGGAAATCCTGAAATTTCATCAGGTCAGATTAGTCCAGATGGGCAATGGATATCGTTTATGAAAGCCTATAACGGTATCATGAATGTTTGGGTCAAAAAGATAAATGATCCATTTGACAAGGCAAAACCTTTGACAGACAGTGCAAGACCATTGTATGGTTATTTCTGGACGGACGACAGTAAGTATATCTTGTACGTAAAGGACAAAGATGGCGACGAAAACATTAACGTATTTGCCGTAGATCCGAAAGCATCAGCTGCTGCGAATGGTGTACCTGACTCAAGAAATCTAACACCAAAAGACGAGGTCACAGCACAGATTTATAATGTGAGCCAAAACAATCCTGACTTGATGATGATCGGACTCAATGATCGTGACAAAGCATGGCACGACTTGTATGAACTAAAGATTTCAACAGGCGAATTGACCTTGAAATACGAAAACAAAGACAGAATCACAGGATACGATTTTGACTGGAATGACAAATTGAGAATGTTGTACCGAACTGATGAAAAAGGAGCGACAACTTTCCTTAGAGTAAATGCTGATCAATCATTGACACCTATATATGAGACACTGGTGACTGAGACAGCTTACAGTAGCGGATGGAATGATGACAATACTCAGTTTTATTTGGTAACTAACGTTGGAGACCTAGACAAATCTGCATTATTCCTGATGAATCCTGAAACTAAAACGAAAGTCAAAATTGAGAGTGATCCTGAGAATAAAGTAGATTTCGGTGGATTGTCTGTAGATAGAAATACTAGAAAAATAATTTCTACATCATATACATTGGACAAAACGAAGTACTATTGGAAAGATAAAAAATGGGAAACGATGTACAACGAATTAAAAGCGAAATTCCCTGGCAGAGAAGTAGATTTCCAAAGCAACACAAAGGATTATAGCAAATTTTTGATAGCTGTTTGGGGAGATAAGTATGCTTCAGAAGTACATGCTTATGATGCCAAAACTAAAAAAGTAACATTCCAATATACTGGTAGACCAAAATTGAAAGAAGTAGAACAACATCTTTCACCAATGAAGCCTATTTCATACAAAAGTAGTGACGGATTAGACATACCTGCGTACCTTACGATACCTGCTGGTATGGATGGTAAAAATTTGCCTGTGATAGTTTTGGTTCATGGTGGACCTAAGGGACCTAGAGATTATTGGGGATATGACGCTGAAGCACAGTTTTTGGCTAATAGAGGATATGCAGTATTACAACCAAACTTCAGAGCAAGTGGCGGATACGGTAAAAAATTCCAAAATGCAGGTGACCTTCAGTGGGGCAAACTTATGCAAGATGATATCACCTGGGGCGTAAAACATTTGATCAAAGAAGGTATTGCCAATAAAGACAAAGTTGCCATCATGGGTGGAAGTTATGGTGGATATGCTACATTAGCAGGATTGGCTTTCACACCTGATGTGTATGCATGTGGTGTAGATATCGTAGGGCCAAGTAATATATTCACTTTGTTGGAATCGGTACCGGCATATTGGGAAGCAGGTAGAGCATTCCTTTATGGTATGGTGGGAGATCCAAATACAGAAGAAGGTAAAAAACTCATCAAAGATGCAAGTCCGCTGTTCAGCGTAGATAAGATCAACAAACCACTACTCATCATCCAAGGTGCCAATGACCCAAGGGTAAAACAAGCAGAAGCAGACCAAATCGTCATCGCACTTAAAGAAAAAAATAAAAAGGTTGATTATTTATTGGCCAAAGATGAAGGACACGGATTTGCAAAACCATTGAATAAAAAAGCGATGTATGCCAAAGTTGAACAATTCCTTTCAGAGACATTGGGTGGTAGATACCAAAAAGAAATGGCAGATGATGTAAAATCAACTTTAGAAAACTTAACAGTTGACATTACCACAGTCACTTACACGTCTAAATCTGAAATTAAAACATCTAGCAAATTTCCTAATATTAAAAACACAATTATGGAAGGTACTACTGAATATGATATGTCTGTAGAAGTATCAGGTCAAAAAATCCCAATGCAGATGACACGTACCATTACTAAAGATGGTGACCATTGGTTGATAAAAGACGAGTCTAAAAGTCCTATGGGTGATATGTCAGATGTGTTGAAGTGTACCGCTGATTTCAAACCAGTATCTCGTACCATGAATCAAATGGGTCAAGAAATCCCTATGATATTCACAGATAAAAAAGCATCAGTCAGTATGGCTGGTCAAAACATGGACATGGAGTTTGACGGAGCATTCATGGCAGATGGACCTGGTTCTGATTTTGTAATCGGTGGACTAGACCTTAAGCTTGGATATACATTGGCGTACAGCATACCTGATATGATGACCATGAAAGCCAAAAAAGTAGTACTTACCGTAAAAGATCCTGAGAAAATGGGTGACAAAAGTTATCATGTAGTGGAAGTAGTGAGCCATGAAAACGAAGCAGACAAAACCACTTATTGGATCAATACGGCTACAAAATCTGCAGATAAAATAGTCCAAGTTATACCTGCTATGCAAAATGCGGTGATGACGATTATGAAGAAATAATTTTAGAGCAGTTTTTGTAAGCAAAAAAGTTGCATTTCGGATTTCTGAAATGCAACTTTTTTTTTACACTATATAGAAAATTAATAATCAACGTAAAGACTAAAGCCCTAAGACTGATTTAACTTGGTGGGTGTAACTTTCTGTTGTAATGACCGTAGTGCGTTCTTTATCATCAATGACCAACATCAGCCTTCCTTTGAAATATCGATGTATCTCTGCAATCCATGTTTTATTAATGATGTACGACCTATGGACTCTAATGAAGTGATCAGGAAGACTTTCTTCTAGTGTTCCTAAGGATTTTTCACACAGGTAAGTTTTGTTGGTTGCTGTAGATACCGTTACATATTTATCGTCAGCTTTGAGATGGGTGATATCTTCATAATCAATGAGCAATATTTTTTGGCCTGATTTGACGGCAAGTGTTGTTTGTTTTGGTTTGCGTTGGGCTTCAAAAAATAGTGTTGCCATTTTGGAATAATCAGGCACAGGCACTAAATGTTGGAACTGACTTATTTTGTCAATGGCTTTTCTGAATCGTAGATCATCAAATGGTTTGACTAAATAATCAACAGAAAAAACTTCAAAAGCTTGCACAGCATATTCGGCGTAAGCAGTCGTAAATATCACCATAGGGTGATAATCAAGTGCTTGTAATATTTCAAAACCATTCATATCAGGTAAGTGAATATCTAGAAAAACTACATCAGGTCGATATTTATTGGTCATTTCTATGGCTGTTTTCCCTATGTCGGCATGACCTAGCACTTTAATGGTAGTTTGGTGCTGACTCAACATTTGTTCTAATCTGAGCCTTGCAGGATATTCGTCTTCTATGATGATAGCTGTGTACATGGTAGCAAAGAAACAATCTTAAGGTGATGTATCCAAACATTTTCTGACGAAACGGGATATATGGGTGTAAAATGGGTGGAGGAAAGCAAAAGTATGCGATTTTTAGGATGCTGTAGCAGATAATAACTGCTTAATATTCCGAAGAAAGTACAATCTCCACACATTTCTCAGGCTCATTGATAAAACTAATCGTGTGTCGTTCAGGATACAGTACTTTGAGTTTTTTGGCAATACTACTCAGTCCGTATCCTGAATGCAAATTATCTGAAAAAGGTGGACCACTATCATAAATACGAAGTATAAGTGACTTGCCATTCGACTCTGCAGTAATACGAATAGTGATCACATTTTCTTCTATGTTGTATCCGTATTTAATGGCGTTCTCTACGATAGGTTGGAGCGTAAAGGATGGCATCATACATTCCATGACATCATCATCAGTTGGTAATATTACTTGGATGCGATCGCCAAATCTAATTTTTTCAATTTTGAGATACGACTTTATTATTTCTAGCTCCTCCACTAAAGTTATCATTGGCTTTGATTTGATATCGCTACATTGATCATAAAACTTAGCCAATTGGAGTGCCATTTCTTCGGTCTTCCGTGGATCTGTGCGGGCGAGTGATGCGATGCTATTCAGTGCGTTGTAGAGAAAATGTGGATTAATGCGAGATTGGATGGATGCTAGCGTGGATGAAGCTAAAGTTCCTTCTGATTTTTGAAGTTTGAATATTTTTTCTTGCTTTCTGAGTGATATGATGTAGATTGTGAGATTGCTCATGAAATTGGCTACACCAAAAAAGATCCAAAACTTAAACCAACCAAGCACATTTGAAAAGCCACCAAACTCATAAATTATGCCTCCATCAAATTCAAAAAAATCGAAAAATATAAAATTAAACAGCCTGCCACCTAACAATTCGCCAAAGAAACCGAATGTGGCGATAAACAGGAACTTTACAAATTCCCTTTTACCAAAGTCATATATTTTTGTTTTTCTATCAACAACCTTTATTAAATGATACAACAATAAAAAAGTAATCAAATTTTTAACCAAAAAAACATAAAAGAGTGTAGAAAAATTAGACGCAGAAAAAAAATATGCTACTAAAAATGATGCCGAAATAATAGTTGTAAAAATCAGTATATTTTTTTTGCTCGAAAAAAAACTATTTAACAATAAAACCAAAAATATCACTAAGGCTAAAACTACAAGAAACACTATATTTAGCGGTAGTAAATAAATTGTATTAGGCTTTTCCCCTCTAGGGTAATGACTTTTATAACAGTACACTTTATTTTTGGCATTGATATCGTCTATTTGTTTTTGGGAAATGATTTTCAGATCATTTCGCCAAGCGGTAGGATCATTAAAGATATCACTCACCCATCTTTGACTCAAATGAATTCGTTTACCATCAGATGAATAGATAATTTTATCCAACTCACCTAATGGTATTAATGATGGTTTATTGCCAAATCTCACACACAATTTGTGGTCTGAAGTGAATCCTTCTAGCCTAAAATAACTTATCTTACTATTGGCATCTTTAACAACACAAATTTGATTTTTTGCAGCATTGATGAAATCAAAACTACTTTTATAATAATGATGGTCATTTGTAATAAGGTCATTTGCTTTATAATAATCCCAAAAAATAAATGATAGACCAATACATAAAATAATTATCGAGTAAATAGAGATTTTTTTCATTTATTGATGTCTTTTGTATTAATCAATATCTCCACACACTTCAATGGTTCATTCACAAAACTTATCGTGTGTCTATCGGGATAAAATCGTTTTAGTAGGTCCTTAAGATGTTTTATTCCAGTGCCTATTTCCATGTTGTCACTAAATGGCTTGCCACTATCAAAGACAGATATTTTTAAAAAGTAATCATCGTTTTTAATGGCTATTATCGATATTTTGGTGCAATCATTCTCTGCTTGATATCCATATTTTACGGCATTTTCTACCAATGGTTGAATCAGAAATTTGGGTATTTTAATATTTGAGACATCGTCTGATATATCGAAGGCATAGGTCAGTTTTTCACCCATTCTGATTTTTTCTACTTCGAGATATGCTGTCAGTGCTTCTACTTCATCCTTGATGGTGATCCATGATTCGTCATTTCTATTGGTGGTATATCTGTAGTATTTGGCTAGCGAGAGGGCAAGGGTTTCGGTTTTGTCAGGTGCTACAGGTGCCAAAGCGGCGATGGCATGCAGCGAATTGTATAGAAAATGAGTATTGACATTTGTTTCTGATTGATTTAGTGCGTCTGATGATTTCTGTGCATCTGATGTAATGGCTTGAAGTTGTTTGGATTTGCGACGGAGCGTATAAATATACTGTATAAGATTATGAAGAAAATTGGCTGTGGCTACTGCTATCCAAAATTTGAATGCTTGCTGTAAGGTAATAAAAAAGACATTGGTATATTTATAGTCATACTTAACGAACTCTTCAAGTATAAATATGGATATCAATTTAAAAATAAACTGAAAAATCACACCTAAAAAAATGATTGTTATAAACTTTATAAACTCACGTACTTCAAAATCCTTATGACTAAACTTTTTAGATATAAACTGAAAAATAAAAAACACAAAAGAATGGCTTATAAAAATGAATAGGTATCCATGCCATCCGGTATTGAACAATTGTGAAAACCCCATGTAATGTGCATTAAATAATGCATAAAGTAAAATCGCACTTAAAACGAAAATATTCCGAACTAACTGCTTTTTCTTTGTGGGAATGATGCTTAAAGTCTTTTCAAAAATTAAAATAATAAATAAAAAGAGCAAGATTACGAGTCCTAAAATTGAAGGATATGCCAAAGCATATTTGAACATAAAATTGTATCCTGGCGAGTAAGAAACATCGGTCAATCCAAAGCCAATAACTTCATGCGAGTTTAATAAAGAATCGATTTCATTTATACCTAAAAGGTCAAATTTATCATTAAAATTTTCATCATTCTTCATTAACTCATCTACCCAATTGACTCGCTCGTCAATAAAAAAACCTGGGCTCTTTATATAAGATGAATAATCTAATATCTTTGGCAAAACACTAGCATCTTTACCAAAATTTACACATAATAATGAATCTGAAGTGAAACCTATGACACGAAAATATTTTCTGTTTTTTAAGGAGTCTATGATGACGTAAAAATCACCTTCACGAGTATCTTTGATATTTAAAGATGGTATCTGATTACCCGAATTGTTATGCGTCACTTTATTGCCATATTTGACTGCAGCCTCCCAATGTGAAGAGACACTATATCCTACATAAAAATAAGTTGCGATCGCAGCGAATATCAAACTATACCAAAATACCTTATTCATAATATTCATATTTGCCAACAAAGAAAATACAAAACGTTAAGTACACAAAGGTATTTCCGATGGATCGGGATATAATAGCGTGAAGTGGATTTTTGGGGTATTTTCCGCCATAATTTATAAATTTAGCTAAATTTATTAACTACACTTTATAATTTTAGCTAAATTTTTTAACTACGGTAAAGCCATATTTCCAATTTTCCTTTTAAGAAACCTATCAAAGGCTCTTTATTCAAGCTTATAAATCAGAAAAATGTGTTTGATTTGATGGAGTAGAAAATATATTGTAATATTTCTTCACTTTACACACAATATTTCTTGCACATATAAAGTTAATCATTAACTTTGCATTTCAAAGTACTTTTACAAATGAACAAATACGAAAACGATTTAACACATATACGGCAGATGATGGAGCGATCATCTACCTTCATCTCTCTCAGTGGTTTATCTGGCGTGGGTGCAGGATTGGTAGCTATTGTTGGTTGTCTTATGACATTTTACATCTTGGGGCAGCACAATATAGATTATTTTGATGGCAAACCCAATTATTATTCTTATCAAGTGCTCTGGCAATTGGCATCTGTGGCGATAGTTACCTTAGTTTTAGCTTTGATGTCAGGTATCTATTTTACAGCAAAAAAATCTAAAAAACTTGGTCATCCGTTATGGTCTGCAGCTACAAAGAATACGATCAAGGCGGCTGCTATTCCATTGGTGACAGGTGGTTTATTTTGTATCATTGTAACTTTGCATCATTTATTTTATTTAGTAGCGCCTTGCATGTTGATCTTTTATGGATTGGCCTTGGTAAGTGCTTCCAAATATACACAATCTGATGTCTTTTGGTTGGGAATGTTTGAGTTGGCTTTGGGATTATTTGCAGCTGTTTTTATAGGATATGGATTAATATTTTGGGGCATTGGATTTGGAGTACTTCACATAGTTTATGGTATATGGATGTACCAAAAATACAATTAAAACACGGTGAAAGATATCGATATTAGCAACATAAACAAGGATTTTGAAAGTCGGGTTCGGCTGGGCATCATGTCTGTCCTAATGGTCAATGAATGGGTCAACTTCAATGATATGAAGCAGATGCTTGAGCTATCAGATGGTAACTTGGCAAGTCATACAATTGCATTGGAAGGTAAAAATTATATCGAAGTGCGTAAGGCATTCGTAGGCAGAAAACCAGAGACATCATACCGAGCAACAGCAGAAGGCAAACAATCTTTCCAAAAACACATAGAAGCATTGGCAGCACTGATCGGCAAAGGCTAGAGATCATTGCTATATTTTTTTATATTTACACTTTGTATTTCAAAGTACTTTTTAATAAACTATGCCACAAAGGCACAAAGTTAGGATAGCTAAAAATCAATTCACTCATTAAATTATTCACAAGATCACTAAATCATTAAATATTTTACTCATGACAACAACATCTTTTTTTCAGAATTCTAGTATCAAGATTACTTTAAAACTTGCACTTATCTTTTTCTTGACGTTATTTTTGCTCATTCCCAAATATATGATTCTTGATTTAGTCCGAGAAAGACAAAGACTAAGCGAATCCGTCACCAATGAAGTAGCTAAAGGTTGGGGAAATAAACAAACACACACAGGTCCTGCTTTGGTGATACCATACTTTCATTACATACATAGAGAAGACAAAACAAAACCACCTGTTAAAACCAAAACACAGTTGATCGTTTTTCCTGAAACACTTGCCGTAGATGGCCAAATCGAAACAGAATCCAAATATAGAAGTCTTTACAAAGTATTATTGTATAAAACAGGACTCATGGTAAAAGGAAATTTTAAACTACCTGATGCAACATTGACAAATATAAAAGCAGAAGATTTACTTCTGAATGAAGCCTCTATCATAATGGGTGTCTCAGATCCAAAAGGTATCAATGCCGAAATTTCGCTTAATTGGAATGGGAAGCCTGCTACTTTAAATCCAGGTATGAATGATATATATTTTACAATAAATCAAACCAATGAGAATTTAAAAGAAGAGTTTGTTACAAATTATGATTACGATGCTCCCCAAATTAATAATGGACTTCAAGCAAAAATTGCCTTAGATGCAGCTATCCAAAATTATGAATTTTCGTATAACTTGGATCTGAGAGGATCAAAAGCACTTTTGTTTGCACCATTGGCAAAGTCCAACTCTGTTCACATAAATTCTGCATTTGCTGACCCTGTTTTTTATGGTGGTTTTTTACCAGATCATAAGACCGATAGTAAAGGCTTTGATGCAAATTGGAATGTTTTTGAGTACAACAAATCCATTCCTGCCTTTATAAAGGACAATCCTTCTATTTCACTCGGTGACAATCTTTTTGGTGTGGAAATCCGTGTTTTAATCGATAACTATGCCAAAACATACCGCGCAGGAAAATACATGATCCTCTTTGTCATTTTGACATTTCTAGTCGTATTCTTGACCGAAATAGTAGAAAAGATCAACATCCACATCTTTCAATACACATTGATAGGTCTTGCATTGGCAATATTTTTTACCTTGTTGCTCTCAATATCAGAGTTTTGGGGATTTGATTTGGCATATTCAGGAGCGGCAGCTGCTACGATAGGATTGATATTTTTGTATAGTTTAGGTATGTTTAAAAACAAGAAAAGCTCTGGTTTACTTCTTGGTTTGATGGTAGCATTATTTGCATACATTTATATCATCATACAATTAGAAAAAACAGCATTACTTGCAGGATCAATTGGCCTTTTTGTCATTATTGCCTTGACAATGTATGTGACGAGGAAGATTAAGTGGTTTGAAGAGAATGAAAAAGAAGATTCCAAAATTATTGAATCCACAGAAATCAACTAAAAGAAATGGAAATTATTGGCATTGGACTTATCATTATCTTAATTTGTTTAACACAGATATTTTCGGTATTTGACTTTTTGTATCTTTTGTTTACTGGTAAGTCATATTTTAAGCAAATTGCGAACAGAATTCTTGGTGTCTTAGTAGTGCTAGTTTACCCAGGAATTTTATTGGTTACTGATTTAAATTCAATAAATGATTGTTGTGGATCAAGCGCAACGTTCTCTCCTGAGCATAAGTTATCTATTTATATAGTTATAGTTTTAAGTATGATAAGCTATATTGTTTCAATATTTAAAACAGATATTGCACCACCTATTCCTGAAGTATTGATCAATATTTTTCTGTTTATTGGTTTATTAATCAATATAGCGATAGCATTTCATTTAGATTTACCTTTGGGTCTATTAGGAAATCTACCCATAGCTTTATTATTCATTATGGCACTTGTCAAAAATCAGCAGCTTATCATTATCAAAGTTAAGAGCGGAGACTATAAAACAGAAAATCCTCTCAACTTCATAGCATGGAAAGTATTGACGCTACATCCTTTCATAAAGTTTCCTATTTTTTTAATAGCTGTTCTTCCGATTATAATTATTTTGACATCCATATTAGTTTTGTTTGGACAAAAACCAGACGCATTGATTCGAGCATTTACTGAGACTTACAAGCACGGATTATCCCAATGGGATTATAAATGTGATAATATAGATTGTGGAGGTCATTATCTCTGTTCGGTTGCCGCAAATGGCCATAAAGAAATAGTAAATCCACAAAGATTGGGCATCAGAGCAGGTGGTGTCATAGTGTGCAATAGGCAATTATTAGTATCCAATGCATTTGAGCAAGTCTTGGAAGAGTATTTCCCCAAAATACATCGTAAAATACGGATCAAATATGACAAAGTGGGTGATATGATTCACAAAAACCATCGTCTTTTTGACCAAAAATATATTTGTGATTTGGTATTTATCATAATGAAACCAGCAGAATGGTTTTTCATATTTACATTGTATCTAGTGGACAAAAATCCAGAACAAAGGATTGAAAAACAATATAGTGGTTGGAAATCGAATATTTCACAATTTAACTAATTCGCAATAATTCAATTAAGATGATAAACTCAAATATGCAACAATCAACATTAATCCAAACATCTAGGTGGACAGCGCTGATTTCCTTCAGTTTTGGAACAATATTATTTTTGACACAACTAGTATTTTCCAATTCAGTTAACATATATGCATTAGGTTTTAATTATGTCATCATTGCCGCTTTTATAAATCTAATATTTGTAATCGCCTTATTCGTAGAAATGTTTTTAAGACCTACGATGATAGAAGAATTGATGATTACATTAGGGATTTTGCTTTTGAATATTCCAATAGCGATGTTGTACTTTATGATATTATTCAATTAGAAATTAGATAATTTATTCATTATTAAATCAAAAAAGATATGACAAACAAAAGGTTAATCATTATTCTAAGTATAGCAGTCATCCTACTATCTATTCCGTTTTTTGCTATGCAGTTTACCGATGAAGTCGATTGGGATATTATGGACTTCACGATTATGGGTATCCTATTATTTGGAACAGGACTCTTATGTGAATTAGTTTTGCGAGTGGTAAAAAGCTTCCACAATAGAGTCATTCTTTGTGGCGCTATTTTAATAATATTTTTTCTTATTTGGGCAGAACTTGCAGTCGGAATATTTGGGTCACCTTTTGCTGGATCCTAAATATAAATTGCTGATATTAAGATCCTTAACTAGCATTTATTTCAAAACAGCCAGTTACGTTTCTACTACTTCAATAACACATATACACCAAAATGGCGAAACTAAAATTATTTTGTTTCGCCATTTTAATACTTTTTCTGTCCAAAATGGCGAAACAAAATTGATTCTAATCAAAATCTAAAATCTCACTTGGATTTAACCCAAAACCCTACCTTCTTCAAGAAAAAAATCAAATTTAGGCTATCAATCATAATTTGGCTTCTTCAATTTCTTCTCTGCCTTTTTCTCCTTTGGCGTTTTTAAGGGTTCCTTTTTTACTTCCTTTTTAGTGTCTTTACTTTTAGCCATTTTTTTTATTTTTTTGGGTGAACAATTATTCGATGAATATGATGTAAAGGTAATATAATCCAAACAACATTGTCAAATATTGGCAAAATTTTATTGTCCTAACTATCTTGGATGCACACCCTAAATAAGTAAGCATTCCGTATCCCAATAGTACTTTCAAATCTTACCATTTTATCACAAGTGACCAATCAGAGCATTATTTCCTTATCTTTGTAACGATTAACATTGTTTTCAACTTTCCATTTTACCTAAATTCAACCATTTATGAGACTTTTAATCTTTATTTGCTTAGCCATTTTTGGATTGACCAATTGTGCCAAAAAGACAACAAATCTAGCACTCAAAGACCACCGTTCCTTAGAAGGCATCAGCATAGGAATGCCGATATCTAATGCTTTAAAAATATTGGATAAAAAATATAACGTAGAAAAAAAGTCAGTAAAATCCCTTGATGATGAGCCCGAATCAATAGACTATGTAGTCACTAACAAAAAAAAGGAATCACTTTTTACATTCAATGCTGGTTATGAAAAGAGCAATAAAAACAATGTTTTCAGGATCGTCATAAAAAGCCCATCTTACACCACCCTTGATGGGGTTAGCGTGGGTATGACCGTCAAAGAATTAAAATCTAAATCTACACTCAAATCTGCGGACTTTAATTTCCAAGATGGACTGTATCTTATAGCAGCAAAATTCGATGGCGGATTTTGGATTTATACGGATCCCAAAAAACAGTACAAATTTAATTACGAAAAACCAGCCTTAAAGGATATTCCTGACGATTTAAAAATAAAAGGTATCGTTTTGTTTTAAGGTTGAGTGTAAGATTTAGGCTAAGGTTGAGATTGAGATTTAGGTTAAGATTTAAGACAAATAGCTAATCTCCCCTTCAGGGGTTGGGGGTAAACTAGATGAAATAAGGATGAGATTGAGATTAAGGATGAGATTAAGTAAATCAAAATGACTTTATTACCTAAACATTAAACACTTAAACATTAAACAAAAAAACTAGATTGAGGATAAGAATTTGCCTAGATTTAAATTTAATAGCTGTAAATCAAACAATAAAGTTCGTGAATTAAATACCATTCTTCTTTTAATTTCTAGTTTTTGACGAAATCAGTCATTTATTGTAATTCTGATCCTTACTTTTGTCTTTTAAAACAGCCAATATTCATGACACAAAAATATTTCTTTCCATTTTTCATGATTCTATCAATGTTGATATCTATCACTTCCAAAGGTCAAGTGACGCCAAACTTTAGCGAATATCCCACACCAACAGATGCTGATCTTTGGGTTCGTTATAAGCCAGAAGCTACGACATTTAGCATTTGGTCACCTGTAGCAGAAGAAGTCAAATTAAGACTTTACAAAACTGGGAATGGTGGATCAGCCCTAAGTACTTCCGATTTCCAAAAGGGAGAAAATGGCATCTGGAAAATTACAGTCAGGGGAGATATTCAAGGTATTTATTACACTTATCAAGTCAAAACTGATGGTGTTTGGCTTAACGAAACTCCTGGTATCTACGCACAAGCACTAGGTGTAAATGGAGAACGTGCCATGATCATTGATCTCAAAAGTACAGATCCAGCAGATTGGGAAAAAGATCGTGGACCATCTATCAATTTTCCTAATGAAGCTATCCTTTATGAGTTACATGTACGTGATGCTTCCATCCATCCTGAGTCAGGTATTTTGTACAAAGGAAAATATCTAGGGTTAGCAGAAAAAGGAAGCAAAGGACCAAATGGCGTAGGAACTGGTCTCGATCATCTCAAGGAACTTGGCATAACTCATGTACATTTACTTCCTACATGTGATTACAATTCTGTGGATGAAAGCAAGCTAGACAAACCACAATTTAACTGGGGATACGACCCTATCAATTATAATATACCAGAAGGTTCGTACTCAACGAATCCATATAGGGGTGAAGTAAGAATTCAAGAATTTAAAGAAATGGTACAAGCTTTCCACCAGCAAGATATAGGTGTAGTTATAGACGTTGTTTATAATCATACGGGTGTCTATGACAATTCTAATTTTAATCTTGAAGTTCCAGGCTACTATTATCGACAATGGGAAAATGGCAAACGATCTGATGCTTCTGCTTGTGGCAATGAAACAGCGTCGGATAGAGCGATGATGCGTAAATTCATAATAGAGTCTGTAGCTTATTGGGCAACAGAATACCACATAGATGGTTTTAGATTTGATTTGATGGCCATTCATGACATCGAAACTATGAATGCTATTACCAAACGACTAAAAGAGATCAATCCTAATATTCTGATATATGGAGAAGGTTGGACCGCGGGAGATTCTCCACTACCCATAACAAACCGAGCATTAAAAGCACATACTGCGCAGATGCCACAGGTAGCAGCTTTTTCCGATGAAATCAGAGATGGGCTGAAAGGTTCTGTTTTTGATGATAAAGACAAAGGATTTGTGAGTGGCAAAAAAGGTGCAGAAGAGTCTGTCAAAATGGGCATAGCTGGCTGCATATCTCATCCACAAGTAAACTATACAACCGTCTACAACTCTGACAAACCGTGGGCCGCAGAGCCTTGGCAATCTGTAAATTATGTATCTTGTCATGACAATCTTGCACTTTTCGACAAACTCAAGATATCTCGTCCTGATGCTTCTCAAGCGGACCTCATCGCTATGGACAAACTAGCCAATGCAGTCGTTTTGACGTCTCAAGGCATTCCATTCATCCATGCTGGTGAAGAAATGTTACGTACCAAAAAAGGGAATCATAATAGCTACAATGCTCCAGATAGTATTAATCAAATAGACTGGAGATGGAAATCAGAAAACAAAAATGTTGTCGATTATTATAAAAACTTAATCCAACTCCGCAAAAATCATCCTGCATTCTACATGTCTAAAAAAGAAGATGTTCTCAAAAATCTTGTCTTCCAAAAAGTAGAAGACGGACTGATTAGTTTTCAAATCAGCAATCATGCGAATGGTGACAAGTGGAAAAACATTTTAGTCATTTATAATGCACGTCCAGAAATCGTCAAATATAAAATTAAAGAAGACTGGAAATTAGCTGTTTGGGGAGATGAGTTTAATATGAATACACCCACAACTGGAGAAATAAAAGTCCCTGCTATTTCTATGGTCGTTTTATATCAGGAATAAGGTGAACCAAAATAACCCATTATTAGGTAACATAATTATAAGGTTGATCTGATTATAATAAAAAAGGGTGACCTGTTTCCAGATCACCCTTTAAAAACTACTTAAACTTATTAAAACTACTTACTATGAAAAACCATTCTTTATAATCAAGCTAGATCAAATCTATCTAGATTCATTACTTTATTCCATACAGCTACGAAATCTTTTACAAATTTCGATTTAGAATCCGCACATCCATACACTTCAGCAATGGCACGAAGCTCAGAGTTAGAACCAAAAATTAAGTCTGCTCTTGTGCCTGTCCATTTCACTTCACCTGTTTTGCGATCACGTCCTTCGAATACATCTTGAGACGCTGATGTTTCTTTCCAAGTCGTATTCAAATCAAGTAAATTGACAAAAAAGTCATTCGTCAATACTTCTGGCGTATGTGTGAATACCCCATTTTTTGAATGACCATAATTTGTGTTCAATACACGCATTCCTCCTAACAATACAGTCATCTCTGGCGCTGTCAATGTCATAAGCTGTGCTTTATCTATCAACAACTCTTCTGCAGACCCGATATGGTGCGCATTCATATAATTTCTAAATCCATCAGCCATTGGCTTTAATGCTGCAAAAGACTCTACATCTGTTTGCTCTTGAGTAGCATCGCCCCTTCCTGCTGTAAATGGCACAGTAATGTCAAAACCAGCTGCTTTTGCTGCCTTTTCTACACCTACACAACCACCCAAAACGATCAAATCAGCGAGTGAAATATGTTTACCCGCGAAACCTGAGTTAAAACTCTTTTGTATACCTTCGAAGGTAGATATAATAGAAGTCAAAAGTCCAGGATGATTTTCTTCCCAGTCTTTTTGTGGCGCTAATTTTACCCTTGCGCCATTGGCACCGCCACGTTTGTCAGAACCTCTGAATGTAGATGCCGACGCCCATGCCGTAGATACTAACTGAGAGACAGAAAGACCCGAAGCTAAAATTTGCTCTTTAAGTTTTGCTATATCTTGGTCATCCACCACAGATTTTGTTTCAGGAGATACTGGATCTTGCCAAACCAATACTTCTGAAGGTACTTCAGGACCTAGGTATCTTTCTATTGGACCCATATCTCTGTGTGTCAATTTATACCAAGCACGAGCAAATGCATCAGCAAATTGATCTGGGTTTTCAAAAAATCTTCTTGATATCTTTTCATACGCAGGATCTACTCTAAGTGACAAATCTGTTGTAAGCATAAATGGTGCGTGTGTTATTGACGGATCATGTGCATCTGGAACAGTTCCTGCCCCACCACCATTCACAGGTCTCCACTGATGTGCACCTGCAGGACTTTTGAACAATTCCCACTCAAAACCAAATAGATTTTCAAAATAATTATTACTCCATTTAGTTGGTGTGGTTGTCCATGCACCTTCGAGTCCACTTGTGATGGTATCACCTGCATTTCCTGTGCCGAATGAATTTTTCCATCCAAGACCTTGTTCTTCAATTCCTGCCGCTGCTGGTTCAGCAGCTACATATTTGCTAGGATCAGCTGCACCGTGGGTTTTACCGAATGTGTGTCCACCTGCTATCAACGCAACTGTTTCTTCATCATTCATGGCCATACGAGCGAAAGTCTCACGGATATCTCTCGCTGCTGCAAGTGGATCAGGATTGCCATTCGGTCCTTCTGGATTTACATAAATAAGACCCATTTGCACAGCTGCTAAAGGATTATCAAGCTCTCTATCTCCTTTATAACGTTGGTCGCCCAACCATTCTCTTTCTGATCCCCAATATACATCTTCTTCTGGTTGCCATACGTCTTCACGACCACCACCGAATCCAAAAGTTGGAAATCCCATAGACTCCAAAGCACAGTTTCCTGCAAGGATCATTAAGTCGGCCCAAGAGATTTTATTGCCATACTTTTGTTTGATAGGCCAAAGCAAAAGACGAGCTTTGTCTAAGTTTGCATTATCTGGCCAACTATTAAGTGGAGCAAATCGTTGCGTACCTGAACCTGCGCCACCACGACCATCAGCAATACGATATGTACCTGCACTGTGCCAAGCCATCCTGATAAAAAACGGACCATAATGCCCATAATCTGCAGGCCACCATTCTTGAGATGTTGTCATCAGATCTACGATGTCTTTTTTTACAGCGTCGAGATCCAATGATTTGAATGCTTCTGCATAATTAAATGACTCATCCATTGGATTTGCCAATGATGAATTTTGACGTAGAATATTGAGCTTCAATTGATTTGGCCACCAATCTCTATTACCTGTACCATTTCCAGCACTTTTCTTTAAAGATGCTCCTGAAAATGGGCACTTGCTTTCTGAGCCTACTTTACTTTGAGCGTTAACATCATAAGATGTCTGACTTCCATGGTTGTTATCTTCCATTTATTAAAATTTATTTGGTTATCTGATTTTTAAAAACTTGACAAAATTACGACAATTATAACTATAAGAAACATTTATATAATTTATACACTTATAAGTAACGTTGATTACAGTAATAAGTTTACCTTTAATTACATGTCTAAAGTATTGAAATAATTGTCAAAAATACAACGTTGTTTTAGAAATTAATGTTTTACTTTGATAGCTAGATCATGTAATAAATGACGAATGTCATATGATTTTCATATTTGCAATTTTACCTTTTAAAAACTTTATATTTTTACGCTAATGATTCATTTATTTAACGTAATTAAATCAAAATGATGATAAGATTAGTTTTTATATTTTGTATGTGTAGTTTACATTTAGCAATTGGGCAAAAAATAATAAAACCAACCACAGAAATAAAAATTTCAGGAAAAGTTATATCTGAAAAATCTTTTAAATTACTTGATTTAGATACTTTTGAACAAGTTAGTATTAATGACTATACTTTGTATAATAAGGATGGTAGTTTAAAAAATGCCTTAACCAAGCTTAAAGGCATTCCAATAAAGTCAATATTAGCATCCGTAAAATATTTGGATGATAATCCTCGATCATTAAATGAATATTACTTTATTTTTACAGCTTCCGATGGCTATAAAGTGGTATTTTCTTGGAATGAAATTTACAATACAGAAGTTGGCAATCATTTATTTTTCATTACCGAAATAGATGGTGTCCATGCTAGAGACCTTCCACATAGCATACTTTTTCTATCTTCATCCGATTTAAAAACTGGTTTGAGATATATCAAGTGTTTAGAAAAAATAGAAGTTAAGCAAATAGAATAAAACTTGTATATACATTAACTGCAAAAATCTAGTTACTCTACCTTCACCCTTGATGACTCTGTTTCTGATGCAGAACTTCTACCTGTCACGTTTTTCATCTTTGAATTCCCGAACTGATAACTTGCTGTCAATCTCACTTGTCTAGAGAATTCTCTTTGGAAAAAATTGACCCGTACATCGCTAAAATCAATCGTTGCATTTGTATTTTGTGAATAGAAAATATCATTAAAACTCAATGACAATCTGCCTCGCTTCTCATCAAATGTTTTCGAAATACCAAAATTCATTCCAGCGATATTATCTATGGTAAGAAACTCTTCTAAGAATTTAGTCATGTAAAAACCACCCATTTCTAACTTGAAATCCTTCGGCAATGAAGCATTTATTTGGAAATAACCCAACCAATGCCATCTGCTAGTTTCATACTTTATATTTTGATATGTTGCATCGTAAGCATTGTAAATGGCTTGATTTCCACCGAATCCATCAATGTATTTACCTAGTTTAATTGGGAAGTTGAGTTGCAATTCTACTCTTGTTTGGTTGGCAAGGTTTTCGGCTGTGGTGAACGTTCTGGTACCTTCTAGTCTAGGTGCATTTTCTACAATAACATCATCTGTCACATAATAAGCTACACCAAAAAACGGCTGACCATCGTATGTCAAATTCAGTTGTGCGGTATTGACGATTTCAGGCTTTAAATTTGGATTACCTCGGGTATATGTGAGTGAATCTATGAAGTAAGAAAATGGGTTTTGTTGCTGAAAACCAGGACGATTGACCCTCCTAGAATATGAAGATTGTAAGGCCATATGTTCGTTAAAGCGGTACATCGCACTCGCACTTGGAAATAATTGCGAATAATTTCTATCCAAAACCAAAGAATCCATAGACTCACCGGAAAGTATTGTTTGTTCAACCCTTAGACCTGCATTCAATTCAAATTTAGAAATGGTTTTGCTTAAATTTAAATATCCTGCATTGATATTTTCTTTGTATAAAAAGTCATTGGATTCATTATTTGAAACTTCTCCACTTCTAAAAAAATTAAGGTCATTATCAACCGTTGCAAAACTCATTTTTACACCAGTCTCCACTTTAAAAGTAGAATCGATGGGATACTTATAATCCGCCTTTCCCACATAAATATCTACAGGCTGATCTACATCTTGACGAGACAATGATCTGAAAAGTGGATTGTCATCGGGATAAATAGATAAGTCATTAATATTTCTAGTGTTAAAAGTATTGTAATCAAAATCAACATTTAAACCATGACCTGTTTTACGGTCAAATTCATGCTTAAAGTACACATTCCCATACAATCCACTTCTCTTGGAGTCTGTGATATTTTCTGTAACGAATATATTGGTTAGCATTGTTTCAGTGGCATCAAAAACTCTTGTTCGGTTGAATCCTACGCCATCTCCTTGTCTTCCCCATGTACGAAAAACTGTGCCTATCGTTGTCTTTTCAGTAGCATAATAATCAGCACCAAATCTTAAATTCTTAAAAGTATAGTCTACTCGATCTATATTTTTACTTTTATACACTTCATCACCTATATACCTATCTACGATGAATGTCGTAAAATAATCCCCTTGATTGTAAGACACATTCCCGAATAGGTTAATTTTACCATTACGGTAAGTCATATTTAAAGAAGGATTGAGTCTGTAATAATTTTCAATACCTGCATCTACATCCGCCTGATCAAATCTACCACCACCAACAGTCACTGCAGCAGTCGCTTTAAAACCTAAATCCGCATTTCTTTTTAATACTATATTGAGAATAGGTCCACCTGATGCATCATATTGCGACCCGGGTTGTGTGATGAGTTCTATTTTTTCTATTTGATCGCCAGGCATATCCCTTAGTGCGGCATTCATATCATTATAAGGTGAAGGTTTGCCATCGATCCAGATTTGCAAGTTTTGGCTTCCGCCCAAAGTCACTTTATCTTGCATGACCACTACGCCTGGCACTTTTTGAAGAATTTCCATAGCTGTTCCCCCGGCGGCTACAGCACTATTAGCTACATTAACGACAAGTCTATCTGATTTTTGCTCTAAAAATGGCCTTTTAGCGACAATGACGGTTTCATCTAGTGTGACTCCTTTTTGTAGGAAATTGATATCAACTGTTGCCGTTTTGTTTTCTGGTTTTATTTCGAAGATGTCGCTATACACATTATCATACCCTAAATAAGACGCTAGTATTCTGTATGATCCAGCATTTATATTCTCAATTAAATAATTACCCTTTTCATCTGTCAAACTTCCTCTTACCAAGGTAGAATCCAGACTTATCAAAGATGCTGAAGCGTAGGCTACGGGAAGTCCAGTTTCGTCTTTGACAGTTCCTTTGATGGTGATTTGGGATTGTAAATATCCAAAAGAAAATAATAGGATAAGGGTATGGATGTAATGCATAAATTGTTTTGTTTGACTTTATATAGACGTGTCAAAAATAAGATAGGTTGCAAACGAAAAAAAATATAATTCTACGAAATGGTCATAATTTTAGATCAGCGATGATATCATCCACATGTTCGAGACCTACGGATAGTCTGATCAGTCCATCAGTGATACCCGCGGCTGCACGTTCTTCAGGTGTAAGTTTGGAATGGGTCGATGATGCAGGATGCGTAATGATCGTGCGTGTATCTCCTAGATTGGCAGATAAGGAGATCATTTCTCTAGCATCGATGAGTTGCCGTCCAGCTTCGATACCGCCTTTGAGTTCGAAACTGATCATACCACCACCAGCTTTCATTTGTTTGGCGGCGATTTCGTACTGTGTATTAGAAGGAAGAAATGGATAATTCACATAAGCGACCTGACTATTTGACTCCAACCATGTGGCAATTTTTAGTGCATTATCACAGTGACGATCCATTCTGATGGCTAGTGTTTCTAGACTTTTGGACAGAACCCATGCATTAAAAGGTGACATAGATGGTCCTGCATTTTTCATGAAGGGATAGATTTGTTCAATGATCTTTTTATTGGAAATGATGGCGCCTCCCATGACCCTACCCTGTCCATCGATATACTTCGTGGCAGAATGAATAGATATATCTGCTCCGAAAGCAAGTGGTTGTTGTAAATATGGTGTGGCAAAACAATTATCAACGATAAGCAATATGCCGTGCTTTTTGCAGAAGTTACTAGTTGCTTCAAGGTCTATGACGTCTAGTCCAGGATTTGAAGGTGTTTCCAGATATAGCAGTTTTGTGTTAGGTTTGACCAATGCAGTCCATTGTTCCATGTTTAATGGATCGATATAATCGTAAGTGATGCCCCATTTTTGGAGGTAATCGTCATTGATTTTGAAGGTAGAACCGAAAACTGCTTTTGACATCAGTAAATGATCGCCACTACTCAATAATGATGCAAATGTGGCAAAAATAGCTGCCATTCCTGTAGCTGTCGCAATACAATCTTCGCCACCTTCAAGAGCTGCCATTTTGTTTTCAAATTCACGCACAGATGGATTGGTAAATCTTGAATAGATATTTCCATCCGCTTCATTGGCAAAGAGCGCTCTCATGTGTTCTGCATCGTCAAACACAAAACTTGACGTGGCGAATATTGGTGTACTATGCTCATGATGTTGAGACCTATCTGTCTGTATGCGAATGGCTTTTGTTTCAAATTTCATCTGTTCTATCTTGCTAATTTGTGGAATTGTTTGAATTGCTGATTTGCTTAAATCACCATTTCATCCTAAATATGTTCAAATGCTAATTGCTTAATTTACTCAAATATCATCGCTCCATCCTGGCACCCTCACCTCAAAACTATGGGTGATTTCTACTGACTTTGCAAGCATCAGAGAAACGGAACAATATTGTTCCATAGACATTTGTACTGCCTTTTCAGCTTTCTCTTCCTTGACATCTCCAGTGATGATGTAATGTAAGTGCATTTTGGTAAATACTGCAGGTACAGCATCTGCCCTTGTGCCATCTATCTCCACAGAGATCGTTTTTACGTCCTGACGCATTTTTTTGAGTAGTGTTTCCACATCTATTGAGCTACATGCAGCTGCTGCCATCAGTACAGATTCCATTGGACTTACAGCTTCTCTATTACCAGAAAATTGCATAGTTTGTCCACGTTCATTGGTTCCTTTAAAATTCAAATCACCAAAAGTCGACTCTAAAAATACCTTCATTACTGTATATAATTGTTAAGTTGTTGAATTTGTGCATATTGTGAAGTTGGAAAGAAAAATGGTACATGTAAATGATATCAATACCTTCGTTGAAACCATATCTAAAATCCTTACATCTACGCCATTCACCATTACGCAAAGGTAATACAATGAAACAATCACACTACAAAAAATAAGAAATTAATACCCTTAACATACAGATGTAATAAAAAAGGCGTTATTTTCGCAGCCTGAATTGATTTATTATCCATAAAATACACATATGTTTACCATAAATATCTACTTAAAATTTGCCATCATTGCTATCTGCTTAGTGGGTGGAATTATTCTTTCGTTTGTCCTTGGTGTAGGCTACACTTGGATTTTCATCATCATAGGTATTATCTTTTTGATAAGTTACATCTTACTCGGAACGGTACAATCTGCATCAGAATTGCTTCAAGTGTCTGATTTTGAAGGTGCAGAAAAAAGATTAAATCTTACCTATTTCCCAAAATATCTTTATGTTACTAATAGAGCATTCTACTACATACTAAAAGGTTCGCTTGCAGCACAAAGAAAAGACAATACTGAAGCTGAAGGTTATTTTAACGAAGCACTTGCACTAAAACTTCCTTCTGATAATGAAAAAGCAATGGTCCTGCTCCAAATGGCAGGTATTCAAGCAAATAAAAACAACTGGAATGGTGCTAAAAATTACTTCTACCAAGCTAAGGGACTGAAAATCACAGAACCAACATTGAAGGAACAGTTCAAACAATTTGAAACTGCCATCAACAATCGTGGTCAGATGAAAGTAGCTCAAAGTATGGGTATGAAAACCAGTCAAATGATGATGCCGGGTGGAAAAAGGAGAAGACCTAAGATGAGATAGTTTTAATTGCGGATGCCGCTAAAGCTGAACAAGTTTGCTGAATTGCGAAATTGCTTGAATTGGCGTAATTGCTGAAATATAGGCTGTATGCAGCGTAATATCCTATTTAACTAAGCTTCGACAAGAAGGATATCTGCGAGACTTACAGATAAAAATTAAAATTTTACATATGATAAACTCAAATTTTTTAGTTAAATCATTGGCAATTTATGCCATGACATTTTTAATCATTCTTTCATCTTGTAGAAAAGATGAAGATACCAACCTTTTTAAGGATTGTGTATTGCCTTGGCCTGAACAAGAACCAATTCCGCAAGCTGACTTACCCAAAGAGATTGTAGATTTTACTTATAAAACCTTTCCTGAAGCAGATACATTATATGGAGGCGTTATAAAGTTCTGTGAATCAGGATTAAGATTATTAATACAACCTGAAGGTACATCAAATTATGACTTTTTATTGTATGACAGTTGCGGAAAATTTATTGCTAAAGGTTTAGCAGAAACAGACATTGACATAAGGTCAAAATTAAGAGAAAAAATTAAAGAACAACTAGGCGACAGTGTAAGCTTGTACGACACATTAAGTATAAATTATGAAAATGGTAATTTAGAATACACAGCCGAAGTCTTTACACAAGGACCTTCCACTGTGTACTTATTAGACAAAGATGGAAACATCCTTTGTATTTTAGCTTAATCACTATATTTATGTTTATCATTTAAATTCTCTCGCTTATTATTGGTTCTGATACAATGATCCAAGATATTTTTTCTGATTAGATGGCTCTAAGACATCGTTTCGGTATGTCAGAATCTCCGAAAAATAATGGCCCACAAAAAAAAAGCAGTACCCTGTTTCCAAAGTACTGCTTTTGTATACTTACAAAATTAATATTTTATGCGCCTATCACTTTGCCATTACTGATTTTGCCGACGATTTTATTCTTTTCTAAAAGTTGATTGATGGTTTCAGCCTTTGCTTCCAGATTTTTAATCTTCGTTTTGGCTTCATTCAGTTTGCCTTGGAGCAAGTCTAGATTTTTAAGTTGAGCATTGGTAGGTTTACCTGCATAACTTAGGACTTGGCCATAGAGATTGGCAATTTTTTCTCTCAGTTGTGGTTCTGCAGCACCCACGTAGTTATCACCTGTGGTCACTACTAGAATTTTTCTCAAATCTTCGATCTCTTTGACATACTCATTAAGTTGGAGTTTTTTGAGCATTTTTTTATCTTTCAAACCTCCTTTGATAGATTCTGATGTACTTTGTAACTGATCAATTTTATCAACTTCATCTGCGAGAAATTCCATCATCCTGTAGAGTTCCATGGCTTTTTCATCCTTTACTTTGCGATCTTCCTCACTATGGATGGAGCTAGGATCATATTTTAGCACTAGGTCTTGTGTGTACTCTTCCTTGCCTTTGGTGATCTTTACCGTGTATTTACCAGCAGGTACTTTAGGTGCAGCAAATCCTCCAAAAGTAAAGGTTTTGCCTTTTGCTGTTTTTGGTAATGGAAGGGTATAATTCCAAAGGACTTCATTGATGCCTTTGCTTTTCCCAGGTGCCAGATCCGCAACTTTTAAACCATTTTCATCAAAAACTTCCATCGTCATTTTGCCAAAAGTATGTCTTTTGTTCATGTAATACACGATTCTAGCGGATGTCGTAGGCGTATTACCTAGATATTCGCCTACAGCTGGGAATTCTTGAAAAGTGACATTTTCATTGATCACAGCAGGATCTAAAGTGATAAATTCAAGGTCTTTACTGAGTAATGATTCATTGATCGCTCTGAGTGGTTTCAGGTCATCGATGATGATGACTCCTCTACCATGTGTCGCCATTACCAAAGCATCTGCCTCTTTTTGTATAGCGAGATAGTGAACGGCTACCTGTGGCATATCATTGTCAAATCTTGCCCAATTGTTACCTCCATCCAAAGATATGTACAATCCCATCTCCGTACCAAGATACAAAATATCAGGATTCAAATGATCTTCTTTGATGCATCTTGCAAACACTGGAATTTGATCGTTAACTACTGATTTCCAAGTATTGCCACCGTCAGTGGTTTTCATCACATATGGCTTAAAATCACTCATAGTATGACCATCAAAAACGACATAAGCTGTATTTGCATCAAAATTGCTCGGTTCGATAAAATACGTCCATGTATTTTTTGGTATACCTGTAATTTTGGAAGTGACATTGGTCCATGTCTTTCCTCCATCTTTGGTAACCTGAACATTTCCATCATCAGTACCTACCCAAATGATATTTTTATCTATAGGCGATTCATTAATGGTAAACACAGTACAATGGTTTTCAGCGCCAGAATTATCAGCACTCAATCCACCTGATGCTTCTTGCAACTGTTTTTTAGGATCATTGGTGGTCAAGTCCGGAGACATTTTAGTCCAAGTCTCCCCTTTGTCATCAGAAACATGAACAAATTGACTACCTACGTATACTCTATCTGGATAATGCAAGCTGGTAGATAAAGGTGCATTCCAGTTAAACCTGAGTTTCGGATCACCTTCTTCGGCATATGGTTTTATGGTTTTAGCTTGGCTTTTAGCCACATTGACTCTCCATATATTTTCTGCGCCCTGCATTTCAGAATACACGGTATTGGGATCATTCGGATGCGGATATACTCTAAAGCCATCACCGTATCCTACGGATGTCCAATCACTATTGCGAATACCGCCTACTTTATTACTTGGACCAACCCAAGATCCGTTATCTTGCAAACCACCGTACACTTTGTATGGCTTTTGATTATCCACAGACACATGATAAAATTGCGACAAAGGCAATCCTTTTACCATTTCCCACACGACACCACCATCTCTAGACTTGTACACGCCACCATCTGTGCCGACGACGATATTATTAGATTCATTAGGATCAAAAATATAGTCATGAAAATCTGAATGGATGCCACCACCTATACTTCTGAAAGTCTTACCGCCATCCTTGCTCATATATCCTTGGAGACCTGCTTTCAGAATGATGTCAGGATTTTTAGGATCAACTACGATTCTGGAAAAGTAGAATGGTCTGATCACTAGTTCAAAATCACCATTGAGTTTTTTCCATGATGCACCGCTATCCTCAGATTTATATAATCCTTTGTCTGCATCTTTTTCTGTTTCGAGTACTGCATAAACAATGGATGGTTTGGAAGGGGCTACTGCCACCGCTATTCTTCCCATTTTGCCTGATGGAAAGCCATTGTGAATCTTATTCCAAGTCTTGCCACCATCTATAGATTTATATAATGCTGAATGGACACCACCTGAATTAAAAGAATAACCTGTACGTCTGAACTCCCAAAATGATGCATACATAATATCTGCATTCATAGGGTCCATGATCAAATCTGCACATCCTGTGGTTTCATTGACATAAAGAACTTTATTCCAAGTATTGCCACCATCATCAGATTTGTACACGCCACGTTCCTGACTATCACCCCAAAGTGCTCCCAAGACTCCTACGAAAATGGTTTTAGAATCTTTAGGGTGGACAATGATATTACTAATACGTTCAGATTTTTCCAAACCCATTTTTTTCCAATTTTGCCCACCATCGTCTGATTTGTAGATACCATCACCAATGCTCACGCTGTTTCTAGTCCATGTTTCACCCGTACCCACCCAAATCGTTTTGTCTGGATCAGAAGGATCCACTGCAACAGAACCAATACATTGTGTATGTTTATCAAATATCGGGTTAAATGTGACTCCAGCATTAACCGTTTTCCAGACACCACCACCTGCAGCAGCGACATAATACACCTTGGAATCCTTTGGATGGGCTTCCAAGTCAACTACCCTACCTGACATGACCGCAGGACCTATTTGTCGTGCCTTGATAGCCCCAAACAATTCGTCTCCTTTTACGGGAATAGATTTTTGCCCTATGGATTGGCCGATGAAGCCAATTAAAAAAGTAAATACCATTAAACTTCTCATATATAAAAAGTATAGATTATTTTAGATTGAATACCAATAAAATTTTACAAATGTTGCTGCCTTTCGATGCACGGTGACCATTTCTACATTGGATCACATCATGGCTTAACAATTTTTCATCTTCCTGATGTCTTACCTAGTTAGCACCGCTTATTCATGCACCACCCATTATAAAACAAGACATATTCTTCTCAAATGCTATGTCTTATGTACAAATAAAAGGAAGAATTTACTATTGCTCAGGGAAAGAAAATACTTTGTCATCTATCTCCACATTAAATTCTATGGTATTCATCTTGATGGATGCTTGTACTTGACCTTCAAATTTTTGATCCACAGAAAATGGCAAAATCAAACCATTTGTCTCCTGATAGTCCGACATATACGTCTCAGAAAACTTCCCTTTAGCAGGACCTTTTTTGATTTCGGATTTCACTAATATTGGAACGTAGTTTTCTTTATCAAAAAAGTAAAAGGATGCATTCTCCACATCTTGACCATCTATTTTAATAGGCTTTTTAGTTAGTTTAACTTTAAAACAATCTGTACCTTCTATCGTTTCGCTTCCTTGAAGCTCGGCTGTATATCCTTTTTCTTTATATTTCAAAAATACCTCTGGAAAATCTCCATATTCAGCCTTTAACATTTCACTATCTTCTGCTTCCATTTTTTCAGCCTTCATGGTCATAAAATTTGTTTGCCATCCTTCTTGCCCATCAAACGCTGGTTGTACGATTTCTTTCCCTTGGAATGTAAATGTAAGTTTTTGTTTATTTCCTTTAGAAAGCATTACCGTAGGAAAATCCAAACCTTGAGCCTTTACACTACCTATAGATTTCATAGAGGTAATTTTAGACCATGCTTCTCTACCACCGGTGTTTTCCATGTATTTTTCGATGATACTCTCTGCTGTTTGTGCAGACAACATATAGGAAGAAATCAATAATAAAAAAGTAAAATAATTTTTAAAACGAGTCATTTTGTTTGTTTTGGTTGTGAAAAAATCGCTTTTAGTTGATCAATGATTATTATTGAAACAAAAATAAGATTAAAAGGTATTAATAACATCAAAAAAAAGACCAAAACGATAAAAAAATGGATAAAACACGAAAATCCATACTTACTTATCACGTCAAAAGGAAAACAAGTATGTTTTTATCTATTTTTCTAAAAAAAAATGGAGCGGCGATGCAAGACGATATCCAAGTATTGACAAAGGGGCATTGCTTCTACCTTTTTTACTCCATCCGTTAATTTGTGACCCCATTCACATTCAACTTATTAATCGCTTCTGTCTTATTGGTCACCTGAAGCTTTTCATAAATTTTATGAATATGTTGTTTGACCGTACCCGTTGTGATAGATAAAGTTTCACCAATTTCTTTATACAGCATACCTTTTGCAAGCAATTGCAAAAGTTCAAATTCTCGGGAAGTAAGTGGTAATGGATTATTTGTTGGCTGTACTTTCTTTTCTGTAAATGTCTCAATAATACGTCTGGCAATAGTTGGACTCATAGGCGCACCACCTTCAGCCAGCTCACGGATGGAAGTTAGGATTTTGTCTTTTGATGCGCCTTTTAATATATAACCATTTGCACCTGCTTGCAATGACCTAAAGATCTTTTCATCATCTTCATATACTGTAAACATACAGAAAAGGACATCAGGGCATTTACCTTTTAAAGTTGTGATTGCATCGATGCCACTTGCCCTTGGCAATCCAATGTCGACTATGACAATATCTGTATCTTGATTTGGAACAAACATCATAGCTTCTTCCGCATTATGAAAAATATGGTCGCAAATCATGTCCGATTGGCTATTTATCATAGCTTGTACGGACAATGCCACATCTTTAATATCTTCGATAATAGAGATTTTGATCATTTGAGTATCCATCGCTCATTCAGATTTAACATTGGTTTTAATATCAGGCTCAAGATGCAAAAATATTTTGATAATCATATCATTATCTTCCCTTTTGTAAGAAATTTTACCGTCAATATTGGCCATTCGTTTTTCAATATTGAAGAGTCCGTTTCCTTTTTCTTTCATAATTAAAGGGTCAAATCCTACCGATTGTTTTTCTGTGATAACAATCTCTAAATCAGCTTGTCCTGTAATACTGATATTGATCTCTTTAGCTTTTGAATACTTTACACTATTATGCAAAAGCTCTTTTACCACCAAAAACAAGTTACGTCTTTTTTCGCCAGAGATATTGATATCATAATTGATGTCGTTTTCTTTAAAGGTATTGCTTACATTATTATCATCTAAAAACTCTACCGAAAAACGACGAAGATAACTAATCAGACCTTGTACATTATCAAACCGACTATTCATAGCCCAAATGATCTCAGACATATTCTTGACTAAAATAGTGCTATATGACGCTATTTTATAGACATCTTCTTTGATCGCATTGTCAAAAGTATTTGAGACGATATTATCACTTAGATATTTGATTACAGTCAGTCCTGAACCAAGATCATCATGCATCTCTGACGCTATTCTATTTCGCTCATTCTCCAAGTTTAATTGATTTTGGATGATGAGTTCTTGCTCACGGAGTTGGGCATCTTTCTGACTATTTACATATTCATTTTTTCTTTTCTGATAAGAAATAAAAAACCATATCAGCAGAGCTGAGAGTAATAATGATGCAGTAAACGCAGTAACGACAATTAATTCTTCTTCACGCATAATGCAGTACCAAGGTATCCTAAATTTAACAAAAAATTTGAAAAAATAATCAACAATGGGTACAAATTTGACTCAGAGTTAATTAAAAGTTTATCGGGAAATGCCAATATGGTCAAAGATGAAAAAAACAAAAGTAATATCCCCAAGGAAAAATAAAATATTGGAAGCGTTGTGATATCTGTCAAATCCTTACTCTCTAATATACCTTTGAAAAATATAAATATTAGAATTGAAATGATAAATAGGCCTATCAAATAATAATTTTTAAAACTTATAAACATGTCTTCGTTAGAAATCACATAAATGACGTAAATGATCCAAATAAAAGCAACTAAAACAATATATTTTGACCACGACTTCGATTTAAAAAAATCATAATAAACGTAAAAATAATAAAGTATCACTATAATAGTAAAATAATTATAAACTACAAGTGAATTCTTAATCTTTATGCCAAAATAATATACTAAATACATTTCCACAAAAGAATTAACGAATAAGAATGGAATAAAAAGTGGAAAAGTCTTCTTCTTAGTAATGTAGACATAAACTGCCACAACTAAGGCTAATAAACCTATATAATGATATGGCGTGTAAAACTTGATTAATCCTTCAATTGTAATCATTTCAATTATTTTTTAATTTTAATTTGTACCTGTGGGGCAACTCTTAGGACAAGCCATTCCTATGTTAGTGATAATTTGACCATTCGATCCAGTTTTACCATAATAAGTCGTGCTATCTAATCCAGGAGTTAGATTTTTTACATATTTTAAAACTACGGTTGATCTACCCACATAATCAGCTGGATCCAGTCCTTTAGCCATAAGTTCTGTTTTGAAAGTACCTTCGATGACATCTGGATATTTTCCAAAAACAACTGCAATACCTGGGTTTTGTGGAACAGTATCTGGTATAAGCTCTATGGATTCTAAAATATTTGCTAAGGAAAAAAATACTGCTTTGGTCGAGTCTAAACAATTGGTTTGTCTTGGAGCTGTAATTAAATCGGAAAGCTCCTGAGAAATAGGATGTCCCACACGAGCGGATGTGGTTTTTAAAGCTTGATATTTATTATAAAATTGAATTGCTTCTGCTATATAAGCTATTTGTTCCACAGAGTCTTTGCCTTCAGGTACTAAAGTAGCAAAAGGCGTAATTTGTGCATCAGCCTTATTATTGCAAGACGTTAAAGAAAAAATTGATGAAATTACCATTCCAATTAATAGAATAAAAAAAATTGATTTGTGTGCATTACTCATTGGTGCTTTGTGTTAAACTGATAAAAATAATTGACTGTTATAAAGAATCGCACAAAGTTAATTCAAAGAATTATAGCCCAATATATAACTTTTGTTATATGCCATTGCCACAATCTCTTGGAAATTATTGATTTGCCAACTAAAAATTTAACTTATAATATTTATAAACTTCATCATTTAAGTATTACTACGTATCAAAAAAACAAGTAAAAATACGCTGATTTTATACTTCTATACCAAATACCTTTGTAGCCATCAGAGCAGGTCATTTATGTTGTCAAATAATTAGATAAAACTAGTTATTTTAGGCATTAGCGATTGAATGTTAAGTAACCCCATTTTACCACTTTCAAAACCATTGGTATGAAAAGTATTGGAAACTTTTTGTGTATTCTAGTTATATCTCTTTTTCTAATAGGTGGTCATTCTTTGTATTGCCAATCAGATGCTGCATCCAAGTCACAATTTTTTGATGCCAAATATGCTATCATCAAAAACAGTGTCGTACATAATGATACAGCCACCTTCAAAATGCTCAAGAATCACCCTATTAGAATTTCTAAAGTGAATGCAGATACGATATTTGTCGAGCTGAAACAATTTGGCGAAGTGGACATTCCAGATAATAATTTGCTCAAAAGGGTACAAAAAGAAAATATTGTCATGTATATCCTTATCAGTGAAGGTACCGACAAATTAAGATTTACAGATTTCGACTTGAGTCCGCTAGTGATTCCTATCAAAATAAGACCTGTCCTGGATAACAATCCACTTCAGTTTTTGGGTGATGTGGCCATCGGTCCATATTTCGGATTTCAGAAAGGATCCAAATCTTTTAACCTTACCTCTCAACCAACTCAAACATCAACCACGTTTTGTGCTTTCGGTACGCCTACCATGATCAATCTAAACCCTTCCAACCAAAATGACAGCACTACCAATATGAATACCGTCCTTGGCATTAGCTCTGGTGGCGGTATTTTATTTGACATCAATGACCTTCAGTTTGGGCTTGTGGGTGGTTGGGATTGGATAAGTGGTACGGCATCTCAATCATGGGTTTATCAAGGCAAACCATGGCTCTCTTTTTCTTTTGCTTACAATCTTTCAAACCAATAAATATATGGATACTACCGACAATTCCACACCAAATACAACCGTCACTCAAAATAATCTCCTTACTGAGATCAAAGTGATCTTGGATTTTATGTACCATAAAGGCATCAAATTGCCTGATAATTTGTCCGCACAATCATTGACGAATGATGTCACTGATGTAAATACTGCCAGTTTGACAGCGGATTACAATGCTGTGATTACCGCCATTCTGCCATCTACACCTGAATCCATAGAGTTTATTGGGAAGGAATTTGAAGGCAAAATAGCGGATTTAAAATCTTGGAAAATCCCTGTCGTCAAAAAATATATTGCGCTCAGTATTTTGGCTTTGCTCGGACTGATAGGTTTCAGTTTACTGCCAAACGTCACGGCTGAAAATCAGGAAAAAGGAATTTTGGCCTTACAGGGTCTACCTTTATTAGAAAATTTGGGTGTTATACTTTTTGCATCTTTATTAGGAGTGATGTTTTTTGTATTGAAGACGATCAAAGATAAAATAGATGACTTCACTTTAGTACCTGTCGATATCTTTTCATTCAATATTTCCATCATGATAGGCATTGTTTCAGGTTTTATCATATCTGAACTTTTTACATTCACATCGACCATTATGGGATCATCGGTAGAAGTCCATAAGATGACTTTGGCATTGTTAGGTGGTTTTGCTTCGGATGCAATTTTTTCTATCCTTCAGAATATCGTTAATAAAATAAAGACACTTTTTGCGGAGTGATGGATAATCTAGGTGAATACGGCACGCCCAAAGTATGTTTATACGAAGTCACCTAAATCCAAAACTTGAGTCAACTCCGAAAAGTCATTAGTTCAAATAAAATGAAAAATATTTATTCCTACTGCATTGATAATCAAACGTTTCCCTTTAGGGTCAGGGTAAAAAACGGTTGATTGTCAGTAAATTAATGTTTTTGGAGTGGACTCAAACTTTAAACATCAAACCCAAATATTTACTTTGTTAAGTCATCTTTTCACACTCAAAATTTAATCGCTGGATTCTCCACAAAATACTCAATTTGAATTTTATAAATATCTTTTACATCAACCAATCATGTCAAACCAAAAAATAAAAAATGTATTTATCTTAATGCTCGAAAATCATTCCTTCGACAATGTTTTCGGGCTGTCAGGCATTCCAGGAATTAATGGATTAGATGGTACGGAGACCAACACATATGATGGAAAGGCCTATCCTGTCCAAAAACCTGCTCCAGATACTATGTTGTCTGACCCTGGACATGAATTTTTAGATACCTTGCAGCAATTGTGTGGAAAAGACAGTTTAACACCCATCTGGAAAGCAGGAGATTCCTATCCGCCCCAGGGTAGCGAACTTACCAACGAAGGTTTTGCAGCAAACTATGCAACTACTACTTCTGAGCAGACAAAGATAATTCACTTTTCCCCACCACCTGAGTCTGCAATTGGGGATGTGATGTCCTGTTTTGACACACCATCCCAACTACCAGCTATGTACATATTGGCAACACAGTATGCCGTTTGTGACAATTGGTTTTCGTCAATTCCGGGACCAACCTGGCCAAATCGTTTTTTTGCATATGCCGCTTCTTCTGCAGGTTTGGATGATAGTCCGACTTTTAAACAACAAATGACTGGTGAACTACTGAAAGGTTTTAGTTTTCCCAACGGTACTATTTTTGACCTTCTAGAAAAACATTTAAAAAAAGAAGATGATACAAAATCCACATTCAGACTTTACCAAGACAAATATTCAAAGTTAAGTTTTCCGATAGTGCATGCACTTAAAGGCATACATTCGTCAGATATGCATGACATGAGTACTTTTGCAGATGATTTGGCAAAAGACTATGATTATCCTTTGACTTTGATCGAGCCAAATTATGGAGATATTTTTTTAGATACATATAAAGGTGGATCATCACAACACCCAATGGATGGGATGCAAAAAGGAGAAGAATTAATTAAAACCGTTTACGAAGCTATCTTTAATTCACCCCTGTGGGAAAATAGTTTATTGATTATCACGTATGATGAACATGGCGGCTTTTATGACCATGTAAGTCCTCCTGAAGCACACCCACCGCTTGATGGTACTACCAAGTATAGCAAACATGGCTTCGATTTTACTCGGTATGGTGTAAGGGTACCTGCTGTAGTCGTGTCACCATATATTCCTGCCAATACGGTCAGTAAAAAACTTTACGACCACACTTCGATGATTAAAACGGTAACAGAAAATTGGAATTTGCCATTCTTGACAGATAGAGATAAACATGCCAATGGATTGAGTGATTTACTAACATTGGACGAGCCAAGAAAGAAGTCAGACTGCCCCAATTCTTTACAAATAGCAATTACACCTGACATAAAACGTCCTGAATTAACCGATGATATCATAGCCAAACTTGATGATTTGCCTTTACAGGAAAGTGGCAATATGATCGGATTTTTACAAATAGCTTGTAAATTGGACTTTGAAATGAGTGACCAATCATCGGAAGAACAAAACAGAATAAATGACATCATAAATAATTTCACAAGCATGGGTGACGCTAGGAAATATATTAACTCAGTTCAAGAAAGATTTAACCAGTTGTAGTTATAACAGATTTAAAACCATTACCAAGCACAAACATATAAATTTGCTTGCACTTGGTAAAAAAATACCGTCAAATATTATAAAATTAATAGTGTAACTGAAACGGCTTTAATTTGAATAACCATAGGTGTTTGTGACAGTAAAAACGACTCAAAAAGTGCTAGCCTTAAAGGCTTGAAATAATTATTTTTTGAAGCTTTTATTTACTTTAACAAAGTACAATTAGTACACTCCAAAAAATAAATCGTCCTCCTTCTGATCGGTGAGCTGAACAAAACACTTGAAGTTAACTTTTTATGTATTTACTTTTTAATACATATAAATATTTTTTGACATTTTAATAATTTATTAATAAAAAAGTTAGGCTGTCTCGTTATAAAATTGGTTATTTTGTGCTATGATTGAAAATAAAATGGTTATTTTTATAATTAATCAAAATTAAATATTCGACCTTTAGCCCATCGTTTTGATACCATTATTTTGGGAAATGACATAAGGCAATAATAAGGATAGAATAATATCATTAAAACCTGAAGAATGAATAAATTAAGAGTGATTAATAGAGATACATTCCATTTAGTATTTACCTTAAATCTTTTTATGAAAAGTATCAAAAATAGGCTACCACAAATCTTTTCAAGATTTTGCGAGCATCTCAGCCAAAATAGTATTAAATCAGTGATTGTCGAAAACCGTAAAATTTATAGTATGATTTCAGATCGTATTAAACTAAATACCCTTTCATCAAAACGATACAACTTGAGTTTCACTTCATTTTCTAATCTTCGCACTGCAATAGCTGCAATGCTCTTTATCTCGTTATCTGTAGTAGCTTATGCACAACCGACAGTATTGGGTACACAACTGGCCAATGGATCTTATGTTACTTATGACCTAAATACGGTTGGTGGCTTCAAGCAATTTCGGTTGCAAGCTTCGAATTCTGCGGCAGTAAGTACGCGCAACTGGGAATTTGCTACTGGCACTGCAGGAGCAACAAACTATTCAACCAACTGGAGACCCTATACAACCGGCAATACCCTTTCTGCTAATACATTTATACCTACTTCATTTGCCAATGGAGCAAAATATAATACATCTTTCGGGGGACAAAGCGGACTTTTGCCTGCAATAACCAATGGCAATTATTACACCTTTAATGTTAGTAATAACGCAACTGCTGACAATGTCATGCAGTTGATGGAAACAACGTACAATCCGGTGAGTATTTCTACCACAACACAAAATCCTGCAGGTGCCAATGTACTTACTTCGCAATCTCCTGTTATAACCGTTACCACTGCGTCTGCACCTGCGATGGGCGAAAATGTATTTGTCAGATATACGACTGATGCTTTTGTCAGTTCAACGCTGGTTCAATTGAGTTTTACAGGGGCTACAGGTACGGCCACCATTCCGGCCCTACCATCCGGAACGGTAGTAGCATATTATATATACAGCAGCAACAAAACCCTGGCACAAATCAACAGCGATGTGACCTCCAACGGACAACCTGCCCATGATATGGCTACCTTAAATCTGAATAACAACGGAGGTAGTAATTACAATTATACGGTTACATCAAATAATGTTTTGGTGACATCTACAGGAGGAACCATGTCAGCTACATATGCAACATTAGCTACAGCAGTATCCGCTGTAAATGGAGGTACTCATACAGGTACGATTGTATGTACCGTAAACGACGGATATACAGAAACGGCTCCGACAGGTGGGTTTAGTATAACGGCAACAGGAACAGTTTCTAATACGATTACTTTTACTAGATCTAATTCTGGAGGAAGTAGGCCGGTATTTACGGCTTTTTTAAATCCACCAGCAGGACAAAGAAATGATGCAGTATTTAAAATTATTGGTGGTGATTATATTACAATTGATGGCTTTGCAATTCAGGAGAATTCCGGTAATACAACCGGTGGAGCTATAGGAGTTCAAAGAATGACAGAAATGGGTGTAGGTATTTTTGCTGTATCAGCCACAAACGGTGCACAAAATAATACTATTCAGAACTGTACAATAACTTTGGGTACAGGTGGTGCCTACCAAAATGCGATTGGTATTTTTGCTTCTTCAAGTTCTGCACAAGATAATGCTGCTCAAGTTGCAACATCTACTGCAGGAACAAACTCCAATAATAAAATTTATGGCAATACAATTTCAGGGGTAGCTTATGGTATTTACGTGATTTGTCCGGGTATAACTACAACCTTATTCGAGACAGGTTGGGATATTGGCGGCACTGCTATTGGTACTGCAAATACAATCACATTTGGGAATGCAACAAACTCTGATTTGGGATATACCAGCTTTAGCGGTACTCTGCCTGCTGGTATCTACTTTAGAAATGGCGCGGGAAACAGTGTTCGTTTTAATACCATAACTTCAAACAATTTAGCTTACGTTCAGTCCGCAGGTTTGGCTGGAGTTGTTTATCAAAACACCGCTCCTTCAGGAGTTACTTTTATTTCCACAATAAGTAACAATACCATTAACCTTACCAATACAGGTACAACAGCTATAACTGGAGTTGATTTTGGTTATGGTATTAGTACAGGAACAATTATAGGTAGCACCAATAATATTACAATAAATCAAACAGCATCTGCAGCAAACAGCTCGGCTATTATAGCTTTAAAAGCAAATTACACATCTGCTACAAATACTTGCAGCTCTAATACTGTCGTAATAAATCAAACGGCATCTTCAGGTGCCTTGTCAAGTGTAACCACGGGTGTAACTTTAGCAGGATCTGCAACTACCATAACTGCAAATTCTAACGATATTACCATTAATCAAACTGGTTCAGGCACAGGTACCATTACTGGTGCCAGAACAGCATTGAGTGTAGCAGGACCAGCCTCAACAATAAATGTTTTGTCTAATACTATTTTGATAAATCAAACAACGTCAGTAGCTACGGGTATTACAACAGGAGCCATCATTGGCATCAATGCCACCGCTGCGACCACCACATTAAATATTGGTAGTAACAGTAATGCAAACACAATTACTATTAAGCAAGGATTTACTGGCGCAGGTACATATGGAACCAACGCAGTTACATATGTTGATTTAGGATTTGTAGCACATGGAACAATTAATGTTGTAAGTAATAATTTTAATACGACTGGTTCAACAATACGGTCTACTGGTACTTTGAATGTAGTGGCCATGGGGACAACAGAACCATCTGGATTAAATACAATTAAAAGTAATACTGTAAACATTGATCGTATTGCTACTAGTGGAAATATAAACTTCTTTAATCAATCTAGTGGTTCACCTTCAAATCCTTCAGACACTATTTCAAGTAACACCATCACATTAACTAACCTTGCGACAAGCGGAACAGTAATAGGTATACAGCAATTAGGTGGCCCATCCACTTCTTCAGGGACAAACAAAAGTATATGCAATAACACCATCAGTGTGTCAGGTACTAATACTGGTACGGTCACAGGAATCTCTTTTGGATATGCAAACGCTAATGTGAGAGGTAATTCAATAACTGTAAGTAGTGCATCATCAACAGTAAATGGTATTTTAGCCAACAATACAGGTGCGTCAGCTTGTACAATAAGTGGTAATACTTTTTCGCTTAGCTCATCTTCCACATCCGGTACAAGTATGGTTGCCATTGCAGCAGGAGCTACGGGACCCCATCAGATTTATAGTAATGTGTTTAATGCACTCAATTATACAGGAATATTAACTACTGGTCCATCTGTAAGTGCAATTTCTTTGTCAGCTGGAACAGGTAATAATATAAATGATAATGTCATCACCACAATCTCTGTAGGGGCTGCCACAAGTTCAGGTTCTCCAACAATAGATGGAATATTAATAAGTGGAGGTACTTCAGTAAATGTTTTTAAAAATAAAATTTATGGAATTACTACCGCTGCCACTGGTATTTCAACTATAGTGAATGGTATCCGTATTTCAGGTGGTACCACCAATAATGTGTATAATAATCTTATTGGGAATCTTACTGCTACTGCCGCATCAAGTACAAACGCAGTAAGGGGTATTGCAATTACATCTACCACTGCGACATCTACTAATAATGTCTATTACAATACAGTTTATCTAAATGCTACTTCCTCAGGCACCAACTTTGGGACATCCGGTATCTTCCATACAGCCAGTGCAACAACAACTACGGCTGTTTTGAATTTGCGAAACAATATTATAGTTAATAACTCTATACCAAATGGTTCAGGATTGGTCGTAGCTTTTCGCAGAAGTTCGGGTGTAGCAAATACCCTGGCAAATTATGCGGCTACCTCAAATAATAATGTTTTTTTTTCCGGAACTCCGGGAGCAAGTAACCTGATTTATTCGGATGGTACAAGCAATGCACAAACCCTTGCATCGTATAAATCTGGAGTGTTTACTGCAGGAACCATTGCACCGAGAGATGCTTTATCTGTCTCTGAAGATCCAACATTCCTGAGTACCTCAGGTTCATCTGCAAATTTTCTTCATATTAATTCAGCCGTACCAACCCAAATTGAAAGCGGTGGTACTTTGGTTGCAGGTATTACAGATGATTTTGACGGAGACACAAGAAATGTCACTACACCAGATATTGGTGCGGATGAGGGGACCTTTATACTTGCTGATTTAAGCGGACCTGTTATTACTTATACTCCATTAGGCAATGGGTGTGCTCCGGGTGTTGACCAGACATTGACAGCTACTATAACGGATCCCAGTGGCGTTCCTACGTCAGGTGCCGGACTTCCCGTTCTTTATTATAAAATAAATGCAGGTACATTTACTGCAGTGCCCGGAACATCCATTGGAACCAATCAATATACTTTTACTTTTGGGTCAGCAACAACAATGGCTGGTGATGTTGTTTCATATTATATAGCAGCTCAGGATAATGCAGGTACTCCCAATGTGACTGTCTTTCCTTCAACCGGTTCTTCAGGTTTGACAGCAAATCCTCCTGCCGCTTCTACTTCGCCTACCAATCCAAATTCCTGGACAGTAACAGGAACTTTATCAGGATCTTACAATGTCGGTAGTGGTCAAACCTATACAACTATTACTGCTGCAATTGCAGATTATAATTCAAAATGCCTGAGTGGCCCGGTTATATTTTCATTGACAGATGCGTCCTATACTGAAACAGCTGCCATGATTATCAATGCAAACTCTTATGCAAATGCTGTAAATACCCTTACTATTAAGCCAACACTTGCCAATACTACTATTGATGTTACAGGTGGAAGTTCAACAGCGATATTTATTTTAAACGGGGCAGATTACATAACCATTGACGGGTCAACTGGCAGCACATCCAACACAGTTTGCCCTGCATCTGCCGCGAGCCGCGATTTGACAATTACCAATACGAATTCCGGTACAACAAGTGCGGTGGTTTGGTTGCAGACAACGACGGGATCTGATGCGTCCACCAATAATAAAATACAAAATTGTAATATTGTTGGAAGCAGCCCAGTTTCTACGCTCATAGGTATTGGAAGTGGAGGAGCTGTCATAAATAGTACCAGTCTTGGAAATAGCAACAACAACAACAGTTATGTTAATAATAACATAAGTAAAGTCCAGTTTGCCCTTTACAGTCAGGGAGCAAGTTCTGGAAATAAAAATTCAGGAACCATTATTAATCAAAATACGGTAAATACCGCATCGCCTAACAATGTCAGTAAATGCGGGGTTTATGTAGGATTCGAAAATAATCTTACGATTAGTGGAAACGTCATTTCAAATGTTTCGGGAGCAAGTAGTACATATGCCTGGGGTATTGGTTTAGGATTAAATAATCTCACGACCACTAGTACTACAGGTAATGAGGTGACAAATGCCTTAGTAACCCATAATATGATTGGAACTATCAGAGCTGCAAGTACTTATGGTGTTGGCGGTATTCAAATAGCTTCTGCAGCTTCAGGTACAAATCTGCTTGCTAATAATATGATTGCTGATGCTTTTACAAACGGAACATCATCTGATATTGGTGCAGGTATTTATGTGGGTGGAGGCAACGGAACAACCCAAATATATTATAATACCATTCAAATGGCATCAACCCTTACAGGCGGAGCATTTTATAATTTTGGAATTGCCATAAACGGCAGTAATCCGGTAATTGACCTGAGAAATAATATTGTTACGAATACAGGTAGTAATGGGGCTAATAATAACAGAGCCATTGGATTGGCATACAATACTTTTTCAAATCTGACATCTAATAATAATAATTTTTTCGTTAGTGGTACAAATTCTGGCATAGGACAGACAGGATCACTTTCTAATTCAGGATTTACATTAAGTACAACAATTGCCAACTGGCGCACAAATACAGGAAAAGATATGGCTTCTGTAAATGTAGCTCCTGTATTTATATCAGCCAATGATCTTCATTTGAATACGACTTCCAATAACATGTTAAATGGTATTGGAGCTCCAGTCTCAGTAACAGCAGACATTGATTGTGATCCAAGGAACATGACAACGCCTGATTTGGGTGCTGACGAATTTGATGCTCCGGTATGTCTAACGGCAGTCGGAGGAACAGCCTCCGGTAATGCAACATTTTGTGGTTCAGGTACACCGGTGATCACAGCATCCGGATATTCGGTGAATGATGGTTCAGGTTATCAGTGGGTGTTTTCCACCGATATAAATGATTATCCCAACGGAGGATCAAACGTAATGGGTCAAACAAACCCGGCGACGCTTTCAACAGGAGTGGTAACGAATACAACGTATTACTGGCTCAGAGTTACGTGTGCAACCAATAGTTCAACGGATCATTCGACCATGGTAACAATTTCTGTTAACCCTCTTCCAACAATGGTAACAGTAACAGGTGGCGGAATAATATGTGGTGCTTCAACCATTTTGACAGCTACAAACGGAGCTGACGGAACCATTTATTTTCAAGGTACAACTACCGGAGGTACATCCACTGCCGTACCTTCAACGTCTGAGACCATCACAACTAATGGTACATATTACTTCAGAGCACAATCTGATTTGGGCTGTTGGGGGCTTGAAGGCAGTACTGCCTTAAGCCTTGTAATTGCTCCTGCAGCTAATGGTGTAACCATTTGTGTAGGTGGTACCGGAAACCTCACCTCTTCACACAGCTGTACCCCGACATTCGTCAATTCAGCCGGAACCATTTCGGGAACATGGACAGGAGCCACAGATCTTCAGGCCACCCGATTAACCGGCGGAGCAAATACAACTACATGTAGTTTCGGTGGTTCCGTTAGGAATTATGTGGCTATCCCTATTCAGGTAACTGTAACGGGTAACTATGTTTTTGAAATGAATAATAATGCTGCTTTTGATGGTATGGGATATCTGGTAAGTGGGAATTTTACTCCAGGCAGCTGTGCTACCGGCACTTTTATAAGAGGGGATGATGACAGCGGACCAAATGATGAACCAAAATTGGGAGACCCTGCAGTAGGGGCAGGTGCTCTTACCCTTTCCGCAGGTGTAACATATACACTTATTTCTACAACTTACAGTAATGGAAGTGGAACCTATTCCGGACCTTTTTCATGGACTGGTACACCCCCTTCTATGGGAGCACAGATTCTTGTTGGTAGTCCTTCTGTAATACAATGGTATGATGCAGCTACAAACGGGAATTTATTAGGAACCGGCGCTTCATTTAGTCCGGTTGGTGTTCCTAATTCTCCTTTGCCAGACTCAAATACTCCTGGAACAACAACCTTTTATGCGGCGTGTTCAGGAGCTCCTGATTGCCGTACAGCAGTAAACTTTGTTATCAATCCTAACTATGAGATCGTGGCTACTTCTGGTGCTAATGGTACTGTTACACCTTTAGGCAGTACTTCGCTTTCATGCGATGGTACCGGAGATCAAACGTTTACCATTACACCTGCTCCGGGCTATGCCATCAGTGATCTGATTGTAGATGGTGCGTCCAATACAGTATTAACAACGGGTAGTTATGCAGTAGGTGGTACCTTTGATTTCATCAATGTGACATCCAATCGTACGATCAGTGCCACCTTTGTTTTGACATGTAATGCGCCAACAATTTCAGTTCAGCCACTCGCTATTCAGACCTTATGTCAGAATGCTACACCAACCGATCTGGTGGTGACGGCTACCGGAGACGGACTGATGTATCAATGGTATTCCGATACCGACAATACTGGTAATGATGGAACCATGATAGGAAGTGCTACCAATGCTACGTACACACCGCCTACCGGAACGGCAGGAACCTATTATTACTATTGTGTGGTTACTGGGACATGCGCTCCAGCAGCTACATCAAATTATGCGGTAGTTTTCGTCAATGTGCTTACGGCCATCCCAACGATGGATATTACAACAGCTACGTGTAGTGCAGCGGGTACAGCAACGATCAGCAACTATGATGTTGATAATATGTATACATTCGATCCGCTTGGCCCAACCGTAGGTGCTGGTGGAGTGATTAGCAATATGACAGCGGGTACCGCTTATACCGTAACGGCTACCAATGGCATCGGCTGTACATCGACTGTTTCGGCTTCGTTTAGCGTAGCTGCACAATTGTTAGGACCTTTTGCACCAATGGCTGGCAGCAACAGCCCAATATGCTCGGGTGCAACGCTCAATCTGACTTCTTCAGCCAGTGGTACGGCACCATTCACCTATAATTGGACAGGACCTGACGGATTTAATGCTATGGTTCAGAATCCATCCATACCGGCTGCAACAGCAGCAGCGTCCGGTACTTATAATTTGACCGTAACCAACTCATGCGGGAATACCTCTATTGATGTAAACATTATTATAAATGTAGGACCTTCTTCATTAAATTATACCAGCAATACCGTATCCTACTGTCTGAATACAGCTATAGCTACCAATTCCCCAACATTCACGGGTAGCCCTGCCACTTCGTACTCAGTTAGTCCACCTTTACCTGCTGGTCTGAATTTTAATACAAGTACAGGAGAGATCACAGGGACACCTACAGTTGCTACCGCAGCGACAGATTATACAGTGACAGTGACTAATATATGTGGTAGCACCACTAGGGTCGTTAATATTCAAGTAAATGAAAGTCCAACAGCAGGAACATGCAAAATAGATGATCTTTGTCAGACAAATTCAGGTACCATCACGGTACAAGCATCTGGTGGGACAGCACCTTATAATGTGACGTGGACACCTGCACATGGAACACCTTCTTCTGGTCAGAGCATTCCGCTTAGTGGCGGAACATTGGCCATCAATGGTTTACATGGCGGAGTTACTTATATTTTTACTATCACCGACGCAAATGGATGTTCAGTACAATAACAATTGATAAAAAGAAAAATAATGAAACATATCAAAAACAAAAATTTTAGTTTAATTAACCTTCAAATAAATCATCCTATGAAAAAGTTTTTAGGCTTTATGGCCTTTCTCTTGATTACGGTTTTTAATGTATCTATGCAGGCTCAGACTTGTGTTGGTCCATTGACTGTTACGGTCGCCGGTGCAAGCTCTGGTCAATCTTTAGGAATAAATCTTTTGAGCCAAACAAGCATCACTTGCAGTCAACCGACAGCAAGTGCTACTGTTGTTGGGACAGGAGGTTCTCCAGCTTATACATACAGTAAAGATGGTATCGATTTCTCAAATACAACTGGTATTTTGACTGGTTTGACAGTGGGATTAAATACTATTACGGTAAAGGACATTAATGGTTGTACCGCTCAACAAATGGTTACAATCTTAAATTATCCAGTAACAAATACCAATGATAATTTACATTTTGCTAACATTCAATCTGCTATTGATGCTACCACTACTACAGACGGTGAAGTGATTACGGTATGCGCAGGCATTTATGCTGAGAACTTAGTCGTAAATAAATCACTGACCATCAATGGCCCAAATGCTGCCATAGACCCTTGCTCGGGTAGTAGAGTTGCTGAAGCAATACTTACAACAGCTGTTTCTGATATTGCTGGAACATCTGCTTATTCAGTGGTTGATATTCAAGCATCTAATGTTTCAATCAAGGGCTTTACCATTGATGGCGATAATACTAGTATAACTACAGGTAAAACGAGCACAAATGGTGCAGATATTGACATCGCATTAGGTATAACAAGGTATATAACTGGAGATAGTTTGAATGTTTCAAATAATATTTTGAAAAACCTATCCTATTTTGCTGTTGAGTTATATGATTTTCCAGTTGACCCTTCAAATTGGCCAGGAGCTGTTCCTTCAGCAGGAAATGTGATATCAAATAACAAAATCCAAGACTTAGGTACTTATGACGCTACTTCAGGAATTTCTTTCTGGGGTGGAGGCGTTTTATTATATAATAATCAGTACGCAACAGTTACTAATAACTGCATGACCAATGTTCGTCTCGGTGTCCAGACAGGTAATTTTTATCAAGCTAATCCTGGAACATCTGCTTTCCAGAATATATCAAACAATACAATACAAGTTCGACGAGTGGGTGTGTTCCATAATTTACATTATTCAGCAGCATCACCATTTACTTTGGCAGACAATACAATCACTGGATTGGCAAATGCCAACGAAACAGGTGTGAGAGGTATGTTGTTTGGTTCACTTTCTGTGCCATCATTTGCAACTAATAATACCATTAACCTTAGTACTATTTCAGTAACATCAACAGGATACGAAGTGTGGAATGTAAAAAACACATCTCCTGTAAGCATTTCTGGTGGTTCTGTTAGTGGAGTGAATACTGGTGTGTATTTAAATAACTACGAAGGTTATGTAAGTGACGCTGTTGACGGCGCTCACGCTAATATCACAGGCCCTATGACGATCACCCCTAATGCCGCAGGTATTGGTGTGAGACTTCTTGACAGCCCGTCTAGTACAACCCATGCAAAAGTAAACGCTACAGTATCAGGCGTTACCATCAATGGTGGTGTCGAAGGTATCAAACTGGAACAAACTTCAGTAGCTGGAGCAGCAGTAGGTGGATCCTTTACAGGCAATACGATCACTGCTGCAGCCGCAGGTATTAATGTGACCAGAGCGACTTTATCAGGGACTAATCCATTAACTATATCAGGCAATGGTGTTACAGTGACTAATCAAGTTGTTGGAGGTTCTAACCCTACAGCAGGTATATCTCTTGCTAATGTTACTTCTCTAAATACTGCAGCCATCATAGATAACAATACAATCACAGGTCCATTCTACGGATATGGAATCTTTAATCTTAATACAACACAAGTGACGACCATTAATGGTGGTACAATCACAGGTGTAATGCAAGGCGTGGCAGGAAGTAATCTATTCCCACCATCGACCTTCGCACCTTCTAACTTCAACGTCAATGGTATTACGATGAGTGGATTTACAGGCAATCATCCTTCTGTGACAGGCGCTAATTTCCATGCTGGAGTATACGCCTTTACAGGTGGTCCTGCAGGAGCTAATTCGATCACATCGACAATATCTAATGTTAATGTATCTGGTACAGGTAAGATAGCTCAGGATTGTGCAGGTTTATCTTTTTCAGATTTTTCAACAGGAGTTGGAACGATGCAAAATGTCACAGTGAGATCGAGCATCGTGAACAGCAATCTTAACAGAGGTGTAAACGTACGCGGAACCAATGCGCTTATTGATATAAGTACATCCACTTTTGATAGCAATGGAGGAGACCCATATGGATTGGGAGGCAACGATGGATTTGGGATAATCGCGCGTCAAGGAGCAGTGTTAACCATAGATAGTTCGTTTATCATAAATCCATCTACAGTTGCTGGAGGCTATAATGTATCAGCTCTTACAGCTGATCCTGGTAGTGCGGGTTCGGTGTCAATTACTGCGACACACAACTCTATTACGCCAAACGGAAATATTACAGGTAAGCTAGCAAATAACAGTGGTGGAACATTCAATGCAAACTGTAACTGGTGGGGATCAGCTTGTGAACCTGAATTTTCGCCTTATTTTTCTGGAGTTGTTACTTATTCAGAATGGCTAGTAGGTAGTGCGGATGGTCCAGGAATTGGATTCCAACCTATGGATGCGTGTAGAGATAATAATGCTACCATTACAGGACCTGCTACTGCATGTCTTAATACAACAGGCCACATTTATGTTACTGAATCAGGAAGAGGAATTTACAATTGGGTAGTGTCTGGTGGTACTATTACTGCAGGAGGAGGAACGGGAGACAACACCGTAACTGTTTCTTGGAATACAACTAGTGGCGCTAAAACAGTATCTGTTTATCATACTAATAATGGATGTGATTCACCAGTATTTGTTTACAATGTAACTGTAAATCCTTCACCAATAGCAGGAACATGTGATGTAACAAATGATGGATGTCAAGTAGGTGCCGGAGAAATTAAAGTGGCTGCATCAGGAGGTACAGGTACTTTAAATGTAACTTGGGCTGGATATCCGCAAGCTCCGTTTGGTGGCCCAGTAACAGGTATGCCAGCTGGATCTGCCCAACCTATACCTACAACAGGTCCGACAGCTGGATTTATTATTTACACTAATTTGTCAGGTAATACGCAATATAAATTTAAAGTAACAGATGCCAATGGTTGTTCAGTTGGTGAAAATTAAACTTTTTAAGTAGATTATATATTACAGAAGAGACGTTTTTATGAAATAGTTTCTTCTGTAATTTTTAGAAAGCAATTTTATTTAATAAAAATCTAAAAATATGATAAATAGGTTATTTTTAATATTAATTTCGTTATTCGGAGCATCTCTACATATCTCATCTCAACCTTCATGTGCTGGCAGTCTTGTGGTTTTATTACAAGGCACATCCACAGGTACTCCAGAAGGACTTGTAGTCAAAGATTCAGGTAATGCTGGGTATAGCACTTTACGGAATGTAATTGCTTGCGCGCATGACGGAGATGTCATAACTTATGACCAAACAGCACCTATTCCCATTAATGTAACAACTCTTAATGAACCATTGATAATCAATAAAAGCTTAACCTTCGTGGGTTTAGATATCAATAACAGACCAGAAATTAGAGTGGATTTTACTTCTTTTGGTATGAATGCTGGTATAGTCATCACCAATGATAAAACTGTCGTTTTTAAAGATATAGATCTACGCGAAAGCAATAATCCTTCTAATAATGATCTTATTAGTGTGCAAGACCTAAGTATGTTTAAAGTCATTGGTAAAACTGTAGTTAATAAGGATTAAACAAATTTTGCCAAAACATTTAAAATCAAATTTAACATAACTTAAATAAAAGAGGCTGTCTAAAAAGATGGTCTCTTTTGTTTTTATAGAGCTTTGTCGTTTTAACTCAGAATATGCATTAAACTTTAAAGATATTTATAAGTCATGGACATCAAATAACCATGATCATAAAAAAACAGGCCCACCATCAAAAGTGGGCCTATCTTCATTGTTTTTAAATGATCTTATCAGCGTGTTCTCACTCTTCTAGACCATTTCTTACGGATTAGACATTGGACGCTGACGTCTTATAGGACGTTTTCTATCCACCTTACGGATACCTCCTGCGCGACTGTACTCTTCACTATTTTTTGTGAATCGTGCAGACACACCTTCGAGCATTCGCTCCGACAAATCTCTGAGCTTCCTCTCCATATCTCTGATCACCAGAATTTTGGCATCGAGTCCGGCGAGTATCTCATTGTACTCATTTACTAGCCCGCCCAGAGCTTCGGTTTCTGTCTCATAAACTTTGAGGGTTAGACCATTGCCGAGATCTAAGTCGGCACTAATACTTCGCAGTCCTGCTGCTCTTTTTTGAGCATTTTCAACTACCACTGAAAAAATTTTTCTTCTCATGGTGTGATGATGGGCTTATAGTTATTGTCAAATATACCTTTTACAACTGTTAAGTCGCCTTATGATAAAATAGTCTTTTCCATAATAGCCAATGTCTCTGGTATAAATCAGTTTATCGGTTGATTTTAAATCTTCGCACTAAGCATCTTTTTTAACAAAGAAACTCATAAGGCTTTTCGGAAGGCGCCCCCATTTTAAATCCCTGTATGGACAGGTCGTTTAATTAAATAAGGTCTGCTCCACTAAAATTGAATTATTTATGTTGCGATATTGTTTCAAAAACAAATTCAGATTTTAGCTCTTGGCTTTCTACAATCAATTTTCCACGGTTAATAATGGACTTATTGTTCTGAACAATGATGGTCTCTATGACTGATAAGGTACCAGATTTTTCTATGGTTAATATTCCTTCAGATACGATAGAAATTGAAAGCGCGGTAGCTTCTTTTGATTTAATCACAGGATAATGAAATGTCGATGAAGACACGTTGATAATGTAAACATTGGTAAATTCATCTGGCACATGGGCATTGCTCCAGTTTTTATTACAAAACCAATCCGATTCCTGACCAGGAGTACCGCCAATCCAAATAACATTTCGTTGTGCAGACATTAAAGTTCCAAAGAAGCAAAAGGCAATAAAAAGATTTAACGTGACCATTGTTTTCATGATGCATATGATTTTAAGTGTTTAGAAAATATTTGAATATACTGTTATTATTAACAACACAAAGGTACTGTCATGCAGACCCGTATTAAAGCGCAAAACAACCCCTATTGTAAAACAGGTAGAAAAGCCTACGTTAAGAAGTAAGATTTAAGCCCGATTTAACGTGTTTTAAAAAAATGGGAACCATTATTCCATGATTATTTGATGTACGAAAAAACAAGCTGATGTTAATTTCTAGTCTTTTCAATTGAAGGCTTGCTGATCGCACAATAAAAAATTAGATGTGTCAAGATACAACAGACCTCTTATACTTAAAAAAAGACATACATCATTTGAAAGAAAAAATAGCGCTATAAACTTAAAACAGTACTTCAAATATTCGATGTTTAACGGCAAACAAAACTAGTCCAGCCGTATTATGGCAACTGGTTTTAGCTAGTAAATTATTGCGATGACCATCAACAGTTCGGACACTTTTGAATAATTTTTCGGCAATTTCTATATTGCTGTACTCTTCACAAATAAGTTTAAGTACTTCTATTTCTCTTTGAGATAATTCTATAGGAATAGACTGTACTTTCAGGACGCCTTTAGCATTGGCAGTAGGAGACTGTAGGGCTTTTAACACATCAGGTGTAATATAAAATCCGTTATTAAATACATTGCGGATGGCATTCAGCAGTTCTTCCTTATTGCAATTTTTTAATAAATAGCCACTTGCGCCTGCCTGAATCATTCTTGCGATCAATCGTTCTCTGGCATGTACAGAAAGTACAATCACCTTTATAGAAGGGAATTTTTTTCGCAGTTCATCATTTAGCTGCATGCCATCCATTCCTGGCATTTCCATATCCATCAATAGGATATCAGGCAGCTCATTTGCAACTTGTAATTTAGCTAGAAAATCAAGACCATTGTCTGCTTCCATCACCAATGAAAAACCTTCTTCATTTTTTATCAATGAAGCGATTCCCTCTCTAAAAAGAACCTGATCATCTGCCAGCGCTATGTTAATTTTGTTTTGCATGTTGCTTCATTTTAATGGAACTGAAATAATCACACCATACCCACCATTTTGCGGGGCTACTATTTGCCAATCAGCATTGATGATGCCTAGACGGCTTTCAATATTCTGCATACCTATGCCATTTGAAGGCCGTCCTTCTTTTTGTTGTATACCAATGCCATCATCCGAATAATCAATTTTCATAATCTCGTCTGTAACTTCCACTACAAGTTGAATATGATTTGCCTGCGCATGTTTCAGGGTATTGTTAAGCAATTCAGCGATTACCCGATATAGGGCCATGGGTACATGTTCGTTTGTAAAGAAAGGCATTTTACTTTCATCAAAGTCCACAGTCATGTTGACATTTCCTGAGCGGTTTACACCATCCGCAAGTTCATGAATGGCATCATAAAACCCAAAACTGCCAGAAATACGAGGCGACAGGGCATGGGAGATATTCCTCATATTGGCAATTATCTTGTCGATATCTACTTTATACTGAGCCGTAACATCATGATCAGATGGTTCTTTATCTGCGTTGCGACCTATTTTTATCCTCAAGGTTGAAAGTGCCGCGCCTACTTCATCATGCAAGTCCATGCCAATGCGCTTGCGTTCGGCTTCCTGCGAGGTAATGACAGATTGCATTAAATTTTTCTGATGTATTATTTCTGCTTCTTGCATTTTTTGGGCAACCAATAGCTTGTTGCGTTTTGCTCTTTGTGAATAATAATAAACACTAATCATCAGTAACACCGCTAATAGCAAAGATGCAAATACAAAGCCATTTCTTTCGGCTATACGCAGTTTATTGCGGGTGGCCAACAGATCCACTTCTTTTTGTTTTTTGGATATTTCAAAATCGGTATGAAGATCAGCCACTTTTTGAACAGATTCAAGATTGTATACACTATCCCGATACGCCACAAAATCTTTGTAGTAGGTCAAGGCTTTTTGTTGATTGCCAGTTTTTTCAAACAGATTAGAAAGCGTGAGATTTGCACTGCTGATGCTTTTTTTAAGGCCATATTTTTGAGCCAATTTCAGGCTTCTTAAGGCATACTTTTTTGCAGCTTCGTACTCTTTTTTTTCATGTTTGATATCGGACATTGATAAAATAAATTCGCATATAGCTGCGTATTCATTTAATGATTCTAATAATTCTATGGACTTATTCAAGTTGAATTCAGCCAGTAAATAATTATCTTTTCTTCCATAGATCATTCCTAAGCTGCCAAGGCAATAGGCTTGATTTCCTAGATCATTTATCTTTATGAATATCGCTTGCGCTTGCTTTGTGAATGAAAGCGCAGCGCTAAGGTTACTGGCATTCAAATACTCATCACCTAAATTATAGTATGCTGATGCCAACATTAAAGAATCATTTTCACTTTTTAAAATGGCAATGGCTTTCTGGTAGTAATCTACTGCATTGTTGTGTTTGTTCAAATTGGAGTAAACATCTGCAATGTTGATATATAAAGCCCCCGTCTGCAGTCCACGATTTACAATTTTTGCTGCATCAAAATAACTTTCCAATGCTTTGCTATAGTCACTTTTAAGTTGAAATGCATATCCTTTTTTCGTTAGACCTTGATAAACATAGCCAATAGAATCCTCCTTCTGTGCTTCCAAAATGAGTATATTGCTATATGCCAGTATTTTTTCAGGATCATTAAAATTATCGACAATTTTTTTTAATATGGATAGTTTATCCTGTTGTTTAAATTTACCCGTTTCATATAACGATACCAGACTATCTAAATGGCTTTGTTGCTGGCAGTAAATGCCTTGTAACAAAAATAAAAAAAAACCTACGGTAAGGCAGGTTTTATTTTTAATCAATATATATTGAAAATAGTGTATTATCATAAAAAAGTTTAAAAACTCACCTACGTTAATAAGTCAATAGCAAAGGTTATTTGATAGGATGTGTAATCTTAATTTTAGGGTCAATAATCCTACACTTATAACTTATTGAAAAATGTATATTATAAGAATTTTCTAAATTAAAATAATTCTTTGCTTGCATAGTAACAATACTTCCTGATGGAACGCCATTTTGATTAGGAAACGATACCTCTTGCTTACCAAATGATCCTTCTGGGATATTCACTAAATCTATTTGAGTAATGTTAATAACGGGTTGAAGTTCTCCACCTGGGACGGTTTTGGCGATGCCATAAAATGTTACAAAATCATCTTTGTAAACTGTACTTTCTAAATCGCACGGATTTGTAAGTGTAGACGGATCTTCAGGAATAGTTGTTCCTCCTTCTTGAGCTATAGTACACCATGTGTTATTGCCTACTGGAGGTTCTCCGTAAATATTATTTGGGCCTGTAGATAAAGATTTAAGTAGTTCGGTATCGACGGTAATAGTAATGTTTACTTGTCCCATTGTGTTATTGTATTTGAAAGTTATAAAATTGGTTAATTGTACATTTTAGCTAAGAGTATGTTTATTATTTATCTGAAACAGTGATTTTAAAATCTAAATTTAGTTATGCCAAATTATTTTTGACAATACAAAGATAACATAATAAATGAGACCTAAATAAGCGCTTTATAGCGGGTTTTTAAAAACAGGCTTTTTTACCTATTGCAATTCATCTTAAACCTGAATTATGCATTATAAAATCTATTACGAAGCTGACTTGCTGCAAATCAGAATCCGCCGAGGCGGACAACTTATCTTCTGTAACCATAGCAGTGCTATGATTTTCGAATCTAAGTTGCTGATTTATTGCAATTTATCTTCTCATTACGAATTCTAATGCATAAACCAGGTTAAACACACTTTTGCGTCATACATTTTTTTATAAAACCATCCAAACTGATGAATGAAAACAGTTAAGGCGGCAATCTTTTTCATTCAAAAACTCACCTGTCCAAAATAAATAAAAGGACTTGAAATGGCAGTAATGTCCCTATCTTGTGGAGTGCAAACTAAATCCACCATGTCATCAAGAAAGATAGGCCAATACAGTCAAGTTATATCACGAATTTATAGAAAAGAAAGGATGAGATAAAATAATTCAAGGTTATCAATCTGATAAACATCGCAAAGGGAGCAATACTTAGATGCATAGGTTTCTTTGATATTTATTCAATTGGCATCAGCCACCTCGGTCAGAGATATAGCTACTTGATTATTAAGCTTAATTGGCAATCTTAGTCATTAAGGTATCAAGAAACAAATTAGCTAAATTTAAAAGCGGCATAGAAAGAGATTTTTTTTAAAACAAGTAAAAGAAAAAGGATTAATAGTTTGGTAAATTAGAACACAGCTACAATTCAGGTAACGTAATGGCGAATCAAATGTGACAACTCTAGAATCAAATTAAGTCATAACCAAAAGCAATCGCTAATCAGTCTTCGCTTTGCTCAGCATAATGGTCGATTTATCCCCACAAGAATTCGTTAATTTTCAAAAAAATGGTTATCAAAGATGTTAGAGATACGCTCTTTTTTTTGATTGTCCCAAAAAACAACTATTTTTAAAGAGACGTAGTCCTGCAATTCTTCTCGTAAAAATGTCTAATCACCATTTTGTAGTGGCGTAGTGCTGTATTCTTAATGGTTATTGAGTTAATGTCATATTGTCGAGTGATAACATCATGTCAAATAAAATATTATTTTAACACTAAATCTTGTAGATTTTACTCTTTTTTTGATTATCCTTTGAAGCTAATTTTCGTAGATTTCGCTAATTAATTTAGGAATTGATTTGACGCTAATTCTCGCTGATTTTGTTAATTAATTGTTTTGTACCTAAAGGCACTTAGGAGATTGTATTTTGATTATTTGCTACCGATATTTTGTCCCTGACGAGACTGGATAATAAAAGGCACCTTCCAAAATTACTTTGGAAGATGCCATCATGTATGGGAGATTATCTTACTGTCAAAAATAGAATCGCTACAAAAGTATCTTCTTTATAATGATGATTACCAAGAGACGTCGTCTAATGACGTGATCGGAAGTCTTAAACGGCTGCCTTCCAAAACGGCTTCTAGCATGGTTGATTTTAAGGATTCAGCAAAACGGAATTTGCATCTGAGTTCCAATTCCGAAAGTGTGACTTCATATACTTTGAAGGCCTGTAATTCTAGGGTTTCTAAATCTTCAAGGTTTTGTGTTAGTAAAAAAGCCTTGGATTTTAATTCGTCATTTACTTTGTAAAATAAAACTTTGTAAAACTCTCTTGGTATTTTTAATTTACGGTAAGTACGATCATCTTCATTAAATACAGGACCACCTATCATACTTATCTTTAGATCATCCACGTCTACATCTCGGAATACAGCATCTTCCAATGCGCCCCATATACCACCTAGTCCACTTTGGTTAAAATCATTCATTTGTGGGGCAATGTTGGTAAAGAAAAATGAATCTATATTTGCTTTTTTCGCATCTTCTAAGCTACCCCATAATAAATCAGCACGTCTGGCTATATGACCTCGATCTAGATCATTATTGGAGTATAGAGACTCACCAGCTTGGTACTTACTCGGAATTCTAGGATCCGTCTTAAAGGAAATATTGGATCTACTTAGTTTCTTGATGCTACCACCATCGATGTTCCATGCAACCCAAATAGCCATCTTTCTAGTCTTGTGCAGGGCTAATGAAAAATGTGTATAATCGATGACTTCAGACCCATTTAATTTGTAGGCTACACTTGCCACATCTAGTTTTGGTGTTTCTACTTTCACACCTAGAAAATCAGAATTATAAGCCTTACCAGCATTGGGTGTAGTTACGATTGTTTTGGAAGTTTTGATTCCTAGTTTTTCAAAAACAGACTTAGGGTAGCAAGCCAAAGCGTACTCCAAAGGATTTGCAGGACCTTCACCAGCGAAATGTAGGCCCGCCATGATGTTTGACGGTTTATTATCTGATTTCAAAATCATCCAAACAGAACCTGAATCCCCACCTTCTGATATTTCTCCTCCTGATGGTGGTCTTGTACTGTCTACGCCTATTTCAAAACAGCCTATCTCTTTTACACCAGTCATACCACCATAATTAATTTTAGTGATCACATCTGTTCGGACTACGATGCCATAAGTGACTTCGGTCGTACGCCCACTTTTCACTACCTTATCGTCCAACTCTGGATCACTGATATCTTTCACCGGTGTATTCAACTGTAGAATGTCTTCGCGGTAAGCACGATTTTCTATAGAAGATAATGCACAGTCACCTGCAATACCAAGATATGACCTGACCAATTGTCCACAACTATTCAAGTGAATCCTGTTGTCATCCAATGGACCTGGCTGAACTATTGGATCACCAATATTGCCCTGACTGCCATGTAAAACGTGCCAATTGCTGAGAATATATGGCGTTTCAGTCACTCTATCATATACAATACATCCGAGTGTCCCAGCTGTACCATGGACATTTGAAATACTGACCCCAGGACGTATCGGATCTATTTTTATCTTACGATTATTCGGTACTACGTCTTCTACAATAGTGTAAGACAGATTGTAAGTCCTCTGCAATACGTCAGTAGGAATGATCATGCCATCTACCTCAATAGATTCAGGAATCATACTAGTACCTGCTGCTTCGAGTTGATCTGCTTCCAGTTTTGCGTCTACGGTAAATTGAATGGTAAGTTCATCCGTCCTTTTGCCATCTTTGATTTTGTACCCTACACCGATTGATGAAATATTACCATCTTTTAGATAATCATGTCCTTTGGATCGAATAAATTCTCTCAAAGATTTAAGGACTTCCTTTTTTGATTTTTTGGATTTTGATTTTGCCATTTCAGGATGATTTAATAGATGATTACAAATAACAATACAAAATTAAGCACAAACAAGCAAATAGTAAATATAACTTTTGTTATATCAAAGCATTAATCCACTATTATTTTGCATTATTTATAATTATCAGTACAAAAACGTATAACAAAAGTTATACTCTGAACATAGGACTAAGGAAATAGAATTACTATTTGGGTAATTTGTGATGGGATTTCAGTTGATTACGAGTAATATTTAAATATCAATGACAATCACATTTCCATTGCCTTTACTACTATATTATCTATAAACACATCATTTTAAACCATCCCCTACCCTATCTACTCACACTTTCAAACACAAATCAAACAAAATACACTCCGATATATACTACAAACAAACGTTTACATACGAGTCATCTTACAAATTATTGTAATTTATATCTTATATATTATAAATAAATTACAATTCATATAAAAACTTATCCACATATATTGATTTTATTTTTTGATTTATATAATTGATGTTTAATGAGTTGTAGAGTTATCCACATTTTGTCAAGCTCTGAGATTCATTTCGAGTAAAAAATATGTTGAATTTGCTTATTTTTGTTTTGCCGTTTAAAAAGCGTTCGAGATGTAACGCGGCAATTGATTGTATACCGAGATTAGATACAATCCCGTTTTTTGAGAAAGTCAAAGAAAATATTACGAGATCCATTTAACCCTTCATCGCCCAAAATTAAATTTACTCTCCGTCAACACTGCCGGCAGGGATGTATCTTATTGTGTGGCAGTTTTTTTATTAACCATTTAATGTAGTATTAAATGAATTATTTCAATCAAACACAGCTCGTAGAGAACACTAACGAGGATAAACAAGCAGTGATCGGTATGTATTTTGTTCATTTATTAAATTTTGTAGTATGAGACCCACTAGGAGTTCAAGTGCATTAAAAGATGCGCGCCGTAGATTAGAGAGACTTAAAGCAATCCAACCACTTCCAGATTTGGGTGTAGGATTCAACTTTGAGACTTATGAAAAGGCTGTCAATGATTTAGCTCAATTGGAAGCTGAATACAACACAACCATTTCTAGCATTGATGCCAAATTAGTCTTTATGAAAGACAAAGAGACGGAAATCAGGGATTACAGAGCGAGAATCCTTGCTGCTGTAGGTGTTAAGTATGGCAAAAATTCGGACGAGTACGTAGCTGCAGGCGGTACGAAGACGAGTGAAAGAAAACGAACATACATGAAACGTGCTTCCACATTACCAATGTCTACAAACTAATTTGCAGATTGGTTTGTAATTTTTTGTGCCTCCACTGTTGTTTGCGCGAACTTATAGTGGGGGCACTTTTATTTTATAGAATGACTCAATAATCAACTACTACACAGAAAACTATTATTTTTACGAACTAGTCACCCAAAATATCTTTATCTTAATGAATCAATCGCTATAAAACGATATTTCCTACACATACAATTCTAAAACCTTTAGTGATAGGCTGCATACACGCAGTGATAGACTGCATTCACGTGGTGATATGCTGCATGCAAGCAGTGATAGACTGCATTCACGTGGTGATATGCTATATACAAGTGGTGATATGCTGTATACAAGCAGTGATATGCTGTATGCAAGCGGTGATACGCTGCATGTAAGCGGTGATCCGCTGCATGCAAGCAGTGATATGCTGTATGTAAGCAGTGAGATGCTGCATGTAAGCGGTGATATGCTGCATATATGCGGAGATTTACTGCATGTAAGAACCGTATCGGTGCAAAGAAACACTGCGACATTGCAAAGAAACATTGCGACGTTACAAAGAAACACGCCGATGTTGCAAAGAAACACTCAAGCGTTGCAAAGAAACACCCCGATGTTGCAAAGAAACATTGCGATGTTGCAAAGAAACACGCTGATGTTGCAAAGAAACATCGCGACGTTGCAAAGAAACATTGCGATGCTATAAAGGAACACGCAGATGTTGCAAAGAAACACCCCGATGTTACAAAGGAAAAAAGTGATTTTATACGCTCATTTTATTAATATCTTATATGTTCACTACAGCATATATAGTTGTATATTCCAAATAATATAGGTGGCCTATTTTTAATATCTTCAAAGTATCTAATTAACTTAAAACATAATACATATAACTACAATAAATCAAGTATAAATTTAGGTGAAAAAATCAAAATTTTTTAACAAAAGATTAAAAAAATGAATGTTGTAATGTTACATTTGTATAAATTTGAACAAGGGCGCAAAATGAATTTTAGAATATTGCAATTCAATAAAACTCAGAAGAAGGATAAGATAAAAAGTATTGAAAAAAAGATTTGAAGAATGTTTCTATCATTCAAAGAGTTAAAATGTTTAAAATATTAATAATGAAAGTATTTCTGTTCTCCATTTTATTAATTTTCAGTTCTTGCCACAATACACAAAAATTAAAAAATGAAATTTTAAGTCCGATTATGCAAACTAAAGAGTTGAGTAATATACAAATAGAAAGGGATGAAATTTTCACATTACTCGCTTACGCATTAGTATATTCAGACTGGCAAGATGATGATGTGCCTCGTAATCAACGGAGGGGATACAACATTGGTTGTGTTTTGGTAGATAAGAATGACATGCCAGTTTATCATGGACTAAATTGTATTAACTCTACAGACAATGCTACACAACACGGTGAAGTCAGAGCCATCACCCAATATCTTGAAAAAAACAAAGGCTTTAACCTTAAGGACTTCACCATGTATTCCACCTTAGAACCATGCATCATGTGTGCAGGAATGATCACCATGACTGCTGTCAAAAGATTAGTCTATGGACAACGAGATGTTGATTATAGTCATGCATTCGAAAGATTAGCCATTGATACAAGACCAGTAGGTGGATTTGCTCCATATCCAAGGAGGGTAGAAGTCTGGCAGTCAAAAGATGAAATCTCACTAATATTGGATGATAAATATAAACAATTTTTGAATAGTGATCCAGAAAAAATCCTTGCAAAATTTCTTTCTACAGATGAAGTTAAAGATGTTTACGAAAGGGCTAAAAACCTTTTTCTAAACTACAAAGTAAAACATGAAGAAAATAAAACTTTATATAAGTCTTCGTTAAACTATTTTGAACAAAGTACCATTCCATGAGTAAGGCAACCCAAGTAAAAGACCATCTACCAACAGTACCAACTGAATTTGGAGAAAGTAAGCTTGTCAAAGATATAGAAGCAAAAAAAATAAAACCATCTATATTTATCGGAAGCTCATCTGAGTCCTATTTTCTTGCAGAAACTATAAAAAGCAAATTTTCTACTGATTTTGAAGTGGACACCTGGAAAATGAGTGTGTTCAATAAAACAGATAAAGAAGGCCGTGAACTTACCATAGCCGAACAACTTAAAAACTTTACGGACATTTATGATTTTGCCATTTTTCTATTTGTGCCTGATGAAAAAGTAATTGCTCAGACTAGAATCATTGAAGGCACCACTAAGACAGCCAATGCAATGGCTACCAAGCACAATGTCATTTTTGAGTTTGGTCTTTTTCTAGGGAGACTAGGAGCTAAAAATAGTGTCATCCTTTATCATGAAGATGTACAAGATTTTATTGACTTATTTTTTACAGATCTTAAAGATACCGTAGGGAAGGAGGAATCTGACCTTGCTTCCCATTTCAAGATAATTATTGAAACATTTAACGGTAATTATGCCCAGTACTTAAAAGATGGAAATAAAGAAAGACTCCTTGCTGAGTTAGATCAAATATTAGAGTATAAGGTAAAATCAATCGAACAACGATTCAAAGAAACCTTTAGTGAAGTGTCTTTTGGCTTTCTCCCATCTACATCACAAGCGCATGGGTATTACACGAATTTTATAGAAAGAATGGTAAAAACCTTCAAATCCTTATTGTTTGATATTGATAATACTGATATCTTCGTGAGACCTGAAGAAATTACTGATAAACTCCTCTCTAAGAAACTGGTTATTTTTTATATCATAGAGCCTGACAACCTTATAGAAACACGATATGAGGCTTTTGAAAAATATGTTAAAGAAGGAGGTAAACTAAAAAGTGTAAACTTTAAATCAAAACTTGGAAGACCTTGTACGGTATATATTAAGTCTGATTATGATGAAACCAGTGATATTATGGAGATTTATGATTTCCCAACTGTATTAGGTGCATCCATAGATGCTATAGAATTTGCTACTCAAGATTCGGATATAAGAGAACTTTTGTCCGAGAAAGAGAAGAGAAATTTTAGAAAGGTTATGAAAGCCTTGCTTAAAGAACGTGGTAATAAAGTAGTAAAAGAAGGTTTTGAATTTAGGATTGAGTTTTTGGGAATGAGGGAGTTTGAGATGAGGATTAGTTAATTTTCAACAAATTTATATATTTTATATGAGAACTAAAGCAAACATAATTAATGTATTAATCTCATCACCAGATGATTGTAAATTAGAAAGAAAAATAGTTGAACAAACTATTTTTGATTTCAATGCAAGATTTTCTGATTTCAATGATATTTATTTCTTAAATCCCATTACTTATGAAAAATATTACTTAGCCTCAGCAAAAGGTGAAACACAAAGTGGAATTAATGAGCAGGTAGTCAGTAAATGTGATATTGGAATAGCTATTTTTAAAGAAAAAATTGGAGGAGATGAAAATAGAGAAAGCGGAACACAACAAGAAATAAAATTCTTGTTAGACAATGACAAAGAGGTAAAAATACATTTATCAAAAATCCCATCAGAAAGATATATTTATAAAGATTTAGAAGACATCAATAGAAAAGGATCCGAGTTAATAAGATTATATGATTATTTTTCACAGTTAAAAAGAATTAATACTTTTTACGCAGAAATAATTGATGAAATCCAATTGAAAGAAAGTGTGGAAAAATTTCTTAATCAATGTTTAATTAATATCAGGACTACAGATAGAATTCGAGAAATTGAAGAATATAAAGAAAACATTCAAAAAGATATAATTAAACCTAATCGCCTTATATTATCCAAAGATAAAAATACTCTTAAATACGAAAAATATAATTCATCAAGAGAAATGATTATTAATAACCTGAGTGCCAATAAATTAAAAACTAAAGGGCGATATGATGTGGAAGATATTAAGAACTATGTAATTGATATAATAGAGAAAATTGAAAATATTAAAAATAAGGAATTTGATACCAATCGTGGTATACCTTTTGACGCTTTCACTCAAATTGTAAAAAGCATTTATCCATTTATTGAAAATTCTGAATTTGGGTTTGCTTTGTCTTGGAAATTTTTTGCTGCTTTATTAAAAGATACAAATTACGGTTTGTATCTAGATGATTCAAAAATAAACAAAGATGGAAATAAAGACTTGTATGTTTTTAAAGTTAACGCTTTAAAAAGTAAAGATCTAAAAATGATAAATAATATAGAATTTCCGATAAAAAATTCTCTGCAATATTATAAAAATTTCCTTGAAACAAAATCATTTGCTGAAATTACTCTGCCAAACGATTTTAGCATAATCCAAAACATTTTTATGTTTATTGAAAGTTTGAGTATGCAAAAGATTGAAAAACAAGTTTTGATTGACACTTTAAAGGAATATGATAAGAATTATAGATCGATTTTGACATTTTTAATTAAAAGTAATAAAATTGAGCAATTTGATATCAATAATAACTTATATCTCGATGTTAAACAAATTGATGGAAAGAAAGAGCTCCATGACTTTTACGAGTATGTTTTAAACGTGTTAAAATTAAAATTAAAAGATCAAGAAATTGATGAGTCTGAATTCAAGAAATTATTTTTTAATGATTAGCTGTTAATTTCACTTTTTTAAATACGAAATAAATAAATAAATAAATAAATAATATTTGGACTTAATACTGTCAGACTCCATGATAAACAGGTGTTCTTCATAAGATTTGAAATCTGCATTAACATATATCCAAGGCATTATCAAACTACCTAAGGGTAAATTGGTATGCGGATACAAACTTAAATATGCCACTGTTCCTTCATACTCCGCAGAAATAGCTATATGGCCATAGTCGTTTTTATCTTTTTTAAAAACTACTTTATCAGAAGTGTTTGGATGCCAGTAATGTATTTTTACCATGGATTTATATTGTAAATTTTGGTTGTCTCTTTGTAAACCTACATAGTTTCGTATAATGAGATAACTTTTTCGTAGTCGTCAATTGCATTTTGATAATTGAATAAGTCAAAATAAAGATTTCCTCGACTTAACCATGCAAGCTTATTGTAAGGGTCCAAACTTATTGAAGTTGTATAATCACTTAAGGCATCTTCATATTTTTTTAAAACCAACCATATTAACCCTCTTGAGACCCACCTACCTGCATTTTTTGGATCTAATTTTAATGCAAAAGTCATATCTCTCAAACCATCTTCATATCTTTCTAAATATAAGTAGGAAACAGACCGACCAACCCAAGCATCTGTATCAGAATAATCTAATTCTATTGCAATATTAAAGTCACTTATAGCATCTTCATATCTTTTTAACCTATTGTAAGCTTGTCCTCTATTAAGCCATACAACATCATATTTAGGATTAATTTCAATTGCTTTACTAAAGTCGCTAACACCTTCTTGGTATTTTTCTAAATTGATGAACACTAATCCTCTGTGCCGATATGCCATTTCAAATTTAGAATTTATTTGAATTACCTTAGTGAAATCATTAATAGCTTCTTCATATTTCTTTAAAGTTTTGTAGGTCATAGCACGAGAATACCAAAAAATCAAAATAAGTGGATTAGTGTCTATTGATATGGTGTAATCTTCTAAAGCTTCTTTGTATTTTTCCAACTTTGTGTACGTTTCTCCTCTGCTATGATAAGCATTTGCATAATTTGGGTCAATCTCAATTGCAATGGTATAATCTTTTAAAGCTTCTTCATATTTTTCCAACTTTCTGTACGTTTCTCCTCTATTATAATAAGCCTGTGCATAATTTGGGTCAATCTCAATTGCAATGGTATAATCATTTAAAGCTTCTTCATATTTTTCCAACTCAATATAAGCTTTTCCTCTATTATTCCATGCATTTGCATAATTTGATTCAATCTCTAAAGCTTTAGTAAAATTATCTATTGAAATGTCGTATTTTTCTATCTTGCAATTTACACATCCTATGACATTAAATGCATTTGCACTCTTAGGATTAATCTTTAAAACTTTAATACAGACTTCCAACGCTTTGTCGTAATTATTGCTATTAAAGAATGCGTTTCCAAGTTTATTCAAAACAACATCATTATTTGGGTCAATTTCAAGTGCTTTGTTAAAATTATTTATAGCTTCTTCATATCTTTTTAAATCATAATATGAATTTCCTCGATTATGCCAGGCATTCACATAATTTGGATCGATTTCAATGGCTCTTGAGTAATCTTGTATGGCTTCTTGATACATCTTTAAGCTAACATATGAACTTCCTCGATTATGCCAGGCATCCACATCATTTGGATTGATTTCAATGGCTCTTGTGTAATCTCGTATGGCTTCTTTATACATCTTTAAGTAAAAATATGAATTCCCCCGATTATTCCATGCATATACATAGTTAGGATCTATTTCAATGGCTCTTGTGTAATCTCGTATGGCTTCTTCAAACTTTTTTAAGTTGTAATATGTATACCCACGATTATTCCAAGCATCAACATAATTTGTATCTATTTCAATGGCTCTTGTGAAATCTTTAATTGCTTCTTCGTACATTTTTAAATTATCAAGAGACGAACCTCGATTATTCCAAGCATAAATATAATCAGGATTCAGTTCTATAACTTTTGAGTAATCATTGATTGCTTTTTCGTGGTCATTCAAATCCTGGTGATTAAATCCTCTCAAATGATAAAGTCTAAAATAATTATCATTTAACTCAATTCCTTTATTTAGGACAAAAATAGATTCTAAGAAATCGCCTTTATCTGAAAGCAACCATCCTTTAGCTGTATAGTACAAATAATGAACACCATTTTTTTGTTCAAATGAATCAATCAATTCTTCTGCTTGCTCCAGCTTTTTCAATTTCAACAGGCAGAAGGCCTTATATGCCCAAGCTTCAATATTATTTTCTTCTTGGAGTGAAATTTTTTCAAAAGCTGACAATGCATCTTCGTATTTTGAATCATTATAAAGCTGTTCTGCTATTTTAAAATCCATATTAATCAAATTTTAATTCGTAAATTGAAACAAGTTTTTTAAGCGTTGAAGCATAGTGTTTCAAATCTTTAATGTCTTTCTTTTCGATCTCTACTAGCCATTTTTGGTACTCAATGGCTTCATCATATTTGCCTAAACTTTTACAAATATCAACAAATGTTTCATATATGTTTGATAAATGAACAAGATGACCTTTTCCTTCTTCTAAAGTTTCTATATACAGTTTAAAATTTTGATATTTTGATTCAGCATCTGATCCGCCAGTTAATACATCATTTTCAAAATCATTGATATTTTGAGTTAATTCAAACATGATTGGTGTCATATTTGGGTATACTCTACATGCATTTTTTAAAACACCTTGTGTTACAGGAAAATAGAATTGAATAATTTTGGGTATATCAGTAACAGATTCATCAATTTTATCTCTTAAAGTGTGCAGGATTTCATTCTGAAATTTATTAAACTTCCCTTCGCAACTATGCAATAACATTTCTTGGACTAAATCTTTCATTGAGAAATGAGTATTGTCAATAGTTATCCATGCAGAAAGGGTTTTTAATTGGTTGTAAAATGCTACTTTGTCTAAGGGATTAAAAATATCTATTACTGTTGCTAATTTATGTTTTGAAGTAGGAAACAATGCCAGCGCTTGCAAGATGATTTTCTGATCAGCAGTTAAACCTGAAACATCATACATGACACTTAATATTTCACTGACTTTGTCCACATCATATCTGTGAATGTTTTTACTGTATTTTGTTTCTAAAGTATAATCATTTTCAATCGAGCTAAATAAACCTTTTTCTTTAAATTTTTCAATAAAAATAACCATCCCTTCCTCAAACAGACCGTAATGCTGATCTAAAACCTTTGCAAATATCTCAATCAGTAGCGTGTTGTAAAACATTCCTGAAAGGAGTTGTTTGACTATTCGTTCTGTGGACGGTCTATCTTCATGTGAATAATAGGTGTAAAATAAATCTAATGCATGGTGCTCCGGTAATGGTTGAAGGTCTATTTCGTGTTTAGTAAGAAATTTTGTTCTAGACGATACCAATTTATCCCAGGCAAGTAATCCGTAATACTTTTTAAAATCTTTCCAATGTGCTTCGACATTCACGTTATCAAATAAAATAATCCCCCTGTCTTCCAATACTAAATTGTTGAGATAAGTCACCATTTCACCGATCCTTTCTGTTTCATTGAGTTTGTCATAATTTTCCAAACGAAGCATTGCCATTTTTTCTAATTCAGGCATTATACCATTTTCACAAAAAAGAAAAATGAAATATTTGTATTTGTACTGGTAGTCTAGTAAATACTTTGTAATCAAAGAAGTTTTGCCAAGGCCACCTTCACCAACTACACATACTTCTCTTGATGATGATATTTCCATTTGATCAAAATAATCACTTATAGACTTAATTTCATCTTCTCTACCTAAATATGTATCCGGAAGTTCATTTAATGAACCATATACACTTTGTGAAATCCTGTATTTCGTTTGTATGGAACTACTTATGTGTGGTAGCAAACATTCCAATAAGTCAGCCTTAAGTTCTGATGGATTGGAAAAAACATGTGTTGGCTTACCATCAAATTTGGAAAGTACTTCCTTATGCTTTTGCGCATTATCGATTTCATTGTGATCAAAGTCTTTATAATGAAAACAAAATATTTTCTTCTGAGCTATTATGGCTGTATCCAATTCAATTTCTGTATAAGTCCTGGATTCGCCACGAGGGAATGATCCTACTTTATTTCCCAAAATCAAGATATAGATATCTGAAGCTTTCACTTCTCTGACGCATTCATCGACAAATGGCGTTTGTGACCCATCATCCCACATACGCTCCATTATTTTACATAATTCAAAAGCATTAGCCAGTTGATTTTCAAATAAAGATTTGATCAGTGACCTGTATTCTTTAAGGTCAAGAAAAGTGGATGATATGTATATTTTTTGTTTCATATTACAATGCCATTTTTATTCTATTCACAACTTTCAAATAAGCCTCATCTATTGATTTAAAATTACTACTTAAGATCCAAGTAATACCTTTTGGGTCAGGCTTATCATTAGAAAATGGTGCACCTTGCAAGATGTCAATTCCAGTCCCATCAAAATCACAATGTCTTAAGAAAATAGGGATAATGAGTTTTTTGTCTGTTTTTGCCATTGTTAGTTCTGTCTCCCAGATGTATATGGAGTTCATAAAATCGACACTTAATAATAAAAGTACTATATCTGATTTGTAAAGATTGCTTTTAATGACTTCGTCCCATTTTTGACCAGGAAGAATTTTCCCATCATGAAAAGTGTCCACTTTGCCTTGCTTTTTTAGGGCTGCGAGATGTTTATCTAATTCATCTCTGTGTAAAACATCCGCATGGCTATAACAAATAAAAATGGTTTTAGGGGCTTTAGATTGTTTATTCAAAAGGAAATAAAAAATTGATGGTACCTGTTGGTAACCTCCTGCACTATTTGGAAGATAGCCATGACAATGGTCTAAATCCTTCATCATCAATTCAATACTAAAAAAGTCCAAATCATTGGTTGATAATTCTAGGCCTTGGATATATATTCTTCCTTGTTCTTGTATTCCTTTTTGATTAGGCGATTTATCAATTCTTGAATTTGACTGCACACTAAAAAATTCAAGAAATTCACGTAGCAAATTGTTTTTTTGCTCTTTAGATTGCAAAGTTGATTTTGTTGATGATGAATTTGCAGGTTCTGTTTTTCTTTCATCAACATGTATGTACACTTTTTTGGCATCCCGATCCATTCTAACCATGCAATAACAATTTCCAAAGTAAAAAATAGCTCCATATTTCCAATACTTTGCATCAGTATCATCTTTTAGATAGTGACTTATAAACTTTCCCATTATAGCCATTGGGATAAAATCGTTATATTTAATTGTTATTGATGCAGGAATCAGATCATTCAGGATACCTTGGTAAGGTGATTCATTTAGATACTGCGGAGCAACGTATTTATCTGTATGTATTGGATGGCTAAATATGATATTGTAAAATTCTAGAATTTCAATAATCCAAAAATACATATCCGAATTGATATCTTCTTTCTTTTGAATTTGATTGGCATTTGATATCTCTATTATACCTTCATTATTTGCCGCTTGTATGGTCAGGATGGAATACATAATTTTCATCAATCTCTTCGGGTCCAGTATTACCTTATCTTTTAAACTTTCAATTTCATTGAATAAAATTATTTCACCACAACCATTTAAATATATTAAGGCAGATTTATAATCATCCGCAGTACCTTTTTTAACGCCCAAAAAGTCATTACATTCGTCAAAGAAATATTTATGATCAACTATAAAGTAACCACGATTTTGAAAGGAAGGTAAAACTTCATCTTTAATCGTAGCCCACATTTCTGTAATTTCGATGTCTCCAGCTAGCTTTAACAATTTTTGAAGCAAGTGTCTTCTAAAGTATGACCATTCGCTCTTCCAACCACTTTTTTGTTCTTTAAATTTTAATAAACTTAAATAAAAAATACCATTAGGGTCCACTTTATAGGTATGACATAAATATGAATCTGGATATGATTTAGGGTTTATTTCAAATAAGTCACCTTTATTTTGCACTAGCCAAATAGAAGTAGAATCATTAATCTGGCTTTGTTCAAACTTATCTTGCAATAGATATTTAATATTCCCTAGCCAAAAGCCTGGGTCAAAATGCTGGCCTTCTTCTTTATTTTGGCTATCTAGAAGATTGTTATTCCAAAGTACAACATACAAAGTATTATGGGTAAAAAACAAATGATGCGTAGCATGATAGTAATCCTGACCACCAAAATCATAAATATTTATACGAAGTGTTTGATCTTGGCTTATTTTTTCTTCCCATAACCAGTGTTCCATTCCATGGGTTGTTTTATCATCTGACTTATTTTGATTTTCCTTTAATATGTGTGCTAACTCAGATTTTCCTGCTCTTGTATTGCCAAGTAAGATCATTTTAATGGTGTTATTTGGCACTTTTTTACTTTCAAACCAGTTTCTTAAGGCTTCAATATTATCCAGAATACTATTCGGTATTTGGTTCATATAATTATCAGAAAAGTTCGCATACTTCAAATTTCTAAGATTCAGCACTGTGTTTTTCACGCCTTCGTCTGAAAGTGTATTAGTCATTAAATTTAGGTATTCAAGATCTTTCAGATTTTCTCCTATAGCTTTTGCACCATCATTATCAATTTTATTATCTGACAAATCAAGATAAATTAAGTTTTTAAAATACTTTGCAAATTCAATAACACCGTTTTCAGTAATCGAATTTTCGCTTAAATCCAGATGCCTCAACTCTAATAACTCTTTTGTAAATTTAGTAACTCCTTCATCAGAAAGCTCATTCTTTGAAAGATTAAGTTTGGTTAATCTCCTAAAATAGGTCGAAATTAATTGAACTCCAATGTCTCCTAATAAATTATTGTGAAGTAAAAGCTCTTTCAAATTATTCAATCGTACTATGTGTTTAATTCCATTACTTGTTATTTGATTACCATTGATATGAAGAATTTCAAGCAACCTCTTTTCTTTTAAAGATTTAAGACCATTATCAGTAATATTACAGTAATTAGCTCTAAATTCACGAAGATCCGTTATGTGATTGCTAGGAATATTTATTATAAAATTTATATAGAAATTATTGCTAATATTTAAGGTATCCAAATAGTTTAAATGGTTGAAAATATATTGTATACCCTTATCAGTAAGATTATTTTGTTCTAGATTTAAAAATTTTAATTTTGGGATATTTAAACAAATTTGGATTAGACCCTCATCAGTTACCAACGTATAAGAAATATCCAATATTTGAAGCCTTCTTAATTGTTGAGAAATTATGATCACACCTTCATCTCCAATTGGGTTTTCAGCTAGATTCAATTCTTTAAGGTTTGTCAGCTTACCAATGTCTTCGGGAACTGATGAAATTCTGTTTTCTGCTACTGTGTTATTGGATATATTATTTCCATCTTCATCATATTTTGTAGAAAAATCCAATTTTTCAAGATATGTACAATTCCATATCTCTAGCAACTCACTCAAATCAACCAAACCGCAGTTACCTAAATCTAAGTACATATCTTTTGATTTTAAGTTTTCTCTAATTAGTTTTCTTGCTAATGCTAATCCTTTAGTACTATTTCTTGAAATATTTTGAAGTAGTAAATCTTTTAATTCACTTGCAATTTTTTGATATCCTTCGTCAGTTTTTACACTGTTGCTAATATCTATGGCATTAAACTGTCCCAATGGAGTATTCTGCCAATCACATTTTCTTATGATTATGGGCAATAACTTAATATTATCGGTAGGGTCATTGGCTCTTTCTAATGCCACTTTTAGTTCCCTTTCCCAAATATTTTCTGTAGCTAAGTAATCGGCACTAACTAATAATATTAAGAAATCAGTTTCATCAATTTCTTTAACAATTTTGGTTTGCCATTCAACATCAGGTGTTAACTTGTGATCATGCCATGACTCGATGAGTCCACTTCGCTTAAATCCGGTTAATTGATTATTAAGTTGACTTCTAAACTCTTCATCCTGTTCAGCATACGAGATAAATACTTTTTTCATATATTAGGTTTTATCAATTTCTTCAATTCCTGTACAATTTCATATATTGCTTCATCTTTATCAATAGCTGTACTGATATCTTTACCTTTTACAGGTGAGTTAAACTTACCTAAAGGCGAATCCATCCAATCACATTTTCTTAATATAATAGGTACCACACTTAATGCGTCATTAGGATCGTTATCCCTCTCCAATGCTGTTCCCAATTCTACATCCCATATATAATCTGTTGCTAAAAAGTCTGCACTGACTAAAAACAGGATGATATCTGCATCCTTTAGTTCTTGTCTGATTTTGCCATCCCATTTTTCTCCGGGTAGGAGTTTTCTGTCATGCCATGTAGCTATGTGACCATTGCGTTTCAGGACATTTAGATGTTTTTCGAGTTCATTACGATAATGCTCATCAGATTTGGAGTAGGAGATAAAAATCTTTTTCATGGGATATGTATTTTTGAGATATTGTTTGAAGTGGATGAGTTGGAAATAGTCTTCTTTGTATTTGAAGACATATTGTTTATTACTTTCGTTTTTTTGGATTTCTTCCAGTGGAACAAATAATGTACCATCAGCTGTCACCATGTCTTGAGTTTTCCAACCTCTGTTGATTTCAGTCAGTTTGTCTCGGATTTCGTTTGTCAGTTCCCCAGAATCATCTTTGAGAGAGAAAATGTCTATGTGAGCAGGTACTCTAACTTTTTTTCCTTCTATATCGGATTTGTCCTCACCATTAAAAAATCGGACTAAAGCCAGACCTTCTTTACCATTATCTGATGTCTTTTTCACGACAATACCGTTGTGCCAGTAATAAAACACATCTTCATGAGAGACATTGGACTCTTTGAGCACATATTGACCATATTCCTGAAAAAACTCCAAGATGATACTTTTGTGGATAAAGCCCGAATACTGAATGCGATAGACTGGTTTTTGCATTGATGATAGAAAAAAACTTATGCCTTTTGTTGGATGGCTTGGTAGATATAATGGGGCAATATAAGTATCTTTTTTATTAGGATCAGGATGTTTAAAAATGATCTTAAACTCTTGCATTAAGTCAAAAATATCATTTAATTCCAGTCCTTCAAGTTGTACTTTTGTTTTGGCTGTTTTTTTTGAGATTTCTCCTGAAGTTGCTTCAGCATCAAAAAGAATATTATATATTGCATCAGTGATACGTTTTTGATCTAAAAAAACTTTATTATTCAAATTTAAAGACTCAGGGAAAAACAAAATATATCCTAACCAATTAAACACATTGGTACAGTCCAGCACATCATTGCGCGCAAAAAAAAGAGAAGAATAATCTATCCCAGCTTTATTCCCAGCTTCTTTTATCCAATCATTACATAATTGTTTAAATTCTTCGAATGATAAAGAAGATGAACCTGAATATTGTAGTAAACCTTTTCTGATAATCCCATAAGTTCCTTGAAATTTACCACCTACAATATTCATATCACTGATCAGCTCTAATATTGTTTGTTTTAAATTTTCTAACTTTCTATTTTTATGTAAACTTATATAGACAGCATCTACTATATCTAATTGCTTGTATTTCTCTTCATATTTGTCCATGGGTAACTTTATTGATCGGCCAATATCTACTTTATTTTGCAAGATCAATAGCGGGGGCTTTATACCGTTATAGTATTTGTCTTCAAAATCGCGGATTCTTATTTCTGCTTCTTCCATCGTCTCGTTTGGTAAAACTCTGTAGAATTTAGAAATTTCTCTCCCTTCAGGCGGAATATTATCATCAGCTTTTGACCTAGTAAAATGAGAAATAGCATCCATCCAATATTCCAATGGGAAACATTGAATATTTACCTTTTTGATGGTTTTACTATTTGCAGATTTTTGCTCCACTTCTACATCTTTATAAACATTGCCATCTGAATCCCACAGCAAAAGATAAGCTGTATTGTTTGTTAAAAACAAATGATGTGTATCGTGATAATACTCTTGACCGCCAAAGTCAAAAATTCGAATGTTTTCAATATTAGGATTGTCTGGAAAAGGATTTTCCCAGTTTTTGATTTCCATCCAGTGGGTGGATGATAGTTGTTTATCAACTACTCCATCAGTCAAATACTTTACTAATGTGGATTTGCCTGCATTGCTGTTTCCTGCTAAAATAAGTTTTACTTCTTTGTTAATGTAAGGATCTAGATTTACTATTTTTTCTTTTTCGAGATTCTCGAAATACCTTAAAATTGCTTCTTTGCCTTCATAAATGATTTCTTTTGGTGGTTCTATAAATTTGTTATCTGATAAATTAAGTCCATCAAATTCATATTTATTATCAATAATTAACTTTATGTTTGGGTTGCTTTTTAGGAAAGGTAGAAAATAAGAAAAATTTGTTATTTTATTGCTGCATAAAGCTAATGCCTCTAATTTATTACAATTTTCCATAATGATCTTTGCTCCTTCATCTCCAATGGTATTATAAGATAAATCCAAATAAGTCAACAATCTACAATTTTCGGCAATAACCTTGGCTCCTTCATATCCTGCCTGATTATTTGCTAAATCCAGGTATACTAAAGATTTACAATTGTCAACTATAATTTTTACTCCTTCAAATCCTATTCTGTTTAAAGATAAACCAAGGTAATTTAAAGCTCTACAGTTTTTAGCGATGAATCTTGCCCCTTCAAAACCTATTTGATTAGATGATAAGAAAAGTGAAGTTAACATTTTACAATTTTCAGCTATTACTTTCGCCCCTTCAAATCTGATTTTATTATGTGTTAAATCAAGATATGTTAATTTTTTACAATTTTCACCAATCAAAATTGCTCCTCTATCTCCTATTAAATTTCCTGCTAAGGAAAGAGATGTTAAGGCTTTGCAATTTTCAGCTATCACTTTTGCACCAATTAAACCTATTTGATTACTTGACAAATTAAGAAAAGTTAACTGTGTTAGATTTTCTGCAATCAACTTTGAACCTTCGTATCCAATTTCATTATCAGATAAACTAAGTGAAGCTAATTGCTTGAGATTTTCGGAAATCACCTTTGCACCGTGATAACCAATTTTATTTAATGATAAATTTAGAGAAGTCAATGTTGTTAAATTCTCGGCAATTATCTTGACTCCATTATCTCCAATTAGTGTATTCGATAAACCAAAGTTTGTCAATTGTTTTAATTTTTCGGCAATCAACATAACCCCATCATCTCCAATTTGATTGCTCGATAAAGAAAGAAACTTCATCTCTTTTAGATGTTGCCCAATCAAATTTGCTCCTGCATTTCCAATTTCATTATGCGATAAATTAAGAGAAATTAATTGCTTGAGATTTTCACAAATTACTTTTGAGCCATCATCTCCAATTTGATTTGTTCCAAAAGAGTTTTTTGATTTTATAAAATATTGATCACCCCAGTACCATGGACCTATATTTAACTCTTCTAAATGCCAACATTCCAACAACTCTGGCAATTCACTCAAGTCCCTCAATCAGCAATTTCCTAAATCAAGAAATGTGGCTTGGGTTTTCAAGTTTTCTTTGATTAGTTTTTTAGCGTGGGCTAAGCCATGTGGGTCGTTCTTTGACATAATTGTTTTATATTAACTTGTTTTACGTTTCTCTTCTTTGATCACTGCTCTCAAAAACTCCGGGATCTTCTCTACCTGATCTCTATCTTTTTGTTTTTCGTCGTCATGAAGCAATTCATATGGGACTAGATCTACATGGTATCTCTGGTCGATGACACTGCTTTTATATGGGTTGACCCATTTTGCAGTAAGTTCTTGTCTGATTATTTTGGATGTAGCATCGTACTCTACAGGAATAGTATTTTGCATCAGTAAGTCAGCACACCATCTTTTATGTTCCAGTTTTCCTAGGATTTCGTCTTGTCCCTTTACTTTAAGTTGATCAAGATTATGCGGAATAAATGTTTCCATATCTATGTTTTCCCATCCTATCTTATTCCATATACTTCTGATTTTTACCCACAGATGATCAGCCGCCATACGGTTGGATATCTTTTTTTCTTCTTTGAGCTCTTGCCATTTGCTCTCGATGAGATGATCATTTGTTGGTACTGGTTCTATCTTGTTATACACAGCATTGATCATTTTGGGCAATGCATCAAGAGCATTATTTTGTAAAGAATTGAGTGTACATTCATCCAGAAAATTGCCAAACAAAGCAATAAAGATATTTGGAGCTAATTTTCTGAATTTTTTTTCTAAAAAGATCTCTTCCTTTTTGTCTGGAAAATTGTAATAGCAAAATACCTGTAAGTTGCATTGTCTTTCCGTTTTCAGATGGTCTAATCTAGGTAAAATTTCATTTAATAATTTCGCAGATTGCACACCATCGGGATGCAAAGCATAAATTGTTACGACTTTATGTTTATAAATCTCTTTGGTCAAAATACCGTGGTCGTGAATGTACTCGTAAATAGACATAGGAGCTTCATCAAAACTCAGCTTTGTGTTTTGCCAGGTATATTTAGTGACTCTTCCTACATTGGTATCATCATTTTTGTTTGCTCTTGCTAGTGGGTGTTTTTTATAAAATTGATCTTTTACATGGGCAGCATTTTCACAAATCACGCGAATACGCAAAGCATGTTTATCACCAAAATGCCCTATACGCATCAAGTAATCCACCATTTTTTGTCCAAGTGGACCGTATCCCAATACAAAAACGACTGCTTCTTCTTTATCGTTAGGATTGGGGTATTGATAAAATCGATCTATAGGATAATTCATCAACAATCTTCTCACTGTATTTTCATAAATATCAAATGGGATCAGCTTCTTTTTCAAATCATCACTTGCACTATCGTGTACAAACCTTCTGGCTTGCTCAGAATTCAACTGTATGAAAACATCAGGAAAGTTGGATTTTTGCTCGAATAATGCATCTATTTCCTGAATACACCTGACTGCCTCCGACTCATTGTCAGAAAAAATGAAAATATGCTTACATTCATTGATATATGCTTTTTTCATTTGTTCTTTGGATGTGATAGGAAATTTGCGAATGACCATATTTGATATTTTGGTCAATTCGGATAAATATTGTTCGTCACAAAGAGGATCAATGACCAGTACATTTTTTGTTTCCGTAAATTGCAGATCCTTTATTAGGTCAAAACTCTTTTCATTGAGGCCAAAGACAACATGAAAATTATTGTAAAATCGCCAAGACAATAGTTTTATAATATCTCTTTGTTTTTTAAACGCAATGTAAAAAGCAAAACTAGCACCTGACACTATAGTTAATAATCCCAAAATTCTTGCTATATTGAGTAAAGGGTTTTGAAAATTTACATCAATCACAGATTCATTAAATGTCAGTAGATTAACAGCACGAAACAAAGCGTTTAAAAACCCACTATCACTTTCAAAATACGCTATTAAAAAACCTATAAAACCCAAAGTAATAGTAAAGAAAATTAGACCTAGGGGCAATAAATATGTCCAAAAAACTGAATCTTTAAAAAATCTTTTTTGTGGTCTAAATTCTTTAATTTTTTGTGGCAAAGTCAGCTTTACAAAACTATAATGCAAAGCTATAGGCACTCGATTGTATTTTTTATCTTTGAAAGATACAACATCATCTATAAAAGCTGCAACTGGATATGGATTCTTTACTCTTGGTGTCACCAATTGAAATAAAGTAAAAGGCTTTTTTGAAGATATTGCTTTCTCAATGACATCTGACGTACCTCCTGGTTCCCCTATAAACAATCCATCCCATGCAGCAATAATTATATTACAATTTCTTAAAAGAACATCCCTTATCGTTGTATATTTTAATTCCGAATTTTGAGAGAAATAAGATAAACCAATAAATTCTCTCTTAATATTCACATTCAGATTATCAAAATTTCTAATTTTGTCATCTTCATCATAATCAAGTACAACTAAGTGATCTTGATTTTGCAAACATTCCGCAGCCCATAAATCAGTGCCTTCTGCCATAGCATTATACATGAAAATTGGTGCATTTCCTCCTAACCTCAGTTTATTCAATTCACAAGTTAGTTTCTTTACGAAAAGTTCTTTTTCATGCTGAAGTACATCTCTATGTCCGGTGAAGGCTATTTTTAGAACGTTATATTTAGTTTGCTCTGAATCCATGTCTGCAATTTTTAAAAAATTAAAATTATTTCACGAAATATTTGATGTTATATTGCATTTTCTTAATTATATCAAATTCATTGTGCCCCTAATTCTAAATAAGAAAACTGAATCGACAATGAAACTTGTTGGTTATAAAAATTGGTAATCTTATTCAAAGTGCCTTTGGAATTAAAAACTTTTAATCCATGACCTACCAAAAAGTCATAAACTTCTTTGGCAACGTGGGCATCCTGACTTTTTCTAGAAAGAAATACATCGATTTCAAGAGGTGACTGCATAGTTTGGGGTCTTAAACTACAAATACTATATAATACGACACAAAATAAAATAAATATTTAATGAATTAATTAAATCACGATAAATCTTTAATTTTCTCAAGTTAATTTAAACCATAAGTAATCTTCTTTACTTTTTTTCAATCTATTATCCTATCAATCCAATAATTTCATACTTTTGTTTCTACTTTAATAATGAATAAAATGGAAAAAAGTAATCATATAGAAGATATCAAAGCGCTCATACAACCGAAGCTTTCTAAAACAGAAAACTATCTAAAACTATCTGCCTTAGGCTACGAACTAGCAGATATAGAAAGTGTATTGGATGCGCATTACAAACCAATTAATGCGGCACTCGAAGAACAAAAAGAACAAGAAAAACCATCAGAAAATAGAATGCTTTTTATAGGTATGCTTTTCCTAGTAGTGGCAGCGATAAGAATGTATCGATATTCGTCAGATGGAAATTATTTTATGCTTTTCGGGGTAGTCACTGCCTTGGGTATAGCTATCATTTATTTGATAGATAAACGATAATAACATATCGATTTATACGAATAAGTCACACATAATCGAAATCGACCACCAAATGTTCTTGCCTTCAAAAATGTAAAAAGGTATTATTATCCAATCTTATTATAAACACCACTACATCTTTACAAATCTCGCCACTTTACGACTTGTGCCTTCTATTAATTCGATGATGTAGGCTCCTTGCTCCAAGTGATCTACTTGAATGGTAGTCTCACATGGCAGGTGCAATACGGGATGACTTCTACCTAGGTAATCATAAACTTTTAATGAATGTATAGCACACGGCTCAGGTGTTTTGATTTCAAAAGCTGATGTGACAGGATTGGGATATAGACCAAAAGTACTTATCTTTCCATCGGTGGTTGTTGATATTCCATTGTCGTACGGATTATGTAATCTGTAGATTTGTCTACCTTTCTCACCAATGTCTATGTTAAAGTAGTATGCACTGTCTTTGTAGACGACATTATCGTGATTATTCCAATAAACAAACTCAAATTCACATTCTGTGTTAAACAAATAAGAAAAAGTTTCACTATCAAAAACTATTCTTGAGCTTCCGTCATACAAATACGTGTTCAAAATAAACAATCCTTTTTGTCCAAGATTTACTTCTTGATTAGGAAATACATAATTCAAACCTTTAGGGTAATCGATAGATTTTAAAAGTTCACCGTCAAAATTTATTTTTTCTATCCTGCGTAAGGAGTAATTTGAAAAAATAATTTGATCCTCAAGTAGTTCAAGAATATTAAATGGATCTACTTCAGGTATTTCTTTAATTTCTTTGGTGTGTACGTTATAGAGTATTAATAATTTTTCATTATCTTCTTCAACATAAAGACAAATGTAATTATCAAAGTGTTTTTCTGAAATACTCCAAATCTTATTAAAAGTCTTTTCATAAACTTTTTCTGCTTTAAGTGCACCGTTAACTTCTTCGGATACTACATAAATTCTAGCCTTTTGGGTATTGTAATTTGCTAAACAAAAACCATTTTGTAATTTCACATAATTACGAGATCCTACAAAATAATAATCTTTAGCATCTCCAACTATAACCTCTTTTTCTCCATCTGAAACGGTAAAATTATTACTACTTAAAGCTGCTTTACAAATATAATATTTATCACCAATAAATTTTTGAAGCTCGCATTCTTCCTTTTCTAAATAATTAAATAAAGGATATTCAAATGCTATTTGATTTTCACCATCTGTAAGCAATATTTTTTGATCAAATTTTAACACACTGTAGAGCCTAAAATTGTCAACATAGGCACTTATGTCAACTTTCTCCTTTGTATTTATATCAATTAGGTATTTATTCCAAAAAAGAATCCCTTTATCACCTCGAATAGAGATATTATAATAAAATAGATCATCTTCTATAATTGGCAAACCTAACTCTTCTGTGAGATTTGTAACTTCAAAATTTTGAAGATTTATGCTAACTAAATCATAGTATCGTTTTTCTTCTTTATAAATGGGAATAAAACCATACAAAACATCATTATACTCATACCATTCTACTGACAAACAACCTAAATCTTGAGTGTGCTCAATCACTCTCATTTTTCTATATCCGTCAACTTGAGTAGTATCTAGCACTACAATATCTTGATCATCAAAAGTATAAATATAATTATTAGATTTTTTCAATAAAGATGTACGTATTCCATTTTCATTGGCAGTTGATGCGATATTTTGATTATGAGCATAAATACTATCCGAAACTTCATACAAGGGGAAAGTCAATTGTTCTAGGTTGCAATAATATGCCTTATTGTCTTTTAATACCCGATTAAAATATCTATAAGTCATACTATCTTTATGTGTTAATCTTGTCAATTCATTCAATTTGTAATCATACACATAAGTAGCGTTGTCATGATTTACAAAAACCAATTTGGATTGAATTTGGTCAAGTAACCAATTTTCTTGTGGGATTCCTAAATCAGTAATCTCATGTGTGTATATATTATAAATGTGTTGATCTCTAATTGTAGTATAAAGATATAAGCTGTCTGTAATAAAAATTCCATTATTGCTATCATCAACTTTAAGAGTATCTAAGTATAAAAGAGAATCCTTATTCAAATCGTATTTGTAAAAAACATTCAATTGATTCCAATTCATTTGATCCATTGTCTGCTTAACCATCAAAATTGATGAACTACTTTTTAGTTTGTCCACAAATGAAAATTGAGGAAATTTGTGTTTTATGGTATCTATGGTTCCATCCTGATTAATAAAATAAAGAACATGCTTATCACTCAATTCTGAAGTTATTTCATATGGTTGATGTTGGTAAATTAACCCTGTAAAATTTGTTTTGTAAAATTGACGATGTGATAAGTCAAATTTTATTTTAACTCCAGTATTTAAATGATCGATAACCGAGTAGTATTCATTGTTTACTTCTTCGCCATTTATTACCAAATTACCATGTAAATATAGAGATTCGTATTGACCTAATAACGAATCGTTTACTAAAGAAAATATATAGAATGCGTTTGTGTTTATTATGTAATACTCTGAACCTGAAAAGAATGCAATTGGATCTTGGTAAATGCTAGGCCATGGCAAGTTATCTACCCTTCTAGTCTCGCCTGTATGAAAATTCTGAAATATTATATGGTCTCCATAATAAAACAAGATATGCGTATCACTTATATCTGTTCGGATAGTCTTACCTTCTACGCAATAAGGTAAATCAGACTCAAAATATTTATATAGCTGCCCTTCATCATTCACCGTCAAAACATCTAGATTATATTCACCATTATCTACCAATAGATATTCATCAGAATCAGCTACAAAATGCAAAGATTTCCTGTCTGTCTTGTATTCTGTCAACTCTTTTAAAGTTTCTTGGGCATTTATTTTCTCTTCTGAAAACAACAAAATGGTGAGTAGTAAAATGGCTATTTTTTGCATGATGAAAATGTTTTTTCTTGTAATAAAATAATCAACAAACAAATATAAATAAAAAATCAAAACGATGCATATAGATTTGATTTTTAAATCAAATAAAGTGCATACAAGACATATTTGTGAAATGATATTGGAATTGCAAACTTGTTTGCAATCTTTCTTTACATGTTTTAAACAAGCTTAAAGTGATGGCAGATTTCTAGATGATTATTTTGAAGAAGTCAGTTTTGATATATTAACGCTTGTTTTATGAATAACTCCTGAAATAGTTCACATTAAAATTACCATACTAAAAATATCCACATGACCATACATTACTTTAGTTCTTCACTAATATTAGACAATTTTTACTAATGTTAGCACAAATTTAATACAACTAGATTTCCCTACCTGATTACACACCACTACATCTTTACAAATCTGGCCACTTTACGACTTGTACCTTCTATTAATTCGATGATGTAGGCTCCTTGCTCTAAGTGATCTACTTGAATGGTTGTCTCACATGGCTGGTGCAATACAGGATAACTTCTACCTAAGTAATCATAAACTTTTAAGGAATGTATAGTACAAGGCTCAGGTGTTTTGATTTCAAAAGTTGATGTGACAGGATTGGGATATAGACCAAAAGTACTTATCCTTCCATCGATGGTTGGTGATATTCCATTGTCGTACGGATTATGTAATCTGTAGATTTGTCTACCTTTTTCACCAATGTCTAAGTTAAAGTAGTATGCATTGTCTTTGTATATGACATTATCATAACTATTCCTTTGAAAAAAGTCAAACCCACATTCCGTATTATACAAGTATGAAAAGGTTTCACTATCAAAAACTATTCTTAACCTTTTAAAAATTGAAGAGTAATCTAAAATATACAAACCATTATGTCCACTATTTGATAGGTAATCAGGATATATTCGCTCTGTATTATCCAAATAATCTAATGATTCCACAACTTGTCCTTCTAAGTTTATTTTCTCTATTCTTCTGAGCGAATCATTTAAGTAAATTGCATGATTATCATAAAAATCTATGATTTTATGAACAGAAAGACCTTTCAATTCTGTGTTTTTATTTGTAATTTGGTTATAAAAATGGGAGACCACGCCCGAAGGAGTCACCACACTAAAACAAATGTATTCATCAAAGTGTGCCTCGATTAAATTAGTTATATCGTCAAAAGTTTTATCATAAACCTGTTCTACCTTAAATGTACCATCTGTATGATTTGAAATTACATATATTCTTATTTGGTTCGTTATATAGTTTGATGCAATTATCACATTCCTTGGGTTTATATAATCAAGATAAGAACCAATATTAAAGTCCATTAAATCTGTAATTTCAACTTCATTACTGCCGTCTGATAAAATAAAAATGTCTGGACGTTCGTATGTGTTATATGCAAAATATTTATCTCCTATTTGCCTTGTTGATTTTACTTCTATTCTTCGAATATAATTAAGCTCAGGGTATGTATATTCTATTATTTCGCCAGTAGTCATATAAATTACTTTATTGTCGAGCTTCATAATTCCTGTAAAATAACTTGTAATTAAGCTTGTTTCTGGGTCTATTACAGTTTGTCCTTCAATATCGATCAAATTTCCACTGAAAAAAAGAAAACCTTTAAAACCATTTAAAAAGAATGGTATGTTGCCTTCTTTGGCAGGTAAATCTAAGTCTTCAGTTAGATTTGTAAGTTCCAAGTTTCTTAAATTTAAACTTACTAGTTCATTAAATATTTTCCCATCTCTCTTGACAGGGATTTGACAATAAAAAATATCTTTATATGAATACCAACCATATTTAAAATAACCTGAAATTATGGGATGGTTGATTAATTTTTTATATCTATAACCATCGTTTTGTGTGGTATCTAAAACAACTATTCCATCTTCTTCAAATGTGTAAATATAATTATCTGACTTTTGAATATAAGTAGTATGAAGACCATTTTGATTTGCACTTGTAGCAATCGTTTGGTCATGAGAATATATACTATCTGATACCTCGTACAAAGGAAAATTAAGCTTATCCAAATTAAAATAATATGCTTTATCGACTTTTTTTAAACTTTTTATATTTCCACTAGATAAAACAATATTTTCTGTTAATTTATTTAATGTTCGATCGTAATAATCATAAACTAATATTGGATAATGATGGTCCAAAAATATCAATTTAGACTGTACATGATCTACAACATAAGTATACTCAGGTAAATCAATTTTTAATTTTTCCTTAGTGTATAAATTACCGATATAAAAATTTTCAAAATCCTTAAAGGAATATAGACTATCCGTTATAAGATAAATGTTTTGTAATTCAAAGCCTCGGAGTGTGTCTAACGGAATAAGCGTATCCACTGATATATCATATTTGTAAAAAACATTGTAACGACCCAAGCTACTTTCATACCTGTCTTCACTTAACATCAAAAGCGACGAGCTATATTTTGCCTTATCTATAAAACATAATTTCGGCAAAGGTCTATTTATTGAATCTAGTTTACCAAATTCATCCACTATGTAAAGCACATATTTCTCACTAAAGACGCTATTCTCGGTAAAAGGTTGATGCTGATACATGAAACCAGGAAACTTATTGTCATAGAAAATTTGATCATATTTTTCAAATTTAAATATTTTATTTTCTGGTACATATTCTATTTCAATTCGGGTTTCATTATTGACTTCTTTGTAGACTTCTATAAAATCACCTTTTACATCAGGCCCATTTTTATAAATTCCTTGGAGTGAGTCATTGTCTAAAAAGTATAAATAATTAGAATCAGCTTTCGTACAGTAATAATCTGAACCTCTAAAATAAGCTGTCGGATAAATCTCATTTTCGGATGGTGGTAAGTTATCCACCCTCCTAATCACTCCTGTATGAAAATTTTGAAGAACTAAATGATCTCCATAATTACACAAGATATGTGTATCATTAATGTCAGCTCGGATAGTCTGGCCGTTTATACAATAAGGTAGCTCAGACTCAAAAACTTTATATAATTGTCCTTCATCATTGATACTCAAAACATCTAAATAATATTCGCCATTATCTACCAATAGGTATTCATTAAAACTAGCTACAAATTGAAAAGATTTACTGTCTGTTTTGTAATTTGTCAGTTCTTTTAAAGTTTCTTGGCCATTTATTTTAACTTCTGAAAAAAACAAAATGGCGAGTAGTAAAATGGCTATTTTTTGCATGATGAAAATGTTGTTTCTTAGAATAATATAATCAACAAACAAATGTAAATAAAAAATCAAAACGATGCATACAGTTTTGATTATTAAATCAAATAATAAATATATAGGAAATATTTGTGCAATAATACTGGACTTGCAACCTTGTTTGCAATCATAAAATACTTGTTGCAAACAAGTTTACAACTCCATTACACTTATCCCATAAAAAAAGGGCCTGAAGGCCCTTGCTAAAGTTATCATCAAAAATTATCAAGTCTTTTTTGAAAGATATAGTTTAGTAGATCTTTTTGTGGAATGTTTATCCACTTTTGATCCACCAAACGACATCGACTTTTGTTATTTTGTAATCACCACTTTGACTGTTTGATATGACCTGCCTGACGCTAAGTTTAGCAAGTAAATACCTGAGTTAAGCTGAGATATATCTTTGGTGTAGGTATATTTTCCTTCACCAATACTTATCTGATCTCTGAATATACGCTGACCATTGATATCCATAAGTGTAATGGCGATATCTGATGCCGTATTAGTTGTCACCTGATAATCTAGTTGCTGACTGACTGGATTTGCTATCAAGGAAAGACGTGTATCGTATACATCAGTATTATCCGTGCTAGTCAATACGCTATTATTAATGAAGTTGTACAAGTTCATGACATTAGATCCTGATGTGTTGCCATTAAATCCAAACTCACCATCACAGTTTTCGACAATGTACATGATAAATGCAGTGTCTGTATCAAATATCGGTGCATCCAAAATACATTCAGGCAATGCTAATCCACACGACTCGCTTATGAGAAGAAGTGCCTGCTGGAAAGTTGTATTTTCATCTATGTATAAAGAATCAATACATCCCATCACTTCCCAATCAATCTCCGGATCGATATCTACTTCTGTACAGATAGAATCACCTGTCACAGTCAAGCCCCAACAAGCTGCAAAACAAGCATTCGGTACGTAACATGGATGACCAATACTGTCTACAGCACATACGAATGGTTCGTTAGGATCAATCTCACATGCACAGTCTCCCCATGGATTATAATCACATAATGTAGGATCTGTCACGACTGTAAAACCAAAACAAGCTGCGTAACAAGCGTTCGGAAATTCTGCATAATTACCTAAAGAATCTTGAGCACATACTGGCTCATACTCTTGCGTACAATTACAATCATCCCATGGATCTACAAAGTCACAAAGTGTAGAGTCTGTCACTACTTCGAAGCCCCAACAAGCTGCAAAACATGCATTAGAAAACTCTAAATAGTAACCTGTAGAATCTACAGCACATACAGGTGCATATTCAAAAGTACAATTACAATCGCCCCATGGATTAATACCACATAGTGTAGAGTCTGTAACTACTTCATAACCATAACATGCAGCATAACAAGCATTAGAAAATTCTACATAGTTGCCTATAGAATCTACTGCGCATACAGGAGCATATTCTTGTGTACAATTACAATCATCCCATGGGTCAAAACTACAAAGTGTAGAGTCTGTGACAATTGTAAACCCATAACATTCTGCATAACATGCATTGCTAAACTCTAGGTAATTACCTACAGCATCCACTGCACATACAGGGTCATAGATTTCTGGACACTCACAATCATCCCAAGGGTTAAAACCACAATCATTCCCTTCTACCACTGTCAGTCCCCAACATGCAGCTAGGCAAGCGTTCGGCACAGGAAAAATATTGCCGAGACTATCTTCTGCACACACAAATGTCGAATCTGTCACTGTGCATCCACAATCTCCCCAAGGATTGCCTGCATCGCATAACGTCGAATCCGAAACAACTGTAAAACCTAGACACTCTGCCCAACATGCATTAGGAAACTCAATGTAATTTCCTAATGTATCAGACGCACATACAAGATCAATTTCCATCGGACAATCACAATCTTGCTGTGCTGATAATTGAATCGTAAAAGCAGACATGAATATAAAAAGTAATGTTTTAAAATTCATTGTATTAAAATTTTGAGTAAAGAATTATTATCAACCTATCATTAGTAAAACATGAAAAAATCGTTGCACCAAGATAAAAATAATTTTCTAACCATCACAAAAAAATGACCTATTTCATTAAATATCAATAACTTAGGTAATATAATTAATTTAAAAAATAAATACAACAATAATCACTCAAAATATATTTACATTATTTTGCAGTCAGATGCAACGTTTTGGTTAGTAATATCTAATAATAAAACAGAACTTTGTGTTCCAATACCTTAAATCATAAATGATGGTACGTAAATATTTGTTTTATCTTTTTATACTCAGCATATGGATGACATCATGCGGTGTAGAAGAGTTTGATGATATCAATACTGTAACCGAAACATTCGAACCCGATACAGTCTATGTCAATAACATTTTGACAAAAGCAAGAAGTACTACATCTTCCCCAAGTGTAGCCATAGAATGTATCACCGTGCCCTATCCATTTCAAATGGTTGATGCAGCAGGTAATTTATTTGATGTAAATTCATCAGTTGATTTTACGTTGTTAGTTTCTGATTCTTCTGCTAGCATTATTGATTTTGCCTATCCACTTACCATTGTTGATAATATAGGGATAGAAGTTATTGTCCAAAACCTTTGGGATTTTGCGACACACTCTGCAGGATGTTTTCCTGACTCACTATCGACTGGGAGTAATATGTTTCCTGCGTATGTTATTAACTTCCAGAACTCTTGTTATTCTCTTAAATACCCTTTGAATGTCCAAAACGCTAATGGAGACATTTACGCTATTGCTGATGAACGTAGTTTTATACAAAAACATGCAGCGGAACCATTATATTTTATTTTCCCTTTGACCTTAATCGATATACAAAACCAAACTTTTGAAGCCTATGATGCTTTTTCACTAGCACAGTTGCTTATGGCTTGTAATGGTTCTGAATGGGTAGATACTACTTTTGTTCAGATAGACCAGTTTGCTTATTATGCATGTTATGAGTATGTATTCCCTTTAAATATTTTAGTTTTGGGACAAACAGCGCCTATTTCTATTCCCGATGTTACAACATTATCCAATGTCTTTATGCAGGGTAGATTTATAGACTTTGCGTTTCCATTGACGCTCAAAACATTAAATGGTGAACCAGTTATTGCTTACAACCAAAACGAACTGAATGACTTAGCAAATCAATGTCCTCAGAGTGGAGACTTCTTTATTCTGATCTATAAAACTGAATTATTTAGTTCAAATCCATGTTATGATTTGGTTTTCCCCATAACAGTATCTAAATTTAATGGGCCAAATATCACCCTCCAAAGTTATCCTGAAATTGATACTCTGATGATGCAAGACACTTCTTTTGCGGAGTTCAATACAAATTATCCTGTTTCGATCGTGTTAAAAGATAATAATCAAACCAAAGTATTACAATCACTTGATGATGTGTTAAATGTATTCATAACATGCCCAGAGTAACTAAATACAAAACATTTGCGGATTCAATATAAAAAGGTATTATAATTGATAGACAATAGTATCATAGTAAAGTGCAAAAAAGGCGACCAGCAAGCGTACAGTTTGATGTACAAAAGCTGTGCACCTTATATATTTACTATTGTCAAAAACTATTTTTGCTATGATGATGATCGCAAAGATGCCTTACAAGAAGTATTTGCCCAAATATTTTTGAGTATTCAGCAGTTTGATGATACCAAAGGTAGTTTTAAATCTTGGGCGTCAAAACTCACGGTTTACCAATGTATCGCCATACTTCGCAAAAAAGATAAATTGCAAATAAATTATAGTCTCGAAGTGGTAGATGATGTAGAAGAAACTGCTTTGGATGCCATAGAAAAACTATCAATAAATGATCTTGAACTCATGTTAAAAAACATGCCCGATGGTTATAGGACAATCTTTCTACTCTCGGTCATTGATGAATATTCACACAAAGAAATAGGTGATATGCTAGGTATTACCGCAGAGACATCCAGGTCACAGCTTTTTAGAGCTATAAAATGGATTAAAAATAATATTTTGAATAAACCAAATATGTTACAATATGGCTTATTATAATAGATTAAGAGACCAATTAAGGAATGAAACACCACTTCCTGAAGAACTTTCGTGGGAATCCATGCAAGCTGGTATTTATGACAAAATGGGTCAAAAAAAGAAAAAACGCAGATTGTTGATTTGGTGGTTATTACCTATACTATTTGGTGGTGGTATAGGTATGTTTTTGTATTTTGGGGAAGTCGAAAACACCAATTTGCCTGTGGAAATCGATAAACAAAATAAGATCATTGCATCATCCATCCCTACGCAATCTGCAAGTACACCAAAAGAAAACACAACTAGTCAACCAAATACAAATACGTCTGAAATTGATTCCCAAAGTTCGGAAAATAAAACCGAAGCTAATACCAACCAAGCTATCGAAAGTAAAGTCTCTAATAGGTCAAAAAAGACAGTTATAATAGCCAGCGACCAATCAAAATCTTTTGCCAATCAAATACAACAAACAGAGCAAACACCTATACTAAAAACAGAGCAAATAAACATCTCTTCCAATCCAATAGATATTGTCGCCACAGAAAATAAGATAGCAAATCAAGGGTACTCGGACCTAATGAACCCATATGCACCTAAACCATATTTCATGATCGAGCCCTTGACTTTGCTTTTTAATGACGATTTAAATACTTTATTTTCCCGTACTATTACCATGCCTCAAGTATCTACTACCCTACCTGCCCAAAATAAGAAAAGCGAATATTTCGGTAGTATGGATTTGATGGTCAATACAGGTATTTCTTTTTGGAATATTGGAAAACCTGCCACATTGCAATTAAATTCAGAACTACATAAAGCATTGATTTCTGAAAAAGAATTGCCAGGGTTTTCTATGGCAATAAGACATGATATCTCTGTCAACAAATCGTTTTTTGTGACTTCCATGATCGATTATCAAAGATTGTATTCAATATTTAGTTACGACGGTATAAAAACGGCACCCAAACAAGTAGATGATATTATTATTTCCATTCATGACAATCTTGTTTCTGGTGAAAAAACATACGTTCGTGGTACTGCCAGCGTAAATGAAAACGTCACCAGAAAATTGCAACATAGAAATGAAATGGTCAGAAGTTCATTCTCATTACTTCCAGGATTGCAGCACAACGTAAGAAATTGGGCTTTCAAAGTAAATGCAGGACCGACGATAGGACTATTCACAACAGGCAAAGGCAAGACATTATGGAATGATGAAGTGGTTGCTTATGATGGCGATTTACCACAATACAACAACAGTATTAAAATAGGATTTACATCTTCTGCCATTGTAAAATATTATGTGTCGCAAAGATGGTTTTTACATTCATCCGTCTTATACCAGAAATATCTGACCAACCATAGTGCAGACCCAACTCAAATTATCAAACCGTCACTGTGGAATATTTCGGCTGGTGTGGGATATAGTTTTTAGGTATATTAATCGGACGCGAATTTTCGCAAATTACGCGAATTATAAAAACAAAGAATAGCGTAAAAAATGCTAAACTTTACTTGCGACCATCCTGACTACATCTGCTATTCCATGATGATATGCGCCTTCATCAAGCACTACTTGTTCGGTCGTTAAAGTAAGCATCGTCAAAGCTTTAAAATCGCATGACAATATTTCTTCTGTGTACAACATAGAGACGTCTTTCGGACCACCTGAATTGTTATTTATTTGCGAAGGATTAAAAGCTTCTAGGATAATGTGTCCACCTTTTTTTAGTGATTGAATAGCTTTATGGTGAATAACTTCGCGAATATTTTTTGGAAAATGTGCAAAAATAAATGCAACTACGTCATATTTCTCTCTTCCAAAATCAAATAATGTGGCATCTGCTAATTGATAATCTATCATTACTTGGTGTTCATTTGCCAATTGTAATGCTTTGACTTTTCCACTCTCACTGTAATCAAAAGCATCTACTTTCCAACCTTTAAGTGCAGCGAATACCGCATTCCTACCTTCACCTTCACAAGGAAAAAGTATTTTACCGACAGGATTTATTTTTTCTATTTGCTCTACCAGAAAAGCATTTGGTTTTGTACCATAAATATACTCTTTGGCGCCATACCTTTCATCCCAAAATTCCTTCATAAAATAAAACTTGCTATGTTAATATTGATCAATAACTGTCATCGTCCATGATGACTTTCCCTTTAAAAGTGTTGTACAAAAATAGAAAATATATAAATATCAATGGTGTACCAATAGCTGCAATAGTCAGCATGATACCAAGAGATTTTTCTGAAGATGCGGCATTATAAATGGTTATATTATATTCAGGCGAAATAGTCGATAACAACAAAACAGGAAACAACTGAAATGCAACCAACATTAACAGAAAAGACATGGTCAATGAAGAAAAAATCAACGCTTGAAAATACTTATGTTTAGATACCAATCTAGGTATGTTTGCGATAGACAGTAATGCTAAAATCGGTAATACAAAAAATAACGGAAATTCTCTAAACCGATCCGCTACACTCTCAATAAAAACTATAGTGTACACAGATAAAATACTGAAACTAAGAATAAAAAAGACAATACTCCTACGTAGTAGAAAGGTAAGTTTAGCATAAAGCCTTCCTTCTGTTTTTAATAGTAAAAAAATAGCACCATGCATCATAAAAAGTGCTACTGTAGTGATGCCAGTCAAAATAGCATAAGGACTTAAAAATGATAAAAACACACCACCATCATAGACAAAATTTTCTTTTAGTTCGATGCCTTCGATGAGATTGCCCAATACTACACCAAGTAAAAAAGAAATCATCAAATTAGATATAAAATAGAGGATATCCCACGTTTTGCGCCACCATAACATGGGTTCGGCACTCCTGAATTTTATCGCGGAAGATCTAAAAACCAACATGGCTAAAAATAACATAAAGGGTACGTACATAGCAGAAAGCATCGTCGCATATAATACGGGAAACCCCGCAAACAATGCGCCACCACCGATCACAAGCCAAACTTGATTAGCATCCCATAAAGGTCCTATAGCATTGATAGCGATACGTCGGCTCTCATCTTTCTGAAAGAACAAATGCCACATACCTGCACCATAATCCAATCCTTCCAAAATGGCATAGCCAGAAAATAAAAAGCCAACTACAAAAAACCAAAGGGTGGGATAATCAATACCTAAAATTGTCGCCATCGTGATGTAATTATTGTTGAGCTAATTTGGATGTTGGATGATAATCTACAGGACCATGTTTTATTTTTTTATTGAGTGAATATAAAAATAATAAAAATAGCAAGCTATAAATAACTCCAAAAAGAATCAATGAAAACAAGACTTGCTGTGCTGATACTTCTTGTGAAAAACCTTCGCTTGTTCTTAAGTGTCCATAAACAATCCACGGCTGACGTCCCATCTCCGCGGCAAACCATCCTGCTTGATTAGCTATTTGTGGCAACAAAACGGAAAAAGCAAATATCATCATCATCCACTTCTGCTCAAATAGTTTGCCTCGCCACCATAAAAACGAAGCATACAAAGTCAAAAATATCAATGCCATTCCGATAGAAATCATAATGTGATAAAACTGAAATACAACATTCACTTGTGAAGGTCTATCTTTGACATCATAAGCATTCAGACCGATGATATCTGCATTAAAATCTTGATGTACCAAAAATGATAATCCTCCTGGAATGCCCAATCCTGTCACTTTCTGTGCTTTATTATCTACCCACCCGAATAAGTATAAATCAGCAGGACTTTTGGCTTGATAGTGTCCTTCCATGGCAGCAAGTTTAGCAGGTTGGTGCTCAGCCACTAAATCAGCAGAGCGATGTCCTGAGAATAATTGTGTTAATGAAAAAATGGTCGCTATGACTAAGGCAGGTTTGAAAGCCAAATAAGATATTTCTTTGTGTTTGCCCTTAAGTAAGTAATAAGCATGAACACTAAGCACCATAAAAGCTCCTGCCAGAAAAGCCCCTTGCCATACATGTATCACACGATCCACACTTGATGGGTTGAATACCATTTGCCAGAAATCAGTAACTTCTGCACGGGCATTAAATCCATCACCTACTATATGGTATCCCGCAGGTGTCTGCTGCCAACTATTGGCCACAACAATCCAAACTGCTGAAAACATCGAACCTAAAAACACGCCTAATGTAGAAATAAAATGGACTACAGGTGATACTCTATTCCATCCAAACAACAAGACGCCTAAAAAGGTACTTTCTAGTCCAAAAGCAAACAAACCTTCAGCCGCAAGCGCACTACCAAAAATATCACCCACATATCTCGAATAAACAGCCCAATTGGTGCCAAACTCAAACTCCATAATGATTCCTGTAGCTACACCAATTCCAAAAATAATTGCAAATATCTTGAGCCAAAAGCGTGTTAATATCTCATACTGTTTGTTGCCAGTTTTCAGAAACATTCCTTCAAAAATAACCAACATCAAACCAATCCCAATGCTAAGCGGTGGAAATATGTAGTGAAATGCTATGGTAAAGGCAAATTGAATTCTGGATAAGATCTCGACATCCATGTTCACAAATTTTGAACAAAGATACTCTATTAAAACTATAAGCACAGCAACTTTTGTTACGCTACTTTCTGTATTTAGTACACCCGATTATTAAATCACTAGTTAACCATAACCATTTGACTTTTTACCACTTGACCATCCTGAATTAGCTGGATAATGATGGTTGATTGTTGGTATTTTTTAAGTGGTAAATTGAATGTTTTATCACTTGTATCGATACTTTCTAATAACTTACCATCGATGGTCATTATTTTGACTTCAACTTTGTTGTTTTGATTTCTTTCGATAATGACTTCATTGGAAGTGGGATTGGGGTATATTTTAAAATCTGGTGCGAGATCATTATTTGTTGAAGATATAATATCCATTGTAATGTTGACTTCTGCATCATTAGAAAGTAATACTTCTTGTATTTTTTCTTTGCCATTTTTGGTTACCGTAATTTTGTGTTTTCCTTTAAATGGTCTGAAACTTGCTTTTCCTGACACGTCTGATGATGATTCTTCATTGGTCCACCAAGCGTTAAATACTTTGTCGATATAGGCTTCACCACTAGGTTTTATGGACCAATCGAGATTAAATATAGGTGCATTCTGTCCCCAATGATTACCATCCCAAAATCCCCACATGATAAATGCGTCTACCGAAGGATGGCTGAAGGACATGGTCAATAAATCTTCGAGATACTTCGCTTGTATCATTGGATCTACTTCTTTATTGATATCGTATTCTGTGATTTTTATCCTTGCATTGTACCGAGCGGAATAATCATCAAATATCTGTTTGAATTTCAAAATGGATGTGGGTTGTTTGCCAATATGGGCTTGAAATCCTATGCCATCAAAAGAGACTTCTCCTGCATGGATTTCGTCAAGATAAGTATTGTATCTTGCTGCTGCAGCTGCCGATCCACCATCTGACTCCACGATGTAATCATTAATATACATAGTGAGTTCAGGTTGTAATTCTTTTGCTTTTTTAAATATTTCTTTGTACAAATCTCTTCCCTTAGTCAGCGTAGGATCTGTATCAAATGCATATTCTAGGTCTCTGTTTTGGGTGATTTCATTGATGACGTCCCAATCCTTGATATACTGGGACAATTCTGGATGTGTCAGCATGGTAGTTAGACGTTCTTTGATTCTATTTCGCAAGTAAGGAAGATTGGATTTATTGGCTCTCATATCTTCGGGAAGATTGTCAAAACCTGGCCAAACCAAAACGTGTCCACGCATTTTGATACCACTATCTGATAGCCATTTTATTGCATTGACAGTTTCTGTAGGTGTGCCTATCCACTCTTCTTCCCAACCATCCCATTTCAGTGCATTTTCAGTCACGCCGACATTAAAACCGTGTCCTTTGCCATCTAGATTTCTCAGTTTGCTAAGATAAGTCTCGTTGTAACATCTATTGCCCGGTGTCCTACAAGCCACGATGGCAGACCCGAAACCAAATTCATGTTCCACCATCTCGATTTTTACAGTTGCACCCGAAAGCGGATTGCCAGAAACGTCTTTTACATTCACCGTCAAATTTGCCTTTCTAATATTTTCAATCCTTGACACTGCTTCTGCTCTCCACGGTGCATCTGCTTCATAACCTTCATACTCGCCTAATGAAGATGGAAATTGCAAAATATTGTAGGTATTTCCAAAGTTGAGCAGGGTCAATCCTGCTATGTCAAAATTCTGAATCTGGGAAGCTAAATGCAAACCGATATTCATTTTTCCAGCGGCATAAGCTTTAGTGACTTTGAATGGTAAAAAATATCTTTTCCACTCGTCTGTCAATTTTAAAGTTGGGTACAATTCCTTGGCATAAGTCACATTGTCTTGTGCAAAAATAACGATCTCTGATTGTACACTATTCTTTTTGGCCCAAAACGTGTATAAAAGGACATCGCCTTGTGCTACACTCGTTTTGCTAGATGTCGTATAGCCAGCATCCCATACATTATTACCAACAGAACTTACATTAATTTTTGAAGACAATGAAAAAACATTTCCCGATGTAGTTGAAGATGAAACGCTTGCATTTCCATAAATATTAAAACTAGAAATATTCGTTTGTTCGGTGTTGTTGAGCACATATTTTGGACTAACCAAGTTGTAATTATCCTTTAGGTAATTGACTAGATTGGTGTGGTAAGCGTCTTGGCTAAAACCTGAAAAAGAAAGTGCGAATAGTGACAACAACATTAAAAACCGCATAATTACTTTTTTTATTTGGGGAAATTAGAAACAATTTTTATTATGGTAAAATGGGATATTTAGCTACTTTTTAACAATAAACTTTTTTGTCACGATTTTTGCATCTTTCAGGCAAAAATAGCGCCAAAATCAACTTATGTTTCCATAATCACCACGGATTTACATCCGTGGTTACTATCATTTCAACCCTACGGGTTTATGGCTGAATATTCACCTATATTTAACCATCTACTCAAACTTTCCATTCACAGATACGCCTGTCCAATCATCTGTTCGGAAAGGAACAGCAGGCAGATCTTCCGAGTTATATAAATTGGCATCTGTGGGTGCATCTGACCACGCATATCTAACTGCAACAGGTTTAGTGACGGATGGATGCGAGACACTCACTTTACCATTGATAATCTCTGCTTTGGCATAATACCATTTTTTGTCTTTGCCTACGATTTCAAAACCTTGGAGATAGCCATATTTGTCTTTTGTTTTTAATCCATTGGCTATATTTGTAAAAGTGATGATGGCCTTGTTGCCTTCATACTTTACACTTGCATTAGTAGGTCCACTGATTTCGACAGATTTGCCATAATCATTTTTGAGTGCTATCCTTGCCAACCTAAGGCCTACATCTTGTTTATTGGTAGGATGGATATCTTTGGCATCACCGATATCTGTACTAACTGCCATACCTGTTTTGGGTAGGGAAAGTGTCATGGTCTGCGCTTCTCGGAGTTCTGCCCAATAGCAACCATCATTGCTGTTTTGATTGGCACCATAAGACGATAATTGTACAAAATAAAATGGGAAATCATCCTTCCACTTTTTACGCCAATCATTGATCATCAATGGAAAAGATTTTCTATACTCATAGGCTCTACCTGCATTTGATTCGCCCTGATACCACAACACTCCTTTGATAGGATAATGGATGATCGGCGCTATCATCGCATTGTAAATGATGGTGCCTGCATTATTGCTCAAGCGTGCATAAGTATGCGGCTCTGCAAAGGATGGCATCAGCTTCCATTTATTATCATTAAGAGATACTTTGATATCTCCAGACTGAATGTAAAGATCAGCTCCCGAACCCATCAATCCCAATCCAAACCATTCAGGTTCAATGACTTGATTCATTTTGATCATGATGGTATTCTCACCGTTTTGCCACGTATTTGCTGGTACAACAATCTGTCTATTTCCTTTGAGAATGCCTGAAAAAATGAGCTTACCATTGATGTAAATATCATTGTGGCTGTAACATTCTGCCAGACTAAGTGTGGTGATGTTGTCTGTAAATGTTTGGGTAAGAGTTACCTTTTTACCCATGAAACCATTGCCACGCCAAGCCCAAACGCCTTTCCAATCCCACTGCCACATGGGGTCAGCAGAGATCCACGATGAAAAATCATAATCGGAATTGATATACTTTTTTTCATCATCTAAGGTCACTTTTTTCATTCCATCACCTAAGATGTTTTTTTTATTTCTATACTCCAACATACTGTCCAATCCTGCCCAAGTAGCTGGCATTTTCTGTCCATAATCACGCAGCACATCTGAAGCCAACATGGCATCTTTACTGATCCAACTCTCCACTTGTGAGCCGCCCCAAGAACTGTGAATCAAACCAATAGGCACACCAGTTTCTTGATAGATTTTTCTAGCAAAAAAGAAACCTACAGCCGTGAAATCTCCAACAGTACCACTACTAGCTTTGACCCAATTTCCATCAGGAAGTGTAGCTAAGGGCGTGATATTGACGTTATGAGCTACGTAAAACTGTCTGATCTGTGGAAAGGCTGCATCTTTGATCTCTTCGGAATAATTTGCAGATTTAGAGACAGGCCATTCCATATTGGATTGCCCTGAACAAAGCCACACATCGCCCATCAATATGTCAGAAATAACAATTTTTTGACTACCTTGAGTAATAGTCAATTGGTAAGGACCACCGGCTGCCATCGCAGGAAAAGAAGCTACCCACTGACCAGAAAGATTGGGTAAAGTAGTGGTATTAAATTTATCAAACTGAAGGGAAACCATATTGCCTGCATCTGCTGTACCTCTTATGACTATTGGTTTGTTTCTTTGCAAAACTGCGTGATCTGAATACAATTTTTCAACCGTCAATGCTGCAAAAATATGGTTACACAAAAACAGGGCTAAAATGGTCGTTAATAACTTCATTTGGTTTATTTAATTTTGGATTATCAAAATGTAATTAGAGCTTTCACTTTACCCTCTAGCAAGCCTTCTTAATATTTTCTTTACTAAAAAACTCTGTCAAAGATAAAATTCTTATTTTCAATAAGTCTGAGAATTTATGAAATTCATGAAAATTAGCGTATCAATCACTTTCTACTTCCCTTTCCTATCATTCAGTGCTTTTTTGAAATATACGCCATGTCTTGTAGGTGTAAAATTCCAATCAGTGTACAAGGCTGGTGCCCACATAGGATCAAATACCCATACGACCCAAGAGATATCTTTTTGATCACAATATTTGGTGATGGCATCGCCATAAGATTCGTCACTGATCACGGGTATGTGCGCGCCAGGATCTTCGGGACCACAAAAACCAATTTCAGTCAATATCAATGGGTATTTTTCTTTGACAAAGCCCCAATCTTGTGTCCATTTTTCTTCCCAAGGTTTTTCTCTTTTCATCGGGTAAGGATGAGAAACATATGCGATTCCTGTTGCATTGATGGGATTTTTGGCTATTTCAGTAAGGTCATAAGCCCAATCAAAACCCGCGACGAGTGGAATACCTTTGCCACCATTTGCTCTGATGATGGTGATCATTTCTTCATTTAATGTCTTCCATTCAGCCCATGAACAAGTGCCTAGTTCTCCATTATAGAGGGTAGGTTCGTTGAATAATTCGTAGAAGGCAACGGTAGGATTATCTTTATAATGTTTGGCAATGGTACGCCAAAATTCAAAGGTTTCTTTTTTGGTTGTTTCATATCTTTCGTGTTGATACATTTCGTTTTTTAGATTGCCGATGCTATGCCAATCCATAATGACATACATACCTCTTTCAGCAGCCCACTTGACACCTTTATCTAGAAGTTGTAAATATTTCATCTCGCCACGTCTGCGCCAAGCTGTAGGATGCACTGGAAATCTCACGACATTAGCTCCCCATTTTTTCATTTCATCAAAATACACTTCATTCCATCTGCCCATCGTATCCAAGCGTTCGGGGTCGCTAGTATTGAGACCTCTGAAAATGTATTTGCTTCCATCTTCTTTGATAAATTGATTGCCTAGCACTGAAATTTTAGATACTTTGTTTTGTGCACTCAAAGGCAAACAACCTATGCTCCAAATCAAGCAAAAAATAAATATTGACCCAAGATAAAACTTCATATATATGTTGTTATTGATTGATAATCGTTTTTAATCTTTCTGACATCTGTATACAAGCCCGGACATTATGATATGGGCACTTCCAAAAACCTATTTTATCTTCTTCTTGCATGATAGAACCATCTTCATTCCTTCCCCAAAACCACTCTCCATTTTCAGTATCTTTGATATATTTTTTGGTATAATCACAAATACGAAAGACAGCATCGAGATATTTTACATCACCGGTGAGTTGATAAACATTCATAAATCCTACGATGGCTTCTGCTTGCACCCACCAATGTTTTTGATTCAGATGACTTTCGTAAGAGACACCACCTTCAGCATCTACCGCAGGCAATACACCTTCAGCTAGTAATATAGCTACAGATTTCACTTCATCTAATCGATAATGGATTTGTTCTGCTGCTTCATACAATAACCAAGATGTCTCAATATCGTGACCATAAGACCAAGGCGCCGGTATCACTTGCCAATCATCATCAAAAAACATATGGACATGGCCTGCTTTCCGATCTATAAAGTGCAGAAGAAAAATGTCTATTAAGTCTTTTATCTTTTTTACTAAACTTGAATCATGCCAAACTTGATACAGCTGAACATATGCTTCCATAATATGAAGGTGTGTATTGAGCGATTTGGGTGTATTCAGATCTTTTGGCGAAAGCCGCATATCTTCCAAATGACTCCAATCAGCTGCAAAAGCTTCACGATACCCACCATGAATAGGGTCAAAAGCATGTTTCTCCATAAGACGGTATAAGTCTAGTGCATTTACTAAAGCTTCAGGATCATGCGTATTTTTGTGGTAAGCAGCAAAAGCATAGATGACAAAAGCTTGACCGTAAATCTGTTTTCGAAGATTTAATGGTTCGTTTTGATAGGTAATTGACCAGAAATATCCACCATTGATTTTATCAAAAAACTTATTGGTTAATACAGCATACGCACGTTTTACAATTTCTTCTACTGATGGGTCTTCATTAATATTTTGTGTACTTGCAAAGGTCCAAAGTATCCTTGCATTCAGTACCAAACCTTTGGAAGCGATTGGGTCTAATACTCCATGATTATCCAATTTGCCGATAAATCCATCTTGGTTTTTATCTAAAGATTTAGACATCCAAAAAGCTAAAATATCTTCCCCTTCTTTGTCAATCTCACCTTTCAGCTGTTCCAACCCGATCATACCTTAAATTTATTTTGCGTAAGCTAATATCAGCTCATTATTTTTTTCAATAATGGATGTAATGGTAGCGACTGACTCCAAAGACGAAAATCCATCTTCGGGCGTGTGCAAGGTGTAATCTATGAGTTGACTTAGTGTAGATGTAGCAACATAAAGCCTAGTATCTGAGCCACCATAATAGATAAATACAGTCTCACCATCGTCATCAAGAATCCACCCATTCGAAAAGGCCACGTTAGACACGTCGCCAAATCCTTCTTCACCATCAGGTGCAATAAAATAGCCTCCTGGCAGGTGGATGACCTTAGTTATGTCATTCAAATCTGTCATCATGAGATACAGGACATATCGCAATCCTGCTGCTGTATTTCGCACGCCATGTGCCAAATGCAACCACCCAAAATCTGTTTTTATAGGTGCCGGACCTTGTCCATTTTTGACTTCATACACAGTATGGTACTGACGAGAATGAATGATATGCTCTTCTTTAATGACGGCATTTTCCATGGTATGTGTATATCCTATGGCGATACCACCACCTTTGCCGGTATCAATAAATCCATCTTGTGGACGCGTATAAAGGGCATATTTGCCACGTACAAACTCAGGATGCAAAACGACATTGCGTTGCTGATTAGAAGGCGTGACGAGGTCGGGTAGTCGTTCGAAATGGATCAAATCTCTGGTGCGCACGATACCACACTGAGCCAAGGCAGATGAAGTGTCATGAAGTGGAACATTGGGATCTTTACGCTCAGTGCAAAATAGACCGTATATCCATCCATCTTCGTGTGCTACTAGACGCATATCGTAGGTATTGGTATCAGGAACCGTTGTTTCTGGTATGTGACATGGAAAGTCCCAAAAACGGAAATTGTCGATGCCATTATCACTTTCGGCCATAGCGAAAAATGATTTACGATCTGCCCCTTCTACACGTGCGCAGACGACATATTTTCCTTGCCATTTGATTGCGCCTGCATTAAATACTGCATTGATACCAAAACGCTCCATGAGAAACGGGTTGGTGGTTTTACTCAGATCGTATCTCCAATTGATGGGAACATGAGCCGCTGTTAATACAGGATTTTTATATTTTGCATAAATACCATTTCCAGGTAAAATCGGTTCGTTTTTTAAGGTCACTAAAGTCTCATATGCTCTAGTGATCATGTTTAATCTGTCTTTGAAATTTATTGACGTCATAAAATTTACTATATAAAATTAATATTTTTTGTTTTATCAAAATCAAACATTCGTTCAAGCAAGCTTTGTTTGGAGTTTATCCCACCAAGTACGTTTTAAGATGATCGCTATTACGAGAAGTACTGTACCCACAATTGCCATATCCGTAAACATAGACAAAATGAGATACATAGGAAGTAAAGTCAGACAACACTGGGCGATGATACCAAGCACTACATTAGACATATCTGCTTTGAAATTAGCTTCTGTCTGCCATGTAGGATCTTCTGTCATCACTGCATCGTGAACTGGTTTCCAAAAGCCCCATGGTTGGACGTTTTTGTAAAATGATTTTAGGACTTCCATATCAGGCGCAGGAGCTGCGTATGTACCAATGATACTTCCGGCTAAAGATATACCAAAAAGCAAGGGGAACATCCATAAAGCAAGGGTATTGGGGAAAAGCACAGGCATTAGAAGTGCTGTACCTGTTCCCGCAATCATACCCCATGCAAAGCCACTAAAATTAAATCTCCACCAATGCCATTTCAAGACATTGGCAGCAACATATCCACCATACAAACCACCGACAATCCATTGTAATAAGTCATTAATATTTCCACCATAAATTCCTATGATGATACTGATGATGACGATGCCACCACCGATGAGATAATTGGTCATCATGATATTAGAAATACTCGCTTTGGGTTTGAAATATTTGAGATAAATATCATTGACCAAATAAGACTGAGCAGCATTCAGTGTACCTGAAAAAGTACCCATAAAGGCAGCCATCAATCCTGTGAGTACGATACCTTTAATGATGGTAGGCGTAAACTCTGCTATGGTCGAAGGTAATATCTTTTCGTAATCAATACCTGAGCTGGTGCTCAGATTCAATTGGTCATAATATAAAAGAGCCAAGACGGTAAAGCCCATGATCATGGTATACCTAACAGGTAATAAAATGATCGAAACAAATCCCGACATCTTGGACGCTTCTTCGGGTGACTTGGTAGAGAGTACTTTTTGCATATCGTAATTGGGTGCTGGACCTGCCAAACTGGCGAATACACCTTTGAAAGCCATCATCATAAAAAATGCGCCCCAAGGTATAAATCCGTCTGACTCAATTTTTGTATTGACATCGGGCAAGATTTGTGACCAATCCATATTTAGATTCCACTGAAATAATGGTGTGAGCCAACCTTCTGGCGTCACAATCTGGCTACCTGAAAGATGATTGACCGCAATGACACCTATACAAACTGAAGCAATCGTCATGACACTGTACATCAACACATCGCCAATCACAATACTCGTCATACCACCTATCAAGGCGTAAAACATCGCAAACATCGTAAAGATGATGCCATAAAAATGGCCCACAAACTCCGCAGGTATATCAAATGGAATGTACTGCGATGCCCATGTCCAAGGGATAAATTGTTCAATAAACTTGCCTAATCCTACAAAACCATAAGCCATAAAGCTCAAGCAACCTATCACCGCAAAAAGAACTGTAATCTGATGTGATAAAGTAGATCCTGGTCCAGAACCAAACCGTACATGCAACCATTCGGCACCTGTAGAAACATTGGACCTTCGAAGCCATTTACTCAAATACATCATCTGAAATATCTGATTAAATACTGGCCATAACCAAACGATCCACATAGATTTAAAGCCATAAACAAAACATATCGTGACCATCCACATCGTACCCGAAATGTCAAACATATCAGACGCATTGGATAATCCCAGCATGTACCAAGGAAGTTTTTTGCCACCCATCATATAGTCGGAATGGCTTTTTCTGGCTCTTTTTCTGAGCAAGAGACCTATGACTACGGTAAGGATTAAATATCCTAAAATAATCGCTAGGTCAATCGGATGGATTTTCATAAAATAAGTTCAGTTTTGAAAGATACGGTCAAAGAAAAGCAAACTGATAAAGCCACATTTTAATTTTCCCTTATTGGATGTACTCATCCATTAATTCCTTCCCTTAAAAATGAAGGATGAAGGCAAAATAAAATTCTGATGTCTCCACTTAATAAACCTTTCTTTGACAGTATCTTAATTTTATTAACAATGTCAAATATATTAAAACAATCCCAATATGGAATTATTTTCTTTCAAATCGCACATTGTCGATATAGAATTTGACATTGGCTGCACCATCTGCAAAGGCCATACCAAATTCCTTAGTGATGGCAGCCATCGATGTAGGACTATTTGCACCCCAACCATTATTATCTTTGAAAGCTGAGATCGGTACGGTGATGGTTTCCCATCCTGCTGTGGTCGCGACTGATGCACCCGGACCAGCAGGACCCCATGTCCACCAGTAATCGCCTTCGTCACCATTGAGTCTGAACTTCAAGTTTCCACCATCAATAGGATTGATAAGATTAATATCAAATTTGACAACATAATCATTGACATTACTACCTATTGTTGCTCCAGGGAAGTTATTTGATCCATTTCTCCAAAATAAATCTGTCCATCCGTTATAATTGCCTTCCACTAAGCCGTAACTAGATCCATCTACATTGTTATTGTCATTAACTATTTTTACATTTCCCCACCAAGCATCTTTATTTCCTGTTCCATTAAAATCAAAAAATACTAAGTCTTGATCTTGCACATTATCTACACCAACAAAATTGATGAGTTCTGTCTCCGACACTTCATTGTCTATGGTCATAAACTTAATTTTACCATATCCCTTTTGCACATTCAATGGCACGACAACCTCTATTTTGTCAATAGTCTTTACGCCAAAACCAGTCGCCACGACATTACCTGGGAAGATCAAATCAGTCACCAAGTTCATTTTTGTACCTGTCAATGTGATGAGTTCGCCTGGTTTTGCTTTTGTAGGATAACCAGTCACTTCCGGTACATTGGAAGCAATGATGGTCAGGTCATTGGCTGAAACCACTTCTGAACCATTAGTGGTCACAAGGGTAATTTTATCTGTCGCTGTACCCGATGGCACCGTAATGGTCAATTCTGTTTCATTCGTATTGGCAACAGTCACAGACTTACCGCCTCCCAATTTTACCTGTACTACTAAATCAAGGTGTGTACCTGAAATGACAATAGGTTTGTTGGATTGTGTGGAAGCAGGATTGATACCCGTGATGGTTGGCTTTACAAACGTCAACTCACTAGAACTTACTGTCTTATTGGCTTTGGTACGTAAATTAACAACACCATTTACTGCATCTAATGGAACATCTACCGTGATTTCTGTAGCAGATTGAGAAGCAATTGTACCAGCTTTGTCCGCTGCAAAAACAACATTAGTCACTAAGTCTAGATTGATACCTTTGATAGAGATTGATTTACCATTTTTGGCAGGATTTGGTGCGACTGATGAAATGGTGGGAACGACCATTTCCAATACATCCGTTGATTGAGTTGTTACTAGAGATGCCATTTCTAGAGCAATACTTCCATCTTGTGCGTCAGCAGGAACTTGCACTTCTATTTTTGTTACAGACTGCGATATAAATGTCCCTACTTTTTGGTTTCCTCCAAAGATGACAGCCTTTACCAAATCGAGATCTGTACCTTCGATGGTTAAAGTTGCCCCTGCTTTAACAGGTATTGGTGATAATTTTGTAGCTTTTGCTGTTACCACGCTAAGTGTAGAGTCTGACTCTATCAAGATAGGATCGGGCATACCATTAGAGATAACAACTTTTCCTGTCTGAGCATCAAGCGGAACCAATAATTCTATTTGCTCTCTTGATTGAGAAATAAACTCAGCTTGTGCTTTTTTATTTGGAAAAATGACTTCTTCAATTAGGTTCAAGTAGTCACCTGTTATGGTTATTTTTTCACCCGGCCTAGCTGTCAGTGGCGATAAAGATACAAAAGTGATTGGCTCAGAAATGGTTAATCTTGTTTTCATTTTTTGAGTACCAATGGTGGTTGTAACAGTGACTTCTCCTTCCACTGTTTCTTGTGGTACGATGATGGTTACCATTTCATTAGTCTTGGAAGTAAAGTTTTTTACTTCAATGTTGTTTGGTAAAGTTATCATGGTGACTTTGTCCATATTCTTACCAATAAATCTGAGTTCACCACCGCGAAGTGCTGGCGAAGGTCCATAACTAAGAACCACTGGATCTGTACTAACGGTATCTTCATCTTTGCTACACGAGGCAATAAAAATTCCCGCGCCTACCACAAAGGCAAATAATATATATTGAAAAAATTTAGTATTCATTTTTAATGATTTAAGCGTGGATTAATTAATAGGTACGATTCTAATATTATCGATACCGATCTGAATATTTGCTTTAGTCCCAGAAGTTTGAGAAACATTAGGACCAAACATCATCATATTGATGTTAGTAAGTCCATCTAGGCTAGACAATGGTTTTGAACCTGGTTTATCCCAGTCTGCTTTCGCCCAAGAATCATCTTTGCCATACTGAAAAGCAGACAATGGAATGGTGACTGTCTGCCATCCTGATGTCTTAAATGCGCCATTTCTCCATGGTTGGTATCTTGCAAAAGATGCATTGTCGTATCCATGATCACTTGCATAAGGCGACATAAAAATGAGTAAATTAAAATCAATCCAATCTTCAGGCACATTAATTTCAAACTTTACGGCAAGGTCTGTTATAGGACCCACTGCTATAGGCTTTGCTCCACCTCTAGATGGCGCAAAATACCACATGGTCGTCGGATTATTCCATTTCCACTCACCAAAATCACTATCAGAAAACATGGCAAAATTTCCAGATACAGGCACAACTCCTTTATTTTCAGTACCGAAAGTCGGCGCCGTCCAGTTTTCATGTGTCTTATCATCAAAGTTTAAAATGGTATTTCTATCATCTCTGAAAATAAACTTCGAAACCGCTTTACCAAAATTGGTAGATACTGTGATTACTCCTGGCTGTACACCTGAAGGCACAGTCACAATGATGTTGTTTTTGTCAGTACTTACGATTTCTCCCACAATATCTCCTGGGAAAGTCACTTTAGGATCAAAGAAAAAGTCTCCACTCAATTCTATAGTACCACCATCAGGCGCATATTCGCTTTTTATACCAGCCAAAACAGGTGCAGGAACATTAACTTTAAAGTCGTGCAAAAACTCTGACCCATCACTGAATACCATTCTGATTTTGTCCGTAACTTCTGTCGGCACCGTAGTAGGTACATTGACTATAATCACTTTGTCCATGATAAAATTAGGTTGTAAAATGGCCTTTTGGTCATTAAAATAAAGTTGTTTTAGATCGCCAAAATTATCACCAACGATGGAAATCAAACTTCCCATAAAGGCACTTGTCAATAGTGAGTCGCTTTTGGCAGGATCCGTGAGTCTGATGTAATTTACAACCACAGGTCCATCTTTTTCGCTCAATAAATCGTCTGTTTCTTTTTCACATGAAACGATAAAAGACGATACTAAGATGAGCAGTAAACTATATTTAAAAAAACTAAACATTTTCATTTTGTGCATTTTTTAATGGATTAAAAATTATAATCAACAGCTGGTTCAGAAGGTCTAAGCAATTCATTGACAACCACTTCTGATGACGGAATTGGCAAATTGACATTCTCAGGTCTAAAGGTTATTGTTCCGTTATTGCCAACAATATTCAAGATATATCCTGCTTTTGTTTTTTCATCAGCTGCGGTAGGAGATTGGTCTCTATAGTAGACATATTCTCTTTTTTGACTAGACAACATAGCTGTTGCTTCTGCAGGTTTTCTATAAAAATACCTTTTGATATCAAACCAATACATAGACTCCAATGCAAATTCCATCCTTCTTTCGTGCAACAAATCAAGGAAAGAAACACTATTCATAGCAGGAAGTCCAGCTCTATTTCTAATAGCATTAAAATATTCCAATGCCGTCGCATCTGATGTAGACTCACCACTACCAATACTTGCTTCGACATATACCAAATATACATCAGCAAGTCTCAAAATGTACTGATTTACAGCTGTCGCCTGACCTGTGGTAACTTTACCATCATTATCATCAGAACTTCCCACAACAAATTTTTTCAGTGCTGTCAGGGTTGGTGAAGCGCTTTCTATTTCTTGGCCTTCTGCATTTCTATTGACAATAAAATACTTGTATCCACCATTCAATTTATTGATTTCAGGATAAAAATCATTCACATCCATGTAAGTAGCACTTTTACGTTTGTCCGCAGGATCTACATCTTCTAGAAAATCATAAGTCATACATTTGCCTCCACCCCAAGCTTCTGTGTTGCCTGTGATGAGACTACTTCTAGCCCAATTAGCCTGACGACTATTTCCAAGCGCGTATCCACCTTCCATCCACTGTAAAGCGAATAATGATTCTGAATTATTATTATTTGCAATTCTGAAAAGATCATCATATTTTGGCATTAAACTCAGCCCACTATTCTGAATGACTTCTTGTGCATAAGATTTAGCTTTTGCAAAATAATCAGCTGATGCAGCAGCGTCCGAATTTAAATTGTATTGTGCCATAGTTAGGTACACTTTTGCAAGTAAACCTTTTGCTGACCATGAAGTCACCCTACCTGGAGCATCTGAAGTAGGAAGATTTTCTGCTGCAAAAGTCAAATCCCTTCTGATAAACTCATAGACACTTTTGCGTGTATTTTTAGGTAATTTGGTATTTCCAGATAGGATTAAATTTAAGGAGTTCTCCACAATAGGAACTTCTCCCCAAAACTCTGACAACATATAATATGCCGTTCCTCTGATAAATCTTGCCTCAGCAATTCCTTTATTAATAGCATCTTCAGATACTTTTCCAGCTGCAAAAACGGGCATATCATTAATGATAGAATTGGCATACGAAACCACTCTATACAAGCTTCTCCATCCTGAATTGATGTGTGCATTTCCTTCATTATATGAGAAAAAAAGAAACTGACCTTCTTGATCAAATGTATGGTATAAATTTCCTGCTAACTCCTCACCTGCTGCCCAGAAAAACTTATCATTAAATTCAAACCAAGGAAAGCCATACAAACTAGCAGTTGATGCTTTAACGTCTGCTTCTGATTTGTAATAATTGCCCACGGTAGGGTTGTCCTGAATCGGAATAGTTACAAAATCTTCACTACAAGAGCATACTATAAAAACGGGTAGTATGAGGATGTATTTAAATAAATGTTTCATCTGTTTTATTTTTTATATTATGATATAATAAATTAAAAATCAAGGTCCAAACCTACGGTTACCATTCTAGGTGTAGGATATCTACCCATGTCTACATTTTGTACAAGTGGGCTTTGATTGAATGCGCCAATCTCAGGATCGTATCCAGAATAATTGGTCCACAATGCCATGTTTTGTAGATTAGCATAGACTTTTAATCTTTGTACTCTGATTTTACTCAAAAGACTAGTCGGAAGTGTATAACCGATTCTGATATTTTGTAATCTAATGTAAGAACCATCTTCTATAAATCGGTCAGACATCCTATTATTTCTATTATTGTCATTGCTACTAGGTCTAGGAATATTGGTACCAGGATTAGCTAAAACAACATTGGCAGGGTCTAATGCAGAAACATTAGGGTCTAATAACTTTTCTTGTGCTCTGTCAAAAACAACGGTCGCTTGATTGCTGTAGACACCTGTCTGACCTTCTGTGATCACTCTAGCATAATTTAATATTTCTGCCCCATAAGATCCATTCAAAAAGATAGATAGATCTACAGGACCAAATCTGAAATTATTAGTAATACCAAAAGTAAAATCTGGGTTTGGATTACCAATATAAGTTTGGTCTTCCGTATCAATGACCCCATCACCATTCAAGTCTTTAAATTTAATATCGCCTATCCATACACCTTGTCTTTTATCCACGAGATTACTACCATTTGGTCTGTCTTCAGTGATAACTTTATCAGAGATTTGTACGGCATGATTAAGGATGTCCGCTTGGTCCTGAAAGATGCCTTCCACTTGATATCCCCAAAACATACCTATTGATTGTCCCACTCTTGTGACAGTTGCTGTTTGGAATTCACTGTACCAATACAGGTTTCGTGTATAAATTTTTTCAGGACTATCAAATTCAAGAACTTTATTTGTATTTTTTGAGAATACCACGTCAGTACTCCATCCAAAATTATTTTTATTAATATTTCGACTATTAATAGATAAATCAAACCCTTTATTTTCCATTCTTCCTACATTGATAAATGGAGCTTTAATATCATTGTAATTTGTACCTCCGAGATAACCAGGTACACTTGATTCCAATAACATGTCAGTTGTTTGTTTATTATAAATATCCAAGCCTACATCTATTCTATCTCCAAAAATCGAAAAGTCCACACCATAATTAGTCTGCGTAGTGGTTTCCCATCCAAGTCGTGGATTTGGAATCCTAATTGGTCTATATCCTGGTCCAAATGGTGTTGCTACCGTTTGCATTAATGGTTCGAAAAGCCCAGCTTCAATATTTTGATTACCCGAAAGTCCATATCCTAATCTCAATTTCAGATTAGTCATAAACTTGCTATCCTTCAGAAAGTCTTCTTGGCCTACTCTCCATGCAAAGGACCCCGATGGGAAATAGGCCCATTTGTTATTAGGTCCAAAATTAGATGATGCATCTCCTCTATAAGTGAAGGTTGCCAGGTACTTCTCATTATAATTGTAATTAAACCTACCAAAGTATGATAACAATGCATTTCCTCCTTGCCATGCTCCAGGAAGACCTAATGGCTCACCTTGACTCAAGACCTGAATTTCATTAGATGGTAAATTAAACACAGTGATATCTGAACCGTTATAAGTCCCTTTTTGAGCTTCGGTTCCTAACATCGTGATGAGATTATGTTTGCCAAAGGATTTATCATACGTCAGGTAGTTTTTTGCAGCCCAAAAGAAATTGTTTTCTTCTCTCTGTCTAAGTCTATTTTCATTATTGACAATCGATCCCCATTTGAAAGTAGGGTGAAAAGCTTTAGCTAAAGAGTGATTATTATCAAAACTGATTTCAGACTTAAATACTAAGCCTTTTGTCAATGTCACATCACCATATACATTAGCCATCAATCTTTGTCTTTCTAGAATATTATTTCTCTGAAGAGCGGCAGCTACAGGATTATAATTGACACCGCTATTTGCAATATTAGGGCCATCATAGTTACCATCTATATCACGCACACCTACGCTCGGCATCATGATAAGAGATTGCATGATGACACCATCACCGCCATCATTGAGTGTGATCCTTTCTTTGTTTTTTGTGAATGCGAGCGAACCACCTATTTTAAACCAATCATTAACCTTTGTATCTAGATTCAATCTTGCAGAGATACGGTCAAAACTAGATCCTATAATGATACCATCTTGCTGCATGTATCCACCCATAATAGCATAAGTGGTTTTGTCATTTCCACCAGATACTGTCAATTGATGACTGTAACTACCAGCGTTTTGGAAAACTTCATCTTGCCAATCTGTACCAGCACCTAAAAGACTTGGATCTGCAAAACGCTGATCAGGAATAAGCCCTTGTTCATTGATGACTTGGGTATTGTACGATGCAAATTGCTGTAAAGACATCAAGTCCAATTTTCTCTGTAATGTCTGGATACCATAATAAGTACCATAAGATATTTTTGATTCTCCTTTTTTACCTCTTTTGGTTGTAATCAATATGACACCATTGGCACCACGCGATCCATAGATGGCTGTAGCTGATGCATCTTTGAGTACATCTATAGAAAGAATGTCATTAGGATTGATAGAAGATAGTGGGTTGACTCTATTTTGACCATTGGCACCACCTGCAAAATCAAATCCAGGAGTAGCTGCACCATCACCTTGAAAAGGAAGGCCATCTATGACATAGAGTGGTTCGCTAGATAGAGAAATAGAATTGGCACCTCGGATTCTGATACTTGCCGCACCTCCAGGCTGACCAGAGTTTTGTGTAACTTGTACACCTGCTACCCTACCCTGAAGCGCTTGATCCAGATTTGTTGTGAGTGAAGTACGGAGTTGATCTCCATTTAAAGAAGCAACCGAACCAGTGAGATCTGATTTTTTGGTAGAACCATAACCGATCAAAACGATGTCGTCTAGGACATTGGCTGCGGTTTTTAATTCGACGTTGACTACTGTTTGATTTTCAATCAGAATACTTTGATCGTCAAATCCTGTGTAAGAAAAAACGAGTGTTTCTCCTTTTTGGACATCTATGGAGTAATTACCATCTATATCCGAGATGGTACCTCGAGATGTACTACCCTGAACGAGAATATTGACGCCAATCAAAGTCTCTCCTTCATCGGAAACTATTTTTCCGGTCAACAAGCGCATTTGTGCTTGTAAAGACGTCGCCCCAAGTATCAAAAAAATGGGGATAACGATGTGTTTTAGAAAGTTGAAGTGTACACGTAATGTGATCATGTGACTTTTGGTTTAATGATTTAATAATGTTTTGGTTGGTAAGATATCTTCATTATTGTCTATCAAAAAAACCTGTGTGGTCTGTTACCAAATATTTGGCTGGCTGGCTTTTCTAATAAAAATACAAAAATACCCTATCAAAGCATCTTCATTTAAAATGTTCATTTACAATATATTAGCGATACTAAACATGTCAATAAACATACTAAAATTGATAACATAAAATTAATACCCGCTTCACATACAGACTAATACTATTTTATCAAAATGTTTAATTAATTTCACCAAAATCGGCTTTCGCTTTTCGTAAAATTTAACACTTCATAAATACGCCAATTTTTATACTGTACATTAGATTTAATTCATACTATTATTTTATTATGTTTAAATAAATAATTAAAAATCAATAAGTTAGGCAAATGTGATTGGAAAGAAGGAAGGGAGATTGGAGAGATGAGATTGGAGAGATGAGATAGAAGTGATGAGTTAGGAGAGATGAGTTAGGAGAGATGAGTTAGGAGAGAAGATGCCTAAAGATACTGCGTCGTAGCTAGGAAGCTAAGACGAACAAGTGAATAAGTATTAATGGAGTTACAATGGAGTGCAGTGGGAGCGCTGTGGGAGCGTCTAGGGAGCGTGGTCGGGCCAACCTCGGGACAACCTTGGCACAACGTCGGGACAACCTCGGGACAACCTCGGGACAACCTTTGTTCGATTTTGATTAAAAATGGTAGTTTTGATAGCTTTTGTGCACTTTTGAAGGTAAAATATCGTTTGGACAATTAAGTGCTGAAACAGAATTTTAACTAGGAATAAAGATAAGTGTTTTTGGACAAAAAATGTAATGATTTCTTGGTTTTTTTTTAAATAAATTGGTTGCCACTAAGTCTCTAAGGCTCAAAGTTTTTTAGCGACATAGAGAAGGTGGTCAACTGATCTTATTTGTTTTGTTGTATTAGAAATGCAACATGTTGCAAACAAGTTTACAACTCCATTACATACTACTTAAGGATAGAAATGTTAAAATATTCGTAAGATGACAAATTTTAATCCCACTGATGTCAATCTGATTATATCAAAAAGTTAAAGTTTTTTATGCAAGAAATTTGTATTGAAATAATACCGTTATTTGTAGTAACTAAATCAAAGATATTATGGGTACATCACTATTTGAATTTGTAGGTAGAGTAGGTAATATGGTATATTACAAACTTGATAGCAAACCAGTAAAACGTAGGAT
>DATGWZ010000014.1:0-167427 GCA_035299145.1 Saprospiraceae bacterium
ATATTTTCTACACCAATGTTATATGTCAAATTGTAACTACCATCATTGTTATTGACTGGACCACTGCTGATGGTTTTGAAAATACCAATGATAGGCGTTTGTGGGATGTAAGAACCTGTTGGGTCATTTTCGTCAAGGTCTCCTTGATTACCTGTTTCGTTTGGATCTCCTACATTATTAGAATCAGATAGGTCATTCACATCCACATTAGATGGGCTTTGACCTTCTGCCATCGCTTGGTTGTAGATTAATCCTTCATTGATATCCATCTGAGTGATAGCATATGGTGCCGTATAGGTTGCACTCTCCCCTACTTGTAGGATACCTTCCGCACTTCCTAAACTTGATGAACCAAATACTGGCAATGGCAATATACCTGCTCCTGTGAAGCTTGATGATTGTTCGCTAATATTGACATTACTTAGCGTAACATTTCCTATATTATGTACCACATAGGTATAGGTGATGATGTCTCCAGGATTTGATAATCCATTTACACCTATGTCCAAGTTACTTGCTTTGGTGAGCGCGATGGCTGGTGTTTGTGTAAAGTTTTGTGTATCATCATCTGTATCTGTCACATTTGGACCACTCGGTGGTGTACCTATCACCATAGCCGTATTGGTAAATACGCCATTGTCTATATCTGATTGGGTCAAGGTATTGGTGGCAGTGTAGGCAACTGTATTGGTAACACCTGGCGCCAAACTAGCTATTGGATTTCCACTTACAGTTACTTGCGCATCACTTACGGTCACATTGGTCAAGGTAACATTGCCCGTGTTTTCGATACTAAAAGCGTAAGTTATTTGGTCACCAGCATTATAAATACCTACTGGTGCATTGTCTACGTAAGTTCCTGTTTTAATGATTTGTACAGATGGATTTTGAGTGAAGTTTTGTGTATCATCATCCAAGTCTGTAACATCTGGACCAATCGGTGGTGTAGCATTGACTGTGGCTGTATTAGTAAAGTCACCATTATCTATATCTGTTTGGGTCAATGTCTTGGTAGCACTGTAAGCTATTGTATTGATGGCACCTGGCGCTAAACTAGCTATCGGACTTCCGCTTATGGTTACTTGTGGATCACTTACGCTGATATTGGTCAAAGTGACATTACCCGTGTTTTCGACACTGAATGCATAAGTTATTTGGTCACCAGCATTGTATATACCTACCGGCGCATTATCTAAGTATGTTCCTGTTTTAATGATTTGTACAGATGGGTTTTGAATAAAATTCTGAGTATCATCATCCGTGTCTGTTACATCTGGACCAATCGGTGGTGTACCTGTCGCAGTAGCTGTATTGGTAAATACGCCATTATCTATATCTGTTTGAGTAAGGGTTTTAGTGGCTGTGTAGGCTACTGTATTGGTAACGCCTGGTGCCAAACTAGCTATAGGGCTGCCAGTTATGGTTACTTGCGGATCACTTACTGTTACATTTGTCAAGGTAACATTGCCCGTGTTTTGTACACTGAATGCATAAGTTATTTGATCTCCAGCATTGTAGATGCCTACAGGTGCATTGTCTACATAGGTTCCTGTTTTCAGAAGTACGATAGATGGATTTTGAATAGCTGGAATGGTTTCCATATCACTTGCAGGAGATAAAATCCCTCCAATAGGCACACCATTAACAGAAGCCGTATTGGCATATGATCCAGCATCTAAGTTATCTTGATTTATCGTGCGAGATGCTGTATAGTTCCATACTTCACCTACTTCCATCGACCCAGATACACCAAGGTCTCCTGAAACATATGTTGGCCCTGAAGTGGCTGTAGGATCTGTTACAACAACAGAACTAATCGATACATTCCCCGTATTGATTACTTCAATATTATAAGTCAGGACATCTCCTACTTGATCATAATTATTGGGAACTGTTGTGGAAGTTTTCTGCAATGTCCATGACGGTAAACAATTATTGACCATGACAAAAGCTGAATCCACACAACTACCCGCATTGGTATAGTATAATTTATATGTTCCAAAAGCGGAAAACGAATTGACTTCCGTATTTGTACTAGAAGGTGTTACAATAGTTGCGGTACCTGGATTGCCAGATGCTAAAGACCAAATCCCAGTACCTGAAGCGCTCATATTAACACTACCAGCCGTCCCACAAAAGGATTGGTCTGGACCTGCATCAGGCGAAATAGCCACTGGAATATTTATCGAAGTAGACACTGGAATACCACAACTATTATTTACTGTGTACTGAACTACGACAGTACCTGCCGTTCCTGTAAAAGTGAGCGTCGTCCCAACAAGATTTCCGGGTCCACTTAATAATAGAAAAGTACCTCCTGATGGTGTACCTGTCAAATTCACCACCTCACTTGTACAAAAATTACCACTCGCATTTGCACTTACACTCAATGAGATTGTAGCTTGAGATGCACCACATAAATCGATAGCAGCTGTGACATAGGTATAAGAGTTTTGAAATGCAGAAGTCGTTGTTCCATCGCCCATACTACCATTCGTTCTATGACCTACATAACCAAATGTTGTAGTACACTTTTTAATATTCATAGATGTATGCCCACCTGTTTCGACGGCGATGATTTTATCTGTTGCTGCGACACCTTGAGGAGTTTGTGGATATCCTGGGTCAGTAGTAGATCCGATCATACCTGGCCCAGCATTCTGTCCCCAAGCAAATTGGGTACTGTCAGCATTGATCACATTGACCGATCCGAATGAGGCATCGTGTTCCTGAGCACTTAGCCACTTAACATCATCTATCGTAGGACCTGACGTGCTCGTATATCTTGACCTAACCCAAATTAATCGTTCTGAAGTTGTCCAATCACCTAGCTGTCTATTTGAATTATTTCCCAAGGCATACAACTTACCATTTGTCATGACGACAAAATAAGATCTAGCTGCACCTGAAATCCCAGTAATACCGATCATTTTTATGGTTTCTGATGTATTAGGATGGCTCATAATAGTTGCCCTTGTTCTTGTAGCAGATGCATTATTATCACCCAAATACGATCCATTACCCCATGTCCAGATGGTATTATCAGATGCCAATGCATACACTGTATTATGAATGGCTCTTGCTGCCACAATATTCGTTAGTGGAGGATTACCAGCGTCAGAAGTGGTCACCTGATACCAAGTATTCGAATCGCCAGTATTACCATTGCCCCTTGCATTGCCCACTTGAGACAATACATATACCGAACCACTACATGTCGTCAATACCAAAGTCTGATAGGTCGCCTGCAACATTTTTACATCGACAGGGTCAATTCCGACAGGCAGACCATCCGTTTGACTATTGATCGTAAGATTATCAAATTCGTTTGTACTTTTTATAGTTGTACTTATTACGTTACCAGCATTACCCCATGCAAAAAGTCCATCTGTCGTTAACAATATAAACTGACCAGTATTTGCAAAATTACTTCCTGCTGTAGCTTTGAGTGGTGTGCCAGTCAGACCAGGGTAATTAGTACTATTAATGACTTGTGGTGAAGTGATATGGGTGACACCATTACTTCCTATATTTTCGCCCCAACATTTGAAAGTGCCATCGTAGGTCCTCGCTATTGTGGCGTGAAATACAGACACAAAATTATCATATTCTAGGGTTCCTGGTATGGATGAACCTACACCATAGTTTTCGTAATCAGTATTTGGACAACCTTCTCCTGTACTAAAGCCACACTGTGCGTATAAGCCATTGCTTTGTATTATAAAAGCAGCCGATAATATAAATATGATGCTAATTAAGTTTCTCATTTTTGAACTTTATGCTTGAGGGAATTTGGCTTTTGTTATTAATTGATAAGAAGGGTGTAGGTATAATCTTGAATCTTGCCATTGGGGTCTACAAAATCAAACACAATATATGATGGTCTTGAGACTAGCCCACTTAAGACAAAGTTGAGCGTATTGATACCTTCCACCAAGCTTACTTCTGATTGCATGGGTGTTGCCACGATTTCAGTGTCCGTACCATTGGTTCTTACTGTAGGAATGAGATAATTGTACGAAGACATTCCTTGTAAAGCTACATCGATATCAACTGTTAACTGAATACCATCTGTAAGGATACTATCTTGAATAGGAGATGAAAAAGATATGGTTCCAAAATTAAACTTTGCTGATATTGGAGATACCATCACCTCAATCATATCAGGTAAACTGCCATGATTACATGAATTAGGATCATAGGATAGATGGTGGTCAATCGTAACGACATAATTTCCAGCTGTAGCAAACATATAATCATGTAAAGCAGCGCCATTGCCACTGCTAATGACATCTCCACTTACTTTTTCTTTGATTTCCCAAGAGACTAAGTTATCAGTTATATTTATACAAGTGAGCTTCTGACCAAAAGTAATACAGGTCGTATCAACTCGTTCTGGTATCAAAAACCTAGTAAACGCCTTCTTAGGTGTAGGTTTGTTATGGCTATACTGAGCATGCAAACAAGCAGTGGTCAATAATAGAAAAATCAGCATAAATTTCGAAAACATCTTTGCTTCCATGTGTTGATATTTATATTCTAAATCAAAAAATAAATAGAAACCAACCCGAAACCATCAGGTAAGTCTTAAAATATACATCATCGAAAAACAAAAAATGTCGTGTAGTTAATAAGTAAAGCACATTGGGATATGTGCGTTTATATAAGATAAAATTGTAGTAAAATATCTAATCCTATGAAACCAACACGAACTATAAAGTTAATCAATGATGGTTCTATTATGATATGAATATTCTCAGGACACTGGCAATGCAGCGACAAAGATATAATTATTAAATATAATACAAAATTATATATGTAGTTTTTTTTCTACTTTTACAATAGTTAATGATTTATTGGCTAGTCATAACCCAAATAGTAATGAATTACTTGGAAACCTGCGTTATTTACTTAGATCTAGTTTAAAACGATACATTAATAGACCTTTAACATGTATGACAGAAACTAAATCTTCCAACCTACCTCTATCTTCCATGCTGCAATGTCTTGTTTTCTTTTCTCAAAATCTTCAGGTGGCGTTTGTTTTTCAAGTTTTGCATGGTTTCTGATGACCTTTGTTTGTTCTTCTATGGAGTTTAGGCCTATTGACTTCCTTCTTTCATCCACTTTTACAGCATCATCCATAATATTTGGACTAAGTTCACCATTTTCATCCCAATCATACTGCGTTCCATAATATTGTGGTCTGTCCTGAAACACCAATATCCGATCTTTGAGATGTGCTAAATCTATTATATCAGCTTTACATTCATTTACTGCCCCTTCTAAAAGTAATAGGCATTTTTTCATAAATGCAGGCTGTCCGATCGCATGTTGGATGACTAACCAAGATGCTTCACTTGCTTCTTTTCCCACTTTATCTATCGTCGGATAGCCTATGTCGTCGATAATTTCATTTAGTTCTAAGGCATTTTTGTGATGCATTTCTTTCATTTCATGATTATAGCCTTTACTCAGCAGTCCACTTTTAACCAATTTATCTCTTATTGCCAAATCCGCATTTTTCATTGCAATAATTTTTTCTGCAATGTCTTTATATTTGTCATCGATATGATTTTGCTCTAACATGAAAAGTTATTTGGTATGGGCTACACCATCAAGAATTGCTTCTTCAAGGACATGCACATCTATGTCCTGAAGACCTTTAAACTTGATACAATACCCTGTCACCTTTGCCTTCCCTAATCGTTTACTGTAGGTTTCTGGTAAGTACAACTTGTCATTGATACCCATAATATAGACCGAAACTCCTGTGGTATTTGAACTGATACCAATTTGATAAAACTCTTTGGTCTTCCCGTCTGCATAAGTCATGACTTGTGTACCATAACCTATTTGTGGATTGGAAACCACTTTACCTGTATCGTCTGTACCATCAAAATACCATACTTTACAATCTGGCAGAACTTTTAAGATATGTTGGTGTAAAGTACTTATGTCTGTAGCTTTTGAAGCAGACAAGGAATGGATATATTGTTTGATTTGTTCTTGTATGTTCATATTGTTATTTGTTAAACCTGTAAATTAATTATCAATCCTAAACACATGACAAATTTAAAACAATTTCCCTTAATGGTAACTAATAATGTACAGGTAACAATCAAAAACGGCCTTCGCACTCATGAATTGCTAACTTAATAGGTTAAATGATATCGCCCCTTCAGGTCTAGATTTTAGTTAAGCTCTGAAGGAGCGGTATATCCATGCCAAGGGTATTGCCCTTAGCATACAATTAGCCATTGGCATTTCAATTAGCCCTTCAAACGATACCACCCATGTCTTCTCCATCCAATCAATCCCAAACATATCGCTCATCATATTCCATTTGATATTTTTTCAAGATTGCCCTGTATTCATCTTGGAATGTCTTCTTAGTATGATGCTCATGCTGATTTGCTATGTAAGCAATTACCCTATCAACTTGTGATGGATTGACAGAAAAAGCACCATAGCCATTTTGCCAATAAAAATTCTCATACTCGATGCCTTTTGTTTTTATCCATTTTGAAGAATGAGACTTTACCTCTTCCAATAACTTCATTAATGCTATTTTTTGAGATAGCCTGCATAATATATGAACATGGTCTGTATATCCTCCTACGATGATAGATTGACATCCTAAGTCATTACAGACGCCACCCAAATATGCGTGAAGCTCTTGCTCGACAGGCGGATATATGAGTTTCTGCCTATACTTTGTACTGAATACGATGTGAAGATAATTTTTAACTAAGGATTGTCCCATATGTTTCTTTTTATCGGAAGGGCCATGCCCATCCTTATTATGTCGGAAGGGCTATGCCCATCCTTATGTTATGTCGCCCCTTCAGGGCTTGATTGCAGCTAAGCTCTGAAGGAGCGGTATATCTATGCGAAGGGTATAGCCCTTCGCAACCTTGTTAATTAAACAACTACAAATATAAAACAGAATAACATATCTAGTATATCGCTATCCCATAATCATCTCCTAAGCTTTATATCATCTCTTACAATCTTCAATATGGCAGTATGGATTCCAAATGTTCTTTTTAAATCGTGGGTGTCATAAGCGATATTCTCCAAGACTATGACACTTGTCTTTGTCTCAGGGAAAAAGAAATTCATAGATACAAAACCAGGGGCAAAGCCCGTTTGTCCATATTGCGTGATTTCTTCTTTGGAGTCGATCGTGATACCATATCCATACTCAGTAATGCCAAATATTGGGTGGTTGCGCACAGCTCCTTTTTGTTTAGTTTTTAAGATATCCATGGTTTGAGTTTTCAATAGCTGACCACTATAAAATTTATCATTCCACACATTCAGATCTGATGCGGTCGATATGAAAGAACCTGCAGCAGCATAGTTTTCAAATGATTCTGACTCATAAGATACATGGCCATCTTCAGTTTCTGTGTATCCTTTTACTAAATCACCATACTTTTTTATATCCGGGTGGAAGGTCTTATTCATACCGCAAGTCTCAAACAAACGCTGCGAAAGTGTAGCAAAAGATGTCCCTGATGTTTTCTCCGCTATCTGAGCGAGTAAGTCATATCCTATCTGCGAATAGGCATAACGCGTACCCACTGAAAAAGTGGTGGGTTTGTCCAGTTGCGTAATGCCGTGGGTATGTGTCAACAAATGATGCACCGTCACTGTATCTGCCCAATCCTGTCTCAATTCAGGAAGATAATGTCTTATCGGAATGAATAAGTCCACATTCCCTTTGTCATATTCTTGCAGGACCAGAACTGCTGTAAACTGTTTGCTAATAGAACCGATGACGAATTGGTCATGTAGTTTTAATGGCACTTTATTTTCTAAATCTGAGTAGCCTTTTACTTTTTTATAAGTGTCTTGTCCTTGCTCAGCAATAAGTATTACACCATTATATGGATTGGTGGTCTCTGCGGATAATAAGCTATCTATCTGATCACCTAAACTCATTTGTTGACCAAAAGAGTGAAAAGTAATAAAAAGGAAGATTAGTAAAAGGTTGATGGGTTTCATTTTATTAATGCTGTTGAAATTAAATCAGTTTTACTCTTGGATAAATAGTTGTTTTAGTTTATTATTCAAGAAGCTCTCCTGTTAGAGGTTCTCTAAGTATTGGTATTTTATTTGATATTTTCTCATAATAACCATCTGCGGTCACGGCTTGCCCAAATCCGCATCCAGCATTAAAGTCAGCGGCTTCTTGTTTCACTTTAATACCTTTTTTCTCAAATTCAAACAATATTTTACAGGTGGAATCTAGTTCTAAATCTACAAAGATTACTTTGTTATTGATATAAGCTAATGTATCAACAAAAGAACCTGAATTATAACTTGGCGCACCCTTATTTACTTCAAATGTCATTAATATTTTTTCAAAATTTATTTTTCTTACTTGTATTTGTCCTGAATACCCATAAGTCTCCTTGTTCTTTTTTGTTGTTTTTATAGCAAGTCGATATGTTCCAGTAGGGTCTATATATTTCTTTATACTCCTTTGTTGACCAAAAGAATGAAAGGTGGTAAAAAACAAGACTAGTAAAAGGTTGAAGGGTTTCATTGTCTGATAGGATTTCGGTTATGACCTGCAATATATATCATATGCAATTAATCACTGTATTCAAAATACTCTTTTTAATTCAAACTTCATTTTCTGTCGATAAGGTGTTGGTAAATTTTGAATAGAGACGCTTGTTGCTTAAAAGAATGACTATACTAAATTTTGATTATTATCTACTATTAGAAGATCACACAACAAATATAGTACAAAATATTCTTGTGATTATTCTAAAATGCAATGATAACAAAAGTATTACAAAATAAAAAAGCCAACTGCTTTTACCTTTTTAAAAAAGGAAAAACAGTTGACTATTAAGAATATCAGAGTTTCACAAATGGACTTTATCTTAAATCACTATTTAGTCATTTATGATTGTGTAGTTTAATACTTTATCTTTTATATATGCTAAAATTTTGCTGTGGTCAACACGACTACCCATCCTGGTGTTTCTGTATTGACATCATCTTCCGCCGTGATAAATACCTTGACAGGTGTAAATGTGGTTACTGCTTTAAAATCTGCTTTTAAAGTTTTAGAAAAAGTGCCACTATCCGTAATGATTTGACCCAAGTTTTTGACTATGCCTTGGTCCGTTTCCATCCAAACCATGTAAAGTTTTTTGGGTGGTGTCAATCTTTCTGGTTCAGCTAGATTTGTTAATGCTATATCGACAGTATGATTTTTATTATCATCCATCTTTACTTTTACAGTGCCTCTAGCAGCAGGTACTACGGTTGATGTGAGAAATGTAAGTTTGGGTGTACAAGATGACGCTACCCACATGACAAGCAATATACTAGACATGATCTGCATCAACCTTGTCACGGTGGAATTTTTTACTATGGACATAATATTGGTATTTATTACCACAAAGATAGCGAGGCTAGAAGCGGATACTTTTACACAATTGAAAAAGAACATTACAAAATTGTACTATGGAGCTTTCTACTTTTATCTGTATAAGTAGTATCATGAGATTAGTCTATTCATACCCACTCTTGATGATGGTCATGATCATTTTAAATCGTCCATTAGGGTGGATGAGATTGGATGCATGTGCTGGGATGACGATGGATTCGCCTACCTTAAGAATATGAGAAACTTTATTAATCACGACCTCTGCTTCTCCATCTATGACTTGTGCAAATGTGTCAAATGGAGACGTCTTCTCAGTCAATCCTTCACCACTATCTACAGACATCACAGAAATATTACCTGTTGATTTTTTCAGTATCGTTTTGATGACTACTGAATTAGGTACGTATTCTATGATTTCTACAGTAATGAATGCTTTTGACTTTTCTACTTCGTAGTTGTTCATATAAATTTATTTGTTTGGGATTATTATTACCACATGGTAATTTGGCAAAGATAACAAAATAAATCCATATTAATCTTTTGGCTTTTCAGTCATGTGAATAACAAATTGCACTTTTTGTATTATAAAATTATTAGTAGTAAACTAAAAGATACTACTTGTATTACTCATTTGCCTCAAGCCTGCATGGCTTTTACTTTTTTTCTTCAGCAAAAAAAAGTAAACAAAAAATGCCGCCGCTGTTTTGTCTTCTTAGCGCTTAAAAGTCATCTTCCCGACGGAAACAAAAAAAACTCGCCTTTGAGATTCTTGCATTGATTAACTTATTCAGTTATTTAAGATTAGTTCTTTGAAAGTTCTATTGTTTTGGCTCAAACAGTTTTTTGTTTATACCGTCTTCAGTGACTTTTAAACTAAAGACAAAAAGGCGGTGAGATTGCCTCTGTAAAAAATAAGCTACCCTAATCCAAAGTATTACTTTCCTTTTATGCAAATTATTATACACACTTTTCAGTCAAGCAAATCAAAACTTAAATCCCAATAAAAACAACACTTAGCACATTCTCGAAGATCGCATTTATCGGGTAACATTCGTTTTAACATCCTCAATATTGAACGTGGCATAGGTAAAATCCCCGTTGTCATAGGTAGTAATCGTCTCTGCATAACTAGCCAATCGATAGCCACCTATTTCCTTATAATCTTGCAAGGGTGTACGCCAACTTAGTTGGGTGTTCTTACCATCGATATTAACTGCATATCGGTCTTCAGACTCAAAATTGATCAATTCTCCTTTTTGATTAAAATGCAACCACGCAGCGACGGTGATGCCATTGGATGTAAACGTAGCGCTCACTTTGTTCCCTTCTGATATCTTCCATTTTATACGCTCATCTATCAATGCTCCAGGTGCCATACAACAAATGTCATTAAAAAATGTGACCGTCTCTGAGACATTCATTTCTTTGCCCTCCATATATAACATCTTGAACATAGACAATAATCGAATATCCATAGATGCGGCGCCACCTTTAAAACTATGCAATCCTGATACAGGCAGCAATTTTTTTGTCGCGTCTAGAAAAAACAATCTTGTGGTCGCAGGAATGAAGTTGTATTGTTCTGAAGTCAATGGCATCCAATCTTGAGCTTCATAACTTCTGATTTTCCCTGACATAGTAACCTTAAAGTTATGGATTTTGGGTTTGCCCACCGAATGTGTATAATGTATATACTTTTGGATCAAAGGCGGTAAATGTTTGATGTCTTCTTCTGTCAAAATATCTGATGGAATGTTTGCTGTTTGTGCCAATGCAGCAGTCACTTCCTCTTTGTATTTACTTTTGAAATTCTGATGAAAGAAGCCAAAGAACACGACAATCAACATCAATACATTGACGATGGTGCCGAACTTGGCATCTTGCCAATACACCCATATCATAGCCTGAGAAACAATCACACTTGCTATCCCAAAATAGACCCATGTGTCGTTTTTAAAAACAAATAATATGGCTGTAATAATAAACAATATCGCTGCCATGAGCCAAATGATGCCCATAGGTTTGGAAATCTCACGTGTCAATGCAGAAACATCAGCATAGCCATACGCTTTTACAAAGCCCAAAAGGTGGATCAATCCATGAAGGATAATGATGATGATGAAGATGGTTTTAAGCATGGTGAAATGGTTTTATGATTTGAGAACAGTAAATGTAATTATTTTATAAATCTAAATCCAGCATTGAAATTGGATGCTTCCATTATCGCTTGTTTTTTGAACGACTGTCTCCGATAAAAACCTGTAACATTGTAATAGCTGACATTTAACTTATTCAGAAACTACTTTTAGTTTACGTACGATTTCTAATAACCTTCAATAATTGTACCACTACCAATGGGATTAAACTTGCTAATATGACTACGACCCATATCTTGACATCTAATACCACTAAACCCAAAGGCACTCTGAAATAAGTAACTACGAATACCATAACTATTAAAGCGGTACACAATATCAATGCATACCAAACGAAATGATTGCGTGTGACTTCATTCTTCCATATTTTTGAATTGGGTGATGACATATTAAATACGTGGAAAAGCTGCGCAAATGCCAACGTCACGAAAGCTACATTATTGAGTATCTGATGGTCTTTGGTGATGAAATATTTGCTGTATATCACGGCTACCATCACAGACATGGTGATGGCAAAAGCATACCAAGCTATCTTGATCCAATCTTTATGATTTACAATCTCTTCTTTGGGGCTTCGTGGTGGTCGTTTCATGACGGTTTTATCGCCTTTGCCTAGACCAAGAGCTAGCGCAGGAAATACATCGGTCACGATATTTAAAAATAAGATCTGAAGTGGAAGGATGGTAGATGCAGGTGCATAAAAACCTAAAGCAGTGACAATAAATATTTCACTCAAATTGCAAGAAACCAGGTAGACAACAAATTTCTTGATGTTGTTAAATATCTCTCTGCCGTGCGCAACTGCTTCGGCAATAGAAGTAAACGAGTCATTCTTCAAGACAATATTGGCAGCTTCTTTGGCTACTTGTGTGCCTCTTAGACCCATGGCAATACCTACATCTGCTTTTTTGAGTGCAGGAGCGTCATTTACACCATCGCCTGTCATGGCTACAATATTGCCCGCTTGCTGAAAGATCTCTGCGATATCAAGTTTTTGTTTTGGTGTTGTCCTTGCAAATACAGCTGTAGATAATATTTTAGTCTTCCACTCCTTTGTGATGGTTTTTCCTTCTTGGAAGTCAAGACCATTGATCACTGCCTCATCCATATCGTCTATGAGTCCTACTTTTTCGGCAATATTTAAGGCTGTTTTTGGATGATCTCCTGTGATCATCACTACTTTGATGCCTGCATTACGACAAGTTGTGATCGCCTTTTTGATATCTAATCTAGGTGGATCTAAAAAACCTATCAAACCGATATAAACTAAGTCTTTTAGAAAATCATCGTGTGGTATGTCCTTTCCTTCGCGGTAAGCAAAAGCTAGAACTCTCAATCCATTTTCTGACATAGCATCAGCAGCTTTTAGAATGTTGGTTTTATCTTTTTGGGTAATACTTTGAATTTTCTCTCCTTGTTGTAAATGTGAACATTTATCTAGTAATTGTTCCGCAGCACCTTTCACAGCTACTAAATTTCCCAATTCACTTTTATGTAAGGTAGCCATCATTTTTGACGTCGCATCGAAGGGTATCTCTTCTACCCTTTCATATTTTTGTTGGATGGATTGAAAATCATCATCAGAAGTATTGGCCAAATGGAGTAATGCTATCTCTACGGGGTCACCTAGGGCTTTTTCTTTCTTTTTCCCCATGTGTATGGTAGCATTATTGCACAAAGCTGCTACTAGTTTTATTCGTTCGTAGTTTTGGGTATGAACTAGTGTTGCGCCATCTAGAAAGGTTATCTCTTTATCTTGAATGCTCGCCCTTATGGTCTCATCGGGAAAACTAAAAGTATCGACATAGATTACATTTTCGGTCAGTGTACCTGTTTTGTCCGTAAGTATGACATTGGTACTTCCTAATGTTTCTACCGCGGATAAGTTTTTGACAATTGCACCACGTTTGGCCATCAAAAGCATGCCATAAGACAATGCAATCGTAGCAACAATAGGCAATCCTTCCGGAAATGCAGCTACAGCCAATGCAATAGATGTCTCCAATATAATCAACCAATCTTTGCCTTGGATAAAACCTGTTCCCGCAAAGATAAGCGTCATAAACAACATCACCCAAATCAGCTTTTTGCTTAGTGAATTGAGTTTTTTGTCCAAAGGTGTTTCCGTAGATGCGGCACTTTCTACCAAGGCTGTAATTTTGCCTAGTTCAGTATCTTTACCTATACCAGTGATCACCACTTTGCCATGACCATTCATCACGGATGATCCTTTAAATACCATATTGACTTGATCACCCAAAGCAGTTTTTTCAGGTAGTTTTTTGGTATGCTTGAGACTTGGGATGGATTCGCCTGTGAGCGAAGATTCATCACATTGCAATAGATGCGAAACGACCAATCTGCCGTCTGCAGGAATAATATCTCCTGACTCAAGATCTACAATATCACCCGGTGCGATTTTTTCTGCATTGATCTCATGAATCTTGCCGTCTCTAAAAACCCTACAAGTGATGACATCCATTTCCTTTAATGCCTGCATAGATCTACGCGCTTGCATCTCTAGAAAAAATCCTATCAATGCATTGATCAACAAGACGATACAGATGGCTATCGCTTCGACATAGCTATTGAAATAGAAAGACACTATGGCAGCAAAAGCCAATAAATAGACGATAGGGCTTTGGAATTGTTTTAGGAGTACTAACCAGAAACTTTTAGGTGGCTTGAGTGCAAAGGCATTGAGTCCAAACTGCGTATTGCGATGAATAGCTTTTGCGGTTGTCAAACCCTCATGGAGATTTACATCCATAGCCGTGAGCATCTCTTCTTCGGATAATGTGTGTGGAAGTGTAATAGGATACTTGATAGGCATAGGTCATGTTTTTAAGATCGATATAGAACATTTAATACAGATCTAACATCAGTTTAATTATCGACCTAATTGCTTATAAGTATAACCATAAAACCGAGTCAGTCGTTTCATCAAAATGAAATTTTTATAATAATAATTCAGTGTGTGCACATCAAGCAAGTGCATGGTGGCATGAATGTACAAGAAGGTAAAAGCAAAGAAGTGAAACATCTATCTACACGAATAAATCCGTGTATACAAACACTTCACCTCCAAGGGGTATGATCCCAATATTAAAGCCAAACAATTAAAAGCAAACACCAAATTCGCTATTCTATTAACTAGTTATTTCACTACGTGGGCACGCAAGAACCAAGACATTTTTTCGTGGGTCTCCACCAAGCCTGTGATAAAATCACTTGTACCCAAATCATGGTGTTCACTTCCAAAACTCTTGATATTTTCTCTTAAGTTTACGATGATACTTTCATGGTCTAATAATAAATCTTTGATCAGTCCTTGGCTATCATTTTTAGATCTAGATTCTTCCGAAAGATGCGTGAGCCCAAGATATGATTTCAATGTACCTGGTGCATAATGCCCTATGGTACGGATACGCTCTGCGACATTGTCTATGATCTCATCCAACTGTTCAAACTGCGCTTCAAAAAACTTATGTATCGCATAAAAGTCAGGACCTTCTACATTCCAATGCGCATTTTTAGTTTTGATATACAAGACGGTTTCATCCGCCAGCATTTTTGACAATTCGGTGGCTATGACCAATCTGTTTGCTTCGGTGATTCCTATGGCTACTTTCATGAGTATGTTATATTTGTTTTATGAAAAAAATTAAACTTATTATACAGTAGTTTCTACTCAAAATCAGACTCGATCAAAAAATCTCCATCTTTTACAATCCCATAAAATTTGTAATGGATTTGTTCAGTTGCATTTTTAGTATTTGTTTCGTTGCTCTTTTTGTTTGGTTTTGGATGGCTACTGTGGTCGGCTTTTCCATCTACCTTTTGGTTATTTTCGACATGCTCATCAGGTTGGAGCGTCGCATTTTGTATCGTATCTGCATTCTGAATATCCGAGTCAGGGGTAAGTTCACTGTAACAATCATCTTCTTCCGAATACTGTAAATATTCAGGTTCTTTTTTGAACTTGTAATTTGGTTCGTCAAAAAAGTAATTGAGTTTAATCTCTTCAGGACTCATAATATTGGATTTAAAATGTACACTATAATTTTATTTTAATACAAAATGAAAATACTTACGTTTTCTTAGGACTGCAATAATGAAAAGAAGAAATTTGTATAAACTTTTATTCTAAGTTCAATCTATCACCTTCATATTTGGTCTTAAAATCCTGCATTTTGCTTTAATTTTCCTATAGAACAAAGGTGCCAATAATTCAAAATAAATACATTACACTATTAAGTCTTTTACTTACATATTTGGAGTATTGATTGTAGGTTTATAAAGCTTTCTCTTCTTTGCAAACATACACATCAAATCCTTATAAACTATAATTGGTCTACGGAGAAAAACAGACAGAGATCTGGTTTATTAAATAGAAAATCGATGGATTAAAATTAACTTTTCTGCTTATAGATTTTTGATATGAATATGACTGTTATTTGTTTATTTGATACTAAAAAAAATACTAAATGACAGGCGACTCATGTGAAATCGCAAAGTCATTTAGTAAACCTTGTAAAGATTCAAAATATGTTTTCATGTGTCGAGGGTCATTGTCAGGGCTTCCATCTGCTTTAAGAGTGACAGGCATTTCTTTGATGTCTTTTGCCAATTCGGGGTATTTGGCTTTTATTTCTTCCTTAATTTTTCGAATTTCTTCTGTCCACTCTAATGCTGTTTTGTTGCCCATGACGATTTCAGTTGTGTCTTAAAAGTCACAAAGATGCATTATATGGCTTATCTTTTTATTGCATAATTTGTAGAAATAATTACAAAATTTGGACAATGACACGTTACACCATATCTTAGCAAACTATATAATTAATGTTTGTTTTATCTGATTTATACCTTAGAATAGTTATTAGCTTAATTTCGTATCATTTTGTAACGTGATACTTGCCTCAACTTTATCATTTTCTGAATGATTATCACCCAATAAAAAACCGAATGGTTTCAGTTGTGTAATCCTATCACAAATTACTTTCACTATAGCTGTCAATGGAATGGATAAAAACATACCTGCTACGCCCCACATTGCGCCACCGATTAATACCACCACAATAGAAACTAAAGCATTTATTTTTACCCTGCTACCTACAATTTTGGGCACTATAAAATTATTATCAAATAGTTGGACAATCATGTAAAGCGCAAAAACCCATAGTGCGTCTATAGGTTCTTTTGTAGCAATGGCCATCAACATGGGTATACTTATAGCTACTAAACCACCGATATAAGGAATGAGATTTAATAATGCACCGATCACTCCTATCAATATGGCATATTCTATACCCAATACAAGTAAGCCAATCGAATTGAGTACAGCTACAATACCTGTTTCTAAAAGCAACCCGATTAAGTAACTTTGAATAAGGGTTTTTGATTCCTTGAGTACTTCATCCACCACTGTTTTTTGTCCCCTAGCAAAGAGCATGGAAATGAATTCTAAAAACAATGCCTTATAAAATAATATCAAAAATATATATACTGGCAATAGAAAAAAGAGCACCAAAAAACCTCCTGCCGTCGTAAGCGCAGACCCAATGGCAGCGGAACTATTGTCCATACCTTCCGCCTTCGTTTTTTCTATCCAAGCATTAATTTTGGGTACACTAACATTTAAATTGGCGGAGAACCAAGAGATCAATTCATTAAACATGGCTAGAAACTTTGCCTTAAAATCAGGTAGCGCTTCACTAAATAGTGCCGCCTGAGAAAATATAAAATAGGCTAAGATTGCAATTAATATATAAGCGCTCAATACCGACAAGGCAATGGCAATAGTCCGATTGATCTTTTTCCTTACCAAAAGCATTACCATTGGATTCAATAAAATCGCAATGATGGTCGAAAAAATTAAGGGCACTAATATATCTTTGCCCACGTAGAGCAGGAATAAAAATGCGACCAAACCCATCGTAATGACACTGAGTTTTAAGTATATGGGAGATTTAATATCTGTGGATGCCATGAACTAATATTTGTTGATTTGATGTTTGTTTTGTTTGTCAAATAATCCAAAGATTAAACCCGGAATATATCTTTTTTTATACAGCGACAAAATGACTTTGAAGCTATCGTTTATGGTTTATTGATGACCTTAACCCCATTGTGATCTGGAATAATTCTTCCATCTTTGTGCACCGCGTAGGCATGAGTAAACTCCGCACCATAAAAAACAATCATGGATGAATAAGAAACCCATAACATGATCAGGATGATAGATCCTGCTGTACCATAACCCGAACCTGGTTCTGCTTGACCAAAGTATAAACCCAAAGCAAACTTTCCAGTTTCAAAAAGGATGGCTGTAACTACGGAACCTATCCAAACATGCCGCCAACTGATTTTTGCATCTGGAAAACTTTTGAACATCAGCGCAAACAATACTGTCAATATACCTAATGACAAAAGATAATTAATCAATTGGCTTACAATCAGAAATGACTCTGAAAAATAATGGGAATGCCAAGAACTAAAAGCTGCAAGAGTCGCCGATATTACCAATGATACCATTAGTATAAAAGCGATGGCGATGATCAATCCAAATGAGAATAAACGCGCTTTGAGCAAACTTATGATGCCTGACTTCGTTTCGTCTACCTTGACTTCCCATATGACGTTGAGTGATTTTTGGAATTCCACAAAGACGCCTGTCGCACCCAATAAAATAGTAAATATGCCAATAATGGCTGCCCACATAGAATTTTTAGATTCCGTGCCTTTAACGATGATGTCCTGAATTTGTTTAGCTGTCTCTGCACCTAAGGTAGAAGTGATTTGGTTCGCTATCTGCCCATTGACAGCTTCTTGTCCAAAGAAGTATCCCGCTACAGACACAATGACTACTAATAATCCCGGCAATGAAAAAATAGCATAATAAGCAATGACTGCACTCTCTCTGAATGGATCTTTTTTCCACCAGTTTTTGAAGGCTTTTTTAAATAAAGCAGCTATGTCTTTTAATTTCTGTATCAATCTATTTTTGATTATGCGCATTGCTGCCAACTACTTGCCAAATTACAACTTTTAAAAGATGTAAAATTATGGATGACCGAAGATATATTTGTTATACAATTTTCAGAAGAAGTTACATTATTCCCAGAATGACGGAAAATATACAACTATGTTTCGTACCAGAACTAAGCTCAAATTCATGCCAATGAAACATAGCCAATTCATATGAACTTGTATTGGTAATTGCAAAAGGGCATAACCTTCATCAGATGAAAGGTACCCTATTATATTAGCTTTTGATATTTACCACATGGCATAAACTTCAAGCAGATCTTCCTCTTCTTCATTGGTACCTTTGACATGAACGGCAAAAGCAGATGTTTCTCTAAGTCTTTCTAACGTAGCCTTTTCTTCGTCGAGTGTCACCTGAAATAAATCAACAACATCATTCATACCGAGTGTTTTAGCGAATTGCCACAGTATGCCATAAGTAGCTATTTCATAATGTACAATCTTTATACAGACGGAAATGAGCACAGTATCGACCATGGCACCTTCTTCGCATGTTTCCATAATGACTTCAGCTTCTTTCAGCAAACCTTCTATGGTGCCACACTTCTTAGCAATCGCTTTTTTACCTAAGATTTCAAAAGCGACTTCTAATGTTTTTATATGTTCTATTGATGCAGAAAGGTGTTCTTCTAACAAATTAATCAATTCAACTGAAGTGGTGTTTTTTATCATTTTAGGCATAGCTCTTGTCAAAGCTTTTTTAGCCCAATAAATTTCTTTTAACTCTTCATCAAATAGCTTCATGAGTTGGGTGATTTGAATACCATATGAAGCATGATCATTTTGTCTGCCGTGCAGCGTGGTGCTTATAATACTTCTGTGTTGAATAGTAGTATTCGAGAATGGTTGATACATTTAATCTGATTTTTTAAAAGCGTCCAGCAGGGCTGCTGAACGCTTGGAGGAAATGTGATAAAACTATTTACTTTTTATTTGTTGTCATTGGTTTTTTATCACCAACTTTTTTCATGTCGCCTTTTTTATCATCTGATTTAACTTCAGTTGGTTTTTTTTCGGGCATGTTTTTGTTTTTTTCATCTTTGACTTGATTGGTAGGTTTGTCACTACCTTTCACGTTCTTTTGATTAGTATCCATGTTTAATGATTTAATGTGGAAGGTGAATTCCTTCTACTATGTAAAAGTAAGGGTGTTTCATGTATTTAGTGTTGCACAATTTTCCAATTGTATTACAAGATATCTAGGTTGGAAATCACGTGGATATGATGTATGTTATATAGCCTAACTATTGTCAAAATCAATCCATAACTAAAGAAGATTGCAGTGACTTTTCAACTTATTTTCTTTAATAATAATTAAAGTTTCGGTGTTTGTAAAAAATTATTTAATCTGAAATAGACAGTTATTATAAAACAATATAAATTTACTTAATCTATTGATTGCCTACATTTTAATATACACTTACAATAATGGACATTTTTGTTATCTTCCAACTCCAGATGCATTGTCAATTGTCCTTTTCCATATAGAGCCAAATTAAATAGTATCTACTGAAAACGTCAGCAATTCATTTTGTGAGGTATTTTTTCGGAGCCGTTTGTTCAAAAAACAGCAATAGTGAATGAAGTTGCAAAAGTGCGTCTATTGCCATACATGCACAAAATTTTAAAAATGACCAAAAACGGCAATAGAAAAAGCATTTTGTAACGAGAATGAACGGTGCTCCGCAATTGCATTTTTTTGAACTAGCGTTTTTGAATACTTTTTTGGCAATGCAAAAAGTATTTGCCCAGCCGGCATGAGGCGAAACGGGGGATGAATAGCGACAATTAATCAAAAGCTAATATTCTATTATAAACCCAAAAAGCTTGAAGCACTAAAAGACAACTGAGTGTTATAATTATCAATTAGTGTTCAAGCTCCAGGTAAAACAGTAACAGAAAATCCCTTTACGGTATTGCTTTTTTTAGAAGCTTTTTAGGAATGAATTAATTTCCTTTGTCAACTACAAATTTGTGTTTTGATACACTAATCCGTCATTTGCCTTTCACAAAATTATACCAATGCATCACGCATAGCTTTCACTTTATCGTGATCAGCTTTGATAAGTGTGTGTTGTGCCTTTATCATAGTTCTTTGTTCAGAAGTAAGATCTTCTTGATTTTCTAGAAGTGCTTTTTCGTAGGTATCAACGGCTACGTCTTCTCCATATTCGCATGAATCGAGAATTGCTTTTCTATCATGACCAGTTAAGGCAGCTTTTACTTCCATCCAAGCCCTAAAAAACTTTCCTGACAACATAGTGCCTTCTTCCACTTCACCACCCAATTTAGTGACTTCGATCAGTAATTCTTGTTTGCATGTATGGCTAGTCTCCATAAATCCTGCAAAAAGGGTTTTTAAATCTTGTTCGTCCGTTTCATTAGATGCTGTTTCGTAACCTTCTAGTCTATCATTATTGATAGTAATAAGGTTGTTTAATACGTCAATACTGTTTTGTGTTTGCATTTTATGGTTTTTAAAAAATTAAAGAAAAAATAATTTAATGTGTACCTTTTGAGCACTATAGGATTTATTTACAATGGAATATTAAGCTGATATAAAAGCGAGCAAATCAGCAGTCAATTTATCTTTATCTGTGATAAACAATCCATGTGGCGCACCCGAATATACTTTGTATTCCGCATGGGGGATTAATGCCGCAGTTTTATCTCCTGAAACTTTGATCGGGACTATGGTATCCGCATCACCATGTATTATTAAAGTAGGTATGTTTATCTTTTTAAGATCCTCTCTAAAATCTGTTTCAGAAAATGAACGTACACAATCCATGCTTGCTTTTGATGAACTCATAAGACACAATGCCTGATTCCAATCGAGTAAAGCCTGGCTTACGGCTTCGGTTTTTTTGTCTACACCATAAAATTTCTTACCAAACTCCGCAAGAAATGCGGGTCGGTCAGCTTTTATCTTTTCAATGGTAGCTTCAAAAGTTGCCTTTTCTGAGCCTTCAGGGTTATCATTTGTTTTCAGTCTAAATGGTGTAACAGAACTTACAAATACTACTTTCTCTATATTTTCTGATCCATACTTACCAATGTATCTAGCCACTTCTCCACCACCCATAGAAAATCCAACAAGTGTGACAGAAGTTAATTTTAATTGCGTGATCAATTCATGTAAATCACTGGCTAAAGTATCATAATCATAACGCTCCCAAGGCCTATCTGACTTACCAAAACCTCTACGATCGTAGGCAATACATCTAAGGTTATGTTTGGGTAGCTCAGTCAGTTGGTACTCCCACATTTCATGATTCAATGGCCAACCGTGAATAAATATGACTGTTTTGCCTGTGCCGTATTCCTGATAAAAGATTTCTATTGCATCAGCTCCTGGGGATGATTTTGATTTTATAAATGTCATAATATAAAAGATTTTAGTTTAAAGTATTTCTAAACGACCAACGAGCCTTCTCTCCCAGATACTAGATTAGTACCTGTAGCAACAGATGCGATCATTTTAATGAAGTTGATCATTTGATTACCTTCAGTATCCCAATAATAAGCAGAGCTTGGTGTGACTTTTATGATAGAAATATTGGGATCGTCTTTACCTTCTTTAAACCATGTTTTTACGATGGGTGTCCAAAGTTCTTCTGTTTTGGCTCTGTCTATGATTACTTCAGCTTCGCCATTGACGACGAGATAACTGTTCTTACTAGGATGTGAAAAAAACAATTGCACATTTTTATTCTGTGCTATCTCTTTGTTTTTAACGCTATTCTTTTCGCTGAAAAACCAAATATTTCCTTGGTCACACACTTTCTGAGCGCCCATAGGTCTGCAAGTGGACCCATCGTCTTCGCCAAGGTTGGTGCAGAATAGACAGATATTTATCTCATCAACCAAACTTCTCAGTTTATCAATGGCTTCATTATTGGACAAATTTTTTGTATCGCTCATGTTGTTGTTTTAAAAATTACATTTTATTACATTCTTTCTTACACGCTTCTGCATGTTGTAAATGTGTCTTTAGGCCCGGTAATTTGGATGTTGCCCAAGTACTGATGTCAGGATCTTCTGATTCTTTAGCAGTATTTGTAAATAATTCGATCGCATCTTCATGATTTTCAACCATCAATGCACTATAAGCTTTTCCAAAATCATTTCCATTTTCTTCATTGAGTTCTCTGAAAACTTCTTTTGAATCTTCTGTGATGGATGTAGGAATTGCAATTGATTTAGATTTAGCCAAAGTGCTTAATTCGGCAAGTGTTTTAGTATGATCTACTTCCATCATTTTACCAAGGTCTTTGACATGACTTGAGTTTCCTTTTTGTTGAGCCAGCTTTCCTAAACTTATCTCTTCTAAGTGCATTGCTGCCGCTTCCATAAGAAACATGGCATCTTTATCGTTTTCTACCACGACAATTGTATTTTCATTCGACTCGAGTGAAGCTATATTTTCTTGTTTGGCTATTTCTTCAGTATCTGTACTTTTTTTTCCTGAGCAAGCTATTGCAAATATGGATACACCTATCATAAAGATAGTTTTTACAAGCATTGATTTTAAATTGATATGGTTTGTCATGATTAAATTATTAAGATGTTTAAAAAAATATACAGGGCACTAATAATAGTCCCCTGCATACATATTATTTGGATATCACCAGTAAATTTCTTCACCACGATTAGACCTCCAATTTTTTTCTAGGAATTCGGCATCTTCATGATTTTTTGGTGTAACCGAAATAACGACGTTACCTTCTTTAATACCAGATTCGTACAACTGTGCTCTTGCTTCAGGAATACCTGAACCAACCAAAGCGCCAATCACACCACCTGCGAGCCCACCTGCTCCTGCACCCGCTAATCCAGCAGCAATAGGACCAGCGATCAAAATACCTAATCCTGGTATCACCACACTAGTTCCAATGGCAGCTACAACACCTACAATGGCTCCTATCGTACCTCCTATGGCAGAACCCTTGCCAGCATGTTCAGCTGCTTTTGTTCCGATTTCAGTTTGATCAGCTACATCATCTCCGTAATGCATATCACGAGTTTCATTAGACATTACCAAATTGATATCGTCTTTTGAATACCCTCTTTCATGTAAGGCATTATAAGCATTTTCGGTGCTTTCACGATCGCGAAACATGCCTGTCAATAACCTTTTTTCGGAATTGCCATTTTGGCTTCCACCATTTTCATTTTTTTGATATTCCATTTGATTATTTTTTATGGATGAATGAATGATATTTACTTCGTTTTTTTTAACCATGAGACCCAATCGATGCAAAAGTAGTTGAGTGTAAAAAATACCAAGACTAGCACGTTTACGCTCAAGAAGTTACCTTAAAATTTAAATAGAAAGGATTTATGCTGCTTCTTCTGATGCATCTACATTGATGGCATCCATGGCTACTTCTGTTAATTTTACATCTGCATCTTTTTCTTCTTGCAAAGTTTTTGCTAGGATAGAAGCTACATCGTTCATCTTTAAAGTCTCAGCAAATTGTCTCAATGTACCATAAGTAGCTATCTCGTAGTGTTCTACTTTTTGTGCTGCGGATATGATACCTGCATCACGCATAGACCCCTCTTCACAAGCTTCCATGATTTCTTCAGACTCTTTCATCAAACCTGCCATAGCTTCACATTTTACTGCTTCTGCTTTTACTTTGATCAATTCGAAGATTTGCTCTAATCGACTTACATGTTCTTTGGTCTCTTCTAAGTGCGCTGTCAATGCATCATGTAATGATTCTGATGTTGCACTTTTAATCATTTTTGGTATTGCTTTTAACAAAGCACTTTCTGCCCAATAGATGTCTTTTAATTCATCTTCAAATAATTGCATAAGTTGGGATTTCTGCATCGAAGTCTTCTTTGATTTCCCACTTGATGGTTTGCTTGATTGTGTCATGGTAGACGAATCCTGATTTTTCATTTAAAACATTTTAATTGATTAGAAAATAATTATTATTTGTTGATTCCGCTCATGACAGATCTGCCTTCTGCTGATTCTTCATACACGGACCAACTCATGATTCCTTCGATTGGCGCTGTGGCTTTGTCCACTTCCGCTTTTCTTTCGACACTGAGTATTTTATTTTTTGTTTGCACTGTTTTATCAGTTCTGTTCGTACCATTTATCTTTTCGTTTAGCAAGCCATTGGTATCCTTGACATGCTGCACAGGGTCTTCAATAGTTTGCCATTCTTCTCCGAGCAGTGGACTTTTTCCTTCGTTCCAAGGACCTTTATGGTCATCCCCTTTGGACATATTGAAATACTTGTTGCTATATTTAGGATCACTACCCAAAATGCCTGGTGGGAAATTCGGTTGTATCGTATCCAACGCTGCTTGAAACATCTGGAAATGTGCTACTTCTCTCGTCATTAAAAATCTCAAAGTTTCTTTGACATACACATCGTCCGTAAATTTCATCAGATTTTCATACACCATTTTTGCACTTGTCTCAGCACCTATATTAAGCCGTAGATCCGCCGTCAAATCGCCCATACCCATGATATAGTTTGCACTCCATGGATTACCTACACTATCTGTCAGCGTAGGTGTACCACCACTTACTATAAAAAAATGTGGATTTATCATGGCATCATGAATGTAGGTCTCTTTGGCAGCCGAACCATCTAGCATCTTTGTTAAATCAGATTCATCAGCTGCATTTTTTAGTTCACCATTTACACCTGTCAATAACATCTGTATGGTAGCCCCTACGATCTCTAAGTGACTAAATTCTTCCGTTGCAATATCCATCAGCATGTCATACTTATCGGGTGCTGCTTTACGGCAACCAAAAGCCTGTACAAAATACTGCATGGCTGCTTTTAACTCTCCGTTCGGTCCACCAAACTGCTCTAATAAGAGTTTGGCAAATCTTACGTCAGGTTTGGAAACCCTCGCATTAAATTGTAATTCTTTAACGTGATGAAACATTGGCTATAATTTTGGTTATTAATATTGCAAAGATATAGGAGTGTGATATTCAAAGTATTATGTAATTTCTGAATTATCTTACATTATTCCACAGTACATCTAAGATAGATTTTTTATAAGGTACAGAGATTTATTAACTATGGTTAATCCCTTATGGTAGCAACTTTATTGCATGATTTAGGGAGAATAAAAGAATAGATTTCCTACGAAAGATTTAATTAGATAAAATCAATTTTTCATTTTTGTACATAAGTAAGATTGCCCATAAAATTTAAATTTCCTACCATCTTAAGCAGCATCTACTATGGTTATATCTACCCAAATAAGAAAAAGGTAAGGATACGCCTATCATATCCAAATTTTATAACGTTCCATTTTGGATCGCCAAATCATATTTGCTGGAAAGGGCCACGCTACTTGGAGGGACAAAAAAAAACTCTATGGAATGGGTATCCTGAGCGGAGCAACATAAAATATTTCTATGACAGGGGTATCCTGAGCGGAGCTACCAATAATTCTATTATAATTATAGTATCCTGCGCGGAAACCCAAAATATACAATTATGAAACCTTCCTTCTTTCAGGATACCCCAATTATACAATTATGAAGCCTTGCTCCTTTCAGGAAACCCAATTATTTTAAAATGACAAGGCCCTCCGCTCAGGATACCCATATTATGGTCTTTTTAGGACAGTTTTCAGCCCTTTATACGCATATTATAGCTATTTAGATGTCACATTTAAGCCTTCTTTTGAATATGAAAGTATAATTCTGCCCACATTCATGTGTTCATAGTATAATGATGGGTTGTTAACACATACGATAAAAAAACGATTTTCTTATTTTGTCTCCATTTTTACCTACTTTTTTGTGTAATACTGCAAGGGTGAATATCCTATTTGGGAAAAGAAATGCTTTTGATACAAAATTATTTTTTCTAGCTTACTTTAATTCACTAGTATTTAAAATTAAATTTTGTTTAAACAAAAGGAATTAGTTGTAGTCACAATTTTATTAACATTATATAGCATTTCGAAATATAATAAGGGGAGAATGTTCCTTGTTTTTGATTAGAGTCTTAGAATTTTAGTCTTATCTATATAATATCAATTTGGACAATTGAAAAAGTGAACTTATATTTGGGTTGACAAATTGAAAAAGTAAAATGACTTTTAAGGTTATTTCTCCTCTAGATTTGATTTTATTGAATTACTAGAGAATGTTAATTTTATATTTGTCTGTTAACGAGGTATAACTAAATAAAAAACAGAAAATTTGGAATATGTAGGAGAATTTTGGCTTCCAGGAAAGGATGAAAAATTTCCAGGAAAAGTAATTATTGATGATAATAAAAAAATAATTAAAATTATTTTATATGGTAATCATGCAATTGATGGGACTAAGATTGAAAAACTTGGATTTTCAAATTATACTAAATATCACGAAATTATAGTTGGCAACACATCATCAGGATATATAAGCCTTATCGATTGCAATTGGAGATCCACAAGCCAAATCGGCAAAGGCATTATGAAAATAATATATTATGCTGATATAAAATTTTCACAAGTTCATGTTTCGAGTCTTTCTGATTTAAAAGTAAAAAATTTAGTTGTAAAATTTGCTTGGTTAGACTCTTGGATTGACGGAATGAATAGTTTGTCAAAAGTTGAAAAACTAAATGAAGGAAACACAATAACTCATAACATTACAATTAATGAAAATCTAAAATTAATCTTGATTGATAATCTTTGGAAATCGCCTTTATTGTTGACAAGTAGTCAGAAAACTAATTATTGCAAATATTTAAAGTTATCATTTAATGAACCTGAAGAATTTAATAAAGCGATAGATTATATTTTTAGATTTAAGATGCTTTTGGATTTCTGCCTGCAACGATCAAATGGAATTAAACTTATAAACTTTGAAACAGAAGCAAAATTATTAGATAAATATAAGCAGTCCTTAGAAAGAGATAAATTATGTAAAGTAACAATTACAAATTATTCACTAGAAAATGACGACTTTGAAGGAGATCATTTTAAACATCAAAATAAAATGCTAATAAGTAGATGGAAATTTTCAGAATCAGAGCTGGAAAGGATTATAAAATCATGGTATAATCAAAAAGGTTTAGACCATATTCATGACTTCTATCTTAATAGTTTTGAGATTAGTAGGAACAAAGTAAACAATGTAATTTATAATAATGCTTGTTTAAACCTCTTACAATCTCTAGAAGATTTACATAGAAGAAAGTATGGTGATGATAAACTTGATCCAACTTCTTTCAACCAAAATAAAAAAGATGCATTGAATCTTCTGAATTCAAATCCTAAAATTAAAAAATGGGTAAATGATAATCTGAATTTTACAAAGGTTTTTACTTTTAAGGAAAGAATGGTTTCACTTGTAAAGAAAGCTGAACATTGCATTAAAACTATTTTGGGAAGCACTGAATTTTATGATCTATACCCTCAATTAGCAAAAAAATTTAGAAATAGTTTATCACATGCAAATTTTGAATCAACATATCAAGGAGAAAATCTTCATTTGGTTTATGCTTTAACTAAAATATTACTCACAATTCATTTACTTAAAACTTTAGATATTGATGATAACAAGATAAATCAATCTTTAGAAAATTCAAATTTCATAGGCGATTTAACTAGGGATATTTACCCAGTGTACAACAGTTTACAAAAAGATCCAGACTCAATCGAGTAAACGACCTTTTAGTCGAAAAAAATTGAAAACGAATCTTATATCTTATACAAGATATAAATGCAGAATTTAAAGATCTACTGCATGTATAATTTGTTGATTAGACACATAGGCTAAAGTGTTTTACATTTACTTTTAAACATTCTTTTCGGAAAAGCTACCATCCTATTGAATTAGGATTTATATTTGTAGTTGACAAGTCTAAAAGATAAATGCAAACCACGTTATAATAAGCTTTTAATTACTTATTTCATCAACAAACTTTTGTATTTTGATATATTTAAAGATAAATTGTGAATCAATAAAATATGGTATTGGGGATTTACATTAGTTTCGCAAATAAGTAAGTTGTACACAAGCAGAAAATAATAAAAATAAAAAAGTTTAATAACTAAAAAATGGATAGAATGAAATATTTTTTTTTCTTAGGATTAGTTTTAACATCATTGTTAGGATTTTCTCAAAGCACAGACTACAAAGTAGTCTCATACAAAACTGAAGGGCAAAAGGCACCAAACACTCATTACATTGGAGAAGCTTGGTTAAATCCAGTAATTCATGGTGATTCTACATTAGGGTATAACATTACAAAGGCAACATTTAAAGCAAACTCAACTCTTGACTGGCACAAACATGGATCAGCTCAAGTATTAATAATCGTTGATGGAGAAGCATATTATCAAGAAAAAGGAAAAGAACCAGTAATTCTTCATAAAGGAGACGTGATCAAGTGTGATAAAGACATTGAACATTGGCATTCGTCAACCAAATTTAGCGATGTAACATATTTGGCACTATATGGTGGAGCCGAACCAACAATTTGGACCGAAGTCTTATCTCAAAAATATTACGACGAAGTAGCTGCAAAGCTTAAAAAAAGTAAAAATAAATAAAAATAAAATTAAGCGTGTGTACTACAATGCACTGAACGTGCAGACTCCCTATCGGTTGTCTGTCGCCAGTGCTAGACGTTATTCATTATGTTAGCAAACCCCAACACAACTAAAGACAGGAATAAATGAAACTGAATAGAAACATAAATTATCACCAATAATAACTAACGTAACTCTCTTCTACCCTCATAAAAGTTAAATATTTCTAAAAATAAAATCTGGACATCACATCGACTTTACATCCGTCGTTAGGATAAAAAACGATTTTATAATTTTTTAAATATTTTTAACTTATGAACACAGTTTCAACTGCCTTATTTGGCAACTACCGCAATGGGGAATATCTCCAGTTTATGAAAAATGTCGTTGCCATCTACGGTAACTATGACACAAATGCACTGCTTTTACAAGCACGATTACAAACACTTACCGACGCTACCACCGCACTAGATGAAGTCTTTATGGCTGCTACTGCGCACGAATTGACACCTGAACTGCAAGCACTAGACATGAGACGAGACAAAGCATTGATGGGAATAAAAGTAAACCTCAATGGCTTTTCCTACAGTGAAGATACAGAAACCGTAAAAGCGGCTTCCCTGCTCATGACAAATTATCTATCACATGGGGACAGGATAGATAAACTCAGTTATCAGCAAGGGACGGCGGTCATAGATGCACTACTTACAGATTGGAAAGATAATCCTACCTTATTAAATGCAGTGAATATGCTTGCCATTGGACATTGGGTAAACTTGTTGGCACAGTTGAATAAAGAATTTGATGAGATGTATGTCATTCGAGCCAAAACATCTTTAAAGCCTGGACAGATAGATCAAAAGAGAAGAGAAATGAGATCTGCATATGATGAAATAGTTCAGGACACCATATCTTTCTCAAGGGTTGCAACAGACAAAACGCCATACTATGCAATTATAGATGAAATGAATGGATTGATAAACAATTATAATACATCTGTCACCCTACGACTTGCTAGTCGTAATACAGAGAGCAATGATGTTGACAATTTGGTTGCCAATTCAGCATCTTAAAGTGTAAGCCTGTTTGAAGATTTTGATAGTTGAATAATGAGACCTTCCATCAGCTTGATGGGAGGTTTTTTTTCAACACATACATCACAAATTAAAATCTTCTAGTACTGCTACATGTTAGTTATGAGTCCAATCCGAAAACATTGAAAATATAATAATCAACCTTTTTTAACCCTGCAACCTGAAGTTATACCGTTGATTATTATTGCAGTGATAAATAATAATTTTCTTAAGTTCCGATCAGATACTTTTCGTATTAGACCCAATGATTATCTACCTAAAACTCCTTTAAGTCATCATTAATCTGAACTAACTTCTGTCATTCCTATATCTTCTAGGAGAATTCTCCTTCTAAACTCTTTAAGGTTTTTAAAATACGTAGGCGTAAGTCCCGTCACTTTTTTAAATTGATTGGATAGATGAGCCACACTACTATATTGGAGTTTGTAGGATATCTCAGTTATGTTTAATTCATCATAGAGCAATAGTTCTTTTACTTTTTCTATTTTGTGCGCGATGATAAAATGCTCTATGGTAATACCTGTCACCTCAGAAAACAAACCTGCCATGTAGTGGTATTCCTGATGAAGCTTCTCACTCAGATAGTCTGAAAAATTGGTAGTAGGAAATTTAACTGAATAATGCACCATCTCTATAATGATGGTTTTAATTTTTTCTATAAGCATGGCTTTTTTATCATCCATTAGCAATAGCGATGATACCAATAATCGCGCTCTCAATGTATCTAATTGTTCTTTGGTCAATTCTTCTACGATATCAGCTTCACCGAGATCCACAGAAGTATAATGCAAACCCATACTATCCAATGCCGCCTTAACCGCCATTTTGCACCGGATAGAGACCATGTATTTTATGTATAATTTCATAAGAAATGATTAATTGAACGGGTTAATGATATAAATATAAAGGAAAATAATGATAAAAGGCCTTTAAAATCAAACTATTATACTTAATGAACCATGTTTTGTGTTTTTGATTGATAAAAGTCAAGATCTCACACAGCTGAAAATTAGACCAGTCACAAAGCTTTCATTCTGAAGCTGTATCCAGTACTTTTAATTTTTGATGCGCGATATCCAACTCCCTGCGCAAGGCTTCATTCTGTAACAAAAGATTAAAAACAACATCAATGCCTTCCAAATTGATACCCAAATCATAGTAAAATTTGATCATCTTTTCTATTTCATTCAGGTCGTCTATATGGACATATTTATCTTCTTGGATGACCTGTATAGCAATCAAACCATATGACTGTAGCGAATCTATAAAAGACATCTCTACTTGGTGATGCTGACAAAAATGACTGACAAGGACTAGGTTATTTGTGGACATCTTTACTTAATTTTTGAAGTTCGTAAAACAATCCTTTTTCTTCCTCTGAGAGATGCGTAGGTACTTTAATCTGAAAAGTAATGTACAAATCCCCAAATTCATTCTCTTTTTTATACTTTGGAAATCCTTTTCCTTTTAATTTTACTTTAGTAGTGGATTGCGTACCCTCTGCTATTTTTAATTTGACTTTACTGTCAAAAGTATCTACCACGATTTCCCCACCCAATATAGCTGTGTACAAATCTAGGTCAACAGTTTTATACAAATGATCTCCTTCTCTTTTAAAATGGGTATTATTTTCTATTGCAAATGTGATGTATAGATCGCCATTAGGTCCATTATTCACACCTTGACTGCCTTGTCCAGCTATTTTGATCACCTGACCATCTTCTATGCCAGCAGGAAATGTAAGTCTGATGTTTTTACCATTGATGGTGATGGTTTGTTTCTGCGTTTTGTACACATCTGTCAGCTTTAATTGTAGCGTTGCGTGTATATCATCTCCTCTGAATTTATTTCTTTTGCCACGTCGATCGCTTTCTCCTCCAAACATAGAACTAAAAAATTCTGAAAAATCTTCACCATTATCGCCTCCAAAACTGCCCGAGCCAAAAGGTTGTCCTTGTCTCTTGCTAGATTGTGATCTATTCTGTTGCATTTTTTCTATCTCGTCAGCATGTTGCCAATCCTGACCGTATTTGTCATATTTTTTGCGCTTCAGCGGATCACTGAGCACTTCATTTGCTTCGTTTATTTCTTTAAATTTCTTTTCTGCCTCCTTGTTATCAGGATTCAAATCAGGGTGGTATTTCCTAGCCAACTTACGGTAAGATGATTTTATGTCACTATCATCAGCTGTCTTGGGTACACCAAGTACTTTATAATAATCTATGTATTCCATCTTAATGTTTTATAATCTATCTAAAATCTATTTGTTTTTTATGAAGTGAAAATATATCGTCAAAATGTTATTACTTAACTGTTAAAATAATCACGGCGCTAAAATAAAATGATGGGTGCTGTGTCTTTTCCATCAATGGTCGCTTGTTTTAATAGTAGCTTGACCTTTAGAACGACACCATCGAAATATCTTATTGTCTGTCCAAACAAAGTTATATTAAACCACACAAGAATAAAATGACGCCGTTGTTTGTATATAGTGATTTTGATCAGACTATGGATTACATCCAAAAAAACTTAAAATTCATTTAGAATATAGAGAGTAGACTAAGTTGATATTTCCTATAAATATATTATCCAATCATAAGATTTGAAATACCTGAATAAATAGAATAATTTGATCTTTAGAGATAATAAAGCATCTCATATTAATCAAAATACTATGCCATTTATAAAATGCAAAGATGATAAAACCCAATTCAGCCCACTTACACAATTAGGTTATTTATTTACACAATTAGGCTTTTTTGATTCATAATGATTTGTTTTTGGCAACACTTAAAGTTGATCATTAGGGACTTATAAAAGAACAAGACCCTTAGACTAAAGTGTCCAATAGATATGGACCCCATACTTAGGACAAATCAATGATTTCCACCTTCGGGAGCAGTGATACTACATCTTCTTTTCTGCATAGTTCAGTGCCAGGATTAAGCGTAGCAGCTGTGCCACAAGCTACACCATATTGAACAGCTTCTGTCAATTCGCTGCCATCATGAAGCGCATATACCATACCAGCGACCATACTATCTCCGGCACCTACCGTACTTTTTCTTTCTACAGTGGGTGGTATTATTTGTTTTACAATAGTGGATGTTACCAGCAATGCACCTTCCGCACCCATAGATACCACGACTACTTCGCATTTACCACTTTTGATCAGTGATCTTGCTATGTCTTTGACTTCGTTTACGTTTATTTCCTTTTTGCCTACCAATGCTGACAATTCGCCTAGATTGGGCTTGATTAAAAAAACGCCTGCGTCTACAGCTTGTTTTAAAGCATCCCCTTTGGTATCGACAATCAATCTTGCATTTACCTCATGCGCAAAGGCTGCTATCTCTGCAAAAATGGTTAAGGAAACGCCAGGCGGCACACTACCACTGACGATAATATAAGATAGGTCATCCATTGCTTTTAGTTCAATAAGAAACTGTATATATTCCTTTTCGACCAATGTATTCATAGGCATACCAAAACGATACTGTTTACCATTAGACTCATCTACTATAATGATGTTTTCTCTAGTCTCATGGACGCCTGCAATGACAATCGATGGAATATTTTCTTGCTCCATCAATTGTTCAAATTCCTTACCATTACAACCACCTGATATATACATAGCCTTTGCTTTGGTGCCGAGTTTAGACAAGGCTCTCGCTACATTGATACCTCCACCACCAGGTTCTAAAGTCACTGATGTACAATTCATCTTGATATCAGGAGCCAAAAATTCCACCGTAGTGCTTTTATCGATACAAGGACTAAAGGTGAGTGTAACTATTCGAGACATAAACTACTTTTATTACAAAGATACAAAATTAAAATGCAGATGGTGTTTCTCTTGCAAAAAAACAAATGTGGTTCCAACAAATCTGTCTTCTATTTGTATATTAATGTGACTGTATTTTATCATAAAAATTGTTTCATTCGGCAAATCTTAAACTGTGCAGGATTTTTTAAAACAACACATCGTCAAAAGGCTAGGAAAAGATGTAGACAACTTAGACCTAGTACTTTCTAAATTCAAACCCATAGTAACCAAACGAAATCAACAGATATTGAAAGAAGGTGAGATCTGCAAGTATGTGTATTTTGTAGTCAGCGGTTGTTTGCAAGTTTATGTTTACGATCATGAAATGAACGAAACGACAAGAGACATCGTCATAGAAGATCATTGGTGTAGTGAGTTGATTAGTTTCGGAAGTGGTCAGCCTGCCACGGAAAACATTCGTACTGTAGAACCATCACAACTATTGGCTATCGATAGACAAGGATTTCAGGAAATGATGGAAAAGGTGCCACAATTTGACAAAGTGTACAGACAGATATTGGAAGCTTCGTATGCAAATTCTGTCTATCGTATCAATACATTTATATCGCTTTCTGCTTTAGACAGAATAAAATGGCTCATGGAAAATCGAACTACACTGATGACTAGGGTTTCATCCAAACTCATCGCATCCTATCTAGGTATTCATAAAGATGTATACAGTCGGCTCAAATCGAAATTGTAGACTTTTGTCATCGCCCGACAAAATCACCATGGGTAACTTTGCGTCATTAATCACACTTAAAAAATGTAAAACAATGACTGAGTACCTTTTATTATTTCGAAATGCAAGCTTAGAAAATGGCTACCTAGCAACTTCTCAAGATATGGCTGAAGACATGCCCAAATGGCAAGCATGGATAGGTAACATCGCGAGCCAAGGAAAACTCTTGCATACTGCTCCCATGCAATATGAAGCATCCATCGTATCGGTAGAACAAGTCACCACAGGCCACCCATACAAAGAAAGCAATAGTGTCTTAGTATCTGGATTCCTGATTTGCAAATCAGACGATATGGAAGAAGTACAAGCTTGGGGAAAAACATGTCCTATCCACAAATATCCCCATAGTTCTGTAGAAATAAGACCACTTATACCATTCCCAACCAATTAAACGAACGCATCATGGACCGAATATTACAAGCTGGAAAATATATTTTTCCTATTTCGTTTTTACTATATGTAGGTTTACACCTTGGCAAGCCTGAAGTAGGGGCAGCTTTTGTGCCTGACTACCTGCTTTTCCCATACTTTTGGAATTACTTTACGCTCGTCTGTATTCTATTATTTATCATTAGTGCTGTCATCGGAAAATACGACAAACTCGCTTATACCTTGATGGCACTTTATGTATTATTGATGGCCGTATTAGTCCACTTACCGAGAGCTATGGGTCACGAATTGGGCATAGAAAATATGACCGCAGACATGGCAAGAGAAAAAGAATTAGAGATGGTCACTTATTTAGAAACATCATGGTCATGGGCGCTTTGATGGCTTTTGCTAAGTTTGTGGCAAAGGATAAAAGTATCGTAGGCTGATATTATGAAGGCGCCAAATGTACTGTTAACTACATTTGGCGCCTTATATTTTAATTGACTTTACTTTTCTAAAATCATAGCTGTAAAAACGACGGCTAGGGACATAATTTAAAACCAACCTTATTTAGACAGATATTTATTAGGGATATTAGTTGGTGTATAATCTATATTATATTTGGTTTTGACGAGCAATGATATGATGTTATAAATCTGCGATTCAGACCTTTGAAATTGAGGCAATAAGCCCATCATAGCATAACTAATAGGATTTACATCAGGGATAAATGTCTCCCAATCATAGCCTTTACCCCAAACTAGGCCTTTCACATGAACCGATAAGTCAGCACCATGATCAAGTAGAAGCATCAATACATCCACACAAGCATTGTTATGTTGATTGACCGTGTGATAGATTGGTGTTTGACCACCAAAACCGTAGCTGTCAATTCCAGCCTTTTCATTGATATTCACACCGTATTTTACTAAGATTTTTGCACAATTTAGATGGTTATATTCAGCACAAATATGTAATAGGGATGCTTCATAAAGTGGAGTAAATGTGCAATCCAGCGTATATTTCCTTGATAGAACATTTTGATCAGATATTATATGTCTTTCAAGTCCATCTGCATCATCTAATAAAATAGCAAGTAGTATTTTATCATCATATTCCAACCCAAAATCCAGAAAAGCTTGGACACATTCTTTAAACTTAGGACTTCTGAAATACATATTGATTAAAGTGTCAATGAGTGGTTGCCCATCAATGATATCATTAGGATGAACACCATTTTGGAAACACTCTCTAATTCCTTCTACTGCATGTATTTCTATGTCTATTAAAATCTTCTTTGAATAATCCAAGGCAACTGTTTTACAAACTCAACTATTAAATGAAAAGACAATTGTAAAAATTGCCCAAAATATCAGGTACAACCAACTACCTTAGGGCAATTCAAAATATTTTGTTCTTATCGTTTTTGCATAGCTCCAATGATGGTACCCATAACTGTAAATAGTACCAAACTATATGACCCATCCACCAAAGAAAGTGAAGAAGGATTAGATGCAAATAGATTGCCTACTATGACATTCAAGGTATGTGTGACACCTACTGCCAAACCTACCATCATACCACTTTGCCAGCCATATGAATTTGTTTTATTGATCAGCCAATTCATGATGAATGCATATACCACCATAAAAAAGATATTGACAATCATCGGTGTCATACTCATATCTAGTGCTACACCATCTTTAAACATAGCAGTTTCATCTTCACTTACCGTGATGCCATTGCCTGCCATCCATTGTTGCTGAAAGAGTGCGCCGTACCAAAGAAATCCAATAACCATAGAAACGAAGACACTTGCTACGATGGCTAACCAGTTTGTTTTGTTGTTCATTTTGATAAATTTTAAAAAGATTAAGAAATAATGTGATTAATGATTTGACAAATATAAATCTAAGGTAAATAGCTTGTTAGATTTTCGTCGAAAAGTCTGTTATTGCTAAAATAATATCAAATAAAATATTATCAAATAAAATAATAGCATCTTAATAAAACATATGACTTTCAATTGATGTATATCTACAATGCATTTAAATCACTTACATTTGCATAAAAAATACAATAATGCAGAAATATTTTTTGTTACTTTTATTTATGTTTCAATTCCTTATTGGAATTTCACAAAGTGAGAATTATACAACAACTGCAATTTTTGGGACAGAATACTATCATTCTATAAGTGTGGGAATATCATTTGGACCCGAGCATTCTGCTGGTTTTCCCAAAATAGCTTATAGTTTACAATCTGGGAAAAATAAAGGATTCTACGCTCAATTACATATAGCAACTGCGCTTGGTTTTACGTTGTCACCAGGTGTAGAGATCGGATATCGATATCATTACATTGGTGCAGGATATTCCTTTTCATTTCTAGGGATTGACAATAATAATGCATATTACAAATGGAGTCACAATGTAAATACACAGGTCATGATAGGTCCCGTTTTGGCAAAGATTGGGACACCAATTTATTACATCAAAAAAGGAAAGGATTTTGATGTATTTTTTAATGATTTTGTCAAATTTAAACAAAAGCCTCTCAACCTAGAGTTATTATTTCATGATCATATTAAAAAAAAGAAATAATAACCATTTAATACATTATGGCTTTTCAAGGTTCAATTAATTATTTCCAGCTACTACAAATTCTCTAATCTCAATACTCCTCTAGGACATACAGCACTACAGATACCGCAACCCACACATGAAGCACGGACTATGTCTTCTTGACGTTGTGCGTAAGCTTTGACATCGATACCCATCTCGCAGTATGTCGAGCAATTGCCGCATGAGATGCATTGTCCGCCATTAGTAGTGATGCGGAATTTTGACATACGTTTGGCTTCTTTGTTCCATGGAAGTTTGATGGTAAATCTTTGTAATATCCCAAGGTATGCTGCCATGGGACAGCCAAACCTACACCATACTCTACTGCCCAACAAAGGATAAAATCCTACACCAACGACGCCAGAAAATGCCGCACCAATAAAGAATCCATACCAACTACTTAATGTGCCACTATCGATCAAAAATATATTTCTAATCCCCGTAAATCTAGCGACCAATACTGCCACTGTCATTAAAGTCACAAAGACCAATACACTATGGATCAACCACCGTTCTATCTTCCATGCTTTGAGCGATTTGTCTGAGAGATGTCTAAATGGATCACCTGCTGTCTCTGCCAATCCACCACAACCACAAACCCAAGAACAATACCATCTCTTACCAAAGAAGTAGGTCAAAACAGGCGTAATAACTAAAAATGAAAGGATACCCCAAAACAACATAAAATAACCAAAGGTGCCTGCGGCCAACATCGCATCTATATTCCAGTCAAAAAAGAAATAATAATTGAGCGGCCAGATATTTTTAAAATCGTAGTAAGGTTTATTGAGACTTTGCATGATCTCAGGTAGAATAAAAGCGATCGCTGTCTGGAAAAACATAATAGATATCGTCCGATATACCTGGTATTTGCTGTGACGATATTTGTATATGAATTTGATGCCCATCAACAAGATGGTCAAAGTATAAATGGCGCCATAAACAAACCATTGACTAGCAGGTTTACCTTTCAGGAACATACTCAGCGGATCGAAAAGTGCTACCAACCCTGTATTTTTTACTTCCTCGTTTCCTTGACCCAATAAATGCGGGAACCAATAAAGCAGTACATAAAATCCTGTCAAGAATATAGCTAATATCCATGCGAATTCCTTACGAGAAGTGAGCGGTGAAAACCAATTGTTATTGTTCTTGATACCAGGAAGGGTATTTGTATATTGATCAAAAGTGTACCAAAGAGAACCGACTGTCACCAATCCTAACGAAGACCAAAGCCACAAACCTGCATCTTCAGACTTAAAACTTAGCCAAAAAACCATTTGGAGTAATAAGCCAATCCCAACAAGAGACAAAGCCAATTTTTGGCCTACTTTTATGGTTTCAGTATGATGATGGGCTGAGATGGAGATGGATTTGTATGGTTGCATGATTGGAAACTTAATGTATTGTTTTTTATTTTTTATAATGATATCTGCATTGAATTATATGAATCTTTTCATCAAATACTTTATAAACTATCCTGTGTTCATTATCTATTCTTCTTGAAACGTATCCACTAAAATTGGATTTTAGAACTTCCGGATTACCTATTCCATCATAAGGATCTCTCAAAATACTCTTAATAAGAAGATTAACTCGTTTTAAAACAACTTTGTCTGTATTTTGCCAATACAAATAATCTTCCCAAGCTAATTGGTCCCAACTAAGTGCTCTTATCATTCTTCAATTAAATCTCTCATTATAAACTCTCCCTTTTTTTCTCTTTCAATGGCTTCATCCAACCTTTTCCTGTTGGGTTCACTCTCCATTAAATACATGGTCTCTTTCCAGCTATTATACTCATCCAGCGATATAATAACAGCGTTAGAACTTCCACGATTGACAATATAGGTTTCTTGATCTTCAGATACTCGATCCAAAACTTCTTTTAGATTATTTCTTAAAATTGAATAATTGATGACTTCCATGATATCTTATTTTAGTACTTATTAACGTACGCAAATCTATTTAAGTTCATTCTTACACTTAATAAATCACCCAAATATAAAGCGCTCCACCAAACTCAGTTTCCTCTTAGATTTTAGCTTTAAAGATTTGCCACTTTTCTGATTGTACTTGTCCACAAAAGCGCTTTCATATTCCTCAAAAAACTCTGGATCAAAATTAGCTAAGGAAAGATTTTCCATGACCTTTTCGATGTTGGTTTTGTCTGCAATCCACTTTTCGCATATAACGTGTCGATACCTGATACCCATGAGATTAAAACCTGTCACTGCTCCTGATGCTGTATCATAATTAATACGAATGGCTTTGTTTTCGGTAGGATGTTGCCAATAAAGTGATGTGATATGCGCTGGAGTTTTGGCAGGAATATCACCATAAACTTGATACTCAATATCAAAAAACTTGGCAGAGTTGAACCATATTCCAGGTTCGTATTTTGTGGGCTTATCGCAAATGGTTTGAGCTACGGTTTTGCCCATCATTCGACCGGTATACCAAACAGCTTCTATAGATCTTCTGCCAGGATTAGGATTGGCAAGTTCAACACAGTCACCGAGTGCATACACATCTTTTACTGATGTTTCGAGATATTCATCCACGACAATACCTCTATTGATGGTGATTCCTGAAGGTTTTACAAAATCGATATTGGGACTTACACCTACCGTCAACCCCACAAATTCACAGGGAATTACTTCACCTGAATTTTTACAAATAATGGCACTTGCCTTTCCTTCTTTCCCTTTGATTTCTTGCAATTCTTCACCCAATCTTAGGTCAATACCATTGTCCAAGATATTTTTATTGATCATTTCTGACTCTTCTGGTGGAAGCACCGCATTCCAAAAACTCTCTTCTCTGACCAAAAAAGTCACGGGTATATGTCTACTATGAAACATCTCAGCCATCTCTATACCTATCAATCCACCACCTACGACTACCGCTTTTTTAATTCCTTGTTGGGTTGCTGCTTCCATATTTTCTAGGTCTTGGAGATGATACAAACCTTGCACACCTGCTAAATCTTGACCCGGCCACCCAAACTTATTAGGCTTAGATCCTGTGGCAATGATGAGTTTATCGTAAGATATGGAACTACCATCGTAAAAGGCCACTGTTTTTGTATTTGGGTCAATATTTTGGACCCATTTGGTAATAATGTTTATCCTGTTTTTCACCCAAAACCAATCTTCATAAAGCTTTGTATTCTCAAATTTCATGTGCCCCATATACACATACATTAGTGCAGTCCGGGAAAATGGAAACCCAGTCTCACCAGAAATCATTGAAATTTCATGATCACTATTTTTTCTAATATATCTTGCAGCTGTGGATCCTGCAATACCGTTGCCAATGATGATGATTTTAGCCATTACTTCGAAACATTTGTTTTCAATAAATCCTTGACTTTTGCCAAAGTCCTTTCCTTCCGCGGTATGCTTTCTGCTCGAACATAACCCTGATTTGGATTTCTTTTTACAAAGTCCTGATGGTAATCTTCAGCCTTATAGAAGGTCTCAAATTTGACCACTTGTGTGGCAATAGGTTTATTATATTCTGATGAAATTTCCTTTATTTTATTTTCAATAATAGCTCTTTCTGAATCATTCCTGAAAAATGCAATGGTTCTGTATTGTTTACCAAAGTCTGGTCGTTGTCCATCAACGGTTGTTGGATCAATAGAAGCAAAAAACACCCTAACCAAATCTTTGAAACTAATTACAGATGGGTCATAATAAACTTCAAAAGCTTCTGCGTGACTAGTCTGACCACTACCTACTGACTCATATGTAGGGTTAGTTTCTTTACCACCTGAATATCCCGAAATTACTTCTGATACCCCTTTGATACTTTCAAAAATTGTCTCTGTACACCAAAAACAACCACCAGCAAAAGTCGCCACAGCTGATTTTGGGGTCTTTGGAACAAATAAAAGTCCATCACCATCAATACAATATCGCAATCCCGTAGGCTCTGGACCGTCATCAAATACATGGCCAAGATGCCCATCACATCGCTTGCAGGTCAGTGCTTCTCTTCGCATACCTTGACTATTATCTGCGCTGACATGGAGACTTTTATCACCATATGGTTTGAAAAAACTAGGCCATCCCGTACCTGAGTTAAACTTGGCTTCAGATGTAAATAATGGATTTTTACAACCCGCACATACATAAATACCTTCTTCTTTTACTTCATAAAGTTCACTGCTGAATGGCCTTTCCGTACCATGCTGCCTAAGAATATAATATTGTTTTTGTGTCAGTTCTTTTTTCCAATCCTCATCTGATTTAACCACTTTCTCAGTCCAATTGGAATCTATTGTAGCTATCATTTCTTCCTTTTGGGCAATTGGAGTGTTGGTCACATTTTTGCTTTTTTGTGCACATGCTCCAAAGGTAACAAAGAAGCAAGTATAAAGAATTAATTTTGTCATGAGTTTTACTTTTTATCGTTTAGTGACCAATCATAATCTCTAAACTTGATGTTTGAATTCTTATTTACTTTGACTACGCTATACTTATTGATAAAGGTACGAATATCCCCGAAATCCTGTGCGTACCAATCAAATATTTTAGATAATGACATACTCGAATCAGTAATTGTTTGATACTTGGCATTGTTGATAAATTTTTTAGTGACTTCATCAAGCTGAGTATCTAATGTTTTGCCAAAGAAAGCTCCATTCAAAATGGGTGGACATGATTTGGCAGCACAATTTACAGCAAAATGGATTCTTGCATCTTTAAACTGTGGACGGATGATATCGTTTTCTATATTATTGAGTGAATACTTTTTGCCGCCAATATTGATTCTTTTGACATCCCATGGTTTTCCACCATCTAATCCTTGAATACTTTTTAAGGGATAATTATTAACAACCAAATCTATGGTAAAAGCATTATACGAATTGATCCAAAATGCAAGTTGATCACTTTTGCTCCATGAAGTCAATACCGAAGTAGCACTAAATATCTTTGTGATCGCATCCAATTCTTTTCTGTTGGCTTTGATGCTTTTATAATCTACATCACCTATCGCAGACACGTATTTTTTGAGAAATGTATCCCATGCTTTATAGTCAGGTTGTGCTTCCGATGTCTGTCCAATAGACCAAAGTAAAAATACAAATATGTACCTCATTTATTTTTGTTTTAAAAATGATTTAGAAACCGGTGTTACTCTATTTCCAGCTTTAAAAATATATTGTCCAAATGGTAAATTACTTGTATTAATACTAAAACTTGTTTGAGTTATCACGTTTGAATACATCAAAGCTCCTTTCATATCCATTATGGCATAATAACTTCCTATCATGTCATCATCCACTTCTACATTCAATACTTCAGAGCTAGGATTTGGGTACAAAGATAAAAGCACTCTGTTTTTATCGAATTCACTATCTGTTGAAGATACTGTTGCATCAAAAAGAGCAGATTGACCAGCTTGCACTACGGTTAGATCACTTGCATTTACTATGGCAATGGCACGTAGCCTGTTGAGATCCCAAATTTGACTTTTGGCTACATTTGCAGAAAACACAAAATCATTCTCGCCTACATTAGGTGCTGTAAATGATCTTGCATTGACACCTGTAAATGATTTTCTAAACACATCATAGTGCTGATTCTCTCCATTGGGTGCATTGTAAAAAACCGTATCTTCTGTCAAAGGTACATAAAGTGACAGGGTGGTCAAATTATGATCTGCAACTGCTTTTATAGTCACATTTACGCCTATAGAATCACTTCCTGAAGGATATAAATTGACTTTTACGTCTAATGGTGTTGTCTTGTTGTCAAAACTATTGTAAACAGTCACATTTTGCATCGCAGATGATCCCCTTTCTTCACCGTTTATGGTAAATTGGGGCGTTCCTCCGAATACTTCATAATACCTAGTTCGTGCATCATTTTCCGCCTTATTTTGCGTACTGAATAAACAGTTACTGTATGGCGAACTCGGATGATAAGCTACATGGATCACATCAGGTCTTGATTTTTTGGCATTATAAAACCCTGGATTCCTACTTGCACATATGCTGCATCTCGTATTTGTAAAATGCTCAACGATGGTTGCTTTTTTTACTTCTTGAGCTATTGAAAAACTAGAAATTCCAATAGAAAAGAAGCATAAAAAAAGGAGTTTAAAATGTTTCATATTAAATTTGGGTTTATTGTGATAATAAAATGGATTGTTTAGCATTATTATTTAAAAGAGATTGATAGTGAAAAATTGATATATCGTCTACTATAATCTGACTGATTGCTACAGTACTAATCTCGTCGTTATAATTGACATTTATATAAGTCTCATGATCATTTCCCTTTTTCTCATGAAACCTCCACAAATCATTATGATCCATTTGCTTATTTAACTGGCTTTCGAAGAGCGTTTTCCTACTTTCACATACGGTACTATTGTACAACGTAACCGATGAATAGATTAAAGGAACATTGTTCGTTTTGTCAGTTACCTGCATAGTTTTTTCATCCCATCCAAGTTCTAAAATTGTTTGATGCTCATCTACTAATATCAAAGTAAAAGGTTCCAATCCACTCGGATCAAATTTATTTAAAAAATTATCTGTGTTTAATGCACTAAAGAATTGCGGGATAATGTTACCTCTACTTGATTTGTACATTGGCTTCTTGATATGATTTTCTTTAAAACCATTTAGAATTGCTGCCACTCTCACACCATCGGTACCTATCCATGTTCCGCCTGAAAGGCTATCTTTGGGAATCCATATCTTTTTGCCATTGACAATTAAATCCTGGACCTGAGATGCATCAGATTGTCTAGACCACTGTTCATCCCGATTGTGCGTGATGACCATTTTATTGGTTTCGGTTTTAACTATGGTAAGACAACACATATAGCTACAACATTAATGTTGGTGAATTAATTCCGATTCTAAACTCATTTTGTGTTTTGCTGTCGAATATGCAACACCAAAATGATGTGGAATTTCCACATTTCTAAAGCGGCTTCGCAAAGCAATACCAATGATAGCATAATGGTGAATGCTATGTTCGATTAAATATATCAATTCTCTTCTTACTGAGCTATTCGCCACTATATCAACGCCATTAAATTCTATTGTATTGGTCAAAGGAGTTTCTGCTATTTCATCACAACAAAACACTGTAGATAATTCATCCAATAATCGAATAGCATAATAGGGATTATTCTCTATGCTAAGGTTTCTAACACGTTTGTCGTAATCTACCTCTCCTGTTTTGATCCCCTCTGAAAGACAAATATAAAACTCTAATATGTGCCTTACGTGCTGGCCTATACTACTACCATTCAATAATTCTAGTTTTTCAGTAAACTCCGCATCGCTTAGCTGATGAATGATGGTACGCAAATGCAAAAAAGTATCTGAAGTAATATTGGTAAGCATAAATATCTTGTGTTTGTAAGTACGGTCTTCTATGATTCTGTAAAGATAATGCTGAATTATCACACAAATATCACAGGGATAAAAAATTAGTTCAAACTATTTACTCTAGGAAAAAAAATATCTTTCCAAAACATAAAACTATTTGTTCTTTTTACCCCATTTTTTTTATTCTCTTCGCTTATTTCATACATATAATTCATATGTTTGAAAAAATCCCGATAGGCACTGAATAAGCCAGTTGTTTGATCATAAATATGTACAGGCTCAGAATTAATGCCATTTAGTTCTACAATCTTAAAATTTATGCCCAATTTCAAATCTTCCAAACTCTTAAATTTCAGGTCATATCTCCCGTAATAAAAGCCAGGAATATTCTTTGAAATAGTATCAAAAACGTCTACTATTTCTTTTGAAATCAAATGATTGGAATTAATAAATCTGGTACCACGGTTATGATTGCCTATAGCTTCAATTTTGACTATTTCTCCATTACTGGGAATTTCACTTAAAAACACTGCTGTTTGTCTTCTAATCTGTAACTTAGCTCTAAATGTAAGAGACATCAGTTGTTCAATATTTTGATGTCCATCACCTATGACACACAAAAATTCTTTTGTGGTAAAAGAAGTGATCCTGCCTGATTTTTCAGATGGTTTACGTACATAAAAGATAGCTGCTTCATTTGGAAAATCGCAATAAGATTGAATAATGAAGTCTTGTTTTATTTGTGATGCATATATTTTTAATGTCTCCATGTTATGTATAAGCGAGACACCTTTTCCTCGCTCACCCATATCAGGTTTAGCAATCAATGGAAAAGAAAATTCATTATGAACGTCGTCTAAATCATCACCTAATTTCACCAAAATACCTTGTGGTTTATATGCTTCCGATATATGTGCGAGCACGCCAAATTTGCTATATCTAATAATACCACTGTCTTTGATACAAGGGTTTACAGAAGTAAAAAAAGTAACAGATCTAGCTTTAATAGCTAAATAAGTGATATATAATCCAATTGGAATGTAAAATAACCAAATGGGCCAATATTCATAATTTACTATCTTTCCTAACCAAATGGGCGTTTTGTTTGGCTTCCCAAATGCTATCCTATTATCTATTAATGGCGAATCAACCATAGTGCTATAAGCTTCTAATGTACTTTATAAAAATCTACTTTTTAGCGTAATTTACATCCGCTTTTTTGATGTATCCTTCTCTATCTTTATCCCAATCTTTCTGAACACCTTTGCTATAGTTGAGATAAAGTTTACTATCCACGATAGCCCAAGCATTAGGGTCAATTTTAACAGCATATCCTTGTGCCCATCCGTAAGCACAGTAGCCGCCATATTGCGGTGCATACTTTTCCGGATTGGCTACGAATAGCTTTTTATTGGACTCAGAAGCAAAATACCATGTGGATCCTTGCCAACTATGTGAGATTGTTTTTATTCCTTTTTCTGGCTTACCTATTGTAAAATATGAAACTGGATCATACCCTTTGATAGCACCTTCTTTGGTAGTAAAAATTTGTGCTTCTTTTGTTGTTTGAGCAGTCAAACCCAAAGCAAAAAGCATGAATACTGAAAAAATGATTGATTTCATCTGTTTATTTTTATTTTTTTAGTAAAAAAGTATTCAGAAAAGTAATGATCTCATTCTTCTTTAAGGCTAAAACGCCAATGCTACAAATAATAACGATCATAGCTAATAGAAATAAATTGCCACCATCTCCTTGCACTTCTATACCTAAAAACAAAATATGTGACAATATAGCTCCGGCCATAATGCCAAATGCAAGTACAGCGCCATATAAAGAAGTACGTGGTATGAAAAGTAAAACTCCAGCAATAAGCTCCATTACACCTGTTCCGATTCTACCCCATGGTTCTATACCTAAAGTAGAAAAAATATGAACGCTCACAGGTGCTGCAGTAAATTTAAAATACAATGTTTGCAAAAGTATGATTGCTGCAACGATACTAAGCAATCTTTCGATGTAAAAAATGGTTGACTTTGTCATGATTAAGTTTTGTTTTGTTGGATAATAAGCCAAAGATGCTATCCAATTATCACAAAGCTATCACGAACGTCAAAACAATGAAATATATCATCAACTTCAGCAAAAAACATAACCTATTTAAGTATTAATCTTGCTTGTATGACGCACAAATCGTAATTATCTGCTTTTGGCATGAACAAAATAAAATCAGAAATGACCAAAGCTCATTAGTTGTTGAAACATATTAAAAATCACCAAAAACAGCGAATGAAAGCGAAGGTGTTGCTTGAACATTTCTAGATGTTGCACTAGCGCCTGCTCCTCTCAAAGCCAACCCAAATGTAGGTTTAATATAGTACATCAATTCTATAGCTGGAGAAAAATAAGCTACATTATTGGAAAACAATCCAGTTCTTGTCAACGTAGCAGATCCATTATCCAAAGGAGATACCCCGCCAAATTTCAACATAGCCATTAACTTATTTTGCAAAAACTTGTACCCAAATTCAGCATCAAATCTAATTTCGTCAGAATAATCTTTGCTTCTATTATTAAATCCAACGCCACCTTGGAGCCACCAATTACCTTTACCTAGACCTGACGCTAATTTTACCAATTGATTAAACTCGCCGTCGCCAGTATAAAGTTCATTGACATCATCATTATCTCCAGAAGGAATTCCTAACATTACCGTCACCGTCAAAGGAAATTTCTCCTTTGAAATTGCATACCTAAATCCCAAATCCACGTCTCCAAATCCTGCATTGGAAGCCTCTGGTCTTGTGGTCGATTCTTTAACTGAGTTACTTTGTAAAAAAGGAATATATCCTACGGCTGTTAATTTATTTGTAATACCATATTCTCCATAAAAGCTCACGGTATTAAAGCTGTAATCTTGAAAATCTACAATTTCAGATTTATCATTAAAAAGTTGATTGCCAGTAATGGTCGTAAAGTCTAGTTTGAGAAAACTTTTGCCCTTTTCTTTTGTCCATGCTTGACTGAATGCAGTTGTGAAAACAAAAAGTGATAAAGTCAAAATAAATAATGATCTCATTTTTAATAATGTTTAATTTTATAAAGCGAAGATATGATATATTTTAAAACTGCAATACTAATTTTAAAATATCACATAAATATCACAAAGCTATACTTTAATCTACATGAATGCGTCAAGTCTACTGCATGAAAACTTCAAAAAATTGAAGAATCAACTAAAACAATTTGTTAATCTCAGTTTGCAACTGCGATGCTATATTTTATGAATTTACTGAGAGAAATCGTTGAATATGATGTGTTGCGTTTGCCAAAGTTGATAAATATGTAGCATTTTATCATAAGGTGAAACTCAAGGGCATCTTCAGTAAATAGTATTTCAATCAATGTAATTTTAAGAAAATAAGGATTCACATGGCGTATTCTTCATCAAATTTATCCAAACGTTAAAGTAATCATAAAATCAAAACATAAATACGGCGTCCACGTTTGTCTAACATTATTAACATAAATATTAAACAAAAATGAAGTCATTAATGATTGTTTTGCTTTTTAGCGTTGTTTCTACATTTGCTATTGGCCAGGGAAAAGATATCGTGGATATCGCTTCCGGTTCTAAAGATCATACTACATTGGTTGCAGCTGTTAAGGCAGCAGATTTAGTAGCTACATTGAAGGGTAAAGGTCCATTTACAGTATTTGCTCCTACAAATGCTGCATTTGCTAAGTTACCTGCAGGAACTGTGGAGAATTTATTGAAGCCAGAAAACAAAGCAACTTTGGTAAGTATTTTGACATACCATGTTGTGAGTGGAAATTTGGATGCAGCTGCGGTAATGGCTGCTATTAAAGCTGGAAAAGGAACGGCAGTTCTTACCACTGTACAAGGTGGAAAATTGACTGGTTCATTGGACAAAGGAAAAGTAAAACTTACAGATGAGAAAGGAAATTCTGTATTTGTTACTGATACAGATCTTAAAGGGTCAAATGGTGTGATCCATGTAATTGATGGCGTTGTGATGCCAAAATAATTTTTGGTTCTAATCAAACTTAAAAGAGACAATCTGGATAAATTCAGGTTGTCTCTTTTTGTTTATTGGGTTTCGCAACAGCATTATTATCAAGCAATTTGCACTTTTCTAATAGTGTCCCAATGCGGAAACCACGACAACTATGACTTCATCTTCTAAAATTTGATAAACCAATCTATCTTTTTTGTTGATTCTTCGACTCCAATAACCAGAAAGCTCATGTTTGAGTAATTCGGGTTTTCCAGTACCTGTTTTGGGATGATTTTGAAGTTCTTCTAATATAGTTCTAAAATTTGCAATATCTGTTTTATTTCCAGATTTTAAAATTAAGTTTATGTCATTGTCCGCTCTTTTGGTAAAGTTGATTCGATATTTCATTCTCCAAATAGCTCCTTTTTGTATTCCTCGGTTAATTCTATGTAATTCCCCTTTTTATAATCTTCCATACTTTCCTGAATCTTCTTTACAAACTCAGGATCATAAGGACGATCTTTTTTCTTGTCCTTTTGCTTTTTTACCTCAAAGGTGATATTCTTCTCTTCCAAAAATGATTTAAGAGCCGTAAGCTTTTCTGTTTCAGTGTGGATGATTAATGTTTCCATGATGATATAATTTATGTAAAGTAAGAATATTTTAATGAACAAATGTCTGTTTACAAAAGTTCCTGATTAAATTATTGCCAAATGAAGAAACTACAACAACTAAGACACTTTTTTTGCTAGTAAAGGCATATTCTAAACATCAAAAGTCATTGTCAAAATACTATCCATGCTCCAGAGTTACTTGTTTTGGTTAAAATTATCCTAAAAAATGAAACCATAAGCAGCGAAAGTGCAATAAATAAAGTTTGTCAATGTAATATCTCTTCAATGCATTAATAAAACATTTATCATGAAAAACTTAAAGTTAAAATTAGCAGTGTCCATTTCTTTTCTACTATGTCATTATACGCTATTGGCTCAATATGACTATAATAATTACAATTTTCCGGAGGTCACTGTGCAAGGTCTGAATTTGAATTTTAATTCTTTTGGAACTTACAATAATTATAAATACGCGCGTAATTCAGAATATTTAGGATTCTCTTATAATATGGGCGCAAACTATTTTCAATTTACAAATAGTCCCAAAAAGCAAAAAACTGATCTTATAAATTTGCAAAACAATTATTCTTATTTAGAAAATTCTAGTTTCAACCCTTTTCAACCCAATGATAGAAGTTTTTTTATAAATATAGATAAAAGGCAAATTAATAGGAATTATTATAAAAACGAAGCGTCATTTTTGGGCCTAAAAGGGAAGTTTTATGAAATAAATCATAGAATAGGATTGAGCCATGATAGATACTACTCAAGTCTGAAGACAAGTGCCACGACCGATGTAACGTTTGGATTAGGTTATGGTCGATTAGAGCCTTTGACAGAAGTTATGGATGCACAATTTATGATGGATGATTTATTGAAGGCAGGAATTATTCAAGAAAAATTTTCAGAAGCTGAGTTGTATGAATTAGCTGCGGTTATGGCCAAGGTAAAAAATACACGAGTTTTTGATTTCAGACGAGCTCGTATTTTCCAATTGACAGAACTTTCTAAATGGTTAAAATCCAAAGGTATAGAACAGGATATCACCACTTTTACAATTATGAATGACAACTGGTTGAGCAACTTCACATCCCAAAGAGTAAATGGTAAACGACTTACTTTCAGTTTGACACCTTGGGCACAAAAATCATGGTCGAGGATCAAAGATGTCAAAAGTTCCACAGATTTAGCTACGGGAGGTGTTGCCGCCTTAACATATGTCCAAGCTAAAAATAAAAGTCAATATTACAGTACTGAATCCACACTAAGACTTTCACACGGCATCAATAACATAGACCCACTCTCAAAAGATATCACGACACTGACGGGCAGTTATGGGTGGATTTATAACCCAAATTCGCGTACCACCATCAGCGTTGTGCCAACGGTTTCATTGGCAACACATAAGTTTTCAAACTACGCTGCAAAGCTTTCTCTTCCTTTAAATTTTAATTATTTTATCAATAACCAAGCTAGAATTTCTGGCTTTGTAAGTCTTGATTGGTTATCTTCTGATGCAGTTATTTTTGAGAGATCATCAGGTGTAAATGAGTTTAACTCAAATTTTAGAAGTGATGTTTATACCCCGGGAAGTAAAATTTTACCCTTTGAAAGTTCTAGGTTTGCGATTAATGGAGGATTGACTTTTTCTTATTCTTTCTTCTAGTAAATAAAACGGATAGGTTTATTTATTTATAAATCTCATTAGTATTTGCAATAACAACTTAGAGAATAAATACATTTTTAAAGAATATGAAAGACAATCTGGATAAATTCAGGTTGTCTCTTTTTTTTCACTATTGTGTCTTAGGAACTGTAAACCAAAAAGAGTTGACATATTCATTTGACTCAGCCCTGATCGTGCAATCGTGCAACGTACAAATACTTTTGGCTATAGCTAGTCCTAAACCAGATCTTGCTTGGTCATTTTTTTCTTTTGTATAATATCTATCAAAAATATTATCTAAATCTTCTTGTGGTATGATCTCGCCAGAATTGCATACTTTAATCTTAAATTTTTCTCCTGCATCCAACATCCATATTTTGATATAACCTCCTTCATCTACATACCTGACCGCATTATCCAAAAGATTTTGGAATACCCTATCGATATACTTTATATCACCGTAAGCAAAGCCAAGATTTTCTTGAATTTCAAAATTTAAATCGATATGCTTTGCTTTAATTTTTAGTTCATATTTTTGAATAATATCAGATACTAATTCATAGATATTAAATGGTTCTTTATGTATTTTTATTTGCCCAGATTCAAGTTTTGTTAATTCGAATAAATCCGAAACAAGTAAGTTTAATCTTTTGGATTCTGCAAATGCTATATCTAGGTATTTATTTCTTTCATCCAATGACAGTTGATTAACACTCGTTTTTATGATATCCAAAAAACCGATTATACTTGATAGCGGTGTACGTAAATCGTGAGAAATATTTGATATCATTTCCTTTCTAAAAAGGTCCAAACTACTCAGTTTTTCGTTAGCTATTGATAATTCATGATTAATTCTCTGAATCTCCATATTTGCATTTTCGATCATAGTTTTGTCCTTCTGTTCTCTCTTTAAAATCTTACCTAATTGCCAAAAAAGTAATAATGCTATCATTACAATTATTAGGATAGAAATCAAAAATGTTTTTAACAATTCCATCCTGACGGTAGAGATGAATAAGTCCAATTTTTCATCTACCATAACCACGGCCACAGTGTTTCCATTAGCATTTTTAATAGGAGCAAACGCTGATAGCCACATACCAAATTCATCCTGATATGCTGTGATCATGCCACCATTGGCATAGTGTTCATTTAGTGTTATATGATAAGTGTTGTAAGGGTGTCGAAAATATGGTTTATCATCAGATGTGATCCCAAATTCATAAAACATGCCACTTTCACTCATAGATATGGTATATATTGGGCTTTTTAGCATGTTAGCTTCATAGTTGGATTTTAGAAGTTTATGAATGACAAAATACTGACTATCCTGAACGTTGGATACAATTTCGTCTTTCGATTTGTATGTTTTGAATAACCTTTCATGTTGATCTCCATCTATCTGCAATGCTAAGGAATTTGCTATTCCTGCTAGTCGCATCAAGGTGGACTGTTCATACTGAGATACCGTAAAATTGTAGAATAAAACGACGAAAATACCCCATAAAGCTATGATGGAACCTACCACTAGCATCAAGATTTGTCTGAGCCTTCTGTTTTTCCAAATATTGGTAGCTTCCATAATTTTATTTATATATTTTTATTGAACTTATATCCCAATCCCCATACTGTAATCAAATAAGTTGGATTTGCAGGATCGTCTTCTATTTTACTTCTTAGCCGGTTAATATTAGAGTTGACCGTGTGTTCAAGCCCTTCAAACTGCTCTCCCCACACTCTTTCTAAGACGTCCATTCTACTGAAATTCCTGCCTGTATTAGTCATAAACAGCTTAATAAGGTCAAATTCTTTTGAAGTTAATCTCACCTCGACATTATTTTTGGTAAGGACCTGATTTGCAATGTCCAGTTTCAAATTTCCTATAGAGATGATTTTATTTTCACTATGACCAGTTTGGTTTTTTGCATCTGATCTTCTTAATAGCGCTTTTGCCCTTGCCAATAATTCCCTGTTGCTAAATGGCTTAGTAAGATAGTCGTCTGCGCCTATTTCCAAACCAGCGATTTTATCGTCTTCTTCGGATTTGGCGGTGAGCATTAAGATGGGAAGTTGATTGTTAGATTGTCTTATTTTACGACATATTTCTATGCCACTTATGCCGGGCAACATGAGATCCAAGATTAAAAGACGATAGTTGTTTTGCATGACACCATCCAAACCTTTCCATCCATTATCAAATTCATCCATTTGTAAATTCAATTCTGATAAAACGATTTTCAGCAAACTTCGGAGATTCGGATCATCCTCGATAATAGCAATATGCATGTTAGGTTAGTTATAAAAAACAATATTAAATGCAATGAAATATATACAAACTAAACTGCAAATATGCATCAATTTTATCACAAAATTGTCACAAAGATTTAAGTTCTTTATTTGAAATGAATATACTAAATCCAAACATCATAATTACAAAAGTCAGCGCGTTTAAACAATAATCAAAATTAGGGAATTAAAATTAGATCAAGATTCATTTTAGAGGTTGTGTCAACTAACTAGATCTTTTAGTAATATAAAAAAATGATAACTGCCAGATTTCACCACATGGCAAGACCTGACAGCTAACCAAACAACGTATGATTTTTAATCAGTGATATCTACCAATTCCCAAACTTCTTGAGATACCAAGTCTCTCAGTTCATTCAACTTAGTAGTAAAATTGGCGATATCATCCTTTGGATATACTTTTTTGTACTCATCTGCCAAACCTGTTTTTCCACTTGCCCATGACAATGCCTGATCTACGGTAGTAAAGGTAAAGCTAACTGAATAGTCACTTTCACTGATATTGGTAGCATAGGTTCGTTTCCATACATTAAAACCTTTTAGTTCCCCTGCTTTAATACACTCTTCAAATACTGGCTTTAACGTTTCCAATAATTTTTCATAAGCTGCACCGCTACCTTTTTTAACATCTACAAGGTTGAGCTGTACATATTCACCTGGAATAATCTTAGCTCCAACGCCCCACTTATAGGTATAGAGATCTGTGGCAACTGTAGTCCTTACATTGTTTAATGAAGTAAAAAAGTCAGAGATTTCCTTCACACTCATTGCTTTTACACCAGTGTCCCAAGTACCTTCTGCTTTCATTTCTATACCGCTAGGAAATACAGAAAGAGTAGCATAATTATAATCCATACTGCTACCACGTGGTAATGTCCTGCGGTATAGCTGCCAAGAATTAATAGTCTTATTAGCAACTCTAGCATTTTGAAGTTTTTTTGACGTCTTCATATCGATCAGAAAACTCTCATTCATGTTTGGCATAGTTTTTAAAAAATTTACCTCACCATAGGGGCCTTGTGCTTGACACACATTGAAAGAAAATAATGTAGCTAAAGCAGCTACCATGATTGTTAAAGAAAATGTCTTCATTTTAAAAGATTTTTGTTGGTTAAATAATGATTAATATTTGTGTTTATTTATAAAAAAAATTGATACTAAAAATTTGTGAATAATTGACTATAGTTTTTATCAATTACAGCTTTCGGGGTTGAAAATCTGGATGCCCACACTGCCACATCACAAAAGCAAATTGGTCGGCAAAGTTTGCCCATGTTACTTCTCTATCTTCAGTAAAGTGTCCATTATCATAGTTTACTTTCATCAGTACTGGTTTGTTTGATGCAGAAGCATTTTGTACTGCCGCTACAAATTTCCCTGGTTGCCAAACCGTAACTCTTGGGTCAGTCCATCCTCCTACACCCATTACTGCAGGATACTTTACCCCATCTTTGACATGTTGCATACCGTCCATTTCATACAATGCTTTGCATTCTGCCTCGTCTTTTATGGTTCCAAATTCAGGAATGTTCACTGGGCCATTAGATGAAAATTCCAATCGCATAGCATTAGCACACCCTACATTGCAGATAGCGGCAGCAAATAAATCGGGACGCTCTGTAATGGCTCTTGTGATTAAGATTCCGCCTGCACTTGTACCTGTGCCTCCTAATTTTGAAGCAGTGGTATAACCGTTTTTAATCAAATACTCTGCGCAACTGATGAAGTCTTTCCAGGTGTTTGGCTTAGTCGTTTTGAATCCCGCCTTGTACCATTCTTCCCCTTTTTCGCTTCCTCCACGAACATGTGGAATGGCAATAATTACGCCTTTGATGGCCAAAGCAGCAAAATTTGAGCTAAATCCAGGAACCATACTGCTCCCATAGGCACCATAACTATTCATAAAGCACACATTAGTGCCATCTTTTTTGATACCCTTTTTGTAAATAATAGATAATGGCACCATCACACCATCATGCCCTTTGACTTCTACTTCTTCCACCACTAAATCTTTATACTCGGCAGGATATTCTGATTCTTGATTGAATGGACTGTTGGTAAATGATCCAGTTTTAGCATTATAAAAAAACTCAGTTGCTGGCTTATTCCAAGAAGTAATTCGTACCAAAAACTCATTGGTCTCCTTATCTATATTTTGTAAGTTAGCTGTACCGCCAAAAGGAAGTTCCACTTTGTCGATTGTCTTGGTTTTAGGATTATATCTGTAAACATGCGAATTGATACCATCATTGTAAATTAAAAGTAAATAATCTTTACATACGATTGCTGATTTTAAACTCATGTCTTTTTCTTCAACAATGGTGGTCGCATTATCCCAATTCGGATTTTCCAAATCGGTAGCAACTAATTTGTAATTTTTAGAGTTTTTGTGGGTTATGGCATATATTTTACCATTGAGAATAGCACTTCCAATCAATTTATCTGATGTCTTACAAAGCGTTTTCCACTGTATTTTTCCAGCATTAAATTGATTAATTGGTGCATAAAAAACTGCTAATTCCTTTTGTACAGTGCCTTCACCCGCAAAAACATATTCTGGAGCCTGTTTTGACAAATAAACATAAGGATAAGATTTTGCGGCAATATTCAATTCTGGATATTTTTCAGCACTAAAAAAATCTATATCTGATTCGTAAGCTGTTCCTAAAGTATGCAGTTTAGTTTTCGGATTTAATCTTCCATTCACATCATTATTATCGGCAGACCTTACCCACCGATACATAATGCTATTGTTGTCAAAAGACCAACCCGTTGCCCCTGCAGTGTTTGGTATTATATCAGATAATAACTGCTTTGTGTCCACATCCATGATACGTAGTGTGGAGACTTCGGCTCCATTTTCAGCATAACCAATAAGTAATTTTTTACCATCATAGCTTGGTCTCATGGTTTCTACACTTAGGGTCTTCCCAGCTATGAAAGTGAGAGGGTCAAATAATAAAACATCTGCACTGCTGCTTTTCTCGCGGTAATACACTTTAGCGACTTTCTCTCCTGGCATTTTCTTTTTAAAGAATGTACGACCGCCTTCTTTCACAATGGAAGTATACAGAGCTGGTTGGAGTTTATCTAATTTTCGCCATTCTGCTATTAGCTCATCTCTGCCCGAAATATTGCTCATGGTACTATTACTAAATTCAGCTTGTTGTTTAAACCAAGATTCTACCTCTGGATTTTTCATATCTTCGAGCCATCGGTAGTTGTCCTTATAGGTAACTCCGAAATACGTATCGCTCACTTCTACTTGCTTTGAAGGTGGGTAATTCCATTGGGAAAATAAGCAAGAGTAAGTTATCATAATAAATAAAAAGACGATTGACTTTTTCATTCTAAAAGATGGATTGTTGGTTAAATAATGATTAATATTTGTACTTATTTTTTGAATAAATGATGATGCAAAGTTATGAGCAAGTACTGCCTTATAGCTAAGACATTTCAAGCATAAAGCCCTACATTTCTCGCTTTGTTACCGTAATTTCTGAGCATATACCCTAAATTCTGAGCATTTTGGGTCGTTTTAGTCATTTTAGTATACTTTTTTGGCGGATATTGCATTAAACTTGGTGTATCTTTAGTCCATGATATTAAGTACTTCTCATTTCTTCTCTTTTACTCGTAGCATCATCATTTTATGTTTGTTGATCAGTAGTTCTGTATTTGGCCAATTCAAATATGAAACTTTATCAACAGCCCAAGGGCTATCGCAAGGTTATATTTGGGACATCATACAATGTAAAGATGGTTTTCTTTGGATGACTACCAAAGCTGGGCTCAATCGATATGACGGTTATTCATTCAAAGTATACAGCCACGATGCCTTTGACCCATATTCTATCTCGAGCAACAATACCTTAAATCTTTATGAAGATAGCAAAGGTCGCATTTGGGTCGGTAGTGATGATGGACTCAATATTTTCGACAAAAAAACTGAAAGATTTTACAGGCTGTATCACGATGCTAAAAATCCAAATAGCCTCAGCGGCAATGTAGTAGATGAACAGATCACAGAACTCTCTGACGGTCGTTTTTTAATCAATACGTCACATTTAGCCTTTGATATAGTCACCCTTCCTGATGATTTCTTCGAGAATGAAGGTGGTATAAAAATTGAACACATCAATAAACCTAAAAATTCCTTTAACGCTGCTAATTACTATAATGAAGTAACCTACACGGATTCAAAAAATATTACATGGTACAAATGTGATCATAACCTCTATAGATTTAATGAGAAAACTGAACAATTCGAATTGCAAAAAGTGTACAACTTGTCGCTTAACCAAATTATAAAAAATGAAGATGGTAGTGTTTGGTTTGGTGATGAATATATAAGTTTGTTTGACGGCATCAATGTTTACCCAACATTCACTAAACCTATGTTTAACGGTCATACAGGTTATATTTTAAAGGAAGACAATGGAAGGTTGTGGCGGTCTAATAATAATCTTGGTTTCCTTGAAATTTTTGATATCTCTACGTGGCAAAAAGGCAAACCACTCGACCCTGAGAAGCATATCATTGCGAGCGATCAAGATGTTTATTGCAACAAAATATTTAAAGACAGAACCGGTTTGGTCTGGTTAGGTCTCAATGGCTTTGGCGTGCGGAAATATTCATTTGAATCCGAAAAATTCAACCATATCGCTCCAAATAAAAGTATCAGAAAAATCATTGCAGATCCCCAAAACAACCTTCATATACATGCATGGTACGGACATTTTAAGATCGATACGAAAGGTAATTTGACAGACAATATCTGGGAGTTTAAACCGGGACTATCACTAGATTATTATATAGCCAAAATTGGGGATCTATGGTTGACGGAAAGAACTGATGTCAATTCACAAACGATTACTTCATTACAACAAATAAACCATACCACAAAACTAAGCAAAATCTACAAATTTAATCTCAAAGGTAATTACGACTTTCCGCAACATATTATTGAAGATCAAAGTGGTCGGTTGTGGTTTGGAGGATTGAATGGATATTATGTAGTAATTGATCCAAAAAGCGGCAATTCCAAAGAATATTATACCAATAAAAATGCTCCCACAACAAAACTGTATAATGACCATAATGGTATGGTGTGGATGGGTACAATGGAGGGATTTGCAAAAATTGAGAGTGAAAATATTTTAACTACATCTCCTAAAATTACATGGTACAGCAATGACCCCAATAATAAATCATCGCTCAATAGTAATAACGTAAGCACTTTTCTGGATGACCCAATAGATCATGGTTTATTATGGATAGGGACCAAAGGTGGTGGCCTCAATCTCATGGAAAAATCTTCGGGCAAGATTAGACATATTACTGTGAATCAAGGCTTGTGTGACAATACTGTTTATGGACTTTTGGATGATGAAAACGGCAATATCTGGGGAAGCACCAATAATGGTCTTTTCTGTATTTTGAGCAGTCCTGATCGCAAAGGTAATTTTGAAATCCGACATTTTACCGAAGCCGCAGGACTACAAGCTGCGGAGTTCAATACGGATGCCTATGCTAAACTACCAAATGGCCATCTGGCGTTTGGTGGTATCAATGGACTCAATGTTTTCGATCCCAAGGAGATTTTGATTGATACTATTGTACCTAATTTATTTATAACCAAACTCATTGTGGGTAATCAAGTTATAATACCAAACGATGAAAGTAGCATCTTAAGTCAAGCTATTGAATTTACTTCATCTATTACGTTAAAACACTATCAAGATGTATTTACCCTAGAGTTTTCTTCATTGGATTTCAGAGCGCCCGAACAGATAAAATACAGGTACAAACTAGATGGAATTGACAAAGATTGGTTGGAAATTGGAAAAAGGAGAAGCGTCACTTATTCCCACCTGCCAGCTGGTTCTTACACATTCAAAGTACAAGGCAGCAATAGCTTAGGAATATGGAATGATAAAGTCAGAGAATTAACCATCACAATTTTGCCTCCATGGTATGCATCATGGTATGCTTATTTATTTTATACGATATTACTTGGCTTAGGTATTCTGGCATACTACAAATACAAACTCGAGCAAAATAGAATGGCTACACAACTACAATTTGAACAAAACGAAAACCATCGGGTCAAAGAACTCGATAAGGTCAAAACGGATCTATACACCAATATCACCCATGAATTTAGGACACCTCTCACTGTCATCCTTGGTATGGTGCAACATATAAGGAGATCTGCAACGGATCACTTGGATAGTGGACTAGATATGATCGAGCGTAACGGCAATAACCTTCTGCGGTTGGTCAATGAAATGTTGGATTTGTCAAAACTGGAAGCAGGTAAAATGGAATTGAATAATACTCAGGGTGATGTCATTAATTTTATCAGATACATTATAGAATCTTTCCATTCAGTAGCAGAAAGTCAAGATAAAAAAATGCATTATCTCTCCTCTATCGATACGATGTATGTAAAATATGATGAAGAAAAAATACGCCAGATAGTCTCCAATTTATTGTCCAATGCGCTGAAATTTACATCAAAAAAAGGGGACATTTATCTTTCCATTTCACAGGATAACAATAATCATCTTTGTATTAAAGTCAAGGATACAGGCAAAGGCATACCAGAAAACCAACTCCATCATATATTTGAAAGATTTTATCAAGCCGATAGCACGCATACACGTCATGCAGAAGGTACAGGTATAGGGTTAGCATTGACCAAAGAACTGGTACAACTTATGAATGGGGAGATATCTGTTAAAAGTCCACCTACCGGGGCTAAAATAGGTTCGGAATTTACTGTCATTTTGCCACTAGATATCATCACAGATTATGTCGAAGATGAATCAACCCATAAGCCTTTTGTGGTTAAATCAAAGATAGCCGATAAAGATCCAATAAGGCATATTGATTTCCAAAACCAAACAAGCCAGGATAAAGAACTCATTCTACTTGTAGAAGACAACGCTGACGTAGTCGCATATACTGCTAGCTGTCTGCAAGATTACCGATTGGCAGTAGGTAAAGACGGACAAGAAGGCTTAGATATAGCTCGTGAACTTATTCCTGATCTCATCATCACAGATGTTATGATGCCTTTTATGGACGGTTTTGAAATGACACGCAACCTACGTATTGATGAGCGCACTAGCCACATTCCTATTATTATGCTTACAGCCAAAGCTGATATGGAGTCTAAACTCGAAGGCATAGATTATGGTGCAGAAGTATATCTCGAAAAACCATTTAATGTAGACGAACTTAAACTGCGTGTACGAAAATTATTAGACCAAAGGATGATCCTTCAGAAAGCCTACGCTAATAAGATGGGACTGTCACCTATTTCAAAAGGAATAACTGAAAAAGAAGATGGGAGACAGTATGATGATATTGTCATACCACAATTAGAAAATGAATTTGTTAAAAAAGTGATGTTAGAAATTGAAGCTCAGCTATCCAATGAAAGTTTCAGTGTGGAGCAACTTGCTAGAAATCTATTTATGTCTTATTCACAATTGCAACGGAAACTCAATGCACTCATCGGCATGTCTCCCAATCATTTTATACGACACCTTCGACTTCAAAAGTCTAAAGAACTCTTAGGTAATACGGATGATACCATCCTGAATATATCAATGAACTGTGGCTTCAGTGATCCAAGTTATTTCGCTAAAGTCTTCAAACAAGAATTTGGTATTACACCACAAGAATGGAGAAATAAATAATGAGTAATATCTTTGTTCTTTATAAATGAAGAAAACAAAGCTATACCCTACTTTATGGTATTTGTATTCTTGGTTCATAGAATAAAGGACTCAGAATTTCTAAATATTCTTGATACAAAGGCATCAAAAAAAGCGTTAACTCTGATTTCTCTATAGAAAACTATATGAAAGAAACATAAGGGGTAGCCCTGACATATATTGATTCATTTTGGAAGTAATTTATTGAAATCCTAACGCAAAGAAGCTCTAGGAATAGTATACAACTTTCTCGAAGGAATGTCAAGATTATAGAAAAAGAATTACATTTAATCAAAATCCCGTAGGGATGAAATTTTAAAATCATACGATTAGCACATTGAGTTTGGAATATTGATAAATGACTTAAAAATTTAAACACTATAGGAGTGTAGAATCCATAGTGTGAACTCACTGACTTCGGTATCAACCGAAATATATTCCTTATTATCTCATGATCTTTTTTTTTTGAAAATGCCTAATTTTTTTCTCTTTTGTATACACATTATATTTTACACACTCAGATTTTTCCATATATTGCAGAATATTTCAAAGCTTTGTTTGACATTGGGCTTTCATTTGAAATGTAATAGAAATAAAAAGGTGTTTCAATTTATAATTATTTTAAATCAATCATCATGGTAAAATCGTTTACAAACCTATTTTTTACATCACTTTTCGCGTTATGTTATACATTCTCATACGGACAAAAGGATGTGTATTTTCAGCTAAACCAATTCATAGGTGAGACTTCATTTACATTAGGAGATAGCGGAACAAACGACCTAGGAACTAAATTTAATATTTCAAGACTGGATTATTATATATCATCTATAAAACTTCATCATGATGGAGGCAGCACAACAGTAGTAACCAATAAATATATTTTTGTTTCAAAAGGAAGGGCTGTAAATGAATTATTAGGCAGTTATGATATAAATGTTCTTGATTCCATTACATTTTCAGTGGGCGTAGAAGCTATAGATAATCATGCGGATCCTACATTATGGCCGTCCGATCATCCACTAGCACCAAAGTCTCCAGAAATGCACTGGGGCTGGGCAGCTGGATATAGATTTGTTGCGATCGAAGGTAAATCTGGAGCTAATTTACAATTTAACTATGAGATTCATGCATTGGGAGATGAACTCTACAAACCTACTACCATAATTACAAATGGTACAGATCAAAATGGAGCCTTAATAATTGCCATAGATGCAGATTATCAGCAAAGTTTTAAAGGCATTAATATGAATAAAAATGTTTTCCAACATGGTAGTAGCAAAGAAGCCGTAGCTTTATTAGCCAATTACAATAACGAAATTTTTACACCTGCAGAAGCTACATCAGGTATCTCAAATGTCGCAGTAGGTGAACTAAAAACATATCCAAACCCTGTAGTAGATGGTAATCTGACCATATCACTCACACAAGATCAAACCATCAATGCCAAAATAGTAGTAAGAGATGTTTTAGGTAGAATTTATCATCAGATCTCTAAGCCTGTTCTTCAAAATGAAGTTATAATCAGACAATCAGGATTTTATGTAGTGGAACTTTTGAAAGCAGGAAAATTAACTTATCGTAGTAGCATCGTGAAGTTATAAATGGGATGAGATCTAGTTTTATGCATTTATGGTTTTGGGTGTTTGTATTTGTTTCTTGCTCAGATACAGTAGAAGTACCTTCGCCTAGTATAAAAGTATTGGATGCTATTGCTGTTCCAGGTCATTTCCCGCTGATTACTTATCCCACAGAAAATTCGTTTACTTCTGAACGATGGGCTTTAGGTAAAAAACTTTTTTATGACGCCCGACTCTCCATAGACTCTACTGTGAGCTGTGCAAGTTGTCATAAGCAGGAAAAAGGTTTTGCCGATAATGTAAGTTTAACGCCAGGTGTTTTTGGTAGAGCAGGCGTAACCAATGCCCCATCATTAGCTAACATGGCTTACCATCCTTATTACACTAGAGAAGGCGGAATACCAACCTTAGAAATGCAGGTGCTTGTACCTATTTCTGAGCATAACGAATTCGGATTCAATATAGTAGAAATCGAAAGCAGGCTAAAAAACGACATCACATACCAAGAGATGGCCATGAAAGCTTATGGCAGACCATTGGATCCTTTTGTCATTACACGTAGTATTAGTACATTCGAGCGCAGTATCATCAGTGGCGAAAGCAAATATGATCATTATACACAAGGGAAATCCATTTTATCTAGTGAAGAAGAATTGGGGAGAGCACTCTTTTTTGGCGAAAGAACCAATTGTAGTCAATGCCATGGTGGTTTTAATTTTACAAATTATGAATTCAAAAATAATGGTTTGTATGAAACCTACATGAACTCAGGTAGATATAGACTTACCCAAAAAGATTCAGATCTTGCTTTGTTTAAAACACCAAGTTTGAGAAATGTAGGATTTACTGCACCATATATGCATGATGGTTCGATAGCAACTTTGACAGAAGTCGTAGATCATTATAATAGCGGAGGAAGATCCCACATACATAAAAGCAATTTGATCAGGCCATTAGGATTGTCAAATGATGAAAAGAAAGGATTGGTAGCGTTTTTACATACACTAGATGATTATACATTATTATCCAACCCATATTTGAGCAAATAAATTAAAAGAAATATGTATAAAATAATCAGTCTTACTTTACTCTCAGTAATCTTGATACTTATATCCTGTACATCTGATGACGAAGTAGTAGCTGTGTATGATGCAACTCCATATTCCTTCACATTTCCTGAAAACTTTGGTGATCCTGAACTTCCTTTAGATAATGTATTGACCATCGAAGGTGTTAAGCTAGGGAAAATGCTATTTTATGAAAAGGCACTTTCTAAAGATGGTAGACAATCATGTGCCAGTTGTCATGTACAAAGTGATGGATTTTCAGATAAAAACCGATTTTCGAAAGGTGTAGATGGATTGTTGGGACATCGTCAGGCTATGCCAATTTTTAACCTAGCATGGCATAAGACAGGTTTCTTTTGGGATGGTAGAGCAGCTACATTGAGAGAGCAATCGCTTTTGCCTATACAAGATCCCGTAGAAATGCACGAAACATTAGATAATGTAGTTTCAAAACTGAGTGCAGATAAAAAATATAAAGATCAATTTGTGAGAGCATTTGGCACAACTGATATTAATAGTACCAAGCTGAGTTTGGCACTTGAGCAATTCATGATGTCCATTGTATCCTTTGATTCGAAATATGACCAATTTCTTGCGGGCAAACTATCTCTTACGGAAAGTGAAGAACGTGGTAGGAAGTTGTTTTTCGCAGAGTATAATCCATTTTTCCCTGAGTTATCTGGAGCTGATTGTGCACATTGCCATAGCGGACCGAATTTCGAAAATGGAGAATTTATGAATAATGGGTTAGACACGGATGCAAACTTCAAAGATATCGGTAGAGAAAAGGTGAGTAACTTGGCGGCAGACAGAGCTACTTTTTTGATACCATCACTCAGAAATATAGCCCAAACGGCACCCTATATGCATGATGGCAGATTTAAGACTTTGGAAGAAGTGGTGGATCATTACAACTCAGGCGTAAAGATGTCTTCTACGGTTTCTCCTTTGATACTGCCGACCATTGCCAAAGGTCTAATACTGAATGAAGAAGATAAAGTAGATCTTGTCAATTTCCTTAAAACACTTTCTGATCAGAGTTTTTTAACCAATCCTGCTTATGCAAAATAGATTTGATTCTATCATTAATAATTATGGATTTGCATAAATTGTACAAATTATACCCAAAAAACTGTAACTGTCCTAAAGGTATTTATACCGAATTTTGCATTTTAGTAATTAAAATAACAATATAATATGACAGTATCAAATTGGAAATTTTGGATGATTTTAATATCTCCTATTTTATCGTTTACAGCATGTGAAGCTCAGATTAAAAACGCAAAAACCGAAAATGTAAAGATATTCGGTAATTGTGGTATGTGCGAAACTACGATAGAAAAAGCAGGAAACTTAAAAAAAGTAGCCAATGTGGATTGGAACAAAGACAACCAAATGGCTACAATCACTTATGACACCACAAAAACGAATCAAGATGAAATCTTAAAACGAATTGCTTTAAGTGGATATGATAGTGAAAAGTTTCTCGCACCTAATGATGTATATGCTAATCTTCCTGGGTGCTGTCAATATGAAAGGGCGACTCCTTTATTAGAAAAAATGTCAGAAAATAATGAAGATACTACAAAAGCACAAATGACAATAAATCATGTGGATCACAAACAAGATGAAACCAAAAAACCAACTCGAAAAGTGTCTCCACTCACGGATGTATTTGATAATTATTTTGCAGTAAAAGATGCATTGGTAAAAACAGACGAAAATGTAGCATCAGCCAAAGCACAAAAATTATTAGTAAATATAAATGCCTTAAAAGTAGAACAACTCTCCACTGATGAAAAAGATGTGTGGACAAACGTAGTAAATGACTTAAAAGATGATGTTAAAAACATAGCTGACACAAAAGATATTTCTGTCCAAAGAGCTCGTTTCATTACACTTTCTAAAAATATATTTGACTTGATCAAGGTTTCGAAACAAAATACACCTACCTATTTACAACATTGTCCCATGGCGAATGATGGTAAAGGAGCAGATTGGTTGAGTAAAGAAAATGTTATAAAAAATCCTTATTATGGTGCTCAAATGTTGAGTTGTGGCAAAATAGTACAAACCATAAAATAATGAAATGAGCATGAACCATCTTTGTGACACACAAACCCTGTTGATTATTTTCATGCGAATTCCATGTGACAATTATAAAACAAATAAAATAAACACATGAAGCTATACATCAAAAATATGGTGTGTAGCCGATGTAAAATGGTCGTGAAATCTGAGTTGGAAAAATTCGGACTTCACACCATTTCTGTTGAGTTGGGTGAAGTAGAATTAGTAGAAACACTCAATGATGATACAAAAAATGAGCTTGCAGTCCATCTTAAATTATTTGGTTTTGAAATCATCGATGATAAAAAAAGTAGAACTATTGATAAAATAAAAACGCTTATCATCGACTTAGTGCACAACAAAAACAATGAAATCAAAACCAATCTTTCGGATTATTTGGTAAGCCATTTAATGCAAGACTACAACACCTTAAGTAATCTATTTTCGGAAGTAGAAAACACAACTATTGAAAAGTTTTTTATCAGTCAGAAAATAGAAAAAGTAAAAGAACTATTAATGTATGATGAAATGAATTTGAGCGAAATTGCTTTTATGTTGAATTATAGCAGCGTAGCATATTTGAGCAATCAATTCAAAAAAGTGACTGGCTTCTCTCCCACTTATTTCAAGCAACTCAAGGTCAAAAAACGCAAACAAATAGAAGATTTGTAAATATTGCAAATCATCCCCAAAATTGTGCAAACAATCACATCCATTTTATACTGAAATTTGCACTATAATTTTAAATATCAAATAATGACACATACCTATCATATACATGGCATGACGTGCAACGGTTGTCGCAGTCACGTAGAAGACATTCTATCAAAAGTCAATGGCGTTTCAAATGCAAAAGTTGATCTAGCAAAAAAAGAAGCTATCATTGATATGCAAAAACATATTCCCATAGAAACCTTCCAAGAAGCTTTAAAAAATGATGGTGCACGATATAGTATTTACCATCTTGGCGATCATCATCCTATTCCAGAACCTAAAACTGATAAACCAGTAATAAATGGCAATGGTACTTTCTATTGTCCGATGCATTGTGAAGGCGAAAAAACATATGAAAAAGCAGGAGATTGTCCAGTATGCGGAATGGATTTGGTAGAGCAGCAAAATCTATCGAGTACCCATGCAGATCAATGGACATGTCCAATGCATCCAGAAGTAATAAAAGATGAAGCTGGGTCTTGTCCTATTTGTGGTATGGATTTATTGCCGCTGCAAGCAGACCTTTCATCAGAAGAAAAAACGTACAAGAAGTTATTAAAGAAATTTTGGATTGCTTCAGCATTCACACTTCCAATTTTCATTTTTGCTATGAGCGAAATGATTCCCAACAATCCATTGTATGCCATCATGGAACAAAAGTATTGGAATTGGGTTCAGCTTTTATTATCTATTCCTGTTGTGTTTTATGCTACTTGGATGTTTTTTGAACGAGCCTACAATAGTATCAAAACTTGGAATCTTAATATGTTTACCCTGATCGGAATTGGTGCAGGCGTTGCTTGGTTGTTTAGTGTATTTGGAATGATATTTCCTAGCTTATTTCCAGCTCAGTTCCGCACAGAATCGGGCGCAGTTCACGTATATTTTGAAGCAGCAACTGTCATTCTAACCTTAGTGCTTTTAGGACAATTGCTAGAAGCTCGTGCCCATAGCAAAACCAATTCGGCAGTAAAAGAACTACTAAAATTGGCACCTAACAAAGCCTACAAGATAGTGAATGGTGTAACAACAGAAGTAAGCATAGACAAGATAATATTAGGTGATATCTTAAAAGTAAAACCAGGTGACAAAATCCCTGTAGACGGCTCGATAACAGAAGGAGAAACCACTATTAATGAGTCTATGATTACAGGCGAACCAATTCCAATAAATAAGACCATTGGCGATAAAGTCACGAGTGGTACTATCAATGGCAACCAATCTTTCCTGATGAAAGCAGAAAAAGTGGGTAGTGATACCTTACTTGCACAAATCATTCACATGGTCAATAATGCCAGTAGAAGTCGTGCGCCTATTCAAAATCTTGCGGATAAAGTATCAGGATATTTTGTGCCAATGGTAGTCTTTATTTCTTTGTTGACCTTTGCCATTTGGGCTATTTGGGGTCCAGAACCTGCTTATGTATTTGCTTTTGTAAATGCCATTGCCGTCTTGATTATTGCATGTCCTTGTGCTTTAGGCTTGGCTACTCCGATGTCCGTCATGGTAGGCGTAGGCAAAGGTGCGCAAAATGGCATCTTGATAAAAAATGCCGAAGCTCTTGAGAAATTAAATAAGGTAAACACATTAATCATTGATAAAACGGGTACTATAACGGAAGGAAAACCTACGGTAGAAAAAGTGGGAACTTTCAGCAGTGATTACAGTGAAAGTGACGTACTTCAATTGATAGTCTCTTTAAACAACAATAGTGAACATCCACTCGCAGAAGCAACGGTGAAGTTTGGGAAAGAGCAAAATACAAAAATTCTCTTTTCAGAAAAATTTAGTGCCTTTACGGGCAAAGGTGTAGAAGCTATCGTCGAAGGTAAAAAAATAGCATTGGGTAATCCAAAAATGATGGCGCAGTGCAGTGCAGAGATCACGAGAACAATGGAAGATGAAGCTAAAACTTACCAACAAAAAGGCAAAACAGTTTCGTATTTATCCATTGAAAATACAGTCATTGGTTATGTTGTCATAGGCGATAAGATCAAAGCCACAAGTGCCAAAGCGATTGCTGAACTTCAAGAAAATGGTATTGATGTCATCATGCTCACAGGTGATAATCAGGACACTGCAAAAGCCGTGGCTGATGAACTTCGTTTGACAGATTTTAAAGCGAATATGCTACCCGAAGACAAAATGAAAGAAGTGGAAAAACTACAACAACAAGGCAAGGTGGTAGCTATGGCTGGAGATGGTATAAATGATGCTCCAGCATTGGCAAAAAGTGATGTTGGTATAGCTATGGGTACAGGCACAGACGTAGCCATAGAAAGTGCTATGATCACACTCATAAAAGGTGATTTACAAGGCATCGTGAAAGCCCAAAAATTGAGCCATTCCGTCATGAAAAATATCAAACAAAATCTATTTTTTGCACTTATATACAATACACTTGGTATTCCCATTGCAGCAGGATTGTTATTCCCCGTTTTCGGCATTTTACTCTCACCAATGATTGCCGCCTTAGCAATGAGTTTTAGTTCGGTGTCAGTCATAGCTAATGCACTACGATTAAGAACCATTAAACTTTAAAATGAAATTTCTGAAATGGATAATCAAAAAAATATTTATAAAAAAGGGTTGCCGATAGTCATTCTATTAATGGTTACAACAAATATATTTGCTCAGAAAGTGGTCAGATATGACCTTTACGTTAAGGATACTATTGTCAATTTTCCAGGGAAAGATAAAAGAGCCATTGCTGTCAATGGACAAATACCCATGCCAACACTGACTTTTACCGAAGGCGATACAGCAGAAATTCACGTACACAACAAGCTTAAAGAAAGTACTTCTTTGCATTGGCATGGTTTGTTTTTACCAGACGAATGGATATTGCTATATCAAAAAGGTTACGAATGGATTTGATGTGGACTACGGATACAGAGTATATGGCGGGAATGCGATGTATACTTAATAAAAATGTGGGTATTACTACACATTATGACAGTGACATGGATATTGGATTTGGTATTGCTTTGAATTATTAAGAAGACGTAAGCAATTTATAAAATATTTTCCCTAACTTTACATCGTTATAATGTTAAGTTGATTAAATGTTTTAATATGTCCGAAGACGAATTAACATTCAAACAAATACAACCACTTTTAAATTATTTCCACCAGCTCATCCCATTGAACAAAGATGAAAAGCTTTTGGTAACAGAATTATTCAAGCCAAGACTTTACAGGAAGAGACAGTATGTTTTGCAAGAAGGTGATGTGTGTAATCATCTCAACTTTATTGTGCGTGGATGCCTTAGAATGTACAAAGTAGATGGCAAAGGTGATATCCATATTATACAATTTGGAGCCGAAAATTGGTGGCTTAGCAATATTGGTAGTTTTCATGATCGCGAGCCATCTGAATTAAATATTGATGCATTGGAAGACACAATGGTTTTGCAAATTAGCCATGAAAATTTATTGATATTATATAAAACTGCACCCAAATTTGATCGCATATTTAGAGTATTAATTGAAAAAAGCTTTGTTTCCTTGCAAAAGAGATTATTGCAAAACATAAGTTCAACTGCTGAAGAAAGATATTTGACTTTTATTAAAAATTATCAAGAATTAAGTTCAAGATTACCACAAACGCAAATCGCAGCATTTCTGGGTATTAGTCCAGAGTTTTTAAGTCGGCTTCGCAATAAACAAGGCAATCAAAAGTCTTAATCTAGATCAATCCTATTTCTTGATGTAGTTCATTGGGACCAAGTTTGCTACACTGTATCTTTGCGTAAAAAATATTAAGCATGCGTATCATAAAAATGTTAGTGTCTCTTTGTTTTATTCTAAGCATATCAGTTGTAGCTATTGGGCAGCCCACAGAGTCTTGGAAAACCTTAAAACTTGGAAAACAAAATTTTGAACTTCATAACGTAACGGGAGAAGTAATCAAGTTTCAAGGCAAAAAAGTGCTTAAAATCGAAAGAGATTTGAATGCATTGCCTTTTGATGCTAATAACCTGGAAGCAACAGTGGATGAGCCACATTACGCAAAACTAATGGACTTAGACGACTTCGAAAATGGAACCATCGAAGTAAAAATGTACAGCCAAATTCAGGACCCTTCGCCTTTCCCTGCTGCAGCCGGATTTATAGGGTTGTATTTCAGAATTACAGAAGCTGACTCAGCTTTCGAATCTATCTACTTGCGTCCAAAAGTGGGTAGAATAAATAAACAATATGCCAGAAATCATGCCGTCCAATACTTTTCTTTTCCCGATTACAAATTTCAAACATTAAGGGACAAATTTCCGGCGGGTAGCTATGAAGGGTCTGCTCCTGTGGCACTAAATGAATGGATTACCATGAGACTTGAGATTAATGGAGATATGGCAGAAATGTTTGTCAATGATTTGAAATATTCTTCCTTTGTAGTCGACAAAATGCTTGGAAAAAACAAAAAAGGAAGTATTGGACTTTATGTAGATATAGGTACCGTTGGATACTTCAGAGATCTAAAAGTAACTAAAAGAACAATAAAAACAGAAGTTAATTCCAGTGTGAGGGTATCTGATATCTAATCACCTTCTTCGTAAAATCACATATCAAGGTTAGATGTTAAAAGATTCTAAGATTTTTGTCTTGGGATCTTTTAATCATTTAAAAAGTTTAAGTCATTTAATATATACATTAAAGGAGAGTTATCTCTTACATCTTGAATAGGAAATTGCCATGAAAAAAGGTCTTCCATACATCATGAACTTCATAATTTGAGATTTCGCTAACGCAATGCAACTTTTTTTTTTAAGACTTTGATCTACTTTTTAATATCTACTAATCATATTTTATTCCTGTTTAGTCTCCTTGAAGATAACTTTTTCCAGATATTATTTGCTAAATTTATTTCTCTATCTGTCAGGCCAAAGCCATCTTTCAGGATTGTTTTGTTAGTTATCTTTAATATTTCATCAATATTCTTTTTACCTCTCATCATATTATCTATGGTTAATAATAAATCTGAATTTTCTTTTCGATAAGGAAGTAAAATTTGCTCTGCTTCACTAGGCATTAATTCCAATACACCACCTCCATAACTACGACCAACAATTTCAGAAAAAGCTAATGATAATGAATTATAAAAACTAGCAATAAAGGCATTTTTGTCAGTTGTGGATTTCATAAACACTCTGTGCATAGTATCAGTAGTGAATGCATTAGCTTCATTTAATATTAATCTTGGATACAAGTTGTTTCTTCTAATGAATAACGCGTCTGAAAGCTTAATAGAAGGAATGACGAACCAATCTTCACGTATACCTGTTTTATAACCCTTATTTATTCCCATAGATTCTCCCAGTCTAATGTATGAATTAGCTCCTTTGTGACCAATAATTTTTTCTCTAGCAGGAAAAACTAACAAATTAGCCTTGGCCTTGGTTTGTTGATTTAATTTCCAATCTTCTTTAGTAAAAACTATACTGTTAACTTGGACACTTCTGCCTACCATTGGTTTAGCAAATTCATTAAGATTATATGCATCAACCAAAAAAGTAGGCACGGTAAAATAATCATTTGCACCTGTTGTAATACCGACTTCCACATCGGCATAATCTTTAATTCTTGGTATTGTATATTTATTTGCAATTTTTTCTAGAAAATCAATTTCTTCTTGATCCAAAAAATAATATGTCCATTTATTTGATTTGAAGTCAATCTTTTTTGAAGGACTTTCTAATTTTGATGCGTCTAACATTCTTAGGTCAGAAGCATCTTTAACTTCTAAATGTTCGATCAAATGTAAATTGCTTCCATCCTTCTCGCAAAGTAGTAAAACAACTTCTTGCTGAATGTCAGGAAAAACTAGCTTTTCAAAAGAAATGATGTTTATTTTATTATAGAAATGAGCCAAAAACTGACGGAGTTGTTGAGCATATGAAACTTGTAACAATTCCGCTGGAATTACAAAGCCAATTTTACCCTTTTCTTTGAGCAATAAACTCGAACCAACCACAAAAGAAACCCATGCATTGGTAAGTTTGGAGTATTTAAGTTTAGCTCGATTGAAAACTTTGATGGCTTCATTTTGCTGTTCTTCTTGAAAATACTGATAACGTATGTAAGGTGGATTACCAACAACTAAATCAAATTTTTCATTGGTTTCATTGCAATATAAATGAAAGTCAGTATTTATAACATTCTTATTTTTAAGATTAATCTTTTCTGCTTTTTCTGCTTCCACATCATCAAACTCAATGGCTGTTACTGATTTGAATCTGTGGTTATATTCTTTCAATTGGGCAAGGAAAACACCATCACCACAACTTGGCTCTAAAATGTCATAATCGGAACTTCCATTGATACCCCATTTCAAAATGAATGCAGCAATTGGCTCAGGTGTGTAAAATCCACCTCTCAATTTCTCGGCTGTTGCGTTCTTAATTAGCTTCATACAATTCTTTGATTAATGGGATTAAAGGGTCTTCACTACCTAAATCATACAATTTAGCTATTAATTTTTCTAAGTTGTTTTTCTCTCTTTCAAATTGTCCTTGCAATGGGGTTAAAGCCCTTTTGTTTCCTGCATTTGCATCTATTTGGTCATAAATGCTGATTAATTCTTTTTGAGTTTCAACGATTTCATCGTGAAGTTCTTTTTGTTTGTTATCTGAAAAATCAATCTTTCTGATGGGGAGATTTTTCAAAACCTTTGTTCCTCTTGCTATGTAACCACCTCTGAAAACTTCACCTCTCAAATGAATTATCCATTCAACATATCTCGAATTAAGTATAGCTTGGATATAATAAATTGAATACGGATTATCATCTGACAAGTAAATGCTACAATATCCTGCTGTACCCCCTGCTGTATGTAGTGTGTTGTGTTTATCAATTGGATATTTCTCACCTGATGACATAACACCAAGTACAATTTTCTCCTTTATTTCACCAAGTTCCAAATATTGGCTCCTGCCATATCTATACCATTCATTTTGTGTTTTTGGAACAGGATTAACGTCTCTTTCTGCTAATCTTGTTTTGTGACAAACTAGATACTTATGTGCATATGGAAATTTTGACTTGAATTCTTTCTCTTCAATGAATTCAGCCTTACCATTAATTATTTGGTATGGATAAATAACAAAAGTGTTTGGCTTTAAGGATCTGTAAGTGTTTAGTTTATCTTCTCCTTTTTTTCTAACCGTTTCGTAGTATGGCATTGTTGCTGATTTTTCAATTTTGAAATTTTTGCCTTTCTTTTCAAAATGAATATATGATGTATCAACCTTTGATGGTTTAATTACAAACACATCATTGGCACTAGTTTGAATTCCATTATTGATATTCTTTTTTCCAACTACTTTTTCGAGAATTTCACTTTGATTTAAAATCGAGTTGTAGACGTTTTTTAAATAAGGAGAAATTAAAAACCACAAATCACTGGAGAGTTTTTTTGTTTCGATTTTATCAAATTCAATTCGTTTAGAATCTCTAATTTTCCATTCAGTGAGACTTTTTACCTCGGTAAAAGAAAATTCTTTTTGTCTTTGCTTGGTGAGTATTAAAATGCTAGTGTAAGTTGTTTTATTTATAAATACTTGATTTGCACCAAATGAAACGATAGAGTGTAAATACTCTTTTTCTGCGAGTAATTCACGAAGTTTTTTACCTGCTCCAACTTTTGTAAACTTGCTCGGGACAATATATCCCAAAATTCCATCATCAGCCAATAAATTGATTCCTTGTTCAAGGAAAAGAAAGTATTTGTCAAATTGCTTATAAGCCGAATTGTAATTGGTTTTGTAAAGTGGCAATTCAAGAGGTGTGATATTTTTCATATCTTCCGATTTCATATAAGGCGGATTGCCTACAATTACATCAAAGCGAAGGTTTGAAAAATCAAACGGATTGATAATTAACTGGTCTTTCTTAGTGGCAACTTGTTTAGAATTCAACAAACTGTTTCCAAAGAAAACATTTTGGGAAAGGTCGGGTAAAACAGGTTTTGTTTTGTTGGTTGAAATTACATCTTCACCTTCAAGCAATTTAAGAAGTAAACCAAATTTGGCTGCTTCAACTGCATTATAATCTTTATCAACTCCGTAAATGCAATTCAATAAAAGTTGTCGCTTAATTTCAAATGGTAATTTGTAGGTGTTGATATTGGTTTGAATGAGTTTTGATTTATCATTTTGTAGGTAATAATCAATCAAAATATCATTTAGTAACTGAAACAATTCCAATAAAAATGCACCTGAACCGCAAGAAATATCAGCGAATTTGAATTTTAGGACTTCTTTGTCTGTTTTTCCATCACATTTTTTCAAAGCAGTATTTCTTAAAATATCGTTTATGATAAATGTTGGTGTAGTGATAATGTCACGGTCAACATTTTCAGGTTTTTTGACTAGAACAACAGCACCGCTTTGAATGGATAATTTTTCTGAAAGGAAGATTTCATAAATACTTCCTAGGACATCCGACGAAAAAACGCTGAATGAATAAGGACTTTCAGGATAATACAACTGTTTGATAATTGTCCAAAAAACAGAACTAATATTTTGTACAATCTTGTCTTGTAGTAATTGGTCAAAAAGTCCTGAATTAAAGCGTTTGTCGGCTTCTTGAAATTTCTTTATTAGTGCTTTGAAATCATTTGTGTTGGCAAACTTTAAAAGGGTTTGATAATCTTCTAAATTTCTGTCCTCACAAACACGAAGAAAAATAATTCGGTTGATGTAACTCTGAACAATATCATTAAGTTGTTGCTCATCAATTTTAGGCTCGTGGTTGAAAATTTCTACACCAAGAGCCTTCCTCCATTCGTTGATTTGGTTTAGGAATAAATTGTCAATCGAGTATTGATTGATTTTACTTTCAATTTCTTTCCACTCATTTTCAAAAGCTCCTGAATAAACAGATTCCTTTCCTAAAAGCTGTGTGATTTCTTCAAACTTGCTTTCGTATTCTGTGTAATGATATTTTTTTACAAGTGCCTTTGTGTGGTTATCGTCTTTCTCAACTTTTACAGAAGTATCGTAAATGATTAAGTATTCAAAGTTTGAAAGAACTGAAATTTTTAACTTCGCAGTAAATCCATATCGCCTTACTTGTTTTGCTGTGTCGTTGCTTGATTCAATGGGAACAAAAGGTTTTTTTGCTTCTAAAAAGAATTTTCTTTCTGAAAATAGTCTGAAAGTATAATCTGGTTTTTTTGAATGTTCAGAAACATTCTCTTTTAAAGCTTCTTCTAATATTACTTCCCTTTCATTGGTTGATTTCCCTTCATTGTTTTTTATATCCCAACCAAGTAACTCGAAAAATGGGTCTAAAAAATCACTTCGAAGCAGAGTTTCATTATACTTGCTTGTTAAGTAATAATCCCTGTTGGTCTTATATTTTTCTATGAGTTGTTTTACAGTCATACCTTTTTATTCATAATTAAATATTTAGCTCTTTCTTCGGCGACCTTTAGTGCTTCAATTCCTAAATCTTCGTCTCGAATTTCATACAATATCTTATCACTCAAAAACGAAACCAAAAGTTCATTTACATTATATGAATATATTTCAGCAAGTTTCATAACTATGTCTTTCGTAATTCTGCGCTCTCCACGCTCCATTTTACTTAAAATGGCTACATCGATATCAAGCAGTGCAGCAACTTTACGTAAAGGGAGTTCTTTCTCTTCACGAAGGTGTCTTAATTGTTCCCCTATTTTAAATGTTGACATAGATATTATTGACATAAAGTGTCAAAAGTAAGAAAGAATTTTAATACCTGAGTATTTTTTTCAAAATATAATCCTACCAACAAGCCCGCATTTTACAATTTCAACATTTATATAATATCCTTGTTCAGTTCATTGATATGAAAAATATTTCTATACATATATTGCAACTGTGCAACATTTCCATTACCTTTGTGCTATATTTGGTGGATATCTGAATATACGTCGAACAACCTAGGACTCAACATATTAACCTACCCATACCTTGCAACGTGCAACGTCGGCAATTTCAATAGATAATAGAATAAAAAAATTAAGGTGTATCTACTTACCATCTTTGGTATAGTACTTGCAGCTAATAAAAAAAAAGTCCCCCTTGAATAAACAAGAGGGACCGTTTTGAAAAGTGCGGAAGCACAATAGTTAAGTCGCCAAACTAAGGACTATTGACTTCCTTACATCCCATCAGAAGACGAAGAAGGGGTCTGCGAAGATCTTCTTCTTATGTCTTTTTTACGGACACCTCCGATAGCCATGTACTCCATACTGCTCGTACCGTACTTTGCGGCTGTTGCTCTCATGTACCGGTCATTGAGATCGCCCATCTCCCGTTCCATTTCTACCAACCTTGCGCGCTCCGTCTGGAGATCAGCTGCGAGATTATTGACCTTCAATAACTGCGTGTTTAGTGCAGAGATTGAAACTTCATACGCTTGGACACCCAAGCCGTTTCCGAGATCCATGACTGGGTCTTGACTTACCAAGCCTTGCCATCTCGTCCTTGCCACATCTAGAGATGCGGACTTTCTACGAATGTAATTAATCATCTTAAAATGATTTGGTGAAACAATAAAAAAATAAACTAATTACATCCTAATTTATCTGGCAAATTGCATTGTTTGGATGTTATTAAAATCCATATATACAAAATCACCATATTTAATCATCAACTTCTTAATGCGTTGCAAAGATAAAGTAATCTTTTTAGTTTTTTATTTGATTAATGTATATTTTAATATATATTTAAAAAACAAATATGAACGACACACCCACATGCATTACTAAATGACACTAAAAAACACTAAATTTCAGTAGAATACCCTTATTTATGGTCTTAAAAGTTCATTTGAGCATTCAAACATTAACTTAACATTAACAGTTGTTTTTTACTAAGGAAGCTTTGTTTTATGGTTAAAGGTTACAATAAAAGAGATCTCTAGACCACAAAGATGGATAGTAATGTCATTGATGTAAGATGAAAAAAATCGTCTGCATGGTGGCCTGTTAGGGTGCACCCTACCCGATACTTTGATTACAATGTTTTTATTCTTCACTGACATAATTGAATACAAAAATAAAAATTAACATTAAGTTAAGACATATATTGCGTGTCTCACTAAGAATAATTAGCAATTTTGCAGATATATTTTTGCATCAAATCATAGTAATGTTTTTAAATAACAACAACCCTCAGCTTGCTTTTCGGGAATTCTATGATCAAACCCACGGTAAAGCATACAGGTTTGCTGTAAAACATTCTAATAATGAGTTTCTCGCTGAAGAAATAGTTCAAACTGCTTATCTAAAGATATGGGAAAAGCAAGATAACATACATCCTGAATTTATAGCATTTAAGTCATACCTTTATACCACAATTAAAAACTTAATCTATAAAGAATATCATCGTAAAGTTACTGAACAAGCTGCAATAATTAATTACCAAATATACGAATCAGAAATAAATCAGAATGATAATATGGACGAACTTCTACTTAAAGTTAATCTTGCTGTAGAAACACTTCCAAAAAGACAACAAGAGGTTTTCAGACTTGTCAAAATGAGTGGACTTACCTATCGTCAAGCTGCAAAACAACTTGAAATTTCAGAAAGCACTGTGGAAAAACATATTATTAGTTCACTAAAAAAACTCAGGTCCCTATTATCTGATTTTGCTTACACTATTCTTTTGTAATCTACTAAATAATTTACATTTTAAAACAGATTCGACAGAGCAACTTATAGACTATAAATAATTCCCATGTTATTTATGGATATTATAATACTTGATATTTTATAAGAACCATTTGTCACTTTTTGCTGATGTATTATTCACGCTTTTTAGAATTTCTACAAGGTCTCTTAAAGTATATAAGTGAAAAGAAAAATTAAAACCTATCTTAAACCAAATTTATATGTATGTCAGTTTTGTCCCTTGAAATATTTGCTTTTCAGAGTTAACATTAAATTAATACTAGCATATAGATGTATTTAGCTGATTCTGGGTCTTAGCATAAATCAATTTTAAAAAGTGGAATACAAAAGGTTAGATATATTGCTCAAAAAGCTTCGAGATGGGGCCTGTACAGATGATGAAATACAACAATTAAATTCTTTTATGGAATCCGATAATGGAAAGTCTTTTAAAAAATATTTAAAAGATGATTTAAACTTAACGGCCGATTCTATTGAAGAAAAGATTAGTAATAATATATGGGATAAAATATCTGAAAATATAGATAAAAGTAAGCCTATTAAAACTTTACCAAAAATCAAATACCTTTATAAAATTGTTGCGGCAGCAGCTATTCTAGGGTTTCTAGTATTTGTTATGTATTTTGTAATTAATAATGAAGGGAAAAGAAATGACTTATTGCTCACCTGGAATAATAACCAAGATACCATAAATAACATTGAATTACCTGATGGATCTAATGTAAGGCTGCATCCATCATCAAAGATTAGCTTCACATCAAATAAGACATCTAGATCGATTAGGCTTGAAGGGAAAGCCACATTTGATGTAATAAAAAATACCAATCAGCCTTTTGAAGTATTGACTACATATTCAAATACCAAGGTATTAGGTACTGTATTCACCATTGATACCAAACTAGATAGTTTGGAATCAGTGTATCTTCACGAAGGTCAAATAGCATATGTGTATAGAAACAAACAAGATAGTTTAACACAATTAAACTTACAATCTGGAGGTCAAGTTTTATATAATAAATATAAAAATACTGTAGTATCAAATGTTAACAAACCTAATGTTATTTATCATAGAAGTTCTTCCACTATAGAATTAAATATGGCAGATGTAAAAGATGTGGCAGAGTTAATAAAAATTTGGTATAGTGTGGAAATTCAAATTGATAGTACGATTAAAGATAAAATAGTACATCGTATTAATACAAAAGACATGAATCTAAATGAAGTTATTAAAGATATCAATCTTATTGCTAATTATAAAATCGAAAAATATGGGAATATATATGAAATAAAAAAGAAATAAAATAAAAAACCGACTCTTATGGAATAAGAATCGGTCATAAAATTAATTAATCTTAAATCTAGGGATGACCAACAGTAAGAGAGCTGGACACTATCTTGATAAGTCATTCAATAGACCATTATTTGTTTAACCAAAATTATCCACAAATTTATGAAATTATTTTTATCCAAATCAATTATTCAAATGTCTAAGTACATTTTTTACTTATCTGTCATCCAGATCAGTTTTACATCTTTCGCTTTTGCCCATGCAGTAAATGGTCAGGACTTAGAGTCTATCTCTGTTACCGGACATTGGGACAACAACAAATTTATTGACGTTCTTAAGGATTTACAGCATGAGACGGACTATTTTTTTTCTTATAGTTATGATGCTGTGGATGATATAAGAATAACATCTAACAGCGAAAATTACAATCTTAAATCTTTATTGGCATTTATATCAGCTGAAACTGGATTGTCATTCAAAATCAATAACAAATCAGTTTATGTTTATCATGCTGAAATGTCAGACAAAAACGTCAGGCGTGTTTACATACCTCAAATGATAGATCACATAATCCCAAGTCTATCCTACAAGCTTTTAATCAATCCATTAAAATATATTGATGAAAGAACCATCAAAGGTCGTCTAATTGATGAAAAAGGAGATGCATTAATTGGAGCCACTGTACAAATAAAAGGAAGTAATATAGGAACAATTACAGATTTAGATGGTGCTTTTTCACTAAGTTTACCTGATAGCGGTGATGTTGTTTTAGTTTTATCTTACATAGGATATCAGACCAAAGAAGTATTAGTTAATGGACAAAATGAGCTAACCATCATAATGAATCAAAATAAAACGCTTCTGGATGAAGTCGTGGTGATTGGTTATGGAACTGGCTCAAAAGAGAAATTTAACGGTTCTATTTCAACGGTTAATAATGATAACTTAAACGAATATTCCACAAATAGCTTTGACCAAGCACTTACTGGAAAAATATCTGGTGTGCAAATAATTGGAAATAATAAGAATCCTGATGAAAATACAATTATTCAAATAAGGGGTTTAAACACTCTAACAGCCGGTTCGAGACCCTTGATCGTAGTAGATGGTAATCCACTCACTGAAGGTACTCCGTTTAGTAGTATTAATCCGCAAGATATCGAATCAATAAGTATACTTAAAGATGCTGCTTCTGCAGCTATATATGGTTCGAGAGCATCCAATGGAGTTATCCTCGTCACTACCAAAAAAGGTGAAGATGGCAAACTCAAGGTAACTTACGATGTCTATTCAGGGATACAACAACGTATAGATAAAATGGAGCTGGTAGATGCTTACGAATATGCTCAATATGACTACGATGCCCGTAATAATGGTTATGTATCTGGTGGCGCTAATCGATCTATTAATGATTCGAATGAGGTCAGAGATTCCAAAGGTGGTGGAAAAAGATCTAGAATTCAACCATTTCTCCAAGATTATTTGGATGGAAAACCAGGACTGACCAATACTGACTGGGCGGATGCCGTATTTAGAAATGCGTTACAAACAAACCACTATTTAAATCTCAGTGGCGGAAACAAAAAAACCGATTACTCTATTTCCTTTGGGTATTATAATCAGGATAATATTATTATTGAATCTGGATATAAGAGATTAACAAACAATATTAAACTGAATTCTGAAATAAATAATCGAATTCGCTTCGGAATTTCATCAAATATTTCACTCAACAATACTGATCCCGTAGGAGATAGAGCGTGGTCAGATTTTACACTTAGTGCAGGTCCAGATCCTGCCTACGCTATATTCTTAATGCAACCCTACTATCCAATAAACAATGAAGACGGGACTTATGCCTATGTTAATCAGTTGAATGATAATAATGCTAATTGGGACGGTTCGATTTCTGGAAATATAGTGGCTCAAGTAAAAAGTGTTGATTTCAAAAGACAAGCATTTAGATTCTTTGGGAATACCTACTTAGAAATTGATCTTTTAAAAGGATTAAAATTTAAAACCACCCTTGGAGGTGATTACAATAGCGGTAATGAGGAGTTTTTCGCACCTAATTTCTTAGGTAATTATAGAACACCTGTAGCTAATGCATTGACGCTAGCTCGTAAAAATGATAATATAAGACAGAATTTCATTAACGAAAATCTTATGACTTATGATAAAACTATTGGTAAAAGCAATTTCAACATTTTGGGTGGCTACTCTTATCAAGAAGAATTTACCAATAGTGTAAATCTTGAAAGTAATGCTTTTGTAGATAACAGTGTCAGAAATGTTTCAGGAGGAACAACGATTACAGCTACAAACTCAAGTGGCAAGTGGGCCTTAGAATCATATTTTACAAGATTACAATATGGATTTGATAATAAGTATTTTCTATCTGGTTCTTATAGGGTAGATGGATCTTCAAGATTTGGTACTAACACAAAGTATGGTAATTTTGCTTCTTTGTCCGCTGGTTGGACTTTGAGTAATGAAAAATTCTTCCCTAAAGATGGTGCAATTAGTTTTACTAAACTCAGATTTAGCTTAGGACAAACTGGTAATAACCAAATAGGCAATTTTGCTTCCACCTCATTAATTGGTCAAGACAATTATGTTTGGGATGGAAAATTAGGTGCAGGGGCGTTCACAAGTACTGCTCCTAACCCAGATTTATCATGGGAGACAAACACTTCTGTAAACTATGGTATAGATCTGGGCTTAATGAACAATAGGTTTCTGTTTACTGCTGAGTATTACGTTTCCAATACAACAGATCTTTTACTCAATGTACCAGTTCCTGAACAATCCGGATTTAGTTCCTCTCTTCAAAATATAGGTGAATTGCAAAATAAAGGTTTTGAGTTTGAAGCCAAAGGAAATGACTTCAAAATAGGAAAACTTACTTTAGACATTAACGCTAATTTTTCTACTACACAAAATAAAGTCTTAGCGTTAGGTCAAGGTCAGAACCAAATAATCACAAGTAATAGAATTGACTTTTTAACCAAAGTAGGATTGCCTGTTTCACAAATGTATGTTTATGATCTCATTGGTGTTTATGAATCTACAGAGGAAGTGAAGGCTGACCCCATAAAACCATTGGCGGGTACTGAAAAAGGTGATTATATAGTAAGAGATGTAAACGGCGATGGGAAAATCAGCCCTGATGATAGAACAGTAGTTGGAGATTACAACCCTGACTTCACGTATGGATTTGGCGTTAATGCAAGTTATAAAAACTTTGACCTTAGTGCTCAATTTTTTGGAATAGAAGGTAGAAAGGTTGTTGATTATTTTCTTTTCTCATCTGAGACAGGAGAAGGTTTTACAGTGCCAACAAAATATTATTACGAAAACTACCTTTCGGAGAGAAATCCAGAAGGTACCTTAAGAAGTCCGGACTTTGCATCATATTCATCAGCAGCAAGACTTACTAATAATGGTACACAAATGGTCCATGATGCAGACTATTTAAGACTAAGAAGTCTCCAATTAGGATATACTTTGACAAATAATAAATTAAAAAAAGTAGGAATCCAAGGACTGAGATTTTATATTACAGGCAATAATGTGCTCAATTTCACTAAATATCGTGGCTATAATCCTGATGGCATTGATGACAGAAATAATACCACTCAAACATTATCAAGAGGGGTCATGAATACTACACAGCCTTTAACCAGATTTACAGCTATCGGTATCAACATTAAATTTTAATAATTTTAAAATAGGAAATATAATGAAAAATAATTTTTTCTTAATCATAATTGTCTTTTTTTTATCATCTTGCTCTGATAATCTAGACATTGTTCCAATCACTCAAAAATCAGCAGATAACTTTTATTCTTCTGAAACAGAAATAGAAAGTGCCATAACTGGTCTGTACGCAATATTGCAAAACGGAGGATTATACGGTTTAGACATCATAGGCGTTGGAGAGGTGCCTGGCGAAGATAGTTTTGAAGAGATAGCAGCAAATGATGCAGGTAGATTCGGGCAGTTAGACGACTTTTCCACTAATGCAGCAAATGACTTAGTTTCTAATATTTGGCAACAATCTTATCGTGGAATCCAAAGAGCAAATGTAGTTCTAAATCGTATAGATCCAATAGATTATACAAAGCCTGAAACCAAAACACAGAGAATAGGCGAAGTAAAATTTATCAGGGCCTTACTATATTTTAACCTTGTAAGACTTTATGGGGATGTACCTTTAGTCGTGGAAGAAACGATTAACCCTTCTTCATTCTTTGGAAAAGGCAGGACATCTGCCAAAGATGTTTATGCTCAAATTGAAAAAGACTTGAATGATGCCATCCAAAATCTTGATAATACAAAAGTATATGGAAGACCTGCAAAAGGGGCGGCTTTAGCCTTACTTGCAGATGTGCAAATGAATCAAGGTAATTATCAAGGCGCAGTCACTAATTTAGCAACAATAGTCAACTCAAATATCTACAAATTGATGCCATCCACGGATAAAATATTTGGAGTTGCAAATGAAAAAAATGCTGAAGTACTTTTTGAAATAGTGTTCCAAAGCGGAATTGATGGGAATAGAGAAGGCAGTCCAGCCGCTACACAATTTAGACCATCTGGTGTCACAGGAAACGCAAAAGGTCATAATTTACCTTCTACAGGATTTGTAAATATGTATGATACAGTCGATACTAGAAAAAAAGACTATGTAGGGGTAAATACAGCTAAAAATCCTTTTTACTACTCCACAAAATACGAAGTTTCTACCACTGGAGTCAATGATAGTGGTACAGATTACTATGTTATCAGATATGCAGATGTATTACTAAAATATGCAGAAGCTTTAAATGAGATAAACATGACATCTGAAGCAGCTAGACACCTTGACGCAATAAGAAACAGAGCAGGTTTAGGTAATACGACTGCAACAACAAAAAGTGAAATGGCAGCAGCCATTGACATGGAACGAAGATCCGAATTTATCGGTGAAGGACACAGATGGTTTGATCTAAAAAGGACAGGTAAAGCTATCGAAACAATGAACAAATGGTTTGCTGATAATGGTAAAAATGTAGTAATAGATCAAGACAATCTAATATTGCCAATACCACAATCACAAATTGATACAGATCCTGCTATCAGTCAGAATTCAGGTTACTAAATTATCAAACTAAAAAGGAATGGTTTTTCTGAAACCATTCCTTTTAATAAAAACATAAAAATGGGCAAATATCTTGGCATTCTTATAGGAGTTTTTGTATTTCAACTACAATTACCCGCACAAATTGCGTCTATAAAATATAGATTTTACAATCCTACACCAGATCATATAATGGTAGTATCACACCGAGGAGATTGGCGATATGCGCCTGAAAATTCATTAGCAGCAGTTCAGCGTTGTATAGATTTGGGTGTAGATGTTGTAGAAATAGACGTAAGACTGACCAAAGACGGTCATCTAGTAGCTATGCATGACCTTACCGTAGATAGGACTACAAACGGCAAAGGAAAACTAAGTGACATGACTTTAGAAGAAGTAAAAAAACTTAGACTAAAAAATGCTTGTGGAGCCAAAGGTTCTCGTCAGCAAGTACCCACCTTGGAAGAAATTATGCTATTAGCAAAGGGTAAAATAATGGTAAATCTAGATAAAACGGAAGGCGAAACCGTTAGAGAAGCTTACCAAATACTAAAAAAAACAGGTACTGTTGATCATGGTATCTTTAAAGGAAATGACCCAGTCGATGTTATGAGACAGAAATATGGTAATCTCATGGATTCTATTGTTTATATGCCGAAAGTATGGTATAACCTACCCGATATCCCAGGTTATATAAGAGACTACAACAAGGATCTAAAACCTATTGCCTATGAAATGATATTTGATAGCGAATCTTCAAAAGTTTTTCATGCTATTAAAGATTTGAATGATAGCAAAGTTACGGTGTTGGCAATTGCTCTTTGGGATGAACTTTGTGCTGGCCACACAGATGAGATGGCTCTTTTGGAAGGACCTGATGCTGCTTGGGGCTGGTTGATTAACAATGGAGCAAATGCAATTATGACTGATAATCCAGAAGGATTAATAAATTATTTAATTAAAAGAGGACTGCGATAATGAAGTACTATTCAATGATACTTTTTTTCTTATTAGTGGCATCTTGTAAAGTCGTAGAAAAGAAACAAGCAAAAGCCAAAGGAATAGAATCTTTCATTCAAAACCTAGAAGACGCTCAGGACAAAAAAATCATTGTCGTCGCTCATCGTGGAGATTGGCGCAATGCCCCGGAAAACTCTTTGCAAGCGATCGAAAATTGTATAAAAATGGGCGTTGACATGGTCGAAATAGACATTCAAGAAACGAAGGATGGCCACTTGGTTTTGATGCATGATTATACGATTGACCGCACCACAAAAGCCACTGGTTATGTAAAGGATTGGACACTTGACAGCCTTAAAACCTTAAAGTTAATAGATGGCTTGGGCGTAGAGACAAATCAAAAAATCCCTACACTCGAAGAAGCGCTGAGATTGTGTAAAGACAAGATTCTAGTCAACTTGGATAAGAGCTATGATATTTTTGACAAATGTTATGAAGTGGTACAAAAAACAGGCACTTATAGACAAGTAATCATCAAAGGGGCCAAAACTAGGATGGAAGTAGAAGCGGAGTTTGGACAATATTTAGATGATGTGTATTTTATGCCAATCATTCGTTTACCAAATCCCGACGCTAAACAAATAGTAGATGATTACTTAGACCACCGATTACCTATTGCATTTGAATTTACAGTCAAATATGATACGATAGGGTTTATAAAATATTTTGAAGACATAAGAGAAAAAGGTGCAAGTGTTTGGGTCAATTCGCTATGGTCAAACCACAATGGAGGTCATGATGATGAAAAAGCCTACGTAGATCCGAAAGTATATGATTGGTTTATTAAAAACAATATAGACATCATTCAGACAGATCGCCCTCAACATTTATTGGATTATCTGAGGACAAAAGGTCTGCACGATTAAGATATACGAGAATTAATGATGTGGTTTAGCATTTCTCTACCCGTAGGTGACGTTTTATATATCGTTACTTGCGGGTTTTGTTTTCATAGATATCATGAAGCTGAAATGACACTACATTATCTCTTAATGAGTAGTCACGAACCCTTAACGACTTAACGTTAACTCTTAATGAGTAGTCGCGAAGCCTTAATGACATGACGGTATCTCTTAATGGGTAGTCACGAAGCCTTAATGACATGACGTTATCTCTTAATGAGTAGTCGTGAAGCCTTAATGACACGACGTTATCTCTTCACGAGTAGTCTAGAAGCCTTAATGATATGACGTTATCTCTTAATGAGTAGTCTATAAGCCTTAATGACACGACGTTATCTCTTAATGAGTAGTCTCGAAGCCTTTATGACACGACGTTATCTCTTCACGAGTAGTCTAGAAGCCTTAACGACACACCGTTATCTCTTAATGAGTAGTCACGAAGCCTTAACGACACGACGTTATCTCTTAATGAGTAGTCGCGAAGCCTTAATGACACGACGTTATCCCTTAACGAGTAGTCACGAAGGCTTAATGATACGACGTTATCTCTTAATGAGTAGTCACGAAGACTTAATGACACGTCGTTATCTCTTAATGAGTAATCGAGAAGCCTTAATGACACGACGTTATCTCTTAATGACTAGTCGCGAAGCCTTAATGACACACCATGATCTCTTAGTGAGTAGTCATGAAGCCTTAATGCCAAGAAAGTAGCTCATGAATTGAGAGTGTAGAAAACAATAATAAACTAGACATAAGAATCATAGCCCTGACATCATAGGTAAAACCTAGGTCCAAAGATTTTGGTAATATCAATTATCCATCACATGATTTAAACGTATACAAAATTTAAATTTATGATTACAGTCATAAATTAATAATCTACGGCATCTGACCTTTGTGCTACAATAAAATCATAAAAATATGCGAAACATTAAAATTCTTTTAGCATTTGTAACCTTTGGATTTTTCATAGCATGTGGCGGTGGAGCTCCGAAAACAGAAACCCCGAGCGAAACACCTGCTACTGCAGCAGAAACACCCGCAGATGCATCTAGTTACGATCCTACTAGAGGCGAAGGCAAGTTTAATCCTGATAATTTAAAAATCGATGCTACACTAAATGCCACGTTTGCAGATGCGGGAGAAAAATCTGCTGGTGTTAAATGTACTTCTTGTCACAAACTGACAGAAGAAAGATTAGTAGGTCCAGGATGGAAAGGAGTCACTGAAAGGAGAACAAGCCACTGGATCATGAATTTCATCACCAATCCTGACCCTATGATAGACAAAGACCCGGCTTTGCAAGCTCAGTTAGAATTATGTCTTGTCAGAATGCCTAATCAAAGTCTTGTAGACGAAGAAGCTAGAAACATCTTAGAATTTATGCGTAAAAATGATGGCGTAAAATAAATCAATCTTTTAAAATAAAGTAAAATGAAAACCAAACAAATATTTACATTCTTATTCTTATCTGGAGTATTGATGTTTGCTATGTCATGTCGACCCAAAAATGCTGGTACTACAGTGAAGGGAGATTCAAGTATCAAAGCATTTGTCGCACCAGGTCAGTTTGATGAATATTACAACTTTGTGAGTGGTGGTTTCAGTGGTCAGATGTCAGTGTACGGTCTACCGAGTGGAAGACTTTTTAGAGTAATTCCTGTTTTTTCTGTAGATCCAGAAAAAGGATGGGGATATAGCGAAGAGACTAAGCCGATGCTCAATACATCACATGGATTTGTACCTTGGGATGATCTCCACCACGTAGAGTTATCACAAACATCAGGTGAGATCAACGGCAAATGGGTATTTGGCAATGCCAATAACACACCGAGATTGGCAAGAATAGATCTTAAAACATTTAAAACTGCCGAGATTATAGAGTTGCCAAATAGTGCAGGTAACCACAGTTCACCTTTCGGTACAGAAAATTCTGAATACATAGTGGCAGGTACTAGATTTAGTGTGCCCGCTGATTACTCAGATGGAGATGTGCCTATCGATACCTACAAAAAGAATTTTAAAGGTCACATATCATTTGTTAGTGTGGATAAGGAATCAGGTGAGATGGATATAGCTTTCCAGCTTAAAACTCCAGGCGTCAACTTTGACCTAGCACGTTGTGGCAGAGATAAATCTCATGGTTGGTTTTTCTTCTCTTGTTACAATACAGAACAAGCTAATACACTCCTAGAAGTAAATGCATCTCAGAAAGACAAAGATTTCATCATGGCTGTCAATTGGAAAAAAGCAGAGGAATATCTAAAAGCAGGTAAAGGTGTAAAACAAAAAGTAAAATATGCCCATAATGTATGGGATGAAGCCACACATACAGGTACATCTACTATAAAAAATGAAGTGACAGTTCTTGATGTGTCTGTACTAAAAGATATCTGTTACATGATACCTTGCCCTAAATCTCCACATGGTTGCGATGTAGACCCTACAGGTGAGTACATCGTTGGAAGTGGTAAATTAGCAGCCATTATACCAGTATTCAGTTTTGACAAATTACAAAAAGCTATAGCCAATAAAGCTTATGATGGAGAATACGAAGGTATTCCTATCGTAAAATATGAAGAAGCGCTTTATGGTGAAGTAAAAAAACCAGGTTTAGGGCCATTACATACTGAGTTTGATGGTAAAGGATTTGCTTACACTTCGTTTTTTGTATCATCTGAAATAGTAAAATGGAATATCAAAGATCTTACTGTGGTAGATAGAGTACCTACGTTTTATTCTGTAGGTCACCTAAGTATCCCAGGTGGAAACACAAGAAAACCATCTCCAAAATATTTAGTAGCTTACAATAAAATCACTAAAGACAGATATCTACCTACAGGTCCAGAGCTAGCACAAAGCGCTCAATTATTTGATATCAGTGGCGAAAAAATGCAGATGATCCTTGACTATCCGACCATAGGCGAGCCACATTATGCACAATCCGCACCAGCTGATATTATCAGAAATAATGGACAACTCAAAATCTATCCGATAGGTGAAAATAAACACCCAAGAGCAGCCAAAGGTGAGTCTGAAGCGAAAGTAGTACGAGAAGGTAATAAAGTCCACGTCTATATGACGGCCATCAGGTCACACTTTGCACCCGACAATATAGAAGGTGTAAGACTCGGTGATGAGGTATATTTTCACGTGACCAATCTGGAGCAAGACTGGGATGTTCCGCATGGATTCGGCGTAAAAGGTGCCAATAATGCAGAATTACTCATCATGCCAGGTGAAACAACCACACTAAAATGGGTACCAGACAGAGTAGGTATTACACCTATATATTGTACAGACTTCTGTAGTGCCCTCCACCAGGAGATGCAAGGATATGTGAGAGTTTCTCCAGCAGGTAGCAAGGTGCCGCTTACGTACCATGTAGGAAAAACTGCTGCCACATCTACTACTCCGCCTGCCCAATAAGCAAATTAATTGACTCAATAAACGCAAGGGAACAGCTGGATTCATCTCCCTGTTCCCTTTTTTTTTCAAAAAGATGCTTGTGACCCATAGGGTAATTCCTACAAAATCTTTTATAATCTAAAAAATCACATTTCATGAATACTTTTTCTAAATCATCAGTTGTGATGCTGATCCTAGCTGGTATTTGCATTTTATTAGCTATTGTTTTCCCTATTTGGCGAATAGAGCTGGATGCCCCACAGTATCCTGAGGGACTTACACTTTATATTTTTGCAAATAAAATGGGTGGAGATGTGGATATCGTCAATGGTCTAAATCATTATATCGGCATGAAAACCATTCATGCAGAAGAGTTTGTAGAATTTACAGTATTACCTTTTATCATCGGTTTTTTTGGACTTTGGGCTTTATTTTCAGCATACAAAAAAAGTAAAACAAGTGTATTAATCCTATTGATTTGTTTTGCATTATTCGGTATGCTGGCCATGTATGACTTCTGGCGATGGGAATATGAATATGGCCACAATCTAGATCCTACTGCGGCTATCATAGTACCTGGCATGGCGTATCAGCCACCATTAATTGGATTCAAACAATTGCTAAACTTTGGGGCGTATTCTATTCCTGATACCGGAGGATGGTTGTTGCTCGTAGGCGGTATATTAATTGCTTTAGTTTATGTTTTGGAGGCTGGCATGTTGAATCGATTTATTAAAAATACTGCAAAATCGACAATATGGATGATTCCAGTTCTTTGTTTCATGTCGTGCTCTCCAAATGGACCAGACCCTATCATTTTACATAAAGATACTTGTGCATTTTGTAAAATGAATATTTCTGAAGGTCATTTTGCCGCTGAACTGATTACAACAAAGGGAAGGGCTTTTAAATTTGATGACATAACATGTATGGCAGCATTCAAACAAGAAAATTCAGACAAAGATGTTAAAAGTCATTACGTACATTATTATCTAGGCAATAATGAATTAATACCTGCTGAAAATGCATTCTACATATCAGGTGGTACCTTAAGAAGCCCTATGGCAGGTAACATTGCTGCATTTAAATCCGAAACAGAAGCAAATAAATATCTAGAAAAAACTCAGGCAGAAAAAACAGATTGGAATAGCATAAATCAATCAAAATAATGGAAAATGTCTGGTAATACACAGAAATATTTTATGTGGTTGCTAATGGTGCTTTTTATTATTCCACTAGCTAATAGTCGTACTTTGCATGTAGGACCGAATAAAGAATTTAAGCAGATCAGATCTGCTTTACTGAGCGCGCAAGATTATGATACTGTTTTTGTATATCATAGCCAATACAAAGAAGGTAACATTGTCATTAATAAAAAAATAGTAATGATAGGAATTGATCTTCCAGTCATAGATGGAGATAAAAAGTATGAAGTCGTCTCCATCAAATCAGATAGTGTGACTTTTCGTGGATTTCAGGTACAAAACTCAGGTTTCGCATCTTTAAATGATCCTGGTGGGATAAAAGTATATGATGCCCACCATATTATCATCGAAGATAATGTGCTAGAAAATAACTTTTTTGGTATTTATATTCAATATGGTAGACACTGTCTCATACGCAATAATCGTTTAAAAGCTTACGGAATAGAAGAACAACAAATAGGCAACGGCATACATTGCTGGAAATCTGATAGCTTACAAATCATAGGTAATCATATAGAAGGACATAGAGATGGAATTTATTTTGAATTTGTGACTCATTCCATTATCTGGCGCAATATTTCTAAGAAAAATATCAGATATGGTCTACACTTTATGTTTTCTAATAATGATGCCTACATCAATAATATATTTGACGAAAACGGTGCAGGTGTAGCTGTGATGTTTACTAAACATGTCGTCATGTACAGCAATACCTTTCAGAACAGTACGGGAGATGCATCTTATGGAATCATGCTAAAAGAAATCTCGGATGCTGAAATACGTGGTAATAGATTTATCAATAATACTTCAGCACTTTTTCTAGAAGGAGCAAATAGAATATTGATCCATAAAAATGTATTCAAAGGAAATGGGTACAGTCTGAAAATCCAAGCAAACTGTATGGATAATGAAGTATATCAGAATAATTTTATAAACAATACATTTGATGTAAGCACCAATGGATCATTGGTACTCAATACATTTAATCATAATTATTGGGACAAATACGAAGGATATGACCTAGATAAAGATGGTCTAGGAGATATCCCTTTCCATCCGCTTAGTTTGTACTCAGTCATCATCGAAAACAATCCTATAGCCATGTTGCTATTCAGAAGTTTTATGGTCACCTTGCTAGAGCGCACAGAAAAACTCATTCCAAGTATTACACCGGAAGAATTTAAAGATAAAGCCCCTGTCATAAAACCTTATCTCTTATGATCGAACTGAAAAATATATCAAAATCTTTTGGCAAAACTCAAGCATTGAGAGATGTATCACTTTCGTTATCAGCGGGCAAATGTATTGGGCTGATCGGTCCAAATGCATGTGGTAAAACGACGATGATCAAAAGTATATTGAGTATGGTTGTACCTGATCATGGCACCATTTATTTTAATGGAAAAAACATACACAAGGAAGTTCAATACAAAAATGATATCGGATATATGCCACAGATCGGTAGATATCCTGAAAATATGAGTATCAAACAAGTGATCAATATGATCAGAGATATCAGATGTTTTGACGGTGTAGAAGATACAGCTCTTTATGATGCTTTTGGGTTGGAACATTTTGACGGCAAAAAGATGCGCACCTTATCAGGAGGTACCACACAGAAAGTGAGCGCCACCATAGCTTTTCTGTTTAATCCTAGTGTGTTGATCCTTGATGAACCTACTGCCGGCCTGGACCCATTAGCATCAGAAATACTCAGAGATAAAATCATCAAAGAAAGAGAAAAGGGAAAACTTATACTCATCACTTCCCATCTCCTGAGTGAACTAGATGACATGTTAACAGATATTATTTTTATGCAAGAATCAGAGGTAATTTTTAATAAAACGATCACCGCTTTGTTTGAAGAGACCAACGAATCTAGAGTATCAAAAGCCATCAGCAAACTTCTAAAAAATATAAAGTGATGCGTGGTATTACAAAGTTTGTCATTACGGATATCCTCAAGAATCGGATCATACTGATCTACACAATCATATTATGTGTATTCTCATGGAGTATATTTAGCCTTGAAGATAATACATCCAAAGGTATTATGTCCCTTCTCAATGTCATCTTACTAACCGTGCCATTGGTGTCTATTATTTTTGGCAATATATATATGTATAACAGTGCAGAATTTATAGAATTACTTGTGAGCCAACCCGTCAAAAGATCTGCCATTTGGTCTTCATTGTTCTTAGGACTTACGTTGGCCTTAAATGCATCCTTTTTTATAGGAATAGGTTTGCCCGTTTTGTTATTTGTGCCAAGTACGACAGGTATTACAGTCATATTCTCTGGAATGTTGATTACAACCATCTTCGTATCTATCGCTATGCTTTGTGCTATATTAATGCGAGACAAAGCTAGGGGAATAGGTCTATCCATTATGATATGGCTATTTCTGTCCTTGATTTACGATGGTTTGGTACTTTTCTTTATGTTTCAGTATGCAGATTATCCCATAGAAAAACCAATGGCCATTCTTGCAGCATTCAATCCTATAGATTTAGCGAGAATCCAAGTATTACTCCAAGTAGATGTAGCGGTATTAATGGGATTTACAGGTGCTATTTTCAAAAAAATGTTTGGTACTTCCGTAGGATTAATTGTTTCATTAATGATTATGTTGGTTTGGATATTGCTACCTTATTTGTTATCACTCAGATTATTTAATAAAAAAAATTTGTAGTATGAACATCATTCAAGAAATTCAAGAAAAATTAATGACGTCAACCAAGCCAGTAGAAAGATTGTATTACAAAAGCGAGGCTTCTAAAACAATGTTTATTGGATTTAATAGTGGTATGATTTTAGACCAACACAAGACTAGTGTACCTGCGCGACTTATGGTATTAACAGGCAAATTGACCTATCAACAAGGAGAAGATATCACTACCCTATACCAATACGAAACTAAAGATATTTCTAAAGACACTCTACATGAAGTATATGCTGATGAAGAAAGTCTGTGTATGCTCATGCAAGGCTAATATTTAATGTATTGCCCAAATATTTTCATTAATTTAAACAAAAAATACAGATATGAAGGATTTAGAAAATCGCCAGGATATTGAAATCGTTGTGAACAGTTTTTATGACAAAGTGAAACACGACGATCTGATAAGTTTTATGTTTGACCATGTGAATTGGGAAAAACATCTACCGTTGATGTATGATTTCTGGGATAATGTACTATTTTACACAGGTAATTATACAGGCAATCCTATGGCAAAACATCAAATGGCGCACACTAGAAATCCAATGACGACTGCACATTTTGACCGGTGGTTGTATTTATTTGATGAGACAGTAGATCAATCATTTATGGGGGAGCATGCTACCCTACTCAAAGAAAGGGCAAAAAGCATAGCAACCATTATGCAATTGAAGATCATAGGGAATGAAATCTCTATGGTAAAGTAATTTATGATAAACTCGCATTAACGCTATAGCATCTCTAAGAAATGCTGATGCTATGAGTTATTTTGTGAATTTTAAAATTATTTTAAATTCAATTTGTATTAATGTTAAAAGCTAAATTATAATCCGATCGACGAGGGTTCCCGACTTTGAGACTCTACTAAAGAATTATTGTAATTGTTTGCTAATAATATAAATGCAATATTAGAAGCTTTAAAAACGAGTTATATCCTAGAAATTAAGTAGTTGGTTAGTAGAGTTCAAAATAACATTGGGATAAAATTGGTTGCAAGTGCTCCTTTGCTTCTATTGTAATCACTCGATATTTTTTCACACTGATTATGAATCCTTCATTAAATAGCTGTTAATTTTATTTATGGACGATACAAAGCTTTGAGGATTTGAGCTTTGCGGTGTATCCCTTTTCCACAATAATATCTAAAATATTTGCTATGCTAATTTTTTGATCATCAAATGTTACTTTGCAAATCCCCGTTTCGATCTTTGTTTTACTTTTAAGAATGCCTGGTACGGTTTTTAATTTTTTATCAATACCATCGGCGCACCCTTTTTGACAACTCATACCACCAACTATGATTTCTACAGATCGGATGTTTTTTTGATATGTTATTTCTATGAACGTGCTTGAACTGCTGGAAGTACCAAGTGAAGAATTTTGGCTACATGCCAGTAATAATATAAAAAGGAAATGTTTCATTTGTTTATGTTTACTTATTCAAAAATTATTATTAATGATTAATTACTTATGACTAAAACACAAAAATAAGTGTATGCTACCACAATTATGAAATACCACTACATGATAAGAATCATATATATCACATATTATTTAAAAAGCCTCGAATCACAAAATGATCCAAGGCTTTGTCTACAGAATCCTACAGTATAAAAAAATGAAAAGTACCCTATTATTGAGGCAATAAGACATCGCCAATGACATGAATCCAACCATTAGATGTACTAATGGATGCAACGATTTCGCTACCATTCACAAATATCTTACTGTCTTTCATTGTGATATTTACCTTCTTACCATTGACTTGTTCATAAGATTGCCCATCCTGAAAGTATTCTGGCTTGAGTGCGCCCACATAAGTATGATATTCCAAAATATTGACAAGATCAGCTTTACTTTCTGGCTTTAGCAACCCATCTACAGTGCCTTCTGGCAATTTTTCAAAAGCAGCATTGGTCGGTGCAAAAACAGTAAAAGGACCTGCATTAGAAAGCACATCTACTAGTCCCCCAGCTTTTACAGCCGCAACTAAGGTTGTGTGGTCTTTGCTACCAATAGCCACCTGCACAATATTAGGATTGGAGACATTATCTTGGACATTTGACTGGCCTACCCCATCTGCTGCCGCTGAGACATTAGCACTGGTTGATTCTGTTGCAGTTGATTCAGCGCTTGATGATTTGCATGAAATAAATGCAAATAAAACTAGCACAAAAAGGATTTGAAAATTACGTGTCATGATTTTTAATTTTGATGACACAAAGTTGTTGTTAAGTAAACTTATAATTTATGCGTACAGTCATAAACCATCATTTCTATGTACTTTTCTATAAAAATAAACCAACCCTATGAGCGTAAAAAGCATAAATAGACTTACCGCAAAAAGTGTCTCATTAATATAAGGTATCAAAATATATCCAAATGAAGCGACTCCCTGTACCATAAGCACAAACTCATTGGCAAAAACACCAATGCTAAATAGTATTAAAACCATGATTGCCTTTTTCTGGTGTGAAATATAGCCTTCCAAAAGCATATATCCTAGCAAAAACAATGTCGTAAATCCCAATAATACCAAATGTAAGTAAGCAATCACAATAGACCTAAAACCAAAAGCAAGTTTGCTCACTTCGGGAAATATACTCCCTGCTTGCAATAACAACTTAATGGTCATGGCTATCAACGCTAAACCTAAAAGCCACCTGACTGGGAAAGACCATTTATGTAAAATCTCATTTAAATATTGTCTAATCATTTTAAGAAAGATCACCAATCCAAATAGCTGTAATACTACGGCTGCAATAGGAAAAACAAAAATATACCAAGGTAAATCTGCCCACAAGATAGAAAGAAAATATGCTGGCATACAAGCGATAAAAAAAGCAAAAAACAACTTTGGATTGTAAAGAAAAGAATGGAAGGCACTCAGCTTATGAATGATCAATCCCATGATGGCAAAGAAAAACCAACCACTATACTGGAAGTGTAAATAGAAATATACAGAACCAAGATAGGAATGTTGGCTAATATTTTTGGAAGCCATCATATAAGCAAGATAAAATGTACCTAAAGAGGAAAGTACATTAAATAACAATGCCGCTTTAAACCAATGACTAGATGGATGACTCTGGAGTGAATTTAATTCTTTGTAAAAATAATATGCATACAAATAACCTACAAAAACAGATATTGTGGAAAAAGTTATAGATACGGCTGCATATCCTTGGAATGTAAAAGAAATCAACATACCGAATGCGCAAATTAAATTGGCTATGATGAGTTTGTTAAATAACTTAGGTTTTTTAATCTTATCACCTAAACTAAATACCATTAATGTGAATAATGTATGTGTCACCCATCCAGAAAAAGCAAAATGAGAATGTGCATGCAACAGATATTTCTGGCTAAAAAAAGGAAATTCAAAGCCAATCTTATACCTCATTAAAGTACCAATCAGAGCCACTACCGTGAGATTGATTAATGACATTCGTACAAAAAGATCCTTTTTAATTACATTCATTTCAATAATACAATTTATGTTTTCTTATTTCTAATTTTCCTTCTTCGTTCATTTTTATAATTGTTCTGATCACAGTCTCTACCCTTAATCCTAGAAAATCAGATATTTGTTGTCGAGTATAAGGGATGATTATTTTATCTTTACCATTACTATTTTCCTTTTTGTACTTTTTGAGAAATCCAGTAATTCTATCTTCTGGATGAGGACTTATAATGTTTTTATTAGTAGATGATTTTTCATACAAACGGTGAGCAAAATTGGTAATAAACTGCATTTGTAATGTTGGGTAATCCGACAGAAGTTTCAGCAAGGTATCTTTAGAAAGTTTGTAAATGATGGCATTGGTATCAGCTTGTGCACAAGCGGGGTACAATTCATTAATAAAAAGGGGCGGCTCGCCGAAGCTGTCACCCGGGTTAAATAAGCCTTGTATGAAGATCCTTCCTTCATCATTATAATTGCACATTTTAACCCTTCCTTCTAATAATTGGTAATAAAAACGGCATTGATCACCTTCATAAAAGATAAAATCACCTTTATCGTATTTTCTAGCTACTGCCCCATACGCAATTAATAAATCAGTATCAATGTGCATATTAATATTTGTTTGATCAAATATAACCATTTAATACAACACTGTCCAATAAATGATTTATATATTAATATGGCACAAAGGTAATTTGCTTACTTGACCACAATTATGACTAGGATCATAAATCTTTAGTGAATATCAAAAATTCTATAGAAGTGGTAATATATTTATATAGCAATTGCAAAATTGAAAAAAATATGACCTTCGTCATGTTTTGATATTTGCTATTGACAATGGGTAAAACTCCCTTATCTTTGCAGAGTGAATGTTCACTCACATAAATATTTAATCATGAATGGCAAAAACAATATTGCAATTGGCTTTCTTACTATGGGGCTTTTTATGGCTTATGGATTCTTATTAATTTATTTAAGAGATTTTGCTCCAGGCAAGGAAGAGTGGGTAAATTCATATAGCATAGGCAAACATTTTGAAAGCAGGCTGGCTCATGTACATGGCAACCTATTTGCTTTTCTAAATATATTAATAGGGTATCTGCTCCTACATTTTAAAGATAAACTACAGTACACAAAAACGATCTCATGGCTTGCTCTGTCAGGACTATTAATGCCACTCGGTATCTTAGGAGAAATATACTTGGGTCTATCGCCAATATTTGTACTTCTTGGCGCACTTGCAATGACTACATCCGTCATATGGATGGGTTATTCTTTTTTTACTGTAAAAATATCAAATTAATCAAACTCTATAACAATTACTAATATTCAAAAATAATGACAAAGTTAAATTTAATCTATGTGATAGCAATGGTAGTCTTTACGGTTACAAGCTGTAAGAATAATGCAAATCATAATCATGACCAAACACATACAGATGCAGCTGATCATCAGGTAGTTATCGAACTTAATGATGGAGTGAAGTGGGCAGTAAATGCTGAGATGAAGCCTTTCATCCTAGAAAGTGAGAGCATGTTGAATGCTTATGTTGCTAATGGATCTACTGATTACAAAACATTGGCCAAAGAACTGACTGATAAAAATTCAGGTCTTATAAAAAGTTGTACTATGGACGGTAAGAGTCACGATGAGTTGCACAAATGGTTACATCCACACATGGCATTAATCGAGTCTTTACAAGATCCAGATAACGCTGATGCTGCCGATAAAATCATCAACGAACTAAAAAGTTCTTTTGAACTCTATAACCAATATTTCCAATGAAAATATCAAACTTAAATACCCAAGACAAAGAAGTATCTGCCATCAGTTTATTTAAAGGTGAATTAGGTACATCTACCGCTATTCAAATATTGAAAGATGGCAAACTAAAGGAACACTTTACAAAAACTCCAGCTCTTCTACTATGTATCGTAGGAAAAGTAAATTACGAAGACGAGACAGGTGAGTTAATTGAAATCAGCAGTGGTGATTATATAAACATAATTCCAAACGTGAAACATTGGTTGGTTGCATCTGAATTATCACAATTATTTTTGCTCAAATAAGGTATAAAATATTATCTTGGTATTATCTTAACAGTAGGTTTTGCGTCTATTTTCAATTATTCCATTGATATTTGTGCCTTTTATTACCTTCAACAAATGGAATCAAAAAACGTCACACTCGGTCTCAAAGAAAATTGGAAACAATTTACCATTCTAGTTATTGTCAACGCCTTTGTGGGTGGGATGATAGGGATGGAACGTACAATATTCCCACAGTTTGCAGAGCTAGAATTTGGCGTAGCATCCAAGACTGCCATACTTTCTTTTATCATAGCGTTTGGGATATCCAAGGCTATTGCCAATTATTATACAGGTCGCTTGGCCAATAAATATGGTAGAAGGAATTTGTTATTATTTGGCTGGTTGGTAGCTATCCCTATTCCCATCATTCTGATCTATGCGCCCAGTTGGAATTGGGTCATTTGTGCCAATGTGTTATTGGGCATAAGCCAAGGACTGACCTGGAGTAGCACGGTAGTAATGAAAATAGACTTGGTAGGCGAAAAAGATCGTGGTTTTGCCATGGGACTTAATGAATTTGCAGGATATTTTGCTGTCGGAGTAGTAGCATTTCTAACAGGTTATGTAGCGAATAAATATGGCGTCACACCTTATCCATTTTACATCGGTATCTTCATTGCAGTTGTGGGGTTTATTTTGACGGCTTTGTGGGTGAAGGATACAAGAGCTTTTGTAAAAAAAGAAAGTGCTACGGACGGCGCTACAAGTATGCAAAATATTTTTATGGAAACTACTTTTAGCAATAAAACATTAAGCTCCGTGACACAAGCGGGACTTGTAAATAATCTGAATGATGGCATGATTTGGGGTCTTTTGCCAATTATTCTTATGTCACTCCATTTTGATACAGAACATATAGGTATCATTACAGCGATCTACCCAACTGTATGGGGTATCGGTCAACTTTTTACGGGCAAGATGTCAGATCATTATTCTAAAAAAGCTATGTTGTTTTGGGGTATGTTGCTGCAAGGGGTAGCCATATTAATGTTTCCTTTTACGGAGTCATTTTATGTATTGGCCTTGCTTTCAGCTATTTTGGGATTAGGCACAGCCTTAGTTTATCCTACCTTCTTATCGACCATAGCACTAGCAACGAGTCCGAACCAAAGGGCAGAAAGTATTGGTACCTTTCGACTTTGGAGAGATTTAGGTTATGCATTTGGTGCCATCATATCTGGTGTAACGGCTGATTTGTTTGGAATCGAATATGCCGTGTTTTTTATTGGTGGACTGACCATAATATCTTCATTTATAATCAAATTCCGTATGCCAGAACAAATCCATACAGCCAAAGACTGCATAGAAGTTGATGAAGTAAAACAAGCCCTGCTTTCTCATAAAAAAATTCAAATCATTGATGTGAGATCTAAGGAAGAATATGAGCAAGGTCACATCCCGAATGCTTTGAATATTTCACTTCAAGATTTGAAAGACAAAATTCCACTCCTCGACAAGAACTTTCAATTTATCACAGCTTGTGGAAAAGGTGGTGGACGCTCAGCAGACGGAGCAAAACTTTTAAGAGGGTCCGGACTAAATGCAATTTGGCTTTGTGGTGGAACAAATCGGTGGTTGGAAATAAATGGTTGATAAAAAGTATGATTAAGATTAAACAATCCTTTTAACTTAACATAGCTAGACTTATTAGTTGTAGGATTGAGTTATTCCATGGATTGAGATTTTATCTGATACCTATTAACTTAATCTCGAAGCCTTAACAAGATGTTCCTGCAAGCACAAGGCTGCAACTTGTGCCTAAGCTGCTCAATGGAATTCACACGTTCAATCTAAGCTTTTGGACGTCCAATCTAAGCCAATGGACATTAAATCTAAGCTTTTGGATGTTCAATCTAAGCCAATGGACGTTCAATCTAAGCTTTTGGACGTTCAATCTAAGCCAATGAACGTTCAATGTAAGCCAATGGACATTCAATCTAAGCCAATGGACGTTCAATGTAAGCCAATGAACGTTCAATGTAAGCCAATGAACGTTCAATGTAAGCCAATGGACATTCAATCTAAGCCAATGGACGTTCAATGTAAGCCAATGGACATTCAATCTAAGCTTTTGAACGTCCAAAAAGAGATAATCAACGTTCAAAAAGAGATAATCAACGTTCGAAAAGAGATAATCAACGTTCGAAAAGAGATAACGAACGTTCGAAAAGAGATAACGGACGTTCAAAAAGAGATTATGGACGTTCGAAAAGAGATAATGGATGTTCAAAATGAGCCTATGAACGTTCAATCTCAAGAGTGTATAATACACTGTGTAAACTCCCTGTATTTGGTATCAACTATAATCAATTATTGATTATCTCTGATCATTATTTAGAATATGTCTGATTTTTCTTCTCTTTTGTTTGCACGTTATTTTTTACGCTCTCAAATTTTCAACAAAAATGACTTCCTACAATCATATAAAAATGAAAAATTGCCATTATCAACTATTAAGTTTAATCATTATTTTTTCTGAAGGTAAAATCAAAAATTGCTCCGACCGCTACACCAAAGGCAATTCCTAAAGCTATGCCTTGTGAAACATTTCCAGTTTTATTGCCGTAAATAAGTCCAAATAGAAGACCAAGTGCCACTCCCATTCCTATACCATTACCCGATTTTTTGTTACCTTGTTGTTCCATAATATTCTATTTTGTTTTTTATTCTTCGAATGTCTGAGTTATCGTTTTTAGATGATCTTTTCTTTTTCTAAAAGCCCAAATATTGAATATCACTGCTCCCGTAAATGTTAGCACAAGAAAAAATACATTTTGGAAGTTAAGATTTAAATCGAAGACATCCTTGTTTAAAAATATTTTTGAAATAATAATTACAGATGCAATAAACAAAAATGGACTTGCTACCAAACTTATTCGTTCAGCAATTTTCAGCTTTCTTTCCGCAAAGTAAAAATGGTCGATGATCTCTTTATAGTTAGAATTTATCAAATCTGGTTGTCTCAACTTCCTAATCACAGAAAGTGTATAGATAGGCATTACCGAAAGATACACAATCAAAAAAATATCACAAAATTTCAAAAACCAATGGTCCAATCCTATAAAATGATAAACTAACATTCCTGCCAAAAGGTAAGCGATAACAAGGCCTACTACTTCACTGACTTGAAATATTTTTGTTTGTTTTTTAAGTGCTAATCTTCTAACTTCTGATAAAGTATGGTGTTTAAAGTCCAACGTCTGAGATTGATTCCCCCATAAATTTTTCATTTCTTCAAATTCCATAAATATCTTATTTTACAATTTTATTTTTTAGATTTTGCTTTATCCTATTTATTCTTGTACCTATATTTGATACGGATAAACCTATAATAATTGCGATTTCTTGATGATTTTTGCCTTCAAGAAAAAGAAAAATAATTGCTTTATCTATCTCATTCAGTGTTCTGATTAGTTGATACATTTCAGAAATTTTATTTTCCTGATGAATATCTAATGTATCTTCAACTTGAAATTCTACATTTTGAATGGCATTGTTTTCCGTATATTTCTTTTTGAGCTTAATGTGAGTTAGGGATGTATTCAGTGCAACTTTATAAATCCAAGTGCTGATATCTGAATTCCCCTTAAAAGACTGATGGGATTTCCAAAGTTGATAAACAATTTCTTGATAAAGATCTTGTTGGTCATTATCCTTTTCCGCATAAATATTTACGAGTTTATAGATAATACCTTCGTTTTCCTTAATTGTATGTAGAAAATCACGACTCATCAAAAATGATTAAAAATTTAGTACAATCTATTAGTATGTAAGAGCTATAAAAAATCACAAAGTATCGTATTTTTTTTTTAGCAAAAAGTTATTAGTTTCAATTTTAAGTAAATGTTGCTATGGGATTAAAATTTAAATCCAGTCATTAAGCCAACGTTGGAACTTCGAAAGTTCTTATCTCCCATCCCTGTGACTTCACCAGTTCGGCTATTAGCTTCAAATTCTACACCAATGGTCACCTTAGTTTTCCCAATAGAAAAATCATAACCTTTACCCAATGCTAAACCATTTCCAATAGCAAACTTATGATAAAAACTTTTAGTTGCTATTGTTCTATACTTTTGGGTAAATTGATTGTCAAAAAAGTAATCCATTTGCATGTATATTCCCTTTTGAGCATTTTTATCAAATGGAAAGTACTTTGTAGTTATGGCAGCTCCCCAATAATTAAAGAACATTTCTTGGTCATTATTTCCTTTTGCTGGCCCAGCACCAAGAGATTTGTACTTTAAACATAGTGTTAGATAATTGATTTTTTTTTGAATTTATGAAATGCTGTAAGAGAATCAATTTTTAAATTATCCATTGATATATTTCAATAAATCCTTCGTAAAATTCTCTCTCCCTTTTGAACCAGCAGCCGTATTGGCCAAGATTAACAGTATAGTACCTTTATTTTTATTGATATACAAATCAGAACTAAATCCACCAGTACCGCCATTATGCCAAATAAAAGATTCATTAGGCAACTCTTTATGTATCAGTTGAAACCAACCTAATCGGCCATTGATTTTAAAAATATCTACATCGGTAAAGGGTAAAAATGTTATCTGATGAGACTGTGCAATAGCATTGCCCAATGCTGAAGTAGGCGGATTAATATTTGATAGAGCATATTTCATTACATCTTCAATGTTTGACTTGATAACACCAGCACCGTCAATAGACCCGAGTGAATTCCAATATTGAGCTTCTATTCCATTTGCATGGCCGACAGCCCAGTTTAAAGAAGTTGTTTCTTCAATTCTGGTAAAGGTCTCGTTCAGTGACAAAGGACTCAATACTTTTTCTCGTAATACTTCACTATAAGACTTTTTATAGTTGAGCTCAAGGATTGTACCGAGTAACCCCATTCCCACATTTGAATATTCCCAAGTAGTAAATGGTTTGTGCCTTAAATTTGCATTCAATAGAAAAGTGTATAATTTATTTCTGTCATAAGAACTAAATGCTCCTCCTAAATTTCCAGTAAGGTATTGACTTCCAAAATTATCTGGCATATAATTCAGACCTGAAGTATGCGTTAATAAATGTTTGAAGTTTACTTCTATACCATCTCTTGCAAGTGTAGGTAGATCATTAGGCAGATATTCTCGGATTGGTGTTTCTATGGTGTGTCCATTTTCTTTTAGCATGTTTAGTATGGCAATACTGGTGTAGGTTTTACTGATGGACCCTATCTCAAAAAGTGTATTTTTATCGGGCACAATCCCATTACCAATTTTAGTTTCTCCATAGCCATAATAGCTAATTGTACCATTTTTCATTATTGCTATTGAAAGACCTACAGTGTTGAGATCATCTCTATACGTCTCAAATATTTTCTGAACCTCCTTGTCAATAGGACTTATCAATGGATTGTTGGTATTTGATGTAGGGTTAAGTATAATTTCTTCTTTGGTACAACCCACAAAAAGTACGACGATTATTAGTAAGGATATATGTTTCATGATTATTTTATATTTAATTTAATGCCAAAAGATAAAGTTGGTACAAAGCCTTCGTTCCATTTATTGGTATAAGATTTCCTCAGCTTGGTAAGCGAAAATCCCAGATTAGGACTTAGTGAAAAGTTAGTTCTCCTAAATATTTTATAACCCAGCTGTAATCCCAAAGTAGGACCAACTTGATGTCTTATTTTGCCCACATTTTCCAATTGATCATTTTGGTATTCGTATCTATCATACAGATTTTTTCTCAATTGATAATTGATACCAGCAAATACATTGGCCTCAAACCGCCATTTGGGTTGAAACTTGTATTCTAAATTTCCTGATAGTAAATATTTATGCTCGATGCTTGGTAATGTTACAAATTGAAATTGTGGATTATAAGCTAACTGGTGGGCTCCACTACCATAAAACGTTTTAGAATAGCTTAGGCCAATGTTTGGATAAAAAACAACAGGTGCTTCAAGCAGCGTAAGTCCTGCTTGAATGGAAAAATATTGTTGTGGGTGATTTTTTGAATTTTCACCGTTCGTCTGACTAACCACTTGGGTAAATTTTATCAGACTGATGACCATTAAGAATACATGCTTCATTATCACGATTTTTATTTAATAATGCTGCAAAGATGGGCGAATAGGTTGGTTTCGCTGTTCTGATTGATAAAGTGGAACATGTTTGTTAAAGAACTGGGAGCTAATTTTGAATTTCAGAAGCAGTCTTTTGAAATTCTGTAGGTGAAACACCTGTCATCTTTTTAAAAGCGGTGTTAAAAGCAGTTTTGGAATTAAATCCCGCTTCATAAGCAATACCAACCATAGATAGATGTTTATACTCATTCGAAAGCAATAACACTTTGCTCTCTTCAACCCGGTAACGATTGACAAAATTAAAAAAATTGTCTTCAAAACTAGTGTTGATTATGTATGACAACTCATGTGTGCTTACTTGCATCAATTGAGCAAGTTTTGAGAGATTTAGTGTGCTGTCAAGATAAGGTTTTTCGTCCTGCATCATGGCTGACAATCTCTTCTTTAAGATATTCAAATCATCTTCACCCAATAATTGCTTTTTAGTTGAGCTTGATTGTTGGTTTTCTTCAATTATGACCTTCAGCTCTTTAGCTTGATGCTCATTTGTGCTAAATACTTCACCTTGTTGCAAAGCAAAATATGCTAAATAAAATGCAGAAATTAAATATATAATACTGGAAATTGTACTCACAATAAGATTCTCCCAAACTAACTCGCAAAACCACGCAATGATCATTAGCGCCAATCCCCACATGAAAAATCTCATCCAAGTTAAGTCAATGGTTTCAACATTTGAAGTAAATAAATACACATTCCTTTGATGTCTTAGTAGTTTCATATAGGACAAAAGCCAATAAATGGTAAGCGGTAATATGATCAATACGAGAATGACAATAATGTTTATTATCTCTAAAGTAGCTGCATCTTCTTTTAAATCTTCCTGATTAGGCATCAAATAACTTAAAACAATCAAAAAACTTAAAAGTGCTGGAAACAAAAAATGCAAGGAATATTCTTTAAAACTTAATTTTTTGGATGGAGAAACAAAGAATGTAATACTTAAATAAATCAAAGGACCAACCACAAAAACAGGTAAATTAAACAGGTCAATCAATATTGAAAAATCTTCATTGCCATGTAGTTCATAAACAATAGAATCTGATACTAATATGAGACCTAAACAGAGCAAAAATATAGAAAACCACCTGTTGGCGAGAATATTTACCTTCCATTTATTTGACGCGACAATGAAGGCTAAAAGAAAAAAACAACCACTCGTAAAGGTTAAGATTATGAGGCTCACTTTTTTGTGGTAAAGGTATATAAAATAAAGAGAATCTTAACAACACAGCTGTAATATATCATTGGTTGAAGAACTAATTTCTTTTAATAAATTTACGACTTTTGATCATAATAGTACAACGATGTCTCTCAAAGTTTCGATAACAAGTGTTTAGGAAAGGTCACAAAGCCTTATTGTAACAACGTTATCTTTAAAAGACATGAGATTAAAGGTCATAAAGACTTGACCATACTGGAAAACTAAACAACAGGTCAAGAAGGCATATTTACACGGCCTGAAGGCTAAATTATAGGTCACTAAGCCCTATCGACACTTAAAAAATTAACTTACATTAGGAAGTCTGAAGGAAGTGGACTGGCGTATGAAAATGTAAAAAACAATGCAAATTAAATCCCACAAACCTTGTTGAATTAAGATCAATGCTAGCTGGATCAAGTTTAATCCTTCGATATACAAAAACTTGTAGTTTAATAATAGACAGGTTCTCAAGTTGTCTTTATGTCAAACAAATTATTACAATTATAAACTTCCTAATCAGACAAGGTTTAATTCAAAACTGTGATAGAACCAATAATTAACTTAAGCTTTCCATTAACTGAGACTTCAGCAATGAATTGATAAACACCTGTATCAACATTGTTTCCATTGAAAGTCCCATCCCATGCTGCGTCCGCATTATTTATTTGAAGGTTTTTTTTCTGAAAAACTAAATTTCCCCATCTATCGTAAATTTTCAGAAATGAAATAGTCGTATCATTCCTAGGGTCAGTTTTTAAGTAAAATAAATTATTAGTGGTGTTACTATTGATTGATAATATATTGGGGAAAAATATTTCTTCACTTGGTAAAACTTCAATTAAAACTGACTTTGTTAATTGACAAGTTCCATTGTATATTGTTAATGAGTATTCTTGTGTTTTTGGGGGCGATACTGTTGCATTCAATTGATTTGGGTCTTTAATAAATTCAATAGGTGTCCATGCAAAACTATCTATCTCGACTGGATAAATTATAGGCATAATCATAGCAGATTCACCTTTAGGTATGGGTGGAATTTCCGGGATGTTCAATTCTAAATCTATAATCTTTTCAATTATAATTTCTTTTTGAGTCGAACATCCTAATGAATCTTTGACCAACACACTAAAGCTTTGGGATGATAAGTCTTTGAAAGAAGGAGACAATTGAAAAGTTAGCCCATCTAAAGTATATTGATAAGACCCCGATCCTCCAGTAACATTTATGATTTCAAGTTTACCTAATTCTTTACACGTCTCATCAGTTCCGACTAAATCGAACACTATAGGAGCTACCGTACCTACAAATATAGAATCCTGCAACTTACAATTTCGATCATATTCAATAGTGTAACAATACCAACCTTGCCCCAATCCTGTATATTCATAATTATTTAAACCATTATTACACCACATGAAATCAAAAGATTCATTAGTGAAAAAACCATTTATTTGATTAATCTTGATACTTCCAGTCAATCTATCCTGACAATGAACAAATTTGACATCTACATCTACATCTAAATTTAAACATGGGCATGGCGGCTCAATTATTTCAAAACTAACACTATCCAAACATGCTGAGGTATTTATAACTCTTGTAATTAAATGGTACATCCCACTCCCTAAATCTTGAAGGTTACTTACTGATAACCATGACAGTCCATTATCAATGGTGAATTCAGTATTTGGATTATCCATTTCTATATTGATTTTACCATCATGTGATATACATGTTGTTGGTTGGGTAATATCTATACTCAATATTATTGGTTGCTTTAAAGAATCTAAGGTTACCAAATCACCTACAAAACAGTCAACAGCATTTTTATTCCTTATAATGGCTTGATACTCTCCTGATGCTAGATTGGTAAAAACCGAAATGTCACTCCAACTGATACCATTATCTATGGAATATTCCAAAAATTCTCCTTCAGCCATAATTATTATTCTGCCATCATCTATTCCGCAATCAGTAGGATTTTCCTTAACTATTTCTTTAATGCTTGGCAATGATGGGCTTTTAATTGTGTCCAATGAATCATCTTTACAATTCATTAGTGATGAAGATGACACTACAATCTGATAGTTTCCAAAAGGCAAATTTGTGAATTGTCCACTCTGTTGAAAAGTCAATCCATTATCTATGGAGTAAACTAAATTTTGACCTGTTGCATTTATCATTATGCTTCCATCGCCAGAAGTACAAGTAGTAAGATCAGTAATTTCAACAGCTATAATTTCCGTTTTCTGTGCGGCATTAAGTTCAAAAGTTGTAGATGTTTTACATTTTTTTTTCAAACTATTTCTAACAAATATATTATAATTACCAGCCGCAAGGTTCTGGAAAGTAGGACTACTTTGATAGCTTACATCATCCAGTGAAAATTCAAGATTTTCGCCTTCAGCGTTACAAGTAACAGCGCCATTATTTATTACACAATCTGTTAGGTCCGAAACTTGGACAGATAGGATTGATGGAAAGACAGGCTCGCGTATTGTGCCAATTAAAGAATCTATACAAGTCTTATTTTCTTGGATTCGAAAATGTATTGTATAAATTCCTGGAGCAAGATTATTAAACTTTGGCAAAGATTGCCAAGAAAGGCCGCCATTTATAGAAAACTCGTCATTACTTTTAGCATTCAAAACAGTAATGATGCCATCGCTCTCCTCACAATTGCTTGGGTCAGCTATATCTAAAGAAATATGTGAAAATGAAATAATAGGTATTTCAATAGTTATAATTTCATGACAATTGATGTTATCAGGCACAAAAGTATTTCTCAAGACAGGTTCATTCATGGCTGATATATCAATATTGGGACTGCCCCAAGTACCGGTAATATTGTTTTCCGAAATGTTTAAAAAATCGAAGGATGGGTTAGTGTAGCATACATGCTCAGGGAATGTGAATTCTGGTTTTAAGGTATTATAAACTTCAAATACAACAGCTAATGGAGTATAACAATCTCTATAAATAATATCAGGTGTGAAAATTGAAACAAAACTTGAACCAATTATGGAAGGTATAATTGTTCTCTCTGTCCATATTCCAGATACACCCTCTAGCGAAATCAATGGTAGATCAAATGGGTCATCTGAAATACAAATCTTTGTTGTAATGTCAAATGCTGGAGCTACAAATTCTTTTATTTCTATGGATGTTCTAAAAGTATCCACACAGAATTCATTAGAAATAAAAGTTATTGGCAAAAGCCCTAATGGCAACGTATCCGTATTAACCCTATTTATATTCCAGAATCCTGCTATAGAATCTAATGAAAACTTTGGAAGTAAATAGATTCCGAATTTTTTACAAAGTGCGTCAGGTAATGAAAAATTGAGTTGTGTAGGCTCCACAACAGTGAAATTAATAATAGTGTCTGTCGAACATGATGGAGAAATATCGATGGAACGCCATCTACTACTAAAATTTTTTCCTACTATTGTATCAGTTCTAATTTCCTGTGGTGTCCAATAACCTTTTATACCATCCACCGAAATTGAATCCAAAACAATAACTTCATTTGATGCACAAATCCTTGTTTCGAAAACAGGGCAGTTGTTATAACCTTTTATGGATGAAAATTCATTCAGTACTGTGTAAGAAGTTACGGACGATCCAATCGCATCTTGCGCGTAAATTTCACAAGAATAAAAAGCAAATGCTAACAACACACTTAACATTGTTCTACCAAAACCTAATAATTTAAAGTGTGTAGAAAAAATCATTTGGATTGATTAAGATAAATGATACTATTTGTTAAAAAAGTACAACATGAAAAACTAAACCTAATACTTATAAACAACTATAACTATGAGTTAAAGGTAAGAAAAAGAAAGGGCTCACATTTTACTTTATTATAATATTAATGAATAATTAATGTATAAGACTATCATATATTATCTATTAAAAAGCCACACTTGTTTTCACAAGTGTGGCTATAAATATAAATATTGAAATAATACTCGATAGTTGGGATTAACAGGGGAAAAAGAATTATTTGGTTACGATCACTTTTTTAGTACTTACAAAAGTAGCATTGTAAACTTTAAGTGTATAGATACCAGATGCTAAGTTTAAAACACTCATTTCGTTGTTCATATTAGCAAGTACTTCAATTTCGTTGCTTATTGCCTTACCGTTCACGTCAAATAACTGAGCTTTCGCATCTTGACCTACATTGATATTCAAGATATTTGAAACTGGGTTAGGATAAACGCTGAAATTCTCAGAAGTCTCAGAAACAAGGTTTCTATCTCTTACTTCAAGTTTAACAAGGTCACCATTTAAGTATGCTTCTGTAGAAACGAAGTCTTCAGCACTTAACTTCTTACCATAAACAAGGTTAAACCTTACGGATACAGTTTTTGCGTTATTTACAAAAGAACTAGTTCCATTTGAAGTCAAACGTAAAGACTCATCAATTGGATTTACAAAAGCATATGTCTGTACATCAGATCTATGTGATACTACCTTATTGAACTCCAATTTAGAATTGTCAAATGACATTGCAAAGTCAATAGAATTTACATCATCACTAGATACCATTGATACAGGTACATCTACAGTATTATCGACATTGTAAACTGCATTGTTAATATCAAAAACGACTTTTTTGTTAGTTCTAAGGTTTACATCAGTTACACCAGCTACTAAGTTTTGGAAGTTACCATTAGCATCTCCAAGAAGAATACCAAGATACTTGTCCTCACCGATAATTGCACATCTTGCCCAATCAGATACTGGAGTTGGCATACAGAATGCTAATGTAGGTACGTGATCTTTATTGTAACCTGCAAAATCCCATGCTGGATAGATAGATGATACAGAGTATCTTCCATCTGCATCATTCAATATGGTCAATTCATTAACAAACAACCAATCTTTAGATAGTGTACCATTAGATACACCTGCATTAGTATAATTCCACTTTTGTCTAAATTCAGCTATTTGCAATACTGATCTTTGGTTAATTTGTGAAGCATCACCCGCAGAAACTTGACCATCCATATTTACGTCCATAGCAATCATTTGGTAGATAGAAGGTACAAATGAAGCGTCATCTAATAATACTCTTCTTACCAAGAAAGCATCAAATCCATTGATAACTGATTGAACAGATGCATCGCCTACAGCAAGTGCTGAACCTCCTTGGATATCTCTTTCGATATTCAAGTTCAATTCATTGTCATTTAGGAAATGTGTAAACTCACCATTTGCATTAGGATTAACTGGATTTAAAGCTTTAACACAAGAAGCGTTTGCTCCAAAGATATTTGTTACTGGTCCCGTAAAAGGAAGAACATCATCTTGGCCCAATGCAGAATTGTCAGCCCAAAACTCTAATTTTGAATTTAAAGTTGAATCTCTGTATGTAAGGAAACCATTTCCTCTCACAGCTCTTGGCACAACACCTGAGATGTATGATTCTTCAAGTGTGTCGATGTTGAATAACACTAATTCGTTAGCTGCATATGCAGGCTTCTTCAAGAATTCAACACAAATCAAATCACTGTTTGCTGGTCCAGAAAATCTTTGACTTAAAGGAGCATTTGAATTGAAGAATACAGAAATCAACATTTCTCCAGTTGTCGTAGGCGTATTTTTGATGCTAAAAGTAGTTTCAAATAAGTTACTTGGAGCTAAGTCCGAGAATTTTCTGATGACACCTGTAGGAATAACCTTATTTTCATTATAGCTCAAAACAAGGTCATAACCGATAACATTTGAAACTCCTTGTAAAGATTGTATAGGAACACAGATATTAGGTTCATTACAAAGAGCAGTATCTTTTCTTACCTCATAAGCATCAGATGGCAAAATTACTACAGTTTGAGAAGCTACACCTATGTTACCTGGAACATTATCAGTAACTTCTACTGATACTGTATATGAACCATCAAGAGTAGGAGTCCATGATGTAGAGAATGGACCTACACCTGTTAGTGCTGGACCTTGATTTACACCATTAACTTTAAATTGTGCACCTGTAACTGTACCGTTATCAGTTGCACTAGCATTTAATGTAATTACAGTTCCTGATACTACTGAAGTAATGGTAGGGAATGTAACAACAGGTACAGGATCACCTAAAACTGTAAAAGTCAATGTCTGGCTACTTGTGTTACCAAAAGCATCGGTAACAACTACTGCAAGTATATGTGCACCAGCAACAGCAGCAGTCCATGTTGTAGAGAATGGCGCTGAGTTGTCTGTAAAGATACTAGTCGTACCATCTAAGAACTGTGCGCTTACTGCACTCGCAGATGCTGTAGCATTTAAAGTAACCACTGTACCTGCAATAGCAGAAGTAGCAGGAGTTGTAGTGAAAGTAGTCACTGAAGGACCAGTTACAACATATGATAAAGTCTGGCTGCTTGTATTACCTGCATTATCTGTAACGATGATAGCAAGCGTTTGTGTACCAGCTATATTCGCTGCCCAAGTTGTAGAGAATGGACCTGCACCTGCTATAGAAGCACCAAGATTTGTACCATTTACCGTGAATTGTCCGCTAACAACTGTACCATTGTCTGTAGCTGTTGCATTTAATGTAACTGATGTACCAGCTGCTTGCGGTGAAGCAGGAGCAGCTGTGAATGAAGTAACTACTGGTGCAGGATCTGCACTAACTGTGAAAGCTAAAGTCTGACTGCTAGTGTTACCTAAATTGTCAGTAACAACTACTGCAAGCGTGTGAGCACCTACTGGCATTGCCGTCCAAGATGTAGAGAATGGACCTGCACCTGGTATTGCAGCACCAATGTTTGTAGCACCATCTTTAAATTGTGCACTAACTACGTTACCATTATCAGTTGCTGTAGCATTTAATGTAACAGTTGTACCCATTACTACTGGTGAAACTGGACTTGCTGTAAATAATGTAACAACAGGAGCTGGATCAGCAGTAACCGTAATGATTCTAGGTGCAGATGTAGTAGTAGCACCCTCATTATCTGTAGCTACTGCTGTGATAGTAGCTGTAGTAGTAGCTGTCAAAGCATATTGATAAGGAGCTGTATTATCAACTGCTAATGAAGTAGCACCGTTGAAAAACTCCACTTGAGAAATAGTACCTGGAGCTGTATCTGAAGCTGTAGCTTCGATATTTACCACTGTACCAGCTGTAACTGAAACGTTACTTGCAGGAGTAGTAATAGCTACTGTAGGAGCTGTATTAGGAGCTAACTTCAAAGAAGGCATTGAAAACTGTCCCGGTCTTGGTGTTTCTGCAACCCATTGCTCAACTACTGTACCATTACCAATCTGAATGTTTAAGAAATAACCAAACTCACCATCAGTTGTAAACTGTCCAATAAGAACTCTGTTGTTTCCAGCAATAGGTCCTGTAGCGGATCCACCACTTGCATTAAGAGAAAATCCACCAAGCGCCGTAGCTGTTGACCATCTATTACCTATCGTAGCATTGTAAAGTGCGTCAAAAGGTGCCATAGTCATGTCAGCACCAGCAGTAGCTGCAACAAGTGCATTGCCTGTGTTGAATCTTCCATCATGAGTTGTCAAAGGTGAACCCATGGCTCCGCCTGAATTGGTCAAAGTAGTAGCTACTCCACTATCTGTATCGACAGTTTTAAGAATACCTCTTCGACTTCCACCACCGCTACCAAAAGTCAACCAAGAATCTATTATGTTAGCGTCTAGTGCCAAAATTGAATTTGGTATTTCGTTAGCTAAATTACCACCGTCTGGAGCATTCCAGAAGTTCTGCGTGGAAAAGAACACAAGTGAATCAATCTCTCCGTCAGGGTGTGTCTCGCCATAAACTGACTGAAGTCCAAAGCCTGCTGCCATGTTTGCATATACTCTGTAAGTTTTTGATCCTACAGGTACACCATGCGCAGTCTGATCTGTAGCAGTGGAAATATAATAAGTTTCAACTTCTATACCAATGAGGCCAGTTTGTGCGTATGCCGCAATAGCCATAATTGACATGAACGCCGATAAAAATAAATTTTTAATTAAATTTTTCATTACTTCTATTTTAAAGATATTTTTTGTTACTAATATTAATTACAACCTTGACCAAATACTCCAAGAATAGCGTTTAAGTCTGTAACATTGGTATTGCCATCACCACTTACATCTGTAGGACACGGAAGAAGCCCTTTCTCTATACCGATGATTGAGTTGTAAGAATAAGTTGATAACCAAGACTTCTTATTAGGTTCGAATGCACCTCTATAAGTAGCAGGTGTAAAGAATCCATCCACTGGAGCCGCTGGACATGTTGTAGCAACACCTGATGAAGGAACCATATCTACTAAGTTATTATTTAACATAGCGTTCGTAGAAGTATTCATCTCATGTACAAAATCAAAACCAGCTAATGTTGCAACACTTACGTTTCCATCAGTTGTGAAGAATTTTGTAAAATCAGGACCAGAAGTGATAGGAGTATCTGTTGAACCAATTCTTTGAACAAGCGGATTTGTAACGCCTATAAAAGTATTACATTCTACCTTTAATGTACCAGCTTGCCAGTTATCATACGCATCTATTCCACTTGGTCTAGTTGCATCATCCACAAATCTTGCACCTGTACCATAGTTAGCAAAAACAGAATTACGTATAGTTCCGTTGGTTTGTTCTTTCATTTCGATAGCCATACCTTTTACAGTAGCATTGCCATTAAGACCTAATGAGCCTAAATAAGTAACGTTATATACATTTGGATTAGACATAACACCAGTACCAACTTTATTGTCATCTCCGTCAGATTCAAATCCATTGTCTCCACCTGCTGCAGTAGCTTGATCAGTTTTAACAGAAACCCAAAATTGTCCTCTACCTGACCAGTTAAGATCCCAGTCAAAACTGTCGTCATCACTAAACAAAACTGATGCATATTTAAGGTCTACGGTACCACCGAAAAACTCAATACCATCATCAAGATTAGAAAGAACTTCAATATGGTGTAGTGTAGTACCACGACCTACAGATCCTAAAGTCAAACCATTGATCTCATTGGCAGCACCAATTATTTCTCCACCATGACGTATAGAAACATAAGTCATAATACCAGAGTTATCGTTGTCATCAAATGATTGGAAATCTGGATCTGGATCTGCTGAGTTAGCACCAAAATAGATACGTGGTTCAGGAGATGTGAATCCTTCGATTCTACCTGTACCAGGAAGAAGACCTGTAACCCCTAGACCAGCAGAATTACCCGCAGATAAATTATTAGTAGCTGTTCCTAATACTACAATTCCGCCCCATTTGCCTTTGTTAGTAATACCATAAGTACCATTTACATTCACATCAGCTGTAGCTGTGAAAATAATTGGGCAAGCCTCAGTACCAGAAGCTATTATTTTACCGCCACGAGAAATAACTAGGATACCACCATTTCTAGATGTACCAGGCGTAGTTTCTGGCATGCCTTTTACGACAGTACCTGGAGCAATTGTAATGCTTTTACCTTTTCCTACATAATACTTACCAGTAGTATTAGCATTTGTATTGTCAAGAATGTAGGTTTTATCACAAGTTAATACTGTATTTTTTGCAGTAAAATTTCCAGCTGCATCTGCCAAAGTTGACAGGTTTACAGTTGATCTTGAAGCTAATGCAGGACAACCACAGGCTGCGCCATGATTCGGTGTTGACTGACCAAAAGCAGTGTTTGAAGATATCATTGCAATAGCAATGAATGCTTTAAAGAATAAATTTTTCATTTTTTTTGAAAATTTAGGTGAATAAAATAAAGAATTAGAACAAGGAGTAATTACATGCATGAATCACGATACAAAGGTATAAGCCTAATATTTACTGATCATTAACTGACATTAATGATTTATTATCAATAGATTAATCAAAAGTATTGTATGAGTTAAATACGTAATTTGATAAAAATTAGATCTACTTTATTTTAACCTGAATGACACAAAGTGGTGGGAATAGTAGTACCAAATAATTTTCATATTAGGTAAAACATTATACACCTTAAGTGCATACATGAAAGTTGAACAAATGGGGGGGACTGTAAAGTATTTAAGAATTTATTCAATTGTATGGTGTAAAAAATTATTTATTTTAATTTTTTACACATCTAATTGCCATGCCATAGTTTTTTGAAGCAACATATCTAAATATTTCATTGCTTTTGTAGTCCATATATCTAAACCAAGCTTCATTATCAGATGTAGTTGAAGTCCACCAATATCCTTGACTTAAATTACTTGGTTCACAGGGTCTACCATCAAATAAAATACAACCACAAGGTAACGCAGTAAACCCACTTTCATTATCCCCCCAAACATCTTTATGATAGTTCCACGCACCTTTTTGATAGTCTTCTTTAAGTTTTGTAGCTATATTTTGTCCTCGCCACAAGTTTTTATCAACCTCATCCACAGACATGCCTAATTCCATCTCTAATTTTTTAAAATCGTCATCTGTTGCAACATGCCAACCATCAGGAACTATATCTTCGGCTTTCTCTACAGTAGCATAATTATATAGATTACAACTAGGTCCAACCATATAAGCTGGTTCATTTGTCTCAACCCATACACTAGGTTCAGTAACTTTCAATATTGGTTTGCCCCCTGCAAACTCTGTAGCATTCAAATCATCTTGCATCCACCACTGATTTCCAATTTTTATAGTTTTATATGTATTTCCTTGTTTATCTTCTATAGTGGATGTTTCAAAAATTGAAATTGGTTTTTGAAATTCATTATCATTACCACAAGACATTATTGTAAAAGAAAAAATAACTAAGTAAAATAAATAAATTTTCATTTTTATAAAATTTATGGATATGGTGCTAAAAGGTTTATAATTAGGAAAATAAAAAATAGATAGCTACTAATTTAAGTTATTGAATACTAAAACATTGTTAATGATTTTAAATTTTAACAAACTTGTTTCTTACTATTTGTTCATTTCCCTTTACAACAATGTGGTAATATCCTGAACTCAAATTTGAAACATCAAATGTCTCCTCATTTAAATTTGATAATGGAAACGCCAATACCTTTTGTAAAGAGTTATTGTATATTTCTATAAATATTTTAGAGGTGATGGATATATTATGTTTCAGCCTAATCATATCCATAGTTGGATTTGGTTCTACAGTTAAAAATTCTTCTTCACTTTTTGATCGCAAAGGTAAATCAGGGCAGATCACAGCGATGTCATAGTCATTACAAAAGCCTATATAACAGCACAATGAATTAATATTTAAATTAGCTGTTGGGTCATAATTACAAGCTAAGCTATCAAGGCAACCATATTTGATGAGCGTTTTACATTTACTAACATCAGAACAAGCAAAATTTGTACTGTATTCAATGTATTCAGGATCTGTGCAGCCACACAATGCTGGATATGAAAGTAATGGTGAATAAACTTCATCATTCTGAACCAAAGTATCTTTATGTACATATTTGATTCTAGTGCCATTAACATCTAGAATTTCTATATTTATTTTAAAATCTATTTCTCCCAACGTAGTTAACTGTGCAACTAAAATTAAATTTTTATTTTCATCAACACCACTCACTCCACTATTTTGAATTAAAAATTCTTCAGATTCAAATATTTGTGTTGTGGTACTAGCAAAAACAGATGTTTCTTCACCTGTTTGACTATCAGTAAGGCCGGCAGCAAACCAATTGGAAGGTAAAATAGAAGATGGTAATAATCCATCAGTCTCTACAATAGGAGTTCCAACAATAGGGTCATTGTGAGTCATTAAGCCGCCTGCAATCTCTTCGCTGCCCCCATCATTGTTAAGTCCACCAATAATAGAACCATCTGTGTCATCTTGTTTTGGCACTCCAAAAAAAGCCGATCCAGCATTTGGTCTTGTTACCTGACCTAAAGTTATCCAACTATCTAGCGCAATTAAATTTTCTTTTAATCGATTTTTATTGATGGTATTAGCAGTACTTACCCCATCATCCAAGTGATTATAAAATGTTGAAGTACTTGCAAACCTTATTGGTCGATTAGGTTCTCCATAAACTTTCAAAAGTTTACTACCCTTTGCTAAATCGATATATATTCTATACGTAACACTCCCTTCTTGCAGTATTCCTCCCGTTATATTTGTAGCATCCTTACTATCCGAAATATAATATTTTTCAACAAATACATTTTCTAATTGAGCACTTGAGTAAACCAAACTTATTAATGATATGAAAATACATAAAACGAGTCTCATTTTCTTATATTTTATAATTGACACTGAAAAGGAAGTTTGTTCCAAATTTTAATCTTTCATAATCTGCAAAAAAGCCAAGGCGTTTCCCATCTGAATCTACGTATTCGTAGGATCTTCTTATGGGGCTATTAAGCAGGTCTTTTATAGTAAATGTAACCACCCATTTTTCTCCGAAGCTTTTAGATACTTTAGCATCAATAAGATGTCTAGGCATTTCATATACATCAGGTACATTTTTTGACAAATCATCTACAAATCTATTCCCTTGGATTACCAATCTAGGAGCTTGATAATTATATCCTATTGTTGTATTTAAACCAATTTTTTCCAAATTATAATTGAGTAAACCATTTATAACAATTGGTGCTTGTCCGAACATTACCCGTGTAAATGTATCAATGGGGAACCATGTTTGAATTTTTGAGGCTACATCAAGCATCAAAACGTATGATACTATTTCCGAACTACTTTGAACCATAGTGACATTAGCAGCAAAATCTAGTTTTTCATTTATTTTATACTTGCCTTCAAGTTCAATTCCAGAAACTTGTGATTTGTTAGAATTTGACCAAGAAAATCCACTATTAAGGAATATAAGTTCAATATGGTTTTTAAGATTTTTATGAAAAGCACTTATTGATAAGCTATGTCCGCCTTCATAATAATTCTCATACCTTATATCATAATTATCAACCTTTACTAACTTTAAATTACTGTTTCCAAAAACATCCGACCTCAATTCGAAGTCATAGATAATTGATTCTGAATACTCCCTCATACTAGGTCTAGCTAAAGACTTGCTATAGTTTAGTCTTAGATTTGATGGATAAATATCATCATTTCTTAATCTATATATTAGATTTATACTTGGTAGGAAATCTGAACTTTTTAAAATACCTGGATTTGATATCAATGCACCTTCATATATTCTTCTGATATCATTAATAAAATATCTGTTTTCTCTGTATTTGTTTGCATCAACGAGAAGATTTGTCCTTTCAAATCTCACGCCAGAATTTAACCTTAGTCGTGGTGTGATATCAACATCTATTAAGGCATATAAGGCAGTAATTGAAGTATTTCCTGTATTGTGATTTGGGTCGAAGTCAGGATTTCCATATGCAAAATCTACATTACTACCATCATTGGTATTGAATTTATCTAAGGCAAAAAAAACATCAATATCTTTACCTGGAACGAAAGGAGAACCTCTGTCAAAATAAACCCCGTAATTATATTGATCGTAGATTCGTTCCAAACTTTTGTATGCGCCACCAATTTTTAGCTTTTTATTTTGCTTTTCATTTTTGCTTAAAGGGATTTCAATATGAATTTTTGTATCCAGAAGATTCTCAGTTAAATACCTAAAATCTCTTGTTAATGGATCATCTGCAAATGCCGGTCCTTCATAAAAATAAGTAGAGTCGTTAAATGAAAAGAATCTGAAACGTTTAAAATCAGGAGCGACACTTTTGCCTAAAGTATAAGATGCTAGCCCTTCAATCTTCATTCTCTGTTTAGGTAAAAAATGTTCAGACTTAGCTTGAAAAACCATCTGACGTCTTTGTTCGTAGAATTGGCTTGAACCGTAAATTTCATCAAATTGAGCACCTGCAAGTACTGTATTTCCATCCCTTAAACTATTCGTACCTATAAAATTGGGCATTGCCATTAGGGATATACTATGGTTAGATGAATATTTAAATGCTACATTTAGTAAAGCACTCCATCCATTCGTTATTCGGGATGTGGATGGATTAGAATTTTCATTAATGATAGCCACCCCATCTCTAATATCCGATGTCAATATACGCTGATTAATTGATGAAGGATCATATTGTATCCCTTGATTGTATTTTGCTCCAAAAATATACCCCAGACTTCTGCCAAGAAATTTAGTTTGATTACCTAAGCTAATACTCTGTGAAAAATTTGTTGTAACGCGTCGTTGAATGGGTGACCAGTTATTAGGAAATTGTTGGGCTGAGTTAAATGCAGATCTATTTATAGTTTCGAATGCTTTATTTCTAAAACCTTCAGACACGAACCTTTCTCTCGCTGATGCAATGGCCACTGGGTTATTGATGTCGCCCTTCGCCAACAATCCAAGTTCTACAAGACCAAGTTTAAAATATGTTTCTTGTACTTGCGGTTGATTGCGATTCCAATCAGATTCAACCCCTATAGACTTATAATAATTATCTAGGCCGAGAGCAATCATCATTTCAAAATCGGTTGGGGATGGATTGTAATTAACAAAGTCAGTATGCGACCGATCTCTAAAATTGTTATCAAATCCTAACCAGTCTGTATTACTTGGAGTAAGTGTTTTGATTGTTTTAAAACTGGTATTTGGGTTGTAACCAAATTGCGTTTCTATGCTTAGATTGAATTTCTCTGGATAATCTTTTGTCTCCACGGAGATATATGCACCAGTCCAATCTCCAGGCAAATCGGCACTTGCAGTTTTCGAAACAATCACGTTATCAACCAAACTTGATGGTATGATATCGAGTTTTATATTATTCGTAAATGGGTCCAATGTTGGTATTTGAGCTCCGTTGATAGCCGTTTGTACATATCGATCACCTATCCCCCTTACGGTAATAAAGTTGCCATTAGTAGATACTCCGGTAACCCTTGCTACTCCTGCGCTTATATTACTATCTCCTATTTTCTTCATAACATCAGCAGAGACAAAGTCTATGGAGTTAGCCGATCTTTTCTTGATACTCTCCATATAGTAAGTAGTAGCTCGCTCTCTTCTACCTGATATTTCTACAGTTTGAAGCATTAATGATTCTTCGAGTAATATATAGTCTCTAATGATTATCTTATCATCACCAAGTATTATAAAATCTTTAATGGTAGCATACCCTAAATAAGAAATGTAAAGTGAATCGCTTGAATTTATTTCAATTGAAAAATTACCGTCAAAATCCGACCCAACACCTGTTTTAGAATTTGTTGAATATACAATTGCACCAATAATTGCCTCACCATTCACATCGGAAATTTTACCTCTAACTTCATATTGTGCATGTGTAAAGTAACCTTGAACAAGAAACACAATAATAGCTGATGTGATTCTAAATAATGAACCAGACATTTTTAAAAATTTAAATTAAGAAATTTAGTTTTGTGAGGCATAATGCCCCATGTTGGCTGCGTAAATTTGTTATTTTTTAATGACAATTTTTTTACTGTAAACTAAGCTATTAAATTGTGTGTATAAAATGTAAAGACCATTATCAATATTATTGACAGGAATGGTAACAATATTTTCACTATTGGAATAATTCCGTTTCTGGAAAAGAGCTATTCCATTGAGATTGCACAACGAAATCTCACTTCTAGCCGGCATCAAAAATTCAAAATCACTTGATATAGGATTATGAACTGTATTGAATATTTGATCTAAATTATTAGTTGAAGAAGTGCCACAAATAGTCATAGGAGCTAATTTTAAACTACAATTATCTCCATTTAAGAAATTGGTGATATTAATAAAATCTTTTTCATCTATACACATCGATGTTAACTTAAACCTAACTGAAATTATTTTCTGATTAATATTGTAAGGAGAAGTATGATTTGATGTAAATCTCAACTTTTTATCTAAAGGATTTTGAAAAGCATTATATTGGATATAACCAGTATGATCAATAATGGATAGGTACTCCAATTTCTCAGTATTAAAAGTCATTTCAAAGTCTAAAGCAAAAATTTGATCATCGCTTTTAATCCAAACTGGAATCTCCACAATATCCCCATTCACAACTGCTGAACTAAGGTTAAAATCGACTGAATCTCTAAAATCAATTGTAAATAAATCGAGCATTTTACTATTGCCGTATATACTTGCTGAAAGATTCATTATACATATTACTGTAAATATTCTAAACATTAACTTTGACATATTATATAAATTTACGCAAAGGTGACAACATTTTAGACAGGACTATCTAATAGCATATTATATTAAAATTAACTAATTATTAAGTGACTCAAGTAGGATATTTCGTGGCTTATAAAATTAGTTATTAAATTTCTAGATTTGTACTTTTATAGCTTGTTTTTTATCCACTAAAGAAAAATCGATGTTAATCAGATTGTATTTTTTAACCATAATTATCTTTATTCAAATTAACTGTTTTGGGCAGGGATTTCGAGATATTAACTTCCCATTCAATCAATTAAATCATATTATGGCAGCCGAATTTGATGGTGACAGTATTAATGATATTATTGGTTTTAGAAATATTGGATCTTTAAATGAAATTTATTTTATCAAAGCTATTAGTTGTGCTCCATTAGAATATAGTAGCAACTTAATATTAAAAAAACCAAGATTTAATGGCAGACCTGCATTTGGGGACCTAGACAAAGACGGTGATTTGGATATTGTATATTCTAGTGGTCCAGAAAATGAAATTAATTTTATGTTAAATAACGGTGAAGGAAGCTTTACAGATATACAACCTAATGTCAAAGGATCGAACAGATTATACATTGATGACATTGATGCAGATGGTGATAATGATATCATTGGGTATGTGGATTTTCCTGGTGTCATTTATATGTATGAAAATTTAGGTGGTTTATTTGTTTCAAAATTAATTTATACTAGTTCGACACCAATCATTGATGTTTTAGTAGAAAACATAGATAATAGTCCTGTAAAAGAAATAATGGTCGGAACAGTTCGTCCAAGCTCTGACGACATTACCATCCTTTCAAAGGACATTTCTGGAAATTACAGTTCACAAGGTATTATAGCTCAAGTACAAGGATTGAGAAAAATCAAATCATATGATATTGACAATAATGGTTTGCCTAATATTATTTGTCTTTCAAATCAATACGTGAGTGATTTGAAACATATAGGACAATTTGCTTTTGAACTTAATGATATTTTGGGTCCAAGTAATATAAACCAACACAATATAACATTTGGAGATTTCAACACAGATGGGGCTCAAGACTTTATAATAGCCTATATAAATAATGCTTCAAAATGGTTTAAAAATATTTCTACTGATAATACTACATACATTTTTGAGCAATTAAATATAGATGGAAGAGTTGGTCCTGAACCAATGATATCGATTGATCTTGATACTGATGGCGATTTGGACTATCTTTCTTTAAACATTGAACTAGATATTCTTGAAAATATTATGTACATTGACTATGATAAAGACGGTTTTGGAACCAGTCTGGACTGTGATGACAGCAGACCAGATATTAATCCTGATCAGCTTGAAGTTTGCGATGGTGTAGATAATGATTGTAATGGATTTGCAGATGATATTCCATTTTATACATATTATTACGATAGAGATAACGATGGTTATGGAAGTATGACAGATAGTATAAGAAGTTGTTTTAATGTGGCTCCTGACGGATTTACAAATAATAAAAATGACTGTGACGATGATAACCGTGTTATATTTATTGGGAACCCTGAAGTTTGCGATGGATTTGATAATGATTGCAATGGTTTAACAGATGAAGGGTTGACAATTAAGAAATACTTTTTAGATGCTGACATGGATGGATTTGGCACCATGAGTAATGATTTCATTTTAAGCTGTTTGCCGGAAGCCCCTGATGGATATGCGGACAATCAGTTAGATTGCGATGACCAGCAGAGGTTTGTAAATCCTGGACAAATAGAATTCTGCGACGGACTTGACAATGATTGTAATGGGATCAAGGATGATGGCTTGCTAGCTTATATATATTACAGAGATAGTGATGACGATAGTTTCGGAAATCCACAAAAAGATACAATGTCTTGCTTTTTGTCAGCGCCTTTGGGATACACCATAAATAAAACTGATTGTGATGATTCTAATCCTGATGTTAACCCAAACTCTGTAGAACTTTGTGACAACATAGACAATAATTGTTCTGGTCAAATAGATGAAGGGTTGATGACAAGAAAATATTACAGAGATTTGGATGGCGATGGATATGGCACTACGCAATTAGATACCACTGTTTGTGATTTAGTGCCACCGGCTGGATATTCTATTTTCGCAAATGATTGCAATGATTTGGCAAAGAAAATTTTTCCAGGTGCTATCGAAGAATGTGATAATATTGATAATAACTGTAACGGTTTGATTGATGACGGATTACCTAAGTTTTCATATTTTGTTGATAATGACTTGGACGGTTATGGAGACTCACAGCGTGACACCATGTTGTGTGCGATTTCAGTTCCATTCGGATTTGCAACTATAGGAGGTGATTGTAATGATCAAGATATTAATATTTTCCCTGGAGCTCCAGAGCTTTGTGACAATAAAGATAACAATTGTTCAGGGCTAACTGATGAAGGGCTAACTGTCTCTATTTATTATCGCGATGTAGATGCTGATGGGTATGGTACAATCGGTAAGGATACGACAGTTTGTTCATCAATCATTCCACAAGGATATTCTACCTTGTCAAATGATTGTAATGATTTTGATAATACTATCTTCCCTGGTTCCCCTGAACTTTGTGACAATATTGATAATGATTGTTCTGGTGTTGCGGATGATGGCCTTTCTAAGATTACTTATTTTATTGATATAGATGGAGATGGTTTCGGATCAGATCAAAAGGATACTATCACCTGTGCTGTGAATACTCCGATCGGTTATTCAAACAATTCACTAGACTGTGATGACAACAATGTAACTATAAATCCTAATTCCCTAGAGATATGTGATAACATTGATAATAACTGCTCAGGTCAGATAGATGAAGGATTACAAAAATTCACTTATTATATTGACAATGATAATGATGGTTTTGGCACATTTCAGAGAGATACAATAATTTGTTCAGACTTAGCCCCACAAGGTTTTTCACAAGTTGCAACAGATTGTGATGACAGCGATTCTAATATTAATCCAAACTCACCTGAGATTTGTGATAATAAGGATAATAATTGTTCGGGACAAGCTGATGAAGGATTGCCTGTGTTTACTTTTTACCTCGACAATGACAACGATGGCTTTGGTTCAAAGATAAGTTTAGAAACTTGTAATAGCAATGTACCCGATAAATATACTACCAACTCCAATGACTGTGATGATAATAATTTCGATATAAATCCTGATGCTACAGAAATTCCATTAAATGGGATAGACGAAGATTGCAGTGGAGAAGATTTTGGATTAACGGATCTTGAGATCTTGAATGGAATAAATATAGTTAATCCCGCAAATAAATTTATTTTTATAAATAATCCATCTGAGTTTCCCATTAGAAATGATATTTTTGATATTACGGGTAAGTTCATAATGCAAGTAGAATCTAATAAATATGTATATATCCCCGACTTGCCAAAAGGTGTATATATTTACAAACGGACTATGACAAGTAGTGGAATTTTTGTGTCAAGTAAATTTATCGTAGTCCCATAGCAACCATTTAATGATGACAAAACTACTCATATGTATAATGCATACAACTTATTTTGTCAAAATATTTTTGAAATTGTGCAGTTACTTTTAAAATGGCCAAATTATAGTAATAATCAAGGCCAAAGCCATATGATAATATTTATTGTGTGGACAATGAATCATTAGTTTCGGCTGCCTTGACAACTTAGATTTACACATTCCTTTAAGGTTGCAAGGTTATGTTTATAAAATGATCTTGAAAACTTTCTTGCTTAATGATTAAAAGACTATTACATTACCTAATTTGTTGTTCTTGAGCCATTAAAAAAAGCGTTACTTCTGTCATGTTCGTAAAATTCGATAATGTGTGAAATAGGAAGTAGACAGTCCAAACGTAAAATAGGTCTAAGCCTTTTATGACTGTAGGGACTTTCGTTCATCCGTCTTTATTGCACTCAAATGAAACTTCAAAAGGGTTAATGCAATATCTGATAAGTTAATTGAAATGGTGAACTATGAGAAATATAGCCTGTACTTTATGGTATTCATCATTTGTAGTATTCCATTCTAAAAAACCTTAGTCATAAAAATACAAAAATGGATATTATTGTATTAATTTATCGTTACAATAATATCCATTTTTACAAATAACTAAAAACTATAATCGGATTAACTCTTGTCGCTAACGTTGTATGATAAATTGTTTTGACAAATAAGAGCCTCCATCGTAAGACATCAAGATAGAATATACACCATTTTGAAAGTTTGATACATCTATTTGTTTTGAAGACAAGACGTTATCATTAAGAATTTCATTTCCTATCGAGTCAAAAATTTTGATTTCACTTTGATTTTCACCGGTGTAATCAATGTTTAACGTTGTGGTAGCTGGATTTGGAAAGACACTAAATAAGTCTTCCGGAACAGCTGCATTTGTGCGTACATAATCTTTTTTATTTGAATCACTTTTCTTTTCGACTACTTTACCAAAGAGACTCAAATAGCTGTCCATAGGTTCTGTATTTGCAGTTAATGTAATCTTTTTCCCTTGATCACCTATTTTGCCTTGGGAATCAAAAATAGCTGTAAATGTAGTAGATTCGCCAGGTAATATTGGGTCTTTTGGCCATTCAGGAACTGTACAGCCGCAGCTCCCCTTAACATTGTATAGTATCAAGGGCTCATTCCCTATATTATTAATGGTGTATACTACTTTTACTTTCTCGCCCTGACTAATCGTTCCAAAATTTACACTCTCAAAATCAAAAGATATTTCTGTAAATGGATCATTAAACGCTATCATTGAGTCATCCAATGATTGACCCACTAAGCAGAAAGACGAAATAATCATTACAAACATAATCAATACATTCTTCATTTTTTAAATATTTTGGTGTAGAAATAAAATTACCTTTCAATAACGAATAACAATGACAATTATTACTATAATCCAATAAATTAATTTCAAATTAAAACTAAATTATAATATCTTATTGGGGAATACCACTCAATATCAATATATTTAAAAATAGTTTTCTTTTTCACATCTGATAGATAAAATTAAATGCAGTTCATACAATTTAATATTTAAAATACACAAACCTTTTCATCCCTATAAAAACATCATTTACATATTGATTATGATAGGCTGTCAATCCATTTTCCATGATAAATGATTCGTTTTTTAGGATATCACCCTTCTGGAGTTTTAATTGTCCTTTAACGCCTATGATAGTTGTAGATTCCTTGATTTCACGCGTTACAATTACTCGTTTTAAGTTTAAACCATTATAGTTTTCTTCTTCAGTTTCATGCAAGGGACCTCCATCAGCATGTGTCTTGTCATACCACTTGTCATGCTTTCTGACAAGATGTTCAATCATTTTTCCATCATCATCAAAGGTTGTTTTTGACTCAGAGGTAAATCCATCCGAAAATTGAATAAAGGTTTCTTTTGTCCTTTTTTTATCATTATACTTTATTTTTGAATACGTCCCTGTCTTCCTGCCACTTTCGTCATAGTCGATGGCTTTGACCTCTCGATTTTTACGGTCGTACCATATTTTTGTTTTGGATAAAAACTTCCCGTAACACACTGTAATTCTTTCTGTTCTTATTGTGTCGTCTTTATAAAAATAACTGTAAGCGCAGCCTAGTCCTTTCCTACTATAAATTTCCTTCAAGGTAGTCCTACCCATTTTATTAAAGTACTCTTTGGTGATTAAAAAAGAATCTGTAGAATCAATTTCTTCCGTGACATAAGCTTCTACTAATTGCAGACTATTTTGCATTGCCAACGCTGGCGTCATTCGTTCTTGACTGTGTACTATAAAAACAAGATGCAGCAAAATGTAAGTAATCGTTATAAGTCTATAATTCATATAATTTTGTTTTCAATCTTTAAATTATTGCCAATATTTTAATATGATAAAATCCATTTCGATAGCAAATATAGGTTTACTTTTTAAATTTTTCAGTAAAATAAAAACGCTTCTATTCCCGATATCGCACATGAGAAATAAAAGAAACGGAAGCGTTTTATGATTAGAAGCTTACCCTGCGTTGTCAAATGCAAGTCTGACCCAATCAATTACTTCTTTGTTAATTTCAGAAATGTCACTTAGATTTATCTTGTGAGAACAAATACCATTTGGTTTTTCGGCTTCCAATTTGCCTTTTGGTTCCACACCTTTTAGGTTGAAGCCAATCTCAAATCTTGTTTTTGATGCAGGATTTAAGATGATAAATTGTTTCTTCCTTTTTAGACTCACATAGGTTTTCTTAGGGTCGATTTTAAAGTCGCCACCAAATGCCTGAATTTCTTCAAGAAGTTTGTCATAAAAAGCTTTGAGATGTTCTTTACCTTTGTATTGACTCACTATAAAATCATCAGCATTGCTTGCAGAATCTGCATCAGAGCCCAAAACTTTTAATGCAATTTCAGAAGCATAACCGTGAGTTACTTGATGTGTATCTTTCAGATACTTTACGATTTCACCGTGTTTTGTTAGGTTTTGTTTCGTAATTATTTCTTTCCACTCTTCTAAAGTATGACCCGTCTTTTCTTTCAGATTTGCAATCATTGTTTCTACTGTCTTATCCATGATATTATATTTTTATTGATGGTTAAATTAATTTAAATTATTTGTTTTCTATTGCTTTTTTAAGTAAATCTAATCCTGTTTGATTCATCTTTTCCATTCCAGCTTTGGCACCGAAAAGCCACATAAAAAATGCATCAGGAAGGGCAGATTCTACTTTGAAATCTTGTTTTACTTCTATTCCATTGGCCGTTTCTGTAAAATAATAGTCAAATGTAGGTTTAGCTATAAATGGTTTTTGGATATCACATTGCATTCCTATGAACTTTCCTTCTTGTATTTTTACGATTTCTTGAAAACCTAAGTCCTTACCTTTGTTTCCATCCCAATGATACTGTGCTCCTACCGCTCCATCTTGTCCTTTTACTTCATATTTTTGGCCTGGATCTTCTGCGAGAAATGGTGACCATTTAGGGAAGTTTTTTAGGTATTTTACCATATCAAAAACTTCTTGGTTACTACCTTTGATAGTGACGGTTTTTATGATTTGAATGTTTTTCAAACCGCTAGCTTTGTATAAGCCAAATGTGATGAATGCAACTAATGCGATTGCTAAGATTGTGATAATCATTTTTGTGTTCATTTTAAAATTGTTTAAAAAAAATAATGCTATTTTGATAAATTTTGGCGTTAGCCCTTGCTTGTAATTAAAGAAATTACATGGGTTGTATCCCTCTGACTTCCACACTTCCGCCCATAGATAAGATGGGACAGTTTTTAGCCATGGATACTGCTTCGTCGATCGATTGGGCTCTTACAATCATATTCCCGCCAAGTGTTTGTCTTTCGGCAATATGAATGCCATCCACCACGGTTCTGTCGGCAAATATTTGTTTACCTTCAAAACCTAATTGGTGTGTGCTGATGAGTTTTTCTTGGATGGCAATGTTTCCTATAAATGCACCCCAAGCTTGATGCATTTGATCCATTTCAGCGGCTGTAGGCTGATCATTGGTGTTGGGTTCAAATCTGAACGCAAGCATAAATTCATTTGTCTGTACCATTCTATTTATTTTTTATTGTTAATGATGGTACAAAAGTATGACGAAGCGAAATGTCCATTCTTGCCATAGGACAAGAAAACCATTTATGCAGAAATTTCTTTCATTTTTTTAAAAATAGTCCAGTGTAGGAATAAAATCATAGGTGGTGCAAATGCTGGAATGATGCAGAAAGGAAAAAACGCTAAAGTGTCTACACCCATTGATCCTGTATCCATTGATATTTTTGTAAGCACATTGGCTGCAATGGCCGTAAACATAATATCTACAGTACCAAATACATTCCAATAATAAGTGAATTTTTGGGCATAGATTTTTTTATTCTGTATCGCTTTTGCAACAAATATACTGCTAATAGCAGTAAGGACGTCACCCATTCCTGCTATGAATGCAAATGGTTTTGGCAATGTATCATGTACTGCAAGTAATATAAAGAAGATACCTATGACGCGAAATATATGTAGTTTCACTAGACTCTCTAAGGTGGCATTTGCTATGATATCCTTAAATACTTGGGTCTTTTCAATGACCATAAAAAGCAAAAAAGCAAATGGGAAAGTAGTCAGTAAAAGTACCCTAGGTGGCAGAGACACGTGGTTAAACCATCCTAAATAACTAGCTACGGCTACATAAATAAGATAAAGCACAAAAAATAAAACAACAAAAGGAAATGCATTTTTGTGTGTTGTATTTTTAGATGTATTACGCACAAATAAAGCGATCAATATAAAAGGAAGTGGAATGGCAATAAGGAAAGCTGTTGAAATCCATTCTGGGACGAAGTATTGTGTTAAAGTATTCATTTATTGTCTAATATTTCTTTTCTAATTCTACTTAATGATGTATCTGTGATGCCGAGATAAGTTGCGATCTGTTTTAAAGGTACATTCTGAACGATATCAGGTTTGGCCTTCAGTAGATTTAAATATCTATCTTTCGCAGGGTCAGCAATAATAGAAACAGAATGATTTTTTAATTCAAAATAATTATTTACCAAACGAGTGCGACCTACTTCTCTGAAAGCTTCGATGTTAAATAGTTTCATGAAATTCTCGAAAGTAATTTTCCAAGCCACACATGACGTGATCGCTTGAATATTTTCTCGACACTTTGTCTTTAAGAAATAAGAATGCCAGTCAATGACAATGTCTGTAGTACTAAAAAATTTAGTACTGATATCATTACCTTCAAGATCTATAACGTAAGACCTTGCAAAGCCACTCTCCATAAAATAATAAAAATTGGCTGTGGTATCTTCCTTGATAAAATAGTCATTTTTAGAGAATTCTATACGTTGGTATTGACTTAGGATATTATCAAGATCTTCCTTTTTGAAGTTTTGTTCATTAAATATGGAGGTTAAAAAATGTTTGTCGGTCATTTGGGTTTATTATGCCGCAAAATTATCTTTTATTTTTACATACATACGTTCATTTATGTTAATTTTAAAACTATATTTTCAACAACTTTACTGCATAACATTGCTCCGGCTAAGGTTCACAATATTTCACTTTAATAGTTGGCAGCAATACTCTTTTTATACTACATTTTTGCCTATCCGAATGTTATAGCTGGATTAAATATTATGGAAATGAATTGAAAGTTAGAATAATTAAAAGTGATAGTGCTTTTGATACAGATAAATTGGATAATAATTAATTATTGACTAAATATAATCCAAACCCTACCGCAAATGAAATAAATTTATCGTTTGATATCAACGCTGAGATGTCAATATCCATATCACTGAATGACATTATGGGTAGAACCGTACAAGATTTTTCATTAAACCAAACTAAATTTAATGGTAATAACAATTTAAACTTACAATTATTACCTAGTCTCCTAGATGGTATATATATCCTTAATATACATACAAGTAAAGGACTATTTACAAGGAAAATATATGTAATATCAGAAAATTAAAGTTAGATAAAACTAGATTTTCTTCAAACCAAGCTTACAAAACGCACAACACCATAAATCAGTGTTGTGCGTTTTATTTTAGTATATACTACAATTCTCTCTTTGAAAATTTCAGCTTATCATTGCTCAAAACACTTTTCCAAATCCAAAGCTTATGCCTAATGGTCGGATCGACTGCTCATATCCTTGATAATTGGGATCAGTTAGCCTTCTTTTTGATTGTGCAAATAGGCGTAAATCAATGATAAAATCTTTCTGAATGTATCTTCTTATTTTTAAACCATAGACCACATAAAATCCAGTATTTGATGTGTATTCAGGTCTTTCTGACAAATCCAAAAGATTTCCTTCCAAATCAAAAAAATGGCCTTGCTGCGCACTACTTAAATTAAGACCTAAACCAAGTGATGGGCTCAACTGCCAATTATTTTGAATATCTATGTGGTATAGGAGTAGGATATCTGCATCCAATCTTTGATATTGATTGTAGAGTTTGTATTGATAGCCATTCCAGCCATTGATGAGCCTGCCATCCTGAACCAATCGCCAAGTATTAGATCGAGTACTATGGTTTAATACTGTTTCGCTCTGAGCAGCTGTAAGATTTGCTATCAAAGAAAATGACTGCCTTCTTCTTTCATATTGAATCCCTAAACTTCTAGTTTCTAATGTTTTTTCCAGACTTTGACGGTATTGTCCCAATGCTGTATTGGGAAAACGATGATGGTCAATTCCGATTCCAAAAGTAACACTTAAAATATTGTTTTTAGTTCGGATTGGTTTAGGTTTTGGAATAGGTGATATAGAAGGCAAAGTAAAATTTCTTGATGGAATAATTAGATAATTTAAGCGACTATTAGGCAATAAGGATAAAGCATTTGTCATGTCTGTTTTTTCATTGTTTTCTTTATTATTTATTCTTCCCACCACAGTGTTTTGATCGACTTTTTGAAAATCATTTAGATTGGTTTCTTCAATTTGTTCGTTTTTGACTTTGAGATGAATTTCTTTACCATTTGTGACTTTAGTATCCTTAACTATTGATTGACTATGTTCATTTTTATTTGCATTAATTAAAGATGCGTTTTTATTAACATAATGCTTTGAGACCAAAGTTTTCTGATCACTTGTTTTGTTTTCAGCTACAGTTGTAATATTTGAATGGATGACAGATTTTGGTTCAGCATTTGTGAGTGGATGAGACTCTGCAATTGTATTTGTATTTTGGTTTTCAGTCATTATCGATGATTGTTCCAATTCATTGGATGATTCAAGTGATGTAGATCCTGTTTGTGAGCAAATATCTTCAGCAGATGTTTGATGGTTTTGAGTGGCAGCAATGTGCTTTTGATTAATTATTGGTGTATTATTAGCATTATCAATTGTGTAAAATACTATGCCGACTACCACAGCAAAAACACCAAATCCAAAGACCCACCAAAAGATTGGTTTTCTTTTCCTTTTTTTAGATTCGATTCTTGACCATAAAGCTTCTTTGTCAAAATCTTGATAGAGGTCATCCATCCTATTTTTTAGATTATTTTCGCTCATGACTGTGATTTGGTGTGTATGTAATGTTGATGCATGGAGACTAACTCTTGCAATTTTGTCTTTGCTCTAGACAGATATACTCTACAGCTATTGATATTTATATGTAAGAGGGCTGCAATCTCTTCGTGACTGAAGCCCTCTATTTCGTGTAGGTTAAAAATGATTCTTTGTTGCTCTGGCAATTGATATAACATGTCTAAAATATACTGCGCTTCCAAAGATTGAAGGGCTGTAAATTCTTTTTCTATGATCTCCAGACCATTCACATCTTCGAATGTTAGCCGATTTGACCGAAGGAAATTGATACTTTGATTAATAGCAATCCTATTTATCCAATTAATAATAGAGCCTTTTTGGATGTCAAATTGATTGATTTTTTCGAAGATATTTATATATACTTCTTGTAATACATCTTGGGTCTTGTGCCTATCCAATACGATTCGATACACGACATTATACAGTTTGGTGACTGTAAGCTCATAAAGACTTTTTTGACAAAGCGCATCCTTAGCTTTGCAACCTTCTATGATTTGTGTGGTGATGATATCTTTTCTTTTGGTGGTCAAAATCTATGACTAAATTATAAGTTGGTGATCAATCTTAATTCTTTTTTAAAATAAAAGTATTGCCATCATCATATTCTTTTCCTACTATATCTACAGGTAAAAAGAATTTTTCAGATGTAGCATTGGCTGGATTATTATCTGGAATAAGATCTACTCCCGCTTTTACAGTATAGTTACTAGGGCTGCCTATAAAGTAAAGTACATATTCTCCAGCCTGATTAACAGGAAAAGTACAGTAACCATCACTCAATGTATTTTTGCCTTGGACCAAAGGTGTTTGCGGCACACCAGTTTCACTTCGATGATATAATTCTACACGCTGTCCTTCAAGTCCCACATCTCCAATGCCATCATCATTCGTATCAACCAATACTCGCACTGTAATATATGATTTATCAATAGATACTACAAAATCATTATCGTCATCAACTTCGTTGTTTTTAAGACGGATAGGAATTGTATAATTGGGTCCAAGGCTACGATCATCTCCATCTGAATCTGGCGTAACATCATAATCACTGACAGCTGTAAAAATTAGTTTATTGCTAAAATCGATAGCGCCTAGATAAGGAAGTACATCATTGGCTGTCTTGTACTTTCCATTTTGATCGGTCGTGATGGTTTTAGGAGGAGTATTATTATAGGTATGGCCATAAACTATGACCATGCCCTCTGCAGTTTTATCACCTACGCCGTCATTGTCCATATCGATCATTACTTTTCCACCTATAGTTCCAGCTCCTTTGACAGAATAAATAAAATTATTGTCTTGATCGTTTTCGTTTGGTAAAACAATAGGGAAAAGCTCGTGTGTTCCTTCAATTTCACCTGTATCGTTATTCGCATCATCTATAGAAATATCTCCACAACCAATATAAGTATATCCTGATACTTCATCATACGACCCTACTGTGTATGCACCTGGTAATACAGTCAGTTCATAATACCCTAAATCGTTGGTGTAAACAGTTTTAGTTTGACCTTCTTGATAAGGAAAAGGATCAATTAAGACTCTTTGATTCTTCGCAGGTGTATCACCCAATCCATCTTCATTGGTATCGATTAAGACATAACCACTTATTTTGCTCCCTGCTGCGTTTTCGCACAACAAGACAGTACCTAGGTCAATATCATTTTCTAATTGAGCAGCTGTAAACGTTGTATTATAACCTTGATTGTTATTAGCATTTACTAAAGTCAATCCTTCTGATGTTGTTGTGTAGTATCTAAATGAACCATCTTCGTTGAGATGAATGATTTGGTATAATTGACCTCCTGCAGCTGAATAAGCAAATCCATATCCATTGGTAACCGGAGTCATCTCGCAGCTGACAGCTATTCCCTTAACTTCAGTTAATCTGTTGGTTAGCAAGAGTTCTACATCTGCTGCCCCTGGACTAAAAGGACCTACTTCAAAACTCTGTACAAGCAAATCTTTAAGGATAACATTTATTTTTATTGATTGACCAAGTGGTATTCTACCGCATACTTTTCCTTCATTATCTGTAGTCTCAAATCCCATAGGGAAGACATTGTTTACTAAAAAATCTAAGTTTAATCCAGAAATCAAATCACCATCTGAAGATTTAACCGTAAAACATATTTCTTCAAACTCAAATGGCAAATCTAAATTCCAAAATGAAAAATGTCCTACTTCAGCGACTACATATTGGCCATTTAAGATTGCTTCGCCTTCTTGAACCCATAGACCTGTATCTTCATTCAAACTCCACAGTGGGATCGTATTTTCAAGCTTATCTATTTGAATATCAGCTATTGGAAATGAAAGTGTGGCTTTATCGCCTTGTCTTATCTTTAGAACTTCGCCCGATTCAGAGAATAATTCAATTCTGTACATTCCCATAGAAGCCAATGTTATGATTTCATTTTCAGTATTTAAGGCAAGCATATTTCCAGGCGCTTCTAATAAAAAATCTTTTTCATCTGGATCAAAATAATTGGATTGCACTATGACATTCCCTTGATAAGTGCTACCATTTGGAAGGATGAGTACATCAGGTAGTTTCAGTTTTCCACGTCCATCTATCCAACCTTCATTACCCGTTACAATGGTAATAGCTTGATTGATAGGGACCATTTTTATATACTTTATGTTATTTGAATTATCCTTGCCATTAAGTAACTTTATTTGTTTATGATAAGTGGATGCAAGTACGGTAGTGTATATACCTGTAGCAGGTACTGAAATGTTTTTAACAATGATGAAACCATTTTGATCAGACGTGTAATTATTTCCAATACCATGCATCATCAATGAAGCATTTGGTATTCCATTGTTTTTTTCATCAATGATTTGAATAATGAATGACACGTTTTCAGCATTTTCTAATACATCCTGACCTCCAATAGGTGTGATGTCATCTTTCCTACAACTTATAATAAGGCAGCACAAAAACAGCAAACTATATAAGAATATCTTGTTCATTTTATTTGATTTTTAATACCCAAAGGGGCGTGATTAATAAAAGTGTTCTGAGACATGTCTGATATTAATACACACACAATTCAAATAATGATACAGTAACGCAAAAATTAATTTAAAAAAGCATTTTATTTTCTGTTTTTCTGAATTATTAAAAAAATATTTTACATTTGCTTCAGAATTATGTGAATAAGACAACCTACACAGGATATTCCAATAACATAATACTATTTTTGTAAAACTAATTTCAATATAATAACCTTTTAAAACTTGTACTCATGGCAACTTATTACACGCCTTCTGGAAAATCAGGACCTTTGTCATACCTTTATCTTATAGCAGTATCGTTTGTACTCATCCCCATCGTAGGACTTTTATATGCTTATGCCATTTGGCACATGCCTTTTATTTATGTCAACTTTTTACTTTCAGCAGGTTTCGGTTTTGTGATAGGCTTTTTGGTAAATAAAATTGTTGTTAGATATGGCAAGGTAAGAAGTACAGTCATGGCGATTTTATTTAGTGTGATAGGTGCTATATGCGGTCTTTATTTTTCTTGGGTCTCTTGGATAGATCTTGTGATCAATGCTGCTAGTGATGGTGGAACTAGTACGGCAGGTATAATAGTCAGTAATGTGGATGGTAATCATTTGCTAAATCTAGCTGCTAATCCAAGTATGCTTTTTTCACTTATAGGAAGTATAAATGAAGTAGGAACTTGGGGATTTAAAAGCACAACCATAAGTGGTGGTTTTTTAACAGTCATATGGGTTTTAGAATTTCTTATAGTTTTGATCGTCTCCATATTAGTAGGCAGCAGTTCTGCTTCTGAACCATTCTGTGAAAGTACGAATCAATGGTTTGCAAAAAAAATCATCTCACCTCTTAACTATGTTTATGACACACAAACTTTTGTGACTACCATGGAAGACAATAACCAAGCATCAATTGATCAGTTACATACAAATCATAATGCATCTAATGAGAATCATAGTATTTTTACATTATATGCATCAGATCAAGGTGAGAGATACCTAAGTGTGACCAACAAAACTGTTCAAGTAGGTGATGATGGAAAAGTGACCTTTGATGATGTCGTCATACTTAAGGCACTTGCTGTAAACAAAGAAATATATGACCAATTATTAGCAAAAGCCTAGTATATTTGTGGTATCATTTTTTATATTCAACTGAGCTTTTCAAAGGTAAAATGTAGAATATCTTAATATTCTTCCAGATAAAAAGAAAGTAAAATATCATATTTTGTACCATACACTAAAATCCTTTTTAATCCGCTATTTTCCTAGCTTAATAACTAGATTTGAATTTACAATTAGAAGAATTCTAGCGCTTTTTTACAGAGGAAATAAAGTGTATTGCAATGTTTGTGACCACCACTTCAGTCAGTTTATTCATCACGATACAGGAGATTTGATATGTCCTACATGTGGGAGTTTAGGTAGACATCGTAGACTTTGGTCTGTTCTGAATGACAGAGTTTTGCCCCAGAAACAAGCTTCAATACTACATTTCTCTCCATCCAAGATTATTCAGAAAAAAATCAAAAGTTCACACCCAAATTATGTCACTACAGATTATGACGGCAAGTTGAAGGCTGATAAATCGTACGACATTACTAATATTGCCGCACCTAGCCAGTCTTTCGATTTTATCATATGTTACCACGTACTAGAACATATCATCGAAGACTCAAAAGCTATTTCAGAACTTTTCCGTATTCTAAAAAATGATGGCCTTCTGATTGTGCAAACGCCCTTTAATGATGGTGACATATATGAAGATACATCCATCATTAAGCCCGAAGAAAGACTAAAACATTTCGGTCAGGCTGATCATGTCAGAATTTATTCAGTACAAGGTCTGCAAACTAGGCTAGCACAACAAGGATTTTCAGTGGAAGAATTGTATTTTGAAGAAAAGGAAGGAAACTTTATGGGATTAAAGCTTCATGAATCAATATTGCTATGTCGAAAATAGCGCTCGCCCATAATTTTGTGTTTGAGAAAAATCCAAATTAATTTCTCGGGACGTTGTTATTTGATTGTGATTTTCAAAATAAATGATAAGCTGATTGTAATTGATTACAGCACTTATATATCCATTTACATCAGATATTAAACGACACAAAAACTACATGATGACCTGTACTACCTTTGCTATAAATAAAATAGCAAATCATGAAAATCAAAATTTTAGTTGTTAGCATATTGCTAACTTTTGTAGGAATCAAATCGAATGCCCAATGTGGCGCAGTATCAAACCTTACACATAACTTTTCGAGTGGTGTAAATTCTTTCAGTTGGAACAGTGTGCCTTTGGCTGTAGATTATCAGTTAGAGATCATTGAATCTGGTGCATATGCAGCCATTGAATTGCTAACGGTAACTACGGATACAAGCTTTGTTACTCCTGGTGGATTGTTAAGTGCATCTTATGATTGGAGAATTATCTCAACCTGTCAAAATGGCGATCAGGATACTTCTGCATTTAGTACATTTACCATCCCATGTCCTGAACCAAGTGGATTAATTGAGACAAATATTTCACAAACAAGTACTACACTTCATTGGTTGAATCCATATTTTAATGATCCAATGTATGGTAATTCAGTAATCCTTGCATATAGACCTCTTGGCGGCGTATGGATTAATCTATCCACGAGTGTCTCAGGAAATAGTTGGGTTCTGAATAATTTATCACCAAATACAACTTATGAATGGTGTGTAAACCTAAATTGTGCTTATTATGATAGTAACCCTGTGATATCTACTTTTACAACATTAGGCCAATCTTGTCCAAATATAATATCACAATCTGCTATTAATGTTACCAATACCACCGCGCAACTTTCATGGTCGAATATGGGAGGATCGGGTGCAATAGGTTATATACTTCAATATAAATTAAATACTAATAATATATGGACAACCATTACTATTGGGACTAACACCAGTGTATATACATGTAATAGTTTGACACCTAATAGTACCTTTCAATTTAGAGTGGCGACTCTTTGTGCAGGTGGTAGTATGAGTAATTATTCATCACCGTCAACATTCCAAACAAATTGTGTAAATTTAAATAATAATATAGAGCATATACGCTTAGTACAGATTAAAGATAAAATAAGAGTCTCAACTGCCGAACCAAATGGTTATAGTATGTGGAACGATGCACCTACACTCATCGCCGGCAATAGTTATACATTCAAAATCGCTGGTGGAGGACAGATCAATAATGGAAATAGACAAGATGTAGCCTTATTTATAGATTTAAACCAAAACAATATTTTTGAACAAAGTGAAAGAGTGGCAGGTGTAGGTATGTTACATAATACGAATGCAAAATCATTTTCTTTTACAGTTCCTGCCAATACTATGATAGGAACAACTAGAGCTAGGGCAGTTATGCTAAAGCAAAATCAAGGTAATATGGTAGCTTGTCCATCGCCTGGATCTCGCGGAGAAATTGAAGACTACGAAGTCAATATTTTGCCAGCACCATCTTCTTTGATTGAAAATACGATCAATGCCACACAATCAATTACTACGGAAACAGAAAGTCGAGAAAAAATAAAAAATATACTAATTTATCCCAATCCTACTGATGACTATATCTATATACAAGGATTAAATTTGATTTCTGTCGAAATTTTTAACAGTCAAGGTCAATTCCTGTATTCAAAAAACCATACAGGAAAAGATGAATTTATTGAATTTGATGTCAATCAATTACAGAAGGGAATTCTTATCATCAAAACTATGGATGTATTTGGCAACAAAGGTGTGTCTAAGCTTATAAAAAATTAAAAACTTAAATCCATAAAGATTTAACTTTCCTTATGCATAAGAATATTTATTACGAATCTTACATGAAGTCTGGCTCGGCCAACCTTATATACTAAAGGAATGTAACGCCTTACGAAACTTAAGTGCTAATTTATAACAAGTTAACTTCTTTTTATGAATACTAATGTATAAGCCATTTTTAATAAACACTTTTTAAATTCATTAATCTTTAAAAATAATTTTTATGTCTAAACTCTCAATTTTAATTTTTACTAGTGTATTATTATTTTCTTCTTGTGTAAAAGATGACGAATCATCATCAGACAATTCAAGTTCATCCATTTTTCAATGCAAAATTGATGGTACTGACTATAAAATCACAGGTGATAATAATGCCTACGCAAAACAAACAGGTAGTGATTTATTTGTGATTTACGGTAGTGAAGATGCGACAAAAGCAAACTTCAGAAATATTTATATAAGCTTACCTAAAGTTCCTTCAGTTGGCAAATACGATATTAATACAAATGATATTGGGTCTGGAAGTTTCTTTCAAAGTGCAAAGTTGTATAATTCCGCTTTTCCAGGCGGCTCTGGTAAGCTAGAAATAACTGAGAAAACCGAAACTAGAGTCAAAGGAACTTTTAACTTTATAGGGACTACCACGACTTCTGAACAAAAAAATATTACCGAAGGTAGCTTTGACGTAGCTATTAAGCAATAGATGTGTGTCCGTAGCCTTTTAAGTAGGGTCGCAAAATGCAAAAATTGCGACCCTATTGTTTTGCTACTGATTTGAATTATAGTAAAAAACATGCAAAATTCTTCTAATGGAAATATAAATCATTAATTTGTATTTCTATCATAAAGAAATCAAAAAATAGAAGATTCATTTATTAGGTTACTTTAAATTACCTATCCCATTTAAGCCCATCTTATTCAAATTAATAAAATCATATTCAACTTTGGCTGCTATTGGAAAACAAAGAAATTACCTTTCTAAATACTCTACCACTTGATCTTTTTTACGCTGAGAAACTGGGATTTGAGAACCATCTTCCATAATTAAAACTCCACCATCAGACCTTTCAAATTTAGCAATAAGGTTTGTATTTACTAAGAAAGAATGATGGCATCTTAAAAAATTATGGTTAACTAATAGTAATTCATATTCCTTGAGATTTTTTGAAATGATTAGAGGGTTATTATTTACAAGATAAAATTTTGTGTACGGACCATCAGCTTGACAATAAATAATATCTTTTATTTTAATAAAATACGTTCCATTTGCATCCTTTAACGCTATTTTTTGATCACCATTTTTCACATTAGATTTACCCATTTGTGCAAGTAGAATTTCTATGTTTTCACTCATGGATTTATGTTTAATATTCTCAACTGCCTTAGATAGTGTTTTTTGTAATGCCAACGGACTAATAGGTTTCATAAGATAATTAAGGGCACTGAATTCGAATGCTTGTATTGCGTATTGATTATGGGCTGTTGTAAATATCAATTGAAAATGATGTTGTTCTATGGCTGTTAAAAGATCAAATCCTGATCCATCTCCCATTTCAATGTCTAGGAATAAAATTTCTGGTTTATGGTCCTCTATTTTCTGAATACCATCCTGAACACCTGTAGCTTCATAAATGATCACGTCATCACCAGAAAAATGTTGTATAAGTTTGACCAAAGACTTTCGTATAGGGTCTTCGTTGTCCACTACTAATATTTTAGTCTTCATAAATAAGTGGTAGGTTTATGGTTACAGTTACACCATCTATTTTGTTATTTTCAATACTGAATGATGCTCTGCTTTTTAATTTTAAATTTAGCAGGTAAATTCTATCTCTAATGATTTGTGAGGCTCTACTGACATGAGGTTTTCCTTGTGGTGCATTATAATTGAGACCATGTCCATCATCAATAACTGTAATGATAACATTTTCATTTTCTTTTTTAAAATCAATACTAAGATATCCCATCTTTTGGATATTGGCAAAACCATGTTCTACCGAATTTTCTATAAAAGGCTGAACAATCATGGAAGGAATTAAAAGATTATTTTCATCTAGGTTATTGTCGATGAATATTTTGAAATCAAACTTTTCTGGAAATCTCAATTGTTGTAATTCTAGATATTCTCTTAAAAATGATTCTTCTTGGCGAATGGTGACATATTCTCTATAAGTATTTTCTAAAGTTTCGCGCATGATATGAGAGAACTTTGAAAGATTTTCTGCAAGTAGGATGGCATCTGTTTCATTGATAGCAAAACTCTGAAGTGAAGCTAAAGCATTAAAAAAGAAATGAGGATTCATTCTTGCACGATTCAATCTTTGTTCAGTTTCCAAAATGATTTGTTTTTGTTTTAATTGTTTATTTCTTGACCAAAAGAAAAAACCCATGCCCAAACATCCTAACATAATCATTCCCAGCCAAAGTAGTTTTCTTTCATTACTCAGAGTTAATATGGTCTTTTCACTTTTTTCTTTGAGATATTTCTGCTCTAATTCATTAATTATTTTTGTTCTTTTTTCATTATTTATTTTATCTCTTAGAACATCATATTCCTTTAAAGCATTTAAAGCTTTGACTTTATCACCAGCGGCTTCATATATTTCAGCACCTGTTTTTAAGAAGTTTGCTAAGAAACTTGGTTGAGAATATTTACGGGCGAAATAGATGGCAGAGTCTTGGTGTAGGACGGTGTTAGCTATATTTCCCATTTCAAGTAAGGTAAATGCCTTTGATTGGAAATAAATAGGAATCTTGTTAAATACCTTTGCAGCCTGCATATATTTGTAGGTTGAGTCTTGAAATCTCAAACTTTGCTTAAATTCTCCTTTGTGATATGCAATAGCATCTAATGCTTGAAATGCACTAAAAAGTTGGAAATTTTGATTATATTTTTTACTTAATTCATACGCATTAAGTGCATACATCTCCGCAGTATCAAGGATCATTTTGTTTTCCGTTATGGTAAATTCAGTTTCATAATATCTAGCTAGCCAATTATAGTATTTGGATAATTGACTAGGTTCCTTTATAGTTAAAATGATTTTATTCGCTTTATATATGTAGGGTTTGAACTCTATATCTTGTCCCTGTCTTACGTACAAGGTTCCAATCTGTGAAATAGCTTTGAGTATATCAATATCATTATTTCTTTTCTCTGCTTGAGCAAGAAATTGGATGGCAAAGTCCATGGCAATTTCTATACTGTCCACTTTTTGATAGTAATCAGCTTTCAAAATCAATAAATGGTATTTAATTTCATCGCTACATTTTTTACTTTCTTTATATTCCTCTAACATTTTTATGAGCAGAATAGCTTTATCTAATCTTTGGTTTTGGGTGTTAAATCTGATTTGTTCGGATAAACTCAAAATTTTACAAAAGCCATCTATATTGCTGAAGTCACGTAAAGAATTTGTAAAAGACAATGAATCATTGCTTTCTATTGCTATATCAATGGCTTCTTTGTTTTTTTCAAATGTAGGACATTTACAATCTTGTCCTAAAATAGAAGTACAAAAAATGGTAAAGGTTATATAAAGATAGATTTTCATTTTGAAACTACTACCACATTGTGAATCTGTATATTTATGTGTTTGCATCATGGTAAAATGGTCATTTAATAAAAATCACTATTAAAAAATACATCACAAAAAAAGATATAAATTTTTAATTGAAGGTAATTTATTTAATAAGTGGCTTATTTTATTTAATAAGTGTATTTTAGATGGACTAAGTTAACTATTAATTTTGTAGGTCTATATTTATAAGTTAGCCAAATGCATAAAATAAAGTGATATTCAAATATAATTCTACGATTTGAATATCTGAACAAAATGGAATCAAAAACAAATCCTAAAAGTAAAATACCATAAACCAATAATCAATAATAACTTGATTTTCGCAGCTTGTTATAATAAACATGATTTGAACAATATTGGCATTAATATTAAATATGCTCTAGAATGAAGTTATTTTTCTTTTCAAAGTGATTGCCTTTGCATATCATTTAAAATCTTACTTCTTTATGAGATGTTTAAACATCTCTCTCAAAGTAAATTATTTATAGTTGATAGATAACAATACTTATGCTATAAAATTTTATTTCTCGAAATAAAGACGCTAGTTCCCATAAGTTTAATTGGTTAAATTCTTACCAACTAAACTATCCAAACTACTTTCCAATCGATACCCTACCCCATGAACCACATTTAGTGAAAGGCTATCATCATCTGCCAATTTTTTACGTAGTCTAGATACAAAGACATCCACACTTCTGCCTACCAATACACCTTCATCTGCCCATACTTGTTGTATAATATATTCTCGTTCCAAGACTTTATTGATATTGGTAACAAATAATGACAGTAGTTTTGCTTCTCTGAAAGTAAGTGATTGTTTGGATTCACCACATATCAAGATTTGGTTAACTAGATCAAATTTTGAGTTACCAAGATTTATCCATCCCAGTGTTTCAGGTTCGGTGTTTGTGTTTGTGGTTGTAGTTGGCCTTGGATCTGCTGTTGGTGTTCGTTTATAAAACCAAATGCCTAGGAATCCAGCCGCTATCAAAAATAACCATAAACCATTGGAAAGGGCAGTTGTAGTTTTCGGTATAGAAGGTAAAAAGGATACTTCTATGAACTGACATTCTTCCGACCTTTTTCTGCCTCCACATGCTACATTACCTTTCTGTAGGAAATCAAGATGATTGTATCCTAAAGCAATAGTGCCATCATCACATTTTTTAACCAATACATCATAAGCTAGATCTATGTGGTGTAGTGTCAATGAAGCTTGTAAAATGGCGGGTAGACTATCATAATCGAAGTTTTGTTCTAACCTTATTTGCCAAATACCATCTTTCGTTTGTACAATAGATGGTATTTGACTTGTGCTATCACCTGCAATTCTCAATAGATGATCAGCTGTGCGTCTTAAAGCTAGATTAATTTTATCTGGATTAGGCTCGCTAGATGCTGACCATAGTATATTACAAAATAAAGTTAAGATAAAACATGTCCAATATTTTATCTTAAAGTCTATGTATTGTTTCGGTTTGTGATAAATCATGCACAAAAATAAGTTGTTTTATGTTAGCAGCCAGCAAATTTTTTAACGGCATAAATAACATGACCAGATGTAGCTATGGAAAAGTAAGTGTTTTCTGTTGATGGCAGGACCAATTCCCAAGTTTTACCAAAGTCTGCAGATCGGTAAACACCATTATCTATACTGGCAAAAATATAATTTTGGATACCTTCGACATCATTTATTCTTCTGACAGGAGATCGGCTATCTTCTACTTTGTAGGTAAAAGCGAATGGCGCTAAATGTTCATCAATGTGTTGCCACGTTTTGCCACCATCTTTGGAACGTCTCAAGGTATTAGCTGATGCAGAAGGCATTTCACCAGAAAATTTACCGATTAAATAACCCTGAGATATGGCAAAAAAACTATCACCGATATGTTTTACACTGATAGTCGCTCCATCGTCTGACAAAACTGTTTCCCACTTTTCGCCTTTATTTATGGAGCGTATCAGCCCTTGATCTGTGCCTGCCATGATGATTTGATCTTTTTCGACAAGACTATATACATAGCCATTGTCATATGTTTTTGTCCAAGTTTTGCCCTGATCTACTGATTTAAACAATCCTGTAGTTGTGCCTACGAGTATGTCACCTGCTTGGGTTTCTAGGATAGATAAGATGAATTTACTTTTAAGTCCTGTGAGCACTGGAACCCAAAATCCCGTATTTTCTATTTTTTGGAGTACCCCTGCGTCTACATTGTAAACATATGGGCTAGTTTTTGAGTGGAAAATCTGATTAACTGGTTGATTAAGGAAGTTTTCTTTTTGCCACGTTGCATCATGAAAATTCTTTTTACTTATGATACCTTTTTCATATCCCAAAATTAAATTACCTTCATCTGAATAAACGGTATATGGGTCTATTTTTTTGGGTAATCCAGCACTGATGTCTTGCCACGTTTTGCCACCATCTGTAGACTGAAATATGACTCCTGTTGTTTCGGCATCATTTGTTTTTGGCGTAGTCGTAACAATTGCCCCTAGTCCTAAAGCAGAGATTAAGAATATTACTATTTTGAAATTCATATTATGAAAAGTTATAAAAGTGATATAATCATCCAAAGTTAGGTATATTCATCAGAGTGTCGACATAATGCTTGTAAAAAGATGTAAACGAAATGTAAAAACTTATAATACATTGATAATGAATACTCTATTTATCGTTTTATATATCAAAAATAGGTATCCTTTTAAAAGATTATGGGCTGATATCCGTTGAAATACCAATACTTCCTAATGTGGTTTTTCTATAGAGTAATGAATATTCAAAGAACAAAGTCGTAAAAGTTATCATTATTCCTAGGGTGTGGATATCTTTGTGGTCAAAGATTTAGTATGAGCCAACAAGCACGGTTTTGAGATAGTATTTATACACAATTTTATAAACAAATAACACAAAATAAATATGGGCCTATTTGATTTTTTTAAAAAAAAGGAGCAAACCAATGAAGCAAAAGTGAACCAAGTTTTGCTTGCAATGCTAATGTTTAATAATGGAGAAACATTTGATCTTGATAAAGTTGTTAACAACTTAAAAAACAATTGGAATATAGACGTTACAGACATCCATGTTGATCAGTCAGCTTTAACTTTTTTAATTGATGGCGAAACCGTCGGTCTATTAACTATCCCTGCACAAATTCCTTGGGAAGAGATCCAAGGAGCAGCAAAGTACTCTTATAATTGGCAGACTGCTGAACAGGATTTAGAAAACCATAATTCCCACGTATTAGTAACGATTATGTCAAGTAAAAAAAGTAATTTAGATCGTCATATAATTTTAACAAAAGTTTTATCATCGGTATTAGCAACTTCTAATTGCATTGGAGTTTATCAAGGTTCTCAAACTTTGTTAATTCCAAAGGATCAATATTTGGAAAGTTCAGAAACTATAAAGTCTAATCAGATCCCTATAAATCTTTGGGTCTATATTGGTCTGAATAAAGGCGAAAAAGGTAATAATTCATACACTTATGGTCTCAAAGCTTTTGATAAACTTGACATAGAGTTTATAAATGCAAATTTTAATTTTGAAGAACTTTATACTTTTATATGTAATATTTGTGCCTATATTATAATCAGCGATGTAACCCTTAAAAATGGACAAACAATGGGGTACACAGTTGACCAGAAAATAAGGATTACAAAAACAAAGGGACAATTTGTTGAAGGGGAAGTATTCAAACTTGAATTGTAGTAATTTAACCATTTAGCTTTATATAACATACATTAGTCGTATTTACCAAAACAACTTTTGGCAAAATCCATTGAATAACATACCATTTTATTTTACCTAAATTGTTAATCACCAACACAATAATGAAAACCAATCCCCTTAATATAGAGCTTAGACCCACAGTTGTTGAAGACTTAGATACCTTATTCATATTTCAAATGGACAAAGAAGGTGGATATTTAGCGGCGTTTATGCCTGCGGACCCATCTGACAAAACTGCCTATATCACCAAGTATACAAAGTTATTATCCGATCCCACTGTAAATAACCAAACCATTATCCTTGACAATACTATTGTAGGTAGCATAGCAAAATTTGTTATGCATGACGACACTGAAATTACTTATTGGATTGATAAACAATTTTGGGGACAAGGTATTGCCACACAAGCGCTCACATTGTTTTTAGCTATTGAAAAAAATAGACCTATTTTCGGACGAGTAGCATTTGATAATTTTGGTTCACAGAAAGTTTTAGAAAAATGCCATTTTGTCAAAGTAGGTACAGACAAGGGTTTTGCAAATGCTCGACAGACTGAGATAGAAGAATTTATTTATCAGCTTACTTGATACCACATAATAAGTATCCTAGCCAACATTTGATACCTTTTTATGCGTGGTCAGCTTATCTTTATGAACTAAAAATCAAAAAAACGTGTAGATTTGTGCTGTATACATTTGAAAAAACCTTTTGAGTGTTGTCATCAAAAAATAATATGATGCTATCATGAAGTTTTTACCATTAGTCCAGCAATGTCTTTTTGTCCTTTGTCTAGTCACCACATTGGCAGGACAAAATAGATATGGATGTAATGGCGATCTATTCGTAATGACAAATGATGGAACATCGACTTCTATCAATAAAGTAACTTTTGCACCTTTTGTGCCACCTTCACTTAGTTTATACGCAAAATACAATGGGAATTTTGATGCGCTAGGATTTAATCCTGTGGATAACTACGTGTACAGTGTTGAGCAAAACACCAATATGATTGTGAGACACAGCCTTTTCAGTAATGCAGAAAGAATAGGCAGTGTATCGATTGTAGATACGTTAAGGTCTAATGCTGGCGATTGTACAGCTGATGGATATTATGTATGTTATGACCATGGATTGCATAAGATGTTGGTTTTTGAAGTCGTAGGCCAATATAACTTGATTCGTCAGATTGATTTGTTTTGGGATCCTGCATCAATAAACAAAGGTGCTTTCCGAACAAGAATTTTTGATTTGGCTTTCGATCCCAATGATCCCAAAGTAGCTTATTCCTACCAAGGCAGCTTTGATCATCCAGCATTATTGCCCGTCGAAACTCGAGGCACGATGCTAAAAATAAATATGGATTTTAACGACCCTAATCTGGGAATGGTTACACCACTTGGTACAATACCGACTAATACCGTGACACATTTGGCAGGGTTTGTTTTTGATCCACGATCAACTCTTTATGGTTTTGGGTCTTCTACCACTGGTCTTAATCCAAAGCAAAATAAACTATGGACCATTAGTTCTGGCCCAGGACTGACGTCTCCTATACTTACTTACTCGCCTGCACAAGTGCTGAGTGATGGCTGTTCTTGTCCATTTTCGCTTGTCTTTACCAATACTACACCCAATGAAGGTATGTACTGCAATAATGACAAAAAAACATTTTTATTGACTTTAGAAAACAATTCATATGTACCTATTAAGGACTTGATTCTAAAAGATACTTTTCCTGAAGGTACCATCATCCAATCCATTACAAATAGTTTTACAGGAACCATTGATGCAGGCACAGGTATAGGGACTAATATGATATCCATCTCTGGACTGATGATTCCTGCTAAAGAAAAAATCGTGATAGAGGTAGTCATAATCTCTTTCGATGCAAAAGATGGTCCCGCTTACAACCAAGCGTATCTTAGCAATCTGCCGCCAAGGTTTCCTGCGATATTACCATCTGACGACGCACTGTCTTCTACATTTGGTGATCGATCAAATTTTTTCTTTATTACCAGATCAATAGGCAATTTGACTTGGGAAGTCATTCCACCTACTGATTGTATTTTGGCAAATGATGGCAAGATAGTGGCCACTTCTCCTGATTTTATGCCTGGTCAAGGATATGAGGTCAGTCTTAGGAATTTGAAGAATTGGCAAGAACGCGTTTCAGTTGTTATGATTGATGAAAACAATTCATTTACCATAGACTCTTTGATTCCTGGCGAATACCAATTATTTAGATTCAGGTCTTTACTTGAAAATTGTAGTGTTTCGTTAAAAGATACCACTATTTTTCTGGAGGCGCCACACGATCTTTTTGCCCTAAGTATCAGCAGCAATAGTCCTGTATGCGAAGGAGATTCAATATTGCTTACAAGCATCATGTCACCCGTTGGTCAAGTTACATGGAGAGGTCCCGCTATTTTTGGTTCTGAATCTGCTAATCCCATCATAAAAAATGCTACACCCAATAGAGCAGGCAACTATACCATCACTGCACAGTATGGATATTGTGTTCAAAAAAGAAATACTGATGTAGAAATAAAACCAGAAATCATTACCACACTAGAAGGAGAAAATACTTATTGTGTGCGAGATACGATGCGTCTAGCGGTCATTGCAGAAGATAAGGAAACTACATTAAATTATGTTTGGTCAGGGCCTAATGCCTTAATCGAAAATGATTCTATTTTCGTTTTCCCTTCAGTGGACATGTCTCAAAACGGATATTATGAAGTCATTTCTGACAATGGTGCTTGTTATGATACTATTGGGATCAATATCCAAGTTTTGCCCACACCTACCCTAGTTTTAGAAGATCAAATTTTGACAGATTTCTGTGAACCACTTGTCTTGTTTCCCACATTGGAAGGTAGTAATGACGTCTCTTATCAATGGTCGCCACCTGAAGGTCTGAGCTGCGCTGACTGCCCTAATCCGAAAGTGCAACCCATCGTAAACTCGAATTATAAGTTGAAAGTCGAAAATTCATTTAACTGCAAGGATAGCGCTATTATTCAGATCAATTTAGATAAAGATAATATTGCTTTTACGCCCAATGTTTTTTCATCCAATGCTTCCATAGAGAATAGGAAATTCTATATTTATCCCAATTGTGTGGTGTATTATTTTCATCGATTAGATATATTTGATAGGTTTGGAAATCAAGTATTCACATCAGTTGCATCGGGACCTGGAGAAACATTGGATGTTTGGGATGGACTATATGCCGGAAAAAATGTCACATCAGGTGTTTATGTTTGGGTTGCAAAAGCAGAATTAGTAGACGGTAGCATAGTGTATTTGACAGGAGATGTTACGGTCTTGTAGTGGGCGAATCGATTAATGATGTTTAAGCTTTAATTTAAATCGTTTAAGGTTTAATGTTTGTTAATGCCTGAATAACGTTGATCGTTTAAAATCCATTCGTAAAAGACACTTTGATTGACTAATTATGATGATACTTATTGAGTTATGAAAATTATTAATAATTTTACAAAAAAAAAAACAGCAACATGAATATTGGCAAGGTAGTAATCCTGTGTGTTCTCCTGAGTGTAACACAGATTTTAATAGCTCAGACAGAAGTAGTCAGTAAGATCGTAGATGCATCCACCAAAGAAAGTCTCATATATTGTCATGTGTTGAATTTGACCACTTCAGCGGCATATATCACCAATGCAGAAGGTGAATTTAGGATAAACCAAGCCAGATTTACGGATAGTCTTTTGATCACCTATATTGGGTATAAAGATGTAAAGTTGACGGTTAAAGAAGCAAGTCAAAAAAAGGTTATTTTGTTGGCTCCAAATGCAGAATTATTGACAGAAGTGAAGATACCGCTCAATGATAAGAAACTATTGAAGTTGATCAGAGATTGTGCAGAAACACTGGACAAATCACCCGCATTTTACTCAAAAGCCTATCTTGAGTTATATAGTGAAGATGAGTCCACACATTTAGAGTTATTGCAGATGCATTACAATGTGCAATGCCAAGGTGGTCATATACCCAATTTTTATATGAAGGCTGGTAGAGTGGCTTTGACAGATCAAGTTGATAAACTGTTTGTCAATTTAGGAAGTACACAAGCTCTTGCTTTGCTAAATCCTGTTCGTTTTTCACCAATGTATCCTGTCAATCCTCTATTTTTAATTGAAGAACAAAATAAAGAAAAGTATTACATCAGAAAAATATCTGAATCCGATGAGAATGATGTAGTACATCTGGAGTTTGAACCCAAAATTTTGCGTGACAGTTCAAAAATATTTAGTGGCGAAATGTGGATCAGAAAAACTGACAAACAATTACTCAAGCTCAACTTAAAGATCAACAATAGTTTACTCCACCCTTTTTTGCCTATAAGACCAAAGGATACTTTACAAAATGTATCATTCAACCTGAACTATCATTTTAATAAAATAGGTTCAAAAACAAGACTGACCCTTTTGGATTTTCGATTTGGGTTAAAGTATTTGAGTGGTAGCAGAGAAAAAACAGAATTAAGACATATCGAGACAGAAGGATTAGTGCAGCTGTACGATGATAAAGAGTTATTTGTAATACCATTTTTTAAATATGATATCACACATAATGATTATCGCAAAATGTCACTCATCCCTACGGATAGTCTGTTTTGGGCAAAAAGCAAAACCTTGCAAGTCACCGAAAAGCAACAAAAAAGATATGATTTATTTGCAAAAAATGGTGTCTTGTTAAACTTTAGTGAAATAAAAAATCAAAGTAATATCCGCACGCCTGATCAGAATCCTTTCGAAGATTTTTTTGAATTTAACAATGTGATTTGGAATAATAACTCCTTTGTGAGACTGAATCCAAATGTCGAGTCCAAAAAAGAAAAAGCAGATATTGCCGTCCAACTATTTTTAGATATCAATAAGTTTGGTGATAGCATTTATCATAATTCGCATACTATTTTAGACTTGTTCAAGACGGAATACAATCTAGAAAATAAACCTGAACATCTTACCTATCTAAATTTATATTTTGACCATTGCGAGATCATCAGAAGAGAAATGGAAGTTGCCTTAAACAAAACGCAAAACTTAGATGAGATGCTTACAATTTACGATGAAGCTACTGCAAAAATAGTAGACTTGAGCAAAAAATATAAGAAAGATTTGAAGTTTGGTCACAATATGCTGAATTTCCCACCATGGAACGAAAAGGTCAAAAAAGAGTTGGGCAGAGATCTTATACATTACTTTGGACTACATATGCCTGATTATATCAAATGATGTAAGATTGAATTAATGACAAAAAGGAATTCCTTTGATACAATTTGGAAAATTAGAGAGATTGAAGTAGTTTTGGTTTTTAATTACAACGTCAAAGAGTATAAGTTTATGAAATTGGCAACACTAATAATAATAGTATTTATTTCTAGCTGCAAACCAGATGAGAAAAAATGTTGCAACCCTGATGACTTAATAATTATTGATATCTACCATGTTCAAAACAATAATCAATCTAGGTTTATTTGTGTTAATGGAATTAAAGGGAAGGTAATTGAATCTCAATATATTTATACCCACCAACTACATAAATATAAGTTTGAAAATACCACAACTGAAATAAACTATTATCATGATTTAATTGAAGAGACTATGGATACGATTCAAAGAAGTGGTTTTATTGAAAGCAGGATATTTCCACTAAGCTTTGGTCAATTGGTAGTGTCAGTTTACTCAGAAGATATCACTGCAACAGATAATACTGCCTATCATAAATTGATTTTGGATAGCATAAAAGTTCGAGAATTTTCCGACTCAATAATATGTTTCTTTTGCGAATCTGTAGACAGAAAAATACCATATGAGTTGATTAAAATCGGAGTAATAAAATTTATTGATTATAAATTTCGAAAAGAAATATTCATAATTGGACCGAATTTAGATGTAAGGGATCAAATAGATTTGCAATATAGTAATATTGAGTTACTCGACAAGTATCTAAATGATGGTGATATTATTACTTTTTTAAAAAATGACAGAGAAACAATTCTACGTTCTTACATTATTGTATCTGCCAAAATAGAAGAGTTGGCAGATTTAGGATGGTGTGGAATGGGGCCTATACGATTTGGTTTTGAGTGCATTTATGTAAACAACAATCATCAGATACAAAAAGAAGTAAATTGAATAAGAAATATATCTTCAGGTATTATAATATTAAGCGACACAAAGTATAAAAAAATCAAATAAACAAACACATATGAAATACTTCCCATTATTATTAATCTCTCTAATGCTATGCTTCACAACTTGTAAAACCAATAAACCTGTAGATTTGGATTACTGTAACATGTTAACAAAAGATCAGTCACATTTGAATGAAGGTGTAACTGACCCAAATAAAAGAAAAGAAAATACTTCGTTACGGAATAAAGGTTTTGAAGAGAATTTTCAACAAATACTAGAACTCACCAAGCAACAAGGTTTTCCAAATGTCAGTTTTGAAGGGCTACCAAAAGATTCCTGTAAGTATTGGGCAGTCACTGCTACCTTGATACATATGGCTCAGACAAAACCTGAAGTATTTTTTAGTGAAGAAATAACTTCACTATTTAAGGCAGAAATCACTAAGGGCAACCTTGATTCTGAAGATTTGATGCCTGCATATAGAATTAGTTTTACATCCAATGAGTTCTGCCAAAAGTTGGAAGCATCCATCAATCAAGCAATTCAAACTTTAGGAATGGAACCACATTTGAATGGCTCTCCCTCGTTTAAGAAATGTGATTAGGATAAAAGATTTAAATGTCAGATTTTTACATTTGCGTATTATGTCACTTTTACGATTAATGGACATCTAAATAAGACAGTAAACATTTTTTATCTTTGATTTAAAATATTATTTTTACAAAATCTAGAGTCTTATGAAAAACAGTATCTTTTTTATATTTTTTGTATTGAATTACCTTTGTTTAAATAGTCAGAATTTAAATATTCCGGACTCAAATTTCAAAAGTGCACTACTTCAATTAATGATAGACACGAATGGAGATGGTGAAATCCAACAAGAAGAAGCAGCAGCAGTAAATCAATTAGATATCAGAAGCAAGAATATCAATTCATTAGAGGGGATTCAATATTTTTCAAATTTGCAAAGCTTGCGTGCAAGTAATAATAATATTGACAGCTTGGATTATTTGCCAGAAAGCATTAAAAATTTGGAGATTCAAAATTGTAATTTAGAATTTTTGGATGTATCTCAACTCACTCAGCTTACATTTTTATATGCACCCGATAATAAATTTGAATTTCTAGATATATCTAAAAGTAATGAAGTTTTTAGTTGCTACATTTGTAGTAATCCAAATCTGAAATACTTGAATATTTTGTCATTAGAATTTGATGCACAAAACTGTGATCCAGATCGTTTGTGTATTACTGGTTGTCCGAAAATTGAACAAATTTGCTGTTCTCCTGCACAAGCTGAATGTTTGTTAAGTGATGATTTTAAAAATTGGATAGCTGTAGAACCTGAAGATGTAATCGATACTACATGTGGAACAGGATTGTACAAATGGGCTTTTAAGTTTAATCCAATTCAAAATGGTCAGTTTTGTCAAAATCCAGATTTAAATAATGCAGGTTTAAAATTGCGTATAACTAAAGATAGTGACACTACAATTTTATTTGCTAGTGAAGATGGCAATGTTTATAAATACTTCAATGATGGTGTCTATCATATCAAACCATTCGTCGTAGGATCCAGTGATTTTGATATTCACCCCGATTCAGTTGTTTTAAGCTTTCCTGATCCTAATTTTTCTAATCCAACAGAATTTACGATTAATGAAATTAATCTTTCCAACAATTTAGAGACGTTACTTTACAGTGAAGAAGCTGCAAGAGTTTCTACTAGGACTTCATATAAAATTTTGGTAACAAACTACTCATCACTTTTTGATACTGCTTCTTTAGAGTTTAGGTATAATGATGTTCTATCTACATTTGGGTCTAGTTCAATAGCTTTTTCATCTATAGAAAAAAATAAAATTATCTGGGAAGACATTGCGCTTTGTCCCTTTGAAAGTAAGGAAATAATTCTTAACTTAGACCATAAAGGACCTAGCAGTACGCCTCCATTAAATTTAGGAGATACATTGCAATTTATCTCAATAGTAAGTAGTGATCATGATATTGATACTTCTAATGATACATCATTCCTTCAACAGATTGTAATCAATTCATTCGATCCAAATGATAAAACTTGCCTCACAGGAAGCTATATTGCTTTAGAAAATGTGGGAGATTTTTTAATCTATAAAATCCGATTTGAAAATGAAGGAACTGCGCCTGCCATCGATGTGGTTATTGTCGATACTTTGGATACTGAAAAACTAGACATTTCGAGTTTTGGTTTTATCAATTCAACTCACCCTGTCAACATCGAATTGACTTCAAATGGTGTGATTCACTTTAATTTTTTTGATATAAATTTACCTTTTGAAGATGATAAAAATGATGGTGAAGTGATTTTTAAAGTCAGGTCAATAGCTAGTTTAAAAAAGGATCAAGTAATAGAAAATAAAGCAAGTATATATTTTGACACCAATTTTCCCATTGTTACCAATACTTCAAAGGTCGTTGTTACGGATATTATTGTAGATAAAGATTTGGATGGTTTTACACTTATGGATTGTGATGACGATGATGCTGAAATAAATCCTAGCGTAATAGAAACTCCAAATAACGGCATAGATGAAGACTGTGATGGTGAAGATTTGGTATCTTCAATTCCAGATAGCGATCATTTAGTAATAAAAATCTTTCCAAATCCTGTTGACAATCAATTGTATATTTTTCTCGATAATAATATTGAATTTGAAGCCACAGTACATAATTTAATTGGTATTCCCATAGCAAAAGCTGCCAATATGAATTCCATAGATCTATCTAATGTTGAATCAGGAATGTATTTTATTGTTTTTCAAATTAAAAACCATAACCCGATAATCAAAAAAATATTGGTCAAACATAATCTTCATTGATATTGAATTAAAATTCTAAATTATGTAAACAAGCAAGTGGATAAAAGATTTGGGTTAGGTATAACGAAAAGCAGTTTTTAAGACTTTAACGATTTTACGTTTATTAATGCAAAAGTACGCCCATAAAATAAATTCAAATTCATAATGATTAGCGCAATCCCATAATTTTAATCGTTGTGCAGCGTAAAGTAATGTACTTTACCTACACCTGATGTATCTTTGATGTATAGATTTACCATTTGTTCTGTACATTAAAACCTATTTTTGCTTCATCGTTCATTTGTAAACTCCAAGATTTTGAATATCATTAGATTAGCCATCATTTTAATTTCATTTTTAGTAGGATCATCTCAAGATCTTTTTTCACAGGTTGTTAATGTCGGAAGTGGAAGTTATACCACCGTATTTCCAGGTACAGATGTTGCAGGGCGAAATGGATTTCCATTGGGAACGCCTCTCACTACTGGTAAAGCTGCCACAAAACCTGTACCTACGAATGATTGGTGGTCGCATAAGGTGAAAAATAATCACTCACCCAATTTATTTAATTATCCGTTTACCATGAAAACGGTCAATCAAGGTTTAGTACTTACCTACATTCCTTGGGGACCAATAGATGATATAACGCCTGTCACCGTAGGGGTCAGTGGACTGAATGCTTCTGCAGCTAAGGTGTCAGATTTTTCTGATTGGACAGTGACGATGGATTGGTCAAATGCCAACCATAATTTTCAGACGACAACAGGTATCGGTATGCCTTTTGTATATTTTGAGAAAGGAACAAACGATGTGGCAGAAATCACTGTGACACAAGGCAATGTTACGATTGCAGACGAAATGTTGATCATTCAGAATCTAAGGAATGGAGCTGATTTTGCCGTATATGCGCCTGTGGGAAGTGTTTGGACAAAGAATGGAAATACTTATACTTCCACTTTGAATGGCAAAAATTATTGGTCATTGGCGTTCATTCCTTTGACAGCTACTAATGTGACAACTGTTGCTAATGAATATAAAAAGTATGCTTATGTATTCCCTACTAATACGATATCTACCTATTCTTACGATGAAGCAACATCGATTGTAACCACAAACTTTAACGTAGAAACAGAAGTAAAAGAAGGAACAAATACCAATATGTTGATCGGCTTATTACCTCATCAGTGGGCCAATTTAAGCCCAAGCTCTCCAGTCCCGAATCAGGCTTCTTACCAAACTGTGCGTGGTGAATTAAAAACGATGGCAGGCAATTCATTTACAGTTCAGAATACTTTTTATGGCATTCTGCCTACTTTGCCATATATCGATTTTTATAGCCCTAGTTTCAGCCCTGCTGCTTTGCAATCCAAAATAAAGTTGCTCGAGAATGATGGTCTGAATACTTGGACAGATTCTTACAACGAAGGTCAAGAAATGAATCGTCTTATTCAGACCGCTAGAATAGCAGAGTTGACAGGAGATATTGAAGCCCTTAATAAATTAAAAAAAACGGTACAAGATCGATTGGAAGATTGGTTGTCTGTCAATAGTGGCGAAGTTGCATTTTTATTTTATTACAATAAAAATTGGTCAGCCATGCTAGGATATCCTGCAGGTCATGGACAAGACAATAATATCAATGACCACCACTTCCATTGGGGATATTTTATCCATGCAGCTTCATTTGTCGAGCAGTTTAATCCTGGATGGGCACAACAATGGGGCGGTATGATCAATTTATTGGTACGTGATGCCGCGACTATGGATAGAAACGATTCCTTATTCCCATATATGAGAAATTTTAGTCCCTATGCTGGACATTGTTGGGCAAATGGTTTTGCTTCTTTCCCGCAAGGAAATGACCAAGAATCTACATCAGAAAGTATGCAGTTCAACTCTTCATTAATACATTGGGGTAGTGTGATTGGCAATGATTCTATCCGTGATTTGGGTATTTATTTGTACACCACAGAGCAGTCAGCTATAGAAGAATATTGGTTAGATATGAACGACCGAAATTTCCAGCCTAATCAACAATATAGTCTTGTGTCTAGGGTTTGGGGCAATAGTTATGACAATGGCACTTTTTGGACAGGTGATATTGCGGCTTCTTACGGTATTCAATTGTATCCGATACATGGTGGCTCACTTTATTTAGGTCAAAATACCCAATATGTAGATAAACTATGGGACGAAATAGAAAGGAATACAGGTATTCTCAGCAATGAGCCCAATGTCAATTTATGGCATGACCTGATGTGGCAATACCTAGCATTTATAGATCCTGCCAAAGCAATTGCATTATATGATTCGTATCCTAATAGAGGATTGAAATTCGGAGTGTCAGATGCACAGACTTACCATTGGCTTCATGCTATGAATGTGCTTGGCAAAGTCGATGCAACCATCACTTCGGACAATCCATTAGCTGCTGTTTTTAATAAAGATGGAAGAAGAATTTATGTAGGCCAAAATTATGGTGCAAACCCAATCAATGTTACTTTTTCTGATGGATATGTATTGCCTGTTCCGGCTAGAAAATTGGTGACAAGTTTAGATGTAGATTTGACTGGTGAGTTAACTTCTAGCTTTGAGCGTGCTTATCCGAATGGAAGTGTTGATTTGACCGTTGATGTAAGTAGTACAGCCGCTGTAGATAAAGTTGAATTTTACGAAGGCGAAACAAAAATTGGAGAATCTTTACAAGCTCCTTATGTGATCAAAGCGAGCAATCTATCCGTAGGAAGACACAATTTTGTAGCTAGAATTTATAATAATGATAATTTTGGTGTGACCAATATAGTTACTGTTGTTGTCGGTGATCAATTACCTTTTACTGGTACGCCTATAGCCATTCCTGGCGCTTATTTTGCAGGTGATTATGACATTTATGAAGGCGGTAATGGCAACGGTATAGCTTATCAAGATGTATCCATCAATAACCAAGGTAGTTACCGGCCTGACGAATATGTAGATGCCATAACCATCACCGGTGAAGGCAATACTGTAGGTTGGATATCTACCGGTGAATGGATGGAATATACCGTCGATGTAGTCACTGAAGGATTATATACCCTTCAATTTCGATATGCGTGTGGTAATACTGCAGGTGGTGGACCTTTTAATATTGAATCTGATGGATCAGTCATAAAATCAGGTATCACTGTAACAAGCTCAGGTGGTTGGTCTAATTGGACAACAAAAACCGTAAATGACGTACCTCTAAAAAGTGGTAAACAAATCATTCGATTACAATTTGCAAATGGAGAATTAAATATTGGTAAGTTTACCTTTGTGTACAAATCTGCTTTACCTTACGATCAACCTATATCAAATGCGGGCGACAACCAAATCGTTGTATTGCCACAGTCTACCACAACGTTGGATGGAAGTCAAAGTACAAATGGCGGAAGTGGAACTTTAAGCTACAAATGGAAACAATTATTTGGTTCATCGACCTTGAATATCTCTGATGATCAAAGTGCCATGCCTTCTGTCACAGGTTTGGTAGAAGGTGTATATCTTATGCAATTGGAAGTCAATAATGGTACTTATACAGACATAGATGAAGTGTATATTATCTCAAGCACAACCAATAATGTAGCACCAGTAGTAGCTATCCTTGCGCCGAGTAACAATGCATCCTACTATGTAGGAGAAACCGTGAAGATCAACGCTTTGGCATCTGATCTAAATGATAGCATTCAGCGTGTAGATTTTTTTGCAAATGGTAGTTTCTTAAGTTCAGATACTTCATTGCCATTTAGTACAGAATGGACTTCGGAGTTGGGTAATTATGAATTGACAGCTATTGCCTACGATTATAATAATGGTTCATCAGTTTCGAATATTGTGCAGATAGCTGTCGTGGATGCGCCACCTTGTCGTGGTACTTCTTGGGATGGTGATTTTGATTATGTTTTTTCAGATGATAAAAACAATCCTACATTGACATTTATACCATCAAAATCTGGTGTCGGAACGCCTACATGCATCTTGTATTATGGCAAAAATCCAAGCAGTTTGCCAGGTTATGGCGTTACTGTTAATGTTCCATTCAAATTGACAGCTAGTGAGGGTGATTTGATACATTTTTATTACACCTATTCTTTTCCAGGTGTTGTAGAAAAAAACAATTCTGCCAATAAAGATAAATACATCATAGGTTCGTGTAGGACCACTACATCTACGCAAGAGACAGCCGATAAGCATTTAATATATTACCCCAATCCAGTGACAAATGTATTGCACTTATCACTTGCAGAAGGTAAAAACCAAATAGCCATTTATAACCTTGCAGGCGCGCAATTACATTCACAAGAGACGACACAAAGTCTTTTTACCTATGATATGGTTCATTTGGTATCAGGAATGTACTTAGTTTCTGTAGTAAATAATGATAGAAGGGAAGTAGTGAAGGTCATTAAACAATAAACAAATTGTTTTAAGTCTTGGAAGTTACTCATGATTTATAACGCAGCATCATTGATACCATTTACGAAGTTATAAAGACTTTAATTTATTATTTCCTTTTTGAGATGATTCAAAAACAATAAGGAATATATTATGCCTTCTTTTGTGATGGTATTTAGAATATATAAATATCAGTAAGCTTCTTTAATAATCGCAATAAATAAAATATTATTACTGCTTGATTAAACCTTTTGGTAGATTTGCCATCCAATACAGAATTTATTTCCATCATGGCAAACAACAATACACCAACTTCTTTTAAAATCAGAGTCATCCACAGGTACTTGGGATTTTTTTTATCTGGCATCATGGCAGTCTATGCCTTAAGTGGTATCCTGATGATATTTAGGGAAACAAACTTTTTGAAAAAAGAAGTTGTCATAGAACATAAACTCGAACCTAATTTGACTGAAGGCGAACTTAGTCCCAAATTGCGTATGGGCGTAAAAGTGGAGAAAAAAGAAGGTGACGTTATCTATTTTAAAGAAGGAACGTATGATCAAAAAACAGGTATTGCTGTCGTGAAAAAGATGCAACTACCATTTGTGCTTGAAAAAATGGAAAAGCTACATAAAGCAACTACAAAAAGTCCCGTTTACTTTTTGAATATCTTCTTTGGTCTTTCACTGCTCTTTTTTGTTTTCTCTGCATTTTGGATGTATATGCCATCGATGCCCGTTTTTAAGAAAGGTATGTACTTTGCCATAGGTGGAATCATTTTGACCCTTGCACTTTTGTTTATCTAGGTTTTAGTTTATAGGAAAAATGTAGCTTGAAGCAAACCGTTTGCTATTATCCACATAAAAACATTCCTATACATTTTTAAGTTTTATTTCCATCCAAACCTAGATTGGATATTTTGCTCAATGGTTCATTCATTTTTTACTTCATGTACAAAGCTTTATGTAGACAAATACTTTTGGTCTTTTGTCTTGTTAGCTTATGGAAGTATAGCTGTGGCACAGCAAGTATCTTTTACAGACAAAACGCAATTGCTGACCTACATTACGGGCACGATGGGGCAAGCTAAATGTGGCGTAGATATGAATGGTGATGGACTAGACGATATCACTCGTGTAGGGGCCGATGGCTTGTATATCGATTATCAAAAGAGTGATGGTACTTTCCAACATGTACATTTTCCTATTGAAGTAAGTATTTTACCGCAATGGTCTATTTGTGCAGGTGATCTAGATCGCAATGGCAGCGTAGAACTATTGTTTGGTGGAGGTGCCGCAGTATCTGTTTTGAATAACACCAATGGGGAAGCTTATGTGGAAAAAGTATTGCCAAATAGGATATTTAGTCAGCGCTCCACTATGATCGATATTAATGGAGACGGGCATCTTGATGCTTTTGTGTGCAATGATACCGGTCCGTCCAAAGCTTATCGAAATAATGGAAGTGGTGATCTCATAGAAGATCCGACATTGATCATTACATCCGAACTATCTGGCAACTACTCAGCAATCTGGTCAGATTTCAACAATGATGGACATGTAGATCTTTATATCTCTAAGTGCAAAGCAGAAGCGCTTCCTGGCAATCCAATTCGTACAAATTTATTATATCAGAACAATAGCAATGGTACCTTTACAGAAGTAGGAAAATTGGCTGGCGTAGATGATAATGCCCAATCATGGACTTCTGTCGTAGAAGATTTTGACAATGATGGAGACATGGATATTTTTGTAGTCAATCACGATCAAAAAAACAGACTCTACCGCAATAATAACGATGGCACTTTTACCGATGTGATCAATGTTTCTGGTATTGATGCATTGGATTTAGGAGCTTTTGAAGCAGTGGGTGGTGACTTTAATAACGATGGTTTTATGGATATTTTGTCCGAACTCTCTTATCAATTATATCTTGGAAATGGTGATCTCACTTTTACAGGCCAACAACTGCCTTTTACACCCGGTGCCATAGGAGATTTTAATGAAGATGGATTTTTGGATATCAACTACAGAAGTCAATTATGGTTGAATAATCCCAATGAAAACCATTACCTCAAAATGATCTTAAAAGGTATAGAAAGCAATCCGAATGGCATAGGTGCACGCATTGAGCTGTATGGAAAATGGGGCCAACAAATCCGCGAATTAAGATCAGGTCAAGGTTACAGTCCTATGAATACATTAGCCGTACATTTTGGATTGGGAAAAGAAGAAAAAATAGATAGCTTAGTCGTTCGTTGGCCTTCGGGTATTGTTACCAAATTGTTTGATTTGGCTATTGATAGCAGGTACTCGATAGTGGAGTCTAAATGTACTTTACAAAACTTATCACTTGGTTTAGTCAAAAAAATCGATTTGTGTCCTGGAGAAATAGTGGACTTAGTCGCTCCGGAAGGATATGATTTTTATTGGTGGTCAAATGGAAGTACTTCGCAAAACCTACAAACATCCAGGCCAAACATCTATCAGGTTATTTACCAAGACACCTTAGAATGCAGAGGTATCTCAGATCAAATCATCATATCGAAAGCGGATACAGAAATACCTGAATTAAAGATACTAAATGATATTTATCCTGCTTGTGAAGGACAAGAACTGGTTTTGGTTTCATCCGCAGGGCAAGCATCTCAATGGTCTAATGGCTTAGAGAGTATGGATAGCATAACCATTACTGAGAATGGTGTTTACTATGTATCCGTTGACTCCGTTTGTGGTGATGGGTTACTAAGTTCAGAACCATTGATGATTGATTATTTTAAAGTAGATCCACCTATTTTAAGTAGTCTCGAGAAATTAGGAAACAATACTTACGAAGTAAAGATGACAGGGGAAAACTGTTTGTGGTTTGATGGTAATGACAATCTTCTGTTTTCTGATTGTGAAAAAACATTAACAGATATAGATCGAGATACTGTTTTTTATGTAGCCAATCAAAGTGTTTTTGAAGGACCAATTTTGTCTGGTGGTAAACAAGATACTGCTGGATTTAAAACCAACTTTCCCTTACTTAGAAAGATGTATTTTACAGCGTGGAAAGACTTTGTATTGGAAACCGTCGATGTGTATATCAAGGATGAAGCGTCTGCGGGCGAACGAATCATTTCTGTTTTGAATAATGACGATCAAGTTGTTGCTACAAAAAATGTAAACTTAGTAACAGGAAAAAATAAAGTTGATTTAAATTTTCTAATTCAGATGGGCAAATATTCGATCTTATGCGATAGAACTGACCAATTGATGAATCTTGGTTCTTTGGATTATCCGTTCCCTTTAGCTTCTTTTGGGCAGATAGATTCATCTTCGGTGAGCCTTAATTTTTACCCATATTTTTACAATTGGCAAGTTAGACAAGCTGATGTAAGCTGTATTTCTGATAAAACAGTTGTACCTATTTTAGCTACGAATACTTTGGATGCATCCAAAAAACAAAACCTTTACCTCTACCCTATTCCTACCACTGATAAGTTGTTTATAAATGGTGATGATGTGTTAAAAGATGCAAACTACTATATCTATACATTAGACGGCCAATTGATCAAACAATTTGATATCAATGATGAAACAAATGTTATTGAAACTTCTGAATTAAATGTTGGAGGGTACCTGATTAAAATTGTAACATCTGAGTATTCTGTTTCAAGATTATTTGTAGTCATCAGATAAATTTGTGTGGACAATCTAGGGAAACAAACTATAATAAAAACTAAATTAGCATGACCACTGATTTTTATCATATCATTATGGACTTTTTAGTGTCATATTTGCCCATTATGCTATAGATATTTGGAATCATTCCCGTTCAGTTACTTTTTTGACTACTTGGGACTGCTATTTCTAATCACAATCTTGGTATTTAATATATTTACGTCCATAATTGATTAGCCAAAGATAAACCAAATGCCAACTCGCTACAATCAAACAAAACGGAAGTTATCCATGATGGGTTTGGCTTGGCTATTCATTATGATTTTTTGTGCTACAGATATATACGCTCAGGTCCATTGCAAAGTCTTTATCTATGTCCAACCAGATTTTTGTAACACAGGCAATGTTATTTTACATTCAGTGCCTTGGAATACTTTACAGCCGCCTATTACTTTTTTGTGGAGTACAGGAGAGACGACTCAAGACATATCAGTTCCAGCTAATTCGGGTACCTACTCGGTCACAGTTTCAGATGGTGCAGGTTGTGTGGTCACCGAAAGCGTAGATTTGAATGCATTCAATTTAACCTATTTTATCCAACAGTTTAATGGATGTCCTTACGAACCCATTTATTTAGCTATTGAGTGGAATAACTTGACCCAACCAGGTAATTACGAATATGAATGGTCTAATGGTGATATGACTAGTGTTGCGACTGTAACTATGGCTGGCACTTACACCGTGACCATAACGGACCCAATATCAGGTTGTTCGGTTGTCTTGAGTATCGATGCGGTCGTACATCCCGAACCCACACCTACCATCACTGGGACACCCACTTTATGTTCAGGCAATTCTGGTTCCCTTACTGTTTTAGGAGGACCTTATACATCCATATTTTGGTTCCCCGGTGGATGGGATACAGAGACAGTTACCATCACCGAACCAGATACGTATATGGTGACTGTATATAATGCATTTGGATGTATTGGTATAGCTACCTTTGAAGTAATTTCGAGTGGCGATCTGCCTATTGTTGTAGGTCCAGCATCTTTATGTTCTGGGCAAATGGCTAATTTAACGATCACAAATCCAGGTCTATTTACTTCCATAAATTGGAGTGATGGTAGCACAACGCCTTCTATGGAGATCTTTGGTCCAGGACAATATTCTGTTACGGTGACAGATATGTCAGGATGTGATGCTGTCGAATACATTGATGTCTTGGACACAAGTTTTGGCATTACAGGTACTGAAACGCCTAATACATCTTGTGGTTCTCCCAATGGCATCATCGATATCACGGTCACACCTGCTGGAAGTTATACCTACTCTTGGTCCAATGGTGCTACAACCGAAGATTTGATAAATATACCTGGTGGTTCATATGAAGTTTCGGTGACGGATCAGAATATGTGTACCAATACCTTAGTCTTTGGCATATTAGATACTGGACCGAGTATGTTACTTGATCATACATTCACCAATGCCACTTGTGGTCAAAACAATGGAAGTATCGACTTAACTGTCAGTCCATCAGGATCATATACTTTCTCTTGGTCAAATGGTGCATCCACAGAAGATATTAATAACCTATCGGCGGGTACTTACAATGTTACTGTTACAAGCAGTAGTGGTTGTACAAACACCACATCTGTCACTATAGGTAATACCAATTCTTCTTTAAATACCACAGGAATTACAACGGATAATACATCTTGCTTAACGCCCAATGGAAGTATCAACTTAACCATCACACCAATTGGCAGCTACACCTATACGTGGTCCAATGGTGCATCTACAGAAGATATTAATAATCTTACTTCAGGATCTTATAGTGTCACCGTAACTGATGCGACTTCTTGCAGTAGT
>DATGWZ010000015.1:0-212143 GCA_035299145.1 Saprospiraceae bacterium
GATTCTATTTCTTTTACAATTTGCTTTACTAGACGTTTATCATAGATCTTGCCTGTTTTAATAATTTTTTCACACCCAATTTGATCAATTTTGACATTCATATTTTATAAAAATGTGTGCAGTTTTTTTAGGACGGGTCAAGGAAGCAGTTTGGGTCAACTGAGTAAATTTGGACAAAATAGGACAAATGGGGACAAAAGGGGACAAAACAGGACAAAATAGGACAAAATAGGACAAAATAGGACAAATGGGTACATTTGGGTACATTTGGGACACTCCATATTGACAAAAGAAAGGTACGCCCTTACATTTGGATATTATTTCAAATTTAAAAATCTTAAATTATGGCAAAATTAATTAGTTTGTTTAAGTATTCAGGTACTTTAGATGGGTTTACAAGTGTGCATCCAGCTAATTCTGACCCCTATTTGAAAAGAAAAGGAGGATTATCCAAAGAGCGGATAAAAACTGATCCAAAATTAAATCGCATCAGAGAAAACAATAAGGAATTTGGCATGATGGCAGCAGCATCTAAAGCCATCAGAGATCCATTTAGAGAAGTGAGAAAAAGCGTAAGGGTACAGTATCTCACACCAAGACTTACCCATTACTTGACAAAAATTAAAGATCTGGATACCACTTCTGCAAGAGGATATCGAAGTGTCAAAGTAGGCTTAGAAAGCGAAGCTGGTAAAAACATTCTTTTAGGGTTTAATTTTAATGCTAAAAAAAGATTATTTTCTGTGTTACAAAAAGATTTTGACCTTGATACAGAAACAGGTTCTATAAGCATACCATCTTTAATGCCTTACTTACATTTACTAGGTGGAATGGGCGCCAATACTGTGGAACTGAAATCCTATTGGGCTAAAATTGATTTTGAAACTGGACAATCCAAACTTTCAAAAAGTAATGCAGTAAGGCTATCCGTAAAAAGTAAACCCGTGGACCTATTGTTGACGCATGACCAAGCTCCACAAGGTGATGGCGTTAGTGTTTTTGTGCTATCCATTGTCTTCTATCAAACGGTAAATAATGTTGACTACATGCTTCAAGATGGGAGTTACAATGTAGCAGATATTGTGGCAGTCGTATAAATGAATGATGTAAAAGAATGGTGCGGTAAATTTTATTGCACCGTTCTTAATTTAGAGTATTTTTAAAAACTAATTTTGATGTTCAGTCACCAAATCAGACAATCTATCTAATATTTTGGCCTTCATCTAGTATTTATAACAATTGAAACTTATTTCTTTTCCCATTTGTTTAAAATCCAAAGTAATCATAAAATGCAAATCACGCTAGAAAGTCCTTATGATGAATATATCGCCAAACTCATAGAGAATGGTGAATTTCAAAATGCTGAACAGGTCGTTCAATATGCATTGAATGAAAAATTTCAGGTTGAACAATGGGATCATCAAACTATTTCATTGATCAAAGAAGGATTAAAAGATGTGAAAGAAGAAAGATTAATCGATATTACAGATGACTATAAAACAAATATTATGGAAGCTGCTAGAAAAAAGTACCTAAATAACTATCTATAGTAAATAAAGATAAAAGTAATTATTGCTGATAAGATTAATTAATTGAAATTAAAAGACATATTTAACTTAAATATTTTAATATTTAATCAATTAAACAATGATTTCCCTAAGGCAATTTTAACTCCATTAAGTATTAACTATTTACGTTTTAGGCTTGAAATAAAATTTGAATAACTAGTCCTACTATCTTGTGGTATTGGATTATTATAATAAAAATTTTCGAAATAAGCACTTACACGAATATAAATACATGTTTTAACTTTTATAAACATTTTTTTTTATGATTTGGGTATTAAATATAATATAGTTAATTAACGAACAATTAGAAAGTTCCTGTGCATTGATATACAATCTAAGGTTAAGAATCTAAAATTAACTTTTTAGTGACTTTGTAGTACTTTAATATACAATCTGTTTATTCCCTTTTTGACAACTTACGTGTGATGCTATCAAAAAGTTCACCAAATGGTGACAATGCATCGTCGTAGCCATTAGTTTTACAATAGCAATCGCCAAATCGCTTTTTATAACTTGAAATAATAATTAAACTTGATGTATTAAGTTCCACATTAAACATTTTTTGTTAAAAATTTCTTCTTATCTAAGAGTAATTGAAAAAATATTTCTATTCTTTATTCACTTCATCTTCTTTTCATCGTCACTGGAACCAATTCATTTAAAATTTTAAAGGTTTTCTCCCTTTTTGAACTATGCAAAGCATGAAATGCAAATAAGAGATTTTTTTATCAATACACTGAAAAGAGTAATTTTTCTGTTTTACGACCATTTTTAGTTTTTTTTGTTTTAGAATCTAACCAATATCTAGTACAAATATACAAAAAAATAATTGTTGTTTTGCCAAATTTACTAAAGTTTGTTAAATTTATTTTGTAAGAAATATCAAGAACCTATATTTGATCTTACTATTAAATTTTTTCAGAAATAAAAAATAGCAATCCGAACGGGATTCGAACCCGTATCTCCGCCTTTCGGCGGATAGTAAGGCTGTAAATACGCTTCCCTACTGACACTCTTGTGATGTTCGGTGCAACTGTAAATTCTACCTATCTGTCTTCTCAGGTCAGACAGGAATATCCTTACACTCCATGGCTCTGGATTTTACCACAGCTTTTCCTTTTAAGCTACCGGATTGTAAAAATAGCAGAGACACTTATTAAAAAATGTCTCTGCCAATAGTTACTTTACAAATATCTGCTTCAACTGATCTACAATCTGACCACTGCCAGACAAGGTGATGTGACTGATTTTGTCAGCGATTTTCTCCACGTATTCCATCTCTTTGAGTTTGAATAACATGGTATTGTCTTCCATCAATTTTGCGGTATTGAGCAAGCTGCGTGTAGAAGCGGTCTCTTCACGACGTGTGATGATATTGGCTTGTGCACGTTTTTCGGCGATCAATACTTGGTTCATGATTTCACGGATATCTCCTGGCAAGATGATGTCTTTTAAACCACAAGATTTTACTTCTACACCAAGGTCAGTGGCTTTCGTTACGACATCGTTTAAGACAAACTCTGACAGATTTTCTTTGGTTTCCATCAATTCGTCGAAGGTCAATTTGCCTACATACTCACGGATCGCCAATTGCATGATGACATAGAGTTGTTTTTCAAACTCCTTGTTCTCTACCAATGCTGTGATGATGTCTGTCACTTTGTACTGCAAGGTAAAATTCAATCGTAACTGCGCTTTATCTTTGGTCAATATTTCTTGACCTAGGATCTCCATATTGATGAGACGCATATCTGTCTTTAGCACCGAAATATCTATCGCGTTTTTCCAATACATATATGTTCCTGCATCTAGGGTTTGTTTCATTTCGCCATCTACAAAAAGAATTCCCTTTTCAAAACTCTCCAATTTATACGCTCGCACATATGTACCAGAAAGATTCATCAATGCTTTTTTGTCGATATCTGATTCTATCTCAATTTTGGACAAATCTGCCGTTTTAAATTGGTAGGTATTGATCTCATTATTCCAAAAAAAATATTTTCCCGGCGTCAAAAGTCGATGATACACCTTGTCTTTGTAAACAAACACCATTTGATTGTCAGCCACATCTATTAGGATGGTTTTGGTTTCAAATTCCTTATTTATTCTCAGCACTTCTGCATTGATATCTATTGGAAATTGTTTCGCCATATCATAAATACTGACTTCTGTCCAAGGCATCATCCAATAAATACCTTGATTTAATACTTGGCTGAGTTCTCCGTTTTTGAAGATCAAACCGATACAATTGGTGTTTACAACTACTTTTTTCATTTTTGAAAATATTTAAAAATTACTACTAAAAAACATACAATTAAAAAATGCACAATCAGAATACATTCGTCCACACATTACGGAATCATCGTCAGAGTCATTGTGATCAGCTATCATTTGAGACTTTTATCAATAGATTTTCATCCATTTAATTGGCCATCGTTTATGATTTGCTGACGGAGATTTTTCGTGCTATGATTTCAAAGTGATGTACAGACTACCTTGATTATCCAAAGATTTTTTAGGCGGAATGTATTCGTCATGTGCAAAAGTGCTTAAAAAAACGGAACTAAAATCCGGTGTGTTAACCAACTACACTAACTATCGTGGTGGATAGTGCAGGATTCGAACCTGCCATTCATGGTTTGCTGCTCTACCTTCTGAGCTATTCGGTTTTTGACCGAAACGGGAATCGAACCCATGACCCGCAAATTATGCGCCACTTGACATCTTACTCGTCAGAATACAATCATCATTGCACTATGTAGCTATACAGAAACTCTCAACTATGGACTTGTACAGATAGAAAAGCGACTTCTTCGACACATTGCTGTGATATAAAAATTTGATAACTTAGTTGTTTTTGGCACCATATTTTGCTTCTTTCAGGCAAAAATGCCGCCAAAAATGGGGTTGTGACTTTACTTTAGCGACGGATTGCATCCATCGCTAAAAACATCACATCCCTCTGGGATTTAGACCTAAACAATTACTTTTGAACAACTTTTTGTTCCTTTATCATCATTGACGATGCAAAGGTAAAAGCACGGTACGCAGTCTTTTTGCGTAGTAAAAATTATTTATAAAAATTTTCAAAATAATTTTAAATCAGAGATTCGGATACTGACTTATCTTTTTAAAATCATAGTTTTCATTTGAAACTAAAATACCCAAAAGCGAATCTAACTGATTTATATTTTCTGTTTTTACAAAATGTTGGTCATGGAGTAAGATGACCACTTCATTTTCTGTGAGGGTTTTGTTTTCATTTATGTATTGATCTATTTCACTGGCAAGTTCTACTGCAGATTTTGTGAACAATTTATCTTTACCTAGCTTCCACTCGATATCCCAACCTACGACTTTGTATTCATGCGCAAATAAAGTATCTACAGCTTTTTTTATTTTTTTATTCGTATCATAATTGATATTGCATGTTCTCCAAGAGTTATTAGCAGGTGTGCGGATGATATTTTGTAAAATGCCAAGTGAATCATCCATCAGCTGAAAGTCTTTTAACACTTTATCTGTATTTTTATAAAAATCTATGTATCTATTGTGCGCATGATAATAAGTGTGGTTTGCTAGTTCACAAAACCTGGAATTCCGCAGGGTATTGAAGTCATTTGTTTGTTTTTTAGTACCAAAAATATGTGACCCAATAACAAAAAACGTAGCTGGAAGTGTTCTTTTTTCAAGTAAAGCATAAACATTCATTGTACCTTTATTGGGTCCATCGTCAAAGGTGAGATAAATATTCTTCTTTTTAGGGAGTGGTATATCTGATGGTTCGTTTTCACAAATAACATGGGTAATGTCTTCTTTTGTGTTTTCATTATTATTTTCTTTTGCCTTTGTGATTTTTGATCCAGAATTACAAGAATTAATAAACAGCACTAGCAATGCCAATAAAAATAAGTGTATCAAAACTACCATTCGCTGTAGTTTTGACTTATATTTTGCATGGATAAAATATCTGCTTTTTTGATGATTTTTCACATTGACGCTTTGGCTTTCTACGGACGCTTTACTTGAGTTCATTTTGTTATTATTTAAAAGGTTTATTAAAAATTTCAATACAAAACTATTTATATAATACACAAGCAATGTCTGTGAGTATTAAGTGTAAGGGACTATCTATTATTCGTAGATTTTGATCTAAATAGCGATCATTCTTGTGTAAAAACTTGAAATAATGAAGACCATAAATTGTACTAAAATTTAGATTTAAATACCTTTATTTGTGTAGTATCATTAAGTTGTATTTTTTCTGAATCTTCAACTGTTGAACTATTATTTGCGCAGTCATTATGCGTAGATAAATAAATTTATTAATTTTGTAATAGTATTTTATATCCTTAATATCTGAGAGCATTTTTTCTCGCAGAACTTATTCAGCTAAAGCTGTATTAATCAGATTTTGGCAATGAAGTAAAAATATAAATCTGTGTAATCAGTGTTATCTGTGTGCTCTATATATTCTCTCGCAGAATTCGCAGATTTCGCAGATGATGTAAAATATAAAATTATAATATTGTATAACCTTAAATTTTAAAAATGGAACGACTAAATGACATTTCTTACATCGTGAGAAAAGCAGTCTTCAATGTGCATAATGAATTAGGTCCTGGACTATTCGAAAGTGTTTATGAAGCTGCCATGTTGATAGAACTTGAACTATTAGGACTAAAGGCTGAGAGCCAAAAGGACGTTAAAGCCATGTATAAAAACAGAGATCTAGGTTTAGGCTTTAGAATAGATATCTTGGTAGAGGATGAATTAATTTTATAGATAAAATCTGTTGAAACACTTTCCAATACGCATAAAAAACAATTATTAACCTACCTAAGATTGACTAAAAAGAAGCTTGGAATTTTGGTAAATTTCAATGACGAATCCATCATAGATAAAGAAAGTATTATCAGAATCATAAACACAAAGCAGTACAAAAAGTCAGAGTGATTGTCATATATAAATTTGTGCGATCCATTTACTCTAAGAGCCAAAATAATTCTCTTACAGAACTTGTGCCGCTAAAGCGGTATTTATCAGATTTCGCAGATGAAAAATGAAATATTGATTAAAAAATAAATATCTGTGTAATCAGTGCAGTCTGCGAGCAAAAATAATACCCTCGCGGATTTCTCAGATTTCGCAGATAGGAAAATGAAATATTTATAAAACAAATAAAAATCTGTGCAATCAGTGTTATTTGTGAGCTAAAAAATCTCTCGCAGAACTTGTACCGCTAAAGCGATATTTATCAGATTTCGCAGATGGGAAAATGAAATATTAAAAAATAAAAATCTGTGCAATCCGTGTTATCTGTGAGCACAAAATCTTACCACCATGCCTATAAACAAAAACGCGCTCATCCGATACAAAGTACTAGACAATTGTTTTCGCAATCGCCAACGAAAATGGACACTTGATTTGCTCGTAGATAAAGTCAGCGATGCACTCTACGAATATGAAGGAATCTCCAAAGGTGCATCCATACGAACCATACAATACGACATCCAAATGATGCGTAGCGATAAGCTCGGCTATAATGCGCCTATCATCGTAGTTGACAAAAAATATTATACCTACGAAGACCCAACATATAGCATTACCAATCTGCCAATCTCTCATGCTGATATGCAACAGATGTCCGAAGCAGTAGAACTATTAAAGCAGTTTAAAGGATTCGAACATTTTAATAATCTTAATGATGTGGTGCAAAAACTCGAAGATCATGTTTATAGCAATTCCAAAAAACAGCCATCTATCATTCACTTTGAAAAAAACGAAAGACTTACTGGCATTCATTATCTAGATGTATTGTACAAAGCCATTCAGGAGAAAAAGGTATTATCCATTACTTATAAATCTTTTAAAGCTGAATCTGCAAATGTTATCACTTTTCATCCATGGTGGCTGAAAGAATATAAAAATCGTTGGTTCCTATTCGGTATGAAGGCAGATACGATACTAAATCTTGCGCTTGATAGAATAATAGCCATAGAAGTGGATAATAAGACCCAATACAAGCCATCGCAAATAAGTTCAATAGATGACTATTTCAGAGATGTCATAGGTGTGTCAGTGAGCCTAAACGTGAGAACAGAAAATGTTAAGATTTGGGTAGATGCTAGTAATGCGCCTTATGTAGAAACCAAACCATTGCACCATAGTCAGGAAGTTATGGAAAGAAATGATGATGGAAGTATTGTATTAAACTTAAAGGTACAACTCAACTTTGAGCTAGAAAGAGAGATACTTGGATTCGGGGAAAGTATGGTCGTTTTAACTCCAAAAAGACTGGTCAATAGGATATCCAAAAAAGTAGCAACCATGTCATTTAACTATCAGCAATGACCGACTCAAACCATATAAATATAGAGCTAATTAATTTTTACATGAATAACAGAAAGCAATAAATATTACAAAATGAAAGAAGCTCGAAGTGAAACATAATGATATCTAATTATCCAACTAATGCAGCAGATGATCGCAAATCTGAAGGCTATATGAACTATTCAAAATTTATATAAGTAACAAAGCAACCATTTAAGAAAAAACATCACTTAAACATAGTAGTAAAACCATAATTAACGTAACAAATAAAAGTATTATTTAACAAACAAAACAACCCAATGAAAACATTAAAACTTATCATCTGTATATTTTACATTGTCTTAGTTTCACCACTTACAAGTCAAAGTTGTTTACCAGGTGGAATCATTTTTAATAATCAAGCAGAAGTAGATGCATTTGCGATAAACTACCCAGGATGTACTGAAATAATGGGGAATGTTTATATTCAAGGAAACATCACTAACTTGAATGCGCTTTCAAATATCGTAAAGATAAACGGGTTGCTCAATATTGTAAATACAACTTTAAACCAGCCAAACATCTTCCCAAACCTTCAGCATGTCACAAGAAGTCTTTTGATAGCTAATACAGGTGTTACTGAATTGTCTGGGTTTAATAATCTCACGAAAGTAAATTACAAAATAGAAATTTACAACAATGACAATTTGGCAACTTTAGATGGATTTAATGCTTTAACAACCACAGATACCATTACTGTAGGTCAGCAAGTAGATATTCGAAATTCATTTTCACAAATTCAGACTTTAAAGCTTCTAAAATTAATAAGTTATTTGACAACAGGTCCGGGATTACAAGTTTCAGGTGCGAATGCCTTTAGTTCTTTAAACAAAACTGATTTGATAGAAATAACTGGGCTGCAAAACTCAAATTTAAATTTCCTTTCAAATTTGGATACTGTGTCTAGTTATTTTTACATAAACAATCTTCCTAACTTAACAACATTATCAGGATTATCATCATTAGCTAGTGTAAAAACTTTGCTTATTGGCGGAAACAACACATTGGCTAATTTAAATTTACCTCCGACTTTAAAAATAAGTTCTTTAAATGTGATTGGTAATCCTCTTTTGACAAACTTACAAGGGCTTCCATCTATCAGTCAGTTAGACGAACTAGTCATATCAGACAATGCATCATTAGTAAGTTTAGATGGTATTGATAATCTAAACACCGTCAAGAATACTTTTTACTTAATAAGTAATGATGTTTTAACGAACATCTCAGCATTGGACAATATAAAAATTGTGGGTTCTAATGTCTACATTTACGACAATGTTATCCTAAACGCTTGTTGTAAGATTGCATCTTTGGTCACAAAAAATCGTATTTTGGGAGAAGTTCAAATCTATAATAATGGACCAGAATGTTCAAGTCTATTGGATATAATAGGAACATATTGTTATGATGGCGACGAAGACGAAGTTATTGACTTAGTAGATAACTGTCCTTTTGACTATAATGATGATCAAGAAGATATAGATAATGACGGCATTGGTGACGCGTGTGACAATTGTCCGCTGATAAGCAATGCAGACCAAGCAGATGCAAATAATGATGGCGTAGGAAATGTATGCCAGTCAGTATCAGGTATTGGCGCATTAGAAATTAGTTCAGATGTTTATGTGGATAATAGTCTTAGAGGTGTAGTTTTAAAATCACCAAATGGTTTTTGCTACAGGGTAAAGGTGAATAATAAGGGTAAATTATCCGTAAAAAAGATCAATTGTCCATGATAAGTATAAATGATAGACTTCAATTCTCCGTTTTATTTAAAACAAACGTTTAAAATGAATCGGATCTGTCAAAAAACACAATCACAGTTAACTTAAATGCTTATCTTTAAAACAACTGAAGCTAAATGCAAGGAAATAAAAATAACAACATTAAAACCCTTGCATTTAGCTTACATTATTTTTGTGCGTCAGTTGTATACACTTCTTATCCTTAAAGTATTCTTATAAACCTGATGTTTAACATTTGGATTTTTAAGCAAGACTGACTTTTTCAGCTGAACTATTATCTTATAATACCATCAATCCAAAATAACCATCGGCATAACTAGCTGATCTTGATTGCCACTGATCTTTACAAAATATGTACCTTTAGTAAGTTGTTGGGTTTCTAAATGAATCAAATGATCACCTTGTCCAAAATATTCGTTGTCTCTAATATTACGTACAACTGCACCCGTGGCATCAATAATATCTATTTTGACAGAAAAGCCTGAAGTAATGCTAAATGCTATTTGTGTCCAAGAAGCTTGATTTCTAGCTATTGGGTTTGGAAAAATCTTACCTGAAATATGTTTTGATCTGATATCATTTACAGAAGTGCTTGTCTCTCCGAAAACGATATTTTCATCTCCTGATTTGTAGGGAACATAAAAAATAGGCAGGTAGTACATCTCATCTTTTGTCCCTTCTCCCCACGTGACAAATTTAGGTGGCGAAGTAGGATTTGCTGGATTATTTGATGTATTATCATAGGTAGCTGTTGCCCTGATCTTGCTACCTTTTTTAGCATAAATATACTTATTAAAGTAGTAATCGCCTTGCCAATTAAAATCCCATTCGTTGATACGAATTAGATTTGTCTTCGTACCATCAGGATTTTCTAAAACTACTTCCCAATCTTTGCCTAGATAATGCATATGTGGAGAAAGTCCGATCAAACTTACATCAAATGGTACGGTGTAAACACCTTCAAATTTCTTTACCTGATTAGGTAATATAAAGAAAGAATTAGCACCAGTCAATAGGTCGAAAGGAAGCATTATTTTTCCTTTGACTGTGCGGTCTATAACTTCGTTAGACTTTGCAAAAAATATATTGACGGTGGAAGAGTCTTTTTCATCTACACTCCACGGTGCATAGTGCATCTGAACTATTAGGTCACTATTGGCAGGCATATCTTGTGCCAAACCATCTGGAAAGTACCTAGGCTTTTGCCCTGGAACATAACCAGGAAATTGGTCTCTATTGATCACTTCGAAAGCATCAAAATCTGCAAAATCATCTGCTGAAAAACCATATTCTGGCGTCTGTGCATCATATTGTCTAGCTTTACCTGATTGGTCTGCAAAAAACAAGGCATGGTGTACAATTTTCGTATTGCCAGGACGCAACTCTAAGGCTTTTATCTTTTTATTTTGGACGAGTCCACTAGGTAGTACAAAGTACCTATATTCATCTTTCCCATTTCCTTTATGCGTATAAGAATTCTTAAAGGTAAGCACCAAGTCTGGAGTACCAAGTAATGAATTGGTAGGAAATACTGGGGCTTGTGGCAAATCACTAGCTAATCCTTCCTGGAGTCCATCATCTACCCAATCAGAAATCTTTTTGATTTGATCATCATTGAGATAATTTTCGCCCAAAAACCTACTAAAATCATGATCTGCTTTCCATGGTGGCATGATACGTTGTTCTGTGACATACTTTATGGTATATGCCCAGTTTTTTACTTCTTCATAATTGGTAAGGCTCATTGGCCCGATCTCACCTTGTCTGTGACATGACATGCAGTGGTTAAAAATAATAGGCGCAATATCTTTGTTAAATGAGACTTGCCCTAAAGCAAATTCAGCTATAAAAAAAGTGCAAATGATGAAAGGAAGTATTCTAAACATTTTATTTAATGGTTTAAAAGATTGTCATTAAAATTTATAAAACAGCCTATGGGTTGAGTAGATGTGATTTCTGGTGAAATACCTTTTATGACACTACTTAAAGCATCTCTCAGATAGTGTTCTCTGGCTTGTGATTTCCTTTTGCCAGGTTTATAAAACAAATCATTGATGGCGCCGATGTACTCGATTTTTTGATTTGTTTCATTAAACACTACGGCTGTCGGGAGTATTTCTGCATTAAATTTCTTTGCTATTTTTTTATAATAATCTGTTCGTGTTTGAAGGGATATCTTGTACTTTTTCTTAAACTTATCAATAGCACCTTGCTTAGAAGCAAAATTGGGAAACAAACCTATAAAACCGATATTCTTCTTTGTAAACTCAGCATGAATTGCGTTGATCTCTGGGGCCAACTCCTGACAAATACGACATTCATCCAGTAAAAAAAGATATACTGTAATGCTATCAGAGCTAAAACTCTTCGTTATGGTAACAAATATAATTAAAATTGTCGCTAAAAGCCGCATAGTGCAATTACTGTAAGACAAAAGTAAACCTTTTTTTGATTTATTTCAATTAAAAAAACAATAAGGCCCTTTGATCGGATCAACCAGTAAATTTATCTTTTATTACAATCAATAGGACGAATCCCCTTTAAGGATAATTTTTAAGCGATAGCTAAATGTTTCTACCTTATAAAAATTATCTACCCACCAACTTCTTGATCATCCCATTAAAAATAGAGCCATGAAACAAAAGAATGATTACGATTTACAAATAATAGACAAGTCAAAATATTCTAAATAAAATAGCTTTCAAACCCAAAACTTCACTTCGTAAATCCAAAAAACAAACCTATAGTACGTTGTGGCCATTGAAATTTCGTATTATTTTCTTCAGAAAAAGTAATATTAATCGGTCTCAAACCACCACGAAAGTCAATATACAAATTCTTGCCAAGTTCTCTCTGAATGCCGTACAGCAATTCGAGTGCTATACCATATTTATTGAACTTTTCCGTAGAAGTAAGATTGTCGTATTCCTTACGAGTATAGGTATGTCGCCCACTAAGATTAAGCGCCAGATAATTGGCTGAAAATCCATTTCCTACTTTTCCTGCCAATCTTCGTTTTTCTAAATTGTGGTAATATCTCACTTCACCAAACAATTCAGTTCTCCTAAAATGATCATAACCCTTTGCTACAATGAATTCTTCATCGGAATAAGTTCTATCTTTGGAAAAACTAAAGTCAATCCCACCGATCAAAGAAATAGGTTTGTTTTCCAATAATTGTTCGAATGAAGCATTTAATCCGTGACCTCCGAATGGTGTAAATTCAAATAATCCTAAAAAATCTAATTTAATCAGATGTGTCTTTTGCATTTGATAGTTAACAAAATTGTATTTTTTTCTCGCCGAATGTAATGAAAACCCTAAATCTATGGCAGGAAGTAAGTAAAGTTTTGACTTGGTACGAATAGTATTAAAATTGTCGGGATTAAGTTGATTCACTCTAAGATTTGCAAAATTCAATCGTAGATTGTAGTACATGACATTAAAAATTCTTTGCTGATAACCTACTGTATATATGGTTCCGTAAGAAAAAGCAGTTTTGCGTCCAAAATTTTCATGCTCCCCTTTGAAGATTGACAGAAGTGAATCAATATTTAAACCCTCTGTACTTTCATATTGATTCCCATAGTACAATCCGAAACCAACTCCAAAATACAGACCAGACAAATTCGTATTTCGGCTAGTTTGTGAATATGAAAACGGATAGTAATTTACAAAACTGCTGATCCCACCAAAAGTGAAATTAATGTCTGTAATGAAGTCATTTCTGTTTATGTAAGGACTTATGGTAAAAGTATTGATAGAGCTTCTAAAACTAAATTTATAAAATAAACGTTGTTCCACACCTGCTTCGATGCCTATTAGCCACATACGAGAAACATCTTCTTTATTGAGTTGCAAATAATCGTAATTATTCAGAAATACCGGCTCTTCAGTAGTATCAATTTCTACACTTAAAGTGTCTTGACTGGTCAAATTCATATGACACACAAATAGAATTAATAGCAATAATTGGATTCTCATAAAGTGGAATTTTAATTGTTGTAAATATTGATAAAACTGTTCTGTGCTTTCAGATGAAATAAGTTTTTGTTTTGCTTATTCTCATAATGATATGACAATTTAGATGTTTGTTTTTGCATAAATGAAGGCAGCGTTAGGCTGGATGCATTCATTTCAAACTTCAAATTTGGTAATAAAGCATGTGAAGACACCCAATTTATCTCTGACCTTAGTATGTCCCATTGAAAGGTATAGGCGTTCTTTTGTTGTGATAGACTTATCTTTGAGTCAGTAGCATCTATTTCGAGATTTCCCATGATATTACTTAATTTAGAAACGACATTGACAAAGATAAAACTTCCCTTCAAGGTGCAATTATTAACATTAGACTCTCCTAATGTCTGATGAAATTCTCCTTTAAGTTCGCAATTATAAAAGGTAGTTTTGCACAATTTAGTTTGGAAGTTTATCTCGCTCTTTAGATTGTCTAATAATAAACTTCCGATGTTCAGATTGATTTTTATAGATTCTATTTTTGGCATAAATATTTCGATGTAAGTAATGTGTTTACATTGAGGGCTTTGTTTCAAACCTTTTGGTAAGACAATAGAATTAGATATAATAATATCACTTTTGTGTTTTTCTGTAACACATTTTAACCAATCAATTTCCCTATCGACATTATATTTATTATGATCTTTGACTTCTACTTTGATGTTCACTTGAATATATTCGCCAGAACACTCATTTATAGTGATGTGGGCATTTTGGACATTTATATCTAATTTTTGAATGTTGTCGGCCTTGAATTTATGACTTTCATTTCGAGTGGCCTTATATTCTTTATTTTGACCATAAAGGGAACAAACAAGAGTCAATAAAATGATTGCTATTACATTTCTCATAACTAAATATTATTGATAATTTCTGAGACCATCTCAGTCTGATCTAATCTTAAATAAGTGAGTTGCCTATTTAAAAAATCTGATTCACCTACTTGAGCTATTGCAGCTAAGGTCATTTGATAAGATTTCTGATTATTATTCCATCTCTGAGCTATATCTGTATCATAAAGGTCATCACATTCTATATGGAAATCGTGACAAAAACTTTCAAATGTTTTATCCATAAGATCATCTTCATCTATGTCTAAAGTTATGTTTTCCAAGGGTTTTACTATTTCTTTATTTGATGCATTATAAATAATTGTAATTATTGATACTAATAACAATACTATCAAGATGGCAAAAATTACCCATGAGATTCGCTTCGTTTTTGTCTTTGAAGTAGGCGTATCACTAAAGTCAAAAGCTTTGTTTGTGGTATATGTAGGTAAATCATTGAGCTGGATTTTCCAAAATAAATCCTGATTATCAGGTGCTTGATATCCAGACATTTTATGTAATGATGCTTTCCATTTTTGTCTATCATTGTCCATATTCTAATATTTCCTTTAACTTTGTTTTAGCGTGATGTAATTGTGATTTTGATGTACCGATAGCAATATTCAAAAACTCACTTATTTCCTTGTGACTCATGTCTTCTATGTAGTAAAGTGTCAAAACGGTTCGAAAACCTGGACTTAACTGCACAAAAGCATTTTCTAATCGCTCAGCATCTACATTGGGTGGATCTATGGCATCATGAGTTAATGTATCTGGAATTTCATCTCTCCAAGTCAAAATTTCACTTTCTAATGACTTCAATACCTTCAATGATTTCCTGACAGCTATGACTCTCATCCAAGAATATAAGGTCGATTCATTTCTGAACGCATGGATACTTTTAAATACTTCTATAAATGCGTCTTGCAATACTTGTTCTGCCAATTGATCATCTTTTACGATTCTTTTAGCAAGCGTATAAATGCTATTTTTGTATAATTCATACAGACGACTTTGAGCTGGCCTATCATGAGCTCTTACTTTTTCAATAATTTCATTTATTCCATTGTCCAAGGTCATCAGATATTCGATACATTTATATAGTGTCAAATATCGTCAGAAAAGGTTGTACGCGGATACGTTTTTTATAAAATAATTTTCACAATTGATTTTATTTATTTGCAGACAAGATTGCAAGTCCTAAAAATTCATTTCCTACCCACCAACTTCTTGATCATCCCATTAAAAATAAAACCATGAAAAGGCAGTACCGCATACCAGTATAATCTCCCCATCACACCTAAAGGACGAAAAGTAGCTGTTTGGGTCAAGTTGTTTTTTTCATCTATTTTGAATTCAAGCCATGCTTCGCCCGGGAGTTTCATTTCTGCATAAAGGAGTAATCTTTTTTCTTCTTTGTCTGCCAAAAGTACACGCCAAAAGTCCAAGGCATCACCTGAATGAATTTCTGTGGGGCTCTTTCGACCACGACGCATACCTACGCCACCGAAAAGCTGATCTATAAATCCACGCAATCCCCATAGGAAGTCGCCATAATACCAACCATTCTGTCCGCCTATCGACCATATTTTGTTCATGGTAGTAGAGATATCTATCACTTTTTCTTTGCGAATATCTGTAAAACATCCATTGACAGGTACTTCGATGTATTGTGAGATACCTTTATTAAGTGTTTCGCTCGTCAGGGCATCTTTCCAGCTAGAAATGACTTGATTTTGTTCTATTTTACCAAAAGCCAATCTGATGGACTTATCATAATCTAAGAGCGTTATGCCTAGCAATTCTGCCAAATTATTGGGTTTGCAGACGACTTCTACTTTCATGCTGTTGACAAGGTTTTTTGCCAATGCATAAGAAGTAGATGTGACAAAATAAAGCCAATAAGATGAGATTTTGGGCGTCATGACAGGCACTACCCATATATATCGTTTCAGATTTCTGATTTTGGCAAACCTTAGTAGCATTTCTTTGTAGGTAAGAATATCTGGACCGCCTATGTCATACGTCTGCCCGTAAGTTTCAGTTTTATCTTTAACACCATCCAAAAACTGAATCACATTTCTTATTCCAATTGGTTGGCATCTCGTTTTGAGCCATTTTGGTGTGATCATGGCAGGCAATTTTTCTACCAAATCTCGGATGATCTCAAAGGAAGCACTCCCCGACCCTACTATGATACCTGCACGCAAAGTAGTCAAAGCAAAATCTGCATCTGACAAGATATCTTCCACGTGTTTTCTGGATGTCAAGTGGCGAGATAGTTCTACTTCATTTACAATTCCACTGAGATAAACAACTTGTTTTACTTGGGTTTGATCTAGTCTTTCTTTAAAGTATTGGGCACAGTTTTCTTCCATATTTTCAAAATCACCTGACAGCGTAGACATGGAATGAATGAGGTAATATGCCACATCTATGTTTTCTGGTATGGCTTTTAGCGTTTCGGGATTCAAAAAATCAACTTCTATGACGGTGATGTCATTTTTGTTGTAATTATGGTACTTAAATCTACGAGCATCTCGCACACAACAAACCATATGATGGCCTTGCTCGAGTAAGACAGGTAGAAGTCGCTGTCCGATATATCCTGTGACGCCCGTAAGTAATATATTCATTATAAGGTATTTAAGTTTCGGAGTTGTTATTTTTAATTTGTCTTTCCAAAATTTGCAAATTACTAAAATTTATCGATCGGTGGGAGAATTTTACTTACTGTTCTTTTGTCCACGCTAAAGTCGTGGCAGGCTTTAACAAAAAGAACCCTGCGCCGCGGCGTACAAGGCTTTTTCCTTTTCTTAACTCCAAAACTTCATTACAAGGTATTTATAAATTTATCTGCTTTTGTTAAAAGTGCATTTTGTTTTTCTATGGGCATCTTGTCAAAACTACGTACTAACATACCTAAACGTGGATTCTGTAAAAAGAAATCCCGATGTACATGCATAAATCTCCAAAATAGCGCATCCCAGGTTTCTTGCCACGGACCTTTCTTAAAATCGCTCATCTTCATCAGGTAATTACTACCACTGATATATGGTTTGGTGGACATCAAACCGCCATCTGCAAACTGACTCATACCATAGACATTTGGTACCATAACCCAGTCATAAGCATCGATAAACAACTCCATAAACCATCGATACACTTCATCAGGATCAAACTCACACAAAAGCATAAAATTACCAACGACCATCAATCGTTCTATATGATGACAATATCCTGTATCCGAAACTTTTTTGATAGTAATGTCTAGTGGCTCGATGCCTGTGGTGCCTTGCCAGAATGATTCAGGTATTTTGCGGGTAAATCCCCAATAGTTTCGATTGCGTTCTTGGGTACCTTTCAGTTGGTATACTGCTCTGATAAACTCTCTCCAACCGATGATTTGTCTGATAAAACCTTCTGTAGAATTGATGGGAATATTATGAGCGCCAGCATATTTTATCGTCTCGTCTATAATGAATTGTGGCGTCAAAAGACCAACGTTTAGCATTGGAGTCAATACACTATGATGCAAGACCACTTCCTTGGCTACGATGGCGTCTTCGTAAGCTCCAAACTCTGCAAATCGTTCTTTAAAAAATAGTTGGAGCCAGGCTTTACTTTCGTCAAATGTTGTGGGAAATAGGAAGTCAGTGTTCACCTTTCCATAATGATCACCAAAATGTTTATCTGTGTAGGTAATGGCTTCTTGGTAGTAATTATTTTGGGTAATGGGAGTTGTTTTAGGTGGTGTTTTGTCCTTTGGATATTTGAGTCTATTTTCATCATCAAAAGTCCATTTTCCACCATTAGGATTTCCCGCTGCATCCAATAGGATATTTCTTTTTTGGCGCTGATGTTTGTAAAAATCAGTCTGGAAAAATCGCTTTTTATTGGCAAAATAAGTATCTATTTCTTCTGGTGTATTGATGAATAAAGGTGATGGAAGTTTGGTAATAGCTAATTTTAATTCGTAACAAACCCTAGACATTCGTTTGTCTAACCACTTATCCGTCGCGTCTATATAAACGACTTCATGCACATTATTGGCTTTGAGATAAGGCAATAACTTCCGAATATCTCCAAGTTCTGAATGTGCATCTATGTAAATTACTTCGGCACCTTTCCCTTGTAGAAAATCGGTATAAAACTTCATGCTAGCCCGATGGAAAGCAATCTTTTGTTTGTGAAAGCGATACTGTCTGAAAAACAAAAACTCTTCTATGATGTAAATTTGATCACAAGATGAAATCAATGGATTTTGTTCGAAAAGTTGGTGTGGGAAAACGATACCTATAGTCATGACGTCTTATTTTTATGCATTCTACACCTATCGCTACAATATTTGACTTCATGCCATACCTTTTCCCATTTTTTACGCCAAGTGAATGGCCTTCCGCACACGATGCAAATTTTGGTTGGGAGATCAGATTTTTTTACGTTTTGCAAAACACTTCTTATTTGGATAGGGATGGAGAACAATGGAAATGGAAGGATGTTTTGTGAAGTGTGGGAATAACAGTTTATTTCCAAAATGTCATTGTGTCGCCTTCGATACGAAAGTTTTCTGTGTCATAATTCAAGTTTTTGTGAATAAATGTTTTGTCAAGCTAAATAAAACTTACTAACAATATTAGGTTGTGCCATTTTCCACTAAAATGGGGCATCAATTTCGATATTCATTTTTAGTTTTGTACTTGGGTGGATAAAACTGATCGCTGCTGCGTGCAAAAATAGCCTATCAGCGCGTGCCCCATACAGATCATCACCTACTATAGGAATTCCCAGCCCCAATTGATGTGCCGAATGAACCCGAAGCTGATGGGTTCTGCCAGTTTGTGGATAGAAGGCCACACGCGTTTGATTTTTTTTGATCTCTAAGCGTTCCCATTTAGTAATAGATTCCTTACCGTATGTATGGCAAACTACTTGACGAGGTCGATCATCCAAGTCCACACGGAGAGGAAGATTTATTGTCCCCGCTTCAGATTTTACAATTCCGTCTAGAAGGGCAATATATTTTTTAGTGATCTTATGACGAATAAACTGGTTTTGGATATGAAAATGACTGTCTTTGTCACGTGCAAGTATCATAATGCCAGAAGTGGACATATCAAGTCTATGAATGATGACAGGTCCTGTAATGTCTGGATAAGCTGCCAGTATGCGTGTGTAAACAGAGTCACTTATTTCTTTCCCTGGCACCGACAAAAATTCGGTTGGCTTATTGACTATGATGATTTGAGCATCTTCATATATTACAGGTAGATCCCTACCAAAAGCAGGATTGATCAACATTGGATTTAGATCCGTTTCTGTCGCACCTAGCATGTGGGCAAGTATGGGCTTACATTTGCTGTTGCAAGCAGGATAATATAATCCATGTTTGCGAATTTCAGATTGAGGACTGTTTCCGTACCAAAACTCTGCCATTGCAATTGGTTTTAGCTGATGGGCAAATGCAAATTGTAATAATTTCGGGGCTGCACATTCTCCTGCTCCTGAAGGTGGTGTAGTTTCGTCTGTAATACCGAATATGTCTATTAAATTTTTGGTTTCACCACGAGCATTAAGGAAGTTATAACATTCAAACAATCTTTTCTGGAGTAAGCCAGATTTGGCTTTACGTGCCGATTTCAATTCATTTATCTGCTGCTCAAAATATTGCAGTGAATCGTTTGCTGCACTTAAAGCAATATTATTATTTTCTTGACAATGTTTGAGTTGATAACTGAGCACTATACTTTGATTATCAAGGGATTTTAAAGCGTTTTCAAGTTCTGAATCTTGCAATAACAACTTGAAATCTATTCTTTTTTGTGCTCTAATAGCTTTTTCAGTTTTTATGAGTGTCTTAAGGTTTTTTATGTTGAATTCTGCGTCTTTTTTGATCTTTTCAAGATTTGATTTCGCTTCGAGATATTGGATAGAGTTTTCGATATCGCATATTTTTTGGTTGATGACATTAGTTTCGGCCTCTTCAATTTTGTAAAATCCAGAAGGGTCTAACGTATCAAAAATCGGTGGCACAAAACCTTCATAATGATTTAATTCGCCCCATTTGCCTGAGAAAGCACTTAAGTAACCAAGCTTATTATCTCTATCAGTTACGATTAACACACCAAACATTTTGCCAACACCTTGCCTTGTGGCATATTTTTCATCAGGATTATCACGATCATGAATGGTTGCTATACGACATTTTAAGTCTTCGACAGCATAAATAGCCAAAGGATGCGGTTCGTAACTAAATGGAAACGTGAATTTCTCAGGTAAATCGTAATCTTTCCTAATGTGTTCTAGACTTATAAAACAATGCTGATTCATGCCGCAAATGTAGTCAAATAAGGATTATTTACTAAAGTTTCGGCGGTAAAATTGGTTCAAACAATAACTACAAGGGCACAAAATGCCTATATAATAAGGCTTGAAGCCTTGTGATATTGTATCTTAGCAAGATGCTAAGACAAACGGAAGTATGACTTATTTTAATATCCTTTTTAGATCTTCAGGATCTTGTCGGGCATCCCAAATGGAAATAATATAAATGCAAAATAAATCTTCTTGGTAAAAGATTTTATAGTCTCTAACGATTTTAACAAACACACCATCAATATCAGTTAGTACCCTAGGGTAAGAAAATTCAGCTATTAAATAGATCGCAGAAACTAGTAAATTATTAAGCTTTCTTGGATATTCTAAAGATTTATTCCTATGAAACCAATAAGAAAGTATCTCATTTTTCTGTTCGTTTGCTTGCAGTGACCAAACTATTTTTTTAGCCATTTTGCTGTCTCTTCATTGACCTGTTCATGTGTAATAATTTCTCCATTAGCAATTTGCCGAAGACCTTTCTCAATGGATTCCATTTCTAAGTTATTGACTTTGTAAACTTCGGTAGATGTCTCAAATTTAATGAGTTCTAAAACATCCTTTAATACAGGCTCTCCTACATCTTCTAATTTTTGGATCACTGATTCTTTTAGTTCTGTAATGGACATTTTCTGTTTATTTTTTTGGCAATTGCTATTTAAAAACTCATTTACCTCATAGAAACATTAATTTTACGAAATGAGTTCAAAGAAGATTTAATTCAATTACCCATAAAGTAAAACGTTTCTTTATTTTCGTAAATCCGCAATTCCAATAATTCACCATTTCTCCTTATTGCTTTTTATGCACCGTAAACTTCCCCTTTGCATTGGTGTGTTTGGCTAGGATGCGTTTGCCTTCAGCTTTGACGTCATCAGATTTTCGGAAGCTCCATACGATGTCTGCTGCTCTCTGACGACTTGCTTCTATATCTACTATTGGTGCAGGATAATCTCGACCTAACTCAAAGCCATAAAGCTGTTGTTCCATGATACTCAGTTTCCATGGTTCGTGGATGAAGGATAGGGGAATTTCTGCCAATTCTGGTACCCATTTTTGGATAAAAACACCATTTTCGTCATGATCTATGGAGTTTTTTATGGGATTATATATTCGGATGGTGTTGACACCTGTGATGCCTGACTGCATGTGTATTTGGGGATAGTGAATTCCTGGCTCATAGTCTAGAAACTGTCTTGCTAAGAAGTGCAAATCTCGCCAATCTTGCCATAAATTAAACACAAAAAAAGAAACTACCATAGCGCGCATTCTGAAATTAATGTAACCTGTTGCGACAAGACATCGCATACATGCATCAATGATAGGTACGCCTGTCTGACCTGATTGCCATGCGATGATGTGGACTTCATTGCGCGGTTTGATCATGTCATCGTATGCTCTATTGACAGGAAAAAATTCCATAGTACATTCATCTTCAAACTTTTGTATGAAGTGACAATGCCAATGAAGTCTGGATATAAAATTGGACAACGCACGTTTGTTTGTTGCTGTTGGGTAACGCTCCATGGTCGCTTGATAGACTACTCGCATACTGATATTGCCATAGGTGAGATATGGCGAGAGTCTGCTACAACTTCGGCGACTCAGCTCAGGTTTGGAGATATGTTTCGAATATGTGGGATATCTGTCTTGTAAGAAACTACGCTGATATTTCCATGCGATGGTCTCTCCACCTTGTTGGAAATTTTCATTACGAATTGTCAGTTCAGATGGTAATTCTAGACCTTTGATGGCTACTTTGACAGATGGATGTAATGATAAAAAGTTGATGTTTGATAGATCATCTTTTATGATTGGTTTTGACATGGTTTCTTTCCATCGTAACTCCCAATTTTTCCTAGATTTTAGCTTGCGGACTACACCATTCGTGAGCGATTCTTTCCAAATAATGTTGTGGTCAACACAGAATTTCTGCACAGCCAAATCTCTATCGTAGGTAACTTTGTTTCCAGTCTCTTGATGTAAGTAGATATGTTTGATGTCATAATGATTCTTTAGTGAATCAAGTACATCGATCACTTCATTGTGACAAACTTGGATTTGCGTTTTGAAGGCCGAAAGCCTTTGGTTTAGGTCCACAATGGATTCGTATACAAATCTCCAATGACGTACATCGCTATCATCATACTGCATGACTGACGGCTCAAAACAATAAAGTAATAAAGTGGGAAGTTGTGATTGCTGTGCTAAGAATAATGGTTCATGGTCATACAGTCGAAGATCTCTTTTGAACCAAACAATGGAAATGGCTTCTTTGACATGCAGACTTCGTGGAATAGTGACATTATCCACTATCGTTTGCTGATCTTATTCATGGAAATGGTACGTTGCAAAGTACATTTAAAACGAGAGATTTCTGGGTTTCGTTTTTTACTATGTTTTTGGCTTACACCACTATGTACACGTGCTCGCCAAAGATTGAAGCTCGATCTCTTCAATTCTTTGCGCATGATGGCGATGACCTGCGATTCCGAGATACCAAATTGTATTTCGATGGCTTCGAATGGTGTGCGATCTTCCCACGCCATTTCTACGATTCTATCTATGTCCTTTGTTTCCATAAAAAAGAAGGGGAACAGTGTGGACAAAAGAATGTTTAGCAGAGTTTGATGAAATTCACAAAAATATCTTTAATACTATTACTATTAGCTACAAATAGAGTCTTTCTGTTTAACGCTGTGCTTGGGTTTTTAGAAACTAGACAAACAAGTTTGTAAAACTAATTACCAAGTCATGTTGCAAACAAGTTTACAACTCCAATAGAAACTCCAATATCTATCTGACATTCATAAGTTTCATCGAAGATGTAAATTTACTAGATGATACTTTCAGAATATACAGTCCTGCTGGCCAAGTAGTAATATCATATGTCATCGATTGTAATGGACCTAAAATAGGTACAAACGGCATTTGTTGACCATTCACATTATACACAAAAACTTGCAATGGCTGATCGTATTTACTGTCCAAAGTGATTTGTTGACCATGGATCATATTGACGCGTACCAAGTCTGATATTTGTGTTTCTTTGACAGAAACTATGGTTTCAAAACAAGGATTCACTGCTGTCAAAGTGAAACACTCTGGTAAACCTGGAACTAAAGTACAGAATTCGTAAATGATCAATGAGTCCAAACTTTGAATGCCTGTGGCAGTATAACCAAAGTTGGTTGGAATTATGTCATAAGCCTCTCCATTCACCGTAAGGGACCAATCATAATTGATACATGATCCATTGTTACTTTCTATGACGAAATTAATGCTAAAACTATCCCCTTCACAAGTATTGGTATTCACTATAAAAAGTGGGTCACACGGACAACACAAAGCTGCTACTGTATCTACTGCTGTACACAGTCCATCAATGGCATCTGTAATGGTGAAGATAAGCGCTTCGTCACAATCTGCAAGTAATGTCAACAAAGTTGTATCTGCCAGGCTAAATGTTTGGCTAAATCCAGTATTAGAACTGACGGTGTATCCATTGGTGCCAAATGAAGTACCATCAAAACTAAAGTTCAAATCTATGATCTCACCTCTGCAAGAATTTATATCTGAAGTGACAACAAAACTGGCAAGCTGACAAGAATCTGTATTAGTGGACTGGAAACATGGATTTACTAAAGTATCGATGAAACATTCTGGTAAGCCAGGCACTAAGGTACATAACTCATAAATAATCAATGAGTCTGAACTCTGAATACCTGTGGCAATAAATCCAGTGTTGGTTTGATTTAAGTCGATAGTATCACCATTGACCGTAAGGGACCAATCATAATTGATACATGAACCACTGATACTGCCTAAAACGAAATTAAGGTTAAAACTATTTCCTGCACAAGAACTAGCATTTACTGAAAAAGATGGTTCACAAGGACAACACAATGAAGCTATTGTATCGACTGCCGTACATAGTGAATCATTGATATCTCTAATGGTAAAAATAAGCGTATCGTCACAGTCTGCAATTAATGTAAACAAAGTAGTATCTGCTAGGCTAAAAGATTGGCTAAATCCATTATTAGCACTGATCGTATATCCATTGGTACCAAATGAAGTACCCTCAAAACTAAAGTTCAAATCTATGATCTCACCTCTGCAAGAATTGATGTCTGATGTGACAACAAAACTTGTAAGCTGACAACTATCTGTATTTGTGGACTGGAAACATGGATTTATTAGTGTATCGATGAAACATTCTGGTAAGCCAGGGACCAAAGTACACAGCTCATAAATAATCAATGAGTCTGAACTCTGAATACCTGTGGCAATAAATCCTGTATTGGTTTGACTTAAGTCTATAGTATCCCCATTGACTGTAAGGGACCAATCATAATTGATACATGAACCACTGATACTGTCTAAAACGAAATTAAGGTTAAAACTATTCCCTACACAAGAACTAGCGTTCACAGTAAATGATGGTTCACACGGGCAACACAATGCTGCTATTGTATCGACTGCTATACATAGTGAATCATTGTTATCTCTAATGGTAAAAATAAGCGTTTCGTCACAGTCTGCAAGTAATGTAATCAAAGTAGTATCTGCTAGGCTAAATGTCTGGCTAAATCCAGTATTTGAACTGACGGTATATCCATTTGTGCCAAATGAAGTACCCACGAAACTAAAGTTCAAATCTATGATCTCACCTCTGCATGAGTTGATATCTGATGTAACAACAAAACTTGTAAGCTGACACGAATCTGTGTTTGTCGTTTGGAAACATGGATTTACTAGTGTGTCTTGGTAACATTCTTGACCACCAGGAACGACACTACACAAGGTCAATAATATTAACGTATCGTTACTTGATAAAGCTGATGAAGCATATCCTGTATTCGTTTCGTATAGTGCTACTTCTTGGTCTCCTATAGCAAGCGTCCATTCGCCTGCGCCACAAGATTGTTCGTCATTTCCAAAATCAATATTCACAATAAATGATTCATTAAGACATTGAGTTGTACTTGCTGCATAAATGGGACCGCATGGACAACAAACAATACCTAACTGATATTCTGAAAAATTATTTGGATTGGCATCATCAACTATTGTTAACAATACAGCTTCACTGCATGCGGCAGGAAGTATTAATTCAAACACATCACCAGGCATGTATGATTGACTAATGCCTATGCTTGTGTTTATGGTAAATCCTTGTAAACCAAAATTTTCGCCTGTAAAACTAAAAGGGATTGCCATGGTACCATCTACACATGATGCAGTATTTATGACAGCGGTAAAATCACCAATAGACGTAAAACATGGATTTGGCAAAACGTACTCAAAACATTCATTCAAATCAGGTACTTCAGTACAAATTACATATGTGATAAACTCTTCGCTAGAAATAATATCTTCAGTTTCGTACAAACCTGTATTCCTATTATAATCAAAAGGGACGGCTGTACCATTTACTTGAAGACTAGGATTATAATTTGTACATGATCCCGCACTTTCATTGATGCTAAAAGTTGTGGTTAAACTTCCATCGTTACATGAACCTTGAAGTACTTCAATATTTATTTCACATTCACAACATACAGAACCATAGTTAAAGGTAGCCATACAGTTGGGATTGTCGTTATCATAAATAAAAAACTCATAATTTTCATTACATAAAGCAATTAAAGTAATGACCTGTTCATCGCCAAGAGTATATTCATTTGACCAATCCCCTACCACTCCAAATGTGTACCCATTTAGTCCAAAATCTACCCCATTAAAAGAAAAGCTTAAATCAATTAATTCACCAGTACAGGCAGAACCTGTCACCACAAAATCTGAAATACTACAAACTACTTCTTCCTTTGGTTCAGATGTTATTTTTGATGGATTTCCATCGCTACCAAAAAGAAGTGAAACATTCCAAATGACCAAAAATGTTGCTAAAAATAAGTGTTGAACTGTTTTCATTTTTTGTGGGTATTAGTTGTTTTAAAATGCGTTCTCCATAATAAGAGTCCTTAAGATGGGTATTCGCTGCCTTGGCTATAAAAACTTAACATATTATATTTTGAGAAAGCTGGGTTTTACCATAAAATATTGGAGTCTTTATGGAGAAACAAATTTAGCTCATTAGTTACAAAGCAAAATCAAGATTTGTCAACACAATGGCTACATTTTCCAAGACTTATTGAACGAATAGATTTTATATTGGTTGTATTACAAAGATATCCTATAGATGAAACCCGATATAAGCCAAAGAAAAGACATTGAATTGCTCATAAATACATTTTACGAAAAAGTAAAAACCAATGAAATCATAGGTCACATTTTTAGTGATGTAGCCAAAGTAGATTGGGTGAGTCATATGCCTGTGATGTATTCGTTTTGGGCAAGTGTCCTACTTGATGAACGAAGTTATGATGGCAATCCTATGCCCGTGCATATAGACCTGAGTAAACGTACGCCTATGACAGAAGCTGCATTTGATGCGTGGATGCGACTATTCAAATCTACGACAGATGAATTATTTGAAGGAGAAAAAGCAGATGAAGCAAAGTTTAGGGCAGAAAACATCGCTCGGCTGATGATGCATAAGATAGCGCAGTATGGCGATTAAAACCAAAACTACTCTACTTTCATCACTTTTTTTGTAATTACTTGTTTATCAGACATAAATCTCAAGATGTACATTCCTTGTGGCAAACCTGTGGCATCAAATTGAATGTTCTCACTTTCTTTTACTAATTGTTCAGAAATTAATCTTCCTTCTACATTGACCAATGATACCTTGTAAAATTCTGGACTTTGGATCATCCATATATCTGAAGTGGGATTAGGGAATACTGTGATCTCGTCTTCATCACTGTCAAGCTCTGAAGACAAATTTTTGATATGTATGTCTGTCTTGTAAATAATTAGCCCACCGCTTTGATTCCCCAAAATTAGTTCATAAAAATTGTCACCATTTAAGTTTCCGAGCGTAGGATGTACGCTGCCTCCAAAATAAAGATCTGGCGTCAACTCAGTTTCCAAGTTAAAAATGGATGAAGGACCCAATATATTATTATACATTCTGAGAGAGCCGTCCTTTGTTCCTAATATCATTTTTTGCTCACCCTTAGAAGTATAGAAATAAGGTGCACCATTCAAATTTCCTTCCGTGATTAAACCATCGAAGATATTGCCTAAGTTTTTCACATTGGATGCATGACTTGGGTCTGCTATAAAAGACGGAGCGCCTGGTGTACCGATATTTTTATAAAATGTAATGTCATGTCTCCATTTAGCAATCAATAAATCATTTAATCCATCTTTATCTAGATCCAAAATATTAGGGACGGCATTGGCACCAACCATAAAATTGCTGTAATCAGCAATAGGCGTATCGAAATTCAATGGCTGACCTTCTGCCGCCAGATTTTTTACATAATACAAAGTCCCATAGGCATCTCCGACCATTAAATCTATAGCGCCATCTCCATCAAGATCGCCAAAAGATGGGGACAAGCGACCACTATAATTCACCCCAATGAAAGAAAAATCTAAATAATCATCACTAAATAATTGGAATTTGGGAACATCAGGTGTGCCGATATTTAAAAACAAGACCAATCTATTTTCAAAATCAGTATCTGTCTTTACAATATGTCCACCTACCAAAACATCAACTAATCCATCACCATTGACATCGCTTAAGGCTGGACTAGATACTGCACAAAAATAAAACATATCATCTGCAAGCCAAGATTTAGTAAATAACTTAAAGATAGGTGCGCATGTTTGACCTTCATTTATGTACAGCCATATGTGTTGTTTTGATTGTCCATCTCTAGTATTATTGTGTACGGCAATTAGATCTTTGGCTCCATCATTATTCACATCTATAGAGTAAGTGGATGCAAAGTAGCTGATATCAATGGCCTGCTCAGGATATTCTGGCTTAACGGCAATCATAAATGCATTTTCATTTGTACCGCCATTAACTACTAGTTTAATTTTGGAATCCGAGCCATCACCGAGCAATAAGTCTACCAGGCCATCACAATTCTGATCAAATCCCATAATCGAAGAGCCTCCATGAATACGCCTCCTGATTTGGTCATCATGAGTATTAACCATCACTTCTTTGCATACAGTAGGATCGTCGCTCAGTACGACTTTGGAATCTCTGATATCTACCACAAACTTGCCGAAACATTCATCATAAAGAACATACTCTAAAACATCAAGTGCCAATCCTCGTTCCACTTGCATATTTTTATAGTAAAGAATATAACTCTCCGTCTGATCGAAAGTCAAAATATCTAGATCGCCATCACCATCTATATCCAAAAAGTCTGGAAAACTACCCAAAGGCAATAAAATTGATTCGTTTATGGAATCAGAAACGCTATACTTTAAAATGGAAGAATTCGAATTTTCAAAATACACATTAAAAAACTGAATCTCTCCATCTACTAACTGAGATTGCCACACTTCTATACCACCATTCTGAGTTGAACTACCTACAAAAATATCTTCTACTCCATCTCTATTGAAGTCTCTGAACATTGCCCAGGTTTTTATACGTGGAAATAGCTTGACCACACTTTGATCAAAGCGATACTTAATATTGCCTGATTCGCCTTCGTTTATATATGGTATAAAAATAGCTGAAGATTTCTCAAAGACGATCATATCCTTTTTACCATCCATATTGATATCCATCTCCGAAAACTGTGGTGATACCATCCCTCCTGCATAAGAATTGGATATAGTATGTTGTGATAAGAATTCAATGGGATAAATTTCAAAGTTTTGAGCACAAGCTAACCATGGGATTACGATCCCTGTAATGCATACTAATCCTTTAAAAACATCTGATATCTTCATATAACAAAGGTAATAAAATACTCTTCAGTCTATGAAGCAAGTCTTACAACTTAATTGTCAAATTCACGGAATTCACACAAAATAATTATGCTATTCCATCTCTAAATTCAGAAGGTGTCTGGTTGTACACTTTTTTGAATGCGGTGTTAAATGATGATTTCGAATTAAAACCAGACATCAGGGAAATCGTCTCTATGGTGTAATTTTTTGTATTTTCGGATGTTAAGAGTTCTACTGCAGTTTTTATTCTCATCTCATTGATGAACGTGGAATAGCTTTTATTATACTCTTGGTTTATAAATTTAGACAGATATTTGGTATTAGAATGAATTTTTTGGGCAAAAACCTGCAAGTTTAATTCTGGATCAAGATGTAATTTATCGATCTCGATGGCTTGATTTACTTGGGTCTTGAGTTTATTTCTCAATGTGTCGTCAAGTATATTATCATTAGGGCGACTCTCTTCAAAAAGTTCTTCATAATCTTTTAATCCAAAGTATATAATATAAACAAAATAAATCAATAAGGTGATCCTAAAAATAATCTTGCCTCCGACCAATGGACCAAGTTGAAAAATATACAATAAAGCTAAAATTGAAAAATATGAAATTAAAAATCTTTTGATCCAGCTAAGTGTTAGAATACTAGATTCTTTATCAAACTGAAAGTCAACCCGGTGTTCATTATAAACATTATACGAAAGGTATGCGTAAAAAATATTTTGGATAAGAAAAATGATAAAGAAGATCGTAAAATTAAGATAGGTAACTATATTTGTTAATAAAATAAAATTCTGAGTATCTTCTTCTATATTCCTAAGAGCTATAAAAGAAAAAATATTGATAATAAGTAATGACAATGGCAAAACAAAATGTGAAATACATTTAGAAAATGTAAGATTTTCTTGCTGTACTATAGAAAATGATTTCACGTATAGATAACTTAAGGGTGCCATAAGTAGGATGACAGGATAAAAAACATATGATGCCAAAACAACAAAAAAGGTATTGCTTTCGTTGCCAAAAAAACTGATTAGTCCAGTTTCGAAGATGATAAAAAAGATAGCGCTCATAAAAACGGAGAGAATCAAATAATTGATTTTCCCCATACGTTTGTACTTCAAAAACAACATAATAGCTCCAATTATGGAAGCCAATAAAATGACAAGCAACATCAGTTGTTTAACAAACACTCCGTTCTAGATTTACAATTAAAAAAATTTAAGATTTGACAAAAGTACAATAAAATTTTATTTGAAAGTAATATAAACAAAAAAACCGTGCTTGTAAAGCAAACACGGCTCTTCCATTCGTAAAAAGATACAACCAAAATGTATTAAACCTTTATGAAAATCTGCCTATTTATGGCTATCAAACTATCTTATCACAGTAATATCTCCTTTGTATGTGATTATTTTTTCATCTGCATATTTTACCTTGGCTACATAAACAAATACACCAGGTGTAACAGATTTTCCAGAAAAACTTCCATCCCACCCTTCTTGAGATTGGTTAGGTAGGAAGTTTTTATTTGCAAAAACTTTATTACCCCATCTATCAAAAATCAAAAGCTCTTCAATTAATAAAATGTTTAATTCATCCCCAATAGGATAAAACCATCCATTTATATTGTTACCATCCACAGAGATAATATTAGGGAAAGTAATATCATTTATTTTTCTAACTTTAATCGTAATACTTTCTTCTGCTGTACAACCATTTATATCTGTGACCACAACATTGTAGGTAGTGGGTTCTTGAGGCTTTGCAACAGGCGAAATACAATCAGAACAGCTTAAAGACCCTACATTATCCCAACTAATGGATTCTATCTGACTCGTTAGAATATTTGTGGTAAGGCGGATAGTTGTACTTTGACCTAATATTACTTCTTCTGAATCTGCGCTCAGCGTTATTGTTATTTCATCCGGCTGACTGACAGCTACATTAGTGACGATAGTTTCACAGCCATTTCCATCCGTCACGGTCACACTATAAACTCCTTCACAGACGTCGTCTATGATTGTTTCATTATTCCAAGCAAGGTTACTCCATACGATGGTATTATTTGATGTGCCACCAGATATTGTCAAAAACAGACCACCATCACAAGCCCCAAAACAAGTGACATCTGTCGCAGATACATTTGCATAAATATTACATGGCACATCCTCTATCTCAAAACTACAAGTAGATGAACAACCATTATTATCCGTAACAGTGACTTGGTACTGCCCTACCCTCAGGTTTGTAATAGTAAAATTACCTGCCTGTTGGTTTAACATCGAACCATTTTGCGCTCCTGACCAATCGATTCTATAATTAGGTGTGCCTCCATTTATATTGATTATAGAGACCCCATCTGTACCATTAGGGCCAGACACAGGATTGGCACTACAAGCTATGGTCACTGGCGTAGGCTGACCTACTAATACACTTTCTGTTGCGACACAATTTGCATCATCCGTTATGGTAACTGAGTATGATCCTGGTGCTGCATTAGTTATATTAGATAGTCCATTCCAAGTAGGATTACTCCAAACAATAGTGGTATTACCTATGGCACCTGTCACTGTCAAAAGTATAGTACCATCGGTACTACCGAAACAAGTACTATTAGTTCCTGTTGCTACCGCAGCTATGGTACAACCCGGTGCATTAAGTGTAGATTGACAAATATCAGTACAACCATTTGCATCAGTAACCGACACATTATACTGGCCTGAAGTCAAATTAAGTATGCTGTATGAATTTTGCGATATATTCTGAACACTACCTGTCTGAACACCTGCCCAAGAGATCGTAAATGGTGCTAATCCTTGACTGAAAGTAATATTTATCGATCCATCAGATAAATTGGGTTGTGAAACATTGGTAGGGATACATACAATATTCAAAGATGGCGTCATAGAAATGGTAACCATCAAAGTCTGCGCACAATTATTATTGTCCGTAAGTGTAAAGTTGTAAATACCAGCTCCTAAGCCACTAAAGAGGGCAGGGCTACTCACATTATTCCGAGCCAAATCACCGGAAATATTAAACGGTCCTACACCACCACTCCATGTGACGGTGATACTTCCATTATCGGCACCACAGGTGGCATCTATTTTCGTGGTGCTAGCTGTGGGACCTCCAGCACTGGTGACCGTGGCAGATGCTACTGATGTACAACCATTGGCATCTGTGACGGTAACATTGTACTGACCAGCTGCCACATTATTAAATAATGTAGGTGTCGTTGCATTCGTTTGGGTGAGGTCTCCCGTGATATTGAAAGGACTGACCCCACTTGCCCAACTGACTGTGACCGATCCATTTGACTGACCACAAGTGGCAGCTGTCGATGACGCAGTAGCTACTGGGCCGCCACCATTTCCAACACTTGCTGTAACTGAAGCTGTACACCCGTACAGATCAGTCACTGTAACGGTGTAAGTACCTGAACCAACATTGGCAAATATATGTGGACTTGTAGCATTGATTTGCGTGAATCCTCCAGAAATATTGTAAGGACCTGTGCCACCATTCCAAGTGACTGTATAGCTTCCATTACTCTGTCCACAAGTGGCATCCGTGGTTTGTGGAGTTGCCGTAAGAGCACTAGAACCTGTAATACTTACCAGTTGCATACTCTTACACCCATTGGCATCCGTGACTGTAAGATTATAACTTCCCGGTGCTAGATTCGCAAACTTAGATGGACTAACGGCATTTGCCAAGTTGAGATCTCCTGTGATATTGAATGGACCAGTGCCGCCGTTCCATGAGATGACTACCTGACCATTATTGATACCACAAGTAGCATTGGTAGATACATTTGATGTTACTGGACTTCCCAAACTACCGACTGTTGCAGATGTTGTAGATGTACACCCATTGGCGTCTGTGACAGTAACATTATATATACCTGCCATCAAATTATTAAATACAGTTGGAGAGGTAACATTCGTCTGTGTAAGATCTCCTGAAATGTTAAAAGGAGCTACCCCATTTGCCCAGCTGACAGTAATAGAACCATTATCTTGACCGCAACTTGCCATCGTGCTATTTAAACTCATATTAGTTGGTCCGCCATTGTCAATTACTGTAGCGGATGTACTAAATATACAACCTGAATTATCTCTAACTTCAACAGGATATGTACCAGCTGACAAGTTACTATATACGGTAATGGAAGTAAAACCAGAACCATTAAAACTATAAGTATAAGGACCAACACCTCCGGTCACCGCACCTAAAGTAACACTACCATCGCTACTTCCGCAAGTAGCATTGGTGGTAGTAATTACAATGGCTGTAGGTCCAGAAATGTTATTGACCGTTACAGTTGTTGCAAATACACAACCACTAGCATCCATGATTTCTACTGAATAGGTTCCAGCCGAGAGATTTGGATAAAAAGTTGTGTTATTAAAAGGTCCACTATTAAAACTATAAGTGTAAGGAGCTAAGCCTCCAGTCACCGCACCTAAAGTTAAGGTTCCATTATTTATACCACATGTGGCATTAACTACTGAAGTAATGATATCAGTAGGGCCAGAAGTGTTACTTACATTGACGAAAGTGTTAAAGATACAGCCATTAGCATCCTGAATAACAAGTGGATATGAACCAGATGCCAAATTTGTAAATGTAGTGGTAGTACTAAAACCTAAATTATTGAAATTGTAGGTATAAGGAGCTACGCCTCCTGTTACAGCACCAATTGTGACTTCACCATTTGATTGACCACATGCCGTATTCGTCACATCAGTAACCACGGAAGTAGCACCACTTAGTACCGTGACTACCATATCAGTCATCGTACCACATTGACCAGCAGTAGGCGTAAACGTATATACATTTGATCCAACTACTGAAGTATTAATAACGGCAGGATTCCAAGATCCAGTAATAGGTGGTACATTTGTAGATGAATTAGGTAATACATCAGGTGCTTCATTTTGACAATATGGCCCTAACTGCACAAATGTAGGAACAGGTGGTGCCGTGATCGTTATGGTCATAGTTGTAACTGACGCACATTGTCCAATACTAGGAGTAAATGTGTACACGGTATTTCCTATGATAGAAGTATTGACGATAGAAGGAGTCCAAATACCTGAAACTCCATTTAATGAATTGGAAGGTAAAACACCAGGAGAAGTATTCTGACAATATGGCCCTAACTGAGTAAATGTAGGTGTCGATGGAGCTGTTATTACTATGGTCATCGTCGTCATACTAGCACATTGTCCAGGGTTTGGTGTAAAGGTGTACACTTGAGACCCAACCGTAGATGTATTAATAACTGAAGGTGACCATGTACCTGTAATAGCAGGAGTATTGTTAGAAACCAAAGGTAAGTTACCTGGAGTCGCATTCTGACAATATGGTCCTAGTTGTGTGAACGTAGGGGTAGTCGGTGCTATTATGGTAATTGACATTGTTGTGGTTGTTCCACACTGCCCAGGTGCTGGTGTAAATGTGTACACTTGAGTGCCAACGGTAGAAGTACTTATTACAGATGGTGACCAAGTACCAGTAATTGGAGGAGTATTCGTGGATGATAGCGGTAATAATCCAGGCGTATCATTTTGACAATATGGCCCTAATTGTGTAAATGTCGGCGTCACTGAATCTGTTATTACTATAGTCATAGTAGTAACTATGCCACATTGACCTGCATTTGGTGTAAAGGTGTAGACAAATGAGCCTGCAACAGAAGTGTTTATTGTGGCTGGTGACCAAGTACCTGTGATACCATTATCAGAAGTTGGAGCTAAACTCGGAGGAGTAGAGTTTAAACAAAAAGGTCCTAACTGATCGAAGGTTGGAGTAACACTATTGGAAACGACAATTGTCATAGTGGTAACTGAGGCGCATTGTCCAACAGTCGGTGTAAATGTGTACACGGTGGATCCTATAACTGATGTGTTTATCACTGCAGGCGACCATGTACCTGTGATTGGGGGCGTATTAGTCGAGCTGGTCGGTAATACTCCCGGAGTTGCATTAAGACAGTATGGACCCAACTGATCGAACGTTGGTAATACTGGTGCTGTAACGACTATGGTCATAGTTACTTGTGTGGCACACTCCCCGGCATTTGGCGTAAAAGTATAAACTTGAGATCCTACTGTAGAAGTATTTATGACCGATGGCGACCAAGTTCCGTTGATTGGTGGAGTATTAGTTGAACTCGTCGGCAATACTCCTGGAGTTGTATTCTGACAGTAAGGTCCTAGTTGTGCAAATGTTGGCGTTGTAGGTGCTGTAATGGTAATACTCATGGTCGTTACGGTACCACATTGACCTGCTCCCGGCGTAAATGTATATATCTGAGTACCAACTGTGGAAGTACTTATCACAGATGGTGACCAGGTTCCTGTGATCGGTGGGGTGTTATTCGAACTTGTAGATAATACCCCAGGTATTGCATTCTGACAGTATGGCCCTAATTGTGTAAATGTAGTCGTCGGAGGCGCTGTGATTACTATTGTCATAGTGGTAGTAGCTGCGCATTGTCCGGCTGTAGGTGTAAATGTATAAACGGTAGAACCTACCACTGAAGTATTAATTACCGATGGAGACCATGTACCCACTATCGGCGGTGAATCATTAGAACTTGTAGGTAATACTCCTGGAGAAGTATTCTGACAATATGGTCCTAACTGAGTAAATAAGGGTATAGGAGGTGCTGTTATGACTATTGTCATAGTAGTAGGTGTGGCACATTGACCTGGGTCTGGCGTAAAGGTATATACTGTCGAACCTATGATAGATGTATTGATTACACTTGGCGACCAAGTTCCTATGATTGCAATAGGATTGTTAGAACTTGTAGGCAATATGCCCGGTGTTGCATTCTGACAATATGGTCCTAACTGAGTAAAAGTAGGCGTGATAGAATTGGTAACAACGACAGTCATCGTGGTGATCGATGCACATTGTCCTGGATTTGGTGTGAACGTGTACACTGTACTACCTACAATACCTGTATTGATTACCGATGGAGACCATGTTCCTGTCACTGGAGGTGAATTATTAGAACTAGTAGGCAAAGTACCTGGTGTTGCATTCAAACAGTACGGTCCTAACTGAGTAAATAAAGGCGTCACTGGTGCAGTAATAACAATGGTCATCGTCGTAGTGGTGGCACATTGTCCAGCACTAGGTGTAAATGTGTACACTTGTGAACCAACCGTAGATGTATTGATCACTGAAGGTGACCAAGTACCAGTAATCGGCGGTGAATTTGTCGAGCTAGTAGGGAGTGTTCCTGGAGTCGCATTTTGACAATATGGTCCTAATTGTGTAAAAGTAGGCGTAACAGGGGCGGTGATGGTGATCATCATCGTAGTTGTTGTCCCACACTGGCCCGCTGCTGGTGTAAAGGTATATGTCTGTGTACCCACAGTGGTAGTACTGATAACTGATGGTGACCAAGTACCCGTAATAGGTGGTGAATTATTAGAACTGGTAGGCAATGTCCCTGGCGTCGCATTCTGACAATATGGTCCTAATTGTGTAAATGTAGGTGTCACAGGAGCAGTAATTACTACGGTTATCGTAGTGATGACACCGCACTGTCCCGCACTCGGGGTGAATGTATAAGTAAAAGACCCTGGTGCAGATGTGTTTATCACGGAAGGTGACCAAGTACCGTTTATATTATTATTTGATTGAGATGGTAATGTACCAGGCATAGCATTGACACAATATGGTCCAAATGGATCGAACGTAGGTACGACACTATTCGAAATTAAGACTGTCATCGTGGTGGTAGTAGCACATTGTCCTGCAGTAGGTGTAAAAGTATATACCGTAGACCCTACAATGGACGTATTTATTACTGACGGATTCCAAGTACCTGTAATCGGTGGTGTATTATTAGAGCTTGTAGGCAATGGATCAGGTGCCGCATTGAGACAATATGGCCCTAATTGCGCAAAATTAGGGGTAACAGGGGCCGTTATGGTGACCAACATCGTGGTGGTTGTTGCACATTGACCTGCTGCAGGGGTAAATGTATATGTCTGTGTTCCAACTGTAGTAGTACTGATGACTGATGGTGACCATGTACCCGTGATAGGAGGTGAATTATTGGAACTGGTAGGTAAGGTACCTGGTGTCTCATTCTGGCAATAAGGCCCTAATTGTGTAAATGTCGGCGTCACAGGGGCCGTTATGGTGACCAACATCGTCGTAGTTGTTCCACACTGGCCCGCAGATGGGGTAAAAGTATATGTCTGTGTTCCCACTGTAGTAGTACTGATGACTGATGGTGACCATGTACCCGTGATAGGTGGTGAATTATTGGAACTAGTAGGCAAGGTGCCCGGTGTCGCATTCTGACAGTATGGCCCTAATTGTGTAAACGTCGGCGTTACGGGTGCTGTGATGGTTATGGTCATCGTTGTCGGTGTAGCACATTGCCCTGAGGTAGGTGTAAAGGTATATGTTTGCATCCCTACCGTGGAAGTGCTTATCGTGGATGGCGACCATGTCCCCGTAATTGGTGGTGTATTATTGGAACTTGTAGACAAGGTACCAGGCGTCGCATTCTGACAGTATGGTCCCAATTGTGTGAACGTCGGCGTTACGGGTGCCGTGATCGTTATGGTCATCGTTGTTGTCGTAGCACATTGGCCGACAGTAGGTGTAAAGGTATATGTCTGCATCCCTACTGTAGATGTGCTTATTGTGGATGGCGACCAAGTGCCCGTGATAGGTGGTGAATTATTTGAACTAGTAGGCAAGGTACTTGGAGTTGCATTCTGGCAATATGGCCCTAATTGCGTAAATGTCGGAGTCACAGGAGGCGTTACCGTCACAGTCACTTGAGCAGTCGAGGTACATCCAGGTGTGCTAGTCACTGTTACAGTATAAGTAGTTGTCACCATAGGACTGACCGTTTTTGGTCCGGCTCCAGTACCTAAGCCATTACTCCATGCATAGGTACCTCCACCTGATGCCGTAAGAGATGAAGATCCCCCCAAACATATGCTAGTCGGATTCGCTACAAGGCCAGCAATAGGAGGAATACAATCATTCCCATAAGCATCAATACAAATTTCATCAAAAGTATCAAATACACATAATGCGCCACCTCCCAAAGTGTAAGTCACACAAAGGACATAGGTAGCACCCGGAGTTAAACCGCTATATTCGGGATTAAACCCTGATGCAACGCCATTGGCATTAGGAACAGGATTTGCTATAGGGCTGCCACACCCACTGGTAAGTGCCCAAGTCCTACTTAAACAAGCCAAAGATGGTCCCGAGACTTGATTAGCAAAACCTAAAAATCCTGTGGCATCTGCAGTGGCTTCAAAACAATTTGTAAAAGTAGCTGGTCCAATAATATCACAATCTGGAGACCAACATGAAAGATAAGTCCTATCATCATAAGTATCTACCATGCCCATACCCTGCCCAGCACATGGAGAGCTACAAGTACCACATCCACCACCACCTGGAGAGTTGTCATAAAGCCATACAAAAGTATCGTCGATATTTAGACAAGAACTATTCGTGATGGTAATGGTAACACAAAAATTATAAAAGGTATTGGGCAATACTGCGTATTCGTACCCACTGCCGAAATTAGATGCTGTCGTATTGGCTAGGGGAGAACTACAACCTGAACCTTGGTAAACTTGATACGTTCTAGTAAATCCACAACCAGCACCATTGGTCCCTAAGACATTTACAAATCCTACAGATGTTTCTGTAGGTCCCGTGGTGTATTCATAACAAAACTGGTAAGTTGTACCATTTGTGGCAGAAAGATTAGGTACAAAATCAAATTGGGTGGCATTAGAAAAAGGATCGTCATAATCTTCTTCTGCTACAGAAGAACTACAAAAATGTTCGCCACCACATACACCATTACCACTAGCGCAGTCACATGGAGATGGGGTGGGTAATGGAACATCTGAACTGCATCCTGGGTATGTATCATGAAAATTCATAGTGATAGATGTAGGAGTCCCAGTAATTGTAATGCTCACTTGGAAACACAAAAGATTACTACCGTGTGCAGGAAATGGTGTGTCTATCGTCCATCTGACTTCATCATTAGCGGCAATAATAGCACCATTATAGATATCGCCCGTTGATGTCATGATAACTCCAGGTACTGAAGAAAAAGAGACTACATTTACAGAGTTGGGTCCAAAATCGATACTAAACCAACCAGGTATACCTTCGAGACCAAGCATCTCCAAACATATATCAAAGGTGTATTGCGTTTGTCCACCACCTAGTGGAGTAACGCTCACTAAGTTTACGCTAGCTTCATCACATGCTCTCAGAGATGTCATATTAACACCCAAAAAGCATAAAAGAAACAAAACGATTTGCACGTATTTTCTAGATAGCACTCTAGCGCTTTTAAAGTAGATTGCGATGTTGGTGGCTTGCTGTATCATTTAAACGAATGGTTGGTTGTAAAAAGTTGGAATTAATGAAAGACGGTTTAAAATTATGCTAACAAATCTATTGTTGTAGTAAGAAAACAGGTAGTTATTGTTCGAATTCCGTGAATTAAAATACATTTTGTATCGATATTATCCCATTTTTCTTCAATGATAAATGAAGCACTTACTTTTAGTTCTATTGACATTAATGACTTGAAAAATAATAAGCCAAACCTATATTAAACCTTCCATTAATCATTATAGAATTATCAAAATGCATATGTTTATGAAGGAGTCTTGAAAGGTGTTATGACTATTTTTATGTCAAAAGTAAATCGCACTAATCGTATTTATTTTTGAAGATTAACCTTTGTATAAATGCAGGTAGATAAAAGCAGGAAAATGCGAGCTTAACATTGCACTTAAGAAAAAATGAGATCGACATCAAAAAAAATGGATGAGTTACGGAATTTCATCCATCACCCACCCATACTTGGAAAACATTTGGTTAGATTTTTACAAACTTGATGTTTTGATTTGGCTGTGTACTAGAGAAGTTTTGGATACTTATCGTGTACATACCTGCAATTAATTCTTCTATACCTAATTCTATTTTATTATTTAATTCTGAATAATTTACGACTTTAGATAGAACCAATACACCTATTTGATTATATATTCCTACTTGTATATCTTGGTCTGATGGGGCAGCACCTTCTATGATCATGTTTAATTTATCATTGGTCGCAGGGTTAGGGTAGACCCTGATACTAAGGTCACTGATGCAGTCATGAGCATTAGATTTTACAACATCTGATATAGATTGTTTGCCATCATAATCTACTTGTCTGATACGGTAGTACATAGTCTCTGCCGACAATTTCTCATCAGCAAATTTATAATAGCTCATATCTCTGCTGTCGCCATTACCTTGAATCCGACCTATCTCGAAGTAAACTTTACCATTAAAGCTTTTTTCTACTTGGTAGAAGTGATTATTTGTTTCGGAGGCCGTAGACCAGTAGATGGTATTTATACAATCCTTCTCTTCTACGGTAATTGATGCCCATGTTACTGGCAAAATGATGGCCTGATAGCCTGCCGTTACATTGTAAAAGTTTGCAGCGTTATTAAAATCATCATTACCATTGGACATACCAGTATTTGTATCAAGATTTATCATAGGAGATAAAAAAGTACTATTAGAAGCAAGTCCAAAAACATCACTATCAAAAGCAGGTACACCAGCATTTTGGATGGTAGAGGTAGCAGAGCTATAGCCTAATGGAACACCAAAACGAACTTGATACATTCCAGACATTAAATCTGTAAATATATAATGTCCATTTATATCAGTAGTTGTGGTTGCGATGACATTTCCATCTCCATCAAGCAATTCTACTACTACTCCCACTAATTGCTCAGAAGCATTCATGATACCATCTGTATTACCATCGAGGAAAACATCACCTTGGATAGAACCTACATTTAATGCTGGACACTGTGATGAAGCAGTGGGACTTGCAGGACATCCTGAACATGATGCTGATAGCCCAGAGCCTCCGCCACCAGTACCTTGAGTTTCGTCAGTATTTCTGAAATAATTATTACTGTAAGTATAAAAATTCGCTGTACTACTATTTGAAACCCAGATACCTCTATGTGTGTTTACTCCTGTCAGGCCGCCAGTGACAGTAACAGTAGGACTGCAATAATTGTAGCCACGCGGGTCTTCATTTGTAATATCTGAGCCAGAAATGGACACATAAAACTTCCATGCCAACCCATCATTTACTGCTTTACAGGTGAAAGAACCACTTGTACTTGCTCCATAATTTCCTAATTCTTGCAAGACCGTAATATTTGCATTAGCGTCCAATCCACCAGAAAAACTAACAAATGAAAGTTTTCTATTACCTGAACCTCCTGGTCTCCAGAATAAAACTGCAAAACCATTTGCTGTCGCAAAATTAGATCCATCAGCAGCTAAAACATAAGCCATCCCTCTTTGTCCAGAATCAAAACCTGTAACACTTGATGCTGTATATCCATTAAATGTCCAATAATTTACGCTTCCAAAGGATGTGGCAACAGGAATTCCAGTATATCCACTTGCATTTATAGATGTATTTAATGATGCAGTTGCCGTGTTAAACTCTAGTGAACCTATATTAGTAGGATTAGAAGCATGCCAACCATCAGCCAAAGCATCCAGATTATTATTACTACCTCCTATATGCATTTCTGTAAAGACATCTCTTCCTGTACATTGATTATTATTAGCGGTATTTGACGTCATAGTATTGTTGCTAAAATTATAAGTAGCACCATTACCAGATTGATTTTTTGCTACATAAACTGCACCGCCTTCACCTGTCACAGAATTGTCGGTAAAGTAGTTGCTATTTAAATCGGTGACCGTATTATATAGGTAAATTGACCCACCTTTTGATGAGGAAGTATTGGTAGCGTTATTGGTAAATGTAGTACCAGAAATAGTCAAAATCACACTAGATGAACTTCCACCCGCAGATCGAATCGCACCACCTTGCCTTTTTGCTACATTGCCCGTAAAGGTACATCCACTGATCGTGACATTTGCTCCAGATTCACAATTTAATGCTCCCCCATCTTGGTCAGTAAGTGTATTTGCTTCATTACACGTGAAGACTGTTCCATTAAAAGAAGCTACTGCTCCAGATTCGATAGACATGGCTCCACCGGGAGCATTTCCTCCAGCCTCATTGCCATCAAATACACAATTATTAAATGTGGTCGTCCCGCCTGTCTGATATATAGCTCCACCTCTGCCCCCATTATTATCTCTGTAATTACATGAATAGGTACAATTATTGAGAATGGTGGTACCTCCAGAAATATCCATGGCACTACCTGTCGCAAAAGTGTGTTTGTAAAAATTACACCCATTTAATGTTCCTGAACCTCCAGATATCTCCATGCCAGATCCTCCTCCTTTGTCACAGCCATCAAAATTACAATTATTGACTTGCCACCCAGTTGCTCCTTGTGCAGAGATTGCTCCACCAGATACATTACCCGTAAAGCCAATGAATGTAAAACCATCTAAAACACTAGTATTGCCCATGGTAGCAAAACATATAACACTTGTTCCAGCGCTAGAATTATCTATCACGGCACCATTTCCAAAAACTTCTAGTCCTGCTTTCAATATAAAGCCACCATCTGCATCCCCCCAGTCACCAATAATACCACTTAAGTTTGTGCTGTAATACCCAGGTGCAAAATTTATAACAATAACATTACCACTGCCAGCTCCAGAATGTGCAAAATCATAAGCTGCCTTCCACGTCGCAAAAGGAGCAACACCGTTACTTGATGTAGCAGTTGCATCTTGTACAGAAGCATCGACCCCAGGATAGCAATCTGGAGGGACTATGGAAATTGTTTCTTGTGAAAAAAGTACCTGTGTACAGAAAAGGGAATAAATAAAAATGAAAATTTGAGTAAATTTACTTAACATTTGGAATTAAATTTAAATTTGCTAGTTAAACTAAAATCTGGTGTTTGATTTTGATAACTTACAATAGTATTTTGTTCAACTGTTTTGCCTAGGTGATGTGGCAATGAGATTTTTTGGTGAGACAATATTAAGTATCTTTTGGTGTAAAATAGTAGTTTAAAAGTTGGTTGTTGTATTAATTCCATGAATTAAGACGTATTTTAAGTCATTTTAGCCCTAAACTGATTAGAAAATTAGATTATTTGCATGAAATAAAACGTTTCCAAATTATCTAACATTTATATAGTTCATAAATAAAAATTAATACTCATAAATTTCACATTAAACTTAATTATATTTGTTTTGTCTTTTTATAAAAAAATGTGTTCATATTTAGGCAAGCAGAAATTTAAATCAATATTTTTTTTAATGTAAAATATATGTTAATAGCATTTGAAATCTTTATCATGTAAAATATTAACTTCTTACAACTATAATGCATTTTAATTAGTAAATTATCAAAATTCAAAAATATATAAAATTGTATCCATTATCCGACGACCAAATCCAAGAAATAGCCGAATCATTTGATATGGGACTGACCTGTTTTTGGAATAAAGTGACTGGCGAACTTGTTTTTGTTCCAAAACGGGAATATGAACATTTATTAGAAAAGGATATGTTTGCAGAAGAACTAGAAAAAATAGAAAATAACCACGAAAATTTTATAGAAATAGATCCTCCATCATCGAGTGAACAGTTCCAAATTATGGCAGATTTTGCTGAACAACTAGATGAAAGACTTTTACTGCGTGGGCAACTTATCACAGCATTAAACAAAAGTAAACAATTTCAAGGTTTTAAACACATCATCCATAATTCAGGAAAATATAGAGAACAATGGTTTGCCTATCAGACTGAGCAGTTGCAAAAATTTGTAAGAGACAGCTTTAGATTTATTTTGAAATAAGATCAAATTGGCTTAATAATTCTACTTTGTTACATTGAATACAAGGTATATGATCTAATTCATTCAAGCCTTTCAGGCTTGTTTTTTTTTATTTTTTTACCATAGGTTGCACCTATGGTAATTCAAATTAGAGCCTTTTCAGGCTTTTAAATGGCTGATGATTCAAATCCCATAAAGTAGTAAAATTCGGTATAGCATTTTTGGAATGAGCAATATTAATTGACTTAAAATACATGGGTAAGCTTTCCCCTAATTTTTGCCATCATATCTCCAAAGTCGTCCATTTGACTCTGTAAAGGCAACAATTCCTTCCGTTTTATTGTAGTAAGCTTTATGACGGGGATTCGATGTTGTGAAGGAAGAAAAAACATTGGTGTAAGTGGTGTCATACACTTCAAAGCTATCATATTTGGTCAATACTTCTGATGTCATAGCTGTGGAAGAACGATTGTCCACCGTCATTTTGAATGCTGAGAAACCTGCTATGTTTGTGATGTTTTCTGAAACTTGGATTTCTACCTTGTCTAAAACTTTTTTCTCTCCAACGGAAAGGTCAAAATCGTTATAAATCTTTGCATTTAGTAAAAGGGAGCCTCCTATCTCTTTTAGGGTGTAGTCCCAACTTTGGCTTAGCATACAGTTTACGATGCTGTCTACTACTTTGTTTACTTCTTTGATATAAAATATATTATTGAGTGAACTGTGGCTATCTCTAAATGTGACTTCAAATACTTTTTTCACACCTAAGGAATCTCTGAATATTAGATTCTGTACGTTTTTGTAAGGTAAAAATTCTTTGCTCGTTTCTACTAGGTTTTGTTTGCCTAAATCAAAGGTACATTTAACGGTACCATCTGTCGTATCGTCTGATTTTATGCACGAAGTTGTAGACGATAATATTACTAAACATACAAACATTCCTATCCACCAATTACCATTTTTGAACTTCATTTTTTAAGTATTTTGAATTATTTCTTTTTGTTTTAAACTATGATGTACTTTAACAATAAAAAATATCTTTATGTTTGGAGATTGATGGTTTTATGCATTGTTTTGTATTGGTCTAAGCTATCAAATCTCTATAGCTTGTTTTTTGGACGATGTCCCAGACAAATAATCTTTTTAATAATATAGCTAAACCAATCGATTTTTACCCTGACCCTGAAGGGAATCGATTGATTTACCTGAATTAATATCCGTAGGATGTCTTGGAGCTATCCGACGAAGGGTGAAGATTATTCTATGATACATCAATCGATTTTTACCCTGACCCTGAAGGGAATCGATTGGTTTAATGAAATAAAGATCCGTAGGATGTCTTGGAGCCATCCGACGAAGGGTGAAGATTATTCTTTAAATATTTTCACATCCAGTTTTGCTACTTTTTCTTGATAGGCTTTCCAGTCTACGTTTATAAATGTGGTGACGGATTTGGATGATTTTTCGGTCATTATTTTTGCTTTATCTAGGGAGATCATGGCATTTGCTTTTGGGTCACTCCATGAAGATCTGATATAACTTAATGCTCCGAAAAGGACACTATTTAGTTGGTCAGGATTGCGCTGAATGCCTTTTACATTTTCTGGCGAGATGTATAGGTCAGACAATTCATCTAGGGATTTATGAAGCTTTTTGTGTAGCTTTTTAAATTCACTTTTGATGGTATCTGGTTGGTTTTCCATGAGTTTATCTACGATGGCAATGGATTTTTTTGCGTCTAAGATTTTGTCGTAAGACCGTTTTGCTTCTTTGACCAAAAGGGAATGTTGGTCTTGTACTTTTTTGATGGCTAAAAGATCTTCTTTGGTCATTTTATCATTTGGATCCATTTTTACATCTACGTAGACTGAGTCTTTGTAGTCTCCTAGAGTGATGACTGCTTTGTATCTTCCTGGCAACACTGTGTATCCGCCTGGCAGGTCTTCGTCTTCTTTTGGTTCTGTGCGTGAAGGATATCTGATGCCATTGGTCTCAAGGCCCCAATGTAGCTTATTCAGTCCGTCTTCTACTTTGCGTGTGATGGTGCGGACTTCTTTATTTTTATCGTCGTAGATGACTATTTTTGCTTTTGATTTTGCATCCGCTTTGTCCTTATCATCGCCTTCTTTTTTGTCTTTATCTTCTTTTTTGTCTTTGTCGTCTGACTTTTTATCTTCTGATTTTTTATCCGTTTTGGTTTCTTCTTTTGGCTTCTCTACAGGTTTTTTCCAGACGTTAAAAGCTATTTTGTCGTAAGACTTATTATCCCCTTTGAACTCGCCTTGACCTGAAAAACGCACTCCATCGTATGACCTGTAACTCACCAAATAAGCTGGCGCAGAAGCCAATACATCAAAGTCAGCAATTAATAGATTTAATCCTTTTGCTGCGATCTCTCTCAGTGGATTCAGATCATCCAATATCCAAAATGCACGTCCGAAAGTACCTAAAATAAGGTCGTCTTCGACTGTGTGGATCTTCATATCATTGACTTGTACTTGAGGAAATCCTTTGTTCCAATGGTGCCATTTCTGGCCTTTATCAAAAGAAACGTAGAGTCCTACATCTGTACCTAGAAACATTAGATTGGGCTCTTTATGGTCTTGGACGATGCTCAGTACGAAGCCTTTTATTTGGTTATCATCTGCTATTCGTGCCCATGATTTTCCATAATCTGTGGTATGGTAAGTGTATGCACTATTGTCATTGCGGCGATAATTATTGGCTACTACCCATGCTTCTGCTGCATTGGTATTGGACACATGGATCTGTGGTATCCAACTTCCTGCAGGCAGTGATTTGAATTGATTTACATTGGTCCAAGACTTACCACCGTCTTTGGTTAGTTGTACATTTCCATCATCAGTACCTATCCATACAACTTCTTTGTTTAATGGACTAGGCGCGATGGCTAAGATTGTTGTGTAGTTTTCTGCATTGGTCGCATCCATGGTAAGTCCACCGCTTTTATCTGCCTTTTGTTTGGTCGTGTCATTGGTTGTCAAGTCGGGCGATTTGATGGTCCATGATTCGCCACAGTCATCCGAATAATGGAGGTATTGGCTACCAAAATATACGCCACAATCACTGTATGGATCCTGGGCAATGGCTGCATTCCAATTGTAGCGCAACTTGATATTGTGGTCTGGATGATTAGGTTTGATAAATCTTGTTTTGCCTGATTTGCGGTCGTAAAAACCTACGTTGCCCCCTTGTGACATCGCATATCCATATCTACTATCTGCTCTGAATGGCACGACATCAAAACCATCTCCGAAGTACAACTCCTGGAAGTCATGGTTGCGGATACCACCACGCTTGAGCACGGCTGATGGGCCTACCCACGAACCATTGTCTTGCATACCACCATAGACATTGTATGGAAAATCGGTGTCTACATTGACATGATAAAACTGACCTACGGGAATATTGCCAGCAAAATACCAATTAACGCCACCATCTCTGGAGATATTGAGTCCACCATCATTACCATCTATCAGGTAATCGGTATCGTCAGGATGTATCCAAAAAGCGTGGTGATCTGGGTGGACATCATTGCCATAGTCGGCTATATTTCTGAATGTCTTGCCACCGTCTTCGCTTAGGGTGACGTAGGTAAATATGTTGTAAATACGGTTTTCATTTTTAGGATCGACGTACAGTTCTGAATAATAAAATGGTCGGTCGCCTATGTTTTTGCTCGATACGAGTGTCCATTTTTTGCCGCCATCCGTGGATTTGTATAGGCCATTTTCTTTAGCTTCTACGAGTGCATAGATGATATTGAGTTTGTTGGGTGCGATGGCAAGGCCTATACGACCAAGGTCTCCTTTTGGAAGGCCATCTTCGTCACTTATTTTTGTGAATGTCTCCCCACCGTCATAGGTAATATGTAGGCCTGAACCTTTGCCCCCTGAATTAAAAAACCATGGTTCGCGTTTGTGTTCCCACATGGCTACGATGAGTTTATTGGGATTGGTAGGATCAGTGATCATATCTGCTGCGCCTGTAAGGTCATTGACATACAGGATTTTTTTCCATGTCTTGCCACCGTCTGTGGTTTTGAAAACGCCACGATCTGTATTGCCTCCCCACGGAGAACCCAAAGATGCTGCGTAAACAATATCAGGATTGTCTCTGTGGATGATGATGCGGTGGATGGTTTTGGTATTTTCTAGACCCATCATTTTCCATGTTTTGCCACCGTCTAGGGATTTGTATATGCCATTGCCGGTATTGAGTGAATTACGTGGGTTACCTTCGCCTGTACCTACCCAAATTTCTGATGGATTTTTTTGGTTGATTTTGATGGAACCAATGGCTAAAGATGATTGCTCGTCAAAGATCGGTGTCCAACTCGTACCTCCATTTTCTGAAAGCCACACACCACCTGAAGCTGCACCCGCAAAGATACGATGTGGGTTGCTAAGGTCTACATCGATGGCTGTGATACGTCCACTCATACCCGCAGGTCCTATATTGCGAAACTTCATAGCCTTAAAATCATCAACTTTGAACTGGCCAAAAGAGATGGACGTCATGGCAAAAAATAAGCAGGTGCACAAAAACTTTGACATAGGTGGTGGTTTATGATAATAAAAAGTTGATGCAAAGTAATAGAAATAGCAATAGCTACCAAAAAAAGGCGGAAAAATGTAAGAAAAATAAAGGGGTGATGGGGAAAGGTGATTATACTGCAGTCGTTTTTTTTTTTGCTCAAGGGGTCAATAATCGATCATTAAGCTGAGTGCTACCAAGACTGAAAAGCGATGATTTGGTAGAGTTTCTATTTTCGCTTGACGGTCAATAATCGACCATTAAGCTGAGTGCAACGAAGACTGATGAGCGATTATTAATGGGTATTTTTTTCGCTCAACGGTCATCCTGCGGATGCTCATTGGTCGAAAAAAAAGGTCTATCCCAACATTGCACTTTTATAAAAATTGCTTTTGTTTTACCCCGACCCTGAAGGGAGACAAAAGGAATTTTATAACCATAGATTGAAAAAATGGGATACATCCGAAACGGTCATCCTTCGGATGCTCATTGGTCGAAAAAAGGGCGAAAAAAGCTAAAGATTCAGGCTACCTAAGATGTCGTCAGGTCCTAAGCCCATGTACTTACAAAATTCTGATACGGTGATTATTTGGTGGGGATCTTTGCCTAATTCTAATCGGATTTTTGACAAAAGACGACAAGCACTTTTCACGCTTTTTCCAGTAATATTTGCAACATCTTTTGGGTAGATGGCGCTTCTAAGATTCCTATTTGTGTTTTCCATATTGCAGAAAATATTTAAAAATCTAAAAGGTAAAATCCGAAAAAAAGACATAAATCAGGTCATAAAACTGATCAAAAAGTTGATTTCGGTATAAAAAAGGTGGTTTACAGTCGACCGTAGTCCACGCTAGTGGGAACTCAGTCGGAACTCGTCGGAACTCAGTGCTAACTAAGTCGGAACTCGGTCGGAACTCAGTCGAGTTACATACGGAACGTGTACGGAGCATCTGTGGAACGTATGTGGAGCATCTACGGAGCGTCTATGGAGGAAGTCCGCTACTGTCTCGTCCTAAAATAGCCACACAGGTTAATTAAATAATCCTACAATAACTTTACACTATGCAAAATAATCCTTAAAAAAATTTACGCAACAATTTTTGTGTTTGATTTTGAATAACTTTTTACCGAATTCTGATTCATTTCCACCGAATTCTGATTTTGGGGGACCACTTAAATTTTAGCATTGTATATTTGAGCCGGATATTAATGATATAAAAAGATGTGTTCAAAAGAAGGAAAAGTCATTCACTTTGCTAACACTTAAAACAAGGCTTTATAACAATTATTAGTTTTAGCTTTTAGGTTTCTTGTGATAGATAAAAACAATCATAGTCATATGGTTATCTTTTTTATAATATGGGATTGAAGTATATTCGCAAAATAGAAACATACACAAAGCAACATTATAAAACAGATCTCCATGCGGTATTTATGGTTAAATAATGATAACTTTTTTTATAATATTTTTTTATGTCATAAATCAATTTCACTTTTGTTCAGTTATTTGATTTGAAAAACTTCCGACTATTTTTAGCAAATAACTTTGAGTAGATATTTATTTTTAAAATTGCGCACCAAAAATATATTAGTTAGGTCAATGTCAATGCCATTTTGGATAGGTCATTGAAGTCAACATTAAATAATTTCTTTTAAAAAAAGAAATTATTTGGATACATTTTTAGTCATACTGATTGTATGGTTAGTATGTAGATTGCTGTAACTCTTACAGGAGTTACATTGAATTGTATACGAAGTAGGTACTATTATTTTTACAATGATAGTCTTATGGATCGGAGTAAGTGGTATGAATGAAAGTCTGTTTAAATGATTGTTTAACTTTAAAACTTTAATTAACAAAAAAAAGAAAAAAGAAAAAACAGATCTAACTGTCACAGGCTGACAGAATCTGGCAGAAAAACAAAACAAAACTAGACAAAATAAAAAGAGAGCCTACCTTAGCCCATTTCGCGAAAAATGGAGCAGACTCCCAACCCGTCGGAGAACGGAATCGTAAAGGTATGACATCTTTTTTGAATTGTTTGGTTCAATTATTATTTATTTTAATTTTTAACAAACAAAATTTCAAAAAAATGAAGAAATTAATTTTTTCAAGCAAGTATTTTATGTTTTTATTTATGCTCACGAGTTTGGTTTATGTAGGTTGTAATAAGGAGGATGGCAAGGACGGTGAGTCATTAGAATCACCAACAACTTTAAATCCAAGGTCCAATCAATTGCTCTCAGATTTCCCTGTGAAATCAAATGACTTGTTAGTTTTTAGAGATGAGAACCATTTTAAAAGTTTTTTTACTCATGCAACTGCATTAGCTGAGAATAGTCTAGATGATTTAAAAAGAAATTTCTCAAACAAGAATTTTATTTCAGTGGCATACCTATTAGAAAATGACGCTTTTGTTGACTTCAAAGATGCTTACAGTCCTTTTCTAACAGATCCTGTGATGAGGGAGATTTGCAATCCACACTATGAATTTCAAATTGGTGATGCACTTGTTACCTATATCAATAATACTCAGATTTTAATATCTGATATAAATGATATAAACACCAAAAATGAAATTCGACAGTTAGAAAAAGGAAAGCAGATTACTGTAAATCAAATACCTAATGCAGCATATTGGGGAGAAGATACCGATATACAAGCTTTCATAAAAAAACCATGCAGTTGCAAAGTTAATGTTGAGAAGTCAGGTTGTAACAGAATTAGAGTTCACGGCAGTTGCAAAAACCTTATTTGGGGTAGTGGAGAAGGAGACATTAGTGTATTTTTAGGATTTGATCCCAATTCACCGTTACCACCTCTTCCCGCTAATTTTACAGGAAGTTTCGATGGAAATTTTGAGTATTTTTTTGATGTAAATAATACAATGTTAATTCGTGTAGTTGTTAATGGTGATTGCTTTTTGGGTAATTCTCAGATTGTTGATTTCCTATTTAATCCAAATGGAAATTCATGTGATAAACGTGAAAAAGATTCTGGTTGGGATGCTGTGATTGATGGTGCAGAAGCCATGCGATTTAGAGTTCAATATTATTCAAATATTTTGTCAGATTATGAAAAAGCAGAAAATGAATCCATACAATGGGATAATGTAGATGCAAGGTGGGAAAGTAGAAAAGCAAATAGACTAGAAACTGCGATTACAACTGGTAGAAGAGGAACAGAGGCTTGCCTTGTTTTTGAAAATGAAACTGAATTTAAGTCATGTAATAATTGTCATAAAAGAGAAGCAAGCGTAAATGACGGTACTTCTTCTGTCCCAATAGCCCATTGTGATGGTGATGTAATAGGAACATTTAAAAAGATAAATGGATTCACAACTCTTAATGCAACAGCAACCTTAGACTTTGATTGCTGTCTATAAAAAAAATCTTTGAAAATTGACCCACAGGTAAAAAACTTGTGGGTCTTAAAAATGTAAAACTTATGTCTTTGAAATGTTTATTATTAATCAGTTTTAGTTTGTTCTCTTCTTTTGTAGGACAATCCCAAACTTATAAAATCGATACATTAAGTTCTGAATACATAGAACTTGAGACCTATAAATCTGTTTCCATTGAGGAAGATGGTGATTTTGATTGGGAAAAAAAATTTGACCTGCCATTCGTTTTTCCATATTACGATTCACTTTACACTCATATTTTCTGTAATAACAATTCTTATTGCTATTTTGAATACAACCCTGAATTCGATATCAAGTTAATGACATTTAGTTATCAGTTCGATAATTTAATAGATACTGTTAATATTGAGTCAGATGTCAGGTATAATTATGTAATAAAAAATGATAAACAAGCCCTTGTCTTGCAATATACAAAAAATCGATTAGCTTCAGATGCATCTATAGACGAATATGATAGCTATATAAATTTTCAATTGTGGTTTTATGAAAATGGCGCTATGGAAGTCCATTTCGGAGACATAAATCTTGATAACTCACCCAATTACCGTCCTGGAGAAGGTTTTTACTTTACTTTTGTGGATGGAACTGAAATGAATAGTGGTCCAGAAATGGGCGTAAGACATCCCTTAGATGAAGAGGACCAAACGTGGCTAGAAGGAGATTGGAATGATTATATAGTTAGAAATGGTGTAGGCTATCTCACTACACTTCCTCCAAAGGGTTTTGTGATTAGATTTTCTAAAAAGACTTCAAGCACCACAGATGCAATTGATACACCAATAACTGTATATCCAAATCCCACATCACATCAATTAACCATTAAATATGGAAGAAATATCTTTAAAACAATCATCAAAAGTATCAGTGGTGAAAACATTATGATTCTCGATCCAGAAACCCGTGTCATAAATACTGACAAATTATCAAATGGCATGTACATTTTAGAAATGCATACGTCTGTTGGAGTAACACAAACAAAATTTATAAAATTCTAATCAACAACAATATGAGACATCTAAGATTATTTTTCCTTTTTCTAACATTGATTGTCAATAGCATCATAGCATTTTCCCAAGATAGTAACATTGGTTTTCATATAACCATGAATGACATATCTGGATTAAATGCAGAACTTAGATATGAAAAATATATCGCATCGAGGTGGCTTATTGGCTCAAGTGTGGCTTCAAATTTTCAAAATTCAATAAGTGCTACCGTAGGCCTTAAATATGACATACTAAAAAGTACTAAGTTTTCCTTATTTACTGGTTTAGATTATAAATTTGAATCTATAAATCTTCATATTTCAGAAAATGTAACAAAAACATATAACAGTATTGAAATACCTATAGAATTCAGATATAACTTATCGGATAGAATGTCTCTTAATGTTGGATTTTCGATCCCTTTTTCATTAGATAAAGGACGTCAAGACGAATATCTTTTTAATAATTATAGGTTTGGTGTTATAAGACGATTCTAATCAACAGCTCAATTATTTTGAATTGAGTATGTTAATAAAGCTTTCTTTTCTTAACAATACTATTAAACAATAGGTGATTTATGAAAATCTTCTTTTTGATAAAAATAACCATTAAGAAATTGAATTATGACACATAAGTTTGGTTTACCTTAATCTATGCCTATTTTTTAGGTCTAAAACAACTTACTTTACGATTTTTTATTAACCAATTTTACTAATTAAGATTAGAACTAACATTACGCAAACCATTTTAAATTTTACAATGATAATCAAATCAATAACCATAAGTTTCGTTTTAATGATTACAAATGCGGCATTTAGTCAAGCGTATGTAGTCAAAATAACTAGTGAACCATATGACTCACTGACACAATATGAGTCACTATCAAACAATGGTGTGGATTTATACTTTACAAAAACAGCATTCGAGTTACCGTGGAATTTCCCCTTTTTTGATGAAGAATATAAATTACTTTACAATAGTGAAAATTCAACTGTTTCTTTTGATACTGAATCAAGCCATACGTTTTATCCAATGTACCTATTTGACAGTTTTTGGGGTCGCTATTATTTAGAACCAAATTCTGATTATAGATATGGTAAAACATCGCCTGATAATGTTTGTTTTGAATGGCGTAATGTAGGATCCTTTACTGGAATTTTTGACAAATTTGGAGAGAGAGGACTGGCAACTTTTAAAACATGTTTTTGGAAAAATGGAGATATTGATCTGCACTTCGATGAGTTAAGTTTTGATGAAAATCTTTTTGATACAGTCTTCATTTATGAAAACATAAAAGCACCTACTTACATTGCTTTGACCAATCCCAAAGATGAGAATGAAGCAGTCATATTAAGTACTGATCCTAGTAATCCATTTATTCTAGATAAATGGGATTTTTTTAATACAGAAAAACCACCTTTCATAAAAAAACTTCCTCCTACAGACCTTAAAATTCGGTTTTCACTTCGTCGTTCGTCTACAGAAAATGCAAGTTTCAAACCTTTTAAAATCCCTAATCCGGTATCTTCTGAAATAGTTATACCTGATGATTTTCAATATGATGGTTTTACGATAATAAATAACAATGCCGCTTTAGTAATTTCGGGTAAACAGACACCTTCTATAGATGTACAAAACTTATCCCAAGGTGTATATTTTTTACTTCTAAAAGATGGTATGGTTCACTACAAATATAAGTTTATAAAATTGTAAAATTTACACGCAAGATAATAAAGAGTCCACTCCGAAAACACAAGTTGATTGATAATCAAACATTTTTCACCCTGACCCTAAAGGAAAACGTTTAATTATCAATGTAGTAGAAATCAATGTTTTCCATTTTATTTAAATAAAGGACTTTTAAAGTAGACTCAATAATAAACAATATATCAATAATTCTCTTAAATTTAATTCACCATGAAACAAATCATTATTACATTCTTTTTTATTTCTTTATTTTTTAATGCTATACAAGCACAGCGTGGTGTGCAAATCGGAGTAGGTCTAGGCACTATGATGATGGCATACAATGACGACAGACCACAGTCTGTCTCACCACTATCTCCTGAACTAAAATTTGCTACGATCACGGGGCATAATGCATATTACTTTGATTTAAAGTTGGACTATGCTTTTAGTCCGAAGTGGCAGTTGAGGTCGGGTTTACAGTATCGTTTCCGAACCGTTTCATTTCAGGATAATAATAGCTTGAACAGGAGAACGGATATGATTTCTATACCTTTTATGCTTAGATATAGTGAATCTATAAGTGCTAAACATGGGTTGAGTTTGGGGTTAAGTGCAGGTATATCTCTAGACCGATATTTCGAAAGTAACGTCATCACTCTTTCCCAAGGGACAAAAGACAACATTGTAAAAGGCACTCGTGTATTTGATAATTTTTCTAACGGCGGGGCATTCTCCCTTAATGGTTCATGGAGATTCGGGATTGATATAGAGAAGGACCTAGGAGACAAAGGTAGAATAGGCTTTCAAATGCAATATTCTATCGTAGGTTTGGGTAATATTGTGAACAGCTATTCTGAAGCTAAAGAAAAAGTGTATGATCCTTTAGATAACAATGTACTCTTATCAGAAAAAACAGAAAACATACTTTATGATGGACGTCAATCTGGCTATCAAATAGGGGTTAATTATTATTTCGGAGCAATAAAGTGGAATAAGAAATAAGATTAATGAGTGATGGGGAGGATGTGAGAAAGAGCATATTTCATTATCGCTAAACCAAGCGACCAAAATACTAAATCTTCGCTTACAAGTTTACGATCTCAATGGTAACTTGATTTCTACAAAACAAAACATATCAACAGTATCTATGTTAGATTTGCAGACCTATGCAGCTGGATTGTATTTTATCAGAATTATTGATCAAAGCACAGGTGATGTGTTAGATACAAAAAAATTAGTGAAGTTTTAATGACATTGAATTTTAAAATATTATTGAAATATAACATTCTTGTTTGCTTACTAGGCTTGGTTTATCCAAGCCTAGTTGCACAAGAAAAGGACGATTATGTATGGCTATTTGCCAATGGTGGTATTCCAAGCTATGTTACAAGTCTTGATTTTAGCTACAATGATTTGGGGATTTCATTAGATACTGTAATTTATCAGAATTCAATGGTCAATTCTAGCGTAAGTGATGTTGATGGAAAGTTGTTATTTTATACCAATGGGTGTCAAGTCATCCAATCAAATCATCAATTGATGGAAAATGGTGATAGTCTAAATTATGGTAATTATTATGTCGAATGGTGGGATAATTGTTCTACAGGATATAATGGATTTCAGGATATACTGATACTGAAAGATGAGATGAATGAAGACATTTACTACATCATCCATAAATTTATAAATTATGAAACGACGCCTACGCTTAAATTTTGGATACAAGATATGAGATATACAATGGTGGATATGTCATACAATGGTGGACGTGGGAAGGTGATCAAAAAAAATCAAGTATTTCATGAGCAACACTCCTTGGTTTTTTCATATCTCACAGCTATTAAACATAGTAATAATAGGTATTGGTGGATGATACAAATGAATAAGACCAATAATACCTATTATAAGTACCTGCTGAAAGAAGATGGACCGATGGTACAGGATAGTCAACAAATTGGGCCACCTGCTACTCCTGGAACTTCTGCCGCAGGTCAAGCCAAGTTCTCACCTGATGGAAAAATGTGGGCCTGGTATACAAAAGAGAATGGTTTAAATTTATTTGATTTTGATCGGACAAGTGGCAAGCTTAGCAATCAACGTATTCTACACATTCCGCACAAACGAAGGTTTACTGGCATAGAATTTTCCCCCAATAGTCGTTTCGTGTATATCACGATGTATGATTCACTGATGCAAGTAGATCTATGGAAAGAAGACTTAGCCCAAGGTGTCGAGCTGATAGATACCTTTAAATACCAACAAGACCCTTTTGCCAATTTTCATCTGATGACACTAGCGCCTGACTGTAAAATTTATATGGGAAGTACCAATGGTACAAGGGCACTTCATCGCATCAACAAACCCAACAAAAAGGGCAAGGACTGTGACTTTGTTCAGTATGACATAGATCTTCTATATTATAAGGGAATCGGTATGGCCAATTATCCACGACTGCGTGTAGATTATGAAGATGTATGCGATAGTCTAGAAGATTATTCAGGACTAGACATCGATGTATCTGCCCCATTATCTAGGATAAAAGTCTGGCCCAATCCTATCACCGATATCAGCATCATTGACTGTAGCTACAGCGGTCATCTGAAAGTGTATAATAATAACGGCCTAGAAGTGATTTCTAAATATCTAGATCATACCTTACCAAACTACTTAGACCTAGAGGGATATCCATCAGGAATGTATATCGTAAGATTGATAGATGCTAAAGGTCGTAGCTCAACTATCAAGGTGATAAAGACATAAGATTGTATGATAAAAGATTTATTGACTTAAACTGATGTAGCTTCTTAAATGATAAAAGGTAATAGGTTTTATCACAAATTCATCAGCATCTCATCTATCCTTTTCTTTTGTTTTAGGTGATGACGGAGATGCATGTCTGCAAATTGAATCCATTCAAGTGCGTTAAAATAGGACAAACCTGGATGCGGTGTTTTGCCTTCATGTAGGCTAAGTGCCATCTTATCTAAAAGCAGGACAACAGAAGCTCCGAGGGTCTTAAAGTCATCTGATACTTCTTGTTTACTTGATGGTTGTGGTGTGAGGTCATTGGATGGTGGACCTATGATTTGTTCGTCGGGAAAACTATTATTGGCAAACATGCTTTCGCCTTCGGGTGTCATATGAAGGTTTTTGTTTTCATCTGTGGTACAACAGATCATCGCTTGGGAAATAAAGTAGGTGGTTTCGCTCCAAAGATGTTTGTATACCTGACCTATGGACCACATGTGATGTGATGGTTTGGTGATTAAAGTTTTTTCATTGTAATCTTCTAGATAATTAAGCCATAGGTCTAAAGTAGATAAGATGTTTGTGTGCATGGATTATTAACTGAAGTTTCGGATTAAATACTTAACGGATAAATTGTAAATTTTGTTCTTCATCTTTACGCTTGTAGATGAAGTTTAATAGTGTAAATTGACTTTAACTTCTTTTTCTTTTGTTCACGCTAAAGTTGTGACAGGCTTAACACATGACTAAGTGATTGCGAAGAATGAGCAAATCGAGTGAACGATTTCACTCGATGACGCAGGAACCGAAGCACACTTGCGAAGAGGAAACATGCGTCGCGGCGCACAAGTCTGTTTCATTTTCTTAACGCCATTTTATGAAGTTTTGACTAAAAATGAAAAGGACGGTCGAAAAAACATCTGCTCTTGAAGATAACAAAAATGTACATTATTATGAGTGTATATTCTAGATTAAATAAATATTTACAAACACCGAAACTTTAATTATTAATTTATTTCTATACCCGAAAACTATTCTTTCATCTATCAAATTCAATATACCTATATCTATTGGACAGCTTAATTTTAACCTTCCGTAATAACCATAAAAAAATCCTGTCTTATATTCATTGACTGGAAACAAGACAGGACTAACAATTTGAAAACAAAGATATTTCCTTTTCAGAAATATTATCGCCTACCTGATATTAAATTTATGATAAACAGCAAAACAATCGCTCCAACAGCTGCGGTAAGAATATACCCTAAATAGCCTTCTCCTAGACTTACACCTAACTTACCAAGGCCCCAATAGCCAATGAACCCACCAAGGATTCCTACTACAATATTACCTAGTAGACCTAAGCCACTTCCTTTGTAAATTTGACTGCCTAACCAACCTGCTACTGCTCCTAAAATGAGCGTTACAATGATACCTTCCATACTTTTTGATTTTGATTTATGTGAAGAAAAAGAATATTAAAAGCTACTCAAATTGTACCACATCAATCATCCATTATCAATCATAAACTAAAAGCGTGGCTGTTCACTTACATAAGACTAAAAACAAATATACACTTATTTTGCAATTTAATTCATTTACCATGCATTATTTTTAATTAAATACGGATAATAATGTAATATATGGAATATTGATCCATAAATAAGCTAAATGAATTTAAAGAAAATAGAACAAAAGCTGCCTAAAACATCACCCACTGCTAAAATAAACATTGAAATCAGCTCAGAAAAGGATAGTCTATGATTTTGTAGCAGTCTCTTGGTCTAGGACTTTGATGACATTATGGTAATATTCGATAGCTTTTTCAGGTGTTTTGGCAATACAAACCATACCAAGTTTGCCAAATTGTGATAGGGCGCTTATGAGGTGAAACATCACGCCTTCTCCGTGGTAATGATCAAAATGGAGACTGTGATACATCGCAATATCTATCAGATCACCAGGGGTAAGTCCTTTATAATTATCATTTTGCAAGTTGTCAGTAGCGAAGTAATACCTAGGGCTACCGTCGCTGAGCAAATAAGCTCCTTCCGCAGCATCATAATGTCCATCTGTCAAAAACTGTAACATCAGAAATGGGTGTGTGGTGCCGCCTTTTCTAAGGTTGATTTCTATGGCAAAATGTACCCATTTATCTACAATTTTATAACTCATAAAATCTATACCAAACCTACCTATAACACCTTTATCTCTCATTTGCCGTGCAACAGTAAGGGTCATCTGAGCTATATCTGCGGCATAGGAAGTATCGGCTGGAAAGTTAGCTCCCTGAAATACATGACCACTCTCTCCACCTAGCAACTGATCGTGGGTAGATATGATACATATGTCGCCTATAGGACTGATGCGACACTGTACAGAAGGTGAAACAATATTATCTGCAGCGATGAACTCTTCTACGATGCCACCCATAGATTCAAATTTGGCGAGAAATTTTCCATACTTTAGTTTTTTAGCTACGATTTTGGTATTTGTTTTTAGCTGTTGTTTTAGATCATCTATGGTAGTCTGAGTATAATCTGTCGGTGGATCATATGTAAATACTGCATTTCCATCACCAGAAAAACCATCGTTCATTTTGATAACTGCTTTCTGAAGTGAAGGGTTGGACATTTTAATACTTAACAATGCTTGGGCAATGTCGTCTTCTGTGTGTAAGTCTTCATAGCCTGCAGGTGTCTCTAGACCACACTCTTTGAATAGTTTTTTGGCACCGCTTTTAGTACCTAGATAATTCAAATCTGGATGACAACCATAGATGGGAACCTGCAATTTTGTGGCTAATAGCTTTTCTTCGTCGGTCACATTAAAGCATATCAGGTGCGTGGGTACATCATTGGGGATACTATCTTTGATGCGTTGGATCAGTCGTGGTCTATTCAAAATCTTTGTCGTCAGTGCTACATTAGATGCATCATAACAACTCAGCAGGGTGAGCCTTTTGCGGGCATGATGATTGGTAATGCCTGGAAGCATGTGTAGATAATAGTCGATGATCAAAGGTGAGATGGGTATGCTGGTCACAAAAGTGAGATGCGTCTCTGGCATTTTGAGTAAAAGGAGCATACACAGCATTCTTTCTTCATAGTAAAAATGTCCTTTAATCTTAGATAAAATCTGATGGTCTAAAGTGAGGCTCGGCACCACAACAACGGCTTTGGGCGCAAGGTCATTATTAAAAATATGTTCGTAATCTTCAGAAAAAAACTGTTGAAGTTGTTCAAAATCATATTCTTGTGGTGGTGGCGAATGCATATAAAAAGTGATTTTACAACTTGTGGTTAAGAGATAATATTAGACGAAAATATATGGATTATATGTAGATGAAGGTGATATTTGTCATAGGCCAAGGTGACTTATATACAATTTACATTCTAGAAAAAAATACGTATTTATACTTACCTATTTGTACTGTAAAACTACGCTAGTAGTCATCCATTCTTCCACCTAATTTTGTGGTAAATATTTCATCAAAATAAATTAAAATGACCACTGATAAAGTAATAAATGTAGGTATACTACTCTACCCTTCTTGCACCCTTATGGATTTTGCCGGAGCCTTTCAAGTATTTTCAGCACCTGTCAATAATTTTACAACACATCTCATCGCCCAAAGCCCAGAAATAACCACTTCAGAAGGCATGACAGTAAAAGCAGATTTTTTAATTACTGACAATGATATGCCGGTACTAGATATGCTATTTATACCAGGTGGGTCATCCAATGGAGTAGTGCCTAAAATGTTTGATAGTGCTTTTTTGGCTTTTATAAATGATAATGTTGCTACTTGGAAAGGTTCAGTATGTACGGGAGCATTTATACTCGCTGCATCAGGTATTTTGCGAAACTGTACTGCTACTACCTATTGGTCAGTCATCCCTGTACTGAGACTTCTTGCAGAAAAATATGGATTGGACATTCCTGATGGATATCCTAGGTATTTGATAGACAAAGAAGCTAAGGTATTTACAGGTGGTGGTATTTCGTCATCTATCGATTTAGCATTGGATATCGTTCTAAAATTCCAAGGATTAGATACGGCACAAAAGACACAATTATTCATTCAGTACCAACCTCATCCGCCTGTACATGCAGGTGATCCTGCGCATGCACCAGAACACATTACAAAAGATCTTTTGGAATTCGAACAAAAAGGAAATGAAGCTTATGCTTTAGCCGTGGAAAAACTATTGCATATGTAGATTTTGGTTAGGACTGTCAGATCTTTTTCTTATGTGCACTTAGCTTGATATCATTAAGATTAAAAGCCACATTATAGTACATCATTGGTTTATTACTTAAATAAAATGTTTGGAAATAGGTATCAAGATTCATTTGTTTATTTGTAATGCCAATAGAATAAACAAAATCTTTAAAAAAGGCGTAGGATAATCCGGCTTCATAAATCGGATAATAAATAGCGTTTCTATTTCTAAAATTATATACCAAATTTAAATCTAAGTTTGAGTATAATGATATTTTAGAAGTAAGATTCTTCTTTGCTTTCAGACATATTTCCACATTTAAAACGTCAGCACCTTGCTGTTTGGTCATTAAAGCCCATTGATTCATTGACCTATGAAAGTTTTTTAATGGATATAATTGTGGACCAACATACGAACCACCATCCCTAAACCTTGGGCCGAAGGTTGCATATCCGTAATTAAATTCACTATCAAAGTATCTTACTGCTGCATGAATATCAAAGTTAGTATTTAGTTTTTTAGAAAACTTTACAGCTAAAGCTTTGGATGCTGAATAAGTTTTATTTATTCTAAAGTCGATTTGTGTTTCAAGCGAAGTAAAAGTATCAAAATCATACCTTACATAATTAGCTATATTATAATCATATTTTTCTGGATGGCCTGATGCACCTCTTACTATTAATTTATTTACACTAACAGAAGAGACATTTTTAATCTTAGACCCATTATACTGCATATAAAATTTATATAACTCAGTTAATCCCAAACCAATATTCTGAGACAAATCACCTATTACGGCCAATCCAAAATCAAAACGTTTATATCCTAATCGTACGTCAACAGCCTGAAAATCGATATTGTAGAACCTAATGATATCAGACATATCCTCAGCCCAAAAGTCACCACCTTTTCCATAAAATCTAATAGTTTGTCTACCAATATTTAAAGTATCCCGTACAGTAAAAGTGATTTTCGGAAAAAATACCCAATTTTTTACTGTATTACTTCCACCAGAAAAACTTCTTTCCTCCATAAAAATTCCCGTCTCAAAATGATATTTCTTATTTATTTTGGTGTGCAAAGTTATACCGTTGTAAAGAGCGAAGTGATACATGGGATTATCGGGAATCGTCTGTCCTTTAAAATTTATATCTTGAATATCTCGGTTTGTAATTGCCAATAAATTATGTTGACCTTTTAGTTCATTTGTTAATGAAGTTTCAATTAATAAAGAATCCTGTGCAAAAATTATTTGTACGTGTAAGAAAGTCAAAAAAAATAAGATTATCTGAAACATCTTCATTCCTAAACTATTATTGATGTAATACAAATGTAGTATAAAATCAATTATCAAAATTACATTTTCTGCATTTTAGACAATTAAAATTGGATATTGATAAACTTGTGACAGCAATGAAATGTACGGGAAAACAAACGGGACGTTTGTACTAACCCAAGCTTAGCGGAGACGCTAAGCTTATCGAAGCATTGTAGTGATGATGGTAGGAACGTTAGCATTGTATTTTTAGATGGAAGAAAGCACAATATTAATTAAATAAGATAAACATATAATCCTGCATTGACAGGGTGTTACATTTTTTTTTATTGATCACTAAGTAACGAATTATAAATTCTTGATGAATGGATCGAAGTCAAGGATTTCGACCATCAGGGTATGGGCAGTTAAAACCATTGTGAACTCAGTTCTTCTATAGTAAACCCATATTTTTCTGCAATGATATCTAGTGAAATTCCTAACTTTTTTTCATTTCTTGCTAGTATCCTTAAACGATCGTGCAAGAGACCTTTTTCCCTCTCTAAGTTTGCAATGATTTCATTTTTTTGCTCAAATATACTTGTTGCATCACCATCGTCCCTAATTCTCCAAAAGTCTTCTTCAAAATTTTTATAAAATTTCGGTTGTTCTTTTAAAAAAGGAAAACTATTTTTGCTAATCGATAAATAAGTATTCCTACAAAATTCAAATATATTATCAGAAATAAACCTTATTCTAGGTTCTTCATATACTAGATCAATATAAATTTTATCAACGTATTCGCCGTTATACCCTAATAATAGCATTATAGAAGAATTGCACTCTGCAATAGGGAGAAAATTTTCTCTAATTTCCTTATTGCCAGTACCATCATCATCATATATTTCATTGTAAACATCGTCCCTAAATTCGATGATGTCATGTTGATCAGTATGGCCATAGCTTGAAATAAAGTTCCCCCCCATATTATCAGGAAAACTCCACTTTCCAAAAGTAGTAATTTTATTAACTATCGGAGAGAAAAAATAATAAGCTTTATTTTTATTTTCTACTCCAAATTTATAGTATTCTATAAATGTTTTATATTTTGGAGTAAGATCGAAAATTTTGGGTAAATTTATTAATTCTTCATTAGATCTAATTTGAAGTGCGTCTAATAAAGTGATTGGTTGGTATGAAACACTCATATATTTTTACATTTATTTACCATGATAAATCATTAAAAACGCCTTTTAGTTCTCTATCAATTACTGAATTTCCGAACCGATGATAGCTGTTTGCAACTGCGATCCTATATTTTGTGAATTTTAAATTCAACATCAACTATCGTCAAACTCAATGGTATTGTTTAATGCTAACAGTTCCATATCGACAAAGTTTGCTTTAAATTAAATAAGAGCTAGGACTGCCATAAAGATAATCTTCCGCTTTGTGCATCAACACATCACTTCATCAATTGTCCTACCGTAGTCACTCCTTTGAGAGATAATTTTTGAATTAATTTCATGAAGATGATGGCTGTAATATAGGCATCGCCATCAGCAGTGTGTCGAGCTTTGGGTACAACATTAAATCTAGCACACAACTTATCTAATGTATATTCTTTCCTATCTAAACTATGTGGGTCAGACGCATGATCTAGTCTTCGTGCAAGGTATGATGTATCGAGTACATTGTTTTTTAGTACATCACCACCATGATTTTTTGATAGTTTATGGAGCATGGCGATGTCAAAATCAATATGATGCCCAACGATGATGTCAGAACCTACAAAATCAAAAAAGGTAACCAATGCATCTTCTGGAGATAGACCTTTTAATTCTGTCTGAACTAAACCATGGATTGCTACTGCATTTTGTGTTTGGATTTGTTCATTTTTTACAATAATGGAAAGCGAATCAGCAATATCAATGGTATTATTTATTATTCTCACTGCACCAATTGATAAAATATTATCTTGTACTAGATCTAGTCCTGTGGTCTCCGTATCTAGGACAACAAATGACTGTTGATGAATCTGTTTTTTGGTATCCAATTTTTGGAATTGCTGAAGATAACTATTATAAAAATCTGCAAAGACTTCCTTATCCGAAGTGTCAAAATGCAAGATGTTTTTTAGTTTTTTCCAGATCATAATATGCCACCTAATTGAAACCTAACTTTAATCATTTTTTGTAATTCATCTATGGGTTGGAATGCATTACGAAGTAGCAATCTATCCATTTTATCCATTTCATCAGGCTGGATATATCTACCTGAGTCACCTTTTTTAAATCCGTTTTTGGTGCGTATTCTTATTAAAATTTCATATGCATCGGCAGCCATTCTGTATAATTCCGCATTTTGTGGCTCGATGTCTGCAAGCGCCAAAAACCTGTTACAAGTATTATTTTCTCCACTGTTTCTAGAAGCAAGCATGAGCAATCTAGCAGCATCCGTAAGTGGCATCATGGCTCTGAGTTTGATGTCGAAACTATCTTTGTGTTCGCCGTTTTTTTCTACTATAAAATTTCTGAAAAATGATAACGGCGCTGGATTTTCTAAAGCATTTTTGGCCAATAAATGTAAAAAAACTTCTTGTTTGTCCAAGGTAGTAAAAATGTAATTTGTCAACGTATTTGCCAAAGAGACATCACCATACACAGGGCGATAATCAAAAAAGATGGTACACATCATAATCTCTTTTTCACCTGGCTGATATATCCATCGATGGAATGTTTGTTGCCATTCTTCTACACTTTGACACCATGCAGGATTAGAAGCCATCATATCCGCAGGACAATACTCATACCCTACTTCATGAAGTATTGCCGTGACTTCTTTCGCCAATCTAATACACTTTTCTTTAATATCAGGTATCGTATTATCTTGCTTATAAATGAGTGCATTGTCCTGATCTGTTCTTAATAATTGTTCTTCGCGACCTTCGCTGCCTAATGCTAGCCAACAATATTTGATATCTTTATAAATTTCTTTGCCCAATTTAGACTCAGATATTTTGATGGCTTGCTGAATGATTTCGTCATTAATACTAGATACAACTTGGGTGATAAATGGGATGGACACTTCTTGATCGATGTATTTTTTTATCAATCGCTCTACCTTATCTCTGACTCGTTTTAACTGTTCACCAGACTGCGATTTTCTAATTTCGCGTATGAGAATGGATGGATTGTCCGCTTGCTGGACGACGAGATCATGTTCGGATACTACGCCAATTAATTTGCCATGAATGGTGCCATCTTGGGTGACAGCAAGATGGTTTATACGATTTTTAATCATCAATATTTGAAGTTCGGCAATACTTAGGCCTGGCTTGACACAAATGACAGGGGCCGACATGATCAAAGAAATATTCTCCTTTTTGCGAATATCACCTGCTACTACTTTTATTCTCAGATCTTTATCTGTCACAATGCCTATGGGCCGGATATCTTCGTCACAAACTACTATAGAGCCTATCTGATGCGTAGCCATGATCACTGCGGCTTCTTGTATGGTATGGTGAATATGGCAGTATATAGGTGATTTCTGTGTATCTATGGTAAAAAGTTCTGTAAATACATTTTCACCAATATTATTATTTGTTGACTTTGCTGTGGTTGATTTTTTGAAAAACATATTTCCAGCACCGACTGCAAAATTGGATGCTAGGAAAGCTAGAATTTTGGGATGATGGGTAAGGTAGGGCAAAAAGTCTTCTGTCCTGACGCAGTAAAGAATGGTATCTTCAGATGATTGGGCAGTAAGTAAATAAGGGGACTCTGCAAGGAGCGGCCTTATACCGAATACATCACCTTCATCACAATGATCTACCATCTGCCCGTCTTCTTGGTGAAGGTGGATAGCGCCTTCATTGACAATATAAAATATAGAAGGTGGCAACTCACCTATTTTAAAAAGTATGGTTTTGTCTGGTAAAAACTTAACCACCACATGGGATGAAATCTTTAGAATAGCCTCTTTTGGTAATAAATTAAAAGGCGGATATTCCTTTAGGAAATCATATACTCTATGTACTATTTCGTTTTTCATTGGACAAATATGAGAAATTTAATGGAAGTACAAAATGATCTTGGTCAGTTGTTGTTAAGGTTAAGGTTGAGATTAAGGCTAAGGTTAAGATTGAGAATAAGGTTAAGATTAAGATTTTTAATTTTACAATTCCTAAAACAAAAATAGTAATATACGTATTTAAATATATACATTTGTATATTATTTTGAGCAAGTAACAAGAATGAATACACGTTTCGATATAGATTTCCTAGAAGATTCGACAGAGAAGTTGAAGGCTATCGCGCACCCAATACGATTCTTAATGGTAGATTTATTACACCAAGAAAAAGAACTATCCGTCACTGATATACATGAAAAACTAGACATCGAACAAGCTGTAGCAAGTCATCATCTGCGAATCCTGAAAAACCAAGATATTGTAAAAGTCAGTCGTGATGGCAAAAACTCATTCTACTCATTGGCCAATCCTGCTTATTATGATATTGTGAAATGTCTACTTCCTGCATAAAGACATTTATAAAGTTGGACCTTTTTTTACGCTAATTTTGCTAATTATATTATGTAGTTAAATTCGTGTAATTAGTGAAAATTCGCGTCAAGCATTATTACGCTAATTATGCTAATTCTTTATTGGAATTTAATTCTTGTAATTTATGAAAATTTACATCTAACTTTCTCATGTTAATCATCCCATTACAAAACACCCACAAGACTACAATATTTAATTTTGTATTATTATAATACGTAAAATAATATTCCTAATAAGTATCAATATTGCGGAAATTGATAATTTTTTATAAAAAAACAACAAATTAAGATACAACATATATAGATATCTATATACATTCGCATTTAAATATCGATATATCTAGATTTGTTTATTTTAATTATCATTCAAAGCCAACAAAAATGAATACTCTCAAACTAAAATACTTACTCTTTCTTCTTATAGGCTTTAGCCAAATATCCTTGCAAGCACAGGAAGCACCTGCAGAAGATCATTCATACAAACCACTCACTTTAAAGCTAAATGAAACAGGTTCTAAGTATGTCCGTTTTATTATGTGGCATCAATTTTGGGTCACTGCTACTCAAAATAATCCAGGAACAAGAAACGTAAATGGGCAACTTATTGACGGTACTGAAGGGTCAAATGCATGGTCTACAGATATTGCCTTGAGAAGATCTAGATTTTTGGCATATGCCCAAGTGTCACCAAGGGTCATGATACTAACTCATTGGGGCATCAATAACCAATCATTTATCAATGGAGCTACGGCGCCAAATGGTCCTAATGGCACAGCAACGGCAAGTAATCAAGGCAAAAAACCACAATTATTTTTGCATGACGCCTGGACAGAATACAGAATCATACCCACCAAACTTTATATAGGCGCTGGATTACACTACTGGAATGGTGTGAGTAGATTATCAAGTCACTCCACACTCAATTTTATGACGCTAGATGCACCGATATTCAATTGGCAAAACATAGAAGCTACTGATCAATTTGCCAGACAATTTGGCGTGTATGCTAAAGGTCAACTTGGAAAATTAGATTACCGTATCGCATTAAATAAACCTTTTGTCTTTGGTACTGCCCCATCAGCCGTCGCAAAAAATGGAGTAGCAGTGAATACATTTTCAGAAAACTATGCAACTTCAGGCTACTTAAACTGGATGTTTTGGGACAAAGAGTCAAATGTCCTTCCATTTTATGTAGGTTCATATCTAGGAGCAAAAAAAGTGCTAAACATAGGCGCAGGATGGTATCACCAAGGTGAAAGTTCACTATACAAAACAGCTACCGATTCTGTTTTCCAAGGTCAGACAGCAATAGGTGCTGATTTATTTATGGATATGCCTATCAATAAGGAAAAGGGAACGGCTGTATCCCTATTAGCAACGTTTTATTCATTTGATTATGGTACTAATTATCTAAGAAATATTGGGATTCTAAATGAACATACGACAGCAGTACCTACAGCAACAAGTTTTGCGGGTGGTGGCAATGCTCAACCCACTATCGGTTCGGGAACAATTGGGTATGTGCAAGCCGGTTATGTCTTGCCAAAACTTAAAAATGGTACATCATTTATGCCATATTTCACAGCAACCTACAAAGATTTTGAACGATTAAAAGATCCAAGTCTTCAGTGGGGATTAGGTATGAATTATTTTGTGACTGGTCATAATGCTAAACTTACGTTAGAATATCAAACAAGACCAATTTACAAAACAGAAGGAACGGACATCGTCAAAGATGGTAATAGAGGTCAGTTCATTTTCCAAACACATGTATTCTTATAATTTTCAATCATAACAATCACTTTTTTAAAACCTAAATTATTATGTCAAATAAAAATCTCAAGGACTATTGGAAGCGTAACCTGCTTTACCTAGTCATTTTGCTCAGTATTTGGTTTCTGTGCTCTTATGGTGCGGGTATCATTTGGAAAGATTCTTTGGATAGCGTCAGATTCGGTGGCTTTAAGCTCGGATTTTGGTTCGCACAGCAAGGGTCAATCTATATTTTCTGTATCCTTATTTTTGTCTATGTATGGTTGATGAATAGACTGGACAAAGAATACGATGTACACGAAGATTAATTTTAAAATAATTCATTAACAAAATATAAAAACAAAAATCATGGATGTTAAAATGTGGACCTACCTTATAGTAGGATTAACTTTCGCACTATATATCGGTATTGCTATCTGGTCTCGTGCTGGCTCTACCAAAGAATTTTATGTCGCTGGTGGTGGCGTATCCTCTCTAGCCAATGGTATGGCAACTGCTGCCGACTGGATGTCTGCTGCCTCGTTTATTTCAATGGCAGGAATTATCTCATTTGCTGGTTATGATGGCGCTGTGTATCTCATGGGATGGACGGGAGGATATGTGCTTCTGGCCCTTCTATTGGCACCATATCTCAGGAAGTTTGGAAAATTCACTGTTCCCGACTTCATAGGTGACAGATATTATTCTAATACTGCACGTACAGTAGCTATCATTTGTGCTTTGATCGTATCATTTACCTATGTAGCTGGTCAGATGCGTGGTGTGGGATTGGTGTTTTCCAGGTTTTTGGAAATAAGCATTGAATCAGGTGTAATAGTCGGTATGGTCATCGTTTTCTTTTATTCCGTATTGGGTGGTATGAAAGGTATTACTTACACCCAAGTTGCCCAATATTGTGTATTGATTTTTGCCTATATGGTACCTGCGATATTTATATCACTAGCTTTGACTGGAAATGCAATTCCACAGATTGGTTTTGGTAGCACGTTGAATGATGGATCAGGTGTATATCTAATGGATAAGCTCGATGGACTGAATCAAGAATTGGGTTTTGCAGCTTATACGGATGGGACTAAAAGCATGATAGACGTATTTGCTATCACGTTTGCATTGATGGTAGGTACAGCGGGACTTCCTCACGTGATCGTAAGATTCTTTACCGTACCAAAGGTAAAAGACGCCAGACAATCAGCAGGTTATGCACTATTATTCATTGCTATCCTTTATACGACAGCTCCTGCAGTAGCTGCTTTTGCGCGTACGAATATGATCAATACCGTAAGTAATAAAGAATATGCGACAATGCCCGAATGGTTCAAAAAATGGGAAACAACAAAGTTAATAAAATTTGAAGATAAAAATGCTGATGGCAAAATCCAATACGTCAAAGACAAAGATGCTAATGAGCTTACTGTCGATAATGACATCATGGTATTAGCGAATCCTGAAATCGCTGGACTACCTAACTGGGTGATCGCTTTGGTAGCAGCAGGAGGACTTGCCGCAGCGCTATCTACAGCGGCAGGTTTATTATTGGTCATATCTACATCTATTTCACATGACTTGATCAAAAAACAATTAAACCCTAATATTTCAGAAAAAAATGAATTATTGTGGGCACGTGTCGCAGCAGGTCTTGCCATTGTAATAGCAGGATATTTCGGCATCAATCCTCCTGGATTTGTAGCCGCAGTAGTTGCATTAGCATTTGGACTGGCCGCCGCTTCCTTTTTCCCCGCCATTATTTTGGGAATCTTCTCCAAACGGATGAATATGCAAGGAGCTGTAGCAGGTATGATTGTGGGTATCACACTGATGATATTTTACATGTTGAAATTCAAATTTGGAATATTTGACGGTGGTAAAGATGCTGTAGCCGGTTTAACAAAAAGCTGGTGGTTTGGCATCTCACCTGAAGGTTTCGGTACAGTTGCTATGTTGGCTAATTTTGCAGTAGCATGGGCTGTGAGTTTTATGACTCCACCACCACCTGCGCATGTACAACAAATCGTAGAAGACATCAGAATCCCAAGAGGAGCCGGAGAAGCTCACGCACATTAATAGATATAACCCATGGACTTACGATCGGAATCAATCTCCTGTTCATTTTTATTGTTTTGATTGTTTCATAAAAGATTCCGGTCGTTTTTTTTTGACAAAACTCATTTATAGTCGCCAGTGCTTTTACTGGCGGCTATTTTTATAAAAAAACAATTGACAAATCAATTTTCATAAATATGTTTCGTTTTAATGAAACTTTTGCTATCTTTGTTCAAAATTAATTAATATGCGTTTTGATATTGTTTTCTTAAAGGAAGCATTTGATTTTCTTAGAGGATTAGAACGCAAACATTACGAAAAAATTCTTTATAATATCCGTAAAGCCCAAACCGAAAATGATCCCGAGTTATTTAAGAAGATAAATGATGACTTATGGGAATTTAGAACATTATACCAAGGGACTCAATACAGGTTGATAGCCTTTTGGGACAAAACATCACAATCAGATACTTTAGTAATTTCTACTCATGGTTTTATTAAGAAGCAAAGTAAAATACCAATAAAAGAAATCCATAAAGCAACACTCTTAAGAACAAATTATTTCAATAATAAAAAAAGAAATCCATGAAAACATACACGTTGAATCAAGTCCAAGATGAGCTTATAGGGAAATTAGGTACACCTGAACGAGATCGTTTTGAGTATGAACTCCAAATGGACTTAATAGGAAAAGCAATCAAACAAACTAGAAAAGAACGTAATTTGACACAAGAAGAATTGGGTAAACTTATTGGTGTGCAAAAGGCACAAATCTCACGTATTGAAAATAATACAAGTAATGTAACCATGGATACTCTAATGAGAGTTTTTGGCGCATTAAAAGCCAAAGTAAGACTTCAAGTAGAATTGCCAAATATAAATATAACCATAGGGTAAAATCTTTCTTTATTTTATAATTTTAGCACATCAAATAAAAAGTCAACCTTTAAATATAGGACAGTAATGGTGAAATAAAATCAAAAATTTAACACCCAGCGTTATAAACAATAATCATTCGGCAGAAATCCAAACAATTCAACAAATTTACCAATTAACCAAATCATCAAATCAAAAACATGAACCCAACCATTTCAAATATTTTTGTAGTCGTTTATGCGGCTTTGACACTCCTTGTACGGATCATGTTAGAACCACAATTGCAAGGACAATATCTCATTTCCATAGGAATGGGCGCCTTTTCTTTATTATTTTTATGGGCTCTTATTAAAAGTGGTTTTCTGCAACCTACTATTTTGGGACTGGATAAGTTTGGGCCTAAGAAGTAAATGGGTTTATTAAACTCTAATTAACAAAAACAATATGAGCAAACTAAAAAATACTAGGGGATTTACAGATCAGTTTAAAGGAATTCTGAATTTATCAGAAACGCAAATAAATGAAATTGATCAAATAGAATATGACAAATTTAGAACATATTTTTGGAATAGTGTAAGCGATAAATCTCTTAAATTTGGTTTTCTCAGGAGTGTTTTGAAATTGCTGGATGATAAACAAATAAAAGCGCTTAAATCTTATAAAACCGATATAATTTATCAGAAAAAAACCAAAGAAGAAAATGCGCTTTATAAACTAATTGAATCAGAACGTATCAGGTTAAGTACTTTAAATCTTACGGAAAATCAACTTCTAAAATACGCAGAAACCAAAATAAATCTTCCCAAATTAGCAAGAGAAAAAAGCATACAAAATGCAAAAAAGGGAATATTTTTATTACCAAATACAAACATTCTAAAAGAATTAGAAAATGAACATTTAATTCCAATTTTTACGGAAGAACAAAGTTTGAAATATTTGAAAATCGTTCAAGAGGAAGACCGTCAAAAGCTTGAGTTTAATTATAAAATGACAAAACAGAGATTCGAATATGATTATGATGTAAAAGTGTCCGACCATCTTGTGCCATTAATATATGAAATTCAAGATAATGAAAAAATATATGATGATAAAGGGGAATTTTTATCTGAATTTGAAAAAGAACAATTAAAATTAGAAAAATTTAGGAAAATTTTAAATACAGACCAGTTTCATAATTATTTAAAAAAATATGATCACCGAATAACACTTTTAAAGCAAAATCTTATTGAAACAAATAACAAGCATCTAATACATCTGGAAAGATTAAAGGAAACTTATCATTATTATTTAAATAACGTATTGCCAGAAAAAATTAATACGAGAAAACAACTAGAAAATGAATTGACAGCTGAAGAAAAAGAAATAATTGATAAACTTTTAAAATTATACTTACACAAAATTGAAATCAACAAAGCAAAAGCTCTAATCCAACATAAAAGGTTTAATCTTGATCTTGTACCAAATGAATGGGAAGATTATTTGATAAACCATAATTTTAGCATTGTCCGCCCTAATGCATATTTATTGGAAGGTAATGAGTTAGTCACGGAACTATTGTCTAAAGAACTTATAAACAAGGTTAATACCTCTCAATCAAAACTTAAAACCATAAACAAACATTTTAATAGATTTCAAATTGATCTCTATGAAAATTCAGGAGGAGAATATGGTGGTTGGCTCATGAAAATCCCACACAAGACAGTAGCTAGTAATTTAGAATATCTATCTTTCCTTCTTCTTTCACCAGATTTGACCTTAAATTTGAATTACACAAAGAATGTTTGAAACAATAGAATTCAAATTGAATCCAAAACTTATTATAAATAAGGAAATCTAAAAATATTTAATTTAACATTTTATAACCAAGAGCGCCATAATCTATGATTTTGGAATTACACAAATTTGATGCAAAGAGTTAGAATTCAAATATTTTAAATGTGTACATTTGTCCAAGATTTAGATTTAGTTTGTAATTAAATTAAACAAAATACATAAATGTAGAATGAATTTATTAATATTTTTATCATGATCCAAAAAAGGCGGGAATTAAGAATCGTAACATTTGTCTCTGGAATATTGCTGGTTAATTTTCCTTTGTTATCTGTTTTTAATAAACCTGTTTTGGTTTTTGGTATCCCATTACTTTTTTGCTATATTTTCTTTTTGTGGGCCTTTATCATATTCATGACTTATAGACTGTCAAAAAAACAACTCTAATATGGATGCAGGCATTGTCATACTAATCTCATTATTATACCTAATATTATTATTTGGTATTGCGATTTATGGCAACAAGATGTCTAAAGCTGGCCAAAGCATTGTCAATAATCCATTGGTATATTCTCTTTCCTTAGCAGTGTATTGCACAGTATGGACCTATTATGGCAGTGTAGGTAGAGCTGCAGAGACAGGTTTGGGATTTGTGGCAGTTTATCTAGGTCCTACCATCATGGCACCGATATGGTACATGGTCATGCGCAAGATGATTTTGATTTCCAAACAATTAAGGGTCACATCTATAGCTGATTTTCTTTCATCCCGATATGGCAAAAGTACTTTCATCGGAGTCATCACTACGATCATATTAGTATTTGGCATCATTCCTTATATAAGTATCCAACTCAAGGCTATAGGCTATAGTTTTGACCTGATTACCAGTCAAAATAGCAGTAATGATTTCTGGGATTCTTCCACATTTTATAAGGACAAAGTCAATTATTTTACCATATTGTTGGCGGTTTTTACTATTCTCTTTGGTACACGTAGTTTGGACCCTAATGAACGACATGAAGGATTGATTGCAGCTATTGCATTCGAGTCCATCGTCAAATTAATAGCATTTCTTGCAGCAGGTATTTTTGCTGTATACTTTTTGTATGATGGTTTAGCCGATGTATTTACTCAAGGAGCCAATAATCCTATCACAAGTCATTTAGTCACTCTAAAAACAAATCCTGCATCAGCTACTAATTGGTTTTGGGTATTGGTATTGTCAGCAGTTTCGGTCATGTTTTTACCTAGACAATTTCACGTTTCAGTGGTAGAAAACAATAACGTTTCTTTTGTGCGACAAGCATCTTGGCTATTTCCATTATATTTATTTCTGATCAGTTTTTTTGTTCTTCCTATTGCATTAGCTGGAAAATTATCATTGCCGACTGGGTCAGAACCTGATATGTTTGTCTTGAGTCTGCCGTTATTCCATGGTCATGAATGGCTTGCACTATTGGTATATATTGGTGGGTTTTCAGCAGCAGCGAGTATGGTTGTTGTATCCGTCATCTCACTTAGTATCATGGTATCCAATAATTTATTAATGCCCTTTTTGCTCAAGACTCGGACAGCTGCTATTGAAGGATATGCGCTGCTATCAGATAGATTATTATATATCAGAAGAATGGTGATCATCATTATCCTGTTTTTGGCATATGGATTTTACAAGTCTGTGAGTAGTAATTTCCCATTGGTTTCTATTGGGCTTATATCATTTACGGCAATTTTGCAGCTTGCGCCTGCTGTTTTAGGTGGAATGTACTGGTCACGAGCCAATAAAAAAGGGGCAATTTCTGGTCTTTTAGCTGGATTTTTTATTTGGTTTATTACTTTGCCTATTCCTACTTTGGCTGAAAGTGGCATCATTTCAAAATCTTTGTTAAGTGATGGTTATTTCTATATTTCTTGGCTCAGACCATATGCGCTTTACGGACTTGAAAATGTAGATCATATTTCCAATGCGTGCATATGGAGTATGATTTTTAATATAGGATTATTTGTTGTTGTCTCTTTATTGACAACCCAAGATGTGGACGAATTGGCACAAGGAGATATCTACGTTCATATCGAAAAATACTCCAATACACCTGATATGGAAGTCATACGAAGAGAAGCTTCTGTTCAAAAACTCAAACAACTGTTAATCAGGTATCTTGGAAGTTCCAAAGCACGGTATCTCCTCAAAAAATTTGACGGAGCACTAAGTGATAAAAATGCTGACAATGCGAGCCAGGAATTTATAAATTATGTAGAAAAAACATTGACAGGTGCTTTTGGATCTGCTTCTGCCAAACTCTTATTAAGTACAGATATCAGAAGAGAGAGTGTCACCCTAGAACAGCTGAATGAACTATTAAATCAGACAAAAGACATCTTAGAATACAGTCAGGCCCTGGAAGAAAAAACGACTGAACTTACAAAAACAACGCAGGAACTTGCTGCTGTAAATACACAACTCAAGCAACTTGATGTACTCAAAGCAGAATTTATATCCACGGTTACTCATGAACTAAGGACACCTATAACTTCCATAAGGTCTTTTGCTCAGATGATGGAAAAAAAAGAAGACCTTTTGCCGGAGCAAAAAAAGGAATTTCTGGGTATCATTCTCAAAGAATGTGATCGCATTAAGCGCTTAATCAATCAAGTACTAGAAGTAGAAAAAATAGATGCTGAAGTTGATGCTCTAGGTGAATCATCTAATATAGATAGTACAGTCAGACTAGCTTTATCTCGTTTGCAACCACAGATAGAAGAAAAAAATATTGACTTAAGTTATCAATCATCAGATTCTACAATTATGGTCAACCTTGCTGAAGACAAAATGCTACAAGTGATGCTCAATCTACTCTCTAATGCATTAAAATTTTGTGATGCTCAAGAAGGTATTATAAGGGTTACCCTTGATAGAAACTATGCTGAAAACGCCACATATCTCAAAGTATATAACAATGGACAATACATTTCAGAAGAATACCACACTAAGATATTCGAAAAATTCACGCAAGTAAAAGACGGCAATCTGGCAAAACCTGAAGGTAGTGGATTAGGTTTGTATATTACGCGCAAATTTGTAGAGCAGGCTGGCGGAAAGGTTTCTTTTATTTCATCAGAAAAAGAAGGAACCACTTTTGTATTGCAGTTTCCATGATAAGATGATACCTATTTCTTTGAAATCCACTTGAAGTATATAAATTCAAACAATTTGACTGAATAATCTGCATAATATATTATTAATTCTTTACTTTGCGTTTTCTAAAGTCACTTTAATATTTAAACATGTCACAGACTTCAAAAAAAATCATGATTGTAGATGATGAACCCAATATTGTTTTGGCATTAAAATATTTAATGGAAGAAGAAGGTTTTGATGTGCATTGTTATTATGATGGTGACACAGCTGTAGAAAATGTGACAAAAGTAATCCCAGATCTCATAATATTGGATGTGATGATGCCTGGGAAAGACGGTTTTTCTGTTGCTAAATATATAAGAAATCAACCAGCATTAGAAAATACAGCTATCATATTTCTCACAGCCAAAGGTACCTCTCAAGACAAAATGGAAGGTTATGACTCAGGTGCAGAAAGCTACATCGTAAAACCATTTGACAATGACGAAATAGTGGCAAGAGTACATGAAGTGCTTGGTGTTAATATTTAGGAAGACAAGGTTGGTTAGCCTTTTAATTTCCATATACATATTTTCACTTCTCATTTATGCTATATTATTTAATTGAGAAAAGTTAAGTCTTTAAAAATCTCGATGAGTATCTTTAGTAAATGCAGAATAATTAATCGAAAAATAATTATTTTAAAATTTTAATTGCGTACTAAGTGGCGTTAATATGATCTCTATCATTTTATCAAAAAAACTTTATCATTTATTATATCTATTAATCTATATATTTATATATTTGTGCAAATAAATATCATAAAGCCATGACTTTACAAATAAAATCCATCGAACAATATCATGAAGCCTACAAAAAAAGTGTAGATGATCCTGAAGGTTTTTGGGCAGAACAAGCCGAAACATTCACTTGGTATCAAAAATGGCACACCGTTCTCAAAAATGATTTTATCACACCTGATGTCAGATGGTTTGAAGGTGGTAAAATGAACATAACTGAAAATTGTTTAGATCGTCATATTGCTACCAAAGGTGACCAAACAGCCATCCTATGGGAAGCCAACGAAGCTAATGAACCATCTATCAAATACACCTACAAACAATTACTTGCAGAAGTAAATAAATGTGCTAATGCACTCAAAGCACAAGGAGTTAAGAAAGGAGACAGAATTTGTTTTTACATGCCGATGATTCCACAAGTAGCTATTGCTATGCTCGCTTGTGCGCGTATAGGAGCGATCCATTCCGTAGTTTTTGCAGGTTTTTCGGCCAACGCATTGGCAGATCGTATCAAAGACTCTGAATGTAAAATGGTCATCTGTTCTGACTACAATAGACGTGGACCAAAAAATATTCCTGTCAAAGAAGTAGTCGATGAAGCCATTGCTATGGGTTGTGATTCTGTAGAAAAAGTTTTGGTTTATCAGACCACAGGTGGTAAAGTCAATTGGAATGAAAATCTAGATCTTTGGTGGCATGAAACGGTAGATGGTATGAGTACTGAATGTGCTGCGGAGTCTATGGATGCCGAAGATATGCTATTTATTCTATACACTTCTGGTTCTACTGGCAAACCCAAAGGTGTCGTTCATACTTGTGGCGGCTATATGGTGTACACTTGTTACTCATTCAAAAATGTATTTCAATACCAAAATGGAGACGTTTATTGGTGTACCGCAGATGTTGGTTGGATTACTGGACATTCATATATTATCTATGGACCATTGTTAGCAGGAGCAACCACAATGATGTTTGAAGGCGTACCTGGGCACCCTGATGCAGGTAGATTTTGGCACGTTTGCGAGAAACATAGAGTCAATCAATTTTACACAGCACCGACAGCTATCAGAGCACTGATGGCAGCTGGATGGCATGAACCTGAAAAATATGATTTGAGTTCACTAAGAGTTATTGGCTCCGTAGGAGAACCTATCAATGAAGAAGCATGGCATTGGTATGATGATAAAGTCGGTCGTGGTCATGCACCTATCGTCGATACCTGGTGGCAAACAGAGACAGGTGGTATTATGATTACGCCATTACCTGGTATCACAGATGCTAAACCTTGTTTTGCTTCTTATCCATTGCCTGGTATTCAGCCATGTCTTTTAGATGCGAGTGGCAATGAGCTACATGGTAATGATGTAGAAGGTCTTTTATGTATAAAATTCCCATGGCCATCATTACTTAGAACAACTTACGGTGATCACGAACGATGCAGAACAAATTATTTTGCTGCATTCAAGAATATGTATTTCACAGGCGATGGTGCCAAAAGAGATGAAGATGGCCGTTACCGTATCATAGGTAGAGTGGACGATGTTATCAATGTTTCTGGCCACCGTATAGGTACTGCGGAAGTAGAAGATGCCATCGACCAACATTCAGGCGTAGTAGAGTCAGCTGTGGTAGGTTATCCTCATGACATCAAAGGTCAAGGAATATATGCCTATGTCAAACCGCACCATGAAGTAGTAGATGAGGAGCATTTCAGAAAAGAAATTCTAGCTGTAGTCACTAAACACATCGGACCAATCGCCAAACCAGACATGATACAATTTGTCTCTCAGCTACCAAAAACCAGATCAGGTAAAATCATGCGTCGTATCCTACGTAAAATAGCAGAAGGACAAACAGACCAACTAGGAGACATTTCCACTTTGCTAAATCCTGAATGTGTAGAAGAATTGAAAGCTGGTGCTCTTGTTTAATCTGGTGATCTAGTGGTATAGTGATCTTGTGATCGGTAATTGGTGAACTTGTGATGGCTGATCCCAATTGACATTCGATTATTTAATCATTTACACACTCAATCATTCATTCTTAATTCGTCATTCCTAATTCATAAATAACCATGTCTTACCCAACCAAATACGACCAAAGTATCTCTGAAAAAGAAGATTTCTGGCGTACTGAAGCGCAAAAAATAAATTGGTTTACCTTTCCAGAAACGATGCTGAGTACGGATGGAGATGATTTGTATCGATGGTACGCGGGAGGCAAAATGAATACTTCTTATCTCGCATTAGATGTTCACGTGGAGCAAGGAAGAGGCGAACAATTAGCTTTGATTTATGATTCACCAGTGACAGGTGTAAAAAAGCAATACACTTACAGCGAGCTTTTACATGAAGTTTCGTTATTTGCAGGTGTCTTGAAAGCACAAGGTGTAGCAAAAGGTGACCGTATAGTGATTTACATGCCGATGGTTCCAGAAGCTGTAATAGGTATGCTCGCTTGTGCTAGGATTGGTGCAGTACATTCTGTCGTTTTTGGTGGATTTGCGGCACATGAATTAGCGATAAGAATTAATGATGCTCGGCCAAAATACATACTCATGGCAAGCGGAGGCAAAGAAATAGACAAAATCATACCCTACAAACCTATAGTCGACGCTGCTATCAAAGAATCTTATTTCAAACCTGATGGTTGTATCGTTTTGCAGCGAGATTTTATACCTTGCAATATGCAACATGATTTTGATTTGGATTGGGAGACTTTAGTATCAAAAGCTACACCAGCCACTTATGAAATAATGGACGCTTGCGATCCACTTTATATTTTATACACATCAGGAACAACAGGTGCACCCAAAGGCATCGTTCGTGACAACGGTGGACATGCCGTAGCGCTCAATAGTAGTATGGAATATGTTTACAATGCAGATCCAGGAAGTGTATTTTGGGCTGCATCTGATATTGGTTGGGTCGTAGGTCATTCTTACATCGTATATGGGCCGTTGATCAGAGGTTGTACCACAATCCTTTTTGAAGGGAAACCGATACGAACACCTGATGCAGGTACATTCTGGCGTGTCATAGAAGAATACAAAGTCAATACATTTTTTACGGCTCCGACTGCCATTCGAGCTATCAAAAAAGAAGATTTCGAAGGGGAATTATTTCATAAATACGACCTTTCATCACTCAAATATTTATTCCTTGCGGGCGAGCGTACAGATGTAGCTACGTATGAATGGGCGAGTGCGATGCTCAAGCGACCTGTGATAGATCATTGGTGGCAAACAGAGTCAGGATACCCTATGTTGGCCAATCTAGCCGGAGTAGGATTGATTCCAGTAAAACCAGGTTCAGCTGGCAAACCTATGTTTGGATTTGACATCAGAATATTGTCGCCTGACCATGATTTTATGCCACCCAATCAAGAAGGAGCAGTAGTCATCAAACTTCCTCTACCTCCAGGTTGTTTGCCTGGATTATGGAATGACAATGAAAGATTTGTATCGTCTTATTTGACAGAATTTCCGGGATACTATTTTTCTGGAGATGGTGGATATCGAGATGATGACGGTTATATTTACATCACGGGACGAATGGATGATGTTATCAATGTAGCAGGTCACAGACTCTCTACAAGTGAGATGGAAGAAATAGTAGCAGGTCATTATGCTGTAGCGGAATGTGCCGTAGTAGGATGCCATGACGAAATGAAAGGTCAGCTGCCCGTAGGATTTGTAGTACTCAAACACAGTTATGACCAACAATCAGATCAAATAGCATTAGAACTTGTTGCCAAAGTCAGAGATACAATAGGCGCAGTAGCAGCTTTCAAAACAGTACATTTTGTAGAGCGATTACCCAAAACTCGTTCAGGAAAAATCCTTCGTAAAATTATCAGAGCCATTGCAGACAATGTTCCTTATCAAGTACCTTCCACGATAGAAGATATGACGGTGTTGGATGAACTGAAATGGGTACTGGAGAAGAAAAAATAAGCTTTTAGTTAAATTCAAATTATTATTGTTCATCCTTGATTCCGATTTAAAAAAACCTGGCATCATATTTGATTTATTTATAATATCCCATTCCAAGAACAATAAGCCTTCATCTTTTTTATTAAGGGTGAAGGCTTTATTTATTAAACCTTATAGGTTTTGAAAACCTATAAGGTTTGAAGAAAAATCAAACTACCCTATTCACCATCATTAAATTCCCTTTCACATCTAGACATTTCCCATAAGGAAAAACTTGTAAAAACACGTCGTTGTAATATATTTCAGCAGCTATTTTATCCTCTTTTGTATAGGCTAAATGGTTGAACATAATGACACCACTATCGGTAAGGTTTTCAGTAACAGCTTCTAGGAAATCTACATCTAAAAATACTTCGGGAATTTTGTCATCCACAAAAATATCCACACAAATCAAGTCATATTTCATTTGGGTTTGATAAATGTATGAATATGCATCTGCCTGTATCAACTCTATTTCAGATGTCAACTCATCTAAGACATATTTGGATGCTAAGTATATGATGGATTCATCAATCTCTACGCCCGTGTATGTATATTTTTTTCGAAACGTTTTTTCTAACATGAATGGTATGCTACCCAAACCAAATCCCAAAAGCAAGACATTGTCAATATCCATTTTATCAAGGTCCATTTGGGCAAAACTCCTTCTAAAATTATCGTATTTATCCCCATAACTATAGATTGCATTGGCAGTACAAAGTTGATATCTTCCATCTTTCAAAAAAACATGCAACACTTCATTATAGTCGGACTGAATCGTTTCCATATGTTGCTGCGTGATATAACTCAACAAATTAGTAATTAAATTTGGCTTCATAGTATCAATTATTCATTAGTTCATCCAATGCATTCAAAATCACTGAAATCCCATCCTTTATTTCACTTTCGTTAATAATGAGCGGTGGTGCAATTCGAAATGATGCATTATTAAATAAAAAATAGTCTATCAAAACTCCGTTAGCTATCACCTTATCTATCAACGGAGTTAATAATGAAGCCTCGACCAACTCTACGCCTACCATCAACCCTGATGATCGTACTTCTTTAATCAATGGATGAACCAATAATGTTTTTATAAGCGTTTCCTTTTCAAAGACTTTGCATACATAATCTTGCGTATGTAAGACTTTCAGAGTAGCCAAAGCTGCTGCAACACATACCGGATGACCGCCGAAAGTCGTAATGTGACCTAACATAGGATTTTTAGCAAAATGATGCAAGACTTCTTTTTTTGCAACTAAGGCACCTATTGGCATTCCACCACCCATAGCCTTGGCTATCAATAAGATATCAGGTATAATGTCATATTTTTGATGTGCAAAAAGATAACCTGTCCTCCCGAAACCTGTTTGGATTTCATCCAAGATTAGCAGCGTACCAGTCTCATTACAACGTTGTCTGACTTTCTGGAGATAATTGTCTTTTGGTGGTATGATGCCTCCTTCTGCTTGCACTGGTTCTAAAATGATACATGCTGTTTTGGTAGTAATCTTTGATAATTGTGTCTCATCATTAAAGTCAATATGTCTCACACCAGGAATGGTAGGAAAAAAATGTCTAGAAAATGTATAATCACTCCTTAGACTTTCAGCAGCAATTGTACTGCCATGATAAGCACCTGCGCAACTGATTATTTCACTTCTTCCTGTGTATTTTCTTGCAAGTTTTAGGGCAGCTTCCACAGCTTCTGTGCCACAATTGACAAAGTAAATTGAGTCTAATCCATTATTTAAAATTTGCGCAATTAAGGTGGCGTATGCAACTTGTGGCTCTTGGATATGCTCTCCATAAACCATTGTATGCATGTACGTAGCTGCCTGACGCTGAACGGCTTGTACCACATCAGGATAACAATGACCTAGGGAACTCACAGAAATCCCAGAATTAAAATCTAGGTATTTTTTGCCTTCTGTACCATAAATGTACATACCATCCGCATGGGTCACTTCGAGACACATCGATATTTCGCTTGTTTGGGCGACATGGTCTAGATACAATTTTCTAATAGACAAAATGTTATGTATTTTGATTTTTGCAAAAATACAACATTGGATATACACATTTGTATTTCGCACCAAAAGAAATGAAGTCCTCTCATATTTAGCATGTATTTACATCTTATTGAATTGGTTAATTTTTCCTTAAATATATAGATAATTTATCCATAAAACTTTTTTAATTAATATTTTGTGGAATATTTTATAATATGTTTTGCTTCTTTATTAATCAAATCAATACATATTATCAAAATATTGAATTTATTATACTAATTTTGCACTAATTAAATAAATATCGTGATGATGCAGGTATGGTTTTATGGATTTATTTTCGTCTTTTTTTCTACTTGTCAACCAGAAAAAGAAAGTATTGGTTTTGAATCTAATGTTGCAGTACAAGATTCTACAAACATCATCACGGGTGCTGAACGAGTAGCACTGTATCAGCCACAACTCAAAGGTAAAAAGGTAGCGCTTGTCGTCAATCAAACGAGCGTTGTAAAAAACAGACACCTAGTAGATACACTGCTCAAGCTTGGCATTGATGTCAAAGTTGTATTTGCCCCCGAACATGGTTTCCGCGGCAAAGCAGATGCAGGCGAAAAAGTAGATGATACCAAAGATACAAAAACTGGACTTCCCATTATGTCACTTTATGGAAAAAAGAAAAAACCCACTGCCGATGATTTAAAAGAGATTGATGTAATAGTTTTTGATATACAGGATGTTGGCGTCAGATTTTATACGTATATTTCTACACTCCATTACATCATGGAAGCATGTGCTGAACACAAAAAACCACTCATCGTACTTGACAGGCCTAACCCAAATGCTTATTTTATAGATGGCCCAATGCTCGATCCTACCTTCAAGTCTTTTATAGGAATGCATCCTGTCCCTGTTGTGTATGGGATGACGATAGGCGAATATGGTCAAATGATCAATGGTGAAGGATGGCTACCGAATCAAATAAAATGTGAGCTCACTGTCATACCTTGCAAAAATTACACCCACGATAGCTATTATTCACTACCTGTAAAACCAAGTCCGAACCTTCCAAATGATAGGTCCATTTTGTTATACCCTTCGATTTGTTTTTTTGAAGGGACGACACTTAGTTTAGGAAGAGGCACTGACAAACAATTTCAAGTCATTGGACATCCAAAACTGAATTCCGACTTTTCATTCACACCGATGCCTAATGAAGGTGCAAAAGATCCATTATTAAATGGACAAAAATGTTATGGTGAAGACTTAAGTAATGTGACCATAGGAAGTATCATAAATGCCAAAAAAATCAACTTGTCATATTTAATTATCTACCATAAAAAAATGAAATCAATAGGAGAAAAGTACTTTTTGGATAACTTATTTATAGATAAATTAGCTGGTACAGATATACTTCGTAAACAAATAGAAGCAGGCAAAGCTGAAGATGAAATCAGAAAGTCATGGCAGCCAGGTTTGGATGCATTCAAAAAAGTGAGGATCAAATATTTACTGTATTAGGTCAAACTAACCTTTGTAGATAAGTAATTCTAATTAATTATCTTGGACACTAAAAGCAAAAGTGATGAATTCAACCCTATTCGTGAAGTAGTTGCTAATTGATCTTTTTTAAAATAATTCTTAGTTTTTGAATTTATATTATCCTAATTCCTATATCTTTGTAATATATTTTAGACTAATCTAAATTTATATTTAAACATGGCTAATAAATATTTCACAATAAGGTTTGTTTCAACTCTAATATTTATACTTTCAAATGGCTTGCTTTTAATTGGCCAAACCTATACCATTTCTGGTACCGTATCATCATCAGAAGGTGAAAAATTATCTTTTGCTACTGTCATCATCCAAGGTTCTTCAGAAGGTACTACGACAGACATTGACGGAAATTTTTCATTTTCCACCACGAAAACAGATGCAGCATTGATCGCATCTTATATTGGATTTCATAGTGATACACTTTATTGGGTGAAAGGAAAAACAATCATATTTCAACTTAAATCATCTTCGGCAGTTCTAGATGAAGTTGTCGTTTCTGGCACCATGAAAGAAGTGACAAGGATGAATAGCCCCGTACCGATTGAAGTTTACACACCGGTATTTTTCAAAAGAAACCCTACACCCAATCTCTTCACAGCACTCGAAAATGTCAATGGTGTCAGACCACAACTCAATTGTAATGTCTGCAATACTGGCGATATCCACATCAATGGTATGGAAGGTCCATATACCATGGTTATGATAGATGGTATGCCAATTGTATCAGCGCTTTCAACCGTGTATGGTCTCATGGGTATACCCAATAGTATGGTGCAGCGCATAGAAGTAGTAAAAGGTCCTGCATCCACACTGTATGGTTCTGAAGCGGTTGGTGGTTTGATAAATGTGATTACCAAAAATCCAGAGACTGCCGCTAGATTTTCAATTGATGTCAATACGACACATTATCAAGATTTAAACGTAGATTTAGGGACGAGATTGAAGCTAGGTAAAGCTACAGGGCTGTTAAGTGCCAATGTATTTCATTTTGATAAAATCTGGGATATCAATGGTGATAATTTTACAGATGTCACTTTGCAAAAAAGGGTTTCAATATTTAATAAATGGAATTTCAAACGGAAAGAAAATAGAGTATCTTCCATCGCACTCAGATATGTGTGGGAAGACAGATGGGGCGGCGAACTAAAATGGACACCTGCCTTTCGTGGTGGGGACAGCATCTATGGTGAAAACATCAAAACTAAAAGAATAGAACTCATTGGTAATTATCAACTACCGACCAAAGAAAAGATAACACTTGCTTATTCTTATAATCTACACGACCAAAATTCAGTATATGGAACGACGTATTATTTAGCCAAACAACAGATTGGTTTTACGCAATTGACATGGGACAAATCGCTCAAAAATCATGATTTACTTACAGGAATAGCATTTAGATATACTTTTTATGATGACAATACACCCGTAACAGCTAATGGTGAAAACCTTAATATCAACAGGCCGTCACAAGTATATTTACCAGGTATTTTTGTACAAGATGAAATCACTTTATCGCCCAAACAAAAGCTACTTGCAGGTATCCGCTATGATTACAATTCGGATCACGGGAGTATTTTTACACCTAGATTGAACTATAAATGGACGCCAAATGATAACAATACATTTCGACTTGGATTTGGGAATGGATTTAGAGTAGCCAATGTATTTAGCGAAGATCATGCAGCACTCACAGGCGCACGTGAAGTGGTAGTTGCCAATGATCTAAAGCCAGAAAAGTCATATAATTTTAATGTAAATCACACCACGAGACTATTTCCATCCTTTGGATTTGTGACACTTGATGGAAGCATTTTTTACACATATTTTACCAATCGTATTGTAGCAGATTTGTTTACTGATGTAAATAAGGTGATTTTTGACAATCTCGATGGCCACAGTGTATCGCAAGGTGCCACACTCAATGCAGAATTTAATTTTACAAATGGACTAAAAGTAATGGCAGGTGGTACTTATATGAATGTATTTATCAAAGAAAAGGACCAAAATGGTGATGATATCAAGGAAAAACAAATCCAAACACCAGATTTTACAGGAACTTGGACAGTTAGTTATACTTTTCCAAAATGGAATATCACACTAGATTATACAGGAAATGTGACTGGACCAATGCGACTTCCTGTTGTGCCGAATGATTATCGACCTGAGTATTCTCCTTGGTTTAGTATTCAAAACTTACAAGTGACCAAAAGATTTAAGTCAGGTCTTGAGATTTATGGTGGGCTTAAAAATCTACTCAATTATATCCCTGGTGACCCGATATTGAGACCATTCGATCCTTTCGACAAAAACATTGACATTGACAATCCAAATGGATTCACCTTTGACCCGACGTACAATTTTGCTCCGATGCAAGGTATTCGAGGGTTCTTAGGATTCAGAATGGATTTGAAATAATAGTTTTATTGACGATATTACATAAAACTAAAAAAGCTGACCAATTTTCTCATTGATCAGCTTTTTTTATGATTGAAATTTAAAATTTCGTCTAAACTAAAAAGAGTACCCTACCCCAATATTAAATGCCGTATTCCTTAGAAAATCATCTTCATCCGAGTCAATTATCAGATTTTGTATACCATAGACATATCGTATATCAATTGAAAATTTTGAATTAACAATAATACCTCCACCTAGTTGGATACCAAAATCAGGGTTTTTGATATCGTTATCATCAGTATTTCCAAATGAGAGTTCTTCTACATCACATTCTCCATCCAAACAACTTTCTATCTTTCCTTTACCAATGCCAAACCCGACATAAGGACCACCCTCAACAAAAAAGTTAACTCTATTTTGATCACCAAATTGATATTTTGCCAAAATTGGAATTTGAATGTAGTTAAACTTAAAAACATTTTTATAAGAAAGTCCTATCACTTCCCCACTGCTTTTTGCCCCCTGTTGAACATAATTAATTTCAGGTTGGAAAGATAGATTTTCGTCTAACGCAACTTTGTAATACAAGCCAAGGCCGAAACCCATTTTGTAGTTTAGATCCTCATCTTCACTCAAATCTTCACTAATATTAAAACTAGCAATATTAGTAGAAATCCGAACCCCAATCTAAGCATCCATCTGCCCAATAAGCATAAAAAAAAACAATAAAAAATTTACAATTCTCATAATAGAAGTTTAAATGGTTTAATAATGCAGTAAAGATATTAAAGAATTGCTACCAAACTAAAAAAGCTGACCAATTTTTACATTGATCAGCTTTTTTTTATTTTAAAATAACTTACTACTATCTTGCGAACGCTGTAGCACGTTTCTCTCTGATAACAGTGACTTTTACTTGCCCAGGATACTGCATTTCGTCTTGAATCTTCTGCGATATCATAAATGCAAGATCGTCTGCAAACTGATCAGAAACTTTTTCAGACTCTACGATTACTCTTAGTTCACGGCCCGCTTGTAGTGCATATGCTTTCTGTACGCCTTCGTAAGCAAGTGCCAATTCTTCAAGTTCACCGATTCTTTTTAGGTAACTTTCTAAGATTTCTCTTCTTGCTCCTGGACGTGCACCTGAGATGGCATCACATGCTTGTACGATAGGCGAGATGATGTTGTTCATTTCTATCTCATCGTGGTGAGCACCCACCGCATTGATGATGACAGCATGTTCTTTGTGTTTTTCACAAATCTCCATACCCAACAATGCGTGCGACAATTCAGAATCTTCTTCTGCTACTTTACCTATGTCATGCAAGAGACCTGCACGTTTAGCCATTTTAATTTGTTTAGGATTGAGTCCTAACTCTGCAGCCATAGTAGCACATAAGTTGGCTGTTTCTATAGAGTGTTTTAGTAGGTTTTGACCATATGATGATCTAAATCTCAACCTACCTACCATTTTCACAAGATAAGGAGCAAGTCCATGTATATCAAGATCAATGATCGTTCGTTCACCTATCTCGATGATTTGTTCGTCAAGTTGTTTTTTAACTTTTGCAACTGTCTCTTCGATTTTTGCAGGGTGAATACGTCCATCTGCCACAAGTTTTTTAAGTGACAATCTACACAACTCTCTTCTAATTGGGTCAAAACTTGATATTACGATTGCCTCAGGCGTATCATCTACGACAATCTCTGCACCTGTAGCTGCTTCTAGTGCACGGATATTTCTACCTTCACGACCTATAATCTGACCTTTAATATCGTCTGACTCAAGGTTAAATACAGATACAGAGTTCTCGATGGTGATTTCCGCACACATTCTTTGTATAGTCTGGATTACAATCTTTTTGGCTTCTTTTCCTGCGTTTGTATGCGCATTGGCAATAGCTTCTTTTTCGATCACCATCGCATCATTTTGCGCTTTTGCCCTTACCGCTTCTAACAACTGTTCTTTTGCTTGACTTTCAGTAAGTTTGGCGATAGTCTCCAATTCCTTGATAAATTTTTCATTTGCATTATCAAGTTCTTCTTTCTTTTTAGCTACTATTTTGAGTTGAACATCTAAATTTTCCTTAATGGTAGCTAACTCTAATTCACGACTCTCAATAGACTCCATCTCTGATAGTATGGCGTCTTGTTTGGTTTTAAGTTCTTTCTCTAAAGCAATAGCCGTAAGTTCTCTTTCTTTGATTTCAACTTTCTGGTCTGCTTTCCATGTTTCGAACTCAGTTTTGAGTTTTGCGAAATTTTCTCTTGCTTCTTGAATCTTCTTTTGTTTGATAGATTCATTGGTTTGTTCGGCTTTGGCAACTATTTTTTCTGCCTTATTTTCTGCCTCATCTAGTTTGCGTTTTGCAGTAAGTTCTGCCTCTTTCAGTGAAATATCTGCCTTATTATTGGCATCTTTCACCTTACTTTTGAAGATCGTTTGTACCATAAAATATCCTGCACCGGATCCTACGAGCACACCGATCACTAAACCTAATATAGAATCCATGTTGATCTACGATTTAAAATGATGATGAAATGTCCCTTTCGGGAAGTTTATGAAAATCGTAGAAGCGAAAAACTTATTTAATTATATAGAATCTAATTATTTAATAAGGTCATTTAGCATGTCCTTTATGGCATCGATTCTAGAGTGAGCCTGAGATGTATCTTCTTTTTCAGAAGAATTTTTTTGATCAAATGTGTACGTCAATAAGGTCATAATAACACAATCTAGCTTATCTCTTGAAGGATAAGTAGTCTGAAATTCATTGACTTTAGTGTTGAGCTCAAGTACCAAATCTGTTACTACTGCTTCTTCACTTTGAGTAACTTTCAGCGGAAAATTTCTACCCGCAATGGTTACAGTTATGGTCTTCAGATCATTCTCCTGCATCATTCTTTCGTTTGTATGATTTGTATACATTGATCTATTTCTTCGACAAAACCATCCAATTGGAGCTGTATCTGTGCATTCTTTTGTTTTTGATCAAGTTTTATTGCTTCGATATCAACTGTTTGTGGTTGTTCTGACGGTACTAATTTTGCTTTCTCAAGCTCTATTGCTTTCTCTTCTACTTCTTTTTTTAATACTATATTTTCTTGTATATACTGCTCAGCTTCTACTTTTAGAATACTGTTTTGACTCTCTAATTCTTGATTTCTCAATTCCAATTTTGTATACTGATCTTTGAGTTTTTCCATCCCTTTTAGGATGTCATCTAAACCTTGAATCACCATATTTTCCATCAAAGATAATATTTTTTTATAATATGAAATTATTTTCTTATAAATGCACCTATTTTTTCGTCCAACTGCTTCATTACCTTATCCATGATTTGGTCTATTTCTTTATCCTGAAGAGTCTTTTCGAAATTTTCAAATAAAAACGAAACAGCATAAGATTTTTTACCTTCACCAAGCTGCTTCTCATTCTCATAAACATCAAATAATGAAATCTGTTTCAAAAGCTTCTTCTCACATTGCTTAGCAATAATTTCGATCTCACTGAATGTCACCTTTTTATCTATCACTAATGCTAAATCTCTACGTACAGAAGGGAATCTACTAATCTCACTAACCTTCATTTTTTGTTTTCCCAACTGTTTCATTAGGTTGTCAAAAGATATCTCAGCATAATAGATTTTAGTTTTAATTCCCATTTTGGAGCAAACACCCTTTTGTATTTCCCCAAATTCTGCCAAAACAATCGGCCCCTTATGATATCTCAATCCATAAGTAAATCTGCTATCATCTTCTATTTCAGAGACTTGATAAGTACCTACTCCCACCCTTTGCATGACACCAGTGACTGTCTTTTTAAGATCATAAAAGCTCTTCTCGGCTTTGTTATCTACTAACCAAGATTCTTCACTTTTCTTACCAGCAACAAATATTGTAAGGTATTCATTTTCAATATATCCTTCAGATCCTTTGGCATAAGACTTCCCAAATTCAAAGATATTCAAATTTGATTGCTGTCTATTAAGATTGTAACCTACAGAAACAAGACCACTTATCAGCATATCGGGTCTCATGATATCAAGGTGGATATTGGATGTATTGTTTATAAATACAAAATTTTCAGCATTTCCAATTCCAGTAGCTTCATAATGTTTAGATTCTATAAGAGACAATCCCATCATTTCATTATGACCAACAGAAGCTAGAAAGTCAGCGATAATCTCTTTTGTACGATGTTTGTTGGGATTTTGAGAATAAGATATGGTGCTCTGGATTTTGTCAGGCACAGGTACTCTATTCAATCCATAAATACGCACTATTTCTTCTATAAGATCGACTTCTCTTGTTACATCAGATTTATTCGTTGGAACTTTGACCAAAATGCTATCTTCGTCAAATGGTGTGATTTCCATATCCATAGCTTGCAAGATCGCATGAACATCATCTTCATCTATTTCCATGCCAATTAGTTTGTTCACATTTGTGTAAAACAATCTAATTTCTATTGGCTTTATTTCTACTGGATAAACATCTATAATTTGATTACTCAACTCTCCACCTGCTAGAATTCTGATCAATGATGCAGCTCTTTTTAGAGCAAACTCAGTGATATTTGGGTCAGATCCTTTTTCAAAAATCTTTGCGGCGTCTGTTCTGAGATTGTGTTTCGTGCTTGTTTTTCTTATAGTTTTGGAACTAAAACATGCAGACTCAAGAAACACATTTTTAGTTTCATTGGTCACGCCACTTCCAAGACCACCATAAACGCCTGCCATACATAGTGGTTGTTTATTGCCATCACAAATCATAAGATCTTGGCTACTGAGCTTCCTTTTGACACTATCTAATGTAACAAATTCTTGCCCTTCATCTAATGTGGAGATAATAATTTTTCTCCCATCGATCTTATCTGCATCAAAGGCATGAAGTGGTTGACCCAATTCATTTAGCACGAAATTGGTGATGTCCACAATATTATTAATCGGCTTTACACCAATAGCATTGAGCAGTTTTTTAAGCCAATCTGGTGAAGGTTTGACTTCGACATTGGTAATCGTAATACCTGTGTACCGAAGACAAGCTTCCTTATTTTGATTTTCTACATCAATATTAAAACTTACTTTTTGGGATACAAAGTCAGAAATGTCTGGATCTTTAAGCTCGTCTGTATATTGTTCATTCACACGTAGATATGCCAAAAGATCACGAGCTATCCCCAATTGTGAAGTTGCGTCTGATCTATTAGGCGTAAGACCTACCTCAAACACAAAATCATCCTCTATCTTGTAATAAGTCGATGCCAATGTACCTACAGGGACATCAGATGGTAACACAGTAATACCTGAATGGTCATCCCCAAGGCCCAATTCGTCTTCTGCACAAATCATCCCGTGAGACTCACTGCCTCTTATTTTACCCTTTTTGATAGTCCAAGGTGCGCCATCCGCTCCGTATAGTGTAGTGCCAATCGTTGCTACCAATACTTTTTGACCCGCTGCAACATTAGCGGCACCACATACGATGGGCAATATTTCTCCACTGCCTATATCTACTGTTGTAAGAGATAGTTTGTCAGCATCTGGATGTTTTTCGCAGGTAAGGACTTCTCCTACTACCACACCTTTGAGTCCTCCTTTTATAGATTCTATTTTTTCAATACCTTCTACTTCCAACCCTATGATGGTCAACATCTCCGCGATTTTCTCAGGTGTGTGAGAAATCAAAAGATAATTCTTAAGCCAATTCAGCGACAATTTCATACTACCCTATGTCTTTTTATTCTTACTACTTATAAATCATGTGTCAAACTTGAAATATTATCTGAGATTAGTTTTATTTTCCACTTAATCTCTTGTAATTATTCAAATGACAATTTCACCCTATTTTGCGTGCAAAATTAATAAAATTGCATTAATTAACGAATTATTATGAAGTTTTAAGCAATTATCTTTATGAAAGATCAAATGTTTTAATTTCTGTTAACTTGTTTTTCAAGCTACTCTAGACTTTTTCAATAGTCAATAATTCAAATATTTAGTAATTCTTCTCATTGAGCTATCTATTTTTTGTTTTGGAATGAATATAAAATACTAATTTTGTCACCATCAAAAAAGTATTAGTTGAGTCGAAACCCGATATTGCTGGTTTTCACCCTTGTTGTCCATTGGGTTTATGGTCAACACACACCACCTGTTTCAAATTTTAAAGCATCAGAATATAAAGCTCATCAACAAAATTGGGCAATGGACCAAGCTTCTGATAGGATTATGTATATGGCCAATTCTGAGGGCCTTTTATCTTATAATGGAAATAGTTGGACGCTACACAAGACGCCAAACCAAAAAATAATTCGATCAATCAAAGTAGTTCATGACCGCATTTACACAGGTTCATATGGTGAGATTGGTTATTGGACAAGTGGGGACTGTAATGAATTGAATTATCAATCGCTAACTAATTTAGTTCCAGAAAATGCTATCTCTAAAGAAGAGATTTGGCATATTTTACATGTAAAAGATAAGATATATTTCCAATCTTTCTCTGTTTTATTGGTGTATGATGGCAAAACCATACAGCGTGTAAAATTGCCTGGTAGCATTATGTTTTTGCATCAAGTAGGCAATAAACTAATTTTCCAAGCCTTAGAACATGGTCTTTATGAACTCAAAACTGACAATTCTTTAGAGATTTTACCAGAAAGTGAGTTTTTTATAGGTAAAACAGTGACGGGTATACTCCCATTTGACGACCAAAAAATGATGATCACTACTAGTTCCGATGGTATATATTTGTACAGTGGAAATGCCATTACTTTATGGAATGCTGCGCTCAAGACGTATTTATCTGAAATTCAAATAAATAAAGCTCATAAAACCATTGAAGGTGTGATTTTTATAGGTACTATTAGAAATGGATTATTAGCATTTAATAAGAACGGAACCCAACTTTATCAAGTTAATACATCCAATAGCCTTCAAAATAACTCTGTTTTGTCAATGATGGAAGACGCTGATAAAAACATTTGGTTAGGCCTGGACAAAGGTATTTCGATGGTCAATATAAACAACGACTTGAAGATCTATTATGATGTAAAGGGACAATTAGGTACCGTCTATACGGCTGCAACACAAGATTCTATTTTATACCTAGGTACAAATCAAGGTGTGTATTATTCTGACCTAAAAGCTAAAAGTGGCTTAAATTATACTAAAGAATTTAAACTTGTCAAAGGCTCTCAAGGTCAAGTTTGGCAACTCAAAAATACTGAAGCAGGGTTAATATGTGGTCATAATGAAGGTACATTCTTAATACATAAGGATAGAGCAGAGAAAATCTCTAGCATTACAGGTGGTTGGTATCTAGATTACATTCCAAATCAAAATAAAAAACTACTATTGCAAGGTACATACACGGGATTAGTGATTTATTCTATTAATAACGGGGTGCTAGTCTCAAACAAAGTAAGTAACTTTAATGAACCTGTAAAGAAATTTATTATTGATAAAAACCAAAATATCTGGGTTGTAGGTCCATTTACTGGATTGTTTAAGTTAACACCTGACCCATCATTTAAGAAAATAATAAAAACAAAAAAGTATAGTATTTCCGAAGGTATTGTTACAGACAATGGATTGGATCTTAATATGATACACCAGAATATTTCAGTCGTCGCTGACGGTAAACACTACCAATACAACCAAAATCTAGACAAATTTGAATTAAACAAAGAAATCCAAAGCAATGCAAATAAGTTTCTAATGAGATCACCCGATGAAATACATTGGTTCAAGATTTATAATGATAGTTTTGCGTTAATGGATGTAAACAATAAAAAAACCTTCCATAACATTATCAATAAAGACTATCATAGCATAGTAAGTATTAATGATGGTAAAGATGTGTTATTTTGCTTAGATGAAGGGTATGCCATTAGTAGTTTTGACATGCTAAAAACGGCTAACCATAAAATGTCAAAAATAGTATTTGATAAAATCTTATGTAAAGATGTTTGTTTTGACGCTGACACAAATCTTATAATTGAAATACCTTATCAAGAACAAAACTTTAAGATATACTTCCACCACACTGATTTCCAAAATACCAAAAACTATTTCTATAAGTTGACAGGCAATCGTAATGATGAAGCTTGGACTCCTGTAAATGATCCATCTTTTATAGGTTTTACAGGTTTACCATTTGGTGAGTATTCACTTACTATTCAATCTTTTGATGGCATTTCTAGCGATTCACTAAGATTTAATGTATTGCCGCCTTGGTATCAAAGCAAACTCGCATTTTTTATTTATTTTTGTCTACTAATCGCATTATTTTTTTTAATAAAAGAATACATAAACAAAATAATTAAGAATGAAAAAATAAAGCTTGAAGCGGAAAATGAAAGACTATTAAGAGAGCACAAATACCAATTAGAAAACGATAGACTGATTCATGACAATTTAGTCAAGAGCAAGGAACTAGCAAATGTCACCATGCACTTGATACAAAAAAATGAACTTCTGCAGGAGATAAAAGAAGAATTAATAGATGTAAGAAAAACAGGTGATCATACATTGACTGCAAAAGATTTTCAGAATCTAATGAAGCTCATTAATGAAAACATGACAGTGGAAGATGACAAAAATTTGTTTGAGTCCAATTTTAATGATGTTCATGATTCTTTTCTCAAGAAGCTGAAAAATGAATTTCCAGACCTTACAGCAGCAGATTTAAAACTCGCAGCATACTTAAAAATGAATTTATCATCAAAAGAGATTGCACCACTTTTTAATATTTCTATTCGGGGTTTAGAAAATAAAAGGTATAGGTTAAGAAAAAAACTCAATCTGACAAATGATGCTAACCTAAATGATTTTTTTACTGCATATGTAGACTAAGTATAACAAAACAGGCTTAATCCAAGTAAAAATCTCCATTGTCAAATGAAATTTAATTCAAAAATTTAAAATGGCGTAGTCATGGTGTAGTGATTTTTTTAACAATATTTAAAATAATTACTAATATTGCATTGTCATTACGTCACATCGAGAAATATTACTTTGCATCACATCTATTTGACGATGTTGTAGTAAAGTTTTAGTCATTCTGTATTTGGCGTAGTGGTTAGAACCTATTTTTTAATTGTATATTAATTTAATCACCAACAAAATGTACCTTAGAATGATGAAACATTTACTAACAGTATTGTTATTTACATTTGCAGCATTTACTATGAATGGTCAGACCATTTATGAAGACTTCGAAGGAGGAGCTGCTAAAATTGCTTGGGCCGCTTTTAATGGCCTATCTTATGAAGGTCCAATAGCTAATCCAGGAAAAGACGCTGCCAACGAAAGCGATTTCGTGGGCAAATTTTCAAATGATGGCATTTCTGACTTTAGTTTTGGACTTGGCACGATGGCATCTCCTGCCGACCTTAGCCAAATGAATCTTATTAAGATCAAAATATGGTCACCGATTGCGCCCGTTAGGGCTTTACTTAAGTTTGAAGGAGGTGGCTCACCTGTCGAAAAATTTATTGATATCAAAGAAGCAAACAAATGGGTAGAGTATTCAGTTGACTTTTCTGCTGGTGCGGCTACTGCCCACACAAAAATTTTATTAGCCTTTAACCCTTTTACTACACCATCAGTTAATACGTTCTATTTTGACGATATTCGTGGATTCGAAGCCAAGGAAGTTTTTGAAACTTTCGAAACAGGTAATGAAATGGGCTGGACAGCATTCGACGGCACACTTGAAGCACCTATTGCAAATCCAGCACCAAATAGTGTAAACAGTACAGCTAATGTAGGGAAATACACCAAATCTGGTGCTCATGCATATAGTTTATTACTTGCTGAGAGATCAACACCATTTGATCTAAGCGTTTTAAATCAGTTCAAATTGCAGATTCACGCTACTGCTCCTACACAAGTACTTCTTAAATTAGAAGGACCTGGTGGACCAGCAGTAGAAAAAATAGTTAATATTGGACTTGCAAATGCATGGCAAGAATATACTTTTGACCTTTCAGCATCAAAAGATTTCAAGCACCTTACTAAAGCAATCTTATTCTTTGACCCAGGTGTAGAGACAAGTGCCGACATTTACCATTTTGATAATTTTTATGCAGTATCAGCAGGTGCTTGCGGTAGTGTAACTCTTGACCCTTCTATCTTAGACGATTTTGAATGTAACAGAAATGCTACTTACGTAAATGGTTGGGATAGCCTTACTGTAATACCTAATCCAGCGCCAAATGCGGTGAATGCTTCATCATTGGTAGGAAAATTTGTAGACCAACTTGGTGAGCCTTGGAATGGTTTATTAATTGATTACCAAAACCCAATAGACTTAAGCAAAAATAATCAATTTAATGCTAAAATTTGGTCATCAAAAGCAACAAGAATTCTATTCAAATTAGAAGGTGGAGCATCTGCACCTAATGAAGTTTGGGCTGATGTCACTGAATTGAACCAATGGGTAGATTATTCCATAGATTTCAGTAGCCAAGCACTAGCAAGCCACAAAAAAATGATCATGTTCTTCAATGCAGGCAATGAACCTGAAGTTGGAGATGTATATTTTGTAGATAATTTTGCATGGGGCGAAAAAACAATTGAAGATATTGAAAACTTCGAGAATGGAGCATCTCTTCCTTGGGAACCATTAGACCAACAAACGTTACTACACGGCCAGTTTGAAGTTATAGACAATCCAGATCCAAATGGCGTAAATACTTCAAATAAAGTAGGTAAATATACTAAAGGTGTATCTCAATTCTCTACTGTTGCAGCAGTCGCACCAGGTTTGATAGATATCTCAGACAAACCACAATACAATCTTGATGTATGGGCACCTGTAGGAAGCACCTCTGTTACTTTCCAATTAGAAAGTGCTTCATCTGGGAATAAAGATGTGACTAGAGACTTAGTTTCACCGGGTAGCTGGGAGACATTGTCTTTCAATTTTGCAGAATTCCAAACAATAAGCGATTGGTCTGCCATTAAAATACTATTTAATTCTGGTGTTGCAGAGCAAGGTGCTGTCTACTATTTTGACAACTTAAGACAAGGTGACTCTACTGTAGATCCATGCGAAGGTTCTGTAGCAATTACCAATATCATAGACGACTTTGAGTGTCAAAGAAATTATGAATATGGTGCAGGTGCGGAATTATTGATAGCGGTAAACAATCCAAGTTTAACAGCAGCTAACAGCTCTACTAAAGTTGGTTTATATAAAGATCAAGCAAATCAACCTTGGTCAGCTTTGTGTGCTAACTTCCCTGATGGAATCGCTCTTGATGTATTTAACCAACTTGAATTCCAAGTTTTATCTACTCAAGTTGTTCCTGTTTTATTGAAATTAGAAGGCGGTACTAGTCCAGCTAAAGAGATATTTACAGAAATTTCTAAGGCAAATGAATGGTATAGTGTTTCAGCGGATTTCTCTGGTGAAGCAGGAAATGATCATAAAAGAGTTTGTATTTTCTTTAATGCGGGTGTAGAGACAACAACAATTGATGACTATTATATAGATAATTTCAGATGGGCTCACGCTCCATATGATGGATGTTTGGTAAATTATGATGATGCAGCATTCATTTCTGACCAATGGTTATATTTCCCTAATGACAATGCAGGTAGCTTCGAATTAGTAGATAATCCACTTAAAGCAGGTATCAATACCTCTGACAAAGTAGGTAAAGCTACAGAAAAAGCATCTGGCGAGCAACCATGGCAGGGAATGTACACTGATCTTCAGTCTTATATGGACTTCGGTGCAAATACTATTATCAAAGCAAAAATACTCGCTCCTAAAATCACAACAATAACTTTAAAAGTAGAGAAACCACTTGTAGCTGGTTTCCCTGGTGGTTCAGGCGATCTTACCGTAGCAAATACTAAAATTAATGAATGGGAAGAGTTGACTTTTGATTTTTCACAAGCTCCTACTCCTATCGACCCTGCTGGACAATATGCACGTCTTACATGGATATTTGATATTTTAAACCTACCAAGCGAAGATGTAATCTATTATTTTGATGATGTAAGACTTGATGGTGGTGATTGTGGATCTTCAGGACCATCTTCATCTGATGATATCAAATTAACACAACTTTCTGTAAATCCTAACCCAGTAAGCGATGTATTAAAAGTTAATAATGCAGAAAGCTTAATGTCTACTGATATTGTTAATATTTATGGACAAAGGATCGCAAAAGTTTGGAATCACAATCAAACTGTACAATACATAGACGTATCGGCAATACCTGGAGGAACTTACTTCCTTATGGGTTATAATGACAAACAACAACTAGTAGCACAATCACGATTTATTAAATTGTAATTAAGTGCTGTAACCAATAGTTAATAAGTAACCGGATGAACTCTTTAAGTTTATCCGGTTACTTTTCAATAAATGAGCAGATTCTAGCATAGTATTCTTTGCTTGTTGACATTATTTACTGGTAATATCTTCTATTAGCCAGTTTTAAAATTTCTTTCCACTTTCTAAAAAATAAATCTTATGTTTCGAATTATCTGGAACATACTTTTGATTGCTATATTATCAGGTTGTAGTCAAAACCAAAAAATAAGTCAAATCAATTATTCTAGAGCTGACTTAAAAAAACGAACATTTAATTTCTTTTGGGAATTAGCAGATACAAATAATTATCAAATTTTAGATAGATATCCTACCAAAACTTTTTCAAGCATAGCAGCTACAGGATTTGGTCTGAGCAGCTATCTTACGGGAATAGAAAACAAATACATCACTCGAGAGCAAGGCGCAGATAGAGTATTAAAAACCTTGCAGACACTATGGGCACTACCTCAGGGACCAGATGAAAAAGGTGTAAGTGGTCACAAAGGATTCTTTTATCACTTTTTAAATCTTGATGATGCTAAACGTTACAAAAATGTAGAACTGTCCTCTATAGATACTGGTTTATTAATGGCTGGTGTATTGAGCTGCATGTCTTACTTTAATGATGAAACCAATGAAACTGAAAAACAAATCAGAAATCTTGCAGATAGTCTATATCTAAGAGTAGATTGGAATTGGATGATGAAGTCCAATGGCAAAATGAGCATGGGCTGGCATCCAGAAAAGGGATTTATAGAGAGTGATTGGAAAGGATATAATGAAGCGATGGTCTTAATTATAATGGCTATGGGTTCGCCGACACATCCTATTCCAAATAATGCATGGAAGAAATGGTGTGAAACTTATTCAATTGACACTTTTTATGGCCAAAAAAACCTTCAATTTGATCCATTATTTGGCCACCAGTACAGCCATATATGGATAGATTTCCGGAATATCAAAGATAGTTTTATGATGGCCAATAATGATGACTATTTTAATAATTCGCGTAAAGCAACATTGTCCAATAAAGCGTATTGTGTAGCCAATCCTGCACAATTTACTGGTTATAATGACAAGTGTTGGGGGCTGACAGCTTGCGATGGACCGATTAACAAAAATTTGACCATAGATGGTAAAGAAAGGAAGTTTTTTGACTATAGAGCTAGAGGCGCATGCAGCATTCAAATCATAGATGATGGCACAATTGCACCTACTGCAGCCGGTGGGTCATTTCCATTTACACCCACAGAATCAGAAGCATGTCTGGCTTTTATGTGGGACACCTATTACAATGATCTAGTAGGTGATTATGGATTTAAAGATGCATTCAATCTAACATACAAGGATGACAAACATCCAAATGGGTGGTTTGATATCGATTATTTAGGCATTGATCAAGGTCCGATTCTACTTCAAATACAGAATCATGAGACAGAATTACTTTGGAATACAATGAAAAAAAATAAATACATCATCAATGGACTCAAAAAAGCTGGCTTCAATGGCGGCTGGTTAGATAAAATCAATTAAACACATGAAAACACAAATTTTAATAGCAATAGCAAGTATACTTTTGATAAGTTGTTCAAAAAAAGCAACTGACAAAATGGTATCCCTTCCCAAAGACCCATTTATAGAAAAGCTGATGTCACAGATGACATTGGATGAGAAACTGGGCCAAATGACATTGTACACTACAGATTGGGAATCAACAGGCCCAACCATTAGAGGTGGATACGAAAACGATATTAAAACTGGTAAATGTGGTGCTCTATTCAATAGCCACACAGTAGACTTCACTACAAGACTCCAGAAAATTGCCATGGAAGAGAGTAGACTAAAAATACCTTTATTATTCGGTTATGATGTCATTCATGGATATAAAACGATGTTTCCTATACCACTAGGTGAAGCAGCTAGCTGGGACTTAGAAGCAATGGAAAAATCAGCATACATCATGTCAAAAGAAGCCGCAGCTTCAGGTCTTCACTGGACATTTGCCCCAATGGTGGATGTTTCTAGAGAGCCAAGATGGGGACGTGTCATGGAAGGATCTGGAGAAGACACCTATCTTGGATCCAGAATTGCAGAAGCTAGGGTAAAAGGTATTCAGGGAGACGGATTTGACAAAGCAGATAGACTTGTTGCATGTGTAAAACACTTTGCAGCATACGGTGCTCCGATCGCTGGCCGAGATTATAATTCTGTAGAGATGAGCGAAAGGGTTTTCAGAGAAGTTTATCTCCCATCATACAAAGCAGCTGTCGATGCTGGTGCTATGACTGTTATGACATCCTTTAATGATTATAATGGCGTACCTGCATCTGGTAATAAATATTTGCTTACAGACATCCTTCGCAAGGAATGGGGATTCAATGGATTTGTAGTTACTGACTACACTTCCATCAATGAAATGGTTGCACATGGTGTTGTAAAAGACGAAACAGATGCTGGTATTCTAGCTATAAATGCTGGCGTAGATATGGACATGCAAGGTGCGATATTCCAAGAAAAAATAAAAGCAGGGCTTACAGATGGAAGAATTAATATGAAACAAATCGATCATAGTGTCAGAAGTATTCTTCATATCAAAAAGAAATTAGGCTTGTTTGACAATCCATTTAAGTTTTCTGATAAAACACGTGAAACCAACACCATCTTAGCCAAAGAAAACCTAGAAGCTAGTAGGGATGTCGCAAAAAAATCAATAGTACTACTTAAAAATAATGGTGTACTTCCGATCAAAAAAACTGTAAAAAAAATATTATTGGTCGGACCACTTGCTAATGATAAAAACAATTTGATAGGCGCATGGTCTGGATCAGGAGAAGGTAGACATTGTGTATCATTACTAGAAGGTATGAAACAAAATCTAAAAGCAACTGACATTACAATAGAATACATTAAGGGTTGTGAGATAGAAGGTAATGACAAATCAAACTTTGATCAAGTGATGAACAAAGCTAAAGAAGCTGACCTTGTTATTTTAGCAATCGGAGAACATAAAGATCTCAGTGGTGAAGCCACATCGCGCGCCATGATCCGTATCCCAGGTGTCCAAGAAGAGCTACTTGATCAGTTAAAAACGATAGGAAAACCAATCGTTACTGTCCTAATGAATGGTCGACCATTGATCTTAAATAATGTTGATCAAAAATCTGATGCACTTCTTGAGACTTGGTGGCTAGGCACACAAGCTGGAAATGCAATTACAGATGTGCTATTTGGTGATTACAATCCTTCTGGTAAACTGCCAATAACATTTCCAAGACATGAAGGTCAGATTCCTATATACTACAATTACAAGAGTACTGGAAGACCATTTGATCCTAATTCAAAATGGAACTCAAAGTATATTGACATGCCTAATACGCCATTGTATGTTTTTGGGTATGGCTTGAGTTATACAACTTTTGAATATAGTAAACCAACAGTTGCCAAGAATACTTTCAATCAAAATGAACAAATAAGCGTTTCCGTAAATGTAAAAAATACGGGAAGTTATGATGGTGAAGAAGTCGTCCAATTGTATATCAGAGACTTGGTATCAAGCGCCACTAGACCTGTCAAAGAGCTTAAAGGTTTTAAGAAATTAATGATTAAAAAAGGTGAAAGCAAATTAGTGACTTTCACATTAAATAAAGAATACCTAGCTTTTTATAATGATAAAATGGAATGGGTGACAGAACCAGGAGAATTTAATATCTTTGTAGGTGCGTCATCTGATACAGATAATGTAGTCAAAATTTCAATTAACTAATTAAACAAAATGAAAATGAGAAGTTTGATCCAAAAGTTTGCTGCGATATTCATTATTATGTTTACATTAATGTCGTACTCGCAAGCCCAACATACCGTAAAAGGTATCATAAAAGCGCTAAATAATGGCGAACCACTCATCGGAGCGACTGTAGAAGAAGTAGGCACTACTACAGGAACTATTACAGACATCGATGGTTCTTATACCCTAAATATTAGCAACCCAAATGGTGTACTTATCGTTAAATACATCGGATACGAAGACACTAGAATCGATGTAAATGGACAGAATGAAATAAATGTAAACCTTGCAGAATCATCTGTTCTAATAGACCAAATTGTAGTGGTAGGATATGGTACGCAGAAAAAAAGTGATCTCACTGGAGCTGTAAGTAGCCTGAAAGGTGCCGAATTAGAGAGAGTTGTCACACCCAATGTAGAACAAGCCCTTCAAGGAAAAATACCAGGTGTGTATGTATCTCCCGCATCAGGTCAGCCAGGTGCAGGAGCTGTCATAAGAGTCCGGGGAACAGGAACATTAAACAACTCAAACCCACTATATGTCATCGATGGAATGATCACGGAAGACGCATCATCCGTCAATCCACAAGATGTAGAAAGTATCGAAGTTCTAAAAGATGCATCATCAGCAGCGATTTATGGTAGTCGTGGAGCAAATGGCGTGATACTTATCACAACAAAAAATGGTAAAAAACGTCAAAATGCTCAATTGTCATTCTCTACATATTATGGTCAGCAAGAAGCAGTTAGACAAATTGATGTATTAAATGGATCACAATTTGCAAAAGCTTACAACCAACTCCGCGGTCAAAATTTCTATTCTCAAGAGTTTATTGATACCATAGGTGAAGGTACTAACTGGCAATCTGAAGTTTTGCGCACAGCACCGATCAAAAATATGCAATTCGGCGCCAATGGCGCAAGTGACAATATCTCTTACAACTTCAGTGCGAATTATTTTGACCAAGATGGTATCTTGAAAAATACTTCTTTCGAAAGAGGTACATTCAGACTGAATACAGAAATGAAACTGAAACATTGGTTTACTTTAGGAAATAATGTTTCTTACTCCATTCAGAAAGAACAATTAGGTCCCAATGTGATAGCTGGTGCATATAGAATGCCTTCTGTTTTGCCAGTTATGGAAGATGGTGAGTTTACAGACCCTACTTTTTTTGGTTTAGCATTGGGAAATCCTGCAGCTAGTCAATTTTATCAAAGTAATAATTTCAAAAACTCATCTATCCTATTGGGTAATATGTATGGAGAAATTTCATTCTTAAAGAACTTTAAATTCAGGAGTAATTTTGGATATAATTTCAGATCAAATCGAGAGAGAAATTTCCTACCCAAGTATCAAGTAAGTGCTTCTCAACTGAATAATCTTGACCGATTGACAGTAACATATGACGATTCTGACAAAAACTGGATTTGGGAGCAGACCCTCAACTATTACAAGGAGTGGACAGACCATAGTATCGGTGTTTTGGTAGGTTATACTGCTGAAGAAAGAAAAAGTGACAACATATTTGCATCAAGAGAGAGTTTCCCAGGTACCATTGATGAAGTCATATATTTGAATTCTGGTATTGACACTTCCGCTACAAATGGTGGTATTGGTTCAGCAGAAGCATTGACATCTTTTCTATTTAGAACTAATTATTCTTACAAAGAAAAATACTTATTCAGCACATCATTAAGAGTAGACAAATCTAGCCGTTTTACACCTGACAATCGTACAGGATATTTCCCTGCTGCCAGTGTGGGTTGGAATCTGGGTCGTGAACCGTTTATAGAAAGCCTTAATACATTCGATAGACTAAAAGTAAGAATGAGTTATGGTATTTTAGGTAATCAAGCTTTGACCAATAGGTATCCTACATCAGCTATCATAAATGGAAATCTAGGTGTCGTATTAGGACCAAATGAAAGTCTTAACCAAGGATCTACCCAATTATCTATTGCAAATCCTAAACTTAAATGGGAAATATCAAACCAAATCGATCTAGGACTTGAAGCAGGTTTTTTCAATAATAGATTAGATGTAGAGTTCGATTGGTACAGACGTAATACTTATGATATTATTGCCGCAGTGCCAATTCCTGATTTTGTAGGATCTGCCACTAATCCTTTTGTAAATACTGCCGAAGTACTTAATACTGGCGTAGATTTAGGTGTAAACTGGAGAGAATCAGGTACTTTTGATTATTCTATAGGATTTAATGTATCGCCTATTAAAAACGAAGTATTGGCACTTGCGCAAGGAAGAGAAGAAATTTTTGATGCTTTTATCAATGGAGAACCAGCAAGTAATACCATTGTAGGACTTCCCATAGGTGCGTATTATGGATTTAAAACCGCTGGAGTTTTCCAAAGTGCAGAAGAAATCGCGTCTAGTCCAATCCTTGGAGGAGAAAAACCTGGTGACCTTAGATATGAAGATATTGATGGCAATGGTTTGATTGATGGCGAGGATAGAGTTTATCTAGGTAGTCCAATACCAACACTGACTTATGGTATAAATCTTGGTGCAGCTTACAAAGGTTTAGATATGAATATAGATTTCTTGGGCGTGAGTGGCAACAAGGTGTACAATGAAAAGGAAGCCAATAGATTTGCAGTTTATAATTGGGAAGCACATGTGGCTGATGCGTGGACTCCAGAAAATCCTTCTACATCTGAACCAAGGGTTACAAATGGTGGTCATAACTACAGAGTAAGCGATAGATTTGTCCAAGATGGGTCATTTTTTAGATTGAGAACCGTAAATTTGGGTTATTCTTTCCCTACTAGCTTACTTGGACGAATTAAAATGGAAAGTTTACGTATATTTGTATCTGGTACGAACCTTTGGACACGTCAATCGTTTACTGGTTATTCACCAGAATTTCCCAATAGTTCGAGTCCATTTAGAGTAGGATTTGATAATGGTGCATATCCAATAGCAAAATCTATTCAATTTGGTCTTGAAACTAAATTTTAAATCAAATAAAAATATTTAAAAATGAGAAATATAATTTTAGCAGCAACGATTATTTTTTTTAGCAGTTGTACTGAAGATTTTTTAGATAGAAAACCTACTGGAACACTGACAGCAGAGACGTTTTTCGAAAATGAAGAACACGCTATTTTGGCAACAAACGCCATTTATTCCAACTTTAGGTCTTGGGAATATTGCGGACTACCTTATATAGGAGCCACCGACGTAATTAGTGACGATGCAGACAAAGGTAGTACTGAAAATGATGGCCCTTATTTAAAAGAAGTGGATGACTTTTTCTTTGATGCCACCAATCAAACATTTTCTACCATCTGGAAAGGTCATTATCAGACTATATCAAGAGCAAATATTGCCATAAATAGAATTCCTGATATAGATATGACGGCAAGCTTAAAAGAAAGACTCGTAGGCGAAGCAAAATTCCTTAGAGCATTCAATTATTTCAGGCTTGTTCAGTGGTTTGGAGACATTCCACTTGTCACAACGCAACTTACAGAAGATCAATTTTTTACTCAAAAAAGAAATGCTAAAAATGAGATTTATGCGCTCATTGAGCAAGATCTAAAAGATGCCATAGCATCACTACCTGAAAAATCAAAATATTCAATAAATGATTTAGGTAGAGCCACAAAAGGTGCTGCAAAAGGTATCTTAGCAAAACTGTACATGGTGCAAAAAAAATATGCTGAAGCGCTTGTATTATGTGACGAAATAATAGCAAGTGGAGAGTACTCTCTCATCCCAAATTATAACCAAATATTCACACGTGCCAGTGAATTTGGACCTGAAAGCATGTTCGAAATAGGAGCAGTTGCGCTTCAAGCATCAATTGCTGGGTCAGGCGCATCACCTTATAATATGGTGCAAGGCGTGAGAGGAGTGCCTAATCTTGGATGGGGATTTAATCGACCTAGTGACGACCTTATCCAAAATTATGAGGCAGGTGACCCAAGACGTCAAGCAACGATCATTTATGTAGGTGAAGTTTTGCCTGATGGTTTGACCATTGTTCAAGATAATCCTGAAATACTTAATCCAAGATTCAATCAGAAAGCATGGGTACCTGCACACGTAGGACTACAAGATAATGGTCCTGGAAATATAAGATTACTAAGATACGCAGATATCATTTTGTTAGGTGCTGAGGCAGCAAATGAATTAGGTCAAAATAGTAAAGCGCTCGAATATGTGAACATGACAAGAAAAAGAGCACGTGGCACAAACAATTTTATTTTAAAAGATCTCACCATAACAGATCAAGCGGCACTTCGTACAGCTATCAGAAAAGAAAGAAGGTCTGAATTAGCTATGGAACAGCTTAGGTGGTTTGATCTACAAAGATGGGGTATACAAAGTGAGGTAATGACCAAAATAGGTAAACCTTTCATTGCGAATAAACATGAATTATTCCCATTGCCACAGACAGAAATAGATTTGAGTGCTGGTTCTCTTGCCCAAAATCCTGGATATTAAAATTATAGATGCCACTAAAGGTTAATAAAGTTGCGAAACAAATTAACCTTTAGTGGCTAAATCTAACAGTACTTAGTACTCGAAATACTACAAATGCCCAATTCCATTCTTTTCTAAATGTAAAAATAAAAGATGAAAAATCGATTTCTATTATTCTTGATTTCTTTAGTTCCTTTATTCTCTATGGGACAAAAGATAAGTTTTACAAAAGCAGACACCTATCAAAGACATACTGAACTTACTTGGCAAACGGAAGGAGTATCTGGTGCAGAATATTTCAAGATTATGAGATCAGATGACGGCGTTAATTATGCCGCAATAAAAACGATAACGACTAAAGAAATTATAGATTTCTCTCCATCAAATAGATTGGATACCTTTTATTATTTCATAGAAGCACTTAATGGACTAAATCAATCATTGGGCAAATCAGATACCATCAAAACACAAGAATATGAGATGGATGATGTTGCACTGATGGACATGGTACAAAAATATACTTTTAGATATTTCTGGGACGACGCTCATCCTACTTCAGGAATGGCAAAAGAAAGAAATAATAGCGGAGACATTGTCACATCAGGCGGATCTGGTTTTGGCATTATGAGTATTTTAGTTGGTATAGAAAATGGCTACATCACCAGAACAGAAGGGGTAAACAGAATTATTAAGATCATCAGTTTCTTACAATTTGCAGAGCGATTTCATGGCGTTTACCCACATTGGATGAATGGGAAAACAGGAAAAGCCGTAGCTTTCAGTCAGTTTGACAATGGTGGAGATTTGGTGGAGACGGCCTTTCTTATGCAAGGTTTATTGAGCGCCAGACAATTTTTTGATGCAGATAATGCATCCGAAAAAGCCGTTAGAGAAATCATTACAAAACTTTATGAAGATGTAGAGTGGGATTTTTATAGCAGAAATAATTCAGGCGTACTTTATTGGCACTGGTCACCTGACTATGCATGGCAAATGAATTTCCCATTACGAGGATATAATGAAGCTATGATAGTCTATATCCTTGCTATAGCCTCCCCTACTCACTCAGTACCAGCATCATATTGGAATACAGGCTGGACATCAAATGCAAATTATAAAAATGGAAACTCCTGGTATGGTCATAAATTACTGGTTGGACCCGCATATGGTGGACCATTATTTTTTGCCCATTATTCGTTTTTAGGTTTTGATCCACGTGGGATTAAAAATAAAGATGTCAATTATTTTATAAATAACCGAAATCACACATTAATCAATCGTGGTTGGTGTATTGCCAATCCATTAAATCACAAAGGATACTCAGCAGAATGTTGGGGACTCACTGCATCTGACAATCCATTTGGCTATTTGGCACACGAACCTGGCAGCAGAGATAATGGAACCATAACGCCTACAGCTGCCTTATCTTCCATGCCATACACGCCATCAGAAAGTATGGACGCACTCAGATATTTTTATTTCACAGAAGGTGAAAAACTATTTGGCAAATATGGATTTTATGATGCTTTTAATGCTAAAGTAAATTGGTATGCTGATTCGTACCTAGCTATCGACCAAGGACCTATCGTCTGTATGATCCAAAACCACCGTACAGAACTATTATGGAAACAATTTATGAAAAATCCAGAAATAAAACCTGCCTTAGATGCTATTGGTTTTGTAGAAGATCTTACATCAAATACAGAGAATACCAAAATCGAACGCTCCATCAAAATTAGCCCAAATCCTGCAATTGATGAGGTTCAGATATCTTTTGAAGAAGCTGCAGAGCTACCTTCAAAGATTGAAATAGTAAATCTTCAAGATCAGATATTGGTAAGTGTTGAAAATCAAATATCAAGTAATACCCAAATAAATATTAAGCAGTTAAAAGTGCAAGGAATTGTATTCGTAAAATTACATTTTGGTAATAAAGTAATTATCAAGAAATTGATTATAAAACCATATTAAAACATTGTATAATCAATCATAATTACTATTATTCCATGATTTATTCAGATAATCTACCAACTTCTTCACTGCTCTTGCTCTATGACTTATGGTGTTTTTAATACTGCTGTCAAGATCAGCAAATGTATCTTCATATCCATCAGGAATAAAAATCGGATCGTAGCCAAAACCTTCATTTCCAGACATTTTTTCAGCAATTTTACCTCGTACTATTCCTTCAAAATATAGCACTTCACTACCATTTACTAATGAAATCACAGTTCTGAATTGTGCAGAACGATCTTTTTTTCCATCAAGCATTTGCAAGAGCTTTTGCATATTTTGGACGGGATCTCTTTCTTCCCCTGCAAATCTTGCTGTATGAACACCTGGTTGTCCATCCAAGGCATCTACTTCAAGGCCAGTATCTTCCGATAATGACGGACTATTCGTTTTTTCAAATAAATATTTAGCTTTGATTAGGGCATTTTCTTCCAATGTTGCGCCATCTTCTACGATGTCTTCATATACACCAATATCTTTGAGTCCAAGAATGGTATATGATGGAAGTATATTTTTTATTTCCGAAAGTTTATGTTCGTTTGCTGTTGCGAATACAAGCGTTCTATTTGTCATGTAAAATCGATTATTTTAAAAACATTTCTTGTAGCTTATTCCACAATAATAGTTTTTTATTATTGTCTGCCAAAACAATATCTAATCCTTCAAAAACAAGTAATCTACTTTTGTCAAGTTTATTTATTTCTTGAGATTTATAATCTAAGTTATATCCAATATTTTCCGGCTTGATGCCAAAAAGTATTAAGTCTTTGTACTCCACATTCAGCATACTAAGAGAAATTTGTTCATTTTCATCACATGTCAACATAAAAATATCATTCTCGTAGTCATATTTGATAGCTGAAATCATCTTTTGGAGTGCAGTTAACTGAACTTCTGAAAAACCTTGTTTCCGGCAAATGACTACTAACTTTTTAGCTCCTTTACCTTGTATTGATATGGATGATACGTCAAAGTTCGGAATCTTAAAAAGTGTATTTTTTAAAGGATTCATCAAAATTATATTTCAAAAAAAGGAATTATAAAAAATATTGTTTGATTAAAGTAAAAATTTTATTATCAAAATAGAATTTTATAAATTTTATCTTACTTTTGTACTGCAAAGTAACAGAATTTTGACGGAATGTTCTCAAAATTTGATTGTAAAGAATTTTATAAATGCGCATCCGTCCTTCAACCCTAACCATTTTTTTTAACGCTCTAAAATCTTGCAACAATGAGTTACCAATTCAACATTACAAAAACTGCCCAATCTTCATTGTCAAAAGTTGATTTTGATAATATTCCATTCGGAAAGGTATTTTCTGACCACATGTTTGTAGCTGACTATATTGATGGAAATTGGACAAATTTTGAAATTGTACCTGTTGATAAAATCCCTGTTCACCCTGGTAATTTAGCATGGCATTATGGTCAGGCGATTTTCGAAGGGATGAAGGCAACAAGAGATGAAGCTGGTAATGCGCTGTTGTTTAGACCTGAGATGCACGCAAAAAGAATCAATGCATCTGCAAGAAGAATGTGTATGCCAGAGTTACCTGAAGATCTATTCTTACAAGCAATTCATACGCTAGTCGATATGGAAAAAGCATGGATTCCTCCACAAGTTGGTAGTGCGCTTTACATCAGACCTTTTATGGTTGCAATGGACGAAGCAATCGGTGTTAGAGCTTCGGATACCTATAAATTTATCATTTTTGTAATGCCTGTAGGCCCGTACTACAACCAACCTGTCAATTTGCTTGCACAAGATAAATATGTAAGAGCTGTAGTCGGTGGTGTAGGTGAAGCAAAAACTGCTGGCAACTATGCCGCATCATTACTTCCAGCTACTATGGCACGAAAAGAAGGATATGACCAAGTGATGTGGCTAGATGGCGTACATAAAAAATACATCCAAGAAGTAGGTACGATGAATATCTTTTTTGTGGTAGGCGATGAAGTCCTAACACCAAACTTAGATGGTGCTATCTTAGATGGTATTACTAGAAATTGTATCATTACCATCCTAAAAGACAAAGGATATAAAGTAACAGAAAGACCTATCACCATCGATGAAATCATGGAAGCTGGCGAAAATGGCACTCTGAAAGAAGTATTCGGTACTGGTACAGCAGCTGTCGTAGCGCCTGTAGCAAAAATAAAATACAAAGAAGATGTCATCACACTTCAAACAGAAACATACAAAATTAGCACCCTTGCCAAAGATACTATTAATGGTATGAGAAATAGAACGATCGAAGACAAATTCGGCTGGATAATTCCTGCATAAGATAGATTTAGAGATTATATAAAGCCCAATATTTACTTCATAAATATTGGGCTTTTTTATTATGATAATTCTTCACAAAAGCGAACCAACTTAAATATAAAATGACTCTTAACATTAGAATAAAAAGAATCAATTTCTAACCTGGAGACAACCAAAACGATGTGAATATTGATTAACCTTCAGCAATGTCGACTTTTAATTTTTAGCAGTAGAAAAATATCGCGACCATAGGTTATATCTAGTGGTTATTTATCAAATATTTAATCTTATTTTAGCAAAAAATGCTATTCATGATATCCGATCTTTGAATACTCAAAAATTTGCTTGTCTAAAATTCACAATTACAACTTAGTTATTGTGTGTTAAATATCTAGATTCTTATAAATTAAACTTTTCGATGTTTAAGTAAACTAAGTATAATATTAATTATAAATATTACTGGTACCGAATATGAAATCATTAAAAGGAGATATTCCATAATTGATCTCTCTTGTTTAAATTTATATGAATGGGTGAATAATAAAATATAGCCATAGAATAAACTTATAGCTATTGATAAAAATAACAAACCAAAATGCCAAAAATTAAGTGTTGGATTAGTAGGTTTGTTAAACTTATACATTAACCAATATATCAAAGCGTACACTAGAAAAAAAGGTATAAACATTATCATAGTTCCAAAAATGAACCTCCAAAACTGTTCTAATTCAGTTTGATTTCCTGATGAGTAACCTACCATTTTATCATATTTCCAGATAATGATACCTATTATACCAAAAAATACACTTAGTGATGTCAATATTTTATGCGGACTATTTTTAATATCATCAATCATGAGTCTTGAATTATAGGGTTATTTGCTAAATTAGATTTTGTCATTTACATGTTTAGTTTCACTTGACATGTAAGTATTCATTTTAATACAAACATATAAAATTTATGTGAATAAATAAAAATAATTACCTTTATAAGCAGCTTTCTTAATGTCTTTGCGCCTTCATGGTAGTTTAATCCTTAATTACTGACCGATATCGGACACCAAAATCCCAATATCGAATTACATATAAATTACTAATATGTATTAACTATTCATTTTCATTATACTATTGTTTGGCACGACCATTGGAAGATTATTATCAAATATCATTTTCTCATGGATCGTCAAATTAGTCAGGAAGAACAAAAGTCGGCACGAATCAAAAAAATCAGCTATTGGGTAATTGGCTTTATAATAACTGCTATCATCTTTTGGGCTTATCAAAAACTGCTTACTCGCTCAGTGGATTTCAAAGATGTTTATACTGCTACGATAGAGCTAGGCGATATGGACCAAACACTGACAGCAAGTGGTACGGTTATACCTGCTTACGAAAGTGTCATAAATGCACCTGTAGTCACGGAGATTACAAAAATACACCTTACCAACGGTGCCGAAGTGGTGCCTGGTTCAAAAATCCTTGAACTAGATCAAGAATTTACTCGACTTGAATACGATAAGCTTAATGATGAATTGTCTCTTCGCAAAAACAATATAGACAAACTCAAATTGCTTTATGATAAGGAACTGCGTGAACTAGATCTCAAAAACCAAATCAAAGGTCTCGAGATCAATGAAATGGATGCCCAACTCAAATCTCAAATAAGGCTTAAAAACGTAGGTGGTGCAGCTGAAGAAGATATCGAAAAAGTCAAACTTAAACTCAGCATCATGGCCATTGAAAAAAAGATGCTCGAAAACGAATTGACTTACCGCAAAAGTCACAATGTCGTTGAAAAACAAAATCTTGGTCTAGAATACGAAATACAAGTCAAACGTCTGGCAGAATTGAAACGGAAATTGTCAGAAACCACCGTGCACTCAGATACAAAAGGTGTGATCACTTGGATCAATGAAAACATAGGCAAAACAGTACAAATAGGCGAACCACTTGTTCGTATCGCTGATCTACAAAATTACCGAGTTGAAGCTGTAACGTCTGATAGGAATAGTGAAAAACTAAAACCTGGTACCCAAGTGAGAGTTCGAATCAATAATGAAGACCTTTTCGGTAGGATAACACATACACTTCCGACGGTAGAAAATAATACCATTAAATTTCACATTGCCTTAGAAGATGCTGCCAACAAATTGCTCAGACCTAATCTCAAAACCGATGTTTATATCATTACTGACAAAAAATCACAAGTGAAAAAACTCAAAATCGGACCTGCTATCAATGGTGCACCGACTCAAGATATGTTTGTAGTTCAGAATGGTACAGCAAAAAAAGTGTCTGTTAATAAAGGGATTATCAATTCACAATATGTAGAGATCTTGGACCCATTGCAAGTAGGTGACCAAATCATCATTTCAGATACTAAAAATTTTGACCATCTTTCACAATTTGAAATCAAAAAATAATGATGATTAAGAGACCTATTTTTTACATCCTATTTTGCATTTTAACCACTTCCCTATCTGGACAAAATAGTTTTACATTGGAAACATTATTGGCTGATGTAAAGGCCAAATCTTTACAAAATATGGTTTCGACATCAGCATGGAAAATGGCTGAAGCAGACATGGATTTTTTTAAGGCATCGCTCAAACCACAAGTATCTAGTCGTATGACAATGCCCAATTTCCTTCGCACATCCAATGCAGTCACACAGCCTAATGGAAGTACCGCTTTTCAACCTGTATTCCAAAACAATGCTTCTTTTTCACTCTTGGTCGAGCAAGCTTTTTTGCCTACCGGTGGGACATTTTTTGTGCAGACCGACATACAGCGATTTGATGATTTTAGTAGCAAATACAAAGTTTTTAATGGTGTACCAATAAGGTTGGGATATACTCAGTCATTGATTGGATACAATCCTTTGAAATGGAATAAAATCATTGTAGAAAAAAGATGGAAAACTGCTCAATATCAATACAGCTTTGATATTGAATCTTCTTTCTTAAATGCAATTACAAGATATTTTGATGTATTAATTGCAGAAACAAATGTCGCCATTGCCACCAAAAATAAAGAAGCCAATGAAAAACTGCTTTTGATTGCAGACGAACGATTGGCTTTGGGCAAAATATCTCGAGATGAAAAATTACAAATGGAAACAGAATATAAAAATGCCCTGATGCTCGAGAGTCAAGCAGGATTACAATTAGAAAGAGCTAAGCTTGAAATAGGCAATCTTTTTTCTGAAAATATCAATAACATTCAAAACCTAGCAGTGCCTACGATTGATGAAAAAGTAATTGTAGATGAAACGAAATCCATCGCACTTACTTTGTCAAATGCACCTGCACTTTTAGAAGCAGAAAGAGTTATTTCAGAAGCCGAAATGGAAAAAGCAAAAAGAAAAGCAGAATGGGGCATTCAGATCAATGTTTTTGCTGCCATTGGACTCGCGCGGGGATCAGAAATCGCAAGTGAAATTTATACCAATCCATTTAATGAGCAACAACTGAATGTTTCGCTAAGTATGCCTTTGGTGGATTGGGGAAGACGAAAATCTACTATAAAATCAGCTGATGAAAGGATTTTTCAAGCCAAAACCCAAGCCGTTCAACAAAAACAACAATTGACTAATCTTGTCCGACAACGTGTATTCCAAATCAATGAATTGCAGTCACGATTGGCCATCCAAAAAGATATTTTATCTATATCGGAAGAACGATACAATATAAGTGCCGAACGCTATATCGCAGGTGTCTTGCCTATAACAGATTTGATACTTTCACAGCGAAATAAAGACCAAACTCGGCGCGAATATCTCCTAAGTCTTCATGATTTTTTTGTCGCTTATTACGATCTTCGAAGACTTACAGGATACGATTTTATTACACAAAAACCAATCAATTACTAATCATTTTATTTAAAAATAAACACTGACATCATGATTACCTTACAAAATATCAACAAACTCTATCGGACTGATACTATAGAAACCACGGCTTTGAACAATATCAATCTCCAAGTGGATGAAGGCGAATTTCTATCCATCATGGGACCATCAGGCTGTGGAAAAAGTACCTTGCTCAATATCATTGGATTGCTAGATGAACCTTCTAATGGTAAGATCGAAATCAAAGGACAAACCGTTTCTAATTATCATACTAAAGAAACGGCAAAATTCCGCAACGAACACTTAGGTTTTATCTTCCAAAGCTTTCACTTGATTCCAGAATTATCTGTGATGGACAATGTACAGCTTCCTTTACTTTATCGCAATCTTAGCCAAAAAGAAAGAAATCAAATGGCAAGTGTCGCTCTCGAGTCTGTGGGACTAAACAATAGAATGGAGCATTTCCCTTCACAATTATCAGGTGGACAAAAGCAACGTGTGGCCATAGCTAGAGCCATTGTAGGTAAGCCATCAATCATCCTTGCTGACGAACCTACAGGCAACTTAGATAGTGTCATGGGCAATGAAATCATGAATATCCTACTTCAACTCAATCAAGAAAACAAAACCACTATCATCATGGTGACACACGACGAAAACATGGCCCACAAAACACATCGGTTGATGAGGCTTTATGATGGAAGACAATTATAATATGTAGTCTGATTTTTTAAATAACAAAATAAATAACCGTTTCATGTTTAGCAATTATTTAAAACTTGCATTACGAGTTCTTCACCGAAATAAGTTTTTCACAGGAATCAGTCTCTTTGGTATTAGTTTTACATTGACGATCTTAATGTTGATGGTGGCATTTCTACATAGTCAGTTTGGTGCAAAAAATCCAGTTAGCAAAACGGATGACTTGGTATATATGCGTCACCTAAAAATGGCAATGGTACAAAATGATACTATTTGGGCCAAAGACTCTACACAAGTTGATGGAATATGGAAGTACGATAGCACATTTCAAAATGTCAATAACAACATAAGTACCTCTATATCATGGTACGGTAAAAAGTTTTTGGATAGTTATTTTCGACAGTTAAATAGCGCAGAAAAATTCACATTTCTTGTTCCTACTAGTAAGTATAATGTGTATGTCAATAGTGTAAAAATAGATATTACAACTTCTTATGTGGACGAACAATATTTTGATATTTTCGATTTTAAACTACTGGAAGGAAATTTTATTAGCAAAGCGGATATAGATCAAAAAGCTTATATGGCTGTGATTACTTCTGAACTGGCAAAAAAATATTTCGGAAGTACGAATGGAATCATCGGCAAACAAATGCTTGTTGATGGTAAAAACTTTACAGTAAAAGGCATCATAGAAAAAGCAAAAATGGTCAACCTAGCTATCAATGGTCAAATGTTTGTACCTAGCAGCATCTTGCCCGATGATGTGTATGAAACAGGCTATTTTGGAAATTATATGGCTGTATTTCTAGCCAAAAATGGAAACATTGATGCTGTAAAAGCAGAAATCAAAGACATAATATCTAGAGTTCCTTTCTTAGATCCATCTAGAACTAATGGTATAGCATATAACCAAATTGAAGCCATGCCATTCACATTTCAAGAGTCCCTTGCCAGAGATGTCATTTATATGGAAGATGGCGCAGAAAGTTTATTTTACCTGCGATGGATTGTTTTTGCTTTGATCGGCATTTTTATTTTGGTGCCTACTCTAAATCTTATCAATCTCAATATGAGTAGAATCATGGACCGATCAGCTGAGATTGGCGTCAGAAAAGCCTTTGGCGCAGATAGCAATGGCATCTTGATTCAGTTCATATTCGAAAACGTAATATTAACTTTTATTGGCGGACTCTTAGGAATGATTTTTACCATTTTTTTGATTCGCTTGTCCAATAACTTGAATCTATTGGGAGAGCTTGTTCTAGAATTTGATATGCTGTTTTTTGCCCTAAGTTTTTTCATCACTATTGTCTTCGGTGTCATTTCTGGATTTATACCAGCATCTAAAATGGCCAAAGTCCACATTGTAGAAGCCTTAAAATATAAATAATCATGTTAAGACATATCATCAAACTTATTTGGAATAACAAAAAAAACAACTTTCTGCTATTCGTAGAGATGTTTGTTTCCTTTATCATACTTTGTGCTGTGAGCAGTTTTATGTATTTCAATCTACAAAAAATATCTCAACCTTTGGGATTTGAAACTACAGATCGACTGAGCATTCTTTTAGATGATCTTTACAGCAAAGACTCACTACTTGTCGCTGACATGATGACTCAATTGGACATTCAACTCAGTCAAGAACCAGAAATAGAAGCAGTCAGTTACACTAATGGTCCATTTCCTTTCAGTGGCAATCAATGGACTACAAGTACTGAAAACAACGGAATACCAAACCATACGCTCACTTGCGAAACCACAGAAGATTATCATTCGACAATGGATATTTCACTCAAAGAAGGGAGATGGTTCAGAAAACCGTTGACAAATGAAGACAAAGATGAAGTGGTAGTCAATCAAGCATTTATAGATAAAAATCTTGGAGGAAAATACACATTAGATAGTTTCATAAATATAGGCGAAGAAAAAAAATTGGTGGGTATTGTAGAGACATACAAATACAACGGGGAGTTTGTCCCCAACGATCCTACAGTAATCTCCTACATACCAAAAACAGATCGAAACATTATGAATGTAATACTCAAAATGAAACCAGGTACATCCATAGCTTTTCAAGAAAAATTAATTAAAATAATTGCAGACGTTACCAAATCTACCAGTTTTGTGATCAATAATTTAGATGATGAAAGAAAAAAAAGCAGTCATGATACCTGGGTAATTCTAAGTGTTTTGCTAGCTTGTTCTGTATTTCTTTTTATCAATGTGGCGATGGGGCTTTTTGGTGTGCTTTGGTACAATATCAATAAAAGAAGATCTGAAATTAGTCTCAGAAAAGCTATGGGCGCGACCAACACCAACATCATCACACAGTTTTTGACGGAGATTGGTGGACTAGCTCTTTTGGCAGTTATATTTGGATTGATTTTTGCCATTCAGGTGCCACTATTCAAGATTATCGATGTGGATAGTCAGATAATGTACACTGGCATAGGATTTAGTGTTATTTTTGTGCTCGGTTTGGTACTTGTCTGTGCTTTTTACCCTGCTTGGAAAGGTGCTCAAATACACCCAGCCACAGGACTGAAAGAAGAATAAAAGATGCTTGTGTCCCAATAAGTATAATCTCATTGGTCACACAGATTCTAAAACACCAAACACAAATAAACTTGTAATGAACCCATATAAGATATTAATCATTGATGACGATATAGCTGTTTGCAGTAGTTTGCAGTTGCTTTTGCGTAAGCACAACTTTACCACTTTGACTATTCAGCATCCATCATTGATACAGGAAAAGATTGCCACATTTGCCCCTGATTTGATACTTCTGGACATGAATTTCACCATAGATACGAGTGGCAAACAAGGTCTAAAAGCACTTTCCAATATCCTCAGCCTTCGCCCCGATCAACTCATCATACTAATGACTGGATGGGCGACAGTGCAGCTAGCTGTGGAAGGTATGAAACTAGGAGCCAAAGATTTTATTGCCAAACCATGGGACAATCAGTCGTTGGTTGCTTCGATCAAAGATATTTTAACACTATTTCTACCACAAGAAAACTCAAACGAAGCTGTCGCGTCAGAAAGTAATATCATAGGTCAAAGCTCAGCCATTACGGATCTTCTTGAGATTGCTACTAAGGTGGCTATTACAGATGCCAATGTGCTCATTACAGGCGAAAGTGGTACTGGCAAAGAGCTTCTAGCTGAATACATTCATACCAATAGTAAACGACATCAACATCCTTTTATCAAGGTAAATCTCGGCGGAATATCAGAAAGTTTGTTTGAAAGCGAGATGTTTGGCCACCGCAAAGGTGCATTTACAGATGCATTCTCTGATAGGATAGGTCGTTTTGAAAAAGCAGATAAAGGCACCATATTTTTGGACGAAATAGCCGAACTCAATCCATCTAGTCAAGTCAAATTGCTGCGCGTACTCCAAGAAAAAACGTATGAAGTTTTGGGAAGTAGCGATGTGCGTCGATCTGATTTTAGGACCATCAGTGCCACTAATCAAGACATTCCATCATTGATCCATTTAGGACAGTTTAGAGAAGACTTATTTTATCGGATCAATCTCATTCATCTACACATTCCATCCCTTAGAGAGCGCAAAGAAGATATACCTTTATTGATCCATACTTTCATTCGTAAAATAGCATCAGCTTATGGATTTGAAGCACCATCGATTTCGGACAAAGCTATACATTGGCTCAACCAACAAAACTATCCCGGCAATATCAGACAGTTAAAAAACATTGTGGAACGTACCCTTTTACTCAATATCGGCAAAGAGAAACTTGATATTCAAGATTTTGAGAAAAATTTTAATGTACAATCACCTTCACAGAATATGATCTTACTACCGGAAGTAGGCAAAATAAGTTTGATAGATTTAGAAATAGAAATGATCAAAAAAGCGCTTTTGCACAATGATCATTCTATTAGCAAAACGGCCATTTCTCTAGGTATCACACGAAGTTCGCTATACAGACGACTCGAAAAATATCAAATCGCTCATGAGTCTTAAGGTCAAGTATATCATATATGTGACGCTGATTCATGCCTTCATTTTGGGTCTTTTGTATTACTTGATTCAAGAAAAATGGATATTTATATTAAGTCAATTACCACTTATTATTTCCTACTATACTGCGATTAGATTTTTTTATTTGTTTGACCGACCCTATCGTCATGTGATAGATGGTGTAAAATCATTAACAAGTAATGAAAATGGCGTGATGTTTCGCAAAACAGGTGACAAAGACTTGGATAAACTCATTACGCTTTACAATACTATGGTTACCAATATCAGTGAAGAAAGGTATAGACTCGAAGGTCAAGGCCAGTTTCTGGAAGATCTGATCAGGGTGTCACCTATTGGAATCATAATTTTAGATTTCGATGGGAATGTCACGGAAATAAATCCACTTGCACAAAAATACCTACAACTATCGAAAGAAAATAATAAAGAAATCATCCTTCCAAAAACACTTCTAGAAGATATACAAGATGGCACGTCTCACATTATCACTTTAAATTCAAACAAGAAATTTAGAGTACTAAAAACCCAAGTACGTTACAAAGGTTTTTACCGCACATTTATCATGATCGAAGACCTGACTGTAGAACTGCTCCAATCTGAAAAAGAAGCTTATGGCAAAGTTATAAGAATGATGGCCCACGAAGTCAATAATTCCACTGGCGCTGTCAATTCCATTTTACAATCTGTCCATGAATTTATGTCCGATCAAAATACAGAACCTTTATGGACTGAAGCCTTACAAGTCGCCATCGAACGCAATAAAAACTTAGGACAATTTCTTGATAATTTTGCTAAAATAATCAGACTGCATCCACCACATTTTCAGTATATCTTTTTAGCTGATTTGTGTAAGAATGTCATTAAATTATGGCAATACAAAGCCAACGAAAGAAATATCAAGTTGCAACTACACATCTGTGAAAATACACAAAAAATCAATGTCGATCCGATCCAAATAGAACAAGTGCTTCATAACATTGTCAAAAATAGTTTTGAAGCCATCGAAGGAGACAAAGGTGAAATCCATATTTACATCCAAAACAATGGCAAATCCCTACTTATAACAGACACAGGTATAGGTATTACAGATGAAACAGCAACCAATCTCAATCAACCTTTTTTCTCTACAAAGACCAACGGTCAGGGCATCGGATTGATGCTAAGTCGTGAGATTTTGACAGCGCATCGAGCTAGCTATAAGTTGTGGAGTGAAGATGGATTGACTAGTTTTCTGATAGCATTTTGAACTGTAATTTGGTTTAAAAGCGGTAGCATGTCTGTGAGCAATACGACTGCAAGTACTTCAAAAAAAAAAAGCCCTGTAAACTTACGAATACAGGGCTTATAATATTAAAACATTGACCTAAATCATTAAATTTTGGTCATTTTAAGTCTGCACTATTCAAAAATAACTTTTTTAGTAAGTGTGCCTTTATCAAAGTCCAATTTAACGAAATACATACCATCTTGGATGCTTTCTCTTCTCAATGTATAAACTGAAGTATTTACATTATTGAATGATCTGATTACTCTACCAGTCACATCAAACAATGTAATAGCTTTGATTGGTGTCTCATCAGAAACAGAGATATTGATATCTACTGAAGATGGATTTGGAGACATTTTTAGATTTACATTGATGTCAGTAAGGTCATTAGTAGAAGTTACTGAAGAACGGCATGGCAGATTAAGAGCTATACAAGCTCTAGGGGCAAAATACCCAACAATGGTATCTAAGTATTTTCTTGAAGATGCTCCATCTGTATTACAATCAGTTGGTTGTTGATTTGGTTTTGGTTGCGACGCAAAAGTCCATTCCCAAGGTGATCCTGAGTCATTAGGAGTTCCTTCAAATTGATAATAACCTAAGTTTCCACTTTTGTTAAATGCGTTGTAAGGATCTTTTCCTGGAATAATATTTTTGAAATTATCATTATTTCCTATCCTGTCCATAATAGCTGCCACATCGCAAGAACCTGAAACTTCTACAACAGGCTCAGGACCTCTAGCTGTAGGTACTCTTAATATACCAGTACCACATGGAGCAAAGGCATCAGATTTCACGTGAAAAGAAATTAATGGTGGCTCACCTACATTTATCCAACTTGTGTCTCCTAATGCTCCACCCATATTTACTGTAAGGGCATAAGATGATGAATACCCTGCGTGATTTGAAACACTTAAAGTGTCACCTGATTTAAATCCTAAAAGAGCTGTCGGAATGTATTGTGCACTTGAAAATGTAGTGGGACCTTCACCAGTTACAGTTCCGTTTTGGCCTTCAATGATCATTGGTACATTACCAACATTTGGTACTGGTAGTATCCATTTTCCGCCAGGAGTATTGGTAATTTCAGAATATTTGTCAAGGAAACCTGATGCCAAAGAAAGGTATCCACCCGTTCCTTGTCCCCATACAGTAATTTTATCTGGATCAATTCCATGTGGATTGTTTAATTCGGCTACACTTTTTCTAAAATAACGTACATAAGTTTTAACATCTTGAGCACCTCTATAGGCTGCCTGAATCAAGGTATATCTTTTTAATAATTCTTGCTCGATAGTAGGCAACCAACCTTGTCTATATTCTACTACAGCAACTACATAACCCATTTTAGCAAGTCTTGTAGCTACTTCTACATTCGTAGAGTCTTTTACAGTACCGCCACATGAGCCATTAAATGAAAAAGGAATAAAGTTTCCAGTATGTAAATAAATAATTAAAGGTCTGTTTGTCTCTGTATCACCATCAGGAGTATAAAATTGTGCTCGAAGTGGTTGTCTTGTAGATCCACCACCAGGCATCCCTCCTAATAATCCACCTACCCAAGGCATAACTGTAAAATTACTTTGAACAGTGATTTGTTCAGATACATTAACTTTATCGAATACTTCATTTAGATAACGCTCTTGAGCATTCATTTCACTAATTGAAAGTAATAAGATTAAAAGCATAAAAAATTTAGTAAAAATTCGCATGTGATAAAGATTTAGTGTTATTAAATTAAATTTTTGATTTAAAATCATATGTAACGGTTAAATAAGCCATTCTACCGATCCTTGGACCGCCATAAGTCTGAAACTGTAGGTTATTCAATAAATTTGATGCTCCAACCTTTACAGTAAGGTTCTGTTTTGGTAATGTATAATTTACTTGTGCATCCACAAGGTCATAAGTCGGGACTAATCCTGTAAATTGTGGAGACCCTTCAAAAATAAAACCCTCAATCCATTTATAGTTGACATTAAATCCAAGAGTATTTATTCCCGATATAGGAATGTCTCTACCTGATATTCCTATATTATATTTATTTCTTGGTGTATTAAATGCTGGAATAATATCATCGTCTATATTAGTGACTAGATTATTATAACTGTAATTTCCATTTAAAGAATAATATTTACTGAAATAGTAATTCAATCCAATAGCAAATCCTTGAGAATTAACTATTTTATCTGAATTTGCAGCTATCCTAAAGACTTCAAGACTTGTAAATTGTCTGTTTACAAACGAATCTAGTGACCCATCAAAAAATGGCTCTTTTTTGGTAGGTATTTTTACCCCGATTTGGTAACCAATAAAGTCATTATATATATTGTAATAATAACTGACATCTACAAATAATTTTTCAAATAATGTGGTCCGATACCCTACTTCAAAAGTCCTAACTCTTTCTGGTCTAATAGGTGCTATAGATTTATCAACAAAAGGAGTTTGAGGATTTTTACGATATTTATTAAAATTATCTAATAAAATTAAACTATCAAAACCATTTATATTACCAAGAAGTCTAGCCGGTCCTACATCCAAATCCAAATATTGATCGGAGAGTGTCGGATTTCTGATTGCAGAAGAAAAAGACGCCCTAAAGTAGTTATTTTCTGATGGTTTCCAAACTATAGACCCTGCGGGTGAAAAAAGAAAATCAAAATTTTGATTCTTATCTAATCTAGCTGCTAAGGATGCCGTAAAATCACCAAATTGTTTACTTGCTCCACCATATACACCAAATTCGCTATTAGTAATTCTTTCGGTCTCATCCCTAAAGATTGTTCCAGCTGTATTAGGCCTATACATTCTCCCATTAGCACCTACAGTAAGTTCTTTAAAAAAGTCTGACGTAAACTTGTACTCTCCATGTACATGAAATAAAGCTGATCTGTCAAAAAACCGAGTGCCATTCTCCGTACTATTGTTTTTTCTAGAAGTAATATCATTAAACAAAGAGTCATATCTTGCTGTTCCCGGAACATAAAAATCCTGAAGGTTAAATATTCTATTTTTCGAAGAAGCATATGCTTGGGCTTCTTTGTGAAATTGATCTAAAACTCCTTTGTTATCTCTTTGCCATTGCTGCATATTGTCTTGGCTCATTCCCAAGGTTCTAAGTTGTTGAGCTACTTTGTTTTGACTCCAATAATCTTCATAAGCTCTTTGCCATGAGTCATTAGTACCACTAGCTTCTACCATTTTTTGAGCAGTATAGTAAGGGTCATAAGAATCACCAGCATCTTCATGAGTAGCATAAGCTCTTATGAAATATTTATCTTTTTTTCTAAATTCAATTTTATGTTGAAAAAACTGAATGCCACGCAGACTAAATCTATTATCTCCTTGATATACGGTAGTCCCATATCCGAAATTAGACCCAATAATTAATTCTGGCGATTCATAATCCTGTGATGGCTTAGTCCTAATATGGACTGTAGCACCTGCTTTGATATTTCTTGTATTATAATCAACTACATCTCTTTCTTGATATCCTCTTCTGTGAAAAACATTTAAACCTGAAGATGAATTGAAATCAGTACCATTGTTTGTAATACTATATTCATCACCATAGATATTAACTGCGTTAAAACCTCCAGGATTGTCATTGGATAGTGGAAAAATAACATTATTGGTAGAATCAGAAATTGGTCCATAATTATCTGCCTCCCAATCATTTGCTCTTAAGTAAGAAAAATTTAATTTATAGCCAACTACAGGTTTACCTGATTTCCCTTTGATGACATCTGCAAATCTAAAAGCAGTTTCTACTAAATTCCTCTCTCCTACTTTCACACTTGCTGACAGTCCTTTATTAAAAAATGGATTTTTGGTTTCCATGGCGATGACTCCATTAAAGGCGTTAGGACCATAAAATGCAGAACTCGCACCCACTACCAAATCTACTTTCTGAATATCAAGTTCTGATGCGCCTAGGAAATTACCCAAAGAAAAATTCAATCCAGGCGACTGATTATCTACACCATCTATTGTTTGTAATGATCTCACAGGACTCGTACTATTAAATCCACGTGTATTGATCACCGTAAAACCCAAACTAGCTGTAGTCAAATCTACACCTTTCAGAGATCCAAGGCCATTATAAAAATCTGTCGAAGCTGTTTGTTTTATTGCTATTGCATCCAGTGACTCGATGGTGAGAGGTGCCGCCTTTTGCTTATCTGAGATCTTTTGACCTTTGATTTCTACACCTAGATCTATAGTGACAGCGTCTTCACCTAGTTTAATCTCAATTTTAGAACTTGCATTGTCTACTTGATAGTCCAAAGAAGAATATCCAATATAAGATATATTAAGGGTTACGGGCACAGAAGGAACTTTCAATTCAAACGTGCCATCAAAATCCGTGACGGTACCTACATTTGGATCACTTTTTACAATAATATTAGCGCCTATAAGTGGCTCTCCATTTGTTCCATCTAGTATTTTGCCTTTAAGCGTCACCTGACTGTAAACAGATACAACACTGATCATAGAGATCATAAAGACGTAAAAACTAGTGCATAAAATCTTCCCCATAAAATGTGGCATTAAGAAGGATTGATTGTTAATGATATGTAAAACTGACACAATGTAAGACTTATTTTTGAATAGCAAATAAATAGATCGAAAATTTATTCTTCCATCTCGATGTTATTCTTTAATCCAAGATTTGTTTTTGAGCACAAAAAACAAAACTATATTCTAATTGAGTCTTTAAAATTACAAAACAAATAATTTTAATTGGGAAACATTAAGGATTTTAATTTTTTTGTTTCTTCTCTATCAATGCATAAAAACTATACTCAAAGTAAAATTATTATATAAAACACTAACTTTCATAGACAACAACATCCTCAGCAAACACTAGGACTAAACCAACATTTTCGATAATTCATCATAATTCACTTGATTGACATCTGTTACTTTTGATGCAAAATCCATCAGTATTTGATCCTGTAGTCTTCCTTTCGTCATGGCAATATGATAAGGCAAATCTTCTCTAAAGGTTACCATACTGTATTTGCTAAAATAATTTGGATTGGTTTGTTCAAGATGTAGCTCCAATTTTCGTTTTAATAAAAAAACAGGGTCAGCTGTGCCATCTCGCATTTCATAAAAATTGTCCTGAGCCAAATCTGCAATAGCATCGGTATCCACTTTCCTTACTGCTTGGTATCGTCTAAGTATTTCTGGCCAATTGTCTCCATATTCGTCCATCAAACCATCCAACACGACTACGTCTTCAAAAGAAGCATTCATTCCTTGACCATAAAACGGGACCACTGCATGAGCTGCATCTCCCATCAATAAGAACTTACCATTCACCTGCCAAGGAAAACACTTGATCGTACCTAACGAACTACTAGGATTGGACCGGAAATCAGCCAATAAATCAGGCATTTGTGTATATGCTGTAGGAAATTGTTCTTCAAAAAACGACAATATTTCATTATCGTTCTGCAAGTTGCTAAAACTTTTTTCACCTTCGAAAGGCATAAATAAGGTAACCGTGAAACTACCATCCAAATTTGGCAATGCTATCATCATATAACCCGCTCTAGGCCAAATATGTAGCGCATGATGCTCTAGTCTGAATGATCCATCTTCGGCAGGTGGAATTTCTAATTCCTTGTATCCCGTATCTAAATATTTTTGCGAAAAATCAAACCTTAACCTTGGTGACTGCGCCATCATGCCATTCCTTACTGCTGAATTTGCACCATCAGTGCCAAATATGACATCTGCCGAATCCACAACTGCAGTCTTAGTCGACATATCTGTGAGTGTAATCTTACCGCCATCAAAATCAATATCCTGGCACTCCATATTAAAATGAATGTCTATAAGACCAGTTTTTTCTGCTTCATTTAGCAATAAGATATTCAGCCCACCGCGCGACACAGAATTAATCCATTCTCCAGTCCGACCACTATATCGCACATAACTTTTATCGCCTTGCATTGGGTGAATCATCCTGCCTTCCATCGGAATCACCAAGTCATTTACTTGATCTTCTAAACCGACCAATCGCAAACCTTTAAGTCCTCGATCTGATAAGGCAAGATTGATAGATCTTCCTGCAGAAATTTGAGCAGTACGCATATCCTGTCTGCGCTCATAAATAGTCACTTTATGTCCTCTTTGTGCCAGCCTCAGAGCGAGCAAAGTGCCACAAAGTCCCGCACCTATTACTATTATTTTTTTATCCATTTGGTTTCAATATCTCGGGTCAATAATTCCGACAAAATTAGCAATTAATTATGGAACTTGTATCAGTGGAGATATTTTGTCATGGGATAAAGAGTGAGAAATCGTTTTGTTATTTAAGATATTCCATCCTCTTTTTTGATGTTTTGTCTAGCAAATTATTTTTTGTATAAATTCCATCAATCCAATACCTTAAAGTTTGTTTATCTAAATGCATGTAAATACTATCAGTTAATTGCATTTTACCTTTATTACTCAAATTATCCATTAGGACAAACCCAATTTCCTTTTCTACTAAATCAACACTTGTGTCTCTAACCATCAATACCATACTATCTAGATATAATTCAGGGTTGTCTAAAATAGGTTGGGTTTGCGGTCTAGTCAATGGTGCTTCAACCCAAGTTAGGTCAGTAACATCCTTTCTAATAGATTTAATTGTCTCACGAAAAGCTACTCTTTTTACTTCAGGATTTTGTTTGCAACCTACAAGCTGTAGGATAATAAGAATAATGGTTAGACAATGCGTTTTCATATAGAATTTCTTATCTATTTGTTTTTAAAAACAACAATTTCTTCACCTAATACCGACAAATCCATATTGTAGTCTATAAAAGTATTAAACTTTATTGTATCATTATTAATCTTTAAATATTTTATACCATCTGAATAACCTATTTCTTTAGCTCCTTTATCAAATAAATAAATATTCTTAAATATTTCTTTTGGTAAAATACCATTAACTCCAACATATTCAATTTCTTTAACTATTGTAATAAAATAACTTTTTTCAATATCAGGAAACCTGACTCTTATTAAATCTTTGGTTTCAATTACTATTGCATTTAACTTTTCACCTTTTTCATTTTGAACTATATAGTCATTATTTTGAAACTCAATATGCCTATAGTAGATGTATATTAGGGAAACTATAGTAAGGAACAAAATCGCATATTTGATTTTTGATTTACTTGTCATGTTTTCGGTTTTAATTTATGGTTATTATTACTGAAGTCATTATTTGTAAACTATCACTAAGTGATTTAATTATGGATCCTGACAAATCTATATCTTTAGATTTACCACTAAATAATGTATCTGTAAATAATTGGCCCTGGCATTGGTTTAATGAAAAGACAAATATGATAGACGATATAATTAATTTTACCATACGATTGTATTTTTAATAATAAAGCATTGCGTTTTCATATAGAATTTCTTATCTATTTGTTTTTGAAAACAACTATTTCTTCACCTAGTTTTGTCAAATCCATTTTAAAAAAATAGTCGAAAGTGTAAAACCGTATTGTGTCTGACTTTAAAGTGCTATAGTTGATATCAAATGAATAACTGATTTTTTTAGCTTTGTAACCAAATAAATATATACCTTGTCCTAAATATAAAGGTGAGTCATGATTTACACCAATAAAATTAGCTTCCTTAACTATGCTAATAAATTTACTCTTTGCAAAATCATTAAATTTCACTCTAACCACGTCACCTTTTGCAATAACTACTGCATTTAATTTTTCACCTTTTTCATTTTGAACTATATAGTCATTATCTTGAAACTCAATATGCTTATAGTAGATATATATTAGGGAAACTATAGTAAGGGACAAAAGCGCATATTTGATTTTTGATTTATTTGTCATATTTTATTTATGAACTGGTTATTCTTTTCTGGAAAATTCTTTTTTCAGAAAAATATCTAGTTTTTTGCTATTATATAAGTCCAAACATTTTGCAACTGAAAGGCTACTGTCATCAAAACTTCTATAAAGATTGTTACTCTCTAACTATCTAAATAAGTGTTAACAAATTCTGTTGATGATTCTATATCAACATTAAATTTTTTGTCAATAAAATAAACTTCACCACTATTGTCCTTAATTAGTTTCATTGATGGATTACTAGATTTAAGGATGTACCTATTATCACTGTACCTCACACACATACAAAACAGATAATTTTTATTTACTATTAATTTATTATCTTGCATTTCTGATTGCTGAGAAATTTTTTGATTACATCCAATTAAAAAAAAGATTCCAAAAGATAATATTCGTATCATATACATTTCTTATTAATATTCAATGATCACTATTTATTTTATTTCTTTACAATTGAGAAAACCCTGATCGTCAATAATAAATTCTATCCTTGAGTTTAAATCATTTTGGTATTTGTAGATATTTTCTGAAGTAATTTTTATCGAACCGTCATATAAAATTGTCATCTTTGAATTAGTCTCAACTGAAAACTCTCTAAAAAATACATTAACACAATCAGAAGCAAGCACTATTATTGAGATAACTTTATTATCATAATAGTTTACCAAAAAGTATGATGAACCATAAAAATTGGTTAATTCAGCAAAAATATATGGTTTAAATTTTATATTTTTCACAGCAAGCTTTCCAATAAAATACAAATCACTATCTTCCGAATTACCTTCCTGAAAAAATGGTATTCTACTTAAGTCTTTTACCTTATCAGAAATTAGTTGTAAAGGTAAATTTTGGATTGTTTTAATATCTAGATTTTGGATGTTAAAATAATTAATATTAAATTCATTAATAATTTCATCATCTGTAATATAATCTTTACCAACAATAATATTTCCACATGAGTCTATATTTGAATATTCTAAATCAGTCTGGCAAAACACTATCCTACAAAAGAATACTTGAACTAACATAACATTAATAATAATTACATTTTTCATTTTTTATTAAATTGGCAAGGTGTATAAATAAAATTAAATGGAATGTTAAACTCAATCAAAGCATTAAATCTCATTAACATTGTTAAAAGGAAATTTCTAAAAGTTGGATACCTACTATTTAAATTCATTTGTCATATTGACTTATTTTAATTTAGGGATAATATTTCTGAAGTCATTATTTATTCCTACCTATGTACTACCTCTATAAAGTCACTACAACTAAAACCAAAATATTTATTTTTCCCCTTCTTCCCTTGACTTATGCACAATTTCATAAATTTCACTTCATTATAAACATCTTTATCTAAAGATATTAAGTAGGTATTTTCTTTATAGGGAAGTTTTAACTTTTGAATGATTTTTAAGGTATCAAATTGTTTAATGTCATATGTCACGGTATCAATGAATTCAGGTGTAAAAATTTCAGGATCAGCATTTAATGTATCAATATACCCAGACGAGTAAGAACCATATACTTCATCCATATTTATATCATAATACTTTATTACAGTATTATACTCATTAAACAAAAGTGGTGAAAAATGTATTTCATTTGGAATTATAAATGTTTTATCATGAAAAAATCTGATTTCATTCTTACTTTTACTTATAATTTGAAAACTAATTGTTGTATCTACAAATGTATTATAAACATAAGAACCACTCATGTCTTCATTTAAATTAATCTTTCTAAAAGTTACTTCTTTCATATCAGTTGTAACCTTAAAATTAGATGAAAAAGGTGTACAACTTACCAGAGTATTGAAAAATAATATAAAAATTAATCTAGCGCCCATTTGTTTAAAGTTTCTTTGTTATTAAGATGGTAGTAGCGTTAATTAAAATTATCTAGTAATTGTATTTGAATATTTATCCACTCCCATATACTAACATCTCTTAACTTAATTAATTCTACTTTGTTATTTGGAAATTTGTTTATACAGAGATCAAAAAAATCTTTATATTTACTATCATTAAAGTTTTTTCTAAAATTTTTATTCCCATAAGCACCGAGTAACCATATTAATAAATTATCCTCGTCAATATATTCAATAATATCATTCGCAAAAAGTATCGTTTCTTCGGAATCCAAATCTTTCATACTCCAAAGTGCTAAACCAATAATAGTTTCATCATTCTTGTTTAATTTTATTATTTTAACTGCATCTTCTTTAAAGCATTCAGAGTAATTTGTCAAATTGGCAAATTCAGGATAAGTAAGTGGCTCTTCTAGCCAAGTTAGATCAATTACCCTTTTGCGTGTGGCATATAATATTTCGTCGTAATTAATGTTATTTTTATTAAGATAACATTTATCTTTTGGACTTGCACAACTATAAACTAAAATAATTATAAAAAATACATTTCTCATTAATAAGGAGTTTCTTACAGAGATTCATAAATTGTGTACAAATCTAAAAGTACTTAAAAATTCCCACATCCCAACAAAAATATAGCTTTTTTTCTAATAATGCAATTTTAAATCAACTTGAAAATAGAGAAGTTAATCAAAGCTTTATTTAAAACTCAATCCTTCAAAAACGAAAAAAGGCCTTAACACTAACGTGCTAAAGCCTTTTATATTGGTCTTCATGACTATCTCAGTCCTGAACTAATTCAAATTGAACTTTTGTGACTACTTCCTTGTGTAGGTGTAAGTCAGCTGTGTAAGTACCCACTTCTTTGATTTCTTCTGGTAAGTGGATTTTTTTACGCTCGATATCTAGGTCAAAATGTTCTTTAAGTGCTTGAGCTATCTGAACATTCGTCACACTACCGAAAATTTTTCCCGAAGTACCTGCTTTTACAGCAATTTTAAGCGTCTGACCTTCAAGTCTTGCTGCAATTGCTTTGTATTCATCAAGACGAGTTGCTTCTTTAGCATCTTCTTCTGCGATGATTGCATCCAATTTTTTTCTATTGACTGCATTTGCGTTTACTGCTAATCCTTGTGGTATAAGGTAATTTCTACCGTATCCAGGCTTAACATTCACTATTTCGTGCTTATCGCCTAGATTATCTATATCTTTTAAAAGAATGATTTCCATTTTCTATAAATTTTTAAAGATTATTTTAATAAATCCGCCACATATGGAAGTATAGCCAAATGTCTTGAACGTTTTACTGCTACAGCTACCAATTTTTGGTATTTTAGTGAGTTACCAGTAATTCTTCTTGGAAGAAGTTTACCTTGCTCATTGATGAACTGAAGTAAAAATTCAGAATCTTTATAATCTATATACTTGATACCGTATTTTTTGAATCGGCAGTATTTTTTTCTTTGTGATCCTATCGTAGGATTACTTAAAAATTTAATATCGTCTCTTGATGCCATTATATTTTATTTTTGAAAGGGTTGATCAATAATTTATTCTTCTTCAGCTACGATGATAGGAGCTACCACTTCAGCTACAGCTGCTTTGATCTCTTCTACTACTGGTGCTGCTGCCACAGGTGCTGCGTCTTTACCTGCGAATGGTGCTGGACCATTGTCATAAGGTTTCTTTTTTGCTTCTTTTTTCTTGTAAGCACTGATCTTACCTGATCTTCTGTCTTCATTGTACTGAACACCATACTTGTCAAGTTTGATAGTAAGAAATCTCATGATACGCTCATCTCTTCTAAGCGCAAGTTCTGTTTTAGCAATAGCAGATCCGTTAGGTGAACTGAATTCTATACAGTAATAAACACCTGAAGATTTTTTATTGATAGGATAAGCCATTTGTCTTAAACCCATTTCATGTACATGCACGATAGTCGCTCCCTGATCTTTTAATAGGGTTTCGTATGTGCTAGCTGTCGATTTTATTTCATCACCTGACAGAACGGGATCGATGATGAAAGTAACTTCATAATGGTTCATATTTTTTTGAAGTATTGTTTAATGAATAAAAAATTTTAATTCGGGCGGCAAAGGTAAGATAATAGTTTGATTTACAAAATAGTGTCGTCGCTTTTTTCAATGAAATAAGCCTTTTTTATCAATTTATTTGCCTTTTGACATAAAATTAAGCCCAATAATGCCCACCAAGATGCAAAAAACGAAAAAAAACTCAATAAAAGATGTCTTTTCTTTAAAGTACATAGCTCCTATGATGTATACAAAAAAAGTACTGGCACCGGCCCAAACTGCATTAGTATATCCCATAGGAAGATATTTTAATGCCATCGTTAGTAGAAAAAATGTGGCAGCATAACATAAGCCACCCGTAATGAGATACACCTTATGACTCGTACCATCAGCTAGTTTCATGAGTACTATCGCAGCCGACTCAAAAATGATGGTGAGTATTAAGTATATGTATCCTTGCAAATTAAGTTTTGTTTTTGTTTTGTACAAAATGTTTCTAAAAAGTCATGCAAGGTATTAATTTTTTAAAATTCGCTATGTAGAAAATATCAAATTTATCTTCTACACATTCTGTTCCACCAATAATTCAGGGTAAATCATCATAGTTTACGCATTTTTTGGATTACCTTTGTGTCGTGTAATCTATTATTTACACCGACCTGAGTTTAATAATCCTCCACTTGATTTCCATGAACAGTATCCACACAAGTGATTTATACTGTTTTCAATAGGACTTTTTGTGGTACTTTTAATACAAATACAGATGCATAGTCTTATTTATTCTATCAAAAGACTTACCAAATGGCCGATTTGTCGACTTGTAGCGGCATCACTGCTTTTTGTTTTTTTTCAGATGACTACACTTTCTGGGCAAGATACACAAGCACCAATTATCACTTCACCTGCTAGAGACACATCATTTGCATGCGGATCCACATCTGATTTGGTAGGAAAACTTACTACTTGGTACAACAATCATGCTGGAGCTACAGCTACAGACAATTCAGGTACTATCACCTTTGAAGCAAATCTTACTTTAGTAGAAGCTATTGCCATATTTAACATGCCTGCAGATACGATTTGTAAGGTAAAACAAAGTGTAAAAGTAACATTCACAGCAGTAGATCCTTCTGGAAATCAAAGTAATCCTACTTCAGCCTATTTTTATACAGTCGATAATGTTGGACCTACTATAAATACGGTACCTAATGTCCAGTACAATTGTGTAGCAAATGTCAGAGATTCATTGATCTCATGGATACAAAATAAAGCAGGATATATAGCCACAGATGCTTGTTCGTTTCCCGTTACATGGTCTACCTTTCAATATGCTATTTTAGTAGGGAATACACCTATTCAATCAGGTTCTGGAAATATAGCAAATGGTCCCTACCCTACCATACCTGACGGTGTATGCAATTGGACTTTAAATATCAACTTTTTTGTACGAGATGCTTGTGATAATCTCACCATAACACCAGGTACGACCAATTTTAGAGTACTGGACAATGTAGCACCCGTGTTTGTCTCCCCACCTATGAATGTAACAGTCGATTGTAGTCAAATACCGAGCCCAACAATAACTGCTGTTGATTATTGTGATATGAGTGTTACTCCTATTTTGGTAGAGACTAGCACAAAAGGAACTGATGAAACCCAATGTTCATATTACAATTATACCATCACACGCTCATGGTCGGTTACAGATGCATGTGGAAATACAGCTTCTTATCAACAAGTGATTACAGTAAGAGACAATGAAGCACCTAGATTTGATATCTTAAATACCATAAATATTTCATGCACTACTTTTGATAACAATTCTGATAGCATTTATTTATACAACATCATTGACAATTGCAGTGATGTAACCGTAACATTTACAGACACAATAAGGTCTATCGGTTGCAATACCATCGTCGATAGGAGATACACACTGAGAGATGTGTGTGGGAATATTAGTACTTTTGATCAAGTCATTAATGTCTTGCAGGATGTAGATCCCATCATTGTGACCAATGCAAACAACCAAACATACGACTGTCAGTCTCAAGATGATTATGACGCCTTACTTGACACATGGGTGCAAAATATGGGTGGTTCAGTTGCAGTATCTAGTTGCGGTGCCACACAAATGTTTGCTGCGATCAAAGGAAGTTATGACATAAATAATGCAGCTACTTATCCAGGCATTCGTCCATTAACTTTACCTTCTCAAAATTGTCCATCCGCATTAGAAGGATTCTTAAGATACGTAGAAGTTGATTTTGTATATTATGATACATGCGGGAATCATGCTGTAACATCAGCCGTTTTTGGCGTAAGCGACTCTAATCCACCTGCGATTAGCAATTGTCCTGAAGCAATAAGGGTATCTACTACAAATGATGGTTGCGATGCACTTGTAAATATTGCTGTACCAAATGCAATAGATGACTGTATCGAAGCCGAGTCTCCTATCATCAGAAAAGTGTCAGCTCTAGTCACATCTAATGATCCAGGAAATAATGAATCCATCGTAAACCCAGTAACACTTAGGGTCGGACCTTTCAATCCTTCTCTATCTATTCCTACAGAAGATGCAGTATTAACTATAAATCTCAAAAATCTGGATATAGATGACGCTTCTGAATTTTTTATTATCAAAGATGAAGATGGCCTAATAATAGGACAAACCCAAACAGGTCAGGGTCAATGTTCAAGCAAAATGTTTGATATCTTACTACCAAAAGAGAAAGTAACGGATTGGATCCAAGATGGATTTATTGATTTATTATTCGAACCTAATATGGTATCAGGCAGCCCAGTACTTTCTGTTAATGATATCTGTGCAGGTGGCGCTATCGAAACCACCATCAGTATTGAAATAGATCAGATCAATACCATTCAAAAAAGCTATAGTATAAATAATGGACCATTTATTTCATTTGACAACATAGACACATTATCTCTTGAATTTCCAATTGGAAACCATGTAGTAGAATTTCACTTTACGGATTGCGCCTCGAATAGCTCAATATGCAGTGTACCTGTAAATGTTGTAGACGAAATAAAACCTATTATAAATTGTCCACCAAATGCTACTTCGATATTAAGTAATGGTGTATGCCAAGACACAATACCTCTTCCTATCAATTTTCAAGTCATCGAAAACTGTCTTTTGGACCGAGTGTATGACAAAATAAGTCCATCATCCAAAGAAGCTGCTTTGCTTTCATTTCTATTTGATGCAGGCTCAGGAAGGCACATTGCACGAAACAAACAACTGGTTTTTACAGATGTCTTTCCTATAAGGCATAACACTCAAAACGTCACGCTAGAAATAGAATTTTATGGTGATAATGGAAATGAAGGAGAGTTTTTCCAAATCTTAGGACCTGGTGGATACATCATAGGCAATACGCCGATCTCTTCATCAGCAGACCAATGTGGTTTGATAAGGGCAACGTTTGAAATTCCATATGATATTTTTAATATTTGGATTGTTAATAATCAAGTGTCCCTATTAGCTATTCCTAATTCAAGTGTCCAAGATGGTGGTATCAATCCTTGTACGCCACTTACACAAACCCAAACTATAGACAACGAAAGTTACCTCCAAGGAAGACTCAGATATGCTGACGCCACATTTACCATAAGTAGTAGCGGTGCGACCAATATCAATAACATGGTTGTGAATAGCAATCTATTCAACCTAGACTTAATATTGAATGGTGGTAGAAATTTCATTACCTTAAATACCAAGGATCTAGCTGGTAATACAGGAAGCTGCAACTTTGAAATATTTGTCATCGATGATCAAAAGCCAGTGGCAAAATGTAAAAATGCAGCAATTAATATTCATCCTTCAGGTTTAGAACCCTATATCATCCAAGTATCTGATATAGATGATGGTAGTATGGATAATTGTGCTGTCACTAGCATTACATTCGATCCCCCAACCTTGGACTGTTCGATGGTAGGTGCTGACGTTGAAGTGGATATGATCGTATCAGATAGCCAAGGAAACACAGATACTTGTACATCTCTCGTAAGAGTCAAAGCAGGAGAATTAATGCCCACTTTTTCGGCAGGACTTTGCACAAACGATACCTTAAAATTATTTGCCAACGTACCGCCATCTAATGTTCCAAATACATATACCTTCCATTGGACAGGTCCAGCAGAGTTTTTTACAGAAAATCCACTTATTCCGAATGTAAATGAATCTTTCAATGGCACTTACATACTTACTGTGACAGGATTTAATGGATGTGTATCTGTTGGTTCGGTTTTGGTAAATATTCAACCATTGACAAATCCTGCATTAGTACCTAATCAAGATACCATTTGTGAAGGAACAGAATTAATTCTCACAACTACAAACTATAGCGGCAACATTTCTTATGAGTGGTATGAAGGCATCTTCCCGACAGGCGTATTATTAAATATCACCCAATCACCAGAATTAGTAATATCTCCATCCAAAGGAATTCACTTTTATTACATCATAGCTAAAGGTCCAGACTGCTCTTCCAATCCATCATCACTACTAAAAGTTACAGTACGTGAAGTCCCTGTTGCCTCAGTGAATAATTTACTGTTATCACCTTGCGAAGGTGACAATATCGTGCTAGGTACACCAGTCAATAATGCAAATTTTATATATGCTTGGTCAGGACCAGCAGGATATAACGAAACTGGACGTCTGCCTAGAATCATCACAAATGCTAGTTTAGCCAATGCAGGAAAATATACTTTGGTCATTAAAAACGGTAGCTGTGTCTCAGACACTGCCATTACTACAGTAGCCATACTAGAGCGTCCTACACGGCCGAGTATTAGTGCTGCAGATATATTTTGTCAAGGCGCTACTTTCAATATGATTGCCATAAACTCAGCAAATGGCGAAAGGTACGAATGGTATCTCAATGATGTGTTGTTTCAAACGACTATGGATAATAGCCTAATCATTGCTAATGCACAATCAGGATTGCAAGGTACATGGAAAGTTAGGGTATTCAAAGGATCATGTTCATCAGAATTTTCAATAGGTAAAGCAATTGCCATTGACAATTTGTTAGAAATCGGTGCCACTAATTCTGGACCTGTATGCGAAGGAGATTCTATACAATTGTTAGCAACTTTTGTACCCAATGCAACCTATACATGGGATGGACCTGTGCTCAACATCCCTTCTATTTCTAACCCTACCATATTAGCCGTAGCAGGAGAATATTTTGTCACCATCACGACTCCTACATCGTGTCAAAACAATGCTGGTACAATTGTAGATGTAGTAAGTGTACCAGAAATTACTGCATTGAGCAATGATGCAGAACCTTGTATGAAAAGTACAGATGTCATCAACTTTTTCCCTTCTATATTCCCAAATAACGAAGCATACACCTATCAATGGACATCAAATAATGGTTTCAGTGATACAAGTAGAAATCCAACTATAACCAATGTCACACAACAAGATACAGGTATATATACACTAGTAGTACTCAATGAAGGATGTCCTTCAGAACCATTTGAGACTATTGTTAATTTCCATATGACACCTGCCACACCTGTCATCGTTTCATCGCCATTCTACTGTAGTGGAGACACCATAAGGATCAATATTCTTGATGGTAATACAAACTTCACTTATCGTTGGGCGACACCATTAGGACAAGTGAATTCCAGTAGTGAAGGTCTATTGATACCAAATGCAGCAGCCATTAATAGCGGTATGTATTCACTTCAAGCAATCTCTGAAGGTTGTGCTTCTGACTTATCTGATACTCTAAATATCGAAGTGAGAACTAAACCACAAACTCCTATAATTACGACCAATTCTCCAGTATGTTTTGGTGATACCATTATACTAACCGCCAATGTAGTTTCTGGAGCAACTTATAGCTGGACGGGACCCAACTTTAGCAGTGATGCTAGGAATCCCATAATTCCAAATGCTAGTTCAATAAATGAAGGTGTTTACACCTTAACCATTCAACAAAATGGATGTTTTTCTAATGTAGCGCAAAGCCAAAACATAGAGATTACTGATGAAATTCGTATTCCTGTTTTCAGCGAAAGCGTCATAAACGTTTGTCAGACAAGCATGAATGGATTAGAAATATGTTTCGAACCTTCGACCATCCAACAAAATGGTGAGATTATAATCATCAATAATGTCACAGGAGAAGTCATCACACAAGGTAATACAGTTTGTTTACAAATTGATGATCTTTCAAATTTTACGACTGGTTCTAACTTTTTGAGTGCTTATACCAATGTGGGTTCATGTAGATCGAAAACTTCGCAACCACTAATCATAAATGTTAATATTCCACCTGATGTGAAAGCACAAGCCATAGAAGATGATATCATAGCTTGTCCAGGAGAATTTGTTCAATTAGTTTCAGTACATGGTCCTCCGACTGTCAATCCACTTTGGACAGCAGTGACACCCAATGTAATAATCTCAAATAACATCATTGTTTCGCCAGTCATTTCAGGTCTTCAGGTTGGGGATAATATCATACTTTTGGACTACAGTATCGAAGGTTGTAGTGCCTTCTCTAGAGACACCATAAATATCTATGTAGAATTTAGTCCACAAGCCACAGACGATAATTATGAATTGATCTTAGGACAAGAAGGGCTATTCAACATTTTGTCAAACGACCTGATACCAGATAATGCAAATATTACCATAACTGAATTACCAAAATATGGAACTGCAACCGTAGTAGGCAATAATATTAGGTACACTTCTGATCCAAGATACACAGAAACAATGATCATTAAATATCAAATATGCGCTGATTTTTGTGAACTGCTATGTGATGAAGCTGTAGTAAGTATAACCTTTTCGGAAGAAGTATTCTGTCGCCCACCAAATATATTTACACCCAATAGTGACGGAATTAATGATGCTTTTGTAGTGCCTTGTTTGGATAATAATAGATTTCCAAATAACAGATTGATAGTCTTTAATGAATGGGGACAACAAGTGTTTGAAGGCAGACCATATCAAAATGATTGGGAAGGTAGTTATGGTGGGGCTCAGCTACCAGTGGGTACATATTTTTATGTATTAGACCTTGGTGAAGAACAAAAACCAATTAACGGATTTTTAATTCTACAGAGATGATAAAGAATATTTTAATAACCGTATTTTTATTTGAGAGCTTGGCTTTATTTGGCCAACAACAACAAATGTACACACAGTTTATGTACAATAAGATGAGTATCAATCCTGCGTTTGCTGGAAATGAGTCTTATCTCAATCTCACCTTGCTCTATCGTGACCAATGGAATGGATTCCCGGGAGCGCCAAAAGCACAATTAGTATCCGTCAATCTGCCTAGACTGGCAAAAAGGATAGGCGTTGGATTTAATTTTGAAAGACAAACCATAGGCATCACAGAAAAAATCACTTATGAAGGAATGTATGCTTATAAGTTTTTTATGGGTGAAGGCACGCTGAGTATGGGAATGAATATATCTGGTCGCAGCTATATACAGGATTATACAGATACAAGGCTATATGCCATTCAAGGAATTCAAAATGATCCTTCCATTCCCAATGCTTTACAAAGCAGGACATTGATTAATGCTGGCTTTGGTGTATACTTTAATACAAAAACTTTTTATGTAGGTGGATCTTTACCTAGAATGATTCGCTCAGATATAGACTTTGATAGCAACAATCTATTTTCTACGGAAGTACGACATCTACTCATTATGACAGGAGGTACTTTTATCATCAATAACGACCTTAGACTCACACCGCAATTATTATTCAGAGCTGCTGAGAATAGCCCATTCGGTATGGATTTAAATCTAAGTGCTACTGTCCAAGAGAAATATTCAGCAGGTATGACCTATCGTACAGGTGGCGCGGCAGGAGATATTGGCGAATCTATAGATCTGATATTCGGAATGCAGCTCTCTGATCGTCTTATGCTTGGATTTGCTTATGATATCACATTATCCAAAATAAGAGCCATAGATAATGGTAGCCTAGAAGTGATACTATCATACAGTTTTTTGCCACGTAAAATAAAAACAATCGTTGTTAACCCAAGGTATTTCTAAGAGAATGATCAGTAAATCCACAATAATATTTAAGTTTGTTTTGATAACTCTATGTATGCATTCTGTGGCATACAGTCAAAGCATCTATAATGATGAAGCCTTATCAAAGTTAAAAATATACAACGAAGCTACTGTAAATTCACCCAATATGGAGTCTTCCCCAGCATTTTATGGGGATAAAATAGGAATGGTGGTACTAGGTAAGTCTGTAGATAAAGAGACAAAAGAAGCCTACTTCGATTTGAATTTCGCTTTGGTCAATTTGGACAATTCATTAGGAGAAAAATCAGCTTTCGAAAAAAGAATAAATTCAGAACTTCATGAAGGCCCAATGGCATACGATTATCAAAAAAATCTACTTTACTTTACAAGAACTCTTAAAGAAAAACGAAATATAAAAGGCCTAGAAACAGACACAGCTTATTTGGGAATCATGGTGGCAGACTTAAAAAATGTCAAACCATCGGTTTCTAAAATTGACATGGAAGTCGAGCATTTCTCTATCTGCCATCCTGCCCTATCTAAAGATGGAAATACTATGATTTTTTCATCTGACAAAGCATCAGGAAATGGTAAAATGGACCTCTATCTTGCTTATCTAGATGGAAATACATGGAAAAGTGTCATTAATCTAGGCAACCAGATAAATTCACCTGCAAACGAAATATTTCCCTATCTCATGAATGACAGCATTCTTATTTTTAGTTCAGACAGATCGGGAGGAATAGGTGGATTGGATCTATATGTGTCAAAGATGGAGAATGGCGCATGGAGTCAAGCTCAATTACTACCCAAACCACTTAATTCATCTTTTGATGACCTAGGATTGATAGTACGAGAAAATGGAAAATCTGGATACTTCACTAGCAATAGATTGGGAGGCAAAGGTGGAGACGATATCTATAGATTTGAAACGAATGTGCCATTATTTGAAAGAAATCCTGATTTATTGGTAGAAACACAAGTGACCGTACTTGATAAACTCACGCTCGAACCACTGGACAATGTAAAAATCACCATGACACCACTCGCTATTGATGTCAATAATTTCACACTTTCTAGTTACAATGTAGATATGCTTTCGGGTAAAGATCCAGGTGATTTACTCTTAAAACTTACACCCAAAAAAGGTAAATCACTTCCTTCAATTACAACAAATGAAGAAGGAATAGCTAGTTTTGACGTCAAAAAAACACAAAAGTACTTGGTTACTTTCAGCTCAGACGATCATAATGAAATTACCTTGATATACGATTATGCAACCTTCGGCAAGGAATTTAATATGGTACTCGAACCACAAAGTGAAGAAGATGAAGAAGAAAAGACTGAAGTAGTCGTATCGACAGATAAAGCAGAACAAACAAAAGATGATGAAGTCATAATTCCTACTGAGAAAGGTGCAGTCGTCGTTTTTGAAAATATTTATTATGAATACAATAGTGCAAACATCATAAAAGGTGCTGCCAAAGAACTAGATGCACTTGGATCCGTGATGAAAGCCAACGAAGAAATGAGTGTTAGGTTAGAAGCACATACTGATAGTAGAGGATCTACCGAATACAATCAACAGCTATCCATAAATCGTGCAGAAGCTGCTAGAAAATACCTCACTGATCTAGGTATAGACGAAGATAGAATTTCTATCAAAGGTTTTGGAGAATCCAAATTAAGGAATGGATGTAAAGACAATGTGCCTTGTTCAGAGACAAAACACCGATATAATAGGAGAACCGAAGTAGTGATAGAGAATTAGAAAAAATAGATAAAAATTGGTAAAATAAATTGATTAATGGCTTTGTAACTAGTGACTTAAAGAAAAAAGGTATATAAATGTGTAATCTCAGTTTGTCCTAAAGACAGTAAAATTGATCTTACAGAAGCTATTGGGTAAGTTGTCCTACAAAATTAATTTTTAATAAAATAAATGAAATTGTTTTTTATTTCAATTCAATAATGATATCTTTGCACCGCTTTTGATAAAAAGCATTATTCTATTTGAAATGCGGGTGTGGTGAAATTGGTAGACACGCCAGACTTAGGATCTGGTGCTGCGAGGCTTGGGGGTTCGAGTCCCTCCACCCGCACTCATTAGAATGCAAGAAAAAATAACTATCTTATATTTATTATTACATTCAATGTTCCATTTATTTTATTAATCATATACATATTTTTCTATGCAGATTGTTAGAAAAGACATCGACCCGTTAAACCTTAGCATCGAACTTACCCTAGAGCCGAGTGATTACTCACCTAAATTTGAAAGCGAGCTAAAAAAATATAAAAATCAAGCACAACTTAAAGGATTCAGAAAAGGTATGACACCTATGTCTGTAGTCAAAAAAATGTATGGAAAATCCATTCTTTCTGATGTTCTTAATCAAGCTGTACAAGATAAACTTTTCGGTTACTTAGATGAGCAAAAACTCAATTACCTTGGTCAGCCACTTCCAAATAGAGAAATAAATACCATCATTAACTTAAATGTCAATGATTATCAAGACTACAAATTTGCTTTTGACCTTGGACTTGCACCTGAACTAGATATCAAAGGTGTTAATGCTACTGACGAATATACTTTTTATGACGTGGTGATACCTGAATCTATTGTAGAAGAAGAGTTGACCGCTGCAAGAAGAAGATTTGGAAAAAGAGTAGAAGCTGATGATACCATCCTAAACATGGATATGATAAAAATAGAAGCTGATGAACTCGATGGAGATACAGTCAAAGAAGGTGGTTGGAAAACTGATTTCAGTATTCTTGTAGATGTCATCAAAGACGAAGAAGTAAAAAAAGACCTTCAGACCAAAAAAATCGGTGATACTTTTGTATTCGATATCCAAAAACTAGAAGACAAAGGAGAAACATACACAGACAAGTATTTATTAAAAAGACCTGATGGAAATGACCAAGAGATTGGTGCAAGATTCCAAGGGAAAATTATAGAAGTCTCTAGAGTAGAACCTGCTGAGTTAAATGAAGAGTTTTTCAGCACATTTGGGGATGAAAGTATTACGGATGAGGCAAGTTTAAGAGCTTTTTTCCATAAAGACCTGAAAGCATATTACGATCAGCAGTCATTACAGTTTATGTATCGTGAGATTATGGACTTTATGGTTGCAGAAAATAACTTTGCACTTCCAGAAGACTTTTTAAGAAGATATTTGCTAGAGACAAACGAAAATGTAACTGAAGAGCAAGTTAATATGGAATTCGAACCATTTATCAAAAATATGAGATGGTCACTCCAGAAAAATCATTTAGCTCAGAATTATGACATCAAAATAGATGAAGAAGATCTAAAAAGACACTTTACCAATACAGTGTTTTCATATATGAGATCTTATAGTAATATGGACTACTCTTTTATTAATCAGACAGTTGAAAGACTTATGAAAGATAAAGACCAAGTCAATAAAGCATACGAAGAGATACTAGCCGACAGAGTCTTTATGAGAATAGGAGACACGGTAAAAAGGAACAATGTATCCATAACACAAGAAGATTTTGTAGAAAAAGTGAAAGCGCTGAACGAAAGGGTTAACAATTTGTAAGGTTTTTTGTTAATATAATCTGATTCGAATATCGAAGATAATAGATTAGATTATTTAACGAACTTTAAAACCCTTTTTTGAATGTATTCACAAGATGAATTTAAAAAATTTGCTGTTGGTCATCTCAATATGAGCAGCATGCACCTAGATAAATATATGCAGACTTCTGTGCCTGATATTAATGGTTTCACACCACAGGTCATCGAAGAAAGACAAATGAATATCGTAGGTATGGATGTTTTTTCCAGACTTATGATGGACAGAATCATATTTATGGGCGTACCTGTAAATGACTACGTTGCCAATGTTATCCAAGCACAATTACTATTCTTAGAGTCTACTGACCCAAAGAGAGATATCCAAATGTTTATCAATAGTCCAGGCGGATCTGTGATCGCAGGTATGGGTATTTATGATACCATGCAATATGTAGCACCAGATGTAGCTACTATATGTACTGGTCTTGCGGCTTCTATGGGAGCGGTATTGCTTTGTGCAGGAAAAAGCGGTAAGAGAACATGTCTTCCACACGCTAGAGTGATGATACATCAGCCTTCAGGTGGAATGCAGGGACAATTCACCGATATGGAGATTTCATACAAACTCATCAAACAATTAAGAAACGAATTGTATGAAATTATGGCGTTCCACACAGGTAGAACATTCGAAGAAATCGAAAAAGACTCTGATCGTGACAACTGGATGACAGCAACAGACGCTAAAGAGTACGGTCTCGTAGATGAAGTATTGGATAGAAACAATCCAAAAAAAGCAAAGTAAACATAGAATGTCAAAATACAAGGAAAATATAAAATGTTCGTTTTGCGGCAAAGATAAACGCGATGCGTTGATGCTCATTGCTGGCATAGATGGCCATATCTGTGAGACTTGTGTGGAGCAAGCTTTTGACATCATCAGTGATGAGTTAAAGATAAAAAAAACTTCACCTAAAAAAGAAGAATTCGGAAAATTGCCGACTTCTATCACGCCTGCACAGATAAAAACATTTTTAGATCAATACGTTATTGGCCAAACAGATGCAAAAAAATATCTGTCCGTAGCCGTTTACAACCACTACAAAAGGCTTAATCATCTAGGTGATACTGATGTAGAAATAGAAAAATCAAATATCATCTTGGTTGGTGAAACGGGTACTGGTAAAACCCTACTTGCTAAAACTATTGCTAAGTTTCTAGATGTGCCTTTTGCCATTGTGGATGCTACAGTTTTCACAGAAGCAGGTTATGTAGGCGAAGATGTAGAAAGTATGTTGAGTCGTCTGTTACAAGCATGTGATTTTAATGTGGAAGCTGCCCAAAGGGGTATCGTTTACATAGATGAAGTGGATAAAATCGCACGTAAAAACGATAATCCATCAATCACGAGAGATGTATCAGGTGAAGGTGTGCAGCAAGCTTTATTGAAATTGCTAGAAGGCACGGAAGTTAATGTACCGCCACATGGAGGTAGAAAACACCCTGAGCAAAAGATGATCAAAGTAGACACTTCTAATATCCTATTTATTTGTGGTGGTGCTTTTGCAGGTATAGAAAAAGTCATATCCAAAAGACTGAATACGCAAGTAATAGGTTTTAATGGTGATGACAAAGATAAGGTAGATAGAGAGAATATGCTTCAGTACATCACCCATCAGGATTTAAAACATTTTGGACTTATTCCTGAGCTTATTGGCCGTTTGCCAGTCTTGACATATCTAGAACCACTTGATAAAGAGACACTTATAGCAATTCTTACCGAACCAAAAAATGCGCTTTTAAAGCAATACAATAAGTTGTTTGCGCTAGAAGGTATAAAATTGGAATTTGATAAAGAAGCGATTGATTTTATTGCAGACAAAGCATTAGAATATAAACTTGGGGCTAGAGGACTTAGGTCACTTTGCGAAGCTATTTTGAACGATGCCATGTTTGAGTTACCGTCACAGAATGACATCAAAGAGTTTATAGTCGATAAAGTATATGTTGAAGATAAACTTAATAAAAGTGCTATCCGCAAGTTGATTGCAGCATAATAGGTTTAAGAAAATAAGTAAAAAGCCACTTGGAATATAATGTTTTGAGTGGCTTTTTTTATTCGAAATAGCGTGAGTATATATAATACACTCTATGATAAATAAAGTAGAATTAATAAGGATTTTTAAAATCATACCTAAAACCCGAATAATAAACAAAACCTATACTCAATGAAAATATCATTTGACTTAGACGACACTATCATCCCTGGAATCAAAACTTTTGCAACGGAACCACAAACAATAATACACAGAATTTTTGGCATAGAAAAAATAAGGAAGGGTACTATCGAACTATTTAAAGCGCTAAAAACTCAAAATCACAGCGTTGGAATCTATACAACATCATTTCGGTCAGTTTTTAAAATCAAGTTGTTATTTTTGTTAAATGGTTTCTCAGTAGATTTTGTCATTAATCAAAATAAACATCTTCATGATTTGAAAAACAGTCAAAATAAGCCATCAAAATATCCTTCTTTGTTTAACATTGATATTCATATTGATGACTCTAAAGGTGTTGCTATAGAAGGAGAAAAATATAATTTCAGGACAATTATTGTTGATGAAGATGTTGAAAATTGGAAGGATTTTGTATTAAAAAATATTGAAATTTAGGATTTCTAGAAAATTATATCTTACAAATGATTTGAAGTTATAAATGACATTACCTTTGACATATTAATACTTTAAAAATTATGAAACTTGGTTTTATCTTTCTAGCAATTTCGATGACTCTATTCTCCTGCGATGCACCAAAAAGTAATCCTATAAAAAAAACATCATCTCTAGACAGTATTTATCACGATCTTGATTTATCAAAGATTGACACAACAGATTATCTAGTTAGAAAATCTAAAGAAAATACATATTATGAGCTCGGCGTTCCATTTGCGTTCGTTGATAAAAGAAATGATACCATTATTCCAACAGGGAAATATTATGCCACGTGGACAGATACCTTAAAAACATTTGCCATCGTATCTAAAAATTCAGAAATGATCGGTATCGATAGAAATGAAAATCTACTATTCAGTGTTTTTTTCATTGATAATGGGCCGGACTATGTGGTAGAAGGACTTTTTAGAGTCATGCGAAACGGCAAAATTGGGTATGCAAATAAGCAAGGTGAGATAGTCATTCCTTGTCAATTTGATTGCGCCTACTATTTTGAAAATGGCAAAGCAAAAGTATCAAATAATTGCAAAAGAATCAAAGAAGGCGAGTACCATCGTTGGATAAGTGATGATTGGTATTATATTGATAAACAAGGAAATAGGATAAATTAAAAAACTAAATAAAATAGGAGATCAATTTTCTATATTTGTAAAAAATGTTATTACCTTTGTTATAACATCGCCATTGCAACATGATACAACAAATTAGAAAAATTGGAAACTCTTCAGGGATTATCATTCCAAAGTCCATGTTGGACAATTGTAATATCTCCGATACTGTCGAATTAGAAGTAGTAAGAGATATGATTGTAATCAAACCTATTAAGAAAACGAGAAGAGAAAATTGGGATTTATTGTTCAAAGAAGCCAACAAAAAAAATAAAACAATAGAAGAAGATTTATTTAATGGAATAACTAGTGAATTTGATAAGAATGAGTGGTAGTTCCAGAAAAATAGAGCGATTTGATATTTGGACGGTTAGTCTTGACCCAACGATTGGAAGTGAAATTTCAAAATCACGCCCTTGTGTAGTGATATCAACCAATGAGATGAACAACAATCTAAATACCTTATTGGCAGCACCTTTGACACACACCATTAAGCAATATCCTACAAGAATTCCTATAAATATCCTCAAACAAAATGGAGAGATAGCACTCGATCAGATAAGAGCAGTGGACAAAATGAGATTTATACAAAAAATTACAACTTTATCAGATATAGACGCACATATAGTCTGCGAACGACTTCAAGAAATGTTTGAGTTTTAGTTTTTTTTTTAAAATTCAGCTGTCATATGTCTTATTCTAGATTCCTAAATCTGCTATTAGTTATATTTCAGGTTCATCCTTTAATAAAATTATATTTGATGCGAAGTTACAACATTTTATATATCACGAGTTAACCAATAATAAAACCTGCTTAGTTTTAGGAAGATTCTTCAATTTATATGATGGCAGTGGCATTATTTGACCATCGGTGAAGGATAAAAGTAATAGGTACAAAGGAACTGCAAATAATTTTGCCTTCTAAAAATGGTCTATACATTAAACTTTATCATTTTACTGTCAATATTGCTACAAAACCCACTATACAGACATCCTTGTATAATCCTTTTAGCCTTTAATGTGTTACTTAAAATAATCATTGACGAATAATTAACCCTTGATTTCCAATTTACAAAATTTTACTAGCTTTTTTGCCCAAAATATTCGTAGTTATCATTGTCAAAATAAATATTTTATTATGATAGCAACAACTGAGCATCAAATCTTATAAAATACAAAAATATTCTCTATCAAATCTGTTTCAAATCCTCATTAAATACCAGTAAATCTAAACACATGCTCAAGTTAATCACAAGTTGTTTTTTATTAATATGCCTAAATGCTTGTGCTCAAAAAAGCACCAAACCAGAAGCAAATTCTTCACCTAAAACAAGTGATGCTGTCATTAATTTGGATACAAACTGGACAGAAAAAATTGTCAAGACCAATGATGAATGGAAAAAAGAATTGTCTTCATCCCAATACTATATCCTTCGTGAACATGGTACAGAAAGGCCTAATAGTAGTCCACTTAATAAGGTAAAAGAAAAAGGAACATTTGTATGTGCAGGCTGTAAAAATCCATTATTTGCATCCGAAACAAAATTTGATTCTGGTACAGGTTGGCCTAGTTTTTTCCAATATCTTTCGTCAAAAAGTGTATCCGTATCTGTAGATAATTCTCTGGGCATGTCAAGAGATGAAGTTACATGTCAGCGATGTGGAGGACATTTAGGACACGTATTTAATGATGGTCCTAATCCTACTGGACTTAGGTATTGTATGAATGGCGAAGCAATGCAATTCGTAGCTGCCCAAACACCACTTTCAGACCTTTCAGTCGCGACTTTTGCAGGTGGTTGTTTCTGGTGTACTGAGACGATTTTTGAGAGTATAAAAGGTGTCTCAGAAGTTATTTCAGGATACTCCGGTGGAGAAGAACCTAACCCTACATATGAAAATGTAGGTGCAGGACGTACAGGACATGCAGAAGCATTTGAAGTATATTATGATCCGAAAGTGATTAGTTACAAAGATCTAGTTCGAGTGTTTTTTGCATCAATAGATCCTACGATTGTCAATGGACAAGGTCCCGATCGTGGCAAACAATATAGAACTATTGCCTTTTATAGAAATGAAGAAGAGAAAACAATCATTGACCAAAAAATAAAAGACATATCGCTTGAATACAATAAACCTATTGCAACTCAAGTGGTACCTTTTACAAAATTTTGGGAAGCAGAAGCCTACCATCAAGACTTCGTAAAGCTCAATCCAAATCAAGGATATGTACGAGCAGAAAGTATCCCGCGTAGAGAAAGGACATTGGCAAAAGTTAAGGATTTGGTGAAGTGATTACATCCTTAGATTTATGGTTCTGAAGATACAGTCGGTAAATAAATAGGAATTTTAAAAAAAGTGAAATTAGAAATAATTATTCCAAACCAATAACAAAAACAGATTGATAGTCAACCGCTTTTTAACCTAACCCTGAAGGGAAGCGATTGATTATCAATTCAGTAGAAGTTAATATTTTTTTCATTAAACCCAAAGACTTTTCGAAGCAGACTCAATGATGAAACACTTAGAGCTTAAGGATTTTCCTTTAACATCAATAGATAAAATTAGGTATTCAGATACTGATAGGCAAGGTCATGTAAATAATGCTGTATTTGCTAGCTACCTTGAGACAGGTAGAGTTGAACTGCTTTACAGCCCAAGTATTTCAATATTGTCAAATGAAATAAGTTTTGTAATTGTGAATTTAAACCTACAATTCCTTAAAGAAATATTATGGCCGGGACAAGTGGAAATAGGTACTGGAATTATAAAGATAGGAAATAGCTCCATAAAAATTTGTCAAAATCTTTTCCAAAATGGCGAATGCGTAGCCACATCAGAAAGTACCATTGTTCAAGTAGATAAATCTACAGGAAAATCATTTCCAATTAGTGAAGAAACACGAAATATTCTTAATCAATTTTTATTTAAAGATACAGTTGTTTAATAACAATTAAGTTTAGACAACAAAATAGCAAGAAAAATAGCTATTGAAAAATAAAATCATCAGAAATAAAACTCATATTTAATAAGGGATAAAAATATATTATACAATCCTATGCTAAAAATTATTTGATTTATGAACTTCAATAAAATACAAATTGCTAACACTATGAACTTCAAATTTCATGCATACAGATAAAATTAATTTTAAGGCTTGGTGAATTTCACAATAAAACCAGAAGTCAATTCATTGCTTGTAATACATCTATTACATAAATTATTTTTATACTTTTCATAATAAAGATAAATATTCATTATATTTATTTTGATATATTTTTGTGCTGTATTTAATCACATTTAAATAAGCAGAAAATGAAAAAGTATATTTTTAGTTTATTAGTCATTATTCAATTTATGAGTTGTGCAGTAGTGCGACCGGGTGAAATAGGTGTAAAACAACGATGGGGCAAACTCTCCAATAAAAGTTATGATGAAGGTCTTGTGTGGTTTAATCCCATCACGACTAAGGTAGTAAAAACTAATATCCAAATTAGTGACATCGAGCTTTCGCTAAGTCTTCCGAGCAAAGAAGGTATGAGCGTGGTATCTCAGATTTCCATTCTATACCGAATCGACAAAAAAATGGTACCTAGAGTCATCAGCGAGATAGGAGTAGGTTATGAAAACATAATCTCCAATGTATTCAGGTCTGCAGCAGCTGATGTTTGTTCAAATTATTTTGCAAAAGATATGCATTCAGGGATGAGATCAGAAATAGAACAATCCATCAAACAGAAAATGGACGAAACACTGCTCCGACAAGGAATCGTGGTGGAAGCTGTTCTAATGAAGAGTATACAATTGCCATCAGGTCTATCTAGTTCTATTGAGCAAAAACTACAAGCAGAGCAGAATGCTATGAGAATGGTCTTCATTCTTGAGCAAGAAAAACTAGAAGCCGAGCGCAAAATAATAGAGGCAAAAGGCACTAGAGACTCACAGAAAATATTGTCCGAAGGGCTTACTGATGAAATTATTAAAGTAAGAAGTATAGAAGCGTTTATTGAGCTATCTAGGTCTACAAATAGTAAAATCATCATCACAGATGGAAAGGTTCCATATCTCATTGAGTAATAAATATTGAGTAATAAATTCTTAAATCAAATAACAAATTAAAATCAAGTTTTATGACAAGAATCACCGTAGCTAAAGGCGATGGTATAGGTCCAGAAATAATGGATGCCACCATAGAGATCATAAAAGCAGCAGGAGCTGAGATCGAAATCGATGAAGTCGAAGTAGGCGAAAAAGTATATCTTGCAGGAAATACTGCTGGTATTGCTGCCGAATCATGGGATATCATCAGAAGAAATAAAGTGTTCTTAAAAGCACCCATTACTACACCTCAAGGTGGTGGGTATAAGAGTTTAAATGTAACCACACGTAAATTTCTTGGATTGTATGCCAATGTAAGACCTTGTATGAGTCTCCATCCATTTATCAGCACCAAACATCCTGTGATGGATATCGTCATCGTAAGGGAAAATGAAGAAGACCTTTATGCAGGGATAGAGCACCAACAAACAGATGAAGTTGTTCAATGTCTGAAATTAATTAGCAGACCTGGATGCGAAAAAATAGTAAGATATGCCTTTGAATTTGCAAAACAGCAAAACCGAAAAAAGGTCACCTGTTTTACCAAGGACAATATCATGAAGCAAACAGATGGTTTATTCCACCAAGTCTTTGATGAAATAGCATCTGAGTATCCCGACATAGAAAATGAACATTGGATTATTGATATAGGGGCTGCAAAAATGGCAGATACTCCAGAATCATTTGATGTGATCGTAACACCAAACCTTTATGGCGATGTACTTAGCGATATTGCAGCACAAATCACAGGTAGTGTAGGTCTAGCAGGATCTGCAAATATCGGAGAAGAATGTGCTATGTTTGAAGCTATCCATGGGTCGGCTCCTAGAAGAGCTGGAAAAAACCTAGCCAATCCATCGGGACTTCTCCAAGGAGCAATTATGATGTTAAATCATATAGGACAGACATCTGTAGCTGAGAAAGTACAGAATGCATGGTTAAAAACATTAGAAGATGGAATCCATACATACGATATTTATAAGGAAGGAACGAGTAAAGAAAAAGTAGGTACAAAAGAATTTGCTCAAGCTGTAATCGCAAACTTAGGAAACAAACCTAACATGCTGAAAGCAGTATCTTACTCAAATAATGTAGCCTTAAATCTACCTATTTACAAACGAAAACCTTCAGTGCCAAAATCATTAAAAGGTGTCGATATTTTTGTACACTGGAGTGGTACTAGTCCTGAATCACTGGCCGAAAAGATAAAACGAATAGAAACTTCAAACATCAAACTATCCATGATCACAAATAGAGGAATAAAGGTTTGGCCAGATGGATTTAGAGAGACTTTCTGCACGGATCATTGGAGATGCAGATTTAAACCTTCATCAGCAGAGACCATAGCAAATAATGATATAGTGACATTACTTAACAATGCTATCCATGAAGATATTGAGACCATAAAAACAGAAAATCTGTATGCATTCGATGGTAAAGATGCATTCTCTCTTGGACAAGGTCAATAATGCCATTTATCTTCAGTAAACCAATTTATTAAAACCAAACCTTAAAAAACATCACAGATGAACATACCATTAGTACAAGGGAATTTTAGCTCCACGGATTCTTTTGAGATATTGAATCAAATGGTGCAGCTTAAAGTTAAGTTTCACGAAAATAAGATATCAAAAACAAGTAATGAAGAAGATATCAAGTATAGGGAAACAAAAATAAAGAGACTGCAGCATGATCTGATGGAACTTAAAAAGTACATAGATGACTGCAAAAGTCCTTTGTCTGTCGATGTACAGGTTAAAATAGAAAAGTCACATTAGAAAAATGAAATCACCAAAAATAATTTTTAAATGAATACATCAGAAAAATTAATCTTAATAGACGGTAAGTTTGATCATGAAGAAGCAAAAGGCATTTTGATGAATATCTTTGCTACCAAAATTCAGTTTCATGAGCTAAAGAACTTTAGCGCACAAGAGCGAAATGGTAAAGATGATGAAACAGCCATAAAAAGAATACCAGAATTAAAAAAAGCAATGATTAGTATAGAATCTCTTCTAGGTGAAGCTAAATCCAATAATAAAAAGTTGATTTTAAAATCAGAAGTTAACTTTTCTTTCTCTGATGAATAAACCCAATTTGTTTAAAGATAGGAGTCTACTAATAGCCACCAAACATAAGAAGGAATCAATAATGGCTCCTTTATTAGAAGAAACTTTGGGTGTCCGATGCTTTACGGACTCAAATCTTGACACGGATTCACTTGGAACCTTCACTGGAGAAATAGAACGAAAAGATGATCCTTTGACTACCGTAAGAAATAAATGTCTTATGGCATCAGAGTTCACAAATTTTGATCTAATCGTAGCTAGTGAAGGTTCCTTTTTTCCGCATCCGTTGTTTCCATATGCATACACAAATGTGGAGATATTGTGCTTTATGGATTTAAAAAATAATCTGGAAATCATAGCTACAGAACAAAGCAATGAAACAAATTTTAATGGTCAAGCCATAAAATCTGTTAAAGAATTGTATGTCTTTTGTCAAAATGCAGGGTTTCCATCTCATGGATTGATACTCAGAAGATCAAAAAATGATATTATGGGAATAGTAAAAGGAGTAAATAAACAAGAAGAACTTATGTCCTATTACAACTACTTTATGAATACTTATGGTGAGGTTTTTATTGAAACAGACATGCGCGCTATGCATAATCCATCTAGACTAAAAGTCATTAAACTTGCAACAGAAGCACTCATAAAAAAAATAAATAGTTGCTGTCCTACATGCTATACACCAGGATATGATGTCACAGATAGTTTACGCGGCTTGCCCTGTGAAATTTGCAGCTACCCTACCAACGGCGTTAAAAGTCTAGTGTATACCTGTCAGAAATGCTCATATACCGAAAGTGTAGATTATCCGAATGGAAAAAAAACAGCAGATGCCATGTTCTGCGATATTTGCAATCCATAAATCTGTTCTTAAATCAAAATCAGAATATTTGAGCATAACAAATCTTTTTTTATACATAAATAAAATCAAATAATGATACTTAAATTCTTGAATACATTTCTAATCATTTGTGTCGTTCTAACTGTAAGCTTTAGCCAAAAAGCAGTCGATAATAACTTGGATAAAAAAGTCTTTTTTGACATTAATGACGCATTAAAAGATCCCGAAAAAGTAATAAGATTAGACCTCAGCAATCAGTCAGTTTTCATTCCTAATGACGTATGGCCAAAGTTTAAAAATTTAGAGTTCTTAAGTTTTAAAAACAATCATCTCAAAGAAATACCAACTGAAATAGGATCACTTAACAATTTAAAAATGCTTGATCTGAGTGGAAATGATTTTACAGTCCTCCCAAAATCAATCATGAGTTTATCAAACTTGAAGGAGCTATATTTAAATGATGAAACCAACTTCTTATTGGACAAAAATATTGACATTATCAGTGCACTACCAAAATTAGAATTTCTTAGTATGCGTAATGATCATTTTAAAGAAATACCTACATCAATAGGTCAATTAAAAAACCTAAAAACACTCGATCTAAGTGGAAATGATTTTAAAATACTTCCGAAATCATTAAGTGGATTATTAAATCTAGAAGAATTATATTTGAATGATCAAACAAATTTAAAGTTAAGCAAAAATATTGAGGTCATCAGTCTTTTGCCAAAATTAAAAGTGTTACACTTAGAAAATGATAAACTCAGTAAACTACCCAAAAACATTTCAAAATTAGCTCATCTAGAATCTCTATATCTAAATGATAACAATTTTCGTGAAGTCCCGTTAGAAATAAAAGGTATCAACCAATTGAAATATTTAGATTTAAAAAACAATAACATTAAATTGGATGAACAGGATAAAAGTATCAGTAATTTTGGTTACCAAATAAATTTTTAAAAGTCAATTTAAATGTCCACTTCAGAAATCCAAGTTGTAGAAACAACAGTTTTAATTACTATATATATCATCGTTTTTTTTGTGACTAAAACTGTCATAAACAACACCTTAAAAAATGTACAACTTCAGCGAGCCAGAAGAAAAATAATCATCAAAGCAATACATCTTTTTACCACCATTGCGGCTTTGATTCTATTAGCTGCAATATGGGGCTTAAAGCAAAATGAGATTGCTGTATTTGCAAGTTCTGTTCTCACTGTTATAGGCATAGCGTTTGTCGCACAATGGTCTTTACTCTCAAATATTACTTCTAGTATTATTCTTTTTTTCAACCATCCTTTAAAGATTGGTGACCAAATAAAAATCTTAGACCGAGACTACCCATTCGAAGGAGAGATCTCTGATTTGACGTACTTTTATATTCATTTAATCACAACAGAAGGAGAACTTATAACTATCCCCAACTCATTATTACTTCAAAAAGCGGTATCTGTAATTGCTAAAAAATAGTATATAATTGAATGACTATTAGAGTCAATACTGTTCGTACCAACTAAATTTATTATGCACAATTTCTGATTTTTGTAAAGTCAGGTGGTCTAAAAAAGCTTGAGAAACAGGAGCATGTTTTTTTTCTTTTAACCATATCAAACTCCAAGTTGTGGTGATCGGTAATCCTTTGATAGGAATAATCTGGATTTGATTTAATTGCAATTCGTTACCTATACCTATCAGTGGCATTATAGAATATCCAAGTCCCGCCATGACGGCTTGTTTGACAGCCTCATTTGATGTCAATTCCATTTTCTTTAAAACTGATATATCATTCTGTGCAAAAAACTGCTCCATTGTATGTCGTGTGCCTGAACCCTTTTCCCTAAAAATAAGTGGTAAGTCTTGAAATATCTCATTTACTTTTGCCCCTCTTTTAAATTTGGTTTTCACATTACCTACTAAAAATAGTTTATTCTGGAGTAAGTCTAATTTTTCGATGTTTAGATTATTGGGTAATACAGAAACCAAAGCGGCATCAACTTCATTATTTTCTAGACTTTTGATTACTTTATTTTTATTAGTAACATCCATTAATAATTCTACACCAGGATTTAGATTCATAAATTCAGAAAGAAAATAAGGCATGACATATTTGCCTGTAGAAACAACTGAAATTCTCAACTTACCTGTTAATTGACCTTTAAATGCAAGTGTTTTATAATTGATAGCGTACACCTGATTTATGATATTTTCAGCAGATACCGCTATTTCTCTACCAAAATCTGTAATATATATTTTACGACCTACGACCTCTGTCAACGGAATATCAAACTGATCTTGGAAATTTTTAAGTTGGATAGATACTGCTGGTTGGGTGAGATGTAATTCTTCAGAAGCCTTCGTAACACTTTGAGTTTGTACTACTTTGAGAAAAATCTGTAATTGATTTAGGGTGTAATTCATAAATTTTATTTATATTTTAGATTACAAAGTTAAATATTTATTTATGAACTAGACGAATATTTTTTTAATTATAAACATATCATTATTCACAAATAAAAATTAATTCATATACAATAATGATAAAACCGGAAACGCCGAACACCGTATTAAGAAGTAGGCAATTTAAAAAATAACTTATAAATGAATAGAAAAATGTTTTTAGGACTGCTTTGTGTTTTTGTCTTGACATCATCGTGCAATCAAGCCAAGGAAGAAGCCAACAAAGTTATCGATCAGACAAATGAACAAGTACAGAAAATCATCGATGACTTAGGTTTAGTATATGTAGAAGATGGGGCACAGACAGTGATTACCTATGATGAAGTAAACGCCGCACAGCAAGCATGGTGTGATGCATTAGTACAGATAGGAAAACTTAAAGAAGAAGGTGGAGATTATAAGGGATACGCTGAAAAAGTGCTTTCTGAAGCTTATAATTATGACCAAGGTAAAGTATTTTTCAAACCTACTCTTGCATATGGCGAACAAACATTTAGAAATGATAAAAAAGGAGCTCTAGCATATTTTGTCGGTGGAGATCCCGATTATCCTACTGATAAAGGATTTGCGCTAAAGCCTTGGGTAAAAGCTAGATATGATAATGCAGGAGATGCCAATCAAGGTATCCAAATATACGGTTCGGTTGCCATTACGATGGGAAATGTATGGGTGACTGACAAAGAAGGTAATGAAGTTATGGTAGACAAAACTTGGGTATTCAAAAAAGGAAGTGACGGAAAACTTAGGATCATTGTTCATAAATCTGCCTTACCATTCACACCTGAATCAAATTAAAAATAAAATGGGTTGATTAACATTAGATTCAACCCATTTTTTTTTTGCAAAGAGAATCAATTTTAAAATATGAAGACCATCCTTTACACAAGCATCTTAATGTTCATAACTTATTTTTATTCTGAAGCGCAAAACGCCAGATCTAGCGATCGCAATACAATAGGTTGGTTTAATTATTTTGGTACCATAAAATTTGATTCAAAATTTAGTCTCCACACTGAATATCAATGGCGTAGAGATGACATAGCCCGAAATTGGCAACAAAGTCTATTGCGAACTGGTATTAACTATCAGATACATCCTACCGTACAACTTAGACTAGGATATGCTTGGATAGAAACTTTTGCATATGGCGATATTCCAATCAATGCTTTAGACAGAGATTTTACAGAGCATAGAATGTATCAAATGATCACTTTAACAGATAAAATAGGACTACTTGAGCTCTCTCACCGCTTCATGCTAGAACAACGATGGGTAGGAAGATATTCAAGTGTGAATAAAACAGAAGAAGACGATTTTCCTTTTTTGAATAGATGTAGATATATGTTCAGACTTCAATTCCCACTTAAAGGTAGTGAAATCAAAGACAAAACTCCGTATATAGCAATCTATGATGAAATAATGATAGGATTCGGAAAAAACGTTGGTGAAAATATCTTTGACCAGAACAGAATAGGTCTACTATTTGGCTACAGGCATCATTCAAAATTAAGGCTAGAAGTTGGCTATATCAATCAAACCTTACAGTTAGGCCGTGAAATAAATAATCAAAATATTTTTCAATATAATAATGGTCTGATTTTTAATTCGATATTTCAATTTAATTGATAAATGTATCTAATCAATGTAACACATATTAAATTTCATTTAAGAAAATACCCTACAAATATTAATTACAAATTGGTAATTTACAGTTATGATGAGATCAATGTAACCAACAGTTCATTCCACTCATTTTATCTCGACAATACCTTCTATATTGACATGTCCATTACCCGTAAGTAATGCCTGTGTCTGATTATTTTGGGTAGTGATATCGAGGTTTTTGAGCGTCAGTGTTTTACCTGAGGATATCATCAAGCCATGCGTAGCTTGTCCAAAATCAATAAAGATAATTGGCCGCTCCACATAACTAAGTCCATGGATAGCGATCGAATGTTCCACAGGTATTGGTGCAATAAGATTGGAAATATTCACAGTCGGCTGATCGTAAGTGATGGTGTCGCCATCTACTGCGCAACCTACCACACTACGTAAACTTCCCAATCCACTATCAGATGAGCTAGTGACTATTTTGCCGACTTTAATGATGTCAACAGATGCCACACCTTTACACCCAGAAGGGAAAGTCACTGTCACATAAAATGTCGAATCAGCATTGATAACAGCCGCAATACTTGACGTCGTCTGTCCCGAACTCCACTGATAATTACTTCCTCCTGATGCCTGCATATTTACATTCGCTCCGTTACACACAATACCATCGTCATCTGCAAAACTAGAATTCTCATTAATAACTAATGAAATATTGGGATCTATAGTTTGACCATCATTGCAGTCATCATCATTTTCCACATAGCCATCTGGTATAACCAAACATGAGGTGATATATTCATTAGGATCTCCAAGTCCATCACCATCTGCATCTCGATAATAGGTAAATAAATCCATTTCATCTTCCACTATACACAGTGTCACAGATGTACTATCGTTCAAACAATTTGGGTACATGGCATCTCTTACAAAAAATGAAAACTGTTCAGTACCGACAAAGTCGGCATCTACGATATCAAATTGACATATATTTTCGGCGTTTATCATCGGAATGATGGGTGCAAAATCAATGACATAAGGACTTTCTATATTACCTACGATATGTCCTGAATCAAAAAATATCTTCGTACGATAATACAATATTTGTTTCTTTTGACCACTATAAAATCTTAGTTGTATCGAATCTCCTACTACATGTGACCCTACAGATAGAAAAAACAGACCCGTCGTTTCATTCCTTACTGCGATGCCCGTAATCTGACCCGATGATGACATTGCAATAAGCTTATCATTTGGATGATCAAATTGAAATTTAGGCGTATATTGGAGCTTGGCAGTGACCGTCATCGTCACTGGATATTTACTGGTAACAAACCAATTGGGCTGTGGTACAGGTGGGATGGCTTCAGTTATTATTGGATGGTAATCATAAAGCAAGCTATCTCCTTGACCTCCCATTATGAACGAATCCAATGCTACGATTTCAAAAGTATCTCCTTTCACAATGCCTTGATTTGGTAAACCAATCCATACTAGCGGAGCATTAAACGGTAATATCGTTACTTGAATATTAAATGCATACATCAATCCACCAGGACTAGTATCATTGACTGAAATGGAAATAACCGTATTGCCCGTAAAACCTGTCGCTCCAGCAATTTGTAAGGTGTCTGATGCTAGACTTAGGATTAAATCTGGATTATTATCCACCGACCAAAATATTGCGGATTTGTCATCTCTATTCGTAATATAATCATTCAGATAAATAGGTGGAATAGGACAATTTTCTAATCCTTCAAATACGGGAATTGGTCCAAACTCCAAAGGTGGTATCCCTTCTAAGTAAAAGTCGTAGACCAAATAATTATCTATGGTCCCATATATCTGATTTGCTTGAAATATTAAAGGTTGCCCATAAGTAAAAATGCGATCCATGTCATGATTGTAATACTTAATGGTCATTGTATCTGATACGCTATTGCTCACCATCGTAACAAAAAAATACAAATCATTTCCTATTAGAATAGTGGAAGAAAGTCCCCTGATTTCAGTGCCTGAAAAAACGGCTAACTCATCATGTTCATTGGATGCATTTACACCTTCCAATTTTACAACTGCCGTCATGGTCGCATTATAATTATATTGGGATGGATCTGGTGAAGTCCAGTTCGATCCTTGACCTAAAACAATACCACAAACTGACATAAAAAAAATCAGGATACAGTTTCGTTTTTGACTTACGAAATACTTATTTAGGAGATAATATCTAGACATCAATTAACTTTTTTATTAAAAATTGGTAACTATTTAGGTCAGTTCCAATATCAACCGTTTTTGTCACAATTTTTGCATCTTTCAGGCAAAAAATGGCGCCAAAAACAATAATTCTCTGCTCTTTTGTGATGGGTTTCACCCATCACTACCAATATTTAGCCCCTACAGGGCAATAACTTAAATAGTTACAAAAATTGGTAGAAGCATTTTTGTATCAATGCTTCTACCAATCCGTAACATCTATTTTATAAAAATTACCTTCTTTTGAATGACTTCTTGCGTTGTTATAACTTGTATTATATAGGTTCCCGCCGACAAACTGTTATCTGGTTTCCAAACAAAAGTGATTTCCCGATTCGTCTGATCACAACAGAATACATGGATCAATTCACCTAGGCTATTGGTCACCTTTATCTCTGTTTTGTCTGAAAGACCTCCTTGCCAATCAATATTTACTGTACTAGAGAATGGATTTGGATAGACTTTCAACTTTTCATTCGAAATGTCTTCTGATGTCGAAGAAACATTTTCTGCCAAGTGCAACAATGTAGGACTATCTATGGCCCCGATGATGTCATTGACATTAAATGTCATTTTTTCCTTGATATCAAATACTTTGTCTTGGACTGCGCTGTAGTACTTAAGGTGGATTTGCTCTCCATTTTTATTAGCATAAGCTGTCACAAAAAGGATATATTTATCAATAGCTGGAATGTAAATGGTTCTACCATTTCCCCTTAACTCATCATTGACAAAAAGGCCTATTTCATCATTTTCTTTCAACAAAATCCTATCTTCGTTGTCCACCACATAAGCTATAACATTCATGGTATATTCGTACTGTGACGGATCTAACTCCCAATTTAAAGGCCTTGATACACTAGGATTTTCAGCATTATGTTTTAGTTGAAATTCGACTGCCTGTTTTTGAATCACTCTAGCCATATCTACGCTTCCTTGTACGTTGCTTGTCTGTACATTTGGATATATCAAGGTATCTATGGTATTGGATTTTAGTAAATATCCATTGGGTTCATTCATATAGGTAAGATTTCCTACCCAACCCAAATTGGTATCGTACACTGCAAAAGTCAATTGACCTTTGATAATATCGCCCTGACTTGGCTGTAGTGTGGACAATACTGTATTTACGGGCAACTTATACGTAGGCATATATCCTATCCAATTCCATCCTTGGCTGATGGGAATCGGTAGGCTGTCTATATGTGTTCCAATGAGCGATATAGAATCCTTAACCTGACTGTAATATTGATACATTTTGCCTGGACCTAGATCAGTCAAACTACCCGCCCAAATATTTAAATTTGTTGAATACTGACTGAAACTACTTTGTCCTTTTATGGTGGCGCCTGCAGGATCGCTCAGACTTTCTAATGTTCCATTGATCGCTGGATCCAATGGATCCAAATTGAAGGATATCCAATTCCACCCTTTTTTGATATAGATCTTTCTGAGCAATTTGCCACTTGTGTGTATGATCTGCGGTGTAATTGTATTACCTATGATCGTATTATCTACAAATGGAAATGACTCAATGATATCTGCATAAAGCTGACAATCAGAAGCATCCCATATCTGAAAATCGACTGTCTCACCCGATGTGACATTGCTGTAAGCGGTGAGAAATGCCACATATCCCAAACCTGGTTTGTACTGAACTTTTGATACACCACGCAATTCGCCATCTACATAAGCGCCGACTATGTCTTCTGTATCTGTGCTTAAGGTCCCTTCTATATTTAATTTTAAAATATAATTCATCGAAAAATTAAATGGGGATGCATCAAATGCAGCAGGATCTATCACCCAAACAGGTGGTCTGCATATGACCCTAGTATTTATAATCAGTACCTCATCTCCACCCATAAAAAATGGATTTAATCCCGTCTCCGTTCGCAATATAATCGAGTCGAAATAATTACCAAGTGGCACATCATCTGACACTTCTATGGTAATCTCTTCAGTCTCATTGGCTACCAAGGTCCCTGAAACTGGGTACACTTTCATCCATGAAGGAATATTCTGTAATGAATACGGTACTGGATATCCACCTCTATTCTGAATATTTACGGTGATGGATTTAACTTCATCATCATATTTTACTACGGAAACAGTATCATCCAACCATGCTAGTTCGTTGCGATCTACGTAAAATTCCCATTCGGCTTCTAACATAATATTACCCGTAAGGTCTGGAATATTGTGGAGTTCAGCTCTGAGAATTTTGTTTTCCAATTCACTATTGATAAATAAAGGGTCGATCATGATTTTATTATCATGGCATGTCAACGAAATGTTGATTAATGAATCTGTTTCTGCATTGAATAATTCAACATTTACAATCTCAGCCACTCGACCACAGTTGATGGCTTTATTAAAAGTAAAAGATATCTCATCGCCAACATGATAAACTCCGTCAGATGGTTGTGGTCTACCTAAAAGGGCAGGAGGTTGACGGTCTATCTTGCCTGAAATAATCTCTGAATAACCTGTTGGTGAATCTCCTGTACAATATGAAACTGCTCTAATTTCGTATTCATCGTCTTCAAGTCCATCTGTTTCCCAAATAAAGTTTGTGAAATCATTTTGCAGATATGGAAGATTTGGAGGTGGATTGTTGTTGAATCCTGACCAATTAGGATTATATCTTGTAGATGTATCCTGAATGGTTAACCATGCTCCGTCACCATCCTTTCTGCGATACTGAACAATAATTTTCTCAAAATCTGTCACATTCAAATCATAACCCGATGTAGTGATACCTTTTGAAGGGCTGTTACTGTTTTTAATTACCCATCCAGGTTCTGGTACATTGATATTTACCTCACTACAAGGCTTGATGAAATATGCGCTGACATATATAGCTGAGTAAAGATTAACAGCAGTATCGGGCAAAATACCTAAATCATTTGCCCTTTGGTCTTCGCATGCTGAATAAAGAACGATTTCAAGGCTATCAAAGTTATACGCTTGTGGGCCTCGCTCGACTGTGACTGTGACGGGTATAGATGTTCCCCAAGGTATAGCATACCATTGAATTTGGTTCATGGGAGCACCATTGCAGAAAATTTTAGCTCCATCAGTATTGCTTTCCGGACCTGCAGTAAAAGCATAAGTCCATGTCTCATTGGTGGCGCTGGTATTGCCCATAATGAAATGAAATACAGCGGGTTCGTTTGCCGGTACATCAGTTCTTACTGGTCCATCGACAGATGTAAGGAGTACACCTTCACGCTTAGCTGTACCTGGTTCCCAAGGACAACTAGACTGGCCTGCTTTGACTTTGAAAACAGGTGTTTTATACACTGAATCGATCCCTATATTGACCGAAAAAGCATCTAGAACATCATCATCAGCCAAGACATAACCTGTTGTCACCCCTTTTTGCTGAGTGGACCCGGATGAACTACCTGACACACTACTAAGATTTACTATTGCATTTACGCCAGCTCCTATTCCTATTGGAGGTGTTTTTACTTCAAATACTGCGACAATATCTTTTGAATCTTCATTTGTGGTTGACTGCTCATTGATAGTAGTTGTGTCACTAGTTATCGAGTACTCATAAGATACTCCAGCATCAAAAGATAAGTTTTCTGTTGTTCTGGTATTCTCTTTTTGTGCATCATTGTCATTGAGAATTTTATTCCATTTAACAATCGAATTATGATATGTGAGAGAGTCTTCAAAATTCATTTCATTGATAGCACCTTGTTTGAGGTTACCTAGATTATACAACACTGTATTTTTGATGTACCACTCAGAATACATAAAGGTAGTAGCATAATCACCTGGTGTTACTATGACAATGGCCGAGTCAGTCCCAACACACAATGTAGTGTCAAACTCTATAATATTTGCATTTCCAAACTCTATATTCAATGCGCCACCTACAAAGATATCTCCACCTTGTTCACCGACAATCAGATCATCTTGGCTGGTAGAAATTTGCCTACTGAGGCTATGACAAATTTCTACGGAATTAGAAGATGTTTGTGTCATTGAAGATTTGATGGTGACATCAGGACCAATATTATTTTCGATAATTTTTATAAAAACACTTAAATCTGGGACAACGTCAGCATAAATTCTAGCACCCTTCCCGGTAGATGATCCTGAATTGAAGCTCATCGTTTGACAAAAATTTTGATCTTTTTTAATGTAAGCAAAACTTCCATCACCAGGCGGATCTCGCAATACAATGGATGGTGTCTCGGGTAATATAGTGGTAAAGGTATTATCTTTCGCTCGTATACCAGTGACAATAGCTTGTTTGGTCAATTCACCTCTATTGCCTTCTATGGTCGTACTTATGATTTGCATTGTCTTAAAGTAAGGTGGCGTGGGATTGGGATCTCCAACTTTGAACGTGTAGGTTAACAAACCATTACTCATAGCGGTATCTATTGTCTCGCTAGAAAAACCATTGATAATCCTAAATCCAGCAGTATCCACATCACATGTTCCATCTTCATATACTTCTTTGAGCTTAATTTGTATTTGTTTATTTTCACCTTTGTCCAGAACTATGACATCACAGGTAGGCGAATAAGTCTCTAAGCCACTTATAATATCGATTATAGGATCAGCGAAGTACACAAAAGATACTGCTGTGGTATCAATTTTGGATAAATCTACAGTATAGCCACCTTGCTTTTGAAATGAATCTTTTACTCTTGGATTAGAATGCTCAATAACAGCGACGGTCAATTTTTCAAAAGGTGGTATATTGTTGAATACAAAATCTCCTTCGGTGTTATCTATTGTGTCAATACGTTCGTAACACCCATCTACAGACGCAATTTTTACAACACAAATCGTACCTTGCAGCGTACCTGCAGGCTCCTTAATGATAGATCTTTTGCAAAGACCGCCATATACTCTTCCTTCAATAGTTCGATATGTGGTATTATTAAATACAACGCCAGCAATAGGGCTAGTAATGTTGTTTATATCTGTATACTGTGGCACAAATTCATGATCTTCAAATTTTGGAGTCAACCTTACAGACGCACCTGGATCAAAATCAACCACAAATTTACCCACCGAATCAGTGAAAATTTGAGGGTTATAAGATGAACCATTTACTAATATTTCAACATTTTCGGCAAAACAATTTGTATTTGCATACCTTACAAATCCTGATACTTCCACTGTTGACTTATCTGTAAAATCAACTTGGTCCACTGAAGTCACACTAGGATTAAGAGTGACTTGGCGAGTTTTTGGCAAAAATTCATGCGGTTCTACCACTTGATTTGGTGCAAATGATGACCAAGTACTATTATATAAGGTACCTGGCTCGATAAAGACTGTACCTACATTTCTCAATCTTATACCATTGCCTTCATCCATAGGAAAATATTGCCTGAGGCCTTCTTCTCTCATATCTCTTGAATTTGTCGAGTGGGTAAGAATTTGTGTCACAGTCAATGTCGTGTCATAAAAAGCCACTTCATCGATCAATCCACTGAAAAATTCAGAAAGTACATTTCCATTCTTTTTAGCACCTATCGTCCAAGGCTGCAATGGGTCTGACCAATTGCCTGATATAACACCATAATTGTGTGTATTCATCAGGTTGCCATTGAGATATCCAACTACTGAACCCGTAATACTATCGATGGTAAATGCTAGATGTTGAAAATCAGGTGGGACGATACCAAACGTATTGGTCGTACCATTGATGGTTACCTTAAGTTCACTGCTAAGGCCTAAAGGTTGGAGAAATATTTGACATTCATTACTGCCCCATTTCTTGTGTAGGATCGTTTGTGGATTTATGCTTCCTGTTGTATTTATCCATGTTTCGATCGTTGATTTTTTAGTTAGCCCAAAATCAGGTAAAGTCGCATAAGACATGTCACTTGGAGAAAACTTGACCGATTTATGAAGATAGAATGACTTCATTGGTTGCGCCAAAAATGTCGTGCCTGTACCATAACTTGCAGACTCGATGCGATAATAACCATCTTCATTGGTCATGCCGGCTGTGCGGACAGGAGGTCTTTCTATGTCAAATCTTGCACCACAAAAGTATAACTTGTGTCGCTTTTTGAGATCGTATGATTTTTCACCTAATTCTTCGTCCATTTTCCAGTAGTGAGATAAAAATGGTGTCTGAGATGATGCTGTACCTTCCATGACTTCGAGTAGGTCCAACTCATCGAGCTGACGGTCGTAAATCCTAAACTCATCAATATATCCATCCCAACCTCCAATACCTGCTTTGGCACCCATCAAGAGGGTATCTACTACGCCAATTGGAGCTAACGAAGCTTGATTATTCAATACGCCATCGATGTATAATCTACTCACTCCGTCATTCCAACTGAGAGCGACATGATGCCAGCCATTCTTAGTGCTATCGGGAAAGGTTGCAGATAAAATCGCCCCACCCGTAGCAGAAGTAGCAATCTCTATACCTTCGTTACCACTTGTACTAGGTAAAGCTTTAACATAAAATGGTATGGGATCTAAGTGTATAATACTACCGTTCGCAGCTGCAGTATTAGTTTTGATCCAGAAAGTCATTGTCCAATCGTTGCCAGATATTGGCATAAAAGCATTGGATGTATCTTTGGCAGCTGATGCACCGTCCATAACGCCAAACTTGGCAGAAAAACCTTGCATCGGCATTAGCGTAACGAGCGCGTTAGGTACAGGATTGCCATTGCGAGTCTGCACCCAACCTGTCACTACACCATTAGGTACCTGAAAACCTAGCGCTTCGCTCGGAGAGCCTTCACCATAGCCATTGAGACCACTAACTGTGTATGTGTACGCAACTCCGGCGATGACATTGAAGTCATTGTAATTGCGAATACTCGGCCCAACTGTTGCTAGGAAGATATTGTCTCTGTAGATATTGAAGCCTTCATTGGGTGATGGTCCTAAAGCATCAATTTGCCAAGTCAGCTGAATACGGTCCAGAAGATCACCTTGTGTGGCATTGACATTGACTTTGAATGGCGGTAATAAAAATCGACCATAAAAGCCAAGATTACTTGTATAACTATCATTCTCCACAAAGCCAGTGATCGTTTGTCCGATGGCCGAAGCCGTCTTGTATTTTGTTGTTTTGGACTTGTTGACACTACCATAGTTAAAATAGGCTGTACCTTCAAAGGCACTAGTATCAACAGCCGTTGGGTCACAATTATTGTTTTGAGCAAAAAGTATCGATAGCGTCGATAACCATAAAAATATGGCAAAAATTATATTTTTGGATAACATGATAAACTAATTAATAGTGAATAATTAATAATGGATAATTGATAAAATCGTAATTAATCAATTCGTAATAAAAATATCATCTTACCCAAATTTCGACTGGACCTACTCCATAACCTTCATCATTTGTTCCAATGGCACCAGAGCCGATATATACATAAAAACTGTTGCTATCTGGATCTTTTCTTGCTGTCATTTCAACATCTTTCCAATAGTCTGAAAAGCCATCAGGATCACTCTTGAAATTGACAGTGCCATTAAATGCCGAAGAGTTTGTTGCTGCTGTATTAATTCCAGCCATATTTGTTAACTGATCTACCCAAGCAACTTTAAAATTTCCTCCTGATGCATTCGTGGCGAATCCTGCAAAACCAAAATCATTACTATCCCATGTATTGAATACATAATATCGAAACTTTACTTTTATTTCTGTAAATCCACCAGCTATTGTAAATTGTTTTTTGATTACCATTTGGTTAATGTTAGGTACTAAAATCTGACCTAAAAATTTACTATTATAAATGCCGCAATTTACACATATATCTTGGCCACCCGTATCATTATTCCAACCAGTACCCTCTCCATTCGCTGGAGGATATTGAATCCATCCATCATCATCACTATTGAATTCATCCATATCAGCCAGTCTCCATCCTTGAAAACTACCCTGAGCTGAAGAGTAATTGATCCCACTATTACTGTACAAATTGATGCCATTCGAAATACCCACAGTTCCAAAAAGATTTATTCCCGTTGCCGTCGCTTCTATTTTCTCCACATTATTTACAAAAAGAGAAACTTTACCATACGCCGTTGAAAAAACTCCAGTGTCATTATTTCCAATCATGCCATACCCATTTTTGTTCGCGCCTGCTAAGCCTGGTGCTCCCGCTCTTGCCAGTACACCTTGAGCTACTCTTAGATCATCAGCCAATACTAATCCCGTACTAGGAAACTGATTGGTCTGTCCCCTTAGCGATAATGCATACGGGGCAGATGTCAGTTCTATCCTAGGATTCATTTCTTTGCCCCCGATTTCTATGCCTAGCGTATAGTCTTGGTCAAAAGGAACATTCAATGTATTCACATTTCCTAGAATTTCACTGTATATCCCACCATTGACGTCGACTTCTGGGATCGTTTCCGTCCATAAGATGCCAGCTGGGGTGTTGTCCTTTGCATAGATATTAAACTTGATCGGATAAACACCATCTTCGAGTGCAGTACCATTAGACCTTTTTATAATACCTTGAATACTTAGTTTTGCTTGAGCATTCAAAAAATATTGCCCAGAAAATAAAATAATGAAAATGAGTACCATTTTTTTAGTGATGGTACGAATGGTTTTGCTCGAAATAAAATTAGTATTCATTTTTTGAATTATTAGATTTTGGTAATAAAGGATGTATTAATAAAAATAGAAATTACATTTTGTGGAGACCTTTGCAGATATCTATAGCTTCTTGTGTGGCTAATGCATCTCCATCTGCAAAGGATATGATGATGAAAAAATTGACATCACTATTTGGATCAATTAATCCCATAATAAAGTTTTTTTCGCCTTCAGAAACTACTTCTGCATATCCGCCTGAGAAACCATTAATGTTTATAAAATTGACATCATCGACAGCATCAAGATTAAGCGATGCAGCTGCTGCAATAGTATAGGCAGTGATGTCGGCGTCGTCTAAGGTCTCGTCATGGAAAGGGAAAATAGATACAGACATGCCATCTCCATCAGCTGAGAACTGATCAGAAGAATTGACCGTTTCTTGGAAATCATCGGCAAGGTCAAATGCGATACCGTATTCTGCCCATTCAAATACTTTTTGGGCATTGCCAGAAACCGATAGCACTAAAATAAAGAAACAACTAAGTAAGGAGGTTTTCATTTTAATATTTTTGTGATGAGTAAATATGAGTACAAAAATACTTCACCCAAAAATTCGAATCAATCACATTTTGATGTGATATATAATGATGATGCTATAATCTTTGCATAGTTAACCTAACTTCATATCCTTCCATATTCGTTATTTTAATATTAGCTTTGATCTTAGCTGCGCGCATTTGGATATTGCGAAGTCCAAAACCTGTAGATTTTACGGTAGATGTAGATGAAGTATTGCCGTTGTCTTTAATGACCATTTCAAAGGACGTTTTGGTTTGATACATAGATACATTAACTTCACTAGCATTACTGTGTCGTACCACATTGGTTATAGCCTCATTAAAAATCAAAAAAAGCTGTTGCCTAGTGATTACTGGAATAGTCTTGTCCATTGGTAGATCATTGACATCTAGCATAAAGGCAATATCCTTCGGTCCTAATAATGTTGCTAACTTTTCGTGCATTTTATCCACCAAATCTCTGATGGTATCACTGCGACTATCGATGCTCCATACTAGATCCCGCATTTTCCCTACTACATTCCGACTCAGATTTGTAATGTTCTCCAACTTACTAAAATTGGAAGAGTTGGGTTCTGTTTGGAGTAGTTCGCTTTGCATAGCGAGACCAGATAGCATAGATCCGACTTCATCGTGTAGGTCGCTTGCTATCTGCGTCCTCATTCTTTCCATAGCTAGTTTTTTGTTGAGATTATACTTGTATAGCATATAAAACAAAGCTCCTATCGCTATTACACACAAGAAGACAAACCACCATGTCTGATAGAAAAAAGGTAAGACCACGATTTGTACAGCAATCTCTCCTAAACTGGGATTTCCTTTACTATCTGTCGCTTTGACATGCAATGTGTATTCGCCATGTGCTAGATTATTGTACCTTATAAATGGATTATTACCATGAAATGAGTAGTCAGTATCTACACCTTCTAGCCATACGTAGTATTTATTTTTGGCAGAATTGTAATAATTTGGTAAGGCCCAATTGAACTGAAACCAACTAGTAACTGGCGATATGACAAACTTGCTATTATTTTCCAAGTCTTTGAATATATTGATTACTTCATTGGTCTGTCTATTATAACTAGAAAAACTTGAAAGGACCACGGGTGGATTACTTTGCTGCTCTAAGTCTTTATTCGGATCTATAACGGTAATACCATTCAAGCCACCAAACCAAAGTTTACCTTCATCATCTTTCATGGAAGAAGAATAGTTAAACTCATTATTTGTCAAACCATCTTCTACATAAAAATTTTGGATAGTAGCTAAATCTGACTTAATTTTTGATACACCATTGTAAGTACTTGCCCATATATTTTTTTGGTCATCTTCTAACAAAGCGGTAATATTATCATCACACAAACCCGAAGTCTTATCCATAACTTTAATGGTATAATCTCCGTTTTTTGTTTTTTCTAAGACATTAATTCCACCACCAAATGTTCCGATCCACTTTCTGTCTTGATGATCTATTAAAACAGAGAGACAGTTGTTATTATTGAGGCTCGGTGTAGTGGTTTCGTTAATTTCTTTTAGAATTTTGCCTTGTTTATCTATGATGATAATGCCATCATTTGTCCCTATCCAAATGTTACCATCTTTATCTTCTTGAAAAAAATTGGTAGTGATAGATTCCGCTTTGGGAGTATTGATAATTAGTTTTGTGATATGCTGATTTTCGGGATTGAATATACCAATATTGGAAAGATGATACCCAAAAATCAGTTGTCTATCGTTTAGCAAAGCTATCGGGCTACGATACTTTAGAGAGATGTATTCTTTAATATCAACTTGAATTTTCTCTATTTCCTCTGTATTTAAGTCAATTCTACTCAGAAATTTTCCAAGGGTCCAGATAATATCTTTATCCTTATCATAACACAAATGTTTAATTCCATCCAATAAAGTAGGCATATAACCTAAGGGGTAAAACAAAGTAGGTTCAAGCGTTTTTTTATTAATTTTATACAATCCAGATTGGCCATTTTCACAAAAGGCAAAATTGAAATCTCTCCCGGTGGTTGTAATACCTCTCATTTCATTGCTCCATATAGCATCTTCATGGTAGAGCACTTTGTCAAATAGCTGTTTATTTAATGGAAGTTTAATAATACCATTATTTGTAGATATCCAAAGCACTTTTTCTCTATCAATAAATAGACCTTTTATATCCGTGAATTGAATAGCTTCTTGTATGATGTGGGAATAATCCTGAAATGGTTTTTGTTTGTTATTTGCATTATATTGCAAAAGTTGTCTTTTGGTGGCAAACCAAATATTGCCTTGATCATCTTTTACAGCGTTGTAAACGGGTGATTGAAGATTCGAAATAATAGTATCATAAGTCATGTTTTCCTCATTGAAAAGTCGAATCTCATATTTGCTTTTTGGAAATAAATAAAGATTATTTTCTGTGGTGTCTATAAAGAATTTATTGAAATACAATTTTGAGCCAAACCATAAAAATGAATCTAATCTTGTTTGAAAAATCTCATCTCCATCTTCAGCATATTTTCCTAAAGTAAAATCAACATTACTCATCCAAATATTGCCAGTCTTATCTTCTGATATTTGGTTCATATGATAAACTTGAGTCTTTACTTCTGAAAGTTTTTGAAAATTATTTTTTCCATATCGCAAAAATATTTGATTGTCTCCCCTCACCACACAGATGTAAAGCATTTTATCTTGAGCATAATAAATATCTCTGATAGTTCCATCATATTTACTTTGTATTCCAAACTCCGATACACTATTATCACATAGATCAATAGTAAATAGTTTTTCATTAGACCAAACTAATAACGTATTGTCATCCATAAAACTTGGAATGACTTTACTCGATTGACTAATAGCGCATTTAATGTCTGCATTTTTACTATCATTAAATGTGATAAATTCATAACCATCATATCTTTCAAGGCCTTTTTCAGTAGAGATCCACATTAATCCTTTCTTATCTTGTGTGACATGATTTACTATTCTGAAACCTAGTCCATCATCTGTCGTAATAGTCGTAAGTTTAGGTACTACCTGACTTTGAATTTGACAGTAGCATAAGATAAATATCAATAATAGCCAATTATTTATATCAAAACAACAATGTTTACTATGATTTTTATGGTGCAAAATATCAATATTTTACTACAAAAATAATAATATTTACATTATACACCATTTATAATTTTATGGTGCTCGATAATTTTCAAAATAAAACAAAAACATCACATCAAGATGTGAATAATTGTGCATTATAATCCTTTACCTTTGTTTAATAATTCATAACACGAAATTATAATAAACGTGAGCAATATTCGATTGGCAGTGATAGAAGATGATAACATTGTAAAAATCAGTCTTGAGACCTTTTTCGGAATGAAAGATGACATCACTATGACCACATCATGCATTTCAGTGGAAGATTTTCTTGTAGAAATACAGAAAAAAGAAGCTACTCTGCCCAATGTGATCTTGCTAGATATACAACTACCTGGCATGACTGGCATAGAAGGCATCTCAGAAATAAAAAAATACATCCCACATTGTAATATCATCATGCTCACCACATTTGAAGACAACGAAAAAATATTTGCAGCGCTTTGTGCAGGAGCTGTTTCGTATCTCTCAAAACAAAGTAGCCTAGCATCTATCTATGATTGTATAACGACGGTAGCATCAGGAGGCTCCTATATGTCGCCGGGTATTGCCAGAAAAGTTATACAACACTTCACCCCTACGACCAAAACCATCAATCCACTCACCACACGGCAACAAGAAATTGTATCGGCTATTGTAGATGGATTGAGTTATAAAATGGTGGGTGATAAACTTGGTATTTCCCTAGATACCGTCAGAACCCACATCATGCAGATATACCGAGAGCTAAACATCAATAGCAAAGGTGAACTTATAAAATGGGCATTGAAACAGTGAGTATTCTTCATTTTTGTTATCATTAGTATTTATACATAAGTTGTGTTTGGTCAACCATCTAATTTAAAAGAAGAGAAACTGTGCATGTTGAGCTTCGCATTATGGAGTGCAGTTTTAATGGGTTTCCAAATTCATTTGGAAGTGGGTTTCATGCAAATGCTGGAAGGATACCAAAATGTTTCTTGCGAACAAGTTTGCAAGTCCCATAGATCTGCAATAATATTTGACAACAAAAAAGGGGCGTAGCCCTGACATTTATATCATTTGTCATGAAGACTTAACGACGCGACGTTATCTCTTCACAACAAAACATTTAGTATTTACTCATCTTCTAAATATCTTTCATTTTATGACCTTGATCATGTTTTGATGCTTTTCACTTATAGTGCATAAAAACTCCCGTACCTTTAGACCGAAAGTAGGAAAATTCGACTCACAGAGAAGTTTTTATTCAAACCATTAAATAACATTTCCAATGAAAATATCAAACTTACATACCCAAGACAAAGAAGTATCTGCCATCAGTTTATTTAAAGGTGAGTTAGGTACATCTACCGCTATTCAGATATTGAAAGATGGCAAACTAAAGGAACACATTACAAAAACGCCCGCTCTTCTAATCTGTATCGTAGGAAAAGTGAATTATGAAGACGAGACTGGTCAATTAATTGAACTCAATAGTGGTGATTATATAGACATTAAACCAAACGTAAAACATTGGTTGACTGCATCCGAATTATCACAATTGGTTTTGTTTAAGTAGAAAATCAAGATCATTTGGTGAGAACAATCTTAAAATGAAAAACTTTTAATCTACTTTCAATTATTCCATTGATCTTTGTGCCCTTTAGTAGATATCATCCATGGAATCAGAAAACGTCAAGCTCGGTCTTAAAGAAAATTGGAAACAATTTACCATTCTCGTTATAGTCAACGCCTTTGTAGGCGGGATGATAGGCATGGAACGAACGATTTTCCCACAGTTTGCCGAGTTGGAATTTGGGGTGGCATCCAAGACTGCTATACTTTCTTTTATCACTGCCTTCGGAATATCCAAGGCTATTGCCAATTATTATACTGGTCGATTGGCCAATAAATTCGGCAGAAGAAATTTGTTATTATTTGGTTGGTTACTAGCGATCCCTATTCCCATCATGCTGATCTATGCGCCTAGTTGGAATTGGGTCATCGGGGCCAATGTCTTATTGGGTGTAAGCCAAGGTTTGACTTGGAGTAGTACCGTAGTCATGAAAATAGACTTGGTCGGCGAAAAAGATCGTGGTTTTGCTATGGGTCTAAATGAATTTGCAGGGTACTTTGCAGTCGGAGTAGTCGCATTTCTAACGGGTTACGTAGCTAATAAATATGGTGTCACACCTTATCCATTTTATATCGGAATATGTATTGCAGTCATGGGATTTATTTTGACCGCTTTGTGGGTGAAAGATACAAGGGCTTTTGTAAATAAAGAGAGTTCTACGGACGCGAGTACAGCTATGGATAATATTTTTATGGAAACTACTTTTTCTAATAAAACCTTAAGTTCTGTGACCCAAGCAGGTCTCGTAAATAATCTGAACGACGGCATGATTTGGGGTCTGCTACCTATCATGCTGATGTCCCTTCATTTTGATACGGAACATATAGGCATCATCACAGCGATCTATCCAACGGTATGGGGCATCGGTCAACTATTTACGGGCAAGATGTCAGATCATTATTCGAAAAAAGCGATGCTCTTTTGGGGCATGCTGCTGCAAGGGATAGCTATATTAATGTTTCCTTTTACGGAGTCATTTTATGGCTTGGCCTTACTTTCCGCTATTTTGGGACTAGGCACTGCCTTGGTCTACCCTACCTTCCTATCTACCATAGCACAAGCGACTAGTCCAACGCAAAGAGCAGAAAGTATCGGTACATTCAGATTGTGGAGAGATTTGGGATATGCATTTGGTGCCATTATATCAGGTGTTACGGCTGATTTATTTGGTATAGCATATGCTGTGTTTTTTATTGGTGGTTTGACCATTTTATCATCGATTATTATTAAGATTCGTATGCCTGAGAAGGTGAATGGGTGAATTGGTGAATGGATGAATAGGTGAAGGGTGAATGGGTGAATGGATGAGTGAGTGAATGGGTTTTATCTGAATAAACAGGCTGTATCTAACAATAATAGGTAAATCAGCTTTTTTTCTTAATCCTAAATGCTTCAGCAAAAGAGCTTATTTGTAGCTTAAATTAATATATTTGACTACTGGATTTATATTTAAAAAAAACCTCCCATCATGACGATGGAAGGTCTCATTCTTACACTTAAAAAAATTATAAAATGGCTTACATTTTACGATGCTGCAGTTGCTACCATATTGTCAACTTCATCATTTTCAGTACTACGACCAGCAAGTCGAAGGGTAACGGAAGTATTATAATTAGAGATCAAGCCATTTAATTCATCTATGATGGCATTATAAGCGTTTTTATCAGCAGCTACCCTTGCAAATGCCATGGTGTCATTAGTGATCTCTTCATAAGCCGACCTCATTTCTAATCTTTTTTGATCCACTCGACCTGGTTTTACAGATGTTTTTGCCCTTGTAATGTACATGTCGTTAAAATCCTTGTTCAATTGTGTCACTAAACTTACCCATGCATTAATGGAGAGCTTATTGACAGAAGTCGATAACATTAGATTTTCTCGCCAATCTGTCAATAATGCATCGATGACGGCAGTAGCTTGTTGGTAGCTTAGTCTGTCTATCCTATCGCCGTGAGATAGATAGTTTGTCATCAGGGCATTTGCCGCTTTCAGGGTCTCTGTGTCTTCACTGTAGGAAAAGCTGTTTAGGTGTAACTTGATACCCATTAAAGCTTTGTCACGTCTCATGTCTAGCGCTTGCAGTTCAGGTGTCAGTTCATGAGCAGTGGTAGCCATGAAGACATCGTCAAGCGCTTTGGTAGCGTCGATAAGTGTTTGTAATCGTGCTTGTAAGAGCAGTGCATTTGTGTCATAGTTACCATAGATGGCAACGACATTCTTCATAAACTGGAGATACTCTCCATTGCGGTAGTTGCCAAATAAGGCAGTTGAAACTGTGTACATAAGTTAAACCCGAAATATGCATTAGAAAATCTATTCCGAAGCTAAACTACTGCAAATCAGAATCCGCCGATGCGGACTATTTATCTTCTTTAACCATAGCGGTGCTATGCTTTTCGAATATAATTAGCTGATTTATTGTATTTTAGTTTCTCATCACGAAGTTCCAACGCATAATTCGGGTTGAAAATATTTAAAAAATTATAAAATCGTTTTTTATCCTAACGATGGATGTGCACACGCTGTGATTTCAAGATTTGATTTTTAGAAATATTTAACTTTTGTAGTCGTGTTGGAGACTGATAAAGTTAATATTGAATATAATTTAGGTCGATATTTGTATTCTTTTTTTCAGTTTACAGTTGTGTTGGGTTTACTAACATGAGGAACGTTTAGTATATGAAAAGTAGGCGATTTCGAAGCATGGAACTTTCGGATAAGCACAAAGTTTGATAAGAGCCAAAAGCCTTGATTTTATTACTGTTTCGCCTATTTTTTATATACATTGTTGTGCAATCGGGCTTTATTCTTTCAGTAATTTTTCAATTAATTTGTAGATGTGTGAGCCTAATTTTTTAGGATATGGTTCATTCACATCATCTATTATTTTAGCTCTTTCAATAGCTGTTTTTGTTAACGGTAAAAACGTATCTGGATTTGGGTTTTTATTATATCCAATACTTTGTAAGTCTCCAAGTATAATATCAATATGATTTTTCTTTTTGCTTACCGATGCATTCTCTAAAAGTTTAGTCACTTCTTCTTCATTGTACTCAGTAATATCCTTTAAATGCATTATTAGCCATATTTCAAAGCAAGGGTTGCTCATAGCTAAGAAAAAATTATTTTCCTTATTGCAGTCTATTACTAATTTGTCGAAGTCTATTTTATGAATAGATTCCCAATGGTCTCTGTCAATAATAAGCCAAAATTCATCTGTTTTCTTAAAGGGATAATTCTCTTTGGCTTTTTTAAGAAGTCTCTTAACACTTAATGGATCTGTACCTGTATTTACTTCCCTTTTTAACGGAACAATTTCAATTATACCTGAATCATTAAAATAATCAGATTGTCGGAAATTATTGAAGTATTTGACTTCTGTCTTTTCACCTTCGTATGACAGAATGAACAATTTTTCAGCGTCTAAAAATCCGCCCTCTCTTATTAGTGGAATTGGTTCTCTAGGCATACTTAATTAAATTGAGGAATTACAGTAAGATTATCTCTATTCCCAAACTTTGGAACGCCTTTATATCTTCCTAATAAGTAATCACGTCTGACTTCTTTATCAAAACGAATACTATAATCTTCTAGTGAATGTAATCTACTTGCACCTAATTTGTCTTTAACAACAAACCAAATCTCATCTTTACGTAGTAGTTTTTGAGTTAAAAGTGTTGATTCGTGACTAGCCACAATAAACTGACTATTGACATTTTTGCATTTTGACAAAAAGAAATCAAATAAGTCATATATTAAATTGGGGTGTAAACTTCTTTCCATTTCATCAATTACAAAGACGTTATCTCCTTTGAAAAAATCAATTATTAATGGTATTAAATCCATTATTCTTCTTGTTCCATCTGATTCGTCTTTTAAATCAAAAAGTTCGTATCCACCTCCAATAATTTTATGTTTTGTTTTTAAAAGTTGAGCCCGTAATGAACCATCCTTTAGTGAAGAAATAACGTAGTATTTGTCATCTTGAATATTTGAAATAAATGCATTAGTTTTTTCTGATTTATCTCCTAATAAATCATTCTCAATATCTTTTAAAATTTCACTTGGAATATCAATTTTATCTATATCCACATCTTTAAATTCGATTCCATCAATTCCTGTATCAAAATACCCAAGCATCTCGGTAAATAATTTATTTAAATCTGTATCTTCTAATAATTCAAATTTCTTTCCAACATTTTTCGAGTTAGGATATATTACCGTAAGAGCATTCTGAAACCAATCAATTACATTGATTAGATCATCTATGTTTGAAACATTTTCTTTTACCTTTCTTGTTCTTATTTCAGATAAAAACAATTGGTTTTTTTGAGTTCCTTTAGCTGTAAACTCTAAAAATTGTTTTTCTTCTGAATTCTTATTTTTACTTAGAATTGCTTCAAGGTCAAATTCATTTTGTCTGTTTTTGTCTCTAGTGAATATCTTTTTTTCTGTTGTTTTGGAAATTTCATACAGCCATTCTTCAATTATTTCCTTGGAATTGAAAATAAAGCCATAAGCATAATTTTTGTTCTTGTGTTGAATTTCATATTCAATGCGAGAATTCTGCTTGAGTAGTTTTTTGTCAAGCTTAAAGCCGCTAAACTTTATAGGTTGTTCTGCTTTGTTACCTTTCAATACAAGCACTTTTCCAAATTCAATAGCATTAATTAGATTAGATTTTCCAGATGCATTTGCACCATACACTACAGCGGTTTTAAGAGCAGAAGTCCCTTTTATCGATTTGGATTTGTGGTGTGATTTTAGAGTTCCTCTTCCTGGAATAAGAGAAAAAATTTCACGGTCTTTAAATGACAAAAAATTCTCGACTGTAAACCTAATTAGCATAATTTTGCGTTTATTTTATGCAAATGTAGTGAAAAAATCACATTGTATGTGTATTTTGGTTTTAAAGTTCAAATGTAGTCGGTTTTTTGCCTGTTGCACAACTTACATATTTGCAAACCTAATATCAATCCCAAATATCATTTCTTATTGATTTACAATTCATATCCCGCCAAACCTTTAAGGCGGGCAAGTAATTTATATAAATATACGAAAGATTGTTGATGACATTCCTTATTAAACGCCTGTTTTACATTTGTTAACGAATGTTTTCCACCAATCATACACAAATATAAAAGCTAATCCAATACAGTGGTAGTTTTTCAGAAGAAGAATGCATAAAGGATCAAAATAAAACAATACCATTTGTCTCTGCTACCGATGGACAATTTCATCAGGTTGCAGTTCAGGTGTCAGTTCATGAGCAGTGGTAGCCATGAAGACATCGTCAAGCGCTTTGGTAGCGCCGGTAAGTGTCTGTAATCGTGCTTGTAAGAGAAGTGCATTTGTGTCATAGTTACCATAGATGGCAACGACATTCTTCATAAACTGGAGATACTCTCCATTGCGGTAGTTGCCGAATAAGGCAGTTGAAACTGTGTACATAAGTTAGAAATATTTAAAAAATTATAAAATCGTTTTTTATCCTAACGACGGGTGTAAAGTCGATGTGATGTCAAGATTTGATTTTTAGAAATATTTAACTTTTGTAGGAGTAGTGGAGAGTTAGGGTAGTTAGTATTTGTTGAAATCTGTAGAAAATGGAAAGGGGTAGTAGGTCTTTTTGGGTGCTTCTTGGTAAATAAGCATTTCTACTTTCTTATTTTTACGAATCTGCATAATAAATCAATTGCATTGTATTATATCCTATGGTGAGTAGGTAAGACCGAATGATGCTAAGTAAAATTGTGATACAAAATCACAATTTTTGAAGGAACCGAATTCAACTGTATTTCGGCTAGGTTACATCTTTTATAAATAGCTCATTCAATGTATTAATCTTATGGTAAAGTAAAATTATAGATTTTGTAATCACAAAACATAGAATCAAATTTAGTCCAGACATTTTAAGTCTAGTAACTCAATCGAAGTTTCCGTTCAACTAAGTTTTCATGGCTTGTAATTCTCAAATAATGAAAACTTAGCTTTTAGCTGCTGTCTTGTCTTCTGTTCTTATTGTTTCACTCGTCATGTCCAGTATAGTTTTCAAGTCGTACCTCGTCTTCTAATGGATACTCATATTCTTCAATTTCTGTTTTTTCTTTGATTCTTGTGTTTAAATTTATTGTTAGCTGTCCGCTTGTGTTAAAATTTTTTGCCACCAAACGCCACTCAAGTTTTACTAATTGAGGTGTGTCGGAAGTTGGTCTGATACAAATATCATCAGTGCTAATACTGTCCTTTTGAACTAAAATCTTATTTGGGGGCTCAAATACTCCTTGTAATGTGTCACTTGAAATAAACGTATCGTATTTATATTTAAACGTGTCAAGAAATTGTTGTTGCTTATCAACAGTATCCACAATAATAGGGCATTTCAAAAAGTCAAAGTAAAGTTTGTAATTCTCTAAGACACTATCACCTGTGTTGTTAATTGTTAGGGAAAACACACATGAACTTTTGTTATGAGAAACTCCATTTATATAATACCTTGTCGGTTGAGATTCATACAGTATTTCCAGTCTTTTTTTACGATTGTCTTTAGGGCTGTAGTATCTCATTGCGTTGAAACTCTTATCAAGTTGTCTGAGTCTATATTTTACTCTGTTTCGAACTAGAATTGGGCTGAATTCAATTTCAGTTTGTCCATTATGAAACAAGACAGTCACATCGAAAAGTGTTTTGAAGTTTATTTTTCTTACATACCAATCGTATGTTCTTTTGTTTTGGTCAATAAGTGTTACAATTTCTTCCCAACTAAAAAGATGAACTTCAAAATATCCCGCTTTGCGGCTTTCAACATCTTTTAATCTTATATACTCCTCTATTGTAGAATCTTTATTTGCTGTTGTAGCAAAGTAGAATTTCTTTAGTTTGGGTTTAAAATTTTTTGCTTTTTCAAGTTCCCTGTCAATCTCCTTTTCTGACAATTGAGCATGAGTATAATCATCTTTTCCTTTGCACTGTATGCCGTAATACTCCGCTATCTCCCAACTTGGCGTTCCGCTAACGTCAACTCCTTGTTGGTCTTGTCCGTTCCGTCCATTTTTTTTTGTTTCAGGGCTGTTCCAAATTTCACCCCATAACATTCTGCATAACTCTTCAAAGTCTTGCCAATTTTCTGGTTTTCGTAACTGCTGTTTCATTGTTTACTAATTTGATATTCACGTCTAGTTAAGTTTGATGCAAAAGGTTCAATGTTTATAGGATTAGCGACGAAGGAGCTCTTACTTTTAATCTTTTGTTTTCAGCTTTTATTTATATCCTTTATAGCTATTAATAAATCTTTCCCAGTCAATCGAGCAAACTTTCTTACATGCAGATATGCAAAAAGGTGCTCGTGGCACATACCCTTGATCTTTTCAAATACAAATTCATCGACTTCGTCATTATTTATTCCATTAATTTCAACTTTTGTGATTTTGCAGATTGGACATTGATTTACTTTATAACTTTGAGTAAATAATGATCCCATTGTTTTCTGTAAATACATGAGCGCAAAGACAAAAAAAAGCTCAGCATCATTTTTTAATTTCTTACGATTTTTAAGATAATTATATGTCTCTATTATTGTACCCAAAGGCAAGAAAGGAGTCAAAAGACCGCCAATCGTTCCGATTCCATCTTCAACAAGTGATTTGAAATCGAAAGATTTAATTTTGTCAAAATCAACTAACTCTAAAAACTCTCGTTGATGTTCAATAAGCCAATTTTGAATTTCGGCTTCGATTTGTGCATTGATTTCATAATTACCGGAATATTTTGAAGCCAATATGTCGACACCCTTATCTATACTTTCACGAAAATTTGAATTCTTAAATTTTTCAATACTGGAAACGAGCTCTTTTGATATTACTCCGCTAACACTTGGAAGAAGTGGTAAAACTACTCTTCTTAAGATATCAAATCTTAGAAATGAGTCTTTTAATAGCGGAATGCTTGCAGGAATAATTGCGCCAATTCTTGAAATAAGCTCCTCCCGATCTACTAATAAAGGATTAGACAAGAAGTACATATCGTTATCAAGACATAGTTGAACAAGTCGAAGTTCAATTTCTTGTGGATTGGTTGGCGGTTCGTCAGTGAATTTATAATTGTTAAATAACTTCTCTAAGGGGTATTGCTTGATTGTTAAAATACTTTCTTGTAGAACCTCATCGCTAGGGCCTGTTAAAGTATAGATCACATCAAAGAATAGCATATAAATTAGCCAGTCTTCTCTCAGAGATGGTTCGTCAATAAAATAACAAGGTCCTGTATTTACACTATATTCAGGGTCAAGTAAAAGGTTAGACATATATTAACTTATTTTTGTGATTTTAGGTGTAGTTTTACCATTATAATTGTTTAGAACTTCATGTTATACACCATTATATTTTTGAAAATTTCTTTGTAACTTATTGATTTACAATTCATATTAAACATATAAATATACTAAAGTTTGTTAATGACATTCGTTATTAAACGCTTATTTTACATTTGTTAATGGATGCTTTTTCACCAATTATACACAAATATAAAAGCTAATACAATATGTTGGTAGCTTTTCAAAAAAAGAATGTATAAAGGATCAAAAGAAACCAAAATTGTTTAACTCAGATGTGGAAGATTATATTCCATAGGGCGTTCATCGTATCCCGCAAAGCTGGACACGACGAACGCTTAGTTGTTATGCGCTGATTTTATTATTTATATCAGTTAATAGTTTTATGAACATTTCACTTTTATGTGTTCTGTAACAATGTTCCAATAACGTTGATTTAGAATGTTTAACTGCTCTATTTCGATGACTTAATATCCTTGTTAACAAAGCAAATAACGATTTGCCTCTAATTAGTATATCATAATTTTCTTTAACATTATTTATAATATCATTGTTTGCTTTTACAAAATTGATTTGTTGCAAAAATTCTTGTTTAATTGTATGTTGAACATCACATAAAATTTGTTGAGGATGATTTTTAAAACTATATTCTCTTTGATTTTGAAAATTTTCAATTTCAAAAGAATAATATTCAATAAAACTATTTAAGGATTTTAAAAAAACTTCACGTTCTTCATTAGAAAATAATTGTTCAATTCCTCTACCATAATATAAATCATTTTCTATAGAATATCCATTTGTCCATATTACATCATTATACTCTTCGGGTGGATTTATATAAACATAAGCATCTTTGTCAGCAACAAAAATAGTTTTTAGATGACTAAATTCAGCTCTTCGCCTATATATTTCTAGTAAATTAATTCGACCACCACAAGGAAAAAAATTAGCATTGTGTATTCCAATTTCATCCTCAAGCCATCTGTATATCATAACGTCATCAACACCTTCAACCAAAACAGTTGTTAGAGAAGAACGCTTTAAAGTTTCGATAATTTCGTCTACTGTTAATTCTAAAGCCATACTATTCTCCTTTATCTTCTGATAATATTATTTCTTTATCCGAATATTTTGAAAAAATAAATGGGCTATGAGTTGCCATAAAGAATTGGTTATTGTTTCCTTGATTTAATAAAGTTGGCACTAATGTTCTTTGCCAATCAGGATGAAGACTTAATTCTGGTTCATCTATAAATATTGTATTATTTTTTGTAAAAGCATTGTAGCAAATAAAACTCAACATTTGTTTTTCTCCAGCAGAGAGTTTATCTGATGAAATTGCATTATTAACTTCTCCTAAAGTTAGATTACTTAAATTAATTCCTTTGTGTTGAAAAATAGTAGTAATTAAACTAGATAAAGTTGAGTATGGTTTTAATAGAAGTTCCCTTTGTTTTTCCATACTTTCAATATCTGCTTGAATTTCCTCTAATGTCTCTTTTTCATTTTTATTTTGAGTTTTTATTTTACGAATAATGTCGTCAGACTTTTGTTTCTGTATTAAATTTATTTGAGCATTTATATTAGAATATTCCATATTCAATAAAGAAACTATGTCATCAGTCGATATTGAAGTTATAAATCGTTGATTTCTTGATGATAATCTTCTAGAAAATTCTTCCATAGCATCTCTGATTTCATCTTGTCTACCATATCTCGGATCGAATCCGTCACCCATAGAAAAACCTCCCTCAATTCTTCTAAAAGTTGGAAAAAAAATCGTAGACATTGAAAGTTTCTGTATTTCAGAGATTTTCTCATGTATTCTTGTTGGTCTTCTTAGTTCTAGTTCACGTAAATTCACGTCACTTATTGTAAATGGCTTTTCCCTATTAATTCCAATTGCAACAGTATTATTTTCATAATCTCGTTTTATTGAAATTATATTGTTACTTGTTGTTAATTCTGCAAAATTAAAATTGATTTCTTTTATGAGATTCAAAATTCTACCAGCATTTAAGAACCAAATTAGTTTTAAAATTGTTGTTTTACTTGAACCATTTTTCCCAGTAAGTAAATTTAAATCTGGATGAAAAATTAAATCTAAAGGTTTTTCTCTATTGTTTAAACCTTCTACATAAAGTCTTTTTATCATTATTTTGTCTATTTACGATTTTCTAAATTTGCGCATAACTTGCTTATTTCTAAAACTAATATCAATCCCAAATATCATATCTTATGGATGTACCATTCATATTAAAGATATCGAAAAAGGAAAGTTTAATAATTAAATTTGTTTTCCTGACTACAAATATAAAAGCTAACTCAATACGATGTTAGTTTTTCCAAAAAAGATTCCACAAAAGCAACGTCAAAACAACCCATCATTATAATATAAACTCCTGAATGTGGGCAGAAATAAACAATTATATTCAAATAATAGCTTAAATCCGACCTCCAAATAGCCAAGATATGAATATGTAGGGCTGAAAATGGCCCTAAAAAGACCATATTATGGGTATGCTGAGGACAGGGCCTTGTCATTCTAAAATAATTGGGGTTTGCTGAAAACAGCAAGGAATTATAATTGTATAATTGGGGTTTGCTGAAAGCAGCAAGGAATTATAATTGTATAATTGGGGTTTGCTCGCTGCATACTACAATTATAATAGAATTATTGGTAGCTGCGCTCAGCATACCCTTATCACAGATACATTTTATGTAGCTCCGCTCAGGATACCTATGTCATAGAGTTTTTTTTGTCCATCCAAGTAGCGTAGCCCTTTCCAGCAAATATGATTTGGTGCTCCAAAATGGAACGTTATAATATTCGGTCATAATAGCCATTTCCTTACCTTCTTCTTATCTAGGAACAAACTTTGCTAGTGATAGCTATCAGGACACCCCTAATATTTATATTTTTGATAGACTTTTAGCTAAATAACATAGTATCAGAAGGTCAGGGTAAAACATAGTTGATTATCAAACCATTTGTTTTTTCGGAGTGGACTCAAAGACTTACTTAATAAAGGAATAAAGTTGTTGTATCAAACTAGTTTTTACCTTTACAACAATTTTATGAGTACAAAACCCTAAAGCGTAGTCTTAATAGTTATGATCCACAAGTTTACAAGTAGTTAATATTAAAAGTCTGGAAGCATTTAACCATATTTACCATCTATACAAAAATCTAGTATTCAACTTAGCCTTGCAATACACAAACAATGTGCAAGATGCTGAAGAAATTCTCCAAGATGTGTATATGAAGGTGTATGATCATTTGGATGATTTTCGTTATGACGTAAATATTAAAACTTGGATTTATAGAATTACCATCAATCAATCACTTGACTTTATAAAGGCACAACAACGAAAGAAAAGAAGTATTTTTGCTAACCTAATACGATTAAGCGCACATGATGAAACTATTCAGATTAGCGTTTTTAACCATGTAGGTATTGACTTAGAAAACAAAGAAGCGCTAGAGCAATTGATGCGGAAAGTATATCGTTTGCCAGAAAATCAAAAAACAGTGATTATACTACTTAAAATAGAAGATTTATCACAAAAAGAAGTAGCAGAAATTATGCAAATAAGTGAAGGTGCTATAGAGTCATTATTGCAAAGAGCTAAAACCAATTTAAAAAAAATGTTATAAACCAAAGGAATCAATAACTTATAATCGTCTAAACAAATATGGAAGCCAATAACATTGACATATTAAAAAAAATCAAACGAGTAGATACCGATCCAGCGATGTATGATAGGATTATGGATCGCATCGGACAAAGAACTCGTGCCATAGTTCCACTTTATCAAGTTGGAATTGTTGCTTTTTTTATATTGGGTTTGTTTGTCTGTGAAGCAATCATTATAAACAAACAAAAAAGCCTTCAAAGTGAACAGCACGGTTTAGAAAAAATATTTGTACAGAACAATAATAATCTCTACAATGAATAGAAAATATTTTATCCTATTTGTCATCAGTGGATTATTAATGAGCAATCTTATGTTAGTTTACTATCTGGTGCAAAAACCTAAAATGAATGAAGAAAATAGTCCACGAAACATAATCATTGACGCTCTAAAATTTGATGATCATCAATCAGCACATTATGATAAATTAATCATCACCCATAAAAAAGAAATCAGAGAAAAAAACGATCAAATCAATGTACTTAAAAACACACTCTATGAAATGCTACCTACTGACAATATTAGTAAAACTAAAGTTGATTCCATTACAACAGAAATAGGAAATATTCAATATACAATAGAGAATATTCACTTTAATCATTTTATGGATATTAAACACTTATGCACTCCTACTCAATTACCAGCTTTTATGGAACTATCATCTGAATTACAGAAGATCTTTCATGCAAAACGAAGCCATCAAAACAAACCTAAATGAAGATAACATTCATTTTAATTTGTCAACTTTTAAGCCTTATCCTAGGAGCACAAGATAGTTTAAAAATTAGGTTTTCACCGAAAATGATGGATGAAGATTTAGTTTTACATCAAGCATATGTAGTTAATAAAGATACCATTCATTTTAGTCAATTAAAATTTTATATTTCTGATATATCTTTTCTTTATGATGACACTTTGATTTATGTTTTAAAAAAGAGTTACCACCTATTCGACTTATCACAACCAAATACAACAAGTCTGACTGAAAAACTTGAAGCTCCCATAACATACAATCAAGTTACATTTAATATAGGCATTGATAGCCTTACCAATGTTTCTGGCGCCATCGAAGGAGATTTAGACCCACAAAATGGCATGTACTGGACATGGCAAAGTGGTTATATCAATTTCAAACTAGAAGGTACCTCACCGATTTGCCCCTCTAGGCTAAATAAATTTCAATGGCATATTGGCGGCTATTTGACGCCATACAACACCATAAAAGAAGTATCTCTTAGTACCCAAGACAATAAAAAAGTGGTAAATATTGATGTTCAAATTGACGAGCTACTGCAATCTTTTGATTTATCCCAAACGTACCAAATCATGAGTCCGAATGATCGTGCAGTACAAATAGCAAATAGTTTACCAACTATTTTTAAATTGAACAACAATGAGAAATAGTTTGGTCATCAGTGGTTTGGCTTTTTTATGTTTGTCCTTCGTAGTCGCTAACGAAAATGATTTATTTAACCAACCTCCTTATTTTCCCAAACCTACATACAACTTTAAAAATAATCCACTAGATAGCAATATTATCATGTTGGGTAGAATATTGTTTTATGATCCAAGCCTCTCTGCTGATCATAGTATTTCATGCGCTTCTTGCCACTCGCCCTACAATGCTTTTGCCCATACAGATCACGATCTCAGTCATGGCATTTTTGATTCGATTGGCAATAGAAATGCTCCCGCGTTATTTAATTTAGCTTGGCAAGAAAAATTTATGTGGGATGGTGCCATCAATCATCTAGATATGCAAGCATTAGCACCCATCAGTCATGCTAAAGAAATGGGGAGCAGTATAGACATAATAGTTAAAAAACTAAATGAATCACAAAGCTATAAAACCTTTTTTCACAAAGCATTTAGGGATAGTTTAGCAACGGGAGCCAAGGTTTTAAAAGCGCTTTCACAATTTCAACTAACCTTAGTTTCTGCCAATGCTAAATATGACAAGGTCGTAAATGGTAAAGATACTTTTTCGATTCAAGAAAAGAACGGATATCAGTTATTTAAAACCCATTGTAGTAGTTGTCATCAGGAACCACTTTTTTCCACTTACACATTTGAAAACAACGGTCTTCCCATAGATCCAAGCTTAAATGATTATGGAAGGTGGACCATTACTAATCATCCCAATGACAGTTTAAAATTTAAAGTGCCTAGCTTGCGCAATTTGTCTTTTACATATCCATTTATGCATGACGGAAGATTTACTAATTTAAGGGAAGTCATCCACCATTACACCAATGGTATAAAGAAATCCAATTCACTTTCTCATAAATTAAAAGAACCAATTCAACTTACTGCCAATGAAAAAGTGGACTTAATTGCCTTTTTATTGACGCTAAATGACAAAGAATTTGTGTTTGACAAAAAACATCAATTTAAAAATAACAATATTGCAGCGAAGGAATAAATAATTAATGTCGTCTAATATCATATAAATAAATATCAAAACAATGCGCAACAACTGGATAGTAGGGATAGTCATCATGTGTATGATTAATATGAATGCTTATGGGCAATTAAGTCCCGTCATTACATCATGGTTACAAAACACCACACAAACAGGAACCTATTATGTAAACGGCAACTCAACTGCCATCAATAATAATGTCCTAGTCAATTGTCAACAAGTAAAATACTCTGACAATTGGGTTTATGTCACAGCTACAGGCATGCCAGCTTACCCAAGTGGACCATTCCTAGATGGAAATCCTTCGCAAGCACAAAATCAGAATAGAACCACTAAATTCCCCATGGCACCTACTCAAAATACGGGTACACTGTCACCTACGACAGGTGGAAATATAGGACTGTTTATCAATGGCGTGGCTTTATTTGATTACAGAGATGGCGTGGCATGGAATAGCAATACCAATGCATTGTGTGGAGGTCCAGGAAATCCACCTTGCCCAGGAGGTCCTATGGCCACACAAAACTGGAATAGAGATGCCATACCTGCGGAAATGGATGGATTTGATTGTTCAAAAGGACATCCGGCCAATGGCAATTACCATCATCATCAGAATCCTTCTGCATTTAAATTAGACAAGACGGTAGTTTCTACTATTTGCAATTTGTACGATGCTGATGGACTATATGTGATGGATGAAGCAGTGCATTCTCCTTTGATAGGTTATGCCTACGATGGCTTTCCTATATACGGCGCGTTTGGGTACAAAAATGCCAATGGTTCGGGAGGCATTACTAGAATAAAATCAGGTTATCAATTACGCAATATTACAGTTCGCACACACCATGCAGATGGTACCGATGTTCCTGATGGTCCAATAGTTAACTCGACCTACCCCATTGGCTATTTCAGAGAAGACTATGAATTTATAACGCATCAAGGTGAAGAAGAATACCTTGACAAACATAATGGTAGGTATTGTATCACACCTGAATATCCAAATGGAACATATGCATATTTTGCAACGGTAGATGAAAACCTAAATTCTGCCTATCCTTATGCAGTGGGTCCTACTTTCTATGGCAATAAAGTAGCACAAGTTGTCACTACCATTAACGAAACCACGACAACATATAATGGTTCCACTACTTCCTTATCAGATGCTGAATTTGATAAAATGAACATCCATGTATTTCCAAACCCTAGTTCAGATTTTATTGCTGTCCAAATGGAAGGTATCACCAAAAAAGATATGGATGTACAGTTAATAGATGCAAATGGTTTTATGATAAACCAAACAAAACTAAATAAAGGTCAAACAATAGGCTATTTTGACACACAAACGCTATATGCTGGTGTTTATTTTGTGTTGATTTCGGCAGACGGAAAAGTCAAGACAACAAAAGTAATCATAGAAAAGTAATAAAGAATATGAAATCGTGGGAAAGAAGTAGCTCAAAGTTAAGTTAGATTGTAGGGCTAAATGTATAAGAAAATTTGTTTTTTGATATTCATAAATAGGTGTAGTTCTGACTTCTTGGATGTAATCTAGCTTTTAAAGATTACGAAATCCTTTGTGTCTGTAGCATCCTTTAGGTTAGGATTTAGCATTGAGATACCTTATTAATTTTGACATTGTATATTTTAATGCTTGTCTTAGAGAGTTTAACCCACATTAAGCAAAACCGTTACCCTTATCTAAAAGCGACAAATTATTTTAGTTTTATAAGTTTGATTATTTAGTAAACTTTCTAACCTTGACTTTGTAGATAATAAAAAAGGATAATCCAATGATTATAGTAGTGAGCAAAATAGTACGAAGGATAGAATCAAAGTAATTGTTGCCAGTTTTGTCTTCTAAGACATTTGTAATGATGACATAGTTTGACCAATAGTAAGGGTGTTTCAGACTAGGAGCCGTATTTTGCAAATATGCTAATTTTGCATCTCTTAGCGATATAGCTGAATTATTATTTTCACCATAATGCTGTAAGAAAAATGGTATAATTGCTAAAGAACTATTTTCGCTTGCGGCCCATAAGCTTGACAACACTGATTCAGCACCTGCTGCTAAGAAGGAACGAGTGATGCCATCTAAGCCTTCACCAGAATGCAATTTTCCATCTGCTGTATGACACGCACTTAATACAACGAGTTCATTGGAGATGTGCTGCGTGATTAAGTCATTGCTTCTGAGCAAAAACTTGTCGTGACTATCATCAAATACCAATAATGAATTTCCTCCATCTTCTTTATCTACAATACTATGCAAAGAAAAATATAAAATCTTTGAGTCTAATCCAAATTTATAAAAGTTATCAATGTTTGCAGTAGAATTATAAAATTTATTACCTGTATATCCTGAGCTACAAAGTTCTAATTCTTCATTTGCCTTAGCAAGTCTATTTAAATTTAATTTTGTTGTATCAATGCCTTTTTTTGTCAGATGACTATTCAGGGAATTTGTATAATTGGTAGCAAAACCGGTAAAATCTACTTTATATTTTTTTGAATGGCTAGGATTCTTAAAACCAAAAGCAGTATACGAATACGAAACATTCCACTTCTTAATGATGTAATCACCCTCTCCATCCACCAAAGTTTCCATTGGAAAACCATGAAATAAATTATGAGGAATAACAACCAAAGATTCGAGATTACGCAATACATCTTTTGGTAAAAAGTCAAATATTTCTTTATATAAATGATGGGCTAATGTAACATCATAGTTTTTAGTGGGTTCTTTGCATTGTGATTTTAGTGCTATCAAAGATGAGTCAATCAGATTACGTGGTTTTTGATTAAATACGATACCATTTTTAGTAATAGCAAAAAAAGTATAAAATTCGTTTCCACTAAATATATCTAAGATCAATCTTTTTTCTTTAACTTTTGAGATAATTTCATCTAGAAATAATTCCTTATCAATACTATTAGACTGTAAATTATTTACTTCTAAATGTTGATTTGTAAATTGATCAAATTTAATTTGTATGGATGAAAATAATTTCATCAAGGAATCTCTATTTAATATATTTTCATGCAGATTTCTCTGAACATCGTTTAAGTCATTGCTTAATTTAATATATTCATTGATCTCTGTATCATTTAAATTACTAAATAAATACGTATTGTCATGTATAAGCTTTTGTAGCAAAATTGCCTTTGACCTACAAGAAAAATAAAAGGCATAGCTTAAGTATTTTTCGTTTTTATTTTGTTCATACAACCTTAAACTTACATCAATTGCTTGAGAAGAATGATTGGCAATGATATCAATTAACTCTAATTTTGATTGATCTAGCGATGCACTTGATAACACATTATTGATCAATGTATCAATTTTGAAATGCAAGTTTAGACATTCTGTAATTAGGTTGCTTGCGTTAGTTTTATTAAATTGGCTAAATAATATTTTTTCTTTTAAGGACAATTGCCTGAGCAAATGATACCCACTATTTATTTCTACACTATTTAGATTTGGGTTTTCATTCTTATCTAATGTAAGACCTATACTATTCAGAGCGATGGCTGCATTAACATTCATTAATGATTTTGCATAATTATTTTTAGCAAGTTCTAATTCTGCGAGATTTTCTAATGAATATGACTTTGCCAAATTAGCTTGTATGATATTTTTTTCATCTAATCGAAGATTGAATGCCTTTTCATAATACATTTTACTACGATCAAATTCTTTTTTCCTATAGTAAATTACACCCATAATTTCATAAGCATTGGACAATAAATCTATATCCCTTTTGTCTAATAACTTGATAGCTTCAGAGCATAATTCTTCTGCTTTGGGTGCATTATTGGTCTTCAAAAACACTTCTGCACAATTCAATAAATAAATGGCATAATCTACATGTAAAAGAGACATATTGGCCACGATAAATTTGCTGTCGATTGTTTTAATTAGATCTTTTGCAAGTGTGTATTTTTTAAATTTTAAATATAAAGATAGCAGGTCAATATGTATGTAATAAGCATCAATTTCATCGAGATATTTTGATTCATTGATTGCATTTCTTAAATATGTTTCAGATTTTGTAAAATCACCAATCTCTGCAAAATAACTTCCAGCCCCTTGATATTTTAATGCAATCTCATCTTTGGGATAATCCAGAATTCCTTCTATAATGAACATGGCTGAATCAATATACTTTTTGCCGAAGATCATTTGATCTGTATATTTGTAACTAATTCCTATATTATAAATAGTATTAGACATTTCCTTTTTTGAAGTGGAACTACAGTTTTTCCATTCTACTTCTACTGCCTTTTTAAAATATTCTATTGCAACCAGATTCTGATTGTCAATGTAATATACTTTGCCTATAAGATGAGATATCTTTCCCCTTTCATGGCAATCTAACTTCTTGTAAATATTATGAAAATTATCAGTCTTAATATAGTCATATATCGCATTAAAATCATTTTCATTTATCCAATTTTCAATTTTGTCTATTGGAGAATATACCTCATCATTTTTGAAATCATAAAAACTACAAAATAGTGCAAATAGTATTATTCCAAAAATAGAAGTAAAAAATGGTTTCATTTGATTTTCACATTATGCTCAATTGATATTTTACCATTATTTATTAGGGTGCTAGTAGCAGTCCCTGACTTACTTATTGTTAAATTTTTTGCTATCCAATTTCCATTGTATCCAATAATCAAAGGTGGCAAATTAACGCCATTAATCAAAGTTTGATTTTGAGAATTACCCGTAAAACTTATGGGACGGTCAAGAAATAGAGACTTATTTAAAAGATTAATAACATGACCATCTGTAGATTGATCAAAAATTATTGCATCTACCCCACAAACTTTTTCAAGACCATATCGAAGCGAACCAATGCCTGTATCATTAGAGTTAGAAACCGTATAGGTATTCTCTAAGTTTTGGTATATTGGTAATGAAGTATTTATATTAATTTTACCATCTTTGAGCAATTGCCCATTTAACGTATCTACAGAAGAATAACCATTTAGGATGGCACATTTAAGTATAGATGGATCAAAATTGTTTTGATATGAAGCTAATAAAGCAGCAACAGCAGTTACGATACCAGAAGACTGTGAAGTACCAGATGCATATCGAATACCTCCTTCGGAATCAGGACCAGGTATCAAGACTCCTAGAACTCCGATATCAACATTTTCTGCTCCATAATTAGAAAAAGTACTTTTATTGTCATTGCAATCCAAGGCAGCTACACTTATAATATTTCCATCAGGGAAAACCGCTGGTAAAGTAGTATTATCTAGAATATCGATGTTTTTATTATCATTACCTGAAGCAGTTATAATTAAAACATTATGATTTAAAGCATGTTGAATAGCCACTCGTAGTGGATAAAAGTTTTCTAAACTAAAGGTGTCGGATAACCCAAAACTCATGTTAACAATATTGGAAGAGTTATCTACAGCATCCAATAGTGCTTTCACAACATTGGACATCATACCTTGTCCCAATGCATTGTGTGTCTTTCGAATGTCAAACTCAATATAAGATTCATTAGGACTAATTGCATGCGTAATGCTATGAATGATGCCCACAATATGGCTTCCGTGACCGTGTTCATCTTCAGGAATGTCATCATTATTAATATAATCGAATCCAGTATAATTCGTTAAATTATAATTGAGTGTAGGCGTTGATGATGCACTAAGGTTTGGATCTATTCCTGTGTCGAGAATGGATATTTTTACTGCCCGCTGTGTCCCTTGTGCTTTCGAGAATATCAATGGATCAAAGCAACTTCCTGTAGGCGTGTCTGTGGAATCAACCACACCAGTCAAAAGGTTATAATTCGATTCTGTGATTTTTGTCTTTCGTACGGACTGACGGATAACATCATTTATATTTAGTACTTGGTCACCATTAGATAAGGTAAATGGAAAACTGGTTACTTTCCATACAGCGAGACCACTACTACCATGGCTCCAAACTTCTGTTGAATTTAGATCTTCAAGGTATTCTTCTATAGTATCATCAGAAGTACCTTCTTCCAGCTGCACAAAAAATTCATACTGAGAAGTATCTCCTATTTCTTGAGCCAAAAGTTGACCATTGGATATAAATAGATTCCAAACCAATAATGTAACTATCAAAAAACGCATCATGAGCAATTGTGATCACTTTAAGAAGCAAAGTTAAATTAAATTGTGACATTATAAGTGGATATATTTTTTTTAAATGGATTCATATGATTGAAATCTTGCCAAAAAAATAGCTTATAAAAGATAAATCTTAAGAATTAAATAAAAAATATATTTAACATGCATTAAATATATAATATATTATATCCTTATTATCAACATAAATATTTGAAACTAAAACTATTTATTTAAAAATGGAAAATTTATTCTTAAAAACAAGTCACATTTTACACCTTATTTCCTTTTTCAATTAATGATATCAAATAATGATTTTGAAAAGTCTAATTGTTTGATTTTAGAAAGATGTATTAATGAAATTTTATCAGCATTTTTAAATGATGTTACCAAGTTAAAGTTTATGTTTAAAAGAATAATCTTCATATTTTTTCTGTTTCATCATATCATTTTGGTTGGTTCCGATGAAGATTTCGACAATATAAATTCTGTCTCAACCTATTTTGAATCTTTAACATTAGGATCTCCATATTTATTGACTTCCAAGAAAGCATGGAAAGGAGAAGATACGTATACTTATAACGCCTTTTGTCAAGAAGATATAAATACTTATAGGACACTAGTAGGAAATACATATATAAACGATAAAAGATTTATCCATACTTACGATGCTAATGGTCATCTGACGATTAGGTTGAGACAGGATTGGAATGGAAGTGCTTGGGTAGACAAATATCTATATACTAACACATATGATGGACTTGGTAATCGTGTAACAAGTTTAAGAGAAAATTGGACAGGGACTTCTTGGGTAAATGGGGAATTATACAATTATATCTATGATGCTAATAATAATCTCATAGATAGATATCTAAAATCATGGAATGGGTCAAGTTGGGTAAATAACACTTGGTATAATTACTCCTATAATAATAATTTAAGGTCTGAAAATACGATATACAAATGGGTAGCAAGTAATTGGAAATTAAGCGAAAAATACGAATATGTATATAATGCCCTAAATCAAAACATACTAAGAACTCATTTTAATTATGTGGGTTCATCATGGATAGAAGATGCAAAAACTGACTCATTCTATGACGCTAACGGCAATTTATCTACCGAAAATGATTATGAATGGAATGGTGTTAATTGGGTACAAACTGATTCCATTGTTTATACGTATGTCTACAATGCTACTTGCCTTAAAGTGGTCAGTTGTGATGATAATAACCCTTGCACCATCAATGACGTCGAAACAATTTTTGTTGGTGACAATTCTATTTGTATTCCTTGTGCTGGTACAGCAGCCTTAGATACGGATGGAGATGGCTTTTGCGACCCAATAGATCAATGTCCTAACATTGATGACAATCTAATTAACAAACCATGCGACGACAACAATATTTTTACGATCAATGATACATTAAGAACAAACTGTATTTGTGCAGGAACACCAGATCCAAATTACTGTCCTACACTTGGTCTTTATATTGGTAATCCATGCAATGATGGTAATCCTTTGACAATTAATGATGTTGTCTATGCCAATTGTGCATGTTTGGGAACGATTGACCCTACATTCTGTCCAAGTTTAAATCTTTATATTGGCAATACTTGCGATGATAATAATCCATTAACCATCAATGACACAGTAGATGTTAACTGTATTTGTGTGGGAATACCTGATCCAACTTACTGTCCTACGCTTGGTCTTTACATAGGCAATACTTGCGATGACAATGATCCATTAACAATCAATGATACCGTAGCCGTTAACTGTATTTGTGCAGGAACTCCTGATCCAAATTATTGTCCTACGCTTGGTCTTTATATAGGCAGTTCATGTAATGACGGTAATCCTTTGACATTTAATGATGTGGTCGATGCCAATTGTGTGTGTTTGGGAACGATTGACCCTACATTCTGTCCAAGCTTAAATCTTTATATTGGCAATACTTGCAATGATAATAATCCATTAACTATCAATGATACCGTAGACGTTAATTGTAATTGTGTAGGAATACCTGATCCAACTTACTGTCCTACCCTTGGTCTTTATATTGGCAATACTTGTGATGACAATAATCCACTAACCATTAATGACACCGTTGACGTTAATTGTATTTGTGTGGGAATACCTGATCCAAATTACTGTCCTACACTTGGTCTTTACATAGGCAATACTTGCGATGATAATAATCCATTAACCATCAATGACACAGTAGACGTTAACTGTAATTGTGTTGGAACACCTGATCCAACTTACTGTCCTACGCTTGGTCTTTACATAGGCAGTTCATGTAATGACGGTAATCCTTTGACATTTAATGATGTGGTCGATGCCAATTGTGTGTGCTTGGGAACGATTGACCCTACATTCTGTCCAAGTTTAAATCTTTATATCGGCAATACTTGCGATGACAATGATCCACTAACCATTAATGACACCGTAGATGTTAATTGTATTTGTGCAGGAATACCTGATCCAAATTACTGCACAACACTTGGTCTTTATATTGGTAATCCATGCAATGATGGTAATCCTTTGACAATTAATGATGTTGTCGATGCCAATTGTGTGTGCTTGGGAACGATTGACCCTACATTCTGTCCAAGTTTAAATCTTTATATTGGAGATAATTGCAATGACAATGATCCTTTAACGATTAATGATACCGTAGACGTTAACTGTATTTGTGCGGGAATACCTGATCCAACTTACTGTCCTACACTTGGTCTTTACATAGGTAATCCTTGTAATGACGGTAATCCTTTGACATTTAATGATGTGGTCGATGCCAATTGTGTGTGCTTGGGAACGATTGACCCTACATTCTGTCCAAGTTTAAATCTTTATATTGGCAATACTTGCGATGATAATAATCCATTAACCATTAATGATACCGTAGATATTAACTGTAATTGTGTTGGAACACCTGATCCAAATTACTGTCCTACGCTTGGTCTTTATATTGGTAATCCTTGTAATGATGGTAATGCTTTGACATTTAATGATGTGGTCGATGCCAATTGTGCATGTTTGGGAACGATTGACCCTACATTCTGTCCAAGTTTAAATCTTTATATCGGTAATACTTGCGATGACAATAATCCACTAACCATTAATGACACAGTAGATGTTAACTGCATTTGTGCTGGAATACCAGATCCAAATTACTGTCCTTCGCTTGGTCTGTACATAGGCAATATTTGCGATGATAATAATCCACTAACAATCAATGACACGGTAAATGTTAATTGTATTTGTGCTGGAATACCTGATCCAAATTACTGCCCTACACTTAGTCTTTACATAGGAAATCCTTGTAATGACGGGAATCCTTTGACATTTAATGATGTGGTCGATACCAATTGTGTGTGCTTGGGAACGATTGACCCTACATTCTGTCCAAATTTGAATCTTTATATCGGCAATATTTGCGATGACAATGATCCACTAACAATCAATGACACGGTAAATGTTAATTGTATTTGTGCGGGAATACCTGATCCAAATTACTGTCCTACGCTTAGTCTTTACATCGGAAATCCTTGCAATGATGGTAATCCATTGACAATCAATGACACCGTAGACGTTAACTGTATTTGTGCGGGAATACCTGATCCAACTAACTGTCCTACGCTTGGTCTTTATATAGGCAATCCTTGTAATGATGGTAATCCATTGACACTTAATGATGTGGTCGATGCCAATTGTGTGTGTTTGGGAACGATTGACCCTACATTCTGTCCAAGTTTAAATCTTTATATTGGCAATACTTGCGATGACAATAATCCACTAACCATCAATGACACAGTAGATATTAACTGTATTTGTGCAGGAATACCTGATCCAAATTACTGTCCTACACTTGGTCTGTACATTGGCAGCACTTGCGATGACAATAATCCACTAACAATTAATGACACTGTAGATGTTAGCTGTATTTGTGCAGGACTTGATTCCGAAAAAGATTTAATTTTACCTAACATTTTTTCCCCAAATGGTGATGGCATCAATGACTTTTTCTACTTAGATGCAAATCAGAATTTTACTATAATTAAATCATTCTCAGTATTTAATAGATGGGGCAACAAAGTCTTTTCAAAAGATAATTTTTATCCAAATATTGAATCAGAAGGATGGGATGGTAAGGTAAATGGCCAAGTATTAAGTCCAGACACATTCATTTTTGTCATCGAAGTACAAACTATTGATAATAAATCAAAAGTATTTCGTGGTACAATTACACTTATTCAATAAAACTAAGAGCAAATATAATGAAGCATAAAAATCGAAAGTTATTTTACATTTTTTCCATGATAGCCCTGCTGTTTCTTTCATCCTGTGGTAAAGAGCTGCCAATTATTGAAAAAGCACTTACCTACAGCATAGAAAAAACAACAGTTTTTGGAATGGAAATGTATATCATAAAAGGGATCATAAACGATAGTTTGAATTTAGATCAAACCAAATCCTATATCATCGAAGGGAAATTAGTAGTTAGTAGTGAAGGTAGTTTGTCTATAGACGCAGGTACCACAATTTATGCATCACCAAGTGTGACATCTTATTTACTGATTGAGAGAGGTTCGAAAATTATAGCCAAAGGTAGTATGGATAAGCCTATTGTTTTTACATCTCTAAATACCTTGTCCAACACAGCCTCCTATGGCGATTGGGGTGGAATACATATCAATGGTCAAGCTATCGTCAATGAGAGATCTGCTAGTCTTACACTTGAAGTCGGTAAATATGGAAGACTGGAGAATGAGATAAATGATGATAATTCAGGGATCTTATCTTATGTTCGAATTGAGTTTGCTGGTCAAAAAATAGGCACTTCAGAAGGTGCTTTAAATTTAAATGGAGTAGGTGATAAAACCCAAGTGGACCATATACAAACATATTTCTGCAATGGAAATGGGTTTAGATTAAGAGGTGGTACCGTCAATATTTCACACATAATATCCACTCAGACAAGGGGAAATGGGATAAGATGGGATAATGGATGGAATGGTAAAGGCCAGTTTATTATTGCTCATTTAACTTCCCCGCTACCAGATACTGTCACTTTAATGACAGGAGGCAGCAGTAGTGTAGGCAACATTCCAATTTCAAATCCTATCATGTCAAATGTAACGCTGATTGGTCGAGCTGACATGGCCGTAAGAGGCTTAAGGCTAGGCGAAGGAACACAAGGGAATATTTTTAACATGATTATTAAAAATACTGAAAGAGCACTTAGGGCTGATAATGCCTTTGATGATATAATCACTAGAAAGCTGGTCGTAAAGAATAGTTTATTATTCGATAACAATATCAATTACTTTGAAAACAGCACAAGCTCGGCTGGTATTTTTGCTGATTCAGAATTTATGAATTCGTACGATGCCATTACCATGCAAGATTATATCGGAAGTACCACAGTAAAAGCGGTTGACCCTATACAAATTTATGCTTCATTCGAACTAGGAAATTATATAGGGGCAGTTAAAGATATTCAAAATGATTGGACGTTAAATTGGACAAAATTATGAGCAAATTAATTAGTGTAGTATTATTGTGTTTTGTGGGTCAGATACTTTTATCACAAGATTTAACCGATCAACAAAAGATTTTTCAATCTTATAGTGTACAATATAATATAAATAAAAATTCATCCATTTCTGGGTCTTACACCGGTATAGGCGAACTAAATAATTTTGCATTTACTTACCATGATTTTGGTTTGAATTATACGAGAAATATTTCCCAAAATTCAGACCTTAGTCTTGGAGTTGATCTCATAAAGATTAATCAACGAAATACTAATAGTTTTTCAAACTATTTCCGAACCAACATCGAGTATGCTCGCCAATATCGAATAAATAAATTCACCCTATCTAGTGAATTAAATTCAGAAGTCTATTTTCCGAAATTCAATAAATTTCAATACCGTATCATTTATAGCTTAGGTGCTACCTATCGATGGAATATTACCAAATGGAAAATAAGACCATACACTAAATTTAAGCTGTATTATTATGGTGGTGGCAAATATCTTGATTATTATGATGATGAAAGTAATCTGATCGCCAGAAAATCACCAAATGATATACACAGGTGGAGGTGGTATGTAGGTGTAAAAATGAGACCGCACAAACAGTTGTCAGTAGTATTTTCTTATTTTTGGAATGAAGAATTTAATGCAAGCATTTTTGAAAACAGCGATATAAATATATACAACAAAAATAAAGATGGTGTTAGGTATGCTTTCAATAGTTATGGTGCAATAAACCTATCATTTAGCTATAATATCAAATTCAAAAAAAGGAAATCAGATAGTAAAGAAGTCGAATCAGATTTTAATAAAGAAAATTAATTAATCATCATTAAAAATAATAAAATGAAACGTAGTATCACATGCAAAAACATTAATGTACACAGAATTGAGAAGTCTATCATCGACACCTACACGCCAAAAGCTGGAGATGTAGCTGTATTCCAGGTATTAACCATTGGAAAACATGATAGCATTCAGAGTATGAGTGGACACAATATTTATCTATTTGAAGGAGATCAGTTTATGGGCGTTTTTGGTAATAGATATGCAACAGAACAATTTGAAGGATATGTCCCAGAAAAACCAACGATAGAAATGGATATACTTGGAAAAGGAGGTGTCGTAGGTATCTTAAAGTCGATGCACTATAATTTCAAAGATATAGGTACAACAAGAATTAAGCTTATTGGTTATGGTGTAGATGAAGAAGGCAATGTAATAAATACAAAATATTACAATAAAGAAAAAGTACAGTTCTCACCAACTTTAAAACCAAATCATGCAAAAATCATTTTGTCATTAGGTTGTAGTATGGATTCAGGTAAAACAACAACAGCTGCTTACCTATGTAGGGCATTATCGATCAAAGAAAAAAAAGTAGCTTACATAAAGTTAACTGGAACTCATTATACAAGGGATAGCCATTTTGTAAAAGATTGTGGTGCTGAAGTGTCGATAGATTTTGGTTATGCTGGATTCCCATCAACATACATGTTGGAAATTGAAGAGCTTTTAGATTTATATCAATATCTTTTAAAGGAAGTTTCTAAAAGTAATCCAGAATATATTGTGATTGAAATCGCAGATGGCATACTCCAAAGAGAGACAGAAATGTTATTGAACCATGAAGCTTTTAAAGAAACAATTGATCATGTCATCTTTTCTTCAGTAGATAGCTTGAGTGCTTTGTATGGTATAGAATCTTTGGTCAATATGAATTTAACACCATTTGCCCTATGTGGTGTATTTACAGCAAGTCCTTTATTACTCAAAGAAGTTTCCTCTCGATCTTCCATTCCCGTCTTAAATTTAAAAGAATTGGAAGCCATGGAGCTAGACCTTTTAGAAAAAGAATCCGTATATATTTAATTTAATAACAAAAAACAGTATTATGAAATATATATTTCTTTTTTGCTCTTTACTATTTATAGAAACAATTTCAATAGCACAAGTTGCTATTCCTAATGTGGAAGTAATAGGAAGGCTAAATATAATCAGTCAGCTTGCAGACAGTTCTATGTACATTGGAATAAATGCAGGCTTAAATGACGATAGAACTGATAATGAGAATTTATTTATTGGAATTCTTACTGGCGTTCAAAACACAATTGGAAATGATAATGTTTTTATTGGAATGCAATCAGGTTTTGCCAATATTTCAGGAAGTGACAACACATTTTTAGGAAGATCCTCAGGGCCAGGTAACACCACTGGTAATGACAATACGTTCCTAGGTAGAAGTTCGGGGAGAGATAATACCATTGGCAATGCAAATACCTTCTTAGGTAGAAGTGCTGGATTAAGTAATATAGGAGGAAATGACAATGTTTTTATCGGAAGAAGTACTGGGTCTGCTAATACAAATGGACACAATAATACATTTCTGGGCAGAAGTGCTGGACTCATAAATACGATAGGTGACGATAACTGTTTCGTAGGTCGATGGGCAGGTGTTAGGCATAAAATAGGTGATAACAATACATTTGTTGGCGAAAGTGCTGGCAAAACAGATTCGTTGGGGACAAACAATACAGTAATTGGAGCAGATGCTGATGTATTAAACTTCAATCTCACTAATTCCACTGCATTAGGCTATCTTGCGACTGCAACGGCTAGTAATCAAGTGATCATAGGGAATGCTTCTGTCACGCAAATATCAGGTCATGTTAACTGGTCAACCTATTCAGATGGCAGGTATAAACTAGATATTCAAGAAGATGTTCCTGGACTCGAATTTATTAATAATCTAAGACCAGTCACCTACATATTTGACAGGAAAGCCATTCATAATCAATTACATCCTAATAAAACTGAAGTCGTAGTTACCAATAAAAAACATAAAGAAACTGGCTTTATTGCTCAAGAAGTTGAAGCCCTTTGTGCAAAAATTGGTTATGATTTTGATGGTGTAATAAAGCCACAGTCAGAAAATGATCATTATAAATTAGCTTATGCAGAATTTGTAGTACCTTTGACAAAGGCAATACAAGAGCAACAAGTCATGATTTTAGAAATGCAAAAACAAATCACGTCACTTAAACAAGAAATAATTGAATTAATGAACAAAAAATGACAAGAGATAAAATAAATGCAATATTTATAATTGTATTAATGGTTAGTATGGGTTGTTCAACTAAAATAATAGACATACATAAGGATAAACAGAATTTTGGGATAGTCATACATGGTGGTTCTGGCAATTTTAAGAAAGAAAATCAAACCACAGACAATATCTTAGCTTATGAAAATGCACTTACAACAGCCGTTGAAGCAGGATATACTGTTCTTGAAAACGGTGGGTCATCCACAGAAGCCATAGAAGTAGCCATAAAATTCTTAGAAGATTCCCCACTATTTAATGCAGGAAAAGGTTCCGTGTATAATTCCAATGGTGACATAGAAATGGATGCCTCTATAATGGACGGAAAAACCTTGGATGCAGGAGCTGTTGCAGGGGTACAAACCATCAGAAACCCAATCTCTCTAGCAAAATCGATCATGGAGAATTCAGAATACATTTTACTTAATAATGATGGTGCTCTAGAATTTGCTAAAAAATATGGTATTCCTACTGAAGATGCTGAGTACTTTAAAACGGAGCTTAGATATAAAAAATACTTAAAGGCAAAAAAAAATGACAAAGCTGAGCTTGACCATGATGATAAAATGGGTACAGTGGGTGCCGTGGCTATTGACAAACAGGGAAATATTGCGGCAGGAACATCTACAGGTGGGTTGAATTATAAAAAATTCGGAAGAATAGGTGATTCTGCACTGATTGGTGCAGGAACTTATGCTGATAATAAAACATGCGGTATATCTTGTACAGGTCTAGGAGAGTATTTTATAAAGACCTCTGCAGCATATAATGTTTCATCACTGATGTCAAATCTCCGTTTGGACTTAAAAGATGCCATCCACAAAGTATTATTCGAAGAAATCAAACCATTAGGTGGTAGAGGTGGTATCATTGGCATTGATAAACATGGGACTATTGTCGTTGATAAAACCACCACAGGCATGTATAGGGCTTATAAATCTTCAAAAATGCCATTGACTGTAAAAATATTTGACTAAATTGCAATTTAATATATTTTTATATGAATCAGTTTAGGCTTCGATTTCGATTGCTTATAGAGTTTATGCAAGAGCGAAAACTCGAGCTTTCGAAAATCTTTTGTTTGGGTTTGCTATCCAATATGCTTTCAATTATTATTCCTGTGAGTGTGGGCAAGTACTATGATTTAGAATTCGGTCACGCCAGCCAAAGGTCAAACATCTTAAATTTTTTACCTGAATATTTTACAGCTGATACAAAAGGTTTTTTAACCTTTTTTATAATGATCATTACATTTCGATTTGCATTTTTTATTTGGTACAATTACAAATTAAAATCGCAAGGTGAGTTATTCATCAAAACGGTAAAAGACTCTTTGTTTGAACACCAACTAAATATGGATTATGAAGTTTATTATAAACATGGCATAAGTAAATATCTACTAAGATATTCTGGTGATATCACTAGTTTAAAGAACTTATTTACTTCAGGAACTATTTCAATAATTATTGATATTTGGATAGCTGTCATGGCTTTTGCTTGGCTCATATATCTTGATACTGTAGGAGGTTTTATCGTATTGACAACAACTATATTACTCTATTTTTTACTATTTCTAATTAATAAGAAAATCGAATTTTATGCCATTGAAAAACGTGATACAACTAGTGGCCAATTAGGTTTTGTGAATAGGACGTTTAACGCAATCATTTCTGTTATTGGTTTTAATAAAGAAAATACAGAACTTGAAAAATTTAAAAAAAGGACAGGAAAAGTTTACGAACATGCATTGAAGCTAAATTATTGGGATAGTATCAATAAAGGTCTCATTACTTTCATGCAATTCGGAGTCTTGGTAATCGTTTTTCTTGTTTTTCATCTTACAAAATCATTACAAAAAACTCCGGGAGAACTCATTAGTTTTATACTATTATACATAACTGTGCTTCCTGTACTCTCTCGTTTGTATAGAATTGAAACAATTTATAGAATGGGATTGATTTCTTTGTCTAAGATTAACTATATTTTTAGTTTACCCAATAGCAAAAGTCATGAGGGCAGAAAGCTTACAGCGGAGGACTTTAATGTAGAAATAATAAACATCCGTATTAATAAATCGGCAAAGTTGAGTATAAAAACCGAAGAAAAATTCACTTATGTAACATTGCCAGATAACCTTAAATCTTTTGATTTGATAAAAGTGTTACTTTGTATTTCTAAAGAATATAAAGGCAAAATTTTAATCAATGAAAGAAATATTAGAGAATATTCCCCTAAGTCTATTAGGAAGTCTTTAGTAGTTATTAGCACCCAATTGCCCCTTATTGGGAATACAGTCTTTGAAGCAATTTCTTATTCACGAAGTGAAGAAGCAAAAACTAATTCCATCGAAATTTTGTCAGAAATTCAGACTAAATATGGCTTATCAAATCACCTTACAATTAATTTTAACATAGGTGAAAATGGAAAAAATCTAAGTCCACTAGAATTAGAAATCCTTATAGTGGCTAGGGCCTTATTGACTAAAAAAAGGATTGTCATTATAGATCAACTTCCATACTTAAATAAGATAAATGAAAATGTACTTATTGAACTGCTTTCGGGTTTTGAGTGCAAATGCATTTATTTATCATAGGAATAATTTAAGATACTATTAATAAACAATCTTTTACTCATCGTTTAGTTTCTTTAACAATTCACTTGCCTCATCATACTTCCAATCACCTTGCTTAATTTTGCTTAAGATTTCCCTTGATTTATCATTTTCCTTATTCAAAATTAAAGCTAAACCATAATACCAATTTCTTTCTTGGCGATAGACAGAAGCTTCAAGTAGTTCGGTTTGAAAATAGCTTATTGATTTTGGATAATTCATACTATTAAAATAAGCCATGGCAGTATAAAATGTTACTTCATCATCCTTTTGTGTGATCGATTCAAACTGGGTAGCAGCTTCGCCCCATTTGCGTTCATTAAATAACATGATGGCATTATTTTTTGCTTGTTCATTACTAGTTCCCTTAGTCAAACCAGGATGTGTCAATTCATATAAAGATGCATATTGCTGTGCTGTATCAAATGCTGAATGACTAGGTAAAATCAGAAAATAAACACCTATTACCAATAAAAACATAGCGGCTATTGACATCATAAAACGTATGAAAACAACGTTTTTAGATACTCCTTTACCAATATTCGTATTTAAATTTGGTGAGGTTGCATGCTCTTTTGTAATACCATATTTATATTTTAGCTCTTCCTTAAGCTCATTTTTAAATTCTTGGTCTAACAAGGTATTTATAGCCTTACCCAGATACTTATCCTGAGCATCGCTATCTGATTGATTCAGTAAAAAATTCAAATCTTTCATTTTGTTATTTCATTAAAACTTTTAATTAATGCATCTTTACATCTTTCTTTCTGTTTGCGAACAGAATCATAACCTTTATTTATTTTTATTGAAATTTCGTTCAACTTAAGGCCATTATAATAATTTAACCTTAACAGTTCTTTGCATGAGTCATTTAAAGTTGACCAAGCTTTACTCAAATTTTGTAACTGTATCTCGTCAAAAGGTTCTTCGTCATCTATATAAGCTAAGTTTATATCCACTTCTTGCTCTACAATTTTTTCATTACCTTTCAACATTCTGATGAGATGTTGACTTGCCATTTGTAAAAACAAGTATCTCAAATTTCCGAATATAACTTTATCTTCCACTAATCTTTGTCTATACATCAATAGTGTGTCTAAAGTGGCATCATAAGCATCGTCATAAGTAGCATGATATTTAATTTGTAAGTAGTTTATACAATCTTTAAAGTGAGAAAGAAATATTGTTTTAAAAAGAGTGTTATCTCCGTTTTTTAATGAAGTAAGTAGTTTACTAAATTCATTTTCAGATAAACCAAAATTATTAAGATCCAATTTGAATAGGCTTTTTAATTGTAAAATTGGAACAAATTTACTCCAATTTCCCAAATAATTAGAACTTTTAAAGTCTAATTCAAATAATGAGATGAAAGAATAAGAGATTACCATCTAAAGTATCATTTTACGTAAAAAGAAGGAAATTATTTACAAATTGTGACATTATGAGGAAGTATATTTATTCTATAAGATAATGTATTATTGATTTCAAAGTAATTTTTGCCTTACTAGGTTTCATAAAATGTAGTAACTAATCATTACCATAATTAAAAATTGCTGTACCCTATATACTTTCGATCCTATTCTTAACAAATTAGCAATAACTACAAAGTTTCAATTAAATCAAGCATGAATTTATAACATTAGCAATTATGAACAGTGCCTTACAATGATTACATTTTTGTATCTAAAAATTACTAAACAATTCGAAAAAGTCAAAAATTCCAACAATCAGTCTACTCCACAAAGTATTTGACAAAAAAAGGAAATCAATATCTTTTATTTAGATTGAAAACCAACGATTTACTATAGGTCATTGGGATTAAAACGGTTGATCATCAAATTTTGATTGTTTCCGAAGTAGACTTACTTTTAGAGTTAAAATTAGAACTGTTATATATGAAATCGCCTTAAAAAACAATAACATTAGAATTATAAGGGGTGTATCCCTGAAGTTTAGCATGTTATAGCTTTGTAAGAATACGATGCTACGTCTCTAAATATGTTATGCCAAATTCAGTTAAAAAGGAGCATTAGCTTTGACATTTCCATAGAAATTTATTTTAAACGAAATTTAAAGAGTGTAGCCCTGACCTTTAGGTATTTTTATTACTTAATTCCCTTTCCCTCCCAATTGTCGGATCACATAATACAACAAATAAGCAGGAATAGCAGGTGCACCAAAAATAATGTAGCCTTCTATTTTAAAAACCCGCTCTCTTGACTCCATGTACATCGGCATAAAATAACTGTTCAATAAACAAAAAACTAAAATGCCTACAATCCCAGCCAATGGCATGTCACTTGATAGCCTATATCCAACAATAACACTTGCTATGACTAATATAACCATTGCCCAAAATGAGTATAAACTCATAGCTGAAATTACAAAACATGTTAATCCAGCAAACACTGCGACAAAGTCCAACAAGTTTTGATTAGCTAATTCTAGTTTTTCCTTTTTTTCATTTTTCTCCTTGATCTCTATAATTTTTTTGTCAGATCTTTGATTATTTCGATCACTATATAGTTCTAACACTTCCATACTTTCTTCATCACTAAAACCAAGTTTACGCATTTCTGTCATCATGATATGGGAATTAACATATTCCATATCTAAAAAGACATTCACTTGCTGACGTATTTTTTCTGAGCTTGGTGGTTTCATTTTTATTTGTTCTAATAATAATTATTTATCCAATGTGATATCGTTTTAAGTTTTTAACCAAATCTTGTCACGATCTCAACAGCAAATATAACAATGAAATACAAAACTAAAGTTAAAAACAATTATTATCCAATAGTAATCAACTTTCATATAACGTAATTTGCCATTTCTAAAGTTTTCTATTTGGTAATTGTCAATGACAATCTGAACTTTTATTGCTATCATTTATAGCAAAAGCTTTAATCAATTCACTTAATACATTGATTACCAATATTTTAATACACACTTACAATAATGAACATTTTTGTTATCTTCAAGTCCAGATGCATTATCGACCGTCCTTTTCATTTTTAGTCAAAACTTCATAAAATGGCGTTAAGAAGCGAAAACTGTTCGAGCTAATAAGGATGTTAAAACATTTTTGATGGACTTATAAATTAAATAGTATCTGCTGAAAACGTCAGCTATTCATTTGGTGATGTATTATTTCGGAGGCCTTTGTTCAAAAAACAGCAATAGTGAATGAAGTTGCAAAAGTGCGTCTATTGCCCAACATTTACAAAATTTAAAAGAATGACTAAAAATGGCAATAGAAAAAGCATTTTGTAACGAGAATGAACGGTGCTCCGCAATTGC
>DATGWZ010000016.1:0-201564 GCA_035299145.1 Saprospiraceae bacterium
CAAAGGTCAAACAACAGTAAGCTTCAATATGCCAAGTGCAGCGAAAGCAAGCTTGAGTGTATACGATGTAACTGGTAAATTAGTGACAGTAAGAAACATCGATGCAGTGAAAGGTTACAATAGTGAAATATTCACTACTGCACAACTTGGAACTAGCGGAGTTCTTTACTACACATTAGTAAGCGGTGACTTCACAGCTACTAAGAAAATGATCATCATCGAGTAATCGAAGCATGATATAACTCGGAACTGAGTTAGAGATAAATCGGTTTTTGGGATGGCCTCTCTCCAAGTAATTGGAGGGGGGCTTTTTTTATTTATATAAGTACTGCTAAATACTTGCTTTTTTATAGATGTATCTTTGAGTTTCCGCATGTAACATTGTACTTTTGCACTTTAAATCATTTCATGAAGACAAAAACACTTCGTCAGGACAAAGTAAATGTGATCACACTTGGTTGTTCTAAAAATTTAGTAGATTCTGAAAACCTGATTACTCAGCTAAAAGCAAATGACTATGATGTTATTCATGATAGCAATGAAGATGCAAATGTCATTATCATCAATACATGTGGATTTATAGATCTTGCAAAAGAAGAGTCGATCAATACCATTGTGCAGTACGCAGAAATTAAGTCAAATGGCGGCATAGACAAGCTATATGTGACTGGGTGTTTGTCACAGAGATACAAAGATGATTTAGAAAAGGAAATTCCAGAAGTAGACGCTTATTTTGGAACTTTGGAATTACCTGGTTTGTTGGCGAAGTTAAACGCCGATTACAAACATGACCTTATAGGTGAAAGGTCGCTTACAACACCACAGCACTTTGCTTATATGAAAATTTCGGAAGGTTGTAATCGTACTTGTTCTTTTTGTGCTATCCCATTGATGAGAGGCAAACATATCTCTCGCACCATTGAGTCTTTGGTAACTGAGGCTAAACATTTTGCATCTATAGGTGTAAAAGAATTGGTACTTATTGCACAAGAATTAACTTATTATGGCTTGGATTTGTATAAAAAAAGAGCTCTACCTGAGTTATTAGATGCTTTGTGTGAAGTAGAAGGAATTACATGGATTAGATTACATTATGCGTACCCTAGTAAGTTTCCACGAGAGATTTTTGATACAATGGCAAAGCAACCCAAAGTTTGTAATTATCTAGATATTCCCCTACAACATGCTTCAGATACGGTTTTGGAAAGGATGAAACGGCAGACCACTAGACAAGAGCAGAAGGAATTAATAGAATATGCACGGACTGTAGTACCAGATATTGCCATAAGAACAACTTTTTTAGTTGGATTTCCAGGTGAGACAGAGGAAGAGTTTCAAGATCTATGTGATTTTGTGGAAGAAATGAAGTTTGATAGGGTAGGTGTATTCCAATATTCACATGAAGAAGATACTTCTGGTTATTTATTTGCAGATGATGTTTCTCCAGAAGATAAAGCTGAGAGAGCTAATAGGATAATGGATATTCAACAGTCTATTTCTTTTGAGCATAATCAAAAGCGTGTGGGCAAACTAATGAAAGTATTGTTTGACCGTAAGGAAGGAGAATATTTTGTAGGTAGGACCGAGTATGATTCACCTGAAGTAGACAATGAGGTACTTGTAGATGCTAAAGACCAATATGTTAGACTTGGAGACTTTGCAAATATTGAAATTACCGATGCAGAAGAATATGATTTGTATGGGATAGTGGTGGAATAAGCGGATTGGCTAAAGGTCGCTGGTAAGCTGATTGTTGCAAACAACTTTACAGCTCCAATAGAAAGTTGTCGCAAATGAATTTACAGCTCCAAAAGACAATGGTTGCAAACAAGTTACAGCTCCATTAGTTTTTTATACTACTCCACGTATAGTAGCAATCCTTTCAAATAATGACCTTCGGGATGAAAAAGATTCACAGGGTGGTCAGGACCTTGACTTAAAGATTTTACAACTCGAACACTTTTACCCGCATCCATACCAGCAGCTACAATTGTATCATAAAATAATTGAGTACCGACCACTTGTGAGCAGGAAAAGGTAAATAGATAGCCACCGCTTTTGACTTTTTTGAAAGCAAGTGCATTTAGTCTTTTGTATGCTTGTACGGCATTGTGTCTTTTGTGGATACTTTTTGCAAATGCAGGTGGGTCTACTATAACCACATCATATAAAGGTAGTGACTCATCTCCTAAGAAATGCATGACATTAGCACAATAAGAGTTGTGTGAACCTTCAAAACTATTTAATAACAGGTTTTCTTCTAAAAGATCCATTGCTTTCTGTGAGATATCAACAGAATCAACCACTTGAGCGCCGGCTAACAAAGCATATATAGAAAAACCACCTGTGTAACAAAAACAGTTTAATACGCTTTTGTCTTTGGAAAATGCTTGTAATAATAACCTATTCTCTCTTTGATCAAGGAAAAAACCAGTTTTCTGACCTGTGATGACATTTATTTTAAAATTTGCTCCATTTTCAATAACAACAGTTTCTTCCTTATTTCCCAATGTATACCTATCTTCCACTGCAGAGCCATATTGGTCAGGGAGTGTATCTTTGCTCCTTATATAGATCGCGATTATCTTTGAACCATAATTATTACTAATAGCATTGCTGATGGTAGGACTATCTTTATGTACACCAATGGAATGACACTGAATAACCGCAATATCATTGTAGATATCAATAATTAAACCAGGTATACCATCACCTTCTCCGTGTACGAGCCTGTATGTATTTGTTGTTGCAGAAGTAGTCAAGTCTAAACTTTCACGATATTTTTTTGCATTTTGGATAATACCATCCCAAAATCTTTGGTCAATATCTTTTTCTTCAAAGGTGATAATTCTGACCGCAATAGATCCACCACCTTGGTAATGTCCTTTACCTAAGAAATCATCATTAAATGCTACTACATTGACTATGTCACCATCTGAAATACCTTTGGGTATAAATGAAATCGCCCCAGAGAATACCCAAGGATGTTTTCTCAGAAGTGAAATTTCTTTACCTTTTTTTAATTTGATAGTGAGCATTGACATAATAACTAAAATTTGGCGCAAAATTAGAATTAAATATGACAAAGTAAGCGTATGTTTAAATTTTTATTGCCTTATAATCAATATCTTATGAAACTGATTCCAAAACCATCTCATCGTTTAGTTCACCTGCCTTTCTATTACATAGCCGGCAGACAGGCTAAACTCTTTAATTCTTTTATCGTTAGAACCATAATCTATTGATTAGCAACTAAGAGTATGTTTAAGTTTTTATTGCCTTATAATCAAGACCTTATGAACCTGACTTCAAAACCATCTCATTGTTTAGTTCACTAAATGCTATAATTCATTTATCGTTAGAACCATAATCTATTGATTAGCAACTAAGAGTATGTTTGAGTTTTTATTGCCTTATAATCAATACCTTATGAACCTGACTTCAAAATAATCTCATCGTTTAGTTCACCTGCCTTTCTATTACATAGCCGGCAGACAGGCTAAACTCTTTAATTCTTTTATCGTTAGAACCATAATCTATTGATTAGCAACTAAGAAAAATTTTAAACATGCGCTAAGATTTTTTTTTAATATACTCTAATTTAATTATACCTGATGGTATGAAAATAGTAATAAATACTACATCAAATATAAGGATATTTTTAAATGTATAAATGAAGATTTAAGTACTCATTCACTACATTGTGTTATTATAACATATTAAGAAAAAAAATATTTTTAATAAAAAAGATACAACATATTATTATTAATTTATATATTTGCCCCATAGTCTGAAGTCACAGTGCTTTAATCGCAATGTAAATAGGACTATCCCACACAAAACAGTAATAATTATCAGCGATAGCTGACTGCTATTTTTCGGTCGCGCAGTCTGTTGTCCATCACATTTGGTTGAATTTTTCTCTGCTATTTTTCGGTCATGCAGGGAGATATTTATATTTATTACTTTTATTTCAAACTAAGGTCAAAAAAATGAAAAACAGTAACGTTAACCCGTGCCACATCCTGGCGCCTCGCTATTATATATATATAATAGCCTTATTCCTATTTTCCTTTTCTCCCCAACAGATTTTTAGTCAATGTGTAACCGCCAAAGGTACCATTGATGGTATTGTGTTTGCAGATGCAAATAACAATGGCCTGATTAATCCAAGTGATATAGGCGTTGCCAATGTTTTGGTACAAGCTTATGATCAAAATGGTGCTTTAGTAGGCAGTGCTACTACGGGGCAGACTGGAACTTTTTCATTTTCCAATCTAACGGATGGGCAAATGGTCAAATTGATATTTAACCATTCGAATAGTCAGTCATCATCATTGATGGGTGCTGACAATGGTTCGTCTGTTCAGTTTGTGCAAGTACCAGCTTGTAGTGTCAGTTTCGGATTAGTCTCCGAAGAAAATTTCTGTAACGAAAAAACAGAGATTGTCACAACGTGTTTTGTCCAAGGTAAAACAAATACAAATAAAAGTGAGGCAACGATCGTAGGAATAGCCTATGGATTTAATAGTGCATCACCCCCTAGAAAACTTGCCGCACATGGCGAGACCGGTTCTATTTGGGGATTGGCTTGGAAGAATAGCACCAAAGAAATATTTTCTGCTTCATTTGTTAAACAATATGCGGGTTTGACACCATCGGGGCATGACGCCATATTTAGGACTATACCATCCGGAAATGGTTTTTCAACGTCACTTTTTACTAAACTCTCTACCTTGGGTCAACCAGTAGGGACTTTGTCCGTTACAGACGTAGCTCATTGTGCTTATGGTGCACAAGTAGGAAAAATGGGTTTGGGTGCTATGGTAACATCACCAGATGAAAAATATTTGTATGTAGTCAATTTATTCAATAATACCTTGGTGAAATTGCCAACTGTGACACCGACAGCAGCTAATACAGTTTCGTATCAAATACCAGATCCTGGTTGTGCTAATGGTGAATATAGAGCATTTGCATTAAAATATCATGGAGGTAAAATTTATGTAGGTGTTACTTGTACAGCAGAAACGGCTAAGTCAGACGCATCTTCATCAGCAAATGTTTATGAATTTGAACCAACAACAGGTGGATTTAAACTGGTGTTCACAACAAATTATATCAAAGGATATTGGTATGACTTTCCATTTGATGGGTTGGGGCAATCACATTGGTTGACCGATATCGATTTTACGGATGATGGTAATATGTTACTTTCATTATCGGACAGACTAGGTCATAGATATTGTAAACCATCAACGAATAGACTTGATGAGCAAAAACCAGATCTATTGATGGTTTGGAATAATAATGGTACATGGCAATTGGAAAATAATGGAAAAGCAGGTACACTGTCAGGAACTGGAATAGGCAATGGCCAAGGCCCAGGTGGTGGTGAATTTTTTGGTTACGACCATTGGATAACTGATCCATTATATCATTCAGAGACTGCGATTGGTAGCATTTTTGTAATGCCAGGTACCAATTCTGTTGTAGCTGCAGTATTCGATCCAGAAGTAAATGCCTATTCAGGTGGATTACATAGATATAATACACAAACAGGTGCAAAAGATGGATCCAAGGAATTATATACTAGAGATATAAATATAGCTTTCGGTAAGGCTACAGGTTTTGGTGAGATTATCGCTACTTGTGGTTTGCCTGAGATAGAAATTGGTAATCTTGTATGGAATGATGCCAATGGAAATGGTATACAGGATGCCAATGAAAAAGGATTCGGCGGCATTACCATCAACTTATTAGATGAGAACTGTGGTGTTTTGGCTTCAACTGTTACTGATGTCAACGGAAATTATGTATTTAACAATAAGAATGTAATTGAAGGGCTTCAGAGAAATAGAAATTATTTCATCACTATCGATGCATCCCATTATAGTGCGAATGCAAATAGTTATATTATAAATGGCGCATATTATACATTGACACCTAAAGTAAGTGGCTTTGTCGCAGTAGATAGTGACGCAGCTCTTAATAGTCAAATTTGTAATAATGGATTAATCAATGTTCAGGTAAACAATACGCAACATACCTTTGATATAGGATTATTACCATCTGGTCAATGTAGGGTGAAAATTGAAAATACAGTAGTAAATAATAATGGTATCAAAGTTAATGATGACATTTTATTTGAAATTTCATTATTGAACCAAGGAAGTACCATTATTTCTGGTGCTGACATTCAAGCAAAATTACCGAAAGGATTTATATTTATTCCTGAGTTGAATAGTGATTGGACATTAGAAAATGGGTTGCTTAGAGCTAGTATAGATGCTAACTTGTCACCAAATGAAATTGGTTCTATTTTGCTGTCTCTCAAATTTGACCAATCAGAAAAAAGTAGGGTATTCAGATTAGAAACAAAAATATTGTCTATAACAGATGCATTAGGAAATATCTCTACTGATATCAGAGGATGCTTAAATACCTTGGAAGACGGCGAAGCTATTGCCATTCCAAATATTTGCGATTTAGCATTGTTACATAGAGTAGATACTGAAAAGATATATACATCCAGTTCAGATATCATGTTTGTTACCACGATTTGTAATCAAGGTACTGCTGATGCTATGGGGTTTGATGTAACAAATTATATCAACAATGAATTTGAATTTAATCCGTCTTTAAATATTGGATGGAATATTTCTCAAGATTTAACCAAAGTAAGTTATACAGAAAACCAAGTATTATTGCAAGGTGAGTGTAGAGATATAAAACTTATATATCAAGTTAAAAAAGATGCAGTTATATCACAAGTTACAAACTATGCTGAAATTTCTAGTAGTAGTTGTGATGGCTTAGCGAGTGGATACGATTTTGATTCAACACCAGACACTGATGTTACAAATGATAAAGGAGGCCATCCCAATACCGGCACCGACAACAATGTAGATGACAATGGTGACTTGGATGAGGATGATCATGATCCTGCAGTTGTTAATTTTGATTTAGTAGATCTTTCACTCACGAAAGTCACTAAACAAAGAAGGGTGAAACCAGGAGATTTAGTAGTTTTTGATTTGGTCGTTAGAAATGAAGGTGGATTAGCTGCTTCTAAAGTTTCTTTGGTGGATTACCTCCCAGAAGGTACTACTTTGGCAGATGACAGTTGGACGAAGAATGGTTTGTATGCAGAAAAAGAAATAACTTTCTCTGGCAATCTTCAGCCTGGTCAATCATTTACCACCCAAATCACCATAAAAATCAATGAGGACATTAAATTGCCATCTGCGATTATGAATATGGCTGAGATCACATCAGTATTTGATCATTTAGGCAGAGATATATCAAGTTTTGATGTAGATTCTAATCCAGATTTTAATAGTAATAACGACACTGAGCCACTTTTGTCATCTATCATTGAAGATGATTTTTCACAAGATCAAGTGGCTGTATTAGTCCCTAATGAATATGTACCTTGTTTCTCTTGTAGGGTAGGAACAACTCCAGATAATGGACAATTTGAAATGAGATTATCGATCGTGAGTCTTTCAGGAGAAGAGTGGTTTGTAGAATCATCTTTGGGTCTATTTGACGAGACTAGTGGATTACCACCTGCTGTGCCGATCGCCCTTCCTGATGGATATTTACTAGAAGAATTGCCTCATACGACACCAGGATTCAGCATTTATGTATTAAATGCTATACATTTAGATGGTGAAGGATATTCAGTAAGGCTTAGAAATAAATTTGGTGATTTAGAGCAGTTGACAGCACCAAGCGGTGTTTGTAATCTTGATGCAATAAGCATTAATGGACCATTATCACTTTGTTCAAATACATTGGCAAGTTATGCTGCATCTGCAAATGGTGCTGTAGGACCTTATATATGGTTAGTAGATGGTGATACTTTAGCGGGTGCAACAGCAAATCAAATATCTATAGACTGGAGCACTTACGGAGATGGTGAGCATATTGTACATGCTGCATTGGCATCCGGTTGTTTTGCGCCAGCTGAAATTACAGTTGCGTTAGGTGTTGCAGATTTTAGTGCAATTGCTTGTCTAGGTAGTACAAATGTATCGTTGGATGGAGACTGTGCAATCGTGGTGACACCATCAATGTTAGTTGCGGGCCCACTTCCTTCATCATCTCCATATGTAGTGATGCTGACAGATGTACATGGTAATGTCATACCAAATGCTACATTGACTAATGATCACGTCGGTACTACTGTAATGGCAAAACTTATAGAAGGTTGTGGCGGTAACTCTTGTTGGTCTAGTATAAAAGTAGAAGATAAATATGCGCCTGTATCTATATGTAGAGATATTATACTGCCATGTTACAAAGTAGATGAGTATGAGGGCCCATTTGAAAGGGATAATTGTGATGGTGATGTGACGAATATCATAGTAAGCGAAACCGCTACACCATTGACATGTAATGTAGATTTTGTAAAATATATCGATAGAGTATACCAAGCGACTGACAAATGGGGAAATAAATCTGAGTTATGTACTATGCGTATAAGTGTAGAGAGACCAGATTTAGACTTGTTGCGTTTTCCTAATAGTCTTACTATGGTCAATGATTCGGTTTTAATATGTGATAGATATGAAAAGGATGAATTTGGTAGACCATCTGTAGAAGTTGCAGGTGTACCTACGTTAGCTGGAATTCCACTATATCCTACATTTGCTCCGATATGTAACTTGTATGCAGGATATACTGATGTGGAATTTAGTAATATAGGATGTACTAAAAAAATAATGAGAAATTGGACGGTCTATGAGCAATGGTGTTCAGATGGAGAAGTTAGATCTTTCGTTCAAGTCATAGAAATAACAGATACTATTTCACCAGTCATAGAGGCCATAGAAGATTTTACTGTCTCTACTGCATCTTACAATGCATGTGAAGCAAATATAACATTGCCACTTGCAGTTGTGACAGATTCATGTACTAATGTATTAGAAGTGGATGTAACTTATCCAGGTGGATTTGTTCAAAACCAAACATCACCTGCTTTAGTAACTTTGCCTGTAGGAGATAATGTCATTAGATATACTGCATATGATGAATGTAGAAACAGTAGTCAAATCACCTTTGTAATAACGGTAGAAGATAAAACAGCTCCAACTGTAATATGTAAAGGAGAGATTGTAGTAGGTTTAAATTCTAATGGCGAAGCATACCTTTATCCACAAAATGTAAATGACGGAAGTTATGATGGCTGTGGTATAGATAGTATGAAAATAGCAAGAATGGTAAGACCTGGAAATATTCCAGATAAGGACTATTTACCGAGTATAGATTTCGATTGTTCAGATGCAGGAGACACCATAATGGTTGCTCTAAGGGTTTGGGATACGAATGGTAATAGCAATTCTTGTATGGTAAGTGTAGAAATACAAGATAAACATGCACCAAAGATAACTTGTCCTGCAGATGTAACTGTAGATTGTACAGAAATATTTACAGGCGTAGATTTAACTCAATATGGTACTGCAACAGCTATAGATGCTTGTGGTGCTACTGTAAGAGAGTTAGCTCCTGTGTATGTTTTGAATTCATGTAGGGTAGGATATATCCAAAGAAATTTTGTAGCATCAGATGGTACGAGTTCAGTACCTTGTAGTCAAATCATTACGGTAGAAAACAATGATTTCTTTAATCCATTGACAGATGTTGTAAAACCATTAGATTTTGAAGTATCTGATAGATGTTCTGTAGATGAATTATTGCCAGAAAACTTAGATCCGCCATATGACTATCCAGAAATCACACAATCTGCTTGTGGCATGGCAGCGGCAACTTATTCAGATCAAACATTTACATTTGTAACTGGAGCTTGTTACAAAATATTAAGAACATGGACGGTTATTGACTGGTGCGAAATGGAAAGATTGGGTCAAAGTTATGTTCCATATACATTCCAACAAGTCATCAAAGTTAATAATACTGTTCCACCATTTTTTGTAGGCACAGTTGCACCTATTGATACATTCCTTACCGCAGAAGGTAATTGTATAGATGGTATTGTGAATCTTTCTGTAACAGGTAGAGATCTATGTACGCCTAATAATAAATTGAGATGGTCATACAAAGTAGATTTATTTAATGATGGATCTATCCAAATTACGAATACAGGATTAGGCCATATAGCATCTATCGTTAATGCGACCTATCCGGTAGGTTTACACAAAGTGACTTGGTCTTTTGAAGATGCTTGTGGAAATGTAGTAGCAAGAGATCAATTAGTCTTAGTAAGAAATAATGATAAACCACAAGCGGTATGTCTAGATGCTATCAGTGTGGCTATTAATCCATGGGATATAGATGGCGACGGTGAAGCTGATATAGAAAAAGCTTGTGTTGTAGCATCATCATTAAATGCGAGCAGTTCGAGTTTATGTTGTACTGAGCCATTGAGATATAGCTTCTCAGCTGATGTAAATGATACATTGAGATGCTTTGACTGTTTTGATGTTGGATTAGTAAATGTAGTAGAATTGTGGGTACATGACTGTAATGGAAGAACTGACTTCTGTGAAGTTGTAGTAGATGTTCAAGACAATAATGATTCAGATATATGCGAATTAATATGTGTAGAAAATGCTCCTACACCAGCAATAACTGGAGATAATATAATCTGTAGAGGCGATTCAACGATTTTGACAGCAACTGGTGGTACTTCATATGTATGGAATACAGGAGATACAAGGGCTGCCATTACCGTTAAGCCAATCGTAAATACAACTTATACCGTAACAGTTACAAACGAAATAGGATGTACAGCATCAGCAAATATTACTGTTACAGTAAATCCATTGCCTAATGCGCAAATTACAGGGAATAATATCTGTAATGGTGGTTCTACCACACTTACCGCTTCAGGTGGTGGTACGTATTTATGGAGTACAGGTGCAGTTACATCACAGATTACAGTAAGTCCTACGACAAATACTGGCTATACTGTGACAGTAACATCAACTCAAGGTTGTACATCTACTGCGTTTAGATTAGTTACAGTAAGTCCATTACCTCAATTTACAGTTTCGGGTACTAATATAATTTGTAGAAATCAATCTACTACGCTAACAGCGTCAGGTAATTTCTCTTACTTATGGAGTAACGGGGCTACTACATCATCTATCACCGTGAGTCCGCTAGTCACAACGACATATACTGTTACAGCTACAGATGTTAATGGGTGTAGCGCCACTGCTAGTAGACAAGTCACAGTAAACCAATTGCCTAATGTAAGTATAGTGGGTGATAATAAGATTTGTATTGGCACCAATACTACATTAACAGCTTCAGGAGGATCATCGTATTTGTGGAATACTGGTCAGACCACAACGGCAATTACGGTTAATCCTGTGGTTAATACCACCTATAGAGTCACAGCTACTGATGGAAATGGATGTACTGGTACCGCAAGTGTTTTGGTCACAGTGGATCCACTACCTACCATACAGGTTGTAGGCGATAATACTATTTGTAGAGGTGAGTCTACTACTTTGACTGCTTCTGGTGCCGTGTCCTATGTATGGAGTCCAGGAAATCAAACCACTGCATCCATTACAGTTTCACCACAAGTTACGACAACTTATACTGTGACAGGTACAGATGCAAACGGATGTATAAATACAGGTACTAGAACAGTTATAGTCAATCCATTACCTACGGTATCCATCGCAGGCACTCCTACAGTATGTGAAGGTGGAAGTACATTATTGACTGCTTCAGGTGGAGTCACTTATTTATGGAACACAGGGCAGACTACTGCTGCAATAACAGCTGTACCTCCAGCAAACACAACGTATAGAGTCACAGCAACGGATATTAATGGTTGTACTGCAACTGCAAGTGTACTAGTAACTGTTAATCCAAATCCAATAGCAGTTATCACTGGTGACCTTACCATATGTGCAGGAGAAGCTACCACATTAACCGCAAGTGGTGGTGGTACTTACTTATGGAGCACAAATGCTACTACAGCAGCAATTACTGTATCTCCTTTAGTAGATCAAACATATACAGTTACTGTTACTAGTACAAATGGTTGTACTGATAGTGCATCAGCGACAGTAACCGTAGACACAGATACTTTAGTTTGTACTACTCAGGATATTACTGTATTCCTAGGTCCAAATGGATCTGTATCTATAGATCCTGAAGATATTAGTACAGGTACAAATGGTTCATGTACGAACTTAATGGCGGAAGTAACACCTAATGAATTTTTCTGTAATGATGTAGGGGTCATAGAAGTAACTTTGACAGTTATTAATACAAATACAAATGATACGCTTAGATGTACAGCAGATGTAACAGTAGTAGATAATATTCCGCCAACGATATCTTGCCCAGCAAATGTAACTGTCAATTGCAGTACATTTAATCCTGATGCGCCGCTGTCCGTTTATGGTGTAGCTACTGCAATTGACAATTGTCCAAATAACTTACAGATTTCTGAACTTGTCATAGCAAATATCAACGACTGTAGCGTGGGACAAATAACGCGTACTTTTACAGCTACTGACAATAGTGGTAATTCAGTACAATGTGTACAGTTGATCACTATCCAAAATAATAACCCAGTTACATTAGCAGATATTACATTCCCTGCGGATACAACCGTATTCGTGTGTAGTGGTATCTCAGTGGATGTATCTGGAATGGTAGAAGTAAATACAACAGACGCAGATTGTTCTAATATCTTTATATCATTTACAGATGATCACGTAGTACCAGATACCATATGTTTAGATACTGTTATCAGAACATGGACGGTTATAGATTCATGCCAATTGGTACCTGGAACAAACAACGGTAGATTTACGGGTATTCAAACCATATTTGTAGGAGCAGAACAGCCTATAATTTTAGGACCATTAGATACCGTTTTGTATGTTCAACCAGGAAGCTGTACTGCATTTTTACCTAACGGATTACACACTGCACAAGGATGTGATCTTGAGTTAAATAATGATTATAACAATAATGGAAGTTTAAACATTAGAGATGAATATCCAGTAGGCATTACTGAAGTTGTCTTTACAGCATTCCAAGCTTGTAATAATTCATTTGATACCCTTGTATTTACAATTGAAGTTTTAGATACATTGCCAGTAAGTTTTAATTGTGTGAAAACTTTCCCTCCTATCAATGATGACTTAGAAGCGATAGATATTTCTTTTGATCATTACACAGTTATAGGAAATTGTGATGGTATGTTGGAAGTGACATCTTCATTCAGTCCACTCGATATTTTTGACACTATCAGGGTTTATAACTGTAGTCAAGTATTCTTAGATATACCTACGACCATATATTTCTGGGGAGACGGTGTATTGATTGACTCATGTACAACCTTGATTACTCCAGTGGATCCAGATGATTTATGTCCAAATAACTTAGTTAATCTAGTTGGTTCTGTTAAAACAGAAGCGCAGCAGAACGTACCAGGTGTAAAAGTCGAATTGATGGGTAGTAATATGCCAGCAAACATTAGTAATCAGAATGGATTATATTCATTCCCTGATATGTTGCCTGGTGGAGAATATGATGTTGTACCTAAGAAAAATATCAATCCTACGGAAGGTGTGAGTACGCTCGATTTGGTTTATATCCAAAGACATATACTGAAAACAGAAGTGTTAAATTCTCCGTACAAAATTATAGCAGCGGATATCAATAAAGATGATAGAGTGACAGCAGCGGATATTGTTCAACTTAGAAAATTGATTTTGGGTATTTATAGTCAATTCCCAAGTAATGAAAGTTGGAGAATGGTCGATAGAGGATTTGTATTCCCTGATCCAAAAGATCCATTCCTTACACCATTTACTGAGCAGTACCATATTGATAATCTAAATAGAACAATGGCTGTAAACTGGATCGGCGTCAAAATAGGAGATGTCAATGCAAGTTACAAAACTCAGTTTGCTGATAATGATGTGACAAGTAGAACAAATGGTTTTGCACTTAATGTGGAAGATGTTTACACCGTTAATGGTGACAATATCATTCCTGTGACAGCAAGTCAAGCTGAATCATTAACTGGATTCCAAATTGCGATCAAAGTTAATGATGCTTCAGATGTGGTGCTAAGAGATGGCGTATTAGGCATCGAAGATTACCATTATAACTTTGTGAATGGTTATGTAGTTATCTCTTGGTCAGATCAGAACGGAATTTCTGTACAACAAGGAGACAAGTTATTTGACTTAGTACTTCGTGCAAATACAGCTTCTACTGTTGCAAGACATCTTTCTAAAGATATCGCAGTCATTAATGCAGAGTATTACAATAATTCATTGGAAACGAGAAGTCTAGGGCTTCAGTTTACAAGAAATTCGAGCGAAATTTTTGAAGTCTATGGCAATACACCGAATCCATGGAATAATGAAACATCTATTAATTTCAATATACCACAATCTGGTGAAGTGACTCTTCATGTTAGAGACATTACTGGTAGAATGGTTTACACTTCAACAAATCATTTTGTGAAAGGTCAACAATCGATCAAGTTGCAAAACGAACAATTGGGTGTAAGCGGGATATTGATCTATGATCTTATCTTTGACAATGAGGTTAAAACAATGAAGATGTTGAATATCAAATAAACACATCTTTCATTCTTAAAATAAAAAGGGGCATTGAATGTAAATTCAGTGCCCCTTTTTTGTATTCAATATGACAAAGTAATCTGACTCAGTATAGGACAAAAAAAAATGGTCATCTTAACAGACGACCATTTTTTTGATCTTGTGATCCCACGAACATTTCCAAAACTTTTAACGATATGTGAGTATCTCACGCTCACACATCCAATCTCTTTTATAACCAAAACTCAATTCCTAATTTGTGATTCAGATAGTCGGAATAATGGGTTGATTACTCAATTTTAAAGCGATCAACCCATTTTCCGTTTGTTTTTTAATCCCATGAACATATCTGAATTTTCTGACTGATTCTTTAACCAGTTTGAAGTAGAAGTATTAATTACTCCCTTTCATAATACAAAGATGCAATCATTATGAAAGGTGAGCAAATACAAAAATGTAATCAAATAACATATGAATAATCGTAATATGAATAATGAATCGAATGTATTTTTGTATAATATTAACTAAATCAGTGTGTTGTATTTGTGTTAAATCTTGTTGTTATTGTCATTGTCTATTTGTTTTGTATAATTGTGGAAGAAAATGTTGATTTTATTCATAAAAATAATATTGATTTTAACATAATTTTGCGATTAAATTCAAAAAAATAATTTTTTCAATGAAAATTGTAAGATAAATAATGGTCAATCTATTTTAAAAGGAAGACTAAAAATGAAGAATCACAAGATTTCAGTTAATGATCTCACCAAAATATTGTATTTTTGCGGCCAATTTTGAATGAATAATATGGCAATTGTTTATTTGACCCGGGTTGAGAAGTTTAATGCAGCGCATAAGCTTTGGATCAATCAATGGTCGGAAGATGAAAATTTCGCTTTTTTTGGTAAGTGTGCTAATAAAAACTGGCATGGTCACAATTATACCTTATACGTCACTGTAAAAGGTACACCGGATCCTGTCATAGGTTTTGTACACGATGCAAAAAAGTTGAGTAAAATTATCAGAGAAGTAGTAACTGATAAGTTAGATCACAGTAACCTGAATTTAGATATAGATTTTTTGCCTGAAGGTATGATGCCTACAACAGAAAACATGGCAGTTTTAATTTGGGAACAATTAGAGCCACATATTAAAGATTGTAAGTTGCACTGTATCAAGCTTCAAGAGACAGATACCATTTATGCCGAGTATTACGGCGAAAAATAAATAAACATGGCATATACCAAAAAAGAAAGCTTTGATGAGCAAATCACACAAAAAATCAGTGGATATTATACCGAGATGATATCTATGCTGGGAGAGGATGTGGATCGTGATGGGCTTACTAAGACGCCTGAAAGAGCTGCAAAGGCAATGCAGTTTTTAACACAAGGTTATGATCAAGATGCAGGTGAGATATTAAAATCTGCACTGTTTAAAGAAGATTATAGTGAGATGGTCATCATAAAAGACATAGAATTGTATTCTTTGTGTGAGCACCATTTACTTCCGTTTTTTGGTAAAGCTCATGTTGCTTATATACCAAATGGATATGTCGTAGGATTGAGCAAAATTCCAAGAGTAATAGACGTTTTTGCAAGGAGGTTACAAGTTCAGGAACGAATGACTCATGAAATTCTGCATGCAATAGATGATGCGCTCAAGCCACTGGGTGTAGCAGTCGTCATAGAAGCGGCACATATGTGTATGATGATGCGAGGCGTACAAAAGCAAAACTCTTCTACTACGACTTCAGCATTTACAGGTGAATTCAAAAATTTGGAGACAAGAAATGAATTTTTAAGTTTAATTTTAAAATAAAATATGACAGCATTTGTATTTCCGGGCCAAGGAGCTCAATTCGAAGGAATGGGACTTACACTTTATGAAAACAATGAAGTAGCTAAAGAAATATTTGATAAAGCAGATTCAGTCCTTGGATTTGAATTGTCTAAAGTGATGTTTTATGGTACTGCAGAGGAACTGAAACAAACGAAAATAACGCAGCCCGCATTGTTTGTACATGCCATCGCCACATTAAGAGCAAATGCTACAGTCACACCTGATGCTGTAGCTGGCCATTCGCTTGGTGAGTTTTCAGCTTTGGTAGCCAATGGCACATTAAGTTTTGAAGACGGTTTAAAATTAGTTTATATACGCGCACTAGCCATGCAAAAAGCTTGTGAATCAGTGCCAGGAACAATGGCAGCCATCCTAGGACTTGAAAATGAAGTTGTAGAGCAGGTTTGTGCAAAAATAGATGATGTCGTAGTAGCAGCAAATTATAATTGCCCTGGCCAACTTGTTATTTCAGGTTCCTTGTCTGGTGTGACTACCGGTATGGAAAAATTAACAGAAGCAGGTGCAAAACGAGCTATACAATTAGAAGTAGGTGGGGCTTTCCATAGCCCATTGATGGAACCTGCTAAAAAAGAATTGGAGCAAGCCATCATGGACACTCATTTTAATGTACCTACATGTCCAGTTTATCAAAATATAAATGCACATCCAGAAACTGATCCTGATGTCATAAAACAAAATCTAATTGCCCAATTAACGGGTGCAGTAAAGTGGACACAGACTGTCGAAAATATGCTCAAAGATGGGTGTACAAAGTTTGTAGAAGTAGGTGGCTCTGGAAAAGTGTTGTCAGGACTAATCAAAAAAGTAGATAGAGCTGTCGAAACTGAAACCTTATAACATGGTTATAAAAAAAGGTACATTACTGGTAGCGGAGCCATTTATGCTAGATCCCAATTTTAAGCGATCAGTTATTTTAGTGTGCGAACATGAATCTCATGGAACAACGGGTTTTATTCTCAATAAACCACTAGATATCAGGATAGATGCATTGATTTCTGACTTTCCAGAATCGAAGGCACCTGTTTTTATAGGAGGTCCAGTAGCTGTTGACAGTATTCATTACTTGCATAATGTCGGTGATTTATTGGATAATAGTATAGAAGTATGTCCTGGAGTGTATTGGGGAGGAGACTTTGAAAAATTAAAATTTCTGATGGAGAATGACTTAATACAAGATCATAATATACGTTTTTTTGTTGGATATTCAGGATGGACAGAGGGACAGTTAGAAGAAGAGATGCAAGATCCATCATGGGTATTAGATGAGATGGACCCAAATTACTTATTTAAAACAAAACCTTTTGTATTGTGGCAAACAGTACTTCATAATAAAGGAAACATCTATACCGTTATCGCGCAAATGCCTGATTCAGTCAGCTTAAATTAGTACTTTATAGCTAGAGATATATCTTTGCCGATCAACTTAATCACATTTTAGTTCAATTATATAATTTCGTCCTTAAAAAATAGCACATGTATTACCTTAGAGATATATCCCTGAAATATGGTGAAAGAGTCCTTCTGGATGAAATTAGTTTTATGATTAGTCCAAAAGAGAGGATAGGTTTGATAGGTCGTAATGGTGCTGGAAAATCCACATTGCTTAAAATTATTGCTGGTCAAAGTAGCCCTGATAGTGGCGGATTAGAGTTTCCATCCAAAACGACGGTGGGATATCTAAGACAAGAATTTGAACTCAATGAATCTCAGACGGTTTTGGACGAAACAATGACTTGTCATGCAGAAGCACTCGCATTACAACAACAATTGAATGATATCAATGTACAGCTAGAGACTAGAGAAGATTATGAAAGTGATTCTTACAGCCGAATGTTAGAAGACCTTGCTGATCTTTCAGGGAGATTAGAGCATTTTGATATATCTGCATTAGAAGTTGAGACGATTAAAATCCTAAAAGGACTTGGATTTACAGACAAGGATTTTTCTAAGAAAGTGGCAGAATTGAGTGGTGGATGGAAGATGAGAATTGAATTGGCTAAGTTGCTTTTACGTACTCCTGATTTACTACTTCTAGATGAGCCTACCAATCACTTGGATATAGAATCTATTATATGGTTGGAAAATTATTTAGTAGATTATTTCGGTACGGTCATTGTTATTTCGCATGATATTCAGTTTTTGGAAAATGTGTGTAACCGAATCGCTGAAGTAGAAATGGGAGGCATTATTGATTATAAATTGAAATATAGTAAATTTCTAGAAGAAAAAGAAAAACAAAAGACGATACAAATTGCTGCATACGAAAATCAACAAAGAGATATAGCACAAAAGGAAAAGACCATTAGTAGGTTTATGGCAAGTGCTACTAAAACCAAGATGGCTCAGAGTATGCAAAAACTACTCGAAAAAGTAGAAAGAATAGAGATTCCAGTGGAGTCTAGTAAGGCGATGACCATCCGATTTGCAGAAGTGCCAAGATCAGGAAGAGATGTGATAAGGGCTGTGGATGTATCAAAGTCATTTGACGATAAAACAGTTTTTAGTAACATAGATATCACTATAGAAAGAGGAGATAGGGTAGCATTTGTAGGTCAAAACGGTCAAGGTAAAACGACCATGGCAAAAATTATTGCCAAAATACTTCCACCTACTTCTGGCAAAATAGAAGAAGGATCCAATATGCATCTTTCGTACTACGCTCAGAATCAATCAGAACTGATAGACTTGAAAAGTACCGTGATGCAAGTCATGGAAGACAAAGCCCCTGAAGAAATGCGGTCTAGAATCAGGAATGTACTAGGTTCGTTTTTATTTTCAGGTGATGATGCTGAAAAAAAGGTATCTGTACTTTCAGGAGGAGAAAGGGCAAGATTGGCTATGGCGTCATTAATCATGAAACCGTGTAACTTCCTTATTCTCGATGAGCCTACCAACCACTTGGATATTTATTCTAAAGAAATACTAAAATCTGCGCTCAAGGATTATCAAGGCACACTATTGGTCATATCGCATGATAGAGAGTTTTTGGCTGGATTGACATCCAAAGTTGTAGAATTCAAAGATGGAAAAACTAGAGAATTTTTAGGCGACATTGAGTACTTCTTGGGCAAAAAGAAACTGGACAATATGCGTGATGTAGAAATGCAAAAAACGGATGGTGTAAAAAGTGTTGATGTTTCTAATCCTACCAAGAAGATAGACTCTGAAGATGCTAAAAAAATCAAAAAACAGATACAAAATATCGAAAGGAGTATAGAAAAGCTTGAAGGTGAGATCGAATTGTTAGAAATCAAATTGGCTGATCCGAATTTCTATAGCGACCCTAAATTTATGGAGACCAATAAAAAGTACAAATCACTCAATGATGATTTGGCTGCAAAAATGCTAGAATGGGAAACTTTATCTTTTGAATTAGAAGGTATGTAGTTTTTGTACTAACTGCCGATATATCCAAGATCACATTTCAACCGATAATCTTCAAGCAGCTGAAAAAAGTATGGTACAGCTAAATTGCTGTAAGCACAAGTAGAGTTGAACAACAATACAATACCTATATTTTTCTCTTTGTCAAAAGCAATTTCGGTCCTGAAACCATTGACCAAGCCACCATGGTAAATTAAGTTGTTGTTCTGTGTCTTGATTATTCTCCAACCTAAACCATAGGACGAAGATATCGTTTCTGGCCATTTGTTAAAGTATTTGTCATCGTCAGAAGTACTGATATAAGGCGTAAAAGCAAGCGTAAGTGCTGTCGGCGAGATAACATAAGGATAATATCCCATGACAGCACCTAGCCATTTTTTCATATCTACAATCGGCGCATTAACACCACCTGCAGATGGGACATTGTAGTAATGCGGACTTAACTCTACAGCTTTAAATCCATATTTATTTCCATTATATTTATGACCGCTACTATAATTGGTGGTACTAGTAATCGCATCAAATGTGCACGAACTACCACACATTTCTAAAGGCGAAAAAATATAATAGTCTAGTGCGTTTTGGTACGACATGTTGGTCGCTTTTTCTACCACCCTTTCTATCAAACCGAATGCAGCATTTTGATAAGCATAAGCTTTACCTGTGCTATCGCGTGGTGAGATGCCATTCAGATATTTGATAATAGTAGGCATATCTCTATTTTCATCTACAAGATTAGAAAAAGCATGTTCGGTAAGACCAGAAGTATGTGTAAGGATATGTTTGACTCTAAGTACTTTATCCGGCGTTTTAGCTTTTAGGGTGAGTTCAGGAATGTACATAGCAATTGGATCGTCGAGATTAAGCATCTTTTTATCAATCAGAATGGCCGCTAAAATGCCTGCAAATCCTTTTGAAACTGAGCCTAATCTAAATACGGTCTCTTTATCTATTGGTGCATTCGTCAGGAGTGATTTAGTGCCATATTGTTTTTCGAATATGACTTCATTGTTTTTTAATACAAGCACTGCTACGCCTGGACAACTATACTTTTGTAAATTGGTGTTTATTTGTAAATCTATTAATCTATTAAGGGTAGTGTCGATGGTTATAGCAGGTTTTTTTCCAAGTTTTGAAACAGTAGATGTTTCTTTTTTTTCTGAATAGACATAAATCAGAAAAGCTAAAAAACTAATAAGTGAAAGTATAATTACGGAAGGAACTATACTGCTTTTTATGTTCATTTAGTGGTGTTTATTTATAACTTTCAAAGGAAAAAATCTAATGAGATAAGCATTGAAAGTGGCAATTGCTTGTAAATCATATATGGTTTGCGATGTTAGAGCGTTAATTTGTAAAAAGGCATATTGAAGCTGAATTCATTGATATGATCTTCGAATACATATTAAAATAAATGCAAATATATACTTATTTTATAAATTATTACTTATTGTAACTCTTTTTGCCAAATCAATATTACATTTACATTCATATTTTAGATAAATACTTTTAAAATAAATCTCTATGCTAGGTTTAACTTTAGGAGGATTCTTTAATGAAATTAGATTTGTTAGTGTTTTTGGTCTTAAGTGGTAGGATCTAATTGGATCTGTCTAGAAAGGGTGGAGTAAGAGGTGGTATTGTAGTTGTCCTGCAAAAAAAAATATAGACCGCTTAGTCCGGAGTCCGATATTGAATGCTAAGGGCAGCTAAGAATCTGATATGAAAGCACAAGAATTATTAACAACTAAAATAGGTTTTTCAAATTTCTAAATCATTTATATGATGACAGATATCAACAGTATCCAAATTAATTTTGACGAAAACCAAGTACTTTTACTAAATATCTGCTTAGGATTTTTGATGTTTGGCGTTGCTCTAGATTTGAAATTATCAGACTTTAGCTATGTATTAACAAATAAAAAAGCGGTCTTGTCTGGTTTAATTTCTCAGTGGATTCTATTGCCCATTCTTACAGTATTATTGGTTTGGGTATTCCAACCTGTACATAGTATTGCTCTTGGTATGATATTGATAGCAGCATGCCCCGGAGGGAATGTATCCAATTATGCAGTACATCTTTCAGGAGCAAATGTTGCACTTTCGGTGGTATTGACGATGATTTCTACTATATTTTGTGCCTTGTCTACTCCATTTATTTTTGCACAGTTACGCAAATTTATTCCTGAAGGTCATGTTGGAGACATTTTATTTGATATTAGTTTTATTAACATGATATCTACTATCGTACAATTAATATTAGTGCCACTCATCCTTGGTTATATTTGTGTGACGTTTTTTCCTAAGTTAGTGGACAGGATAAAAGGTCTTGTAAAAAAACTGAGCTTACTTATTTTTATAGGGTTTGTAGTGGCAGCTGTTGCTGGAAATCTGGACAACCTAAAGAACTACATAGGACTAGTTTTTTTTATTGTATTGATACATAATGGACTTGCACTGGCTGTAGGATACTTTTTTTCATCTTCAATAATGAAACTACCTTCCAACGATGCAAAAGCTATATCCATAGAAACGGGGATTCAAAATTCGGGATTAGCTCTTATTCTGATATTTAATTTTTTTGATGGAATGGGTGGTATGGCGCTGATCGCAGCATGGTGGAGTGTGTGGCATTTAATATCTTCCTTAGCCTTAGCTATTTGGTGGAAAGGACGAAATAAGGCAATATCATAGATTAGTTTGATTTTGGCGGATTGAAGTTATTTTTATTTAAAATTATGTAAATCATATCATTATACATATTTAAATTATTAAACTGTTTGGAAATTATTGACTTCATTTTATGATTAAAGTCTTTTTTTAGATATTTTCTAATCTGAAATGAGTAAAGTTGCAATAATTTGAATGGATATTAATGATATTGATTTAATATTGAATAATATCTAAATAAATGAACTATTTGTTAGAAAAAGTATATCATTTGGGTTGCAAGGCTATATATTTGCATCATCAAACGTGATAAAATATTAATAGTTTTTGAAATTTTGATTAGACAAATAAAATTTGAAGGTTCATTTGATGAACTTACAAATTACCACAACATTGTGAGGTGTTGAAATTGGCAGACATGCCCTCCTGTCTCGAGGGTGGAGATCACGTGATAAACGAACAGCGTATTTGGATTGGCATTACTTCAATCCTAATACACTCTAGCTAAATGCTCCGTGGAGGTTCGAATCCTTCTCTCACAGCTTTTTTAGATGATACATTAAGGAAATACAATGGTAATTTTTTCTGAGTGTATTATATTTGAGTGAAGAAACTATTATATCATTGTGAGGTGTTGAAATTGGCAGACATACCCTCCTGTCTCGGGGGTAGGGATCACGCGATAAACGAAAGGTATGGGTTGACCACACAATTCCGGTCTTCGGAATTTGCCTTTTGGCTAAGTGCCCTTTGGAGGTTCGAATCCTTCTCTCACAGCTTTTTGCTTGAATATTTTAAATTGGGTGATTGCTTAATTTGCTCAAGGTTTAAATTTTTGCAAAGTAGATATTAAATTTCTACTGTAATTTGAAGTAGTATATTAATTTATACTACTTTTTTTTTGTCCATAAATGAAGAAAACTTACTTTTAGACTTTAAACAGGATTTTACTTTATTTACACACCAATATACCAACAACAATTATGCAGAAATACAGAAATATTTTTGTGGCAGCAACAAGTCAGCATGTAGGCAAAACCACATCTACCTTGGGCCTTGTATCCACATATATGAAAAAAGGGCTAAAAGTTGGATATTGTAAACCTGTAGGGCAAAAATTTCTGGACATACAGAATCTTAGAGTTGATAAGGACACCATTTTGTTTGCAGATTTGATCAATTTTGAAATTGTACCCGAACTACACAGTCCTGTCATACTCGGTCCAGGTGCCACAGAGATGTATCTAGACGAACCAGAGAAATTTGATTTAGAACATATACTTCTGAATGCTCAGAAAGAACTAGCTCGAGCTAACGAACTCATCATATATGAAGGGACAGGACATCCAGGCGTAGGAAGTGTGGCTAATTTGTCAAATGCAAAAGTAGCAAAATTGCTCAATGCTGGCGTAGTGATGATTGTAGAAGGTGGTGTAGGAAGTACGATCGATATGCTCAATATGACAACTTCCTTATTTAGAGAAGAAAACGTACCCATCATAGGTGTCATCATAAACAAAGTGATACCAGAAAAGATGGATAAAGTGCGACATTATGTAGGTAAATGGCTTGATAACCAAGGGCTTCCGTTATTGGGATTGATGCCATACGAAAAAACATTGGCATATCCACTCATAAGATCTGTGGCAGAAGCTGTAAAGGGCGTAGTGACTTACAATGCAGATTTTGTGGATAATAAAGTGGAAAGTATCATAGCAGGATCGTTGATTGACCTTAAAGAATTGAAGAGTTCGCAAGATTTATTATTGGTGGTCGCTACTCGTTCTATAAATGAAGCTATCAAAAAAATAGAATTTATGGCTCACCACAACGGCATAAAAAACTGTCCACTTTCAGGTATTGTAGCGACCGGAGAAGGTCAAATGGATAGACACACTATTAAATATATTGAAGAAAATAACTTACCACTAATCAGGACAGAATTTGATACCTATGGTTCTGTATTGCGCATTAGTAAGATAGAAGTGAAGATAAATCGTAGTACACCATGGAAAATAAAAATGGCCATTGACCTTATTGAAAACAATATCAATTTAGACATGATCCTAAATTCCAGTAGATTATAGGGACTGATTTTGGGCTGTTAAAATAAAATAATTAATAATTTTTGAATTTGATTTTAATTTTTAAATAGGATTCATTATCATTGCGATGAGTTATAACAAATCGGGTTATAAATTGAATAATCTTTAATTAAAGTATGTATGAAGCCAGTTAAAAGTGTAGTTCAAAAGACGATTTGCCTGATCTTGGGAGGAGGTGCAGGTACTAGACTTTACCCATTGACCAAAGATAGGTCAAAGCCAGCGGTTCCGATAGGTGGTAAATATAGATTGATAGATATTCCGATTTCAAACTGTTTGAATTCAGGCTTGTATAGGATTTTTGTTTTGACCCAGTATAATTCTGCATCCTTAAACAAACATGTTAAGAACTCATTTCATTTTGATAATTTCTCTAATGGATTTGTAGATATTCTAGCTGCAGAACAGACGAGTAATAATATGGAGTGGTTTCAAGGTACAGCAGATGCAGTCCGCCAATCCGTAAGAAACTTTGCTTATTACGATTTTGATTATATACTTATTTTGTCAGGCGATCAGCTGTATCAGATGGATATAGAAGAAATGCTTATCAATCATGTGGAGCAATCTGCGGACGTAACCATAGCAACGATACCTGTTGTAGCGAGTGATGCTACTTCCTTTGGTATCATGAAAGTGAATGAAGATGGCAAAATTAAAAGTTTTATAGAAAAGCCGAAAATGGATGTGCTTTCTGATTGGTCATCTGAAGTGACAGATGACATGAAGGCAAAAGGCAAAATTTATCTTGCATCGATGGGGATTTATGTGTTTAGTAGGCCTGCTTTAAGAGCGTTGTTAAATGATAATCCTAGTGCTTTAGATTTCGGTAAAGAACTCATACCTGATTCGATCAATAAAGGTATGAACGTAGTAAGTTATGCATACGATGGATATTGGACAGATATAGGGGACATAAAATCATTCTTTGAAGCGAATATTGCTTTAGCAGATGATATCCCTGAATTCAATATGTTTGATAATGAAAACAAAATATATACTAGACCTAGGCTTTTGCCACCTGCGAAGTTTTCAGGTGTCACATTCAGCAAAGCAATAGTAGCTGAAGGTTCGATAGTCCACGCCAAAATGGTCGAAAACTCAATATTAGGTATCAGGTCGAGAATAGATTTTGGCACCATTGTCAAAAACTGTTACATTATGGGCAATGACTATTTCGAATCGCTCGAGGACATGTCTACACCTGGCAAAATCCCTATGGGAATAGGTAAGGACTGTTATATAGAAAATGCCATTATTGATAAGCATGTTAGGATTGGTAACAATGTATTGATTAGAGGTAATGATAGCTTAGAAGATATGGAAAGCGAACATTATGTGATTAAGAAAGGCATTGTAGTCGTCAATAAAAACGCCATCATACCAGATGGTACTATCATTGGTTATAGATAGAATTACTTAGGGAAATAGATATGGTTAGGGTTTAAACTCTGGATGTTTTTGGATGTTTGGAATTCTTTTTATAGATGATTTCGGTCATATTTGTCTGGTGTTATCTAGCGTAAATTTATGCTAAATAATAGAGATATGAATACTGAAACAACCTTAAAAAAGATAAACACATCAAAAATCATTTTTGTGTCTCCTGATGATAGTATTTCAAAAGTTGAAGAAATTTTTGACCTTATGCCCATTCACCATGTATTAGTGTTGGATGGAGAGATGTTGGTAGGTGTCATCAGTAAATCTGATTTGCTTAAAATGTACAAGGATCACATTACCAATGGTATATTGCCAAATCGAAGTGAGATCAGAGCTAAACAAATCATGACATCAGATTTGATAACATTAGATGTAGATGACACTATTGGTCTTGCAGCAGACATATTTTTGTCCAATAAAGTGCATTCCATTCCATTGTTTGATGGAAATAAGCTAGCAGGAATTATTACAAATCATGACATTATCAAATATTGTTTTACCCTTTGAGACAATTATAACTTGGTGGGAATAGCTTAAAATATCTAGGTAGTTTACACTTAAAAGTAGTTATAGCAAAAAAAAAGAGAGTCAATTCGGTCGACTCTCTTTTCAGATGTTTTGAATTTTAAAAATCTTTTGATCTTTATCTATTCATGTATTTAATAAATAACTAAAACTATGCCAAACTATTATTTTACAACAATTAATTTGTGCGTACTAACTTCACCATCAATATTTACATTCACATTGTATATACCTGCCGGTATGGTATTAAGCAAGATATTTGCATCTGCATGATTGTTTTGTATAGTAGATTTAAAGATACCACCGCTTATGACTCTACCAGATACATCTAGTAAATCTACATTTACTTTTGCTCCTGATGCTGCATCAATACTTAGGTTGAAAAAACCATTTGCAGGATTTGGATAGATTTGAACCAAATTCACAGCTACAGATCTACCATCAGGTGTGTTTTCTGATTGTACTGCAAGGTTAGCTGCATTTAATTGATTGACACTTATTTTTGGTTCTATACTTCTTACTTCTTTACAACCTCTATTGTCAGTGATTTCTACTGTATATACACCTACATTGTCTGCGCTAAGTGATTTGATTTTTATATCTTTTTCGTAAGATTTAAAGCCATTTGGGCCATTCCATTCATATGAGAAAGGACCAAATTGCGGAGCATCGTTTAATTTTACTTCAAGATCTAATTGTTGTTTTGTGACTTTTGAAGATATTGCTTTTATAACTTCGATGGTCGGGGTAGGAGCAGGTGTATTGCCAGCGTATTTCTGTTCTATACCACCCATCGTAAAGCCATTGCTAAAATCACCACCTGACATTCCTCTTTCTGAAGAACTTAAGTGTGTTCTTACATCATAAATTTTGATGTCTGCACCACAATTGGCCACAGAATTAACTTTAAAACTGAAAAGCTTTACAGCATCTCCTTCTTTTAAGTCATTGTAGAAGGCAGAAGGTGACAAATTAGGGATGATAGACACATAGTCATTAAAAGGGTCTGTAAAAGGTTGTTCTTTAACGTTAGACACTGTCCAGGCTGCTGCTTTTGATCCTTCGTAATTTTGATTGTTTTGTAATGGCATATAGCTCTTTACAACTTCAACATTACTACCGCTAGGTACCACTACCGTAAACTGAGCATTCAATTGAACTCTTTCTCTCATGGATGTAGCAGTTCCTTTTTTGACCAAAAGATAGCCATCAAAAAGGTTGGTCACAGGGTTAAATTTTACCTGATAATTTATCTGGCTAACTTGTGCGTTTACAAATCCTGCTGTCAGCAATAAAGCAAAAACTGTAAATAAAGACTTAACTTTCATATTGAAAAGGTTTGATTTGGGATGAACATTAAATGTACTTTTATATGACACAAAAATACTACCCTTACCCTTATTCAAGAATCATACCAATCAAATATTTTTTTATATCATATGTTCTTGATTTCATATGAATGAAAATATGGGGTTGGTTAGTCCCAGATATATTAAATATTATCTTAATTTATACAGAAAACGTTCTTAGTATTTTGGGTGTAAATTCTTTGTTTTGTTTCTTTCATAAAGACATTAATATTTTTTTTAATATTTTTTTAATTTTTTGGCGAAGAGGATAAGGTTGGTAGTAAATATCAAATAATTTTAGACAACAAATAAATGTTAGAAGACAAAGTAATAGTCTACTCGGACGTTATTAATATCTAATACTTGGTTTAGGATCATTATTTTAATAATTAAAAGATCAGTGAGAAGACACCATGATGGAGAGTAAAACGGATTAATATTAGGAGATTATAGTTTTCGAAAATATGAAATGTAGCGTAGTTTCATTTTCAATATGGCTGTTGCAGTTCATATGTGGTTTTGTATAAATAAAAAAGCCCGTGTAAGACGAAAACACGGGCATTACTCAATTTAATAACCAAAACTCATATACTCTTTATAATTCAAATACCGTGCCAAATATTTTTACATTAACTAATATGACAATGTGTATTTGAATTTTATTTATTTAGAATTAACCTCAATAGGGTTAATGTTTCTTCAAAAAAAAGTGCTCGTGACTTTTCACGAGCAACTACGAATTTTACAATTTAATAACCAAAACTTACACAATGCAAATGTAATACATATTAAGTATATTTAGTATGTGTTCTTTAAATTATTTTACTCTATTTTATATAATTTTTTATTTATATTTTTAATAAATTGATAATGAGTATAATATGAATATTTAAAATAACATATGTTTTAAATATTTATTTTGTTTTATCTTGAAAATGAAGCTAATGTATTGTTTTGATATGCTTTTAATGAAGTGTAATACTTAAAAACTACAAATTATTTGACACTTTTTGTGAAACAACTAAGTATAATGAAACTATAATATGTATAATGTTGACTCAAAAAAATCTTTTAAATTGCTTGATATATTTATTAAATTATGTCCATTGCTTCAATTTGTTGAAATAAAATTATAATTAACACAATTTTTATAAATGGAATTCTTGTCTCGTTGTTATACACTGGTAGCAATTTATATAGAAAACATGAAGTCACCGATGTTCAATATGTAGAAAAAATGTTTTTACAAAATAATAATAATTCTCACTTTATGAATCACAACTTTATCATTAGCTTTGTGGTTCATTCGTAAAAATAGTAGATGTCGGGTTTTAATAAAGCAGAATTGCTTGAAGAATTGAAGGATTGGCACGTAATGTTGAGTAAGTATCAGGTCCCAGATACTAAAAAAGCAGTCATCCAAGTAGTAAATAGTTATGGGATTTTTATCGCCTTGTGGATTCTCCAGTTTTATTTATATAGTCATTCCATCTTTTGGGTCATTGGACTAGCCATTCTAAATGGTTTTTTGCTTGGTAGGATATTTATTATTCAGCACGATTGTGGGCACAAGTCCTTTTTCAGAAGTCGTTCTGCCAATGATATCATAGGCACCATAAGTAGCTTTTTTACTTTTATACCTTATAAATATTGGGCGGCAAATCATAACTTTCATCATGCACATAATGGTCAGATAGAACATTCAGGTGTAGGAGATATAGAGTGTTTGACTGTGGAGCAATACAGTAAGTTGAAACTAATAGATAAAATTAAATACAGAATATATAGACATCCATTGTATTTATTTACAATTGGTGGATTCTTTTACGTAGCGATCTACAACAGATTTGCCTTTCTGAAAGAAGGAGTATTTGCCAAAGTCAAAAATTCTGTAAAATGGGCCAATATTGTTTATGCTATTATATATGTTGGTCTAGGATATTTGATCGGATTTGAAGATTTTTTTGTAGTGCAACTAGTCAATCTTTTCTTTTTTGGCACTTATGCACTTTGGTTTTTCTACATTCAACATCAGTATGAGACTGTGTACAAATCATCAAAAGAAAACTGGAATTATGTTGTTTCGGCACTCAAGGGAAGTACATACTATGATTTGCCATTCTTTTTGCATTGGTTGACCGGTAATATAGGCTACCACCATATACACCACCTTAGCCCTGCGATTCCGAATTATAATCTAAAGGCGTGTAACGAAGCATTTCCTGTTTTCGAAAAGTACACCAATAAAGTCACTTTCTGGCAAGGGTTCAGTAGCGTTTTTGCTAATCTCTATGATGCTGAGGCAGGCAAAATGATTTCTTTTGGGGAATATAGGAAAAGAAAAAATATGTAAATTTTGATATTTTTAAATGGTAATATTCGAATAGAAGAACTTAGTTATAGAAACAAGTCTGCCATCTATAAATTTTCTCTCTAAAATTTTGTTACCTAAATTATCATATTCATATTGTATGGTGTGCTCATCACAATCGAATTGAGACATTTTGAAAAGTTCCCCTAAGTCATTGTATTCGTAAGTTTTAAACAATATTCTTTCACTCTTCTTGTAGCCATAATAGAATGACTCAAGCTGTTTATTCTTATTGTATTCGTAGAAATGAAATTTCTTTTTTTCGTATGACTTGCTAATTATTTCTTCAGTAGACAATAAGTCATCTATATAATATTTTTTAGTTTTTGATTGGGTCGTTCTATCTTTCAGTTTTACAATTTCATCAGTCAATTGTAGATTTTTATTGTATTTGAATTTTGTAGAATTAGAAGTCGTATTAAAAATATATTCTCTTATTTTTATTAAATGATTATTGTCATCATAAAAGTATTTCTTCTGCATCACAGGATATTCACTGCCGTTGATGTATTGATCACTTGATACTAATATAGAATCGTTTTGATAAAAATATATCGTTTTAGAAAGTATATCTTGCTGATATTCTTCCACACAAAACCCAAGACTATTAAATTTATATTCTCCGATTAATAAAGAGTCTTGTCCGACTTTTCCATCAGATACTAGGTACCGATACTTAGATATATAATTTCCTACAGCTGGACTTAGGTATTTAATTTCTTGAGCTATTCCATGGAAGTTGCCGAAAAGAAGTAAAAGTAAGATGTAATGTTTCATTGTAAATATTTTTGTTCTTTTATATGTTTTAAGATAATTTTACTGACTCTTTTAGCTTAGATATTTAACCTGTTCATAATATTCTGTGATTCTGTCGTCCACGATAATATCTCGATTCTTTAGTGGTTGCTTAAGTATGACGCCTTCCAAAGTTCTACACCTACTCAAGGCTACATAAGTCTGCCCACTTTCAAAAGCGCCACCACCCATATCGATAATGACTCTGTCAAATGTTTTTCCTTGGCTTTTGTGGATAGTAATCGCCCACGCAAGTTTTAGTGGATATTGTTTGAATGTGCCTACAACTTTGGTAGTGATCTGTTGTGGTTTTTCAGCATCATTTTCGTACTTTAAGATTTCCCATTCTTGACGATCTACTTCTATGGTTTTGTCAGAACCATTATCATCTGGAATGCGCACCATGATGCGCTCATAATTTGCTTCTGTGACAATGCCTATGGTACCGTTTACAAATTGTTTCTGCAAATCATTTTTGACAAACATGACTTGAGCACCGACCTTGAGAACTAAATTAAATTCGGTAGGGTAAAGCTGTGGATTAAATTCTCCTGCTACACTTGCTTGATAAGCTACTTCTGGGAGTTGGATGGCTTTGAGTTCGTTTTCATTGATACGATTGGCAATGTCATTTCTACTACACAAAGTGATAAAAAAGTCATCTTCAGCAGGCATAGGAAGGTGTCTTTCGTTCAAGTACATAAAATCGTCATAATCTAGACTGTTCAGACGTATATTGTCTAATAAATTGATGAAATTTCGTTCTTCTTGACGATAGACATGGAGCAATTCTACCATCTTCAGTTCGATGTGCTGTATGACTTGTGCCGAGAAAAAATATGGTGTCGGATAGGTGGTTTGGAAATATTGCTTTTCGAATGGTGTAGAAACCACAGGCGGCAACTGAAATAAATCTCCAAAAAATATCATTTGCACACCACCAAAAGGGGCGTTGACATTGCGATTAATGCGTAAAAAATAGTCAATATTGTCAATAATATCAGCACGAACCATGGATACTTCATCAATGATAATCATATCAGTATTGACATAAATGCGATAGTTTTTTCTTTTTTCTATCTCAGACCTATTGAGCAATCTAGGAGGAAATCCAAAAAACGAATGAATAGTCTGACCACGAACATTAAGTGCTGCAATTCCAGTAGGCGCAAGTACGACTACTCTTTTTTTGGTAGTATTTCGGAATACTTGTAGCAAAGTCGATTTGCCTGTGCCTGCTCTACCTGTGATAAATAAGTGATCTTTGGTGTACTCCAGTTGATTTAGGACACCCGAAAACTCCTGACTAAGCGTAATGGGAATTTTCATTTGATTTAAATTATCTTCTGCGACCTCTACCGTAATCTGGTCGGAATCCTAGTCTAAGTGTAAATTGTAGTAGTCTTGGATTGGACGAAACATCTGTTAACTGAGTACCTGATAAGGCTAGGTTTTCCCAATTCATTCCCATATTGAAATAATAAGAAATGATAGGTGTTATCGTCAATAAATCACTCACACCAATGTCCATGCCTAAACCAATACCTGCTTTAAAAGCAATACCTTCGGTATCGGTTACTGGATATATTAGTTCAATTAATGGATTTGATGTAGTAGCAGTACTGTAGTAACTTATACCAGGAGTAAAGTGAAAAAACAACCCTTTATTTATGGATGGACCTTGTTTAGAGAAAGTAGGACAGTCACAATCAGCTTCTAGGTCTAGGGCATATATTTGGGTATGAAAATTAAAATTGTAGGAAGTGAATTTTGTTTTGGTTAGTGCAGCATTACTGTATTTGGTAGTAGCCAAAGCATAAGAAATCTCAGGCATAAATTCTATCCTTCTTTTTTTAAGTTTGAACCAATAATCAATTCCTAGTTCATATCCTGGAGAATATAACTTTTCATTCGTATTATATCGATCTTCCATCGCATTTTCCCAATCAGAAAAATTGTTGTTATTGTATTTCATTCTCAGTCCAAATTGACCACTAACATCCATGGTTAAAAATAAAATGCTAATTAAAATTGCTGAAAATTTGACTGTCTTCATCTGAAAGGAAATTGAAAATTGATATTGAATTAAGATTTAACGGATTTACTATTGTTTTTGTTTTGATAGGCATGTAAAATTGACTTTGAAATAGTTGGTTTACAATAACTTAATTTTTAGAGACATTGTAAACGATTCCAAAAAGCAAATTAATGTTTTGGCTGCTGGTATACGGTTCATATCGTGAAAATATCGGTTCTTTAAAGAAACGAGAATATCCGGCATTAAACTTCAAGCCTATCGAACTAATTTTAAAAATAATTCCTGAGTTTATACTCATCCCAAAACATCTGAAATCAGAATTGATTGTCCTATTGGAAGTGACCAATTCTTTGGTAATATTTGTGGCTAAAAGTAAACCTCCATTAAGGAAAAAAGAATGATTTTTTTTGTTTTTAACATATTCTGGCAATATTCCTACATAAAGTTTTTGGTTTAAAAGGAAACTATTAATGTTTTCAGTCTGTAGTCCCTGACCTTGATCATATTTGTATGAGATGCTAATATAATTTTTTAGTGAAAGAAACCCCAATTCTGTTCGAAGTCTAAAGTTGTTTTTTCCTTTACTTGTGAAACCTACTACAAATAAATTTCCATTGTCGTTATATGAACTTGTACCATTAATCTCTGAGTTGTGATGATATATTAATTTTGACCTTGGTATGCCTAAAGAGACATCAATTTCAAAATTTTGGCTAGTTAGTTTTAAGGTAAACAGGACCAAGCATAAAAGCAAACTTTTAATTTTTAGGTGAGAATTACTATTTTTCATTAATTAAAATTTAAAGGTAAAAGTGCTACAAATCAAATGACAACCTATCACAACATCTTAATTCTCTCATGTTTTCAATTTTTATCTTAAGCATTTTGAAACAATGATATTATAAAGGTAAGCAATTTACCATTATTTATTGCTAAATTTCGAATAAGCTATCATTCCATCTCACTAATCCAATCCGTTATCAATGCCAATCCTTCTGTATGCGCCATTTTTCTACCCAACTCTGGCATAGCAACACCTGGCTGCAAAGAGTGCATACGATAATGAAGGATAGACTGATCAGGTTTGCCTGGTACGATGTCATATTTAAGGCCACCTGAGCCAATACCCGCTGCTATCGGAGTTTTCATGACACCATAAGCGATGGGATTTTTTTCAGAAGCGAGTAGATTGAGTGCACTGTTTTTGGCAGGACCTTCTGGTCTGTGACAATGCGCGCAATTTATATCTAAATATGCACGTGCTCGATCATCTGTTGACAAAGACATATCTGTATAATCTGCTATTTTTGGGCATGATGCGGCGCTTGTGATGCCCTGAAGTTTGCCTAAAGTTATGAAGTGATCCAACTGATTGATAGTAGATGTGGTAAATGCATAAGGTTTGTTTAGATGTCTTGCAGCTGGCCCGATTGGCATCATTTTGCCTGCGAATTCATGACAACTTTTACATTGTATGAGATTGGGTACACTATAATTTACGGCTTGGTTTTTGCCAGCTTCGTCTATCCAAGCTACCGTTTTTGTTTCGCCTGCGATGGTGAGAAAAGCATCGTTTTGGGCTTCATTCCAGATGTAGGTGAGCGCTGTCCAATCGTTATTTTCACGGATTAGGACTCTTGTTTCTATGTGTTGCAAGTCTTTTTCTGGCTGTCTGAAATCCTTTGGATAATAAAAAAACTTAAAGATCAAGCTACCTTCTGGGAAATCAAATGCTTGATCTTCATGGTACGTCATTGCTGTTCCTTCTGGCAAATAAATAAATCTTTTTTTGAAAGCATAATCAGTAAAAAGCGACGAATTCAGGTCATAAGGTAAGACGCCATCTTTGGGTTTTATCTCAGCAAGTGGTAATTCAAACATGTCGTAATCTGACAGTTTTTTCAAAGCTATTACATCTTCTATGCTACTGTGTGTATAGTTTTCTTCAGTGATTTGGATGGATTGTTCTTTTTGTTTACAAGCATTAGGAATGAAGCAAATTGTGAATAAAATGAGTATTTGGATCAGAAAATTACTGCGAAATATATTAGACATTTGGAGAGATTTAGGGATTATTGACCTGGAAATTTGAAGGTGGTTTCTGTTACTATGCCTTCTTTACACAGATATGGACTTGGATCGGTAAGGATGTTTTTTAGATTTTCGGGAATGTTTAGGTTGGCAAAAGAAGCTTCGGATTGGTCTATACAAAAATCAAAACCACCTTTTAATTTGGTATCAGAAAATCCATCAATTACAATGTCAGGAGTATCCATAAAAAACTTGGTCAAAAACAACTTTCCAAAATCCGACTCTAGGGTAGGGAACCAATGTGTATTGGAGAAAGTATTGCCGTGAATGAATACATGATTTGGATAAGGATCGTATAAGCTATCTAATTTGTACTGATGATTGACAGGTTGACCAGATGAGTCGTTTTCCTTTTTGTCTTGAGACATTTCTGTCACCAAATCATAACTAATGATGGCAGTCGGACAAGTACGATTATCCTTAATTTCGTTGCTGAAAATTTCTATATTTCTCGTAGCCAACAACATGATGCCAGTCCCAGGTGGAACCATACCAACAATGTTGCCTTTTGGTGCAAAATTAGTGTGATTATTGCTGATGACTTTATTGTTAAATACCCTAGTGTGGTGGCCATATTGTGTCAATCCAGGAAGGTCAAATACCAAAATGCCGCCAGTATTATTGTACGTATGGTTGTCGTAGATTTCTACAAAATTACTGTTTTCACTTTCGATTCCTGCTACATTTTCATAAACAACATTTCGCCTGATTACAACAGAATCTGATTGTCCCACGTACACACCTGCATCAGACGCACGAGCGGCTACACAATCTTCTATCACCACACGTTTGCAAAGCACAGGATAAAAACCATAGGCACCATTACTCTCCTTGGCACCATTGGTCCAATAAACTTTGACTTTTGAAAAGAGTATGCCATCTGTATCCGTGACTTTGATGTTGTCTCCTTTGGCATCTTCTACGGTGAAGCCTATGAGTTGGATGTTTTTACAATTAGCGATTTTGATACCTTCTGCACCTTCTTGTTGACCTTTGAATGATAGTATGGTTTCGTCCATTCCAGTGCCTATGATGACGATATCTGATTTGCCATCCATCATGAGACTTCGTGTAAACCAAAAATGACCAGCATCTAGTCGGATGGTATCACCATTTTTTGCAGAAATAAAAGCTGTTTGCAATCCTTTTTCGATATTTTTCCAAGCGATACCATGCCGTTCATCTTCTTGTTGGCAACTTAGCAATGTCGAGAAGATAACAACATAAAGACCTAAGTTATACAATGATTTTCTGGACATAAAAGGGTGGCGTTTGATATGGTAGCAAATTTAATAAAAAATGCGAAATCTTCAAGGTTTTAAATAAATAAGGTGTTTTAATTGCCTAGTAAGTTAAATGTGATGTAATAAAGAATCATTACGGTTTAGGAAAACTTAAACTTCTTTTGTGTAATATTTAAGTATGGTTTCTTTAATGAATGATTGATTGGCAATACAATATGCTTTGACGTCTTTTGCAATGGTTTTGGCTAGAAATGTTTTTAATTTAGGATTATGTAAAGCCCCTTTGGTGGCACCTCTAAATACAAATTCATTATCAGGGTTATTGATAGATGCCACTATGTATGTGATATTTTTCATTCGTTTTTTAGTTACGTCTGGTATAAGGGTAGAATCTAAAATGATTGACTTAAAAGCCATCATTGTACCTAACAAAATGCCATCATACAGGTCTCCACCGTAAATTAATTCATTCAAAGAAGCAAAAGTTTTAGATCCTTCCTTTGGACAGCTTGAATAAAAGGGATTACCATAAGCAATGGCCACTTTAATATGGTTTTGTTCAAATTGATATTCTTTAATAAACCTAAACGAAGGTGGATTATAAAACTTTATAAGTTGATCTCGAAATAAATCAAAAACGCCATCTTTATGCTCGAAAATATTGCTCTGTTTATGGTCCCTATTTTCATAAAGGTGAAATGTAACATTATTCATTAAATAGCTTACCCATAAAATAAAATCATAATAATAATTGTAACAATAAAACACTTCTTTAAATATATCATCATCAGGAATGAAAATAACCTTCATATCCGATAACTCATGATTATGATTGTACTCATGCAGTGTATAATTTCCTTTTGAAGATTTAAAAAACATTTTACCATTATTATACATTTCAAATTTTTCACTCAAGGAACTTAAACAAGGTATTCCTATATGATCAGAGTAATGATTTATTTTATTTAGAGTACTAGAATCGATTGGCCTGATTTTAGAAAATAAAAATTCAAATTTTTTTTCATCCACAATGGTCAAACTCATATTATATTTTATGTCTCCATTCAAATGATTGATGTGTTTTAAAAGAGACAAAAACAGCAGTCTTAATCCTGAAATATTTGTTGACCCAATATACATTCCTGGTCTCTTACGGATATGCTCTGCAAATTCTAGTTGATTAATTTTATCCATTTTATTTTGCTATTTAAATATTTAGAATTCAATACCTTATTTTGTGTAAATATACTAATATTTACTGAGCTTTTAAAACTTATAAGGAGAAAATATATCATCATTTACCTTATTTAAATCACAGCCACAACCCATCATTTATACATAGTTATGGCTGCTATTCCTTGCTATGAATAATAGCCATAAGTTACTGTTCTTGTATAGTTATGGCTGTCATTCGATTCTATAAAATCTTGCTTATCACTACCTGATTTCTGATGTATTCGAGCGAATGTTTATTCTCAAAAAGGCCTGACGGTGTGATGAACGTTACGAAAATACTTTTGCGTGTCTTACTAAAATATTTGAAGGAAGCTATTTTGGTTTGTAATTTTGTGTAGTATTCTTTATCCATGACATAGTTTCCTGGAGCGTATTTTATTTCACAAATATTGATGACTTTATCAGACCTATCAATGAGTAAGTCTATCTGTGATCCTGTCATCGTTTCATCACCTTTGTGTCTCCAAGCAGATTCTGTACTGAAGATGCCAGAAATACCTAACTGTTGTTTTATCTCCTGCATATGCAGCATGCATAAATTTTCAAATGCCAATCCACTCCATGCGTGCCATGAAGGTGTATTGGTGAGGTAATGCCAGATATTTTTGGTCTTTACTTGTGTATTTTGTACATATTTAAGATAGAACAAGATATAAGGGTCGGTAAGTTTATAGATGATGTCTCTTTTTGATTTGCCATATGGCACGTAAGGTGTGATAAAACCAGCCGCTTCGAGCTCGTCTATATTATTGCTCAGTGTGCCTCCAGACGATATTTTGCTCAATTTGGATATCGTATTTCTATCGAGTCCGTAAGTGTGTTCACTTAGTATCTTTACAATTTGCTCATAAGTGTTGCTACTTCCGAATAGAGAAACAAATAATTCATTAAATTCTAGATTCAGTATTGCTTTATTTCTAAAAAAGAGTCTATCTATCGCTTGATCAAGGCTTTCTGATGTATCCAATTGATCTAGGTAAAAAGGAATACCACCCATAATCATATATAGTTTTATGATGGCATCAGTATTGTAATTTATTTGTTTTGCTTTTAGAAATTGTGCGACTTCTTCTAGCGAAAAAGGGCTTAGTTCGATTCTGCTAGTGACTCTATTATAGAGAGAGCCTCTGTTTTTAAATATGTTTTTAATCATCCACGATCCTGCTGACCCACAGATAATAACTAAAATATCTTTTTGTAATAGAGCCCAAGCCCAAAAATCTGCAAATGCCGCAACGAAATAAGAGTTTTTGGTGGACATCCAAGGAAACTCGTCCAAGAAGATTACTTTTTTCTTTCTTTTACGCGAAGATTTTAACTCATTTTTTAATAAATTAAAAGCATCAAACCAAGACTCCAAAATAGGTAAATATCCTAAATCCAATTGTGTTTTAATCTCTGCTGAAAATCGTTCTAATTGGATATTTACGGGAGACTCATATTTGCCTGTAAATCTAAAGAAAAGGTGATTTTTTATAGCGTGTTCGATAAAGAAAGTCTTACCTATCCTTCGACGTCCTAGTACTGCACATAGTTCTGATTTAGAGCTATTTATAAGTTTATTTATCTGATTTAACTCTTCATTTCTACCTACAAATTCCATGGATATAAATTTAACCACAAATATACAATAGTCTTTAGAATTAAACAAGTAAATGATAGCCATAACTACTAATAATGTATAGTTGTGGCTGTTATTATCTATAAACAATAGCAGCCATAACGTGTATATTTATATAGTTATGGCTGCTATTCATTGCTGTGAATAACAGCCATAAGACACTATTTATATATAGTTATGGCTGCCATTCGATTCTATAATATCTTGCTTATCTTTACCTGATTTCTGATGTATTCGAGCGAATGTTTGTGATTTCAATATTTCTACATTTGATTTTGTAGTTAAATTAACGCATATTTGCACTTCTTCAATTTTTGTGTGAATGGAAGTTGGAAGAAAATATTTTACCATACAATTACATTGCGATGTCAAATAATAAAAAGCCAGCAGTTGCTGAAAGAAGAGAACCATCTACTGAGAAAACTAGATTGCACAAACGAAACAAACATAGAGAGCGATATGACTTCAAAAAAATGATTGAAAAACATTCGGCGCTAGCACCCTTTGTATTGCCTAATAAATATGGAGATGAATCCATTGATTTTTCAAATCCATCTGCTGTCAAAGCACTGAATACAGCACTTCTCAAAACTTATTATGACATCCAACAGTGGGATATTCCTACAGGCTACTTATGTCCACCTATTCCTGGAAGAGCAGATTACATCCACCACATTGCAGATATTTTGGCACAAAAAAATTATGGTAAAGTACCTTCTGGAGCTAGTGTCCGATGTCTAGATATTGGCGTAGGTGCGAGTTGTATTTATCCCATCATTGGTTTCAAAGAATTTGGTTGGTCGTTTGTGGGAAGTGATATTCACGCGAAGTCATTGGCTTCAGCACAAGATATAGTAAATGAAAATGACATATTGAAGGATAATGTTACGTTGAGATTGCAGTCAGATGCGAAGCATATTTTCCAAAATATTATTCAAGATAGCGAATATTTTGAACTCACGATTTGTAATCCACCTTTTAATGCATCAGCGGAAGAAGCTAAATCAGGCAGTGATAGAAAGATCAAAAATCTAAAGCTAAAAAAGGCTGTCCTGAATTTTGGTGGACAAGAGAATGAATTGTGGTGCGATGGTGGTGAAGATAAATTTGTACAGTCGATGATTACGGAAAGTAAATCATTCTCAAATTCATGTCTCTGGTTTTCAACACTGATATCTAAACAATCTAATCTAAAACGAGCTTACCAAACCCTTGAAAAAGTAGGTGCTTTTGAAAGTCGCACGATCCCGATGGGACAAGGAAATAAGACAAGTAGGATATTGGCATGGACCTTTCATAATGTGGAAGCTCAGAAAGAATGGGCCGCTAGTCGATGGAGTAAAGTGGAAGAAGGGAAATGAAAAATTCGGACTTCCTTGGTAATAGAAATCTTAAAAGGTGAAATTATATCTGATAGGTGGTTTAGGTGCTGACAAACGTGTTTTTGAAAAACTAAAAATTGACGTCACTACAGAAGTAATTGAATGAATAAAACCAGAAAATAATGATGACTTAAATTCCTATGTAAAAAGATTAAGTGCGCAGATAGATCAAAAAGAAAGATTTGGGATTTTGGGTGTTAGTTTTGGAGGTATAGTTGCAATTGAGTTAAATAATATAGTTGATTCAGATTTCATAATTTTAATTTCTTCAGTTTCTCAAAAAGCTGAGTTGTCTTCTTTTTTTATTTTTCTTGGAAAATTATTCCTTCCTTTTATTCCTGAAGAATTAATAAAACCTCCTTCACTTATGATGAATTATCTTTTTGGTGCTAAGAATAAGCTACTTTTAAAAAATATAATTGATGATACCGAACCTGCATTTATCAAATGGGCCTTGAAATCAATTGTTAGATGGAAACCTAATAACTCATTAAAAACTGTGTTGAGAATCCACGGCACAAATGACAGGTTGATACCATTAAAAGGGCACGCAACTACCATAGAAAATGGAGGACATTTTATGATTGTTGATAATGTTGATCAAATTTCAAGATTAATTAATGATTATTTAAGAACAGTAAAAGAAAGCCAATAAGCTCAAAAATCCCCAAATATTTATATTTTTGCAGTCTTAAAACGTAACAAAGCTTATGTCAAATGTAAAAGTTGGGTTGGTGCAGATGTCTTGTGTTAAAGAGACAGCTACCAATCTAGAGAAAGCCATTAGAGAAATAAAAGTAGCGGCTAGCAAAGGCGCAAATATAGTTTGTCTACAGGAACTATTCACATCCTTGTATTTTTGTGATGTAGAAGATTATGATAATTTTGCCTTGGCGGAAGCTATTCCAGGTAAAACCACAGAGACATTATCAGCTGTAGCAAAGGAGTTGAATGTGGTGATTATTGCGTCACTTTTCGAAAAAAGAGCCGAAGGTCTTTATCATAATACTACGGCTGTGATTGATGCTGATGGTACATACCTTGGCAAATATAGAAAGATGCATATTCCTGATGATCCTGCTTTTTATGAGAAGTTTTATTTTACACCTGGCGATTTGGGATACAAGGTTTTTCAAACAAAATTTGCAAAAATAGGTGTCCTTATTTGTTGGGATCAATGGTATCCTGAGGCTAGCCGTATCACTGCTTTGATGGGTGCGGAAATCATGTTTTATCCTACAGCTATCGGGTGGGCAACATCACAAGATGAAGAAACCAATCAAGACCAATACAATTCATGGCAAATTATGCAGCGATCACATGCTGTCGCAAATGGTGTACCTGTCGTCAGTGTGAATAGAGTAGGATTCGAGCAAGATGGAGCAATGAAGTTTTGGGGAGGAAGTTTTGTAGCTAACGGACAAGGCAAACTGCTCTTCCTAGCATCACATGACCAAGAAGAAACCAATGTGGTGGATATCAATTTGAGAGAGACAAATGAATTTCGCATTCATTGGCCATTTTTGAGAGATAGAAGGATCGACAGTTATCAACCCATTACCAAAAGATTTATAGATGAAGATTGATTTTACGCCAAGGGAATTAGGGTTTTATTTTCCTGCTGAATTTGCACACCAAAATGCTATGTGGTTGTCTTGGCCACACAAAGAAGCGTCTTGGCCTGGAAAGTTGCACTTGATATACGATCCTTATGCTGAGTTTATACTTCGTGTCGCATCTCATCAAAAAGTTTGTATCAATGTTGCGGACGAAACCATGCATCATGAAGCCTTAGAGAAGATCAAAAATGCACAATATTTTGATTCAGTATCCAATGCTGACCAAGTATTAAACAATATTTCTTTTTATTATCATCCTACCAATGATGCATGGTGTAGAGACCATGGTCCTGCTTTTTTGATCAATCCTGAAACTAAAACAAAAGCCATAGTAGATTGGGGATACAATGCTTGGGGCGATAAATATCCTCCCTATGATCTAGATGATGTAGTACCTACTTTGATAGGTGATAAACTAGGTCTTCAAGTGTTTCATCCAGGTATAGTGATGGAAGGTGGTAGTGTCGAGTTTAATGGTAAAGGTACAATCCTTACGACGACTGCTTGCTTGCTTAATAAAAACAGAAATCCACATTTATCCCAATACGAAATAGAGCAATATCTCGTAGAATATTATGGTGCAGAACAAATATTGTGGCTTGACGAAGGTATTGTGGGTGATGATACGGATGGACATATTGATGATATCACAAGATTTGTGAATGAAGACACGGTCATTACCGTCATAGAACACGATAAGTCTGATGACAATTATGACTTGCTAAAAGACAATCTTAAATTGCTCAAAAAAATGAGATTGGCAGATGATAGGCCTTTAAATATTGTGGAGTTGCCTATGCCAAATCCTGTGATATATGAAGATCAAAGATTGCCTGCTTCTTATGCAAATTTTTATATCTCCAATGAAAATGTGATAGTGCCGACCTTCAGAGATGATCGAAATGATCAAGACGCCTTGGATATTATCCAAGAGTGTTTTCCAGATAGGGAAGTTGTGGGTATAGATTCTGTAGACATCATTTGGGGATTGGGCAGTTTCCATTGTTTAAGCCAGCAAGAGCCTTCGGTGTGATTCCAGAAAAATAAATGAATAATATTCCAAGATATCTCCTGCATTAATGATCAAACGGTTTCCTTTGGGGGCAGGTAATAAAATGTTTGATCATTATTCAATTTGTTTTTTCGGAGTGGATTCACACAATTTATCTGTAAAAAGTACACCTTGTAAGTGGTCGAATTCATGTTGGAAGATAATGGAAGTAAAGTCATCTACGCGTGAATATCCAGTCAATTTTTCTCTTACTAATTGGCCACTTTCATTGATGTATTCTACTTCTATCCAAGGGTATCTTATTGAATTGCCACGAGTATCAGGTATAGAAAGACAGCCATCTCCTTCAAAACAAATAGTTTCGTCAGGTTTAGAAATGATCTTTGGATTGATAGCTACTTCTATAGGTCTGTCTGCTTTGTCGATACGCATAAATAGGAAAACATTACGAGATATTCCTACTTGTGGCGCCGCGATACCTACACCTGACTCAGCTGCCATTGTTGCTTTTAATCTTGATATGAGAAGATCTAGAAGTCTTTTATCTTTTACGAAATCTATGTTTTTGCAGGCTGTTCTTAGGACTTTATTATCTTTAGATTCTGTAACTTGGAGTACTCGGAATGGTATGTTTTCTGCTTCACTTTGTATAAGGACTCTTTCGTAAGCGGTCATTTTTTGGACTGTTTTACAAGATGTGATGGAAAAGATGATAAAGGATATAATTATGATACGAAACATATTACTTTCAATTTTTAAAATCTGTTTGATTAATTTATTATTGACAAGATATACATTTTTTTTCTTGGAAAAATCTGATTTCTTCAAAATCTAGTTGCTCGACAGGAGATCTCTGTATTGTCATATTGCAAAGATAAGAATTTTATAGTTTTGTGAAGATGTATTTTTTTCTCAAAACATGAAGTTGAAAGTCATTCGTTACTTTCACCATTTTGATAAAACTGACTAAAATTTATCATGATTCAATAATATTACTATCTTCGCATTACGAAAAAATGATGAGCAAATGATGCAGTCCGCCGAAACAAGAAATTTATTATACACCCAAATTGAAACTATTCATCATCATGAAAGCTGGACGATTGGCCAAAAAAATAAAGCACTTTTTGAAGTATTTACCCTTATTTTGGAAGAAGCAACCAAGGAAGAAAGGCTTAATTTCACGACCTTGTTTTCAAGACTAGCTTATGTCGGGGCCAAATTTCAATTGACTGGCACTACCTTACATCATAGCCACATGTTCAGAAAAGCGGTGGAACAATCCAAAATAGACAAAGAGAAAGAAGGGCTTTATTTTCAGTTGGGCGCGTACATTTGTGAATCTTTACTTAATGAAATTTTTAAAACAAACATAAGTCATCAGTATTCGCTAAGTCAGGAAGCGACACAATATTTTGTAGGAGATCAAAAGAAAATGATTGGTTTTAAACCTGTTGTGGAAGCTGTTCTTTATGAAGTAGACGCGGATAAAAAGCATTTGCATTTTTACGATGAAGAAGATCCTGCAAATGAAAAAACAGCAATCTACGACGTCCACGACAAAAATGAACAATTCAATCAAAATATAGAATCTCTACGTAAAACATTTTCCCTTCCGATTCATATCAATTTGATAGATGTGGAAATTCGTGAAGATGGCATTTATGTACCTACTGCTATCATCATTCAACCTGATCATATGGTGGATGTGACCGCTATTGCTGAATGTTTTAAAGATTATGGTTCGGAGCCTTTTTTATATCTGATTTCTAAATTTAAACCTGCTGAATCGACCCCTTCTCTTCTCATTGGTAACCTAGTCAATTTTATGTTGGACGAATTAATTTCTGATCCAAAGGTGGAATTCAAGACTTTGCTTATGCAAATGTTTCATACCAATCCATTGGGATTTGCGATTTTAGATGATCATGCTATCAAAGACTTGATGGACAAAATAAAAGGACATTTTAGGAATTTACAGTTTGTGGTATTGCAAGAGTTCAAGACTTTTGAGATAAATCGAGAGACTATTTTCCTAGAACCATCTTTTTATTCAAGAGATTTTGGTATCCAAGGTCGTCTAGATTTACTTCATCAAAAAAAAGATAAAATTACGTATGATATCATAGAATTAAAAAGTGGAAGTACATTTAAACCTAATGTTTATGGCATCAATGCTAGTCATTACATCCAGACATTGTTGTACGATCTGATGATAAAATCCACTTTTCAAACTAGAGCTAGATCCGTAAATTATATTTTATATTCTAAAGAGTCCGACAAACCATTACGTTTTGCGCCGCCCGTGAGAAATCAGCAATATGAAGCAATGAAGCTACGTAATGACCTCCTTGCCATCGATCAAAAAGTGAAGCAATGTGATGTCGATAATGCTATTTTGCAATACATAAAACCACAGAATTTTCCTAAACTAAAAGGATTTAATATAAAAGACATTGAGAATTTTTATAATGTATATACTACTTTAAGTCCAATAGATAAGGCCTATTTTGATCATTATTCTGCATTCATAGCAAGAGAGCAGTCACTAGCCAAAACGGGTGAACATGGCATCAATAAGTCCAACGGACATGCAGCCTTGTGGCTAGAGAATAGTGATGAAAAAAAGGAACGATTTGCCTTGCTTTCTGGCTTGACCATCATCGATAATAAATCATATGAAGAAGATGCCATGATTACATTTGCTAGAAATGTTGAAGACATTAATCTAGTCAATTTTAGGATAGGAGATATTACCGTACTTTATCCTGTGGAAGCTGGTAGGATTCGTCCTGTTTTGAGCAATCAAATATTCAAATGTACGATCACTGATATGACCAATGAAACAGTGACAGTTCGATTAAGAAGTAAACAATACAATCAAACCCTATTTTCGACAGATAAAAAATGGTCACTCGAGCAAGATAGCCTTGATAGTGGGTTTAATACCATGTATAAAAGTTTGTTTACTTGGGCAGCTTCACCTATGGAATATAGGTCGTTAATATTGGGTATGAAGCAACCGCGTTTTAAAGAATCGGCAAATGATATCTTATTTGATGATGATGTTACACCAGCACAAGCTACTATTTTGAATCGTATTATTGCTGCCAAAGATTATTTTTTGCTTTGGGGACCACCAGGTACAGGAAAGACTTCGGTGATGTTAAAAAATCTGGTCAAACATCTTCATCATAATACAAGCGAAAATATTTTATTGCTTGCTTACACCAATCGTGCTGTGGATGAGATTTGTGAAGCTGTGATGTCTATCGATGCAGATTTTAAGGATAAGTTTTTAAGGCTTGGTAGTAGGTTGAGCACAGACGAAAGGTACGAAAATAACCTACTCGATCAGGTGATCAAAAAATGTTCTTCAAGACAGGAAATAATAGAACTTTTGATGTCGAGACGGATTTATATTTCGACGGTTTCAAGTGTGGTCAATAGGGTAGAGTTGTTCCATTTGAAGGATTTTGATACAGTCATTATTGACGAAGCTTCTCAGATTTTAGAACCAATGTTAGTAGGATTATTATCAAAATTTAAACGATTTATCTTTATTGGTGATCATAAACAACTACCTGCTGTGGTCATACAACCGGGATATCAGAGCAAAATTAATAATGAAATACTGAATGAATCGGGATTTAAAGATACTAGGACGTCATTATTTGAAAGACTTTATTTTCAAATTCAGCAGCAAGGTTGGCAAGATGCGATCGGTATTCTACAAGAACAAGGAAGGTTAAATGAAGCATTGATGCAATTTCCTAATCAATATTTTTATGAAGAAAAACTAAGATTATTGCCTGGGTTGAATAGACTTTCTAAGGTGTCTTTTTTTGATGAAAGTAACGCTTCCTTAGACTTTTTGGCACATCAAAGAACTATTTATATTGATACACCTGCGGACACAGAACTCAACTGGAAAACCAATATTTTTGAAGCTGAAGCCACTGTTGATGTCATTCAAAACATCATTGAACTTTATCACATCAATAACAAAACTATTACAGCGGAATCTATAGGAGTCATCACGCCTTACCGGGCTCAGATCGCAAGAATTAGGCAGTGTATGCAAAGATTGCCAGCTGATATTTCAGAAAAAATCACGGTAGATACAGTTGAAAGATATCAAGGTGGTGCGAGAGATATAATATTGATTTCTTTTTGTGTCAATCGACTCAGTCAGTTGGATACCCTTGTTTCACCTTCGCTTGATGGCATCGATAGGAAACTAAATGTGGCATTGACCAGAGCGAGAGAGCACATCATACTCATTGGTAATCGTGCATTGTTATCAAGGAATGAAGTATATGCAAAGTTGCTAGATAGTTATCAAGCATATGCTATTTAGTTAGTTTCCAAAACATCAAAGAACTGAAAATCAACAGTGTTTTACCCTAAATCCTGAAGGGAAGCTGTTAATTTTCAATTCGATAGAAATCAATAATTTCTTTTATTTCAGAATAAAAGCGTCAGGTTAATCCTTTTCCGTGGGATGTCTATACCGATAACTTTTACCATCAGTTCTTGTCCTAAATGAAGTACTTCTGAAGGATTTTGGATATACTTTTTGGTAATTTGTGAGATGTGCAGCAATCCATCTTGCTTGACGCCAATGTCCACAAACGCTCCAAAATTGGTCATATTGGTCACCAGTCCTGGTACGACCATTCCTTCATAGACGTCATTCATGGTCTTCAGTTTATCATCAAATCTAAACTGTTGCGCTTCGCCACGTGGATCTAATCCCGGTTTGTCGAGTTCTTTCATGATATCCATCAATGTAGGTAACCCTATGTTTTCCGTGACGTATTCATGAAGATTTATTTGTTTTCTTGCATCTGCATTATCTATAAACTGCGCTAAAGTAAGGCCACTTTTTTTGGCCATTTTCTCTACGATTCCATATGATTCTGGATGAACACCAGTATTGTCTAGAAGATTTGCACCTTCACGAATTCTTAGGAAACCAGCACTTTGTTCATATGCTTTATCGCCCAATCTTGGTACTTTTTTTAACTGAGCTATGGAATTGAAATCACCATTAGTTCTCCGATATTCCACTACGTTTTTTGCAATCGAAGGTCCCATGCCAGCGATATATGTCAAGATGTGACGAGAAGCTGTATTGAGATTGACACCTACACGATTGACACAACTAGAGACGGTCATGTCTAGATTTTCTTTGAGTTTGCCTTGATGTACATCATGTTGATATTGGCCTACGCCTATGGATTTTGCATCGATTTTGACAAGTTCTGCTAACGGATCCATTAGCCTTCTACCGATAGAAATTGCTCCCCTGATGGTAAGATCCATCTCTGGAAATTCTTCACGAGCCACATCAGAAGCTGAGTAAATAGATGCACCACTTTCATTAACCATATAGATATCTACTTTTCTATCAAAAGTGATTTCTTGTAGGATTGATTGGGTTTCTCGTGAAGCGGTACCATTTCCAATGCCTATCGCTTGGATTTGATATTTATATACTAAGTTTTTGATCATTTCTTTTGCATCTCCAACTTGATTTTGTGGTGGATGTGGGAATATGGTTTTGTACTCCTTAAAATCACCATTACTATCTAGACACACGACTTTACAACCCGTCCTAAATCCTGGATCTACAGCCAATACCGCCTTCTGACCTAGCGGTGGTGCGAGCAATAGTTGTCTTAAGTTTTCACCAAATACCTTGATGGCTTCATCATCTGCTTTTTCTTTAAATTCATTTTTGATTTGTGTTTCGATGGCAGGGTAGATGAGTCGTTTATAGCTATCCGCCACAGCATCTGCGATGATATCTGCTTCAGCACCATTTGATCTGATAAACTTTCGATCTATCATGGTGAGCATTCTATCATCATCAACACTGATACCAACTTTGAGAAGACCTTCATTTTCTCCACGCATCATTGCTAGATATCGGTGTGAAGGGCATTTATGTAGTGCTTCCTGAAATTCAAAATAATCCATAAATTTTTCAGCTTCATCTTTTTTCTTAGGCACTACTTTTGACATGATGATGCCGAATTTACGGAAATTCTGACGGATTTTATCACGCAGGTCTTGGTCTTCACTGATCCATTCTGCTATGATATCTTGCGCACCTTGGATCGCATCTTTTACGGAAGTGATATTGGTATTTAGATATTTTTTTGCTGCGAGTTCGATGTCTTGGCCACGTTGGCTCATGATGATTTTTGCTAGTGGTTCGAGTCCATTTTCTCTAGCTACATCAGCCTTTGTTTTTTTCTTTCTTTTGTAAGGTAGGTAAAGATCTTCTATTTCATTGGAATCAAAAGATGCAGTTATTTTTGCTGCAAGTTCTGGGGTAAGTTTCCCTTGTTCTTCTATGGACGAAAGGATAAAAACCTTACGGTCTACGAGCTCAAGGAGTTTTTTATACTGTTTTTGAATATCAGATATTTGCACTTCATCTAGACTACCTGTCATTTCTTTTCTGTATCGAGCTATGAATGGAATGGTAGCGCCGTCTTCCATGAGCTGGAGTGTGCTTTTTACAGAAGAAAAAGTAATGCCTAATGTATTGGAAATGAGTTCTATAAGTTTCTGATCCATCAATATTTTATGATTTGGTGGGGCAAAGATAACAAAACGGTAGTAAATCAATGTAACCTTGTTTTTGGCTTATTGGCTAATATTACGTTTTGGGAAACAGTATTAATGGGGTATCTCCAAATTACATTTAGTTTAAAATTCCTTTTGTTTTACACTGCCCCTAAAGGAGACAAAATGAATTTTAAGTTAGGTTCTGTTCAAAAAAGTATACAGTATTAATACATTTTAGAAAGGATCATCAAAAACGGCATGTTTCAAATTCCTTTCCCTTTTATCCGAATATAAATGTGTCTAATATTGTTTTTGCCTGTGACTCTTTCGTCTATTTCAAACTGATTGATGCTTTTGATAAGTGGTAACATTTTTTGGAATCCGTAATTACGTGGATCAAAATCTGTCTTTTTCTTAAGTAATAAATTTCCTAGTTCACCAAGGAAGGCCCAACCGCTTTCGTCCGCAAGATCAGAGATACTATCTGTTAATAATTTTATAAGTTCTCTATTGACTAGATCGACAGATTTTGGTGTTTTTTTATTTGGTTGTCTGCTTGTTTTTGTGGTCGTTTTTACCACAGGTTCTTCTTCTTCATCACCTAGAATCTCGATGTAGATAAACTTATCGCATGCTGTAATGAATGGTTTCAAAGTTTTTTTCTCACCCATACCTATCACTTTCATTCCTGCTTCTCTAAGTCTGATCGCTAATCTTGTAAAATCACTATCACTAGATACGATACAAAATCCATCCACTTTTCCTGAATACAAAATATCCATAGCATCAATGATCATGGCGCTATCGCTAGAGTTTTTACCGCTAGAGTATGAATATTGTTGGATAGGTGTGATGGCATTTTCTAACAGTACTTTTTTCCAACCGCTTACTGTGGGTTTTGTCCAGTCTGCATATATTCTTTTGAAAGTCGGAACACCAAATTTTGCGATTTCCTCCATCATTTCTTTTACGTTGGCAAAGGGTACATTATCTGCGTCGATGAGTACAGCAAGTCTGAGATCTTTGATCGTATGGTCCATGTGTCAATATTTATAAGGAACAAATTTCGGTATAATTTATCAGATTGACCTAATTTTATTTATGCAGGGATCACATATCTGCGGATCATCACAATAATAACCAAAAATACATTGTAAAAAACAAAAAGTGGCAAGATATATTCAATCCATCCCAAAGGTAGCATTATGGCCATGATCAGTAGCTGAAATCCCAAACCATATGCAGAAACAAACGTCATAAACCAATTGGGAAAAGTCTTTACTTTGTAAGCTTGTGGGTCTAATAAACAAACGGTTTTGTCAAAGAAACCATAAAGTATATAGAAAATTCGGAATAGCATATCGACCGATTTTTGGGTTTCGCCAGGCAAAGCACTTGGTGCTTTATGCTCGAAAATTTTACTTGTAGTGTCGCTTCCAGCTGACCTAGTCCGTAAGATGACGTAATAATAATTGTACACTGTACCTTGGATTTGAATACTAATAAACGCTAGTAATGCCCTTGAGAAAGGGATGTCTATGACACAGTAGATGGACAATACAAATAAGAAATTTAGAATGATATCAAAAATACTATCAAGATATCTCCCACTATGCGAAGGTGTATTTTTTATGCGTGAAAGTTCGCCATCAGCAGCATCAAGGATGGATTTTAGTACCAAAAAAATACCTGCAAAGATGTACCGCTCTGTATAGATACAATACACAGCGATCAATCCACAGATACCAAAAAGATATGTGACATGAATAGGTGTAAATGAAGTGTTTTTGAGCTTTGTGGCTATCCACACAGCGGGCGACCTTCCATAATCAGATAGATCTAAAAATCTATCTTTAACGGCAAGTTTTGACATGCTACAAATTCAGAAAATACAATATGGCAAAATAGCCAGAAGTTGTTTTTTGTTTCTAGTGCTACGCTAAAAGGCACCATCAGATTTTCAAAAAGTGTGCAAAGTTATCTTTTTTTGCTTAATTGTACTTTGTTAAATTGAATTCATTTTTCACTATCAATTTAATTCAAGACCTTCAGGCTTGTTTTTTGGGTCATTTTTACCTTAGGTTGCACCTAAGGTTATTAAAATTAAAGCCCTTCGGGCTTGGTAGTGATCGCGAAGTTACCGATAGGCTGTCTTGGAGCCAGACCATCAGGTTAATCTGCTGTCATAGAGCCAGACCATCGGGTATTTAATCTACTTTTATCAATTTTTGCCTGATTTGCTCCTTGTCATTTTGGGCAGTTATGAAGTACATTCCAGCTGGCAATTGTGCGCCATAAAATGTAAAAGATTCCTTTTCGCTGCTTTTTGATTGATAAGATTCTCCTATTTGTCTTCCGAATGCATCGTAAATCTTGACAGTGACAGCCTGACCACAATTGGATGAAATGTCTATCTGTGTATTGACTGTAAATGGATTTGGATATGCTCTGACGTCCATACAATAAGCGAGGTTGTTATCGTCATTTGTGCTAGAAATATAATCCACATTTATCTTCATCTCTCCGAAGCTGTAGCAACTTCCGCCATGATTTTCTAATGCTGTGAGTAGGATGTATTTTGTTTCTACGCCTTGTAAATCAGGACCTTCTGTTCCTTCATAAGTTGGTTTGCCTGAAGCGATTGGCAATTCGAATTCAGTCAAGGTAGTCCAAACAACACCATCGTCAGATACATCTATTGCCATTCTTTTTACGCCATTTTGTAAAGCATCTTTTTCGTTATTATTCCACCAGTAAGATCCACCTAATGCATAAGTATGTCCAAGGTTATAAAGTATCCAATGTCCTTCTGTTCGAGTTGGGTTTGGAGATGATTTTTTCTTACAAGATATCCATCCATCGTACCACGTTGTACTATGTTGGTCCATAAAACACTGTCCACTTGCAGATAAGCTTATGGCAAAAACTATAAAAAGTGTATAATAAAACTTCATGGTCATCTATTTTTAAATATTTAAGAAACCTAATGGTGCACTTGCTCCAGGTGTATAAAAATTACCCAAATTTGGTAATAAGGTTGGCAACTCTGATGGTGCTACCCCAAACCATAATGCCAATTCGGCAAAGTATAGATCATTGGATGTGGTAGGTAACATAATGCCACCATATAAGTCTAATGCACTACCTAACGTGAGATCTGGATATTGACCAAACATACGATTGCCATTCACAGGTCCGCCCATAGCAAATACATTGCCGCCCCAAGCATGATCTGTTCCATTACCATTAGATGTTAAAGTTCTACCAAATTCTGACATTGAAAAAGTGACAACACAATCTTGCATTTCTATTTCTTCCATGACAGTATTAAATTCCGTTATGGCTCTATCTACTTCTGTCAATCTAGCAGCCTGATTATTCAAAAGTTCGTCATGATGGTCCCAACCACCATAATCTATGAAAAATATTTGTTTAGTAAATCCGAGAGTTTCTCTAGCAGCAATAATTTTTGCAATCATGCGAAGACTTCCAGACAAATCATTATCTGAAAATGTAGTTGCAAAATCTGGAATGGCATCTATTGCTGTCTGAAATTCTATACTTGCGTCTAGTGAAGTTCTAAATGATTTTTTATACGTATCTTTAAATGGATCACTATAGTTTTTTGCAAATAACTTGTCGATAGCCACTTTTCTAGATGGACCAGATCCATACATGTCGTCATATCCAGCAAGACCTGTGGCACCATCCCTATTTACGGTATATTCTACAGATCGATTACTACTTTGGAAGGTGTTGGTACCACTCAATGAAATATTCATCGAGATGGTATTATTTGTATTAGCATCAAACAGCATATCTGACATTCTACCTGCCCAACCTTTGATCTGTCTTTGATCGGTGACACCTGTATGCCATTGATTTGTCTGATCAGAGTGCGAAAATAGACCAAGCGGCACAACAGCGTTGCCCATCTCTATTTCTGTTTTTGTAGTAGGTCTCACAAGTGTACCAATATTATTGATAAAACAAAGTTTGCCATCATTAAATAGCGTTTGCATGCCTGTGAGCGAAGGGTGTAATCCATAAGGTACACCTGAAATATTCATCGGGTTTACTGTTAATAAACTATCAAATGGCAATGCTAAATTTGATCTTGTATCTGCATAAGCTTGATATTCTGGTACTGACTTGGGTACCACCATATTGAATGAATCTGCACCACCACCTAAGTATAAACAGATTAATGCTTTGTAATCGTCATTTTTGGAATTATTAGCGGTAGCGGCTGCACCAAGATTGCGAAGATTAAATAGTGAAGTGCCCGTTGTGGATAACCCAGCACTTACTAGACCTGCCATCTTCATAAAATTTCTTCTAGAAAAAGTATCTCTTGACATGAGTTGTTATTTTTTAATGAGATAATCAGGACTGATCAATGTAAGGTATAGGGCTACATTTATTTTTTCTTTAGCACCATTCAATGTTGGAGGTATCCATCCTATAGATTCACGAATGATGTCACGAGTATCTTCACTCATCGTTCCATTTGTAAACATTAAGTCAATTTGATTGATCAAAACTTCGTCATCTTGTGCACTTTCGAAATAGCCTGATGCATTGGTCGGTGATCTAAAATATTCGTTTTCCCAGTTATCTGTGGTATATTCATAAAATGTCCAAGCAAAGACCAAATTCGCATAATTAAGCGAAGTAAGGCTATTCAGAATTTGAAATTCTGGTGCGACTAGGTTTGCTTCACTTAACTCACCTGTGGGTTTGTGGTCTGGTAGGTAAAAATTAAATACACTTGGCGATGATAATGGGTGCTGAAAGGTATTAATTTGAAAGCCATAACCATGATTGAAGAAATACTTGGATGGAGATTCTACGCCTACCGCTTTAAGGAATTGGGTATGTCGCAATACAGGTTCCTGCATTTTTCCGAAAGATGGGTCGGTCGTGCTTTCACAACTTCTGGCTTCTTCGTCTAGCAGGATAGATTTAATAACAGCTTTCATATTGCCACGAACGCCATTGCCATCATCATTAAACGTACTAGCGACCCTAGCTATATATGCTGGTGTAGGATTGGAAGTGACCATTCGCTGAATGAGTAATCTAGAGATAAATGGTCCAGTATTCGGATGGTTAAACAACATGTCAATAGCGTCTTGTATATCTTCTATTCCTGATTGTCCAGAAGGAATTGTGATGTTTCTAATCAATTTTTTTTCTCCTTCTTGGTGCCAATCTTCATACATACGCATTGGATAGGTCATATCAGCGCCATAGATATTATTACCAAATTCTGGAGGATTCATACCTTCCAGTGAAGCGCCAAATCCAAGCCCAGTAAATACTTTTGCTAGTTCTACGATATCATTATTTGTGTAGGTGGGAATGTCATTTCCTTGAGCATCTTTTTTTCTTGTGCCGTCTATGTTCAATTCGTACAAACCAATGGTAAACAATTGCATGATTTCCCTTGCGAAATTTTGGTCTGGATTGATATTATATTCAGGTATTGCTTTGGGGTTATTCAGATGACTAAGATAAAATCCCATACAAGGATGAAGTGTCATTTCATAAAGCAAATCTTTATAATTGCCAAATGCATGGCGTGACAACAAATCGTAATAAGACGCCAATCCGCGAGCATGTCCGCCTAGATCTGTTTGGTCGGATATTACAAGGATTTGACTTAAAGCGTAGGCCACTCTCTGGCGCAATTGGTCTTTGCCATATACTGCATTATTCCACCACGAATATCTAAAATGTTGCCATCCAGGATTGTTGGAGATATCTTCTGGATCTTCACCTTGGGCAATATAAAAATCATAAAGAACTTGTGCAAAACTATCTGTCACAGTTAGATATTCTGATCGCTCCATATTCATTTGCTCATCAATCCAGCTTTCTATGCCAAGGTCAGCAGCAGCTTCTAAGTCTTTGGCATCATAACCAAGTGCTGCTTGGGTGAGGAATCGGGCCATTTCTACTTTTTTGCCATTAAGACCAGAACCATCTATGGTTTTTGAGCCATTAGCATCTTCATAAAAGAAGTTTCTTTCTTCTTCATCACTAGAAGAGACTACGATGCCTTTGTTATGTCCTGCGCCAATGTAATCTGTATACGGTTGTGCTAGGATTAGAGTGAATGGAAATAAAAAAATACAAGTCTGTATTAATATTTTCATAAAACTGGTTTTACTTATGATTACTTTATATAGATGCCACAAAGTTGTGTTTCGCTCCTCAAATGGCAATGATTTTAAGACGTATTAGTGTCATGTACTCCCTAATGTTTAATTTAAATGTTTTTTTGCCAACCAAATTTGAAATCCTTCGGGCAATCTTTTGTTAATAGCTGAAATAAATCCATAAAGCCTTCCTGGTATTAATGTATCTATTCCATGAGTATATGCCCTATATATTTCTTTAGCTACAAAAGGGGCATCTACCGTGAGCCAAGTATTGAATAATCTTGATTTTTGCATACCCGAATTGTTTTGAAAATTGGTTCTTACAGGCGTTGGGTTGATTGTAATACATTTTACAGCACTCTTTTTTTCTTTCAATTCTTCGTTTATGGCACGTGTAAACTGATACACAAATGCTTTGGAAGCACCATAAGTTGCGAGCGTAGGATTGGGTTGGAATGCTGATATGGACGAAATATTTATGATGGTCCCTTTATTGTGACGTATCATCTCATGCAGGAATAATCTAGTAGAAACATACAGATTTTTGACCATTAGATTTATCATGTCCAATTCCCTACTCATATCCACATCATCAATAAACCCAAATGTACCAAAACCAGCATTATTAATGACAATATCCAAGCTTGGAGTTACGCTTTTTGCCCAATCATAAAGCTGTTGCACGCTACCTTCTTTTGATAAATCAATGGTAAGACCAACCACAGAAATACTATTGTTGCTAGCTTTTATTTGAGTGATAGCAATTTCTAGTTCTTTTTCATCAAGAGAAGTGATCAAAAGGTGAAATCCTTTGGAAGCAAATAATTTTGCAGTTTCTAGACCTATGCCTGAAGAACCACCCGTGATCAGAATATAAGAAGCATTGGCCATTTTGGACAGAAATATTTGGTTTTGAGTAGAAGAATATTTGACTGTGGTTAAAATTGCTGCCCACTTAATTTGATTTTAAGTGCTACGTGCACATTTTAACAGCCATAAACACCACAATTTTAGCACAATTCTATTACTTTTGCAACATTCGTTTACAATATTTCAATTTTAATAGAATCATATGAAGTCATTAAAAGTCATTATTTGCCTGCTTTTTTTAGTTTCTTTTGCTAATGCTCAAGGGTATGAATTTACTACTATTCATGAATGTGAGCGCCTTCCTGTCATTTCTCAAGATAAAACAGGCACTTGTTGGAGTTTTTCTACGTCTTCATTTTTAGAATCCGAAATAATTAGAATTAATGGGAAAAAGATAGACCTTTCAGAGATGTATCAAGTACGTCAGACTTACCCAATGAAAGCTGAGAATTACATACACAGACAAGGTAAAGCTCAGTTTAGTGAAGGTGGATTGGCACATGATGTGTTGAATAGTGTGCGTGAATATGGTTTGGTACCCGCAGAAGCATATGATGGTTTACTGGTAAATGAAAATAAACATAATCATGCAGAAATGGTAGAAGTCTTAGAAGCAATGTTGAAAACCTATGTATCTAATTCTACCAAAAGGGTGTCGACACAATGGAAGTCCGCAATTTCAGCCGTCCTAGATGTGTATATTGGAGAGATTCCAATGGACTTTACCTATGAAGGTAAAAAATATACGCCTAAATCGTTTCAAGAGATGACCAAAATCAATCCTAATGACTATATCACTTTGACATCCTTTACACACGAACCATTTTACAAACAAGTGATTCTTAATATCCCAGACAATTTTTCTAATGGCATGATGTACAATCTTCCACTAGATGAATTTATGGAGAATATTGATTATGCCTTATCTCAAGGTTTTACTTTGTCACTTGATTGTGATGTATCCGAACCAACATTCTCAGCAAAAACAGGTGTTGCTGTCATCCCGAAGAAATCAGATGATATGAAATCTATCATCTCTGAGATTAAACCAGAAAAAGAAATTACCCAATCATTCAGACAAGAAGAATTTGAAAGTTACAGCACTACTGATGATCATTTGATGCATATCATAGGCAAAGCTAAGGATCAGAAAGGTAATGTATATTATAAAGTCAAAAATTCTTGGGGATCTGATGCGAGTAAAGTAGCTTATGATGGATACGTTTACATGAGTACTTCTTTCTTACGTCTAAAATCCATTTCTGTCCTTCTCCATAAAGATGGACTAACTCCCAAAACCAAAAATGCAATCAAATTGTAATCATCATTATTTCCTGTCATGAATCAACCTTTAGCCGAAAGAATGCGTCCCAAAACGCTTGATGATTACATCGGGCAGGAGCATCTAGTGGGTAAAGGTGCCATTCTCCGAAAGGTGATAGAGTCAGGAAGTCTGCCTTCATTTATATTGTGGGGACCACCGGGCGTAGGCAAAACAACTTTGGCATCGATTATTGCTAATACTCAAGATAGACCTTTTCATAGTCTTTCTGCAATTAATAGTGGTGTCAAGGATATCAGAGAAACCATCGAAACAGCCAAGTCTCAGAAGTTTTTCTCACGACCTAATCCAGTTCTTTTTATAGATGAAATCCACCGTTTTAGCAAGTCGCAACAAGACTCGCTTCTTGGTGCAGTAGAAAAAGGTATTGTGACCCTAATCGGTGCCACGACTGAAAATCCTTCCTTTGAGGTGATATCAGCTTTATTGTCCAGGAGTCAAGTGTATATCCTGAAGCCTTTGGAGCGCCATCATTTAATTACGATGATAGACAAAGCTATTGCAGAAGATTACGATCTTAAAAATAAAAAGATCAAAGTAGACTCTTATGATGCGATGATCAAAATATCTGGTGGTGATGGCCGCAAACTTTACAATTGTCTAGAGTTGGTCATCAACCAGTTTGACAAAGATGAAGAGATCGTCATTACCGATGAAGTCGTAATGGAAGCGATCCAACAGAATCTGGCGATGTACGATAAGTCAGGTGAGCAACATTATGATATCATTTCTGCTTTTATAAAATCGATGCGTGCTTCTGATCCGAATGCCACTGTTTATTATCTTGCGAGAATGATAGAAGGTGGCGAAGATCCTAAGTTTATCTGTAGAAGGATGATCATTTTAGCTTCAGAAGATATCGGACTTGCAAATCCCAATGCGCTGCTCCTTGCCAATAATTGTTTTCAAGCTGTGCACCAAATAGGCATGCCTGAAGGTCGTATCATCATGTCACAGACAGCCATTTATTTGGCTTGTTCACCGAAAAGTAATGCATCTTACGTCGCTATAAATCAATCCATTGCACTTGTACGACAGACAGGCGACCTACCTGTTCCATTGCAACTAAGAAATGCGCCCACAGGCCTTATGAAAGATATTGGCTATGGTGCAGACTACAAATATGCGCATGACTTCAAAAATGCTGTCTCTGATTTAGAGTGTCTGCCTGATGATATCAAAGGTACCAAACTTTATGCACCGGGTGCCAATCCTGCTGAACAAAAGTATGGTGAGTTACTCAGACATTTCTGGAAAGAGAAGTATGGGTATTGACTACAATGAGTGTAAAATTATTAATTTCTTATTTCCGTAAACTTATTCCCAAAGTCTTTCTTACCCAAAAAAACTCATCAGCGTAGCACCATATTTACGTTCTTCTATGAATCGGCTGTGTTGTTTGAATTGGTGAGATTTGTCATGTTCCAATACGAATAGTCCATTAGGCGCTAAGGCATTGTGCTGAAATATGAGATCGGGTAAGGTAGCAAGTTTAGGAAGGCTGTACGGTGGATCTGCAAAAATATAGTCATACTGACGGATATTGGTTTGTAGAAATTTAAATACGTCAGATTTGTAGATTTTTATGTGGTCTTCTATTTTTAAAGCTTCTGCCGTTGATTTTACAAAAGAGACGCATCCTGCAAAATTATCTACATAAGTGGCATCTGTACATCCTCTAGATATACACTCATAACAATGACTACCTGTACCTCCAAAAAGGTCTAACATCACCATGTCATCCCAGTCTACACGATTGTTGAGTATATTAAACAAACTTTCTTTTGACATGTCCGTGGTGGGACGAGTGGGCCAGTTATTTGCAGGAGGTACAAATCTCCTTCCTTTGAATATGCCGCCTATGATGCGCATAAGGCATTGGCATAGTGGATAAAATAAAAGTGTTTTTTGAGTTCTGTATCACCTGATATTTTGAATTCACCATCTATGTGGACGATCGCCAGATTATTGATATATCCATAAAGAAGTGTAAACAATGGTGATTTTTTTTCAATCCAACCACTCACCGTACAAGCATCAGTCATAGGGTCGAGTCCTGTTTCTTTATACACTGCTAGGATGAAATACAAAATGTCACTGATAGCCGGCGTACTGAAAGAGTTATAAAACTTAAATTTACCTTCACTTTGACGAAAAATAAATATTTCGTCTTTTTCTACGTGGACATGCAGGGTTTGACCTAGCGATTCGATGTAATAAGTGGATAGTAAGTTGGATATGTGGTGGATGATATAATTGTCTTTTCCGAGCACTTCGTTCAATAGGTTTTCTTGGTGTGTTGTAAGACCGAAGTATGTGTAAGCGTTATTTCCTGCTATTTTTTCTATCTTATTATTAGTAAGCGATAAATTGGGAAATAAAGCTACTGCATTTTCATTTACGATCGGCAAATGATGACTACTTCCAGAAAGAACGACGACAGATATTTTTCTGAAATTATTTTGTAGGTTTTGATCTGTTTTGATTTGATCCTTAAAAGTTGGGTCTGAGTATCTAATGTCATCATAAGATTTGTGCGCGAGTATGACATTATTCAGATCAAACACACTATAAAAAAAACTGTCTGCCATTAACACGACAGACAGTAACAAATTATCTTTTGATTGTATTAAATTAAAATCTCTTTGGTACATTATCAGGTGTTACCAGTTACCATTTGTATTAGGAGAATTCATGTCTCCAAATTTTATGGTTTTAGATGGGTCATAACGAGCATCGTATTTTTTATACCTTGGATCTTTATATTCTCCCATAAATACTTCCCATTTGGTAGCTACTTCTAATACATTTACAAGTGTGTTTTGATGCGTCATGGTATCTGCATCGATTGTAAACATTTTACCGTCGCCATATGGTACATATCTAAGTGAATCTACATTTACCATTCCGCCCAATAAGCTATACAATGAGTCTTTAGCTTCCTTGTAACTTACAGATCTGACGAATTTATCTTGATTGGTAGGATCCGAAGGGTCTGATTCAAGTTTTACGATTTCTATTTTGCCAGTATTAATAACTTTAGATAAAGAATCAAAATTACTTGCATATCTTCCAGTCACCATTCTATGTACATCCTGAGTGATTTGTAGTTTTTTAAGTACTTGAACCACTGCATCTTTTCTTTTATCTCTTTCTGCTGCAAACGCAATAGGCTCACGCACAGACGCATATAGCCAATAAGCCAATATTACGGTTATTAAAACTAAAACAAGATTTATTACCTTCCTCATAAAGTGTGTTTTAAGAATGTGTTATTAAAAATACGATTTTAATGTTTTGTTATCTTTGAAATGATGCACAAAGTACTACTTTTGGCGTATCATTGGCAAAAATATTTATTTTTTTTAATTCTGATCCAATAAATAGCAATAATCTTGATAAAAAAAATAGTTACGATCCTTTCTATAGAGTCTTCTTGCGACGACACAAGTGCGGCTGTAATTAGAGATGGTGCAGTCTTGAGCAATGTCACTGCTAGTCAAACCATTCATAATCAATATGGTGGCGTGATACCTGAGGTCGCAAGCCGTCAGCATTTGCAAAATATCATTCCTGTCATTGATGTCGCGCTAAAAGATGCTCAGATTTCAAAGTCTGAGTTGGACGCTATTGCCTTTACACGTGGTCCTGGTTTATTAGGAAGCTTGATCGTCGGCGTTTCGGCGGCCAAAGCGCTTGCTCTGAGTCTGGATATTCCCATTATAGATGTCCACCACATGCATGCGCATATTTTGGCGCATTTTGCAGAAGATCCAAAGCCTGATTTTCCTTTTCTCTGTCTTACGGTGTCGGGCGGCCATACCCAAATAGTCAAAGTTAATAGCCATCGAGATATGGAAATTCTGGGTTCTACGATTGATGATGCTGCTGGTGAAGCATTTGATAAGACTGGCAAAATGCTTGGACTTGAGTATCCTGCAGGACCTATCATTGATAAATTGGCAAAACTCGGCAAACATACATTCACTTTTCCTGAACCTCAGGTCGGTGTGTTGGACTTTAGTTTTAGCGGTTTGAAGACATCTATTCTTTACTTTTTGCAAAGGGAAATGGCTGCCAACCCTAATTTTATCCAAGAAAACATGAATGATATCTGTTGTTCGGTACAGACGACTATTGTTAAGATACTACTTAAGAAGCTTAAAAAAGCATCTGATATCACGGGTATAAAACAAATAGGCATTGCAGGTGGCGTTTCTGCCAATAGTTTCCTGAGAAGTGAGCTGAAAAATCTAGGTGAAAAGTACGGTTGGCAGACGTTTATACCTGCTTTTGCTTATTGTACAGATAATGCAGGTATGATAGGTGTGGCAGCATATTTTAAGTATTTAGACCAAGATTTTGCAGATCAATCTGTCACGCCACAAGCGAGATTAGAATTTTAATGTCCCAAGATGACTTATTTGTCTGTATTACTTCCTATTTTTGTGCTTTATACCTCACCACATCAGAAACCTTCATGAAGTTTAAAGCATATTTCCCATTACTTTGTTTGTTCATAATCTTGTGTTCTTTTACCAACAAGAAGATGGAAGTAGGTAGTAAAATCGATTCTTTCAACAATGTATCTATTTACTACAATGGCGAAAACTTTACCAATGTCATTGGTAGAAGCGTAGCAGAAGATGGCTATAACTTAGGGTTAAAGTTCCAATGTGTGGAATTTGTAAAACGATATTATCACAAAGTACATGGACATAAAATGCCAAATTCATTTGGTCACGCCAAAGATTTTTTTGACAAAAGTCTAGGAGATCGAGCATTTAACAAAGGTCGTGGGCTGATGCAATATAGAAATGTGAGGGAATACAAACCTAAAGTAGAAGATATTTTAGTATATGATGCCTATCCCGGAAATAGATTTGGTCACGTCGCTATCGTTTCGAAAGTTTCGGGTGATGAAATAGAATTGGTACAACAGAATATTGGTAAAAAGACAAGAATCAAGATTCCTTTGGTCAACTTTTATCAATATTGGACAGTGGCTGATTACAATATTTTGGGTTGGTTGCGCAAGGAGTAATTATTTTAGGAATATTTTAAATGACTATTTGAAACTTTAAAATATTTTGAACGATTTATAGTTATTGGTATGGTCATTTTGAATGAACGGTCTTTTTCTGAATATCCTTTTGAAAAGTCTTTTGTGTCAAACATACCACTTCATTTTACCAACAACCGTTTGAGTCAATAAAAACAAAACTTAATGAACACATTAAATCAAAGTAAATTTTTTCTTTTTGGGTTACTTATGTTCGTAACCACATGCATAAATGCTCAGATAGACTCTTCTAAAGTAGCCATTACAAGATTTGAGAAAGTCAGTACAGATGCTCGTATCAATAATATTTTTATTGATGAGCGTAATGTTATCTGGCTGGCAGGTAGCAAGGGACTTATAGAAACGATTGGTGATGGTGGAAAATTTAATGTGTTTTTTCCTGATACTGAAATGCGAGATGTCACAGCAGATAAACGTAATAATATTTGGGTAGCATCTAGCAATACGCTTTATAACCAAGCAACTAAGGCATCTTTTCCACTGCCTGTACAAGCTAACATCTCAGAAATTGCCTACCTAGAAGGAAGCGTATGGGTAGGTACGGACAATGGTCTTTTTGAATTTAATACCACGACTTCTAAGTATAAAACGTACGATAATAAAAACTCAAAGCTACAGAGCAATAAAGTCAATTTTGTACATGCAGACAAAAACAACATCCTTTGGGTAGGTACGGACAATGGGTATATCAGGAAGGAAGGCGATAGTTGGGAATTGCAAGACAAAAAAGTAAAAATGCTTGCAACCTGTGAGAATAGCGAAGGTCAGTGGATCATAAGTGACAAAGACATGTTTCTGATCAATAAATTCAATAGACTTTTCCCTGTTAAATTAGACCCTTCACAATACAGTGGTAAAATCAACAACTTCGTACTTGACTCTAAAGGTAGGATATATATAGCATCTGATATCCTTGTACGATACGACCCATACCAAGAGAAAATAGAAAATTATTCATCCGATGCGGCTACACTTTCAAAAGCAGCATTGAGCCTTGGCGCAGATAAAAATGATAATATTTGGATAGGAACAGATGGCGCTGGTTTTTACAAACTATTGTTCGGTGATGTCGCCAAGGAACAATTAAATGCCTTCTTGCTTATTGAAAATAATGTGGCCTGTACCAATAGTAAAAACGGTGTTATAAAAGTGAGTGTATCTGGTGGTACCAAACCATACACCTACAAGTGGAATAAACGAGAATTGAGTGGTGGTCAAGTTTCTGGTCTTACCGCTGGAGAATATGAAGTGACTGTCACAGATAAGATATCAAATACTGCAATAGCATCAGTGGTACTTTCTGCACCTGAGCCAATCACCCTTGATGTAATCTCCAATAATAGGGTCACAACACCTGAAAAACCTGATGGATCCATTGTGATTAATGTGAAAGGTGGTGCAGGTGGATTTACCTATAAATGGTCGAATGGTCAGACAACACAGAATCTTACCAATGTTCCTTCTGGACTTTATAGCCTTAATGTTAAAGATAAAAATGGATGTAGTATCACCGGAACATTCAATGTAAAAAGAGAGAAGTTTATCCCTGACTTGGACATGTCCAAAATCACATTGGGTCAGAAATTGCGTATCAATGATTTGAACTTTGATGCAGATAGTGCGGCTATTACCCAAGCAAATTTTGATGTATTAGAAGAAGTGTATGAATTCTTAAATGCCAACCCAACCGTAGCGGTAGAGATCGGAGGGCATACCAATACGATACCACCACATGAGTACTGCGATCAATTATCCACTGCCAGGGCGAAAAAAGTAGCGGAGTTTCTCTACGATAGAGGTGTCGCAAAATCGAGGGTAACATTCAAAGGCTATGGCAAACGTGAGCCACTCACAGATAGTACGTCACTGCAAGGAAGGCAAAAAAACCAAAGGGTGGAGATAAAGATATTACAGATATAGATGTGGGTGTCCGCGTTTTTTTTATAAAAATCGAGTCTACTCCGAAATGTCAAATTTTATGATATTCAAACGTTTTTTTACTAAAACATGGGGAGGAATTTTTATCATTGTTTGTAACCAATTGCACTTTTTTGTATTTTAGTAACTGAAGTTTCGGACCAAATACTTAACGGATGAGTTGCAAATTTTGTTCTTCATGTTTATCCTTGTAGATGAAATTTAATAGTGTCAATTGATTTTAACTTCTTTTTCTTTTGTCTTAACACAAAAGAAACAAAAAGTCAAGTCTGTTTCATTTTCTTAACGCCAAAACATCAAAAAATAGCTAAACCGAAAAAACTCGCTTCTGTAATTTGTATCTCGTAATTGGCTTTTGTGACACTACGTTCATGACCACACGTTTAAACTTTAGTTTTAGCTCGAACAGTTTTCGCTTCTTAACGCCATTTTATGAAGTTTTGACTAAAAATGAAAAGGACGATCGACAATGCAACTGGATTTGAAGATAACAAAAATGTCCATTATTGTAAGTGTATATTAAAATGTGGATAATCAATACATTAAGTAAATTTATATTGTTTTATAATAACTGTTTACTACGGATTAAATAATTTTTTATAATCACCGAAACTTTAATTAATAATTATTAGTTTTTAATCAATACATACGGTTTTAATTAGCCATTAGCCTCGAGCCTTTAGATTTGCATTTTAATTAAATTGAACATATTAAGATTTGATTCTTGAGCAAATTATTTAACATTTTACCTAGCCGACCAAAGTTTTGGTCGGTTCCTTCGTTAATTATTGAAATCATTCAATCATTTTTTGCTGTTGCAAAATCACTTAGTCATATTTTTACCGTCTTTAGTCACCTTTAACCTAAAGACAAAAAGGCGGTGAGATGTCACCTGTAGAAAAAAGACAGCCTTAATCAAAGTATTACTTCTTTATTGTACATTTTTTTATACACCTGTATTATTATTAAATTATTAGATATAGAGATTTTTCTTTTTTACCTTTAGACTTTTTACGAGTAGGTTCAATATTTAATTAATCAAATCAATTATTTCAGTATGAAATTATTTTTAGTGTTTTTGATGGCAGTGAGTTTTAATGTGGTAAATGGGCAAAAAGTGGCTAGCCATCTACTTGAGCTTGAGTCTAATACCAAATGGGATGCAGTAGACTCGCAATGGGCTACGACTAGAGATGCTTGGGTAGCAAAATGTAATGACAGCAATACTGCAAAAGCGAATGCAGATTTATTTCTTTTGTTTGAAGCAAATATTAAGTGGGAATCTGTTGAAAAAAGTTGGGAGACAAAAAGAAACACTTGGGTGAAAAATGTAGGCAAAGCCACTACAAATGCACAGTTAGCAAACTTATTGATCGAGCTAGAGATGAATATCAAATGGACAGCTGTAGAGGCAGCTTGGAAAACAAGAAGAGAAGCTTGGGTTAAGGAGCTTCAATAAGGTGTTCTAAAACTCTATATATAAGGCAAAGCCCATTTATGACAGTGATGTTGTAAATGGGCTTTTTTATGATTGATATGGTCAAAGATATACGTTTTTTTTAACCCACTTTATCAATGTCGTTTAGTTAAGGTGTTTTTAATGTTTTTACCCATCCTAAATCCTTCCCTTAAAATGGAAGGACTTCATAAATCTGTCTTAACTAAACGCCATTGCCCACATTATTTTGATTGAAACATCATGTGTTACACTACACACAAGTAGTGATTTGCTACATGCATATGGTGATATGCAAAATACTCAATTGTAAAATGATGACTATTTTGCAGTGCTAAAACACCTAAGTAGTGTGGACAGTGTACCTTATTTAGGTGGAGGATTGATGGCTTTGCTATGGAGCGCATATGGAGTTCCTATGGTGTACATACGGCTTTCCTATGGAGTTCCTACGGAGTTCCATCGGGGCAGCGTCGGGGCATGGTCGGGAGAGAGTTGGGAGAGGGTCGGGGCGTGGTTGTGTGGCCACTGGGGGCCGCTGGGGTGGCAACTGGGTGCCACTGTGCCACGGATTGAAATCCGTGGTTATGGAATGAAACACTCCGCTGGGGTTTTGTGTAGTTTTGAGGACAAAGATACGCTTTTTTTTACCACGGATTGAAATCCGTGGTGATGGGATTAAATACCCCGCTGGGGTAATAGGTTTTTGTACAAACGCCATAGATCAAAGATATTAGTTTTCTTTTAGATTATCTTGTTTTTTTTTATAGTTTTTTTTGAGAAAAATGGAGATTATCAACCGTTTTTTGCCCTGACCCTGAAGGGAAACGGTTAATTATCATTATGCAGGAGTATTAGAAAAATGCGAAATGGGAAGGCTGAAATGTTATGAAAATCTTAAATAAAAAAATCGAGTTCCCACTGATGTAGGGATGGAGACATCTGAAAGGTTAAAGTTTTGGATAGGTAAAATATTTGCCATTATATTGCAGTTTAAAACAAAAAATAAAAATTATGGCAAAGCAAGTTGGACCGTTTAAATTTTTAGGTAAATTGGGGGAATGGTTTGGATATTTGTTGAATGGGGAATATCATGTCAGAAGAATCGGTAAGGTGGACAAAAAAGTCAGACAAGAAGGTCCACAGTATGAGGAAACCCGTAAAAATGAAGCTGAATTTGGTATCGCTACAAAATGTGGCGGACTATTTCGTCAAGCAATGATGCATATTACACAAAGGTGGACAACCAAACATTATCCGCCAAAGGTGATACAGTTAATGATGGAAACATTGAAATCTGATACCGTGCATGTCAAAGGTAAAAGGTCTGTCAATTTTGGTCTGAAAAATGCAGAAGCTCAGATGGCTTTTAGACGATTAGATATATATACCAAAAAGAACTATACCCATTATAGAGGCAGCCTGATGAATGAAACCAAAGATGCCATGGTATGGAAAATGAATCATCAAGCGTTATGGTCAAGAAGAGATGATGGGGATACAAAGTCTGTGAAATTTGGCTTTTTGCATGTAGATTTTGATCGTAAAATAGCTAAGTATGAAGATGGTTTAACGATCACATGTAAACGAAATGAAAAAATCGAGTATAGTGAATTACAGATTGCGCCATCTGGTGATATCAAGCTGCCGTGGACTTTTGTCATCCAACAAGTGTGGCGTGATGGGGATATTTATGAGCCTACGGGTATGTTGTTTATGAATGTGTTGCAAGTGATAGAAGGAGAGATGAATATGGAGGATGGATTGCATGGGTCAGATGTTTTAGATGAGATTGGAGGGTATTGTGTAGATGAGTATGGGGCGCTTGGGTTAGGGGTGCATAGTATTACTAGAAATGGGCATCAAGGAAGAAACATTTTGGATGAAAATGGTGTCAACTGGGATGTGTTTTTGGATGGATATTTGGGTGATGGGTTTAATGAGTGGGCTCTGGGAGACGAGGAAAACAAAGGATTGGATGTAACTGAAGATGTAGTAGATGATAGTGAAGAAGAATTAGATATGCAAGTAGTGCTTGGATTGTGTGGCGTAGATGTTGCTGATACGTATACTGAACAAGTATTAAATGAAGTGGAGATTGTGGATGAAAATTGTGAAAAAGAGTTATATGAATCTGAAGATTTAGTTGAGCACAGTGATCATGGGTTACATCATGAAGAAGAATTAGATATGCCTGTAATGCTTGAATTGTGTGGTATTGAAGTTGCTGATAAGTATACTGAACAGGAATTAAATGAAGTGAATGTTATTGATGAGCGTGGTGAAAAAGAGTTAGATTGTTATGATGATATAGAGCTGCAGATGGAGCCTGAATTGTTTGGCGTAGAACATGGGAATGTGCAGCGTGGCGATGTTCTTCTTTCATTACATGATGGTATTAGGGAGAACGGTGGATTGGAGCGTTTTTCAGTTGCCATGTTATATGAAACTAGTGCGTTTGAATTGCAAAAGCTTAAAAAGAAAAGATTTCTAAAAGATTCTGTGAAGGGGCAAAAAATACAACGGCTAAATGGGCGGCGATTGGCATTACAGGAAACTTAACGTGTTACAGCGTTTGCAAAAGTACTTTATAAGATGATTTTTTAAACGGGTAGGACTTTGTTTTTGCCCATCAAGTATACATTAGGCTTGATCAAAATATACTATTGTTAACTAAAGTTTCGGACTAAATACTTAAAAGATAAACTGCAAATTTTGTCTTCATTTTTGCGCTTGTAGATGAAGTTTAATATGGTAAATTGATTTTAACTTGTTTTTCTTTTGTCTTGACACAAAAGAAACAAAAAGTCAAGTCTGTTTCATTTTCTTAACGCCAAAACATCAAAAAATAGCTAAACCGAAAAAACTCGCCTCTGATATTCGTCCACCGCATTAAGAATTGTTGGAACTTCGTAAATTTCAACACGAATTCTGGTTTTGGTTTGGCTCATACAGTTTTCTGTTCTTAACGCTATTTTTCAAAGTTTTGACTAAAAATGAAAAGGCCAGTCCAACGTTGCAAATGGCATTTGTGTATTGATTAGCTTTTCTTTTTGCACAACTTTACTTGATTATATGAAATTTGATTTAATCAGTTAATAATCAAACATTTATAATATTTTATAAATATAATAATATTTATAAAATATTATTAATGAATTAGTTAAGACCTCCGAAACTTTAGTTGTTAATTGGTGGTGATTTTTTAAAGGAATCTTGTCTTGGGTTTTTAAGAAGAAATTGACTTTTAAAGCAGATCTTAAGTATTTATACTTAAAATAGGATTAGTATTTCTACGCTTGTGGTGGTCATTGTATCACCCCACTTTTGCAGTATAAATTTCATAAAACGATGGTCTTGTGTAACGGTCGTTTTATGGATAACAAAAGCGGAATCCGAAAAGCTTAAAGAGTAGGAATTAATACCAAAAAACAAATTATCATGACCACACAAAACAATTTTCACGGTGCTATCGGTGCATGGATTGATTCAGAACTCCATCCCACAGGTGCTACCTCTCCTTCATCTCCTAACAGTAATTTTGTCTCCATGAAACTCAATCATGTATACGCAAGCCTAGACTACTTGTGTATTGCGTGGTTTGATGTGGATATGACGAACCCACAACAACCTACCATCAGTACGACCAATACTGGTCTGCAAATGATTGTAACTGATGCACAAGCACAAAATCCAAACATTAAGTTATTTGCTACGCTAGCATGGACTAGTCAGATTTATTCGAATCTAAAAGTGATTATTAATAATCCTACCACCTTGGATGCTTTTGCCAACAATATTGCCACATTTTTAGGTAACAATAAGATGAATGGATTTGATATCGATTGGGAATATCCTATCAGTAATCTAAGTTCGACTGAAAGTGCAGCATGGCTTAATGCTTTGAGAAAGGCTTTTGGAAGTACTTATTTTATCAGTCTTTCTCCTGCTACCCCATCGGGACTTGATGCCACAGCTGTAAATGCTAATTGTGATATCATAAATCTTCAGACGTATTCTGGTTTTACTAGTGCTAGTGATTTTGTCAGTATAGGGATCAATCCATCTCTCCTAGGATTTGGGGCAAAGTTTGAGAACCAAAATGGTACGCCGTATCAAAATGCGCTGCAAGCCTACAAACAATATGTAGCAGGATTTACCGCGAATGGAAAATCATATGCATACAATACCATCATCAACTGGAGATTGGACTCAGATAATTGGCCTTTTGAACAAGGACAACAATTATTGTTAAATCAATATATCAAAGGTGGCCCATATTCTGTACCATTTGATGATGGTGCTATCATTCACGCTCAATCTACCCCTACCGTGATGCAAAGTGTGATGGTAAGGAGTGGCGAAGTGGTAGATGCCATTCAAACAAGCAATCAGAATCAAGCAGGCACTTATGTCGTCAATATGCTACAACATGGCGGAGATTCTGGCAGTCAAAATCCAACCATTAATTTGCCAAGTGGATTGACACAAATGAGTTACGTCACTGGAAACTGGTATGGTCATCAAGTGGTGGTACAAATCACCGTAGCTGGTGTAAGTTATCCATCTGCCATCAGTCATTCTGTCTCTGGTACTGCATCACATACTATCCAAGCCCCTGCAGGCAAAACGATCGTTGCCTTTAAAGGAAGTACGCAATATGCGCTTCTTGCAGGAGGTGGTTTTACTTGGGTGCTTGCGGCTATTGATGGGATTTATGGGTAGGGATTTTGATAGTTTTGTGTTTTACATTGTGTGGATAAAAAAAGCACTTTTTGTTAAATGCAAAATGACTGAATCCACTCAGATAACACCTAAAATTTGATAATCAACCGGTTTTTACCCCCGGCCCCTGAAGGGGAGATGCATCAGGAAATATAGATTGTGGTCTTCTCCTTAGGGATATTCCGTATTTAACTCACTCTAATCTCATAACCCAAATCACGAACACTTAAGTTCAAACAAGGTAAGCTGATGAAGTCAGCTTACTTTGTTTAAGTGGATTTGGGTTGTGGGATTTGGAAAAAGTCGGAAGTGTTTTATATCGTGATGGATGATTGCTTATCGAGCTAACTATGCCTATAAATTATATATGGATGATAAAAATCATACAAATATTTTATGTATAAAACGTACTACGATACAGAATAAAATATATCTTCGCTTTGTCTTATAGGGATTAAATATCTGCACCCGTATTTATACGTATAAGAAAGATGCTAATACATTGATGTACTTGGTCTATGAAAAGATTATAGGAAATTGATGTAAAACTGATGATAAGTACATAAGATAAAAGATATATTTTTTAGATGATGACTAGGATGTTTTTAGATACAGAGTTTACAGGATTGCATCAGCGGACTACGCTGATATCTTTGGCATTATATGTAGATGAGGGTACTTATTTTTATGCTGAGTTTAATGATTACGCTGAAAGGCAATTGACACCTTGGATACAAGAAAATGTCATCTCAAAACTACAAATCAATCAAACTTTTTCTTTTGTAAAAGATGGTGAAAGAGTAACCATGAAAGGAAATAAAAGTCAAATCAAAAAATCACTCAAAATTTGGTTAATGCAATTTGGCATGATAGAAATATGGGCAGATGTATTAGCTTATGATTGGGTACTGTTTTGTAATCTATTTGGAGGAGCGTTTAAGATTCCAGAAAATATATTTTATGCACCTTTTGATATAGCTACTTTATTTAGGTCCAAAGATCTAATTGTGCCAAATGGAAAATATAGTGGTGATATCAGTCGATTTACTTATGCAGGTGTTAGGATTGATGGCAAACAACACAATGCATTGGAAGATGCTATGGTCTGCAAGATTTGTTATGAAAAATTGATGGGGATATGAGTGAGAAATATAGCCTTCATACTTTTATGTTTCCTTTCAGGTGGGATTATGTATCTTCTGACAAACCAAAGGAAAATGATTCTTATTCAAAAAGAACGAAACTGTCTGATTTTGACAGAGTTTTTACTACATGTGAAACACTTAAACGAAATGAATTCAAAATTGAATTGGATAATGAGAATTTTAATGAGTATACTTATTTTCATGAATATGCCCGAAAGGCATTATATGATATAGGTAATGTTAATAATACACCTGATAAAAACGAAGTATTATATTATGATAAAGATGGTATTCCGGGAGATATATTATCAATTGAAATAAAAGATGGAAAACAATACGACCTCTTTCCAGACAATATATGTCTTCATATTTACAGTACAGGAATTGGAATTTTGAGTTATAATTTGTCAAATTATAAATATAATAATGAAGAAGATATTTTAAACATCAATGAATTTGGCAGAAGAATTTATCCGCAGTTTTTAGCTATGAATGATGTTAAAATGACTAAAGACTCGTTTTTGGCAAATAAAATAAGTGGCAATATTGGACATATTGCATTTGAAGAAGATTTTAATCAATATAAAAATTCAATTGAATTAGAAAGTACCTTTCTTCCTCCAGACCATATTAAAAAAATCTTTGGATATAAAGGACAAGAGAACGAATCAACAAACCAGGCTTTTGTTTTCAGAAAAAGTCATGAGCGTAAAGGTAATATTCGCATCAGTAAATTAACTGATGATAGGATGTTTTTCCTAAGTTATTTTAAAAGTGCAGAAAAGGTAAATAAACTTGCGAAACCAATATCTGGGAATAATGAAAAAATTGAATACGAATACTTAACAGATGGTTTTTGGTATGCTTATGTTTTTGGTGATAAAAATAAAAATGACATAACTGTAAAAAATGTAAACTTCCAAAAAGAAGAAATAAGAAGATTAACGTATGACAGGTGGCTAGATCAAAAAAATATTGATATTAAAAATCATATTAAGGATAATGACCAAAAAGATGGAGTACTTTACGGTATGTCACGAGATTCGTTTGTTTGCGTTGGGTCATGGTTTTTATTGCCTATACATATGACAACTATGTATTATCAAATGGCAATATTATGTTTAGCACAACGAGCTTCAGTACTTAGATTCTCTTATGAAGTAAGCCTTATCACTGATCAGTTGGAAGAAAATAAGGATGCAACGCGAGATATCAAAGACTTATATAAAAACTATATTCAGTTCATCAACAAGATATATTTTAGGGAAGTCACACCTCAACTTCAGGGTATAGAAATGTACAATCAGTTTCAAGATGTCATGGGTCTGGAGAAAGATGTAAAAGATCTCGATAATGAAATTAGAGAACTCCATACTTATATTAGTATGGTTGAGCAATCCAATCTTAGTAAAGTTGCAGTTTGGTTTCTCCCAGCTGGCGTTTTAGTAGGAATACTTGGAATGAATACATTTGCAGAGGGAACTTTCAGATTTGAAACCAATGATATTGACTGGCTCTCTATTGGATGGATAGTAGCCGTGATCTTATTTTCTGGGCTTTTTACGTTAGCAATGATACAGTACTTTAATCGAAAAACCAGATAATATGGAAGCATCAATACATATAATCAATGAAATCATCAATGTAATTCCACTTTTGGTTTTATTCTATTTCATAAATATTTTATGCCGAATGGCTCAGAGAAATATGGAGTTATCAAATGTAGTAGAGCTGGAACAAATCAGAAATCAACATCAAAAAGATATGTTTGACAAAAACAAGGAAAAAGAAATGAAATTATTGGAAATGAAAAATAGTCATGATCTTGAAATTTTAAAAGAAAAAAAGATTTAATATGTACAAACTCGAATTCACCCTAAAACAACATACCCCCATTATTCATTTCCAGCATGATCAGGATGGAGCTACGCTTAGATCAACAGAGGTTAAGCCTAAGTTGGATAGGTTTCTGATTGAGATATACAAAGATAATAAACATCCGATTGATTTTAAAGAATGGCTAATTGGAAAGGGTGAAAAAGAAGTATTAGATTATAAAATTATAATTGAACCAGTCATCAATGTCGAACATTTGATAGAAAAAGGCAGTAACTTTGGATCTTTTTTTGGCTCAATGGGTGATGAATATGAATCTAATCCTAAAAGTGCCAACATAGCTTCTAATAATATTAAGTGTCATATTTTTTGTCTAAAATCTGACCTTATTACTTCAATATCTGATCATTTAAATAATTTTTTTGCGTTAAATAATTTTGGTACAAGACAGAATAAAGGATTCGGTTGTTTTACAGTAGTTGACATAAACACTATACCACAAAATTTTCCTCTGACTTTATTTAGCTACCATTTTGAACTTGATTTTAGAAAAGATAGAATTGATCTAGATGAGCAAAAGATCTTAGCTGAACAAATTGATATTTTCTATAGATCATTGAGAAGCGGCCTTAATTTAAAAGGGAAAAATGGAGAGAAATTTTATTTTAAATCTGCCTTGTTTATGTATTTGAATAGTCAATCAATACAATGGGATAAAAAAACTATCAAGGCGACATATTTTAACAAAGATGACATTCAAGTTTCTGAAACTTATTTTGATAGAAAAGATAATGAAGAAAAACACAAAAAAGGAAGTCCATTTGACATAATCTATTTAAAAACTCAACAAAATTTTCATGCCCATAATGGTATTACGCCAGATATACTAGATTCTCCAAGAGTTCAGGACGATGCCCATTCAGAAAAATTGTTTAGGGATAGACTTGGTTTATCAAATGATGAAAAATGGTTTTCATATAGAAATAGTTTAAAGAAAACAGAAGCAAAAAAACAGGGAAATAATTGGGTTAGAAAAGAAAATAACGATGATCCAATATCGAGATATAAATCACCTTTGTTATTCAAGATAATAATTGATGAAAAAACAAAAAAAGCGAAAGTATTTTTTGATGTTTTTGAAGATATTGAAACCTTGAGTATATATGAAAGTTCAATGTTTAACTTATTGACTAAACCAAATAAAACGGCTCCATCTCTCAATCCAGAAGTAAGTTTGTTTATGCCAATTGCTGATAGGTTATCTTTTAATATTAAGTCATTCTTGGACTTTGCATTTGAAAATATTGAACCAACTCGTCATATAAAAAAAACTAATACTTTGAATTTTCAAATGAAGATTGCGTCCGAAACTCTTAATTCTGTCTATGCTCAACTAAAAAAATATTTAAAACATGGCCAATAGCAACACCTACCTCGCAATTACAACTGGTCCAATATATAAAACTCTTCAAAAGGCAGTAACAACTCGAGAACTTTGGGTTGCTAGTTATTTCCTTTCAAAATTGATGGAAATAATCGTAAAGCATCCAGATTTAAAGGATTGTCTTTTATCACCCTCGCTTTTACCCGGAAATCTTGACAAAAATGGGGCTGGAGTGTACCCAGACAGAGCATACTGGGCATTACAATCTCCTTTGACTGAAAAACATTTTGAGTCTATCAATGATGATGTATTAAAGGAATTAAGTGAAGCAGCATCAAACTTAATGCAGCCAAGTGAATTAAAAAATTACTTAAAACTATACTGGGTACAATCATCTTGGACTGATATAGAATTGGAAGAAAAGTCTTTTTTATTTAGATTGAATGAATTATTAGACGGCCTTGAATTACAAGAAAAGTGGGAGCAAAGCAATCCATTAAGATTAATTGAATTTCTCATCGCAAAAAATTTGGAAATAGGATCGAACAGACCTGTATATAAATGGAGAAATGAATCACAACAGAAGGGTCTGTTACCATATGCGCTTGAAAGTGGAATAGAAAGATTTCCATCAATCATTGAAATCTGTACAAGAGAATTTCTTGAAATCGATAACGATAATTGGTACAGAGAAAATGTTTTGAAAGCTATATCTTCTAAATTATCTAATAATGATGACTCCAAAGAAGATGAACAGCTTATGGACAGTATTAAAAGAGAATTTAATAAAGATGAAACAGATCACTTCTTATCAAGACATAAATATGTCTGCATCATTCAGTCAGATGGTGATGGTGTGGGAAGTTATCTTAAGAATAATGTAGGAAATGATGTTCAAAAGCTCAAAGACTTTTCAATTGAACTTAGTATGTTTTCAATTGAAGCTACAATGAAAGTTGTTGAATATGGAGGAATACCTGTGTATGCTGGTGGAGATGATTTATTATTTTTCGCTCCTGTAAAGGATAAACATGGCAAGGATACTATCATCCACTTACTTGAAAATCTGGACAAAGATTTCAAAGGTAAATTTAAAGACTTTGCCGTAAGCCAATCATTTGGTCTCTCAATAACTTATTATAAATATCCTTTGGCAGAAGCACGCGAAACAGCAAGTAACTTAATGTTTTTTGGGGCTAAAAATCAACCTTGTAAAAACTATATTGATGCAACATTACAAAAGCATAGTGGCCAAATAATTAATTTTGGCTTCAATCTATCATCAGAATACTTTACTTCATTCAAAACTCTATTAGATGATGCTATTAGCGAAAAAGATATTTTTTTAAATTCTGTGATGTTTAAATTGGAAGATCAATTAAGTATATTAGAAATAATATCCACTGACGAAACAAAACTTATTTTATTTTTTGAAAACAATTTTAATGAAAGTAGTCATAAAAAGTATAAAGATTTTTTTAAAAAACTAGCTAGATATATAAAAGAAACATTTGATTTTTATATTCATGAAGATATTGATCAAAAAATCAATCGAATATATGGAAGTTTAAGATTCATTCAATTTTTAAATGCAAAAGATAAAGACAATGAGTAAATATCTAGTAAAGCTAAAACCATTAACTCCTTTCTTTTTTGGAGGAGAAAATACTTTTGGGGAAGGTGACGTCAATTATTTTGCAAAGTCCAATTATATGCCGCAACAGACAACAATTTTGGGATTTTTAAGATACGAGCTTTTGGCTCAAAATGGACTAATTGGAACAGATCCAGTTTCTCAAAAATGGGCTGATTTGATAGGAAGTCAAAGTTTTGAATGTATAGATGATAAATTCACAGCATCATTCGGAGCAATAAAAAATATATCTCCTGTATTTATTATGGATGGTAATGACTCATATTTAACACAATCTTTTGACTGGGCTTATTATGAAGATGATCAAAATAGTAAACCAATTAATGGTTGCAGGGTGAGTGCAAAAAAGATTGATAGAATACAAATTAGATTTGAAGAGGCTAATAAACTTGCAGTAGTTGATTCTTGCAAAGACTATATTCCTATACTTGAAGTTGGAGGAAAAAAATATGATCCTAAATTGGGTTTGGCTACCTTATGGGTCTGTGATGACGGTACAAAATTGAAGCATTGGGATTTTGATGAAGGATATAAAGACGACGGACTTGTTGGAAATGGATTTTTTGTTTCAAAATCTCAAATAGGAATCCATAGAGAGACAAATAAATCTAAAACACAAAAAGGAGATTTTTATAAGCAAATATTTAAATCGTTTCATAATGCAAATACTTGTTTTGCATTTTATGTAGATATAGATCTGCCAATTGGTAAAAAACTAGCGTCTAGGATAACAACTATGGGTGGTGAGAGGTCAGCTTTCGAAATGACTATAACTAAAGTTGATTCTCAATTTCAGTCTTTCGAATTTTTGTTCAAAAACGCATTTGTAGCGTCACATCCTAATAGAAAGAATGTTGTTATTCTTACTTCTGATGCATATTGTCACCAAAATATTTTAAACCAATGTAAGTTTGCTATCACTGATAGTATACCTTTCAGAAATATTACTACTAAACAAATTAGCGGTATAAATTATGCAGCCTTAGACAAAACTGACAAAAGTAAAGCCAAGTTATTTAAAACAAAAGAACTGATCTTTCTTCTGAAACGTGGTAGTGTCTTGTATTCAGATGAGGCTCAGACCCTAAAAGAAAATATTGAAAGTCTTACCCCATTTTACAACATAGGGTACAACCATTGCATAGCATTATAAAACCAAAATAAATTAGATATTATGAACAATAATTTTCGTTTTCAAGCTTACTTAATAGAATGTCTCACCAATATGCATGTAGGAAGTGGCGACAATAACTATGGCATAGTAGATAAACAAGTCCAGCGTGATAGCATCACCAATACTCCAGTTATACATTCATCTAGTCTTAAAGGTGCTTTAAGAGAATACTTTGAAGAATGTCTAGATTGGAAGAAAAATAAAAATATTAATCTTGAGAAGGTATTTGGAAGTGATAAAGGATCGCAAAACCTGAAGCAAGGCGAAGTTCGATTTTTTGAAGCGAAGATGATTTCTATTCCAGTAAGAGGATTGTCTTCTCAGCCATTTTTCAGGTGCACATCGGATAGTCTTATTAATGAATACAATAATAGTAAGAAAATCTTTGCACTACCAGGTGATGAGCTATCTTCAGCAGTAGGAAGTGCAGATTGCGAAACAGAGTACGGCAAGTTTGGAAAATTGGCAAATAGTGGTGTAGTAGGAGATAATGGCATAAATGCAGGAATTAAGTTACATTCTGAAATATTAAAATCACTGCCTATTGTAGCAAGAAATTCTCTAGAAAATGGTCAAAGTGAAAATCTTTGGTATGAAGAGATAATTCCTAGAGAAAGCAGGTTTTATTTTGTATTGGGTATTCCAGTTGATTATCCTGATTTCAAATCTGTATTTGATGACCACATTGATGGGAAGATAGTGCAGATCGGTGCCAACGCAAGTATAGGATATGGGTTTTGTAAAATCACAAAAATAAGCTAATCATGAATCAGAAAATTAAAGATTTGATACCCAAAGCGATGGATATCATCGAAAAATATGAAAGTAAAAAAGGGACTATTGATAAAGAAGTTAAGGGATATATTTCTTCTTTAGGTGCAGGTATCCTAATGGCAGGATTACTACCAACTTTGGCAGTATATGCCGCTGAAGAAAATAATTCGCAAGCATCCAGACATATAGTGCTTGACTGGATTAATCAAATGATAAGAAACGTAAATAAGCCAAAATCACAAGATAACGCAAAAGAATTGCTTGTACATGTTATTTCCTTGAAGGGAAATACGTCAAATATAGAATTGGATATACTTAATGCATCAATTGCATTAAAATTGAGTATAAGGACATTTAAACTTACAGACTAAAAAAATAATGTTATGGCCAATTTATCATATAGTTTTTACAAAGAATATTATAAAGGTTTTTTATTTTGGTCGGATATAAAGACTAAAGATGAGCGAATAAAAAAAGAAATTGAAACTTACTTTAATGATAAAAATAAAGTATTCCAAGATTTCAGAGTAGACCCAAATGAAAAATCGCAAATTGAAGTAAGTCATAGTTTGGAATTTAAGACTACTTATCCTGGTTTGTTAATGGGTACAGGATACACACATGGTATAGGTGCCGTTGGAGAGTTTAAGATTGGATTCCATTTTGACTATACAACTGGACTACCTATCATTCCGGGTAGTTCTGTGAAAGGACTAATAAGGTCTGCATTTCCCGATTTTAAAAAAGATAAAATAGTATTAGAAGATCAAAGCAAATATACAGATTTTGCAGGTAAAATAAATCATGTAAAAGCCTGTTGGATATTAGCACTTTTAAATGCAATAGATGAGAAGGATTTCCTTAAAAGCTATGTTCAACCATTGGATATTAAAGAAGGTAATTTATCAGATGAACAATTATCATTACTTAACAGTTTGATCAAAGATATTTTTGAAGGTGTGGCTGATTCTCAAGCTACACTCCCAGAAGATAAATATTATTCTATCTACCAACGGGATATATTTCATGATGCAATTCCTGTACGATCCGAACACACTAACAACCGCGTACTTGATACCGACTCAATTACACCACATGGAGACAACCCTTTAAAAAATCCAACACCATTGCTCTTCTTGAAAGTATTACCAAATGTGGTTTATAAATTTAATTTTGAGTTAAAGGACAGAGAAAGTATATCTAAAGATAAAAAATCATTATTGCTACAGAAGATTTTGCTCACCCTAGGTATAGGTGCAAAAACCAATGTAGGGTATGGACAATTAGAAGAAGTTAGAGTACCAAAACAAATAAAACCTAGAAGCTTACAAAATGAGCTCCCAAAAGCTTTAAATGCTCAAAATGCCAATTCTATTAAAAATTCGGTGGGACAAATAGTTGCTATTGATGGAGAATTTGCACTAGCTGAATTTACAATTTTTGATGAAAAAAAATTAAAAGTAGTTAAAAAGATTGAAGGTTTCTTTACTACAAATCAAAGGAAAAATAAAGAGATAAATCTAAATGTTGGTGATAGTATTACAATTGTTGAATGTAAATATGTCAATGACCATATTGAGTTTATCATTAGAAAAATTAAAAACCAACTCTCCCTATGACCCAAACCCTAACCCTCACTTTCGACCTACGTATCCGACCAAATCAAATCTATGATTTTCGAGGGGCATTCATATTCCTTGCAGCAGGTAGTGGTATAACTGACGAAGATGTAAGTTGGATTGCCAATGAAAAATATGAAAAAGGAGATTGGGGACAATCACTGTCACAATACCCAAGGGTGCAATATAGGATCAAAGATGGGTATGCTCAGATATGGGCTATCAATGAAGGACGGAAATCGATAGAAAAACTGATCAAGCGTAAGGCCTTAGAACAATTTACCATACAAGATGTCTCATATCCATTGCAAGTGATAGAGACCGAAAAGGAGACTTTCACGATACAAAGTAGTGATGAAGACCAAACTTATCTGCTATTTCACTACGTGCCGCATGAAGATGGCAATGACAAAGAGTATCATATACAGGATACTATGGTGGATAAGGTCAGGCTTCTCGAACGACTTATAACAAATGGTATACTGAAATCAATGACATCACTAGGGATAGGACATCCAGAAGATTACAAGCCATCGTTATCCATCATTGACATCATCAGTAAGGACAAGGCGGTATATAAAACAAAAGATAAAAACAATAGAAAGCCCATTATAAAACATCCGCTGTCGTATTTTATAAAATTCAAGTGCAATCTAATATTGCCAGAAGGATTTGCGATAGGACATCATAAATCACTAGGGTATGGACCCATGTACAGGATAGGAAATAGTTGATTGCATTATTATCCATAAAAATAAAAATGCATGGCGACCCTAAATAAGTTCTTTGAAATATTGGTAAAAAATCAAATATAGTGGCAACTAATCCATGCAGCATCAAAAAGAGAAAGTAACCGCTTGGGCGACATGCCTGAACGCAGTGCAGTCGCAGACCAAAGCCGTGCAAGGCTTTGACGAAGTGAACCGCGAGAGCGGCTTAGATGTAGCTTTATTGAAACCAAGTAACCTCTTGGGCGATAGCCCACTGAAACTTGTATTTGATTTTGTTTGATTCCGTCAAATATGGTGAAAGTGGTCTTCTGGGCGATATCCTACTGAAACACCATATCATTAAACATCCAGTGAATACCACCATGTGAAAGTGACCACTCAGCCGAAAGCCTACTGAAACTAATATTCCATTTTAACTCTTACAACTGTTTCTATGAAAGTGATCCTTCAGGAGATAGCCCACTGAAACCCTTCTTTGAAATCCTTACCTTCGCCAGATTTTGTGAAAGTGATCCTTCGGGCGATAGCCCACTGAAACATCCAGGTCATAAACCGTTGCCATCCACCGATGAGTGAAAGTGATCCTTCGTGCGATAGCCCACTGAAACTCTTTTGTACAACTTGAATTCCAAAAGACTAAAGTGAAAGTGATCCTTCGGGCAATAGCCCACTGAAACTGATTCATAGCGCGTATGATGTTCATCTGTGTTATGTGAAAGTGATCCTTCGGGCGATAGTCCACTGAAACACAACAGCTTCAATACACCATGCGAAATATTCAGGTGAAAGTGATCCTTCGGGCGATAGCCCATTGAAACTCTGTTGTTGCCCATGCAGGCACATCACAATTTTGTGAAAGTGATCCTTCGGGCGATAGCCCACTGAAACATGTTATCTAAGATGAAACGTCTTTGCATTTCGGTGAAAGTGACCACTAAGGCGAAAGCCTACTGAAACACAAAGTTGTTATTTTTACTTATTTTCATTTAATGTGAAAGTAACCCCTTGGGCGATAGCCCACTGAAACGCTTTGGTTTTTATGATCAAAAATCTTTTAGGAGTGAAAGTGATCCTTCGGGGGATAGCCCAATGAAACCTAAACTATAAATAGGTTTGGCGGCGGTAAATGTGTGAAAGTGATCCTTCGGGCGAAAGCCCACTGAAACATAGTGGTAGGACCATAAGGAACTATGTAACTGGTGAATGTGACCCTTCGGGCGATAGCCTACTGAAACTGTTTGCCATGATTAAGCGTGTTTAGTGTTTAGTGAAAGTGATCCTTCGGGCGAAATCATGAATTTGGAGTGAGACTTGGATGCAGCCAAGAATTGAACTTGGTAGTAGCTGCGAGCCGACGTTCGCAGTTCCTTCACTATGGATTGAAATCGTTCAATCCATTACGCTTGCAGCGTACCGTTTAGTCATCCTTAAGGCGATAGCCCACTGAAACAAGAAATTCACATTATCACCTTGGGTGGTTTACAGTGAAAGTGATCCTTCGGGCGATAGCCCACTGAAACATGTCACCGGATATGATGGCGTCAGCTATATCGCGAAAGTGATCCTTCGGGCGATAGCCTACTGAAACACAAAGCCAGGTATCTCACCACGGCTCTCTTTAGTGAAAGTGATTCTTCGGGCGATAGCCCACTGAAACTATTATGCGGTTTTGTAAATTTCGATGTATTCTGTGAAAGTGACCTCTGGGCGATAGTCCACTGAAACAATTAGCTTCTTCCCAAGCAAAACTACTTTTTAGTGAAAGTGATTCTTCGGGCGATAGCCCACTGAAACTCAAATAATCGCATGATCGTACCTTTGTATATTGTGAAAGTAACCCCTTGGGCGATAGCCTACTGAAACAAATATCAACACCATCTGCTGTTTTAAATAATGGTGAAAGTAACATCTTGGGCGATAGCCCATTGAAACTGATTTGACGGTGTTACGGTAAATCCCCATGAAGTGAAAGTAACCCCTTGGGCGATAGCCCACTGAAACAGGTTCTGGTCTCGATAATACTCGTTCCAAATAAGTGAAAATGACCCTTCGGGCGATAGCCCACTAAGAGCGAACGATGCTTTAGCAAAATTGATAGAATCAATTTAGTGAGGGAACCGCTGGAACACCCAGCGGCGTGGTAATCAACTTCATGAAAACAAAGTGATCCTTCGGGCGATAGCCCACTGAAACTTTCCTTCAAAGAGTCTTATTTCCAAAGAATCTTGTGAAAGTGACGTTTCGGGCGATAGCCCACTGAAACCCGCTTAGTCCACCTTTTCCAAAATCCTCTATTGTGAAAGTGACCCGTCGGGCGATAGCCCACTGAAACTTGTAAAGTAAAGCTTCAGGTACTTTAGCTGAATGTGAAAGTGATCATTCGGACGATAGCCCACTGAAACCTGCATCATCAACCAGTGTGATTTGAGCATCAAGCGTGAAAGTGATCCTTCGGGCAATAGCCCACTGAAAAATTTTGGCAGAATTTAAGATCACCACTGTTTCGTGAAAGTGATTCTTCGGGCGATAGCCCACTGAAACCCTTGGCCCCACTTTTCAAGATTTAACTCTTGGATGTGAAAGTAACCTCTTAGGGCGATAGCCCACTGAAACTCGCTCCTTTTAAGTATTGCACTGGTATGATTGTGAAAGTGACCATCTGGGCGATAGTCCACTGAAACTTTTTGTTCTGATACTCCTTCTTTTGCCATACGGGTAAAAGTGACCATCTAGGAAATAGTCCACTGAAACATTTCTTGCTCTCCTATATGTGCAAATAATGGGGGGAAAGTAACCTCTTGGGCGAAAGCCCACTGAAACAACTCACGGCTGTACCATGAATGTAAAGCAAATTGTGAAAGTGATCCTTCGGGCGATATCCCACTGAAACTCAAAGCACTTTTTAATAAAATAATTTTAATTGTGAAAGTGACCACTCAGGCGAAAGCCTACTGAAACTGTAGCAATGCATTTCTTTGAATGACTAGGTAAGTGAAAGTGACCACTCAGGCGAAAGCCTACTGAAACATATTCGTCATTACCTACTGGCATAATATTCTATGTGAAAGTGACCACTCAGGCAAAAGCCTACTAAGAGCGAAAGTTGCGTAGCAAAATTGATAGAATCAATTTAGTGAGTGAACCGCTGGCACACCCAGCGGCATGGTAATCAGCTTCTTGAAAACAAAGTGACCACCCAGGCGAAAGCCTACTGAAACAATTCTTATATTTACAGTAAAACCAGGTTCATAGGTGAAAGTGACCACTCAGGCGAAAGCCTACTGAAACCTTAGAGAGTAATAGTCCAATCCACATTCTTTTTTGTGAAAGTGACCACTCAGGCGAAAGCCTACTGAAACTCTCCCCTTACAAAAGCAGATCTCTTGTTACTAGTGAAAGTGACCACTCAGGCGAAAGCCTACTGAAACGCACTCTTTGCTCATGAAGATTTTAGTATTTCTGTGAAAGTGACCACTCAGGCGAAAGCCTACTAAGAGCGAACGTTGCGTAGCAAAATTGATAGAATCAATTTAGTGAGTGAACCGCTGGCACACCCAGCGGCATGGTAATCAGCTTCTTGAAAACAAAGTGACCACTCAGGCGAAAGCCTACTGAAACTGATCAGGATCGTCGTTTTGTATATTCCATGTATGTAAAAGTGACCACTCAGGCGAAAGCCTACTGAAACTCTTAGGACATCAGCGTATCCTATACCCGACCGGTGAAAGTGACCACTCAGGCGAAAGCCTACTGAAACGTTATTGTTTTCGTCCAAGCCGCAATTGGTGTAGTGAATGTGACCACTCAGGCGAAAGCCTACTGAAACCTGACTGGATATATAATCTCAGTATTAAATATTTCTTTTAGTGTGAAAGTGACCACTCAGGCGAAAGCCTACTGAAACTGTAGCAATGCATTTCTTTGAATGACTAGGTAAGTGAAAGTGACCACTCAGGCGAAAGCCTACTGAAACTTATAGTGGTCTAGTGTTATCTTGCACATCATGTGAATGTGACCACTCAGGCGAAAGCCTACTGAAACAGGCAGGCCGAAGTGAACTCTTTATACAGTAAAGTGAAAGTGACCACTCAGGCGAAAGCCTACTGAAACTTTATTGACGCAATGACCGCCCCAAAGTTCGAGTGAAAGTGACCACTCAGGCGAAAGCCTACTGAAACATAAGAATACAGTGCTTAGAATTAGAATCTAATGTGAAAGTGACCACTCAGGCGAAAGCCTACTGAAACATAGTGCTGTATCTTGCCAGTGCCACCGTTGTGGGTGAAAGTGACCACTCAGGCGAAAGCCTACTGAAACACTAAGTCTATGTTTGCGTGTTCTATTGGTGTCGTGAAAGTGACCACTCAGGCGAAAGCCTACTGAAACAATTTTTTATCTTTGTCGAACAAAAAGTAAAGTTGGGTGAAAGTGACCACTCAGGCGAAAGCCTACTGAAACATTTCCATGGCATGCTCGCACGTCATTTGTTCCGTGAAAGTGACCACTCAGGCGAAAGCCTACTGAAACCTGCGGAAAGCTCCGATACCTAGATTATATACAGTAAATGTGACCACTCAGGCGAAAGCCTACTGAAACATAAGGTCCGGGTCTCTACTAATGTTTTCTGAAAAGTGAATGTGACCACTCAGGCGAAAGCCTATTGAAACAATATTCCTATTATAAAAGATTTAATATCTAATGTGAAAGTGACCACTCAGGCGAAAGCCTACTAAGAGCGAACGTTGCGTAGCAAAATTGATAGAATCAATTTAGTGAGCGAACCGCTGGCACACCCAGCGGCATGGTAATCAGCTTCTTGAAAACAATGTGACCACTCAGGCGAAAGCCTACTGAAACGTTATTGTTTTCGTCCAAGCCGCAATTGGTGTAGTGAATGTGACCACTCAGGAGAAAGCCTACTGAAACCACTCGGGGTAGGTGTAGTAGTCCCTTATGAACGTGAAAGTGACCCTTCGGGCGATAGCCCACTGAAACACCGGCAGCATTGAGACGTGAAACGAACTCAGCATGAAAGTGACCCTTCGGGCGATAGCCCACTGAAACATTTGACTCTGTGGGAATACTGCATTGTCTCCTGTGAAAGTGACCCTTCGGGCGATAGCCCACTGAAACCGTCTTCTTGAAATGGATATTCTGGTTTACCTAATGTGAAAGTAACCCTTCGGGCGATAGCCCACTGAAACTTTTTCCCAATATTCTTGGTTTTGTTTTTGAGTGTGAAAGTGACCCTTCGGGAGATAGCCCACTGAAACACAGCAATTTCAAGCATTTTCGCAACTGGTAATAGTGAAAGTGACCCTTCGGGCGATAGCCCACTGAAACATTTGACTCTGTGGGAATACTGCATTGTCTCCTGTGAAAGTGACCCTTCGGGCGATAGCCCACTGAAACATCCATTGATCCTGTATTGATTTTCAACTGCTGTGTGAAAGTAACCTCTTGGGCGATATGCCTAAACGCAGTGTAGTCGCAGACCAAAGCCGTGCAAGGCTTTGACGAAGTGAACCGCGAGAGCGGCTTAGATGTAGCTTTATTGAAGACAAAGTAACCCCTCGGGCGATAGCCTACTGAAACTTATAACCGCTTGTTTTTCGATTGACATATTATTGTGAAAGTGATCCCTCGGGCGAAAGCCTACTGAAACTATAGAATTTATCGCAAGCAAAAAAAAATCTTGTGAAAGTGATCCTTCGGGCGATAGCCCACTGAAACATCTCAATACTGTGTCTTGAGGTGTCCCTAAAATGTGAAAGTAACCTCTTGGGCGATAGCCCACTGAAACAACTCCAGGTACTTAGTGACTATCTGAGCTAGGGGTGAAAGTGATTCTTCGGGCGATAGCCCACTGAAACTATTTCAGATACGTGTAATACTTTACCTGTTAATGTGAAAGTGATCCTTCGGGCGATAGCCCACTGAAACAGATACAAAGTATCCAATAATTAATTGAGAGAAGTGAAAGTAACCTCTTGGGCGATATGCCGGAACGAGCGATCCTGCAAGGTCGAGTACGACAGTGCTCGAAGCGAGTGAACCGCTAAAGCGGGTGGGTGGCTGAGATGTAACTTTTTTGAAACCAAGTAACCTCTAGGGCGGTAGCCCACTGAAACAAGGCCGCTGCCAACGGCTATTAGCTGTAATAAGTGAAAGTGACATCTTGGGCGATACCTGAACTTAGATTGTGAAATTGAAGTAGCCAAATTTAAACTCGGGAGTAGCTGCGAGCCGATGTTCGCAGTTCCTTCATTATGGATTGAAACCGTTCTACCACGTCATCAGCTTCGTTGCCCATGTCGTGAAAGTAACTCCTTGGGCGATAGCCCACTGAAACTTTAAAATCATTTTTTGTGGTGTTGAGAATGAAAGTAACCCCTTGAGCAATAGCCCACTAAAACTCTTTGGCGTACTTATCAATATAGCACTCTCTTGTGAAAGTGACCCTCTTGGGCGATTGCCCACTGAAACTTCTGAACCACGCTATTACTTTGGCGGCCCATACCGTGAAAGTGACCCTTTAGGCGATAGCCAACTGAAACTTTTGGGTGGTGACTTGGTGCTCTACGAGCTTTTGTGAAAGTGATCCTTCGGCCGATATGCCTGAACGCAGTGTAGTCGCAGACCAAAGCCGTGCAAGGCTTTGACGAAGTGAACCGCGAGAGCGGCTTAGACGTAGTTATTGAAGGTTGCAGTAGTAGCTGGGAGCCGATGTTCGCAGTTCCTTCATTATGGATTGAAATCTTTCAATCCATTACGCTTGCAGCGTACCGTTTAGTCATCCTTCGGGCGATAGCCCACTGAAACAAAATAACCTTACTTCTAGATATCCAATAATAAGTGAAAGTGATCCCACGGGCGATAGCCCACTGAAACAGGACATGCTTCTTCAGACCAGCATCCCTTAATGGTGAATGTAACCTCTTGAACGATAGCCCAACATCATTTGGGTATTATCGGATTCGTCTATCTATCTGTAGTTCTTGTCATGATTCTTTGCATTGAAAGTTGTAGTTTGTGAAAAACATTTCAAGCTTTAATATCTTTGTATGAAAGAAAGATGTTTTTGATGTTTGGACAAATTCGATATAATTTGATGAATTTTTCACTTAAACTGAAAAGGGTATCTTACGCCAGAGCTCTAATGTACCATTATTGAATCTTTTTAGGAAAAAATCAAAATTTATTTATCAACCGTTTGTAAATACATTAAATTATGATGTAACCATTTCTTCAATACCTAGTAAAAATATAATTTACATATTCGACGGCTATGGTATCATAAATTTTGTCTGGATTTTCATTCAAGATTCTTCTGACAACTTCAAAGGGGTCGTCATTGGTACATAGTGTATTAGAATAATAGTTTAGCGAGTCTTTTGTGGCGTGTTTATCACTTCTCAGGGTAAATTCTTGACAGAAGTTTAACTCTAATAGGTCATTATTTATATTTATGACGTAGTTGGGACGCGCATCAAAAATAATCTGATTGCCTGACAATTTGTAGCTTGTAAGTAAGGTGTCTAAAGGTAATATGCGGTCAACACCCACAGTATCTAGATAGCCGAAGTATAGTTTTGCACTGTTATCTGTTATGAGTTCTATCGATCTCAACATACCTTTGGTGAAATCATTTTTAATGATAAAATTGAGACTATCTGCTATGACGCTATTCGGTCTGTTAAAAGTACCAAGGGTGTCTGATATTTTTCTGAGATTTTGGGTGAGTGAGTCTATGACAATAAAGTGTTTTTCATACAAATTTGGGCTGTTAAATCTATAAGAACTTGGAAACAATGAAATAGTCGTCTCGGTTTTTGAACAAGAAATAGCGAGTGTTAATAGAAATAAAACCAATAATGGATAAAGATTTCTGTTTATAAAATTCATTTTTATTTTAGTTTAACTATGCAAAAGTAAGCTGAATATTTCTTTTACTATCTATTTTGTGGTACTTATTTATGGTCAACATCTTTGCGAACCATTCTCATAACGGTATTTCTGAGTAATATATTTTATTTGATCAATGTGATAAAATGGCGATATCATTTTTAGGGTGACATGACTAAGCTTTTAAGGATGGTATGTATATGACCTTTGATTCAAACCTACTAACAATGTTTAAATAAGTTCTAACTCTTAGTCTACTCATAAAATATTGGAAAATCAATAAAATAAACGTTATTATTAAAAGTGATACTAATTATTATTAACTGAAGTTTCCGAAGAAATTCATAATTGAGAAATTACAAATGTTGCACTTCATTTTTATAATAGTGGAAATGATTATGATAGTAAATTGATTTTAACATCTTTTTCTTTTGTTCACGCTAAAGACGTGGCTGGCAATAAATAACAGATAATTAAGATTACATGTTTCAAAATGGACATTTCCTGCAAGGGTCATTAATCATTTCAAATAAAATTCAGGCACTTACATTTAATTAATCGTCGCCTCATGCCGGCTGGGCAAATACTTTTTGCATTGCCAAAAAAGTATTCAAAAACGCTAGTTCAAAAAAATGCAATTGCGTAGCACCGTTCATTCTCGTTACAAAATGCTTTTTCTATTGCCGTTTTTAGTCATTCTTTTAAAATTTTGTGCATGTTTGGCAATAGACGCACTTTTGCAACTTCATTCACTATTGCTGTTTTTTGAACAAACGTCTTCGAAATAATACCCCACAAAATTAAGTGATGACCTTTTTCAGCAGATGCTACTTAATTTTATTAAGTCCATCAATCATGTTTTTACATTCGTATTAGCTCGAACAGTTTTCGCTTCTTAACGCCATTTTTTGAAGTTTTGGCTAAAATGAAAAGGCCAGTCAGACAACACCCTGGGATTTGTATACAATAAAAATGTGCACTGTGGTACAGGTGTATTAAAATACTGATAATCAATATGATATGCAACTTTGTTGTAATGTAGATTTATATGTGAATTACCGATTAATAAATATTTATACACACCTAAAATTCAGTCATTAATTCAATAGAGACTAATAATTTTCATATATACTAAACAGATACTTTTCGGAGTAAGCACAAATCTACATATTGTAATTACATTTGTATTTAATTTATAAATCATTGACCATGATAAACCATCACATTTTTGCATCTTTTGTAATTTTAATCTTCTTGGGATTAAATAGTTGTAAAGAAAAATCGGCTGAATCAAGCTCTGCAAATGTGGAAGATTTTTGTCAGAAAATCCATAGAAATGACAGTCTTAGTTTGACAAGTACGATTGCAGGTTTGGATAGTTTGATGGAGAAGTCTACGGGTACATATGTATTAGAAGATGGTGACGGGTCTATGATAACACGTGCATGGTTGACAGAATATGCGGAGAAGACCATTGATATTCAGTATTTTATATTTTCTGTAGATAATGTTGGTTTGATCGCGTGCGACTACATCGTTCGAGCTGCAGATCGTGGTGTGAAGATACGGATATTGGTAGATGACATCATGGTAGATGCAGAAGGCGAAGATATTCTCATCATGGATGCACACGACAATATCGAGATTAAGATCTATAATCCGGGTACAAATATTGGGAAAAACATTATGCAGAAAGCTGGAAAGCTGATTACAGATTTCAGGGGAGTTAATCAAAGAATGCATAATAAAACGTTTATTGTAGATCAAAAGCTAGCCATCACTGGTGGTAGGAATATCGCAGATGAATATTTTGACTATGATCATGAATACAACTTCAGGGATAGAGATATATTTCTGATGGGGAAGCTAGTAAAACAGATGCAATCATCCTTTAATGAGTTTTGGAATCATGGATTGAGCATTCCTGTAAAGCAATTGTTGCCTGAGATCATCATGGCTTCTAATGATGCTACCATGTATGACAAACTTCATCAATATGCTTGTAATCCAGACAACTTCTGGCCACAGGTCCGCGAAAGGATCACTAATTTGCCTTCGGCTTTCCAGCAAATTATGGCAACTGGTGATTTGGTTTGGCTAGATAGTATTTATTTTGTTTCAGATGATCCTGCCAAAAACAATGGGACAGCAGGACTTTCAGGTGGTGGTAAAAGCACGGATGCACTGATAGCATTGGTAAAAAAAGCCAAATATAGTATTAATATACAATCGCCTTATTTGGTTACTACAGAACTGAGTCGTAGCTTGTTCGAAGCCGCTACCAAACGTGGTGTCAAGGTGAGAATCCTTACGAATAGTCTTGCGTCCACTGACAATCTAGAAGCATTCAGTGGTTACCAACGTGATCGCAAAAAACTGCTAGATACAGGTGTCGATATTTATGAATTTAAACCTGATGCAGCATGTAGATTTCATGTGATGACGGGTGCATTGCAGAAAAAAATGAATTTTACGCCCATTTTTGGGCTTCATGCAAAAACCATGGTTATAGACAATCACATCACGGTAGTGGGTACATTTAATCTAGATCCGCGAAGTGCAAATTTGAATACTGAATGTGTCGTCGTGGCTTATTCAGACAAAATTGCGGAAGGTGTCATGAAGGGCGTAGAAGAAGAATTTCTACCTGAAAACGCATGGCATACGACCAAAGAATGGAATCCTGATGGGGAAGTTGATCTCAAAAAAAGAGTGAAAACTATGATAAGGAAGGTAGTGCCTAAAGATATATTGTAAGAAAAACGAAGAGTTACATTTGTTAAACATACACTTCATTTTATCATTTTTGTCATATATATATCGTTCAATATGGGTAAGTTAATTTTTATGGATAAATGCAAATGACATAAAGTTTCATTCATTTAGTACCGTTTTTCGCAAAATATATTACTTTTGCATCATATTTGAATCTTAGGTAAACAACTTTCAGATCTTGTGTCTTTTAAATGATTTGATAATCAATTGTTTAGCATTATTTATTTGATTTAGTCTGTACAAACCAAAATTAGGCGTGCCAAAAAGTAAAAGTCAGATCATATTTGAACAAGAGTTGTTTCCGCACATGGATGCACTCAAAACTTTTGCTTATCACTTGGCTTATAATGAAGAAGATGCAGACGATTTAGTGCAAGAAACCTATCTAAAAGCACATAAATTCATAGAAAATTACGATACGGGAACTAATGCGAAAGCTTGGTTGTTTAAAATACTTAAGAACGCATACATAAACGAGTATCGCAAAAAAGTAAAACGTCCTTCAAAAGTTGATATTGATGAAGTGATCAGTTTTAAAGAAGGCGAAGAGCCAAAACATGCTGCGTTTACAGACCTGAGACTGGAAATATTTGATAATACCATGGGTGATGAGGTTACCATCGCACTAAATGCGTTGCCCTTAGAGTTCAGAGAAGTTATTTTGTTGTGCGATATTGACAGTTTTTCCTATGAAGAAATCGCAAAAATTCTCGAATTGCCTATCGGTACGGTAAGGTCGAGACTATTTAGGGCCAGAAATATGCTGAAAGATAAGCTGAAGCAATATGCGCTCAAAATGGGTTATAAAGATATGAGGGGACTCAAGCATGGAGGACATCGAGATGAGGAGGAAGAGTAAATTGAAATTATTTGTTTGAATATAAAATAAAAGTTTTTGTCATGAGAGATTTTAACAATGGCATGTCACTAAAAAAACAGATTAATCTATACTTAGATAATCAGCTACCATCACAGGAAGCCATCGCATTTAAGTCAAAAGTAGAGGAGAATCTTAGAGGGCAGAAGATGTTGGAGAGCGAGATTCAATTCAGAGAATACATCAAAACTAATGTAAAACGACCTTCAGTTTCACAAGGATTTATAGAAAATCTTATGACCCGTATCCAAGGGTAAAAGTTTAGTTTACAAGTTTGTTTAGTATTTTTTACGCTATATGAACCTTATTTCTTACAGTAAGTTTGTTTTTATTTTGGTGAAAAATGCGCAAGTCCTGATGAAATTTATAAAAAATGATAATCAAGAATAAACTTTTTGTAATCTTTACAAAATAGTTTTTTTTCTTTGTAAATGTTAAGTGCACTAATAATTCTAATGCTACTTTGCTGTAAAGTATAAAAATTTTGCATGTGACTTTGAACTACTTAGATTAATTATGTTGGCTTTTTTAGCTAATTCTAAGTAGGAATTTATAAGTAGAATCATGGATGAAATTTATAAACTGGGGCGTACCTTCCTTTACTTTTTTAATTCTTGATGCGTAATATATCGGCAAATAACTGCATCTTTGCGCAAAATTTTGACCATCATTATGAGCCAAACCGTTCAGCACATTGCTATGGATTATAGCAAATATGAATATACCCAAGATACCTTAATTCATTTATATACAAGTCTAATAAAACCACGTCTTATCGAAGAAAAGATGCTTATTCTCCTTCGTCAAGGCAAGGTGAGTAAATGGTTTTCTGGTATCGGGCAAGAAGCTATTTCAGTCGGATGTACAGAGGCTTTGGATGCGGATGAAAAAATCTTTACGATGCATCGTAATTTAGGTGTTTTCACATCTAGAAATATGCCGCTTGAACGACTTTTTTCGCAATGGCAAGGTAAGGCAAATGGTTTTACCAAAGGTCGAGATAGGTCATTTCACTTTGGTGCACCTGAATATGGTATCATTGGCATGATTTCGCATTTAGGTCCACAGTTGTCATATGCCGCAGGCGTAGGTCTTGCACATACACTATCACAAAAACCAAAAGTAGCCCTTGCATTTACAGGCGAAGGCGGCACGAGTCAAGGTGAATTTCATGAAGCACTCAATACGGCTGCTGTATGGAAATTGCCTACAATTTTTGTGATAGAGAATAATGGTTACGGACTTTCTACGCCTACCAATGAACAATACGTCTGCGAACATCTATCCGACAGAGCAAAAGGTTATGGCATGAAGTCAGTCATCATTGATGGCAATAATATTCTAGAAGTATATCAGACCATCAGCAGAATAGCAGAAGAAATCAGAATCAATCCTGAGCCATGGTTGGTCGAGTGTCTTACTTTCCGTATGCGTGGTCATGAAGAAGCTTCAGGCACCAAATATGTACCACAAGAACTCATGGATACTTGGGCTGTCAAAGATCCAATCAGTAATTTTGAAGCATATTTATTAGATAAAGGATATATAGATCATGATAAAATTGCATCTATTAAAGCTGCAATCAAATCAGAAATAGATCGTACCTATGCTATGGCAGATGCAGAAACACCGATTCAGTCATCAGAAGTACAAGAATTGAGCGATGTGTACGCATCATTTGATCAGGTAGTCGTATTTCCATCAAGCAGTACAAAAACTGAAAAACGATTTATTGATGCGATCGCAGCTGGTATGGATCAAGCAATGGAAAAACATCCAAATCTAGTCCTAATGGGGCAAGATATAGCAGAGTACGGTGGTGTGTTTAAAATTACCCAAGGCCTTGTTGAAAAATATGGCAAAGGTAGAGTACGCAATACACCTTTGTGCGAAAGCGCCATCATAGGCATCGGTCTTGGGCTTAGTCTCGAAGGATATAAAGCGATGGTTGAGATGCAATTTGCAGATTTTGTAACTTGTGGGTTCAACCAAATTATTAATAATCTAGCAAAACAACATTATCGTTGGGCGACAAAAGCAGATGTGGTCATCAGAATGCCCGCAGGTGGTGGTATGGCAGCAGGACCTTTTCATAGCCAAAGTAATGAAGCATGGTTTGCCCATACGCCAGGTCTAAAAGTAGTCTATCCATCCAATTCATATGATGCTAAAGGATTATTGCTCGCATCTTTTGAAGACCCCAATCCTGTGATGTATTTTGAGCACAAAGGATTATATAGATTGATATCTGAAGAGATTCCTGATGACTATTATACCGTAGAAATAGGAAAGGCTGTCACAACCATGGAAGGCAATGATTGCACCATAATCACTTACGGTATGGGCGTGCATTGGGCAAAAGAACTTGCTAACCAAAGTGGATACAGTATAGAGATTTTGGACTTAAGAACATTACTGCCATTAGATTATAACGCTATAGATGAGGCAGTTAAAAAAACAGGAAGAGTATGTGTGCTCCATGAAGATACGATGATCGGTGGATTGGCAGGTGAGATTGCTGCTTATATATCAGAGCATCTTTTTGAATATCTAGATGCACCTGTAGTAAGAGTTGCAGGTCTAGACACGCCGATACCATTTACAAAATCACTAGAAGATAATATTTTTATGCCGAAACAACGCTTGAGAGAGAAGGTGGAATGGTTGATGAAGTATTAATGGATTGAATGAGGTAGGTCTTTTTTATCTACCTATTCACTTCCTTCGCAAAATAAGCATAAACGCTTAGATTCATTGGTGCTGACGCTGTTGGGTTTTCTTTGATTCTGTAATAATCTTCGATAATGTCTGCTTGTTGCTCAAAGTTGAAGTCTAATAAACTGCCGCCTTTCAGCATGACTTGGTATAGGTTGGCAACACCACCATAGTCGTATCCTTCTTTACTTCTTTGTGCTTTGATGGCTCGCGCTATGTAGATGCTCCCGAATTGCTGAAACTGCCAAATATGCATCAACTCATGGATGAAAATGGCTTTGTCGATATTTCTTAAGTAGTTGATAGTATTAAAACTTACGTAAGCAAGCGCTATTTTTTTAGTACCAAATCTTGCTCCTGTATCTACTTTTACTAAGTCGTATTGAATAGAGTCACCAAAAATAGACTTGGCTAAAGCCTTTTCTTGAATGGTGAGCGATCGAGTTTTTAATTTTAATAGTGAAAATATTATTTCATACACTTCAGGCATGGCCACTATATCCATGATATAAAATCCTGCATCCACAGACCATTCTAAGATACTTTTTGGAGGAAATTCATTTGTTATGGGCCGATAGAAAGGATAAATGACATGTCGCCATAATCTTTTTATCCTTATGGGTAACTGCTGAAAATAATAGAATATCTTATTCATATTTTTCTATTCAAACCTCAATGCTTTGATAGGTGTGATTCTGGTCACAAGCATGGTAGGCAAGACTAGAAATATCAAGGTGACAACAAATGTTCCAATATTGAGCATTAAAATAGTGATAAAATTGATCTCAATAGGCGCTGTACTCAGGTAGTAATTAGCTTCATCAAGCTTAATAAATTGGAAATGTTTTTGTAGAAAGGCAATACCAAGTCCTAAGATATTTCCCACAATCAGACCGAAAAAAACGATGTATCCAGCATTGTAGATAAATATTTTTCGCACTCGCCAGTTATTCATACCCAAAGATTTGAGTATTCCGATCATTTGCGTCCGCTCTAGGATCAGGATAAGAAGCACAGTAATCATATTTATAATGGCCACTAATATCATTAATTGGAGAATGATCGTTTCGTTAATGTCTTGTAGTCCCAACCATTCGAAAATGCCGGGATATTTTGATTTAATGGATTCAGCATAGAATTCTTGGGGCAAGATTTCGTAATAAATATACTCTGAAAAGATGTCCAAGTCATTGACATTTTCTAGGACTACCTCCATACCTTGCACTTGATTTACATCCCAACTAAGGATGTCTTGTAATTTATGGATATCTACGATGCCAAATCTTTTGTCATACTCTTCCAATCCCGTATTGTAAATACCACAAATCTGAAATCTTTTTTTGATTCTAGCATTATCTCGTATAAAACTCATGACAACCTTATCTCCTGTCTTCAAAAACATCTTATCTGCAATGTTTTTTGAGATCAAGAGGTCTACAGACATGGAGTCCTTCAGATAAGTAATTTGTTTTCCATCAATGATGTACTTATTCATCGATGACCAATTATAATCCGCATCTACGCCTTTGAGTAAGACACCATGAAAATTATCCTTCGTGCTCAACATAGCTGGTGAAATAATGTAAGGATAGACACCTTTTACACCACCAAGGGTTGTTTTTTGCTGGACTTTTCCTTCTATTGTATAACCCAAAACTTTTGCCTGATCTTCGTAATCAATCTGTTTGATATCCCTGATTTGGTCGTAATAGATTTCATTTTTTTCAATGGGTGATAACTCAAAGTTTCTATTGATGTTGCTATCTGTGATGTGGATATGTCCCCAAAATCCAAATATTTTTTCTGTGATTTCTTTTTTGAAGCCTGCGATGATGGCTGTCGTAAGTATCATAACCGTAAGACTCACGGCAATAGCTGCGATGGCAATCCTTATGATTACCTTGGTAAATGACCCTGAATTGGAGAGTGCAATCCTTTTAGCTATAAAATGCTCAATATTCATCTGCCTAAATATGCCAGTATCGGTATAAAACTTTACTTTTGTCCTTTCAAAAAATGCAAAGATAATGAATTTTATAGAAGAATTGAGATGGAGAGGAATGTTGCACGATTCTACACCAGGCGTAGAAGAGTTGCTCAATAGTAAAAAAATAGTAGGATATATAGGTTTCGACCCTACGGCACCGAGCATGACGATAGGGAATTTTGTACAAATCATGTTGTTAAAATTATTTCAATTATCAGGTCATCAGCCTATCGTATTGATGGGTGGAGCGACAGGTAGGATAGGGGATCCGTCATTTAAGGATAAAGAAAGAGATCTCAAGACTTATGAAGAATTGGATAGCAACCTTGCATTTCAGAAAGAACAGATCAAAAAATTCCTTGATTTTGATGGTCCCAATGCTGCGATCATAGTCAATAACCACGACTTTTACAAGGAAATGAATATCTTAGATTTCCTTCGAGACGTAGGTAAAACACTGACGGTCAGCTATATGATGTCAAAAGATTCTGTCAAAAATAGACTAGAAACAGGACTTTCGTTTACGGAATTTAGCTATCAATTACTTCAATCTTATGACTTTCAGTTATTATTTGATAAGTACGACTGTGTACTTCAGATGGGCGGCTCAGATCAGTGGGGAAATATCACATCAGGTACAGAATTTATCAGGAGAAATATTGATGGTAAGGCTTATGCTGTCACTACACCATTATTGACAAAAGCAGATGGAACAAAGTTTGGCAAGTCTGAACAGGGCAATATATGGTTAGATCCGAAGTTAACTTCAGCATACAAATTCTATCAGTTTTGGCTCAATGCAGATGATGCGGATTTACCTAAATATTTGAGATATTTTACGCTTAAGTCGAAGGAAGAAGTGGAAGCATTGGAAGTAAAGTATGCAGAAGATCCACGTGGACTGAAAGCGATTTTGTCTGAAGAATTAACCAGAAGAGTACATTCTGATGAAGATTTTGAATCAGTATTGGCCGTTACGAATATTTTGTTTAGTAAAGATGCCAACGCAGAATCTTTAAAGACGATGACGGTGCAGCAATTAGATATGATTGCTCAAGAGATACCATCTTTTCAGTTGGGAAATGATGACTTTGGATCAGATGTAAATATCACCGAATTGTTAGCAAATGTAGGTATTTTATCTTCAAAAAACGAAGTCAGAAAAGCCATACAAGGCAATGCCATTTCAGTCAATAAAAACAAAGTTTCTACTCATGAACACATGGTCTCTAAAGATGATTTACTTCATCATAAGTATATCATGATCGAGAATGGCAAGAAAAATAAGTATATGTTGGTGTTGGGTTGATGCTATATAAAGTCTAGAAAATATAAGAATCATTCCACATTATAAATCTGATAACAAATAAAAGCTTTTTTTAGAATTAATAATTGAAGTTTCGGACTAAATACTTAACGGATGAATTGCAATTTTTGTTCTTCATTTTTACGTTTGTAGATGAAGTTTAATAGTGTAAATTGATTTTAACTTCTTTTTCTTTTGTCTTAACACAAAAGAAACATGCGCCGCGGCGCACAAGTCTGTTTCATTTTCTTAACGCCAAAACATCAAAAAATAGCTAAACCGAAAAAACTCGCTTTTGTAATTTGCAACTCGTAATTGGCTTTAGTACCACTACGTTCATGATCACACGTTTAAACATTAGTTTTAGCTCGAACAGTTTTCGCTTCTTAACGCCATTTTATGAAGTTTTGACTAAAAATGAAAAGGACGATCGACAATGCATCGATACTTGAAGATAACAAAAATGTCCTTTATTGTAAGTGTATATTAAAATGTAGGCCATCAATACATTAAATAAATTTATATTGTTTTATAATAGCTGAATATTCAAGATTAAATAATTTTTTACAAACACCGAAACTTTAATTAATAATATTGCTTGACAATTTATAGATAACCATGAAATTGGCATTCTTGTTAATGTAAATACATTGGTTTATAGGTTTGCCCATATGTAAACTGATGCCCAAAACAACAAATAAGCAAATCCTAGTGTTGTAGATTTATACAAAAGCGTTACCTTTGCGCCTCAATTGAAATGATAATAAATACTCCGAATGAGTGACCAGATAAAACATGAATGCGGTCTTGCAATGATCAGACTGCTAAAACCACTCGAATACTACCATCAGAAATACGGGACAGCACTTTACGGGCTCAATAAAATGAATCTGCTTCTTCAGAAACAGCGTAATAGGGGCCAAGATGGTGCTGGACTCGTGACCATAAAGCTAGACTCTACGCCCGGAACAAGATATATCAGTAGACGTAGGTCTAATAGTCCACAATACTTAAAAGATCTGTTCGAAGGTGTATTTTCTCATTTTAATGATATCACCAAAGAGCAACTTAATGACCCGAAATGGCTCAAAGACAATAAACCATACACAGGTGAATTGTTATTGGGACACCTAAGATACGGGACACACGGTCCAAATACCATAGAAACAGTCCATCCATTCCTTAGACAAAATAACTGGATCACAAGAAATCTTGTACTTGCTGGGAATTTTAACCTGACGAATGTAGACGAACTATTCGGAGAGTTACTTTCTTTTGGGCAATATCCAAAGGAAAAATCTGATACGGTTACCGTTCTCGAAAAAATAGGGCACTTCCTAGATGATGAGGTGCAACGACTTTTTTCATGGTTTAAGCCAGAAGGATATACAAATCAGGAGATAAATGGCTTGATTGCAGAGCATCTAGATGTACAGCGACTATTGCAAAGAGCGAGTAGGAAGTTTGATGGTGGGTATGTGATGGCTGGTTTGATCGGTCATGGGGATGCCTTTGTACTTCGTGATCCAGCGGGTATACGTCCAGCTTTTTATTATCAAGATGATGAAATTGTGGTTGTAGCTTCAGAAAGACCTGCAATTCAAACAAGTCTGAAAATAAGGTATGATCAGGTCAAAGAATTGACGCCTGGTCATGCATTGATCATCAAAAAAAATGGTACCGTTACTGAAGAACTTTGCAAAGACAGGTTACCTTCTACACCATGTAGTTTTGAACGGATTTATTTCAGTAGGGGCACAGACAGAGATATTTACTTGGAGCGTAAAAAACTAGGTGAACTCTTAGCAGGTCGCATCATGAAAGCCATAAATAATGATATAGAAAATACTATTTTTTCTTTCATTCCGAATACGGCAGAAGTCGCTTTTTATGGTATGATCAAAGGTCTTGAATCCAAACTTAATGAGATCAAACAAGATCAGATCAAAGAAGCAGCTCAAAGCGGATCACTCTCTGATGAAAAGTTGAACAAGATACTAGCCCAAACGATCAGGGTAGAAAAACTCGCTGTGAAAGATGAAAAACTTAGGACATTTATAGCAGATGATGCTTCTCGTGGCGAGATGGTGTCGCATGTATATGATGTGACCTATGGAATAGTCAAAAATGAAGTTGACACGCTGGTCCTTATAGACGATTCTATCGTGCGAGGTACTACACTAAGAGATAGTATAGTGTACATTCTGTCTACACTCAGACCTAAAAAAATTATTATCGTATCGTCTGCTCCACAGATCAGATATCCAGATTGTTATGGAATAGATATGAGTAAATTGAAGGAATTTGTTGCTTTCAGAGCGCTCATCGAATTATTAGCACAAGATGGCAAATCCCATATGTTAAATGATGTCTATGTTAAGTGTAAAGAACAGGAATTGTTGCCTATAGAACAAATGCAAAATCAGGTGAAAGTTCTTTATGACCAATACACACAAGAGCAAATATCTGCAAAAATATCTCAACTCATCACACCAGAAAATATCACACCTGATGTGCAAGTGATTTATCAGACCATAGAAGATCTTCACACCGCTTGTCCTAATAACAAAGGTGATTGGTATTTTTCGGGAAATTATCCGACACCTGGTGGTATGAGAGTAGTGAATAGAGCATTTGTCAATTTTATGGAGAATAATGAAGGTAGGGCATACTGATAGTGGTTTTGATCTGATGTTTTTTATTTACAAGTTCTGCCATACTATTCATTTCTAACTTAATTTTGATTCGGTTTTTGCAACTTTAAGGCAAAAAGAGCTAAAATAACTTCAGCTTCCTATTTTATCATGGATTTACATCTTTGGTTACTGATTTTTAATACCTTTTGTGTTAGAACAATTAAGTTACATTATTTCTAATAAGTGTAAATGTCTACTTTTTATCAATCTGTTGGTGTTCAATGAACGACCGTTATTATTTAAATTATGTGATATGATGGATGTCATTTAGTTAAAGTTCATAAAAATGATTAATTTTGGGTCTTTTATAATTTGGCCAAAATGAAATATATGAAGTCCTTGTTTGCTACTGTGTTATTGTTGTTTATGTTTATTCTTTTTGAATTTCCACTTCATGCACAAACCCATGAAGAGGAATATTGCAACAAAGCACATGCGGCAAAACACTTATTCAATCCTTTGTTGAGATTTAACCCACTCACAGAAAATTATGACCTAAAATACTATCGTTTTGAATGGGATATAGATCCAGCTGTTTATGGGATTTCTGGTACAGTGACACCATATTTTGAAGTATTAAGTGAAGGCTTTAATGAGATAAATTTTGATTTATCTAGCCAGTTTGTCATAGATAGCATTATATATCAAGGAGAGAAGTTGGCGTACACGCAACCATCATCTTATTTGTTGAATATTAAATTTCCTAAGACATTACCTATTTCTTCTGTTGATAGTATTTCCATCACTTATCATGGTACGCCGCCATCGAGTGGTTTCGGATCATTTATTCAGAGTAGTCACGAAGGCGTACCATCACTATGGACACTATCAGAACCATTCGGAGCGCAAGATTGGTGGCCATGCAAAAATGGGTTGGATGATAAAATTGATAGTATAGATGTCATTGTAAGGACGTCTGAAAATTATAGAGCTGCTAGTAATGGATCGCTTGTCAGAGAGATAAATCTTCCTGAACAAAAGAAGTTGTATCATTGGAAACATCGATATGCTATCGCTCCTTATCTAGTAGCTATTTCTGTCACAAATTATGTGGCATACACGGATGATGTGTTACTAGGAGATGGTACTGTCATGCCTATGGTAAATTATGTCTACCCAGAAAGTGAAGCAGCTGCAAGGGTAGGTACTGCCAATAATGTAAAAGTACTTCAATATTATGATAGCCTTTTTGTACGATATCCATTCAAAAATGAAAAATACGGCCATGCACAGTTTGGATGGGGTGGCGGTATGGAGCATCAGACCATGAGTTTTGTCATCAATTATAGTTGGTCTTTGCTCGCACACGAGTTGGCGCACCAATGGTTTGGTGACTATATTACATGTGGCGCTTGGGAAGATATTTGGTTGAATGAAGGTTTTGCAACCTATCTTGAAGGTCTTTCTTTGGAGAGATTTTATCCTACTAGTGGGTGGACAAATTGGAAAGTAGGCAAAATAAACTCCATTACATCCAATGATGGCGGTTCGGTATTAGTAGATAATACAACATCAGTTAATAGAATATTTAGCAGTAGATTGAGTTATAATAAAGGCTCTTATTTGCTTCACATGTTGAGGTGGAAAATGGGTGATGAGCAGTTTTTTACCGCTCTGAGAAATTATCTAAATGGCAAATCATATGATTTTGCAAGAACGGATGAGCTCCAAAGTTATTTGGAAGATGTATCAGGAGAAAATCTAGATGAATATTTTAATGACTGGTTCAGGGGCCAAGGTTTTCCCAATTATCAAGTCGTTTGGGATCAGAAAGATAACGAAGTCCTTATAAAGTTAGGTCAAACTAGTTCACACCCTTCTGTAAGTTTTTATGAGATGCCCGTACCCGTGAGATTAAGAGGAGAGGGCAAAGAACTTATGTTGCGATTAGATCATACATATTCAGGTCAAGTATTTAATATTGCGACAGATTTTGTGGTAGAAGAAGTCACATTTGATCCTGAATTGTGGTTGGCGGCTAAGAGTACTGTCAAACAAGAAACCATTTCTAGTGTACATCAAGATAATTCCGTCTTCACTATATATCCAAATCCTGTCAATGATGTAATCTTTATCAAAATGGGTGGAAATCAAACATACACTTGGACAATTATGGATAATCATGGAAAACAAATAAAGACTGGCATGGGACAAAAGGAAGAGGAAAAAGTGTCCACATCGGATATGGCAAATGGACTATATTATTTAAATATCACACAAGAAGGTAGGGTAGTGTACCGCCATACTTTTGTAAAGATGTAGTCTTGATACTGCGTAAGGTTTTACAGTTTGATTATTTTGTTTTCAGACCATTAAATCGATACAATGCCCTAACGCAGGTTGCATTTATTCAAAAAATAAGTTTACTTCCTAAACAATTTATCCTTTTTTGACCTTTATCTAAGCTAATAAGAATTAGAAAATGGAATATAAAAAATTAGGAACATCAGATATAGATGTGAGTGCAATTTGTCTAGGGACCATGACATGGGGCGAGCAGAATACGGAAGCAGAAGGTCATGAACAGATGGATTATGCCATCACACAAGGCATCAATTTTTTTGATACAGCGGAGATGTATTCTGTGCCAGGTAGGGCAGAGACCCAAGGATCGACGGAGCGAATCATAGGTACTTGGCTCAAAAAGACAGGAAAAAGAAAAGACATTATACTAGCTACTAAAGTCACAGGACCTTCTATACCAATGAGACACATCAGTGACAATTTAGGTTTTAGTAGACCACGCATATTAGAAGCCATCGAAGGAAGTTTTAAACGATTGCAGACTGATTATGTAGATTTGTATCAAATGCATTGGCCAGAAAGAAAGACTAATTATTTCGGACAATTGGGCTACAATCACCAAGCCGATGATGCATGGCAAGATAATTTTGAAGAAGCAATAAGAACTATGAACGACTTGGTAAAAGAAGGAAAAATAAGGCATTGGGGCTTATCGAATGAAACGTCTTGGGGTATTATGAGAACCTGTGCAGTCAGTGATGGAAAAGGATATCCACGACCACTTTCCATTCAGAATCCTTATAATTTGCTCAATAGATCATACGAAGTCGGTCTAGCAGAAATGTCCATAAGGGAAAACATCAGTTTATTGGTTTATTCTCCTATGGGTTTTGGCTTGTTGTCAGGTAAGTTTCACAAAAAATTAGATACACCTAATGATAGAATTAACAAGTTTAAACAACTTGCAAGATATAATAGCCCCCAAAGTTATGAAGCAACAGCAAGGTATATAGCTATCGCAGAAAGCGCAGGTTTGACACCGGCGCAAATGGCTTTGGCTTTTGTTAATTCCAGAACTTTTGTCACATCCAATATCATAGGAGCGACGAGTATGGTTCAATTAAAAGAAAATATTGATAGTATTCATGTGAAACTTAGTTCTGATGTATTGGCAGCGATAGATGTGGTGCATAAAGAGATCTCAAATCCTGCACCATAAAATAAAAGGTATCAACTAGTTATTTCTATTTTTTTGCTCCAATGCTTGGGTGACCATTTTGCTTTTCGTTGGATTTTATTGCTTTTATTTACCATGTTCTTAAAGTCATGATTTGCATTAAGTTTATTAATTACTGAAGTTTCGGACTAAATACTTTACGGATGAATTGCAAATTTTGTTCTTCATCTTTACAGTTGTAGATGAAGTTTTATAGTGTAAATTGATTATAACTTCTTTTTCTTTTGTCTTGACACAAAAGAAACAAAAAGTCAAGTCTGTTTCATTTTCTAAACGCCAAAACATCAAAAAATAGCTAAACCGAAAAAACTCGCTTTTGTAATTTGCATCTCGTAATTGGCATATGTACCACTACGTTCATGGTCACACGTTTAAACTTTAGTTTTAGCTCGAACAGTTTTCGCTTCTTAACGCCATTTTATGAAGTTTTGACTAAAAATGAAAAGGACGGTCGACCAAGCATCTGGACTTGAAGATAACAAAAATGTCCATTATTGTAAGTGTATATTAAAATTTGGATAATCAATACATTAAGTAAATTTATTTTGTTTTATAATAACTGTATATTCTAGATTAAATAATTTTTACAAAGACCGAAACCTTAATTAATCATTATATCTAGAGAAAATGAAATATCTATTTCACTTTTATTATGAGTTTTTATGTTTTCTGGTAAAATTTGTATTGACTTTTGAAAATACTAAAAATAAAAAAGGCTTTCTTCGCGGTTGAAGAAAGCCTTTTTAAACTCAAAAATTAACTATGATTATTGTTTTACGATCTTTTCTATATAAACATTTTCATCTGTTTCTACATGAATAAGATACATACCTACATTAAGTGAAGATATATCAAGCTTAACATTGGATTCATTTACATTTTCTGATAACACCAATTGACCAGCTAGAGTGTACACTTTGATGGAACTGATCTCTTCATCCGTTGCTACGTTGATATAATATGCTCCTGGATTTGGATATATTCTGATATTATTGGAAAGATCTCTGCTTGTGACTACTTTAAAATCATCTGTTTTGGTTACAGTGACGGAATTATTGCTTTGGCTATTATCTTGGATGCCACTTACAATGACTGCATCAATAAAGATATTATCGTCTTTGTCGGAAGCATTGGATTGGAATCTGAACTTCACATCATTCCCGAAAGGTCCTGATAAGATAACGGTTGCCGCATACAAATCTTCATTGATGAAATGATCACCACTTGTGAATGTAGCAGCTTCGTACCATGAATCAGCATTGAAGTATTCCAGTTTGAAATGCTCTCCTTTTTCCATTTGATTAGCTCTAAATTGGAATTTAATTTCAGCACCACGGAATGTTGAAAGGTCAAATGATTCAGACGTCATGGTTGATGATTCACCAGAGTGATTTCTCAATCTTATAGAATATTGACCTTCAGCAGACATATTACCTTTGTATCTAAAGCAATCTCCGCCGCCATCAGACCAGCCATCCCATCCTGTCTCGAAATAGTGTCCAGCTACTAATTTTTTAGCTTCACCTTGACCAGCAAGTAATCCAGCAGGAACGGTTTTGTATCCTTTGATAATTACTGCGTCGATGTATACCAAATCTGAGGCATCACCTGCATCTGATTGGAATCTGAATTTTGCGTTTGTAGACAAAGGACCGTCAATCTTAATTGTTTTTGTATAAACTTGATTGTTTACAAAGTCTGTATTGAAGACATAAGTAGCTACTGTCGACCAAGTACTGCCATTGTAATAACGTACCCAGAAATCTTTGCCAGTTTCAAAACTTATGGTATTAAACTTAAATTCCACTGTCACAGAATCATACGTTAGTAAGTTATATTCTGCTGATGTCATTGATGAAATTTCACCATTATTATCTCTCAATCTAATAGAATAAATACCTTCCGGAGACCTTGATCCACCATAACGTGCACAATCTGCTCCACCACCAAGCCATCCATCCCAACTAGTTTCAAAGTAATGACCTGCTATAGTTGTGATTTCTGTATTTCCATTGCTTGGACATGCAGGGCAGCTTCCGCCACAGTCTACACCGGTTTCATTTCCATTTTGTACACCATCTGAACAAGTCGGACAAGCAGAACAACTACCACCACAATCTACACCTGTTTCATTTCCATTTTGTACGCCGTCATTACATGTAGGGCAAGCTGAACAATTTCCGCCACAATCTACGCCAGTTTCACCACCATTTTGTATACCATCGCTACAAGTCGGACATGCAGGGCAATTTCCACCACAGTCAACGCCTGATTCACTTCCATTTTGAATACCATCAGAACAAGTCGGGCAAGCTGCACAGCTGCCACCGCAGTCTACACCTGTTTCATTTCCATTTTGAATCCCGTCATTACATGAAGGAGCGGGTGCGCCAGTCGTTTTGTATCCTTTAATGACCGCAGCATCTATATACGCTATATCTGTATCGTCGCTAGCATCCGCTTGGAATCGGAACTGAGCATTGGATGCAAGAGGGCTACTTATTTTAACTGTTTTTGTATATACTTGGTTATTGACAAAGTCAGTATTTACAACAAATGTTTTAATGGTAGACCATGATGTACCATTATAATATCTAAGCCAGAAATCTTCTCCTGACTCGAATGAAACTGGTTTGAATTTAAATTCTACTGTGACAGAATCGTACGTTGTCAAATTATAAGTAGGTGAGGTCATTGCCGATGCAAGACCTGAGTTATCTCTGATTCTGATGGAATAAGTTCCTTCTGGGGACTGTGATCCGCCATATCTAGCACAATCTGAGCCACCACCTGTCCAGCCGTCCCATCCTGTCTCAAAATAGTGACCAGCAAGCGTTGTAATTTGAATATTTCCAGTAGGACAAGCAGGACAGTTGCCACCACAATCTACACCTGTTTCACTACCATTTTGAACACCATCAGTACAAGTAGGGCAAGCAGCACAGTTGCCACCGCAATCTACACCTGTTTCACCGCCATTTTGGATACCATCATTGCAAGTAGGGCATGCAGGGCAATTTCCACCACAGTCTATCCCTGTTTCGCCACCATTTTGAATACCGTCTGTACATGTCGGACATGAAGGACAATTTCCACCACAATCGACGCCTGTTTCACTTCCATTTTGGACACCATCGGTACAAGTAGGGCAGGCAGGACAATTTCCACCACAATCTACCCCTGTTTCACCGCCATTTTGAACACCATCATTACATGTAGGACAAGCAGGACAATTTCCACCACAATCTACACCTGTTTCATTACCATTTTGGATTCCGTCATTACAAGTTGGACAAGCAGGGCAGTTGCCACCACAGTCAATGCCTGTTTCATTTCCATTTTGGATTCCATCGGTACAAGTTGGATTGCTTCCCCCTGTGGTTTTATATCCTTTTATGACCACAGCATCTATATAAACGACATCCGTGTCGTCGCTAGCATCAGATTGAAATCTGAACTGAGCATTAGAAGCAAGTGGGCCATTTATTTTAATTGTTTTTGTATAAACTTGATTGTTAACAAAGTCAGTGTTTAAGACAAAGGCTTTTATCGTGGACCATGAACTTCCATTGTAGTATCTTAACCAAAAATCTTCACTTGACTCAAAACTTGATGCTATAAACTTGAACTGAACTGTAACAGAATCAAATGTAGCTACATTAAATGCGGCTGAAGTCATTGCAGATGCAACACCTGAATTATCTCTAATTCTAATTGCATAAGTACCTTCAGGAGCTAATGATCCACCATATCTAGCACAGTCGGATCCTCCACTTGTCCATCCGTCCCATCCTGTCTCAAAGTAGTGACCTGCGATATTTGTGATTTGAATACCACCTGTCGGGCAAGCAGGACAATTCCCACCACAGTCTACACCTGTTTCGCCACCATTTTGAACACCATCATTACATGTAGGACAAGCAGGACAATTACCACCACAATCTACGCCTGTTTCACTTCCATTTTGGACACCATCGTTACAAGTAGGGCAAACAGGACAGTTTCCACCACAATCTACACCTGATTCACTTCCATTTTGGATGCCATCCGTACATGTAGGACAAGCAGGGCAGTTACCACCGCAATCGACACCTGTTTCAGTTCCATTTTGGACGCCATCGGTACATGTAGGATTAGATGATCCTGAAGCACAAAATGATTTAATTTCAGATGCTCCAAATTGTCCACCACTGATTAAAGTTGTGGTACCTTGCATGATATTGTAGTATCCTGGTCCATACGCACAGCAAATACCGTCTCCATAAGAGTCATAAATTGAAAAAGTATAACATCCTGTAGCTAGACAAAGCTCATGTGTATTGATCGAATTTGGATTTGAATATGGTCCACCTGAATATATTATTGTACCTGAACTATTTTTTATATTCCAAGTCGTTTCATTGGCATAGCTATCTGTTCTAACATTAAGTATTAGCACGTTTTCTTGGCATTCATTGCCGCCACCATTGCCGCCGCCATCGCCTTCACATACCTGAAGACAAGCAGCTCCAGTTACCTCTGATCTAATGACATTACCAGGTTGGGTTCCAAATCCATTGCTGAAATTAATCCCTGCATTGGTAAGGTGGCAGTAAGACATGATCGTTCCTCCACCAGATGGTAAACCAGGATTCGGACAGCCACCTTCTGTGGTGTAGCATCCGTCAATAGCAGTATTATTTCCATTCCAAACACACGCATGTGTATGTTGGGAACCAAAAAGATGTCCAAATTCATGTGTACAAACTTCTACTGACCAGCTATATGTAGGTACATTTTGGTAAGTACTTTGAATTCCAGCATAACTCATACTGTAGTCAGGATTTGATCTACATAATCCATCTACATATGCAACACCACCACTAGCTTTATATGATAAAAGCTGTGCTAAATCACCATTAAATCCTTGTCTGTATGCTGTAAAAGCATTTAACATAGCTATTGAAGTGGTTCCGTTGTAAGGACTTGGCACGGTCCAAACGACGATTTCTGACACTACCGTATTGATTTGTTCATTAGAGTAGAGTGTACTTACTTGGTTAAACAAACCTGTGACAAATGAAGTCACATTGGGTACGCTACTACCTTTATTCAAGTAAATATCATAATCAACTTCAAGATATAGACGGACGCAATCTGACAATGCCCTAGCACTGCCATCACTAGATCCTCGAAGTTGTTCTTTAGTGTATTGTACTGTGTTATCTTTTGCTTGACAGTCGAATGAAAATAGATTGCTTATTTGATCATCTTGGTATAATATGTGTCTAGCGTCATTTTCCAGCTTTCCGATTACTAAATTTCCTTTAGCCATTGGGTGGGAAATAAAACCAATTATCTCGCCATTGATGACAGAAACTGCTGCAACACTTGATTTTTGACCTTTGATTATTCCTCTATAGTGCTTTCCCGTGTTCACCTTTACTGTTTCCATTCTTGGGGCTATCTTTACAGAAAAGTCAGCTGCAAAAGGATGTACTTCGACAAGTTCCAATGCAATATCAGCGCGACCTTCTTGTGGTATAGAAAGCGTTACTAACCCAGCATTAGTAGCTTCAAGCGCATTTATTTGAGATTTATTTACATTTAGCAAGGAGTAGTTTTCTATTTCTTTTGGAATTCTAACATTACTGCGATCTGATGAAACACTGAAAACAGAAAATTTTTGTTTGGAATTGCTAGAAATAGCTTTAGCCACAAGGTCTGATGGTTTTAGACTTGTGGATTGACTATGAATACCAAAATTGATCAGCGCAAAAAAGCAGATAAAAGCGAATAAACTCTTCATTCTAATTATTTAGTAAGGTAATGATTGATGTAGGTCTATGCCGTATCAATACAAATAATATTTACACGATAGGCAAAATGAGTTAGGGAATCACATAGACAAAAGTTTTTGAGTATTCTTAAGGAATAAAACTTTTGGTTACGGATTTAAACTCTTTTACCAATAAAATTTATGAAAAAATGTAAATACTTGAAGTGGGATGTACTGCTTAATTATTGACAACCTAGGATAAAAGTCGACACAAGAATAGCTACAAATCCATCAGTATTCCTAATAAATTTTTGACTTTTTGTGTAAAATGGTTATATACCCTTGATTGTAATAATGGTAACTACCCAAAAATTATGCCAAAATCCACTGATTTTTATAGAACAATAATGGTTAAGCTAATTGAAGTTTTTATTTTTATATCCTATCGTATTAGATTATTTCATAATGTGTTAATAGTCAAATAGATAATTTTACTTTTTGATGATTCGTGTTAAAAAATAAAAAGTGACTAATTCATCTAAATTAGTCACTTTTTAAGATTTGAGTGCCTTAAATAACAGAAGGTTTCTATTTTTTGATGGTCACAGAATTTGATACATTTATCGTGCTGCCAGCAGTGTTATTAATAACCGGATTTACATTACCTTTAATTTCAGCATTATTAAGTGTAAGATTTCCTTCATTTAAGACAACAGGAGAAGCAGTGCTAGTCATATTGACTTTAAGATCTTTGAAAGTCACAGTTTTTGAAGGATTAACTTTTATACCATAACTGCCACTGAAATTTAATGTTATTTCGGTGATTGGTTGGTTTAAGCCATTTACATTGCCATCTATGGTCAAGTTTTTATCAATAACTAAAGCACTAGTAAGCAAAGGATTAATACCGCTTGACAAGGTAATAGACGCTCCTTCTGCAGCACATCCTGCTATATCTCTAAGTGTCCCAGGACCTGAATTGGCTGATGAAGTGACTAATGGTGTGCATGCTCCAGTGATGGTAATTTGCTTGTAATTTTCACTTAATAGCGCACATATACTTGATGAGCTAATTATTGATAAAGATTGCCCAATATAATTGTTAGGGTTTACATTGCCTGGAGGATTACTCGTTCCTGAATAATAATGAAGACCATAAACATGATAATTGCCAGCACTTAATGTTGAAAAACTTGCTGTGGGGCTAATTGCAGTAATGATATTATTGGCCGTATTTACTGCAAGAAAAGTGTATGAATAATCAGGATTGTTGACTTGATTCTGTAAATAAGTTATCGATCCAGAAGGACCAGTAATTGACATAGTTCCTGTGGTGTTTACGGCATCAAAAAATACTACTGTATATATGGCACACTGATTTAGTGTAATAGTAAAAGGATTAGAAATGGTACCAGAATTATAAGCAGATGAACTTAAAAAATTAGTACAAGGCTGTGATGTAGTATAAGAACCAAGATATACAGAAGCATGGGCAAACCCACCAGTCATATTGAACGTGTACACGCCAGTTTGATTAGGTTTAAATTGGAAAGTAGCTGCTCTGTCATTAAAATTTAGAGATGTGCAGCCACCAGATTGAGGTGTAGTACCTGAGTGTAAAGAGCTTAAAACGGCACTGCCAGAAGTAGTCATTGCTTTTGATGAAAAAGACGGGCCATAAGCAACTTCTAAACTCATGTTTAAAGAAGGATCATTTTGATTAGCTACTATAGGGCCATTATTACATATATTACTTATCGAAACCAAACATGAAGAAGTGATAGTGAAATTTACATTCGAAATATCAAAAAACTTTACACATGTAAAACAACTACTTTCTACTTTGACTCTGCAAGTGGAGCTAGGAGGAAGATTGGAAGGAAGGGTGATAGATTGGGTACCATCATTTGCTGTGTTTGTAGCCAAACTATAAGGGAAAGTCTGGCCACCATCTACTGACAATTTTATATTAACTGTACTACAAATAGACGATGTATTCGACCCTGACCATGTTACAGTATTCGTCCCGCCTGTGGACCAAGAGACATTTGTATTTGGTGCAGTGATTGCTAACGGGCCAGTCGTATTGCTCACTGTTAATTGCAATGCAGAAACATCTATTCCACCACCATTGGGGTTATTGTCTCTTACAGTTAGTCTAAAGTTTAGCGTTCGGTTAGCAGTAGGTAGACATTCTCCGACTGTTGCTAAAGGTGCGTTTGCATTGTTTAGGATATAGGTCAAACTTGGGAAATATCTTGTAGGATTATTAGATGGTGTGTAACTCCTAAAAATCGGACCCGTAGTGCTACCACATGCAACATTTGGTGCTCCATGTGGTGGACCTGGGTCGTATTGTTCCCAATTGTAAGTAACTGCGTCACCATTACCATCTGTATGAGATCCCGTAAGTTCGAATGGCGTACTTGCAGGTATAGTGATAGAAGTTGCATTGCAAGGATTGGCTATAGCTACTGGAGGAGTGTTATTTGTAGAAGTACCTGATGCACAGCTATTTCCAGATGTACTTGTGATAAATGAGACCATTTGTTCAAGACTTCTGACGTGAAAATATGGAGATGAACTGTAAATAATATTCCCGCTTTGATCCGTGATATTTTCACCTGGACAAACACCAGGATAAGCCATAAATGTAGTACCACCACCAGGTTCATATGAGTTCGCATTTGATCTTTGTGGGCCACATCCTGATGTATTAGAATTGAAGCTATGAGACGCACTGAACATATGAGCCATTTCATGAGCCACAATGCTCAAAAATCCATAACCTACATTAGTGCCGGCCTGACTCCATGATCTACTTTTAAAAGGAGGTGTGCCCGAATTTGTACAAACTACTCCAACATAAGCTACTCCACTGCCTCCACCGGAAGTTGTTTTATGAAAAAGTTGGCCTAGGTCATATTCACTTGAAGAGAAGTAGGCAGCCACACAAGTTCCACCGTAATCGGGGTTTGGTCCAGCGGGGACTATATCAAAACTACTTGTTTCAGGTCTGATGGTCGCTGTGAATGTTACCGCTAAATCACGTTTGTATATTGCAGAAATATCGTTAACGGTAGACAATGCTACAGCAATAGCAGCTGCTCCACCACCATTTCCAGATTCATATTCATCTGTAATGACGACAGCAAAATCATAATTCTTCAATGTTGCACCATTGGTCGATGTCCTAGCTCCTGAAGGCATGAATGGTCTAAATTTATTATGATCTGTCGTGCATTCAAAAGTTTCAGTTCTCTCTCCATATGTTGATTCATATTCATTTTCTACAACCTGATCTATAATAACCGTGTTTTCATTTGCCCCTAAAATAAAGGCATGAATCTTGTTATTATGAAGTGTAAGACTAACAATATGGCTTTTGAAAGTTTCTGAATACCCAGTAAAGGTTGCTATTTCAGGATACTTAGTTTTCATTTCGAAGCTCATGACATCGTTTTTGAGAAAATTGTATCTTATAGATTCTCCATTAGGTAGGCTAAATGTTAATGGAATACCTAATGCTTTATTAGTGGTTTCAGCATCGTTTGGCGCTTTATTTAAATCGATTATATTTTCTGTAGGTATTACAAAACTTCTTTTTTGGACAGATTTTGTATTTATACGTTGTGCATAAACATTAATAAATGATGCGAAAAAAATGGAAAGGAAAATTATAAATCGCATTGAAATTGTTTTGAGGTTAAATAAAAATGGTTCAAGAGACGATTATTAAAATTGCCTCGTAATTAATAAATTCTCAAAACTGGGGTTGAAACTGAATGCAAATTTATAGTAAATTTACTACAAATATAAACTAATTTGTTTGAAAAACATCCCTTCTCGGTAAAAAGTTTAGGTACAGGATAGAATTATTTGAAAACTGTTATATTTTGTTTAATTATTTTTTTGACTTTGTCCTATCTGGTTTTATATAAATGTTATTTTATAATATATTGATATTTATTATAATATGCTTATAAACTTTATTTAATGTGATTTATTAGGTTATTAAAACCGCATGGTGGCTGATGTTACAACTATTGATTGTCATTAAAATTAGAGAAAAACAATATTATTCTACTTTTCTGTCAATATGATTTCTTTTGTGTCATTAATCCTTGTGTGAACTCCGTTTGGAGATATGGCTAGGACATTATTAAATATAAGTTTTGATCCTTCTTCTTGAGTCTTTATAAAATTAATAGCTTGTTCATTTAATGTTTCGGATCTGATGGAAAACGAAGAAGGGTTGGGGCTGTTTTTGGGTTTTATAAATAAGTTATAGGAGAATATTTTGCTTTTAACATTTTCTGGAATGCCAGGTCCATAGTCTAATTTTAATGCAGTCGCAGATGTTATATTAGCTAAAGATATTTTACCATTTAATTCCCCATCAAATTTCAGGGAAGGTTCAGGCAATTTTTTAACTGACATGGTTTTTACTTCACACAGAACTTTTTTGTAATACAACTTAATTTTAAAATCTTCTATTTCATAAGGTGGGCTAAAAGCAAAAGTACTATCATCTCTTCTATATATATTACCTGAAGTGACTTTTACTGTAATATCTTCAGGATTTGTATGATTGATAGCAATATTTATTTGATTTTCAACACCAGCAAATAACACATTTTGACCATTTTCCTTGATAGCAGGAAGATTTGCAGTAAAATTTAGACTAATCAGAAGAGTTATAAGGGCTATCATGGTTTAGTATTATAAAAATTATCAAAAACTTCATCCACCGGTTCCCATAATTCTATTTTATTGCCATCTTCATCCATGATGTGGACAAATTTTCCGTAATCATAAGAAGTAATCTCATCACAAATAGTAACGCCTTCATCTTTCAATAAAGTAACCAATTTTTCGATGTTTTCGACGCGATAATTGATCATAAATTCCTTTTGAGAAGGTTCGAAATAATTTGTTTGAGATGAGAATGGGCTCCACTGTAGGTATGCATTTTTACTTGGATCTTCTACTTTTTTGGTTATGAAAGCAGCTCCCCATTCATCAGTATTAAAACCTAGATGTTTGGCATACCACTCCTTAGTTGACTTTGGGTCGTTGGATTTAAAGAAAATTCCGCCAATACCTGTGACTCGTTTCATAATGCACTTTTTAGCTGTGGGGACTCAATATTTATTTCTGTCAAAGATATAAATTTTGTCTTTTTTAATAATGAAATTACTTTTTCAGGAGATATTTTATCTATGTCTAAAGAGATGTATTTCTCAGGCATACGAATGGTCAGTTTTGCTTTGTTTTCCATTATTATTTCTTTTGGCATCAAATATTTACTTGCTGTATAATCCGACGCGCCTACTTTTTTTAACAAACTGAATAAAGATAAGCTATATGGAGCAATTATGTCTTTTTGTTTTTGAACTTCAAGTTTTGTAATGTTACTTTCTGGAATGAGTATTAAATAGTTTTTATACATATTACGGCAATAAACACCTATTCCTTGATTGAAAACAGCTAAGGAAACCATAAATTTCTCATCGTCACTTTCTGACAATGGATCCTTAAAGGTTAACCCACCTAGACCTTTTTGGAAGCGCATTATCCAGAAAGTATCCACAGAAATACCTCCGCAATGCTTATTTATCTCAGCGTTTACTTTATGTTTTGAACAATTTGTAAGATCTATTATTTTCACTCTGAAATATCATTTAATGTTGGTGATAACAAATTTCTATCCTATCTTGTTTTGTTTTTAATTTTTGTATTAATTGCTATGATTATTCCCCACAAACTGATTTAAACATTAAGTATATTAAAATAATGTAGTCTTTTATTTTGCCAAAGGTGCATATTCGTTGTTAAAGTAACATTAAAATTGGTTTGGATACACATTATAACAAATATTATTAATACTTTTGACCCATCAAATAAAAGTATAAAAAATGTATAAAATTCTTTTTACACTCGGAATGGCCATGTTGAGCTTGACCGTATTTGCTCAAAAAAACAAACAAATTAATAAAATGGATCAACAGTTTTTAAGCACGCAGCCTGATGGTTTGTATGCAAAATTTCATACCAACAAAGGTGATATTTATGCTATATTAGAGCATCAAAAAACACCTATGACAGTTGCAAACTTTGTTGGATTGGCAGAAGGTAGCATTAAAAATAAAGCAAAAGCGGATGGAACACCATACTATGATGGGTTAAAATTTCATAGGGTAATCGCGAATTTTATGATTCAAGGTGGATGTCCACTAGGTACAGGTACAGGTGATCCTGGGTATAAGTTTGCAGATGAGTTTGATGAAAGTTTAAAACATGTGGGACCTGGTATTTTGAGTATGGCAAATTCTGGACCAGCTACCAATGGTTCACAGTTTTTTATTACACACGTAGCTACGCCATGGTTGGATAATAAGCACACTGTTTTCGGTCATGTCATACAAGGTCAAGAAATAGTAAATAGTATAGCTCAAAACGATACTATAATTAAGTTAGAAATAATGAGAAAAGGGGCTTCTGCTGAAGCATTTAATGCTGCCAAAGTTTTTGCAGATGAGCAGGCAAATATGGTCCAAAAGCAAAAAGACAGAGAAGCTAAACTCGCTGCAGAAGCTGAAAAAGTTAAGTTGCAGTTTCCAAATGTAACAGAAAGCGGACTTAGATATATCATTCTTCAGGATGGAACAGGTAAAACACCAACAGCAACATCTAATGTGAAAGTACATTACACAGGTACGTTCTTGGATGGCAAGGTATTCGACAGTAGTGTACAACGTGGTGAGCCTATCGACTTTGGATTAAATCAAGTTATCAAAGGTTGGACTGAAGGTGTACAGTTGATGAAGGAAGGCGCTAAGTACAAGTTCTACATACCATACAAATTAGCTTACGGCGAGAATGGTTACCCAGGTGCAATTCCACCAAAAAGTGATTTGATATTCGAAGTAGAGTTAATTAAAATCAATTCTTAATACTGATCTGCAGATTAAAAAGTAGGTGAGTTAAAATAAAAAAAGCCTTATTTCTTCAAAGAGATAAGGCTTTTTTTATATCTGATTTGAAAATAAAAGGTAATTTCCATACCTTTGCAATCTGAAATATAATGGCTCCGTAGTTCAACTGGATAGAATATCAGATTTCGGCTCTGATGGTTGGAGGTTCGAACCCTTCCGGGGTCACAAAAAAGGCACATTATTTGTGCCTTTTTTTATTTATAAACTTCTGATTTACAACTATATATATATGTTAGATAAAAAAAAATATACTTTATCTTTATTGGGTTAACTGTTGGGTCAGAAAAAGGCTGCTCTTTGAGTTTTGTATCTGAGCAAAACTCAAAAATATCAACCTAAGTTTTCTTCTTTATCATATGAGATAGCTTCTCTATAAGGCATAAATGGCATCTTGAGAATAGTCGTAATATTAGTCACTTCTTTAGCATCCATATGGGTATCTACGCCATAAACCAATTTGCTATTGTCAATCATCACATAAGTACCGAAAATGCGATCCCAAATAGAAAATATATTTCCGTAGTTGGTATCCGTATAAGGCTGTCTGTAATGATGGTGAATGCGATGAATGTTAGGTGTACAAAAAAGCAGTCCTATTGTATTATCGAGCCATTTTGGCATTTGGACATTTGAGTGATTAAATTGAGTAAGAACTACCGACATAGTCTGATACATAAATACTATCCACATAGGAGCGCCAATTAAAATTACTGCCAAAGTGGTGAATACAAACCTAAAAACACTTTCTCCGGGATGATGTCTATTTGCAGACGTTGTATCTATTTGTTGGTCTGTATGGTGAATCAAGTGAAACTTCCACATCCATTTTACTTTGTGTTCTAACCAATGAATAAACCACGATCCGATTAAATCCATCAATAGAATACCAATTATCATAAATGCCCAAATAGGTAGGTCTAAAACATGTAAAAGTCCTATTTTATGGAATGTTACATAATCAGATGTTTTTACCAAAATGAATGCCATAGAAAAATTGACAACAATCGTAGTTACTGTAAAAAAGATATTTACTTTAGCATGTTCCCATTTTCGATAGTTAAATTTGAATAGTGGAATAGCACTTTCTATCAACCAAAAAATGGTCAATCCACCTACCAAAATTATGGTGCGATGCAAAGAAGGTATGTCGCTGAAATAATCGATGATGGTGTCCATGGCTTTGCTAATTTAGATGGAAACAAAGATAAATAAAAGTCAGTTTCCATTGTAGCTAAAAATAGATTATTTAATAGTTTGAATGAAATAATTTTATCTGGGACGCAATTCATCAGTTTAAATTTTTAAAGTTAGTTGTTTCTTTAATCCCTACCAAACCATCTTTCCGAAATCATTTTTTAGTACCAATTTTGTGATATCAATCAAGTCATCATTTCCCATTGTGGAGTGATATTCTTTTGTTTTGGAACGTAAATCAAGTAGTATTTTGTGTAGATCTTGGAAAGCAAGATCGCCAAGTTTGTACAATGCCAAATGATACATCCAAGGGATAGAAGGTGTATAATTTGCACTTTCACTGTATTGGTCATCCTTTTCTTTAAGTTTGTATGTGGTGTAATTTTTGATTATACCTGGGAAATTTCCACTCACCAACATCGCCTTAAAGTAAGCTGTAAAAAATAAATGCCATCTATGGTCAAATATTTCTTTTTTGAATGCAGTTAGAAATACAAAGGCATGATTTTCAGCTTGTTTTGCTTTTTGTAGATCTATTAAAGCAAAGATCATAAATGCTGTATGACCGATTTTACTATGGAAATTTGGAGATTCCTTAGCGATGTTTTGGGATGATTTTAGTATTTCGTAGGCTTCTATAGCTTTTTTGGAGCGGAGCAAGATAGCCACTAAATTATTTACATAATAAAGATAATCATTATTGATTTCTTTGATAGATAGGTAACCGTAATAGGTAGCTTTTTCCAAGTTCTGAAAAGAAGAATGATATAACAAGTATTGACTGTAAAAATTGACCAAAATCCTTCTTGAATAAAAATGTCCACTTTTGATCATCTTGTCAAAATATTCAAACTTGTCTTCCAAAATATCATAAGAACGTTTGTTATGCGCAATAAAAACAATCCTTATCCATGCCAATAATCGGTTGTATCCGTCTAAAGATTCATTGTAAAAAATGGATTTTAGCCAAGGATACCAATCATTCTGAGTATCCTTTTTATGGATGTAATGATTGATAATTTCATTGGTAGCATCGTGAAGTTTGTCATTGACAAGTTTTGAATATTCGTAATCTGTTCTATATTTATGTATAAACTGATGTACGATTTCAAAATCCTTATATCTCAGTCTGATCTGTAAGTAATGCCTATACACTCTTGAAATGTCATACAATTTTATGAAATTAAAATGAGAAGAATCAGAAGATTTTAAGATCCTAATGAGTTCCTTCTCATCTTCTTTAGTAATGGCATCCGTCATAATGAGTTTTTCCCAAATCAAAAGTTTCTCTAGCGTTTTATCTACATCGAGAGAATCTAGTAATTTAGTGCACCAATTTTTAATATAACTATACTTCCTTTTGTCAAAGGCATCATTGTAGGCAGCATAATTTTCAATCAAAGCAGCATTATAAATCATCGTATCTACTATGCTGCTTTTTTCACTATCTTCAAATTTTTTATATTCCAAAAGGAATTTTGCTTCATGTGGTAGAATACATGTAGCAAACGATGAAAATTTGTTTAGACGTGATTTCAAGTGTTAATTATGTTGAATTGTTAATTTGCTTGATTTACGAAATTGTTAAAGAGAGATGCTTTGAAAATCATGATTTTAGCTTAAAGTCACATAAAAAAACATCACTCAAGCTATATTTATAACGTAATGCCTCCATCTACACTGATAGTGGTGCCATTGATATAATCAGCTTGATCAGAAGCCAGAAATGCGTAAATATTGGCGATGTCTTCAGGTTTGCCCAATCGGTTGAGTGGCACTTTTTCACTCATTTTGGCGAGTACTGCTTCAGGCATGGCTTGCACCATTTCTGTCAATATAAATCCTGGAGCTACTGCATTAACATTAATACCTTTTCGGCCCAATTCTTTTGCCCATGTCTGTGTCATAGCAATGACACCTGCTTTTGTCGCTGCATAATTTGTCTGTCCAAAATTGCCATACAATCCTACCACAGAAGACGCATTCATGATACGACCATAACCATTAGTAACCATATGTGGCGCAACTGCTTTTGTACATAAAAATACTCCTGTAAGATTGATATCAATTACCTGATTCCATTGCTCTGTTGTCATTTTTAGCAAGGATGAATCTTTGGTGATACCTGCATTATTCACAAGGATGTCAATTTTACCGAAATCATTGATGACTTTTATTGCAGCTTCGTTTATTTGTGATTCATCAGCTGTATTTACCATGTAGAAGGTGATATTATGTCCTTCCTTATTTAAGGTGGTTTCTAATTCTAGACCTCTCTCTTCGTTGATATCCCACACTGCTACTTTTGCCCCTTCAGCTACAAATTTTAAAACCGTAGCTTTACCGATTCCCGCAGATCCGCCTGTGACTATAGCAACTTTTCCTTCCAATGATTTCATGATTCAATGATTAATTGTTAAAATATTACGTTTCAACGGCAAAAATAGGTATGATTAATGATTACTCACTATATTATTTAGGAAATGTAAATAATGCTTAATTATAGTCGCATTAGCTAACTGTATTATAATAAGCAGATATACAGTGTATTAAGTAATTTTAGTCTATAAAGTCATATTGATTATTAATATTTATTATTGGTATGCATATCAATTAAACATAGATATTAGCATCGTTATTGGTGTAACATAAACAAATTATTAATGAATTTTTCAGAAGCCACACTTCTTATAATTGGTATTTACATGTGCATTACTTTGTATATCGTATATAGAGGAGCACAAAAAACCAAAAATATTAAAGAATTTGCTCTTGGTAGCGGATTTTCTCCTACAGTGGTTGGCTTGTCTTTGGCAGCAAGTATCACGAGTGCGGCCACATTTATTATCAATCCTGGTTTTGTGGCACTATATGGTTGGAGTGCATTTTTAGCAATGTCTGTTGTGCTGCCCTTTGGACTATTTATTTCTTTGATCGTCCTGAGTAAAAGTTTCAGAAAATATGGCAGTAGTATCAAGGCTTTAACCCTTGCGCAATGGGTAGGCAAACGTTATGACAGTCCATTTTTTTCCATTTTAATGGCATTTTTTTCTTTACTGTTGTTGACATTTATTGTATTAATATGTGTAGGATTGACTAAAGTGATTGCTAGTGCAGTTGGAGCAGATGAGTTGATCGTTTTAGTAAGTTTAGTGATTTTTGTTTTTGGCTATACGATGTTTGGTGGTGCCAATTCTATGGTATATACCAATGCGATTCAAGCGATATTGATGATCATTGTGGCCATCATTTTAATTACATCTGGTTTTGGTCATTTTAGTGAAGGAATCGGAGCTTTTTGGTCTAAATTGGATGCCTTAGATCCGAAAATGTCGTCTTCATTTAATGAAAATAGTCCACTTTTCAGAGATTGGTTTGAAGTGATTGTGTGCAATTTTATAGTAGGTATAGCCATTGTTTGTCAGCCACACATCATCACTAGATCTCTCATGCTTAAAACTGATGAAGATGTCAACAAATATCTGACTGTAGCCATCGTCGTAGAGACATTATTCTTTTTTGTACTTTTTGCAGGATTTTATGCGAGATTGATGTTTCCAGATCTGATGGTTGATGGTGTTCCCATGAAAATGGACGGCATTCTATCTACCTATGTAGTCAAACAGTTTTCTGTTGGGGTAGGTATTGTGGTCGTTTTAGGCTTAATTGCAGCAGGTTTATCCACTTTAGAAGGCATTGTTCAGTCTCTTTCTACTACGATAACTAATGACATCATTGCACCTTTTGCGAAAATAAAGGAAGATTCATCAAGCCTTTCCATAATCAATAAATTTGTCATTTTAGTATTGGGCGTTTTGGCAATCATAATTAGTTACAACCAATTGATCAATCCGAATCTAAGTGTAGGAATCCTTGCCCAAAATGGTGTTTATGCCTTTTTCTCCGCAGCATTTGTACCCGTATTATTCGGAATATTTATCAAAGATACACCCAAACAAGCAGCCATCGGAGCTTCGATTACCGCCATGGTGGTACATTTCAGCGTCTATTATGGGCAATTGACAATTTACACAACAGGTGCCATTAGAAATCCAGCAGTGGCAGCAACTTTGGCTATTGTTTCGGCAGTTGTGGTCGGATTGATACTCTTTTCCATTTATAGAAGCAAACAAAAAATAACGATAAATTAAATTTAAATAAGAAATAGTGAAGACAGAATTCCCATCGTCACATAAGCGAAGAAATGCCACCATCTTATCTACAGGTTCGTACGTCCCTGAAAGAATAGTCCCCAATTCATATTTTAATGAATTATTGGGCGAAGATGTTGATACTTGGCTAAAAGAACATGTACAAATTTACGAAAGAAGATGGTGTAGTGAAAACGAAAGTACAGCTGATTTGGTCGAAAAAGCTTGTCAAATTGCACTCGAAAATGCGAATCTAAAGCCAGAAGACATTGACTTATTGATCATTGCGACTGACACACCTGAGTATATTTCGCCATCCACGGCATCGGTCATACAAGATAGGATGAAACTTGTCAATGCAGGGACATTTGATATCAACACTGCATGTGCTGGATTTGTCACAGGCCTAGATGTAGCGACCAAATACGTACAATCCGATTCGCAATACAATCATGTCCTTGTGGTAGGCGCTTATACGATGAGTAAATATCTCAATCTACATGATAAAAAAACTGTGACTTTATTTGCTGATGGAGCAGGTGCTGTGATAGTAGGATTGGCAAAAAATGATGAAGGATTTCTTCAGAGCAAATTGGCAACTAAGGGAGAATTTAATGGTTGGATGGGAATATATGCTGGTGCAAGCCACGAACCTGTGACCCACGAAGCCATCGAAAATCATGACCATCAACTCAAATTTGTCCAAAAAATACCGACGCATATCAATCCTGAAGTTTGGAGCAAAATGATACAAGATCTATGTGAGAAAGAAAACATTACGCCCAATGATGTCGATCATTACTTTTTAACCCAAATCAATATAAATTCGATATTCCAAACGATGGATTTGCTTGGTGTAGATAGGTCAAAGGCAGCCACCATCATGCATTATTATGGTTATACAGGTTCGGCTTGTATCCCTATGGCATTGGACGAATGGATGAAAAATGGAAAGATCAAAGGCGGTGAAACCATTTGTTTTATGGGTTCGGGTGGAGGATTGGCATTTGGAGCTTCATTGTTTAAAATGTAATTGATTATGGATATTTGGCAACAAGATTGGATTTCTAAATGGGCACTTTATAGTCCTAAAAAAATTGCTATTCAAGAGCACGAAAGTGGCAAAGAGATCACCTATAAATCTTTGAATGATTGTGCCAATGGAATAGCCCAATATTTAAATTCAGAATACAATATTGTTAAGGGCGATAGGGTAGCAGTACTTGCAGAATATGATATCGAATATGTAGCCCTTTTTTCGGCAGCACAGAAAGCTGGTTTTATCATTGTACCTATCAACTATAGATTGGCACAAGCAGAAGTAATTGATATCATTAATGATGCTTCTCCAAAACTTATTTTGACCCAAAAGAAATATGAACATTTGGTAAGTCAAGATTTCGCAGATATCAATCAAGACTATGCTATGCTGACCACAATAGATGGTGACGAAATCAATATAATTACACAAGTAGAAGACGATGACCCAATCTTTATCATTTATACATCAGGTACTACAGGCAAGCCCAAGGGTGTGAAGTACACCCACAAAATGTTGTTTTGGAATAGTATCAATACAGCACTTTCTCTCAAACTAAATGCAGATAGTCGCACAGTAAATGTGATGCCACCTTTTCATACAGGTGGTTGGAATGTATTATTGACACCTTTTCTTCACCACGGAGGATTCGTCAGCATGTGCAATAAATTTGATGCCGAAAAAGTATTACAAACCATTGCTTCATTAAGATGTAATATCTTCATGGGCGTCCCTACAATGCTTGGTATGATGGCCAATGAAGCAAGTTTTGATGGTAGTGATTTATCTTGTTTGGACTATATCATCGTTGGTGGCGAATCCATGCCTATACCATTGATAGAAAGATATGCAAGAAAAGGTGTAGCCATCAGACAAGGATATGGGATGACAGAAGTTGGCCCTAATTTGACATCACTCCATCAAGATGATGCCATCCATAAAAAAGGAAGTATCGGTCGACCCAATTTTTATGTCCAACATCGAATTATCCACGAAAGTGGCCACGATTGTCAAGCTAATGAAGCAGGAGAATTATGGCTTCGTGGACCAATGGTGACGCCAGGATATTGGCATAATGATAAGGCTACAAAAGATGCTTTTTCTTCTGATGGTCAGTGGTTCAAAACAGGAGATATTGTCATAGAAGATGAAGACAAATATCTCTACATCGTGGACCGACTAAAGAACATGTTCATCAGTGGTGCAGAAAATGTTTACCCAGCCGAAATCGAAAAAGTATTGAGACAACTACCTGATATTCATGAATGTGCTGTCATCGGTGTGAAAGATGAAAAGTGGGGAGAAGTAGGAAAGGCTTTTATCGTAAAGTCAGCAGCTTCTTTAATATCTGATGAAGAAATCAGGAATTTTTGTATAAGTAAATTGGCCAAATACAAGGTGCCCAAATACATAACATTCATCGCTGCATTGCCTAAAACAGATAGTGGGAAAATAGATAGGAAATCTTTAAAATTTTTATAAAACATATTTTTTAAATCATTAAAATTCATAAAATGAAATCTTTAAAATTATTTGGAATTATGATGCTATTTGCATCGATTATTATGGTGAGTTGTGGAAAGGAAGATGACAAAGGAACATGTGCTGATGGCATCAAAAACCAAGATGAAACAGACATCGATTGTGGTGGTGTTTGTACAGCATGTCTCGTAGGTGTTCAAGGAAAATGGAAGTCTTTTCCTGTAGCTCCGATTTTAGCAACTTTTGCTGATTCAATTATTGCTGAGTTTAAAGCAAATAATACTTACACAGTAAACCAATGGAAAGGTGGTACAAAAACTGAATTAATTGGTACCTATACACAAACAAAGTCTTCCGTAGGCTCTATTTATACTATCAAACTAAACCAATCATCTCCTACTGCATTGACTGCTGAAGGGATTTTTGAAGTAGCAGCTGATAAATTGAGCATGAAATATGAAGTAGCACAAACTGAGCCTTCTATCCCAAATGTAACACCACCTACACCAGCAGGTGGGTTCGGTAGTACTTCAGGCGGTGCTTTTGGCCAATTAAACATCCAAAACTACGTTAGTGTAAAATAATATTGTGGCTTTAATAAAAGACGTGGAAAGGAGTTTGGTCTCCTTTCCCGTTTTTATTTGTCTTTTCCTAAAAATATTTTCAGCATGTTTAGAAATATCATTTTTTCGATTATCCTGGTTTTACCTTGTTTGCTTGCAGCACAAGAATCTGGTAGCGATGGCTTCAAAGGTTTTGACAAAACATTACCCACCAAAGCCAATCGTCAACTGCAAGCATATGTGTATTTTTATCAGCAAAATGTAGCTATGAATATGGCTCCTGAAAATGATTTTCTCAAAGGACAAATCGTAGGAAGACTCTTCGGAGCCAATACGACAACAACATCCAAAGATTTCAAAGCCCGATATGCTGAGCAGCGAGCCATTCCTTTTTTTATATACACACCTAGTATTTTTGATGGGAGAGCTACACTCAGGGCATCTTTTGAGATAGACTGGACATGGGGCGATGTTGCCTATGGCACAGGTGGAAACTTTGGTTCGGCAATCTCCGCTGATCAAGTTAACCTGCAAACCCAAAACCTTGAAGTGGAATTTGTTCCAGCTAAATACTGGACAGTCAATGTAGGCTTGCAAAGGATGTTTGATTCACCACATGATTTATATCGTACTTTTTTTGATAAATTCACCACAACTGGTTACAGACTTGCCTACTTCGGGACAGATGGTGTTGGTATCAGTTTGAGAAGACAAACAGACAACAAAAAACTAAAAGCTGGATTCTATAAATTGTATGAAAATAACGTAGAATTAAATGATGATGTGACTCTTTTTGAACTCAATCAGCAAGTCACAGTATCTCCCAAATGGAATGTCGGGGCTTCTGTTTATTACATCAGAGACAACTCTTCCGGCAAAGGTGGTGTCAGTATTCTTGGTCAAGGTTATGGTAGCCAATTGACGACGTATAATGGGGCTTTCCGTTTTCCCATAGGCGCAGATCCCTACAAATCTGATGTGTTTTGGTTGGGAACTTATTTTTCGAGAAATGAAGAAATGATGCTTGATCGCTGGTTTATGTCAGGTTTCGTCAATTATAATATTGGATCTATCAGACAAAAAGCAGCTGGTAGCGAGACCTACACCAAAACAGTTTCCATTGGTGGTATTGCAGCTAATCTTCGTGCAGGTTATCGTTATGGACAGACCACAGGTGATGCCATCACAGGCGATGTTATTTTCACAAGTGGCGATGATAATGGTATAGCAGATAAAAAATATAGTGGTGTTATGACTGCCAATACATGGGGAAGTCCAGGTGGTATTTTTATAGGTCATGGTGGATATATTCTATTTCCTCATGGCAATGTTGTCAATCGTTTTGTAGCTGCTGTCACGGACATTTCCAATATGGGATACGGCATTGCAGGCGGTACAGTCAATTTTTCTCGTGATTTGATTCCTAATAAACTCCACTCTAAAATAGGTGTTGCCACAGGATTTTCTACGATCGCTCCTAATGGCGGCGGCAACTTTATGGGTTGGGAAGCCAATGCAAAAGTTGGATACGATTTCGGTGCATTCTTGACCGTAGAAGCGCATGGAGCGTATATGGGTTTAGGCGATTTTTACGATAGTACATTGACCAATGGTGGAGTCACCGAAAGACCAATAGACCCATGGTTGGGTTTTGTGTGTCTCAAATGGTTGATATTCTAAATTTTGCAAAACAGTAATTTATTTTCATTTATAAAGATCAAATTTAATAGCATGAAATCGTCATTCACTATCATATTTACCATTTTTATAGCTAGTTTTATGGTGGCTCAAACAGGATCATTCAGTATGGCTGACTTAGATTATGGCTTAACCACGCAGTCTGTCATCATCAAAGATGATATCAAAATAGCCTACTCTGACCAAGGAAAAGGCAGCGAAACCATCCTATTTATCCACGGTCTAGCATCCTACATTCCCGCATGGAAAAACAATGTCTCAGCGCTCCAAACTGACTATAGATGCATCGCCATTGATTTACCAGGATATGGCAAATCTTCCAAAGGTAACTATAAGGTATCCATGGACTTTTTTGCAGAAGTAATTCACGACTTTTGTGTAAAATTGAATATCAAAAATGTCGTTTTGGCTGGGCACTCTATGGGTGGACAAATATCTATTTCCACAGCACTCAAATATCCTGACTTGGTATCCAAATTGATCTTGGTTGCACCTGCTGGATTCGAGACATTTCACAAAGGTCAGAGACAATGGTTCCGAGATGTGATGACGGTAGATGGTGTAAAACTGACTACGGTAGAACAAATCAGGGTAAACTATGCCTACAATTTTTATGACATGCCAAAAGAAGCCCAATTTATGATAGATGATCGTATTAAAATAAGAACTGCATCTGATTTTACAGATTATTGTTACCACATCACCCAAGGTGTTAATGCGATGGTAGATAGTCCTGTTTTTGATTTTCTATCATTGATAAAACAACCTACATTGTGTATATTTGGATCCAATGACAACTTGATTCCCAATAGATTTCTTAATGGTGGTCCTACTGAAAAATTTGCCAAAGCAGGCGCGGAAAAAATACCAAATTGCACTCTAAATTTAGTTGAAAAAGGTGGTCACTTCATCATGTTTGAGAAAGCGACAGAAGTAAATGGATTGATAAAGGAGTTTTTGAAATAGAGCTTACATGCTATGATACATTAAATTATAAATTTACCAATTGCACTCCAGTGGTAAACAGAGTATATCAGTTATTATTCGTGTTAACTTCTTTTTGTTCTTGGTAGGTGAAATAATATTAAAACTAACTATAAAACCAATCAAGCGTTTTCCCAAAATTCTCGTTTCCAACAGCTATTCTTCGGTTTTTGTCGTATATATTTTGAAGATTCTATTAAAATGCACAAATTTACACCTTCAAGTTGTAAGGGTTGGTCATTTGATAAAGATTTGCACTTGCTAAAACAAAACATATAAAACGTATAAAACATGGTAGAAAGCCATATCGATTCAGCAGAATTACACAAGAAAATAATCGCTCTCTTTGAATACCGATTATTCCCTGAGTTATTAGCCCTTGCTCAGGATTTTTCAGAAGAATCCAAAGCTGATTTGTGGGGAAAACTTATTTCACTACAGACTGCTATCTATCATTTGGATGCACATTTGGAAGCAAATTGGAATACAAAAGATGAAACCTTGGCTTTCCATTGGCAGAATATTGGGCAAGAATTATTAAAGCTAGAAATACCTACCGAAAACCATCATTTATACCTAAATCACATACGGAAATACGAAAAACATGAGCTAGAACTCAGACAAGATCGGTCTCCACTTCGATTTGCCATGGAATACTTTTATTTCTATAAGTCATGCGATGTTAAACTGCTCAGAAGACTTATTTATGAAAAACTAAAACTCAAGGACATTGTAGGCACACTTGCAGATTGGCGATATTATGATTTGATCACTGAAGTAAATGATGATGTAGAAGATGTTTTTGAAGATTTACAGTTTATCAATGGCAATAGAATGTTGCTGTCTATCTTTAATAAAGGCAAGGATAAAACAAGACAAGAGTTTTTGACGTTTATTCAACAAATAAAAGAAAAGTCAACACTTAAATATAAATCTTCAAGTAAAAGTAAAATGAATAAGGTCATTTATGATATTACAGAGCAAAGGATCAAAGAGACAATTTTGTTACTTGAAAAAAATATAAGTGAGATCACAGAAAACGAATTGGCAGAAGCTAAAATAATTCAGTTTTTAACACCTGTCAAATCGTAAATTATACTTAGTAATTCAGTCCACTTATGCTTTTTTTGGGCTCATTAGTTACACCTTAAAATTAAAAGAACATTGAATAATCAAGATATAGAATCCCTAAAAGAAGCCATAGAAGGATCACCTGATAACCTACCTTTGAGAATAATGTTAGCTGGCAAATATTTGCACTTCGGCAGGTTAGAAGAAGCTGAAGTCGAGTATCAAACCGTTTTGAATTATGATTCCAATCACATAAAAGCCAAGGAAGGTCTTGCGGAAGTCTATTTCAGAAGAGGCAGATATTCAGGTGTGATCGTCATTGTAGAAGAGCTCATGGCGAGAAATAAGGCCACTGAAAGGATGATGGTTATATGTGCAAAATCACTCGTAAGAGAAAAGTCCATCGATGAAGCACAAGAGTTGTATGAGAAAATATTGGATGAGAATCCAGACTTCGAAGATAAAGAATTGGATGAAAACCTTAGAATGCCATCATTTGATTTTGAAGAAGATGATGAATTTGACGAAGACGATCCATTTGGATTTGGGTTTACAAATGGTCCTGATGATAAAGATTTTTTGATGGAAAAACCTAGCATTTCATTTAAGGATGTCGGAGGAATGGACAAACTCAAAGAAGAAATTGACCTTAAAATCATCAAACCACTCGAAAATGCAGATTTGTATGCTGCTTACGGCAAAAAAGTAGGTGGTGGCATATTATTATACGGGCCTCCAGGTTGTGGCAAAACCTATCTGGCAAAGGCCACAGCAGGCGAGATCAAAGCAAATTTCATCAGCGTGGGTATCAATGATATACTTGATATGTGGATAGGGAGGAGCGAAAAAAATATGGGCTACATCTTTGAAGTAGCTCGACGCAACACACCATGTGTCCTGTTTTTTGATGAGGTAGATGCTTTGGGCGCTAGTCGTTCGGACATGAAAAATTCGTCTGGTCGTCATGTGATTAATCAGTTTTTGTCCGAACTTGATGGTGTAGAAGGTAATAATGATGGTATTCTTGTGTTGGGCGCTACCAATGCTCCTTGGCATCTAGATCCAGCTTTTAGAAGACCAGGAAGGTTTGACCGAATTATATTTGTACCACCACCTGATACCGTGAGTAAAGAAAAAATTCTGGAGATCATTATGAATGAAAAGCCTAAAGAAAAGTTGGACCTAGGCAAAGTTATCGAACAAACTAAGTTTTATTCTGGTGCGGATCTCAAGGCTATGGTAGACATTGCTGTAGAAGAAAAATTGAGAATTGCCCTAAAAACAGGAGTACCCGAACCTATCACCACAAATGATCTGATCGTAGCTTCAAAAAAGCATCATGCAAGCACTAGAGAGTGGTTTAATACAGCAAAAAATTATGCGCTTTTTGCGAATGAATCAGGTATCTACGACGAAATATTAAAGTATATTAAGTAGTTGGCAAGATAGTATATGGTAATTTTATGTAATGTTTAATGTGTTTTAGATGAATGATATGGATTTTATCCGACAGGTTTCAAGGGTTGATATTTTATTGAGTCAATCAAGATTTTCGCAAGCTGAAGAATTGCTTGAAGGTCTTATGTCTGAAGGATATAATGATATTGAAATTCTCAAAATGATGTCTATTGCAAAGATGGGCTTACATAAGTATGAAGATGTAAGTCAACTTTGTACCATGATTATCGACCAAAATCCCAATGAATCATTTGCTTTTTACCTTTTATCCAATGTCAAAAGTGTAAATCGTGGGTTTCAAGAAGCAAAAGATCTTATAGATAAAGCCATTATAATCGAACCAACCAATCCCGATTACCATGCTTACAAAGCAAGCTTATTTCTTCAGACAAAAGACTATGAAGATGCATTAAATAGTGCCAATATAGGACTCCAAATAGACGCTGAGAATATCACTTCGCTCAATGCTCGATCATCAGCGTTGGTAGGACTTGGAAGAAGGCAAGAAGCTTTCGAAACTATAGACAAATCTCTAGCTACCGACCCAAACAATCCTGACACACATGCTAATCTTGGCTGGGGACTGCTACATCACGGTAAGTCAGATGATGCATTGATGCATTTTCAGACAGCTCTTAAGGTAGATCCGATGAGTGAATATGCTAAAGCAGGCATGTTGGAAGCCATGAAATCTAAGTTTCCTGTATACAGGTATTTTCTACAGTTTATGCTTTGGCTAGGTAAGATGAAGGGCAAAAATCAGTGGATATTTATCATCGGTTCATATATTGCTTTACGTCTTTTGGGTAATCTTGCTGACAACAATGAAACATTGAAGCCATATTTGGTTCCAATTATAGCCTTGATTGTAATTTTTTTTATTTCCACTTGGGTATTTTCACCTTTGATGAATTTATATCTTATGACCAATAAATTTGGTAGGTATACACTTTCTGAACAACAAAAAAATACGTCCACTTTAGTAGGTGTAGCACTTTTAATTTCTTTGATTTCTTTAGTTGCTTATTTTGCTTTCATTCCCAATGAAGGTGTATTGGCATTAGCTTTATTTTCGTTTTTAATTATGATTCCTTTGGGTAGTATGCACATTCCTGACAATGTTGGATCTCAGAAAAAGTTGCAATTAGCTACAGTAGTGATTGCTGTTTTAATGTGTATAAGTGTAATGATAAGTTTTACCACAAATATAATCTTTACATCTTTTACCATCATACCGGTAGGATTATTAGTAGCATATCAATGGTATGTCAATTATCTGACAATCAGGGAATAAACATCAAGATACTCTTCCCCAATCTTTGTTTTTTCTTCTAAGTACACTGACTTGTTTGCTGATGCTTTCATTTTCTGGTTTACTCAGATTTGGGTCATCATCTATGATCATGATGGCAATATTTCTAGCAGCATCCATAATAGGTCTGTCCGAACTGATGTTTAATAACTTAAAATCCAAAAGTCCACTTTGCTGAGTACCTTGAATATCACCAGGCCCGCGTAATTTAAGATCTGCATCAGCTATTTCAAAACCATTATTTGTTCTCACCATTGTGGCGATACGTTCTTTACTTTCTTTGGATAATTTGTAGTCTGTCATAAGTATACAGTATGATTGGTCTGCGCCTCTTCCTACACGTCCACGAAGCTGATGTAACTGAGACAAACCAAATCTTTCTGTATTTTCTATAACCATTACAGATGCATTCGGCACATTGACACCTACTTCTATAACAGTTGTGGCGACCATAATTTGTGTAGTTTTATTTATAAATCTCTGCATTTCCCAATCTTTGTCCTTTGCTTTCATTCTTCCATGAACGACACTAATTTGAAAGTCAGGCTGAGGAAAATATTGCAATAGTCTTTCATAGCCATCTTGTAAATTCTGTAAATCAAGTTTTTCAGATTCTTCTATTAATGGGAAAACGACATATATTTGCCTGCCTTTTGCTATTTCACTATGCATGAATTGTATCAACTGCGGTCTTGCTGCTTCAAATTTATGAAGAGTCTTTATTTCCTTCCTACCAGGTGGAAGTTCGTCTATAATCGATACATCGAGATCGCCATATAATGTCATAGCTAATGTCCTAGGTATAGGAGTCGCTGTCATGACCAAAACGTGTGGTGCCAATTCGTCATTTTTTTTCCAAAGACTTGCTCGTTGCGCCACACCGAATCTATGTTGCTCATCTATAATGGACAATCCAAGATGCTGGAATGCAACATGATTTTCAATAAGTGCATGGGTGCCAATGATGATGTGGATTTGTCCACTTTTTAAATCTTCTAGAATGACCTCACGTTTTTTGCCTTTGATGCTACCTGATAAAAATGCCACCCTTATCGGCAACTCACCCAAGGCTTCAGTGATGGATTCATAATGCTGCTGAGCTAATATCTCAGTAGGTGCCATCAGACAAGCTTGATAACCATTATCGATGGCAATGAGCATGGACAGCAATGCTACGATGGTTTTACCGCTACCCACATCACCTTGTAATAACCTATTCATTTGAACATTTTTGCCCATGTCCGCTCTGATTTCTTTGATGACTTTTTTCTGAGCATTAGTAAGTTCAAACTTCAGTTGAGTGTTGTAAAACGTATTAAAATATTGGCCAATCGTAGTGAAAGCGGCACTTTTGTACTTATATTTTCTATAAATTTTACTTTGTAGTAACCTGATTTGTACATAGAAGAATTCTTCAAATTTGATTCTATTGCTTGCCAATTCCTTCTGAGCATCGGTTTCAGGAAAGTGAATCCATTGTATGGCTTGGTATCGTGAACATACTTTCAGTTTCTCTAGCAAATAAGGTGGAAGTGTTTCTGGAAGGTCTTTTTCAGTAATTGCTGAAAGAAGTACCTTAAGGATTTTGCGACGTGCTTTACTATCTAATCCCTTTCCATCCATTTTTTCTGTGCTGCTATATACAGGATCAAAAGTTTTGGATAAGGATGTCGATGCTTCCGATATCAATTCCATTTCAGGATGTGCCATCGTTTTTTTGCCAGAAAAAATGGTTACACGTCCATAAATAATATATTCTTCACCTACTTGTAGCGTTTTATCCAGCCAAGTAGCTCCTTGAAACCATACCAACTCTAGGAAACCCGTACTATCCTTAAACATCCCTTGGATGCGCGACCTATTTGTTTTTCCTTTTATTTTTTCAATAGAAACAAGTTTTCCTTTCAATTGGATATTATCACCATCGGCTTTAATGTCTTTGATCAAGTGAAAAGTAGTACGATCTATATACCTAAATGGAAAAGTAAAAAGTAAATCTTGTACCGTATGAATGTTGAGTTCTTTACGGAAAGTTTCACCTTTTGTGGGTCCGATTCCTTTGACATAATCAATAGGAGTTTCCAGTATGTTTGGATTATTGATCAAATTATCCTGTCTTTATGATTTCTATTAGGGCAAAAGTATTAATTTTGTGGCACTAATAAAAATAATGGATAATAAGAGACAGTTACAGGTCAGTGAATTGATCAAAAGAAATCTTGGTCCCATCTTCCAACAAGAAGGACCTTATATGTATGGAGAAGCATTTGTAACAGTGACTTCTGTCAAGATTACACCTGATTTAGCACAAGCAAAAGTCTACCTAAGTGTGTTTAATGCTCCTGACAAATCAGTGGTTTTAGGCCAAGTGGTAAAACACACAGTTCCAATCAAAAAAGCATTAGCAGCTAGGATCAAGCATCATGTGAGAAGGATTCCTGCAATATTTTTCTATTTTGATGAAACCATAGACGAGATGTATAGAGTAGATGACATGTTTAAAAATCTAAAAACCATGTACCCTGAGTCTGTTCAGAGAGACGAAGAAGAATAATAAGGAAATTAATAAAAAATAACAGAATATTGACAATAAAAAAGCCTCGCATTTATAAATGTGAGGCTTTTTTATTTAAGATATCTTTGATTCTTGTTACTTGGTTATGAATACATTATGTGGAATAGGCCCTTGTATACCTTGGGCATCCCATGCATTTTTAACTACCTCTTGTACTCCAAAAAACACATTCCAATATTCTGATTGCACACAATATGGTCGAATAGCAAGCATTGTCATCCCGTCGCCAATTTTTAAGATATTGATTTCTGGTTTTGGATGTTGTAGAATATTTGGTACTGATTTCATTGCTTTTAGAGCTACTTGCCTAGCTTGATCTACAGACTGTTCTACACCTATGGCCATATTTATATCTACTCTTAAACTACCATGTGTGGTATAGTTGATAATTGTTCCTGTAGAAACTGCACCATTTGCTAAAATAATGGTTTTGTGTTCTGCCGAAAGTAGGGTAGTATTAAATATCCCTTGTTCTAATACAGTCCCTGTATTTCCTTGAGCTTCTATAAGATCTCCGACTTTGAATGGTTTAAATAATAGCATCATGACGCCACCAGAGAAATTACCTAGTGTCCCATTCAATGCTGCACCTACACCTACAGCTAAACCAGCAAGTATGGCTGCAAACGAAGTCAAGTTTACACCAAGCATTCCGAATACTGTAAGGAGAAGGAGGATGTTCAATAATACTTTTACAAAAGAAGATAAAAAAGATTGAAGGGATACGTCAACTTTTTTAACGTTCATTGTTTTTTGAATCAATTTACTGACCCACCCAATGAGTACTGATCCTATAAGATATACAACAATTGCTCCTGCTAGCTTTGGTGTATATGTAATGGCGAGCTCCTTTACAAAATTTAAGGTATTAAAAGTGGGCTCTAATGTTTGAATTTGAAGTGACATGATATTTCGTTTTGTTAGTTATTTGACAACTAAAAAAATATATTGTCACATTTTTTTGAATAAAAAAAATAATTTATTCATTGATCATGTCACTCAAAACGCCTTCTTTGAGTGCAAAAGGAGATACTACAATTTTTGACGGCTTCACAAGGTCTGCGATGATTTTTTTCAAAGCAATGCCAACGACAATTAATTTTACCCTTTCTAATGGTAGACCTTGCAACTTAACTCTTTCTTCATAGTTAGTATTTACAATTATGCTATAAATTTCTTCAAATTCTTCCATAGAAATGGCACTAATACTATTATCGTCAATATCCTTAGATGTCATAGACTGAAGTACCTCAAAAGATCCCGATGCACCAATTAAAAATTCTATGTTGTAGTTTTTTAGAATGTCCTGCATATCTTTTAGCATTGTATTGACATGCTCTTTCATTGCAAGAAGTGATGATTTAGCAATTGGTTCATCATGATGAAAAAGATTGTGGAGTACACCTACACCTAAGGTATAACTTTCTGACCATAATTTTTTGCCTTCAGAAACTAATATAAATTCAGTACTTCCACCACCGATATCCATGATCAAATGTGTCCCTACTCTGAGTACCGGCAATAACATGATACCTTTATATATATACTCAGCTTCTTTTTGACCATCAATTATATTTATATCGGCATTTAGGATTTTGGTAGCTTCGTCTATAAATATTTGTCGATTTGATGCTTTTCTTAATACTGCCGTACCTATTACTTTTAGTTCCATTACCTCATGTTCATCTAATCTATTTTTAAAATGACTGAGAGTTTCTAAACCAAAAGCTAGTTTTTCATTACTTATTACATCAATTCCTCCATCTGAAAGACCCGTAAAAACCCTTTCTCTGTAGGTGGTTTCAAAAGTGTGGTCATCTCCTAATTTTACTATTAGAAGATGAAATGTGTTTGATCCCAGATCAATGACTGCTATTTTTTTCATTGGTTATGCTGCCATTATTGATTTACGGCACCACGTGCTCTTGAAGCCATGTCAGCATAAAACTTTAAACCATCTTCAGTCATATAATTGGCAAAAAGTGGTTTGTTATTTTTATCTACGAATACATAAAACCTACACTGACTACTTAGGTATACATCTACGTCATAAACAATTTCACCTTTTATATGAAAGAATTTTCTTCCTATAGGTTTACAGTCTTTAGGTATTCTACCTAGTGGCCTTTTGTAATCTATAAAACTTACATTCATATCGATACTTGGATCTTCATTTTGACTGATACTGTATGGTAGACTGTGGAAAATATAATCTACATAAGTGCATTGATCTAGCAGTCTGATCATCACTTCTTGTGTCACGCCAGGGATTTCGGGTTGTGACATGTCCACAGCAGGTGGTGTTTTTTCCACTGGCTGGGTTGGTTTTTTAGCTTCATCTTTGCAAGAAAACAAAATTAACAAGCCAAAAATTACACTTAAAAGACTTATTCTATTCATGGATAGTGATATTAAAAGTATTTATTGTTAAAAACTATATTCAGACCTTAACGTGAGGAAATAACTCAATAGTCCTGTATCTTCTACATTATCTGTTTTATATACTTTTATAAATGAAGAAGTATATCTTAATGACATACCAAATCTTTTTGTAAAATTTATCCCTGCACCTATCAAGTAACTAACATCATGTGTTTTAAAGTTTGTTTCATCATATCCTGGAGCATCTATTCCGAATAAGTATCCGTAGGAAAGACCAACATCTGCTCTGACTTTATAGAAACTTTTTTCTTCAATAAACCAATCTCTTATACTGAAGACAACAGGAAATTCGAAATAATTTAGTTTGATTTTAAAATTTGGAATATTATCATCTACAGGTTTTACGAGCGATCCTCTTTGACTATACAACATTTCAAGGGATAAATCATAACTTTTTTCTGTGGCATATGATAATCTAGCTCCTGCACTCCAGCCCAATTTATGGAATCCATAAGAATCGTCACCATCTATTTGTGATGCATTGAGTCCAACAATTCCCATTGCCTTAAAACCCTGACTATTCCCATCAAGAATAAATCCTGTTAAAAAAATGAATACTAATATTACTATCCTGCTCATATCTATGCTATTTTGAATTTGAAATAAGTCCAACACATTAATTTTTAGATTTATTGTTTAATTAAATCAGAATTTATGTCTCCTTTAAATCATTTCAGTATATTTGTGGTGCAAATTTATAATTTTTTGTCAATTTATCATGATAAAACATACAAAACCGACCTTACAGAAAGTAGAACATATATTTAAGGAGTTAGATTATGTAGTAAGATATGAAAAGGGGAATTTTAATTCAGGATACTGTATTGTTGAAAATAAAAGGGTAGTAGTGGTCAATAGATTTTTTGACACTGATGGTCGAGTGAACGTTCTTATAGATATTTTGTCCGTCATAATGGAAGATGAAAATATTCTCACTGACAAATCCAAAACCTTTTATAGAAATCTTATAAAAAACTTAGAACTTTCTAACATTAATCAAGAATAAATTTAAACCCTTAGCGTGCAAATAACTTTTCTCGGAACTAGTACATCTCAAGGCGTACCCGTCATAGGTTGTGAGTGCGATACTTGTCTTTCTCATGACCCTAAAGACATTAGATTAAGATCATCTGTATTGATTTCTGAAAAAGGATACAATATATTAATAGACGTCGGTCCTGATTTTCGTCAACAAATGCTTATTAATAAGGTAAAAAAACTCGATGCAATTTTATTGACTCATGAGCACAATGATCATATTATCGGTATGGACGATATTCGCCCATTTAATTTTAGACAGGGTAAAGAAATGCCTATATATGGCCTACAAAGAGTGCTTGACGAAATAAAAATGAAGTTTGCTTATGTTTTTGAATCATGTCCATATCCTGGCTCTCCTAAAGTTGTTTGCCATGAAATAGTTGGCCAAACAGTTTATGAAGTATTACCTCACATTTCTATTATAACTATTAATGTAATGCACGGCACATTGCCAATTTTGGGGTATAGAGTCGGTGATTTCGCTTATATTACGGATGCTTCCTACTTAGATGAAGCCGCAATACAAAGTCTTAAAGGTCTAAAAGTATTAGTACTTAATGCACTTCAGTATCGTAAACATTACTCACATTATACGTTTGATGAAGCTGTAGATGTAGCTCAAAAAATTGATGCCGATCATACCTATTTCACACACTTGTCCCATGATCTGGGCAAACATGAAGATATTTTACAAAAATGCCCACCAAATATCACTCCTGCTTTCGATGGACTGACTTTTACTATAATATAATAATAGGATAAGATCATATTTCTAATCCAGATTGTAGATCCATATTCTCTTTTTCATTACAATCAAAAAAACATGATTATATTATCTCTATAAAGGTGACTAACGACAAATGCTAAGGATTTTGTTAACTTTATTTGGTATTAAAACAAAATAATCTTAATATTGTATTATATATCGAATGTAATATTATGAGGTACCTTATTTTTACAATAGTAATGTTTGTTGTTCATACTATGTATGCTCAGCAGCGACCTCAGTTCACCCAATATATGCTTAATAAATTCTACGAAAATCCTGCTTATGGTGGTTTAGAAAGGTCATTGAGCGTATTTACATCTTACAGAGATCAGTATAGCGCTTTTCCTGGCAATCCTAGGACATTTTATGTTGGAGCAGATATGCCATTTTATTTGTGGAATGGCGCATTGGGTTTTACGCTACACAATCAAAAAACAGGTTTATTTGACAATACTAATTTGAAATTCTCCTATAATTATGTGGCAGGGACTCCAGTAGGTTTTCTCTCATTTGGTGGTCGCGTAGGGATTGATATACTTAGTATTGATGGGTCAGGTATCATTACACCTGATGGAACTTACGAAGGCGTCTTTAACCATAATGATCCTTTTTTACAAACATCGGTGGCTACTGGTTTTGGGCTATCTTGGGAGGCGGGTACATATTTCATGGGTAAAAATATAGAAGCAGGACTTACATTAGGTGAATTACCAACCCATCAGTTTGGAGTCGGAGATGCTATATATAATAAGGCGTTTTTTGCAAGTTTATATGGTCAGTACAAATATTTTTATGATCAGAATACAGAAATCATACCTTCTGTTTTAATAAAAGCAGATGCAGCAGTTGTTCAGATTGATTTAGGTGTTTTAGGAAGATTTAATGAAAGTTTGTTTGGGGGTATCAATTTTAGGGGGTATAATGCCACTTCAATAGATGCTTTCTCTATCATAATGGGTACAAATTTAGGTAGGAAGTATAAAATTTCATATAGCTATGACTTTGGATTGTCTGCATTAAGAAAATTAAATCAAGGAAGTCATGAAATTTTATTGTCTTACAACTTACAAAAAATTATAGGTATTGGATTGCCTCCGAAGATCATTTATAACCCACGTGATCTCTGATAAAAACGGTATATTTTCTGTTTTATCAATTATTTTCTATTTTCAGTAAATTTACTTATACGAAATTAATATTATTTTATTTAGAATAAATGCTATTATTTATTCTGATTTTGTTTTATATATGGAATAATATACTTAAAATTAGATATATTTATTTTTTTCATATGAATGCCTAATTTTATTTTGACTAAAATGCAATATTTGATTGAAATCGTCGTTATTAAACTGCTAAAGAGTTTTTCAGAGATAAAAATATTTTAAAAAACGAATTTAAAATAGTTGTAGTTTTAAAATAGTCAGTTATCTTTACGTCGCTTTATTCCGAAGCCCATATTAATTATAGGTTAAATCGCTAAAAGAAATGAAAAGTTTATCAAGTTTAAGTGCTTTATTATTAGCCGTAATGCTAATCTCTTCTTGCGGTAAGCAAGAGTCCGGTCAGCTTACCGGTGCCCAAAATCGTCCCAAATGGGCAGGCTTTAATCCATTTGGAATGGTGTACATCCCTTCAGGTACTTTGACTATAGGTCAGAGTGATCAAGATGTTTTTTCTACTTACGCCCAAAGACAAAAAGCAATTTCCATCTCAGGTTTCTTTATGGATGATACAGAAATCACCAATAATGAGTATCGCCAATTCGTAGAATGGGTGAGAGATTCTGTAGCTCATGAAACACTTGGAAATAAAAAAGAGGATGATTTCGGAAATGAAATTATTGACTGGGATGTTGAATTGGATTATGATCTCAGTTCAGAAGAGCTTGGAGATATGTACTACCAAGGTGACATGGCTTTTGAAGGTAAAAGAGAGCTAGATTATGCTTCTCTAAAATTCAAATATCAATGGATTGATTGGCAAAAAGCAGCTCACGACAAAACAGCAACAAGGACATCTATTATAAATAAGGATGAAGTAAAAGTTTTCCCTGATACATTATGTTGGATTAGAGATTTTACATTTTCTTATAATGAGCCACATTCACGTAATTATTTTTGGCACCCAGCTTTTGATGATTATCCTGTAGTGGGTGTTAACTGGAAGCAAGCAACTGCATTCTGCCATTGGAGAACAAAACTTTGGGATCAGTTCAAACTTGATGAACCAAATACAGAAGTTTTCAGATTGCCTTCAGAAGCTGAATGGGAATATGCTGCAAGAGGTGGACACGATATCTCTCCTTATCCATGGGGTGGACCATATATCAGAAATGCTAAAGGATGTTTACTAGCAAACTTTAAACCAGGACGTGGTAACTATCCAGAAGATGGTGGTCTACATACTGTAAAAGCCGATGCATACTTCCCTAATGATTATGGTCTTTACTGTATGGCAGGTAATGTGTCAGAATGGACATCTTCAGCATTCCACGAAAATGCATACATAAATGAGCATGACCTTAACTCTGATTATAGATATGATGCTAAATCAGATGATCCAGAAGCTTTCAAACGTAAAGTAATTAGAGGGGGATCATGGAAAGATATTTCATATTATTGTCAAACAGGTACAAGAAGTTGGGAATTCCAAGATACTACTAAGTCTTATATAGGATTTAGATGTGTTATCACATATCTTGGTAGATCAATTAACGATTTCTAATACTATTATTTATTCATCTTATTATTTTGGCTAAAGATTGGATGCTTAATTTAAAGTTATCCAGATGTATATCAATTTATTATTTAACAAATCACAAAATTTAATTCACAATGAGTTTTTTCAAATCACCTTCGTTTAAGTACATTAAAAATTTATTAATAGGTATTGGTGCTGCCGTTGTAATGATTGGAGCATTAGGTAAACTAAACAGTACCTCTTGGGGAGGTATGGCAATCACAGCTGGTCTATTAGTAGAAGCGTTTTTATTTGCAATGTTGGGTATCCTAGGACCTGAGAAGGATTATTACTGGGAGAAATTATATCCAGGTTTAGATTCTTATGGTTCTAACATAGCTCCGTTGACAGCTGGTGGAACAGCTTCTCCAGCAAGTAGAGCACTTAACGCTGAAGTAGTAGAAAACAAATTAGGCGGTATGTTGAGCGAGTTACAATCAGTTGCTAAAAGCATGGGTTCACTTAAAGCCCTTCAAGAAGTTGATTTCTCTCAAACTGGAGAGCAATTAAAAACAATGAACAATTTTTATACTAGAATGAATGAGGCAATGCAAACACTTAATGCTAGTGTAGAAGATACTAAACAGTATCAAGCACAAATGGCTAGTCTTAGCAAAAACCTTACTTCTTTGAATGCGGTATATGGTAATGTATTGTCTGCATATCAGACAAAAGGTTAATCCCACCAATTCAAATTTATTATTTAATCGTATAAAAATTTAAAATATGTCAATACCTAAGGAACCGCGGCAGTTGATGATCAACGTAATGTATCTCGTACTGACTGCGCTATTAGCCTTGAACGTTTCTGCGGAGATTTTCAATGCGTTTGATATGGTAGATAAAGGCTTAATGTCGGCAAACTCAACTTTAGAAGAGTCGAATTCTAAATTGCCAGCTCTTATAAAAGAAGCAGCAAAGAAAAAAGAATCGTTAGCTACATATGCTGAGAGAATAGATGGTATAACAGCCTTATCAAAGGATGCTACAGCTTACATTAAAGGAATCATGGATAAACTAATCGATGAGTCTGGAAACCTTAACGGAAGTGTGGATGAAGGAGATTATATCGAGTCAGAAGGTGTAAGAGAACTTTTGGGTAAGAGAGATTACGCGGGTACTACCCGTTTGATGGTGGATCAAGGCGTTGGAGAAGAGTTGAAGGCAAAAATGATGGAATTTAAAGCTGGATTCGCGAAAATAGCTGACCCTGCTGATCAAAAAGATCTAGAATCTAAAATTCCGATTCAAATTGATGATGAATCTTGGAAAAAATCTGTCAACAAAAAAGAAAGTTGGGCTGATTTTACATTCGGTCACATGCCATTAGGAGCTTGTATGCCTATCTTTTCTAAATTTATCAATGACATTAAAGCATCAGAAGCTTCGGCTTTAAATTACCTTGCTGGAAAAGTAGGTGTTGGTGGAGCTAATATCGTTTTGGATAAATTTACAGTAGTATCTGCGCCTAAAAAATCATACGTGATTAAAGGTGAGCCTTTCGAAACTGAAGTTTTCCTTTCAGCAGCTGCTGGTGCGGATTCAAAAACAGGTATATCTATATCTGTAAATGGTAGAGGTCTACCTACGAATGCGGACGGTGTAGCAAAATATACTGAAACGGCAAACAGTGTGGGTATCAAGAAGTATTCTGCTGTAGCAAGTGTAAAGGATCCTGTGTCAGGAGAAGTTAAAACGTACAAAAGCGAATACGAATACGAAGTAGGTGAAAGATCAGTAACTATTTCTGCATCAAAGATGAATGTATTTTACATGGGTGTTGACAACCCAGTAGAAGTTTCTGCAGCTGGTGTGCCTTCTGGGCAGATCAAAGTATCTATGGATGGTGGAGATATTAGCAAAAACAGTGATGGAACTTTTAATGTAAAAGTTAATAGTCCTGGAAAAGCAGTTGTTAAAGTATCTGCACCTGGTGTAAATGCAAGCAAAGAATACAGAGTTAAAAGAATTCCTGATCCAGTTCCATTGTTAGGTGGTACCTTACAAGGTGGTGGTATCGGTAATGGTTCTTTCAAAGGACAAACAGCGTTGTTGCCAATACTTAAGGATTTTGAATTTGATGCTAGATGTAACATGGCTGGTTATACCCTTGTTAGAGTAGCAAAGAGACAAGATCCAGAAGTTGCAGCAAACCAAGGAGCAACTTTACAAGGTAATGCTAAGGCAATTCAAGCAAAAGCAAGTCCTGGCGATAAATACGTTTTTCAAGAGATCAAATGTAAATGTCCAGGGGATGCAGCAGCAAGAAACCTTGGTCAGTTAGTTTTTGATATTCAATAATTAATATTTAAATTTTTATTCTAATGAAGACATATCTTAATTATTTTGGGTTAGTATTCATACTAATGATGTCAACAGTTTCTTACGCTCAGAATGGGGCAGAAGAGGTAGAAGAAGTTAAAACTGAATCATCTACTCCCGAAGAAGATATTTTTATAGACGACTTAGTTCGTAAAAGAATCGTTGTAGAAAATAGATTGATGGCTCCGCAGCCAATTCGTGAGGCTGATATTTCTTGGGAAAAAAGAATTCAGAGAGTTATAGATGCTAGAGAAAAGTTAAATCTAGTGTTTATCAGCGAGGAACTAAATCTTTTTACCACTTTAAAGACAATGATAGGTAATGGTGACATTACAGCATTTGGCGATGAGTTCTTTAAAAATGTATTACCACCAGCTGAGATTGATGCTAAAATGGTTAAGATGGATACAACAATGGCATTAGATGAGAATACTTACGAAGAGAAAATTGTTATATCAAAGAACGATGTAAACTGGAGAGACATTGTCCAATACAGGGTAAAAGAAGTTTGGTACTTTGACAAGCAAAGATCTGTGATGGATGTTCGTATTTTGGGCATAGCACCAATTTACCAAAGTCCAGCTGATAAGCTTGCGGGTATACCACCTGCACCTATGTTTTGGGTATATTATCCTGAAGCTAGACTACCTTTGTCTAAATTTAGGGTCTTCAATGAAGAGAATGATATCGCTCCAATGACTTGGGCTGATTTATTTGATCAAAGAGTCTTTACAAGTTACATCTACAAACGTTCAAATGTATTAGATTATAGACTTAAAGATTTCTTTGTCGCTCAACCTGATGAAGAAGACAATAGGTCTGGTATAGATTTATTATTACATTCAGAGAAAATCAAAAATGAGTTACTCAATTTTGAACATGATCTTTGGGAGTATTAAGATCTAATATAAAAATAAGAAGGGAATGGTCATTAGACTGTTCCCTTTTTTATTTTATCTAAATTTTTTCAATTTATATTTCTAATGTATCTTACACACTCAAAGTAAATGAGTCCAGAATTGTTATGGATTTTTTATTACTTTTTTTTATACAAGAATTAGATCATAAAATACATCAATAGGTGAGTCAGATTTTACTTGATTTACTTTTTAAACTAAATTTTTACACTAAATATTTTAATGTTCAATGTCAAATAAAAAAATTAACTCAGCCCTAATTTCTGTTTATTATAAGGATGGACTCGAAGAGATCATACAGTTTTTACAGAAACAAGGGGTGACAATTTATACCACAGGTGGAACACAAACATTTATAGAATCACTAGGGGTATCGGTAGAGAAAGTAGAGGATCTTACTAGTTATCCTTCAATATTAGACGGCAGGGTAAAAACGCTACACCCCAAAATATTTGGTGGTATATTGGCTAAGAGAGATGATGACCATTTGAGCCAATTAGAAAAATATGAAATACCAACTATTGACTTAGTGGTAGTGGATTTATATCCGTTTGAGGAGACAGTAGCGAATACATCAAATGAGGCTGAAATAATTGAAAAAATCGATATCGGTGGTATTTCATTAATTAGGGCAGCTGCCAAAAACTTTAATGATGTTGTTGTTATTCCTTCTCAAGCGCAGTATAATGATTTATTAGCCATACTTAAAGATTCGGACGGAACGACAACTATTGAACAAAGAAAGTATCTAGCAGGTCAAGCATTTATGGTTTCTTCTCATTATGACACTGCCATATTTAATTATGTAGCTGCCGACAATGTTAAATCTAAGGTATTTAAAGAAAGTATTTTGGCAAGTGAAGTTCTAAGATATGGTGAAAATCCGCACCAAAATGCTGCTTTTTATGGAGATCTATCTGAAATATTCGAAAAATTATGTGGTAAAGAGTTGTCTTACAATAATTTAGTTGATATCGATGCGGCTTTACAATTAATGGCTGAGTTTAAAGATGAAGAACCAACTTTTGCAATTTTAAAACATACAAACCCATGTGGTGTAGCCACCAGAAAAACAATCTCGGAAGCGTGGGATTCCGCCTTAGCTGCGGACCCAATTTCTGCTTTTGGAGGAATCTTGGTATCTAATACTACTGTTGATTTAAAGGCTGCAACAGAAATAGATAAGATATTTTATGAAGTACTAGTAGCAACTGATTTTACAGATGAAGCATTAGGTTTACTAAAAGCTAAGAAAAATAGGGTTTTATTAAAATTAAAAAAATACCCTGAAGTTAGCAAAATGTATAAAAATCTTTTGAATGGAGTCATTGTTCAAGATGCTGACAGTAAAACAGAAACGACTACAAATTTTGAAGTGAAAACAAAAAAGTCACCATCACAAGGAGAAATGAATGATCTTGTTTTTGCATTAAAATGTGCTAAACACTTGAAATCAAATACCATAGTTTTAGTCAGAGATAACCAATTATTGGGAATGGGTTGTGGTCAAACTTCAAGGATCGATGCTTGTAGACATGCTATCGAAAAAGCAAAACAATATGGTTTTGATCTTGTGGATGCAGTCATGGCTTCTGATGCTTTTTTCCCGTTCCCTGATTGTGTTGCTTTAGTAAAACAAGAAGGTATAAATGCTGTGGTCCAACCTGGTGGTTCATTAAAAGATCAGCTTAGCATAGATTACTGTGATGAAAACGGTATGTCTATGGTTTTTACAGGTATCAGACACTTTAAACACTAATATCAAAGTGAATTTGGTCATTGATATCGGTAACACTAGAACTAAAATAGCTGTTTTTTCTACTTCAGAATTAATCCATTTAGATATATTTGATGTATTTGGCGTAATGAAAGCGCGCCAAATCATCAAAGTGTTTAATATAAACAAGTGTATTTTATCTAATTCGGGCAATGTTTCGGATAAATTACTTTTATTATTATCGTCTTTAGAGCAATTTATTCATTTTGAAAAGGAAACACCAACGCCAATAATCAATGAATATGAAACTAAGGCCACACTAGGAAAAGACAGATTAGCTGGGGCAGTTGGAACCTTGTATTATTACCCCAAAGGACGAACATTAAAGGTTGATCTTGGTACTTGTATTACCATGGATTTTGTGAATGAGCATCTTGAGTTTGTCGGAGGTAATATCAGTCCTGGCATCAATATGCGGTTGAAGGCTATGCATCATTTCACAGCTAAGTTACCTCTAGTCCAAATAGTAGTTAATGAAGGGCTTTTTGGAAAGTCAACGACAACTGCTTTGCAAAATGGTGCTGTAAAAGGCGCGTTTTTTGAAATTGAATCGTTTATACATAGAGTTAGGGAAGAATTTGGAATTATTAACGTTATTTTAACCGGTGGAGACGCAATTTTATTTGAAAAATACACAAAAAATGAGATCTTTGTCGCCCCTAACCTCGTTTTGGAAGGTTTAAACGAAATATTAAAATATAATGCAAATAAAAATTAAATTATTAGTTATTTGTCTTGCCATCGCTAGTACGATGTTAGGTCAACAAAATGACAATAGTCCATATTCTAGATTTGGTATTGGAGAAATTTCTGATAACAATTTTAACCATTCTAGACAGATGGCTGGACTTGGTGCATCTTATCTCGATGGATACCACATTAATATTGTAAATCCAGCATCATATTCTTTTTTAAATTCCACTGCATTTGATATCGGTCTTTTTGCAAAAAGAACATGGATAGAAGATTCAAAAACTACTACCAAAATATGGAGTGGTAATTTAGACTATATTTCATTGGCTTTCCCATTAACAAATCCTATTAATGAGGTATATGATGGTGTCCAAAATAAATACAAACTAGGTATGGCCATTACATTAATGCCTCATTCTACTGTTGGATATAATATTTCATCACTGGACTCTTTGCCAGGAATTGGGGTGTTTAATAGAAATTATATTGGCACAGGTGGAACATATAAATTATTGTGGGGAAATTCCATCAGATACAAAGACTTTTCTTTTGGTGTGAATGCAGGATATCTTTTTGGTAAAATTCAATATGAGAGAAATGCTGTTTATCAAGCATCTGAATTTGCATATAATACTATTTTTTCTAATAATTATAATGTAAGTGGGTTCTTGTGGAATGCTGGGTTGATGTATACTAAGGTGTTGAATGCTAAAGAGTTAAAAGAAAATAGAAATTTGCCTTCTAAAAGGATTTCTTTGGGGCTTCATGCAAATTCTGCAACAGGTTTTAATACTTCTTCCAATATAAACGATAGGCTCTTACAGCAAATTACGTCTTCTGTTTTTAACATAGATACTATTAATTCTGTTTTAGATTCTGCGGGTAGTGGTAGATTGCCTGCAGAATTTGGACTTGGTTTGACCTTTTATTCTGGCGAGAAAAGTGCAATAGGGATTAATTATTCGACATCTCTATGGTCTCAATATTTTAACGAAGCTGCAGGTGATCTCAAAGGCGAACTGAAGAATGCAAATAAACTATCTATAGGTGGATATTATAGACCAAATTATAAATCCTTTGATAATTTTTTTGAACGAATTTATTACAGATATGGTGCCTATTACAATACAGATCCAAGGGTTGTAGCCAATGAACAAATTAAGACTTATGGGGTTACGATGGGATTTGGTATGCCTTTTGTTTTCCAAAGAAAGATTTCACATGTAAATTTAGGATTAAACCTAGGTGTGAGAGGACAAAACACGCCGATATCTGAAAAATTTGTTAAAATTACGCTTGGTGTAACTTTTAACGACGATGAATGGTTTTTAAAGAAGAAGTATTATTAAACAAAACAATTAACAAAATTCATTTACCTTATCATGAAAGTTCAATTATTTATTTGTGCCACCATTGTTTATCTTAGTGCAGCAGTAGTTTCTGTAAATGCACAATGTGACACTTGGATAGGAAAACCGACTCAATCGGATGCAGAAAATGCTCATACTATTTATAGACAATCTTTAAAATCTAATGAGTTCGAATTAGCTTTTGAAAACTGGCAAACAGCCTATAAACTTGCCCCAGCAGCTGACGGTAACAGAGATTATCATTATACAGATGGTATAGAAATTTATAAACAAAAACTATCTAAGGCAACTGATGAAAAACTTAAACAAGAGTATGGTGAAACCATTATGAGGCTTTATGATGAAGCGATCTCTTGCTATAAATCAAAGTCTATCAAAGTAAAAGGCGATACAGAGGAAGCTTTAAATGATAAAATTGGTTATCTATACGGTAGAAAAGCATATGATATGTTTTACACTATTAATACGCCGTATGCCCAAACGATAGAAGCTCTAGATAACTCAATAAAATATGCAGGTGATAAAGCTGAATATATTATTATGGATCCTTATGGACGTATTATCGTGTGGGAATACAAGGAAGGAAGAATGCCTAAAGAAAAAGCGGTAGAACTTTATAAAAGATTATCTCAGATTTCAGAATATAACATTGCAAATAATGAAGCATTATCAGCAGGTTACCAGCAAGCACAAGCATCTATGGATGGTATCTTTGCAGAAATAGAAAAGGAAATATTTGATTGTAATTTCTTTAAGGAAAAACTGATACCTGAATACGAAGAAAATAGAGATGACCCACAAGTTTTAAAGCGTGTTTTAGCTACTTTAAAATCACAGGGCTGTGCTGAGACTGATTCAGTTATCATTAAATTAGATGCTGAGTGGAAGGTGTACGCAAAAGAAGAAAATGAAAGATTACAAGCTGAATTTGAAGCAAATAACCCTGCTGCAGCCGCAAAAGCTGCTTATGATGATGGGAAATACAGTGAGGCAATAAGTAAATATAGACAGGCTATCGCAGATGAGACTGATAGCGACAAAAAGGCGACCATGCTCTTTGCAATTGCATCTATCGAATTTAGAAAACTAAGCCAATATAGCCAAGCTAGAAACACAGCACTAGCTGCGGCAAAACTTAAGCCAAATTGGGGTAGACCTTATATGCTTATCGGTGATATGTATGGTAAAACTGCAAGATCGTGCGGCGATTCTTGGAATCAAAGGCTTGCAATTCTAGCGGCGATGGATAAATATAATTATGCTAAGTCTATCGACGGAAGCGTAGCTGGCGAAGCAAATAGCAGATTGTCTAATTATTATGGTTCATTACCTGATAAAAGTGAAGGATTTATGAGAGGAGCAAGTGAAGGACAAAGTGCTACCGTAGGATGTTGGATAGGAGAGACCGTTAGACTTCGATTTAAATAAGTAGATTTTTTTAGATATAAAAAGGGGGACATTCTGTTCCCCTTTTTTTTTGCCGTAGAGGATAATAAGATTATAAGGTTGGTTACTTTTTATAGTTAAAGCCGTCTTATTTACCATAAAAAGATTAATATCAAATCTAAATGCTTAACTTTGTTCAAATAATTAATTTTATAATGAAGCAAATTTTAATATTCTCCATAAGTATTTTTCTGTTTTCACTAAGTTGCTCTCCTAAAATAGTCGAGCCCAAAAAAGCAGATGAAGTAGTAGTAAATGAACCAGAAAAACAAGAACCATTATCGCCATGCGCCGGATTTACTGAGTTATCTGGAGAAGATAGGGGCAATGCAGAGACTGCTTTTGTTTTATACAGAGATTTTCTTAAAGTAAAAAATTATAAAGAAGCTTTACAACAATGGAAAATTGCATATTATCTTGCTCCGGGTTCCAACGGTAGAGTGAAATATCACTTTGAGGATGGAGTTGCTATTTACAAGAATCTGTATGACAATACTATTGACAAAAAATTGAAGTCTGCATATGTCGATACAATTATGATGATATATGACAAACGTAAGGAGTGTTTTGGAGATGAAGCTTATGTAAATGGTCTAAAAGCATTTGATTATTATTATCATTATAGTGATTATACTACAGAGCAAAATGTTTATTCATTATTTAAGACAAACTTTGATGTCAAAGGTAAAAATGCTGATTATTTTGTTGTAAATCCTTTTACAAAAGTGCTTTATGATGGCGTTGTAGCAGGTACCATTACAGCAGATGAAGGAAGAAAGTACACATCTTTAATTTTTGAAACAATCAAGCAAGGTTTGTCTACTTGTAAAGGGGCTGGGTGTGATTCTTGGAATATCATCAATGAATACGCTCCAGTTATCTTAGAAGGTTTGGAAGGCATTGATGGGTTTTATGATTGTAATTATTATACCGAAAAGTATTACAATCTCTATACTGCTTATCCAGATAGTTGTGAAATTATAAATCTCGCATATGCTAGAATGCTTAGAGGTAATTGCCTTGAGACTGATGCTAAACTACTTGAATTGAAGAATGTGAAAACCAAAAAATGTTATGAAGCACCACCTGCGTTGAGTTGTGCTGCGCAAGGAAATGAACATTATAGTCAAGGTAAATATTCTAAAGCAATTGATTCATATCTTGATTGTGTTGAAAGTGCTACGGAAAATGAAGCAAAAGCAAAATACTTAATCCTTATTGCAAAGATTTATTATCGTGATTTAAAGAACTACACTAAATCTAGAAAGTTTGCCTTAGACGCTGCGAGATTAAAATCTTCATGGGGCGAACCATATATGCTTATCGGAAATCTATACGCTTCTAGTGGACCATTATGTGGACCAGGAAGAGGGTGGGAAAGTCAAGTCGTAACTTGGCCTGCCATTGATATGTGGACTAAAGCAAAAAATGTAGAACCACGGTTATCAGGTGAAGCAAATCAACTAATCGCAAGATACAAACAATATATGCCTAAGAAGGAGGACATTTTTTTCAGAGGTGTTAAAGCAGGAGATTCATATTTTGTTCCGTGTTGGATTCAAGAAAGTACAACAATCAGAACAGCAGATTAGATCATATTTTATTAGAAAACCCACATCATTTAAGTTCAATTTAAAATGATGTGGGTTTTATATTATGTTGGTTGAATTTTTAAATATAATAAGAACAAAGATTATTCATCTTCGCCAGCTGCAGTAAGTTCTTTTTCAATATCTTCCATAAAAACAAAATCCACTGACTCTTCTACGGTCGGTACAATGTTTAGGATCGATTCAAGCCTTGAGATTTCTATTAATTTTTTAACAGCAGGATGATTTGCTCCTGTTAATACAAAACATCCGTAATCTTTCCATAGTCTATTCGCTGTCAAAATGGCGCTTAAACCTGACGAATCGACATACTTTACATCAGTGATGTCTAAGATAAGGTTTCTTACACCTTCATTTCTGAAAAAAACGAATTCTGACTTAAGATCAGGCGCTAAAATTGAGTTAAGATTCTCTTCATCAAGCTTTAGTATGGTATACCTATCTGTTTTATCTAATGTAAACTTCATTATTATTAATATTAAATGATGTACTGTAATGTCTTGACAATAATTATTGAAACTAAATTCCAGATCATTTATTGTCAAGGACCCGCAAAAGTACGAAAATTTAAATAGTTTTTTGTAACCATTTCTAAAATTAGTCACTGATTGTATTGAAAAATGAGATCAAGATCATTATTTATGCGATAAAGTATTAAAAATAAGGTTGAAAAGCATAAAGAATAATTATAATGTATTAATTTTGTTTTATAATTTTAACAAATACTTATTATTTTAGGCGACAATGTGAGGTTAATGATTGGTTAAAAACCAATATTTTTATACATTCTTATTGATGCTAATAATTATAAACCTTATATTTACACTTAATTATTTGTAATATGTAAAGTATGACAGATTAGCAGGTAATTTTATAGTGGCATGGTTTTGTACTAAGTAAATAACATCAACATCTTACCACTTTTTTTGTTAATGAAAATTAATGAGATCAAAAATGTGTTCTCATATTTTAAAAGTGTTAGTTGTCAGAATTTGTTAGCAATAATAAACTTAAAAAGGGGTTAAATGAACAACAGGAAGTTTTCACCAAAAGTAAAAAAAATAATACAATTAAGTCGTGAAGAAGCTATAAGGCTTGGTCATGATTATATTGGGACAGAGCATTTTTTGCTTGGTCTGATACAAGAGAAAGATAGTCTTTCTGTAAAGGTTTTGGATTCATTAGAAGTTAATATAAATGAACTGAAGCATAAAATTGAGAAAACACATGTTCCAAGACAAGAAGAAGAACTTGGATACAATTATGGAAGTATTCCACTTAACAAACACGCAGAAAAGGTTTTGAAGGTTACTTCCCTTGAAGCAAAGGTTTATAAAAGTGATGAGATAAAGCCAGAACATTTGATGCTTTCAATACTGAAGCATGAGGAGAATATAGCTAATAAGATTTTGAGTGATTTTAATGTAGATTATGATTCATTCAAAGCAGAGATGGAGTACGTTAGACAAGAACAAGATCCGAATGCACCTGATTTTATGAATCAAGCCCCATCTGATTCAGATCTTCCAATGGATGATGATGATTCTGGTGATCAATATGGCAATACTCGAAAAGCAACTGGAAAGTCTAGAACTCCAGTTCTTGATAATTTCGGAAGAGACGTATCTAGACTTGCTGAAGAAGGTAAGTTGGATCCAATCATAGGTAGAGAAGTAGAGATAGAAAGGGTTTCACAGATATTGAGTAGAAGAAAGAAAAATAATCCAATCCTTATCGGGGAGCCAGGTGTTGGTAAAACAGCCATCGTAGAAGGGCTTGCTTTGAGAATTATCCAAAGGAAGGTTTCAAGAACATTGTTTAATAAACGTGTTGTCATGTTAGATTTGGCGGCGCTCGTAGCTGGTACTAAATATAGGGGACAGTTTGAAGAAAGAATGAAAGCCATCATGACTGAGCTTGAAAAGGCAAGAGATATCATTCTTTTTATTGATGAAATACATACCATTGTAGGTGCAGGAGGTGCTACAGGTTCACTAGATGCATCCAATATATTTAAACCAGCACTAGCTCGTGGCGAATTGCAATGTATCGGAGCGTCTACGCTAGACGAATACCGTCAATATATCGAAAAAGATGGTGCTTTAGATAGAAGGTTCCAAAAAGTAATCGTAGATCCACCTTCTCCAGAAGAAACAGTGCACATCCTTCACAATATAAAAGTGAAGTATGAAGATTTCCACAATGTAAGTTATTCTAATGAAGCAATTGAAGCTTGTGTAAAACTAAGTGAAAGGTACATTTCAGATAGGTTTTTTCCAGATAAAGCAATAGATGTAATGGATGAAGTGGGGGCAAGAACTCATTTAAAAAACATTCATGTACCTAAATATATTGAAGATTTAGAGAAAGAAATCGAGACCGTAAAGGAGCAAAAAAATCAAGCAGTAAAAAGTCAGCAATACGAGAGAGCAGCTGATTTAAGAGATCAAGAATCTAAACTTTTGAGAAAGTTAGAGCAGAATAAAGAAGAGTGGGAAGAAGAGGCTAAATCTAAAAAATATCCTGTCAATGAGGACGATATTGCTGAGGTAGTTTCTATGATGACTGGTATCCCTGTGAAAAGAGTCGCTCAGAGTGAATCCAATAAGCTCGTAAAAATGACTAAGGATCTCGAAGGAATGATCATTGGTCAAGACGAAGCGATCGTAAAAGTTACAAAAGCAATTCAACGTAATAGGGTAGGACTGAAAGATCCGTCCAAACCTATTGGTTCATTTATATTCTTGGGCCCAACTGGTGTAGGTAAAACGGAACTTGCAAAAGCACTAGCTAGATATATATTTGATTCAGAAGATGCTTTAGTACGAATTGATATGTCTGAGTACATGGAGAAGTTTTCCATTTCGAGATTGATAGGAGCGCCTCCAGGATATGTTGGATATGAAGAAGGTGGTCAGCTGACAGAAAAAGTGAGGAGAAAACCTTATTCTGTAATCCTGTTAGATGAGATAGAAAAAGCGCATCCAGATGTATATAACATTTTACTTCAAGTTTTGGACGATGGACAATTGACTGATGGTCTTGGACGTAAGGTAGACTTTAAGAATACATTGATTATTATGACATCTAATATAGGTGTTAGACAATTAAAAGATTTCGGACAAGGACTCGGTTTTGCGACATCTAGCAGACAAGAAAATGCTGAAGAGAATACTAAAGCAGTAATTCAAGGAGCTTTAAAGAAGACATTTTCACCAGAATTTTTGAATAGAATAGACGATGTAGTTATATTCAATAGTTTGGAGCAAGAAGATATTTTCAAAATTATAGAGATCAACCTTAAGCATTTATTCAAACGTATGAATAACTTGGATTACGAATTGGTCATGTCTGATGAGGCAAAGAAATTTGTTGCTGAAAAAGGTTTTGACCCGCAATTTGGTGCTAGACCTCTTAATAGGGCAATACAGAAATATGTAGAAGATCCTCTTGCAGAGTTTATACTTGGCGAAAATCCTGAAAAAGGAAGTAAGCTTTTGGCTGAGATAAATGAGGAGAAAAATGGTATAAAAATTGTACTATTCGCTTCTGCAAACACACATGAAGACATTAAATAAGAAATATTGATAAGTAAAGTGCTTTAATTGAGAGAATTAATGCACTTTTATATTTATATTTGCAGAATAATTAAACAAAAACAAAAAACATTTGGCAAAAGGTAGAGTACAACCACAATCTAAAGTTCAGGATGACAAGTATAATTACAGACTGAATAGAGAGATCACTGTCCCGCGAATCAGATTGGTCGGCGACAATTTAGAAGAATTATCAGAAGCAGCTAATAAGGTTATTGAACCTGGCGTTTTTAGTACTTACCAGGTATTAGGCTGGGCAGAGTCATTAGAGCTAGATTTAGTGGAGATTAGTCCAAATGCAGATCCACCAGTTTGTAAAGTCATAGATTATAAGAAGTTTATCTATGATAGAAAGAAAAAAGAAAAAGAATTAAAAGCTAAAACAGCTAAAACCGTAATAAAAGAAATCAGATTCGGTCCTAACACCGATGATCACGATTTTGACTTTAAGGTAAAGCATGCCATTAAGTTTCTAGAAGATGGAGATAAAATAAAAGCATACGTTCAGTTTAAAGGTAGAGCAATCGTCTTTAAAGATCGTGGTGAATTAATTTTGTTGAGATTTCTAAAAGAACTCGAAGAGTTGGGTGCTGCTGAAGAACTTCCAAAGTTAGAAGGAAAGCGTATGATCGTTATGATCTCACCAAAGAAAAAGAAAGTCCAATAGTTAGAACACTAGATTTTGCAGGATGTTAGAATTTATTTTTCGATAAATTTGTGAAGTCTGTCTACTTATCTATCCATATTAAACAAAATGTTGCGTCGGCAAGAAAAAAAGATGTTACTATATATGTAATATTAAATCCTTTGCTTACCTTTGCAGCCCTAAAAGAAGTAGTTATGCCTAAAATGAAAACGCATTCAAGTGCAAAGAAAAGATTCACACTTACTGGAACAGGTAAAGTGAAAAGATTTCAAGCAAATGCACGTCACTTGATGAGAAAAAAGTCTAACAAAGCAAAGACCAGATTATTAGGGTCTACACTTGTTAGCGTAGCAGATTCTGCAAAAATCAAAAGATTGCTTTGTCTGTAATATTTTAATTTATTTTTTAACGAGAGTACAGGAAAAAAGAATTCCTTTTAAGAGTCCCTGTATTGCACTAAAACACAATAGTTATGCCTAGATCAGTTAATTCAGTTGCATCAAGAACAAGAAGAAAAAAAATTCTTAAAGCAGCTAGAGGTTACTTCGGAGCAAGAAGTAAAGTTTACACAGTAGCAAAAAATGCTTTGGAAAAAGCATATACCTATGCATTCAGAGACAGAAGAAACAAAAAAAGAGCTTTCAGAAGACTTTGGATCATCAGGATTAATGCAGCTACTAGACAATATGGAATGTCATATTCTAAATTTATTTTTGCATTAAACCAAAAAGAAGTAGGTCTTAATAGAAAAGTATTAGCAGACCTTGCTATGAATCACCCTGAAGCTTTTAAAGCAGTAGTTGATTCTGTAAAATAAGTCAATAAACCAATTGAAAACGTAAAAAGAGCTTATCATCATGATAGGCTCTTTTTTTTTTATATCTAGTAAGCTATTTGTTTGACTTCATCTGTCTAACAAGATTTTTTTGGAAAGCAGACTGATTATCTTCTTATTGCGTTTTAGAAAGTGACTACAATTATTTAACTTGGTTTTTAAGTAGTGTTGAATTCCTTTTCGAAAAGTTGTATTCCAAAAAGGCTGAATCGGAGTATCTAACTATGAAGTAAATAGCTATAGGATATTATTACAGTTTATTAAATAATTAAAAATTCTTTCTTTTACATAAGTATTATTTAAAAAAAAAGACGATCCACTACTGAATCGTCTCTAATTTTGGGAGGCTAATGGGGCTCGAACCCACGACCCTCGGTACCACAAACCGATGCTCTAACCGACTGAGCTATAACCTCCGTCTTACTACAAACCAATCTGCCGTAAGGCTTCATAAATTTTTAGTGGTGCAAAAGTATAAAACATTTATATAATATGGGTAATATCTAGCATTATTTTATTCAAAAAATATTAAAAGCAATCCTTTTGTGAATAAGTGACTTTGAATTTTTGTTGTTTTTGAGATACATGAAATGTTTAATCAAGTAGGTTTTGCTTAACTTCTAAGTGGAGTATGGACTATGGTTATATAATTTGTAAAGTTTTCACTTTTTGAATTTGATTAGTAAAGTGCTGAACTAACTATATTGTATTTACTTTCCTTTAATTACAGCTTATTTTAGGCATGGTTAAACCTTTCTAATACGTACATGCCGCATAAATTTTAGAAATAGTTATATAACTACATTTATTATAATATATAATATAAACAAAAAGTAGAAAAATTACTACACAATTCATTTCTATAATGTATCTTTACCCAAAATATAGATGGTATTTAATCATGGTTTAAAAATATCTATAGATTTTGGTTCTCTATATTGAATAGAATTTGCCGATTTGGGCTTGAGTTGATTTGTAAAATATGTCTTTAAATCAAGAATTAGTATCTGACAATTTTTCAGTGTTGCTACGTGAAAAGCCTGAGCAAGCACTTCACTCTATGTACCAAAAGTATTATTCGATGCTTTGTTATCAGGTTATGTCTATTCTTAAAGATAGGTCAATTTCAGAAGATATAGTTCAGGAAGTTTTTCTAGAAATTTGGAAAAAAAGGGAAGAACTTGTCGTTCAGCAATCCATAGAGGGTTATCTAAAGCGCGCCTGTAGAAACCGTACCCTAAATTATATCAGAGATAATCATGTAAAATGGGAAGATGAATCTAGTCTTGCAGAACAAGAAGATACAGGGTTTACTTTCGAACAATATCTTTCGGCGGAAGAGTTGAATCTCAAAATTAACAATGTTATTGCAGAATTGCCAGATAAATGTGGTGTCGTTTTTTCGTTGAGTAGATTTGAAGATATGAGTTATGCTGAAATAGCAAAACAACTCAGTATTTCAGTAAAAACCGTTGAAAATCAGATATCTAAAGCATTGAAAATTTTAAGAAGGGAAATATATAAAAAAAGTAGTTTTGAATAGGGGTATCCCCGTTATATGGTGTCATATTATTGAAAAGTGATATAAATGAATTATTCAGATAAGCTGAAATACGTACAAAAGTACCTAACTGATGAAATGACTTCATCGGAAAAGGAAAGTTTTGTCACTTGGGTAGACGAGAGTGAAGAGAATAAAGTCCTTTATGAGCAGTTGGGCGGCATATGGGATAATGCAACTTATATGCAGTCAGAAGAATTTAATTATGAAGAAGCGTACAACAAACATTTATCTATATTGAATAAACCAAAGACAATTGAGAGAAGCGCTAAAATCGTTAAGTTCAATTACTTTAGATCTATAGCCGCAGTTTTGGTCTTTGCATTATTAAGTATTGCAGTATTTAAATGGTCATTTGACGGACAGATTATTGAAGCCAAGGATGAAAGTATTTTCGTTACATTAGATGATGGTACCAATGTTTGGTTAGATAAAGATTCAAAACTACAAATTTCAAAAATGACTGAAAATTCTAGACTAGTGAAGCTAGTTGGGAAGGCGTTTTTTGATGTAGCTCACCAAAATAACAATCCTTTCAAAATAGAAACTAAAAATGCTGAAATTAAAGTTTTGGGCACCAAGTTTTTAGTAGATACAAAGGCAGAATTGGTAAATGTAAAGGAAGGAAAAGTTGAAGTATCTAATCAGCAAAAAGCTGTAATTCTAACAAAAAATCAATCAGTTTCGTTTAAGGATAGAGTAGTATCTGACATAAAGGATGAAACATTCGATACTAATTTGCTTTGGTTTAATGAAGATTTAGTATTTGATAATGTAGCATTTGACAAGGTAATTTCTGATATTTCTAAGGAATACGCACTTACCATAGAGTTGCCTGAACAAAATAACTGGAAAAATTGCGGCTTTACATCAGGCTCGTTAAAGGGCAATACCATAGAGCAGATAATAATGATACTTGAAATCACTTATGAGTTAGAATACACTAAAATAAGTCCTAATTCATACAAATTCACAAAAGTCAATTGTAAATAATTGAATACTTTAATTTAGAAATATAACCTTTGTAAGGTCTAAATTAAGCTTTTTGTTATCGTGGTTTTTATCAATAAATCACAATCCAGCCTAAAATCCTAATAGTTTTTGAGTTAAATTAGTACCTTTGGAACTTAATGTATATTATTAAATTTTAGGAATTAAAATTGGTCAGGAGTTTTTTTATAGCAGTTTTTATTTTTACTTACTCCGCTTTGTGTCATTCGCAGACAAGGCCGGATGAAACATTAATTAACTATACAGCATACCATAAACCACTTCGAATCGTTTTAAAAGATCTATCCAAGATATCAGATGTAAATATTATTTATTCAGAATCAAGGATACCAGCAGACAGTCTTATTAATATCTCGGTGACGAAGGAAAAATTAGGTGATGTCCTACATTTAATACTAAAAGTACATAGCTTGACTTATGAAATAGTAGGCGATCAATTGGTATTAGCTAGACGACCCAAAGATAACCAAGGTAATTCCAAAACGATCTATGGATACATAAGAGATAAAATATCTGGTGAACTGCTCGTCGGTGCAAATGTTTTTGTTACCAATGGAAGCAGAGGGACCAATTCAAATGAATATGGGTTTTATAGTTTTAAAATCAACCAAAAGTTAGAAAGGATACACTTTTCATACTTGGGATACAAGTCTGAAATTTTGGAGATGTATATCCAAAAAGATACATTTATCAATATCTTTCTTCAACCTGATGGCTTGTTGAATGAAATCATTGTCCTTGATGATCTTCTAGAAGAAGAATATGAAAATACTGCATCACAGCAAAACCTTCACATTGATAAAATACTTTCGTCAAATCATCTTGCTGGTGAAGCAGACCTATTTAGATATCTAGGTGGTTTGGCTGGCGTATCTACTGGTGCTGATGGGATCGGCGGTTTGAACGTACGTGGCGGTTCATCAGATCAGAATCTCGTTTTATTGGATGGTGTCCCTGTTTACAACACAGGACATGCCATGGGTATTTTTTCTATTTTTAATTCAAGTGCCATAAAGAGTGCAAGTTTTTATAAGGGAGGTATTCCCGCTCGATATTCCGGACGATTATCATCTGTCATAGACGTTCATACTAAGGATGGAAATTTTAACAAATTTGGTGGAGAAGTTTCACTAAGTACCATCGCTGCCAAGGCTACCCTAGAAGGCCCTATTGTAAAAAATAAAAGTAGTTATATCGTTTCCTTCAGGCGCACATTTATTGATGTTTGGATCAAAGAAATCACAAAATTCCAAAATCGTGATAGACAGCGACAGGGTTTGGCTAATTATTACTTTCAAGATTTTAATGCTAAACTTAATTTTAATATTGGCAAAAAAACTCGATTATTGTTATATACTTTTCAGAGCAAAGATGATTTTTTTAACAATTCTTCTTCGATTAATGGAGATATTCTGCAAGAGAAAAATGATCAGAATCTGAATTGGGGAAATAAAATATATTCGCTCAGGCTTAATAGTCAGCTCGATAAATCGTTGTTTTCGCGTACATCTGCATATCAAACAAGTTATAATTTTGAAAGTTATCGCAAGAATCTATCAACTTTTGAAGATGATCCTGGAGGAGTTGAAACGTTTTTTGATGCTTCATTGTATGAAACAGCTGTGAATGAAATCGGTGTAAAACAGGATTTTGATTGGTTACCAAATAATAAACATACTTTAAAGTTTGGGCTTGGGTTTATAAAGAGAAATTTTGACCCTAGGGTAACTAATGTATCTCAGGATGATTTTGGTTCACCATCTGAACTAATTGACGTCAACGCGATAAAAGGATTGAACCCTAAAGCGAGTGTTTCTGGTAGTGAATGGAATGTATACGTAGAAGATGAAATCAGCCTAGGAGAAGGTCTTAGAATCAATGGTGGATTAAATTTTGCCACTATTCTTACTCAAAATAAGAAGCAATATACTTCTTTACAACCAAGACTAGCATTACTAGCAGGAGGAGAAAATCTATATTTTAAGTTTGGGATATCTAAGATGCAGCAGTACTTGCATTTATTGACAAATAATGGATTAGGTCTTCCCACAGATATTTTTGTACCTACTAATGATGTACTTCCACCGCAAAGATCATGGATATTTAATACATCATTTGGTTATAGGACAAATGATGGTTATAGGTTTGGAATGGAAGTTTACTATAAACGACTAGATGACATTAGTAGTTTTAAAGAAGGTGGCGGAATAGATATAAATCAAAATATTAATTGGGAAAATGGAGTTCCTATTGGCACTGGAAATGCATACGGTTTGGAGACGTTTTTTGAAAAAGTCACTGGCAAAACACTCTTTTCACTAAATTATTCTTATTCACTTTCTGATAGGACATTCCCAAATATAAATAATGGACAGACTTTCCCTTTTGGATTTAATAGAGACCATAATGTGAAATTTTCAGTTACATATAGATTGTCCCAATTTTCTGAATTTTTGGTAAACTGGTCATATTCATCAGGAAATTATTATTCACAACCAAGTGGAATTTCAGTTCCAATATCTGGCCAACCTGTGTTTGTTTATTTAGAAAAAAATAATGCTACTTTCCCAGATTTTCATCGACTTGATTTTGGTTTTAGTTTTTACAATGTTTATAAATGGGGTAGGGCTAAGTTCTTTTTGGGACTTTATAATGCCTACAATAGAAATAATCCATTTTACTCAGAATTAGTAAGGACAAATAATAATACTGGAAAATACGAACTTAGAAATTACAGCTTATTGCCATTGCTACCTACCATAAGCTACAGTATTTCATTTTAATAAATTAAGGTAACGAGCCCATTTTACTCGAATTTTACAATAATGTAGTATTATTTCTATAAAAACTGTAAAATATACATGACATATTATGAATTATTCTAATATAATACTCATATTTGTGGCTAAATTCATCTATGGGGATTTTAAAATATATATATATCTTTTTTGCATTACTCCTATTCGGGTGTGTGGATATTACCCCTTTGACGTCCGATTCATCGTCTGATAAGATGTTTGTACTATGTGAAATGGAAGTTGGTAAAAAAATTATAGCAAATATTTATTATGCTGGAGATGTTACAGGTAAAAAAATAAGACAAGTCGACAACCAAGATTTATTGTCATTTTCTCTTGCGGAGGGTGATAAAGATTGGGGATATGCATTTGAATATCATAGAAGAGATTCGCTATTTTACATTGAGCCTGATAAATTTGAAATTAAGGAAGGACTTTTCTATAGATTTTTAGGTATTGGTCAGAATGTAAAGGGCGTGGACCCCAAAATACAAATACCCATTTCTGTTACACCAGACACTTTTTTGATAAATGAACATAAAGTAAGTTATGATGGTGGGATGGCTAATACAATATTAACTGGAGTACTAGTCTTACCTAAAGGAATTAGCAAATCTTCTTTTTTCTATATAGTACCAAGATCTGAAAACGATTTAACTTGGATCTTAACAGATTTCCAAAATTCCAATGGACAGGCATTTCATAAAATAGCCCATAAAGAAGGCTTTTTAATAGATTATGCTATGTTAAATACTAATGAAATAAAAATGAATTTGTCTATCAAAGAAAATGAAGCAACATCAAAAATCGCTTTTGACTTTTATAATGTCACAGAATCATTTTATAGGTATAATGTATATGCATCAAATGTTTTTAGTGGTGGTAGTACAATTACTGCAAACCCACCGATAGCTGGCTTCAATGTTCAAACTGATAAGGCATTTGGTAGTTTTAGTGCTTTGACGAAAACAAGTAAAACTTATATTATTAAATAAATATGTTATATATAAAATTATAACATACAATACTTTTATACACTATTGATAAATTGCATTTAGAAAGATAAATCAAAAACTATATATCATCTCTTAGTTAATTTGACTTTTAAATTATTCTAGCTTTCTCTTTAAATATTTACCAAGTATCTATTTACATATAATATTTTAAATAAATACAATATTTATATGTTTTTATTCAATGTATAAAATTGTGATTGATAAATATGTAGTAATAAAATGTAGTTTATTGTGCATAAAATACTACATAAATGTAAATAATCTTACAAAAATGTAGGGGTATTGCAGTTGCTTTTGTGTCCTATAATCGTAACACCCAAATACCTAATAATATGAATGCAATAGAAATAATAAACGCTTTAAAGGAGTTTTCTTTGACAAGTTGTCTTGATGAACAAGAGATAAAGGACCTTGTAAGATTTGGCGAAATTCGTGTCATTGAGAAGCATAAACATGTATTTGAAGCTGGAGAAGCAAGTGATGAAATTTTCTTTTTGTTTAAAGGTGTTGTGAAAATTACGACTTATGCATCAGATGGTAGAGAAGTTATAAAAGTAATCCTTCACCCACAAGCTATTCTAAGCGAACATAGTATTGCTGGTGAAAAAATAAGATCTAACAATGCAGTCGTAATGACATCTGATGCAGTATGTTTAGCAGTAAAAGTTGAGTTTATTAGAGAGTTAATGTGCAAAAATGGCGCTTTGGCCAATAATATTATCGATTTACTTGGTAGAAAGTTAAAATATAATGAAGAGCGTCTAGAATCATTGGTATTGAATGATGCAAGAGAACGTATTGTTCAGTTTCTTAAAGTTAATGCCCAATCTTTTGGTCAGGCAGTAGGCTATGAACTATTATTGAGACATGACTTTACGCAACAAGACATCGCAAACTACACAGGTACATCTCGTCAGACAGTTACGACGGTACTAAACGATCTAAAGAAAACCAATAAAATACATTTCAAAAGAAAATCAATTTTGATAAGAGACATTAAGGCTTTATGTTAAAATTGATTGTTTTTCTCATAATTTAGTTATACCTGAAATTGTAAAAAAAGGTGGATTCAAAAGTGAATCTACTTTTTTTTGCTCAAAAGTTTTCATATTTGAAAATAATGATTACTTTTGCGTCGCTTTAAAAGAAAGCACTAGGAAGAGTGGCAGAGCTGGTTGATTGCACCGGTCTTGAAAACCGGCGTACCTGAGAGGGTACCGGGGGTTCGAATCCCTCCTCTTCCGCTGAAAGGAGCATCCTGTAAGTCACACTTATGAGATGCTCTTTTTTTTTGTGATGAGCTAAATTAAAGTAATCACTTATTTTACTTCAGTAATAAAATACAAAGATAATGGGAAGAGCATTCGAGTATCGACGCGCAGCCAAAGAAAAAAGATGGGCCACTATGTCCAGGATATTTCCTAAAGTATCTAGAGCAATTACCATGGCAGCTAAGGAAGGTGGTCCAGACCCTGAGACCAACTCAAAACTTAGGTTAGCTATCCAAGCGGCAAAAGCGGCTAATATGCCTAAAGACAATGTGGATAATGCCATTAAACGAGCAGCTGGAAAGGATGGTGACGATTACACTGAAGTAAATTATGAAGGTAAAGGACCACATGGCGTGTTAGTATTTGTGGAATGTGCAACTGACAACACTGTAAGAACCGTAGCTAACGTGAAATCTTATTTTAATAAAGCTGGTGGTGGTATAGTTCCTACTGGTTCGCTTGAGTTTATGTTTAATCGAAAAACTGTGGTTGAATTTGAAAAACCTGCCAGTTTTGATCCAGATGAATTTGAACTTGAAATGATTGATTTTGGATTAGAGTCTTTTGAAGTGGACGAAAATACAGTATATGCATATGGTAATTATACTGATTTCGGTACTTTGACAAAAGCGATAGAAGAAAAAGGTATTTCAATTACAAAAGCAAATTTACAAAGAATACCTACTACTCCAGTAGATTTTTCTGATGAACAAATGGTCGACATAGAGAAAATGCTCGATAAGTTAGAAGATGATGATGATGTGCAAGCGGTATATACAAATATTGCATAGATAATTCTCCAATAAAACCGTTAACAAAGGGCTTCAATGACATAAATATTTTGTTTATGGGTCTAGTTTATTTTCTAAAAACTATGATTTGAACAACTAGATTAGTCATATTTGGTACGACTGAAGTTGTATTTAGTTGAATATGAAGCATATAGTGAAGATGTATATTTATTTGTAGAAAAAATACTACTTTAGGTTCTTTTTTAGTCAAAAATGACTATTTTTGTAATGCATTTAAGATTTTCGTGGTAAAGCTAATAGAGAGATATTAGTTTAAATTGAGTGGTTACGATACCCATTTGTTGAGAGAATGAATAGGTTTAAAACAATATTTGACAATCAATACTTGAAATTATGGTGCAGTTTTTTGACAAAGAAATATTATTGATAGATGATGACAAAATGCATTTATCTATACTCGAAGAAAGAATTAAAACTTTAGGCTTCAAAAATGTTATTACCGCAAACAGTTATAAATCAGCTGTACAAATCTTAGATTCGATTGTTCCAGACCTAGTGATTACAGACCACTTTTTGGATAATTCTAAAACAAGTTTGGACTTTGTAAAAGAATGTTTATTATTTAGAGACATACCTACAATTGTAATTACTACATTTCATACAGAAAAAATATTTGATGAGATTCTAGCGTTGACGCCAATAGATTTTTTATCAAAATCTTGTAATGATTTTGAACTTTCTAAGTCACTTCAGTTGGCATTTTCTAGACTAATTCAGCAGTCTCAAACCTCCAAATTGAAAGATTTCTTCTTTGTTAAAGTGGGAAAGAACATTAAAAAAATTTGTCTAAATCAAATAGAAATGATTTCTGTTGATGGAAAATACCTGAATATTAGTGTAGATGGACGTTCCTTTATAGTCCGCTCAGCGCTAATTGATTTTATAAAGAGACTTCCGCCAAATTTTATCAAAGTACATCAGTCCTTTATTGTTAACTTAGACTTTGTGGAGACAATTCTTGTGGAAGAAAGTAAAGTAAAATTGCGGACTTGTGAAGCAGATTTTAGTAGAGCTTTTAAAAAGCAATTAATGAATTCTTATTTTGTTTCATAGTCCATTTACTTATTGTAAAACCTAATTTTTTCTTTATTTTAAGCTTGGTAAACATACTTGAAACTATATAAAGTATGCTATAAACCACAATAGGATTTGACAATAATATATATTAATTTAATTAACAGAAATTGTGCTGTAAAACAGACAATATCAACAAACCAATTGTAAATGCTTTAGATCATGTTTGGATGACAACATTAACCAGTAAATTCAGTCTCATTATCTTAAAGTATTTTATTTGTGTAAAGGACAAAATAAATATTCTTAAGTTAATCTGGATCAATTATCAGATACCAATTAAATAAACTCTCTTATGACAAGTATAGACAGTGAAAATATAAACACATCGCTTCTTGCATTTAGTATTTTTAAAGTTTTCTTTACTTTGTTTTTAATATTCCTTTTGTACAAAAAACATAGGAAAATGAAAGAGTTATTGGCTTTTAGAGACCAAACTTATGGTATTATAGCACATGATTTAAAATCGCCCTATGTAGCCTATTTTAGGATGGTAGAGAGAATTCGGAAGTCAATTGCCGAAAACAATAAAGAGTATGCAAATGAACAACTTGATCATTTAGAAAATAGTTTTTATGCTACTAAAAGCATTTTATTTAATATGATGAAATGGTCACAATTTACTGATAAAACAGCGTCTGCTAATCCACAAGAAACAGACATTAAGATATTTTTGACTGAGTCTACAGAACATTTGATTTCTTATGCAAAACTAAACAATATCGAATTATTTATTAATACAGATATAGTGGGTCGACTTTCTATTTGTCAACATTATGTATCGGCTGTGCTACGCAATTTAATCGACAATATTATTAAACATGATCATTGCTCTAAGATCAATATTGTATCAGAAATTGAAAATCAAAAACTAAAAATTACCATTCAACATGATGGGGAAGGAATGCCAAGCCAAATCCGAAGAGTATTAATAAAGCCAATACAAACTCAAAAGTTAATAAACAGCTTCGGAAATATAGGTTTAGGTTTGTCCATCATAACTAAATCATTAAAAAAATGTAATGGTTCGCTTCAAATTACTAAAAGTGAAAATAGAGAATCTATTACAATTTATTTTCCCATATTTTAATTGATGATAAAATCTCTTTATTTCTACCATAAAACCTAAAAAGTTAACAAAAACTTTTATAAACATCAATGATAGAAGATTATCTAATTTACCTACTGTGATAAATACTTTATTACTACATAGAAATCAATTTTCACTATAAAGTCATTTTGTTTAATAGATTTTTGCAATGATTAATTATTCACTTAGCAATTACAATTGGTAAAATATATGATTTAATTATATGTAATTTAGTCATATATGATCTACTTAATGACAAAATCTGCAACCCAATGGCAAATTTGGTCAGATTCGACTTGGACTCATCGTGTTGAATGAATTTACCAATAAATAAAATAGTTTTGCTTACTATTTTACTGAATTAATATTATGTAAATACTTGTATAATATATAAATATGTATTAATTAAATTATTAATATATTTGTTTTTGCAATTGTGATTAAATGTTTTTTTTACCTTAATTCAAAATGTGGATAGGGTTTGATATATGTAAAAGGTTCATTAGTGTAGAGTCCTATCTTATTTCACAATTTTGCATTTACACATCCACTGATGTAAAATTCGTGTATTTTAAATTAAGTCAGTGTTAACCAACAGTTGATTATTTACATTTTTTAGCATATTAAATATTATAAAATGAAACGATTAGACATTAAATTATTTATTATTATTTATTTCATCTTGATTATTCCAAACTGGTCAGTTTCATTGAATGGACAAGTTACGTTAACATTGTTAGAGATTGAGCCTAGAAGTCAAGATGAAAATAAGTGTTATCAAGTAAATTTGTCAAATCATAGTTCAAAAGACTTGACTCTAGCAGGACAAAATTATAGATTGTACTATGATGCAAGCAAAGCTTTTCTCATTGAAAACTCAATATCATCGCTATTACCAAAAGATTATACCAATCTTCACCTTGTCCAACATTTTTTTGATGTAGATGCTTCAGGTTTTGGTGCACTACCATATGATGGACATTTAGGATTTATAAATTTGGCTACTGACCTTCTAAATCACACAGACAAAGGTTTGGTCCTTCCATCGGATGAAACTACCAGCATTTCTATTGCTGAGATGTGTTTTAATGTGATTGATGATGTGAATCCAACATTTACTTGGGCCCAAGATAATCTCACACATACCTATGCGACTGCATTTGTAGAACTTACTTCAACAGATGGAAAACGAGAAATAAAAATTATTATTGATAATTATAATGTTATTCATGCTGGAGTGACTAGCACCCAAGAGGCCAATGTCCTGTCAGCAAAAATGTTTCCCAATCCATTTTTAAATGTTTTAGAATTTTCATTCAACAGTGCTTTAACTGATGACGCCGTTTTGAAGATGTATGACATTTTTGGACAATTGGTCATAATTAAAACATTGGCTAAAGGGACTCAACAAATTAAACTTGAAACCGCCACAGTTTCTAATGGCGCTTATATCATCGAGATTGAACAAAAGGATGGGTCTAAAAGCATTTTGAAAGCAGTAAAAACTAATAATTAATTAATTACCCAAGCACCAAAAAATCGAGATACTTATGAATAGCCATATTTTTACAAATAGAATTTATCAAGGCAGGTTTACAATATTATTACTCCTGCTAGTTCATTTATTTATTTCACAAAGTGTAAATGCGCAAATTGCAAATGCTCCATGTAACTTGAATTCTCCATGGGTCGATAGTACTTACACGGGTTTGACTTCGCAAATCAATGATAATGTTGGGAGTATAGTTCCATTATGTATCGGTGGTGTGAGCAATATTGGCAATCTTATAGACGATAATCTATCAAATTTTACCACTATAAATATCACTGGAGTAGGCTGTAATGCTACTATTGGTGTTGCCGATGGCACTGCTGCTGATACTTATCCTTCTGGCACTTGGGCGGGTTTTCGTATTGGTACAAGTGGATTACTTGGTGTAAGTGTCGCTTCAACTGTCACTGTACAAACCTTTAATAATGGATCTTTACAGCAGTCCCAAGTGGTTGTTTCAAATGTACTAGGATTGGATTCAGATCTACTTTTTGCTGATGGCACTGCCAATGTTGGTTTTGTCACCACGGCACCATTCGATGAGGTAAGAATTACTTTTCAGACGCTTGTCGGTGTATTATGGTCAGCTCAAATTTATCATGCAGTCATTACTAAATATTGTGTAGGACCAACTCCTACTTGTAATACCATGACAGCTTTGACACAAACTGAATATCCAGCATTTATAAGCGATGCTGGTACTACAGGAGTGACCCTAGGGAGTGTGACAAATACTCAGAATGTAGTAGATGATAATCTCAATAATTTTGGTTCAATAACATTGCCGGTGGGAATTCTATCAACTGGTTTTATTTCTGTAAAAGATCAATTAACAGATTATGTTGCTGGGACTTTTGCAGGTTTTGAAGTATCTAATTCTAATTTGCTTGGAGTGAATCTACTTCAAAATACTACAGTGAGAACATATTTGAATGGCGCAATCCGTGAGACAAAATCAGCAAATGATTTATTGCTAGATGTGTCCCTTTTATCTGGGGCCAATCGTCAGACGGTAGGATTTATCACTACACTTTCATTTGACGAAATCAGATATACGATCAATCAAGTCGTAGGTGTTGACGTTGGAACTACCCAAGTTTATAGTGCAGTAATCAAGAGTTATTGTGCAGGTCCTGCATTAGAATGTAATACCCAAATTTCATTAACAGAGCCAGATTTTCCTGCTGCTATAGATGGTGGGTTGACAGGTATTTCAGGTGTATTATGTCTGGCATGTTCGGTGTCCGATGCTGGCAATGTTGTTGATGCGTCTACAAGCAATTTTGGAAGTATCAATTTGACAGTTGGCTTAGCAGTGAGTGGCTCGATAGCTGTAAAAGATGTGATTACGACTTATCCTGCGGGAACTTTTGCAGGATTTGATATAAATAATCCAGTTTTAGTAGGTGTGAATGTTTTGAATGGGCTTACTGTTCAGACATATCTTAACGGAGTCTTGGTAGAAACTTCAAATGCTGGTACTTTGGTGTCAGTGGGTTCAGGTTTGTTGACAGGTTCAGGACGTCAGATTGTTGGATTTGTTGCTACTCAACCATTTAATACCCTACGTCTGACTGTGTCTCAAGGATTGGCATTAAATCTTGGTACTACGGAAGTGTACAAAGCAGTATTAGAGCAGTTTTGTGCAGGACCAGATCCATTGTGTAATGTTGTGACTAATCTTGTGAAACCTACATATCCAGTCTTGATTAACAATACAAACACTGGTATTGATGGAATCTTGTGTGTTGGCTGTGCTATCAATGATGTTGCCAATGTCATTAATGATGACACTGAAGACTTTGCAACCATTGTTTTGACAGCAGGAGTTGGCATAAGTGGAAGCATCAGCGTTAAAGACGGCATTTCAGATTATGATGCAGGTGCGTTTGCTGGATTTGAAATAGAAAATACATCTCTTTTATATGTCAATTTATTGAATGGAATTACCATTAGGACATATTTGAACGGTTCACTTCAAGAAACTAAAACTGGTGTAAATAACATACTTACCGTGGAGACTTCGATATTGCCAGATGATGGTAAAAAAACAGTAGGTTTTGTTACGACTTTGCCTTTTGATGAAGTAAGAATTTCTGTTGAAAATATTGTAGGTGTCAATACAGGAGAAACCAAAGTATTTAGATCTGTTATTAAAAATTTATGTGCAGTTGATTTGGAATGTGATGAAACTTATTTCCTATCAGAACCAACTTTCCCAGTGATTATCAATAGTGATCAAACAGGAATATTTGGTGTGGCTTGTGTAGCTTGTTCTGTCAATAATTCACCAAACGTCATTTCTGAAGTTCAAACAGATTTTGCTACAATTACGGTTGTGGCGGGTGTATTAGCAACTGGTGACATTTCTGTTCAAGATCCACTTTCTACTTATCCGGCAGGAAGTACAGCTGGTTTTGTTATTGAAGATACAAATACATTAATACAAGCAGATTTATTTAGTTCAATTAATATTTGTACCTATTTAGATGGTGTAGAACAAGAATGCCAAACAGCTGGCAATCTTATTGAATTATCATTACTCGGCATTTGGATTAATCCAGGTCCAGGCATATATAATGTAGGTTTTGTTGCATCACTTCCATTTGATGAAGTCAAAATTTCGGTTGGTTCTTTAGCAAGTGTGATAAATGTTATAAAAGTTTATTCAGCATTTGTAGATACCAGAGGCGCTAATGGTGACGGTTTTGATTGTTGTCCAACAATTGCACCTACATTAAGTGCATCAGTTGTAAATACAAATTGCCCTTCTAATACATTTGATTTAACAACACTTGAAACGAGTACAGCCCCAGGAACATCAACATTAGTTTGGTTTACAAATGATGCACACACAGGTTTGGCTTATGCGACACCAACTGCTGCTGTAGAAGGTACTTATTATGCTTTTTATTATAATGCAAATAATGATTGTTACAGTCCATCAAGTGACTCTGTAGTTGTTAATGGTTCATTCTGTGATACAGATGGCGATGGCGACCCAGAAAATACAGACCCAGATCCAATCGATCCATGTGTGTATGGTCCAGGTCAAGTATTGGCCAATGCGACGATGCTATGGCGTAATTCAGATTGCGACGGCGATGGCGTGACCAATTGGAATGAAGTAGCAGGTATAGATGGGGATCCATTGACTACAGGCGATAATACAGATCCAATTGACCCATGTAGTCTCAACCTTGTACAAGTGACTTTAGTAGCAACAAGTACAGGAGATTGTGATGGTGACGGTGTGACGAATGCGAATGAGATAAATGGTTTGGATAGAGATCCCTTAACACTAGGCGACAATACCGATCCAAACGATCCGTGTAATTATAATGAAGCAGATCAGATATTTGCAAATACAACCCTAGTTTGGAGAGCGATAGACTGTGATGGTGATGGCAATCCGAATGGAACAGATCCAAATCCATTGGTGGCTACGGCTTTAAATGATGTTTTGTTGGCACCATTTGGTACGACAAGCATAGTAAATGTTCTTGCAAATGATGATTATTTACCAGGTGAGAATACTAGTTTGACAGCAGTAGGAGGCACTTATGCTGGAGCAGCTTTACTAGATCCTTTAACAGGGGAGTTGAGTTATGTTCCAGCGGTTACTGAGCCAGGTACTGTTGTGACTTTAATATACCAAGTGTGTAATTTAGATACGATTCCAAATGTTTGTTCAAATGCAACGGTTACGATTACCGTACCACCAGCAGGAGATACAGATGGTGATGGCGACCCAGACAATACAGATCCAGATCCAATCGATCCATGTGTGTATGGTCCAGGTCAAGTATTGGCCAATGCGACAATGCTATGGCGTAATTCAGATTGCGATGGCGATGGCGTGACCAATTGGAATGAAGTAGCAGGTATCGATGGCGATCCATTGACCACAGGCGATAATACAGAACCATTGGACCCATGTAGTCTCAATCTTGTACAAGTGACTTTGGTAGCTACAAGTACAGGAGATTGTGATGGTGATGGTGTGACGAATGCAAATGAGATAAACGGTTTGGATAGAGATCCTTTGACTTTAGGAGACAACACTGATCCACTTGATCCGTGTGATTTTAATGAAGCAGATCAGATATTTGCAAATACAGCCCTTGTTTGGAGAGCGATAGACTGTGATGGTGATGGCAATCCGAATGGAACAGATCCAAATCCATTAGTAGCAACGGCTTTAAATGATGTTTTGTTGGCACCATTTGGTACGACAAGCATTGTGAATGTACTTGCCAATGATGATTATTTACCGGGTGTGAATACTAGTTTGACAGCAGTAGGAGGCACTTATGCTGGAGCAGCTTTATTAGATCCTTTGACAGGAGAATTGAGTTATGTTCCAGCGATCACTGAACCAGGCACAGTGGTGACTTTGATCTATCAAGTATGTAATTTAGATACGATTCCGAATGTTTGTTCAAATGCTACGGTGACGATTACGATTCCACCAGCAGGAGATACAGATGGCGATGGCGACCCAGATAATACAGACCCAGATCCAATCGATCCATGTGTGTATGGTCCAGGTCAAGTATTGGCCAATGCGACAATGTTATGGCGTAATTCAGATTGTGATGGCGATGGTGTGACCAATTGGAATGAAGTAGCAGGTATCGATGGCGATCCATTGACTACAGGCGATAATACAGATCCATTGGACCCATGTAGTCTCAACCTTGTACAAGTGACTTTGGTAGCTACAAGTACGGGAGATTGTGATGGTGATGGTGTGACAAATGCTGACGAAATCAATGGTTTGGATAGAGATCCATTAACTCTAGGTGACAATACCGATCCACTTGATCCGTGTGATTATAACGAAGCAGATCAGGTATTTGCAAATACGACCCTTGCTTGGAGAGCGATAGACTGTGATGGTGATGGCAATCCGAATGGAACAGATCCAAATCCATTAGTAGCTACAGCAGCAAATGATGTTTTATTGGCACCTTTTGGTACGACAAGTATTGTAAATGTACTTGCTAATGATGATTATTTACCAGGTGTGAATACTAGTTTGACAGCAGTAGGAGGCACTTATGCTGGAGCAGCTTTATTAGATCCGTTGACAGGAGTATTGAGTTATGTACCGGCGATCACTGAACCAGGAACAGTAGTTACACTAATATATCAAGTATGTAATCTAGACACGATTCCAAATGTATGTTCTAATGCAACGGTGACTATTACAGTGCCTGAATCATGTGTTGAGATTTCTACCAAGGTATTGTTAGAAGGACCTTACAATAGTTTTTCAGGCCTGATGACCACTACATTGAATAATCTAAGGTATTTGCCAGGCCAAGATCCAGTAACGTTTTTTGGTCAGGAGACGCCGGCAGGGCAGCCATATAATGTTGCACCTTGGAATTATAATGGAACAGAAGGAGATGCTTTTGATTACAATATTACGGGAACACCGAATGCAGATTATCCTACAAATACCACAGATTGGGTTTTAGTCAGTTTGAGGACAGGAATTAATAGTAATACCACTGTTTGTACTAAAGCTGCATTAGTCTTTAGTAATGGAACGGTTCAAATTCCTTCAGGATTTGACTGTTGTGATCTTAATATCAATGAGACCTATTATGTAGTTATCGAACATAGAAATCACTTGATTGTCATGTCACATGTCAAAGTGCCAGTTGTAAATGGTGTCATTTCTTACGATTTTACAAACCAGGATTCTTATAAGACTTTGCTCGGTTTTGGTCAAAAAAATGTAGGTGGAAAATGGGTGATGTACGCTGGAAATGGTCAACAAATAAATTCTTCATCGGCGGATACAGATATCAATGTTAATGATAAAGATCTTTGGCTCAACCAAAATGGTCAAAACAGTAGCTATTTCCTCAATGATTTGGATTTGAATGGAGATGTTAATGTTCAAGATAAAAATGTATGGTTGTTAAATAATGGTAAGTTTTCGGATGTACCAAGAAATTAGCGCAATATTAAATAGCTTTTTAGAAACCTGTCAATGAAAATTTGGCAGGTTCTAAGAAGCAAAATAACTTAGCTTTATTTTCAAACTCTTAAATTTTATTTTATGAAGTGTCTATTTTTTACCATGTTTTTGGCCTTCACTTTTGGTACTTTGGGTGCACAAAACTATGATATTCGATTAAATTTGGAAAGCGTTGATTGTGCCACTAATCAAGTATGTTATGATGTACAATTGAGAAGAAATGGTGGTGTCAATTTTGGCTTAGCTGGCCAGAATTATCGAATATTTTATGATGCATCTTTGGCGTCATATATTTCTGGAACATCTTCATTACCTGCTGCTTATGGTGCGTTTTCTTTGGTTCAAGATATGCAAGATGTAGATGCGAGTAGCATTAATGGACCTTTGGATTTTGAAGCGACTTTGGGGTTTTTAAATTATGCGATTGATCTTAATGATATTCAGAATGGTGGTGTTTTTTTGCCAGTAGATGGTACTTGGATGACTACGTCAAATATTTGCTTTAATGTAGAAGAATCAGTTTTTAATGATCAGAATGCTTGTTTACAAGTCGTTTTTGGCAGGGTAGGTTTGACAGATTTATACAGTACAGCATTTGTGGAAGTTTCTAGATGGATTAGTACAAATAATACCACAAACAGTTTAGGAATTTTATATGATGATCTTAATACTTCTGATGGTGAATCGGCATGTCTTAATACATCTTGTGGTGCGCTTACTGTATCCGTAAATGATAAAGCTGTTTTCGAAAATGTGGTAAATGCAGCTGTAGATGTTTGTTTGTCAGCTATTACTTCAGAAAATTCATCAGTCATTTTTAATACTTCCAATGGTACAGCCATTACAGGGCAAGATTATGCAGCTGTAGTCAATCTTACTGTTAATATTCCAGCAGGCCAGATGTGTACAGAAGTATTGATTCCTATTATTGATGATGGCGTTTATGAAGGGTCTGAAACTTTTAATGTAACATTGACAAACCCATCTTCAAATATGACTATCAACAGAGCATTAGGTGTAGTAACGATATATGATAATGAAGGTCCTTGTAATGCAAGTGCACCCATTATTTCAGGAAATTAATCAAATTTTATAAAGTAATATAATCAACATTTCAAAAAGTCAATGGATGTATCCCCAATTATCTGTGTTGTTTCCAATTGATGAAGGTGCAATAATTCAATGTTACAATCAGATTTTTAGGGTATATCATTAATCTCACGGTGTATTCTGGTCTTGCAGCTGCTATTTTACATTGGATGCTGAATAGCAAGTCAGACTTATTATAGGTAGATGTTACAATTTATATGACAAGATGTAAAATCGGAATACACCATTTTTTTTGCCTAAAATATTGAGAATATCACAATTGTGTGAGAGTTACTTTTTATTGCTCATAGTTGTTGGTGTTATAGATTATGTTTGTTTTATACGCGTTTAATAATCAATAGTTTTTCTAGAAATTTTAATTGATATTATTTATTGTATTCTAATAATCTCAATTTAAATCAGACTAAATTTAATTTTCGGACAAATACTTACACATAGCCTTAAAGTTTTGGCGGTTGATAGTGGGTGTTTACGAATGGTTTATTTAATTGAATTTTAATAATCAATTCAAAATCATAGTATTATGAATGAACAAAACATTTTTACACACTTACCATCTTGGTTTTATAAATTGATGATCTTTTGTTTGTCATTTTTTGCGATTTCACCTTTATCTTTTGCACAATGTTATACTACAACTGGTAATGGCATTTCTTTTATTGCTACGGCTCAGAATAATGATCCGGACTACGGAGATCTTTATATCTTGACAGACTATCAAAATATCATTCTTGACACTACCTCTATGACTAACTTTCCTGCGCAAGATGCAGGTCTTTATAACATTTATGGCGTCCAATATTTGTCATCACAATACCCTTTGGTTCAGATAGGTTCATCAATTTCTAATGTTGTGGGAAGTTGTTTTAATTTATCTTCTCCATTAGAAATTTTAGTTTGTCCACAGATCGATACCTGCAACACGTTTGATGGAAACTTTAGCTTTAATACATCAGGCGGGAATACTGATTTTGTGACATCTTACATACTGACTGACAAGGAGAAAAATATTTTACAAGTTAATTCTTTACCTTCATTTTCAACAATTGATACTGGAGTTTTTTTAATATTTGCTTTAAATTATATTGATATTACTGGTCTTGTCGCAGGAAGTCATATCGATAACTTAGTTTCCGCTTGTTTGGATCTCAGCAATCCACTTGTGATCAGGAGTTGCGAAACATGTAATGTGTTTTTAGGTGATGATTTTGAGTTGTGTTTTCCACAAACTGTTTTATTAACGGCTTCTAGTACTTATCTAGGAAGTTATAGTTGGAGTACTGGGCAAACTGGCGCTATGATAAGTGTTTCTCCTTCTGCTACGACCACCTATATGATAACTTTTACAGCATTAAATGGCTGTCAAATTATAGACGAAATTACTATAAATGTCAACTTTCCACCTACAGCCAATGCTGGGATTGATAAGAATATTTGTAGTGGTCAGTCCGTCATCTTGACGGCTGATTTAGTTCCTGATGCTTTTTATCAGTGGAGCAATGGTCTCAACACACGCAGTATCACTGTTAGTCCTAATATTACCCAAGATTATACTGTTACAGTGACAGTAGGTGATTGCTCATCGGAGGATATTGTTCAGGTTTTAGTAAGCGAATGTGGTGCTGTATCAGGCTTAGTTTGGGAAGATTTAAATGCGAATGGTATTTTTGAAGTAGGAGAGGGCAACATACCTAATAGTACCGTCCGATTGTTTGATAACATGGGTACTCAGGTGGCTCTTACTTTTTCAGATATGATGGGTAATTATGTATTTTCTGACATCGTTCCAGGAGATTATTCTGTTATGTTTGATCGCCCTTTGGGTTTTGAACCAACAGTAGCAGACATTGGTGGTGATGAAAATGTCGATAGCGATGCCAACCCAAATACAGGAATCACTACAACATTTATGGTATTGCCTTCGGATACTATTTCCAATATTTATGCTGGTTATTTTAGGTATGCAACAGTAGGTGATTTTGTATGGGAAGATAGTAACAAAAATGGTATTCAAGACATTGGTGAAGCAGGAATAGACCAGTCATTAGTCAGGTTAATAGGCGTAGATGGACGAGGTGTCGCAGTAGATGATAACGTGTTTACTGACATTATGGGGCAATATAATTTTCTAAATGTAGTTCCAGGTAATTATACGCTTGTATTTGACCTACCCAACGATAGCTTTAGAAGATCGCCCGACAACATTGGTATCGATGATGCAAGAGACAGTGATGCTGATGGGACGGATGGTACCACGTCAATTTTTTCTGTTCTTTCGGGTGAGAATACTTCGATTTATGATGCAGGGTTTTATAGATGCGCATACATTGGCGACTATGTGTGGCTAGATAATGGCAATGAATCTAATGTGCAAGATGACACTGATCTTGGACTGGATGGCATTGTCATTTATTTATATGATGCTTCATTTCCAAGTCAAGCCTTAGATACCACAATTTCAACAATTAGCGATGGATTTTCAGGATTTTATAGTTTTGAAGTTTGTGATGTGGGTGATTATTTTATCAAAGTAGGGACTCAAGAAATGTATGATTTAGTCATGCCAAATGAAGGGGTAGATGCTGATAAAGATAGCGATATTACGGATAGAATAAATGGGCAGTCTGATGTATTAAATATCAGTTATGCATTGAGCCTAAATAATATAGACATTGGTTTCCAATTTAAGCCTTTACCGATCGACCTAGTAGATTTTTATGGTATTTGGAATAAAAAAGATAACAGCAATTATTTGTATTGGAAAACAGCTTCTGAGTTGAATATCGATTACTTCGAAATAATGAGGAGTGTTAATGGCGAGTTTTTTGAATCAATAAAAAAAGTTAAAGCAAAAGGTAGTTCCAATTCTGAAAAGTTATATGAATTAACCGACGATCAGATACAACAAAATGGGTTATACTTATACCAATTAATTTCATATGATTTTGATGGTTCAAAGGAAATTAGCAAACCAATAAGCATTTGGGTAGATAACCCTTTTGATATTAAGTTAAGATTATATCCAAACCCTGCATCTACATTAATAAATGTTGAAATCGAGCATTATATAGAAAGTGTAGGAACTGTAGAAATTTTTGACATGGTGGGTAGAAATGTTTTCGCAATTAAAGACCTTAACCAATTAAATGAGACAACTCAGCAACTAAGTCTAGATATTTCAGGTTTGAGTAATGGAATTTATTATATCAAGCTTAATTTAGATGGAGAGGTTTTTACGAAAAAAATATTAATTCAAAGATAAAGAGAATATTGAGATTTGTGGTAATGAACTAATATAGTGGCATCGGAAACTACTATAAAAGTGCGATAATAAATTGCTTTGTATCACAAATGGTCACATCAAAGAACTAAGCTAATATTCTCGATTTTTAGGTTCGGGGCAGGTAAGATATACCTTGATTGTGTATATTTTACCTGCCCATTTTTTATTTAATGACTAAACCTTCTTCAAACTACTTCGTAATTTATTTCAACAATTTCCAAGTGCAATTGATTCTACTTTGTTAAATTTGTTTTATCGGTCTTTTCTAAGCCTAAAAAGCTTAAATATGAATAACCATAGATGAAACCTATATTAGGACGACTAATATAACCACCCATGAAGGGGGTAATAACTTAACTTTCATTTTACTTTTGGAAGCCCAATTAGAACTACTTCCATATATAGCATTTTATTGTTATGTATAATTTATAGTATAAATACGACTGAATTTACCCAAATTATTACCAAATATGCAAAATAGGTGACAGATTATACATTATTGAAAAATACAATATGAATGAATGCCTAAATTTGCATTGTTGTATGTGATTTTGATCAGACATTCTTTTGTCTTTACAACCTAGTGAGTCCATTTCATTTTTTATGCTTTCCCTTTGTATTTTTTACAGAGTTATTTCAACGCTGTAAACATTGCTTTTAGATAAGTGTCAATTTTTGAAATGTGACGTGAATGATTTTATAGACCCCAAGTTTTTAATGGTACCCAAGTACCTTTGATGTGATTGTTTTCCAACATTCAAATTTTTCTTTAATTGTCGTGATTTGGAAAATAATAACTCCGCATCATTCAAAATAAAATTAGAATAGTTATTAATTTTTTTTGATTCAAATGCATTCAACAATGAAGCTGAGATGACTTAAGTCTAAAGATTTTTAAGCTATTTTAGGTTAAGTTTAAATAATTTGTAACCCCTTAGAATTTATTTACAATGTTAAGAGTAATTGGTACTATAATTTCCTTGTTATTTTTTGTGAGCTTATCTAAAGCTCAAAATAACTTTGACATCAGGTTTGATCTTGACACTGTCAATCTTAGTACAAAAGTTGCATGTTATAATGTTCAACTTAAAGCATCAATTAACTCTTTTGGTTTAGCTGGTCAGAATTATAGAATATTCTATGATGCATCAAAGGCAAGCTATATTTCTGGTACATCTTTACTTCCTAGTTTTTATACACCATTTACGCTAGTACAAAATGTGGAAGTCGATGCCACTGGCACAGGTAGCCTTCCATTCGAATCTACCCTTGGTTTTCTAAATTTTGGCATGGATCTTAATGATGTAGCACTCGGTGGTATTTCATTAAGTCCAACTACATGGACGACTACAGCAAACCTTTGTTTTGATGTGGCACTTGAACCAATTGCCGATCCAACCACTTGTTTAGACATCATTTGGGCTAGGAATGGATTCACCAATGAGTATGCCTCTGCTTTTGTAGAAGTCTCTGAATGGGTTGGCCCGAATAATACTACTTCGTCCGTAGGTTTGGGTTATGATAACCTAAGTTTTGAAGATGGATATATTGCCTGTTTTAATGTGCCCGCTCCCAACACAGAAGATACCGTACCTTTATGTACAGATGGGATAGATAATGACGGTGATGGTCTTATCGATTGTCTAGATCCTGACTGTGTGGCTATTCCATCATTGGATTGTGATGGCGATGGCGTACCAAATGGCGAAGATTGTGCACCTACTAATCCACTAGTTTATCCCGGTGCAATGTGCAGTGATAATGATGTAAATACCATAAATGATGTTTTCAATACGCTTTGTCAATGTGTAGGTACACCGATCATTCCAGGAGAATATGACATTCGTTTTTCATTCAAGGATTATGATTGTAATACCAATAATTTTACTTATTTCGTACAGTTGAGAAGTATTTCAGGATCTCCTATCAATTTAGCAGGTCAGAATTATAGATTGTATTTTAATGGTGCTTTGATGACGTATGTATCTGGTATTTCTGTTTTACCAGCTAATTTATATTCGCCATTTACATTGGTTCAAAATATTGTAAATCAAGACGCAAGTGCGACAAATGGTCCTTTGTTTTTTGAAGAAAACTTGAGTTTTATAAACTATTTTATGGACCTAGACGACAATAATGTGGGCGGCATAATTCTTCCTCCTGATAGTACATGGATCACTACTTCCGAACTGACATTTAATTCAACGAATAGTCTTACAGGTTCATCGATTCCACTTATTGATATTGTGTGGGCAAGAGATAGTCTCACAAATGATTACGCCACATCTTTTGTTGAAGTGGCAAAATGGTTGGGTGTAGGAACTGTAGTGCCAGCCGCACCTAATATATATGGAGATGTACTGCAAACTGATAGCACAAATATAGGTTTTATCACTGATTGTGACGGCGATGATGTGCCTAATGATGACGATTGTGCACCTGCAGATCCATTAGTATTTTCAGGCGCTATTTGTGATGATAACAATCCTAATACTTTTGATGATAGATATAATGACCTTTGTATTTGTGTAGGTACGCCAGTTGTTTTGGATGAAGATTATGATATTAGATTAGTGTATAAAGATTTTAATTGTATTGAAAATTCTTTTTGTTATTCCGTAGAACTACGTAGTACAAGTGGACTTCCGGTCAATCTAGCAGGACAAAATTATCGACTCTATTTTGATGGTTCTAAGATGATTTACCTTAACGGCCTTTCACTTTTGCCGCAGCCTCAATATACGGATTTCAATCTAGTGCAATTTATTGACAATCAAAATGCAGGAGCAACCAATGGACCTTTGAGTTTTGAAGAGAATCTTAGTTTCCTTAATTTTAGTATGGATTTGAATGATGTAGCCAATGGTGGTATTATTCTTCCTGCCGATGGGACTTGGATTTCAACTTCTGAGTTGTGTTTTAGGTCATACGCGCCTTTGTCGGGCAGCGATATTCCTTGCATAGAAATCGTTTGGGCTCGTGATTCACTTACGGATGTTTATGCCTCTGCATTTGTAGAAGTTTCAAAATGGTTAGGGCCAGGAAATACAGTTCCCACTATTGCAAATCAGTATGGCGATGTCGCTTTATCAGATTTGACAAATATCTGTTTTATCACGGATTGTGATGGAGATGATGTGCCGAACGATGATGATTGTGCGCCTACTGACCCACTCGTTTTTCCAGGAGCCATTTGTGATGACAATAATCCCAATACCATTAATGATCGTTTTGACAGTTTGTGCGTTTGTATTGGTACACCAATTCAGCAAGGTGGTGGCAGCATCAATGGATTGGCATGGCACGACTTTAATGGCAATGGCACAAGAGATCTTGCAGATGTGGGTCTTCCAGGTGTGATGGTGAGATTATTTACAGTCGCGGGTGTGCCAGTTTCGAGTGTATTTACCACTATAACAGGTGCATATTCCTTTACAAATCTTCCATCAGATACCTACTATTTAGTGTTTGAAAAACCAAATAATTTTCAATATACTTTTGCAAATAGAGGGTCGGATCTTACTGATAGTGATATGACTGGTGCCAACGGTATTGGGACAACAGATAATATTGTAATCACAGAAAACCAAATCGTCTCTAATGTGGATGCTGGCTATTTTCAATGTGTAAAAATTGGAGATAATGTATGGTATGATATCAATAAAAATGACATTTACGAATCATTTGAAAATGGCATCAATGGTATAAAGGTAAACTTATGGCGCAATCATTTTGGTACTTGGATTATTTGGGATTTTGATATCACAGGTCCTAAGCCAAACAATCCTTCGCATGATGGGTATTTTGAATTTTGTACGCCCCCAGGACAATATTATATTCAGGTCATCATGCCACAATTAGGACTTGTGCAAGCATTGCCCGATCGTGGCAATAATGAGCAAAATGACAGCGACATCAATAATGCAAATGGTCCAGGGACATCTTCTTCTTTCATGGTGACGTCAGGACAAGTAAAAGATGATTTGGGTGCAGGTTTTTATCCTATGGCTACTGCTGGAAATCTCGTGTGGGAAGATCAGAATCAAAATGGTGTCCAAGATGAAGGCGAACCGACAGTGTCTGGTGTCATGGTCGAAGCATTTGAAGCCGAGACGCACCAAAAAATAGGAGAATCCACCACAGGACAAGACGGAACATACGAGATAGATTACCTCCAAAAAAAGGAAGTTTATTTCAAATTTATAGCACCATCAGGATACACAGCGACGATAGCAAGAGCTGCTACAGACGATCTTGATAGTGATGTTGACCACAGTTTTGGTCCATTTACTACTAGGGCCATCATGATGCAGGCTGCACAAGTGAATGAACACATCGATCTAGGTATTGCTCAAGGTGTATTACCTTTGCGTTGGACAGATGTGGATGCTACAAATCATGGCGACTATCATACCATAACTTGGCAAACGCAGAGTGAACTTAATGTAAGTCATTTTGTAGTAGAGAGAAAGTTAGTTGCCAAAAACGATTTTGAAGCATTACCAGAAATACGAAAAGCAAACAAAGCAGGTAATACGTTTAATATTTATGAATTATCTGATAGAAATCTAATAGGCGATGGTCAATATGTTTATAGGGTAAAACAAATTGATTTTGATGGTAAATCATCTTACAGTCCATTGGTTTCCATCGTCCGTAAAGAAAGAAGCCAAATCGAATTATATCCAAATCCAACAAGAAATCAAGCCATGGTACAAATAAATTTAGAGCGTGATGCAGATGTGAAAATATCCATTTATGACATGAATGGTCGTCTAGTCAAGGTAGTTTTTGAAGGGAAAACCCAAGCTGGCTCTTCTGATATCCATGTAGATGTGACAGATCTAGTAGCAGGACAGTACACGATGAAAGTGGAAATTGATGGCGTGTGCGAATACAAAAAAATGACGGTATTAAAATAGCTTAAGTGTGATAATAGAACCTAAATAATTTGATCACTGAGCGTTATAAAAAGTGTGTCTTTCACTGATATGTTCTAAAACAACCTAACAGTAGTCTCCGAAATTTCTAAGTAATTGGGTATTGGTATTTGATTAAATACTATATTTGGTTTGCTGAGAAATTGTGGTAAAGAAATATTACTTGATCAACATAGACTTAAAGTTACTAAGAGTTGGGTATGAAGTATTTGTGGATGATTTTTATGGTATTTGGAATAAAAAAGAAAGCACTAATCATTGGTATTGGAAAACAGCTTCTTAGTTGAATACCGATTACTTCGTAATAAAGAGTAGCATTAATGGCATACTTTTTGAATCAGTAAAAAAGTTAAAGCAAAAGGCAGTTCCAATTCTGAAAAGTTATATGAATTAACCGACGATCAGATAGAACAAAATGAGTTATACTTGTACCAATTAATTTCTTATGATTTTGATCGGACAAAGGATATTATCAAACCGATAAGCATTAGGGTAGATAACCCTTTTGATATTAAGTTAAGATTATATCCAAATCCTGCATCTACATTAATAAATCTCGAAATCGAGCATAATATAGAAAGTGTAGGAACTATAGAAATTTTTGACATGGTGGGTAGAATTGTATTAGATAACAAAGACTTCAACTAATTAAATGGGAAAACTCAGAAATTAAGTCTAGATATTTCAGGTTTGAATAGTGGAATTTATTATTTCAAGCTTAATTTGGATGGAGTGGTTTTTTAAGAAAAAAAATATTAATTCAAAGATAAAGAGAATATTGAAATTTGTGGTAATGAACCAATATAGTGGCGTCGGAAACTACTATAAAAGTGCAATGATAAATTGCTTTGTATCACAAATGGTCACATCAAAGAACCAATCTAATATTCTCGATTTTTAGGTTCGGGGAAGGTAAGATATACCTTTATAGTATATATGTTACCTCCCCACTTATTTAGTCAAAAAATCACAACTAATTTTCCTAAAGCAACTCACTAAATATGGTCTAATTACAATTTAATCACTGTTTTTATTATATTAAAAAAATCAAAAAACCTTTGTACTTCTCATTTGCATCTAGCTCTGAAAAATATTGATTTTTAAATTTGTTTTTTTAGCAAATCTTACATCATAAAAAAATATAATTTGGACGATACTAAAGGGTTTTAAATTCAATACATACATCACTTCCTTTGTCATCGGCAGATTTAATGACAAGTTTTGCGTTGAGAAGTCGTACTATTTCCTTAATGATAACATAACCCATTCTAAAACTATCTTTTCGAATTGTATTGCCTTTATAGTCATCACTTAGTATCGCATCTACCATGACATTAGACAGTCCACGTCCTTCATCTTTGCAACCGATACATAATTTTCCATTTTCCTGTGTATACGCATATAATGTAATTTTTCCTTGATCAGTATATTTGATACTATTGGTAAATAAGTTTCTGATGATGGTAGATATAAGCGATCTATCTGAACAGATAGTAATATGTGGATCACACATCACATGTACCATGATTTTTTTTGTGACTATTTTGGCGTCTTCATTATATAAAACAGCATTTTCGATTAGCAAGTTATGAACATTAAAAGAAATTGGTTCTGGTTGATGTTCTCCATTTCTGATGTGGATCCATAATAGTGTTTCTTCTACAAAATTCTGTATTTTAGACGCAGATTCATGTATATGTAGTAGGTTTTCTTTTTTGATATCGTCATTTATAGATGGCCAATGATCCAATAGTATTTTGGTACTAGACGCTATAAAACGAAGCGGAGACTTGATATCGTGCACTAGTATGGACTGAAATAGGTCGTTTTGTTTTATTTTTTCATTCAATGTTTTGTTAGTCTGAACAAGGCCTTCATTTTTCTCTTCGACCAATGTTTCAAGGTCTTTGTTTTGTTGGATAGTATATCTATTGTACCAGCGTGAAAATAAATATGACATTAACAATCCTACACCTAAGAGTAAAGCTTTAAACCACCAAGTTTGATAAAAATAGGGAAGTACTTGTATCTTGACTTTTTTATATTCGAATGCATCTTTGCCGAAGCCGGTTCTTTTTCTGATTGTTATTTCATAATGACCTCGGGGTAAATTTTGAATGACTACATGATTGTCTTGGGTGACTCGTTTCCAATGACCTAGCAAATGTTCTATCTTGTATTCAAAAATTAAATTGTCTGGATGTCCATAAAAAGTGGTACCCACACTCATTTTTAATTCTTGTACTGGCTGATTAAGTACCAATGTATTAGAAAAATTAGTCTTTGGTACGCCATTGAGCCACACATTTTCTATTTCGAATGGATGGATTGGAAACAAGGGTTGGAGTTTATTCGGATTGAACTGGACAAGACCATCCATCGAACTGAAACTAAATCGTCCATCTCTGAGTTTAAGCGCTGGTGTTTGACATCCACCATTAAATTCATCAGTCAAAAAACCTGAAGATTTATCATAGTAATAATAATATAGTTCTGGATTTTTTCCCTGAGCATAGTCTACCATGTCTATAAATTTAGTCTGAAATAGACCATTATTACTCGATATCCATACATTTCCTAAACTATCTATCAAAGCGGCATGTGCAAACTTTAAATAACCATTTTTGTCAAGGGGCATTTTAACCCACTTTCCATTGTAATGCAAATAATACCCTTGTCCATACGTTCCTACAAATTGGTATCCATCTTTTAAATCCTGCATAATTCGGTATTCTGCATCTTTCATTTGATCTACTTTTTTGCACTTTTCTGTCGTGGGCGAAAATTTATAAATGGATGAAGTGGTCAATATAAAGATGCAAGACTCATCATTGGGTTTATAAAGATAATTTATAAATTGACGTTTGTCTACACCAATATCTTCTTTGCTCAAGGTACGACTTACTTTTTGATGATCCATACGGATTAGGTAGTCGGGATTAGATAGGAAAAATGTACTGTCACTTTCTTGGCATATATTAGTGATTGCCCTTTGTAGGTTTTCTACAGTTATAGTTTTCTTTGTTGATCCCTTTTTCTCAATAATAATTTTATTGTGATCACTATACCACAAATTTTGGTTTTGGTCTTGATAATTTAAAGCTCTATTATATATGTCTTGTACTGCATTAAAACTTCCTTGACCATTTTTATTCAACCTAATATAATTGCCAATAAAAATATCATCTTTAATATAATATTCACTTTGACTGTAGTAGGCAGCTACGTTTTCATTAATGATAGGTACCTGAGATTCAGTGGAGTGTTTTAAAACTGCAAAACTATTTGGTATTACTTTATATAAACCGTATTTAGAACTTCCAAAATAAAAAAATCCTGTATTGGCATTATACTGGCCCGTTATTATAGCGTGCTCGATTTTATCTAAAGGTACATTATTTAACTTTGGTATGGCAATTAGGCTATCATTTTTAACTTTTAACTTAAAGATCGTTTGTTTATACAAGCAGTATGTGCCGTCATCAGATTGGAATATAAGGCCTGATTCAAGCATGTTTGGCGGTAACTTAGTCTTGCCTATTTTGCTTGAACCATTTGTATTATGTAAAAAAAGACTTTTATTATTTTTTAGAATTACCAATATACTATCCACCAAAAAGTATTCTTTGTTCTGATCAAAATTTTTTATTTCATCATGAAGAAAAGTGGTTCCATTTTTAATAAAATGTTTAATGTTTTTGTATCCTAGTTTGAATAGAATTAAAAAGCGATAATGGGCACTATAGTTTTTAAATTTTGCGGTATATTTATCATTAAAAAACCAGGGAACATAGGTTTCATTTTTATTTAATTGGATTAGTTTTTTCTGATTTAAAGGACCTTCATACAGATTGTCAATACCATCTACAGCATAAATCGAACTATTATGATCTTTTGTTAGTAATAATATTCGTGGGTGTAATTTATTATGAGTTATTTGGGAGAAGTTTTGACCATTATACACACATAGTCCACCATTAGTACCGATCCATAATCCGTCATTTTTATCAAATAGTAAATTTGTTATGGAGTTTTGTGGCAAACCATCATTAGTCGTATACTGAAATACTTGTGCCTGTTGAGCTTCGCAGTTTATAAAGCCTATAAATAAAACTACGATAATGATGTATAAATAGTTGTAAGCCTTCAAGGGATTAGGTTATTTGACGGCTCAATGTAGTAAGAAATTATAAGATAAAAAATGATAAAAATAATAAGTAGTAAAAATACTACATACATTTAAATGTATAATTACATATAACGACTTACGATAATGTGATCTTTGCGACATCATTTTCTAGACCTATACCAACTTATATCTAGTTAAAGAATGAGATTAGAATCCTAAATGTCACACAAGGCTGTGATATAAATATGATTTTTCTCATTTTTTAAATATATTCTTTATGAAAGCTAAGATTATAGTTTTATTTTTAATGCTTGTTTCCATTTCGGTTCAGTCCCAAATCACGGGTTTAGCCTTTAGGGATTATAATGGTGATGGTATACAACAAGGAGGTGAGCCAGGTAGAGGTAATATTCTGGTGAAATTTTACAGCAATGCTGCATTGCCATCTAAAGATGCATTTGTAGGTAGTACCACTACCGCGGCTAATGGTACATATTCTTACAATCCACCTGCTTATCCAGTAAGGATCGAATTTGAAATTCCCAATGGATACTGTAATCTGAGCCCCACGCAAGATTTTAGTGCTGCCAATGGTAATACCTATGGTACTGCAGTGCAATTTGCCACTGGGCCAGGTACATACAATTTCATTATTTCTTACCCAGCAGATTACTCTATTACTGCTGATCCACAGGTGTTTACATCTTGTTTTGTCAATGGTGACCCATTGATACCTGGTGGCAATTCAGGAGCTGCGGAGTCACTAGTAGGTATGAATTATCTAGATAGTGGCGATGGCTCCAATTCTGGCGTCCCTGGCGCCTCGGGTCCACCACACGATATCGTAGGATTAAATAGTCAGGTAGGACCAGTATGGGGCATTGGTTTGTCTCGTCAAGCCAGAAAAATGTTTGCTGCTTCAGTCGTGAAAAGGCATGCAGGACTCGGACCATTAGGAGGTGGAGGTATTTATATGATTGATGTAGATGGTTATAGTACAGGAGCTAATTATAGTTGGTTAGATTTTGATACCGATTTAAATATTCCTACGAGCAATGAGTCAGGGGTTTATACAAATTCATTAGTATCATCCAATAAAGTTAACTTTAGTCCCGTCATAGGTACCAATCCGCAAAGAGGGCTCACAAGTGATAGATTTGCGCCAAGTCAGGATGCTGCCGCTTGGGAACAAGTAGGAAGGGTATCTTTCGGTGACCTTGATGTTTCAGAAGATGGTAAATGGCTATATGTTGTCAATCTTTACGACAAAAAACTTTACCAAATAGACTTAGTAGATCCATTCAATCCTGTAAAACCAGTCTTAGCAGATGTAGGCACAAAGGTCAAGGGATTTGCTACGCCTGATCCTTGTTCTGGAAATTCAGGGCAACATATTCCGTGGGGGATCAAGGTGACTAGAGGTAAGGTCTACGTAGGTACTATTTGTAATGGAGCAGATTTAGCAGGAAATACCATAGGCACGGAGAATGATATGAGAGGCTATATATATGAATTTGATATTGCGACCCAAGCATTTAATCCAGTACCCGTGATAGATTTTCCACTTAATTACAGGAATTCTACAGCCAATAGATGGGTACCATGGACTAATGAATGGGTTGGATATTTTGAAGGAGCAGGTTTTCCCATTATTACGGATATTGAATTTGATGGTAAAGGTAATATGATCATCGGTATGGTGGATAGGAGAGGACACCAAGCGGGATGGGCAAATCATGATCTTGATGGAAATGGATTTTATAGCATTGCCAATGTAGGGGATATCTTACAAGCAGTACGTGATCCTAACGCAGCAGCATGTACTTACAGTTTTCAGTTTGATCCAGAATATTATAAAGATGACTTGCACCATCCAGAACCAGTCAATGGTGGCTTATCGGTACACAGGACATCTGACTCAGATAATATTTTGGCAACCTATATGGACCCTGTACAAATTTGGTCAGGTGGAACAGTGAGATTTGATAATAATACAGGAAATCGTACTGCAGGATATACCATATATTACAATCCAGATGGTGGCGTTACAGGTTCCTTTGGTAAGGCAGCTGGTATTGGAGATATAGAAGTAGTGCCCGATCTACCGATTATAGAGATAGGTAATTATGTTTGGAGAGATTTGGATCGAGATGGTATTCAAGACGGAAACGAACCTCCGATAGCAGGCGTCATCGTAGAGTTATTGGATGCAGGTGGTAATGTTATTGGAACATCTGTTACAGATGCAAATGGGGGATATTACTTTAATGCTAGTAATGTTACTGACCCTGCTGGCAATGGGTATCCTGGTCCACTACCATACACCAATTATATGATCAGAATATCATCTACACATTTTAACAATCAAGGGGTAATTGCCACACCATTACAAAACCACGTAATGACTGCCTCTAATCAAGTAGGTTCGGGTTTGTCAGACTATGCTGATAATGATGCAAGTATTACAGCTGGGATTGCTAAAATCAATATAACAACAGGTCAGCCTGGGGAAAATAATCATACCTACGATTTCGGATTTATATACTGCCCACAGCCTGGTACAGGGACTTCTACCACGATTTGTGATAACTCTACTACAGCAATAAATCTGTTCAGTTTACTCACAGGTGAAGATACTGGTGGTACATGGACAAGAGAATCAGGATCAGGTGGTGTTTTCAGCACGGTCAACGGGACATTTACACCTCAACCTGGTGCTACTACATCTATTTTTAGATATACTGTAGGTGGCAATGAATGTGAGGTTAAATCAGAAACAGTAACTATAAATATAAATCCACAAACCAATGCAGGTACGGATGGTAGTGCTGAAGGATGTGAAGGTGGTATCATCGTCATAAATCTATTCGACCTTATCACTGGTGAACAAGCAGGCGGTACTTGGACTAGACTCACAGGTACAGGTGGTAACTTTAATGCAGCTGCAGGAACGTATGCACTGACTACTGGTGCTACTAGCTCTACTTTTAGATATTTAGTGACTGGTATCGCGCCATGTACGGATGACGAATCTGTTGCTACGGTGACTGTCACTGGATCGTGCTGTGTGATTAATACCATTACTATTCAAAATCTCGAGTGTCTGGATAATAGTACACCTGGACTGATCACAGACAATAGATTGCGCGTAGGTATACTGGCGACAAACTTAAATCCTTTATTAACTACTTATAATGTCAGTGTTAATGGAGGCACCACTATAACACCTGCTTCGGGTAATTATGGGGTCGGTACATATTTTACTTTGGGTAATGGTACTGCTGGTTCCGGGGCAACTTTTAGAATAACATTGACTGATGCAGTAATACCTGGATGCTCAAATTTTGTGGACATAATCTCTCCAGATAATTGTGAGCCAGCTGATCCACCGTGTGACACGCCAAAATGTGGCACAGCTTCTATCCAAGTGAATGGAAATTAAAACAAGAATAAGATTAAGACTCAGGTACAATTCTATATTTTAAACTAGAATTATATCTGAATCTTTTTCTTACATAAGAATAACGCTTTCATAATTGAGGGGCCCTTTTTCATAAGAGTGAGGGCTCTTTTTTATTTTGTAAAATCAAGAATTGGAGTCCTCCCCAAAAAGTCCTTAGTTTGAATACTTGAAAAATCTTGATTTTTACTAAATGGATTAGATGTAAGGTAAAAAAACTTTGATTATGATGCAATTTTTGGATTTAGACTGAACTCATCCAAAGTATTATTATTGTCGTAAATTAATGACAAATAATCTATTTTTAAGGTGCAAGGATCGTTTCAAATAATACCCTATAGAAAACTACAAATCTATTAGTAGTGTAAGTAAAGATATGACGGCTTTGGCCACCCAAAATAAGCTAAAAATTTAGTTGCTGTAGTAATATTTTCTTTTGTAGTTCACTTAAAACTATAAAACAAATATTTGATTATCTATTATTAAAGAGAATTTTGAAGTCTCCTTTTTGAGTCAGTTCATGGTTTTAATTATACATATTATATTTTATTATGTATAATATTTAGGTAATAAATTATTTATAAATTGTTTGACCTGTATTTTGTTTATTGCTTCTTAATAAGGAGTTTAAAGGTACATGGTTAGGAATAGTGAATTAGAAAAATGTAGGAATAATACTACATAAAAATAATGGAAAATTGTGTGTATTGCTAATTAATAATGTCTTAGATTTGTATTACATTCTTACAATCAGATAAATTATTTATTACAGGAATTATTACAATTACATTACACATACACACATTACACCTTTATGAACGATTTACACAAAATTTTAGTGGTGGATGACCACCAAATTGTCTTTAGCGGAATTCAATTGATCATGCAAGCAGCTGGACTTAAGTATGATTTTATGAGCTGTAAAAACGGAAATGACTGCATCAATATGTTAAAGAAACAACATTTTGATCTCATCATTATGGATGTCAATCTTCCTGATACAGATACCTATCAGCTTATCGGCCTTGTATTGATGGCTAAGCCAAAGCAAAAAATATTAATGTTTAGTATGAGTTCTGAAGAACTTTATGCAAAACGGTTCTTAAAACTTGGCGCCTTGGGTTTTGTCAGCAAACAAGCAAGCAATGAGGATTTTATCACTGCTGTATCTACAGTGCTTAATGGAGAAACCTACGTGTCTGCTTTCTTATCAAAATTATTTACCCAAGATGTCATTAAGGGCAATAAATCAAATCATGGTTTTGATAAACTGACTGCTAGAGAATTTGAGATTATGAGTTACTTCTTGCATGGTAGGGGCAGTAAAGAGATATGTAATGTAACTCATTTACATTCTTCTACTGTAGGAACTTACAAGTTTAGGATTTTTGAAAAATTAGGAGTTAGAAACTTACTAGAGCTACAAGAAATGGCGCATATGCATGGCATAAAATAGTACACCTAGCTACAAAATAATTTTATTAAGATTCATTTGTAACTGTCATTTAATGGGCTTTTGAGCAAATAAACGCTTTAAAGGGTAGGAACTTTGTGGACAGTTGGTGGTGAAATTTTGCTCATGAGCTTTGTTCTTTTTGACTTATGGACATTGTTTAAATGTAAAAAAATGTAGTATCGTATTCCATATTAGCGTGCACACATAAAAGAATTATTGTCGATTTAACTTTCGTTTAATATGGCACAATAAAGTACTTAGGTCTTCGATTGTAAGCTTGAAAGTAGATAGGTATAAGTTTGTATGTATAGGTTGTTATTGCTTCCTTTTTCAGTCAAAAGTAACTTGATCACTTATGGGCAGTATGCGACTGCGATGGTTTTTTCAAGCATTATTAAGGCATAAGATTTAAATGTTAAATAAAGCTGCTGTTTCTTTATATGATTAATGAGTGAATAGCTTTTAATCAATATGGTATTGAATTTCAAAACTTGTCAAGCTTTAGCAGGATTCATAAAACATAGGATCGCAGTCGCAAACTGCTACCATCGATGAACAAGTTACAAACTTGCGCCAACAGATAGAGTCTCGAAGGTTATGTGTTTAATTATTATTGGTTAGAGATTACTTATGGCACAAGTTACAAACTTGCGCCAACAAGAGAAAAAGGCGTGGAAATTGCAAAAGACATTAAACAACGACCTGATGGTATATTGCAAATGTTTGTGAAAGATCCTGATGGCTATTTTTTGGAGTTTACACAATTGTAAAGATTAAGTGCCTAACTTGTCTATACGTCTCAAAGGCCTATACTTTGGTAGTATGGCTCAAAGTCATGCTACCGATATTTTTGTCGCCTTAATGGCACCCAAATTAATTTTTAAAAAAAAACCAAGAAATCAGTAGCGTTTTTACCTAAAAAAAACCTATCTTTATACCTACTTCACCTAGTCGTAAGCACTTAAAGAGTACAAATGATAAGTGACCTTCAAAAGTCCAAAAAAGCTGCCAAAACTATCGTTTTCCACCAAAAATGAACGAGGGTTGTCCCGAGGTTGTCCCGACCTTGTGCCAAGGTTGTCCCAAGGTTGGCCCGACCACGCTCCATAGACGTTCCCTATACACTCCCACTACACTACAGTTGTACTATACCAGTTCAAGCACATGTTTCCAATACTAAATAACCAAACATTGCTCCATAAAAGCAGTTTTTTAAAGCATTTGTACAATCGGTAGTAAAATTTGAGCTTTTACTAATAAATATCCTTTGTCATTAGCTTTATATTTCAATTTGTTGGACTATTGCATCTCTTTGATCGATTGTTTGTCTCACAGACTACGCAGATTTCGCAGATTTTTTAGAAGAAGTTTGTTGCTATTAGGCACAAAAAAAATAGGTAGCATGTCTTGGAGCCATACTACCTAAGGAGAGAAATGTTAAAATATTTATAAAATGAAAAATTTTAATCCCACTGAAATCACTTTGCTGATATCAAAAAGTTAAAGTTTCTTATGTAAGAAATTTGTATTGAAATAATACCGTTATTTGTAGTAACTAAATCAAAGATATTATGGGTACATCATTATTTGAATTTGTAGGTAGAATAGGTAATATGGTATATTACAAACTTGATAAGAAACCAGTAAAACGCAGGATCGGAAAGGTTGATCTGGAAAAGATGCGTACAGCTCCACAATACGAAGAAACGCGTAAAAATCAGTATGAATTAGGTGTTGCAGCTAGCGGTGGAAAGCTATTCAGAGAAGGATTGCTGCAATTTACCAAAGGGTTCACAATTCATTCCTACGCATCAGATGTTGTGTCCATCTTGCTAAATACTTTGCGAAGTGATACAACGCAACCAAAAGGGCAAAAACAAATAACCAATGGGCTAAAAAATGTTGCTTCGCAGTTGGCTTTCAGTAAGTTAGATATATTTAGCAAACGAGAAACAGCGTTTTATAAAAATACACTACTTAGAAAAACAAACGATGGAAAGTCGTGGAGACTAAATCGTAATATTCTCTTTGGGAAAGGAGTAAAGGGTGATCAAATGAGTGTGAAAATAGGTTATTATCACGTTGATTTTGAAGGAAGTATTGCCAATTATAAAGAAGTATTATCTGTGGCTTGTCATCGTAATGAAAATATAGAATTTAGTGATTTCAAACTTCCAAAGTCTAATAAAAAGAATAATACTCCGTGGACATTTATCATCGTACAAGTGTGGCGAGAAGGTAGTTTTCCAGACATCACAGGAATGACGTATATGTCTATAGTGGACGTAGTGGACAATTATGTTTTAAACAATACTCTTGACGAAAATAATGAACCATTATTACATAAATGTGGGCGTGAAATGGAAGAAGGGTATGGGTTACATGGATCGCAGAGTGGCAAAGGTGCCAAAGTGAGTGGATTACATAGTGGTGTGGATTCTTCTGTTGAATTGATGAATTCAAATAGCCGTTATAAGGAAGATATTGTGAGATTTGGCAGACAGAATGATTGGGTTGAGGTGATTAGGAAAGTTGGGGTAGGTAAGTGATAGCTTAAAATATTTGTTGATTTTGTAAAGAAATTTGAAAAGGAGCCCTTGCATAATTATGTGTTTGAAAAAATCATATTTAATTTCACGGGACGATGTTTTTTAATTATGATTCTATTTTCAAAATAAATAGTAAGCTGATTATCAATGATTGGCGATCCAAATCTCACCTTTTCCCACTTTATATAGTTATTAGTGGTTAGAGATTACTTAAGGCACAAGTTACAAACTTGCTTAAGGTGGCACAAGTTACAAACTTGAGCAAGCAAGGGGCAACAACTCTAAGCTTACTTCCTTGTTTAACATATACATTGATCTTATAAACACAAGCTTGCAGCTCGAAATACCAAAAAAAATATGATCTGGAAAATACTATCCGTTATAGGTCTCTCTTCTTTTGAAATCTATGTAGCGTTAGCCCTAGCAGCGGGTGTAGGTCTGACACTGTGGCAGACTTTGATCTGTACTATGATAGGAGGTGTTGTTGGGGCTTTTATATCCCTGTTTTTAGGACAAAAAATAGAAAATTGGATCAACACTTACCTTCGAAGGAATAAAGAACCCAAGCCAAAGAAAGGCCTATTATTTCGTATTTGGAATAAATATGGCGAATGGGGATTGAGCATACTAGGCACTATGTTTTTTGGTGCACCTGCGACGATAGGTATAGCTGTTGGCTTTAATGCCAATTTAAATAGGATGTTTCCTGTGATCGTCATCATAGTTGTGATACGATGTTTCACGTTTACATTTTTGGGAGACTGGCTGGAGAAGTTAATATGAATATAGATTTTAGATAATCTACAAATAAATCATACCCATGCCTGTACAAGTTTGCAACTTGTACCAATACCTAGTTATAAAAATATCTTTTCTCCAACTATTTTAATTTCATTCTAGAGGCTTCACAATTTTATTAGTCGTAATTGAATTAAAAATTTCTAAAATATGGGATCTAAGTCACCGACTTCGACAATAGGGATTCTACTCAATATACTTCAGTTTCTTTACCTTAAATTATTCATATAAATCCATGGCATAAAGTCTCTTATTTTGACTAAATATGAAGCTTTCGGCATACTGTAAAGATGATGTTTTTATATATGTAATATAATCGTAATAGAAAAATTACTAATTAAATTTAAATATTAGTTTAAATCCCAATACACTTATATTTACTCACTTTTGCGCCAAAATTTAGAAAGTAGTCATAGGTGTATATTGGAGCAAGTATGAATGCTGTTATTATTTATGATATATGAGCGGATTATTATTTGATTTTAAAGTTTAATCATCATTTATCAAAGGAGTGTTTTGTGATATTTTTCCTGTTTTTACACAATGTTGCTAGGGTATCATAGACGCTTGATTATATTTTAGAAGTTGTTGCACCCGACGTAAGATAAATATTTGATTGAATATGGGATTCATGTTTCATGTTTGATCTTTTTGTAGTTTTTGTTTGAACCTAAAATTTTGAGAATGAAAAGTTTTTATTGCCTTATGGGCAGTGATTTTAGTCGTATTATGCGTACTAATTTCTTAAATAGTATAATGCTCATTATACTTTTTTCTATTGCTAATGAACATCCTATTTTGGCTACTTGTACTACATGCGCAAACAATCTAGTGACAAATCCAAGTTTTGAATCCAATGTAAATAATTGGATACAGTGGAATGGTAGTTTATATAGAAACACATCTTTCCCACAATGTGGTACTGCAGGTCATGCTGAGTACAATAAAACAGCTGGAGATTGGGGAGGTTTTTATCAAGATATCAATGTCGGTACAGGTGGAATGACTAATGGATCATATGTCGAATTGAGTTTTTGGGCAGGTGTTCATGATGCTGCGGCAAACTCTTTATTTGGGATTGAATTTTATAACGGAACTACCTACCATAGCGAGACTACACTACAAATTGATAAAATACTTGGTGGGTCTCCATCTATGCAATTTTATTCTATCAATGCAGTTATTCCCAATGGAGTTACAAAAATTAGATTAGTGGGAAAGGTAAATTGGGGATACATTAAGGTAGATGAAGTTTGCCTTAAGACAATTGTTTGTGATCCAGATAATGCAACAGCACCACCATATTGTGCACCTACGCCATCATGTCCTAATGGTAGTTTTGTTTGGTCACAACCTATTAATCCTAATGATGGTACAGCAAGCCTAAGGATGATATGTGGTGCAACAACGAGTTATACTATACCAGGTCCATACCCAGTAATTTTTGGAAGTGGAGCACTCACATTTAATATAAATGATGTCGTGAGTTATGATGGTTACAACGGACGAAATACTGTAACCCAAGCGAATGAAAAGTGGAGGCTAGTTTTTAAAAAAGCAGGTAGTATCGTAGCTACCACCAATTATACGAATGATGTTCCAGATCAAAAGACCCAAGGGTATTGGAGAGGCAGTCTTGGAACAGTCAATGTTCCGAATGGTGTAGATCAAATAATTATAGAACACTGGTCCGTTGCCCAAGACTGCAATAGCCCTAATAGCGTAGTACCTGTAAGTGTTTGTATCAATGCATCTGCCCAAAACCCATGTATTAATATGGCTTCTTTGGCTCAATCAAGTACAAATTTAGTCAAAACAAGAAATGTTTCTGATGAAATTACTTGTGGAGATTCACCTACACACAGAGTATTTTATGCTGGTTGCCTGTCCAATAATGATGATGATTATTACAGAATTGTATCAGGTGGAGAATTTAAAGAGTATTGTGATGGTACGGCATCCTTGGATATGATTGTCGAAAATTATAACAATCCAACTCAAAGATTTAGTGTCGCCATTATTTTTTCTGGTCGCACCTTTAATGCACCTGCTGGATCACCACACTTAGATGGTTGTACAACAAGTGCTTCTTCCAATTGGTATTATTATACCACTGTAAGAGGTACATTGGTAGGACAAAATGCTTTTGCAGGAGCAGTTATTTCTGTAAGAGAAAAAATGTCTGCCTTTCAGTTAGGAAGTAATGCCAGTTTATATCCATCAACTGCTGGTCAGTTTGGTGCTAGTGGATGGTTAGATTATACTATTTTAATGCAACCCACTAATACTACTTTTAGTGCAGGTTGTCAATTGGATTTGAATTTTTATTTATCAGGCGGAGATTTGACACCAACTCAATCGTCAACATGTAATAATATTTGTTCAGGTCAATCCGTAAATTTAAATGCTATAGCAGCAGGTGGAAAACCCAATTATACTTACACTTGGAGTAATGGATTGGGGTCAGGCCAAAACAAAACCGTCAATCCTTCAAACACGACTACTTATACTGTGACCATCACAGATAATAATAATTGTACTTCTTCAGATGAAGTCATCGTTAATGTAAATCCTATTTTAACATTCAATATATCTAATGACGAAGTTTGTGCTGGTGGAAATTATACTAAAACAGTACAAGCTACAGGAGGAAGCCCTGGATATACTTACACATGGAGTAATGGATTAGGTCAAGGTAGTCAAAAATCTTTGCCTGCTGCTAATGGTAGTTATTCTGTGACTGCTACAGACAGTAAAGGGTGTACAGCTATTGGTACGTTCATCGTGACTGCCAATAACCTTACAGGTTCTGCTTCCAATGATGGCCCGCTCACCTGTACAAAACCTACAGTTACCTTGGTGGCCAATCCTGCTGGTATGACATATTTATGGAGTAATGGAGGTCAAACCACAAGGAACAAAACAGTCACCACACCTGGTACTTACCATGTTACCATTACTGATTCTAACGGCTGTACAGCTATAGCAAGTACCACGGTAACCCAAGATATTTCAGTACCTAACCCAACAGCTAGCAATGATGGCCCACTCACGTGTACAAATACGAGTGTCACGATGACGGCCAATCCAGCGACTGGCGTAAGTTATTTATGGAGCAATGGTGGTCAAACCACAAGAACAAAGACGGTAACTGGACCAGGTACTTACACGGTAACGGTTACAAATGTCAGTAATGGTTGTACCGCAACAGCAAGCACAACGGTAACCCAAGATATTACAGTACCCACTGCCACAGCGAGCAACGATGGTCCACTCACATGTACAAAAACGAGTGTGACTATGACGGCTAATCCATCTACAGGAGTGAGTTATGCGTGGAGTGGTGGCGGCACATCAAGAACAAAAGTAGTGACTGTACCTGGGACCTATACGGTAACGGTAACGACTACTAGCAATGGATGTACAGCCACGGCGACGACGGTTGTAACACAAGATGTAACAGCACCAAATGCGACCGCAGATAATATAGGAGGACCATTAACTTGTGTCACTAATACTGCCACAATCAGAGCATTCCCTAATGTAGCAACGTACACCTATAGTTGGAGCGGCCCGAGTGGCTATACATCAACAAGTCGGACGAATGTAGTAAACACACCTGGC
>DATGWZ010000017.1:0-361356 GCA_035299145.1 Saprospiraceae bacterium
AGGGTGTTCCACCTCTTCCCATTCCGAACAGAGAAGTTAAGCCCCTTAGCGCCGATGGTACTGCGAAAGTGGGAGAGTAGGTCGCCGCCTTTTATGAGAGCTCAGTTCAGAAATGTCCTGGGCTCTCACCTTTTATACCAATACCGTATCTGAAATTTAAACAACATGTTGCGTAAGGTCTATAAATACTGAGAATGTATTTTGGTAAGAATAACTATTTAAATATACTAATTCCTTATAGTGGTAACACTACGGAAAGCGATAAAATCATTTAAAATTAGTGTTGGGTATATGTCAAGTTAATTATATATGAAATTATAATCTATGAAATTAAATGCTTATGCATATCATTTATTTTCTTTTGTATATCCTGAAGTTTTTCTTCTAGCATGCTGTTAAAAGTGTGTTTAGAATCTGTGAAACTTAAATGTGCATAATATTGCCATACTTCAGCAATGTCTGCGTAGTTAATGGCATATGGTAAGTATGCTTCATTATCTGATAGAAGCATTAATTGATTTGTTTTGGAGTCATTCTTTACTCGTTTATATACTACTCCTTCAGACTTACTTATTATAACATAGGTTTTTCCTGGTTTAATGTCTTTTAGATTTTCTACATAAGCACATATTACAATACTTCCTGTTTCCATTGGCAGCATAGAGTCTCCGTGAATTTCAAATCCTCGATAAGTTCCTTGTGGTATATTAGGGAAAGCAATTTTAGGTAGATCTCTTATATATTCAGGGTCTGCAAATGACTCTAAATACCCAGCTTCAGCTTTTGTTTCTACCAATTCGATGTTGCTATTATTATCCACATCAACAGAGATAGCTAATACTCTTAAATCTTTATTTTTAATAATTTCTAAATCTCGATGACTCAGGTTAGATCTTAAAATATCATCGATCTTTACATCGAAGATATCGGCTAATTTAATAAGGGTTTCTATGCCTACTTGTGTGTGTCCACGTTCATAATCACTAAGTGAAGATCTAGGAACTGATAGTTTTTCTGATAATTCCTGTTGTGATAGTTTGAATTTATTTCTGAGATATTTAATATTTTGGCCAATCACTGTTTATTGTGGATATTTTTGATGATTAAGATTTAAATTGATGTACAAATTTATGAATTATTATTTAGATAGTGCCAGTAAACGACATTTATTTGTCGATTAATACAGAATATTTAGCTGATATACATTGATCTAATGTAAATTCCAAATATCAATACTATTTTATAAATTTTAGATTTCAATTTTATTTTTGTATTTTATTGCATCAATATCCGTCTTGTATGGATGTTTTTTATTCTATAGTTTAAGCTTTCACTACAATTGTTGCAGCGATAGTTTATTTGAATAATGGTGAACTTGTGATTTAATACCAAAATTTCTGATTTTTTATTAGATAGTATAGTAAATATGCTAATATGCCGTATATTGCGTCATTATATTGACGTAATAAGTGACTAAATAGTTTTGTATATCATGTACGATCGCGCCATTCTCCATCTAGATCTCGATTCCTTTTTCGTATCGGTCGAGTGTCTCAAAAACAGTAGCTTACTTGGTAAGCCGCTGCTAATAGGCGGTACATCCAATCGTGGTGTAGTTGCTTCTTGTAGCTATGAAGCACGTCGTTTCGGTGTACATTCTGCCATGCCCATGAAAATGGCGCTTCGGCTCTGTCCGCAAGCCACTATTATCAAGGGAGACATGGATAGTTACTCCAAGTATTCGGGTATTGTTACCGACATCATCGCTGAAGAAGCGCCCGTATATGAGAAGGCATCTATCGACGAGTTTTATCTCGACCTTACGGGTATGGATAAACACTTTGGTTGCTTCAAGTGGTCATCAGAGTTACGGCAGAAGGTGATTAAGGATTCAGGGTTACCTATTTCTTTCGGTCTTTCTATCAATAAGACCGTCTCCAAAGTAGGAACGGGCGAAGCTAAACCGAATGGCACCAAATACGTACCCAATGGTACAGAGAAGGGATTTCTCGCACCACTTCCGGTCGGTAGAATACCTGGTGTGGGTGACCAAACACATAAAAAACTTAATTTCATGGGAGTCCGTACCATTGAAACACTCAGTCAGATACCTATCCGACTGCTCGAACGCGAATTCGGAAAACCTGGACGTAGCCTATGGGAAAAAGCCAATGCTATAGACAATACGCCCATCGTACCGTACCATGAGCAGAAGTCAATGTCCAAGGAACGTACTTTTATGGAAGACACGCTCGATGTCACCATGATGAAGCACCTGCTTCTCGATATGGCAGATAAGTTATCATTTGAGCTGCGCGCTTCCGGCAAACTCGCATCTACCATCACTGTCAAGATCCGTTACGCCGACTTCAACACCTATACCAAACAAAAAAACATCACCTATACAGCCAATGACCGACTACTAGGCCAGCACGTCATCGATCTATTCGACAAGGTTTATGAGCGCCGCCAACTCATCCGTCTCATCGGTGTCAAGTACAGCGGTCTTGTACAAGGCAATTATCAGATCAATCTATTCGATGATACGATGGAGCATATACAACTTATGCAGCAGATGGATAGAATCAGAAGGCGTTTTGGTGCTGACTCCATCATGCGCGCAAGCGGGTTGGTGAAGGCTAAGGTGCTTAGGGATCAGTTGCCGATGGATGGTGGGTGAAGTTTTTTTATAAATATATGATAAATAATGTCGCATAAGTGACACTAATTGTAATTAATGATACAATTTCTATCATCAACATTTATAATTCCTATATATTTGCAAACAAATAAATAATACATAAAAAAACACATGAACATGAAAAATCTAATTCTAACTTTACTCATCTTGATTTCATTCAACAATAAAATCTTGAGTCAATTTTCCAATATTGGAGGGCCAATAGGTGTTGATAATCCCATCTTTAAGTTTGATGGTAATAGGATATATGTAGGTTCTAGTGCGGCTATTCATTATAGTGATAATAAAGGCCAGTCGTGGAAACAAGTAAAAGGCAGCCAAGACTTAGGTTATATATTCGATTTTGATGTGGAAGAAAATAAGATTGCTGTATTAGCAGAATTTGATGAATTTTACTCAGGAAAATTATTTCATACATCAGATTTAGGAGATAGTTGGAGTGAACTATTGACAATTGAAGTATGGTCAAACGATGTAATTTTAGATTACCACAATGACACAATTACTACTGGTAGTCTTGATCGTTTGTACTTCCTTGATCATACCATTCTCTTTGACTCAATTCAAATTGATCAATATTCAACAAGTATTTTTCATATTGATAATAGCCATTATATTGGCAATTACAATTTTTTATTAAAAACAAAAAACTATACCACTTTTGATACAATTATAAAAGCTAGCGATGATGAGTATTTAAACTTTTATAGAAATGAATTAAATTTATTTTTAACCCAAACTGGAAGTGATTCAATAAGAAATTTTAAATTGGTAAACGATAGTTTTATAATATTGCCTGATAAAAATATTAATATTTCTTATACTGATGTATCATACAGCCACGATACGATATTTTCATTTGATTCCTACACTCTACAAATGTATGATGCCAATTTAAATGAAGTTAAAAGAATAGATTTATATTCAATATTAAATAATTCTCCTGATAAGGTATTTTTTAACAGAGAATATCTGTATTATCAATATTACAATAATACAGATATATATAGATTAAATTTTTATAATCCGAATGCTTCAGAGCAAAAAATTACCACCAATCTGAAATCTACCAGATATGCTTATGAAAACATCAATAACAAGCTTTGGAATCCTAACTCTAATTACGATTACTTTCAATCTAATTCTAATCAATGGTTAAAATTAAATGTAGATTATGACAATGATTATTATGGATTTATAAACGAAAATGAATTAATTATTAGGAAATGGCCCGATTTTGAAGTAGTAGACACGCTATCACAAAAAATTCGTGACTTAAATGTTCCTTTTGTTGGATATGATGAGTTCAAGCACTGTAACGATTTGCTCATAGGAACAGATAGTTATGATAAGTGTGTATATTATTCAAAAGACAAGGGAATGTCATGGGATTCAATAACCTTTTCGAGCGAAAAATTTGATTATTATACATCCTATTCTAATGGGTATTATATCGTCTTTAATGATGAAGACGAACTATTTTACTCAAAAGATGCAGTCAGCTGGAATAGAGTGTCTTTTAATGTAAATCTACCAGGAGCCAGACTGATATATTTTGTCCAAATTTCTAATTCTGGAGATATTTATATAGGTGGTTATTCAGCAGACATCTATAAGTACAACCCTTCCAACCTTCAATGGACACTTTTAAAGTCACCTCCAGTCTTCAACTCCTGGGGAATAAATCGAGATTTTAGTGACTTTGTAGTGTACAAGAATGTACTGATTGGTAGCTATTTTGGGCAAGGTATCCATATTTCCTTTAATAATGGTGAAACTTGGGAGCAGTTTGACGATGGCATACCTAATAAATTTATTGGTGATTTGACAGTTATTAATGATGAGATCTTCGCATCTACTAATTGTCATGTTTATCGAAGATCACTCAGCGAATTAAATGCTGGGTATTTCAAGTGTCTTGTCTTTGAAGATGAAAATCAAAATGGTATTAAAGAAACTAGTGAATCAGGGGTGGAGAATATAAATGTTGCAACTTCATTAAACAGTATCGTCACGTCAACCGATCAAAATGGAGAGGTCGAGTTTTTATCAAGAATTATTGCTGGTAACAAAATATCAACTATAGTACCAAAGCATGCCAAAGCGACCAATGGTCCGCTAGATTTTTCAAACCCTGACACCAGGACCGAGTTGGGTCTTTTCTTTGATAAGAATGTACGAGATATAGGCGTTAGTATTCATAATATTGGTGTTTTTAGACCAGGATTTAAAGGCTCAATGCTCATCGTTGTTGAGAATTTATCATATCTTGAATCTCCTATCAATTCAGATGTTACGCTACAGTATGATCCTTTATTACAATTGATTAGTTCTACATATCCTTACACTCTCAGTTCTAATAATTCAGTGTTATTTGAAAATATTGTATTAGGGCCACATGAAAAGCTGGAAATTTTAATTGATTTTCGTTTGGATCCAAATACAGTAATTGGTAAGATATTGCCATTCAATTGTGACGTTTCCATTGATTCTGGAGTTGATGTCGATCCTGATAACAATATAGCTAGTGAGGATGTCATTGTCGTTGGTAGCTATGACCCTAATGATAAGGCTGCCTCGCCAGCGTCTGATATTCCTGTTAATCAAGGACTCAATAATAATGAAATGGTATATAAAATTAGATTTCAAAATACTGGAAATTATCCAGCAGAATTTGTGCGGGTTATTGATACGCTAGATTATAAATTTGATATTCGGACATTGAAAATTATTTCGACTTCACATCAAGTAGAGTGGCACCTTAAAGAGAATAATGTTTTAGATTTTTATTTCCCTGAGATTAATCTTATTGATAGTTTTTCTAATGAAGCCTTATCTCACGGGTACATTGTTTATTCCATAAAAATGAACGGAGACTCTAAGTTGGGAGATAATTTTAAGAATACTGCTTACATATACTTTGATTATAACAAACCAGTAATTACCAATACCGTTAGTACATCTATTGTATTGCCCGTCTTTACTTATGATCGTCAAGAGTTAGATTTTAAAGTATTTCCAATCCCAACGACTGACCAATTAAATTGGCTAATTGATGACAATGTTAAAGTTAATTTAGTGGAGATTTATACTTCCACAGGAAAATTAGTTTTACATCATAACAACATTAATGATATTGATGGAATTAGTATTCAAAGTATTTATTCTGGGCATTACTTTATTGTGTTACATACTAACTATGGAAGATTAACAAGCATGTTTACTAAGTTATAATTTTTAATTTTAATTGGTCTAATCAATGTTTTCTTTTATGAGTAAAAAGTCCAAAGTCAGGTGAACACACATTTGATATGATCTTAAACATATAATTTTATATGCTACTAACGCGTCTCACTGATGTAAAGTACAGCGGTCTGGTACAAGGCAAATACTATATCAATCTATTTGACAATCAATGACATTTACTCCCAGATAGTACCTAATAATTTTTTAAAACACTGGACAAAAGTTGATTGTAAAATCATTAGAGTGCTATTTATTCGAAAGTACAGACTCCTGATTTTACAAGGCTTGAGAATATTTATTACTTTTGCACCATCAAGTTCATCAAGTTTGGCAATGATGCATGTGAAACAAGCAAAATAAAATAATCGAAATGAAAGCAAAAGTATTGGTTACAGGTGGTACGGGGTATATAGGCAGTCATACAATAATAGATTTAATAGAGTCTGGTTATGATGTCGTTTGTGCTGACAATGGTATAAATTCTGATCGTTCATCACTCATCGCAGTAAAAGAAATTACTGGTGTTTCAGTACCGTACTTTCATGTAGATTTATGCGATAAAAACGCAAGCGAAGCTATTTTTATACAGCATCCAGATATTTCTGGAGTCATCCATTTTGCAGCACTAAAAGCGGTAGGGGAGTCGGTGGAGAAACCTGTTTTATACTTTAGAAATAATCTAGAGTCGCTTATCAACGTCATTGACCTGAGTATTAAATATAACGTCAAAAGCTTTATATTTAGCTCTAGCTGTACTGTTTATGGAGATGTAACCCAAAGCCCAGTGGATGAAAATACGCCGTTAATGGAAGCTGCATCGCCCTATGGTCGTACGAAGCAAGTAGGAGAGCAGATCATCATGGATTGTATGAAAAACTCTGATACAAAAAGCATTTTATTGAGATATTTTAATCCTGCTGGCGCCCATCCAAGTGGCTTACTAGGTGAATCTCCATCTAATCCTCCGCAAAATCTTGTACCTGTTATTACAGAAACAGCTATTGGTAAAAGAAATAAGATGACGGTTTTTGGCAATGATTATCCTACTCGAGATGGCAGTTGCATAAGAGACTACATCCATGTTTGCGATTTGGCGAGAGCACATACTTTGGCGCTTCAATATGTATTTGACGGGAAACAGAATATCCAAACAGAAGTTTTTAATATTGGCATTGGAAACGGCCTTACTGTACTTGAAATTATTAAAGCTTTTGAGAAAGTGAGTGGCGTGGCTCTTCAATATGAAATAGGGGGCAGAAGAGCAGGCGATATCATGGCTATATTTTCTGATCATACCAAAGCCAAACAATTGCTAGGTTGGGAACCAAAATATGGCGTAGACGATATTATGAGCACTGCTTGGACGTGGGAAAAAAATAGGAGTAAATAAGGAAGGCAATCAAATAATAGTCCTTTGGTAATGTAAATAGACCAACAAAATTTTGATTTTAAACCAAAACTATTATCAAACGTTTACAATCAGTAAATTTTAATGTCGCTATAATTTTTTGCATGTCTGATAAATCTTTTTGGTTCCTTGAAAATAAAGACCTGGATGACCTATTCAGTCAAACCAAAATGAATGGCGGTACACAAATAAATAACGTAGTCAATTTTAAAAAAGGTGATTATGTTTACATGCCTGAAGACAGCTCTGACAAGATATTTTTTATCATCTCAGGTAAAATAAAAATAGGTAGTTATCGCGAAAATGACAAGGAAGTAGCGCACACGATACTCCAGAAAGGTGACGTCTTTGGCGAATTAGCTATGATTGGAGAAACATCTAGGAAGGATTTTGCGCAAGCTATAGAAGATTCTGAAATTATCCCTATAAAATTGGAAGAAGTCAAGAAGCAGATGAAAAATCATTCTGGACTTAGTATACTGATTATGAAAATGATGGGTGCTAGAGTACACGAAATGGAACAAAGATTGGAGTCGCTTGTATTTAAGGATTCTAGGACACGTATCATTGAGTTCATTATTCTAAGTCTAGAAAAAAGTGGTCAGAGAATGGGATATGAATGGGTATTAAGAAATTTTATTACGCATCAGGATATTGCAAATATCACTGCCACATCAAGGCAAACTGTAACAATGGTACTCAACGAATTAAAAAATGAAAACATCATTCATTTTGATAGGAAGAGATTACTGATCAGAGATTTAGATAGGCTAAAAGCAGAGATCAAATAATTGTTGGTTTGATTTTTGTAAAATAGTACTGTAAGCAAACTTTTCCATTCAGGATTATTTGCAATCACACTTTTAAAAGAAACGAATATTATGTTAGTGATTCAAGATACACTGATAAGTGAAGAAATCATAGAGGAACAATTCCATTGCAATCTCACTGCTTGTAAAGGCGCATGTTGTCATGAAGGCGATTATGGCGCACCCGTCGATGCTGAAGAGGAAAAAATTATTCATCAATATTTAGATGTCATTAAATCGAACCTTACTGCGGAATCAATTGAGTTTATAGACAATCATGGAGCTTTGACATTTTACAAGGAACCAAAAGTATTAGGAACTAGTTGTTTGCCAGACGGAGCTTGTGTGTTTTTGACAAAAAATGAATTAGGAATATCTATATGTGGCATTGAAAAAACATGGTACGAAGGGAAAATTCCGTTTCAAAAACCAGTGTCATGCCATCTCTATCCAATTAGAATATCAAGCAATGACATTATCGGGTTTGAAGCGTGGAATTATGATCGATGGGATATTTGTTCAGCAGCCTGTGCCAAAGGCAAAGAAGAAAAGATGCCTATCTACAAATTTGTAAAAGACGCAATTATCCGTAAAAAAGGACTAGAGTTTTACGAAGAACTAGATGCGGCTGCACAACATATGAGTCAAAAATAGAGAAGTTGTAGCACAAACTTTCCATAGAAAACATGGAATCAAAAAAGATAAATGGTCCAATTTGAATGATTTAAATATCTTTTGTACCCAATTTAATGATATTTCTGAGTAAAAAGTATGGATAATTAAGAACATTAACCAATTTTTAATAAATATACTTGGAAATTGACAGGTGAAATTTGGAAATAGCTTTAAATAATTTACCTTTGTGGCGCTTTTCCTCAAAAGTAGGAATAAGCTATTATATTAACGTTAAACAGACATTAAAATTCAATAGAATACTATGGCTTTAATAGGTAAGATCAGAAACAACATGTGGCTTGTTATTGTGCTTTTAGCAGTAGCATTAGGAGGATTTATCCTTATGGACATGACGAGTGCAAGTAATAGAGGTAGTTTTGGCTCAAGAACGACTATAGGAGAAGTAGCGGGTCAAAAAATTGATTACATCGATTTCCAAAAGGCAGAATCTGCGCTTTATGGTGGTTCTGGTGATCAATATTCAAAAAAGAGCTCTTTATGGAATTATTATGTTGAAAATGCCATAGTAACAGATATTGCTGGCGAAAATGGTATTGACGTAAGTGGTGAAGAATTAACGGAATTAGAGTTCGGTGCAAATCTAAGCCCTGTAGTACAAAGTTTCTATAGAAATCCACAAACAGGTCAGGTAGATCGTAATCAATTGAATGAAATCAAAACAGCAATTGATGAAGGTAAAGTTTCAAATCCTGAGTTTGCAGCATCTTTTAATGAATTGAGAAAACAAGTAATTAAAACTCAGAAGCAGACTAAATTAGTAAATTTGGTATCAAAATCACTTTATACACCTACTTGGCAAGCTGAGACTCTTGATAAGATTAACAACGAGTCAGCAACATTAGAGTACGTAAGGATACCTTTCGAAACCATCGCTGATACTGAAGTAGCGCTTACAGATGAAGACTTTGCAGCTTACATTAAAGAAAATGAGGTAAAGTATACCAATAAAGAGGAAGTAAGAAATTTGTCTTATGTTGTCTATGATGTGAAAGCGACACAAGAAGATTCAATGAAAATTAAAGAAGAACTTAGTGTATTAGCTACCCAATTTGCTGCTAGTACAAATGATTCTTTATTTGCTTTAAATAATAATGGGTTTTATGGTAGCAATTACGTAAAATCAGATGACCTTACTGGGCCACTTAAAGATACCGTAAAGTCATTATCAGTAGGACAAGTTTATGGACCTTATATAGATAATAATGCTTATGTAGTTGCAAAACTTGTTGGTAAGAAGGTAATAGCTGACTCTGCAAAAGCATCACATATATTGAGATCTGTAGCAAATGGTGATCCAATGCAATTAGTTGCTGCACAAGCATACATAGATAGTATCAAAACATTAATCAATAGCGGAAGTGTAACATTTGCTGACGCTGCGACTGCAAACAGTCAAGATCCAGGTTCTGCATCAAAAGGAGGAGATCTAGGTTCTTTTGCTCCAGGTGCTATGGTGCCAGAGTTTAATGATGCTGTATTTAATGGTAAAGTAGGAAGTCTTTATACTGTTACAACACAGTTTGGTGTACATTTGATAAAAGTAAATAACTTGATTTACAAATCAAATGAACTTAAATATAATGTAGCATACCTTGCACAAGCAATTATACCTTCAGAAGGTACACAAAATGCAATTTTAGACAAAGTTGTTTCTGCATTAGAAGGTACTAAGAAAATAGAAGACCTTACTAAATTAATTGTTGACTCTATGAAGGTAGAAACGGTAGGTGGACTAAAGAAAAATGATTTCACTGTAGGTAACCTTGGGTTAGGTCAGACTTCTAGAGATATTGTAAAGTGGGCTTTTGATGATGATACCAATGTAGGTGATGTTTCTCCAGATGTTCATATTTATACAGATGCTGCAAATTATGTAGATAGTAAATATGTAGTAGTTGCCCTTAAATCTATTGATAAACCAGGTGTAGCTTCTGTGGAGTCAATAAAAGAAACCATTGAGCCATTGATCAGAAATAAAAAGAAAGGAGAAAAAATCAAATCTAAAATTTCTGGTACAAATATCACAGCTATAGCAACATCATTTGGACTTACACAAGGTCTAGCAGAAAACATTACATTCGGTAGAGGTGCATTCCCTGACGGTGGTCAAGAACCATTAGTAATCGGTAAATCATTTGCATTAGCTGCAGGTGCTGTAACAGAGCCTATCGTTGGAAGCAATGGTGTGTATGTAGTAAAAGTAGCTACTAAGACACCTGCAAGTCCTGAACAAGGTGGATTCATGCAGAAAATGCAACAAACTCAAGCTGTAAGAAGTCAAGTTAATTTTAGGTTAATGGAAGCTATCAAGAAGACAGTAAAAATTGATGACAATAGAGCGACTTTCTTTTAATTTTAATTGAAGTCTATTAAATATTAAAAAGAGCTGATGAATTTTATTTTGTCAGCTCTTTTTTATTTTTTAACATACCAAATATGAATTTTCTGCGTTTTAAATTTTTAGTATTTCCTTATCTTTGATCAATTTAGTAAAAACCGCAAAATGATAAAATATTTAGTAATCTTAACTTTTTTGGCAACACTTGCTTCATGTTCAAACTCTAAAGTAGAAATAAAAAATGACTCAGGTAAAGTTACAGAATCTTACGAAGTCAACAAAGAAGGTGAAAAACATGGAAAATATACCGCATTCTACGATGATGGGAAAATCCACGAAGAAGCGACTTACATCAATGGAGTCTTAACAGGTAAAAGAATTATTTACCACCCAAATGGTAAAGTTGAAATCGAGGAAACCTATGATGACAAAGGTGTTATGAATGGACCATACAAATCTTATTTTGAGTCTGGAGTACTTGAGCTAGAAAAAGAGTATAAAGACAATATGATACTAGGAGCGATAAAAGTATATTATCCATCAGGGAGTATAAAAGAGGAAGTATCGATGGAAAATAACACTGAAAATGGTCCTTTTACTGAATATCACGAGAATGGTAAAGTTCACTGGAAAGGTACCTACAGAAATGGTGATAACGAATATGGTATTTTATATCAATTTGACTCTCTAGGAGGTCCGATTAAAATAATGAAATGCGATACATTAGCCATTTGTAGGACTATTTGGAAGCCAGGAATGCCAGAAATTAATGTAGATACGGTAAAAATATGAGATTGATCAAATTACTTTTATTTACATCTTTTTCGTTTTTCTCAATTGTACTTTTTGGTCAGATTGGTGGAACGAATGCATATGAGTTTTTAAACCTTCCTGCATCAGCAAGAATTACTGCCTTAGGTGGAAGTCTGATTAGTGTCCAAGATGAAGATGTGACTTTAGCATTGTCCAATCCAGCATCTCTAAATAAAAAAATGCATAATCGAATCTCTTTTTCCCATAATTTTCATTTTGCTGGGATAAGTAATGGATATGTTTCTTATGGGAGAACATTAAGTAATCTTGGTGTTACGGCACATTTTGGTGTCCAATATATTAGTTATGGAGATTTTGTGGCAGCTGATAATTTAGGTACACAAACAGGCGCATTTTCTGCTGGTGAGACAGCATTTGTGCTTGGTGCTTCCAAAAAAGTAGCAGATAGAATTACTGTTGGAGCAAACTTAAAAGGTGTATTCAGTAATTTGGAATCTTATTCTTCTACAGGTGTACTAGCAGATCTTGGATTGAATTATGGCAAGGATTCATCAAGTTTTATTATCTCCTTTGTTGTCAAAAACATAGGTGCTGAACTGACTAGCTATACAGGGACGAACTTTGGTACACCATTGGATGTACAGATTGGTATTTCAAAAAGATTGAAATATTTACCGTTTAGATTTTCCATTATAGGACATCAATTACATAGAGCCAATGTTAGATATGACGATCCTGACAAAGTCGAGACTACGGATATATTTGGGGAAGCACCAAAAGAAAATAAGTTTGGAGAAGCTGTTGATAACGTTTTTAGGCATATTATTTTTAATGGTGAATTTCTATTAGGTAGAAATGAAAACCTAAGGCTGAGAGCTGGGTACAACCATTTACGCAGGAAGGAGTTATCACTGACAAGTTTTAGAAGTTTGGCTGGTTTCTCTTTAGGCTTTGGTATTAAAATAAATGCATTCAAACTTGATTATGGTGTTGGTTATCACCACGTAGCAGGTGCTGTCAATCATATATCGATAAGTACGGATATGGGCAAGTTTTTCAAAAAATTATAAGATTAAGAACTACACGACAGCATAGAGCAGCCAACTTTTTGCCTAGCCCAATCAGGTCTTTTAGCAAACCACTTTTCATGTTCCGTTTGCTCATCATATGGTCCTTTAAGTAGTTGGTGCAATTCGTGTATAAGACCATAATTACCTTTATCTGCTTCATCTATAGCAAGTTGTGCCATGTAGTTTCTCAGTACATATTTTGGGTTTGTGATGTTCATTTTGGTCTGACGTTCTTCATTTGTGGTCACTTCAACACCTAGTCTGTTTAGATATTTTTCAAACCAAGAAGTAATTTTTGCTTCTGCATCATCATCAATATCATCTTGGTAAAAAGATGGACTTAGCGCGTCAATAATCAAAGAAATATCTGTATTCTTGTTTACATTTGATAACAATCTGAAGAATATTGTCATATCTACTTCAGCGGTTTTTAGCATTTGTTCTAGTTCGTAAATGAGACTTTCGTCAGAATCTTGATCAACGTAAAGCCCTAGTTTGTTTTTCATCATGACTTGATACTTTGACGCATATTGAATTCTGAAATCTTGAATTGTTTGGGATAATGCTTCTTCTTGGTCAGTCATCAAAGGAAATATTGCATTGGCAAGTTTTAATAAATTCCATTGAGCAATAATAGGTTGATTGCCGAATCTATATCTTTTTCCTGGTAGGTCAGTTGTATTTGGTGTCCAATCAGGGTCATAATTGTCCATCCATCCATAAGGCCCATAATCAATAGTTTCACTTAGTATGGACATGTTATCTGTATTCATCACGCCATGTACAAAGCCCACTCGTTGCCAATGGACGATCATGTCGCATGTTTTTTCGCTTACTTCTTTGAAAAATGAAAGATACAAATTTTCATTTTTAGTCAAATGTGGAAAGTATTGATTTATTGTAAAATCCAACAGCTTCTTAAGATTGTCAAAATCCTTACGTGCTGCCAGAATTTCAAAATTACCAAATCTGATAAACGCTGGTGAAACTCTACAAACGACAGCACCTTTTTCGTAAGCTGCATTTCCATTATACATCATATCTCTTAATACATCTTCACCTGTAAGTGTAAGGGATAGAGCTCTCGTAGTAGGTACACCCAAATGGAACATAGCTTCACTACATAGAAATTCTCTTACAGAAGAGCGCAGTACTGCAAAACCGTCGGCAGTTCGTGAATATGGCGTTGGTCCGGCACCTTTTAATTGTAAATTTTGAAGTCCATTTTTGGTAGGGATTTCACCAAGATTTATTGCTCGTCCATCTCCTAGTTGATTCGCCCAGTTACCGAATTGATGGCCACCATAGCACATAGCATAAGGCTTGCTATTCTCAGCGAGTTGATTGCCAGTCATGATGTCTGTGAAAGTTTGACTTTTGCAGACATCTAAGGGAATATCAAGATCATGAGCCAATTCTTCGCTAAAGATAATCATCTGTGGATTGGCCATTCCTTTTGGTTTAACCCAAGAGTAACAAGCATTTTGTACTTGTCTTGGAAAATTGGCGAGTTCAGGATCTGCTGAGAGAGTGTCTGTGAAAGTATTGGTTAAGCTTATATTGGACATGTTGACTAATTCATGTATTTAAAAAATAACAAACAACGTTAAGCTCATACTGTTTTGAAGTCTGATTATTTGACAAATATCCTTACCTTTGTAGCTACTAATTATACCTTAACCAAAGATATTTCAGTTTTTCCAATTGATAAAATAGAAATATCAACTTGACCATTTAAATAAATATACCAATGAAATTTGGAACAAAAGTAATTCATGCTGGTATCGAACCAGATCCATCTACAGGTGCCATCATGACACCTATTTATCAGACATCTACCTACGTGCAAGCAGCACCAGGAGATCACAAGGGTTATGAATATGCGCGTACTCAGAATCCAACAAGAGCAGTATTAGAAAAGAATCTAGCAGCTCTCGAAAATGGTGCCGATGCCATTTGTTTTGGTAGTGGACTTGCTGCCATGGATAGCGTACTGAAATTGCTCAATCCTGGTGATGAAGTTATTGCCACAGATGATCTTTACGGTGGATCTTATCGTATCATGACTAAGGTCTTCGGTAAGTACGGTATAAAATTCCAATTTGCAGGAATCAGCAACCTTGATAAATTGGACGCATTGATTACTCCGAAAACAAAGATGATATGGGTAGAAACACCAACGAATCCTATGCTCAATATCATCGATATCAAAGCTGTATGCGATCACGTAAAAGATAAAAATATTTTGGTCTGTGTGGACAATACATTTGCATCACCATATTTGCAAAATCCATTAGATCTAGGAGCGGATATCGTAGTACATTCTGCAACAAAATATTTAGGAGGTCATTCTGACGTCATTCATGGAGCAGTCATTACAAAGACAGCAGAACTTGCAGCTCAGCTACATTTTTTACAAAATGCAGTAGGTGCAGTGCCTGGGCCACAAGATTGTTTTCTAGTGTTAAGAGGAATAAAAACACTACACATTAGGCTAGAACGAGCATGTCAAAATGCAGCAAAAATAGCTGAGTTTCTCAACCAACATAATAAGGTGTCTCAAGTATATTATCCGGGGTTTGAGAGTCATCCTGGACATGATGTTGCCAAAAAACAGATGAGAATGTTCGGTGGAATGGTATCCTTTGACCTTGCAGACAATAGTGAAGTCAGTGCTCGCAAGGTGTTGAGTGGGACACATTATTTTTCATTGGCAGAGTCTTTGGGTGGTGTTGAGTCATTGATTGGGCATCCAGCAAGTATGACACATGGATCGATCCCGAGAGAAGAAAGGTTGAAAGTAGGCTTGACAGATTCGTTGATAAGACTGAGTGTAGGTATTGAAGATGTGGATGATTTGATTCAGGACTTAGATCAGGCATTGGCTTTGGTGTGAGGATTGTAATATGAGAAAATAGGTTAAAATATAGAATCATATCAGGAAATAGTTAGTTTCCTGATATGATTTTTGATATAAAAAATGAATTGATAGAAAGAGAAAATATTAACTATGGCTACTGATGAGTCAAAATTAAATTCCATAAAATCTTGGTCCATAGACGACAGACCTAGAGAAAAAATGCTTTCCAAAGGTCGTCAAAGTCTCACTGATTCGGAGCTTTTGGCTATCATCCTAGGATCAGGCTCTCGTGGTGAGTCCGCAGTCGAGCTCAGCAAACGCATACTTAATGATCATAAGAATAATCTTAATGAACTCGGCAAGATATCTATTAAAGATCTTGTCAAAAACTACAAAGGCGTAGGCGAAGCCAAAGCCATCAATATCATAGCAGCTCTTGAACTAGGACGCAGAAGACAAGATACAGATCCGCTTGAAAAAGTTGCCATAAGATCTAGTAGAGATGCCTTTCAGATTTTTTATCCTTTGCTATCTGATTTACCTTATGAAGAGTTTTGGATCATCCTTTGCAATCGGGCCAATAAGGTGATACATAAACAATCTATTGGTCGTGGTGGTGTGCATAGTGTGGTCGCTGACATTCGCATCATGATGAAATGTGCTTTGGATCATTTTGCAGCTTCAATAATTTTGTGTCATAATCATCCATCAGGAAATCTTAAGCCATCGTCCGAAGACATTAATCTTACCAATAAAGTCAAAGAAGCAGCCCGATTATTTGATATGGTCGTAAGTGACCACATCATCATTGCAGAGAACTCTTATTATAGTTTTGCCGATGAAGGAATTTTGTAACAGGTATAAATGAATCTTTTGGTTCAGAAAAAAAATATTAGTACCCATCGAATTTCTTTTTACTTTTACGGCTCTATACATCTATAAACGACAAAACAATGACGCTTAAATCTCATCTATTATCTTATATTAACTTTAACCTTTGGGCAAATACCCAAAAGACTGATTGGTTACTTAGTAAAGATCCTGTGTTAATGACTGCCACAGTTAATAGTAGTTTCCCTACACTTCACAAAACTTTAGAGCACATTTGGGTAGCAGAATGTATATGGATGAAGAGAATAAAAGGTGAGCCTTTCCAAAATTTACTAGAAGTTTGTGCAGGTAAAGACACAAAGTTTGTAGCCGAAATACTCCTAAACCATTCAAAAGATTACATCACATTTTTAAATGACCTACCAGAAACGTCCTTGCATGATGTGATTGCCTATACTTTATTGTCCAAAGATACAGGATCTGCGACTATAGCTCATATTTTACAACATGTGGTAAATCATGGAAGCTACCATAGAGGACAGTTGGTTACCATGGGAAGAGAACTAGGACTGATAGACCCACCCAAAACGGATTATATGGAGTACGTACGGAAATTTAATTTTTAAATCTATAAAAAGGAAAAGAATGAATATGAAGATTATGACTATTTTATTATTTGCAATTTTTGTGAGTGTATCATTACAGGGACAAAATTATTTATTCGATAAAGGTAAGAATGGTTTTTCAGGAGGATTTGGGCTTTTTTCAGAACAAATAAAAACTGTGGATGCTTATGCCATTCATTTTGAATATACTGTAAATGGAAGGTTTACCCTAGGGTTTAATAGGACATTTTTAAGCAATGAAGAAGGTGTAAGTAACGGTTCTGCAAGTTATTGTATTATAAAACGGCAAAACGCGAGGGGAGGCTTGAATGTTCCTATAATTATTGCGATTTCGGGGTTGGAAAATACCGTTTTTTCTTATGGAGTGGGATTGTCGTTTATTAATAGAACTCATGAATCCGTAAAGATCGCACCAGCTTTTAGCATTTTAAGAACGGTGCTACCAAGTACATTTTATTCTAACAATAATAGTTTTATTGCTATTGGTTTTGAATTGAATTTAATTATTAATAAATTTAGAATAACACCAAACCTTACTTTATCTCAACAAGATGTTTTGTTTGGTCTAGATGCTGGTTTTTTATTTCAAAAATAAAAATGATTAAAAACGCTTGTGAAACTTGATATCAATTACTTAAAACCCAAACCATTTACCAAATACAATAAAAAGAAATAGCACCAGCAAAGTATAGTAAATGTATTTTCCATAGTCTTCATTTCCTTCAATGATATCATTTTTGGCCCAAACTAAGCCAATTAAAATTATAGAATAACCTACCATATCAAGCCATTCGATACCAAAAAAAGTTTTACCTATTAGTGACATCAAAAGGCCTGATAAGATAAGGACTTTACTTATGTTGTTTATATTAAGAAACACCAAAAGCTGATTTAATTAATTCTTCTTGTTGCTGATCGTGGATTTTTTTGAATCCTGTAGCTGGCGAAGCACTTGCTTTTCTAGCGATAAGTTCGATAGGGTCTTTTCTGAAATATGTCATCAAGTATGACCATGCGCCCATATTTGCCGACTCTTCTTGTACCCAGTAGCATTCCGCTTTACCATATTGTTTCATGATTTTACGTATTTCTACTTCTGGTAGTGGATACAATTGTTCTATCCTTACGATAGCGACATCTTTAATGTTATTTGCATTTCTATACTCATTCAATTCATAATACAACTTACCTGAACAGAATAAGACTCTTTTTGCTTTTTTGACGGTCTCGTCAGCGATGATCTCTTGGAAAGATGTCTTACCTACAAATTCATCCATGCTACTGATACATTCTGGATGTCTCAACAATGATTTTGGCGACATCAGTATCAATGGTTTTCTATATGGTAGAGCCAATTGTCTCCTTATCATATGGAAAAAATTCGCTGGCGTAGTGACATTACAGATAAACCAGTTGAAATTTGCACAATTCTGTAAAAATCTCTCCATTCTTGCACTAGAGTGTTCAGGACCTTGTCCTTCCATACCGTGTGGCAATAACATGACCAAACCACTCATTCTCTGCCATTTACTTTCACTAGAGCAGATAAATTGATCGACGATGGTTTGTGCCCCATTATAGAAATCACCAAACTGAGCTTCCCAAATAGTAAGATTGTCAGGAGATGCTTGCGAGTACCCATATTCAAAGCCCAATACTGCAAATTCTGACAAAAGTGAATTGTAAATCATGTATTTACCATTGGCTCCATCTAACGTATTAAGTCTATTGTACTCTTCGTTTGTTTTTTCGTCAAAAAATACCGCATGTCTATGAGAGAATGTACCTCTTTTAACATCTTGACCACTCATTCTCACGTTTTTGCCTTCAAGCATCAGTGAACCATAAGCCATCAACTCTGCAAATGACCAATCTAGAACTTTTTTATCAAGAAGTTCTTTTTTGGATTTTTGGAGTCTGTTTATTTTTGAGAGTGCAGAGAATCCTTCTGGAATCGTCATCAGATGCTTAAGGATTTTGTCTGCATCTTTTTTGGTAATGCCTGTCGCAGGATTGACTATATCCGCTACATTTAGTGTCTTTTTGAGCTGTCTCCATGCTTGCTCTGGCTCCTGATATATGTATGGAAGTGTTTTTTGTTTTACCCTGTCCAATCTATCTTGCAAGTCAGCCCAGAAACTTTGTTCGAGTTCTTCCCCTGCTTTAGGATCTACATCGCCTCTTTCTATAAGTTTCTGAAGGTATATCTCTCTTGGGTTTTTGTGTGCATCAATGAGTTCATACATTTGTGGCTGTGTAAATTTCGGATCATCTCCTTCATTGTGTCCATGTCTTCTATAACATACCATATCAATGAATACGTCATTATTAAATTTTTGACGGTATTCTACTGCAAGTTCAGCAGCAAAAATCACTGCTTCTGGATCGTCACCATTTACGTGGAATACTGGCGCTTGAACTAGACTAGCCGCAGCAGTACAATAAGTAGATGAACGAGCATCATCATAATTCGTTGTAAATCCTATCTGATTATTGATTACAAAATGGATGGTACCACCTGTGTAATATCCATCTAATTGGCTCATTTGCACTGTTTCATACACGATACCTTGTCCAGCTGCCGCACTATCTCCATGTATAAGTATAGGTAGGATTCTATCATAATCACTACCATAAAGTAGGTCTGCCTTTGCTCTAGTGAAACCCTCTAACACAGGATTTACGGCTTCTAGATGTGATGGGTTGGGAGCCAGTTTCATATGTACCAACTTTCCTGATGGTGTGGTAACTTGTGAAGAAAAACCTAAGTGGTATTTTACGTCACCGTCACCGAAACTTTGGTCTAATATGGCTGTTCCTTCGAATTCATTAAATATCTGATCGTAAGTTTTTGCCATAGTATTGGCCAGTACGTTTAGACGTCCTCTATGTGCCATACCTATGACTACTTCTTCTACCTTGTCATCTGCTGCCCTATTGATGATTGCATCCAGTGCCGCAATAGTTGTTTCGCCACCTTCAAGGGAAAATCTTTTTTGTCCTACATATTTAGTATGCAAGAATTTCTCGAATATGACAGCGCCATTCAGTTTTTTGAGAATTTGTTTTTTCTTATCAAGTGATAGACCGTAACTACCATCGAAAACTCTGTTTTCAATTTTGTCACGCATCCACATTCTTTTCTCTCTATTTTCAATATGTGCAAACTCTATACCTAAGTTTCCACAATAAGTAATACGAAGTTTGTCCAGAATCTGAGCAAGCGTTGCATTTTTTAGTCCAATTTCCTCTCCTGCAGAAAAAACTTTATTTAGATCGCTATCTTCTAGTGCGTAATCGGCTAAATCTAAATGTGGTCTTCTGTCTTTACGTTGTTTTATTGGGTTTGTAGTTGCAAGTAGATGTCCTCTGCTTCTGAATCCATGTATAATAGACATTACACCAAATTCTTTGGTAGAAATATTTCTCTCTCCTGACTGTCCTTCAGCATCTGGGTTGCTATGGCCATTTGCACTAAATTCAAATCCATCAAAAAAAACTCTCCATCCTTCGTCTACTGATGTAGGATCTTGTTGATAATTTTGGTAGATGGACTCAATGTATGCTGGGTGGGCATTAAATATGTAAGAATAATCCTTCATGGGTTTAATTTGTTATTATTTTTTATTGAAAACAATTGGAATCTAAACTAAAAATCAAGCTTTTTGGTATATAAAAAAATAGGAATGTTATTTTGACAAGCTAAACATTACTAAAAATTGGTAAAATTGTCTAAAAACGATTGCAAAAGTACAAATAATCGAATTTATAGTTGAAAGATAAACACACTTTTTAACTTAAATTTGTAAAAATCATGCTAATTGTGGTCTAAAATGAAATATTTATTAGTATTTTTATGGAAAATGTTTTTTGATGTAAATTAAAAGATATACTTTTGCACTCCATTTAAGAAAAATGATTCAAAAATAAAGATTTATGGCACAGCACAAATCGTCAAAGAAAAGAATCCGTCAGGATATCAAGATAAGATTAAGAAACAGATATTATAAAAAGTCTGCTAGAACTTCAATTGCAAAATTGAGATTACTTACTGATAAAAAAGAAGCAGAAATATTTTTGCCAAAAGTAATAAGTATGGTCGATAGACTTGCAAAGAAAAATACTTGGCACAAGAATAAAGCTTCGAATCTTAAATCTAAGCTTACTAAGTTCGTCAATAGCCTTTAATTAGTTTTTAATTAAGGTAAGATATATCAAGGTGTGCACATCATTTGTGTACACCTTTTTTAGTTTTAGACAATGTGTAGTAATAATGATAATACAAAGTAATATGTTGAATATTCAATTCTGTTTACCTATCATCTGCTAAATGCTACAAAATTGGCCATAAACTTTAAAACAGCTTTTTGTATTTTTATTTTCTTCTTTTGCTTTTATAGCAATAAGACAATAGCACAAAGCGATTCGAGCCAAACTACGCAGGACACTATTAACCAAAATCAGTTTTTTATTTATCCTTTTGTTTTTTATTTGCCAGAGACTAGATGGGGATTTGGTGCTGTAGGCCTTTATACTTTTAGATTTAAAGATGAAAGGCACGATTCTAATCCAAGTCAAATACAATTTACTGCAAACTATACGCAAAATAAACAAGTCAATTTCATAATTCCATTTGAATTATATAGATATCACAATAAATGGAAGGTGAAGGGTGAAATTGGCTATTTTATTTATTTATACAATTTTTATGGCATTGGAAATACGTCGTTAAAAGAAAATCGGGAAACTTACAAGGCGGATTATCCTCGTTTTAGAATTGATTGTCTCCGAAGGTTAGGAGATTTTTTTGTAGGTGCACGGTATCGGTTTGATAATGCAAAAATATTTGATTTCAAACAAGGAGGAATTTTAGATAGTAACCCTATCGAAGGTAAACAAGGTGGAAGAGTTGGAGGGTTCGGAATTGTTGCACAATATGACAGCAGGGACTTTATATTTAATCCGACAAAAGGCTGTTTTATAGAAGGTGAAATATTCATTGGAAACAAATTTAGTGGGAGTGAATATAATTTTCAGAGATATGCTATTGATGCTGCTACCTTCATCCCGCTAGGTTCAGAACAAACATTGGGCATTCATCTTAATACGGCCACTATGCTAGGTAGTCCATTTTTTAATGATTTGTTATATTTTGGAAGTCCTAAAATCATGCGTGGATATCAAGATAGAAGATTTACTGACAGAAATTTGTATGTCCTTCAGACTGAATATAGGTATCCAATTTACAGGCGTTTACAGGGTGTAGCCTTTACAGCGATAGGAAATGTAGGAGATACTTACCCAAATTTATTCACTGCAAATCCTAAATTTACATATGGAGCAGGTCTTCGTGTAATTCTAAACAAAAGGGATAGAGTTCGACTTCGTATAGACTTTGGAAGGACTGTATCAGAAGGTGGCGCTTTTTACGCTACTATCAATGAAGCTTTTTAGGTAGTATTATTTGTGAACTTTAATTTTTTACTTCTTTTGTTTTTCTTGAATTAGTAAATGAACTTAATGAGTAATTAATTTAAGCATAAAGCTAAAAGTTAGATTTGCAATAAATTATCACAGGGATTTTAAGTAGCCTAATATTTATTATGTAAGATAGATTACTTAACATTAAATATAATTTCTTTTCGGTGTAAATTTGTTGCTATAGCAATGTTATTTCTATTTTTGCACAATGAAACCTAATAATATTGACCAAGCCATTTTAAAAAAAGCATTCACATTGCTTTGTACTGCAAAATCAATTACTGAAGTATTTGAAGAGCAATTTAAAGTTGTTTCAAAATATGTGCATGCTACTTCTCGTGGGCACGAAGCAATACAAATTGCTGTAGGCATGCAGCTCACCCCAAAGGATTATATGTCACCATATTATAGAGATGATGCCATGATGTTATCGATTGGTATGTCTCCATATGATTTGATGTTACAAGTTTTGGCAAAAAAGAATGACCCATTTTCTGGAGGACGTTCTTATTATTGCCATCCAAGTCTCAAAGATGATGACAAACCTAAGATTCCACACCAATCTTCTGCTACAGGGATGCAAGTTATTCCAGCAACAGGCGTGGCTATGGGTATTCAATACAAAGAAAAATTAGGATTAAATACTGAGCTAGGAGGGATAGTTGTTTGTTCGCTTGGGGATGCATCTGTGACAGAAGGAGAGATTTCTGAGGCATTACAAATGGCTGCTCTCAAACAGTTTCCTATTCTTTATTTGGTTCAAGATAATGGATGGGATATTTCGGCTACGGCTGCTGAGACTAGAGCAATGAATGCTTTTGAATACGCCAAGGGTTTTCCTGGTATCGAAGCTGTGAGCATTGACGGAAGTGATTTTGCAGCTTGCTACCAAACTTTGGAAAATATCATTCATACCATGAGGACGGAGAGAAGACCGTTTTTGGTTCACGCCAAAGTGCCGCTACTTAATCATCATACTTCGGGTGTACGAAAAGAATGGTACAGAGACGACATAGAGGAACATAAAAAAAATGATCCCTATGATAAGTTGCTTTTATTGGTCAAAGAAAGTGGTATATCAGAAGGAATTATCAATGATATCATCTCTGAAGCGCAAAATAATGTCAGAAATGATCTAGCCAATGCGCTTAAAGCAGATGATCCACAACCGTCAGATCTATTCACACATGATTTTGCACCTACTCCTGTAACTGCAGAGTCAGGAGACAGGTCACCAAGTCATACTGAAGAAACGGTTATGGTAGATTGTGCATTGATTGCAATCCAAGAACTGATGGAAGATCACAAAGAATGTCTTCTTTATGGGCAGGACGTTGGTGGTAGATTAGGTGGTGTATTCAGAGAAGCAGCTACACTCGCCCAGAAATTTGGTGATGATCGTGTATTTAATACGGCCATTCAGGAAGCATTTATAGTAGGAAGCACAGTAGGTATGTCAGCAGTAGGACTAAAACCAATCGTAGAAGTTCAGTTTGCAGATTATATTTGGCCGGGGTTAAATCAGCTTTTTACGGAGGTGAGTAGAAGTTGTTATTTGTCTAATGGTAAGTGGCCAGTAAGTATGGTCCTACGTGTACCCATCGGAGCTTATGGTAGTGGGGGACCTTTTCATAGTTCGAGCGTAGAGTCTGTTTTGAATAATATACGTGGTATAAAAATAGTCTATCCTAGTAATGGAGCAGACTTGAAAGGACTTATCAAGGCAGCTTATTATGATCCTAATCCCGTTGTCATACTTGAACATAAAGGGTTGTATTGGAGTAAGGTGAAAGGTACAGAAACGGCAAGAAGACGAGTACCGGCCAAAGATTACATTTTACCTTTGGGAATAGGTGATATGGTTCAGGAAGCTACTTGCGCTAATAATGAAAATAAAGTTTTGGTGGTTACCTATGGTATGGGTGTCCATTGGGCTTTAAATGTAGATGGTGATTTAAAGGAAAGGGTAGGGATACTAGATCTTAGGACGTTATATCCACTAGATGAAGCACTGATTTTTAGTAAATCAAAGGATTATAATAGGATCATTGTTCTTACAGAAGAGCCAGTAAATAATTCATTTGCGCAAAGCATAGCAGCAAGAATTCAACAAAATTGTTTTGAGTCATTGGATGCACCTGTAATTACAGTTGGGTCTGAAAATATGCCAGCTATCCCATTAAATGAAGTATTAGAGAAAACAATGCTTCCAAATGCAGCAAAATTAAGTATAAGCATTAGAAATATTTTGTCATATTGATGCAACCCTAGTTATTTTATAATGTCTTTAGGATATTATTTTACCAATTAAATTTTTAAATATGAAATTCCTTTTATCTTTTTTGTTTGTAGGATTCTTGACCTTGGCTTGTATTGGGCAAAGTAAATCTCTTTCTCCATTTACATCTATTGCTACTAGTGGTTCTGTCAGTGTGGAATTGATAAAAGGTTCATCCCCAAAGGCTGAATATACGATACAAAAAGGTAATGAAGAAGATTTATTTATCGAAGTGAATAACGGTGAATTGTCTGTAAAGATAAAGTCAAAAAATAAAAAATGGAATAACTCTGGAACAAAAGCGTCTGTAAAAGTTTACTATCAAACGCTAAATAAAATAGAGTGTTCGGCAGGATCATCATTGGCTTCATATTCTGAAATAGATGAGGCATCTATGGAAATCGAAGCATCTAGTGGAGCAAGTTGTCAAGTAAAAATTAATAGTAAAGATCTAAAAGTTGATGCATCATCAGGATCAAGGATAACTATTAGTGGAGTATCTAAATTGGCAAGTTATGATGCATCTTCAGGTGCGAGAATCGATGCTGCTGCAAACGAATCTGAAATAGTTGACGCAGATGTTTCTTCAGGAGCAAGTGTTTTGGCATATGCAACCAAAAAGATAACTGCAGACGCAAGTTCAGGAGGAAGTGTCAAATACAAAGGAAATCCAGAGAGCAAAAATATCAACTCTGGTATGTCAGGCTCGGTTAATACATTTTAAACCTGGTTACAAAATTATTAAATAAGAAGTGTTTTAAGATACTATTGTGGCACCATTTTATGTATGAAAGTGGTGCCACAATCATCATTATGTAGATTTCCTGTCATAAATTTAATTTTTTTGTAAAAAATATCTCAAAAAGCTATACTTTTGAATTCGGTCTTTGTTATAGCATGTGTAGACCTTATTCTAAAACATTCGTTTATGATTAATAAAGTACTTTTAATTGCCATTTTGGTTTTCCCTTTTGTTGGGTTTGGACAAAAATCCTTTCAACCAAAATTGGTAGAAACTGAATGGAAAGGTGTGGTATATAGACAAGAATATACCGGTAATCTTACGGTACACACCAATGGATATTCACTTGCGTATAATAAAGGAAAGCTAAAGAATTATTACAAAACAAGTTATTATCATTTTGAGTTGGGTTTTATGAGAGACCCACGAGAGCAAAAGCAAAATAGAAATATTCCTGTTTCATTTAATAAGGTATCCCAATCTTTTCGTTTTGGCAAACAAAATAATCTTTATATCATCAGGGCTGGCAAAGGTGTAAAAAAACTTATCACTGACAAGGCAAGAAGGAAAGGTGTCGCAATGGGATATAATTACGAGGCAGGACCATCACTTGCTATATTAAGACCTTATTACCTTGAGCTTATTTATAATTTTGAGCAAGATGGTCGGTTTTTTACAGAGTTGCGCCCTGAAAAATATTCTGAAGAGAATGCAGCTAAGTTTTTGGATTATAATTCAGTATTCGGTGGTGCGCCTGGTAATAAAGGATGGTCAGAGATTAGTATAGTACCTGGGATTCAAGGAAAATTTGGTTTGTTTTTTTCACTAGGAGCTTTCGAAGAGTATGCTAGATCTCTAGAAGTAGGAATCATGGGAGACCTATTTATACGTAAGATTCCTATTATGGTAGAAACACAAGCCATCAGTAGCAAACCTTATTTTATAAACTTTTACGCAACGTTAGAGTTTGGTAAGAGAACAAATTAATTCACAACAAATTTAATATACAGTGGTCGAACTTCCTGTAGTTGCAGCAATGCCAACTGAAGAGAAAAGAAAAAAACCAGATTGGTTAAGGGTGAAACTTCCTATTGGGGAAGATTATCGTAGGGTGAGAAATTTGGTAGATGAATATAAATTGCATACAATTTGCCAAAGTGGAAATTGTCCTAATATGGGAGAATGTTGGGGTGCAGGTACCGCAACGTTTATGATTTTGGGAAATGTGTGTACTAGGAGTTGCTCGTTTTGTGCCGTAAAAACAGGCAGACCTAATGAATATGACGAGGATGAACCACGCAGAGTAGCAGAAGCTATCTTCCTTATGCAGGTAAAACATGCCGTGCTTACTTCAGTCAATAGAGATGAACTAAAAGATCGTGGTGCTGAAATATGGTATCAAACTGTAGTCAAAATAAAAGAATCATCTCCACAGACGACTATCGAGACATTGATACCTGATGTGAAGGCAAACTGGGATGCATTAGAGAGAATGATCAGTGCTGGACAAGAAGTGGTCTCTCACAATATGGAAACAGTAGAAAGCCTTTATCGTAAAGTAAGGCCACAAGCCAAATATGAACGTTCACTTGAGCAAATAAAGAGAACCAAAGCTTATGGCAAACGTACTAAATCTGGTATCATGGTAGGTCTTGGCGAAACCAAAGATGAAGTAATAAAAATAATGGATGATTTAGCCGCCCATGGTTGTGATGTACTCACCATAGGGCAATACCTACAACCAACCAAAATGCACATCGAAGTAGCTGAATTTGTACATCCTGATACATTCGCTTACTATCAGGAAGAAGGCATGAAACGAGGTTTTAGTTTTGTAGAAAGTGGTCCTTTGGTAAGAAGTAGTTATCATGCAGAACGTCATCTTTAGTGTGAAGAATTTTTTTTTAAAAATAATGGTCAATTTTATTGCGCAATTTACATAAGTGTTTTACATTTGCACCGCATTTGATAAAAACGTAAGAGCAAACTCAAACTCAATCTCAAATGTCTCCTTAGCTCAGTCGGTTAGAGCGCCGGACTGTTAATCCGTAGGTCCTAGGTTCAAGTCCTAGAGGGGACGCAAAGCCTGATCAGAAATGATCAGGCTTTTTTATTTCTATCAGGTTTTTGAAAAACTATACATAAGAACAAACCTTTCTTCGTTTATATTACGTCTTTAATAATGAATCAATAAAAATCGTTATGAAAACATTTATTAAATCAGTACATTTATTTTTACTCATAGGTCTATTATGTGTTTCTTGCGATAAAAATGAAATGTCTCAAGATTCAGACTATATTGAGTTTGGACAATATTATGGTTTTTGTGGTGGCGAAAAATGTATAGAGATATTCAGACTTGATGATGCTAATTTGTATGAAGACACCACTGATATCTATCCTTCTGAAACACTGAATGATGATAGAAAATTTGTTTTATTGTCTTCCCAGAAATTTGATCTGGCCAAAGATTTAAAGAAGAATTTTCCACAACAATTACTAGACGAAACTAAGGTGACATTCGGTATACCTGATGCTTATGATCAGGGTGGCAGATATCTCAGATACAAATCTGGACAAGTAGATAGAGTGTGGTTATTTGACAATAATCTTGGTGAAGTTCCAGTCTATCTACATTCTTATCTTAATGAAGTGGTAAGAGTGAAGGAATTGTTGTCGGAATAATCGGGATGATCTTTATTTTATCAAATCTGCTGTCATTTTTTTAATACGGTCTTCCAGCTTTTCTGAAGTAAGTTTTTCTCTTAATCTATCCACTAAGATAGGAAATGAAAATGGGGTAGCTTTATTTGGTTTGCTAATCATAATGTGGCTAGCCATGATTTTTTTAAGACATTGACGCATTCTTATTTCTTCAAGTTGGAAGGTCATCACTTCTTCATAAGTTTGTAAGTAGAGCAAATTGTCAGGTTCATACTCTCGAAAAACCTCAAAAATGAGTTGGGACGATGCTTGTAAATGTCTTTCTTTTTTTTGTTTTCCTGGATAACCTGTAAAAATCAATCCTGAAATTTTGGCAATATCTCTGAACTTCCTTCTAGCCATCTCTACATTATTGATACTTGATTGAATATCAGATGTAAGATGTTCAGTACTAAAAAGTTCTTTTGTCACAACATTATCTACGTCAATTTCTTGATCAGAAAGTAATTCAAATCCAAAGTCATTCATTGCTATGGAAAATGAAATCGGAAACATCATTGAAATTCGTTTGGCAATTAAAGCACTCATGCCTTCATGAACGCTTCTCCCTTCAAATGGATACATCAATAAATGAAACCCTTCTTTACTTTGGAAATATTCTACTAGGAATTCATCTCGCTTTGGTATCAAAGATCTACTTTGTTGTTTGTCAAAGATGGGTTTAAGAACAGAGATTTCTTTATCTTCAATAATGCCTTCTGTATATCTGTACACCTTCTCTTGGAGTACTCTTGACAATTGTGAACTCCAAGGCATTCTACCTCCCATGTAAGAAGGTATTTTGCCTGAAGTCGCTTTACTTAGTTTTACTTGAGCCACCATTTCCTTTATTCGAATGAATTCTAAGGCTCTACCAGCAAACCAAAAAACATCACCAGGACTTAGTTGTGAAACAAAATATTCTTCTATAGCTCCAATTCTGGTGCCTTTTAGAAGTTTGATTTGGATCATTTGATCAGATGCAATGGTGCCTATTGACAACTTGTGTTTTAGAATTTTCTTTTTATCTGATACGATGTACCTTCCGTCATCTGTTTTCTCTATCTTTTTGTATTCATCATAAGCTTGCAGTGAATCACTTCCCATTAATAAGAAATTTAATACTTTTTGCCATTCTTCATTAGAAATGGAAGCATAACAGAATGTATTTTTGACTTCATTTAGAATTTTATCTGGATAAAAACCTTCAGAGACAGCTAGCGTCATGAGATATTGAACAAGTACATCAAAACTTCTAATGTAAGGAATTCTCTCTTCTAGTTCATTTTGATCGATGGCCATTCTAAGACCTGCTGCTTCTATGAGTTCGAGAGCATGAGTAGGTACAAAATGTATTTGGCTTTTTGCTCCTGGCTGATGTCCACTCCTTCCCGCCCTTTGTACGAATCTAGACACACCCTTAGGACTGCCTATCTGAATGATTGTATCTACTGGTCTGAAGTCTACACCAAGATCTAAGCTAGATGTACACACGACAGCCATTATTTTGCCTTCATATAATGCTTCTTCCACCCAATCTCTTATTTCTTTACTGATAGAACCATGATGCATGGCTATCTGACCAGATAAGTCGGGATCTAATTCTAAAAGTTTTTGATACCATATTTCGCATTGTGCCCTAGTATTTGTAAAAATCAAACTTGTTTTACTGCTCTTAATGATTTCGATGACTTTATCTGCAAGTTTGAGTCCTAAGTGTCCTGCCCATGGGAACTCTTCTATGATATCAGGATAGACTGAATGTAGTTCAATGTCCTTTTTTACATGAGCACGCACAAGCACCCTATCAGATGACTGGACTGGAAACAAAAGTACTTCTATTGCTTCATCCATATTTCCTATGGTGGCTGATATGCCCCAGATTTTTAGGTTTGGGATCAGCCCTTTGAGTCTTGATATGGCTAGTTCTGTCTGTACACCACGTTTAGACCCAATGAGTTCATGCCATTCATCGACTACTATTGTTTTTAAAGTACCAAAAAAGTTGGGATAACCTTTTGTTGCCATCAATACATGGATACTCTCAGGCGTAGTGATGATAACTTCAGGCGGCCGTTTGAGTTGTGCCTGCCGCTCTTTTGTCGTGGAGTCACCCGTTCGGATTTCGATTTGCCATTTCACGCCAAGTGCTTCTGCTGCTCTTTGACATGACATTTGAATTTCTTTGGCAAGTGCTCGAATAGGAGACACCCAAATCAATTGCAAGCCATGGTTAGATTTTGATGTATGATTTGGATTTTTGATGATAAAATCTAGGAGGATACCAATAAAAAGCGAATATGTTTTGCCGCTACCTGTAGGTGCATTGACAAGACCACTTTTCCCATCAATTATATGAACCCAAGTTTCTTTTTGAAAGTCCATGGGAGTCCATCCTTGTGAATGAAACCACGCTTCTACTTGCAGCCATGTTGATTGGTTTGTGTCCATGATCGATTTATCATGTAAAATACAAAGGTAGTAGGATAATGTTTAGTTTGTATATAAAGTTCTTCATCTGGAAAACCAGCCAAGCACAGATGGGATAAGAGTCATTTTATCTAGATAATCTTTATATTATCTTATCATTCTACTCCATCCTAATCTTATAAGAACCAAAAAGACAATAAAAATGAGTACAAACTGATAGAAAGGCATAAATGTAAACACAAAAATATGAGTTTTCTCAAGGATCCACATCATTGATATCAATACGGTGATGATAAAAACTAAGCTACTAATTTTGTCAAAACCTGGGACATCATTCAGATTTACATTGCGCCTAATCATCCATATTGTTATTAACATACATAGGACTGGTAGAATCTGTGTAAATAGATTTGTCTCCATAATCGGTTGTCTCTCAAATAGGAACATGTAGATATTGAGCGTTATGGCAAATATTCCTGGGATACATGCAAGGTAAACAAGGACAGTGTAAAGATATTTCCAAGGCGAGAGATGACCTTCTCCTTTACCAAATATAGTAGCCAAGAAGGCTGTAAATGGTAATGCGAAAAAATAGAAAAGAACGATAGAAGGCTCTAGCGAAACGGCTTCAAAAAACTGTCCTAAGGTCATGATAAGTATCTTTAAGGCCTAAAATTACTTTTTTTGGAGATACTACCAAAATCCTACTAAGGAATCTTGTCAGAATATGGTTATGAATTCTAAACTATCAGTTGTAAAACAGAAATGTTCGATTAAGTGCTTACTTTATTTCTCCGTCTACAATGATTCTATTTGCTCTATTGGCAATTTCCCATATGACATGAAAGATATGTTTGCCACGGCTTGCCATGACATCAAAATCTATTTTCTCCACATCATCAGTCGTTCTGTGGTAATCAGCATGGGTGCCATTAAAAAAGAAAATTGCAGGAACACCATTTTTTGCAAAATTGTAATGATCTGACCTGTAATAATAGTTGTTAGGGTCCTTTTCTGAATTGTAGGTGTAGTCAAGTGTAAGTTGAGAATACTTTTGATTTACTTCTTCATTGATACGGTGAAGATCACTACTGAGTCTGTCCGAACCAATGACATATACATAGTTCGGATTGTTTTTGTAGCTTTCATCTATTCTTCCTACCATATCAATATTGACATTGGCTACTGTTTTATCAAGTGGAAATATTGGATTTTGAGAATAATAAAGTGAGCCTAAAAGTCCTTTTTCTTCACCACAAAACCAAACAAAAGCGATGCTTCTATCGGGCGTATTTCCTTCTATAGTTGTTTGCATGACCGCTTGAGCTAACTCCATAACGGTAGACGTACCAGAACCATTATCATCTGCCCCATTAAAAACTTCGTCTCCTCTTTTGCCTAGGTGGTCGTAATGCGCTGAAACTATAATTATTTCATCTTTTTTTGTTTTACCTTCTACAAATCCAACAATATTATTTCCTTCAAGTACAGTGGTTTCTTTGACCAATTTTATAGAAAGATTCGTATCGAGTTTTACGGCATCAGCTTTACCTTTTGCCATTTTTTTACGTGCTTTTATGACATCTTTTTCATTTGTCCCTATGATTGTCTTAGCTATTGTAGATGATATATAAATATGATTTACGTCTTCTATAGGTGTCAAAGTTTTGTTGCCTAATTCTAAATAATTGCCTAATAATTTTCTTCTGTTTTCTTCTAAGAGTTTTTTAATGTCATTCTCTATGATAAGAACTAGTTTTACTCCTTTTTCTTTGGCAGTTTTTAGTTTTTGTACAAGATCAGCATCACTCCAAGATGATGGAATTTTTGCACCAGAAATGAATGAAATGCTGTCTTTGTTGATAGGCTCACCACGGTTGATCATGATGACTTTACCTTTTACATCTACATTTTTGTAATCACTATATTTAGCATCATCTATACCATACCCCAAAAACAAAACTTCTGTTTCTGACAAAGATGGTAAAGAATTATTTCTATCAGGAAAAGCCAAATAGTCCCATAGATGTCTATATTTTTCATTATTAGCCATCACTTCCAATGTAGCCCATTTAGAATATGTAAATGCAACTGGTTGTAAGTATGATGATGTACCTGGCATGGTTTTCATACCCAAGTTTCTTAAGAATTTTGAAATATAATCTGCTGCAAGTTCGATACCATGTTGACCAGTCTCTCTACCTTCAAGCGAATCAGATGCAAGTATGGTTAGGTGATTTCGCAATTCTGATGCTTTAATACTATTGGCGTATCTGACTGCAGGAATAGTTGGATCATTTACGATCGCTTTGGTGGTATCTGGTTTGTTTATACTGCTGATGTACTGAGCATTGGCTATAACAGAGAAAAACAACACGATAACTACAATATTAAATTTGTACATTTCTTAAGATTACTTTTTAGTAAAATATCTATCAACAAGGGATTTTGTCGATGCGAGTCTGATGTCTACCTCCTTCAAAATTACTTTCTAAAAAAACTTTGACCATGTTTTGAGCCATTCGTTTACTTACAAATCTGGCAGATACACATAGGATATTTGCATTATTGTGCTGTCTTGCCAACGCTGCTAATTCTGTAGTCCAGCAAAGAGCTGCTCTGATTTTTGCGTGTTTATTGGCTGTCATACATACACCATTTCCACTACCGCAAACCAATATTCCTAAGTCAGCAACACTTGTTTCAACAGCAATTGCAACTGGATGGGCAAAGTCTGCATAATCAGCGGAATCAGGACTAAATGTACCTTTGTTGAGTACATTATGTCCTGATTTATTAAGATATTTTATGATCAATTCTTTGTACTCAAATCCTGCGTGATCTGAACCTATTGCGATGGTCATATTGCTCTGTTATTGTTGTAAAGTAGGTGAAGCCATCATTCCAGATAATAAATCAGACATCTCTTTTTCAAAAGCAGGATCTTCTACTTTTTTGGCTGTTTCTATGACGTCTTGTACTGAACTAAGTCTATATTGGTAATCTCTTTCGAAACTATCAAATACGTCTTTGTCCGTCTGTGATTCATAGAATGTGATATATTGCTTGGTTTCTTCACCTAAGATTCTTAAATGTTTTTTGGCAGACTCGAAGTCTTTTGCATTGACCAATACATTGATAAATGGCATAATACCTGCATCATAAGCAAAATTCATGTGTGGGAACGCTTCGAAGTATTTATTTGCCATTTCGGCTGCCTTGGTTTTGTCACCTCTTCTATCAAATTCTAATGCTGCCCTTAGTATCACAAGCTTCATAGCCTGAACTTCTGCCATGTAACTTCTGTCTACAAACAATTTCTTTTTATCAAAATTACCCCATTTCCATTTGGTCATGATGTTATTATAAGTCTTGTCAGCATCTATATCGCCATAACCATAGATACTAGGAAGTTGTGACCTATTTCTCACTTTTGTAGGTGAAACTCTGAGTCCAAGACCTTCCATTTCTACATAATCATTTAAGCCTAATAATTTGCTTGGTTGACATGTGATGGCAAAATATATTGGTCTTTCGTAAAAATTAGAAGCTACAAGATCGATAATAGCTAGATCATCTTTGGTAAATGAAGTTGCTTCAGCAGGGAAAGTGATATTGATTCTATCAGCCCATTCAGATGAGTCAATATTTGGTTGTAGATCTAGAGCCATATACTTTTCTCTATCCACAGGAATGAAGAAATTTTTGCTTGTGACAAAAGTTTGTCCTTGTTGCGTATTCTTCGGATCTCTTATACTTCTAAGAGCTTCAAACACATTCATAGGAGTGGACATGTCTTCCTGTCTTGGATTGAAGAAAAATACTTGGTTTCTATTTTTACCACGATAATCTTCTTCTGTAAGAGATAACTTAATAGGCGCAGAGTCATTGACTTTACTTCTTAATTTATTGATATACCAATCTACGGCTATCAAACTAAGATTTACCACTCTCACGTCTCTTCTGATGCCTTCTACTTCTTGTGCGTACCAAAGAGGGTATGTGTCATTGTCACCATAGGTGAATATGATGGCATTAGGCTCGACACTATTTAAGAAATTGGATGCATAATCTCTAGATGCATAATGTTCTTTTCTACTGTGGTCATCAAAGTTTTGGAAACCCATAATGATAGGTGCCGACAATACTATTAATCCCGCAATAGCGGCAGGAGCAATGCCAGATATCTTCTTAGCTAAGACACTGTATATAGCTAAAACTCCAAATCCAATCCATATACAGAATGTCATGAAAGATCCTACTAGTACATAGTCTCTTTCTCTTGGTTCATTCGGTGGTTGATTAGAGTAGATAATGATACCAATACCTGTGATAATAAATAAAATAGCCAAAGTGGTAAAGTCTTTTCTGCGACGTGCAAAATGAAATACCAATCCTAATAACCCGAAAATGAGTGGTAAAAAGTAATATTTATTATTTGATTCATCATTTTTCATGGTATCTGGCAAGGCATCCATTTTGTATAATTTTGCCTCATCCAAAGGTGTAATACCTGATTGCCAGTGACCGCTCTTAATATCCCATGGGAAATAACCTTGGTCAGCGTTTTGTTTACCTACAAAATTCCACATAAAATATCGGAAATACATCCAATTGATTTGGTAATGCATAAGGAATTGTAGATTATAACCCATACTTGGTCTACCTTTGCTATCTCCATTTAATGCTTCTCTCCACATACGGTGCAAATCAGGTCTACCTTGCTCTGTATGGCCTATACGTGGGAATAAAATTTTATCTTTTGCAGCATATTCATATTCATATTTTTCGTCCACGACGACATATTTTCCATCGACTAGCCCATAACGGTCTGTTCTTTTTACATTTATTGGTTGTGCATCATAATGTGGTCCTGATACCAAAGGACGTTCTCCATATTGCTCTCTATTAAGATAAGGAAGAAGTCTCATAGCGTCTCCAGGTACGTTCATATTGATAGGCGTATCAGCATTTGCCCTTACAACTACTACTCCAATTGTAGAAAATGCAATGGAAACAAATACCGCTGAAATAGTTACTATTTGTAGAATTTGGTTGTTTTTTATATGTGCATATCTCAATAGGAAATATGCTAAGGCGACAATAATACCTATGGTAGGAATTATACCAGAATGTACGGGCAAACCTAGATTATTGACAAATAGTAATTCCATGTTTTTCCATAAAGTAGGTATGCCTACGATTACAAATTTCTGGATAAAAACCAATGCCACGACACCAAGACCCATAGCTACTAATGCACCTTTTAGATCATGATTTTTATATTTTTTATAATAAACCATTAGTGCAGTTGCTGGTAGTGAAAGTAAGCTCAAAAGGTGGACACCAACTGACATACCTGTCACAAATAAACTTAATACTAACCATCTATTTGCCTCATCATCGTTATCTTTATAATAGTACTTTGTTGCTGCCCAAAGCGAAATCGCTGTAAACATGGTAGACATTGCGTAAACTTCGCCCTCTACTGCCGAAAACCAAATAGATGTAGAGAAAGCAGTAGCAAGTCCTGCTACTATACCTGCCAACATTAGTGCTGTGTTTTCACCTGTGCTCGTCTCGGAATCTCTACCTACCAAAGCCAATTTTCCAAACATAATGGTCACCCATCCTAGCATTGTAGCCGCTATAGATGTGCATAAAGCTGACATTAAGTTGACTGCAAATGCAATGTCTGAAGGGTTATCAGAAACTAGTTCTGCGATCCAAGCAAAAATCCTTCCGATAACCACAAATAATCCCGCTCCCGGTGGGTGAACTACTTGCAGTTTGTATGCTCCTAAGATAAATTCGCCACAGTCCCAAAGGCTACCTGTGCGCTCTACGGAATTAAAATACACCGCAAAGCTCACGACAAAAATAATGAGTCCGGCTATGTTAGAAAGTCTTTTTAGTGATTGCATATATTGGTAGATTACTAAAGATTTTTGATTTTAAGTTGCAAAATTAATAAAATAAGTTTAAATATGGCATAAATATATATATTCATAATCATATGTATCTCATTTTGGTTGTTTTGATTGGTCATTTGCGTTCACAATCAGTGTCTTAACGAAGATAATATAGAGATTATTACATAAATAAAATAGCTTTTTAAGGGAACATTTGGCTCTTGGATACCAGGTTTATTCAGAAATTGGTTTTTTATTATTTTGATATTTGTCATAAAAATAAGACATCACAACTATCAAAACAAGAGAAGGCAGCATATTCTCTAACCATACTTCACCTAACTTAAGCAGTCTGATAGATATACCAATGATGAGAATACCGCCCACAGCACTCAATGCATCCATGACATTTTGGTTAAAAACATACTTTAATCTAAGTGCCAAAACTGTGATTCCACCTTGAAAAATTAACATAGGGATAATAGAGAATAAAACACCTATACCATAGGTACTTGCCAATGCTATAGAAGAAAACCCATCTAAAGTAGATTTGACATACAAGAGTTCTCTTTTCTGATGAATACCTTCTTCTAATGCTCCAATTATTGTCATCGAACCTACACAAAATAGTAAAAAAGCAGTGATAAGTCCCTGTGTAAAACTACTCTCGGTATTTCCAATTAATAGCTTCAGACTATCTGAGACATCGTTGATAATCAAGTCTATCCGCAACAGTTGACCGAAAACAGATCCAATTATCAAACTAAATATAAATATTAATAAATAACCATCAGGTAGTCTGAGTGCCATTTTTATACCGATCAATAAAGTACCTAAACCTACTGCTTGGAAGACGATTTCCTGTACTTCCGTCGAAAAAAACTGCTTCAACCATAACCCTATAAGGCTTCCGATTGTTACAGTCATCATATTTACAATTGTTGCTTTAGGCCAGCTTGCCATTGGTTTTCTGATTTAACTACAATTATAGTCATTTTTCCTTATTACCATAGGTATTGCAAAAAATATTATGTTTAGAAAATTTGTTATTCGTCTCCTGCTTTCACCTTTTTCATTGATATATGGGACTGTGATTTCTATTATTAATATGTTTTATCAGATAGGTCTGCTGAAAGCTTCGAGGTTTAGCATTCCTGTGATCGGTGTGGGAAACCTCAGTATTGGTGGCGCAGGCAAAACACCGCATATAGAATATCTGATAGAAATGCTCAAAGATTATTTAGATTTAGCTACGCTTAGTAGAGGCTATAAAAGGCAAACACAAGGATTTAGATTTGTTACAAATGAAGATACTGCTTTGACATCTGGTGATGAACCACTTCAGTATCGTCGGAAATATCCTGATATCATCGTGGCCGTTGGCGAAAGTAGGGCGTATGCTATTCCACAGATTTTGCAAAGATATCCAACTATTCAAGCCATTTTGCTTGATGATGCATTCCAACATAGAGCTGTAGAGCCAGGACTTAATATATTATTGACTGCTTATGATGCGCTATTTACAGATGATTATTTATTGCCAGCAGGAAGACTGAGAGAGTGGAGATCAGGATATGAAAGAGCCAATATTATCATTGTCTCCAAGTGTCCTAGAACAATGACAGATACTGAAAAAATAAAAATTGTAAACAAAATAAAGCCAAAACCCTATCAGCAAGTTTATTTTTCTTACTATGAATATGGTTATCCTTATAGTTTCTATCAATCGAATCAACGAATTTCCCTAGATAAAGAGTTGGATGTTATTCTGCTTAGTGCTATTGCAAATACTGACTATTTATATAATTATCTTGATAAAGAAGTCAAAACCATCCATGAAATAGAATATGCAGATCATCATGTTTTTGACAAACATGATATAGAAAAAATCATAAAAGTTTATAATAATAATGAGAGTAAACGGAAACTCATTATTACGACTGAGAAGGATGCGATGCGTTTGGAAATGCACAAAGAGCAATTTCAAAAAAATAATATCCCAATATTTATACTACCTGCAAAAGTAGCCTTCCATTTTGAAGAAGGTGAAAAATTTCAAGCAGAAGTAAAGAAATATTTACTTGATTTCAGGGTGTAAATTTGAGTTTTTAGCAAGGGAGTGATGGAAATCTAAGAATATAACTTAGAATTAATCTTGGTTTTCAGATAATAAATTTACTTTTGCAAACCATGCGTGTAAGGTGAATCTAAGTTTGGATCCACTCAAAAGTTTTAGGTATAAGTTTATGGAGTTTGGATTTATGGATATTGTTCAGATAATTGGTGCTGTAGGTATGTTTATCTATGGTATGAAACTCATGAGCGAATCTATCCAAAGAGCTGCAGGTGCTCAATTCAGAAATATATTAAGTAATATCACCAGTAATAAATGGATAGGTTTATTAACTGGCTTTTTAATTACTGGATTGATCCAATCTTCGTCTGCCACAACAGTTATGACGGTCAGTTTTGTAAACGCAGGATTGTTAGGCGTTACTGAATCAATAGGATTGATATTAGGTGCCAACATTGGTACTACAGTTACAGGTTGGTTAGTATCACTTGCAGGTTTTAAACTAGTACTTTCAGAATATTCTGTTCCTTTATTTGCTGTCGGTGTTCCAATGTTGTTTGTCAAAAGTGGTAAATGGAAATATTGGGGCGAATTTATCATTGGCTTTGCTTCATTGTTTTTAGGGCTAGGTTTTATGAGAGAAGCCGTTCCCACTTTGAATGACGACCCATTGATGTTAGAATGGTTAAAAAACTTTACAGAATACGGGTTGTTATCCAATTTGTTTTTTGTATTGATAGGCGTAATCATTACAGTATTAGTACAATCATCAAGTGTGGCAATGGCCATTACGCTCACTATGTGTGCACAAGGTTGGATGCCATTCGAAGTGGCAGCATCATTGATTTTGGGTGAAAATATAGGAACAACTTCTACAGCTTTAATTTCTTCTATTATTGGAAATAGGGAAGCTAAAATAACTGCTAGAATACACACATGGTTTAATGTCATAGGTGTGGCTTGGATGATTGTTATACTGCCATGGTTTTTACAAATATTGGTTTCTATTCTTAAAATTGATATTGATAGCATAAATGAAAATCCTGCGGATATTGCTATAGGATTATCTGCTTTCCACACTTTGTTTAATCTTCTGAATGCATTAATTCTAATCAATTTTGGACCAGCTTTGACACGGCTCGCATCTTTAGGTCTTCGTGATACCCATGAAGATTCTGATCGTGAGAAAATCAAATTAAATATCATAGGAAGCGTCAATGGAATGCCTGAAATGGCTACCATACAATTACAAAAAGAGGCTGCAAAGTTTGGTGACGTCATAGTGAAAATGGCAGAACATTTTCATACCGTTATTAATACTACGGACATCAAAAAACAACAAAAACTCTTCAAACGCATCAGACAATATGAAGAAATGACTGACGAACTCGAGATTGTGATAACAGAATATATCACTAAACTCAACAAAGAAGAAATGACATCACAAACAAGTTTGATACTCAGAAATATTCTCAATATCTGTAATGATTTAGAGCGTATTGCCGATATTTATTATTCGCTGACTATTGTTCTACAAAAAAAAGCGGATGAAAATATATACTTTCTAGCTGAACAAAGAGAGAAAATTAACGAGTTATCTATTCTAATCTCTCAAGCTTGCAAAATTATGTCTCAAAACCTTGCGGCTACGGACTACTCTACTGTTCAAAAAACAGCAGCTACTTTAGCAGAGAAGAAAATAAATACTTTGCGTAACGAAATGCGCGAAGAACACTTATTACGACTCGGTGCCGCAGACTACAACGTAAAATCTGCAATGGTATACAATAATGTGTTTACTTCGCTTGAGCGGATTGGTGATCATATACTCAATGTAACTGAAGCCGTGGTGGGAGAAGTTTAAGTCGGCTTGGCAGCAATTCTGCATTTCAACAAATCAACATTTCCAGTAATTTAATTACCGTTTTCCTATTCTATTAAGTCCTGATTTTGCCTTCTGATGCAAACTGTTGCTATATCCAGCAGGATCCATTTCAAGGCAGAGATTAAAATATTTTTTTGCTTCTGAATATTTCTGTTGAGTTTCATAGATAAGTCCTAGTTGTAAGGCAGCATTACAGCCATAATATTTTTTTGCATTTCCTTTTGAGATAGTAAGTTTATAGTAATGTATCGCATCAGCATAGTTTTTGAGCGCTTCTGTGACTCTTGCAAGTCTGTAGAAATATTCACCGTCTGTTAATGAAGCTTCAAAAGTTTTACTATTCAGAATCAGTAGATTATGACTTTTTGTATAATATCCTCCATCGTACAACAACCTAGCTTTTAGCAAAATTTGATTGGGGACTTCTGTAGATTTGGCTTCTTTGTCTGCTTGAATATCTTCGTCAATGAGACTATTTCCACGATTTGCACAGAGTTTTATAGCATTTTTGTACTTACTCTCATCATTATGAATGGCCACGTGGTACCACGCAAGTTTCTGGTAAGCTTCCTTAATATAGTGTTTGCCTTTAAAATTATTTAAGAACTTGAGAATATAAATATTGGCTTCTGGATCTAGTTTGTAAAGTTTAAATTTGCCATACATAAAATCCAAGTAGTAAAAAGGCATATATTCATCTCCCGTTGGTCTTTTTTCTAGGATTTTCAGAGCTAGATCATTATGACCATTTTTTTGGGCCATGGTAGCTTTCAGAAAACTAATCAAAGGACTAGATGTGGCATCCAATTGATATTTGTCAAATAATCCAAAAGCTTCTTCCTTTTTATTATTGCTATAAAACAAGATGTAACTATATATCGCTACGATTTCGTCTTTAAAAATGCTTTTGGTTTTTTGTGCATGATCAGCAAGAAGACTGATTTCTTTGGTACCCATTTCTACAGATCCCCTGATGCCCATGATCTTTCTAACCCAGCTTGGTACACTCTCTGCCAATGCATGGATGATGCTTAGACTTTTATTGTTTTCGACGAAATTCGGAAATTTTTCTTTATTTTTTTCTAGAAGTTTGTAGGCTTCATATACATCTCTGGCTGCATTTATTTTATCATCAAATTTTAATTTTATCGTTGCCCATTGTAGGATAATTTCTGCTTGACAAAATAAATAATAGGGTGAGTTGGGATCTGAATTTTTAATTTTTTGAAGCCGAAGATCTCTATTTTTAATGAGCGATTTATACTTTATTGGATCTTCTTGGATAAAAAGGGTAAAAAAATCCACATAATTTTCTACATAATAGACCAACGCATTATCAGGATCTTTTAGTTTTAGCAAGTTTAACTGATAAGTGCCACTTTTTATTTTTAAGGAACTTATATCCATGTAGACATTTCTCAAATCTTCTGTAAACACAAGTTTTTTCTGACTCCAAGCATTTATACTTAGAAGACAAAAAAAAATGAGATATATGCTCTTGAAAGACTTCATGAAAGTGAACTAATGGAATAAAAGTTATAAAAAAAAATCCCCAAATGATATGGAATCTATCATTTAGGGATCAATATTTTAATAAACAAAAGCTATGTTCAATTAAGCTTCGTGTCCTTCTAAAATTGCTTCGTCTATAAGTACACGACCACAGTGCTCACAAGCGATGATTTTTTTCATCACACCTATTTCTATGATCAATTGTGGTGGTATTCTGTTAAAACATCCACCGCAAGCGCCTCTTGCTACAGTCACTACAGCTAGACCGTTTCTATATGTCTTACGGATTTTATCGTAAGATGTCAATAATCTTTCGTCGATCTCTTTTCTCGCTTTATCAGATTCTTTAAGAAGTTTAGCTTCTTCTTTTTCTGTTTTTTCGATGATTTTAGAAAGTTCAACTTTTTTATTGTCAGCATCTTTTGATCTTGAACCAAGTTTGGCAAGAATAGTATCTAATGCTTCTTTTTTAGTGTCTCTAGTGATCGTTGCTTCTCTGATTTTTTTCTGAGAAAGCTGAATCTCCAGTTTTTGCAACTCTATTTCTTTTGTCAATGCGTCAAACTCTCTATTGTTTTTTACATTGTCCAATTGTTTTTCGTATTTGACGATAAGCCCTTCAGACTCTTTGATATTGGCATTATGTTGATTGATTTCATGCTCGACATCAGCAACATTTGTTTCTAATTTTTTTGAACGAGTCTTTAGTCCTGTGATTTCGTCTTCGAGGTCACTCACTTCGATAGGAAGTTCACCTTTTAAAATGCCGATTTCATCCATTTTGGAATCAATCTGCTGTAGCGCATGCAACGCTCTTAATTTATCTGCTATACTTTGTTCTTTAACCGCTGCCATATGGATTATTTTAAAAGAATTTTATAGGATTAGTAACAATTTTTGTACAATGGGTCGCAAAGGTACTAAATTTATTAATTATTAAGTCATAAAGTAGGTCAATTGTAAATTTTTCGCTTTCAAAATGCCCAATATCCGCAATTATGATCTCATTATCGGCATCAAAGTACTCGTGATATTTAAAATCTGAAGAAATAAAGACGTCTGCGCCTTGTTTTTTTGCGGTATTCAATAAGAAACATCCTGAGCCACCACATACAGCTACTTTTGAAATAGTTGTTTTGCACAGAGATGTGTGTTTTATAGTAGATAGTTCCATCCGATCTTTGAGATATTCTAAAAAATAATCTGACGACATAGGACTCTCTAAATGACCTATCATACCTGCTCCTACTGGAGTGTCTCCGTATGTAACATTAGGTTTTGGCTGTAGGATGGATGTATTTTGAAGTTTTAGTTTCTCAGCTATCTTTGTGTTTACACCGTGAGTAAAAACATTGTCTAGATTGGTGTGTATAGCAAATATTGCAATGTCATTTTTGATAGCTTTGATAATGGTCCTCTCTATATAATTGGAGCCATTGAGCTTTTTGAGTCCTCTGAAAACGATAGGATGGTGTGCCACGACTACATTGCAACCTAGCGCAATGGCTTCATCTATGACGGCTTCGATAGCATCTAGACATACGAGTACACCTTTTATCTCCATGCCATCATGTCCTGTGATCAATCCTGCATTGTCATAATCTTCTTGTAGATGCGATGGTGCGATGGTATGTAGATAAGTGACGAGTTCGTGGATTTGCATGTAATAATTATAAATTTTGCCAAGAAGATTATCTTAATAACATTAAAAGATGTCTTTGGGTTTTTGAATATATTTTTTCAAGTCAGAGTATGCATTTTCAGAAATCGACTTCCATTCTTCAAGATGATTTATATTCTTGAAGTTTTCTGGATTAGGCATTTTGATTTTAGGAATGTTTTGTTGATGTAGGAATTTCTGCAAAGAACGATTGCCATTTGCAAAATAAGTTTCTAATAATGGTAAAGAAGTCGTCTCCCAAATAGAAAATAAGGGTTCATATATCTGCTTTTCCGGATGGAAAAATGCTGTGCAAATGTGGTTTTTTTGTCTTTTTTCGATTAGTGTTTTGATATCATCGCTATCTATAATAGGCATATCACACGCTAAAAACAAAATAGACGTTTCTAGTTTATTCATACAGCTTAAAATTGCCCCTATTGGTCCTTCAGCTTCGTAAAGATCTGTGATGCAAGGGTATTCGTAACTGTTTTCAGATTTTTGTTTTTCATTTACGGAAAGAAAAACCTGATTGCAATAAATAACTAGTTTTTGGCCTGCTATTTTATATAATGATTGATTGTTTAATTCTAGAAGTGACTTGTCCCTACCCATTCTACTGCTTTTTCCACCCATGAGCACTACGCCTATGAGGTCATCTTTTGGGAAGATTTTATCTGTCATATCTTACAGATTCTGTCGTGACCTGTATAGATATTGTAACTAGATTTTTTTAGAAATCCTATCAATGTTTGACCCGTGCTTTGTGCAAGTTCTACGGCTAAGCTAGACGGTGCGCCTACGGCAACAATGATAGGAATACCTGCCATACTTGCTTTTTGGATGAGTTCGAAACTTGCTCTTCCGCTTAATAATAAGATATGATCGCTCAAAGGCAAACGGTCATTTATCAATGCATTTCCTATCAGTTTGTCCAAAGCATTGTGCCGACCTACATCTTCGTAATGAAAAATATAACTGCCATCAGGATGAAAAAGTGCCGATGCATGTAGGCCACCCGTGGACTCGAAAGCGGACTGAACTTGTAGTAGTTTAGCTTGTAAAGAAAACAACATTTCATCACAGACACTTATTTTTTTATGGTCAATTGGATAGATGGATTTGGTCAAGATAGCATCTACAGATGACTTGCCGCATACGCCACAACTGCTAGTGGTGTAAAAGTTTCTTTCGAGCGTAGCAGCAGATAAGATTTCATTTTTAAGTTGGATATTGACAATATTTTCATCGATTTGAATGGCAGATATCACTTCGCTATAACTTTGAATCATTCCTTCAGTAAATAGAAAACCAAGTGCCAAAGCTACATCATCTCCAGGTGTCCGCATCGTGACGGATATAGGACGATGATTAATTGAGATCTGCAATGGTGATTCTATCGCTAAGTAGTCATCTACTGCTGTAGTCAAATCTGCACTGCATCTGATAATAGATGTTTTATGAATCTGCACTTCCTTTTTGATTAATTTATCCATGTGGATTTGCATTTGGATTTAGAAATAAATCGGACTCATCTTCATTAATACGCGGTTTCATGCATTGAAAGTCTTTTTCGATAAGAATATATAGACCATTCGCATCACGATGTTCAAATCCTATCCGCTCGTCGTTATCCCAATTCGTAAGCCAATCTTTTGGTATATGCACATTAATCGTGTCGTTTTCAAATGTAGCTGACAGTTTGTTTTCATGAATGTTCTGAGTGATTTGGTACATCAGTATTCCATTACCAATATGACTTTTATCGAGTACAATACCACTTTGGACTAACATTTGTACATCTGACATCGAAAGTCGTAACCTGATGGAATTGCCACTAATTCTAAGCTTCATATGTTCCTTTTTTATATGAATGTAAAGCTAAGTGATTTTGATTGAATATAGTGCTCTGTCCAGATAAAAAACTTAATGAAATGCGGCTCTTTTTCCAAATCTCTGCGTTGAAAATACTCGTCGTAGCTACTGCTATGCCTGTGTTTTTCGCCTTGACCTTTGAAAAAATAGCTCCCATTATTATTTAACTTATTATCTAGTCAGAGCACTAGAATGGAATGTATTCCCAGATAAAGACTAATCATCGAAAGAGCCGAAAATATCAAAATCATCATCATCAAAGTCTATATCATCACTGTCATCAAATATCCTACCAGGCGGATTGAACAATCCCCATTCGTCCTCGATAGATTTTTGAGGATCGAAGGTTGCTATCCATGCTCTGAATAATACCTTGTACTCATCTAATGCAGTGCGCAGTAAGTCCATGTAGGACACATATTCAAAATCAAAGGCGTCAAGACTATGCTTGTGTATATAAAGCGAATTTCCAGCCTGTCGGATTAGTGCTGCACATTCCATTTTGATATCCCAAAGACGGCCTGCTTCAGCACCACTTACTTTCACTTGTAGGATATACGAGTCTGCTTTCATAAATTCGGCTATGCTTTGCAACATCTCATCATCTTCAGGTATGAGCGCAACTATTTCATGGACTAAATCTATGATTTCGCCTCCTTTATTAAAAAGTGCTTGTGCTTCTGGAGATTTTAAATTTCTCTGTATTGCCATTACTTTATTCCAAGCTAGCATTTGAGATAGCTATTAACTTTGACAAAAATAAATGTAAATAAAAGTGTTAAATTCTTATGATTTTTACTTTCCTTACTTTTTGGTTTTTGAAATTTGATCACATTTCCTGATGATGATTTCTACCCTCCTATTTTCTTGGTGCTCAGCTTCTGTTCTTGGATTTGGAAATTTCATTTTAGTGTTACTATATCCGACCGCATTCATTCTTTTTGGGTCTATTCCGTTTTTATTTAGGTAATTATAGATTGATTTTGCACGATCTATAGCTAGGTCAAAGAATTTTCCTGAGCTCAAAGGCGCACCAGGGAAATTAACATGACCACCAATTTCAAAACATACTTTTTCATTGATTTGCATAGTCCTTAATAGGTTGTTTAAGGCTGGCTCACTTTCTGGTAATACGCCAGCTTGATCCCCTACAAATTTTATGTCATTGATGTCAAAGACTTTGTCAATTTTAATTGATTTCAGTATGATATTGACAGGTGGAATTTCTTGACTTTTAGGAACATTGACTGCTAATGATTGCGAGAAGAAATTTTTAGCTGAAGCACTTAGATTTAGTTTTTGCCCCACTGGAACATACATAGAAAATTCTCTATCTTTTCCCACAATAGTAGAATCTCTAAAAGTACCGCCTGAAATTAAAACTTTTGCACTAAAGTTTTGTGTGACGGTATCTGGACGTACGGTTCCTTTGAGCAAATAGTAGGTAGTTGGTTTCATAATACGAACGACAGACCTTCGGTTTTCGCTATTACTTTGTTCGTCTTTTCCTGATTTTAGTGGTCTACTTTCACCGTATGCTGTACCAGATATTTGAGTGCTATCTACTCCGAAGTTTATCAAAACATTTTTAACAGCTTGGGTTCTTTTTTTGGCCAACATCTGATTTGTAGTCGAACTTCCTACTTGATCTGTATGTGATTCGATTTGAATTTTATGATCCTTTGCTTGAACTGATTTACCAATGAAATCTTTTAATGTTTTAATACTTTCTTCGGACAGTTGATGTTCGTTGGAATTGTGTTGGAGCGTGAGGGATGAGAATTCAGTCGATATTTCTTTTGTCTGCGTCAGACCAAGTGTAGATTGAAGTAAAATCAATGCGAAAATAAAAATTCTAAGTATCATCTGTTTATCAAATAAGTGGTTGATTAATCGTTATCCTATTCACACAACGAATAAAATACTCAAAATGATGCATTATTGTCTCAATTATTTTTAAAAATAGATGATTTTATGATCCTATAAATGATAGAAGGTGGAAATCTTACACCATAAGCGCAAAATTTCCACCTTGTAAATCCATTTGTCTTAGTTCTGTAATGTAATTCAAAAAAATGGCTTCCAGAAAGACCTACCAGCAAAACATAAAAAAAATACTTCCTTTAAAATGTCAATGCTAACCCAAAATCATATCTCCTGTAAATCAAGTCATAATTTAGTTCGCCCCAGCCATCTCTTGATTTGTAAGAAGCATTTTGAAATTTTGCCCCACAAAATATATCTATAAAAGGTCTACCGCTTCCTAATCGATACCCAATGACAGGATTCCAAAAATAGTCTCCCTTAGCTTCTACTTGTCCAATTTCTTCATCCGCAAAAGCAAATGCATACCCATATCTAATCGCTACATATGGACTTGTATTTTGTTTTAATAAATATGACCGTAATTCTAAGAAAACTGGCATCAAATCATTACCTTCTTCTTTGGAATAATTGTCAATTCCAATACCAGCACCAATACCAAGCCAAGATCTATATTGATATCCAAATGCCTGATTTACAGATAGTCCACTTTTATCTTTTCTGTATAGTGAAGAGATTTGTGTGCGAGCATAAAATACTTTTTCTCTAAAATTGTATGAGGTGTATGATTTTGTTTTTCCTGTACCCATTTCTATTTTTTTTATCAATGCCACAGGGAAGGTTATAGGTTGTCCACCATCTAATTGAAAAGTAATAGAGTCTTTTATGGAGTATTCTATCACTTTCCCAGTCAATCTACTGCCATTTTTTAGATAAATTTTATCTTTGTTTTCAGTGGTCTCTTGTCCGAATGTGATACTCCTGAAAAAAATGAAAATCAATAATATTAGACTGTAAATTCTCATGACTATTGATTTATTTTTATACTGCTGACTTCTATTGGTTGTTTTGGATTGCTGACATTGTATTGGTAAAATCCATCATCACCTATCATAAATAATCGTTCTTTTGACAATGAAATCATATCATAACTGTGTATGTTTTTCACATGACAAAGCTCATTAACATTGTTTGGATCTTCGACATCGAGCACCCTAAATCCATATTCCCCTTCGGAAAGATATATTTTGCCATCATTATATGATAAGCCATGTGGATTTGACATAGGATATGTTTTTATCCTTTTTGGTTGTAGCACATTGGTGATGTCTATGATCTCTAATTGATTGGTAAATCCAGTACATTGAGATCCATCTCTTAGGGTAACATATGCCGTGTTTCCATGCACGACCACTGGATCGCAAGCACGTGCATGTTCAAAAGTAGATAACAATACAGGTGATTCTGGTCTACTATTGTCAAAGATATACATACCTGTATTGGATCCTACAAAAAGCTTGTCTTTGTAAGGGAATATCGTTTCTATTCCCCAACCAATAACATTTGTATTTTTGAGTTGTGGATCTGATGGATTAGATATTAAAAATGACTTAAGGTTACTCTGATCTACCGTGTATAAATAATCATTTACAACAGTAAATCTTGCAAATGAACCACCTATGCCTGTTCCACTGCTGATCACAGAAGAAGTAGGAGAAGAACTTAATTCAAAATTTAATATATCTCCTTCAAAAAATGTTGGGTTACCAAAGTTTGGATTTTCACAATTTATAGTAGTTGTAACATTTGATTTTACGCTATACACGTAATATAGTTGAGGGTCGTAATTGGTATAAATGCCATTATAATCTTCGATTCTTTTTACCATTTTGGGATTATTAATGTCTGATATATCTATGGCGATGAGATCTATAGCATTATCAGCATACATAATATTGTTTTTGACAGCGATGTCAAAGTTGCCTGGAATGTCATAAAAACTGATTTTGATAGGATTTTTTTCATCAGTCATATCATATACGTGAACGCCTTTGCCTTGTTCGTTAATGAAAAGATAATTTTGGTAAAAATACATTTTTCCAGGATTTTCTAGTTTTCTGGTTTCTGATGATTCGATGTTTTTTCTAAATTGCGCTTTGGTCATATATACAGGTGTATATTGTACAAACTCACGTGTACCACTACAAGAGTCTTTGAGGCATGATTGGAATGAGAGTCCAAATAAAATTAGCAAACCGAAAGTCAAAAAGTTTTTCATGATGATAAAATTTTAAAAGGTGAAATGTTTTATTACAAATCTAAAGACCTACTTGGATGCAGTATGGGTTGGTTTTGTAAGGTATTATTTTGATCTATAGTCAAAATCTTATAATAATTGCAAATGTTTTCGTTTATTTGCACATCGATTTGAGCACTATGAAGTCATTTTTTGCCAAGGCTGTTTCCATAATTTTTCACCCGCTATTTTTAATTAGCTACGTGTTGTTTTATCTTATGGTGGCCAATCCATTCATTTTTGGCTTCTCAGGACCCAAGTCTCAGGGATTGATTATAATTTCTGTAGTTACTATTTCGATGATGTTTCCACTTATAGCTATTCTCATGATGAAAGCTCTTGGATTGATCAAAAGTCTAGAGATGGAAGATAAGATGGAACGCATAGGACCTCTTATTGTGACTGGTTTATTTTATATGTGGCTCTATGTAAATGTGAGAAATAATGACATCATTCCAGAAGCATTTTCATTTTTTATTTTAGGTAGTACCATTGCCGTTTTTATGGCTTTGCTGCTGAATAGTTTTACCAAAATAAGTCTTCATACTATAGGTGCAGGAGGTTTGGTGGCAGGTATGATACTTATAGTTTATAATTGGTCATATGGAATAATTGATATCCCTTTTCCTTTTCTAGATATACAATGGCGAGTAAGTGATCGATTGGTCGTTATGATTGCAATTATAGCGGCAGGATTAGTAGGTACTACCAGGCTTTATCTAAAAGCGCATAAAGAAGACGAAATCTATGGTGGATATTTAGTAGGTATTTTGGCACAATTAGTAGCGTTCAGAATATTTTTTTAAGTTTAGAAAATCAATAAAAATCATAATACAATCATGCAAGAACTTAAATTGCTTATAGAGAATTTGTGGGAAGATCGTACTCTGATCAATGAAGTTGGAGGCAAAGAAGCTATCCGAGAAGTGGTAGACATGGTAGATCAAGGAAAACTTAGAGTGGCAGAGCCTGATGGTGATGGATGGAAGGTAAATGATTGGGTAAAAAAAGCGATTGTATTATTTTTTCCAATACAAAAAATGGAAACCATCGAAGTGGGGCCTTTTGAATTTCACGACAAAATTCCGCTCAAAAAAAACTACGCAGCTCAAGGCGTCCGCGTAGTCCCTCATGCCATTGCTAGATATGGTTGTTTTATAGAATCAGGGGCAATTTTGATGCCTTCCTATGTCAATATTGGGGCATGGGTAGGTAGTGGAACTATGGTAGATACATGGGCGACTGTGGGTTCGTGTGCGCAAATAGGTCGTCATGTGCATCTTTCAGGTGGTGTAGGTATCGGTGGCGTATTAGAACCACCACAAGCTAGCCCGACGATTATAGAAGACAATTGTTTTATCGGTTCTAGATGTATCGTCGTGGAAGGCGTGAGAGTAAGAAAAGAAGCAGTGCTCGGTGCAAATGTCGTACTCACTCAATCTACCCATATCATAGATGTGACTGGTCCTGAACCAATTACGTACAAAGGCGAAGTGCCTGAGAGATCTGTGGTAATACCGGGAAGTTATACTAAAAAATTCCCAGCAGGCGAGTACCAAGTGCCATGTGCTTTGATCATTGGACAACGCAAACCTTCTACTGATACCAAAGTCTCCCTGAATGATGCATTGAGAGAATACAATGTGGCGGTTTAAATAGGTATGAAATCGTACCTGCTCCTTTTTTGGTTATTTGGTTTGATGGGTTTATTTTCTTGCTCAGGCAGTAAAAAGCTTCCTGAATTTAACCATGTAATACAAGATAGTATTCCTATACAAAAGTCTGAAGTACAAATAAATAAAGGAGTATTTCCCGAAGAAGATGCCTTCAAAGAAATAATGGATACTTCTTCGCTAAGTACAGGATTTACGGGTATTTTTATTTATGATATTGTGGGTGATAGTGTACTTTATAAGAAACATTCAAACCATTATTTTGTACCAGCATCAAATACTAAAATTCTGACCCTTTTTGCTTGTTTAAAAACACTTGGTGATTCTATTCAGGCTTTCAAATATATAGAAACGGATAGTACATTTACATTTTGGGGTGGAGCGGATCCTACATTTTTGCATCCTTTTTTTCCTGAATCTAGTGTATTGTCTTTTTTGAAATCAAAGACATCTAATAAGAAAATATACTATTCTGATTACCATAGTTCAATAAATCATTTTGGAAAGGGATGGATGTGGGATGATTATAATGATCATTATCAAGCAGAAATATCCCATTTTCCAATGTACGCAAATGTGGTGACCACTTCTAGGGATACGTCTACCTTAACCATCTCTCCTAAAAATGTAATAACTCAAAGCAAAGAGAAGAATAATTTAAAGAAAATCAAACGCAAACACGATGGAAATGAAGTAATATTTCCTCTCATGCTCGACAGTATAAAGGCTTATTACCAACAAATACCATATAAAAATGCGAATGATGTAAATCTGAGGCTATTGGAAGAAATCTTAAATAAAAAGATTTTCAAAAAAGATATTCCATTACCAGAAAGTGCTAAAATTAAATACTCATTGCCTGTGGATACTGTTTATCGACGAATGATGCAAGTGAGTGATAATTTGCTTGCCGAACATTTATTACTTCAATGTGGTTTTTCAGTCGCTGATACTATTTCGACATCTTATACTATAGATACTATTAGGTCTAAATATATAGGTGTCATAGATTCTTCAGCTGTTTGGGTAGATGGTTCAGGACTTTCTAGATACAATCTTTTTACACCTGAGACGATGGTTTCCGTATTAAATGATCTTTATAAAAATATTCCAGAAGATAGACTTTTCTCCTTAATGGCTATAGGTGGTGGACATGGTTCACTCAAAAAAATGTACCATGAAGAAAGTGAGCCTTATATTTTTGCAAAGCCAGGATCTATGGCAGGCGTTTATAATCTGAGTGGATACTTGATTACAAAATCTGGAAAAAAACTTGCGTTTAGCATTATGAATAATAACTTTACTTGTTCTGTATCTAGTGCTAGAAAGGTCGTCTCACAACTTATAGAAACCATAAGAAATCAATATTGATCATTATGAATTAGATTAGTTTAAAAATTAATTTAAACCAATTTTAACTTATTGTTAAATACTTATAAAATCGCATTCTTCTTTCATAATTAGCGCTTATCTTTGACCAAAATTTTTAAAGCATATGAGTTTGGTCGAAATGAAAGTGCCTACTATTGGCGAATCCATCACAGAAGTAACATTATCACAATGGTTAAAAAAAGACGGAGACTTCGTCAAAGTAGATGAACCCATTTGTGAGTTTGAATCAGATAAAGCAACATTAGAATTTCCTGCGGAAGCAAGTGGAAAATTGATCTATGTAGCAAAAGAAGGTGATGATTTAGCCATAGGTGCTTTGGTTGCGAGAATTGATACATCTGTTGTTGGTAGTGGTGCATCAGCAGCGCCAGTAGCACCCGTTCAGCAGGAAGAGGTGAAACCAGCAGAACCTGCATCCCCACAAACTCAAAACTATGCTACAGGTCACCCATCTCCTGCTGCAGCCAAAATTCTAAGAGAAGGTAGTGTAGATGCTTCATCTGTAGATGGAAGTGGTAAGGATGGTAGGATTACTAAAGAAGATGCAGCCAAAGCAGTAGAAAATAAAACTTCAATACCTGCTGTCCTATCAAGTCAAGCTGTTCCAAGTGCACCTATGGCAAAGACTGTAGTAGCAGGCGCAAGAGAAGTAAGGGTAGAAAAGATGAGCAGAATGAGAAAAACAATCGCAGCTAGATTGGTTTCTGCAAAAAACAATACTGCAATGTTGACCACTTTTAACGAGGTGGACTTGTCAGCTATAAACGATCTTAGAAAAAAATATCAAGATAAATTTGTAGCAAAACATGGTATCAAGCTTGGATACATGTCCTTATTTGCAAAAGCTTGTGCAAAAGTCCTAATGGAAATGCCAGATGTGAATGCAATGATAGACGGAAATGATATAGTTTACCATGATTACGTCGATATTTCTATTGCCATTTCTACACCTACAGGATTAGTTGTGCCACCGATTCACAATGTTGAGTCTATCGGTTTTCACGATGTGGAATTGAAAATAAAAGAATTAGCAGACAAAGCTAGAAATGGTAAATTGACCTTAGATGAGATGAAGGGCGGTACATTTACTATTACAAATGGTGGTACTTTCGGATCATTGCTTAGTACGCCTATAATAAACGAACCACAATCTGCCATATTAGGAATGCATGCTATCAAAGATAGACCCGTTGCCATTGATGGTCAGGTAGTTATCAGACCGATGATGTATCTTGCATTATCATATGATCATAGAATCATCGATGGTAGTACATCCGTGACGTTCTTGGTCAAGGTCAAGGAGTTGTTGGAAGATCCGATGACCTTAATGATGGATATTTAATTACTTGATGCAGAGCTAGTTTTTCAATACCTTTTGTCCATTCTTGTCTAATTCAAAGAGTTGACAACCAAAACCATCTGTAGACTTAACTGTTATCCATGCACGTTTAAATAATTCGAATGCTTTATTACAAAGAATATTTCCTGAATGAAAAAGCTGACTGGGTCGTTTTTGTCCATGGGGCAGGAGGTAGTTCAGCAATTTGGTTTAAGCAGTTAAAGGATTTTAAAGCACATTTTAATTTGTTGTTGATAGACTTACGAGGGCATGGCAAGTCAGTAGAAACTAGTCCTGAAAAACAACAAGGTAACTATTCATTTGAAGCAATTGCAAATGATATCATCGAAGTATTAGATCACTTAAAACTACCAAAGGCCCATTTTGTGGGAGTTTCTTTAGGTACACTTATCATTCGTCAGTTGGGAGATATGATTTCAGATCGAATTCAATCTATGATCTTGGTGGGAGCGATCACACATTTTAATTTTAAATCTAGGTTTTGGGTTGGATTAGGACGAATTTTTAAAAACGTATTGCCATATATGTGGCTGTATAGATTGTTCGCATTCGTCATCATGCCCGCTGCTCGTCATACTGAGTCGAGAAATGTTTTCGTAGCAGAAGCTCAAAAGCTATGTCAGAGAGAGTTTTTAAGATGGTATAAACTTACAGGTCAGATGACAGGACTCTTCAAGAAGTTTGATGTACACCTTCCTATCCCTACGTTATATGTGATGGGAGATCAAGACTATCTTTTTTTGGCACCTATTCAGACTATGATACAAAATGTCAAAAATGCGGCGCTCCTTGTCGTAAATGAATGTGGTCACGTAGTTAATATAGAACAAGCCAAAATTTTTAATGAAGAAGTTATAAAGTATCTGAAGAATACTGGTGGAGATTCAAATGGCCTGTTAATTGTCAAAACGTAAATATAATTTCTGATTATATAAATTTTTTTCAGGGTTATTTGTTAATCTAACCCTGAAAAATGTACTTTCAAATTCTATTCCTACACTATCAATTTTTCCACCACACTGATGATCTCACGTTCCATCTCCTTTGCTTTTTTAAGCATTTCGTCTGCTTGAGCTAGGGCTTTGGTTACAAATTCTTTATCGTCAAATCCACTACAATTGATCCTTACATTAAGTGCAGCACCTTCTACAGCTGTACGAGCACACAGTGCGCCCACACCTGCATCTGAGACAGAATTTGGATTGCCATTTTCTGCCATTTCCTTAAGCATATTCATGGAGTCGAGACTTACTTTCATCACTTTTAGAGGTACTTCTATGGCGCCTATTGTGGCAGCATGCATCGCTGATTTTCTAGCTGCTTTATCTTGGTCTGTAGCTTTTGGCATTTTGAGCGCATCCATGATCTTATTGAATGCGTGTGTATCTGCATCTACTAAATCGATAAGTGTGTCCTTAAGATTTTGGCCTTCTTCTGCTTTCTGAGAGAAGTATTCTATTTTATCATCCCAACCAACCTTGTGCGAACTCAAATTGGCTACCATCGTACCAAGCGACACACCGAGCGCTCCTACATAAGCGGATATACTACCGCCACCAGGTGCTGGAGATTCTGATGCTGTTTCATTGGCAAAGTCTACGAGTGTTTTTTGGACCAATGGATGGGATGTTTTATCTTCCATCAAGTATTCTATCACTTTTTTGGACGGGTCAAATGGTGACAATTCGTCCAATCCTAATGTTCTGACAGCAATGTGTATCAATTCCTTTTCGGAGATACCAACCGATCTTTTTTGCTGTTTTAGGAAGTGTTTTCCCGCATCGATGAGTACGGATTTTGGTACTAAACCCACGAGTTCTGAGCCAGTGACTCTGAGACCACGAGACTGAGCACTTTTGCAACATTCGTCAAATGCAATGTGTAATGGTGTCTCATTGATATTCGTGAGATTCATGGATATCTGTGCAATTCCATACTCTTCAATGAACCAACCAATTGCTTTGACTGATTTGCAAGAGCCAGGTATTCTTATAGGTTCTCCCGATGCATCAAGTACGTTTTTGCCCTTAGCATCTGTTTTGATACGTCCATTTTCACGTATATCAAAAGCTACAGAATTTGCTCTTCGTACGGATGTCGTATTTAGATTTACATTATAAGCTACAAGAAAATCCCTTGCACCAATGACTGTAGCGCCTGCTCGTTCATTGAAGGTATTAGTCCCATAATCTGGGTACCATTTTGGGTCTTTGAGTTTTGCTGCCATACCTTCGTATTCACCCGCTCGGATGATAGCGAGATTTTGTCTTTCAGGCTTGGTGGCAGCAGATTCGTACATAAATATGGGAATATCTAGCGTTTCGCCTACTCTTTTGCCTAGTTCGTGTGCATAAGCAGCTGTTTCTTCCATGGAGATACCAGATATAGGAATCAAAGGACAGACATCTGTTGCTCCCATACGTGGATGTTCGCCGCTGTGTTTAGACATATCGATGATTTCGGCTGCTTTTTTGATGGCTTGATAAGCTGCTTCTATTACTGCCTTTGGATGACCTACAAATGTGACGACGGTACGATTGGTCGCTTTGCCTGGATCTACATCTAGGAGTCTCACGCCATCTATTTTTTCTATTTCGTCTGTTATTTGACGTATGATGGACATGTCTCTTCCTTCGCTGAAGTTAGGTACACATTCTATGATTTGATTAGTATTCATTTGCAAATTTGGTTAGGTATAATTTAAAATTTAGAATCTATATGAACTAAAAAAGTTGATAAAGTCGTCCATTGGGTCTCTGTAATATTTTTGCGCTAGTAGTTTGATAAATTTTTTGACATCATTTCTTGGACTACTTTTGATGATGTCTATTTCTTTTTTAGTATTTCTTATTTCTCTTTCGACACTTTCTTTTTGAAGTGTTAGCCTCAGCATACCTCTATCTACTTTGTCAGTGACGTAGGAATTCACATGTTTGAATCGTGGGTGATATCTCAATTCTGCTTTCTGTTGTCTCAGCTTTTTGGCTTGTTCTTTGAGCAATTGTATATAGATAGCTGCCACGTCTTCTTTGATATTAGCAAGTCTCTCTTCGGTGTTTTTGAGCCATTGAGTTTCTATGACGAGCATCGTGATGATGTCTTTATCTTCGTAAGCTTTGGTGACTTGTTTCATCACTTCTTCCTTTTCGAGTTTGAGTTCTGGATCGGTTTCGCTGTCGGGATGAAGGATTTTTGCCAATGAAAGATAGACACTACGCAGGTTTTTGTTTTTTAATTCATCCTGCATTTTATCGAGCGCTTCTGCTTCAAGCTGTTTTTTTGTTTTTTTTCTGGATGTTTTCCTTTCTATTTTTTCTGATTCGTATTTTTGTTTGGCTTCATGCACTTTTTCGTAAAATTTCTCTGCAGATGCAGGATCATCCATGTCCAAATCACTAAAATCCATGTCGATACCCATAGATTTTATAAATACAAACATATCTTCGAGTTGTTCTTCCTGTGCTTCTTTGATCTCTTCATCGTAATTGGCATTGGTCCACTTTTCAAAAATGGCTTTAGTAATATCATCAGGTGTAAGTTGCTCAAATGAATCTGATATCAATTCAGGAATGATGACTTCTAGTTCATTGATGGTGGTTTTAGGCAATTTGTCCCCTTCAGACATTTCGTCTAATGCGATGGCCATATCTAGCTTTGATCTGCAAAGTGCTGCTTTGACTGGAATGATGTTTTTAATATAATAATCAGAAAATATCTCCAGTTTTTTTTCTTCATTAGTCAGTTCCATCCTTAGTTTTTCTATAGAATGTACCAATTTATTAAACTCAATATGTTTTGGTGAAAGACTTGGGTTGGTCTTAATATGGATAACTGAGTTCATAAAAAATGATATTCTGAATTTTAATTCTCTACTTGAAACGTCAAAATTAAAGAATAATGTTGGCTACTCGAAAATTTATCAACCTAATTTAGATTTTCCATCATAAATTGAAATACTTTTGGTGTAATTTTGGTTTAATACATTATGATAGGAATAGTAAACAAGTATAGTTTTATCTTTTTTCTGATAGCAAGCTCAATTTGTTATGGTCAAAAAGTGACAGTTTCTAATGAAATAAACGTCAGAAACAATTACTCTTATGAAGTTCTGCCCAATATTGGTGACCACATTTTATTCTACCATGACCGTGGTTTTGAACAAAACTTCGAAATATTTGACCAGAATCTTCGATATAAAACAGCAAGACAGCCTGAATTTGAGAAAAAAAATATTCGCCCTATTGGCATTACACCTTTGGATTCTGCATTTAATTTTTACTATACATATAAAGATGAAGGCGTTACCTACATTCGAGTCAATCAATATGACAAATATATTTCGTTAATTGATTCTTCTACACTATTATCTAAAGTTAGAAAATCAGTGGCAGGTAATCCTCGTTTTGCATTTTCAAAAGATAAGTCTAAAGTAGTCATTTTCACGCCTGATGATCGAAATTTAATCATCCAACTTGTAGATAATATAAATTTGACAACTATTTATGAGTTTACAATTACGGTCAAAGATTTTAACTTCAAAACGGATTTTGAAAAATTAGTAGTGGGTAACGATGGCCAATTATTTATAGTAGGTCGTGCATCTTCTTTTTGGAATAAAAAAAGTGAACAGAGTTTCACTCTTATCAAAATCAAAAGCCCTCAAGATATTTCTTTGCATTTATTCACACCAGAAGCTGATATTATTACGGATTTGATAATGGATTTTGATGAGAAAAATCAAAAACTCATCTTGGCAGGATTTACTAGTTACGGAGATGAAGGTCGAGCTAATGGATATTTTGGGTTTTCGATCTCTCCGACAGAGCTCCCTGAAGATGCTGAGATCCTGATTAATAGATTTTCAATGGAATTTATGGCGGATGTGTCTGGAAAAAAGCCAGGAAAAATAAAAGAGTTAGAGAATTTTGTGATCAAAGATGTGATCGTAAGAAATGATGGTGGTGTGATCATTGTGTCTGAAATGGTCAAAGAGTTTACTAGGAGGTCACAAATGAATACACCTGGTCAATTTGGTGATTATTTTCCACCACGTGGATTTATAGACTATTATCATGAAGATCTCATCCTTTTTGCAACCTATGCAGATGGTAAGGAACATTGGAAAAAGATATTGTTCAAAAAACAATTTTCTCAAGATGATGATGGTATATATTCGTCTTATTTTCTGTTTAAAACACCATCTAGACTTCGACTAATTTACAATGATGAAATAAAAAATGCCAATACAGTTAGCGAATATGTGCTAGACCCTACAGGTGATGCTGAGAGGAAAAGCGTATTGAGTACAGAATACCAAAATTTAAAACTCAGATTTAGGGATGCGATACAGACTGGGCCACAAAGTATCATAGTGCCTAGTGAGAAAAGCTGGAAGATAAACCTTGTCAAAATCGATTTTGATTGATATACCTTTAAGTGATCAAGATTGAGGATCATTCATTTTCAATATATTAAACTTATTTTCTTGCTTTTTAATATCTTTACGCTAAAATTTATACCATATTGGACAATTCATTTGTACTCGAATTTGATGACGTAGATATTTATCAAGAACAAAACCTTGTGCTAAGCAAAGTTGATTTCAAGCTTGCTCCAGCTGAGACATGTTATATCATAGGCAAGTCAGGAAGCGGCAAGACTAGTTTTCTGAAGACTATTTACGGTAGTATTCCTTTAGTTTCAGGAAAGGCTACGGTGGCCGGATTTGAATTAAATGGATTGGACCCTAAACAAATTCCTTTTCTACGAAGAAAACTAGGTATGGTTTTTCAGGATTTTATTTTGTTTGAAGATTGGTCTGTTGGTAAAAATCTTATGTACATTCTAGAAGCCACTGGTTGGAAAGATCGTGGACAAATGACAGCTAGGGTACTCCAAGTGTTAGAAATGGTAGGTCTGAATGGGTACGAAAAAAAGCCTGTGACATCGCTTTCTGGTGGTGAGCAACAACGTGTAGTGATCGCACGGTCATTACTTAATAATCCACCCATCATCATAGCTGACGAACCTACAGGAAATTTAGATCCTGACACAAGTGACGAAATTTTGTATTTACTTAACAGACTCTCTAGAGAATTTGGAACTTCCATCATTATTGCGACGCACGATTACAGATTGATCCAGAAATTTCCTGCTCGTGTCTACAAATGTGAAGGCGGAAGGATCACTGAAATAGGATAAGTGAGATACAATATTGTTCTTAGATTATATACCTAAAAAAGCGAGAAGCTTTTATTAACCCAAGCTTTGCGAGGAGCAAAGCTTAGTGTTAACAACTACGAACTACCTACTAGCTACCAACTTCCCACTACTAACTATACGCTACAAGCTACTTCTTATCATATTTCTTAAATACCAAACTACTCGACAACATACCGTAGATTACCACAGATATGGAGCTGACAGGCATCAAGATTGCAGCGACTACAGGCGATAACTCACCACGGACTGCAAAATAAAGTCCTATGACATTGTACAACAATGCTAGTCCAAACGCTCCCACTATAATCCATCGTGCATCCTTCAAGAAAGTAAGGTAATCAAGAAGCGACCCAAAAGATTTGGCACCTAATATGGCATCACAAGCAGGTGTAAAGTTATTAGAGTCTTCAGAAATGACTATACCCACATCGCTCTGCATCAACGCACCTGCATCATTCAGTCCATCACCTATCATGAGTACTTTGTGACCTTGTTCTTGTCGAGACCTGATATAATTTAGTTTGTCCATAGGTGTTTGGTTGAAAATCATGGACGCTTCTTTAGGGAAAAACGATTGTAATCTTTCTTTTTCTCGATCATTGTCACCTGACAAAATGCTGACACTATAAGACTTACCTAAGGTAGAAACGAGTCGCTCTACACCTTGCCTAAGACTGTGTTTTATCTCAAATTGTGCACATTCAGATCTATTGATTTCTACGATTACACTATGCCTTTTTTCGCTATTATTGTCAATGTAAATAAATGCCGCAGAACCTAAACGTATTTTGTCTTCTCCTATTTGAGCTATCACACCTTGTCCCGGCAACTCTTCAAATGACTTTAAATCAGTAGTGAAATCGCCTGGTAAACTTGCGAATATCGCTTTGCTCAATGGATGATTTGACTGAAAAGCAACACTTTTTATCAAGAATAACTCATGAGTTGTTGGTTCACCTGATACCATCGTGGCTGTGATGTTTTTATGATCTGTGATGGTACCTGTTTTGTCAAAAACGATTTCATCTACTCGTTGTATTCTGTCAATTACCCTGACGTTTTTAAGGTAAAATAATTTTTTGCCCAATAATCTTAAAATATTACCATAACTAAAAGGCATCGCTAAAGCTAGTGCACATGGACATGCAACAATGAGTACTGCTGTAAATGCATTAAATGCCATAGAAATATCTACTACAAGCCAATATATCAATGTCAAGACTGCAATACTCATGATAGTGATGGTAAAATACTTGCCTACTTCGGAGATAAACATTTGGGTTTTACCTTCTCGGTCGCTACTAAAGGTATCTTCATCCCACAACTTTGTTAGATAAGATTGGTCCACATTTTTAATAAGTTGGACTTGGATGTTTGACCCAATAATTTTTCCACCTGCGTATAGCTTTTCGCCAATGGATTTTTTTACGACATCAGATTCACCTGTCACAAAACTATAATCTACAGAAGCAATTCCTTTTAATAAAAGACAATCCCCCGGTATGATTTCTTCATTTTTTACCAATAAAATATCTCCTGCCTCTAGCTTTTCAAGGCTTTTTGATTGCCAATTTTCGCCTGTTTTCACAAGTGCTGAAATGGGAAAGTAGGATTTGTAATTTCGCTCAAATGATATGGAGTAAAAGGTATATTGTTGAAACCATTTGCCCAGTAATAGGAAAAATATAAATCCTGCCAGACTATCTAAATAACCTTCTCCTGTCTGAGACATGATCTCATAGACACTCCTAAAAAATAAGGTCAACATACCAATGGCGATAGGAATATCAATGTCAATGTGACGCATCTTCATATTCCAATATGCTGCTCTCAAATAACCAAAACCACTATAAAGTAAGACAGGTATGGCCAATAAAATATTGATATAACCCAAGTAGAAATTTACAGATGCTTTTTCGAATCCCAAGTATTCTGGAAAACTAAGCAACATAATATTTCCAAATGAAAAACCTGCTAATCCTAGTTTGTAGTATAGTGTGCGATCTACACCTATGGTCGAATCTGAAGAGAGTGTATTTAGATTTAATTCAGGTGGATATCCTATAGTGTCTAAGAGTTCTACTACTTTTCTGAGTGTGATTTGGTTTGGATCATACGTGAGCGTTGCTTTTTTAGCTAGGAAATTGACTCGAGTAGCCAAGATACCTGGACTCAATTTTCCAAGATTTTCTAGTAACCATATACAAGATGCGCAATGTATCTGTGGCAGATTGATGCTCAATTTGCAAATATTGGTATCTCTGAATTCTAGAATACGACTTACCACATCTTCATCATCCAAGAAAGCGTAGTTTTTATCAACAGCAGAACGTCTACTTATACCCGGATTGTCTGTGAAATTGTAATAATCTCCCAACCCATTCTCTGCCAAGATCGTGTACACAATCTGACATCCATTGCAACAAAAATCCTTTTCGTCATGTATTGGGTGTTCATCTGGACAATCATCTCCACAATGTGTACACTTTGTGATGGTATCAGGAGCTGACGATTTGAGCTTAAACATGTTTCTATTGTTTTGAAGCATCAAAATTAAGATTGGAGTGCCACAAGAAACCTGCTTTTCGTCACATTTTTATATGATCTAAATCATCAAAAAGGTAGATTGACTAATAGACGATATAATAATTAAGATTGTAAAACCTTTGGGTTATTTACACGGCAATTATCGAAAAAGCCACGCATCAATTTTGCAGCATGTGACAATTCATCAGCTTGAGGTAGAAACACAATTCTGAAATGGTCTTTAGTTGGATAATTAAAACCTGAACCAGGTACAATCAAAACATGTTTTTCTTCAAGCAATCGGTATGCAAAATCTTCGTCATCTTTGATATCAAATTTTTTTAAATCGATTTTAGGAAATAGATATAATGCACCTTTGGGTTTTACGCATGTGATGCCAGGAATGTCTGTCATTAAGTAGTAGATAAGGTCTCTTTGTTTTCTTAGTCTGCCTTCTTCAGATACTAGATCTTCTATACTTTGATGACCACCCAAGGCGGTTTGAATAGCATATTGAGTTGGCACATTTGCACACAGCCGCATACTTGCGAGTAAATTAAGACCTTCGACGATAGATTTTGCTCGATATACTGGTCCACTGAGTATCAACCAACCACCACGAAATCCTGCCGCTCGATAGTTTTTAGACAGGCCACCATATGTAAAAACAAGGACATCATCACTAAGTGAAGCAGTAGGATAGTGTTTATGATCATCGTAAAGGATCTTATCATATATCTCGTCTGAAAATATGATCAACTTATGTTCTTGGGCAAGTTTTACAATAGATTGAAGAATTGTTTTTTCATAGACGGCGCCTGTTGGGTTGTTGGGATTTATAAGAACTATCCCTTTCGTTTTGGCAGTTATTTTTGATTTGATATCTGCAATGTCAGGATTCCAATCAGAAGATTCGTCGCAGACATAATGGACGGGTTTGCCTCCTGAAAGTGCTACGGCTGTTGTCCATAGTGGATAATCTGGCGAAGGTATCAGTACTTCATCACCTTCATTAATGACTGCTTGCATACTCATTAAGATCAACTCACTCACACCATTACCTATAAAAATATCATCAATAGTGACACCATGTATGCCTTGCTGTTGACTGTAGTGCATCACAGCTTTGCGTGCCGAAAAAATACCAAGATGATGAGAATATCCTTGGGCATTTCTGAGATTAAGTATCATGTCATGCATGATTTCATCAGGAACATCAAAACCAAAAGGTGCTGGATTGCCAATATTTAGGTTAATGATTTTTTGTCCCAAAGACTCTAGCTGTTGTGCTTTGTCGAAGATTGGACCACGAATAGCATAGCTAAGATTATGGAGTCTGTCACTTTTTAAAAATGGAGATTCTGGCATGTTTTTCATTTTACAGTGCAAAAGTAGGGATAATATTCAATGTGTTAGGAGTAAGGTTATTAATTATATAGACAATCACAATTTATAAAAACCTTACTTTTTGACTTTGTCAGGATTGTCTTTAATAAAAGATGCCCATCCACTGTGTTTTTTTTGACCACCGAGTATGCCACCAGATTGATTGAAATGGGTTACGGCTACTCCGAGTGCATCTGTGGCATCAAGGTGTTTGGAAGATATTTTAATTTTTAAAATACTTTCAAGCATAGCGGCCACTTGTTCTTTGGATGCATTACCATTGCCTGTAATGGATTGTTTTATTTTTTTGGGAGCGTATTCTTGGATTTCTAGTCCCATAGTCATAGCAGCTGCCATAGCTACACCTTGTGCGCGTCCTAGTTTCAGCATGGATTGTACATTTTTACCGTAAAAAGGAGCTTCAATAGCAAGTTGTTTTGGTAAATATGTTTCGATGATTTCTTGTAACTGAAGGAATATTTCTTTGAGCTTTTCGTGGTGGTCTTCATATTTTTCTAAGTGAAAAACACCAAAATTTAATACTCTCAGATTTTTACCATCTACTTCTAACACAGCATAACCCAATATATTAGTTCCAGGATCTACGCCCAATATCTTATAAGATTCCGTTGGTTTTGTGATGTTTACAGCCATTTTGTATTTTTAGCTATCAGCATTTGAATCAGATTGTTGAGTTCGGTAATGTCCATAAAAGCTTCTATTTAAAATGCAAAGATGATGTTTTTAAACCCAATTTTGGCCAATTAAGTCATAATTTATAGAACCTATTTCAATCCAAAGTTGACCGATGTACCCAACGATGTGAAAATTTGATATATATTTGCAGAAAATATTTTATGTTACTTTCATCCACGGAGGAAAATTATTTAAAAGCGATATTCAAGATTGCAGAAAAAGAAAAAAAATCTGTTAGTACCAATTCGATAGCAAAACAATTGGAAACTACAGCAGCTTCCGTCACTGATATGGTCAAAAGACTAGCGGAAAAAGAATTGATAAATTATGAAAAATACAAAGGCGTCACACTGACCAATGCAGGTAATAAAGTGGCTACAAGTCTGATCAGAAAACATAGATTGTGGGAAGTTTTTCTAGTTAATAAATTGCGTTTTGCGTGGCACCAAGTACATGATATTGCCGAAGAACTCGAGCATATCGACTCTGATGAATTAATAAGTAGATTAGATGCTTTCTTGGATTATCCAAAATTTGATCCACACGGAGACCCAATTCCAAATGCTGAAGGAAAATTTACACTAAGAAACCAAATGAGCTTGAGTGAAATGTCTATCTCTCAACAAGGTATTGTACTAGGTGTGAAGGAGCATCAAACAGAATTTCTCAAACATCTAACTAAGATAAACATTAAACTAGGAAGTGAGATAAAGATCATAGAAATCACGGACTATGATCAATCAATGAAAATCCTAATCGACCAAAAACATGATCAAATTATTAGCAAACAAATCAGTCAGAATTTATTGATGAAATCCAACTAAAGTTTCTACCCCAAATTTAAAAAACCAATAGGATTTGATTGAGAAGCAACATCATAAAAATATCCTATATTCGGGAATAGTGTCACCAAATCTGACGGTGGTACGCCATACCAAAGTGCTAATTCAGCAAAATATTCGTCAGCTGATGTCGTAGGTATTAATGATCCTCCACCTACTTCAAGTGGATTGGTGTCATTATTTGGATTGTAATTGGTCAAAGCTAAAGAAGGATACTCTCCAAACATTCTTCTGCCATTTACAGCACCACCCATAATAAATACATTGCCTCCCCAAGCGTGATCTGTTCCGTTTCCATTAGATGTAAGGGTTCTAGAGAACTCAGAAAGGGAGAAGGTGGTGACTTTGTCAGCTAAGCCTAGTTGTTCCATGGCAGCATTAAATTGATACAACGCATTATCCAATTGTGTAAGCATTGCTGCCTGATCATTTAGCAAATCATCATGGTGATCCCACCCACCATAATCAACAAAAAATATTTGTCTACTCATTCCTAGGGCATCTCTACCAGCAATAGTTTTTGCTATCATTTGGAAAGAATTCGATAGATTGTTATTTGAGAATGGTGTGGTGAAGGTTGGTGCATTTGCGATAACATTAGATAGCATTTCGTTACCGTCAATAGATGTTTTGATGGTGTTAGCATATGTTTTTTTGAAAACATTTTGATATGCTGGATTTACCATACCCTCTATAGCTGCTTTTTTTAACGTATTCAGTGCCCAGTCTGTATTATTATAATCTTGAATACCAATGCTACCTTGTGTAGGATGTAGCGTATATTCTACAGAATTGTTTCCTGTCTGAAATATATTACTCCCAGAAAGAGAAATATTCATAGAAATGGTTTGATTTGTATTTGCAGAGTATAGTAGATCCGCCATTTTTCCTCCCCATCCTTGTGCAGTACGTTGTTGTGGTATGCCTGTTTGCCAATGCATAGCTTGATCTGCATGTGAATACAAACCCAGTGGAATGGGAATGCTTCCATCATAAAACTGCTGTTTAGTAATTGGTTGGACTAACGAACCTACATTAGAAACGAATGCAAGTTTATTGGCTTCAAACAGTGATTGCATACGTACCATAGATGGATGGAGACCATATTGTTTGCCATCTGATATGATTGGATTTATAGGTCTCAATGCATTGATGTTTATAGCCATGTTTGACCTAGTATTTGCATATTGAGCATATTCAGGTGCACTACGAGGTACCAACATATTAAATGAGTCAGCCCCACCAGAATTCAATAAACATACTAAAGCTTTATAATCACCTGGCATTGCACCCACACTTGAGTTGAAAGATGCACTTGCATTTAGTGATTTTAAATTAAATAGGGTTGAAAATAATGTTGTAGCACCAATAGCACCGCAACTAGCTTGTCCAAAAAACTTTCTTCTAGTTGGGTTAAATGTATTGCCTTTATTTGCCATTTTCTATGTTTTTTATACTGTCTAGTATTATTATTTTGAACAATTATAATCAGGTGATATCATCATTAAATAAAGTGCAAGTTTTACACGAACACCATTAGGGCTCGCTTGCTCCCAAGGAGTTTGCATAGGATTTAATGCATTTCTCATGACCTGTCTAGTTTCATCAGAAAGCTGGCCATGGGTAAAAAGCTTATCCAATTCATTGATTAATGTTTCTGTGTCATTTGCTACACTTTCTAATTCATTAAGTAAAAGCCAAACACCATCCGGACTAGTTTCGGTCCCTTGCCAACTGTACATCAAAGAATTCCATAATGTCCAACCATGTACCGAATTAATGTATCCAATAGATGTCGCCGTATTGTGAATCTTAAACTCCGGTCCTACTAGATCCAATGCAGACCAATCTCCTACAGGTTGGTAATCAGGGCCATAGAAATTAAATACAGATGGTGATGCCATGACATGTTGTCTAGTTGCGTCCAGATAATTATATCCATTATTCCAGTATCTATCGCGATGTGAGTCTGTAGGTATTGCTCTAGATATATGAGTATATCTTAACATTGGTTCTCTCAGTTTACCACTATTCGGATTTAAATAAGCTTCTTGCGATCTTGCTTCTTCATCTAAGAGAATGGCCTTTATCACTGCTTTCATATCACCTCTGACATTAGAACCATTATTAGCAAATATTGCTGCTACTCTTCCCACATATTCTGGTGATGGATTAGAAGTGACCAATCTTTGGATTAATCTATAAGATACAAATGGGCCCGTATTAGGGTGGTTAAAAAGGAAATCGACAGCATTCTCTACCTCAGCCATTGCAGTCGCATTAGTGTAAGTCGTACTTCCAGGTATGGTATGTCCAAGGAATGTTTTTGGCCCAGGTTCATGCGCCCATGCAAACATAATCATCGGTACAGTTTTGTCTAGACAGTACATACTAGTACCGAATTCTGGTTGATCTGGGCAATACATCATATCTAATGTAGCACCACCACCTAATCCAGTAAATACTTTGGCCAATTCCTTTATGTCATTATTATTATAAGTAGGTACTGGGTTGCCGTTACTATCGGTTACCTTCGTTCCATTCGGATTTAACTGGTGAAGTCCGATAGAAAAAAGTTGCATGATTTCACGAGCATAATTTTCGTCTGGATGGATATTGTTTTCTGTATCTTCTCTAGGATTGTTTAAGTGACTCAAATAGTAACCCATTGCTGGATGTTTGGTCACTTGAAGCATAATATCCTTATAATTGCCAAATGCATTTGTGACAAATATATCATAATAAGAACTCAGACAATCAGCCCAATCACGAAGATCAGAATTTATAGAAGTAACTAATATTTGACTTAGCGCAAATGCTGTTCTCTGTCTTAATAAATCTTGATTAGTCATATTTGTTTGCCACCATGCATAATTAAAATGCAACGCATATGGTCCAAATGTATTATTATCTAAAGCATATATTTCGTCCCATATGGTATTCATTACGGGCAGAATAGTTTGTGGTGATTTGGTAAATTGGTCATTTATCCATGCTTCATAACCCATTTCTTTTACATCGTTTATCAATTCTATATCAGCGCCAAATGTTGCCTGACCTAGAAATCTAGAAGCGTCATATGTAGCAGCGTCGAGTCCAGATCCGTCAAGCGTTTTGGCAGGTGTGGATGCCCCAGTGCTACTACTTGCTGTAACTGTGATCCCAATATTATTGCCTGCACCTATATAGTCTTTGTATTGTTGTGCAATGACAGGTGACAGATTTCCTATGATAATAAATGTGAGTAAACTATTCCTTACATTCATGTTTTTTAATTTTAAATTTAGACTAGAATTGATTTCTATGTAAAATTAGCACTGATTACTATTTAATTACTTCCAGTTTTATGGATTTGGACGCACCGTTTTGAGATATATTTAGGAAATATAATCCTGATGATAATTGTGCACCTGAAATATCAAAAGTTGTATTATTACTTTGGATATCTATATTATTTGAAAATATTTCTCTTCCATTGATATCTAAAAGTGAAACTCTAGCTTCTCCTGTAGGAAAGTCAGTTAGACTTATAACAGAGCCATTATTGAAAGGATTTGGACTCGCAGTTATTGTAGCATCTTTTAATGGATCTTCTACAGAACTAATTGTAGCTATAGAACCGAATATTTTGATTTCGCTTAGTCCATAGCAAGTACCACCGTGATTTGACAAACCTGTGATAAGCACATATCTAGCTATTTTGCCTCCAAAATCTGGTCCAGCTACACCTTGATACATAGACGATCCTGGTCCAATTGGTATAGTAAACCTGCCCCATTCTTGCCAGTTAATCCCATCTATCGATATGTCTATCATGACATCTCTCATCCCATCAGCAAGTTTTCCTTGTAATGGATTCACACTCCAAGATTCGTTGTTGTAACTATTGATTCTCTCAGGGGTATTAAAATTCCAAATTTTAGAATTTTGTAAAGCGTAGGTGTCATTTAGGTTATATAGTATCCAATGTCCATTACCTCTCAAGGGATTTGGCGAAGGTGCTGTCTGACACGACAACCATGCTTCCGAAAATGTTGTACTATGTCTATCAGGAAACATAACGTCTTGCGCACTCAAATGGCTAAGAATGAAAAAAGCAAAACAAAATAGAATAGAATGTCTGATCTCCATCATAATGATTTATATTAACATAACAAAGAAACGAATAAAACCATCATTCCCCTACACGAAATCCAAATAATTGGGTTTAAGACAAAAATATTTATTTCTTTTAATTACTTTTGGCATATTAATCAACGAAATCTAGATCAAAAGTGAAGTATATTGTATCCATCATCGTTTCTACCTTCTTAGTTTTTGCATCTTATTTTGCCATAAATTTACATTTTGATTATAAATTATTGAAAGAAAATAAAGAAGATCTTGCTGAGATAAATAAAATAAATTATGGTCTTTTCAATATCCAACATTGGAAAATCGAAGCCCTTAAAGTCTTTGAAAATAGGATAAGTGAGTTTGAAATTTCAGAGAAAGCTTATGACCAAGTTATCATAGAATTAGAAAAATATTTACGTGGACTCAATAAGGAATATATAGACAGTGGAAAGATTTTCGAAAATATATTTGCAGAAGCTGAAAAAAACGAAAAGGTCAATAAATTTTTTTTAAAGCTTATAAAGGAAAATACAGGCGTACAAATAAAACTCCTGAATATCCCTAAATACATACCCGGTATGGCTGTAGAACTCGCCAACGAACTAAAAAAACAAGAGCCACAGTTGAGAGACATCATGCGTGCTGAACTAAAAAAAATCATAAAGGATGAAGACCTTCAAACTTATGTAGATCCACGACAAAATATTTATGATAAATACAAAACTAAAGATTTAGCTGAGACTAATGAATTGCTTACATCAAAAATAGCAGAGCAAGAAAAAAGTATCGCAAGTTTGATTCAATGGATTTATGGTGGATTATTATTGTCATTTGTACTTTCTTGGGTTTTTATTTCTGTCTTAGGATTTAAAACGAGCATTACACTGATCACTATCAATTCGGTCATATTACTCTTGCTAGGTATCTCACTTCCCATGATAGATATCGAAGCAGTTCTCAATTCATTCACTATCAACTTACTTGGAAGCGACGTCGGTTTTGATAAACAATATATGTATTACCAAAGCAAATCTATCCTAGATGTGACGGAAACGTTGATCAAAGCTCGTGGACTCGACATAAAAATAGTAGGAATTATGATTTTATTTTTCAGTATTGTATTTCCTCTTGTGAAGTTATTATTATCGACTGCATACCTATATTCTACCAAAATCGCAAATAATAAAATGGTACAGAATATCATTTTCTACTTAGGCAAATGGAGTATGGCTGATGTTTTTGTAGTCGCTATGTTTATGGCTTACATTGGTTTTTATGGCATCATTTCATCACAGCTAAATGCGATTGCAAATAATGAAGGTGGATTTGCAGTAGAAACGATCAATAATTCGAAACTATCACCAGGTGCTTTGTTTTTTACAACGTATTGTGTTTTTTCAATTGTGATAGGTATAATGATAAATAGACGTAGTAATCGCAATAATGAAGCTTAAGATATAAAGTTGGGTTTGTTTAGACCATTTGTGCAAAAAATTAGTAAAACAATACTAATTGCAAATGACAGCTTACCACAGTGCTCTTTCGAAAAATCCAACATATTTGTTACCCCCAGCAACTATAGAACATTCTTTAATTATTTTTTCTCGTTCCTTATTTCGATCATTAATTAACCCCATCATATTATCGCTTGAGAATTTGAATATAATTAAAATTGATTTCAAAAATAACTCGCTATTTTCTGCACAGTAGTCTATTAAACTATTATCGTCTCTATCAATCTCCATTATTTTACCATCTTGACCATCAAAACACAAATAAGTATCCGAGCTTTCACAAAATATGTTATGCCCATTAAAAATTTCAATCATCTCTAAGAAGCTATAATCTCCAAATCTAATATATTTAGATTTATAATTATTTACGAGGTCAACAATACAGTTTTCTTCAATAATCATATCTTCTTTTGGTAGAAGTAGGTATTCTTTTTGTATGCTGTTAATAAATTCTGGTGAATATTTTGAATAAAAATATTCACCATGTGGGATTAGTGATTTTAAATCTTGGACGAATTTTTCCGTAAACATATTATTCTATTTTTCACTTTAATTCATTTTGAGTCTACCTAACTCCGCTTTCAATATTTTGAATGGTCTAATTCAACAAAAGAAGTAGCTACCTAAAGTACTTAAGTAGCTACTTGATCTAATTTTATCAGCTTCCTGGAGTCCCAGTGCCTACTCCACCTCCACCTTGATTGTCACCACCTTGCTTGAGATCATTGTTTTTGACTTTTGATTTACGCTCCTTAAAGTCTACATTACCGAACTTATATCTGTAGTTTAGACCTATCGAACGGAAAGGGATGCTAAAAGAAGAAGTCTGTGTGAAAGCGGCTGTTTCTATATTCGAATTGAAAAATTTATCTGCATTAAATGGTTCTATCAGTGTGATACCTATACTTGAGTTTTTAAACTCCTTTCTCACACCCATTCCATATATTGTAAAAGCAGGATTGTCTCCCTGTATGGTACGTACTGGAGATCTGAAGAATCCGAAAAAGTCAGCTTTTAGAGTACCACTAATTTTGATTTCGCCATTCATAAATAGGTTATATTCATAACTTTTTCTAGATGCATCCTGCCCATTAACGATACCCGTGGCATTGTATGTCGCAAAGTTACCTCCTGTACGCAATGTGACGAGATTTACTGTTTTGGAAATGAAGGTGTTAAATCCAATAGAATTATTAGTACCTATATTTTTGAATGTATTGACGGAAAGTCCATCATTATCGATGTTCAATATTTGTTCTATGATGCCATCCGTATACTTATAAAATACAGAAGAAAATGTCGTGAATCCTTTCCAAGTAATATTATATGCTACTTCTACTTGATGAACTATCTCAGGATCTAAGTACGGGTTTCCTTCTGTTCTATTGATAAAATCACTATTATTATTAAATGGATTTATAAACTGTAAACTTGGCCTTTGTAGACGTTGGCTATAGGCTAGTTTTAATGTTCTGAAGTTTTTGAATGTACGACTGATGGCAAGATTTGGCAAAAAGTTTTCATAACCGATCCCACTGAAGTTGAGTGAATCCAAAACATTAAATTTACCAGCAATCTCTGTTTTTTCATATCTAGCACCTGCTATAATTGAATATTTATTAGCCACCAAAAAATTCATCGATGCATATCCTGAATACACATCTTGGTCATATTTAAACGTTTCTACCAATGGCACATAACCACTTCCGAAAGTCAGTATCTGAGTCGTATAATCACTAATAATATTTCTGATGACTGCTTTAGACCCTGCTTCTAGTTTTACTGATTTGGTAAATGGGTGTACATAATCCACCTGAAGCGTCGTCTCGTGATTGATACCCTCATTAAAAACTTCAGTGTCTCTATTTAAAAATTCTAGTGAGTGAACTTCTTTCACTTGGTTGTCTTGGTTGTTGTTTTGCTTTGAATATTGTACCCCAAATGACAACTCTTGTCCTTCTCTTTTTTCAAATTTTTTGGTATAATCTGTATTCCAGTCAAATCCTCCGAAAAAGTTATTCCCAGTATTTTCTCTTGTAAATACATCACTGAGCCCAAGACTTGGATCTGCAAGACTACCATCTGTGGTACCATCCAAATCAAACCCAAACCCTCTAAAATTGAATGAACTATTGATACTGTTGTAACCATTAAAATCATAAAAAGCACTTACTGATCCATTTCCACCAAGTCGTGATGTATTTTGCGTACCATTTTGTGTGATGATTCTTGGACCAGCATCAGTCTCGTCTTGTCTAAAAAATGAAGTTTTACCATCTGCTGGTGTTGAATAAAACAAAGCACCACTACCACTTAATCCGAGTCTACCTTTACCGACATTAAGATTCGTGAAAAGACTGTTTTGTCTGTTTCCCACTGAAGCATTGACACTACCTGCGATACCTTCTATATTTTGTTTTTTAGTAATGATATTAATCAATCCTGCACTACCTTCAGCATCATATTTTGCAGAAGGAGATGTGATGACTTCTACTTGTTTTATCTGATCTGCAGGAAACATCTTGAGCGCGTCTGCTACATTACTTGCAAACATACCAGATGGTTTTCCATTAATTAGTATTCTGACGTTTTGTGACCCTCTCAGTGACACATTTCCATTCAAATCTACAGACAACATGGGCACTTTACGTAATACATCTGTGGCATCTCCACCAGCGATAGATGCATCATTTTCAGCATTAAAGACTAGTTTGTCGGCTTTGTTTTCTATAAGTGTCCTTTCTTCTTTGATCTCCACAGCATCTAGCAGAAAGGTGGCGGGTACTAGCGAGACATTTCCTATATTTATATCAGGAGATTTTAGTGTTGTTTCTACTGCCGCTACCTTTTTTTCATTATAACCTAGAAAGGATACATAAAGATCATAAGTACCTGTGACTACATTGTCAAATTTGAAAAGACCATTATCCTCACTCAATACACCATCGATGACTATAGAACTACCCTTTTTCTTAAGAGAGATTGTAGCAAATCCTACTGCATCATTTGTAAGGGAATCGATCACTTTACCCTCTATTTTTCCTTTTATCGTCGGTCCTTTTCCGCCGCCACCCATTGGAAATTGTGCATGAACTACAGAGATGAAACAAACTAATACAACACTAAATAAATACTTCACTCGTTTTAATTTTTGATTTTGTGACATTATAATGACAAATATAGCTTTATTGTTTTTGACAATGAAAATATTATCGATGAAATTGCTTGATTTTACTATAGAAATTAGCTTTTATGACAAATGAAGTGACGATGATGTCTCAATAAATCTAGGGATTAACGGTAGTAATGTCAGAAATATTTACATTTGTAGCGTTGAGTTACTCATAGAAGTCAGTAACTGGTATAAATGGAGAACACTGATTTCTACCGCATTGATAATCAAACGTTTCCCTTTAGGGTTAGGGTGAAAAGCGGTTGATTATCAATAAATTTGTTTTTTAGAAGTAGACTCATCATTGAGTGTTTGTTGTTATTATTCAGTAAAAACACCTAAAGTTATAATTTGTAAAAATGAACATCAAAATTACATCATCTTGGTTGTTTTTCTGGTCAATAATTAGTTGTTGTGTATTTTTTTATGCCTTTTGGTACAATACAAATTCATACCAAGACTTAGTACTTTGGTATCAACAACTCAACCCAAATTTTTATAAAAGTGATCAGTGGACCGATTTATTTTTTACACCTGATGTCAAATCTTTTGGACAATGGTATTCTTGGTTCTTAGTCCTTTTTTGTTTGATGATTTTATGGCTATTATATAAAAATGGAAATCATTCAGAAACAAGGATAATCCAATTTAAGATTCCCAAAATAACGAAAGAAGGCTTTTCGATTTTTATATTGGCCATGCTTAATTGGTGGTTTTGGCAAGGCAAAGCACTATATGCTACAGATGAAGTTTTTTCAGCACTAAATTTTGCAGATAAACCGTTTTTTCAGACCATCAGTCATTATCCACTTCCGAATAATCATATCCTTTATAATGCCATCAATCATTGGTTTAAATATATTGCGGATGATTTAGTATTTTCTGGAAGATTGTTGTCTGGTGTTTTTACAGCATTGATGATGGTAAATATCTATACATTTTCTGAAAATTTCACCAAATCCAAGGTGACAAGAATACTCATCATTCTACTACTAATGTCAGTATTTCCTATCATGGGTTTTTCTACACAAGCTCGAGGATACAGTCTTCATTTGTTGTTAGGATGGATTGCATTTGCACAATTATATTATTATAGTAAGACTCAAGAAGAAAGCAATGTGATATTTTATATAAATGTAAATGCTTTAGGTATGTGGACGATGCCATCTTATTTATATTTATGGGCTGGACTGACTTGTGGGTTTTGTTTAAAAATGATGATTGATGGCAAAGTAAATGATAGGTTTTTTTCAAGTACTTTGCAAATCTTTGTCCTTGTTTTAATACTTTATCTTCCTGTGGTAACATTTTCAGGATGGGCATCTATTTTGGATAACAAATATGTGGCATTAGGACAAGAAAACACTATGACATTTATACAAAGTTCGTTTTCTAGTGGATATTTTCAGGGATTGTTTAATGATTTTTTTGGGACAGGACCTTATACTTGGTTGGGAGTTGTTATGATCTTAATGTCTTTTATTTTAGCATGGCTAGGTCGTAAGAAAACGGATTTAGGTTTATATATTTTTAGTTTAATACTTGTATTTTTGATCATGTCCATAGTGCTAAGGAAGTTCCCCTTTTATAGGAATTTGGTAAGTCATGGTCTGATGATTTGGTACTTATCATTAATCTTGATTGTTGTTTTAATAGAAGGTAGAAAAAGGATTTATCACTATTTTTTGTCATTCTTTCTTTTGACTTTGGTTAGTTATTTCACGTATACGAATTTCAATAAGTTTCCATTTCATCTATATTATTATGACGTAAATGGTTTCGGCAATTCACTGGCAACTTACGACGTAAGTGATTTTAAGGATGCAAAAGTATTTATCCATGAGGAATCTTTCTTTTGGCATACGCCAATGAAAAAAATAACCAATGATATAAACTTGGGTAGTATACTAGATCAGAGTGCTGATGTTATTATTATTGATCAAAGTAGATCCAGCATCATTGATACCACGCTTTGGACAAAATATGGGGAATTGGGTGAGTCTCAATTATGGAAAAATACTAAATATTAACCACTAAGTACACGAAGGAAAAATCTAAGAAGGCAAAGTCGTTTTATATTATTCTAGGTTCTCTTAGTAAATATCTTAGTGATCTGAGTGGTAAAAGACACTCATGGTATAAAACTTATACAACTGTAACAATAGTAGCAAACCATTACTTTGACTACCCTTACCTTTGTGTCATTAAAAATATTAATGTTATGAATATTGAAAATTTAATCACAGAAAATAAAGGCACCATTGTAGATGTGCGTACTCCAGGCGAATTTATGGGTGGTAATGTACCCGGTTCAGTAAATTTCCCATTAAATGAAATTCCAGCTCGTTTGAATGAAATAAAGAAATTAAAAACACCACTTATTTTATGTTGTGCATCAGGCAATAGAAGTGGTCAAGCGGAAGGGTATCTATCTGCCAATGGCATATCTTGTGTCAATGGTGGTTCATGGATGACCGTAAATTATTATAAGTCACTTTCACTACAATTTTAATATTATGGCAGACACACTTCTCCACAACTGGCACTTCATGCGTTGGTTGCGATTGGGTTTAGGTCTTTTTTTTGTATATCAGGCGATAACGGGAAGTGACAATATTTCAGGCTTTTTTGGGGCTTTTTTACTTTTTCAAGCTGCTACAAATACCGGATGTGGTCCAGCAGGATGCACTCCCCAAAAATCAGCTGATGAAAACACAGCATGGAAAGAACCCGATTTCGAAATAATAAAACCAAAATAATATGGAACCACATATTTTTAATGTAAATCTAAAATGGGTAGCTGATAGAATAGGAGAAGTTTCTTCACCTGAACTTTTAGATGCTATCGATGTAGCTACACCACCACAATTTCCAAAAGGTGTAGACGGCGTTTGGTCACCGGAGCATTTTTTTACAGCAGCTGTTAATAGCTGTTTTATGACTACTTTTTTGGCCGTTGCCGAAAATTCAAAACTCGAATTTACCACTTTCTCTTGTGAATCAGAAGGGATATTGGACAAAGTAGATGGCAAGTACATAATGACGGAAATAATTCTCAAACCTTTTCTAAATATCGTAAATGAAGCAGATGCTGAGAAAGCAGAAAGAATATTGCACAAATCAGAAAGTGCATGTTTGATTTCCAATTCTATAAAATCTCAGGTTACACTACAACCCACCATAACTTTTGTGGAGAAACCAGTTTTGGTTTAGGAGAAAATTCCATTCAAACATACGTACCCAAAATGCAAAGACAGCTGTTTTAAAAGCAGTTATCTTTTGCATTTTTTGGACTCAAGCAATTAAAGAACTCATTGTAAACTACTTTTTCAAGATGATTTAAATCATAAAAGCTTCTGTCTTTTCATCCTACTTTTGCACCCAAAATAAAAATAAGGTGAAAACAATCATTGAGCCATTCAGAATAAAATCTGTAGAACCCATACATTTTAATACGGAGACCTATAGAAGACAAGCTTTAAAAGACGCATTCTACAATACCTTTTTATTGCATTCAGATGATGTAATGATCGATCTCCTTACCGATAGTGGTACTAGTGCGATGAGTAGTGCGCAATGGGCAGGCATGATGATGGGAGATGAATCTTATGCGGGTAGTCCGAGTTTTTACCGTTTTGAAAGCGCTGTCAAGGATATTACTGGCATGTCGGTAGTCATACCTACACACCAAGGGCGTGCATCAGAGAAGATATTGTTTAGCATTACAGGCGGAAAAGGCAAAGTTTTTATTTCCAATACGCTATTTGATACCACAAGAGCCAATATAGAAGTTGGTGGTGGCGAAGGGATAGATATGATTTGTAAAGAAGGAAAATCACCCACTATTCCCGCACCTTTCAAAGGTAACATCGATATAGATGCACTCGAAAATTATATCGCTAGTCATGGTGCAACGCACATCGCCATGGTCATCATCACAGTGACTAATAATTCTGGTGGCGGGCAGCCTGTAAGTATGGCAAATATCCGAGAGACTAGTCGTATTTGCAAGGCGCACAATATCACCTTATACATTGATGCCTGTAGATTTGCAGAGAATTGTTACTTCATCAAAACTCGTGAAGCTGGATACGTTGATAAGTCTATCAAAGAAATAGCCAATGAATTATTTTCATATGCAGATGGCTGTACCATGAGTGCCAAAAAAGATGCTTTTGCCAATATTGGTGGTTTTCTGGCGCTGAATGACCCCGAACTTGCCACTAAGTGCAGAAATTTATTGGTCATTACGGAAGGGTTTCCAACTTACGGTGGCTTGGCTGGTCGAGATTTGGAAGCGATAGCCATAGGATTGTATGAAGTGATGGAAGAAAATTATCTACATTACAGGATCCGAAGTACAGAATACCTTACCCAAAAACTAAGTGACGCGGGTGTACCTGTCATGTTGCCTGCTGGTGGTCATGCTGTCTATCTGGACGCTAAACAGTTTTTGCCGCACATACCAGTAGATCAATATCCCGGACAGGCTTTAGTTTGTGCCTTATACATCAAAGGTGGTATCAGATGTGTAGAGATCGGTTCGCTTATGTTTGGAAAATACGACGAAAACCATCAATTAGTTCCAGCAGCATTAGAATTAGTAAGATTGGCTATCCCACGTAGAGTGTATACCCAAAGTCATATCGATTATGTGGCAGAGGTGATCATAGAAGTATTCGAAGAAAGAAATCAAATCAAGGGTATGAAAATCACAGAAGAAGCAGAAATCCTAAGACATTTTACTGCTAAACTAGATTTTGTTTAATTCAATTACCTAACATTTTTTCGCACTATGTCTTCTTATAAAAAACCTTTATTGCTTGCTCCTGTGGGATCTTTTGAATCTTTACACGCAGCCATTCGTGGTGGTGCAGATGCCATATATTTCGGAGTAGAGCAGCTCAATATGCGAACTAAATCTATTCCAACTATCACCATAGAAGACATCGCAGAAGTAGCCCAGACTTGCAAAAGCCATCACATAAAAGCCTATCTTACACTCAATACCGTAGTGTTTGATTATGATATGCAGTTGGCTCGAAGGATCATCTCTGAATGTAAAAACCAAGGGATTGATGCAGTTATAGCCTCAGATTTTGCAATTTTTGAAATGTGCAAATCTATTGGAATACCGCTTCACATCAGCACACAATCCAATGTCAGCAACATAGAGTCTGTTGCGTTTTTTGCCCAAATGGCAGATGTGGTTGTACTGGCTAGAGAGCTTACATTAAAACAAGTGGCGCATATCACATCAGAGATAGTAAGGAGAGATTTACGAGGTGTTTCCGGTGAGTTGATGAAAATTGAGACCTTTGTTCATGGCGCATTGTGTATGGCTGTGTCCGGAAAATGTTACCTAAGTCTCCACGAAAAAAACGCTTCTGCCAATCGAGGGGCATGTGTCCAAAACTGCCGAAGACCTTACCAAGTGACCGATCTGGAAACGGGCAATGAGTTACTTATTGATAATGAATACATCATGTCTCCCAAAGATCTCTGCACTATCGAGTTTGTAGATGAATTGATAGAAGCTGGTATCGATGTCTTCAAAATCGAAGGTCGCAGCAAGTCTGCCGAATATGTCTATGCTACTACTAAATGTTACAGGGAAGCGATAGATGCTGTGATAGATGGTAGCTATTCAGAAGCAAAAATCAATTATTGGTTACAGGAATTAGACAAAGTCTATAATCGTGGATTTTGGGAAGGGTATTTTATGGGTAGGAAACTAGGAGAATGGACAAAAAACCCAGGATCGATAGCTACAGAAAAGAAAATCTACCTTGCCAAAGCGACCAAATATTATCCCAATATTAATGTGGCTGAATTTCTGGTGGAAACAGGTACTATCCGTGCAGGCGAGCATTTAATGGTCATAGGTAGGAATACAGGTTCTGATAAAATTGTACTCGATGAATTAATCGTCAACGGTATCAAACAAACAGAAGCCAACAAAGGAGATAAAATCACTTTCCCTTTCTCCAAGCCTATAAAATCCAATGACAAACTTTACAAAATCGTAGCTTTAAATGGCTAAAATTATCCATTATCGTAGCAAGTGTATTGGCTGTAATATTTGTTTTGAGATGCAACCCGAATATTGGCGACTATCCAAAAAAGATGGAAAAGCTACCCTTGTCAATAGTCAACTTAAAAAAGACACTCATATTTTGGAAATACCATTTGAAAGCATCGAACTAAGCAAACAAACTGCAGATCACTGTCCTGTCAAGGTGATTAAGGTGTTTTGAAAGGAATGATTAGATTTTATGAGAAAAACTAATGAATAGTATTTATTTGTCAAAATTGTATACAATTAATTTAAGCTTGGTTTGTCATATTTGTCCTTCATTTATCTCTCCCTTCATTCACATCAAAATGTGATAGACAAGGATTTTTTGAGAGCGTAGATTTGTACTTTATTTATGTGATGATTTATTCTTGAAATTTTTACTTTCACGTGCAGTATTCCATGTATAACTTTTTTGAACATTTCAGATACTCATAAGTAAATCACTAAATACGGTTTTTTTTTACTAATCAAAATTTAATTTATCATGAGTAAATGTATGTTTTTAAAAATGAAGATTTTTTGTCTTGCAGTGTTGATGATTCCGGTAATTGGTTTCGGACAAACTAAAAACGTAATCTCCACGCACCGTGTATTTCCAAAAATAGATAAAGTGTTGGAATTTGAAAAAGCGGTAGCAGCACACGCACAAAAGTATCACAAAGGCGATGTCGCATGGAGAGTTTTTGAAATACAATCCGGCCCTGATTTCGGTGGATATCATATTACTGAAGGGCCTACAAGTTGGGAAGGGCTAGACAGCAGAGGCAATCTTGGGGACGAACACAATATGGATTGGCATAAAAACGTTGCAATTTATCTAACTGACCGACAATCAGCTAGTTACTCTATATATCAAGACTCCTTAAGTACAGTGGCATTAGGTGATTTTTCAGATAAAATCAATATCTCCCATGTCTACCCTAAGGTCGGGCAAGGTGAAAATGTAGTGAAAATGATCAAAAAATTGAGAAAAACATGGATGAATACGGGAGCTTCAGTAGCAGTATATGTTGCTAGCTCTTCGGGAAAAGCACAGTATACAGTGGTAACAAGGTACAAACAAGGTTTAAAAGAAAGAGCAACTGGGTTCCGCCCGCCATTTAAGGAAGCTTATGAAGCTGCAAACGGAGAAGGGGCCTACAACCAATATTTTAAAGATGCGGCGGAATATGTAGAAGAAAGTTGGAGTGAATTACTCTTTTTGAGAAAAGATTTAAGTTCCAAATAGTACAAAATTGTTTCGGTAGGTAAATATTCTACTCCTTCTCAGACATGGTTTTGAGAAGGAGAGATATTTACTTTTGCTCATATGATCAGCTAAATAATATTAGCATTTTCTGATACTAAAAGTAAAAAATATGAAATGAGATGTTTTACCTTCGAAGCTATTTTAGAAGACGACATTGTGACTTCTTGAATTTTTTTTTATAAATACCCTAAGCTCTTATTAAATATATGAAGATGATTTCAGTTTTTGGACAAAGACCTGTAGAGTTATTCCCATATAAATGAAAAAAGAATCCTAATTTTCGTAGAATATTCTGCGAGTTTGATATAATTGTTAAGAAATTAAAAATAAATTTTGTCATAATATTGTTATCTTGTCGACAAATCACTTTCTTAACCATTTAAATAGTTAAAGCTATGCGCAAACATTTAATTTACACCCTTCTTTTTAGTTTGGTTGCCTTCATGCCTATGATAAATGCTCAAGTCAAAATACCAGCAGGTATGACTAAAGTAACATCCGTAGAAGGTATCACTGAATACAATCTACAAAACGGACTTAAAGTCTTGCTTTTCCCAGATCCTTCCAAACCAACCATTACCGTCAATATTACATACATGGTCGGTTCACGTCATGAAGGATATGGTGAAACAGGTATGGCCCACTTACTCGAACACCTTGTTTTCAAAGGTACACCTCGTCACCCGAATATTCCGCAAGAGCTTACAGAACATGGAGCGCGTCCTAATGGTACTACTTGGTATGACAGGACAAATTACTTTGAAACTTTCAATGCTACAGAAGAGAACCTTAAATGGGCACTAGATCTCGAAGCAGACAGAATGATCAATTCGTACATTGCTAAAAAGGATCTAGATAGTGAGTTTTCAGTCGTAAGAAACGAGTTCGAAAGCGGCGAAAACGATCCATCAGGAGTCCTAATGGAAAGAGTACTCAGTACCGCTTACATATGGCACAATTACGGAAACAGTACGATCGGAGCAAGAGCTGATATAGAAAATGTGCCTATCGAAAGGCTTCAGGCATTTTATAGAAAATATTATCAACCAGACAATGCAATATTGACCGTTACGGGCAAATTCGACGAGTCAAAAACACTTGCTCTCATTGATGAATATTATTCAAAAATACCACGTCCAGAAAGAAAATTAGAAATCACGTACACCAAAGAGCCTACCCAAGATGGTGAAAGACAAGTAGTGCTACGTCGTACAGGAGATGTACAAGTAGTAAGCTGTAGCTACCATACTGCTCCAGGATCTCACAAAGATTATGCTGCCATCGCAGTCATTGATGAAATCCTGAGTAACGAACCATCAGGCAGACTTTATAAAGCATTGGTAGAATCCAAAAAAGCTTCCTACATATGGAGTTTTGCACCAAGTCTTAAAGAGCCAGGATTTATTTACATCAATGTCACCTGTAGAAAAGAAGATAATCTCGAAGAAGCAAAAAATATTATGCTTGCTACTTTGGACAGTCTGAAAATTAACCAACCTACACAAGAAGAACTAGAGAGATCAAAAGGTAGACTGCTAAAACAATGGAATCTTGGATTTAATTCGTCTGATAGGGTAGGTATGAATATCAGTGAATACATCGCACAAGGAGATTGGAGATTATATTTCTTATATAGAGATGCAGTGGAGAAAGTAACTTTAGCTGATGTCCTTGAAGTAGCAAACAAATACTTTAAGCCTTCTAACAGAACGATTGGTATTTTTATGCCAGAAGCTACACCTGATAGAGTGGAAACACCTGCAGCGCCAGATGTAGCTAGTCTTGTGAATGGATATGTAGGTAAAGAATTGATCGCTCAAGGCGAAGAGTTCGATCCTTCATTTGAGAATATCGAAAAAAGAACGACAAAAGGCAAAGAAAAATCAGGATTAGAATATGCCTTATTGCCAAAACAGAATCGTGGTGATGCTGTAAATGCAAATATTACCCTGAGATATGGTACGCCAAAATCATTAGTTGGTAAATCTAGTATTGCTCAACTGACAGCTTCTTTGATCGATAAAGGTACTAAGTCGCAAGGCAGACAAGCAATCCAAGACAAATTGGATGCATTAAAAGCACGTGTGAATGTATACGGTGGACAGTCAAGTGTGACATTTAATGCTGAAACAACTAGCCAAAATCTTAATGAAGTCCTTGATCTAATAGGAGATATGGCGCTTAATCCTGCGTTTTCACAAGAAGAATTTGACAAGCTAAAAACAGAACAAATCGCTGGCATGGAAGAACAACTTTCTGATCCAGGATCTGTAGCAAATAATAGAATTAGCGTGATTACCAATCCGTATCCGAAAAGTGATGCAAGATACGTAATGACACTCCAAGAAGAAATAGATGCTATGAAAGCAGTAACCTTGGATGATGTAAAGAAATTTTATGCGGAGAATTATGGAGCTAGTGAAGCTACGGCAACGATAGTAGGTGATTTCGATAAGGCAACTGCCAATACGAAGTTGACAAAATATTTTGGCGATTGGAAGACACCTTCGAAATATGAAAGAATAACGGACCCATATGTAGCCATCAAACCAGTGGATGAAAATTTAAACACTCCTGACAAACCGAATGCTATGTTTTTTGCTTCGTTACCTTTGCAGATTAATGATAGTCATCCAGACTATGCAGCTATGGTGATAGGTAATTTCATGATCGGTGGTGGATTTTTAAATTCAAGATTGGCGACTAGAATTCGTCAGAAAGAAGGTCTGAGTTATGGTGTAGGTTCATGGTTTTATGGAAGTAGTCAAGATGATTCTGGCAATTTCGGTGCATACGCCATCTACGCGCCTGAAAATAGGGACAAAGTTCAGGCAGCTTTTAAAGAAGAAATGGACAAAGTTAGATCTACAGGTTTCACACAAGAAGAGCTTGATGCAGCTAGATCAGGATGGATCCAAGGTCAAGTAGTGTCAAGAGCACAAGACAGAGCATTGCTAGGCAAGTTAGGCAACAATATGAGACTTGATCGTGATATGATGTGGGACAAAGCCCTAGAAGAAAAAATCATGAAGCTTAGTGTAGCAGATATTAATAAAGTAATGGCAAAATACCTAGACCCATCCAAAATGGTTTATGTAAAAGCTGGCGATTTCGAAAAAGCATTTAAGGAAGTAAAACCTTAATAAGCTTTTCAATTTAATAAGCATAAAATAAAAGATGGCTTTCAGGATGATTTCTGGGAGCCATTTTTTATTTCACCGGATTTGAAAAGTAAGACTTGAGTTTATATTTTTAGTTCTTTATTCACGTACCTAGCATTCGTTTCATCAAATTTGATTAAAATAAAAAAGCAGCTATGAAATGAATCATAACTGCTTTATTTTTCTAGGTGGTGGGAGATGAGGGGCTCGAACCCCCGACCCCCTCGGTGTAAACGAGGTGCTCTGAACCAACTGAGCTAATCTCCCAAATATTTGTCTTAAATGACTTCAAAACTGCCTTTCTTCAAAAGCGAGTGCAAATATATGACTCTTATTTATACTCACAAATTTTTAGCATCATTTTTTGAAAAATATTTATATTTATTTTCAAATGTCTTTATACGGTTGCTTCAGATTTATCTGAAAATCGCACAATTATGGTAAAAAAGGAATGGAGCACACAGTAGCTTCAAGGTTCTTCTTACCCACCTGAATATATACTTTACTACCTAAAGCTGCGTGGCTGGTCGGCACATATCCCATGCCTATTGGAATGTCCAATGACGGTGCCTGAGTGCCTGATGTTACTACACCTATCTCTGTTTCATTTTCATCCATGATCAAATACCCATGTCTCGGTACTCTTCTTTCTTGCATGGTGAAACCTACTAGTTTTTTGGTAAGACCTGCTTCTTTTTGTTTAGTCATCCAGTCTTGGCCGTTAAATACAGCATTCTTTTTTAGTTTTGTGATCCAACCCAAGCCCGCTTCGAGTGGTGATGTAGTGTCGTCGATGTCATTGCCATATAAACAGAATCCTTTTTCAAGTCTTAAGGTATCTCTTGCTCCTAAGCCACATGGTTTGATGTCAAAAGATTTGCCTGCTTCGAACACTGCATTCCAAAGATCTTCCGTATGTTCATTAGCGACATAAAGTTCAAATCCACCACTACCTGTATAACCTGTGGCAGATATCAGGACATTGTCAATACCCGCTATTTTTCCTTTGGTAAACGAATAATATTTAATGTCACTTAGATTGATATCTGTAAGTTTTTGTAGCGTTTCGACTGCTTTTGGTCCTTGCACTGCTATCAAGCCAGTTTTATCAGAGATGTTGATCATTCTCGTATCAAATTTATTCTGAGATGATATCCAATTCCAATCTTTGTCAATATTGGACGCATTGACTACGAGCATAAAAGCTTGTTCGTCTTCGCTACACATATCTTCAGGAAGACGATATACTAATAAGTCATCTACAATTCCGCCAGTAAGATTTGGCAGGCAACTATACTGAGCGTCTCCTATGGCAAGTTTCGAAGCATCATTACTGGTTACTTTTTGGACCAAGTCCAATGCTTGTTTGCCTCTGACGATAAATTCACCCATATGCGAAACATCAAAAACGCCCACGCCATTCCGCACAGCATGATGTTCTTCTGTAATCGTAGTATAAGAAATAGGCATATTGTAGCCTGCAAATTCAGCCATTTTGGCCCCGAGTGCGATGTGGAGATGTGTGATAGGTGTATCTAACATGGTATATGGTTATTGATTTTAATAATGGATTTGTTTGCCCAAAGGTAGTGAAGTTGCAGAATTTATTTGGCACAACGATGCATTTATTTTGATGAATAATTTGATTTGCCTTGGCTAGAATTGCGAACAAATCGGCCAATATGACATGTAGTTTAATTTTAAACAGACATTATGACATGTCTTTTCGAGAGAAACTGTCAAATTCGGTCTGAATAATGTGGTGGAATAAAATTTGAATAGGAATGATTGTAATTCAATTTTTAAAAAAAGTAAAATATTTATACCATGACAAATGTAATGTTCAGACCAGTTAGTCAAATCCAAAGACCAAATCAGTTTAAATCTTTTTCAAATCCTACAGTCGGTCAAATACCGAATCAGGTAAAAAAATCACCAGCTTTTGCAAATATCAAGGAATTTGACGGACATTTTTTGATCAGTCTAGCTATCCCAGGATTTAACAAATCTAATGTGGAGATCAAGCAAGAAAAAAATATCCTTTCAGTACATGGTAAACAAGAAGCCAACAACGATGTGAAATTCTTGAAAAAAGAGTTTGCACCTACTGAATTTATACGCACATTTACATTGCCAGAAGATGTAAATACAGATGCAATTTCTGCAAATTTTGAACAAGGTATCCTAAATATCATTGTACCAAAAGGCGAAAAAGCACAACCTAAAAAAATCGAAATCCTTTAATTTTAACCATATTTTTAACCATTTAAATCATAAAATCATGAATATCGTAAAAGTAAATCCTTTTTTACAAGGTAGAAGTTTCTCAAACATCATCGATGATGTATTCAACAGAAGTATCTCTGATTTTGTAGGTAATGACTTTGCTGTAACGAATCCTTCTGTCAATATCAGCGAACTTGACGATAAGTTTGTACTAGAATTGGCGGCACCAGGATTAGAGAAAAAAGATTTTAACATTGCACTTGAAAAAGGACAACTCACCATCTCAGCTTCTAAAGAAACCAATACAGAAGAAAACGAAGCGGGAAAATGGACGAGAAAAGAATTCAATTTCAGTTCATTCAAGAGATCTTTTCATATCACAGATACTGTTGATGCAGAAAAAATTGTAGCAGAGTACCAAAATGGTATTCTCACAGTCGCTCTTCCTAAAAAAGAAGAAGCAAAAGCAAAAGAACCTAAGACAATAGAGATTAAGTAAAAAAAGTTGAGGTAGTTTTTCATAATATGTAGTTTTGATTGGCAATCGGTCTGTGTGATCGATTGCCATTTTTTTTTGCTTTATTTAGCGGTAACTATGCTTTTTATACTAGTTAACGCTGATTATGATGCTATATTCAGCGCTAACTGTTCAATTTTGGCTGATAAACGAAGTATGAACTAATTAACTGATGGCGTCCCCAAAAGTCGATTAAACTTAAAAATGATATTTGTTTTCTAAGGAATTCAAGGACTTTGGCATAGTTTATGAAATATTTTTTTAACAAAGTATTGACAAATTGAGAAACATCGTTATCTTTGCAATTCATAATTAATTTATTTCTTTAACATCAGTCAAAATTAAGCGTTTATAGAATACAGCTCTACACTAAAATAAGAAAATTTATTTAACCCATAATTGTGTAGGTATGCAGCTTAAGATGTTAAACGATCAAGAATTGATTTCACTTTACCTTTCAGGAAATCAGACAGCTTTCGAGTTTTTATTAAAAAGACATAAGGACAAAATATATACGTCCATATACTTGTTTGTCAAAGACACAGAACTTGCAGAAGATATCTTCCAAGAAGTATTTATCAAGATCGTAGATACTTTGCGTAGAGACAAGTATAATAACGAAGGCAAATTTTTGCAATGGGCCATGCGTATTGCTTACAATATGTGTGTAGATCATTTCAGAAGATCAAAAAGAATGTCAAAAGTATCTAATACAGAGACGTTTGATATTTTCAGCATCATCGAGTCTAAAGATGATAATATGGAAGGCTCCATCATAAAAAGCCAAATCCACCGAAGATTAAGAGAGTTGATAGACCAATTGCCTGATGAGCAAAGAGAAGTGGTGATATTGAGACACTATGCAGATATGAGTTTTAAGGAGATATCCCAAATGACCCGTGTCAGTATAAATACATCACTAGGTCGTATGAGATATGCATTGATCAATCTTAGAAAACTGGTCAGCGAAAAAGAAATGGTGATTTAACACCAATGTTTTAGAAAATAATATAATTTTGCTTTTTAAGAGAAGGTGTACCGTCATATACACCTTCTCTTTTTTATTTGAAACAGATAAAAAATGTGCTAGATGGCCGACTTACTCAAGAATGTTTATAACAATCATTTCTTCAATATCTATACAAATGCGTTAAAAGCTGTAGTAACTGATTTTAACCTTGATCAGTTTATGGATTCTGTCAAAGACAACTCATGGGAATCAAAAGAACTGAAACAAAGAATGGCTCACCTTATGCTGCACACTGGCAAACTACTTCCCACTCAAAATCAAGAAAAACTTACCACAATTATCAATATTGTCAATGAACTACGAAAAAGTGGTGTCAACGATCAGAATTTTCCATATCTATTTATGGCAGACCTGATACCTGTACACATGATCGAAGATCTACACCTATCTATTCCGGCTATAGAGTTTATGACTGTTTTTACTAGTTTTGAATTTGCGGGAAGAACTTATTTTGTTAAGTACCCAAAAGAAATGATGGCTCAGATGCTCAAGTGGAGCAAATATTCAAATCCATACATAAGAAGATATGCAAGTGAAGGTTGTCGTCCGAGATTACCATGGGGATTGCAGCTCAAACAATTTGTAATAGATCCAGCACCGATTATTCCCATCTTAGAAAATCTCAAAGATGATCCATCAGAATACGTTAGAAAAAGTGTGGCCAATAATCTCAATGATATATCAAAAGACCATCCAGACCTAGTCATCGACATCATAAAAAAGTGGAAAGGAAAAACAAAAAATACCGATTGGATATTGAAACATGCATCTAGGACATTGCTCAAAAAAGGTCACCATGAAGTTTTAGACCTATTCGGTACTTCAGCGAAAACGATGTTTGAAGTGATACATTTTGATATATCGCACGATCAATTGACCCTGGGAGACCAGCTTTCTTTTGATTATAAAATTGTGAATAAAGAAAAGACATCAGCAAAATTCAGACTAGAATATGTCATCCATTTTGTAAAATCTAATGGTCAGCATTCCAAAAAGATATTCAAAATAGCGGAACCTACATTGTCAGAGGGAGAAATTTTGTCAGGTACAAAAAAACATAAATTCATAGACTTAACTACTAGGAAACACTATGCCGGTGCCCATAAAATATCCTTGGTTGTCAATGGTTTAGAAAGTGAAGGAATGGCGTTTGAGTTATTATTTTAGTCAATTTTATGGTAAAAAAAATGGCCCGAACGAATTCGGGCCATTTCACATATCAACAACTATAGAAGACTTTTTTTATATATTTTCGATCAATCTCATTTTTTTGGGATTACCTAAGATGGTAATATTATTGAGAACAGATTCTTCGCCTTTGATCTCATCAGTGACGTGAAGATGAGAATCATAGCCATTATCACCATTCCAATTTACTTTTTTGACGATATATTTATCTGCTTTAATCGTGGCTCCATTTAATATCTGTAAATCCATAAGGTCACCACTTCCTGTCATGGTCAGTGTCTGAATGCCATCAAGGGTGATGTCCATTTCTTTTATGGTGCCATAAAAAGTAATATTGGTTCTCTCATGACTTTGATTGCCTTGGCTGATTAATTTTAATGATTTCTGACTGAATCCTTCTATTTTAGCAGTATGGATACCATCGAAATGAATCAATTCTACATCAGGTGTTTCTATATTGATGGTGACATCACTTACATCCGTATCATCTGTTACATTGATCGTAAGAGTGCCATCTAGATTTTTTTGAACTATTCTCTCAATGGCTTCTTTATCTCCAGAAAAAGTGACTTTTGATTTTTCAGATTTGATGATATTTACATCAAATTCGCTTTCGATGATAATCTTATTATAATTACCTGTATTAACTTCTTTATTATGATGAAAAACATCTTCCCACAAATCTGATGTGGCACCATTGGCTGTGATCTCCCACTTTAGATTTTCGATGTCTGAATATATTTTATCAAAAGAAAAAAGTTCTGAAGATCTCATCGACTCCTTTACATTCTGATCTAAAATGACCGTCTTACCTTCGGGTACATAAATAGTATATTCTATCTCTTGATTTCTAAATTTTTTACCTTTAGGGATATGCATAAACTTAGAGATGCTGATGGTATTGCCTTCTACCTTAAGATCATTGGATACAATTGTACTATTTACTTGGGCATCTTTATTGTCTGCACCTTTGCTACTTACTTTTTTCTCGATGTGTACTAATCCGTCAGCTGACTTTTCTACCTTAAACTTTACATCTCTGATGGACCATTTATCATCATTATTGACAAAAAAACCACCGAGATTTATGCCTATCGCATAGTCAGAATTTTCTTCAGGCATCGTGATCACGATTTCTTTATTATCAATATTATGATCTGTAATGGATGTGGTCGTATGTGACATGGCATAATCCTTGACGGTAGTCATGCCTACACCCATAAGTAGTACCAATGCCACGATCCATATGGTTCTGTAAGTCAACTTGACATTTTTGTGTACCCGATATTTGAATGCCATTCTCGATATGAGCAACATAATACTGAGGATGGGAATACCTACTACCAAAAGCAATGAACCAATCCCAAGATAAGACAGAAGACTAGAGGTAGGTCCAGCAAAGGAAAGTGCAGGAGATGCAAAAGTAATTCCTACGAATGATGCTGCCCAAGTAATACCAAGTGCTGACAGTAGTAAGATAGCTATCACCATGAATAGCGGCTTGAAGACCTGTCTGATCATAGGTACAATGCCACCTATGATCGTACCAAACATATTAACACCGCCACTCAGGAATGATTTAGCTTGGAAATTGTTATTTACAGCATCATTTTTTTTTTTGGAACCGAGATCTTTACTCCATTCGTTGATTTTGTCTCCTAGTTCTGACAATTCTGTCTCTACCACTTTAGCTATATTTTCTATGGTTGCTGGTTCGCCACGCATAGCAAGCTTGTCACTTGTTGTACTAGCTTCAGGTACTAAGGCCCATAAGACGATGTATGTAATTACACCCGTTCCTGTAAAAAACAGTAGAGCAAATAGCAACCTTACCCAAAGTGGATCTTCAATACCGAAGTATGCTGAAATACCTGAGCAAACGCCTGCAACTTTTTTGTCTTCAGGATCTCTGAATAATCTTTTACCAGTATTGATTTTGGTATCTGACCTCCTACCACGAGTAGAGCTATACGAATGCTGCTCTGACATTGGTTCCGCACCGAAATCTTCTGGTTTTCCCATGATCATAATGACCTCATCTACTTCTTTCATGCTGATGATGGCTCTGCCTTTCAGGTGTTCAGCAAAGAGTTCTGCCATTCTGACTTCGATATCATAAAGAATCTCATCACATCCATCTGATGTCGAAAAATGTCTTCTTATGGTATCAAGATAATTCTGAATATAATTGTATGCATCTTCGTCGATGGCAAAAGGATAAGATCCAAGATTTATATTAAATGTCTTGTTCATTGGGCTTCTATTTTTGAGTTGTTTTGTGATTGATTGACTGCGTGATCGAGTTCTTTCCAGGTATCTTTAAGACCTGCTAGAAACTCACCTCCTTGATCTGTGATTTGATAATATTTGCGTGGCGGACCCGATTTGGACTCCTTCCAGGTATAATCTAACAGTTGTGCATCCTTTAGTCTATTGAGCAGTGGATAAAGCGTACCTTCTACGACGATCAATTTTGACTCTTTAAGTTTATTGATGATGTCTGTCGGGTAGGCTTCTTCCTGAGCTATGATAGACAGGACACAAAGCTCGAGCACGCCTTTACGCATCTGTGCTTTTGTGTTTTCTATTTTTAGTTCCATGGTTTACCTTTATATATGGTTAATGATGAATGATCGAACAAATTACCTCACAAAGATATGGTGTTTTATAGTACCATGCAATACATAGTACTGTCTTTAGACAGGTACTATATACAAACGATTTATTTTTATCGACGAATGAATGTTTTTTTGATGAATAAACATTTGGATGTATATAGTTTTTTGATAAATATCTAGCAATGAAGGATGGATTATTTGAAATACTAAGTATTTTTTTGCGTTAATTAAATCCAAAAATTCATGGATAGTGCTAGTTTTAATATATAATAATGTACCTTGGACACATATTTTTAACCGTATAAAATACAAAGATGAACGTACAAGTTAAGATCATAAATATCAAAACAGTCAATGAATTAGGTCAATATTGGACAAATGATGATTTTATTCAGTTATTGGACAAGTTAAATTTACCCGATGCCGACAAAGTCAAACCTGAAGAACTGAAGGATCTCTTATATATGGCCATCACAGACTTCGAACCAAATGAAGCTGCTGAAATCGTCCTTACTTACAAATTAGGAGAATCGCTCACAGCCGGCCAAATCCAAACCATCGCACACGATATGACAGATGAAAAAGTGGCAGAGCAGTATGCAGACCCATCATATCATTACGACCTATTTAATATCAATCAGTTATTATTCAAAGCTTACAATGGTACTTTCCCCAATACTGAAGCATCCATTATCAACATAGAATTGACAGATGCAGATGGTGGTACGGTAGAAGCAACTAATGAGATCTTAACCAAAGCATTATCAGCAGGCCTTAGCGATCGTAGTATTATCAAACGTCTATATGAAGATCAAATGGAAGGTATCGTTGACTTTGGGGATGCAGAAAAAATATTATGGAGATTTCAAGACAAAGGAAATAACACTTTCGAGATCATCACATCTAGATATTGGATTGATAAAGAAGATATTGAAAGTGGAGAGTATGAAGCAAGTATCAAATTTTTTGAAGAGAAGGATTGATAGAAAATAATCATTTTTATCGTTTTTGCGGTTTTAGACGGGAAGAATATTTTTATTGAACATCCACCAAAAAAGCATAAAATACATCTATCAACTAAAAGTCCTTGAGATGATTGTAAATAATATTACTATCCCCATTATAATTTTTGTATTTTTACAATCATGCGGGGCAAATAAAATTACTAATCAATCTTTATTAGGTGAATGGATTAGTACTGAAAATAGTAAATTATATTTTTCCTTTGAAAAAGATAGATGTTATTACCTAAGTGCATGGGGGAATTTTTCCCCTTATACTTTAAATGACTCTGTTATTATTATAACAGACACCATAAAAGGTCAACATTCAAAGGAATTTAGAGAGTCTAAATTTAGAATACTAAAACTAAAAGATAATGAACTCGAGTTATTTACTGAGTACGCACCTTTATATACCAGCTTAGATACTATAAAACTCCAAAGAATAAAACCAAATTCCATCATGGATTTTAAGAATATTGAATTTGAGTCTTCAGGATGCTTTGGATCATGTCCATCTATGAAACTTAAGATAAACCAAAATTTTGAAATATTTTATGAAGGTAGGAATTATACAGAAAAGAATGGGTACTATTCAGGCAAAATTACTTCGTCTCAAATGGAGCGTCTCAAAAGGAAATTGAGTCTTGTGGAGCTTAAAACTTTAAAAGAAAATTATCTTGCTACGTGGACAGATGACCAAACCTGCGATATCTCTATACAAACAAAAGACACAGTTTATACATCTTCAGTATATGGATTTGACAAAGAACCTATTGAGTTAAGAATTTTATTTCATGAATTGATGGAATTATACAAACACATTGACATGCGGAAAGATAGCTCTCATAATTATTATGATGAATTTTCTCATGAATAAGTTTCATTTAATGGTTAAATGAGAGTGTTTTTCTAACTTACTGTTCGTCGTAGCTTCATAGCTACGATGCAGTATCTCTAAGCATCTCTGCCTGAGTTAGTTCCCAGATTTTGTTTAGTAAAGTGTTACAAAAATCTGAATTACTTGCTAATGATATCTCTACAAATGATTCCAAAAATTACTTCTATTTACGATAAATGTTTCTTTTGGCTTGTAAAAATCCGTAAAAGTAGTACTGAATCTAGCATTTTTCTTTTCGTTCCATTTTAATTCGAAAGCAGTAAATCCATCCTTACCTTCTTCTATGTAATCAATTTCTGTATGCATTTTACTTCGCCAAAACCAATGCTTAATAGGCAGTTTTTGGTAGGTATTTAACTTCAGTTTTTCAGTGATAAAATAGTTTTCCCACAATGCACCTACATCATTGCGTTGACTTATGGGATTAAAATTATTGATGATCGCATTGCGAATACCATTGTCATAAAAGTATATTTTCCTTGATGTGGAGATTTCCTTGCGTTCATTACGTGATAAAGGATTTAACCGATAGACCACAAAACTCTTTTCGAGCAAATTGATGTAACTTTCTACGGTTGCTCTATCTATGCCTACAGTTTTAGCGAGTTCATTGTAGGAAACTTCGCTGCCTACTTGCCATGCGAGTGCTTGTAATAATCTCACCAATACTTCTGGTTTTCGAATGCCTGCTAGCTCTAGTATATCTTTGTATAGATAGCTTCCTGACAAAGCAATGAGCAGTTCTTCTTTTTCTTCTTGCAAAATAATCTCTGGGTAACTACCAAATACCAACAATTGCTCTAGCATCGGTAACGATTTTGCTAATGTATATGTGTCTTTCAGCTCTGACCAAGCTACTGGAAACATTGTGAATTCCCATTTTCGCCCTGTCAATGGTTCTTGGATGGTATCGCCTAGACCAAGTGCAGACGAACCAGTGATGATTACTTGTTTATCCAATTTAGCATCAATGATCATTTTTGCAGTGAGACCTATATTTTCAATTCGTTGTGCTTCATCAAATAAGATAAGTTGATATGGGGCTATCAGGGATTGTATCAATTGGAAATCAGGGTTAGTCCATAAGAGTCTATCGGCTGGATTATCTCCATTAATCATTAAAAAAGGCAGCTTTAAGTCTTCCGTTATTTTTTGAATAATAAATGTTTTACCTACTTGCCTTGGACCCAAAAGAATAATGGCTTTTTTAAAGTCTATTTTTGCTTTGATGGCTTCGAAAAGTGTTCTTTTTATCATTATTTGCGATTATAATCGCAAATATATATTATTATTTGCGATTACGATCGCAAAAAGAGAGTGTTTTTCTGAATTTACACCAAATATATTATACAAGTTTTATAACTATTTTGCAGAGTTCATCTTAGCTTACGAGCTACAATGCAGTATCATCAGGCATCCTTGCCTGTATGATTTTAGTTTTGTTTTGAAATCAACAGTTATTAATCCAACATAACAGCGCATTTCTTCGTATTCATGCTCGAATAAACGAACATTAAACTTTAGATTACGTTTAAAAACATATATCCTTCGTTTCACAGTCCCATTCAATTATTTACATCAATAGGTAAAACAAACATAAATGAAAAATATTCTTGCTATCGCCTTTGTATTTTACGCACTGCAAATGGCCGTTTCTCAAACGCTTTCACCTGTTATTACACTACACGATGGGATACACAATAATCGTCTGTCTGAAATTGACATTATTATGAAAGATTATGTGGATAAAAACCAACTAGTAGGAGCTGTAGTCATGGTTGTCAAAGATAATCAGGTAGTGTATCACAAAGGGCACGGTTATGCAGACCTTTTGGCTAAAAAAACTATGAAACCAGATGCAATATTCAGGATCATGAGCCAAACCAAAGCGATTACTAGCCTAGCGATCATGCAGTTGTTTGAACAGGGAAAGCTGGGCTTAGATCAGTGTATTTCTGACTTTATACCAGAGTTTAAAAATCCGAAACTGCTTAAAACTTTTAATGCTGCCGATTCAAGTTATACTTCGGTTCCTGCTGCGAGTGAAATTACATTTCGTGATTTGTTGACCCATACATCAGGTATAAGTTATCCAGATATAGGAAAAGATACGATGCGGGCTATTTACGCTAAAAATGGTATTCCTTCTGGATTAGGCTATTTTAATGAAAATCTTTTGACAAAAATGAAATCATTGGCCACTTTGCCGCTGCTCCATAATCCCGGTGAGCGCTTTACCTACGGATTAAGTACGGATTTGCTGGGAGCACTAGTAGAAGTGATAAGTGGTCAATCACTTGAAACCTATTTCCAAGAGAATATTTTTGAACCAATGGGCATGAAAGACACCTATTTTAATGTACCGGTTTCAAAATCTCACCGACTGCCCACTGTATATACCGAAGATAGCAATCAAAAAATAATAGAGTGGTCGCCTACTTTCAGAAATATTGACCCCGAGTATCCGATCATCCCTAAAACCTATTTTTCAGGTGGTGCAGGTTTATCATCCACAGCATATGACTATGCCATTTTTCTACAGATGCTTTTGAATGGTGGAAAATATAACAACAAACAAATTTTGGGAAGACGTACTGTAGAATTAATGCTAAGTCCCCAACTAGCAGATAACTTTTATGGAGATGATAATTTTACACTGGGTTTTGCATTGACATCAGCAAAATCAGCTAACTTACGTATGCGTAGTGAAGGTTCTTTTGCTTGGGGCGGATATTATGGCACCACTTATTGGGCCGATCCCAAAGAAAAATTGATTTGTTTATTTATGACACAGCATACACCCAATTCACATAGAGATTTTGAAGAGAAAATAACAAGTGTTATATATTCAAGTTTGAAATAGCTATGGATGAAAATGTATTTATGTAGGGATAAAAAATCACACATTGCCCAGATTCCGCAGAATTACAGAGCTTAATCTGCGGAATGTAGGTAAAAAAGTATAGATTCCGCAGATTAACACTATGTTTACTATTCAAATAGCGAATCTACTGTCAATACGTTGTCAATAAGTCCTAGGGTATTTTTGCTTTGATGCATTCCAAACGTCGTAATTAATGTGACAAAAACTTGTTTTTTAGTTTTTGTGATGAACTTAAAAATACTTTTTTTCTTCCGGATATTTTCAGCATCGACTTTTGTCAAAACCATTTCTTCATTATAAAATTTGATCTCACAAAGATTGATAACGTTGTCATTCCGATCGATGAGCATGTCTATTTGGGCACCTTCATATTCGTCAGTAGCCTTTGCCATAAAACTATATTGACTGGTTTGAACTCCGGCAACACCGAGAGCCGCCTTGATATTATGGATATGTAACAAACAGATGTTTTCGTATGCATAACCCGTCCAGGTTTTCCAAGTTTGAGTTTGACTTAGTGTTTGATAAGATGCTGTCTCGGTTTTGGGGATATTTTGTATAAATCTTACATAAAATAAAGAATAGCAATCAATCAGGCGATAAAGTGTATTTTTTTTCTTTTTTCCGAAAGGAACATAAGAAGATATAAAGCCAGACATCTCTAAATCTCTTAGCATAGATGACAATCCACCACCATCCTTTATTTCTGTAAGTTTGACTATTTCTGATCTTTCGATTCCTTTCCACGATGATGAAAGCGCAGCGACAATCAACATATAGCGATCTGCATTGCTGAAAAGTGCACTATATAAATTATCAAATTCGTTCCTAAGGAAACCATGGTGGTGAAAACAGATACGATCTATGTTTTGGACAGCGCTTTGTCCTTCTTGTATCTGTTCCAAATATAGAGGTATGCCACCCATAGCCATATAAATTAGAACAATCTGATATCGATCTAGAAAAACATTTTTGTGCTTTAAGAATTCTTCAGTTTCTGTAAGTGTAAAGGGCTGTAAATGGATTTGTTGCGTCACACGATTGTGTAGTCCTCCTTTATCATTGATGATTTTTTGGGTCATCCACGCGGTGGCGGACCCACAGATGACTACTACAATATTAGCTTTTGATGCATAACTATTCCAGAAATAACTCAATCCTGTCAAAAAATCCGATCTACCAGCAGCCATCCATGGTAATTCGTCTATAAACACTACTTTGCGTTCACTAGTATCATCTCCAGATTCGAGAAGTACCTTCAGCTGATGAAATGCTTCTAGCCAGTCAAGTGGTGTGTGTGGCACTTCGTCTACTTTTAGCGCTTCCTTCATACTATAGGAAAAATTTCTCAACTGTTGCTGCTTAGTCCCATCTTTAAGACCTGTCAGTTCGAAGTCTATCTTGTCTTTGAAATATTGTCTAATCAAATAAGTCTTACCTACACGTCTTCTACCAAAAACCGCAATGAGTTCGGGTTTGCCTGATGTGTATGCTTTTGTTAGTATTTGTATCTCTTTTTTACGACCTATCATGGTGTGTATTTTTACTTAATCTGCGGAATGTGCACAAATATACAATGATTCCGCAGATTTAGAAAGATTAATATGCGGAATGTGTATAAAATTTGATAGATTCCGCATAAATAGCAAATTTAATCTGCGGAATGTGGGTCAATAAGTATAGATTCCGCAGAATTAGCTTGTTTTGATCGTCGTAGCTTCCGAGCTTGGAGTATGTTTAAAAATTTTATTAGTTGCTAATCAATAGGTTATGGTTCTGACAATAAAAGAATTAAAGAGTTTAATGTATTAAACGATGAGATTATTTTGAAGTCAGGTTCATAAGATGTTGATTATAAGGCAATAAAAAATTAAACATACTCTCCGATGCAGTATCATCAGGCATCCTTGCCTGAGTACATTCAAATATCTTTATAACAACTAGTTTCATCAAACAGGCTAGAAGCCTAGAGATATGGTATCTTAGCGGAGACGCTAAGACAAGCAGGATAAAAAAATCCCATGGATCGCTCCACAGGATTTTCTTTGATTATTTTTCAATACTCGACTTAGTCAATCATGATCATCTTTCCAGAAACCACTTTGTCACCATATCTTAGTTCGTACACATATACACCTGCCTGCCCAATGTCTGATTTGTTTAGATAAATGGTATTGTTTCCAGCTTTGTACTGATCTATGGTGCTGATTACTTTTCTACCTGTGTAATCCTTCACTTTAAAACTTACCATGCCATCTTGTGGCAACTCAAATGAGATGTTTGTATTGGTATTCCATGGATTCGGAGCTACACTTTTCACAAGGAAATCTGACTCAGGTTTTGATCTAAAACTTACACCTAGTGAGCTAGTCTCCATATCTCCCACATAAATTTCAGGGCACACGATTTCTGATAATTGTAACATATCGCTCAGCTTTCCATTTTGCATTGCTTCCACTTCTAGTATAAATAATATCTCATTTCCATGAACATTTATGCCTTCTGGTAGGGAAACGCTCATTCCAGAATGGTTGATATCAGTGACGGCATAATCTTCAATACCTATACCCAAAGCGCCATCTTTTATTTCCCTGATGATTAGCCCATTTGATTTCCAAGCCATCTGCATGCCATATATCATTTGATGGGATGGCACCATAACAGGTATCTCTACGATGTCTCCTTTCACTACATTTCTGTTATCCAATATGACATTCAACTTACTTCTATTTTCCAATAGATTGTTTTTAAGGTTATTGCCCGATGCATTGCCATTTACATCACCTACTTTTATTCCGACGAAATTTATATCCATTTGGTTGCTGAGTTCTTCGATATTGAACCATTCTGAAAATGAAGTCATCCATGGATCTTGTTTGTCTACAAACTGATAGGAAGCATCCACAAATCTCCAACTCTTATTATTACTAAAAGAAGGTATCAATCCCAAAATCAACTTACGCAATTCTATCAAGTCCGCTGCTGTCACCGTTTCATTATGGTTAACGTCTGCTGCTAATATTTGATATGGTCCTTTCAGTTTTTCTATGCCTAAAATATGTCGTTGTATCATCACGATATCCAAGGTACTCACACCGTTTTTGTCATCACCATCTTTGCTCGGTATCACTTGATAATTTCCGCCCGTAGGCATTGGTGCAAATGCATAATGACCATTTATATCAGTATGTATCGGTGCCAATTCTGACCCTTTCATTTCCACAATGACATCTTCTATTTCCACATTATTTTCTGTCAAAGTTCTTCCTGATACATTGGCAAATAGCATCGAAGGACATAGCCCTTGACTATCTTGAATATCGACAAATGTCTCGCAATAAGATGTATTTCCATTCACATCAGTTACCCACATTTCAATAGTCTGTGTACCTAAATCTGCACAACTGAAAGAAACAATCGTATCCGCCAAATCAGATGAGAAACTCAAGTTTAAGTCATATCCACATACATGATAGCTTTTGTTGTTAAAATATTCAGGTTTCAGTACCACCATGATGGTATCACCGCTGCCATTTCCGTCACTATCCATCAATCCTAAAGGAGCAGAAAGACCATATTTGCAGACTGCTGTCGGTGTTTTTGCATTCCTGATTTCAAAATCATAACTTGTGACAGCTAGGTTTCCACATCTGTCTTCTACCGTAAATGTAATATTATAAATACCTACAGGATACCTTCCCGAAGCATTATTTCCAGTTTCTGTTCGGAATACTAGACCTTCGTTGGTAACCACATAATTCCATTTCAATTCGTTGCTTGGTGTACAATCTGTAGCAGACGCAGTCAGTTCAATTGGTCCGTCCAGACATGTATGATCATATGTTAACACTAATTTTGAAGTATCAGGGCTAGTGATGGTCGGTACTGCGTTATCTATAACTTTGATCTCTTGGTCGTATGTCCATGTCAGATTAATGCCATTAATATCAGTTTGACACCAATCAATCAATGTCCATGTACGAATGATTTTAAGACATGCGCCATTAGTGGTAAATGGATATAGGACGTCATCAAATCTCATACCCACTAGGTCACAAGCATCTTCTGTAAACGTGGGTTCTCCAGTGATAGAAGGATCCAATCCTAAAGCAGTGCATTGGCCCAATGCTACATAATCACCCGGCCATACGATGTCATCATTCGGGTCTAGAGGATCGTTTTGATTGATATAGAATGGTTCATCATTTCTGAAAGTGATCGTCTGCACACATGTAGCATAAGTAATACCACCTTGCAAGACACTAGTCGATCTTACGACAGTACCGATGCCACATTGATTTCGATTATCTTTAACATCTTCTCTGAGCGTATTATTTGCGGGACAATTGTCTTCTACCAAAATCTCCCCAAAATATGCAGCAGGATTTTGTGGGTCAAAAGTAAAGTTACAGTCTTCAATTGTAATATCTGCAAGGCACGTAATTTGTGGATCTACTTTTTCTTGGATTTGCACATTCACCATACAAATATTTGTGCGACCACCTGCATCCGTTACCAACAACTGGACCATTCGGGTAGTATTGGCATCCAAACAACAGAATCCTACTTTATCATACCATACTGTGTCTTGGCCAAAACCGCAAGGGTCTTCCATCCTTCTCACTTGAAGCGTCACGGCACCACATTCGTCAAAACTTCCATCATCGATAGCCGTTGCCGTAACTTCTGTATAGCCATTGGTTTTCAAACTGATAGTAGTAGATTGATCACAGATTGCTACAGGATCGGTATCGTCTTGGACAGTGATTCTATAACTCATTTCACTCTGATTGCCACACTCATCTATAGCTGAATAGGTGATCGTATGAGTTCCAGATACTAATGTTATATTTCCACCATTACCACCGATATATCCTGAAGGAACACCATTTAAGTTCGCATTGACAAATACATTATATACTTCCGTGCAATTGTCAGTAATATTTAATGTAGGTAGTAATATGGTGGCTGAGCAGCTTCTAGTTTCTGTAGTAACGATAATATTATCTAGGGTAGGTATCACAGGTGGTATCGTATCTACAATGTCTATAATCTGCATACTTATGAATTTCTGTACAGCAGTCGAGCACCACCATTCCGTGATCATCCATGTCCTTAGTATTCTTTTTTTGCATTTAGTATCTATGACTAATACATCGGTGTAATCTATGGTAGCATTACAATAAATCATATTTAACTGTGACAAAGGGTACAATGGGGTAGTGCCCAAAACAGGCACACCGGTTTCATTTGGTGACGGATATTTAAAACCTTTATCATCCTCTTCATAGCTTTCTGAACATTGAAGTGTGACATTGGCCTGTGGCGCTGTGATGCCATCAGTATTAGACCGTAACAAATTAATAACCTGTGTACACAAGGTGACACTCTCATTGCCAACACCATCTACAGCTTTCCATGTCCTAGTGATGGTACCAATGTAATTCAGATCACATTGTAATGTCTCGTGGACTTCATTGACCAAAACCGCAACAGCACCACTACAATTATCCACAACCACTGGTGGCGCAACCGTCGATAGATCAGTCAGACAATTTATATTTAAAGGTACACTCGGACATATGAAGCTAGGTTTGATCTTGTCTTCTACGTTCAAACTACCACTACAGATAAAGCCATTTACATTTGTTATTGTATATTCTAATGTTTTGCCCAATAGATCATTAGTGATGATATTGCCTAGAATCTCTCCATTTTTTCCTTCTATGGTAATGTCAAATAACCCATCGCACCCTAGTTGTGGCACACCACTCAAATCTTCCCAACCAGTAAGTACCAATGTTGGCGTCAATTCACCTTCACAATTTTCATCCAAAGAGAAATTTATATCCTTACATCCCAATGAAGGATTGATAAAATCCAAAACCGTTACAGTAAACGAACAGGTAGCAATATTGCCAGCCATATCTGTTGCTTCAAAAGTGACCATTTGCTCACCTATCCCAAATAAACTGCCAGAAATGATGTCAGAAGTAATCGTAATGTCTGCTGGGTCCGAACAATTATCAGTGGCTGTAGCCAATGCAAAAGTCACTAATGTGTCACATGTCGATGGATCTAATTGTATAGTTAGATCTGGTGGACAAACGATATCTGGAGGAAGTGTGTCTGCAAATACAGTTACAATAATAATGTTTGATGTGTCGATGCCGCATCCATTTGCATTGATGACAAAATAGTCGCCGCTCTCCTTCACCACAATAGAAGTTGTGGATAAACCATTACTCCAAATACCTCCTACATTTCCAGTCAGCGTCACACTATCTCCTTCACAAAACGTTGTAGGACCATCAGCCGTGATGACAGATGGAGCAGGTGGTAATCCTCCCGGTATATTTACAATATTTTCAGCCATCGATATAGCACCTGCTGTCGATAAACCTCTACCATTTAAGGTTGCTCTTTGCAAAAGATTGATTGCGCCTTGTACCAGCATGGTCCCTACAAAAACAGAACTATCTCCTAAGGCAACTGCGCCATTGATCTGCCAGAATACATTACATGCTGAAGCACCATTGATCAACTGTACATTGGACAGCGTCGTGGTAGACAGTGCACCATCTATCTGAAATATAAAATTTGCATTGGGATTTCCTTGTGCATCTAGGATCAAATTACCATTGATGGTCGATGCTGCACCTAGACAGTAAATATTTGGCGTCAGGGTTTGGCCACTTCCGAGTGTAGTACCGAGAACCATACCACAAGTGAGTCCATCGAGATAGGTATAAGCCGTCAAAACATCTGAAGCAGCTTGGGCAGATACCGCATCTGCTATGTGCCGCGATCCTGTCAGTGTACCTGGCGGGAAAGCATTAAATGCTCCTACATTGGTACCTACATCACCTGTAACTACAGTAAATGCGCCAACATTGTTGAATGCGCCTGATGCGGTAAATAAAGCAAAATTTGAAGTAGCTCCTAAGTTTGGAGCTTGTGCATGTAGGGCAAAATGGGAAACAATCACCATACCCACAATAAAGAAGTTTTTAATGACGGAAGTCAATAATTTACTTTTGCCAAAAGCCATTTTTTCACCTGAACGTGACATAATTAATTCGTTTTTATTTTGAGAAATAAAGCAATTAATTACTGTTTTGGAGAAGAAAAGTTGGGAAAGAACGTTTATCGTAACGCAAAGATAATTAATTTACTACATATAATGTAAAATATTAATATAAATTATTTATATTTATTTCTATCAGATATTCTGATTAGTTGTATATTAAAAAAGCATATATTTTTTGGTATTATCGGAGACCAACGTTAGTCGTAGCTTCCGAGCTACGATGCAGTATCACTTGACATCCTTAAATCGTTAGCAAAATATTTAATACCAGAATTGGTGGGAACTAAATAAAATAATACTATTCAGTAATTTATTGATAAAAGTTAGTATTTTTGATTCAAAATTAAGATTATATGAACATTTATTATCCGAAATATATAATTCTAGTATTGCAATTGATTTTTATCAATCCAATATTTAGTACAGACTCACTTACAAGGACAAGTGATTTTGGCTCAAATATCTTTTCGGCTGGTTCAGGGTTATGGAATTCTACATCAACATGGCAGGGTGGAGTAGTTCCATCAAGTATTGATAATGTTTTTATCGGACCTGGCCATACAATTACTGTCAACATAGCAAATGTTGAAGTCAATGATCTTACAATTACTTCGACAGGAAGGTTGTCAATGGAAAATACTGTTTCAATTAAACTAACAATAAATAGGAACTTGCTGAATGATGGCACTCTCTCAATGTTTAACGGAACTTCAGGTCGTACATTAGCTTTAAAATTAAATTTAACAAATAACGGTGTCATTGATATGACCAAAACTAATTCTTTATTGGAATTGACTGGAACTAGTCCACAAACTATTAACGGAGTAGGTACTTTTACTGATAACGCAATCTTTTCTTTAAAATTTAACAATAGCTCTACAACTTATCCAAGCGTTCAGTGGTCACTTAACAATATAAATGTAACAAATTCGATTAATTTCACTTCGGGGAGAATTGCAATTAATGGAAATTATTTAGTTGCGGGTACTGAAATAAGTGCTGGTTCTATTACTTATGTAAACGGTGGAATTGTTAGTGGTACTTTTGGATTAGGTTTTGCACCATCTACTGTGGGGACAATAATTTCAGCAAATAGCGATCCCGGTACAGCTTCTTATGGATTGTTTCCATTCATTCATACGGATGGTACTAGTCGTTTTGCATTTGTACAAAGAAACTTTCCCACAGGTTCTGGAATTCTTGGAATGACATTCAATAATGTTTCAGGCTCTTCATCTGTTAATGTAAATGATGCAACTACACCTAGCTACTTAATAACTTCAAGAATGAATGAATCTTGGACACCTGTCAATTTAGCGGGGACTCTTACTGCAACAAGCTTTGAATTAGCATTAAATGCTCCAAATTTGTATGGAATAAGCAGTTTTACCTATCCAAGGGTCATGCAAACAAATAGTGTTGTAGGTAATAACCAAGCAGGAACTATAACTCCTACTGCACAAAGGAGTGGACTTACCCTTGCAAATTTATTAAGTGGTGCTTTTTACATTGGAATAAACGCTAACGATATTCCAAGTTATACTTTAGAATCTGGAAATTGGGGCAATCCGTTAATTTGGAGTAAAGGAGTTGTTCCTTTGTGTGATTATGGTGCTGTGATTAAATCAGGAAATATTGTCACAATTAGTAATGGAGTCCAACAATCTAGGTATTTAACAATACAACCAACAGCTGCTTTAACTATTTCATCAGGAGAAATTACTATTGGCTGTACTAATAATAACAATACTTTAAACAATCAAGGAGAGTTGAATATTCTAGGAGGTACAGTAAAAGTTAATGGTAATGTTATAAATAGTATTAACTCTATATTTTATCAATCAAATGGAGATTACACTATTGATGGTAACAGCGGTACTGGCATCTCAAGTGTAATTGCAGGAACTCCTTTGCTCCAATTTAATCAAGCCAATTCGGGGTTAATCTTAACTGGTGGAACACTAACTATTACGGATCCTCATTTAGCAACAACTGCAACAAGTGTAATCAGTTTCAGCTCCACAATTTTAGGAACACAAACATCAACTTCTGATCATTTGCTCCGAATAGGAGATGGAATATCTACTCAATCAGGAGGTGGAAGTTCAGGTTTTAGAATAGAAAATTGGGTAAGTTCGGGTTTTCTGAGTTTTGGCAGTATAGAAATTAACTCTGGCATTGGAACAAATAGAAATGTTACCTTTCCTAAAAGTATTGCATTAAACGGTAATTTAACTGTTAAAGCGAATAGTACAGTTTCTTTTTCTAGCACACTAATTCTTGCAGGAAATTTAAACATTGAATCTTCGGCTATAGTGACTGCTACAACTGTTATTGCAGCAGTCGTATCATCAAATAGTAGTTCAACTTTAAGTTATACTCCAACTACTCTACCCCAAATTTTCACAAATAATGGTGTGTTACGAAATACAACAACAAACCCAACTGCAAATTTGAACACTTTAGAAGTAAACAATAACAATAGCCTAGGATTTACTTGTAACTCCCCACTTTCTATTAATACAACATTAAATTTAATTTCAGGAAAATTAAATACTACTTCAACTAATCTTCTCACTGCTAGGAAAAACTGTTTAATTAGTGGAGGAGATTCCAATTCCTATATTAATGGTCCAATGATTAGAGAGTTTCAAAACTTCAGTGCTTCATCAAGTTTTAACAACAGTACGTTTTGCCCCGTTGGGAAAAACGATAAATACCAGCCTTTGTGGATTAGCCCTAACATTGGATCAACATTAACAGGATTTAAGGTTGAATCTTTTCTGAACAATTCAGGTTCGACTAATCCTGGCACATCTTTAAACACGAATTCAAGGTGGGAAGTAATTCCAAATAATATAATTGGGTTTTCATATATCTACTTAAAATTTGGTGAATCAGAAATACTATCAAATCAACAAATATTACAATCAAGTTCTGCTAATGGTATCTATTCAAATACAACATCACAAATAAATTTCAGTATGGGAAGTCCCAATACATTATTTACTATAGATAGAATATTTGTCAATGATTTTATGCCATATTTTGGATTTGGTCAACTTCCTGTCTGTCAAAGCCCAATAGACCAACCCACAAGTCTACAAGTTACACATCTATCTCCTACAGCATTTAATGCTAATTTTAGTCACCCTGATTCAGGCCCAGGAAGATATTTAATAGTCCGCTATTCCAATCCTAATGCACCATTAATACATCCTACAAATGGCGTCAATTATCAAGCAGGTTCTTCATTAGGAAGCGGAATTGTAGTTGTACAATCAGGGAGTTCAAATATGTTTACTCAAAGTTCATTGTCACCGTCAACTTCCTATAAATATGTGATATATAGTTTCAATGGCATAAATTGTTCTAATAATAATTTTAACATAAATGATCCATTAATATCAATAATAACAACATGTTTTTTTGTCTATCCACCTAGTGGTTTGAAAATGACTTCAAGAACTCAAACTAGTTTTGGATTTAAATTCAATAAGTCGACAACTCAAAATGCTGAACATAGATTAGATGTAGCAACTGATAGTAATTTTAATAACATTTTACCCAGTTACAATGATTATATAATACCTATTGGAGTCTCAAACATAATAGTTTCTGGATTGAACCCTTCTACCAAGTATTTCTTTAGAATTAGAGGATTTAAAAATGGATGTCCTAGCACATTTATCTCAGGTTCTAGATTTACAGATTGCCCTCCAATAACACCACCGTATAATATGGATTTTTCAAATGAATTTGATTGTTTGGAAATTATAAACGAGAATGCTTCAAATACTTGGACGCTTAATACAAATACTGCAATAAGTAACGGCAATTGTGCACTTTATATTGGAAATATCCCATTTAAAGCAAATGATTATTTAATAACAAAGGGTTTGATACTTACTGCTGGCAAAACTTATCTTTTATCATATACATTCAAAAACTGGAACTTTGATATCCAAAAGATGGATGTACGATTTGGAACCGATAGGACGATATCTGGATTACAAAGTCTTTTGGCTGATTATCCAACAATCGTAAATTCAGATACAACATTAATAAGATTCATACCTACGGTTTCAGATACATTCTTTTTTGCATTTCGTGCTTACTCTGATCCATCCAATATTTACTTATTTCTGGACGATATTTCCATAACTGAGACCCAATTATGTACAACTGTTAACAGCGGAGTTGTTAAACCACTATTTTCACCTATTTGTGGTATAAATAAAGCGCCGCTATCATCCACGGGTTTTTCGGTTGGCTCAGGAACGAATTATCAATGGCAGAGATCAATAGATAATTTCACAAATGATATATCTGATATACCTGGAGCAACTAATCCTGATTTTTTCGAAGCTACACTTTTTCCTGCAGGTAATTACTTTAGATTAAAAACTACCTGTGACTATTCATCTTCTGAATCAATTTCTAATGTAGTTACGACGACGTATTCTAATCCTCAAATTACTTCTACGAACGCTGTAACACGATGTGGTAAAGGAACTGTAAACTTATCAGCTACTGCATCACCACCGTATAATATTCGATGGTATGATCAGATTGAAAGTCTACCTTCGACTAATATTGGTATTGGCTCCAATATTACATCACCAGTTATCAACAATACAACAACATTTTATGCGAGTAAAGTAGATACAATAATAAATTATACAAAAACCATTGGGAGAGGTACAAGATATGTACAGTGGGTTGCTGAATCTCCTTATTATTATGGATATGGTGGTCAAAAAACCCAATACATTTATACTGCAAAGGAACTTGTAGATATGGGTTATAATAGAGGGTTTATCACATCAGTAGGCATTGATATAACTAATTTAAATAATTACACACTAAATGGTTTTTATATTGGATTAGGAACAACTTTACAAGAGCAACATATACCTAATCAGATGATTTCTGGCATATCTACTGTTTATTACAATTCTGCGCAAAGTCATGTCTCAGGGCTTAATACATATAATTTTACTACTCCTTATTATTGGGACGGTATATCAAATTTGGTTATTCAATTTTCTTTCAGTAACAATGATACAGGGATTGGTGGCCTTTTTACAGGATTAAGAGGAGACATTATTCCTTATAAAAACCTCACTATGGCTTTATTAGCTGACAATGTTACACCTTTACAAATGTTATCAGCTTTATCCACTACCAGTTTTCCAACAACTGCCTATTATGGTATTACTAGTGTCCGACCAAAGATTATTTTGAAAGGTACTGGAGCTTGCGAAGGGTCAAGAACTCCTTTAATCGCTACAGTAGTACCTTCACCACCGCTTAGCTTAAGCCGTGATATTAGCCCAATTTGTCCTAGCTCAACATCAAATTTACTTACTTTAACATCTAATATTGGAGATTATGATACTTACACATGGACACCTTCAACAAATGTTTCTGGAAATCAAACATCTGGTTATCAATTCAATCCTGGATCATCCACGGTATACACATTAAATGCTATTCAATCTGCAGGATTACAATGTAATAATTCAATAACTCACACTGTTGTCAGAAACACTAACCCAACAGCTATTGTGGTAACTCCTTCATCTAATAACGTTTGCGCAAACACAATACCCTTACAAATAAATACTTCGGGTGGTATTATAAATCCTAATGTAATTACACCATCAAGCAGTCTTTATTTAATTGATTTAAATGTTTTCAAAACTCAAAATGGAGGAAATAAAACTCAAAGCATATATTTAGCATCTGAATTGAATGCACTGGGACTTCAAAATGGAAGCGAAATATTCAAAATTGCTTATCAAACTTATCCTGTTTATCCAAATAGTAATGCAGCATGCACTGATTTGACGATTAGGATGAAGCACACAAAATTAAATCAAATATTTGCGTTGGAAACAGGGTTAACAGATGTACATGGTCCATTAACTTTTCCACCGCCAACTGTTAATGGTTGGGTTGACTTCCCTTTTCATACAAATTTTGTTTGGAATGGAATAGATAATATTATAGTTGAAGTTGTTCATAATTCAAGTATTTCTGGTCATACATACTCAACAAATCATGTGGGTGTAAATACTTCAACCCAACGAACATATTTAGTTTCAGAAGACAATGTTGATGGTGGAATTCCTGGATTCGATGCAGTCGAAGATTATGATTATGTATATTTTGGTAATTATGTTCCATTGCTTAAAATTTTCCATAGGGTTCCTACTAATAAAACTTGGTCTCCCTTAACAGGTCTATATTTAGATTCACTAGGATTACAACCTTATAATAATGTCATTACGCCAAATGCAAATAGCCTTTTTGCGAAACCACCATCAACAACAAGTTATATAGTTACAGCAACTGCAACTTCTGGTTGTACAAGTAGTTCAATGACAACAATTAATGTTGAAGGAACTATTGTTAAAAACGCTAACAACGCTGGATTTAATTCATTGAGGAATGTTGTAAATTGTGCTGAAGAGAATGCGATTATTACTTTCGATCAGCCAACTGTCTCCGGAAGTGTTCTAACTACTCCACTTACAATATCTAAACATCTTACTTTTTTTGGTCTTAATTCAACGCTACGTCCTTTAATAACTTTACCATCTAATGGCCTTTCAATATATTCAAATAAGACCCTAACATTAGAGAATATTGATATTAAAACTCCAATAAACATATCACAAACATTAAATACTGGAGATTTGAACATTAAAGGAACAACTGTTATTAAAAATTAAAAAAGGTTATCATCCTATATGAATGACTAGGAATCAGACAATGTTTTTTAGATAGATTTAGAGATTTATGGCCAAAAATCAAAATGCATAGCCTATCCTAAGTTGAGCGATCAAATCCAATTTTTTCAATTCAAGATCCGAATCTTTAGTAAACAATAAGTAGCTACCTTCGATACCAAAATCTAAAGTTACTGGTTTTATAAAGAAGAACTGGAAGCCTACCGTTGGAGCAGATATGGTATAATAGTATGTACAATTTGCCGTATCGTCTTGCTCTTGGACGTAAAACACATGTAAATATAATTACAATCATCTTATATGACCGTCCCATAATGTATTTCAAACTGAATCCCGTAGTGATCAGAAATCATACCTTCTCCTAGGGTATTGTAATTACCCAAACCATAATGTGGGTTAAACCCAATTATATAGGTGTCAACCATTAATTACGTCCTATTAAAATTCTAATTATTTCAGTAACAGATTCCAATCGCTAGATACCTTTTTAAATGGCGTCCCTTAATTGCGCTTATATTGCTTAAGTGGTTCCCAAAAGTCAACAGCTTCCCTGACCAACGTTAGTAGTAGCTTCCGAGCTTGGAGTATGTTTACAAAATTTTATTAGTTGCTAATCAATAGGTTATGGATCTGACAATAAAAGAATTAAAGAGTTTAATGTATTAAACGATGAGATTATTTTGAAGTCAGGTTCATAAGATGTTGATTATAAGGCAATAAAAAATTAAACATACTCTCTGATGCAGTATCATCAGGCATCCTTGCCTGAGTAATTATATTCATTTTATGATGTCTAGCCACAGAATTTGACGATCTCACCCACCAAAACATCCATATCCACCTTTTCCAACGGATGTGGTGCACCATCTATCTCTGTATAAGTCCCGTTTTTCAACCAACCACCTACTTCCTTAGACGATTCAGCAGTCACCATCTTATCTTCAGATCCGCGCAAGATCAGTACATCCGTCTCTATCTTTCTCAAATCATCTTCTGACAATCCACCACCATGACCCAGATCATTCATCAATGCTGCTGTGTTTTTCACCACATTCATCCAGTTTTTTTCACCAAACATAGCCTGCAACTTTGCTACGTAAGAAGGCACTTTAGCTACCATCATCTCAGGATCGAGCATAGCCACTTCTTTGGCAGATGATGTAGGATTCCATCCCCACTTGGTACCCAACGTCACTATGTTGCCCAGTTTTTTTGGTTGAGACGTTGCATAAGACACGGCAGCATATCCACCCATCGAGTATCCAAAGATGTGACACGTCTCGCTTTCCATTCGGTCCATGTATCGTGCGACATCACGCACCAAGACAGACATATCCAACACATCTTCGTACTGTTCTCGACTATGCCCACTAAAATCAAAAGTATAAACATCAAAAAATGGCTCCAGCTTTTCAGCAAGCAAGTTAAACTGATCAGAAGTGTTTAGGGCGCCGTGGAGGAGTAGGATGGTGGGTTTCATTTTTTTGTTTTTATTTCTAGGCTAATATTTAGCAATTATTTATTTAAAATATCCATAATATCTAGTTCGGAGTTTAGTGTTGTTGAAGTAAGTTTAATATCAAATATTTCATGAAATTCATGATCAATTTCACCATCATATTCATAAAAATGCAATTTAGGTAAATTCCATTTTTGTGGAATAAAATACTCCCCATCAATTAATAATGAATATATTTTATTTTTAATATATTTAATTGAAAGTTGATGGATATTTGAAATTATCACTTCAGAGTACTGCTTATAATTTGCTCCATCTCGATATAAGTATTCAAGCTTAACATTCATATTATCATATTTCATTTATACCAATTTGTTTTAAGTAGTTATATGTAGAATTATAAAATTCTGGTTGTCTTGTGTGATCATTAATATCTCCTTCTGGAATTACAATTATCATTCCTTGTCTTGCTCTTGTTAATAAAACACGGTATGCATTCGTAAGGTATTTTATTCGATCTTCCTTTTTAATCTTTTGCCATTTATTACCCACAAAGGAATAAGTCTTCCAGCCACTATCAGAATATCTTAAATCACCATCCCAAGTCACACAAGTCCAGTCTAATTCCAGTCCTTGAACCTGGAATTCTGTCGCAACTTCTTCAAGAAAATATGAAGATCTAATGTCATCTTTACCTTCTAAAAACCAATTAACTGGATTCATGGGTGATTTCACATCAATTGCCAATGGTTTGAGTCTGTATGCTTGAGATGACACAACAATACCATACCTTTCTGTTCCTCTTGCCATTTTTTTAAGCCAATCTTTTGCTTTGTTTAAATTTCTTGTTATTACAATGGGATATTTCTCTTTTAATTGTTGATATGTGTCTATAGCTGATGTTATATTTAAATCAAGTAGATTTTTTACCAAACTTGAAACATTTTCTGATCTAAAAGATCTCATAGATACAGATAAATGCAATGAATCATTATAAATAACTTGACTCTTAGACTCTAAATTTTTTATTGCGTTACTTGCATCATATTCTTTATCAATTAAGTTTGGTGATATATAAGTCTCCCAATCGCTAAACGTATTTTCGATAGCGTTTAACCATTCTGAAATACCAGCTTCCCCTGTATTTATTTCTTGCCCTCCACCAACTAAACAAACTACAACAGCCCAATCTTTATGTCTATTAAGGCAAGAAATTAAAAACTCAGGTTCAGAATATTGAAAATCTGACTGACCTTTCTTACGATGCATGAAATTGACAGTCTGTGCTTTATTCCAGGCTCTTTGTGCCTCGTCAAATATTGCAACATGATCATATGGTGCTTTGGGGTCAATTAAATAAGCGTCTCTATAATGATGTATAATTTGAATAAATGCTTTAACACCTTCTCGTGCAATTTTCTTGGTTAGTTTATTTCCTTTCAGCTTTTCCTGTAAAACCTTATCCCGTGTCAAAGCTTCTTGCAAGACAGCGACTAATGGGGCATTCCCAGACAAAAAAACACTGCTATCACCCTTTTCTTTATCTAAATGATCAATTGCTACATTTAATCCCACTAAAGTTTTACCAGCTCCAGGCACACCTGTTACAAAGCATATTAGTTTTTTATTGTTTTGTTTTGCATATTGAATTAGTGTTGAAACATATTTTGTTGTAACTTTTAGATTTGTAGCACCTGAGTCACTTCTGGTTATATTTTCTACTGAATGATTATTAAATAATGATACAGCGGCTTCAATAATAGTTGGCGTAGGAGAATAGCTACCTGTTGTAAATTCAACATCGTCAATTATTTTATCTTCATTAAAATATTCAAGTACAGTATCCAATACTTTTTTGAGATCGCGTGCATTTGTTTTTATTGGATTTGCTAAATTATCGTTATGACTTGAAAATGAAATCTCAATCAATGAATTTAAGGATTCTGTAGCAATTAAAATTGGAACAATATTAGCATTATGACTTGGTTGATGGAAGTTTTTAAGGTCAAGTGCATAATCCCAGACTTGCTCTATGTTTTGACTCAAAAATTCTTTCTCTCCAACTTTAAATTCAATAACAAATACTACATTTTGCAATAATAATATACAATCGACCCGTCTTCCCATTCTAGGAATTGAGAACTCGAAAAATATGCTACCATTTTGAAATTTTAATACTTCTTTTAAGATGGTTATTTGAGATTGCCATGATTCATTTTGAGTAATTAAAGTGTCAAATTTATTACTCAAAGTTATTTTTCCTACAATTTCTTCAACAGATGAATTTATGAAATTTCGAATCTCATCCTTATAGTAATAATTAAGCATTTAATGGTCTTTTTTATTTCTTGAAATTATTTCTTTAACAATTGGCAAATCTGCTGGCGCCCAATCTAATAAGCTTAGTTCATTGGGCGGAAGCCACAAATACACTTTATGTTCTTTTAAGATTATTTTATCTCCTAGGAATTGACAAATATATGGAATTAAATTGATCTCAATGTTACCATAATCAAAACAACTATTCGAAAGTTTTTCAATAATACTCACCCTTATTTCTAATTCTTCAGCCAACTCTCGAATCAAACACACCTCAGCTGTCTCTCCCAATTCAATTTTACCACCTGGAAATTCCCACTTTAATGGTAATGACATAGTTTCACTTCGTTGGACACAAAGCACCTTATCACCATCCAAAATCACTCCACAAGCCACTTCAATTACCATGATCTATTACTTCTAAATGAGCTACACCATAATCAGATAGTACGTCGTCTAGTAATTCTTTTGTAAAATCACTTGATCCGAGAAGAATTTGAGCGAACACTTCTATTCTATCGTTAGCGCTTAAGGTATTTAGGAACTCATCATCTCTAAAGAATGCCATAAAATCATCTCTTGTCATTTTTGTAAGGTAATACTCTGATGAAAATTCAAAAGTACAGTTTTTTCCTAAACATCGATGAACTTGGATACCTTTTGTCTTTAATTTTAATTCCATTAATATTTCAGTCCTTGTGCCGCATTTTGGACAAGTGGTAGGTTGGTCTGATAAATCATAAATCTGATGAAAGTTGATCATTTTTTTCGCACAAAGGTATAGTCAAGTTTTACTATTGTCAACGGACTATAAGCCACGTTTTATAATTTTTAAATACAACCTATTTAATCAAACTCCACCACATCATCTATCTGATATGCCTTGGCTACATGTGCGATCTTAAAGTCCCGGTGGTAGGTGGCATTCATATCAGCATCAGAGATGACCAATTCTAGTATGATCACTTCAGCAGTGGTAGTAGGTTTTGGACTATACCATATTTTATATTGGTTCTAAAACATTAAACATAAAACGTAATACACCTATATGAATTAATATTAATTTAAATTGGTCATTTAATATTTTATTACCTTTGCAAAAAAATAATATACATGAAATCATTAACATTATTCTTTAGTCTTTTTTTAGCTACAGTCATTTATGGCCAAAATGTATTAATATTAAAACCTGATTTTTCAAATTCTAAAGACTGCGAAGTTTTTAGTTTACAACCTAACACAAATTTTCAATCTCCAATTATAAGAGGCAATGCCTGGACCTTTTCTGGTAACTTTGGTATTCAAAGGAGTTTGATTCAATTTGATTTGTCTAATTTGCCCCAAAATATTTTGATAGATTCTGCTCACTTGTCATTATTTTCCCCTAGTCCTGAAAGCAACCAAACACATTCTGGAGAAAATAAAGCGACGATAAAAAGGATAACAAAAAGCTGGGATGTAGCAACTGTAAACTGGAATAACCAACCTACTACTACAGATTTAAATGCTGTTAAAATTAATAAATCTCTAACTGAAGACCAGGATTATAAAAATTTAGATGTAACTAAATTAATAAAGGATATTACAAACGGAACAGAAGAAAATAATGGTTTCTTGATTTCACTCGAAAATGAAACTCCCCTTAGTCGTATTTCTTTTGGATCAAGTAGACATCCTGATCCTGAAAAGAGACCATCTTTAAAGATATACTATAGATTAGTATGTGACGGCAAGCTTATTACTTTAAAACCAAATGCTGCAAATGGTAAAGATGCTGAGGTTTTTAGTAGACAGCCTACTCAAAATTTGAATGGACAGGTCTTCAGAAGTAACCACTGGACATTTTCTGGCAATGCTGGAATAATTAGGGGTTTGTTGGATTTTGATTTGTCATCGATTCCACAAAATGCAAGTATTATAACTGCTTATCTATCTCTCTATTCGCCTGATTTAAGTAGTGCTGAATTTCATTCTGGAGAAAACAATGCTTCTTATTTGAGTAGAATAATAGAACCTTGGTCTGAAACTTTAGTTAATTGGAATAATCAACCTAAAACTACTGAAGTTAATAGGGTTTCTCTTCAAAAATCGGTATCTGAACGTCAGGATTATTTTAATGTGAATATCACAAATTTAGTCAAAGATCAAATTACTAATAAAGATCAAAGTTTTGGTTTTATGTTAAGCCTTCAAGATGAATCTGAAGTATACAATAGGATGGCATTTTGTTCAAGTGATAACTCAAATTCGCTTAAACACCCGAATTTAGAAGTTTGTTATAATGAGCCTTCAGGCATAAAATGGGATGACAACCAAGGTATTATCGTATATCCAAATCCAACTTCAGATGTGATATTTTTTAAAAATCTAAAAAATCATGACGAAATTGTTTTGCAATTTATCGATCAGGCTGGCAGATTAGTGTTTAATAAAGCAATGAAAGGAGAAATTCTAGAAGTTAATATTTCATCGATAAGTTCAGGAAACTATAAAGTTATAGGTGTTAGCAAAAATGAAGTAGTATTTATTGAAAATTTTGTTAAAGTAGATTAAACATACTCTTAGTACCATGAAGTCGAAAAGATTTAACCATTAGGTATTAAAGACGCCTTTGTTATTTTTAAGCAATCTATTTATAAGATTAAATGGATTGCTACTATTTTAAGGAATAAAGAAATTTATAATGATTTTGTTATTTTAAATAGAGATCATACAAGAAGATATAAATTGTCCTAGGTCAATAATCCATTCTTTTGGATGACGCCCATACCAATAGATAGAATAAATACAACATTATTTATAAATGAACTACTTGCTCACTCCACCACATCATCGATCTGATATGCCTTGCCTATCGGTACGATCTTAAAATCTCGGTGGTAGGTAGCATTCATGTCGGGATCAGAGATGACCACTTCTAGGATGATAGCTTCAGAAGTGGTAGTAGGTTTTGGGACACATTTAGTGACTTTTACTTTGCCGTTATCTTGACCGGAGATTAGGAAGGCAGTACCAATACCTGCACGAGTGACATCATAAGTAGATGACCATTTTTTGGCAAATTCGGCTTCGTCCATACCACCGTCGTAGCCTACTTGGGTGGCGTCAGTTTTGTATTCGTAGTATTGTGGCGTACAGATATCTTCCATAGCAAATCCACCTTCATTCAGATGATTTTCGATAACTTCTGTTAGCCAAGCGACAGCATCTTCGGTATCTATATCCATCTCCATCTCAGTTGTTGGTAGTGTATCTGCGGGAATAGTGTCTGATACGACAGCCTGTGCAGGAAGGGTAGTAGATGCATTCCGACAAGCCAATAGACCGAAAAGCAAAAAGGAAAAAGTGATGATGGTTTTCATGTATGAATTGGGATTATGATTTGATGGCAACATGGTATACATACTTTAAATAACAAACAACTAACTTTGTTTTATAAAATTGACTCTACTCCGAAAAGTCCTTAGTTCTAATAAAACGAACAATCTTTATTTTTACTGCTTTGATAATCAGGCGTTATACCCCTTTAGGGGCAGGGGTTTTTCCCTTTAGGGTCAGGGTAAAAAACGGTTGATTATCAATCAATTTGTGTTTTCGGAGTGGAATCAAAAATCAAAAGTACAAGAAAATATAGACATCCAAGAAACTAAATAATGTTTATCATCAATTTGATGACGTAACACAATGTAATAGCCCATATTGATGACGCAAATGTTAGGTTTAGCTGCTTTTATAACGTGTACACATAACCAAAAGAAAACCCTAGACTACGATTTTTAGTATAGTTTATTTTATCGATAATGTGCATACCTAGATAGAAGTTTGACTCTAAGACTAGACAATGTTTATTAGTTATTTGGTATCTAGCTTCAAGTCCGCTATATATACCATGGTCCCATCTTTTTATCATTAGTTCAGGGTCATTCAGATCCAAATCAGATATGATAGGCTGTGGGTTTGGTTCTAATGGAGTGATGGTTTCTTTGCCTGATACGGCATATGAAAGACCATACCCAATTTTTCCACCTATACTTATTTTTGTCTTGGGTATGCTGATTTCTTTCCTGACCAAAAGTGGAAATTCTAGCATAGACACATTTACCTTCGTGTCACCCAAAAATATTGGTTGCCATCCTGGAAAACAAGCCGCACCTCGCTGTACAATTCCTAGCTCGACACCTAGTGACATAGTTGGACTGAATTTTGTATAAATCATAAAGGAAAAGTTGTAGCCTTCCACATCTGTGTCAGCATCTTCTGGCAATTCGATATCTCCATAATCAGGCCAAGCTTTTGTATATCCACCACGCAATCCTATAGATATTTGACTACAAAGCTGCACACCACATACAACTAAAAAGATAATCGTGTAATAAAATTTAGACACTATAGCAAGCATTATTTCATGTAATAACGCTTCATCAAAACAAATAGTGTTTAGATAAATATCTTTTGATCAATATTATAACCTAGGTTCCACTTAGTGAAACTCTTAGTGTTCTTAGTGGTAAAAAACATTAAATAGCCCATTAAAATTCTATTCTGAACAATGCGAAGCAAACCATGCAAAAGAAATCATGTACAGCTTTAGCGGCATCAGCAATTCAAACAGTTCCGCAAACCCGCAATTTCGCAATTAACAAAATCAAACCAATCAAAAGATTCAAATAAAACATAGTTCAGACGGTTCTGCGACAATATCTATTTAAATTAATCTCAATATTGATTAAAGTAGATATCATATTTTAACAAAAAGTCTATTTTCGCTTAGTCCTTCATACTCGATTTCAACAATGTATGAGGAAGGTACAAGAAATTCAGTTTCAAAAGAATGAAATAACTCTAAACCCAAAGTGTGTTTTTTTATCAATTTTCCGTCAATACTATAAAGCGTAATACTCAATCCAGGTAATGGTTCTGGTAAATATATGGCCAGATCATCACTAAAGGGATTTGGACCTATTTTCAGTGTTTTTAAAGTCTGAGAAATTTCTACTTTTGTAAAGTTGATTGTTGATATTTCACGACATCCAGAATTAGTTATTATTGTGTCAATATAAACACCTGTTTTTATGAATTCTTTTCCAGAGAGACTTTTATAAGGGAATGCGCTACTTACATTTATATTTTTATATTCTTCATCACATAGTTTTAGTTTGATTAAGAAAAGATCCGATTCGCTAGCTTGTGTTGGATCTTGTATACCTAATGATGGATCAAAATCTGCGCTTCCTTTAAAATTGCCAGCGATGAATAAGTTTCCATTTTGATCAATATCTAATGAATACGAATAAATATTGTCAGTTGACCCAATAGATGATGCCGACAAATAGTTTCCATTTTGATCATATTTAGCCAATAAAATACTTTTTTGATGGCTTTGAATAATGAGTTCAATGAATGTTGTTTCAAACAAGACAATTGTGTTCGTCCTTGCAACAAAAATAATATTTTGAGCTTGATCTAATGTCATTGCGGTCAGATAATCTGAATCTACTCCACCTACAGTCCTTGCCCACAAAAAGTCACCGTTTTCTGCATATTTTATTACAAAAATGTCAAACGAACCTCTATTTGCAAAATAAGCGGATCCACCTTCGGGATCAAAGTTGCAGTTAGATAAAAATAAACCGCCTAGATAGACATTTTTATCTTTATCTACAACGAGAGCTTGCCCATCATCATGTCCACCACAGCCAGTAGATTTTGCCCATAGTAGAATTCCCTTATTATTAAATTTTGCAACATATCCATCGCTCGACCCATGACCTTTCAAGATGTATTCATCAGGACCTGAGTCGAAATCCGTATCATAATAATAATTTCCAGTAATATAGATATTGTTTTCATGATCAACAACTAATGAAAAGCCATAGTCGTATTGTTTATTGCCAATACTAGTTACCCATTGAAAGATCCCGTTTTTATCCAAACTTAAAAGGAAAATATCTGATTCTCCATTTGAATTTATTCTTCCACCTGCTCCTCCTGAGTTAAAATCTATCTCCCCATGATAATAGCCAAGAATTTGAATGTTAAGGTCTTGATCGACAGCTACTGATTGAGCATTGGATTCTCTACCATTTCCTTCTCCAAGTTTGACAGCAAAAACGAAGTTACCGTCTTTATCCAGTTTTAACAAAAAACCTTTTGCCCCACCAGATACATTTGTGAGGTTAAAGACTCCTGGTCCTGGATCAAAATCTACTGACCAATAAAAGGAGCCACATACGTAGATATTATCTTCATAGTCAACATAAATACCTCCGTTATAATTTGTATTTATTCCCGAGAGAATCTTTATCCACTTTGTTTCCTTATTTTGATTCAGTTTTGTTATAAAAAAACTGCCTTTTAATAACTGAGTATCGGGACCATCGTCAAAATCCAACGTCCCTTGAAATTTAGATGCAAAGATAATATCATTTTCAGAGTTAACTTTTACAAACGGGTAATCGTATTGTTCGTTAGTATTGAATAGGTGATAAGTCCAGATATGTTCAGGAACCTCCTGTGACATAACTATTTCACAGCAATTCAGAGTTAAAATAAAAACAAACCAATATTTTAAATGCATATGATTTTGGATAATTAGCCATAATCAAACAAAAATAATTAAAAATTTGATTCTATGACAAAATTAATTATGAATTTATTGTCCTATCGTGATATTCAATCTTAAGACGATCTAATACAAGTTTAAATTTTAGAGAGCTTCTTGATTACTTCGCCTAAATTTGTTTTAACAACAATTGTGTAAAGCCCGCTTTGTACATAACTGACATTTATATCAGATGAATTAGATTCCAATACAACTCTTCCCGTTAAATCAACAATTTTACAAGAAATAAAACCTTCACATTGTATGTTAAGACTTTGATCTACGGGATTCGGATAAATTGAAATTTCAAAGTAGCTTAGGTCTTTGTTAGATGATGTGGCTACCTTATTTTCAAAGTACATCAAAGATGTCTTACATGGCACAATGATATCTACATCATTATCTTTATCCCAATCTACAAAGGTCATCCATGCATTACAATCATTTGTATCATCTAGCGTATAACTTTCAAAGGATGAACCTTGATTTTTGGTTGTAAACACCTTTATAACACTATCTTCTTGTCCATAGCAAACAATATCTTTAAAACCATCCTTATTTAAATCTTGGACATTGATACTTGTAGGTTTTCTAATGTTATTATCAATTTCATATTTCCAGAATAAAGCACCATCATAGGCGTAGTATAATAACTTATCTGCTCCAAACTCGCTAACTAATATTTCATTAATGCCATCATTGTCAATGTCTGATACTTCACAACCATTGGGAGAAATTAAATTTTTATCGATAGACTCAGCTACAAATATTGGAATATTGGCACCATTTCCCCAAAAAATAGTCAATTCATTACCAAAAAATGAGGTTGCCACAATATCCATTCTATTATCTTTATTGAAGTCAACAACTACTAGATCTCCAGGTCTTTGGATGGTTGTAGATACATTATATCTTTCAAATGTTCCATCTTTTTTGTTTATCAGCATCCTTATTCCTGAAGGTGCATATCCTAGGATAAGGTCTAGATAACCATCTTTATTTATGTCAAATGATGCTTCTGCTACAGGTACTGATCCACCTGGATTAGAACTTAGTTTTTGTGTGAAATTTTCACCACTACCATCATTCAAATAAGTATACATGTTACCATTCGGTTTATATGTAATTACAAAATCTAAAGTACCGTCTTTATTGAAATCAGATACAATTAGGGTCGATGGCTGGGTTAATCCATTCAGAATGTTTTTTTTTGTGAATACCTTGTTGTATTGAAAATATATATTCACTTCACCGCCTGGATAACTAGTTACAATAATGTCATCTTCGCCATTTTTGTCAAAGTCACCATATGCTGTTTCATTATTGAGTAATGTACCTTGATCAATAAATATTTTTTCAAAATTAAATTGTGAATATGATGTGTTGAAAATAAATAAAGCAAAAAACAACTTAATGAATTTCATGGTTAAATTTCTTTTGTGTTATAAAAAATGTTAGTGTATTTTCTATTTTAGTCTTTTACAATGTATTCACTAAAATAGTTCAATTAATAACTACAAAGGTAATTTATTTTTAATAGATAGGTTATAATCACATATAATTAATAAAACCATAATACAATCTCTTCATTATTTTCTATAAGTGTCATAAAAATCTGAGTGTTCTCAGTGGTAAACTAAACCCTAGTTCCCCTTAGTGAAACTCTTAGTATTCTTAGTGGTAAAAAACATTAAATAGCCCATTAAAATTCTATTCTGAACAATGCGAAGCAAACCATGCACAAGCAATCACCCAATCACCCAATCACTCCATCACCCAATCACTCCATCACAGATCACCCGATCACTCCATCACCCAATCACTCCATCACCCAATCACCCGATCAATCAATCACCCGACAATCTCCCGATATGTTATTGCTACCTCCCGATTCATGTTGTATCGTTGTGACTGCAGTGTTGTTTTTATAAAGATATACATTGTCTAAGGTCAATAATCCACTGTTTTGGATAGCACCTATACCTGTAGATTCAGATGAGTGAATGTGCAAACCTTTGATACGCAATCCAAAACCAGTATTCGGAGCCGAAGATACGATAGTCGGGTTAGTACTTGTACTCATCAGGTGGATATTTTTGGTGATGTCACCTTGTATGTATATCCTTTTGTTAGTGACTATATTTTCATTAAACAACATAATGGTGTCATTCATAAATGTAGATGCAAATCTGATCGTATCGCCATCTACAGCACAATCAATAGCTGCCTTGAGCGATCCCGCACCTTTTGGCGCGTCGTTATCTACAGTAAGTCTGCAGAATCCCGTCATACAAGATTTGATCCGCCAATTTTGAAGTACACCTTCATCACCACCGACAAGGTCTTGTACAGTCATGCGCCAGTTTCCTTTCACATTTTGTGTATTAAATGTGCTTAAAGAGCCAACGCCCGTCCCATTAGGTATATATGTCCCGCCATTGGTCGGTGGACAAGGTGGCGCGCCTGCTGGAGCGGATTGATTAAAGTTGATATCAAAATTTGCAAATTGTGCTGTATTACACGGCTGATTCCAAATTCTAACACTGGTATTGGCAGGTGAAATCACAGTAAATCTCAAATCTCCTACATATGTATGCGTACCTTCTAAGTCGATTATGTCCAAATCTGTTATAGTACCTTTATCCGTAATGGGTAGGTTTGAAGTTACAGTCGCATTGTCAAGTAAATTAATAGGCACATTTGTACTTGTATAAGTCAAACACGTCTCCGTATCAAATTTAAATGAAGGACTTGACCAGTTTCCAGTCCCACAAAAGTTGACAGGGCGAACTCTCCAATAATACTCGCTAAAACCTAATAAAGGTGTTGTTAAGGTGTAACTCGTTGTTGTCAATCCTGATATATTCAACACAAGGCTATTAAAATCTGGTCTTCTTGATACTTGTAGTTGGTAAGTTAGTGCATTTGACGCAGCAGTCCACATCAAAGTAGGTTGCGTACTTACATTTGTCGCATTATTTGCAGGTGATGACAATGTGGTGTTGCCTGTTACTAATGAAGAAGTGACAGCAAAATCCATGGTTCTAAAGATAGCACCACTAAAAGCATTTAGAAATAAAGTATAATCACCTACTGCTCCATTTGAATTGGTCAAAGTAAGTTGGGTCGTAGATCCCGGCGTCACAATATTATTTGTAAAAGTTGCAGTTATGCCCGATGGCAAACCACCTACAGAAAGCGTAACAGGAGAAGTAAAACCACCATAAGACAAAACACTGATGGTATACACCTGACTACTACCTTGACAAATGGTATTGTAATAACTACTCAGCCCAAGGTTAAATGTAGGTACGCTGCCTGTCGTATTGATGGTGATGTTTGCATTATTTATGTCAAAGAAAATATTGCCTACAGCCCTTGCCATAATTCTCCCAGTGGTCGTATTGGATGATGGGACGACTACATTTTGAGATCCATCATTTGCTACACCTGCTAGCAAAGTTGTAAAACTAGCTCCGGAGTTTGTCGTCCATAGAAGGTCTACTTGTTGACAATTGACACCATTGCCAGTAGTACCAGATACATCCCAAGTGACGGTTTGTGATGAAGCTTGTGGCCACGTTGTTGCTGAGTTTTGGGATGTAAGGGCAAATGGTCCTGCACCAGCTACGGTATTTACCACCACATTGACATCACTATTACAACTAGCGCTCATAGGTGTGATATCTCTGGCTACACCTGAGAAATTCATTGTCCTAGCTACAGAAGGCACTACTTCCCAGTTGTTTCCACCGAAAGGCGCACCCGCAGTTGCTCCGGATAATACGGCTGTCAGATTGGGAAAATATCTGGTAGGATTGGTAGTTGGTTCCACAAATCTGAACATTGGTCCTACGGTGTTTGTAGCAAGCGGTGGCATGGTGGCCGTTTCATTATTTCTTTGGTCCCAACCATAAAGTATTCCATTTCCATTGGGATCTGTTGCTGTCATCGTCAATGCAAAAGGTGTCGATCTAGGGATGGTGTAAGTTGTATTATTTGATGGCGCGCTGATATTGGGTGCTGAATTATTGTATCCAGCGACAGGGACATCACAATTACTTCCATTGCCACTCAAAAACGTTTTTATTTCTTGAAGGGAGATGGCATGATAGTTTTCATCACTATTGCTTTGAACATCTGGACTGCAAATACCTGCATAGGCCATTATACTTGATCCGCTACCCGGCTCCATTGCAGTACTTCCATTTATATTGTTATCACATGAATTATTAAAGGTATGGTTTCCGCCTAGCTGATGACCCATTTCATGAGCAACATAATCTATGTCAAAAGCATCTCCAATCGGTGCGCCACTACCCGTAACACCAGCAGCTTTGTTTCCAGCCAAACAGAAAACACCCAAGCCAGCTAAGCCACCAGAATTTGTTCCAAATACGTGGCCTACATCATAATTTCCACTACCGATCTGACTATCTGTATTGGCTTGATTTTGATTAATCATAGTACCAGGATTACCATTGGTAAAAGGATCTGTTGCAGCATTTGTGTACATAATATTAGTATTATTAGGTATGATCACACAACGTATAGCAATCTCTTGGGCGAAAACGCCATTCACTCTATTCATGGTTGTATTCATAGCTGCAAGCGCGCCCGCAATAGTACCACCGTGAAAAGTAGTATATTCTCCTGTACAAGCGAGCGCTAATCTATATTCTCTATATAAACAATCACCAAAAAGGAGTGCTCTATTACCATTACTTCTTTCACGCCTATCATGTTCTTCAGATACTACACCACATTTCCAATTACTAAATTTCTGATAATCTTTCCGATAATATACAATACGGTGGTCCAAGTCATTTCTTTGAAAATGATCAATATAGGTCTTTCCCACGCCAGGTTGACTCACGACGGCTCTAAATCCATAGGTAGGTGAGTAGTCTGCTACCACAGTCATGGTGGCATCTTCTAAGCAAATACCATAAAAAGCCTTAATTTCTGGAAATGTTTTTTGTAAATCTGGGTGAAGTAGGTGGTAACTCACGAGCGCAAATGTATGTAGGACACCATCTGCTGTTGGAAGTTGGACTGTTACGTTAGACTGTTTAGCGTTGCTGACAGTGGATTCATGTGGGGCCTTAAAAAGACTAGACTTCACAGCATCATCATCTATCTCGTAAACTTTGAAAATCGTAGGTTTGATATCTCGTTGTCCTTTTTGTTCTAATTTGTCTACTCTTGTAGTTTTCCAGCTTTGAGCAAATATTTGGTAGTTAGAGAAAAATAAAACGAATAATGTAAGAATACACCGCAACATTTGGTTTTGAATTTTGATAGGACAAATATAACAATATATATAAATGATAATAATATTTGAAATTCAAAATTTTTGAAAAGTACTTTTTTAGAGAATGGACCTATTCCTTATCCATCATCCCTTTAGTAACCTTAAGTTCAAAAGGCGAAAAACTTTTTTACAATATTCGCTTAAAAGTGTTTGTATCAAGTTTTTTAGGATTATTTTTGCATTATGTAAAGTTATGGTAGGATTATTTAATTAACCTGTGTAGCTATTTTAGGACGAGACATAATAAAAAGCTCTCCCGACGTTGTCCCGACCATGTCCCGACGTTCTCCCGACGTTCTCCCGACGGAGCACCGTAGGAACTCCATAGATACTCCCTACTTACTCCCTATCAACTCCCTACATGCTCCCTACACGTTCCGACTATACTCCCACTGTGTTCCCACTGAGTTCCCACTGAGTTCCCACGAGTTCCCACTGAGTTCCCACTAGATCCCACCAGCGTCGACTGACGCATTAAAATATTATATATAAAATGATCAAATTTTCAAATAACGCAAAGATTTAAAAGAATGCATGGCTTTGAGACATTTTCGCATCGAATAATATGTAAATATATCGCCCCTATGGGACTAGGTGCGTTTGTATTGTTCTTTTTTCTGCCGATATTTCGTACCTAGAATTGCCTTCAATGCAGCATGACTAGTAGATATAATCCCAAAATCAAAATAAACTTCTTCATAATGCGCAGCTCAACGTGCAGAAGCAATCATGTGCAGCTTCAGCGCCATCGGCAATAATGTGCAGCTTTAGCGCCATCAGCAAACTAAAATAAAAATCTGCGAAATCTGAGAATTCTGCGAGATTAATAAAGCAAACGTTCGCAGTATCAGCAGCATCAACAAATACTCTTTAGTGGTAAAATAAACATTTATTTATGTCCACTTATATACTTAAGTGGTTAATAAAATTAATGAATAAAGTAGTACATCTCCATTACTACTTAATACTTACCCTGTCCCATGCTAGTATATCAATGCTTACTCTAATTTGAATTTTACTGGAAGCGTAAATAAAAAGTCTACAGCTTTGTTATCTTTTATGGCAGGTTTCCAACTAGGCATTCTTTTGATAAGATTGGTTACTTCATCTTTGATGGGTTGACAAAGTCCATAAATGAAATTAATATTTTCAATATTACCTTCTTTAGTTACGTTGAACTGTACTATGACATTACCTTGTACGCCATTATCTCTAGCAATAGCAGGATATCTTAGGTTTCTGTATATATAATTTAATAGGGCATTTTCCGAACAAGCATTAAGTAATTCAGGGTCCGTTTCTGTACAGGACTTCCATACGGGTTTTATGTCAGGCTTATTTTTTTGACTGTCATCTATATTACTTTGGCTAAAGATAGTGTCAGCTTGATATACACCACTGTTTATTATTACACCGAGCGAATCATACTCAGTAAAGGGACCATTTTTCTGGTCATTTTTGTAGAGATACACAGATTGTGTAAGTCCATTGGGATATAGTTTTTCCCATCTTCCTTCCATCTTATCATTTTGGTAAAGGCCTGTACCTGTGCCTGTTTGAAACCACTGTCCTTCTCTTTTATTGTTCTTATATTGTCCTTCTTGAATTAGGGTCCCATTGTCATACCATTTTTTGTAAAGTCCATGTTGAGTTTTTTTGTCAGAAGCGTAAGTTATCAACTGTGTAATCTGCTTCGTCTCTGGAAAAAACTGCCTAAAGATGAACGCTCCGTTTGGCTTTTTAGAAAGTAAGGTGTGGTATTCTGTAAAAATCTCTACCTCGTCATCATCCATAAATTGGGCATACTTACCCTTAAATTGTGACATTTTTGATACATGACAACCTTGGATGAACAATAGTCCAATCAAAATTAAAAGTATATTCTTCATTATATAAATTTTAATGCAAATATAGATTTTCCTTGGTATTTCTTGAAGTTTCTAAGTTTTTTTCAAGCAGAATACTTTGATCTAACTGCTGTCCTCCATCACAAAGCAAGGTAGCTTTCTGTTTACCTTAGTGAAGCCCTAAGTGTCCTTAGTGGTAAAAAAACTTTTAATCATCAATTAAAATCTATACTAAACAATGCAAAGCAATCCCTTCACATGAAATCGTCTGCAGCTTCAGCGGCATCGTCAAAACAAGCATTTCCACAATTTATAAAGTGCCCCTTAGTGCAACCCTTAGTGCCCTATGTGGTAAAAAACTTTTAATCACTCATTAAAATCGGATACTGAAAAATGCAAAGCAAACCCTGCACAAGCAATTCCGCAATTAAAGCAATCGTGTGCAGCTTCAGCGGCATCCGCAATTAAAGCAATCGTGTGCAGCTTCAGCGGCATCCGCAACTAAAGCAATCGTGTGCAGCTTCAGCGGCATCAGCAATTTAAGCAAATCAAGTAATTAAAGCTTTCTTCAAAATATCCCGAATCCCTTACTTTCAGTAGCCTTGAATACCTGACAGCTTTCTTCTATGCAGTTTTTGATAGGACGATAGGTAAGACCTAGCATCTCCTTAGATTTAGTGTTGTCATACCTTGCAGTGACAGATGTACTTTGGATAGTCTCCTTGGTGATGACAGGGTTTTTACCTGTAATATACGATCGTATTGCTTCTAGCCTCCACACAATACCTGCTAGATTTAGGTTTACCTTTTTTTCTGGTCCTTTTACCTTTAGTTCTGTTGCGATATCTTGCATGATGGATTGGTAAGGTAGATTTTCTGCACTAATGATAAATCGTTCCCCATTATACTCTGCACTTACCGACATGACAGCTGCTTTGGCCACATCTCTCACATCTACCCAACCATTCGTGCCACTAGGGTAGTAAGAGATACCTTTTTTTACCTTAGAGAATATTTGTACAGACGATGATGACCATTTACCTGCACCCAAGATCATAGATGGATTAAGAATGGTCACATTCAGTCCTTCTGCATGAGCGCGCCATACTTCTTGTTCGGCAAGAAACTTGGATAGTCCATAGGTCGTATCATACTTGCTATGGCTAAACATCATCTTTTCTGAGATGTCTTCTTCTTGTTTTCTGCGACCTATAGCAGCTATCGAACTGATATGCACAAATTTCTGTACACCACAGTCCATGCCAATATTGACAAGATTGGCAGTACCATCAGATGCAGTTTGTATCATTTTCTTTTTATCTTTGGTAGAAAATGTGACTATGGCTGCAGCATGTATAATGCAATCCATCCCTTGCAAGGTTTCGATGAGAAAAGGGACATCTAGTATATCACCTTCTATCCAGCTTACTTTTTCGTAAAAATCTGTGGTGAGTTCTTTTTGACTATTGGATCTAGTCAGACAGGTGATGTCGTCGTAGCCATCCGCTAATAACTGTCTCACGATGTAACTCCCCAAAAAGCCAGTAGCTCCAGTCACAAATATTTTGCTTTTCTGAGATAACATAGGTATAGACGTATGGATGGATAAAATCAGAGCGCATCACTATTGCATCAGAGCCATTAGTGACACACTCTAATATTGGTTTTTTATGACTCGAATACTTCTATGGTTGCATTCTTCTTGACAAGATCAGTAAACTTACCTTTAAATCTTGTGGCTTTCACTAAGTGATTATCTATCCAATGATAGTTACCGCCTCTTGGTTTACCCACCAATAAGCCGTGATACTTAAAGCCGATCTTTTTAAGCCATGTTTCAGTGATTTCTCTGTGCTCTTCAGTTCTCGATGTAAAGAATGTAATGATATGCCCTTCATCATACCATTTATTCAAGATTTCGAGCGCATCAGGATATGGCACACAATGCGCCATTCTTTCTGGTTCTTCATTGGGTACATCATCACAGATGGTACCATCGATATCGATCAGATAATTTTTTACGTGCTCGGGAAGTACCGGGCTTAGGTTCTGACCGTGTTCGTCTTTAACGTTTTTTAAATCTAGATTCATATTAACAAAGATATTGAATGACTAATTAAAGGTTAGGTAATTTTCAGGATTGATATATTTACCATCGTACCACATCTCGAAATGTAAGTGTGGACCAGTTGACATTTCACCCGTATTACCTATGATCGCTACAGCTTGACCAGTTTTGACGATATCACCCGTTTTTACCAGTAAAACTGAGTTGTGCTTGTAGACAGACACTAGATTTTTTGTATGCTGTATGAATACACTATTACCAGTAGTGATAGATTGGTCTGCATTGATTACAATACCATCCATAATAGATTTGATAGGAGAATCTTTAGCAGCTAAAATATCTACCCCATAATGTTGGATAGCGGGTCTAAATCTTGCTGAAATCTTGCCTGATACGGGCACTGCAAACTTTAAGAAATTGAGCTCCTTGGCTCTTTTGGACTCCAATACATCTGCCTGATTGATCATTTCAGGTGGAATATTCTTAAGCGCTTCGATAGAGTCTATTTTTTCCACACTCGAATTGTGAATACCACCCGTAAGCATATTCTTTAGTCCATTGGTGTACACATCGTAGGCCTTTACTTCTTCTTCTAGGGCATCCACTTTGCGCGATAACTCTATAAATTTTTTATTATCTTTGATATCGCCATAGCCAGGGATCAGCCTTTTGACAGGTGTAAAAACTATGAATGAGATCACAAGCACAGACAAAAGCAAAGCTACCACACTTATAAAAATGTAGAAACTAAGTAGCGACAGATTGTATGATCCTACTTCTTCTAGGTTCTCATCATCGAGTATTGATATCCGATAATTATCCCTTAATCTGTCCCACAATTTTCTTTTTACGGGCAATCCGTCCGGCATGGACATTATTTTGATAAAAAAATAAAATAATTTTCCGCAAAAATAGTTATATAAATGCTTTCGTGCAGCAATTTTTATATTTATTTAATAAAATAAGGCATTATCTTTGCACGCTGATTATAATATTAAAACAAATAGTAATATATTTTGAAACAATTATATAGATTTTTTTTCCTGCTTATTCTGTTCAGTGTCATCCTGATATCTTGTGTTGCTAAAAAGAAACGCAACGAAACTTCCAAGTTGGGCAAAGCATATCAAAATACCACTGCGTACTACAATGGTTACTGGAATGCTAAAGAAATTCTGCGAGAAAGTATGATCACTTTACGTCTTGCAAATGTAGATGACTACAACAAAATACTTGAAGTAGAAGACTTTGTATCTGTAGACAACCCTAAGATGGTCAAAGCTGAAATGGATAAGATCATTGAGAAAGTAACCACCGTAGCCCAGCTACATGAACCAAGTGATTGGGTGGATGATTGTTATGTGATGATGGCAAAAGCCCAATACTTAAAGCAGGAATACGAAACAGCAGAAGAGACTTTACAGTATTTTCAAGAAGATTTTAATCCTTCCAATCCTTATGGTCGTAACTATAAAAGTAAAAAGCCAACAGGAAAGGCAGCAAAAAAAATAAAAGAAGAAGAAAGAAAAGAAGCAGAGAAGAAAAAAGAAAAGGAGAGAGAAGAAAAGAAAGAAGTAAAAGAAGAAAAGGCAAAGACACAAGCCCAAGAGAGAAAAGAGAAAAAGGAGGCGCAAGAAAGGGAGAGAAAAGAGAAGGAAAAGGAGCGTGAAAGACTCAAAAAGGAGCGTGAAAAACAAAAGAAAAAAGGCGGTAAAGGCAAAAAAGCCACAACCACCAAAACCGAGCCTACGACTAAGTCTGACACCATTGCTAAGACAAATGTAGAGAAGCCTGTTAGCACCAAGCCTGCAACGGATAAGGAATTAACAGAAAACAAAGAAGCAGAGGAAGAATATATCCCACCTGTACCTAAGAAACCTGAAGAAGATAAAACAGCTTACTCAGAAGGTATTTTATGGTTGGCTAAGACATATATTAAAAGAGAAAACTGGTACGCAAGCGAAGTATTGTTGAGAAAGTTGGAAGAAGGAGCTCTAAGTGATGATATGAAAGCTGAGGTGACCGCAACCTACGCAAATCTATTTATCAAACAAGGTAAATACAGCGAAGCACTGCCGAAATTAAAAGAAGCCATAGAGAATACGTCAAATAAACAGTTAAAGGCAAGATACGCCTTTATAGCAGGTCAATTGTCCCAGTTGCTTAATGACAACTCAGCTGCTATGGAATATTTTGCAGCATCAAATGATTATGCCAAAGATCCCAAAATGGAGTTTATGGCAGACCTTGCAGCTTCAAAGAATGGTTTGATCACCGGTAAATTATCAAAAGAGCAAGTAGTAGAGTCTCTCAAAAAAATGCTCGCTCAAGACAAAAATGCCAATGTAAAAGATCAGATTTATTTTACACTTGCAGAGATAGAGCTTTCACAAAATAATATTACAGCTGCGGTTGATTATTTCAAAAGTTCAATTGCAAATAATGCATCTGATCAAAAACTGAAAGCAGAAGCATATTATTCAATAGCTACAGTATATTATGGGCAAGAGAAATATATGCAAGCATCCAATTACTTTGATACGACCATGACTTTCCTCAAAGGAACGGATCCTAGATTTGCCCAAGTACAGAAATATGTTACAAATCTAAAAGATATTGCTTTCAATATTAATATCATCAATACACAAGATACTTTATTGTACTTTGCCGCAATGTCTGAAGAAGACCAAGCCAAAAACATACCACCGTATCTTAAGAGAAATAGAAATATTGCAGCGCCTGCCGCACCTACAAAAGGTCCCATCAGCAAACAAATGACGATCTCTAATAGTGTAGATTTCGGTAATAGTTCTTTTTTCGCTTACAACAAATTGGCCAAAAACAGAGGTAAAGAAGAATTTACCAAAGCATGGGGCACTAGAAAGTTAGAAGATGATTGGAGGAGATCGAGCAAGGCTATAGGTGACAATACAGCAGAAGCCGAAGAAGAGAAAAAGGTGAAGGAGTCAGATGGACTAGAGCAAGCAGCTGACAAAGAAGAGTATGATGCTTTTGTAAAGACGCTACCGAGTAATCCTATTAAAAAACAAGAAGTAAACGACAAGATTACACTTGCCATGTTTACTTTGGGTAAGTTGTTTAGAGATAAAATAGAAAATTTCAAAAAATCAGCAGAAACCCTTGATGGAATGCATACAAGATTTGGAGCTACACCATACGAGTTGGATTCATACTATTATTTATACTTGGATTATTTGGATCTGAATAATACAGCAAAGGCTGAAGAGTATAAAAATAAAATTATTCAAAAGTACCCTGATTCCAAATATGCATCTATCTTAAATGATCCTAATTTTTATGCAAAAAATAAAAATAAGGCAAGCAAACAAGATGAGTACTATGCAAAAGTTTATAGTCTTTTCGAAAAAGGACAATACCCACAAGCACTAGATCTAATAGAAAAATCTGCCAATACCATGGTGGAAAATAACCCACATCTAGCTAAGATCTCATTGATCAGAGCCATGTGTATAGGCAATAGAGACGGTAAGGATGAATACGTTAAAGAGTTAAATAACGTAATCATTTCATACCCGAATACACCTGAACAAACTAAAGCAAAGGAGATTATGCGTTTCTTGGGTGGAGATAAAAATGCTTTTGCCCAAGCAAATATTCAAGATGTAGACAAGATATATCAAAAAGATGACACGGAAGGTCATTATGTTACGGTCATCACCTACGATATGGAAGAGACCAAACATATCAATGTAAAAGTGGCCGTATCAGATTACAACAAAAAGAATTTTAAAGTAGAGCGATTGCAGTTAGGAGACGCTTCTCTCAATATTGAGGACAATTCTCAGGTGATCTTGATTAGAAAGTTTGACAATGCTGCTAAGGCGATGGAGTATTATAATAAAGTCATAAAAGACAAAGATGAATACCTAGGTCAACCAAATCTTAACGTAGACATTTATGCTATTTCCCAACGTAATTACCGTAAAATGTTAAGTGAAAGATCGGCAGTAGGATATGCACTCTTTTTCCAGAATAAATACCTAGATATCAAGTAAGGAAGACCTAAATATTAAACCTTAAGCCTTAAACTTTCCACCTTCCACGTTAAACCTTAAACGTTACACGTTAAACATTACACGTTACACCTTCCTCATCATCCCACAATCTTCCTCCCGTGGTAATAATTGAGATTAAGCACCTTGTGCAGGGAAGTCAAATTGGATGGAAGTATTTTACCAGCAGCAATGATTTGAATATGGTTGCCCGCTTCTTTTTGCATAGCGGCTATCATTTTTTTACCGTCAGCAGCAGTTTTTGCGCCTCCAGATGTAAGTATAAATGCTATATTAGAAATCGTTTTTAATGCTCGTACTTCTTTCAATATATCTGTACATTCATCTATAGCTTTATGGATAGTGACAGGAATGGGGTGGGCAGCTTTACATATTTGTAGGATTGCATTCATGTCCATAATTTTATTTCCATTGGCATCAGTTACCGTAGCGCCGAAGACTAAACCTGAAATAGGCAGAGATTTGATTTGTTGTATGCTTTCTTGCATGCTTTTGATCTCGTCATTAAGGTAGGTAAAATTTCCTGCCCTAAGCCTAATCATCACTTTTATAGGCACATTGACTTGTTCCGTTATTTCTTTGATTAAGGCAATCTCAGGAGTCAAGCCATCTTTTTCTAGGTTGCTACAAACTTCTAGTTGGGTTGCACCATTTTCTACTGCATGGATAGCTTCATCCACACTTTCGACACATGCTTCCAAGGTCATTTTCGTCATTTTTGTTTTGCTTACGGATTCTAATGGTGGTTTATGATTTGAATAGGGCAAAAAAAATGAGGTAACACAAGTGCATTACCTCAACCCTAACCAAATGAAACCAAATTGTTTTACTTATTGTAAAAGCAACACAAAGGTAAAGATAAAAAATTATTTAGCAAGTGTTTTTTCATTTTTATTCAAAAAAATACTAAAATAATTCAATTTACTAAATTTATTGGTAGGAGAAATGTCTTAATTGCCAAATATATGCGCACTTTAACTACACGTCTAGTAAAACATTATTTATTCAAACACTTCACACACGTAAATTTATTTTTCAAAATCACTTAATCCTTGATGTAATATTTTGAATTATTGTCATTTGACAGTTTGGGGTGTAAGTTGTATCTTTATATTCGATATAGATAGTATATGTATTTGTAAAATACAGCTCAAATATTTGGTTGGTCAAAGTATTTTTAGAATACAAGGCAGATTGATACAAAAAATTTAACCCCAATTTATGGAAACATGCAAATGAATTATCAGTCTTGTACTTTATTTTTTTTGTAACTTTGTTATTAAATATCTGTTCATTTCAAAAATAATCCATGACCCTAAGGTTTAGCTTATTAACTTTTATCTCTATATTTTTTGTAGTTTCTGCGTATAGTCAAGATGAAGATGTACACATGATTCGCAAAATTCATGATCAGGCATTGGCCCACGGCAAAGTCTATCCATGGCTCTCAGGACTATGTTTGAACCATGGTGGGAGGATCGCAGGTTCGCCAGCTTATATGGGTGCAGCAAACTATACCAAAGATTTGTTAGCGACCATCCCAGGCGTAAAGAGTTACCACCAAGCATGTGAAGCTAATTATTGGATGCGTGGAGACAAAGAAGTGGTAGAGTTAATATCCAATAATGGTAAAAAAATTAAACTTAATGCATTGTCACTTGGCAATTCCATAGCTACACCTTCAGATGGATTAATGGCAGAAGTGATAGAAGTCCAAAGCTTGGATGAAGTAGAAACGCTAGGTAGGGAAAAGATACAGGGCAAAATAGTTTTTTACAATAGGCCTATGGACCCAACGAAGATTCGTACTTTTTCGGCATATGGCGGAGCAGTAGATCAGCGAGTCTATGGTGCTTCTAAAGCGGCTGAGTATGGCGCTGTAGCTGCCTTAGTTCGTTCTATGACGACAAATCTTGATGATTTTCCACATACTGGCGTTTTGGTGTATAAGGATACGTTGTCTAAAATACCAGGTTTAGCTATTAGTACCAATGATGCAGAAATGCTAAGTGCTCGTTTGAAAGAAGGCAATGTAAAAGTGTATGCAAAAACAAATTGTCGTAAGATAGGCCTGAGACCTGCACCTACAGTAATTGGCGAAATAAAAGGCACTGAATTTCCAGAAGAAATTATTGTGGTAGGAGGTCATTTAGATAGTTGGGATGTAGGTCAGGGTGCGCATGACGACGGTGCAGGTTGTGCCCAAGCGATGGAAGTATTACGTATTTTTCAGGCCATGGATTATAAACCGAAAAGGACAATAAGAGCGGTCTTGTTTTCTAATGAAGAGAATGGACTTGCCGGTGGGAGAACATATGCTGAAGTTTCTAATAGTAAAAAGGAATTTCACTTGGCAGCTTTGGAGTCAGATTCAGGTGGGTTTTCGCCACGTGGATTTAGTTTTGAAGCAGATACATCCGTTTTTAAACAATATTATAGACATGTCAGTCAATGGTTACCACTACTTGAGAGTTATGGCCTGATTTTTGAAATGGGAGGATCAGGTGCCGACATCAGCCCGCTCAAATCACAGAAAGGGTTATTGATCGGATTGAGACCTGATTCTCAGCGATATTTTGACTATCATCATACCAGTACAGACACGATCGATAAAGTCAATAAACGCGAGTTAGAATTGGGAGCAGCGGCTATGGCAAGTTTGATTTATTTAATAGACAAATACGGTTTGAAATGACAGAAAAAATAGAAGACGAAATTATAAATATTGGTGATCTTTCTTTTATAAAATACATCAATGCGGATGAAATAGAAGCCAAGGTACAGGAGGTAGCAGATAGTATCAGAGAAGATTTTCATGAAAAGTATCCTATGTTTCTTGTCGTGATGAATGGTGCGTTTATCTATGCAGCAGATCTTATAAGAAAACTAGATTTCCCTTGTGAATTAAATTTTGTCCGCATTAAATCCTATCAAGGTACAGAGAGTTCGGGTAAGATCGATATCTATATGCCACCTAATCTGGAACTAAGAGATCGCCACATCATCATTATCGAAGATATTATAGATACGGGCAATACCATGGCAGCTTTTATTCCCAAACTCAATACTTTTCTGCCTGCTTCTGTTTCTCTTTCTTCTATCTTGGTAAAACCTGAGGCGCACAAACACGAGATCATTACCCAATATCCTGGATTTATTATACCTGAAAAATTTGTAGTAGGTTACGGTCTTGACTACGATGGTATGGGGCGCAACTTGAAAGATTTATACCAACTTTATACCCAAGAATGAGCGATTCGCACGACAAGGCAAATAAAATAGTCCAGGACCTTATGTTGGCCAATGACCATTTTTCCAATTGGATGGGTATACAGATTATAGAGTTGTCTCCAGGATTTTGTACCCTTAAAGCAACAGTAAAACAAGATATGGTCAATGGATTTGGCATTTGTCATGGTGGTATTACATATTCGATAGCAGATAGTGCACTAGCTTTTGCATCAAACAGTCACGGTATCAAATCAGTCTCCGTAGAAACGTCTATCTCACACATCAAATCTGCAAATCTTGGAGATGAGATCACAGCCATTGCAAGAGAAAAAAGTCTAAACACTAAATTGGGCTTTTATGAAGTCGAGTTATTCAATCAACACAAGACACTCGTTGCCACGTTCAAAGGTACGGTATATCGTACAAGCAAGGAGTGGGAACTGTAAATCAGACTTGATGATGGAAACTAAATAATACATAATTTTGTTATTAAGGCACATCAATTTTTAAAATTATCTAATTCGGTATGAGTAAAAATATTTTATTAGTAGTATCTATTTCATTATTATCATTTTTAAGTCAGGCTCAAGGTATTGAGTTCTTCCAAGGAACTTGGAAAGATGCTATGGCAAAAGCAAAAGCAGAAGACAAATTACTTTTTGTAGATGCTTATGCAAAATGGTGTGGTCCTTGCAAAGCAATGGCAAAAAATGTATTTACCCAAGCCAAAGTAGGTGACTATTTTAATGCCAATTTCATCAATCTAAAATTGGATATGGAAGAGGTAGATGGTGTTACTTTTGGTCATAAATATCCTGTCAAAGCTTATCCTACCCTTATGTTTCTAGATGGCGATGGTAAGTTAGTAAAAAATGTCACAGGAGGCCAACAAGCAGATGGATTGATAGCCATAGGCGCAGATGCCATCAGAAAAATTGATAAAAGTGGTCAGTTTGAAGAAAAGTATAATGCTGGAGATAGAGATTTTGATTTGGTATATAACTATGTTAAAGCACTGAATGGAGCGAGCAAACCTAGTCTAAAGATTTCTAATGATTACCTGAATTCTAATCCTGCCATCACAGAAGACCAACGTTTAAAGTTTGTTTTGGAAGCGGCTGTGGATTCAGATTCTAAGTTATTTGACCAAGTCATTGCGAACAAAGCAAAACTTATCAAACAAGAAGGCAAAGAGCTTTATGAAACGAAATGCAAGGCAGCATGTCAGGTTTCTGTTCAGAAAGCAATAGAGTACGAAATGGAAAGTTTACTTACGGAGACGATAGAAAAAGCAAAGAAGACTTTTCCCGATGATGCAGATACTTTTGGGTATAAAGCTTCTATGCAATATTACAAGTCATCAAAAAATATTGACAAATATAGGTCCGCATACAAAAGCCTAGCTAAAAAGACATCCAAAGAAGATGATGATTACAATTACATCATGAAAGATATTTTATCTTCATTTAAGGATAATAAAGACATGATTTCGGATGCTATTGATTACTCTTTAAAATTGTACGAAAAGAATGATACGCAAGAATCACTCAACACATATTGTACTTTCCTAATATTAAACAAAGAAGTAGACAAAGCCATCAAAGTGGCCACAGAAGCTAAAGAAAAAGCAGAAAAGGCAGGAGGTGATTTATCCCAATATGATGGCTTATTAAATTATCTCAACTCCAAAAAAGCCTGAGCCCCGCAGAAAATGAAAAGGGATAAGCATAATTTTTGACCTAATAATTTGTGGCATTTAACAAGTTTTTGAGTCTTACAAGTAGTATTATTTTATTAATTTTAAAAATATCAATGAAAATGAAACCAATTTTAACTGTAATGATCTTTTTGTTCCTAGGTTTTGTAAATGGACTTATATCTCAGGATGCTGTAGAAAGAAAGATATCTATGAGTCTAGGGCCACAGAATGCGTATTATATAGAGATACCTGGTGCTGATAAAAAACTAGCTCAAAAGACCTTTGAGGAAATGATGAAAGAGTACGGAAAAATCAAGGAAAATGGTAAGGCAAAAGAATATTTTATGATGGCTACAAAGATTCCTGTGATAAATGGGTCTTCGCCAGTTGATTTGTACGCAAAATTTGATGAAGGTAAAGACATGGCAACGGCTTATGTATTTGTTGACTTAGGTGGAGCATTTGTAAATTCAGTGGACAATCCATCACAATCTGCATCTCTTAAACAACTTATTTATGATTACTTCATAGCAGTAAGAAAAAAAGTCGTTGCGGAAGAATTGAAAAATGAAGAAAAAAGTTTGAGCGGTCTTGAAAAAGATCTTAAAAAACTTAAGGGCAAAAACGAGGATTACCATGAAGATATAGAGAAAGCAAAACAGAAAATCCTGGAAGCTGAAAAAAATATCGAAATGAATGTGGTAGAGCAAGAAAATAAAACCAAAGAAATTGATACCCAAAAGGCAGTCGTTACTAAGGTAACTGAAAAACTGAATAATCTTGGTAAAAAAGATTAATCGAAAATGAACCACATTGCCAAGGAATTTAGATACAAATTTGTCTTGGTTTGGTGATTTTGAAAGTTTAAAAACGAGCAGTAAGTCAAATCTACTGCTCTTTTTTTTGTTAAATTTGTACTATAAACGTCGTCTAGGGTATATAATGGTGAGAATTTTATTGTACTTTTGGCATTTAATATTATTTTTGACGCTACTATATTGTAATATCGTCTATGACATTATCAAAAGTTAAGAGAAATATGCCGACTAAAGTATTTGGTTTAGCATTTATAATGCTGTTTTGTAGTTTTGGAATCCAAGCTCAAAATTTTTTCCATCGTACCTATCCTGCTGGAAATGGAAAAGAAATATTGAGCATCGCTGGGGCCCAGTTGAGTGATGGGAATTTTGTTTCTGTAGAGATGGAATTAGATAGTACGGATGTGACCAAATTGGTTTATTCAGATACAGTCATCGTCACAAGCTACAAACCTAAAGGAGATATTGAATGGACAAAAAAGATTTTTGTAGATGAAGCAATGCAAGGATTTACAAGAGCACATGGTAGTGTTGTGCAAGGTGATAATGACACTATTTATTTTAGTTTGAATGTAGATGCTTCTGACAAGTTCAATAAAATCATTGGTTCGGTCACAAATGGTGGCAGATTTGTAAAAGTCAGGTCTTTCTCAACACAAGTAGATAGTGGTGATGGCAATGAAGCAGGTCACTACTTAGCTAACTACAATAACAGTCTCTTTGCGGCATATACAGCCATTGATACGAACGTTCATAAAGTAGCTTTAGCACGTAGAAGTTACGAAGGACAAAACTTATGGTCAAAATTATTTAAACCTGAAGACCAGGATGTTTTTAATGTCACAGATATAAATGTTACCATTGACACGTCAATAGCGATCGTAGGTGGTTTAGATAGTGGATTTTATTATACAGTACTTGATACTTTAGGCAATGTATCATGGAGTAGGAAATACCAAAACGTAGGAGCAAATGTAATAGCTGCAAATGTAAAATCCTTGGCGCTATCAGACACTACCTTTGTAGTCTCACTGAATAACCTATCAGATAATAGTAGCCATATCATCAGTGCTGCCCAAAATGGTGACATCCTTTGGGCAAAAAAACTTGTTATGGCCAACCTTGATTCATCATTGATAGTTGACATAGCGCTAGATAGCAATAATGACATCATAGTAGGTGGATCATCTTTTGCAGCAATGGACACCTCATTCAAATTTATCGCAAAAGTAACCAAGCAAGGCGATACACAATGGAAGTTTGGATTTCCAGGAGTGAAAGCAGACTTTAATCCATATGGAAATGTATTTGGCACAAGTGATGGTGGTTCTGCTTTTATTACAAGTTCGGTAGAGAAGGGGACACTTAGACCTTCATTTATTAAGTTGATATCGACAGGTATATTAAAATTTGATTCAATACCAAGCTGTAATTCTATAATCGCAGAAGATATTTTTACAGACATTGTTTACACATCAGATACATTAGTGTGGAATGCAGAAAATAGAGGTCTACAAGATACAATAGCGTTTAGAGATAGTACGAACACATATGATATAAAAGAATTGATGCTCAATACAGATATTTTCTGTCCTAATGAAGACATAAATCATTTGTTTGATGCTTCTTTTCCTGGAGCAGTGGACTATTTGTGGAGTACAGATACCAATAGAGGACTAGATACTTTGCGCGTGTTTGATGATGCAGAATACTCAGTTACCGTTACAGTAGGTGAAGGTGTATGTTATATGGTTTGTGATACTATTATGCTAGATAGATATGAGTTGCCACAAGTACAGTTAGGACTTTCATTAGGAAATTGGTGTACGAATGGTAAACAAACTTTAAGTGCAAATTATACACCCGGTAATGGTCGCAAAACTATTACATGGAGTACAGGCGAAACAGATGTTGATTTTATAGAAATAGGACAACCTGGTACCTACAGTGTCACTGTGGTTGATAATTGTGATGAGGTAGCCATTGCGGAGATAGAAGTAGGAGAGTTCCCACGGAAAATTACTGCAGCTACGATATCTGCTGATTTGAGTGTCAATTGTTTTGAAGGAGAGGTAACAGGTATATTAACCGCAAGTGGAAATTCTTTTGGGTTAGGGCCAGAAACTTATCTATGGAGTACAGGAGGAACAACAAAACAAATAGTTGTGAATGATTATTCGCCAAATACTTTTTCGGTAACAGTAACAGATGGTTGTGGCACAACTGCTGTTGCATCATATACGGAGCCATTAGAAGGAGACGGTATTAATTCGGTAACCATTACCAAAAACACAAGCAAGTTATGTCTTGAAAAGAAGTTAATTCTTAATGCTGTTGCAAATATAAGTGGAAGCTATACTTATTTATGGTCAACACAAGAAACAACACCAAGTATTGAAATACTGACACCAGGAAATTATTCAGTAACCGTGACTGATAAATGTGGTAATACAGCATCAGCAAATATTTCAGTAACTGCTCCAGATTTTATTGAAGAGTTTACATTAGGGATAATACAAAATACAGAAAAGTTATGTGACGAAAAAATATTAATTCTTACTGCTAATCCTACTAATTCTGCGGTACCAAACAATGAATATGCATATAAGTGGTCCACAAATGAAACAGAACAATCTATTGAAGTAATCCGTAAAGGTAATTATTCTGTGACAGTGACAGATAAGTGTGGTACCACAAGAATAGTAAGTATTGATATAGGGGATGAAGTTTTTAATACCAATAAAATCTCCAACCTACGAATCAGTTCTGATAAAAGAGATGATTGTTCAGGAATATTTGCAAGAGCTGATTTTGACCCAAATAATAATGAAGCCTTAGTGGACTCTTATTTGTGGTCCACGGGTGGGACAACAAGAGATATCGATTTTACAGGAAAAGGTACCTATTCTGTAACGGTGACTGACATATGTAAAAATACTTACGTCGCATCGGCAGAACTTGATGTGCCAGATATCGACTATGCTAATGTATTTTTTCCTGATGGTATAGGCGCAACTTTTAAGTTGGAAACCAAGGATGATACGCTAAGCAAAGAAGCACACATCCTGAATCGTAGTTTCGGACCTATTGATTTGCCAAAATATTGTATAGAAGACATTACAAATTATGAGTTTTATATCTTCAATAGATGGGGACAACAAGTTTTTGAGTCAAAAGATATTGATGATGAATGGGATGGTACCAATGGTGATAGAAAATGGCAATCAGATACTTATGTGTGGGTTGTGAAATATAAAATTTTCGGATTTGAAAAGACACAAAAAGGTGATGTTACGCTCATAAGATGACGCAATCTTTTTACATAAATAAATATAAAAGTCCGGCCTTCTGACCGGACTTTTTCATTACCTAAATATCTAAAATGAGATTCGTAATGAGCGCTTCAAATACAATAAAATCAGCACTTTTAGTGACAAATCATAGTCAACCCTATGGTGCGAAGCTAAAAGTGCCGATTTTGAAGTAGTTGGAGAACGTAATTGATTATCATTTGAAATTTTTAGGTATTATAGCAATTACACATTTAGGTTTTATCAAATAATAAATAAAACAAAATGACCAAAATAGAACACATAGGCATCGCTGTTAAAGATTTGGAAATATCAGAACTTGTATTCAGTAAAATTCTCAATACAGCGCCTTACAAAAGAGAAGAAGTCATATCTGAACATGTCACCACTTCTTTTTTTCTGTCAGGACCTAATAAGATTGAACTGCTTATGGCGACTGACGAGAGTAGTGCTATTCATAAATTTCTAGAAAAAAAAGGAGAAGGCATTCATCATATTGCTTTTGCGGTGGACGATATTCATGCAGAAATGGAGCGTCTCAGGTCAGAAGGATTCGTGCTTATCAATGAAGTTCCAAAAAAGGGCGCTGATAATAAACTTGTTTGTTTTCTTCATCCCAAAGGAACTAATGGTGTTTTGATAGAATTGTGTCAAGAGATCACAAGTAATGTTTGAGGTGGGCTTGCATATCGTTAAGCTTAGCGTCCTCGCGAAGCTTGCATTAGTAAAAGCGTCTCGCTTTTCTTTGTGAATCTAAACCTTAATCTCAACCTAAACCTTATTCTCAACCTTTACCCACCCATTTTGTTAATTCTTATGGTTGACCCAAACGCTTTTTAAGAATAGATTTTTAAATATAATTATAAATGAATTTTAAACACGCTTTTTTATTTCTTTTTATCGGTCTTGCTTTGTTTACAAGCTCATGTGCATCTAAGCGGAATCTTCTTTCCAAAACAATAGCTACTGACCCTATAATGGCTCAATATCTTACTAATCCTGAACATGAAGTGCAAATTATTTACACACAAGTAAATCTTAAGGATACTACTTTTAGCACGGAGATGTATAATGTTGTACCAAACAATTATTTTTATCCTGCGAGCACGGTTGCTTTACCTGTGGCCGCACTTACTTTACAACGTAAAAATGAGATAAACAGACAAGGCACAAAACTAACGACAGAAGTCGATATGTTCACTGCCAAAAGTAGACCTGAACAGTCACCTGCTTTTGTAGATGAGACAAATGTTTCTAAGAAACCAAATTTGGAAGGGTATATAAAAAAATCACTTGTAGTCGGGGACCAAGATGCTTTTAATAGATTGTATGAATTTTTAGGTCAAGATTATATCAACGAGTCGCTTCAGAAAGTCGGCGCATTTAGCAATTCTAGGATCACAGAAAGACTGGGAAATCTTGGTTTCACTGCCGAAGATAATAAACACACGAATGATATCAGGTTTTTCAAAGATAAAGGAATCCTTTTTGACAAACCCGCTTCTGTTGCCACCAAAGATTGGTATCATACTGCAACAAAAGCCATAAAAGGCAAAGGTTATAAAAATAACGCTGACAGTTTGGTAATGGCGCCTCTTGATTTTAGCAAAAGGAATTTCTATAGCTTGCAGGATATGGAAAACACTCTAAAAAGGATCATCTTTCCTAATAAATTTCCTGCTAATCAAAGATTTGACTTAGTAAAAGAAGATTATGAATACTTGAGAAAATGTTTGTCTGCTGTGCCTAGTGAATATGATTTTTACAAAGACGAAAAATTTGTAGATGGTTACGCGAAGTACTTTTTAGTAGGTGGTACAAAAGACAGAATCCCAGGCGAAGTCAAAATCTACAATAAATCGGGAGAGTCTTATGGATATTTGGTAGATTGTGCTTACATAGAAAATAAAGATAAAAATATTGGTTTCTTTTTGACTGCAGTCATATATGTCAATAAAGATCAAATATTTGATGAGTCTTATGAGTACAACGAAAAAGGATTTCCATTTATGAATAGATTGAGCAAAATGGTGTATGATGCTCAGATAAAAAAATAAATCGATTATTTAAAATAATAAAAATGCGGTATGTTGAGTGTCTCTCAGCGTACCGCATTTTTTATTATTAATGTCACGTTTAGTAATAATCGATAAGATCACCCTAGTTAAGGAAATATGCAAATTAGCGAGGTGTTTATAAGGACTTTTTAGCCAACAATCAATTTTTAGGTAGTATCTTTACCATTCCACAACTATAGTAATACATGTCAAAGATAAAATCGGAATATCAAGCTGTCTGGCAAAAAGCCTATGATGCACTGAATGAAAAACAAAAAGAAGCGGTAGATACTATTGATGGTCCTGTGATGACCATAGCTGGTCCTGGTACTGGCAAAACTCAGTTACTTGCAGTCCGTATCGGTAATATATTGCTACAGACAGATGTTTTTGCCCATAATATCCTTTGTCTCACATATACGGATGCAGGTGCGATTGCCATGCGAAAGAGACTTAATTCGTTTATAGGTCCTGATGCTTACAATGTCAATATCCAAACATTTCACGCATTTTGCAACTCGGTCATTAAGGAGAATCCAAAGTCTTTTGGCAATTTTAGAGAGCTACAATCCATATCAGAAATAGAAGAAATAGACGTCTATCGGAGCATTATAGATACATTCGGAGATAATCATCCACTCAAAAGATATAAAGGTGATGTATATTATGAATGGAAAAGGTTAAAATCTCTGTTCAGTACCATGAAACAAGAGAAATGGACGCCTGCTTTGATAAAAGATGCTTATGAAAGCCATAAAAGCATCGTGACTGACCCTGCGTTATCACCATTTATTTATCAAAGGAAATACTTTGATAAATCCACCAATACCCAATATGAAAAAGGAGACCTTAATCCCAAAAATATAAATACTGAGTTAGCTAGATACGAAAATGTACTTGCTGCATGTGGTGAGTTCGATAGGTACAATGAAGAAATGGCCAAAAGGGAGCGATTTGATTACCAAGATATGATTTTGTGGGTCATAGACAAATTTAAAACAGATGACGCACTTTTGGGTAAATACCAGGAACGGTTTCAGTATATCTTGGTAGATGAGTTTCAGGATACCAATGGTGCTCAGAATGAATTGCTTTTTCTACTTGCAGAATATTGGGAGGACCCTAATTTATTTATTGTAGGAGATGATGACCAAAGTATATTCAGATTTCAAGGTGCAAATATGAATAGCATCATCGACTTTAAAAATAAATTCTCACCCAAAGAAATAGTACTAACAGCCAACTATAGGTCTAGTCAGAAGATTCTAGATAGAGCAAAAAGACTCATCGAGAATAATACAGAACGACTTGTAAATCGATATTCATATCTCACTAAGGACCTATCAGAGGCAAGACGTAATGGAATAGAAAACGCTCCAGAACCACAGTTTTTGGCCTATCAAAATGAAACCCAAGAAGAAGCAGGAATCATCCAAAAAATATCAGAGCTGTATGAAAGTGGTGTGCCTTATAACGAAATGGCGATCATTTATACCAAGCATCGCATCGTAGAGAACTTGATTAGGTACTTTTCACAAAAGAAAATACCGATCAATGTCAAAAAACGAGTCAATGTATTGGGTGAAGTAGATGTTGTGAAACTGATCAACATTCTACGATATATCCAAGGGGAAACAGTAAGGCCTTACGGAAATGAAGACATACTTTTTGAAATATTGCATTATGATTTTTTTGCCATATCAGCATTAGATATCGCAGCTATCAGTATTTACTGCAAAAGGAAGTCGACGGATAAAGAAGATGCTTATCTGAAATGGAGAGATGTCCTAAAGGATAAGACCTTATTGCAAGAAGCAGGTGTCAAAGATGCCGAGACCATCATACAAGTGGCCAATACAATTGAAACCTGGATATCAGATATTTTTAATGTCACCATACAGACGTTGATAGAAAAAGTATTGACAGATGGTAATATTCTGAATACAGTCTTATATTGTCCCGACAAAGCATGGAGACTGCAGTTACTCAATACGTTTTTTGATTTTGTAAAAAATGAAGCTTCCAAAAGCAAGACACTCTCCCTAAAACAGTTGATCCAAATGATTGATATTATGGTAGATAATAATTTGGAACTACCGATATATCGCATCATAAGTAATGAAAAGGGAATCAATTTTATGTCTGCTCATGGTGCAAAAGGTCTCGAGTTTGACCATGTATTTATCATGAGGTCTAACAGTTCAAACTGGGAGAAAAAGATAGGAAATAACGGACAATATGCCTTGCCGCCTACGCTCACTACGTCCAATAGTCAGGTCGAAGAAGAAGATGATAGAAGGTTGATGTATGTTGCCATGACAAGAGCAAAAAACTATCTGTATATATCTTATCCACTGCATTCAGACGAAGACAAAAAACTAGAACCATCAAAATTTGTAGCCGAATCCATCTTAAGCGAAGATGAAATCAAAGAAATCAATATACCTGATGATGACGTTTTGTTATACAAAGCTGAATTGATGCGTTTTAGTCGGGGCGTCCCACAGCTTATAGAGCATGATTTAATTGATCATATTTTAGAAAATTTTAAGCTGAGTGCAACGAGTCTAAACAAGTATCTTAAGTGCAAACTGACTTTCTATTTCGAGACGATACTGAGAGTGCCACTTGGTAGGAGTGCTACGATGGGATTTGGTAATGCAATACACTATGCTTTAGAACACTTTTTTAGAGATATAGAAAATGCTGTGCCACGCTCTATGGGTAGTGTCCAGAAATTAGTAGATTTTTATACCAAAGGATTAGAATATTATAAATCACACTTCACAAGTCAGGAGTTTGAAAATCTTACCAAACATGGTCAAAATATCCTTACAGAATATTATAATGAGAATAGTCAATCATGGTTGGTTCCGAGAAAATATGAAGTAGAATATGAAATAAAATCCACTGAATACCAAGGAGTGCCAATATCTGGAAAGCTCGACAGAATTAATATTTATGACAATTATATTTCTGTGACAGACTATAAAACGGGTAGATATGATCCCAAAAAGCTCAAACCTTCTATGGGCGAAGATGATCTGGGTGGCGATTACTGGAGACAAATAATGTTCTATCGATTGTTATTGGATGGAGATAAAAAACACAATTGGGTGATGGCTAAGGGTGTCATGGATTTTATAGAAAAAGACAAAGATGATAAGTATAGAAAAGGAGAATTTGAAATAGCATCTTTCGAAACTGAGATAGTGGGCGCGCAGCTTATACAAGCTTATCAAGATATCAAAAATCATATATTTACGCCAGGATGCGGAGAAGATACTTGCAAGTGGTGTAATTTTGTGACTCGAAATATGCCTGTTCAGCTAAGTCCTGAAGATGAAGATAGTTTTGAAGAAGTCGAAATACCAGATTTATAACATTGACTGCCATAGCTCAAGTATCCAATCTGTTTTTTAAGTAAAGCATAAACTTTGGAAGTATGGCTCTAAGACATACTTCCAAAGTTGACTTAAATTTAATGAGTGAAAAGACATCTGAAAGCCATACTAACGCATGTATTACAACTTTATGTCGTGGATGTTTTCGTTCTTTTTTACAAAAATAGAAACAATGGCAGCAATTATCACCACCATGATGCTGCTCTTAAGGATATTCAATATTTGAGCTAGTGGCGTAAACTGAGCTTCCATATCTGCTTCTGCTTTCTCTAATGCTTCGCTGATGACATCATCTGAAACACCAAAACTTGACATCATTGATTCTACTGACTCTACAGCTTGCTCCTGAAGTATTCCTAATAAACTTGGATCAACTAAATGAACCATAATCAAAGTAGATAAACCTGAAATAACAAGACCTATAAATCCTGTTAAAAAAGTATTTTTTAATGCTTCTCCATAATTAAGAATTCCTTCTTTACTTGCTTTTTCTTCCTTAGCAGATAAGACCATAAATACTATCATTATCAAAAAGCCGACAAAAAATTGAACCCATATACCTAGAGGACTAATATATGATGAAAACAAGAAAAGACAAACGCTAATAATTCCATAAATAACGCCATACTTGATCCAAGGTGTCTGAAAATCCATAATGTTTTGATTTTATTGTTTAATAATGGGTAAATATAAATATTCTTTTAATAATTCTTCTTCTTGGTTTAAGTAATTTTGCTCAAACTTTACCATATGTGTTCCAATTGTTAGTGAATCTGTATTGAACATGCATTTAATACCTTGTTCTGAATAATGTGGATGTGTATAAAAAAAACAATTATTTAATGGTACTGGAATAGAGTCTATGAATAATTTAACATGAGATAGATATGCATTCAATACTCCCGAAACTTTTTGTCTTTCTGCTTCATTAAATTTAGCTGTCCAAAATGCTTCTTTTTCATCTATTTTTGACGAAATGGAATCCTTTTTTTGACGTAATTTTATATCATCCTTTGTCTTTAATAATTTAGTTAGTTTTCTTCGTTCTTCATAGAGAGAGGCTATATCAGAAGATTTTTGTTCTTCCAACTTTTCTATATTTTTATCATCAAGGTCACTATTATTAAACCAACCTATAGATATACCTTTCTTTTTTGATGCTGGTAATGTGGTATCTCTTTCAAGTAACCTATTATAACTATTATCAAGTTTTATAAATACAGAAGAAGTACTTTTTGTAATCTCAAACTGGTCTAAAGTGATGGCACCTAAACGGTTTTTATTTATCTTTCGTTCTTCATTAGGAAATTCTAAAAGCATTTTGTCTCTTAGATCATCATAGTTATAGTTATCTATTAAATATCCATGTTCTTGGCTTGTGCTTTTAGAAGGTAAATAAGGGTTGGGATTGTTTTCAAAAAATGATGCCCCAAATATGACGATCATAATGTAGGGAATAGATAGGAAAAATAGTCGTTTCGTATATTTGTGGTCAATAAAATTATACAATAGCGGCCTGTAAAGAAATGACAATGTTGCAAAACTATAAAACCGATACACATAAAAATAGATCTTTGAAATAGACTTTTCACGGATTCTTTTGAAACCACCTAAAGTGATTAAATCAAAAAAAACGATCGCACCACCTAAAAAATAAATAGTCCCCAAAAGACCTAGTAACGATGCGAAATTACTATTAGTCTCATTAAATTTTTGCGCAATAATTGCAAATAAAAAAGTTTGTAAAACGAAGATCATCAATGAAAAAAATAGCAAAAACAATAAGAATGTATAGGCAAATAATACGCTACATAATTTCTCTAGCCGCTCTATAAAGTCATCATAACTACCAACTTTTGTTTTTAGATATTGGGTAAATCGCTCCGTATATCCAAATGAATCATACTCAATTTCTTCTGACACATACCTCAATCCAATAGCTCCAATCCATAGACCCCGTAATATCACATGGACAATAAGATTGAAAAAAAAGATTAACCATCCTTTTTTAAATACGAATATAAGCAAGCTAACAATAAAGTTTACATCGCCAGATACTTCATTGTCTCTAAAAAATTCTAAATCCGCAAGGAGTGTTCTTGATTCATAAATACCATAAATAGCAAATCCGGAAATCAAAAGCTCTAGTTGCCAAGATTCTTGTTGAAGCTTCTCGAGCCATTCTTTAAATATTGAATTTGGTGGGCTGGTGTTTTGGTTTTGATTGGACATGCTAAGTTACATATAAGTGGTTTCTGTGTATTCAAATTGGTCTGGATGGTCTGTATTGTAATGTAATCCTCTACTTTCTTTGCGCATCTCAGCCGCTTTAGTTACAAGATATGCATTAGTGATCAAGTTACGCAGTTCACACAATTGTGGCGAAATAATGGTTGTGGTATATAGCACTTCTGTTTCTTTGTATAATAAGTGCAACCTGTCCATCGCTCTTTTTAGACGTACATCTGTCCTTACAATACCTACATAATTGCTCATGATTTCTTTAAGTTCTTTTAGACTTTGAGTTATCAAGACCATTTCTTTGGGTTCAGTGGTACCTTCTGCATTCCACTCTGGGATATTTTTTTCGATTTCGATTTCATCAATTTTTAATAAAATATCTTGATGAATCCTATCTGCAAAAACTAGACCTTCTAAAAGGGAGTTGGACGCTAATCTATTCGCACCATGCAGCCCTGAATTTGTACATTCACCAGCTGCATATAGTCGAGAAATGGATGTCTTTCCCATCTCGTCTATCAATATACCACCACACAAATAATGACACGCAGGTACTACAGGGATAAAGTCCTTAGCTGGATCTATACCTAGGCTTTTGCATTTGTCAGTTATATTAGGAAAATGATTATAAAATGCCTCCTGATCGAGATGTGTACAATCTAAATATTCGTGTTCATCACCACGTAGTTTCATTTCATTATCGATCGCTCTAGCTACAATATCCCTAGGTGCAAGAGATAACCTCTCATCATATTTATGCATAAACTCTTTACCATCTGTAGTCCTGAGTACAGCACCAAATCCACGTACTGCTTCCGAAACCAGAAAAGCTGGATTCTCGCCAGCCGGATTGTAGAGCGAAGTGGGATGGAACTGGATGAATTCCATATTGGCTACACGTCCTTTTGCTCTATATACCATCGCTATGCCATCACCTGATGCTATGGTCGGATTGGTCGTGCTTTTGTACACCTGACCTACACCACCTGTTGCTAACACGGTCACCTTCGCAAGAAATGTTTCTATTTCTTTACTTACTTTATTAAAAACATAAGCACCATAACATGCAATATCAGGTGTGAGTCGAGTGATATTTCTACCTTTATGATGCTGAGTGATAATGTCTATAGCAAAATAATGCTCGTGAAAAATGATATTGGGATATGTTTTTGCTTTGTCATTCAGTGTACGTTGTATTTCCCAACCTGTGATATCTTTGTAGTGAAGAATACGGTTTTCTGAATGGCCACCTTCACGACCGAGATCATATTCCCCAGCTTTATTTTTATCGAATCGAGCGCCCCACTCTATAATATCTTTAACTCTTTCAGGGCCTTCTTTTACAACTATATCTACAATGTTTTCATCGCAGATGCCGTCGCCAGCATCTAGTGTATCAGCGACATGTTTTGCATAGTTATCGATATCATTATCCCATACAGCGGCGACGCCACCTTGGGCATAACTCGTATTGGATTCTTTCTCGTTGGTTTTGGTAAGGACAGTGATTTTAAGATCAGGCCTAGCTTCTGCCATTCTTATTGCAAACGAAAATCCTGCCACTCCAGCGCCTATTACCAATATATCTGTTTTTATCACTTTACTTTAAATTTAGTGCAATAAACAACAAATGTATAAAATTGGTTATGCAATATTGAGGAAATTAGTTAAAAGATGTAGTAATAATTTTAAGATTGGTAATCCATTTATTTAAGTTAGATGTTATATAATGAAATACTGAGTACACAATCAATATTTCAATTTAGCACAACAGATGACATTCAAACTTCATTCGATCTGTAACCTTTTTACATCTATTGACATCTCTAGGATTTTAAAAATCAAATGCTATGACCAAATTTAAGTTTTTGCCCTAAAAAAGATTTACTTTTGCAGTACAAATACAATGTCATTTGGTTAAGTTTATTTTTTTTACAAATATCTTTATTATTAGTTAAGATGAATAATAACGAATGTAAAATGATCTTTACTAATTAACATTATTCAAAAACATACAATATATACATATGAGCGACGCGTGGAAAGTAGGGAAAGAAGATAAAAAAGGTATTCGCAAAGAACAAGAATACTGTATTCTAGTTGGTGTCATTGCTGGAGACCAACATGAAAGTCTGGTATTAGAACACCTTGACGAACTTGATTTTTTAGTCACTACAGCTGGAGCGATTACCAAAAAAGTATTTACCCAAAGGATGCCACATCCCAATGTAAAAACATTTGTAGGATCGGGTAAACTAGACGAAATAAAAAATTATATCGAACGAAATGAAGATATCACTCTCGCAGTTTTTGATGATGACCTTACAGGAAAACAAACGGGTTTCTTAGAAGAGTATCTCAAAGTAAAAATTGTAGATCGTAGTACGCTTATCCTAGATATATTTGCAGACCGTGCTCAAACAGCGCAAGCAAAAACCCAAGTAGAATTGGCTCAGATGCAGTATTTGTTGCCAAGATTGAGAGGACTTTGGACGCACTTGGAGCGTCAGCGTGGTGGTATCGGGATGAGAGGTCCCGGTGAGATGGAGATAGAGACAGATAGAAGGATTGTCAGAGATAAGATATCAATGCTCAAAAAAAGATTGGAAAAGATAGATCAGCAAGCACAAACCCAACGTAAAAATCGTGGTGAACTCATCAGGGTTTCGCTCGTAGGATATACCAATGTGGGCAAATCTACCTTGATGAATGTATTGAGTAAGTCAGATGTATTTGCCGAAAATAAATTGTTTGCGACCTTGGATACGACCGTGCGCAAAGTGGTTTGGGATACGATGCCTTTTTTATTATCAGATACAGTTGGGTTTATTAGGAAGTTACCGCACCATTTGGTAGAAAGTTTTAAATCAACTTTGGATGAAGTAAGAGAAAGTGATATTCTCGTGCATGTCGTCGATATCTCACATCCGCAACACGAAGATCATATTCTCACAGTTCAAAACACCTTAAATGATTTAGGGGCAGCAGATCGTACCACTCTTATGGTATTTAATAAGGTAGATTTGTATCGTGAAAAATATTTTGACGATTACTTAGATGAAAATGTGAAGGTCGAAATCATGGCAGATATCAAAGAAAAATTTAGTAATCAATATAACTTCCCAAATGTCCTAATTTCAGCTACTCAAAAGGAAAATATTGACCTCCTAAGAGATACACTAAAAGAAATGATATCCCACGAATACACTGTAAGATATCCTTTTCAAGTAAAAACTTGGTAATTTTAATTTTAAAATCAGTTTAGACTTATGTTGGAAAAATATGCCCATCTGCTTGTAAATTATTGCCTTGAGCTAAAGTCAGGTGAAAAATTATTCATACAAACCACAACACTTGCAGAGCCTTTGCTTCGTGAAGTGTATAGAGCGGCTATCAAAAAAGGTGTGCACGTAGAATATCAAATGACATTCAGAGAGCAGAATAGAATATTTATTAATGAAGCACAAGACCATCAGTTGGATTATGTATCTCCGAGTTCAAAGACGATGATGGAAACGTTTGATGCTTATCTTGTCATCAGAGCACCATTTAATGTAAGAGAAGATCAGCAAAATGACGCAACAAAATCATCAAGGCGTCAAAAAGCAATGAACGAGATCAATCAAATCTACTTTGATCGAACAGCTGATAGAAGTTTGAAAAGATGTCTCTGCCAATTTCCCACTATTGCTGCTGCTCAAGAGGCAGGAATGAGCCTAGAAGAATATGAAGCTTTTGTCTATAATGCTTGCAATCTCTACGCCGCAGACCCAGAAGCAGAATGGCTAAAACTACGTGCAAGTCAGCAACACATCGTCGATTATCTCAATAAAGCAGATATTATCCAATATAAAAACCCAAAGTCTGATATACGTTTTAGTGTCAAAGATCGTATTTGGATCAATTCAGACGGTAGATCCAATATGCCGAGTGGTGAAGTATTTACTGGACCCATAGAAGATACAGTGGAAGGATATATTTATTTTAATTATCCGATTGTCTATATGGGACACGAGGTAGAAGGTGTCACTTTGCATGTAGAAAAAGGTCAGGTTGTATCGTGGGAAGCTGAAAAAGGAAAAGCTTTCCTTGACGATATATTTAAGATAGAAGGCGCAAGATATTTCGGTGAAGTAGCTATTGGTACTAATTACAATATACAGCGTACGACAAAAAACATATTGTTTGACGAAAAGATAGGCGGGTCGATTCATATGGCTATCGGCCAATCTTACAAGCAGACAGGAGGCAAAAATCAATCACCTATACATTGGGATATGATTACTGACATGAAAGATGGAGGAGAAATAATTGCCGATAATACATTGATTTATAAAAATGGTCAATTTTTAATTTGAAATCCTAAAAAATAAATAAACTTTGGTAGCAACCAAGATCGTAAAATTTTTTAATCTCATTAAAGAAGCCTTAAGAGGTGATGAGCATGATTATACACAAGGAAATATCCGAACAGCTATTTTTCTATTAGCTATTCCTATGATCCTTGAGTTGAGCTTGGAGAGTGTGTTTGCACTTGTGGATATGTTTTTTGTGGGTAAATTAGGTCAAAACGCTATTGCGGTAGTAGGATATACTGAGTCAATGATTACCATTATTTACTCACTGGCAATAGGACTAAGTACGGCTGCTACTGCAATCATAGCACGAAGAGTGGGCGAAAAAGATACAGAAGATGCCTCAACATCTGCGGCACAAGCACTGATGATTTCTGGTGTGTTTTCTGTCGTGTTAAGTGTAGTAGGAGTGATCTATTCTGATGAATTATTGCGATTTATGGGAGCATCTGTTGACGTGATTGCTGAAGGCAAGTCTTTCACACGAATTATGTTTGGCAGCAGTGCAGTGATCGTCTATTTATTTCTGATCAATGGTATATTCCGTGGTGCAGGTAATGCAGCGTTAGCTATGAAAAGCCTTTGGATTGCTAGTATCATTAATATAATACTAGACCCACTTTTTATCTATGGTCTATACGGTTGGGAAGGATGGGGACTTGAAGGTGCAGCTATCGCAACATGTGTAGGTAGAGGCGCAGGAGTAGCTTATCAAGTCTTTCATATGGTCAAAGGTAGTGGTATTATTAAAATAAAGCTATCGGACTTTACGCCTGATTGGAAGATTATAAAATCTATGTTGCAACTTGCATGGCCTGCTACTTTCCAGTTTGTGATAGCATCGGGTAGTTGGATTGTCTTGACTCGATTGGTTGCAGATACAGGTGGTACAGCTGCTTCTGCTGGGTATCAGATCGCTATCAGAAATGTAGTCTTTTTTATCTTGCCTGCATGGGGGCTCAGTAATGCAGCAGCTACGCTCATAGGTCAGAATCTTGGTGCTAATCAAGTAGAAAGAGCCGAAAAAAGTGTGATGCTAGCGACTAAGTACAATGCCATTTTTATGTCAATGGTGATGGCAATATTTATATTTTTGTCGCAACCTATCGTATCTTTTTTTACCAATGATGCTGAAGTCATTAGGATTGGAGTCCAAGCTTTGCAAATCATTGGATCAGGTTTTATTTTTTATGGTATAGGAATGGTAATGATGCAGGCTATGAATGGCGCCGGAGATACCAAGACGCCAACTGTTATTAATTTTGTTGGATTTTGGTTGGTCCAAATACCACTGGCCTATTTTTTGACACAATATAGTGGTTTCGGCTTAGAAGGAGCTTTTTGGGCAGTGCCGATTGCAGAGACACTCATAGCAGTGGTCGCTTACTATATATTTAAGCAAGGTAGATGGAAAACTATTAAAGTGTAGATGAGAATGGAAAGAATAGGATAAAATAAATTTGTAAAATCTGATTAAAAAAGTTTACAATACCGTCGCAACCTTCAACCCTAACACAATTGCTATCATACCAAACAATAAACTAATAGAGACGTATCCTAACCCAATCATGAACTGCCCTTTTTGTAGATATAAGTAAATCTCATAACCAAAGGTTGAAAACGTGCTAAAGCCACCACAAAAACCAACTGCAAGCAGAAACTTAGTATGATCACCCAATTGTCCATTCATATGTTTTTGCATCAAAACTCCTAACAGAAAGCAGCTGGCGATATTAGCTATAAAAGTACCATAAGGAAATGTCATGTAGCCATCTATGACTGGGTTGTAATGTTTTGCTAATAAATATCTCAACATACTACCTGCTCCACCACCCACAAATACAGCTATCCAAGGCATCATACATTTGTTTTTGATTTTTTCTGAGCTACCATCATAGATGCAAAATAGGACATACCTAACGCAAGACCTAGTATGATAATCAGTAACATCAGATTTCCGACGTTTTGGAGCATGACTGCCAAAATGATAAACAATATATTGGTCAAAAACAATACACCTGTAGCTTGCATGTGCGTGAGGCCTAGATCGATCATGATGTGGTGTATGTGCTTTCTATCGGGATTGAAAGGTGATTTGCCTTCCATAAGTCGTAAAACAAAAACCCTTAAAGTATCAAACAATGGCAATATCAAAATAGCAATAGCAACGGAAGGAGCTGAACTGAATGTATAAGACGAATCTGTAATCACATTATGTAATTCAATAAACTTGATCGCCAAAATCGAGCATACAGTACCTAGCAGTAATGCACCTGTATCTCCCATAAATATTTTGGCTGGCGTTATATTATATTTTAGAAAAGCGACTAATGCACCACATAATGCAAATGCTACAATAGATATTTCTATGCTTCCGACCAATAAAAACCATATGCCCAATACGAAGGTGATCAACAGTCCTAAGCTAGCTGAAAGCCCATTAATACCGTCTATAAGGTTGAATGCATTGATGATGACAATAATGGTAAAGATGGATAATATGATACTAGCAAATTCAGGTATAGCATAAATACCGAAAAAACCATACAAACTAGTTAACTTTATTTTTGCCCTAAATACGAGAATTCCTGCTGCAAATAGCTCGCCCAAGAATTTTTTGGAAGGTGACATTGGATCAATATCGTCTTTGGCACCTATCAAGAATATGATGATGAAAGCACAAAGTATATACTGAAGATCTCCGAAATAATTAAATGGTGTCCATAAAATAATTGAAAAAACAGTACCAGCAAATATACCTATTCCTCCCAAGGATGGAGTACTAACCTTATGCGAACGTCTATCTCCGGGCTCATCCATTAGATTTTTTTTCACAGCTATATGGATGATAGACGGTATAGCGAGATACGTCAATGCAAATGAAGTGATAAAAGCTAATATAATATAGTACATCCCTAATCCTTGTTATATATTAGGACAAAGATAAACTAAAGTACCAAATCAAACCAATTATAGCTAATTTTAACCTAAAATTCAATTAGTCTCCATTTGAAACCCTAATTTTATAAGGTCTTTCCAATAATTTGGGTATGATTTTGATATAACATTGGGATCTTGCACGCCTACACTTCCCAGTAAGCTTAATGGTGCAAATGCCATAGCCATCCGATGATCGTTATAAGTTTCGAAAACTGGTGCATCGTCTTGTTCAAACATGGCCTTACCCTCTTGCATATAATATTCTACTCCTGTTTTCTTTGAGAATTTGGCTGGCATTTTGGTGATGAAAACACCTACTTTTTGAAGTTCATTTTGTAAAGCAGCTATTCTATCTGTTTCTTTTATGCGAAGTGTCTGTAATCCAGTGAAAAGTGCATTGACTCCAAGACCAGCGCACAAGACAGACACACTTTGTGCAATATCGGGTTCTTTGATAAAATCATATTCAAAAAACTCAGGAATAATTACCTTTTCATCTTTTACAATCCGAATACTTTTATTTCCAAAAACAGTTTCTACACCAAATTTGCGACCAATTTGTGCTATTGCTGCATCACCTTGAAGGCTGTCTTCTTGTAGTCCATGTAGGACAATGTCAGCACTTTTGCTTAGCCCAGCAATGATGTAATAATAGGATGCCGCCGACCAATCTGCCTCCACAAAAAAGTCTTTAGCTACATATGCCTGATGACTTATTGAGATCATTTGGTTTTGCCAATCTACTATAACTTTTACACCAAAATAATCCATCATACCTAGTGTCATTTCGATATATGGTTTTGAAACAATCTCACCTTCTAGCCTGATAATCAATCCATCAGGAAGGGTAGGGGCTATCAGTAATAGCGCTGTGATATACTGTGAACTGATATTTGCAGGTAAGGTGATGTCATTTTTCCAAACAGTTTTAGGGCTACTTATTTTTAACGGCGGATATCCTTCATTTTTTATATAGGTAATGTCTGCACCAAGGAAATTTAAAGCATCAACTAAGGCTTTTATTGGTCGCTGTTGCATTCTTTCTGAACCTGTAAGAATGTGAGTTCCATCTTGTGTTGAAAGGTAAGCAGTCAAAAACCTAAAAGTAGTACCCGCATGATGTGCGTCCAAAACATCTGAATTGCTATTTAAAAGATTTTCCATCGTGACCGTGTCGTCACTATCAGAAAGATTTAAAATTTCAAAACACTCTGAACATAAAGCCCTAATAAGTAGCGCCCTATTGGAAATGCTTTTGGACCCACTAAGGGTTATTTCACCTTTTATGGTTTGGTTTTTACAAGATATGGTTAAACTTTTCATAGCTATTCTGGCCAAACAAAATCTATTGCTTGCACTATATCAGGATGAAGGCTATATGCAACTGGACAAGTTCTACCAGCTGTTTCTAATATTTTTTTCTCTTTGTCCGTATATGGCAATGAAGGCATAAATATTTTGACATCTATCTGCGATATTCTCCTGGGATCTGCGGCCATATGTTTGGTGATTTCTAGTTCGGCCCCATCTATATTTATGCCATGGTTGCGAGCAGAGATGCCCATCACCGTTATCATACAAGTACCTAGAGATGTAGCTGTCAAATCTGTTGGAGAAAAAGCTTCACCTTTGCCATTATTATCTATGGGAGCATCCGTAATGAAGGATTGTCCTGATCTGATGTGTGTACACTCGGTACGTAGGTCACCTTGATATTTAATTTTTGATGTCATTCTTGATCTTGTTTTGAATCTCTATATGCTTCTCTTGCAGCGTCTTTTGCTTCTCTTTCTTTAAGTTTTTCAGCTTGGTCTAGTTCATCAGCTTCGTCATAAGACTTGATGATTTCTTTGACAAGCCTATGTCTTACCACGTCTTCAGCACTAAGGAATAGCTGACCGATACCGTCTATGGGTGCTAAAATATTTAAAGCCTTTCTCAAACCTGACTTCTGGTGCCCTGGTAGATCTATCTGAGATAAATCTCCTGTGATGATGGCTTTTGCAGAAGGACCTATTCTTGTGAGAAACATCTTGATTTGTGTCGTTGTACAGTTTTGTGCTTCATCTAATATAATGAAGGCATGGTCCAAGGTTCGTCCTCTCATAAATGCAAGCGGAGCAACTTCGATGATTCTGTTAGTGATCAGAAAATTGAGTTTTTCAGCTGGTAGCATATCGTCAAGCGCATCATATAATGGTCTCAAATATGGATCTACTTTTTCTTTCATATCACCGGGAAGAAAACCAAGGTGTTCACCAGCTTCTACAGCTGGACGGGTTAGTATGATTTTTTTGACCAATTTCGACTTTAATGCTCTGATCGCAAGTGCCATTGCAGTATAGGTTTTGCCAGTTCCGGCAGGACCTATGGCAAATACGATATCATTGGCTTCACTACATTCTACTAGTAGTTTTTGGTTTTTCGTCTTGGCTTTGATTGGTTGGCCATTTTTACCATAAACAATGACACCACCTGCTGAGTGTTGACTTATTTTATTATCAGCAGCATGGTCACTTACTAATAGATCTTCTACTACTTGGGTACTAAAATCATGTTTCTCTTGGATCATTCTGATCATGATCTCTAACTTGGTTTTGACTTCATCAGTACCTTTTTTGTCACCTTTCAGTTTCACCTGATTACCGCGTGATGTGATCTGAATTTCGGGATATGCCTTCTTTAATAAATTTAACTTTGCGTTGTTTTCACCGTATAGATCTAGTGGGTCAATGCCCTCGATGGTTAAAATTATTTCGCTCAATATTTAACTTTTGTTTGATGATGTTTAAAACGGTTTATGATACAAATAATACTAAATTACACATTACTGAATTATATATTGTAAAAAATTATAATATATAAATATTTCTTCATTTCTTTGCACACAAATATTGGACTTTATTTGAAATTCTGATAGTGATGTGCGATAAATTTTAAAAAAATAACGTCTTTTTAATGCAAATTGTTTCTTTGACCACGGATTATGGTACAAAAGATTATTATGTAGCTGAGCTGAAAGCATCCATCTTGACAAGCAAAAATGATTTTTCTATCATTGACATCAGCCACGAAACCGACAGATACGACATCGTACAGGCAGCATTTTATGTTTCTAATGCTATTAAATCATTTCCTGATGAATCGATACATGTCATCGCTGTCAATTGTAACTACAAAAGAAAAAGTGAGTATATTTGTTTTGCAAAAGATGGACATTTTTTTATTGGTCCTAATAATGGTGTATTTTCGCTGATCTTTGACGATTTGGACGAAGAAAAGATATACCTTATAAATCCGCCAAATCCTGACATTACATCTGTTAATGCCATTTTTGCCCACGCCACTGCCTACTTAGGACACGGTTTGCCAATAGAGGAGATAGGTCCAAAAGTGGCCAACTTTAATAAAAAACTTGTGATCCAACCTGTTATCACTTCCAATCAAATAAGGGCTACCATCATTCACATTGATCATTTCGAAAATGTCATAGTCAATCTTAAAAAAGATCACTTCGAAAAAGTGCGCAATGGACGTAGTTTTGCTTTATACTACAAACAAAATGATCCTATCACCTTCCTGTCCAAAGATTATGGTGATGTTTCCATTAGCGATCCATTAGCATTTTTTAACTCTTCTGGTTATCTTGAGATCGCTATGAATATGGACAAAGCAAGTTCCATGCTCAATCTCTTTAAAAACGAAATGATACAGATAAACTTCTATTAGATGATCACAAGAATAGTAAGACTTAGTTTTGATCCACAAAATATAGAAACATTTTTGGAAGTATTTGCCGAGTCAAAAAATGATATAAAAGCTTTTGAAGGTTGTGAGTATTTGGCACTTATGCGAGACCAAGACCAGCCCAATGTGTACTACACACATAGCAAATGGATATCTGATGAAGCACTTCAAGAATATAGAAAATCAACATTGTTTCAAACCACTTGGGCAAAAACTAAGATACTTTTTAATGATAAACCATTGGCTTATTCACTTAGGACGGTGGAAGTGGTGTAATAATGTTACTAATTAGAGATTTAAGACAAACTATATAAAATTATAATAAATCTTCACAATTACCCCAAAATTTAGCGATAATTTTCAGAATGCATTCTTGTGTTAAATCTTTCAAGTAGGTTAAAATTTGGCAATTTTTATATTTTTATGTTTATAATCAAATATCTGGTCACCTGATCTTAAATAATTTCTTTAACCTACTATTTTTTTAGAATTGTAAGTAAAAAAGTTAACATATTGATTGTCAAATTTATAACCAAATCCATGCTCTTAATTTAAAAGTTACTTTATCTATTTTTATAATATAATTTAGTTAAAATTAAAATAATTGAGAGTTTATTGAAACTTTTGCTTTATTTTGCGTCTTTATTAGACAATAAGCTTGATTATTTTAAGTTTATTGTTGGATAAAAAGAGAATCAAAATACTTTATCATGCAGATATTTGACATATTGATTGTATTCATGGCAGGAGGAATAAATTATATTTCTTTTGGCAATAAATATATAAACAAAAATGTCAAGCCAACATTTACAATATCTGACAGAGAACGCTTAAACAATGCATTGCCTGTATTTAAGTTTAGATTCTAATCGTTTAAGCCCACCTTTTTCTATTTTCAAGACCCGATTGTTTATTTAATATTCCTAGTCTATAGGATACTTTTATGTTATTAAAAAGATCAAAAGGCGTTTGAAAAATATGAAATTTATTGATTGTACAAATTACCAAATCCATTTTAATGATTGGAAAGCATTCGAAGGATCACTTTTAAAGATGAATCCATCGACTTGTTTTATCATTGTAGATGAGAATACAGAAAAATTCTGCCTACACATCTTACTTGAGCACGTAGATATCACTTGTCAGATCATAAAAATCCCTTCAGGAGAGCAAAACAAAACCTTAGAAACTTGTCAGTTCGTTTGGACCAAACTTATGCAAAATGGTGCCGATAGACATTCTGTCGTGATTAATTTAGGTGGTGGAGTAATTGGGGATTTAGGAGGTTTCTGTGCAGCTACTTATATGAGAGGCATTCGTTTTGTCCAAGTACCCACTACATTATTGAGTCAAGTAGACGCTTCGGTAGGTGGTAAATTAGGTGTAGATTTGATGGGATTTAAAAATATGGTGGGCGTAATCAAAGACCCTTCTTATGTTTTTATATTTACTTCATTTTTAAAGACGCTAGACACTGATCAGATAAGAAGTGGATACGCTGAGCTTCTCAAACATGGGTTAATAGCAGATAAAAATGCATGGTCTATCCTTTCTAAAGTGGGCGATGTGACGACTTTAGATTTTGACCAATTGGTTTATGATTCTATATTGATAAAAAAAGGTGTGACAGAAAAGGATCCTAATGAAAAAGGATTGCGCAAAATTTTAAACTTTGGTCATACCATAGGACATGCTGTAGAATCATATTGGATGGATAGTAAATCCCCACTTTTGCACGGGGAAGCAATTGCTATAGGTATGGTTAGCGAATCTTACTTATCATATCGAATAGGGAATATCACGGAGACTGAATTATTTGATATTCGGAATACGATCACTAGAATCTATGGACATAACCCCAAATATCTTAAACCCAAAGAAGAACTAATCGCCTTAATGCGTAGTGACAAAAAAAACTACAATGGAGCCATTAAGTTTGCATTACTAGAAAATGTAGGTCATGCATGCTACGATGTAGAAGTAGATAATGACGTGATTGTAGACAGTTTTTTGTTTTATAAAGAGCGAATTTGAATCTCTTTAAAAGGAATTTCGACTTAAGTTTTTTGTAGATATACTGTTTACAAATGATTAAATTGTCGTAACAATGTAAATTGACATAATTTTTAAATCATTTATTTGCGGCTTTTGTTACTAAGTTGTACTTTGCAACACATATTGATGAGGGCGTTAGGATAAGTATTGTTTTGTTTATCCATCAAAGTGTGCTGAATATGACAATTTTAACTAATTAAAAATAAACAGGTGAGTAGATTCGCTTTTATATTTTTGAATCTTATAGCTGTTTTTGCCGTTTCTGGTCAAAGCATTAATACTGAGTTTGGTAAAAACCGAGTACAGTATCATGATGATTTTAATAATTGGTGGCAATATGAAACACCAAATTTTATTACCTATTGGTATGGAAAAGCTCGTTTTATCGCCCAACCAGTAATACAATTAGCTGAAATAGATCATGATGAGATCCAAAAAGTACTAGAGCATCGCATTAATGATAAAATAGAAATCATCGTATATGTAGATGTTTCAGACCTAAAACAAAGTAATATAGGTACGGAAGAATCATTTACAAACAAAACGGGCGAAACAAAAATAGTAGGAAATAAGATGTTTGTTTATTTTGATGGAAATCATCAGAATTTGAGACAAAAGATCAAAGAAGGAATAGCGACAGTCTATTTTAATAACATGCTTTTTGGGTCTAATCTTCAGGAAATCATTCAGAATGCCGTCTTAATGAATATACCTGAATGGTACAAACAAGGTGTAGTGGCTTATTCTGCATCTAGTTGGAATCATCTCATCGAAGACGAACTCAGAGATATTTGGGCTAGAAAAGAAAAATTTAGAAATTTTGATAAATTAGCTGAAGAACATCCTAGAGTTGCTGGCCATTCTTTTTGGTTTTACATTGAACAAAATTATGGTAAATCAGCAATTTCAAATTTACTATATCTGACTAAAATAAGCCGCGGTACAGAAAATAGTTTTGAATACATTCTGAATGCCAATCTCACAACACTTAAGGAAGATTGGAAGAATTTTTATAGCCAATATTATAAAGAAGAAGAAGGTAAGTTTGTGCCCAATGCTGCGGATTCAGAAATAAGACTATCCAATAAAAAATATTCACCTATCAGCAATATAAAATTGAGCCCTGATGGAAGCAAATTGTTGTATTCTTATAATGATCAAGGTAAGCTAAGAGTTGTAATCCGAGATTTGACCACGGGCAAAGAAAAACGAATATTAAAGTATGGGTATAAAAATGTATTCCAAGAAACTGATTATAACTATCCAATCTTGGCATGGCATCCTACAAAACAAGAAGTAAGCATATTGTACGAACATAGAGATGTCATAAAGCTCATGAAATACAATATCACTAAAGATGAAAAAATGGAACAACTCATCCCAACAGATTTCCAGAGAATTTATTCGATGAGTTATATAGATGATTTGGATTATGTATTTTCAGCTAGTTTGGATGGTTTTTCAGACTTATACCATTATAAATCAAAGAATCGAAATTATTTCCGTCTCACCAATGACTTCTATGATGATCTTCATGCTGAATATATTACTTACAAGGGAAAGAAAGGGATGCTTTTTAGCTCTAATCGTACTACAGATACCCTTCTAGACCTTCGACTGGATACTATATTGCCTGTAGACAATTTTGATATTTTCTTTTTACCATTTGATGAGAAAAAAATGGAGAGAATTACAAACACAACCTTTACGAGTGAGATGTTTCCATACCTAATGGATGATAATCATATCGCTTATTTAGCTGATGCATCTGGGATAAATAATACTTATATTTATGATATTGAAAAAAATATTTCTTATCCTCTATCTAATCTTGATAGAAACATCATAAGACACCATAGCATATCTAATCAAAACACATATGCCACAACCTACTACAAGGACGGTATGTATAAGTTTTTTATTGAAAATAAAGATGTCAATACCAAGGTCTCACCAAATAGAACCCAAACACGTGGCGGCAGTGATAGTAATCCCCTAATAATATCGGCACCTGCTGCGACTCAAGATTTACCTAAAACAAAGGTGATAGAGCCTGGATTTTTATTCCAAAGTAATTTTCCTGACCCACAAAATATTGAGCCTGTAAGAAGTAAATTGAGCACTGATGCACCTTCTGTCCTGAATATTAATATCAAACAAAATTCAGAAATCACCAAAAGGGTGGAACCGTATAATAACACAAGAGCTTACACTGCAAACAAACGTTTTGCGCTTAATAACATTACCACCAAAATGGACAATGATATTTTGTTTGAAGGCTTAGAAAGTTACACTGGCGATAGACAACAATTGCTTACAACACCATTAGGTATTCTTTTTAAGGCAAATATTGAAGACTTATTTGAAGATTATTCAGTAGTAGGCGGTGTCAGGATTCCGACGACATTTACGGGGTCAGAGTATTTTTTAGTTTTTGATAATAAGAAATCTAGAATTGATAAGAGAATAGCATTGTATAGGAAGTCAAATAAATATAACAATGCCCAAAATCCTAATAACAATTTTCTTACAAGATCCAAAAAAACAACACTGCTGGGTCTTTATCAAATGAAATATCCTTTTGATATTTATCGTAGTATCAGAGCGACAGGATCATTGCGTTTAGATAGGTTTTTGCAGCTTAGCACAGAAAATAATTCTTTTTTATCTCCAGCAGTGAATGAAAAAAGGGTTAGTCTAAAATTAGAATATATTTTTGACAACACGTATGATGCCGCAATGAATATTAAACATGGCACGAGATACAAAATATATGTAGAAGCTATCAATCAATTTGATATGCAAGTTATTGATGGTTTTAGCTTTGATCCTTCACTTGGGTTTACAGGCATTATTGGTTTTGATGCAAGACATTATATACCTATATTAAGCAAATCAGTGCTGGCCATTAGAGCTGCGGGAGCAACTTCCATTGGATCCCAAAAAATGCTATATTATCTTGGTGGGATGGAAAACTGGTTGTTGCCTAAGTTTGATAATAGTATTCCAGTACCTGACGATGCCGATTTTGCTTATAAAGCCAATGCTTTTCAGTTGCGTGGTTTCGACAATAATATTAGAAATGGCGGAACGTATGTATTGACAAATACTGAATTAAGGATTCCATTTTTTCAATATTTGTTAGGAAAGAATAGAGGATCTACCTTCTTTAGGAATATGCAGCTTGTAGGTTTTTATGACGCAGGACTTGCATGGCATGGTACATCACCTTTCGGTCCAGAGAATCCTTTGAATAGTGTCACGGTGACTAGTCCACCTTTAATAAATTTGGAGATAGAATACTTCAGAGATCCTCTTGTTATGGGTTATGGATTAGGTTTGCGTACCCAATTTCTTGGATATTTTATCAAAGGAGACTATGCTTGGGGTATAGAAACAAGAGAAGTACAAAAACCTAAATTCTATTTAAGTATAGGTATGGATTTTTGATTTATAACTCATTTACAATACCTTCTTTTTCTAGTCTTTTCCTTTCACGAAGCGTTACAAACCAATTTGGAATAATAATAACACCAGCGATGAGATAAGAGTAATATCCGATCAATCTCCAAACTAATGCTATCAAAGCTGCAAGTCCAATAGGAATATAATCTGTAAAAAATCCACCAAATAAAAATTCAGCTACTCCAGCAGCGCCGGGTGTAGGACTAAACGCTTCTATAGTGTGCATGGCTATAGACCTAGCAAAAATAATGAAGTTGTCATATGGAGTGGAGTCGTAGTCTGCCACAAATGCTATGATAAGACAGTTGATAGCTAGAAATCTCACAGTCCAAGCGCCCATAGTACATCCAAAGGTTTTTAAGAAAAAACTAGCTGGTTTTTGTTGTATTTCTTTGGCTGATGTCACCACATCATAAGCAGTATTGCGCAATTCTGTTCTAAACCTTTTGAGCAATGGAAACCTACTTACCATAATTAACAACCTTTTTATAGCGACTGGATTGATGAATAAGCCATAAAAGAAAATGGACCCATAGATACCCATAAACCCTAACACCGTCAGAAACGTAATGCCGTATCCGTCTATGTCACTAAATTCGACCATACCTGGTCGGATCATAACAGGACCTATAGATAAATACAAAACTATCAATGCACATACAAAAAACATCGTATCTATCACCATGGTGTAAAGGACAACTGATATAGATTTTGCACCTGATAGTTTCTCTTGCGCTAATAGAAAAAATGCAACACCTGCACCACCGACACTAGTAGGAGATACCGCTGTGGAAAATTCCCAGATGACAATTAGCTGAATAGCTTTTAGCCATGAAAATGCATATCCAGTTGCAATTCTTAATCTCCATGCATAGAATAAATGCCTAAGCACATACATGAATACTGCCATCAAGATCCAAAAGATAGTATGGGCACTTTTATCAAGTTTAGCTAGCTCAGAGACATCAAGTTGTCTACTCATCAACCAAACGACCACACCAATACCGATGATTGTCGGGAGAAAAATTTTGGAAAGTTTCAGATTTTCCAATACGGACTTAATGTCTTGATCTTTATGTGTAGACACCTATTTATTTTTAAATTAAATTACCAACTTTAACCATGAGGCTTGAATAAATGCTGCTGATTTTTTCTGTAGAAATTAGAATAATGATTTTTATTATCATTCAATGTTACTTTTTGGAGCATTTGAATATTTCCATGAAAAAAACATGATGATTGCAGCATTAAAGAAAAAGAATGGACCTACTTTGTCTGTTTCTATCAAATCATTAATTAAACACATGGCAAAAATGATGATAAATCCTAGTGTAGATGCCATGATTATATATTTGTCTTCCCTATCCGTGCTAATATGATATACTCGCTCGCCTTCTATCAATAAGATAAAACATAATGCTATGAATAAGATAAAACCTATAAAACCTTGCTCAACCCATGTCATTAAAAAATAGTTGTGTATCCCAGATTGATCAGGGTTGTCACTTACATATGTCTGGAATCGTGATATGGAGTATGCTTTATAATTTGAATAAAAAGTACCTGGCCCAAATCCAAACCAAAAACGATCTTTGATCATTTCTATACCTGCCATCCATCTATATACACGCTCCATAGATGATATATCTTCAAGTTTGTAAGTAGCTTCAATGAGATTATCAAACTCAGTATGCGTAATCGTTCGTTCAAAATTGGGCGCAAAATCCATGTATTTATTATCCCATGATAAATATATGATGCCCACTAATGCTATAAATGAACTGACAAAGAGAGCATGTTTTACTTTTCTAAAACTAATAATATACCAAGCCCCAATGGCAATGACCATAGAGAGAATCGCAGCCCTAGTGTAACTAAAATATATGCCTGTAATGAAGGTAATAAAAACAAAAATCATCAGTTTATTTGATACTTTTCTTAAGCTATTTATTCTCATGAAGGCCCAAACAAAAGGAAGACAAACTACAGAAATGGCGGCATAATTGACATGGTTTCTAAAAAATGGGCGAACAACTTCATAACTAGCAGCGAAGCTAAAATCTAAAAGAGCATGTCTCACGAGCACAATAAGAATGGCAACAAAAAGAAATTTATACAAAATCCTATATGCTTTCTCTAAGTCATAATTGTGTCTCACAAAAATCAATGGCAACACAAAAAAAGGCAAGATGTACCACAATTTGGCTAAGAACAACTTTATGGAAATCAGCAAGAATGAAGAATTAATGGTTGTAACAAAAATCCAAAAAACATGTAGAACGATCATTAGAAATATAGGATGCGTTACATAATGGGTCTTTAAGGAAAATTGTCTTGTTAAAAGCGTACCAATTGTAATACCCGTCAAAAGAAGCATCAATGGTTCTGAAGGTAAATCCGTACCTAGTCCTGCTCCTTCAAAATACATCTCTACAGAAAAAGGTAAAACTGCAAATATCAAGTAGAATAATCTTCTATAATCGTCATAAATCAAACCAATCCCTATCATTCCAGCAGGTAAAAGATATGGTAAGTAACTTTCAGTATATATAGAAGCGAGCGTACAAAATACCAGCAGACCCAAGAATCCTTTGAATATCTTGTGGTTGTGAATCCCTAGTATTATTGACTCATTAGACATGCTACGCATTTTTCTGTAGTGCAGGTCTATTTATATTTTCTAAAACAAAGACAGCAAGACAACTCAACATAAAACCTATCATGGTAGCTAGGAGTACTATGATAGATCGTTTTGGCCTTGATTTCTGTACCGGAATATCTGCTTTCTCTACTATATGTAAGGCTGAGAACGGGGCATTATATGTGGCGCTAAGTTGTTTAAGTCTTTCTTTGTCTAAACTTATCTGGTCGTGCAACCTACCTTGTTCTTGCTCCATTTGTCTTACTTCTGAGATGACGGGTGCATATCTTTCAAGCTCTTTGGTGGCTTTCTGGATTTTGCCTTGGGCACCCATAGCTACTGCCATATATCTGATGACCGAGTCTCTATAGGCTGGATATTTTTTGTAAAAACTGACTTTACCATTAGCGTCTTCTAGGTCTGAAGTTGCTTCAGCAAGTAAATTTGTGTAAATCCCTGATTGGCTTCGTGAGTCAAAAATTCCTGCCGTTTCTTTTAGTCTCAATAATGCTTTACCTAAAGAGTCACTGAGTACTTGCTTTTTGATTAAATTGGCATCATAATTTGAGATGAGTTTGCCTTGACTTTCTTTGACTATATTTTGAGCTAATTGTTCTATTTTTTCTCTGGCAGCATTAGCAATTTTGGCAGACATGGCAGGATCCTTATCTTCTACGATGAGCAGCAGCGCTCCATACTTGGTTTTAATAGTTTTATAATTGGCCAAGAGTTCTTCTTTTACCTTAAATTTTGCTTTTGAATTGTCTTTATCTATATCATAATGGGTATATAAATCAAAAGAATCTATCAAAAAAAACAAAACATCATATGAAGAAGCAATTGTAAATAACCTGTCAAGATCATTATCATCTCCATAAATACGCACATCTTTCTCATCATCACCAATGGGAATGGGTTTGGCAAGGTCGGGGCTAGCTGCATAAAAAGTAGTCTCTGCCTGATAATAATTTGGCATTAAAAAACTACCTAAAACACTTATTGTGAATATGATGGCAACAGCCCAAATGAGTTGTTTCTTCCATTTAAGTAATTGTGACAATAAATCAGATAAGTTATATTCGTTGTCCATAAAATTGCTTAACTATTAAATAAATTGAAATTTGGAGGTCATTTTTCTCTCTTTAAGAGTTGGAAAATTTCCTGCTTGTCTACTATTTTTAAAATAAACGACAAAAGTAAACAAATTAATATACTAATGCTAAGTACTACCGTCCAATGTAAAGCTAATGATATATTTAAGACGTAAAAAAGTACTGTGCTTATGGCTCCAAATGCGAAAATCTTCAAAATTTCATTTATGGATGTACCAATCTTTATTTCTTTTTTTACTAGAAAAATTTGACCTGCCAACATAAAAGTTTGTGTTATCAGGGTAGCCACGGCAGCTCCTACTGCCATATAGTTTGGTATTAAGAACAAATTCAATAGGATATTCAATAATAATCCAATACCAAATAAATAATTGAGATATCTGACCTTTCCACAAGCTACAAGCATGGTACCATATATATAAGCAACAGCAACCATAAAATAACTCAAAATTAGTAATCTAAGGACTACCACAAACTCAGGCGTGAACTCATCAAATAAAAGGGCCAACATATTTTCTCCATAAAATACAATACTCAATACAATCATGGCAGCACTTAAAACTACAAATCTCAGACCTATTTCTTTCAGAATATGTAAAGTTTTATGATCATTCATATTGGCAGCAAACATCGGTAAGAGTAGCGCTGCAAATAGATAACCTATCATGTTAGCAGCGTCATAAAACCTGTAAGCTGTAGCATAAACGCCCGCTTGATAACTATTGTCATCTATCATTCTGCCGAGCATTACACCATCGAGTCTATTGTATGAAGTCATAAATATAAGAATCAAAACATAAGGTGCGCTCCATTTTAGGACATCAAGCAGATATTTAAAAGTAAATACATTAGATTTCCAACTTACATTTTTATACAGAAAAACACCTGCAACCATGCAAGCTATTAGGTAAGCTAGTCCTTGTCCATAAATAAGGGCAGTTATTTCGAAACGAGTTTGATAGGAAGAAATCCAAGCCAAGTAGCCTAGTATTACGATCATAAGTGCTTTATCCAAAACCGATAGAAAGCTATCAATTCTATAATGTCCTAATCCTGCAATTGTCCCTCTCAAAAATATAAATAATGTACTCAATATCATATTCAAACATAAAAATAGCATCATCATTTGATTGTCATAACCCACAAAAAAGGAAGAAATTAACGTAATGCTAGTAAATAATAGCCCAAATATTAATTTAATGCTAAGTAGATTTCTTAAATTTGTACCTACTTGGTCTCTGTTTTTTGGTACATGCTGTGCATTCCAATTTTGCAATCCAGGATCATTCAAAAATTGAAAAAGAAAAACAAAATTAAAGTAGTCAAAATACATTCCGTAAGATTCAATACCCACTAAATTCTGTATTCGGGCATCTACTCCAAAGATATAAGCGGGTTTTATCAATAAATTAATGATGACCAGCAATATGATATTTATCGTGAACTCTCGTTTCATAAAGGCGTAAAGGTAATTAATATTTTAGTCAGTTAAGTTATGAAATAATTGGTACATTAATCTAAGATGCAAATTTTTATTGGTAAAGTCTTTTTACTATTTTTTGTAATATAATATAGAAAATGTACTTTTGCGCTCTTAATTAACAACGATTTAATAATTATTAACGAATAATCAACAAATTATGGGACAGAGTTTGATCTATTTAATCCCTGTTTTTGGTGTTTTTGCACTCCTATTTACTTTTTGGAAAAGTGCATGGGTAACAAAGCAGGAAGTAGGAACAGAAAAAATGGCACGTATTGCTAAGAGTATTTCTGATGGTGCCATGGCATTCTTAAAAGCTGAATACAAGGTATTAGCTATTTTTGTGGTGGTAGTAGGAATCCTTATGGGAATAGGAGGAATGAGTGAAGCATCATCACCATTGGTGGGTGTGTCTTTTATCATTGGTGCTTTTTGCTCAGCTTTGGCTGGGTTCATAGGTATGAAAGTAGCAACAAAGGCTAACGTCCGTACCACCAATGCAGCGCGAACTAGCTTGGGGAAAGCTCTTGAAGTAGCTTTTGCTGGTGGATCTGTGATGGGAATGGGTGTTGTAGGACTAGGGTTGCTTGGTCTTGGTCTTCTATTTGCCTTATTTAATAATATGTGGGCAGGTGATATCAATAAAGTTATCACTGTACTTACAGGTTTTTCATTTGGAGCTTCATCTATCGCACTTTTCGCGAGAGTAGGTGGTGGTATTTACACTAAAGCTGCCGATGTTGGTGCTGACTTAGTAGGAAAAGTAGAAGCAGGTATACCTGAAGATCACCCGCTTAACCCTGCTACTATTGCTGATAACGTCGGTGATAATGTAGGTGATGTCGCTGGTATGGGTGCTGACCTTTTCGAATCTTATGTTGGTGCTATAGTTGGTACTATGGTACTTGGTGCTGTATTCGTAGGAATGGGCGGTTTTGAAAATACGAACGATTTTAATGGCTTAAATGCTATCTTATTACCTTTGGTATTGTCGGGAGTTGGAATACTTACGTCTATTTTAGGCACATTTTTTGTAAAAGTTGCTGAAGGTGGTGATCCACAAAAGGCTTTAAATAGAGGTGAGTTAATTGCTGCTGCTTTAATGCTTGTAGCTACATTTTTTATAGTACAATGGATGCTTCCTGCATCATGGACAGATTCTAAAGGATTTGAATATACTTCTATGGGGGTATTCTGGGCAGTAATTATTGGATTGGTTGCTGGATTAGCGATCGGTATCATTACAGAATTTTATACAGGTACAGGTACAAAGCCTGTTCAATCTATCGTAAATCAATCATTGACTGGAGCAGCTACTAACATCATTGCTGGTCTTGGAGTTGGTATGCAGTCTACTGCTTTACCTATATTAGTATTAGCGGCAGCAATTATTGGTGCGCACCAATTTGCTGGTCTTTATGGTATTGCGATTGCAGCCGTAGGTATGTTGTCAAACTTAGGTATCCAACTTGCAGTAGATGCATATGGACCGATAGCTGATAACGCGGGTGGTATTGCGGAGATGGCAGATCTTCCTAAAGATGTAAGACAAAAGACAGATAAATTGGATGCAGTAGGCAATACGACTGCGGCAATTGGTAAAGGTTTTGCAATTGGTTCTGCAGCTTTAACGGCATTAGCTTTATTTGCAGCATATATGTCTGTTACGGGATTAAGTGCAATTGATGTTGCAGATCCAGTGGTCATGGCAGGACTTTTGATTGGTTCTATGTTACCGTTTTTATTCTCTGCACTTTCTATGAATGCAGTGGGTAGAGCAGCTATGGATATGATTCAAGAGGTTAGAAGACAATTTGCAGATATTCCTGAATTGAAAGCAGCACTTGCAGTCATGAAGAAAAATGATGGCACAGACCACAAAACATGGTCTGCAGCTGACCAAGCAACTTTTGATGCAGCAGACGGTAAAGCAGAATATGGTAAATGTGTAGAAATCTCTACCAAAGCTTCTATCAGAGAGATGGTGGTACCTGGTTTATTAGCAGTGGTTTCTCCAGTGATTATTGGCTTTGGGCCATTGTTATTTGGTAGTGACGCTGGTAAGGAAATGCTTGGTGGATTGCTAGCAGGTGTTACATCTTGTGGTGTATTGATGGCTATCTTCCAGTCTAATGCTGGTGGAGCTTGGGATAATGCTAAAAAGATGTTTGAAGAAGGCGTAGAGATCCAAGGTAAAATGTATTACAAAGGTTCTGAGCCTCATAAAGCAACAGTAGTAGGTGATACAGTTGGTGATCCATTTAAGGATACTTCTGGACCATCACTTAACATATTATTAAAATTGATGTCAGTAGTAGCATTAGTTATTGCTCCGTTCTTATAATATCATAATCATATAATTTATAAAAAAGCCTTCTGAAGTAATTTTTGGAAGGCTTTTTTTATTGGTCACCGAAATTCATTTCGGTGTGTTGCCTAACTGTCGTCTTATTTTGTATTAGACCATAGAGTAATTATAATAGAATGTAAAAATAAAGGACTTAAATAGTGTCCTTTGGTCAAAAAGTATCACTTTTGTGCTTCTATTGATTCAGATATTTGATATTTCATGTCATATTTTTTGTTTTTTTTCTACACTTTGGCCATCCACCTTGGTAATGTTTACATTTACCTTGGCAAATTATTTAGTCCTAAACTGGCGTCAATGTACTTTGGTAGAAAGCAGACTTGGAGTATTTTAGAAACATTTTCTCAAAACCACAAAAAGGCATGTTGGATACATTGTGCATCCTTGGGTGAGTTTGAACAAGGCAGACCATTGATTGAAAAAATGAAGTTGAAATATCCCCATATGCCGATTTTATTGAGTTTTTATTCTCCATCGGGTTATGAAATTATGAAGCACTACGATAGGGTAGATGCTGTCATCTACTTACCAAGTGACCTACCTTCCAATAATAAAAAGCTAATCCAACTCATTGACCCATCAATGGTGATTTTTGTCAAATATGAATTTTGGTGGAATTTATTAAACGTTCTTACACAAAAGGAAATTAATGTTTTTCTAGTCTCAGCAGTCTTTCGTTCAGGAAATTACTTTTTTTCACCATTGTTTAGACCATTTTTGTCAATACTAGCAAAATATCAACAAATCTTTGTGCAAGATGAGAATTCTTCACGCATACTTTCACAGCATAATATTATCAACCACACTATTTCTGGAGATACCCGTGTAGATAGAGTGATACAAAGATCTAAGTCAGCCGAGATTCCTGAAAATATTATGAATTATTGTGCTTCTACAACTACGATTGTTTATGGCAGCGTTTGGATGACGGATATGTTTGTCGTTGCGGACTGCATTAAGAAGTTTCCCGAAATGATGCATATTTTAGCACCACACGATATTTCTATGTCCAATATTCAAAAGATCAGATCTGCCATCAATGTGCCTTCTGACTTATATTCTGATTGCGAATGGCATCAGAAGGTCATGATCATTGACAATATTGGAATGTTGGGAGGATTATATCAAATAGCAAAATATGCTTTTGTAGGTGGAGGATTTCAGAATGGCATCCACAATATTCTGGAGCCAGCTGTATTTAAATTACCCGTTTTCTTCGGACCCAATTTTAAAAAATTTAATGAAGCGCTATACCTTACTAATAAGGAGTTTGCCTTTACTGTCAGTAAATCTTTAGAAATGACCGAGAAGATTCATTCATTAGAGCATGACCATTCAGCTTGCCAAGCTATTTCTGACGGACTTTCTCAATATTTTCACCAAAGTAAAGGTGCCACAGATGACATTTTGTCTACTATAGATCCTTTTATTGTACAAAATTATAAAAACTTAGATGATGCAAGACATTGATAATCAATTACCTGATTTTCGTGATTTACATATTTTGGTCATTGGTGATGTCATGATAGATAGATATATTTCGGGTAGTGTGAAACGGATTTCGCCAGAGGCTCCTGTACCTGTCGTAGCTATGGAACAAATAGATAATAGACTGGGCGGTGCAGCAAATGTTGCGCTTAATTTGTGCGCCCTTGGGGCCAAAGTGACGGTATTATCTATTATTGGAGACGATGTAGAAGGAGATCTGTTAGTTAGGATGATGGGTGAAATTCCAAATTTGACTTTCCAGTATCAAACCATTTCGGGAAGAAAAACGACCTTGAAAACTAGAGTCATGTCCAATAACCAACATCTACTCCGTATAGATCATGAAGACACAGCTGATATTAGCAATGAACAAGCAAGGTCTATTGTGAGTATTTGTAAATCCTTGATAGATTCGAGTGCTATCAATGGAGTAATTTTACAAGATTACAACAAAGGACTTTTGACTTCTGAAAATATCCAGGCAATAATCGAATTGTGTAATGAACATGCCATCCCAACTTTCGTAGATCCTAAAGAAAAGAATTTTTTTGAGTATAGAAACTGCACCATTTTCAAACCAAATAAAAAGGAAATTCTAAAAGCATTGGGTTTAAATGTTTTGGATTTTGACTTCATAGATCAGCAATTGCGCCTTAGATTATCTCATAAAATAACATTTATAACCCTAGGTAGCGAAGGGATTTATGTAAACGACAGTCATCAAGCTGAGAAATATAGTACAACGCCAAGAAATATTGCTGATGTGTGTGGTGCAGGGGACACGGTCATCAGTGTATTATGTTTATGTTATATAAAAAATGTGCCTTTGCATCAGATAGCAAAGATTGCAAATACAGCTGGTGGACAAGTATGCGAAAAACCAGGTGTAGTATCCATAGATCGAAAAAATCTCGAAGACGAACTAAAAACTTATACTTTTAAGTAAAAAAAGGTATAATTTTTTACATTTAGAATATAATTCTGATTTTTACATATTATTGTAGCTTTAAATTTATTTGTTATCCATTGTAATGTGACTATCAAAATATAATACTAAAATTACTAGAAAAACATATTTTGTTTATTTGATATACTAAAAAGATTAAACCCAAAAAAAAGAGTTAAAACGTAAAAATGTATCCTTAAAGACATTTTAATTCAACAATTATGTCTAATTTTACGTCCTGCAAATGGATTTTTATTAATATAAACCAAATTTAAAATTTTTATTATGCGTAGATTTTTTACAAAAAATTTAATGTTAGTAGTTTTGGGATTTGTGTCATTCAGTGTGGTGGCTCAAGTGAATACCCTAAAAATTACAGCGCCTATTGGAATTGCTGGAGAGTACAGCGTCCAAAGATTTAATTGGGGAGCTTATGTCTCTCAACCAGTTACAGGAGCGGCTGAGTTCGCAGTAGATGGCACTGCACCTATAAATGATGGTTGTGATGCTATCACAAATGATTTGACAGGTAAAATAGCATTTATTGACAGAAACATTGCGGGCTCTACGCCATCATGTGGTATTTCTGTAAAGTCTGACAATGCTATCAAAAAAGGAGCTATAGCAGTTATTATTTGTAATACACCGACTGGTACAGGACCGAGTGTTCTATCAGGAGGTGCTTTAGGACTTGCTCAAAACATCAGTACTTATATGATGTCAAATGCTGATTGTCAAAAAATAAGAACAGCAATCCTTGCTGGAGGCGTATCGATTGAGTTATTTAACAAACCAGTAGAGTGTGAGCCTACTTATGCTAACGATGTATTCTGGGGTAATGTTAAAGGTCAAGGAGATTTTGATGGTGGTTTGAATGAGTGGATCATTGAAAATCTAGATACTGCTTTAAATTCTAAAGTTACTTGGTTTCATTCTGAGACAGGTTTCCCAAGAACTGCTAGAGGTTTTACGGATAACAACATAAAGTCTACGACTCAATGTAATGGTACAGCGGTAATGGATATCGAAGCGCTTCAGACTTTTGATAACCCTACTTTTGCACAACCATATGCAAGATATACATCAAGCCTTATTTCTCCGCCTATTGACTGTAGAGGAAAAAATAATGTTTCATTACAATTTACAATGTTCCACAATAGATTGAATGGTAATGCACAGATTTCATTTTTTGATGGTAGTAACTGGTCTACACCAACTATTATTGCAACAAATAATGCGATAAATACAACTGCGTTGCCTGAAACAATCACATACCCAGTTCCTCAATTTGCAAATAAAGAAAACTGTAGAGTGAGATTTACAGTAAATAATTCAGATTTTTATACTTTTGTTTTAGATGACGTAATGATGATCGATAGACAAATTATAGATGTTAGAGTAAATAAAAGCTTTTTTGCTGTAGCTCCGGCTATTAAAGTACCAAAAGATCAAGTATCAGAGATGCCATTCTTAGCAGATATCGAGAATACTGGTAATACAGAAGCAGGTAATACTGTTTTAACTGTAGAAATTAGAAACGAAGCTGGTCAGTTATTAGAAACTTTGGAGAATGAATATGGTACTGTAGCAGGAGCAACTTTAGTAGAAAACATTCCTTTTGCTAGTACTTATACACCACCTGCAATAGTTGGTAAATATACAGGATCATACATATTATCTTCACCAGACGAGCCGGCTACTAATAATGGAAACAATGTAGCTGATTTCGAATTTTATGTTACAGAAAATACTTTCGGTAATTTATTGAGTGAAGAAGTTAGAGGTGCTGACTATCTAGAAGATATCAGAGATAGTTGGGTAGTTGATGTAAGTAATTATTATTCAGTAGGTAATGTTTACTACGTAGTTAATGGTGGTGACAAATACAGAGTAGATGGAGTTACTTTAGGGTTAGCAAATACTGTAGATCAAGTTACAGGAGGAAATGCAGGTGCTATTTTTGTTGATGTATACAAATTAAATGAAGTAGATGGTGTTTCTAACCCAGGACTAAGAGAATTAGTAGGAACTGGTGCAATTTTCACTGATGATGCAAGCATAGTAGATTTGAGAAGTTTTACTGTTCCAGTTTTTGCTCCAGATGCAGAAGGTGGACCTAGTGATTTAAGATTTGAACTTGAAGATAATACTTCTTATTTTGTTACTGCTCATACAGCTCCATTTGATGGTTCAGCTCCAAGATATACAATTCTTCAACATAGTGGTGCTGGTAATGATTCTTATGATAGATCAGTTTATCCTTTCGCTACAAACTTTGCATTTGATACTTTAGAAATAAATAGAGTTGCAGGTACATTTTGGAATCTAGATGGTGTTGATGGTGGATATGAAGACATTAGAAATAGACAATATCAGATAATTGGAAATAGTACGTTTGGCGCATTTGCTACAGCTTATTTAGACTTTACTGTAGCAAATATAACTTCTACGTATGATATTCAGTCAAATGTAGAAGTAACTACTTTCCCTAACCCTGCATCTAACGAGTTGTATATCGACATCACATTAGAAAATGTATCTAACGATGTAAGAGTAGAATTAGTAGGTATGGATGGTAAAGTTGTAGCTAACAAATCATATAATAATGTACTTGATTCAAGACTTAAACTTGACCTAAGTAACGTACCTGCAGGTGCTTATAGCGCTTTGATTCACACGAATGAAGGTGTTGCTACTAAAAAAGTAATCGTACAGAAATAATAGTAGTTTGACTACAGGTTGCAAATTTGCAGTCGTGGTAAAGCATTTTATAAAAAGGGGAGACGTAATGTTCTCCCCTTTTTTATTTTTATGAGTTAAGAAGAAACCTTCGAGTTGCCTAGCGTATGAGATGAGCTTATATTTTGAGATACAACTTGTTTTTCTGTGTGTTTTAAGGTTTACAAATCCCTAAAAAAATATTTAGATATTTTTTTTTCACCTTTGAGGAGCGTTTATCGTATTTTCGCATTCTTATAGATATTACTTTTGTACAAAAGAGTCAATCTTGGTTAATACTTAATAAAAGCGTCTTTATCATGCGAATTATAAATTTTATTTTCATCATCTTTTTCCTACTTTTGATGTCATGTCACAAGGATGAATTTTCAACTAACATTGAGAATATATCAGAAAAATTTACCGCTGAAGTTATTCAAGAAATCCAAAGTGATATCATCGGTTATGTCTATGACGAGAAAAACTTACCTGTATCAGATGCCATAGTAATGACATATAGCGGTCAGACAAAAACCAACAAACACGGTGTTTTTATTTTTAAAAATACCAAAATGGACAAACAAGGTACTTTTATAAAAGTATTTAAAAATGGCTATATATTTGGTTCTGATATGGTTTACCCAAATACCAACGCCACCAATTACGCATACATTAAACTTTTGGCACTAGAGTCAGGCAAATCTTTCGATAGTAATGCTGGTGGTTCTGTAGCTATAACTGGTGGTGGTAAGGTCGTTTTTCCAGCTGATGCTATTGTTAAGGCTGATGGTCTGTCCCACGAGGGAAAAGTAAATGTAACTGCCAAATACCTAAATCCCAATGATCGTGAATTAGGTAACATCATGCCTGGTGGACTGATAGCAGATGCAGCCAATGGCAATACAGTCATTCTTGGTACCCTAGGTATGGTAGCTATTGAGTTACGTGACAATGATGGTAATGAATTAAACCTGAAACCAGGCAAAAAGGCTAGAATTGAATTTCCAGTTGTTACTACTGCCAAACCAGCACAAATTCAGCTTTGGTCATTTGATGAAGACAAAGGCTGGTGGAAAGAAGAAGGAATTGCTACTTTAGAAAATGATGTCTATGTTGCAGAAGTAAGCCATTTTAGCTTTTGGAACTGTGATGCTCCTTTTCCTTTAATCAATGTATGTGGTAAAGTGCTGTATCAAAATGGAATTCCAGTAGTCAATATTGGCGTTCAGGTTGAAGCTGATGGTCTGGGTGTGGGCTATGGATATACAAATAGTAATGGGGAGTTTTGTGGTAAGATGCCAAAAGGTAAGGTTCTCACATTTACTATTAATCATTACCTATGTCAAAATGAAATATATACTTTCACCGCAGGACCATTCGAAAATAATGTAATACTAGATGACATCATTATTCAGAATATACCATCTGACATTATCGAAGGTACGATCAATTGCAATGGCGTACCTGTAGAAAACGGAATTGTAGTAGTAAAGGTAAATGAAGCCACTATTATTTTTGAAGCAGCCGAAGATGGAAGTTTTTCATATGACATCACATCTTACCTATGTGGAGATGATGCGCCATTTGAAGTTTTTGGCTTTGATGCACAAAATAATAATACAAGCGCCACATTTACAGTAAATTCCGGTGGATCGTCGGATCTAAACCTAAATGTTTGTGCTTCTAATTGTGATCTTACGGCAGATTTTATATTTGATTGTGAGAGCACATTAACTGTTGATGTAGGAAATGGTAGTGGCAACTATACTTACCAATGGACAAATAATTTATCGACTTCAGCTACGATTACGCAAGATTTTCAAGATTCTTTGCAGACTGGAAATGTATTCTGCGTGACGGTCACAGATACTGAAAATGATTGTGAAAAGGTTTTTTGTAAAGAAGTCAATGGCAAACCTTATGTCTTTGTGCGTAATGATTGTACAGCCGGTGTTTTGTCGGCTATAGCTTATGGCGGCGTGCCTCCGTATACTTATCTCTGGACTAATGGAAGTAATATTGCTGAGATTGTTCCTAATGGTCCTAGTAGTTATTGTATCACTGTGACAGATGCGAATGGATGCTCTAATACTGGATGCGTTGATTTCGCAGGTCCATTATTTGTGGCATCTACGTCTTCATCTTGTGATAAGAATATGTATGATATCTCAAGTTCACCGTTTATATCTGGAAATTATTCTGTCCCTGGAACAAATATCTTTGGCACTCTAGATTTTCCGATACAAGCAAATATTTTCGAGACCACATTCAGATTTACTGTACTTTTGGGTGGAATTCAATGCGAAATCGTGCAAGAGGTAGTCTTGCCACAATTAGTCAATGGATTAACGGCAACGGCTGTAAACACCACATGTGGTACTTGTAGTGATGGTTATATCAATGTTTCTGTTAATTCAGGAGCAGATTGTTTATCTTGTCAAGCAGGAGCGACCAAAATATTTAAGATTAACGATCTAAATACTGATCTATCAAATGAAAACGCCGCAAAAGCACTTGGCAAAGGAGAATATTATGTGGTAGTCACGGATGAGAATACAGGATGTTATATAGCGTTTAAAAAAGTAGTAATAAATTAAGAAATAAAGTTTGAGTCTGCAAGATATCATACAAGGATGTAAGGAGGGAAACCGAACATGTCAAGATGCTCTGGTGCAAAAGTTCGCACCGGGGCTCTTGGCCTTATGTATGAGATATACATCAGACAAAGAACTAGCAAAAGATGCCCTTCAGGAATGTTTTATAAATGTATTTAAATATATCCATAAATACGAAGGCAAAGGATCATTTGAAGGGTGGATAAAAAGAATTGCAGTCACATGTACACTGACCATACATAAAAAGTATCATCAGATTTACTTTGTGGAAGAGACAGCAGTAGACCAATATAGCCAAACCAATATTCCAGATATATATAGCGACCTAGGTGTAGAAGAAATCATGGCTTTGCTAAAGAAGCTTCCAGAAAGTCTATACCTTGTCTTTAATCTTAATGTGGTCGAAGGTTTTAATCATGGAGAAATCTCTGAGATGCTCGGTATTACAGAAAGTACATCAAGGGCAGCACTATGTAAAGCACGGAATAAATTGGTGGAATTAATAAAAAAGCAAAACGTGGTAAATAGTTTTACAGCTATTGCCATTTAAAATATAAAGATGATGGAATACAATAAGTTCGAAAGGCAAATAGCAAATACACTTCGCCAAGATGAAGTAAGCCTAGATATCAATGCATTGATTGATGGCATTCATGGCAATAAGAAAAAAGACAGGAAATGGATGTTGTTATGGTTTTTTGTCATTGGCTCTATCTTAATGGCAAGTGGACTTATGTATATCACGACAGGTCAACTACAAGGAGGAAGTATCGTTGATGTTAAAGAAAACAATAAAGCTATATCTACAAGTGGACTAAATGAAACTTTAATACAAAATATTCAAAATCAAGAGGATATCTTTTCTGATACCAACATTGGTAATAACCAATTGAATTCTGAATCAACAAATGTATTGGCAAATACAAATAGCTTTTTAAAATCAAAATCTGTGTACAAAAAAGGTAAAACTCGAAGTACCGTACAAGGCAGTTCGTCATTAAAATCTCCATTAGCTACAACAAACTTTATTGAACAACAAAATACATCTACTGACATTTTCGAAAGTGGCCAAGAAATCGTAAGGACCACAAATGATTTAAATCCACTATCAAACCTAAGTGCAAACGTGCTTTTTGATCGTCCACAAGTGGTAACAGATAAGGTGGTCTGTCCTACATTCTCCAGCAGACATAGATGGTATATCGAATTGATACCAGAAATAGGTTACTTCAGACCATTAAAAACCCTAGAAAACACCACAGGAGAGCAAAATAATGTGTTTGACCTTAGAAATAAAAATGAAAAGACATTAGAAGGTATCCAAGCGGCGCTATACCTGCAACTTAGAAAACAGAAATCACCTTTTTACTTAAAAGCGGGTCTTTCATATGCACGTCTTTCAGAAAAAATGCAATTAGATTATAGTTACACAAAACTTGATACTTCTAGAGGCATCATATCTGTAACCGTCTCTCAGACAGGCGATACAGTGACGACAATCATAGGAGATATTGTCACAGAAAGCAAATTGAGTGGCAAAAAAGTAGCGCATCATTCCTTCAGTTTGTACGATATTCCTGTGGCCATCGGATACGAAAAAAAGATGGGCATGTGGTCTTTTGGCATAGAAGGTGGTGTCATGCTCAATCTTTCTATGCAAGCTAGTGGCAGCACACTCTCCACAGATACATCATTTGTAGCATTAGATGCTTTACCCAATCAATACCATACCAATGTGGGACTCAGTTACTTCGGTGGGCTGAATGTAGGTAGAGATTTCCATAGGATAGGACGTATTTATTTAGCAGCTAGGGCAAGATTTATACCAAATACATTTACTGCTGATGCGCAGAGATTCAGACAATCATATAACTTTGTAGGACTTCACTTAGGATATGTGTACACTTTTTAGAATGTTGACATCAATTAAAATTGAAGGAGTTGGGTGTGTCCCCTTTTTTTATTTAATTGATATAAAAATTGCTTTTGTCTCCCTTTAGGGAAGGGGTAAAACAAAAGCAATTTTTATGAAAGTGCGATTTTGGATACGCCTAAAACTTCTTTTATTTTTGGTAAATTTTCTAGAACAACATAGGATTTATAAGAAGCTAGCAAGAAAAAAATCTTATCTTCCCAAATTTTAACTATCTAAGGGATTACGATATTGTATTAAAATCTATCTTTGCAGTCCTTTTCAAAAAATAGAAGACAAATGAATATCAAAAATATAGTAGCTGTAAGTGGATTGCCAGGATTATTCAAATTGGCAGCGACCAAAAACAATGGATTGTTGGTATCAGATTTAGACACAGGTAAAACTAGATTTTGTTCTGTACGTCAGCATCAGTTCACACCTATGGAGACAGTTGCGTTATACACAGATACAGATACGACTGAGATCAGTGTAGTGTTTCAAACTATGCTAGACAAAGAAGCCGAACTTCCTATTCCATCACCTAATGCATCACACAAAGATTTGCAAAAATATTTTGAAGTGATTCTTCCCGATTATGATCGTGACAAGGTCTTCCACAGCGACATGAAAAAAGTAATCAAGTGGTTTAACTTCCTGAACGAACGTGGATTATTGACTGCGGAGCCTGATAAAACAGGTGAGGAAGAGTAAGACTTGGATAAATTATTTACTATTTGTTAATCATTAGATTCTAAAGATTAACTTACAGATCGTTAAACTAATTTCATGTCAAATTCGTTATGTTTCTATTAATTTATGTAGGTATGTTAGTAATAAGCAGTAGGGAATTTAGGCAAAATCAGAGGCTTTATTTTGAAAAAGCAGACAAGGGTGAGCAGATTATAGTACAACGAGGAAAAGATAAATCATATGTCTTGACTCCTGTAGATGATGAAAATTTGTACTTTAATGCTGAAATGGTCATTCGTATTAAGAAAAGCCTAAATGAAGCCGAAAAAGGCGACATACTAACCATTAATACATCTGAAGAAATTACGGAGTTGTTAGGTTTATGAGCTACAAACTATCATTTACTCAGACTGCATTACAAGATATAGAAAAACACAAAAAATCTGGAGATAAGTCTATCATTTTAAAAATCAAACCCGATGGTCGAAGTCTGTGACTTCGATCCCAGACATTAAGAATTTGTAATTCGATAAACCATAAGTCAGCAAAAAGAAATATCTTCGCATAAAATAATGTCGAAGATGCAGGGATATAAAGTTTTCCATTAGATAGATGACCATGAATTATAAATACTGTCTAGTTTTAAATGAATTCTTGAAATATAGAATCGCAGTTGCAAACAGCGACCATCGTGATTTTTTAAAAGTTAAAAGTTACCAAATAATAAAAAAACTAAGTTATATTTACATTCGAAGGAATTTTGTACATAATAAAAAAATAAATTGTAACATGATATCTACATTAGTTAATTTACATTTCAAAATTTCATATTTAATATGGATTTTATTTATTTTTAATTATTCCAATCTTTTGGGCCAAACGCAGGTAACAAACTATTATCATATAGGAAAAGACTTAAATTCTAAGTTATTGAAGGTAGAAGATAAGACCCTTTTTTTTAGCCTCAATTTTAATAATCAGCTTTCACTTTATGATGTATCAGACATAAAAAACCCTATTGCTTTAGTTGATAAAAGAAAAATAGGCGCTAAAGTATCTAATGGAATAATTTATAATAAAGAATTTATAATTTTTCATACTGTTGACAACATTTATAGATTCAATGTTTTAACCCTATATCTTGATTCTTTAAGATTGCCAGAGGAAGTGGAATGGAAAGATTATAGAACAAAATATGATTTCAAAAACAATTATTTACACTTAAATGATAATAAAAATAACAATTACCTAGTAAATGTTGATAGTATGACTTTGGAGAATTTGAATTTAAATGGATATTTCATTTCAATGACATACAACCACATGATTTTGGGAAATTCAGAAAATAAATTGGTTTATAGCTATAATTTGAGTACAAGAGAGATCGACACATTATCAACTAAAGTTATATATAATTATTATAATGGACAATCTAAATATTGTACATTTCTAGACACCTTAGGATTTTTATATGCTAGTGACGGCACATCAGGAAATACTTTTAAACTGTTAAATGATGAAGTTTCATTTTATCAAAACCTGTCTAATGATTCGACTTTAATGGTCCTATATTTGGAGAATACCAAAAATTATCTTGAGCTATTAATCATGAAAAGTAATGAAACTATTATCAAACCAGATACTAAAGATCAAGACTTGAACAACGTTAGCCAAATATATGAACATGGCAATATTTATATTTTTGACGCTACAAATTTAATTATCTATAATACCCAAAATGATTCATTTTTCGTTCTTGAAAAAGAAAAATATTACTTGGAATATAAAAGGTTAATGTTTTTAGATAATGACTACAAGCTTTTAACCACTTTCGCTGAGAGAGATAGCTTTTATTTTATTAGACTTGATTTAGATACTTATAATACTGAAGTTGTTGGAAGATATTATGTAAAAGATTTGGATTTTTATAATACTGATATTGAAGCTGTAATTACTAAGGAAAGGAATTTATTATCAAAACTAGATAGCTATTTTAACGGAGTAGCTATTTTTTCCTTTCGAGATGATAAAGGTGAAATACAACTTGAACAAGATTTCGAAAACAGTACAGATGGGTTTTCTCGTTCAACATTTTATAACCTAGGTAAATCCTTATTTTATTATCCAAATAACCACATCAATGGAAGTAGTTTGTTTTATTTTAATAGGGATTATACATTATCAGAACCTATTTTAGATAGGGGTAATTATTCTATTTATCAACCCATTTTACTCAATGGACTAATTTACTTTTATGTCTACAACAGAATAATAAACCAACCACAATTGTATTCGATAGATAAAAACTTCAAAATAACGAAACTTGTAGATTTCCCATTGTCTACTCATTCTTCATACCTTAGACCTGCTGGCAAAAATTACATTGTTGCTTCTGATTATCCATTTTCAAATTCTTATAATAATTATATTTACAATATTCAAACCAATAAATTGGTTGAACTCAATTTGCCATTTAATAATTTAACTAACATAAGTAATAATTTTATTTTTGGTTATAATAGGTCAAACTCAGCAGCACCATACTATAGAAATAATATTTTAACAGGTGAGTCAGAAATTATTTTAGATGGATTTAATAGATACCACTTGATGTCGTCAGACAATGCTATTATAATTGAATGTGAGCCAGGTTATTCGGTGCCAAATAATTTTAAGTTTGTAAGAATTTTTGACAATTTATCTGTGAAAGGCTTAGGAAATAAACTACAATTTATTTGTGATTCAACAAAATTAGTTTTGGATGGTCCAAAAATTTATGACATTGGGAAGGATTCCATAGTTTTGGAAATTAATGATAACTTTAACATTCATCCATTTCAAATAGATAACGAAAATATTTTATTTTATCATAGCAAAGTATATTTTCTACCTGGACAGCAAATTTTAATTCAAAATAAGAACTCTACTTTTAATTGCTTAAATGATGCGATTACAAATTCTAGTACCATAAACCCACCTGAACTATGGAGAAGTGCAGTTAAATTAAATGGTAAAGTTTTCGGGATTTTACAAGATGCAGATTTCAAAACAAGCTTATGTGAAATGGGAGAGAATTTTAATGTAATAAAAACAATATCTCATAACTTAGGATTTGATCAACTTGAAACGATTTATTTTGATGATGCTAATTCGCTTGTAAATGCAGGAAATGATTATTTGCATTATAGAAATTCTATAGATTCATTTCAGAAATTAGATTTTAAAGGTAGTTATCCTAAATTTTTGTTCTATTTGGATAATAAAGCCATTTTTTTAGTAAATAATGCCTATGAAGGCAATCAACTTTGGGAGTATCAGATTTCAGAAACAAGCAATGTAACAAGCGAACCTAAACAGATTAAAGATCTAATCAAAATCTCTCCAAATCCGGTTTCTGATATTTTAAGAATCCAAGAAAATATTGATTTAAGTGGAGAGATTATTGATGTTTTTGGAAAGACAGTTAATACGTTTTTAAGTTCCCAAAGTGGTATAGATGTACATAATTTACCCCAAGGTACATACTTTATAAAATCTCGAAGTAATACTATCCTAGCAAAATTTATAAAAATCTAATTTCTGGCTAAATTTTGTTTCAATCTCATTGTAAAATTGCTTACTATGATAAAAATGATAGAATAGAAATAGATAATATTTTTAAAGTAGATGAATTATATAAATTATTAAACCCATATAGGGTTCATTTGTATCATAAAGATATTACAGGGACTTCCGCACCAATAGAGGTAGAGTTATTAATTACAAGTGGGAAATCACTTGAATTAAGAGTGGCTTCAGGACTTGGTTTATGGCTGCCGTATTATAAACCAGATTATGATATGGATAAACAGAGTTTAAAGGACTTTCCAATAAATGAATTTGGTTACATTGATAACAGAGAGCTCTATTTACTCAATACTCCAAGATTAATTGGCTTTATTAAAGATTTACGAAGGTTTTTTGAGACACACAACGGGAAGGAAAGATCTAATAATGCACAGTTGGAAAAGTTCCCAGAATTTCCTTGGTATAAATGATAATTTTTGAATTTATATTTTATTAATTTATTTGTTTAATTTTAACTAAGTACTATAAAAAAGGAACTTGAATAAACAGGCGGATAAATTTATGGGTTTTGCCATTTGTTGGGATTCAAAAGTCCTTCCATTTTAAGGGAAGGATTTAGGATGGGTAAATTTAGAGAAATTTGACTAAATTACTATCTAGGGTTTCGAAGGCACTTTATTAACCCTAAACCCTCCTCCTCAAACTAAAAAACGATAATCCCACCAAAACACTCAACATAATCAATCCCAAATACAAGAAATAAAATCCATACTGATCGGCTATCAACATACTCCCTAATGGCGCTACGATGTGGGCGACACCATATGCCATAGCATAAAGTGCCATGTATTGTCCGCGACGGTCTTCCGTAGGTCTTGACACCGCATAATTGGTCATGAATGGCATAGCAAACATCTCTGAGAAAGACATCAATACGATAAATATCACTGCTGGAATGATACTTGTCCATCCTGCTATCAATACCATAAAACTCATGACTAACAATCCACAACCTATACTCGTCATGATCATGTAACGGGTGATGTGCTCTAAACTTCTGATAAATGGCATCTCCAACACTACGATGATGAGTCCATTCAACGCTAGCAACAATCCTATTTTTGTCGGTGAAAAACACCATTCCTTTTCCCAATATACTGGCACACTCGTGAATAATTGGAAAAATGCTATACCATACAGCGCTACCAACATGATGAAGACCAAATATTCAGTGTCTTTGTATGCAGATCGACCCGTGATGGTGGTTTCTGTCTTTTTTTCAGGCACGGATGCTTTGTTGAATGGTAAGTATCTATATAAAATATATGCAGCCATTAGACAGGTAAATGCATCGATGAGAAATATCCACTTAAAACCTAAAGTGCCAGCCACAATACCACCCATAGCTGGACCTATAGAAAATCCAAGATTGATGGCAAATCGCATTAGCGAGAATGATCTTGTACGATTTTCTGGTGCTGAGTAGGCAGCAATTGCGACACTATTGGCGGGTCGCAATGTATCTGCAACCAGCGAAAAACAAAAGACCATACACAAAATGGCATAGTAATCCGTGATAAAAACGAGCGCAACTAGAAAAACTACACTTATCAGCAGAGAATACAACTGAATGTGGTAGTATCCATATTTATCTGTGAGATAGCCACCGACATATGCGCCCAAGATACTTCCGAGACCATAAGCGCCCATCACCCAACCAGCAGCAGAAAGCGAAAACCCCAAATCTGTGGTCAAGTATAGCGTCATAAATGGCAATACCATCGCACCAGCTCTATTGATGAGCATGATGAGACTCAGTAGCCAGACACTTCGAGATAGTCCCGAAAAAGAGTCTGCATAGATATCGATGATTTTTTTTACCATCTTATCGGTTTATATCCCTATAAGTTCCTTGGCGTTGGCTTTGGCGGCTTCTGTCGGCGGATTTCCACTCAACATTTTTGCTATTTCTGTCACTCGATCTTCGATACTCAGTTCTCTCATTGCGGTGACCGTACGAGCATCTGTATCTGACTTATATACCCAGAAATGACTTTGTGCTTTTGCCGCAATCTGTGGTGAGTGCGTGATCGTGATGATCTGATGTTTTTTGGATAAATTGGCTAAGATGACACCCATTTTTTGAGCTACATCGCCCGATACACCTGCATCTATCTCATCAAAGATTAATGTCGGTAAGGTGACGGCACCAGCCACAAGTGACTTCACACAAAGCGTAAGTCTAGACATCTCTCCACCTGATGCAGTATCTTTGAGTGGTAAAAATTCACTGCCTTTATTCGGTGCAAAAAGTATGCCCACATCATCTAATCCTGTTGTAGAAAGCTCCTTGAGTGTCGATGATTTGACCTTGATATAGGCGTGTTCCATAGACAGACTCACGAGCAGGTCATGAATATTATTTTCAAAATCTGGCATCACCTTTTGTCTTTTTTCAGACAATTGGGTTGCAAGTGTTCTTAGTTCTGTTTCTTTTTGGATACACTGACTTTCTAGTGTCTCAATTTCATTGGTCAAGTCAGAAAAACTATCCAGTTTTTTTTGAATACTCGCTTCTACTGCTAGCAGTTCGTCTAGATCTGATACTTGATGCTTCTTTTGCAATCGGTATATTAGATTCAGCCTTGTATTGGTCTGATGGATGGCTTCTTCGTCATATTCAGTGGCATCTGCCATAAACGAAGCTTCTTTGGCGATGTCAGCAAGTTCTTCGCGTACTGAGAGCAATCTATCATACAAGTCTTCATAACTTCTGTCGAGATGTCGTATGGTGCTGAACTGATTACTTAGCAATTGCAACTGACCTATGATGGCACTTTCGTCTTCTTCTAGACCATGCACAAGTAAGTTAGTATTTTTTTTGATATCTTCAGCAGAAGTAAGTTTCTGAAGGAGATTTTCTAATTCTGACTGTTCGCCTTGTTTGAGTTCCGCTTGGTTAAATTCATTCATTTGGAACGAAAGGAACTCGATTTCTTGATTAGCATTTCTGTTTTTCTCACGCAATTCATCCAGTTTTCGGATGGCTTGTCGGTAAGATTTGTATTGGTTTTGATAGGTTTCGAGCAAGGATTTATTCCCTGCAAGGGCATCTATCATTTGCAACTGAAAAGCAGGTTTTTGGATATCGAGCGTATCAAACTGTTGGTGAATATCTATCAATCCTTCCGTCAAGGTCTGCAAAATATCCAAAGTCACAGGCGAGTCATTGACAAAGGCACGACTTTTTCCACCCGGGGCAATCTCCCTTCTAATGAGCAATTCGTCACTATAATCAAGGCCTTCTTCAGTAAAATAATCATGGAGTTGATAAGCAGTGATATCAAAAGTGGCTTCTACATAACATTTCCTTTCTTGGTCGTAAAGAACCTTAGTATCTGCTCGTTTGCCCATGATAAGGCCAAGGGCTCCTAACAAAATAGACTTACCAGCTCCTGTCTCTCCCGTGATAATGGTCAATCCATCCGGAAAAGCAATTTCCAGCCTATCTATAATGGCATAATTCTGTATTTCGATCTTTCTTAGCATATCAGGGTGCAAAAGTAAAGATTTCTAGCTTAGAAAAGTATGTTGATGTAGGTCCAAATAAAAAATAATTTAAGAAACATTGCCACAGTGTTCTTTTCATGGATACACTATTAAGAAATCTCATAAAAAAAGGTGTATTCCACTTTTTTATTCAATTGTTATAAAATTTCTTTTGTCTCCCTTAAGGGCTGGGGTAAAACAAAAGAATTTTTTGCGAAAGTACAATTTTGGGATACACCCATAAAAAATGCGCATAGTGGTTTTCCATCATATTGCGTCACTGAGATACAAAATGAATTGAATATTAGTACATTTGTTTTCCAAAAATATCCTAAAAAATGAAGCGCATCCTTGTTTTATTGCTCATCATACTGCTATTCACAGCCAATCAATTATTGTCTCAAACCAATATTGATTTACTCAAGAAATATCAAGAACTAGATTCTATCATAACTACAGCATCTGAAAATAATCCTAGCGACGCTATTTCAGCCATCAAAGATCAAATGGCTTTGGCTCAAAAAATGGAGAGTGATTCATTGATTTTTCTTGCTGAATTAAATAGGGCTAAAATTTTAAATGATTTAGGATTATTCGATCAGACTTTTGAAATCCTTCATAATCTTTTGACTAGAATTGAAAAAAAATCGGATGATAAACGAGTGATAGATTTACATTACTATATCGGTTCTAGTTACTTTCAGATGAGGGATCACAACAAATCAATGGTTCATTATGAAAAAGCAAAAAAACTTGCCATCCAACATAAAAAGTATGAAGATACCATCAAAATTAACTTGGAACTAGGGTTAGCTTATGTTGGACTTGGTCAACATGAAAAAGGATTGGATATTTTGCGGAAAAATTTAGAATTGGCACAAAAAATAAAAAATGATGAACTAGTTATCATAGGTTTAGATAATCTATCCAACTCATATTTTGAAATAGGTGATAATGAAATGGCCTTAAAATATCAATTAGAAATTTTGAATTATCCCGATTACCTGAATGATTCTAACCACTACAGTACAGCTATCAACCAACATTTAGCTGAGATTTATATTGCGCTCGAAAGATGGGACGATGCTCAAAAACATGTGACATTAGCAATAAAATACGCCACTGAAATGGGAAGTAATGATTGGCTATTTGACTGTTACAAGAATCAGGCTGCAATCCACGAAGCAAAAGGTAAGTATAAAGAAGCATTATCTTTTCACCAAAAATATTTAGCTACAAAAGACAGCGTTTACCAAAAAGATTATGATGAAAAAATGAGCGCTATGGCCAATCTTTACGAACTAGAACATAAAGAACACCAAATAGATAAATTGACTATCGATACACAAACAGCAACTGCTAAAGTGGAAAGATTAACCTTTTTTGCTGCGTTTCTAGTATTGTTGATAGGGCTTTTGTTAACTTTTTACCAATATAGAAAAAACAAAACTGAAAAAGATCTGCAACAAAAAATTGCCTTCCAACTCATTCAAGCTCAGGAAGATGAACGTCAGCGAATAGCAAAAGATCTACATGATAGTGTAGGACAAAATATATTATTTCTTAAGAATCAGGTTCAAAATAATGGTGACCAACTCGATACAACCAAACTCATAAAATCTATTGATGATGCATTACAAGAAATCAGAAATATCTCCAAAAACCTTTACCCAAATCAATTAGAGAAATATGGCCTTATCGCAGCAGTAGAAGCCCTAGCTGATGAAGTCAGTCAATCGACAGGTATATTTGTGAGTAGTGACATGGAAGGTATAGAAGAAATTCTCAATAATAATGTCAAAATAAATTTTTATCGTATCATCCAAGAGTTTGTCAATAATACCCTCAAACATGCAGAAGCCACAGCTATCAGAATCACTGCACAACAGACCGACCAAACTATAGAGCTCATTGTGCAAGATAATGGTAAGGGATTTGACAAAGCTGATATGCAACGCAAAGCCAATCGGTCTTTTGGATTGATTAATATGGAAGAAAGAGTTAAAATGCTGAAAGGAACATTTACCATAGAATCTGAACCTGGTAAAGGCACAAAATCGACATTCAGCATACCTGTCTAGAAGTAAAGGACGGGCTATAATCAGCTGATTTTAATAAAAGAGTCTCTTCTGAAAAAATGTATCTTAATGATGGCTAGACGATTAGAAATTTTCATCTATCAATAAATAGTTTGAATTGTGACCATACCTTTTTATTATAAACACTATCTTTGTCCAAATCAAAAAATACAATAGTCATGTACGAATTTATAAAAACATTTCACTCTCACTTAGCTTGGGTACTTCTTGCAGTCCTTATAGTGGCTATATTGATCCTTACGATTTCTAGATTTAGCAAAAAACCATTTTCAGCACCACATCTCAAAGTCGCCTTAGTAGGCATGATAGCTACCCACATTCAGCTATTGCTTGGATTGATTTTATATGTTATTTCACCTTATGGCATCAAAAATTTATCTGGTGCGACAATGAAGGATTCTTTTGCAAGATTATTGGCGCTCGAGCATCCTATCATGATGATATTAGCCATAGTGCTCATCACCGTTGGCTATGCTAAAGCAAAAAAAGCAGTAGGAACAGACAAAGCATATAGTGCTATCACTATTTATTACACCATAGCATTGATCCTTATGTTGTCAAGAATTCCTTGGCAAGTGTGGATGAAAGGGTAATAGTATGCCTTTTTTGTAGGAATCAACTTAACCCACCTTCCATAGATACTCCGTAGTTACTCCGTATCAACTCCGTATCAACTCCGTACATGCTCCGTACACGTTCCGTATGTAATCCCACCGAGTTCCCACCGAGTTCCCACTGAGTTCCCACGAGTTCCCACTGAGTTCCCACTAGATCCCACTAGCGTCGACTGGCGTGGACTAACGTGGGCTGTAAGATTCAATGTTAAGGTAAATTGTCACCAAGTATTGGTTTTTTTCATCCAGAATACCTAAACTTGTTAAGATTAAAAGAAAATATTTAGCTCAAAATAAATAAAAATTTGCACCAAATGATGGTGTAATAACATCTTTGCTTTATCATTCATCATTTATAATTAGTGAGTGAACAAAAAAGAGAAAGATGGTATCAAGTAAGTTTTTTCTATTAATTTTGGTTTTACCAATGTTCATAAATGCTCAATCAACAAAGGAAGTCATAAAGACATTTTATAAATCAAAACAAGTTTATGAGCAATATTGGGTTTTAGAATCTAACCCGTCTATCAAACACGGACCATTTGTATCTTACAAACAAATGACAGGAGATCAATGGAAAGATTATAAAAAAGGACTACTGCACCTAGATGATTTTGTACTATATAAAGGCTTTTACAACCTAAATAAAAAGGATAGCACTTGGTATGAAAAAGGGAATATTCGTTCATATAAAAGTGGCAAAAAAGCAGGAATTTGGACCGAGTCAATTGAAAAAGGCCAAGTCATTCTTAGGTATGATCATGATAAACAAATTTACTTGGAACCAATATTTAATATCAATATAAAATATCCAGCAAAAGCAAGAAAAAATAATGTGGAAGGTGAAGTCATTGTATCTTATTTGGTAAACTCCGATTGTTCTATTTCTAATGTAAGAATATCAAAATCATTATCTAAGGAATGCGATGATGCGGTACTGAATAAAATGGCTATTATAGCAAAATATTATCAGAATCAAATTAAGAATTGCATTTTGAAGGAAAAGGAATTTAAATGCCGTTTTACAATGACTGAGTAATATTTATTTTCCCCAATATTCGTTAATACTTGTTAAGCTATTGCCAAGAAATAAATTAGTAACACCAAAAATAAATCCCTTTACCATCTTAGATTTGATATTCATTTTTTAGTAACATCAAATCCATTTCTAAGATGAACAAAATAATTTTTTTCTTAATAGGCACTGTGTTAATTTTTTCGTGCAAACAAGACCAAGAAAATGCCTTAACAGATGATCTTTTACAGATAGAAGCATCACCTAATAGTACAGACGGAAATAATGAGGAGACTGCATTATCTGACATGGAAAGCAAAGTACCAGATGACAGAAAAATTATTCGAACGGGTGACTTAGCTTTTGAAACAGTAAATGCAAAAAAGACTAGAAAGATGTTGGATTCACTCATCTCCATCCATCAAGGTTATGTATCGAATGAAGATATTACAAATTATGAATTCAAAAATGAATGTGTCGTCAGTATTAAAGTGCCATCACAACATTTTTTAGCTCTAATGGATGATATTTCGACTTTGGCAGGCAAGCTTGATCGGAAAAATATTCAATCCAATGATGTGACTTCAGAATTTATAGATATACAAGCTAGGGCAAAAGCCAAAAAAGTGCTAGAAAGTAGATATCTAGAGTTGTTGGCAAAAGCTAATAAAATCAGTGAAATGTTAGAAATAGAGCGTGAACTAAACAATGTGAGAACAGACATAGAGGCGATGGAAGTGAGAATAAAATGGTTGTCTAATCAAGCTGCTTTGAGCACAATTTCAATTGTTTATTATGAAAAGCTAAGCGATAACATAACATCTAAAAAACCATCCAAATTTGTCGAAGCCATACTCGGTGGATGGGATATTTTAATTTCTTTTTTAGTCTTTACACTTTATTTATGGCCTTTCATTTTGCTCGGAATAACTTTGATATTTATCTATAAAAAGTATAGATCTTAGGTTAAACGCTTATATTCGTCCAATATCATAATAAATTTGACTTCTAGTCGATAATTTGTACCATATTTGTGGTATCACATCACTATTGAAGATATGGAAAACCCAAATGATAAATTAGACGTCCTGCTTGATCGACTAGCATCTATCATCAAGAGACAAGAAAGTTTTTCAGCCGAGATCGATGCTATCCGCAAGGAAATCATTCATATCAAGATGTCAACATCTGAAATAGTCCAAGAGTTTGATGAAGAGCTAGTACCAGAAATTTCTCACGCCCTTCAGCCTAATACATCTTTACAGGAGTCTACTCCACCATTGGTAAACACACCATCAGAAGTTATCCATCAACCTTTAGAGCAATCTGTTGATGCACAACCAAATATTGTTGATGTTATCTCTAAAAAAGGCATAAATTTCGAAAAACTCATTGGTGAAAATCTTATCAATAAGTTGGGCATTGCCATTACTATCATTGGCGTAGCGATAGGTGCTAAGTATTCCATTGACAATAATCTCATCAATCCTTTGACACGTATAATACTTGGATATTTGATGGGTGTAGCTTTATTAGTTGTAGGGATGAAGCTCAAACAAAATTATCACAACTTCAGTGCTGTACTTGTGAGTGGTGCAATTGCAATCATGTATTTTATCACTTATGCGGCATACAGTTTTTATGGCTTGTTTAGCATGGAGGTGGCATTTGGGTTGATGTTGATGTTTACTGTTTTTACAGTAGTCACAGCCATACATTATGATAAACAAGTTGTAGCGCATATTGGTCTTGTCGGTGCATATGCAGTTCCATTTTTATTAAGTGAAGGTTCGGGGAAAGTCGGAATTTTATTCACATACATGGTTATCATCAATCTTGGGATTCTGGTCTTAGCCTTCAAGAAATATTGGAAAGCATTGTACTATGTTTCTTTTGCACTGACGTGGATGATATTTGCTAGTTGGTACAATCTGAATTTTGGTCAAACCCAACATTTTAATTTGGCATTTCTATTTCTTACGATCTTCTTTGCTATTTTTTATGCTGTATTTTTGGCGTACAAATTGGTCAGAAAAGAAAGGTTTGATGCCTTTGATATCATCTTACTATCGACCAATTCTTTTATATTTTATGGATTCGGTTATTCTTTACTAAGTGGTGATGCTGCATATAATCAGCTCCTAGGTTTGTTTACATTAGCCAATGGAATGATACATTTTATGGTGACCATGGTAATTTATAGGATGAAACTTGCTGATCGTGGACTGTTTTACTTTGTAGCAGGATTGGTATTGGTTTTCATCACGATGGCTATTCCTGTGCAGTTGGATGGACATTGGGTCACTATGATTTGGGCTTTTGAAGCAGCATTATTGTTTTGGATTGGTAGGACAAAAAACGTGTCTGCCTACGAGTATATGTCTTATCCATTAATGATTTTGGCCATGGGAAGTCTTGGGGAAGATTGGTCCAAATATCAGTTCCTAGACGTGGAACAAGTCAAAACAATTTTACCTATTTTTAATATCTATTTCTTGACTGCTGTATTAGTAATATTTTCATTTGTGTTTATATTTTATATTCACCAAAAGTATAAAAATTTCGAGCCATTACTAGGTGTCAAATCTTGGGATCAAGTGCTGACTATTTTTCTAAGTCTTTCTTTGGTGGTATTGATTTTTTCAACTGCCCAAATAGAAATAGATACTTATTGGCAACGGGCATATGAGGCATCAGTGGTGCAAGACAAATCAGATCCTGACAATAGTTATCCAGTTTATAATTATGATTTGCTAACTTTTGGTAACCTTTGGTCACTATATTTTTCATTGATCTATGCTGCTATTTTATTGTGGGTCAATATCAAATTTGTTAGAAACAGAGTCGTGGGTATCATTCTTTCATTAGCAGCGGTTTGGGTATTGTTATCGTTTTTGACTGTCGGGTTGTTTAGTGCAGGAGATTTGAGAACAAGTTATTTAAGTAATTATAATTCGGATTTTTATGAAAGGGGAATTTGGCATCTTGGCATAAAATATCTTGGTATCTTACTGGCAAGTTTCACGTTTTATAGTTTGTTTTTACACGCTAAAACTGCTTTTATGGAGACTACAAAACGTCGATGGGTATTAATGGAATTGTTTGTAGCAATCTTTGTGTGGGTGATACTTAGCAATGAGTTATTGACATGGATGGATATTAATGATGTGGCAGATTCCTTTAAACTTGGCATGAGTATTTTGTGGGGAATCGTAGCTTTATTATATATTATTTTTGGTTTGTGGAAAGGGAAAAAACATATACGAATTTTTGCCATAGTATTATTTGCAATTACATTGTTGAAGTTATTTTTCTATGACATTTCGCATCTTGGTACGATAGCAAAAACAATCATTTTTATATCTCTCGGAATTCTATTGCTCATTACATCGTTTTTATACAATAAATACAATAATCTCACAGATGTGGAAGAAAAATAAGGGTATAGTCTTGATTTTAGTTTTGTTTGTTTACCAATTTTCATTTGGTCAAACCAATGATCATTTCTACAAAAGACAATTAAAAGGAGTAAACGATCAATGGCATAAAATTGTATTGCCACTAGATATGTACGCCAAAGTTTCGGAAGATTTATCAGATGTGAGGATTTATGGCTATAGCCAAAATGGTGATACTTCAGAAGTTCCTTACATTACTCAAATACCTGAATCAAAGGCACTTCCCAAAGAGTTGGAATTCAGCCTTATCAATAGTGCTGCCAATTCTGATGGGTTTTATTTCACATTTCAAATGGCTGACGAAGTCCTAATCAGTGAGATAATGCTGTCTTTTTTGGAGCAAAATTATGATTGGAAAATAAAACTAGAAGGTAGCCAAGACTTAAAAGAATGGTTTACAATTGTAGATAATTATCGGATTCTTTCTATCAAAAATGGTATCACAGATTATCAGTTCGGTAAGGTAATATTTCCACCGTCTAAGTATAAATATTTCCGGTTTTTTATCAAATCCAAAGAGAAACCTACCTTGTTGCAAGCAAAAGTTTTAACCACCCAAAAATTAGATATTCCATTGTCAAAAAGACAGAATAAATATACAATTACTGAAAATAAAAAAGAGAAAACCACCACAATTGATATCATTCTTTCGTCTTTTGTACCTGTGTCAGAAGTATCGATTTACAGTGACAACAAGATTGAATTCTACAGGCCATTTGAGCTAAAAGCCTTAAGAGATAGTACCAAACTAGCATCAGGATCATGGACTTATCATTACGGAACCATTAAATCAGGCACATTGAGTTCATTGGATGACAATCGCTTCTCTTTTAATAATACTTGGACCAAACAGCTTAGGTGTATCATTCAGAATAATGACAATGCTCCTGTGAACATAGATTCTATACGAGTTTCTGGACCTGATTACTATTTAATTGGTCGTTTTGACAACAAAAATATGCCATATTACCTAGTATATGGTGATAAAAGATTGCATAAACCTACATACGATATCGCTCATTTTACTACACCTGAAAGTGTAACAAATTTGGAATTGGGTGATGAAGAAATGATAAAGTTAGATGTTGACCCACAAAGTCCGCCACTTTTCGAAAATAAATGGTGGCTTTGGATATTGATGGTTTTGATTATCATCGTTTTGGGAGGATTCACTTGGAAAATGATGAAGGGAACTTCTTAATAAAAGCATAAATTTTGAAGTTGCACACTGATTTGCATACAAATGAACGTTGAAAGCTATATTTTTGCCATTCATAATAATTAAGTGACATCTTTTGAAAAAGATAGATAAACTCATATCGACTAGTTTTATTGGACCTTCGATCTTATCATATTTCGTGGCTACTTTCGTTTTGGTCATGCAGTTTTTATGGAAGTATATAGATGAGATACTTGGCAAAGGTTTTACTATTTTGGAGTTACTTGAGTTGATCTTTTATTATGCCATTACGCTTATTCCCCTAGCTGTTCCTATTACCATCTTGATATCTTCAGTAATGGTATTTGGCGACATGGCCGAAAAATATGAGTTGTCAAGTATGAAGTCGGCAGGAATTTCCTTGTTGCGCATTATGTTACCTAGTTTGATGGTCGCCATTTTTATAGGTTTATTTTCCTTATTTGCTTCCAATTATCTCAAACCTGCGGCAAATCTTCAGTTTCAGAAGCGATTTATATCCCTTCGAAAACAAAAATCTGCACTTTCTATAGAGCAAGGTATCTTCAATGATGCATTCGGAGAGACGATCATTAGGGTAAATGAAATAGAGAAAAATGGCCGTGACATCCACGATGTGTTAATTTATGACCATACACAAAATGACAAAAGCCTTATTTCTGTGATGTCGTCCAAAGGTGGCGAAATGTTCACAGCAGAAGAAGGTAAGTATTTTATCATGAAATTAGACACAGGAATTCAGTATCAAGAGTTAGAAAAGAAAACAAAACTTGGGAGCCCTAAATCAGAGATTCCATTTATGAGAACCTACTTTGACCAATGGACTAAGACATTCGACATGGAGCAATTTGACGGGGAGGAAGGTATCTTGAATTTTAATCGCAACAAAGAAGATATGATGAATACTTTTCAGCTGTGGCGTGCCATCGATACTTTCCAAACTAATTATGCGGAAAATTATCAGAAAGTAAACGCAAGAGTTGAAGCGATTTTTCTTTCTAACCAAAAGCCTAATGTTGATGAGAAGATAAAATCTGACACCACTCAAAATAATGAACCTATTAAAGCTGATACCATCCAGAACATGGATACTCTCTCAAAGGATACATCTGTTAATTCTTTATCAGACAGTGCTACCATAAAAAAATTGCATCCAAACCTAATAAAAGCACTCAATGCAACATTAAAGAAAAATCCAAATCAGTTACCAATAACCAACAATATTCAAAGTACATCTGATAAAGCTTCCATTTATCAGCAAAAATATAATAGTAAAGCGAATCTTGCTCAAACCAAAGTATATAAAAGATTGATCTCTCAAAAAGATGCTGTAGAACTATCTTCAGCAAAACATTTTTATGAGACCATTGATTCTGTTGATATTCGTGATGTATTGACTAGGGCCCAATCAGATCTTTCTCGAGATAGAGACGAACTTTTGTCTGTAAATAATGTAAATCAAGATTTTAGAAAATCTACAGAAAAATATCTTTTAAGACTAAATCAACAATACAGTTGGGCTTTTATATGTATCGTTTTCTTATTTATTGGAGCACCCTTAGGTAGCATTATACGCAAAGGTGGTTATGGCTATCCGCTTTTGGTTGCAATATTATTTTACATGATTTTTATTATTACCACAATACTAGGTGAAAAACTAATTCGTAACGACAGCATGGGTGGTATACAAGCGGCTTGGTTGCCGTGTTTATTGTTAGCACCTTTTGCGATTTTATTGACTTTTATGGCTATTAGGGATAGTCGGCTTAACCCTATGGCGCTTGTGGAAATGATATTGAGATGGCGAAAGCCCAAAGACAATGTCTAAATATTAAGTGAAAACCATCAGGAAAGCGTAATTTTATTTAAAATATTTAGTTTTTGAAAATTTGGAATTTTATTCTGTTTACAATTGTACTGCCCTAATATAATTAAAGCTAAGCTAAAATTTAACTATTTGATAACAATTAAATTTTGTTTTGTAAATAATTTGTTAACAATTTAAGTCCATTTTCTACATCACGAAAAAAAATCTATCTCCTTTTTTACTAGTTTTTTTCAGCAAATTTGTTTTCTTTGTACTTCCATTTACTCCCTTTTGATTTTAAACCTAATTTCAAATTAAAACAACCTGATAATGTATAACTTTACAAAATCGATTTATCTATTTATTTTTTTTAGCGTAATCATTACAACTAACATAGTCTCTCAGACTAATATTATTGTTACGACGTATGAGGATCTTAACGGAAATGGTATCTTAGACGGAGGTGAACCAACCAATATTGTAACGCCCGAATTGTGGAATGATACCAATATGGATGGTGTAGGTGATGTCAATTCTGGATTACCATATGTAGGTGGACAGTTTATGGCTGTTCCTAATGGTTTTTACGAAGTCATTATTCCTGCCAATTTTGGTGCATATTTACTTTTATCAAACAATCCTGCATCTTTTGCTTTCCAAGCAGATGGAACACCTCCAAATATCTTACTAGAAGCGGGATATTATATTCCAGCTACCATAGGTGATTTTGTTTGGGAAGATCTGAATGGTAATGGGTTGATTGACGGTGGTGAACCAGGACTAGGTGGCGTGAGTGTAGACCTTAATGGTACTACTGGTATGGGTGCACCAGTAAATTTGAATGATATATCTGGTGGAGGTGGCGCTTACAGCTTCACTGGTCTTGAACCAGGTACCTATACACTTACTTTTAATACACTAGCTGGGTTTGAAAGAACATTCCAGACAGTTGATAGTGACCCAAATAGACTTACTGGTGTCACAGCACCGATAACCATAATGAGTGATGATGTCATTGATGATATTGACGCAGGATATTTTGTATTTGCAACGATAAGTGATTTTGTTTGGGAAGATTTGAATGGTAATGGTATCCAAGATGGTGGTGAGCCTGGTATAGATGGTGTCACCGTGACTTTAACGGGTAATGATGGTTTTGGCAATCCTGTGAATTTAAATGAAGTAACAGCAGGTGGAGGTTTGTATGAATTTATGGATATCGTCCCAGGTACATATACCCTTAACTTTGCCTTACCATCCGTCAATCATTTCTATACCCAACAAGATGCTGGTGGAGATAATGTAGATAGTGATGCGGATAATATGGGAGATACAGCTCCATTTACAGTAATAAGTGATGATGATATTACCAATATGGATGCAGGTATGTTCCTTGGTGGTACTATTGGAGATTATACATGGATAGATTTTGATGGTGATGGCATACAAAATGACCCACTTCCACTTGGAGGTGTGAGTATCGCCATTACTGATAATGCTGGTAATCCAGTCAACGATGCACTTGGGCTTCCTATAGGACCTCAGGTGACCAATGGTGCAGGTAATTATTCCTTCATTAATTTACCACCAGGTATGTATAAGCTTACTTTTACAGCTCCAGGAGGATATTTTCCTACCACAGTAAATGCAGCGGGAGGTAATGACAATGCAACCGATGTTCCTGATGACTCAGACAATGATCAAGCAAATGGAAATATGACCTTCGATATAGAAATCACTTCTGGTGAGGTCGAGAATGATATCGATGCAGGTTTTTATGAGCCTATTACCATTGGAGACTTTGTATGGCACGATGCAAATGCTGATGGTATCCAAGATGGTGGAGAGCTTGGTTATGGTGGTGTCACAGTGACATTACAAAGATTCGGAGGACCTGCAACGGATGTTAATGGTAATCCTCTTGCACCAGTGGTCACAGATGGCGCAGGGATGTATGAGTTTATGAATATTAGACCAGGTCTTTATGATATTACGATTACACCACCTCCTATGTGGTTGTTTTCTGATATAGATGCTACCAATGATGATCAAGATAGTGATTTTAATAATGCTGGTAATTTATTGACAAGAATTGATTTGACTTCTGGTCAAGTGATAGACAACATAGACGCAGGTATTTATAAAAACATAGATATTATCGGTACGATATGGGTGGAAGGAGATGGCAATAGCACACTAGATGGTGGTGAATCACTTCAATCAAATGTGGAAGTCCATCTTATTTCGAGTCCAGGAGGTACAGTTGTTGCAGTGAGTTTTACCAATGCTAATGGTGAGTATATATTTAACGTGAAGCCTGGAGATTATTTGATCTCTGTGGTTTCTTCCAATTTTGGTTCTGGAAACCCTCTTAATGGATTGATAAGTTGTGTTGCTTTTGTTGATGCAAATATTGATTCAGATCTTGACGACAATGGTGATGGTCCTATGACAGGCCCTATTGAAACGACTGTTGTGCAGTTTAGGTGTGGTGACGAGCCAGGAATGGATGGTACTGTCAATGAAACAATTGATATGTGCTTTACTTTTGATTGTAACTCACCGAATGCACTTGCAGCACCTTCATGCGATATGGTTATGGACACATTTTGTGATCTTACCTTATTGGATGTTGGTTGTGCTCGAATGCCTAATTCTTTGGTTCAACCAGCTCCAAGCCCACTTTGTAATGGTGGTGGTGTCGCACACAATATGTCATGGTTTGCTTTTGTCGCTGGTACTGGTAACTATGAAATAGAAATAGACCCATTTGGGTGTACAACTGTCGGTGGACAACAAGGTGTACAGATGGGTATCTATGAAGATTGTACCTTTACTACTTCGGTAGAATGTATGAATGCTTGTATAAGTTCGCCCTTTTCATTTTCAAATGCAGGTTTAGTACCTGGAAATACCTATTATTTTTGGATAGATGGTTGTGGTGGTAGTGTTTGTAGTTATAACATAAATATAAATGGTAATTTCCAACAATTTACTATTCCAGATCCTACAAGTGTAGACATTACCTCACATATGCTAGGTGAGACAGTTTGTCCTAATTCGATGGTTTCTGTAGAAGTTCCAGGTTTTACAGACTTAAATGCCACGTTTATTTGGAGAATTATTGATCCTATGGGTAATATAAGTTTTGTAGAAACCACAACAAGTACATTAGATTACACAGTTACCATGATTGGTGATTATATCATTGAAATATTTGAAGTAAGAAATAAATGTGATTTGTCTATGGTAACTCAGTCAATCACAATTCCAGTTGCAAATCCACCTGATGAAGATTTTGGATTGGTAGTATTGTGTCCTGAAGATTTAGCTACATATGGTGGTCCATCTGTGGACGCTTCTAACAATCCTGATCCAAATGGTGATGGTACTCTAGGATGGCAAGATCCTGGTTTTAATTTTGTGGTAGGTAATAATATGACTACCATTATGAGCATGGGTTGTGTATATATGCAAGAAGTAGAAATTCAATTGTTTACTTTAAGCCCTACTACAATTATTGACACAGTCTTATGTGAAGGAGGCTTCCCATTTGTAGTAGGTGGTCAAAATTATGATTTTGGAACTATATATGATATCAATAATAATGTCATGATTCCAGATGAAATTATAATTGATGATGCTAATGGTTGTGATAGTACAATAAATGTAAAAATTTATGACCTTAGAATGCAACCTTTGTTCTTTACGGAAAATGGTTGTGTAAATGGTGGTTTTCAGCTAACGTATGAATATTTTGGACCAATTAATTATGCTGGTTTAGTTACTACCATAAGATGGAGGGATGATAACGGCGTTTATCTTAACGATGGTGATCCTGATGGAAATCCTATTACACAGATCGTACCTTCCAGTGGAGTCTACTTTATTGAGTTTACATATACGCTTAATGGTGTCACATGTTCATATGAAGATAGTTATACGCTTAATATCAATAATCAAGTACCTGCTACGCCAGTACCAAATGGAGCCTGGGAGACGACCTTCTGTGCTACATCGACGCCTCAAGTTTATTCTGTCACAAGTCCAGATGGAAATACAAATTTTGAATGGACTTTTCCAGCAAACGTAACAGCTACTGGTCAAGGCACAAATACCCTTACAGTCAATTGGGGAAATGTGTTAGGTGGTCAGATATGTGTATTCACATCTAATGTATGTGGAGAAAGTGAACCATATTGTCAGACTATCGTCATCACTCCGATACCTGTAGCTGATTTCGACATCGATCCTGTGATATGTAGGGATAGTACGGGAAGTGTAACATACAATCTGCCAAGAGTACTGGGTTATGTTTACAATTGGTCCCTAGATGGTGGTAGTATTATCTCCACCAATAATTCTAATGGCATAGACTCTCTAGAAGTTATGTGGTCTACAGCTGGTTGGAAATATGTCGAGCTTATTGTATCTCAGAATGGCTGCCCATCTGCTGTACATAGAGATTCTATTGAGGTGATAGGAAATCAGGACTTCCCAACAGTTGCATGTTCTCCAGATGATACACAGATTGTTTTTTCTTGGGATCCTATAATGGGTCAAACTAATGTTTCTGTGATTTCTGATGTAACTGGTTTGCTTTCTGGAAATATGTACACAATTTCAGGATTAATCCCTGGAGATACTGTAAATGTCACTCTTACCTTTTCTTCCACACATCCATGTGGTGACATTATAGTTCAGAGTAGTTGTATAACTCAAGATTGTGATCCAGAGCCTATCTCTTTGAGACCATTACCACCTATCTGTCTCACTGCTAACCCAGCACTTGTAGTTGTGAAAGATTCAGCGGTCACGGTGACTACAGATGGAATTTACCGTTTTACTGGTACAGGTATTGTTGATATGGTAAATGGTATTTTCGATCCAGCAGTTGCAGGCGTAGGTAGTCACGTTATCACATTTAACTATACAGATGCTTTGGGCTGTATTTCTTCCCCAGTTTCTCGGACCATTAATGTATTCGAAGTACCAACTTCAGACTTTACAACTGATGATATCATCTGCCAAGATAGTCTTGCTCGTATACAATATACGGGAAGCATTCCTTCAGGTGGTACCTACACATGGAATTTTGGTTCAGATGTAGTGTTGCCAGCACCAACAGGACGTGGACCATTTAATGTAGGATGGACTGCGCCAGGCGTTAAAAATGTAACATTGACTACTTCTAGAAATGGGTGTGTTTCTACACCTACGACGATACCAGTCACTGTTGAGCCAAGGATTGCTCCAGTAGTGATTACTTGTCCTACTATAGGTGCGACAGTACTTACCTTCGACTGGAATGATGTGGCTAATATAAGTGGTTATAATATCACATTAAATAATGTGCCACAGCCACAGACAAATAACTCAATACTTTCCTTGACAGGACTAGGTACGAATGAGACTTATACGCTTGTAGTAGAAGCAATCAGTAATAATGCTTGTCCTGGAGTCACTAGTTCGCTAGTGTGCAGCACTACAGACTGCCCACCGATATCTATCAGGTTTAATGTTCCAGATACAACAATTTGTTTTGGCAATAACCTTCCATTAATAGACATCAATGCAACCATTATAGGTGGGTTACAATCTGCAAACCAAGTCATTACTTGGGCTGGTCCTGGTGTAAATGCTACCACAGGTGTATTTAATCCTAATGTAGCTGGAGTAGGAACACATACTATTGATTTTTCTCTTGTAGATGGTAACTGTACTAAAGATACTAGCTTGGTTATTACTATCATTGCTCAACCAATATCTACCTTTACAGGAGCTGCCAATGTTTGTATTTCAGATGATTATTTCGTGACATTCACGGGAACACCTAATCTACCTTTGAATTGGCAATTGCCTAGTGGTGTCACATCTTCGCCAGCTGGACCAAATCGATATTTGATTTCATTCACAAATGATGGGTCTTTTACTTTAGGATTATTAGTAGGTACAGCAAGTTGTGTGTCTGGTTTGAGTTCCATAAATGTATTAGTAGATCCAGAATTAGATACAGTAACGATCACTTGTCAACAAACAACAACAAGTATAACCTATAACTGGACAGCACTTGCAGAATGTGCATCTGAGTATGAAGTGTCTATCAATGGTGTTGTGCAAGGTGTACAAAGTAATTTAAGTTTCTTTTTGGACAACTTAATGATCGGCGAAATGGCAGAAATTGAAGTCAGACCTATCAGTGAATGTGCATGTCCAGCCATTGCCACTTCCAAAACTTGTGAAGCCAAGGAGTGTCCTACGATTACAGTTAATGCAGTTACACCTTTCCCATCATTCTGTAGAGGATCTGTCATCAATGCATTCCAATTGACATCCACGCAAACAGGATCAAATGGGACTGGCACTGGGTCGTGGTCTGGTACAGGTGTATCTAGTACAGGTATGTTTAACCCAGCAGAATTGTCTCCAGGTGTGTATACATTGACCTATTCATTCACCGAAGAAAGTTGTGACTATACAGGACAAGTTGATGTAGAAATATTTGACACGCCAACTGTAGATGTAACCACTGTACAACCAGATTGTTATCAAGACAACTTTGGTCAAGCTACTGTTACCGCTGAGAATGGTACAGCTCCGTACACATATGCCCTTAATGGAAATGTAGTCACTTTACCACTTGCAGATTTATCACCAGCATCTTACCAAATATTGGTGACGGATATAAATAGCTGTACTGCAAATGAAACATTTACCATTACTTCTGCTGCTGAACCTACCTTGGTATTAACTGGAAATACTTCTATCATTAGCGGTCAGCCTACACAACTCACAGCTACAGTATCTAATTTGTCATCGACAGTTGATTCTATAGTTTGGGTATCATCCAATGGAACTGTAGTATGTAGAGGTGCTAATTGTACCACTATAACTGTTGCGCCAGAAGAAGACGAGACTTACTGTGCTACTGTTTACTTCAATAATGGATGTAATATCAATGATTGCATCACAGTACGAGTTCAGAAAGTATCTGTTATAACTATTCCAAATATTTTCTCACCGGATGGTAATAATGCTTCATTCTTTGTAGAAGGATTTGAAAATATTAAAAGCATCAAGTCTATGAGTATTTTTGATAGATGGGGTAATCTTGTTTTCTTAAAAGAAAATATCTCAGCAGGTGATAGATCACAAGGATGGGACGGAAGGCTTAACTCTAACAAAGTCACACCAGGTGTCTACGTATACAAGATAGAAATTGTAAACTTAGAAGACGAAATAGAAATTAAAGCTGGAGACGTAACCGTCTTGTAAGCGATTCATAATTGAACATTTAAAAAAGCGCTCTTGGTATGGTCCTTGAGCGCTTTTTTTTTGATCCATAACTGGGTTAGGAATAGATAAAATCCTACACTTACAATGCAAGATGATTTGGATAATGAAAAATGAATGAAGCGATTTAATATCAATTTTGAATTAAATTGCTACATTTGCATCATATTGGTTGTTTCTTGGTGAATTTCATCTTGAAACATTAAAAGGGAATCCGGTGTAAAAGATGTTTTATCTTTGAGTCCGGAACTATCCCCGTAGCTGTAAATTTCAACAAAAGCTTAGGCAAAATACCACTGTCATACTTTATGTGATGGGAAGGTGCCCAAAGTGAAATGAGTCAGAAGACCTGCCAATATGTATTTTTGTATTGACTTTCGGGATGAAAGGTTGGTCAAAAGAAAACATGATAGATGAATGTGCAGTCACCAGATTGTATAGTCAAGTTGTTTTCTATTGGTCTACTTTGTCTTCTCGGCAAATTGTAAAGTATTGACCAGACTTTTTATCAGATATGTTTTATTAATCATTTTCCTTTACGAAGATACATCTTTGGTTGGTCAGCATGTGTTAGATTCAGTGATCATAAAAGGCGAAAAGATATATGCTTTTGACCTAGTCCAAGCAAGTTATGAAAAAAAAGATAGTGGCAAGATTTTAGTTAATACACCAGAATTTTTACAAAACATCATTGGTGGTCAGGTGCAAATGAGTTCTCCAGGAGGATTACATACTTTTCTGCATCGTGGTATGGGCACACGTCATCTTCCTATTTTATGGAATGGTATCAATATTCAGAGTGTTGTAAATGGTACTTTTGACTACAATCTTATTCCTATTTCTTTAGTGGGAGACATCAGTTTTTACAGCTTTGGCTCACCTACATTAACAGGAAATAATAGTTTGGCTGGCGTTATGAATATAGAAGAGCATAAAAATATAGGTAAATTACAAGTTACCACTTCTGTGTCCGCTTTACAAAACTATATGTTGGGTGTATTATCTGAAATAAAAACAGGCAGAATAATCCATCAAATCGGTGTTAGTTATTCATTGGATAAAAATCGGTTTTCATATAGAGATGGGGATGAATTAAAAAAGCGCACTACTACTGATTTTCACAATCGAAATATCATCTACCGTAACCAATTTGTCATTAATCCAAAGAATACATTAGAAATGGACTTTTGGTGGCAAGATGCAAGTAGAAATATTCCTGTCAGTATTACTTCTGCCCCAGTAGATCAAAAACAAAATGACAGAAATCTTCGATTGCATTTAAACCATAAATATTATACATCAAACTATAAATTCTCAAGTAGTTTGCATTATATGAAAGAAGGTTTGGATTTCTTCACACCTAGTATTGACTCTAGATCAGAAGTAGAGATTTATCAAGTTGGAATAGAAGTTACGGAGCACAAAAATAACGATCATCATCTATTCTTGAAATATAGAAATGATATCGCTTATCCTAATTTTTACACGGGTACAAAAACTAGACATACCATCAATTTTGGGGCATCAAAAAAGATAATAATCAGCGATAAGATCATAAGTCAGATATCCCTAAGACAAGACTTGGTGGATAAAGCATGGATGCCAACAGCAGCATCTATATTGGTAAACTACAAAAAAGCCAGTTTAAATATTGCCAGAAACTACAACTTGCCAGGGTTTAACGATTTGTACTGGCCATCGGGTGGAAACATTAACCTTAAAACTGAAAGAATTGTCCAAGCCGAACTTGGAAGTAAGTTTGATATACAAAAATTTCATTTTGGTAGCAAGTTATATTTTAATATCATTAATGATTGGATACAATGGGTGCCAGGAAATAATGGTGTTTTTTCACCAATCAATCAAAAAAAAGTAAGAAGCACTGGACTTGAAATGGACATTTGGAGAATGATAGACTTCAAAAGTTTTAAATTAAAAAGTAGTGTTAGCTATGGCTTCAATAGTACGACAGCATTAGAACATTATACAGTGGCTGATCAAGTAGGCAAACAACTTATTTACGTCCCAAAACACAAAATAAACACGGTGATTAGCCTGCATAAAAAGCAGTTTGATGCTAGTGTTACCTACCGATTTACAAGTAAGAGGTACGACACATCGGATCATTCTGCATCACTGCCTGCCAATCATTTGGTAGATATACATTTGGGATATCAATATTCTGCTTTGACACTGCAACTCAATGTGCAGAATATCTTGAATGAAGATTATGCCATTGTGAGATTTTTTCCATTGCCAAGAAGACATTTGAATCTTACAATACGATATACGCTTATATGACATTAATCATAAAATAAATATATTTTTCAACATTTAAAATCATACTTTAATGAAAAAGTTTTTAGTTGTTTTGATAGGATTCGTTATTATTTTTTCTTCCTGTGAAAAAGATAGAGTTCAGTTTGATAATAATTTTTCTACGGGTATATTTGTAGTCAATCAAGGCGTTTTTCAAAGTGGAACAGGTACTATTACCTACCGTAACGAAGCTAATAATATATTAATCAACGACTTATTTGCTATACAAAATGGTGGTAAAGTCTTAGGAAATATCGCTCAGTCCATGATAAAATTTGACAATAAGTATTTTATCGCTGTCAATAATGCTGCAAAAATCCAAGTGGTCAATGCAGCAGATTTTAAAATAATTGGCGAAATTCCAATCGAACTACCAAGGTATTTTGCTACGGATGGTAGCAAATTGTACGTAACATCTTACAATAGTGATTTTGCATCTGGAAGAATAAATGAGGTAGATACCAAAAATCTTAGCATTTCTGCATCGATAAGTGTATCAAATCTTCCTGAAAACTTGCTTTTTACTGGCGACAAACTTTACGTAACACTAAACTCCCCTTATGGACAATCGTCGCAAAATGTTGTTGTAGTTGATACTAAAACAAATAAGATATCAAAATCAATAAGTGTAGGTGACAGTCCAAGCTCCATTGTAAAAGATAGAAATGGAGATATTTGGGTATCTTGTACAGGCAATTTTGCTTTTGAACCAGAAAATAATACACCTGGCTCTCTACATAGACTTAGGGATGATGAGAAGGTAGATTCATTTATATTTGGCAAAGATGCTAATGGGATAGCACTCAGTCCAAATGGTCTTGTAGTAGATAAAGATGGAGATAGAATGTACTTTTTGATGGACAATAAAGTATTTGCCCACGATATTACAGACAGTACCTTCGAAGAAGAATCGATTTATGATGGATACTTTTATGGAATCAATTACCAATCGTCTACCAATAGAATATTTTTAGCTGATGCAAAAGATTTTACCTCTGCTGGGGAAATACTTTTTATCAATCCTGAAACCAACGCTACTGGTCGATTCGCTACGGGTATAGCTCCTGGCTTTATTTACTTTGAAGAATAGTAGGATCTAGAATTGACAACCAAAGGTCGTTTTTTACTGTTTATAACGTTGTCTTCTATACTTTTATATGGTGTGGAAGGCAATGTTTAATAGTATGCAAAGTTAATAATAACCGTGGAGATAGAAAAAGTCATAAGGCAAGAGAAATTTAAAAGCCCATTCCAAAAGGCCTATATAAACCTTATTTATACTGCAAATTATTTTAGGGATACACATGTGAATATCTTTGCATCACATGGGATACAAGGCAATCATTTTAATATACTGCGAATATTGAAAGGAAAATATCCTGAACCAGTTTCACCAGGGTATATTAAGGAAGTGATGCTTGATAAAGGATGTGATCTTACAAGATTAGTAAGTAAGTTGGTAAATCTAGGTCTAGTGACAAGAGGTGTTTGTCCTGGTAATAAAAGAAAAATGGATATTTCTTTGACTTCTAAAGGGCATGAAACGGTAGAAAAAATATCTTATGATGTCAATGAATCAGATATGCAACTTAAGACGCTGACTGATAAAGAATATGAACAACTAAGCCAACTATTAGATAAAATGAGAGGCTAAGAAAAAAGTTTTATCCTTCAAAATTAAATGAAATAGTAAATATTTGAGACACTACATTTTCCAATACCCTTGCTTCGTTTTGACCTCGATCGTATAACAATATATTTCCTAAACCTCTAGAAAACTTAATCTCAGGAGAGAAGATAAAATATGGGTAAAACATCTGAATACCCAAACCTACCTCGTACTGAAAATCATGTGGTGCAATCTTAATTAAGGATTGTCTTGACTTGGAATTGGTCTGTACGTCATAGCTATATTTCAGTCCGGCTACCACAAACATTCTTTTGTCTTTGTAAGGTTCTGATTTGAATCTAATATGGAAGGGTAACTCAAAAAATACCGATTCTAGTTTTCTTTCAATAGGTGGTCCATCCGATTTTACAGGTGTAAATTCAATACCTCGCTGTGCAAATGAAAAACCTGGTAAGAACCTGAAGTCAAAGTAATCACCTAGTTTAAGATTGGTCACCATATGCATATTGACACCTACAGAACTATTTCCTTCGGTGACTCTAATGGAATCATTATTTATAAAAAAACCAGATTGTTGGATTTTATAACCTGAATTATTAAATCCAATATTAATACCAAAATAGTAGGCTTTTTTGTTAAAACCTCTGAAGTTGTAATTATCTCTACCCCCTATCTGACCGAATATCAGATGAGCGCTACCTATCAAAAGAGATAATAAAACTATTTTTTTGCCAAGTAAATGGTGCATATTCCTGCGCTTAAAACTTTATAACTTGTATGGGTAAATCCCAATTTGCTCAAAATACTGGTAAAATCTTCGTAATCAGGAAATACCTGTACAGACTCATAAAGATATTTGTATGCCTTTTCGTCTTTAGATCTTACCTTGCCTATAACGGGCAAAATGTATTTAAAGTATGTATTGAAGAGTTGTTTTAATGGGAAATGTCTTGGTTTCGAAAATTCAAGTACCATGATAGTACCACCCGGACGCAATACTCTGTGCATTTCGGCAAGGCCTTTCTCTAAGTTTTCAAAGTTTCTGACACCAAATGCAGCCATGACAGCATCAAAACTTCCTGTGTCGTATTTTAGGTTTTCGCTATCACCAATCTCGAGTGAAATGATCTTGTCTAGACCTTTTTTGATGATTTTTTCATCACCTATCTTTAGCATATTGGCTGAAATATCCATGCCTACTATTCTGTCAGGACGGATGACTTTGGCTGCTTCGATGGCAAGGTCTGCTGTACCTGTGGCAATATCTAAAATGCTTTTTGGTGACTCTTTTTGAAGTAGTTTGATGGCTTTTTTGCGCCATAGAACGTCTATCCCTAGAGACAACACTCGATTGAGATTGTCGTAGTAAGGAGCTATTTTGTCAAACATGGAAGTGACCTGACCTTTTTTGGACACGTCTTTGTCTGCGTATGGTGTAACTTGTGTCTTTTCAGACATATGGAAATTATTTTAGACAAATGATATTACTATCGAAATAAAAAAAGACTTAATTTGTTGCAAATTTGTGGGTATAAAGTCACTAATCGCCTTTCGAAATGCAAAATAAATAATAAAATACTAGAATATGTCCTTTTTTAAGAATGAAATCAGTTTTTACTTTAAATATATCATGATTATCAGCATTTTATTTGCTAATCATGATGGTTTGAGTGCACAATCGGATACTTTGGCTATAAAAACTACCATTGACTTATTATTTGAAAGTATGGAATCTTTTGACTCTACAAAGGTCAAAAGTGTGCTATCCAAGGACGCATTTTTAAAAAGTATTGTGAAATCAAAAACAGGAGAGACAAAAATCATCCACGAAACTGCCCAAGAATTTATCTCTTTGACAGGCATCAAAATAGAGAACGTTCGTATCGATGAACGATTACTAAGCTATGAAATAAAGATCGATGGTGATATGGCTATCGCTTGGACCCCTTATGAGTTTTTTATCAATGATATCTTTAGTCATTGTGGTGTCAATGTTTTCACACTATGCAAATTGGCAGGAACTTGGCAGATTATGGGTATTGTGGACACTAGACGAAAGACAGATTGTGGCAAATAGGTGCATACAGGCTATAATTTAATATGGTCGATTTGTATCTTTTTCTTACTTTTGCGGCTTCAAAAAAAATAAAGTATGATATCTGTTGATGGATTGGCAGTAGAATTTAGTGGTAGCACCTTGTTTAGCGATGTATCTTTTGTCATTAATGAAAATGATAAAATAGCCCTTATGGGTAAAAATGGTGCTGGAAAGTCCACCATGATGAAGATCATAGCAGGTGCTCAGAAACCCACACGTGGGCATATTCGTGCGCCAAAAGATGCTGTAATTGCTTACTTGCCACAACATTTATTGACAGATGATAATTGTACAGTATTTGAAGAGACGCTCAAGGCTTTTGGGCAGATATTTGAGATGCGTGATAGAATGGCTTTTCTTAATAGCGAGCTAGAGACTAGGACGGATTATGAGTCAGATGATTATATGAAGTTGATAGAAGAGTCATCAGAGCTTGGTGAAAAATTTTACTCACTCGAAGACATTAATTATGATGCAGAGGTAGAAAAAACCTTGTTGGGATTGGGATTTGTCAGAGAAGATTTCAATAGAGCGACTAGTGAATTTAGTGGTGGATGGAGAATGCGTATCGAACTTGCCAAAATCCTTCTGAAAAAACCAGATCTGATCCTACTCGATGAGCCTACCAACCACATAGATATTCAGTCCGTAATTTGGCTCGAAAACTTCTTGATCAATAAGGCAAAAGCCGTTATGGTAATATCCCATGATAAGGCATTTATCGACAATATCACCAATCGTACCATAGAAGTGACCATGGGTAGAATCTATGATTACAAAGCCAATTACTCACATTACTTACAACTCAGAGAAGAAAGGCGTGCTGCTCAAGTAAGGGCTTACAAAGAACAACAAAAAGTAATAGCTGAAAGTGAATTGTTTATTGAGCGATTCAGAGGCACTTACTCCAAAGCAAATCAAGTGAACTCCGTAGAGAGAATGCTAGAAAAAATGACCATCATTGAGATAGATGAGATCGATAATTCTTCTTTGAAACTCCGATTTCCACCATCTTTGAGATCGGGAGATTACCCTGTGACTGTGCAGCATATGTCCAAAAGTTATGGTGATCACGTCGTATTCAAAGATGCCAACATGACTATCGAGCGTGGACAAAAAGTGTCCTTTGTAGGTCGTAATGGTGAAGGTAAATCTACGATGATCAAAGCCATCATGGGAGAGATAGATTTTATAGGGAAATGTGAGTTAGGACATAATGCCAAAGTAGGTTATTTTGCACAAAATCAAGCAGCACTACTAGATCCATCGCTCACCGTATTTCAGACAGTAGATGAGGTAGCTGAAGGAGAAGTAAGAACACAGTTGAAGAATATATTAGGATGTTTTATGTTCTCCGGTGATGATATCGACAAAAAAGTGAGTGTGTTGTCGGGTGGAGAACGGACGAGATTGGCCATGGTAAAACTACTTTTAGAACCTGTGAATCTTCTTATTCTCGATGAACCTACCAACCACTTGGATATCAAATCAAAAGATGTATTAAAGGAAGCTTTACTTGCATTTGACGGGACGCTGATCTTGGTATCGCACGATAGGGATTTCTTGCAAGGTCTAGCTGAGAAGGTATTTGAATTTAAGGAAAAAAGAGTGATAGAACACTTCGAGACGATAGATGACTTCTTGGTGAGAAATAGAATGGAAAGTCTGAAAGAGATAGAGAAAAAGGGATAGGAAGACAAGATGTATTCGAATATTATTTCGTAATATTGTTATGTTTTATTTTAAAGCATTATTATGCGAATTTTATGTCTTTTTATCTCTTTAATTTTGGGTACAACAGTTTCATTCTGTCAAGTAGATATGTATGCCCCCAACCAAGATTTATTAAAAAAATATAAAATTAAGAAATATAGTAAAACAACTGGCCAATACATAAAAGGTTCTTTTATAGGTACTTCAGGTAAATATAATCTAAATAAACATGGTATGGTTCTTTATGAAGATTACGATTGTGCCAATGTAGGATGCTTTAGTAAAGTTATATACGAATATATAAATGATACTATTTTAATTTCTAAAACTCAATATCCTTATCCATATAATCCAAAAAATCATTTTAGAATTTATCAGTATAAGTACTCAGATTCAATGATACTTAAAGAAGAAATAGTGTTTGATTCTTTGGATAATATAGAAAGTAAGTATATTTACAATACCCAAGGTCACTTAGAAAAATTGACAAATTTTTATCCTGACACAACAATAGAAATGAATTTCAGCTATCAATTTGAAGAAGAACTTCCTAAGTTTAGGAAATATTATGTAGGCACTAAACATGAATCAAATAGGTACTATGTGTACGATAAAAATGAAAACTTAATCTCTCAACATGAAAGATGGGTAAATGGAGAAATGTTTTTTTCAAAGCAATATAAATATGATAAAGAGCAAAGATTAATTTATGTTAGACAAGTATCTAACGGCAACTATAAAGACGGAATCCTTGATACTAATGGCATATCATTTGATGATGTTTTAAGTGGATATATTAAAGAAGATTTTATTAAATATGACAAAAAAGGTCTATTAAAAGAAGTTGTTTATAAAACTAATGGCGAAACTGTCCTTACGTACTTGTATTCTTACAAGTTATAAAATTAATTATCTTACTTAATAATGAAATTTATCACCATCTCTGATACCCACGGACAGCATAGCAACTTGGATTTACCTGATGGTGATGCACTTATACATGCTGGCGATGTGAGTAGTCGTGGCACGGAGTATGAAATCAGATCGTTTTTAGATTGGTTTGAGAGATTGGACTATAAATACAAGATTTTTATTGCTGGAAATCATGACTTCTTTTTTGAACAAGAAGATGTCGCTACAATACAATCTATTCTGCCAGAAAATGTCATTTACCTAAATGATAGTGGTGCAAATATGGAAGGCATGTCCATTTGGGGCTCACCAGTATCGCCTTGGTTTTATGATTGGGCTTTTAATAGGCAACGCGGTGAAGACATCAAAAACCATTGGGACTTGATACCAGATCATACCGATATGCTCATCACACATGGTCCTGCTTTTGGCATACTCGATCAGACAGTCAGTGGTCTTCATGTAGGCTGCGAGGAATTAAAATCCAAAATTGACATACTCAAACCCAAGATTCACGTTTGTGGCCACATACATGAAGCCTATGGCCAAATAAAAACACCTGACACACTATTTATCAATGCAAGTGTGCTAGATGTACGTTACCAAATGGTGAATAATGCTATTGGGTTTGAGATGTGATGCTTATTCTAGCAACTTGTTTTACATTTTAATAAATCTTGCTACTTTTCTACTTGTGCCTTCCATTAATTCGATAAAATATGTACCTTTTGTCAAATGTTCTACATTTATGTTTGAATCACATGTTTGATATAAAACTTGATGACTCGTACCTAGGTAATCATAAACCTTTACAGAATTTATTGAGCATGGATTGGTAGTTTTAATTTGTAAGGTCGAAGAAACTGGGTTAGGGAAAATGGAAACGTCATTCAAAACATCATCTTTGGTGTTAGAAATTATTCCATTTAAATAAAGACTAAAGCCACCATAACTAGGAAGATGTAGAATATCATCATCACCATCTACATCTAAATCAATAACAAACAAGTCAATTGAGTTACCACTTGACTCTGATAAATTTGTAAAATTGAAATTAAAATTAGAATTATTGCTTGTGTTTGTGATTAAGGTTAGGCCCACATTTTGCTCAAAGCCTACAACAAAATCAACTTTATCATCATTGTTAAAATCACCTTTTGCTAGAGATGAAAAGTTATAAAAAAAATTAGAAGTGATCTTTTTCTCCCTAAAACTAACATCTGTGGACTTTTCATTCTCAAAAATTTTCATATGGCTATCCCAAGCATAATCAAAAGTAACAACATCATTATAATTATCACCATTCAGGTCACTTACTACAAAATCTTTGAAACTACTGCCATAAATACTACGTCTAGCTAAAAAGGTTTCATTACCATTGTTAATATAAAAGTCAATATTCGTATTACCTGTAGTTAAGATAATATCTAATTTGTCATCATTGTTTAGGTCTTCCACTTCTAAAGTTCTCACATTACTATTAATATCGTTTGTAATCTGGACTTTACTAAATACATAGTTTTCTCTCTGAAATAAAACGTCTGTATATCCATAGGATACTACCACATCCGTTTTCCCATCATTATTAACATCGCTTTTGGCTAAAATCGGAACACTAGATGTCAAACTAGAAAAGTTGTAAAAATCTTCAGGAGCTTTTTCAAATTTTATTTCTGATGAAGTGCTTATATTTCTAAACAAAATCACCTTACCTTCACCACCAACCAAAATGTCAATATCATTATCACCATCGATATCAATTGTAGCAAAACTGCTTTTCCACGCACTAGTTGTGGTCAATAAAAATTTATTAAATGTTTTACCGTTTTTATTGTTAATATACATGTTTATTTCTGACCTATCTCCAATAATTATATCAGGAAATTGATCACTATTTAAATCTGCTACATTAGCCCCAGAATTAAATTGTTCTTCGTTTGCAAAATCATATTTAGTGAAGGTTTGTAAAAATGGTGTTTGTAAAAATACAAAATAGAAGAAAATAGTGTTAAAGATTTTCATTTTTTTAATGGTTTTAGATTTTAATTAAATGTTTTTTTTTGCAAAGGTAATTCATATTAGGAATTTACAATAATGTTAATTTAGAATTATCAAGTCGGATATAGTATTTGACCATGATATTGGTACAACTAAATGATTAACATAAGGTGCTTGTTAAAAAGGAAATTCCTTCAGAATCCATACTCTGCGTTAAAAGATTTCTATACTTCATTCGACCCAAATTAGCTTTTTTGATCAATACGACAAACCAATTAAGGTACATAAGTCCAACGTAGTATTGGTTGATTTATTCTACTTGTTGATGATGTAGAAGTTGATAATATGTGCAGAGTTGTGGCTTTCGCTAAAGTAATGGGAGTTTGCTTCTACAATGTTAGCTTTGCCTTTTAGGGTTGTCGATTTTAATGGATGCATCCTAATTTTATGTTTGCTATTCTTTAGTACAAGCTATACTGTAAATAAATCTTCAGATTACATTGATTAACATAAAAGACTAGATGGCCATGATAGTGGAATTTTTTCCATTCTTTGGTCTATATTAGTTTCCTAAATGAAAATAATTCTTACATCCAACCATAGTAATGCTATAGAACGTCAGTCGACGCTAGTGGGATCTAGTGGGAACTCAGTGGGAACTCGTGGGAACTCGGTGGGAACTCAGTGGGAACTCGGTGGGAATGTGGTGGGATTACATACGTAACGTGTACGGAGCATGTAGGGAGTTGATACGGAGTAAGTATGGAGTATCTATGGAGTTCCTACGGTGTTCCATCGAGAGAACGTCGGGACATGGTCGGTCAATGGTCGGGAGAACGTCGGGGGAACAATACTTGATGTCTCGTCCTAAAATAGCTACACAGGTTAATTAAATAATCCTACAATAACTTTACACTATGCAAAAATAATCCTAAAAAGCTTGAAAGGATAACTTCTTTGTATATTTTATAAAAATTATTTTTTGCCACTTTTTTTCGTGTTGATGCCTATAAAGCTGTTCAAGATTGCTTATATTTCTTAATTAATTTCTATTGTTCTGGCTGATTACATAAATTACCATTAGGTACGGCATATGGGTAGAAAAAAATAGAGGTATAATTTTTAGACCCTTAGGGACGATATAATTAGTAGCTTTATAGTAGTATGGTTAAGACTAGCGTTTTTTATGTAGTTCTGCTGTGTGGCTCGCTAAAAAAAAAATATGATGTTTAGAAATGGTGTACTGTTGTTCAAGAACAACTAAATCTTTGTTAAAATCTATATAATGTGATTTCTGACTAATTGGATATGATCAGTTTAATTATATTTGTGCAAAATTTGAATCATGAAGAATTTACTTTTTTGCATCATTACACTAACTATGATTACATCTTGTCATGTGTCACAGATGTCAACGTTTAAGGGTAAGTACAATAGGTTTTTGGATAGTGATGAAAAGGAAGTATTTACTAAATACCATAACGTAGTCTCCGAAAAACCAGATGGAACAATTGTCTATAGGCAGTTTTTTCCAGAGACAAAACAGATGATTCAATATTTTCATTATGATAAAGTGACTAAACAAAAAAATGGTCCTTACAAAGAATGGTATGATGATGGTACACTCGTAGCAGATGGACAATATAAAGATGGAAAAGAAGTGGGAGAATGGTACATAGGCAGTAGTAAGGGCATGTACAACGAAGGAAAAAAAGAAGGAGTGTGGAAGCAAATAAATAAAAAAGGAGAATTATCTGCCATTTATAATTACACAAATAACCAAAAAGATGGTCCATTTATAGAGTATGACTCGCTTGGTATGGTAGTGAATGAAGGGCTGTACCGTGCGGACACAATATTTTCTGAGACAAGGCAAAAGACCATAGAAACAGTCAAAGAAGTAATGCCAATGATGGCTTCCTGTATGGAAGAAGATCTAGTAGAAAGGAAAAAATGTGCAGATCAAACTATGCTGGAATATGTCTATAAAAGTCTGAGATATCCAAGACAAGCTCGAGAAAATGATGTTTCAGGTGAAACCATTGCACAGTTTACCATAGACAAAGATGGGAGTGTAGTCGATGTCAAAGTGATAAGAGGTATCTGCCAAAGCATAAAAGACGAAGTCACCAGAGTAATAGCCAATATGCCCCCATGGAATCCCGGATACAAAAATGAGAAACCTGTGAGAGTGTTGTATACGTTGCCTGTTACGTTTAGGTTGGAGTGAAGAGATACTTTTCACACCTTCCTCCCCAACCATTTAATAATATCCAAATACAACATAGACCGCTGCTCGAAGATGTCTTGCTCTAGGGCTTGCAGGTCGTTATAAAACTGCTGTATGAATTTCTTGCGGTCGCTGATAGGTAGCTTCACTACCTTGCGGAAAAATGCTAGGGTCTTGATCTGAAGCGTATTGGTCTCGTGCATCTTGTCAAAAAACTGTTTGGCACCTTTTACTAGGTAGTCCATGATCTCGTAATTCCCAGCATCGTAGTGCGCCATGAGGAACATGAGTTGACTGTAGCCTTGTATATCTTCACGGAGGGAGCCTACTTCCATGTTGAATATCTGATTGAGATACTTGATGGCTGTGGTATTATCGCCTGCCATGAGGTGCATCCATGCGATTTTGAAGTAGAAAACTAAGACACGGTGAGCATCAAGTTTGTACTTGTATTTTTGCAGGCGTTTGAGCGTAGATGGGATCACTTTTAGTCCTTCGGTGTACTGTTCCGATAGGAAGTATTTGTTAAGACGTCCATAATGCACGTATAAGAATGAAATGATCTGCGAATTATTATTGAACTGTCCGTATCGCTCGTTGCGGAAGTCTTCGAGTTCGTCTAGGTACTTGGTATATTTTTCGGTATATTTTAGATTGTATGCACACGTGAGTATGTAGTGGTAGCCACGCATGTAGAGATCGGGATCTTCATTGATCAGTTCCGGCGACTCGTTAAATAAGGCTACCCAATGTTCTGCATTGATGAGACAATTCTCGAAGTCTAACACGATGTAGTAGTACCACACGAGCGACTGGTAGAGGTAGATTTTTTCGTAATAGGATAGGGTAGTGTCTTGGTTGTATTCACGCACCCAAGCATATTCTGTGGTAAAGGCATCTAGTTCTTCCTGATTTTTGACATGGCCATTTTTGATGTAATGACTATGCAGGAGGATACGGATATTGGATAGTTTGGTGACGCCTTCTATGGTCTTAATTTTAGCGACACTTTTTTCTATGAGATCGGGTACCATGTCTGTACCACTACGTGTGATGTGTCGCGATTCTATATTTTTTTCTGTTTCTAGGATGGCGAGTGACAGAAGATCATTATTGGATTTTTCGGCTAGTGCTTTAGCTTTATCCAGGATTTTTAGACTTTGGATGTAGAGTCCTTTTCCGTACAGGATATCTACATAGTCGAGGTATTCGCGTACTTGGATGTCGGTCTTTTTTTGTATGTGTATCATACGGAGACTGACCATGAGTTGTTTGTACAGGTGACGTTTGAGATTAGAATATTGGGTTTTATCGACGTCTTTGAGTTTGGCTAAGATTTGGTTTTCGTCGAGTACTTTTTGTTTATCGAGCAATTCGAATAGGTGGATATATTTCAATGTATCAGCATCCTGAATTCTGGTAGAATAAAAGGTGAAATTTCGTTTTTCTGCTTTGGTGAGCGATTTTACGAGATTAAAGAGCTGATCCGATTGCGATATGGGCATAAGTGGTTGATTTCGATCTTGACTGTTTGACAAACATGATAAGTATGTAACAATATATTTTACAAATTGCTTAAAAGGTATATTAGTTCACTATTACGATCATGAAGCAAAAGTAGTTTATTTGGTTGATTTACAGTGAATTTCTTTGATTATGATACAAAAATAAACTTCCCTGGATAAGGATAAAGCCTTATAAATGGTTGATGATTAAAGCTTTTATCTGTAGCTTTTAAGATTTATTGTAAGGTGTATGCCTAGAATTAGCTATTGTGCATTGTCTGATGCCCACTTAATTTTGCATCGATTATCAACTCATCATAATTGACAATTTAAAATTAGATAATAATATGAAAAATGTAGCTTTGACTTTTCTGATGTGTTTTTTGGGCATGAAAACTGTCTTTGGGAATGTGGGAATACAGCATCATCTCGCGCCAAGAAATCCAATGTCCAATACCAAGGCTAGTGCGTTAAAATCGCTATCCGCCAAAAAAATATCGATGGCTACGGCAACATGGGTAGCTACTACAGGGAATTGGGATGTACCTAGTAATTGGTCCACTGGTGTAGTGCCTGACGCCACTACAGATGTCATCATAAGTGGTCTCGCTAGACACGTCACTATACCGTCCAATGTAAATGCGGAGGCACTTAGTATAGTATTAGAGTCATTTGCCACACTTACTGTCAGCACTGACGCATCGTTGAGTATCAGTAATTCGCCATTAGATGCAGTGACATTGGATTTTGGGGTAGCCTTGACCAATCATGGCATCATCAATATAGGTAATGGAGGAAGTGTTGGTAGACATGCCATAGCTATGGTGCAATCAGCAGATGTTATAAATACATCTTCTGGTTCTATCCACATCAATAATATTTCTGAAGTAGCATTTACAATGAATCTAGATTGTGAAGTGACCAATGCTGGAAATATAGATATAGGAAGTACAACAGCAGTAAATAGTGCTGGTTTTGTAATGGACAACAATTGTACACTGACAAACCAAAGTACAGGAAATATCCAAGTAAATAATATCCCTGCTGGAGATGGATTTTATATGCAACTGTCGGATGTCGTGAATAATGGCATAATCCATATTGGTAATTTGAGTCCTTTACTCAACAGAGGTATTTCAATGGAGCTTAATAGTCAATATTCTAATAACAATGGTGCTACCACCACTATCAATAGAATCACCAATACTGCATCTACAGAAGGCGTAGGTGTTTATATGAGTAGTAATAGCAGTTTGTCTAATAGTGGTAGTTTGTTGATCGGAAATACGAGTGCAGTAAGCAATAGAGGTATCTCCATGTTTTTTGAAGCAAGTCTGACCAACTCAAGCAATGGCGTCATTGAAATTAATAATATTACCAATATTGATGGTTTATCTTTGTCAGATGATTTCACGTCAGTAAGTAATAGTGGCATCATTAGGATCGGCAATATCAGTGCTATCAAACGAATGGGCATTTTTCTTACTAGTTTGGCTACATTTAATAATCAAACTACTGGTGTTTTACACATCGACAATGTAACAGGTATAGGCGCATCTCAAGGAGTAGGCATCTATATCAATGCAGGGTTTACAAATAGTGGTCAAATCAATCTAGGTATCAATTTTAGTTTGATCCAATATGGCATGTATATTCAGTCACCAGGTACCCTAATCAATCAAAGTGCCGGTATCATTCAAATAAATAATGTAGCAAATTTTGATGGTATATTATTGACTGGAGCAAGTGCTGCTGTTACCAATAATGGAATGTTGCAAATAGGAAATCTACTAGCTGTAAAAAATGTTGGTATCACCTTATTGGCATCAAGCAATTTTACCAATAACGTCAACGGAACCATCCACATCAATAATATTAATGGTACGACCAATGGGATTGGTATTTATACAGGAAGTTTGTGTACTTTTATCAATAAGGGCCCTATACAAATTGGTAATTCGTCACCCGTTTTGAATTATGGTTTGTATGCTGCGGGTGGCACTTTTAATAATCAAAGCACAGGCAATGTTCAGATTAATAATATCACCAATTTTGATGCTATATCTGGAAGTGGTACGGGTACATCATTTATCAATAGTGGTTTGATTAACATAGGAAATTTGAATATTGTGAAACGGATAGGCATCTCACTATTTAATTCTAGTATATTTCAGAACAATGGTGGTACGTTAGATATCAATACCATTACAAGTACTTCATCGGGTCAAGGTTTCGGTATTTATATGAATTCGGGTAGTAGTTTTACGAATAGTGCTAATTTAAACCTGGGCAACACTGCTAATGTAAGTCGGTATGGTATTTATGTTTTAGCGCCTGCAAATTTCACCAATCAAAGTAGTGGTGTTATTAGTATAAATAGAGTCAATACTTTTGATGGTGTAGTTTTAGAAAATCCTAGTGCCATACTAAATAATGCTGGTCAACTGAAAATAGGTTCATTAGCAATTGTCAATAGGAATGGTATTTTTGCCTTGAATGGTGGTCAATTCAATAATTTGGCTGGTGGATTGGTCGAAGTAAATAATATTCCCATAGGTGATGGTTTGGTAGCATCAGGGTCGGGATCATCACTGACCAATCAAGGAAATATCCATGTAGGAAATATCGCGGGCATATATAGATTTGGTATTTTGCTTAATACTGGTACTACCATGACCAATGGTACAACAGGTACTTTGACCATCAATAATATACTTAGCACAGCTGCCAATGAAGGAATTGCTTTTAGGATGAGTGGTGCCACATTGACAAACAGTAATATCATTCAGATTGGTAACCTTGCCAATATAAGCAGATTTGGCATGGTGATGTCTTCATCATCTACCCTGACGAATCAGTCGAGTGGCGTTATTGAAGTCAATAGAGTTTCTACACAATCAGGTATGTCATTACAGAGTTTGTCAAAAGTATTTAACAATGGAACAATACACATTGGCAATCAAAACAGTGTGAATGCAGGAGGTTTGCTGTTGCTTACAGGTTCAGAATTTAATAATAATCTAGGTAGCACATTTACTATAAATAAAATTGTTGCATCGATAGGAGACGCTGTATTGATTTCTGATGCCAATAGCAAATTTATAAATAATGCCACGGTCAATATTGGGACAATAGATTTGATAGGAAATCATGGTGTGAATGTAGTCATGAGTGGACTTTTTCAGAATAATGTTACTGGCAATGTGCAAATGAAAAACATAACGGGTAGCGCTGTATATCTAGATGGGGTTAGCAGTTTATTTACTAATAAAGGTGCAGTGACACTATTGCCGTGAGTAAAAATATTTAAAATGATAGGAAGGTGTAAGTTGTGCAGATATTATCTTAGATTTGTCTTATTAAAAACGATCAGTTATTGCACACACATTATATGACAATAAGTAGATTTCGATACATTTTAAAATGCTTTATGTTATTGTTTTTTTTAGCATCAAAGCCCCTATTTGCGTTGAATGAAAAGAACTACTTATTGGACTATGAAAAAATGAGTAAAGTGGATAGTCTCATTCAAAAATTTCAAGTATCTAAGGATGATATATCTGCCGCTCATTTTGCTTTTCAAGTGGGTGAATATCATTGGTTTCAACGACAGATTTCAGAAGCTGAAAAATGGTTTTTAATTTCCCTCCAAAAAGATAGGAAACCGAATAATACCAATGACGTGGTCAATACAATGACGCTTTTGGCAAATTTATACCATCATATAGGTGATTTTGAAAGGGCTGATGAATTTGCTAGTCAAGCTTTTGAAAAAATAAAACTTATCGATAATAAAAGGTTGTTGGGAAATGTATTTGAAATAAAGGGTAGAATCAATCACTCTTTAGGAAAGTCAGAAGCATCTTTTAAGTATTTTTTGAAAGCAGATAGTGTAAATACAATATCATCCGACCCCGAAATAAGAAAATTGAGTGTGTATATAAAACTGATTATTGCAGATATCTTTAACGGACAAGGCCAAAAAGATAGAAGTATTAATTATTTAAATGGTGCTTATCAAACAGCAAAGGAATACAAGGATAGCACACAAATTAATCTTTGCCTTCAAGCAATAGCTAAATGGAATATTTCTATGGGCAAACTTAATGATGCCAAAAATATTTATCTCAAGTTATTAAAAAATCAAAAAAGACTATCTTCAATTTTATATACTTATCAGGGACTAGGTGAAATATATTTCTTAGAAAAAAACTATGCGCAAGCGATTACATATTTTTCAAAAGTTATTGATATTGCCAAAAAAACTGACGAGTTGTATATGCTTGATGTTTTTTACCATGATATGGCAAAAGCATTTTTTGCTAAAAACGACCTTACAAGAAGTAAAATTTATCTCGACTCCTGTTTCCAGCACAAAGGTAGTAACTTGAGTAATAAATTAATGGCATACGAACTTAAAGCTGAATTGTTGGAAACGCAAAAAGACTATAAAGGTGCACTCGAAGCGATAAGAACAAAAAATATCATTCAAGATAGCCTTCATAGACAAAATATTGCAACGCTCACCAATCAACTAGATGCTACAAATAGAACCAAAGAAAAGGATAATAAAATACTATCACTCGAATACGAAAAAAATGTAGCAGAAGCCTTGAACTTGAAAAATGACATTATAAAATATTTACTTTTTGTGATCATTTTTATCTTGGCTGTAGTCTTTTACCTGATCTACACTCAGATGAAAAAACGAAAAATGTTGGAGCAGCAAAAGGCGGTTCAAGAAGAACAAAATAGAATCTCAGCGGACTTGCATGACGATATTGGATCTACTTTAAGCAGCATTTCTGTATATAGTGAGTTAGCCAGCAAATACCATGAGTCTTCTCCTGAAAAAAGTAAAGAAATGGTTGGAAAAATATCTACACAATCAACCGAACTTATGACCCGTATAGAAGACATCATATGGAGTCTTAAACCGATATCTGATGGGCGTTTTAATTTTAACAATAAAATAAAGGATCTTGTCAATGAGCTTCTTTATGTAAAAAATATGTATTGCGAAATCGATATGTCAGACCATATTGAAGAAATAATAAATGAACCTAAATTGCGCAAAAACGTATTACTAATAATCAAGGAAGCTATACACAATATTGCAAAACATAGTAAAGCATCCGAAGCGCATATTGCTATTAAGCAAGAAGAAAAGTACCTGGTTGTTTCGATCAGAGATAATGGAAAGGGAATCGAAATATCCAAACCCGGAAATGGGCTTAACAATATGAAAAAAAGAGCCGCTGATATAAATGCTATATTTGAGATTGATTCTAGTGCAGAAAAAGGAACATGTATAACTTGCAGGATCCCAATAGCTAGAATTAGACACCATGTTTAATTAAAAATAAAGTACTTTTGTAAGATGATAAATGTATTTATATATGACGATAATGATGCTAGAAGAGATAGCCTTGTAGCACTATTAGAACTTACTGAAGTAATGAATTATGTAGGCAGCGCTGCCAATTGTACGAATGCTGAAATTGATATGCAGACAACAAAGCCTGATGTCGTACTTATGGACATTGAAATGCCTGAAACTGACGGTATAGAAGGTGTGCGTAGGATAAAAAATAAATTTCCGCATATCAAAATAATCATGCAAACTGTGTACGAAGATAGTGACAAGATCTTTAATGCGCTTCGAAATGGCGCCGAAGGCTATATACTTAAAAAGGCTTCTATCAATCACATCATAGAGAGCATCATAGAAGTGTATAATGGAGGCGCATTCATGACACCAAGCGTGGCGATGCAAGTCATGACTTTTATCAAAAAACCTACACCGAGTGACCACAAAATGGAGAGCCTCACACCTAGAGAAGCTGAGGTATTAAAGTATCTTTCTGAAGGGGATAGTTACAAGATGATCGCTGACAGAATGGATATCAGCTATGGCACGGTCAATAATCATATCAAAAAAATCTATGAAAAACTTCAAGTACATTCTTTAGGAGAAGCCGTTTCATATGCGCTTAAAAGTAAAAACCATTTTACATGATATTAGCTGCTTTACCGGATTCAAGAATTGAATGGTTTGTCATGGGAGCTGCGGCAATCATGTTGGTCTATCATGTCATTTTGTATATACAACAGAAAGATAAGTTCCTGATTTTGTATTCCAACTATTTGTTTTCTGTAGTCATATATCTTATTTTTCGTAAGGTAACGCATTATGATTCTTTCAGCAATACGGAGCCCACAATTGCTCATGTTTTTGACCATCCTATGATCTTGTTTATGCTCTTTAGTTATGTGTATTTTATAGCACAAGTACTTGATATTCATAATAATGCAAGGATTGTCAAGTTTACTGCTATTGCATTTTACTACACCATTGCTATATTTTTTATCATACATGTTTACAAAGTCCTATGCACAGATGAAGTAGCCATGCAGAGAGTTTTTTTTCTGATTACAAAATCCATTTTATTGGTCCTTGCATTTACGGGATTGTCGGGAGCATTTATAGCGCGGAAAACTACTTTTGTAAGAATAATTATTTTGGGTGGTGTCTTTTATGCAACTTTCAGTTTGCTGACAGTAATCTCCGTTTATACCCAATCAAATATATTAGGAATGCATGAGCTGGAACTTTATTTTATTGGTTGTTTTATAGATATTTTATTGTTTTCTACTGCACTCGGATATCGTAGTTACCTTATCAATCAAGAGAAGGTAATCACTCAAAAACTACTTACCGAAGAAAGTGAAAAAAATAAAGAGTTGCTCCAGATCCAACACAATATCTTGCAGAAAGAAAGTAAAAGAGAGCAAGCATTGGCATCAATGAATAAACACTTACAAGATGAAGTCGGAGCAAGCTTGAGTAGTATCCATGTTTTTGCAGATTTGTCTGCCAAAATTATGGAAACTAATCCCGAAAAGAGTAAAGAGTATATAGAACGAATAGCAAGTCTAGGGCAAAGTATCATGGACGATATTGGGGACATTATTTGGTTAGCTAATTTACAGGAAGACAATCATCATGAAGCTTTTTTGACTAGAATAAAAAATTATAGCCACGAGATATTGGTGCCAAAACAAATAGATTTGATCTTGAAGGTTCTACCAGAATTTTATAAAGTTCAACTTACAGAATCTTTTTTAAGAGAAGGTTTGATCAGAATAAAGGCAGCGATGAAAGAAGCTATAGATGCTCATTCATATACGGAGTTTAGCATAGAAATTTTTGTCAATTCAGAAAAGCCAATTATTAAAATCAATGATCAAATGATGTATAATGAGTGAATCCTACTCTTTTGATGCATTGGTAAAAATGTTGCCCTATATATTTACCTTTGGTGCAACTGTCATATTACTGTCTTATCATATCGTTTCATATTTTCAATATAAGGACAGTTTACTTAGAGACTTTTGTCTATATTTGTTTTCACAGACTTGTTATTTGACATTAGCTATTTATATCCATTTATTTTATTACGCTATTCCTGACTTGCCTTTGTATGTCAATATAATTAAGGAATCTCTGGAGATTTTGACTTACTTTTTTTATATTTATTATACAACTAATGCGATTGGTTTTGACAAAAAGGAGCATAGTTTATTGGTACAAATCATCAAGTCAACTTTATTACTTATGCTTTTGTATTTGCCTACTCAGTTAGTTGTGTTTTACTTCGGAATGGACAATGTTTATATTTTTATCGGTGTGAGGATATTGATTTTTGCGCTTGCTATTGTGATGTTTTGGCAAAGTTTTAGGATCAAAAATAATAAGATACTTATCTATATTCGATTGGCTACGATGATCTATTTCTTTTTTGGTTTGATGAGTTTTACATCCATGTTTTTTGACTTAAGAGAATATCGCATTGTTCCGTATCATTTTATATTGGTAGGAGTTATCACTGACTTGATCATATTTTCGGTAGCAATGTCTACAAGAATAAAAAATCAAATCATAACTGCACAGCAAAGTGCTAAAGAAAAAGAGATAGAGCTGCAGACCATCCAATACAAACAAGAGCTAATGCTACAAGAACAGAAAGAAGAGTACAGGAGAAATATTGCCATGGATCTACATGATGATATTGGCGCTAGTCTGAGTAGTATTTTGATTTACAGCGAATTAGCACAAAAAACTATTTTGACTAAACCATCTGCAACTGAGGCGATACTCAATAGCATCAGTATCCAATCAAAGGAAATAAGTAATAAATTGTCAGATTTTATTTGGAGTCTAAAAATTGAAAAAGGCATCAGCAATAATAACCTAAAACAACGTCTATTAGATTACCAACAATTTTTGTTTGCAGAACTGAATATTGCTTGCAAATATGATATAGATGAAACTATCTTACCAGAAAACATCAGTTTGATTAGGAATTTATTATTAATCATCAAAGAAGCAATGAATAATATTGCAAAATATTCTAAAGCTAAAAATGTGGTGATTTCTTTGAAAAAAAGTCCAGAAAAAATCATCTTAATCATCCAAGATGATGGTGTTGGATTTGACCCATTGATTGTAAAAAAAGGAAATGGCTTAGATAATATGGAAAAAAGATGTCAAGCCATCAATGGAACCTATAAAATATCATCTTTTTTAGGTAAAGGAACTACAATTGAAATACAAATAGTACCGTCGAATAGCTAGATTTAGACACTCCATATTTATGGAATTTAACTTAATTTTATGCCATGATTAGAGTTTTTATATACGATGATAGTGATGCCAGAAAAGAAAGTCTGAAAACTTTGCTGGATTTTACTGACAACATGTTGTTTGTAGGTTCGGCTAGTGATTGTAGAAGTGTGGACGAAGACATGTCTGAAACCAAACCTGATATTGTATTAATGGATGTAGAAATGCCACTAGCAGATGGTATAGAAGGTGTACGTAAGATCAAACATAAATTTCCACAAATTAAGGTCATCATGCAAACGGTGTATGAAGATATGGACAAGATATTTAAGGCTTTTCAACATGGTGCAGAAGGCTACATTCTAAAAAAAGCTTCTATCACTCATATTATTGATAGCATTGATAAGGTGTATGGAGGTCAAGTTTTTATTACACCAAGCATGGCATTGCAATTGATGAATTTCTTTGTTGAGCCCCGAAAATTAGGAATAGAAATAGCTGCATTATCTGCAAACGAATCAGAAATTATCCAGCTCATTTCACTAGGCTATAGCAATAAAATAATAGGCGAAAAATTAAATCTCCAAGACGAAGTAATCAATAGCCATATCAAAGGCATTTACAAAAAACTACAACTACAAAAATAGGCTTTACACTATTACTTTTATTTACCCATCACCTACCCTTGTAAAAATGTTACATGGGCAATTTATTTTCTTTTTTCATGCCTAAAACGCTTAAATTTTAGGCATCTTGGGTAGCTACATCTAGCTATTGTATCGGATTGGATTGTAAAATACTTTTGCATCATAATTTAAAACAATATGAAAACCCAAGTATTTATTTTTATTTTAATTGTGATCGCTTTCAAAGCAAATAGTCAGAATCTATTTAGTGAGCAAAATGATCTCCAGCGGTTAAGCCCATCGGAATTTGGCATACCAGCAGCACCAGTGTTTGATCTAATGGGCGTGACCCCTTCACAAGTTGTAAAGTCATCTGAAATTAAAGATTTCAAAGTAGATTGGTCTTTTAAATCTTGGACATTGAACCCAAATATCTCATTTGAAGCACAGCCTTTTTGGGAATTTTTGTACAATAAAAAGCCAATTAAAAAGTATCAAATGGCATCTCCATTTATGAGAACTTTATCTACATTTAATTTTTCTGTAGGGACAGTTCAAGATGAATTTGGCAACAGAAGGATAGGCTATGCGGCAAAATTAGGAGTGTATAAAGAAAAAGATCCACTTCTTGTAAAAGACATATATGATGACATAGAAGCTGATATACAGGCAGAAAGAGATGATTTGGAAATACAACTTAAAGAAGCTAAAAATCATCTAGATACACTTCGTAATATTTTGCAAAAGCCTGCAGCTAGGACTAACATTACAGATTTGGAGGAAAGATTATTACTTCTTAATTCAAAGAGAAGTCAAGAAGTAGAAGCAAGGTCAAAAATTATAATCGCTGAAAACTGGAATACATCATGGGTAGATATAGGTGTGGGCAAAGTCAATACCTACTTATCAGATAGAGAAGGCAATCTCAATGAACTTTTACTCAATAGGAATACGGCGCAAGGTCTATGGGTCAATGCAGGTCGTGGACTAGGAAAACGTTTTTTGGTTTCAGGTTTGGTAAGAGGACATTTATATGACGAAGAAGTCGATTTCGTTTTGCAAAATGACCAAACATTAGAGTTACTGGACACCACAACCGTTGCAGCAAATATTATCATGACCTATGGACTCAATGTGAGGTACGGAGGCTCAATGTTTACTTTTTTTGCAGAGGGTATTTACGAACGTCGTGGTCTTAAAACACCATTTGAAGCGGTAGAAAAAAGTTATTCACCACCACAGAGTTTTACCATTTTGGAAGAATCTGTTAGTTGGACAAAATTAGAACCTTTGATTGTCAATTTTGGCGGTGATTGGAGGATTAAGAGGAGTATTATACTCAACTATAGCATGCGGTTAGCATTTGACAAAGAATTAAAACTATCCAATTTTCTACCCGTAGTGTCCATTTCTTGCTTAATGCGATAGTACGTAAAAAAGTAATTTTATTTTATTCACAATCATAAAACCATTTATTATGTCTAGTACAAAATTTAATTTTATTTGTTTCTTTTTATTGGTCTTCTTAAGTTTAGCAGCAAAACAAAGCAATGCATCGATTGATGATTGTATTGACGAAGCTAAGAGAAATTCAAAAGTAAAAGTTGCATGTTCTGCGCCAATAGATCCAGTCTGCGGATGTGACGGCGTTACTTATGACAATGTTTGCCGTTCTGAAAATGCAGGTGTCCGAAGATTTACAAAAGGACCATGTACTGTAAAAACAGGCACAGGAGTAACTGCACCTGATGACTGTATAAGCCAAGTTAGGGTAGCATGTCCACCTTCAGTGGCAAATGTTTTTGCTCCAGTCTGTGGATGCGATGGTGTTACATATAAGAATGAGTGTATTGCATTAAATTCTGTCACTAAATTTGTAAAAGGTGAGTGTGGCAAAAAAGGAAATGATCCTACACCTGATGATGATTGCAAAGGAAAAGCAGTGAAAAAAACATGTACGTCATTGTTTGAACCAGTATGTGGTTGCGATGGACAGACATACGCTAATGCTTGCACTGCCGAAGCAGCTGGCGTAAAAAGATTTAAAAAAGGTGAATGTGGTGGAAAAGGAGATGACCCAACACCTGATGATGATTGCAAAGGTAAAGCAGTGAAAAAAACATGTACTTCCTTGTTTGAACCTGTATGCGGATGTGATGGAAAGACTTATCCTAATGCTTGCTTTGCCGAAGCAGCAGGCGTAAAAAGATTTGTAAAAGGTGAATGTGGTGGAAAAGGAGATGACCCAACACCTGATGATGATTGCAAAGGTAAACCAGTGAAAAAGACATGTACTTCCTTGTTTGAGCCAGTATGCGGATGTGATGGAAAGACTTATTCTAATGCATGCACTGCAGAAGCAGCAGGCGTAAAAAGATTTAAAAAAGGTGAATGTGGAAAAAAAGGCGACGATCCTAATCCAAATGGTGGTTGGAATAATTCTAATGGGTCATCCTCGACTTCAGGTAGTGGTAGTTTAAATGACGGTGTTCATAGAGATATGAATGGCTGTGCTGGAATTTGGGACCACATCAAAAATTGGGAAAATAAAAACGGTGCAGCAAGAGTTAGTTTTGAGATTATCCCTAATGATGCACAAATTGTGGAAGTCAAAGAATTGAAAAAATCTGGCGGTGGCAAAGCCCTAGATGTTAAAGTGTTAGACAGTAAAAAACTTCTAAAGACACTACCACAGATCGTGAATGTAAGTAATATTCAGGCAAATGAAGTAAAAATTGATGTGGTGAAGGTTGATTCATCTTTTCAGGATGATGTCAGTGCTGGACTAAATAAAATATTTAATGGTAACTTCTTCGTGTTGAATGCAGAAAACAATGAATTAATGATTAAAGACAAAAAAGGCAAAATACTCTATTCATCGTTTTTTAACACGCCAAATGGAAGAAATGACTTTTGGGGAAAAATAGAATTGAATAAAAAAAGTTATTTGGTGAAACTCAATTGGACGAAAGGAGAAATTGTTCAAAATACCACCTTTAATGAGATAAGGTAGTTTGTTTTAAGATAAATTTCATTTTTTAATTTAGCATGATCTAATGATGAAAAAATAGAACCTTGTATCACTAGATACAAGGTTCTATTCGCTACGACTTTAATATTTTTAAACACTTTATTCCAGTAATCATGTCCGCAGCACATATCATCAACCATCCAAATACAGAATTTTTATTAATGACTGAAATAAATAAATTGAAGTCGCAATTGCAGGATGTAGAACAAAGATTAAGAGCCTATAAGAATAAAAAACAAATTACGATTTTGGATGGTAATATGCACAAAATGGTTGCTATTGATGACATCATTATGATACAAGCGTGCAGCAATTATTCTACTATTTACTTATCAAATGGCCACCATATACTCACATCAAAAACATTAAAACATTGGGAAATAACGTGTAGTGGCAATGATTTAGTAAGAATTCACAAGTCATTTTTGGTAAACAAAAGCAGTTTATTATCCATAGATGTAAAATCTTCTATTGTTATCTTAAGCTTAGGTCTTAAAGCCAAATATTCTAGAATGTCGAAATCAGTTTTGATAGAGATGCTGTGCTAAAGGGTACATATACATCGTTTTTTAAAGCACAAGCTCTTGCATTAAGATAACAGAATAAATACTACTAAGATATTGATAAACAAATAGATAGTTACTTAACTTATGAGTTGGGGATAACATTATTTATTTAATTGTATGGATAAATGATGCATTTTTAATATAAAATTGTACTCTTATCATCAGTCACAAGCAATAAAATTCGGATTGATGTATTTTGAACGATTAAAATATTAAATATGTCAGCTTCTGAATATGACCAGAGTCTTTACCTGCCCGAATACGAAAAGGATGCTTGCGGCATAGGACTCATCGCTCAGCTCAAGTCTGAAAAATCGTCAGATATCGTGCGTGATGCCCTCACCATGCTCGAAAATATGGAGCATCGTGGCGCTTGTGGTTGTGAAGAAAATACTGGCGATGGAGCAGGTATTCTTACACAAATTCCCCATGATTTATTTTGTAAATATGCACTTGACAATGGTTATCAATTGCCAGATGCAGGAGGCTACGCCGTTGGATTTTTGTTTCTACCAAAAGATACCGATCTCAACGAAGAGATTCTGAATATTCTAGATCAGATATTGGAACAAAATTATTTTAAGCTGCTTTTTATCAGAGAAGTTCCTGTAGATAATAGTATGATAGGTGCTAGTGCATTGTCTACCGAACCCAAAATGGTGCAGCTTTTTGTGCAACCTATTCAGCATGGTGTACTCAGAAAAGATCTGGAGCGGAGATTGTATGTGTTGCGCAATCATCTCGTTCGTAATGTGGTACTTTCGTTTCCATTCCTAAAAGAAGTCTTTTATTTTGCATCTTTTTCGAGTCTGACGATCATCTATAAAGGTCAACTCACAGCATCGCAAGTGCGACAATATTTTCCTGATTTGAGTGATGATGATTATACATCTGCCATAGCTTTGGTTCACTCTAGATTTTCTACCAATACCGTGCCCAAGTGGAAGCTCGCACAACCATTCAGATGTATCGCCCACAATGGTGAAATCAATACCGTAAAAGGCAATGTCAACTGGTGGACAGCTAGAGAAAAGGATCTGGTTTCTGATATATTTAGTGAAGAAGACCTGAAAAAATTATTGCCTGTCTGTAGCCCTACGCTTTCGGATAGTGGCAATTTTGATGCCGTATTAGAGTTTTTGTTTAGGAGTGGATACAGTATGCCACACGCATTGATGATGATGATACCTGAAGCTTTTCAGAATGATGAAAATATGGCTTCTTACAAAAAAGATTTTTACAAATATTACGAACCACTCATGGAGCCGTGGGACGGACCTGCATCCATTTGTTTTTCGGATGGTGTGTTGGTAGGTGCGACAGTGGATAGAAATGGCCTACGACCGTCCAAATATTGTCTGACTAATGATGACAGATTGATCTTGGCTTCAGAGTCAGGTGTACTAGCATTGCCACAAGAAAATATCGTCTATAAAGCCAATCTCAGTCCCGGCAAAATATTGATAGCAGATCTAGATCAAGGCAAAATTGTAGGCGATGAAGAGCTAAAAGCCATAATTTGTCAGCGATATCCTTACGGAAAATGGAATGACACGTACCAAACGCCAATAGATCAAATAAAAGAAGCAAGTACTGATAATGAATGCAATCTAGACCTACTGACCCAACAAATAGCACACGGACATACCAAGGAAGATCGAGATATTATCCTAGCTTCGATGATGGCATCGGGATATGAACCTGTGAGTTCTATGGGATCGGATATTCCATTGGCAGTATTGTCGATGCAAGCACAACATATTAGCAACTATTTCAAACAAGAATTTGCACAAGTTACCAATCCACCTATCGACCCTTTGCGGGAAAAGTTTTATATGACATTGGACTGTTACCTTGGCAGTGAAGGAGATATTCTGACCATAAAACCAGAAAATGCCAAAAAGATATTTCTGACTTCACCTGTCTTGGATAAATCAAAGTATCTAAAAGTACTAAACAGTCCAAGTATAGGGTATAAAGTAGGATTCATTCAAGCAATTTTCAAAGCAGACAATGAAGGGCATTTGCAAAAAAGTATCCTTTCGCTTTGTGAAGAAGCGGCTAATCATGTCAAAGCAGGCACAGATATTTTGGTGATCAATAATACCGAAATTGCTGAAGATAAAGCGGCTATTCCATCAATGATGATTGTTGGGGCTATTCACCATCATTTGATTACCAATGGATTGCGCAGAAGGGTTTCTCTCGTGGTAAATGGTGGCGATATAATCGAAGCACACCATGTAGCTTGTTTATTGTCCTTCGGTGCCGATGCAGTTTATCCTTCTTTGACCGTAAACACCATTCAAAATATAGCTGTTGAAAAAGCACAAGAACCTAAGACAGCCATCAAAAATTATCTCAAAGCGATAGACAGTGGATTACTAAAAATCATGTCCAAACTCGGTGTTTCTACGGTCAATTCATACAAAGCGGCCCAAACTTTTGAAGCACTTGGCATTCATAAAGAAGTGATGGATATTTGTTTTAAAGGTGCTGTAAGTAGGATAGGAGGCATGACCTTCGAGATGCTCGCCAAAGAACAATTGCACAAACATTTTATGGCCTTCAGTTTAGGAAAAGATTCCTTAACAGAATCAGGAAAATTTCAATGGAAACAACGAGGTGAGTACCATCTTTTTAATCCCACATCTGTCCATTTGTTGCAACATGCTACCAAAACAAATAATTATACCACCTTTAAAAAATACACTGCGGAAGTCAATGACCAATCCACTCGTGCTTGTACATTAAGGAGTTTGTTTGACTTTAAAGTAGGACAATCGATACCATTAGACGAAGTAGAACCGATAGAAAATATCATGCGTCGATTTGCTACAGGTGCCATGTCTTTTGGGTCTATTTCGGAAGAAGCACACACCACACTAGCCATCGCCATGAATCGTATCGGTGGCAAAAGCAATAGTGGAGAAGGTGGCGAAGATGCACGCAGATACAAAAAACTTGCCAATGGAGATTCCACTCGTTCAGCCATCAAACAAGTAGCTTCGGGAAGATTTGGCGTCACGATCGAATACCTGAATAATGCTGACGAGATACAAATAAAAATGGCTCAAGGTGCCAAACCCGGCGAAGGTGGTCAGTTGCCCGGACATAAAGTAGATGCTCATATTGCTCGCATACGTCACTCCACGGAAGGTGTAGGTCTGATATCTCCACCGCCACATCACGATATATATTCGATAGAAGATTTGGCCCAATTGATTTTTGATCTCAAAAATGCCAATCCCAAAGCACGCATCAGCGTCAAGCTCGTAGCCAAAGCTGGAGTAGGCATCATTGCTTCTGGTGTGGCTAAAGCTCATGCAGATCATATCCTTATCTCTGGATTTGATGGTGGTACAGGTGCATCACCTTTGAGTTCGATTATGCATGCAGGTATTCCATGGGAACTAGGTCTGGCAGAAACACATCAAACGTTGGTCAAAAACAAACTCCGTGATCGTGTCACCTTGCAAACAGATGGACAAATTCGTACAGCCAAAGATATGGCGGTAGCCACGATGTTGGGTGCTGAAGAATGGGGTATTGCTACGGCAGCATTGGTTGTGAGTGGATGCATTCTGATGCGTAAATGTCATCTCAATACTTGTCCTGTAGGCATCGCCACACAAGACGAAACACTGAGAGCAAAATACGATGGTAAAGTCGAATATTTGATCAATTATTTCACTTTCCTAGCCATGGAATTGAGAGAAATTATGGCCAATCTTGGCTTCCGCACCGTAGATGAGATGGTAGGCAGATCGGATATGTTGACCTACAATGTATCAGACAAATATTGGAAATATAGACAGTTGGATTTATCTCCGATTCTGTTCCGACCTGAAGATGATAAAGCACATCCACCATACAAATCCATTGCACAAGACCACGGTATAGACCAAGTATTGGACAAAAAACTCATCCAATATTCCGAACTAGCAATAAAAGATAGAGTAATGATAAACAGTGTATTTCAGATCACTAGTACGGATCGATCAGTAGGTACGATGTTGTCTGGAAATATTGCCCAAAAGTATGGTGCAGATGGGTTGCCAAATGGTTCATTAGACTATAGATTTAAGGGGTCAGCGGGTCAGAGTTTTGGTGCTTTTGGTATCAAGGGTCTCCATTTTATTTTGGAAGGTGAAGCCAATGATTACTTTGGAAAAGGCCTGAGTGGTGCCACATTGATCATTACGCCTGACAGGGCTTTTGGTGGTGAGCCATCAGATAATATCATCGTAGGAAATGTCGCATTATTTGGTGCTACATCAGGTCAAGTATTTATCAAGGGTAGGGCAGGGCAGCGATTTGCAGTTCGTAATTCTGGTGCATCTGCCGTAGTGGAAGGTGTAGGAGACAATGCTTGCGAGTATATGACAGGCGGTACTGTGACCATCCTTGGATCAGTAGGTAGGAATTTTGCAGCTGGTATGAGTGGTGGCATCGCATATGTATTTGATCAAAAAGTCGAGTTGAACCAAGTACTCAATCGGGAGATGGTCATCTTGGATGCCATGTCAGAAGCGGACGATGCCATCGTTAAGGAACAATTGCGAGATCATTTCAGATATACAGGTTCGATGGCTGCCTTGGAGATTCTTAATGATTGGGAAGTTAGCAAAAGAAGATTCAGCAAGGTTATGCCTATAGAATACAAAGCCATATTGGAAAGAAAAAGTATGGTCAAAGTCTACAATAAAGTTAATTAACACAACAACCATTCAATCACTTTTTTAGACATTCATTCATTAAATCATTCACTCATGTCCGATCCAAAAGGTTTTCAGAAATACCAAAGAGCAGTGCCTTCTACCCGAAGTGTAGCGGAGCGACTCCAAGATTATAAAGAAATCTATCAGCCGACGGCGCCCGATATGATCAAAAATCAATCGGCAAGATGTATGGATTGTGGTGTTCCTTTTTGTCATAGTGGTTGTCCGCTAGGCAATCTGATACCGGATTTTAATGATGCAGTGTATCGGGAAGATTGGAAGGAAGCTTTTCAAATATTGTCAGAAACTAATAATTTTCCAGAATTTACGGGTAGAATTTGTCCTGCGCCATGTGAGGCGTCATGTGTATTGGGTATCAATAATTTACCTGTCACGATAGAAAATATAGAAAAACAAATCATAGAGCATGCATTTGCTCAAGGCTGGGTAATGGCCAATAATTACAGGGTAGAATCAGGCAAGCATATTGCCGTCATCGGATCGGGACCTGCTGGACTGGCAGCTGCAGCGCAACTCCATAAAGCAGGTCACCGAGTCACGGTGTATGAACGAAATGAAAAACCAGGTGGATTATTAAGGTATGGAATCCCAGATTTCAAGCTAGAAAAGTGGGTGGTAGATCGCCGTATCCAAGTCATGGAAGAATCTGGAATCACTTTTGTTTGTAATGCTGATGTAGGACACAACATGGATATCAAGGAAATTGAAGCTAGTCATGATGCCATCGTATTGTGTGGTGGCAGCACCATCCCAAGAGACCTGAATATCGAAGGTAGAGAAGCCGTTGGTGTCCACTTTGCTATGGATTTCCTTGAAAAGTCTAATAAATATATTGATGCAGGTATGCAGACTTTGCCAGATATCTTTGTTCACGACAAAAATGTCATTGTTATCGGTGGCGGAGATACTGGCGCAGATTGTGTAGGTACATCCAATCGTCAAGGTGCGGCATCCGTCACACAGATAGAATTACTTTCAAAACCAGGCACGAGCCGAACAGACAAAGATCCGTGGCCATTGTGGCCAATGACACTACGTACTTCAAGTTCGCATGAGGAAGGTTGCCAAAGAGAATGGTCCATCCAAACCAAGAGATTCGTCAAAAATGAAACTGGCCAACTTACAGGTTTAGAAATCGTAGAAATAGCATGGGCATTTGATACTAAAAATGAACGATATGACTTCACAGAAGTGGCAGGTAGCCAAAGGATTATACCATGTGATATTGTATTTATTGCCGCAGGATTTCTACATCCGCAAAAAGAAGGCATCATCGATCAGCTAGGCATCGAGCTAGATAATCGTGGCAATGTAGTTACCCAAAACTACCAAACCAATCTTCCTCATGTCTTTGCCGCGGGTGATATGCGTAGAGGTCAGTCTCTAGTCGTTTGGGCCATTTCGGAAGGTAGGGAAGCCGCTAGAGCGGTAGATAAATATCTTATGGGTGCTACCAAATTGGAAGGGAAGGTGGTTAGTGATTTGGTGATGTAAGGGTAGATGGAGATTTTGTTAATTTTTTAAAAGCATTTATTTGTAATGCCCTAGCAAAGAGTGAATTTTTATATGGTCAGAACCTATTTCATAAATAAGTCTATTCTCTCTATCTATTCGTCGGGACCACTTTCCATACCAGTTGTGTTTAAGTGGCTCTGGTTTTCCAATTCCTTTGAAAGGTGAGTTTTTTATTGACTCTATCAATAATACTATTCTTTTTAAAATTTTATGATTTCCAATAGATTTTATATATTCAAGATCTTTGACAGCTTCGGAGCCTAATCTTATTTCCATATATCTTCTGTTGTAATAACAGTATATTCGCCGTTGGCAAAAGATGCATCACTTTTTCTTAGTTTTTCTTCAAAAACTTCATTATAAATTCTGTCGTTAGTGGTCTCAAAAGGTATCTCCATATTTTTCAATATTTCTTTTAAAGCTTTAAGTTTGTTTTTATTAGGTCGAACTATCAATGTCTCCATTATTAAATATTTTATACAAATATAAGTCAAGTTATAGCGTTCTCCAAAGTATTTCTTGAAATTTTATATATTGCATAAAACAATAGTAAAAAATCTTTGAACATCAGCAATCACATCCATCACTCCACCCATACTTCATCCACAAAAAACCAAGCCGGATTTCCTCTGCCATCATGCCAATCGGGAATAGATGATACGGGCTCGATGACCAATTTTAGTTGATTGTACTGCTTTTTAGGCATGTTTATCGTGTGAATGGAATGATTTGTTGTGCTTTTTTGCGTACTTTCTTCAAAGTTTTTTTGGATGAGCAGCTTGTTGTTTTCATCAAAGACTGAAATTTTGGAAGGACCAAATATCCATGCTGCTTGATGGGTTAAATAGGAGATGTGGATGGTGGTGATAAACTGATTAATATCCGGCTGAAATGTAATCTCCACCGGACCTTTGTCATATCCTAAGTAGTTTTTGGTATAAGACATATCACCAAACTGACTATCAAACAGAGTTTTGGAACCATCGGCAGCATATTTGGAATTGGGATCAGAAACCATATAATTGAAAATCTTTTTTCCACTTGCCACAAAAGTAGCGGTGACCGTTTCTGAAGGATCAAAATCCGGGTGAAATGCTTTGGCTTTGATGATGCACGGTTTATTGATATCGAGCGGTCTTTTGTAGCGCTTAGACTTTAATGTGGGCTCATTACCATCTAAAGTATATCGGATAGTTGCCCCTTCCATTCGGAAATCTAACAACAGGTTTTGTGGATGATCCTTACTAACCATCGCCATTTGCACATTGGCCTTGGGTGGACTCAGTTGAATTTTTTGTGCGAAACTAACATTCGATAGTCCACAAAAAAGTATCCATATCAACCATCTAAACATAAGGCGTAAATTTATAGGGTAACACCTGTCCACTATTCCATTGGCACACATATAAGCTGCCTTCATCATCTACGAGTACATCATGTGGATGTTTAAAGAGTTTGACGGTCTGATAGCTTTCTTTACAAACGGTTCCATCATATGTTGGCGTTGCACCACCTGGGGCAGAAATCAACTTGTTGTCCTTATCTAAGATGATTACAAATCCGGTTTCTGCATTTCCGGTACTACCAGAAGTCAGCACTGACGTGTACAAGTAGTCACCTTGTATCACCGGACGACAAACATTGGCACCAGGCAATGAGATGGTTTCAAGATATGTGCCATCAAATTTATATCTTTTGAAGCAACAACGATTTCTGTCGGTGACGATCAAAGTTGGTGTGTCTTTTCGGGTATCTATACAAATACCATGTGCATTGTCGAGATGTTTTGGTTCAGGACCTCGGCCACCAAAGATATTTTTTAGTTTTCCGTCTGCTCCATAATGTATGATATATTGCTCTCCATATCCATCTGCCACATAGATGTCACCATCTTTGGTTACCGCTGTTTCTGTAGGGACGAAAGATTTCTCATTCTGATATTTTTCTGACTCTGCAGGATAGTCCCAAGTTTGTACAATCTTGCCATCCAAAGTAGTTTTGTAGAACTGATGCCTTTCCGTATCCGTCACTAATAAAAATTCATCTCCTTTGACACCACCGATCGTCAGTCCGTGTCCGCCGGGAAATTCATTGCCATAAGTGGATATGATTTTCCCACTTTTGGACATTCTGATGAAATTGTTGCGGGTATCATTGGTGAGCAGGATGATTTCTTTATTTGCTGTAAATACCATTTCGTGACAATCTTTGACACCAGGTAAAGTAGGATTACCGGCGAGCCAATCTTTATCCCAAGTATATTTTTTATTATGGTGACCAAAGATTGGTTTTGCCATATCAAATGGAAATGATGTGAATGGTAAAGAAGCTAAAATTGCGGTGGATTGGGCTAGGAAGGTTCTTCGGTGCATGGTTTTATCACTTATCATAAAAAAATATCTCATCTATAAACAACCAACCTTTTTCTCCTTTGCCGGGATGCCATTCGGGGATTCGGGGTAGATTTTGGGCTTCTATTTTGTAGTATTTGAAGGGTTGACTTTTTAATGAAATGTGGATAACATCCGACCTGACCTGATCTTTGTTGTTTTTCTGGAATGGGGTAATCTTTTGAGTGGACAATAATTGAAACTGCTTTTTATCATTGCTTCCTGATACACTGACTGCTGTAGGCGGGAATACATACTGTGGTACTTGAAGTCCATAACAAAATGATATTTTAGTCAATGCTATGGGCTTTTTGTACTCAAAAATAGCGGAGAAAGGATTTTCTCTGAATGCTATCCAATCGGGATCGGGAAGATTGTTGATAGGCGCTCTTTTGCCATTGATAAAAGTAAGTGCGCCTTCACCTTTATATTGGACGTTGGGTTGAGTGAGTAAGATACAACTGTCAGGCGTGGCTCCATTTTCAAATAGTGAAAACTTGACTACATCGCTCGTAAACCAACCGTCTTTTACGGCAACGGCTTTGACATCTTTTGATCCCGAAATGGTAAATGGTTTGGAGTACAATGTACCGTGAAGAGAATCAGGTTCGGATCCATCCAATGTATATTTGATTTGGGCGCCATTGATATAATGTTTTAATACGATCTCTTCACCTGGCTTGATGATATAACTTTCATTGACCATCAATGGAGCAGACAGTTTGATCTTTAAGTCTTCCATTGATAATTTGTTGAAGGTGATCTTTGGATATTTTTGCTGCCATTGTTTAACTTTATTTTCAGGAATTTTGGTGTCCGTAATAAATATCTGTCTTAATGATGGCAATTGACTAAATATTGGCTCGATGGCTTCCGATGTACTAGTATTGGCTAAAGATAGTTCTTCCAGTTTGCTCAATTTACTAAGTTTCAGGATGCCCTGATCTGTGACTTTGGACCCGTTTAGTACTAATTTTTCCAATGAATTAAATTGTGTCAATATCTCTACATCACGATCTGTGACAGGCATATCAGCCAAGTGAAGGTGTATGAGTTGTTGGTTTACCTGGAGCAATTGTTTCAGATGTTCAGGGACGTATTCGGATGCTAAAAATAATGAAGCTTTCAAAGCAGGACTTCCACCAAACAAGGGTTTGACGGTCATAAAATGAGAATTGAGAGAAGCCAAAGTTTTGTTGTCAGCACTATTGAAAGTATATTGTTTTTGTTTTTTAGTTCTGGCATTAGCATCATACAACTTTCTGATACTATCATCGGGTTTATAATCCGCAGGTTTTTTAGAAAAAGATGCCCCGGAATTGATCCAAGCAATAATAATTTCTTTTTCTTGTGCTGTCAGTTGTGGTTTGCCATCAGGTGGCATGTGTTTTTCGTCTTCTAAAGGCAATAACATACTTTGTACCATCAGACTGCTGTTCGCATTTCCAGGTAGGAATACTCGTCCCGATTCACCACCCTTCAAAAGTGATAAGGAATCTGTCATGATCAATCCACCCTTAGTTTTCTCTTCATTATGGCAGGAATAACACTTCTTTTCCAATATAGGATGTACCATAGCCGTAAATAAAGTAGTATTGGTATCAGAAAGCATTTCTTTTATGTCTTTATTGGGAAAAAGAAAATCTTTGCCGTGGGTGATTTCGGCTCCTTTGTGCCCTGCTAATATCAGAAGTAAGGTATTTATACCTAGTAAAACTTTGGAAAATGTAGGATACTTCCCATTTATGATAGAAAGTAAATATACTCCAAAGGCAAATCCAAATCCCGTATTTCTGTGAAAAGCCAATTCATTGACATTATAAGCATCAGGTTCATGTGATAATAATGATCCGGAAATAGCCGTAATAAATGCAAAAAAACCTGTCAGTAAAAGTACAAAGTTTAAAAGTTTTTCAATATCAGGAGTTTCAAAACTTTTTTTCAAGAAAAATAATACCAGATACATCACAAATATACCTATCGGTAAATGTAGCATTAACGGATGCATTCTTCCTGCTATTTTCAGATATTCCGGTACGCCTACAAACGAGTCAAAAACAAGGATTATGGCAGCCAAAATTGCCAAACCAAAATTTGCATTAGAAATAATACCGGTGATTCTTTGCATCATCATGCTATAATATCTTTGACCACATGACCTGCCACATCTGTCAGCCTGTATCGCCGGCCAAGATGTTTATACACTAACTTTTCATGATCCAATCCCAATAAATTCAATACTGTAGCGTGAAAATCATTGATATGTACCGGGTTTTCGATGATGTTGTAACCAAATTCGTCAGTCTCTCCATATACGATCCCGGGTTTTATGCCGCCACCAGCCATCCAGATACTGTACGCCCGTGGATGATGGTCTCTGCCATAGGTATCAGCGGATAAAGGTCCTTGACAATAGTTGGTCCTACCGAATTCTCCACCCCAAATAACTAAGGTTTCATCCAATAAACCTCGTTGTTTCAAATCCTGAACCAATGCTGCAGATGCACGATCTACATCCTGAGCCTGACCAGGCATTTCGCCTACCAGATTGACATGTTGATCCCAACCCTGATGATAAATCTGAACAAATCTGACGCCTGATTCTGAGAGTTTTCTGGCCAAAAGACAATTGCTGGCATAGGTGCCTGGCACCAAGCAGTCCGGCCCATACAACTTAATCACTGAATCGGGTTCTTTGGAGATATCTGTAATTTCAGGCACCGCGGTTTGCATGCGATAGGCCAGTTCGTACTGTTCTATTTTTGTTTTGATTTCAGGATCACCGGTATCTTCAAAACTCATGGAATTTAACTCATTGAGCTTGTCCAGCATTTGCCTTCGGTCATCGCGTGTTATACCATTTTGATCATTAAGATACAGGACTCTTTCTTCGCTATTGCTAAATTGGACTCCCTGATGTTTGCTGTCCAAAAAGCCATTGGTCCACAGTTTGGAATAGACTCCCTGACCATTTCCTTTACCTTTGGACAAGAGGACACAGTAAGCAGGAAGATTTTGGTTTTCTGAACCCAATCCATAACTCAGCCATGCACCCATACTCGGACGATTACCCTGTTGCGCGCCAGTCTGCATAAAAGTAAGTGCCGGATCGTGATTGATCGCTTCGGTGTGCATAGATTTGATGACACAGATATCATCTACAATTTTCGCCATATTGGGAAATAGATCACTCACCCAAGTGCCTGGATTGCCATATTGTTTGAAAGGAAAATACGATCCTACCAACGGAAATTTATCCTGATTGGCGGTCATGCCTGTGAGTCGCTGTCCATTTCTGATGGATTCTGGCAGGTCCTGACCAAACATTTTATTGAGCATTGGTTTGTAATCAAAAGTCTCCAGTTGTGAAGGCGCTCCATTCTGAAACAGATAGATGACTCTTTTGGCCTTTGGTGCGAAGTGTGGCAAACCATTGATAATACTATCAGCTGCATTTTCGGGATCCTTAAACAGATCTTTGATCAGCAGGGAACCTAAAGCTACGCTTCCCAAGCCTACACTCATCTTGCTTAGAAAATGTCTTCGATTGATATTAAGTCGGTGTTCAAAAAATGGATTGCTCATCTTGTCGAAGTTTCTTCGAGATTAAATAATAACTGTACGGTTTGCATCATGGCAGCTGTACCCTTAATGTCCATGTCTGCTGTCTCTTTAAAGTCGCCAAAAAATATAATTTCTTTTGCTTTTTTATCGTCCATAGCAGTTATAGTTTCTTTGTGAAAATCTTTAATTTTTTTGATTTCATTAGGTTTGGGCGCTCTACAGACAATTTTTCTGAATAATTGCTCGAATTTAGCTTCAGTACTTGATTTCTCTTTTTGTGTTTTTAGGGCTAAATGCCTGGCAGCTTCCAATACCTGATAGTCATTCATCAAAACCAAAGATTGTAACGGTGTATTGGTAGATGACCTTTTCACCTCACATTGATCTCTGTTGGACGCATCAAATATAAGCATGGATGGCGGTGGTACGGTTCGTTTGATAAAATGATACAAGCCACGTCGATATCTTTTGTCACCCTGATCTTCCACATATGATGCCAATTGACCGCGGCCTGACGTAGCGCTTTCCCATAATCCTTTGGGTTGATAAGGTTTTACACTTGGTCCACCAATGACAGGATTTAGGAGGCCACTAGAAGCCAAAATATGATCTTTGAGCAATTCTGCCGAAAGCCGCAATCTAGGACCACGGGCCAGAAATACATTTTCAGGATCCTTTTGGATATGTTCAGGACTGACCTTTGATGATTGTTTGTAAGTGGAAGACATGGCAATCTGTTTGACCAATCTTTTGATATCCCAACCATGACTCATAAAATCGTAAGCCAGCCAGTCCAATAATTCAGGATGGGAAGGCAGGTCACCTTGCAGGCCAAAATCACCTGATGTTTTCACTATGCCTTTACCAAAAAAATCCTGCCAAATAAAATTAACAAACACTCTGGCTGTAAGTGGATTTTGTGAGTCAAACATCCATTTGGCAAGTCCCAATCTGTTTTGTTCAAACTTTTTGAGGTCGTATTTCAGAATAGATTCGGGAGTACCGGGCGAGACTACTTCTCCAGGGCGATCATATACACCTCGTTCCAGTAGTTTGGTCTTTCGGATGCCTGTACTGTCTTTCATGATCATGACATCAACTTTTCCGGTATCCAGTTTGCTAATGAAACTTAGGATGCCTGCTCTATCTTCTTTGGTTATCGTCATGTAAGGAGGATCTGCCAGTGATGCCAATGAAATATCACCCACGAGGCCTTTTTCGTCCACCTGATCAAAAAATGCAAAGGTGGAAAAATAATCTTTTTGAGAGATAGGATCATATTTGTGATCGTGGCATTTGGCACATTCAAAAGTCATAGCTAGCAATCCTTTACCAAAGGTATTGGTGCGATCGGTGACATATTCTATGCGATATTCTTCGTCGATGACACCACCTTCCTGAGTGATTTTATGGTTCCGGTTGAATCCCGTAGCGAGTATGGTTTCTTTATTTTTATCAGGCAGTAAATCGCCAGCTAGTTGCCAGGTGACAAATTTTTTATAATCGTAATTCTTATTAAAAGCATGGATGACCCAATCTCTCCATGGCCACATCGTACGCAAGCCATCATCTTGATATCCATGACTGTCAGCATACCGTGCTACATCCATCCAAAAAATGGCCATTTTTTCGCCATACTGTGGACTTGCCAATGCTTTATCTAGGAGTTTTTCATAAGTTTTAGCATCAGCTGTTTTTGCAAACTCATCTTGTTGCGCTAAAGTAGGAGGCAGACCAGTGATGTCATGCATCATCCGCTTGAGCAAAGCTGCATCGTATTTTACTTCAGATGGCTTTAAGTCGTGCTCATCTAGCTTTTGGAGTATAAATTGGTCGATTTCATTATATGCCCATATTGACTTTACATCGGGAACAGATGTTGCTTTTAATGGGATAAATGACCAGTGTTTTTGATATAGAGCTCCATTTTTGATCCATTTTTCTATCAGTGTGATTTCATCTGAAGTCAATGAAAGATTAGATTCCGGTGGTGGCATCATGTAGTCCGGATCTGTGGAAGTGATGCGCAGGAATACATCTGATTTTTCTGGGTGACCTGCTACAATACCATATTTATCCTTATTATCTTTTAGTGCCGCAAATGCCCCTTCTTCAGTATCTAATCTATATCCTGATTTACGTTTATTGGCATCTGGACCATGACATTTGAAGCACTTGTCAGAGAGAATGGGGCGGATGTGCGTATTGTAGGTGATATCATTTTTAGTTAGTTCATGATCATTGCAACCTATGCTGATTATCAGTAAGGTAACACAAACCATAAAGACAATCTTGTCCTTTAGAACATTCCTTTTTTGAAGTCTGAAATCAACTTGCATTACTAATCTGTGGCCTTATGATTTTAAGAAATAATACTAAGACAAATGTATTTAAAATTTATTGCTATTGGTCAAAAGTAGTAATTAAATTTTAAAGATTAAGCGTTGTATCTAAAAATGATAAAATTGTCAAAATCCCAGATCTTTTAATTTTTTAGACGATCACTCTAAAAAATATTTAATCATTTATTTAGAAATTATGGTTGACTATTATTTTTTCTTAAAGTTTTTAAATACCTTTGGATCTAATCTTTAAAACTAATATTATGAGATCTTTAAAATTAAACTTAATCATTTTTGTTTCATTGTGTTTTATGCTGGCTTGTGGTAAAGACGAGGAAAGTTCTGATTGTGAAGGCCATACAATGTCAGGAACATTTAAGGGGGCATCATGGGAAATGGAAAGTATAACAAATGCTAGTATTTTTAAAGGTACTGACCCTACCACTAGCAAAATGGGATATAGACTTGATATAGTTGCAAAAGGCAAAGATGGTAGTACTCTTAGCATCATAGTTAATGAATTTGAAAAAGGAATTAGAGGTGATTGTATGGATGTCACAAAAACTTGGTCTACACAATTCTATGAAAACTATTATGATACAATAGATTTTTCTGTAGAAATCGCCATATTTACCTATGTAGATAAAGCAGGAAATGGATTTACAACATTAGCTGAAGAGTTAGATGGTCGTTTTAATTTAACAAGTTGTGATGAAACCAATCATAAGATCAGCGGAACTTTTACATTTGCTATAAAAGATGAAGAAAGTAATGAAGTCACTTTTTCTAACGGAAAGTTTAACAATATTTGTTTTACTGCAAGGTAGGATATAATCAACCTTTCTTTTCATCACTTCACCAATACTCGATATTCGTAACCTTTTAAGTCCAAGCTAATCCCTAGGGTTACATTTTCGTTGCTTATAGCGTCTTTCCATGCACTATTCTGAATAACAGTAGGAAGTGTATAAGACTTATTAGCGCTTCGAGTATTTACCAAAACAAAAACTTCGTTTGTACCTGATTTTCTTCTAAAGGATACGATGTCATTGTGGGCAAATTGTTCTAAACTGCCACTTCTCAATGCAGCATTGGATAAACGGATAGCTATCAGTTTTTTGTATGTTTTTAGCATGTCAGGATTGGTTTTCCAGTCTATAGGTGACTTGCTAAAAAATGGTAATTTTACAGGGCAGCCTACTTCTTGACCATTATAAATAAGCGGAATACCTCCCATGTAGGCGGTAGCCACAAAAGCCGCCACAGATCCATTTTTACCACCGAAAAGACCTAATGGTGTGTCGTCCCATGCGCATTCGTCATGATTGGACGTGAATCGTAATCTATGTGTACCTGATGGTATTCCGGCATATTCTGATTGATGGGCAGCAAGAAACTCAGATGCAGACTGATTGGATTTAAAAATGGATTTTGCCTTACTAAAAAATTCCCATCCAAAATTGATCTCAAATCCAGCATTGAAATGATCTTTGCGAGCACCTTCTGCAAGCATGATGATGTCTCGATTAGGTATCTTGCGAAGTGAATCTATAGCTTGTTTCCAGAATGAAAAGGGTACAAAATCAGCCGCATCACACCTGAAACCATCTACATTGGCCTGAAGAACCCAATATTTCATTGCTTTGATCATTTCTTGACGCATTTCCATATTGTCAAAATTAAGATCAGCTACGTCTTGCCAGTTAGTACCAGCGGGAGAAATGATATTTCCATTAGCATCTTGTGAGTACCATGTTTTATTTTGAATCCAAGGATTGTCCCAAGAAGTATGATTGGCTGCCCAATCTAGGATGACAGCTATTTTTCTATTATGTGCTTCGGTAACTAACGTTCTCAATTTTTCAAGATCGCCATATTCAGGATTAACTTCTGTGAAATTCTGGATACAATAAGGTGAGTTGACAGTTTTTATTTTACCAATAGGATGAATCGGCATTAGCCAAATAACATTGACACCAAGATCCTTAATAGAATCAAGTCGTGGCATAATACCTTGAAAGTCACCAGAAACACTAAACGCTCGTTCGTTTATTTCATACATGACAATATCAGCAGTAGCGGGAATCTCAGCAAAAGGTGTACCGTATTGATTCGGGTCGTTTTGGTCTAAAGGTGTATCGGTGGGAGTCGGTTCTGATTTTTGACAACTGAGTAAAAATGCAAAAGATAATAATAGAAATGTATTATGCAAGAAGTTATTGAAGATCATGTTTTTGATTTATATCAACAAAAGTACACAAATAGTACAAGAACTTTATGATGTCACCAAAAACAATTTTCATGTTTATTGGGTTCTAACTCCATATTTTAAAAATCAATCAAAAAAACAAACTAAATGTCAAGTCCAACAAAAATAACAGTTAATGCTAATGGATCGCTAAAGGTGGAAGGCGATTTTATCATCACTGACGCATCAGGTGCTGAATATGGTCTAATGGGAAGAACGACAGTAGGTATCTGCCGTTGTGGTCTTTCTAAAAATAAACCTTTTTGTGATGGTGCTCATAATGGTCATTTCGAGCACGTTGCCGTAGCATTCGATTTACCACCAAAGAAGGTTTAGTCTTTTTTTTAAGTAAAACCGCAATCCCCATCGCCATCTTGCATCTTCATATGGAAGAAAGTAGTTGTGTCTAGGTTCTTGGTTAACAAATAATTCCTAGTCACAACTCTTTTATGAAAAGCAGGACTTTTGAGATGTAATATTCGTTTAGCAAGATCTTCGTCATAGGTGGTAAATGTTTTAATTTGCCACTTTATGATATGATAATTGATGGCCATTACTATGTCATCCAAGTTTTGGTCGTGGTACAAATAAGGCAATTTAAGATTAAAATCTCTGATAGAAAAAATCAATAAACCAATTAATTTGTTGTCTAAATTTTTAATTTTGACAACTCGATAACTAAAAGATTTTGCCGTAGAAGAAAAATAGTATTTGCTGTTTAATTCATCCTTGCTTTCAGCAGATAACACCCAAGGATATTTTAGCATCCAATTTAGTTCAGCTTTTTCGCGTCTGAATAATTGATTTTGTTGTCGTAGCTCGATAAAGTGCTGACTTTCATTATCGATCTCTTCATTATATTCAAACTTTAAGTGCTCTAGTCTTTGTTTATTGAATTTATGTTTTATTTTTATAAATATATTTAGACTTGTATCAATAATTTTCAACAAGCTTTTTGTTTTTTCAAAAATAAGTTTCTTGGGAGGTAATATGGTGTGTAAATCTGACAAAACATAGAGTCTTACACCTTGCTTTTGATATGGTTGTGTCAAAAAGTCTCCAGAACGATCATAGATTTTTTTTGTAAATGGTACATAGTCTCCTAAAAATAATTTTTTGTTCCAATGGTGTATTGCGATCTTCAAAAGTTCAGAACTTATAGATTTGCCACGAACAGTCGGTGATACCCACAAGCAAGTGACACATCCTATTTTTTCTGGTTGATTTTCTTTGTAATATATTAAATCTGGGAGAATACCTAAGTATCCCACCAAAATACCATTTTCTAAAGCAATTATAAGGATGATATCCTCATCATCCAATCTCGGATTATGACACTGAGATATGGCTCTGTGTTTTGTGATAGGAATATCATTACCCAAGCCAAATTGGTCGCCATTTATATATTCAAGTAATGATTTTTTATTAAAAGTTTTAAATTCAATCATGGCGATACAAAGTGTTTTTCCCCAAAGGCATTTTGAGTATGTAATAATTGATTTCTGCGTTCAGAATTTGTTTGGCTGTTTTGTTTTCAACTTCAAATGGGATTCTTTGAAAATTAGTGGCGATGACATCGTTTTTGGGTCCTGCACATCCGAAAGTTAGTTCAGCAATATTATGTTTTTTTACTTCTTCAAAAAAGGATTTCCTTACTTTAAAGTCTGTAAATGGAAAAGAAAAAGTTGAAAAAGGCAGACCAAATTTTTCTAGTACAAATCTTGTACTTTCAGTTATTTGACGCAATTGTTCTGCTTCTGATATATGTTCAAATAATGGATGATCTATGCTATGCGCGCCGAAATAAAATCCTTGATTGATAAGCGTTGATATCTGTTGTGTAGTTAAATATGGCTTCTTAGCATTAAGGAAATCAGAAAAATCGATTCCAATCAAATTGGCAATGTTGGTAAGTATATCTTGGTTTTGATAATTTACAGAAAGTAAATATTCCTTGAAATTTTGACCATCTTTCAAATATTTTTGAATTAGCTGAGTCGATTTAGGCTCACGGTTTAATTTGTCAATGATTAAACTTGCTTTGTATCTATAGAATAAATCTTTATTGTCTACAAATCCACTATTGAGAAAACAAATAGCAGGAATTCCTTTTCGCAATAGAATGGGCGCTATAACATCATGAAACTCCTTCAAGCCATCATCAAATGATAGTAAGAATGAAGGCTTTTGTAATTTCTTTTTGTGTAAAACGACTTCACGGAATTCTGTATAATCTATGGGTGAGTAATATTTCAACAAAAAATCTAGATCTGCTTCAAAAGCCTTAGTACCTTTTATATTGTATAAATGGCTTATATGTGGGAGTTCTTCATCCGAAATAGCATGATAAAATGGCGCTATTAGTTTTTGACCACTTATTTTTTGAAGCATCGGAGTAGGAATTAAATCCGCCACTTTGCTTAATTTTGGAATAAAAAATGATTTAAAACCTGCCATAAAGATTATTACTCAGAGCATTACATTTTATCGAAATGACAACATTTTACCCAATTTTTCCTATAGAGCAAAATGTAAAACTTATGTCAGAATTGACTCAATTTTATTTAATTCTACAGTATCAAAAGCTAGATTATTTAAAGAGCCCAAATTGTCTTCTAATTGGGCAACACTACTCGCACCCACGAGTACGGAAGTGACTCTCTGATCTTTAAGCAACCATGCTATTGCCATTTGGGCAAGAGATTGATTTCTTGACTTAGCTATGTCATTTAGTTTTTTGATTTGAGATATTAGATCTTTGGTGATATGATTGGACTGCAATGCACCATGAGATTTTGAAGCACGTGAATTTTCTGGTATACCTTTTAGATATTTATCAGTAAGTACGCCTTGAGCCAGTGGAGAAAAAGCGATACAACCTATACCTTTTTGATCTAACACTTGCATAAGTTCTCCTTCTACCCATCTGTCTAGCATGGAGTATTTTGGTTGGTGGATCAGACAAGGTGTACCCATTGATCTCAGAATATTGGCAGCTTTGGTTGTTTGTTCAGCATCATAACTAGAGATTCCAGCATATAATGCTTTGCCTTGTTGAACTGCAGAAGCTAAAGCGCCCATGGTTTCTTCTAGAGGCGTATTTGGGTCAAATCTATGTGAATAAAAAATGTCCACATAATCCACTTCTAATCTCTTCAGACTTTGGTCAAGGCTAGAGAGTAAATACTTTCTTGATCCCCATTCGCCATAAGGTCCAGGCCACATCAGATATCCTGCTTTTGTCGAAATAATGAGCTCATCACGATAACCCTTAAAATCTTTTTTAAGAATGGCACCTACATTACTTTCGGCAGAACCTGGAGGAGGACCGTAATTATTTGCAAAATCAAAATGAGTGATACCTTTGTCAAATGCTTTATAAACTATATTTTTATAAACAGATGGGTCGTCTACATCTCCGAAATTGTGCCAAAAACCGAGTGAAATTAACGGAAGTTGAAGACCACTTTTACCGCTTCTACGGTATGGCATATGCTGGTATCTATCAGTAGCTGGCGAGTATGACATGTGTATGTATTTAATGTATGTTATAACCCTTTTTTTAACAAAATAATTATATAATAGTTTTTTTGCCAAACTTGTGGAAATCATTTCTAAATTCACTGGGAGTCTTACCTTTTTTTACCTTAAAAACTCGATTAAAGTAGGATAAATTTTTAAACCCACAATTGAAGGCAATCTCTGAGACTGTAGCATATGAGTCAATAAGTTTTCTAGATGCCTGACCAAGTCTTATTTCATTCAATAAATCTACAAATGTTTTACCTGTTCTTTTTTTAATAAATCTACTGAAAGAAACTTCGGTCATACTTACAGCTTTTGCTATCTGACTATGTGTAATATCTGTATCATAATGATCGTGCAAATATTTTAGAATTGCGTCGAGTCTATCTCCTTTTTGGTTAGCCATAGATTCTCTATAGACATCATTGCTCAATAGTACCATATCGCTTGACACAGAGAGTTCATGAAGGATGGTGAGCAGCTCGATGACCGAATAAAAGCCTTTATTGGATGTAATAGAAATGATTCTGTCTTTGATTTTTTCTATAGTTTCTTTTCCGAAGAGTACGCCACTTGCTGCTTTTTCTATAAGGTCTTTGACATAAAACAATTGGTTGCGCTGAAGAAAGTTGGGATCCAGTAAATCTTTGTGAAATTGGATGGTGATTTCAAAAATTTTTGGTGTATTTTCTTTATGTTTATACTTGTGGGTTAGCCATCCATGAGGGACATTACTACCTATAAGTACAAGTTCCATATCTTCGATCTCACCTATATGGTCACCCACGACTCTTTTGACGCCTGACCCGTTCAAAATCAAATTGAGCTCAAATTCTTCATGGCTATGTACAGGGAAATCGAATTCTATCTTTTCCCTAGCAAAAAAGATAAAACAATCATATTGAGTGAGCGGTGTGACTTCTTTAAAATACTCTGCCATTTTTTATTCGTACACTTGTATCTATTGGTGTTAAAACGTTTTGAATTTCAACTGTAAGCAAATGTAATGCTTTTTTAATATCTGAAAAAAGATGCTGTGGTAATTGAAAGCATAAATATGATATATTTAAATCAATCTACTGATATCATTCTTAAGAAACTGATAAAAATAGACCAAATAAATCTTGCATCTATAATAATGGTTGAATGCTCTGATAATTATTTAATACGGAATAGTTGATTTTATTCACATCAAATATAGTTCAGAAATGAGTTAAAAGAATGGTTCATGAAAGCAGATAGGCCTATGTCTGATTCAAAAAACTAAAAACTTAACTGTCTATTTTGTAGCTTTGCAGTCAAATAAATTAATCGTAAATGATCTCCGCAGTAGGTATTCAAAAATCGTATGGTGATGTAAAGGTACTCAAGGGTATAGATTTGAATATCCCTCAAGGTGAAATCGTCAGCATCATAGGCAAGTCAGGAGCAGGCAAAAGTACACTTTTACATATTTTAGGTACATTAGATTTAGCGGATTCTGGTGAGCTCATCATTTGCGATGAAAAAATTACTACATTCAATGAGAAGAAACTAGCAAAATTTCGAAATGAAAATATTGGCTTTGTATTTCAATTCCACCATTTACTTCAGGAGTTTAATGCATTAGAAAATGTTTGTATTCCAGGTTTTATAGCAGGAAAAAACACAGCTGAAATTGAAAAAAAAGCAAAAGAACTCCTTGATTATTTAGGTCTAGGAGATAGAATGACCCACAAACCTGCACAATTATCTGGTGGCGAAGCTCAGAGAGTGGCAGTAGCCCGTTCATTGATAAATAATCCAGCAGTCGTTTTTGCTGACGAACCTACGGGCAATCTTGATAAAGCCAGTTCTGAGGTTTTGCACCAATTGATTCATAAATTACGAACGGATTTTAACCATACCTTTGTCATCGTCACCCATAATGAAGAGCTAGCCAAAATGAGCGACAGAACAATCACTATAGAAGATGGTAGGATAAAGTAGATGCTGTTCTACCTTCCTAAATTCCTCTACATCCTACTATATTAAAATAATTTTATATATTTGCAGCTTCAACCATTGATTTCGTTACTGCATGGATATAAATAAGGATAATTTGAATGCTGGTACAGACCCACAAGGCGGCGAGTTAGTCACCCTTAGTGGCATGTATAAGGAGTATTTTTTGGATTATGCTTCTTACGTAATCTTAGAGCGAGCCGTACCTGATATAGATGATGGACTCAAGCCTGTACAGCGTCGTATCCTACACGCTATGAAGGAAATGGATGACGGCAGATTCCATAAAGTGGCAAATATCATCGGTCAGACAATGCAATATCACCCGCACGGTGATGCAGCCATAGGCGATGCTCTAGTAAATATGGGTCAAAAAGATTTACTCATAGACTGCCAAGGAAACTGGGGAGATGTTCGTACAGGCGACTCAGCAGCAGCACCTAGATATATAGAAGCACGACTGACAAAGTTTGCACTTGAAGTCTTGTTTAATCCGCAGACGACAGAATGGCAGCTTACTTACGATGGACGTAAAAAAGAACCTATCACCTTGCCGGTAAAGTTTCCTTTGGTGCTTTCACAAGGTGTAGAAGGTATAGCCGTAGGACTTTCTACCAAGATTCTTCCCCATAATTTTATAGAACTCATAAAGGCGTCTATACAGATTCTCCAAGGCAAAAAACCAAAGATCTATCCTGATTTTCAGACAGGTGGTATGGTCGATATCACCGATTATCAAGATGGTCACCGTGGTGGTAGGGTAAAAATTAGAGCCAAAATCCAACAATTTGACAAAAGCACACTCAATATTGTGGAATTGCCTTTTGGGGTTACGACCAATACCCTGATCGAATCTATCCTTAAAGCTAATGATAAAGGACAGATCAAAATCAAAAAAGTCCACGACAATACGGCCAAAGATGTAGAAATACAATTGGAATTGATGCCAGGTGTTTCACCAGATGTTACCATCGATGCATTGTACGCTTTTACAGATTGTGAAGTCTCATATTCGCCCAATGCGTGTGTCATTGTAGATAATAAACCTTTGTTCCTTTCTGTCACTGAAATCTTGGAAATATCTACTTTCCAGACCAAAGATTTGCTTCGCAGAGAGCTAGAAATAAAAAAGGGTGAATTAGAAGAAAAATGGCATCACGCAAGTCTTGAAAAGATCTTTATCGAAAACAGAATCTATCGTGATATAGAAGAATGCGAAAGCTGGGAAGACGTCATCACGACCATAGATATTGGGTTGAAGAAATATGTAGCTACGCCTTCAGACCCATTGGTGGGTGCTGATAATAGACTACAAATGATGCGTGATATTACAGAAGAAGATATCGTCAGATTGACTGAAATCAAGATCAAACGTATCTCTAAGTATAATACTTTTAAGGCAGATGAGATGATGGCCAATTTGCTTGCTGAGTTAGAGCAGGTAAAATATGACTTGGAACATTTGACAGAATTTGCCATCGCTTACTTTGAGCGATTATTAGAGAAATATGGTAAAGGAAGAGAGAGACGTACCATCATTACTTCATTTGATACCATAGAAATCAAAGAAGTAGTAGCAAATAATGCAAAACTTTATGTCAATCGTGCGGAAGGATTCATAGGCATGGGCATGAAAAAAGACGAATTCGTTTGTGACTGTTCAGACATAGCGGATATTATTGCATTTACTCGCGATGGTAAGTTCAAAGTAGTAAGGATTGCCGACAAAGTTTTTGTGGGCAAAGATATCATTCATACCGCCGTATGGCTCAAGTCTGATGATCGTACAACTTATAATCTCATATATTTAGATACTAAGAGTGGTAGATCTTATGCCAAAAGGTTTAACGTGACGGCGATCACTAGAGATAAGGAGTATGACCTCACGCAAGGTGAAAAAGGATCCAAACTTCTCTATTTTACTTCCAATGCTAATGGTGAGTCAGAGATCGTAAATGTGCAGTTATCACAAGGATCTACAGCCAAGAAAAAAGTATTTGACTTTGATTTTGCGGATCTTGCCATCAAAGGTAGGACTTCTCAAGGCAATGTCGTTACCAAGTATCCTGTCCGCAAGATTACCCAAGTATCCGTAGGTAAGTCTTCTCTTGGTGCCATGCAAATTTACATGGATGAAGTCAGCGGAAAACTCAATCAAGACGAACGTGGCAAATACCTTGGTGCTTTTGACACAGGCAGCAAATTGCTGAGTATCTACAAGGATGGTAGTTACGAAATCAACGAACTAGATCTCAATAAAAAATATGATGTCAATAACATTGTCGAAATAGGCAATTACACAGAAGATACTGTCATTTCTGCTGTTTATTTTGAAGGAGAAAAGGGAAATACAATGGTCAAAAGATTCAGAATAGAGACCAGTACGTATGATCAGAAGTTTGTGTTTTTACCTGAAACAGCAGGTACTAAACTATATTTTGCATCCATGGCTAAATCTCCAAAGATTAAATATAGTTACAACGTAGGCAAAACAAAAGAAGAAAAAGAAGTCGCTCTGACTGAATTTATTGATGTCAAAGGTTGGAAAGCATTAGGAAATAGGTTAGTTGATGCCAAATTACTAAAAGTGGATATCATTGAGACTGCTGAAGTCATAGAAGATGCAGAAACAGATGTCAATGATCAGGAAGTTGATATTATCTCTGATGATGTACAAACTGTAGAAGATACTCAAGAGAACAATATCACTGAAATCATCGAACCTAAGCCTGAAAATCCGACTGAAAAGGAATCAAAACCCAATTCAGGATTGAAACCAGGTGATACTATAGAGTTTGATTTTTAAGGTCATATTTTTTTACCACTAAGATCACTGGAGTTTAACACTAAGATCACTAAAGTTAAGGTATTTCCTAGCTAAGTGTTGCTTAGTGAAGTTCTTTGTATCCTTAAGTGGTAAAACAAAATCCAATTATCAACCACTAAGATCACTAAGGTTTAAGGCATTTAATAGCTAAGTGTCGCTTAGTGAAGTTCTTAGTGCCCTTAGTGGTAAAACAAAAAACAACACGTAATCCTTAGGTCTAAAAATCCAACAAACTGCCCCAAGAATTTAATTTTTTGTATCTTTGCATTCCAATCTTTGTTGATATTAGAAATTCCCTATGATAGATTTTTGTCATTTACATTCGCATACACAATACTCACTTCTCGATGGTGCTTCTGACATTAAGACATTAATGAAAAAAGCCAAGTCAGATGGACAATCTGCTGTAGCTATTACGGACCATGGCAATATGTTCGGTGTATTTAAGTTTGTCAAAGAAGCTAAAGCGCAAGGCATAAAACCCATCATAGGTTGCGAATTTTATGTCACAGAAGACAGACACATCAAACATTTCGAAAAAGCTCGCGGGCAAAAAGACACTAGATACCACCAACTCATGTTGGCCAAAAATGTCAAAGGTTATCAAAATCTTACCAAACTTTGCTCACTTGGATTTACAGAAGGGTTGTATGGTAAATATCCACGTATCGACAAGGAACTGATCGAAAAATACCACGAAGGCATCATTGCTACCAGTTGTTGTCTTGGTGCGGAGATACCACAAACCATTCTCACAGGAAATTTAGAGCTTGCAGAAGAAAGACTTAGATGGTGGCTAGACCTTTTTGGTGAAGATTATTACATCGAGTTACAACGTCACCGTGGCCTTGAAAAGATAGACGATACGGGCATGAGCCAAGAAGATGTCAATCAGGTATTACTTCAGTTTGCAAAAAAATATAATGTCAAAACCATCGTCACCAATGACTCACATTATGTAGAGCAAGACGATTTTGCACCACATGATGTATTATTGTGTGTCAATACAGGTTCACTTCTAGAAGATAAAGAAAGATTCAAATTTCCTAGTTCAGATTTCTATTTTAAGACTAAAGCTGAGATGAATACCCTTTTCGGTGATGTCAAAGAAGCTGTTGCCAATACAATGGAGATTGAGTCCAAAATCGATCATATTGAACTAGCAAGAGATATATTACTTCCTGCTTTCCCTTTGCCAGCAGGCTTTGACACTCAAGAATTATTTCTTAGACACCTTTCTTTTGAAGGCGCAAGAAAGAAGTATGGTGCCATCACCAAAGAAGTAGAAGATAGGCTTAATTTTGAGTTGGATGTCATCACTAAGTCTGGGTATTCTGGATACTTTCTTATTGTTCAGGATTTCACAAGTGTGGCTAGACAAATGGGTGTTTCCGTCGGTCCAGGTCGTGGATCAGCAGCAGGATCGTGCGTAGCCTATTGCTTAGGTATTACCAATATTGACCCTATAAAGTATGACCTACTTTTTGAGCGTTTTCTCAATCCCGAGCGTGTATCCATGCCCGATATAGATATAGATTTTGATGATGATGGTCGTGGAAAAGTGATCGATTACGTCATAGATAAATATGGTAAAAACCAAGTTGCGCAAATAGTGACTTATGGTACTATGGCCGCTAGATCATCGCTCCGAGATGTGGGTCGTGTCATGAATATTCCACTCAATGAAGTAGACAGAGTGGCCAAAGTATTTCCTTCACATCTGACGGCAACCCTTGCAGGCGTATTGGCAGAGAAGGATATTGACCCGAAGCAAAAGGATGTTTTTACGAGTGAAGACAAAGAAAAAGCCTACGACTTCAGAAAGATGGCTGAAGAAAAATCTGAGATAGGTGAGATGATTCGTACCGCTAAAAAACTCGAAGGATCTGTAAGGAATACTGGTATTCACGCTTGTGGTGTCATCATTACACCAGATGACATCACCAATTTTGTGCCTGTTTCTGTAGCTAAAGATTCTGAACTTCTTGTATCACAATATGATAACAGTGTCGCTGAAGAAGCAGGACTATTGAAGATGGACTTCCTTGGACTCAAGACGCTAACCATCATCAAAGATGCACTAGAAATCATCAAAGATAGATACGATGTTGATATAGATATTGATGCCATATCACTCGAAGATGAAAAAACTTTTGAACTGTTTCAACGTGGCGACATGGTCGGCATCTTCCAGTATGAATCTCCAGGTATGCAGAAGTATCTTAGAGATTTGATACCTACACGATTTGAAGATCTCATAGCGATGAATGCCTTGTATCGTCCAGGTCCACTACAATATATTCCCGACTTTATTGCCAGAAAAAATGGTAAACAAGAGATAAAATTTGACCTAGCAGATATGGAGGAATATCTGTCAGAGACGTATGGTATTACCGTTTATCAGGAGCAAGTAATGTTGCTTTCGCAGAAATTGGCAGGATTTAGTAAGGGTGATGCCGACATGCTTCGTAAGGCAATGGGTAAAAAACAAAAAGCGGTTTTGGATAAGATGTTTCCAAAATTTGTAGAAGGTTGTAAAGCCAACGGTCACCCTGAAGATGTGGTCAAAAAAATATGGACAGACTGGGAGGCATTTGCATCTTACGCATTTAATAAGTCACACTCTACTTGTTATGCTTACATTGCATTCCAAACAGCTTATCTGAAAGCGCATTATCCCGCAGCATTCATGGCATCGGTGCTAAATCACAATAAAAGTGATATATCAAAGATCAACTTTTTCTTGCAAGAGACCAAAAGAATGAAAATCGATGTACTTGGTCCTGATATCAATGAAAGTAATATAAAGTTTGCCGTCAATGCCAAAGGTCAGGTGCGTTTTGGACTCTCGGCGCTCAAAGGTGTAGGAGAAGGACCCGTAGAAGAGATCGTCAGAGAAAGGAAGGAAAATGGTCATTTCGAAGATGTATATGACATGATGCGAAGACTCAATCTCCGTGCTGTCAATAAAAAATGTATGGACAGCTTGGTATTAGGTGGTGCTTTGGATTCATTCGGAGGTCTTAATAGGGCTCAATTTTTCGAATTGGGAGATAGAACGGAAAGTTTCATTGAAGGACTATTGAAATATGGTTCTAATTACCAAGCTCAAAAAGATAGCAACCAAATGTCTCTTTTCGGAGACTCTATGAATAATTATATAGATACTCCCAAACCACCAAATGTTGGCGAATGGAATCAAATCGATAAACTCGAGAAAGAAAAAGAAGTCACAGGTATTTATATCAGTGGGCATCCGCTAGACGATTATCACCTTGAGTTCAAACATTTTATCAATTGTCCACTTGAAAAAGCTGAACAAACGGTCGATAAGCTATTAAAATTGGGCGGGATTGTTTCTGAAGCAATGTTTGGTACCACGCAAAAAGGAACAGGCTATGCTAGATTTACCATGCAAGATTTTACAGGAGCTTTTCAAATCAATTTGTACAACGAAAAATTTGAATCTTTCAAACATCTAATTTCCAAAGGACAAGTACTTTATCTGGAAGGTACAAATGAAAAACGATTTGGTCAAGACAGAATTTTCTTTAATGTGAAGGATATCAGAATGTTAGATACTATTGGTAAAAACCTTACGAAGTCTGTGACAATAAAATTACCGCTTCATATTATCGATGAAAAATTGGTTACAGATATAGAACAAATTTGTCTAGAAAAAGAAGGTCCACATACTTTAAAGTTAAAAGTTGTTGATGGTGAAGATGATTTTGGAATAGATCTGGTAGCTACATCACTAAAGGTTACAGCTGATTATCAGTTTATTAGGGAGCTAGAAAATATGGGTTTGGCTTATAAGTTAAATTGATAAAATAATTTTAGGAATCATTAATCCTAGTGATATTGAATTTCTTCTGTGCCATAAAACCAATAATTTGCGTTTAAATCTTAAAAATAGTAGCTACCATTTAATAGTTTTGGCAAATATATGTATTTTTGCAACTCGTGCGCAGAAGCATTAACTCATAAACAAATAACAATATGTCAACCAATAACGATTTCGGTAGAAAAGGAGCAATATTCGGTAAAGTAGTTTTGACTATTATTTTATTCATCATCATGCTTATTTGGATATATCAAAAAAATGGTACTTTCCTTAATTAATTAAGACAATAAGTTTTTTTTAGAATAACTTGAAAAGACATTCGTTCTTTTTTTGGAATTAGATAGCATAGGAATAATGTGAATCAACACGTAGTGGTATGATTACAACATTTAAACTGACCTAATTTCTTGTAACTATAATACATGACATGTACAAAAATAAAAAAGTCATAGTTGTTTTGCCAGCCTACAACGCAGGTAAAACATTGCAAAAAACGTATAATGAAATACCATTTGACTTGGTAGACGAAGTAATTCTCTGTGACGATGCTTCCAAGGATGATACGGTGGCAATAGCCAAATCTCTAGGGATTCAGCATGTCATTTCTCATGAAAAAAACAAAGGTTACGGTGGTAATCAAAAATCTCTTTACAACAAAGCACTAGAACTTGGCGGAGATATCGTCATCATGTTGCATCCTGATTACCAATATACGCCATTGCTCATTCCATCTATGGTTAATATCATTGGTGAAGACTTGTATCCTGTCGTTTTAGGTTCGAGAATCTTAGGCAAAGGAGCGCTCAAAGGAGGTATGCCTTTGTACAAATACATTGCAAATCGTTTTCTGACATTGACACAAAATCTACTAGTAGGGTACAAACTTTCTGAATATCACACAGGATATCGTGCATTCAGTAAGACTGTTTTGCAATCTATAAAATACAATAATAATTCAGACGACTTTATCTTCGATAATGAAATGTTATCACAGATCATTTACAAAGGCTACGATATAGCAGAAGTCACTTGTCCAACCAAGTATTTTGATGAAGCATCTTCAATAAACTTTACACGTAGTAGTAAGTATGGACTTGGCGTTTTGTGGGTGTCCGTCAATCATTTGAGATGTAAATTGGGCTTAGGTAGTTCGAAATTATATTGAGATCACGCTCAATTGTAAATAAATATTATTTCTACCTTACTTTACTAAGATCCAAAACATCCTTGACTTCTTCATAAGGTATCGTAAATGCAATCGGGCCCAATGCATAAGCGCCCGCTTCATAGGGATTGAAGAATAGATATATTCCCTCTTGGTTGAAAGTAAAATTATAAGGAAGTGCAAAAATCCCTTTTTCAAAGAAATAGCCTGCTTCTTCTAGGTCGTCTTCTATTCCGAGTTCCTGGTTTTTTCTGAAAGCTGATTCCGCTATTTTTAGAAACCCAGTTTTATCCTTTATAATATCATCAAATCCCAACGTTTTGCCAGTACTTTTTTCAAAATTTAAGAAATTGGTAAAAGTATTTGGATGCGCACCACCTAGAAAGGTTGCTTCTGTAAATTGGACTGAAAGTATATTTTGATTATGAAATGTGGTGTCAGAATAGGTTTCTATAAACCATTGATTAGAGGCTGCATCAGGATATTCAGCTACTTGGGATTTATGTAAATCTGCTATCAGTCCACAAAGACTATCTATGGAAAGTGATTTATATCGGCTTGTTTGATCTCCCTCCATATCAACAATATTTATCAATGAATTTTTGATATAAGACTCTAAGGTATCATTTACTGATTTGATCAAGACTTCATTATTTCCATGGATGGTCAGGAAATAGTTATTGATAGTCAAGCAATTATTTGCTAGACTATCTTGTAATTTACATCCTTCACCATATGATCTTAATAGACTATCTTGCGAAAACTGCAGTGTTACATTGTCATTAGTAACTTGTGTTGTTTGGTTTTTACAATTGATCAAAGTTAATGTTATAATTGAAAATATGATATTTTTAAGCATGTCTATAATTGTTTAACTTAATATTGTTTTCCATTGTAAAGAACGATAGATATACCATACATAAAGAATTTTTCTAACTGTGGCTTCGTTGCGTTATATCCATCGTCAAACTGCACATTAAGGTCTTGATCAAAACCACTGATATCGATTTCTTGCAAAGGAAACTGTACGTATGGTTTAAATGCAATGCCCACTTTATTACCTGGAACTTGATACAAAAGATAAAATTTACTTGAAAATCCTGGTTCATCAGCCACCAATCTTTTTTTGCGAGTTGAACCAGTGATATCTGTTTTCATTCTGAATGTCCTATAACCTAATGAAGCACCATATCCAAAATCACCAATGTAGTTTTCTAATCCAAAGGAATATTCGGTCATCGACATGAACCACCTATCTTGAAAATTGACATTACTACCAGGAAGTTTACCAATGAAATCACTTTTTGAACTCATGCTATTCCAAGATGCTTCAAAACCTACACTATTTAGTCGATATCTCAGACCTATCTCCAGACCATGTATAGATCTGAATGGATCCATTTTATCTTCAAATGTATTATATTTATTATTGAAATTATCAATGACATTGTTAAGCACAGGCGCTTTCATAAAGCCACCAGCATAGCCTACTTTGATATTCCACTGAGCAGACAGACTAGCTGAATATGCCAATGTTAACATTACCAATACACTATATATTTTATTTTTATTCATCCTATTTTAATAAAAAACAAAAAGAAGTACAAAAATAACGCAAAATTCTGAATCTTTGCATTCTAATAGTTTATATAATCATATGTCAAAAAGAAAACCTTCTATAGCAACTTCTGCCACCGCAAAATCTGTCACCATTCAGGAACCACTTTTACAAACTGTAGGTAACTTTTATCAGACACCTTTTTTTACCAAATATTGGAAAGAAAGTCTTATTATTATGATGCTGAGTTTTGCGCTTTACCATGTTTGTATACCTTTTGGTTATGTCTTGGACGATTTAATGGTTGTCTCAGGCAATGAATACACTAAAAAAGGTTTTGATGGTATTTGGGATATATTGACAACGGAGAGCTTTGAAGGATATTTTGGTGAAAAAAAGGAACTTGTACAAGGTAATAGATATCGACCATTATCGATTATAACTTTTGCCATAGAACACGGAATCTTAGGAGAATTAAATCCAAAAGTAAGCCATATTATCAATATCATCCTTTATGGATTTACTTGTATTTTGATAATGATGGTCTTAACGATGTTGTTTCGGAATTTTAAGCATAAGTATTGGTTTATGTCGATTCCATTTCTAGCAACCTTGATATTTTTAGTACACCCTATACATTCCGAGGCTGTAGCAAATATTAAGGGAAGAGACGAAATAATGTCTATGTTGTTTTCTATGGGCGCTTTATATGCTAGTTTGCGCTATATGGATCGTAATAGTTGGGCTTGGTTGCTGACAGCTTTGATGAGTTATTTTCTTGGTCTGTTGTCCAAGGAGAATGCCATAACTTTTGTAGCAGTCATACCACTGACAATTTATTTTTTTAGCGAAACCAATAGTAAATTACTAAAAAAGATTATTTTAGGATTACTTATTACCACTTTTCTATATTTAATGCTGAGATTTAATACTGCGGGAGTTCCAAAATTTGGGGTAGAATCCAAAGATGTTATGAACAATCCTTTCCTAGGTATGACCGGTGGAGAAAAATTCGGAAGCATCATGTATACACTTGGTAAGTATATTATGTTGATGATATTTCCACATCCGCTTTCGCATGATTATTATCCTTACGCTATTCCTAAGGTATCCATTATCAATCTATTTTCGTTTTTATCCTTGATTGTTTACATAGCTTTGACATACGTAGGATTTAAAGGGTTATGGAAGAAAAATATTTATTCATTTAGTATTTTGTTTTATTTGGCCACCCTAACCATTGTATCGAATATTGTCATCAATCTTGGTACATTCATGAATGAAAGATTCATATTTATGGCATCAGCGGGTTATTGTATTGCTTTGGCTTACTTTTTGTCTGAGCATTTACCAAATATTATTAGAAAGAATGGAGCATTAATATCAACTGCCATAGCCATAATTTTTGTCTTAGGATATAGTATTAAAACTTACGTACGTGTGCCTGTGTGGAAAGATGCTTTATCCCTAAATCAAGCAGCAGTGGCCGTTTCGTCCAATAGTGCAAGGGCAAATTCATTTATGTCGACTGCATTATTTGAAGAATTTAAAGTGACTGAAGATAAAGGCAAAAAAAGAGAACTGATAGATCAAGCTGAATTTTATGGTTTGAAAGCGGTAGAAATTTTGCCTGACTATGGTAATGCCAATTTGATGTTGATAGGAGTAGTTACCGAACGATTCAAAATGGATAGAAATATTAATGACTATATCAAAGGCATGAAGCCCATAATCTTACGAAGACCTGATATACCATTTATCAAAGAATTTAGTGATTATCTCAAAGGTAGCCATAGCAATGAATTATTTCCTTTTTATTTGTCGATAGGGACAGAGCTACTGAAATATAAAGATGGTCGAAGAAATTGGGCATATCAATATTTGCAATATGCCTATGATATCAATCCTAATAGCAAAAGTGTTAATGAAGCTTTAGCACTTTCTTACGAGTTGAGCGGAAATCCGAATGAAGCAAATAGATTTAGAATGGCTGCACAAAATTTACAATGATAGAACAAGAACTAATTTACTTAATAGCTTTGACAAAAATGCCTAAAGTTGGTCCCGTTATGGCGAAAAACTTAATAAGCTACTGTGGTAGTGTTGAAGCTGTTTTTAAGGAAACCAAAAAAAATATGCTCAAAATTCCAGGAGTAGGTCAAGCTTTCGTGGAAAATTTTACACCAGATTTTGCTATTAAAGAAGCAGAACAAGAGTTGAAATTTACACAGAAGAATGAAATTACAATCTTATCTTACCTAAGTGATGAATATCCTAAAAGATTAGCAAATTTTGACTCTAGTCCAATCGTACTGTATTATAAAGGTACTTCCAATCTCAATCATCATCGAACCGTGGCTGTAGTAGGCACACGACAACCATCTGAATATGGTCGTACAATGTGCAATAGATTGATCGAAGGTCTTTTGCCTTACAATGTATTGCTTGTCAGTGGATTGGCTTTCGGAGTGGATGCTGCTGCACATAGAAAGTGCGTAGATATAAATATTCCTACCATAGGTGTTTTGGGACATGGTCTTGACCGTATTTATCCGGCTGAACACAAACAACTTTCTGGTAAAATGATAGAAAACGGTGGTGTATTGACAGAGTTTCCTTCAGGAACCAATCCAGATCGGGAGAATTTTCCTATGCGAAATAGAATCATTGCATCTATGAGTGATGTTGTAATAGTCATTGAATCTAAACGTAAAGGTGGCTCGATCATTACTGCAGAATTTGCAAATGAATACAATAAAGATGTATTTGCAGTACCTGGTCCTGTGACTGAGGAACTTTCTGAAGGCTGTAACAAACTCATCAAACAAAATAAAGCACATCTCATAGAAAGTGCGGCCGACATCGCATATATCATGAGATGGGAAGAAATAGACGCTGGCAAAGTCATCCAAAAACAATTATTCGTAGAACTAGATGATGTAGAGACCATCATGATGGGACATATAAGAGACAATAAAGAACTGGCCATAGATGCACTCACATACAAAATGGGAATGACGCCTTCTGAAGTATCATCACTGTTGCTAGGACTAGAATTTAAAGGATTGATCAAGACATTACCTGGGAAAAAGTATATTTTGGCTTGATGTTTAAAATGAATGCAATGTCTGCGGTGGAGACGCCACAACTAACCTAAACATCATAAAGACGCGAAGCGTAACTGAGTCTTTTAGCTTAGCGTCATCTCTAAGCTAAAATTAGTTAAAGCTTCCAGCTTGACGAATCAAACTCCTACATTTTTACAACTTTAAAATGTCTTTTTGTTGTATCTGTTTTTATCGTCAGCAGATAAATGCCATTTGGAAAATCTGTAATATCTAATTGTCCATTAACTAATGTTTTTTCTATTACAACTTGACCAGACAAGTTTCTAAGTTGATAATCCGTTCTGATCGAATTTGTAGATACTGTGATGATTCCCGAAGTTGGGTTGGGATGGATGGCTATTTTATCATCCTCATTGTAGTCAATACTCGACGAACTTCTATCTACATATACAAAAACAGGCAATTTTTCGCTTTCACAATATTCGATATCGTACATCACTTCCCAATCGTAAAAGTAATAATAATAGGTCGAGCCTAGTGACGAAGATAGTATCTGAATGACGTTGTCTATGACATATGGGTACTTAGTATTTGTATTAGACCTGACCAAACGCGGACTATTGAAACCAAGAGATATATTGTTTGTAGCTGCATCTGTACTCATTTTGTATTGAACATCAGGCCGTAAACTTGCATCTAGGATGATCGTTTGGATTCCTATTGTCAAGAAAATTTCTTTTTCAAAAACGACTTCATTAAAAAAGTCTCTGATGATGATTTTCCTAAGTCCCTCAGTGTCTGTATTGACCACTACACTATGGATAATGCATGGTTGTTCTACATGGAATACCAAATGTCCATTAATCGTATTGGAACCATAAAAGTTATTGAGAGGAAACTGGTTTTCGCCTACTTTTTGGATTTTCTGATCTACAACAGCATTGTTTTGTGCATAAAATGTTGTAGAAAATTCTAAAATATTGGTAGTGAATTCATTTCCTATGTCGATAGGTATTTCCGAATTAATATCATCAAACCAAAGTGTATTATCGCTTGTAGATGTAAGAATAGCTCTCTCACCTACTTTAATGCTATCACCTTTAGCGTCGACATCTACAGCAATAAATGTCAATTGTATTTGATCTGTAAGACTATTCCCACATAGATCTGTTGCGGTTAGACTTAGCCATCCTGACGTATTTACACTGATACTTTGTGTAGTATCACCGGTACTCCATATATATTTGTCAGCAAGCATGGATGATATTTCGAAATCACTTCCTTGGCAAAGTGTAACACTATTTTCTTCATCAATTAGATTGGTATTATCCGCAAAACATCCTGATTTTACAATGATAGGTTTAGAGATAGTGACACATCCATTGGCATCAGTCATTTTTACATGGAATGTACCTTCTGTATCAACCGTAATATTTTTTGTGGTGCTGCCATCGTTCCAAAGATAGCTTTCAAAACCATCTAAAGCTGCGAGAGAAATTGCACTATTGGTGAATTTTTGAATTTCATCATATAGTGTTATGGTTGCTGTCAGACATTTATCTTCTTGAACAAAATAAGTTTTATTGACATCTAAATTTACATGTTTATCGATGATGCCTGATGGCCAAGTTATAATAAGACTGTCAATGATACTGTGCTGACCAAGTCCAAAATGCTGCTGGAATGAATTAAAAATTCCATAACTTTCGCCACCTTTGACATATCTCATTTGTCTTCCCCAAGCACCGTATATTTCTATCTTTGCTGCAATTCCTGAGCGATTTGAAACTTTACCATCTAGATTTATTTTGACAAAATTATTTTCATTTCCTTGATTGATCCATAATTCATCATCTTTTACACCGACTTCATTGATAGGTATACTGATGTGCGCATGAATATCTAGAAAACCATCATCATTCAGATCACCTGCCACCAATGATGGTGCTTTGCTTGGTCCTAAGATATTATAAATGATGTCGAAATTTTTACTCCCACGATTATGAAGTAGGGTAGTGCCTTCTGCACCACTCATGATGATGTCTAGGTAGCCATCATTATCGAAATCTCGCATTATAGATTGAAAACCAAATGATAGTAAAGGAGTCGAGAGTGGTATTTCTACAAAATGTGTGCCATCAATATTTTCCATCAATGCATGTGGTGCGTAATGATTGACTACAAAAGCATCTATATCGCCATCATTGTCAATGTCTCCGAAAGTAGTAACCCATGTCTGTGCGCCGCTATTTAGATTGAATTCATGTCCTTTTTCTGAAAACGTACCGTCACCATTATTGATATAAAGTCTATTGATCCTTCGCAAGTCATAGGGTGAATCGACACCTGCTCTACATTTTGCAATGCATAAATCTGGAAGATTGTCACCATTCACATCAACCCATTCACTTCCATAATTTCCAGAACCATCCGTATTGTCATTTAATGTAAAATCAATAACATCTGTCAGCGTAAGATTGCCGTTTTTGTCATTTAGATAAATTACTGGTGGTGCATTATCGTCACACACAAAATAATCTAGCCAACCATCATTATTAATATCGATCGTATTGGAAGCTTGGGCAAAAAAGTCACCGTCTATGGAAGTGCTTTCTATCTGACCGCTGTTAAGACTTGTTATCTGAATGCGAGTATATTCTCCAGCTGTAATGACTTCATTTATACCATCATTGTTCAGGTCTCCCATAGTCAGTGTCCACAAGCTGTTGTTGGTTATTCTGCTTGAATCTATGCTTTCTAGGCTAAATATATTTCCACTACTTTTCACAGTTTTCATATGTAAGCCCCTATCAATGATGATAAGATCATCGACGAGATCTCCATCGATGTCTGCGATGCCTCCTGGCATTACACTTCGTGTAGGTATGTTTTTTTTGAATGATCGAGTTTTATCTACAAAACTTGGCTGTGCAACTGCATAGCATGAAGCACATAAAAGTACCACAAGAATATACCAATGATGATTTCTTTCCATTTGTAATACATTGATTTTAAAACGTAAATATATGGAAATAAATTGATTCTATAATAAAATCTATAAAATCAACATCTTAGGTACTATATTTTAATCAATTTGTGTGTTTCTCTTGTATTTTCGTGGTTCAATTCACAATAATAAATGCCCTTTGGTAGCGATTCAGGAAGTGTTATTATCATCATATCACTTTGTTTTTGTGATTGTATTGATTGTGCTACTACTTGGCCATGTGTATTGTAAATAGTTACAGTAGGTGTTACTGCGGTATTTTGTGGTAGCACTATATTAATATGATCTGTAAATATACTTGGGTAAACTTTAAAATTTTGTTTTTGGGCAGTAATATTCTGCGTAGATGAGACACTGTAAAACCAATCAGTCACCTTCTGCACAGTATTGACCATGGTGTCTTTGTTAGAACACAGGGATAAGTCAAACCCAAATGTCAACACAGTACTACCATTTTCTCTTGGAAAAAAGTAACCAGTTGTGGCACCTTTTAGAGAATAGTTGTCACCACCAAATTCATAAATTGGCGTTGCTGTTTCTCTTATTTCATAACTATCTGCCCAGTTCAAAGTTGGAAATACCCAGTTTATTCTAGTTAGATCTTTAACCGGATTAGGCGAAGAAGGCTCTAAGTACGGAACACCTACACCACCATCATCTCCAAAAGATTGTGCCTTATAGGTGGTAATACCAAGATAATCATATGGGAAACTTCCTTCACTAAATGTATCAGGTGCGCCTCCATATTCTTGAAACATAAAATCATTTCCTATAAGCCATAATTTAGCTTTTGGATTGTCTAGATATTGTTTTATTAAATGGTTTTCTGTATTAACTGATTCCCAAAAGTATAATCCAACACCCCAAGTAGAAGTATGCCAAATGACAAGGTCAAATGTAGTGAGCATTTCTAGCGTAGGAAGTCCAGAAGTCTCTGTATCATAATAAAAATAATCAAGTTCTAAACTGTCTAGTGCCGTGGCCAAATATCTACTATTACCAAATGTATCACCACTATCTTCAACAAAAAGGATACTTCCTTGACTATAAGAAACTGAATTTGTTACAAAAAAAAGTAAGGTGATAATTATGAAATTCTTTATATATTTCATTTTAGATGTTTTTGGCTGGTAATTGATTATAATGTGCTGCTTTTTTTAAAAACTCCCTTAAACCTTCTTGTTTGTCATCGTCTAAATGGTAATGTATGTTGCGACTGAAGTAATAATACAAATCTAAATTTTCATTACTTTCTTGATTAATAATAACATCTATGTGGTCAATACCATATTTTAGAGCATCATTCAAACTTTCTTCTATCTCCTTAGAAACATTGTCATGGGCTATCCATACAGCAAATACAAAAGGAAGGTTTGTCCATTTTTTCCATATACTTCCTAAGTCATATTTGTGGGAATAGTTATGCTCGTATTGGAAAACTTTGTCACCTATCATCAGAATTGCTTCATCTTCAGCCAAATCAATAGTAGAAATATCAGCAGAGATATACTCTAGGTCCAAGTGCAGATATTGTTCTAAAATTATTTTACTTAAGAGAAAAGAAGTTCTAGAGTGATCGTCAAGGTATATTTTACGACATGTAGCTAAGTCTTGATTTGCAAAGATACAAACTGTCCTGACCTCACCATCACATGCAATGCAGTAGTTCGAAATAATTCGATAATCGGTGATATCTGATAAACCTCCCACAGGTATTAAGGCAATATCTGCTTTTCCTTCTTTAAATGACGAAGCACATTTGGCAGGAGTCGCTTTGGTAATATTATGACCTAATGCCTCATTATCTGACTGCTTCAAACCATATTCGAATGGCTTTGAATTCAGATAATTGACCATGACAATATTTGGTTGTTTTACCATTTTTATTTAAGATCGTAATATCATGCAATATTACATGACTTTTTTGACTTTTTAATGAATTATAAGCTCTATTTAACATTAAAAGTAAATCCTATCATCTTTAAAATATGGACAATCTATTAGAGCTTTAGAATCCTTTGAGAGCCCAGAATATTTCCTTCTTCACTCATAGAATTGACAATATACACACCTTGTTGTAATTTGCTGATGTCTATGCGACCATTTTCATTTCTGATTTGTGCTACTTTTTGACCACTTATGTTATAAAACACTAAGTTATGGATATTTTTATCTGATGTTATTGTAAGAATATCCGTGGTTGGATTAGGATAAAGGAAACTTTGGTTTGTATTTATATTTTGGGTAGATGAAGTCTGTGACGGAGATAATGTCAGTTTGCCAGTGACGTGGTTGTCTCCAGAGTCATTACCACTAAGATTGACAGCTAGACCAGCAAAATAAAATGAAATATTACCTTTGTCTTGTGATGGTGCAGTCCATTTTGTCGTAAAGATACCATCTACTCTTGGACTAGATTGTTCCAGATATTTTCTTCCTATCAAGGTGATTTGCTTTACTCTTTGACCTAAATTCGACCATACACCCATATCTGTGTTGCCATTGTCAGCAAGACTAGTCATTTGGAAACCATAGGCTTTCGGGCTATTTGTACCACTTACCACTACTTTTAAATCGTATTGGGCACCGGGAATATATGACGTTACCACTTGACCAGCAGCATCTTTGACTTCAAGACCTATTTGTGGTACAAAATTACCTGGTGTGTTATGACAAGTATTACAAGATACACCTGATTCTCCTGGTGCAAAGGTTACGGCTTGGGGCACTCCGCCAGCATTAGATAGCAAAATTGTAATAGCGCCTAAAAATGCAAGTGTATAAAAATGGTTTCTTGAGAATTTCATAAATTGGTTTTTGTTTTATTGTTTTGATTTAAAAAATACACAAAAGCTCCTATTTTAAAGGATAAGAGACGGATGTGTATTATGTAACATATAAAATGATATTAAAATAATGATCAATCTAAAACTTCATCTTCCCACTGACAAGCCAATTCAGGATTTTTGCCCTGTGTGCCTCTGAAGTGATTAATGATAAATTTTAAATCTTCGCTATAAACCCCTGTTGGATAAAATGGTTCGCTATAATCTACGACTTTGTTTCCAAAATCAAATTTTACCAAAATAATGGGCACCTTTGCTTTGAGTGCTATATAATAAAAGCCAGATTTGAATTTTCGTACTCGTTTTCTAGTCCCTTCTGGTGCAATTGCAAATGCTAGTCGATCATACTTATTGTAAAGTTCTACCATAGTATCTACAAAATTGGTACTCTTTTTACGGTCGACAGGTATTCCTCCTAGCCATCTGAATAGCCATCCGTAAGGAAATTTGAATAAAGAGTCTTTGGCTACATAATTTACATTTATAGGCATGCCACCTTTGAGCAAGATGCCAAGTGGAAAGTCCCAATTGGAAGTATGTGGATAGACGGCATACATCTTTTTTGGTACAATCTCAGGATTTGGACCTGTGACCTTAAATCCCCATATTTTTAACATCAGCCGACAAAACCATTTAATCATGAAATGACGAATTAGGTGGCAAAAATGATTAAAATTGTTGATAATGACATGTTTTTTTCTATTTTAATATTTTACAGGAGTTTTTTCTTTGGTGGGAATGTGCTAAAACTTAATTCACTTGTTATCTTTTTATAGCCTGTTAGCTTTATAACATATTGATATTCAATAAATTACCATCTCAAAACAATACTGATTCGAGATGGTAATTTGCTTTATTTAATCCACTTCTCCCTTGCCTTCACGGATGAGTTCGATCTCTTCGCCCGTACAATCTAGGACCGTTGACTCCGCATTATCACCTATTCCACCATCTATCAAGATATCTGCTTTGTGTTGGAATAATGTTTCTATTTCGTCAGGATCTGTAAAAAATTTCTGAACGCCATCTTCACTATTTAGTGATGTCGAGATCAAAGGAGCGTCAAGAAATTCATGTAATCCATCTAGGATTTCACTGTGTGGAATACGTACTCCGATCTCTTCTTTATTGTTTTTGAAGAATTTCTGGACGTAATTATTTGATTTTAAGATAAAGGTATATGGTCCAGGTAGATACCGCTTCATGGTTTTGAATACGTGGTTATCTATCGGGAGCGTATATTGGGAAATGACGCTAATATTCGGGCAGATTAGCGACATTTTGGTATGTTTTTCTTTTTTGTCCAATATTTTGCAAATTCGCTCTATCCCTTCCCTATTTGTCATCAAGCATCCCATAGCGTAGATCGTATCGGTAGGGAAGATGATGATCTCTCCTTTATTGATTCTATCTGCGACTTCCTTCAGGTCTCTTTTGTTAGGGCTCTTCTCGTGAAAAAAAATTCTCTGCATGCTACATCACTTTTATGGTTTAATGAATAATCGGTGGCAATATATCAATTTGTAATATGATAGCCACAAGTAATACCCTAATAAAATGAAATCTAAGCCAAAAAAGTTGTCTATGGGTGTGAATAGAATTTTAGTTTTAAAAATGGTGGAAATTTTGCTCAACACTAAATTTTGTGAATGTATAGGTCTTTACTTTTTTGTTTTAAAAAGAACGATTTTGTGAAGGAAGGAGCGGAATAAAATATGGGGTGGAATTTTTAATTACTAATGTGCTATTCAAAATCAAAGTCTGTGCTGTGGTTTATTTGACTAATACGATTCATTATTTTTGATTTTTACTTTTGACATACTCCTTCCATTCGTGGGTCTCGAAGAGCTTTTTTTCTTTAGGAAAAATCTTTTCGTACCATTTAAGATCTGGTATCGGCTCTTTAGGGCGCACACTTTTAGCCATTTCGGCTTTAATTTGTTCAATTTCTGCGGGGTCAATTTTGTACTGACGCATTTCTTTATTACGAGCGACGATGACGGAGTCAATATCTTTTCGTGTCGATCCTGCTGGAAGTCCCCAACCATTTGGGTCATCCATAAAGTCGAAAAATGATTCTCGCACTTTGACTTCACCAGTTTCATCCTGATAAAAAGCTCCTGACATATTTTCTCTTGCCAGATAACTCAGTTCATCAAAAGTCATTGGGCTGTAGATGCTATCTTGGTAAGATGCTCGGTCTATGATAGTGGATGACCCAAAAAAGAAATACCATTTTTCGTTGATTTTTGCACCTGCTAAATCTTCTAAATAATCAACTTTAGCATCTCTCCATCCCACCATACTTTTTAACATATATCCAAATAATCGTGTTGAATCTTTATTTATTAATAATAAACTGTCAATTTGCCATTCATTATTATTTTTAGCGAAATAATGGGTTGTTAGGGACAATGAATCATTTTTCCAATCTATTAAAGTATCATTAATATTCTTGTGAATTTGTTTATAAAATTCAAAAGAGCTATGATTATATTTTAGTTTAATATTTGATTCATTCTCAAAGCTACTATTACAACCAATCAAATTTAATAATACAGTAATTATTATAAATTTCTTAACGACTTTTAACATATCCATTTTCACCGAGTTTAATATCCTTAACGACCCATCCATAACTTGACCCAACATGAGCTTGTACAAAATCTGCCTGCCCTTGGAATCTAATTCTACCATATTTCGCACCTGATGTAGGATTCCATTCAAAACGAGATTTAGCAGATTGTGGTGAAACACCAACACGTTCCCATACATCATGTGGCTTTTCTTTGGTTTATCCTAAAACTTCAAAAAATGCCACTTTGATGTCCGTAAATATAGCCAAGCCATAATCGTAATCCCTCCCCAATAAAATACTTCTGCTGCCCAAGCCCAATTGAGTCCAAAATACGAATGTTTGATCACAAAGTAGGAATAAATGATGTACACAACTGTAAAAATAGTCTGTATCCTGAGTGCCGTTTGGGTATGACCTGTACCTATCAAACCATTGATAAATATGCCACCTGTACCAAATACCATCAGGATCACAAAAAGCATCAGCATGTATGGTTTTGTCTCTAGGATGAGTGTCATATCTTCTCTCCCAAATAGTGGATATAGAAAAAACTCAGGAAATACAAGCACAGGCACAGAGATGAGCATTGTAGACAATAGATTCAGTTTTGTAGTCTTTATGATAAGTGGTAGTACTGCTTGACGCTTTTTGTTGCCTATAAAATTACTCACTAAAGTATTAATACCCGCTGAATATCCCCAACATGGTATGGACAATATTAAGTAAATAGTACGCATGAGATTAGAGATTTCTAGTTCTTTGCTACCGATATTCTCTATAAAGCTAAAAAACAAAAACCAAGCTCCGATACCTAATATGGATTGGAATACGATGGGGAAAGATATCCTAAACATATTGCCAAAAGAACTGGCTTGTAGGTTTTTGAAGTTTAATAACCCAAATTTTCTGTTGGATTTATCCCAAATCATGTAAGCTACAAATACGGCAAAAGCGACCACTTCGGCAAGCGTACTTGCTAGTGCAGCACCAGCTATCCCCATCGGCTCAATCCCAAAAGCTCCAAATACCAATAAGTAATTGAGCAAAATGTTGACTATTATCAGTACTAGTGTGTCGTAAATGATAAACCTAGTCTGTGCGATACCTGTATAAAAAGCAATCAAAGACACTCCCAAATAACTAAAAAACACACCATAACTTCTAGGAATAATGTAGTCCATAGATTTTTCTAGGATATCCGGATTACTGATGAATAGTTCGAACACACTTCTACTTCCGTATTGTAAAAACAGAAACAAGATTAAAGATAGCATGAATTCAAACAGGAACAATGCTTGAAAGTCTGTACCTGCGCCTTGGAAATTATGTTCGCCATTTCTACGGGCTATCATGATCTGACCACCCCGAGAAAAACCATATCCAATACTAGCAATAATCAAATAGAAAACACCTACTAGACCAGCAGCAGCAAAGTCTAGATCATTGTAATGGTATAAAAATACATTATCACTGAGTACAATAATATTTTGTGCGGCACTACCGAGCATAATCGGGACCGAAAGGGATAATATTTGCTTATATGATGTGCTTAACTTCATTGCGACCGCAAAATATCAGTTTTTTTATTCATTTAGTAGAAAAAGCAAAAAATTATCGAATTATTAAGATACATTTGGCTTGAGATTCATAGAGAAATAAAGTGTTTAAATTTCATGGTATATTTCTTTGCAATTCATAGTATATTCGATCACCATTAAAATCAATTTAGGATGTTGAAAAATCTTTTTTATTTGGCACTTGTTTGTGTTACCTTTGCCGCCTATTCCTGCAAAAACAAAGGAAATGAAGTCCCTTCAGACATTGTTTACAAAGAAAGTGTACTTATGATCAAAACAGATATTGTGCCACCTGTAGCCGAGAAGCAAGCAGAAAATTTAGTTATGCATGGTGATACCCGTGTGGATAATTATTTTTGGATGAGATTGTCTGATGAGCAGAAAAATGCTAAGACGCCTGACGCACAAACCCAAAAAGTGCTAGATTATCTCAATGCTGAAAATGCTTACAGAGAGAAAATGATGTCGCATACAGATAGTTTTCAAAATCGGCTTTTCGAAGAAATAAAAGGACGAATCAAACAAACTGACATGTCTGTGCCGTACAAAGATAATGGCTATTTTTACATCACACGATTTGAAGAAGGCAAAGAATATCCTATTCACGCAAGAAAAAAGGACAACCTAGAGGCACCTGAAGAGATCATGCTAAATGTAAATGAACTTGCAAAAGATCATGAATATTATGCTGTAGGCGCAAGGTCTGTTAGTCCAGATAATAAGATTCTTGCATATAGCGAAGATACAGTAAGTAGGAGACAATATACCCTAAGATTTAAAGATCTGGTATCAGGCAAAAATCTAGAAGATGTCATACCTAATACATCCGGTGGAGTGACTTGGGGCAATGACAATAAAACCATCTTCTACTCTAAACAAGATGCTGCGCTACGTTCTTACAAAATATTCAGACACACTTTGGGCACGCCTGCTAAAGACGATAAACTTATTTTTCACGAAAAAGATGAGACATTTGGTACCTATATTTATAAAACCAAATCAAAAAAATATCTAGTAATTACGTCAGGCGCAACATTATCCAATGAATATCAAATCCTAGAAGCAGATAATCCGACAGGACAGTTCAGAATGTTCCAACCAAGAGAGCGAAATCTTGAGTTCAGTATCGATCATTATGCGGATAATTGGTATATCCACACTAATAAGGATAGCGCTATGAACTTCAAAATCATGGTGACTCCTGTGACAGCGACGACTAAAGAAAATTGGAAAGACCTTATGCCTTATGATAAAAACATTTTTATTGACGGTATCGATATTTTTAAGGATCATATGGTGATTTCTGAGCGTAAAGAAGGTATCACACAACTTAGAATCCGTCCTTGGGATGGTAAAAACGAACATTACATAGCTTTTGGTGAAGAATCTTTTACAACTTTCACTGGCATAAATCCTGATTTTGAGACAGATCTTTTAAGATTGGACTACACGTCACTTACTACACCAAATAGTACTTACGACTACAATGTTAAGACCAAAAAACTTACCTTGCTCAAGCAGCAGGAAGTCATTGGTAATTTTGATGCATCAAATTATGTATCTGAAAGAAAGATGGTTAAAGCAGCTGATGGTACCATGGTGCCACTATCGATCGTGTACAAAAAAGGATTCAAAAAGGATGGTACAAGACCTGTATTGTTGTATGCTTATGGCTCATATGGATATAGTATGGATCCTTATTTTTCATCTTCTCGATTGAGTCTTTTGGATAGAGGTTTTGGTTTTGCCATTGCTCATATCAGAGGTGGACAAGAGATGGGAAGACAATGGTATGAAGATGGTAAATACTTGAAAAAGAAAAATACATTTACAGATTTTATAGATTGTGGTGACTATCTGATCAAAGAAGGTTATGCAGCAAGTGACAAATTATTTGCTCAAGGTGGTAGCGCAGGTGGCTTGCTTATGGGTGCAGTCATGAACATGAAACCACAAATATGGCGTGGCGTGATAGCTGCAGTGCCATTTGTGGATGTGGTGAGTACTATGCTTGACGAGAGTATTCCATTGACAACAGGTGAATTTGATGAGTGGGGAAATCCGAAAGACAAAACCTACTACGAATATATGAAATCTTATTCACCATATGATAATGTGACAGCTCAAGCTTATCCTGCTACTTTGGTGACGACAGGATATTGGGATTCTCAAGTTCAATATTGGGAACCTGCTAAATGGGTAGCAAAATTAAGAGAATTGAAAACCGACAAAAATCCGCTACTTATGTATTGCAATATGGAGACAGGACATGGAGGCGCATCTGGTAGATTCAAAAAACTGAAAGAAACAGCCATGGAGTATGCCTTCCTTTTGGATCTAGCAGGTCTTGGTGAAGAATAATAATTTTAATTGAAGCAGGATTGGTTTTTTAAATAGAGCCAATCCTGTTTTTGTAATTGTTAAGTTCTACGATGCTACAGTTTTTAATGAAAAAAAATTATTTCATTTTTTATCCTTTTATTTAATTATTTTTAATTTCTATTGAAATAAATAGGGGTCATAGCTTTAAAATAATAAAATATTCTAGATATACCTATTTATTTATAGGGGTATGAATAAAATAATTGTATTTTTATAGTAATATTATGATTTTGAAAACAACATTAAAAATCACTTTAGAAGCTTGTTTATCAATGTCATAGCATAAGTATTCAGCATTTTCCTGAAACATAATCTTGAAAATTCCTGAAAACAAGTGCTTTAGTAAATTATACATTTGCATTGATAACCATTTCATTCCAACCAAAGCAAATAAAGTAGATGAAGAAGATAGAAGCCATTATCAGATCATCAAAATTTGAATCCGTTAAAAGCGAACTTAGCAAAACAGGAGCCAATTTCTTTACATTTTTTGAAGTCAAAGGTTATGGTAAGCAACTATCAGAGCACGTCGTTTATCGCGGGGTAGAATATGATATTGGATATATTGCCAGAATGAAAATCGAAATAATTGTAGAAGATCAAAATGCTAAAAAGGTCGCAGATACTATTCGACAAGCGGCTCATACTGGTGAGATTGGCGATGGAAAAATCATCATCACTCATGTGGAAGAAATTATTTCTATCCGTACAGGCAGCATCAATGAATCTGCACTATAAATCATTAAAACTTTAGCTTACAATATGACAGAAGTAACATTTACAATCAATAATTTGTGGATTCTTATTGCCACTATGATGGTTTTTATCATGCATCTTGGTTTTGCTACTTTGGAAGCAGGATTGGTCCAACAAAAAAATACAGTCAATATCTTGTTTAAAAACGTCATTATCCTTTGCATTGGATTATTGACCTACTACGTATCTGGATTCAACTTAATGTACCCTGGAGCTGAATATGCAGGAGGAATCATCGGATTTTCTGGTTTTGGACTCAATTTGCCTGATGGTGCCGCTGGATTGTCTGAATATGCTGATGGAAAATATGCTTATTATACCGATTTTATATTTCAAGCAATGTTTGCCGCTACTTGTGCTTCGATTGTCTCTGGTGCGGTCGCAGAAAGGATAAAGTTGATGCCATTTTTAGTGTTTGTTTTTTTGTTCGTATCCATTTGTTACCCCATCACAGGAATGTGGAAGTGGGGCGGCGGATGGCTCAATGAGTTAGGTTTTGTTGATTTTGCTGGTTCTGCCTTGGTACATAGTGTAGGTGGATGGGGCGCACTGGCTGCGATCATCTTGTTGGGTGCTAGGTCAGGCAAATATACTGAAAAAGGTGTTAGACCCATTCCAGGTCATAATATGCCATTGGCTACTATAGGTGTATTTTTATTGTGGTTTGGGTGGTTTGGATTTAATGGAGGATCGGTTTTATCTGCAGACCCAGGTGCTGTGGCACTAGTTTTTGTGACGACATGTTTAGGTGCGGCATCAGGGGCGTTGACCACTTTTATGGTTTCTTATTGGAGATTCAAATCTTTAGATCACTCGATGGTACTCAATGGGATTTTGGGAGGACTAGTAGGTATCACGGCTGGGGCAGATAGTTTTACTCCGAGTAGTGCCATTATCGTAGGCGCCATAGCTGGTGCGATAATTCCATTTTCTGTGGTACTTTTTGACAAATTGAAGCTTGACGATCCCGTGGGTGCTACCTCTGTTCACTTAGTTTGTGGTATTTGGGGTACATTGGCAGTTGGGATTTTTGGCAGTGGTAATTTTTTAACACAGCTTTTAGGTGTAGTTGTTATTGGCGCTTTTACGTTTACATTTGCTTTTGTGGTTTTATATATCATTAAAAAGGCAGTTGGTCTAAGAGTCACAGAAGATATGGAACGACGTGGTCTAGATATCACTGAACATGAGATGGGTGCTTATCAGAATATAGATAGGGGTAACTTTGCTATGGCTGTCGCTAAATAGGGTCTGCTGAAAAAGTCAGATTTGCTTAAGATACGAAACTTCAAGCCGCTGACGTATATGAATACTTCAAGGTGAAGAAGGTGACGTAGATTGAGTGAAGTTGACTTACAAAAATAATTTAAACTTAGTGCATGAGTTTAGATGGTATTCTTTTATAATCATGCATTTATATGTAAAAATATATAGTTATTTATTTGATAATCAATTATTTTTGTGAATTTCAGTAGACCATAAATAAAAAACCCTCAAAAATATTGGAGTTTTTGAGGGAAATTCGGGCAACAATTACTTGCTCCCTAAATTTGGAAATGTAAAGGTAGGTAAAACTATTGGTGTATCTAAAATTTAAAGCCAGTAATATTAATTCTTTGTTATTTAATCTGATTGTTGGACCGAAACAAGGATGATTACAACTTCAGAATCTGACTTTTTCTTTGCTAAAGTTTGTTATACGTTTTGAATGTCATGGAATCATCTGTGGCATTTTTTTTTTGATTAAAATATGGAATTATCAAATTTGAGTACAATAAAAAAGGGCAAAAGTGAATCCACTCTTGCCCTTTTTGTTTTTTATTGTTTCTGAGAAACCCTACATAGTAGTCTCTCTATTTATTATGGCTAATGCATCTTCAGGTACAGGTCTTGCACCAATCAATCTCTCCACATCTGATTTCAACAACACTTCTTTTTCGAGTAATGTAGCCGCTAGCTGATTGAGTTCATGTCTTTTTTCCGTAAGGAGATCTTGAGCTCTTTGATATTGTGCTTCGATCAGTATTCTCACTTCATCATCTATCAGACGCGCTGTTTCATTAGAGTATGGTTTATTAAACTGGTCTTGAGACATTGCATAGAATGACACATTACCTACATTTTTATTCATACCATAAACGGTAACCATGCCATACGCCATTTTTGTTACCTGATCAAGGTCGTTTTGTGCACCTGTAGAGATCTTGTCGAATACTATTTTTTCTGCTGCCCTACCACCAAGTGTCATACACATTCTATCAAGCAACTGCTCAGTTCGGATGATATATTCTTCTTTTGGTAGGTATTGTGCATATCCTAGCGTACCCATACCACGAGGTACGATTGTAACTTTGACCAATGGACTTGCATGTTCTAGAAACCATCCACAGATAGCGTGACCAGCTTCGTGATATGCGATGATTTCTTTTTCGGCAGGAGAGATGAGTTTGTTTTTCTTCTCTAATCCACCTATTAATCTATCTAAAGCATAATTAAAGTCATCGAGATCTACTTCTGTTTTGTTTCTTCTAGCCGCTATCAAAGCAGCTTCATTACATATATTGGCAATATCAGCACCTGCAAAACCTGGCGTCATTTCTGACAATACCATAGGATTTACTTCTGCAGAAACCTTTATAGATCGTAAGTGAACTTTAAATATCTCTTCTCTACCTATGATGTCAGGTGGATCAATACCTATTTGTCTGTCAAATCTTCCCGGTCTGAGTAAGGCAGCATCTAAAATGTCAGGTCTATTGGTTGCTGCCATCATGATCACACCTTTGTCTGTGCTAAAACCATCCATTTCTACCAATAACTGGTTGAGTGTGTTTTCTCTTTCGTCATTTCCGCCTTGGATGGCATTACGTCCTCTAGCTCTACCTATAGCGTCTATTTCATCAATAAAAACGATACAAGGTGCTTTTTCTCTTGCTTGTTTGAATAAATCTCTTACTCTCGATGCACCTACACCCACAAACATCTCTACGAAATCTGAACCAGAAATAGAGAAAAACGGCACACCTGCTTCACCTGCTACTGCTTTGGCTAATAATGTTTTACCTGTACCCGGAGGGCCTACTAATAGGACACCTTTTGGTATTTTACCACCTAGAGAAGTATATTTTTTGGGATTTTTAAGGAAATCTACGACTTCCATCACTTCTACTTTTGCTTCATTAAGACCAGCTACATCAGCAAATGTGACATTAACTTTAGCATTTTGGTCAAAAAGAGTTGCTTTAGATTTGCCAATGTTAAAAATCTGTCCACCCGGTCCACCTGCACCACCACTGACACGCTTCATAATAAAAAGCCAAATTCCGATCAATAGTATGAATGGAAATAACCAACTAATGGCCTGTCCTAGATAATTGGTCTCTTGCTTAAGTGTATATTTGATGGTATGGCCTTCAGTTCTCAATGTTTGAAGGTTTTTCTCAAAATTCCCTAAATCACCAATTCTCAATGTGAAATGTGGTGTGTAACCATACATCTGACTATCCTTCAGCTTAGGGTATTTAGCATCAATAGCTGTCTTGGTTAGATAGATATTGACAATTTCTTTGTTGATGATGTCTATTTTTTCTATTTCACCACCTCTTGCCTTGGCTTCGAATGTATTGTAATCTATATTTTCTACTTGTGAATTGTAGGAAACATAGAAGTTTGCAGCCAGAATACCTAAAATAAGTATTCCGTAAATCCAATATGAATTAACGTTAAACTTATTTGGGCTAGGTTTATTATCTGGTGTATTATTTTCCTGATTATTATCCATTAGGTTGTTTACTTTTTAATTTTATTTAAACAGCAGATTGTCAAAGTAGTTCCGAAGTAATCATATATTTTCGTACTGTGTGATAGCTGCATCACCCCATAATTCTTCTATTTCGTAAAATTGACGAGTTTCTGGATAGAAAACATGCACCACTGTATCAAAATAATCCACTAGAATCCATTTTGCACCTTCCATTCCTTCTGTATGGTTGGGGCGCATACCTAGTTTTTCTTTCAATTTTCTGCCTATATTATCAGAGATAGCCTTGACTTGTGTAGATGAATCACCTTCACATATGATAAAAAAGTCGGCTGGGGCGTCATCTAAAGATCTGAGATCTAGTTTTACAATATTTTTACCTTTGATATCTTGGATTGCATCGATGATAAGATGATTCATCGATTCTTCGTTCTTATTTGCAACAACTGCAATTGATTTTTTTGCCAATATTAATATTTTGTTTATAATTACACCACAAAGATATAAAAACATATTTATGAATATACCGGATGCCTTGTTTACTGGAAAAAAAATAATACATTTAACAGAAACAGAATCTACCAATACTTATGCTATGGATGTAGTAGCAAAAACCAATCCAAGCGAAGGAACTTGTGTATTAGCTGACTATCAGACAGGTGGAAAAGGACAAATTGGCAGATATTGGCATTCAGAGGCATCAAAAAACATATTAGTTTCCTATATTTTTTATCCTACTACACTACAAGTACAAGATCAATTCTATTTAAATATCATAAGTGGACTAGCCGTAAAAGATGTAGTAGCTGCCTATGTTCATTCGGTCAAAATCAAATGGCCAAACGATATTTATGTAGATGATAGAAAAATTGCGGGTATTTTGGTCCAGAATACGCTGAGAGAAACAAACATTAAAAGTACCATCATTGGTATTGGCTTAAACGTAAATCAGTTGATTTTTCCGATTGATATTCCAAACCCAACTTCTTTATCTCTTTTGACAGATACTGTATATGATATCCAAGAATTACTGGCATTGTTGTCATCACGTTTGGAGTTTTATTATCTGAAGCTAAAAAACGGTCAACTTGTTACTTTGATGGAAGCATATCTGAGTCATTTGTATAGAAAAGATGAATGGGCAGTTTTCAGAGACGACAAAGACTATATTTTTAAAGGTAAAATCATTGGTATAGACACACAAGGTCGACTAAAGATCGAATTAGAAGATGGTCATCTACAGGTTTTTGGATTTAGAGAGATCAGTTTTGTTTTTTAATATTTGCTACTTTAGCAATAGGTAAGTCGCTACTACGATTCCTAAGATAGACATTGGTATTGTCCAATATTTTTTATGTGATTTCAAGATGTTTATTAGTACAAAAGCCATTGTCATAACAATAGCCACAATTATGACTTGACCTATTTCCACACCTATATTGAATGCTAAAAGTGGTTGAATGATGCTTTCTTCTGTGCCAAGTATAGCTTTAAAATAATTGGAAAAACCAAGTCCATGTATTAATCCAAAACCAAGTGCAATCAGATAGTTCAAATAGATATTCTCCTGATCAGATGCTGATTTTCTGAAAACAATGATATTAAATAATCCTGTGAGAATGATGGTAATAGGTATTAAGGTCTCTATCAAAGTGGGACTAATATTGACCATTTCCAAAGCAGAAAGTGCCAATGTCAAACTATGTCCAATGGTGAATGCCGTGACGAGAATCAGGATTTTTTTCCATTGTGAAGGCACATAGAATGCACATAATGTGGCAATAAACAAAATATGATCATAGCCATTTGTATCTAAAATATGATCAAGCCCCAAGGATAAGTAATCAGAAAACATAAGGAGTTGTTATTTGATTTGTGGGACGAAGATAACGGACTCTTAAATATTAATACCTAAAATTTTATAAAAATACAAAACTTAGACGCAACAGAATTATGGCATGATGATCTTATATAATTAAAAAAATGGTAATTAATTTAGTGTTTTGTCTTATTCACTCTCATTTTTTTCTTTTTCCAATTTCTTAAAGTATCCTCGCAACAGCCATGTATTTTTTAGCGCTTCCAGATTTTCATTAAGTTTGATTCCCGCATTATCGATATGAAGGACTGTGGAATCCAAATGAGACATCGTTTGATCTATTTTACGGACCAATCTAGGATCATTAGAGAGGTAGTTTAAGGCACCTTTCCCTTCTTTCACATTGGTAATGGTTTGATTTGCATTCAAAATTGTTTCGTCAAAGTGTTTTATCACAACATCTAAATCTCTTGAAGATTTTTCGACATTCACAATGATATTTTTGACTTTGGATGCCATGGCCGTATCTCTTAATATACCTACTATATTGTCTTTTTGGTCTAGAGAAGAGAGTATTTTATTTAATTGGATGATAGTGGTGGTAGAAGCGGCGCTTGTATTTTTTAAATGTGTAATGATTTCTTTAAGGTCTTTTGACATGGTGGAATCTTTGAGCATATTTCCTATTATGCCTTTACCTGCACTGATTTCTTTGGTGATAGCTAGTAGTTCTCCAGTAAGTAAGGCAGCATTTTCATTCGTAACACTTAGTGTTTGGAGCATTTCATCTGTCCTAATTCTCGATGAAGATCGGATCGTATCTCCTTGCGTTATACTATTCTGAGATTGGTATCCTGGTAAGATGTTTATAATCATACTTCCTACTAGACCGTCAGATGTAATGGCACATTTTGCATCCGTTTTTATATGTTTGGTGATATCCTTTTCGATAGATATTTTGACTACAATGAGCGTATCACTGACCATGACGATATCTTTGACAGTACCTACATTGATGCCTGAGTATCTGACGTTGTTACCAGGTTTCAGTCCATTGATATTATTGAATGTGGCATAAATATGATAAGAATTGCCAAACATATTTTGCTTATCGCCAATAAAATATACTCCTAATATGAAAAATATAGTCCCTGTGATGACAAATAATCCTAATTTCAGTTTTTGGTATAATGACTTTTCCATATTTACTGTTTAAAAAATGCTTTAACTTTGGGATCTTCAGATTGAGATAATTCTAAATAAGTCCCCATGATGTAATTAATACCATCTATCAATAATATCATCCGATCCGCAATGAATCTCGCACAATCTACATCATGCGTTATGACGATCGATGATGTTTTGTATTTTTCCTGAATGGATTTCATTAGCAAGACAATCTCCTTTGATGTTATAGGATCTAGACCTGTGGTGGGTTCGTCATAAAGAATGATTTTGGGTTTTAAAATGAGCGTCCTAGCTAGTGCAATACGTCGTTTCATACCACCTGAAAGTTCTTCTGGCATAAGGTCTATGGTCTGAGGTAAACCCACACTTTCTAAAGCTTCCATGACAAGTGGTGTCGCATCTCCTATTTTACCGAATTTACCGATGTGCCTTCTTAATGGAAATTCTAAATTTTCTCTCACCGACATGGAATCGTATAATGCACTGCCTTGGAACAAAAATCCAACTTCTGTTCTTATGTCATTTAAGGTATCGGCGTCCATCTTGTCTAGGTTTTTGTTCATAATTGTGATGGTGCCTGAGTCGTGTGATTCTAATCCAATTAGACATTTGATCATAACTGATTTTCCCGAACCAGATTTACCCATTATGACTACCGTTTCGCCTTCAAAAAGTTCCATGTTAAAGCCATTCAAAACTTTGTGCTCACCATAGGACTTTACAAGGTCCTTTATGACTACTATTTTGTTTGTACTGTTTTGAATATCATTCATATAGAATAAAATATATCTGTGATCAATACTGCTGCAAAATCTATAATAAATACAACCATAGATGCTTCTACCACTGCTGCATTGGCTGTCAATCCTACACCAGCTGTCCCATGTTTGCAATAATAACCTTTGTAGCATCCTACCAGTCCAATGGCAAAACCAAAGAAAAAAGTCTTAATAGTGGATGGCACTAAATCTGAATATTTTAATGCTCTAAATACTTCATCAAAATATAAGGTAAATGAAACATCACCTTTTATATTTTCTATCAGAAAAGACCCAAAAAGAGCCACTGCATCACTCATGATGACTAGTAATGGAATCATTAGGGTAGTGGCAAGTATTCTAGTTACCACAAGGAATTTAAATGGGTTGGTACCCGAAACTTCCATAGCATCTATTTGTTCTGTCACTCTCATTGCACCCAATTCAGCCCCAATCCCCGAACCAATTCTGCCTGCACATATCAATGCTGTAATAATAGGACCTATCTCTCTTATGATGGAAATACTGACCATAGAAGGTAGCCATGCGACAGCTCCTAGCTCTATCATTTTTGGTCGAGATTGAAGTGTAAAGACAAGACCAATGATAAAACCCGTCACACCTACTAACAACATTGACCGATTGCCCATATTGTAGCATTGTTTTAATAGTTCTTTGAACTCAAATGGCCTTCTGAAAATTTCTCTAAAAAACCTTCCAGCAAAATAAGCTAATTCGCCTGTTTCTACAAAAAAGGATTTGATAGGAGCTATCAATATATTATTGGGTTTCATAAGTTCTATTTCTCTTGAGCATCACACTTAACTAATAATGATTAGACCATGCTAAGTTCTAAATTTTTTTGCCAAGACAATATGATAAAGATCATATGCAATGGTGATTTCAGAAAACAGTCCGAATCAGTTTTTAATAGGGAGCAAAAGCTATTAAATTTTTCATCACAACCAGCCCAAACCCAATCCTATTGCTATAAATATTAGTAGCGTTGCCACTATTTGTTGGATAAATTTGAGGGTTACTTTTTTGAGTAATTTATTCCCAATAAAGGCACCTATAATGGCAGAAATAGTAGTTAGTAGTAGGAGTGTTAAATTGTCTTTTTGAAGATGTTGACCAAATCCAGTTGCATATACACCCAATCTTGTGATATCTACCATCGTAGATACGACAACTGTAGTCCCTATGAAGGCTTCTTTGCTTAGTCCAGCTCTAATTAGAAATGCACTTCGTAACGCACCTTGAGCACCTGTCATCCCACCAAAAAATCCACTTAAAATCCCACCAATAGGAAGTTTGTTTTTAGAAAATGCTAGCTTCCCGAAATATGGAATCAAGTCCACCACAGCAAAAAACATTAACAAAACAGCAATTATAAGTTTGGTGGGATAGATACTGAAGTTTTTTTCAAGAAAATTATATTGATACAAAGGAGACATATTCGAAAATTGAAGAAGAAGACTTGCACCTACAAAAGCTGCAATCACTGCAGGTATTCCGAATCTAAGGATAACTTCTTTATTTGCATGTTTTCCAGTCAAAAACAGTTTAAATACGTTGTTAAAGAAGTGGACAATACCCGTCAGGGCAATGGCAACTTCCACTGGAAAAAAGAACATCAGCACAGGTGCCAACAAAGTACCCAAGCCAAAACCTGAGAAAAAAGTCAAAATGGAAGCAAGAAAAGCTGTAAGACAGATGAGAATTGTTGCCATAACCTAGATTAAATAACAAATTTAATAGTAATTTCTAAGCCAATGTATTTTATGAGAAGTTATCTTGACTTTTGAATTGACATTTTTTAGTATCAATATTTTAGAAATGATTATCCCTGACAAAAAATAAAAATGTTCTTTCTTCAGCTTTTGTATTCAAATAAGTATTTAGGATGCTATATGGTACTATTTCTCCATTTTTCATGAGCATATTGATTTCACCTGATCTCACATCATAAGGAAAGATGACTTCTTTTTTTTCACTAAAAAAGTACGATATTTCATCGTTAGTCAAATGATGCAAATCCTGGTATTTCTTTCTATTGATATAAAATTGACTTAAGGTTTCATCATTTTTTACGGTGACTTTTGGTAGTTTTCTATCTAATAAATTGTTGCACAAGGTACTGAATATCATATCTTTATGATGTGTAGATCTCTTGATCATCCACAAAATGTCAGTATCGTCTAGTCTCACATAATTATTAAGAAAGTTTGGATCTTTGGACAGTTGGACTTCATCACCGCGTAGGTTGAGAAAGTAATTTAACTCATCAGATGAGGGAATGTCAATACCAGCTATGCTAAGATGTTTTGCTCTCTTTAATATTGAAATCAGCATAGTCTCAGCAGCAATCACCGTTTTGTGCAAATAGACTTGCCAATACATCAATCTACGCGCCATCAAGAATTTTTCTATGGAGTAAATACCTTTTTCTTCAATAACTAAAAAATCATCTACCACATTCATCATCGTAATAATGCGATCATATCCGATGATGCCTTCCGCTACACCGGAAAAAAAACTGTCCCGAGTCAAATAATCCATCCGATCCACATCTATCTGACCTGAAACCAGCTGGTGTAAAAAATGTCTTGGATAGCTTCCTTTAAAAATGTCAATAGCCAAGCTAAAATCATAAGCCAACTCTTCGCCGATTTTGGTCATCAGTTGTAGCGATATTTCTTCATGGTGTATGTCTACAAGTGTATGTTCGAGTGCATGAGAAAAAGGACCATGTCCTATATCGTGCAGCAAAATGGCAATACAAGCTGACTCATATTCTTGATCAGAGATGACATGACCTTTTGATCTGAGTGTGTCGAGTGCCCTAGTCATAAGGTGCGTTGCTCCTATAGCGTGCTGAAATCTAGTATGTAGCGCGCCTGGGTAGACATAATGAGACAGTGCTTGCTGAGAGATACGTCGCAAACGCTGAAAATAAGGGTGATCTATGATGTCATAAAGTATTTCATCAGAAAATCTTATGAGACCATAGATAGGATCATTAAATATTTTCTTTTTATTCATGACGCAAAAATATATTTAAATTCCGAACGTTATACCATGACATATTGTTTACAAAATTAAACTTTGTGTTTTTACATTTCATAAAAAATTAAAATTAAAACAAGTTAGATGGTAGGGGACAAAATAAAAATACTTTGGGCAGACGATGAAATCGATTTATTGAAACCACAACTATTCTTTCTTGAGAAAAAAGGATACGAAGTTGTCACTGTAAGCAACGGCCATGATGCATTAGATATCCTTGATGAAGATTCAACTATCGATATTGTTTTTCTAGATGAAAGTATGCCTGGACTGACAGGACTAGAAACATTGTCTCGGATTAAGGACAAACTACCTAATATTCCTATCGTCATGATTACCAAAAACGAAGCGGAAAACATCATGGAAGAAGCGATCGGATCTCAGATAGACGACTACCTCATCAAACCTGTCAACCCAAATCAGATCTTACTAACGCTAAAAAAGATAGTTGATAATAAAAGGCTTATCTCTGAAAAAACAGCCACAGACTATCAGCAGGAGTTCAGAAACATATCCATGGAAATCAATAGTGGACCTGATTACACAGAATGGGTAAATATTTACAAGAAGATCATATCGTGGGAGCTTCGTCTAGATGATAGCAATAATCAGCAGATGAAAGAAATTCTCAATATGCAAAAAGAAGAAGCCAATAAAGAGTTTTTTAAATACGTCTCTAAAAATTATTTGGAATGGTTTAAAAAGTCTTCAGGGCCAAGAAAGTCACAAGACTTAATGAAAGAAAAGGTTTTTCCGCTTTTCGCCAATGATAAACCTACCATTATGATATTGATGGATAATCTTCGTTATGACCAATGGAAAATCATCGAACCCATTGTGACGGAATTATATCGAATAGAAGAAGAAGACTTTTTTTACTCGATTTTGCCCACTGCTACGCAGTATAGCCGTAATGCCATTTTTTCAGGTATGACACCGCTTGAGATCCAAAAGAAATTTCCTGATTGGTGGTTGAATGATAACGAAGAAGGTGGTAAAAACTTAAAAGAAGGTGATCTACTTCAAGAACAAGTTAAAAAATTGGTCAAGAAGGAGATCAAAACTGAATACGTCAAAGTCACCAATGTGCAGGCTGCAAAACAGTTGCAAGACAATGCCCTCAATTTTTTCAATAATGATTTTACGGCCATTGTTTACAATTTTATAGACATGTTGTCCCATTCACGCACCGAGATGGAAGTACTCAAAGAGTTGGCAGGTGATGAAAAAGCATACAGATCATTGACCAAAACTTGGTTTATCAATTCACCACTTTGGGCAATGATGCAAAAGCTTGCAGAACGTGACATACAACTAGTCATCACTACAGATCACGGAACCATCAGAGTCCAAACATCATCTAAAGTCATAGGCGATCGAGAGACCACAACAAATCTTCGGTACAAAGTAGGGAGAAATCTGCAGTATGATAGGAAAGATGTATTGGAAGTGAGAAATCCCGCCGAAGCAGGACTTCCTAGCCCAAATATGAGTAGTTCTTATATATTTGCGAAAGAAGATGTTTTCTTTTTGTACCCAAATAATTTTACCTACTTCAATAATTTTTTCAAAGATACTTTCCAACATGGTGGCATTTCTCTTGAAGAGATGATTTGTCCTATCATAAGGTTAGTTCCTAAAAGGTAATTAAAATGTTCGTTTTGGCAATCTAGAAGATTTATTGTATGGTTTCAATTTATCTAAAATAAATATTTAAATACAAACTAATTCAGTTTTCAACTAGAAACAAGTACCTAGCTTAATTGTTAGGTAAAGATGGACAATACGTTTTTAGAAAAATTAATGAAGAAGCATCAGTTGACACCTGAGGTACCTTCTAGCAATACCCTTTCTACATGGTCTAATGGATTACTTGAAGTGCTTTTTCCTGAAGTTGCAGAAAGTCGATTAGGAAGTACTTTCGAGATCCACATTATGTTAAATCAGTTGCAGCTAAATCTGGAAATGATGTTGGAGAAGACAAAAGCCTGCAAAAAAGGAGATTGCAAAAAAAATGCTGATTTATTTTTTGACGCTTTACCTTCTATTTACAATGATCTTTTGTTAGATATAGATGCATTTGTAGATGGTGACCCTGCTGCACATTCTGCCTTTGAAGTTGTCAGAGCATATCCTGGGTTTTATGCACTTTTTATCCATAGAGTAGCACATCAACTTCATAAACTAAAGATTCCACTTATACCAAGGATTTTGGCAGAACACGCTCATTCACAATCTGGCGTTGATATCCATCCTGGTGCTACAATAGGTAAATCTTTTTGTATAGACCATGGTACAGGAGTTGTCATTGGCGAAACTACCATCATCGGCGATCATGTCAAAATATACCAAGGCGTAACGTTAGGAGCTATCAGTATAGATAAAAAAATGGCAGGTACTAAACGTCATCCTACCGTTGAAAACAATGTAGTTATTTATTCGGGAGCGACTATACTCGGTGGTGAGACAGTCATAGGTGAAGGGTGTGTGATTGGTGGTAATGTATGGCTAACAAAGTCTGTACCTGCAGGAACTCGTGTCTATCATAATGCTGACAATAGATATATCGAAAGTATTGATGTATGATTCAATTCATTCATTTACAATAAATTAAGTAAAATTCAAATACCTGACAATGAGAATAATTGACCTAGTAGGTAATACACCACTTGTAGAATTAGTAAATCTTAATACTTCAAATAAGGTAAAAGTTTTCGCTAAAATGGAAGGACATAATCCTGGCGGAAGTGTCAAAGATAGAGCAGCATTAAATATGATCAAATCAGCTATGGAACGTGGAGATATCAAATCCGATACTACCTTAATAGAGGCCACAAGCGGTAATACTGGCATAGCTTTAGCAATGATAGCAGGGACATACAATATTCCCATAGAATTAATCATGCCTTCCAACTCTACTAAAGAACGTACTCAAACTATGGAAGCATTTGGAGCAAAGGTAATTTTACTAGATACCATAGAAGATTGTAGAGATTATGCAGCAGAAAAGTCAAAAAAATCGGGATATTTTATGCTTGACCAATTTGCAAATAAAGATAATTACCTTGCTCACTACAAAACTACTGGACCAGAAATATGGGAAATGACAAATGGAGAAGTCACCCATTTTGTGAGTTCCATGGGTACGACTGGCACCATCATAGGAACATCTATGTACCTAAAAGAAAAAAATCCAAACATCCAAATCATAGGTTGCCAACCCACAGAAGGGTCCGCAATACCTGGTATCAGGAGATGGACACCAGAATATTTACCCAAAATATTTGATCCATCTCGAGTGGATCGCATTCTAGATGTCTCTCAAGAAGAATCCACAGTAATGGCTAAAACTCTTGCTTTAAGAGAGGGTATATTTTCTGGAATGAGTTCGGGAGGAGCTGCCACAATTGCTCTCAAGTTAGCATCAGAATTGGAGAGTGGCTGTATAGTGTTTATTTGTTGTGATAGAGGAGACAGATATCTCAGTAGTGATTTATTTTTGTAGATGTAAATGCATTTTCACAAAAATAGCGTTGATTTTTTATTTCTGATGACCAATCAAACAACTGTTAACCTTAAATAATTATTGTATTTTGTGTCAAAATGGTGCCAAATAGTAGTACATTTTGCGACTTTGGTGACTAAAAGTCACAAATTGTTTAATGCTTTTTACTATCAATAAATTTCATAACTCCTTGAAAAACAAACGCCAAACAAGAAATCTGATGAGATTTAACCTTGTTTGGCGTTACGATTTGTGATCTGGCTGGGACAGATTATATTCCTAACGTCTTCATGTATTCTACTAAAAATGTTCAAAGTATATATATTGAATATCGTTATATCTAATATTGTCGTTGCGTAGTCGCATATAATTTAATGCAATTTAGTGTATTTTGGCGAACCTTCAAAATATTAAGAAAACTATTTTTAAGACATATTTTTTGACACTTTCATAATTATTTTAAAGAAAGTATCTGGTGAATATTTAGTGGTAGATTGAAATTGTACAACAGTACTTTTCCTAGAAAATTCATAATGGAATGCAATATCAAATATTTAATTTGGGTACTATATATCAATTAATTTTAAGACAATTATATAGTATTTTTCATCGGTCGGTGTCCTGTTCGTAAAACGTACTAGTGCGTTCGTTTAACCGACCGATGACTGCCATTGACCGACCGATGTAGTACCGTTAGACCGACTTGTAATAGTACCGTTAAACGAACTCGAGACGAACTCGAGACATTACCATAAATAACTAAACATATATAAACATTATAAAACTTAATAAACTTCAAACGCAAAAAAAAAATAAAAATTCAAAAAAGAAATGCAAAACTCATAGCGGGGCACTCGCACCAGGGGGCCCGCGCCATTTTCTCTAAATCAGATTTATAGCTATTGTCAAAAAATAATGAGATGATTTTTTATCTCTTCTCACACTAATTTGTAAATCAAGTTTTAAACCGTCTAATTTGATGATGGCGCTCGTTTTGCCTTAATGCTGTAGTATTTTGTTAATGATCCCCCAAAATGTAATATTATTCGTTTATGAAGGTGGTTTTTAGGGCGTAAAATATTAAGATTTTTTATAAGGTTACTCAATTTTGCCAATTAGATTAAACTGATTTAACTAGAAGGATTCTGTTTATATGAAAATAGCCTTATATTGTTTTGTAGGCGTGTTGTTCTTGTGGTAAAATTAGTTTTTTATTCTGAAATTTTATCGACCTTGTGAAGATTAATTCTGTTTATAGTCTTTTTCTCTAGTTTTTGAAAAAAAATATATCTACTAAAAATGAAACAAACCTAATAAATTACTGGATTTCTTGATGTTTTTGGGTCTAGTTCTACAGATAAAAATTATAATTATTTTTCACAACTTGTGAACACCTTGTGAAAATGATTTTTGACAACCCTTCACTTTTGCAGCAACAAAAACACACAGTTACCATGCCAGCAGAAATATTAACAACCGATGATCTTCAGAAATTTAAACAGGAAATGATCACCGAAATCAAACAACTCATTAGTGATCTAGCTGCCCTAAAACCAGCTGAGAAAAAATTTCTTAAAAACTTAGAGTTACAAGAACGTTTAGATATGTCCTCAGCTTCTTTACAGAATTTAAGGAATGCAAGAGTATTACCCTATACAAAATTAGGTGGTACAATTTACTATGATTGGGATGATGTGATTCAACTGATGAATAAATTTAAGAAGCCATTAAAGGCAAAAGTTTCATGAATTATCAGCTTGTAATATGAAACCATCAACCCATACACCAGTCAACTTTATTAAGCATTTAGACGTGTTTCTTGAAATAGTAGGAACAGTTGATTCCATTAATTTTACACATATTGCAGTTTACTTATCACTATTTAGAATCTGGAATATTTCATTTTTTAATAATCCAATTTCGCCAACACGGGATGAAATAATGAAATATGCTGGATTAAAATCAAAAGAAAGTTTTTACCGTGTCATCAGGGAAATGGAAACGCTTGATTTAATTAGGTACTACCCATCTAAATCAAAATTTGAAAAGAGTTTTTATTGTATCTCAACCTTAGAATTTGAAGATAATAGAATCAAAATATCTGTATTTGGATTAACTAATCATTCTAGTTTGGCAAATGAGCAAAAGAAAAGCGGTTTTCTATTTCATGATACGAATATTAATAATTCTAAAGATATACGTTCCAGAGCAGATCTCTACAATGGACGTGGCTCCTTAGTTCTTGAGAAAACAATTTACTTAAGGGAGGGCATCCCAAGTAATGAGACTGATAGTAGCACCCAGTCATCATTCGACCCACTCACCGATCCCAAATACGCTTCATTGCTAGACAATCGTAATTCTTCACCATCAAATAATTTATATTATGCAAACAACCAGAATCAGCAATCACATCGTTCCGGACTCCGTCCTTCAGGAGTACCTACGGATCCAAACGCAGATTACTCGAAAAAACTTTAACTTCGAACACTTCGTCAGCTTGATGGAGATCAAAGGAAAGATTATGTATGGTCAGCACTTCAAATTGTACCAGGAAGACAATCACGTATTACTTCAGTTCTACGCCTACTTTACAGGTGATGAAGATTTGTGCAAGCATTATGACATTAATGTCAATAAAGGACTTTTTCTTTCAGGAAAGACTGGGGTAGGGAAAACCGTTCATATGAAGCTTGTACGCCAGTTCCTTGGGTATAAAGATCGATTCAGAATGAAAACTTGTCAGCAGCTCTCCTTGGAGTATATGGACCAAGGATCTCCAGTCTTAATGAACTTTGGTCGTAATTATGTGGACTATGTGGACCATAATACGATCAACACATCATACTGCTTCGATGATCTTGGTACTGAAGATGAGGTAAGGCATTTTGGAACACAGGCTAATGCCATGGGTCAAGTCATCCTGATGAGATACAATTTATTTCAGACAAGACAAGTGCTAACACATTTCACATCCAACCTAACAGCTGATCAGATCGAACACCATTATGGTGAGCGAGTCAGAAGCCGCCTTCGTGAGATGTGTAATTGGATACAATATACTGCTGAATCACCAGATAAGCGTAAGTGATACATTTTGAGGGGTTTTGTTCGTCGCAGTCCTGACGCCGGTCAGGACTGCATTTTACAACCCAATTAAATAATAATTCTCTGGGCATTTGTTGTTTTTCATATCCAGATTCATGCAGAAAGCTGTATGGAAGGAGTTGCTGCGCTGACGCCCAGCATTCGCAGCACTCTTTTTTTTTTACTCTGCATCCCACGGCCTTAACGAATAAGCCGTAAAAAGGTCTTGCATGAAAACTGTAAAGAATTCATTACTTAAAATTAAAAATAAGAATTCAAGTTTTTGCCAAGATAATTGCTAAACGAAGATTGGTGACTCCAATCCAAAACTGTTTGAACTTTTGGAATATCTTGATTTTATATGCCGGGAGACCGGTGCCATGGAGCGTAGGCATAAAATCAGGAAAATACGACGAGATAAAGTAAACTAATTTTAGAAGCGAGCACAAATGTTAAAGTGAGTTTTTTGGATTGGGAGTTTTTTTGTTTACTTTTTTTGCGGTAAAAAAAGTAAAAGCCAGTCGCGGCTCGAGCGACAAAATCAAATTTGAGTCAAATATCAAAAGCCAAATAACAAATTTTAAAAATGAAACACATAGTTCTAATCTTAACCCTATTCTCAATCTTAACCTCATCCCTACACGCCCAAGAAATCATCTTCCCTGGACTCCATGGAGATTCCCTAATCACCGAGATCAAAACATACTACACACCCAAAACAGTCCTCACTTACGACCAAGCACGGACCAAACTGTACAATGAAATCTTCCTTCAGAATGATTCATTGGAATGTTTTTATTCTGGATATAAAATCCCCGTACCACTAGGTATCAACATTTTAGCTTGGACTGCAAAGTATGGCATCCAAACAGAACATCTCTATCCAAGGTCACTCGGTTCAGCTGCAATGCCAGCACTAGGTGATCTGCATCACCTGGTGCCTTCCAAGTCCAACATCAACACCTTGAGAAAAAATGCACCCTTCAGCGATATCCCTGATGACAAAACCAAATACTGGTTACTAGATGATAAAGTTTTCACACGTCCTAATCAGGAACTTATCGACCAATATTCAGAATCCGCATCAAATGTATTCGAACCACGGGAATCCATTAAAGGCGATATCGCCAGAGCGCTATTCTACTTTTACTCCATATACGCAGCCACATTAGTAAGGAAGTCGAAAACCTTTTTTACATCGATGTTACCCGACATCTGTCGATGGCATCGAACTGACAAAGTGGATTCGGCAGAATACGATCGGACCATGGCCATTGGTCGGATACAGTCTAACGTCAACCCATTCGAGATCGACCCGACCCTCGCAGAACGATGTTTCTGCAAAACCCACACAGACATTCCACCCAAATCCCACATCGTAAACATCTTTCCAAACCCATCCAAAGGTCTCTTTTACATTGAAATTAAGGACTACATAGGACCAGTAATCATGAAGATATCCAACCAATCAGGGAAGCTCTTAGAAACGCACCATTTGATGTATACAGGGTTAATGAGTTGTAGGTTGGGACTTGGGATTTGGAAAGTAACTTTTATAACTGATCAAAATTTAGAAGTGTCAACAATTGTTGTTGTCCAATAGGCAATAACCTAATTGGTTTCTATTAATCACAAATTCGATTTTAGGTTGAATAATTTAAATTCAATCAAATTTCTTGTCTCTGAATAATCCCTCTTTAAAATAATTCTTTATTAAAACTTCATCCGCTGTATCCTCACTGCGTTTAATATAGCCAAAAGTGCCACACCAACATCTGCAAAAACGGCTTCCCACATCGTGGCTAAACCACCTGCCCCAAGTATGAGTACAATAGCTTTTACACCAAAAGCCAATGAAATATTTTGCCAAACAATTTTTTTGGTTTGTTTACCTATGTTTATTGCCATAGGTATTTTACTAGGCATATCATCTTGAATGACTACATCGGCAGTCTCAATGGTAGCATCGCTACCCAATCCTCCCATTGCAATCCCAACATCACTCAGTGCTACCACAGGCGCATCATTGACTCCATCACCCACAAAAGCTACGGTTTCGTTTTTAGCTTTGATTTCTTTTACTTTACTGACTTTGTCTTCCGGTAGTAAATCGCCATAAGCATTTGCAATCCCGAGAGATTTGGCTACAAACTGAACTACATTACTTTTATCACCACTAAGCATAGTGGTTTTTACCCCAAGTGCTTTTAATCTGTCTATTGTAAGCTGAGCATCTTCTTTGATAATATCTGCAATGGTAATATAGCCAACAAATTTTTTATCATAAGCTATGGCAATGATGGTGTACACAATAGAGTTTGAATCAACTTCATGAGCAATGGAGAACTTGTCCATCAATTTGAAATTACCAACTAACAGTTCTTTACCATTTACTGTGGCTTTTAGTCCATGTCCGGAAATCTCTTCTACATTTTCTGGTTTGATATTCCTATCCACATCACCTACATACTTGTGGATGGCGGTAGCCACCGGATGTGTACTGTGACTCTCAACTGCATTCACCATTTGTAATATTTCATCTTTGTTGTATTGTTGATCTATTATTACATCCTGCACCTTAAAAACGCCTTCTGTCATGGTTCCTGTTTTATCCATGACCACATTTTGAATATTGGCAATAATGTCTAAAAAATTACTTCCTTTGAATAGTATGCCATTTTTAGAAGCTGCACCAATACCACCAAAATATCCTAAAGGTATGCTTATGACCAAGGCACAAGGGCAAGATATAACCAGGAAAACCAATGCTCTGTATAGCCACTGACTAAAATCATAATTGTCAACAAAAAGATAGGGAAGGGCAGTGATGAGTACAGCTAAGAGTACTACAATAGGTGTGTATATTTTTGCAAACTTTCTAATGAACAGTTCGGTGGGTGCTTTCTGAGCGGTAGCATTTTGCACCATTTCTAAAATTTTGCTCAACTTGCTATCGGTATAAGCAGTAGTAACTTTAACCTGTGACACCGTGTTAAGGTTTATCATGCCTGCCAATACTGTTTCCCCTTTTATTTTGGTATCGGGTTTACTTTCTCCAGTCAATGCTGCTGTATTAAAAGAAGCAGTGTCTGAAAGTAATTCGCCGTCAAGGCCTAACTTTTCTCCCGATTTTAGTTGAATAATGTCTCCAATTTTTGCAGTTTCCGCTTTTATCTTTCTTGCCTGATTGTTTTCTAAAATGGTAACTTCATCGGGTCTTTGATCTAATAAACTTTTTATATTTGCTTTGGCTCTTTTTACGGCCAAAGTCTGAAATACTTCTCCAATGCTATAAAAAAGCATGACGGCTACGCCTTCAGGAAATTCTCCAATAGCAAAAGCGCCAATGGTAGCTATACTCATCAATAAAAACTCTGAAAATACTTCCCCTTTTTTAATTGCACCGATGGCATCTTTGATAACCGGAAAACCAACTGGTATGTAAGTTAAAACATACCATACAACACGCACCCATCCACCAAACCACGGTTGCGGAAAATAATGATCTAATCCAATAGCTACAAGCAATAACACTAAACTGATAACAGCTGGCAAAAACATTTTAAAAGTGTTATCGTTGTACGTTACATGGCCATGACCATCATCGTCACCATGTTCTTCATGATCATGACCATCATCTTTTGAATGCCCATCTTTTAACAAAGCTGAAGCATCAGCATTATTGTAAATTTTTTCTTGTTGGGTACAACAAAGTTGCCTGCCTTGTGCATCGTAAATATGCTTATGTTCCATTCTATTTATTAATTAAATCTGTTAATAATTTATCCGAAAAATAAGTTTTAGAAATTGTACTTGCTTCTTGTAAAAGAGATATCAGGCTAGGTTGTGTTTTGCCTAATACTTGCATAGCTTTAGTTTCTGCATCTGCAGTTTTTAAGTATTCCGTAGCCTGCAAAGCATCTTCCAGTACTTTGATACGTAAGCCATTATCTTTTATCTTGCCTAATTCTGCAATCATCCAACTTAATGATATAAAATTATTTTTATTTAATTGCAAAAAATAAATAAGCTCTTTTGATGTTGCAAATTGATTAAATGGAGAATTAATAATTTCTTTAGTAAGATATTTTTTTACATTTTCAGAAGTAACTCTATTGGCGATTAGTTTTACCGCGCCTTGCATTGCTTGTGGGTAAATACTCAACCAACGTAGCATTCTGCGAAGCTCATGCACGTCTTCTTCTACATTGTCAAATTCAAACTTTGTACTATTTGCGAACTCATTAATCTCAGCTATTTCAGCTGTGTAATACCTTTGTATTGCATTTATTTCCTTTTCTTCTTTAAGCCAATCGGCTTTTTTAAGACGCTTTTGTACTTTATCAATTCGCTTGTCATTTAGCCAATTTTCTTTTATTAGTATTTGATTTAAAACTTCTATTTTTTCGTTGGCTTTTAAATCTATAAATTGCTTAATGACAATAGGAATTTTTTCGTTACTTGAAAATTCTTTCTGAAACGAAATGTAAAAATCTACAACTCCCAATGCATCTTCAATTTCTTTTGCTTGTTCTTTTATTTTGCTAAAATCTTTTTTATTATGCAAATTCGCATACATTTTTGCCAATCCCTCTAACATAAACATAGGAGTTCTCAAATCATTCAGATAAAGCCATAAAGCAGGATTTTCTTTGTTTTTAGCATTGTCTAAAAGTGTTGCTATTTTTTTGATTTGAATATCAAATCGCTGCATTGATTTATTCATCTGATTTATTTTTTATTTTATTTTTCCAAATAATATAAATTTATGATAATCAAACGAATACACCTTTAACCTGATGTAAATCGTTTGATTATCATGTTTTCTGTAATTTTGGTTGGATTTAAAATATTATTTTTTCAATCTTCAAATATCTATCTAAAAATGTGTAATAATAATTTATCTTACAAAAAATGTGTAAACCTAAAATGATTTAACGAGCTGAGCAATGAATGTCTTTTTAGTTAATTTTTATAAATTTATGTGTAACAATTTTGTTGAGATGCTTATCTTCAAGAACTAAAAAATAGACTCCATTTTCTAAGTTACTTACATTTATTCCTGTAGACGTTAAGTTCTGTTCTTTTATTTTTAATATTCCCAAAGAAGAGTAAATTTTTAACTCATAATTGTTTAAATTATCCAAATCAATTATGAGCTTATCTGTAACCGGGTTAGGATATACTTTTATTGATTCATTATCTTCTTCCAAGGAAGTTGGCAGACTAATTGTTATGACCCCTAAGGTGTCCGTTCTGTCTAATAGCGTTTGATATGTCCTATCACTATACAGTTCTAACCAAACTCTGCTAGAACCAAGATATTCATTAGATTTTATATGAAAAGTTATCTTAAGTGTAGTGTCTGCAGGCATTTTATTTGGTTTGGAAGGGGGGCAAGCAATTACACTTGATGAATAACATAATTGAAAATCGCACACAAACAAATCCCATTCCCTTGGAGTATTTTCTTCTCTAAAAATTTTCCACCAAAAATCAACATTGGAATTTGATTCGTTAGTAATATATAAATCATAAACATATTCTGTAATATTACTTTCAATTGTCTTCTCAAGAGATTCTGGAGTTATTGAGACCTGAGAAACTAAAGTGGTGCTAAAAATGCAAAAAAAAGTAAATAAAAATGATTTCATGTTAATAAATTTTGAGTTATGAAAAATATTTAATTAATTATTTCTTTATCTTTTATTAATGGTATTCTAATTGTTTGATTATTGAAGAGCGAAAATACAATATTATTCTTAAAGTCAAGCCATGATTATCATTTATTCAATAAAAATAAGCATTAACCAATTTATTTGAAACATTTGAGCTATTTTCAGCTTTCGTTAGCTTCAAATTTTTAAAAATAAGTTGAAAGTCCAAAATTAAAACCAGCAGTATTGCTGGGTGGATTACCCAATACATCTGTTTGTTTTTGAATCCGATAATTTAGTCGCAGTACTGATTGTGAGTTGGGTCGAAAACTCACTGCCGGCATGATGCTCCATAAGTGATCCCCGATGTTTGAACCAGTATCTATAAATTGACCCTTGTTCCAATCCACATATTCCATCCGGACAGCAATGTTAATAACTGCATTTTTCCACCCAGCAATGGTCCTTTTTACAACAGGTTGCACGATGTCCAGGAAACCACCAAACTGTTTATTCCCAAATTGCTCCGAATAGGTTTTTGGAACATCTACATTTACCCAAGCACATTCTGTGGTGATAAAAGTATTGGTTTTAGGTAAAGTAGTATTAAAATCCAATGCAAAAACATGAATACTTCTCTTTTCATCAATGACCAGGCCGTCGTCCTGCCATTTATTATAAATACCTCCCATATACGACAAGCCTATTTCTCCTATTTTATTATGACGTACGGCAACCTTTGTAGTATATAGTGGAGTGCCACTTGGCAACTCTTCAAACCGTTCAGTATTTTTTTTTGCTGCCGGAAGAAATGTTTTGTTTTCAGTATTCTCTATGATAGAATTATCAAATCCACTGGATGCGTAAATTTCATATCCTATCATCCAATTCTTATTATATTTCTTACCATAAATCCCAAAACCTGCATTGCTCCATGTAGCAGGCAACATGGCAACTGAAGATATAGGTCTATCCGTAAACTCCCATTTAGGGCCATCATGATTCTGATTAAAAGCACCTATAGGGTTTATGATCATTCCTCCTCTCAGATTAAACAATTCATTAAATTCCATATCAACAGCTGCAAACTCGATGGCAATTTCTTTGTCAGCAGGCTCAAACTCAATCTCACTTAGAAATTTTATCCTTTTAGAAATGGATGAAGCAACAAATAAAGTCATCCTCCTGAACTGAAGCTGATGTCCATCACTAACACCATCCGTTCCGATATGCTGCCAGTTTGCTTCCACATAACCTCCAAGAGAGACAGGGGCTTTCTTATTGGTTACAAAAGGTCGATCATAAATGGCGTCCATATTCAATAAATCCTTTTTGGAATGTACAGTTGGATCTTTCAGTAAGGAAGGATCAATTTGGGCTTGAATATGTTGTATAATATATAATAAAAATACACACAAGGTTAATATCTTCTTCATACGGCTTTCAATGAAATTTTTAAATAATTACCTTCTATTGTGACAGGAAAAGTTCGAAGATTCCTGTCTGCTGGACCATTGGTTACCAACCCCGAATTACTGAATTCACTGCCATGCGCCGGGCATTGGAGCTTATCACCAAACACCTGAACTTCATTTCCTTGGTGAGTGCACTCCAGCCATAGTGCATTGTATTTATTTTCTTCTATTCTATATACACAGATGGGAAATTTCAGGACGTCATTGTTTATAATGATGTACTTTTTGAATGTAATTTTATTATCTGAGACAGATTCAAAATCTGAAATAGCTACCATAAGATCACTATTTTCTATATTACCGCTGATGGTCTTTGTTACCGTACAACTTTGCATCAATGTTACCATTGCACTTCCGCCCAAACAAGCAAACCCGCAGGTTTTTAAAAAATCTTTTCTGTTCATCTTACAACGATTTTAAAAAATGAATGATGGCAGACTTTTCACTCTCATCCAACAGGTTGAATTTATCTTTGCTTAGTTTAGCTTCTCCTCCATGCATCATGATAGCTTCTTCGATACTTTTTGCCCGACCATCATGCATTAAAAAATACTGACCACCCTGTGAATTTGGAGATAATCCAAGTCCCCACAATGGCGGTGTTCGCCATTCTGAAGTTTTTGCAAATCCTTCTGTATATCCATCATCAAGGTCATTCCCCATATCATGAAGCAACATATCTGTATAAGGATATATGGTCTTATTACTCAATGCCGAGATAGACGAATAACCCGTTTGCAATTGTGGTGTATGGCAGCCCGAACAATTTATTTGTGAGAATAAATTGTTACCCTGTACATTGATTGGATTTGCACTGTCTCTTCGTATCGGTGCTTTTAATGTTTGAAGGTAAAAAACAACATCTCTTACAGTTTTGTCACTTATTTCTGGATCGATGCTAAATCCGCTATATACATCATGCGGTGTGAAAGTCGATGTGATACCCATATCTTGATTGTATGCGTTGACCGTTTGGTGAAGTAGATTATACGCTGCTGCTTTTTTGCCAAACCGATGTATGTATTTTCCATTTTTAACTACAGCATTACTATTGGGTGTAATGAATTCCGGTAAATATCCAAAACTAGGCACTCCCGATATGCCATCGCCATTGCTGTCTTCGGGATCCGACATAAAGAGTATATCTTCATCACTCACCAGTTCTAAAAAGCCAAGTCCTGTGTTTGCAGGTGGTGTTAATTTTGATGAAGTAGCACCATTTGGTATTACCTCAGTTTGAAATCCAGGAATAGCTCTGTTTTGTAATTGTGGTCCACCCAAATGTAAAAACTGATTGCCCGTGCTGTCCGTTTGCCCAAATCTGACAAGCGTGGTAAATGGTGTTCCCTTACCATCACCGGCATGGCAACTGCCACAGCTGGTCGCTACAAATATTGGTCCCAGTCCAGTCGCGGGTGAAAATATTTCATCATTAAATGCGACATCTCCTGCCAAAAACTGACGATTCTGTTCATATGTCAACCCATTTACCGGACCATCAAGTATGGAATCATCATCAGGAGCTTCAGGCTCAAATTTACTACAGGATAGGATTAAAAAGATTATTGCAACCATACCAGATATAAATGTATTTCGTTGATTCATTGATTTTGATTTGTAATGCAAATATAAAACGTTGTAATAATACTAATAATGAGTGAGATGCAATTTTTTTATTGCACCTCACACTTCTTTAATCCCTAATCCACTGTATTCATATCACTATCTATTCTGAAAGATATGTTACAGATCACGCCAAAGGAAATTATTTTCCCATCTTTTACATGAGCTTTGGTGTCTTTTACATACACCGAATCCACATTTCGGATGGTTTTTGATACTTCCGTGACCGCATTTTGCATGGCTTCTTCTATACTATTTGGAGAGCTTGCAATGACTTCAATTACTTTTACAATGGCCATTTTTATTTGGTTTAAAATGTTATAAAATATTTATTTGTGAACTTTAACTATGGATCAGATTTCAATCACTATTAATGTTCGTGACCGTCGCCTTCTTTATGGTCATGACCATCTCCTTCTTTATGATCGTGTCCGTCTCCTTCATGGTGATCATGCCCATCATGATCTTCATGTTCTTTTTTAATCAGATCCATTTTACACTTAGGACATTTGCCCATTTCATGGTAAACTTTACCTTTTTCGCAATCCATCGGGCATACATAATCGATATGTGCTAACTCCTTTGACCCTACAGTGTCTTGTTGCATCGAATTATTTTCCGGAGATGTTTTCTTTTCTCCACAAGAGACAAAAACAGTAGAAAATAAAATTAGAAAAATAAAAAAATTAAATGTTTTCATATTAAAAAATGATTAGTGAATTATTTAAAAATAAATTATTATTGATTTCCACGCTAATGAGCATGACCTCCGCCTCCCGATTCTTTGGTCAGATGTGATTGCAGATAAAAGGCACCTTTAGTGACAATTTTATCACCTTCATGTATAGGTTCTAATAAATTTACCTGAACATTTCCAAGCTGGGACACACCTGTTTTTACTTCGATTCTGGCAAAAGTAATTTCACCTTCTCCATGTTGTTCATTTTCCATGATAAATATAAACTCTCTGCCTTCTGCTTTTATGATAGCATCTGCAGGAAGTGAGCTTACTTTATTGACGCCCATCTCAACCAATGCATTGACGTACATACCAGGAATCAGGTTATGATTCACATCGATGATATCAGCATGGACTGCAACAGATTTAGTATCATTTTCAAAGTTTTTGCCTATGTTTTTTATTTTACCCCTGATTTCTTTATTATTCTGATTGGTAAGTATAAAACGCACATCCTGACCAACTTTGACTTTAAAAAGATCCTTTTCATATATCAGCAGATCCACATGCATTTTTGAATTATCAAGTATGGTAAACATAGGCTTTCCTGTTTCAGCATTACTTCCTATTTTTACATAAATATCAGATACATATCCGGATATAGGCGCATTGACGGACAATACAGTTGATTTGGAAGTACCACCTAATACCAGCATCTGATCAATGATTTCTATCTGTTCTTGCAGATTTCCAATTTTTTTTGATTCCAACTCTAATTCGGACGCTACTTTCTGAAATGTCTTTTTTGCATTGATGTTCTCCTCTGAGAGCTCTTTTTGCCTATTATATTCCAATTCCAGGTATTGTTTATTGGCTTGTGCAGATTGGAGTGATTCTTTCAGTTTTGATTTCTCCAGCCTTATCTTATTGTATTCAAGACTTTGTATGGTCGCCAGCGATTGACCCTGTTTCACATATTGTCCTTCTATTACATTGATGGTCTTTATAATGCCACCCAAAGCCGATGTAACATCTGCCTGATTTTGCGGTGGTAGTTTGGTGTATCCGGAAGCGTTGATAGCATCACTCAAATTTTTCATTTCAAACCAGCCGGTATCTATACCTGCATTTTTGTACTGTGCAGCATTCAGGTGTACAGTTTTGCTATGTGCTTCCTGTTCAGTATGTTCACCATCGGCATGGTCATGACCACTATGGTCCTCTTCTGCTTCATGATTATGGCCATCACCTTCTGCATGTTCTTCTACCGCATTTTCGTTAGATTTGGATTTGCACGATGATACATTGATCATCAGTAATGGCAACAGGAACAGTATTAAAATTATCTTTATTTTATATTTCATTTTACTTTTTTTAAGGTATTAAAATTTCTATTTATTCATTAAATATTGAAGGTTTATGACTATTTCATTATACCGATTTAACGAAGCAAAGTAGTTCAGTTTTATTTCTCTGGCCATTTGCATTCCTTGCATATATTCGATATAGGAAATATCTCCATTGGTATAAGAAGTATTTGCATTCTTGATAATGATTGCTGCATTTGGATTTGCGGTCTTCTCAAAATATTCCAGTTTGCTTTTCGCTAAGTTCAATTCGCTTATCAATTGATTGTAACTAATAAGTATGCTCTGATTTGTTATGTCAGCATTTTTTTGCTGGAGCAATACATTGTTTTTTAAAGCGCTGATTTTAGCTTTGTTACTCCCCAAAGACAAGATGGGTATCGACATACCAATCGTGGCCCCCTGAAACCTAGGTACTCCGTTGTAAGATATAATCTGATTATTCACTTCCTGATTCCCTGTCAGAGATTGGATGAAATATCCTACACTAAACTCAGGTTTCATTTGTGCTTTTTCAAGGTTTACCTGCATATCAGCAAGTTTCACGTCTTGCAAAGCTATGCTTACAGCTGTATTTTGAGTCAACGATGCGGCATCACTTACATCAAAAAGATCAAACGCACCATAATCAACTAATTCAAAAGTAATATCCTCTTTTATCTGAAGCAACATGCCAAGGTTTTTTCTCTCCATATCCATCGCTGTCTGATTTTGACGAATCATTTGCTGAAATTCTTCTTTCCGCGTGATACTCATTATTTCTTCAAGCTGACTGGATTCTCCTGTTTTATATTTTAAAGCAACAGCTTTCACCTGTATGGTCAATAAGCTATCCTGTTCTATCAAAATCTCATTTAATTTCTGATAATACATAATGTTATTCCAGACTTGACGGACGTGCATAATCACTTCCTGCTTTGCAAAATTCCTTTTTAATTCAGCACTCTTGACATTTTCATTGAGCAGCTTCTTTTTAGGCCCGAACAAAAAAGGATTAAAGGACTGCGAAATACTATAATACTGGTCAATATTTTTTGAGTTAAACTGCCCTATATTCGCACCAATTTCAGTCTTGGGCAACTCAAATTTTGTACCCTTCAATTGATTTTGGATATCTACATGGATATTACTTGCCTGGACTTGTAAATTATTTTGAAGTGCAATGTCTATCGCTTCAGTAAGGTTCAATTTTTTCTGGCCATTTACAATGGTTCCGACAAGTAAAAAACCAATAATGACAGCAGCGGTATCGATATTTTTTCCTCGTCGCTTTATGCCTTTCTCAAAATATAAATACAATATTGGCAAGACGATTAATGTCAACAGTGTAGCAGTAATCAATCCTCCGATAACCACGGTGGCCAATGGTTTTTGAACCTCTGCCCCGGCACCCATACTGATGGCCATTGGTAGAAATCCAAGAGATGCAACCGCAGCCGTCATCACCACCGGTCTCAATCTTACTTTTGTACCTATACGTATTCTTTCAAGGACATCTGTGATACCTTCGGTTTTGAGCTGATTAAAATATCCAATCAGTACGATTCCATTCAACACTGCCACCCCAAATAAGGCTATAAAGCCGATCCCTGCAGATATACTGAAAGGCATACCTCGTATCCAAAGAGCAAATATGCCACCAATAGCTGATAGCGGTATGGCCGTAAAAATGAGCAATGATTGTTTTATACTGTGAAATGTAAAAAATAGTAAAACAAAAATAAGTGCAAGTGCTGCGGGAACAGCTATGGCTAATCTGTTGCTCGCTTCTACCAGATTCTGAAATTGTCCGCCATAGGTAGTGTAATAACCTACAGGCAATTTTATCTTTGATTCCAATAATCCCTGGATTTCTTTCACCACACTTTCTACATCCCTGCCTCTTACATTAAATCCAATGACAATCCTTCTTTTGCCATTTTCTCTGCTGATCATGGCAGCTCCTCTTTCATACGTGATATCAGCGACTTGCTCTAGGGGTACCTGATCACCAGAAGGTAATGGGACAAATAAATTTTTAAGCTGTTCTATATTTTGCCTGTTATCTTTAGCTATTCTTACCACTAGATTAAAACGTTTCTCTCCTTCATAGACTACGCCTGCTTTCTCTCCGGCAAAACCTGCCCGAACCACTTGATTGAGATCGCCTACATTGAGTCCATACAATGCAAGTTTATCTTTATTGTACCGTATAGTGATTTGTGGCAATCCTGACACTTGTTCTGCCCTTGCATCTTCTACACCTTTCACGCTCTGTATAATAGGCACCACCTCGTCAGCAAGTCCCGATAATAGCTCTATATCTTCACCAAATATCTTGATAGCGACATCACTTCTGACTCCCGTCATCAATTCATTAAATCTCATTTGTACCGGTTGCGTAAATTCTGTGGTGACACCTGGTAAATCATTCAGCACCTTGTCCATTTTAGCCATCATCTCTTGTGTGGACGATGCAGAAGTCCATTCAGATTTTGGTTTCAATATGATCATTACGTCAGCCACTTCCATAGGCATAGGATCCGTCGGTATCTCCGCACTTCCGATCTTTGATACCACCTGTTCTACTTCAGGAAAATTTTTCAAAAGTAACGCTTCTGCTTTTGTAGTAGTTTCTATTTCTTGAGCCAGTGATGTACCCGGGGGAGTAATGATATGGGTAGCAATGTCGCCTTCTTCGAGTGTCGGAATAAATTCTCCTCCCATATTATTGAATACAAATAGTGCAAATACAAACAACGCTACTGACAAAACAATGATCATTGCTTTGGCCTTTAGAGCCATTTCAAGTACAGGTTGATAAATACCGTATAAAAAGTCAATAATTTTATCACTTATATTTCTTTTGTGTTCCGTTTTTCTGCTTAAAAATAAAGCAGACATCATGGGTACATAGGTCAGTGACAAAATAAATGCTCCTAATATCGCAAACGATACGGTCTGAGCCATCGGCTTGAACATTTTACCTTCTATACCTACCAGAGCTAAAATCGGAAGATATACGATGAGTATAATTATTTCTCCAAAAGCTGCGCTGCTTCTTATTTTTGATGCAGCTCCATACACTTCAGTATCCATTTGTGCAGCAGTGAGTTTTCCCTTATTGATGGTCTGTAGCCGGTGTACTATGGCTTCAACAATGATCACCGCCCCATCTACTATCAAACCGAAATCGATGGCGCCAAGACTCATCAGATTGCCACTGACCCCAAATGCGTGCATCATGATGACAGCAAATAATAAAGCCAGCGGTATCACCGATGCTACTATTAACCCAGCCCGCCAGTTTCCCAATAGCAATACCAGAATAAACAATACGATTAATGCACCTTCCAGTAAGTTGGTTCTGACGGTTGATATGGCATTATTTACCATCTTAGTTCTATCCAGATAAGGTTCAATAGCCACACCTTCCGGCAACGTCTTTTCTATCTGAAGCATTCGTTCCTTCACTACTTCAACTACATCAGCACTGTTTTCACCTTTGAGCATCATAACCATACCAGCCACTGCTTCTCCCTCCCCGTCTTTAGTGGTAGCACCATACCTGACTGCAGATCCTAACTGCACTTGTGCTACATCACGGATCAGAATAGGAATGCCATTCATATTTTTTACGACAATTTTACCTATATCTTCCAATGAACTAATCATGCCGATGCCCCGGATAAAATAAGCATTTGGCTTTTTATCGATATAAGCACCACCCGTATTTTCGTTATTTTTACGCAAGGCTTCAAATATCTCAATGATATTTGTGTTCATGCTTTTTAGCTTATCTGGCTCGATGGCAATTTCATATTCTTTAAGTAAACCACCAAGAGTATTGACCTCAGCCACGCCAGTAATACCGATTAGTTGTGGTTTTATGATCCAGTCCTGGACAGACCTTAATTCTGTGGCATGAAATTTATCTTCATATCCCGGCTTAGCAAAAACAGTATATTGATATATCTCGCCTAAACCGGTACTAATAGGTGCCATTTCAGGTGTGCCTAATCCTGGCCCAATATTGTCTTCCGCTTCTTTAAGTCGCTCATTGATCTGAACTCTGGCCCAGTACAAATCCACATGTTCTTCAAATACTACTGTGACTGTACTTAAACCAAATTTTGATACACTTCGCAATTCTACCACTTTCGGTACAGATTTGACCGCTTGCTCTATGGGGTAGGTGATCAGTTGTTCTACTTCCTGTGTAGCCAAAGTTGGAGATAAGGTCAATATCTGAACCTGATTATTGGTTATGTCAGGCAAAGCATCGATGGGTAATCTTGACAAACTGTAGATACCAAAAAGTACCATAGCAGCAGTAAACAGCCCTATTATAAACTTATTTTTTATAGAAAAATATATTATTTTATCTAGCATTCAATAAATGATTAAGGATGAATGAATAATGTTTTAGTCCGGATTATTTCGAATCTCGGACAAATGGGTGGAAATAAAATATTTTTTAAGAGAATGTTAGATTTTACTTATACAGTAATATCCAATTAAAAAAACATTCATTAATCACAATACATTAAGCATTTACCTTGGGTGGCTGCCAGATAGTATTTCGGTAAGCAGTAGAAGGGCTGTCGTAATATAAAAAGGTAATTTCATCTGTACTTATCTCAACATATAATATATCAGGTACAAAACTTTTAATACCAAATTCAAAATTTATTGGTGTATGACAACAAGTGCAAGTACAAAATGGACTGCAGTGCTTTTCAGTATCTTGATCGTGGTCATGTGTAGTATGATCATCATGGTGTGCAATAGCCTGTTTTGATTCTTCCAATACTAAATGAATATCACTGCAGGGCATGACCGCCAGGCAAAAAATATAAACAGATAATATTAAAGAAAACAACTTCATGCTGCAAAAGTAATACTTTATTGCCGATTAAACAGAATTTAATTAAGAATATTGTGAATATGAAATAATTTATTCCAATTTTAACGCGATTTAAGAGTTAAAATGAAGTTATAAATTAAAAGTTGCTTTAGATGTGATATATTTATAATCATAGTGTTTACTTTTGTTTAACCTTAGAAGTTTCATGATGTGAGTTCAAATATAATGCAACCAGTAAAACAATACTAATCAACAAGCCATTGAATGGAATGGAAATCACAATTTTTGTCTAAATACTTTCACTAATTCTAATGTCGTGTGCACCAAATAATACAATGACAACAAAAACTGAAAAAATAAAAATTGATTATAAAGGAAAACAAGTTACAGCTCACAAACTGACTGTAAATTCTGAAATTCCAATTGACATTGATATTGCTTGGAGCAAGGTTCAGACAAGTGCGTTGTTAAACTTTGTAGCAGCCGGTATGGTTAAATTTAAACCTACAGGTGGACAATTCCCTGATATATGGAAGGAAGGCGAAACTGTTTCCACTAAAATGTTCGTATATGGTTTCGTTCCGTTTGGAGGCCTTCATTCGCTTTATTTCGAGAAGATGGATAAAGTAAATAAAATTTTGCAGACAAGAGAATGGGACAATTCTGCGAAAGTGTGGAACCATAAAATAGTTCTCAAAAAACTCAATGACAATAAAATTATGTACGAAGACGAAATTATTATTTATGGTGGTGTGTTGACTAGTTTTATTACATGGTGGGCAAAATCATTTTATAAACACAGACAGAAAAGATGGCAAATAGTAGCAATAGACCCAAATCTAATAAAATAGTTATTAATTATTTTAAATAATAATATCCTTGTCATTATCAGATGACATCAATGAAAGGATGTCAATGGTTATTGAAAATCTGACCTATTGGAGCATTAGTTACGATTCGTTTAGCTACTTACTATATTGAACATTATGTTTATTCGTAGCATTTAAGCTTATTATGCCCTTGCAAATCAATGATTAACGTCTTCCATCAATTGTTTAGCAAGTTTATTTGCATCTTCTGGTTTTATGATTTGAATCTTGTGACTTTCATCTGACCGATTGCCCAATCTTTCATATATGAATGCGGCAAAATCATCATCTTCGGGCATTTTAGATAATAAATATAAATTAAAACTTTCATCCCCTCTCCACTATCTCCTCCCTATCCCCATCATACCTATACTTCACTATCTCCTTCAAAAACAGGATTTGCCCAAAAATGATCAATATCAATTATTATTGTAGAAAACATGATTGTACCAGCTCTTAACCATTTTTCTCTCCAAAATATATAAGCAATCATAAAAGGAAAACCGAAATGTAAAGAATAATGTAACAAATTTTGGGAAATACTTATTATAGACACTTTTTATGTTTTTTGGAATTTTTAACCTTCTTTTGCAAGTTCTGACTTTTTTTTAAAACAGCTGAACTCAAACTAAATTAATGATATTTTTAATTCACCAATGGTTATTCAATGTTCATGCCTTTGTCCTGCTCCGCTTTTCAAAATAAATTCGCTGCTGATTAAATATGATCCTTCCGTAACAATAATATCTCCTTCCTTTAAACCAGACACAATTTCAATCCAATTATTGTTTTCCACACCTGTTTTTACCATTCTTTGCTCAAAGGTATTTTCGTGCGCCAGTACCCAAACGGTTTTCATTTCTTCCAACAGAACAGCAGATTTTGGTACTGCTAAAAGCTTGTTTAAAGATTTTTCAGGAATGACAGTTACCAACGTGCCTGGAATGAGTTCCCTCCCTGAATTATTTATCCTGATTTTAAGAAGATGAATTCTTTTGCCGTCTTCTACTATTGGATTGTTGTAAACCAATGTGCCTTTATAAATTTGTTCGGGATTGCTTTCACTAAAAATCTGAAATGTTTTGTTTTCAGATATAGACGAGATTTCATTGGAATATAACTGCGCTTCTACCCATAGCTGATTTAGAGAAGTGGTTTTTAAAAGCGTGGTGCCTTCATCTACATACATTCCTTCAGTTATATTGACTTCGATTACATAACCTGATACAGATGAATAAAAAGTTATTAAAGGACCCGTATTGCCTAAATTTTCTATATCAGAAATCTGTTTTTGTGTCATGCCCCACAACAGCAATTTATTCTTTGCAGCACTTAAAAAATCATTTGTCATTGTTGATGTTGCAGTTGTGCTTTTGGAATTTTTAATCAAAGACAAATATTCTTTTTTATCGGATTGCAGTTGTTCGCTGTAAATACTGTATAACGGACTTCCGATTTTAAGATAAGAACCTGTACTTTTTACAAACAGTTTATCTATTCTTCCTTTGGCACGGCTGCTGATAACTTTTACCTGTTCTTCATCAATGGCTACTGTTCCTATAATTGTGGATACGGATGAAATGCTTCTTAATTTAACAGTATCGATTTTAATTCCTGCTAATTCCTGTTGGCGTTTATCAATGGTTATGAAATTGCCTTCCTGACCTAAATGTTTGTTTTCTTTCCTTTCCACTTTGATCAAAGACATATTACAAACCGGACATGAACCTGGCGTACTACTAACAACACTTGGGTGCATAGGACAGGTGTAATAACTGCCAGACTCGGTTTGATGATTTTGATGTTCGTTCTTACAACCCGAAATAGCAAGTAAAGAAAGAAGTGTAAGTATAATATTATTCAGTCTCATATCATTTTTCATTTAAAAATGTTTCGCTATCCGTCATCATACCCGCTTGTAATGCAATTTCTTCATTAGGTGACAAACCACTCTTAATTGTCGTCATACCGATATTACTTGAGCCGGCAATTACTTTTCGCACCTGAAAAATTCCAATGCCATTTCGGGTAGAATCTTTTTTTACCCATACATAAGAATTCAATCCTGTTTTATAAACTGCTGTCGAAGGAACTTGTAAATTTTTAGACTTGTTAGTTGCAAAGTGGGCAGTGACAAGTGAGTTAATTTTCAAAAAATTACTTGGATTTTTAAGGACTATTCTCACTCTTGCAAAACGCTGGCTTGTTTCTTCAAATGTTTGTTCAATCAACGCAACTTTACCTTTGAGCGCTTTTGAAGGATTGGTTTCTGAAATTATTTCTACGGTTTGGTTTTTGCTAATTTGATTTAAGTACTGATTAGAAACAGAAACCAAGGCCCAAACTTCCTGTAATGGGTTGACGCTAAAAAGTGTTTGTCCTTCGTTTACGTAAATACCTTCACGAATTTGTGAAGCGGATTCTGAATAAGAACTTCCATCGGTATTTTGCTGATTCATAGTGTTCATTGACGAAGTGGATTTGGAACTTGTATTTTCCTGAACGGTTGTGCCATCAAAAAAGACGTACCCATTTACTGGGCTATAAATTGAAATGGTTAAAGCTACTGTTCCATTTTTTTCTAACTTATCAATTTGACTATTAGTAATACCAAGCAATCGAAGTTTTTCTTTTGATTTAACTATTAAATTATCATCAGCATTTGATTTTAAAAGGAAAAGATGTTCTTCCTGAAAGGTGCGCAAATCAGGACTATATAGGTCCATGATTTTAGAGCCCTTCTTAACATATTGATTGCTGAATGTAACATATAGTTTTTCTATTCTGCCACCAAAGCGTACTGCCACTGACAAATTTTGGTTTTGGGCAGGAACAATAAAACCCTGTGCCTTCAAGGTTTTTCCATCGCTGCCTGATTGCAGTTTAACAGTTGCCTGACGGGATAAAACCTGTTTGTTGGGAGAAACAATTTGAATTAATTCTTCCTCCACCAATTGTAAGGTCATGTTACAAATCGGACAGTTGCCGGGTTGCGGATATGTTTTATCGCCTTCGCAACCCATGGGGCAGATATAGTTGTCATGTTCCTGAAGATGGTTTTGATGATTGTCTTGGCTCTGTTCATTTTTGCAGGATAGAAACACTCCTACAACAAACAACCATATGATACTTATGCTATTTAATTTCTTTCTCATATTCATATTCGGCTTCCAATATTAAAATGTTTATCAATTTGTCATACGATTCCAGTTTTTTCATCAAAAGCATTTCCCATGCATCCAATAGTACAAAAAAGTCGCCGGTGTTTTGTCTGTATGCGAGAAGATTGGCTTCCAGATTGTTTTCATAAGCTGGAATAATATTTTTAGTGTAGCTCTGATACAAAGCGATTTCGTATTGAAGCATGGTAAGTTTTTCTGTTGCCATTTTTGTTGCCATCAGTTCCATCGTCTGTTTTTCCTGTTCCATTGACTGGATTTGAAAGTCGATGGCTTTTACTTCAGATGAATACATTTTTGATGACCAGGGAACAATGGGAATGGTGATCATTCCCATCAATGACCATTGATTTGGCATACCGAACATTTGCATGTGTTCCGCTCGAATACCGAAATCAGGCCTTATACCCACTTTCATTACTTTTTGCTCCAACTCCATAGATTGAATGTATTTGGTCAGGGCAGTAATGTCGCTTCGTTTAGAAACGTTTGCCGTGTCCGCCACATTTTTCATATAATTATTTGGCGAAATGAGTGTATCAATTTCAAAAGGGGTATTTACATCCTGAACCATGAGTATATTTAATCCAATATTACTTTCTGCAATCGATCCGTCTAGCATTAGCAGCATGTTACTGAGTTCGGCTAATCGAGCTTTTGCTTTATAAATTGTTTGAAGTTTCGATTGGTTATTGTTGAATTTTTCCTCAGAAGTTGTGATTAACAGTTTCAGTATTCCTTCACTTTCTTTAAGAATGAGTTGTTTTTTTTCAGCTATATAGCGATTGTAATACAAGATTTTTGCTTCGCGTCTCAATTCGTTTTTTGTCCATTCACTTTTTGATTTTTCAATTTCTGCTAATGAGGTGAGATAACTTTTCTTAGCGTTCAGTTTGCTCTTGTTCGGTATCATTTGTTCAATGGAAAAAGCAATACCAGCCTGATTCATCGGGTTGTCTCTTTCTTTAAGCATTGATAAATTGTATGGGAAACGCATAATGCCTGTGGAAAATGTGGGCGGCATCCATGCTTTTGCTCCGTCTGCTTTTGCCTGGATAGATTGAATGTTGTATTGATACTGAATGATAGAAGGGAAATTGGTTTCTACCTGTTGCAGCAACCTTTCCAATGAGATATATGTTGTGTCCTGTGCACGAACAAGGCTCAGGAGAAACAGTAGTGTTAGGAATAGTAATATCTTTTTCATTTTTTAAAAGTTTTTAAAATAAAATCAACCCGTTCTTCAGGCGGCAAAACAGGAACATGAACAATAGGGCAAGGGAAGGATTCATACACTTTTATTATCAGGTTATGAATTCGGATTTGTTCTGCTTCGTCTTCTAATCGGGCATAGTCATTAGTGAGCGGAAGGCGGTCTAGTATAAATACATGTTTGTAACAATATTTATTACACTGTTCTATTAACCTATCGTCATATTCCAATCCCAAGAACTGATAGTAAGCCATTGCATCGGGCAACGCGCGGTCTAAAAACACCATTTCGTTAACATCTAACGTTCCTTCTTCTTCAATCTGCATGTTCAGAACTCCTAACTGAAATTCTTTTTTGTTTTCTCTGATTTCCTCAACTGTGCGTCCTCTTATTTGTTGTGTGTCAATATAATGTCTTGCGTGTTCAATAGTGGTTTTGTAACCCCTTTGTGCAAGCAAGTTTACCACTGTCGTTTTTCCTGTGCAGGGTCCTCCGGTAATTACATTCCAATTTGTTATGATTTCTTTGTGTTTCATATCATCTATTTATTCTTATATGAAAATGTTTCGCATAAAGCCGAACATTCATCCATTACCTTTTCCAATCTCGGTGAACCGATGCCGATACTCTGCAATACAGTGTGATTATGGTGCATGGTTTTACACAGCACTATTTTTCTATCTAATAATTGTTGCTTCTCTTTTTGTGTAAGGGTGGTAAGGCAGGTTACCGGATGTAAGCCCGAACCATCAATCCAATCTTTCAACCCATTATTTTTCGGGTAATCCCAACCCACCAAATTCATATTCATGCACCTTCCGTATTGTGCTGCATCTTCTGAAAAGCGGGTGTTGGTTACTACCCAACCCTGATGAAATTTTTCGGCATGACCATCCAACTGTTTCCATGACGTTTCTACATCTAAAAATCTTGACTGTATGTAAAGCGGAATTTTTACATCGGACGAGTAACCCTGACGGTTATGGAATTTGCACTCAATCATAAAATGATGCTTGTCTTTTTCAGCAATTACATCCACTTCGTGATTTACGCAATGCCCTTTTACAATCACTCCTACTTGTGTTTTGTAACCTTTATGTTTCAATAGTTCCGCCACGAATTGTTCAAAAGGGAAACCGGAGGGGCCTAATTCCATAATAGCGTGTTTGAGTTTATATCGTGCCGCCATCGGACGGGAAACATTTCGTAGTAGGCGAAATGCCGTTTTGTAAATCTTGCGTGTAGACATTCCCTCTACCAGCATTTCCATTATTTCTGTAACTACTTCATCGGCTTGTTCAGAATTAGCACCTGAGCGAAAAAGGGATTGCTTCAACTTACCCTTATTGAAAGGAGCTTTAATGCCCGATGCTTTAGTGATGTTTATATTTTCTGTATCAGTCTTCATCGTGAATAATATTTGTGCGTTTTAAAATTTGAATAACCAACAGTGAAAGGAGAGCAGAAGCAATAACCAACAACCAGTCTTCTGCTTTAAGCGGCTGAACATTTAATGCTTTGCCGACAGGTGCAATGAAAAATACGGATAGTATGATGAGAACACAGGACGATAAAGCATACCATACATATTTATTGCGAAATACTTCGGATTTGAAGAAAGATGTTTTAACCGATGCCATGTTGAACACATGAAACAACTGGCAAAATATAAGTGTGAAGAATAAAATGTTGTTGCACAATTTCGGGTCAAAGCGTTCACCGGTGTGTAAAACCAAATGACTGAAGAAAACTGCTCCCAAAGTGCATACGGAAATGATTGCCGCATAAATCCACACAGCATACCACTGGCGTGTTTTTAAAAGCGGTTCAGCAGGATTTCGGGGTTTGTGTTTCATTACAAAGGGGCTTCCATCACTCACTCCCAAAGCAAGTGCAGGCAATACATCTGTTACCAGATTAATAAAAAGTATTTGCAACGGAACTAATTGAAAATGCAGGTTAGACAAAGCTGCCAATGACACTACAAACAATTCGCTCATGTTGCAGGAAAGCAGATAAATCACAAACTCCTGAATATTGCTAAAAATGACACGACCTTGTTTAATTGCGTGAACAATGGACGAAAACTTATCGTCTTTCAATACCATGTCGGAAACTTCCTGTGCCACTTGTGTTCCTCTCACACCCATTGCAATGCCGATGTCTGCCTTTTTTAAAGCCGGGGCATCATTTACGCCATCGCCTGTCATGCCCACAATATTCCCTTTCTCCTGTAATACGGTTACTAAATCCAATTTGTGAGTGGGCGTTACCCTGGCAAAAACGGATGTATTGAGCCAGTGTGTTTTTTCTTTTTCGCTCAATTGGGAAGCGGGTTTCATCTCTTTTCCCACCACAGGCGTATTGTTTTCAGAAATGCCTAACTGATTTGCTATGTAATTTGCGGTGGCAGGGTGGTCGCCTGTTATCATCACCACCTTAATGCCGGCATCCTTACATTCATGGATAGCATCAAGCACATCTTCGGCAGGCGGGTCCATCATTCCGTAAAGGCCGGCAAAGACCAAATCAGTGGTGAGTGAAATATCTTTTGATGGAGTTTCTTTATACGATCCGGCTATTACCCGTAAACCAGATGCAGCCAATTGTTCTGATTTTTCTTTCCAATGCTTCCTTGTCTCTTCATCAAGCGTTTGTATTTCAGAACCGATAAGAATGCGGTTGCACTGTTGAATAATTTCTTCCGCTGCACCTTTGGCATACACAACAAAGCGATTGTTGTCTTCATGTAGTGTAGCCATCATTTTCGTTTCTGATGAAAAAGGAACTTCATTTATTTTTGGAAAGTGCTGCCGTAATTGCTCAATATTCTTACCATTTTTGTGTGCATACTTTAATAAGCCCGTTTCAAGTGGGTCGCCAATTTCGATAATGTTGTTGCCAGTTATCTGTATGGAAGCAGTATTACACAAAACAGCGATTTGCTGCATGATTTGTTTGTTCTTTTCAGAAGTTTCATCAGCAGGGATTAAGTCTGTAACCTCTATTTTATTTTGTGTTAGCGTTCCTGTTTTATCGGTGCATATAATGGTTGTTCCTCCCAAAGTTTCTACTGCTGAAAGTTTTTTTACAATCACATTGTGCTTTGCCATTTTCATCATGCCCTGCGCTAATGCGAGTGTTGCTACAATGGGAAGACCTTCAGGGATAGCTGCTACAGCAAGGGCAATAGCTGTTTCGAGCATTTCCAGATAATCGCCATGTGTGAACATGCCGACAATGAAAATGAGCACTACCAAAGCAACTGTTATGTAAATGAGTTTACGGCTAAAAACCTGTAACTTTTTTTCGAGCGGTGTGGCTGATTGCTCGGCACCTTGCACGAGATGAGCAATTTTTCCCAATTCGGTTTTCATTCCTGTTGCCGTTACCAATGCGGTTGTATTTCCGTTGGTAACAAATGTGCCTTTGTGCAGCATGTTGGTTCGGTCGGCAAGCGGCACATCTTCCGAAAGTTCGTTTGCGATTTTTTCAACGGGCATAGCTTCGCCTGTGAGCGATGCTTCATTTACTGAAAGTTGCGTTGCATTAATAATCCTTGCATCGGCAGTAATCATATCGCCTGCCTCAACAAATAATATATCGCCCGGAACGACTTCTTCGGATGAAATTTCCTTGAGCTTACCATCCCGAAAAACTTTTGCAGGAACGCTTGCCATTTTTTTCAGTGCATTCATGGAGCGTTCCGCCTGCATCTCCATCCAAAAACCAATGATGGCATTAATAAAAATAACAAGCAGAATGGCCGTTGCGTCTAAATACTCCTGAAACCAGAATGACATAGCGGCTGCAAAAAGCAGCAGAAACACCATTAGATTGTTGAATTGTGCCAAAATTATTTTTAGGGGATGTTTTCCCTTGTCGGATTGAATTGTATTGCTGCCGTATTTTTCAATACGACTTGCTGCTTCAAGAGCATTTAATCCTTTTTCTTTATCACTGTCAAACAGAAGGATAAGTTCTGATACAGAAATATTATGTGCGTTTATTGTATCCATTAATCTATGTTTTCTAAATATTCAACTTTACCATGTTTTTTCAATTCATATTCTTTCACCATTTGATACACCACAGGCAAAACGATCAATACAAAAAGTGTGGAAGTAATTAACCCGAAGACAAATGGGATTGTAATGGGTTTCATCACATCACTTCCTACCCCTGTAGCAAAAAGAATGGGCATTAATCCAATCATATCAGCCATTACTGTCATCAATTTTGGGCGTACACGCATTACCGCACCTGAAAAAACTGCCGTCTCCACTTCTTCTTTTGACAATTCAGCACTACCATTTATATCCACTGCATCGCGAATGGCTTCATTCAAATAGACGAGCATTAAAACACCAGTTTCTACCGCAACACCAAATAAGGCAATGAATCCGACTGCCACAGCCACTGAAAAATTCACATCAAAAAAATACATGGAATAAACACCACCAATCAATGCAATAGGGATACTGGAAAGCACAATGGCCATTTCTTTTACGGAATGAAATGTAAAATAGAGCACGAATGCAATAATCAAAAGGGTAATGGGGATTATAATTTTCAAGCGATTTTCTGCACGGACCTTACTTTCATATTGTCCACTCCAATTGATAAAATATCCTTTTGGCAATTGTTTGAAATCCTGTTCAATCTTCTTCTTGGCATCTCCCACCACACTGCCCATATCCCTACCGCGAATATTGAACAGAACCGTTCCACGCAGCATGGCGTTTTCCGAATTTATCATAGGCGGACCTTCTGAAATTTCAATATCTGCGACAGCCGAAAGCGGTACAACACCATAGTTGGTAGTTTGAATGGGTGTGCGTTTTATTTCTGATATATCTTTTCTGAAATCCTGCGCCAATCGCATGGATACACTAAACCGCTGTCTACCCTCCACCGTTTGTGTTAACGGCATTCCTCCTAATGCCATTTCAATAATCATGTTAATTTCTTCAACAGTTAGATTATATCTAGCAATTTCTTCTCGTTTTATTTTGATGTCAAGATATTTTCCGCCAGTCAATTGCTCCACATATAAATCCGCAAGTCCTTCTATACCCTGTAATGATTTCTCAATTTGACGGGCAATATTATAAATGGTGTCTAATTCCTGCCCGTATATTTTTATACCAATGTCTGTCCGCACTCCGGTTGAAAGCATATTGATTCGGTTGATGATTGGTTGTGTCCAGCCACTTGTGACGCCCGGTATCTGCACTTTATCATTCAATTCGGTAATCAGTTTCTCGGTGGTCATTCCATCTCGCCACTCTGATTTTGGTTTAAGTAAAATGATGCTTTCTATCATGCTCATGGGTGCGTTGTCAGTAGCGGTATAAGCCCGGCCTGCTTTACCCAGTACATTTTTTACTTCGGGAACGGACATAATGAGTTTGTCCTGAACCTGCAATATACGCTTAACTTCATTGTTTGAAACATCGGGTAATGTGACAGGCATGAACAAAAGCGACCCTTCATCTAAAGGAGGCATAAATTCAGAACCCAAACTCAATACAAAAGGAATACTACCCAACACAATAACTACAGAAATTACAATAACGGTCTTTTTCCAACGTTGGCAAAGTCGTAAAACAGGGCTATAAATTTTTATGAAGAAATTGGCAACCGGATTTCTGCTTTCTGGAATAAGTTTGCCTTTCAGGAGTGATCGCAATAACATCGGTACAACAAAAAGTGCTACAATGACAGAGCCAATCATGGTAAAGGTTTTTGTCAACACCAATGGTGAAAACAATTTCTTTTCCTGCCCTTCGAGAAATAGAATGGGCGCAAATGAAATGAGTGTAACGAGTATGGAGAAAAAAACAGCCCGACCTACTACACGTGATGAGCGCTCAATGATTTTGATGCGTTCTTCTTCGCTTAATTCTTTGGTATTTCCTATTCTTTGCTTTTCCATTATTCTTCTGTTTTTAAAACTGCTTTCACCAATCCTTTGTAAGCATTTTCAGTCATCACAATTCCAGCATCCACCAAATCTCCAATAGCAAGTGCAATGCCACCTAATGACATAATGTTGAGTGAAATACCAAACATTTTCACAATCATAAAACCAATAAGCACAGATAAAGGAATGGTAACGATGGCAACTACAGCACTCCGCACATGAAAAAGAAACAATAACACGACTAACGAAACGACAATAATTTCTTCAATCAATGCTTCTTTGAGCGTGGCAACAGCCGCTTCGATCAGGTCGCTGCGATCATAAGCGACTTTGATTTTTACCCCGGGGGGCAACCCTTTTTCTACATCGCCCAACCTTTCCTTCACTCGGTCAATTACTTCTTTGGCGTTTTCACCATATCGGGCTACTACCACACCGCCTACTACTTCGCCTTCTCCGTTTTCATCCACAATGCCCAAACGGATGTCGCTGCTCATTTGCACATCGGCCACATCTTTCAGTTTGATGGGAATGGATTCGTTTGAACCAACAGCAATTTCCTCTATATCCTGAATGTTTTTGATGTAGCCCAAACCCCGTATCATGTAGCCCATGCGGTTCATTTCGTATATACTACCACCCACATCGCGGTTGTTTGCTTTCAAGGCATTCGACACATCCATTGCCGATATATTGTAATAAATCAGTTTATTTGGATTGATGCTTACCTGATATTGTTTTTGGAAGCCTCCGAATGATGCGACTTCACTAACTCCCGGCACATTTTGTAAAGCAAATTTCACATACCAGTCCTGAACGGCTCTAAGTTCTCCCAAATCGTAACCATCGCCCTGAAGTGTGTACCAAAACACGTGGCCCACGCCTGTTCCATCAGGACCAAGTGTAGGAGTTACGCCTTGCGGCAATGCTTTTTGAGCGAAGTTCAAACGCTCCAACACCCGGGTTCGTGCCCAGTAGATTTCTGCATCGTCATTGAAAATGACAAAAATGAAACTCATACCAAACATGGAAGCTGCGCGAATAGCTTTTACATTTGGTATACCCTGCAGGTTTGAAACCAGGGGATAGGAGATTTGGTCTTCCATTATTTGCGGATTGCGCCCCATCCATTCGGTGTAAACAATGACTTGATTTTCAGAAAGGTCGGGAATGGCATCAACAGGAGTGGTCATTACTGACCACACACCACCAGCTATAATCAGCAAAATGCCAATCCAAACAAAAAAACGGTTATGCGTTGACCACGAAATTATCTTTTCAATCATGACAATTTCGTTTTTAGAAGTTGAGCATTTATAGCTACTACAATTGTGCTTAAACTCATAAGCACAGCACCCACCGCCGGACTTAGCATGATGTTCCATTGATACAAAACACCTGCAGCCAATGGGATGGCGATAATGTTATAGCCAGCTGCCCACCAAAGGTTTTGTATCATTTTGTTGTAGGTAGCTTTGCCAAATAAAATCAGGTTGGCAATATCCTTAGGATCAGAGTTGACCAGAATAATATCTGCTGTTTCTGCTGCAATATCTGTACCTGAGCCAACAGCAATACCTACATCTGCTTGAGCTAGGGCAGGGGCATCATTTACACCGTCACCTGTCATTGCAATATATTCTCCTTTTTCCTGAAGTTCTTTTACTTTCTCTAATTTATCATGCGGTAATACATTGGCCAAAAAGCCGTCCATTTTTAATTCCTCGCTTACTTTTTTTGCTACTTTTTCATTGTCGCCTGTAAGCAGTAGGTTTTTTATTCCAGCATCCTTAAGTATTTGAATGGCTTCAAAAGAACTTTCTCTTATTTGGTCGGAAAATGTAAAATACCCGGCAACATCTTTGTCAATCAGAATATATACAACTGTGCCTGTAAAGTCATCATTTTCTTCAGTGATACTAATGTTCTGTTCTTTAAGGTAATTTGGCCCAACTACTTTTATTTCTTTTCCTTCCACTTTTCCTTCCAAACCTTTTCCGGGTAGGTAGTTAAAATTTTCAGATTTTGGGATTGTAATGTTCAATTCCTTGACTTTTCTTAACAACCCCGCTGCTATATAATGCTCTGAATGTTGTTCAATTCCTGATGCTAAACGCAGTAATTCTTCATCATAATATTTTGGGCTCAGCACTTTAACTTCCTGCAATTCATGCGAACCTTTTGTAAGTGTTCCGGTCTTGTCAAATATTATCGTGGTTATCAATCGTGCATTTTCAAATGCTGTCCTATTGCGGATCAACAAACCCTTTTGTGCAGCAATAGAAGTTGAAATAGCAACTACCAAAGGCACAGCCAGGCCCAAAGCATGTGGACAAGAAATTACCATTACCGTGACCATTCTTTCCAATGCAAATACAAATGGAAAGCCCAGTAGTAACCAAACAACAAGAGTAATAACACCTCCTCCCAATGCAACAAAGGTCAGCACCTTTGCGGCACGGTCGGCAAAATTTTGTGTTTTTGATTTTACTTTTTGTGCATCTTCTACGAGTTTCACCACCTTGTTCAGATAACTGTCTTTACCAGTGCTTTCTACTTTTATAGTTAGGGTACCATTACCATTTATTGCTCCGCCAATTACTTTGCTGTCTATAGTTTTTTTTATAGGTTTACTCTCACCTGTGAGCATACTTTCATTTACAAAACTTTCTCCTTCTGTTACCATCCCGTCCACCGCAATTTTTTCCCCTGGCTTTACCATTACCACATCTCCAATTTTTAATTCGCTGACTGGCATATCATGAATCTGGCCATCATTTAGATGATGTGCAGTGGAAGGCATCATTTTTACAAGCAATTCCAATGAACGGGATGCACCCATGACCGACTTCATTTCAAAGTAATGTCCAATGAGCATAATATCTATCAGCGTTGCCATTTCCCAATAGAAGTCCATTCCCTTTAAGCCGAAAGTGATAGCAATACTATATGCCCATGCAACTGTGATTGCAACACCAATAAGTGTCATCATGCCAATGGCTTTATCTTTTACTTCATCATACAGCCCTTTCAAAAAAGGGTTTCCGCCATAAATGAAAATGAAAGTGGACAGAACTGCTAACACATACTTGTCGCCTTGAAAGGCTAATTCAAACCCTAACCACTGTTGAATCATGTGCGACAGGGCAAGCACAGGTATAGAAACTATGGAACATGCAATAAACCGCTTCCAAAAATCAGAAACATTATGTCCTGCATGTTTGTCGTGACCGATTTCAGTATGTTTTGCGTGAAGGTCGGTATTATGTTGACTTTTAGTATGATGAATATGTGTATGTTCCATTTCTAAATAAATTTTTGATTTGTTTGTGTGCTGTTCTGTTGCTCCTCCTTATGGGTTTTTTGCACCATGCCCACGTATATTTTAAACGAAAGCCGACATCCTGGTTTGTCTCCACCTAATTCTCCTTCCCACTTCATAAAACTCTGATATAGAGCAGTTCCAGTTGTTGAAGAAACTATGGTATCCACCGCCATTTGTTCATTCAATCTTATTTTGCAACTAACAGTTTTTTATGATATATTTTATCATTAATGACTATCTTTAGAATGTACATTTTATCTATCAAATAATCTCCGGATAATACCCAGGTATGTGAACCTTTTGACTGATCTCCCTTAAATATTTGATGAATTAATCTACCACTTAAGTCATACATCTCAATGTTTAAATGCGAGTCACTTTTTAATTCATATGGTATCGTCGTATTGGAAATAAAAGGATTTGGAAAATTGCCAAATTCAATATAAGATTCTGGTTCTGTTACTTCATTTGCTTTGGACCTGGATAATACGAATTGGTCCTTATTTGCAACCATAGCATGCCATACATGATCAATTTCAACTTCTGTACAAATATGCGAATTACATCCAGTGATTTCATCACTAATAAATAAACAAACAGTATAAATGCCTGTATGTGAATAAGTATGATTTGGATTTTCAGAGGTAGATGAATGTCCATCACCAAAATTCCAAAGATACTGAGTGTGATCAGTAGTATAAGAAGATGTATTAAAAAATCGCATTTGATTGCTTTTCGAATCATAATGTGATGTAAATAAAGCAATACATTCATGGGCTGTGGCATGGATCGTCACAGCATGGCAATAAGTGCTGCTACAACCGTGATTGTTATGCACAGTCAGGCATACCACATATGTTCCCGCATGAGAATAGGTATGATGTGGATTATGGTTGGTAGAACTATGTCCATCGCCAAAATCCCAAAGCCAGGAAGTAATCGGAGTAGAACTAATGGTTGAATCCGCAAAATTTACAGTAAAAGTTGTATCCGATTGCTGAAATCCAAACAAAACATGGCACTCAGGTTGTATTGTTGAAACGGTGACAGGATGACAATAAGTGCTGCTACAACCATGGTTATTATGCACAGTCAGGCATACTTCATATGTTCCTGCATGAGCGTATGTATGATGTGGATTATAGGTTGTTGAGCCATGTCCATCACCAAAATCCCAAAGCCATGAAGTAATCGGCGTAGAGCTAATGGTTGAATCCGCAAAATTTACAATTAAAGTTGTGCCTGCTTGTTGAAATCCAAACAAAGCATGGCACTCAGGTTGTATTGTTGAGACCGTAACAGCACGACAATAAGTGCTATTACAACCGTGATTGTTATGCACAGTCAAGCATACCTCATATGTTCCGGAATGAGCGTATGTGCGATGTGGATTATGGTTGGTAGAGCTATGTCCATCACCAAAATCCCAAAACCATGAAGTTATCGGCGTAGAGCTGGTTGTCGAATCCGCAAAATTTACAGTTAAAGTCGTACCAGATTGCTGAAATCCGAATAGAGCGTGACACCCACTTTGCCCATGGCAAAAATTGGGTAGTAATATAAGTGCTAAATTAAAGTAAATGATTTTATACATTGCTTATATTTTAATAAATTTAGGATTAAAAAAACTGAGATCGGAGTTATGATCAACATATTGCCAATCTCAGTTGAATATTCATTTAATGAATATTTAGTAACTTAATGCTCATGTCCTTCGTGTTCCCCTTTTTCTTTAAGATCCATTTTGCACACTGGGCATGGGCCTGGTTTGTCATACGTCTTCTCCCCTTCACACTTCATAGGACATTGATAATGAGCTGCTACAGGTTGGGAGACACCGGTGGTATCCATAGCCATGTGTTCATTTGTGGATGGTTCTGTCTGTTGATTGTTGTTTTTACTACCGCATGAAGCTAAGACAACAAGGATACCAAGCATTAAAAAAAATGAAATAAATTGATTTTTCATGATGAAATTGTTTAGATGTTTATAATTAAAATATTAAAATTTATATCTATTACATTTTGTTTTTATCCATGTCACACATACCCAAATCTTTCATGTTTTTCATCCCTTGTGGATGTTCGTTCATCGCGCTCATCATCATTTTACATTTTTCTTTGTCCATGTCACACATTTCCATTGTTTTTCCCATCATCATTTTACACATGCTGGTATCACTTTTACTCATTTCCATCATCATACCCATCATCTGGGAGCTTAAACCTTTGTCAGCTTGCATCAATTCGTATGAACTAGAAACCATTGCTTCACTATGTTTTGATTTCATAGCATCCATTACTTCTTTCATATAGTTTTCGTTATTCATCAGTTCCGAAATTATTTTAGCTCTGTGGTCTGCGTTACTTATTTCATTTCCAGAATTGTTGCTGCATTGTGTAAGAGAAAATACCGTTGCAAGGGCAACTACTATTGTTAATATTATTTTGTTCATTATTTTATATTTTTGAATTAAGTAATTGTTAAAGGAAAAAACAAGGGCCGTAATTCGGACCTTGCTTTTTCTAAATGAATAATTTATGCAGCACAAGCGATTGCACAAGCTTTACATGCTGCTGCACATTTAGCACAATGGTCATTATGACTTGCATGTTTGGCACATTCTTCTGCGCAAGCGTTGCAAGCAGTCACACAAATTTTGCATAAAGCATCAGCATAGGCTGAATCTCTTGCACATAACTTTACACACAACGCACAAATGTCTGCACAATCGCGGCAAAGATTAGCACACTTTGTTTGTTCTCTTTCACCAATGTTAATACAGGAAATGGAACATTTTTCGCATTCTAAGAAGCAGGCCATACAAGCCGCAATACATTGTTCATTTATCATTATCATATGATTTATTTTGGCATAATTGCCATTGCAAATGTCGTCAATGTTTACTACCAAAGTTTGCATGATTAAAATTTAAAGTTATATCTTTTATTGTGTTTCAAGGCATTATCTTTGTTGATTAATGTTTCTGCGCTTTAAAATATGAAAAGGTGCCTATAGCTGTATTGATTGATTGAGTAATTTGAACATTTTTAAACCCAACAGATGATATATATTCAAGCATTTTTCCTTTTACGTTATCATTTGTTGTTTTGAATCCATCCAATAACTGAACCAAGCCAAAAGTAAGGCGCATCACTAAATTAGATGCTTTTCCCCAGTCAGCAATGATTAATTCTCCCTCAGGTTTTAAAACCCGATAAATTTCTTTTAAACAATTGGTTTTTGTGTATGCATCTAATTGATGAAAAACTAAACAACTGTATATTTTGTCAAAATGATTGTCCGAATATGGAAACATATTGCCGCTATATAAATCCAATTGTACGGAATGTTTGTTTTTATCCAACTTATAGTTAGCAATATCCTTAACTTTTGGATCAATATCTAATCCTGTTAGTTTTATGTTTCGATTCTGATTCTTAACCAAAATTAAATTTTGTCCCGTACCAAAACCAAACTCCAGAATTGATTCATCATCTTGTGGATTTATTGATTCCACCAAGATGCGCCTGAATTTCTTCTCTGGCATCGTCAATTTTATGGCCATATCATAATAAGCTGTGAGAAAATCATAACCCAAAGCTGGAATAAAAGAAGTTGTTTTGTTTTGGTCCATTTTGTGATTATTTAAATTTTACTGATTTTTTGAATTATGACTTCATTGTTATCATACATGACTTCAATATAATATATACCGGATGGATATCCGCCAAGATTTACAGATTCAATATTTTTACCTCTTTTTGTCAGTACAGTTCGCCCATTTGAGTCCCTGATTGTGACTCCTGTGGTAAGGCTTTCTGATTTAAAATAAACAATATCTTTACAAGGATTAGGATATATCACCACATCTTCTTTTTCATATTCCGTTATATTTGATGTCATTCCTTGCTGGTTGTTGACTACAATTATTTCAGCTATGGATGGTATATCATCCACCATGGCAAACAACATGTAAAAACCATCAAATAATATAAGAGAATCAGAAGGCAACAATGAAGTAACCTTCCCATTATTTTGTTCGTATTCCAACTCAATAAACCGATTATTGCTGCTATTCATAAAATGAGTATTAACCGCATTTGCCATTAATAGCAGACCTGTAATAGAATCTGTCTTTGAAACGGAAAATGAAAGTTCTTCTCCTTTAGAAAAAATCCTTTTATTTAAATTGTTTATTTCAGGTCTTACTCCCCTGAAAAGATAAGGTGGTTTAAAAGCTTCAATGATACTTTGGGTGGGCTCATTGCCGGGTTGACCTTCACCACCTACGGCTATTACCCTGCCATCAGGTACTAATGTTAAAATGGCATGATATTCTCTAAAATAATTCAAATCAGCTAGATTTCTCCAAGTATCCGTTTCTGGATGATAAAGGTCAGCTCTCTTCATATAATTCCATTGATTTACAAGGCTGCTATCATTTTTGTCTTCTTTTTCTCCTCCGGCGATCAATACTCTTTTGTCTGGCATAATGATCGCTTTAGCCCTTGATCTGATCGGATTAATACTACTTTTTAACTCCCATTTATTCGCAGCAACATCATATTTTTCCACAAATGTACCTGGAATGTTGTTAAACGGTTTATATCCAAAAGCAAAGACATCCCCGTCAGACATTAATACCAGTTCATGGTCACTATGATCTCCATTGCTCATACGATTGCTTTGGACAAAATCAGCCGCCAACTCCCATTGATTAGTGGTTGGATCAAACAATTGTGGCGGACGGTGCGTCATTAATGTTTTGCCATTCAGTAATGGTACGATAGGAGAAACTTCATTACCGATAGCTAACTGACCTGTTGGTTTCGAAATACCACTTTTTGGGTCATATATTTCAGATGTTTTTACCCTTGCTGGATTGTTAAGCCCACCACCACCCAGGATAATTACTTGACCATTTGATAGCGGTGATATAGTAGGATACCATCTGAAATCAAGCATATTTTGGTGGGTTTTCCATTTATTAGTTCGAATATCAAACTTTTTTACTTTTTTTGTTCCGGGACCATATATTTCTCTTAATGTACCACCAAAAAACCATACCGTACTATCCGCAAGAAGTATAGGACCCACACAACCTTGAATACTGTCACTACCCATAACACTTAATGTGTCATTAGTCGTGGGGTCAAAATAAAATGGATCTTTGGTATCATGGCAATAATATATTTTACCATCAGGCATCAGTATTCCTAAGTCAGTTCCACCAAGCGGTTCCGGCGATTTTATGATAACATCCCATCTTCCTTTCTCCGTTTCAGGTTCAAGATCAAAACTGAAATTTTCAATATTTTCATTAATTACAACATTGGATTCTTTGTAATTATAATTGGATTTGGCCACACCTATTGTATAAGTACCAAATGGAACATCTGAAAAAGAGAATATGCCAATATTGTCGCTGCGTTCTTCTACAAAATACGTTGTATCGCTATTAAAGAGTGTCACTCTGGCATCACCAATTGACTGTGATGATACAGTGATTTTGCCAGAAATTGTATATTGAGCGACCAACATTTTACTCGAAATAATTAGACATAATGGTAAATATTTTAGGAGCATTTTACTTATATTTATTTGTTTTAATATTAAAATTAGCGACAACATTTTTTTATAAATATCATTTTCAGAATCCTCTTTAAAAAGTGCATTACCTTATTCATTTTTAGATATTGAAAAATGTATATTCAAAGTTCAGGTAAATACCATTGGGTGCTGTTCTAAGCATATTACTGTACAATTCTCTTCTGTAACCTACATCTATCCTGGCCTGGCTATTAAAAATAAATTGTATAGATGGGACCACATCTATATACGTTTTTCCGTTTTCATTAAGCGTTTGGCCCAAAAATTCAAGCATCAGGTTGATATTAGTCTGTTTAAAATTAGTGTATTTTTTTGGATACATCAGCTTTCCTACAGAAAGGGTGTAATTGGTAGCCGTATTACTTTGCGTATTTGGAAATTCATAATCCGGTTTATTGTCCAATGCTTTTTCAAAACTTACAGAAGAGCTGATGGCTACTTTATTTATGAGCTGAGTAATCACCAATCCGGTTTCATAACCACTATTGTGTCCCATGATTTCTATTTGTTCCTGATGTATATCTGCTCTGTTAAAACTATATCTGGCAAAAGCGGCCATCCTGAAATGGCTGTGAAGGTCATCTGAAGAATAAAACCTGTACTTACTAAAGATATTGGCTCCTTCAGCATAGAGACTGTTGCTCCTGTCACTTAAAAACACCGAAGTCCTGACCATCAGATTTTTTGTAATACCATAAGTGACTTCGGGCATGAGATGATAGTTGTACCCATCCTCATATACTTCCTTAAATAAAGAATTGCTCAGCCTGACACTCAGAGAGCCCGTGGGAACATTACTGGCCGGATCTGTAACCACAAAAAGTTCCTGCCCCAATAAGCTATTTACAGTAATCGTAAGTAAGACTATTAAAATTTGCCTCATAATCAATTGATTTTTACGTGATAGTCATCTTCATTTCCATCCAGGTAAGAAGGAATTTTCGAAAGTGATTTGGTCAATTTTTTATATTCCTTTTGCGTCACGTAACCTTTGTCCATGATTTTGGCCTTTGTTTCACCATGTAATACTTTTGACTTCGTATCGATAATGACCAAAGCGATGCCTTCTTTTTCTACTTTTATATTTTCAGAGATATCAGTATTGTCAAAGTTCATGGTAACAATCATCGAACCCACAAAAAAGCCTGCCTTTTCTACTCTTTCTTTCAAAATCCTGGGACTTATCATGGCTTCTTTTTTGAGATGTACTACAAAAGTGTTTGTGTTCAGATCTATGACCACACTATCTACTTCAGTCAATGATTTGAGCTGTTTATTGATGGCATTTGAACACATGGAGCAGGTAAGGCCTGTGGCCACAATTTCTGCTTTTGATATTTGTGCATTGACATTATACAATGCCGTTATAAATGTAACTGCAATTAATAAAATTTTTAAATTCATTTGCATTATTTTTTATTGTGATTTAATTGTTGTTTGATTTCCTTTTCGGTTGGATTGATAGCTATTAGTTTGCCGTTCGGATCAAATAGAAAAGAAGCTGGCAATGCCTCTACACCAAATTGTATGGCAGACTTCGCTTCAAATCCATGCGGATCTGTTAATTGTGTATATTCAATATTATCTTTAGTTATAGCTTTGAGCCATTTAGATCGGTCTGTATCTACTGATATACCTACTATTTCTAGTTTGGCTGGCGCATATTCGCGGTGCAAATCGACAAGTTTTTTGTTTGCTTTTCGACAGGGAGCACACCAGGATGCCCAAAAATCTACAAGTAGAATTTTACCTGTATAATCTAAAAGCCTAACTTCATTTTTTAAATTGCTTGGAAGATAAATATTAGGCAAAGGATCTCCTATTTTTAATTGTGCGTCAATAGAAGTGTTTGAAATTAGGCAAATAAAAAGTAAAATTATATTTTTCATTTTATATATCGTTTTTGATGTACCGTTTAGTTTACTAATAGCTGCCTGAAATAATATTTTTTCAGGCAGCTATGTACTTACTTACTTAGCGAATTCTATTTCTAAATCCTTACCATCCAGGACGAATTCAATTCTCAATTCTTTATCTGCAATATGGTGAATAGTCCATGCATTTCCTGCCAAAGTCAATTTGTCATCAGTATTGGACCATAAACCTGATTTAGCTTGACTAAATGGAGTGATATTTGTTGTGATTTCGTATTGCTTATTGCTTTGTAAATGCAAAAACATCGTAGTTGTAGCAGGAGAAGCGACACCATCAATTTTAACTGATGTGGAATTCCACTCAGCTGTTAAATTTTCTGTAACTGTAGCTTCATCTTTTTTACATGAGGTTAAGCTCAAAGTTGCTACTAAAAGAATACCGATTAAAGATTTTAAATGAATCATTTTAAATAAATTTAGTAAAATTAAAAAATATTATGTTATTGAATTTCAAAATTTAGCATCATGCCAGCATCTTCATGCTCCAAATTATGGCAGTGGAATACAAATTTTCCTGTGTTATCAGGAAACCTTATGATGATTTTTACTTTTTCACCAGGAAATGCCAGCACTGTATCTTTCCACCCCTTCTCCCATGCTTGAACCAACCCTCTTCCTCCTATCCTGCTCAAAACCTGAAATTGAAGTCCATGCAAATGCATAGGGTGAATTTCTGTACCTGTAGTATTGTCAAACTCCCAGATTTCTACGCTTCCACTTTTGACTACTTCGTCTCTTCGGTTGGCATCAAATGTTTTACCATCTATCGGGTGCATGACGCCTTCCATACCACCATGGACCATCATATGTCCAATGTTAAACTTCCGGGAAGCAACAGAAGAAGATTCAGATATTTTTTCTATTGCCATTAATGTGGACGGAACAATAAAATTGTCTGTGGCATCTTTAATGATCTTAAATTTCATAACCTTAAAGCTTTGATTGCCTTGGGAAGATGATCCGCTAAACGATGCACTCTCCATAAATAATTCAGTACTTACAGGCATACTACCAAAATTAATAAGTACATCAGCTCTTTCACCCGGAGCAAGTAAGATATTTGATATATCCACAGGAGCATCCAATAATCCACCATCACTACCGATAAGTTTAAATTTAATGCCGTCAGACAAAGCAAAATTGTAAATTCTTGCATTGGAACCATTCAATATTCGAAATCTGTACGTACGTCTTTCTACATCCATCATGGCACCTGAAGTACCGTTAACTAAGACTGATTCACCAAAAAATCCTATAGTTTGATCATCAGCATCCGGATTATATTCCAGTCCGCCTGTGAGTCTCTTGTCCTGTATGACTAAAGGAACATCAAAATTTCCAGCAGGTAATTTTAAGGCTTGTTCTTCAGGAGAAGTGACTATAAAAAACCCGGCCAAACCTCTGTAAGCCTGGCTTGCAGTAGCCATATCAGGATGAGGGTGGTACCAATAGGTCCCTGGCCTGTTCACAACACGAAAATTATAGGTATATGAATTACCAGCCTGAGTCAGGTCTGTGGGATATCCGTCTTGCACAGCAGGAGCCTCCAGTCCATGCCAATGTATATTTGTCGGTTCTGAAAGCTCATTTTTAAACAGGAGATTCATGACATCACCTTGATTTAGCTTAAGCGTGGGTCCTAATATTCCACCATTCCCATATGAAAGGGTTTTCAATGATTGACCACCAATTGTGGCAGTATTTGTTTTTGCAGCAAAAGATGCATTCGTTGCATCCATAACCATTGGTATAGCAATTGGGGTAGAGAAGGACTTTTCAACAACTGCTCTAGCAGTCATTTGATTTCCATGGTCCATTTTATGACAACTTATTAGTGTAAAAGCTGCTATCAAGGTGATCATACCTCCGATTTTTATTGTATTCATGATATTTTATTTACTATTTTTAATTTTCAAATCTTTTATCTTTTCTTCAAGATTTTTAACATCATCTGTCATATCCTTTTTTCGCGCCAGTTCCAAAGCTTTTTGTGCAGACTCAATAGCTTCTGGATATCTTTTCAGTCTTTCCAGAATGTTTGCTGTCAATACTGAGTAATTAATATTATCTACGTTAAGGGTTTCTGATGTAATTGACCATTCAAGCGCCTGATTCAAATCTTTTTTATTGAAAAAGTAATATTGTGCTCCCTTATTCAGCAAGCCTGCATTCTCCACTTTTTTTACGATCAAATTTTCCTGTATCTGAGCCATAATTCTATCATCTGCAGTACTCATGATCGGTACCTTAATAGATGTATTCTCCCATTTCATTTCGAGTGACGCCGAATAGTCGGGTTTAAAATCTGTCAGCTCAATAGTGAAGGACTCATTCGTTGTCGGACTGTTTGTTGGTTTTACTTTTACACGAAGTACATCTTTTTTTTCATCATATCCAAAGTCACCATGTAGAGTTGCATCTTGATTTAGGATGATAATCCACTCTTCCTTGCCCGGGATGGAGTAAAGCCCATACTGACCTTTTTTCACTAGCTTGCCACCAAAAACAATGTCTTCACTGAATTTTATCCTGGTGCTTTCCCCGGCACCTGTCCGCCAAAGTACATCATATGGTACCAATGCTCCAAAGATCTTTCTGTTTCGCATGTGTGGTCGGGAATAACTCAATTCTATTTGAGTAAATCCCACTTGATGTGTCCAGGCGGCATCAGGGCTTGCTGTGGGTAAATCTATCTGAGCCATCATAAATGACGGAATCAAAAATACTATTAAAATGAATGTTTTCATTCCCATTATTATTCCTTTTTTGCAGGCCTATCGTACTGGCAACAGCCATGAAGATTTTCATAGACTGAATCGGGTGCTCTGAAATTTTCACTATCGTAGCCAACAGCTGCTATTCTCTTGAGTACTTCATCGACATTTGTTTTGGTACTGTCTATAGTGATCTTTGCCATCGCTAAGTCAGCATCCCATACAGCATTTGATTTGCCTTTAACATTGGCTGCTTTTTCGATGGTCTTTTTGCACATGCCACAATTTCCATACACTTTGACGTCTACGGTTTTCAAATTTTTTGTCTGCGCTGTACTGAGATGTGTAGTGAATAGTGCTAAACATATTACTACTGCACTTTTAATAAATGTGTTCATTTAGATGTGTTTTAAAACTTTAAAAAATATTACCTACTTTTTTGATATCCGTTCAGGGATCAATATTATGAGCATCGAAGTCGTAATTTTGGAGAATTTATTACTCTAAAAGTTAAAATTCCTTTCTGCCGTTATACATACAGAAAATCCAAAACCAATGGATGCTATTTAAATGTAAAGCTCATTGAAGTGTATTGTAAAGTAGTCATAAAGCGGTACAAAAAGTACTTTCAGCAAAATCTACATGTGACGAATACAAAATATGAACTTAGCCCTATTGCAGAAACAGGGAATCATGGAAGGCTAACAAAGGAAAGATTGGTAAAGCACCCTTAGATTGTCCACAAAGAGTGGTGGTGGTTTATATAAATAAAATCTGAGCGTTTTTGCATTTTCTTTAACCTTGTAATTTAGGTCAAAAGACACCCCAACGATAGGACTATAAAAAACAGTTTGAATATCAGAAAAAATAACTTTTGTTATTTCTGAAGCGTTTGTATTTAACTTTTTATAGTGTGACTTATCCTCACAGCAAGGCTTCTTTTTTATAGTTTGCCCTTTAACTAAGACATCTTTTGTTTCGCACAAATACACTTTTTTAGCTGAACAACACTTTTTCTTTTTCTTTGTGCAACAGTTGTTTGACTTAATAAAAAATGCAATCGAAGTTCCATTTTTACTACATATATGCTCATTGATAGTAAAGCCCATCGACGAAATGAGAAAATTGAATGCCAGCAAAATATGTAACCCTTTGAAAATCATACTATTTATTAATTTAAAAACGTATTATTGGTATTAAATGTTGTTCATTAACTACTCTTTTGACCATATTTTATCATAATTGCTTTTCTTATTTTTACTTTTTTATAAATGAAGCAGCTTCGCTAAAAGTCGAACTACCTATTTTTACTAAATAACTACCGCTAGGCCATTGCAATATATCCACTTTTATATTTTGTTTAGGAGATATAGTATGTAATTTCTTATAAACTATTTTTCCTTGAGTGTCATATATCATCACTTGATCATTTACCTCAATTTCTTTTTCATGGCTTATTTCAATCATATTTGTGGCCGGGTTAGGCCAAATTTTCAGCTTTTGAGTTTTATTTAATTTATCATCATTCGTTCCACTTAGCCGATCTGTAACTATAAACTGACCCATCATCCCTCCGTCTTCATGCAGGAGTAAATGGCAGTGAAACATATATGGTATATGGGGATTTGAAAAAGTCTCAAACTTTGTAATAAAGCGAACAGTTTCACCGGGTCTGACCAATACGACATCTTTAAGTCCTTGTTCATTTGGCGGCGGTGTTTGCCCATTTCGTGATAAAATATTAAATTGTATATCATGTATATGAAAGGGATGTGATATAGCAGATTGATTTCTTAACTCCCATATTTCTATATTATTAAGCGGTATTTCATAGTTTATGACATCCATGTCAAAAGATGCATTATTAATGGTGAAATCACCATTAAGTTGATTCATACCCATAGCCATCGGAGAAAAAGTCAGTGTTCTGGTAATATTCGACAAATTTTCATTTATTGATTCCTTTTCCACAAGAGAATTAGGTATATTTACGATAGGGTTTTGAGTTTGATGTATAATATTAAAACTCAATATTTTAAAGTTTTTACCATTAAGTGGATTTGGATTGTAGCCATCCAAAGTCATCATGGCGACCATGCCTGCATTCGTTGCACCGTAAATACCACTGGGTAGTTCAGATGCATAGCTTAAAAGGTGGACAGTTTGTCCAGTCATATCTTTAAAATCAATTAGTATTTCAACCCTTTCGCCCGGTGCTATTAATAATCGTTTTGTCTTAAAAGGTTTTGGTAATAACCCTCCATCTGTGGCTATTTGATAAAAATCTTGATCATTATTCAACCCCAGATTAAAGGCTCTTTGCGATGCTCCATTTACAATCCTGCATCTGACCACCTGTGAAGGAACTTCGAGAAATGGTTCTATAGTGGCATTTACCATCAAAATGTCATCATGATTTGATTGGGTAATTATTTCAAAACTTGAATCAAAATCCTTTGTTTGAATCACCAAAGGAAAATCATCCGCACCATAAGTTCTCGGCAAGGCTAATTTTTTCTCGATTTCATCTCTGATAATTATTACGCCCGATATCCCTTTAGTAACATGCTCATTGGTCTTATGGTGCAGGTGTGGATGGTACCAACATGTAGACGCGCGGTTCTTTATTTCAAAGGTCGGTGACCAGGTGGATTCGTTTACAATGGGAGTGTGTGGCCCACCATCATTTTCCGGAGCTACGTGCAGTCCATGCCAATGAAGCGTGGTGGTTTCACCGATTTGGTTATTCACATTTATTTTTACATCATCTCCTTTTTTAAGTATCAGAGTAGGTCCCAATATATTTCCATTGGCACCCAATGTTGCAGTCTGGTAGTTGTTAAAAAATGCATGATTACCTTTCTGAAGATGAAGATTTATAACTGATCCGCTCAATGTATCAGGTATAAATAATTTATTTTGACCATGTACAAAATGATAGATAGTCAAAAATATGAGAATAGTATAAAGTTTTACTTTATTCACTTTTATTTATTTTTATAAAAATAGTTCCATAATACTCAATGATTATTCTATTGTGCATACTCCGGATTGGTTAGAAATTTTTGATCACTCAATGTTTTTAGAAAATTCACCAAATCTGTTTTGTCCTGAGCACTTAGACCAAGCCCCTTTGCGATAGTTGGCACTATTAGGGGAGATACTGTAGATGACATCTTTACCCCTGAATTATAATGCTCGACTACTTCTTCCAATGTTTTAAATCTGCCATCATGCATGTAAGGAGCAGTGTGGGCTACATTTCTGAGTGATGGCATTAAAAATGCTGCTCTATCAGATGCAAGATTACTTACTTTCTCTCTACCATAATCTGTAAAATCCGAATCCTTATCCAATCCATTGTTCATAAATTCTCCATTTTCAAAATTAGGTCCACTATGACAATGTGCGCAGTCTGCACCTGACAAATCAGGAAAAAATTGATTATATTCAGCAAAAAATAATTTTCTACCGCGCTCTTCACTTTCGCTTAAGGTGGTATTACCTGCAAGATATTGATCATATTTTGAGTCAAAAGATACAATCGTCATCATAAATTGCTCCAATGCCAGACTGACCTTTGTGCTATTAACTTCTGGTGTTCCAAAGGCTCGTACAAATTGATCTTTATACTTCTGGCTTGCATTTAATTTTGATACTATATTGTCTAAGGTTTCGTGCATTTCCAAAGGGTCTTGAATAGGTAAAAGCGACTGTTCCCTTAGTGTGGCAGCTCTCCCATCCCAGAAAAACCCTGTTTTGTGCCATGCAAGGTTGAATATTGGCATGGCTTGTCTTTTTCCGAAGAACCCATCAACACCTTTAGAGAATTGATTCTTGTCAGAAAAACCATCTGTTTGGATATGACAACTTGCACATGCTTGCGTACCATCTTTTGACAGTGCTTTCTCATAAAACAACATTTTACCTAATCTCACACCTTCCTTGGTCAAAATATTATCTTTTGGTAGTTCTGGATCTCCAAAATTTTCAGGAAAAACAAAATTGTACAACGTACCATCATATTGGGCAACTTCTACTTCTTCTGGTTGGCAAGCAACAATCAGAACGACTATCATTATAAAAAAGTAGTATACTATTCTATTCATTTTACTTTTATTTTATTCGCTTAAATATGGATTGGTGAGCAAAGTATAATCGTCCATTGTATGTAAGAAAGCCACCATGGCTTTTTTCTCATTTTCTGTCAAGCCCAATGGCCTTATCAAGTTGCTCTTGTGTATGTGATTTCTTCCACCGTTATTATAATGATTTACCACTTCTGTCAAAGTCGCTATCGAACCGTCATGCATGTATGGCGCTGTAAAACCTAAATTTCTAAGACTTGGAGTCTTAAACAGAGCAATATCTGAATCCTTTTGAGTTAATCTAAATCTACCAGGATGTGCATAATTTTCGTAAAGACCGTTATTTTTAAATTCATAATTGGTAAAATTGAACCCACTATGACATTGACTACAATTTGTTCTGGAACTAAAAAAGAGCTCTCTGCCCTTCTCTTCCACACCTGTAAGGCTGGATTTGCCTGTCACATAATCATCATATTTACTATTGCCACTGATGATACTGCGCTCATATGTACTGATACTCCTTGTGATAGTAAATGGGTCCAAAGCCCTACCATAAGCCTTCCTAGCCATTTCCTGATACACAATGTCATTTTTTAATCTGGACTCAATTTCTACTATATTAAATCCAAATTCATTATGTTCGGCAATAGGCACTAATACTTGCATTTCCAATGTAGGTATGCCTCCTTCCCTGGTATAATATGGATAGTAAGCAACATTGGCCAAAGTAGGCGCATTCGTAACTCCTGGTCGATTAAAAACACCAAGTGTCAGACTTACATCATCTGCAAAACCATGTGATTGTTTATGACAACTAGCACAACTCACTGTAGAGTCAATAGACAAACGTTTATCATAAAAAAGTCTTTTACCCAGAGACCATCGATCAGGACTGTAGGCATTAAGATCGGGATAGATGATCTCTGGAAAATGACTTGGGATGGCTATTTGCTCTAATATTTTGAAAGGTGGCTCCTGTATTTCATCCATGTCTGAACAAGAAATACATATAAACACAAAAATACAAAAATAAAAAGAGCAATGTTTCATTTTATATTACTGTTTTACCACACTTCCTCTGTAAGTTAGTTTGCCCGCTTGCCTTAGTTCTATAGAGTAGAAACCTAAATGATCCACTATTACTTCATTTTGTAAAGCAGGGTTTGAAAGTTGGTAAACGATTCTGCCTACTGCATCTCTGATGATTATTTTGCCATCCAGAATTTGGTCTTCTGAAAGTGTTATCGTAACCTTTCCATCAATTGATGGATTTGGAAAGACCCTTAGACTTCCTACCTCTATATCATGTGCCGCTGATATCAGTGGTGTTGCACTAAATACATGTTGATTAAAATTACTAAGCAATGAGACAGCTTCTTTTGTGCTGCCATGCAATATGACATTTTTATTCATGTTGATGCCTTTCAGACTATGACCATAATCAGCATCAATAGATACCATTAATCCACCATTATGGTCTGTACCATGGGTAACTATTGTTGTAGGTTTGTACAATTCATCACCCAACCCATGGATTTGATAATTGAATTGCAAATTTGCCCCTGATTTGCCCTCGATAGCTACAAATCTAAACCCAGCGGCCCATCCCCAATGCATTTCTGGTGACTTTGGTGCTAAAGGGTGACCAGCTGGCCACAATGTCGGGTCTGCATGATTATCTGTAGCTTCAACCCCTACTGAAAATGTTATTGAATCCAGTATTCCTATGTTGAAATTGCCTAACAATTCATCGACTGTTTCCCCCTTACTGACAAAAATATACTTATTGTTGACTGCTGTCTGCATACCTCCATCATGGTGGAGTTTTATAGATGATATATAATAATCCAGTCTTGAGATATTAAATTTTGTCCCTAGATCATTTGTGCCTCCATCGCCAATCGAGAAAGGAGCAGTACCTATGTATTGATTGAGTTGTAAATGAACTTCTTTTTGACCATAGGAGATTGAAAAACTTAGCATTAAAAAAGCTATAAAAATTTGATTCGTAAAAGATTTTACCATGATTATTGATTTTATTATTTAAAAAATGATTTAACTTAAAATGATTTAAAATTTATTTGATTTGATACATTCCACCAAGGTTAATACCCCATTTAGTATGATTATTATGATATTCATTTGGCATCATCATCACAACATTTATTTCAGGATTCATAACCAATCTCATTCTTGGACTCAATAGCCATTCTACACTCATTCCTAATATTATTCCTGTGGTGATTTGATTTGATTTTTGATTTAAGACAGAAGGGCTAAATCCATGATTAAAACAAAGATTTGCACATGACTCACTAAAATGTGTTATGGTCTCATTACTATAGGAAGAAACCCCAAAATTTAACCCACCCTTTGCAAATACTGACCAGTCTCCTTTTGTGTACATTATTCTTTCAGCAGTAATTGGTATGGCCCAGCTAACTGTTTCTTTATGCATTCCCATTTCAATATTGAATACTTCAGTGCTATCTAATGGAGTTCCTTGGTTTTCTTCAGAAAGCCTTAAATTTATCATAGAAGAAGATCTTCCATTTGTTACATTGTAGGAAAATGCATATTCTTTGGGATCTGGGCTGTCAGGATTTAAGCATATTCCGTCCATCAATCTTAAACTAGCTGTATGCGATGCATGATGAATTAGATAACTTCTGTTTACGCCCAAACCAAATTTCCATTTTTCATTTGGCACAAGTTGTAGGCTTAGACCTGTATGCATTCCTATTTCTTTGGACATCGTATGCGTAGAAAAGTTAAGCATACCAGCCATCATTTCAGGAGACCCGCTGTGTACTGTAGTTATAGGACCACCATCTATTTTTACAAAATATTTCATTCTTTTTATAGGGGTGGGAATAACTGATGGAAACCCAATATTTACATCATTTTTTTGCTCAATTATTTGAATTTCTTTTGATTTTAAATTTTCAACATTAATGAAAGATAAATTCAGTTCTGAAATATTATTCTCAGCCTCAACTTGATTCGCATTATCATCCTTTAAATCAAACAATTGCATATTTTCAATTCCTGAAGGATTATCTAAAGGCGATTTTTCCTTTAATTCATTAATACCTTTTTGGCTGTTTATAGCATTTTGAGAAATCACCTTATTATGGTATTTAGGTTGAGAATAGATGACTTGGGGATGCACATCTTTACCTTCACCAACAGCTTCTTTTATATTGTCCGAGGAATTTGATTGAACAGTTTCTGTATTTTCTACATTTGGCTTTAAATGACCATTAAATTCTGATGATGATTTGATTTCTTCCCTTTCATTATTCTTAATATTTCTAGCAAAAGGGACTGACCTAATATCTTTTTTGGTAGTGCTGCTGTTTAATTCATAAAGATAATTGCCTCCCAAAACAAATCCTAATCCCAATAATAAAAAGAAAAACACATACCTTCTTTTCCGTTGCCTGTCCAGATGATTCATTCTATTTTCCAGTTGATCCCAATCAGATCCAGAAGCACCATCATTGGTCTGAAGGGCCTTTATTTTATCGGAATACGCTTTTAGAAAATTATTGTCAGACATAAACTATCTTCTTTATATTATCCTATTCAATATTATTCAAACAATGGTTGCCTGAATACTCATTTATTTTTAAAAAAACTATAAAAATCCCCTTATTCAATGTTTACTGATAAGCCTAAAACGAAAATAACCTGATTTGTGAGATGAGAAATTTAAGTTTCGCCCTTGCTTTAGATAGATTTGATTTGGAAGTACCCACGGATATGCCCAGATTCTCTGCGATTTCCTGATGACTGTATCCTTCCACAGCATATAGGTTGATAGCCATCCTGTATGCAGGCGGTAGTTGCTGTGCCAATCTTAACACTTCTTCAGGAGACATATCCATGATGCCATCTTCAGAATCCGAAGCCAAATCATGGATTGTCTCATTGTCATCTATATCTGTCCACTTTATTTCATTCGTTTGTTTGCGATAGTGATTGATTGCCGTCCTGATGACGATTATCCTGAACCAAGCCTCAAAAGGCTTGGATGAATCATAATCCATTATTTTATCAAATACTTTCAGAAATGCGTCATTAAGCACTTCCCTGGCTTCGTCTGTATGGCTGCAATAAGCCATTGCCACCGTCAAACCATAATTGTAATATAGCTCAAACAAGGCCTTTTGGTGGCGCCTGTCTTTTTTAAAACATCCTTTTAGGATTTCATCCATACTACATTTTACAATTGAATAACTTTATTAGATTAATCCCCTCTCCACAATCTCCTCCCTATCCCCATCATACCTATACTTCACTATCTCCCCAGAAATAATGAGTTGAATAGCCTGTTCAATGATATACAAAGGGGCTATAAACCATTCTCTGGGAGTGTGTTAGGAAACCCATAAGCTTGCAACAAATCAAAGACAAATTGCGCTTTGTCCAATTCCTTGATTACCTTTTCTACATTTTCCTGTATCTGATTGATGTTCATATTTCTTATGACAGAGATCTTATCTCTTTTTATTGGATTGAGACAATAGTGATGCTGCCATTGATTTAGTTAAATCATTGTATTTATCACTTTTCATAGCATTAGATGCTTTTGTTTCCATTTCAGCACCAGTTTCCTTTTTGGTATTGGATTGTGACATAATGGATCCTGCAAATTGTTTTGCTATCTTTGATGCACTATTATCTTTTAATACTTTACTTGCTTCAGAAGCTATGGTTTTTGATGATTGTTTCACATTTTTCATTTTCAAATATTTTACGTTAAAGATTAATTACGAATAATTTTAAGTTTTACATTATCGCTATAATACAAAGCATTCAGGTCTTTTACATTGATATGTAACATATTGGCAAGTTCATCTTTTGTGTATCCCAATTCATTGGTGTGCAACTCAAGCATTTCCTTAAACAAAGTCGCTTTTTCTGGTGACACATTAAATTCTGCAGGTTCCTTTGTCTTATAACCTAAATAGGCCATTTGTTGCCACAAATATCTATATTGATTGTCGGTCACTTGTGCCAATTCTTTTGCTTTGTACAAAAGTGCACCCATGGATATTTTCCAATACCTTTTCATATTACCCAAAGTTTCAAGACTAATTGTTTCAAGATCTTGTAAAAATTCGGAAGCAGGTACAAGTAATTCAGAAGCAAATTGCATGGCTTCTTTTTCTACATTTCGGATTTGGGCTATTTGCTGGCCAATATGCATAACTAAATGACCCAATTCGTGTGCTAAAGTTAAACGTTGCCTATCTCCTGGCATTTTGTTATTTATATATATGATAGGCTGTCGTTCTTTAGAAAATAAACTTAGACCATCCATTTTTTCAGAACCAAAATCAAATGGAACAACAACTATCCCATTATCTTCAATAATCTTAGTAAGATTCTCTATTCTTCCTTTTGGAATTCTCCATTTTTGTCTTACCCATTTTGCTGCTGCTTCAGGTGCACCATGGACATCAACATCCCATAATGGTAGATTTAGTTCTGGAAGCTCTACACTTGTCATAAGATTTTCTAAATTCATCCTAACGAGATTCATGCTGCCTTCTGCCTTTAATAAATCTCTTTTTTTGATTACAATTCTTTTTCGATAATAGGATAAATTTGGTTCAAAAATATTATTTGTCTGCTCAAAAAATGACTTCGGAAATTCGAGGACATTACAAATATTTGTAAAAATTTCTTCGGATGGCTTGTTTAAACCTTTTTCAATTTTTGACAACATACCCTGTGTCAATTGAATAAGATCAGCCAATTCACTTTGAGAAATACCCCTTATTTCTCTAGCCAACACAATCATTTCTGGATTTATTGATTTCATTGACTTTATATTTTATTTACTTTGTTCCTGTCTTTTTAATTTGATTATCTTTAATTTTTACTCTTTTTTGGATGGTCACTTCCTCTTCAGATCCTGATGGATTGAAATTGATAATATTCTGTTCAATATACCCATTTAGACCAATTTCCCACCTTATGTTATCTCCAAGCCTGCACAGAATATAGATATTTTGTAAACATGTCCACGTGGCATCAGGTGTATAGCCTGCATACAATAAAGTAGTGGCCGCAGGAATTCCAGGTATTTCAATTTGGTTTTTATAATTATTTGTTTGCTTGGTCGATATATTGGACGTACTCCGGTCTTTATTGATCTTTTTAAATCTTATAAAAAGACTATTATTTATAAGTATACCAAATACTCTATTGATATACCCTATTTTTACTTCCGAACAGTCTTTAAATGCTACTTTTAATCTTGCGCGTATCAGAGCATGTATATGGTTAGCCTTTTCAGTTTTATTGAAAGTTACATAAACACCATTACTATGGTGAAAATTAATAGTGGCTAAATGGTCATTAAAACCACTTTCAATAGCCTCTTGAATTTTTAAAAAATAAGGTTCTAAAATTATTTCCGCTTGTTGTTTTGATAATAAATGCTTCATATATTAAAAATTAATACTGCAAAGGTAATGGATAGCTTTAAATAAACTGCAAAAACACATAAAATTATTCATATATTTTCATTAAATTTATTCATTACTTCATAATTACTTAAAATACAACACATTATAATTTGTTTATTTGTCAGCACTGCTATGTAATTATGAATATAATTTTTATTAAATACAGATCTAATCATAAATACTCTCCATCCTCCGGCACACTTCCTTCCTTCACTCATTCCGTTTGCTACATTTCACGATGTTCCCATTTCGCTGCTCTCCATTCACTCATTCAGTCAGAGAGCCTACGGATTCCCGCAGCATAAGTATCTCCGTCATTTCATTGCACTCTCCTCCCCAATATTCAGATCAGCAAGCAGCATTAGAAAGATGAAGCCCTAGAAGAAATGAAGAAATACAAAATGTTTTTTCTAATGCTACACTTGCTTCACTTCATGCACAACTAAGAGTTTCATTTCATTCCTACGATACACATGCTTTTTAGCCTAGCTTCTTTTAGTCCCCGTTTCAAATTGGATGTAGTCAAAAAATATATCACGTATCATGTAGCAAAGGTACAGGGAATGGATCTGACACAAGAAGTACCGCTGCGCTATATGACAGAAATCTCCACACCGTTCGGGTAGTATTTATGCCATATTCCTTCTTTTAGTCAGATCCACCCTGTGATCACGGCACCATGATACGAGATATATTTAAGAGACAGTACTTCGGCTGGTGGCTAGTGTGTTCTCGAGTGGCTTCTACTTCAGTGAGTGTTGAGTTCGGTAAGTTACCTTATGATTTAGTTTGTATTCAGTGTTTTGGGTGCAGGTTTTTCATTAGTAGGTTACCATTTTAGTTCAGTGTGTTTCAGTAGCTCTCAGTGATGGGGGCTTTTTTTATATCCGCATTATTCCTATTGGACTTGTAAACTTGTTTGCAAGCTATCCCTTTAATGGAGTTGCATACTTGTTTTCAAAATTATCCACACAAAACTTAATCCTTATTACACCATACCATAACATTTTCCCCAACTCTTTTCATCCCTCAACTCAAAGCCTAATTTCATAAGCTGTGTGCCAAAGGCACTTCTTTATTTATCGGGCGCTTGCTCCTTTCAGTCCGCTGCGTTCGCCCTTTCACAGGTTATATGGCATACTGTCTCAGCCATAGACCAGAATGTTCCAGCCACTTCCTTAACTCATAGCGCTTCATGTTCATAGAGTACGCTTAACTCCAATTCCTAACACAATGGTACACTATGCCCATGAACGCTATCTCAATCCTGACTCTAAGTGGCTTTGACGCAGTTACATAGTATCTACCATATAGACAAGTACCGTTACACTATATGTGCCATATTCCTTGTCATTATGTTAGATACTATGTGTATTCATGCTAACATTCTGGCGGCTATGGCTGGCAGTATTTTCACTGCTATCTGTATATGTGCCATCACATCCACATCATGTACCCTATGGGATCATTACATTTACATCATGTGTATGCATGGCACATCTACCGCAGCTCATTTTACTTGATTTTGGGGCAGCCATGTGGGGCCATCTGATACACACAGCCATAGTTTGTCCCTCACATTTCTCCTGTGTGCACCATCTGGCCCGCTGCCCCTAGACTTCTTTCTTCTTTATATTACCACCTCTGGTGGTATGTTTTTTATGGCATATTCAAGGCTCAAGGCTGTATACCCTGACAAACCCACATTATTCACCAGAACTTCGTCGCGAAAATTGAAAATAAAAGAAAATATGGAGATTTGGAAAATAAGGCATAGCAGAGCTACGGTGCATTTGAAAACTCCATATTTTGAAGTAGTTTCAAGCTGTAATAGATTTTCTGGTGGTTAATGTGGGTTATAGAGTTCGTACCTCACTGCTAATCTACCGAGCCTAAAGGCATCGGATAAAATACGCTCCCTGTTTTCACCACTTCTAGTGGTCTGTTTTCAGTTGCATTGAAAATCATCTTGTTTTATTACTCAGCAACTTTTTTCACATCATAAATTCCACACATTTACAAATCCTATTTAAATTTGCACCGGAAAAGATGCAAAAAAGCAATTCATAGAAAGACAATAATCGTTTAAAATTATAACTTACCAATCATGCAAGATCTAATTGAAGAAGTTAGAGGCACAAAATATACATAAATTACACTGAAACAACTGAAGTAATGATAACTAATTAAAATCTCCCTTATATTTGCATTTAGAATTTTGAAAGGTTGTATGATCGTTTTTCTACTAATTTATAATGGTTTTTATTAAAGTTAGTTCTTTTCCTTATTTTAATCTAATAATTCAAAAACCAATTAGTTTCGAGAATTGAACTACATTTAATGTTTTATTCAAACATCTTTAACAGTCATTAATAATGAAAGAAAAAGAATATAAAGAGTTAAGAGAAAATACAATAGAGTTTCTTAGGAATAAAAAAAGAAATCTCTATATGGGCAGCAGTAAGAAGGTATATAATTCGCTAATGATATTAATGCTTTTCCTATTTTTACAGTCATTTTATTCTGTATATTTATTAAGTGACCAAGGCATACATCTAATTATCTCTCCGGTTTTTAAAGGTATAGGATCGATTTTATTTAGCATAGAATTTTATATCATACAACTAACACCACCCGATAACGAAAAACGGAGAGAAGATTGGTTATGGCAAAATGGTCAAAGAGTTTTTTTACTTGCAATATTTGGTACAATTTTATTAGTTATCTCCATTTTTCTTTCAGATGGACTCAATATTGTTAATAAAATAGCGGTACTTGTATCATGTTTCAACTTGGTATTTGTATCATTGATAATAATTTACATATCATATAATCCCAAATATTTTTTGAATAGTTTTTTAACAGGTTTTGGAACGTCTTTAGTAATATTGACTCCAATCGCTCTTTCTTTTGTTTGGGTTTATAAAGCTGATTTATTTACTATTGGTCATTTTATAAATTCACTAATAATAGGTGTTGCATTAGGATATTCATGGTACACCTATAAAAGTAATATTAAAGATAAAAAGTTCAATTTAATTCAAAATTCAATTTTGAGATTTTTGAAACCGCACCAAATTATAGAAGCGTTGCCTGCACCGTTAAAACTATCATTAAAAAATGAACGTAAGGCACTTAACATAATGGAAAAATTAAATGATAATGAAGAGTATGAAGTTGAATTAATTTTATTGGAAAAATTGCAGAAGAAATATGAACAAAATTCTCTTATTAAAGGCTATTTTGGGGGTGTTATTATTTTCCTTGTTTTAACAATTATATCAGCATTAATTGAATTTGTAACACAAGATCATCTTTACAATCCTTACTTAAAAGATTTTTTTGAAAAACTAATGGAAACATATAAGTAATTTACCAAATTTAAATTAAATTTTTATCTCTCTGAAGATTTAATTCTAATTTTAAATAATTATTCAATCTCACCATTCCCCCCACCTCCTAAGATCATACTTAGCCCTAATCTCCTTTTCCAATCGATCATAATCAGCATCCGTCATGCTACTATGGTTGTAAGCCATAGCCTTAAGCAGGATCAATTCCTGTTGTAAAGTAATATCATCATCCGGTGCAAAATCTTCTTGATCATCGCTTTGGTCCATAATCCTATTATTTTTTTGGTAATGCAAATCTATTAATATAAAACCAAATAAGCAACAATCACTATGTGAATCCACCTAGTATAGTCAATCCCAAGTTTTTTTCTACCACACGAAACAGATACAATTTTTTCTGCACTGCTGCCACATATTAATTGTCAATTATTTATTTCATAACATGTGGTTATTTGTTTTTTCTGGCATAGTCAAGCTCAAAGCTTTATAGCCTGATAACCAGTATTCGTACCTCACAAACTTCTAAACCTAGTCTGAAGGCATTGGGGAAAATCACTCCTTGTTTTCAAAAAATTCTACGTGGTCTGTCTTAAGAATAATAATATTCTATTCAATAAATAATATCTTGCCTAACTATTAAATGAATCGACAAACATATTCGTTATGTCTGACATATCAAATTTCAAAATGCCATTTTTGTCCATTTATAAATAATTTATTGAATATCATTTTTATCAATTTTAATCCAATCACCCTTATCTTTAATTTCTAATAATGGAATATCCCCCTTGTAAGTTAATTCTACATCATATATCTCAGGCAGTATACATTTTCCAATATAATCTTGATATGGGTCACAATCTACATTAGCACAGTACTTAATTTTATCACCTATAAAATAAATTGAATAATCATAAATATAGAACTCTGGTCCCAGCATTAACTTTTGCCCACTCACTTTTAGTCTATCTCCTGTACTTAAATTCATATATTCACCATTTGGTAAAACATAAGTGGAACAACTCTCATCGCATTTTCTATAATTTACATATTTAAATAAATGACTTAAAGCAATTATTATTGGTAAAATTGCAACACAGAGCAATAATGAAATATTTTTTATTTTATTTGATTTTAGTAAATTATGTTTATAATATTTATCAGTGAGATTAAAGATTACAAAAATCCAAACTAAGAAAAACCAAAACGAATAAGCTATAGCATCTTTTATAATGGTCCATAAGATTAAAAATAAATCATTAATCATAAAATATAATTCTATAGAAACCAAACCTTTTTTAACATTAAATAGTTCTTATTCAATTTCAATTAAAGTTATAGATGCCACTTAAATTAATTGAATCCATAGAATAACATTTTTGGATACCATAGTGTAATCAACACCATCAAAACCACATCAAAAGAAATTTCACTTTCTGGTTTAATAATTATAAATTATAATTGATTCGAATGTTTTTGAGGAGACTAGAGTACCACCAAGACTTCATCCTTCTAACCCACAAAAAGCTATCAAAGACTTAAAATATAAACTCACAAATCAAAGTGAGCAATTTATTTCTAATGTCCATCCATTCTCGGATCACCCAATGATTAGCAGCAGTAGTAAACCTTCGCGCTTTTTTCTACCACACAAAACAGATACAAAGTTAGCTTCGGGAAATGAAACTTGTATGGTCCACTACGTTCTCCACCATACACTTATTCATTCCCTCACGCTATCAGGTATCCGTTAGTATGGTATAGTTGGCTGTACACTTAATTTTTCATTTTATATTTATTAGTTATGAGTTTTTTACCAGTTGTACTAGGTCGTTTTAAGTTAGGTAAGGTAGTGATTAGTGCAGGAGTTTATGCAGCTACCTTAGAGAGATCACCGTTAGGCCCTTTTGTTCGTTATTGTTTAGAGCGTCATGTATTAGGAGATTGGGGTATTTGTCATCCAGATGATGTAGTCCATAATGATACAGCAGTTACAGGAGGTGATCGCATTTGTTCTGTTTATCATGTTCCTACAGGAGTTTATAGACATCAGAGTACAGTTTTAGTAGTTACAGAGGCAGATAGGTCTTGTACCACTGCACTTTTTGAGTCTGAGTTTTAGATTTATATTTTATTTCACGTATTTTAAATAAACTAAAATTAGAAATTTTCATTATACTTATATTCAAAATTAAAATGAACTTATTTTTATTTTATTTTCTATATACAATTTTATTTTAATGATAACAATAAGCTTTTTTTATCATTTATTGAGAAACAAATAAAATTCATGGTAAGATACCATAAATGTTACTAATTAAAATTATAGGTTTTAAGTTTTTCAAACAATGGCAGATTATAAAAATCAACATATTATTCCTCAAATTTATTTAAAGCTATTTGGATTTTCAAGATTTTTTAAATCTGAAATATGGTTTGTAAGTGTTAAAGACTTGAAAGAAAATAAATGGCAAGATCGAGAGATAGGAAAATTCCTATCCGAAAACTATATATATACATTAGAAAATTATAAAGAGATTCACGAGCTAATAATTGAAAGAGACCTTAATGGTGCCATTGAGACCAGAATTCCAATTATAATTGATCAATTAGAGTCTGGTCTTTTAGATCAAAATGTTCAGCTTGGAATAGCAGAAACTGCAGCAAATTTTCTTGCTAGAACTAAGAGATGTAGGGAATGGTTAAAGGGATGGATTAGCCGAGAAGACTTTCGTGATTTTTTTGAAATAATTATTGAATTTGAAGGATTTAATGATGCCCAGAAAGAAAATATTTTCAATTCTTACAAAGAAATGAGTGAAAAAGACGCCATAAATTCTCTTATGGTTACATATATGAATCACACTAGTAAACAATTAAAATCAGCATCAATTGAAGTTCTAAAAAGCACCAGAGAAAATCCCTTTTTTACTACTGATAATCCAGTTACTTTAATAAATGATATTGGATATGGAGAAATTGGAAGGAAGGAAATGGAAATATATTTTCCTTTATCTAATACCATATTAATTCGCTTTTACTGGCATAATAAAGGTGAACCGATTCAGAGATCAATAAAAAATATTTCTAGAGTAGAGTATCATAATTTTCACAGGGAAGTAATTCCAATGTCAGCTCAAAGATTTATTATATCACCAATTGAAAAGTCAATCCTTGGGAAATAAAACAATTAATCTACCTGAAATCATATTGAATTGACTATTTTGTAAACCTTAATAAAGCAAAATGTAAACTTTGCATCTCAATTATGTTTTTTTTCAATCAAAATAAAAACCGACCAGCAAAGATAATCCTTGCCCTAGCTTTGTAAAGATCGAGCCTTGCAGGTTTCGGTATGAATGTCTGTTTCGTAGAAAAATTGACAGAGTCAATTTAAGACATGAACCGTGCTGCACACCAGCACGGCGTATTAGAAAGCTTTATCTTAAGACATTC
>DATGWZ010000018.1:0-300256 GCA_035299145.1 Saprospiraceae bacterium
GCAATTGCGGAGCACCGTTCATTCTCGTTACAAAATGCTTTTTCTATTGCCATTTTTAGTCATTCTTTTAAATTTTGTAAATGTTGGGCAATAGACGCACTTTTGCAACTTCATTCACTATTGCTGTTTTTTGAACAAAGGTCTCCGAAATATAACATCACAAAATGAATAGCTGACGTTTTCAGCAGATACTATTTAATTTACAAGTCAATCAAACATGTTTTAACATCCTTATTAGCTCGAACAGTTTTCGCTTCTTAACGCCATTTTATGAAGTTTTGACTAAAAATGAAAAGGACGGTCAAAAATACATCTGGACTTTAAATCTTTTTGTTCCCGATTCAGGCCTTTATTTTCCCGATTCAGGACATTTTAAGCTAATTTTATATTAAGATTTTCTACCTTGTGTCAAAATAGTGTAAAAATATGACCCCTATCGTCCATAAGATTTATCTTTCGACGCTTACCTTGATAGTCATCTTGGCTACCATGTATTTATTTTATAATGGATCAGACTATTACATAACTGAAATGGAAGAACGATTTTACCACCCTGATCACAAGCATTTAAAGCCTAATGGTATTTACGGTCATGGTCTTGGTATCATAGGTACGTTACTCATCATCATAGGTGTATTCGGCTATATGGCAAGAAAAAGATTTAAAAGCCTGGGTCGCATCGGAGCCTTAAAACATTGGTTGGAGTTCCACATATTTTTATGTACACTTGGGCCAATCATGGTTTTATTTCATACTGCTTTCAAATTCGGTGGTATTGTATCCATTAGTTTTTGGAGTATGGTTGCTGTAGTAGCAAGTGGCGTCATTGGTAGATTTATCTATTTACAAATTCCACGTACGATCCAAGGTAGAGAACTAAGTTTGAATGAAATACAGGATATGAAGTCCGATATAGGTGCATCTTTGCAAAATATTTCAGGGGCAGCTACTTTAAATATCAAAGCGCTCATTCAACATTCTGCTACGGAAGATACAAGTCAATACCATGGTTTTCAAGGTTTTTTTAAGCAATATGTAGACGAATATAAAAGGAAAAAAAACATTGAATCTTTATTGCATACCCAGAAATTGGATCCACAGGATATCAAAGGCATCATGAAAATGGTTAGTACAGAGATGGGCTTGACGCGCAAAATCCAACGTTTGGTGACTATGCAGAAGCTTTTTAGATATTGGCACATTGCACATCTACCTTTTGCGCTTATCATGTTGATAATCATGATAGTACATGTGGGCGTAACATTAGCATTTGGTTATACTTGGATATTTTGATATGGAAGAGTTCATTATTTATAGCATCGTAGGTCTTTTATGTTTCGGCATAGTTTATATCTATTTGAGAAAACTGAAAAAGGAGTCTGATGTGGTGGGTGAAAAAATAGAAAAAGCAAAAGAAGAAGGCATTCATGAACCAGTGTCACTGTATCCTTATATAGATGAAGATAATTGCATCAAGAGCGGCGCTTGTATCACAGCTTGTCCCGAAAAAGATATCATAGGTATAAGGAATGGTAGGGCAACCTTGGTCAATGCATCAAGGTGTATCGGTCATGGTGCTTGTTTTCATGCTTGCCCTGTAGAAGCTATATCACTCAAAATAGGAACTGAAAAAAGAGGGGTAGACCTTCCACATGTAAATCAGAATTTCGAAACCAATGTACAAGGCATTTTTATTGCTGGCGAATTAGGTGGAATGGGACTAATCAAAAATAGTGTGGAACAAGGTAGACAGGCAGCTGAAAACATTTATACATTATTGGATAAAAACCATGGTTTATCATACGATCTTATTATCATTGGTGCTGGTCCTGCTGGAATTTCAGCTTCCCTACAGGCTAAAAAGAATGGTATGAAGGCCTTGGTGCTAGAACAAGATACATTAGGTGGGACGGTATATAATTTCCCTAGAGCAAAAATTGTTATGACCTCACCCATGGATTTGCCATGTCATGGTAAGGTGAAGTTATTTCAGACAAGCAAAGACGAATTACTTACCTTATGGAATGAGGTTATTTCTAAAAATGATATTCAAATCATAGAACATTCCAAAGTAGAATTGATCGGAAAAACAAATGGTGGATTCGAATTGACCACACTAGATGGTCGCAAATATACAACCAATAAGGTATTGCTTGCCATCGGTAGGAGAGGCACGCCAAGAAAACTAGGTGTCACAGGAGAAGGTATGGAAAAAGTAGCGTACAAACTTCTTGAGCCAGAATTGATAGAAAACAAAAACATACTCGTGGTTGGTGGTGGAGACTCCGCTATAGAAAGCGCGTTATTGTTAGCTGATGATAATAAAGTCACCCTTTCATATAGAAGTGATAAGTTCAGCAGACTGAAACCAAAAAACTCAGAGAATATAGAAAAAGCCATGCTTTCAGGAAAAGTGTTGGTTTTATTTGAGTCTAATGTAAAGGAAATAACCCAAACAAAAGTGCATCTCTACATTAAAGATAAAAGTGAACTAAATCTGGACAATGATCTAGTGTACATCTTTGCAGGTGGTGAATTGCCTACTCAGTTTTTAGAGAAATCGGGAGTTCAGATATCAAAACGGTTTAATTATACCATGTTGTCACATAAAAAATAGGATGTTTAAATTTGTTACATATAGCCATTTAACTAAAATCATCATGATGATTGGTTTTAGTTTTTATGTGACCCAAGTGCAAACACAAATCAGTCCTGGAAAACTATCCAAAGAACATACATCCTTAGAAGGAATTAGCAATTGTACCGCATGTCATGACCTAGGTGCAAAGATTTCGGAGCAGAAATGTCTGAATTGTCATAAAGAATTAAAAACAAGAATTACCCAGAATAAAGGTTACCACGTTTCAAGAGAAATAAAAGGAAAAGAATGTATCTCTTGCCATAGCGAGCACCATGGTTTAAAATTTGATTTAATAAGATTTGATGAAAAAAAGTTTAATCATAACCTAACGGGATATGAACTCAAAGGCGCACATAAAAAAGTGGACAATTGTGCCAAGTGTCATTTTGAAGACCATATATCAGATTTTAAAATCAAACAAAATAAAAATACATTCCTCGGTCTTGATCCTAAGTGTCTTTCTTGTCATGATGATTACCATCAAAAAACAATGGATAATGATTGTGCAAAGTGCCATAATTATGACAATTTTAAACCTGCCACTTTATTTAATCATGCGAAAACTGACTTCCCACTGAATGGCGCACACGCTAAAGTTGACTGTAACCAATGTCATAAAACAGAGTTTAAAAATGGGGAGAAGTTCCAGAAATTTGCTGGTGTACCTTTTAAAAACTGTAATGCTTGTCACAAAGACCCACATCAAGGAGCGTTCGGTACCAATTGTAAATCGTGTCACAACGAGTCGTCTTTTAGCGATATAAAGTCAACGTCAAGTTTTAATCATACCTTGACAGGTTTCGTTTTAGAAGGCAAACACAAGACCATTGATTGCAAAGCGTGTCATGACAATCGGGCAGGGACACAAGATAATTATAAAGAATTTGCTACTACTAAAAATATCACTTGTCTGACTTGTCATAAAGATGTACATGACTCTAAATTTGGCACAGATTGTAAAGATTGTCATTCCCAGCAAAGTTTCACTATCAATCGCGATCTCCCTAATTTTGACCACACACTTACAGGTTACAAACTAGAAGGAAAACACATAGAAGTTGATTGTAGGAAATGTCATACCACGCCCAAAATGACAGATCCCATTAAATATGATTTGTGCGCTTCTTGTCATAAGGACTATCACCAAGGAGAATTTAAAGATATAAAAAACAAGGATTGTGCCGCGTGTCATACCACACAAGGATTTACGGAAGGCTTATTCGGAATAGAACAACATGATGCTTCAGCATTTCCATTAGAAGGTGCGCATATGGCTACGCCATGTACGGCTTGCCACATGAAAGAAAACAAATGGACCTTCAGAAACCTAGGAGATCAATGTGTAGATTGCCATAAAAATATCCACACAGGCTTCATAAGTGAGAAGTTCATACCCAATAACGATTGCAGAAAATGCCATGATAATGAAAGTTGGAAGTCTATCACATTTGACCATAAACAAACCAATTTTGAGTTAAAAGGAAGTCATCTCAAAACAGATTGTGGCAGTTGTCATTACAAAGAACAAGCAGGTGCCAAGGTGCAGCAATTCATAGGGTTATCGATGGAATGTGCCAAGTGTCATGACAATGTCCATGGCAATCAATTTGAAGTCAACGGCACGACAGATTGTAAAAAGTGCCACGGTTTTGATAAATGGGATAGAAGTAATTTTAATCATGATAATGCTGCCTTCAAACTAGATGGCGCTCACGTAAAGGTAGATTGTAATAAATGTCATCAAGAATCATGGGTAGATGGCAAAAAACAAGTCACCTATAAAACAGGAAAACTGGAATGTATAGATTGTCATCAATAGAAAAAAGAAGACACATCAGATCGAACTAAAATAGTATTAATTATATCTACATTATTAAATAAAATCTATATTTGCCAGAGCATTGTGAAATATATAGTAAAGTAATGACCGGCTAGGTTTTTACTTAATGATATTCTGTTTACAAATTTCTCAAAGTCGTCAAAAAACGGGATGGTTTAAATAACTTTCTAGCATTTATATTTTATGTGATTTAATTATCAACAAGTTATGAATTTTTTTATGTCAAAAGTAGCAAAGAAAATAAGTATTTTACCAGTAATTTTAAATTTGAATAAGATTAAACAAGTACTTCTTCTACTCTCTTTTTTTGTTTTCTTTCAATTAAACGCGCAATACAGGGAAGATTCTATAAAATTGAACGACTGTTTCATTCACTTCTACACAAAAGGTGAAGGTCGACCAGTTGTACTACTACAGGGTGGACCAGGATTTTCCAGTTATTATATGAGAAGTATAGCAGATTCATTGAATGGTTATAAATGCATACTTATAGATTATGAAGGTACGGGAAAATCACAATATCGCACCTCGGACATATCATGGGTAAGTCCTGAAAAAATAATTTCAGATATTGAATTAGTAAGAAAGAAACTGAATATTGATGTCTGGGATATAATTGGTCATAGTTATGGGACTCACTTCGGTCTATACTATGCAGTAAATTATCCACAGCACGTAGACAAAATTATTTTAGTGTCAAGTATTGGTACAAGTAATCAATTTCAGAAATATGCTAATGATAATGCAATGGTAAGACTAACTCCTGAAGATTTCAGTCAATTAAATACAATTGACGCGGACAGTTTATTAGACCCAATAGAAAAACAATTTAAATTAGAGCGTATTCTACTTAAATCATATTTCTTTGACAAAAGAAAAATAGATTCTTTTATGAATTCCGTTCCTTCAAATGAAAAACAAAATTATTTTAATAATAACTTTTTTAATGCCTACTTCGACAACTCTAACTTTTGGAAATGGGATATCTCAGAGGAAGCATATGAGTTAAAGAGACCTATTAGAATTATCCAAGGGAGGCAAGACTTTCTTACAGATGGTAGTCAAGAGATATTGAATCTGAGATTGCATGATTCAAAGATTTATTTTATTGAAAGAAGTGGTCATTTTCCATGGCTAGAGAAACCATCTGATTTTTTCCCAATTTTAAGGAAGGAATTGGTTAAGTAAAAACTTCTGATATCACTTGTTTCTCATTAATTTTAGGCTTTCACTTGTTGTTTTGTCATAAGGAGAAATAATGTGGATGTTACAATCCCATCTTTTAAAATAATGTTGATGTTTTTGTTATTACTTACTGTAGTAAAAGACAACAGGGATGGTACCGTACCTAGCCAAATAGAACTCTAAGAAATAATATAATCATTATTCGCTATTAAAATTTACATTTATCTCTTAAATCACTATCATTTCTTCCCCACTTTCATCATCATTCCTTCCCGTGTCAGCCTTAAAAAAACACCTACTCAGGAATTGTGCATTTATTACTCTCGGTAATTTAAAACGAAACACATAACCTTCCATGCTAATAGGTCTTCTAATTTTACAAACATCTAAACCACCTTATATACCTAGATAATCTCTGTTGATACTGTATAAATTATGGTCTGCTTAACTCAATTTAGCAGCAATAACGTAGTTAAAGTAAGTATTTGAGAATTTTACTTTAATAAAGAGATTTTTAAGCGGAAAATTTGTAATACACCAATTTTGTCTTTAGTTCTCTGTTTAAAAAAGGAAGTACTACTTGATCATGAAATAATAATTACCTACTTTAAAAACTTTATATATCTTTGTTGCAAGACATGTCTTTTAAAAAAATTAAAAGGCTGAAAACATTAGAAACGAGTATTTCCCATTAAAAAATCATGATAATAGATACCCAAATCCAATTTTTTAAAGGCCTAAAGGCTAAAGTAAACTTCACAATAGTAGTCGAAGATCGAAAAATAATAATTAGTAATAAATATCAGCAAGAGCAAAATGTATTGAAATTTTCCGAAAGACAACTTTGGAATAAGCAAAAAACTTGCCCACCATATACGGGCCAAATTCCAGCCAACTGCTGAAAGTCGGAATTAAAGAACAGAGATACTTTATTCAGCAAATACCAAATTAGTTAAACTAAGTGTAATAATGAAATTTTTCAACGCTTACTTCATACTCATCTGCTTCTTTTTAAGTTGCCAGCAATCAGTACCAGACAAAAAATATCGAATAGCCTTTTCTCAATGTTGCTCAGATCCTTGGCGCACGACAATGAACCGTGAAATGGAAAGAGAAGCGGCCTTTCATCCCGAACTTGAACTCTTGATCGAAGTCGCTGGCAGTAACAGTCAAAAGCAGCTTGATGATATAGATTTGTTGATCAAATCAGGTATTGACTTGCTTATTGTGTCTCCAAATGAGGCAGAGCCATTACAATCAAAACTAGATAGTATATACAAAAATGGGACACCAATCATCATGGTGGATCGCAAGACCGAATCAAAGCTGTATTCTGCTTTTGTAGGAGGTGATAATTATGAGATAGGGCGTTCGGCAGCTAAATATTTGAAAGATGTACATCCAGATGGTATAAGAGCCTTGGAGATGGAATTGGGGATGACCATAACGCCTGCTATTGAGCGGAACTTGGGTTTTCATGAAGAACTACGTGACTCAAAAATCCACAAAGTCTTAGTATCTCTTCAAGATAATGAAGGCATGGATGTACTTAAAGAAAAAGTCGCAACCGCCTTCAAAAATCATCCTGATATCAATTGTGTTTTTGCACATGCTGACTTCTTGGCGCAAGCGGCATCAAATTGGCTCGGTGAATTTACTCCCAACCAAAAGATAACTATTGTCGGAGTGGATGCCTTACCAGGCGAAGGAAATGGTATCGATATGGTGGAAAAAAATGTTATTAATGCATCTTTATTATATCCTACCTGCGGATCTGAAGCTATTTTATTAGCTAAAAGCATTTTAAATAAATTGCCTTTTGAAAAAGAAAACAAACTCAACACGAGCATTATTAATCTATCAAATGCGCGAACTGTACAACTTCAGTTCAAGAAAATGGATGGTCTTCAAAGTACTATCGATCAGCAACTATTATTTCTCGACTCATTTAAGAAGATTTTTTATACACAACGTATTTTCATAGTCTTGTTGGTTACATCATTGATAGTTTCATTCATTTTAGGATTTTCACTTTGGAAGTCATTAAAAAACAAACAATTAGCAAATAATGAACTAGTTTCTAAGAATGAAGAAATCATCAAGAATCAAATTCATATATTAGAGATGTCCGAAGAACTCAAATTGGCTACCAATGCCAAGGTAAACTTCTTTACCAATATTTCGCACGAATTGAGGACACCGTTGACGCTAATCATGGGTGTTAGTGATGAATTACTCGCAGGCAAGAAGAACGAAAAACAAACAAATGCGCTGGTCCGACAAGTGCAACAAAACTCTATTCGTCTGCTGAGGCTGATCAATCAATTGATGGATTTTAGAAAAGCTGAATTCAATAAAATGAATCTTTCAGTATCCGAATACAATATCATTGATTTCATAAAAATAATTTGTGACTCTTATAGTTCTGTCGCAGCTCAAAGGAATATTTCATTCAAATTTTTGACAAAAATAGAAGAAATAAAATTATGGTTTGATCCCGACAAGATGGACAAAGTAATTTTCAATCTTCTTTCCAATGCTTTTAAATTCACACCTGATAATGGTACTGTGACGGTCTCGATCCTTTTGGATTCTTATGAAAAAACAGTTAAGATAAATTTTGAAGATTCGGGTAATGGCATTGACAAAGACGAATTTGAAAACATATTCGAACCATTCTACCAAATCAAGAGCGTTCATTCTGCTGGAACAGGTCTAGGATTGTCTTTGTCCAAATCCTTAATAGAGTTGCACAAAGGTAGCATCAACGTACAAAGCATCAAAGGACATGGCGCTAGATTCACCATAGTATTACCAATCGGCAAAGACCATTATAGCGCTGATCAAATCACCAAAAATGAAGACTATATTATATCCACTGATTCTATTTATGACGAATCACTCAACTATCAACTAGGGCAAGTCAATGAAAGAGAAATCAAGCAAGTGGATGGTTTTCATATCCATATCATAGAAGACAATGAGGAAATACAACAATTTCTATTGCGAAATTTGGAGTCAAAATATCAAATCACACAATCCATTACTGGCGATGATGGTTTTGCACAAGCTACCAACCTCGTTCCTGACTTATTGCTATGTGATTTGTCATTGCCGGGTATGGATGGCATAGAGATTGTAAAAGCATTGAAAAACGATTTGCGCACTTCTCATATTCCCATTATCATATTGACATCTCGGGCTACTATATCCCAACAGATAGAAGCTATGCAGGTAGGAGCAGAATCATTCATTACCAAACCTTTCAATATACAAGTCCTTGAAGTTACGATTCAAAACTTGATCCACAATCGTCAAATTCTCAAAGGTAGTATACATAATGATGTGATTGATCTACGAGAAAACACTACACTCAAAACCATAGACCAAGACTTCATCAGTCGTTTAACAGTGTACATTCAAAATCATTTCACAGATCCACAATTTCAAATCAATGATCTGTGTAAAGAAATGCAATTGTCGAGGTCACAACTGTACCGCAAAGCCAAATCCCTTTTGGGCGAAAACATCAGTGATTTTATCCAAAACAAACGGCTTTCTTATGCAGAAAAATTATTATTGGGTATAGATACTCCCATTGCTGATATCGCTTATTCCTCGGGATTTTCATCACCTGATTATTTTTCTACGGTATTTAAACAAAAATACAATGTCACGCCTAGCCAATTTAGACGTAATCTCCAAGACGAAAAAAATTAATATTCAACTATAAGTAGTCCATTTTTGATAAGTATTAAGGTTTACTATAGTCTTTAATTTGAAAAAGACTTAGGCTTAGTGTAAAATATACACCATATTTTGGTGACACAAAATTTAAAGTTTATGACACAATTATTAAGGTTTAAATTAATATAAACAAATATATTAATGTATAATTATCTGACAAATAAATTGATAATGAAAAATTAACATGGTGATTAAAATCTAAGAAATAAAATATTAATTCACAATTGCACACTTGCGGGAGAAGGTAGTTTTGTGAAATAATATTTTAAAAATCATGAGCCACAACAAAATCATGCTATGGTCACTGACCGTGGCAGTCGCTGGATTCCTATTTGGGTTTGATACTGTAGTCATCTCAGGAGCAGATTTGCCACTGCAATCATTGTGGCCGCGTGGCGCTTTCTTTCATGGCTTTGTCATCATGGCATCTGCACTTTGGGGAACGGTAGTGGGAGCATTATTAGGTGCTATACCTACAGATAAACTGGGTAGAAAAAATACGCTTATCATCATTGGTATCTTGTACTTTGTCTCTGCTGTTGGCTCTGCACTAGCTACTGATCCCATTATGTTTGCCATTTTTAGATTCATAGGTGGGCTTGGTGTAGGCGCTTCTACCATAGCCGCTCCTGCTTACATCTCAGAGATATCACCAGCGCATGACCGCGGCAGGCTAGTGGGTATGTATCAATTCAATATAGTTTTGGGTATTTTAGTGGCTTTTTTATCCAATTATCTACTCAAAGATTTCGGGACTGAGCCTTGGAGATGGATGGTCGGAGCAGAAGCGTTACCTGCTTTGTTTTACACCGTTGTGGTATTCTTTATACCCGAAAGCCCAAGGTGGTTATTGTTGAAGGAAAAAGATCGTGCTGCAGCAGAAGCTACATTGGCTGTCATCGACCCACAAACACCTGTCCAAACCCAAATTAATGATATATTGACTGATCATAAATCAGTAAATACGGATGAAAGTATTTTTGACAAAAAATATCGATTTCCTTTGATTTTAGCTTTTCTGATCGCCTTTTTTAATCAGTTTTCTGGTATCAATGCATTTCTATATTATGCGCCAAGAATATTTGAGATCGCCGGATTGGAAAAAAGTGCATCACTCATGAGCAGTGTAGGTATAGGTTTAGTAAATTTGATTTTCACGATGATAGGAATGAGCTTGATCGATAAGGTAGGACGTAAGAAGTTAATTTACATAGGCTCCATAGGATACATCATATCGCTGTCATTAATAGCCATGGCATTTTACCTCGAATGGCAAGGATTTGCCGTTCCACTTTTCTTGTTCCTTTTTATTGCATCACACGCCATCGGCCAAGGAGCTGTCATTTGGGTGTTCATATCCGAGATATTTCCCAATCATTTGAGAGCGAGTGGTCAAGCATTTGGTAGTTCGGTCCATTGGTTATTGGCAGCCAGTATACCTGCGATGATTCCATACCTATTTAATACAATCGGGGCGAGTACTGTCTTTATGATCTTTGCCCTAATGATGGTCGGACAGTTGGTATTCGTATGGCGAATGATGCCAGAGACCAAAGGAGTATCTCTCGAAGAATTAGAAAAACAATTGATTAACCGTTAAAAAAATAAACATTATTCATACATGCACCCATCTTCGAATATCAAAATAATAATTTAACACAAATCACTCAACATGAGTATCCTTAATTTCAGTAATTTCAAAACAATACTTATCATGACAAAAAAAGCCTTACTCTCCATTTTCTTAATTCTTCAAACATTCTTTGTAATTGAAGCGCAACGCCAAATAACAGGTATAGTGCGCGGGAGCGACATATCTGAACCATTAATAGGGGCTAATATTTTAGTGTCCAAGTCACAGGACGGAACCATCACTGATGTGGAAGGTAAATTTAGTATCTTCGTACCAGATGGTATAACGAGTTTAACTATTTCTTACATTGGATATACATCACAGGAAGTTTCCATTGTAGGAACCAATTATGTAGAAGTTGCACTAGAACCAGGTCAAGAATTAGCTGAAGTGGTTGTAGTTGGTTATACATCACAAAACAAGGTAGATTTGACGGGGTCGGTTGCCGTAGTTGATATGAAGCCTATTAAAAATAACAGTACAGGAAACCCTATGCAATCCATGCAAGGTAGAGTTGCTGGTTTGTATATCGAAAGAGACGGTTCTCCAAATGGGTCAAATGGAAGGATTTTAATCAGAGGTGCCAATACTTTAGGCAATAATGATCCATTATATATCATAGATGGAATTCCGACTACTAGGCCAGAAGTATTCCAAAATTTGAATCCCGCTACCATAGAGTCAGTGCAAGTATTGAAAGATGCATCTGCACAATCTATTTATGGTGCAAGAGCATCTAATGGTGTAATCATAGTTACGACTAAAAATGGAGGCAATACTGAAGGGAAAGTAGCATTTCAGTTTAATAGCCGGATTTCTGCACAATCTGAAAAATCAATGCGTTTTAATATGTTGAATGCTGAAGATAGAGGAAAGGCATTATGGCAAGCATCGGTAAATGATCGGCAAGATCCTGTAGCAGGCTATGGCGATATCTACGATTTTAAATGGAATAATGATTTTGACAACCCAATATTACAAAGTGTTAGTGCAAAACCATTCGTAGGTGGCGACCCTAATACACCTGTAGGAGATACAGATTGGCAATCAGAATTGTATAAAACAGGAATAGTAACGCAAAATGATTTTACGGCTTCGTATGGTAGTAAAAATTCATCCATAGAAGTCAATCTTGGTCAATTGAAAAATACGGGTATGCTTAGATTTACTAACTATGATCGATTGAGTGGTAGCATCAATGCACTTACCAGAGCGTTTAATAATAAATTAAATTTGGGTGTAAATTTAAGAATTGCAAATTCGAATGAAACCTTGACGGCACGAGATTTAGGTGGTGCATCCACTTCATTCTTGGCTGTGACACTTGCACCTACTATTCCCGTATATCAAAAAGATGGTACAACTTATGCAGGTGCTTCAGGTGGTGGATATTCGGATAGAAATAACCCACTTCATATGCAAGATTTAGCAAAATGGAATAATGCAAATCGCTTAAGTACATTTGGAAATATATTTTTAGAGATCCAACCAATTAAAAACCTATTTTTCAAATCAAATTTAGGCGCAGATAATGCAACATTTTTGAATAAAGTGATTACACCAAAATTTTCAGAAGGAGCTTTTAATAGAACTACAAATAGCTTATCTTTAGATCAGAATCATTATTTAAGTACCACCTGGGCTAATACTCTGAGATATAATCTAGAACTTAATGAAAAAAATAGTTTTAAATTTTTATTAGGTACCGAGTTTATAAAAACAGATTTTGACTTTCAATTCACCAAAAAAGAAGGATTTGCACTCCAAACTGAAGACTATTTTACGCTCAATGCTGGTACAGGAAATACAACCGTTGCTGGTGGTTCAACTGGTAATCGTTTGTTTTCTCAATTTGGACGTGTAGATTATAATTATTCCAATAAATATTTGGTGGCACTTACACTTCGACGAGACGGATCATCACGTTTTGGCGCAGATAATCAATTTGGTATTTTTCCAGCTGCATCTGTAGGTTGGAGAGTTGACCAAGAAAATTTTATGCTAGACAATAAAGTCATCTCACAGTTAAAAGCGAGAGTAGGTGTAGGTCGAGTAGGGAATCAACAAATTGGTGATTTGGCTCGTTTTGGATTATTTGATACAAGGTATGGCACGACACAAGCTCAGTTGGTAGGTGGTTTTTGGGAACAATATATGAATATTGGTACAGCTTATTCATTATCAGGCGCAAATACGGGTACACTGCCTTCTGGTTTTGTACAAACTCAAGCGGCAAATCCTTCATTGAAATGGGAAACTACAGATGAAGTCAATGCTGGTATTGATTTTGGATTTTTAAATGATAAAATTTTTGGATCATTTGATTATTTTACGCGCAAGACGTCAGGTATTTTGATTACACCTCCAGTAGCTGCTACACTTGGTGAAGGTCAAACTAAGGCAGTCAATGGTGCATCAAAATCCAATAAAGGTTGGGAGTTTGTTTTAGGCTATAGAGGAGGAAATTCCAATGGTTTAAGCTATAATATTATCACAAATTTTGCCCACTTTAGAGATAAAATCACGGAGCTTCCAGAAAATGTAAGACCTGCTTATGCTGGAAATCTTGTCAATACAATTATTGGACGTTCACAATTTGATATTTTTGGATACCAAACCAATGGCTTGTTCCAATCACAGGCTGAAGTAGATGTAGCGCCTACGCAAATCGGTGCAGGACCAGGCAGAATTAGATACGTTGACATCAATAGTGATGGAAGAATTGACGACTTGGACAGAACATGGATTGGCACTACTTTGCCTGCTTTAGAATATGGATTGAGGGTTGATTTAGAATACAAGAAATTTGACCTGTCATTGTTTGGATCGGGTGTTGCTGGTAGAAAGGGATTTGATGTATATACTGTTTTCAACAATCTGATGAGAGGACGCGAAAATGTAGGTCCAGGTGTGTTTAATGGATGGACTCCTGAAAATACTGATACCAATGTTCCCGCACTTACACTTAAAGACAATAATGGAGAAGGAAGAACTTCTGATTATTTTATTGTGAACACATCATACTTTAAAATGAGAAACATCCAACTTGGGTATTCTCTTACCCCTAAATCAGTCTTAACAAATCTTCGCATTTACGTTATGGCTGAAAATCTATTCTGGATCAAAAGTTCTAAATACTTGAGCCCAGATCCGGAGCGAATTGATTTAGACCCTATTCCAATTCCTAAGACATTTACATTTGGTGTGAATGCATCTTTCTAATTAAAATAATTTATAAAATATAATAAATAGTTACAAAATGAAAAACAAGATATTTTCAATTTTAGCTTTAACAGGTCTACTGTTTTTAGGATCGTGTACAGATTCACTTGATTATACACCAACAGGCGTGTTATCTTCATCTGACTTGACTTCACCCACGGCTATTGATGGCCTCGTTACTTCAGCATATGCAGCAATTGGCAATGGAGACATGATTGGCCCAATATACAGTGATTGGGTATATGGAAGTGTTCGTTCTGATGACACATACAAAGGTGGCGGTGGCACTGGTGACGTAGGTGAAATAGATGCTTTAGAACATTACAATCTCACAACGCCAACTATGGGCGCATTTGTCACCCGTACTTGGCAAAATCTTTTCAAATCAATATCCAGATGTAATGTGGCCTTACGAGCTGTAAATACACTAAATGAAACTGAATTTCCAGCCAAAAAAATTCGTTTGGCAGAGTTACGTTTTTTAAGAGGGCACAGCTATTTCATTATGAAAAAATTGTATAAGAACATTCCTATTTTTGATGAAACTGTTAGCGATGAAGAAATTTTAAAGGTTTCAAATACGCTTAGCAATGAAGAATCATGGAATAAAATTGCAGCTGATTTCCAGTTTGCAATTGACAATTTACCTGAGACACAACCTGAGCTTGCTAGGGCTAATAAACTATCAGCCCAAGCTTATTTGGCTAAACTTAGATTGTATCAAGCTTATGAGCAAGACGATAATCATAAAGTTACAAATATCAATAAAACAAGATTACAAGAAGTAGTTACGCTCACACAGGCTGTTATCTCGTCTGGTAAATTTTCGCTTCATGCTGACATAGCAAATAATTTTTTACCTGAGACTGAAAATGGTCCTGAGTCAGTTTTTGCTATTCAGTTTACTATAAATGATGGTACTACTGCAGGAAGAATGAGTTTTGAAGATGGTTTGAATTATCCACACGGAGCTCCTCAATATGGCTGTTGTGGATTCCATGCAGGTAGTCAAAATTTAGTCAATGCACACACTACAAATGCAGATGGGTTGCCAAATTTTGATACTTTCAATGATAACATTGCTGATCTAAGCGCTCAATCAGTTGACCCACGACTTGACCATACAGTAGGTATAGATGGTCATGTTTATAAGTATGATAATACAGCACTTTTTAGCAATAGTTGGGTAAGAGATCCCGGTGTTTATGGCAATTTTCATACCATGAGGTTTCAACAATTAGCATCTAGCGGATCTTATTTTAAACTTGGACCATTTATGGGAACTGCCAAAAATTATGATATTATTCGATATGATGATATTTTATTAATGCAAGCTGAGGCGTATATTCAATTGGGTGAGCAAGATAAAGCTTTACCATTGATCAATCAAATCAGAGACAGAGCTGCACAAAGTACTGGAAAATTAAAAAAAATGGATGGAACTTTTGCTTCAACCTATAATGTAAAACCATATACTTCTGCTGGTTGGACTAAGGATTTTGCTTTTAAAGCTTTAATATGGGAGCGTCGTTTAGAATTTGCCACTGAAGGACACAGGTTTTTTGACCTCGTTCGTTGGGGTATTGCTGAACAAACGCTAAATGCATACATTGAAAAGGAAAAAGTTAGAAGGCCATATTTAGCAACAGCAAAATTTACGGCGGGTAGAGATGAATATTTGCCAATACCTCAAGCCGAAATTACTTTTACGAACGGTTTATACAAACAGAATCCTGGATTCTAAAATGATTTTGTTAGAATAGGTTTATAATTGAATGGTAGCAGTTTGGCTTCTGCTACCATTTTATAAACTTTTCCCTCTGTTATTTTTTTTATTAAAAAAAATGGGTCTATATCTAATGGGTAATATATAAAACACTGTATGTCAGGGATATGTATAGAGAACAAATATGTAGCCTTGCTTTGGGCTCACAATCACCTTGGGAAATAAAGGAAATTAGTTTCAATACAGTTAATAGTAAGCGAGTACTTGATTAGAAATCCTGAATTTTTTCAATAATTGAATCATAACCACTTTTTCCTTTCTATTTAATAATATCGTATAAAATGAGTAATAAAATAATTCAAACATCTATATTTTATTTCTTTGTTCTGATTTTTTGGAATTGTCAGAACAAGACGAATTCTTCTGTAGTTACTGATGTAGAAGCTCATAGACCTGGCTTTCACTTCACGCCTGACTCTATGTGGATGAACGACCCTAACGGCATGGTTTTTTTCGAGGGTGAGTACCATCTTTTTTATCAATACTATCCAGACAGTACCGTATGGGGACCTATGCATTGGGGACATGCTGTGACTCGCGACTTGGTGAAGTGGGAACACCTGCCTATAGCGCTTTATCCTGATTCGCTGGGTTATATTTTTTCTGGCAGTGCAGTAATTGACTGGAAAAATACTAGTGGTTTTGGTGAAAATGGCAATCCGCCGATGGTCGCCATATATACGCAGCATTTAATGGAGGGTGAAAGAGCTGGACGTTCAGACTTTCAGTATCAAAGTATCGCTTATTCGAACGACAAGGGACGAACATGGACTAAATATACAGGTAACCCTGTGATTCCTAATACTATGAAAATCAAAGATTTCCGTGACCCAAAAGTGATCTGGGATGAGGGTTCTAAGCAATGGGTAATGGTCTTTGCTGCACATGATCACGTCATGTTCTGGGGATCACCCAATCTAATAAACTGGACACACTTGAGCAATTTTGGAAAGGAATACGGCGCACATGGTGGAGTATGGGAATGTCCCGACCTATTTCCGATAAAAGTGGAAGAAACAGGTGAAACAAAGTGGGTATTGTTACAAAGCTTAAATCCTGGCTCGCCTAACGGAGGTTCCGGTACTCAATATTTTGTCGGTAACTTTGATGGCAAAAATTTCACGCTAGATCCATCTTTTGCACCTGATGTGACCGGAGGTAAAGCTGTTTGGCTTGACTGGGGAAGGGACAACTATGCAGGGGTAACCTGGTCAGACATACCCAAGGAAGACGGTCGTAGATTACTGATTGGTTGGATGTCGAATTGGGACTATGCCCAAGTAGTGCCAACTACAACATGGCGCAGTGCCACGACAATTCCAAGAAGTTTGCAATTGAAAAAAACAGATTCTGGCTACCGAATTTTGTCGGAACCAGTCAAAGAAATAGAGTCGTTGATGGATGTAAATTATAGCATTGAGAACGAAATAATCAATAAAGAAATTGACCTGACGGAGAAGCTAGGCTTTTCGCCATCAAAAATGGAAGTCTTACTAGAAATTGAACTACCTGAAAACGGAGGCTCAGAATTTGGTATTGTTCTATCTAATACTCGTGGAGAAGAATATATTGTAGGTTTCGATCCTGGGAAAAATGAATATTTCAGTGAGAGAACAAAAGCAGGAAGTCATCATTTTTCAAACAAATTTGCTTTAAAACGACATACAGCTCCACGGGCATCAAAGGATAGAATCATGCGACTTAGGTTGGTTTTTGACGTAGCTTCATGCGAATTGTTTGCAGATAATGGCATGGTGGCTATGACGGAGATATTTTTTCCCACAGAAAATTTCAGTCAATTAAAGTTATATGAAAAAGGTGGTGGTATCATGGTGAAAACTGCCCGATTTCGGGGTATAAGATGATTATATATATAATGACTCAAATATGTATTAATATAGACAACTTGAAATTATCCAAAAGTTATGCAGATCTTTCACGACTTAATGGTTTTTGTGGACTAGCCGGTCTAAATAAAGCTTGTGTAAATTGGCTTGAAGTTTGAACTGAAAAGTAGGATTGTTCGATAGCTCACTATATAATATTTTTCAATAAGAAAATTAGTATTGTGTGAAAGCAATTGTACCACATTTCATAGAAATCTGATATCATTTCTTCCCGTTTCAGCCTTAAAAAACACCCACTCAGTTATTTTAGAAGCCCGAAAATTTACAATTCTCTGACAATTCAATATCTTTAGGCTTGTAATTGATATTAATTGTATAAGTAATAAGAGTGCTTAGATTTTTATTCATGATTTGGCTGTTGGTAATCGCTCAACAAATGTTGGCACAGTCGCCTCATGGTTCTACATTTGCTATTGATTGCGCAAAATGTCATAACTCAGAAAATTGGACATTTAATACAAAATCTAATACCTTTAATCATGATAGTACTGCTTTCCCATTAATCGGACAACATAATGATCTTGACTGTAGATCATGTCATACATCACTAGAATTTAAACAAGTATCTTCCGAATGTGTATCGTGCCATGTAGATATGCATAATCAAACTGTAGGTACAGATTGTGCGAGATGTCATACTCCTGCGTCATGGATAGTCGAGAATGTTACAGACCTTCATGAAAAAGTAGCTTTCCCACTCATGGGTGTACATGCTACTGTCAATTGCAACGAATGTCATCAAGGTGAAACTAATGTTAGATTTAACCCTACAGGTGTAGAATGTATCAATTGTCATAGATCAGACTATGCCACTGCTCTAAGTCCTGACCACGCTAAAAATGGTTTTTCAATGGATTGTGCAAGTTGTCATAGCATCACTACCACAGATTGGAATACAGATATTGTAGACCATAGTTTTTTTCCACTAGAGCAAGGTCATAACATTCAAGATTGTGCTGCTTGTCATGCAAATGGTGAGTATTCGGCTGCTTCTCCATTATGTATATCATGCCACCAAACTGATTTTAACACCACTACTAATCCTAAACATACGTCAGCTGGCTTTTCTACCAATTGTATGGAATGTCATAAACTTTCGCCGGGATGGAAACCTGTGGACTTCAGCACGCACGATGGGCAGTTTTTCCCTATTTACAGTGGAAAACACAAAGGTGTTTGGAATGATTGTATAGAATGTCATACCAATGCAGATGATTATACACAATTTACATGTGTATCTTGTCACATAAATCCCGAAACCGATGATCTTCATAATGGTGTCAGTGGCTATAACTATCAAGATAATGCCTGTTTGAGTTGTCATCCAACAGGTGATGCCGACATGGCTTTTGACCATAATGCTACCAATTTTCCACTTACGGGAGCACACATCGGTGTGGATTGTATCAGTTGTCATGCCAATGGTTATGAAGGTACATCGACCGCATGTGTGGACTGTCATACCGCAGACTTTAATCAAACTTTAAATCCCAATCACACGGCTTTAGGAATATCTAATGATTGTGCATCATGTCATAGCACTACACCTGGCTGGAGTCCTGCTTCATTTGCTAACCATAATGATTTTTATCCGTTAAATGGCGCCCATGCTGTGATTGCCAATGACTGTGCTAGTTGCCACAATGGTGATTTCAATAATACACCGAATACATGTGTAGGATGTCATAATAGTGATTATACACAAACAACAGATCCAAGCCATGTCCTAGGTCAATTTAGTACAGATTGTGCTAGTTGCCATTCTGAATCTGCTTGGATGCCATCTACCTTTAACCATGATGGTCTTTATTTCCCGATTTACAGTGGAAAACATTTTGGTCAATGGTCACAATGTATTGATTGTCATACCAATACCAATGATTACAGCCAATTTACTTGTATCTCTTGTCATACAAATCCTGAGACAGATATAAAACATTCTGTGGTTACAAATTATACCTATACCGATCATGCTTGTCTTGCCTGTCACCCTACCGGAGATGCAGACGCAACTTTTGACCATAACACGACCAACTTCCCACTTACAGGTGCGCACACCAATGTGGATTGTATCAGTTGTCACATGAATGGATATCAAGGTACTTCGACGGCATGTGTAGATTGTCACACCACCGATTTTAACCAAGCTCTTAATCCTAACCATATAGCCTTAGGCATTTCTAATGATTGTGCATCTTGTCACTCTACAATGCCAGGTTGGAGTCCTGCAACTTTTGCAGTACACAATGACTACTATATGCTGAATGGTGCACATGCTAGCATAGCAAATGATTGTGCAGCGTGCCATAATGGTAACTATAATAATACACCGAATACTTGTGTAGCTTGTCATACAAGCGATTACAATAGTACAACCGATCCTAATCACGTAGCCCTTCAATTTCCTGATGATTGTGCTAGTTGTCACTCAGAAAGTGCTTGGATTCCATCTACCTTTAACCACGATGGATTGTATTTTCCCATTTACAGTGGTAAACATCAAGGACAATGGGATCAGTGTGTAGATTGTCATACGACAGCAGGAGATTACACACAGTTTACTTGTATCACCTGTCACATGAATCCACAAACAGATACAGAACATACAGGGGTAGGTGGTTATGTCTACAATAGTCCGGCATGTCTAGCTTGTCATCCAAGTGGAGATGCAGATATGGTTTTTGATCACAATACGACATCTTTTCCACTTACAGGTGCACATATTGGAGCGGACTGTATCAGTTGTCATGCCGCAGGATATCAAGGAACTTCGACGGCATGCGTAGATTGTCACACCACAGATTTTAACCAAGCTCTTAATCCAAACCATATTGCTTTAGGTATCTCTAATGATTGTGCATCTTGTCATACCACAGCAGCAGGTTGGAGTCCAGCGACATTTGCCGTACACAACAATTATTATATGCTCAATGGTGCACATGCTGCCATAGCCAATGATTGTGCGGCGTGCCATAATGGAAACTATAACAATACACCGAATACTTGTGTTGCATGTCATACCATTGATTACAATAGTACAACTGATCCCAATCACGTCGCTTTGCAATTTCCAAATGACTGCGCGAGTTGTCACTCAGAGAATGCTTGGTCTCCTTCAACTTTTGACCATAACGCTGTTTACCCATTTGTAGGGGCACACGTTGCCATCGCTAATGATTGTGCTGCGTGTCATAATGGTAACTATAATAACACACCGAATACTTGTATCGGATGTCATGCGGATGATTTTAATGCCACCGTTGATCCAGATCACGAAGCAGGTATGTTCCCTACAGAATGTATAGGTTGTCATTCACAAAATGCGTGGACACCTACTAATTTAAATCATGATGTCTTTTATCCTCTTAATGGAGCACATGCCGCAATCGCCGAAAATTGTACCGCTTGTCATGCAAATGGATACAATAATACGCCGAATACATGTGTAGGATGTCATAATAATGATTTTGTTGCAGCACTAAATCCAAACCATATAGCGTTGGGTATTTCTAATGATTGTGCATCATGTCATAGCACTATGTCTGGATGGAGTCCGGCAAGTTTTGCCATACATGACAATTATTATATGATTTCTGGAGCACATTTAGCGATTGCAAATGATTGTGTTGCGTGCCATAATGGTAACTATAATAATACTCCAAATACTTGTATAGGTTGTCATACATCAGATTTTAACGGTACCACTGATCCGAACCACATGGCAGCTCAGTTCCCGACAGATTGTACGACTTGTCACTCACAAGATGTTTGGTCACCATCCACTTTTGACCATAATGTTATTTATCCGTTTGTGGGCGCACATATTGCTATTGCAGATAACTGTGTAGCTTGTCACAATGGTAATTACAATAATACTCCGAATACTTGTATAGGATGTCACACGGATGACTTCAATGCAACAGTGGACCCAGATCATGAAGCAGGTATGTTCCCAACAGAATGTATAGGTTGTCACTCACAAAATGCTTGGACACCAAGTAATTTAAATCACGATATCTTTTATCCACTTACTGGGGCTCATGCTACTATTGCAGATAATTGTACGGCTTGTCATGCAAATGGATATAATAACACACCGAATACCTGTGTGGGCTGCCATAACAATGATTACACAACAGCACTTAATCCCAATCACGTGGCATTAGGGATCTCTAATGATTGTGCGTCTTGTCATACTACAGCAGCAGGGTGGAGTCCGGCCAGTTTTGCTAATCATAACGACTATTATCAAATATCAGGAGCACACTTAGCAATAGCAAATGATTGCGTTGCATGCCATAATGGTAATTACAATAATACACCGAATACATGTGTAGGTTGCCATACCGCAGATTACAATGCGACCACAGATCCAAACCACGTAACAGCCCAGTTCCCGACTGATTGTACGACTTGTCATTCACAAGACGCTTGGATGCCATCCACTTTTGACCATAATGCTGTTTATCCATTTGTCGGAGCACATATTGCCATAGCTGATAATTGTGTAGCTTGTCATAATGGCAATTATAATAACACACCGAATACTTGTATAGGATGCCACACAAATGATTTTAATGCAACTACCAATCCTGACCACGAAGCAGGCATGTTTCCGACAGATTGTATATCATGTCATAGTCAATCCGCATGGACACCAGCCACTTTTGACCACAGTCAGTTTTATCCACTCACAGGAGCACACGCCACCATTGCCAATGATTGTGTGAGTTGTCATAATGGCGACTATAACAACACGCCAACAACTTGTGTCGGTTGTCACCAAAGTGATTATAATGGATCTCTAAATCCTAACCATGGTACATTAGGCATATCTACTGATTGTGTTTCTTGTCACACGACGGCACCAGGATGGGCGCCAGCATCATTTGCGGTTCATGACAATTATTATGTGATTGCTGGAGCACACTTAGCTATAGCCAATGATTGTGCAGCATGTCACAATGGTAATTATAATAATACACCGAATACTTGTATAGGTTGTCATACAGCAGACTATAATGGAACCACCAATCCAAACCACGTGACAGCCCAATTCCCGACGGATTGTACAACCTGTCATTCACAATCTGCATGGACACCTTCTACTTTTGATCATAACAACGTCTATCCACTGACTGGAGCACATGCATCTATTGCAACAAACTGTGCAGCGTGCCATATGGGTGATTACAACAACACGCCAAATACTTGTGTAGGATGTCATAATAGTGATTACACCGGTACACAAAATCCAAATCACATTGCCATCAGTATTTCGAACGATTGCGTAAGTTGTCATACCACTGATCCTGGATGGATGCCCGCATTATTCCCTATTCACAATAATTATTACGTTCTTGCTGGAGCACACGTTTCCTTGGATTGTGCATCTTGTCATAATGGGAATTATAATAATACTCCAAATACTTGTTTCGGCTGTCATAGTTCAGATTACAATGGTGCAAATAATCCGAATCACGTCACAGCACAATTCCCTACAGATTGTACCGTTTGTCATTCACAGACTGGATGGGTACCATCTACTTTTGACCATGATGATTTATACTTTCCTATCTATAGTGGCAAACATCAGGGCGAATGGGATCAATGTGTAGAATGTCACACTACGCCGAACAACTATACATTATTCAGTTGTATAGATTGTCATGAGCATGACAATCAGAATGATGTAGATGATGATCACCAAGGTGTAAATGGATATCAATACAACAGTAATGCTTGCTATGCTTGTCACCCTGATGGTAATAATTAAAAAGTTAAGTATGAAAAATGTAGTATTATTAACTTTCTTATGTATACTGGCAGGAACTATTTCGGCACAAGTAAAAAATGGTCAATTGGAAGGAACTGTCACCTTCAAAAGTAAAAACAATGTTTATGTAAAATTTTATAGTACGGAAGATATTTCAGTGGGTGATACATTGCGAGTCAAGAAGGAGAATAACTTAATACCTGCCTTGGTAGTAAGACATAAATCATCTACATCTTGTGTATCTGAAAATATATCTACCTTAGATTTTACTATAGGACAAAGTATTTATTTTAATAGTAAAGTAGAAAAACTAGATGCAGATCTTGTGGTTGCTCTACCACCTGATATCAGAAATACACAAGTTGCCAATTCTGTGGAAACACCGGACTCGCTGTCAGAAGAAAAGACGACAACTTTAGTGAGAAAACAAAAAATGAATGGTAGAATTTCATTCTCTACCAATGGAAGTATTTCTGATGGAAATGATAAAAATTTTCAACGAATACGGATGGCCCTGTCAATGAATGTTCAAAATATAAGTGCTTCAGCTTTTTCGTTACAGAGTTATGTCACATACCGACATAGATATGGCATAGATCAGTCTCAAGTAGGATTTTATGATGATTTCAAAATATATGCACTGAACCTTCAATTTGCACCAAGTGATAAATATAGTATATGGATAGGCCGTAAAATAAATAATGTCATAGCAAACATGGGAGCTATTGATGGTGTCCAAGGAGAAGTAAATATCAAGAAGTTTAGCGTTGGCGGTTTTGCGGGTACACGTCCTGATATCAATGATTATAGTTTTAATCAAAACTTAATGCAATACGGAGCGTACTTATCTAGACATGATATAGGGAAAAACGGATTAGCGCAAACGTCATTAGCATTTGCAGAACAACAAAACAACTCCAAAACAGACCGGAGGTTTATGTATTTTCAGCACAATAATTCATTGGTCAAAAATCTGAATATCTTTCTGTCTGCGGAAATGGATATGTACAAAAAAATAGGAGACACAGTATCAAATGAACTAAGTCTTACCAGTGTATTTTTTTCTCTTAGATATCGAATACGTAAAAATCTCAGCTTTTCAACATCTTACGACAATAGGAGAAACGTGATATTTTATGAATCATACCAAACCTATATAGAACAATTATTGGCACAAGAAACTAGACAAGGCGTACGATTTCAAGTAAATTATTCACCTTTCAAATTGATTAACCTTAATGTATCTACCTTTTTACGTTTTCAAGGCTCTAATCCGCAACCTACCAAAAATTATGTAGGAAGCCTTGGTTTTAATAATGTTCCAGGACTGAATGTTTCTGCTACTTTGACAGCCAATATTTTGGAATCTTATTATTTTAAAGGTAATATTTATGGTGGCAGGGTATCAAAGAATTTTATGAAAGGCAAATTGCAAGCAGAAGTCAATTATAGAAATATCAACTATACTTTTTTTAATTCTGAAACATCTTTGGTGCAAAATGTGGGTGGTTTAAATTTAAGTATGAATGTTATGAAACTTACTTCACTTATGTTGAGTTATGAAGGTACCTTTGAACCAACAAAAAAATATCATCGTTATTTTATTACAGCCGTACAACGGTTTAAACATTAATATTTATGATCCAATCTTTAAAATTTGTTATAGCTATTTTTACATGTATCTTTTTCATGGCATGTGATTCAAAACCCAAAGTTATTGTCGCAGATGAAAACCCAACAACACAAGAAGCTGTAAATCCGAGTGTTCCAACAAGCGGAACGGAACCTAGTCAAGGTGCAGGAGGTATTGATGTTCATAAAGTTACCGTAAACGAGGTCCTTCAAGCAGAAAGATATACCTATATGAACGTCACAGAAGGGATCAAGTCATATTGGCTGGCTACAGCCAAAAAAGAAGCGAGCAAAGGTAAAACCTATCTTTACAAAGGTGGACTGATGAAAACCAATTTTGAAAGTCAAGATTTCAAAAGGACATTTGATACCATTTATCTTGTATCTAATGTCATAGACGCAACAGAACATCCGGGTGGTGACTTGAGTGCAGGAAATGCAGTTGCCCCATCTACGCCAACTACTGGAAAAGCAAGTAATGTAGCTGTAAAAGATGCTGTGAAACTTTCCGATTTAATGGCCAATAAAGCCAAATACGCGGGTAAAACCATCACTGTTTCTGGTGAATGTGTCAAAGTAAATAATGGTATCATGGGAAAAAATTGGGTGCACATTCAGGATGGATCCAAAGAAAAGGGTAAAGCACTCGACTTAACCATTACTACAAATTTGAATATACCCGTAGGAAGTAATGTTGCTCTGACAGGTAAAATAGTATTAGATAAGGATTTTGGTGCAGGATACCGTTATGATATCATCATGGAAGATGCAGGTGGCATGTAGTTCATTTAAATGTTATTTTTAAAACAGTCATTTTGAACAGTCGAAAAATAGTTTGGGTTTTAAGTTTTATCTGGTTAGGCCTAAATAATATTTATAGCCAATCGCCACATGGTGAAAGTTTAATCATTGATTGTTCTAAGTGCCACAATTCTGAAAATTGGGATTATCAATCTCAAAATAGTTTCAACCACGATAGTACTTCATTTCGCTTAATAGGTCAGCATAATGATTTGGATTGCCGGTCCTGCCATACATCTCTTGAATTTAAAAAGGTAGGTACGGATTGTATATCTTGTCATATAGACTTTCATCAGCAAACGGTAGGTACAGACTGTGCAAGATGCCATACCGCTGTATCATGGATTGTAGAAAATATGACCCAACTACATGAACAGACTGGTTTTCCGCTCATGGGTGCACATACGACTATCAATTGCAATGATTGTCATACTAGTGAAACAAATCTACGGTTCAGTCCTATAAATCCAACATGTATTACCTGTCATCAAGCAGATTACGCTAGTGCAAAGGTTCCTGATCATATTGGGCAAGGGTTTCCCACAGATTGTACCCAATGCCATAGACAAACTGAAACGGAATGGTCGGCTGGTGGTATTGTGCATAGTTTTTTTCCACTTGAGCAAGGTCATCAAATCAATGATTGTACCATCTGTCATAAAAATCCCATCTATAGTGATATCAATCCAGCTTGTATTGCCTGCCATAATACAGATTTTGTAAATGCAAAAGATCCAGATCATAGACAATTTCCCACAGAATGTAATCTTTGTCATAGCTTAGCCATAGGGTGGAGGCCTGCATCATTTGCAAATCATGAAGATAAATTTCCCATATATTCTGGCAATCATAAAGGTGAATGGGATCAATGTACGGATTGCCATACAACAGTAGGAAGTTTTGCAAGCTTTAGTTGTATTGATTGTCATGAACACAACAATGCAAATGATATGGCGAAGGAACATGATGAAGTCAGCGGATTTCAATTTGTAAGCACAGCTTGTTTTGGGTGCCATCCAAATGGGGATTAAATGATTACAATAATTCTTATAAAACTGACTTCTATCATATAATTATCAATTGGTAAGGTTTAAATTTGTATCATAGTATATGACAAGTTATTTTAATGAATTATTATGCCAAAGTCCATTTTCCTTAAGTATGTCATTCCATTCTTTCTCTGGTTTGGATTAATGATATTTTTTGCATTTCTGTTGGACTATTTTCTTCATCTGAATAATATTTATTGGATAGGAAAATACCTTGGAATCCCTGGTACATTATTGATTGTTTTATCTTTTATGTATTCATTACGTAAACGAAAAATGATTCAAATGAGCACTCCAAAAAAGTTACTGAATGTTCATGAATATATGGCTTGGGTTGGTTCTATCCTAATTCTAGTCCATTCAGGAGTACACTACAATGGTCATTTGGCATGGATGGCAACATATATGATGATTATCAATGTCTTAAGTGGCCTAACTGGCAAGTATATTATTAAGAATGCTAGAGCGTCTATGGATGCAAGAAAACAATCATTAATAGCTGAAGGCTTATCAAATGAAAATATTGAAAAAGAATTGTTTTATGATTCGATCACTTTTGGATTAATAGCAAAGTGGCGGGTTATTCACTTGCCTATTGCCATGATGTTTTTAATTTTAGGTCTCCTGCATATTATCACCATTATAATTTTCAGTTAATGAATAAGTTACTAGTTTTTGGTGTAATAATAACTGTTGCTATTGCTTTGTTAATAGTCAAATTTCCACATACTTTAATTAGTCCGGGTGAACTTACAAATGGCCATCAAAAATTCAATAATGATTGCTTCTCCTGTCATACACCTTTACAAGGAGTACCTAATTCCAAATGTATAGCATGCCATAATATCGAAGAATTTGGTTCTCAAAAAGATAGCATCGATGTTTTATTAACTCAATCAATAAAATTTCATAAACTGCTTACTCAACAAAACTGTACAGCTTGTCATCATGATCACCAAGGTTTAAACCCGAAAGAACCATTAAAATTTGAACATACTTTGTTAGAAAGTTCAGTAGTACAAAACTGCTTAGGTTGCCATGCCAAGCAAGAAGATGCGCTCCACTCCGCGTTGTCTACCTCGTGCAGTAACTGCCACAATTTTGAAAAATGGCAATCGGTAGAGAATTTTAATCATGATATGATCAATAAAGATCAATCCCAAAATTGCGTTACTTGCCATAAGAAACCGGAAGACAATTTGCATTTAAAGATAGTTGACAATTGTTTGCTTTGTCATAGTGTTACTAAATGGAAGCCAGCCACTTTCGAACATTCTTCTTATTTCGTTTTGGATAACGATCATAATACCGATTGTGTGGTTTGCCATCAAAACAACAATTATGAAGCATATACTTGTTACGGCTGTCATGAACATACACCTGCTAATATTGCATCTGAGCATAGAGAAGAAGGCATTACTAACTTTAATGATTGTGTGAGATGCCACAAAAGTGCTGATGAAGACAATATTCAAGGTGGAGACCGTTCAGGAAAAGATGACGATGATTAATTACTGAATCTATCTTTTAATATCAAATCTCACCCTATCACTTTTCAGCATACTTTTGTCTATACCTTATAAATGCTGCTATGGACAACAAAGCTAAAACAATCGCTGTATAATAAACAGCAGGTGGAATAGGCACTGGATCTCCAGCGGCATAAGAATGCAAACCAGAAAGATAATAATTGACCCCAAAATAGGTCATAATTACCGTAGCAAATCCGAATAATGATGCAAAGTTAAAAGCATACACGCTTCGTAAGCCAGGTATAAATCTCATGTGCAAAATAAAGGCATATACCAAGATCGTCACCAAAGCCCAAGTTTCTTTGGCATCCCATCCCCAATATCTTCCCCATGATTCATTGGCCCATACGCCACCCAAGTACGTGCCAACACTCACCATAAATAATCCACCTAATAAAGTGATTTCACTAATGATGGTTAATTCTTTAATAGACCTATGGATAGTGGCCTTGTTCTTATCATTGGTCAGTATCATCAGAACTAAATTCAACATTCCGATTACCGCACCCAACATCAAGAAACCATAACTACCAGCTTCTAGCGATACATGGATGGTCAACCAATAAGATTTCAACACTGGTACAAGAGGCGTAATTTCTGGATCAAGCCAACTCATGCCTGCTACTAGTAAGATTGTTGCTGACAATACAGTCGTAGCTGCCATGCCACCCAATGACTTTCTAGAAAAAAATAATCCGGCTAACATCGTGGTCCATGAAATGTATATCATAGATTCATATCCATTGCTCCATGGCGCTCTACCAGATACGTACCATCTCAGGCCAAGACCAATGGTGTGGAAAACAAAAAATAAACAAAGGACATAAAACGCATATTGTGTATACCGTTTGACATTCATTTTTTGACTGAATACGGAGTAAAAGAAGAATCCTAACAATACCAAACAACCCAATCCATACACATTTCGGAGTCTCCCGAATACATCCAATTTATTGAGCAAAAGTTCTGCTTTGATTTTAGATGCAGAAGGTATGATATGACTTCCTTTTTGGTTTTGGTCGTCAGCTATTTTTTGGAGTAGGGTATTAGATTGCGTGTAATCGCCTGAGGTACCGCTTTGCTCCAGTGAAAGTAAGTAGGATGAAAAAGCTTCAAATTGAGCCACCATATTCATGTCTGGCATTTTATTGTCTCTTACATCTGCTGGTGAAATCCAAGTATTAGCAGGATCTCCTGGCACAGGAAAAATGCGGAGCAGTCTACCTGAGAATATCATACTTGCGATATTTACTTTTTCATCAAGTTTGATGATTGCTTTCTCAAATGTACCTTGATCTTTGGGATTGACAGATTGTGCTTCTCTGACCTGATCTCTCAATAAATATTGGCCATCTGCACCGAAAAACTGTCTGTAGCTCACCGTTTTCTCTGTGGTTCCAAATATTTGCTGAATCTGTGGATGCGTTCCTATATTTATCAGCGCTACGTTTTCCCATTTTTCGGGAGCTTTCAGCATGGATAAAAATATCTGATCTGATGACATGCCGAAAAGACTTTCTTTTTTGGCTATTTTCCGTAAGGTTTCACTAGTTAATGTATTGACTGGTTTAAATCTGCCTCTATGATCCTGAACTAATATCTCTCCGAATGATACTGCGTGTTCCTTGCTAACATCTGCAACGGGAACAATATTTTGTCCTTTCGATTCTGTGACAAATGACAACATCGCTATCATCAAAATGAGGACGGAAGACGCAGCTTTATGTTGGTGTTCTTCTAGTTTTTTTACCAATGCTGTAAACCTACTATTTTTGCTAAAAAATGTCATCATCATTCCTATTGTTAACAAGATGTAACCGATATATGAAACCCAAGTACCCCAAAAGTCAAAATTGACACTTAGGTATGTGCCTTTTTCATCTTGGTCAAACGAAGATTGGAAAAAACGATATCCACCGTAATCTAAGATGTTATTCATGTAAATTCTGAAAGGCCTATTTACACCTTCTGCAGCGTCCACAAGTGTGACTTCACTAGCATAAGAAGATGGATTGTCTGTACCTGGATAACGCTCCATGATGAAGTCTCTGAGTTGGAGTGAAAATGGCACTTGAATCTGTTTTGAACCATAACTCACAGCCATTTGCACATCTCCAAAGTCTAAAACTTTTGGTTGCCCTTCGTCACCTTTTCTACCGCTTACCATCACTTCTTTTGTATCTCCATTTTTTGATATCTGCATTACAAGACCTGCGACACTTTCGTTTTTCATTTTGCGGTCACCAGAAACCAAACTGACCGAAGCTGACGATCTGAAATCTCCAATGACAAATCCAGCATTATTCCAGATGTACATAGATCTAAGTCGTAATGGTTGGTAACTACCTGGAGGAATGGTATCCGTCGTTTGGGTAGCCATGACCGTTTGTACCACCGGAACATCAGTCTGAAATAAAAGGGAATCATTTTGAACGATGACATTAAAAGCATTCGGTAAGATTTCATCAGTGAAGTTAAAATTCACACCATTGATACTTACTTTATCTCCTTGATTTACATAATATTCTTCTCTGCCACCTTGACCAGCTACCACTACTTTCATGACTGGTTTGCCACCTGCGGTAGGATCTATTTTTTCTGTAGGGTTAGGTATAAACTCTTTAAGTTTTATATCAAACTGATTATTTCCAATCTGGTAAACTTCCGAAAATTCATTGTTTCCTATAGATGAAAAATATACAGGTTCGTCAAAGGAATACGATTTGCCACCATACATTACTTTAAACTTTAAAAAGCTTTCTGTCGATAGAAAACTATTGGCAGCACTGCCTTCTCTGATGTGCATCATACCTTCATACCCGAAATAACGAGTAATCCCTGCGCCAATTATTATGATAATAATGGCGCTGTGAAACATCAAAGAAGCCCATTTTTTCTGCTGGATAAATCTAAATCTGAAGATATTGGCAATGATCGTACCTCCAAATAAAACCAAAAGAAGTTCAAACCATCGAGCCCTGAAAATGGTATGTTGGGCTGAACTAGTGCCAAAATCGTTTTCTACAAATGTAGCAACGCCAATGGCAATGGCAAATAAAAGGATGTATAAACCTGCAGCACGAGTAGAAAAAAGCTTATCGTAAATCGTTGTAAAGATGGATTTCATATACTATAAAACTAGATTATCTGCAAAAATAGCTAAAAATCTTGATCAACATTTAAAACATGCCTGAAACCGTAAATTATGTGGTTGAATATGGAATGGAATGGTCTTCAATCCTTATCTTGCAAAAGACAATTGAAACATTTTATTAGAGAATGACCTAGTTTTTTTATACAAAATATTAAGCAAATACCTACAACTTGACAAATATTTTGTTTGCTGTACTTACCTTATCTCTTATGTGTAAGATATAAGTACCAGCTTCTAAATGACTGACATCCAAATTGTTTTGAAAAGGTAAACCACTGTTTATCAATCGACCACTGATATCATAGATACTTATAAATTGCCAATCCATAGGCGAATCAATGGTAAGAATATCCATGACTGGATTAGGAGACAAATGGATGGGTTTGTTTTGTTGAGTCAAATTTATTGAGTTGACTGTAGATTTATCTATAACTTTTATATTATCAATCCAAATATTAGATATTAGTCCACACCCATCAGTGTCATAAACAACACCTCCACCAGAAATCGTTAATATAATAACATCTTTTTCAACACTATTAAAAGGTAGCAAAAATTCTTTCCATTCTTGGCTCCCCTGATAATGCCAAATTTTGTCTGTTTTAATAAATGTGTTATTTTTATAATATGAAAGTTCTATGGATAGAAATGCACCAGTAGGTGATGCAAATGGCTTTAATATAGCATGTAAGGATAATACTTTGGTCGAATCCAAATTTTCGGTAGAATCTAATGTTATCCTTAATCCGTGAGAACATGCGGTATAAAATTGTATGCTATCAGGGAAAATATGTAACGAGTATTTACCATTGAAAGATAAAGTATCTCTTGAAATTCTTGGTTCATTTGATATTTTTTCCCATCCAACTGGAAAAAAAATATTTTCTGTCGTGTCCCATATTTCAAAACTTGCATTTGGAATTTGGCTATACCCATTTGTTGTATATAAGAAAAAAAAGATTACTACTAGTTTACTTAATATTCGGTTTTTCATGGAAAAGTTATTTTGTGGTTAGTTAAATTTAATTCAAATATAGCATTCTTTTTTTAAATCAATATTAAATTGTGCTAAAAATATTGATATTTTAATTTAATCCATCACCATCTTATAAAAATAGGATTCAATTTGGCTCGAATGATCAGCGTTAATCGATTTTTATTTATACCAATCTCCTAAAATGATTTTATCATTAACTGAAAAAGCAGAGACATCCTTTTGACATCTCTGCTCGTAATTGAACCTAAAATAGCATAATTACTTTTTAAAATCTAAATAAGAGATGCCACCATTGCCGCCACTTACATTTTTAAGTAAGATGCTTGTGGCATTTTGGCTGATGATTTCCCAATCTTCATTGATTTCATTTAATTTATTGACAGCTGGAAACGTGATGTCTAGTTTTTGTTTACCACTATCTGTATATATTTTCCAAGTACCATTGGTGATAGAAGTTCCTTTGGTAGCAGTGATAACGCCACCTGTTTTAAAGTCAAACGAAACACCTGCGTAGTAACTCGTTCTATCTTTATCTTTATCAAGGTATCTTGTAACTTTCCATTGTCCGATAATGGTTCCGCTGTTTGTATTCGTGGTCCCTGTACCGCCTACGATGGTTACTTGGTTGCGGCCTAATTCGAGAATGTCGGTGCCACCATTACCTCCACTGATATGTTTTAATTTGATATTATTGTTGTCGCTAAGTACTATTTCCCAATCTTCGCTCAACTCATCAAAATTGCTTGTAGCTGGGAATGATAATATAAGTTTTTTCTTCCCGCTATCTGTTATTTTAGACCAAGTACCACTGATTTCGGTATTGCCTGAAGTAGCTGTAATGACTCCGCTAGCTTGAAATTTTATTTGGTATTGGTTAAAGTGTTGTGTTTGATTATTGCCATCTTCAGAGAATAGATTGATATACCAAATTCCTGAATCTGCAAATCCCCTTGCTTCGGTTGATTCGCTACTGTTGTCATCAATAAGGCTATCATCTTTTGTACAAGATGCAGCAAAAACAAGGCATAGGACTGTAAGTCCATAAAGAAAACTTCTCATGGTAATAAGATTTTAAGATGAATAAATTTTAAAATTGTTTGTTAGTCGGCCACTGATTTTATTTGCTTTTTAAAAAGTGTTTGTTCAATGGACTGATTTAAAAGTTTGTTTTGTGTTATAACGACAGCACAAAGTTATGTCATAACAATCATATAAAAAATCTAAACGATCCGAATGGGAATATCCGATATCTGAAATGGTCATACCTATATCCGAAACGGTCAATGAAGCTACTGAATAGGATAAATTATTTAGTAGAAAGTGAATTTAGGAAACATCCAAATTTAAATATACTACCAACAAGGTTTGGATTTATTATGATGGAGTGTGAGACTAAATTAAATAATCATTGATTTAAAGTGCCCAAAATAATCATCCTTTGTATTTGTCAAAAAAATAGGTGGCCTTGTGATCCTTTTGTTTCATATCTTTGTCGGTGAGAAATATAAATTGATCATCTTCCTTCATATAATACAAATGAAAACCCATTTTAAACATATTATTTTATGCCTATTTTTTAATTTTTATGTAGGTACTTTTTCTGTGAGTGGACAAGCCGATATACAAGTAACAGAAGTACATACCGATGATCTTCCATCAGATATACAATATGAAGGAAGTGTTTCTAATGCTTGGTCATGGACGGATGATTTGGGAGATCATTTGCTTTTAACTACGGAAACAGGTATTCACCTAAGCCCTAAATTTGACCACGAAAATGAAGGTTTAGATGCAGAAATATTTGCTTACCATTTTATAATCACAGATGATAACACCACACAAACTTGGAAGATATATGATTATATTCGAGATTGTCCTGTAGACATAGAAGCTACCTTTATTTCTAATACGACCAAGATTACAGATCTAAACGAAGATGGTGTGGCTGAAATATGGCTGATGTATAAGACCGCTTGCCGTGGTGATGTAAGCCCATCTGACATGAAATTAATTATGTATGAAGGGACAAATAAATATGCCATGAGAGGACAAAATAAGGTTCAGTTATCTGATAATGAGTATTATGGCGGAGACTATACCTTTGATAGGGCTTTTAAACAAAGCACAAAAGCATTTAAGAACCATGCTAAAGCCATGTGGGAGAAAAATATTTTGCAGACTTGGGAATAAATAGTTGCCTGAAAATCCATAGTGCTTCTCAGTGAAAACTAAGTGACCTAAGTGGTTATTAATATTTCAAAGTATTAAATTAATGGTCAAATATAAAGATCTAAACATGCTTACATGCGTCTTCGTCGAGTATTTTTGTTAGGGTAAATTTATTTACTTACTTTTAGGTTTTAGTTTGACAAATCATCCAACTTACAGATTTGAAATATTGCTTGTTTCATTTACTCAATCAAAACCAATCGAAATCATGAGATCAATTTTTGCTTTTTTACTTTTTATCGCAATTGCTACCTATAATATTCAAGCTCAAGTATCTACAGACAAAGCACTGATCGCAAAGTTTGACCAAATGCTTTCAGAGAAATTTAAAAGTAATGAAACAGGTGCCACAGCTTTGATATCCAAAAAAGGACAGATCATCTACAAAAAGGCTTTTGGAATGGCTAATCTTGAGTTGAATGTACCCATGCAAACGGAAAATGTATTTAGGATTGGGTCCATCAGCAAACAATTTACAGCAGTTGCTATCTTGCAATTGATGGAACAAGGTAAACTGTCTCTACAAGATGACATCACTAAGTTCATTCCTGATTATCCTACATATGGACATAAAATTACGATCGAACACTTACTGACCCATACATCAGGCATCCAAAGTTATACCAATATGATAGAATTTGGGCCTATCAGTCGATTAGATAAAAAGCCTGAAGAATTGATACAATTCTTTAAAAATCAACCCATGGAATTTGCCCCTGGCACCAAATGGAATTATAACAACTCTGGTTATTTCCTGCTTGGTTATATCATAGAGAAAGTATCTGGCAAAACTTATCCTGAATATATCGAAGAAAACATATTTAAAGCACTCGGTATGAACAATTCTTATTATGGAAGTGACTCGAAAGTCATTAAAAACAGGGCGGCTGCTTATGGTAAAGACAACAAAGGTTTTGTCAATGCTGAGCCATTGAGTATGACATTGCCTTATGCTGCTGGTTCGCTTCAGTCCACTGTCGAAGATTTGTACAAATGGAATCAAGCAGTCCAAGCATATAAATTAATAAAAAAAGAAACCCTTGATAAAGCTTTTACGCCTTATGTATTGGCAGATGGGAAAAAGACGGAGTATGGATATGGATGGGGAATAGACAATATCCAAGGCAGTACAGCAATCCAACATGGTGGCGGAATACCTGGCTTCTTGACCATGGGTATTTACTTGCCAAAAGAAGATGTTTTTGTTGCTGTATTTTCCAATTGTGACTGCAATAGTCCTGAAGAAACTGCTGTGAAATTGGCTGCACTGACGATCGGAAAGCCATTTGAATACACAGAATCAAAGGTAGACACGTCTGCTATGAAACAATTGACTGGCGTTTATGAAATTCTTGGTGGTGAAGAACAAAGGTATATTACTTACTCGGATGGGAAACTATATTCTCAGAGAAATAGAAGTACCAAATTTAACATCAAACCTTATGAGAAGGATAAGTATTTTTTTGAAAGTATGATGAATTCTATAGAATTTGTAAGGAACAAATCGGGTGAAGTGGAGAAGTTAATATTTAAGGGTAGGAGTGAGCCTACTGAATGGATGAAGACGAATAAGCCAATTCCAAGTATTATGGAAATTGATGTGGATGAAAGTATTTTGGAATCATACACAGGAGATTATGAATTAGGCCCCAACTTCATTTTGACCGTTACGAAAGAAGGCAATCAACTTATCACACAAGCGACAGGTCAAGGGAAAATAGAAATATTTGCAGAGACAGAAACCAAATTCTTTGTAAAAGTGATGGATGCACAACTAGAGTTTGTAAATGACAGTACTGGTAAAGTTGAAAAGCTTATACTCACACAAGGTGGTCAAAAGATGCATGCTAAAAAGATAAAATAAGGAAGAATCGTAATGATTGTCAGTTCGTCTTAAATGAAATCCTATATTTTATATGGTTCAAATTAGAGCAAGTTAAGTCTATAAGAGATGTGATCAGAAGTTTTAGGAATTAAATAAAGCTGTTTGTAATAAACGAATGCTAAATTGTAGCTATTTTTGTCGGAAATCCGTAACCTGATATATTTTAGCCATTTTTCTGAACATCAACGAACAGCCAATAGCACATTATGATTTTTCCTAAAGCAAAAAAAATAGCTAAAGAACTCGATTGGTACAAACAAAATGATGGTGTCTTTGGCTTATACAAAGGCTATTTCTTTAATGTAGGTGATGGAAATATTTTGAGTAATCCGCAATATAAATATGTGGTGGCATTTACTGGTTACTTATCAGATTTACAGATTATCACCATAAAACTGAGGCTACAATCTAATAAGGAAATGTTGAAATTCTCAAACTTTGAAATTGGTGAAAACATATTCACGGTTAATTTTATTGAAAATATTACGCTTACCAAATTAAAGAGAGTCTACGTTTTATTTGATTTTTTTGTTGATATATATAGGGAACTAGAAATTCCTGAACAGGACAATTGTCATAGATGTACTTCCATTAAGAATAATCATTATTATGTCCTAAATGGTCAAGGCACGATTATATGTGATGCTTGTTTTGAAGGTATTAACCAAAGTCAAATTAAGGCTGAAACTAAAAGACAAATGTTTGAGAATGGATATTTGACGGGCTTATTAGGGGCTTCTGTTTTTTCAATGTTGGGAATTCTTTTGTGGGTGTTTTTTGCCGTTTATTTAGGTTTGATATCTTCCGGAATGGCTATGGTTATTGCGCTTTTAGGTATAAAGGGATATGAGTATTTTGGTGGTAAACTTGGTGGGTTGACAAAATTTATTTTACTTTTCGCCAATATTATGAGTATCATCGTGGGAAATATATTTGCTTTGACGGCTCAGCTGATGGATCAAGGGTACTCAATATTTCAAGCGATCGACTTAATGAGATTTGATGATGCAGTAATGGGCTTGTTTCTTAGAAATATTATTCTTTCATTTACATTAGCTATGTTGGTTTGGATTTGGTTGTTATTTATCATGGAAGATAAAAGATTGTCTATCAAGCTGGCAGAAAAGCTATATGTTTAAAAGGAGAATATTCATAAAAGCTGCGATAACATATCAATGATTAGCCTAAAGAAAAGTTATGACATTAAAATTGGACACCATTATCATTTTTGTTAAAGATTTAGAATACCAAAAAGATTTTTATGTGAATGTTTTGGGGTTAGAAATTATAGAAGAAACACCAAGTCAATGGTTGCTGCTAGGCTCGGGTGGTTGTAATCTTGGGTTGCATCAGATCGGAGAAGAATATCTGGATGAAGGTAATGAAGACACTACGTATGAAACAAATACCAAAATCGTTTTTGAAATAGACGGCGATATTCATGTTTTGAGAAATGATCTGCTTTCAAAAAATGTCACCATTAAAGAAGTGATGACGTGGGACAACTATCCCTATCAACTTTGTGATGGCGAAGATCCTGAAGGAAATATATTTCAATTAAAAAGCAAAAAGGTGTAGTTATAAACTTTCAATCTTTGAATCTATACCTTAACTTTGCATAAAAAAGATCATGAACCCAGAATTCAAACCCAATGGATACAATTCAGCATCTCCTTACTTTATTGTCGATGAAGCACAGAAGTTGATAGATTTTCTTGTTTATGTTTTTGATGCTATACAATTAAGACGATATGATCGAAATGATGGAAGCATTATGCACGCGGAAATAAAAATTGATGATTCAGTGATCATGTTATCAAATGCTAGCAAAGAATACCCTGCAATGAGATTAGTGATGCATGTATATGTTCCCAATGTGGATGAAATCTTTGAGAAAGCTGTTAGTGCTGGTTGTGAAATCATAGACAAACCTAAAACTCGTGAAGGTGATCCCGATAAACGTGGTACCTTTAAAGATTTTGCTGGAAATATGTGGTCAGTGGCAACGCAAGTAGTTTCGTAGTACGGTCCATTTTGATAATGATTAAATGGTTGCATTTTAAATTGATTAATGGATTATGTATTGTCCTTAAAGAATAACATACATCGACTTGTAACCAACAATTTAAGATTGGTAAATTTAGATGATCAAAACTTGAAACCATCATACATGGACAAATATCAAAAAACATTCGCTACTTGGAATAAAGTAGCTATCAGCTACCAAGAAAAATTTATGGACTTGGACCTGTACAACGACACTTATGATGTTATATGTCAGTCCCTTTCAAAAGAAAAGTCCAAGCTATTGGATGTAGGTTGTGGTCCTGGTAATATTGCAAAGTACCTGCTTTCGAAAAGACCAGATTTTGATATTTTAGGCATCGACGTCTCACCCAATATGATAACCCTTGCTACAAATAATAATCCAAGCGCAACATTTGCTATTATGGATACTAGAGATATACAGCAATTAATTGGGAATTATGATGGTATTATTTGTGGCTTTTGTATACCTTATTTGTCTCAGATCGAAACTGAAAAATTGATTAAAGACTGTTTTAACTTACTTAATGATGGTGGGTTAATTTACCTTAGTTTTGTAGAAGGTGATCCGAAAAAATCTGGCTATCAGACTGGAAGTACTGGCGAAAGTGTTTATTTTTATTACCATCTATTAGACGATATCCTATCTCAAATCATTGAAAATAATTTTTCAGAGATGCAGGTGTTTAAAGTAGAATATACTAAAACAGCAGTGGAAGTGGAGGAACATACCACCGTGATAGCTAGGAAATCATAAGAATTAAAAACTAAAAGTGAGTTTACACAAAGTATTCTGCTCTCCCACCAAAAGCGAACAAGAGGATTTTGTTTTCGATTATTCTTTATACCTTTCGAAAGTTTGCCAATATTTGTCTTTATAAATTTCATAAGATATGTCATATACGAGGCTGTGAATCGTCTGTATTCTATCAAATACTTTAGAAACAGCACGAAAGCCTTTACAGACAAAATATATTTCCCTTACACTGTCCGCTGTTTCTCTCCCTAGATAGATATTTCCATTTTTGGCAGACAAGATATTTAATAGCAGATTTTCTATCTTATCTAAATTTTCCATATCTTCATCATTTGGCATTCCATCTTCTGGATCACCTTCATAATTAATAGTAAAAATAGCTACCCAAGGATGTGACGCTTTTCTTTCCCAAGACAATAGTTGGGTATCTATGGTGGCAACATAAGGCATTCCATTTTCCAATTCACCTTCATAGACGTCATGATTTTCATCATTATCGTACCAAGTACCATCGTATTTTTCGATAAACTCTTTTAGTCTCCATCTCAAGAAATCTACTAGTTTTGTGATTGGTACTAAATCACTCGGAGCACCCTTAAGTCCCATGATTTTAAGATTATCTAAAATATTTACATAGGTCAATTCGCCCAGGTAATTATCAAGAAACATATTGACACCAAGGGTTACTTGTTTGATATTTTCATCATTCAAATCTACATGTACAATGGTGATGTCTATCTCGTCAGGATAATAGTAATGGTCATTAGAAAAGAAAAACATTTTATCAGCATCAAAGGTGTAACCATCCAAGGTCAGACCATATGCTGCTGCTGGACTGGGTTGTTTGAGTGCAATAATATTCCATCCTTCTACTTTAGGTGCGTCTGCTACTAATTCTTCTACAAAAACGATATTTTTAACATTACAATCTGCCGTAATGACCAGTTCTACTGTATTCTCGTCATACATACCAGCCAAAAAATAGAAACCTTCTCTTATATTATCGAGTTGTTCACTCATAGGTGTGACAAAAGTATCTTCTACATTATCATTATTTTTGATACTGTTGAAAAAAATATTTGCTTGACTAGCAAACCATTGCCAAAAATCTTGATGTGTACCCATAGTTTGTTATTTTTACTTTTTGGTGAATGTAATTATGAATTCAGGTGAATTGCTTTTATTTAAATTTTAAAGCATATAACGATAAGAATCGATTTGATGTTGTTTTATAATTTGTATTAGGGTAAATCATGGCATTGGCTATATTTCATTTCAATGGTTCTTCTTTATAAGGTTGTTTTGTCTTCAGAAAAGATGGAAATATCGGTGTCCAATGGTAAATCATTATAGTATATGTTGGCTATATAAATTAAATCTATAAAGATAGCAAGATAAAATATCTTTCACTTTTAGCAAATATTTTTGTGACATTTTGTTTTGAAATAGTCATAGATCTTGAAGTTTTCGGCCCATTTATATTTTGGAATGCAACAACTTCATAAATTTTTCCTTCGCAATATGACGAACAATAAATAACTATTCGTACTTTTGCGAATAAATATTTTATTCATGACAGCTTTAGTTAAGAAATATACAGAGAAACAAGAGCAAATTGCCATCTTTGCCAATGCATTGGGTCACCCGGTCAGAGTAGCGATCTTGGAGTTGCTATCGTCACAGTCTTGTTGCTATCATGGAGACTTATCTGATGAATTGCCCATCGCCAATAGCACGCTATCCCAACATCTCAAAGTACTAAAAGATGCAGGTCTTATCCAAGGAGAAATCAATCCACCTAAAACGAAATACTGTATCCATAGACAGAACTATGCAGTTGCATCTGTATTATTTGCCAGTTTTTTTGCAGATAGTTTGGCGACAGAATTTACTAAGGATGGTGTGATATTGTGTGAGTAATCACCACTGAGAATACGAATATAGAGACTAAGTGGTTCTTAGTGGAAATCTTAATGACCTTAGTGAAATTCTTTGTGCCCTTAGTGGTAAAATATTAATTTAGAATATGAGCAATCAAGACACAAAATCAATCGGCTTTTTTGAGAAATACCTGACTGTTTGGGTAGCATTATGTATTGGTGCTGGAATATTACTTGGTCATTTTGCAGGAAGTAGTATGGAAGTATTAAGCAAAATGGAAATTTATAAAGTTAATCTACCCATTGCTGTACTGATATGGTTGATGATCTATCCTATGATGTTGCAGATAGATTTTAGTAGTATTAAAGACATTAAAAAACGTCCCAAAGGCATCATCTTGACAGTTGTAGTCAATTGGATTATCAAGCCTTTTACCATGGCATTTTTTGCATGGATATTTTTCACTAAATTGTACGGTGCCTGGATCGATCCTGCTCAAGCGGGTGAGTACATAGCTGGTGCCATCATTTTGGGAGCTGCTCCATGTACAGCAATGGTTTTTGTGTGGTCCTACCTTACCAATGGTGATCCCAATTACACTTTGGTGCAAGTATCAGTCAATGATTTGATCATCTTAGTGGCATTTGTGCCTATAGTTGGATTTTTATTGGGTATAACGGATGTTACGATTCCTTATGATACACTGATCAGTAGTGTGGTGATTTTTGTGGTCATCCCATTAGTGGCTGGTTGGTTGACCCAAAAATTGGTTGTCAATAGCAAGGGGAAAGAATGGTTTGAAAATTCATTTTTACCTAAATTTAAACCGGTATCTATCATTGCATTATTAGCTACGCTGATATTGTTGTTTGCATTTCAAGGGCAGAACATCATTAGCAATCCGTTTATCATATTATTGGTAGCCATTCCATTAATCATCCAAACTTACTTTATATTTTTTCTTACTTGGTTTGCAGGAAAGAAACTGAATCTTCCACACCCGATTTGCGCGCCTGCAGCCATGATAGGTGCGAGCAATTTTTTTGAATTAGCAGTGGCAGTGGCGATTGCGCTTTTTGGATTGCATTCGCCTGCTGCATTGGTGACGGTGGTAGGCGTGTTGGTAGAAGTACCAGTCATGTTGTCCTTGGTGGCTTTGGCCAATAAATGGAAATATTAATACGACAACAGTAACCAATAATCATAACTATAAGCCGAGTGATCTAAGTGAAATCTTTGTGCTCTATACAGCAAAGCTGCACTAAAGAGTATTGAAATAATAAAAATAACAAAAACATGAATCCAAATATAGCATCCATCATCCAAACCTTTTCTGCTGAAAATATACCTTCTGAACGCAAAGAAGTTTTAGCACTACTCACAGATTATATCCGTGATAAGCATTCTAAAGGCGAGACCATCAGACTCAATTTTATTTGTACACACAACTCGCGACGTAGCCATTTATCACAGATATGGGCACAAACGATGGCTTACCATTTTGGTATCAAAGATGTATGTTGTTATTCTGGAGGTACGGAAGCGACTGCGATGTTCCCCAAAGTAGCACAAACCTTAACAAACCAAGGTTTTGATGTACTCCAATTATCAGAAACACCTAATCCCGTTTATGCTCTAAAATACGCACCAAACGAACATCCCATTATCTGTTTCTCCAAAGCATACAGCCACGCTTTTAATCCTTCAGCAAATTACGCTGCCATCGTCACATGTAACTCTGCGGATGAAGCATGTCCCATTGTTTTCGGTGCAGAAGTTAGGTTTCCAGTTAAATATGATGACCCAAAGGTGTTTGACCATACCGATCTCATGGATGCCAAATATGCAGAGCGCAGCTTGCAAATAGGAGAGGAGATGTGGTATGTGTTTGGACAGGTATAAACCTTTATCCCAACCATTCCTTAAACTCTCCCACGCGTTCACGACTGACAATGACTTCTTCTTTATTGTAGGACTTTAGGGTGAGTTTGAGACGGGAATTACTGTATACGACGATATCTTTCAGTGCTGTGTGGGCGATGATATACTTGCGGCTGACACGGAAAAATTGTGTGGGTTCTAGCTCTTTTTCTAAGGCTTCCAAAGTAGTGTCTAGCAAAAAGGTCCTACCTTCAAAGGTGTGTAGAAAAGTGCCTTTAAATTCGCTGTAAAACAACTCTACATCTTCGATTGGAATGATTTTGATGTGATCGCCCACTTTAACACTAAATCTTTTTTTATATTCTGGAGCCTGAGACGAAGTAAACAATTGACGGATCATCTGCATATCAATGGCAGGTTTAGGAGCAATCAGTTTTTTATATTTATCTACGGCTACTTCTAGATCATCTTCATCTATGGGTTTTAATAGATAGTCAATGCTATTGAGTTTAAAAGCTCGCAGCGCATACTCGTCATACGCTGTAGTAAAGATGATTGGGCTTTGGATGTTGACTTTTTCGAAAATTTCGAAAGATAACCCATCTGACAACTGTATATCCAAGAAGATCAAATCGGGATGTGGATTTTGCTGAAACCATTCTACTGCTTCTCTGACCGAATGTAACATGACTTGAACTGGAATATTAAGTTTTTCCAGTTTGCGTTGAAGCATACGTGCTGCGGGCTTTTCGTCTTCTATGATGATGGTGGTCATAATTTGTTGGATTTACACAAAATCATTATTTTCCTTTTCTCTATTCATGAGCTCTCTGATTTTGCACTCTTCCCAATCTTTGCCAAATATTAGATCTACACTAAAGACATTGAAACCGTGCGCTAATAAACCTATTCCCCACCAAAAGGCAGTAGAGAAATTTCTGAATTCAAATAGTGACGCAGTGGTTTTGCTGTAAGTGTAATTGGCATAAATGATCATTACATTGACCACTAGATAAACCAATAAATGGATGTAAAAACCTTTTAACTTTTTTACTTTTTTTTGTGCTGCTTCGTAAGCTATTTCTTGATCTACATTATTCATGATTATTCCCATTTTCGTTGATTAATATTTTGTTGTTTTTGCATCAGTTCACTTATTTTCCTTTCTTCCCAAGTTCTGCCATAGCCAAATACTGTAAAAGCTTGTAATGCCGCGCCTAGTCCCCATCCAAGCATTGGGAAAACAAACCACTTAAACTCCCAAGATGTCTGATAATTAATCCATGCAAGTAATGGTATGACAAAACAATACGAAATCAGATTTCCATAAAAGTCTTTGATATCTTTGACTTGTTTTTTTGCTTTTAAGTAAGCGTCCACTTCATTATATTTTTTATGGTTAATCAAATTTATTTCTTTGGTCAATATCGGTATTTTGACCATAAAGTTGGCGTCATCAGAATCGACTATCACAGGCTTTTCCGTCAAGATAGCATATCGACTGATAATGTTTTGTAAACCTACACCGCTACCACCTTGTAAGACTTCTTTTTTCTGAAGATTATTAGACACTACAAGATAATCGCCTTCTACAGTGATAGTAATGTGTAGCGGTTGCATATCACTTACGATGTTGTGTTTTATGGTGTTTTCTAGTAGCAACTGTAACGATAAAGGCACTACTTTGGCATCATCATCAATAATGGCATCAGGCAAGCTGTAGGTCAGACTGTTTTCAAAACGCATACTGAGTAACTTCATATACGTCTTTGCAAAGTTCAATTCTTCTTTTAAAGGCACCAGTTCTTTGTCCTTTTGATCTAGCACATATCGATAAATTTTGGATAACGACGTGGTAAATCTTTGGGCATTTTCTGGATTCTCTTCTATCAGCGAACTTAATACATTCAGACTATTGAATAAAAAATGTGGGTCGATTTGATTCTTTAATGTTTCAAACTGAGCAGATGCATTTCCTGCAATTATTTTTTGTTCTTTGACCCTGTTTTCTTGTAATTTTCTGTAAAGAAATACAGCATGAAAAAACAGCGAAACCACAAAGGTGATGATCAGAATGGGTAGATAACTACTGAATTTTTGTGCCTGGACAAATGATTGAAATGATTTGTCATTAATACCAACTTCAATAGTTAGGCGGACCAACCAAGCACCCATCATGGTTATTGGAATACTTCCTAAAAAACCAATAGCTACCCTATATTTTTCTGTTTGCTCATTCCACTGCACCCTGTGATTTAAATAATCAAAAAAGGTACTATTAATGATCGTCAAAACCAAACCAAAATACACACTATAACCAAATTCTACCAGCATCTTTCTGTCCCAACTCAAGTCTACGCCCATTAGTACTTTGAGAATGGTAATGATCACAGAAATACCTATCCCGACGATGATTCCCGTGGCGACTAATCTTGTGATATATTTGAATTCCTTTTGCAAGATGTCTTTATTTGGTTTTTACGATTTACTTACAAGCTGCTACTATAGATTGCGCTCTGTCCAATCCCCAATTAGGATGAAAAGCGCTTTCAGGCTTAAAAGTAGCAAAAAATTCGATAGCTTTTTCTGCTTTTGCACACAAAGGTTTGATGTCTGTTCCAAAAAACTTAGCAGAACCCATTTCAAATTCTGTTTTACTGAGCACAACCCTTGGGTTTTCGGGAGCGATGGCTTCTGCCTTACCATAAATTTCCATGACCGTACCTGACAGTTTCATCCCATTTGTCATAGGATCAAAAGCTATCCAAGCTGTGTGAATCATCGCTTGCATAACCAATAATTCAGGATGGTTGGCTTGTTTTTTTAATTCAAGATCCAATGCAGCTTGTGCTTTTTTTAGCAATGCATCGACTTGTGTTTTATCTTTGGTTGCGAATGCTGTGGTAGTACTTACCAAAGCCACATAATAGTTGGGCAACCAATTGTCTTTTTCAGCAGCTGCTATTCTTTCGAACATGGCAACAGCTTCACTATTTTTGCCTTCAGACCAAAAGCCCATAGCGGTTTGCATTCCTTTTTCATAAGTGCTTTGACCAAATGTGGAGAAGCTAATAGTAACGAATAATAATACGATTAAATGTTTCATGATTGTTTGTTTAATGTTTAATTGTTTAATGTTGATTTTTGATCCATCTCCGAAAAGTATAATTTAGCCACAAAGGCACAAAAACACAAAGTATCGCTAGTTTCAATCAAGTATTACTTAATTCTTTTGGACCTTAGGGACTTCGAGTCTTAGTGGCATTTTTTTATTTTAACTTTTCGAAGTGGACTCATTTTTTAATGTTTAGAAGAATTGGTGAATGTTTAATTATTGATTTTTATGGTCATATTTTTATGATTAGTTAGTTGGAACTTGGCATCTTCGTATTTTGGTGGTCCCATGTTTCCTTTGGCATCGTTTGAACATCCATATCCTTCTTTAGGAATGCTAAACCAACCTTTATCCAATTTATTATTACTATTTTCATCATGATAAAGTGAAATCGCATACTCACCATCAGGTATGTTTTCAAATACAACCTTGGCTGTATTGGCTTTGATCTCACCTACTTTGCTGTAGATCGTTTTTTTCATAAAAGTATTGGCGCCACTATAAATACCTACCATGACCTTGCCTTGATTGTTTTTAAAGTTGGTGAGAGTAACCGTGAGTGTATTGGTTTGTGCATAACTGATTATACCCACGAAGATTGCGATTGTTGTTAAAAGGTGTTTCATTGAACTATGTTTTTAATTATAAGTCAAAAGTAAGAGCTTCCTGAAGTGCGTACAAAAACATGTGACCGAACTGTTGAATATGGAGGATGAGTTGTGATGATGTTTGTGATCTCTATTAAACCATTGATTCCTATCTATAATGTTTGTTCTTCAGACAACTTTTCAGAGCAGGATATTACAAATTATTCAATTGATTTTTATTTTTATCGGCACTGATGGTCCAGAAAAATCCCAGGAATACAAACCGATCAGCAGGCTGTCCGATGGCACGTCTTTGGTATTGTCCATCCATGTCAGGCGCATTGGCATATTGATACCCAAATACATTGTCGGTGCCTAAGATATTGGATACAGAAAAGTACAAAATCTTCTGTTGCGTTATCAGGTAGGCCCAGTTGAAACTTAGGTTCTGGAAAGCTTTGGTTTTACCATTCATAAAGGTATTTTCATTGGGATTATGATATGGCCTGCCTGAATTGACGGTATATGAAAAGCCGATTTGCGAAGTTAGTTTTTCGATCCAATGTTTGGTGACAATAGAGAGTGTATGATTGGCAATAAATGAAGGTGTGGCTTGCACAGGGAAGTTCTGGTAATCACGTTCAGAGTCAATATATGAGTACGAAATCCAGTAATCTGTATATTTGACAGTCTTGCTATCTCTCCAGAATAGATCAAAGCCACGGGCATATCCACTACCGTTATTATTATAGATAGCATTGTATTGGGGACCATCGGTATTGTATTTTATAAGATTGCTGTAATCTTTGATATAGGCTTCTGTACGAAGTAAACGTCCTTCTTTATTGTACTGATAATTGAGAATATAATGTTGAGCACGCTCAGAATTGACATTTTGATTAAACTTGACAATATCTATGACAGGTGTTTGAGTGAAGTCACCAAAAGCAAAAGAAAACTGACTCAACTTGGATACTTTATAAGCCATGGATGCTCTCGGGTTAAAGTGGATTTCGTCCAATAAATCATTACGCGAAGCCCGACCACCAATCTTGAATGCTAGCTTTTTGCTTAAAAAAATGTCTGACTCGATGTAAGCAGCGCCTAGATGATTGACATATCCCAAAAGGAAAGTTGAACCCGTTGATTCCGTATATTTTTCATCAAAATCTGTATAAAAGTAATCCAATCCACCATAAATTGAAATCCTATCCGAGATGGTTCGTGTCAGTTTTAGTTTGGCGTGAACTGCATTTTCGGTGTTATTTAATTTGTCTTGATTGATGCCAATTTTGTTAGTTCCCTGACCGAAACTAAGGCCTGTATGGATCAGCCAATCCTGTCCCAAGGTACCTTTGTATGTGATATTGCCATAAGTATTGGTATTTTTGAGAGCAAATCTTACTTTGTCCTTTTGGTTGACGTCAGCTTCATTGATATCCAATTGTGAACCATCAAAAGCTGCATAAGCTCTCAAAAGACCATTTTTGAATTTATATCTATAGACGATTTCACCGCCACCTGATTGTACAGGTTTATTCCAATCTAAGTCTTGTGGCACGATTTTCTGATATGGTCCGAGATTGATATAAGACAAATTAAAAGTAACGGATTGTTTGTCCCATTTTTTTGTTTTTCCTAGGCCTAGGCCTACTGTCATTAAAGATATATCCGTTTGATTTTGAGTAGGTTCGGCTACGGTATTCAAAGATAAAACACTAGACAACGCTTCGCCGTATTCCGCACTATATCCCCCTGTGGAAAACGACACACCATTAAACAAAAAAGGTGAAAAACGACTTCGTGTAGGCGTATTATTAGCTGTAGGTCCATAAGGTTGTGCGACTCGCATACCATCTACAAATGTCTGTGTTTCATTGGCTTCACCACCTCTGACAAACAATCTTCCATCTTCGCCGACGGTCTGTGTGCCAGGTAATGTGGTCAATGCTCCGATGATATCGCCTGCTGCACCTGCGGTAGTGACAATATCGAGTGGTTTTAGAACAGATACTCTTGCTTTGTCACCTGCTTCAAAGGTTCCTGCTGTTATAACCACTGCATCTAATGATGTCACACTTTCTTTTAATTTGACGGTAAGTCCAGTTAAAACAGACACATCAGCTGTTTTTTTGAATGTTTCGTAAGAGAGATAGCTGATGACAAGTGTTCGGGCACCTGTTTCTGACGTTTTGAACTGGAAATCTCCATTTTCGTCTGTGACTGATCCATCATAACTACCTTCGATAAATACATTGGCGCCGATGATAGCCATACCTTGCTGATCTAAGACTCGACCTTTAATGTCTGACTGTGCAATAATGGCTGAGCTACAAAAAAGGAAAAGGATAAAAAGTATTTGCTGCATGATATTTTAATTATGACACAAAGGTGGAGTAACCTAGATTGATGATCAAAAAAAATAGACTCAGTTGTAGAATATGGAGGATGAGTTGTGGAAATGTTGATGCATTAAAAATGATTGTCAAAGAAACTTATTCAAAATGTAACCTCCATGAAATCATAGATTTTTCAGTACTCCGTGTTTTAATGGATGGTATGGAAAAGGTTTAACTATACTTTTGTTGATCTTTATTTTCATAATAAAAAAATCAAACATGAAAACTTATCAATTATTGCCTGCCATATTATTTTCCATCTTATTGCAAATTTATGTAACGAATATATACAGTCAGAATGCTGAAGTTACCAATGGGCTCAAAACATTTAAAGTCCTTCATAATGTCAATAGTGTATCGTTAGCAGATACTGCCATTGGTATTAGTAATGTAATGACTGGTAATGCTGCACTGCACTCACAAGTATACGGTACTTTTAATAATCTCAATAAGATTGGGAATGGTAATGCATTTGGGACATACAATAAAGTAAAGGGTAATACTATAAATTCAAGTGTAGGTAATTATAATTTTTTAGATGGAATAGGATCAGGACCAAAGTTTGGGTCTTACAATTATTTGAACAGTAACTCTGGTAATTTTTTTGGTACCTATAATTATCTTACTGGAACATCTAATGATGTGAATAATGGCGTTTTTACCAAAATAGATAATAGTGGAAGTGGAGCACATTATGCTATCAACAATGAGATATCTGGTAATGGTATCGGTTTACAAACTGGCATTGAACAAGAAATATCTAATAATGGGACAGCAACGCATAGAGGCATTCGAAATGTTTTAAGTGGTAACGCTTCGATGGGAACGGGTACTGCTGCTCAATACGGGATAGATCAGGAAATATCTAACTCAGGCAATGGGGAACACCTTGGTATTTATAATCTACTGAATGGTATAGGGTCTGGACAGCATATTGGTATCAAAAACGATATTATTGGTCCTGGTGATGGCATGCAAGGAGGAATCTTTAATTCCATTAATAGTAGTAGTGCTAGTCAAAAATTTGGGATAAGCAATAGCTTAATGGGGACAGGTAATGGTAGTGCATATGGAAGTGAGAATAATATTTCAAATACTGGAGATGGTCTACATATCGGAAATAAAAATGGCTTAAATGGATCAGGGAATGGTATACATTATGCAGTACATAATACGCTTTTTGGAAATGGTACTGGCGAGCAATATGGGAATTACCTCTCTATCTCTAATACTGGCAATGCATCGCATCATGGTATGAAAAATATACTCTCTGGTACGGGCACTGGCATTCATTATGGCATTGAAAATGAAATAAGTGGATCTGGGTCTGGGATACATTATGGTATAAACAATGAACTTACAGGTATGGGGACTGGCAATCAATTTGGCATAAATCAAATCATCTCAAATTCTGGTCCTGGCCATCATTACGGTATTTATTCTTTTTTAAATGGAGCTGGCGCTGGCAATCATTTTGGTACTTCTAATATTTTAGGTGGTAATGGTACTGGTACACATTTTGGAACTTACAATAGTTTGGCTGTTGCTTCTCCATCTGCACTCAAAGGTGTATTTAATACTATTGCGGGCAATGGTTCAGGTCAACATACTGCCACTGAAAATTTGCTGACAGGTGCTGGTATCGGCGAACAGTTAGGAACAAGTACAGAAATTTCTAATACAGGAAATGGAGTCCACAAAACAGTCAAAAATATCTTAAATGGAACTGGTTCTGGAGTGCATACTGGTGTAGAAAATACCCTGAGCGGTGTTGGTACAGGTATCCAAATAGGAAGTAATAACACCATTACGAATACGGGCAGCGCGGCACATTATGGCACCATGAATGAATTGTCCGGCAATGGAACAGGTATCCAATATGGCACCTATACGGATATCAATACTGGAATGGCCGCAGCCCAATTTGGCAATTATAATAATTTACTTGCTGGTCTAAATAATAATATGGCCATCACAGGAATGTTAAATAATCTAGACCATTTTGGCTCTGGATTGTCAAAAGGCGTTTTTAATTTTATCAATCACAATGGTTCAGGACAAAGTATCGCTACACATAATCAAATTAATGCTTTCAGTGCCAATAAGCAAGTAGGTACAAAAAATGAGATATATGGAGAGGCAAGTGCTACGGGAATACATATGGCCATTGAAAACTTTATTAACACAGAAGCTGGTGAAAATTATGGTGTGTTCAGCCAAATGGAAGGATCTTCTAACTCGGCTCAATTTGGCACAAGACATAATATTAATGTTATAGGTGATGGTACGCATTATGGTATTCTAAATAATATAGATAACGATGGGAATGGTGACCATAGAGGCACTTATAATTATCTCTCCGGATCGGGTACTGGCATACATTATGGTACTTTCAATAGTATCAATAGTGTAGGGAGTGGTGACAAGTATGGTACCTATAATATTGTTTTCGGCACATCCACAATGGGTAAAAATATAGCAGGTTATTTTAACGCTGACGGAGGAAGTGAAGCTTATGCTGCCATCTTTGCTAAAGGGAAAATAATAATGAATGACTTTAATACTGACAGTGATCTACAAGTAAAGTCACAGTTATTTGACAATATGTTGTTGGTAGATGCAAGCCAAAATAGAATAGGTATTAGGACAGCCAATCCACAAGATGTTTTACATGTGAATGCATCTACATCAGAAAGCGCCTTTCATGTAGAAGTAGGGGGAAATACTAAATTTAGGGTACATTCCAATGGTAGCATATCTATAGGGTCAAATAATACAGGTGTTAGCGCCAATGATACTTATTTTGACAATCAAGTTGGATTCGGTGTCGTTACGCCTACCTATAGGATTGAACTAGAAAATAATACTGCCAATGGACAGGGTAGAGGCAGGGCATTTGCTTGGGATGTTTATTCTGACCAAAGGGTGAAAAAGGAAGTTAAATCGCTTACTTATGGTTTGACAGAATTGATGAAAATGAATCCTGTCAGCTATCATCACTATGCTAGTTCGTTTGAAAATGGTGTACTTACCATCAAAAATGAATACGCCAAAGCTATAGGTTTCATAGCGCAAGAAATGTATGACATCATACCTGAAGTGGTTTCCAAACCAAAAGATGAGCAGGTGGATCTTTGGTCGATGGATTATGAAAAAATAATACCAGTTCTCGTAAATTCCATCAAAGAACAACAAAAACTGATCATGTCTCAACAGGCAAAAGTACATGAACTTGAGATGACATTAAAATCATACGATACTAAATTCGCTGCTTTAGAAGCTAAATTAGAAGCAAGACTTAAAGAAAATTGATGGTAGAAATACAAAACATATATCTTTGTAAAATAAAACACAAATTTTGATCAAGCTTTGTATTACGGACGATCACAAAATGGTGCTAGAAGGGCTTCAACTTCTGTTGAATACGCATCCTGATATCCACATTGTACAATTATGTAATTCAGCCAATAGTTTATTAACTTATTTAAAAGCAGAGCAACCTGACGTTATTTTATTGGATATCAATATGCCTGAGTTGAATGGTATAGAAGCCTGCAAAATTATCAAAAAGGAATATCCAAGCATCAAAATTATTGCCTTGTCCATGATCGCCGAGGTTAACTTGGTCAAATTAATGTTGAAAAACGGAGCAGTAGGATACTTACATAAAAATGCTGGTCAAGACGAGATCATTTCAGCTATTCAGGATGTAGTTAATGGCAAAAGATATTTGAGTTCTGAAATTAATGAATTACTGCTTCTTGCACAAAATAACCAACCTAAAATTTACAACTCACCATTTCCAAAACTGAGCAGACGTGAAGAAGAAATTCTCACTTTTATCTTAGATGAACTTACTACCAAAGAAATTGCGGATAAACTTTTTATTAGTTTTGGGACAGTAGAGACACATAGACGGAATATTATGATAAAATTAGGTGTAAAAAACACAGCAGGTTTAGTCAGAGTAGCCCTAGAGTATGATATTATTAAAGGAGATAATTGAATTGTATGGTGGCTAGACTATTTCCTAACATTGACATTTGGTATGCTCTAAAAAAGAAGTTTATTTGTGCCATGCTGCTCTTCATACCATTATTCTCTAATGGTCAAATTGAAGCATTAATCAGCAAATATGTGGAAATAGAAGATGTAAAAGAATCCAATAAAGTCATTACGGAGATTGTTGAAAAATGTGATTTTAATGTTAGCTGTACCGAACCATTGGAAGCACTGATATTTGGTCATCCGACTACAGACAAAAAAATTAGCAATGCATTCCAATATGCTAGTATTTGGGCAAATAAGGGTTATTATTCCGTTGGGCAGACTTATTTCCAAGCTGGGATTCTAATGACAATCAAAATGAAAGCTGACCATCCTATGTTAGGAAGGTTTTACAATTCCATAGCTAGTAGTTTTGCTTTTGAAAATAAGCTGGATTCTGCCATGATTTATGCGGATTTAGCGATGCAGCATTTCAGAAAGCATGACATGACAAAATATTACTGGATGCCCTACCATACAAAATACTTGGTTTATTTGAGTTTAAAGGATTATGAAAGAGCAGATGAAAATTTGATTAAAGCTTATGACTTCGTAGATCCCGCTAACAGGATGGACAAAGGTTTTTTATTACACACACTCATTATAGCCAAAAAAAACCGAGGGCCTAAAGTAGATTTTGAAAAATACATAGATGAATATATAAAGTTTAAAAAGGCTGGAAAATCCACACAGCCTTTTGATGCCGAACATATAGGTTTGATGTCATTTTTTGATACAAAAGAAGAAGCGATCAAGGTATTAGAACAAAGACTTAAACAACTCGAAAAAGTAAAAGAAGTAGACCCATCTACGACTCGAATGGCATTAGCCGAAAATTATACTAGTATAAACGAACACGCAAAAGCTATTGCACTGTTGAAACAAGCCAAATCAGAACCAAGTGCTACCAATAATAAATCTTTGCATTGGCAGATGTACGAAACCTATAAAAAAGCTGGAATGCACCAAGACGCTTATACATCTTTGGAAAGTTATATTCAAATCTTGGATTCCACATACAATCAAATACTTGAAAATAATATAGCTGAGAGTGAAGTGAAATTCAAAACACATGAGCAACAACAAGAAATTGAAATAAGAGATGTTAAACTAAAAAATGCAAACTTTATAAGAAATGTCATCATTGCATCATTCTTGATAGCAGCATGTTTAGGTCTTCTATTTTTTTATTTATTCAAAAAAAAGAAACAATACCAAACCCTATTGATGGAGAAAGAGATCACTATTCAACAACAACAAATAGAGGATTTAAATCAGAAAAACAAGCTACTTTCATTATCATCTATGATAGAAGGTCAGGAAGCAGAACGATTGAGAATAGCACAAGATTTGCACGATGGTTTAGGTGGTTTACTTACCACTGTGAAAGCACATTTTAATGCGATCCAAAAGGAAATAGATCAAATCAGTGCGTTAAACATGTATGCAAAAACCAATCAACTCATTGACGAAGCATGTGGTGAAGTAAGAAGAATTGCCCACAATATGGTGCCTCACTCTCTTACTATAAGTGGTCTTACAGGTGCATTAGAAGATTTGAAACTTTCTTTGAGTGCAAAAGGATTAACTTGTGAATTGGAAATTTTTAACTTTGATGAAACTAAACTCACAGATGATAAAAAAATCATGTTATATCGTATTTTTCAAGAACTCACTACCAATGCTGTCAAACACGCAGATGCCAGCCATGTAATGATGCAAATTTTTAGTCACGAATCAGAATTGCATCTTATGGTAGAAGACAATGGAAAAGGTATGGATGTAAAGGAGTTGGCTACAAATAAAGGGATGGGCATTAAAAGCATCGAATCTAGGGTAAATTTTTTAGGTGGGACAATAAATTATGACGCCACAATTGGCAAAGGAACTACCGTCAATCTGGTGATACCGACATAACTTAGGATAGTAAATATAATTAGCTACAAACATCTATTTTTATACAGGGAACTTCAAGTCATTGTGCAAGTGGATGGTTATCAAGATCTTCAAAGATGTAGCTGAAGTTTTATCGGAGACAATAGCAACTTATGCATTTTAACGGTTCTCAACTTTGATCGTATTTATGGGCTTTAAACTTCGTTGATTATTTATTTGTTAATCTCATTTATATAAATCAAAATCATGATCCATAGTCTTAAAATTTTATCTATCTTGCTTCTAATGTCTTCTACTTTGTTTGCCCAAAACCAATGGAAAGAAGCAAAATTCGAAACTTATCATCAAATCACTAATCCAAATGATGGGAAAATACTTGGCTATGGACATAATTCTGGTGTAAAAATTCTTACTGTCAATGGTTTAGCATTTAAAGATTTAAATAAGAATGGCATACTTGATAAATACGAAGATTGGAGATTATCAACTGCTGAGAGAGCTAAAGATCTGGCTTCTAAATTGAGTGTAGAAGAGATCGCAGGTTTGATGTTATATTCTTCTCATCAATCTGTTCCCGCACGGGCCGGAGGCTATTTTGCTGGTACCTATGGAGGTAAACCATTCAAAGAAGGCGAAATAGACCCGAGTCTGCTTACAGACCAACAGATCAAATTTTTGAAAGAAGATCATCTAAGACACGTTTTATTGACTACCGTCTCATCACCTGAGATTGCAGCAAAATGGAATAACAATCTTCAGACTTATTGTGAATCTATAGGCTTTGGTATTCCCGCTAATAACAGTTCAGATCCACGACATGGTACTAAGGCAAGTGCAGAATATGATGCTGCTGCAGGAGGTGAAATATCTATGTGGCCTAGTTCATTAGGATTGGCTGCCACGTTCGATCCATCATTGGTCAAACGTTTTGGAGAGATAGCAGCACAGGAATACAGAGCACTTGGTATCACCACTGCTTTGTCTCCGCAAGTGGACATTGCAACTGAGCCACGTTGGGGTAGGTACAATGGTACTTTTGGCGAAGGCCCAAAATTATCGGCTGCAATGGGTCAAGCGTATTGCGAAGGTTTTCAGTCTGACAATTGGGGATTAAAAAGTGTGAATGCTATGGTCAAACATTGGCCTGGCGGTGGTTCTGGAGAAGCGGGAAGGGACGCTCATTATGGCAGTGGTAAATTTGCAGTGTATCCTGGCAACAATTTTTCAGAGCATCTTATTCCATTTATTGATGGAGCATTTAAACTAAAAAGTAAAACTCAGATGGCTTCTGCGGTCATGCCATATTATACCATATCTTGGAATCAGGATCCAAAAAACAATGAAAATGTAGGTAATAGTTATAATAAATACTTGATCACAGATTTACTAAGAGTGAAGTACAAATACAATGGGGTAGTATGTACAGATTGGGGCATCACTGGTGATCAAAAACATCTTGATCAATTTATTGATGGTCGATCTTGGGGAGTAGATAAACTCACAGTGGCAGAGAGACATTATAAAATATTAATGGCAGGTGTAGATCAGTTTGGTGGTAATAATGATGCAAAACCTATCATAGAAGCCTATAACATGGGAGTGAAAGAAATCGGCGAGCAGAAAATGAGGGCAAGAATGGAAGAATCCGCAGTAAGATTATTGACAAATATATTTAATGTCGGTCTTTTCGAAAATCCATATGTCAATCCTACTGAAACAAAAAATCTGGTAGGTAAGCCTGAGTTTATGGAAGAAGGATATAAAGCCCAACTTAAATCTATTGTATTGCTAAAAAATAAAAATCAAGCCTTACCGATAAAGAGCAAAAAAACGGTGTATGTTCCTAAACGGTTTGTTCCGGCGGGCAGAAACTTCCTAGGTGCTCCTTCTCCAGAAAGTGAAGATTATCCCGTCAATATGAATGTTGTGAAAAAATATTACAACGTCACAGATATTCCCGATGAAGCTGACTTCGCTTTGGTATGTATAGAAAGTCCTAAAACATCTATAGGTTATGACAAAAAGGATTTGGAACAAGGTGGTAATGGATACATTCCTATCAGTTTGCAATATGGCACTTACAAAGCGACAGAAGCAAGGACAGTAAGTATAGCAGGTGGAGATCCGCTAGAGTCTTTTACCAATCGCAGCTATAAAAATAAAACGACGATTGCTTCTAATCATACCGATGCCAAGCTAGTGCAAGAAACCTATCATAAAATGAAAGGCAAGCCAGTCATCGTATCTGTCCTTACCTATAATCCTATGGTTTTTAGTGAAATAGAACCTTATGCTGATGCTATATTGATCAATTATGGCGTACAAGACCAAGCGATTTTAGAAACCATCATGGGTAATGCTGAGCCTTCAGCAAGGCTTCCTATGCAGATGCCACAAGATATGATCACTGTCGAAAACCAAGCAGAAGATAAGCCATACGACGTAAAACCTTACAAAGACGAAAAAGGAAATGTGTATGATTTTGGTTTCGGATTAAATTGGAAAGGCGTAATCATGAAAAGTATAGAATTCTAAGTTGAACAAGGAGGTAAGATGTTTTTTTTGGGGTTTAATAAGTTAAAAAGGTCTATTATCATCTTTAAAATAAACCGAACATTTCCACATAAATTAAGAAATCATTTTTAAAAGAGCAAAATGAAGGGATTAAAGTTAAATACATGGATATTTTTATTGGTAACATTTCAATTGTCTTCATGCAATGGACAAGTAAAAGAAAAATCTGCCAATGATCCGGTAGAAATAGTGACAAAGAATCCACTGATATACAAAAATAACACAACATTCCCGCAGATTCACACCAATCTTAATGGTATGGTCAGGGAGTTTGTAAGGTCTATGTATCAAGATACAAAAGGGAACTATTGGTTTGGGACGAATGGAGATGGGATTATACGCTACGATGGTAAATTACTTGAAAAAATGACTATCGAAGGAATTAATAAAGGGATGAGGGTTTTGTCGATTATAGAAGATAAAGCAGGAAATATATGGTTTGGAACGTGTGAAGGACTCATAAAATACGATGGTAAAAAATTTACATCCTTTTCAAAAAAGGAAGGATTACCAGGTGATGATCCTGAAATTTGGGGTTTAATAATTGACAAAAGTGGTCTTATGTGGATTGGATCGACGGCTGGAATTAGTCTTTTTGATGGCAAAAAGTTTACACCTTTTTCATTGCCAGATATAAAAGTTGAAGATTCCAAATCAAGGCTTTCTGATAAATTGGTGTTTCAGTTTATGGAAGATAAAAGTGGAACGATGTGGTTTTCCACGGATGGAAATGGAATTTTTAAATACAAGAACGGGAAGTTTACCCATTTGACATCTAAAAACGGACTTACTGACGATAATGCCGGTTTTTTTGAAGACAAAAAAGGAAATATTTGGATTGGAACATTGTATGGAGGAGTAAGTAAATTTGATGGGACTACTTTCACTAATTTTACAAAAGATGGCATTATAAAAGGAGAAGAAGCAGGTGGGTTTTTGGAGGATAGAAAAGGGAATATATGGTTTACTGCAGAAAATGTTGGAGTATATAAATATGATGGAGCAACTTTCACCTTATACACTACTAAAGACGGATTAACTGCAAATCTTGTGCTTAGCATGTATGAAGATAATAAAGGACAACTTTGGTTCGGTACTTGGCAAGGCCTATGCATTTTTGACGGTGAAAAATTTGTGAATGCTAATATCAAGGAAGCTTGGACGATGTGAAGGGAGATAAAAAGACAGCACTATTAAAACCTTTTGAACATTACAATATTTTAAATAAAACAAAAAATGGTAAAGCTAGGATATACAATTTTATACGTAGCAGATGTTACAAAGTCGATTGAATTTTATGAATCTGCATTTGGTTTTCAAAGAAAATTTATAACACCTGAAAATGACTTTGGTGAACTTCTTACAGGTGAAACCACAATTTCGTTTGCTTCCCTAGAATTAGCTAACTCAAACTTGCGCAATGGATTTGTAGTAAGTAAACAAGCCAACAAACCTTTTGGAATTGAACTCGGATTGGTAACAGAAAATGTACATCAAGTTATAGAAAAGGCCATAGAACATGGTGCAATCATCGTTGAAGAACCAAAAGAAAAACCTTGGGGGCAAACTGTAGGATATATCCAGGATGTAGATGGCTTTTTATTAGAAATTTGTACGCCTGTGAATGCATAAATGTAACGGGTTGAGATGTAAATGATAATTGGTTAAATGAAGTAAATTATTGTTATCGATTGCTTTTGATCTTCTTTCTCACACATTGGTAAGGAAGAAAATGATGAATGATGAGTTTTACTTAGATTTTCTTTTAGTAGTTTGGAAAAACTACAAGTGTGTTGTAGTTTTGTTTTAGAAATGGTTAGGCCTTGAGCCATTTGTTGACACATTAACAAAATGAGAGATTGATGAAACATTTAGTATATTTTTTAGTAGGACTTCTAATGTTTGGTTGTCAAACAAAATCAAAAACAGATGACTCTTATCAGACAAAAGATTACTTAGAAGTAGCAAAGTTTTTAGAGAGAAACCCTGCTGACAATTTTCCATTTGTATTGAAATTGCACTCAGGTAAAAAGCAGCTGATTTTTATTGGAACAGCACATACCAGAGAGATAACAAAACAAGCCGATACTATTGATTTTTATTTTAACCAATTACAACCACAGATAGCTTTTAATGAAGGAGGGCAAGTAGCTAAAGACAAACATTATCTTAGCAGAAATGACGCAATAAAAGTAGATGCCGAAATTGGACAATTAAAATATTTATGTGACAAACAAAATATAGAAATGGAGAATGGTGATTTAGTATCTTCTGATGAGTTTAACGAATTATTCAAAATATACCATAGAGAGGAAGTTTTACTTTACACATGCTGTGAAAGATTTTTTGCCCTTTATAAAAATAATTGGATAGATACAACAGAAGGTATTGAAATAGCTTACAAAAGAGACTTTGTACAATATTTGGAAAGCGAAAATGTAAACTTGAATACCCATGAAAAAGAGTACAGTTTTATGACCAAGGCATATGAAAATTTCTTTGGTACCGAGATTGATATTTATAATATTCCCACAGAGAAGCACGATTTCTTAAAAGACAATGGCAAACTCTGTGAAATAGGCAGAAGTTCAAAAATGGTGAGAGATAAACATTTACTTAAAACAATAGAAGAAGCACTAACAAAATACGACCGAATAATGGTAGTGTTTGGAGGTGCACATTTTGTGGCTGTTGAACCTGCTTTGAAGCAAATAATCAGAAAGTATGATTAGAGAACTGCAAATGACAATTATATTGTCGTTTTGCATGGATTGCCAAGGTATAAAACCTTACTGAACTTGTCGTCTTATACCACGTTTTCGTGTCTTCGTGCAACGGAACAATTTATGTCTAAGATTCATTGGCTTCTCAATACCTTTTATCTGTGAGATAGATAGTGCAGGAGATAATGATGAATTATAAGTTTTACAAACACTTTCTATTAAAAGTTTGAAAAAAAATAAGCTTTGTATAGGTTAATTTTTGAAATAAGTAAGTTGGTGATAATAAAAAAGTAAAAAAATAGTTGTAGTTTAAGGGCTCTTCCTGAAATAAAAATCTGAATAATAATATAAATCAATGCTTTGGAAGTATTTCATATTAATATGTTTATTCTTTTATCCATCAGGGATCTTTGTTGCATGTACATGTGTGACTATGGATATCAATGAAGCCATGACATCTGCTGATGAAATATTTATTGGGAAATTAGTGTCATTAGAACTTCTTGATAATTTTGAAAATAGGGAAAGAAGCTTATTGAATGTTGAATTTGAAGTTTTAAAGAAATGGAAAGGATCTAAAGAATCTAAAATGAACTTGGTAATTGGTGGGGATTCCTGCGGCTACTATTTATTTAAGTCAGAAAATATTTATATCGTTTTTGCCCACAATGAGTTTACCGGATGGCGAAATGTAGATATCGAAGCGATTAATGACCCAAAAATGTTAACCCTGGTGAGTTGTTCTAGAACTAGTGTCATAAATAGTTTTACTAAAAATAATGTTAATACTGATATATTTATTTTAGATGAAAAGTTTCCTAAAACCATAAAATTAAGTTACAATATATTTAAAAAGTATAATTTGATTAATTGGTTACCATTGATATTTACTTTGATCGTTTTATTATTTATGTTTAAAAGAAAATAATAAGCCAATTACTAATGTCGCAATACCAGAGCAGGCCATATTTCCATTTGTTATTAGTTATGCTTAGCTTTGGTAACAACTAAAATTCATTTCCCATCATTCATCTACATTTAAAAACGAAGAAGGCTGCATTATCAACGAACTGCCTGATTTTAATTCTATTTTTTTAACCGTAGTATTGCTATTGAGAATGGGAAAATGTGGTGCCAATGAAGGAATGATCACCTTACTTTCGGATGAAGGAATGGCATTGTTGGACCAATTGGATGGGTTTTCCCAAGTGGTATTTACTTCTCCTGTCCATATCGACGATGAGATGTCATCTTCAGGATTGATGAGATTGTTGGCTTGATAATATACTAAGACACCACTTTCATTTTGAGGAATGTTTTTTCCCCAAGGTAAGACATTTGTAGTAGGTAGATTATTTCCTGACGGAACACCATTTACTGCTTTTTGTCTCCCTACACATATCACACCTAAACCAGTTTTATACACACCAAATAATTCTATATTGTCACCACCTACTTGGGTGATAGTATCCCAAACACCAACGACCAAAGATGAATATTTCGGTACTTTTAAATCAGCCTCATACACCCTTACAAAATTATTCCAACAACTCTTACCACCATAAGCTGGTTTGACCATTTTTTGATAAGCATTGGCAGTTGTGATGGTCCTACGTCCACTCGCCATGACACAAAGGTCTCCACTACTCGACACTTTGATATTGTTTCTTGCCAATCTTGTGGTGTTGACATTTGGCCATCCACTATTGGGATCTGGCCATCCATCTAGGTTAGGATCAGGGTGGGGCGAACCCAGACTGCCCGTTCCTTCTGCGTATTCTGCCATATAAGTGGAATTGGTCAGTACACCATCTGCCAAAGCTAATTTGCCCAACCAAGTGATGTGAATGTTGCCACTTGTACCCGTAAATCCATTTTGAAATCCATAGGTGCTAGGGTCGGAAGCAACGGTATTTCCTTCCCAAAAGTTTTCGACATTATTGCCGTGACATCTAGCGCCTACAGCTAGTCTATCATTGGCATAATCGATAGCTAAAGCATCTACATATTGATCAGGGCTCGAGTTAACATACATCCCTGAAGGTGTTATTTCATGGTATAACCTAGACCACCATTTGAGGGTGCCGTCAGACGTCATACTGATTACAGCTGGCTCAAAATCTGGATTGTTATCTGGAAGTTTACTTTGGAAGTTAAGGCCGATATATAGATCATTATTTCTTTTATCTACTACAATAGATGTACCACCATACACAGGGTTACTGCCTGTAGAATAGCCAGTATAACCTGGTGAAGTAGTAGTAGGACTGGCTGGGTCACAAGGTCCATTAAATAAAACATCTAGGGGCCATTTGCCTTTTTTGGTACCACCATTTCCATCAGCATAGATAAGGTTGTAATCTTCGCTACTCCATGATCTTAGCTCACATCTTCCCCAAGTTTTCAAGACTATACCGCTGTGATTGACATTAGCAATACCTTGTGGATGGGATGATGCAGGTGTCCCTCTCCATTCTGATCCGTTTTGCAGCCAGTGTGTACGCCAGTTTTCTACAACTGTTCTTTGACCTGCATCATTTAGACAATATACCGCGCTCCAATTGGGACCATAATGTTCGCCCATAATAAAAAACGTTTTACCATCATTGGTTACATCCCACGGATGATAATCTTTTATGCCAGCTTGAGCAGGCACCGCATAATGCCAAACCAAAGCCGTAGGTGGTCCATCTACAAAATTATTGTTTAGTTTAGCTAATAAATATCCACCATTATTTGCGTAAGGCGCAGCGGTGTTGCAACTTATAAATAAATCGCCTGTAGCTGTGTGCGATGGCGTTGTTGTTTTGATAAATCTAATGTCTTCTACAGCACCACGGGGAAAATGTACTACCCGAATCACTGACTGCAGGTCAGCCGATAAGTGCAAAATAAATCCATATCTATTGGTTCCTTGTGAATTGGGTATGGAGCCAGTATAAGTCAATTGTGTAGCAGGTACACCGGCAGGAATCCATGTTAAACTATCTGTATATCCTGTTACTAAAAAAGTACCATCCGTAATTTGAGTGATATCATAGAATGTCTCTTTGCCCAAATTACCTGCATAAGTAACGATATTAGTTTGCGCTTGGATGGATGATAATGAAAAGAGATATAAAAAAATGTATGGTAGTGATTTACAAAAAAAGGGGTTGGCAAACATAAAAATCTATTTGGGTTTTGAATTACCATCATTTAACGATTATAATAAGTAATACCCGAAACAATTAATTTGAAACATCGACAGGTTTAGTGTAAGTTTTAACCTAAAGTCTATGACTAAGCTATTCTCACCCACACCCATTCCCACAATCCACCTTCTCATAAGAAAGCACATTGCCATAGCTATCTGTATGTATGTGGCAGCAATCTGTAAAAATGGTTTTTAGTTTTTGTCGAGCGCGTTGTACCCTTGACTTTGCAGCAGCGTAGGAGATATTTAGTTGGGCAGCTAGTTGGGTTTGAGAGAGACCATTGATATCTGTGAGTGTTAATGCTTCTTGATATTTCGGTGGAAGTTGTGCGATAAATGGTGTGACACAGCTTTCTAGTCCTTGTTCAGATGGTAGATTAGACTCTTTAATATCTGACTGGAGGTCAGCTAGATCGTCCATGGATTTATGTTTTCGATAGTAATCAATAATTGTATTTCGGGTCAATTGGAAAATCCAAGCCTTCAGTTTTAATGAATCTTTGATGGTGTGCAAATGAAGGTGTATCTTTATAAAAACGTCTTGTAAAACATCTTTTGCAATAGCCTTATCTTTGACTTTACTCAGGATAAAGTGCTCTAGTTCTTGGTGGAACTGATGGTATAAGGTTTCGGTAATGGCTGACATATCTGCTTGTTGTAAAGTATATGACGCAATAATAGGGTTTTGGATGCAAAAGTCAAAATTTAGACTCGTACAAGGGCAAACATAATTTATCTAAAAGATAATATCATTTACTGTCAGTACAGTAATGACAAATAGAGCAATAGAAAATACAATATATGCAAATGCAATAAGTCTACCTTTCTTTAGGTTTTTCTCTTTTCGAAGTTGTCTTAAAATTTTTGTCTCAGGAAATAAAATACATATCAAATAATTAATTGGGAAATAAATAAGGATAAACATCAAAATTCTCCATAATTCCGTTGATTGAGAATAAAAATCTAAATGATTCCAACCAAAATAAATTGCTAATGTCATATAATGGAATAATAGAATCCCCATAAATGCCCCAATAGTCTTTGAATAAGGTTTATTTCTTGTATATCCTGTCATATAGTAACTGTACATATAGGCCATAAATTTAAGTATTAAATTATTCATTTGTTAATGCATAGTGTTAATTGCTGTGAAAGAAATCGGGTGGAAGTTTCCATATTTATCGTATTATTATTAATTAATATTCGGCACAATAATAAGGTTTTGGATGCAAATTATGATCAGAAGGTTAAATTATTTCAATTTACAATCATTCACCCATTCACCCATTAACCCATTAACACATCAACACATTAACACATTAACCGACTTTTGCATCTTTTTTTCACATCTGCGTCTCTTCCTTACAAACGATGTTGTTTGGATTTAAAATATAGCATAATGTTAAAGAAAAATTTGTTATTGATTTTCGGATTATTGGGTTTGGTATCTTTGATGGCAGAGAGTGGTCCTAAAAAAAGTAATTTATTATCTATGTTGGGATTGGATAGCGATCCAGCTTGTTGCGATGTAACTGTTTGTTGTCAAGGTGCTGATACTAGTTGTTGTGACTTGAGCACATGTTGCACTACTTCATGTAATTGCTGTGCGCCTGCCACAAGTTGTTGTACATCAAATGCAACAGACCAAACCAACACTACGGCTACTGATGGCAAAGTAAGTCATTGCAGCACGCAGTGTAAATAGTTCTTCAAGTAAACTCAAAAGTAAAGCAGAGAGAAGGGTAGTCAGGTTTAGGTCTGATTGCCCTTTTATTGGTTTAATTGACTGACAAAAACATGAATAGCTGGAATCACCTTTTATAAATATATTAAATGTGATGTGAATATCCAAAAGTTTGTCATTTCAAAAGTATTATTTAAATTGCATCCGTTTTCAAATTTATTCTGAAAGATACATTATTTTAACTTTAGAAATTCAAACCAAATGATGAAATTGACAAAAAGAATTATTTTACTGTGGGCAATCATTACCACTCCATTTTTCTCATTAGCTCAACTACCCTGTGGGACAGAAGACCCAATATCCACGATACGATTTACTCCTGAAACATTAGAAAGTGAGTGGCAAAACTTAAATAATGGATCTCGTCAATCATCGAGAAAGTTTATGGTAGCGGCACATATTATTCGCAGTAATGCTGGAACATCGGGTATAAGCAGTGCTGACGTAATAGAAGCTATCAAAACAATGAATGAACACTATGAACTTGCAAAAATTGAGTTTGAGTTGTGTGGTGACATAAGATATATAGATGATAATACGTACCTAGAGACAACAAATTCAGAATCAAGTGGTCTTGTGACAAAGTACAATGTAGCAAATGTCATAAATATTTATTTTATCCCTAAAGTTTTAAGTAGTACAGGTGCACAGCTTTGTGGAAATGCCACTTTACCGAGCGGAAATGTTAATCTTCGACGAATTTTTATGGCAAATTCATGTGCTGTAAATGGTTCAACACTATCTCATGAAATGGGTCATTTTTTCGGACTACTGCATACGCATTCTACAACAGATGGTATAGAATATGTAGAACGAATCAATTGCCATGATCGTGGTGATGGTTTTTGTGATACACCTGCAGATCCTGAGCTAGATGGAGATAATGTTGAAAATTGTGTTTATATAGGTAATGCAAAGGATCCACAGGGTGTCAGATATATGCCTGATCCTTCTAATTTTATGAGTTATGCGCCAAAATCATGTAGGTTTAATTTCACTTCTGAGCAAATAGCCTTCCTCAGCTTGGTGGCAAACAGTAATAATGATTACATTTATGAGTCATGCGATATAGGAGACATTTTGTTGTCAAGCAATGCATCTGAAGAAATACTTTTGGAAGATTTCTCTACCTTCGACATTCCTTTTTCTGTTGATGGCAATCAATTCGAAAATTCCCAAGAAGTTAGTTATGAAGTAACTGTTCTTAATAGCCATTCAAACATAGAAAAAGTTATAAAGTCCGGTGTCTTTTTCATCTCTGAAGGAACAACAAAACAAGATCAAAAATTCAGTTTCGATGTATCCAATGATATCATAAATGCAAGTACCATTACTATCAAAATTGATTCAAAAAATCAAGTAGCTGAAATCAACGAAAAGAATAACAATTTAACGTATTACTTAAGGCATGACTATACTATAAATAGATCATCATTTCTATTTCCGAATCCAACGAGTGACGTGCTCACATTTTATATCAGTAATAACAAAAAAAGTAAACTATCAACAAGTGTTGTTGATCTCAGTGGTAAATTAGTGATGCAAACCACCATTGACAAAAAAGATAAAAGCCATATGGCCACTATTAATGTAGCTGAATTCAGTCAAGGCATGTACTTTCTTATTATAGAACTTGATAGCAAGACGAAGGATGTGCTGAAATTTGTGAAACTTTAGGTAGGTTAATTTATTTAAAAAAGTTTGTGACTGAAAGGTATTGGAAACATCTAAGTTATCCAGAATCAAGTGATAATAGGCTATATTGCGGTGGAATTTGTCCATCCTGACATTTAGATGAAGCATATTGGGCAGGGGCAAATTGTCCTTATTACCAAATGACAAGCGAAAAGTCCAAAAAAATCAGTCGGATAACATTTTGAAATATATAAATGACATACCTTCAGAATCTTCTAAAAATTATTATAAAACAAAATTTAAATCATTCATTAAGGATTAATAATGAGAATATGTAACATAAGTGGATTTATTATTTTGTTAGTAATATTATATTGTTTAATTTCTTGCTTGGAAAAAAAGAATTCAATACCTGAAACTAATTCCCATCTGCTTAAGCTTTACAAAATAAAATTTTATGAAGCATTTGGTCATGATGCTGTAAATAGTATTAATGCAGAATTTATAATTATTAATAATAGTGATACATGTATCGATAATATAAAAGATGTCAATAAATTGAATTTTGTTTTTCCAATATTGGAATGTAAATTAAAAGTAATTGAATATTGTTCAAAAGGCACTTTTGATATAAACACCCAAATTGATCCAGGTGATACCGCTTTTTATAAGCTGACATATCATTTTGCAAGTGAAAGCATTTCAAATTTCTATTTAATTTTAGAAAACCCTGAAAAATACCTGGACATATACAACCAAAGAGGATATTCGGAAGGTCCAATCCGAATTGTTGTACATCCATATATGAAATTATACCATTCAACCGATTTTACTCAAAATAGAAAATACCCTCTGCCATTTCATGAAGAGATTGAATATGATGAAACTCTTAATTATAAAACATCTTATGAATTATTAAGATTTAAATATGATACCTTTTATAACAAATAATCCACTTTAAATAAATATATAAATTATGAGAACCATAGAAAAGATATTTTACAACAATCTAAAAAAATATTATGAAAATATTGTACTTGATCCTAAGTCTTCAAGTGTTACAATTATTAATGATGAAAAACTTTGGATAGGAATTACCTTTCCTATCCAAAAACTTGGAGGACATGAAATTCTTAGATATATTTTAAGTATAACTTTTAAAGAAATTGAAGACCAATGGTTGAAATATCGTGAAGAATTACTATATTCTCCATATTACGCTAATACATTGTCTTTTACTACAGAAAATTATGACATCGAAAAATACCACTTCAGTGGGCACAATTTATCTTTATATGGGCATGAAAACTGGGAAGATATTTTTAATAAAATTCAGGTTGAATATACAATTCCATTAGTTAATAGATATTCAAATATTATAGAGGTTGATAAAATAATTAATAAAACTGATAAAGAAGTTCCATATATCATTCTTTCCAATGAAGGATATCCTTTTAGATCAGTTCTTGTCGCCCATATGGCTAACAATCCAAGATTACCAGAAATAATAAATGATATGAGAAATTACTGTAAACTTAATTATAATATGGGACTTAAAGAGAATCACCTTGCATCGACAAAATTATTACCAGTATTCGAGAAAATGTTTGGACCTGAATAGCAAAAAATTAAATATGTTAAGATTTTTAAATCTCCCCGATGGTCGAAGTCTGTGACTTCGATCCAATAAATCAAGAATTTATGATTCGTTAGACGGTGATCTATAAAATAAATGTAACATACTGCTGCCTTAAGTTTCCAATATTAGTCTCGGCTACTTTCAATGATGTTTGACATGTTTCCTTGCTATTCCTAAATTTTAATTACGAATAGCAGGGAATTATAGATTATTCCTATTCCTTCACAATCGACTCCTTTCCGACGATATTTCCATCCTTATCAACGATAGTCAAGATGTAGTGGCCAGAAGTAAGAGATGTCACATTAGCCCTTCCATTAGTCAATGATGTTTTCTGCATTTCCTGACCCAATGTATTGTATAAAGCAATGGTGTACCCATCACCTTCTAAACCTTTAATGTTGATTTCAGTGGAGATAGGATTTGGATATACATGATAGTCTTTGATTTCTATTTCTTTCAATCCTGATGGCAATTGAGTAATTACACATTAAGGATTTATGATGTTTTGTCAATAAATTTTATAACTCAATATGTTTTTATATATTTGCAATTGTAAAATATTATATAATTAAAATCATAAAAAATGAACAAATTTTACCAAACACTATTGATTATTGGGCTATTTACAAGTGCGATGACTGCTCAGACAATTACCCAGATGGAGCTCAACTTAAGGGAATATTGAAGAATCGTATAGATACATTAAACAATAATAGCAATTTAAGTCAAGCCAAAAGAAATGCTTGGTTTGAGACTACTGGTACAAACATTGTAACCGAAACACACATAAATAATTTTGTCACACAATATTATAGTAAAATAATTAAATGAAGTTTATAAAACGATATTCAGGAAGTGTGTTTTATTCATATATAAATCCTGATTTATTTTATTTATCAGATTCAGAAGTTTATTTTTCTAAAAATTTTGAAGAAGAATCGTTGGTGTTAAGTGCTAAAGGTCGACGCTTAGTTGTTTACAAGCTAAATAACCGATTCTCCGTAATTGAGAATAATACTGATAATTTATTTTATATCATTGACAATGAAAGCAAAGAAATTTCACAAAAAAATATTCCTAATTTAAAGTTTTTAATAAAACATTCAGAAAATTATATTTTAGCAAAATTTAATAATAAGGTTATTGGAATAGTATCAATTGATGACATTTTAAGTCCATTGTGGACAAAACAAATTGATGATTTATTATTTAACTTTGGAGATGACCAGTATTTATTATATACAGAGTTTAATAACAGATATAAGATTACATGTCTTTCTGTCTTGAATGGTCAAGAATTGTGGAGCCGAGATTTTAAAGGGCAATATTGGAAATCTAATGGTGATGATAGGGTAGATCAAAAAATATTAAGTTCGAATGTGGGTTTATATGATGGAAAGGTAATCCTTCACTTTACACCTGGTCTTATGGCTTTAGATCTAAATACTGGAGAGACTATATGGGATGATGTCAAACAGAATTTTTATGGAGAAAACACATTCAAACTCTATAAAGACAAAATTTACCAATTTATAGCGGAATACCAGGAAGATATTCAAAGCATAAAGTATTACTTAAGGGTAGTAGATATAGATACTGGTAAAGATCTAGACATAATCAGTGTCAAAAACATCATTCCTGATTTTGACCAACTTTTTTGTTCTCCATTATCACATATAAATGAGAGATATTGCACAACTGAAAAGTTTATCATTTTTAGTGATTGGGTTTATATTTATGTTATTGATAGGCTTACTTTAGTCCTTTTAGATAGTATAAAGATCCCTTACGAACAAAATAAATTTTATGCAGGAGCATACGAATCTCCGGTGTGTGAAGATGGGTACCTTATCTATCTGACTCATGGAAATAAAGACAGGGTAGATATTCTTGTGTTTAGATTGGAAGAAGATTTGATAAACAATTGAACTAACGTATATGTTAAAACTTAAAAGCAAAGAATGTACACGATAATTATAGACATAATATGAGAAAAAAAGTAATTAGTACAAAGATTAAAAGCTAATGGTGGAGACCTTTTACAGTTTTACAAATTTGAGGATACCATGAATTTATAGGTCATGGATTCCTTTTTATCAAAAGACGTTCCGTCTAGCATGTTTGACATAAATATTTTGTTTTATATGAAGTTATATGATCTGAAAATGTATTAATAAAAGCCATTAATGACTGCTAATTCCAGTAGAAGGCAATAATACCGTTTTCCGTACCATCCAATATCCAATAATCAAATTTGGTACCCAACAAAGCCAGGCTACAATTACATAGGCTGTCACAAAATCATTAAAAATAACAATCAATAGTGGAAGCCAAATCCTTAAAGTTACCGCTGCAAAAGTCGCTGCATAACTGAATATCATTATCTTTTGATGCTTCGCCACTTGCCGTTTACGAATGGTCAGGTAGGCAGCCAATGTTGTATAAAACCATATCAAAGCCAAACATATAAATCCTAAGGATGCCACCCATCCACCTGTCGCATAAAATGCAATACCCAAAGCTGCCATGGCACTTACAAGCACAGAAATGATATATACCTTGCCGATTAGTCTGTGGAGATTTATATTTTTTTTCCTAAGTTGATCGCTAAACTGGAGCCATCCAATCAACAATGCCAAACCACCTAAAATAATGTGTGTATAGAAACCTATATTCCATATTATATTACCTAATAGTTCGGTCGACTTAGTACTTAAAAGGCCAAAGTTTTTATCTACAAAAAAATACATGATAGGATACAAACCGATGGCAATGGCCAATAAGGCCAACAAAACCCATAAAAATCTATTTCTCATACTTGATCAACACAAATTATTATATATTTCTACTTCTGATTTGAAACCAAACCCTTTCTATCACCCATGATCAAAAGCCAGAAACATGTTCCTATCTCTCCAATGGAAGCGGGTAAAGAAAAGTACGAAGATAAACCTAATTCGTAATAGTTTACCAACAATATGCCGCCAAATAGATTTATCATATATCCGATAGAGCCAGCTATCAATAAAATACCCAATGATCTTGGTAAAAAGCCTGACTTGTAAACCAATAATCCAAAAGGAAATAACCATGATCCCCAAAAAATAGAAACTATGTTGATGCCATTGTTAAATTGCTTTAAATGGAAAAATACTTGCGCGGTAAGACTTGTCTCATTAATTAAACCAGACAATACAGGATCAGTCAATAAGTCCAAAATATCGAGTTTGTGCGTAATGCTCATCAGTGATATGGGAATACTCATCAAGGCCAACAGAACCATAGCTTGTGCCATGATTGTATGTACAGGTTTTAGGACCTGATACAATAACAAAGGTAGGACCATAAAAGCAAGATAGCATAGTATATTAGCCACAATGTCTAGTCTGAATAAAAACAGATTATTTCTGATATTATCTATGGTTATGGCAGGCGCTGCATTATTGATGAGCTCAATAGGAACATACATTAGTGAAAATACGCCTGTTAAGACCACAATAAAATAAGATAAGCCGGCTAAATGGGTAAGGGTCTTTCGTTGCATGATTTTTAGTTGGATGTTTGTTTTGGCCATTTGTAGGCTGTGTAGGAAATGAAAAGGGTCAGGATGATTTCAATGATAGCAAAATAGATATAAAATCCATGTGTCGCGACATCCAAAGAAACAGCAATCATTGTCAACAAACATGTGAAAAAAAGACTAATAGCGATGTTTAACACTCTATTTATCACAGGCTTTAAAAATATAGAAAGGGAAATCATCAATGCAGGAACTGACATCATAACCGCTGCCATCAATACTTTATTTGGATTGTCTAGCATACTATTGCCTTGGATCAGCGCTTCGATTTTACCTGTGGAGTACAATTCAAAATAATCGCAATAAATATAACAAAACATCAGGGATGTCCACAGGCATGCAAGTTTTATTTTAATGTCAATTGGGTGATGCTGCAATATTGATTGATTTTCTAACTTCATATCATTAGAGACGAACAATCATTAAAAATGGTTGTAAACTTGCCTTGCTTTATTGGGCCTTATGCCAATTTCTATTTTCATAAAAAGGTGTTGTCACTTTCTATGAAGCTTAAATTTTATCATCCAACCATAATTTAAAGTCATTGACTCGCTCTCTACTTACTACACGTACATCGCCTTCTAAAAACCTAGTACCCACTGCCAATCTGCCATTAAAATAGGTGTTAACTTTACTTATGGAAGAAAATTGGATGATTACTTTTCTATTAATTCGAAAAAAATCTTTGGGTGGAAGTAATGTTTCTAACTGATCTAATGTATAATCGATGGGGAATCTTTGTCCACTATTGGTAATTAAAAATGACATACTATCTTTAGTGTCAAAATGATGAATTTGGTCAGTGGCTACCGTCTCAATGTTTTGACCAAGTTTGACCATAAATCTAGTTTTGAAGTTTTTAGTTACATGCTGATAAGTTTGCTTCATATTTTCCACAGAGATATTTTGTTGACTGTTATGCTGTCCATCAAATTTATCTAATGCAAATATGATATCAGATAAATTGATAGGTTTTAAGAGATAGTCAATGCTGTTTTGTTTAAATGCTTTGATGGCATAATGGTCATAGGCAGTGGTAAAAATGACAGGTATTTTAATGGGAAACCTAGAAAAAATCTCAAAACTGTTGCCATCTGCCAAATGAATATCTAAAAATATTAAATCTGCTGTCATTCCATCTTCAAAGGCCTGAATGGCAGCTTTTACAGTATCCAGATATTTGACTACTTCTATATTCCTATTTACCTTGTGAAGCAAGGATGTCAGATGTTCTGCAGAAAGGGTTTCGTCTTCTATGATGATGACTTTCATTCTAAGAGATTATGTTACTATTGAATTCTAAATAGGGCCTACTAATTTGATTTATGTTGGTGGTGATGGTTTAAAAGTGGCAAGATAACTCTAAATACTTGTCCATCATCAGATATGTTTACCTTTTCATCTGTAAAATAGGCATACCTTGATTGTATATTTTTTAATCCCATATTTGAACTCAAAGTTTTATTTAGTCTTGGTAATATTTTGTTTTCTATTATTATTTTTTGTGCCTCCGTATAAATATTGACATCTAAGGGTGATGCCTTTGAAGCTTCATTATGTTGAATGGTATTTTCTACTAACATCTGAAGACACATGGGAGGAAGCATGACGTTTTTATTAACATCTTCTACATTGATATGGAATGATATTTTGTTTTCAAACCTGATTTTCAATAAATATATGTAATGGTTTAGAAAAACTAATTCTTCACTTAAGGTCACTAATTCAGCAGATTTATTCTCTAAAACATAACGGTAGACTTTTGATAATTCATTAATGAAATCTACCGCTTTTTCTTGGTCTTTATATACCAATGAAGTCAAAACACTCAAGTTGTTAAACAAAAAATGTGGGTTCAATTGACTTGCCAAGTTTTTCATCTGAGCTTGCATGCTTTCTGTTTTATATTTTTCTACTTCCAATAAACTATCTTTTAAAGCACTGAAAAATTGTCTGCTAATATGAATCGCTAATACTACAAAGGTGATGCTGAGTGCTGGCACAAACGTCTCTGCCATCTTACGATTGATGATACGACCATCTCCGAATTTGATTTGGTGTACGATATACATGAGTACAAAAAGCGTTATGGTGGTAAAGAGCGTATTATAAAATATTTGTAAAATAAGCCTACGTTTAGGTCGTTTTATCCACGGGATACTTTTATTTAGCTGTTGATCGATAAATATATTACCAAACCATAATATCAGAATTATGATAATAATGAAGAACAAGTCCCAATGCCAAAATTCTTCTAAACGAAAAAATGCCAACTTAAACAGGAGTGCAACGCCTATTGTAAAAAATATGATCCAGCTCAATCTTTTATTTTTCAAAATAAAAATATTTTTTGATTGTTTATCGAAGTGAAAATACTATGTTCATCGTGTCAAGCATGGTGCCTAGAAAGACGGACTTTAGAAGCCCTTCCTTTTAGGATCAACATTCCTGCCACTAGACATATTGCCAAAACAAAGATACCTAAAAAAGTAATCGTTGATTTGGTAAATAAAGGATTACTTTTTTCTACCATCACCCAAGTTCCGTTTTCTACGTTTAAATTTGCTTCGTGTTTATTTTCAGAAGATAACAAAAATTGTTTTTGTGGCATACCTTTCAAAGCGATGATAACCTCACATATACTATTGGAAATATCGGCGAAAATAGCGTTTTTAATGTGCATCGACTTTAAAGGCATAGGAATCTCTGACAATTCAGCAAATAAAGTGGTTTCATGTCCTAAATTTACTTGCGGATGAATAAGTTTTATCGTATCACCATTTATCACTAAAAAACTTTTTTTCTGAAAATGCCTAATTACCAATTCTTGGAATTCATCTGGCGTTTTGTAAGCACCTTTTTGATAAGAATATTCGATTTCGCTTTCAAAGGCAGACAGGGAGCTTTTGATAGCTATAAACGATTTTCCACCCTGCTCGTATATCATCAGACTGGACAAATCTGGTTGATGGGCATGTGCGTCCAGTGCATTGAAAATCAACAAGATAAATAAATATTTCCAAAAAACTTGCAAACTACTTGACATATGCACCAGCTAAACTATTGATAAAACTATTAGTACCTGCTTTTGCCACATGGTAATGATATCCCCTGATGCTATCGTAATGACCTCGGCTTGCATCTAAGTCTGTATCTTCTACGCCAGCTGTATTTTGATTTTCATATATCCCAAATCCATCTAGTGCATACCCAATCATAGCTGCATGACCATCCGTCTGTATGATCTTAGTCGATTTTCCAGTGGCTGCATGGTAATGGTAGCCTGCACCGATATTTATGTGTCCACCTGCATCGTCAAATGGAGCTAATGTATAAGCTCCCAATATGGCACTTACTGGTGCTGGTGCATCAAATACTACACCATTAAAAGCAATGCCACGCATAGAAGGTACGGCCATCGGACCAGCGCCAAAACTAACAGGAGATGTCAATTTTACAGGCGTCACGGGAATGTAAATTGTCTTTGTTAAAGTAGATACATAAGAAGGGAGGCACTCCACACAATAATTTTTGTATTGTACACCTACATTGGGATTGGCAGCGGCTTGACAGTCAGCTTGGGTTAGTGTTTTTGTGATAGCTCCAGTACTTGTATTGTACATTTGCCAAGTGGTGTTATTATAAAAAGTAGCAAGATTTTTTATAAATGCACCATCTACATCATACACTTGACCACCTTCCAGCCAGATACCACCTTTTGATGCATCATCTGAAATATTAGATGGACACCAAGGTCCCATATCGTGATCAGGTGGCGTGCTTTTGGTGACTATCTTATAACAATCTACAGTGGCTCCAGTGGATAGTGTTTTGGACACAATGCTGATGGGTTCGGCAAGGCCACCAGATAAAAATTTTGTACCATCCACTTTTACCACTGTATCTGTGGTATTAGGAGCTGCCGTATCATCTTTGCTGCAAGCTAAAAGTACAACTAAAGTAAGTTGGAATAAAATGAATCTAAATGTCATTGTTTTAAATTTTGAATTAAAAAATATAAAATATCTATTGTGTATCACATCTGAATGTCTTTTCTAGCAATAAAAAAAAATACTCTATTCTATGGAATGCATAATCACTCAGCTTTGACTTTGTCATAGGTAGATTTAGGTGTAAGCGCGTATTCATCAAGTGTATTTGTATCTCTGTATTGTAACTATTAAAAGGTTTTGATTCAGAATAATGAAATTTTCTTCATCATGATTTTACTTGAATTTGGTGAATAAACTATCAAATTTTCGATTTATACTTATATAAGTACTTTTCACTAAAATTGTACTTTGTATACTACATTTGGAAACAGTCCTAACTGGTACGTGGTCCTGATACTTGATGTTTGTTGGTCATATTTCTGAGAGAACACATTGTCATTATTGGTTACATTCTGTACATCAAGCGACAATGTCTGTGACAATTTTCTTTTTTTGCTATTGAAGATAAAATTGAGCTTCACGTCCATTCTCAGATAATCGTCATAAAAACCTGAATATGCCTCCGAATTCAGCACTTCTCTACCCGAAGCCTGAGATGCCGTAAGATCGATAGGCGTGTAAGCCCTACCACCCGCATTCGTGAGTTTAAAGTCGATACTAAATCTGTTTCTTTTGGTCTTTCCAATGCTCCACTCTTTTCCTGCCAAAAAATTATACACATACTGTCCATTAAAAGCGGTGTTGCGTTCTACGCCATCACTGCCAGTATATTTTGAGCTATAGAGCGACGAAGTGAAGAGACCGTAATAGCCATTGCTAAAGAATTTTTCAATGGTGATTTCGACACCATAATTTTGTCCAGTACCACCATTGGTCAATAAATCTTCCAATTCGGTTTTGAAACTCGCTCCCGTATTCAGCATAGAATAGCTGCTTGAAAAAGTATTGACAGGCACATCGTAGAGGTACTGATAATAAAGTTCTGCTTTTACTCGCCAATCATTAAAAGGATTTATATCATATCCCACTACAAAATGATGACTTTTGGTAAAATCTAAGTCTTTGTTGTTGTAAGAGACCGTGCCATCTTCATTTTGGGATTGTAGAAAATATACATTGATCGGTTGCATCTGCGCATGAAGTCCATAACCAAAGTTCAGACTTGATTTAGTATTCAAATCATATTTGAGCGCTAATCTAGGTTCTACTGCTTTGGATGAATTTAGGAAAAAGTACTGCCCATGTAATCCCGCATTCAGTGTCCACCGATCATTAAAACTATACTTCAAGTGTGCAAATCCCTGCGTCAGACTTGTAGAGCTATCATAATCCCATATTTGTGTCCATTCGTCATTGATGTTTCTTTTCGTTCTGTAATATAAGTTCAAACCAATGAATTCATTCTGCATACCTACCTTCAGAAAAGCTTTTGAATTAATTTTGGAATTGTAAGTTGTACCAATATTGTATCCAGTTTTGGTGACATTGCTCTCTTCTTGTTCATACGATGTCTCTGTTGCACGATCAGTAGCATAGTTGATTTGATCTGTTTTGCTGTAATTCACACCGATAATGGATGACAAATAAGATTTTTCTGTCAGTTGTTTGAAGTGATTCACACCTACAATACCAATTTTACTCGCCAGATCATTGCCATCCTTGCCACCGAATAGAGAGCCTGCATTATCACCTGATATATTGATACTGCTTGTCGCCAAAATTCCAAAAGTAGTGAATTTGCCCCATCGAGTATTGCCACTATTTACCTTAAATGACAAATCTTGATAACTTGGTGTAGCCGTCGTGCCTATATCCACACCTACCGCTTGTGCTACACCAGCAAGTGCGTATCTATAACCAACAAGATAAGATGAATTACTTTTTTTGCTGATGGGGCCTTCAGTAGTCACTTCGAGACCTGTGATGACGCCTGCTTGCACGGTCGTTTCTCGTTTTTGTGTATTCCCACTCCTAAATCCTAAGTCAAAAACACCAGAAATGGCATTCCCATATTCCGAAGGAAAAGCAGATGTGAAAAAATCAGAACTCTTTAATAGATTGGTATTCAATGCACTGACTGCTCCACCTGTTGTGCCCACGGTAGCAAAATGATTTGGATTGGTCACATTCATTCCATCTATCCGCCACAAAACGCCCACAGGTGAATTGCCACGAATCACAATGTCATTGCGAGAGTCATCAGGAGCACTCACACCAGCAAAATTAGCTGCTAATCTTGCTGGATCTCCCCTGCCACCCGCATATCTATTTACTTCTTCCATAGAAAAAGTACGGGCACTGATCGTGGCTAGGTCATTTATGGTTTTATTTTTACTGTATGCCTTCACCACTACTTCGTCCAATATCTTCAGATCTTCTTCCATGCCTATATCCAGAATCACTTCTTTGCCGGAAGTCACTATTACATTAGGTATCATAACATCTTTATAGCCAATATAAGTAACTTTAATTTCATATCTCTGTGGCGCAAGGTCAGACAAAACATATTGTCCGTTTTCATCTGTCGCCGTACCTTTATTTTCTGGTACATTTATAATTTGTATCGATGCGCCAATAAGTGCTGATTGAGAAAGTTTATCCACCACACTGCCCCGAATATTTTGTAAATTGTTTTGTGCTAAAAGTAGCAATGGTGAAAAACACAAAAGAAAAATAGCTGATAGTATAAACTGTTTACCTTGCATTGTTTTGATTATATTGATCACGAAAGTAACATGGTAGCCATCCATTCAAGTGTAAGTAACTGGTTGAGTTGTTAAAAATTCAAGTTGAGTTGTAGAAATAAATTTATTTTTCAATGTTGGTCTTTGATTTTGTTCCTTATAAAGTTATGAAATCAATCCTTTTTATCTTTACAGGGAATCTTAGAGATCTATAAAGTAATTTTATGACAACAATCATAGTTAAGAAAGCCATAAAAAGTTGTTCGTAATTATGCGAAGTAATATATTGTTCGTACATTTGCGAATAATTAATTTTGGAACTTTAATAGATAATACTTTTAAGCTTGTCTAAAGGTTCATTCCAGTTTTATTTTACAGTAGATGTATATTTAAAGTAGTTTTTGTATGAAGTTTCGTCTTACCATAGCATTTGGTTTATTTCTAATTACTCACTTGGCATTTGGCCAGTTTATTACAGGTGTAGTGACAGACATCATGGGAAAACCATTGGTAGGTGCCAACATTACTTGGGAAGGCACTGAAAAGGGTACGGTGACAGATGCCAAAGGAACATTCTCTATCACCGACATTCCCGATAGTATTCGTATTTTGAAGATATCTTATATTGGGTTTATGACGGAAAAACTTAATGTGCAAGCTATCACACATTGGAAAATTCAACTCATGGAAGATGCTACTTTAGATGAGGTTAATATCACTGCCAAAGGGTCTGCGACTAGATTTGCAGATGATGTAGCCAAGGTAGAAGTACTTGGTGTTCGTGAGATCCAACGCGCTGCTTGTTGTAGTCTAGCAGGATGTTTTTCTACCAATAGCAATGTAGATGCCAATGTTACCAATGTCGTTACGGATGCCAAAGAATTGCGGATTTTGGGTTTGTCAGGAGTTTACAATCAAGTACTTGTAGATGGCATGCCTTTGATACAAGGATTGGCTTATCCGTATGGTCCAGGTAGTTTTCCAGGTACTATGATCGAAAAAATATTTGTTACCAAAGGTGCTAATTCTGTCCTTCAAGGTTTCGAAAGTATTAGCGGACAAATCAATATGGAATTTCATAAAGCTGAAACTGCACCAAAATTATTCCTAAATGTATTCGGAAATTCATTCGGAGAGACGCAATATAATGCCAATTATATGGTCAAGAAAACAGGATGGAGCAATCTGACTGTTGGGCATTTGACCTTGCCCGCTGGGATTATTGATAGAGACAAAGACGGATTTAGAGATATCGTTCAGACCAATCGAGTTTCTTTTTACAATAGATGGTCTTATGACAATCCCGAAAAACCGAAATGGCGCACCGTCATTGCCGCTCGATATCTGAATGAAAATCGGGAAGGTGGGCTCACCAATTTTGATCGAAACATACACCTTGGTACTTCGACCGTTTATGGTCAGAATGTACGCATCAATCACGGCGAATTGTACACCAAAACCAATTACATTCTGAATGACAAATCTTCTTTGATATTGCTGAATAGCGCATTTGCTCAACATCAAGATAGCTATTTTGGTGTCAAAAAGTACGAAGGCAAGCAGTTTAATTTGACGTCAAGTCTCTACATGGATTATTATTATGGTACACAAAACCATAATCTCAAAATAGGTATTAGTCATCGACATAATAGATTACAGGAAGATGTTAGTTTTACTGAAGAGCTGCCATTGCTAGATTATGCAGGCAGATACTTGACAAATTATGACATACCAGGTGTCTTTGTGGAAAACAAATGGACGGTATCCAAATTTACATTTCTGACAGGCGTACGTATAGATCACTTCGGCAGTTTTGGTTGGAAAGTAACACCTAGATTACTTGTAAGGGCTGATTTATCTCCAGATACCGACATTAGATTTTCAATAGGAAAAGGATATAGAATAGCCCATGTTTTTGCAGAAAACGCCAACCTGCTAGCGAGCAACAGAATACTCATATTATCCAATGAACTTGCACCAGAAGAAGCCATCAATACAGGACTGAATTTTGTACAAACATTTCATTTGAAAGATATAAATATTACCTTGTCGGGAGACGCTTATTTGACCTATTTTCAAAACCAAATCTTCCCTGATTTTGACAAAGAAGTGAATACAGCTATCGTGGATAATTTCTTTGGACAAAGTGTATCCAAGAGTTTTCAGTTAGAGAATAAGTGGATTTTCTCGCCACAATTTGATGCAAAAGTAGCTTATAATTATCTAGAAGTATATCGTGAAGTAGAAGGCATCAAACAAGATTTGCCTTTTGTACCTACCCACAAATGGAGTGCAAACACATCTTATTCTGTTCCAAATGATGAGTGGCAATTTGACTTGACTTATAGATGGATAGGCAGCAAAAAAATACCTTCCACCGTCAATTATCCTATCCAGTATCAAGTGCCCGATGTGTCTGAACCTTATCAACAACTAGACTTCCAGATCACTCGTAGATGGAAAGATGTACAAATATATGTTGGTATAGAAAATATCTTCGACTTCAGACAAGAATTTCCCATTTTAGGTTATGATCAGCCTTTCGGCCAATATTTTGATCCTGCTTTCAATTGGGGCCCGACAAAGGGTAGGGAGTTTTATCTTGGTGTTCGGTATAGCATCAAATAATCTTTTTATCTTATACACCAAATCGTTAGACCTTAAACCTTAAACACTTACACTTTAAACACTACACCTTAAACATTAATAATTATAAACCCTAAACAAAAATAATAACATGCAAACAGATAATGAAATCAAAGAAATGGTCAGGCAAAAATACAGTGAAATAGCCTTACAAGACAAAGAAACCAATGCTTCCTCATGTTGTGGTGCAGGTGGCTGTAGTACTGAAGTCTACAACATCATGAGTGAAGACTATGTCGAACTTGAAGGTTATGCCAAAGATGCAGATTTAGGTCTTGGTTGTGGTCTTCCCACTGTTTTTGCCAAGATAAAAGAAGGAGACACTGTCATTGACTTAGGAAGTGGAGCAGGAAATGATTGTTTTATAGCTAGGGCAGAGACAGGTCCATCAGGTAAAGTGATTGGCATTGATTTTACACCAGCCATGATCGATAAAGCAAGAGAGAATGCTGAGAAAATGGGCTATAATAACGTAGAGTTTCGTCAAGGAGACATCGAGAAGATGCCCGTTGGTGGCAATATGGCTGATGTTGTCGTCAGCAATTGTGTACTGAATTTAGTACCGAACAAAAAAGCTGTTTTTGCTGAAATCTTTAGAGTGCTGAAGCCAGGTGGACATTTTAGTATTTCTGATATTGTACTCACAGGTAATCTTCCTGAAAAACTCCAATCAGCAGCTGAAATGTACGCAGGATGTGTAGCAGGAGCTATCGATATGGATGAATACTTGGGTTACATTCAGGAAGTTGGCTTTCAGAATATTACCGTACAAAAGAATAAACCTATCATCATTCCTGAAGATATTTTATCAGGTTATTTGACAGAAGAAGAAGTGAAAGAATATCTTGACACAGAGACATCTATCAGAAGCATCACGGTATATGCAGAGAAAATGGAGAAACCATCATCATGTACACCAGGTGGTGGATGTTGCTAAAATGCAATGATGGAAGAAATATTATCCTTAAATCTTTTTAGGTTTTTGGATAATATTTTTAAAATATCAATTATACCAATTACATATGCCTAATAAAACTTATAAAATATATAGCCATCTCCCAACGTTTATTTTATGAATAGCCGTCTATATCATTAAATATAATCAAATATTAAAGAAATAAAATATGAGAAAGCGTTTTGTAAGCATTTATTTTTCCATTTCCATAGTTTTAATGGCAGCTGGATGCAGCAAGGAAGAAGATTGTTCCCAAAGTAATGATTTGAAAGGAGAATGGATTTGGGTGGAATCAGTTGGCGGTATAGGTGGATGGACATTAACTCCAGAAAGTCAAAATGTCACTAAAAAACTTGTCATTGATGACGCGACCTTTAGCGAATTCGTAAATGATTTTCTTATTTTTAAGTCTACCTATACCCTTGGAATTTCAGAGAAAGCACTGATAGGTACAACAGAAAAAACATATATCCGATATGAATCAGGAAATCAACAAGCCATACTCATAAAAGGATCTGAACTTGAACTGATAGATCAATGTTATGATTGTTATTCAAATAGATATCTTAGGAAATAGCAGATTATATTTCATAGTATTTATAATTAAGAGTAAAAAAGCCAAGCAAAGACTATTTGCTTGGCTTTTTTGATTATCACGAAATCAATTTTTTATTAAAACTGATGTGTCAAACTTAAAATAATTTTTTCACCTAGGTCATCAGTAGCATTCATATCAATGGTGTATTTTTTAATACCCAATTCTGTTATTTTAATTGTACCAGAAGCAAGGTCCACTGAACTTTGAGATATAGGTGACACTTTTTGACTAATAATACTTCCATAAGCATTATTAATATCAGCACTAAAAAAATCTTTAATTGGATACGTTCCATTCAGTTTTGCTCCATCAGCTAATTGGATAGTGAAATTAATTGCTTTTTGCTCGTTACAATCGTCAGATACACTAGCCAACTGAAATAAATAGGTATCGCTTGTTACAATAAATTGTGCAATAGATAATCTTTGTTTTGCACCATTTACTGTCATTTCCCCAGCTAAAACAGGAAAAGATGAACAAGCATCTTTAGTATCTTCATCGTCTTTCGAACAACTTGAATTGAAGCCTACAAACAGAGTTGCCACCAAAAGAATAGAAAATAATGAATGATTTTTCATGAAATTTTAATTTGTTTGTTATGTAATATTAATACGACACAAAGGTAGTATTATTATTAATATTCTATAGGATAAGCGAAAATATGTTGTATGAATTTGTTCTAAATTGATAAAACTTTCTCTTATGTGGAAATATAATTTCCCAAATAAATGGTGAAATTGGTTCCATATTTACTACTGAAAATCGCAATTTTGGAAAGTTTTTAAAACTTTTTTTATTTTATTTATGATATGAATGGAGTATTTCATCATTGTTATTAGCTGGTGCGGATATAATTAAAGTAATGATATTGTCCGTTTAATTATGACATTTTCATAACAATTATAGTGAACAATAATCTTTAATGTGCTGTTTGAAGGCGGATTTTATGATGGGTAAGTATACTTATTTTAGCTTAGTTTGCCTGTCACAAAATTTATATTCGCACCTAATTAATAATCGTTTAATCAATAAATATGACCTTCCAAATAGAAAGGATAAAAATTAATATAGAGCCATTAAGACAAGAAATTATAAACCATAAAGTCTATGCAGCCATAAAGGATGTAGATGATTTAAAGATATTTATGAAATTTCACGTTTATGCTGTTTGGGATTTTATGTCCTTACTTAAGGCATTGCAAAATAATTTAACTTGTACCAGTATACCATGGTTTCCCAAAGGATCAGCAGACACAAGGTATTTGATCAATGAAATTGTAGTGGGTGAAGAATCAGATGTTGACTTAGAAGGTAATAGGAAAAGTCATTTTGAATTATATCTTGATGCAATGCAACAATGTGGTGCGGATACGGCACAAATCCAGCAATTTATTGAAGTTCTGAAAGAAACGAATGACTTGGATACTTCTTTTAAACGTGCGGAAACGCCTGTAGAAGCTCAAAATTTTGTGAATTTCACCTTTGATATTATAGGCAGTCAAAAAGATTATTTGCAATCAGCTATTTTTACTTTTGGAAGAGAAGATTTGATTCCAGGTATGTTTATTTCGATTGTCAATGACATCCACCAAAATTTTCCTGAAAGCATTTCTATATTTAAATATTATCTCGACAGACACATCGAAGTAGATGGTGATCACCATAGCCACCTAGCGTTGCAAATGACCGAAAACTTATGTGGTCAAAATGATGATTATTGGCAAGAAGCCGATCTCGCGACCATAGATTCCTTAAAAAAGCGTCTAGATTTGTGGAATGGTGCTTATAACGAAATAAATCTTAGAAAGCATAGCTAATTAAACATATTGCTTTATCATAAAAAGTAGTCTTCCTTAAATATTAAGGGTTGTTTCTAAATATTTCTAGCAAACTTGAAGGTTTACTATCTTTGCAATGAAATTTAAGTTGTAGGGTAGCTGTAAGTTATTTGTATCTTTGCCAAAATTTTAAACAAAATCATCATGAACAAACCATTTATTTTTCTCACAATCGTCAGTTTATCCTTAGCTTTTCTATCTTGTCAAAACCAAGCCAAAAAAGACAGTGGATCAGATAATCAAACAGAAGTTAAAGATACCACGGCGGTAGATTATGGTCCTTTATGTTTTTTATATGCTGAAAATAAAGATACTACTTATGTTTCACTTATGATTGATGGCACAAAAGTGAGCGGAGAAATGACTTGGCAACCTTATGAGAAAGATGGCGCAAGAGGAACGCTAAGTGGTGCGAAATTGGATTCAGGAGAATTAGAATTGATGTATGCTTATATGATTGAAGGTTCTAACCAAACAGAAACCAAAGTAATGAAAATAGAAGGTGATCGTCTATTAATAAAAGTAGGTGAATTGTTGGACCCGAATAATGATGGAAATCTAGTTTACAAAGATGTTGCTCAGGCTAGTTATACTGAAATATTGCAAAAAGTTGCCTGTAAATAAATGCATTTTCGATTTTAAACTAAAAGACTGAAATTTTGGTTTAAGTTTTGAAATATTTGGACTTTAGTATCTGTATTTATTGATGCAGTTTGTTTAGACTTGATGATATGAAACGTTTATTTCTTTATTTTTCCTTTGTATTTTCAGTGGCTTTTGTGTCTCCTTCAATAGGATCACCACATGAGACCATGATAAAGAGTGCCCAAGATTTTTTATCATCAAAAGATTATCCCAAAGCACTAGAATTATACCACAATATTGAAAGTGAGCAGTATCAATCGACTGAACTATATAAGAATATGGCCATTGCTTATGCAGGCTTGAATAACGATGCATTGGCTATCTTATATTACGAAAAAGCACTTAAATTATCCCCAAATAACAGCAGTCTAAAGTCTGACTTAGACATCATCGTAAAAAGAAATCCCGAACTTGATGAAGGTGTACCACCATTTATATTATTAAAAGTATGGCAATCTTTTACTTCATTATTTAATTCAACTATTTGGTCTGTTTTGAGTCTTTTGTTTTTTGGATTGGCAGGTTTTATTTTGTACAAGCAATTGCCCACGCCTGGAATGACTAAAAAAAGTTACATATATTTTGGTGTTTTCACCGCACTTGCTCTCTTATTTGTCTTGGCGTCCATAAGTGCTTATCAAAAGCAATACAACCAAAATCAAATGATTGTAACTGAAGCGGCAGTAGTTTTAAAAACTGGTCCAGATGCCGAAAGTCCAGATATCGAAAAGCTTCCCGCTGGCTCAAAAGTTGTTATTAATGAGCAAATTGGCGATTGGGTCCAAGTGCACACCACACTCGGAGATGTAGGATGGATCAAAGTGGACCAGGCCCAGAAAATATAATATGCAAAAAACTTTTGCACTGCTTAAACTTAGGTTAAGCCAAGGATACAGAATGTTAGACAGCGTAGGTTGGCTACTAGTGTTTATTTTTCTATTTACAATCATTGGTGTAGGTCTTCAGTTTTTGCAGACATTAGTCAATCTCCAAGCATATGTAAGTCTCATATTGAGCTTTTTAATGTTGATGCTTTTAGATTATGCTCGTCCTGACAAATCATTTCTATCCAGTGTTTTCCAATCTTATCTTTCGTTAGTGTCTTATTTGTCGGTAGAGTATATTTTGATCTTAATACCTATCATTTTTTATCAATGTTGGATAGGTAATATTTTTGTAGGTTTTGGTCTAGTTTTGGTTACCATCTTAGTTGCTACTTTATCGCCATTACATCTTAGATCAGAATTTACCCATGTCAAACGAATGATAAAGTGGATACCAATTCATAACTTTGAACTAAGATTTTTTGCGGAGAAGTTGGGTGTTTTGACCTTTGTGTTTATAATACTTGGCTTTTTGTCTTTTATTCATATTGGTGTTTTTGTGGTATGGATTGTTTTGTTTTGCTTAACGATGCCGGAAGTTTTTAGGTGGCATGAAAGTAGAGAAATGGTCCATTACCGAGCTAACTTTGTATGGAAGAAAGTACAAAGCTATATGCTGACGGTGGGTAAATTAGTTTTATTACCATCATTGATAGTGATGATACTATTTCCTGAGATGTGGTATTTCTCTATTTATTTAATCTTTTGTTTGTTCACGACTATTTTTCTTACCATTTCATTCAAATATGCCATGTTCACCACCATATTCGATTCATCTGCAGCATCTAATGTAGTTTTATTGTTGCTATTGTTGATGTTTCTTCCTGGTGGTGTCTTGATTACTCTAATTTATGCCATCATTCAGTATGTAAAAGCTGAAAAAAATATGAAATTGCTTTATGCTTGAAATCAAAAATCTCTCATTTTCATTCGGTCAGAAGGTCATTTATGATCAGCTTAGTTTGACTTTTCCTATTTCTTCTATCACGGGATTGATTGGTAAAAATGGCGTGGGTAAAACAACTTTATTTCGTGTTTTGACAAAAATCTATCGTAGTCAAAGTGGTGAAGTGACTTTTAATGGTCAACCAGTCACGCCAAATATGATTTCTTTTCTGTCAACAGATCCTTATTTTTATCCTTATATGAAAGGTAGTGAATATCTTGATATTGTGGCTAAAGATCCTGGCGAATTGATACAAAGTAGGGTATTTGCGTCACAACTTGATTTGCCTTTGGATGATTTGATCGATAACTACTCTACAGGTATGAAAAAGAAAATTGCATTTGCAGCCATTTTTGCACAATCAAGACCAATCGTAATCCTTGACGAGCCATACAACGGTGTAGATCTAGAAAGTAATGAAGCCATTAAATATATCATCCATCAGTATGGAAAGGATAGGGTAGTGATCCTTTCTTCCCACATTTTATCTACTATCACCGATATTAGTGACAGAATTTACCATCTACAAGATGCAAAGACCGTGTCATCTCACCCAAAAGAAGGCTTTGAAGCTTTTGCAAAGGCCATGAAAACCCAATTGATGGACAAATTTTCTGATTCTGAATAATTTTTTCTCACTAATTACATATTATAAAAAAATATAATATATCTTTGTCCTTTATTTCGATGTTTTGGTCTAATAAATGTAATTAAGACATCGGAGTAGATATATCTTTGGAAGGATATTTTTTGATTAGGGTATTTATAATTATTTTAAAATGAATAGATTAGCTTCTTTTTTTATATTCAGTTCAGGTGCTGTGTCATCCGTATTGAAGCGTTGTCCTACAGACTATAACAAATATCAAGGTATAGGTGCTACGATATTTTTTACAGGCGTATTGTCAGCTTTGTCTGCAGGGTATGCATTATACACCGTTTTCGAATCTGTGGTAGCTTCTACTGTTTTTGCTATCATATGGGGAATGATGATTTTTAATCTTGATCGTTATATCGTATCAGGAATGCGTAAAAAATCAAATTTCCTGAAAGAATTTGCTATGGCAGCACCTAGGATTGTGCTGGCTATTTTTATCGGAATTGTGATTGCCACGCCATTAGAACTCAAACTTTTTGAATCTGAGATTAATGCAGAAATCGGCATGATGCAACAAGAAACCTATAAAGAACAAGATGATCTCCTTAAAAAAAGATATGAAGCTGATATCAAAGTTGTCAATGATGAGATCGAACTTCTGAGAGGCAAACTGACAAAATCTGATCAAGTACGTACCACTTTATTAGCAGACGCTATCGGAGAAGCTGATGGAACAGGTGGTAGCAAAATCAGAAACATGGGCGCTATCTACAAAATGAAATCATCCGCAGCACAAAGAGCAGAACAAGAATATCAAATGGTTTATGCTGAAATCAACCCTAAACTGGATGAACAATTGGCAAAATTAGAAACCATCGAGACTGCGCGTAAAGCAGATTTGGAGAACTTAAGTCGTGCATCTTTGACAGGATTTGCTTCTAGACTGAAAGCTTTACACAGATTATCTGCCAAAGAAGAAGCGATCAGAATAGCAGGTTTGTTTATTACAATCTTATTTTTAATCATAGAATGTTCACCAATCTTGGTAAAACTTATTAGCGAACGAACACCTTATGATCAGCGAATAGACTCAGTAGAAACAGAATATCATCTTGCTAATCTTAAAACAACCACCTTATCAAAATTAGCAACAGATAGTCGCATCACATTCGAAAATAAAACAGCAGGTTTCAGAGTCACAGAAATGATCAATGCAGAGAATGAAGTATTTGCACATGCACTGCGGCGAGAGAAAGAAGACCTTATGCAAAGAAAAGAAGGTTGGTTCTCACTACTTAAGAAGAGACGTATTTTTGATTTTTAAAGTTCATTGAATCTGTTGTGAAACGTATTTGATAATCAAACGTTTCCCTTTAGGGTAGGGTGAAAAACTTTTGATTATCAAACAACAGGTGTTTTCTGAGCGAATTTAATCAAGAGATAAATTATAAAAGGGCTGATTCCAGATAGGAGTCAGCCCTTTTTTCTAAATAGAGCTGAAACTAAATTTGAATCAATGTCAAGCAGAATGTTGGACTGGCCTTTTCATTTTTAGATAAAACTTCATAAAATAGCGTTAAGAAGCGAAAACTGTTTGAGCCAAAACGAAAGTAAAGTACGAGTGCAACTGTACGAAGTGCCACAAATGCCATGATCGTTAATTTAATGTAAAAGGCGAGTTTTTTCGGTTTAGCTTTTTTTTGACGTTTTGGCGTTAAGAAAATGAAACAGCCTTGATTTTTTGTTTCTTTTGTATCAAGACAAAAGAAAAAGAAGTTAAACCAATCTTGTGAAGATTAAATTTGGGAACTAAAGTCATATTGGAATGTAAATATGATATTAATTTATCAGTAAAATCAAAGTATTTGATAAATAAAAAGGGCTGATTCCAGATAGGAGTCAGCCCTTTTTATTATAAGATATGAAGTAAACTTTTCATCACTCCTTCACTACAATATTCACCATTCTTTTTAGTACAATAATCACTTTTTGGATCTCTTTACCTTCCACATACTTTTTTACTTGATCTAGTTCCATCACTTGCGCTTGAATTTCTTCTTGCGTCAACTGAGCAGAAAGCATGATGGTATCCCTTTTTTTACCATTGATAGAAACAGGATATTCTATAGTATCTTGTACTAAATGTTTTGCATCAAATTGCGGAAACTGTGCCTTGTGGACAGAACCTTCATGACCCATATTAGCCCATAATTCTTCCGTGATAAAAGGAGCAAATGGTGCCAATAGTATCGTCAATGGCTCAAGTATCTGCCGTTTGTTACATTCTACTCTTTTTAGTTCATTCACACATACCATAAACGCACTCACACATGTATTAAAAGAAAATCGCTCTATGTCTTCTGATATTTTTTTAATGGCTGTATGTAAGATTTTATATTCTTCAGCAGTAGGCGCATCATTTAATAAATTCAGTCCAGCTTCGTTATAATACAAACTCCAATACTTCCGAAGAAACTTCTGTACACCATCTATTCCTTTAGTATCCCAAGGTTTTGATTGCTCTATTGGTCCAAGAAACATCTCATACATCCTGAAACAATCAGCGCCATATTTTGCAACTAAGTCATCAGGATTGACTGTGTTGTACAGTCTTTTACTCATTTTTTCCACCTGTGTTCCACATATGAATTTTCTATTTTGTTCAAGTAAGAAGTTAGCGTTTTTAAATTCGGGTCTCCATTTTTTAAATGCTTCTAAATCTAAATAGACACCATCAACAAGGTTAACATCAATATGAAGTGAAATAACTTCCATTCCTTGGAAATTATTCATATCAAAGTTTTCAATTCCAAATAATGGTGCTATAATAAAAAATTTATCAACACTATTTAAGTTTTCATATGAATCAGTAAGTAAAACAACATTAGTTTTTGCTAAGTCTACTCCTTTGTAATAAAATTCTGTTACTCGGTATACTAGTCTTGATGATCCTTGGATCATCCCTTGATTGACCAGTTTTTTAAATGGTTCTATTGTTGGTACCATGCCTAGATCATACAAAAACTTGTGCCATGTCCTAGAATACATCAGGTGACCTACTGCATGTTCCGTTCCACCTACGTAAAGATCCACGTCTTGCCAGTAGTCTATCGCTTTTTTGGAAGCAAATTCGTTTTCATTTGCTGCATCCATATATCTTAGAAAGTACCACGATGATCCAGCAAAACCAGGCATTGTGTCCGTCTCTAGTGACATTTCAGGTATTTGTCCCACCCAATCTTCCGCTCTTGCCAAAGGCGATTTACCACCAGATGCAGGCTGGAAGTTTTCTAATTCAGGCAAAGTCAATGGCAACTGATCTTCCTTTAAAGCATGAGCTACACCTTCTTTGTCATAAGCTATCGGAAATGGCTCTCCCCAATATCTTTGTCTAGAATAGTTGGCATCACGAAGTTTGTAATTGATTTTTTTGCTACCTATGCCCAGCTTTTCAATTCTATCAAACATCTCTGCGATGGCATCTTTCACTTCCAAACCATTCAAAAAGTCAGAGTTGATGATTTTGCCTACTTTGTCATTTAGTGTTGCGTCAGGATAATCAGTTTTATCCACCACATCTACGATTTCTAAGCCGAATTTTCCTGCAAAAACCTTATCTCTATCATCATCACTAGGTACTGCCATGATGGCGCCTGTACCATAATCTTTCAGTACATATTCGCCGAGCCAGATAGGAATATGTTTATTAGTAAATGGATTTAAAGCGTAGGCACCTGTAAAGACACCAGTTACTTCTTTCACTTCTGCCATTCTATCTATTTCTGATCTACTGCCTACATATTCTAAATACTTTTCTACGGCATCTTTTTGATCAGCTGTGGTCAGTTGTGGCACGAGGTCGTGTTCAGGTGCTAGAACCATATAAGTAGCACCGAAAATTGTATCAGGTCTAGTCGTAAATATTTCCAATTTTTTGCCATGACCTACGATATCAAAGAACATCTGTGCACCTTCCGACCTTCCTATCCAGTTGCGTTGCATCGCTTTTAGTGCGTCAGACCATTGCAAGGTATCGAGATCATTAAGCAATCTCTCTGCATAGGCTGTAATACGAAGCGACCATTGCATCATAGCTCTTTTTTCTACAGGATGCCCGCCACGTTCAGAAAAACCATCTTTGACTTCATCATTGGCAAGGACAGTTCCAAGCGCTTCGCACCAGTTGACATATCCAGTCTTTCTGTAGGCCAGCCTATAATTCATCAGGATGTCATCCTTTTGTTTTGCTGTTTTTTGTTTCCATTCGTCGCTAGTAAAAATCTCATCTTGTGTATTTGCAGCTTTGACGTTTTTATTTCCTTTAGCTTCAAAAGTGGCTATCAACTGATCTATGTGGACTGCTTTGTCTTGATCTTGGTCATAATAATGGTGGAATAATTGCAAAAATATCCATTGTGTCCACTTGTAATAACTTGGATCTGAAGTTTTTACTTCACGACTCCAGTCAAAACTAAACCCAATATTATCCAACTGCTCTCTATATCTTACAATGTTTTCATCGGTAGACACCGCAGGATGTACGCCGGTTTGGATGGCATATTGTTCCGCAGGAAGTCCGAATGCATCATAACCCATCGGGTGCAATACATTAAATCCATTCAACCTTTTGTATCGAGCAAAAATATCCGAAGCGATATACCCAAGCGGATGTCCCACATGAAGACCTGCGCCAGAAGGGTATGGAAACATATCGAGTACGTAGAACTTAGGTTGGGTAGAGTCATTGGATATTTTATATAACTGAGTATCTACCCAATTTTTTCTCCATTTTGACTCAATATTTTCCGGATGGTATTGCATAAGAAATTATATTTTAAAAGACGTAGGTATTAATTTAAAATGCAAAATTAAATATTTTTTTTGAAGCAAGTACTTTTTTGGATTTTGTTGGTGGGAAATTAGTATTCAATCTACCAAATGGATGTTATGATGGCATTAGTTCTTGAACTTTTGTACCCTAAAAATCTTTCTTTATTTTTATTTTCTCCAAATTGATTCATTAAAATATTACCTATTTGTATCCATTAAGACATTATAATATATAAATGATTTGATTAATTTATATACTTTTGCGGCTGCTAAATAAATTTTTCATGTCGAAAAGAATAATTCTTACCATAATTTCTGGTATTTTTATGTGTGTGTCTGCGATGGCTCAGAATGGAACCATAAGGGGGAATGTGTACGAAAAAGAAACAGGAAACCCTATCGTTTATTGTAATGTGCAGTTAGAAGGCACCAAATTGGGTGCTACTACAGACCTTGATGGTTTTTATGTTATCTCTAATGTGCCGCCAGGAGAATACAAATTAGTTGCAACTTATGTTGGTTTTGATAGTATTTCTGCTTTTGTTAAAGTGAGAACGTCCTCTGTAGTTTATCAGGCATTGACGATGGTTGAAAATTCCATACAACTCGGTGAAGTAAGCATTTCTGCTGCAAAAGAAGTTTCCAGAACAACTGTAAATATTTCTCAAGTATCCGTATCTCCAAAACAGATTAAGTCTTTACCTTCCGTAGGTGGTGAAGCGGATATTGTTCAGTATCTTCAGGTAATCCCTGGTATTGTATCCACAGGTGATCAAGGTGGTCAGATATACATACGTGGTGGCTCGCCAGTGCAAAACAAGATACTCCTTGATGGGCTAAATATTTTTAACCCATTCCACTCTATAGGTTTTTACTCTGTTTTCGAGACAGAACTTATCAAAAACGTTGATGTACTTACAGGTGGTTTTGGTGCAGAATATGGAGGTAGAACATCAGCAATTGTGGACATCAAGACTAGAGAAGGTAATAAAACTAGAACGAGTGGATTCCTAAGTGGTGGCCCATTTATGGTCAAAGCTCTAGTGGAAGGCCCAATCTCTAAGTTTAAAGAAGGTGGATCTTCAGTTTCATATGTGTTAACTGCAAAAAAATCATTAATAGAAGAGACATCTAAATCGTTGTACGCTTATGCAGCTGAGAATGATTCAATTGGATTACCATTCAAATTTCAAGATTTCTATGGTAAAGTTTCCATTAATACATCTAATGGAAGTAGAATTAATTTGTTTGGTTTCAACTTTAATGATGCGTACCAAAATCCTTTACTTGCAACTATTGACTGGAAAAACTCAGGTGGTGGTGTCAATTTTAGTTTGATACCATCGGGCAGTAATATATTGGTAAGTGGTTTGGTAGGTTTTTCTACTTATAATGTAGGTATCAAAGAATTGGATGCTGAACCACGTACATCGGATATTGATGAATTGACAGCAAATATTGACTTTACATTTTTTGGAGAAAAGAGTGAAGTGAAATATGGTTTAGAGATAAAAAGTATTCGTACTGATTTTGAATTCGTAAATCCATTTGGCAATCGTCTAAAACAAGAGCAAAACACCACAGAGCTTGGTTTTTATGGTAAATATAGACAAATCTTAGGTAAATTGATCATCGAGCCTTCTGCAAGAATTCAATATTATGCTGCCTTAGGAGAAACGACTTTTGAACCAAGACTTGGATTAAAGTATAACATTAATGATAATTTGAGATTCAAGGCTGCTGCAGGTAGATACACCCAAAACTTGTTAAGTACTTCCAATGAAAGAGACGTAGTCAATCTTTTTAATGGTTTCTTGACAGGACCTGAGGGACAAGTACAAGGGTTTGATGGACAAAATATTAAAAACAAAATTCAAACTTCACGTCATTTAGTAGGAGGATTTGAATATGACTTAACCAAAAATATTCAGATAAATATAGAAGGTTACTATAAAGATTTCCCCCAGATTATTGTAGTCAATCGTAACAAGGTAGGAGTCGAACAAGCGGATTATGCCATCGAAACAGGTGAAGCTTATGGTGTCGATTTTTCAATTAAATATGACTTAAAACGGCTTTATTTATGGGCTACTTATTCTCATGGATATGTTAATAGAAATGATGGCGAACAAGTTTACCCTACAGTATTTGACAGAAGACATAATGTGAATATGCTTGCTACGTACGATCTTGATAAAGATGCATCATGGCAAATAAGTGCAAGATGGAATATGGGATCAGGATTTCCATTTACAAAAACAAAGGGTTTCTATAATTACCAAGATTACCAAGGTGGTGTCGGCACAGAATATGAAACGAATAATCCTAATAATATAGGCGTCTTGTATTCAGATACCCGTAATGGAGGTAGACTTCCCTACTATCATAGACTAGATCTGTCTGTGACTAAAAAGATTAAATTTTCTAAACATACAGGAGTAGAACTAAACGTAAGTGTTACAAATGCTTACGATAGACCTAATATTTTCTATTTTGATAGATTGAATTACGAAAGGGTAGACCAATTGCCGATCCTGCCAAGTGCAAGCGCAAAATTTTATTTCTAATTGTTTGGATATTCAGATTATTGTTTTACCTTTGCGCCCGTTAAAAACCTGACGACTGTTATACGGTGTAATCAGGTTTGGTTATTCATATAAAAAATAAAAATTTTAACAATGGCAGTAAAAATGAGATTGTCTAGAAAGGGACGTGCAAAAGCACCATTTTACCACATAGTGATTGCAGATGCAAGATCTCCTAGAGATGGTAAATTTATCGAAAAAATTGGTACATACAATCCTATGACTAAGCCAGCAACTATCGAAATCGATAGAAATGCAGCTTACGATTGGTTGACTAAAGGTGCACAACCTACAGACACTGTAAAAGCGATTCTAAGATTCAAAGGTGTATATTACAAAAAACATCTAATGCGCGGTGTGAAAAAAGGCGCTATGACTGTAGAGCAAGCTGACACATTATGGCAACAATGGATTGATGCTAAAGAAGGCAAAATCAGCTCTAGAAGAGCTCAAACAGCAGCAGATCTTGAAGCATTTAGAAAATTAGTTTCTGGTGAAGCTAAAAAAGTTAAAGCTCCAGTAGCAGACGAAAGCGCACACGAAGCAGCAGAAGCTTTTAAAGTTACTGAAGATGTAGTTGAAGCTCCAGCAGTTGAAGAAGTTGCTCCAGTAGCAGAAGAAGTTGCACCAGTAGCAGAAGAAGTTGTTGAAGCAGCTCCAGCAGTGGAAGAAGTGGCTCCAGTTGTAGAAGAAACAGTAGCAACAGAAGAAGCAGCTCCAGCAGTTGAAGAAGAAGTTGTTGCGGCAGCAGAAGAAGCAGCATCAGAAGTTGCAACTGAAGAAGCATCAGAAGAAACAAAAACAGAAGAAGAAGCTTAATAAGTTCTTTTTCATAGACATAAAATCCATTTATTGGATTGCGAATATCTTAGGATATTCAACCAAAAACCTGATAAAACCGAAAATTTTATCAGGTTTTCTTTTATCATTTAGATTTTAAATAAACTGAATAATTTATAAATAAAATTTAAATGTAATTTTTAAGTTATTGAATACTAGTATTTAATGTAGATTCGTTTCTATTTTGTATTTGTCTTCAATACGGTGTTTAAAATTTTTATTTACTTAATTTACAAAAAAAATATTTGAATATGGAAGCTTTATCTGCTAATTACAAAAACCACCTTGATCAGCTCAAAGCTGCTATCCAAGCGTCTGACCTTTTATCTACTTATTTAGAAGATGAATCTGATGAATTGTATAAAGCAATGATTGAAGCCTTCGAGCCACATATTTTAGAATTATATAATCTTGTAGCAGATAAAAATCCATTACAACTTGTTGCTTTAGAGAAGGAGTTGTTGGATCCAGGATTTGAAGGATTATTTCTACCTAAGATTTTAGGTTATTCAGTTTTAAGAGGAGAAATAGATAATAATTATAAATACAAAAGACCTCAAGATCACTTTAAGGCAATCCTTAATGCAATTTGTGAGTCCACTAACTTTGACTTAATTAAAACAAGAATAGGCCAAACTGTCCAAATTGGATTTGCATTGAGTAGTGATATTTGGTTGACCAATTTTATGGAGCAACTGACTAATAAAAAAGTCAAATCGTTTCTAAACGTACAAAAAGTTGATAAATTCCGTGATTTAGCTCAAAGGAAAATTGGTTATGAAAGTTATAAAAGACAGTTTCAGAATCAAAACTTCTTGACAGCTGATTTCCCTACTAATATTTCAGAATTAAAGGTACTTGGTTCATCATTGATTACATTTCTTTCTTATAGAGCAAACTGGAAATTTGATAATACCAATATTCTGCCAGCTTTAGATAAGCTGATTGCTAATGAAAGTTTACACAATGATCCTGATTTCTTAGAAGTGATCATGATTACAGGTATGTTTTATGATGTAAATGAGTCAGCTCAAAAAATAATCTCTTCCATCTTTGATAAATTGAGAAAAGAAGAAGAAAACTTTGAAAATAAGTATTTCCAGCATTTACTTAGAATGTATAAGAGCTCTGTAGAAATCACACCCGATGCAGACAAACGTATGTCTAAAATTATCAATAAAAAGATAAATGATGGTGTATCAGCGTATTATAATCTAATGGATGTAGTACATACTAAGGGATATGTCCATGAAGATACTATTAAACTGGTAAAAGAGTATTATGACCAAAACAAAGGTGTAAGTATAGAAAACGAATGTCTAAGAGAAGGTATATTTGGATATTGTGCTAGCTTCTTAAACAACTTAGATGCTCAGAGCTATACTGAATATTTTGAAATCAACAAAGTATTTGTCTCTTACATCAATACTTTCTTCAATCAGAAATTCAATCAAAACATTAAAGATTTGAGTATGAATTATATCAATACCTTGCTTGCAGTTTACACAGATAAGAGAGGTAGAGATTATCAAGATATAAAGAAATTTGTTACCAATACTTTCCTTGACTTAGGGTTTAAGTCTGAAAAGGAGCTTGCTGAATTATTTAAAACAAAAAAATAATTAATATTGTCCTAGTCTAAGAAGCACAAGGGTACAAGCATCTTCAGTGGTTATACCTTGTTCTTCTGCTAGATTTTTTAATATTATATTTTCTGTTCCAGGGTTAAAAATGATCCTTTTAGGTTTTAAACTTAAAATATAATCATAATATGCTTCTTGCAGTTTAGGATTCAGGTATAGGGTCACCGTGTTTATATCTGAATAATCCTTTTTTTCTGTTTCAATGACAGTATTTCCCACTTGTCCTTTTCGATTTCCTATTCCAAAAACAGTATGACCATGTTGTGTCAAAAGTTTTATAGCCATGTTCGAATATCGTTCTTCATTCTCTGAAGCGCCTATCACTAATGTCTGTTTGTTTGGCATATATTTTGTTTAATTAAATGAGTTTATTGATTGATGAAACACTGATTTTATACATTTAGTTTTCTGATAAAAATCATTTTTTACAAATTTGTAATAGGTAAATAGCCACTTTGTTAAAACAAGTATTATCTTTACACCCGATTTTAATGACTTTTCATATCTATTTTAAAATAAATATATAAAGTTTTAAAAACGTGGGAATTAGTTTTTTAAAATCTAGTTTCTTTACTTTCAAAGTATTATCTAAAGATCCATGAACGTTAGTATCCGATTTATTTTTATCTTCATATCACTTACTCTTTTTGTAAGTGATAAGTTTAATAGTATTTCGGCGCAATGTAATTTTTCTGAAGGTCCTGTGGGAGAACTTTGTTCTTCTGCTAATTTTATTTGTGGGAGTGATTTAGATGGATTTGTAGGTAGACTACCAGACAGCTTATCTGTTGAGCAACCTTGGAAAGCTTTATGTAACGCTGAAGGAAATGCAGATAATATCCTTTGGTTTAGTTTTACTGCATGCAGCAGTACTGTTACTCTCAGGATCACTCCTTCTAATTGTACACTCACTTCCACTGGTTACACAGGTATTCAAGCAGGTCTTTTTAGTGGTTGTAACGAAACTGGATCTGTAGCTTGTACAAGTAATACGCTAAATAATGGCTTAGTAACTCCTTTCATTTTAACTTATACTGGATTTACACCAGGTGAACCAGTGTTTCTATTTCTTGATGGTTATGCAGGATCGGTTTGCGATTTTGAGATAGAAGTTTTAGAAGGTATAGATACTACTGTAGTAACGCCACCTGATGGATCAATACTAAATGAGGGTTTTGTTACAGGACCAAATCAACTAGATTGCCAAGACCTAAATACGTCACAAAGGTATAATTTGACACCTCCACAGTGTGATATTTCTCTAAATATAACCTGTGGTCAGTCGCCTAATAATATTGCAGACAGTATTTGTTATGTTTGGAGTATAAGCCCGAATGTAGGTAGATATTTTGTTGCAGCAGACAGTGTAGGCAGATTTACAGATATTGCTTTCACTGAGCCTGGTACATATACTATTTCAGTACAAGAATATTTTCATCCTTTTTACGGAGGCAGTTGTGCAAATGCTGCATGTGGTGAAATCAATACATGGACTGTTACAGTTTCTCCTCCCGACACAACCCTAAATAACCCACTGTTCATTTGTCCTGGTAATACTTTTGATTTTTGTGGTACAAGTATAAATACTGATACGATTATATATTGTTCGGCTGACCCGTGTAACGTAATTATTCAGCCTTTCCAGGTTGGAACAAGCAATGTAAATCAGATGGGAACGCAATATATCTGTGAAGGATCAACTTATAATTTTCAAGGTGTGGATTATCCCAACCCAGGAAATTACAGTGTAATTGACATCAATGATTGTACCTTATTACACACATTTAGGGTAGATATCGTAAATATACAAACAACTATTAGTGCACCTTTAAGTGAGCTAGATTGTAATAATACGAGTTTATTACTTACGGGATCTGCGGTTACTAATGGTGTTTTTGGCGTATCTTATCAATGGCAGAATAGTAGTGGTCAACCATTATCTTCTACATTGGTCTTATCATCGACCTTACCTGATACTTACAATTTCATCGCTACTGTTAATTTACCTTCGGGCAATTGTACTTCAACATCCCAAGTATCTATTACTCAAGATATCAAAAAACCATCTGTTACTGCCTTTAAACCAGTTTTAAAATGTAGGTTGCCAAACGATGCTCCTGCTGTTTTGACATTAGTAACAAATGATGCAATACAATCCGCAACTTGGCAAACACCTAATGGAGGAAATGCGACAGGATTAAACATCGTTGTTGATTCATTAAATGCTGTGACTGGTTTACCATACCAATTTACTGCAATAGGACAAAACGGATGTAGACTAGATACAAGTTTTGTAATTGATTATAATTATCAAGTTGCAGATGTCAATATCACAGGTGAAAACTTAACTTGTTATAAACCAAAAGTAGAGTTAGTTTTAACTTCAAGTCTCTCTTGGGATAGTATCAGATGGGAAAGAGTAGATCCAAACGCAAATATTTTTTACGATAGTAATAATAAACTAATATTAGATAACGTAGATACGGAAGGTTTATTCAGGGCTAACGTAATGGCATCATCTAGTAAATGTTGGAGCTATGGAGAAATGCGAATATTTGATAACAAAATCAGTCCTAGGGCTATTGTAACTTCTGATATTGTTTGGAATTGTAATACTATAAGTCTTACCGTATCACCAGAAATTAGTATTGGTGATGAGTTCCAATATTTCTGGGGTACTACTACAGGAACCATTTTATCTGACGAGAGATCACCTGAATTAATTATTGGTAATCCAGGTACTTATTTATTGAATGTGTTTAATAGAGACAATGGGTGTCAGTCAAACGATACATTGATTGTACCAAGAGAGCAGAATGTACCCAGGGAAATTATATTGACGGCTGAAGATGTTCTTTGTTTTGGTGAAAATAATGGTATGATGACTATTGAAGATGTTAATGGTGGTTTTGAACCATATCAATATTTCTTTAATGATCAGCCATTAACTAATCTGACAGTTTCCTCACTAGTTCCTGGTGATTATGTCGTTCAAGTCAGAGATAAATTTGATTGTGTTTATGAAACCCAACTTTCAATAGCAGAACCACCTTTGGTAGAAATTCAAACACCCACAGAAATAAACTTAACTTTTGACGAAAACATATCTTTGATCTTTACTTCAAATTATCCAGATGATGAAATTGTCCAAGTAACTTGGCGCAATAGTAAAGGTGAAGTTATCAGTGAAGATTTTGAATTTGATTATAGTGCCACTTTTTCAGATATAGTAGAAGTGGAAGTGATTACAGAAAAAGGATGTATCGCAGAATCTAGGATCAAAATTAATGTTGATAATGAATTGGACTTCTACCTACCAAATGTTTTTTCACCAAACGGTGATGGAAGTAATGACCGGTTTGTTATTTATAAAAATAAAATTCCTGCAAATATAGATAGACTAAGTATCTATGATAGGTATGGAAATGTGATGTATGAACAGAAAAACTTTGAATTTGAAGATAATGCTTTAGGGTGGGATGGAACTTACCATAATAATCCTGTGTCAGTTGGTGTGTATGTTTTTGTCATAGAATACACTGATTTTAAAGGCGAAAAGCATGTTCTGAAAAAAGATCTTACACTCGTAAGGTAGGTTGTATATTTCAGCATTTACGGATAACCCAGTTTTAGATAATATTAATTTTCGTCTGTTTCTTTTAATCTGGTTTTTAAAAAATAGATTAAATGGATTTCGTCATTGCAATTTTGGCGATATGGAACTTACGTTTCAAATGAAAAGAATAAACAAGTTTTGCGTGCCACAAAGAGATTTCATTTTAATTATATCTAATTTTGATTATTAAGCTTTTCTCATCCATTTTAAGCTAAAAGCAATAAAAAGCAGTATATCATCATCAATAACTTGATTTTTCTTAGATATTTGAAAAAAATAAATATAAAAAAATTATAATATTATAAAAAATTCTATTTTTGCAATGTTTTTATAATACTTCCTTATTATTTTCGTTAAATCGTTAAAGAATCAATACAAAATCATATTATGCTTAATTTAAGTTTCGCTTTATTTCAGACAGCAGTAGATACAGCAGATGTAGCCGCGAGTGCTGCTCCACAAAATATTATTGACATTATCGCATCAGGTGGAATACTTGGAATTGCAAATGTTAGTTTGACTCTTATAATGTCAATTATTGCCCTAGCTATATTTATTGAAAGATACTTAACCATTCAAAAAGCAGGTAAAGTTGACGAAAATTTTATAAATAACATTAGAGCTTCAGTAGGTGCAGGAAATATTGAAAATGCAAAGGCTTTGTGTAAAGCAACAGATACACCAACAGCTCGTATGATTGAAAAAGGTTTGATGAGAATCGGCAAGCCTTTAAAAGATATAGATGCAGCCATTGAAAATGTGGGTAACCTTGAAGTATTTAAACTTGAAAAAAACTTATCGACTTTGGCAAGTATTTCAGGAGCAGCTCCGATGAACGGGTTCTTGGGTACAGTGACAGGTATGATACTTGCTTTTTATGAAATGGCTTCGCAGCAAAATGTTACACCTGGAGTTTTAGCTGGTGGTATTTACCAAGCCTTGATTACAACAGCATTTGGACTTGTGGTAGGTATTTTTGCTTTTGTTGGATATAATTACTTAGTAGCTAAAGTGGATGGAGTGGTTTTTCAAATGGAAAAAGCAACTTTAGATTTTATGGATTTATTACAAGAGCCAGGTAATTAATATTAAAAAATATTTATTGTGCCAATAAGAAGTAGAAATAAAGTAAGTGCGGAATTCAATATGTCTTCTCTTACTGATATTATTTTTTTGTTACTTATATTTTTTATGCTGACGTCTAATGCTGTTCAGGTTACGATATCATTGCCTGAATCTGACTCAAAGACCGTAGCACCTACTGACTTGGCTGTAATGATGACAATAGATGGTAGGATTACTGTTGTTGGAAAAGAGAGCAGTATGGAAACATTGGAGGCAGATATTGCAAAAGCTGTTAGGGTAACTAATAATAAGGAGAATGCCACATTGAATATTATTTCAGAAGTGGGTGTTCCTTGGGAAAATGTTCATAAATTAATTTCAATCGCAAGTGGCCTTAAGATTAAGGCCATTATTGCGACTCAACCCATAAAAGGATAAACCATGGCATTAAAAAAACGTAGTAAGGTAAATCCTAATTTTAATATGTCATCTTTGACTGACATCATATTTCTATTATTAATTTTTTTCATGTTGACATCTTCAATTGTAACTCCTAATGCCTTGGACCTTATACTTCCTGGGAAGAAGACAAGTCCACCACCACCAACTGCTAAAAATAAAACTGTTTCCATAGGAGAAGATGGCAGTTATACTTTAAATGGAACACCAATTAGTTTAGATGGTGTTGAAAATCAAATGCTTTCATTAAAGCGAATTGACGGAGAAAAAGCTGCTATAGTAGTGTCGCCTTCTGCAAAATCAAACAATGAAGCAGTTGTAGCTGTTCTAAATTTAGCATATGTTAATGAAGTACGTGCTGTACTAACTGAGCCAAAGTAATTACATAAATTTGGTAAACTTCATCCCTACTTACCAAAATTAATCGAAGCAGTAAAATTGGTTATTGTATCAAATAAGGTTTTTAAGAACTTATTGGTTTAATTTTTAGATTCGTGAATTCCAGTGCTCTATTGCATAAGGGGGTATATAAAAACATGTATCCTTCTTTAAGATGATCATATATCTGAAAATGGTTAAATAATAATGTTTGAAGTCTTATAATTATGCAATAATAACCAAACGGTTTTGACAAAACGAATTCAATCTATTTGTTTTGGAGTTTAGTATTATAATGTATTTAAATAAAATTAGATCAGTAAATTATATTTCCTACCTAATTTCTTTTATGCTGTAAATTAAGTTTTTATCATGTCTAAAATAATTAATAGTAAGGAAGAAGAAGACAAAAAGCGGAGTGCCATTATTAGCGTGGTTTTACATTCGCTTTTATTATTATTGTTTTTTCTACCGCTCATTAAAGTAGAACCACCAAAAGAAATAGGTGGTATATTAGTTTCATTTGGTGATCCAGATGCAGGATATGATGCATTATTTGAGAATGTAGAAGAAGTGACAACTTCTGAAGAAGCAACTGCAAGTGGTGAAACATTATCAGAGTCTGAAGATATCAATTCAAAGGATAGGGTAGAAGAAGCACCTATAGCTGCAAAAGAGAAGACTGTTCAGAAAAAAGAGACTCCAAATACCAATAACACTAAAAATCAAGCTGACGTAATAGCTAAAAATAAGGCTGAGGCAGATCGTAAAGCTAAAGAAGCTGCCGCAAAAGCTGATGCAGACAGAGTAGCTAAAGAAAAGGCAGAGTTTGACAATAAAAAGAAAAAATTTTCTGACTTGTTGGGAGGAGGAAAGGGTAATAATAACAATAAAGGAAATCAAGGTACAGAAAAAGGTGATCCTAATGGTAATGTTTTGTCTGGAATGAGTAAAGGGTCAGGAAAAGTAGGTGGTGGATTGAGTGGTCGAGGAGTTGAGTTTGAACCAACATTTGCAGACAACTCACAGAAAACAGGAAAGGTTTCTTTATCTATTTGTGTAAATAATGACGGAAAGGTGACCAAAGCTGATTTTACACAAAAGGGCTCTACAACATCTGATGCTTACTTGATAGATTTAGCACGGAAAACAGCATTTAAATATCGATTTTCTAAAAGTGATATAGAAAGTCAATGCGGTACTGTGACCGTAGATTTCAAAGTTCAATAATTGCCAAAATACCTTCTTAAGAACCACTCTACAGACAATAAAGCTAATAATAAGAAGAATATCCATTTAAGATTAATAATGGACTGCGTAGAGCTGCTTTCATACAATACTGGCTTAATATTTTCATTGGCCAATACCATATCTCCAAGTTCCTTCATATTTGATGGATAAAACATCTTACCATTATATTTACTACTCAATTCTCTCAATAAACCATGACGAGCTGTCAAGTCATATTGCTCTAACTGAATAGCTTCTACATTAAATCTACCACCTACTGTCAATACTTTCCCATTGTAAGTTGTACTTGCAGTATATGTATAACTTCCTTGAGCAAATAAATCCGCATTTAGGGAATAATAATTCTGGGTTTTTGAGAATGTGTAATTATATTCTTTATTACTTTCGTCCTTGATGACCAATTTGACATCAGGTTCATTGATCATTTCATAACTATCATTGTATAATTGAGCATCAAACAAAACTGCTTCATTTTCTTTGTACAAGTTTTTAGATGTATTTGCTCGGAATTTTCGTTTGTCTGATTTTACAGAAGTAACTTGTATGGTTTTATTGATTAATTCTGTCGTTAAGTCATAGTTTTTATGTTGTAGATAATCAAAAAGTCTCCATTTCCAGATTCCTTCACCTGCGATCACACTCGTTTTAAGTCCATTTTTTTCTCCAAAAGAGATAAAAGGATAGTTGGTTTTTATCTTTTTAATGTTTTGGTTGAGATAGACATTAGTAGAAGCACCTGCTTTATATTCACCAAAAGGAGTGACCAAAGGTGGAAAAGTCTTTAGTTTATTCTTTAAATTGTCTGACGTCGTAAAAAGGGTGAAACCATTGTTAAACTCAGCTTGGATTTCTTCACTATTTTTGCTATTACCATTGATTTGGATGACGTCTTGGCTCTTATTAAATTTTACCAATGAAGTTTGCATGCCCACCACAAATATTCTAGGGATGTTGTTTTTATCTAATTGAGCCACAACACCAGAAATATCTGCTGTTTCAGATGGTAAATTGTGTAAAATAACAAGGTTGTATTTTGAAATATTTTCTTTCAAATCGCCTGGAAAAGCTATATCAACTTCATAATTTTTGTTTGAAGTAATAATTGATTTAAAGGCAGCAAGATCAGGGTGTGGTGCATTGCCAAGTAATAATATTTTTTGTCTTGCATCAAGCACTTCTATAAAGAACTCTTTTACATTGTTGTTTAGGTTATATTCACCATTTACGGATGATAATCTAACCCTATATCGAATGACACCACTTTGATTTGCATCTACAAGAAACGTTTTTGTAGTAAAAAAAGAGTTCGTACCAATAGATATATTTTCTTGTGCAATTTTTTTAGATTGACCGTTTGTCACCATTTCTAAGGTTAAATTGGTCGTATTACCTATACAATTGAATGCGGATACATCGACTTGGATAGAAAATTTATCACCCAAATATGCTATTTTGTTATGCAATACATTGAGAAAGTACAGATCTTTTTTTTGTGTGGTATCTCCGAGTGCAACTGTGTACAAGGGTGCGTTAAACTTAGTATCCGTATAGAGTGGATTGTTTCCTTCATTAAAAATACCATCCGTACCCATGACGACAGCACCAAGGTTTTGGTCTGAATAATTGTCTGTGATGTATTGGAATAGTTTTGAAATATTGGTCGTCTTAGCATTAAAACTGTCCACTTTTTCAGGAGCTACGTCAGACCCGAAGTGGATATGCTTTACATCATATTTGCCTTCGAAAGCTTTATCGAGTGCTTGTAAATTAGATTGATAAAGGTCAATTGTTTCAGGTTTTTCTCCTTCTTTTATTGATTCTGAATTATCAGTTGCAATTAGAATAAGTGGTGTTTTGGTGTCTTCTTCTATCGTCTTTACAAATGGAGACAATAAAAGCAAAGCTATAAAAGTAACAGAAAGGGCTCTTAAAAGACCAAGACCTTTTGTAAATAATGGTGTATATTCAGAAAATCTATTGTCTCTGAAATACATGAGTAATGCGTATCCAACACCAAGTGCCAAACAAAAAAATACATACCACCAAGGATAAGAAAAACTAAATGTATTAATCACACGTTAATAATTAAGTCGCAAATATTAAAAAATAAAGTCCATTAGACAAGTTAAACAATGAAGTTTAAGATATTATTAAATAAATTTGCAATGTTTAGGTACTTAAAACGTTAGAATAATAAAAAAGATTTGAAGAAATCGATTAAAATGATGACCGATTTTGTGAATATTGATTTTTTAGACTGTTTAAAAAATAAAATTTTATAATGAAGCAATATATTATTTATTTAGTGTTGTTTTTAACTTCTTCTATTGCGCAAGCATCTTATGTGCTAGTGCCTATGGAGCATGATAAACAAACGAATCACCTTAAAGCTTACGGAATCGCCTATTGGGTGATTAATCAAAATGTGGAAGCTTATTGGTTGCTCAATTATCGTGGAGGAAGTTTTGCTTTTGCGTATTCCAAAACTATAGAAGCCGAATGTAAGGTCAGAGGTGTAAGTTACCAAGTCATATCAGATGCTCAGTGGATTTCTATCAGAAACCAAATCAGCAATCCAGAAGTCAATCAAGAAGCTATAAAGCTAGAGAAAGCACCCAAAATAGCAGTTTATACGCCAGATTTTAATCCCAAAGGTAATCGAATTCAGCCGTGGGATGATGCGGTGACCTTAGTATTGACCTATGCAGAGATACCATTTGACAAGGTGTATGATAGACAAGTTTTAGAAGGTAAGTTAGCTGAGTATGACTGGCTACATTTACATCACGAAGATTTTACAGGACAATATGGTAAGTTTTTCCAGAGTCAAGGAGGTACGCCATGGTATAAACTCAATCAACAGAAGACAGAAGAAATCGCAAAATCATTAGGTTATGCTAAGGTTTCTCATCTGAAATTGGATGTAGCCAAAAGAATCAAAGAATATGTAGAAGGTGGTGGTTTTATGTTTGCCATGTGTTCGGCTACAGATACATATGATATTGCACTAGCAGCCGAAGGTTTGGACATTTGTGCAGAAATGTATGATGGGGATGGTTTTGATTCTAATGCACAATCCAAACTTGACTTTTCTAAAACATTCGCTTTCAGAGACTTTGAACTGAACCTTAATCCTTTGCAATATGAGCACTCAGATATTGATAGTAAAAATAGGAATGTGGCACCCGAAGTGGATTACTTTACGCTTTTTGAATTCTCAGCTAAGTGGGACCCAATTCCGACCATGTTATGTCAGAATCACACCTTAACACTTAAAGGATTTATGGGACAAGCTACAGCATTTAAAAAGTCCCTTGTAAAACCTGATGTATTAATACTAGGTGAGACAAAATCTGCTAATGAAGTTAGATACCTACACGGTTCACATGGTTTCGGTACATGGACATTCTATGGTGGTCATGATCCTGAAGATTATCAGCATTTTGTGAATGATCCAGAAACAGATCTTAATTTACATCCCAATAGTCCTGGTTATAGATTGATCTTAAACAATATACTATTTCCAGCTGCACAAAAGAAAAAGAGAAAGACATAGATACTAGAGATATTTTAGTGTTACTATCTAACAAAAAAGCCTTCCAAAACTAATTGGAAGGCTTTTTTTATCTTCATTAATTTTACCAACAATTATATTTTTATAAATCGTTTTGTTGATGATGCATCTACATTATTCTTAAGCAAATATTCTCCTACGGGTAATTGAGATACATCTGCGGTATATACTTGTGTATCTTCACTCTTTAGGGTTTGTACAGTTTTGATGATTTTGCCTTGAAGGTCATAAATGCTCCATGTGATATCACCTTTATATTCAGCATTCATACGCCATTGCAAGGTATTACTCAAAGGGTTAGTTAAAATATCAATCGTGTTAGGAGTTAAAGAAGTAGTGGCAGAACTACTTGTGCCATCTGATATTTTAAATATTCTACCTGAACTGAGACTTGCTACATACAATTCACCATAAATATCTTCTCCGAATGTAGCATAATGGAAATTTTGTAAATCAGCAAGATCATCATTTTGCCAGTTTCCATTCGAGTTTTTATAAAGCGCCCAAAATCTTCCTGTACAATAATCTGCATAAACATACTTACCAAACAAACCAGGATTTTGTGACCCACGATAGACATATCCACCTGTGATAGAACATCCTACATCAGATTTATTGTCATAGACATGAATAGGTGCCACAAAAGGAGTACCATTGTCACACTTGCTAAAATCATACTCTTGTAATCCTTCATAGCATTTCCAACCATAATTTAGACCACCTTGACCAGCGGGTTCTATATTTACTTCTTCCCATTTATTTTGACCTACATCAGCTATCCACATATCATTGGTCTCACGATCAAAACTGAATCTCCAAGGATTTCTCCAGCCCATAGACCAAATCTCTTGAAGGGTATCTACATTGTCTTTATATGGATTATTAGCAGGTATAAGGTAAGGTGCATCTTCGGTGTTTACATCAATACGCAAAATTTTACCTAACATGTTTTTAGGGTTTTGGGCTCTATTGCCAGGGTCGCCTCCACTACCACCATCACCCATCCCTACATACAAATATCCATCCTTTCCAAAGTTGATTTCTCCACCATTATGGTTGTCAAAAGGCTGGACGACTGTAAAAAGGATTTTCTCTGTGGTAGGATCTGCTAAGTTTTCATTATTTGCGCTTCTTGAAAACCTTGAGATTACGGTATTTCCATTATTGTTGGTATAGTTTACATAGAAATATCCGTTAATGGCGTATTCAGGATGAAAGCAAAGACCCAACAAACCCCTTTCGTTTGATGTCGAACTTACTTTATTATCAATATCTATAAATGGGGTAGGAAGTACTGATCCAGTTTCATCTATGATTTTTATCTTTCCATCTTTTTCTGTGATAAATAATCTTTTGTCATCAGGTATACCTGTGTTGGAAATGTCAACAGGTTTATTAAATCCAGAAGCTACATCTTTTAGCGTGAATAATTGAGCTTTGACATTACTAGTAATAATGGATACACAAAGAAGTAAAAGTAAATTTTTAAAATACATATGATCTAATTTGAGGTGAAAATAAAGTAATTTGGAGTAAATAAAATGATACCACTAATAATAAGGATGACTTTATTAATAATGGTAGGTTTTTAATGGTAAATATTGATTGGAATCAAATGATTAACAGCCTAAGAAGATTTTTGTTTTTAAAGGCTTTGATTATAGTAATATGGAAGAAATAAAAAAAAAGAGTGTAAAAAACACTTGCTCCTTACACTCTTTTTTTAGATATTAATAAACTCAGATTAAAGCACTGTATCTACATTTGTATACTCTAGCCCGAAAGCATCAGCAACTCCTTGATAAACTACTTTACCATTGACAATATTTAATCCTAATTTCAATTCATTATTTTCGCGACAAGCTTTTTGCCATCCTTTTTCAGCTAACTGAAGTGCATAAGGTAATGTTGCATTTGTAAGCGCTAGGGTAGAAGTGTAAGGAACTGCTCCAGGCATATTTGCTACGCAATAATGTACTACATCATCTATAATAAAGGTAGGATCGTCATGTGTAGTAGGTCTACAAGTTTCGATACATCCACCTTGGTCTACGGCTACATCTACGATGACTGTTCCAGGACGCATGTCTTTAAGCATTTCTTTTGTTATAAGATTTGGTGCTTTTGCTCCAGGTATTAATACTGCACCTACGATTAAGTCGTGGTTTACGATAAGTCTTCTGATGTTCATCTCATTTGAAAACATTGTGATGACATTGGCAGGCATGACATCATTTAGATATCTTAATCTCTTTAAACTTACATCCAAGATAGTTACGGTAGCTCCAAGACCAGCAGCCATTTTAGCAGCTTGTGTTCCTACGACACCACCTCCTAAGACTAGTACTTTTCCTGGAGAAACACCAGGTACACCACCTAATAATACACCTCTACCTCTTTGTGGCTTTTCTAGGTATTTTGCACCTTGTTGAATGGCCATTCTACCTGCTACTTCTGACATTGGCACTAAAAGGGGTAATGATCTATCTGATGACTCCACAGTTTCGTATGCACAACAAATAGCGTTGCTTTTGATCATAGCCATAGTTAATGGTTCGTATGATGCAAAATGGAAGTAAGTAAATAATAATTGATTTGGCTTTATGAGGCTATACTCTTTTTCTATAGGTTCTTTTACTTTTATAATCATCTCTGCTATACCATAAATATCTTCTATAGTAGGCAATATTTTTGCACCTGCATTGATGTATTCTTCGTTTGCAAAACCTGATCCTTCTCCTGCATTACTTTGGATATAGACCGTATGTCCTCTTTTGGTAAATTCAAGTGTGCCTCCGGGTGTAAGTGCAACACGGTTTTCATTTGTTTTGATTTCTGTTGGAACTCCAATGATCATTTGAAAGGGTATTTATTGATATTGTGTAAATAAATTTAAAATCAGTGCGAAAATATAAAGGATTTTCTTAAAAATCATTATTTATACTAATAATATTCTAAAAATCAACTTGCTCCATCCGTTAATCAATATATGTCGTTTTCAGTTGGCATAATAATACTTTGTTAATAAATCAAAATATATTGTATTTATTTTGATTTTATGAGTTGCCCACTATATATTTGTTTAAGATTCTATTACATCGTGAAATTATAAAATGTTGTAAGAGACTCATTAAAATAAAATTATATATTTACGTTAACTTAAAATCAATTTATTATGAGAATTAGTATGATCAACACGATTGTCTATTTGTTTTTCGCTTTAGTGTCGTTTGGACAATCTGAAGAACCTGGAAAATCAAAACTTGTCTATCGTCCAGTAGAAAAAGTAAAAGTCGATCAATTTTTTGATTACTACAAGAATAAGGAAGGAGGTATGGATGATGTCACTATGATTGCCGCCCCCAAAGGAAGATCTAAATTTTCAAACCTGCACCCAAAATTCAGTCAATCGTACAAAGGGATTGAAGTTTATGGATCGACTTACAGTTTACATTTGAAAAATGGTTTTGTGAATTATACTACAGGTAAATTATATAATGACATTGACATCGATGTAACACCAACTATAAGTGAAGATGCCGCAAAAAGGAATGCTACCCAACATGTTTTAAGAAAATTGAGCAAGAAAAGTGACAAGCCCTTAGGACACGATAAAATGAAATCCGACATTAAAGGTTTAGTGGTCATTGATGTTTCATATCCTGCATCATCTGGAAAATATACTTTAGCTTACAAAATAGAAGTCAAAAGTTTAATGAAAGCTATAAAATATGAAGTTATTGCATCAGCTAAAAACAATACCATCATTTTTGACCAAAATTTAATCAAACATGGCAATGCAAATGGCATTGGTAAGACTTTTTACTACGGAAATCAGAATATTGTAACAGATTCTTTAGCGCCCAATAGGTTTGTACTCCGTGATTTGTCAAGGGGAAAGGGGATAACTACTTTTACAAATGCAAGTGGTAGCTCAAATGAATTAATTGTGAATACCAATAATGTGTGGGATAATGATGAAGTAAATGACTTAGTGGCTATAGATGCGCACTATACTACAGCTGCATTTTATGATATGATGGTGGAGCATTTTGGGTATTCAGGTGTTGATGGTGAAGGTGGCTCAATGAATCCTGTCATTCATGTTGGTGGTGAAGACGACTATCTTAACGCCTATTGGGATGGCGAAAATGCTTATTTTGGCCATGGTAACTGTCATAATGGTCCTTTGACTACACTTTCTGTCGTAGCACATGAGTTTACACATGGCGTGACACAATACAATTCTAATTTGATATACAATGAAGAGTCTGGTGCATTGAATGAATCTCTGAGCGATATCTTTGGAAAGTCATTAGAGTATTTTGTAGATAAAGAAAATTTTAGTTGGGACTTAGGTCCTGAATTTGCATTGAGCAAGTTTGCTAGTACTTTTAGATCTATGTCAGACCCCAATATGCAGGGTAATCCCAAAAGATATAAAGGCCTATTTTGGGAAGATGGTGCAGATGTTCATTATAACAGTGGCGTTTTAAATCATTGGTTTTACTTATTGGTAGAAGGTGTGACAGGTGATAGCGAAGGTATTCCATATGCCGTAAAAAAGGTAGACATAGACGAAGTACTTCAGGTATTGTTTTTGTGTCAAACATCATATCTTACGCCATCATCAGATTATCCAGCTATGTATGAGTTTACCATGCTAGCTTGTGAAGATCTATATGGGGCAGGTTCACCTCAATATGCATCTATGCAAGAAGCATGGAAAGCAGTTGGATTGCCTGTGGAAACTAACACCGAAGATATATTAGATTTACAACTATCAACAGAAAATTATTATGAAGTTACTTGTATCGCAGATGATTATTATCCATTGAAGATTGTGATAAGAAATGTGGGAACAATACCTGTGGAAGCTGGTGAAGTTATGGAAATTGAAATAGAAGGAGAATTAAAAAGCTTTGAGCTAGCTGTAACCCTCAAACCAGGTGAAAGTGTTGATTTTATAGCCGATGATGTAGTTTATCTTAATGAGACCAATATTGATTTTTATAGTTTAGGTTTATTTTTCTTAGATGAGAATGCTTCTAATAACGATGCATCATTCATTATTAACAATTTTGCAGCATCAGTTCCGGAAATTCAAATATTAGGAACACAGGTTGTAAATACGGAATGTGGCTCAACAAATGTAAATCTATTAACATATATCACTAATAATTCATGCCAAGAAGTACCAGCCAACACTGAAATAATACTTAAAATATATGATGGGTCAAATTTGGTCAAAGAGATACAAGAGATAACTAAATCACCCATATTTGCAGGAGAATACTACCCTATATCATTTACGATGGAACCACAAGATTATTTTTATGATGTGGAGCTTATTTGTGCCATTGATTCTGATGTATCTAATAATATGGACGTTTTATACATTTCAGAGAATAATACCGTGAATGGAGTATTTGCTTTTAATTTTGATGACGATGAGTTTAACAACACCTTTGAGCTTTCTGATGATTTGAGGAATACTAACTATAAAAATGAAACTTACCTTGTCGCAACAGGTAATTTTTTCGGTAGTGCCCCATGTCCTGATCCTGATAGAAACTTTAAGGATCTAAATTCTGGATCTGTTAATGTTGCTACATCATGTATTGACCTTGCTTCTTTCACTAATCCAAGGTTATCTTTTGATATGATTCAACTTAGATCAGGTATTTATGATTTTTTTGAAGATCCATTAGTTTCTTCACAAACATCTATGATGAAACTTTCATATTACAATGATGATCAAAGTGTTTCCACTTTTATTTACGACCAACCAGAAGACATCCTTACCAATCACAGTTTTTACTTGCCACAGGGTTTTGTGGGCAAACTTGAACTTAGTTTTTATAATAGTTCTGGTGATGGCTACTTTTCTCCTTTTGATACTGATGGTGTTGATGCTATCTTGATAGATAACCTAATATTGGAAGATGTCAATAATACCACAAATGCTGATCTCTCTAATTTTAAATTACAGCCAAATCCTGTTTCTGATTTTCTAACTTTATATACGGACCCAACCCATGAAACATTGGCTCAAATTTTTAACACCCAAGGTCAATTAATGAAAAATATATCCTTATCAATCATGGGAAATGAACATAAAATATCAGTTGCCGACCTTAATTCTGGTTATTATATCATGAAAATAAATAGCAGTAAAGGAAGTCCAGTAGTTTTACCTTTTGTAAAGATTTGATTAGTAAATAATTATGATGTTTTAAAGCATAGTCTTAACTCTCAGCAATGGAAGGATCAGGTGTAAAATAAAAAAAAGTGCATTTAGTCAGGAACTAAATGCACTTTTTTATTTAAATTGATCCTTTGATTAGATATGTATATTCTCAACTATTTCTAGACCATATCCAATCAATCCAACACGTTTTTTCTCGTGATTGGTGATAAGTTTTATTTTAGAAATACCCATTTCCCTGAGTATTTGTGCACCTGTACCGAAATCTCTTTGCTCGTCAGATGTTGCAGGATTATTGTAAGGATTTACATCAAGTGATCTTAATTTATCGAGGATAGAATCTGTTTTTTCACCATGACGCATAAATAACAAAATACCCTTACCTTCTTTTGCTATCAATTGAAGAGATTTGGTCAGTTGGTCTGCGTAACCATCAAATAAAATTCCCAAAATATCGCCTGTTTCTGTACTCGAATGTACTCTCACTAGGGTAGGTTCGTCTGTATGGAACTGACCAATAGAGAATGCCAAGTGTATGTCACCTGTAGTCAATTGTCTGAAGGCTTTAACAGAAAATTTTCCATATGGCGTTTGGATTTCAGTTTCCATTTCTTTGGTAACCAATCTTTCTGTTTGCATTCTATAAGCAACCAAATCTTTGATGGTTATGATTTTAATACCTAAAGATTGACCTATTTCTATTAATTCTGGCAGTCGTGCCATGGAACCATCTTCATTAAGGATTTCTACCAAAACACCTGCTGGATAGCAACCTGCAAGTCTGGCTAAATCTACAGCTGCTTCTGTGTGTCCTGTTCGTCTCAGTACACCACCTTGTTTTGCGATCAGTGGAAAAATGTGTCCAGGTCTAGCAAAATCATGCGCTTTTATATCAGGATTTACCAATGCTTTGATACCTGTAGCTCTGTCGTAAGCTGAAATACCTGTGCTACATCCATGTCCTACTAGATCGATGGAGACGGTAAATGCGGTATTGTGTAAAGCAGTATTTGATTTTACCATCAATTCTAAATCAAGTTCCTTTGCCCTTTCTTCTTCGATGGGTGTACAGATGAGACCACGACCATATTTTGCCATAAAATTGACCATTTCTGGTGTGATTTTTTCTGCGGCACATATGAAGTCACCTTCGTTTTCTCTGTCTTCATCATCTACTACGATAAGTAATTTACCATCTCTTATATCTTGAATAGCTTCTGGAATGGTATGTAATCGGATGTCTTTTTCTACGACAACTTCTGCTAACATGGACTATTATTGTTTGTTTGTGAAAATAGAACTTAAAATCAAGCCATTTTGTTTCCAATCAAAGTTTTGTTTTACAAAGATTTTGGCATTTTGGCTTATTTGTGATCTCAAAAGATCGTTTTTTAGGAGTATATCAATTTTTTCGGCAAATTGTATTTCATCATCTGCGAGTAGGATTTCTTCGCCGTCTTTGGCTCCGATCGCATTATTTACGACCGTAGTGGTGATGCATGGAATACCCATCGCCATCGCTTCTAATATTTTATTTTGTTGACCAGTTCCAGACCACAATGGCGCTACAAAAATATTCGCTTGGCCATAAGCAACTCTTATATCTTCTATCCATCCCGTGATGGAGACCTTATCTGATTGTAATGCTTTGACTCTTGGCGCAGGACTTGTTCCTGCGAGCAAAATAGTTACGGATTGACCACATTTAGGTAAAATGTTGTTAACAAGAAATTCTGCTGCTTCTATGTTTGGTAAATATCCCATGTTGCCTACAAAAACGATATCTACTTCCTTAGATTGTGTTTCGAATTCAAAGAATGATGGATCTATCCCATTGTGTAGGATATGTATATCACTAGCTTTAGGGAATGAAAACTGTGCTTTGTCTTGCTCTGAAATAATGGTCAGGTGATCAAACTTATCAGCAATGGTTGCTTCATATCTGATCATTCGACTCGCTTCCATATTATAGATGTACTTAGAAAAACCCTTGGCAATGTTAGCCCGACGTTTCATCCCTATGCCAAAAGAATCCATATAGTCTAGTGTCTTTGTGACAGGTATATCTTTACAATATTCCGCCATCCTTGTGAGTTGGCAAAAGATGTGATCTGGTTGAATATTTGCTGTAAGGTCTTGTATGATTTGATGTGTTTTGGCACTATAAAACCATGCGATCTGATATGGAATACCTGTAGAAAAAGCCTTGATTAATGAGATGATTCGTTCCAAAGAAGCAATTCGGATGATGTGTAATTCCTTTACCAGTGGTCTTATCTTTTCCAAATCTGATTTTGATGGATCATCATCGACTATACTGATAAGATAAACATCATGATCTTTTGAGATTTCCCTAATCTGATAATATGCCCGCAATTTATCTCCTTTTTCAAGTGGATAGGGAAATCGAGATGTCAAAAAAAGGATTTTCAATGGATGTTGTTTTATATCTGACAAACTTTACTTTTGGTATTGTAAAGAAATGGCAGGTGTATTACCTAAGTTGTCCTGTAGTGAATAAGCAGTGGCAATTCTATAACTATCTTTGATATTTAATGCCACACCAAAACTAAAAGTTTCATTACTAGGATTGACACCTAGTCTGAGTTGGAGTTCTTTGATGGCTTGATATGATACACCGATTTTATATTCTATATCACGATAGATCAATTTGTCCATTTCTGCCAGTATAAATACTTTATTAGATGGTTGGTATTTGATACCTAGTCTGAATCTAGTGCCAAGTTCTGTACTCTCATTGATGGTGATATTGCCAGGACTAAAGACATGGGTAGCCACACTAAAGTCTTTATTTAATCTCAATTGCATTCCAATTTCAAAAGTGTAGATGTTTTTACTACCAAACTGGCTGATATTTAGTCTTAATATATCAAACTGACCTCCAAATGAAATAGCACTACTCAGTTTTTTAGCATAAGCTAATCCAAATTTCTGTTCACTATAATCACTGTATCCAAAGTTTGATAATAAAAGGCCTACTGTACCGAATTTAAATGTTTTTGCACCTGCAAAAGAAATATTGGTGAGTTCATCCAGATTAAACCTTCGCTCTGCACTAACATCAAAAGCAAAGTTTTTGACGCCAACAAGTCCTGCTTGATTTAGATAGATGGACTCTATACCTTCAATGTTTGTACCTGCTCTTCCATAGCCCACAAAATTAGCGCCACCTATGGTTGTAAAACCCGATTGGCCCCAAATAACAATGCATTGGAAGACAAAAAAGAAGATTGTTGATATTTTTAAGGCCATCGTTTGCAGATGCTATTTATATTTCGGTCATAAAAGTACAAAACATCATACTTTTGCCATATTATTTGAGTCCTTATTTTAAATTTTATGCAACCCACACCAATTATTGCGGCAAACAAAGAAACATTTTATATCAGAAATGCTACTAATCACGACGCTGTGAAAGTACGTGCCATTATTTTTGATACTTTGATTTCTTATGGGCTGCCAGCAGATTCAGCAGATACAGATTATGATCTTTATGATATTGAGCAATATTATGGTAGTGATCGATTTTGGGTTTTAACGGATGCAAATGACCTTGTTTTGGGAAGTTTTGCCTTATTTCATGTGGATGACAAAACAGTTGAGTTGCGTAAAATGTATTTTCATCCCATAATTCGTGGCAAGGGTTTAGCCAATGAAGTCATGTCTTTTGTGTTGGAAAAAGCAGCATTATTTGGTTATACAATCATTACATTAGAGACGGCTTCTGTACTGAAGGAAGCCATAAATCTATATAAAAAGTATGGATTTACACAAAGTTGTGGTACCACACACTCAGGTAGGTGTGATGTCATCATGCAGCGGAATATCCAAAAGTAATATCTAATTGTACTTTGTTAAATTAAATTCAAGCACGTCAGGCTTGTTTTTTTTAGTCATTTTTACCGTAGGTTACACCTACGGTTATTCAAATTAAAGCCTTTTCAGGCTTAGTCTTAATTGATGATTCAAATCTGACATATTATAACTAAGCAGGTTTATGAAATAAAACCCATCATATATTTTACCTACATCTTATACATCCTAGATTTGAAACTTCTTAGCTTAAGTACTTCTGACTATTTCAGCGCAAGCGACATAAATTACATTAAACTATCTCAACACTGTAACATCCCCTTTTACATTGTTTTTGCAATATTTGCCTGAACGATATGTCATGGTAAAATAATATACTTCAGCAGGTGCTGGATGTCCATTGATCATTCCATCCCAAGCTTCATTGTCTGAAAAGACTTCTTTGCCCCATCTATTTACGACTCGGAGTGATACTATCCGAAGATCATCTTCGGAGATCGATTTTGATACAGGTCTAAAAAGATCATTCAGTTTATCTCCATTTGGTGAAAATACATTCGGTACTTCTATGACTGTATTTTCTAACTGATAGGTGTACGTATTGTTTCTGCACAATTGGCTATTAAAAATATTTGCACTGAGGTATCCATTAACTTCACCCAAAATACTAGGGTTACCACAATTGGTACATGATAACAATCCTTCTGGTATATTAGCACCATTTAAAGTCCAACTGATCGTATCTCCTGCACCAAGTTTCAGATCAAAATTTACATCCCCAATATTATCACATATGGCCAAGTACTCGAGTGAATCGATATTCTGTATGTCTGAATGGTTTATTAAGACACTTTTTAAGGTCACACATCCGTTTTGTGATATGGCCTTGATTAGTAGCGTATCAGAACTTAATGCATTAATCTGTAGCGTGGAGCCAACGACTTCAGCTAAATCTGGCGGACTGAATTCATAGGTATGGTTGGGATCAACGGGAACTGAGTATGTTTCAAAACCACAAATACTTACAATTGGATCCGTATTAAGAATAGGTTTTGGTAAAAAACTGATGGTATTAAAGACTGTATCTCTACACCCGAATTCCGTATTGAATATGGTAAGTCTGATAGGGTAGCTACCTACACCTAAACTTAAAATAGGACTTTCTTCCTTACTCAAAAGTTTATTGTCTGTAGACCATGTCAATTCATTTGCTCCTAGTGAAAGATTGATGAGTTTGATAGAATCTTCACAAGTGGTGTCTCCTAGAAATGAAGCATTTACTTGACGTATGGCTATAGGTGTGGTAACAACTGTTTCGCATCCTGTTTCTTCTGATTGTAAAACTAATGAAGCTATGGTAACACCTGATTCAGGAACAAAATTATAAGTGTAGTTAACAGGTGAGACATCATTTCCTAATTCCCCTTGACCAAAGTCCCAAAAGAATGAAGAAACATCGACTTGATCCGTAAGTGAAAATATAATTTTTTCTCCTTTACAAACGACGCTTTTGTCTGATAAGATCTTCCCTTCAGGTCCAACCAAAGAAATGGTTTTTACAGCTGAATCTTCACATTGATATATTGATCTGACCCTAAGTGTGATATCGAAATCTCCTTTTTTAAATGTTTCTACAGGGTTTTGTCTATTAGAAGTTTTGTTGTTTCCGAAACTCCATTGGTAAACAACTATATCAGACGAATCTACAATCGATTGATCACCAAATAATTGGAGCGTTTTTGGAAAACAATAAACAGAATCTTCTAGCCCTGTGATGACGGCTTCTGGATTACCTATGACTTTAAAAGATACATCATATTCATTTTCACATTTTGTTTCTGCTTCTATTATTTTCAAATTCATATAATGTGTACCTGGCTCTAGCCCTGAAAATGTAAATGTATTACTTTGCCCTGTTATCATACTATCTAGTGTCCAAAAATAATTCAGATTAGAGCCTCTGACGGTAAAATCAGATGCTACCATGGTTCCTACATTAGATTCACATAGGATAGGTGGAAAAGTAATTTTGGATGTAGGTTTGTATATTTCGAAAGTTTTTATTTCTGTACTTTTGCATCCGAGAACATCAGTAACTGTCAATCCAATCTTTATAGAATCTGGGTCATTAAACTCAGTGAAGACATGGCTTATTTCTGGTACATTACTGGTCGGGTTAAAACTCCAAGCAAACTTAACTAACGTAGTATCGTGCGTGGTAATCTCTTTAAAATTTGCTAAAATTGGCGTACAAAATGATGTCCTATCGTGGGTGAAGTCTGCCTTTAGTTCCTTTATGATGACTTCTGTATAAGCAGTATCCCTGCATCCATTGACATCCCTAACTTCTAAGCTTATCTTATGATTTCCTACTGGTAACGTCGTCTCTACAGTATCTTTGTCAGAAATGATATTTCCTTTTTCTAATTCTTTGGGGAAGCTCCATAAATATCCCATTTTGCAGCCAACGACTTCATCTTCTGAAGGTGTGCTGATTAGTTTGTTTTTAATACCATTACACCAATATTTATCATTTACAATCCCTGCTTTTATATCACGAAGCATAATGATTACAGTGTCTTGATCTGGCTCACAACCATCGATTTCGTTTTCGGCTATCAAAATGACTTCGTAATCACCTTTGTCAGGGAAGCGGTAATGGAAAGTATCTCTACTGATCGTATCACCTTCTATAATCCAAGTGATCTTAGTGGCATTGATACTCTTGTTCTCAAAAAAAACATTGTATTTGTCTACACAATTGACTTGGTAATCAATCACCGCTTTTGCACCAATGATATTGATAATTTGTGGAAATCCAAATTCATAAAAATTACCACCATTTTCCATGGTAAGACCTATTTCGTAAGTGCCAGGATTTTCATTCATTACGCCTCTTACCGCGGGTATTGACTCGCAATGAGAAAGGGTATTGCCGAATTCTATATGCACAGCATCCATCTGACTAGGTATGTTAAGAATTGAAAACATAAAGGGTTCATTTACACATATCCTAGGTTCTGCACCTCCAGTACCACTGCACATGGGAGGATCTTGTTCTTCTGGTAATTCGTGAACGGTGATCCAAGCGCCATAATGATAATCAGCACAACCAATCTCATTAATAACCGTAAGATTTACATAGTATTTTCCTGCTTTTTCGTACATGTGACTAGCACTCCCTATCGTATTTTGATCATATTCTGATGATGTCCCATCTCCCCAATCATAAATCCACTTTACAATTGGCAAAAGTGACTCTGAGTAATCTGTCACTACAAGTAGAAATGGCTCTTCACCTTCAAAAGCATTTACAGTAAATTGTGCATTCGGTATTTGTATATAGTTTTCACTTTTAAATATTCCTGTACATCCATTGACTGACTCAACAGTGAGTTTCATTTTTAAGGTATCCAAAGTATTATAATAAAAAGTATCTCTTTCTATATCAGAAAAACTAATGGTCTTAGTAGAGCTACCTACTTCATCGTTCCATATGTATTTGACATGATTTGGATTGTTTGCTGTATAGACAAATTCTGCGGGTAATGCACAAATAGCATCCGGATCGACCGTAAATCCTGCATCAATGACTTCTGTAGAAATAGAAAAAACAGTATCTTTTATACATCCTGCATTCGTAGTCATTCTGAGACTTATTTCATGTACACCTTCTGTAAGAAATTTAATGCCCATTGGCACTTTATCTCCTGATGTCTGTGGTTCTGCATTGGGACCGAAATTCCAGAAGTGTTCCTTTGCATTACTTGCATTAGTGAAATTGATACCTTTATTATTGCAAATGGTGTCATTAAAAGTAAAATTGATATTAGGACTAAAGTTAATCATGGTAGTCTGAGCGATCTTACTATTGCATCCCACATTATTATCGACTTGTAATTCTATTCGATGGGTTCCTTCTGCATTGACTATAAAAGGCAACGGCTGTGTCAATGAAGAAGTTACTACATCATTCACTCGCCAAGTGTAAGTATAAGTAGGGTCTACAATACCTGTATAGGTGACAAAAATAGACGTAGGCAATACACATGATGGTGAAACAGAATCAATTTTAAACCCAATGTTTTGTTTTCCAGTGGTATTGATCAAATCTTCAAAAGTTTTGGAAACATTACATTGTGGAATATTGGTAGAAAGATTAAATGTGACATCATAGTTGGAAACGTCAAAATAAGTATGTGATGGATTCTGAACATCAGAGCCTGCACCGTCTCCAAAATCCCATAAATAACCTGTTATTTGAAGATTGGCAGGAACTTCTGTAATGTCTGTAAATCTTATGGTTATAGGTGCACAGCCTTGATTGGTGTCTACAGTGATTTGTGGTACAAGTTCAGGTAAGATGACTATTTTTACTTCTGCAATGACGACATTATTGTTTTTTAAAGTAGCGAGATACGTACCTGCTACACTGAATACGTGACTTGGATTTAACTTGTCGGCAGAAGCTCCATCTTTAAAGTCCCATATCGGATTGCTAAGGTTTTGGTCAGGGCTTGTAAATTTGACCAATAAAGGTACACATCCTATGGTGTCACTTGCTATTTGGGCTTGTGCAAATTGGTAACCCATCATAAAAAAGATGCATAAAAGTCTAATTATATTCTTTAAGTTTATCATAGTTACCACATTTTAAAAGTTGAGTTTAAATAATTTTTTGCCATGACTTCATATTGTTCTCTTGAAAAAAAACAATGCGCACAGAAATGGTGGGACATATAATTGCCAATTTCTGTTTTATAAAAATCTCCATTTGGATCTTTCAGATTGCTGATAAACTCACAAGGTATATTTGGTCCAATGTTTGGATCTGCGGGAGTATCACATATAAGGTCTCCTGCAGTGGCACAATTGGATTGATTGACAAGTTCAAGACTGAATTTTGCTTCGAAGGTGTGGTAAAGTCCGAAGGTGTGTCCTAGCTCGTGCATGAGTCCTTTACCTGATTTTGGCACTATGACAATACATTCATCACTTTTTGTGATACCATTATGTACTGAAAATGAATTTACTCTTTCATCCAAAACCTTGTCTGTGAAATATAGATTTATCCTTCTTTTTTTCTGAAATCTTGATGTGACTAAGCCTACTTCTATTTCATCTTTGATATCGTCAAATGAGTAGTCAACGATAGTATCTATTTTGCAATAATCAAAGGAAATACAGATAGGGGCAAAAGCATCATTGGCAGCTTTAAATAGTGAATCTAGACGTTGCAAGGGCATATTAGTATCTCCAACACTATCCACAGCAATATGTACATAAACAAAAAATGTTCTTTCTACACAAGGTAAGTTTTTGTTCTTTAAATACAATGGATCTTGTCCGAATGTCGAACTCCAAAGGATGGAACAAAAAATGGTTAAAAATATGTTTTTCATCATGTCGATAAATTTATGTTTTTTTAAAGATCGTTTTACAGTCTTGGACAAAATACAATGGGTTTCAACTTTGGTGTATGTGGCTTGTATAGAATGTAATAAGCACCCAATTCAATCGCTCCAGGATTAGGAATAAAGTCTACCGTCTGACTTGTCAATACATCAAAACTCAAACTGATATAAAGTCTTTCAGCTGAATATCCTGTGATAAAATCCAATGATTCTCCCATTCTATGACTGAGACCTACGACGCCTTTCCACTTATTTTTTTTGGCGACGCGCCACTCTGAGAGCATTTGAAGATTGACATTAGATTGTTTTTCAGCAAATGAAAGATAAATAGCTGGCTGGAGAGCAACAACTTTGCTAACTTCTGTTTTGTAGGTAGTATGTATATTAAATCTACTTCCTAAACTTGCATCATTTCCACCGAGTATTTTGTATGTTGGATTATTCAGATGTATCACAGCAAATCCTGCTTCGAATACATTTTTTTTATTGATTCTAGATTTAAAATGAACACCAGAATGGATAGAAAGAGCATTCGCATTAAAGTCATTGAGTACTTTTCTATCATTATCAGGTATGCCTAGTAGGGTAGATTCACTACGGTATTGATCAGTATTGGCAGTGAGTGAAAATCTATTGATGGCTGCGCCGATACTGATGACATTGTTTTGTTTTTTGTCTATGGGAATATGATAAGCCACATTCAATCCACCACCTGTGGTTTTAAGTGAGAGTGATCCAGTTTTGTCATAATTCAAATTAAATCCTGCACCTATCCAATGGTTTTTATTTATTGGTGATATAAAATTCAGTTCTATGCCTGCCACACCATGTTCATATGTCCGTTGATATTGCGTTCTACTAGCTACTTGTAGTTTTAAATAACCACGAAAGTCTCCTGTTTGTGCTGGATTAAAAAAATTGGTTACGGTCCTGTAATTTGTAAAGTGGACGTCCTGACTCATCAAGCTGCCGTAGCTCAAGATGTATAATAAAATCAATTTTATAGTGCGCTTCATTTCCGATGTTTAATCTTAATACGATGTAAACATACTATAAATCAATTAATGATGTATATACTTTTATAAAAAATGGTAAGAAAAAATAAAAGTAAGTATCAAGGCGACAATTTGGTAGTTTTTTTAATAAGTAGATGATTTTGTCCATATATAACAATTACAATCCATGTTTTTAACAAATGGATGGCGTGTTAGTGAGCTACAGCTTTTAAGATTACAGGGCTACGCCCCTACATGGTTATGTACATATTATTGCTACAAAGATCACAGGACTACGTCCCTATACGAATCGATGTTTTTGAAACTTTTAGAAAAAGGAGCTTAGATCTGACATCTTTGTAGAAAACGATATCAAATGAAATTTAAGGGGTGTAGCCCTGACATCTTGGATGTTCACGCTTGCAAAATTTGTTTGGAGATTTATGTTTGATATTTCTGAAGCTGGAAGCTACAGAGATATTTGTTTAGATGAACTATTTAAGTTTCGATCCTGAGTGCTAGCTGGAAAATGAGTATATTGGTGAGCATACAAATCGACCATTAAGCTGAGTGAAACGAAGACTGATGAGCGATTTGATACCCTGTAATTTTTCGCTTAAGGGTCGCCCTTAGGGTCGCTCCTCAGTCGAAATAATGAATATATCAAAAGAAGTAAGTAAAAAAGGAGCGTTGCTCTGACATCTTTGTAGAAAAGAAAAATAGACGGAATAAGAGGGGCGTAGCCCTGACATCTTGGATGATCACGCTTGCAAAATTTAATTGGAAATATATGTTTGATATTGCTGAAGCTGAAAGCTTCGGCTAAATTTGCTTGCAAACAAGTTTACAAGTCCAATAGGGATCAACGGATAATGGTCACATCTCCATATTTTGAGATAGTAGTGCCATCTGTTAGTAAAAGCTGAGCGGAATAAGTGTAAACTCCAGGCGTAAGATTTTTCCCTTCATATGTGCCATCCCATCCTTGGGTAGAATCATTAGGTGGAAATGAATTACGTTGGAAAACTTGATTGCCCCATCTGTCGTAAACTGATAGGTTTTGTATGATGCTGATACTGGAGCCGTAATAGGTGAATTGGCTATTGGGACCCTCTGGACTGATGATGTTCGGGACGTGAATGTCTGTGTCTATCCTGATGGTGAGATAGAGATAATGAATGGAATCACAACGCACATCTGTGCTGAAAGTCTCGGTGTAGATACCGGACGTCTCATAGGTGGTATTGTTGATGGGCCAAAAGTAGGGTTCATTTGTGATGATGGTATCTCTGTACTCAAACTCTGGGTGGATGGTCACATCAAGGGTGATGATGGAATCACATCCTTCTCGTGTACGTAGTGTCACCGAGTGTTGGCCACTTTGCATATAGGTTTGGTTATTTAGGGTCCATAGGTATTTTGCACATGCTTCTGTTGTGGTCTCTTGATTATATTCGGGATGGATGGTGAGATCGAGACGGTAGGTAGAGTCACAACCTAAAGCATTGGTGTACAGCGCTTGGTACGTGCCTGATTGTGTGTATGCTTCACCTGTGACTGGCCAAAGGTAGGTGCCACAAGCAGATAATGTGTTTTCGTTTCTATCTGCGGATATAGTAAGGTTAAGATTTATGGTGGAGTCACATCCATTTTTGCTTTGTAAATCGAAGGTATAAAAACCACTTTCTGTAATAGTTTGGCCTTGGTATATAAGGCTGTCACATGCGGTGGTGGTGATATCTGTGCTGCTTTCAGGATGGATGGTGAGATTGAGTGTGATGGTGGAGTCACAACCGAAAGCTGTTTGTGTTTGGTAAGTATAGATACCACTTTGGTCATATACTGTTCCTTGCCATAAAAAGCTTGCACAAACGGTCTCTGAAGTGGATATATTTTGTGATGGGTGGATGGTCAGGTTTAGGGTACTGATGCTGTCGCAGCCAAAGACATTTGTCGATGTGGTAGTGTAAGTTCCACTTTGGTCATATGTTGTGCCACTCCAAGTGTAGGTGTCACAAGCTGTCTGAGTGGTTGTGTTGTCGCTGCTAGGAAGGATGGTAAGATCGAGCGTTGTCGTGCTGTCACAACCAAAGATGTTTTGTGTTTTGTAGCTGTATGTACCGCTTTCAGTGTAGGTGGTGCCATTCCAGAGATATGGAGCACAAGAGCTGTAAGAGATGCTTTCCTGACTTGAAGGATGGATGGTGAGCGCTAGTGTAGCGATAGAATCACAATTTAGGACGCTGAGTGTCTGATAGTCATAGCTACCTGACTGAGTATATGTGGTGCCATTCCATGTGTAAGTATCGCATTGGGTCTCTTGGATGGTTTCAGTGATGATGGGATGGATGGTGAGATTTAGTGTGGTAATGCTTTCGCATCCATAAATATTTTTAGATGGATATGTGTAAATACCACTTTGGGCATAGGTCTGACCATTCCAAGTGTAGGCATCACAAGTGGTGAAGTTTATGTTTTTTTGAGATGATGGGTAGATGGTGAGGTTTAAGGTCTCTGTACTATCGCAATTATAGATATTGGTAGTGGTGTAGGTGTGGATGCCTGAATTGTCGTAGGTGGCACCATTCCATATGATGGAGTCGCAGGCTTGTCGTTCTATAATGGTATTATTTGATTGATTCACTTGTAGTGTTAAGGTTGTGATGCTGTCACATCCATTTACACTTAAGGTTTGATATGTAAAAGTACCGCCTGATGTGTAAGTTGTCCCATTCCAAGTGTATGCATCGCAAGCATTAAAACTAAGCGTTTCATTTTTTACTTGACTTACCTCTAGTTCTAATTTAACAATGATGCTGTCGCAACCTAAAGCGTCAGGAATCTCATGATAGTAAATACCGCTATCTGTAAGCATGTCTCCATAAAAGGTAATGGTTTCGCCTGTACATATTTCTGCATTTCGGATGTCAATGGGTGGTAAGATTGCTTGAAAAACATTGTCATTATAATCACACTCAGCAATTAAATACGCAGAACTATCTATAATAAAAGGTGATGGCTTTTCTGTATTTACTAAAACAAATAATGATGTTGTGTTGCCTGAATATGGAAATGAAAACGTCAGATTAGTTATCGTATCGCCGGGCAAGATGCTCGTCGTGGTACGATAGGTACCAAGTAAACTTCCACTAGTGGAAGGGTCACCAGCATAAAAAGAAATAGGTAGCGCAGGATCCGCAGTTAATGAAGCTGATGGGCTATTTTGTATCTGGAAGGTTGCAGTGTAAAGTCCAGTAGATGGATCAAAATCAATACAATCTACAGACGTAGTAAGGCTCGCAGCTGGGACAGGATAAAAGCCATTTTCGTCGATGAGTGACTCTTGTACCATAAAGTTATTGTACTTCCCATTCTGATAAGTGGCAAGATTTTTCTGGAATTGGGGGACTGAACCATCATCATTTATAAAAAGTGGATTGTAGGCATATTGGTTCCATATTTTGCGGGCTGGCGCCCATTGTTGGCCCAGTGGTGCACCAAAAACAGTGAGGTAACCATAGGAACCTATAGGATCTGTTCCACATGGAATACAAATTTTTGCTTGGCCAGAGTTATCTATATCTGCGACTACTGGGTACTCTCCACTTGTATTTGCATCACAAATAAAGGAAAATGTCAATATTGGAATATCATTGACAAAATTTATTATTTTAAAAGAATTTTGATCTCTATATAAAATCTCTAATTCTCCATCATTGTTTAGATCAAATAATGTTATTCCCGAAAATGTGTTTAAATCTACAACAGGAAAATCCCAATTTATTTTTAATGTTTGTGTACCATCGTATGAACAACTTAGTAATTCATTTAAATTATCCCCAGAAACAGTACAAAATAAGTCCATTCTATTCTGACTTTTGTTGAATGCGATAGATACAGTACCTGAATTGTCCCAAGTCGTATTAGGTTTATATATTCCAATTTTAGCTAGGAGAACTGCTTGATTATTTACTATTGTGTAACAATACAAGCCAACGTCAATATTTTGCGCAGCATCAAATTTGGTTCTCGGAGTAACAATAATATCCAATTTACCATCTAAATCGATATCTGCAACACTTGTGAACCCATCTAAGAATGTCCCATTAAAATCCAAATTTATTGGTATCATACTATTCCCAACAATTCCATTAATATTATTGATCATAACTTTGTAAACACTGTAGCCCGCTACGAGCTCTAAATTATCGTCTAAATCTACGTTAGCTGCAACTGTTGAACTATGACTTCCAAATACTGGCCCAACTCTCCCAATGCCAAAGCCATTTGTCCCTCCATCTATTAATTTAATACCATTTTGAGCATTGAATATATCATTGTAAATAAATACCTCCGCAATCCCGTCTAAATTAAAATCAGCTACTGCTAATGCTCCCCCATTTGGAAATGTGTTTGGTACATTTTGAGCATAAGTTTGATCTGAAACCCAAATTGTATTTCCTTCAAAATCCAGACAAATGAGTTTTTTTCTATGCTCTGGTAGATTGAGTATATCGTCTGATGTAGCTATAATAATTTCTAAATTACAATCGTTGTTAATATCACATACTAATAATGATCCAGTAACTCCCGTACCAAAAAAGGGTGTCTGAATGGATTTAATGTAATTATTCGAACTGTAATTAAAAACTAAAATTTCATTAACATAAAGTGAATTTAAGTTTGATACTGGCATCATAAACTCAATATTTCCATCTCCATCCATATCTGCTACTACAGGTTGTTGTCTAGTGGTTATCAAATCATTACTCTCCCAAAGCTTTTCTACACTTAGTACTTGGGCAGTGAACGGATAAATTTCTTTACCGAAACAAAATGAGTCACAAGAACTTTGACATGCTACATTTAGATTGAGTAGTCTCAAAATCATGAAACAAAGAAAAATTCTCTCATTCATATTTATCTTCTTTAAAAAATAAAAGGAGGTAGGAGCCTAAACAGCTCCTACCTTTTTGATTTTTTTAGTATTTTAAAAATTTAATTATTTGTAATTCACCTTTTAGATCTTTGTATTTAACAAAATAAATACCTGATGGCACATTTGTCATGTTCCATTTGTATTCGGATCCTAAGAAAGTAGATTGATGTACCAATGAAGATGCGGTATTGTATATCTCTATCGACGTTTGATCCAATTTAGATAAGATCCTTAGTTCATTATTATCTATAGGATTTGGTACAATACTTAAAGCATCATGTGGTTGATATATATTTTCTAAAGTCACCGATGGCTTATAAAGTTTATCTCCATCAAAGTCGCCACTAGCACAATCTGGCTGGAAAATTTTTACAGTTTTAAAACAAGATTCTGCGCAATCGGTGCAGCTTGGCCTAGAACATGTAAACACTGTAAATTCAGGACTCACTCCAGGTGATATTCCTAATGGAGTATTATTAGTATAAGACGTTGGCGTTGATGATCCCTTTCTAATTATACATAAATAATTAGGACCAATGTTTGTTACATCAAAGGTTACACTATATGCATTACCCATTGTATTTACACATTCAATATCATAAGTAAATTCTAATGTACAATCTTTAGTATCTGTACAAGGTTTAGGTGGACATACAGTAAATTCGATAGTACATTCGTCATCTGATGCATCTTCTAATTCATATCTAACACAACCTAAATTTATACCTGACAAAGTAATTGTATTTAATGTACCAAAACTTAGCGGTGATGCAGATGAATTTTGGTAATATCCAGAACTTGTTCCTTCTACTAACAAATCAAAAGACCAATTTCCAGGTGTCGTTGTAGAACATTTTACGTTACTTATTTGAATATCTTTAAAACCACCACACAATTGGCACAAAAGAGGTTCAATAGGAATAATATAAGTGCACTCACCTATATTCAAAATTAAATCCCAGCTTCCTTCTTGAATGAAAAATGGTCCTAGATTAAGTGAAAATGGACCTGCTCCTGAACCTATTGAAGACACACCAGATTCATTATCATATGGGTCATCTAATTCTCTACTTATGTCCCAAGCTTCAGATGTTAGTCCGTATCCTGTTAGACTTACAAAGTAATAGTCATCGGAAATATTGTTTGGTGTACCATTATCATGACATTCAGATACTAAGTGCTCCACGTCATATTTGGTTTCAAACGCCAGTTTATCTATTTCTATATTATTACTAAATTGAATAGGTAATCTGCCACCGCCATTTCTTTTGAAAAGGCCACTAACATAGATATCTATTGTGTTATTAAGACCTAGATTTGATATATTAAAATCAAAACAAAAAGTCTTATTGACCGTATCAATTACTTCGTTTGTACTAAAATACAAATCTCCGACAAAAATAGAGTCTAAGTACCACTCACCACACACAAATGGCTCTATGTAACTTCCACACACCCTTGCTATATCTCCATTACATGATACGTAATCAACGCCATATTTAGACAATGACATTGAACCCAATGCACCTCCAACACAATCTTCACAAATTCCATCTATGTATGCATACCCATTATGTACACTCAGACCACAATCTCCCATGACTATCTCAAGTGTTGCTATTTGACCAATTTCTGTTCGGGGTATTTTGATACGATGACAAGACCAATCAAGTACATCCATTAACTGTGGAATACATCCTGGCTGAGAATAGGTGCTATCACAAGATAAGATATCTGCATCAAAACATAGATCACTAAGTGGTGCCAGATCGCAACTTATGCTAAAAAAAGGCTGAGTATTATTATGACCTACAGGATTTTCAATAGCAATAGAATACCAAACAGTGACATCTCTATTATCTTCTGTCACCAAAAATCTTTTCTCTAGCTTGTTTACGCCCAGACTTCCACTACAAGTGGAGGATGATGTGTCATGATTGTAAGGGTCATTAAGTTTAAGTGATTTGTTTCCGAACTTTACTTTTTGAAGACCCGTAATAGCGTCTGTTCCTGTGGTAACAATTTCGAACTCTCTTAATGTCGGAAGAGTTCTCGGAACAAAAACAGATGGAAGTCCGCCTATAATTGGCGTACAAGTTTTACTACCTGAAGTGTAAGTCGATGAAAACCCATAATAAAAGTCAAAATTATTTTCGAATCCGCCATTGTCGCATATGAAGGTATCAGTCATCACCTTATGCTGACTTGGTTGTGGGAAAAAGAGTCTTTTGTATTCTGCCATATTCGCATGGATGAATGCATTTCGTTCTACTTCGGCAGCGATAGTGCTCTGTAGAGAAAGACAACTTGATGAAATGCTGTTCTTTTTCCAAATATCTGCGTTAAAAATACTCGTCGTAGCTACTGCTATGACTGCGTTTTTTGCCTTGATCTTTGAAAAAACAACTACCATTATCATTTAACTTTCTTTCTTAACAGAGCACTAGCCTTTATCTCGTCTTCTGTCACAATGTGGTGGACATCACAAGTATGTCCATACAATTCTTTTGCTTTATTCATGTCTATGTCTTTTTTGAGGAAGCTCGTAACATGATTATTCATCCTTACCTGGAAAGCTACTTTATCAGCTTCTTGAGCATAGGATGTATGGTTTAAAAACCCTAGTAAAATACATATAAAGATCAATTTTTTCATGATTGATGTTTTTTGGTAATTAAGAAAAAAAATTAGAAAAACAACATTGGTGCGCAGCTGATCTTCTTTCTCTAGGGGGGAACACACTGAATGGATTGAAATGAATTAATTAATTGACATGTGGTTATTTTTTTAAGATTTATTAGTTGTGGTCTGGTCTTGAATACAAACATAATGTATATTTTTTATAAACTTTGTTAATTTTTAATTTTTTCTGCCAAATTCTTTCCACGTGGAAATTTTCTAGCAATTCTAAAAGCAATCAATAAACTATAGCTAACTAATTTTAATGAGTTTCTTTTAATTGGTAACTCCCTTTAATTTAGTTGCTCAATAGTGTTGCATTCTTCCAATAAGTGGTGCGCTTATCGGGACATAAATAAAATTCAAAATTAGGGGTATAAAATTTTGTGATCAAGCGTATTTATACGTGTATGAGATATAGGGGAAAATACGGTTGTGTGTTCAGGGTATTTTGGGATGTGTGAGGTTTTCAATTATGTAAAGACGAAAGGAATGGTTTAAAATATTGCAATCAGAGATTGCAATGCCATTAAGTGTGATGCTTGCAAACAAGTTTACAAGTCCAATAGGTGGTTGTGCAGTAGATGGAAGCTTTGGGTTATTCAGGCAAGGATGCCTAGAGATACTGCATCGTAGCACGGATACTACGACGAACATATGATGCTTGCAAACAAGTTTACAAGTCCAATAGGTGGTTTTCTACAAAGATATCAGAGCTATGCTCCTTGATTGGGTGTGATTTATGGCTCACAGATTTATGGGATTACACAGATTTTTTAAAGTTGATTATTTCGTGGATTTTTGGATGATTAGGCAGGGATGCCTGGAGATACTGCATCGTAGCAAGTATTTTTTATTTTTGTTGGCACTTTTTGGCGCTATTGCTGTACAGAAGAATACCCGAGATAGCCAATCACCTCAATAACTATACAATCTTACAGAAACAACTATCTTTTTGTGAAAGAATGGTTTTGATACGTAAATATAGTTTGTATTTCTTAAGATCAATCTGAATCTAGCATAATGGATAATGCTAGATTCAGATTGAATATTATGATCTTTTATGTTTGAGTCTACTCACAAAAGTCATCGAGTTAAAGAGAATTAAAAATATTAGTTTCTACTTCATAGATAATCAGGCGTTTCCCTTTAGGATGCAGGGTGAAAAACGGTTAATTATCAAATGTTGAGCGTTTTCGGACTGGACTCATGTTTTAAAAGAATAAACTAGTCCTAAATATAATGTGATTCCACAGGTTGTCTGAGATCACTATTCCTTTATCATCTTCAGTCTTATCTGCAATAAGATGATAGTTCACATCAAAATTTAATCCTGTGTTTTCTAGGATATTAAAACGATATCCCAATCCAGGACTGACAGCCCATCCATTGGTGACTCTTTTGTTTATGAATTCATTATTGTCATAATAACTGCCATTGAGCGTGAAGCTATAGCCTATTCCTAACTTCAAATAAATGGAAGAACGATTTTGATTGTACTCTTTTATATCATAACAAGATTCTAAAGTAACAGGTATTTTTTGCCATTGTGGAATCGAAGTATTTTTCCCATTTACACCCAGATAATGTGTAGAAACTCCTACCATAAAGGATGGATGGAGTTGATGATAGATGGAGATACCTAAGTCCGTTATTGAATAATCTCCTGCACCTAGACCAAAATGGACCATCGGTTTTACTTTGCTGGTATTATACATTTTTTCACTGACTTTCAATTTTGCATCTTGACAAAACGATACAATAGGAAGCAATAACATAAATAATAATGATTTTGATGTGTGCATTACATTTGACATTTTGATAGGTTTTAATAGATTGTAAAATATGATGATTAAGGTATGATGACAATAGATTTAGAAATGCTCCATGATCTTGAAGAAGCCTTTAAATGATAGGTTCCACTAGAAAGTTTTAGATCTTTTATAGGGATAGATTCATCCCAATTCTCTTCAATATTAGCGTATAATTTTTTGTAAACCACTACGCCATTGGAAGAAATTAATTCTAATAAGATAGTGTCTGCCACGTTTTTAATTTGTGCTTTAATATCTATGGTAGTAGAAGTAGGATTGGGTGATAATACAAAAGATACTATTTTTTTATCATCTGAATTTGCATTGATCGACGCTTCATTTATCACTAGCATTTCATTTGTTTTTAAGTTAGTTAGTGTTTGGGTGATACCTGATGGCCAGACTACTAGTAAGGTATCTACCAAAGTACCGTCTTTCAGACCGAAATGTAGAATGCTACTATTTTGACCGCAATATCCTGATACAGAACCTAGTGTCCTTAATTGTTTTACCCTAACACCATCTATCATTGAACTTAGATAGACTTTTGCACCATAACCTGAAGCATTAGAAATATTACCCTTTAATTTTATTTTTAGCCATCGATACCCGTTTCCTTCATTGATCCATATATCATTATTTGCAAATGGAGATTGACCATTATTTTGGCAGTTTGCTACTACTAAGTCTTGAAATCCATCATTATTGATATCTCCCCACGCTGTACCAAACGAACAAGGTGTTTGATACTCTGCCATACTAGTCTGGTCTTTGGTAAAGTTTCCTAAACCATTATTTAAATACAAATAGTTTTTAATGATACCATTACAAAAACCATTCGTAACTACTAGGTCTAGATCTCCATCATTATCATAATCCGAAAATGATGATGAAAACGAACAACCATTATCTGACTCATATACACCCGTACGTTTGGTAAATGTACCATCTCCGTTATTGATATGAAGACGGTTTGCTTGACCAACAAAATAACCTGAATTACAGATAAATACATCCATCCATCCGTCATTATTTACATCTCCCCAACTTGCACCCATACTACCCGACGCTTCCAGCAAAAGATCTCCAGCAGCTGTTATTTTGATAAAACTACCACTGCCTTCATTTCTGAAAAGTTCGTGTTTGGTTTGATTCTCATTACAGATAAACAAATCTACATCATCATCTTGATCATAATCCACCCATGTGGCATGACGACTATTATTGGTTGCTTGTACGAGAGGGTGATTGGTTTGTAAGCTAAGTGTACCAGCATTGTTTTTAAATAATAAATTTCGATTGTCTGATGTACTATTTCCACTATTACATACATAAAGATCTAAATATCCATCATTATCATAATCTCCCCAAGTTGCTGATTCTGAGTAAGAATTTGGATTCATTTGTGTAATATCAAATCCATTATTTGTTGTACCTCTATAAAGTGTGTTTTTTCTATTATACCATGTGGATACGTAGATGTCAGCTAGTCCATCATTATCCATATCGCCGACGGTAGCACCTACAGACGGATCGCTTATTTGATTCGTTAATTGTGGTTGTAATTCGAATGTCAGATCACCTTTATTGTAATAAATAAGATCACTTGCACCTGCTGAATTTCCTTGGGTGATGAGTAGATCTTCTAATCCATCTTTATTAAAATCAGCAAAATTTACACTTCTGCTATCTAATGGGGTATTTACTATAGGCCCAGTGGTAAGTTTTTTAAAAGTGGTTTGGCTTTGTGCATTTAATACACCCACATAAGCTAAAATGAGTAGGAATAGTCGATGATTTAGATACATGTTTTTCTTTTTTATTTGACTTAAAATTTATTCAAAGATAGTACAGTATCTTGCCTATAGATTTCGGTAAAGATGGAAAACAAGCTACGCATTATAAACTACGATAATAGATGGAATTCAAAGGTTTTTACCTTCATTGTAGGTAGTTGGTAGGTTGATATTCGTAATTCGTCACCACTTATGTTAAAATCATAAAATAAAAATGCATTTTTGCATTATGAGACGATATTTAAATAGAGATATTATACTTTGGCTTATTTATTCTGTGTATCTACTGATTTTAATATTGCCCAATATGATATTGCCAGAAAATGGTGTATTTCATTGGTATGACAAATTATTGCGTGCTTGTACCATTATTTTGTTTTTATATCCTGCAAAACTAATGGCAGTATATCTAGGTGTACCTGCGTTGATACGCAAAGTTGTCTATAATCAAGGTAGTTGGATTGTAGTCTTTGGGAAGTTATTGTTATCTATCGTTATAGGTGTTGTTTTATATCGAATGGCTTTATACCTTTATATTTATCCATACATTTATGAACGATCACCAGATGATGGTCAGTTTTTTGCTATTGGAAGGTTTTTATCCAATTTTGCAGACCTTACCGTTCCCATGTTGCTTTTCGGGGCGATATGGATGTATGACGAAAGGCTAAAAGCTGATCAAGAGAAAACTGTTTTAGAACTACAATTTCTAAAGAATCAGACAAGCCCACATTTTTTGTTTAATGCATTGAATAGTATTTTTGCGCTCGTACGTAAAAACGACGAACAAGCAGCGCCTGCCATTATGAAACTCTCAGGTATTTTAAGATATCTGCTGTATGAAACCACTTCGCCAAGGATAGCCATCCAAAAAGAATTGGACGTAATTCACCAATATATAGATATCCAAAAACTTAGGTTTGGTAGCACACTTCAATTGATCATTCATGAAAACAATCATGCTTCCCAATACATGATTTCACCTGGTTTACTCCTTCCCTTGATAGAGAATGCATTCAAATTTGGGTTTAGTGACGAGCTAAACGTTATTTATATAGAGATGAAAATTGATGTGATGGAGCATGGACAATTTAGTTTCGAAATTAAAAATCATTTATCTGAATCCAATCATACAGAGGTTGGTGGACTAGGTCTTAAGAATCTTAGTAGAAGGCTTCAATTGGAGTATCCAGAAGACCATCAGCTTTTGACCAAAGAAGAACATGGATATTTTATAACACAATTACACTTAAGATTACAATAATGGATATTTTAAAATGCATCATAGTAGAAGACGAGCCCTTAGCTGCAGAGATCATTGCAGATTATGTATCTTCTGTTCCGTTTTTAGAGCTAAAAGCAAGTTTTACATATCCAGTAGAAGCTTTACATTGGTTGATGGAAAACCCTACAGATGTGATTTTTTTGGATATTAATATGCCTAAGATCAAGGGGAATGAATTTATCACCGCTGCAAAAGGAGATTTTCAATATATCATCACCACTGCTTATCAGGAATTTGCAGTCGATTCATATCAATGGGGTGTGGTAGATTACTTACTAAAACCAGTTGATTTTGCCAGGTTTATGATTGCTGTAGGCAAATTGAAAAGTAAAAATAATGTAGCTTCAGCGCCAATATTACCATCTAAACAAGATAATAAACTTTATCAATATTTTAATGTCAATAAAAACTATATAAAGATTTGTGTGAATGACATTTTGTATATAGAAAGTGTCAAAGATTATCTAAAAATTGTCACCATCAATCAATCGATCACCACCAAAGCAAAGATGTCTGACCTTGAACCTACGTATAAACTAAACCAAATCATTAGAATTCATCGTTCATTTATGATCAATTTAAATCATATAGTATCATTCAACCACAATGAAATTTTCATAGCAAATCAGTCTTTCCCCATAGGCAGACAATACAAAGATGCAGTCAATAAAGTTTTAGGTGATTTGGTATAAGGTTTTAGTTATTGCATCTGTTTGCTAGCATCGCAAACAAAAGGAAAGTTATCCTTCCTTACCCAATCGAAAAGTGGTTCCCTAAAACCATCAATACTCCTTCCTCATCCAAGGTGGCACTGATTTTTTGTGTTTATCTGACTTAAATTCCATTGGTCCTTTTTTCTTTGCACTTGTTTGCGGTGCTGATCGCTGTGGTTTTCTGATTTCTATTTTGGGTAGGGAAGGAGCCACCGTGATATTTCGCTCTTCAAATTCTGCACCATTCAGTTGCTGAATAGCCGTCATAGCTTCTTCCTCATTAGGCATATTGACGAAAGCAAAACCTTTATTTTGTCTTGTAATCTTGTCAATAACGATTTTTGCAGATTCGACTTCTCCATATTCTTCGAATAATGCGATTAGATTTTTTTCCGTCCATTTAAAGGGAATGGAGCCAACATGTATGTCCATAAAACAAATTTTTTGCAAGGTAAAGATTTTTTATGAATCATGGTAGTCTGCAGGATATTTTACTCCAATCTGAAGTCTTATTTTATCCAGAATACGAATTAGTGTCGTACTCATATCAAAACCCATGATCGGACTTTCTATTTTTCCTTCTAGTAAACAGGATGCTACATGTTCTATTTCGTGGGCATAGCCTAGTCCTTTTTTACCTACATTTATCTTCATTTCATCATCTTGGCCCATCTTAATTAAATAGTGATCCTGCTCATGAAATCGACCAGGTATCGTGATTTTTCCTTCACTGCCATAGATCTCACATTTAGTATCTGTATGGGTCTGTAGCGTACAGTATAAACTTGCAGTTGCTCCATTAGGATAGGTCAATAACATTGTACAACTTTCATCTGCACCTGTGAGCGCTAGCTTTGCTGTAGCAGTAATGGAACTTGGTTCACCCAATATTAGTATAGCCATCTTGACAGGATACAAACCAATGTCCAACAGTGATCCACCTGCAAGATGAAGATCAAAAAGCCTACTCTTTGCGTCATACACAGCCTTAAAGCCAAAGTCAGCCGAAATGTGTTTTACTTCACCTATCGTACCTTCTTGTATAGTATTGATAACATCTTGTATTGCAGGCAAAAAAGCCGTCCACATCGCTTCCATTAGAAATACACGATGAACTCGTGCAGTATCGATCATTTTTTGTACTTGGTCGGTATTTACAGCCATAGGTTTTTCGCACAAGACAGCCTTGCCATGTTCCAAACATAATATGCTATGTGCCATATGGAAAACATGCGGTGTAGCCACATAAATAGCATCTATTTCCGCACAAGCTGCAAGATCTTCATAGCTATCAAAGGTAAGAATGTCAGGATATACATCGCTAAATACTTTTTGTTTATCCTTACTTGTAGATGCGACAGCATATAGATATCCACCATCAGAGATGGTTAGGTCAGCAGCAAATTTTTGTGCGATCTTACCACAGCCTAAGATGCCCCATTTTATTTTGTTTTGCATGTGTTGAGATGATTTGGTCGTTTGGAAATGTGTATGATTTGTAACGTTAATATGGAATAAATGGTTGTGGAAGGTTGGTGTATAATATGAAGAGATCAGCATTAGAAATTGTGTGTTGCTATGTTTGCTAATTTTTTTTACTAACTTTGTTTAGGATTTCTATTTTAAAGAATTAGTAAAAGATGAGATGGAAGAATCAATGTGTGATCATCGAAACCAAGAATAAAGATTAAAATGAAACGAACAATAGTAATTATATTAATACTCAAAACGTTTGTCCTTACTTTTTTTACTATAGGCTGTAATGGACCGGCTAAAGTTGAAAAAGAGACTAAAGTAAGCATAGATACTGTTTATATGAAAGCCCTTAAAGTAGCATTAAACGGTAAATGTTTTTATAATCCTTTGCCACCGAAACAGGTCAGAGACACAACAAATAATGAAGCTGTTTTTGAAGATTCTTTTGTTTATTTTTCTAGAAGATTTGAAGATTTCATTATTGATTCGACATTAGAATTTGAGAATAGTGAGTTGAATGAGTTGGTGAAAAAAACACACTCTATTTTAGAAGTTGATTCTTTTAATTTAACTAGTTTTGATAATAAAACTTTTATCAAAGCATCCGATGCCATGGAGGCGTTTAATTTTAATTATTTATCAGATATCGGATTTCAGGAAATTCAGAAAAACAAATTGTTTAGTGGATATATTATGTTCTCAAAACCAATGATAAAAAGACATTCTGATACATCTTATGAATTATTTATAAGGGTTGTGAAAATTATAGATTCATCTAGAAACTGTTATGTTAGACTTTTGGTAAAGGATGATATAATAGTCAAGGCGAGTGAATTAGATTTTCGTACTAGCTTAATTTTTAGATAATTTGTGTTTAAATTAAAAATAAAAAAATCTTTTCAAATGAAGTATATTTCAATTTTTTTATTGTTTTTTATCATAAACTCCTGCTCATTAAATAGTAAAAAAGAACAATTAAAAGAATATGAGCGTGTGTATCGTGTAATTTTTATATCACAAGCGTATTACAAATATTTGGATGATAAAATATGGAAGGATCGTATCTCATGTTATAATAGTCCCATACAGATTAAATATAGTGAATATAATCAAATAAATTCTCTTGTAGATTCTTTAGGAGTTGTTTTTAATGCTGAAATAGCAGATGCAACAAATGGTGAAGGATCAATGGAAACACATGAATTAAAACGGCATTGTGTTATGAAAAGAATAATGGACACAGCAAATTCTGAAAAATTTAGGAAAATAGCAAAGCAATATGCTTTAAAAAGAATTAAATAAAAAATTAGATAAAAATGAAAGCACTTTTTTTATTTATTATAGCAATACTGATATTTTCATCATGTGACTTAAGGTACAAAATGTCAAATGATTATGATCATTATAAAACCATGTATAAAAATTATTTTTTATTGGGATGCATATCAGAATATAACAATATTCCGCGAAGGACTAAAGAATTTGATCCACCAGAAAAAATTTATTCGTATAAACTAAAATGTAATGAAGGATTACAATTTAGCCAGGAAGATCTTTATAGCTTGGATAGTTTATCCTTTTTGATTCGACCTATCCTAGATAGAAGAATCTATCTTGCTACTGAATCTATGGGCTCAATAGAATCTATGTTTCCGGAAACAGATTGTATCACAAATGAATGTCTCATCATGTATGATTCAAAAGAACTTGACGAACTTGCAGGAAAATATGCCATTAGACGAATTAAGGAAGACAAGAAAAAATAAATCTTTCTTTTATTACAAATGCATAAGTCATGCAGTTTTGAAAGCTGTAAGGCTTTATGGTGGTCTGGCTACTTTAATATTTGTCAAATCCAATCATATTAGGTATTGACAAATATTGAAATAACATAATTGATAAGATTACTATTTAATTTAGACAATAATTTCATACATCAAAACTACAAACCCTACCAAATTACTTTTTACATTTGTGCTCAATAAAATATAAAAAAATCGTTACAACCGTCTGAACTGTTTACTTTAGAAAAAACAATACCATGCTTAAAATCATCACTTCCATTATTCTAGTTTTTATCGCAACCATGTCTTTTGCGGCAAAAATCAATTTTATAACTAGTCTGAGCAAAGCCAAAAAACTAGCCAAAGAAGAAAATAAAATCATTTTTGTAGATGTAATGGCAGATTGGTGTCTTCCATGCAAATTGATGATAAATGATATGGAGAAAGATGAAAAAGTAGTGGCTTACTTCAATGAAAATTTTATAAATCTGAAGATAAATGAAAGACACGATCGCCATTTTATAAAAACATTTAATATCGGAGCATATCCCACTATTTTGTTTTTGGATAAGGATGCAAATGAAGTAGAGCGTATGATTGGTTATAAAGATGTCAGTCACGTATATTTGAATGCAAATAGAATAAATGGGAATAACGCCATGATCCAAAGTTATTCCGATTTGGATAATCTTAAAGAATTTGACGAACAAAGCTTTATCGACGAATTGTCTACATCATTGGCCCAAATGTCCAAAACTGAAATGAATCAAATGCTAAATTCCTTAGTTAAACTCGGAATGCCTTATTCAAAACCAATATTATATAATTACCCTACATACATCAGCCCAGCCATATTTGGTGCCGCCTACAAAGATCTTAATGGTGCCAAAGACAAAAGACTGACAGAGAAGTATATTATTTCATACATTTTGACGGATGATTCATTCCAGAATACAATCGAAATGAAAACTAGAAGCAACGAGTTGGCTGAGATCATAGGTATGGAAAGCGTTAAGATTTTATCATATGCTTTGGCATACAGAGAGTTTAATCTATTCCAACATCTAGGATTAGCCAATGAAAAGACTAAATTAGTGAACGCCAAAAACTTATTAAACAATTATCCCGAAACAAGTGATACAGAACTGCTCTCTTTAGCATTTACCGAAATCATAAAAACAACTGTAAAAGAAGATTTTGATTATTATAAAACGCTACAAAAGACATTCTTAGATATCACAGCGTCATCTCAAGAATACACGCATTATGATATTCTGAGCGTCTTACAATATGCAAATGGTCACCATGATCAATATAGCCTTTCCATCGCAAAAGCAAATGAACTAGCTAGAAGTAAAGGTATTAAGTTCTCTCCCTTACTCAAAGATTTGCGTGTTTATTTAGATTGATTTTAACATGTTAAAAAAAAGACATTCTCTTTTTTAAGAAACGTGGGAGATTACAATTTATCTGGGTTACACAGATTATTTAATTTTGAAGATGTAATGGTATTAGCACCACGCATAATTTGATATCCAAAATTTTCAGTCATTTTTTATAAAAATATCGTACTTTTTGAATATTACATCGTAGTTTTTAAATAAAATAGTTACATTTTTGAATTAGCAAGTGTAGTATTTAAATTAGCCAGTTTAATATTTAAATAAGAGAGTATAATATTTGAATTAGCCAGCTTAGTATTTGAATGGTATAGTTACATTTTTAAATTAGCAAGTGTAATATTTGAATAGTATAGTTACATTTTTGAATTAGCAAGTTTAATATTTGAACGAACTTCTTTCCTTTTTAAATAATTCATCGTAAAATTACCACAGTCAGAATGACATTTTGAACAATTCTTCCCATATGTTGCAATAATGATGATCATTTTTACATTTTCTATGATCTAGAAAGAAGCGTTTTTTAAGTTCTAGGCGTTTACATTCTGAAAACTTAATACTATCTTATGTTATACTTACATCTATCACCTATTTTTGCAGCCCGCGGTATCAAAAGACCATACAGTTTTTTAATAAAAGCAGGATTTACACATCATGCCGCCTCAAGTATTTTGCATAGTAGCACCCGATCTTTTAAACTAGACCACATCGAGGACCTTTGCCGCGTCCTTGTTTGCGAACCCAACGATCTCTTAGCTTGGAAGCCCGACCAAAATGTCCAATATGCTGCCCATAATCCACTAGAAAAGCTTAGAATTTATGGACCTGAACCCACACTTAATGAAACACTCGCCACCATGCCATTTTCTGAACTCAAAAAAGCAACTAAAGACTTTTTGAATCTCGGGAAGGAAGAGCCATTAAACTGAAATTGTAAGATCTTGGAAGTTTTGGCAATGTCTTTTCTATAGCTAATTGTCAGTATTTTTTAAATTGTTGTCATTAGCTATGTTTTGATACTGAACTACTTTAAGATTTGTATGTTTGACGATGAAATGAGCTAATTAGTCCGATTTTTGAAATGATTTTTTATCTATTTGCGTTGAACGCACCATACCAATAAAACAAACATTATGAATATCAAAAAAAATCTTTTTGTCTTTTCTTTTTTAGGTAGCATTGCTTTCATGTCTTCCTGTAATTATGCCAAATCTAACCAGCAAGTGGTGGTTTCGTCAGATTGTGGTATGACTTGGGAAAAAATAAATGCCGGTGACGCAGTCCCTAAAGGCGTGGCTAACCCATGTTATATGAAGGTCGTCATTCCTAATTTTCCCATGCAAGGAGATAGTCGTTTTATCACCAATCTTAAAGACCGAGTAAGGGCTTTTGTGCACATTGACTATGATTATTCTATCACCGACCCACTAGAATTTATCAAGCAAGCCAAGTTTTTGGGCAAGGCCAATGCCAATGCGGACAGCGACGGTGCTTTGGAGCCATCTGCATTTGAAGGTGCAGAGAACATGGTCATCGATAAACGTATCAGAGATGTCAGTAAAGCACTCTTCCTAAATGAAGATATCGTGGAGCTTGATCAATCAGAAATAGAGAATAAGTTATTGGAAGTGTCCAACAAAGCTTTAGAGCCTTTGGGCGTTAGTTTGAATTTCATAACCCTTACATTTGATCTCGACGAGCAGACAAGACAAGCCATCGATGTATCGACGGCGATGAAGATTTATGAAAGCAAAAATTTAACAGAATTAGGTAAAGCAGTAATTGTTCAGAAAGCAGGTGCCGCTAGGGTAGTGGTGGAAGACAATACACCTGCTCCTCAAGTCATCCAAGAAGAAGAGTAATTAAGGGCTTCTGAAAAAGTCAGCTATTATTTAAAGTTGTCAGTTTAACGGAGACGTTCGTTCAAAAAACAAGCAATAGAGAATAAGAACGAAGTTAAGTGCAAAGCACCAAAGGCCGCAAGCCTTTGACGAAGTGAACCGCTAGCGGGTGGGCACGGAAAGTGCGTCTATTGCCACAAAAAGCACAAAGGATTAAAGTTGAAATTCTTATGGCAATAGAAAAAGCAGGACTGAGCGATCCTGAAAGGTCGAGCATGACAATGCGAGAAGCGAAGGAACCCGTAAGGGATGGGCAGGTCGAGAATGAACGGTGCTACGCAATTGCCTTTTTTTGAACTAGACTTTTTTGGTTACTTTTTTGGGCAATGCAAAAAAGTAACTGCCGCCTGCATAAGGCAAATGCTAATTCAAGGTGCACGACTTTTGGACATAATCAATTAAAATCCTTGCATTTAATTTGATTATTATTGACATAATTTATTACAAATCAATTAGTTGTTTCAAAGTAAGCTAGCCCTAATTATTATAAGTGTTCCAGTATTGTATTTATACATGCAATGCTGGAACATGTTTTTTAGGTAACTTTTAGGAAGCTGCGACAGAATTGAAAAGGAAAGCTAAAAATAAATAACAACCATTATATCACTCCCATCGTACCGATCAACTTATCCAAAGAAGGCGATTTACTTCCGCCTTTTGGTTCAATAGTGATGGCGTAGGTGGCTGTTTGGTCTATAAAGTCCACCGGAATGATGGTGTTTTTATCTGCAAAGACATTAAGCGGCATAGGATCTGCTCCGTCTTTTAGTGACCATAATTGGAATGCTTGATCCGATGTGATCTCAGGAAGATTTACCAGTTGGAGGAAGTTCTTTTTACTGACGGTATTGTGGTGAAGATAGACGGAGATACCTGCATATCCTGCGGTAGGCGTCATATCTATGATCTTATTGTTCGGATCGTTGATTTGATTGAACAATGCAAATTGTTGTTCTTGCTGATTGGTGATAGAATCACAAATTCTTATTTGGCTTTCATACTGTTGGGTAATCGCTTTGTTTTCAGATAGTTGCAGATAATAAAGTGTAAATCCCAAAATGCCTATTAATGCAAACAAACTTGTCAATAGATTCCATTTCAAACCTCTATTACTTTCCGTATTGTCTTTAGATGTACTTTGTACTGTTGGAGATTTTTTAGGTAAGTTGTCAAATAGTTTGGTACCTACAGATTCAGGGGCTTTAATTCCTGTCAATTGACCATACTTCTCCAGTCCTAGAGAGATCTCGTAGATTTCTCTTTTGATTTCTATGTGCTTTTCTTGCATGATTTCGACTTCTCTCGTCTCTTCTGGAGAGAGTTGGCCGAGCACATAAAGCTCTAGAATCCCTGATGATATGTATGATTTAATGTCCAAAATTTTAACTCAATTATGATAATAGATATAATAAATGTTTTTCGTCTTTCAACGTTTCTCTTAATGTTTGGATGGCATCTCTCAACCTTGTTTTAACCGTTCCAAGTGGAATTTCCAACTCGTCTGAAATTTCTTGCTGCGTATAACCTTCCAAAAACATCTTGTCTAATAATATTTTGTATTTCTCAGGCATATTTTTAATCAATGCCTTGATATCTACATTTTTTTCGGATGACTCTGATGCCATGCCATATTCTGTATTGTCAAACGAAGTTGTATTCGATGCCATCTCGAATGACTTCAAACGCTTCATATCTATAGCTGTATTCCTGGCAATTTGTGCCATCCAAGTAAATAACGTTGCCTTAGATTCATTATAAGAATCAATGTTATTCCAGATTTTTAAGAAAACAGATTGGAGTACTTCTTCTGATTCTTCTTGCCTTCTTAATATGCGGTGGATAATACCATATATAGCATCAGAATAGTGATGATACAACAACTTGAGGCCGGATTCTTCCCCTTGTTTTATAGATAATATGACAGATTGTAATTCTATGGTCTATGTTTTGATTTATGGGTATTATATTATACCGATATCCAAAGGTAAATATATTTGTCGTAACGGTATAGATAAACTTCTACATTTTTTTAAATTAAGTACATTCACATTATTTATCGAACTACAAATACATATACGGTGGAAGTGGACACCTTGGATTTTATTTTGTATATAAATGTAAGAATAATATAAATAATTATTTTAATATTTTTGTAATGTATTGATAGTTAGTGTTTTGTATAAGGCTCTTTTGTTGTCTATTTCGTGGGAAACCATTAAGGTGTTTGTTGTGGTGAATTAAATATATATATTTGTTTTGTGATAAGCATATGAAACGACATTTTTACTAATCAAATCAAAATACACAGTATGTGTTTTAATATTTCAGGCATGGTGATCGATAAAAACTTTAATAAAAGTATTGATGAATTTGAAGATGCAATGCATTGGGGAATAGAAGTTATAGAAGAAATAAATTTTGAGCAAGCTTCTGCAAATAATAGAAAAAAATAGATACGGGTAAGTATTTCAATAAGTTGATAAAGAAATATTATCATTGTATCTAGTTTTGATTTTTCTATTAAGGTTGATGAAGTAGGAATTAAAGTCAACAATCACCATGTTGATTTCAAATACAATAAAATAGTTTAATTAATAATTAACTTCAATTAAGATGATTAATCTTTTAAAATCAAAAATAGGTCAGATTGCATTAACACTAATAATATTTCTTCCACTTCTTTGGTTTCAAAAAGTCACTTATGAAAAAATTAATGAAATAATAGATAGAGATGGAATCTTAATCAAAGCAACCATAATCGACGTCTCTAAACGTAATAGTGTCTACTATGAATATGTTTATCAAAATAAAAAGTATAAAAACTCATCTAAGTCTAACACTCCTTATTTTATTATGAAATGTATAGAATCAAGGGATTGTTTGGGAGATACCATTATAATTAAAATGTCTCAATCTGAGCCAGAATATGCTAGAATTGTAAAACATAGCAATGCAGAGTTGCCTTTACAATAAAAGGATACGTAAAATCAAAATTATAAACCGAAATCAAATGAATATTAATCGATGCCTATTTTTTTACTTAATTTTAATATTTTCATGTAGGGACAAACCGTCATTTTTAATAGGTGATAATTCACCTTATCCTATTGAATATGTAGAATATGAAGATAAAAAACGTATGGAATTTAAATGTGATTCTAATAATTTGCTTATCAGTCAAAAAGTTATTACAGATGATTCAACTCAATTATTTGAGTTTATTAAATTTGATACAATATCAGAAATGTTATCAAATAAAGATTTTGAAGAAAGAACTTACATAAAAACACATTATTCAAAGATAGTATTTAAGAATAATAAAATAGTGTTTGAAGGAATGGCTACAGAAATAGATTCGATTAAAATGTGTGTTTGCGGAAACAATTGTAAATAATAGTCTTCCCGTAGAAATAGCAAAGAATTAAAGTTCAAAAAGAAGCAAACCAAAATTATGATTCAAGCAATACTTAAATCCATGAAATAACTTCTTTTATTTCAAATTTCTCTTTTATTTTTATGCAGATTACCAACAAATACTCAAAAGGTAGTTGAACATTAAGACATAAATTCTTGCAAATATAGAGTTGATTCGATAATTAATTATGATGTCGTTAGAAAATCATTTTTTGATTGTGCAGTTAAAACTCTAATGGTTCACTATCAGAAAGTAGATACTTTGCCTAAAAATCTACTTAATAAAGATGAATGGAATATAATGTTGGAAAATGAAATTAGCAAACTTACACAAATGGATATCAATATTATTTTGATTTATGGAATTGTATTAAGTTAAAGTGATAAAGTATTGAATATTGAAAAACTGACTAAAAATGTCTACGATAAATTTATTGAAGAAAGGATAATTCAAATTATTAAACAATCCAAATGGGAACCTGCAATAAAAAATGGTAAGGCAGTGAATTATTATTTTCCACTTCCAATAAAAATAAATCTAATGTAAATTAGACTAATAAAGTATAGCATCTGCTTGCCCATGTCTCTACCATTTGCCAATAAAACCTTACTACATAATTAGCGAAATCCGCGAAAATTAGCGTCTTATAATAATATCTACGCGTCCCTACATTTCTTATAATTCTAATCCTTTCGTAATCAAATTACACCTTTCTTTCACTTTTTTAATAAAATGTTAAAAATTACAAATCCAAGTCTGCCTTCTCTCTCGTATATGATTTCGAACCAGTAGTTATTTATTTATTCACTCATTATTTTAAATTTCCCAAAATGAAAAATAGGAACCTTTCTTTTATCTTAATTTCCCTGTTATATAGCTTTACGCTATTATTATTAACATCTTGTGGTGATGCCAAAGCAAAGCAATCTAACATCACAAGTAACACCGACATCCCTGCATTGCTCGACAGAAACGAAAAAATCAGATACGGCAAAGAGTGGGATGATGTGAGCAACAACTACCAAACACTCAAGCTTGCCATTCAAAAAAATGAAGCGGACCACGAAGCTAAAATCAAAATGGCCAATCTTTTTATCCGCGAAGCTAGAGTGACAGGCGAACATGGACATTATTATCCCGCGGCACTTGCCATGACCGACAGAATCATCAATAGTACGACGAAAGTCAACAATATGGAGTTTCTCGCTTTGGTGACTAAAGCGGGTGTACTGTTGTCTTTGCATGAATTTAAGTTAGCTTTGGAGACAGGTCAGAAAGCCATCCAACTTAACAACAAAAATGCACAGATATATGGAGTCCTTACCGACTGTTATGTAGAGTTGGGTCAATATGACAAAGCAGTAGAGATGGCTGACATTATGATATCTATCAAACCTGACTTGAGATCTTACGCAAGAATATCTTATCTCCGCGAGATCCATGGACAAATACCTGAAGCGATCGAAGCTATGAAAATGGCCGTAGAAGCAGGCGTACCAGGATACGAAGATACCGCTTGGGCAATGTTGACTTTAGGTGAATTGTATGAAAGATATGGCGAAGCAGACAAAGCAAAGTTATTGTATGAAGAGATTTTGGCTGAACGACCTGACTATCCTTTTGCGGTAGGTGCATTGGGAGCCATCCATTTAAAAAATAAAGATATCAAAAAAGCAGAAGAAACTACACTCAAAGCAATTGACATCATCCCTGAAGTAGGTTTCTATACACAACTAGCTGAGATTTATAAAATCCAAGGAAGAACGGAAGAAATGACCAAAATTATGGAAGAAGTATTCGTCATGCTTAAAGATGATGAAGAAAGTGGACACAATATGAATCTAGAATATGCCCACATTTATCTAGATCTACTCGAAAAACCTGAACAAGCACTCACGTACGCACAAAAAGAGTTTGACAAAAGACCCGATAATATCGATGTCAATAGAATGCTTGCCAGAATATACAAAGCTAAATCTGATCAAACAATGACTCAGAAATATGCAGTGGCAGCTAGTGTCACCAATTCTAAGCATCCTGAGTTAGAACCACTGTTAGCAAAAATATAAATCAAAAATGTACAGCCTATGTTGGGCGCCCAAGGGTACGGAATAGCTTTATGATTGACTCTTGTTTATTTTTTAATCAAAATTTTTAGTAAGATGAAAACATTATTACCTGTTTGGTCAGGTGGGATGAGTAGTTTGAAATTATGCTCCTTCCTCTTTTTATGGCTTATGGCTGGAATGGTGATGGCATCAAGTCATCGCGAAGCCCCTTTAATTTCTAATGATCCATTGGCGGATAATACAGATTTGTATGCCTTCCGTAGTCCTGATAATCCGAATACCATAACGATTATCGCCAATTACATACCTGGTGAACTACCTTTTGGTGGACCAAATTATTATTCTTTTGGTGAGAATATCAGGTATGAAATCCATGTGGACAATGATGCTTCCAAGCCTGGTGATGAAATCGTGTACAGACTCACTTTTAGCAAGGTAAATGAAGATCCTACCACGTTTTTTAACATCAGACTAGGCAAACAAAACCTTAAAACTACCTACACGCTTGAAAGAAGTATGGATGGTGGAGCAAGTTTTGCAGTCATTCTAGCGAATGGTATCGTGCCACCACCGAATATCGGACCTAGGTCTATTAATTCTGGTGTAGGATTAGGTACAACTTATGATGCTTTGTTTAATGGCGCCATTGCGACGACCACTACTGGCGAAAAAGTATTTGCTGGTCCTGTAGACGATCCATTTTTTGTTGATCTAGGTGGTATATTTGATCTCGGTGATGCACCTAGACAAGGTGAAGGTTCGAGAGATGGGTTGGCTAAATACAATGTCCATACCATAGCTATTCAAATTCCAATAGCTACCTTACTTAAAACTGGCGCACCTGCACAACCTACCAATATTTTGGATGCTGATTATGTGATCGGTGTGTGGGCTTCTGCAAGCAGACCTGCTATCAAGACACTTTCGACTAGCAATAATGTGGCGTATAATGGTGATTGGATTCAAGTATCTAGATTGGGTATGCCATTGACCAATGAGGCAGTGATTGCTGTTGGTGACAAAGATCTTTGGAATAGATTGACACCTTATGACGAAATAAGTGAAACCACTTTGGATAAATATTTCTTTAATCCTGAGTTGGCTTTATACATGGATGACGATTTATTCGGTGGTGCAGTTCCTGCATTTGCGCCACTTCGTGTTCAGACTAAATCATTGGGTGCCTTTGACTTTTCTAATGGTGCTGATGGACTTTACGGATTAAAAGGTAATGCTGCTTTGGCTGGTACTGCGCTAGATGATGCTGTTTTTGGAACACTTTTATTGCCTGGTCCGGGAATGCCTAGATCGGTTGACCTTTGGCCTGCTTTTCATACAGGAGTTCCTAATGTGATTCCTTATCAATTGGCGACAGGCAAAAATGGTAATCCACTAGCTGCTGGAAAACCTTTTGTAAATAACTTCTTACCTAATGGTGGTGATATGTTGAGATTAAATATGGCCGTTCCACCTACACCGAGAGACGATCCTAATTTTAGTTCTTTGGGATTGGTTCAAGCAGCTGCTATTGGTCTTACGGTAGCACCATTTAACACGACCGCAAACCTTGAATTTATTCCGAATATGGATGGATTTCCGAATGGTAGAAGACTAGAAGATGACGTAACAAGAATCGAACTTCAAGCAGTAGCGGGAGTTGTTTTGGCAGCCGTTGGTCTTTGGTATGATGATTATGATCCTGCCACTTCACCTAGTCCAGTGACACCACAATTGTTGAATGTATTGAGTTACACGACTGGTGTCGAAAAGAACGATAGACCGTTTCTAAAAACATTTCCTTACGTAGCGATGCCATGGAGTGGTACCGAAGTAAGACAATAATTTAATCATTATAAAACAATATAACATGAGACTTAAAAGTAATTTTATAGTATCTGTGCTCTCTCTGATATTTTTGTTGGCCTTGACCAATGCATTATTGGCATCAAGCCATAGAGAAGCACCATTGATCTCCAGTGATCCTTTGGCAGATAATGTGGATGTTTATGCATTCCGCAGTCCAGATGATCCGAATACCGTAACACTAATAGCTACGTATGTACCTATGCAGTTGCCACACGGTGGACCTAATTATTATTCTTTTGGTAAAAACATAAGATACGAAGTCCATGTGGACAATGACGCATCAAAACCTGGTGACGAAATCGTATATAGATTTACCTTTGATGTCATAAATGAAGACCCAACAACTTTTTTCAACATTAGATTAGGTAAACAAAACCAAAAGACAACCTATAAACTCGAAAGAAGTATAGATGGTGGCTTGAGTTTTGCAACTATCGTTACAAATGGCGTCGTTCCACCTAATAATATAGGTGATAGATCTATCACAGGTGGGGCAGGATTAAATACCACTTATGGTGCTTTATTTCAAAATGCTATTACCACAGCAACGACAGGAGAAAAGATATTCGCAGGTCCTACAGACGATCCATTTTTTGTAGATTTAGGTGGTATATTTGATCTTGGTGATGCACCGAGACAAAGTGGTAAAGCAGTAGATGGTCTTGCATGTTATAATGTAAGCGCGATAGCAATCCAAGTACCAATCTCAACATTACTTAAAGATGGCGCACCTTCTACACCTACCAATATCCTAGATTCAGATTATGTGATTGGTGTATGGGCTTCAGCAAGTAGACAAGCGGTTACCACTTTGAGCAGTACGGCAGAACCTACCTATTCAGGTGATTGGGTACAAGTATCAAGACTTGGTATGCCATTGACTAACGAAGCTGTGATTCCAGTAGGTGATAAAGATTTTTGGAATAGCATCACGCCTTATGATGAGATTTCTGAAACAACATTAGACAAATACTTCTTTAATCCAGAATTGGCTTTATACATGGACGACGACCTTTTTGGTGGTGCTGTTCCTGCTTTTGCTCCTTTGCGTATTCAGAAAAAATCATTATTCGCATTTGACTTTACGAATGGTGCCAATGGACTTTATGACTTGAAAGGCAATGCAGTTTTGAATGGTACTGCCTTAGATGATGCTGTTTTTGGAACACTTTTATTGCCTGGTCCAGGAATGCCGAGATCGGTGGATCTTTGGCCTGCATTTCACACTGGAGTTCCTAACGTAATTCCTTACCAATTGGCAACAGGAAAAAATGGTAATCCACTTGCAGCAGGAAAACCATTTGTAAATAACTTTTTACCGAATGGTGGAGACATGTTGAGATTAAACATGGCTGTTCCTGTGACTCCAAGAAATGATCCTAACTTCAGTTCATTGGGTCTTATCCAAGCGGCAGCTATTGGTCTTACAGTAGCGCCTTACAATACGACTACTGATCTAGAGTTTATCCCTAATATGGATGGATTTCCGAATGGTAGAAGATTAGAAGATGACGTGACAAGGATAGAATTGCAAGCAGTTGCAGGAGTTGTTCTTGCAGCCGTCGGTCTTTGGTATGATGATTATGATCCGTCTTCATCTCCTAGTCCAGTGACACAACAATTATTGAATGTGTTGACATATACCACAGGTGTAGAAAAAAATGATCTTGCTTTCCAATCTTCATTCCCTTACTTGGCTATGCCGCATAGTGGTACAGGTGATTGTAGTGGAGAATTGGTAGAACCGGAAGATGTTGAGGATCCTGATTATCAGGTTTTTGTTTCATCTAATACATCAGGTAAAGTAGGTGTGTTCAACTTTGCAGAAGACAATACTGCATCAGTAAAAACTTTTGATGTCAATGGTGCAGATGCTGATGGTATTTATTACAATTCGTCAACAGATGTTTTATATCAATTGAATAGAACAAACAATACCATAAATGCTTACAGCAAAGTAAAGGAAAATCTGGCCTTAAATATACCACCAGTTTTGACAGCAACATCAACTTCTGACTTTACCAATGGTAGAGAAATAGCGGTAAGTGGAAATAAATTGGTTGTTGTACAAGATGCAGACGCATCGAATGGAAGTGCAGATAAATTTCTTGTATATGACATAACACCTACGTCTATTACGCTAGATAAATCATATAATGTAAGTAGAGCGCTTTGGGGTATCCATTTAGATGGAAATACTTTGTATGCCGTCGAAGATTTGTCTGACAGAGTATTGAGATTTGACAATTTCTTTGACCTTGCAGAAGGTACCATCACACCTGATCAAGTAGTCGCTATTGAAAGTATGGTACGTACACATGGAATTACTTACGATAGAGAAGGTGACGTTATGATCTTAACAGATGTAGCAGCTGCAGCTTCAGCAACAGATGGTGCATTTACCGTGATTCGTAATTATAACACAAAAGCATCTGATGATGTCATTACAACAGCGGAACAAATCATCGTAGAAGGTCCGTTATCTTTAATGGGTAACCCTGTTGATATCGCATATGACAAACCGAGCAATAGAATTTATATTGCTGAAAGAGCAAAAGATGGTGGTAGAGTCTTAGGATTTGATATGCCTACAGCTTCAGGAGATGCAGTACCTGTATTTAATGAAGTATTCGCTGGTGCATCTGCTATTTTCCTAAGTAATCAAAGGGTAAAAGATGTTATTCAACCAGAAATCGTGGTTTTTGACCCTAATTTTACGGATGATATCTTAGTAGCTTCTAGATTATTGGGTAGTAATGAAGTTCCTGCTGTGGTAACCAATGCCATCGGTGTAGCTACAGTGACTTTCAATGATACTTACACAGAAGCAACCCTAAATGTTACCGTTTCCAATCTTTCATCTGCGTTTACAGGTATGCATATTCATACTGGTGTAGCGGGTGAGAATGGTCCTGTATTATTTGAATTTACACAATCTTTTGTTGATGGTAGAGCTACTGGAACTTTTGCAGTAACAAAAGAGAATGTTGCCTCATTAATAGACGGTGATTACTATCTTAATGTACATACAGCTAATAATCCGAATGGTGAGTTGAGAGGACAACTAGCGTTAGAGTCTAGTGAGACATTTGCCGCTATTCTTGATGGTAGTGAAGAAGTACCAGCAGTTAATACAGCAGCAAAAGGTCTTGCAAGTGCAATTTACACATCTAATACCAATGTATTGGAATTAAATATCCTTGCAACCAACCTTTCTGGTCCTATCACAGGCTTCCATTTACACAATGGTGCTGCCGGTACTACAGGACCTGTCGTGCAGAATCTAGAATCATTTGTAGTAGGTAGTACAGTTATCGTCAAACTAAATGCAGGTGATTATATTCCCGCATTGAGAAATGGTGACATCTATGTTAATATACACACTGAAGCATATCCAAATGGAGAAATTCGTGGACAATTGACACCAAACGATGGATTGTATTTTGATACTTGGATGGATGGAAAACAAGAAGTGCCTGCAGTAGAGAATGATGCTATAGGTTTGGCTATTGGTACGATATCTTCTGATCTTACTGAAATGAGTTATGCATTACTAGTAGATAATCCTACAGGTCCATTTGTAGCTGCACACATACATAAAGCTGCACTAGGTGTAGGTGGTGGCGTGGTCTTAGATCTTGATGATGATATTTCTGGTCAGTTTTTATTTAATGAAGGCATAGCAATTACACCTGAGTTTTTGGCTGATTATCTCAGAGGAGATTTATACTTTAATGTACATACCGCTGCATCTCCAAATGGTGAAGTAAGAGGTCAGTTGTACAGAGTAGCAAGAGATGGATATGTGTACGATTTGTGTCAAGAGCAAGAAGTAAATGATCCAGTTAATGCAGGGAATGCAAGTGGTTCAGGAATGTTTGCATTCAATAGAGATTATGACGAAGCACACCTTATGGCAGTTGTCAATCGATTGAGTTCTACCTTCCAAGGATCGCACATTCACAATGGTGCTGTGGGTACAAATGGTCCAGTTGTCTTTGATTTTACACAAAGATGGGCAAATAGTGGCGCATTTTTCTATGTGACAGATGAGTTTACCGCAGACTTAGCTGCCATTGTACAGAGTGGAAACGCTTATGTCAATGTTCATACCGCAAACAATCCTGGTGGAGAAGTACGTGGTCAATTGGTCAAAGCACCGAATTGTCCATTCTCAAGTGCAGTGGTTGATGTCGATGGAGCTTCTTTTGAATTGGAAATATATCCAAATCCAGTCACTACTAATGTACAGATTTCTTTTGATGGAGAGAGTACATTGTATCAAAACAGTGCTTTAGAGATTAGAGACCTGACGGGAAGATTGGTATACACACAGAACAATATATCTAATAATTATGAAGTGGATATGTCCAATGTACAGTCAGGTGTATATGTATTGTCATTAAGTAATAAAGCTTATAGCAAATCTTTCAGAATTGTGAAACTGTAACATTCAGCTTTGATGTAGTGCTCTGATAAAGATTAGGTACGACTCAAAGTGTTACACACTAAAGGGATTTGAACAACAATTTTGTAAAGTAAGCACCTGGTTTTTTGGGAAATGTGGGTCGCACTAGAAATAGTGCGGCCCTTTTTGGGTGTAAGGAGAAATGTTAAACATTGACCAATAAAACTAGACAAATGATAATTTTTATCTCATAAGCACTGCACCTGCTTATTGAGAAATTGGGGTCATACTAGAAATGGTGTGGCCCTTTTTATGTATGGACTTTATAAATCACTAAAGTGACTACAAATTCCATCAGTCACGACGGTAGTTCTATCAGTCATGTCGCTAATTCCATCAGTCACGCCGCTAATTCTATCAGTCACGCCGCTAATTCTATCAGTCGTGTCGGTAGTTCTATCAGTCGTGTCGGTAGTTCTATCAGTCACGACGGTAGTTCTATCAGTCATGTCGGTAGTTCTGTCAGTCACGATGGGAGTTATGTTAAAGGAGTCTTAACATTTTATAGCGCAATCGGTCCATATGTTAAAGGAATTGGCAAATCTATTAGAGATGGCTGTCGTTTTGTCAGAAATTAAACAAAAAATCATTTTTCCGGCGCGAGTTCTATCAGTCGTGTCGCGAGTTCTATCAGTCATGTCGCTAGTTCCGTTAAATAAGTCTTAAAATATTGATGATTATGGTGCTTTTTCATGTTAAAATCTATAGAAGACGGATGTTTTCCTTTTCTATTTTTTCCTTTTCCACCATTAAATCTAAAAAACTATTGATGTGTGCTTCTTTCAATGCCTGATAAGTTTTCCTGTCTTGATTGGCACGCGCTGCCATTTCAAATTTTAGTTCTTGGTACTGCAAGCGTGCCCACTCGTTTTTGCGCATAAAATCTCTAGTTAAAAGATGCCTTTCTAAAGCTGCGCTGTTAAGTGGACAAACATACAGGTGATGCTGAATGGTATCCAATATGTCATCCATATAGTTTTGATTTCTTTTGAATACTTCTCTATCAGCTATACCTTGGTTGCCGTGGTGATCATACCCTAGTTTTTCTAATCCTGATTTGATTATTTCAAAATCATCGGGTGTATGATAGATGATATCTATATCTATGATGGGTTTTGCATCTAGGAGTGGTACGGACGTGCTTCCAACATGCTGTATGGTATATGTGTCTACTACACCAAGAACGTTTTCAATTTTAGCTTTGATGATTTGGAATTGTGTGATCCAATCGGAGGTGTATTTTGCTAGAAGCATGTTGAATTACCAATTTTTATTTATGCATATTATGACTGAAAAGGGTAGTAGTCTTGATATCTGATGCGATGGTTTCTATAATTTGTGTAAGATCACCACGGAATGTATGTTCTCTAGCATTGCCGAGTTTATATCTGCCGTTGATATTGTCTATATACTGTGCCGTTGTCATCATAAAGATTAGCTTGATGGAGTGCCAAAGATATAAAATATGATGGGAAAGATTATTAGAAAAAAGGAGCGTAGCTCTGATATCTAATATTATCCCCAGCCTTTTAAGATTACAGGGCTACGCCCCTTGATGTTGGTGTTTGGATATTGTTACTACAAAGATTACAGGACTACGTCCCTTGAAATATTCGATTTATAAGAATGAACTTTTCAGAAAGAAGAAAGCAAATTAGGAGCGTAGCTCTGAAATCTTGGATAATCATGCTTGCAAAAATTTATTTGGACATTTATGTTTGATATTGCTGAAGCTGGAAGCTTCAGCTACATTTGTTTAGATGAACTATTTAGGTTTCGATCCTGAGTGCTAGCTGGAAAATGAATATATTGTTGTGCATACAAATCGACCATTAAGCTGAGTGAAGCGAAGACTGATGAGAGATTTGATACCCTGTAATTTTTCGCTTAAGGGTCGCCCTTAGGGTCGCTCCTCAGTCGAAAAAATGAATATATCAAAAGAAGTAAGTAAAAAAGGAGTGTAGTTCTGACATATTTGTAGAAAAGAATAATAGATGAAAAAAGAGGGGCGTAGCCCTGACATCTAAAATTGTAGTAGAATGGAATGAATTGAAATACCTTCCCAACTTTAGCAGGATCTAGGATTTGTTTTATCCCAGTTGCAACTTGCAAAATTCATTTTTTAAAGAGTTCGCTATTAACTCAACATTCTATATTCCGTTGGTGTGTATCCAGTTTCACTTTTAAACATGCGACTGAAATGTTGGGGATATTTAAAACCTAATTCGTAGGCTATTTCTGTTATGTTTGCATCTGGATTAAATATTTTATTTTTAGCTACATCAATGATTTTTGTTTGGATATATTCTTTGGCAGTTTTACCAGTTTCCTTTTTTATCAAATCTCCAAAGTAATTAGCAGATAAGTGCAATTCGTCAGCGCAGTAAGCAACAGATGGCAAACCAATGTCATGTGGTTTATCCGAACCAAAATAGTTCTTTAAAACGTTTTCAAATTTTTCTAATATACCTTTATTGACATTGTCTCTTGTGGTAAATTGTCTATCATAAAATCGAACACAATAGTTTAATAATAATTCGATATTGGAGCAGATCAGTTTTTTACTATGTTTGTCTATTGACTGTTGCAGTTCAAAATTTATTTTAGCAAAACAATCTAATATTACCTGTCTCTCACGCTCTGAAAGATGCAAAGCTTCATTGGTTTGATACCCAAAAAAATGATAATCATTCATTATATTTGCAAGTGGTGTCCCATGGATTAAGTCAGCGTGAAAAACTAAAGCATTGCCTTTGGGCTGATAAACCTGCCCGTCAGTCTCGATATGCATGACCTGTCCAGGTCCCACAAAAACTAAAGTGCCTTCTTGATAATCATAATAATTACAACCATACTTTAGATCACCACATTTTACGTCTTTTATGAATATAGCATAAAATCCATAATTTATTTTTATGGAAGTATGTCCACCCCACGATCTAGGTTTTGCTTTATTAAAATCAATTATGCTTACCAAAGGATGAAGCGTTTCATGATTGTTGAGCTCATTATAAGAAGCGATGGTGTCAAAATGATATATACCAGACATAAATAATATTTTAAGCAAAATTAGTCAAACTCTTTTACTTTTTAACATACACATTTGGTTTTCAGTAAAAATGGTATCAAAATCAGTAAAACATCTTACTTCAACACTTCTATAAACATATACCTTTGCAATAATAAAACATTCATTATCATGGAAAACAATCGTAGAAGTTTTTTAAAATCTAGTGCTCTAATTGGAGGTGCATTAATTACATCTCCCCAAATATTAAAGGGTGACGAAGAATTTAATCAATCTAAAAAAACAAAAGTGAATTATAGAACATTGGGTAGTGGAAATCATGCATTGCAGGTCTCTACGATAGGTCTTGGCTGTATGGGTATGAGCTATCATCGCAGCTTTATTCCAGACAAAAAAGCCATGATAAACTTATTGCAAAAAGCGTATGACTTAGGGTTGAATTTTTATGACACAGCGGAAGCTTATGGGCCTTTGGTCAATGAAGAATTGGTAGGAGAAGCTGTCTCTTCATTTCGTAAAGACATTGTAATTGCCACAAAATTTGGGTTTAAAAATGGAAGACCTAGTGAAGGATTGGATAGTCGTCCTGAAAGAATCAGATATGTAGTCGAGCATTCACTGAAGAGTTTGAAAACTGATTATATCGACTTATTGTACCAACACCGAGTGGACCCAAACATACCCATAGAAGAAGTTGCAGGCACTGTTCAAATGCTTATCAAAGAAGGTAAAGTCAAACATTTCGGACTTAGCGAAGCAGGAGAAGCTAATATTCGTAAAGCACATGCTGTGCAACCTGTTACGGCATTGCAAAGTGAATACTCACTTTTTACACGCGAACCAGAAAAAGATGTGATCAATGTGTGTGAAGAATTAGGTATAGGTTTTGTGCCTTACAGTCCACTGAGTCGTGGTATGTTGTCAGGATATCTGAATGAACGAACCATATATAATCCAAATAATGATAATAGGGGATCGCTACCTAGATACCAGGCTGAGAATGTTATAGCCAATTGGCCTGTTATCGATACACTCAAAGCCTTCGGAGATCAAAGGGGACTTACCGTTGCCCAAGTTGCACTGGCATGGCTAATTGCACAGAAACCATTTATTGTACCTATTCCTGGCACTACAAAATCAGCACATTTACAAGAAAATATGTGGGTTGCAGATTTTACTTTTTTCAATGATGAGTTAAACACTTTGACAGCTGATCTCAATAAAATAAAAATTGTAGGCGCTAGATATACTGGAATATCCGCGCAGCAGACAGGGAAGTAATTAAATAGCTGGATTTTTTTGAAGAGATGAGTAATTGATAAATTTAATTCTTTAAACAATTACTCATCTCATAACCTTCATCTCATATTCTTCATCAGTGACAGGCCTAATCCACTTTGATTGTACTAATGTTATTGCCATGTTATAGGCTATAATCTGCAGTTTTGCAATGTGAATTAAGATAACCTTATTTAATTAGTTGCTATATTACAATTTCTCAAAAATTAACTTCATAGACGCGCTGTCTAATGACTGCATATCTATTAATTTCAAAGATTTTACCATGTGCAAAGTACTCGTTTTATAATGTTTAAAATGGGGCGTTTGTAAATGTGACTTATACGAAGCGTCATTTTTATAAATTTCTAAAATTCTGACTTGCGTTGGATTATCAACTTGAAACATTGGAAAAATGGCAATGACACCTGCTTCCAATTGTACAGATGCTGCCGCTTCTTCCATTAAAATTTTATTGTATTCATCCAAATAATTGGAATCAATTTCTATTTCTGAAATTCTGACCATCATTTTTTCTTGGTCAAGGGAAGGTGGTGATAATTTTGGTGTGCAAGAGACCAACAATAATACCATTAAATTTGCCCAAATAACGGTTTTAATAAGATTCATCGTAAATTTATTTTTTTGATTGATTAAGGATAAATGGTTCACCTGGTAATAATACGATTAATCTTTCTGGATTTTTAATATGGGCTTTTATAATTTCTGGATCGCCGTTAAACGGTGTAAAATCGGGAGCATCTACCGTGCCCCAATGGGAGCAAATCAATAAAGCATCTGGATATCTTTCTGCAAGTTGTAAAGCACCTTTTATGGTAAAATGCCATTCACTATCCGAGATGTCAAATAAGATTACATCCGGATCTGGAAGATTTAAATGTTCGGGCATTAGTTTAGAATCTCCTGTGGCCCAAATAGTGCCATCGACAGTGGTGATAAAAAATCCAGCACAATCTTCTTTTCTAAAAAAACGTTTGGTAAATCCTGGATAAGCATTTTGCCATTGGTGATCTGCTGGTGTCACCTTTATCTTCATATCTCTAATCATAAACTTATCATGTATTGCATGTCCAAAAGAGTTCCAACCTTCTTTTTGCATCAATGAATCTACATAAATGGTGCTGTGAAACGCTTTAGTTACTTTTGATAAGTCTTTGCAAGTGGGAATACTGTAATGGTCATTGTCGCTATGGGTGATTATTACGGCATCTAACTCAGGAATATCTGAAGTTAGAACAGGTGCGTCAAATAATACGGGCATATCAAACTCTTTTAACATTGGGTCTATCATGACTCTTGTACCTCTACTATTTATTAAAAAACCGGCATTACCTAGCCACCTAATAGTCGTTTTTTTATCTTTTAAAAATGCTTCCTTACCAAAAGGATAAACACTCTTTGGCTTGGCTTGATATTTTTTAGTTACCTGAATACTATCTGATTGACCAAATAAATTTGTCAAGCCAATCAAAGTAACAAAAAGGAGCGTCAATAATCTGGACATAATCCTATATTTAATTAAAGCCACAAATTTCATCCTTTATTAGCGTTTTCTTTTTATACAAATTACTGATTTAATTATTTAAATAACGGTTTAAGAAAAATTAGTTTAAGAAATGATGGATTGGTTCTGTAACTTTGTAGCAAAAGTTTTTAGACCATTATGAGTGAAATAAAAAAGATGGAAACCATTTCTCAATTCAATCATGAAAGAGGGCAAGAGACATTACATCCTTTAGTAAGCGTTTTGGATCAATCTAAATCTAAAATATTAAAACTGGAAAAAACATATTCTGAACTATATGTCATTTTTTTGAAAGACATTAAATGTGAAGATATGTATTATGGTCGCAACAAATATGACTATCAGTCAGAATCTCTCATTTTTATTGGACCTGGACAAACTTTTGGATTTGATACTTCTGAAAATATATCTATACAACCAAATGGATGGGCTTTAGCTTTCCACCCTGATTTTATCAGCGGCACTTCACTTGGAAATCAAATGCACTTATATAATTTTTTTGGTTACCATATTCATGAAGCATTACATCTTTCAAAACGAGAGATAAAATTGGTTTTAAATTGTTTTAAGAAGATTAAATATGAATTAAAAAACTCTTTTGACAGCCATACTAAAACCTTGATTTGTACCAATATAGAGTTGTTGCTAAATTACTGCAATAGGTTTTATACGAGACAATTTATCACACGAGAACTGATTAGTAAAAATGTGATAAATCAACTAGACCAGGTTTTGTATCAATATTTTGAGTCAGAACACCCACAAGAACTAGGTCTTCCTTCAGTAAGCTATTGCGCAGATATCTTTCACTTATCGCCCAATTATTTTGGTGACCTAATAAAAAAAGAATCTGGTCGATCTGCTCAAGACTATATTCAACAAAAAATAATAGACATTGCAAAACATAGACTCTCTACTAGTAATAAAACAATTAGTGAAGTAGCCTATGAATTAGGATTTAAATATCCGCAACATTTTACGAAGCTATTCAAACTCAAAACAGGTCAGGTGCCAAGTGTATTTAGAAAAGTAGATTAGATGATATTAATAAGACTGCCATCAATTTTCTAAAACAGTTGCGAATGTAGCGTCAAAGAGTCATAAGTTCTGAAACTTGTATCCTATCATTTGAAATTATTAACTTTATTAAGACGTTAAAATTAAACATCCCTTAGTTGGGGCTAATTTTTTTAAGATTACAAGGCTTAGTACCTAAATAAATCAATATTGTTTGATTGCGTTAGAAAAGATGGGTGGAGCCCTGATATCAAATATGTATCAAACCTTTATAAGACGTTTGGTTCTTTCGCTCATTAGCCTTTGTTGCACTCAGCTCTATGGTCGAAAGTTGAAAGGTATGAATCATTAATATTAGTTATAACATGTTTTTCATTTAAATTACTAAAAGTTAACATTTTAAATCGCACTATACTTTTATCTCACAACCGTTACACTACCAGAAATCACTTTTTGTTCTCCATTTATTTTTAATGCAGACAAGTATGTATATACACCTTGCTCTACATTTCTACCTCCCAAAGTACCATTCCAGCCGTGGTCAGAATTATTGATTTCAGGCTTATCTATTTGGTACATTAAATTGCCCCATCGATCATAAAATTTATAATATTCTATTTGTATGTTATTATCTGAATTTCCAAAGAAATAAAACTTGTTGTTATTGCTCGTGGAATTTAAGGAGATAATATTTGGAATGTAAAGTTTATCGTCGGATTTTACTTCGACAATGACTGATCGTGTTTCAGAACAAGCTCCAAAGTAAATTGTCAATATATACTCTGTCGTAACAGGTGGAGCAACCTCCGCAATAAGGCTACCTGGATTGAGTATATATTTGTTTGGTGTCCAAATAAAGCTGTCAATAGTAGATTGGTTAATCAAAGGATTCAAAACTATAGAACTTCCTATACGTATTGGCTCAATATTCGGCAATGCTAAACTTAAGTTACTTTCTGTGCCTATGGAGATTTTATCAGCTTCGTTACATCCTAAAAGATCTTTTACTATGATTTCATAGTCATTTGCAGTCAGGTTATAAAATGTAGCACTTTCTTGGAAGAAAAATTTATCTTTAGAAAATTCAAATTGCCCTGAACCACCAAGAAGATCATACACTTCTATTTTTCCAAGTGAGTCACAAGTTACGTCAAAACCTAGAAGTCCAAACTGAATGGGATCCATTGTGCCCACAAAAATCGAATCTACAACATTACAGTTTTTATCATAATTTATGGAATAGGTATACCAACCTTCTGAAAGATTGGATAGTGTGTAATCCGTTGAACCATTCTCCCACATAAAATTGATGCTGTCCGAAGTAATAATACCTTCAATCTTATTTATAGAAATTTGACCTGTGGACATATCTTTACAGTTAACCTTGGTAACAATATAATCTACCTTTAAGGTATTACATGGGCAAGGAGGGTTTTTGATATCAACAGCAACTTCACTATCACACATCAAAGTATTTAACTGCCTAAAAATGATGATATAACTACCTTCAGATAAATCGGTAAACGTATTAGACATTTGCCAATTTGCACCTCCATCAATACTGTATTCTACATCTATTGCATTTACTTCTAAAGTAATGACACCATCATTAGAGATACAAGTTGAAGGCTGAATAATTATTTGATTTGTCAATTTTGGAGCATCCACCACATTCAAAATGATACTTCCGTTTATGCTGCAATTGATATTGTTTTTTTCTCTAACAACCACTAAGTATTCTTTGTTTGAAAGTCCATTAAATATAGCATCAGGTGACCATGTCGATCCACCATCGATGGAGTATTCTAATGAGTTACCTTTGGCTGATATCTCGATGCTACCATCTTCTTTACCACAAGTAGAAATATCAGTCTTCGTAATTACTAAATCACTTGGAAGCATCGGAGCATCAATTATAATAATCGTGTCGACATTACAATCTAAATTAGAAGTGGATTGCACTACAATATTATATTGTCCAGCAGAAAGGTTAATAAACTCAGGAAAGACAAAGAAATTCTGCCCACCATTTATAGAGTGCTCCAGGTTTTTGCCTGTGGCTGAAATAGTGATTGTGCCATCTTCTTTGCCACAATCCGTTATAGGTGTAGCACGTACATCGATCAAACGAGTAATTTCTACATCATTGATAGTAAAAGTAGCTTGATCTATACAATTGACTTTATTGCGGTTTCTTACTTGAATGGTGAAAGTAGAAGGACCTAGATTTTCAAAAACAGGTGAGTTTTGCCATGTCAAACCATTTATTGAATATTCTAAATTTTCGCCATCGGCAATACAAATAACTTTACCATTTTTTTCTTTACAACTGGTAATATCTGATACTTCTAATGTCAGTATTTTAGGAACACTTGGAGATACTAAATCTACTACCATCGAATCTATACACGAAGTATTCAAAATAGACCTTTGGTATATAATGAACCGACCGTTTGTAAGATTATCAAATGTGGTGTTTGATTGCCATGATATTCCATCCATCGAAAATTCATTATCTGTCACCGATCCTGAAAGTATAATAGATCCATCAGCCTTGTTGCAATCGGAAGGATTATTCGTTGTAATGGAAGGCTTAATTAATTTTATAATGTTAATGGTCACATCTATAGGTTGCTCACAAATTGGATTTAAAGGTTTAAAAGTATTCTTTATATAGCTAGAGTCTATCGATGTAAAATCAATGATCATTGAAGTCCAAGAACCAATGATTCCGTTTGTTGAAATAGTAGGAAATATCATAGGGGCATCTGTTGCACAAACGGAAGTAGGTAAATCAAAGATCGGAATGATGGTAGATGAAATTTGAAATACAACATTGACCGGCAAATAACAAAACTGATAGGCACTGTCGGGTGTAAAAGTAGAAATAAAGCCACTATTTATAATGGAAGGATCAATAATGGGCTGAGACCAAGAACCTGTAATCCCTTCGAAGGAAGTAGTTGGCAAAACAAAGGCAGGTTCGGACTTACATAGATCGGTTTTTATATTGAATAAAGGTGTTTTCTGTTCTTTAATTTCTAAGCTATCATTAAAGTCTTCTACACAAAACTCAGAACTTGAAAAAGTTAGATTTATAGTACCAGATTGCTGGGTATCGGTATTGATATTTGAAATATTCCATTGACCACTTATGCCATCTAAGGAAGTGGTTGGTAGATTATATATTCCAGTATTGAGACACAAAGAATCTGCCAAGTCAAAACTCAAAGATGAAGGTTGCTGAATAAGGAAGGTTACCGCCAAATTTGTTGCACAGGTAGACAAAGGATCGATAGGATTCCAGATACTTACAAATTCATTATTTATCATATCCTCTGGATTTATAACTGGAGGATTCCAAAACCCTACCAAACCATTTTTAGATAATTCAGGGAGTACAAAAGCTTCATTACTAGCACATATTAAGGTGTCAAAAATAGGCATTAAGTTTATAATATCATTTTCAGGTATTTCTATCGTTGTTTGATCAGAACAACCATTGGCATCTGATACGGTCACTGCATATTGGCCAGGTGCTACATTTATTAACGACTCACTTGTACTTCCATCGCTCCAAAGAAAGTCAAAAGTCGGGCTTCCAATCACAATATTAATCTCAATGTCCGATGTTGGGTTGGTACAGGTGATCTCAGTAAATGACGTCGTTATTTCTAATGGTGGCGTAGAAATAACAGTAAAGGAATTGGTACCGATACAACCGTTCGCATCCGTTACAGTCACTTGGTACGCTCCAGCAGGTAATCCATCAATAAACCCGGAAGTATTGCCTGAGTTCCAGTCAAAAATCAAAGGTTGGTTATTGCTATTTACAGATAGGCTAATGCTCCCTATTGCTTCAAAAGAACAATTTATATCAGTGACTGATCCAATCACGTCCAGCACATTTTCGTCTATGTCAATCGCTATAGAATCGAAAACTGAACATCCTGATTCTAATGTTACTTCGACTTTATATTCACCATCTGCTAAGGCATTTGTTATTAGAAGTGGGTTGGATGTTTCACCAGAAATTTCCACATCGCTTAAATACCACTGATATTCTTCATCTATATCGCCATCAATAACTTCTATGGTTACACCTTGTAAGCAATCGCCAAATGATATCAGTTCTATTTGTTGCAATCGAAATGTAACTTCCAAGTCTGTAACACAAGTTGACAATGGGTCGATGGGATTCCAGACACTTACAAACTCATTATTGATGACATCACTTGGATTTATGACAGCAGGATTCCAGAAGCCAACAATACCATTCTTAGATATAGGGTCTAAAACAATAGCATCATTACTAGCACATAGTAAAGTATCAAAAGTTGGACGCATCATTATAGAAATACTATGCATGTAAGGAGAAGCACAAAACTGACTTTCAGGAGTGAATACAAAATTAAAATTTCCCACACCCAATTCAGCAGGTATAAATTCACTAATATTCCAACTGCCATTTACTAGATTTTGAGACATATTTGGAAGGACATAAAGGTTATTATCGTTTTCGCAAAATGAAGTTGGTAAATCAAAAATTACATTATCTGCTTCGATAATTTCAACATCAAAATTTGCTTCTCTGATGCAATTTTCTTCATCAGGTGCTAAAGTGAATTTGTATGTTTCAGTAGTCCCTGCTAATTCTGTGAAGTTAAAATTGCCAGTCCATGTCCCTTCATATCCATTATCAGAAATATTGGGAAATGCACTTGGGTCTGAAAGTTCACAAATGGAGAAATCAAAAGTAGGTAGCTCACTTTTTAGTACAGATACTTCCACTTCCATGGTTTTCGAACAAAGCTCATCTGTCACTGTTAATATAAAATTGAACGTTTCGCCTTCAAAATCTCCATCGGGGAAAGTGAAAACAGGATTAAGAACATTGATATCATTCAAAAAATTAACACCATTTGCAGGTATTGATGTCCATTCCACTTGTATTGTTCCCGTTGCGTTTTGCACAAGCCCATCTAAATTTATTGACATCCCAGGACAGATTTCATGTGAATCATCCGCACTTATATCCAGTGGGCAACAAGGCTCAGGTGCAGGACAAGGCGAAAGCTCCGAGCAAGTCGGCGAACCATCTACTATTAAACAATGCTGTATGCCATTAAATAAAGCTCTAATAGAAATTTCTACGGATGTGGATTGGGCAGTAAAACAAACTTGTGCAAGCTCCCAAACAGGTGCATCTGTAAATATAAATTCTTCACCTTGTATTGTAATTAATAAGGTACCTGGATTATTCCATACATTGCACCAAATTGTTTCTTCCCACCATATACCGAATACGTAACTTTGACAAGGAGTCAAATCATTGATTATTGTGCTTATTCCTTCAGAATAATTAGCATTATTAGTACACATACTAACAAAATTATTTCCAGAAGGAGAGGGGCCAGACACCCCGATGTTCACGATACAAGCTGAAGGACCACCTGAAGGATTACCAATGTCAGGCGAGTTTATAGGTGTCCATCCTATAGGTATACAATCTATGCACGGATCTCCATCTATTTCTGGATATGCTATACATTCCTGACTTATGCCAAAGCCAAAAGAAACCAACAATATAATTATTATCGAAAAAAATCTATTTAGAGAACTAGATAACTCTTTACTGTGAAATAATGACTTACTGTTTACAACTGCTGTTCTGAACATATTACTTGTTTAAAAACATGAAAATAAATCTTGCCTAAAAATAGCAACCTAAGATGATTTAGATTTCACTGCTTTACATTAAAATAATAATTCATGGCTAGGCGTGAAGGCTGTTTTGATATAAGTCTTTTATAATTAATGTGTTATGGAAGAAGCCATGTGTAAAAGGGATTTTAAAACAATAGCTTAATTGACCATAATTCTTATTTTTTTAATTCAATTAGGTATTAAATTTTATAAGAAGTTTTTATCTGAATTATGATCTATTGTAAATATATATTGAGCAAGCGATTTTGATGTGTAACTTAATAAAAACTAGGATTAAGAATTTTTGACTTCTATGTAATCTGGTTTTTATAAATTAAGGTTCTAAAATACCATTATTGTTAGGTATAGTAAATGCATTGATTGGTAAATAGTGTTTTTGTTATACGTTGATTTATAATTATTTATGTTATTTGTATTTCATGAGTAAACGTGAAATTGTAATTTTCACATCAATGCATAATGGTATTTAGTTTAAAAGTGCTAAGTTTGATGTATAGTTTGCACTCATAAAATAAAAAGGGAATGAAGAATCTTTTAATCATCTTGTTACTCAATTTTCTATCTAATGAAATATTAGTTCTGTCAAAGACTTTATCGGTGCTTAGAACAACAATCAACGCTAATCTGATTATAGTAAATCCTAATGAAGAAATAAATATTCGACCATGGATTTTTTAAATATCAAAACGGTAGAAAGTAACTTAATAGCCATGAATAATTTTAATCTGATATTTAAAGCTGTTAAAGTGAAATTCGAAATGACAAAGTGTATACCTATTTATTTATTATTGCTACTTTTGACATTAAGCCAAATTGTCAGAGCGGGCGATTTCCCTTGTAGTGCTACCATCGTAAATACTTCAAATAATACGTTTCTTACTTTTGACAACAGTGGCAATACAGATTCAGGAGTTACTGCACCTCCTTATGGTGGATATAACGGCCCTGATTTTTGGTTTTCATTTGTCATGACTCCAAACCTTCAACTTATTCTTAATGGCATCACAATGACAGATCCGGCAATTGCCATTTATGAGGGTCCATGTACTAATCCAAAATTACTTTATAACATTCTAGATAACAACTGTGATGGCAGTACTGGTCAAGCTGTAATTTTTGATAACTTAAATGTAGGACAGACTTATTTTATGAGAGTTTGGCCACAAAATGGGACAAATAATGGTACTTTTTCAATGTTTTTTTCAAATATCGCTAGCCCTAATCCACAGTTTATCCTATCAGGAAGTGCAAATCAACAAGAAGATTGTATCCAATTAACACCTCCAATGAATGGTCAACAAGGTTGTGCTTGGTACGAAACACCGATTGATTTTACACAACCATTTACACATACTATGACTGCAAATTTTGGCAATAATAATGCAAATGGTGCAGACGGGATTTGTCTGATTTATCAAACAAATGGACCAACATTTTGTGGCGGCTCAGGGCAGGGGATAGGAGCTAAAGGTATGCAAAATTCAGCCATTTTTGAATTTGACACATGGCAAAATCCTGAACTTAATGATCCAATTCAAGATCATGCTTCCTTTAATATTAATGGCAACATGAATCATAATGCTTCCATACAAGGACCAATTTCACTAGGTAATATTGAAGACGGGAATGACCATACAATTACTTTTTCTTGGGACCCTTCAGGAAATAAGTATGAAGTTGTTTTTGATGGGGTGATTATACTCAGTGGATTTTTTGATATAATTAATAATTGTTTTGGTGGTAATACGTCTGCTTGGTGGGGCTATACATCAGCAACAGGAGCCGCCAACAATAATCATGTCATTTGTCCTGAAATTAATGCCATCGAGTTTGGAACTCAAGAATACCAAGAAGTTGAAATTTGTGAAGGTGATGACTTTAATGGTCATACTGAAAATGGATTTTATATAGACTTCATTGCCATGTCAAATGGATGTAACCATCAGATAAATACACTCTTGACTGTACATCCTTTGTCTGATCCAACTTATGTAGAAGCAACCATCTGCAATGGTGACTATTACACAATAGGTGGCTCAGACTATGCGCTTCCAGGTATTTACACCATAAATGAAAAAAGCTCAAAGGGATGCGATAGCTTGATTATTCTGACCTTAGAAGTCATTTCTGGAACTATTTCGGTGACAACTTCTAATGCCTTGGATTGTATAACAGGAGTTACCAATCTAAATGCTTCATTTTTATCCATACCCAATTCTGAAATATTTTATTATTGGGAAGGACCTTCTGGTTCAAATGGTATGCCCGATTGGACAGTATCTGAAGCAGGCTTATATTCAGTAAGTGTTTCCGTTTTTCTTCCTAATGAAAATTTAACTTGTTTCTTTTATAATGATATTGAAGTTGCGATAGATACTACCACTCCTACCATATTACCAATCCAAAATGTCACATTAACTTGTAATGATACTGCCAATGTTTATCTAAATGCCATCCCTATTATTAACAACAATACGTATGCTTATAGCTGGTATAATCAAGGAAGTTACTTGGGTTCAGGGAATTCGCTTTTGGTAACAAATCCTGGAGAATATATTCTCATCACAACTTCTAACGCTAATGGTTGCAGTAGTATTGATACAGGTTTTGTTTATGTTAGTTTAGATTACACGACCATAGATATAGTTCCACAAAAATTAAATTGTCTCGACACAGCTTTTGTCATGGACCCAATTCTGAATCAACCATTTAGTCATGTTACTTGGTATAAAGATAGTTTGTTATTTAGCGACACACTAAATCCTACAATTTCTGAAGGAGGCGTTTATTTGATTGAAGTCATAAATAATTTAGGCTGTAAAAGTACCAAACAAGTTGTTGTAGAAATTGACACAATAAGACCATTTACATTTCTTAATGATAAAACGCTTGAATGTAATGTTGATACCGTTTCTTATATCTTGTTTCCCGATTCAACCTTGGTTAATTCATGGACTAATCCATTAAACCAAAAGTTTTTTGGAGATACCTTTGTTGCCTCAATGGAAGGCAATCATATTTTAGAAATTACCAATATCAATAATAACTGCACTTCTCAAGACACATTTTATATTTCAAAAAAAGGCAAAAGTCCTTCTATAGAAACTAAAAATGATACGCTTACTTGCGCCAAAACATCGATTGATCTTATTGCTTCTTCCGACCAAAGTAATTTAAATTACGCATGGTCAAATCGTCAAAATTTTATATCGGATATATCGTCGCCAAATGTTAGTCTACCTGGATGGTATTTCATTGAATTAATCAATACAAATGGATGTTCTGCTAGTGATTCCATATATATATCGGAGAACAAAGTTTATCCTACTATCCAATTGTCAGCTGATTCATTAACATGTTGGAATCCAGTAATAAGTATAAATTTGTTACAAACTTCGGCTGACTCTTTTCAGTGGTTTGGTCCAAATTCATTTGTAAGTCAAGTTCCTTCACCTTTAGTAAGTAGTTCTGGTAATTACTATCTTACTGCCACCAATAGTAAAAATGGATGTACGACTTTTGATAGCATCGAGGTTTATTCAAATAATTCCTTACCTGAATTTTTAATTTTGGAAGACACACTTTCGTGCAAAAAATCGACTTTACCGCTGCCTTTCAATATTGCATCGAATTATTCATCTATATTGTGGACGGGCCCATCTAATTTTAACTCAACTTTAGAACAACCAAATATAAATTTACCTGGTACATATCATCTTAATATCACCATGACGAATGGATGTGTAGTAGATACTTTTTTAGAAATTAGAGCTGATTTTCAACTTCCTGCTATTGATTTTGATATAGAACATATTAACTGTTTTATGCCAGGAAAAATTAAAATTGACAATTCTTCAAATACTAGATATTTCATTTTTAACAACCAAAACCAATTATTAGATTCATCTGGACTTTTTGTTACCAATACAGCAGGCATTTACAGAATTCAATCCTTAGGTATTAATGGCTGCATTAGTGATAGCATCATTATTATAACAGAAGACATTACCCCTCCATCTGCTACGTTGTCTGGCAAAGACATTATTTGCCAAAGTGATGGCAGTATTATCATTTCAGAAACATCAGGTAAAATTAAGGTTTTTGACGATGCTGGAAATCTAATTGACACCTTACCTAATATTGTGATAAGTATTCCTGGTCAATACCTTATTGAAATCACCGGCAGCAATGGTTGTACGACATCTATACCTTACGTCGTGAACCGAAAAGATAAAATTCCTGATTTTACGTTAATCAAAGAATATCCAGAACTAAATTGCGACCACTTTTCTATGGTTTTAAGTGCATCAGGTGCAGAAAATAGCCTGATTTATGAATGGTCCTACCAACAAAATCAATACGTGGGTGACAGTATTAATGTAACTTCGGCAGGTATTTATTCAGTCACAGGAATTGACAATAATGGGTGTACATCCATACAGTCAATTCAAATTACTGTTGACACAATTAGTCCTGTTGATAAAATTGATGGGAATAATTTAGATTGTAATAACAAGATTGCAACCCTCACACTAGGTAATCCTTCTTATAGAAGTATAACTTGGAGCGGTCCAGATATTAACATTTCTAACAAAAATGAAATAAAAGTGGATATGCCTGGTCTTTATTTTGTGGAATTTATTGGCCAAAATGGTTGCAAATCTATTGACTCAATTGAAGTAATATCTAATGTGACGCATCCTCAGTTGATTTATAATGGACTTGAAACTTTAGTTATAGATATTGATGAAATTCAAGGAAGTGTAGAAATAGAAATATTAGATTCTTCTGAGATAATTTCTGCACAATGGAATACAGAAGTCGGGCTTATATGTCTAAATCAAGATTGTAGCCACATGAATATTACCTCCGGCTTTTTGCCAGAATACACATATTCCGTCACCAATGAATATGGATGTACGGCTGATCTAACCATTTATTTAAAGGCTATTGAAAAACCAATTTTTATAAATATACCTAATATCATAGTGCCAGGTTCAGACAGTGGAAATCAATTTTTTACTTTTTATGGGCGTGAGGATTTGATTGATGAAATTCAGAACTTGAGCATCTTTGATCGTTGGGGTAATCTTATTTTTTATAAAAAATCCTTGCCAATAAATATTGAAGAAGAGGGTTGGGATGGTTTGTATAACGGTGTCAAGGTAGTTGGTGGGGTATATATTTATACAGGCTCTGTTTTGTTGAAAAATGGTAAAATGCTCTATTTTCATGGTGATGTCACAGTCCTGCGATAATTAAAGCCCACCAGTTATTTGTATGGCGTTATACTTTTATTATTCAACTTTAAACATACTTTTAATTATTTGAAAGTTAGCATTAGGTTTGGGTTCTTTTAATTTACCTATTGTTTACAGTTTTTTAATGCAACGATTCTAATCACAGGATTTGATAATCTCCAATGGTCATGGTTCGTTTATTCCCACATTTTTAACTTGGATTAGTCTAAGATTCTGGTAAAATCAATTATAATTGATAGTTAATAAATATCCATAGGTAATTTTAGATAAATGCATGTTAAGAAAAAAATATGATCAAAACACTCTCACCAGGTTGATCCAATAGTTTCAACAAAATACCATGTGCGTTTTGCGTTTTACCCGAATGTTCTATGTATGTCAGGTTGGAAACTGACCGAAAGTAGGTATAAGGTTGTTTAGCATGACAATGGCCATCCAGAGCTATCTGGATGGCTATTGTCGTTACGTTCAATAGACTTAAAGATCAACGGCTGATCACCAATTTCCGAGTACCCGATTCTGCTCCGGTGCAAAAGTGAATCAGATAAATACCCGATGATATATCAGTCGCGTCAATAGTGATAAAAGGTTGATTTTCGGAAATATTACTCCAAACCAAACGACCAGTAGCATCCATTATCTGTGTTTTCATGGTTCCTATAGGGGTTTCAGCGAACATGATTTTTGTAAGTCCAGTAGTTGGGTTAGGCATTATCTGAATGCCCTTAAGCCAAGTAGGTTCATTAGTCTGTGTGGTACCATTAAAAGAGTTAACAGTGACGGTCTGAAGAACAGTACATCCATTGGCATCGGTCACCACTACAGTATAAACACCTGGGGCTAAACCTATAATTGTTGAGGTGGTACTACCGTTAGACCACAGATAAGAATAACTCGAAGTGCCACCATTAGCGACTGCTGTAGCGGTACCATCATTTACATCGTTTGAGGTAGGACTGGTAGAAGAAACATTACAGGTTAGCACATCCGGTTGGGTCACATTAACACTAGTAGAAGATATGCAATTCTCTCCGTCTGAAACTGTCACGATGTATAGACCAGCAGGCACATTGGAAATAGTACTGGCATTGCCACCATTATTCCATGTGTAGGTAAATGCACCATTTCCACCGCTGCCAACAGCAGTAGCTTTGCCATCTGATGCACCATTGCAAGTAATATTTGTTTGGTCTATAATCATTGATGTGACAGGTGGGCTTTGACCCACACTTGCTGATGCAGTATTTGTACAACCATTTTCTGTATTGGTAACCAATAAGTTATATGTTCCGGCAACATCAATGATTGGGTTAAGGGTTGTTTCGCCAGACACAAAATGGCCATTGGTGGTGGTCCAGAGATAGCTATATATAGGTCCCGTAGAGGAGCCTGATCCACTTAACTCCAATTGTAGCGTGTTACAATTTAAATTACCTGTGCTAGAAGCTGAAGCATTTGGTTGAGTGTTGTTAAGGGCAACAGTAGTTATTGCGGTTGAAGTGCAACCAGTAGCCGTGTTGGTCAAAAGTAGGGTGTAGGTGCCACTAGTATTGACAGTTGGCGTCAGTGTTGTGTCACCTCCCACAATCTTGCCGCCTTCAGAAGCGGTCCATTGATAGCTAAAGTTGGACCCTTGGCTGGAGTTGGACGCATTAATTTGTATTGAAGTTTGCGCACAGGTGATGGTGCTTGGTGGCACAATAGCTACCTTCGGCGTATCCAACAGGCAACATACGTCAACGATACCATTATCAGGAGGTGCACCATTAGGGAAATAGCGGTCAATAATGGATTGCAGGATGTCTTTTCTTTGTTGACCTTCAACTTCATTGTAAGTCATTGACTTAAGGTAATGCCAACCCGGTCCATAATCAGGATCCGCTGTTGAGCCTTCATTAAAAAAATTAGGATGTATAGACAGCGCGTAATTGACAAATGCTATGCTATCTTCCGGTATCAAGTCGAAATACGCTTGTAGCCTATTGTAGATTGCAGACGAAGGCTGAATACCGAGCTGAACCATGGTATCCTGTACGGCAATGGAATCTTGCGAAAGAATGCCAAAAACATGGAACAAAGGACGCAGGTCTGCTTGTGCAGCAACTGACATTCTAACAATCCTGCTATCAATGTCACCACTGTTAAGATAGTCGATTCCAGTATTCTCAAAATCGATGTGTTCCTGTTTCCAGAAGTTTCTCAGGGGACACCATCCAAGTATATTCACGATCTCAAAATAGTGACCGTACCCTCTATGCTGGTAACGGACCTCGTCTTTTGTTGTATTGGAAATATTCCTTTCCGAACCAAATGTATTGGAAACCATTCTATTGGTAGCGGACTTATCAATATCAAACAGACTGTTACCGTAGCTGGGACCGAAGCTGGATTTCACTGCTTCGTCTAAGTCTTCGTTCAAGCCGTAATTCAAAGCCATGATGTATGGGAAATTGACCAAAGCCTCCGTTTCGCCAGGGAATTGGGATATTGCCAACGCATGCCCCATTTCATGAAAATTTATATCATCATCAGGGCCAGGACCGTTGAGGAAGTAAGCCGGGCCGGGCACGTCCATATAGTTCAGTGGCGTGTTCGACATCGGATAACCGATTGAATACACCCCGACCCTGATGTCCACATCGGCAATCTGATACATATTGTGCTTATCGGGAATGATCTGTCTGGCTAAAATGGAATTCATGCCCCGCAACGCTGTTTCCCAGTCCTGTAACGTTTGCTTAAGATCATATTCACCAGGTACGATGGCATGTTTGGGAATCGTGTACATCACATTATCTGACTCAAAAACCGCCCAAGGGCCGGGCTTACTCAATTCAGCGTCGAAATCAGGCGTTTCATAAAACGTTTTCAGTGAATAGAAAGGCACTTCCACGCCATTGCGCAGACTGACCTCGACAATACCATCATCTGCTCCGTAGGGAACCAGGATCGAAATCGCTCCTCCAAGCGGATTAAAAACCTGAATCGTTGTTGAATCAATAGGATACCGCTTGGATATCCTGTCCATTCGCCTGAAATAAGTCATTTCGGAAAGATCCCAGTCATGTGAACCCACCCTCACCCAATAGTCCCGGCCCACGAGGCTATCGGGTACGGTAACGCTGACCACACTTCCGGGAGCCAGGTACAAGCCGGTTGGTCGCAAGGCGTGCCTCAATCCATCTTCGCTCAGATCTAAGAAAGGATTCGCGCCTTCTGGGTCGGCAAAATTGGCACGAATAAGGACTGATTTGCTGAGGGATGAATCGGATGGTGGGTCAACATATCCAGGGAAATTGGTGCATGAATTGAACTTCCAGCCATTAAGATGTTGCGGATAAGCTGCGTAAACTTCCGGTGTGAATACATGATCGAGTATGCCTTGCTGAAGTGCAAGGATAGCTCGTTCCAAATCTAATTCGGGACTACTTGCAGGGTCCTTATAAAAGCCGCCCTGGGTTTTAGGATTAATAAAAAGTGGCCCAAACTGCATGTCATAATTTTCAACGATACTTTTGCCCAGCAAGATGACATCCTCATTTTCTGCAAGACAAAACGGGAATTGAGCGATGGTATTTCTGATCAATATCAGTTCAGCAGGGGTTAACAGGGCTGTTACATTCAGGTGTCCTTGAAGATCAGTAAGCGCATCGGCCACAGCGCTACAAGCAACTGGACAATAAGCAATTTTACGAGCATAACTCTTAATATCATTGGCGCCGCTTGCCACAAGCATCTCGTTGGCATACAACTTAAACCCGTTAGGCGCAAAAATACCGTCTCCATAGGAATCATAGATGTTGAAGAAAATACAAGCATCCGCAGCTACACAGATGCTGTCTGCGTAGCGAGTGTTGTTAACATAAACACCGCCCTGCCCACCTTGCAATATGATGGCACCCGCTTGGTTGGTCAAGGTCCAGGACGTTTCGGCACCCCATATATCAGTAGCAATTTCTACCTTCACTTCAACCTGATTGGGAGCGCACGGGGCAGGTCCATCCATAAGTTCAACAATTTTTTTCCCGAACGCATTTCCTATGCGCAGGTAACTTTCTGCATTATTGTTCCAGTGATGATATAAATCATAAGGCGAAACATTAGCTTCCCGCCAGAAATCGCGGGTTTCCGCAAAAGTTACGTTTTGGTGACCAGGATATGTAGCAGCACCCATTTGGGAGGCTTGAATACTTTGCAACAATAAGTCGCCATTATAGCCACCATTTCCAGTCAAGCCAACCACAACAGGCAAATCAGGCACATTCAAATCGGCACGAACATCGCTGATCAGGTTGATCAAATTCTTGCGATATTCGTCTCGATAAGCCTGATCAAACAAATCATTCCAACCCTGAAACCAAACAAAGCCGGCAAACTCTATGGTTTCCCCATTGTAATCCGGAAACTCCGTAGCGATGTTGGTGATTGCGGTATTGATATCTGTGATCATTTGAGTATAAGATGGGCCAACAGTTCCTCCAGAACTCGGAGGTCTAAAATCAACCGCTAGGCTTTTTCCACCCCAACATGTTTTGATGATCAACACTTGTTCAGTGAAGTAGTCACCCAAAACATGCCCCAAACCCAAATCAGGCCCTATCTGTCCTGTATAGCCTCCAAAACCTGTACTTCCCAGATTATCTGCTAATAACGTTCCGTTTTCATGGTCGTACCGCACCCAAACATCTCGTCGAGAAAGCACATTCCCGTTTCCGTCATGAATACCACCAAACTCATTAAATGAATCATTGGCAAGGAAGTGCGCAAGTGTTCCCTGCGTAGTTACAGGTTCAATCTCTCCATGACCTTGTGCATTAGATTGCCCTGCAAGTACAAAGACTTTTATTGTTTGTGCATACGAAGGCGATATAACTGATAGCAGTGAGGTACTCAGTGCAACAATTTGAAAAACAGTTTTAAATTGCTTGTTCATATTTTTATCTTGTTTAATTAATTCTTGTTTTATTTGTTATTTCGACTTCAAAACAATCACCCGCTTATTAATTTGTTTGCCATTATCCAATTCGATTTGCAATATATGGATACCTTCATATAGTGTAGATATATCTATGAAAAATTCATCGTTTTGATACGGTCTCATAACCTGTTACTGGAGAAATTTTGTCGTCATCGGGAAAAAAAAATGGTCGAAGCCTGTCGAGGGATCTTGTTGTAATGTTCCATCAATCAGAAGATCAACGGCTGATCACCAATTTCCGAGTACCCGATTCTGCTCCGGTGCAAAAGTGAATCAGATAAATACCCGATGATAAATCAGTCGCGTCAATTGTGATAAAAGGTTGATTTTCGGAAACATTACTCCAAACCAAACGACCAGTAGCATTCATTATTTGTGTCTTCATGGTTCCTACCGGGGTTTCAGCGAACATGATTTTTGTAAGTCCAGTAGTTGGGTTAGGCTTTATCTGAATGCCCTTAAGCCAAGTAGGTTCATTAGTCTGTGTGGTACCATTAAAAGAGTTAACAGTTACCGTCTGAAGAGCGGTACAGCCATTGGCATCGGTCACCACTACAGTATAAATACCTGGTGCTAAACCTATAATTGTTGATGTGGTTTCACCGTTAGACCACAGATAAGTATAACCCGAAGTGCCACCATTAGCGACTGCTGTAGCGGTACCATCATTCACATTGTTGGAGGTAGGACTGGTAGAAGAAATAATACAGGTTAGCACATCTGGTTGGGTCACATTAACACTAGTAGAAGATGTACAATTTTCTCCGTCTGAAACTGTCACGATGTATAGACCAGCAGGCACATTGGTAATAGTACTGGCATTGACACCATTATTCCATGTGTAGGTAAATGTTCCATTACCACCGCTGCCAACTACAGTGGCATTGCCATTGGATGCACCATTGCAGGTAATATTTGTTTGGTCTGTAATCATTGATGTGACTGGTGGGCTTTGACCCACACTTGCTGAAGCAGTATTTGAACAACCATTTTCTGTATTGGTAACCAATAAGTTATACGTTCCAGCAACATCAATGATCGGGTTAAGAGTTGTTTCGCCAGACACAAAATGGCCATTGGATGTGGTCCAGAGATAGCTATATATAGGTCCCGTAGATGAGCCTGATCCACTTAACTCCAATTGTGGGGTGTTACAATTTAAATTACCTGTGCTAGAAGCTGAAGCATTTGGTTGCGTGTTGTTAAGGGCAACAGTAGTTATTGCGGTTGAAGTGCAACCGGTAGCAGTGTTAGTCAAAAGTAGGGTGTAGGTGCCACTAGTATTGACAGTTGGCGTCAGTGTTGTGTCACCTTCAATAATGTTGCCGCCGTCAGAAGTGGTCCATTGATAGCTAAAGTTGGACCCTTGGCTGGAGTTGGAGGCATTAATTAGTATTGATGTTTGCGCACAGGTGATGGTGCTTGGTGGCACAATAGCTATAGTAGGCAGCACCGAACAATTTAAGGGAATTTTATTCGCGTTGAGTATTTCACCAGTATATTTATTGACAACCATAACAATGGCTTGGGCTTTGTTCATGTTATTAATTACACTGTCTGGGATAGGGGCAAATGTGTATGCGTAAGTACCCATTGGAACCTCTCCAGATGGTAAACTATTCGGGTCACCCAATATATCGTCACTTGATAAATATCGTGCGACATGGTCATAGCCTCCAAAACCAGTTGGATCTGCTGGATTCGCAGCAGTGGCAAAATCAAACCCATTGTTTATATGACTTGGAAATCGTTTTGTACCATTTCCTCCACCCGCATAAGCATTTGCTTGAAACCACTTTGATGTCGTTCCAATGACATCATCTTCGACAATAACACATGAAAGGCGATAATCTCCACGGATCTTACCGAACCATTCGGTTTCACAAGATACATTTATCTCATTGGTCGAACTGTCAATATTGAAAGATAGGTTTTTTACCTCACAAGGTGCTACGTTTGCCCTACGCTCATTAAATCTGGAATTTATATAACCTGGTCCGCTAAAACCAGTTTTAATCTCTCTATCGATCAATGCCGCAGGAAAACCAACATCTTTTATGCAAGTGCCGATAAGAAGATCGTAAATATCAACTTCCATTGGATCGTAATTATGTACAGCGATTCCAATATATTCAGGTTCCTGCTCTAAATCCGCCATACCAACAGCTCCATTTGGACACCATGGGCACCAAGTTCCTGTTCTTTCTTCAACGACGATATACCTTTTGGGCACAGTATCTAGCACCGTCACAGGTTTTACGTAACCATTGTTTGATGCATTTGCGTCAGCCATTGTAGTAACTGCCAATGTAAGTAATGTTTGTGGACTAGCCTGAGCATTCCATTCTTTGGTACAGATGAATGAATATGTATTATTCGGAGCGATGCTTACATCGAGATTTTCAGTGATTGGACCCGAACCGTCATTCCATGTAACGGTGATGGAACTAATCATAGTTTGCCCAACATTGTGAATGGTTCCTTCTATTTTTTTATTTCCAGGTGTGACATAGTAGGGCATTTTGAAATCAATCAATTCTATGTCCGTTTGGGGCTGTACACCAGGAGCAAACCGACGATAAAGGTCATCTGCCATTGTAAAGTCAAAACCAGATGTTTTTAAAACAGACGGAGAAAGTGGATCAGAAAAAGCCAAACTCGAATTAATTTGAATGCCAACCGAAAGTGCTGGCGATGAACCATGGCCGTTCCATTGTTCAACAATGTAGATATTATTCGAACCTTCTTCCAATACGATTGACCAAGTTGATAACTCGATTGTTCCGGTTGAACAAAATGAAAAAGTAACCCAATACTGTCTATTGCCCGAATTTCCAAAGGTCTTATATGAAATAAAACTGTTATCATTCGTAGGTTGCATTCCCCATAAACAAATTGAATTATTAGGTATTAAAGCCGATGGTAGAGCGCGTGGAATTGCCCCTGGGATAGTTGTTGTTACAGTACTGAAAGTGAGAACACCTGTCGAAGATACTTTATAACTTGTTACCGGATTTCCATTAAATTTGAATGCAAAAGGCAAGGTTTGTATAGAAGACCACATTGGTGTTGTGGTGGTTCCCATAATTGTTGTCCACTCAGGGTCTTCATCAAGTTGGATATTCACACGTTCTTTGTTCAAGGTCTTGGGTGTATTGCCAGCAACAGTAGTTAGATAGTACTGGGCAGAACAAAAATGGGTGAAGGACAGAAAGGTTAAAAGAGCAATTACAATGGAGAACTTCATGATGTTTGAAATTTATTAGGTGTACACTTACTTGAACAAAAGTAGTAAAGCTGTGCTTTCAGGCTTCACGTCTTGGCGTGAATGTGTATTTCAAAAGTGAAATAGCTGGATTTGGTCTGACTGTTGGTAAAAAAATCATTGAAGATTTAGGGTTTTGTGATCGTTTGTAGGCTTAGATCTTTCTAATGTCAATTTAACATTAAAAGATGTTAGAAAAATAAAGGGTATATGATATTTCATGGTGACTAAGTTAATTTAGACACAAATATATCAAACCGATCGATTAGTTAATAGTAAGAATGCAAACTGAAATGCCATCCGAAAATCAAATTAACAAAACTTACTATTTGTTCTATTAGTTAAAAATAATCAATGAGCTAAAAAAAGTCAAAAATATCTATTAATCAACTAGTTTTTATGTTCATTATAAACTTGATGAAAGATTGCAAATGCTTAAACCTGGTTTATGCATTTGGATTCGTAATGAGAAGTTAAATTGCAATAAATCAGCAATTTAGATTCGAAAATCATAGCACCGCTATGGTTACAGAAGATAAGTTGTTCGCCTCGGCGGATTCTGATTTGCAGCAAGTTAGCTTCGTAATAGATTTTCTAGTGCATAATCCAGGTTAAAGCAAAATACAGTACTACACTAATTTGATGTTAAATTTTTATATTCATTCTAGTTTACTATAGTAACATCTCCTGAAACGACTTTGGTCTCTCCATTAAAAAGTTTAATCTTAGCATAATAAACAAAAACTCCAGGATTTAAGTCTTTTCCATTGAATCTACCATCCCAGCCTTGTGTTAAGTCATTTGGATTAAAAAATCTTCTGCTAAACATCAAACTGCCCCATCGATCAAATATATGAAATTGATCAATAAGCAAGACACCAGCACCACTGTAAATAGTTAATATATCATTAATGCCATCATTATTAGGTGAAAAAATATTAGGGATGAAAACATTTACGTCATCATCTACAAAAATAGTTACCCTATCTTCAACTGTACATCCATTCGCATCTTTAACTGTCAATAGGTAGTTCGTCGTTTCAAAAGGAGCCACATAAGTAATAAATGTATCTAATTGACTCATTCCTTTCTGAGTATTCCAAGTCCAAGAAACGGGTATAAAGTTAAGCTCAGGATTAAACAAAACACTGTCTCCTAAAGAGATAGTTTGATCATATCCCAAATCCATTAGTAATTCTTGTATGACTGGTAAATCAACAGCTATAATTTTTTCACAGCCATTTTTATCTCTAATATAAACTTTATTAATTCCTGGTACTACGCCATTTTTAATTAGCTGATTATTACTTAAATCATTGAAAGTGGTACCATTAAAACTAAACTCATATGGCTCTACACCACCATGAATAGTATCAATTGTAATAGTGCCCTCATAATTATCATAACAACCCTTGGATTCTCCTTGAGCTTCAACGCTTATAGGTTTTGGACTGGATAATGTTATGGCTTGGGTAGCTTTGCATCCATTGCCATCCAAAACGGAAACCTGGTACGTCCCTGGTTCTAGATTTTCAATCTTTTGTACAGTAGCACCATTACTCCATGTGAAAACAAACGGTCCAATACTGTTCAGTGTTTGTACCTCAATAGTTCCATTATTCGAATTTGTGCAATCTAATACAAGATCTCCATCACCATTTGCAATCAGGTTAATTTGTGTTTTTCCAAATTGGATTATTGTCTTGTCATCAATTACATTTACTGAGCAACCACTACTAGCGGTAATGCTACTTAGGAGAATACTAATGTCTTGTGAGTCTATATTTACAGGGATAAAGTAAATTTCTGAATTTATTCCTTTTTCCTTTAATTGTTCTCCGTTTGAAAAGTCTATGGTGAAATCATAAGTATTTCCTGGAGCCAAAGTAAGCGTTACAATTTGCGATTGGCTTTTACAAACCGAAGTATCATGCCCCATTATAGCAAACAATGGTGGATGATAAAGAGTGTTAACAACTACTGTTGAATCGCAACCATTACTACCTGCTCCAACTAGAATGACGGTTCCGTCAGTACTATTTTTATCAAAAATTTGATTGCCGACTGTAAGACTTCTGTCTGAACAAAGAATTGTATCCAATTTACCTATACTTACTGGGTAGAAAAGAAGATCAACAAAAACCGTAGAATCACACCCATCAATGGAAGCAGAAGGTAAAATTACCGTTCCTTTGGGATTATCAATATTAAAAATTTTATCAGCAATACTTACGGTCTCATTTGCACAAAGATTAAGATCAATCTTACTTATGCTTTCAGGATAAACGTTAATACTTACATTAACAATACTATCACAACCATTAACGGAAGCTGCAGTAAAAGTCACCTGTCCTGTTTTTTTGTCTTTGTGAAACACAACACCATTTACATAGATGGAATCATCTGAACAAATGGAAGTTGTAAAATTACTTATTATAGCAGATGTGGAATTAATATTGAAAGTTGATGATCCACTACAACCATTCATGTCGATAACTGTAACTGTATAAATCCCGGCTGATAAGTTTGTAGCTTCATTAAATGTTGACTGATTGCTCCATAAATAAGTGTAACTAGGTGTCCCACCTAATGGAGTGACAATGGCATAGCCATCTTTTGAACCTGCACAAGTTTCATTGGTTGTTGATATGTCAAGGCTAAAAGTACAAGTATCTGCCAAAAGCGTGACAATACAAGATGTGCTGCAGCCATTAACATTTGTTGCTGTAAAAGTATAAGTTCCTGTTGGAAGATTATTGATATCATTGACTCCTGAATTTGCCACTAGCACTCCGCTAGTCCCTGCGTTGTTGGTATATGTGATATTTATAGGCGGATTTGGAGCAGCAATAATGTTAAGATTTATGCTTCCATCACTTGCTTGTGGACCGGATGGTTGGGCATTTATGGAACAAGCAATCTCGATGGAAGGTATTGCAACAATAGTAACCGTATCAATAGCCTTACAGCCCAAGCTATCAGTGACAATGACACTTATGGTTTGTCCACCGCTCAGACCTGTTGCTGTATTTAATCCGTCAAAAGCATTAATACTCCAGTCAAATGAGTAAGGCCCATTACCATTGCTAGGTGTTATGTTTACAGAAGCATTGTTAAAGCCACTACAACTTGGAGGACTTACATTTGTTGACAAAATAAATGTACAAGCTTGTGCTGTAAGTGTAACCTCACACGAATCTCTACAACCTTTTGAATTACTAACAATAAGGTTATAAGTTCCCGTAGGAAGGTTATTAATCATATTACTTCCAGCATTAGCCGCTTGAGTTCCACTTGTACCTGCGTTATTATTATAGCTGATATTTAAAGGCGGATTTTGCCCACTGGTAATGTTTACGTTGATACTACCATTACTGCCCAAAGGGCTAGATGGGTTGGCATTTACTGCACATGTAATACCAATGGGTAGAGTTTCATTAATAGTAACAGTAGTTTCAGCAGAACACATCTGTCCATCTGTTACGGTAACACTAATCGTTTGTCCTCCAGTTAGTCCAGTTGCTGAAGGGCTTCCATCAAACTGATTTTCACTCCAGTCGTATGTGTAATTTTCATCGCCATTGTTAACGGCGATAATAACTTCTGCATCGTTATCTCCATTGCAAGTGGGTGGTGTTATAACAGTTGAAAGGTCAAGTAAACATTCTTGTCCTATAAGTGTAATATCACAAGTTGCACTACATCCATTTATATTGGTGATTACAACTGTATAAGTACCTGCTGGTAAATTGGTAATGAAATTGTCACCAATATTTCCAGCTAGTGTGCCACTTATCCCAGTACCGTTGTCATATACAATGGTATAAGGCCCTACTGGTCCTTGGGTGATAAAGAAATTGATGATACCATCGCTCGCTAATGGAGTTGTTGGCTCAACAATAACCGAACAAGCGATGTTGATAGCCAGAGTTTCATTAATGGTAACGGTAGTTTCAGCAGAACACATCTGTCCATCTGTTACGGTAACACTAATCGTTTGTCCTCCATCTAGGCCAGTTGCGGTATTCATTCCATCAAACAGGTTTTCACTCCAATCGTATGTATAATTTCCATCACCATTGTTAACGACGATGGTAACTGATCCGTCTTTAACTCCATTGCAAGTAGGTGGTGTCAAAAGAGTTGAAAGGTCAAGTAAACATTCTTGTCCTATAAGTGTAATTTCACAAGTTGCATTGCATCCATTGATATTGGTGACCGTAATTGTGTAAGTGCCTGCTGGTAAATTGGTGATGAAATTGTCACCAATATTTCCAGTTTGAGTTCCACTTATTCCTGCTCCGTTGTCATATGTAATGGTATAAGGTCCTACCGGTCCTTGGGAGATGATAAAATTGATTATACCATCACTACTAAGAGGTGCTGATGGTGGAGCAAATTCTTCACAAGACACAATGAATTCTGGAGGGTTTGATAATATCATCTGAAAATCATCAATAAAGTTTCCTGCAGAATTGTTTCCAGTTGCTGTAGATACTGCTGTAAAAGCAATTATTGTTGAAGTTTGCCCTGCTGGAACAGTATAAACGCCTGTATAATTTGCCCAAGATAGACCTGTGGTTAAAGTACTTTGAGTAACCAGACTAGCGAGACTGGCACCAATTCTTACTTCAGCAACATCAACTCCAAATCTTCCACGATGCCATATCGACCAATTGATCGTTGAAAAAGGGTCGGTACACACTTCAAGATACAAAGTGGCAGCTTCAGTTGCATTTAATTCTGCAAAAAACTCACCTTCTATAGCAGGAACACCATTAAAGCCCGTTCGCCAAATTTCAATTAAATTATTACTGGCAGTTGTATTCCAATCAGTAATTAGAGATTCATCAAAAAACTCTACACCAGGAAATGTAAAAGGTACCTGTTCAAAACCTCCATTCGTAATAAAGACCTCAGGGCAAGTAGAACAATTGGATGAACTACCACTCATCATTTTACCATGATTATCCGTATATTTTCTTGATGTATTTTTCGCTGGATTAAATTTATTATTTTGTGCTACGCCTTCTGAAAGAAAGGTCAATAAAAGAAATAAAAAAAGAACTTGTTTCATATTTTTATATATTTTTAGTATTATTTTAATAAAAAACAACTCCTTAAAACAGATGTAGGACGAAAGCCATCAATCGGCTGTTCAACACAGATTTAATTGAGAATCATTTTATACAGTCGTTGCCTGACATCAAAACACTTAAAATAATTTTCTAAAGCAGAGTTAAATTCCACTTTATTTTTACAAGATTGGATTTCAAAACTTGATTCCAATAGAATTGTGGGGCAATCCTGAGCCTTAGCCTTTTGATTACTGATGTATAATGCTGGATCTAAAATTATAAGTCTTTCAATAGCTTGCACTACACGTTTGCATTGAACGAACATTAATTCTTGATTTATTAATCTACTAGCCATCATAATGATTGAATGCATTAAGAAAGAATTTTACACGAAGTTAACTTTCTTTAATCTTGGAATGATCACATATTTGCGTTATAATGAATTTTCACGGCTAGACGTGATGTCTTTCCTTATTTAAAGTATTGTAAATCATTAATTTATGAAATAGTATTCTGCCAAATGCTTAAGAATTTATAAGTATAAAACAATCCTAACAATCGAAACATTAAGTACTTCTTTTATGAAAGTGTCATTAGAACTGAAGGTTGATTAGGCTTTACCAAAACTATTGTCAATTTTGATTGATATTGATCGGAGGAGTTCTTTTTGAAATCTTAGGCTTTAAACGTTGTTCGATATTTTGATAGCCTTTAAAATAAGTGCAATTTTCATATACTTCGAGCTAGGGATATCGAAATATTCGTACATTCTTCTCAATGAAGACCCAATACCATCAACACTCAAATATGCTTTCTCAGCAAGTTCTTTGTTAGATATTGTTGGATCTTCTAACAATATATTCAAGACATTCCAATCGGTTTCATTTATTTTTTTTCCAATTGATATTTCTAATCTTTCTTTATTTATTGCAGTATTTTTATCCATTCCGACGACTACAGCTTCATTTTTCTTAATAAGTTTTAACTCATTAAGTAATTCTTCTCCTTTTTGTTTTTCAAGGGTGATTTTTCGCTTACCATAGTAATAAAATGAGCCGAGTAGGATAAAACTTACAATAAGTATTCCAATCAATTTACTTCTAAACGATGATGCGATTTTTTTACTTTCCCCATCTTTTTTAAGCAGTTTGTCTTCATAATCTTTTTGTATAACTTGGCGCATGATATCGAGTTTAACTTTTTGGGTTGCTGCGCTATCAGAATACATCTTATGCTTTTCATACATTTCTAAGGACTTATCGTACTTGCCTTGACCTTTGTAGCAATTATATAATAATTCATATAATTGGGATTTTATGGTAGGAGAAATTTCTTCATTCAATTGTCCGAGTAAATTTTCTGCTTTTTTTGTTGCAACATTAATGTCATCGTCCAGACTTAGTTTAGCATCAAATATCAATCTGTCGATCATCGAAGGGTTATTATTTAAATCTTTACTTATTTGTAAGCTTTCGTCTAAATATAACCTTGCTTTATCTTTATCCCCTTTTTTCAGGTAGGCTTCTGCTAAAACGAAATAAGCATCTGTTTTTGTGACTTGATTATTGTCTTTTTCCAGTAAGACGACTGACTCTTTGGCAGTATTTATAGCTAAATCTAATTTTCCTTGCTTAAGATATACGAGGCTCATTCCTGCTAAAATATATCCTGTACCATCTATCTTACCTTTAGATTTAAATATTTCTAATGCTTCATTAAAATGATTTAATGCCAAATCATAACCTTCTAAATTTATTAATTGGATGCCAATATTATTGAGTGTTAGCGCTTCATTTTCCCACTTGCCTAACTTTCTAAACATATCCAAACTCTTGTGATAGAAATCAATAGCATCCTTGTATTGACTTTCAGCACATAAAAGATTAGCTAAATTAACATAATAGGTAACGAGATTTACCTCGTCATTTAGTTTTTCCAAAACTGCTATTGCCTGTTTAAGTACTTGCATGGACTTTTTGACATCTCCCATGACATAATAGGCATACGATCTTTCGTTAAGTGCTTGGGCTATCTCCTTTTGGTTCTTTGCATCCTTAGCCAAATTTTCGTGCAAAAAGGTCAGTTGAAGAACTTCATCAGGTTTTGCATAAGTTTGGCTTTTATAATATTCTTTGATGGCATTTATCCTAGTATTGGTTGGTTTTGATTCGTCAGTCCAAATTACAGCCAAAGAATCTTGACTGAATATCTCGCTAGGCACGAGCATATTAGCTATGACTATTAAAATCAACCAAGACATCAATTTCATTAAATGCATATTATTAATTTTAGCGTCTTCTAATATGAGGCAAATATAAGTATTTTGGAAATAAATTATAAATTAGACTGTTTTTTAAAGTAATTAGTTTTAATTGATTCAAATTAATTTTATACTACGATCTTCTTTGATTCTAAAAATGGAGTAAAATGAAGTTGTGAATTGTTTTTTTAAGGATTAAATCCTTTTCCATAAGTAAGATTAATGTATTGGTATTGAGTTTATTATGATTTAAATCACTTCACGTCTAAGCATGAAATTGATATTTTCACTTTTATGCGTAATATTTAATTGATAAACGAAAGAAAGCTTTGTTTAAATTTTTCTTTACATTTAAATATTTTCAAAATGAAGCACTTTTTACTATTTTTCAGTTTACTTTTTGTTTCTCACATTATGTACAGCCAAACTTGTTGTACACCTCAGCAAGCCTGCGAATTTAGATCAATCAGTGTCGGTAGTGGTAATGCCACTTCATTAACATTAAGCCATGTAGGTCCTGCATCAATTATGCCTACAGCTGGACAACAGTGTAACTGGATTTTAGGTACTACCACAAATCCAGGTTTATCCAACGTCACTACAACCGCTACAAATGGTTTATTTACTTTCAATTTGACGGCATTGGGTATTTCAACTTCTGATGTAATTGTAGCGACTTGTATTATTACAAATACAACTGGCGACGTTTGCTCCATTATTGATCAAAACATTGTGTGGACTTTGGTGAATCCAACCCTACAGATTTTTCAATGGAGAACCACTACACCTGCTGTTAACGGTATATTTGATCAAGCACCATTACCAGTAGATTGGATATCTTTCAATGGAAAAAGTTTGAAAGGCAATACTCATTTAGACTGGAGTACAGCGTCAGAAATGAATAATGAGGGTTATATGATACAAGTTTCTACTGAAAAAAGTCCATGGGAAACTATTGGATTCGTAAAAGGGAAGGGTAATACTTCTGCTATCTCCTATTATAATTTTGTACACCGAAATGTACCCCAAGAGCTCCTTTATTACAAATTAATCCAAGTGGATTATGATGGTAGGACTAATGAATCAAAAATTATTTCTATAGATAATGCTAACCAAGCACTAGTTTTTAATGACTTTGAAATTTATCCTAACCCGAGTAATGGACAGATTACGATTGATTTGGGCTCAACACCTTTTGACAGTTTTGAGTTGAATATTTACAACAGCATTGGCCAAACAATTAGGACATTGAAACAAAAAGACATTAACAACCCTATTATTTCTTTAATGCTACCTGAACAAGGTCTATATTTTATACATATTAACATGGATGGTAATGAACAAACTAAGCGTTTTATAATAGAATAGCTTGGAATATTCAAGTACTCAAAAAACCTGTAATTATTCTTTATAAAACAATATAATTTGTCATTATGAAGCGTATCACTTACCTTTTCATCTTTATCTTTATTTCAAAAATATGTTTAGCTCAAATAGCTGATGGTTCTTTGGCACCTAACGTAAGCGGTATAGATATTAACGGGAATAAATATGACATCTATGAGATTTTGATATCTGGAAAAGGAGACACGACCTTATCTCTTCACGAGAAGTCGCAAAGCCTTAATGACACGACGTTATCTCTAAATAAGTAGTCACTAAGCCTTAATGACACAACGATAAGACTTAACGATAGACGAAGATTAGGATTTCGGGTTTTTAATGTTTTTATGCTTTATTCAACTAGATTGTATTTCAATATTATCATTACATTTGTTGGATAATTTAAACTAATGATGCCGAAACGTGTAATTACACTTTTGTTAATTTTGTTTTTGACACTTGATCTGTCTGGTCAAATTGATTACAAAGTCAAAGCTGATTTTTCATATTTGAATTATATTGGTAGAACAATCCAAATCGATCCAGGTCCTGATTGGAAGGGCTATTATCTAAATGATGGTCAGCATGGTAAAGCATTAAGTCTTGTAAATGGGCTTCAATTTAATGAGTTTTTTTTCCTTGGCATCGGAGCTTCTTATCTTGATTTTCAAGGTACAAAGGGCCATGCAATCTTTGGTGAAATGGAATTTTCATCCGAAAAAACTGGACTAAGGCCGCTCTTTGGTATCAAAGGTGGATACTCTCATATCAATAATCATTATGAAAATGGCACTTCCACGGGAATGATTGAAATAAGTGGAGGTTTGACCTATAGAATAAATCAAATGTTTAAAATGCAGTTACAAACTGGAATAATGTTTACCCAACAAGTAGTCTTTGTACCCATTCGGATTGGTATTAACTTTAAGTAAATTTTCGACCATAATATCACTTTTTCCTACCTTTGAATGTTATTTTTGCATTTTGGTAACCATTTAAAATCCAATACGACATCCATCATCGTATATGTATTTAAATCAGTTTCCAAAATATTTATAACATTTTCTAAAACCAAACCAATGCGATTATTATATACTGTTTTAATCCTTTATATTTCCTTTTTTGCCCAAGCCCAAGCTATCAAAGGCATCATAAGTGATAAGTCTGGAAATCCTATTGATTTTGTTACAGTAACTGTAAACAAATCTACAATCCATACACATACCGATGAGTTTGGAAGATATACTTTGTCTGATGTGAAGATGGGAGATACCTTACATTTTGCACATATGCTACATGAAACTAATTGGGTAGTCATCAATTCAGGACAAATGACATCCACCATTCGTACCATACTAACACAAAAGAATTTCCAACTCCATCAAGTAACTATTTCACCTGAAACACAAGCACTTAAAACCATTTCAGTTATTGATCTAGAAACCAATCCTGTTAATACTTCACAAGAATTACTTAGAAGAGTACCTGGTCTTATCATTGGTCAACATGCGGGTGGCGGAAAAGCTGAACAGATATTTCTCAGAGGATTTGACATTGATCATGGTACTGACATTAATATAAACATAGATGGACTTCCTGTCAATATGGTCTCCCACGCACACGGTCAAGGATATGCTGACATGCACTTTATCATGCCAGAAATCATCGAAAATGTCACTTATGGCAAAGGTCCTTATGATGCGGATAGAGGTAATTTTGCGACTGCAGGATATGTTTCCTTCAAAACTAAAGATAATCCTGATCACTCATTTTTTTCTACAGAGTATGGTAGTTTTAATACACGTCGTACCGCAGGACTGTACAACCTTATATCATCTCAAAACGAATCTGCTTACATCGCTTCGGAATATCTATTTAGTGATGGTCCGTTCGAGAGTACACAAGCTTTTAATCGTTTTAATATCTTTGCAAAATATACCAAAAGACTAGAAAATAATGATAAATTGTCCATTTGGGCTTCCCGATTTACAAGTAGATGGGATGCATCAGGACAGATTCCTAATCGTGCAGTAGAAAGTGGTATGATCACTAGATTTGGCGCTATAGATGATACAGAAGGTGGCAATACTTCAAGAAGTAATATTGTACTACAATATGCAAAATACCTAACCAATGACAATTTTATTAAGACAAGAGCTTATGTGAGTGCTTACGACTTTTTGTTGTATTCCAACTTTACTTTTTTCCTAAATGATAGTATCAATGGAGATCAAATCAAACAAAAAGAACAAAGAAATATTTATGGCCTTGACACAGAATTGAATTATAAATCAAGTGATATATCTGATGATTTATTGTTTAGACTTGGCGCCGGATTAAGATACGATGATGTCAATGATGTTGAACTTTCTAATACGGTCAATCGTATCACCACATTGAGTTCGCTAGCTTTGGGTCAGGTAGATGAGTCTAATGTTTTCGGATATGCCGATGCAACGTATGATTATGGACACTTACAAGTAAATGCGGGTATCAGGGCCGATTATTTTAATTATATTTATGAAAATAATTTGTCTCCATTGTACGATCTTCGTACGGCAACAAAAACAGCGATCAGTCCTAAGTTGAATTTCCAATACACATTCAATAACAATACACAGCTATTTGCTAAGTTCGGTAAAGGTTTTCACTCCAATGATACACGTGTTGTAGTGGACGAACAAGCAAGACATATTTTACCTGCTGCCTATGGCGTTGATCTTGGTGGTGTATTCAAACCTCATAGAAATTTGATCATCAATGCAGCTGTTTGGTACTTACATTTAGACCAAGAGTTTGTCTATGTAGGTGATGGTGGTATTGTAGAACCAAGTGGCAAGTCGAGAAGACAAGGTATCGATGTAGGATTTAGATATCAGCCTTTACATTGGTTGTTTATGTATTCCGACTTAAACATTGCTAATCCGAGAAGCGTAGAAGATGCAGAAGGGGAGAACTTCATTCCACTTGCACCGACATTGACCAATACAGGTGGATTGTCCTTCAATGCTGGCAAAAAAGTAAGTGGTGGATTGAGATACAGACACGTTACAGACAGACCTGCCAACGAAGATAATTCCATCGTAGCCATAGGATATACCGTCCTAGATTTTAATGTCAATTATACCATCAAAAAAGTAATGTTTGGTCTTGAAATCAATAATTTACTAGATACTGAGTGGAACGAAACACAATTTGCCACAGAATCTAGATTGCGCACAGAAGAAGTATCTGTCGAAGAAATTCACTTTACACCGGGTACACCACTTTTTGTGAAAGGAAAGGTGACTTACATGTTTTAAGAAGCCTTGATAATTAATTGAAGGGAAGATGTCTTTTTCATTTGTTTGGAGATCTTATTTAAATTATTCAGTTAAAGTTAAATAAGATCTCCAGATTTTTTAGTATTTTATAGAAACTATTTAGTTGGTTGAGGTTTATTAACTTCCAAGCATATCGAGCGGCTGACCGATAGGGAAGCTGATCTGATAAGCAGTGTTACATATTTTATCTTTTTTCGCTTATAGTACATTTGATCACTGAAGTACCTATTTGTTCAATTTCGTTAGTATAAATGTTTCTTCCATATACTATTAACTTTTTATATGTAGTTCCTAATTTCATATTTTCTGTTTTTACTGAGAAGTAACCTTTATCAACATCCGTTTTCGTAAAATTTAACGAATCAACAAGTTCAAATCTTGATCGAATGATATCTCTTTCTACAAATGATTGTATTGGGACTTTGATCGTATCGCTATGAAATGCATGGAATTCATTGTTGTTTATAGCATAAGGAAGTAAAAATCTAGGTTCATTTACTGACCCAATTGAATAATTACCATGTTCAATGATTTTATATACTGAGAGGTAATATTCAACTTTATTTGATTTGTTTAATAAAGTAATATCAATGGATTTATCGGACTTAACACTTTCGTTATATTCTTTTACAAATTCTCTTAGCTTTTGGAAATCAGGATTTTTGGAATTATTTAGACTGTATAGTTGATCTAATTTTTCTAAGTTTGATTCACATGTTTCTTTATGATTCGAATGTGTTTTTAATATGTAATTAGTAGCATCTCTATTTATATTTAGAACGTAGTTATTTTGATCTATAATGACTTGAATTAGTTCTTCAATTGATTCATTATTATTACTTCTATCTTGATTGCAGGATAGGGATAATAATATTAATACCAAGTATTTCATTTTATTCATTTTGTTCTCAGTCTTGTATTTATAAATGAAACTATATTTAGTAGAATAAGTCCGGGGATATAAAAGAAGGCTCCAACTATAGTGAAGGTCATTCCTGTGTCCATAATAATGTCAGTCAAATCAGTCCCGTTTCCATTTGTGTATATTTTCTTGTCCATATACCCCATAAGTGCTAAAAACAAACCTGCCAAAATGAATTGAACTATTAAAGCCAAGTTGAAACACTTTGTTAATTGTCTAAACGAAAATGGAGTAAATGCTTTTCTTGTCAAGATAAAATACAAAACAGGAAGTCCAAAAGATAGAACTGTCAATGCGATTGTAATTTCATATTTTCCTGTCATAATGTTGTATCGTGTCGTTGTCTAAGCTTGCAAGTAACGTGAAGCACTGACGACGGACGACCGATAGGGAGTCTGTTTGTCAGTGCAGTGTTATGAGCAGGTATTATGTATTAAGTATTTTTTTGGTTTCTATTAATTTAGCTTCAAAGATATTACAAATATTTGGTACGATTGTATTTTCAATTTCCCGAGTTATGTGATCAAAATTGTTGTTATCTTCAATAAAGCCATCTAATATGGTTCCTTTTAGATATTCATCTCCAATGAGAAGTTTTATTTGAGCAGGAAGTTTAGCTTTTTCATAAATTTCTAATTTTAATTGAGTTATTAAGCCAGAAGGAATTTGAAGCATTCTGATATGGCCTTTGTATTTAGATGCAATATTTACAAAATTTTCTTGCCTCCAAATTTGATAGTTCAAGGTCTGAGCAATGTCAAAGTAAGTTTTGGTAGGAGTATCAATATTTTGTTCAAAATCTAGTAATTTTCATTCTGATTCCTTTCTTTGATAAATGTCACTTAATCCAAATTCGTCGTTCCTTTTGAAAATGAAATATCGAGTAGTAATTATATCTCTAAATGTTGTTTCGAAATCTCCTGATTCTATTAATTCTTTTGCCTTTTGAGAAAATCGGTATTGAGAGTCAAGCATATTTAATCCGACATTGTTTGATTCGAGAAACTTTAAATTTATAAGTTGTTTAATAGTATAATCAATCATTTCTCTTCCAAAGGCACATCCCCTTGTTGCATTTTTATAAGCAATTCCAATGGGTTGAAATTCATTACTCTCTTGGAATTTGAGGTAGATTAATTCTCTAAAAACTAATCTAATTATTCTATTTGGAATTGGTAATGTCAAATTTGTTTAATTTTTCTACTTGCGAATAACTTACTTATTTGCGCAATTCCTTTTTAATAAAATCCTCATAACTCCTTGATCTTCTGATCATATTAAATCGATAAATATACGAAAATTTGTTAATAAGATTTGTTTTCAAACGCTTTTTATACATTTGTCCATGGGGAATTATAAAATAATGAAGACTATCGTTACCTATCATTCTTTCATTTACGTCACTACGCTAAGGCAAATATAAGTTTATTTATAAATGATGATGATAGTTTACTAAATTTAATTTGGATTTTTATGATTTGATTGGTCTTAGTATATATTAGTTCTTGGTTCTAAAACATCAAAACTCTTCATTTTTGAGTTTGTCTTTGGACACAGAGTGGAACAAAACACATTTTGCCACCGAATAGAGATTGCGCACAGAAGCAGCATCTGTTGAGGAAATTCACTTTACGCTTGGTACTTCACTATTTGTGAAGGGTAAGTTGACTTATTTGTTTTAAACTAGCGTTCATCAAATTTATCTAAATGCATGTAGGCATTGAATTTTAATAGCATAAAATTCCATGCCTTATTAAGTTTAATGTACATAAATAACTAAATATGTGTCTTTAACATAAAGTACAAAAATAAAAGTAAGACTTTAGTTAGGGTATCATATTTTCTACAAGTGACATCTCACCGCCTTTTTGTCTTTAGTTTAAAAGTCACTGGAGACGGCACAAGCAAAAAACTGCTTGAGCCAAAACAATAGAAATATCAAAGAGCGAATCTCAAGCAATTGCATATGTAAATCAAAACACGAATCTCAAAGGCGAGTTTTTTTTGTTTCCGTCGGGAAGATGACTTTTAAGCGTTAAGAAGACAAAACAGTGGCGGCATTTTTTGTTAACTTTTTTTTGCTGAAGTAAAAAAGTTAAAGCCTTGCCGGCTCGAGGCAAATGATTTTAGTCTTGAGAATGTAATATATTAAGCTAGTAATTATTCTAATTCTGGAAATTGCAATTTGTTAAATACACTAATAATATAGAATTAATATGCTACAAAAATAAATTTCTTACCTTTGTGCCATATTTATATAAAACCAAATGATAGGACGAACCAAAATTAGTATTGTAGTCATTTTTATGTTCATGAATATAATAATGACTTATGGGCAGAGCATACGTGGAAAAATTATTGATAAAAACACTAGACAGGAACAACCCGCTGTTCAAGTCTCTTTGAAAAATACAGATTTTAGCGTTTTTACGAATGGCTTGGGTAATTTTGAGTTTAAGGAAATTCCATCTGGAACTTATACCATCGTTGCTTTAATGAGTGATAAAGAAGTAGTCGTAACAGATGTAACTTTAGATGGTGAAGATGTAGATTTAGGTACGCTGGAAGTAACTTCCGAGGCACCCAGTTCTTTGGGTTCAGAGATTTCCATTATTGACGTGACTGATTTAGCAGGTATAGAAAATGAAAATGATAATTTTTCATCTGTGCTTGCAGCAGGTCGTGATCCCTTTACAAATGCGGCTGCTTTTAATTTAGGTACAGGTAGGTTTAGACCACGTGGTTTTCAAAACGAAGATTCAGAAATGTTGATGAACGGCATGTTGATGAATGATCAAGATGATGGACGTGTATTGTGGACAGCATGGAGTGGACTAAATGATGTACTAAGAAATCAAACCCAAATCATAGGTTTATCTCCAAATGATTACACTTTCGGAGGTATTGGTGGTGGTACATTTGTGGACTTAACGGCTTCTAGTCAGCGTGCTGGTACAAAAGTGGTGTATTCATTTTCTAATAGATCTTACCAACATAGAGCTATGATAACCCATAGTTCAGGTATGCAAAAAAATGGATGGGCTTATTCTCTTTCTGCATCACATCGTTATGGAACCCAAGGATATATAGAAGGAACTTACTTCCAAGGTACTAGTTATTTTGCTTCCGTAGATAGGAAGTTAAATGATAATCACACCCTAAATGCGGTAATATTCGGAACGCCACAAGTCAGAGGAAGGTCTACGGGAAGTTTTCAAGAAATGTATGATTTAGCTGACAATAATTATTATAATCCTAACTGGGGATACCAAAATGGTGAAGTAAGAAATTCAAGAGAATATCGCATTAACCAACCTGTAGCTATGCTACGTCATGATTGGAAAATTTCATCAAAAACAAATGTAATTACAACGGCTGGATTTCAATGGGGAACCTTTGCGTCATCAAGACTAGACTGGTATGATGCACCAGATCCAAGACCAGATTATTACAGAAGACTACCAAGTTATGCACCTGACCAGTTTTCAAAAGACTTAATCACAGAATATTTACAATCTGACATTAATCATAGACAACTAGACTGGCAGAAATTATATGATGCCAATTCGACTAGAAATTACACGATTGAGAATGTAGATGGAATAGCTGGAAATAATGTAACAGGTAAATTAGCAGCATACGTTATTGAAGAAGAGCATTATGATAATAGAAAATTGAGTTTTAATACGATTCTAAATTCTAAAATATCACAAAACTTTTCTTTATCAGGTGGCGCGCAGTACTTAAGTGAGAGAGTCCATTATTATAGACAATTGGATGATCTAATGGGTGCTGATTTTTATATTGATTTTAATAGATTTGCACTTAGAGATTTCCCTAATAATCCTAATGCAGGACAAAATGACTTGAACAACCCAAATAGATTGGTAAAAGAAGGAGATATTTATGGTCATAATTATTATGTCCAAACAAATAGAGCTATGGCATGGGGTCAAGGCGTTTATACAACGAGTCGTGTTGACTTTATGGGTGGACTTTCATTAGCTAATCAATCATTTTACCGTGATGGAAATACAAAAGTAGGGCTCTTCCCTGACAACTCTTTTGGAAAGTCTGAAACTCAGAATTTCTTTAATTATGGTGTAAAAGCAGGTGTAACTTACAAGCTAGATGGTAGGAATTATTTAGTTGCCAATGGGTCATACAGAACAAGAGCGCCTTATGCTAATGAAAGTTTTGTATCACCAAGGGTAAGAGATCAGATCGTGCAGAACTTGACCAATGAAAAAATCACTTCTGGTGAAATCTCTTATCTAGCTAGATATACCAACCTAAAGGCTAGGGTGACAGCATTCTATACAAATTTTGAAGATAAGATTTCGAATGACGTGTTTTATCACGAGGAATTCAGAACTTTTGTCAATTATTTAATGACAGGTATAGATAGACGTCATACAGGTTTAGAGATGGGACTTGAATACCAATTAAATAATAATTTTGCATTTGTAGTTGCAGGTTCATTAGGCCAATATATTCATACATCTAGACCTTCAGCTACTATTTCGAGAGATAATAGCGCAGAAGATTTTGTACAAGATAGGACAATTTATATTAATAACTATTATGTAGCTGGAATGCCGCAAAATGCAGGAACAATAGGTTTGCAATTCGACAAGGACTATTGGTTCCTAAATGTAAATGTCAATGGATTTAGCAAAAATTACTTGTCTTTTAATCCAGATAGAAGAACAGCAGAAGCCGTAGAGGGAATAAGTTTACCTGAACAAGCAGATCTATTTAATACGATTATTGATCAGGAGAAGTTGCCTGATGCAGTGACAGTAGACATCTTCTGTGGTAAGTCCATTCGATTTAAAAACAGGAGTACTTTAAATATAAATCTGAACGTAGGCAATATATTGAATAACAAAAACTTTATTACTGGAGGATTTGAGCAGTTTAGATTCGATTTTGAAGGTAAAGATGTTAACAGATTTGCACCAAGATATTTTTATGCATTCGGTACAAATTACAGTTTAAATATCTCATACGTATTTGCAAGATAAAAATTAAATTAAATAATAAAAGCATTTTAAATGAAGTCGTTAATTTTTAAGAGTTTATTTCTGATTTTAGGAATAGTAGCAGTTTTAAGTATTTCGAGCTGTATCAAAGAAGATTTTGATGCACCACCAACCACAGGTAGTGATCCCGATATTGCAGCAGATCAAATCGTTTCATTGAATGAAGTATTTGCAAAATATGTGCCTGGCGCTTATACACCTATAGCATTGGATAAATATCTAAAAGCGGTAGTGGTAGCAGATGACAGGTCTGGAAACTTTTATAAAACACTGATTCTTGAAGACGAAAACAGTGATTTTGGTATAGCTGTTTTAATAGATGAGAATGAAATTCATTCTCAATATGCTGTAGGTAGAAGAGTATTTTTAAAACTAAATGACTTGACTATCTCTGACTATAATGGCTTACCGCAAATAGGTATGGGTATTGATAATTCAGGTACTTCACCTAGATTGGGCTATATTCCATCAGCGCTATTACCTGATGTAATGATCAAAGGACAAACTGGTGTTCCGGTTGTACCAAAAGTAAAGACCATCAGTGAATTAGGTCCAAATGATTTAAATACACTTATCAAATTAGAAGGTGTACAGTTTAGAACAGTAGGTCCGACAATTACCTATGCTGATAACAATCCAACTAGTCCTGTGACCATAAATCAAACATTGGTAGATTGTGCAAATAATCAAATCATCGTTAGAAATAGTGGTTATGCTGAATTTGCAGGAGATATCCTTCCAGAAAAAAATGGTAGTTTGACAGCTGTATATAGTGTTTTCAGACAGGACAAACAGCTTTTCATTCGTGAGACAACAGACATCGTTTTTGATAAAGATAGATGTGGTCAATCTGGTGGTGATAATAGAATCGCTATAAAAGATGTGAGAGCATTATTTGCAAATGGTACAACGGTGGCTCCTGCTGCTTTTGTGCAAGGTGTTGTAATTTCTGATGGTGCCAATGGAAACACGGACACACGAAATATGGTATTACAAGATGGTGATGCAGGTATTGTACTTAGATTTTCAGCAGCTCACAATGTCTCTCTTGGTAAAGAAGTAAAAGTCAATATCAATGGAATAACCCTTAGTGAATTTAATGGTCTATTGCAGATATCTACAGTGCCAAACGACAACATTCAGATAGTGGGTGATGGTACTGTAACACCTAAAGTATTAACCATTTCTCAAATCAATCTAGCAACTCATGAGTCTACTTTAGTAACTATCAATGATGTAGAACTTAGTGGAGGAGCAACATTCGGCAGTAATAGTGGTAATATAACTGCGACAGATGCATCTGGAAATATCACTTTATTTACAAGAGGAGCGGCGTCTTTTAATAGTCAGCCTTTAAAAACTGGAAAAGTAAATCTAACTGCCATTGTTTCTGAGTTCAATAATCCACAACTGACAATGCGTAAAATAGAAGACGTATCTGGTGGTGGTACAGTAGAGCCACCTACAGGCATTGATGAAGCATTCTCTGGTCAAACAAATAATGTGGATATCTCTATTCCTGGTTGGGAAAACGTAGCTGTCAAAGGAACTAGAAAATGGCAAGGTAAGAGTTTCAGTGGAAATTTATATGCACAATCAACTGCATTTAATGACACAGCCCCAGCAATGGAGACGTGGTTAATCACACCGGAAGCAGACACCGATAAAACTCCTACACTTACTTTTGAAAGTGCAAAAGCATTTTGGGTGCATGATGGATTAACAGTGTGGGTAACGACCAATTATACTGGTAACCCGACCACTACAACATGGACAAAAATCGATGCTAAAGTAGCCGTTAATGCTGATGCAGATAATACATTTATCCCTTCAGGCAATATAAATTTAAAGTCTTTTGGCGCTAAAGTTAAAGTTGGATTTAAATATGAAGGAGCTGGAGGTACAAACACTTCGACTTACAGATTAGATAACATCAAAATTCAATAAGACAATAGTCTTCCAATAAATAAAAAAAGGTGGTACATATCTTCGGATGTGTACCACCTTTTTTTTATTAGGCAATTACTCGTTTTATAATTCTCAGCTTGTGGGTATATTTGTGAAGGTCAGCATTGTGTATGCCAAAGTGATCTAGTTTGTCTATCCGGACACATCCATGCACGTGAATAATTCTTTTTTCACCGATTACAATGCCAGCATGATTTATCTGTCCCAAATCATCAAAGAAAAACGCAATGTCTCCTTCTCTACTTTGCTCTATAAAATCAATGACATCTCCTTGTAGATATTGTTCATTGACATTGCCAGGAAGATGAAAACCAAAAAAACGGAATACTTGCTGCACGAATAAACCTGCATCCATACCGAATGGACTTTTACCACCTTTTAGTTCAGGACTAAATAAATACCTTCTTGCTATTTTGACAAATAATTCAGTGGAGAATTCTAATCCACCAATTGGTGCTGCTTGACCATTGTACACATATTTGCCATCAGGAAGTGTACAAGAAATCCCATCATAAAGAGGAAGACCAGAACCTAAAACAACTGATTTTGATACTTCTTCATTAAAAGTGGGATGACATATTTCTAGAGACAAGGCATAATTCTGACTATATTTGTTGTACGTTTCTTCAGATATTAAAGTTATCTGAGAAGTTTGCACCCATCCAACCACATCATCCACATATGTTTTTATCTTATACCAATGTTTATTTTTCTTTTCGACTACGTGACATATCTCGCCAAAAAGCATCTGAGTAAGTAAGGCTTCAGCAAGGTCAGGTTTAGGTCTCACAGCAATAATATTGAGATGACACACAGCGTGAAATAAGTGTTTGGTATCAATCTTCTTTTTCTTGGCCATTTATTTATCTGAATCGAGACTGCGAAAATACTTATTTTATTGGTTTGTGCGTTATAATGTCTTAGGTTTATTAAAGATGATAACGGGACGATGTTGTTATTTAAGATTTTTATACTTCAATTGAAGGAATATGATTAGTTTTGCATCTCAAAGAATTAAGATAGATATGAGTAGTAGACAATGGCTTATAAAATTGGAATTATATAATATGAACACTAAGCATTTATTAAGCATTACCAAATATTTTATTTTGGCTAGTGTTATTTTATTTTCAACTCAAACAAATGCTCAAGACCCACATTTTTCTCAGTTTTATGGATCACCACTGACACTCAATCCTGCGATTGCGGGCACGTATACAGGTACTTTCCGTATCTCTACCATCTATAGAGATCAATGGAGATCTGCAGTAGATGATCCTTTGAGAACATTTGCAGCAAGTGGTGATGTCAAGTTTAACTTAAATTATGGCGCCATTAAAGGTAATCCTGATATTGTAGCAGTAGGAATTACATTCTTTTCAGATAGGGTAAATACTTTTGACTTTAATACAAATCAGATTTTGCTAACGGCTGCCTACCATAAATCATTAGACAAAAAGACTAAACAGTACATTGGAATAGGTATACAAGGTGGCATATTGCAGAAGTCACTTAATTATGAAGATCTTACATTCCAGGATCAATTTAATGCCATAGATGGGTATACGCTTGGTACAGGCGAACAATTACCACCCAATAATAGGGCTTATTCAGATGTTAATATTGGACTTTATTATTCCATTGCACCTAGCAAAACATTTAATTTCCACATTGGGGCAGGCTATTTTCATTTAAATAAGCCGAATGTCTCATTTTATAATACACCTGATATCATTGACAAGAATGTTATTAAGATTGATACCTTGAGTGCTAAATGGAGTATTCATACAGGGGCTTCTATCAAGACATCAGAAAGAATGGCGATCCAACCTAGAGTAAATGCCCTTGTACAAGGCCCACATACTGAACTAAATCTTGGTGCGACATTCAGATATAAAATATCTAAACAATCAGGACAATACTTGCTTTTCGGTCCTTACATTCGTGGTGTGAAAAATTATAATAATTTTGGTCTTGAATCTGTGATTGGGATGGTTGGTTTTGAAAGAGACAATTTTATTTTTGGTTTTTCATATGACCAAAGTCTCAGTAGTTTAGTGAATGATCGTAAGTCATTGTCTTCTTTGGAGTTTTCTATCATATATATAGGTGAACATCACAATGAAGACAATTTCTGCCCGCAATGGTAAGGTAGCCAATGTAGTCAAAGCTTCAATGTAGCCAAAGCTTCTAGCTTTGGAATATTTATCCCACTTCCAGCTTAGGTAAAACAATATAGCCAAAGTTTCCAGCTTTGAAGAAACATAGCGAACTTCCAGCTTTGGAAGAACAATGTAGCCAAAGCGTCTAGCTTTGGATTAATTATCACAACTTCCAAATCTGGATTAGCTTTCACACCTGATACTACCTTTTAGTTAAAAAAATGTAATCAAGGATTACTAAGCCGTAGGAAATCAAAATCCTAAATAATCAATGCTGGAAATTCCTTTTTAGCATTGAATAAATGACTGTATCAAGATATTGTCCATCCCAAAATACATTTTCTTTGATATGGGCTTCTTTGATAAATCCGTTTTTTATCAATACGCGTTCTGATGCTATATTATCTGGATCTATGATGGCTTCTAAAGAGTGAAAGCCTATATTTTCAAAAGCATAGGTTAACACTTTTTGAATTGCTTCAGAAATAATTCCTTGATTATGATACTCAGGAAGTAAAATGTATCCTAGTTCTCCTCGGTGATCTGCTTTAGATATACGATAGATTCCAATGATTCCAATAAGCTTGGAAGAACCCTTAAATGTTATAGCCCAATTGATTCCTTCACTTTTTGCTATGGTTTCTTGGACCATTTTGATATGGTCCAAAGCATCTTTTAGATCCTTTGCCAACGGTCTAGGAATATATTTCATTATTTCCTTGTCACTTCTCATCGCAAAGACTTCGTTTACATCATTATCATGTAAAGACCTAAAGTCAAGTCTTTCAGAATTCATGTTTGGGAAAGGACTAAATTCTAAGTTAAGCATCATTCGGTCTATTTTTCTTTTTGAAAATAAGATGGTGCTTCATAGGTCGCTCCTCCATCATCCCCCTGAGTCACAGAGTAGGTAAAACCAGGCGCTATGGCATAGGCACCATATTCTCCTTGCTTATTTAGAGCTATAAAACCCACTTGAAATCCTTTTGCTTTTTCTGGATTTATTTGGACTAGTCTTTCTATAGCTTTTTTACATGCATCTGTTGGACTTAATCCATTTCTCATAAATTCTACCACTAAGTGAGTGCCACAGATTCGTATGACTTCTTCACCTTGTCCTGAAGAAGTTGCTGCACCAATTTCATTATCTACAAAAAGTCCTGCGCCTATGATAGGGGAGTCTCCTACACGTCCATGCATTTTGAATCCCATGCCGCTTGTAGTGCATGAGCCTGACAGATTTTTGTCAAGATCCAATGCCAAAATCCCCATGGTATCATGATTAAACGAGCCATCTTCTAGTTTGCTAGGGGCTGCTTGGTGATTAGTATCAATGGTGTTTTGTGTTCTTTCAATATTAATTTGTGGTTTATACTCCGATTTTTCCAACCATGATTGATATGCTTTTTCAGCATCATCTGAAAGTTCACCGGATTCTGCTTCAAAACCATTTTCTATGGCAAATTTATAGGCGCCGTCACCTACAAGCATGACATGTGGCGTGGTTTCCATTATTTTTCGAGCTACACTTATTGGATTCTTAATCTTTTGCAGAAATGCCACTGAACCACAATTGTATTTATCATCCATAATACAAGCGTCTAGTGTTACCTTGCCATCTCTATCAGGATTTCCACCAAGACCGACACAACAATTAATGCTATTTTCTATAATATTGGCACCTTTTTCGACAGCATCTATAGCTTTACCTTTGTTTTTTAATATTCCCCAAGCTTCTTTATTAACAGAGTCTAAGCTATCCCAAGTAGAAATTACTACTGGAGCCAAAGAAGACTTTTGTTTCGAAGTATCTCCACATGAAGACAGTAAAGAAACTGCTGGTAAAAGTGCTGCACTTTGGATAATAAATTTTCTACGAGATGATGGGGTCATAAATGAAACAATAAATGAGCTCCAAAACTAATGTAAATTCTCTTTAATTTGTCTATTAAGATGATTTTATTTTTATAATTCTAATTAGGAGTTCAAAATATATCCTTCGCAACATTAAGTGATATCATCCTGTTTTCATATATTTGCACCCTAAATTGAAATTTTTATGTTCGAAAATTTAAGTGAAAAGCTGGATTTTGCCTTTAAAAGTTTAAAAGGTGATGGGAAATTAACGGAACTTAATATTGCTAACTCCATTAAGGAGATTAGAAGAGCATTGGTTGCTGCCGATGTAAACTATAAAATTGCCAAAGAATTTACAGATAAAGTAAAAGATAAAGCTCTCGGAACAGAAAATGTGCTTTCAGCTGTCAAGCCTGGTGAGTTGATGGTCAAAATCGTCATGGACGAAATGACAGAACTTATGGGTGGTGCGGCTGCTGGTATCAATCTAAAAGGAAATCCAAGTGTCATATTAATATCAGGTCTTCAAGGTTCAGGTAAAACAACTTTTACTGGTAAACTTGCTAAATTCCTTAAAGATAAAAAGTCAAAAAAGCCACTCCTTGTTGCGTGTGATGTGTACAGACCCGCTGCGGTAGATCAGCTTTCTGTATTGGCAGAGCAGATAGGCGTACATATATACAAGGAGCCGGAAAACAAAAATCCAGTCCAGATATCACTAAATGCCATTAGTTATGCTAAAGGGCACAGCCATGATGTCGTCATCATAGATACAGCAGGTCGTACTTCAGTGGATGAAGAGATGATGATCGAGATTGAGAACATCAAAAATGCGACCAATCCATCTGAAACTTTATTCGTTGTAGATTCTATGACAGGACAAGATGCTGTTAATACAGCCGCTGTCTTTAATGAGCGACTTAATTTTGATGGTGTAGTTTTGACCAAATTAGATGGTGATACGAGAGGTGGAGCAGCACTTTCTATCAAATATTCTGTAGGAAAACCTATCAAATTTATCAGTTCCGGTGAGAAGTTGGATACGTTGGATATTTTCTATCCAGAGCGTATGGCACAGCGTATCCTTGGAATGGGTGATATTGTTTCATTCGTAGAGAAAGCGCAAGAACAATTTGATGAGAAAGAAGCAGAACGACTAGAGAAAAAGATACGTAAAAATAAGTTTGATTTTAATGACTTCCTAGGTCAACTGAATCAAATCAAAAAAATGGGAGATATCAAGTCATTGATGAATATGATACCAGGTATGAGCAAGATGACCAAAGATATCAACATTGATGACAAAGCTTTTGGAAAAGTGGAGGCTATTATCTTGTCCATGACACCCAAAGAAAGGGCAAATCCAGACCTACTAAATATGTCTCGTAAAAAGAGAATTGCATCAGGTAGTGGCAAAAATCTTCATGAAATCAATATGTTTATCAAGCAGTTTGACCAAATGAGAAAAATGATGCAGATGATGAGTAAAGGCAAAGGTATGGACCGAATGATGCAAGGCATGCCAAATATTGGTAGGAAATAGTTCGAAATATAAAATTTTATTCTTCGGTTTGGGTTAAAAAATATTTTTTAACAGATTTTTTAGTAAAACATACTTTAATATTCTGTAATTTGTTAATTTTCGCCTTTTAAATTTTTAATTAACAAATAATCCAAGAAGATGAAAAACTTTTTACTCACTTTTCTCCTGTTTTCATTCTCTGTATTTACTGCCAAAGCTCAGATGGCCGATGGTAGTATTGCGCCTGATTTTACAGTTACCGACATCAATGGTAATGTACACAATCTTTATACTTATCTAGACGCTGGCAAACATGTTGTGCTTGATTTTTCAGCAACATGGTGTGGTCCTTGTTGGAATTACCATAATACACATGCTATTAAAGATTTATATAATGCGCATGGCCCAAATGGATCAAATACCATAATGGTCATCAAAATAGAAGCAGACCTGAGCACTGCTGAGGCTTGCCTTTATGGTAACTGTATGGGCATGGGTGGAACTACGCAAGGTAACTGGGTAGCAGGTACACCATATCCTATTGTAAATCTAACAAGCACAAATTCTCCTGGTCTTGCTGATGAATATCAAATCAATTATTACCCTACTATTTATGGAATAGATGCGGATGATAAAAGAATATTTGAAGTAGGTCAGAAGAATATGGCTATTTGGGAGACTTGGATGTTTGACTCTTTCGACATGGTTGTTTCAGAAACATTTACAGAAGGAAATTGTCCGCAAACATCTCAAATAGCATTAAATGTAACTGGTGGTTATAATTCTATTACATATGATTGGAGTAATGGTGCAAGTACACCTGTAATTTCAAACCTTAGTAATGGTACATACTCATGTGAAGTTTCTGATGCAAATGGTTATTTCTTTGAGACAGATGAATATGTTGTAAATGGTCCTGAAGATTTTGTGATCGATGCCACTGTAATTCAAGATGTACTTTGTTATGGTACTGAATCTGGCCAAATTGTTGTGTCTGCTTCAGGTGGTACTGGAAATATTTCATATAGCTGGAGTAATGGTACATCTGGTGCGAATAATAATTTTATTTCTGCAGGTGATTACATAGTAACTATTACTGATGCGTTGGGTTGTAATTCGTCAGAAGTATATACGATAACTGAACCACCGCTTTTTGAAGTTGCTGCTACAGTAGAGCAACCTTCTTGTGATGCGAGTGATGGTACTGTTTTATTTGATGCAACAGGAGGTACACCACCTTTTAATTACGAATTAGGAAGTATTGTACAAAACCAACCATACTTTACAGACTTAGCAGGTGGTAGCTATACTTATACAATCGTAGATAATAATAACTGTATTATTTCTTCAAATATTGAATTAGAAATATCGTCTTCTCCACTTGCAACTTCAGCTCCTTTAAATGCTATCAGTTGTGCTACACCACAAGCTCAGGTTTCTGGTGCAGGTTCTTCAGCTGGTCCAGTATTTACTTATGAGTGGACAACAACTAATGGTAACATTGTTTCTGGTGACAATCAACTGCTCTTAAGCGTTGATCAACCAGGTACTTATACATTGTTGGTGACAAATATTGAAAATGGATGTTCTAGCACTAGTTCTGCTGTGGTAGTATCGAATGCTGTTTTACCAAATCTAAGTATCCAAGCACCTGCGGCAATTGATTGCGATTCTGACGAAGTTGTGATTGATGCAACACAATCTCAATCTGGTACTGGTATTACTTACCAATGGACAACAACCAATGGTAATATTGTCAGTGGCGCTACGACATTGAACCCAACAGTAGATGCAGGTGGATCTTATCAGCTATTGATTACAAATACAAATAACGGTTGTACTTCTACCGGAATGACAACGGTGGTTGTGGATCAAGTAAACCCTACCGTTTCTGTTCCTTCTGGTACACTTAACTGTGGTCAGCCTGAGCTTCAACTTTGTGCAACAGGTACTGGAGTTTCTTTCATTTGGAATGTTCCTAACGACAATGACCAAGCATGTATATCGGTTAGTCAAGGTGGTACTTATACTGTGACTACTACTGGTGCAAATGGTTGTACAGCTGAAGCAACATCCACTGTGACTGTTTCTAATGACTTCCCACAAGTAAGCTCAGAAGCACCAGCAGAATTGACATGTACGGTAAGCGAAGTAACTATCACTGCTAATGTAGAAGGTGACGTTGCTGGATTTTCATATGCGTGGACTACAACAGATGGACAGATCGTTTCAGGAGAAAATACATTGACACCTACTGTTTCTGCAGCTGGAACATATACCCTTCAAACGACTAATCTTGCTACAGGTTGTATGTCAACCTTAGAAGTTATTGTAGACGAATCCACAGATCTTCCAGTTTCAGATTTTACTGCTTCTACAGGTAATTTTGAAGTAAATGTTTCTGTAGATGTTGTAGATGAAAATGCAACTTATGCATGGGATTTTGGTAATGGTACTACAAGTGATCAGCCACAAGCAACAGGTGAGTATACTTCTCCAGGTACATATACAGTATGTCTTACTGTAACGAATGACTGTGGCGCGACAACAACTTGTGAAGACATTTCATTCTCAACAGTATTACAAATTTCAAGCAATCAAAAAGATTTAAGTTGTTTTGAGAGCAAAGATGGTACCATTACATTGTCAATTTTGGGTGGTCAAGCGCCAGTTACAGTTGTGTGGACAGGTCCAAATGGATTTACATCTACAGAATTTGAGTTAACTGGTTTATCAGCAGGTACTTACAATGCTGTTGTTACAGATGCTAATAACAGTACACAAGAGTTAAGCTTTGATATCACACAACCAACTGCTTTGGCTATTGCTTCATCTAGTATCATCAATGATGCAAACAATCAAAACCAGGGTGCAATTAATCTTGTAACTGAAGGTGGTGCAGGTTCATATACTTATTTATGGTCAAATGGCGCGACCACTGAAGATATTTCAGGATTGGGTGCAGGTGAGTATTCAGTAGTAGTGACTGATGAAAACGGATGTGAAAAAACATTTGGTCCATATGTTGTAGCAAATGTATCAGGCGTGAATGAGGCAGCTTATTTGAGCCACTTCAAAGTTTACCCTAACCCTGTTTCTAGTACTTTGAATATTGATGTACAATTATTACAAGTACAATCAGGTAAAGTTAAAATTACAAATAGCTTGGGTGTTCTATTGAATACTCAAGATTTTGTAGGAAGTTTGTCTCAGCGTATCCATGTGGATCAATTGGCAAATGGCATATACTTTATTGAAGTAGAAGGACAAAACTTTAACATTACTAGAAGATTTGTAGTAGCGAGATAAGTTTGTCTTAGTTCAGATAGATAAAATAACTTTATTTTTAAGGGAGAGGCTCCATTCTTGGTGCTTCTCCCTTATTATTTTATCTTTGTGGCAATATAATTTAGTATCGTGGTAGAATTAGGTAAAAAAAATACATTGACCATAGCCAGAAAGGTGGATTTCGGCTGTTACTTAGACGGTGAGAATCTCGGTGAAATACTTATTCCAAAAAGATATGTATCTCCACATTCCATTATTGGTGATAAAATAGATGTTTTTGTTTATTTAGATGGTGAAGAACGACTTGTAGCAACTACGGAAGAACCATTGGCCCAAGTAGGTGATTTTGCTTGTTTAAAAGTTAATAAAGTAGAAAATGTAGGCGCTTTCTTAGAATGGGGTGTCATGAAAGAACTTCTAGTGCCATTCAGTGAGCAAAAGATAAAAATGGAAGAAGGTCGATATTATATAGTTTACGTCTATATAGACCCACTTACAGAAAGAATTACAGCTTCTATGAAATTGGAGAAGTTCATGAGTAAAGAACCTGCTTCTTATAAGTTTAATGATGAAGTGTCACTTATGATTTGGACACAAACGGAATTTGGATATAAAGCCATTATAAATAAACAACATCTTGGTATTTTATATAAAAATGAAGTATTTAAAAAATTAACCCTTGGTCAGAAAGTCACAGGCTACATCAAAAAAGTAAGGGAAGATGGGAAAATTGACTTAACACTAGATAAACAAGGCTACACAAAAATTGATGCGATTGCTCAGAAAATTCTAGATGTTCTAGATAAAGCAGGAGGTTCGTTACCTTACAATGATAAAACAGATCCAGAAGTCATCTACAAAATATTTGGCGTAAGCAAAAAAGTGTTCAAACAAAGTATTGGAAACTTGTTTAAGCAAAGAATCATCGAATTGACTGACAAAGGATTTAATAGAGTAAAAGGAGAAGCAGAGTAGGGTAGTTTTGAGGTGTTTAAGGTTTAATGTTGAATCGTTTAATAATGTTTAATTGTTTAAGGTTTAACGTTGAAAATATAGTCCCCTCCGAATACAATCAAAATGTGATAATCAACCATTTTTTAACCTATACCTTAAGGTAAACAGTTGATTATCAATTCTAGCTATGATTCTCAGCCTCAACTTAAGCCTTAATCTTAGTCTCAGTCTTAACCTTAACCTAATTCTTAACCTTAACCTTATGCCTTAGGTTTAACCTTGTATTGGTCAGTCATTTCTTTTGAAATAGCACTAGGAACTACTCTGATAAAAGTTTTTGGATCTATCTGTACAGTTACTGCATCGTCTTCTATTTTACTGATTTGGCCTATGATACCACTTGCAGTTACGATTTCATCACCTTTTTGGAGTCCAGTAGAGAAAGCCACTTGTTCTTTTTGTTTTTTAACTTGAGGTCTGATAAAGAAAAAGTAAAAAAACGCAAGTAATAAAGCAGGAAATACAAAATTCAACATGCTACTAGCTTGTGCCTGAAGGATAAATATCAATGTCATTTTAAATGAATTATTGGTTTAGGCTGCAAATATATCAAATATTCACATAACTTTGGTCCTATTAAATTGTCTAAAATGAATCATAGGTAATAAAGATGGTATTTGCATTAACAGGAATAAGAAAAATTAGTCTTTTAAATGTATTTGTTGATATGCCTGTTTTCGCTATCTAATTGCCTTTTAGACAAATAAGTAAAGTAACTTTATCAAATTTAACAGATGTAATGAGCGATGAGATTCTTTGGTCCAAAATGAAAAAAGGTGACCCCAAAGCACTTAAAGAAATATATGACTTGCATATACATGAGTTGGAAAATTACTGTAAAAAGTTTACCAAAGATGTAGAACTCATAGAAGATGTTCTCCATGATATGTTTGTACATATATGGCAGAAGCGAGATACCATTGGGCAAACTGACTCTATTATGAGTTATCTGTGTGTCTCAGTAAGAAGGGATTTGATTAGGAAATTAAACAAAGCAACCCTGACAACTTCTATCGAAAATACGGAAAAAATGGATGTCAACTTCAGTATATCTGCTGAAGACATTCTAATACAAGAAGAAAGTAAAGAAGATGATAAGGCAAAATTGGAAAAAGCATTTGAACATTTAAGTCATCGTCAGCGAGAAGCCATTTATTTAAAGTATTTTAGTGAATTGAGTTATGAAGAGATTTGTACGATCATGGATATCAATTATCAGTCCGTCAGAAATTTGATTTCAAAGGGTATTTTGCTCTTAAGAGAGAAGATAGTAAGTATTTTAGTATTTATTTTGGCCAATTTGTATTTTTAATACCTTATTAATGAGTACAATATCTGCAAATCAGCCTTAGATAATTAACAATAAAGTTTTTATGGAAAATAAAGATGTACATAATTTTATAAATAATCTTGTCGAAGACGAATCTTTTATCACTTGGGTAAAGTCAGAATACACAGAAGATGATGAGAAATGGTCCGTATTCATAGATGATCATATAGATCAAATGGATGATATCAATGCAGCAATACATTTAGTAAGATCTATCGATTTCGTTGATGACAATACCATTGATACTAAAAAACTTTGGCAGCGTATCGAATCTGATATCTCGGTCGATACGCCCAAAAAGGTAGCAACCATTATCTCTTTGTCTAGATTCAGAAAGATCGGCTTAGCAGTTGCAGCTTGTGTGGCGTTATTTATAATATTCCGACCGGGTTTTAATTCAGAGAAGCAAATACATACATCTTTAGGGCAAGAACTAACAGAAGTATTGCCTGATGGGTCAGAGATTTTGATTAATGCAGATTCAAAGATTACGTATGATGCTAAGAAATGGGAAAGCGATAGGACTGTTTCATTAGAAGGCGTTGCATTTTTTGAAGTACAAAAAGGATCTAAGTTTACGGTGCAAACAGCAAAGGGCAGGGTAGAAGTGCTTGGTACAAGTTTCAGTGTGAGACAACGTGGCGATGTTTTTGAAGTAATTTGCAAAACAGGAAAAGTGGCTGTGACTCAAGTAGATGATAATACACAGATTATTCTGTTACCAGGTGATATGTCCACATTAGAAAGTAGAAAATTAATTCATAAAACCGCTGAAACAGATGGCGTACATAAAGTTGATTGGATAGATGGTGTGTATACTTTTCAGAATGAACAGGTGGCAGCCGTTGTTGACGAATTAGAACGTCAATATGCTGTGGAAGTAGTCATGGCCGAAGGAATGGATACCATCATGTACACAGGATTTTTTAATAAAGGTGATTTAGATAAAGCTTTATATGCTGTTACTTGGCCATTGGGACTTACTTACAAAATAGATGGTAATAAAGTGGTTCTATCTAAATAGTCTGATTTAAAAATTAATTTCAATTAAAACAAACTTAATATTATTAGAGTAAATAGCTTCTCTTTAGCTTTCTTCAAATTGATATTAATACCCATTTTTATATGGGCTAACTGTACTATGTCCATAGCTCAAAAGAAAGATAAAAGCACGATTGCTATCGAAAAAGGAATGACTTGTGTACAAGCTTTGGAAATGCTTAAATCAAGGCATGAACTACTGATTGCTTATAGTGGGACATTGGCACAATTGACTGCAAAGGAAAATAAAATCATCGAAGGTTCAGACAGTCAGATAGTTATGGAGAAAGTATGTGCGACTTTCAATCTCGATTTTGTCAAACAAGGACAAACTTCATTTTTAGTAAGGTCAGAAGCAAATGACGTTTTTAATGCAAAAGATTTTAATTTGCACTTAAAAATTCGTGATGAATCTAATGGCGAAAGATTGCCTTACGTGTCTGTTTATGATGAGACTTTCCGTTACTTTGCTTTTACGGATGAGTTTGGAGATTGTATTTTGAAGTTGCCAAAATCATTAGCTGGCAAAAAACTGACTATTCACTCTTTAGCACACAAAGACCATCAATTTGTCATAAATCCAGAAAAGAATTTTGTTGAAATCCAACTCCAAGTTACGCCCGTGTCCATCTCTGCTGTGACTGTTCAAACTTTACATAAAAATGTAAAATTCAATAATGACCAATCTGTAGGATTGAGTCAAAGATTTTTAGATCAGTTGTCAAATTCTAGTATCTTTTTGAACGACGCAAGTCGCAGTATTCAATTGATTTCAGGAGTTGCTGCACATGATGACTCCAAAGCTTCACTTCGTATTCGTGGATCACAAGAAGAAGCTACATTACTTGTTTTGGATGAAATGCCCATATATAAAGCGGATCACTTTTATGGTCTTTTTGGAGCATTTAATTCTAAATACATACAAGATATAGCACTTTATAAAAATAATATTCCTGTGACATATGGTGGTAGAACATCAGGTATGTTACAACTTAAAAGTAAAGATTCTGTGGAACAGTTTAATGCTTGTCTAGACTTAAATTTATTGAACTCTGGCATTGCTATAAACGCTCCTATTGCTAAAGGTTTGGGTTTTAAATTTGCAGCAAGGAAGACATATACAAATCTTGTTGAGTCAAAATTTTATGACTTGTCTATGCGGAATAATCTAGAATCCGATGAACCACGGAATACCAATAATAGTGTTGTATCGCGTCCATCATTTGATTTTTATGATATGAATGGCAAACTATATTTTAAGCACAAAAATCATCATTTGGATGTGAATTTTTTCAGAAGTTCTGATCATTTTTCTGACAAATATGAATCGACTTTTAAAATCAAAAATCTTACCATTAACGAAGAATCTTTCAGTCAAGAGAATTTTTGGGATAATAAGACATTTGGACTGAATTATGAATATGAGAATAATGATTTACTATTGACAACACATGTCTACAAGACTGGTTTTTCTAGTAGTTATGATATAGTAAGTAAGCTTTTTCAGCGTACCATGGCAGGAATCGAGAGAGATACTGTCTCCATTCAGAACTCGAACGACATCACAGACAAAGGTTTGAAATTTACATTACAAAGCAAAAAGGTTGTAAATTGGATGGTGGGAATGGAGTATATAAATCATGACAATGTACTGTACATAGAAAATAATAGAAATGCTACTTTTGAAATAAATCAAATCGGAATAGAATCGGGTATTTTCTCTTCAGTGGACTTAGGTGCAAAAGATAAATTTTATGTAAAGCCATCATTCAGGGTGACTTATTTGCATGCATTAGAAAAAGCTTATTTTTTACCACAGATTTTTATGAGTTATCAAATAGGAAATCAGTGGATGTTAAAATCATCGGCAGGTAAACATGCACAATATGTACGGCAATTTGAACACGAAAGTATCTTGGGGCAGAAACAATCGTTTTTTGCCCTAAGTAATGGAAAGAATGTACCCGTTGGAATTGGCACTAATTTTATGTTGGGCTTATCTAAGTTTTGGGATCGATTTTCATTAGATTTTGAGAGTTATTATTGTACTTTGGATGGGGCAATTATCCACGCTAGCCAAAGACCAGGATTGCGACAGTTTAATATGCAAGCGCCACCACAAAGCTTTAAATTGTTTCAGGGTGATGGTAGGGTTTATGGTATGGATGTGTCACTTTCATATGAAAGAAAAGCTTGGTTTAGCATGTTAAATTACACGCTTAGCAAGTCAGAAAATAGATTTAAAGAGATATTTAAAAATCAGTTTTTCCCATCATCTGAGGATAGTCGACATCAGTTGAAATGGTTAAATAGCTACAGCTATAAGGATTTTAGTTTTTCGGTGCATTACATTACAGCTTCAGGTAGACCATATTTAGATCTTTCAGTTTTGGGCAATAATATGGATAGAAATAACTTAGATATTAGTAAAAGTATACGTAATCTACCCGCATATCATCGTGTTGATATCGGATTGAATTATCAGTTTAAACTCTTCTCAAATGTAGCTAAAATTGGTTTTACAGTCTTTAATATCATGAATAGAACCAATGTTAAATACAAACAATTTGTGTTCCAGTTGCCACCTACTCAAGGTTCAAATGCAAATCCAGTCAATACAATTTTGGGTTCTGATGTGTCTCAATTAGATAGGACATATAATATTAGCTTACAAATCAATTTTGGTAAAAAGTAGTGTGAAGATGTAAATGTTCCAGACAGGTTACTTAACACTCAAATCATAAGGTAAGAAAGTCATATTTAGAATTTCTTGTGAATACAACACTTAAAATTTGAAAATCAGCTTTTTTTACCCTACAACCTAAAGTAAAATCTTTGATTATCAATGAATTAGTAATCTTTTTTTGCTGCTGTGTAAATCAAAGACTGTTCGTAGCTGACTCAACATTCGACCTTAAACAATCCACTTTAAACGTCTTTCTACTTTAAATATCTATCTCCCCATTAAAAACTTTAGTTGCTGGTCCGGTTAACCAAATATTTTTAAAAGTATGTCCATCTTGTTCAAAACTTACGGATAGTTGTCCTCCTTTTGTTTGAATATTTACAAGGTTATTGCTGTCTTGTTTATCTAAGTATGTGGCGATGGCAGCAGCAGTGACTCCTGTGCCGCACGAGAGTGTTTCGTCTTCTACACCACGCTCATATGTAGCAACTTCTATGTCGTTTTCGTTTATTTTGACAAAATTTACATTGATGCCTTCTTTTTTGTAGTCTTCACTATACCTGATTTCTGCACCAGATGTTTTGATGTTATCTGGAAGGTGGTCAAGCAGTTTTACATAATGTGGTGATCCAGTATTTAATACATAAGTTTGGTCTGGTTTAATAGTAATGTGTTGTACATCAGACATTTGAATACTAACTGAGTCTTTACCTAATATTTTTCCTTTGTGCAATCCATCAATGGCTTCGAAACTCGTTTCTTCACCACAAACACCAAGTGACCACGCAAAATGTACAATACATCTTCCACCATTGCCACACATGGTACTTTGGCGACCATCTGCGTTAAAATATACCATTTTGAAGTCATAAATTTCAGACGGTTCTAACAGTATGAGTCCATCTGCACCGATGCCAAATCTCCTATCGCATAAAAAGGCTATTTGTTTTTGGTCATTATGGTCAATATACTTATGTGTACGTTGATCTATCATGACAAAATCATTTCCCGTACCTTGATATTTCTGGAAAGTAAGCAACATTTATTATCTTTTGATCTGAATACAACAAAGTCTCAAAGGTAAAGTTTGTCATCCTTTTACCAATTATTATTTATATGTGGCACAACAAATAAATTGTTAGAGAAAAGTAAAAGTGAATCTTAAAATGCTAATGTCTCAAAAAATACTATATATTTGCATTATATTTTATTATTCTTTAATATATAAAGTGAACAAAAATCTGAAATACTTTCTTTATGGCTGTTGTTTTTCGGTGTTGATTTCCTTTGGATTTATCACCGTATATCATTATTATATCAATCCATATAATCACTGGTACAATGATCAAGTAAATAAAGCTATCGGTGTGGCAGAAAGTGATATTCAATTTTCCGATCGCTTTCAGAATGCTTACCGATCTACTACGCCCACTGATTTTGTAGTTGCTGCCCGAGAAAGTTGTAAAGCAGTCGTCTTTATTAAATCTGACGCCAACCAGACAGATCAGAATAATACGGCTATGAATTCTGGTTCTGGTGTCATCATTAGCCAAGACGGATACATAGTGACCAATCATCATGTGGTGGCTGATGCAAAAAATATAGAAGTTCTATTTAGCGATAATAGGGTCTTTGTGGCTAATCTTGTTGGTACTGACCCAAGTACTGATTTGGCTTTGCTAAAAGTAGAAGTGCAAAATATGGACTATCTTGTCTTTGGCAATTCTGATTCTCTCCAAATAGGAGAGTGGGTCATGGCTATAGGCAACCCATTCAGACTTCAATCTACAGTAACTGCCGGCATAGTAAGCGCCAAAGCTAGAAATATCAATTTGCTAGAAAACCAAGGCATAGAATCATTTATCCAGACAGATGCTGCCATTAATCCTGGAAATAGTGGAGGAGCTTTGATTAATACAAGGGGAGATTTGGTTGGGATTTGTTCTGCTATCCTTAGCAATACAGGAAGATACGAAGGGTTTTCTTTTGCCATACCTGCCAATCTTACTAGAAAAGTCATTGCTGACCTAAAAGAGTTTGGCGTTGTTCAGCGTGGCTTTTTAGGAATTGAGATCGAAAATGTAGATAATGAAATGGCAAAACGTCTCGACCTTCCAGAAGTTTTTGGTGTATATTTGGCATCTGTATTTAAAAGCGGAAGTGCTGCAGATGCAAAACTGAGAAATGAAGACGTAGTGATAAGCATCAATGGTACAAAAACAAAGAACACTGCAGAATTTATGGAACAAGTAGCTGCTTATAGACCAGGTGATGTGATAGAAGTAATGTACGTTAGGGCAGGTGAAGTAATGTCTACAAAAGCAAAGCTAAAAAACCAAATAAACTCGACGGAGCTAGTAGCCGTGAGAGAAGATGGGATATTGAAGGAATTGGGATTTGAACTTCGTGATATGGACAGCTATGAAAAATCTGTATTTGCACCTAATGGTGTCGTTGTCGTCTCAGTAAAAATGGGAAGTATCATTGGGAATACCAAAATGGAACCTGGTTATGTCATCACTAGGGTAAATGATAAAGAAGTGACATCTGTAACTGCTTTGATAGAATATTTAGAGTCACAAAGTAATAAAGAGATTCTATTTGAAGGAATCTATAAAAAATATCCTGGTGCTTATCCATACAAGTTTGTGATGCCGTAATATTTTCCAAGAAAACTTAACTTCTCTTAACCCCTTAATGGTTGAGTCTACTCCAAAAATACAAATAGATTGATAATCAACCGTTTTTTACCCTGACCCTAAAGGGAAACGTTTGATTATCAATTAAATAGAAAATGCAATTATTCAATTATTTGTACGAAGGACTTTTCGGAGGTGACTCACGGATAGTAAAACGGACTTGATTCTTAATAATTTTCAAAACATCTTACCAAAATTCTAGTTTTTGTTTATAGGCTTTTTCTTACCAAAGAAAGATTTGTATATTTACCCTTCAGAAGTAGTCACAGTTATGAGCAAAATAGATTTAGAATTTAATAAAAACGAAGATACACATCAACTTACCATTGCAAATTTCCTGCATAAATTGGATAAAATATATTTAGGTGGTGGTAAAGAACGGATTGAAAAATTACACCAAGAAGGCAAGATGTCTGCTCGAGAAAGAATAGATTACTTGATAGATAAAGACAGTTCTTTTTTTGAAGTTGGAGCGTTTGCAGGTTACGACATGTACAAAGAACATGGAGGTTGCCCTGCTGGAGGTGTCGTAACAGGTTTGGGCAAAGTGGCAGGTCGTATGGTTATGATCGTAGCCAATGATGCCACTGTAAAAGCAGGTGCATGGTTTCCTATCACAGGAAAAAAGAACCTGAGAGCGCAAGAAATAGCCATGGAAAACCATATCCCTATCATTTATTTAGTTGATAGTGCTGGTGTTTACCTTCCGATGCAAGACGAGATTTTCCCCGATAAGGAACATTTCGGACGTATGTTTAGAAACAATGCCAAGATGTCTTCCATGGGTATTCCACAGATATCGGCCATTATGGGTAGCTGTGTGGCTGGTGGTGCTTATTTGCCCATTATGTCTGATGAAGCATTGATCGTAGAAGGTACAGGCTCCATATTTTTGGCAGGTCCATATCTTGTGAAAGCAGCTATCGGCGAAGATGTAGACCAAGAGACGCTAGGTGGTGCTTCTACTCATTGCGAAATATCGGGTGTAACAGATTACAAGATGCCTGACGACAAAACTTGTTTGGATACCATAAGGAATTTGATTTCTAAACAAGGTCATGGTCAGAAAGCAGGATTTGATAGGGTAACAGCTAAAGAGCCAAAATTTGATAGTAATGAAATTCTAGGTCTTTTTCCAGAAAACTCAACGAAACCTTATGACACCGTAGAGATACTGAAAAGATTGGTAGATGACTCAGAATTGCTTCAATACAAAGAAGATTATGGCAAAACTATTATTTGTGCTTATGCTCGTATCGATGGATGGTCAGTAGGTATTGTAGCAAATCAAAGAATGGTCGTTAAAAACGCTGCCAAAGAAATGCAGTTTGGAGGAGTGATCTATTCTGATTCTGCAGATAAAGCGACTAGGTTTATCATGAATTGTAATCAAAAGAAGATTCCACTTGTGTTTTTGCATGATGTGACAGGTTTTATGGTGGGAAAAAGATCAGAACATGGTGGTATCATAAAAGACGGTGCAAAAATGGTCAATGCAGTAGCCAATTCCACAGTACCAAAATTTACCGTAGTAATGGGCAATTCTTATGGCGCAGGCAATTATGCCATGTGTGGTAAGGCTTATGACCCCAGGCTTATCGTCGCATGGCCGACTGCAAAAATTGCAGTCATGGGTGGCACGCAAGCTGCAAAAGTATTGACACAAATACAAGTATCCACACTTAAAAAACGTGGGCAAGCACCTGATCCTGCAGCAGAACAAGCATTATTTGAACAAACGAAAGCCAACTATGATGAGCAAACTTCAGCATATTATGCGGCTGCTAGATTGTGGGTAGATGCCATCATTGATCCAAGGAAAACAAGAGAATTTATATCAAAGGGAATCGAAATGGCAGATCACGGCATCGTTGAGAAATTTAACCCTGGTGTGATACAGACTTAACTATGGATGTGGGATTTTTCTGGATAACATTATAGATAAGTTGTACTAATAGATGTTTATTATTATTTTCATGTTATGAACTATAATAGTTTGACAATATGGACTTAAAGGGATTGCAGAGAACGTCCCTATTAAGATACAATGAAATTGATACGGGCGATGAACTTCGCATACCACTAAAGCCCTTTTTGGTTATATTGCGTATTAGCCACCGTTATTTTTATTCATAGTAAATCCTATCATTATTAAATCTTTCACTTTTTTGATCAGGAAATAAAGTATTTTTTATTATTGCCCCATCCATTATTTCGACTCCTTTAAATATAGAATCAATCATTTTACAATTAAGGAGAGTTGCAGGATAAGTATTTTTGACGTGTTGATTTCTTAAATCAGCTTCCTTAGAGCCAGAAAATCGAACATTTAAAAACTTACTTGAAAAAATGCAATTTTCAAATGTAATTGATAGAATCCACGCAGATTGAATATTACAATTTATAAAGTCACAATTTATAAATTTATTTTGAGTGCCAAAATCAAAATATTTACCTTGTAACTTACATTTTTTGAATATGCATCCATCAAACGAGGTATCTAAGCCAAGTGTAGCATTTCTGAAATCTGCATATATAAAAGTACAGTTTATGTATTTACAATTCCATTGCCTTAATTCGACAAATGTTACATAATTAAAAATGCAGTTGGCAAAAGTATTATTAGTAAAATTGCATTCTTCAAAGTTTGAATAGCTAAAGTCAATCCATGACATTTTTATATTTTGTAAGTTAGTTCTTAATTTTTTGGAACCAAAAGGAAGTCCTTTTAAATCAACCAAATCATCTGAAAATCCACTACTATTGGTCTTGATAATATCTAGTAAATTGTCAGAATTATTCCACCTATTTATCAATTGTTGCTTCATTTTTTATAATGTTGGGTAACGTAATGCCGCTTTGCGACAGTTGCTGTCTTTATCACAGCTGTAAAAAAAATATACCGAAAAGTTATGAAATGATTACTTTCTAAAAATAAAAAAATAAAGCCAAAAGCTAGCTGATAAGTCCTAAGCCCAACAATGGCGCAAAACGGTTGTTAGCAAATGGCATTTTTAAGTTTTATCAAATCAAGCTTTCAAGATTAAAATCTCTGATTTCGCTATCTAGTTTTTCATACACGCCAAAAGCATTGGCCTGACTCAAAAGAATTGAAATTGTTTTATAGAACCCAATTCTCAAACCTTTATTAAAATCATCAGTATTTTTAATTTCTTTAGCAGATATAATTAATTCTTTAATTGTATCGTTTAAATAATTTATAAATGGCTCATTCATCCTAAAATATTTTGTGTATTGGATTCGGTTTTATGCTTCTTGCTAACGTTTTTGTTCTTGGCGAAGGTGTGGATTAAAAAGTACAAAAGTTCAATTAAACAATAAAGCCCCACTTTTGCCAAACCGCTTTTGTGCGTTCGTACTTTTTCGATTTATTTATTTTTTAATTCTATCATGTTGTCAATTGTACTTGCACTATCTATTGGCACATTGAGTAAATATTTATCTGCATTTTCAACTTCTATCATTTCTCTTTCAAATTTCATTCCGTCTTGTCCATTAATTTCTGTACTTAAATACATCTTATTATATTTTTTTGTCAAATAGAAATTATATGTGTGTTGGTGTCTTCTGTTAAGTTTGAATTGTCTAAATGAAAAATAATATTTGTTATCATAAGTAATTAAAAAATCATTTTCTCCATATTCATTTTCTAGTTTTTCTTTTCCTTTACCATCATACAGAATTATTTTTGCCTTTCTGTCCGTAAACATTTCTTTGTCTGACTTTCTATTTATAGAATTAAATCCATATTCAATTTTCACTTTGTTATTACTTAATGGATTTTTTGTTGTTACATTGATTGTGTTAGAATTCCAAAGTAAAAGAAAATCTTTATTAGATTTCCAAAGTCCATAACTACCAATGAGTAAGATTATTGTCAATATGAAAATCGTCTTCTTATTTTTCATTGTCAGTCAATTAATTTATAAAATTCAATTCCACCAATTCGTTTGTCTTTTAAGTAGTCTTTAATAATTGTTCCAATTTTTTCATGTTTTAAAATTATGGTTTCGTCGAATTGCCATTCTGCTCCTAATTTATTGGCATTGTCAGAATTTACAATTCTAAAATACGCTTTATTTTCCCAATAACCACCTACAATTTTTGTCAAAGCAGTTATTATGTCTTGTCTTTCAGGTTGTTGTTTTCTAACAAGCTCTATTAATTCTGATATTGTTACAAGGTCTTTCATAGTATGACGAAATGTTGTACTCAGTTTAAATTATCAGTCGTGTGTTTATTTAATTCTTTTATAAATATATCGAAATCTTTCAAATTAAATGAGCTTTTCGGAAAAAACAACGGTTCCCCGGTTTGAAAATAAACTTTGACATTTTGTTCATTAATTTCGACATATTTCAAACTATCGTAATTATACCGATATTCATTATTCTTTGTCTTTAATATCAACCAATTTTCACAAAGTTGAAGTTCGCTATTCTGATACTCTTCTTCGTTTTTGGAAATTCTTAATATTGCTTGATACCATTTTCTAAATTCAAGTGTACCAAGAAAAAGCAATATCCCTTGAAACAACCAGTAAAGCACAAGTGGAATTATTATCCAATAGAATGTACCAACAAGCTTCCAAACTACCAAAAACAGCCCTAGCAATGCGCTAAAAACAGCGAAGACGATAAGAGAGTCTTTCCTTCCATCATCTAAATAAGTTTTCCAAACAGATTCACCAAAAAAAATCTTTTCGAAATCATTTCGATTGTATTTAAGTAGTAGTTTGACAGGGCGATTTTCTTTCATTAATTCTAATTAGGTTTTAATTGAGTATAACTTACTTATTTCCACAACAAACTTACGACACACTTGCGGTTTTTCCAAACATCTAAGTAGCCAGATTTAAAATTATCATCAACAAATAAACTTCCTATAATTCTCGATTGCTAATAATTTCAAAATTAAACATAATACACTATGACTCTTTTCTTAAAAAACAAATTTTATTTGTAATTAATCGTAAATCATAGATATTATTCTTTTTAGTATTTTTGGGGAAATTATGTATTTTTTCTCGTTTTCAATATAACGGCCAGCACATAAGATGGTTATAGCGATAGCAAGCCTTTCGTTATGTGCATTGTTATGTGCCGTTTTTTGTCCCATGAAATATCCCTTAAAAAAATGTTTCCCCGTCAATTTAAACGATCCATCCCTTTAATTATCCTGTATGGTTTTTTAAAAAAGTCGTCTACTGTTTTATTGAATAAATCTCTGTGGTGTATTAAAGTTGAATGCCCTGAATTAGGCACTATCCATAAATTTGATTTAGGAATATTCTCGGCAATTAGCAAAGTGTGTTTTGGCAAAATCAAATCATGGTCACCACCTATCACAAGCGTTTGACATTGAATCGAATTTAATTGAGCTAACGAAATATTGGGCTCATAGTAGTGCAAATTCCAAAGTTTTATATCATTTTTCACCTTGGCCGTTTTGGGTAATTGTAATAACGAATCAAGATAAGTATCGGGCAACGACATAGACATGTCAGATGGCAAAGCTCTTTCATCAATCCAAACATTCGCACCAGTTACGACCAATTTCTTTACTTTATCAGGATGGTGAATAGCTAAAAGTAAACCATTGTTTCCGCCATCGCTCCAGCCTATAACGTAGCAAGATTTGATTTTTAGAAAGTCCAAAAAAATATTAAAATCTTCTGCCATCATTTCATAACTCAATGAATCGGTAGGGTCAACAGACTTTCCATGTGCCCTGCCATCCACTACAATTACTTGATAACGCTTTGCGAAATAAGGAATTTGTCCAGAAAAATTATTGATAGAGCCAATTCCGCCATGAATTAAAAGCAGTGGCTCGCCCTTTCCATAGATTTCATAATACATTTTAAAACCCCGTACATTGGCATATTTCCCAGCTTTAGGGTTGTTTCCATAGATACTATTTTCAAATACGGGAGGATATTGTGAATAGCCTGAAACAACCAACATAGTAGCATATATGGTCAACAATAGTTTCTTTGTCATTTGATACTTATTAAATTTATGTAAAGTCACTTTATTATTCAGATGTCAAGTTTTATTATTGTGTTACGATAGCCTCTTAAATAGCACACAATTTACTTATTTCCACAACAAACTTATGACAAACTTACGGTTTTTCCAAACATCTAAGCTGCCTGATTTAAAATCAACATCATCCAATAAACATCCTAAAAGTATCGTTTGTTGATAATTTCAAAATTAAAAATAATAAACTATGACTTCTTTCCTTAGAAAACAAATTTTATTTGTAATTAACCGTAAATCATAGATATTATTCTTTTAACTTTTTTGGGAAAATTATGTATTTTTTCCAGTTTTCAATATAACGGTTTCCAGCTACCCGAAGAGCGGGACTTTTACCACAAAACTTTATTTGAAAAACTAAGATTTGATTAATCTCCAGCCGCGGCTGACCTTTGGAACACGAAACCTCGCCTTTTGGGTAGGTGCTGGTTATGCGTTGTATGTTTAGTTAAGTTTTTCAAGTAGTTGTTTAAATTCTGTCAAGGTCGTTTCTTTAAACACTAATGTTTCTAATGGTTTGTCAGAAATTGTTGTTTCCTGAAATGCTGTATGAAATTGTCCATTTATGTTTTTAATGCCCACAATAGTAACTTGTCTACCTAAAGGCACATTTGAAAAAACGAATTTTCCATCTTTCGAGTTTGCAATTAATACTCCGTTAATATCTTTAAAAACCATTTTGATTTTAGTGTCTTTCTCCTGAGTTTTCACTATGTAATCAGTGGTCATTTTAGATTCTAAAAATCGGTAGCAATTTATCCAGCCAAGTTTTGGTACACTGAAAACATGATATTTTAATTCTGCATCATTTATATTCTTAATCGCTTTGTTTTTATATTTAGAATATTTGCTGTCGAATGATCTGAGATACTCCGCGTCTGTGCTCTGAATCCGAACGGTTTCAGTGTTTATAGTGACCAGTCCAAGACGTTCAATAATTTCGCCTTTATTGTTTTTTCCAGGTTTAAAATCTGGTAACTGGCGAAGAAATTGTAAAATTTCCTTTGCTGCAACATTGCTAATAGCTGAGCAAATTTCTGGGTTCTTTATTTTTCCGTTTTTATCTATTATAAATTCTGTTCTCACACCCAATCCATCATTACATTGGCTAATAGCTTTAAGCGTGGTTTTAGAAAAGTTATATGTACTTATGAAGTTTGAAATATGAATATGGTTCAAGAAATCGGCAGTGTCAACGCCATTCTTTGGAACTAATAGAAATTCTGTTGAATCATCTTCACTCACCCATTCGTAACCCCAACTACCCAATTTAGCAACTAGTTTTTCCAAATCAGGTGTTTTAACCATCCAATTAGTAAAGGAGGTGTCATTAGCATTTTGATCAGCATAAGACAGGTCCATTTCTTTATCTTTGTCTTGTGATTTTGGAAAATGAACCACAATTATTTTGTCTTCTTTTATTTCAATAACCTGTCCTTTCGAACTAGCAGTAACATAAATCATTCCACCATTTTCAATAAATCTTCCATTATATTCAGTTAAGTAATCAGCCAATACAATGTCAGATTTTTTATAAAACTCTTTTAAAGAAATTTTTATTGAATCGGTCACGGGAGTACCGTCTGGAAATTGAAATGTTTCTTTTTCAATAAAAAAATGAGTTCCTTGCGGTCCGAAAACAGTCGTGTCTGATGTTGCAGAAATTGAAAACTCAATAGTTGGGAAGGTGATTTTTTCCAAACTAGTTGTACCTAGATTGTCAGAACCACAACTAGTTATTAAAGTTGTCAAAAGTCCGAAAATCGCTATTGTCAAAAGTCGTTGTTTTATCGTTGTAATATTACACATAACACTTTTTATTTCTTGTTACCTTTTTTTAACTCATTTATATCTATTCCAAGATATCTATCTGTAATTTTCCCGAAGTTAGAAGAATTCATCACAATAATACTTTACACCTTTGATTCTTGAATTTCTCGTAAGTTGTCATTATCACCCATTCTCCAATTTTGATAGATTTTGGCACAAAATACAACAATTTTCAACTTCTTTATATGTTTCAGCATCAGAGATATAATATGGTACGTATTCTTCAATAAGTTTGTATGCTCCGGTTGTTTTTATCCTTCCATTTGGGTGATATTCAAGATATGTGCAGTTAAGATAACCATTATTGGGATTTGAATCAATCAAATCTAACCCATCGAATTTTTCATATCTCTTTATTTGTCCAGACTTGTAAAAGTATAGCAAATCACTATACTTACAATTGCACATAATTTTTCCAATTTCCTTAATCTCTTCAGTTTTAAAGTAACTTGTCCAATAACTTGTTAATTTTGGCCCTTCATCATCACAGCTTAAAGTATTGAGGCTGGAAAAAATTAATTCTTCAAGTACTAAGCCTTGCTCGTTTTGTCTAATATATTTTTCAATATAAAATAAAATTGAATCATTAGTAATTGTATCAAGTCCATCCATCATGTATTTGGCGTGATCAAAATTTTGATCCCATTTAATTGTGGCACCAAATTCTGTTGCAATTTGAGCTCGAATTGAAATAAAGGTTATCAGGCAAACTACTATTTGAATTATTAGTTTCATATCTAATAAGACATAACGGTTTCGGGCTTTGCGTTGGGGCGGGTTTCGGAGCACAAAACTGTCTGCCTGCACTGAACTTGAATGGAAGCACAAAGCTTCAAGTTTGCACGTCACCCCGCCTGACGCAAAACCCGTGTTATGTGCTGGCATTTTTCGAGGGTACGTCAACTTGTCGATGTTGTTTTACGATTAAATAGTCAATAACAAGTACAGATATTTTTGGAAGTAAAAGCATTGTAAAGAAAGCAAGATACGAAATAGTCACAGTTGGTGGTGGAGTTACTAAAGTAAAAATGTGATTGCTAGTCGGAGTATCTGGAAAAATATAATTCTGAGTCAAGTTCCAACCATAATGAATTGCAAAGGGAATAAGTAATGAAAATGTTCTAGCGTAAGAATAAGCTAACAAAAGACCCATTGCAAATGTAAAAGTAAACACAATGGTCATTTGGGTCAAGTTGCCCCAAACGCCTGCATTTATCCAATGCAATACTGCAAAAATCATAGATGAAATAAGAATAGCTTTTGTCTGTCCGATTTTTTTAATCAGAATATAAAGTAACGCGCCTCTGCAAAGCAATTCTTCTGTTAAAACTGTCCTGAACTGATACCAAGTTTCAAGTAAAATTGACTTTGCTGTTAAAGATTGGGTTATCGTGTATTCTTCTTTTGCAAAATACATTCTCAAAAGAAAAGCTGTCGCAGAAAGCATAGCAGAAACGATGAAAAGAAGTGTAAAATATTTCAGTCTGGCCTTTGTAGGTGTCAAGCCTAAAACTGATAAGTTCCCTTTTTCAAATAGCCGAATTAGTAACCAGGAAATTGCAATTAGTCCAATTAGTTGTAACATTTTTATATTTTAAATTTATTGTTCGTCCAAATATGCTTGCACACAACTTACTTATTTCCACAACAAACCTACGACACACTTGCGGTTTTTCCAAACATCTAAGCAGCCGGATTTAAAATCAACATCAACAAATAAACTTCCCATAATTCTCGATTACTGATAATTTCAAAATTAAAAATAATACACTATGACTTCTTTCCTTAGAAAACAAATTTTATTTGTAATTAACCGTAAAAAACGGATATAATTCCTTTTTAAAAAATCAAAACAATAAATACATCTTTTCTTTAAGATAACATCTAAATTTTTTAGCAATAAATTTCTTTAAGAAAAAGTTGTTTTCTAAAATTCGCTTAAACATCATTTGCACTTTATCTGTTAATAGTCCATGTCTTATAGCTTAACATCCCATTACAAACCAACAGGCGATCAGCCAAGAGCAATCGAACAACTCATAGCGGGCCTAAAGAAAAACGAACGTGCCCAAGTATTGCTTGGTGTAACAGGTTCAGGTAAGACTTTTACCATGGCCAATGTAATCGCTGAAATGGGAAGACCGACCTTGGTATTGACCCACAATAAGACTTTGACGGCACAGTTGTACGCAGAGTTGTGTGAGTTTTTTCCTGATAATGCGGTGGAGTATTTCGTGTCTTATTACGATTACTACCAACCAGAAGCTTATATCACCCATTCCGACACCTACATCGAAAAAGATCTTCAGATCAATGAAGAAATTGATAAACTCAGACTGAGAGCAACATCTTCGCTGTTGTCAGGTAGAAGAGACGTGATCATAGTCTCATCCGTGTCTTGTATATATGGTATGGGCAATCCTGAAGACTACAAAACCGGTATCATCAGGATAGAAAAAGGCCAAGTCATCAGCCGAAATGCTTTTTTATATAGTCTAGTCCAGAGTTTGTATAGTCGTACGGAGACAGATTTTAGACGTGGTACTTTCCGTGTGAAAGGCGACACTGTTGATATCAATCTGCCTTATGTGGACTATGGGTACAGAGTCATTTTCTTTGGTGATGAAATAGAAATCATTGAGCAACTAGAAATAGAAAGTGGCAAACGAATCACTGCCCTTGAACACGCTGCCATCTTTCCTGCCAATCTTTATGTAGCACCCAAAGATAGACTGAATGCGGTCATTCGCGATATAGAAGATGAACTCCATAATCATGAAAAATTTTTTGAAGCCGAAGGCAGATACCTAGAGGCACAAAGAATTAAAGAACGTGTGACCTTTGATCTAGAAATGATCAGAGAATTGGGGTATTGTAATGGTATAGAAAATTACTCTCGATTTTTTGATGGACGAAGACAAGGTACAAGACCATTTTGTTTGTTGGATTATTTTCCACAAGATTACCTAATGATCATAGATGAGAGCCATCAAACATTACCACAAGTGCGCGGTATGTGGGGCGGCGATAGAGCAAGAAAGATAAATCTTGTCAACTTTGGCTTTAGACTTCCTTCTGCAATGGACAATAGACCACTGAGTTTTGAAGAGTTTGAGTCAGTTATCAATCAAGTGATTTACGTAAGTGCGACACCCGGAGACTTCGAGTTAGAGCAAACAGAAGGTATCGTCGTAGAGCAGATCGTTAGGCCTACAGGATTACTAGATCCACCAATAGAAGTACGTCCTAGTCTCAATCAAATAGATGACTTACTAGAAGAAATCCAAAAAAGGATTGAGAAAGATGAACGAGTCTTGGTCACTACGCTGACAAAACGTATGGCTGAAGAACTTACCAAGTACCTGACAAAACTAAATATAAAAGTGCGCTACATCCACTCCGAAGTAGATACGATGGATAGGGTAGAGATCATACGAGATTTGAGATTGGGAGAGTTTGATGTGTTGGTAGGTGTCAATTTATTGAGAGAAGGATTGGATCTACCTGAAGTATCATTAGTAGCAGTATTGGATGCGGACAAAGAAGGTTTTTTGAGAAATAACAGGTCATTGACGCAGACAGCGGGTAGAGCTGCAAGGAATTCTAATGGATTGGTAATATTTTATGCAGACAAAGTCACAGGTAGTATGCAGATGACTATGGATGAGACCAATAGAAGACGAGCTATCCAAATAGCTTATAATCAAGAACATAATATCTCGCCGACGACCATATTTAAGTCCAAAGAAGATATCATGGCCCAAAAATCAATCCTAGATATCAGGGGTAAAAAACCAGTTGCCTACATCGAGCCAGATGCAAGTGATAGCCTAGCAGCAGACCCTATCATTGCATACATGTCCAAAGATCAATTGTCAAAATTGATCTCAGACACAGAAGCCAAAATGAAAAAAGCAGCTAAGGATTTGGATTTCATCACTGCGGCCCAACTGAGAGATGAGCTTCTGTCACTTAAGAAGAAATTGTAAGCTTATGATGACTAATAAATACTAATAGATAGTTGTTATAAAATTTAAGAGTTTAGTTTTAAATGATACTTTTGCAATTCATTTTAAAACTAAATAAATAATTTATGAACACTTTTTTACGAATTGTAACTATAAGTTGCGTGTTAGCTTTTTCTCAATCGGTTATAGCGAATGGTATTGATGACTTTTTTAAACCAAAAAAGAAAGCTTCATCATCTTTGCCTGATAGGTATAGAAGCCTTGGTATAAAATTCGGACCGAGAACATTGAATACAGATCCAGGAACTATTGTTACTTCATTTTTGGATGAGTCTCCTGCGCCAGATTTCTTTTCTGCCAATACGGTTGTAGCAGATAGTTATAACAGTTTTGGTCTTCAGATTGACTACAGTTGGAGAAGGTATAGTGGCTTAAGCCATAGTTTATTTATCGACTTGTCATTAGGTGAAAATTTTGGTGGATTGTTTGAGTATTCTATTGGATGGAGTATTCCTGTTTCTTTAGGAAGTAAATTTTTAATCGTCAGGCCTAATATTGGTCTTGGATTTGGAAATTATGGGTTTGGCCTTGGGTCTATTGAAAATACCACTGGGTATATTCAAGTGGGTGAAAGTATTTTTGAAGAAGCAGAATTACCTATTACGCTGAAAAGCCAAATTTTGGTATTTTCTCCACAAGTAGACCTAAGATATACGTTATCACCAAATTTTCATATCACAGGTCAGATTTCGTACGACAGTGCTTCAGGGAATAGCAATCCAAAGCTAGTTTTCGAAGGTGAAGGAGGCACTGCTGAAAAAGAAATAGATACTGATAATCCTTCTGTTACTTTTAATGGAGAAAAAATAACTTCACTACCTTACAAGGCTGGTGGATTAAGACTTTCAGTAGGTGCTGCATACACATGGAATATTGATTAAGCTTGCGTTTGTAGACAATCTTAGTACTTTGGGCTTCAAAATGAATAAATAATATTTCATTTTTTTTCAGAAATAAATTTTTTTGTTGTACTTTGCATCAATTATTTAACAAATCAAAAAGGATCAAATATATGATGAATGAAAGTGTCCAATCGATAATGATAAAGGACTTAATCACATTAGGGCCAGAAAGTACCTTGGCACATGTCAAAGATATTTTTAAAACAAAACGTATCCACCACATTCCCATAGTAGATGAAGGCAAATTGGTAGGATTAGTAACCACCTATGATTTATGGATAAATAGTCCAAATCATGAAGACTATGACGGCATACAAGTAAAGGACATCATGTCAAAAAAACTTGTGAAGTTGGAAATAGATGATAAGGTAGGAACTGCTGCTGAATTGTTTCTAGACAATCGTTTTCACGCATTACCTGTAGTGGACAATGGTATGTTGGTAGGATTGGTTACGACATTTGATGTACTAAGATACGAATTTAAAAAAGAATATCCTGAGCCTATCTTATACAAAGACGTATTGGACAAAGGTTTGGACGCGGCACATTAGTAGTTGCCATTACAATAAAAGGAAATTTAAAGCCCTTATGGTCAAGCATCATAAGGGCTTTTTTGTTTTTCAGCTATATGGCAATATTATTTATGATGGGATTGAGATAAATTACTTTTCAATTTGTCGTAGTAAGATCGCAAGAAACTTATTTTTAATTTTAAGGTGTTAAAAGTATAACTCGCTAGTTACCAACCTTCTAAACCCTAACCGTTTTATTCCTTAGTAAATGATCTACCAAAACAAGTGCGGCCATTGCTTCCACGATAGGTACAGCTCTTGGAACAACACATGGATCATGTCTGCCTTTACCTTCGGCGATGGACTCATTGCCATTTATATCTACTGTTTGTTGGCCTGAAACGATGGTGGCTACAGGTTTAAACGCTACATTAAAATGAATGGGCATACCATTGCTGATACCACCTTGGATACCACCTGAATGATTTGTTTTTGTCTGAATTTTGCCATCTTTTTGTATGAAAGCATCATTGTGTTCTGATCCACGCATGGCCACGCAAGCAAATCCTGAGCCATATTCAAATCCTTTGACAGCATTGATACCTAACATAGCTTTACCTAAATCTGCATGTAATTTGTCAAAAACTGGAGCACCTAGACCGATCGGACAACCTGTGATGATACAAGCTACGTTTCCGCCTATCGTATCGCCTTCTTTTTTTACTTGCATGATGAGGTCGATCATTTTTTGTGCGGTTTCATCATCAGGGCATCTGACTATATTGTTTTCGATGTTATCTATCTGAATCTCCTTGTTTTCGTCCATTATGACGTGCCCTACTTGAGATACATATGCTGTGATTTGCACACCTACTTGATTTAAGATCATTTTTGCGATGGCACCTGCCGCTACTCTTGCAGCCGTCTCTCGTGCTGAAGATCTACCACCACCAGCATGGTCTCTGATACCGTATTTTGCTTGATATGTATAGTCTGCGTGCGATGGCCTGAATACTTGTTCTATATGGCTGTAGTCCTTTGACTTTTGGTCCATATTCGGTATGAAAATACTGATCGGCGTACCTGTAGAATAACCATCGAATACACCACTCTGAATGACAAATGACTCATCTTCTTTACGTTGGGTAACGATTTTAGATTGTCCTGGTTTTCGTCTATCAAGTTCAGATTGAATAAATAATTCATCTATTTTTATTCCTGCCGGACATCCGTCTATGATGAGACCGATGCCTTTACCATGTGACTCTCCGAAAGTCGTAAGTCTGAATATCTCTCCAAAAGTGTTTGCTGCCATGATGCAAAAGTAACGATTTATGTCAATTGACTACATAATTTATTTAGGTTTTGTAATTAGCTTGAGATGAATTAATAAAAAGTAGATCGCATGATTAAACTATTGAGCACTCATTTTGGTAAGACAGACATATTTTATTAGCTTTGTGCCACTTAGCAATAAATATGGTAACCACGCTCACTTTTTTAATCATTGGGATATTTGTAGCCTTACTTTTTCTGAATATTTATTTCAGGGTTAAGGTATTCAAAGTGTACAAAACATTGGTACAGAACAAGGTAGAATTTGACTCTTCTCATATTTTTAATAAATCAAAATTGGAAACTGAGATTTTACCGAAATATCCACAGTTCAAATCCGATATTTTGACTTTTATTGGGCATATTAAAAATTCCATTTCTATTGCTGTCATTTTAGTCTTGTTGATCACTATCATGGGTGTCATATTGAAAAACATATGAATCTAGTATCATTGGTTTAAAGTGAAATAGTATGAATATTGTATTTGTTAGTTTTTAATAGATTTTGTCGTGAGTGGTTCTGTAATACCATTCAAATTTAAATAGGATATATAGTGAAAATAGGATTAGTAGGTGTGGGACATTTAGGTAAAATACATCTTAAGTGTTTATTAAATACAAAATTTGAGTTTGTCGGGTTTTATGACCCAAATGAGGATATCAGAAAAACTATCTCTGAAACTCATCAGATCAAAGCATATGATGAATTAGAAGCATTGATAGGTGATGTAGATTGTATCGATGTCGTCAGCCCTACCGTATTTCATTATGAGATAGCAAAAAAGGCGATCATTGCAGGCAAACATGTCTTTATAGAAAAACCACTTACAGAAACTCTAGAACAAGCGGAAGAACTGGTAGCTCTATCTCAAAAACATAATGTAAAGGTTCAAGTCGGACATGTGGAGCGTTATAATCCCGCTATCAGGTCGTTGAGAAATATAGATTTTAAACCAAAGTTTATTGAAGGTCACAGATTAGCTTTATTTAATCCTAGAGGTACAGATGTTTCCGTTGTGCTTGATTTGATGATCCATGATTTGGACATTGTGTTGAGTATGATCAAAGAAGATGTAGTCGATGTTAGGGCTAACGGTGTGTGTATTGTTAGTAAGACACCCGACATTTGTAATGCAAGAATTGAATTCGCAGGTGGCGCTATCGCAAATCTGACGGCGAGTCGTATTAGTTTGAAGAATATGCGCAAAATTAGAATATTCCAAAACGATGCATACATCAGCCTAGATTTTCTTGAAAAAGAGGCTCAAGTAGTCAAAATTGAAGAAAATGTAGAAAATGATGATTTTTCTGGCATGACGATACATACAAATGATGGTTTGAAACGTATTATAATAGATAGTCCTGAAATCATGAAGAACAATGCCATAGAAGATGAGTTGAGTGATTTTTACAATGCAGTGACGGGACAATCTGATGTTTTGGTGACTATTGATGATGGATATCGTGCTTTAAAGTTGGCACACATCATTCAGTCCAAGATTGTTTTATAAGTCTTATTTAATGATACAATTGTATGATGGTAATTTTTTACTAAGTAGATAGTAGTTTATCTGTAGGTCGTTAAAAAGACATTTCATTTACTTTTTTGATAGGGATTGGCCTTTTTAGAAATTTAATAAATATTTTGGCCGTTTTTCTTTCATAATTATTTTAGAGCATGATATATAGACACATATTTTTAATATTTATTTTAGGGAGTTTATTATTAAGTTCCTGTGGAATAGGTGACAACGAAGACCCAATCCCTGCTTTTGTTAAAATAGCTGATGCAAAGGTGGTTCTTCCAGATGGCGTCAATGATACTGAAAAAATAACGGATATTTGGGCATTTGCTGATGGTCAGATTTTGGGTGTTTTCCCACTGCCTGCTTCTATTCCTATTACACTCACAGGCTCAGATATAGAGCTCACACTTCTGGCAGGTATCAGAAATAATGGTATCAATGATACACCTGTTTTTTATCCTTTTTACAAATCTGATGTAAGGGTTATTTCACCCGAACCAGAAGAAGTGATTTCTTTTAACCCAACATTTCAATACGTAGCTACAGCGAAAATTCCAGTAAACGAAAGCTTTGAACAGACCAATTCTTTAGATTTTGACTTGGACAATAATCTTACAACTAATATGAGCATTGTTAGTGATGATTCAGCCTTGGGTAATAATTCTGGTCTAATTGAGTTGACAAATAACTTGACTTTTATTGAGATCGCAAGCCAAACAGAAATAATTGCAGGAGAAAATTCCAGAGGAGCTAGTTATGTAGAGCTAGATTATAAAGGGGAAGGCGAGATTTCCATTGGTTTAGCAAAAAGACAAGGTGCTGTTTTGTTAGTAGAATATTTAGTTTTTGTGCCAGGCAAACAAGATTGGAATAAGATTTACATTGACTTAACGGACAAATTATCACCAAGAGATTATGATGGCTATAGAATTGCGATCGGTTTTAGGAGGACAGGAATAAGCGCTACCTCAAAAATTTGGATAGATAATGTCAAACACGTTCACTTTTAGAATATGAGGGAACAAAGGAAATTAGAGTTATTGATTTATAGGATGGGAGATTTTCTAGCTGCATTGTTGGCTTGGTTCTTCTTTTTTGTATATCGTAAATCTATAGAATTTCCTGAGATTACTTTTTCTGATATTATTGCTGATGCTAAGTTGTGGCAAGGATTGCTTATTATTCCTGTGATATGGATGATTATTTATTCGATTTTTGACAAATATCGTGACATTTATCGATATTCAAGGTTAGAGACATTGGGTAGCACCTTTTTTACGACCTTACTAGGTGTGACTTTGTTGTTTTTTACTATTCTCATGGATGACAAAGTATTAGAGCAAGTTTCCTATTTGAATTTGTTTATGCGTCTATTTATCCTGCATTATTCGATTACGGCTTCATTTAGAATGATCATCTTAACCATTGCAAATCGAAGACTAAAGGCAGGTAAAATTAGCTATAATACGCTCATCATAGGTGGGGACAAAAATGCAGTAGATCTTTACGAAGAAATCAAACAAAGACCATATAGTTTAGGACATAATTTTGTCGGATTCATAGATAGTAACGGACGGACTACCAACCATTTAGAAAAATACTTGCCCAAATTAGGTAAATTAGAAAGTCTAGAAAATATTCTGACCCGAAATAAGATAGAAGAAGTCATCATTGCTGTGGAAACTTCCGAACATGCAAAAATGAAAGCTATTCTTGACGCATTGTTTGATTATTCAGACCAGATATTGATCAAAGTGATACCTGATACCTATGATATTATGGTAGGAACAGTCAAAATGAATCATATCTATGGTGCAGTCTTAATTGAAATCGAACAAGAGTTAATGCCCAATTGGCAAAAGGTGGTAAAACGTCTTATGGATTATGCCATTAGTTTCATCGCTATATTAATATTATTGCCAGTTATTTTGATGAGCATCTTAAGAGTGAAGCTATCTTCCCCGGGGCCAATTTTCTATAAACAAGAAAGAATAGGATTGAATGGTCTACCTTTTAATATTATTAAATTCAGATCCATGCATGTGGGTGCTGAAAAAGATGGTCCGCAATTATCAAATGACAACGACAATAGGGTTACGTCTTGGGGAAAAGTAATGCGTAAATGGAGAATTGACGAAATTCCTCAGTTCTTTAATGTCATCAAAGGAGATATGTCTATCGTAGGGCCAAGACCTGAAAGGAAATATTACATAGATCTAATCACAAAAGAAGCACCACACTACAAACACTTACTCAAGGTTCGACCAGGTATTACATCTTGGGGCCAAGTGAAATATGGTTATGCATCCAATGTACAGCAGATGCTCCAAAGATTAAAGTTTGATATTCTATACATTGAAAACATGTCTCTTAGCTTAGATATCAAAATCTTGTTCTACACAGTATTGGTATTAATACAAGGGAAAGGCAAATAGTACTCAACCCGAAAATACATATTTTTCTTTAAGATTTTGTTATGGTTGGGAAAGTCTCAAACTAATAGCCTATATTTTTGTTTGGATCACACAAAAGAAATAAAAATGGAAACTGTATATTTAGGTGCGGGTTGTTTTTGGTGTGTAGAAGCCGTTTTTCAAAAACTAAGAGGAGTGTCATCAGTAGCTTCGGGTTATATGGGCGGACATATCAAAAATCCAGCATATCGTGAGGTGTGTAATGGAACCACAGGACATGCAGAAGTCATTGAAGTGGTTTATGACCCGAGTGTAATATCTTTTAACACCTTACTTGATGTGTTTTGGACGACACATGATCCCACTACGTTAAACAGACAAGGTGCTGATCGTGGTACTCAATATAGGTCTGCGATTTTCTATACAACTGATAGTCAGAAAGATATTGCAATAGATTCTAAAACCAATGTAGCTACTACAATTTGGAATGATCCTATTGTGACAGAAATTGTGGCTGCTGATGTTTTTTATAAAGCAGAAGATTATCATCAAAATTATTTTGAGACTAATCCAGAGCAATCATATTGTGCGATTGTCATCCCACCGAAAATCAATAAGTTAAAACAAAAATTTAGTCAATTAATCAAAGAATAATATGGATACCAAATATAATCCACTGACACCCGAAGAAGAATATGTCATCGTAAATAAAGGTACAGAAAGACCTTTTACTGGAGAATATGATAAGTTTTTTGCACCCGGCACCTTCATTTGTAGGAGATGCAATCACGAATTATATCATGCATCATCAAAATTTGACTCTGGATGCGGATGGCCCGCTTTTGATGATGAAATACCTGGTGCTGTAAGAAGAATCACTGACAAAGATGGACGTCGTACAGAAATCTTATGTAATAATTGTGGTGGACACCTTGGTCACGTATTTGTAGGTGAAAGGTTAACTGTAAAAAATACCAGACATTGTGTTAATTCACTTTCGATCAGATTTGTTCCTAAAAATGATAATGCCTAATGAAACTTTATCATATTTGATTTCGTTATGAATATCTGATTTATATGTAAATTAATATTGTAAAAACAAAAAATGTCTTTCGAACAAACAAAACAAAAAGCAAAATCTTTTTTCACAAAAGTACTTTGGATTGCTCTTATTTCACTTGTTGTATTTTCTGGTGTTTACTATTTTTATCGCACTATGACAGTGAGCGAAGGTACGAGAACAGGTGTCTTATACAAAATATCTAAGAAAGGTAAAATATTCAAAACTTACGAAGGACAAATGCAGTTAGCAGGATCTACCATTGTTTCTAAAGCAAGTACTTGGGACTTTTCTGTGGTAGATGAAGCTACTTACCAACTTATTCAACAGTATGAAGGAAAGAATGTAAGACTTCATTATAATGAACTAGAAAATGCATTTTTCTGGCAAGGTGATACCGAATACATGGTATATAAGGCTGAAGAAATAAAGTAGAAAGTCCTTGATGTCAGTCTTTAAAAGCTTGACTCCATCCGTTTTGCATGGTGTCTAGTTCTGTGTTGATCCATTCATATGCTTGCTTATGTAATTCTTCACCAGTTTTGCCCATCATTGGTTTTCCAAAAGTCAATTTCACTTCGGTCTTCCATTTAGAATATTGATGGAAGTATTGTGGTACAAATTTTTCTAAGACCCACATATCTTTTGGAGATTTAAACTCAATAGCGATAGGTACAACTGGAATATTATTTTCTGCTGCTTCTAGGAATGTGCCCATTCGGAAGGGTAGGGACGCTTTATCTTTGCCGACAGTTCCTTCTGGAAAAACAAGAATATTGTATCCTGCTTTGATGGTTTCGACCATTTTATCCCGAGTCTGTGTACGAGAGTTTTTATCCTGTCTATTTACCCAAATGACACCTGTGAGTTCTGCGCCTTTATTAATTATGGGATAGTTCGCCACTTCAGCTTTAGCGATTACAAAAGCATTTAAATACCTACATACCACAATCGGATCAGTGAATGATCGGTGATTACATACATATAAAGCAGGAGTATCAATTGGGTCACCTGTTTTTATGACATCAATATTTAAAACTGGAATTCCAACGTATCTGAGATAATTTTTTCTTAATCTCAATGCACGTTTCTTACTGTGCTTCCATACAATGCATGATATAGCATATGAAAGCATAAATACTGCCATGGCTATAAATATAACAAAAGCTCTAATTCCAGCAAGTAGGTTCCATGCTAACTTCACTCTGGTTTTTCTTGTTTTTCAGGTTTCATCTGTGGGAAGAAGAGTACATCTTGGATAGAGTTTTGATTGGTCATAATCATAGCCAACCTGTCCATACCGATCCCAAGACCTGCAGTAGGCGGCATGCCATACTCCAATGCTCTTAAGAAGTCTTCATCCAATACCATTGCTTCTTCATCTCCACGTTTACCTAATTCTAATTGACTTTCGAATCTTTGTCGTTGATCAATAGGGTCATTTAGTTCGGAGAATGCATTGCAAATCTCTTTTTTATTGCAAATGGCTTCGAAACGTTCTACCAATCCTGGTTTGGTCGCATGCTTTTTAGCAAGAGGAGACATTTCCACTGGATAATCTGTGATGAATGTAGGTTGTATAATGTTACCTTCACATTTTTCACCAAAGATTTCATCAATAAGCTTGCCTTTTCCCATACTATTATCTACGGGAACGTGAAGCTCGCGCGCTGTTTTACGAAGTTGGTCTTCATCCATATCACTGATGTCAATACCTGTGAAATGTTGAATTGCTTCATACATGGTATATCTTTTCCAAGGTCTTTGGAAGTTGATTATATTGTCTCCGACTTGTACTTCAGTTGTTCCGTGTAAATCGATGGCAACTTTCTCTACCATTTCTTCTACTAAGTTCATCATCCATTCGTAGTCTTTGTAAGCTACGTACAACTCTATTTGTGTAAACTCAGGATTATGAAAACGACTCATACCTTCATTTCTGAAATCCTTACTAAACTCATATACACCATCAAAGCCACCAACTACCAATCTCTTGAGATACAATTCATTAGCTATCCTAAGATAAAGCTTCATGTCAAGTGTATTGTGATGCGTTGTGAAAGGTCTTGCTGCTGCACCACCGTAAAGAGGCTGAAGAATAGGCGTCTCTACTTCTAGATATCCTTTATTGTTTAAGTATTCGCGCATAGAATTGTACATCTTGCTGCGTTTAACGAATACATCTTTTACATGCGAGTTTACGACAAGATCTACATACCTTTGTCTATATCTTTGTTCAGGGTCAGTGAATGCATCATAGACGTTACCTTCATCATCTTTTTTAACAACAGGAAGCGGTTTGAGTGATTTTGAAAGGAGAGTCAGTTCCGTAACATGTACTGAACATTCACCTACTTGTGTATAAAATGCATATCCTTTGATCCCAATAAAGTCACCAAGGTCAAACCATTTTTTAAATGCATCATTATATAGAACTTTGTCATCTCCGGGGCAAATGTCGTCTCTAGAAATATATATTTGAATACGACCTTCAGAGTCTTGCAATTCAGCAAAAGAAGCTTTGCCCATGATACGTCTTGACATCAATCTACCCGCAAGCGTGACTTCTTGGTAAGTAGTATCACCTTCTTTAAAATTATCTTTTATTTCTTTGGTAGTGGCGGTAACTTCGAATGTAGTACTCGGGAATGCATTTATTCCTGCTTCTGTAAGTTTATTTAGATTATCTCTTCTTACAATTTCCTGTTCGCTAAGGTGTTGCATTATTAAATTTTGATTTTGAATTGCAAAAGTAGTAATTTTAAAATTAAATATTGCATAAAAAAGGCCCATCAATAATGATGAGCCTCTTAAAAGATTCAATTTTACAAAACTATATCTTAGTATCTTCTCTCTCTCGGTCTGAAATTGTTATCTCTTCTCGGCGCTTGAGGCCTTGGTTCCGCTTTTTTGCAAACGATAGTCTGCCCATCAAAATTTGTTTCGTTAAGGCCAGCAATTGCAGCAAGTCCTGCGTCTTCGCTACCCATTTCGACAAATGCAAATCCTTTTGATCTACCTGTGTCTTTGTCCATGATTACTTTGGCAGAGACTACCTCGCCATACTGTGAAAAAAGATCTTCTAAAGCTTCAGAACTTGTTCTGTAATTAAGCTTAGCAACAAAAATGTTCATTAAAAAAAAATTAAAAATAAAAAAAAGCGAATAAACCAAACTGAAACAGTGGTCGAAATTCAATGTCAATACAAAGATAGTGGATTAATTAATACGTTCGTCATTTTTTTATATAAATTAGAAAATAATTAGAGATTTGGTGGCAATTCTAATAATTAACACTGTTGGATACACGTCACTTTGATAAATTTATATGCCAGATGACATCAAGTATAACTTAAGTAATTGATTATCAAATGAATTAATTTTTTGATAATAATTAGATTCTTTTTTATACTTTTGGCACACAGTAAAATATTTTTTATGAACAGTACTTGGAAATCAATTTTGACTATCTTTTCTATCTTGATTATATTCATTGGGTGTAGGTCAAACAAAGATAATAAAGTAGATACTATCTTAGAAGGTAAACCTGCACTTGTTGGGTTTGTGGATAGTATTGCTGCATCTAAATCCATTATTACATCTGATATAGATGGATACTTTGAACAGCTTTCCATCATTGATATGTCTATCCAAATGAAGAAATCATTTGTTTTACAAGATAAGTCAAAGGTTTTAGCTCAATATAAAACGTTTTTAGCTACTGAGGTATCCGATTGGACTCCAACAGAAAAAGTTCATATGTTGGATGTATTTGCAAGGGCAAAGGAGATTTGCGATAAAGTAAGTCCAAGGATTTTTCCAGGGGACATCAAACTCATTAAGGTAAAAACAAATCACTATGGCAAAGATGTATATTATACAAGGGGAAAACATATATTAATACCTGAAAACATATTCCAATCATTTGAAATGGAAAAGCAATTACCTGTGATGCTGCATGAAATTTTTCATGTTTTCTCTAGATACAATGAACCTGTCAGAGATGAGCTGTACGCAATGATAGGGTTTAAAAAGTCGGACAAAAAGGTAGTACTTTCCGATGCTCTAAAGAAAATACTATTAACAAATCCTGATGGTGTATCATTAAATTACATTATCAAATTAGATGACCAAAAGGATACTATATCAGCTATTCCAGCGATAACCAGTAAGTTTAATGAATACAAAGATTCAAATCCATTCTTTTTTGATTATCTAAATTTTGACCTTTATGGACTTTCTGACAAAGGAGATTATTATTATGCTGAGTCTAATGCAACGGGAAAGACCTTGGTGAATCTGCAGAAAACACCTTCATTCTTTACCAAAATTAAAGATAATACACAATATATCATTCACCCCGACGAGATTATGGCTGATAACTTTATGTTGGCTTTATTGGCAAAGGAAAATAATGACTTTAAGAAGTTTTCGCCTGTAGGAAAAAAACTGATAGATCAGGTATTAGAAAAACTTAGCGCATTTTAAAAATTCTAAATTCAGAAATGTAATAGTATTCTGGACTTTAACTATTTTCTTCGATAAACCGATCGATATTCTTTTTGGTGCCAAACATAAGAAGTAAATCATCTTTTTCAAATTCATAAACAGAATGGAGGATGCCAAATACTTTTTTGATAATTGTAGGGCTACCAAGGAAGTTTTTCTTTTCTGTTTGTTTGATTACAGTGACAATATGGGCTTTATATTTATTTTTTATATCTAAATCTCCAAGCGTTTTACCAACGATTTTCTTTGGTATGATTACTTCCAATATTTCGTAGTCACCATGCAATTCCATACTTTTGATAGCACCTTTGACCATGATTCTGTTGGCAAGTTCATGGGCATATTCTGCTTCTGGTTCTATGATTTCTTCGATTTGCATTGCTTCCAATACTGTTTTGTGTACAGGAGTTAAAGATCTGGCAATAACCCTTCCAGTAAAATGTTTTTTGATCAATGCTGTCGTAGTTATAGATGCACCTACATTCTCTCCTATAGCGATCACAACAATATCTGTATCATCCAATGGCATGTGGCTGAGAGATGATTCTTCCGTAGTGTCAAGACCTACTGCATGATTGATTTTATGTTGAATGAGATCAACTTTGGAACCGTTTTTGTCTACACCAAAAACTTCATGTCCATCTTCTGTGAGTTTTTTGGCAAGGTTACCACCGAAATTACCAAGTCCAATTACAATAACTTTTTTTTGCATGTCAAAAATATTTAGTTGATAAATACATTTTCTTTAGGATAATAAGGTTCACACGTTTTGTCTTCTTTAAATATATAGCTAAATATACCTATCAGGAAAGTTAGAAAACTCACCCTTCCTAAAAACATCACTATAACAAGTACAACGTGGCTAGAAGGTGTCAATGACGCGGTAATCCCGGTACTAAGTCCTACCGTCGAATATGCAGATATAGACTCGAAAAGCAAATCTTTGAATGTCAATGAAGCATTCATCCATGAAAGGAGAAAGGTCGAAAATGAAATAGCAAATATCGACAGCATGATCACAGCATTTACTTGATTTATAGCTATTGATGGAATTACTCTAAAATTTATTACCAGTCTCTCTCTTCCCCTTATTTGGTTATACAAATTTAGTAATGCGACAGCAAAAGTTGTTGTCTTAATACCACCTCCTGTTGATCCAGGAGATGCCCCAATCCACATCAATGCCAAAGTCAACATAAAAGCAGGTATCCCTAGTTCTGCCATATTTACATTGTTAAATCCTGCTGTACGTGGTGTGGTAGAATTAAAAAATGAAACTACGATCTTACCCCATAAAGAATGTTCATTAAGAGATTTGTCGTATTCTGTAAGAAAAAACAACATAGTTCCCATGATTAACAATATAGAAGTAGTTATCAATATGATTCTACTATTTGTACTCGTTCTTTTAAGTTCTTTTTGATATTTAAATCCAGAAATTCCAAATTTACATATATTTGATAAGGTCCAGTTTTTGAGCAATGCATAATGATTTATCATGACTGTATACCCAAGTCCACCAGTTATTATAAGCCAACATACGATCAATTGTAAATTGTAATTAAATCTTACTGATTCTTCATAAAGTGAATTTGTTAATGTAGAAAAGCCACCATTACAAAAAGCTGAAATGGAATGGAAAACCGCAAAAAAAGTTGGGTTTTCTGTGACATTTGGATCATTAACAATTGTAAAGTAAATCAATATGGCTCCTATGGCTTCGACGATTACAGTTAATAATACAATTTTAAATAGGGTAGAGAAGGTGTTACGATTATCCAACTCTTTGATCATGTCACTTACCATCATTCTGTTTTTGAAGGAAGAAGAAGACTTAAAGAGCAAGGCAAATATATTTGTAATGGTCAAAACACCCAATCCACCTAATTGGATAAGTATAATGATGATGGTTTGCCCAAATAGAGTAAAATCTTTTCCAGTATCTAAAATGGCTAAGCCTGTCACTGTTACTGCACTTGTGGAAGTGAATAATGCTTGTATAAAAGATACGTTTTTTATAGATGCTGCTGGTAACATCAAACAAAATGTCCCAAATAAGATTAAAAATATAAAACTTAAGACAAATAAAGTAGCTGGATGAATAGAAGAATTACCAAGACTAGATATTTTGAAAGAAATCGATAAGAAGCCAATAAAAACAGCAAAAAACTGGCTAAATGCCGCTGTATCCATGATTTCATATCCTGAATTGCATATCCAGAGTAAAGCAAAAACCAAATTGAAAAAGGAGATTATTAAAAACAGAAACCTAGATATAATGACATATCTGTTTTTTGCAGTAACAAACAAATACAAGCTTAGTATTATAGATATCGATCCGAAGATGACATTGAGCGGTTTGTAAAAAGACAAAAACGACCTTAAGTCTACAGAGTCCAAACCACTTTGAAATATTTGACCACCTATGATCAAAATTGCTATTACAAAAAGTATATTGGTCGCTAGCTTAAAATATTTACCAATAAACTCGACAAAATCATTCACTATTGTTGATAATTTATCTTAATGAGCAAAAGAAATTAATTTCTGAAAAATAAGGATCAAAGGTAGACATCTTTGGAATGGTGACTGTTAATCCATTGTTAATTGTCACAAAAAAAAGAGGCATCACCTTTTATGACGCCTCTTAAATCAAAACAATTAGATCAACAATCTATACTTTTAATTTTCTACATTTATATTTAATTATACTGCTTCAGCAAATAGTTTATTAGGTCAGTTGATGTGACAATTCCGACGAGTTCATCATCTCTTAGTACTGGTAATGCATGAAAAGAACCAAGACTTAATATTTCTGCTGCATCTTTTATAAAATCATCTTCTTGAATGCAATGGACACTCTTTGTCATCACTTGCTCTACTGTAAATAAATCATAATACTTAGATTTAGTGACTTTTTCGCCATCTATTTCTAAAAAGGAAATTCGCTCAAGATCCGTTTTACTAATCATACCTATCAACCTATGACCATCTACCACAGGAGCATGTCTTATAAAATTTGCTTTCATAAGTTGTTCCACTTCAGAAAGGCTATTTTTTAAAGTAACACTAAATGGTTGCTTGGTCATAATAACAGACACTTGCTCTCTTTTTTTGATCGTCATGATAGAGTGATTTTAAAGATAGAGAACATGTTGTTGACTTTTAATGCCACAAAGATATCTACCTTATTAAATGTATTCGATGACCAAAATCAACTTACTAAATGACACTTGTCATCACTACTGGGGCATATTTTTTAGCTTATCAAGCTTTAAAAGTAAAATTTTATTGTCATCAATAGAAATTAATCCTTCACTCTTAAAATCAGACAATGTTCTGATCGTAGTTTCTTTTGCTGTACCGGCAAGACTTGCTATGTCATCTCTCAATATAGACATATTGGTAGCATGTTTTGCTTCACTAAACTTGAGAAGAGCATTGGCTACTCTTTTACGGACAGAACTGTAGGCCATTTCAATCAATTGTTTTTCTATTTCTTCAGACTGATTGGCCAGCATTTTGATAAATTTGGCAGAAAACTCTCTATTGTTAAACAATAATAGGGTGAAGTCTTCTATCGGTACAAGTCTTATGGAACAATCATCGATAGCCGACACGGTATCATAATACTTTTCCCCTTTTAATAAAGGCAAGTATCCAAAGAAGTCTCCCTCTGAATAAATATTGGTTGTAAATTCTTTTCCGAAATCATTAATTTGAAAACTTTTTACACTGCCAGTTTCCACAAAATATAACCATTTAGGATACTGTCCTACTTCATAAATGGTATCTCGTTTATGATATTTTCTGACTTCCCTGTTTTCTGATAACTTGTCAAACTCTTTTTGGGCTTTTGCTTCATCTATAAATCGCTGAAGTCCTTGACTAGATTTTTCAAAAGAAGACTTAATACGAGCACTTTTTTTAAGTCTCAATTCTATCGTGTCCAAAAGTTGAATATCGTCATAAGGTTTTGTTATGTAATCATCTGCCCCGAGTCCCATACCTTTTCTAAAATCTTCTTTCTCTGTTTTAGCAGTAAGAAAAATAAACGGGATATCCATTGTAGATGGGTGATTAGCAAGGATTCTTAATACCCCGAAGCCATCTATTTCAGGCATCATGACATCACATAATATTAGATCTGGTATGTTGTCTAATGCTGCGGCTGTACCCAATTTGCCATTTTCGGCTGTGGTAACATCGTATCCAGACAATTGTAATAACTCTTCCAAGTTTTCTCTGACATCTTTATTGTCTTCTATGATTAGGATTTTAGCTTGCATTTGTAAATATATTATTGAATTTATATAAAATTATGAATGGTTAGTATCTGGAATAGTGATGGTAAATTTGCTACCTACATACCTTGTACTCTCGAAAGAAATATTCCCACCTAGTATTTCTACATATCCTTTGACAATGTTCAGACCTAGCCCAGTACCCTCTATGTTGGTGACATTACTAGCTCTAAAAAACCGATCAAATAGATGTTTTTGTTCATCTTCAGGGATACCTATACCTTTATCTGTGACTGAAAATGATATTTCTTGGTCATTTCTATTCAGATGACACATGATTTCGGCATCTTCTGGTGAATATTTGATGGCGTTAGATATTAGGTTTATCATGATGTTTTTTACAATTTTTATGTCAGATCTTACCATTTTTTGTTCAAAAGCACAAATCGTCTTTAGCGTTTGACCTTTTTTAACAATGGTTTTGAGTTCTTCTGTGATTTCTTTGATTAATTCACAGATATCAAAATCTTCAAAGATAGGTTTTGTCTTTCCTTCTTCCAATTTATTCATAGACAAGAAATCGTTAAGAATACCTGTAAGATGGGTCACAGATGATTTTATTTTTTGAATATGTTTATCTCTATTTTCCTGTTGTGCAGTCTCTGTGTATCTTCCGATCAGTGATACAGATGATAATATGGTTGAAAGTGGAGTTCTAAATTCGTGTGATGCCATAGAAACAAATCTAGACTTCAGCTCACCTAGCTCTTTTTCTTTGGCTAAGCTTTGTTCTAATTCCAATTCTCTTTGCTTTAACTCTGCTTGGGTAGCTATTCTGTTTTGAATTTCAATTTCATTTTGCTTATTAAGTGCAAGTAATCTGTTAACCACGCTTTCTAGTTCGTAGGTCCGCTCAATGACCTTTTTTTCAAGTTCTTCATTAAGTTGTTTAAGGCTCTTTTCAGCGGATTTTATATCAGTGAGATCATGTATGAATCCTGTGAAAATGGTCCTATCTTGTAATACAACTTCATTTACAGATAGCCAAAATGGAAAAACTTCACTATTTTTTCTTTTCCCTATTACTTCTCTGCCTATTCCAATGATCTTTGGTGTACGAGTTTCCTGGTAATTATTGATATATTTATCATGGTGAGCGCTATGTTCAGCTTGCATGAGCATATTTACTTTATTTCCAATCAGTTCAGACTTGTCGTATCCGAATTGCCTGCAAGCAGCTATATTTACTTCTTCGATCGTTCCTTTGTGGTCTATGATGATGATACCATCCACCGCTGATTCGAATATTGCTTTTAATCTTGTGACAGCATCAGATACAATCATAAAATGTTTTACTTTAAATAAGGAAATAAAATTAGGTCAAAAGTCATGTTTTAGAAGATAATATCGTCAGACTAATAATCATCTTTGGATATGATTTAAATCATATTTTCAGAATTCAAACATATTCATCTTTGACACAAATTTAAACAAAATATATCATATGAACATTCTAAACCCTATTTCTAGTATCATGACGCACAATCCTATTACCATTGGCGCTCATGAAAGTTTGGCTGTGGCTGCAAAATTATTTGAGAATAATCGAATTCATCATCTACCTGTTTTAGCAGATGGAGGTCTTGTTGGTATGATAAGTAAGTCTGATTTTCAATTATTTAAGAGAGGATTTACTAATAACGAGAATGAAAAGATGGAAGAAGAAGTCAGAATGAACAATTATCTTGCAAAAGATATCATGACCGCTAAACTTGCCAAACTTGATCCAGATGATAAGATAAATGTGGCTCTCGAAGTATTCAAAGAAAATTTATTTCATGCTATTCCTATTGTAGCCGATGGACATTTAGTTGGTATTGTGACTACTTATGATATCATAAAACGACTAGCTGTAGACAATGAAAGTCATGCAAGCTATGATAATTTGTAGTCAATGATTATATCTTACTGAGTTGGATTGGTATTTAATAAAAGTGCTTTTTTGTAATAATTAGAAGTCAAATATATTTAGAACGTGACTTTTTTCTTCTAAAAATATTTAAAAATGTTGATGTTTCAAAACTAAATTGTCTGTTTTATGGTTGATATTAAAATATATGGCACAGAGACCCCAAGTTACCAGTTGGCAAAGTCTAAGCTAATGGACACCCTTGAACATGCTAAAATAGCATATTCACTGGAAGAGATTCATGAAATCAGCCAGTTCATAAAGGATAGGGTGATTTCGGTGCCAGCTATCAAAGTCAATGATAAACATTTGTTTGAACTAAAAACAAATGGTAGTTATAATCAATCCCTTCGCGAAACCATTCAATCAATATTAAAGATGGAACAATACGGTAATTTAACAAAAATAGTGGTGCCTACAGATTTTTCTGATGCATCATTCAATGCCTACAATTATGCTAATTATTTAGCAAAACAATGTGAGGGTATTCTTATGCTTACGCACATTTACTTTCCTACATCTACTGATGTAAACAATTTTGCTATGGTCAATCCAGAAGTGGAAGCAATCCATAGACAAAAATTAGAAAGTTTTGTCAAGTCTGTTAATCAGGATTGGATAGGTACTTTTGTCACCGAACCTATCATGGAAGGTGTATTTAAAGTTGGATTTCCGAAAGCTGAATTAGTGGAGATGTCAAAAGAAAAAAACACCATCATGGTGATGGGGACAACAGGCGCTGGAGATTTATTCAAAAAAATATTTGGTTCATTGTCTTTGGACTTGGTAGAAAATGCTCATTGTCCATTGTTTTTAGTGCCACCTGACGCCGTGTACGTAAAAAATAATGAAGTTGTTTACCTTTCAGAAGATCTAAAAAAAGATTCTCTACATTTATTATATGTAGGTAAGTTATGCCAGAAACTGAATTGTATGCTTAAGCTTATCCATTTTAGAAAAGACAATGATGAGCCATATAACGTTTCAGATGCTATTGGATTATTGGAGAGTTATTATCCTGATCTTAAATATCATATAGAAATCAATGATACAGACAACGTTTTTGATAGTTTGACAAAATTATTTGAAAACCCTAACTATCAACTTTTGGCGATGTCCACACAGCATAGAAATATTTTCCAAAGTTTATTCCATAGAAGTGTTGCGGAATTTGCAGCCCAACACGTTAAGACACCACTTCTGGTCTTAAGTGATTATGCAGAAGCCATGGAGTAAAATAAAATCTTAACTTAGTGTATGAAATGACTACTTTTGCAAGACTAAATCACTAAAGTCATGCCAGTCAATAGAGTCATTAATGCCAATGAACAATTCCTTTCCGGACCTAATAGTCGTGGAAAGGAATTTTTATTTATATTCAAAGTGTTTTTTCAGTTTTTCAGAGGATTTAGAAAACTACACTTTGTAGGTCCATGTATTACAGTTTTTGGCTCAGCACGTTTTAAAGAAGATAATATTTACTACAAACAAGCATATCAAGCAGGAAAATCTTTGGCAGAATTAGGATTGTCTGTGATGACAGGTGGTGGACCAGGTATTATGGAAGCGGCCAATAGAGGTGCCTTCGAAGCTGGTGGAGAATCTATAGGTTGTACCATAAAGTTACCTAAAGAGCAACACAACAATCCCTACATGACCAAATTTGTTCGATTTGATTATTTTTTTATCAGAAAGGTGCTACTGACTAAGTATTCATATGGATTTATTGTCATGCCAGGCGGGTTTGGTACGTTGGATGAATTATTTGAAACTTTAACTTTAATACAAACTAGGACGTTACATAATTTTCCTGTGGTCGTTATGGGGACAGATTATTATCGAGATGTCATAGAGTTATTACCCAAAATGATCCAAGATAAGACTATATCGCCGGATGATCTGCACCTTATAAAATTTACTGATGATGTAGATGAAGCTATTGACCACATCAGAACGTACATAGACAAAAACTATAAAGTGAGATATAAAGCTTCTTGGATATTAGGAGAGAGGTAGGTGTTAGTTATTAACATCAAAATATGATAAGTTTTTTTTGTACTTTCAAAAATATCATTAAATTTGTTAGATGAAATTCTGTTTGGTTAAAATGGCTTAATAATTTACGCTTATTTGAATCAAATTTATAATATGAAATGTCCTAAACGGACCTATAAAGCATTTATATGAAAAAAATAATTTTACTTTTACTTCTTCTCTGGAATAATACTTTAATTGGAGAAAATATAATTTCTTTCCCAATTTTATCAACTGGGATTATAAATTTTGGACAAAATATGCAAGTCCAATTTACGGTTAATAAACTTACCATATGCGATACCTATTCAATTGATTATGACATCAATTATTTCTCTAAATCAATTACCATCACAGTCGATTATAATTATATTTCATCCTGTAGTGAAGCGGTTTTGGGTTCAAATGAAACTGTCTCTAAATTGGTACTATTGACAGGTTTTTATAATGTAACCTTAAAGTTGGATGTTTCTTTTAGCTCAACTCTTGATGAAAATTATCATTTGGGAAGCTTATTTGTTCAGCAACTTCCATTTGCTAGTTGTTCTGATCCATTTATTCCATTTGTTTTTGATGTTTGCCCACCGAATTTTAATAATGTATGCGCTTGTGATGGACAAACATATTTCAATGAATGTGAGTCATACTTTAAAGAAAAAAAAGGACTTTTTATGCAAGGAAATTGCTCGAACTATTTAGATTTTAATGATCAGGCGTACGAATGTATACTTTATAATAGTTCATTTAATAAGAAATTTTTTGAAACATATAGTTGTTTGCCGAATGACTTCAAAGGTGAAGAAATGTATTTTAAATATACACAAAATGAAAAAAAAGACTTGGATATTCGGTTCATTGCTTCATCCGCAAACGTAAAATTGTTTTTGGTAGAATTAGAAAATAATAATTTAGTTTGTTTGGCTAATTCTATGGGAGATTCTCTAGTATTCGACCAATTGGAAAAAGGAGACTATTATATCATTTCTGATAAACTCGAACAAGGAAATTATTCGGTCAAATTTTGTCCCCAAACTTCTTCCGTCTTTAATACAAGTGCATCGATAAAAGCAAGTCTTTTTCCCAATCCAACCAATGGCAATTTTTGGATTCACAATGCATCCAAACTTATTGAAAAGGTAGAAATCATTGATAAGGTAGGTGTATTAGTCCTTTCTAAGATTATTAATAGTTATGAAGATCAATTAGTAATTGATGGTCTATCAGGGATCTATATAGTAAAAATATGGTATACAGATGGATCTTCTGAATATCAGAAAATCATTTGTCAAAACTAGATTAAGTACACCAGACAAATCTTAAAAGTGGGATATCGTCAAAGATCCAATAACCTCAGCGACCACAAAAATACTGCCACCTATATAAATCAAATCTTGATCAGAAGCTATACTTTTAGCAGCTGCTAAGGCTTTTCTTACACTTGTATATGCTTTACCATGCAAGTCTGAAAGCGATGCTGTCTCTTGCAAAGATTTTGCGTCAAGGCCACGTGGGATATTTGCTTTGGCAAAATAGTAAGTTGCATTTTTTGGGAAAATATCTAAGACTTTACTTACATCTTTATCATTGACAAAACCTAATATAATATGCAGTTTGTCATATTGTAAATGGGCAAGTTCTTCCAATATGATTTTTAATCCACCTTCGTTATGTGCGCTATCGGCTATGATAAGTGGCTCTTTTCCGAGTATTTGCCACCTGCCCATATACTTTGTTTGAGATTTTAAGGTAGGAAAAAAGTCAATTATTTTGGAAGTGTCGATGTCTATTTTATTACTTAGAAGGTACAAAGCATACAAAGCAGTAATGATGTTTTTTTCTTGAAAAGGTCCATATAAATCAGTGGTTAAATGTCTTATCCAAATTTTGCCGTCTACATTTACATCATAAGTTTTAAATCCTTGGGCATCACTATTTATTAAGTTAATACTCAGGTAATCTTCGGCAAAAAATATGGGACTTTTTACATTAGCTGCTTTTTTAATAAAGACTTGCTCAATATCTTTTTGTCTTTCACCGATGATGACAGGAATATTTGATTTAATAATGCCTGCCTTTTCTCCTGCGATAGCTTCTAAGGTATCTCCGAGCATATTTTGATGATCAAAACTAATATTAGTGATGACCGAAAGCAATGGTGAAATCACATTGGTAGAGTCAAGCCGACCACCAAGTCCTGTCTCAATAATGGCATAATCTACCTTCTGATCTTTAAAATAAAGGAAGGCAAGTGCAACCGTCATCTCAAAGAAAGATGGTTTAATTTCTTCTAAGTCATTTTTGTATGTATTAATGAATTTTAGTATATATGAACTTGAAATGTATTTACCATTTATTTTTATACGTTCCCTAAAATCTTTATAATGAGGAGATGTGTACACTCCGACTTTGTAACCTTGCGCTTGAAGTCCGGCAGCTATGATATGTGTGGTGGTGCCTTTCCCGTTTGTACCTGCTATGTGAATGGTTTTAATATCGTCTTGTGGATTTCCTGCTTTTTCACAGAGAGCAATAGTATTTGTCAGGTCTTTTTTATAAGCAGAAGGACCTTGTCTTTGGAACATGGGCAATTGCGCATACATATATTCCAATGCTTGCTTATAAGTTTTGATGTTTTGCATGACTAGATCTATAATAGGTTTACTAGATTAGAACACAAAAGAATGAAAATTAGTTGGATTTTGGTAGTATATAAGTTGGAATTTGGGGTAGGGTAGGTATAAAAAAAATGAGACCGGTCTAATTCCCCTTGAACCGGTCTCGAGTAACAATTTGCTTAAGTATTCCTTAAATAAATCTGAACTGCTATCCTTAGTTCCAATACCGTGCCAAAAAGCAATAATTGATAAATATTTTGGGTTTAAATTCATATTATGATTTATGATAACTTGTAAATATGCATACTTACAATAAGATATAATGGATTTATTCTCATATATAATTAATAAAAATATAAGGTTATTTTTTGAAAGTTATCTTCTTGGACTAAATCAGTAGTGTAATCTTGGTTTTTTTGCTGAATATAAGGAGTAGTTGCCCCTGCAAGAAAAGTATCCCTAGTATCTTTTAATACATGAAATTTGTCTTTTTCTGTTCCATTATATCATCAAATGATGCTAGAAAGCAAATATTCCCTTCTAAATCTTAACCTAAGTCTAAACCTTAATTCAACTGATCAATGGTGTCGATGATGGATTTACAAGCAACAAAGATGATTTCTCCACCTACGGTTGTGACAACGCTTTCTTCATCCATTTGTATACTATCTTCTACCAAAGCAAGTAAATCTTCTTGTTGATAACCTTCAAAAAACTTATCTAGCACTTTGGCAAAGTTTTTATTATTGGATTCATTAAAGGCATCCCAATTTTCTTCTTCCCACTTTTCTAGGGTTTTTCCTGTAATGAGAGGCACTTTTTTAATGCTTGTTTTACAACTTATATAAATAATACATGATAAATATTCAAGCAGTGCCATTTCTTCTTTGGTGAGCAAGCTGTAGTTTTCTTGATCTAGAAATGCGTTTAGATCTTTTTGTTCATGCACTAAAATGGCAAAATCGTTCATGTAACTTTCCTCAGTTTCATATTTCTCAATGAGGGAATCAATGACGTTTTCTGTGATAAATATCATATATCTGTAAATTTATGAGCTTTGTAATCACAAAAGTATGATATTTAGGTTACATTTGGCCCTATTATAGTATAATTAAAAATCAGCTTCGTATGTCTAAAACAGTGATCATCGGTTCGGGAGCTTACATTCCAGAAGAAATAAAAACAAATAGAGACTTTACTATACATACCTTTTATGGTGAAGATCACTTACCAATACAAACGCCACCGACTGAAATCACAGATAAATTTCAACAAATAACAGGCATAGAAGAACGTCGTTATGCATCATTAGAACAAACATCATCGGACCTTGCTTATATAGCAGCCCAGAAAGCCATACAAGATTCAGGTATTGATCCTGAGACATTAGACCAGATTATTTTTGCCCACAATTATGGCGATGTTACCAAACATCATATACAGACAGATGCTGTACCATCGTTAGCATCGAGACTCAAACAAAAATTAGGTATTCGAAATCCTGCTTGTGTTGCTTATGACATCCTTTTTGGTTGTCCAGGCTGGTTGCAAGGTGTGATACATTCCGATGCTTTTTTTAAGGCAGGTATTGCAAAAAGGATATTAGTCATAGGAAGTGAGACCCTTTCCAGAGTCATCGATCCATATGATAGAGACAGTATGATCTTTAGTGATGGAGCAGGAGCGACGGTATTGGAGTATAAAGATGCTGGAGAAACAGGTATATTGTCTAGCAGCGTGCAGTCACATTGTGTAGATGAAGCAAGTTATATTAATTTTGGTAAGTCATACTTTCCAGATTCAGATCCGCGAGTACGATATATCAAAATGAAAGGCAGAAAAGTGTACGAATATGCTATCAAAAATGTACCTGCTGCTATGAAAGACTGTTTGGATAAAGCTGGTGTGGATATCACTGACGTCAAAAAAGTATTTATCCATCAAGCAAATGAAAAAATGGATGAAGGTATCATTCGCACCTTATTTAAATTATACGGACTCAAAGATATTCCTGATCATATCATGCCTATGAGCATACATAAACTAGGCAATAGTTCTGTAGCCACGATTCCTACTTTGTATGACTTAGTTATTCATGATAAAATGCCTGACCATACTTTAGTGAAGGGAGATATTATTCTTTTTGCATCTGTTGGTGCTGGGATGAATATAAATGCTGTTTGTTATAGGGTTTGACAATTATTTTGAAAAAAGTAAGATCTTTTTCCATTCAATTATAGAATTTTACTGACTTTTACGTCAAAGTAAGATTTTCAACCTATGTACACAAAATTTTTTACCGTTTTTCTAATATTGACTTGTTTTGTATTCCAATCCAACGGTCAATACATGTATAGACCTTCTTCTGAAGAAATAAAAAAACTACCAACTTGGGCACAGAAAATGTATGCTGATGATGCCAATTTTAATGAAGTTACCCAACTTTATAATGCATATCATGTCACGCATCCTTTTGTAAAGACGTACCACACAAAATATTATCAAAGATGGAAAAGAAAGGTACAGCCTTTTGTTCAGTCTGATGGTAGTTATACTTTACCAAGTGCAGAACAAATACTGGCACAAAATGCAGCCCACACCCGCAATGTAAAAGAAGCTGGCAAAAGAAGTGGTTCTTGGAGTCTTCTAGGACCTGTACAAGTATTCGAAAGTGAAGGTAAAAAAGGCCATACTCAAACGAATATCTATTCCATAGAACAATCACCTACGCAACCAAATATCATGTATTGTGGTACAGAACCAGGAGAAGTATATAAAAGTATCGATAAAGGTGCAATATGGATTAATAAGTCTATGGCATACAATTTTGGAGGTGGTGTATCTGCGGTAGAAACTTTATATGACAATGCAGATGTCGTGATCGCTGGATCTGGATTGGGCATCTTTAGATCAGAAGATGGTGGCGATACCTGGGCAAATGTACTCACCATCGATTATAGAAATATTGGGGAGATATTTGCACATCCTACCTTGACATCCAGAATATTTGCAACAACTGATGAAGGTTTATTTATATCAGAAGATCAAGGATTGACTTGGGCACAAAGATTTACAGAAAAGTGTTATGATATAAAATGTCATCCTGTCCAGAAAAATATCATGTATCTTGTCAAAAACAATCCTTCTCGTGGTCTATGTGAATTTTTCAAATCTACAGATACCGGCGTTACTTGGCAGCTACAATCAGATGGTTGGTTTGATACAGATCAAGTCGGTAGGAATGACGGTGGAGCAAGACTAGCTGTGTCTGATGCTGCGCCTGATATGGTATATGCCTATTTGATAGGTGAAGCAAAGACTGGAGATTTAGGTTTTATAGGTTTGTATAGAAGCGAAAACGCTGGTGAAACATGGGAAAGCCGTACTGGCGAGCCAGGTGGACCATATTCAGATGAGCACCCAAACCTCGCTATTGGTTGGCCTGGTTGGGATTATCATCAAGGGTTTTATAATTGTGCCGTCATGGTTTCTAATCAGAATCCTGATGATGTCTTGGTCGGTGGACTCAATTTATGGCGGTCACGTGATGGAGGTCTTACGTGGGCTACTCATGCAGGATACAGAGGTGGACCTTTAAATATGCACGTCGATAATCAAGACATGCGTGCCCTAGGCAATGATTATTGGGTAACGACTGATGGTGGAACTTACCATTCTACAGATTTTTTTGAAACGCAACCCGAGTTTATGATGCATGGCGTCCATGGTTCAGATTATTGGGGATTTGGTAGTGGATGGAATGAAGATGTACTCGTAGGTGGTCTTTATCACAATGGCAATCTAGCGGCATATGAAAGATATACAAAAGGTGACTTCTTGGCCTTGGGTGGAGGAGAAGCACCAACTGGATATGTCAATCCTGGCAATAATAGAAAAACATATTTCTCTGATATTGGTGGTAAAATCATCCCATTAAATATGGCTGATCCTGTATCGTCTTTTAGTTTTGGCAAAAGTCCTAATGAAAGTTATTGGTCTGCAGCATCAAGTGAAATGGAATTTGATCCATCTTGTTATAATATTGCTTATCTAGGTAATGGTCATAAGTTGTGGAAAACCGAAGATGGTGGAAGCAATTTTTTTGCACTTCATACTTTCGGTACCAATGAAAAAGACTTGATCCAACAAATAGAAATATCACGCAGCAATCCTGGTGTAATTTATTGTACACAGCAGTTTGACAATGGTTCGAATGGTAGATTGTGGCGGACGCTAAATAATGGCTCATCTTGGAATTCATTGAACATTCCGTCTGGTAATAGTCACAGGATGCTCATCACTTTAGATCCTTTGGATCATAAAACTTTATGGTTGGCTTATCCTTCAGGTAATAACGGACAAAAAATATTTAAAACGACAGATGGAGGAGCAACATGGACCAATATGACCACAGATGTTATCAACAATCAAGAAGGTCACAGTCTTGTGCATATCGGTGGTACAAATGGCGGCGTTTATTATGGCAGTAATCAAGCCATTTATTATCGCAATAATGACATGACGGATTGGGAATTGACAGCAGATGGATTACCCACTTTTCTTAACTGTAATATATTAAGACCTTTTTACAGAGACAGTAAAATTAGGGTAGCTTCTTATGGCAAAGGAATCTGGGAAGCGGCTATGGAAGAACAACCTACAACGATCATTCCACAGGCTATGGTAGACAAATTAAAAACAAATGTGGTGTGTAAAGTGGATTCATTTTATTTTGAAGATTATTCTATGGCAAATCATGAAGGTTTGACATGTAATTGGACTTTCGAAGGCGGTAGTCCTGCTACTTCTGATAAAAGAAACCCATCTGTATTTTTTGAAACCGATGGAACGCATGAAGTCACCATGTCGATCACAGATGCTCAAGGAAATATCTATAAGGATACATTATCTGTGCAAGTCCAATATTTCAAACCAACCAATGAATTAAGTGAAGGATTTGAAGCAGCGGTTTATGGTCAGGCTTGGTTAAAAGCGAGTGGACCAAATGGTGGAGAATGGTCCATCGCAGATACAGGGGCTTTCGGGACTTCTGCCTTTAGTGCTGTATTCAAGAACTATGATTATGATGCAAAAGGTGGATATAGTGATATTCAAGTGAAGACATCATTTGCTAGCCTTGATAACCCTGTGGTTAGATTTGATGTGGCATATGCTCAGTATGGCTTTCCGTACACGGATACATTAGAAGTATTGGTGTCTTTGGATTGTGGGGAGACGTTTACATCTCATTATTATAATGGTGGTCAATCATTTGCAACAGCTGATAATTCGGATAAGTATTTTATCCCAACTGCTGAACAGTGGAGAACGGATAGTATCGATTTATCTGTGTATTCAGGTCAAAGCGATGTTTTAATAGCCTTCAGAAATCATGGTAATTGGGGTAATAATATCTACTTAGATAATATCAATCTGAATGGAACGATTTCGTCAACCACGGAAATATTAAAAGATTTTATCACCATCTATCCAAATCCTGCAAAAGCAGGTCAAAATCTTGCCATTCAAACAAAGCTAGGTGATTATAAGGTATCGCTTTCGAGTATGGACGGAAAAGTTATTTGGCAAGGTAGGGTAGACCATACATCGAGTATCAAGTTACCAGAGAATTTGGTAGCTGGAAGTTATGTGTTGAATTTTAGAAATGAAAACCATATAGCAAATAAGGTGATTTTGATTTGGTAGTTTGTTGATTTGGTAGTTTGTTGATTTGCGAATTTGAAGAATTATTTTGATTTAGTCCCTATGGGACTATAGGTGCTTTGAATATTTCTTTTTCTACCAATATATAGTCCCTGCGGGACCAATTGGATGGTTATAGGTTTTTTCTACCGATATCTTGTCCCAACGGGACTAGGAGTATAGCATACTTTAGTCAAAATTCTAAGCAAAGCCATTCCGTGTAGTAAATAAAAGCTACATGAATAATGGAATAAATGGTATAAAATATATCCATTATTGGTTATAAAAATAAAAGGTTGAATCTATTTTAATGATTCAACCTTTTATAGACAATATTATTTAGCAGGTGCGTCGCTGTTGTATATCTCTCTGATACATAGATACTTGCCTTCTGATTTTTGCCAGATCGCCACATATTTGCCAGTTCTTACTACGGCGCCTGAAGCATCTTTGGTAACACCAGTACCAATTTCAGTCACAACGTTTTCATCACCAAATATTTCTTGTACTTCATACGTGTTGATTAGTCCTTCCTTTGCCTTTGCAAAATCTGCTTCTTGTTGGGCTTGGATGGCAGCCTTACCTCTCAGTGTTGGTGCTCCATCGGGCATACTTACGGCGTCATCCGCGTACATAGCCATTAGGGCATTGATATCTTTAGCATTTTGGGCAGTTGACCAAGCTGTCTCTAAGGCTTGAATTTCAGCTTTGACCTTATTCATATCTGTTTTTGGTGCTTCATCTGCGGATGCAGTCGACTCTGTTGCCTGCTTGCAAGAAGATAAAAATAATGAAGCTGCTACAATAAAAATAAATGAAAATCTCATGTGTAAAAATATTTAGGTGGTTAAAAAATCATTTTGACGCTTAATGCCTTAAGAAGTTAATGTTGAGTACATTCAGAAAAGACTGAAAGTATGATAATCAACCGTTTTTTACCCTGCGCCCTAAAGGGAAACCGTTGATTATCAATTTAGTAAAAGGATTTATTTTCTTATTGTCCTGTCAAATACTTTTCGAAGTAGACTCAATGTTGTAAATTAAATTTTATTTAGGCATTAGGTTTTATTTTTCTAAAAGAAGGTTTCTGTAGATAACTTAATCTTCTCCACAACCACTCTACAGGTCCATAATGATAATAATTGAGCCATATTGGACTCAGGATGAGCTGTAGTGTCCAGATACTGAAAACTACGTAAAATAATTCAAAGCGTTGTAAGTGACCAAACATACCAAAACCGACCCCTGTAAAAATGAACATACATATGAAAGAATGCATTAGATAATTGGTCAGAGCCATTTTCCCAACACAAGAAATAGCATATTTTAACCAACGAAGTATAGGGAGTTTGCTGAAAATCATAATCATTCCTATATGTCCAAAAGACATGGCTACGCGGCCGAGATCATAGGTGGTATTGGTTTCATAAAAGGAAATGTAAGAAAAGTTATTATTGATGATATGGACGGTTTCAAAATAATTGACCGTCAATCCCACTGCATATCCTATGAGCACCATGATCAAGTAAAATCGGATTGGTTTTTCTCCTGTCAGGATATTCCATTTGAATAGTGCAATACCCAGCAACATCATGCTGAGGATATCCCATAAGTCGTATCTGTATGGTCCATATGTTTTCCATTCAAATACTTCAGGTGCATTAAATGCTACTACACCAAAATATCCTTTTCTCATACCTTCATTGAAAAAAGCTATGCTTTCAGGAGAACGATCATCTTGTATTTTTTCCCATTCTTCCTTTGCATCTTTGATTTCTCTATTTAGCTCTTTCCCTTCCGCTGTTAATACTTTAGCCTGTTCTACTTTGTCAAGAAAATCTACCTTGCCTTTGTATTCCAAATAGTTCCATAAAGATCCTATAGAAAACAATACTAATGCTATAATAACTAAGGTTTTAGGTGCTAAATTCCTAAAAGAATACACCAAGAAACCCATCAATGCGTAGTTAAACAATATTTCTCCAGCCCATATCAAAAGATAAGCATGTAAGACACCGAATAACAAAAGCCATGTAAGTCTTCTGAAATATATGTCCGCTCCTTTGATGCCAGCCTGTCTTTTGTCCATGCGGTCCAAAAGAATAAACATTCCTACCCCAAAAAGGAGTGAGAAAAGACCTCGCATAGTTCCTTCAAAAAACATATTAGTGGCGATCCAGGTGTATAGATTCCAACCTTCATAGCCACCTGCTACCGTAGGGTCGCTATAAGCATGCGCAAGACCAAAGCCAGTGATGTTCATTATTAAGATGCCACAAAGCACAAAACCACGCATAAGATCAAGGGTTGCAATTCTCTCGTTTGTTTCAATTGGGCTTAAGTTCGGGTTTTGATTTTCCATTTTATTTAAGAATTATATACCTTGTAAATCGACATAATGCATTTATTATAGTGCATTTTATTTAAAATGTAAAATTAGTACATAATTTTCACAATGCAATCACATTTTGATGTGATTGATAATCTAATTTATTTTTATTCTTATTACCAATATGTCGTCCCTACGTGACTTGGGTTGTTTGTGGTATTTTGTTTTTTACCGATATTGTGTCCCTATGGGACTATATTTGCATTGAATGGTTTTTTCTAACAATATTTAGTTCCTAATGTACTAGGAGTGTAGTGAACTTTTGTGATCCAATTCAGGTATTGACACATATTAAACTTTCAACATTTCCCTTTAAACATTACACGTTAAACCTTAAACAATAAAATCAAATCACGCCCATCTTTTCCATCAAAAACGTAGCACTTTTATTTTTACAAATCCCTGGTCTAATTCTGTAGTCAAAATATAAGTCATTATCCTTGATTTCTGCTTCGAAACATTGGTTATTCATGATTTCGGGATATTCATCTGTGGTGTGGCATACTTCTATGTCATGTGTGGCTATGATGCCTACCGCATTTTTTTCAATGATCTTCTTGATGACTTTAATCGTACCTGATCTTTTATCATCAGAATTGGTACCACGTAAGATCTCATCTAGTAGGACAAAACAAACTTCCCCTTGCAGCTGGTCCATGATTTGTTTTAGGCGGCTAACTTCTGCATAAAAATAAGATTCATTCTCTGTGAGAGAGTCCGATAGTCTCATGGTTACTAAGACTTTCATAGGGTGAATTGTGGCTTTGGAGGCACAAACGGGTGCGCCTGTTCCAGCTAGGATCATATTGATACCTAATGTCCTGAGGTAGGTACTCTTGCCTGACATATTCGAACCAGTCAGAATGACAAACCTTTGATTGCTAAAGTCGACAGGATTTCCTATTCTTTTTGTCACATTGATCATGGGGTGACCAGCATTTTCCATGATGATGTCGTGGTTTTGATTCAAAGTAGGGAAGACAAAATCAGGGTTGTTATAGTAGAAATTCGCAAAACTATTAAGGGCTTCTATCTCACCGATTGCTTCTAGCCATGTTGAAACTTCTGATGCATGTTGCTGTTTCCAAACACCTAGTTTCCTTAATGTATGTAAGTGAAACATTCCCAAACCATTCGTGATGATAGCTCCAAGCAAGTTTTGTACATTGTCCAAATCAGAAAGTAACGAACCCAAAAGATTGATTTCTTGACTTACACCTTGATTTCCTTTGAAGAGTTTGTTTTTGATGGTTTGTAGTTTTGGTGCTTGTAGATTTTCTTTTTCTATCGTGGCAGATAACAAACCATAGCTTTTTATAATTTTGGGAATGCCATCTGAACCGATGATGGCTTCTTTTATGTATTTGAAATGGCCAAAGGTCAACATCAGATTGAGCGTAAATAAAAATGACGACACCGTAAATATATCAGGATTTCCTGAAATCCATCCATATAATAAGGAAGTCCACAACAAAATTGGCAATATATAAGATAATAAAACCACAAATTTAGATAATGTGTACGATGGCTCTTGACACCAAGCTATTAGTTTTTGATAGGTCGTTGCATTGTCATAAGTGAGACGAGCTTGGGCAAATAATGATTGTCTCCACGCCACTTTTTCAGATAGTTCGGCAATGGCAGTTTGATTGGATAAGATCTCTGACTGACTGGAGATAGCTAGTAGATGGTTTGCTAATATTTCAGATCCTTTGTGGGTGCCTGTTCTATTTAAATGTTGATATAGCGAGTGGTTGCCGAAGATGTCAAGATCATAAGCATATGCGTGATGGACATCTAGATACGCTAGGCCATTAGGGTAGGAGAGTGTTTGGTGACGAAGGTAATTTAGTTCATCTTCATTGACATCCGAAAGTGCTTTTTTAAATTTCCTGGTTGCTGTCAGATGATCGTGCCACCTGACTAGAAATAAAAAAAATCCTACTAAAACCAACATGGCAGGAATGATAATTAAAAGGTGCGATTGGTTTTTGATCATCACATACAAGCTTATCAAAAAGATACAGACAGTCACCAATCTCAATATAGAAACTATATTTTCTTTTGATTTTATGCTTTGAAAATCCTGAAGATGTTGTGATCTCAGCGCTTCGTATTTGTTTATGATGTTGTTTTGGATATCATTCATGGTAGGAAAACCTATTATTTGGGTGCAAAAGTAGTCATTCAGATGCTAGCTTTAGGGGATTTTGGACTTATAAAATTATATTTGAGTCTACTTTAAAAAATCTTTATCATATATAAGGAGACAAATTTAAAAAGTAGAAACTTCAGGTAAAAAAGAAAAGCCAATTTCTAGTGTATTGATAATCAAATGTTTCCCTTCAGGGTCAGGGTAAAAAACGTTTGATTATCATTCAATCAGTTTTTTCGGAATTGACTAAAATTTAAGCCAACTTTTCTTCCATTATCAGCTAAATGTTTAGTTTTGTACGCAGAAGATAATACCATGAATTCAAACAAATTTATTAAACTCGATTACCAATCTCCGGATACAGAAACGTTGTTAGCTAATGCTGTTGATTTTCGCGCCAAGATGGAAAAACGTAGGTCAGTAAGGATTTTTTCTGATAAAGATGTGCCTAAAGAAGTAATTGAGCACATCATCATGACTGCTTCTTCTGCTCCCTCTGGAGCACATAAACAACCATGGACATTTTGTGCGATTTCTGATCAAGATATGAAAACCAAAATAAGAGCAGCCGCTGAAAAAGAAGAATACGAAAATTACCATGGTAGAATGCCTGACGAATGGCTCAAGGATTTAGAAAAATTTGATACCAATTGGTTTAAAGAATTTCTTACGGAAGCTCCTTGGCTCATTGTGATATTCAAAAAATCATATGATATAGAAGATGGTGTGAAATCAAAAAACTATTATGTCAATGAATCCGTAGGTATTGCCGCAGGGTTGCTCATTGCAGCGATCCACATGACAGGCCTAGTGACGCTGACCCATACACCCAGCCCTATGAATTTTCTCCAAGACATATTGTCTCGTCCAGAAAATGAAAAACCATTTCTACTCCTGCCTGTAGGTTATCCCATCGATGGTGTGGAAGTGCCTGATTTACAAAGAAAAAGTGTAGATCAGGTATTGAAATGGTACTGATACTTTACAAAGTTAATGTACAGATAACGTTTCAACTTTAAACAAACCATGCTGCTTGCTGTTAAGATTATTGACATTAATTTCAATCAACAACATAAAAAATAATATATTATGGCTTTTACACTTCCCGCTTTAGGATATGCTTATGATGCACTCGAACCACACATCGACGCTCGTACCATGGAAATCCACCACACAAAACACCACCAAGCTTATGTGACTAATCTTAACAATGCCACAGCAGGTACAGATTTAGAAAATAAGTCTATAGAAGATGTTTTGACAGGATTAGATATGAATAATGCTGCTGTCAGAAATAATGGTGGTGGACATTGGAATCACTCACTATTTTGGGAAACCTTAAACCCAGAAAATAAAGGTAGACTTTCTGGTCCATTGGCAGCTGCCATTGATGCAGCTTATGGATCAAAAGAAACTTTTATGGAGAAGTTTGCAGCAGCAGCGATGACTAGATTTGGATCAGGTTGGGCTTGGTTGTGTGCGCACAAAGATGGTACAGTAGAAATCTGTAGTTCACCGAATCAAGACAATCCACTTATGCCAGGTGTAGGTTGTGGAGGTCACCCAATCTTAGGACTTGATGTATGGGAGCACGCTTACTACTTAAATTTTCAAAACAGAAGAGCGGACTACGTCACAGCTTTCTGGAATGTTGTAAACTGGAACGTAGTAGAAGCAAATTATAATGCTGCTATTAAGTAAGGTATAATCTTATAAAGTAAATAAAAAGGGTTAGGTGAATTGGTATTCATTTAACCCTTTTTTTTTTGTTTGTCGATGGTCGCAGTTTGCAACTGCGATCCTTCATGCTAACTTGGATTGTAGAGAATTGCAAAACCTGTCTAGCTTTAGCTGTATTCTTGATGGATGGGATTGAAGTTATAGAGCAAATGATGCCTTAGCTTTACTTCGAACATCGATGAATTAAAATCCTAAATCAGAGTTTACACCGAAAAGTCCTGCATCAAAAAAAAGAAAATCATCTATTTTAGCATCTTTTAAACTTATACTTATAAATCTCGCTACTTCCTTGCTGTGATAGTACTAATTGGTTAGAATTTACACTTTCTACTTTATACCTAGCACAATTTTCTAGTGATTCTATCATTAACGAATTTTCATCATATATATAAGTCGATTCACATTTCATTTGGGAATCTTTATAAATTATACTAATATCTCCTTTCTTCGAAAAAGTGATTGTTAAATCATCACTTTCCATCCATTGACTATCACTTATTGATTCTTCTTTCAAACACCATTTTCCAATAAGCAATTCTGCTTTTGATTCATCTTTTTCGCACCCCGTAAAAATTAGAAAAGTAAAACATAAACAAAGTATTTTTATCATGACTATTTGATTTTAGTGAATAATTAATTATTTGAGTTATCTAATTAGAACATTAATTTTACCATTTAATGGATTTTCGCAATGAGCACACTGTACAGATTGGATGATTCTACCACAAATACAACTCACACTAAAAACGTATTTTTGATCATAAACGTTGGTATTTATATCAATAATATATCTTGATGGTCGCAGTAACGCTGAAGCGTCACAAGTAATGCAACTGCGAACCTATACTTAACGAATCCTGCTAAACCACCACATCAATCCACAAACCGAGCAGCTACATGGCTTCCATCACAAAATGGTTTATTGGTAGACGCGCCACATCTACAGAATGCCGTCATGTTTTCTTTGATGTGTATTTGTCCTTTACTATCTTTTATCTCTAGATTCCCATGGACTAAGAGTGGACCATTGGGCAATGCTTCTGCTTTTCCTGAAGGTGTGGTGGTTTTTTCAGGTAGCTCGGCATCGTTTAGGTAATAACTTAATGCGCCACTCGGACAAGCTTTTACTTGTTGGATGATGCGATCGGTGCTTGCTCCTTCAGGTTTTATCCATGGTTTTTCTTTTGGGTTAAATACTTCTGGCAACCCATTTGTGGTGTGCCAACATTTGGTAGAATGGCTACATATACCTGGTTTCCATACGATGGTGACTTCACCGTTGGTATATTTTTTTGTGATATTTTTTAAGTCCATGATTATTTGGTTTTGATTTTTGATTTGTACTATATCAAATTAAAGATAAACATATTGATCTTTTAATTCAAGTCCTTCAGGCTTGGGTTTTTTAGCCATTTTTACCATAGGTTTCACCTATGGTTATTGAACTTCAAGCCTTATCAGGCTTTAACACAAAAGAAACATGCGCTGAAGCGGACAATGCTTTTTCCTTTTCTTAACGCCATTTTTAAAAGTTTTGACTAAAAATGAAAAGGCCGATCTGTGGTGAAGTTTGGCATTACAACATTAATATCTTTAGAATTTTTATTATTGTAATTGAGTTTCTTTAAATTCACAACACATCTCGATATTCCGCTACTTTGTCAAATACACTTTTAGCAAATGGACATAATGGAATGATCTTAAGACTTTTTTCTCGAGCAAATTCCACCGCTTTTGCGACCAATTGTTTTCCTGCACTTTGACCCCTTAAGGCATCATCTACTTCGGTATGGTCTATGATGATTCGTTCGGCACCTGTCCATACATATGTCATTTGGGCAAGGACTTTTCCTTCCTGCTCCACATAAAACATTCCGTTTTTACCATCATCTTTTTGTTTGATATCCATCTAATTTAATATTTAAGGTGAACTATTGTTTTAATTTCTATCGATCGTTCCCCTTCAGGGGTAGGGGTAAAACGATATTTAAATTACTTGACATATTTATTAAAAAAATCAATTGTCCTGCCCCATGCAAGCTGCGCAGCTTCGGCATTGTATCTTGCCGCAGAGGTATCATTATGGAATGCATGTTGCACTCCCGGATAGATGTATTGTTCATACACGATATGATTGGCTTTGAGCGCATCTTCATAAGTTGCCATTCCTGCATTGATTCTTTCATCATTTTCGGCATAATGTAGCTGGAGTGCACCCTTGATTTGTGGGATTTGTTCTATCTTGCCTTGCCTACCATAAAACGCGACAGCTGCTTTCAACTGTGGGACATTGGCGATCAGGAAATTTGACATAGCGCCGCCCCAACAAAAACCTACGCAACCGGTGTTGCCATTACTATCCTTTCGAGTCTTCAGATAATCAAACACACGAATGAAGTTTTGTTCATTATCTTCGGCTTTCAACTCTGCAAACTTTGTTCTAGCTTCGTCTTCGTCCTTTACTTCTCCTATGGGAGCGAGTGCATTGGGCGCAATAGCTAGAAATCCTGCCAAAGCCACTCTTCTCGCCACATCTTCAATATGTAAGGTCAGCCCCCGATTTTCATGGATGACAATGATGGTAGGATAGGGCTTATCTTCTTTTGGTCTAGCCACATAAGCGCGCATCTCACCATTCACACCGGGATAATTAATGCGTTCTGTAAATAGATCTATAGACTCATCAGCCAAAGGATGGCTATAAGCAGACTCCAATAGTGGTAAGATAGACATAGCAGCGGACATACCTCCTGCAAGCAAAGCAAGCCTTTGGATAAATTCTAACCTACTCAGTGGTTTGTGGGTGTACTCGTCGTAGAGATTGATGATGGATTGGTCAAGCATAGGATGGTTATTATCATGTAAAGATAAATGATGTAGCTTAGAAATAAAAATTATAGGGGGAAAGAAGTTTTGGGGAATGCTGGTTTTTGAAGAGATGGAATGGTCAGAAATACTTTATTATTAGGTGACTTTTCACCATTATATTTCATTAATCTCTTTTTCAATTAAACGATATTTGTCTTTCACATCTTCTCCTGAATAGAAATCAAGCAAGTCTTTTTTTGTTAATGTTCCTTGACTTAAAAAGCGTTTTAGATATTGTTGGTTGAATTCCATTAAAAAGATTGATTTTTCCAATTGCTTTAAAATTGTCTTATTGTTATCAATGTTGTCCTGTACCAAAGATTTTATTGCTAATATTTCGTTGATGTCTTTTATGATTCGGTTTACCATCATTGTTAATACGTCCTTATCAAGTTCAATTTCTTTTGCGTTTAAAGCAATATCTCTTGCCAACATATAAGCAATAGCTAAATTACTATAATCTCCCTTTTGAGAATTTATTATGGCAATAAAACCAACACCAGGAATGTAACCTACATTTTCAAAATTCTTTAAAATGGAGATTTCTACTAAGGAAATATCAAACACAATCAAACTTACTTTGCTATTTCTGTTGGCTTGTGCTTCTAACAATTGGCTCCAAGCTGTGTCAGATTTTCGAGTAAAAACATCTTTGCTTTCAATGTCTCCCAATCGAACACTTTTATCAAACTTACACTCAATAGCAATTTTTAAATCAGGTGTGCCGTTCACTTCACAAATAATATCACCCGTTTTGTTTTTGGGTAAACTACCTGAGGTATTGCCAGTTAAAAATGCTCTGTCCTTTAATTTTTTGTCCGCAAAGTATTGGTTTAAAAATTCAGCAATTTCGTCTTCTGCTAATACGCCTTTGATGGTTGACTTGTAGAAAAGTTCTTTCTTCATTTCAAAAATCATCTTCAAGCTTTCGAGTTCTGTACCTAATTCATTAGATGTTTTTGATAAGAAAGTAGAAATTCTGTCTTCCATTAGAGCCAATACTCCTATGTAAATTGCTCTAAGCAATTTTTCATCTCTTTCGTTTGCAGGAAGGTTGTCAAAATAATTGAAAACAATATGATTTTCAATTTCAAATTCTTTGATTTCAATTCTTTTGAGCTGTTGGTTTATTTTAAGCATTGTTATACTTTAGAATATCTAAAAACTCCTTTTATATTTTGTGCTAAAAACTGGCCGTGGGAATCGGCTTTCATTAATCCTTCATAAATTTGTTGTGGCACTTCAAAATACTGATAGATTGAATTGTTTAAAAATTCGATCTCTAGTGTTGAAGTGTTATCATCATAGCCAATTGAAGCAATATTTGTTGATGTTACGGGTTTTCTTTCCATTTTATTATTTCTTTTATTATTTAATTATTCGTTCAATTTTTGGGTTTTGAGCTCTCCAAGTTTCAATAAATTCCTCATAATTTGGATTTTCTTCCATTTTATTACCCCAACCACCAGGGCGAAGTGAATCTTTGGATTCAACTTCATCAAAAATAATTGGGTCTTGGCTATCTGGTCGTCTATCTTTTGAAGGAGCTTTTATAATTGTCCTCATAGGAAGTTTAACTGCTTCACCTAATATTATTGCTTCGCCTGTTTTTAAAATCGGCAACATACTTGTAAGACCTTCAAGGTTATCAGAAACAGCGCTCGTAATATGACCTCTGTCAGTAGAGTTTGAAAGTCTTAAAGCGAAGAAAGTACCACATTGAGAAAGGATGGTAGAATTTATTTCTGATGGCCTTTGACTTACTATCATTGTTCCAATACCATATTTTCTACCCTCTTTTACAATTTTTTGGACAATAGAAAGTGCACTTCCCTCAGAATTTAAATAATTGTGAGCCTCTTCCATCAACAATAATAGTGGTCTTTCTTTTCCACCTTGAGAAAGGTTTCGAGACCAAAATAAGCCATCATAGATTATCCTAAGTAGAACTCCAATTATCGTGTTTAAGATTGTAATTGGAACACCAGATAAATCTAAAATTGTAATCGGTTTATCACTTCCAATCCAACCTTTCAATAATTCATCCAAATCTTTGTCTACTGCTCCATCGTGCTTTGGAGTCAAATCTGTAGGTTTGAAAATGAAGTCAAATCTTGGAATTCTTAATTTTGAACCAAGTGAATGAAGTTGTTGCCCATTTGTTAAAGGAGATTCATTCTGGTACTGAACTCGATCACCATTAGCTCCATTTGAATTAATTTTTTTAAAAATAGGAGGAAGCCCATTAACTGGGTCTCCTTTAATTTCTTTTCCATCTTTATCTAATTCATAAGCCAACGGTTTCCCTTCTTTATCTTGATACAGTTTACCAAGTGTTTGTGTGTATAACTCATACCAAAGATGATTTAAGCTAAAAGGAACTGGAGAATCAACATTTAAGGTATCGGTATTCAACCCTTTTCTAGGATACTTTTCTAAACTCTTTCTTTTTTCAGACAATATCCTTTCTAGTATTGTATTGTAATCTTTTTCATTTGAAATTTTCCCGAAACTAACCTCACACAGTTCGTCAAAATTTAAGGCCCAAAACGGAAGTAGAAGTTCTTTTTCAATGCTTCCACCACTTTTATCCGCATTTATCTTATAAATATTGGCTTTGTCTTTTAATGCGTGACCATATTCACCGTGAATATCAAAAACTAAAATTCGAGAAGATGGATACTTCTCTGTATCTGATAAAGCATTTAATAAGCTTGCAACGGTTGTAGATTTACCCGAACCTGTTGTACCAACAACTGCAGAATGTCTTGTTATTAATTTGTTTACATCAATTAATGCTGGAATAGATTCAGCACCTGCTATATGCCCAACATTCACGAAATATGGTTTGTCAGGTTGTCCGTATATTCTTTTTAAATCTTCCTCTGAAACTAAATGAACTTCGTCACTTATAGTTGGATATTGGGAAATACCTCTTTGAAATTCGCCTGCTCTTTGCCCTTCACCAACTAATTGAATTGTAATCCATCTATTACCATATGGTTGATTTTCAACTTGATTTTCAGGTACAGCACCTGCACCGACTTGTGTAATAATGCCAAATAAATAATTATATCCAATAGGTATTTTTACAAAGCTCCCAATTTGTCCAATTCGATAACCCTCTCCATTAACATAAGTCAAACCTGAAAGAGAATCATTAACCATTGCTACCCTTATGGTTGTACCAGTTACATCTTGAACTGTTCCTAAGTATGTAGAATTATTTTTCATCTAATTTAGTTTGATTATAACCTATAAGTGCTTGAAGGAAATCACCCAACTTTGAAAAATCACCAAGTTTCAAAAGGTGTTTTTCTTCTGAATCTTTTGTGGATGGTATTTTATGAATACAATTTGCCAAGTTATCTTCATCTTCCATTTCTAATGGAATTTTCCATTTTCCTCTTACAGTTCCAATCATAGCTTCATCATAAGACCATAAAGCAAGGTTGTTTCTGTTTTTGGCTAATTGAATTGCTTTAGGATAACGCTCAACTAGTTTTCCTGAATCTTCACAAGTTAAAGTGTCGAATAACATAGCAATAACCATAGAATTTGGATTTGCTTTTAAAGCACTTAAAATTGTATCATTCAAATGTTCATCATTAAATGAATAGCCTGATAATACCATTAATGAATTTGGCAGTCTTAAAAATCTATTAAGTTGATCTATAAGAGCCAAATATGGCATTTTTCTACTTTGTTCATATTTCAAATGAGAAGGATATATCAAATAAGAATCCCCATTTGACTTTGTCAAACTCGACCTATAAACTTCTTTGTTTTCTTTTTGAAACCAGTTTATTGAACCATGAATTTTCCATAATCTTGTCCAATGTTTAGGAATCAAATTATCTTCTACTGCCCGCAAATCAAAAAAAGACTGCCTTGAACCAACAAATCCATCAAAATAAGGAATTGATAAATCTTCAAACGCTTCTTCAAGAAGCAAATCATAATTCGTAGTAAATACCTCAATAGGTTTCTCCCTATCAATTGAAATCCATTGAGCAAGTTTATGATATGGTGTATCTTTATCTGGGAGATTTACTTCAAGCTTTTCAACAATTTTATTACAGATGTTTTTTTCAAGATCTACCAAACTTTCTTTTGTGAATCCTCTTACTGAATTTCCAATAGAGACTTCCTTTAATCCTCGAAGAAAGCTTAATATATCTTCAATATTATTTGATTTTAAATTTGATAAGATTACTTCATCAATCAGTTTGTCAAAATTATTTTTCTGGTCTGTTTTTGACTTTAATTCGTTAATTATATATTCTGTAAGTTTTGCTACATCAGGTATCAAAGGCCATTCATCATCTGGCATATTTACTGCTAATGGGCAACCTGCTGAAATAAAAAAACCTAAAGGTTTTTTGTCCTGTGATAGTGTTTGTCTTAGAAACTTTATATGTTTTACTGGGTCGTGTGTTGTCATTATTCACTTATAAATTTTTCAGTATGAAGTTTAATATTAATAGTAATATTGTCTTTTTAAGTACAACTATTTGACTTACCACCATTTATTGTTTATATATATTAGTTTTAAAGTTTCAAAGATATAAACAAAAACCAAATCTCACAAATTTGTTTTAGCATTATTCAACCTTTATTTCTCTGCCAAAGTATGTTTTATTAAATTATCCAAAATCATATTTTATTTTAGCCTTATTAAGTCCGTTATATTAAAATTTATAGCAGATTAAGTTACTTCTGTCAAAAGATTAATTATTTATCGAAAAACGAAAACTTCTTTTGTGTGTAAATTTGAAAACAAATAAACAAACAAAATTAACCAAATAACCAACCTTACCCATAATCAAAAGACCAAAAGGTCTATCAGTATCACTGATTTCATCTAATGACCTCGACTTAAATATATTTTACCTTTCACGATCACCATAAGTTTGCCACTCATCCCTTTCCGAGTTATAAAAGTGTTTATTTAGTACTTGCATTATACGTATTAGCTTGTCATTGCTCACAAGTACTATTGGTCGATTTCTTAATAAAGAAGGTCATTTTCATAATGACTACCTTTAAAGCCTTTAGGACTTCCTCATTAAGCTTTTGGACTTCTCATTTAAGCTTTATGACTTCTTGTTTAAGCTTTCGAACTAGTCATAAAGCCTTTATGACTTCCTGTTTAAGCTTTAGGACTAGTCATTTAAGCTTTAGGACTTCTTCATTAAGCTTTAGGACTAGTCATTTAAGCTTTAGGACTTCTTGTTTAAGCTTTCGAACTAGTTATAAAGCCTTCAGGACTTCCTGTTTAAGCTTTCGAACTAGTTATAAAGCCTTTCTGACTTCCTGTTTAAGCTTTCGGACTAGTCATTTAAGCTTTCTGACTTCCTGTTTAAGCTTTCTGACTACCCAAAAAGCCTTTAGGACTTCCACTATAAGCTTTTGGACTAGTTTTATAGCCTTTAGGACTTCCTTGGTAAGCTTTTTGACTAATCATTTAAGCTTTATGACTTCTTGTTTAAGCTTTCTGACTACCCCAAAAGCCTTCAGGACTTCTTGTTTAAGCTTTCTAAATACCTAAAAAACTTTCAGGACTTCCTCGTTAAGCTTTTGGACTAGGTATTTAAGCTTCAGGACTTCCTATAAAGACACTCGAACAAGTCATAAAGCTTTTATGACTTCCTATAAAGACTTCCGTGTAAGTCCTAAAGCTTTTGTGACTTCTTTTGAAGCTGTACCGACTTCCCTGTAAGGAGTTACTGATACTCCCTAAAGATAAAACAATACTCAAATAGCTTTGTTGACAGCTCATATGTCGATTAGAAGTACTAATGAAGGCTTCGACATGGCTTCGTAAGCATTAAGCACAGACTAATGAAGATTTTGGGTTATCACGATACTTTTAAGCTCTGAGGGTTTTTGTTATATTAGTAACGATGACGAGTTAAAGGTTCGTAGAAAAGAGGGGAGTTACTTAATGATAGAAACATACTTAACTTACTGGCAGAATAATGCCTCGATTTGATTTCAAAAATGAAAAGTATGCCGAATAATACAAAAATAATTATGGATAAAAGCGCCTATTTACGGGCATATTTTGGATTGTAGTAAAAATTTTATAAATAAATTTTAAGTTAGGCATCACATTTTAGACTTTACGTTCGTTATGTATGTAAATTAAATATATAGCACAAGTTTAAAAATTAATAAAAAGATTGGAAGAAGCAATTCCTAGTTGCTAAGATTCAAAACTTCATTGATTAATGCTAGCATGAAATAGAATTCTTAGTTTGGTCCTGATTACATACTTTGGTCGAATGGCATTAAAACGCGAGTAATGCTATACAAGGTCGACTAATTTTACACGCTGCAATTTCTGACACATCATGATGACGAATGAATTGGTCCATAGGTCTTACCACCTTATGGGACAGGATGAAGTATTTTTTAATTATTTTTTCATTTTTTAAATCTTTAACTTATGACTCCAAATGTAAGGAGGCGGTCAATTGCCCTAGATGTGGCAAGATCAAGATGGCAAGGTTTGGTAAGTCAAGACCCAGATATGGATCTTGGCAATGGCCTAACTGCCAAAACATATGAATCTTCTATTGCTGCCCTAGAAAAGCAGCTCCTGAGGATTAATAATTTAGCTGCTGACATCCAGACAGCGCGAGCAATAATGCGTCAAATGGAACGTGAAATGAGTGATCTCAATGATCGTTTTATGAAAGCAACGGCCGCAAAGTTCGGAACGAGCAGCATGGAAGTTTTGGCCATAGGTGGCGTGCCTAAAATTGAAAGGAAACGACGATCTTCTATGAAGCCGCCATCTCCTTCCACACCGACCAACGGTCAATAGTCTGTCGTCAAACTGTTTCTATTGATGATTTGGTCTTAGAACGAGTCCCTCTTGAATGATCAAGGGGGACTTTTAATTTAGAGTTTATATTTAAACCATCGCTGTTTTTAACTATATTTACTACTATCACACAAATATAGATGCTACTCAAATAGAATGCTAATATTTGGTTGTTAAATTTTCAAAGGAAGTCGCAAAACCTATGTTGATTCTTCTTTATGGTTTTATGCATAAGTAGTTTTATCTAGTAAATATACTTGTAGAAATTGCTTAAGTGTCGCCTTTTCAAGCAGCTCCTCAGTCGATTCTGTTTCACTTTCGACCATTATGCTGACCGTAGGAAAGACTGATGAGCGAAAGGTAATTATCTTAATTCTTTGATTCAGACTGTATACGTTCTAAAATGTCTTTTGTAAATTTTAAAAGCTTAGAAAATGTGGTTACCTTTAATTCGCATAAGAGGTTTCCAGCAATTCCTGTTGAATACCAAATTGGATATGATGTTGAATGTTCAGTTAATAAATTCAACAATACACTATTTGGGTGAACCTTTCTTTTTAATGGTAATTCAAAACGAAGTTTGTTTGTTAAATCATTGATTTTATTCTTGGATACAGTTTTTATTGTAAGCAATTTTAGAATATTTAAAGCATCTAATCCAACTTCATCGTATTTGTGTCTCGCCAGTTGTGCAAATTCAAACGCTACTTTTCTTTGGTCAAATTCTGACAATAATTTCACATTATTTTCGAAATAATTCCAAAATTTATCTGATTTACGAAGTTTAATCTTTGCATCTGATAATTCCAACTTTTCACTATTAATATCATTCAATTGTCCCTTAAAACTAATTTCAAATTGCGATAAAATTTCTTCAAAATAACTGATGGATACTTGTCCGTGATGTAAGTCCATCTTTATGTAATTTGTATAATCTGAAGTTGAATACTTATTCAATCTCCATATAAAATGAATATTCTTTTTTGTTTTTAGAAATTTTATATCAAATTCAGCAAATGAATCACCTGGTTGAAATGGTTTACCAAAATAAAAGTATCTAATTTTATTTTTTGAAATCTTCTCATCCAAAATCTTCTGGGATCTCTTTAATCTTAGATTTCTAAATGTACAAATTAAAGGTCCAATTGGAGACTTCTCTTGAAAATCACCAATATATTTATTCTCTACCCAAAGTCGCTGTTTTGAGATCACAAAGCTATTTATATTTGATATGTATGCGATATCTATCCTTAGTTTATCCTTAGTGCCTATACTTTTAAATTCCAAAGACTATTATTTTATCGAAAAAGAGAACATTTAATCTATATTTCCGCCAAAATTACAACCAATTAAATCTACTCAATAATTTTGAGATCAAAAAAATGTGTTTGATTTGAGATTTATTTCTTTTAAATTATTCCTTAGTCGATTCTCTCTCTCTCTCTCTCTCTTACGACCATTATGCTGACCGTAGGTATAATTAACTCCTATGATCAAAATCCATCTAGCATTTGATTTATTATAAAATAATATTTGCAATTACATTCATGATTGAAAAATGTATAGGATTTGATATTTTTAAAAAATTTTAACTTGAAATGAATATTATTGCTATTTTTGACAATCGTTAACACCTAGATGAGACAAAGATATTGAAGATAGTCGAACATTCAATTTTACTTTGTGATTTGTATTGATCAATCAAGTTTTAAAAATGGAGATTCCATAGAGCGGAACAAAATATTATATACATGCAAATACCTTTCGTTGAGAAAATAATTCAAAAGCATTACAACCATTATGATGAAGATGAAAAGCGAAATGTGACCATCTTTCTCATCCTTGAATTAATGATGATTTTTGTGATCGGTACATGGGGCTTTGGATTTGTTTATTTGGAGATGTGGGAAATGCTATGGTTGGTTATTTTTACTTGGATTGGCTATGTTTTATTGTTTATTGGTACAGCCTTATGGGGTATGTCATTTAAATTTGGACGCTCGATAGCTTTGATGTTAACTTTAGTGATCACAGGAGTGCCGCCTATATATTATGGACTTGATACAATGATCACAGTACACTTGATATTTGTACCTTTTGCCCTTACGCTGTTGTTTTCAAGAAAGGAAAGAAAGGCTTTTTTTTTATATTTGTTCATATGTCTTTTGGCCTTTGCAGCCGTGATTGGGTGGAATTTATTTAGTGAACCACTCTTTGTACTACCAGCATCCACTTTTAGGATATTCAATACGGTCATAACTTTGGATAGCATGTTTATCTCTGTATATTTTGCCTATTTCTTTTTTACCCAAAATGCAGAATTTAAAGATATGTTGGCTACAGAAAGAGAAAAGTCAGACAGACTGTTACTGAGCTTATTTCCAGATTCCATTGCGGGTAAACTGCGTAATAGTAACCAATCTATTGCAGATAGCTTTGAAAACGTAACCATTTTATTTGCAGATATTGTTGGTTTTACTCAGTATGCCAGCAATATGTCCCCAAATGAATTGGTCGCAATGTTGGACGAAATTTTTAGTGAATTTGATGCGTTGGCAGATAAGTATTGTGTAGAAAAAATTAAAACCATTGGAGATTGTTATTTGGCTGTAGGAGGCTTGCCTGTTCCTGATGAAAACCACTGTCAAAGTATTGCAAATATGGCACTTGAAATCAATCAAGTTATTAAAGAAAAATATACCTTAAAATACAACTTGACGCTTAGGATAGGTATTCATACAGGTCATGCGGTGGCTGGAGTTATTGGCAATAAAAAATTTGTTTATGATATATGGGGAGACTGTGTAAACATAGCCAGTCGATTTGAAGCAAGTGGGCATCCTGAGAAAATTCATATAACACAGGATGTGAAAGATGTGTTGGGCGACGATTATGTCTATGAAGATTGTGGAGAAATTGCCATCAAAGGAAAAGGTATGATGCATTCTTACTTTTTATTGGGACGAAAAGATGTTTGGATAACCTAATCTGCATAGGGTTAATAACGAAGCAATCAAAATAAAGAAAACATAAATAAATATATATTTTGTAAATCAAAAAAGGTAATCAAATATGTCTAATGTTGACGATCTGCATCAAAATGAATTTCATAGAAGACTGTTACACGACAATCTGAATAAAATATTTGGTCAATTTGATGATACCATTCTCAACGAAATTGAAAATCAGTTAGTTTGGATAGAGTTAGATGGAGGTAAAACCATTATCAAAGAGGGCGATGTAGGTGACTCACTTTATTTTGTACTAAGCGGAAGGTTGGTAGCAACAAAAAAAGATGGTGAAGGTCTGGAATACAAAATAGGAGATATCGTGAGAGGGGAAACAGTAGGGGAGATGGCCATTTTTACAGGCGAACCACGATATGCAACGGTCACTGCGATCCGGGATAGTGTCTTGGTCCAATTGTCCAAAGCGCTTTTCGAAAAAGTCATCAAACAACATGCTGACGTAGCCCTTAATGTCACCAAACTCATCATAGAGCGTATCAAAAAAACACAAAAGACACACAAAAGCAAAATAACCAATATTTGTTTTCTTCCGATACATGAAACGATCGATAGTGCCCAAATCATTAGATCATTGTACGACTATTGTAGCCAAAGTTTGGATATTTGTTATGTTAGCAAAGAATTAATATCCCAAAATGGGTTTAATCTTGAGCAGAATAAATCTGATGATTTTAATATAGAAAGTAAAAAACTTATTAAATGGCTAAATGATTTAGAGCTGTTACATGAGTTTATGTTTTTCGAATGTGATCATAAGCCTTCGTCTTGGAATGAAAAGTTTCTAAGACAAGCAGACCATATAGTATTGATTGCAGACAGTACCCAAAGCCATCAATTGACACCCATAGAAAATGAACTTAGGAATATGGCTAATGTCCATTTTTCAATTGCTTTAGTTCATCCATCTGATACCGTGATGCCAAGTAAAACAAGGGAATGGCTTGCTAAAAGACCTTCCGTCAGAAGTCATTATCATTTAAGGTTAGGTCATGACAAGGATCTACAACGGTTGGGGCGAATCTTGACTGGCAAAGCAACTGGCTTAGTTTTGGCAGGTGGCGGCGCTAAAGGTTTTGCCCATATTGGTGTATTGCGCGCATTAAATGAATATCAAATTCCGATTGATTATCTTGGTGGTACAAGTGTCGGGTCCATGATGGCAGCAACTTTTGCTTTTGATAAACCCTCCGATGTGTTGGAAGAAACTATTTATAAAGCAACGTTTCATAAACCATCTTCAGATTTAAGTATAGTTCCATTGATATCACTTGTGAAAGGATTGAATATAAAGAGAATGGTAAACTTTACCATCAAACATTTAAGTGGTAGCGCTGAAGTAGATATCACCGATACTTGGATACCCATGTATATTGTCGCTTCTAATTACACCAGGTCCGATGAATCTGTTTTTTTTAGGGGAAATATGTCAAAAGCTTTGCTAGCTTCGTCCGCCATTCCTGGGGTTTTTCCACCTGTTATCATTGATGGCGAGTTGTATGTAGATGGTGGTACTTTCAATAATTTCCCTGCCGATATCATGCGTAATTTGGACATGCATAAAGTAATTGGTATTGATTTTATGATGGAAAAAAATCATAAACTTACCATCGAAGATATGCCTTCTAACAATCAAATGTTTAGAAGTAAGCTGATGGGTAGCAAGGATGAAAAATATAGATTGCCAGGGATTGGTTCAATTATTATCAATTCTACATTGATGTATAGCAATGCCAAAAGACACGAATCTATTGCTTACTTGGATTTGCATTTTAATCCTGATGTAGCCAAATTTGGACTAACAGCATGGAGTGATTTTCATAAGATCGTAGAGAAAGGTTATCAGCATGCGAAACAAGTTCTTGGTGAAATGAGCGATGAAGAATTAGCTAAATATCAAAAGCCTATTTAATCAAAGCATTAATGGCAGCTTGAAGTGTAATAAACAATCATAAAAACACAAATATGGACTTCAGTCATATAGACTTTGAACAATTAGAAATGAAAGTTTTGGGTGATTTAGAAAAGGAATTGCCATCCTATTTGACATATCATTCTGTACAACATACTAAAAATGTAATAAATGATGCGATGGAAATAGCTACGCATGAAAATGTTTCACCACCAAACATAATGAAGATAAAAATTGCAGCGTTATTACATGATACAGGTTTTATGATGACCTACCAAAACCATGAAGAAGCAAGTTGTGCATACGCAAAAAAAGTACTCCCAAAATACAAAATATCCACCGAAGATTTAGTTCATATTTGTGAAATGATCATGGCTACGAAAATACCACAAAGACCTAAGGATCAGTGTGGAAAAATATTAGCAGATGCAGACTTGGCATACTTAGGTACTGAACATTTTGGCAAAATATCTTCCCTTTTATTTGATGAGCTAAAACATATGAACCCAATGTTTGATCTTCAGACATGGAATCAAATTCAAATTAAGTTTTTGACTAATCATCAATATTTTACAAACTATTGTATAGCAAATAAAGCTGTCATTAAGGATATTCATTTACAAAATTTGATTTCTGATATTTGATCGTAATCGTTCTGATTAAAAGGAAGTTAGGATTGACGATTAATCTCTTCTGACATCTATTTAATTTTGAATGTTGAGTTCATGTACAAAAGAAAAAGATGTTTTATTAAAGCACCTTTAGCCTTAATAATAAAAAGCAATTTTGTCACAATTTTATTGATGAATTAAACAGTAAATCATCATTTGTAAAGTTTTTGACATTCCTTCAGATTCTTATTTTTTTAGAGACAATTCTCAAAGTGGGGCATAGTTTTTGGCTTTTACTTCATTGTAATAATGAGTATACGCCCCTTGAGAAATTTAGTTTTTTTATTAATCATACTTTCTATAAGTACTGTTTCTTTTGCCCAAAATGGACTAGGAAATGTTGGGATAGGGACATCATCTCCTGACCTTTCGGCTGTGCTTGACATGGTCGCTGCGGACAAAGGACTGTTGATACCACGGGTAGAATTAACAGGCTTGACAGATCAAGTAACCATTGCTAATGGCAACACGATCAGTTTATTAGTCTACAATAAAAGTAATATAAATAATATTGTTCCAGGCTTTTATTTTTGGAATGGCCATAAGTGGACAAAAATATCAGAAGGGAATGCTTCTATGTATTCAGGTACAGGAGCGCCTACAAGTGAATCTCCAAAATTTCCTACCACAGGTGATTTTTATATAGAACTTCCTAATGGCAATCTTCACCGTTTTGATGGTGATACATGGAATAGTCTAATGGGATTAAGTAGTGATAGCGGCAATTTACTTACGATGGGAAGTGATGGTAGATATTTTTTAAATCCTGCGCTCATTCAGTCAGCAATCACTGTGGAAAATGGATTATTTAAAAATCATAATAATGCCATAGAATTAGGAGGTACATTGGCAAAACCTACTTCTATTCAAACATCTCCTGCCAATACTTTAGCTATTTCAGGTTTGCAAAATGGAGATATCATTCAAGATGAAGTGGTCACTGTAAATCCTACTACCGGCGTACTCAAAAAAGTAAATGCATCGTCTCTAGTGACAATCAACGAATCCATCCATATAGGTGAAGATGGTCAAACGATGTTTCAAACACCTGCCAATATCAACGACTTCAAAAAAGTACACGTGTACAGAAATGGTGTACGACTTACGGCAACTTACATAAATGCCAATACCATAAAACTGGAAGAAGGTGTAAGTTGCTTAGCAGGTGATGAAATTAGGATCGTACAATACAATTAATTAGTTTATTTTTTATAACACAACACCAAATCAATTTTTTCAACATGAAGCAGTATCTTTTACTCATCGGTTTTTTTCTACTTGTCGGTTTTACAGCCAATGCCCAACTTGACTCTACTAAAGTAGTAGATAATAAGGGTACGATTAAATATGTTTTAAAAGCTAAAAACTCAAAAATTATTACACAACAAGACAGTACCATTCTTTATGTTACGCCAAAACAATTAAGCAATCTTCAAAATCAAGGTGAATCTACTTATGTAAAGTATGCGGATACATCTGCTATGTTGGCAGATTATTTAAATTCAGCAGGAAATGGATTGACTAAGTCAGGTCAGTCAATTTCATTAGGTGGAACATTGACTACAAATGCAACGATTGTGACATCTGAGGAAAGCTTGTTAAGAATCCAAGGGCTTCAATCGGGCAGTACTGTTACAGATAGTGTGATGGTTGTAGATGGAGATACAGGCGCTTTAAAATGGATTTCAGCATCTAAGTTGTTTAATGCATTAACTTTTGAAAACGGTTTAACAAAATCAGGTAATACTGTAAAATTAGGAGGTGCTTTAAATGAGGCAACCACCATCATTACTGATGCAACCAATGTATTGAAAATAGCAGGTTTACAAAGCGGAAATCTCGGTGCAGATAGCTTAGTTGTAACTTCAGCAGATGGTACGCTTAAAAAAGTAAATCGTGAAACGGTAGTTCAAAGTGGGGAAGTAAATATTACTGCTACATTAAATCAATCATCAATTACGGTGGCAAATATGCCCGCTTCTGCATCTAAGGTTTGGGTATTCAGAAATGGTGCAAAACTAGTAGCTGGCGAAGATTATACGACTGCAGCTGGTGAGGTCACGCTTACGCCAACAGTTGATTGGTCTGTTTTGGCAGGCGATATTTTTGAAGTACAATGGGTGAAATAATCCACCTTATTTTTGATTGAAATTCAGTTAATGAAAAATCCAGTTAGAATATTTTTTATAACATTTTGTGTATGGTTTACAACATTTGTAAGCCATGCACAAACCGTTAGGGTCATAGATCATAAAGGTACTCCAAAGGATGTTGACAACAGTAAATGGCAACTTTCTGGTTCTAACATCTACTTAAAAGTGGGTGGAAATGTAGGCATCGGTACTAATGATCCTAGTACACAGTTACATACCACTGGTAGTCTCAGGTTTTCAGGTCTTGGTACAAATACTTCCAATACCAATATAATGACTACTGATGGTTCGGGTAATGTGTCTACAAGATCTCTATCAAATATTTTAAGTGGAAATGCCATAACTAGTTTGAATGGATTGACCAATTCAGTTCAAAGTTTTTCTATTGGCACAACTGGAACTAATATTAGTATATCTTCTTCAGGAAGCACCCACACCTTTAATATTCCTACGGCATCAGCAAGTAATAGGGGCGCACTGAGTTCGGCAGATTGGACTACTTTTAATAATAAAGAAGCAGCTATTGTAGCTGGAACAAACGCCCAATATTTCAGAGGCGATAAAACATGGCAAACACTAAATACAACAACAGTTGCAGAAGGGAGTAACCTATACTTTACGAATGCTAGATCAAGAAGTGCAATATCACTTACGACCACGGGTACAAGTGGAACTGCAAGTTACAATGCCACTACAGGTGTATTAAATATACCTAATTATGCAGATGGTGGAATTACTTCTGTTAACGGTCTGACAAGTTTGTCACAAAGTTTTAGTACAGGAACTTCTGGATCTGATATAGGTATTTCTTCCACAGGAAGCACACATACTTTTAATATTCCTTCAGCATCTGCAAGTAATAGGGGAGCTTTGAGTTCGGCTGATTGGACTACATTTAATAATAAAGAAGCAGCTATTGTAGCTGGAACAAATGCCCAATATTACAGGGGTGATAAAACCTGGCAAACACTAAATACTACCGCAGTAGCTGAAGGAAGTAACCTATACTTTACGAATGCTAGGTCAAGAAGTGTAATATCGCTTACGACCACAGGTACAAGTGGAGCTGCAAGTTACAATGCCACCACAGGTGTATTAAATATACCTAATTATTCAGATGGAGGAATTACTTCTCTTAATGGTCTGACAAGTTTAGCACAAAGTTTTGCAATAGGAACATCTGGATCTGACATAGGCATTTCTTCTACAGGAAGCACCCACACTTTTAATATTCCTACAGCATCTGCAAGCAATAGAGGAGCTTTGAGTTCGGCTGATTGGACTACATTTAATAATAAAATAAGTTCTGTTTCAGCTACTACTTCTTCAGCTGTAACTACAACTGGAACTTCTGTAAACATTAATAATACAGCAGCGCATTGGAATGCAAATCAGTTGTCAGGGAAAAATGTTGCAAGTACTGACCCGACGGAAGGTCAAGTACTCACATGGGATGCAACCTTAAATACTTGGAAACCCGCAGCATTTGGCGTTTTTCCAGTAGTCACTGTTACATCTACAAGTTATACCTTATCAGCAAATGATCATGGAAAGATCTTAGATTTTACATCGAATTCAGCAATCACCATCACAGTTCCAAATACGTTGTCTACTGGTTTTCAGGTGAGTATTACACAAGCTGGTACTGGTCAGATTTCCTTTTCAGGTAGCGGTGGTATGGCAGTAAATAACAGATGGGGAGGAACTACGACATCTGGTAGATGGGCCAAAGCTGGTCTAGAAGTAAGGGCATCAAATTCATCTGTTTTAAGTGGCGATGTTCAATAATTAATAGAGATTATGAAGTATTGGATTTATTTATTTTTGTGGTTTCCATTTCTGGTTCAAGGACAACTTCTGCCTGCAAATAGATTTTTTAATTCCAATCAAACCAATACTTTTATTTGGGATAATACAAGTTCAAATGGTGTCGTAAATAATGGTAGTGGCACATGGAATGCTACTAATCTTACTTGGCTCAAACTACCTAATGGCGTAAATCAAGCGTGGACAAATGGTTCTAGCGCTACTTTTGGTGGTAATCCAGGTCAAGGTGCGGCAGGGACAGTAACGGTTTCAGGAACACAAAATGTAAAAAGTTTAATCTTTGATCCTACATCTTCAGGAAATTTTATATTACAAAATGGTACCTTAAATCTTCAGGGAGGACTTTGGGAAGTTAATCAAAATGCAACGATTTCATCTACCTTACAAGGAAGTGCAAACTATACCAAAAAAGGAAACGCAAATCTTACCCTTACGGGAAATAATTCCTATTCAGGCACACTTACAATCAGTCAAGGCGGTATTTACGCAGGTGCAACCAATGCCATGGGCACTTCACCTGTCATCATAGGAGATGCAAACACAGGAACTAGCAATATAGAATGGAGATGGGCGGGTAGTACGCAACCTTCCACTAGTCTTTCAGTGTCTAATCTTGGAACAGGAACAGTTACGATCGGTGCATATTCTGTTGGACTAAATACACAACATTCTGGAAATGTAGCTTTGGGAAGAGATGTTATTTTGTTTGATGGATCCAATGATCGAAGTTCGTTTGAAGGTATCATTTCAGGTACTGTTTCTAGCATCACAATTAATGGTACAGGTAGTTATAGTAATAGCACAGGTCGTGGTGCAAGGGTTACATTTGATAATAATTTGAATAGCTTTACTGGTAAAATATTTGTTTTGTCAGGAAAAGCATTTCAGTTTAATGCATCAAACGCCGCAAATAGTAATGCCATAGAATGTAATGGAGATATTGTGATCAACTCCTTCGTTACTACAACACCTATCATGGGTACTTTGACTGGTTCTGGACGTGTTGCTATCCACCCTGAAACATCAGCAGACGCAAGTTTTACTATAGGGAACGACAATGAGAGTGGGACTTTTTCTGGAACGATCATAGATGGTGGAGGAGAAATGTCCATTATTAAAGTAGGTACAGGTACTCAACTATTTACGGGTACATCTACATACGATGGTACCACCACCATTAACAATGGTGTTTTGGGAGGTACAGGTACTTTATCTAATTCTGCAACAACAATAGTCAATAGTGATGGAATAATTATGGGTGGATTAGGATTAGGGAATGCAGGTGTTTTTACCACAGAAGACCTTATCTTTAGCAATGGATCCACGGCAGCAATTAATGTATACAGTAATGGATCAGCTTTATCAAGGGTACAAGTAAATGGTACTTGCAATTTAGGTACAACTTCCAAGGTAAATCTCATGCAGGCAATGCCGACAGGCACCTACAATATCATTTCATCAACTGGCAATATGAGTGGTACTGTACCAACATTAGGAACCAATTTATCAGGAAGGTCAGTTTCCATTACTCGTGTAGGTAGAAATCTCAGAGTGACACTGAGTTAAAGTAATCAATGGAAATAAATCTTTCTATTTATTGATATGAAATAATTACCTATTTGCTATCATTAGTTTTCCAATAATCTATTTTAGAAGGAAATTTGATGCATTCTTCTGACTACTATTATAAAAAGATATCATTTTTTATTATAAAAAGCAATCGCAAAGCTTCTAGGCACTTAATATAAAAAAATCAATTTATTACCTTTTATTTATGGCACAACAAATAATAAGGATGCCATAACTTTCGAAAAAAAAATATATCTCAAAATAATTAAAAATTATCTCTTATTTACAATGTATCTTTAACAATATTCTTCTTACATTTCAAAGTTCTCTAAAGTTAGATTATTTTGAAATTTATATGTATAAAAATACCTGCTTTTTCCTGCTTAAGGTAGAATTATTTTTTTATTATTTGACGACATATTAATTTATTTAAATATATTGAATCACTGATTATTAATTAAATGTATCAATTAAATTTAAAAAAAACTATTAAAAAAATCGCAATTATATTATATATTTATAACTTTGTCGCCATTAGATAATTTGTCTCTATGAGAAGACATACTATCAAAATTTTGTTTGTCATATAACTTATATTAAAATGTATAACTCCAACTTGATCAATTGTTTTTATAATCCGGTATTGAAAGTATTTTTGCTAAACTTATATCGGACGGCTCTAGCTTTGAGTATTCTGTTTTTGGTTAATGGGCAAATGACTGCGCAAGCTGACTGCTCAAGTGCAATAGTCGTGTGTGGAAACTCTCAACCTTTCAATCCTTCAGGTGTCGGCACCAAATTGGAGCAACTTGCTTGTGGTGGTATTGAGCACAACAGTGTGTGGATTGCATTTCAGGCAAAAGCCAGCGGCAAACTCAACTTTGTCATAAGACCTTTTACCTTGGCTGGTTTACCCACAGTAGTAGATGTTGACTGGAGTTTATATCAGTTGGCAGGTGCACCAGGAACGACCAATTGCAACAACAAAACTCAATTAAGCTGTAATTTTGCAGGTTCATCAACAGTATTTGGTATTTCAGGCGCTACAGGCATGGCAACACCGCCATTTACAGCATCACAGTTTAATCCAGGTATAGATGTCACTGCAAACACTTGGTATATGTTGATGGTTGATCAGTTTTCTAATACTACACCATTGTTGCTAAGTGTACAGTTTACTGGTAACCCAGAATTTCCTGCACTCAATTCAACAGCTGGTATATTCGATGACCGTCCTGATTTTAATATCACTACGGTTTCGGGTTGTAGTGGCACATATAACTTTACCAATGCTTCAACAGCCGTTTCCGGTATCGCTTCTTATGAATGGGATTTTGGTGATGGATCTACTTCTACTGCAGCCAACCCATCACATACTTATATTACAACCGGGACTTATTATGTGACATTAAGAGTTACTGATAACAACGGTTGCAAAACAGATATTCGCAAAGCAGTAATGTTCAACAATACACCACCTGTCATGACAGCCGCAAGTATTTTTGCTACTCCTTCTTGTAGTGATGTAAATAATGGAAGCATTACAGTTTCTACTACTGGTACTACCACACCAGGTGTTTCAGGTGGTACACCGCCATACACATACGAATTGGTATCACCTTCACCGATGATCAGGCCTTCTCAGTCATCTCCAGCCTTTACTGGATTACAGCCAGGAGGATATTTTGTGAAAGCAACAGATGCATGTGGTAAAACATCAGTAAGCACTGTTATTACTGTCTCACAAGTGGCCACCAATACCTCCATTGGCTTGGGCATTCAAAATATACAATCTGCCTGTGATGGAACACCATCAGGAACTGCTACTATTTTTGCAAATGGTACCACACCGCCCTATACTATGGCATTAGTCAATAGCTCACCAGTAACAGTCACAGCACAGCCTGCTGTACAGAGAGACCCTATTACGGGCACCTATTACACTACTTTTACAGGATTATTACCTGGACTTTATACCGTTGAGGCAGTTGATGCCTGTGGCAAAGAACGTCGGGCTACTTTTACAGTAAATGTAAGTACTGCCCCAACATCGAATACTGTAGCCAGTCCATCATGTGCAGGAACACCTACTGGTACCCTTACAGTTACTGCAACTGCGGCTACTGGTCTGTCTGCTAATGGTTCACCAGGTACATTTCAATATGCATTGATAAACCCATCACCGATCTTACGTAGTTTTCAAAACTCCTCAGTTTTTGAAAGTCTCTATCCAGGTACGTACACTGTGGCTGTGAAAGACATTTGTGGTAATTTAGGTACTTCTACGGTGACTGTTGGAACAGCAGTTGCGCCCAATTTCGGCACTTCCTTCACTACGGCTTCTTGTCCGAATGGTAGTACTGGTACTATTGAAGTACAAAATGGTACTACAGCAGGCGGAGGGTCTCCATATACATATGAACTTATAGCTCCATCTCCAGTTACGATGCCAGTGCAAAATACTAATACATTCAGTAATCTCCCTCCTGGAACTTATACAGTTAGAATGACAGATGTATGTAGTACATCAGCCATTACCACTATTACCGTACCAGCATCATCGGCACCTACATTTACAACTGCTACAACAACTAGTTGCGCTGCTTCAGCAAGAGGTACTATAACAGTAACACCAGGATCATCTGCGCTTGGACCATTTTCATTCGAGTTGATCAGTCCTGGGGCAGCAATTCGTGCACCTCAAGGTAGTAACATAGCCAATACCTTCAACAGTATCTTCACGAATTTAAATCAAGGAGGGTATACCGTAAAGATGACAGATGCATGCGGAACTTCTGTCACAAATTCTGCTACCATTGGAGCTCCTACAGCTTTAGCTTTTCCTACTGGATCAGCAGCTGTTCCTTCTTGTGGAGCACCATCCTCTGGACAAATTACGGTAGCAACTCCAACTACGGGTTTGGGAGCCTACATGTATGAACTTATCTCTCCATCACCTGTGATCAGAGCACCCCAAAGTAGCAGGATATTCAATGGACTACCTCCAGGAAATTATACAATTCGTATAACTGATTTATGTGGTACACAAGTTGACAATAATGCTACGCCTCTTAATTTACCTACTGCCACTGCTCCAACTGTCACAGTGACCAATACCGCAAGTTGTGCTACAGCATCTGGCACCATTACATGCGTTCCTGCTACTGCCAATCAAGGTGGAGGTACCTATCAGTATGCACTGATTGCGCCATCGCCAGTAACGAGACCAAATCAGACATTACCTATATTTACAGGCTTACCAGCTGGGGCTTACACGGTGCAAATCACAGATCAATGTGGAATTACTGGAACCACTACTACCACTATTGCTGCAGCAGGAGCGTTTACTCCTGCAGCAGGAGGTTCTATTGTATCATGCAATGGTTCAGGCTATAATGGACAATTAATTGTAACGACCCCTCAAAACTTTACATCAGGTGGTCCAATACCTGTTGGCAGTGGAGGAGGACCATATACCTATGCACTTTATGATGCAACCAATACCACATTGATTGCTGGACCTCAAAGCAGTAATGTGTTTTCCACGATAACTCCAGTTGCAGGTTCACCTTCGCATACAATACGTGTCACAGATGCTTGCAATAACACAAGTACAACCACAGGTACTATTAACAATCCAACAGCGCTCTTAGCAGCTACCATTTCAGCTACATCACCATCATGTGCTTCAGCCAATACGGGTGTAATAAAAGTCACTGTACAATCAACAGGCGGACTTCCTCCATTGTCTTATACATTGATAGATGCCGTTACTGCAGCGGTAGTTAGTGGACCATTTACATATACTACCTTTACAAACGTGCCTGCAAATGCAACAGGTTACCTTGTGCGAACCACCGATGATTGTGGCAATTCAGTGACTAGTGCGACTGCGTTACTTTTCCCTGCGGCGGTTACTCCAACAGCATCTGTTGTTACTACTGCTTCTTGTGTTACACCATCAACAGGTGACATAACAGTAACTCCAGGATCTGGTGCTACGCTTGCAGGTGGTACTTTTACCTATGCATTGTATGATGGCACCAACACCACGCTGATTAGACCCACTCAGAATAGCCCGGTTTTTGCGAATGTATCTGCGAATAATTATACAGTTAGGATTACTGACCGTTGTGGAACTATTGGTACAGTGTTAGTTACAGTACCTGTCAGTTCAGCCGTACCAACAGCTACAGGAACCGTATCAGGTACTTGTTCTGGAAGTAGCACAGGTGTCATTAGGGGGGCATCTTCTGGGGGTATCTTACCTATTACATTTTCACTTATAGACCAGATGACAAATACTTTAGTAGCAGGCCCTCAATCAGATAGTATATTTAGTGGGCTCGCTATAGGCACTTATATTGTTCGTGTTACTGATGCATGCGGTGTGGTTACAAATTCAGCCAACATTATATTGGGTAATCAGTTGACACCACCTAACATAACTACCACTACTGCACTTGATTGTGCTGGTTCGGCTCAAATAGGTAGCTACGGAAGTGGTGGAAGTGGAGGTCCATACACATATGCAATTTGTTCTGGTCCAGCATGTTCTTCATTTGGTGCTTTTGGAAGTACCAGTACATTTACTGTGATAGTAAGTGGAACATATAGGATTGCAGTGCGAGACCGTTGTGGAAATCAATCGTCATCCGCAGATATTAATATAAACATTCCTTTAAAACCAACCATAACAGGCGTAACTACTAATACATCGTGCGGTACAACAACCATAAATGTAGCAGCTACTGGCGTACCCAATACGGCATTTTACAGTTTAGATGGAAGTAATTTTAGTACTACCATCGGCTCAGTTGCTCCAGGAAGCCATGATATAAGAGTTGCAGACAATAATGCAGGTACTTTTGGTTGTGCAAGTGATCCATTTACTTTTTTTGTAGGTACCAATCCAGTCATAACAAATCCGACTGTAACCACTGGCAATGCTGGTGTATTTTTTAGTCAAACATTTACCCAGATTGGAGGTTTTCCACCTGTGGCATTTACAACCTCAAGTACGCTACCAGCAGGCATTACACTATCATCTGGTGGTGTATTGAGTGGTACTCCTATGGTTGGTGGAACATTTCCTATTTCTGTTAATGCTACAGACTTTAATGGATGTATGGGAACAAGCAACTACACATTGGTGATAACTGGTGCAGCATGTGTTCTTACACTTACCTCAGCGGTAGGAACAAATGCACAAACAGTTTGTATAAATTCACCAATTACAAACATTACATATTCCAATACTACAGCCCTTGGTGCGACTGGAGCTACCTTCTCTGGCTTACCAACAGGTGTAACTGGTGTATGGGCAGGAGATGTAGTAACAATAAGCGGTATTCCTTCTACTTCAGTAGGTTCGCCATACAATTATACTGTAACTCTGGTAGGTGGTAGTTGTGATGGAATAATTGCTACAGGCACGATTACAGTCATAGCAAGTCCAACAACTGCCAATGCAGGTCTTGATCAAAATATATGCGGTACATCAGCAACACTAGCAGGAAATGCACCAATGGTTGGTACAGGAACTTGGAGTATAGTTACAGGTACAGGTGGTTCTATTACTACACCATCAAGTCCGACATCAGCCTTCACAGGTACAGCAGGAACAACATACACACTTAGATGGACCATAGCGAATGCACCTTGTCCAGCAAGTACAGATGATGTAGTCATAACATTTACAGCTAATCCAACAACTGCCAATGCAGGCCTTGATCAAAATATATGTGGTACCTCAGCAACACTAGCAGGAAATACACCAATGGTTGGTACAGGAACTTGGAGTATTGTAACAGGTACAGGAGGTTCTATTACTACACCATCAAGTCCGACATCAGCCTTCACAGGTTCAGCAGGAACAACATACACACTTAGATGGACCATAGCGAATGCGCCATGTCCAGCAAGCACTGATGATGTAGTCATAACATTTACAGCTAATCCAACAACTGCCAATGCAGGCCTTGATCAAAATATATGTGGTACCTCAGCAACACTAGCAGGAAATGCACCAATGGTTGGTACAGGAACATGGAGTATTGTAACTGGTACAGGAGGTTCTATCACAACACCATCTAGTGCGACATCAGCCTTCACAGGTACAGCGGGAACAACTTATACGCTTCGCTGGACAATAGCAAATGCACCATGTCCAGCAAGCACCGATGATGTAGTTATTGCATTTACAGCTAATCCAACAACTGCTAATGCAGGTCTTGATCAAAATATATGTGGTACATCTGCAACACTAGCAGGAAATTCACCAATGGTTGGTACAGGAACTTGGAGTATTGTAACGGGTACAGGTGGTTCTATCACAACACCATCTAGTCCGACATCAGCCTTCACAGGTACAGTGGGAACAACTTATACGCTTCGCTGGACAATAGCAAATGCACCATGTCCAGCTAGTACAGATGATGTAGTAATTACGTTAACTGCAGATCCGACAGCTGCCAATGCAGGCCTTGATCAAAATATATGTGGTACATCTGCAACACTGGCAGGAAATGCACCAATAGTAGGTATAGGAACATGGAGTATTGTAACAGGTGCTGGAGGTTCTATCACAACACCATCTAGTCCGACATCAGCCTTCATAGGTACAGCGGGAACAACATATACACTTCGCTGGACAATAGCAAATGCACCATGTCCAGCTAGTACAGATGATGTAGTCATTACATTGACTTCAGATCCAACAACTGCCGATGCAGGTCCAGACCAAAATATATGTGGCACATCAGCTACACTTGCTGCGAACGCACCTATGATAGGTACAGGAACATGGAGTATTGTAACAGGTGCAGGTGGTACTATAACCACACCATCAAGTCCTACGTCAGGATTTACAGGAGTTGCAGGAACAACTTATACGCTTCGATGGACAATAGCAAATGCACCATGTCCAGCAAGTACAGATGATATAGTCATTACACTTACCGAAGGTCCGACAACTGCCGATGCAGGTCTAGATCAAAATATATGTGGAACAGTTGCAACACTTGCCGCTAATATGCCAGTGGTTGGTACAGGTTCGTGGAGCATTGTTTCTGGAACAGGTGGTTCATTGGTCACACCTTCGAGTCCAAGCTCAGGATTTACCGGAACTTCAGGCACTACATATACACTTCGCTGGACAATTACCAATTCAGGTTGCCCAGCTAGCACAGATGATGTTATTATCGCATTTGTAGTAGATCCAACAATAGCTAATGCTGGAACAGATCAAACAATATGCGGTACGGCTGCGACACTTGCTGCCAATTCACCAATGATAGGCACAGGTTCGTGGAGCATTGTTTCTGGTACTGGAGGTTCGATAACGACACCTTCAAGTCCAAGCTCAGCATTTACGGGGACTGCAGGTACAACATACACACTTCGTTGGACGATAGTCAATGCACCTTGTGCGGCTAGTACTGATGATGTTATTATTACATTTGTTGGTAACCCAACCACCGCTAATGCAGGTCCTGACCAAAATATATGTGGAATATCAGCTACACTTGCTGCGAACTCACCGATGATAGGTACAGGAACATGGAGTATTGTAACAGGTGCTGGTGGTACTATAACTACACCATCAAGTCCTACTTCAGGATTTACAGGAACTTTAGGTACAACTTATACATTGCGTTGGACAATTGCTAATGCCCCATGTGTTTCAAGCACTGATGATGTAGTCATCATTTTGACAGAAGATCCAACGGCTGCCAATGCAGGACCAGACCAAAATTTATGCAGTACATCTGCAATACTTGCTGCAAATTCACCATTGATAGGTACAGGATCTTGGAGCATTGTTTCTGGCACTGGCGGTTCGATAACAACACCAACAAATGCAAGTTCAGGATTTACTGGCACAGCGGGTACTACTTATACACTTCGTTGGACAATATCCAATGCACCATGTACAGCTAGCACCGATGATGTAGTTATTACATTTACGGCTAGCCCTACAATAGCCAATGCAGGCCCAGATCAAAATGTATGTGGCACATCTGCTACACTTGCTGGCAACTCACCAATGACTGGCACAGGCAGTTGGAGCATAGTATCAGGTTTAGGTGGTTCAATAGTAACACCAACAAGCGCAAATTCAGCATTTACTGGCACGGCAGGTATAACATATACACTTCGTTGGACAATAAGCAATGCACCATGTCCTACTAGTACAGATGATGTTGTAATTGTGTTTACAGAAGATCCAACAACAGCCAACGCAGGACCAGATCAAAACATATGCGGTGCATCAGCAACACTTGCTGCAAATACACCAGTTATTGGAACAGGCTCGTGGAGCATTGTTTCAGGTACTGGTGGTTCGATTACGACTCCAACTAGTCCAAGTTCAGGATTTACAGGGACAGCAGGTAACAATTATACACTTCGTTGGACAATAAGTAATGCACCGTGTGCCGCTAGTACAGATGATGTCGTAATCAACTTTTCTGGTGGTGCCACAATTGCCAATTCTGGACCAGATCAAACCATATGTAGTACATCTGCAACACTTGCAGGTAATTCACCAATGATAGGTACAGGATCATGGAGTATTGTCTCTGGCACTGGCGGTTCGATAACGACACCAACAAGCCCAAGTTCAGGGTTTACCGGTACAGCTGGTACGACATATACACTTCGTTGGACAATAGCCAATCCACCATGTGCAGCTAGCACCGATGATGTCATAATTACTTTAACAGCAAATCCAACAGTTTCTGTAGCTGGTACAGATCTAAATATTTGTGGTACATCTACAACACTTGCTGGCAATACACCTATGATTGGGTCAGGAAGTTGGACTATTGAATCTGGAGTTGGAGGAGTTTTAGGAGACGCTTCAAGCCCAACATCTAGCTTCTCTGGTACTGTAGGTGTAATCTATACATTACGATGGACCATTAGCAATGCCCCTTGCGTAGCAAGCACTGATGATGTACTTGTTTCATTTTCAGCTGCACCTTCTGTAGCAGATGCTGGTCTTGACAAAACAGCTTGTTTATCACCAGCTAGAGCGACGATGACTGCAGCAGTGCCTGCAGTAGGTTCAGGTGTATGGTCGCAAGTATCTGGTCCAGTTTTCGCAAATATTATATCACCAAATGCACCAAATACAATCATCACTGCTCTCAATGGGGTAGGTACTTTTACCTTCAGGTGGACTGTTTCCAACAACGCTTGCCCATCTAATTTTGATGAAGTAAATGTTGTGGTGAATAGTAATCCAGCCGGCTTTACCATAGCAGGTGGTGGAAATTACTGCCCAACTGGTACAATACTGGAAGGCCCAATCAATCCTAACTATACTTATCAGTGGGGTAAGAGTTACTTGACAAGTCCATTTACCAATGTGGGATCAAATCAAACACTCCAAGTTACAAGTTCTGGTATTTACGAATTAGTAGTTTTCAATCAATTTGGTTGTGCGACTAGTGCAACAACAGTTGTAAATGCTTCTGATTACATATTTACTGGAAGCTTAGCAGCTGGTGATGCACAACAAACTGGTCGTTTAAACCGATTTGCTGCAATCAGCACGTGTGCTGCACCAAAAGCTTGTCCACTAACATTCACTACAACTGGTGGAAGGTTTTATGATAGCTATACCATAACCAACCCTCGTAGTGTGCCTGTTTGTGCTGTTATTGGTCTAAATTCAGGATGTGGTACAGCAATATTCTCTGTGGCTTACAGCAACAGCTTTGATCCAAATTCACTTTGTACCAATTACTTGGCAGATCCAGGTTCATCTCCTGCAACCTCTATTTTCTATGAAGCTACTATACCTGCCAATGGGACAATAGTTATAGTAGTGCATGAAGTCAATCCTGGTCAAGGGTGTGCTAACTATACCCTGACAGTCGACGTACCTAGAGATTTGTCGGCAATCATAGCGACACCTCCTAGTGTTAACTTCAATAGCACCTCAGTATTGACGGCTCCAGTTGCCAATTCATATCTATGGAGCCCAGGGGGTGGTACTACTCGATCCATTACAACTGCACCTATAACTGACACCACGGAATATAAAGTTACATTGGGATATGGCAACAATGGTTGTTCTAGATTGGATTCAGTAACGGTCAATTTAAATTGTACACCAGCAACAATATCATGTCCTGGAAATATATCACTAAGCAATACTCCTGGTATATGCAGTAGAGTAGTTAATTATACAACAACTGCTGGTGGAAACCCTTCACCAACTGTTACCTATGCTTTCAGCGGTGCTACTTCTGGCTCCGGTAGCGGAGATGGAAGCGGATCAACATTCAATGTAGGTGTCACTACTGTGGTAGTGACAGCATCAAATGGATGTAACTCAGATTCTACTTGTTCGTTTACAGTGACCATTAGTGATACTGAACCACCTGTAGTTACTTCTGGCACCATCGGCAGTTGCTATCCAACTGTAGCGGCAGCACAGGCAGCAGCTTTAGCAGCAACAACTGCTACAGACAATTGCCCAGGAGCATTAACAGAAATACCTTCCACAGTAGGCACTTGCAGTGCTGTAATAACGGTAATGACAACAGACGCTGCTGGTAATAGTGCACAAGTCACATACAATACAAGAATAGATAATACAGCACCAATGGTAACTGTAGGTACTATAGCCACTTGCTATCCATCAGTAGCAGCAGCAGAAGCAGCGGCTTTGGCGGCAACTACTGCTTCAGACGATTGCCCTGGTGCATTGACTGAGGTAGCATCAACTGTTGGAACTTGTAGTGCAGTAGTTACTATCACTACTACTGATGTATGTGGCAATGCAACGGCAATCACATATAATACTAGAATAGATAACACACCACCAGCATTGACTTGCCCTGCGAACATTACCGTGTGTGGTACTGTAGGCGTTCCTGCTGCTGATATATCATTGGTTACTGGTTTGACAGACAATTGTCCAGGTGCTATTACAGTCACACATCAAGGTGATGTTATAAGCGGACAATCAGCTACAGTGCCATATACAATTACAAGGACTTATCGAGCAACAGATGGCTGTGGCAATTTTACAGATTGCACACAAACGATATTGGTCAATCCAATACCAAATGCAGTAGCAACACCAAGTGCACAAATTATATGTTCAGGCAACGCAATTACTACCATAGCACTAACAGGAAATGTTTCTGGAACTGTTTACAATTGGACGAGAGATAATACAGTAGGTGTTACTGGTGTAGGAGCGAGTGGTGCTGGAGATATTTCTGGGATGTTGGTTAATGTTGGTAATACTCCTATTACGGTTACCTTTACAATTACGCCATCTTACACTAATGGAGGTGGTACTTGCCTAGGTACATCTATAACAGCCACTGTGATAGTAAACCCAACTGCTTCTGTAAATGCAGTTCAGAATCAAGTTGTTTGCAATAATTTATCAACAACATTAATTCAATTTGTCTCGCCAACTACAGGAGGTACAATTACATACAATTGGACGAATAATACCCCAAGTATCGGTCTCTCTGCAAATGGAACTGGCAATATACCAGCCTTTACAGCTATCAATACTGGAACAACACCGATAATAGCAACAATAACCGTTACACCATCGATTACCAATGGAGGAATAACCTGTAATGGTAATCCTATCACATTTACCATAACGGTTAATCCATTGCCAACAATATTCACTGTCTCAGGTGGTGGAACAAAATGTACAACCGATGATGGCCTAGCCATCACCCTTTCAGGCTCACAAACAGGTGTCAACTACCAATTACAACTTAATGGTGGTAATGTAGGTGCACCAGTAGCAGGAACAGGAGCAGCATTAAACTTCCCTGTACAAAGTACTGCAGGCACCTATACTGTGGTGGCAACCAATGCAACCACAGGTTGTACAAGCAATATGACAGGTAACGCAGTGATCTTAGTAATTACATGCGGCGC
>DATGWZ010000019.1:0-11927 GCA_035299145.1 Saprospiraceae bacterium
GGTTTCGGTATGAATGTCTGTTTCGTAGAAAAATTGACAGAGTCAATTTAAGACATGAACCGTGCTGCACACCAGCACGGCGTATTAGAAAGCTTTATCTTAAGACATTCATAACCGAAAATCTTGACAAAGCTGCCTCCCCAATTATTTGCTGCTTATCGGTTTTATTTATGATATTCCATGTTTTTGGAACACCACTCTACCAACTAGAAACTTTAAATATCTAACCCACAACAAACTGCCAAAGACTTAAACACTACACCCAAACCCAAAAATCAAAGTGTGCATTCCTAAGCAATTCAGCAAATTCTCCAAATAAGCAGTTCAACAATTTTTTTCTACCACACAAAACAGATACAAAGTTAGCTACGGGAACTGAAACATGTATGGTCCTCTACGTTCTCCACCATACATTCATTCATTCCCTCACGCTGTCAGGTATCCGTTAGTATGGTCGAGTTGGCTGTACACTTAGTTTTTCATTTTATATTTCTTTTATTATGAGTACAGTAGTTGCTTCAGTTCGTTCATTTGAGTTTGGTTCTTTATATATGAGTTCCACAGTTTTTAGTGCCACTTGTGAGCATGTTCCGTTTGGTGAGTTTGTTCGTTCTTGTGTAGAGCGTCATTTAGTTTGTGATTGGGGAGATTGTTGCAGTGATGATGCTAGTCGTAATGATGCAGCTTTAGTAGATGGGAGTCGTATTTTCTCAGTATATGATATTCCTTCAGGGTTGTACGGTTTAGATAGTAAGATTTGGATTATTACAGAGTCTAGTAGAGAGCATACTACAGTTATATTCCCATCAGATTATTAGTCCATCAGTAGGTAGTCCTGAGTATTGAGCTTGGGACTATTTTTTATTTCACCTATTTTTTCACCTATTAATTTATTACACTTATGAGAGTTCCATTAGTTCTACCTTCACTTCCATTCGATCCGGAACGAACGTTGCAAAGCAAAATCAATCGCAAATTGATTTAGTGAGAGAACCGAGCTCTGCTCGGATGGGCGGGCCATTATATTTAGTCCAGGTATCAGGACAGCTTTAGTTTCTTTTCCTGAGATGCGTCCATATTTAGATCATGTATTAGAGTGTCACATAGCCACAGATTTTGGTATTGTCACCAGAGCCATGAGATTTGATAATGTATTAGCTGCATTGATGGAGACTGGCCAGCTTACTTCTAGATACTTTGTTCGTCAGTCTATTGGAGTAGCGGAGGAGGGAGTGATCATCACTACCCATCTTGATGAGCATACCACTACCATCAGGTTTTCATCAGAGACTATATAGTAGTCTAAAGATAGCCTTGGTCTATTCGACCAGGGCTATCTTTGATTGTATGAAAAGGTTTATGCAAATATTAATAGAATTCAAAGTTTTGATAAATATTAAATATTTTTTTAAAAAAATACCAATCGGTATATTATTTATTATATCTTTGTGCCATTATGAGTGATGTGATTTCAAAATCTGAACGAACAAGGCAATTTATTGTCGAACAAACAGCCCCAATTTTTAATCAAAAAGGGTATGCGGGTACATCTATTTCCGATTTGACCAATGCAACAGGTCTCACAAAAGGTAGCATATATGGCAATTTTGAGAATAAGGATGAAGTTGCTTTAGAAGCATTTGATTATAATTTTAATCAAGTAACCCAATACATTAAAAGTAGAATTTTAGCAACAGATAATTCAATTGAGAGATTACTTGTTTATCCTCAAGTGTATAGCAATTTTTTGAAGATCCCATTTCTAAAACTAGGTTGCCCTATCTTAAACACTTCAACTGAAGCTGACGATACTCATCCTAAATTAAAAGAAAGAGCATCCAACGCATTAAATTTTTGGAAAACTTCAATTGAAAGTCAAATAAAAAGAGGAATAGATAGAAAGGAGATAAAAGAAGAAACGAACCCAACACAAGTTGCGCTTATTCTGATGTCCCTAGTTGAAGGAGCGTTAATGATTGCAAAGGTTACTGGTAAATCAAGCGATTTAAAGATGACAATGAATTTTTTAGAAAAGATGATCCTAGAATTGAAAGTTTGATTTTTTTTGCTCAAAAATATACCGTTCGGTATATTAATTAAGTTATATAAACGAAAGTAAAAATATGAAACCTTTATCGTCAATTATTTAATCAATGTTCATAGAATAATTAAAATAAAATGAAACGAGTTGTCATAACGGGGTTGGGTGCAGTTACACCTATTGGAAATAATGTTGATGATTTTTGGCAATCATTAATTAATGGTGTTAGTGGAGCTGCCCCAATCACAAAGTTTGATTCTTCAAAATTTAAAACCAAATTTGCTTGTGAAATAAAGAACTTTAATCCAACCATTTTTGAAAAAAATGAAATAAGAAAATATGATTTATTTTCCCAATATGCTTTGGTTGCTGTTGACGAAGCTTTAAATCATGCAAAAATAGATTTTGAGAGTATTGATAAATATAGAGTTGGTGTAATTTGGGGAGCTGGAGATGGAGGCATCACAACTTTTGAAGAACAATTTGCGGAATTTAAAACAGGTGATGGTACACCCAGGTTTAATCCGTTCTTTATACCTAAAAGAATTGTCAATATAGCGTCAGGTGTCATTTCTATTAAGTACGGATTTCGAGGTGTAATATACACTACAGCATCTGCTTGTTCTGCCAGTAATAATGCGATTATTGATGCATTTAATTATATACGTTGGGGGAAAGCTGATATGGTAGTAGCAGGTGGTTCTGAAGCTTCAATTACTGAAAGCTCAATAGGAGGCTTTAACGCTTCAAAAGCACTATCTACCTTCAATGAAAATTATTTAGAAGCGTCAAGACCTTTTGATAGCTCAAGGGATGGTTTTGTTATAGGTGAAGGCGGGGGGGCAATTGTTTTAGAAAGTTATGAGCATGCATTAACAAGGAATGCATCCATATTGGCAGAGATAGTTGGAGGTGGACTTGCCGGTGACGCATATCATCTTACTGGAACCCACCCAGATGGTATAGGTGCTATTTTAGGAATGAGATTAGCATTAGAAGAAGCATCAATTAGTCCTGATAAAATCGATTACATTAATGCACATGCAACTTCAACACCAACAGGAGATTTAAGTGAATTGAAAGCAATGGAAAAAGTTTTTGGGATCAAACCAAATGCAAATATAAGCGCCACGAAATCTATGACAGGTCATCTCTTAGGTGGAGCGGGAGCCATTGAAGCGATAGCTTGTATTAAAGCTATTCAAAATAACATTGTTCCTCCCACAATCAATTCAAAAATCATAGAGCCTGGATTTGAAGATAAATTTAATTTAACTCTAAACATAGCCCAATCTAGAAATGTGACATACGCAATGAGTAATACTTTTGGCTTTGGTGGTCATATTGCTTGCTCAATTTTTAAAAAATTTCTAAAGTAGTTTAATAAATAAAATATAATGGACGCAGTAAAATTTGTACTAATCATTCATAAAGTAAATGATTATGAAATATGGAAAAAGATTTTCGATAATGCTTCCGTAATTAGAAAAGAAGCTGGCGAAATTTCATATCAGTTGCTTAAGTATTATGATAACCCAAATAATATTGTCCATTTGTCTATTTGGTCTTCTCACCAAGATGCAAAGCAGTTTTTCGATTCTCCTGAACTTATTAAAATCAGAAAAGAAGCAGGTGTTAAAGAACCCGAATTTATTTATTTAGATCTTATAGAAGATGCTTTTTTATGATCTTTTATATGTAATAACATTTTTGGAGATTAGGATAAATTTTCTGTAATAAACCCAATCAAAAAGCAAGAAGAATATATTTGTCAATAAACCAAAATATAGAAATCATGACTAAACTTATTAAGTTTTCACTAACAAGCACAATTTTACGCTATACTATATTTTCTAACAATAGTAGATTATTAACCACTAAATAATAAGCAATGGAAGAAGTATTTATAGTATCAGCAAAACGCACACCTATAGGCAGTTTTTTAGGCAAACTTTCTGCCATTAGTGCTACCGAATTAGGTTCGGTAGCTATTCGTAATGCATGTAAATTATTGGATATCAATCCATTTGATATTGACTCTGTTTACATGGGCAATGTTTTATCGGCTAATCTTGGCCAATCACCTGCGCGACAAGCATCAAAATACGCCGAAATTCCAGATCATATTGACTGTACTTCTATAAATAAAGTCTGTGCTGCTGGTATGAAGGCAGTAATTATTGGTGCGCAACAAATTCAGTTGGGATTAGAAAATTTAGTAATTGCAGGTGGTATGGAGAGTATGAGTAATGCCCCTCATTATGCTTTGCTGCGCAAACAAGTCAAATTAGGAAATCAGGAATTCATTGATGGAATTTTAAAAGATGGACTAACTGATGTGTATAATGGATTTCATATGGGAAATGCTGCCGAAATATGTGTAAAAGAGTTTAATCTCTCCAGAAAGGAGCAAGATGCCTTTGCAATTGATTCTTATGACAAAGCAAATCAAGCAACAAGAACTGGAAAATTTAAAAACGAAATTATTCAATTTACAATAGGTAGCAAAGGAAATGAAACAATTATGGATTCGGATGAAGATATTTCAAAAATTATTCCTGAAAAAGTCCAAATACTCAAACCTTCTTTTCAAACAGATGGCACAATTACACCGGCAAACGCTAGCAATTTAAATGATGGTGCCGCAGCCCTTTTATTAGCGTCTAAAGAAGCTGTTCATAAGTACAACTTAAAACCAATAGCCAAAATATTGGCATATGCTGACGCTGCTCTTGCGCCCGAATGGTTTACCATTGCACCTGCTAATGCAATTAAAAAGGCGTTAAACATGGCAGCTCTTTCCTTAAGTGATATTGATTTCTTTGAAATAAATGAAGCCTACGCAGCCGTTGTTTTAGCAAACCAAAAAATTCTTGGTTTTGATTTAAATAAAGTAAATGTATATGGTGGTGCAGTGGCGTTGGGACATCCATTAGGTGCTTCTGGTGCTCGTATTATATGCACACTTACTTCTGTTTTAAGTCAAGAAGGAGGTAAGTATGGTGTTGCTTCTATTTGCAATGGAGGTGGAGGAGCATCTGCTATTATTATTGAAAACTTAATAAATTAATTTTATGTACACAAATACAAAATTTCTTTTATTTAACTTTAGTCTTCGCAATCTGATGCTCCTCCAAGAATTATAGTATTTGATGTATAGATTACAGTTCATTTTTCTTATAATATCATTAATCATTTTAAAAACAAAAAAATGGAAAAGAAGAACATTGTCATCATTGGTCTTGGAGGAGTGGGTGGCTATTTTGGGTTTAAGATTAATAAATATAATGAAGAAGCTAGTACCTTCAACATTACTTTTATCGCTAGAAATCAAACCTTTTCAGCTGTAAAACAAAAAGGTTTGATCATGCATTCGCCCGAATTTGAGAATAATGTGACCATACCAAATTTAATTTTTGACCAAATCTCAGCCATTTCTGATCCCGATTTGGTCCTTATTTGTGTTAAAGAATATGATTTAGAGAATGTTTGCTTGCAGCTAAAGGAAGTTATTAAAAAGGAAACCATAATTCTTCCTTTAATGAATGGTGTCAATATTGTTGAGAAAATTAGAAAAACTATATTTAGCAATCCAATTTTGCCATCTTGTGTTTATGTGGCATCTCATATTAAATTGAAAGGTGAGATTGAACATAAAGGATTGGCAGGGAAAATAATATTAGGGATGGACAAAGAATTTCCTGAAGCTGAACTTGAATGGATAATATGTTTGTTTCAAGATTCCCACATTAATTTCGATTGGAAAGAAAATCCAACTGTCGATATTTGGAAGAAGTTTTTATTAGTAGCAAGTTTTGGTTTGGTTACTGCTAAATATAATTCTTCTTTTGATATGGTGTGTAATGATTTGGGACAAAGACAGGAAGCTCTTGAAATTATGAAAGAAATAATTGCTATAGCAATTAGAAAAGGAATTGATTTGGGTGTTGATGTAATTAATAAAACCTTTGAAAAGGCATTGACTTTCCCGCCAAATACACCTTCATCTTTACAATTGGATATTAATCAAAATAAGAAGAACCATGAGCTTGAGTTATTTGCGGGAACTATAATCCATTTAGGAATAGAAATGAAAGCAAAGACTCCATTTACAGCAAAAATCTATTCTGAATTGAAAAGTTGATTTTTCTTTTAACCTAAAGTCATTTTGTAATTATGACTAAACGTCTATTTATTTAAATCTTAAAATAGGGTAATTAGATTAGTAAACAATTTACATAATGTAGTTAGGCATGAGTCATTTATTATTTTATTTTTTATAATTATTATATATGAAAACATTAGAGAAAATTTTAGTTAGTAAAGTTAGAGTCCAATATCAGGATTGCGACCCCTTTAATCATCTTAATAATTCCAAGTATATTGATTATATAATGGGAGCACGTACTGAGCAACTACTTGATAATTACGGATTTAATACTTCAGATTTAGCTTACAAATTTGGAATTGGTTGGGTATCAGCTCAAACACAAATTTCATATTTATTTCCAGCATCCTGGATGGAACTTATTTTAATTGAAACAAGATTAATCAATTTTTCTGAATCAAGCTTACTAGTTGAAGGAGTTGTTTGGAATGAAAATAGGACAAAACCGAAATCAATTATGTGGCAAAACTAGTGCATTTTAATATTGAAACGCAAAAAAGTTACAAACATTCAGAAGAATTAATGACCCTATTTAGGGAAATTTATAATCCATTAAATGGTGACCATACATTTGAAGAAAGAGTAGTAACATTAAAACAATCACATCAATCAAATCAATCAAAATGAAAATTGTAATTATTATTTCACTAATTTCTTTTACATTCAAATCATATACTCAAACTTTTTCATTAAAAAGTAATCAGCTTGGTGGTCAAGCAACTATTGACCAATTATTTGATGGTTTTGGTTGTAAAGGAAAAAACTTATCACCGGATCTTTATTGGGTAAATCCTCCTAAAGAAACAAAATCTTTTGCAGTAACTATTTACGATGAAGACGCTCCTTCAGGGAGTGGCTGGTGGCATTGGTTAATTTTCAATATTTCACCTGAGATAAATGAACTTAAAGAAGGAGCAGGTAATATATCATTAGGACTTTCCCCTATAGGATCTATTCAAAGTTTAACTGATTTTGCATCTTCAGGTTACAGTGGACCATGTCCACCAGTGGGGAGCAATTATCACAGGTATGTAATAACAGTTTATGCATTGAAAAAAAATAAATTAGATTTGGATAGAAATGCTAACCCTGCTTTGGTTGGGTACATGTTAGAGCAAAATGTAATTGAAAAAGCTTCAATAATTTTTTACTCTAAAGGACAAGTACCATGAATTCAAATTATTTAAATAGTGTAATCAAACAATTTGAATATTATAAAATGTTAGGTGATAAAACATTTGTACAGATTCCTGATGAAAAATTGTTTTGGCAGTGTAATGAACATAGTAATAGTATTGCTACTATTGTAAAACACCTTTGGGGTAATATGTTGAGTAGGTGGTCAGACTTTTTAATCACAGATGGTGAAAAAGAATGGAGAAACCGTGATGAAGAATTCGTTAATGACATTGTTACAAGAAACGAATTGATTGCAAGATGGAACGCAGGTTGGAAAATTTTACTCGACACATTAAATGATTTAAAAGAAGATGACCTTACTAAAATAGTTTATATTCGTAATCAAGGTCATACAGTTTTGGAAGCAATAAATAGACAATTAGCCCACTATTCATATCATATTGGTCAAATTGTTTTTATTGGGAAGTTTGTTGCAATTCATTGGGATTCTCTTTCAATACCTAAAGGAAGTTCTAAACAATTTAATAATGACAAATTCGCTACCAATAAGCACATAACACATTTTACAGACGATTTTAGTTAGTTTGACCATAACAAAAATAGAATATTATGATAATCAGATTTTTGAATAAACAAGATGCAACATTCTATTCTCAGTTGAAAAAAATGGCATTGCAAGAATCACTTTATGCTTTCAGCGATAGTTTTCAAGATGAGATCAATAAATCTTTAGTTGATTATGAAAATGAAATTGAGATGAAAGGAGTTCCTTTGGAAAAATTTGCGCTAGGAGCATTTAGTGATTCAAACCAATTAATCGGATTTGTAAAATTTACCCGTGATCAGCGTACCAAAGCTAGACATCGTTCAAGCTTGCATTCGCTTTATATAGCGCCTGAGTATAGAAATATTGGGATTGCAAAACTTCTGATGAATGAGTTAATTGCGCAAGCTAAATTATTGCCAGATCTTGAACAATTACAGCTGTCAGTTATCATTTCTCCCAAATATTCAGTTGTGAAGTTTTATGAATTATTTGATTTTAAAATATTAGGAAGTCTAATAGTGGATGATCTAATTATAGAAGGGAATTATGTTGACGCTGTTAATATGGTAAAATATTTAAAACAAGATCTTATATGAATATTCAAAAATTAAATTGGGCAGGCATTAGATTAGAATGTGGAGATAAAACAATTCTGATTGACCCTGTAGAGAATTTTTCTCCTTACTTTCCAGTTTTAGGTATTCATTTAACACCTCTTGTTATTTTGCCTGATGAGACGAAGGTTGATTACATTTTAATAACTCATTTACACTTAGACCATTTTGATGTTGCTTTAATTAAAAAATGTCTTAAGCCTAATGGCAAAATTATAGCATACACAAAACACGAAAAAGAGATACTGAAATTGTGTCAAGATTTCGTTTTGTTGAATAATGATGAAATATTCATTGAAAATGGAATTACCTTTAAATCAGTTTATTCCTTGGATGGAATTGGAGATGAGCAAACAGCTTGGATCATTAGTTATGATGGTACGAAAATATTTCATGGAGGAGATACTATTTGGCATAATCAATTTTGGAAATTGGGAAAGGAAAATGAGGATATTAACTATGCCTTTTTGCCAATAAATGGGGCATTAGTAAACTTCCAAATAGTTGGACTCCAATATTGCACGGTGCCCGCATCACTTACTCCTGAACAAGCATTTAATGCTGCAAAATTACTACATGCTAAAATGCTAATCCCAATACATTATGGGAAATTTGAAACGCCATTATATAAACCAATGAAAATCAATCAAGAAATACTTAACATTTTATCTGAAACAATTCAACAGCCATTCCAAATTTTGGACGATGGTGAGTGGCTAGATTAAAAATTTATTAGCCTTTAAAAATGATAAATATTTTAAAACAACAAATAATTTAAAAATGGAATCTTCAATTAAAAATTCAGTAGATGTGCTAAATAATACCCCTAATGTGTTATCAGCTTTAATGAATAATTTAAGTGACAAAGTACTAAATTCGAATGAAGGTGAAAATACTTGGTCAGTAAAAGAAGTAATAGCACATTTAGTTATTTGCGAAGAGACCAATTGGTTACAAAGAATCAAAATTATTCTTTCCAACCAAAATGATAAAGTTTTTGCTCCAATTGATCTACTGGCACATTTTGATATTGCTCAAAACAATTCTATTTCCAGTTTATTGGAGAGGTTTAAGGAAAATCGGAAAATCAATATTAGTGAAATAGAAGTGTTGGATATTCAGGAATCTGATTTTGTAAAAACTGCGGTACATCCTGTAATTGGTAAAGTTAACTTGAATGAATTACTTTCAACTTGGGTAGCTCATGACCTGACACATCTTTCGCAAATCACAAGAGTTATGGCCAAACAATATAAAAATGATATTGGGCCTTTTATTTTTTATCTTAATAGGTTGAAGTAAACAATTAAATCTTGCTAAAATGAGTAATGTCTTAAACACAATTGGTAATACCCCGTTGATTAAACTAAACACTATTCCAGATCAAAGTGGGGCTCAAGTATATTTAAAACTAGAATACTTTAATCCTACCGCTTCTTATAAAGACAGAATGGCACTGGCTGTAATTGAAGAAGCTGAGAAAAGAAATGAATTAAAGCAAGGTATGACAGTGATAGAAAACACGGCTGGAAGCACTGGAACTTCGTTGGCTTTTGTATGTTCGGCCAAAGGCTATAAATTCAAAGCGATTTCATCAAATGCATTTTCAAAAGAAAAATTAATGGGCATTCAAATGTTTGGAGGTGAACTTGAAATAATAAATAACGATTCATTAGAGATAACACCAGATTTAATTCCTCGTTTGATGACCTATGTAAAAAAGTTGAGTTTTGATAAAAGTTATTTTTGGACAAGACAGTTTGAAAACCCAGATACATTAATTGGTTACAGTGCAATGGCTAGAGAAATTGTGAATCAAATAGAATTACCTATTCATACATTTTGCGCAGCAGTTGGTACTGCTGGAATGTTTGTAGGTGTGGGTGGTGAGTTAGCAAAAGTTTACAATAATATTAATCTAATTGCACTTGAACCTGCTTCATCACCTTTGTTAAGTAAAGGATTTACAGGAACACACAATGTTGAAGGAATTTCAGCAGGATTTATGCCACCTTTTTTAAATTATCTAAATCATTATAATGTTCAATCAATTGAAGAACTTCAAGCTATCAATATGGCAAATAGATTAGTTAACGAAGAAGGGGTTTTAGCTGGTAAATCAACTGGGCTTAATGTAGCCGCTGCTGTAAATATAGCTAAATCTTTAACACCCAATGATATTGTGATAACCGTTGCTTGTGACTCTGGTATGAAATATCTGTCTACAGGTCTATACTCTAAATAACATCATTTTTAAATGACATCAATCATTTTCTAGCTTTTACAGTATCCCATTGGGTTAAAATTATTTATGGTTTTTAAAGTTATATTTTAATAAAACAAAAAAGGCCCTGAACTAACGTCCAGAGCCTAACCCATGCAAGAACCAAAACCAAACTTTAACTAAACCTTATTCTTATCTTGCGGAAACAACTTGTGCAAGCCCTTCGATACTCCAAAACTCACAATTGCACCCACACACGCCAGGATACCAGTTTTGATGATGTCACTACCATCTACGATGCCGATGAAAGCAATCAAGGTACCCCCTAGTGTTCCCACTGCTTGATCACTATGATGAATTCCCATCCCCATCAGACCCTCCTTCATCTTTTTCGCCGATGGCATCATCACCCACATTGGTGATTTGACTAACAGCTGTTGCTACACCACCAGCTGTTACTAGGTATCCACCTATAGTCACTACAGCTGCGGGAAGCGAAATTGGTGCCGTCAGCAACACAGTACCCACACCCGCCATGATCAATCCAATATTTCTTAGCACCTTAAAAAATTTTGGTGTAGGCGCCTTCACCCTGTTCATGATTTCACCCATGATCTTAATTTTTAATAAATTTTAATAAAATGACTTTTCTCCTCACTCTTCCTCAGATTCTCGATGATATAATATAATGCCATTCTCGAGTACTCTCCTTTCCCATTCCCACTCAAAGAAAACACCGGAGCTATACAGCCCCGGAGTTCCTTCTGAGCATCATTGGCCACATGTATCAGGATACCAGATCTACCTTTCACACCTTCTACTCTCAGGCATTCTCCGTGTTTTGGATGTTGAATGATGGACATTGGATAAACTCCCTCCGGCACACACGACTTATTACGCTCATTATTTGCCCATCCTAATTCAATACTCTGACACACATAGACACCATTGATAAAAACCTTCCCATCTGTCCAGCCATCCCGATAAAACCTTTGAAGCTCAATTGTCATTAATAAAAACTTTACTGAATAATAATCCTGTCTTTAAACCTTGATATAAATATTTGTCTGTACGGATGGACCGTTCAAAAAACAAGCGATAGTGAATGAAGAATCAAAAGTGCGTCTATCGCATTTACACACAACCATAAATATAATCCTCACCACGGGCGATAGAAAAAGCATTTTGATTCG
>DATGWZ010000020.1:0-101579 GCA_035299145.1 Saprospiraceae bacterium
GATGCAGTGAAAGGTTACAATAGTGAAATATTCACTACTGCACAACTTGGAACTAGCGGAGTTCTTTACTACACATTAGTAAGCGGTGACTTCACAGCTACTAAGAAAATGATCATCGTGGAGTAAAATCTAGAATTTAGATCAAGCTTATAAAATAAAAGAGCCCAACAGTCTTTATTGATTGTTGGGCTCTTTTTTTTAGTAATTTATTACTCAATTCATAATATATAACTATCTAAACAAAATTTGCATAAATTTTCTTTATGTGAAATATAAAAAAGTTTAAAAAAATCTTAACTTACTTTTGAATCAATTGGATATATTATTACTACTTTTACCACATTAAAACCAACAATCTATGTCAGTTTTTATTATTCGTGGAGCTAATCTAATCAATCGTGGTCAGTCAAAAGTTACTGATGTTTTAATTAAAAATCAAAGGATTGAGAAAATTAATGACGTAGTTAATTACCAGGGTGCATATGTAGAAGTAAATGCTGATGGTTTATGGATGTTGCCAGGAATTATTGATGATCAGGTACATTTTAGAGAGCCTGGACTTACACATAAAGCATCCATAGAGACAGAATCGAAAGCAGCGGTAGCCGGAGGAGTCACAACTTTTATGGAGATGCCCAACACAAAACCATCTGCTCTAACTCAAGCATTACTTCAGGATAAATATAATATTGCCGCAAAAACTTCGTATGCCAACTACTCATTTTTTATGGGGGCTTCCAATGATAATTATGATGAAGTGATGCGTACAGATCCTAAAACGGTTTGTGGTGTCAAAATTTTCATGGGGTCAAGTACAGGTAATATGCTGGTCGATGATCGCTCAGTGTTGGAAAGACTTTTTGCTAATGTCAATATGCTAATAGCAACACATTGTGAAGATGAAGCAACAATTAATCAACAATTTATTAAGTTCAAAGAGAAGTACGGCTCCAATCTAAAAGCATCAATGCATCCACTTATCAGGAACGAAGAAGGGTGTTTTTTAAGTTCTTCGATGGCTATTGAATTAGCACAAAGGTATGACACACGATTACACATTCTTCATATTTCTACAAGAGATGAATTGGTGTTGTTTAATAATGATGTACCATTAAAAGATAAAAGGATTACGTCTGAAGTTTGTGTACATCACCTTTATTTTGATGCAGATGATTATGAAACACTCGGCAATCTTATCAAATGCAATCCTGCAATTAAATCAAAAGAACATAAAGCTGCTTTGTTTCCTGCCTTATTAGATGATAGATTGGATATAATAGCTACGGATCATGCGCCTCATACATGGGAAGAAAAGTCACAATCTTATGAATTTGCACCATCTGGCTTGCCACTGGTTCAGCACAGTCTTGATATTATGATGGATTTTCATAATAAAGGTATGATCTCAAAAGAGCGAGTTGTTGAAAAAATGTGTCATGCGCCTGCTATTTGTTTTGATATTTTAGATCGGGGATACCTGGATGAAGGTAAGTTCGCGGATATTGTGTTATACGATCCCAATGCATCTTATAAAGTAACAAAAGAAAATATCCATTATAAATGTGGATGGTCTCCGCTTGATGGTAAAACATTCAAAGGAAAGGTCGTGAATACTTTTGTTAATGGTGCTGAAGTATTCTCAGACAAAGGTGTTTTTAACAAAGGGTTAGGGCAAAGATTAGCGTTTTTACGATAAACCTAAACAAATATCTGACAATCAAATAAATATTAAATTACGATTCAGTTGATTTCTTTTTTGTAATGATGTCCCTAATCTGAGCAGCTCTTTCATAATCTTCTTTCTCTAAAGCTTCTTCGAGAAGGCGCTCTAATCCTGCTAAACTCATGGATTCGATAGATGAACCTTTGGGCTTTGTAGGAGCATTGGTTTTGGTTTCTTCATCTTCATCCAAAATAACTCCTGCGCTTTCCATAATGAATTCAAAAGTATAAATAGGACATCCATATCTAACAGCCATTGAGATAGCATCTGAAGTCCTAGCGTCTATTTGCATCACATTTCCATCTTGCTCACAAATTAATTGAGCATAAAAGATTCCGTCTAAAAGATTATTGATCACAACTTCTTTAATTTCAATGTTAAATGCATCCAATGTGTTTTTAAAAAGATCGTGTGTCAATGGGCGATTTGGAGTCATATTTTCTAAGGCTACAGCAATAGCTTGAGCCTCAAACCCACCGATAACTATTGGTAAACGCCTTTTACCATTCTCCTCTCCAAGTACGACAGCGTAGTTGTGTGATTGTGTCACACTATGTGACAGCGCCATTATATCTAATCTGACCTTATTCATCCCAAAAATTATATTTCGGTTGCAAAATTACTAATATATTTGGATTCATGTAAATATGTGTCTAGGTATTTTATTTTTGTGCTTCTTACTCTAGCAACTTAATTTTTTTCTTTGATGATGTCATACATTATTGATATCCAGAAAACATACATACCATTTTTATGTTTAGAAGCAAAATAAATGTGTATGTTTGGATTATTCAAAAAGAAAAGTGAAAAGGAGAAACTTCAAGAAAAATATAAATCTCTTTTGGAAGAAGCATTTATACTTTCTAAAACAAATAGATCTGCTAGTGACGCAAAAACTGCTGAAGCTGCTGAAATATTATCCAAGATCGAACAAATTAAAGACTGACGAGCTTTGAAAATTGTATTTACTGGCCCAGAATGCTCTGGGAAAACAGATCTCAGTTTAAAGATAGCAGAAAAATATTCTTTTGGATATGTTAGGGAAGTTGCAAGAGAATATTTAGAACTTAGAAACAATACATACGGTTATGAAGACCTATCAGAAATTGCCAAACTTCAAATAGCTGAAGAAAAAAGAATTGGATTAGATTATAATTTTATTTGCGCTGATACCGATTTATTGACAATTGTAATTTGGTCTGAAGAAAAATATAATTGGGTAGACCCAATTATTACTGAACTTTGGAAAGCAGATTTTGCTGAAATGTACTTTTTGTGTTCACCTGATATACCTTGGACATATGATCCACAAAGAGAAAACCCACATGATAGGGACAGGCTTTTTGATATTCATCAAACGATATTAAAAGAAAATAACTTGCCATTTCAAATTATTTCTGGTGAATTCGAAAATAGAATATCACATGTTACTCAGATTATTAACCGAATGAATATAAATACTACTTTTCAATAAACCCACGTAAACCTAATTCGATAGCTCGTAAGTTGGTAACTTTAGCATTCTCAATATCAAATTTAAGAAAAGTCCGCATTTTGTGAAATCCATGATGCCCGTATGCTCCGGGATTCATATGCAACAAATTATTATTCTTATCAGGCATCACCTTGCAAATATGTGAGTGTCCACAAATATAAATATTGGGTTTTTCAGATTTTATAATGTCGGCAACCCTTTTTGTATACTTTCCAGGATATCCACCGATGTGGGTCATGAAAATTTTTAAACCTTCACAAATAAACAACTGATTGAGAGGGAAAAGTTCTTTTACACTTTGATCGTCAATATTCCCATACACGGCTCTGAATATCGCTAAAGGTCTTATTTCTTTCAAAGAATTTAAATCACCGATATCACCAGCGTGCCATATCTCGTCAACATCGCCCAAATGATCGGCGACTTCTTTGCCAAAGTAAGAATGATTGTCTGAAATAAGGGCTATCTTCTTCATGTAAATCAAAAAAAGAGCATTTACCCAATATATATGTGTAAATGCCCTTTATATTTTAAACTATTTTAGATCATTATAAGTGAATCACTTCATCGTATGCTGCTGCAGCAGCTTCCATGATTGCTTCACTCATGGTTGGATGTGGATGGATCGACTTGATAATTTCCATTCCAGTGCTTTCAAGCTTTTTAGCAACTACTAGTTCAGCAACCATTTCTGTTACATTGGCACCGATCATATGACCACCTAAAAGTTCACCATATTTTGCATCAAAAATTAATTTTACGAATCCATCCTTAGCCCCTGATGCACTTGCTTTTCCTGATGCTGAAAATGGAAATTTACCAATCTTTAACTCATAACCTGCTTCTTTTGCTTGAGCTTCTGTCATACCTACACTTGATACTTCTGGCCAACAGTAAGTACATGACGCAATATTCCCATAATCAATAGGCTCTGGATGATGACCTGCAATTTTTTCAACACATGTGATACCTTCTGCACTCGCCACGTGAGCTAATGCTTGGGTAGGTATAACATCTCCGATGGCATATATACCGGGAACATTAGTTCTGTAATACTCATCTACTTTGATCATTCCTCTATCTAGCTCAATACCTAAAGCTTCTAGGCCTATATCTTCTACATTCGGAGATACTCCTGCTGCAGATAGCACCACATCACATTCTAGTACTTGAGTAGTATTGTCTTTTCTATTCTTTATGGTAACTTTACATTGTTTTCCGCTAATATCTACGGTTTCCACGGCACTATTTGCTAGGATATTGAAACCTGCTTTTTTATATATTTTACTTAGTTCTTTAGAAATATCAGCATCTTCTCGTGGCAAAAGCCCTTGTTCCATAAACTCCACAATCGTTACTTCTGTCCCAATAGATTTATAGAAATAAGCAAATTCGACACCAATAGCTCCTGCACCTACTACAATCAATTTTTTTGGCTGTTCGGCAAGTGTCATTGCTTCACGATACCCGATTATTTTTTTACCATCTATTGGTAAATTTGGTAATTGTTTAGCTCTGCCGCCTGTTGCTAGTATAATATGTTCTGCTGAATATTCTGTTTTTTTGCCTGCAGTATCAGTGACAACCACTTTTTTTCCTCTTACTAACCTCCCGTAACCTTCAATAACTGTGATTTTGTTCTTTTTCATTAAGAAGTTGACACCCTTGCTCATTCCATCTGCTACGCCACGACTTCTAGAAATCATTTTATCAAATTCAGCTTTTGGTTGGCCAATTGTGATACCATAGTCTGATGCATGATTTATGTACTCAAATACTTGTGCACTTTTTAATAATGCTTTGGTAGGAATACATCCCCAATTCAAGCAAATCCCACCGAGATTTTCTTTTTCAATAACGGCTACTTTAAATCCAAGTTGTGATGCTCTAATAGCAGCTACATATCCTCCTGGACCACTTCCCAATACTATTATGTCAAAATTCATAAGGTTTCTATTTTGCCACAAAGGTAAACATATCCGCGCTTTATTCAAAAATTAAAGATTAATATTCACTTCTAATTTATACTAAGTTTAGATTTCTATCTTTCTTTTTTGATGAAATATTTATTGCTCACAAATTTCTATATACTTAATATTTAATTAGGCTTTTATTGAGTTTTGTGTCTTTAATTGAAAAAATATAAGGATTTATAAGCTAATGTGACCTATGTTACAGATTTACTATTATATTTGCTTTACTTTTGTTTCAAATTTTTAGTCAACACAACTTAGGAATATATGAAATTTTTATTTTCAGTTTTAGTCGTAATGCTTTTTAATGTGCCAAATTTTGCACAAAATGCAGTAGCCAATGCTCCAAAAAATAGTACTATAGAGAAAGTTTATGAAGACATAGATATTGCAAAAGCAAAAAAAATCATGTCAAGTTCAAAGAATTATGTCTTAATTGATGTTCGCACTCCTGGTGAAATTGCAAATGGTAAAATAGGTAATGCACTTGAAATGGATATTAAATCGCCTGACTTTAAATCCAAATTATCAAAATTAGACAAAGATAAGCAGTATATTGTTTATTGTCATGTTGGTGGTAGAAGTACAAATGCCATGAAAATAATGAAAGACATGGGATTTAAACAAGTCTATAATTTAATGCCTGGTTACAAGGGCTGGTCTAAAAAGTAGTTTTATCACTTTTTTGATTTTCTTCCGTGTCTTACTTATAATTATATAGTATGACTACATTTCTTATTTCGATATTTGGGATTTATGCTTTAGATGGTAAAAAGTTTTTTACATCTAATTTATAATATATTATTATCAAAATATTCCTTTTGTTAGAATTTAAGTAATATCACTTGCGTAATGATTTTGGGATGATGCAAATTTAATAAACCAAAGTGTCTCATCCTTGTTTGGCCTATAATGTTAATGTAATTATTTAATATCAATCCTGTGTTATGTCAGAGATTTGGACTACTTTTATAAACGGATTTGGTGGTTATGCATCTTATTTGTGGCACGAGATCACTCGTCCTTCATGGCATAATTATTTCTATTGGTTGCTCATGGTTTCAGCTTTTTTCTTTGGTCTTGAAATCATAAAACCTTGGAGAAAAAACCAGCCAATTTTAAGAAAAGACTTTTGGCTAGATTTCTTTTACATGTTCTTTAATTTTTTCTTATTTTCACTCATTATATATAATGCTGCTTCTGACGTTGTCGTCCATTTATTTAATGAAGGCATTAAAAGTATTTCAGGATTTGATCTTCAAAAAACTAATCCGCTTAATAATATGCCTATTTGGAGTGTTTTTTTGGTCGGATTTATAGTGAGAGATTTCGTTCAGTGGTGGACACATAGATTGCTCCATCGTTTTGAATGGTTATGGCAATTTCATAAAGTACATCACTCCGTTGAAGAAATGGGTTTTGCTGCGCACTTAAGATATCATTGGATGGAGACAATCGTATACAGGACAATAGAATATATTCCTTTGGCATTATTGGGTATTGGTTTATATGATTTTTTTATCATTCACATATTTACATTGGCTGTGGGACATTATAATCACAGTAATTTTCATGTGAGTGGTCGTGTTACTGGAATGATATTAGGCGGATTAATTGGCATAGCTGCTTATTTTGGAATTGCAGACATTAATTTTTTGGAAGCATATAGTATTCAAGTTAAGGTAATGGCTGTTTTGGGACTTATTTTAGCAGGTGGTTTCATTTTGGGACCTATCATGAAGGTGGTTTTCAATAGTCCTGAGATGCATATTTGGCACCATGTGTATGAATTGCCAGAAAATCGACGTTATGGCATTAACTTTGGAATAACTTTAGCCATTTGGGATTATATTTTTAGGACAGCTGTCATTCCAAAGGATGGACGGGATATAAAACTTGGTTTTCCAGGTGTAGAAGATTTCCCAAAAGATTTTATTGGTCAATCTTTTTATGGAATAAAGAAAGATGCAATTTAATTTGATAAAAAAAAGGAGCAACATTACAAATGAAGCTCCTTTTTTATATTTTTGTTCTACAAAATTACAATGCAGGAATTCTCAATACCTGACCTGGGTAAATTAAATCTTCTGACTTCAACATTGGTTTATTTGCTTCAAAGATCACTGGATACTTCATCATATCACCATAGACTTCTTTTGCAATTTTAGATAATGAATCACCTTCTTTTACTGTATAGAAAGTAGCCTCAGGTTCAGGAGTTACTACAGACAATCTATCATCTACAGATCCAATACCTTCAGTATTACCTATTATAAGGATAACTTTTTCTTTTGCAGACGTCGATTCTACTTGACCATAAACCGTTGCAGTATCTTCATCAACTACTATATCTAGGTTTTCTACATGAATACCGTTACCCACTACCTTAGAAGCAAGCTGTGCTGCTCTGCCTTTTTCTGCTGCGTCTTTTAAAGCATCAAGTCCAGCATTCGCAACGGGCGCTGCTGTTTTTGCATCATTTTCTTCTGCTTTGTTTGTGACGAGTTTTGATCCTGCTGATTTTAGGAATGAAAATAAACCCATAATTTTTAAATTTAAAATGTTAAATACAACCAATATTGGTTACGATGCAAATAAAGATATTTTTTTTAAAAATAGTTCCACAAGATTTGTTTTTTTTTATAATCCGAAATAAATAAAGTAATATTACAGAATTTTATTTGTTTGGATAATTGAATTTTTAAATGTGAAGGAATTATATTTTTTATAAATGGTGATAGTATATTTTGGGGATAATAGGTTAAAATAGAAACTAAAATTAATTATTTTAAATTTATTGTCTTTATAATGTGCTGATAGCTAGGTTATTGTAAATTTTAAATTAAAAAATAGATATATGTTTCCCATAAAATCGGTTTAATTTCACAAAAGCCTTATATTTGCGCTGTTTTTCGGAAAAATTAATGAATTTTTAACACCATGCAAGGAAAAGGTTTAGTAAAAGTGTTCTTGGTTTTAATAACAGTTGTATGTTTATTACAATTTACTTATTTCATACCAACTAATAGAGTAGAGAGTGATGCAGCATCTTACGCGTCAAGTATTTCAGGCTCTGAAGATCCCCTCAACGAATCGTACAAAACGGCTAGAGCGAGATATTTGGATTCAATGTCCAGCGAAGAAGTATTTAGTATTCCGCTATTAAAATCATATACCTACAATGAGCTGAAGCAACAGCAACTTGCATTGGGACTTGATCTTAAAGGTGGTATGAGTACTACACTTCAAGTTGATCTTGAAGACTTCTTAAAGTCATTGGCTGGCAGAAATGCCAATAATGTTGAGTTTTTGAAAGCATTAGACAATACTAGAGAGGCAATGAAGTCTTCTCAATCTAATTATATCACTTTATTTGTGAGTGAGTACAGAACCATAGCTGGAGATAACAAACTTGCAAAAATATTTGCAAGAAGTGAAACTTTGGGAGAGATCAGTACTAGCACTACTGATGGAGAAATAGAGAGACTTCTAAGGTCAAAGGCAGATCAGACTGTAAATCTTACTTTTGAAAGATTAAAACAAAGGATAGATCGTTTGGGTGTTGCTCAACCAAATGTTTCTTTGGATCCTAATCGTGATTTAATATTGGTAGAGATGCCAGGTATTGACAACCCTGAAAGAGCTAAACAATTTTTGACTGCTAGTGCAAAGTTGGAGTTCTGGGAAGTTTATAGAACAACAGATCCAGGAATATCAGCAGCGTTCCAGCAAGCAGATGCTAGAGCTTCAGGTGCTTCACCATCTATTGATTCCACAACTGTTGAGATGGATACTATAAAAGTTCCAGCTTATGATGATTTGGGAACATTATTGCCAGATTCAACAATTCAATTGGTTCCTAAGGCTCAAAATACTGCTACTGGAGCTACAGGATCATTATTCAGTGCACTTACATTAAATAGCGGTACATTATCACAAAGTGTAATGGGGCTTGTAGAAAAAGGAAAAAAATCATTTGTGGATGATATTTTTAAAAGAGAAGACATTAAATCTTTGTTCCCAAAAAATAGTAAATTCATGTGGTCTAGAGAACCTTCTGTAGATCCAACTGGAGTTACTACCAACCAATATGAGTTATATTTAATTAAAACGCAAACAGGTACAGACATAGCTCCACTTGATGGTGGTGTGATTACTTCAGCAAGTCAAAATTTAAATACGACTAATGGTAAAATTGAAGTAAATGTAAGAATGAACGCAGCTGGTGCTAAGAAATGGGCTGAAATGACCACTAAGGCAGCAGGTGACGGTAACAGAGAGATTGCAATAGCACTAGATGATGAAGTGGTTTCAGCTCCAACTGTAAATGATCCAATAACACAAGGTTCATCTTCTATTACTGGTAATTATACAGTAGAAGAAGCAACAGATTTTGCTAGTATACTTGAGGTGGGTAAATTACCTGCTAAAACTAAAATCGTTCAGTCAACAAATGTTGGGCCAACTTTAGGTAAAGCTAATATTTCTAAAAGTATAAACTCATTACTAATAGGATTTCTTTTAGTGATAATTACGATGCTTGCATATTATGCAGGTGGTGGTGTTATTGCTATCATTTCATTATTATTGAACGTATTTTTGATTTTCGGTTCATTATCAAGTTTTGGTACAGTATTAACACTTTCTGGTATTGCTGGTATCGTATTGACTATTGGTATGGCCGTAGATGCTAACGTGGTGATTTATGAACGGATAAAGGAAGAATTAGAATCTGGCAAGGATCTGAAACAAGCAATTAGCGATGGTTTCTATCATTCATATTCTGCTATTATCGATGCAAACGTTACAACAATTCTTACAGCAATTATTTTGGCTTATTTCGGGTTGGGACCTGTGAAAGGGTTTGCAGTTGTATTGATAATAGGTGTATTATGTTCTGTCTTTACCGCAATTTTTGTATCAAGGTTGTTGATTGACTGGTGGGTAGGCAAAGGTAATGACTTATCATTTTGGACAGGATTTTCTAAAGGTGCATTCAAAAATATCAATATCGATTGGATAGGAAGAAGAAAAATCGCTTATGCTTTCTCTGGGCTTTTAATTGCAGCAGGTATGGTCTCCATATTTACTTCAGGATTTGATCTTGGTGTTGATTATAAAGGTGGATTTTCATACAACATTCAATTTGCTGAAAAAGATAACATTTCAGCAGATGCATTAAGAGATGGATTAACTGCTTCTTTTGGTGAGACTCCAGTAGTTAAACAAGTGGATGCTGCAAATACTTTTAACGTTATTACTTCTTATTTAGTAACGGAAACTGCTGATAGTACTGCAAACAAAGTTTTAGCAAAATTACATGAAGGTGTTGTTGGGATTACCAAATCTGATGTTAGTTTAGCTGATTTTTCTAATACAGAAACGTCAAATGACAAAATGCACGTGATTAGTTCCGCTCAAGTAGGACCAAATATTGCAGATGATTTAAAGCAAAGTTCGTTATATGCAGGATTATTTGCATTAACAGCTATCTTTTTATACATTCTTCTAAGATTTAGTAAATGGCAATTTAGCGTTGGAGCAATTGTCGCATTAGCTCATGATGCTTTAGTTGTACTTTCAGTTTTTTCATTAGGACGTGCGTTTTTACCATTTTCTTTGGAAATTGATCAAGCATTTATTGCGGCTTTACTTACTGTAATTGGTTATTCAATTAATGATACGGTTATTGTATTTGATAGAATTAGAGAGTTTTTGGGTCTTCATTCAAATAAACCACAAGATGAAATAATTAATGCAGCCATTAATACCACTTTATCTCGTACACTTATGACTTCATTCACTACAATAATAGTGATTTTGGTGTTATTTTTATTTGGAGGTGCTAGTATTAAAGGTTTTGCATTTGCGTTGCTAGTTGGTATTACGATTGGTACTTATTCATCTATATTTATTGCTTCTCCAATATTGCATGATTTGGGTTCAAATTTAAAGATTGCAAGAAGAACCGCTGATAAGCCTGTAAAAACTGAAGAAGGCAAGTCTTTTGCTAGATCTGCAAAATAGTTTTTATAGTACAGAAAATACAAAAAAGGGACTTAAGTTGAAAAATTTAAGTCCCTTTTTGATTTATATACAACATTTGATATGAAAAATGAATTATATAACATGTATTAGATTCACGCATACTTTCCATCTATCTGATTCAAGTGGAGATTTAAAATGTGAGCATAGACAAACTAAATAAAATGACATTATGGCCTTGATCCGTTATTCTATATTATTACTGACGATTTGTGGTCTGTTTTCATGTTCCTTTAATCAAAAGATAAAGGATGGTGAGTCAGCTTTTGAAAGAAAACAATTTGCAATCGCCATTAATTTACTACAAGATGAAATAGAAGAGACAAAAAATGAGCAAGTAAAAGCACGCAAAGCATTTTTATTAGGTAAATCAAATATCCAAGTACTAGAATATCAAGAAGCAGCTACTTGGTTTAAGATGGCAGTAGATCTAAATTATGGTACAGAAGCTTTAGGCAATTTAGCATCAACGTACAAGTTGATGGAAAAATACCAAGAAGCAGGAGATTTGTATCGAAAAATAGGACAACAAACAGGACGAATTCAAGAAAATAATAGAGAAGCTTTATTATGTGATCAAGCATTTGCCGCTAAACAAAAAAAATCGGATTATCAAATAGAAAAGATCTTTGAAAATTCACCAGTGTCAGATTATGCCCCTGTCATATTTGATAGGGATTTTTTGGTTTTTACTTCAGAAAAATCTGAATCGACTGGAAATGGAACTTATAATTGGACAGGGGAGAAGTTTAGTGATCTTTACCAAATAAGAAAAAATGGTTCTGAAATTAGAAAATTTGATTCAGCTATTAATACAAATGCAAATGAAGGGACGGCTTGGTTTACAAATGATGGCGCAACGTTGTATTTTACTCGTGTCTTCTCCTTAACTTCAGGTGATGAATATCCAAAGTTGATGCGTTCTGATCTAGTTGATGGTTTTTGGAGTGAACCAGAAATTTTACCTTTTATTCAAGATAAAATTAAGTACGGTCAACCTACATTGATAGAAAACGATAGTATTTTAGTGTTTTCTAGTGATCAAAACGAAGTAGGAGGAACGCTTGATTTATATTATTCCCAACTTTTTTCAGATGGAAATTGGTCAACTCCTGAAAAACTTCCAACAAGCATTAATACCCTAGGAAATGAAAAGTTTCCAACAGGCGATAAAGATACATTATACTTTTCATCAGATTTTCTACCTGGACTTGGAGGTTTTGACATTTTTAAGACATTTTTGAAAGCAGATGGATCATGGTCTATTCCAATTAACATGGGATATCCGATCAATTCTGGTGGAGATGATTTTTCATTTATTGTTGACTATTCAGCCAAAACTGTCCAAAACGTTACGCAGCAAGGATTTTTTTCGTCATCAAGGGTTGGTAATGGTAAAGATGATATCTATAGGTTCAAGAAAATGGCCCCACAAATCGATACCACTACAATAAAGGAAACAAAACCAGTAAATCAAATTGTTTACGTTACTGTAAAAACCTTCAATAACGTATTTGAAGAAAATGATAATCCAAATAGTAAGGTAATTGGGAAAAAATCTCTTAATGATGTGTTTATAAAAATTGTAGATGAAAACGATAAAAAAGTTGTAGAAGGATACACTGATAACAATGGTTTTTATTTTACAGAAATACCAAAAGATAAGTCACTCAAGATAATTGGTGCTAAACTAGATTATTTGAATGCAACTAAAGAAATTAGTACAAAGAATTTAGTATTTCCTACTAATGAAAATACCTTGACAATTAATACTGAATTAATCTTGGATAAAATTTATGCGGATAAAGAAATTAACCTTGAAAACATTTATTATGATTACGATAAGTGGGATATTAAAGCTGAAGCCAAGCCTACACTTGATGCCTTAGTAAAAATCCTTATAGATAATCCGCAAATTAATATTCAGCTTTCTAGTCATACTGATTGTCGTGGCACAGAAGAATATAACGAGGAACTTTCTCAAAAAAGAGCACAATCTGTAGTAGATTACCTTATCTCAAAATCAATTTCTTCATCACGGTTAATCCCTAAAGGATATGGAGAGTCATTGCTCATAGATAATTGTCTATGTGAATCATGTACAGAAGAACAACATCAAACAAATAGGAGGACTACATTTAAGATAGTAAAGAGATAAATGCTGGTTTCTATTTTTATTAAACCATAAAAATTTAGGTTTACAGTTTAATGACTTTGTGCATGGACGTGCTACTTTCACAAATAATTTTTAAGTAATATATTCCTGAAGCAAAATTAGTTATATCAAGAATTTGTATTTCATTTGATTTGTTTGGCATAATAGTTTTGATTTTATCTCCACCTAAAGATAAAACTTGAATTTCTCTTATTTCACTTTTATGATGTACAGAAATGTAACCATTGGTAGGATTTGGGTAGATGTAGGTTGGCGAAATGTTGGATTCTTCAGTGGAAGAAGTATTTAGTACATCAAATGAAGTAGTAAATAAACAACCTAAGGCATCAATAATTTGTACGACATAATTACCAGAAGATAATCCTGATACACATGGCGTTTTTTCAGTTTTTCCTTCCCAAATAATCTCCAAAGGTTCGATTGCTCCAAAAATATCAAGACAAATTTCTCCTATTCCATTATTATCAATATCGTGTTTTAATTGACCTTCTACCTTAATATCTGAAATAGATGATATTTGGATGGATTCTGTGATTTTTTTGCAATTATTTTCATCTGTTATCGTCGCAAGGTATAATCCATTAGCAAGATGATTAATAGTTTCTCCTTCACCTACATTCCATGAAATATTATATTGTCCTGTTCCTCCATCAACTTTAATACTTATGACAGCATTTGAATCAGTGTTACAAATATTTTCTATCACATCAGAAATTTGATACGTTATGGGCTTTATTTCTTTTATCGTAACTGTTGGTGAGACTCCTACACATCCTTCGGCATCTGTGATGGTAAGCATATAGTTACCACTGGGTAACTGAGTAACTGTATCAACAATGGTATTTTTAATATATTGGACCCCATGACTCCAGTTAAAATCAAAAGGTGGCTTACCATTTATTACATTTGAGACAATCGATCCAATTCTGTCTTCGGAACATTTATTTTCTCTAATAATGTTTAGTTCCGACAAAATAGGAACATTATTTAACGGTATAAATATAATTGGGATAGAAGATTTACATCCAAAAATATCATATGCTGTCACATTATAGTTACCTGAAATAAGATCTGAAAAATTATCAATAGATATATCAGAGTGGCTCCAGGCGTAACTATAGTCTTCAGTACCGCCCTGTGTAATAAGTGAAACATACCCATTTTTACCCAGTCTACACATCGATGGGTGAATACTATCTATACTTATTTCAAATAGTTCTGGTTGTTTGACATCTACATCTAACGGAATAGACCTACACCCTAAAGCATCTGTAACCGTAAGTGTATACTTACCTGCAGCAAGATTAAATATGTCATCAGTTGTTCTGATTCCTGTCCATAAGTATGTGTATGGTGGTTTTCCGCCAGTAGAATTAGTTTTTATGGAGCCATTTGATTCCCCAAAACATCTGACATCTTCAATACTAACTGGTACAACTTTAATTGAATCAGGTGCTACAAGTTTAGTCGATAAAAATGACTCGCATCCATTCTGATCATAGACAGTTAATGAATAATCCCCAGCAGGAAGGTTTGTGATTAATCTTGTGGTATCTCCAGTATTCCATTGAAACCTATAGTTTCCACTGCCATTTTGAACAATTGCAGATATAAACCCATTTTGCATGCCATGACAGGTAGGATGTTTTATAGATTCAATACCTGAAAGTAATGAAGGTGTATCATTGACAATAATTTTTGAGATACTCGCCGTACATAAATTGGCATCCGTTACGGTCACTGAATACTCACCTGCTTTTAGGTTCATAACATTTTTTGTAAACGCTCCATTAGACCATAAATATGTGTATGGTGGATTATTGATATTATGTTCTATGGTAATTATTCCGTCGTTTATACCTTGACAAGTTGTATTTACTATTTCTGAAATGACAATATTTAAGCTATTTAAAGCCTTTACATTAAGAAAGTCTGTTTTCTTCAAACAACCTCCAATATCCATTATTTCAGCATAATAAAATCCTTCTTTTATGTTATTAATAGTGTTACCAGTTTGGTTTTGACCTGGCCAAGTAACAGTGTAGGGCCCTGTGCCACCAGTAATACTAAGCGAAATAGAACCATCAAAGCTACCATTACAACTAGCATCAATTATACTAGAAGTATACAGGATTGGATTAACGTCTGCAGAATCATCTTCATTCCCATTGCAATTTTCATCTATACTATTGCATTGTATTTCTGGAATGCTTGGGTTGATAGACGGGTTTTCGTCATCACAGTCTCCTGATATTGATGCATAACCTTGTGGAAGTTCACTACTACAGATATCTATAAACTCATTTTCTATACCATAACCATCATCATCATTATCTACATAGAATCTTTTAAGACCATTTGCGAGTGTAGATTTATAAAATTCAATTTGATCTATAGCTATATCTGCTATTGGACCTTCACCAGAAGTACCCACAAATCTAAAAATCCCAGTCATACCATCATAAGGCGCTAATGATAAGGTTTCTCTTTTCCATTTGTCACCCTGATTTCCTGTAAGTGTGATTAATGGTGTCCACGTATTACGGTTGTCAATGCTTAATTCAAGTACTAATGATTGTATATCAATTCCATACATATGGTAATAAAATGACATGTCACATCCTGAAGCATTACTTTTAATGTCTATACATCTCGATATAAGCTCGACATTGTTCTTTTCACCGCAAAGAATAGGGTTATTTTCGACATATAAATATTTTCCTATTCCTGAGATATCTGTGGTAGGACCAGTGTTATCAGTATCAGTTTTTCCATTCCATACGATCCAGTCTTGACTACTTTCTTCTTTGGCATTAAACCAAATTGGCGCATTAAAATCACATGCTACAGCACAACCTTCTACACATTTACTGTAAGAATCGAATGATTCTCTAAGTGTAATAGATTCACAAGTTGTGGTGAAGAAAAGTTTACAACTTTCGATAGAATTGGAATTTGAACATCTTGCTTCTATGGTAAGTTCGTAATCTGTGTTTGGTAGTAAGTCTCTCAATATTTTTAAGGATGGGTTTTGTTCTTTGCAATTTATGGTCAATTCATTAATTTTAACACCATCTCTACTTAGATTAAATATCACTGTTGTACAAGAACCGTAGCTATCCCAATCAACCATGGCACTATTATTACCGATGTTTTTTACTACAAAATTTTCTGGAACTACGCATTTTTCTCTGTTAAACTTTATTTCAAAATATTTAAGGTTACCAGCATCTTTCAAAGCTCTATCAAAAAAGACTAATTTCCATCTTCCTTGTGATTGTTTCCCATTCGCTAAGCCACTGATTTTCTCATCAGGAACAAATGAACCAATAAACGGTGGTCGACTATCTTTTATTTTCTCACAAGCATTCTGATTAAATGAAGTTACGTTTACACAAGTAAGATCCTGTATGTCACCAAAGTTATTAGTAATGGTTCCATTATGATTTGACAATGTAATCATATCTCCAGATGGTGATTCTAGTCCAATTTTTAAATCAGCAGGCCAGCCATGTTCGAGAATCATATCTACGGATTCTATAAAGATATCTTGACCTAAAAGTCCTGCTTCATTTATATCAATAAAAAAAGTTTCAGTTCCATTATCCTTTATCGGAAGATTGGTAGGGCAGGGAGTTGGATTAGTAAATACGGTAGTGAATATTGCAGGCCCAGTCCATACACTTTTGTTTGTTTCATTACACACTGTTCGTACATAGACTTCATAAGATGTTGCAGGTTTTAAATTTTCAAGGATATATTGTTTGGATGTGATTAATGGCGTTGTAGCTTGAGATGTCCGAGTTTCGCCACGTTCTACGAGTTCTAATTCCCAGCCAAGTGGAGATGTATTAGTATCTGCCCACCTGACGTTAATGGATGTTGTAGTTTGCGTATTAAATGAATTAAAAAATGGTTGTTTGCAAGATTGACTAGATAAAGGAGCGATATTTTGATATAGTCCTAGGTAAATGAAAAACAAGATTTTTGTTAAATTAACGTACATACACCATTGTTTAGATGTCAAAATTAAGTATTTTAAAGGACACTGATGACAAAGCTTAAAATTTATTTAAAACAAACAAATTAGCTGTTGATACATTATGATTTTTATGATATTTTTCGTATTTTTGCACATTGTTTTTAAAAATATAATATTAAATACGTAAATGGCTAATGATCAACGAATTATCCCGATAAATATCGAGGACGAAATGAAATCATCCTACATAGATTATTCTATGTCAGTCATCATTTCAAGGGCACTCCCTGATGTTAGAGATGGGTTGAAACCGGTACATAGACGGGTACTTTATGGGATGTCAGACCTTGGGCTAGCATATGGTAGAGCGCATAAAAAATCGGCAAGAATTGTAGGAGAAGTATTGGGAAAATATCACCCGCATGGTGATTCATCAGTCTATGATGCTATGGTGCGTATGGCACAGGATTGGTCTCTTAGATATCCCCTTGTGGATGGTCAGGGTAACTTCGGCTCAATGGACGGAGATAGTCCAGCGGCAATGAGGTATACTGAGGCAAGACTTTCTAGAATTAGTGATGAAATCCTTGCAGACATCAATAAAGAAACAGTTGACTTCAGGTTGAATTTTGATGATTCTCTTGAAGAACCTACGGTGTTACCTGCACGAATTCCTACACTTTTGATCAACGGAGCTTCAGGTATTGCCGTAGGTATGGCTACCAATATGTTGCCACATAATTTGTCAGAAGTTATAGCAGGTACAAAAGCAGCTGTAGATAATCCAGAAATCACCATCGATGAATTGATGGAATACATCAAAGCGCCAGATTTTCCTACAGGTGGTACTATCTACGGATATGCAGGTGTAAAAGAAGGATTCCATACAGGTAGAGGAAAGGTTATCGTACGTGGTAAAGCAAGTATCGAAAATAGTGCAGGTGGAAAGGAAACCATCATCATCACAGAGATCCCTTATCAAGTAAATAAGGCTGGCCTTGTAGCAAAGATTGCTGAAATGGTCAATGATGGAAAGATAGAAGGTATCACAGATATTAGAGATGAGTCAGATAGAAAAGGACTTCGTATCGTAGTAGAAGTGAGAAGAGATGCCATGGCAAGTGTTGTTTTGAGTAAGTTGTACAAATTTACACCTTTACAGACTTCTTATGGTATCAATAATATCGCTTTGGTCAATGGTAGGCCTAAGGTGCTTAATCTCAAAGATTTAATTGAAGAATATATCAAGTTTAGACTTGAAGTTATTGTTCGTAGGACTCAATACGATTTACGTAAAGCAGAAGAAAGAGCCCACATCTTAGAAGGGTTACTTATCGCCTTGGACAATATTGATGAAGTTATCAGAATCATCAGAAACTCCAAAACGGTAGAAGACGCTAAAGATGGTTTGATCGAAGCGTTCAAATTTAGTGAAATTCAGGCAAAAGCCATCTTGGAGATCAGACTTCAGAGATTGGTTAGTCTCGAGATTGATAAAGTAAGAGAAGAGTACAACGAAGTTTTAGCAAAAATCGAATATTACAAAAGTATTCTAGCGAGTGAAACCCTTCAGAGAGAAATCATCAAACAAGAACTTGATGAAATCAATGAAAAATATGGTGACAAACGTCGTACTGACATTTCTTATGCAGATGATGAAATCAGTATTGAAGACCTTATTCCTAATGAAGAAGTTGTCATTACAATCTCTCACTTAGGTTATGTGAAGAGAACAAAAACGGATGAGTTCAAACAACAAAGCCGTGGTGGCAAAGGATCTAGAGGCGCAAAAACAAGAGATGCCGACTTTGTAGAGCAAATGTTTATAGCCCATAATCACAATTATCTGTTATTATTTACTGAGCAAGGAAGATGTTTCTGGTTAAGGGCATTCGAAATACCTGAAGCAAGTAAAACATCTCAAGGCAGAGTTATTCAAAACTTACTTGCCATTCCACCTGATGATAAAGTTAGGGCTTATATCAAGATTGAAAACTTAAATGATGAAGAGTTTATCAATAATAACTACATCATTTTCTGTACTAAACAAGGTATGGTTAAAAAGACAATCGTAGAAGCTTTCTCTCGTCCACGTACCAATGGTATCAATGCAATCACTATCAATGAAGGTGATACATTGCTGGAGGCAAAACTGACTTCTGGTATTAATGAAATCATAATAGCAAATAAAGAAGGTCGAGCTATTAGATTTAATGAGTCCAAAGTAAGACCAATGGGTAGAGGCGCAGCAGGTGTAAAATCAATGAAACTTGGATCTGACAAAGATGAAGTGATAGGTATGATCTCTGCAGACCCAACAAAACCTGAATTTTCTGTATTTGTGGTTTCCGAAAAAGGAAATGGTAAACGTTCTCCATTAGAAGATTACAGGATCACAAATAGAGGTGGAAAAGGTGTCAAAACCATCAACATTACCGAAAAAACTGGTCAATTAATTGCAATCAAATGGGTAAGTGAATTTGATGACTTAATGATAACAACCCATGATGGTATTATTATTAGGACGCCAGTTTCTTCACTCAGGGTCATGGGTAGAGCAACACAAGGTGTAAAAGTGATAAGAATCCAAGATAAGGAATCCATCGCAGATGTTACAGTGATCAGTAGAGAAGAAAGTATCGACGAAGAAGAATAATCTTCAGCGTAAACATAGGTAATTGAGGCCAGTAGATTTGATATTTACTGGCCTTTTTTGTTTCAGTTATGACAAAAATCATCAAGTTTTACTTCAAAAAATATCTTTCATTTTGAACTGATGTAATAAAGAATCGTTTAAATAAGATAATTTTAACGCTTTAAAGTATATTTTTAACATTTATTAAACGATTTTTATAGCCTAAATTCGTCTTAATTACGAAAAAGTATGTTAGCCAAATATATTTTTTTATTTTTGTCACATAATTAATAACTTTTAACATTAAACGATGAAACAATTTTTTTTAAGTGCACTTTTAATCTTGGTCTCCCTGTCAATAGTGGAAGCGCAAGAATATAAAAAACAGCTAAAAAATGCAAACAAAAGTCTTGGTAAATACTATCTAGATCCAGTGGCTAATAAAGCATTATTGACAGAAGCAACAGCTTCTATTGATCAAATATTTACTGCTGCTGATGCGCAAGCGGATCCTGAAGCATGGAATAGTAAAGGTCAGATTTATAATGAAATAGCTAGAACTGAAATCAACAAAAAAGTAGTAGATCCAGCTTATGTTATTACAGCACCGGATGCTTCATTAATTGCTTATGACGCATTCCAAAAAGCAATATCTTTGTCTATCAAAAAGTCACATACCAAAGATGCATTGGCTGGTATCAAAGAAAATGAAGAGCACCTTAATAATGTAGGAATATTCCAATTCCAAGCTCAAGATTACAATAATGCTTTTAAAAGTTTTTCAACAACAATTAAAGCCTACGAAACACTAAAAGCAAATGGTGAAGCAAGTAGATTGGATGATGCTGTTATAAATAATGACCAGACATTTTATACAGGTGTATGTGCTTATTTCGGAGATAACAAAGAAGCATCAATTCCTTATTTTGAAAAACTTTATGCAGCAGGTAAAGCACAACCATTGGTTTATGAAGGTTTATTTAATCTGACTGCAGAGAAAGATGAAGCAAAAGCAATGACATATTTATCAGAAGGAAGAGCAGCAAATCCAGATGATAATGGATTACTTTTTGCCGAGATCAATTACTATTTGAAAGTAGGTAAATTAGATCTTTTGACGGATAAATTAAAAGCTGCAATAGCTAAAGAACCTGATAATATCTCTGTTTATACCACTCTTGGAAATGTGTATGATCAATTGAATCAAAAAGAAAGAACTGCTGGCAATATCGAAAAAGCGGATGAGTATTTTACGCTTGCTTTTGAAAAGTATTCAGAAGCTTTGGCAAAAGACCCTAAAAATTTTGATGCTACTTACAGTCAAGGAGCTCTTTATTACAATAAAGCGGCAAGTATGACATCAAAGTTGAATGAATTGAGTAATGACTATTCAACTGCAGGTACCAAAAAATATAATGCAATAAAAGCAGAAATGGATGGATACTTTAAACAGGCTCTTCCGTTTTTCCTTAAAGCAGAAGAATTAAGTCCTAAAGACTTAAACACAATGGTAGCCCTTAAAGAAATTTATGCGAGAGAAGGGCAATTAGAAAAATCAGCAGAATACAAAGCAAAAATGGAAGCTGCTGGCGGTGGTCAATAAAATGAACATCATATTCAAATAATAAAAAAGGGATTCAAAATCATGTTGAATCCCTTTTTTTATTTACGCCATTTTTGCTTAATATTTACCAAACATTCACTTCGTGTTGGATATCAATGTAAAACTTTTTGAAAACGGCTCCTTTTATTTCTAACGATAAATTGTAGATATCGCGTCCTTTACTTCCACCATAATTGACTAATACCAAGGCTTGATCTTTATGTACTCCGTAGGTGTCGTATTTTTTCCCTTTGTAACCTAACCTTTCTATTAACCATCCTGCTGGAATTTTTACAGTTCCATCTTCTTGAGGAAAGGAAGGTACATCAGGATATGAAGCCACAAGATTGTCAAACTGCGAAGAAGAAATCACTGGATTTTTAAAAAAGCTTCCTGCATTTCCCACTTTTCTAGGGTCTGGTAATTTTGATTGTCGTATCTCAATGACTGCTTCTGATACATCTAATATAGTCGGTTCATCAATATTTTTTTTATTCAGAACATCTTTTATTACACCATAATCAATGTTCAGTATATGTTTATTTTTTTTCAATATATAGCAAACATGGGTTATAAAATATTGGTCTTTTAGTTCGTTTTTGAATACACTTTCACGATATCCAAATTTACATTCATATTTAAAAAATGATTTTCGCACACCTGTCTCAAGATGAATAGCACTAAGACTATGGAAAACAGATTCTTGTTCAACACCATAAGCGCCAATATTCTGCATGGGTGCTGCTCCAACACTTCCGGGTATAAGTGACAAATTTTCTACACCACCAAGTCCATGAGAAATCGCCCAAAGAACAAAGTTGTGCCATTTCTCTCCAGCACCTACATTTACCATCACCCGATCATCATCTTCATCTACAATCTCAATACCTTTGATTTCATTTCGAAGGACATAGGCATCGATATCTTCTGTAAGTAGAATATTTGATCCTCCACCCATTATTTTCAAAGGGCTTAACTCTTCTACCAACACTTCATACAAGTCATTTTCTGAATGAATTTGTATAAATCCTTTAGCTTTCACATCTATGCCAAAAGTATTGTAGCTTTTTAGATTTTGGTTTTGTTTGATTTGCATTTATAAAAGATTGGTCTAAATACTAAAGTTCACTTTCAGGACTTGTAATTTTTTTTAACATTGGTCTATTAAAATCGTATTGAAGCCCGATATTTAGTGTATTTGCTTCTAAATCAGGATTAAAACCATATCTCACGATACCGTGTGCAGTAAAACCACTCAATCCAAAACCATAACCAGCTTGAACTATGTAGGTCAGAAAATAGTCACGCTTTAGTCCTTTAGCTCTGAACTCATCTTTGATGCCATATAGTTCAGTTTTACTGTATTGTATACCTCCACCAATACTAAATCCCATTTTCCCTTCTCTGTCAAATGTACTTAGTCCTTTAAAATTTAATTTTCCCATAATAGGAAACGCTACAGTTCCTAGTCCTTTAGATTCACTAGAATTGACCCCTAAAAATCCAAAAACTGCTTGTGCTTCAGCTGAGAATGACATTTTTGGCCCACCAATCCAAATTTTTGGACCAACACCAAGATTCAATATAGCACTACCAGATGATCTTGATGAGTTATCGCCAATTACCTTTGGGTTGACATAGCGATGATAAAGATCATTACTAGCTGTAAAGCCATATCCTAACTGACCGAAACTTTTTAATTGACTAAGCGTCAATATTAAGATTATTATTGTTTTAAGTTGCATCTGTTTATGTTGAATTATAAGATGTTTAAAATACAAAATTGTTAAACGAAACAATCAATATACAAAGTATAACCATCAAATAAGTAAATTTGTTACGTATTAAATTCAAATTGTAATCGAGCTAATGCGCTATAAGTCCCTGTTTCATTTTCTATAAGTTCTGAATGGGTACCTTTTTCTATAATCTTACCTTTATCAATAACGTAAATACAATCGACTTCTCTAATGGTAGCAAGTCTGTGGGCGATAATAATAGATGTTCTATTTTCCATTAATAAATCTAGAGCGTCTTGCACAAGTTTTTCGGATTCAGCGTCTAGAGAAGATGTCGCTTCATCTAAAATGAGTATTTTGGGATCTTTCAGGATAGCACGTGCTATGGCTATTCGCTGTCTTTGACCACCTGAAAGCTTGATACCTCGTTCACCTACTATTGTGTCTAGACCATCAGGAAAAGAGTCTATAAATTCCCAGCTATTTGACTGTGTTGCGGCCATTATTATTTCTTCTTCAGTCGCCAAGGGTTTTCCATAAGAAATATTTTCTCGGATAGTACCACCAAACAAAATGACTTCTTGTGGCACAATACCAATATTTTGTCTGAAAGCAGTTAAGTCTAAATCATTTATATTTTTATTATCTAAAATTATTTGACCTGATGAAGGATTGTAGAACTTTAAGAGTAATTGAACAATTGTAGATTTTCCACTTCCACTTTGGCCAACGAGTGCAATTTTTTGCCCAGCTTTTATGTCAATATTGATACCTTTTAGAACTTGCATATCTTTTCGGGTAGGGTAGGCAAATTCAATGTTTTGAAAAGAAATATCTCCAACAATTTTTAATTGAGATGCTTCATTATTTTTACTTTTACTAATATCAAATTCAGACGGAGTGCCTAGAATTTCAAAAATTCTTTCCGTTGCAGCGACCGCACTAATGACTTGTGTGTAGAGTGTACCAAAACTTGCAATTGCACCACCCAACACACCAGTAAACAAAATAAACGTAAATAAATCACCGGCTTCCATTTTGTTTTCTTCTAATAGGAGTGCGCCTTGCCATAAGATATAGAAAATACCACCAAATAATATAGTAATGATGAATGTGAAAAATAGGCCTTTCATTTTTGCTGAACTCAGTGATATCTTAACCACAGTGTCTACAGATTTTCGGTATCTGATAGATTCAAACCATTCATTGGCAAAAGATTTTACGATTGTAAATGACTGAAATGTTTCTTCTACGATTGTATTTGTTTTGCCTAGCTCTGTTTGACGATCCTTTGCTAATTTACGTATATATTTTCCAAAAAACATTGCCAGTAATACAATAGGTGGAAATGTCATCAACATAATTAATGAAAGGTCTGGCATCCAATATATTATCAAAATAATCCCTGTAATCATAATCACGATCTGTCTGATAAACTCAGCCAACGTGATGGAAAAAAGTGACTGAAGTTGTTCAACATCGGAAGTGATTCTGCTGGTCAATTCACCCACTCTGTGTTCTTCAAAAAAAGTGACTGGTTGTGTAAGAATTTTATCATACAGATCTTTTTTCAAATCTGCCATACCTTTCTCTGAGACAATTGCAAAGAAAACTGTCCTGAAATAGCTCAAAGTACCTTGTACTACCAACAATCCCAAAAACACCCACCCATATTCGCGTACGCTTAGTCCTAAGTTTAGCTTTGTCTTCTCGCCAATTGCCTGGTTTGCCATATCTCCTGGTAATCCCATCAAGCCCATGAATATTAAACTTCCAAGCACTAAAAAGACCATTGCTGCTACAAAATATTTCATATATGGCTTGATATAACGGAATATTTGAAGCGAGTTTTTTATGGATTGTTTGCTGAGTTTGGGCTTTGTATTTTTCTCTTCCTTTAATTCTGACATTCACTAATTAATTAAGTGACAAAAATAGTGCTTTTATAAGTCATATGTAGACATTTTGAATATTAAAATTTTATATGTGACAAAATAATTTAAAAATAAATGATAAAATTAGACAACTAGAAACATGTTTTTTAGTTCTAAAGTATAATTATTGTTAATTTTATTCAATTTTAGTAAATTCTTTTTGATATAAATACACTTCTTATATTAAAATAATGATACCTTTGCGGTGCTATTTACAGATTCTTGTGATTTGTATCATTGGTAAACATAAAAATACATTTAAATGTCAACTTATTTAACAGAAGAAAAGAAGAATGAAATCTTCGCAGAGTATGGTGGTGGAGCTGCTAATACTGGTTCAATAGAAGGTCAGATTGCCCTTTTTACATTTAGAATTAAGTCTCTTTCTGAGCACTTAAAAGACAACAAAAAAGATATGTCTTGTAAAAGAAGCATGTTGACTTTGGTAGGTAAAAGAAAAAGATTACTTAAATATCTTGCTAGTAAAGATATTCAGAAGTACAGAGACTTGATTGATAAATTAGGTATCAGAAAATAATAATTCAAAAGAGCGGTGGAAATTTTCATCGCTCTTTTTTTTTGACTTATTGTTTACTACAAATTAAAATTATTAACTATATTTGCACATCATTTAATATTGGTCATAACTAAGACATCGCCTCCCGTCTCTGTTGTTGCCACAAAAATGTTGTTTTGTTTTTGATTAATGGGTGATATTATTATCCTACCATCATCTGCTTTACATCATTTTTCAAAACGTTTTAGATTCATTTATAAAATATTCAATTCATTTTTATGGGAAATATCATTCCTACTTCGACTTCATTCAGACTTCCTGACGGTAAGGAAGTGACTATTGAGACTGGCAAACTTGCCACTCAAGCACACGGCTCTGTAGTAGTTCGTGTAGAAGATACTATGATCTTGGCTACAGTAGTAGCAAGTCCTGAAGCAAAACCAGATCAGTCTTTTTTTCCATTGTCAGTAGACTATCAAGAAAGATTTGCAGCAGCAGGAAAGATTCCTGGGAATTTTTTCAGAAGAGAAACAAGACTTTCTGATTACGAAATTTTGATATCAAGGCTTGTGGATAGAGCAGTTCGTCCATTATTCCCAGATACATTTTTGAACGAGACTCAGATCATCATCAATTTGATTTCTGCCGACTCTAAAAATATGCCTGATGCATATGCAGCACTTGCAGCCTCGGCAGCTTTGGCTGTTTCTGATATCCCTTTTGATGGACCAATATCAGAAGTGAGAGTTGCAAAAATAGGTGGGAAATACGTAGTAAACCCAGAAAGAGACCAATTAGCAACTGCTGATTTAGATCTAATTGTTGCTGCTACTATCAAAGATGTAATGATGGTAGAAGGTGAGGCAAATGAATGCCAGGAACACGAAATCATTGAAGCAATCAAAATAGCACACGAAGCGATTATTGTTCAATGTAATGCTCAGCTACAACTTGCACAGTTAGTAGGCGAAAAAGCTACTATAAAAAGAGAAGTAATTGTTCCAGAAGTAGATGCGGAACTTAAAGAAATGATTTCAGCACTTGCTAAAGATAAAGTTTATGAAATATCTGCATCAGCTTTGGATAAACATGCGAGAAAAGATAAATTTAAGGAAGTCGGTAAATATGTCAAAGAAACCATTTTGGAGCAAAAAGGGGAAGAGTATTTGACAGAAAAAGCAATTTTGATCTCCGAATATTACGACAAACTTAAGAAAAATGTCATTAGGCAGATGGTTCTAGATTCAGGTGTTCGTCTTGATGGCAGAAAACTTGATGAAGTCAGACCTATTTGGTGTGAGGTTGATTATCTTCCAGCAGCACACGGAAGTGCGATCTTTAATAGAGGAGAAACGCAATCATTGACTTCAATGACTTTGGGTACTAAGTTGGATCAGATGTTGATAGACAATGCTTTAGATCATTACAATGAGAAATTTATTCTTCATTATAACTTCCCAGGTCTATCAGTTGGTGAAGTAAAACCTAACAGAGGTCCAGGTAGGAGAGAAGTTGGCCACGCAAATTTGGCAGGTAGATCTTTAAGGAAAGTGTTACCTAAAGAAATGCCTTATACCATTAGAATTGTATCAGATATTTTAGAGTCAAATGGTAGTTCTTCCATGGCTACAGTTTGTGCGGGTTCGTTATCGCTTATGGATGGTGGTATAAAAATTTCAGCTCCTGTATCTGGAATTGCCATGGGTATGATTGCAGAAGGTGGAAGAGTGGCTATTTTGTCTGATATTCTTGGTGATGAAGATGCTCTAGGAGATATGGATTTCAAAGTAACTGGTACAACCAAAGGGATTACTGGTTGTCAGATGGATATAAAAGTAGATGGATTACCATATGAAACTTTGGAGAAAGCTCTTGCGCAAGCGAGAGAAGGTAGGCTTCATATCTTGGGAGAAATGGATAAGGTAATAAGCGCACCTAAAGATGATCTCAAACCACATGCACCTAGAATGGTTGAAATCATCATTGATAAAACATTTATCGGAGCTGTAATAGGACCTGGTGGAAAAATAATTCAAGAGCTTCAAGCCAAAACTGGAACGATTATTAATATCGAGGAAGTGGGTGATAAAGGTGTCGTTACTATTGCAAGTACAAATGCTGACGGGCTTAATGCAGCAAGAGCGGCTATTGCTAAGATTACATTCACACCAAGCGTAGGTGAAGTTTATGAAGCAGAAGTTGAATCTTTGATGCCATATGGAGCTTTTGTAAAGTTCTTTGGTCAAAGCGGATTACTTCACGTATCTGAATTGTCTCATGCTAGGGTAGAAGATGTAAGTACAGTATTGAAAGTGGGAGAAAAAATCCAAGTCAAAATTATTGGAACTGATCCGAAAACTGGAAAGTTGAGATTGTCAAGAAAAGCATTATTAGATAATCCTAAGGGTAATTAATATATTGTAGAAGTTGTACTAACCTACACATTAAAAAATAGAAGTTTGAATCCCGATGATATTAATTTATTGTCGGGATTCTTTTATTTTACACACATTCGAAATATTGAAAAGTCATCAATGTTTCTATTAAATTATGAAATTGTAATTTATTACTCCACTTTGGTACAAATACAAACATCCCTATTTCGTCTAGGGCCTTTATAATATATATCAATTGTCTTGGTATGTCTTTTTCCCATGATATCCATTACCCTGTACACGCCTTCCCACCTACAATCAGAAAGTCTTATTTTTGAATGTAAAGGATATTTTTCCAACAAATCAGGCGAAATTGCAAGGAATTTTCCCTTTATTTTGGTGGTTCTATATCCGGTTGCAGTTCTTCCATTGATCTTGTATGTTAATACATCTACGGTGTCTTTTGATGTTTCTTTCTCTTGGCTTTTTAGAATTATTGGGGCAAAAATAATCAAGCCCAGACACGTTATAAATTTAATGCTTTTCATATCATGTTGTAAATCTTCATTTTAGATCAATCATGCAAACAGTGTTCCTGTCACACTTGGTGGTACTTTGCCTATGTGTTTATAAGCTTTTGCGGTAGCTTCTCGTCCTCTTGGTGTACGTTGTAGATAGCCTTCCATAATTAAGAACGGTTCGTGTACTTCTTCGATCGTTCCTGCTTCTTCGCCTACTGCGGTAGCAATGGTACTAATTCCTACAGGACCACCTTTGAATTTCTCAATGATAGCTGTCAAAATTCTATTATCCATTTCGTCTAATCCACTTTCATCCACATTAAGTGCATCTAGACCAAACCGAGCTATTTCTTTATCAATGCTACCATTTCCTTTGATTTGAGCAAAATCTCTGATTCTTCTCAGCAAGGCATTGGCGATACGTGGAGTCCCTCTGCTCCTTCTCGCTATTTCATTGGCACCATCTTCATCAATATGGACATTTAGAATTTCTGCACTTCTGAAAATGATCTTTTTTAAGGTAGACACATCGTAATAATCCAATAAAAACGATATTCCGAATCTAGCTCGCATTGGTGCTGTCAAAAGTCCCATTCTAGTAGTAGCGCCTACCAGTGTAAATGGGTTTAAATTGATCTGAATACTCCTGGCATTCGGTCCAGAATCTATCATTATATCAATACGATAATCTTCCATGGCGGAATATAGGTATTCTTCTACGACGTTATTCAAACGATGGATTTCGTCTATAAAAAGTACGTCTCCTTCTTCTAGACCAGTTAACAAACCTGCTAAATCACCAGGTTTCTCTAAAACAGGGCCTGAAGTTATCTTGAGATTTGTGGCAAGCTCATTTGCTATAATAAATGAAAGAGTTGTTTTACCTAGTCCAGGTGGACCATGGAGTAAGACATGATCAAGAGCTTCTTCACGCATTTTTGCTGCCTGAATGAAAATGTTAAGATTTTCGACTATTTTTGGTTGACCACTAAAATCATCTAAACCTTTGGGTCTAAGTGCCTTTTCGACTTGTTTGTCTTCAGGCTTAAAATGGGCTTGGGTAGGGTCTAGATTTTCATTCATATTTTCCTAATCTATGATATCAGGCAGAAAATGAAGTGCCGCATCCACAAGTTTCCTTAGCATTAGGATTGGAAAATGTAAAACCGCGATTGTTTAAACCGTCTACCCAATCAATCTCCATTCCTAATAAATATATAGCATGAGATTTTTCCATAAAGACTTTAAATCCATCTATTTCATGGATTTCATCCTTTTCTTTTTGAACATCAAAACCCAGCACATAACTGAAACCTGAACATCCACCACCTTTTACGCCAATACGAAGTCCATGCTCAGATGTGAGATTTTGTTCTTCATGAATGCGTTTGAGTTGATTCAATGCGCCTTCTGTCAATGTGATAGGTTGTATTTTTGTTAATGTATCTGTAGACATTATATATTATGGTTTAGATTATGATAATGCAAAATTAAGCATGTTTCACTAAAAAAATGAATTATACAAGATATTTGAATCAATTAACGCATTTTTTTAAGAAATTGTTCATTCTATTTAAATTAGACTAACTATAAATAATTTATGAAAGTATAATATATTTATTTTGGAATAAAATGATTGTTGTTTAGTAAAAAACATAAAACTTTGATTCCGTCTAGTAAGTGGAACTTTAATTCCTAATCCATATTTTTATCGAATTAAAAAAGTGGTAAATTTGATTAAATTAGAGATAATATTTTATGATCTAAAGTGTCTTAATCCGTTTTCTACAAAGATATTTGTGTTCTTTATTACATTAAAAAATAAATGTATTTAATATGTTGATATTGAGTATTATATCCTTATAATAAGTGCAAAAACATGCTAGTAAAAACTATAGATTTACACTAAAATGGAATAAAAAATAACATTGCGGCATAAAAAACTTGGCAGTATATTTGCAACTGTAGGACTTTGGGTTCCATTTTATGAAACCAGTTAAATTTTTGTAAAACTTTATATAGATATATTGATTTATTAATATTAAATCGCAGAATAATTGTTATTTTGCAGTCTATTCGTTCTGAATGTTTTATGTGTTTTTGTTGTAATAAATTTAAAATATTAAATTCGTGGAAAGTTTTTTGGAAATATTAAAGTATTCAATTCCTGCATTAATTGTTTTTGCAACTGTTTTTTATTTATTTAGGAATTTTTTGAACCAGCAATATCAATTGGAAGACCTTAAATTTCGACAAAGTCAATCGAAAGAAGTTCTACCTTTAAAATTGCAAGCGTATGAAAGATTGATGATGCTTTGTGAGCGAATTTCTTTAGACAACCTTACTTATAGAATGGTGAATCCAGAAATGGGTGTAAAAGAATTGCGCAATAGTATGTTGATAGCTATCCAACAAGAGTATGAGTATAATATTACTCAGCAAGTATATGTGAGTGAAAATCTGTGGAAGATCATTAAACTTGCCAAAGATCAAATGCAAAACATCATTTCAAGTGCTGATGGCAATAATAATTTTGAATTTCTTCAAAACATTACTAAAATAATGGAAGAGTCAAAAACAGACCCAGCTGCCTATGCAAAATCAGCAGTTAAAAATGAAGCTCAGTTATTAGTTTAATTCAATCACCACCTATGCGTTCATACCAATATTATATCATTTTAATATCTTTTCTATTACTAAGTACATCATGTGCAAAAGTTAATCATGTCGCGGATGTAAATAGCAGAAATTATCGAATTGAGAAGGCATCTTTTCCAGTAGACACTAAAGTAGCCACGATGATTGAGCCATACAAGGCAAAATTGGACGAAACAATGAATGATGTTATTGGATATAATGAAGTAGAATTAACCAAAGGAAAGCCAAATTCAGGTTTGACAAATTGGTTTTCTGATGTTCTCTTAGAAGAGTCTCAAAAATTGGTGACAGAAAAAGTAGATTTTGCCATTCAAAATTATGGTGGTATACGAATACCCGTTTTGGCTCAAGGTAATGTTACGGTAGGCAAAATATATGAATTGATGCCTTTTGATAACTTGATGTATATCCAAGAACTTCCAGGTAGTGTTGTTCTTCAATTATTTGATAAAATCGCTGAATCAGGAGGGTGGCCAATTAGTCATTCAGTAAGTATGGATATTGCCTATGGTAAGGCAAAAAATATATTTATAAATGGTATAGCTTTGGATACAGCCAAAATGTATGTTGCTGCAATACCTGATTATATAGCGAATGGTGGAGACAATATGATCTTTCTCAAGGGTGTTAAGACAACAAACACAAATGCTTTGATCAGAGATTTGTTGATTAACAATATCAGGTTTCATACTTCTCAAGGCAGAAATATTAAGTCAAATCCTACACCAAGGATAAAAGATTAAGTCTCCTTCAACATAAGAAGGTGATTTTAATGGTTTTCAAATTGACCAAGTTAGCAGTTTTAAAAAAAAAAGTATTAATATTTAATCATGGATAGAAGGAGTTTTTTAAGAAATACAGCATACACTTCCATTGTACTATCTAGTGGAACATTCCCATTGATGGCTTCACCTTTCGCTCCTGAGATCACCAAAATCACCATTCTCCATACAAATGACGTACACAGTAGGATTGATCCTTTTCCGATGGATGGTAGTAAAAACGAAGGGTTGGGTGGTGCTGCAAAAAGAGCATCCTTGATAAAAAAGATACGTTCTGAAGAAAAAAATGTATTATTATTTGACGCAGGTGATATTTTTCAAGGAACACCATATTTCAATTTTTTTGGTGGGGAGTTAGAAATGAAGCTTATGTCAGAAATGGGGTACGATGCAGCTACTATCGGTAATCATGATTTTGATTTGGGTGTAGATGGTCTTGAAAAACAGTTAAAACATGCTAATTTTCCTTTACTTACCTGCAATTATGATTTTTCTGATACGGTACTCAATGGGAAAACACAACCTTATAAAATTTTTAAGAAAGATGGAATAAAGATTGGTGTTTTTGGGGTAGGCATAGAATTAAATGGTTTAGTACCTGCATCATTGTATAAAGGTACTATTTATAAGGATCCGTTAGTAGAAACTGAAAATACATCTAAGTTTTTAAAAGAACAAGAGATGTGTGATTTTGTGATTTGTTTGTCCCATTTAGGATATAAATATAATGAAAATAAGGTGTCTGATCAGGTATTGGCATCAGCATCATCTCATATTGATTTAATATTGGGTGGACATACCCATACTTTTTTAAATACACCTGATAGGGTAGTAAATAAGGCTAATAAACCTGTCATAATAAGCCAAGTAGGTTGGGCGGGAATAGTGTTAGGAAGGTTAGATATTTATTTTGAAAGAAATAAAAAAGACACATGTGTCACTTGCAAAAACTTGATGGTAAGTAGCTAAATATTCTCTCAATACTTTATTAATTATAAAAATAAATAAGATTTAAAGCATTGACTTATAGTGAGTATTGTAATACAGAAAATGATATCTATCATTTTGATATTGAATTACTTATGTGGATAAAAAAAAAATAAAAATTAATGCGATTAAACTTTTTTATGATGAAAAAATTAGAGACTTTTGCACCACTCCCAAATTTTTGATCCCGAATTGATTAAGGACGAGTGAAGCCGATTAACCGTTTTTTTTATTGTCAATTGGCTAGGTTGAGTGAGCATATTAATTAAACAATTTGAATTTTATTAATGGTAAAGGATCATTTACTTGTTTGGAATAACTGTCTGAATGTGATACGGAAAAGTATCGAAGCTCAACCTTTTAAAACTTGGTTTGAGCCTATCAAATCAGTAAAATTACAAAATGACGTTTTAACGATTCAAGTACCAAATAAATTTTTTTATGAATGGCTAGAGGAGCATTATGTAGAAGTTATCAAAAAAGCAGTCAAACAAGAATTAGGATATAGTGGACGTCTTGAGTACAATATTTTAGTAGAAAACCACAGAAAAATTGGAAATGAAACATCTGCAAAAAGTATTAAGATAGATAATGAAGAATCTAAATTTATTAACCCTTTTGTGATTCCTGGGATTAAAAAAATAAAAATAGATCACCAACTTAATCCGCTTTACACTTTCGAAAATTTTATAGAAGGTGATTGTAACAAATTTCCTGGCTCAGCTGGTATGGCAATTGCTAAAAAACCAGGTGGTACGGCTTTTAATCCACTAGTCATTTATGGAGATGTAGGTTTAGGAAAGACCCATCTTTCTCAAGCAATAGGTAATGAGATATTAAACAAATATGAAGACAAGCAAGTCTTGTATGTCACCACTGAAAAGTTTACAAATCAAGTCATTCAAGCTATAAAGACTAACGCAGTCAATGACTTCATGAATTTTTATCAGATGATAGATGTATTAATCATAGATGATATTCAGTTTTTATCTAATAGACCTAAGACACAAGAAATATTTTTCAATATATTCAATCAATTACATCAAACTGGGAAACAGATTATCTTGACGTCAGATAGAGCACCCAAAGACCTAGTAGATGTCGAAGCAAGATTGATATCTAGATTTAAATGGGGCCTAGTTGCAGATCTCAAAACACCTGATTTTGAGACTAGATTACGTATTTTAGATAAAAAGATAGAAAAAGAGGGGCTTGAATTGCCGCAAGAAATTAAGGATTATATTTGTAGTCATATTAAAAATAACATACGGGAACTAGAAGGTGTTATTATATCATTGGTAGCTCAATCTACACTTAATAAAAGGATGATAGATATGAAGCTTGTTAAGGAAGTAATCAGACAATTTGTGTCTCAAGTAGATAGAGAAATTTCTGTTGACAATATTAAACTTTTAGTTGCCAAATATTTTGACGTACCTGTTGAAAAGCTTCATAGTAAAACAAGATTGCGCAATGTGGTTATGGCTAGACAGTTATCGATGTATTTAGCCAAAAACTATACAAATAGTTCCTTGAAGATGATTGGTGATAGTTTTGGTGGTAGAGATCATAGCACGGTCATACATTCTCTAAAAGCAGTCCAAGATATGATGGATACCGATCTTTTATTTAAAGATAAAGTAAATGCTTTAGTTAAAAAAGTTCAGACCACTTTAGTAAATATTTAATTCTTTATATATACAAATTATATTATTTGTTTATCTTTGCGACTTCAAAAAATAATCCAAGTTTTATGAAATATATTGTATGTTTTTTAATTGTTGGTTTGTTTAGTTTTGGGTGTAACAACAAAGGTGGTTACGATACTAAAGATGGTGAGTTAACTTGGTTAACAATAGAACAAGCAAGTGAAATCGGGCAAGCAAGTAATGATAAAAAATTTCTTGTTGACGTTTACACTGATTGGTGTGGTTGGTGTAAAGTGATGGACAAAAAAACATTTACAGACCCTGAACTGATAAAGTATCTAAATGACAACTTTCATGTTGTGAAATTTAATGCGGAGCAGAAAGAGCCAGTTAATTATAGAGGCAAAACATATGAGTGGATGCAAAGTGGTCGTAATGGGGTCAACACCTTAGGTATAGAATTACTTAATGGAAGACTAAGTTATCCTACATTAGTTTATCTAGATTCAGACCTTCAGCCGATCACTGTTTCTGCTGGTTATAAAACTCCTGAGCTACTTTTAGCAGAGCTTAAAAATTTGAAATAATAATAGGGATATTAGCTCAGTTGGTTTAGAGCACTACCTCGACAAGGTAGGGGTCACTGGTTCGAGTCCAGTATGTCCCACATAAAAATCTGATTTTGACTTAGTTAAGTGTAGGTCAAATCTTTTTTAAAAATAATTTTCATTTCTATTTGTTTAATACATTTGAGAGTTATATCTTTGCGTCGCTTTTAAAGAAAGGCACTAAAAGTTAAAGAAATTTAAGGAATTATTTACTTATAATTTCCAGTTCATAGAGAGAATTGTTCTTGTAATATTCTCGCTGGTGGGGTGGGTGAGTGGCTTAAACCAACAGTTTGCTAAACTGTCGTACTGGAAACGGTACCGGGGGTTCGAATCCCCCCTCCACCGCTTGATTAGCGTAGAAAAAGAGAACATAAACATATACGGGGCGTAGCGCAGTTCGGTTAGCGCGCCTGGTTTGGGACCAGGAGGCCGCAGGTTCGAATCCTGCCGCCCCGACATCATAGAGTTCAATCTTAATTAGGTTGGACTCTTTTTTTTGAACAAAAACTAAGTCAAAGAAAAATGTATACAGTTTATACTCTATATTCTGAACTACTATCAAAATACTATGTAGGTTTTACTTCTATGTCAGTTAGCGATAGATTAGTACGTCACATGCAAGATCATGGTGGATTTACGTCAAAAGCAAAAGATTGGGAGATTCTTCACACGGAAGTATATGCAGATAAAAAAGAAGCCTTGCAAATAGAAAAGATAATAAAGAAACGAGGCGCACGAAGATACCTAGACCAAAAAGATAAGAGTGATTTATAATATTTTAATGACATTATTTGTGTAGCGCAGTTCGGTTAGTGCGTCACGCATAGGGCGTGAAGGCCGCAGGTTCGAATCCTGCCGCCCCGACAACAGAGAGTTCAATCTTAACTAGGTTGGACTCTTTTTTTTGAACAAAAAGCTAAGTCTAAGAAAAATGTACACAGTTTATATTCTATATTCTGAACTACTACCAAAATACTATGTAGGTTTTACTTCTATGTCAGTTAGCGATAGATTAGCACGTCACAAGCAAGATCATGGTGGATTTACGTCAAAAGCAAAAGATTGGGAGATTCTTCACACTGAAGTGTATGTAAACAAAAGAGAAGCCTTGCAAATAGAAAAAATAATAAAGAAACGAGGCGCACGAAGATACCTAGACCAAAAAGATAAGAGTGATTTATAATATTTTAATGACATTATTTGTGTAGCGCAGTTTGGGTAGCTCGTCACGCATAGGGTATGAAGGGCGAAGTTTCGGATCATGTCATCCCTTCGGGATTGAATGGATGTTTTTTTAATTACAAATCTGAAATCATGCCATCCCTTCGGGATTTGGTTATCTATAACATTTTGACCAAAATGATATAGATAACCAAAATTGTGGAACATATTTTAATGTAGTCACAACGCTAATCCTAGGCTATTCGGTAAATGCTACCTAATATTGTTTTTATTCATCCAAGCTGCAAATGCATTTGCATTCTTTACGTGATCTGCATAAGTTACTGCAAATGCATGAATACCGCTATTATCTGCTTTTGCACAGAAAAACATATACTCATGATCTTCAGCGTTGATTACGGCTTCAAGACTTGCTAAGGATGGCATACAAATAGGTCCAGGTGGCAAACCATTGTACATATATGTATTATAAGGTGAATCATATTCTAAATGTGAGTATAAAACTCTTTTAAGGTCGAATTCTCCTACAGCATATACTACTGTTGGGTCGGCTTGAAGTTTTTCGCCTACTTTTAATCTATTGAGATAAACTCCTGCAATAGTTGGTCTTTCTGGGTCATAATTACTTTCTTTCTCAACTATGGAAGCTAGGATATAAGCATCAGTTTTAGAAAGATTCCATTTTTTTAATTTTTCTACTCTTTCATCTGTCCAAAATCTTTCATATTCTTTAGCCATTCTTGTCACAAATTTTTCAGGAGTTGTCGTCCAGAACATTTCGTATGTGTTTGGAATAAATAATGTCAGAAAATTATCTTGATTAAGATTGTACTCAGATGGTGTTTCTGGTTTCAGAAAATGCGTCAAAAAACCTAATGAATCTGTTTCAAAGTATCTTGATGCTTTTCCTGCAAGATCACTTATTTTTCTAATGTTATTGATCACAACTTGTGAAGGTGTCTGGTTTCCTGATCTTAATGTAGTAATCAAATCTTTATTGGACCAGCCATTTTGAAGCTTATACCGGCCACCAGGTACTTTATCCTTTTTATAACCCAATATGGTAGCAACGCGATCAAAAGAATTAATATCAATTAAGTAATTATTCTGTAAAAATATATTTTTGACATCTTCAAAAGAAGCATCTGTAGGTATTTCAATAAAAGCGGTTTTGTCTTGTAATTTAACATTTACATTCCATAAAGCTCTACCTACAAAGAAATATCCAACCAAACCAACTAAAGCTGAAACAGCAAGAAGTATTATAACTATTTTTTTTGACATATTTGATAAATGCGTATTGTATTAATATTGTTCATCAGAATTAGGGAAATCGCCTGATTTAACATCGTCTATGTATTGCTCCACTGCGACTTTGATAGTATCATATAAGTTCAAATACCTTCTTAGGAATCTAGGGTTAAAGTCTTTTGTAAGTCCAAGGACGTCATGAACGACTAAAACCTGTCCGTCCGTACCGTTACCCGCTCCTATACCTATTACGGGTATGTGCAATGCTTCTGATACTAACTTGCCTAAACTTGCTGGGATTTTTTCTAAGACTAATGCAAAACAACCTGCTTCTTGTAGCAATTTCGCATCACTCATTAGTTTCTGGGCTTCTGCTTCTTCTTTCGCTCTTACAGAATAAGTTCCGAATTTATAAATACTTTGTGGTGTTAATCCTAAATGTCCCATAACAGGTACACCTGCTGATAAAATTCTTCTTACAGACTCTTCTATTTCCGATCCACCTTCCAATTTTACAGCGTGTGCCCCTGACTCTTTCATGATAGCTATAGCTGAGTTAAGTGCTTTTGTACTATTTCCTTGATAGGACCCAAATGGCAGATCGACAACAACAAAAGCTCTTTCCACTGCCCGAATGACTGATTGTGCATGATAAATCATTTGCTCAAGTGTTATGGGAAGCGTTGTTTCGTGGCCCGCCATAACATTTGACGCTGAATCCCCAACCAATAATATATCTATTCCAGCAGCATCAAGTATCCGTGCCATCGAATAATCATACGCGGTCAACATGGATATTTTTTCTCCTTGTTCCTTCATTGCGTGCAGAACATGTGTCGTAATTCTTTTGATATCTCTTTTAGCTACAGACATTTCTGATATTTAATAATGAATAAAATACTAATAATGAATAAAATCAAATATACGGTAATTACCTACTTTAGTATAAATCAATGCAAATGTCTAAAATTTAAATACATTCTGAAATTATTTTGCACTTTTGTCGTCAAAGATTTTAAAAACTAGCAAGTAATCTAAATTATACAGGAAATTGACTTATTAATCTATATAAAAATATTGGTTGATGGATATTACATTGTAATGGCATAAGAAACTTTAATTTGTGTTTTAAGGTATTGATATATAGTTATATACAAATGTGTTAATTATTTATATAATAAAAAGTATCAAATGATGGGTAAAAGGTCAACGCTTATTTATATTTTTGCGCAATTATTATAATTTGTTAACACTTACAGGTAGCCCTAAAGTATAGTATTATGAGTTGGTTCAAAAGACTGAAAGAAGGAATACAAACAGCCACTAAAAATAAGAAGGAAACACCTGATGGGCTTTGGCACAAATGTACTCGTTGTCAAGAAATGACCACTGTCAAAGATTTAAAAGCTAATCTTTACATTTGTCCTAAATGTGATTACCACACAAGGATTAATTCAACTGATTATTTTGAAGTCATTTTTGATGGAAAATATACACGTCTTTTTGACGAAATCGTTTCTGTTGATATGCTACAGTTCAAAGATGTAAAAACTTATGAAGATAGGTTGACAGATGCTTATAAAAAAACAAATCTAAAAGACTCTATGTCTGTTGCAGCTGGGAAAGTGAATAAATATCCACTTGTAGTAGCTTGTATGGATTTTGGTTTTATTGGTGGTTCAATGGGTTCAGTGGTAGGAGAGAAGATTTCTAGAGCCATAGATTATTGCTTAGAAAATAGGATGCCATTTATGATTATTTCTAAATCTGGTGGTGCAAGGATGATGGAATCTGCTTTTTCTTTAATGCAAATGGCTAAAACATCTGCAAAACTGACATTACTTGCCAAAAAAGGTATTCCGTACTTTTCATTTATGACGGATCCTACTACTGGAGGTGTGACCGCATCATTTGCAATGTTAGGTGACATTAATTTTGCTGAACCAGAAGCGCTTATTGGTTTTGCAGGACCAAGAGTAATCAAAGAAACCATAAAAGTAGATCTTCCAGAAGGCTTTCAAACTTCAGAGTATCTATTAGAGCACGGCTTCCTAGACTTTATAGTACATAGAAGAGACCTTAAAGCCAAGTTAACGGATCTTTTATCTTGTTTTGATGTCAAAAAACCAGATTTAGAAGGATCAGAGGTAAACGAATAAAAATTCTTTTTGCAAAGGATTTAAATTGTCAATTAGTTTCTGTAAAAAATCTTTTTCTTCACTAACCAAATATTGAAGTAAACTTTCTTTTCTTTCTTGCAACCCATGGTCGGGGAAAAGTTTTGATTTGATATTTTTGATTTGATTGACAGAAACTTCTTCTTTTTGTTTTAATGATCTTTTTAACCTTGATTCTATAGCTTCAGTTGCTTTTATGATTTTGGTAGCTTCGCCGATGACAAAATGCTCTAAAGTAGTATCTATAAACTTAGCTTTTTCAGCAATTTCATAATAAATTTCGGTTATTTTAGCTGTTTCTTTATCTAACTCAAAATCTGTAGTTGTTGTCTTTTTTAAATATTGAGAGACAGCAGCGTCTTCGTCCAATAACAACTCTTCTTCTGTCATACCGAGTTTTGCCATCGATTTTTGAATAGCCTTGGATATTAACATGGCAGAATTTCTACGAATCAAGGTTGGATAAAATACACCAAAATATTTAAATTGTGATTTTCGTTCTAACCAATATGCTATTTCTCCACCACCACCAATGTAAGCTATATTTGGGAAGGTGTATTCTTGGTAAATAGGTCTGAGTACTACATTCGGGCTAAATCGTTCAGGATGCTTATCTACTTCTTCCATCATAGCGGATTCGGTAAATGTTAACGTAGTATTATGAACTTTGTAAACATTGTCTTCAAATGTAATGCGCTCTCTAGATTGCGCAGACATATAAAATAGATTGATGTCCCTTGCAAAAGCTTGTGGCTTAAAGTTGAATTTGTGTAATTCGTTTTGGGTGTCATGGACGATACTTTCACTTTTCCTTTCTAGAAGTTCTTTTTTTAGAATGGGAATGAAATTTCGTTTTAATCGGACATCATCCATATTAATTACAAGAAGTCCGTGTTCTGCGAATATATCATTTAACCAATTGAAAACGAAATCGTTATATTCATGTGCGTCAACTAAAGCTTTATTGAATGATTGCGTCATTTCATTACTGCTTTCATTATCGCCCAGAATGTCAGAAACATTTTGGATGAGTTGAGCAAGATTGCTTGTATTAAACTTTCCTACTGGTCCGTGCTGCTCAGTTTCCCAAGATAAAGGCTTTCCAAAAAGCTGGAGTTTATTGACTTCATCAAAATCATGGTCTTCAGAGCCGTTTATAAAAACTGGGATAAAGGTTTTGCCAGGATGTTGTTCAGTCAAATGAAGGCAAAGATTTATCGTAGAGCATATTTTATAAAAATAATAAGCAGGTCCACCTAGTATAATTGGTTGATGCGCAGTTATTACGGTATATGTTTCTTCTGAAAGAAGAGCTTTTATATTTGAAAGCTGTTTAGCAGATGCACCCTTTTTTTGATACTGATCCGAAACCACACCATGAATCAATGAACGGTCAACTTTATATTCCGATCGATCAAGTATTGCTTGTTTTAAGCCATCATCATCAGGTGAGTAAGTAATAAAATCTGTTAATTTTTGATTTTGTAACTGGTAGAAAACATCTTTGTGTGAAAGTGCACTTATTTTTTCAAACCCAATTTTTGAAATACGCATAAAACGGTGTTGATTTTAGATATGATAACTTGGAGCTTACAAATGTTTTTTAAAGAAAGCTATCGATTTACTCCAAGCGTCATCTGCAAATTCTTTGTTGAATTTTGGATTACTAGGATTTGCAAAAGCATGATCCGCAGCATATGAGTGAATTTCTATTGATTTATTTACCTTTTCCATATTTGACTTGAAATCTTCTACAACTTTTGGTGTAATCCAACCATCCATTTCCGCAAATATTCCTAAAACGGGTGCTTTTATCTGGATCAATTGGCTCGAATCATTAACAGGCATCCCATAATACATGACGCTCGCCACTACTTTGTCTCCAAGTAATACAGCTGCCTTATTCGACCAAGCACCACCAAAGCACCATCCTATAGTCGCAATCTTTGCATCTTTTCCTGCAAAATTGGCCGCACTTGTTATGATTTTCTCTAATCTTTCAGGTTTAGCTGCTTGCATTAAGGCTGCAGCTTCTTCTCTTTTTGTAGCTGTTTTTCCATCGTACATATCCAACGCAAAAATATGTGCATCAGGAAATTCTTTATGTAATTTTTCAGCTTCATTTCGGATATAATCGTTAAGTCCCCACCATTCTTGAATGACAAAAATCCATTTTGTTGAAGATTTTGAACCTTTGATGTAATATCCTTGTCCATCACTTTCTCCTGCTATCGGAAATGTGGTGGTGACTCCAGAAGGATTTTGCAAAATAAATGGTAAAGGCTCTTCATGTGTTAATACAAAACTTAAATCCTTTCCTAGGTTTGCAAATTCTGTGACAGAACTGGCACTACAGCATGAAGGTGTTTGAGCTGATATTGAATATGAAACTAAAAGTATAGTACAGAAAATGAGTATTTTGTGGAGCGTCATATAAATTGTATTTGTATTGTTAAATTGATTACTCGATACAAACTCTATATGGAAGGATATTGTTCATTCGGATTGAGTAAATGCCATTTGTTAAAAGACTAGTTAAGACTTACTTTGATGTTTTTAAGATGCTTAAAATGTAATATTCAAAATGAAATAAATATTCCTTAACCTTCAAATAGGCTGTAAGATCGTTATTTCACAAAAGGGAATTTCTGTCTTTTCATGAATCTCTTCCATACTTTTTTGTAAGACTTTTGCTTTGAATTTGTGTAATAATAGTAGTTCTTCAGATAGTCTCAGTTGAACAATTACTTTGCATGACGACTCAAATGTCTTATCCGTGATCGCTATGTCAAGTTCTTTCAATACATTTAATATCTGGCCCATGTGGTCATAGCCAAACGTCAATTCATATGATCTGGTAATATATTTTTCAATAGTTATAGCTGATTCCAACGCTTCTTTTGATGCTTCTTTGTAAGCGTGTATAAGACCCGATGCTCCCAATTTTGTACCTCCGAAATATCTAATGACTACAATAGCTATGTTCGTCAGTCCATTACTTAATATTTGGCCAAATATAGGTTTTCCAGCTGTTCCTGATGGCTCTCCGTCATCATTGGATCTGTATCTATTATTATCTACACCAATTTTGTAGGCAAAACAATAGTGTCTAGCCTTAGGATGAATAGCTTTTAGCTCTCCTAAAATGACTTCTAATTCAGATTCATCGTCAAAAGGGTATCCATAGGCAATGAATTTACTACCTTTCTCCTTGTATTCACCTACACACGCTTCTGCTAATGTTATATATGAATCAATTATCATGGATGGAACTTAGGTTAGGTATTATATTTTGAAACTAAAAAATCAAGCTAAAGTTATGAGAATTATTGCCAAAATTGCCAAAATAAAACCTGTTATTCTCAACGGCACTAACCTTTCTTTGAACAAAACGATGCCAAAAAATGCTGCCATGACCAGTACGCCAACATTGTTCACTGGAAAAACAACAGATCCGCCCCAACCTTGCTGCAAGGCTAATAATAGTAAGTAGATTGAGAAAAAATTGGGAATACCTAAGCCAATACCACCTACTAAGTTCTTGAACTTAAGGTCTTCTTTTTTTCTTAACACTTGGATGCTAAGTATAAGAAAACCATTGATAGCTGCCGAAAGAAACAAGGAAGCTACAAATCCGATATCTCCATTTTGGGCTAAATTTTGTTTTTCTACCAAATATAAAGCACTGTCTATAAGGCAAGATCCTAAAAATGTCAGTATCGGAAGCATCCATATCAATCCAGAATGATGACTTTCTTGCCCTTTTTGGTCTTTTTTTTGATAACTTAGTAGAAATATCGCTGCAACTGATGATAAAATGCCTGTCCATTTTATAAAATTGGAAGTTTCTCCATAAAATAAAATCGCGATCAATGTAGGTGCCAACAATGACATTTTTTGAAAAATAGTGGCAATAACTACTCCAAAATTCTGCACTGTCAATGCCATAAGATTAAATACAATAATAAATATACTACCAAGTCCTAATGCATACCAAAACCATGGTTGACCTGTTAAGTCAGACGGAATTGGGTTGCCGCCTACTACTACAGCAGCAGTCAAAACACATACAAAATAATTAACCACAATCGCTTGCAGATTATCTATCTGATATTTTTCGAATAGCTTGAATATCACACCGATAAGTGCATTGAGTATAATACATGCTATAAGTATCCACATAATCTTATGATTGTTTGGTAATTAATTTTAGCGAGTCTGGAATGATTTCAAAGGTGATACTGTTATCAGCTTCAAATCCTTCACCATCCACATGGAAATAAGGTGTACCATCTGTACTTTCGATGGTGATTTTTTGGGTCTTGAAATAGTGAACTAGCGGACTTTTATGAAAAGTTTTGTTCAACATCCTTGGAACCAATAAAAAATATCTGAATATCTGCGTTTTTCTCACCAAAATCACATCAAATAACCCATCATCTAATATGGCAGCCGGTGCCACAGCAAAGTCATAGCCATAAATAGACCCATTTGCGATCACAGCCATAGCATAATCACCTTCCTGAACATCATCATCAGAAGTAATCCTAAGTTTCATGAATTTAAAACCAATACTTTCTTTTAATGTATTGATAAAATAGGGTATAAAACCGCGTCTTTTATTCAGTTTTGTTTTGAAAGCAACCGTCGCATCTAAACCCAAACCTGCCACATTTATAAAAAAACGACCATTGGCAGCTCCTGTGTCAATGAGCGTAGTATGGTGGTCATTTATGATTTTTATGGCTTCATCCACATTTCGACGAGTTCCAAGGTGATAAGAAAATCCATTTCCTGATCCAAAAGGGACTATTCCCAAGGCAGTTTCTGAACCTTTGAGCGCTGATGCTACTTCATTGATAGTACCATCTCCACCTACTGCTATTACGGCATAATATCCTAAATCTCTTGCTTCAGCGCTTAACTGTGTGGCATGTCTTGGATATTCAGTAAAAGATATTTCGAAATCAAAATCTGTTAAATTTAGGTTTTCTTCTATTGTTTCCTTTAGTTTTGACTTGGATTTTGTGCCAGAAAATGGGTTTGTGATAAATCTTATTTTCTTCTTAACGATGGTTGACATGTTCATTGATTAGGAATAGAATGTGTTTTGTATTGATAATTACATCAACACAAGCTTACTTTGCGAAATGCAAAAGTACACATATTGCCTTTAATTGACTAAACCTTTGGTAGAAATGTCATAGCCATTTTTGTTCTTTATACCATTGGACCGTCTCAGGGATGCCAGTAGATAGGTCATATGCTGATTTAAATCCTAGTTCAGACTCTAAGTCACGAACATCACAAGACCAGTTCCTAGCTTTAATTTCATGAAATTTATCCACATTAAGTGGTGGATAGCTACCCCATAATCCTGAAACTTTCTCACTGACAAACGCTACGAGTTTAATAACAGAAATAGGAAGTTTAATATGAAGAGTCGATTTATTTATACTTTCCTTAATAAATCCACTAAAAGCTGTTCCTGTGTAAATCTTACCATCTGTAGCAAAATAAGCTTTGTGAGAATATTTGCTTAAGGTAGCTGTTATCATCAGTTTCGCAAGATCTTTGACGTAAATAAAAGTCAGTTTCTGTGGCAAAAGACCAGCTTGTAAGTCTATTCGTTTATTGATCATCTGAAAGACATTTAGCAAGTCTTTTTCTCCAGGACCATAAACAGCTGTTGGTCTTATGATAAGATATGGTATATCTTTTTGCTCTGTAAGATAGGCCTCTGCTTGATGTTTGCTAATGCCATAATTGGTTACTGGATTATATGTTGCTTCTTGAGTGAGCATTCCATTTTTTTGAAAATCAGCTGGTCCAGTGGCAGCAAGACTACTGACATAAAGGAATTTTTTTAGGTGAATGCCTGATTTCCTTATGGCATCTATGACGTTTATTAGATAATCTTTATTAACTTTTATATATTCTTGTGCATTGGGCGTTTTAGTAAGGCCTGCATTATGAATTATATATTCAAACTGATAGGTTTTCAATACATCAGCCATTTGATCTATTGATTCGTAATTTAACTCTAATGTCTTAATATCCAATTCTTTAAGTGAACCGGTATTACTGTTTTTTCTTACACCTGCATATACTTCCAAATCTTTTGCTAGAGCTTCTTTGACAAGAAAAGAACCGATAAAACCATTCGCCCCGGTAATTAATATTTTTTCTTTCGACATGTTTTAGATTGGTTTTTTATAAAGTCTATAGGTTTTATATTTTTCACCATTTAAATGTTCTGCGGCAGCTACCATTGCTTCATTACTTTCTAATATCCAAGATGCTTCACCACCAATGATACCTCGTCTTCGTGCTTCCTGTATGTTTTTGGCAAAAAATATAGCTTCTATCCCCATTTTCCTATACTCTTCTAATACGCCTAGCGCTAAAATTCTCACATATTTAGTTTTGTTTTTGCCCCAAAGCAGTCTAAATATACCAAATGGGAATAGTTTGCCACGTTTATTTTTAATAAGGACTTCATTAATATTAGGAAGTGTAAGTCCAAAACCTATTGCTTCTCCATCTTTTTCGGCTATGTAGGCAAATTTAGGGTCGAGCAACATTTTTAGATCATTTTTGAGATATTCAAATTCTGCATCTGTGAATGGTACAAATCCCCAGTTTTCTTCCCAAGCGTCATTATATATCTTTTGTATTCTTTTAGCTTCGTTGTCTATATCTTTGAGATTTATATTTCTAATGGATATTCCTTTTGCTTTTAGCCTGTTTTCGACGGCATCTGCAATTCTAAGTGACTTTTCAGAAGCTTTGTCACTGTATATCATAAATGCAAACAAATCCATTTCTTTATGCAAACCATATTTTTCCATGAGCTTACCATAATATGGTTTATTATAAGTCATCATTAGCTTGGGCGAATCGTTAAATCCATCAACTAAAGTACCTGCTGTCTCATTTGTAGTAAAATTTGTAGGTCCCATTAAGAAATCTTGACCATTTTCTTTGGCATAGGCAACCGCTTGATCCAATAGAAGATTACAAACTTCTTGATCTTCAATAAAATCAAAAAATCCAAAGAAACCAACATTGCTTTTATGGTGCCGATTGTAGTTCGTATTGTTAATGGCAGCAATTCTACCTACCGTTTTACCATTCCTTTGAGCTAAGAAATATTTCACCTTGCCATATTTATGAAAAGGGTACTTGTCAGGATTCATCATGTCTTTTTGACCAATAAATATTTCAGGCACATAAATAGGGTCATCCTTATAGAGATCATGTGGAAAATTTATAAATTCTGAGATACCATCTTTGAATGTGACTTCTTTTATTATTGTGCTCATAATTAATGATTTATACTCGATTTGTTAAATTAAAGTTGATGTCAAAATGACATAAATTACGAATCATTATCCAAGATATAAAAATGTCTTAGTTACAATTGTCCCCAAAAGTAAGATTTATTCAAATGAATATTGCCAAATGCGTAATTGTTTTTGACTTTATTCTAAATCTTAAGTTAAATTTGAATGATAGTAAAAAAAAATGCCATAAAAACCACTTCTTAAGAGGTCTTTATGGCAAATATTTTCATAAGTACGATTAAAAATGTTTGACATCTCTTACGTACTCCTATACATTTACATGTCGATAAAATTCACTGACATTTCTGGGTTAACTTCAAACACACCTATTTCATCAGCTATTTGTTTTAATATAGATACTGACTCGTCTATTTGAGCTTTGGTATGTGTTGCCATCAACGAATATCTAATAAGTGATGATGTACTAGGTACTGCAGGAGACACTACAGGATTAACAAATACACCTCTTTCCAGAGCAATTTTTGTCAATTGGAAAGTTTTATAATCATCTCTGATTAATATTGGAATAATAGGCGTGACAGAATGCCCAGTATCAAATCCAGCTTTTTTGAGTGCAGCCATAGCATAATGTGTATTATCCCAAAGTGCTGTTATTCTTTCTGGTTCTTCCTGTATTAAATCTACAGCTGCAATAACACTTGCTGCATTTGCAGGCGCAATACTTGCACTAAATATTAATGACCGAGCATTATGCTTTAGGTAATTGATAGTATCCATATCAGCTGCAATAAATCCACCGATACTTGCAAGTGATTTACTGAAAGTACCCATTATTAAGTCTACTTTGTCGGTAAGACCGAAATGATCAGAAGTACCACTACCATTCTTACCGAGTACACCTAATCCATGAGCATCATCAACCATGATGGTAGCATTATATTTTTCTGCTAATTGGACGATTTCTGGAAGTTTTGCTATATCACCTTCCATACTGAATACGCCATCTATTGCAATTAGTTTTATTTTATCTAACTCACATCTGCTTAGTGCTTTCTCCAGTGACTCCATATCATTATGGCTATATTTCATGACTTTTGCAAATGAAAGTCTAGCTCCATCTATAATACAAGCATGATCTAAATCGTCCATAATGATATAATCATGTCTTCCTGGAATAGAAGAAATAACGCCCAAATTTACTTGGTAGCCTGTGCTAAATACTAAAGCACCTGGTTTTCCAACATATCTTGCCAATTTTTCTTCTAACTCGAGATGTATATCCAATGTTCCGTTCAAAAATCTAGACCCAGCACAACCTGATCCGTATTTTTCTATAGCCTTGATAGACGCTTCCTTTAGTTTTGGGTGATTAGTTAGACCCAAATAACTATTCGATCCGAACATCAAGACATCCTTACCATCGATCTTTACTACAGTATCTTGTTCAGATTCTATAGTTCTAAAAAAAGGATACAAACCCATAGCTTGAATCTGCTGTGGTAAAGTGTAGCCGGTCATTTTTTGTTTGAAAGGAGACATTCTTATTATACTTTAATATTGGTGTAAATATATATTTTGGACTTTAACGTCTAAATAAAACGCAAATATCAGAAAAATAAATAAGATTAATTATCGAGATGTATTTGTTTTTTCAAAAAATCTATACTTTAAGTTAGTTTTGTCTTTTATTCAGGCAAAAAACTTTATACAAAATGTAACAAACTGAATTTATCAACAGCAGTCTTGGGTGGAATAATAAAATTAAAACTACCTTTGCCAGCAGGGTATTCAAAATGAATGTATTATTTTTAGATTTTAGATCCAATTTATTTTGCGTATTCACAATCTTTCAGTTTTGGAAATTATTTAATTTAGGACAAGTATAATATTATTTTAAATGAAACGAATTTTAATCACGGGAGCAGCAGGCTTTATTGGTTCCCATCTATGTGATAGATATGTAAAAGAAGGATATCATGTCATAGGAATGGATAACCTTATCACTGGAAATATAAAAAACATTGAACATCTTTTTCCACTCAAAAACTTTGAGTATTACCACCATGATGTTTCTAAATTTGTTCATGTGCCAGGACAATTAGATTATATTTTACATTTTGCATCACCGGCGAGTCCTATTGATTACTTGAAGATGCCAATTCAAACCTTAAAAGTTGGTTCTTTAGGAACGCACAATTTGTTAGGTTTGGCCAAGTCAAAAAATGCTCGAATTCTAATTGCATCAACTTCTGAGGTATATGGAGATCCATTGGTGCACCCACAAAAAGAAGATTATTGGGGGAATGTAAATCCTATAGGTCCACGTGGCGTCTATGACGAAGCCAAAAGATTTCAAGAAGCAATTACCATGGCTTACCACACTTTTCATGGGCTAGAAACGAGAATTGTTAGAATCTTTAACACTTATGGGCCGAGAATGAGGGTGGAAGATGGTAGGGTTTTGCCGGCCTTCTTTTCGCAGGCAATACGTGGAGAAGGATTGACTGTTTTTGGTGAAGGAAACCAGACTAGATCATTCTGTTATGTAGACGACTTGGTAGAAGGTATTTATCGTTTGCTTTTGAGCGATTATTCCGGACCTGTTAATATTGGCAATCCATCAGAGATAACCATCATGCAGTTTGCAGACGAAATATTAAAACTTGTTCAAAACCCTAAGGCGCACATAATTTATAATCCATTGCCAGTAGATGATCCTAAACAAAGAAGACCAGATATCACATTGGCACAAAATTTATTAGGTTGGGAACCTAAGGTGCAAAGGGAAGAAGGACTAATAAAAACTTATGCATACTTTAAGGAAGTTGTTACTGTCTAAACAAGTAAAATAAAATCGCTCAGCCAATCTTATAACTAATTTGGCTGAGCGATTCACTTCTTTTTACATTCCTTTTTGCTCGTTGAGTATTTTTTCGAAGTCAGCTTGAGCCTGATTTGGCAAACCTATTATAATATTATCTTCTTCATAAGTTCTATTTTTCGTTTGTCTGAAATTATACACATTCACTCCATTTTGCAATAGATCTAAAACCAAAAGGTATCTATTTGCTTTGCAATCACCTGCTTTGCAACCAGTTGAATACATGACTTCACCATCTTTTTTAAGCGGCGTCTCTTCATTCCAGTCTTGTTTAAATTCTGCGTAATCTGGACCCATTATTTTTTCAATCCTAGCATCCAAGCTGTATTTTGTGAATAAATCAACTTCTTTAGGAAGTTTACCTACATGTTGAGCTATTTCATTTAAATCAATTCTTACTACAGGAGTTTCTGGTTTTTCTCCTTCATAGGTTTCACTTTTTTCGCCTTCAGGACTTGATTCTGTATTGGCATTTTTGCATGAAGCAAACGAAATTAACAATAAAAAGACAAAAGAAAATATTTTCATGATTTAATATATTTTGAAAAGTAAAATAATGCGACGCAAATTTAATTTTTTTTTCAAAGATTTTAACCTTAGTTTCGCACTTAAATTTAAAGTGTTTTAGCAACGTCGACTTTTAGATTTTAAATTGTATCAAGATAGTGTTTTTATAGTTTAATATGGAACCTACCTTAATTTATTGACCATTTTCATTTACCATAAAATTTTAAAGCCATGTTACGTAATCTTCTTTGTTTGTTTTTTATGACCTATTCTATATTATCATTTAGTCAAGTAGTCGAGCCCAAAGATCCAAAACATACTGAAGATTGGACAAGAAAACCGTCCGTACTAGTTGTCAAACCACTAAAATGGGATATTCCATCGGATGCCATAGTTTTGCTAGACAATAATGTAGATCAATGGACAAAGTTAGATGGGGCAAAAGTAGAATGGACACTCGATAACGGTGTACTTACCGTAAAACCAGGTGGCGGTGATATCATGACTAAAGCTTCATTTGGGGATTGTCATTTACATCTTGAATGGAGAAGCCCGCTGGTAGTTAAAGGTGAAGGGCAGGGTAGAGGCAATAGTGGTATCTTCATGCAGTCAAGGTACGAAATCCAGATTTTGGACAATTATAATAACGAAACATATTATAACGGTCAAGCTAGTTCAATTTACAAACAAAGACCACCTTTATATAATGTATGCAGTAAAACGGGTGAGTGGAATACTTACGACATTATATATTCTGCCCCTAAATTTGATGCCTTCGGTAATAAATTAGCTTCTGCTCGTGTTACGGTAATTCATAATGGTGTAGTGACTCAAAATAATGCTGAAATCTTAGGTACGACGGAATATATTGGATTTCCAAAAAATCCTGTCCACGGTGGAGCACCATTTATTTTGCAAGATCATGGTGATTTAGTTAGTTTTAGAAATATTTGGGTAAGAAGACTTTAATTTAAACTTAATGAATTTATACGATACGATAATTTTTGATCTTGGTGCAGTTCTCATAGATTGGAATCCAAGGTATGTGTACAAAAATATGTTTGTTACCGAAGATGCAATGGAGTATTTTCTTTCCGAAATATGTACTTCTCATTGGAATGAACAACAGGATGCTGGCAGACTTTTTGCTGATGCGACAAAGGAGTTGATAGACCAATATCCACATTATACTAAAGAAATTGAAGTTTATTATGGTAAATGGGTAGAAATGCTTGGCGGTACAATTCAACCAACCGTAGAGATGTTTGCAAAACTCAAAGCAAGTGGTAAATTTAAAATAGTAGCGTTGACCAATTGGTCGGCAGAATCATTTCCAATTGCACTTGGGATGTATGATTTTTTGCATTGGTTTGATGGAATTTTAGTTTCAGGTAGTGAAAATCTCAAAAAACCTGACCCTGCAATTTTTGAATTACTACTTGAAAGATATGATATTGATAGATCTAAAGCTATATTTATAGATGACAACCCAAATAATTATGCTGCGGCAACTAAACTAGGTATAAAGTCGATTCATTTTCAGAATTCTGATCAATGTAGAGACGAATTGGCTGTTTTGTTGAATATTGATTTAGCTTGATGCTAACCAATTTACATTTCAAAATAAAGATTTATCTTTCTAATACGCTAATTACAAAACTTATATTTTAATAAATTTAGAGATAAAGCGTTTTCCATCTTTTTGACAATTATAGAAATAAGTTCCTGCTGTCAATTGTCCAACGTTGATGTTTAATTTATGCGGATTCAATTGGGTATCTTTATTCGTCAATACAGTTCTTCCTAATAAATCAATAATCTGCCAGTTTTCGATATTCCCAATATTAGAAAATTCAATTTGTAAATTTTCGATAACTGGATTAGGAAGTAATTTTATTTGATCAACTTCTTGAAAATTTTCTGTATTGTTTATAATGGATGCTTCCCACACTTGACTATTCCAGACACAACCATTCGCATCTGTCACCAATACTTCATAGCTTCCAGCATCAGAAACAGTAATCAAATTGGTATTCTGACCTAAACTTTCACCATTTAATTGCCAATCATACACGTATGGTGAAGTACCTCCATTCATTGTAATGGAAATATATCCCGGATTAGCATCAATAATCTGAAGCAATAATGAGTCTACTATCAAATTTAATGGTGCAGGACTTAAAATTTCAAAGGTATCTTGTTCAATACAACCATTATCATCTGTAATTTCTACTGAATAATTCCCTGCAAGTAAATTTGTGAGTTTTGAATTTCCTTCTTCTCCTAACCACTTTATGTCGTAAATTCCAGTCCCTCCTTTTATGAATACAGATATTTCACCAAGTGAGTCACCAGGACAAGGATTATTCGTGATGTTTTCAGTAATTATGATTTGTTCTGGCTGTGACAATTGGAAAGATTGGGAAGATGTACAATTATTACTGTCAGTGATGGTAATAATGTAGTTGCCACCAGAAACATTATTTATCAATGATGTAGTATTCCCATTGGACCATTGATATTGATAAGGACTTATGCCTCCGATTACAGTAAGATTAATACTACCTGTTTCGTCTCCGAAACATAAAGGCTGTGTAAAGCTAGGATTGGTCAATATTTCCGCGGGTTGATTGATGACAACTTGTTGTATAAGTTCACACGCTGAACCATCAGAAATAGTTACTTGATAGCTTCCTGCAGCCAATGATGTGACTTCACTACCTATTACGCCATGCGACCATCGGATCTCATATGGCTCAAGTCCACCTTCTATTTCAAAAGATGCCATACCGTTATTTTGACCATAACAAGATGCATTGGTCTGCTCCAAAGTAGCCGCGATGGTACAACCAAAATCATTACAAGATTGCGTATTGATTACTTTGGTGACTATACATCCATCATCATCTTTGCCTTCAATTACATATCTTTGACCACCGAGTACTGGCTGATCCATGCCTAGACCATCAAAAGTTATATGTACTAGCGTGTCTAAATTAATGGGTGTCAATAATACGGCACCTTTACTGATACACTCTTGATTTACATCAAATGTAATCGGTTTCCACATAGGATCTTGATCCAAAATTTCGATACATATATTACCTGTCTGAGCACCAGATTGAATAATTTTAGATCCGACTTGAATATAATAAGTTTTGCCTGATTCTACATTATCCAAATGTATGAAACCATTACAAAAGTGTGGATTTTTATTGCAATAAATAGAAGATAAGTCATTACAAGTTCCTTCATAAACAGAAAGTATGTGCTCAAAATCTACGTTTGCTCTGATGAAAACATTATTCGAACTTGGCGCTACAAAAGAAAACCACACATCAGACATTACCGTGTAGTCGCAAGATGGTCGCACACCTGAGTAACTGGCACCAGTATTTATGGAAGCGGTACATTGACTGTTGAGTATAATGGGAAGTGAAGCCACACAATCATCATTTGCAATAATAGGCGATTGCTGCTCTATAATCTGACCACAGACATTTCCCTCGAGAATGGAAAAATATCCACTGACTTGGAAATAGTAATTTTGACCAATCTCAACTTCTTTGATCGATATTTTTTGTCCAGAATATTCTGATGCTACTTCTACCAATTGATCGCAACTTCCTTTATACACAGCCAAGGCATCTGCAAAATCTGCATTACTTTTAAATTCGAAAGCATTCGTATCTTGTGGTGTGAATGCATACCAGATATCCGCTCTTGACCTTATGTTTTTGGTCGGAATAGGGCCATCGAAGTCAGCAAGTTTATTTTGAGCATTCACACAAGGTTGATTTTTTAAAATCGGCATGGCTTCCAAACATAAGTCGCTGTCGGGTTGAGCTATGATAGCAGGATTGGATACCAAAGAAATGCATCCATTCCCTTTTTCTAATCCAAATTCTGCAGCTTTACCAGATAAACGTATGATATAATCTTTTTCTGCTTCTGCTTTAAGTATAATTTCTTCTCCTTCAAATCCATATTCATCTCTGTTTATACTTTTTATTTTCGATGGTTGCACACAACTACCTTCGAATATTTCAATTTGATCATTAAAACTACTTTTGGTTAAGATTTTGAAATCAGCATTAGATGAAGACTTCCATGTATAATATAAATAACCAATGGCAGGGTCAGAATTTGTAGGATTTAGATCATCCGTATTTAATGCATTTGTATTATCAAAAACGAGACAATCACCATCTGTAACTAAGGGTGTAGCTTTATTACATCTATCATTGATACTACCTTTTCCAGTTACTTTTACATTGTCAAAACCTACCCACCAAGCCCAACCTCCATCATTGTGCTCCCATATTAATCTTATCTGCTCTCCTCTGAATGGAGATAAATCTATGGAATCCTGTTGTGATTTGTCCACTTCAGGACCACCAAAATCTGATGTGTAGATTTTTACAGGAATCCATTCTTTTCCATTGTCTACGTATAATTGCAAGTATTCATTGGCTTCATAAGTCCTATATATAAGGTCATAGGTCAACTTGTAATTAGAAAATTCTGTAGCGTCAAATGTAGGACCATAAATTCTGATTTTAGATAATGGAGCAGTTTCACCCAAGATGTCATCGTTAAAATAGACAAAACAACTGCCATCTATCGTTCTCCCATCGTTAAATATGCCAAAATTCCAATCATCTACGCCATTTAGTATTTCTGTGGACCATCCTTCTGGCAATTTACAATCATTAAAGTTTTCGCCCAAAACGATTTGACCATCTTTACTTCCTGTGACACTTATATTGTCAATGCCTGCCCACCATCCCCAAGCATTAGCATCGTCATATTCTATAATGATTCTCATACTGTCTGAAGCGATAAAACTTAAATCCGCCGAGATATCAACATAATCAGTAAATTTATCTCCCGAGTAATTTCTGTTTTTAAATTCCCTGATAAGATATTCTTTTTTGCCATTATCAATCCAAATGCGCAAATATTCTTGTTTGTCTCTTCTGAAATGTACCTGAGCTTTAAAGTCGATATCAGAAAAATCACTGCCATCAAAATATGCTGAAGTAAACTTAATATTAAATGAATCGGTTTTGTCTCCGGTAAGATCGTCATCTATGACCAACATGCAAGAGCCATTAATAGATAGCGTATCGGCTTTAGGATTTTCTGGTATGCCTACAGACCAAGCTGCGTTTTGATTTCCATCTATTTTTACTGTCCACTGATCAGACAATGCACATTGATTAAAGTCTTCAAAAAATAGTATTTGCTGACCATATAATGAATGTACAGATAGGAAAAATGTCAAATAAAAAAGAATATTCTTACACATAACAGCGATTTTTTGTTCGGCATCGTAAAAATATATAAGTTTTTTCTATTTTGTTAAAAAATGTAATAAATTGCGTGAAATTTTCTGATATAGCAATAAATATGGCAGGCATTCAACCCTTTCAACCAACATCTGACAAACCTTGGAACAAACAACGAGTCATCCATCTTTATAGGAGATTGGGATTTGGTCCTACTCCGACTCAAATAACAAACGCTTTGGCAGCTAATCCACAGGTTTTAGTAGGCAGTCTTTTGGATGGTATAAAATCTAGGGCTTTGCCTACAGGGCCATCTTGGGCAAATTTTACAGCAGCGGATTATGAGAATACCGATAATCTGAAATTTGAACATAGGGAAGAACATTATTATCGTTATTTGACAGATATGATTGATGATGGTTTGCGCAGTAAAATTGTGCTTTTCTGGCATAATCACTTCGTAACTGAACTTAATGTCTACGATTGTAATAAATACCTTTGGAATTATTATTGGTTGTTGAATCAATATTGTTTAGGAAATTTTAAAACATTTGTTGAAGCAATGGGCAAGTCACCTGCTATGCTTAGTTACTTAAATGGTAATTTAAATGCTGTCGGTAATCCTAATGAAAACTATGCTCGTGAGTTGATGGAATTATTTACCATGGGCGAAAATAATGGTTATACACAGTTTGATGTGGTAGAAGTAGCTCGCGCTTTGACAGGATGGCGATGTAATATGTATGAATGCAATGATGTGACTTTTGTCAATAGTCGTTTTGATAATAACAATAAAACCATCTTTGGCAAAACTGGAAAATGGGGTTATAATGAAGTACACAATTTGATCTTTACAGAAAGAAAAGTTCAGGTGGCACAATATATTTGTGGTAAACTTTATACGCATTTTATCCATAAAGTCCCTGATCAAGAATTTGTGAATGCATTGGCAGACCTATTTATAGCTAGCAATTGGGAGTTATTACCAGTATTTAAGGCATTATTCAGAAGCGACCATTTTTATAATCAAGAGTTTGTGGGTGCCATCATCAAAAGCCCAATTGAATGTTTTGTGGATTTAGTCAGATTGAGTGGGTTTAATGCTCAGGCAGTCTCGAGTAGGTTTGGCACGATGTGGTATGGATCAGAAAATCTCGGTATGAATATCTTTAACCCTATAAATGTTGCTGGTTGGCCTGGTCATCATGAATGGATTAATGAAAATACACTGACTCAAAGATGGAGCTATTCTAGAGAACTTATTAATACCATGGCTAATGAAACCAATCGTGAGATCTTGAGGACACTTGCTAAAAATTTAGTAGGTACAACGATAAATGATCCTGACCTTATTACTCGAGAGTTGACTTATCATTATCTTGGAAGAGCTTTGGATGATGATCTTCATGCAGCAGCCGTTTTATATTTCAAAGGTGATATTCCTGAGAATTATTTTGAAGACCAATCCTGGAATCTTGATTGGAATGAAGCGCCTTTCCAAATTGCTAATTTATTGGGATTTTTAGTCAAACTTCCTGAATTTCAATTGTCTTAAAAACCGAAACGAACATGTGCAAAGATCAAAATAAAATCAAAGTAGGCAAATCATTTGACAATACTGAAGAACATCAGATAGATCATTCTAAATGGAAAAGACGTGATTTCCTACAAACAGCAGGTTTATTTACTGCGGGTATGGCAGCATCACTTCATGGTGTACCGCTTTATGCTTTGGGTACATCCAATCTGCTAGCTCCTCTCAATAATCTTGAAACGGATAGAACCTTAATCCTTATTCAACTCAGAGGCGGCAACGATGGTCTAAATATGGTTGTCGATAGGTTTAATAGTGAGTATTATAATATTAGACCCAATATAGCCATTACAGAATCCAACCTTTGGGCATTAAATGACAAAAATGGGATGCCCAATAGTATGAACAGTCTTCGCCCGATGTGGGAAGAAGATAAGATGAAAGTGATACATAATGTCGGCTATCCTGAACCAAACTATTCTCATTTTAGATCATCTGATATATGGGCGACAGCATCTGACACAGAAGAATATTTAAACACAGGATGGATCGGTAGATATATTGATCAAGATATGCCAGCTTTCCTAGATGCTCAGCCTACTATTCCGCCGGCACTTCAGATCGGTGTACAAACAGATCTCATTTTCCAAGGCCCAAGAGTAAACTTAGCTTTGGCAGTGAGTAGTCCGCAAGAATTTTATAAATTAGCGGTTTCAGGACAATTGTATGATCTTTCTACTTTGACCAATACTCCGAGAGACCAAGAGTTGTTTTATGTAAGACAAGTGGCCAATAGCGCATTTAGATACAGTCAGTCCATAAGTAATGCTTACAATAAAGGTAGAAATGAAGTCAATTATCCAAACTCAAATTTGGCACAGCAATTAGCTATTGTTTCAAGACTAATTAAAGGTCGATTGGGCACCAAGGTTTATATGGTTTATATCGATGGTTTCGATACTCATGCTGATCAATATGACAATCACCTTAATTTATTGAATAGAATCTCTACAGCAGTGAGTGCGTTTTATCAAGATCTTGAAGCTCAAAACATGGGGGACAAAGTTCTTGGAATGACATTTTCTGAGTTTGGCAGAACTATTTATGAGAATGGGTCGGCAGGAACAGATCATGGTACTGGCGCGCCTGTACTAATGTTTGCCAAAGGTATAGGAAAAGGCATCGTAGGTACACCACCAGATCTTTTGAATACTGATATTTATGGTGACCCTGCTTATGGTACGGACTTTAGAGATATTTATGCTTCTGTGCTTCAGAACTGGTTTGGAATGCCAAAAGACGTTTCAGATTTTGTGATTGGAAAAGACAGGCTGCCTATAGATGGACTTGTGCCTACAAAAAATCCGCCGATAGGATCAGAAGAATTTGGTGCTTTATTGGGACATAAAATTTCTGACAAAAATCCGGATGTATTACAAATTCACTTTTCTCTATTACAAGAGGGTCCAGTCATTATAGAAGTCCTCGATAAAAGTGGTCAAGTATTGAGACCACTTATAAACGAATTCCGAAACAAAGGATCACACACCTTAGAGATTAATACCAAAAATTATGTTTTAAGACCTGGTGAATACCAGTACAGAATGAAAGTAGGAGGTAAAATATACCAACGACCACTTTTAATCAATTAATGGCTTTAGCAAAGAACATTTTAAGGGATTAAAATTGAGTTCACACCGAAAAGTCCAATGTGCAAATAAATGAAAAATTATTTTCTATTGCTTTGATAATCAAACGTTTCCCTTTAAGTGTAGGGTAAAAAACGGTTGATTATCAACCAATTTGTATTTTCGGGGTAGACTCAAAATTGTCATCTATTGACGGATTTACATTGATGCTTCTTTTTTCATTTGGTCAGCAACTTCTTTTCCCAGATAGTTTTCAATCAAGAAATGTCCAAGATAAATAAGTGGTGTAAGCAAAATAGCCATTCCAAATTTGTAGAAATAATTGACTGTTCCAATAGCTAGTACTCTTGTTAAATCCCAATCTGCACCAATCCAAAAAGCTACTAGTAGTACCACATAACTATCTACTAATTGAGATATCAGTGTACTTCCTGTGGCACGTAGCCAGACTTTTTCTTCTCCTGTGTAAGATTTTATTTTATGAAAAACGGCCACGTCTAAGATTTGCCCTACCAAAAATGCTATCATTGACCCAACAATAATCCACAATCCTTGCCCCATAACTTTGTTAAATGCCAAATTCATATCACTAATACTTGTAGATGGATCAGACGTAATCCCACTTTCAGACTGCCACCAGTCATTTGCTGGAAGTCCGATGGAACCATACACCATAAAAAAAGCATAAAAAACTATTCCAACGGCTAAGTATGAAAGCAATTTTACTGCTTTTACGCCATAATATTCATTGATAATATCTGTCATAATAAATACTACCGGCCATAATATGGCTCCAGCAGTAAGATTGAGACCGAGACCTTCTACACCAAAAAGACTTATATTTAAGGGTTCAGCACCAAATAGTTTTTCCAGAGAGAATATTTTTAATCCTACAAATTCTGCAACGATTGTATTTGCAATAAAAAATCCTGCTAACAACACAAAAAGCAAAAATGCCTTGTTTTTCACTATAGATTGAATGGCCATGTATTCTGTTTTGAATATTTATAAAAATTATAACTAAAATATAGTCCACTTGTTGACACTACATTTATTTTTAATAACATTTTCTGCTTTTTTATGAATTAACGAGTAGTGAGATGTTTTATTTAACTGATATCGTAATAGATCATCTTTGATTCATTTTGTAGTAATTTTTTATTTCCAAAATATTTTTTTAAAAAAAATGTGACTTTTGAAATTTTAAGCGTCACAACGGGTGATAAAACAATTTCATTCGATATTTAATGTCGAATAACTAAATTTTTAAAAACAAAACACCAAAAAAATGAGCAAGTTTGATGAAAAAGTAGCTTTGTACCAAGCAGAATTTACAAAGTTAAAAGTCAGTGTTGACGAAGTGTTATTAAGAGCAGTTACTAAAGGTTGTGGTCCGGTAATTTATTTACCAGATGCATCCAAAGTTTCTTCTTCTGATAAAGCTGAATTAGACAGAGTGAAAGAAAATTTCCTAATGAAAAAATTAGGACTTCCTGACAATGCTGCTTTAGATGCAGGCATAAAAGCTGTTATTGATATTCTTGGTAGCTCAAATAGCAATAAATACAGAGCTATGTTTTATTACTTATTGGTAAAACATTTCAAAAAAGAATCTATATACACTGCTTAATTCAGAAGGATATAATAGAGAAAAGGCCCGATTGTGAAATTGGGCCTTTTTTTTTCTTAAAATACTTTTAAATTTATGACAAGATTCTTATAAGGTCAATTTGTAAAAATAAAATAACTATAAATCAATAGCATATTCAATCATCAAATGTATAAATCTACTAATGGATATGATTCTCACTAGATGTGACATTTTTTTGTTGATCATCTTGCTTTGGCATAGCTGCAATATATAAAGATTGACTAGGATAGGCAAAAGATAAATTATTTGATTTTACCTTTTCCATGATAGTAAATATCAGTTCTTGTCTATATGCTAATTCATCTTTGAACGTAGGCGCATCAATGTAAGCACGGACAAAAACGTCAATAGATGATGCTGACAAATATCGCAAATACACAAAGTGATTCTCTTCTTGAATGTGGGAATATTGATTGAAAAAACCTTTTAAATCTTCTATGAAAGCACTAATGTTTTTGGGATCTGAGTCAAAAGTGAATCCTAAATTTGTTTCAAATAATCTAAACTTCCTAATGCCATAATTGATCATGGTTGCATTCGTAAGATTACCATTGGGTACTGTAATGAGTGAATTGTCTACTTTTCTAATTCTCGAAGATCTGAAACCCACTTCTTCCACGGTACCTTCAAAATCCATAGCCATAATATAATCTCCTATATGGAATGGTCTATCAAAAAAGATCATCACAGAGCCAATTAGATTCTTTACCGTGTCTTGAGCTGCAAGTGCTAATGCTAATCCACCTATTGAAAGTCCAGCAATAAGCGCCGTAATATTCACATCCAATAAATATAGTATTCTAAATATACCCATTATTATTACAGCTACTTTGGCTCCTTTTACGGCTATGGGCATAAGTTGATCATCTATTTTTGACGCCGTGGCAGCTGTAAGTTTTCGTAAATAGACGCCTATAATGTCTGTGATTTTGAGCACTGCCAACATTGCCACAAAAGTAAATACGATGTTTATGAGTTGAAATATTGGTCTTGATATGTTGATATTAAAAACTAGAATGGGTAAAAAATATCTTATTAAACCTATGAAAAATATAATTCCAAAATATCTAGCCAATCTATGTAGTTTCGGCAAGTGTCGGTCTTCAATATGAAGTCTGTCCCAGATAGAGATTTGCATGAATTTATCTATCCCTTTTTCAAATATTTTGAATAATAAAAAACTGACTATCAAGATAGCAAGGAGACCAATGAATTTCCAAATTTCAACACCTAAAAAATGTGTTTTGAGCACATCAGGTATGTTGTTTATAATTCCATGCGACCAAGCAGGAAATGTTTTCTTAAATAAAACTGGTATCTCAGTACTCGTTCTCTTAGAGTAAAACCAATTATTATTATATTTCTCTACGGTTAAGCTCGGAAGTTCTCGGGAGACGACATATGTTTGATTGCCTGATAGACTGTCTCGATATTCAGGATCATTGGGGATGCTTGAGACGACTATCAGAATTCCTTTTGCATCAAGGATTTGTTTTAGGTTTTCTGCAAGGTCTATCCTTTGCTCCAATGGGATATCTGGATGAAAAGACATTGCAGCAAGGCTAGAATTTTTATGTTCAACTTCTAAGTTTTTGAGATGATTATAAACGACATCATGAGGATTATTTGCAAGTTGTGCATTCAGAATATTAATAACTAAAATAAAATAAAACAGTGAAAATAACCTCATAAAAAAAAGTTTCAAATATTTGGAATTGACAATTTAGTATTGAAATTAATATTCAAAACAGAGACTAATCTAATGATTTTGCCATAACATGTCTTAATGGTAACTAATTTTTAGTAACATATGTTTTATCTATTCATAGCTTTAGGGGTAAAATGATTCATAATTAAAACGCTTATTTCATTATATAGGTAGTAAAATAAAAATAAATACAACATTTTTATATTTGGATAATTTTAATATTTTTATTAAAATTATTTTGTCTTTTAAAGATTTTATCTAGCTTTGTGTTGCATTGAAGATAAATCAATTTAAGACTAACCTATCTTTGTTTATTTACACTGCAAGTTCCCACTTACGAAATATATATTTTACATTACTTACATCATGACTTTATCCAAAAGATTGTTTTGTTTTTGGATTAAAGACCTGTAGTGTATATCTCATTTAGCAATTATAAACTCCAAAATATTAAAAAATGAAATTAAGACATCTACTCCTGTTGTGTTTAAGTGTGCTTCAGGCTTTTATATTAAAAGCTCAATGTCCGCCACCTGATAATGACCATTATTCTGATGCTTTTTTACTAACGATAAATAATAATGGAATCGTAGCGACTACTTGTTGTGCATCAGGGTATAATGATGATAATGCATCAGACCTTCCTAATACAGAGTGTGGTTCTGAATTTCAACATAATAGTGTTTGGTTTAAATATGTGACTGGTCAAGAAGATTGGATTGCTGCCACTATGTTTGTTTTAGGTGGAAATGAATTTGATGAAAATATGTCTTTGGAGATTTATTCAGGGACTAACACAACACCATCATCAAATTTGTTTAACTCGAGTTCTTACAATTGTGGGACAAATTATAGACCTGTCAACTTAGGTTGCTATTCGCCAGGAGAAACTATTTGGTTTAAAGTTTCCAATAAAGATGGCTTTTGTAACAATTTTAGTATTTCATTGACTCCTTCTTATCAAGGCAATTGTGCAGCAGATGATGACTGTGTGGATGTATCTAGTATTATTACATTTGCTCCTGTTGATATAAACTGTGGACCTGGATCTACTACTGAGATTAGGGGCTGTTTAGCTTTTGGATGTCCAGAAACTCTTATAAATACTTGTGGTGCCGATGTAAATCCTACTATTTGGTTTGAAGTCGAAGTGGATACCTACGCAACACAGCTTTTCACTAATATTAATACAAGTGGAAGTTGGAAGCCAAATTTAGCAATTTATAAAGGAACATGTGATAATTTGACATTGGTTGATAGCGGGCCACCTTGGTTTCCTACGCCTTGTGCGAATTCTGACTCAAATGGTGGTCATGGAATAGCTGTTGAGAAAGGGATTACTAGATATTACATAGCAGTAAGTGGTGAAGGAATAATTGATGATCCTTATTTCAATTTAAGTATAAATCAAGCTTCAGGTTGTGTTCGATGCATTGGAGATGATGCTCAATCACCTACAGTAACAGAATTTAGTATATCTCAACGAAGCTCTAATCGATCACTTGATGATCCACTTTTTGAAATAGGGGAGTCAGTGACTATTTGTCTTGATTTTGAATATGATGCATCCGAATCAGGATCTGACGGACTTCACGGCATCATCCCTGATTTCGGTTTAGGATGGGATTTGGATGCTTTTGATCCAATGGCGGTGACGCTTACACCCGATTCTGTGACTTGGCACGCTCCAACCGACTCTCTTTGTGCTGCCTATGCTACTGAACAATTGCCAATTTTGTGTACTTACTTTGATTCTTTGTCCCAAACACTAAAGATTTGTAACACCTTCACAGATAATTGCCCTTGTGCTGCACCTATAAAACGAGGAGCTATCTTGCCAGGAGGTTGGTTTTGGAATAGAGATGTAAATCCAGATGACATGGAAAGTTGTTTGCCGTCAAAACATTATGGATTGAGTTCAGTCGTGGCAGACATACATTTTTGTTTTGATATGAAAGTCAAAGAATCCTTCCCAGTAGATAATTTTGAAGCTTATTCAGATTTGCATGTTAATTTTCAGACCACTTCTGCTGGTGTCACAGGTTGCTGGAACGATCCTGTTGCTGAATGTAAAATCGACTTTGCACAGAAAGGACCAAATTGGAAAATTATTTGTGAAGATACCAATACTCCCAATGTGATGGGTGATGTCAATAGTGAAGTTTGTTCCAATACTGCTATGGATTTGGAGTTGTTTGTTGATTCACCAGATTCATTTAATATTGATGTTATTGCTATTCCTAATCCGTTGATTACAGGTGCTAAAAATCATTATTTTGTCAATAAGCAGGGAATTATTAATGATACATTGGTAAATTTATCCAATGCAGTCCAAGTACAAAAATATGTAGCGACATCGGTTGTAAACAAAAAAGATTGTAAGTTTTATCGAGACACGTTTAATGTGACAGTTTATCCAAAATTAATTGTGTCCTTGCCCATTACTTTCTGTGTAGATCAAACATTCGATAATATTAACCCAAATGCAACTAACTGGATCAGCAGTGATCCGACTATTGCCACGGTGACAACTGCTGGTCGAATCACCGCTATAAAACCAGGTAAAGTAACTTTTAGTTATACTTTTGTAGGTACTTCCTGTTTAAATACAACATTAGAAAAATATGTTGTGGCAAACCCGATCGCAAAAATAGTAGGCGACACTTCTTTTTGTACAGGTGGATCTGCATTATTGACAGCAACTGGAGGTGGTAGTTATTTGTGGAATACGAACGAAACATCAGCACAAGTAAGATTCAATGTACCAACACAAGCAACTGTAACGGTTACTGATGCTAATGGATGTTCAGATTCAGCTACTCAAATCATTACAGAAATAGAACTTCCCGTCGTTTCTATTACGGGTAGTGATGAAATTTGTGTCTTAGGCACTACAACATTATCTCCGAGCTCAGGGGGCATTTGGTCATCAACTACCACATCTGTTGGTTCAGTATCTAATGCTGGGCTTGTGACTGGAATAAACCCTGGCACTGTTAATTTCGTCTTTACAAGTACATCTACAGGTTGTACATCTTTAGCCACAGAAAAAATTACGGTGCGTGATAGAATACCAGCATTTTTCACAGGGCCTTCTGAGATATGTATCGGTGAAACTACCACAGTAATACCTACTACAGGAGGTCTATGGTCAAGCTCAAACGTAACTGTTGCTACAATATCCAATTCAGGACTTGTCACAGGATTAAGCTTAGGAACATCCACATTAATACAACAAAGTCAAAACTGTATAACAAAACCCATAACAGTTACAGTTAAAAATATGGATTGCGATCCTGCGGCGGTTAGAAGCGATCTTTATATATTTAGCTTTGTGGACAATAATGGAAATGGAATATATGATGCAAATGAAGATAGTAGATTACCAAATTGTAATGTCTCTGTCACCGGTGAGAATTTTAATGGCATCACAAACGGGATGGGTAATCTTGTCGTAAGACTTGACACAGGAGCTTATGAACTCAGATATCAGATGCCTTTCGGCCAGTGGGTAAACACACCTGTCATTAGAAATATCCAATTAAATCAAGCTTTGCAATATGATACAGTTGGTTTCATACCCATCATCCCATCTTTTATAGGTAAGGTGGGTATCATACCTACATGGCTAAGATGCAATTCAACGGCTAGATTGTACACCAATTGTAAAAATCTTGGTAATAAAAATAGTTCAGGTAGGTTTGTCGTAATTATAGACGAAAAAACAAGTTCAGATTATGCTGTACCACTTCCTGATGTACAAGATGCCTATAGATATGAATGGGAAATCAAAGACTTAAGTCCAGGACAACAGTTTAGTAGTTACATAGATATTAATATCCCTGGAATGGAATTTGATACTTTAAGGTTTTTAGCACTTTTAATCACATTAGAAGGAGATACAGTATCAAGGTTTAATTATAAAGGGATCATCAGATGTAGCAATGACCCGAATGACAAACGTAGTTGGCCGGATAGGATAGGGGAAGATAACTATACCCTAAGATCTGAAAGAATAGATTATACCATTAGGTTCCAAAACAATGGTAATGACACAGCATTTTATGTGAAAATTGTAGATATCCTAGATCCAAAACTAGATAAAAAAAGTCTAATTGTGAATGCATCTAGTCACGAAGTCGACACTTATATTTTGGGAGATACCTTAATCTTTGAGCATAATGATATCATCTTGCCTGATACTGCTTCCAATTTTATAGAAAGTCAAGGATTTGTATCATTTTCATTTGCAAGTTTACCTGATATAGACCAAGGTTCTATTATCTTCAATAAGGGTGAAATCATTTTTGATCAAAATCCATCAATCATTACCAATCAAGTCAGAAATACCATCGTAGATGCACTGCCTTGTCCCCTTGAAGCTATTTGGATCCAAGACCAAACCATCCAAGTAAATGCTGAAGGTACGGTCTATACATGGTATGATTGTAGTACCAATACTCCAGTAGCCACCACAACTGTGCCTGCCTTCATACCTGAATTAACAGGAAGCTACTACGCTATTATTAATGGGGATTTCTGTAATACAGAAACGGATTGTGTGACCTTCATTACATCATCTACGTCACAAACCTTGGTAAACAGCATTAGAATTTTCCCTAATCCAAACCAAGGTGAGTTTACTATTTCAAGTCAAGAAGCCATACTAAATGTTTTGATTCGCGATAATATGGGTAAACAAATACAAAATTACCAATATCATAATGATGCTGACCAACGGAATATCTCTATTTATAGTCTTGTACCAGGAATGTATGTCATCAGCATCACCACAAAAAACAATAATCATCTTGAAAAAGTGATTGTAAGATAAATTAGACAACACGATTTACCGCTAAAGTTGGGTCATCCATAGCAATATGGGTGGCCTTTTTTATTTGTGAAGATTATATTCTTTACAACATTACTTCAGTATACATTTAAATGGAATTATTTTCAAGCCAATTTTAATAAAAGAAATAAGCTACTAATGGTCTTTTATTTCATATTTTATATCTAAATTTGATCTTACATTTCAATCAAAAAGCTTTAAGTTGGATGATTCTTTGTCTCGTCTGACAGATTGGTTAAAATGCAATAAATTAGCTCTTATAGACTTGCCTAGTGCTACTAAGAAAAAACGCTTCCCCCGACCTTCCCCCGACCTTCCCCCGACCTTCTCTCGACGTTGACCCGACGTTGACCCGATGGAACTTCATAGGAACTCCGTATGAACTCCGATGGAACTCCATACTTACTTCATAGGAACTTAGTTGTAAAACCTTCTATACTTTTAGGTTGAAATAAGACTTTTAATAGGCCTAAAAGTCTGAATCAACAAAAGGTAAATACTAATTTATCAGGTATGAATTGAATAATTATAATTAACCTGAAAAAAGTTAATGTTAAATAGACACAAAGTAAAAACAATTATTAATTTTACCTTTATTTTCATTAAAAGAATAGCCACATGCAAAGCATTTTTACAAAAGTTGTGAAATCATTAGGTATTATAGTGATTTTCTTTGCCTTTACGCATATCTTATCTGCGCAACAGGTAATAAGTGGAGTTGTCACCGATGCCCAAACGGGTGATCCACTAATAGGAGCCAACATTGTAAGTAAAGAAGTTTCCACTTCTGGTACAATAACAGACTTAGATGGTTCTTTTACGTATGAAGTAGCTCCTGGAACCAAAACATTGGTATTCAGCTACACAGGTTACAATTCTCAAGAAGAGTTAATCGAAGGTCGTACCACTATTAATGTATCTTTATCTGCTGGTCAGATCCTACAAGATATTGTAGTGATCGGTTATGGTACTGTCAAAAAAGAAGATGTAACGGGTTCCATACAAGCCGTATCTGCCAAAGATTTTAATAGAGGCGCCATCACTAGTCCACAAGAACTTCTTGCAGGGAAGGTGGCAGGAGTAGCCATCACAACTGGTGGCGGACCTGATGATGGGGCTCAGATAAGGGTGCGTGGTCAGTCTTCACTCGGTGCATCCAATGATCCATTAATCGTTATAGACGGAATACCTGTAGAAGGTAGTGGAGTGTCTGGAAATAGAAATCCATTAAATATTATCAATCCTAACGATATAGAAACAATGACCGTTTTAAAAGATGCGTCTGCAACTGCTATTTACGGTAGTAGAGCTTCTGCAGGTGTCATTTTAATTACTACAAAAAAAGGAACTCTTGGATCTAAGTTTAGTCTTGGATATTCTGGTAATGTATCCATAGGTAATACTGCAAATAGGGTAGATGTGCTGAAAGCTGACGAATATAGAGCTTTAGTAGAAAAAACTTATCCTGAAGGCCACCCATCTAGGGATTTGTTAGGCAATTCTTCCACGGATTGGCAGGATGAGATATATGGTTCTGCATTTGCTCAAGATCATAACGTGAACTTATCTGGTAGCCTTGGGTCGTTTCCGTATCGTGCATCATTGGGATTCACATCCAAAGAAGGTTTGTTGTTAACAGATAAATTCCAAAGATATTCGGCAGCGCTTAACGTGAGTCCTAAGTTACTAGATAATACACTTCAACTTAATCTAGGACTGAAAACGATGCTGAGCAATAATAGATTTGCAAACCGTGGTGCTATTGGTTCGGCACTTAGTTGGGATCCCACACAAACGCCCCTTGACCCTAATAGTAAATATAGTGGCTACACAACTTGGTTAGATAATAGTACAGGGAATCCAAATGGTTTAGCTCCTGCCAATCCTGTTGCATTACTCAATCTCAGAAATGACCAGTCGGATGTAGTACGCTATATTACTAATGCTTCTGCAGATTATCGTTTTAAATTCCTGCCAAGTCTGAGAGCAAACCTTAATGTGGGCTACGATTATTCAAAAGGAATGGGTTCTTTGTTTATACCTGGCAATAATTTCGTTGCATTTTCATTTCAGCAAGATTTTGGAGGTGGTGTAGATAATAGTTATGAACAAGAAAGAATAAATTCTGTATTGGAGTTTTACTTGAACTACAAAAAAGATATCAATGATCATTCTTTTGACTTAATGGGGGGATATTCATGGCAAAAGTTTTTTACTGATAATTCATTTAGAAACAGCGACGTGGCCAATACACCTGCTCAGACTGTAGAAAGGAATAACATCCAAGACGAGTTGTTTTTATTATCATTGTTCAGTAGATTTAACTATGGTTATAAAAATAGATATTTACTTACGCTCTCATTAAGAAGCGATGCGACGTCTAGATTTTCGCCTGATGCGAGACAAGGATTGTTTCCTTCAGCAGCATTTGCAGTCAAGTTGATTGATAATAACAACACTTACTTTAATGCTTTAAAATTGAGAACAGGCTGGGGCGTCACCGGACAGCAAGCGATAGGTGGCTCATACGAGTACCAACCGATATATCAACAAAGTTTATTTAATGCATCCTACCAATTCGGGGATCAGTTTATAAATACATATCGACCTAATGGTTATGATGCGAATATTAAATGGGAAGAAACCACTACATACAATGTAGGACTTGATTATACTATCATTAATAAAAAACTCTATGGTACTTTAGATTTATATCAAAGAAATACCATCGATTTATTAAATTTAATTCAAGTACCTGCAGGTACTAACCTTACTAATTTTATTAATACAAATATTGGAAATATGGTCAATAAAGGTGTAGAACTTGGCCTTAATTTCGTTCCTGTCAGTAATGAAAAAATGACATGGGATCTTAGTTTTAATGCAGCTTATAATACTAACGAGATCACCAAACTTACTGCTACAGAAGACCCTACTTATATAGGAGTGCCTGCAGGAGATAACATTGCAGGTGGAGTAGGTAGTAAAATTCAAATACATAGTGTTGGATTTGCACCTAATTCATTTTTTGTATACGAACAATTATATGATGAAAATGGAAACATTCTTGAAGGACAATTTGCAGATAGAAATGAAGATGGTTTAGTCAATGATGCTGATAAATATAGATTTAACAAACCTGCACCTGATGTATTAATGGGTATTACTAGTAATATTAAATATAAGATGTTAGACTTTTCGTTTGCAGGACGGGCTAATCTTGGTAACTATGTTTATAATAATGTATCAACAGATATGGGTTATCTACAACGTTTATTCCACCCGACTAATTATTTACAAAATGTACATAGAGACGCAGTCACAAATAATATCCTTGAACAAAGAAATGCGACCTTCAGCGATCATTATGTGACTGATGCATCTTTTTTTAGGATAGACCACATCACCTTGGGGTATAGTTTTGACAAACTTGTGGGTAGATTCATGAGGGTGTACGCTACCGTTCAAAATCCATTTGTCATCACTAAATATAAAGGATTGGACCCTGAGTTGGGTAATGGTATTGATAACAATATTTACCCACGACCAAGAACATTTGTTTTTGGGGTAAGTGTTGATTTTTAATTTTTATTAAACAAACATAAAATAATCACAATGAAAAAGTTGTATGTTTTAATATTTATAGTAATTGCTTCTACATTTAGTGCTTGTTTTAAAGACCTAGATACGGTTCCATTGGATCCAAATCTGATCACTTCAGCTAATGTATTTAAGGACGAAGGTGCTTACAAACAGTTTTTGGCAAAGCTATATGCAGGGTTAGCTGTTTCTGGACAAGAAGGACCCGCAGGAGCTGCTGACATTTCAGGTATAGATGAGGGTTTTGGTCAGTATTTGAGAGGGTTTTGGTACCACCAACAATTAACAACAGATGAAGCACTTATTGGATGGAATGACCAGACAATTTATGATTTCCATGATTTAGACTGGACCCCATCAGATGGATTTACATTTGCTTTCTATAGTAGAATCTTTTATCAAATTGCGGTTTGTAACGAATTTTTAAGAGAAACGACTGATGCAAAGCTGAATGAAAGAAATGTCTCTGCAGCTGTTAGAGCTGAAATAGTAGATTATAGAGCAGAAGCAAGGTTTTTGAGAGCTTTGAGTTACTGGCATGCATTAGATGTGTTTAGGAGTGTTCCATTTGTCACTGAAAAAGATAAAGTTGGTGCATTTTTCCCTAATCAAATCAAAGCGCCAGAATTATTTAATTACATCGAGAGTGAATTGTTAGACATAGAAAATACCATCAAAGCACCAAGAACAAATCAATACGGAAGAGCAGATAGAGCAGCAGTGTGGACACTTTTAGCAAAATTATATTTGAATGCAGAGACCTATATAGGTCAAAAAAAATATAATGAATGTCTAAGTGTGTGTGAAAAAGTGATCAATGCTGGATATTCATTAGAGCCACAATATAGTCATATGTTTTTAGCAGATAACCATAAATCTAATGAGATGATATTTCCTGTAGCTTTTGATGGTATTAATACTAGAACTTACGGTGGTATGACATTTATTATCAGGGCTGGTATTGGTGGGTCTATTAATCCTTTGTCTTCTGGAGTTTCTGGTGGATGGGGAGGCTCACGTACTACAAAACAGTTTGTGGAAAAGTTTCCTGCTGATTTGACAGGGGAAGTGGTAAATTTTAATCCTGGAGCTAATCTGACAAAGATTTATGTGGCTAGTACAGCAAATAACTTTAGTAATGAAGATGTAAGTAGTACATTAGCTTCCAAACAAGGCCAAAACGGTATATTTGAAGGTTATAAATATTTTAATGCAAATGATGAGTTTGTTTTGTACAGATTCCCGACATCAACCAAACTGGGAGATAATGGTGCTGATGGAACTTTGGAAAGTAATGGTGGTAATATAAAAGTACCTACATCAGGTTTATATTATTTAAGAGCAAATTTAGTCAATAATACCTATGTGCTCGAAAAAAGAGATTGGAGTATTGTAGGTTCTGCTGTGCCTGGAGGACAAGCTCCCTTAGTTTGGGATGCTAATTTAAAAATGCTTAGAATTAAAACTGAACTGAATATTGGTAGCTTCATTCTTAGAGCAAATGGAAATGATATGTTGACATTTGGCGATCCACAATTAGATGGTATATTAACAGAAGGAGCAGGAGGCATCAATATAACAAAATCAGGTGGTCATGATTTAATTGTAGATTTAGCTAGGCCAGATTATACATACCAGTTACAATTAACAAGTTTCGATAGAAGGGGAATTTTCGGTACAAATGGTCAGGTATTAGATATCAATACTAGAGAAGATATGGCTATATTCAATAATGGTTATGCTGTTTTGAAATTTAAGAATGTAACTTCTGATGGAAAAGTGGGATCTAACGTCGAATATCCTGACACTGACTTCCCTATGTTTAGATTAGCAGATGTTTACCTAATGGCTGCTGAAGCCATATTGCGAGGTGCAAACGGATCTAAATCTACTGTGGTACAATATGTTAATACAGTCAGAGAAAGAGCATATACGGGAAGTGCAGGAAATATCACAGAATCAGAATTGACCCTTGATTTTCTACTTGACGAAAGAGGAAGAGAACTCTATTGGGAATGTCATAGAAGAACAGACTTAGTCAGGTTTAATAAATTAACCACAGGAGACTATTTATGGGCTTGGAAAGGTGGTGTCAGTCAAGGTCAAGCTGTAGATTCGAAATATAATATATTTCCTATCCCAGCAGCTGACTTGTCTGCAAACCCTAATCTACAACAAAATCCAGGATATAATTAACCAATATATCTAAACAAAACGAAGGCGGTACAGTTAATCTTAACTGTATCGCTTTTCTTTTTTATCAAAAATTAAAACAACTTTTATGCTCGTATTTCTAGTGGGAATGATGGGAAGTGGCAAAACCACCATCGGTAAAATGCTTTCTTACGAATGGCAGCTACCATTTTATGATACGGACGAAATTATCACAAGTATAGAAGGCATGTCCGTTCAAGAAATATTCGATCATCAAGGTGAAGCATATTTTAGAGCATTGGAGAAAGAATTAATTTCAACTTGGAAGATGACAAACTGTATTGTGGCGACAGGAGGAGGTCTTCCATGTATAGAAGGAGTTATGGACATCATGAACGCTAAAGGTAAAACGGTGTACTTAAATACCAAACCTTCTGTTTTGGCAGAACGGTTGAAAGATGATGCACAAAGACCGCTGATAAAAGACTTATCTCAAAAAGAAAGAGAAACAAAACTTAAGGAAATCTTGCAACAAAGAGAAGTTTTTTATAAAGCGGCCAAAGTAAAAATCGTAAATAATAGCAGTCCTGAAGAAACTGTAGCTAAGATACTGAGTAAGGTAAAGAAGAAATAGTAGTTCTAAAGATTTCTACATAATAAATTAGAAATTGTTTACCAACAATAAAAAAGCCATATCTAATCAACTTAAATATGGCTTTTTAATATCTAGAAAGATACTATACTATTAATCTTCCATTGCTTTTATACCTGGCAATTCTTTGCCTTCTAGGAATTCCAACATGGCACCACCACCAGTGGATACAAAACTAACTCTGTCTTCTAAGCCTGACTTGTTAATAGCTGATGCGCTATCTCCACCACCAATTAATGAAAATGCGCCACCATCTGTCGCTTCTGCCAAAGCTTTTGCTACAGAAAAAGTACCAGTTGCAAATTTCTCAAATTCGAATACACCCATTGGTCCATTCCAAAGTATGGTCTTAGAAGTCTTTATAATGCTTGAAAACTCAGCAATTGTCTTTGGTCCTATGTCAAGTCCCATCCATCCATCAGGGATATGGTAACTGTCTACTTCTTTGCTGTCAGCATCTGGGGCAAATCTATCCGCTGCTATATTGTCCGTAGGAAGATAGATGGCTGTATTACTAGCTTTTGCTTTGTCCATGATTTTTAGTGCTAGTTCCACATAATCTGGTTCGAATAGTGATGTACCGATCTTGCCACCTAAAGCAGAAAGAAAAGTATATGCCATGCCACCACCAATCAAGATGTTATCCATACTATCTATCAATCTTTCAAGAAGTTGGATTTTATCAGAAACTTTTGCACCACCAACTATAGCTGTTACTGGTTTTTCTGATCCATGAAGCAATTTTGTGGCATTCTCCACTTCAGCAGCCATCAAGTAACCAAATCCTTTATGGTTTGTATCAAAGTATCTAGCAATAGTAGCTGTCGAAGCGTGTTCTCTATGTGCCGTACCGAATGCATCATTGATATAGATGTCACCATGTTTGCTTAGCTTTTCTGCAAACTCAGCATTACCTTTTTCTTCTTCTGGATAAAATCTTAAGTTTTCTAGCAATAACAATTCTCCTGGTTTCAGAGCAGATGATTTACTAAATGCATCTTCTGAAATACAATCGTCAGCAAAATGAATAGTTACTCCTTCAAAATATTTTGAAAGGGTAGGGATGATGTGTTTTAATGAATATTTTTCTTCTGGTCCACCTTTTGGTCTACCTAAGTGACTCATTAGCACAACACTACCGCCATCATGTAATATTTTTTTGATAGTAGCTTCAGCGCCTGCTATTCTTGTGTCATCGGTTACTTGAAATTCACCATCTAGTGGAACATTGAAGTCCACACGCATGACCACTTTTTTGTCTTTGAAATTGGTATCTTGAAAAGAAATCATATCCTTGATTTTTTATAAGTTGTGAAGAAGTTTAATGGAATGTTTTGATTAACACTCAAATTTAAATAAGTATTTTAAAAGCAAAAAAAAAAGGGTGACTAGAAAAATCCAATCACCCTTTTTTATCAAATATATTATTTTATTAATCCTGCAAAATGATTTAAGGTACGAACCAATTGAGATACATAACTCATCTCATTGTCATACCAGCTTACTGTTTTTACAAGCTGTGCATTACCATTTGCGATTACTTTAGTCTGTGTTGCATCAAATAAACTACCATAAGTGGTACCTATGATGTCGCTACTTACAATTTCGTCTTCATTGTATCCGAAACTTTCATTTGCAGCAGCTTTCATAGCGGCGTTTACTTCGTCTATTGTTACTTTAGCATTAAGAATTGTGAATAACTCAGTAAGCGAACCCGTTAATGTAGGTACTCTTTGCGCGCCACCATCCAATTTACCTTTTAAGCTTGGTAAAACTAAACCAATTGCTTTTGCAGCACCTGTACTATTAGGTACTATGTTTTGTGCAGCTGCTCTTGCTCTTCTTAGGTCACCTTTCGCGTGTGGTGAGTCTTGCGTATTCTGATCATTTGTATATGCGTGGATAGTTGTCATAAGACCACTCACGATACCATATTTTTCTTCTAAAACTTGTGCCATAGGAGCAAGACAATTGGTAGTACAACTAGCACAACTAATGACTGTCTCTGTACCATCTAATATCTCATGGTTTACATTATAAACAACAGTTTTTAGATCACCTGTAGCTGGAGCAGAAATAACTACTTTTTTAGCACCTGCTGTGATGTGCGCTTCTGCCTTTGCTTTATCAGTAAAAAATCCTGTACACTCTAGTACCACATCTACATCATGTGCTGCCCAAGGAATTTGAGAAGGATCTCTTTGAGCATAAACTTTGATTTCTTCGCCATTTACAAAAATACTATCTGGTCCAGCTTTTACATCTTCTGTAAATCTACCTTGAGCCGTATCGTACTTTAATAGGTGAGCCAACACTTCTGGACTGGTTAAGTCATTGATAGCAACAACATCTATGCCTTCCATGTTGTAAATCTGTCTGAATACTAGCTTTCCGATTCTTCCGAAACCATTGATAGCGATTCTTTTTTTTGCCATGATAATTTTGATTTTTAATTACTTAGTGTAAAGATAACAATAATAATGTTTTGAGAACAAAATTTTGCTTTTGCTTGATATTAGTATTAACTACTTTTTAATTCAATAAGTTTAACCAATATAAACAAAACTAAATTTCGGTGCAAATATATTTCATTTTTTGGTGATAAAAATATTTTAGCACTGAAATTTGTTAAAGTAGACATGTATTTTCGTAAAGATGATATCTATAAACTAATTCAGAAACAGTATGAAATCCTTTACCTAATTTTATGTGCAGAGTGTGTAAGTATTATATTCCCAAAACTTTTTATCTCAAGCTTAATTTAGGATATGATAAACTACTACATAAGTAATTTATTAATTAAAAGGATTCTGAAGTTCAGGATTACTGAAGAAAAGCGTATCTTCAAATGTATTGATAAAAGCTTTTAAGGCTTCTATATGGACAGGTTTTAGCTTGTTTTTATTTATATCGCCAATCAATGCATCTTTGTTAGGTGAAGGTTTACCACCAGAAAGATAATGCCCAAGTACCTGATCAAAAGTACTGAATCTACCATCATGCATGTAAGGCGCTGAATATCTGATATTACGAAGTGTAGTCGCCCTAAACTTTCCATTGTCAGCTTTAGAACCGCTGATCTTCCCACGACCTAAATCAGGAAAACCTTCTAAGGTGGTAGATTCGTTCAGTCCATTGTTGAAAAATGCGTCTGATGTCGCCAAAGGTGTATTATGACAGTGCGCACACTCACCATCAGGAAGATCAGGATCAATATCAAAGTAAATACCATAACCCATCAACTCTTGATCTGTATATATATCAAGGTTCTGTTCGACTCTATCAAATTTTGAGTCTTTTGATATAATGATTCTTTCGAATTGTGCAATCGCCTTGGCAGCTAACTCTTTGGTGATTTGATCCCTACTTGTTATACCGAATGCTTCTCTAAACATACGTGGATAACTTGGGTGCTTTTTTAATTTTTCTACTACTTGCGGCCAGGTATGGTGTAATTCTATTGGGTCTTCCACAGGTAAAAGCGCTTGTTCTTCTAATGTTTTTGCCCTACCATCCCAGAAAAGTCCAGATTGCACAAATCCTACATTAATTAAACTCATAGAACTCCTAGTGCCGGCAATACCATCAATACCACGGCTCACTGACTTACCATCTGCAAATGCTAATGATGGTAGATGGCAAGATGCACATGACATAGAGCTATCAGCGGATAAAATAGGGTCGTAAAATAGGTGTCGACCTAGCGTGATGCCTTGTTTTGTAAATGGATTGTCATTAGGAATAAACATTTGTGGAAAATGTGGGGGCAAATCCAATGTATAACTTTCAGGATTATATGGGAAGGAAATTAAATCATCACCTTGTTCTTCAGGACTATCTTCATTACAAGATATAACGATAAATGTAAGAGCTATAAGAAGCGAAAATACCTTAAATGCCTTCATTATGATGTCTTTTTTTAATTAACGATCAAAACCTTTTTAATGTTTTGTTTTAAAGCATTTTCTATGACATTTGTGCTATCCTTAATATCGATGTTTTTAAACAATTCATCATAGTTGGCCTTTAGCTTGAAGCTAGGTGCTACACCTTTGGTAGTTGTTATTGGTGTTTTGATGGTGTATGGTTCTGAAATGCCTAATCCAGAAACCTGAAAGTTTCTAGTTCCTATGAGTGAATCGACTGCTTCAATTCTGACCGTGAAATGTGCATATTCTCCAGTCGCATTTTTTAATCTGTTGTTAGCTAACAAGACATGTGTACTTGGAAGACCTATAAAATCATTAATCAATATCTCATCTTTGAGGCCAAGATAAAAAGTGAGCGAATCATAGGTACCATTATCTCTTAAACTACCTATTTCGATAGAAGCATCCACAGACCTATATATTTTTATATCATCAGGAATGATTAGCGTGCTATCTTGATTTTTGATAGTTTCTAGGACTACTTTTTTGCCAGTTTCTTTATTAAATAATTCAAATGCATGGACATAAAACCTGACATCAAGTATCTTGAAAGATTGGTTTAAATCATTGGTGTATATGGTAGTATTACTATAAACAGAGTCTTTCACAAAATGCTGTATTTCCAACTTAAGTTTTGGGTAGGTGCAACAATCTAAACATGCATCATCAGCGGAAACATCATAATTGGCAGCCAAAACATCCAAACATGCTTCTTTGCGTGTGTAACAAGACATCAAAAATGATATCAAAACTACGATAGATATCTTTATGGCAATATTACCCATTTTCTTATAATTTAGCTTGGTTTTCTCATTTCATCATAGATCTTTTTAACGATCAGTTTCACTTGAGCAGAAAAATCTTTTTCCATGATCCAATGGTAATAATTTGGTTCTATCTTGAATACATGAGAAACTAATTGGCCATTATACTTTCCGAAATTAAAGACAACTTCTCCTTTAGCATTAGTCTTAAGTCTTTGGGTAGCATCTAGCATCGATGGATCATAAATAAAATCAGCAATAGCGCCAATGTCATTTTTGATAGGTGCGGCTTGTACATTTCCATCAGGATCCGTATAGTCTACATCTTGATATCTCAAGAGTTGTCCTTTAAAAACTTCAACCGTAGCACGTGCGTCTGCAAGAGCGTCATGTGCATCATCAAGATTGCCATTACAATACAGTTTATATGCAGCCTTAAGCGTACGTGGCTCCATTTTGTAAAAAATCTTTTGAGCATCGATCAACCTTCTCTTACTGATATCAAAATCCAAACCTATACGATGAAATTCTTCCATAATCATTGGAATATCAAATCTATCAGAATTGTAACCACCAAGATCTGCATTTCCGATGAAATCATAAATTTGTTTACCTACCTGTGCGAACGTTGGTTTATTTCTAATCATATCGTTACTGATACCATGTACCGCAAAAGCTTCTTCAGAAATCGGCACTCCAGGATTGATAAGCATAAATAATTCTTCAGGCTCGTCTTTATCCTTAGAGTATTTTATAAGAGCAATTTGTAGTATTCTATCTTTGATGACATTAAGTCCTGTAGATTCTATATCAAAAAAAACGATATCTCTGTCTAGGTTTAATTTTATATCCATTTTGTTTTGCTTGTTATTATTGTTGTTCGTTATGAAGGTAGTATTTAGAAAAACCTTCACTTATTTTAAATTCGAATACGCCGTCACCTTCGGTATCATATATAAAACAAGCTTCTATGCCTTTTAATTGTTCTACAAGTTCCAAAGATTTTTCTAATCCTAATACCATAAATGCTGTTGCATATGCATCTGCCGAAATACAATCGTCAGCAATGACAGTAGCACTAAGAATGTCTGTCGGTTGGCTCATTCCTGTAAATGGATTAATTATATGTGCGAATTTCTGTCCCTTTGATTCATATGCATTTCTATAATTTCCGCTAGTTGCCAATGATTTATTCGAAATCAATAGGGGTAATTCTATTTCGGATTCAGCAGCACCTTCTGCAGGTTTATTAATACCTATGACCCATTCTTCCTTTTTATCATTGACACCTAAAGCTGCGATTTCACCACCAAGATTGATCATATAGTTTCGAAGCCCCTTTTTATTGAAAAAATCTGCTATCACATCAACAGCGTATCCAGGAGATAGGGAGTTGAAATCTAACATTACATTTTTATTCGGTTTCTGAATACAAATATTTCCTGACTCGTCTTTGGTTAATTGCAATGTATCAAACAACATAAAAGCTAGTAATCTTTTAACTTCAACGGTATCCAATTTGTCCAACATCTTTTTTTCTTTGTACCCAAATCCATAATAATTAACAAGTGGCGCGATGGATGGATCAAATGCACCATTCGTTTTTTCATAAATCTCTTTTGACTTAATAAAAATTGGTTCGAAATATGGATCTTTCTTTGGATCGAAGCAAAATAAGCTGTCAGCCTTATTAAAATAAGTCAAAGTACTGCTATCGATATAGGCTGACATGGAATAATTAAAATCCGCCAATATAGAGTCTATCGAATTTTTCATGGCTTCAGGTTGGTCCGTCTGAATGGTGATGTGGTAGGTAGTACCCATTGTAGGTCCAGTCAGCTTGTAGTAAGTTTGTTCTTTTTCTTTACATCCTATTAAAAAGATACTCAAAACAGTGGTAAATACTAGTAAAAAAGACTTCATATCTGTTTTTAAAATTAAAATTTAGTGTGCATGTGTTTGAAATAATGGCTTTACAAAAAAAACTACTTTGAAAACGCATTATGCTAATTAAGGGCTTTTTTGTTTTACATTGACATAGACTTATCCATACCAAACAAAGTGTTTTAAAACAACAAAATATGTTGTTTTTTAAACCGAATTGCAAAGGTACGGTTAATTTCAGGAGTAAAAAAGATTTACACATTAAGAAAATATGTCTTATGTGTAATTATTTGATTCTTGGGTTAGGTGGGTGTATTCCATTTTTGAACAGATACTAATTTGAAATTCATTTTGTCACCTTTATGACAAGGTAAAACAAAAGGAATTTTAAATTTGAGATACACCAGGTTTATTCAATAATAGTAACATCACCATGCTTGCTTTCAGTCTTTAATTCGTTACAAAGCAAGTAGGTATAGTCTATTATAAATACATAAACACCTATTTCAGTAGGTTTTGATTGGAAATATCCATCCCAACAACCACTTAATTCCTTTGTTTCAAATACTTTATTTCCCCATCTATCAAAGATTCTCACATAAATAGTTAAAACTTCTATGTCTTTATGGAAGGTAGGTTTGAAACAATTGTTTATTCCCTTGCTATGCCTTGAAAAAATATTGGGTGTATAAATTAGGTCTTGGATATTTTCTTCTTGAATATCTAAATTCCATTGTTGACTTCTGCTTTCACATTGGTCTGAAATTGTAACAGAATAATTGCCAGTTTGATTAGCGATAAATTTTGCAGTTTGTGCTCCTGTATTCCATTCATATGAGATATCACCTGCATGATTTGTGACCATTGGAATGATTTCTATTTGGTTAAAATAACAATCTTCATCAAATGTGGGGAATGTGACCGCGATTTCAGGAAGGGTATCCACACTTACTTCTTTGGTATATTCGCAACCTAAACTATCCTTAATTGTAAAAGTATAATTTCCAAAAGCTAGGTCATTGATAATGGTGTCATTTGAAAAACTTAATCCGTTAAATTCAAAATATGCTTCCCTATTACTATTTATAATCACACTACCAGATGGATTGTCTATGCATGAACTTGTAGTCGCAAAAGTTATGTCAGGCAAAATAGATGGTGCTATATCTATCACAAATGTCTGCGTCAAAGTACAACCAAAAGTATCTGTTACCATGACTTGGTGTTGCCCTGTAGATAGATTTCCAAAGGATTTATTTCCTTGGAAGGGTGGTAAATTGTCAATCTGATACGAAAATAATGGATCGCTATCTTGAATGATTAATGTTCCAAATGCATTGTTTTCACAAGATGGAATGGTAGCGAAATCAAAAGAAGGACGTGGTAAACTGTCAATATATATATCATCTTCAGTAATGCATCCAAAATTATCTTCCATAGTCATCAAATACCTACCATAAGACAAACTATCCAAATCGTTTATGACATTTCCTGTAGATGCTTCTTTCCAAATGATAGAATTTACTGGATTGTTTAGATCCAATAGGATCGTACCAGTGCCATTGTTAAAACATGAAGGTTTAGCTTCAATGGAATAAGATGGAGACGGGAAAGTGTCAATGTTGATAGATGTTGTATCTAAACAACCATTTTCGTCCGCCATAAATATATTGTATTTCCCTGCTCTAAGATTAGACCAATTATGGATGGAAGAATAAGTAGCAGCGTCTTGGAATTTGTATGTTAAGGATGTATTCGGACTAGTTATATTGATAGAACCATTATGGATGTTTTTGCATGTGTTTTGGGCGTCAATACTATATGGAATAGGCGGTAAACCATCAATAATAAAGGGTAGGTTAGTAGAACAACCTTCATTATTAACCACTTTCAATTCGTAAGTTCCTAATGAAATATTGATTAAAATCGAATCGTTTATTAAAATTGAATCATTTAAGAAGTATTGAAATTGATTATAAAAATTTTGGATGATTAATTGACCTGATGCATGATCATTACAAGTAGCTTCTGTTTTAAATGCAAGATTCGGATTGGGTAATGTCTTGATGTTTAGATAAATAATAGAGTCACAGCCTGCAATATTTTTTACAGAAAGAGTATCTAGACCTTGCATGAAATACATTTGATTCAGATATTGGATAGAATCACCTTCGCAAAATTGTAACTCAAGTGACGAAGTCGAAGCAATACAGTTTATCTGAAGACCAAAATCTATCACTTTTTCTTCATTACAATTGCTAAAATACAAAGTACTATCAATAAAAGAAGCTTCAAAAGATGGAATCAAAAATGGATCAAATCTCACTTCCAAATTTGGAATAAGTATCGTATCAAATTGGTAGTATCCATTTGTATCTGTTTGGATAGATTGGATGAGATTATTGTTGCTCCACAGTCCTACTTTGACATTTGGCATAAGGCTATCGATTCCGACTTCGTACGTATTGTTTTTATTGATATCTACATAAGCGATTCCAGATAGATTGTGTGAGATAGGTCGGGCAGAGACATCTAGTTTTTCGGAAACAGACGAACAGCCATCATCAGAGTCGGATCGAAGATAATAACTCCCCGATGATGTAATCTCTAGTGTAGTGTCCGAAGGTAGGATTTGCTTGATCAAGACATCATCTTTATATAAATAGACATCGTTTTGGCTTTTGGTATTGATGCATAATTCTGAAGGAAAACACAAATCTAAACACCCTGTCATCCAAACAGGTTTGGAAGGTGGCGAGCCGAGTATGATCTCATTACTTTTAGCAGCGCAACCATAGATGTTTTTTACTTCTACTTGATAAACTACGCGATCATTTGGAGTTATTTTGTATTGTTCTTTGACAAATTTAGGGTTGTTGCCAGACCATTTATAAAAAATATCATTTTGCGGATTGGTGACAAAGATTTCTGATACATCCTTAATACAATTTCCTGTACCTATTTTATCAATGATAGGTGTATCAGGATATGGTCTCACGTTGATGACAAATGGTGATGTTGTAAATTGACACACACCATTCAGGGAAACATCGATTGAGAATACATGTCTCCCGACTGGGAGCGAATCAGATGGAAGTTCCAAAGTAGTTAAAGTTACATTATGAGGCTGCCAAGTATATGTAGCACCAGAAATAAATGGCGTCGGCATTAGGCGCACAGATTTGCCTACACATATATCAATGCTATCTCTATATTCATCAAGTCCCCATTCTGTGTTCCCATAGATCTCGGTATTCGCGATCGTATTATTTAACACTGAAAATAGATTACTTATAGCTACACAACCGCTATCATCTGAGACCGTAACCCTAAACTTGCCTTCATTAATGACATCAATGGTGGAAGTAGTATCATTGGTGTTCCATAGATATTCAAGATTTGTTGGCAATGCTGTCAATGTAACCGTCTCTGATGGACATTTGGGAAGTGGTAAATTTGCAGCTATTGATGCAGCCAATGTATTTTTTATAACTGAGACAGGTATCATTTTTTCTGAGACTTTGCACTGACCTAAATAAGTTTCTAAGGTGATAACATAGTTTCCATCCTTTGCATAAAGGTGCGTAACTTGCTGTCCTTTTGCTTCATTATAAATCAAACTGCCTGGTTCACCAAAATTCCATTTGTATTTATATCTCGATTCACTAGATGATGCCGTACATTCGACAGATGTTTTTTCACAAATTGTAAATGATGTTTGGGTAATGACTTCTGGATAATCCGAAATGGTAATGGTATCTTTTGTTGAGACTACACAGCCATTGAAAAATTCCACTTCTAAGCTAATTTCATAATTTCCGAAAGCAGAAAAGGTATGACTAGGATTTTCTTCTGTGGATACATTTAATGGGCCAGTTGTCGGATCTCCAAAGTCCCAACTAAATGAGCTGATGAATTCAGGATATATGTTGTTATTTATTTCTTTAAATGTTTTTGTTAATAGGTCACATTGGGTATTACTACGAATTGCCGCTTCTTCTGGAATAAAAACTGATGTCTCGTATAATTCGCACTTTACTCTAGGCGATCCGCAAGCTATACTTGTGATACAATAATCACCTATGGCAGAAATGTAATAAAGACCAGGATTTGTGAAGATATAAGATATCTCATCTACATTTTCAATAGAGTAAATGATCGAACCGTTAAATGTTATAGTCCAAACAACATTAGTACTTTGATAAGGTGGGAAGATCCGAAAAGTCTTTTCATTGCAATTGTGGTCGATTCTATCTGCATTAAACCCCGTTGTTACAACAGTGTCGCAACAACTTCCTATCTCTACAAAACTACTTAATTGACATCCATTTTCGTCACTAACAACAACACCATAACTACTAGATGCGTTAATTTGTATGGATGAATCAGTTTCAGGTAATAATATATTATTTCTATACCATGCATAAGACAATGATCTATCTTCACTTGTTACAAATAGCGTAGCAAATGTCGTCGGTACACAAATATCACCTGGACCATCCAAGCCTAGATTAAAGGTAAATAGTTTATGCGTGGAGAGTTCAAATGTTTTTTCTTTTGTAGCTGGACACACTCCATTTCTATTTACGACAGCAGTATAAATACCAGGAGGTAGTTGGTCATTGTAATTATTGGAAACAATTTCATCATCAACGTTTATAATATCGACACTATAAGACGGTGGAATATCTATAAATACTTTCGGTAAATACGGGGCGCAAGTGTCTTGGGTAATTATTGGAAAATCAAAGATCGGACTTGGGACATGAATCGTTTTTGTGACGGAAGTTTGGCAATAATTGGCACGTAAAGTAAAATTGCCTGCTCTCAAAGATTGAAGTCTGATTCCATTGCCCGAGATGTCTAATATAATTGCTGCTGTATCAGGATTTATCGTCCAAGTGATACCTTCTTTATCTATATTATCAATAAAAAATTCCTGTTCGATTCCAAAACACATCGTATCTACGCCTACTAGATTCAAATTGCGACCAATAACTTCTGTAGTAGCTGTGGAAAAGCATCCTGTTACTGTATTTTCTATTCGAGCAGTCACTGTGTGGCTAACATTACTTTTCCATACATATGTTATAGACGAACCATACTCAGTAGCAACATAAAATGAACCAGCTATTATTGCCCATTCCACCTCTTCATTTGGGCCAAGATTAGGAACTGTAAAGGTAGCTTTATCACCGATGCATACGAATACTGGACCTATAATCTCTGTAATTGGTTCAGGTTTTTTATGTACAGTTATTTTTGCACTTGTTGATTTGTTACAAAAATTATCACCTTTAGCGTATCCTGTTATACTATATTCACCAACTTGGGTTGCATCAAAATTTAATATGCTTCCTGTGTACGTCGTGACAGATTGGTCAGGATAAATAATGATATAATCCAAGGCTGTGATTGGATTAGGGTAGATAGTAATTTTGTTATTTTGACAGAAAGAGTAATTGTAACCTTCCAAGGCTAGTTCAGGAAGGATAACTACCAACTTTTCTGCTTCACCCTTACATCCTAAAAAACAGTTTTCATAAACTACTTTAATGGTAGCTGTAGGTCCATATTGTGTGATAAATGTCACATCGACAAATGGCTGATTACTGCCTATGGACTGACCATTAACATACCATTGATAATTGGTACCTTCATAATATATCGTCTCAAAAGTCGATTTGCTATCCAAACAAACAGTATCCTTTCCAGATATTGTTCCAATTAAGTCGAGAATGGGTATAGATACTGTTGTCTCAGATTTACAAGCGTTTGTGATGCAATCAGTTAATAAAGTTATATTTCCTAAAGCTCCATTTTGCCATAAAACTTTGGTATAAGCATCTTTGGGTCCACCGCCAGCTATTACAGTTCCATGTGAACTCACTTCCCATTTGTAATCGTTACAAACTGTAGGCGTGGTATAGGTAACTTCTGTGCCAACACAAGCGGAACCCACACATGAAATCTCAGGAAAACCACCAGCTTTGACTTGAATGGGAATGGTATCAGGTATGGTGCATTGACATTCATCCAAAGACTTAACAATAAGACTAAAATCACCGACTTGATCAAAGGATATATTTGTTTTACTTCCCGTCCAATTCCTGCCATCGCTTAACGTCCAAAGATAGTTTTCACCTTCTGACTGTACAGAAAACGATCGCAATTCACCTTGGCAGATAGGTTCTGATGTTGAAGATGTAATTTCAAGTGATTTCTTTGGTTGTACATTTACTTGGTAGCTAAAACCATATGGTGATTGAGCTGGGGAAATACTAAATCCAAAACATTCTATTCCTAAAGTATGCCAAATCACATCAAAATACTCATCTGTTTTTATAAGTTTCTTACCTTTAGATACAAAAACATCTGAAGAAACCAAAATATTGTAATTGGATATTATGAAAAAACTACTTGTATCCCCTAAACATACTTGGAATGTTTTATCAAAATTTTCACACATATTCGGTACAATTGGTAATTCTGATGTACAATTAGAACTCAGTAATTGAATGCTTGGTGGGCAGCATTCTACAGTTCCGAAACAAAGTATATTACCATTATAATAATCTTCAATATAATAAGACATTGAACAAAAAGGATCAGGAACATCTAGGATTTCGACATCAAAACACAAAATAGAATCAACTACAGATTGATTGATTATTTTAGCGTCACCATCTACCCTAATTATTGTGGTTGGTCCAACTTTTATGTTTTCTAGACAATATCTTCCAGTCCTAATACATAGTACATCCCAACAGTCATTATTTTGACCAAAAGAACTATTTATCACTAAAAATGTCCATATAAAAATGGAAAATCGGAGTGGGATTAAGGTAATTGGTATATTTTTTTTCATTGGATGGTTTTAATACTTTTTTGTCAGAATCCTAGAATAATATTTGCTTCATTTCGATGTTAAACAATCATAATAATACAAATGTAAGCAAAAAATAAAATGTAGCTTTATTTTATTTAATGAAAAAATCTGGGAAAGTTAATTTCTATAAGCAATTCAAATAAAGACCTTCAAAAATTGAATTAGGTGCTAATAGCTGCTACTTAATAACAGATGTGTTCTTCTAAAGAATTCAAGAATTTACCAATGCCATATAATGTCCTGCGCTGCCCAACATTACAAATATGTGCCAAATGGCATGATGGTAATAAAGCTTTTCCCAAACATAAAATATGACACCTGTGGTATAGCTTAATCCACCCACAAATAACCACAATTTTACTTGGCCTGTCATGTGCTGTGTAATGGGATCGTAGATAAGCAGCACCATCCAACCTAATAACAAGTAGAGTGTTAATGAAAATATTTCATATTTATCTTTGAAAATCAACTTGAATAAAATACCACCCAGGATAATCATCCAATGGACAAATAAAAAAGTGTGACCATCAAGACTATTATAATGGAATAGAATAAAAGGTGTGTATGTACTCCCTATGAGTATAAAAATAGAAATATGATCTACTATTCGCCATTTGCCCTTCACCACAGTATCGGTTTGCAAGTGAAAGTATGCAGAACTAAAATAGGTAAAAGCCATTCCAATAATAAAAATCACTAATCCATACCAAGGTACATGTACAGGTTCTGAGCTCAATAAGACTGGACAAAATAAAATCACTAATAACAAACCAATGGCATGGGTAGTGACATTGGCTTGTTCTTTAGCGGATATTTGTGTAAAACTTGATTTCAAATAGCTGATACTCATCTACATACCTAATTGTTGCCTGTATGCAGGATCGATATTGTTGTAACCTAATTGAATAGCTGTCTGAAGATCAGCTTTCGCTTCATTCATCATATTGAGTCCAGCATATGTTCTAGATCTTTCGTAATGGAAGAGACCTTTGTTGTTGCTTTTGAGTTTTATGGCTTCATCGTAAGCTTGAATGGCTTCTTTAGGTCTTTCTAGCAATCTCAAAGCTCTACCTTTTTCATACCATAAATCAGCATTGTATGGATTGAGTTTGAGATAGCTTGTGATATCTTCATGTGCAAGATCTATTTTACCAGTGGCATTGTACATAATAGATCTATTGAGATACCCAACGGCGTGGTCAGGTTTTAATTTAAGCCCCTGGTTAAAATTTTCGATGGCTTTTTCCACATCTCCAAGTCGAGCGTATGTCGCCCCGCGATTGACTAGGAACTCACCATCCGTAGAATCGTAAGAGATAGCTTTATTATAATCTGCTAGAGCAAGTAAAAGTGTATCTCTACCTTTTGCTAAATCAAAAAACAATCTCGCCCTACTGTTATACGCCTGTGGTTGCGCATCTTTCATGGAGATGGTCTTATTATAATCAGCTAAAGCTTCCTTATACATTTTATTGTCTCTGTAATAATTCGCACGATTGCCATAGGGTAGTGTGGTTTGTTGGTAATATTTCAATACGTGGGTCCACAATGTAGCACTGTTTTTCCAGATTTTATTCTGTTGAAATGTCATGGCTGCAAAAAAGACCAAATAAATGCCTATAATTCCTGCCACTGTTGTAGTGTGGTTTGGGTTGGATGTCAAATACTTTTCTGTATAATAAGCTAGCACAAAAAATAACCCAAAATAAGCTATATAAGTAAATCTATCTGCCAAATATCCTTGTCCAGCGCCTAGTATTTGTAATAGAAAGATGATATTTACTATAAAAAAGGCCAAACCAAAAAATAGCGCTTTGTATTCCTTTTTGTAACTAATGTATAATGTGTAAATGACAACTGGTGCAATCAACATGGATGGGTAAAAATACCAAGGGAAGCTGCTCGGATAAGGATATAAAGGTGACATCCTGAAAGGTATAATCAACTTTACTAAATAAATGATAAAACTGAATGCACCTAAAAAAAGTCGTTGAAAAAAATTCCAATTAATTGTATCTTCAGCACTAGCCAAAGAACCGAAATCTTTTAACATCACAACTCCTACAATACCAAATATCAAGGATAGAATAAAAAATGGAATTTTATTGAGTACTGTTTTAATTTCCCATTTTTTATCCATAAAGTAGTCTACCGCCATCATGCTTAAAGGGAGTGAAACAGCTTGGATTTTTGAGAATAATGATAGTACAAATAATGCAGTCATCCACAACCATCTAATGTTCTTTTGATCATGTTTATACTTAACATATTGTAATAAAGCTCCTAAATAAAAAGCACCAAATAGTACATCCTTTCTTTCAGTGACCCAAGCCACACTTTCAACCCTCATGGGATGAATGCCAAATAGTAAGGCCAAAAAGATTGCACCTCGCCAACTGAGACCAAGCAAAAGAGCAATCCTATAAGATAAAAATACGCATATGAGATGTAGGAAGATATTGTGCAAATGCCATCTAGAAGGATTTTCAAAACCAATATATCTATTTTCTAAAGCAAAGGTCCATAAGGTAAGTGGATTGTAATTTCCAATCACGCCAGAACTGAAAATTTCTTTGGTATTTTTCCAAAAATTATCTTTACTAATGTTCTGTACAAGTGGGTTTTCATAAAAGTTGCGATCGTCATCCCAATTGACAAAATCATTTTTAATTGCCGTAGTAAAAACAATAAATGTCACGAGTACAGCAATTATCCCGGGTAACCATTTTAAATAACTACTAACAGATGTGGGATAATCAGATTTAGCAGACTTAATTATCTTTTTCTCTAATTGTGGATTGTTAGATTGACCTTTTTTCTTTGACATAAATTTATATATGTATTGTATTCACGCAAAGGTAGTTATTAGTGATGAAAAAATTTATATGTAAGAAAAAAATAATCTAAGAATTTTTATTGTTTGAAGCTTGTAAGCAAATACTATTTATTTTAGCCACAGAATAGAGATGTAAAGTATCGATACCTGTCTTAAAGTCAAAGTATCAATTTCAGTCTTAAACAGGGCGGTAATTGTCTTTTTTTGCAATGGCCTTTGCTACCAATCGATCTGCCCATTTATCAGGCAACCAAGATGACAGTAATCTGAACATCAGTTTTTTGCGATGTACTAAGTATCTTGTTTTTGGATTTGGGTCTTTGTATATTTTAAAGAGAAGTCTTGAAATCACATCAACTTCTAAAGCAGATTTTTCCGAGTTTTCTATCATTTTATTTGCAGATGCCAAGGTCTCGCCATAAGCAGTATTCAGAAACTTATCCAAAGCACCTAAGTTCTTCCGCCAAATTTCAGTTTTAATCGGCCCGGGTTCTATGGCAATGACTTGAATGCCGAACATGGCTAACTCTCTTCGATAAACGTCTGTCATGCTTTCGAGCGCATGTTTTGAAATACAATATGCACCATTAAAAGGAGAGTTGAACAAACCCGAAACAGAGCTGATATTGATTATTTTTCCTGGTTTGAAAGGTGCATTTTTATCTGTGCCTAAGTAGGGTAGTAGGGCATTTGTGATTCGTCTGACGGATTTGACATTTATATCTAATTCCATTTCAAAATCTTCTTCAGATAGATATTGTAAAGGTCCTGGAACAGCCATACCTGCGTTATTTATGAGACAAGTTAAGCCATGTTTCTCCAGTAATGGTTTTATTCTTTGTATTTCAGATGACATTTTTATGCTGTCTCTTATATCGAAAAGTAGTATCGTACAGCTATTTCCAAAAGTACCATACATTCGGTTCAAATCTTCTTCTTTTCGTACTGTGCCAATGACATGATATCCTGCGTATATAAATGTTTGCATGGCTTCAAAACCAATTCCTGACGAAACGCCTGTAATAAATATACACTTCATGCTGTAGTATAATGTTTGACTAAAGTTCAAAGTTAAAAAGAAATATGAGAATTTATATTAATCAGAATTTATTTTCATTTTTTAATGTTTTATTCACCTAATTGCTAACTGTTTAAATTAAATGATGAATATAAAATGATTTAATATTGTGTGAAAGCCCTATTTATTGATAAACTTGATGCTATTTCTTTAGACTTGTGTATGGTGAATTCGCCCTTGATGTATTGTTGATGTACTGTTTTATTAACTAGTTATTAGATGTAGTTTTAGCTTTGTGAAGTTAAAAAAGTACATTATTTTCGATATGTTTCTTGGTAATCTGATTGAAAGTATTGTGTGGATTAACCTTTTACATTAGAAGCCAAAACATTTTACATGAGACAGCCACATTATTTATTGAAGTACTTTTCTGTTTGTATTTTATTGATTATTCCTTTTCTTTCTAAAGGACAAGTTACATTAACACAGGACCAAACAGATGCTGTCATAGGCATAGATCGTAAAAATTGGAATATGGGAAATACAACTTCCCATAGTCAGGGATACGCCCACGATTTTACCTTACCTCCCATGAATGGAAGTTGTGAGAAAATTACCAACATACAAGTAGAAATAAATATTACAAGCTACGTACCTAATAGCCCTCCAGGCTGTATTCCAGGCCAAGTTTATTTTAATATTTATTATGGCTGTAATCCATATTCAGGAGGAGCTTCATGTCCAATAGCAAATTTAATAGGTGAACCAAATTATAATCCAAGTGGAATAGTAGGATCATACGCTTACAGTTATGGTTGTCCACTCAACGGCACAGGTTTGCAAGCTGATTTTGGAGGTAATTTTAGCGTTGATGTAGTTCCTGTATTTACGCCAGGCTGTAATCCCATGTGGCAAAATGCAATAAATGCAGGGTTTGTTAATTATGAATATACCATCGAAGTCACTGTATTTACAGACGACATTAGTTGTTCAGGAACTGGGTGTCTTGCTGGCTCCATGGTGCTACCTTGTAATGATAATGATCCATGTACTACAAATGATTTAACCACCTTATTGACTTGTGATGGCAGTGTATGTGTACCGTGTGCAGGTACACCAATAGCAGCGCCTGAAACGCCCGTTTTTACGCAAATTGCACCAATTTGTCAAGGTGATGTTTTTGTATTACCTACGACATCTTTAAATGGAATCTCTGGAACATGGTCGCCTGCAGAAAATAACAATATGACGACTACCTACACATTTAGCCCAAACCTTACGCTCTTTCCATGTGCTTTGGAAGCTATGATGACCGTCGTGGTCAATCCCCAAGATAATGGTTCATTTAGTATAGACAACTTTTGTGCACCAAATTCTGGAACAGCTTATGGGATCATTACATCAGGTGGCACCTTCAGTTTTGACCCATTACCGGGTGATGGGGCTACCATAAATCCAGCAAATGGTGTGATTACAAATGCTGTTGGAGGAACAACTTATAGTGTCAAATACACTACAAATGGTAACTGTCCAGATGATCAAGTAATAACTGTTACTGCGATAGAAGCACCTGAAGGTACATTATCTGGAAATGCAAGTCTTTGTCCAGGAGAATGTGCTAATTTTTCATTTTCATTCACAGGTGGTACACCTCCATACAGCATTACGCTAAATGTTGCTGGTTTTCCAGTTCCTCCCATACCTGGCATAACTGCTGCATCAAATTTTACAGTATGTTATACTGGTTCTGGTGCTTTTCCAACGTTTGATTTAGGTACACTTACTATAAATATTCCTACTACTATAACTGGTTCCACTTCTGTGGCACTAACTAATATTAGTGATATCTCGGGTTGTCCAGGCATGGCATCAGGTAGTTTTAACCTAACTTTAAACAGTGGCCCTTTAGCCATCAGTCCTGGCATATTAACTGCTTGTGCAGATGCTTTTGGTGATGGGACTTTTGATTTAACATTTTATAATAATACTGTTAATGGTGGAAATGGATCTTTGATTGTGACATGGTATGAAGATATGGCTGGTACATTGCCTATTTTAAATCCAGCTGCTTATGTTTCAAGTGGAGGTACTATTTACGTCGGAGTAAGCAATGGTAACTGTGATTCCCCTTTAATTGCAGTGACCTTAACAGTTGACAATGGTGTAGTGCCATTTCTTAGCATGCTATGCGCCAATTCTGGTTTAAATACTTGCGACATTTGTGTTCAATCTGGATTTGCAGATTTAGCTTTCAATTTTAACGACGGCGACACTTATTTTGTAGTCGTAAGAGATATGAACACAATGGTTGAATATAATGGCAATGTTAGTAATGGTATTCCTTTATCTGTACCAGTTAGTACAAACACAACCTTTCAATTAATTTCGATACAAAATTTATCTGGTTGTCCTAACAACGCTGTTTATGGAGATCTAGTAACCATCAACCTGATAAATGCACCTGTTATTAATCCAGTCAGTATTCTTCCTTCTTGTTTACCAGTTGCATTACCAGTTATAACTGGAAGTTTTCTTTCTGGTGGAGAAATGTATTTTACAGGTCCTAATGGGACAGGTACACCTTATAATGCTGGAGATGTCATTAGCGCTTCTATAACACTCTATATTTTTGATGAAAATGCTGGATGCGAAGATGAAGAGACATTAGTCATCACGATCAATCCTTTGATTACATTTGATCCAATACCACTTATAGAAAATTGTGGTAATGCTGTTCTTCCTCCGATCACTGGTTCAGGTGTAGGCGTAAATGCCTATTACAATACCAATGCTAACGGGACTGGAATGTCATTGTTACCTGGTAGTGTTGTAACTGATTCTATCATTTTATTTGTAATAGACCCAGATGCAGATATCAATTGTGTAAGTAATTCAGTGACATTAGTAGTAAACATAAATCCTATTCCACCTTTGCCGATTATCAGTAGTATCACTTGTAATGGAGCCATCGGAAGTTTTATTGTTTTAAATCCTGCTGGCTCAGAGTATATTTACCAATTGGATGCATTAATGCCTCAGACATCAAATATGTTTTCAAATATTGGGAATGGAGCACATAATATGTTAGTAACCAATAACATAACGGGTTGTGAAAACAGCATTTCATTTTCTGTCAATTGTGATTGTGCAACTCCAGCCACCATCAATTTACCGACAATAGCTGGTAGCGTTTGTGAAGGCGATACTTTTCGGTTAAATAACGTAGTATTTGGAGGAGCTTCTAACCAAGTGACCATTACGACCAATGGTACAGGAAGTTTATCTTTATCTACTTCAAACGTGTCACCATTCAATATAAGTTATATTCCTGCTGCATCAGACGTAAATAATGTTATTAGCATTACTTTTACAAGCAATGATCCCGATGGGGCAGGACCTTGTTTCCCTCAGATTGTGACGTTCCCGCTTACAGTGAGAAATAATCCATCTGCAAATGTAACGGGTGATGATGAAGTGTGTGTAGGTAGTGATGTAACTCTAATTGCAACAGGCGGAGTAGTATATCAATGGTCAAATGGAGGAAGTATAAATGACACAACAACATTTACGAATATTTTAATACCAAGTACATTTTCTGTCACAGTTACAGATGGTTTTGGATGTAGGGATACAGCGCTGTATCTTGTAGATATTAAGTTAGTTAATGCTGGAAGAGATACTACATTAGAATATTGTAAATCAGCAATAACTGTTGTCAATTTATCAGATTTTTTAGAAACAGATGCACAGTTGGTTGGAATTTGGAAAAATGGGAATGATACTATTTTTAATGCCACAACATTTCAGATAACAGACTTACCTGTTGGATTTACAAGTTTGACTTATATCGTAGAAGATATACTTTGTGGTAGAGATACTGCTATTTTAATAGTTGAAATGAGGGATAGGAACAATGCTGGTACGGATAATACACTTACGATATGTGAAGGTTCGATGCAAAACTTAAACTTAGTTCAAGCCCTTGGAAATCATGATAATGGTGGGTTTTGGGAGACTTCTTTTTCAGGCATAAATTTAAGTAATCCTTCTTCTGTAAATGTAAACGCATTATTATCAGGTAATTACTTAGTGCGTTATATTATTGCTGAAAATGGTTGTTTGGCAGATACTGCATTGATCAATATAACAATTAATCCATTTGAAAATGCAGGTTCAGATGTCAATATTAGTTCGTGTGTTGGATCGGTCATTGACATTTTGTCAATAGTAAATACTTCAAATAAAACTGGAATTGTATTAAATCCTGATAATCACATTGGCTTGAATGGTAGCGTGTGGACTACAAATGGAATACAGTCAGGACTATTTACATTTTATTATGTTATTCAAAATAGTTTACCATGTCTAAACGATACAGCTAGAATTAACATAAGTCTGCAAAACTCTCTAAATCCTGGAGTAGATCAAACAAATACATTTTGTGAAGGTGAAACCTTAAATTTGAATGATTATATAGATGCTAATGCTGATGCTGGAGGTACTTTTTTCTTTCAAAATCAACCTATTGTGAATGGTTTATTCACACCTACAGGGTCAGGAAGTTCATTTGAATTTATCTATGTAGTTGGTGATGGCGTATTGTGCCCTAAAACCAGTGCTATAATTACCCTTACAAAAATTTCAAAGCCTAATGTTTCAATTACTGGTTTTGATCAAATCTGTGAAGGAAGTTGTAATGCTCTGAATATAAACCAGTCAAGTGGTGGGCCAGCTAGTGTTTTTATAACAGCTTCTTCCATTCCTTCAGGAATTAGTGTAAATCAAGAAATCATTTTGACCAATCCTATTGGAACTACAGATATAAATATTTGTGTCGTTAGTGACCAACCGTTTTCTTTAAATCAATGGCCAGCAAACGAGACAGTTACGTTTCAGATTGATAGTATAGTAGTGGAAAGTAATAAAACTTGTGTGTTTGCATTAAATACCAATTTTGATTTTGAAACGCTGCCACCTCTTGAATTCGATATTAATCCAGTATTATGTGATAATGAAACCTTTGCAATTGGTGGAGAAGTCTATTCTAAAACAAATCCTTCAGGTACTGTGAAAGTCTTTTCAATTGATGATATTAGATGTGATACTATCTATAATGTCAATGTCTCTTTTTATCCGCCATCTATGGGCGTTTTTGAGGCGAGTTATTGTGACGCAAGTAAGATAATTGATATCGGTGGGGAAATTTTTGGCATAAATAGGTCTGAAGGAAGTGTAATTCTTGAAAATGAGTCAGTGAATGGTTGTGATAGTTTGGTCATGGTTCAACTCAATTACACAAGTTTTGAAGCTTTTGATACTTTAACTTATGGTTGTAATGTCGAAGATATTAAATTTACCATTAATTCAGCGTCTCACTTAGGACCATATGATATTTCTGTAAATGGAACAATACAAGCTCCTTTATTGAGTTTGCCATATACAACATCGCTTTTGCCAGGCATCAATACCATTGTAGTTGCAAATATGGAAGGATGTGAAGAGACCATAAATTTGTTGGTAGAAGATGTTTCCATTCCAGAAGTCATTTTAAGTCAACAAGCAAATCCCGATGGGACTAGCCAGTTGATAGTAGTTGCTCCTAATTCCATTTATGACTTGACTTGGTCACCTGCTAGTACACTTAGTTGTAGTGATTGCACTGATCCAATAGCCTTGCCATTAGTTACTACAACATATACACTGTCTTATTTATATGGAGATGATTGTAGTGATAGCAAACAAATAACGGTAGAAGTTAAAGAGATTGTAACAGATTTACCTAATATTTTCAGTCCAAATGGTGATGGGTCCAATGATGTTTTTAGAATCTTATTAAGTCCAGAAATGAAGCAAATAACACAGTTTTCAATTTATGATAGATGGGGCTCCAAGGTTTTTAGCCAATCTAATATTATAGATGATGCAAACAATAATGGATGGGATGGAAGCTATAATGGAAACTTTGTTTCTCCTGGAGTTTATGTATACTTTTATGAAATCGAGTATTTAAACGGTAAAGTTGAGACGTTTAGTAATACATTAACTTTAATAAAGTAGTCAAATTTTTAATAATATATTGATGTCTTTAGTTGATTAAATATGTTAAATACAAACGGTCATTTAGTTTTTAATAATAGGTGTTATTTTGCTTAGTAAAGCACCAAGATTTTATATAAATTTGCTAAATGCCCTATTTTATTGACTTTTGATGTTGTTTAGAAGTAGTTTAGGATGTTTTGATGTAGTGTTGATGTAGTTTTATTTTCTTTTGTTCATTGATTTTAAAGTTACATTTGCATGTTTTTAATATATGAGATTTATCAATATGTTTTGATTAGCTTAATATTTAGAATTTTTATTTAAGGTCATTTGTCTCAATTTTTAGATTACTACACTTAATTCAAAATTTAAGTGTATCGTAAGTCACATTTTTTTAGTGTTATCATCTTACATCATTTGTATTTTGGGTTATATATTTTCAATAACCGGAATTTCATTAAATGAGTAATTGTTTTACATTTTTTCAAAATCATTTTTTTTCAAATGCCATGATTGGTTTACTGATGGATACATTGGTGAATTTATTTGATATTTGTAAAGATGTGATTTCAAAATGTAAAAGATTACTTGAGTTATCATTTTTTAATAACCAACTATATTCAATCTCATGAGAGTAGATGAACCTAACGTGAATTGTGATCAATTTACATCTTACCAATCACCATCCTGTAAAACAACACAGCGGTATGAGAGAGGTCAAGATTTTAGATTTAAGATCCCCCTAATTTTTTATTTTTTATTTTTTAGTTTTGTTTCCGCAAACTTAACTTACGCACAAACTATATCACCTTACTGTGCTACTTCAGTATCACATTTTGGAGGAGATCCAGGTTCAAATGTACTTTTAACTATAAAGAACACTGGAGCAAATTCGATGGAAGTAAGGGCTGTATCTGCAAACGCTGATCCAGTAGATCTTTTGATTGTAAATGGTGGTTCTGGAGCGATGATCTCTCCTGCTACTAATCCTTCTGCTGGCGTTTATTTAATAACACTTACATGGGCAGGAGCTCCTCCGGCGAATGTTAACTTGAACGTATTATGGAGTAAGGTAAGTTTTGGAGGTAATTGGCAGTTGAGTATGGCAAATATAGACATACCATTTGCTGCAACTTGTCCAGCAACAGCTCCTACATCACCATATTGTGCAACTTCAGTAACACATTTTGGAGGAGATGCAGGTTCAAATATACTTTTGACAATAAAAAACACTGGTGCAAATTCGATGGAAGTAAGGGCTGTATCTGCAAACGCTGATCCAGTTGATCTTTTGATTGTAAATGGTGGTTCTGGAGCGATCATTTCTCCTGCTACCAATCCTTCTGCTGGCGTTTACTTAATAACACTTACATGGGCAGGAGCTCCTCCTACTAATGTAAATTTAAATGTATTATGGAGTAAAGTAAGTTTTGGCGGCAATTGGCAGTTGAGTATGGCAAATGTTGATATTCCATTTGCTGCAACTTGTCCAGCAACAGTTCCTACATCTCCTTATTGTGCAACTTCAGTACCACATTTTGGAGGAGATGCAGGTTCAAATATACTTTTAACCATAAAAAACACTGGTGCAAATTCGATGGAAGTAAGGGCTGTATCTGCAAATGCTGATCCAGTCGATCTTTTGATTGTAAATGGTGGTTCTGGGGCGGTCATTTCTCCTGCTACCAATCCCTCTGCTGGCGTTTACTTAATAACACTCACATGGGCAGGAGCTCCTCCTACTAATGTAAATTTAAATGTATTATGGAGTAAAGTGAGTTTTGGTGGTAATTGGCAGTTGAGTATGGCAAATGTAGATATTCCATTTGCTGCGACTTGTCCTGCTGCTCCACTACCTACTACACCGAGTAGTAATCTACCAAACCCTACATGTTCTGCAGCAAATGTCATAAACATTTATGGTGGGGCATATCCAACAAATATTGCCACAAACTATAATCCAAATTGGGGACAATCTGGGTTTTGTTGCGTAAATCCAAATTTTGATCCAGGGACTGGTAATGTTGTTATGGCTTACCCAATGTTTAATTATCAAGGTACAGAATTGACAACTACCAATGCATCGTCAATGACTTATCTGAATTTTGATGTTTGGACTAACGCAAATCCATTAACAACAACTCTTCAAGTGAGTCCTATTAATAATGGAACTGGCCCAGCTGAAGTTTTAGTTACAGTACCTTATACATCAGGAGGCTGGACAAGAATTAGCCTACCAAAAAGTGCATTCACTGGGATGACATGGAATAGTGTTTTCCAGCTAAAATTTGCTGCTAATGGACCAGGAAGTTCTGTTCCTGTTGATATATACCTAGATAATATATATTTTTCAACTTGTGCACCACCACCACCACCTTCACCTACCTCAAATTTACCAAACCCTACATGTTCTGCAGCAAATGTTATAAACATCTATGGCGGAGCATACCCTACTAATATAGCTACGAATTATAATCCAAATTGGGGACAATCAGGTTTTTGTTGTGTAAATCCAAATTTTAATCCAGGTACTGGAAATTTGGTGATGGCGTATCCAATGTTTAATTATCAAGGTACAGAATTGACAACTACGAATGCATCGTCAATGACCTTCTTAAATTTTGACGTTTGGACTAATGCAAATCCTGCAACAACAACTCTTCAAGTGAGTCCTATTAATAATGGAACTGGCCCAGCTGAAGTTTTAGTTACTGTACCTTATACATCAGGTGGTTGGACTAGAGTAAGTCTACCTAAGAGTGCATTTGCAGGAATGACATGGAATAGTGTGTTTCAATTGAAATTCGCTGCTAATGGTCCTGGTAGTTTGGTTCCTGTGGATATTTATTTAGATAATATTTATTTTTCCAATTGTGCACCTACTGCCCCTACAACAAGTCCTCCTAATCCGACTTGTGCTCCTACAAATGTTATCAATATTTACGGAAGTACTTATCCAACAAATATCGCTACTAACTACAATCCCAATTGGGGACAGTCAGGTTTTTGTTGCGTAAATCCAGCATATAATCCTGGAACGGGTAACTTAGCATTAGCTTATCCAATGTTTAATTATCAAGGTACAGAATTAGTGCCTACTAATGCATCTTCTATGCAATATTTGCATTTTGATGTATGGACAAACGCAAATCCATCTACCACTACACTTCAGGTTAGCCCAATCAATTTTGGAACCGGGACGATGGAAACTTTAGTTACTGTTCCTTACACTTCGGGACAATGGACAAGTGTGATTTTACCAAAAAGTGCCTTTACTGGTATGACTTGGAATGATATTAGACAATTGAAATTTGCTGCAAATGGACCTGGAAGTTTTGTTCCAGTGGATATTTATTTGGATAATATTTATTTTTCAAATTGTATCCCTACTGCTCCAATAACAGCAGCACCTATTCCTACATGTGCTCCAACCAGTGTAATATCAATGTATAGTAATGCCTATACAAATGTACCAGTTGATACTTGGTTGACACCTTGGTCATCTGCTACTTTGATGGATATTCAAATTGCTGGAAATGACACAAAAAAATACACAAATGTTGACTTTTTCGGTATAGAAACTGTAGGTCCAAATCTTTTAAATGTAAGTAATATGCAGTACTTACACCTAGATTTTTGGACGCCTAATATGACTACTGTTAGAGTTAAACTAGTAGATTTTGGAGCCAACGCAATTTTTGGTGGTGGTGATGATAGTGAACATGAAGTTATTTTAAATTGTAATACGCAAGGACAATGGAATTCGTATCATATTCCTTTGAGTGGATTTACTTCATTGAAATCAAAGACAAGGATAGCCCAAATGATAATTTCAGGTCTTCCTACTGGTTCGGGTACTTTATACTTAGATAATGTCTATTTTACAAATTGTGCACCAGTTTCACCTACAGTGGTAGCTGCAACAATTTCTGTAACTGAAACATCAGGTGCTGCTGCTAATGATGCAATTATTTGTGCAGGTGCCAATGTAACATTGACAGCTTCAGGGGGAGGGACATATTTATGGAGTACTGGTGCTACGACTTCAAGTATTTCTGTAACTCCAAATAATAATACAGTGTACACCGTAACTGTAACAAATGGTTGTACGGCAGCTGTTTCTCAGCTTATCACCGTAACACCTTTACCAACAGTCTTCACTGTTTCAGGTGGTGGCACAAGATGTACAACTGACGGCGGCCTAGCCATCACCCTCTCAGGCACTCAAACAGGTGTCAACTACCAATTACAACTTAATGGTGGTAATGTAGGTGCACTAGTAGCAGGAACAGGAGCAGCATTAAACTTCCCTGTACAAAGTACTGCAGGCACCTATACTGTGGTGGCAACCAATGCAACCACAGGTTGTACAAGCAATATGACAGGTAACGCAGTGATCTTAGTAATTACATGCGGCGC
>DATGWZ010000021.1:0-289838 GCA_035299145.1 Saprospiraceae bacterium
GAATGTCTTAAGATAAAGCTTTCTAATACGCCGTGCTGGTGTGCAGCACGGTTCATGTCTTAAATTGACTCTGTCAATTTTTCTACGAAACAGACATTCATACCGAAACCTGCAAGGCTCGATCTTTACAAAGCTAGGGCAGGGATTATCTTTGCTGGTCGGTTTTTATTTTTATTAATATTGGAATATTCTGAAATTCCGAACCCACAGAACTATACGAAAGTAGCTTATGTAAAGATTATGGAAGTGGAAAAATGTTTTACCTATGTTTTAATTTAGGTAGATGTCGAAAAAGCTACTTTCATAAAATGCTTATTAATGATTTTTTATTTGTTTTGTCATATTTAGACATATTAAGAGATTTTTTTATTAAGGCTTGCATTATAATATTGTTAAAGCCAAACAGATTTAGAACAGTATTGTATTTTGATTTAATTTGTTAAGCATGATTGTATTGGTAAAGATAATAAGACTTCATGCTCATTTGTTGTGGAGACTTTTAATTAACGATAAACACATTATTAATTTTTGTTATAGGATAATTGGGTCAAGACAAGCTGGATGTAAAATATTAGATGAATAATATGGGTGTGATGGTGAGTACATAACTATTAGTAGTGATTTTGAACAAGATTATTTAGATTTATTGGTGTTTTAAAATGCTAGATAATTTTTATTTATTTTAAAAGAAATAAAATAAACAAATTAAAATATCTTCAGGTTGTTTGGTAATTATTAATTTTGAATAAAGACCAAAACTAAAGCTCCAATTACAATGAATTTTAAAATACCAAGAAAAAGTCTGTTTAGTTTTGTGAAAAAAGAGTTAGGAATGATTAAATTTCCACCAACACCCATAAACAAGAAAAAATTATTAAAAAGAAAATCTTCGAACAAAAAAGAAATACTTTCTGAAGCTATTCTTTCTTCGTAATATTTCTCTTTTTCGGCTCTAATTAGTACTTTTTTTATAAAACTTAGGATTTCTTTTTTATCAAAAACATCTAATTGTCTTGGATTGAATAATTTTGGGTTGCGCATAATAATCTCATTAATTATATAATTACAAGGTAAATATTGTAATCGAGTTTTTATCCAAGTTTTAATCTCTAATCTAGTTGTATGTGACCGTGTATAAACTTCTTCCAAACTTATTATTAATTTGATAGTTGTATTGTTAATACTATAACAATAATCACCAGATCTTAAATTAGCTGGGAAATCTTTATATATGTCATTTATTCCATCCCCCCAACCCTTATATCCAAGTATATTTAATTCCAATGGCTGTTCAATTGATAGAATTGAATTAAGATCTTCAATTGTGTTATACAGAATAATTAATTTTTCACGCTTAATTTTTTCTGATATTTTTATAATATTATCGTTTCTATCTTTATTTTTAATGTGTGAATTTGGATCAATTAAATCATTTATATAATCTGAAAAAGAAATGAATGTAGTTATTAATAGTGTAGTAAAGGATATAAAGATATAATTAAATGGTTTTGTGTAAAAAGAATAAGAATTAAACCATTGGATTGCAATTAATATCCAATAAATAGAAAACCATAAGAAAAATACTGTCAATAAAATATTTTTATAATCTCTTTGAAACTTATAAATAGTGAACGATTTTGTATTATTAACTGTGAAAAGAATGTAAAATAACGAGATCAATGCTAAAAACAAAAAAGAATATCCAAGAATTGTGGAACTGAATATTAAATTAATATAATTATTTGGATCGAAATTCATAAATTTATTTAATTTTGAAAGTAAATATACCTAATTTCATTTTTTTTAAAACTTGAAACCCTTCTACAAATTAAGATGTAAACAGCAAATTATTCTAAAATGAATAAAGTTGTAATTCTAGTGAACTAATTTTGTCAAATTTAAGCTTATTCTCAAATATAGATATCATTTTAATCTTTATATTTCTAAAAAGAAGTACCAAATTTGCGATTTAGTAATACAATTGTTATTTTTTATAAAAGTATAATGGGTTATATGCAATTACAATTTACTCTTTAACCAACTCTTTTTATTGGCTAAAGTACTAATAATTAAAAGATTAAATTTTCTTGAATTCTTAATATAAAAGAAATGGTAATAAAACCTAAAACTCAGGCTCAAAAAGCACTGTAGTACAAGACCTATCTGCATCTGTAACGACTAAAACTGTACTCTGATGTCTATAAACTCCTGGAGGAACATAATATACAGAACAAATACGATCATCACCGGAAACTGCTGCATCATTATGAACCATATCATCTGGATGACATATACCCCAATCACCCAATACATGACGCTCTAAACAATAACGAACAAAAGGACCTAACGGTGAACGCTCTAAAGTAGCTGCATAAACTCCTGAACTAATCACAACCTTACCTAACTCAAAAAGACCTACTACATCTGCTAAAACACTCATAACTAATAAATATAAAATGAAAAACTAAATGTGCAACCAACTCGACTACACTGACAGGTACATAACAGCGCGAGGGTATGAATAAGTGTATGGTGGAGAACGTAGTGGACCATGCACATTTCATTTCCCGTAGCTAACTTTGTATCTGAATTGTGAGGTAAAAATAAACTTGGGATTGACTATACTAGGTGGTTTCAAAAAGGGATTGTAGCTTATTTGGATTTATAGTGGTAGATTTGCATTAGTAAAAAATAATAGGATTATGGACCATAGCGATGATCAAGAAGATTTTGCACCTGATGATGATATTACTTTGCAACAGGAGTTGATGCTGCTAAAAGCTATGGCTTATAATAAAAGTAGCATGACAAATGCTGAATACGAACGATTGGAAAAGGAGATTAGGGATAAGTATGCTGATCTGTGAATGCTTGTGAAATAATTTACTTATTTGGTAAAAGCAAACTAAACAAATTTTCTACACTTTATCAAATAAAAAGGATAGTTTTCATTAACCTCTGAAATTTCAAATAATCCAAATTGTCCAAATTCTTCTGTAATTGATTCTATATCGTAAAAATATATTTGTACCCCACCAAACATTTCATATCTATCTTTACTGATGAATGTTCCTTTACCATATGTGTGGGCATCTTTTGTAATTGCTGTAAAAACCATTAATCCGTTTTCAGTGAGCTGATTAAAACAATCTTGAATTAGCTTTTCTCTTTCAGTTTTATCTTGTAGATAAATGAGTCCATAGCAATAAATTCCGTTGTATGTATTGTTGTCGAATGGCATATCCATAACTGAACCATGGTAAATAGTCATTTGGTTTCCAAAATGCTTTTTACCTAATTCAATGGCAGTCTCTGAAATTTCAATTCCTGTTACAGTCATTCCATTGTCTATGAAAATTTGTGCATTCCGTCCGTATCCTATACCTGGGATTAGAACAGAATTTACTTTATTCTCAACAAAAAGTTGATTTACCAAAACAGTTGATTTAGCTGGAGTTAAGCCCCACATTTCTTGATTGCCCTTAAATGCTTCTTCCCAAAACTCTTTCTTAACTTCCTTGTTTGAACAAATTTTGTCTTCCAAAATTTCACATTTAAATCCTTGAGATCTTACTGTCTCCATAATTTTATCACAATTAATTCTAATGCCTTCTACTCGCAAAATTGTATGGCCACAAGGAAACTGTAAAGCGGTTTCATTAAAATCATAGTGAATAGTAAATTCAGGAATTTCTTTTTGAATTATTGCAGAAACAGCTTGCGCTTGTGATATATTTTGAATATCTGTAATAAAAACTTCTATCATAAAATTAAAATTGTTCATTTATTAATTCCCCATTTGCAACAGCTCCTGCTATGTTTCCACTCGATACTGCATTTGCTATAGAACGCATCATATTTGAATTGTCACCACAAACAAAAATATTGGGTACAGTGGTTTTTTGAAAAGCTACTACTTTGATATATCCTTGATCTGTAAGTTCGCATCCAAGCGAAACTGGAATATTCGATTGTTGTGAAAATGGTATTACACCGTATGCAACTTCAAAAGATATTTGATTTCCGTCTTCTAAAATTAGATTTTGTATGTATCCGTTCTTATGTTCTATTTTGGATATTTTAGTTTCAATAATTTTTATATTGTGCTTATTAAGCTTTTCCAATTGATCAGCATCAAAATCTGCTTTTCCATTCGTTAAAATCTTTACCTTTTTTGTAAGATTACTTACCATAGATGCCAGGTGAAAGGCTTTATGCCCATTTCCAATAATTCCAGTATTTTGATTAAGGTGTTCGTAGCCATGACAATAAGGGCAATGTATTATAGATATTCCCCAACATTCTGCAAAACCTTTAATGTCAGGAAGTATATCCTTAATCCCAGTTGCGAAAATTAATTTCTTAGCAAAGAACTTTTCATCCGTATCTGTTACTACTTCAAAACCATTTTCTTTTTTAACTGCGTTCATCGCAAATCCTTGATAAAATTTTACAGTTTTGTACTTTTCCACATCTTGCTTTGCAATTGTTGATATTTCTTTAGGTGTTTTGCCATCCTGCGTTAAAAAGTTATGAGCGTGCGGTGTTTGGATATTACATGGTTTTGCATTATCAATGATTAAAACGGTCCGTAAGGAACGACCTAATACCATTGCAGATGAAAGGCCTGCATAACTGCCACCAATTATAATTACATCAAAATTTTTGCTCTCAACCATTTTATTAATTTTTGTAATTGATTTATAAGGAAATAAAAACTCCAAGGCAGATAAAGCCAAACTACATTGTAAGATGAATTTTCGTCTTGATGTCATTTTATTTGCTAATTCGATTTGCAAAGGTATTATATTATTGCATTAATGCGACTTAATCGCATTAAATTATTGCAAATTTGTCGCATTAATATTTTTTAGCTAACTTTGTGGTATGATGAAACGTAGAAATACCTTAACCCAAGAAGCTGTTTTGTCTCTTCTGACAAGCAAAAGAAGAGCAATGAGCCAAGATTCAATTATAAAGCAAATGGATGTCATTGCTGACAGGGCAACAATTTACAGGATCTTAAACCGATTTTGCGAAGATCAGATTGTCCATAAGATTGTTGCCGATGATGGAAAACAGTATTTTGCTGTTTGTGTGAAATGCGATGATAAACCAGAAATGGGTAATCATTTTCATTTTCGATGTACTCAGTGTGAAACAATTGAATGTTTGGCTTCACCTGTTGAATATTCTGTACCCGACAAATATGTTGTCCATCAAATGAATTGTGTTCTTGTTGGTATATGTAAGGATTGTTCGGTCTAGTATAACTATGTAATGCAGTTATCCATTTAAGAATAATATACAAATAAGCCACCTCGACCATTCTAAAAAATAATGGGATTATGGACCATAGCGATGATCAAGAAGATTTTGCACCAGATGATGATATTACTTTGCAACAAGAATTGTTGCTGCTGAAAGTTATGGCTTATAATAATAGTAGCATGGCAGAAACTGAATATGAACGTCTTGAAAAGGAAATTAGGGCAAAGTATGCTGATAGGATGAGGGGAGAAGATGAGATGTTTCTTTTACCAAAACACGACATTTCATATTTAAAAACCGATCAGCAGCAAATAATTGGGGAGGCAGCTCACACTGATCGTGACAAGTTTAGTCAATATTTTCGGTGTAAAATATACTGGAATATAGCCTTGCATTGCTACCAAGTCATATTTTGAACCGAAAACAGCAAGGCTTGTTCTTAGCTTTTTTTATTTCCAAAACTCCCACCATTTTTTAGTCCTATTTTTTTCTTTAGTATCTTCTATTTTAGGTTTCTTAACATTCCCCATTATCTCTAATAGCTCATTTATTTCATCAACTGCGTCATTCGTAGTTTCATTTAACAAAACTTCCTTATTGTAAGTTACATTCAAAGTAATTCCAATTTTCTTTGATGTAAATTGCGAGGTTACCAATTCTGAGTTAATAACTGAATAAAATGCATCCTTGATTATATAAGCTAAAAATTCCTTTCTTAGTTTATCGTTATATTGAATGTCTATATCAAAATTTCCACTTAAATTTTCTTGTTCAAAATTATTTAAATTTGATTCTAAAAATTGTTTAATACTGTAACTTATTTCAGATTCACAGTGATGTCTGACTAAGCCAACAACTTTTATTTTATCATTATCTTTAACTTTTAGAATGTTAAATCCGATTTGAGACGAAGAAAAGTCAGGATTATCTACAACTGATTTTTCTAATTCCATTGGAATTTGATCTAAAATTGCAGGGTTTCCTATTTTTTTGAAATTATCATTCAATTCAAACTTTTGAATAATAAATAATCCTGTTTCTTGTCTCTTATCAATGCCTTTCACGATTATTGTGTTTATTGGTATTTGAATATCGTCAAGTATCATTTGTCCTTCATAACCAATGTAATATTGATCAAAAACCATCTCACTTTTAGTAAGAATTTCTATTGCTCTTAAATAATTATCTTCATCTTCTTGAAAAACAATTGTTTTTACGAGTTCTTTTTCATTGTACAAAAAAATGAAAGGAACTAATCTTCCTTTAGTGGTATCTCTCAAATATATCCCCCAATTTAAAGCATTGAAAATATTTTCTTCGAGTTGTATATTTCCGTTAAAAATATCCATATATTTTTTATTTTAATTTGTATTTTATAATTGCCCATAACTTTGTGATAGACTTAACTATAGTTCTAAAATTTATTTTATAACCTATTGGGTTACGAATCATATTAAATACTATCAAAATACGAAAGTGTGGGTATGACATTCGTTATTAAACACTTAAGATACGTTTGTTTACGGATCTATTTATGGCTTTCAAGGACAAATATATAAGGTTATTCAATAAGGTGATTACTTTATACAAAAGAATGCATATGAAATAAGGAAAACAGCCTTGATACCTGACAATTGCAACTGAAATCATACCACTAGAAGTGGTGAAAACAGGGAGTGGATTTTCTCCGATGCCTTTAGGCTCGGTTAAGAAGTTTGTGAGGTACGAACACTATAACCCACATTAATCACCAGAAAATCTATTACAGCTTGAAACTACTTCAAAATATGAAGTTTTCAAATGCACCGTAGCTCTGCTATGCCTTATTTTCCAAATCTCCATATTTTATTGTATTTCCAACCTTCATGACGAAGTTCTGGTGAATAATGTGGGTTTGTCAGGGTATACAGCCTTGAGCCTTGAATATGCCATAAAAAACATACCACCAGAGGTGGTAATATAAAGAAGAAAGAAGTCTAGGGGCAGCGGGCCATATGGTGCACACAGGAGAAATGTGAGGTACAAACTATGGCTGTGTGTATCAGATGGCCCCAAATGGCTGCCCCAAAATCAAGTAAAATGAGCTGCGGTAGATGTGCCATGCATACACATGATGTAAATGCAATGATCCCAAAGGGTACATGATGTGGATGTGATGGCACATATACAGATAGCAGTGAAAATACTGCCAGCCATAGCCGCCAGAATGTAAGCATGAATACACATAGTATCTAACATAATGACAAGGAATATGGCACATATAGTGTAACGGTACTTGTCTATATGGTAGATACTATGTAACTGCGACAAAGCCACTTAGCGTATAGTGCTCTGTCAAGATAAATTACTTAATAAAATGTGTCTCTTTTTTCAAATCTCTGCGTTAAAAATACTCGCCGTAGCTCCTGCTATGTCTGCGTTTTTTGCCATGATCTTTGAAAAAATAGCTCCCATTATAATCTAACTACTTATCTTGACAGAGCACTGGATAAAAATAGCGTTCATGGGCATAGTGTACAATTGTTTTGGGATTGAGTTGAGCGTACTCTATGAACATGAAGCGCTATGAGTAAAGGAAGTGGCTGGAACATTCTGGTCTATGGCTGAGACAGTATGCCATATAACCTGTGAAAGGGCGAACGCAGCGGACTGAAAGGAGCAAGCGCCCGACAAATAAAGAAGTGCCTTTGGCACACAGCTTATGAAGTATAGGGTTTGAGTATAGGGTTTGAGTATAGGGTTTGAGAAGAGTTAAAGGAGGAATTGTTTAAGGTTTAATGAAGGAAGTGAATAAAAAGGAGTCTTTGCTGTTTATTACAAAAGGGTTCATCGAAGTTAGAAACTTGGACGATCTGGTATTGGTAAAATCGTCAAAGAAAAAAACTTATGATGGACTGCTGATTCTGAAATTCGAATCCAACGATCTTCAATTTATTTTTTATTTATAGCTTCTTAAAATTAGATTTTGATTGATATCATAATAAAAAGACTTAAATGTTTCGTTTTTAAACTCTGCAAAACGGGATATTGAACCTTCAACATTCTTCATACCGAAAAAATGTCCATCATTGACTACAGTAACCAATTGATCTTTGTCATTAAAAATTGCGCATCTTTTCTCTTTGTCCACTGTATAATTAATGAAGTAGTGTCCAATTTCACTTTTTATTAGGTTAAAATCTGAAGAAGCTGTTAACACTTCTTGCTGTTGCCAATTAAAAAGCCGATACTGTTTGTCAATATAATCTTGGACCAACTTACCAGATTGAACTATTTTAATTTCTCCATACTTAGCTGGCCACTCCCATTGACCTATGCTATCCACAATGCCCCATCTGCCATCTTTTTCTACTCCAGCATACCCTCCATTAAAATACGAATGTGCTCTTTCTAATTTACCCAAATTTGCCACTAATCTTGCTCTATTGTCGATGATTGAGTAATTATTAGTATTGTTCTCGTAAACGGTCACTAAATTAAATGATTTTAATGTGTCAGGAGCTTTATGGAACTGAAACGGTGAAAGGAGTTCCCCTTCAGTTGTGATATAACTACAATAAGTTTTTGCAGTTAAAGGTTCTTTTTGATATATAAGTGCTGTTTTCCATGGTTTAGTACCAGAAATATTCGCCCCAGCAATATCAATTTTTTTAGGCTTATCTGTATGGACAATGTGTAGGGTATGGGGATTCCAAGTATCCTTTTCAAGGCCATGTAACTCGTATTCTAATACAACATTCCAAGAAACTGGCACCATACGTGCGTTTTTTTTGGGAGTAATCACCCACTTACCAGTGGCGTCCATTACACCACAGCCTGTAATATATTCGCCTTGTAGATCTTGATTAACAAATTCTGGTATGTCTTTTTCTAATTTATTTTGCTGTGTTGATACTACTACGTCTGATTTTTGATTTTCTACTTGTGGGGCTGGGTCTGGTTTTGCATTGGGATTTATTGTAAAAAGAGGCATCATCCCTGTACTTGCAAAAGAAGGTGGATTGCCATATTTACGAGGAATAGTTGTTCTTTCTGGCTGAATGGCTTCCAATTTTGAATTGTATAGGGTGTAATTGCTTGGCGATTCTAACACCACTAATGGGCCTACAGGACTCTCTATCACATCCATCGGAAAACGGGTTCCCCAATTCATAGGTGCTTTTACTTCGGTACCATCATACAATAAAAGGGTTTGCGCCTCACCCTTTTTGCCGTAGGGTAAGTAATACTTTTTACGTCTTTCCGTAGGATGCATACAATCCTTCTGATGCATTCGCTCTCCGCTTTCACTAAATGCTAAAAAGGTCGTCGTTTTTTTCGCATATATAATATTTTCTGTAAACGATTGAGAAATAATAATTTCTTTGTATTGAACTGGCAGAATTAGTAAACCTTCAGTATTGGCTAAGCCATAAAATTCTCCATCTTTGAGCCTGATAAATCCATAATAACCTTCCACTTTATCAAAATCTATCCCGAATAACTTTTTGAAATCAGAAGTCAAAAGGGTTTGGCGACCCTTCTCGTCTATTCCCAAGAAATAGTTTTTCTTACCTACTTCCATACGATGAATATTGTTGTAATCACTATCTAAGAGTATCTTGCCATTTTGATCCATAATGCCAGTTCTGTTGCCTTTCTTATATACAAGAATGAAATCATCAGCTACGTTTCTTGGATGAGCGGCAACGCTTAGAAATGTATCAGGCATAGAAATTCCTGTGTGAGCGTTTATGACTACAGAACCTCTCCCATAATTACGAATAAACAAGTTCCCACATAAGTGATCTGTAAATCTTTTATCAGCACCGATTAAGACATTACCATTGTGATCTAATATGGATGTGCCTTCTTCTGTGACTGACATCAGCCATTGCTCATTGAGACTGTTTAGTTTATCATGTTTAGGTTGAACGATATAATTACCATTTGAATTGATGACTCCTGACTTTATCTGTTTGTCACCTATATTTTCATGAGATGGGTTCGTAATAAATGTTCCAGCTTTTTTACTTGGTGCCAAGCCATACCAATTGAAAGGAGTACTGATCTTTCCATCGCGAGTAGCGATAGCGCATTTTTTATTTTCATCGGCTACTATGAAATATTGATTATCAATAACAGTTCCATCAGTAAATGGCTTTTTGAAAATTGCTTTTAAATTGGCATCAAAGAAATTGTACTGGCCAGGAGCTGTTTGTATTTTAATAATTCCATAGCGGGCGATTGCAAATTTAACGTAATTACCTTTTAAATTATGTAGGTTGTATGGAAACCAATTTAAATTGTCTTGATGGTTTATTAAGATTCCCTTGATTTGTGTCCCATTTTTTAGATGAAAATAAGTGATTTCAGAATTGTTTTTAAATGCAATAATGTCTTTCCAAACAGCTGTAGCTTTTTGGTCATTTTCTTCAAAATTTTCTACATAATTGGCACTTGCATTACCAGATTGTTGGAATACCATTCCATTTCGAAGGATATATTGTGCTTTATTTTCATCATCATAGGCAACTGTAAAAGCCTTTTCAGAATGAAAATAATCTTCTACTTTTGCATAAGCAGCAGGAATTACAACACTACCAGTTGAATCTATAAATCCATATTTTTCGTTTTCGAAAAGGTAAGGCATCAACAGCTGAGCTTGAATACTTAAACCAGAATATAGCAAAAAGAACATTACTAAGTATATAGAAAAATAACGCATCATAAGGAATTGTGAATAAATAATAAATCAAAAGTAGGTTTATTTACCTTAATACCAAAATTTAAATTCTCCAATTAGCAAAGAACAATATTCCTATACAGTGGAAATAGCTTCAAGAGACATCAGATGCTGTATAATTAGAAATCAACACCAAAGTTTGAACTCCGCTTTACCGTAAAAGGGTGAAAGCAGCAGACTGAAAGGAGCAAGCGCCCGATAAAAAAGAAGTGCCTTTGGCACACAGCATATGAAGTTAGGGGTTTGAGTATAGGGTATGAAAAGAGAGATGAGTTATGAGAGATGAGTTATGAGATAGGAGTTATGAGTGTGGTGTCATAAAGAAGGATTGGGCAATCAAAAATAATAGGTAAGATCGAAGTTAGAAACTTCGACGATCAGATGTTCGTCTTGCAAACAAGTTTGCAAGGCCGATTGAATGATGCGGATATAAAACTAAATTCATAATTGTTGCTTTTCAAATAAAATAGTATATTTGCTTCTTTGAAGTGTATTAACGATCATTAATTAGATTATACAAATTAAATTATTTTTATGAAAACTTCCATATTTCTGACTCTGTACCTTACTCTAATACTTGTTTTTCGAATGCATTCTCAAGGTAGTGTTATACACAGTTATTCGTATAAAGTAGGTCTTAGTAACGTATCTCCAAGTAGTGTTGCTTTTCAATCTGATGGTAAAATCCTTGTTGCAGCTAGAGCCCGCACTGTATTTTATCAAACGGATGTTTTGTTGGCTAGGTTTTTACCAAACTTAAATGTTGATATTACTTTTCGCTCAAATGATGTCACCAATCCACACGGATTTAAATTTTTGCGAGTTTCCAACGAAGTTCCATCATATGACAGTGAGGAACCTATCGGCATGTTAGTTGACGAAGGTGACAATATTATAATTGGGGGCAATTTTTCTACAGGCTCATCCAATAAAGTACTTTTTTTTAAATTAGATAAAAATGGAATATATGACAATAGTTTTCATGATGATGGCAAGATTCTTATCAATTTGGACTCCTTGACAACTAAAGGTTTAGAGTTAATTGCATTTGGCTTAAAAGAAGATGGAACTATTATAGCTTTAGTTAAACCTAGAGATAAAAATGATACACTTATTGGTATTTACTTAAGTAAAGATGGTGAAATAGTAGGACAACCTAAAATAATTAAACTAGCGCTTGACATCAGCAATTTAAAAAAAGCTAAGTTTATTAATCATCAGAATAAATTTTACATTTTTGTTGATTCTAATCCATCTCAAAATGGGAAATCATCCATGTTTATAATAAATACAGATTTTAGTATTGACCAAGAATATGGGATTAATGGTTATTTAGATTCAGAGAGTAAATATGTTGACTTTATAGTTTCTGAATCAGGAAATGTGTTTAAGTGTTATAATGTTGCGGGCGAAAATGATCTAAAATCCATAGTTCATGTAAAGAAAGAAAACAAATACGGGGATACTGATACTTTGTTTGGGAATAATGGTATATTTAGAATAACAGATACCAAGAGATTCAATCTAAAGTGCAGAACTATTGCTATTGATGATGAAGATAATTTATTTATTGGAAATTCTTTTAAATGGAATATAAATTCAAACATTATGGATTCGGTAGTTATTTTCAAAGTTCTTCCAAATGGGATACAAGATCTATCATACGGAAGAAAAGGTTTTATAAGTTATTCTTATTTGGACGGCGACACATATGTTGATCTGTTAAATTTCAATATTAATGGCGACTTAATATCAACAGGTCAAGTAGATAGGTCTGAATTTACAGGCGGAGTAAATAAATCTACCATTATTTTATGTATTTCACATTGTAATAATCGAAAAGCTCTGTTTTTGGATAATGATAAAGATGGATTTGGTGATAGTAGTTATAGAATAACCACTTGTGAAAACACAATTGACGGTTTTACAGTAAAAGGAGGTGATTGTGATGATAATAATTATAATGCTAATCCATCATTATTAGAAATTCCAGATAATAGTATTGATGAAAATTGTGATGGAATTGTAGGTATAACAGATGAAGATGGTGATGGTTATGGTATTTTCGAAGATTGTGACGATTCTAACCTTAACATTAATCCAGGAGAGATTGAAATCTACAATAATTCAATAGACGAAGACTGTGATGGTGAGGTAATTTTTGATTTGGATAATGATGGCTTTATTAGTACAGAAGATTGTAATGATCTGGACAGCTTGATAAATTATGCAGCTTTGGATGATACCATTAATGGGATAGACGAAAATTGTGATGGGATTGATGGTGACCAGCTAAGCTTTACAGAAAATGTAAATAGAACAAATTTGTTCACATTTAATCAAAATGAAATAATAATTAATAATTCCGATAATTCTATTAGTTCTTTTGGCGTGTACAGCGTTTTAGGAGAACTTATTGTAAAAAGCGAAAATAATGAACAAGGTATTTTTATGTATCCCATGATAAATCTTCATAATGGTTTGTATTTTGTAATTATCAATAAAAAAGATAAAACAAGAGTAAGGACAGCATTTATAAAAGTTAATTATTGATAAAAACGGAAACAGTATTTTACTAAAAGTTAATGCCTAATCATTCCCTGGACCTTTGCTACACAATACTTGATATACATTTTACTACATATTTATGGAAACGGGACCCCAAAGAATCCTGCATAATGCATGGGTATTGTAGGAATAGAATGAAACGAATAAAAGGTATGGAATGGAGTAAGGGTAGCTATGATTTACTGTGCTTTATTAAGTATATACATTAAATTCTTTACCGAAATAAATTTCGGTATCCATTAAAATCATAGCTGCTTACGGAATGGAATAGGGGTAGGGTTGAGTGGAATGGCGTGACGGAGATACTTATGCTAAAACGTAGTCTTTCATTGGTGGTGTATGACGGAAGCTCTCTGAGTGTATGAGTGAATGGAATGCAACGGGAACTGAAGGCACTGGAGTGTGAGTGTAAAGCAATGAGTGAAGGAAGGAAGAGTGCTGGAGGATGGTTTGGTTATATTTTATCTATGAGTTATGAAATGGCAGCCTTTAGTTGCTCGGTGATTAGATTGATTTTTGTGGCTATTAGGAATTGATGTCTTTTATGGATGTAGAGTTCTGTGATGATGCCAGTAAGATGGTAGTCATATTCGATAGTTTCGTCTTTCTTTGTGATGGAAAAATACCAAAGGCCGCTACCACTCATGTCGTATAGCTCTTTGGATTTGTCATTGATGCCGGTCATGATTTCTTGTGGCTGTGCGTATGATATGATGAAGTTATCTTTTTTGGTGTAGATGTTGTTGTCATAATAGCTATCTGGTGCCATTGGGCTTAATATGTATGATCCATTTGTTTGAGTAATTTCTTGTTCCTGGCCACTGGTGGGTTTTGGGAAGCCAACTACTGCATATTGTGGTGTTTCTAGTGTATTATGGTTTGGGAGTATTTTGTCATTGGTTAGGAATTTGTATCCTATTTCGATTAATGATTCAGCTATAGGTAGGTCCAGAATGATATATGATATTGTAAGATTACTTTTTCTTTCTGATTCTTGTGTGGTGCCAGTACACAGGATATATTCTTCAGGGCCAAGTTTGAAGTAAAGATGATTTTCTTCAAACGAGTTGTCTACAATGTGGCTTGATGTAAATAGGCATAATACTCCATAAAAGTCAGTTAGTACTCCTGTGCCTTCTAGTGTATATTCTGTGGATCCTGATTTTCGGAATAATTGGATGGTGTGGAATCGGATGTGGTTGTTTATAAAGCCAGTGATTATTGCATTTATATCTGATGTTTGTAATAGATTCATTGACATATTCAATATATAGGAACATTGGTGAATGTGCCTTTAATTAGCCACCAATCAGGCATACAGTGAGTCACTCCTGAAGTTATATCTAATATTTGAAAAGTTCCAGAAGCATTTTTACCATCAAAACTTTTTATTTCAATTATACCTTGGTCACCAATCACTAATTGCGAATTACAATCATCTTCCACTTTAGCTGAAATAGAATAAAATTCGTATAAACCTATGCCAAATTCAGAATTATTTGGCTTCGTAATTCCGAATATATCTTCAGAACAGTTTTTAAATTTTCCTGAAATGGAAATAGAATGTTGAAAACCATTAATATCATTTTGATTTGCTGTGATGTATCCGCCAGATATTTTTTCATCTTTGTCATCTAGTGTCCATTTTATTTCTCCTCCTTCCTTGTCACAATCGTAACTTACACTAGGACAATCACTACAATTTGTTTTATTTTCATCCCTATCACATGACAACATAATAAAAAAGCTACCGATAAAGAATAAAATTAAAGTTTTCATATTTATTGATTTCTTGTATACAAGATTTAGAGAGTATTATAATTAGATTGACAAATATATGTTTAGTTTGCTAATGCAAAGAAAAATCATCACTACCTTTTATGAAATAGTTAAAAGTAGGATTTGTATTCTATGATTTTAGCTGCAAGGCGATCTTCCAAGTATGGATTGGCACCTTTTAAACTGTCGAGTATAATTTTTGCTTCAGTGTGATAATTAGAAATCTTTTCTGGAGACCAATGCGATGGAGGTTGTTGTAAGTTTGTAATTCTGTCTGCTAATTTCACACTCCAAACTTCTTTAGGTTGTAATACAATTCTTTGGATACTATCGTTAAGTTGATCTTGTTTAGGTAGTGATTTATTTTTTGAAAGTGCAAGTACACCATCCGCAACACTAGTAGAAAAGATTGATGATAATTCTTCAAATGTTGTATCGGTATCTTCCAGGGTGTCATGAAGTAAAGCTAATTGAACTGCAAATCCCGTGTCAAATGAAGATGTAAATTGTGATGCAAAAATGATTTCCATGGAGACATTACTCAGATGTACTAAATAAGGTAGGTCAGTACCTGGTACTGTCTGTCCAATATTTTGGTGTTTTGCAGTAGCGAATAAAATAGCTTTTTGATAAATGTCTTGATGTAGCATGATTATTTTTTATTTTATAGAATAGGATAAATTCACGTTATTTTAATTACTTCAATTCTATTTGGTCCGGAAACTTAGCTTTAATTTGTGGCTTTCCCTTATATTCTGCTGCCATACCTGTTACGCAGACATTTTGATTCTTATATTTTTCTATTGGGGAAAACGGAAAATTAACAAGGTCCTTTGCAAAAATGGCCACTGTAAATTTATGATCAGGGTATTTTCCACCAAAATTAAGATATGTAATGCTACTCTCTCCAGCTGGCCTGAATGCATCCGATATATTATCACAAACTTTTACATGTTGGCCAATATAACTTGAGACGCTGTCTATGGAGATTTGGGTATGAGAGAAAAGGATATTTGAACAAAGCAAAAGACCTAGTATTGTATATAAATGTTTCATGGAAATAATTGTTATTTGCAAAAGTAATAAATATCTTGATAATTTGAAGCTTTCAAACAAGTTTACAAGTCCTATAAATGCTTGTGCTATTGGGGAAAGTGGATAATACACCTAAATAGGAGAAAAAGATGATTTTATAAATCGTTTGGGTTTTCTCCTACGCAACCTTGGCCTATTGTATAACAAGTTCCATTAAAAACACAACTTTTTGTTCTAAATTCAGCTGACTCATCGTAAGATCTACTATTATGATTATCAATTTGGCTTTGTAAATCACTATCGATATCAGTGCATTCGCTTTGATATTGCTCTTCGGGATACCAAATATCATAATTTACATCTTCATAAAAGACAGAAATATAAAACTCGATTGTATTTGATAAAATTAATTCATTTGATGATTCATCTTCTTTTGTCACTGAAGGAACATGATCAATAAATTTACCTAAATGGTTTAAACAGTAGTGTTTGTAATCCTTGGTGAATAGAAGAAAAGTATGCCATATCTTATCAAGTTCTTTTGATGGAGCTAATTTTTTTGTACTTAAGCTACATAAGTATAAAAATCTCTGTAGCTCAAAAAAGTATTCTTGAGCTAACTCGATTTTAATATTATTTTCTTTATGAAATCTTTCTATTATGAATCTGCCATCGTAACTCATAGCTAACTCTTCTCTTTTTACTTCGTCCAATAAATCAAATTTACACTCTGAGGTTGCAAGATAATCCCTAAATTCATTTGTTATTCGAATTCTATTTAAACTACCTTTTACTTCATTAGGCTGTAATCTAATTGCTTCAATTGCATATTTGAAAAGATTTTCTATTTTTTTTGTACCCTTTAGATTTGATTCAAAGACACGCTCATAACCTTCTGATATTTTCTTGGATATAAATTCAATTTGGTTTAAGCTAAGTGATGAGTAATTATTTATAACATCAAGGAAACCTGATGAATCAAGATTATCATATTGATCAAAATAAAATGCAGCAATTGCCTTTAAATTTTCATCGTTTTTTGGATAAATATTATCTGATTTCAGTGGCAACATAACTAAAGCTGTTTTATTGATTAGATTTTAAACACAAATCTAATGATTTAATATATATTGAAATGGAGAACTATATTTTTACACCATCATATTTTCTAGTTTACTTTTCCATTTGGACCAATCGGGCATTTCTTTTGTTTGTAAATCTATGAACTTTTGGGTGTGGTCGTGGTGTACTAAGTGACATAGTTCATGTATGATGACATACTCAATGCATCTCTTTGGGGCTTTAATTAATTCTGGGTTTAGGATTATTTTTCCTTTTGGCGTACAGCTTCCCCATCTAGAAGACATGTTTCTAAGTATGATAGATGATGGATTGACATTGTATTTTGAAAACTGTGCAATCAATGGTATAGCTAGGGTATTAAATTTATGTCTGGCACGTTCTAGATACCATGCCTTCATTAGTGAAGGTACATTCGATTTATCAAGGGTTGTTACTTCAATAAATTTTCCCTTCAACTTTACAGACTCTGTTGAGCCTAAAATAATTTTTAATCTGTACTGCCTCCCAAGATATAAATGAGTTTCACCACTTATGTATTTGCGTTCTGGTGTTTTTGGGTGAAAGGATAAAAAGAAACTCTTTTGCTTGATTATCCATGGTGCTTTGGTCTTTAATTTTTCACGTATTTTGTCAGGTGATGCATCCAACGGAGCTCTTACTAAAACATTCATATCAGGTGTCACTGTGATGCCTAATGTTTTTCTTTCTGAATATTCGAGTGTATAAATAATGGTAATGGAGCCAAATTCTATCTGATCTATCATCCTTTGTATCTTAGTTTAGCTACTGAAATACATTTGTCAGCAATAGCATCCATATCACCAAATGTCAATGATGAGACCTTGTATTTGTCTCTAACTTCATCAATCAGGTAATCACCAATATCAATCAATAACTTGCATGTAATATTGGATTTATTCTGCCAATCAATGATGGGTTTGTTCATATCTAGTACGGCATTTCTGATGATCTCATCAATGTGTATAGCTACTTCCGCAGATATGTCAGTATTTAGTTTTTCGTCAAAGATTTTTTCTTTCATGGCTTCCAATGTGATTCCGTAAAATGCTTTGGCTACATCTTTGTCCTTTAAAATCTCCGGTATATCACTATCTGTATGCGACAATACATTCTCCATAATTTCTTTAACTCTAGTAAGATACTGTGCATCGCTTAATCTTTCAGCTTCGTAATCTGCAATTGTCTCCCGGAGCATTTGAGAGAATTTTTTATAGAAAGCTGGGTCTTCATCCATTTTTTCTGAAATGTGCTTTGCTGTCCTGCTTGCTATTTTATCTGCTTTTGCTGCTTTTCCTGTGGTGCTTTCAACTTCTTCCTGGAATTTTTCTTTATCAAAAATATTGACCATTTCTGTGATGATTTCTACCTTCTCAGAATTAATGTGTGTATCTATCAACTTTTGAATCTGCCCTTCATATTGTTTATAATCTATGGTATCACTATATCTTGCAATTACTGCCAATCTTAGCTTCATAAACATTGCGAGATCTTCTTTGTATCGATCAATAGTTTTGGGCTCCGTATTTTTGTGAAATTGAAGTGCTGACAATGCAAGTTTGAGCGCTTTAGCATAAGCCGAAAGTTTGTCATAAAATACCACCCTAATAGCTTCGTCTTTGAGTAATACCTGGTAAGCTTCAGCATCTCGTTTGTTGCTGATTGTCTTGAAGATATCCCAGAGTTCTGAATGCTTTTGTGGTAGTTTTTTAATTTCTTCTTTGATATCGATCATTGTTCCTTCTAAATCTTCTTCATCAAAATCTTCAAAGGATGAGTACAATTCGAGGGCAGTGTCTAGGTTTTTAATGACTCCATAATAATCAATGATATAACCAAATTCTTTATCGTCATGTATCCGGTTGACCCTTGCAATGGCTTGTAATAATTTGTGGCCTTGCAGGTTTCTTGTGAGATATAGCACTGTATTTTTTGGCTCATCAAAACCAGTCAATAATTTATCTACCACGATGATGATTTCTGGGTCTTTTTGATTTTTAAACCTATTTATGATATTGGTTTCGTACTTTTTGGCATTACCATGTTCACTCATCATTTTATTCCAAAATATTTTTTCTGGGTCACTTGATGTAGCGTAAGCAGTATCTTCGCCCTCTCGATCATCAAGAGATGAAATGAGTACTTCAGAACTTACTAGTCCAAATTCATCTAGGTAGGATTTGTAGCGGATCGCATTGATTTTTTTATCACATACTAATTGGCCTTTGAATGGTGTACCTTTCCAATTGTCTGCAAAGTGATGACTGATATCGTATGCAATCATTTTCATTTTTTGCTCTGCCGCATTCAGCTGGTCAGCTCTACTGAATTTTTTCTTAAAATCTGCTTTCTGGTATTCATTGAAAGGTTCGGATATCATTTCGAAAAATGTATCCATCGGATTGTCATTTACAGATTGGCGAGAAAGCCTACCTTCATACAATAAAGGTACTACTGCTTTGTCTTTTACGGCTTGATCCACTGTATAAGCATCAATGACGCCTCCAAATTTCGTTGCTGTGCTTTTGTCCTTTTTGAATAAGGGCGTTCCAGTCATAGCAATAAAACAAGCATGTGGTAGGGCTTTTTCCATCTCAACATTAAAAGTACCATGTTGTGTCCGGTGTCCTTCATCTATGAGTACAAAAATGTCTTTGCTCAGAAAGGGTTCTTTTATTTTTTTCATTGCAGCTACAAACTTATTAATGATGGTGGTCACCACTGCATCAGTATTGCTAGATAATAACTCAGCCAGTCTTTGGCCAGTGGTAGCATTCTCTACAAATTTGCCACATTTGCGAAAAGTACCTGTGATCTGATCGTCCAGGTCTGTCCTATCCGTTACCAAGATGATTTTGGGATTTCGAATGGATGGTTCTGTGGCTATTGCTTGTGCCAACATGACCATAGTAAGTGATTTGCCACTTCCTTGGGTATGCCAAATGACTCCACCTTTGCGTCTGCCATCTATGGTTTCGTTTATTCTGTGGATGGATTTTTTGATGGCAAAATATTGTTGATAGCGCGCTACTTTTTTTACACCGTTATCATACAATGTAAATCCAAATACTAAGTCTAGCAATCTTTCTGGACTGCATAACCCATATAGGTATTCGTCCTGGGCTGTAGGAAGAATTGGCTCAGCTTCTATGGCATCAAAGTATTGTCTTACATATCTGAATCTCTCTGAAAATAATTTATCTTTAGTTTCTATTGGTAATGGCTTATTTTTTAAACCTTGCAACCTGCTCTTGTATATATCTTCTTCTGATTTTCGTTCTGCTAGTGTATTACCATTAAACTTTTCTTTCCATTGTGCCCAAAATTTTTCTATGGTACCCAATGTAGCATAACTGCCTTCTTGGGTGGCGATACTAAGCACGATTTGTGCAAAAACGTAGAGGTTTTTGATACCTTCTTCTTGCTGATTGCGTAGGTGCTGGCTGATGGCTTGTTTGATAGGATCTTTCATATCAGGCCTTTTGCACTCAATCACACACATAGGGATACCATTGACAAATAGGACGATGTCTGGTCTATAATGGTCTTTTCCATTGGTGCGAATGACCGAAAATTCTTCGGTGACATGAAAGACATTGTTTTCTAGATTCTGCCAATCAATATACTGAAGGGTGAAGCTCTTTTTCTCTCCATCTACTTGCTGATCAAAAGATTTACCAAGTGTGAGTAGGTTGTATAATGCTTCTGAAGCAATAACATAGCCTTCTTGCATTGGCAATTCACGTAATGCTCGGATGCCATTTTCTATATTGGTATCACTGATATAGGTGGTGCGTGAAGAGCTTATGTGCTTGTTTGCATTGATGATACGAAGCTGGCTCCTAAGGATATCATCTAGCAGGACATTGCTGTGTTTGCCACCACGTTGTCTATCTGACTCGGTGGGAGTAATATATGTGTAGCCTAAATTAATCAACATCTGAAGTGCTGGTATCTGGCTTATATGATCTTCTTTAAAACTTGGTGTGTTCATTGAAATTTAGCTATGAATGATGAACTATGGGTTATTAATTTTATTCTAAAAATGTTTCTATTTATAATAATTATACTTAAATTTGTGTCTCAAGATGCGAATTACGCTCGTATTGAGAAAAATGGATTGGGGTGTCCCCGATCGAAAAAATAAGTCGACTTGTTTAAGACCACTAGTCCTGATCGGGCCGCAACAAAAGCCACTGTTGGACAACTGTGGTTTTTTATTTTCTGACAATTCCTTTTCGACATAATTTAAATAAAAATCACTATTTTTTGAAATTATATTGTTGTTGTTGTTGTTGTTATTTAAAATAGACATATATTTGCAACGTTCTTTACCTTGGGTAGGGAATCTACAAAGGTTTCGAACGCTGAACCCGCAATCAGCGTCAAGATAAATGGATTGGGGTGTCCCCGATCGGCGAAAAGCTCAGCGCAAGTTGAGCTTTTTGTTTTATGGATAGATTTTAAGTCCATACTGTTTTCCGTTTTTACTATAAATTTTAGGTTGAATAAGGTCAAAAGATGGATTTGCTCTTTTAGGTTCAATCACATGTCTAGCTAAAGGATAAGCAATCAAATCTGCAAGTTGAAGACCATTTATATTTTCTCGTTTGCTATTAAATGTGATCGTAATATTATATTTTTTTAATCTCTCAGCTGATACAAATGCAGTACCTCGAGCCAATAGACGTTGAAAATGTTCGTCTAGCTTTTTATCTTCTTTAATTCCTCTCTTTTCTATAATGATCTTTAATTCTTTTTCACGCTCTTTGATGCTGTCCAGAAAAAAAATAGATCTTTCAATTATAAATGAAAGTGCTAATTCATAAACATCATTGGAAAGAAGACCAAAATTTCTAATGTATTTATCTTTTTGGATAGCGGATGAAATGACGGTATAATCTACATCGCTTACCACCGAATTAAGTCTTTCATAAAAATCCTTTTTAATTTCTAAATCAAATAAAATAGAGAATTCTTTATCGCATTTCCTTATGTCACGACTATGAAAAATCACTTCTTTTTGACCCCAGAATCTATTTTTTATATTATTCAATGCATCTCTTAACCTAATATATTCAATTTCAGAGACTAAAACACCGCATAAAAGGAATACAGGAAAGTCATGATTTAGAGTGGTTAGGCCGTGATCACCACTTTCATCTAAGTATAATTGATATTGCATCCTTTTTACTTTTTATCTTTTAGCTGTTTGAAAATCAAACTTTATTAAGCCATTTAGCAAGCTCTGAATCGGATAATTTTGATTCAAAACCTAAACTTTTAACATATTTCCTCTCTTTTTTATATTGAGGTTGATTTAATAAGGGATTAACTAAAATATCAAAATTTAAAGTGTAGACATTATCTAATGTAAGACTATGACCATTTTCTGCAAAGTCACTGCAAACTCTAATATCAAACCTATATTCTCTTTCATATGAAAAAGATGCCTCCTTCCTAAAGGCAACGTGCTTTACTGTTTTAGTTTGTACTTTTTCTGGGGCTAAACCAACTAAACTTCTATATAGCACTTTACCATGAATCAAACTTTGAGTGTCTTCAGGGATATCGATTCTAATCTTATTTTTAGATTCAATAAGGTTTACTAATTCGGCTCTATTGAACCGAATTGAGAAATTTCTTCTATCTTTATCCTTTCTAAAATAAGTATCCCACATTGCTAAGGACTCATTATTTCCTTCATGGAAGCAACAAATCAAGTGTTTTTTCTTTCTGGACAAAATCGAATCATAATCAAAAGATTTTCCAGAAATATCGCTAAGCCTAAAACATTCCATTTTATCGCCAAACAAATCAGCTCTTGAAAACCAAAGGTTGCCACTATTTAGAAATTGCTCGAGTCTTTCTTTAGACATAAACCGATATAAATATTTACCCCTTATTTTTGCAACATTATAAGATTCCCAATACATATTTACTAGTTAATTTTATTTTTTCTTAGACTTTCAGGTAAAAATTCATCAATCTCTGCATCAGAAAAAGTGAACTCTTCATTCTGCTTCAATGCTTTTGATGCTATTGCATATGCTTTGTTTATTGTCTTCGGTGCACCTCTATAAGTATTTACAAGTCGTTCATTTAACTCGTCCCTTATTTGTTGAAGCTGACTAATTTCTTTATTACCAATTCTGATATCAATGAGTAAGGACAAAAGTTTTTCTCTCACTTCAAGAATATTTAAGGCAGCTTGTTTATGCTTTTCAGCGAGAGCCAATAAGTTGTAATTATAAGAAAACAATTTCAAACCAAGAAGTAAAGCTGATGTGGTTAGACTTACTATATTAGTAATATTATTCTGCCCAAAAACGTGAATAATTATACTTGATGTCGTAATTACACTTAAAGATATATCAATAAATTTAAACCAATCATATCTGGTTTTTAATATATCTGCACATTTCTCATGCGTTTTATGAGTGTAAACCACCCTTCCATAAATTTCTCTTATTTGAGATTCAATTAAGTTATTATGTTCGTTCATAAAAATGTTTTTATTTATTCTGAAATAGGTACATCTATTATATCTCGTGCTACTACAGTATTGTCTTTTATTATGTAACACTCTACAAAATGACTTCCCTTAAAATTTGTATTTTCTTTTTGTTCTGAGAAACCTTTATCGTCTAATATTTGACCTCTGATACAATCTCGTTTTATTGATTGTTCACCTCGGTTTGTAACTTTCCACTTAACATCAAAAGGAGCTGGTACATCTACTCTTTCAATGTAAAATCTAAGTGATTTATTGGGCATCAATTTAATTTTATTAAATAAAAAGTTCCTTAATAATCCTTCTCTAAAGCCATTTTGTTTTACTTCGCAATCTATTTTTAAATCATAACGAATATCTACGTGATAATTAGATTCAATAAATTCTTCTGTATTCCTGTAGTTTTCATTAATTGTTTTTGCTTCGGTATCTTCAGCTTCATATTTTGGAAAATTTTGTCCAAAAATATCTCTCCATTTATTGTGTTTTGTTTTATCGGAAATGGAATCAATAGCCTCATTAGATAGATCTAGAGCCTTTTTCGCTTTTCTTTTGAAAGATTTTTTGACCTTCACTCTTTGTTTACTTCCTAATGCACCGTATTCCTGTTGTTCCTTTGGCTGGTCATATAAGTACTTAAAAAAGTCTCTGCACATTTCATCATAATATAAATAACTTTTTTCGTCAAAATAATCTGTTGATTTCAGAAAATTATATGCTAATGTATCTATTAAAAGACCGCTCATGTAAACACCATGTTTGTTTTTCCAAGCTCTAGCCATTTTACAAAGCTTTCTAAGATTTCGATTCTTATTATTTCCAAATTCCACCATAGCGCTCATTTCCTTACGTGGTTTTGTAATTTTCCATGCTCTGTCACCATATGTATCGGGATATTTGTAATCTTGATCTTCAACTTCAAACACTGGCTGGACATCAATATGCGAATTGGTAAAATACACTGTCACGACGCATCTATCTACTTTTATGTCAGATGATGAATAAGTGCTTGAGATCGCCTTTTTAGTATCATTCAACAATTTGGTCTGTCCCCCAGATTTATTATAGTCATTCCATTTTGATGCTGGCATGATATATAACATGTCAAGATCAGATATTCCATTTATTCCAGTATATCTGCCATAAGAACCAACTTGTAGACTATTTGCTGTTTTTGAATCTGTACCGCGAAAATCCAGATTTAAAGACTTAGTAATCCTACCATATCGATATGATATATCGTTTGCTTTATCATCACTTATTTTGATATTTGACAAGAATTGCTGAAATGCCTCAGATGTATTCATATCTTAATTGTTGTTTATTTTTAATCTTTTCTTTCCTGTCAATAACATCTGCATTAATCCTTTTTTCTGCTCGCGGAGTTTGTCTGCTTTGGCTCGAAGAAGGGTGATTTCTTTGTCTGCGGCTTGTAAGACATGGGCAATAACGGTTTGTTCTTCTACTGAAGGTAAATTCAGAATTTGATTTAAGAATTCATTTTGACCAAGCGTTTTATTTCTTCCAGCGCCACCAGGAGACGCATTTACTAGCATTTGTTTCCCTCTTGGCGACTTAAAGAAATACAAAATATATTCTAAGTCTAATTTGTTTGGTAATGGTTTGAACATTGGAAATCTATGTGATGCTATCATTCCAATATGGTCTTTTCTAGTAATTGCAATTGCTTGTTCCCATGCAAAAACAATATTTAGAATCAGACAATCAGGCTCAATCCAAAAAACTCTTTTATTTCCAATTATCTTTCCTTCCACCATTTCCTTAAGAAATATTCCCTTACCATGAGATCTAATACCTATCTGTCTGTAAAGTACATTACTTTCAGGTGAAAGTGAATTCCTAACAGGTAGTAAAACTTCTTCTACTGTTTGTTTTTTATATCGGGTTTCAAACCCTTTCAACCGCTTCTTACCAGTAAGCAATTGCTGCATGAGCCATTTTTTACGGAGTTCTTTTTGGGTAATGATCTTCTCTGTTTTGTGGATTGCATCGTCCCAGGTGGAGAGGACGGATGTTATGGCTTTTTGCTCGGGGAGAGGAGGAAGTGGGATTAGTAATGAGCCATATTCTTCGGCATTTATTCCAGGTTGACCACTTCTCATAGAGATAGTCTTAACCCAATCCCAATAATGTTTTGTTTCTGTAAAATATTTAAGATGTGATTTTGTTAAAACGTTATCATTAGTTCTGAACCTAATTAAGAAACCTGCAAACACAAGGATTCCATCTTGAGGCTTGTAAAGATAAGTTTTCCCAACAGTTGCACCAGTTCTAACAAATACAATGTCCCCTTCATTTAAAATAAACTGCTTATAATTTGGATCATTAACAGATACTTTTTTACTAAGGGAATAATTACCATTGTCATCAATATCTGTAATTCTCAAATATACTGGTAAATTATTTTCAAACTCAACGGCAGGTGCATTAATTCCATAATCACCCTTAACTAAACAACATTCACTCAATTTCTTTACAACCCATTCTGTTGGAATTTCCGTATTATACAATTGCTTTTTATTATTTATTATGTCTTTCATTAACTTCCTTTAACTAAATTATTTAATCTTGTAAACTCAACTTTAAATTCTAGTATTTTATGAACTTCATATTCATAATCTTTTAGAATTTTCGGATCAAGTCCATTTTTGTCAATTAAATTTAATTTATGCGCTATTTCCCAAATTCCTGAGTCAATGTTATAAGTAAATGTTTCATATAGAAGTTGGGCGTCTGCATCAGACATATTTTCAATTTCTCTTATTCTTTTCAATAATTTCACTGAATTAGTTGTTATTCTTAATAATTGGCTTGTATTGCCTACTATTTTTGGCATTATATCATTTTTATCTTTTTCTAAATTCATCATTTTATCAAGATCCCAAATAATTGAATTATAGGCTGCAATTCCATCATATGGTTGGAATTTCTGCCCTACAGATGCATTTGCAAAATAGTCATAATACTTTAAACTATTGAAAGCAGTATTTATAAGATTTACCTGCTGGTATAGTTGATTTGTAGCCCGATTGGTCATGAACTCACGTCTTTGAGCATTTAGTTCTTGGTGTTGTTGCCAAAGCGTAATGATAATACCTGCCAAAGATAAGCCAGTAAACAGGGCATTAACTGCTCCGAACTGATCTCCAAATGTACCTGGACCATCAGCATCGCCACAATGTTTATTTATCCATATATAACTACCATACCATATTGAACCAATAACAATAATTACTAAAAGGTACCATAACCATTTCCAATTTAATTTTTTTGCCATTTGTATTATTTTATCCGTTTTGATTTTTTTAGATTTATCATTACCATTGTAATTTAGTTGCCTTTCTCTTAATCTCATTTACAACATGACGGCAATATTCATTTATGATATCTTGAATTTCGTTTTCCGATAATGTTTCTGTGATCAACTTATCGATGTAATTCTTTGGATCTTCATTTATAAAAATTTTATATTGTCTTGAAGTAAAATCTATGTATAGCACATTTTGAATACTGAAGATGTCCAGTCCGTTTTTCTTATAATTAAGTAATGATGGAACATATTTCATTTGTTGGTTTTTAGAAGGTATTATACTTTGCGCCATATTTTGATATTGTGGCGATTCGTGAAGGATGTATGCATTATAATCTATTTGATTAAAGACACATTGAAAGTTTGAACTTTCGAACAATGGCGTAAACTTTTCTTCAATAACTTTATACAATTGTCTTAGCATGGGAAATATGCTGTCTTGATTCCTTTCTATCGTATTCTCTACTGTACGTAAACTTGGTATGGTATCTTCTCTCTTAGAAAGCATAGCCAACTCTTTCTCCCAATCATTGGCTTCTTCGATGCTCTCACCTTTAGCTGCCTTGATGGTAATCTCCAAACTCCATTCAGCCTGTTCTGCGATATAAGTGATAAATGATTCCATATCTCCTGCATCAGCGAGTCGAAGTGCATTGAGATATTTATCTTTGTTAGAAGATTTAATGACTACAGGTGGGTAACCATGACGCATTAGGATGTAATTCATCAAAAGTCTCGATATACGGCCATTACCATCATCAAAAGGATGAATCAATACAAATTTGTGATGGAATACCCCCGCTAGTGTAATGGGATGCAAACCATCTTTTTCATCTCGATACCAATCCATCAACTCTCCCATCAATGCGGGAACCTCTATAGGATCCGCGTAATGAAAGACTTCTCCATTTTGTAGCAATACTGAGTTAGGGAACTCCTTATATTCGCCTACTTTGATCTTTTTCCTTGTTGGATTTCCATTAAGGTCAATGGCATCTTTATAAAAGTCTTTTACTAATATTATTCTATTTAATTCTCGTATATCATTCTGATTGATCTCTCGACTTGGATCCGTAGCCCATTCTTTGATCATTTCAAATGCTGCGTCGTGGGCTCTCATTTCATCTAGCTCACGCATTTCGTACAGCTTGCCTTGAGGTAGGATATCTTTTAGCAATAAGACCTTCGTATCTTGATAAGTCAGTGTGTTACCTTCCATATGATTGGAATTGTAATTGAACTCCAATCTGAATTTTTCGTCCAAACTTCGTTGGTCTTTATCAGAGATTGTTAGGCCCGATAATTCGGATTGGAGCTGGTCAATTTTGTCGAAAATGTTATTCATTGTTTTGGTTTTTTAAAATATATTAGAAAGGAATGCTTCTGCTGCCTTTTTTATTTCTTTTGCTCTATGATTATTCTTATTCATTATGGAATTTATATTGATCATTCTTCTTCAAAATCGTCATTTACATATCTACTCACATTTCTACTTTCATCATTCATCGCAATTTCGTTAATTTGAGCAATTATTTCTGTGATAGCTTCTTCCTCACTAAAACCAAAATCATCTTGAGTATCTTCCATAATATTTATAAAACCAATATATTCTATGGTTTCTTTATAAGGAAAAGGTAATTTAGATAATTCATCTTTAGCAAAATTGTGTATTGTATTATCAAAGACATAAGAAAGCATGTCGTCTGTCTTTTGTATGTACACACAATACTCTTCCCAGGAATTTCTTAATCCAGAATCATCTCCATAAACTAGCACATTGTCATTTGATTTCAACTGTTTGAGATCATTAATTATTCTGTTGACAATCTCTGTTCTTTTTTCATTCGCAATTAGCATTAAAAGGTTAAGTTCTGAAACTACTTTACTCATCATTAAATACTTAGTCAATTAGTTCTTGTAAATACTTACTCATTTGGGATTCTACTTCTTTCAGTTCAGCTTCTAGGCGCTCGATCTCTGTTTGTACTGTAGCGATATCCACTTCCGCTTCTTCTTCAAAGGTGTCTACATATCGCGGTATATTGAGGTTGAAGTCGTTTTCGGTGATCTCATCATAAGTGGCTACAAAGCTATATTTTTCTTCTATAACCCCAGGAGCTAAGGTACCTCCATTAAAGTTGCGATAGGTATCTACAATGTGTGTTATGTCTGATTCTCTGAGTTTGTTTTGGTTTTTGGCGTTTTCAAAGTGTTTGCTGGCATCAATGAAAAGGACATTTTTATTTTCTCCTTTCGCTTTATTAAAAATCAGGATTGCCGCTGGAATGCCTGTACCAAAAAATAGATTGGCAGGTAGGCCGATGACTGCTTCCAAGATGTTTTCTTCAATGGTCTTTTGTCTGATCTTGCCTTCACTTGCCCCACGGAATAACACACCATGCGGGACCACTACACCTACTTTTCCTTTGCCTTCGTATGTGGTCTCAATCATGTGGGAGATAAATGCCCAGTCGCCTTTACTTTTGGGCGGTACTCCACGCCAAAATCGTTGATATTGGTCTGTCTCTGGATCATAAGAAATGGTGGTTTTGTCACCGTCTTTATCTTCTACCTTGCCCCATTTGTCTAGTGAGAAAGGTGGATTGGCCACTACGGTGTCAAACTTCATCAGTGCATCTCCTTCTTTCAGTTTTGGATTTCGGATGGTATCGCCCCATCGGATGGTGGCATTGTCGAATCCATGGAGAAACATATTCATCACCGCTAGAGCCCAAGTAGATCCATTGGCTTCCTGACCATAAAGCGAAAAATTGTCTGAACCAACTTCTTGGCCAGCTTTGATGAGTAGAGAGCCTGAACCACACGTAGGGTCACAGATTCTAGAACCAGGAGCTGACTTAGTTAATCTTGCAAGTAATGTGGATACTTCTGCTGGTGTGAAGAATTCACCGGCTTTTTTGCCTGCATCACTGGCAAAGTTGGATATGAGATATTCATAGGCTCCACCTATGATATCATTACCTGCCAATCTTGAAGGACGCAGGTTGAGTGCATCTTTGTTGAAATCCAGTAATAGGTTTTTGAGTCTCGTATTTTTATCTTTGGTATCACCTAAGACAGAACTGTTGAAATTGATATTCTGGAAGATACCTGCACCATCATCACTGTAGAGCTTCTCTCTATTGGCTTCTTCGAGATCTTCGAGTGCAATATCTATCAGCTCTCCGATATTAGAATCATTGCGATGTTCGTAGAGATAGTTAAAATGGCTATGCTCAGGTACTACAAAACGTTCGTGTTGCATGGCTCTTATAGCTCGTTCCTGGTCTCCATTATATTTAGCTAGGTAAGCGTCAAATTTGTCATCATGGACATCGCTCAGGTACTTGATAAAGAGCATTGTAAGGATATAATCCTTGTAAATACTAGGGTCTATACTACCACGAAAGGTATCACAAGCTTTCCAAACGGCATCATTGATGTCTTTTTGAGTTATTGTTTTGGTCATTTTATAAATTTACTGCTTTATTTAATTGTTGTTGGATTAATTGGTCTCTCAAAGATGCGATTTTTTGCAAGAGTTCCTTTTGACTGATCCTTAAATGATCGATTTTTAGGATTAAGTTTTGTTTGTCTAAAGGAATGGATGGTATTTCTATTTGTTCTAAGGACTTTTTGGAAATAGAAGGAATGGAAGTTCCTTTGGCTTCGGATTTTAGTCGTTGAATGGTGTCTGGTTGGTTTAAGAACCATTTTACATATTCAGGCAATAGATTCTGATTATGAATCCGTAATACAAAAAAGGATGTGGATGCTACTGCTAAAGGTAAGCTCTTGTTACGGACAGCTGCAAAATTCTTGTTTCCTTTGGCAGCAAATAAGACATCACCCTGCTGTAGAAAATGTTTTGAGTGTAGATTATCTCCAGAAATAGTCGGTGTCCAAAATCCCAAATGATTTCCAATTTCATCAAAATCATTGGCCTGAAGGCATACCACATCACCATCTACATTTGGTTTTGCGAATACACCTGTTTGGATTTCAGCAATGTCTTTTAATAATACTCTCAAGATTTGTCAAATATTTATTTAAGTACATTAACTACAAAATGGAAGATAAAGTTTCAAATGTTATAATTATTTTCAATTTATTTTTGAGTAGCTGTCGTACAAAATGTAATTTATTTATTGGGATTGTGTTGAAAAGGGAACCCGTTGCATAAACCTTTACCTAGTAAATATTCCAAATTCTCTTGCCAACCTATATGACATCAACTCCAGTTACATCGAATGATGTGTTTTGATATGTTTTCGGCGTCAAAATGTATTTCATGTATAACAAAAGTTATATTGACACACTGCTTATTACAACTTAATTTTGACCTTTATTGTAAAATATATTTTTAAACAGGTTACTTAATGAGATTTTTTCCATTATAAATTCAAGCTGTTTGGTTCTGAAATATGACCTTTTTTATAATTTATGTTTTGCATTAAAAATATTTTCATAAAATAATATTTATTTTAAATATTGAATCTAAAAATAATACTAAATTTGTTTAACCTTAAAACAGTGCCAATGACTGTAAAATTTACAAAACACCCAAATACTTCTATTTTCCTTCCATTGAGGAATAGAAGTAACCCCTTGTATAGGTTATTCATTCAACTTTTGGTATTAGTTTTATTTTCAAATTATGCCAGTGCACAAACCAAACATGCCTTAATTATCGCTATTTCAACGTATGAAAAAGGCCTTTGGAACAATCTTAGTAGTGAGGAAGATGCAGTAATACTTAAAAAAGTGCTTTTGTCACGTGGTTTTGCAGAAAAAGATATTCACATTATAAAAGGTAGTGTTTCTAAAAATGAGATAATCCAATCCATCCAGAAACATTTAGTAGATAATGTAAAATCTGGAGATATTGTTTTTTTTCACTTTTCTGGGCATGGTCAACAAATAGAAGACTTAAATGGTGATGAAGAAGATGGCTTGGATGAAGCATTAGTCGCTAGCAATGCACCACCCCTAAATTTTCTCATTAGTAAAACTAATGCAGAAAAGATTCCTTATAAATATCAATATCATGTTAGTGATGATGAGTTAGGAGCATTGTTGACGAAGTCCAGAAAAAAACTGGGATCCAAAGGAAGCATGCTGGTAACTATTGATGCCTGTCATTCGGGTACGGTGACCAGAGGACCTCTAAATAATAATGTAATCATGTATTCAATTAATGATGATAACACTGGATATAGAGGTATAAGCAAACCCAATGTATCTGATGGATGGAAAGCACCTTTGAAGATGGCTGAAAAACGAAATGATTTTTTTGGCAATATCGGTATTGATAATACCATTGCTAATATGGTCAGCTTTTTTGCTTCTTCATCTGACGAAAGAAATAAAGAAATCATTAAAGACTTTAAGCCTTATTGTGGATCGCTTACAAAAGCATTAGCTGAAGCGATTACAGCATCTGATCAGCAAATAAGCTATCGGGCACTTTTTGACAAAGTCAAAGGTATTATGTATAATGATGTACCTAATCAAAGACCAATGTATGAGGGGAACCTAGATAAGGTCATTTTTGGAGGACAATTACTTGAAAATACATTTTACTTCAAGGTCAATTTTATGAACGGCCAAAAGGAGGTTACCATCAATGGTGGCTCTAGCCATGGACTGACTGATGGCACTGAAGTAGGATTTTTCCTAGCCGATACCAGAGATTATAAAAAAGCTAAACCGCTTTATACTGGAACACTTTATAACGTGGGTCTTGGAACATCAAAGATTTTGATTTCTGACGCAACAGTAGATTTGAATAAAATTGTTAACTCATGGGTTTATGTCACTAAACCATTACGGGTTGGACTTAAGACAAAAATAAAAATTGATCCAAAATCATTCCTGGGACGAGACAGTATTCAGAAAATTATCGCTGCTAGAGCTTATCTTGAAGTTTCTTATAATGAATTTGAAATTGAACTGAAGTTTGAAACTAATAACAATCAAAATGAAATAAAAATGGTACACCGCACTGGATGGGTTATGAAGATAATGCCTGTGTCTGAGATTTTGAAAAATCCTTTTGATTTTGTCCAACCACTTAAAGAATATACGAAGGCAAATTACTTAAGGAATTTATATCAGGCAGTAGTATCCGATTCTATAGAATTGGTAATTGAAAAGGTTAAAAACTGTACCGCAGATGTAAAAAAGAACTGGAGCTGCAAAGAAGTACTTGATAAAAATGTATTAAACAAACCACAACCTGAATTAATCATAGGTGATACTGTGCGTTATAAGATTATCAACAAATCAAAAAAGGACCTTTATTATATGCTGATAGAGTTTACGCCTGATTTCTCCTTTAATAGTGGTAATATTCTTTATCCAGCTAAAAATCAATATCAGGAATATAAAGTAAATGCAGGTTCAAGTTTTATAGGCCAATTATTTTCAATAAGTGAACCGTTAGGATTGGAACAATTTACTTTGATTTCATCTGAAGACTGGGAGACCCTGGCAAATGTAAAACCAAGTTTAGATACTATCAGAAGTGGTACTTCAAAAAGTTCTGAGATATTTGCAAACAGCTATTTAGTCAAAATAACACCGAAACCCACTTTAAGTCAATGAAAAGAGATGTTTTCCATATTACGGGCTATATTCTGCTCACTTTTGGCTTTATTTGGCTTATTAGGCTTATTCCTATGAATATTCCTATTCTTGATCCTTTGAATGATCAGATAGGGCAGTATGATATCAATGATAGAGTATTCAGCCAATTGAGAGATCATCATTCCGTTGCATTGGACACCAACCTTGTGATCATCAATTCAGAAACCAACGACAGAATAGAGCTTTCTAAAGCTATTGAAAAACTAGATTCATTAGGCACTAAGGTTGTCGGATTTGATATACTATTAGATTCTTTGAAAGGTGTGGTTGAAGATAGTCTACTGAAAAATTCTATTCAAGGATCAAAAGTACCTATCGTATTTGGAGACATCATCACAGATGGTAAGATAATAGCTGAACCACATCCTTTTTTTGAAATTGCTGAAAATACTGCTTACTGTAACTTCTCATCACATGAGTCATTTGCTGTAAGGGCCTACTCTCCTTTTCTCGGTCTAGATGAACATTTTACTTCAAAGATCATCTTTTTTTACAATCGGAATACTTATAAGCAATTGTATGACAGAGGCTGTGAAAGAGAGTGGATCAATTTCAGGAGGAAACAAGGTGGTGAAGTCAATCATATATTTCCAGTAAACCAAGACAGTATTGATAAATTTATGATGGTCAACATCACTGATTTTCTAAAAGAGAAAAATGAAGATATACACCAAACCTATCGAAATAAAATAGTATTAATCGGATATTGTGGTGACTCTGATAAATCTATATCCATGAAGGACAGATTTATCACACCATTAAATGAATATCCAGGGCGAACAATTCCGGACATGCATGGCGTTTTTGTACATGCCAATATATTAACTATGATCATAACCGACGACTATATTTATGATGTGCCATCATGGTTGGTTCATGTGCTGAGTTTTATAATTCTTATGGCAGGTTATAGGTTGTTTGAAAAATATCCATTTGATGGGTCATGGAAGGTGATGATTTATACTCGGGCTATACAACTTGGATTGCTTTTTATATTATGTACCATGTTTTCTGCGTGGTTACTCAACCATTTGAATATTAAATTACCTTGTGTATTACTGGCAACTATCATCATTATATCTCACGAAATGTACGAATTTTATCATGGATACTTTAAAAAACATGTGGCTCGTCTTTACGATCATATTCCTTGGCTGGACAAATAATGCGAAAGCTCAGCACATTTGGGTAGGCCAAGTGTCGGGCAAGCCAACAATAACCATGGATGGCAAAGCCACTAACCTAAGGGTTGGTAGATTAGGCGATTTTGAGACATTAAACCTAAAGAATGGTGACAAAGTCATATTACATAAAGGCAATACCCAAAGTTGTGAACTATCCAAATCTGGAAGTTATCAAGTAGCGACATTGTCATGGAAAGCAAAAGAGAAACCCCTATCTGAGCGTATTTGGGCATACCTAGAGGCGACATTCAGTTTTGCGACCAATCCTGACAACAAAAAAAATCTGGAAGAAAAGCTAGCAGGTATCTCCAGAGGGGTTGAAGAAGAATCAGAGATGTTTTTACCCGTAGCTGGGCAAGTATATAAAAAAGAAAGTTTGGTAGTTTGGTGGCCAAATCCTATGGACGAAAAGTTTGATTTGGTCTTAATGTCAGAGAGTGGTAAAGTACTTTGTGAGAAAAAAGGTGTTATTGGAGATAAGTTGGTATCATCAAGTTATTATGTTATAGAAAAAATACCCAAAGGTCATGATAAGATAATTGCTAAAATCAAGAGCCAGCAAACAGGTGCATGGTCTCGCGAAGTCGAGATTATTGTCTCTGACACGCAGGTTACGCCTAACGCTGAATGTAATGCCATAACTGATGACACATTTGCATACCAACTTTGTAATTCTGAAAATCTAAAACAACAAGGGTATATAAACCAAGCAGCAGTTCAATTGATAAAGACTGATGGTGATGAAATGGATAAGTTGACCATGTTGTATCTGTTGATTAAATAAAACTTAAAACAATGGTACGTTCTTTCTTCCTTAATATCTTTTTATTGTTAGCCACAAATTTATTATTTGGACAAACAATACCACCCCAAGCACCTAATAAAATTGTGGATGGTAAGAAGGAAGGTGAATGGGTGGTATGGTATGATAAGGAGTGGAAGAAGACAGATATACAAGATTCTGTAGCTTATTATAGAAAGATAAATTATGTCGGTAGTAAACCTGATGGAATGGTTTATGATTTTTATAGAAGTGGTGTGATAAAAAGAGAAGGAGAGTTATTAGAAGATTTTCCGAAAAATATTCCACAAGGTTTATGTTATATTTATTATGAAACAGGGAAGATTAAGAGTAAATTTTACGTTAAGAATGGAATTTTGCATGGATGTTATGAAGAGTATGATGAAAATGGAATTCTTGAGAAAGAATGTGAATATGAAGACGGTTGGTTGATTGGTGAGTCAATGCCTAATGCTAGAGAAAACAACTTAATTAAAGAAACGCATATTGATTCAACGGAAAATTTGATTAAAATTGCAAATAACTTTTACAATAGTGGAAAAATAAATGAAGCAATACAATACTATAAGAAATATAGCAATGCTATAGAAATAGAATTTGGAAAATATAGCGAAAGTTATTTGACAACCTTAAACAATTTAGGTGAACTTTACTCAAATATTAATCAATATGATATAGCAATTTTATTCCATTTGGAAGCAATAGATATTAAAGAAAAGACAATGGGAAAAAATAGCGAAACATATGGCACCAGTCTATCAAACTTAGCCAGATTATACTCAACCATTGGTGATTACCAACTTTCTCTGGCATATTTTTTAAAAGCATTAGAAGTTAAAGAAAAAACTGTTGGAATAAATAGCATAAGTTATGGTATAACCCTAAATAACTTAGGTGAACTATATTTAAACATCGGATATTACGAACTAGCCCTAAATAAATTTTTTGGAGCATTAGAAATTGTAGAAAAGAAAATTGGAAAAGAAAATTCAGAATATGGAACAATCTTAAATAATCTTGCGGTCTTATACATGGAATTGCGTCAATATGATAAAGCTTTACTCACTTTAGAAGAAGCACTTTATAATGCGAAAAAATTTCTTGGTATTAATCATTTATCATATACAAATAGACTTTACAATCTAGCAGAGTTACTGGAAAAAAAAGAAGATTATGCTAATTCATTTTTACTTTTTAAAAAAGCTTTACAAATCACTGAAAACAATTTAGGTAAGAATCATGTAACTTATAATATTAGACTAAATCGACTTGCAAGGTTCTACATTTTACTAAAACAATTTGAAAAGGCTAAATCGATTTGTTCTGAAGCTTTAATTAATATAGAAAAAGTCCATGGGAAAGATCATTATTTATATATTATGGTATTATCCGATTTGGCAAATGTTTATGAAGGCATTGAGGAATATGATAAAGCCATCAAAATTTTTCTTGAAGTCAAGGAAAAATTTAAGGAGTCACTCGGCGAAAATCATTCTCAATATGGTGTTTGTTTAAATAATTTGTCTGCATTGTACAAAGCAATGGGGCAATATGAAAAAGCACTTCCACTTTACCTTGAAGCTAAAGAAAATATAGAAAAGAATTTAGCTTCTAACTTTACCTTCATGGATGAAAAATCCAAAGAAAATTATTTAAAAACTATTAGTGATAATTTTCAAAATTTCAATTCTTTTTATTTAAAATATTATCATGAATATCCTTCAATGAGAAGGCATATTTTGGATAATGAACTTTTAATGAAAAGCCTGATACTTCAATCATCTTCTAACATAAATAATTTTATCAATAATTCAAAAGATACAATCATTGTGCATAAAGGTCAGGAATTAATAGCATTAAAAAACATCATTATCAAAGAAGATACGAAAAGTCTAAACGATCGGAGAAAAGATCTCCCTGATATGGTAGAAAAAGCAGAACGATTGGAAGGAGAGCTTACGAGATTGTCCAGTCAATTTGCAGAATTTCAGTCCATTGGCAAAATAAAGACTAAAGATGTGGCAAAAGTACTAAAAGCAAATGAAGTAGCTATTGAGTTTGCATCTTTCAGATACCATAATGACAAAATATGGACAGATAGCATGATGTATGTTGCTCTGATTTTGAGGCCACAGGATAGTGTACCTGTAATGGTGCCATTATTTGAAGAAAAAGAGCTGGATGGCTTATTATCAGAAGAAAATATAAGGAAAGAAGATTATGTAAAAAAGATGTATAATCTGAAAGACAGAAAGAGTACTCCTATAGAGTCGAAAACATCTAGAAATCTATATGATTTAATATGGAAACCCATAGAACCTTACCTTAAAGAAGGCAATACTGTTTATTACGCCTTGAGTGGAAAACTATCGAAGATTAATCACAATGCCATACCTGTAAATGCTACAACTTGCATGTTAGACAAATACAAGTTAGTAAGTTTGCAAAGTACAAGAGAGCTGGTGTCCTCATCCCAAAAAAAATATAACCCTGCCACATCAATTTTATACGGAGGGTTAACATTTAGTGCTCAAAATAAATCTATTACCTTTAATGAACCTTCCACAACCAGAGGTTTTGCTTTTGTTGAGTTAGATTCTACCTATTCTGCCCAAACATTTTTCGATGAAATAGAACATTCCGATGTCGAAGTAGAACAAATTGCTACTTTGTTTGACAAGCACAAAATGAAATATGTTCTCAAAAAAGGAGAAGGTGGTACAGAAGATTTTTTCAACCTTCAATGCAAACAAACCCCATCACCTAGAGTATTACATTTAGCTACCCACGGCTACTTTTTTCCGGAAATAAAAACATCAAAAAAAGATCTTGAAAAAAATGAAGTTGTCTTCCAGGGAAGCAAACAAGCCATGATCAGATCAGGGTTGATTCTATCTCAAGGTGGCGATGGCTTCAATGGAAAAATAGCAAAAGATAATGAAGAAGATGGCGTACTTACTGCCTTGGAGATAAGCAATCTCAATCTATCTAATACAGAACTTGTCGTATTATCTGCATGTGATACAGGCTTGGGAGATATCAAAGGTAGCGAAGGTGTTTATGGCCTGCAACGTGCATTCAAAATGGCCGGTGTAAAATATTTAATCATGTCACTCTGGCAAGTTCCTGATAAACAAACATCTAAACTGATGATTCTTTTTTATCAAAACTGGTTAGATCATGAAATGTCTATTCCTGATGCCTTCGCTGCAGCACAAAAAAAGATGAAGGATGATGGTTTTGACCCTTATCAGTGGGCTGGGTTTGTATTGATACAATAAAATTGAATGATATGAGATATATTCTTTTATTCTGTTTGTTCATGTTTGGCAATTTTGCAATTGGCCAATCGATCCCACCCCAATACCCTAATAAAATGGTAGATGGGAAAAAGGAAGGTGAATGGGTGGTTTGGTTTGATGCAAAATGGGATAAAACGGATGTCATGGATTCTGTTGTCTATTATAGAAAGATTATTTACAAGAAGGGGAAACCTGATGGGATGGTAAATGATTTTTTTAGAAGTGGTGTGAAGCAATGGGAAGGGAAAATATCAGAATATTATCCGACTGAGAAATATGAAGGATTATGCATTTGGTATTATGAAAGTGGAAGGATAATGTCTAAAAAAACTTTTATAAATGGAACTTTAAATGGTTATGAAGAAGAATATTATGATAGTGGTAAGCTGAAATATAAGTTTTTTTATGAGGATGGTAAATTATTTAACTATTATGAATTATATTATGAGGATGGCAGCATATTTTGTAAAGGTGATTTTAACAATAGGGATTCTGAAATATGTATTACAAAAAGCAAAAGAAAGATTAATATTAATTTCATTTTGCAATCTTATGATGAATTTAAAGAAAAGAGCATTGAAAGTTATTACAAAGGGGATTTAAATAAATGCATTTTAGACTGTGAAATGTATCTAGAGTCTATAGAATTTTTGTTAGGTACCGAAAGTATTGAATACATAGGTGTTTCAATTGACTATGCCATATTTGTAAAAGCTAATGGAGCCATCGATCGAGCTTATAATTTGATATCTTCAGTGCTTAAAGTTATTGAAAAAACCAAAAACACAGATTCAGAATTATATGGTGTAGCTCTAAATACCTATGCTGACATCCAAAGAGAAATGGGCATATACTCCGAGGCATATAAAAATTTTGCAAATGCGTTAATTGAAACAGAAAAAAGTTTAGGAACTGAAAATATTCAATATGGAACTATTCTTAATAATTTTAGTATTTTATGTAGGTTAATCGGTGAGTGTGATAAATCTGTTCATATGATGGAGAAATCAGTTGCATTGGCGAAAAAATATATGAAAGATAATGATATTGAATATTATGGTAGAATGATGAATTATGCCGATGCATTAACTTGTGTTAATGAAACAGCCAAAGCAGAAGATTTGTATAAAATTGTTATTAAAAAATTTGAAGAAATTCTAGGGGTTCAGCATTTATATACAGGGATTGCTTACACAAATTATGGGATATTGAAGCAAAAATTACTCAATTATGATGAATCAATATCATATTTTAATAAAGCCCATATAGTCTATTCTAAATTTGTAAGTAAAGATCATATATATTATGTTTCTAATCAAATCAATTTACTTGATTCTTATATTGAAAATGGTAATTCAAAAGAAGCTGAAAAATTGGTTTTCAATTTGGAATATTCAATTCAAGGAAAATTCGAAGGAAATCCTTTTTTACATGCTAAAATTGCAAATACTCTTGGAGAAATACAAAGTCGAAAGGGCAATTTTAAAATTGCAGAAGATTATTATAATATATCAAAAAATATTTTAATTAATTCAAATCAAAAAGAATTAGTTGATTTTTCAATAATTTGCAGTAACTTAGGATTAATATATCTTCAGCAAGGTGATTTTAAAAAAGCAGAAAATGAATTTAGTCTTGCCCAATCTTTTTACAAAAATAAAAGTGGAAAAATAAGCTTTGATTTTTTTATACTCCAAAATAACTGGAGTGTACTTTATTATAAACTTGGTAACATCGAGAAATCACATCAAATTATTAAAACATTGTTAGATTCATTTGAAATTAATGGATTAGAACATAACATCAAGGTAAATACAATACTACTTAATTATGCTAATTCTTTGACGAAAGATATAAACAATTTAAAGGAAGGAGGAATTGTAATTAATTTGTATAATAGAATAATTTCTAATTTGAAAAATTCAAGATTCAAATCACATCCAACTTATTTTGCTGCATTATTAAATAAAGCAGATGTTCTGAAATTAATAAATCCAAATCAAAATTTCAGCAAATATTATTTGGATATACTGGAATTAATTAAAAAATCTAAAGGAGAAGAAAATCAAATATATGTTACAGCTTTAATAACATACGCAAATTATCTGATTACTTCTGAAGATGATTTTATTACAATAGAAAAATTATATTTAGATGCCTTGTCAATTTTAAAGAAAATTGGTGTAGAATCATATTTAACTGCTCAATGCTACATTGGATTGACAATATGTAGTGAGAATAATACTTCTATTAAGAATGGAAATATCTATTTAAAACAAGCTAATACCATAATCATCTCACTACTGGAATCTTCATTTTCTTTTATGACTGAGGAAGAAAGTGTAATATTACTGGAGGAAAGTTATTTTTTTATTAATTATTTAAATAGTTACCATAAAAGGAACGTAAATTATAATGACAAGAGTTTGATAGAAAGATATATGAGGGAGATTAGCTTAAAAAGTAAGATTCTAGATAACAAAATGAAAATTATTAAGTATTACTTAGACCAAAGTGAAGATCTTGAAAGACAAAATAAATTTGAGAAACTAATTAGTTTGCTAAACAAAAAAAGTAATTCCAAATTTCATGAAATGGATGAAAATAGCGATGACAATGAAATTGAATCTTTAGAGAAAGAACTGACTAAGGATTTTGATAAGAAGGCAATAAGAAAAGAAAATATTAATTTTAACAATATAAGAAATAATTTAGAGGAGAATCAAGTATTAATAGAATTATCTTATTATAGATATATTGACGAACAGGCAAATGAAACTGATAGTTTAATATATGAAGCTATAATTGTTAGAAAGAATAAAGAATTTCCAATTGTTTTATCATTGTTTGAAGAAAAGCGATTAGACAGCATCTTATTCCAACATGACAACTCTATTGCTGATGTATCAACTCTATATAGAAAGAGTGACCCGCTTGGTTCAAGGCCCATATCAAATAATAATAAACAACAATTGTATCATTTAATTTGGAAACCGTTGGAGCCTTATCTAAACAAAGGTGACAAGATTTATTATTGTCCATCAGGTAAACTAAATTATATTTCTTTTGCATCAATAGCAAATAGTGACTCAACTTACATTTCTGATGATTACCAACTTTATCAAGTGAGTTCTACTGCAAAAATAGTAGATCGAAAAGAAGACGAGTCCTTAGCCATCAAAGATATTGCAATGTACGGAGGCATAGACTTTGATGCCAATACTGAAAAGATCAAAACTACTTTGGTCAATTCTGAAGTTTTGGTCTTTGATAAAAGTGTAGCCCACGACAGTATTAAAGGAGTAGAAACCTGGCCTTTTTTGGCAGGTACAAAATCTGAAGTGGAAAACATCACATCTCTTGCTAAAAACGGTAAAATAAGAGTTCAAAGTTATTCAAGTCATCAGGCCACAGAAGAATCCTATAAAAATTTGCAAGGTCAAAACTCTCCATCCATCCTGCATTTAGCCACACATGGATTTTTCTATTCACAAAAGAAAAGAAGTAAAAATGATCTGGACATGATGTCCCTAATTAGAGAACCCTTCTTTACCTATGATGACAATCCATTGAATAGGTCTGGCCTTCTTTTTGCAGGAGGCAACCAAAGCTGGCAAGGTAAGATCCCAGAAGATCGAGAAGATGGCATACTCACAGCCTTCGAAGCTAGTAATGTCTATCTGCCGAATACTCGGTTAGCTGTACTATCAGCCTGTGAAACAGGTCTGGGCGACATCAAAGGTAGCGAAGGTGTATATGGTATGCAGCGAGCTCTGAAAATGGCAGGAGTAGAATACTTGCTAATGAGTCTTTGGGAAGTACCAGATGCAGCCACGTCAGAGTATATGACTATATTTTATGAAGATTTATTTATAAACAAAAACATCGAGACAGCTTACCAAAAGGCTCAGAAAGATATGAAAAAGAAGTATCCACATGAAGTAGAGAAGTGGGGAGGGTTTGTGTTGGTGAGGTAAAAAAAATATTTGATAACAAAAATTAACATAAAATGAAATCGTATTTTAAACTCAAATCTTTTTTCATTAAAGACATGTGCGTTTTATTTTTACTAGCATATTGCCAAATATCATATGGACAAACAAAATTGATATGTTATGGGGATAAAATACCCAACGGGTGGGTGAAAACAGGAGAATCAAAATGTTTTAATTGTTGCATACCTAGTAAGAATAGGCATGAAATAACTTATATTGAAAAACTACCTGCAGGTAGTCAGGTGTCTATTTGCAGCGGAAGTTACAGACCTGGTGGATGGGTAAAGTATAATGAAATAAGTTGCGGAAGTTGTTGTGGTTATAATATTGTCAAAGAGGGAATTAGAAAGATTGAAGGCTTAGCGAGTGGTAAAGAAGAATATGTATGTCAAGGGCAAAATATACCAAAAGGATGGGTAATTTTATCCCATAGGGAATGTAATGGATGTTGTGGGTACAGTCTTCCACAGATGCTCATAAAAAATGCAAATGGACTACCAGCAGGAACTGAATTAGACGTATGCAGTTCATCACCAATTCCAACTGGATGGTTTAAAGTGGGAGAAAGAGATTGTGGTGGATGTTGCGGTTATTCTGTTCCACGTCATATTATAAAAAAATTGGATGGTATGCCAAAGGGCACAGAAGTTTTGCTTTGCAATAATTTTGTACCAAATGGGTGGAAATATTTTGGTGAACTAAATTGCAATGATTGTTGTGGAAGGTGGACTTTTAAAAAATATAAAATGAAGAAATTATGATCATTATGAAAGTAAGGTTAAGGCACTATTTCTTATACCTATTATATGTTTTACCATTTATTTTACATGCTCAACCTAAATTAATTCTGCCTACAGGTCACAATTCATTAATAACACAGGCAGTTTACAGCAGTGATGGTAAAAAAATAGCAACTATAGGTTTTGACCAAACAGTTGTTATATGGGATGCTATATCAGGAAAGGCATTTACTCAAATCGAAGGCAAGGTTGGGCAATTTGGTAGTTATAGATTTATCGAAAATGATAAATATTTTGTCTCAACCAATGACACTGAGATAAAAAAATGGAATATTTGGACTGGTAAAAGTGAATTTGCCAAGTCATCAAAAGAGTATGATTTACAGCCGGCACAGACGGCAGGGCAGAAGAATTACGAAGAAGAAAGTTTTTATGCTGAATTGGCAGGAATTGATTTTAGTCAAAACAGGTATGCTTATTTCTGTAACGGGAATTGCGAAGAATCAAATCTGACATCAAAATTTATCCCGTTTGGCAATAGTAAAATAACTTATATATTAAAAACTAATCAAAATTTTTATAATGATACAATTACCATTTCGCAAACTGATAATAACGAGAAATACACTGATGCAGCATTTACTTCTGATTATAGTAAAATTATTACTTGTAATAATGCAAATGAAGTAAATATATATGAAAGCAATACAGGCAAATTACTTACCTCTTTAAAAATCAAAAGTGAGAAAATTCAAAGAGTTGATATAAGTAAAGATGGAAAATTTTTTATAACATACAGCGAAAATAAAAGTACTTTATATGACTTTAATAAAAAAGTAATTATAAAAGAATTTACCGGCCCTAATACAATAAAGTCAATAGTATTCAACCCAAAATATAACAAATTGGTAGAGACCACAGCCTTTAAAGCAAAACTATTTGATTTAGACAAGATGGTTTATGAAAAAGAGTTGGCAAGTTTTACTTGGGAGAATGTTTATACATCAGCCCCTAAATTAATTTCTAAGAACGGATTAAATATAACTTGGGTAAAAAATAAAGACAAATACACCTTTAGTTTAGAAAATGGAATAATTGAAAAAAGTGAATTAGACTCAATATTAATTAGAGATGAATTGAAACCTGTTAGTAGATATTTTCCGAACAATACAATATTACATACATGTTATTCTAATGATAGTAATTTTGTGGCTATTAGTACAGACAAATATTTTGTAAAAGTCTTTGATATAATTAAAAACCATGAAATTCTAAGTTTAACTTTTGATAAAGGGGTTATTAAATCAGTTTTTTCACCAGACAATTCTAAACTATTAATATCCAATGGAAATGAGTTACGAATCTATAATCTAAATAGTAAGAAACTTACTTACAAGGTAATTGAATCAAATTTTGGAGTTATTAGCGACATAAAATATTTAAATGAATATACAATATTGTTGAGTTACATAAATACAGACAAATTTGATGTATATGATCTAAATAAACGAGAAATCCTAAAAAGTATAAAGTATAACCAAAATGAAGATGATGAAGGTGACTTCAATATTTCAAAAATGTTAAAAGCTTATAAAAATCAATTTTATTTTGATAAATCAACACAAACTTTAATCAGCATTATCGATAGAAAGTTAATCGCTGAAAGTATATTTTCAAATAATTATTTGGAATTAGAACTAGATAACACCAATTATATCTTAGGTGAAACTATAGTTAATGGCCATATTCTAGTTGCAAATGATAAAAATATTCTATTAGTTGATTTAAATGATTTTTACATAAAACTTACAATATCAGAAATGGTGCAGGATGAATTCATTTTTATTGACGCTAAAGGATATTATTATGGTTCAGCAAATACATGCAACCTTCTTTCTTGGAAGACTGAATACAGTTTCTATGATTTCGATCAATTTGATATCTTTTTTAATAGGCCAGATAAGGTACTGGAGAATATAGGGTCAAGCAATAAAGAACAAATTAAACTCCTTAAAGAAGCTTACAAATTGAGATTAAAATGGTTAGGATTAGATACTGAAGAAATAATGAATGATTACAAAAATATTTACATGCCATACAGTTCCATTAAAAACAGGGAAGAAATAGAGGGTGAAACAAGTGCGGAAGATGTGAAAATAGAATACGAATGTGAAATATGGTCAGGTAAGAGATATATTAAAGAAATCTATTATAGTGTAGATGGAATACCGTATTTAATAGATACATTTAATACATTTAACAAAGATGCTAGGAGAATGGGATTGAGAGATGACAAACGAATCGGCTTTTTAAATATTAAATTATTACCTGGCTTAAATAGAATAAAACTTTATTGTGTTGACAACATGGGCATAGAAAGCTTAAAAGAAGTACTCTTTATAGATTATAAACCAAAAGTAGATAAAAAGTCAAATCGACTTCACTTCATTGGAATCAGTAATGATCAATATAATGATCCTAATAATAATTTACAATTTTGTCAAAAGGACTGTATAGACTTGATAAATCAATTTAAAACTTCAAAAAAGCACATTAAATTTACAGTTGATACTTTATTTGGATATAAAATAAATACTGAAAATATTGTAAAATTGAAGAATAATTTAAAGAGTTTAAATAAAGAAGATGAAGTAATTGTTTTTGTTAGTGGACATGGCCTTGTTGCAGAAAATGGTTCATTTTATTTAGCAACTCCGAAGACCGATTTTTCAAATCCTGCAAAAAATAGCATAAGTTTCCATGAGTTGAATTCATTACTTGATGATATACAACCAAGGAAAAAGTTATTGCTTATAGATGCTTGTCGATCGGGAATAAGCATAAAGTCGGAAATACATGGTAGAACGGCAACCATGAATAGTTATGAAAACGGGAATAGGGGATCAAATCCAATATCAAAAGATAAAAACAATATAAGTATAACATTACAAATGATGCAAGACTTATTTACAAATTTAAACCTAGGTAATGGAGCTATTGCCTTTACGGCTTCATCTGGATATAATGCTGCACTTGAATCAAGTATACTGAAAAATGGATTATTCACTTATGCTATACTTTGTACTCTAAGAAACAAAGATGCTGATATAGATAATGATTCAAAGCTAACATTGTACGAACTCGATAGATTTGTTAAGCAAAAAGTTAAAGAGATTTCAGCAGGACAACAAGTGCCGTCTAATAGGCAGGTGAATTGGCAAAATAACTGGGAATTATGGCATTACTAAATATTGATAGAATTATTAAATACTATTACATGATTATTAAAGTAATAGATTCTAGGATTGTACGTACCCAATATTACACAAAATATTTGATTACATCATTTGATGTTATTCTTTTCTTTACTAATCAGTTGTTACTTGATGAACCCATTTCAAAGTTCATGAAAATATTTTATATTGATTTATTTAAAAACAAAAATATCAAGACAGCTTTCCAAAAGGCACAGAAGGATATGAAGAAGAAGTATCCGAATGAGCCTTGGATGTGGGGAGGGTTTGTGTTGGTGAGGTAGAAAATTAGAATTAATGAAGATTTTGATATTTTTTAATTTTTTAATTTTTGGTTTAAGTGCCTTTGGTCAATATATTGAACCAGCCTTAGTCATGCCTATTGGTCATAGTGATTATATTAATACCTGTGTCTTTAGCCCTTCAGATAATTTTATTTTAACTAGTAGTAATGATAATAGTGCGATGATATGGGATTCTAAATCAGGAAAACTACTAAAAACATTGGATAGACATTCATCTGCTGTTACTTCAGCTAAATATAGCCCTGATGGAAAAAGAATAATGACTTTAAGTAAAGATACTTCAATCGCGATTTGGGAGGGAGATACGGGTAAATTTTTATTCTCATTGAAAGGGCATAATGGCCATATTTATAAAGCTGAATTTAGTCCTAAAAGCTCATATGACAAGTTTGGAGGCAAATATATTTTAACTTGTAGTGATGACAGCACTGCAGTAATTTGGAATTCCTACTTGGGCAACAAGGAGCATACGATTAAAGATAATGAATCCTATATTAGTTATGTACAATTCAGTCCTGATGGAAATTTTATTCTTACAAGAAATGGTAATAATGTTATTAAAGTCAGGAAAATGTTTTCTTGGGAGTTAATTTTATCTATAAACGAATCAGAATCTGTAAGCTGTCAATTCAGTCCCGATAGTAGGCAAATTATGATTAAAAAAGAAGATGAAAACAGTTTTTATATGCTGGGAAGAAATGAAGTAAGTGATTCAACTGTAACAATATGGAACTTAGAAGATTCCAGAAAGCAATTCAAGCTAAATCATTCAAGTTCAATAACCAGTGCTGAATTTAGTACTAGTAACAAATACAATACTCTTGTACATAATTATATACTAACTTCAGGTGATGATGGAATTATAAAGTTGTGGCATTCTCGCACTGGACAATTAATTAGATCATATTATGGCCATCGTGGAGGTGTTAAGAATTCAATTTTCAGTCCTGATTGTAACTTTATTCTTTCATATGGACAAGATGATTCTTTAAAACTTTGGGAAACTCATACTGGTAAGATTGTATACTCTCTTAATGAAAACGATAAACAAATTGAACATATTGATTTTTTACCTGATGGTAAAAATATATTTGTAGCATTAAGGACAAATATATTAAGTCATTACAAAGGAACGGATACTAAAATGGAAGGTGAGTATAGAATTTTAAAAACTATTTCTGGTACTATAAATTGTAAGATTGACAATTTTAATCCAACATTACATTCATTTGAATTTTGTGCTGATGGAGATCAACTTATTATTAATAATGGTGACAAAAAAGTTTCAGTTTATAATACAAAAACTGGTAAAAATATTTTTTCGCTTGAAGGATATTCGAAAGAAATTAATGTTGCAAATTTTTTTCCAGCAAATTCTATATTTGAACACAAGAATATTTTAATTGTATCCAAAGATGATGGAACAATTTTAGATTTTGAAACAGGTAAAATTATTAGCAAATTCAAAGTTAATTTGGAAAAATACTGTAACTTACCCCTAATAAGTCCAAAAGGAAACTATATTTTGTCTTCTATTAGTGATGATAGTTTAAGTATAATCAATAAAGAATCCTTAACACTAAATCAGTACAAATTACTAAAAAGTTGTTACAGTCCTAACGATGAATATCTTTTAACTTATGGAGAAGAAAATATACTCAAAGTTTTTGATTTAAAGACAGGAAAACTAGTATTTACTTTTGTTGGACATGAGGATGAAATATATACTGCAATCTTTAGTCCAAAAACTAAAGATGATCCAAAAGGTGGGAAGTATCTAGCGACTGGAAGCAGAGATAGCACTATTATAATATGGGATTTTACAACTGGTAAAATTTTTAATATTATTCATAATTATGATTATTTTAGTATAATAAGATTTAGTTTGGATGGTAATTATTTAGTTACTATTCCATTCTCTTATTCGCTATATTTTGATGATAAAAGACATAACCACATAGCTAAGTTTTGGGATTATAAAACGGGTAAACTTATTAAAACATTTCCTGGATATTGCGACAGTTATGAATTGCCTACTATTTTAAGTTTAAATTCTAAGTATTTATTAACTACAACTAATAAAGACAGTTTAAATATCTGGGATATAGAAACTGGATTAAAACTTTTCTCAGTTGAATGTAGAATATCGAATGTTAACAAATCAACCTTTTGTTGTAATAGTAAAAATTTAATTATTCAAACTTATGATGATAATCCAATAAGAATTTTTGATTTGGAGCAAAAAAAAGAAATTTCATCATTAAATATTAATGATGAAATTTTATTTAAAGATATTTCATTAGAATTAAGCCCAAATGAAAAGTACTTACTAATAATGCATGAAGATGATAAGACTTATCGGATTGGAATTTGGGATGAAGGGGAAGACTTTAAATTTAATGAATCAAATAAAAGATTTAAGTTGTGGGAAAATGAGAATTTCAATTTAATTAACAGCTTTGAAGATCACCGAGGCGAAATAAACAGTGTTAGCTTTAGCCCTGATGATAGGTATATAATAAGTTGTGGTAATGATACAAAAATGTGTATTTACGATACCCAAATACAAAGTAATATTTATACCAGATTACAATTAACAAATAATGACTGGTTGATTTATGACAAATATCACCGATTTGATGGAACGATAAATGCGATTAACAAATTGTATTTTACTTGTGGTACAGAAATAATTGACCTTGATCAACTCAAAGATGAACTCTACGTTCCCAACCTTGTAGAACGTATCATGAGAGGTGATACCATCTACAATAAAAAACTAAGTGATCTTGATATATGTGAGCTTATGCCAAAGGTGGAAGAAATAGAAGATGGGAATACTAATTATATTAAATACAAGATCATGCCAAGAAAAGGAGGACTAGGTAAAACAGAAATTTACATCAACGACAAAGGGGTTGTACAAACTTTACAGCCACAAGATTTACGGAAAAATGGAGATAACTTTGAATTGTGGATATCAAAAAAAGAATACCAGGACCAGAATTTTTTTCTGCCTGGTGAAGAAAATATTATCACTATAAAGTCATTCACAAAAGAAAATAATATCTCATCACGTGGTTCTATTAGAATCGAACAAGATACCAGAAGAAAGTTGCCACCCCCCAATGTGTATGCAATCTTTATAGGTGTCAACGAATATAAGGGTAATGGACTAGACCTGAAATATGCTTCGAAGGATGCTCAAACACTTTCTACTACTTTTACATCGTCAAGCAATAAGTTTTTTAATACAAAGACAAATGTAAATAATGTTTATACCTATAATCTTTGCGACTTAGCTTGTGAAGCTGGCTTACCCGAAAAGAAAAAGATAGAAAAGGTAATCCAAGAAGTTGGGGCGAAATCTAAACCCAATGATATCGTTTTTATCTTTTTTGCAGGGCATGGACAAGCAGGAAAAGGGGATGATAAAAGCTTTTATTTTCTCACTTCAGATGCTTCGCCTACTTTGGCGGAATCAAATCTTAGCAGTGTGAGTATTAGCTCTACAGAGCTGAAACAATGGGTTGCAGCTGAGCGGATGAAGGCGCAAAAATTGGTTTTAGTGTTTGATGCTTGTCAGGCAGCTCAGATGATTTCGGCATTTAATGACAAGGACTATGCTTTCAGAAATGAAACCAACGAAGAAGAAAAGAAAATCCTGGAGTTTGAACGCATGAATGACAAAGCAGGCATGTATCTGCTGACATCATCCGCCCCTGACCAATCAAGTTATGAATTGGACAAATACGGCCATGGACTACTAACTTACTCCATGCTAAAAACCATCAAAGAAAACACCAATATTACAGATCAGAATGGTTACCTTAGTATCAATAAATGGTTTGATGAGAGTATAAAGACACTCGAAGATATCGCCAGAAAAGACAATATCCAGCAAAGACCTGATAAACGAACTGGGTCGGACTTTACCATCGGAATCGTAGATGATGAAGTGAGGAAGAGTGTGAATCTGGGAAAGGGAAAGATAATCATTGGTCGCAGCTTCTTTAATGACCCAAGTTTTACGGAATTGTTTGAAAAAACGCTTTCAGCAAAAACAGAAAACTCCCAATTCCTATTCAATAAAAACAGGGATGATAATAATTCCTATAGATTTGGCGGTACATATCAAGAAATCAATGGCTTACATCATTGTGATATGAAGCTTTATTATGAAGGTAAGGTTGCCTATAGTTTAAAGTTAGATGATAATGACATGAAGAAGTTGGTGGAAAGATTGCTGGAGGAAGGCATAAAATTTATGTTAATTGAATAATTGAATCATGCAAATATTAAAATATTTTATTTATTTAGATGAACAATTGACCCAACTTGTGGCAAAGGGAAATCATCTTTACTGCTCAAATAATGGAATAAGGGAACCTAAATTTTATAAATTATCTCCCGATCTTCTTATTTTAAGATATTCTGTAATTGTAGCAATTGCTATTCTATTTTCGATTGCAATAAATGCTCAAACAAAACCAGAACTCGTTATGCCAATTGGCCATACTTCTTCAATCATAGGTGCCAGATTTAGTCAAGATGACAAAACATTGTTAACTCTATCAGAGGAAAAGACTGCTAAACTTTGGGAGGTAAATTCAGGCAAATTAATTAAAACCATTGAGAATGTAGTAGGTTGGTCCAATGAGAAATACATTGCAACATTTAATGATAACGTTCTTAAGTTGTTTGATTTGGGAATGAATGAAACTGTTTTTAATCTAAATTATTTATCATCGAAAACACAATGTCTAACATCAGACTCTTTAGATCTTCATGAATTGCAATTTGACGAAAATGAAAAGTATTTAGCAATACGATATAAAGGATATATTAACATTTATAATGTTGTAACAAATGAACTAATTTTCAGAGAAGATGCTAGATGTTTTTCTTTTAACAATATAATTAATTTTAGTAAGCACGGCGATAAAGCTATTATAACTTTTGAAGACAAAATTAAAATAATAAATACAAAAAATGGTAAAATCATTTTTGAAAAAAAATATGATCCTAGATTTGCACTATTCGAGCCAATAATCTTTAACAAATATGCAGTTATCTCTGTTTATAATGATAACTACAGATTAAGTACAGTGGATGTTATAAATATTAATAATCCTGGTAATGATACTCAAAAAACTTTTGAAAATATAAAGCTAAAAGGCAATGTTTACACAAATAAGAGTAAAGATGATGCTTTTTTTTATTTAGCAGACAAAAATTTAATTAGAATTTATAGTACTAAATCATTAAAGGAAATTGGATCAATAGATAATAATAAGAAAAAACTCAAAAGAATAGAATTTAGCAATGATTCGAAAAAATTATTAATATTTCAAGAAGGACCTTGGCTTAATGACTTCACTACTCTTGTATTCGACTTACATAAGGAAAATATTATTTTTATAACTAATGTTAATGAAAATAAAATCACAAACCATGAAAATATTGTTTATTCAATGTTTTGCGGAAATTCAGATTTGATAATACAAAATCCCAATAGTCAAGTTTTCAAAAAATCAATTATTGACAAATTTGATAAATTAGTAACAGTAAAGGCACAAGATTTAAAGTTTATTAAAAGCTCTAATATAGGAATGAAAGTGTTTATATCTGATATAAATGGCGACAGTATTATAAACTTAGAAAAAAACATAAAAATTCCTATTAGACATTTAAATTCAGGCATCATTAATTATAATTCAACTACTTTATTATTTTCAGATCTAGATCACAGTTATTTATTAGATATTTCTAATACTAAATTAAAAGAGAAATTTAGTTTTGATATTTCTATCAATGGATCCAATAATACAGAAATAATTTTATTAGAGAAAAAGAGGAATGAAGATTACAGATTCGTAGATAGTGTTTATGTTTATAATTCAATATTAAAAACATTTATAGATTCTTTCAGCTTCAATAATAACTATATCCAAAGTTTAGATAATAAGTATATAGCATATGTTAAAGATGAATTTATTGAAACAGCAAAATTTAAAAATCCAGAATTTGGAAAAACTAACAAACTAGCTAAACAAAAAAAACTTTATATTAGAGAAATTAATGGGGATATGATTTTTAACACAATCTTACCTAATAATCAAGCTAATTATCAATTTAATTTTAGTCAAAATTCGAATTATTTTTTCTTTGGAGGAAATCCGGGTAAATATTCATGCCAGGTAGTGGACTTGCAAAAAAAGGAAGTAATTTTTAATAATACCTATGCAGCAGTTATAAATCAAAATGTATTAAAGCCTTACAAGAAATATTCTTTATTTAATATTAGTAAAGGTGAAAAATATTTATTGAATGCTTCAAATAATATTGTAGTAACCTTAAGGAAACTTGAAAATCAAAAAGATTCAATAAACTTTAGAGGTTTATCTGGGATAATCAATAATAATGAAACTGAAGTTGCAATAGAATCTGGAGCTATATTATATGCAGGATTATTGTTGAATAAAGGGTCCCATACTAATATTTATAATTTAGAGTCTCAAGAATTAAAATTTAAAGTTGAAGGGCAACCCCTAATATATTGTGATGATGATTCTATGTTAGTAACTTCCATATCAGATAAACATTATACTGTGTGGAGTATGGATAATGGTCAAAAAATTATGGACATCGAAGGGCATACTAATACAGTTTACAATATTGAGTTTCTAGAAAATAATAAAATAATTAGAACTTTTGGAATAGACAATCGTATTATTTATTGGGATCTAGTTAATAAGAAAAAACTTTTTACTATGTTAGTTTTTGGTCCTGAAAACTGGCTTGTACACGATGATGATTACCACTATGATGGATCAGCTATTGCTTTATCTAAATTATACTTTTCCTGTGGTACCGAAATAATAGAACTAGATCAACTTAAAGAAGAACTCTATGTTCCTAATCTAGTCGAAAGAATGATGAAAGGAGAAACCATTGAAAATAAAAAGTTAACTGATCTTGATATTTGTGAGCTAATGCCAAAGGTGGAAGAAATAGAAGATAGTGATACAAATTACATTAAATATAAAATCATACCTAGAAGAGGTGGGCTAGGCAAGATAGAAATCTCTGTAAACGACAAGGGTGTTGTGCAAACACTGACTAAAGAAGGGCTCAGTAAAAAAAGTGATTACTACGAACTCAAAATGTCTAAAAGGGAATTTCAAGATAAAGATATTTTCCTACCAGGTGAAAATAACACTATCAAAGTGAAGGCCTATTCAGCTGAAAACAAACTTTCATCCAGAGGGTCGATTCGTGTGGATAAGGATAGCAGGCCAAAACTTCCGCCACCCAATATATATGCTATCTTTATTGGAGTCAATAACTATAAAGGAGATGGTCTTGACTTGCTTTATGCTTCCAAAGATGCACAGAGCTTGTCTTCTACATTCACTCAGGCTTTCCATAAACTATTTAATTCGCATGCCACTACTAACAATGTATTTACCTACAATCTTTGTGATTTGGATTGCGAGGAAGGTACACCTGAAAAGAGGAAAATTGAGCGCATCATCAGAGAAGAAGGTGCTAAGACTAAACCCAATGACATAGTCTTTATATTTTTTGCTGGACATGGCAAGGCTGGAATTGGCGAAGACAAAAATTACTACTTTTTGACCGCTGATGCTTCACCTTTATTGGCAGAAAACAATCTGCCTAGTGTCAGCATAAGCACATCAGAGCTTAGAGAAATGATTTCTGTAGAGAAAGTCAAGGCTCAAAAGCTGGTTTTTGTATACGACGCTTGCCAATCTGGTCAGTTAATTGAATCCTTCTTTCGAAATGAAATCGATGAAAATGGTCGGAAGATATTAGAGTTTGATAAGATGAATGACAAAGTTGGAATGTATATTTTAACATCATCTGCATCAAATCAAGCAAGTCTCGAAACAAGTAAGTATGGACACGGTTTGTTAACATATGCTATTCTAAGAACACTAAAAGAAAATACCAATATCAATAATGAAAATGGTTATCTTTCTGTCAATAAATGGTTTGACGAAAGCATTAAAACACTCGAAGATATCGCCAGAAAAGACAATATCCAGCAAAGACCCGATAAACGAACCGGGTCAGATTTTTCTATCGGTATTGTAGATGATGAGGTGAGGAGTGGGATAAATTTGGGGGAAGTGAAGTTGCGAATAGGAAGATGCAGTTTTAATAATGGTAAGTTTTCCCGTTCACTCGAAGAAATGATTAAGTCAAAATGTGACAGTCCAAACTCTGATTGTTTATTCAATATCAATTTTGAAGGGAGTGATGTATATTTTATCGAAGGGAGTTATGTTGAACGAGGTGGGCAAATTTCATGTAGTGTTGAGATCAGAAAAGGGAATGAGAAATTATTTCAAAAGGATTATAATCAGAGGGATCAGCAAGGATTGATTGATGTGATAAAGGCGGATTTTTGGCTTTTAAATTTGAATAAAAAATAAATGATGAAAATAATTCTAACTTTGGTTTTGGTTTCAATAACTATATTTGGTTTTTCACAAGGTGATTTGAAACTGATTCGAGGCAGCGTACCTGTAGAAAGTGATGATAATGAAATCAATGAAGGCAATACCTGTGCAATTATTGTAGGTGTGTCTAATTACAAGTATCTACCAAAATTAAATTATGCTCATAGGGATGCATTAGCATTTAGGGAATATTTGATGTCAGAAAATGGAGGGTTTGTTAAAGAAACTAATATTAAAACATTTACAAATGTAGAAGTAACAAAAAGCAATTTTTGGATTAATGGATGGACATGGTTAAAAAACAAAGATTTAAAGGAAGGTGACAAGCTTTTTCTATATTTTGCGGGACATGGTGATGCTTCATCTTCTGATGAATATTATATCTTAGGTCATGATTGTTCAAATACAGATGCGGCAAATTACAACATGAGTTCTGCAATAGAAATGTATCTAGTAAAATCTAGAATTAAAGAATTCTTACAAAAGAAGGTGAAAGTGTTTCTGATTATTGATGCTTGCAGAAGTAACGAATTACCAGGTGGTACAACTGGAAATAATAATTTTATAAAATCAATCTTGGAAGACCACAATGGGGAGGTTAAGATGTTTGCCACTTCTCCAAACAAGCCCGCTTATGAAACTCAAAATGAACTTGGAGGCAATGGTTTATTCACCTACTATCTTCTCAAAGGACTAAATGGTGAAGCCAAAAGAGATCACTCATATGAAATCACATTGGCTGATATACAGGAATATGTAAAACCTAATGTCAGGAAAGCATCCAATAATCAACAAATCCCTAGCTTTTGTTGTGATGAAAATAATTATCTAGTAATCAATAAGGTGGTAGGAAATACGGTACCAACTCTAACATCACTTAACTTTAGTGAAAAAGAAAGTACCAAAAGATCCTTAAGTCTATCAAATTCTTTTGTTGGAGCTAAGGATGTACAATTAAATAATACCAAAATCCAAACAGATAGTGTATATGAAGACTTGATGAAGCAAGTTAATCAAACAAATAAAGAATCTTTATTTAAAACTGAGGCTTTACTTTTAAGACTAAAATTTGATTCAACCAGTTCACAAGCAATTATACAAGACGCTCAAGATATTTTGTCAAGTAAAAAATTACAAGTTTTACAATCATTGATTAATGATTACCATAATTCATTTGTCTTATCATCTGTTGATTGTATATCTTCTTTTGAGAATAGAGATTTTTTAATTCTTAATCTGGATACTTTTAGTCTTCATGAACTAAGAAACTACATTATGGATGTAGAAAAAAATATACTGCCAGATTTTGATAACTTTAGAAACAATGTCGAATTTGTCAAATTGTTTTTGGATTATTTTTCTTTTGATTCATATACATTATATGAGAAACTGAAAGTAAGAAATGAATGTGAAGCAATGTTCGCAGAAACAAAAAGTCCGATTTTTTCTAATCTTTTGGGGCAGATTTATTATGATTTAACTTTATATACTGAAGTAAAGTTTTATTTAAAAAACACAAGAAAATTAGCCAGATCTTGGAAATTAATAGATCACGACTTATCAAAAGTTAATATACCTAATTTCACAAGAAATCGATTGTCGGGTAACATTATAGGTCAAGACAATTTACCGCTTGTGGATGCTAAAATTAAACTATTTGATCAATTTAATCAGGATTTACCTTACAACATTACATCAACCGATGAAAAAGGAAGGTTTATTATACCTAAAACTCCAACAGGATTATGTCAATTAAGAGTTTCTCATGAAGATTACGAGGAAAGAGTTATCTTTTTAGGTTTATATTTTGGCGAAAATTATATATTTGAACAAAAATTACAAAAAAAAGAGCCCAAGATATTAGCAAATTATAAATCTGTTGATACGTCTATTTTGAATAAAAGGAAGGGACATTTAGAAGTAGATGGTGATACGACATTTTTTGATAATAAAAACCAATATTTTTATGATACTACTTTTGTAAATCAAATTACCAAAAATGTATTAATTAGAAAAACGGCTTTAGAAATTGAATTGATTACTGATAATTTTAATAATCCAATAAAAAACGGAGTATATTTAATTTTAGAAAAGAAAAAAGAAAAAAATATAGTTGGTGAAGTCATTGTTTATGACCAACAAAAAGAAAAAGAAAGTAAAAAATCATTTGCAATAGTAATAAATGGTGGTGAAATAATAAAAGAAAAATTTGACAAAGGTATAAAACTTATTGCTGTACTTAGAAAGTAGGGCTATTCAAACTTATAATTAATAATACGTGGTCAATAATTTCAATTTGATTCAAACTATGAAAATCTCTAAGCTAAAAAACAGGAAAGTTATTTTTTTATCACTCATAAACTGGATAGCTAACTTATGTTATATAATTATGAGTAACTGGCAAGAAAAAATCAGCAAAAAAATGTTTTATCGACGCATTATTTGATTGTTTATTGTTTTCTTAAATTTGATTATACCTTTTGATAGGTAATAACTTTTATACTTGAAGCAACTATCACAGGAACCATTTCTGCCGATTTTTATTTTGGTACTAGCCTCAAGATTTACAAATCCATCAATATACCCAGGTATAAGCCTGGTATAAAAACTTTTCTTGTCAGCCCAATCGTCTCTGCATCCAAAATATTGGTAATTGGTTGTACCCCTTCAAAAATGCCGTCGCGCAATTTACTTACTCTGGAAAAAGCCAATCCGGCTGAAAATGACAATTGCTTTAAATTTCCAAATCGTAGAGTTGGTCCTAATAAACCATGGAGATCAGAATCTTCTCCAATGCCATAGCCTAATCCTATTGAAAAACCTAATATCAAATTTCTGTCGTAAGGACTTTCAAATTTTACATTTGTTGATAAGACAGGAATCCACTTTCCTAGTTGTTCGGATTTGATAATTATGGAATCGCTCTGGTTGGTTAATCTTGAGTTATAAGATTTAATACCGCTTTTTATATAAATGGTATTCAACCCTATGGAAGACGTGACAGATATAGATCGTTTACCTTGAAAGGATGTATTAAATGTAAATTCAGGAGCCGTAGTTTTTATTTTTTGGCCTTCAACTGTTTTATTTTCTATGTAAACATCTTTTTTAATTCCACCTGATTCATAAAAAAACTGCCATCTGCCATAAGCACCTGATTGTAAATTCTTTCCTGAATTAAATATATCTGATGGATCTTCAGGTGGGATGCCTATGAAGTTTCCTTGAGCTTTGATGAGTTGGGTGCATGAATCACAGGGTATGTTTTCTAACTTTCCACTTTTTTTATTAAGATATTTATCATGGTACCAAATTTGAAAATGGGCCCTTGTATTTTGTTCTACAGGCTCATCACCGATTTCAATGGGAATGAGTTCTACCTTTATTTCCGCATTTTCAATTTCGGTATCAAGAGTTATAGTTTTGAATGTTGAAAAAGATGCCGATTCAATTTTAGAAACCATTTTCTCCAGCACTTTCAATTTGTCATTTATAAAGCTGGTAGCAAAATTACTATTCGGTAAGCTATTTAAATTGATGTCATCTAAAAATTGTTTGAGAGCTTCGTCATTTTCTTCCGGGTCTAAGTAAGCCAGGGTTTTTAAAACTTCAAAATTAATATCTTCTAAGCCTTTTTCAGTTGACTTAATAACTGTTTTAACTTTTGTACAAAAACTCTCAAAGTCAACCTTGCCTGCATTTTTATTTTTCATTAAAATGTTCCCATTTTCAAGTACATTAGCCAATTCAGTATCCAATACCGTATCCAATGATTCGTATTTAATGGCTAAACTTTGCAAATATTTAAGATTTGTATTATTATTTTGGCTTCTTGTATTTTCCTGATTATCTTTGATTAAAGACTGTAATTTTTCAGAAAATGACTTCAAATTTGTATTACCCTGCAACATAATTTTTGTCATTTCAAAGAATAGATTTGAATTTTGACTTCTGGTGCTGTCTTTTTGCAATTCTGATTTTATAACAGTGTTGAATAAAAAAACATTATAGTCAGTCATTTCAACCAAGACAACATCTCCTTTTTTTAGCCGAGGTTTTTTATTTAAATTCTTAAAAATTTCAACCCCATTTTTTATTTCGGATTTAAGGTATTCAATCTTATCTTCCTTTTTACTTATTTTGAGTTTGTATGTTTGATTTTGACTAATTGCTGCCGTAAAGCCAAAAAAGACAAATAAGATTATCGTTAAAATGAATTTTGGTGACATGTTAGAATATTTTAAAGCAAATATACACTATTATCACATTAAAAAAAAAAAACTCTCTTAGACAGTTTTTTTTCTGAAATAGCATAAAATCGTAAAAGGATATCTTAGTTTTGAATTTATCTGGAATATGTAAAATTTCAACAGATCTGTAAGATAAAGATTTTGTATTTCAAGTTATTATTGAATCATTATCATTTTTGAATCTTCCAAATTTTGTTAAAAGATTTAATTTACATTCCAAATCCCTGTTCTTAACCTCCAGCTCATTAACCCCGAATACATCAAATGATGGGTTAGGGTAGATGTTTACGATATTGATTTTAGGAGGTATGTCTGTATGAGCTTTGCAAAAAAAAAACATCGTTCTGCGATGGTCGGGTGTATTACGAATGGATTGATATTTGATTGGATGCGATCTGATGTAAATTAAAATAAAAATTAAATAATTGATATTATGCTTAAATATGTCTTTTATATTTTGTAGAAATTATTATTTATAAAATAATACACCAAATATTTGTATTAATAAAGAGTATAACTATATTTGTTTTCAGAAATGAAGCGAGCGTTGGTTACGAATTTAATCAACTTGATTATGTGTAAATTTATTTGATAACCAACTTAATTGCAGCTAATGCTTACTCTACATCATTGGTGCTTGGAATGTTACTTATTACATAACTTCCGAGAATTTGATTCATTTCATTATACCACTTCGTCCTTATATTTCTATGCTTCCTTAGTGTCATTTCTACTTTTACCTTTTGGGATTATTTGGTTTATTAAAGTTTCACTGGCATATAACAAAAGTTATATTGACAGGAGAAACATTATCATTTAGCTTTGCAGAATATTTATTTAATTTAATGGGTTACTTTTTAGGGAGTGGATTCATTATAGATAGTCAGAACCAAAACAGTAACCTTTTATGAATACTCCAATACCACCAAAAAGATTGACATGGCTCCTTAGTTCCAACATCATATTAACTATTGTACTAGGAATTGTGCTATTACATATGCTAAAGATTACTCAACATGAATATATAAAAGATTTAAAGAAAAGAACAATTGAAGCAGAGATTAAAAAACTAAACACTGAATTGGATTCATTTAAAATAAAGAATGATTTAATTCTAGTAAATAGATTAGAATCAAAAATCATCGCTAAAGAAAAAGTACTTCAAGAATCTGGTGACGGTGTGACTTTTTATTTAATAGTAATTCTTATGATATTGGCAGGTAGTTTGGGAGGTGTATTATGTAATCTACGCGGATTTTTTATCCAATTTCGTAAAGATGATGGTGGATTTCCTGCTACTTTGGAAATTCCCTATTATGTAAGGTCATTTTTGGGAGCAGGAGCAGGATTGTTTATATATTTTGTATCAAATTTTTTAATTACGTCTATTACTGTTACTTATGTTGCCACTAATATACCTTTCCAAGGCATGGTATCTTTTATGGCACTAGCCATATTGGCAGGTTTTGGATCATTAGAGTTTTTTGAAAGGTTGAAGGAAACTGCGCTTTCACTTTTTGGACAAAAAGCTGAAAAAGAAAAGTGGCAAAAAATAGAAGATTTATATGCATTAATGAAAAGAGAAGTGATTAGTAAAGAAGAATATGTTGTAGAAAAGGCAAAAATATTGGCATCATCTACAGCTGAAGAAGCTTTTATTCAGAAAAGGGACCACCAGTCTGAAAATCAAGCAAATTAATTGTAATTAAAATTACCTATATTTTTAACAAAATAAATCTCTAAAGTCATTTAAATTTTACAAATAGAATTAAAAAAGAAAACCGGAATTAAAATTATCGATAATATTAAATATAATCAAAATATCGATTCAACAACAATATAAAAATTTTAAGAATTTTTAATCTTTTAAATTTTAAATTCATTATTATGAGATACAGTTTAACCATTTTACTAGTTATACTTTGTTTTAACTTAGCATTTAATCAACAAACCATTAAAGGAAACATATATGATTCAGAAAACAATCCTCTACTTGGTGCAAACGTAATAATTAAGGGCAGAACTAATGGAACGGTTACAGATATTAATGGTGCTTTTTCAATTAATGCTAATGAAGGTGACATATTAGTGATATCATATGCAGGGTATCAAACATATGAAATTATAATTTTAAGTAGTGATTTTGATGGCGAAATTGATTTTGCATTTGATGAAAATAACGAACTAAGTAGAAATCCATGGCCAAAAGTGTTAAGCAAAAAAATTAAACTTCTAAATGATTCATGTAAACTAGTATATGATAGTATTGTAAAATTAGCTATTGATCAACAATGGCAAACTGAAAAAATGATAACACAACTTAAAGAGTCAGAAGATAATTGTCAAAAAATAAGAGATTATTTATACAATATCTTTCCCGAGATACCAAATTTCTTTAGTTTTCTCTTTCCAATTAAAAATCAAATGCTTGCAATCAAGTATTACGAAGGAATAAATACATTCGATTTTATAGATGAAAATAACCTTGGGTTTGGACGAAATAATACACATTTTTCTAATAAATTGGTAACTGTATATGGTGGAGTATTTCAGTTCTCTTTTAACTCAAACTTGAGTAAGGCAAATTCGGTAAAATTAGATTTAGAAAAAATAAAGAGTTTTGACAAAGTCCAATTAAATGAATATTTATTTGAACTCGATAGTTTAAACAGAGCAAATTCAACATTAATGAAAATTGCATCTGGTGGTGGGGAAGCAAGTTTTAATATGAAAACTACAATTCTGAACTTAGGGATGAAGAATAAGAAGTCAAGATTCAAATTCCAAACTGAAATATCTGGTAGATTTTCTTTTGATATTCCTCTTGCAGATACTTATATTGAAGGTAAAGATTGGAGTATTTTTGGTAGTTTAGGACTGCTAAATATGGCAATCTATAATTTTACGAGTGGTAATGGAACCCCATCGTTGTTATCAATATTTGGAGCTTATAGTCCAATAATTGTCCATGGCTCCAAAAAATTCTATTCAAATGCATATTTTTCATCTACTAATCCTTTTTTTATGCAAGATATTGCTGTTGGATTAAGATATGATTATGTAGATCTATTTTTTACGATGCAGTTTTTCAGCAAGAACAATAATCCAGATGATGGTCTTTCGGGAAGGGTAGGCTTTAAATTTAATAATTTATTTCAAAAAAAACAATAATAAGTGATAGTTAATAAATTTTTAATATCGAATTCACTCTTTTTTTTTTTGATGAAAAAATTGCAGACATAGTATTATACAAAAAGAATACTGGAATAACAAGCAAAAGATAGTATCATTTAATATTTAATAAAAAAAAATAACCCATGCTTCAAATTATCAACCACAAACTCGTAAACGTACCTTATAATGAACTACCACATAGTAATAGCTCATTAACTCCTAAGTATATTGCTGCACACTATACTGCCGGCACTTCTATCAATGGCAGTATTTCGCATTTAAGAAGTGTAGGATTAAGTTATCATGTCATCATCGACAGAGATGGCAGCATCATACAATGTGCCCCATTTAACAAAAGGGCAGGACATGCTGGAGTTAGTAATTGGAAAGGATTATCTGATATTAACAAACATGCCATTGGGATATCTATGGCCAATAGGGGGTATTTACAGAAGTTTGAAAATGGGAGTTATGGGATTGTCAATTCCCACAATGACCCTATTGGAGGATTCCTTACAGAAGACCAAGTATATAAAGGAAACCATTTTAATGGAGGGATCAATAATGAATATTGGGAAAAATATACTAATGCACAGTTGATTGCCTTCAGAGATGTATGCCAGGCATTAGTACAGAATTATTCAACAATTAAGGATTTGGTCGGTCATGATGAGATTGCAATGGGACGTAAACCTGATCCTGGACCAGCATTTCCATTCACAGACTTCTATCCAATTTTTCCAGACAGGAATACTGATTTAGGACCTGTAAAAGCTGTTCAATCGTCGGATGGAAGTTTAAATGTAAGAAGGGGGATGTCAGGAAATTTCAAGTTGGTAAGGCAACTTAATAATGGTGACAAAGTGCATGTCAGATCGGAAGGGTATAAGTATCTTAACAACAATGCAGTGCTAAATGATTGGGTATCCATCAGCCTTGATGGTACAACGGATCACATAGGATTTGTAAATCGAAATTTTTTAAAATCATTGTAAACATATAATAAATGAGAAATATTCAAAGGTTGGTCATTGAGGTGAACGGGATATATAATTCAATATAGAAATTTAAATCTTACAAATTATAGTATCATGCCAAACTGTATACCAAATATTAATATCAACTATACTATTGCAAATTCACTTGGATTACCAAATCCTATCGGAGGAGTATCATTGCCATTATTGAGTCACCATGTTAATCAAAGTTATTGCACAAAATATGGTGGCACCCAATTATTTGATATCATTTTACCTGAGAATAATGGAGTACCTTGCCCATTGGTTATTTATATTCATGGTGGTGGATTTCTTGGTAATTCTAAGAATTCTGCCTATAGTTCAAGTAATAAAAAGACTGCTATTGCTTACCTTTTGTCAAGGGGAATTGCTTTTGCTTCCATTAACTACTATAAGCTAAATACTACAAATGAAACAGATGGTATTATAAAATCCCTGTCAGATTGTGTCACTGCTACCCAGCATTTCCGCAATTATAATAATCAGTATAGAATCGATCCAAATAAAATAGGCTTAGTAGGAAGTTCAGCTGGAGCTGGTGCGTCACTTTGGATAGGATTTCATCCCGATATGAAAGACTTGAACAGCAATGATCTAATAATGCAGCAAACCACCAGAGTGAATGCCATTGCAGCACTTAATACTCAAGCCACTTATGATCTTCGTAAATGGCATAGTGCAGTATTTAATTCAGGTCTTCAAGAAATTAACGTATATAATATTTTAGGATCATCAAAATTGAAAAGTTATTGTCTTGTACCTTCTAATATCACTCAAGTTGTTGATAGAAGAGCAGCTATTACAAGTTATCTAGGATCTTCAGTGGATTATAAAGGAAATACAGGAATCAATATCGATATGCTTAACTTAATGACTAAGAATGACCCACCTTTTTGGGTGGAAAATGACAGGCCCTATTGGACAGTAAACGGAGGTATGTTTTTGAATGAAATGAATCATCACCCATTGCACTCAGAAGCATTAATAGATAAGGCACTCAGCTATAATGGACAAGGGACTCTAGATGTCATTGCAAAGATAAAAAATGGCACTGACAATAGAGTATCTAAAGGATATGCAGGTAAAAAATGGTATCAATGGATGGCTGACCAATTATTATAATTAAAAAAAATAAAATAAAAATATCATGGGACAATTTACAATCAAACTTTTTCCGACTAAGGTCTGGGCAGATGATCCAAAAAATAAAGATAAAAAACTTGACTACACCGGTTATTATCTAATAGCTAATTACAATCAATTATTGTATGGAAGTACTGTAATGGGTAGGACTCGTGTTGATTTTGATGAACTAGGAGAAGGGATTCTCTCTATACCCGAAAACGATCAGATACAAAATAACGAATTATCTATTGAAGTATATGGTTCTTCTGGCAATGTAGTAAGACAGAGATTTAATCGTACTTCAAATAGTTTTTATGATGACAAGGATAAAGTGATTGAAGTAACTGTTGAACCAGAAGATATAGAGTTGGTCGATGAATCCCCTAAAATATATAAGGTTAGTGGAAGATTGATAGAGTTATCAAATTGTATAGATTTGTCGAACTTACAAATTGTGTTTTTCGGAAATAACACAGAAGAAACACCAACGCTACAAAATTCAACAATTCTAGGAGTTAATAAGACATATAAAGATGGCTATTTTCAAATTGATATTCCTATGTCTCAGACTTATGATAATTATTATGCAGTCATTGAAAATTCAGAAATTGATTTTTATCCTCTTATATATATTACTGAAAAGTTAGGCGAAACTGATTCGATAAAAGTTATTCAAGATAAACAAATTATTTCAGTCACTTTTAAATCAAAAGATTCAAATAATAGTGAAACATCAGAAACTGATAAGGATGATTGTGGATGTCATAAAAAAACAGATAGACTGCCATCTCAAAGTGACTTTGGTAAGTCAGATGATAAATATTCCCAAGATCTTGGAGGGCAATGTGTTAATTTCACTGTTCCAAACAGAACTATCGATGAATTTAGTTTTTATCATGTTGTTCGAACAACTGAACCTGAAATAAAAAGTGTCACTATTTCAAATGCTGAAATATTGAAAATCTATGAGAGAATTATAGCTGATTTAGTAAAAATTCCACCAAAGCTTTTACTTAGTTACGTACCATTAAAAGCGAATTATAAAGATATCACAGTGTTTAAAAGTGATATACAAAATGTAAGTCCCCCAACTACTACAAGCAGAACTTCGCGTTCAAGTTCTACAATAAGTGCAGTGGCTTCTCGGATTCCTTTGTCACCTATTAGAACTGCAATACCAACAGTTAAATATACTGCAAAAGATTTTGCAGGGTTAGAAGCTATTTCGTTTGCTGAATTACACGAAAAAGCTAAGGATAATAGCAAATCGGAATTTGACAGCAGAAAACTAAAGCTTGAGGAGGAGGAAGCTAATATCCTTAAGTTAATTGAAAGGGTAAAAGAAAGCCTTGAATCAATAAAATTAAATTTAGACAGCCCTGAATCTTTAGGAAAATTTAATGATTTGAAGTATCAGCTTGATATCATAAAAATCGCCATTTCAAAATATATTGAAAGTTGTGAACAGTTTAAAGAATTTTTTAATGATGAACTGAACAATAAGTTACTATCAAGTACTGAAGTCAATACTTATTTAAAGGAGCTCGATATCACCATTCAACAGTTTGGAATATTTGAAAAAAGCATCAATAATACATTACAACAACTTATTCAAACTTATGTGGTCAGGCATCCTGGGCGAAAGAATGTTTCCATTGAAAATGAAATAGATTGGGACAGCGACCCAACCCTGTTTCATAATACGACTATTGCACATGGTCATTTACTTCATTTTAAACAGGTGTGGAAGAATGACGGATACTCAATAGGTAGAGTACTGCAAAGCATTCCATTAATGCCTGGACAACAGAAAAATATAGCAGTCATGGAGTGGAATAGGACAAATATATCATCAAGATTGGAAGACCAAACAACCTCTGAGCAATTATCTAATAGTATGTCAAGAGATCGAGATGTTTCTGAAGTGATGGAATCTGCCTTCTCTGAAAATATAAGAGCAAGCTCCCAAGTAAAATCAAAAACAAGTGGGTGGAGCGTAGGCGCATCTGTTGGATTTCCAATAGGACCAGTCATGGTTGGAGTTTCTGGTGGCTATTCATCTTCCAAATCAAGTGCAAGTTCTAATGCGTCACAAGATGCAAGTAGAAATCTTTCTGCAAATTCTATGAACAAATTGAGAGATAACATCAACCAAAGTGCAACTAGCATGAGAAGTCAAAGATCAACTGTGATTCAGACGGTAAGTCAAAATGAAAGTTTTTCTGTTACAACTGAGGTAATTGCAAACTACAATCATTGCCATGCATTAACCATGCAGTACTTTGAAATATTGAGACATATCGTCATAGAACAAAAACTGGCAGATGTTCAGGAATGTCTTTTTGTACCACTGCCTATGAGTGTTTTTGACGAAAATAAAATTCAAAGATGGATAAATACATTGAGTGGCGTATTATTAAATCCTGATCTGCAAGAAGGGTTAAATGCTGTAGACAGAATGGTAAATAAGTATAAGTTTGTTGATTTTCCAGAGGGAAGTTACGCAGATGAGAACATTGACTACATAGAGGGTGAGATGACCATATCATTCAGTTTTGTAAGACCACTTGACCAGATTGACGAAGAGGGAAAAGAACGGCTAGATCTAATGCAAAATGTATTTGATGTTAGTCCATTCTATAAAATCGGAGGGATATCACGAATAATCTTGAATAACTACAAGCAAGTGGCGTTAAACATGCAAAAAGAAAGGGATGCCATTTTCGAAAGCGAAATTGTTCCAAAATTGGTTGATGCACTTGTAGAATGTCTTGTCATTAAAAATGGAACAAATATTATTGATGGATTTGACTTTACTTTATTAGATCCATATGAAAACAAAAGAATATCTGGGTGGGAGTCTCTATTTAAATATGCAAAGCAAGGAAGATTTAGTGAGATATCTTCAAAAAACAAACCATTAAGGGTAAGATTCAAAACTAAAATGGGTGTAGGAATTCCAAGAAGTAAAATAGATTCTTTAAGCATAGGTTTTGATATGAATAAAATTGGATTCACTGATATCCCAGAGATACCTAATGAGAATCGGATTTTACTGCAAACTATTAAGGCAAATTATTCTACACAACATTATAATGGGATACTGGTATCTAACAATAATGTAAAAGATAATATAAAAATAAATGCTTCAAATACTGCAACTGTCTATACACCTTTAAATGCAGCGGAAAAAAGAAACCCTAAACATGAAGATGCAGTTTTGACTTCAAAACTAATTTACCATTTAAATGAATATCTTGAATATTACCATAAGCAAATCTGGCTTAATATGGATCCTAACAGGTTGTTTAGTTTGGTAGATGGGTTTATTGCCCCACATTCAGGTGGTAAAAGTGTAGCCAGTGTTTGTGATAACCAAATTATTGGTGTAGTTGGTAATAATTTAGTTCTAAAAGTTGCTCCGGGTTACAAATTGGATCCTACTTATAAGCTTACAGAAGCAGCAAATTTATTAGAACATTATCAACCCACCACACCACCAGATCCATTTAGAATTTGTTTCCCGACAAATGGCATTTATGCTGAAGCTGTTATGGGAGCATGTAATAGTTGTGAAAAAATTGATGATACGAGATACTGGAAATGGGAAGAGCATCCTATACCTAACAAACCTACTGAAATTCAGCCTATCAATACAGATAGTCGGTATGTAGAACCTGGCAATCTTCAGACAAAAGACTTAGCCACACCTATGATCAATATTCAGAATGCACCCGAAGCCCCTGCACCAACAGGTTTGAGTGGAGTTTTTGATCTAATGGGCAAATCTGGAATATTCACTGATATGACAGGATTGGCTGGCAATCAGGATATAGTCAAGGAAGCATTAAAAGTAAATGCAGAACAGTTAAAAAACACACAAGCTAATGCTGTAGAAGGAATGAAAGTGGCGAAACAAATATATGACTCCCAACAAGCCAACAGAGATTCACAGCGCAAGATGGAAGCTATTGATCAGGCATTTCCACCAAATGGCACACCGGAACAGAAAGCAGAGAACTCTAGGTTGAAGTCGGCTTTGTTGAATAAGCAGATAGGCGTAGATGATACGAATAGTAATGGCATGAGCGGTGATGCAGGACAAGCAGTTGGCAATCTATCCAAAATAGATGAAATGGTTAAGGCTGGAAAATTATCGGCAGCTGATGGAGAGGTGATGAAGTCTGCGATAATTTCAGGGGTTACAAATAAAGCAAACGGTGTTATAAACAACCCAGCTATCCAAAGTAAAATAGATAAAAGCGGAAAAGTTGAGTATACTACTCCAAGTGAAAGTATAAAAATAGATGATACTTCTGCACAGGAAACTGCTAAGAAATGGGTTACCAACAATTCAGAGCAATTATTGAGTATCGCAAAAGAATATGATCTTAAACAGGAAGGTAAAGAAAATGAAGACAATGTTTGTTGGGCTTATGCTCTAGCACTTACTTTATTTCCAGCATATGATAAATCATTTTGGGATGAATTGTCGCAAGACGAAAATCCAAATCAAAATATTATTGAGAAAGTTTTAAATATGTTAAATGAAGATTAATATTGAATGATAAATTAAGTGTTATGAATAATAAATTTTTAGAGTTATATAAAGGTAACAAAGCTCTTTCAATCAGTGATAAAATTGAGTTAGTTACATTATTTGGGGATGACCTTGTCTTTGATGATATATTTACTAATTCATCTATTAGCCCATATGATTTGGCTTCCATTCTTGAGAATTTTGGAAATTTTTGGGTTACAATTGACTCTGAACCAAGTAACAGAATGCAAAATCATGCTGTTTTGGTTTGTGATATTTCATATGACATAAAAGAAAATTGCATTGTCAAATACTACGATACAATTGATGGTAATGTAAAGGAAATAAACTTTACAGACTTTTTAATTCGAGTAAAAGAGGGTAATAATTCAAGTGATAGTTTAAAAACGGCAGTAATCAGGCTTCAAAGCAATTCTATGGAAAGTGGAAAAAAAAGTGGAATACCATCCTCACTAACCCCTTTTCCAATAGTTAATTTCAATTTAAATCAAACTCAGATTGTAACATTTACCCAGAAAATTGATAATAAAACATTATCCGAAAAAGTTGAAATTCATTATTTTCCAAGTCATAATGAAGATTCAGAAAATATCTTAATATTAGGAGGAGTCCATCAAACTGAAAAAAAAGCTATAAAACTATCAAATTTATTATTAGATAAATTCACTCAGTCTGTTTTTACTAATATAGAATTTAATATAATTTTTATACCTGATTTATTTGGTAAAAGGTATGCACGTTTAAAAAGTAATCCGCCTAATAATAATGAACGAGAATGTTTTGATTCAAAACGACCTACAAACAGAAATTTTCCGAATAAGAGTGTTTCATTAAATAACTCAATTAAAAAAAATGTTGCATTAGATTCAAAGAATAGATACATAAGACCTGAAAATATAATATTAGTAAGTGCCATTGAATACTTTAAACCTGTTAGAATACTGAATATTCATGGGCATTCAATAGAACCAACAGATGACGATGCTATTAGGGATGGGGCACCAAGCATTACAGTAGATGCATTAAATGACAATACTTCCGCACATATTCGTGCGTTAAAGATGGTTGATGAAATGAAAAACAAGGGGTTTGATTTACAGCTTAATAAAGTTTTAAGAATAAAAAATATGATGGTTACCAAATATCCAAATACAACAGCTTTAAATGATGGTATTTCATTTGGGCAATGGGGTTCCAGTGCTGGTGGTGGCGATTCTGATGTTTTTCTAATTGAAACTATCGGAAACAAGGATGATTTTGATACAAATCAAACTACTAAAGATGAATTAAATGGGTTTATTGATGTTGTGAAGTCACATTTTTTAACACTGTAAATTATGAGCAATAAATTTTTAGATAAATACAAAAATAATGAGTCATTGAGTATAAATGACAAAAAGGAACTTGTATCATTATTTAGTGGCGACCTTTGCTTTGATGAGGTTTTTGCTAAACCCATGATTAGTCCAACTGATTTAGCATCTATCCTTCAAAAATATGGTAGTTTTTGGGTTACAATAGACTCGGATTCAAGTAATAGACGACAACCTCACGCTGTAGTTGTTTGCGACATTTCAAAAGACAACAAAGAAACATGTATTATTAAATACTTGGATGTTGCCGATGGTGAAATAAAAGAAACAAACTTCACTGATTTTATAATTCGTGTTAAGGATGGGGCAGATGATTTAAAAACAGCAGTAGTAAGACCTATTAGAAACTTTAAAGAGGGTAGAACACCTATAGTTAATATTAAATGCCCACTAACTATTGATAAAGTAAGAACTAATTGTATAGTTGATATTTATTTTAAGGTATCTGATGCAGCTACGGATTGGTTTGAAGTTTTGGTTGATGAGGAATACAGTATTAAATTAACTTCGGCAGATGGTATTATCATTGTAAACGATAGTATTGCGGTTGAAAGTAATGACACATTTTACGCAACGATTAGTAGCGCAACTGTAGGTAGTGGAACATTGGAAGTAAATATCAATAGTAAATTCAAGACTATTTATACGTTTAATTTTGTAGATGAAAAAAGTGTATTTAATAGAGGTGATAGAGATAACTTAGTAGGTCTAAATAGCACCTTAGTTAAGGGCGGCAGTGCTTACGATAGTGTTTGTTTTCGAGTTGCCGATAAAGGTTTTTCTAAACTACTAAATGATCCAAGTTTAATATTGAGTAATTATACTGGATTATCTGGATTCACAAGAATGGATGATTATAGAACTAAAGGGTATTTATACAAAGAAAAAAAATTTGATCAAAATACTATTTGGAAACGGGATACTGAAAATGGATATAACCTTAAGCCCTTTGCCTTTAGGTCAGGACAATCTGATTGTTTTTCAAAGTTTGTTAAAGAGACAATGCCATGTATGGGTATTCACGTCTATCATTATATTTTATTAAATGGTTTTCACGTTTTAATTTTATTAGTAGATAATACCAACAGCTGTTATCCACAATACAAAATATTAGATCAACTTTGGGATAGATCCTGGGACAAATTGAGCAATTTGGACAAAGCCTTATTGGAAATGACCAGAAATAATTATGAAGCTGCCTGTAATGCTTCAAGTAGAATAGATATTGACTCTTCAATAAACTTATGCAAAATACAGTCAAAATAGCGCTCTTTTTGTTGCCATTGTTTATTTTTTCTTGTGATGATAGAATAAAAAACAATAAGTTTAAATATTTTGAATATTATTCAATTAACTCAGATAGTATAGTTTTAGTAGATTCAAAAATAATTAAACATTTTAGAGATAACCTTTATTTTAAAAATGATACCTTGTCTATCGGTGTTTCATTGTACGAAGATAAATTAAATGCATATGAGAATACCATTGTGTCTAAATTTAAAGGAATTTTATTCTTCAATACAGAATTATATAATATTTCGATTGATACAAATTCATATAGATTTTTAATTAAAGATTTAATAGCAATTGATTCTAAACACATAATAGCATTTCCAAAAGGAAAATATAAGTTACCCTTTTTTCAAATGCTCAGATTGGATCCGAAGAAAACAAAAATATTTGATAAAAACAATACATATTTAATCGATGATAGTCTTATTTATTGTATTCCAACAAATAGTTACATAGATATTAAACCTAGTGAATTTATAGTAGTTGAGATAGATGGAGTAATATATGGAAGAACAAAAGAAAATTATTATTATCTGGATGAACATATAACCACTATTCCAAAAAAAAAAAATACTGAGTAAAAATGGAAGTATAATTAGATTCATATGATTGATTAAATGATATAATATATAAGTCCATTAAAGTTAAAAACAAAAACAAAATTTAGTTATGAAATCCATAACAGACAACTTCAATCTTAGTCTATTAGAATTATTATCTGTATTGCTACCAGGCAGTACACTGATATTAATGATGACACATATCGATTATATTAATAAGCTCAAGTTAGTCGTTTTACCTGCTGATGAGAGTGGGATTGAGTATATTACCTACTTTTCAGCAGCATATTTTTTGGGCTATATTATCTATATTTTTAGTAGTCCAATTGATGAATTATTTGATTGGCTTAAAAAAAAGGCTATAACTGAAAAAAGTGATGATAAGGGCAGAATTTTTGTTTTAAACTCTAAAAGCTGGTCAAGAATATTTTTTTCTAATTTAATAGATACCTATATTTTGATAAATCAGATTTTGCCCTATAAAAATGCCGATTTGGGTTATTCTGAAAAAGATCCAATTAACGCCTACCAATATTGCTATCGCCGATTAATGTTAGAAGGATTTGATATCATGTTTTCAGAAGTTGAACGATATCAAGCAACTGCAAAATTCTTCAGAAGTATGATACTTGTCGCTCTCATAGGTGTATTTTTAGCAAAGACGCCAATCATGTTAAGTATTGCAATAGGTTTAACAATTCTCTCAACAAAAGCTTATTTAAGTCGGTGGCAAAAAGCGATGCACGTTGCGTTCAAAAATATACTTGTCATTGAAGGTGTCTTAAAGAAGAGACAAATTCCTAACGAAAATATAGATACAAAAATAGTTACATAATTCTCATTATTACAAGTTATAAATGAGTATAATTTGTGGTATAAGTTTTTTAAAATTCATATAATTTAAAATTCATGCTAGGAAAAACAATTTAATTTCGACTTGACACTTGAAATGAGATAAAGTAATCAACTAGGGGGATTGAGGTCTCAGAAACTTATCAATTGTTCATGAAATTACCTTTTATAGGCTAAAACGTTAGTAGACAACACTGTTAAATCGTTTAAAATGATATCTAATTTGTATAATCCTTCATCTAGCCTCCATGTTATCAACCCTGAATACATCAAGTGATGAATTTCCTGAAGCTTTCCTAAAGCTGCGGAAATCTTCATGATGACTGGTCCTTTGTAGTTTTTGATTTCGATATAGAAGAGACCTTTTGATGGGTTAGGGTAGATGTTCACGGAATAGATTTTTTCAGGAATATCTGGATATGTAGCACAATAACATCGCTCAGATAATGATGGATCAAAGATAAATGGATTGATATTGGACTGGATACGGCCGATGGTCATGGAGCGGTTTTGTTCTGTTGAATCCACTTTGTCTTTTCGATGCCATCTGCAGATGTCTGGCAACATCGATGTAAAAAAGGAATTGGACTTTTTAGATAATGCACTGCCATAGATTGTGTAGAAATAGAATAGTGATCTGGCGATATCACCTTTCTTGGATTCTCTTGGTTCAAAAATATTGGCTGTGGATTCGGAATATTGATCAATCAGTTTCTGATCAGGACGTGTGAATACTTTGTCATTCAGCAACCAATATTTGGTTTTATCATCGGGGATGTCGCTGAAGGGTGCATTTTTTCTCATGGTGTTAATATTGGCTTTAGCAGGTACCAGGTGATGCATGTCACCTAGTGCCGGCATAAAAGCTGATCCAAACGACCTTGGATATAGATGTTCGGTTTGGATACCATACTTGGCAGTCCAATTCAATATGTTGGTACCTGATGGAACTGGAATTTTATAGCCAGAGTAGAAACATTCTAGGGAATCGTTTTGAAGGAAGATTTCATTGTAGAGTTTGGTTCGTGCTTTGTCGTATGGGATGACAGTTTTGGGTGTGTAGTATCTTCTGATCTCGGTAACAAGGGAATCTCCATGGAGACCAGGGAAGATGATTTCTTGGGAGAGTAGGGGTGAGGTTAAGATTGAGAATAAGGTTAAGATTAGAACTATGTGTTTCATTTTTGATATTTGCGCAGATTTAACAGATTTGTATTTCAATTAATCATTGCCTCGTGCCGGCAAGGCAGATACTTTTTGCATTGCTCAAAAAGTATCCAAAAACGCTAGTTCAAAAAAAGGCGATTGCAAAGCATCGTTCATTCTCAAATCAAAATGCTTCTTCAATCGCATATAGCTAATGGTTATGAAATTTGAAAGGAATTGCGATAGACGCACTTTTGATTTTTCTTTCACTATCGCTTGTTTTTTGAACGGTATGCAGAGTAAAAAAAAAGAGTGCTGCGAATGCTGGGCGTCAACGCAGCAACTCTTCCCATAAAGCTTTCTGTGTGAATCTGGATATAAAAACCAACAAATGCCCAGAGAATTATTATTTATGTGGGTTGTAAAATGCAGCCCTGACCGGCGTCAGGACTGCGGCACACAAAACCCCTCAAAATGTATCACTTACGCTTATCTGGTGATTCAGCGGTGTATTGTATCCAATTACACATCTCACGAAGGCGGCTTCTGACTCGCTCACCGTAATGGTGTTCGATCTGATCAGCTGTCAGATTAGTTGTAAAATGTGTAAGGACTTGTCTAGTTTGAAATAAATTGTATCTCATCAGGATGACTTGACCCATAGCATTGGTCTGCGTTCCAAAATGTCTTACTTCATCTTCAGTACCAAGATCATCAAAGCAGTATGATGTGTTGATCGTATTATGATCAACATAGTCTACATAATTGCGCCCAAAGTTCATAAGCACTGGCGATCCTTGGTCCATGTATTCTAAGGATAGTTGCTGACATGATTTCATTTTGAATCGATCCTTATAGCCCAGAAATTGACGCAGAAGCATCAAATGAATTGTCTTTCCTACACCAGTCTGACCAGAAAGGGAAAGTCCCTTATTTACATTAATTTCATAATGTCTGCACAAATCTTCATCACCTGTAAAGTAGGCATAGAACTGAAGCAAAACCTGAGTGTCTTCCTGGTACAATCTGAAATGCCTCCCGTACATGATCTTCCCTTTGATCTCCATCAAGCTGGTAAAATGTTCGAAGTTAAAGTTTTTTTGAGTAATCTGCGTTTGGATCCGTAGGTACTCCTGAAGGACGGAGTCCGGAACGATGTGATTGCCGATTTTGGTTGTTTGCATAATATAAATTATTTGATGGTGAAGAATTACGATTGTCTAGCGATGAAGCGTATTTGGGGTCGGTGAGTGGGTTGTAGGCTTCCTTTAACTCTTGGGAGTTGATATTACCATTGTGGTCGATCGTAAGTGATTTTTCCAAAATCAATACTCCTTTGCCATTGAATAATTTAGCTTTTGTGTTAATGTCAATTACTTTATTGCTTGCTGAACCATTCCCATCATGAAAATCAAGTTTGGACTGAACAGCGTTATTTAATGTAACGTGATTACTTAGACCCCATACGTCCATCTTAAATCCAAATTCTAATTGTTCTAAAGTGGAAAGACAATAATAACTGTGTTCATATCTTGATTTAGATGGGTAGTAGCGAATCAAATCTAAGGCATTTAACTCCTTCAAATTACGATAAAAAGCATCTTTAGATTTGATGCCAGCATGGGACATTATTTCGCCCCTAGAAGGACAAAATGGATTTGTAAAGTAATTGATATTCCAAATACGAAACAAGGAAACATAAAGTGCCACATGTCCAAAATGCAGAAAATCTCCAGTGTTTACAATTGAAAGGAAACTCTCCAAATGCCTTATATAGTTTACCTGATTTATTTGTTTTGACATCAGTGCAGGATTAAGATTATTTGCGTTTAGGTTTAATTTCCTTTTTGTTAGTCGCGATCAGCTCAATGATGTCATTCCAATCATAAAAAAAAGTACCATTTAATTTAGAATAGGGTAGTACTCTCGCATTCCTTAAGTTTTGAAGAGAAGTGGGTGAGAGATTTAGAAGTTCCTGAACTTCTGATGACTTTAGGAATCTTTTGTTGTCAGGGCTTTGGGCAAAATTTGGTTTAGAAAGTAAAAGCTTAATCTCCTGGATAAGTTCAATCTTAAACTCTCTGAGATTGTCCGTGGTAATAATGTTTGCTGGCATGGTAAAACTGATTGTTACGGGACAAAGGTCAGGAGTTGCCAAATGTCAAACACCCAATGTACACCAAAGTTGGGTGTTTTAATATAGCATTTTTTAATATATTTTTTATTTTGTTATTTATATATCATTAGTTATTAAATACTTAGAAAATCGCATTTAAGAAAAAAAAAACAATTTATACACTAAACAGAATATAAACATCCAATGTCTTAAATAATTTGAAATTAAAGTTTGTAAAATAATAAAATATAGAGATATTATTTTACAAAGTATTGAAACGTGTAAGTCGAAAGATTACTGTCTAAATAATTAAGCAAAACGACCCTATAGGACTTGGTAAAAGCGACTAAAATACTGGGGCGCGGAAATGTATTAAAATGAAAAGAAAGGTTACCAGATGCGATATATAGCTTTGAAACGGCAGAAGGTTTCATTAGTAATGAATGTCTGATGTTGTAAAAAAGGAAACTTAAGATCGCCGGCCCCCAGTGCGAGTGTCTCGTTGTTTTCAATTTTTTTTTCAAATTTTTTTTTTCGCTTTTGTTTATATTGTTTATTAATAGTTTATTTAATGTTTATTAATAGTTTAGTTATTTATGGTCCTGTTTGTGTTCCGCATGTTTTCCGTGTCGAGTACGTGAAACAGGACACGTACCATCCTGTTTCACGGACTGTTTAGACTGTTTCACGGACGCACTAGGCTGTAAGGCGGAACTGATGTCGACCGATGAAAATTTTAAATTTAGGGACAAAAAAGTCATGTAATAGAACTTTGAAATTGGTATTCTTCAGGAGGTAAAAATCTTGATAAATGAATGGTTAAAACCCTAAAAATGTCGATTAAATCTGAAATAAAAAGTGTATTTTTCTTTTTTATGTCTCTAAAACGCACTAAATTGAGCTAAATTTAATGCGACAATGCAGCGACAGTATAACACATAATGATTTGTTATATATGTATTGTGAAGAATATAAACAAGATAAAATGGTATTCATAAATGTAATTAATCCTGTCGGGATCACTTTAATGAATGCCAAATAAGATTAATTTCTTGTTTGGCATTTGTTTTTCAAGGAGTTATGAAAATAGCTTACTCAAAATTACGCAAATCAACTCAACTTATTTACAGCCATATTGCAGCCATTGTGCAGCCGAGCGATTTTATGAAAATCATGGTAACAGATGTCTTTTTGATTAATATGAGATTTATATCTCACGGACGACACAGATTCTCGGATTTTTTTTTGGAAAAGAAATATTACCACTAAGGCTCTAAAGCAGTAAGGGATGACAAAATAGGTATCATTTGTTGGGTTGTTGTTTCGTACCTAAAGGCACGGGGATTGGGTTTACTCTAGATTTCTACCGATATTTTGTCCCCAGTGGGACAGGTTTTCGATGTCATTTGGTTTATTTAAGATTTATATCTCACAGACTACTCAGATTTCACGGATTTTTTTATTGGGAAATTTAATTGCCACTAAGGCTCTAAGGCAGAAAGGGATGACAAAAATAGGTAGCATTTCTTTTTTGTTTAGTACCTAAAGACACGGAGATTGGGTTTACGTCTTGATTTCTACCGATATTTTGTCCCAAGTGGGTCAGGGTTTCGGTTCAATTTGATTAATGTGAGTTTTATCTCTCACAGACTACTCAGATTTCGCGGATTTTTTTTTGGAAAAGAAATATTGCCACAAAGGCTCGAAGACGCAAAGGGATGAAAAAAATGGGTATAATTCTATTTGTTATGTTGTTCCGTACCTAAAAGCACAGATGTATGTTTTTATTATTAATTTCTACTGATATTTTGTCCCTAGTGGGACTAACAAATTACATGCTTTTTGATAAGGAAATTGCATCATAAATTTTTCACTCTAATCAAATTATATAAATACAAAAAATAGTATATATATATACAACTTTAAAAATATTGATTATCTTTGATTCTCCCTTTTACAATATAGACGATTCTTATTCCTTACCTTTTATTTAAAAGTCAATTATTGTCATGAAAAAATTAATTTTATTGTTAAGTTTTGTTTTTCTATCCCTTTTCCTATTCGGTCAATCCTTTTATGATGCCTTTGCTACACCGGGGCTAGTTATTGGACAAGCAAGTGGAAATATCTATATCCCCGGTCAAAGTGCACACTACTTTGACACAATAGAATATCAAGGAGCATTTAAGAGATTTTTATTTAGGAGTTCTAAAAACCATTCGATTGGATATCTTACTGTTTTTGACACTAAATTATACCAAACCAAAGACACATCTATCTATAACTTATTATTTGATACTAATTGGAATATTGGCGATACCATTAAAAATGGCACTTTTAGTGGAATGATTTTGGTCAGTAAAACATCCATTACATTGGCAAATGGAGAGATAAGAGACAAATTCAACTTTGAGCGATATAATAATACTTGGGGCTATTCCAAAGCAAGTTTTGTATCAGGCATAGGGCATCTAGAAGGAGGGTTATTTCCATGGTCTTCATTTGAAGGTGGTTCATACTTTGTATGTGCAAAAATCAACGGTAATGATTTATATATCAACCCAGATCCAAATGTTGCTCTTCTATGCGATGGAAATTTTCTATGTAAGCATCCGTACCTAATTTTTGATTATACGCAAAACGATAAAACCATAACATTTACAAATCTTAGTCGATATGCAGATCAATTCACTTGGAAATTTGGCGACGGCAATTCTTCATCCCAAAAAAATCCAACACACACCTATCAAAAAGCAGGATGTTACACAGTAGAACTTACTGCCATCGACAAATGCCCAATATCATCCAATAATAAATTATCTACGATTGTTAATGGTTGTTCGGAGACAGCATGGAAAGTTGCCAACGACATTGACAGTATTACAGTTATGAATAGGTTTAAGATCAGTCCAATGATTGAATTTATTAATACAACAAATAGTTTGTTGAAATCGATGGATGGTGGCTTTACGTTTAAAAATGTGGCGGCATCTGAATCTGGAAAAAAAGCTAGAAGATTTCATGAAATGTTATTTTGGGATGATCAACGTGGTGTTGCATTTTGTGATCGTGATATCCCCACTACAACCAATAGTGGAATTATTATAACAAATGACGGCGGAGAATCATGGACGCCGAAGGTTCCTGGTTCATATAACATTCGATCCGGAGAAATTTCATCTTCGGGTGGTGTTTTTGCAGCTCAAGGTCCTTATAATAATACTTACTTTAGGTCCCTTGATTTTGGACAAAACTGGGATACTATTTCTCTTGGATCTGGAAATGCCGTTATAGATTTTATTCATATCAATGGTGATACCGTTTATGCAGTAGCATATAAAGGATTTTGGCAAGAAGGTAAGAATACGACAGGGCATTCATATGATAATGGCAAATCATGGATTTTTTATACTAATGTTAATGATGTCACTCCTAAAATATATTTAAATTCAAAACTCGGCTTCGGTATCAAAAATCAAGAGTTATATAAATCGTTGAATGGAGGAAAATCGTTCACTAAGATTCCTTTAAATTTTAAAATAACTAATATTTCAGTAATAAACGAAAACACCGCTTTCTTAACATCAGATAATGGACTGGTTTACATGACGCTTGATCATTTCCAATCCTTTACAACTACAAATTGTTCATTGGGAAATTTAGAAAAAATAAAAGCCTTAAATGACACAATAGTCTATGCAACCATTCCTTGGGATTACCGAATAAATAATAAAGTAATTGCTTATGATTTCATCCCTTCCAAATTAGGATGTAGTTCGGAAATTGATTATGACGGTGATGGTTATTCACTTGCAGACGATTGTGATGATCAAAATGCAAATATTAATCCGAGTATAACTGAGATTCCGTATAACTCCTTTGATGATGACTGCAATCCTGCCACGCTAGAAAATGATCTTGACCAAGATGGTTATGCGCTAGGGAATGATTGTGATGATCAAAATACAAATATTAATCCAAGTGTGACTGAGATTCCGTATAACTCCTTTGATGATGACTGCAATCCTTCTACTTTAGAAAATGATCTTGACCAAGATGGTTATGCGCTAGGGGCTGATTGTGATGATCAAAATGCAAATATTAATCCAAGTGTGACTGAGATTCCGTACAACTCCTTTGATGATGACTGCAATCCTACCACACTAGAAAATGATCTTGACGGAGATGGATATGCGCTAGGAGTTGATTGTGATGATCAAAATGCAAATATCAATCCAAGTGTGACTGAGATTCCGTACAACTCCTTTGATGATGACTGCAATCCTACCACGCTAGAAAATGATCTTGACGGAGATGGTTATGCGCTAGGAGTTGATTGTGATGATCAAAATGCAAATATCAATCCAAGTGCAATAGATATATCAAATAATGGTATAGATGAAGATTGTAACGGTGAAGACTTTATATCTTCCACTCATGATATTCCAAATAATCCAATTATTCTAACACCAAATATCCTAACAAATAATGACAATGATTTAGTGTTGCGAAGCCATAATCAATCATCCGGTAAGTTAGAAATCTATAATCAATTTGGACGGTTACTTTTTACCAAATATGTGTCAATAAATGAGAATATTAATGTAGAATCAAACCTAGTGGCAGGGATTTATTTTGTGATTTTTAAATCAAATGATAATTCGATTAATAGCAAATTTGTTTTGGTTAAATTATAGCTTATTTCACAAATTATATAATCCCTTCAGGATCTTATAACGCTGCAAAGATTAGCCACGGGCACAATCCGTGCCATCTGAGTATTTGTAATCTTGCAAACAAGTTTACAAGTCCAATAGGTGTTTTCGTGCAAACAAGTTTACAAGTCCAATAAGGGTTCGTCATGCAAACAAGTTTACAAGTCCAATATATGATGGCTGTTTACGGAATGGAATATGTAGAGCACAAGTTGCAAACTTGCGCTAGCCAAGGCAACATACAATAAGTGATTCACAAAGAGCGATGACGCAAATCCTTACTTTAGACTGAGTTTGGCCGTTTTTGTATGCAATTAAATGTTTTAGCAACTATTCCATAGGAATTACTAAACTCATTCCTATTGTGTCTCTGTACTCTTTATGTAAAGAACTAAAACTATTGGTAACCCGATATTTATATACATGGTTTTGGCCTATAAATACTTTATTAAAGTGGTCACATTCCCAAAATTTCTTTGAAGCTACTTTACATTTGCATCCATGATATTTATCATCATCCTTTATATCTATAATAAATTTATAAAAGGCATACTCCTTGTTTACAAAAATATCTTCTCCAGTATAATTACAGTATAATTTATTAAATCTAAAGTTGTCCTTGTTTTTCTCCCCAATAAGAAACAAAATACGGACCCGATCTTCATGATAGGAATATGTCAATGCGGTACTTATGAACTTTTCATCAGGTGAATATGCAATGAAATCTAAAGTTAAAGAACTTTTAATTTTTTCAATTAGAATTGAGTCATTTTTAGATCGAGTACTATCACTAAAATTTAATTCAAAAAAATTATTAAACCTAGAGTTAAAATAGATTTTTTCTGTAGGATTTAAAGCTACTTGACAACTATCCAAAAAATCATTTAAGAAATTCATAATAATTATACTATCTTTTAAAATTATTTCCCTTTCAGGATAAACATTGTCGGATTTCGATAAGGCTTTTTTACCCAATTTAATAACCTCTTGTAATTCTTCCTTTTGCTTTGATATCCTTGAATAAACAGAAATATTTCTGTCTTCGTATACGCAAATATTTAAAGTTTCGCTATGGGTGTAGATAAGTCCTAAAAGGAAGACTATAACAATCATCACATCTTTATATTTGCTTTTCTTGAAAATTTGAGTGATTAAAATTATTAACCCAATTGTACCTATAAAAATAATAAAAGATGTAAAAATAGCATTGAAGTAAATAATTATTCCAGCCATCTCTGCTCCCCCAGGAATTTGCGATACATTATTAAATAATATGAATATTGCAAAAACAAGATATATTAATATGATTGGCAAAAATATTATAGATTTTTTCATTTTCAAGATTTATATAAGTGAACTAATTCAAAACTTCAATAGCGTCTTCAATATCAATAGCTATAAATGGGACAAAATTAAATTGGTGGCCTTGGCTTTTAGAATTATCGCTTTGTCATGGAGTTCCTTAGTTATTAGATTGCCGAAGATGATTATTAGATATTTAATGTCAGGTTTTAATTTGATGCAAAGATGTACTTTTTTTAGGAAATATCAACTAATATATTTGTAACAAGATTTTGGTTCTTACATGTAGTGAGCTCTAGACATTAGTTCATAGCCTTTTTGTTTAATGTAGATTTGTTAATCTGCAGAGCTGGACAAGTTTTGGTAGGTTTGTTGATTTGTAAAAATGGCGGAATCAAATGTTTTTAAGATAATTCAATTTCAAGATTTGTTCCATCAGGAAATTTCTTAACCTGTTGAGATAAATTACTCAAAAACAAAATCCTATCCAAGTAATCAATCGGTTTAATGGAGATGTCAGAATCTGATTTAATGCAAAATGGCGGAAATACGCTTAAAAGTTGGCCAGGTATCAAATCAAATTGGTCAATATTTTCAATGTTTAAAAATCCTATTGGGTCAGCTTTAACAAGCTCCAAAAAATCAAATATATCTTTTTCAAAGAATTCTATATCACCGGATTCGGCTGAAAGTTTAATAACTTTGTCTTCACGAATCAAATATTGGTCACCAAAACAATCTTGGGCAATCGGGATATCATTAGGTGACAAACTGTCGAATAAATCTGATAACTTCAACGATCCAAACCAAACATTTCCTAAGGAGTGCCATTGAGGGTTTAAGACACATCCACGGATATGAAAACCACCATTTAAAACAACACATCCATTTTGATTAGTATAGAAATTTTTCAGATAATCAGGTAGCTTATGGAAACATTGAAAATCATCAATCTTTTGGCCTGTATAAGTTGTATTTTGAAGCCCTTCAATCATTTATTTTTACTGTCTTTAAATTAAAATTGTTATGATAGCAGGTGCAAAATAAAATATTAATAAACAAAAAAATACAAAAGCAATAATAAATATAATGAGACAATTTTTCTTAGTCATGTCTTAAAAATTCAAATTAATTAATCAATACAATTACTTCTCTAAATGCTGAAGAAAATCATTGCCCATTTGATGTTTGGTTCTTATGCGATGCAAAGATGTAACTTTTTCTTGAGTTCGCAAACTGCGGTATTAGAGCCTAGATTCTCAGAATGTTAATTGAAATTATAATTATATTATGTTATTCTGCCAATTAAGCTCTGTATGGTTGTTCAGGGCCTTTTTTGTTTTTATACGGGTTTGTTTATTTGTAAAAATGATAGCATCACCATAAAGTTGAGAATCTAACAACAATAACTACTAAAAGAACTTGCTACCATTTTTAACAGTTCATTTTCATTGGCTTGGGATGATAAGTATAATATTGTTGGTCCAGCGGTTTCACCATAAGAAATGATAAAATCATCTTTGCCATCGTCATCCAGATCTCCAATAAACATAATTTTTGTTGGAAAGTTGAACTCAGCTAAGTTCAACTTTTGCTTTTTATTATCTTTGGAATATATTAATTCAAAAAAGTCATCTCGATTTTTGTTAGGATTAAACAATAAAGTAAGACCTACTCTTTTTAGCTCTTTTGCTAGTTGGTCCTCATTTTTGTTATATAATATTTCAATTGATTTATTTAAAATTGAAGATTTGTCTTTAAACATTTCTGTTTTAGAACCAATTATGAATTCTAAATCTTTAGTTTCTATAGCCGATAAAATCAGAGGGCATGTAATGTCATTTTCATGATCTGCAATATAACTCACTTTTATCTTTTTTATTAGGAATGAGTCGTTACTCAGTTTATAAAAACCATAAAACATATATTTTGTAACGTTGTGAATATTAAAATTACAATCACACCCTGGAGAAAGATATAAAAAATCAGAATTCATTTGAACATAGGGTAGGACAGGTTTTGAATAATATGACAGATATGAATTTAATACAAAACCTTTAATATTCTTATATTTGACATAAACCCAAGAGCCGACAACAACATAAACATCATCATAAAGTGGTACTAGGGTTGTGTCTTTATTGTAACATTGATTTGTTAGATACTCTACATATGAACCAAATGGAATAGTTGTTAAAATTTTTGCATCTTTATTTGGGCTTTCCCTTAATCTTAATGCACTAGCAATTACATAATTAGCTTGAGGGTCAATATCTTCTTGACAGAATACAAAATTAATTGCAAATATTGATAATATAGAAAGGAAAACAAATTTCAGATACATAAAAAGTTGTTAAATTAGACCTTTAGATCTTAGTAAAAACTCTTGAAATTCTTTTTCCATTTATTTTATTTTCTAATAGCAAGATATAAACCCCGGAAGGTAAGTTTGATACATTCATAAAATCATCATTACTTGAAAAATGAACAGGATATTTAATCCCCAAAGAAGAAAATACGTTAGTCTCCCAGTTTTCATCTAAATTAGTTTCATTTAATTTAATCCATATCTTATCTGTGGATGGAATTGGGAAAATTGTAAGTTGATCTTTTGAAGTCACTTGACTAAAATCAGGCAATAAAACGAAACTTGTGACCGTATTTGTAACAATAGGGTCATTATAATCAAAATAAATATGCCCTGTATTCTTTATCTCATCATTTGATGACATTCCATCTTTCGTTTTAATTCTAAAACGGACATAACCTTGACTTCCTGTAAAATCTCTCGTAGAATCGGGTAGCATGATATTTGGAAAATAAAATTTAAGAATGTTGTTTTTTTGAGTGATTTCGACTGGTTCATGGCTTGACATCAAAATTTCTAAACTGTCTAAGTTTAAAAAACTAGACAATGTATCTACAAGTAGTACGTTCTCAGCATAATAATTTCCTGTATTCTGAAAACGTATTATGTATTCCAAATAATCTGATTTGCCAAAAAGCAAGTTAGATTTTTTATAGGGACCTGCAACAATTTTGTCATTAGGGTCATAGGAACATAATAACTCCAAGTTTTCACTATAGTTTTGGACTAACACCTTTTCTCCCCAGTTGTTGTATACATACAGCGTACATCTTAATTCATATAAATTAATACCTGAAGGATTCCAAGCAGGGGCTGTCATCCAAATTTTTGGTTGAAATATCTGAAACGGGTAGAGTATATCAATTTCCATCGAAAGAATACCTGTGGACTCATTATAAACGTATTCAGATCCAATAATGGAGTCTACCTTTATACCAATAGGGAGTTGAATTTCAATTCTATTTTTTTCAATAAAACTTCCTTCATTGATTACTTGTAGGTCCCATACAAATGCTCTGTTACATATAAATAGTCCCGTTTGCCCTTTTACGTTGACATTATGATTTTGGCTTTTGTGTACAAGTCCAAAATCATTTCCTCCATTACTTGCTAAATCAGGCATAAAGCTGCCTCGATATTGTTCAGGCTGAGTTGTTATAACAAATTTATTCTCATCTGATATGCTCACATCTAGAGAGTCATTCGGCTTACAATAAATATGATATACACCTGCATTGGATGTGATTACTGTAGGTTTGTTATACGCCACAACATTTTGACCCTTGATAATATATTCGTCTATGTCTTGTGTTCCGTTTCGGTTGCTATCGTAATATACTTTTCCTGAGAATGCATTACTTCTGCAAACTAAATCAGCTATATCACTACATTGAGTGCCATTTTTTTGAATATATATAAGTTTTCCTGCTTGAATATGCGCACACACAAAAGGAACATCACAAAAATTCAATTTTGGACTCCTACTTATCAATAATCGACCATTCAATTCTAAATCAGGACTTAGTTCTCTCAAGGATGAAATTTTAAAATTCTGGTTTATATCTAAACTGCCAGCTTTTTTGATTGACGATAAAAAGGATAAATCAGAAAAATTATTAGCTAAAAGATTGATATATCCGGGTATTGAATCAACATTTTGAAGAAATTCAGGATATACACTTGGCACTTTTTCCATAAAGAGATTTTTTCCAATAAAATATATTTCTTCCAAAAATCCTTTTTCTATAGGCATTGTAGAAATTGACAAAGAGCCCATTACTTTACCAACGTTTGAGAATCCTTTTAGTGATTTGGCAAATAGCTCAAGAGAATTGCCAACATGTTTAAGATTTACGAAGGATGAATCATCAAAAAGTTCATATTGACCATTTCCATTAATTGTCAAAGAACCATGAATAGTATCGATATTAGATCCCATGCCTAACGTTTGCAGTACGCTACTTTTTACTATTAATTCGTCCACCTTAGTCAGGTTTTTAGCTGGCTCTAAAGTAGTTATGGCACAATTACCTAGCAACAATTTTCCTTTAATTTCTTTTGTTTTTTCAAGGAAATTTATATTGTTAAGTCTAGTAACATTATTGAAAATAATATCACCAAAAAAAACTTCTTGGCTTTGAATGCCAAGATTAATAAACGCTTGAGAAGATAAATTTATATTTCCTCCTACAAATTGAACATTACTTAACTCTTTAGTATCTAGTTCATAAGAATCATTAGTAGCAACATGTAAAAAATTCAAATTATCTCCAATATATTTCAATTTTTCAAATCCGTGCAAATTTTTTGCTGCAAATTGATTTAAGGTCAATGACCCCAAAATTGTATCCAATGCAGAAAATCCTTCAAAGTCATTTAGCATTGTAACATTTTTAAAAAATAGGTCCCCTTCAATTTTTTGAATATTTACCATACCAGAAATATCAAAGATATTGGATGTAGTATTAGTAACTGGGCCAAAATGTAGATCTCCATTAATAACTTGACATCGACCATAATTTGTGACAAAATCATATACTTGTTCTTGATTCCTTAAATACACTCCGCCTTCTGGACAATCGGGGTTTGAAAAAGCACCATTTATCAAGTATATTGAGTCATTAATATAATTGGCTGTTATTACATCATCATCACCATCACCGTCTAAATCTAATATCTGAAATACATAACCTGATTTTTGATTAAAATAAATCTGTTCAGTCTTAAACTCATCTAAGTTTTCTAATTGAACTTCAAAAATTCCAAGATCGTTTGTAAAAATGATGTCTTTTAATCCAGTCTTATTCAAATTGGCAAACTTTGCTCGATGATATCCATCTCCTTTAGTTACTTCATGTGCTTTAGGCGAGCCATTTAACGTACCTAAGTAAATATAGATAGAACCTTTGCTTGCGCCAGCTATGATCTCACCAGTAGATAACAATATATCAGAAATGCCATCTCCGTTGATATCTGAAACATCGACTGAAAGAGGGCTATAAGTATCCTTATATAAAACTTTTGCTTCAGAAAACACAAGCCCACCTTCACTTTTCATCCAGACCATCCCACTAGCCGCAGCAATCAAAATGTCTCGCAAACCATCACCATCTAGGTCAACGAAATGAAGTCCTCGCAAATATCCATTAATAATGGAACTTTTTGCTAGAACTTGTTTCAAAGTAAAAACTCCGTTGTTATTTTCATATAATTTAAAGGGCTCGTCGAACCTACTGTAAGTCAAAACATCGATATCTCCATCTTCATCGATATCTTCCCTAAACACAATATTGGTTAAGTGAATGACTGGATCAATAAATATAGGGTCTGGTGTTCTAGGTTTATAATTATCAAAAACTAGATTACCTATATTCTGGAACCATCCTGATTTCAAGACATAATCAAGGTCTTTATCACCATCAAAATCATTCCAAATTCCATCTGTACTATCAATATTCATACTTATCTGCTTGTCAAATAAGTTCTCTCCACGATATCTTACAATAATTCTGTCTTGTATAAGATCAACAAAACCATCTCCGTCAACGTCTAAAAACTGATTAGGTGAGAATATTGGGTTCGACGAAAATCTAGTAGTTAATTTTTTTTGTTGTTCATCCCATTGGACTCCTTCAATTTTGTCTTTATAACGCACATAAATTGTGTTTGGTGCAAATTTTTCAGTACAAAAACCTAGAAGATTTTTTGCTTCATATGAGTGAAAAGTCAAAGTATCCAAATCTGGATGATATTGAATATAAACAAGGTTGTTATATTGTTGATTTATAATGATATCTTCATTACCATCACCATTCAAATCGTGAACAATTGGCGAATGAGAATATAGTGTTCCTATTTCTTTTTTATCAAATATTCCATTTTCATAAATTAATCTATAAAGTTTGTGCTCAACGCCTCCACTATAAATAATGACTTCATTCTTATTCCCTACTTTTATTACTCTTGCCCACGAAGTATTATGTTGAAAATTTGTAACACCAATTTGAAAAAGTGAAAAAGCTCCAGTATTTTTAAAAATAAATAGGTTTGTTACTATTTGGAGTAATAAGTCCTTATCTCCATCACCTTCTAAATCATAAAACTGCGGTCCTATTGGTACGTAAGTATCAGAAACCGAAGTATGCACCTTTTTAAAAACACTCGGACTTTCAGCGACATATAGATCTAGGTTAGCATATAAATCACCATGTCCATCATCATTATAATCATGTACAGAAAGATATTTTATTCTTAATCCATTTAGAAGATTAATTCGAACATTGTATTTAAAAGTTTTATCGACTTTTTCATACACTTGAATTGGTGCATCTTTCACAACTGCTAATATATCCAAATCACCATCCCAATCTACATCACACATAACAAAATGGTCTACTCCTGTAACCTGATTTTCTATTGGTATTACCTGCACCTGAAAATCAGAATCAATATGAGCATGATATAACTTTCCTCCATTGAGATAAACAAGTTCTTTAAGACCGGCAATTTCAGTTTGTCCAATGTATTTCCCAAATTGTTGCGTAGTTTCGACTTTAGACCATTCCAAAGTTTGTCCAATAATTACATTAGAAAAAATTAACTGTAGTATTACATAAAAATATAATTTTATTTTTAAGCCTGTATTCATTTGCATGAGTATTTCAATTTTTATAGCAAATGTATCAATTAAAATCGATATTTGGTGAATACTCGGAATAAATTATAGTATTGAAAGATTATTAAAATAATGCAATGGTGTAATTATAATGCAGAACCTTTTGAGCTCAGGAATAAATAAAATGAAGTCTAGTAGTTGTTACATAAATCCAAATGGTGTATTTCTAATGGTGGCAATCTTGCAAGCAGGTTTGCAAGTGCAATAAGTGTCTTTCTTGCAAACAAGTTTGCAAGTCCAATAAATAATAGCAGCTTGCAGAATGAATATGTAAAGCACAAGTTTCAAACTTGCGTTAGCGAAGGGTAATAAAAGGGTTTTGTGCAGACATTCTATTTAAATAGAGTTTTTTTGTAGCTAATCAAAAGATAAAATATTAACTTTTGTAGTTTTAGCGACTTATTTTACTTTTTAAAGCATTGCAAAGTTAATTACACCTGAGTTTGCAGTTGTTTAAAATGTCTTATGAACTACCTTTGTATTTTTAGTTTTCCTTTGTTCATATTTTTAAAATTGAATATCCATGAAATATTTACTAGTTTTGGTTTCTTTTTTTTGTTCATTCTATATTTCAGCACAAGACATACCAAAAATTAAAACAATAACTACATACATTTTAAAGGACACCCTAGGAGTTGATTTTAATGATTTGACTAGTATTGATAGATGGAAGCGTTATTTCAAGGAATATGATATTGAAGGTAGGGTAATTAAAAATATTACGTACCCTTTTCCATTTAACCCAACATCATACATCGGTAAAATGGAAATTACAAAATATGTATGTGATACATTTATTCAAAAAGTTCTAACCTTTGATAGTCAACTTGTGTCAGAAATTATTTGTATAAATAAACCGAACTTTCGAAACTGCAAATCCACTAATTATGGGCATTTGACTTCTTTTGAATTCATAAAATATCCTTTTATGGATATTATTTTAAAGGAGCACGATACTTTAAGGAATTATTCGAAAGAAATAAGACTGTCTATTTTAGCTGAAAAAATCGATACCACTTACATAACAGAAGGATTGATAGTAAAAAAAAGAAGTGTTGAACAGGATTCCATAGATAAACTTGTGACATTTGAGATATTTGATACGATAAGGAATGGAAATTTATTACAAACAGGATATGTTGTAAAGATGAATAATGAACCAAAAAATGCTTACCATAGTCAGGAGATTACTCTAAATGATCAGATTAAATTTCGATATTCAATTTATATTGATTACGAAAAAGAACAAACTAGAAAAAATGACTTAATTTATCAATTTGGAAATATTATTTCTAAAATTGAACAAAATTTCGAAAATAGTGAATGGAAGATAAGAACTATTGAGAAAAACATCTACAATGCAGATAGAACTAAAAAAATAAATATTAGGGACGATTTTAGTAATGGTGTTTTTGCTTATAGATTTGTCTACTATGATATTTATGAATATTTCTGATTATACTACCTTATAACTTAATATCACCCCGTTCGGCGTAGGTTGCACCTACGTCTCTGTGTTGCAATGGCTTTGCCATGATTCTTGGTGGTTTGCCACAAACCTTATATATTTGCGTGATATGAGTACAGGATACCAAATATATGATAAGGCTGGATCTTACTTTCTTACATTCCAGGTGGTGGATTGGGTTGATGTTTTTACTCGCAAAATTTATAGAGATATCGTATTAGACAGTTTTGAGTATTGTAGAAAAAATAAAGGACTACAACTTTGGGCTTATGTAATTATGTCTAATCATGTTCATTGTATCATTAGTGCCGAGAATGGTAACTTGCCAGATATTATTAGGGACTTTAAGCGACATACAGCTTCAAAGATTTTGAAAGAAATAAAAGAATCTAATGAAAGCAGGAAAGATTGGATGTTAAAGCGATTTGAGTTTGCTGCAAAAAGTCATAAAAGGAACAGTGAGTTGCAATTTTGGACTCACGAGAATCATGCCGTGGAACTTCTTAGCTATTCATTTACTTGTCAAAAAATGGCTTATATTCATGAAAATCCCGTGAGAAGTGGATGGGTGGAAAAGGCCGAAGATTGGATGTACAGTAGTCAAAGAAATTACATTGGATTAGAAAGTTTAATAGAAATAGATATTGCAGATATATGATGAATTTTGTGCTTCGTATTCAAATTGGTCCGACGCGTCGGATGGCAACACTTAGACGTAGGCGCAGCCTACGCCTAGCAGGGCGTCCAAAAGGGATATTTTGAATTTCTTCAATATAATGGATAAGAGATACTCTATGATCGTGAGGGAGCTGCAATATCTGATGGGTATTGGTCCCCAAAATTTTAGAACTGTTTAAGTAATTTGAAACTAACCTATTAAAAACTAATTCAAAAAGCTCTTTAGCAATATACGGTGAATTTTCAGAGTCTAAATAATAATTATGCACTTTGAATACTGATACACCTTCTATTTTGAATATTGATTCCTGATCTAATGGGTGCTCAAAACCATACTCTAATTGAATAAAATTTAGAGTATCTGTTATAATTTTGCATTTTGATAGTAAAATATTTATAATTACGAAGTTATTTTACAAAAATGGATATAATATAATTGCAAAAATAATTATATTTGCTTCTTTATCATTGAGTAGTATCGCTTGAGATTCCAATCAAGAATTTTACGTCATTTTATTATAACATAAAAGCAAAAAGATGAAAAAGTTTATTTTTAATTATGTGTTATGTCTACTTCTTGGAATATCATCTTTTGGTAGTACACTAGCTCAGTGTTTTAATACTCAACAATGGCCAACGAGCAATATAAGTGCCCCGGTTTTCAGTGGGCAAAGTGTCACCATAGCCAACACCAATTGGGCAGGTCATTTTTGTGTAATTAAGGATTTAATACCGGGCAAGTCCTATACCTTTGCATCTACAGGTGCTGATATTATCACCTATAGAATCGAAAATGGACAGGTGGGGAATCCTCCCTTAGGGTTTGGTAATAGTCCTTATACTTTTACCGCTACAGGACAATATGGAGAATTTCACATCAATCTAATAAGCCCGCCATGTGGCACTCAAAATGTATTCCGAACTACTACCATCATTTGCAACGATTGTCTTCCCGAACCTCCTAAGGTTGGCGTTGGTGCTTCTTCACCAATGGCAACCTTTGATGTAAATGGTGAGATAAAACTAGGTAACGCACAAAGACCAGCACAAGCAGGAATGGTAAGGTGGAATGAATCTACCACTGACTTTGAAGGCTTTGATGGTAATCAATGGCGTTCTTTTACCAAAGCTTCGTCCGTTTGGGGCAATCAACCTACCAATGAAGGCGTTGAAGATGCTAAGCTCTTTACATCGGATGGGTCTCTAGGGGACTTCTTTGGTACTTCCGTATCCATCTCCGGCGATTATGCCATTGTGGGCGCTTCTGGAGACGATGTAGGCATAAATACTAATCAGGGCTCTGCCTATATCTTTATACGCTCAGGTAGTAACTGGACAGAGCAAGCCAAGCTTACTGCATCAGATGGGGCTGCCATTGATAACTTTGGAGTTTCAGTATCCATCTCCGGCGATTATGCTATTGTTAGTTCTCCTCTGTCTGATATAGGCGCCAATATGAATCAAGGTGCTGCCTACATTTTCCTACGATCCGGGACTACCTGGACAGAGCAAGCCAAGCTTACTGCATCAGATGGGGCAGTAGGTGACCTATTTGGTAAAGCCGTGTTCATCTTCGGCGATTATGTCATTGTTGGGGCTGATTTGGACGATATAGGAGCTAATATTGATCAAGGCTCAGCATACATCTTCCAACGGTCCGGGGTTACCTGGACAGAGCAAGCTAAAGTCACTGCCTCAGATGGAGCTGCAAGTGACAAATTTGGAAGTTGCGTTTCCATCTCTGGCAATTATGCTATTATAGGAGCTGCTTCAGGCGATATAGGTGCCAATAATGATCAAGGTTCTTCATACATCTTCCTACGATCAGGGAATTCCTATACGCAGCAAGCCAAACTTACAGCTTCGGATGGGGCAGCATATGACTATTTTGGTTATTCAGTATCCATCTCTGGAAATTATGCCATCGTAGGGGCTTATGGTGACGATACCGGGTCTGCCTACATTTTTTTAAGAACTGGTACTGCCTGGACAGAGCAAGCTAAGCTGATCTCATCGGATGGAGCTTTTATTGACAACTTTGGCTCATCCGTATCCATCTCCGGTGATTACGCTATTATCGGGGTTGCAGGTGACGATATTGGAACTAATTATGATCAAGGTTCTGCCTATATCTTCCTAAGGTCAGGGACTATTTGGACACAGCAAACAAAGCTTACCGTATCGGATGGCGTTTATGAGGATCGTTTAGGTAGTTCTGTATCCATCTCCGGGGATTATGCCATCATAGGGGCTCCATATGACGATATAAGCGCTAATAGCGACCAAGGCTCTACCTATATTTTTTTGAAAAAGTAATAATAAAGATCGTTAAAAAATCGTTTTAAACGTTTTTAGATCTAAACCTAGGCCCACCATGCCACAGTTTATACAAATGCGATGTCTTTTAAGATTTCATATTTATAAATTCTTAAAAATTGCCTTTCTCTCTTTTAAAAAATGTTACTGCCTCTATCTCCTATCCAAAGAATTTCTCAACGAATCTGGACAATCCAATGATATAAAGACTTCAATATTTATTGGAAAAGATTAAAATAAATGTTTTCCGCTAAAGATCTTCTTTAAATGAATATTCCAAAATAGACCCCAAATACTGCAAAGCTTACATTGACAGTCAAAATTCTTGGATAGGCCTTCACACAAACCCAAACAATACTTAATCATTATTTAATCTTGATTTTTAAAGAGATTCATGATTTTATTTATTTTTGACCTCTTTCACAAATCAATGAACATGTCCATTTACCAAATACTTAAAACTTTTCTTTTCTATAATATGCTTAGTCATGTCTTGCAAAGTCAAAGGGCAACTTACCATAACGTCAAAGCTTAAAACACCCGAAAACTTTGTTGCTGACAGTATTTAAGCAACTGATAATAAGGGGCGAAGCCCTGATATATTTATTGATACTGGATTTTTATAAGATTACAGGGCTACGCCCCTGATTCGGTGTTTTGGACTTTCATTACAATGATTACTGTGCTAAGCCCCTATTTTTTAATAAAGTTCAGTAAAATACCTTAACCCTAATTCACATTATTATTAAATATTTTTAAAATAAAAAAAAATGCGACTTGTATTAATCAAAATACAAATCGCATCAATATACCAATAAAACCATTAAAATCCTGTTCCCACAGTAAATGCATTTACATTAAAACTTAGATCTTGAATTTTAGTAGCAACACTAGTCGTCAGACTAATTGTGTACAAGCTTGTTTGGCTTCCTACTTTTAAAGCAGCATAAGCTGATCCTGTCTGTGATCCAATATCAAAACCTGCTGCTGATTCAACATTTACACCCAACTTGCCCACAGCTACTAGCTCACAATTTTGGAATGATGCGAAATCTCAAATTCCGCTTGAATGAATCAGCGAGGGATGAATATTAGTTTCATCCGAGTGAATGTTACTAACATCGCGATGAATATAAGTTTCATCCGAGTGAATATTACTAACATCGGGATGAATATAACAAACGTTCGAATGATGCAAAGAAACACTTCGATATTACAAAGTAACACGCTGATGTTACAAAGCAACACGCTCATGCTACAAAGTAACACGCCTATGCTACAAAGTAATCACGCGATGTTGCAAAGTAATCAAGCGATGTTATAAAGCAATCACACGATGTTGCAAAGGAACACGCTAATGTTGCAAAGTAATCACGCGATGTTGCAAAGTAACACGCCAATGCTACAAAGTAATCACGCGATGTTGCAAAGTAACGCGCCGATGTTACAAAGCAACACGCCGATGTTGCAAAGTAACACGCCGATGTTGCAAAGTAATCACGCGATGTTACAAAGCAATCACGCGATGTTATAAAGTAACACGCTGATGTTATACTCTCAAATTAATTTACCATCAACTCTCTTTTGGCGCCTTTAACATGACCTAGCTTTTAAGATTACAGGGCTACGCCCCTAAATAACACTGTTGGCATTTTTTGTTACTAACATCGCGATGAATATTAGTTTCATCCGAGTAAATGTTACTAACATCGCGATGAATATTAGTTTCATCCGAGTAAATGTTACTAACATCGCGATGAATATTAGTTTCATCGGGATAAATGTTACTAACATCGGGATGAATATTAGTTTCATCAGAGTGAATATATTTAAAGAATTGTCATACTTTAATTTGATTAGTAAAAAATTTTACATTGGATAACTTTATTTTTTTAAAGAGACTCTTCTCAATCTTTTTGGACTAATTATTGATTCTATCATAAATCTAAGTATTAATAAAAGATAACTTTATGAATGAAATAATATTAAAAGAATATTGGGATAAATATAAATCGAAATTTGACACATCGGAATTTGACCAGTATGAAAAGTATAAGTGGGCTGTATTAGCTCAATGCTATGAAAAATGGGATTGGACTGCGGAAGATAAGGCTACCATGTTCAAAAATACTTTCAACGTATCGGGACCAAAAAATCTCTGGATGAGTGGTCAGTTCTATCCAACCAAAATGGTAGATCAATTTTTTGAAATAGATGCGGAAGATGTGATTTTTCATTTTGACGCACTCTTTGACGAAAGTAAAGACTTAAATAGCCGAATACAGTCATTTATTGATTTCAATGCAGCATATCTACCAAAACTTAGAGAAGTAAAGCCAGATGATATTATCGAGAACCATTACCACAGTGATTTGCGTGCAATATCATTATACTTAACTTTACAATATCCTGAGAAATATTTTTTATACAAACATAGTATGAATAAGGCTTTTTCCGAAGTCTTTGAATTGCCAAATATAAAAAAAGGACAAATTAGCAATTATGAGCACTATCTCTCTTTATGTAATGAAATATTGGATTATATAAAAGAAGATAGTTCATTTATCGCAAAATATAAAGAATTTTGTAATAAGTCAGGACATTATTCTGATGAACACCTTCATTTGCTTGTCCAAGATTTTATTTATTCCATAGGTTCTTATTTAAGGCCATCTACTGAAATTTCTTACTGGGTCTTCCAATGTAATCCGGACATGTTTGATTTGGTGACTGCATTAGATGAAAATCTTTTGGAGACTTGGACCGTTTCAGCCCATAAAGACAAAATAAAGGAAGGCGACAAAGCAATCATATGGATGACAGGCGACGATGCTGGTTGTTATGCCTTAGCGGATGTGATAGGCTCACCTGAAAGTACCGAAAAATCAAAGGATGATCATTTGTGGAAAGGAACTCAAAAATCAGGCACAAAAGTTAACATTGAAATAACACATAACTTTTCTAATAGGCCAATTTTAAAATCGCATATTGAGGAAATAAAAACTCTTTCTGGGTTTAAAGGTGGTAATCAGGGGACTAATTTTCAATCATCTAAATTAGAATATGATACCTTTCTATCTTTATCTCAGCATCCTGAAGGTATTAGGTATTGGTTGTATTCACCAGGTGAGAATGCTTCAAAATGGGAGACTTTCTATAAAGAAGGTATAATGGGTTTGGGTTGGGATAATATTGGTGATTTAAATCAATATAAAAGCAGACTTGAATTTAAAAATGCATTGGCAAATGCATACGGTGGAGAAGGCTCCAAGAAAAATGATGTTTCTGCCAATGATGACTTCATAAATAAAATGAAGATTGGGGATATTATAATTGTAAAAAAAGGAAGAAGCGAGTTACTAGGTTATGGAATAGTTAATTCAGATTACTACATTGACGAAAAAAAAATAGAGTACAAAAGCTGTAGAAAAATTGACTGGAAACTAAATGGTACCTGGAAAGTAGATTTTAGCCTTGTTTTGAAAACATTGACAGATATCACAGTTTACCCTTCTGAACATCCGGATTATAATAAATACCATGAAAGGTTAATGGGTATTATGATGCAAAATAGTAAAACTAAAAATACAAATCTGATAATTTTTCCATTAAATACAATATTCTATGGTCCTCCTGGAACGGGTAAAACTCATCTTACTATAAAACGAGCAGCTGAAATCATTACTGGTCAAACAATTAACCAGTATAATGATGCACTAAAAATATTTAAGCAACATTTAGGTACTCGAATTGAATTTATCACTTTTCATCAGAACTATAGTTACGAAGATTTTATACAGGGTTTGCGTCCAGATACAGAAAACGGGAATCAACTGACTTTTCAGAAAAAGGATGGTGTGTTTATGCAAATGGCTATAAATGCACTTTATGAATACTATAAAAAATCAAAGACTTCATCATTAAAGGAAGGGAAAGGGGAAATTGATATTAATGAGGTTTACCTTGATTTTGTTGAATTTCTAAAAAATAGTAAGAATAAAGAATTTGCATCAGTATCTGGGTCAAAAATTCATGTCAGTGATTTCACCAAAAATGATAATATTGAGTTTAAACATCAAAATAGTAGTAGGAGTTACTTAGTATCTGGCACCCGACTTATAAAGCTTTATGAGATGTTTCCGAATATCGGGCTCATTAAAAATGTACATAACGATATTAGAGAAGCAATCGGCGGTTGTAATACAACAGTTTATTACGTCGCATTAAGAGAGTTTATTCAATTTAAGGAATCCTATATAATTGCTGATAGTATTGAACACCAAGAAGAATATGAAGAGATAGGATATGAGTCAAAAAAGAAGCTATTAAGTACCATTGATCAAGATGAAATCAGAAAAATAAGTACTGAAGACGTACCGCCTTATGTCATAATCATTGATGAAATCAACAGAGCTAATATTTCGAGAGTTTTTGGTGAGCTAATCACACTTATTGAGCCAGACAAAAGATCTCATGGTGATATCCCGTTAAAATGTACGTTGCCATCTGGTGATGAATTTATAGTTCCGTCTAATCTATTTATAATCGGAACTATGAATACAGCGGATAAGTCTATCGCGTTGTTAGACATTGCGCTAAGAAGGCGATTTGAATTTGAAGCTATGTATCCTATTTATGAGCTAAAAGACAATATTGTGCATCACAAAGATGTATTACAAAAAATAAATACTTCCATTATAGATAGGAAGGGATATGATTTTCAGATCGGTCATGCTTACTTTATGGATGGGCAAATATCTCTTGAGGATATCATGAATAAAAAAGTGATTCCGCTATTGCTGGAGTATTTTATGAATGACAAGAAGGAAGTAGAAGGCATTTTAAAAAGTGCTGGGCTTACAATTCAAGAAGGTATTTGGCCGATCAAAATTAAAACATCGTTGTGATTAATCTTTTTGAATATCAAAATAAAGAAGTGTTAGATGGAGATTTTTCTGAATTGGAAACATTTCTGGACGACATATGGCTTAAAAGAGAAAAGTCAGGATTCTATTATTCAGCTGATCAAGAACGTATCGAGTCTCAACGATTCCTACAGTTTTTACACAAAACCAATGAAATAAAGTCCAATAAATATATTGGTGTCATCCATTTTGATGGGCGGAAAATCAATCTCTTACCTAAAATACTTTATAATCATAATGAAAAATGTACTGATGAAAATGTTCAATCTGCACATCTGCATGTTCTTTGGTGGCTAAGCTATTGCAGAAAAATAAAATTTCCCAATTATCAAACATCTATGGGAAATACTAAAAGTGATTTTTTTGAAATACTTATTTACTTATTTTCAAAGTACACTAGAGAACTTCTGTCCAATACTATTTATCAACATTACGAAGAAGAACAAAAAGAGCTACCTTTTATTAAAGGTAGAATCCAAACTTCAGAATATATTACTGAAAATTTGGCCAAGGGACGATGGCATAAAGTTAATTGTGCTTACGATGCCTTCATGATTGACAACAAGTTTAACAGAATCATCAAGCAGGTGACCACCATGCTATTTCAAACGACTGAAAACTGGGAGAATAAAAAGCATCTTAGAGAAATACTCTTTATACTGGATGAAGTCAGCGATTGTCAAAGTACGGCTGATGAATGTACCAATATTCAATTCAATCCAATGTTTTCATCCTTTGAGACAGTCAGGGATTATTGCACTTTGTTTCTCAGGAATTGTGTATCCTTTAGTTATAAAAACGAACTTAAGCTTTTTGCATTTTTGCTTCCTATGGAGTATGTATTTGAAGATTTTATATTTGGTTTTATAGACAAGGAAATAGATGAGATACAAGCTAAGGCGCAGGATACCACTACCTATCTAGACAAAAATAAGGCATATCAGCTCAAACCTGATTTGCTATTGAATATAGGCGGAAGAAAGGTGATCACCGACACAAAGTATAAAATGGTCTATGCAGATGAGCAGGATCTTAAAAATGGCATCTCTCAATCTGACATTTATCAGATGGTCGCTTATGGGATTAGGTTTAAGATCAACGATATAGTCCTGCTTTATCCTGACACTATAAAAGGCGAAATGCTCAAGGAATCAAAGATACATGTGATGGATGAGTTTGCAGATAATGTTCAAATCGATATCATGGCCATTCAAGTTCCTATTATCAATAGGGAAATGTTTTATAATTATGAACCGTATTCGAATGGCAAAACAATTTCGGAGTTGTTTGAAAGGACGATGGATTCACTTAAGGAAAGGATTCGGGAAATTTATTACTAAGTAATAAATAAAGTTGATTTCTAATTGCTCGAAGCAACACAAATCTCAGTAAGAACCTTATTCTTGGAATAGGCATTTCAATCCATATTTTGTTATCTTTGCCGAACTTAAATATTAATATTACAAGACCAATAACCTATGCACTTAGAATGCACACATGATATTTACCTTTGCATCATAAGAATCAAAGCAAAAAATATTAAGTATTATTTATGATAAGTATGACCCTAAAAGATGCAATATATCAAACGCTAAGTGAAGCGGATCGTCCAATGACGGCAAGTGAAGTAACTGAAATTATTAATTCTCAAGGTTTATACATCAAAAAGGATAATAGTCCATTGACTGCAAGCCAAGTTAGAGCTCGTATTTCTCAATATCCTCAAGAATTTGATTATATCCAAGGGGAAATTATTTTGGTACAAAACTCATCCTGGAGTGATATCTTACGAAGTCATAAGTATTTACAGGATTTATTAAGAGTCTCATCGCAAGGTGACAAAGGAACACTAGTTGTTTTTTTCTTATTTTACAAAAGAATTTCAGACTTGTCTGAGTTAGGACATGAACACCAACTACCACAACAAGCAAGAATCAATTACCTAAGGAATAATTTTGCTCACTCTATGTCAGAATCACATTATGATGATATCAAATATGGAGTAATATACTTGCAAGAGAAATTTCCTCAATTGCATGATTTTTTCTACCAACAGTTGAAGTTAATTAGAGAAATACCTTCCAGAGTAATATTCGAAGTTATAAACGTTCTTAGTCTATTCGATACAAGCAGACTTGAAGACCGAAAATTTGGTAGAATTTTTGAGCATCTTGTTCAAAAATCATTTAATATCAGTAAAGATGGTTATTACTTTACCCCTCAGCCGGTAGCCGAGTTATTAGGAAACCTTGTAGACCTGGAAGGTGTCACTAATGTATTTGACCCTTGTGCTGGACTTGGTGGTTTGTTCACAGAGATCAACAAGGAAACTAAAGATAGTTCTATCCATTATTTTGCTACGGACCTTAATGAAAGAGTATCATCATTGGGGGCACTCAATTTAATTCTAAACGGAATTAGGGATTTTAATTATATAAGTGCAGACTGTCTTACAGACCCTTTTAATATAAAATTTGATTTAATTATTAGTGATTTACCATTGATTTCAAGAATCAATGATAATATTGATTTTAATTTTATAAGAGAATTGGGGCTTCCAGTGCCCACTCGTCAAAGCGGAACTGCAACAATGATATTATATGTACTTAATAAACTTACAGCTTGTGGCAAAGCATTTCTGACAGTTCCTGATGGATTTCTTACAAAAAAGGGGTACGATGAGATCACTAGACAATTCATAATTGATAACGGACTGCTAGAAGCAGTGATAAGTCTGCCAGCTAATGCACTAAACCCATATACATCTGTAAAAGTCTCAATTCTATGTCTTAGCTCGCGTGCTAATAATCTGGTTAAGTTCATTAATGGTGCAAGAAGTTTCTCCCAAATTGAAAAAATAGGGGGAGAATCTACCATAGATGACATTATAAAAGCTTACAAATGGAGTCATTCCGACACACGGATTAGCACAATTATGCCAATTTCAGCTATTCGTAGAAATGAATACATCCTTGCAGTCGATCAATACAACGAAATTTACCGAGAGTCTGGTCGTTTGCTTGAAGAGGGTAATGCACAGCATTTAGATTCCCTTGCCGTAATAAAAAGTGGGACATCTTCCAAAAATATTACTGAACAACCTGAAGAAAATTCCAGAATTTTGAGGGATGATTCCAGAATTCAAATCATAAAAGCTGAAAATCTTAAGAAGGACATTCTTGACATAAAACTAGCTCCAGAAAATGTCAAATATTTTGTTGGGTGGGATGTAAGTATAGAAAGGTCAATTTTACGAGAGAAGTGTCTCTTAATTGCTAGAATTGGTGAAAATCCTAAACCAACAATTTTTGATCCAGCAGATTTTGATAGACCTATCTGTATTCATCGCGGTGTTTATGCTATAGTACCTCAAACCAATTCACAAATATCTGTTGAATATTTATACTATCAATTTTACTCACCATTTGTTCAACAACAATTAAGTAACTCACAGGTTGGAGCTACAATACCACATATTTCAATTTCCAATCTGTATAAAATTGTCATCCCAGTTGTTGATTTAAGAGAACAAAATAAACTAGTTTCTAGTCAACGGGCTAACTTAATACAATTAGAAAAGGAAAAAATTGAGGAACGATTAAAGGTGTTAGGCTATGAAAAAGAAGTAGCTGATAAAGAAAGTGATATTGTAAGGGTTCTGGTACATCAATTAAGACCAACATTCCTAAGTTTAAATAGTCAGGTTGAATCAATTCTACGAATTGTTGAGAAAAATAATCTTCAACAATTTAAAGAGTTTGAAGATGAACCTGATTTTAGCGATCCTGAATTATTAGCTATAGGAATTGTGCCAAATAAACCAACTAATCACACGATACAAGAACTTGGTAATAAATTATTGAAGGATTCAAAGGACATAAACGATAAACTTACTTACGTAAATAAAGTGATGGGCTTCAATCTTGGAAAGGATGATTTCGAAGAAAATGGACTTAAGGAGTTTATCCAAAATCACATTAATGCATTCTTTATAAATAGGCAATTGAAATTTAAAGTTGAAGTAACTGGCGAAGAATGTATAGTTGAGTTTAATAAAGAGTCTATGGGAGAGCTAATTGATCAATTAATTCATAATGCCCAGACACATGCATTTAATGAATCAAGCTCTAGCCAACTTATTAAATTTCAGATTAAACGTAATAGGCAAACACCAATTGTTACTATTGAATACTCCAATAATGGTAAAGATTTTAACCTAACATTAGATCAATTCGTTTCACCTTTCCAAAAAAGTCAACAGAGTAATGGCTCAGGTATAGGTGGCTACTACATCAAGCGAATTGTTGAAGCACATGAAGGAACTTTACTTTTTAATGAGAAAAATAAAAAAGGATTTACATTAATTATTGAAATACCAATAACCCAAAAATTTAGTTATGATGAATAATATTTTATTGATTGACGACCGTAAAGATTTTATTGAGGCATTCACTGCAGACTGTACAGCAAGGGGTTATGCTCTTTATGCTAGAAGAAGTCTCGCTGGTTTAAAGGAATTGATGCCTACATTGCAGCATAAAATTGCTTGCGTAGTTCTAGACATTAAATGCTTGCATACAGAAGATCAGGAAATTGAAGACCCAAGTTTTCTCCCGAGTGCAATTACATATCTTGATCAAAACTTTGCGAAGTTCCCAAGAATGATTCTTACTGGTGACGATAAAGAATATGATCAAATCAAAAAATACTACATTGATGAAGATATCTTTCTCAAAACACCGGAGGACAAGGATCGTCTATTTATCAAAATCAAATATTACATTGATAACTCAGATGAGTTGAGAATAAAACGCCTTAACCCAGAGCCATTCGAGGCATTTAAACCCGGCATCATTCAGGAGAATAAGTCATCCATATTACTTAATCTAATTAGAATTGAAGAATCCGGACTATTCCAAAAGAATGACTTCAATACAATTCGGGATCTGTTAGAGGATGTTTTGATGTGGTTAAATTTAAAAGGATTGCTTCCTTCGCAATGCATTAAGACAGATGGTCGACCTAACCTTGACTGGTCGCTGCGATATTTAGCAGGTCTACATGTAGATCTTCCTAATGGCAGCACCATTAAAGCTCCAACGGCTGTTCTGACTAAACATGTTAGTAGATGTGCAGAAGCAGTAAAACAGATTGCCTCAATTTTTTCTCACACATACAATGAAAAAGTAACGCTTAATGCTTATCGGGCCGCATTATATAGTTTGTCCGAAGTTTTGGTATGGTGCAAAGACTACTCGAAGGCAAATTTTAGAATATAAATAAAAAATCATTAAGAAATAACCTATGATCACAGGAGAATTAAGATCTCAGATAGATAAGGTATGGGAAGCATTCTGGACAGGTGGACTGTCCAATCCGCTGACGGTGATAGAGCAGATGACTTACTTACTATTCCTAAGGAGGCTTGATGAGTTGCAGACTCAGAAGGAACAAAAGGCTAATTTGCTTAAGACAGCTATAGAAGATCCTATCTATCAGGAAGGGGAACAGGTTTTGCGATGGAGTCGATTTAAGAATATGGATCCTGAAGTGATGCATAAGCTGTTTACACAGCAGGATGGAGTTTTTGATTTTTTACGTAATGTAGGGAACAGAAGTGCTTCTTTCTCTAAGTATATGAAAGGGGCTACTTTTATGATACCTACTCCAAGGTTACTGGCTCAAGTGGTAGAGATGCTTTCTAATGTGGATATGTACGACCGCGATACTAAAGGAGATGTGTATGAATATTTGCTAAGTAAGATTGCATCAGCTGGACAGAATGGACAGTTCCGAACACCTAGGCATATCATTGCTATGATGGTGGATATGGTGCAACCTACGCTTGAAGATATATTTTGTGATCCAAGTAGTGGTACCTGTGGATTTCATGTGGCTGTGAATGATTATGTCAGAAGACATTACTCTCAGGAGTTGCTGAAAGAAGATGTGAGACAACATTTTCAGGATAAGATGTTTGTAGGAATGGAGTTTGACCCTACAATGATACGTATCGGTGCAATGAATCTTATACTCCATGGAATAGAGAATCCGCAGCTGAGAGATGTAGATGCATTGAGTGAAGCGAATGGGGCATTTGTCAATGAAGTGACTCTCGTATGTGCTAATCCACCGTTTAAGGGTAGTTTGGATAGGGATGCTGTGGATGGTAGGATACTGAGTATTGTAGATAGTAAAAAAACAGAATTACTTTTTCTGGCATTGATACTGAGAGGACTGAAGCTGGGTGGCAGGGCAGCTGTGATTGTACCTGATGGGGTATTATTTGGTAGTAGTAATGCACATATGCAGATACGTAAAGAAATCGTAGATAGACAAAGATTGCAAGCGGTGATCTCTATGCCTAGTGGTGTGTTTAAGCCCTATGCTGGAGTGAGTACTGCGATATTGATTTTTACTAAGACGGATAGTGGTGGTACAGATGATGTGTGGTTTTATGATATGAAAGCAGATGGTCTTAGTCTGGATGATAAACGCCAACCGATAGATGCGAATGACATTCCTGATATCATTCAGAGATATCAAAATCTAGCAAGTGAAACTGATCGAAAACGAACAGATATAAGCTTTCTCGTGCCTGTGCAAGAAATCAGGGACAATAAATATGATCTGAGCATTAATAGGTACAAGGATGTTGTGTATGACGAGAAAACATACGAAAAACCTAGTGTCATAATAGGTCAAATAGAAGCATTGGATAAGAAACGTATTGAATTATTGGAGTATTTAAAAAAGCAGATAGGATGAATGTAAAATTATCTAAAATTGCTGAAATAATTATGGGGCAATCCCCAGATGGATCTTCTTATAACACAAATAGAGCTGGGCTACCATTATTAAATGGAGCGGCAGATTACAAAGGGAACGAATTCAATCCAAAGAAATATACTATTGCACCAAAAAAAATATCACAGAAAGGAGACATACTTATGGGCATTAGAGCAACTATTGGGAATTTAGCAATTTCAGACAAGGAATATTGTATAGGGCGAGGATTGGCAGCAATTAGAGTGAATGAAGGGGTTTGTAAAGAGTATATAATTCATTATTTATCAGAGCAAATAAAAACTTTAGCTTATAATTCTTCAGGAAGCACAATAAAAGGGATAGTTAAAGAAGATTTATATGACATGCAAATCCCACTTCCACCACTCCCCGTCCAAAAGCGAATAGCAGAAATTTTGGATGCGGCGGATACCTTGAGACGGAAGGATCTGGAATTGCTGAAAAAATATGACGAGCTGGCACAAGCTATATTTATAGATATGTTTGGAGATCCGGTGCGGAATGAGAAGGGTTGGGAGGTTGGATCATTTGGGGATTACATTACAGTCCTGACAGATTATCATTCAAATGGTAGTTATGAAACTCTTAGGGATCATGTCAAACTTAGTAATGTCCCTGACTACGCATTGATGGTAAGAACAACAGACCTAGAGAAAAATAATTTTATTGAAAATGTAAATTATATTTCCAAAGAAGCCTATGAATATCTTGATAAATCAAAAGTTTATGGAGGTGAAATAATTATCAATAAAATTGGGAGTGCAGGGAATATTTATTTGATGCCAAACTTAAATAAGCCTGTTTCATTAGGGATGAACGCATTTTTAGTTAGATTAAATGATAGTCTAAATCCAGTGTTTGCATACTATTTTTTAAATACTGATTTTGGGAAATATGAAATTAGTAAGAGAGTATTTGGAGCAGTTACAAAAACAATTACAAAAGAGGCAGTAAGGAGTATTCCAATGTTTAGAATCCCAATAAAACAACAAGAAAATTTTGCTAAATCTATAGGTATTATAAATAATATTTACAGTTTTGATATTGGAGGTCAAAGTAATATCTTATTCCAATCCCTTCTCCAAAAAGCCTTTAAAGGAGATTTGTGAGAATTGGGTGATTTGTGATCAAGTGATCTGGTAATTACAATGAAAGAATGGGAGAATGAAATGTAATAAAATCTTGAATCGAAGTTATGAACTTCGATGATCAAATGGATTTCTACATCTTTCTTAACTAGCCTGAGACTAGATTTGGAATTAAGAAAAGAGAAAAGATTTAATTGTTTTAGTTACATTTATGTTTGAAATGGCACAAAAGTCATGAAAAAGTAATTTAAAAGTGAATTTATTATAATATTAACTTAAAAGTGAATAATTTTGCAACCATAAAACATATCAATACGTTCAGGAAGGTATCGTATTATTCTCTTTGTCTCAATGGAGATAGAGAAAGTATTTATGAGAAATATTTTAAAACGTGGATTACGGACCCTAAGTATAAAGGAGAATTAACTCAAATGGTCGCTTGGCTAAAAAGGATGGGTGATCGTGATGGGGCTTTGGAGAGATATTTTAGACCTGAAGGCAAAGCGCATGCCTTACCACCGCCAACCAAATATTTAGCGGGTGAGGTAGGGAATCTGAGATTGTATTGCATGGTGGTAAATCCTAATTTGGTATTCTTGTTTTCTGGTCATGTAAAAACAAAAGCAAAAGCACAGGATTGCCCGAATGTCTCAAGTCATTTTAGAGATGCAGGTGTTTTTTCTCAAAAGTTAGAGGAAGCATTTATTAATAAAGAATTGGAAACTTCACCAATGATACAACTTCATCATTTAGTCATCAGTAACCAATTCGAAATCATTTTATAGCAAACAAACAAAAATAATCAAAAAAGTCAAAAATGGAATACAATAACATCATTAACGAATTCTGGGAGGCACACGGAGATCCCGAAACAGAAAGATTTGTTGATTTGTCCATGGATATCATTGATGAAATTCATAATGCTTTAGAGAAAAAAGGATGGAGTCAAAAAGACCTTGCTACAGCGGTTGGCAAATCACCTGGGGAAATTAGTAAATGGGTATCTGGATTACATAATCTGACACTTAAAAGTATTGTCAAATTGGAGTCAGCATTGGAAACTAACCTACTATTTACTGAAACAACAGCAAAGGAAAAATTTGGACATTCTGAGCATAAAATGATAATTGTGGCGACCATACCTAATCATCATCATCACATACCAGAATACAAAGAAGTAGGAGAAAGAAATCCATTAAAAGTAGTATATCAAAAAGCCAGCTAATGAGCAAGTCTGAAAATAATCCTGTAGATCCTGAAAAAATTAAAATACTACAAATTAACTTAATAAAAAGTAGTATTGAGTCTCCACCTGATCAGAATGCAGATGAAAATGTGATAGATGGGTTTGTCATGTCTATGGGTAATGAAATTAACTATAGTGTTGAAAATAAAATGGTAAGAATCCGATTACTCTTGAATTTTGAAGGTGAATTAAAGGATAAAGGAAAGTCAGGATTAAAAGGAGAGTTCAATATAGAATATCATTTTATGGTAGATAACCTTGATGATAATATTAAGAAAGTTGGGGAATCATTAAAGGTTAATAAAAACTTGATTGCAACTCTCATGGGAATGGCATATTCTACATCAAGAGGAATCGTATTAGAAAGAACTTCTAACACCGCATTTAAAGGATTAATTATACCAATTATAAATCCAAATGTAGCATTAGATTTGTAAGAACTTAACTATACTGCCAATGACTAATTTCTCTTTCATACCATCACAATGGGCTAAACTGTCCCAAACTGCCATAGATGCTGAAAAAAAAGTATATGGTGCTCCCGATCATGCTGCTATGCTCTGTAGAAGAAGCCTAGAAGAATGGGTGCGATGGATGTATGAAAATGATGCTGACTTAACTTTGCCTTATGACAAGTCTCTTAATACATTGATACATGAACAAGAATTTAAAGAGACCATAGCGCCATTACAGTTTAATCATATCAACTTCATTAGAAAACTAGGGAATAATGCGGTGCATACAAGTGCCAAAATAAAACCACAGGAAGCACTACAATCCCTGCAATTGTTACATGGGTTTATAGTTTGGATAACGAAAGTATATAGTGATGAGCGACCTGTAATTAATGCATTTGATGAATCTATCTTGCCAAGGGAGTCAGACAAAGATAAAACCAAGGATGAACTCAGAAAGCTGGAAACTGCCTATCTGGAACAACAAGATAAACTTGTAAAGCTCGAAGCTGAACTGGCTATCATAAAATCCATCAAAGAAAAAAACATCAGCCATGTACTACCGCCTATCAACCCTAATGAGGATCTTACGAGGACAATATATATCAATACGCTGCTGCATGAAGCTGGATGGGATCCGAATATAAAAAATGGAACAGAATACCCTGTATACAACTGTATGCCACAAGCTGATGGCAGTGCAGGCAATGGTTTTGTGGACTATGTGCTATGGGGTGATGATGGAAAGCCTGTAGCATTGGTAGAAGCCAAACGTACTAGAAGAGACCCGACTGTGGGACAACATCAAGCCAAGTGCTATGCTGACTGTCTTCAAAAAGAATTTGGCCAACGCCCGGTGATATATTACTCCAATGGTTTTCAGACATGGATGTGGGATGATAACCACTATGCACCACGTGAGGTATATGGATTTTATACCAAAGATGAACTGCAGATGTTGATACAGCGCAGAATCACCCAAAAACCACTAGAGGGGCAAACCATCAATGCAGCCATTACAGATCGATACTATCAAGTTGACGCCATACGAAAAGTAAACGAAGCACTTGAAAAAAGGCAAAGAGACGCCTTGCTTGTTATGGCTACGGGTGCTGGAAAAACTAGGGTTGCAGCTTCTATCATTGACTTGCTCAGTAAAGCTAACTGGGTCAAAAGAGTTTTGTTTCTTGCAGATAGGAATGCCTTGATCCATCAAGCTAAAGTAAATTTTAATGATTATTTGCCACATTTACCTGCTGTCGATCTGACCAAAGAGAAGGAGGATGAGAGCAGCCGAATTGTATTCAGCACCTATCAGACCATGATCAATATGATAGACGGAGAATATCATGAAGATAGCAGGTATTATAGTGTGGGTCACTTTGATCTTATCATATTTGATGAAATACACAGAAGTGTGTATAATCGATATAGACATATATTTAAATATTTTGATGGAATCAGACTAGGCCTTACTGCTACACCTAAAGCAGAAGGGGACAAAGATACTTATGGACTATTCGGGTTGCAACCGAATAATCCGACCTTTGCATATGAGTTGGGCCAAGCGGTATCTGACGGTTTTTTGGTGCCACCTAAGGCTATCGCTGTTCCTATCAAATTTCAGCGTAAAGGCATCAAGTATGCGGAACTTAGTGAAGATGAGAAACGAAACTATGAAGAACAGTTTACGGATCCTTTGACGGGAGCGTTTCCAGATGAAATAGATTCTTCTGCGCTGAATCAATGGGTATTTAATACGGATACTGTAGATAAAGTATTGGCCCATCTTATGACTAAAGGCATTAAAGTAGAAGGTGGAGACAAACTCGCAGAGACTATTATTTTTGCAAGGTCACACAAACATGCTAAGTTTATACAAGAACGGTTTGATAAACAATATCCTGAATATAGAGGTCATTTTTTGCAGGTGATCGACTACCAGGAAGAATACAAGTATGATTTGCTCAATAAATTTAAGGTTGCCAGTAATATGCCACAGATAGCTGTATCGGTGGATATGCTAGATACGGGAATAGATGTACCTGAAGTGGCCAATCTGGTATTTTTTAAGATTGTAAGGAGTAGCTCTAAATACTGGCAGATGATCGGTAGAGGTACACGTCTTTGTAAGGATTTATTTGGACCAGGTGATAATAAAACGGAGTTTATCATATTTGACTTTTGTGATAATTTTGAGTTCTTTGGTAATAAACCTGAAGGTGTAGAAGGAAGTAGTAGCAAATCCTTGAGTCAGCATTTGTTTGAGATTAGGCTTAGATTGGCCTTTGTATTGCTGCATGAACAAGATAGTGAGTTAAAAGAATATGGACAGAGCATTATAGATGGACTGATCAAACAAACACAAGCGCTCAATGGAGAGAGTTTTGTTGTGCGACAACACTGGGAGGTTGTAGAAAAGTATAGAGACCCAAATGCTTGGAATGCTCTTAATGATCTAGATATGAAACAGCTTTTTGATCATATCGGACCATTGATGACTGAAACCGATCAGGATGAAATGGCGAAACGATTTGATGCACTGATGCTCGATATACAGCTCAATATTCTCAATGGCTCCACCAAACAAGTCCAACAAATCAGTAATGTCGTATATCTAGCTGGAAAACTAAGTAAAAAAGGTAGTATTCCTTCTGTGGCGCAGAAAATGGATTTGATAAGGGAAATCCAACAGAAAAATTTCTGGGAGTCTGTGTCTATCATAACCATTGATAAAGTACGTAAAGACCTTAGAGATCTTATCAAGTTTATAGACCCAACAGAAAAAGCTACCTATGTGACTACTTTTGATGATGAGATGGAAGGAAATGTAAAAGAATATAATGTAGTCTATCATGTTAACAATCTAGATGCTTACAAAAGAAGAGTCGAGCAGTACCTGAAGGAACAAAGCAGTAATATTATCATTCATAAACTTACCCACAATGTTCAGATCACTAAGGATGAATTGATGTCATTGGAAGAAATGCTATTTGATCAAGGTACCATCGGTACTAAAGAAGAATTTACTAAGGCATATGGTGATCAACCTTTAGGGAAATTCATACGGCACATATTGGGGATGGATATCAATGCTGCTAAACTTGCCTTCGGGGAGATACTGACTGAACAAACACTCAATGGAAATCAAATACAGTTTATAGATACTATCATCAATTACTTGAATACTAATGGTGTCATAGATCCTAAAAAGTTATTTGAAGCTCCATTTACAGATATTAATTCTGGTGGGATATTAGGGCTATTTGATGAAATGACTTCGACTAAGATCATCAGTTTGATACAGGAGATCAATCAGAATGCTGAAGTGGGGTAGGATAAAAATTTATAAATAATTATAAAACTAGAGCTTATGTCAGAAAATGAAAATACTGTAAAAATACCTAAATGGGTAAAAAAAGAAATAGAACAAATAGTTGAAACTTATGGGAAAGATTTTGAAAGGAGTAAAGCATTTTTCAATGAATTGCTAGGATGGTACAAGAAGGGCAATACTTGGCCCGATGAGATCAACATTAAAGTTGACGGGACAACAACAATAGAAGATTTTAAAAAATACTTTACAAAATCTAGTGACTCTAAATATATCGACCAATTTAGTTTCCTATACATGATATATCGTTTTGGGCCCGATAATAGAATAATTATAGCCAATAAACTCAGCCAGCCAGACTCTAAACATGATGAGTGCCTTTTTCTTGGTATACCATCAACTAAACAAGGAGCGGGTGCAATTTATGAAAAGAGTGATAAGGTACTCTATGACAAAATAAATGAAATCAATGATTCTGATGGAGTTATCAAGCTTTTTGATGAAAAAGAAGGGAAAAAATTAAGACTTACTCCAAAGGGCATTACTCTGGGTGGCTTTATGTGTTACCCAGAGGATATCATGCCCTTAGATAGTAAAACTATGGCACTGTTATCCTATTTGGGATTTGACAGTAATATTAATTCAGCGGATGATTACAGAAACTTATTAAAAGATGTAAAGGCAGCCTTTGGGTATGATGGTCTTCAAGGTATTCAAAAATATTTTTTTAATGCAATCTCATATTTGGGATATAAAATAAAAGAAATGACAGAATTAAATGAACTGCTTAAAATTAATAAGCATGTAATATTACACGGTGCACCGGGAACAAGTAAAACATATACTGTTCAGCAATTTGAGAAGTATAATTCTGAAGGGTGTGTTTTTGAGAAATGTCAGTTTCATCCATCCTTTACTTACGAAGATTTTATGGAAGGATTTAAACCAGTAAGTAGGAACAATGGAATGGAGCTTGAATTAAAAAATGGAATCTTTAAGCAATTTGTGAAGAAAGCTTATGAAGATAAAGATTCAGATAAGAAATATTACTTTTTTATTGATGAAATCAATAGAGCTGAATTGTCCCGGGTATTTGGAGAGTTATTGTTTTGCTTAGAAAATAGAATAAAAGTAAATGAAAAAGGTGAAATGGTAAACCTTATAAAAACACAGTATTTTTCCTATCTTGACTCACTTGAATCTGATGACGAAAAAGCAGAACTATCTATTTTTGGAAATAAGGTTATGAGTTTTGGCATTCCAGAAAATGTACATATCATTGGCACCATGAATGACATAGACAGAAGCGTTGACAATATTGATATGGCTTTCAGGAGGAGGTTTGTGTGGCATGAAATGACTTTTGATGAAGAAAGGTTAAGAATGAAGCTTACAAATGTCGTGAAGATTAATACCAAAGATCCATTTTTTCAACAAAAAGATATTACTGAAATCTTGGAATTTGCACAAAAAATAAATGATAAGATTATAAAACAAGGTTTATCTTCTGATTTTAAAATAGGCCATACCTACTTTATGGATATTGATAAATATTATAGTGGAAGTAGCGGATTAGCAGGAGCAAAAAAGAAACTGTGGCAATTAAATATTAAACCATTGATTAAGGAATATCTCAGGACTATTTTGTCGCTTGATGAAATTGGTGAAAAATTAGATAAAATGGCTGAAGAGTTAAAAGTTAATGAATAAAAATACGATTGCTATACCGGATAATTTTAATCAAAATGCTTATTTGACTCAAAATAGCTTTGATAGATTTAACATCACCAATGGAAATAAAATTGGGAATGATATATCTTTTCCCAGCGAGAAGGATTTAACAAAAATAAAACAAGAAATAAAGTTGTTTTCCTTCCGAAATGATTCAGAAAAGGCTTATCGGAAGTTACTAGATAATACCCCTATCTTAGAAGTAAAGAGTAGAATTATTAGTGATGATAGTAAAGATAAGGAATATTTTATAAAAACCGGAAATTATTGTGGTACTATCCTTAAAGATGGAAAATCATATGTTATAAAGTCGAGGTTTGGAGACACCTTCCTGAGCCGTATGCTCTGTGTTTTAAATGATGTATTTGTGTCAACAGATATTCTTACAGGTGATAAAGTAAAAGTTAATGACCCTTTTTTATTGATCCTGATACATCTATTCATCCAGAAACTGGAAAAAGCATCACTTTTCGGATTGCCTAAATCTTATAAAAGTGTAGACTATCATGAAGCTAAAATCTTGGGAAGAATTGATATCCAAAAGATGATAAATAAAGATATACCTTTCAGGGGTAAAATATCCACTGTAAGCCGTGAGCAGCGAGAAATAATAGAAATTATAGATGTCCTGCATTTTGCAATAAAGTCGTGTAGCACTTATCTAAAGGATGAAAAAGGCAAAGCCTTGCTAAGGATAAACAATATTGTAAATGAAGTGAAATTTTTATCATCAAATAGGTTTCCATCACAACATACTATTAGTAAAGCAAAAAACCATCCAGCACTTCAAAAGCAGGCATATGCGCCATTTGCACCAATTTTAAACATTGCAGAGCTGCTTATTCAATACAAAGATTTAAGAGAAAACTCCAAAGGCAAAGAAACAACTCATGCATATTTATTTGATGTTTCTGAGCTGTTTGAAATCTATACTGAAAAGTTATTGCGTAATGGCTTAAGGGAAAAAGGATGGACAGTATTGTCTCAAGAAACATATTCTACTTATGAAAACACATTTTTTGAAAGGAAGCTAATCCCTGATTTGGTCATTAAAAATGGTAATGATGTGGCCGTCTTTGATACAAAATATAAAAAGATGTATTTTAAAGGAAGCAGCCAATATGAGGCAGGGGATGTGGATAGAAACGATTTTTTTCAGATCCATACATATTTAGGTTATTTTAAAGGACAGAAGGATGTGAAGATTGTTGCAGGTGGACTATTGTATCCTGTAGAAGGGGAAATTAGTTCTGAGACGAATATTTCCAGCGAAAATTGGTTGCTGAATGAAGGTTCCTTTATTATTGATGGTATTCAACTGAATTCAAATTATACAACAGAAGAAATCATAAATAGCGAGGATATTTTCTTAAAAAGAATGCAAGTATTACTTCAAAAGGGATATTTAAGTTATAATACAGAAATCTACAAATATCCTATTAATTTGGACGATAAATCTGAAGTGCTTTCTGCAACCTAGCAACAATTGAAGATTGTAGATTTTCTGGTGATATAACTAAAACTTGCTCGCCATAAGAAAGAATAAAGCTTTCAAATTCATAATTTATCATTAAATTTAGTTTGACTTCCAATGTAGTGCTATCTAACCACTGAGTTTTCTGAGAACCATGGATGGGTTTGTTTTCAACATATCTTCCAGTTTTATCGTAAAAATGGAGTATCACTTCTTGTGGCTGCGCATCCTTTGGGATTGTGACTCCAATAATATCTTCAAAATATTCTATCCAGTCGATTTCTGTATTCGGAATAAATTTATTTGAAGAATCTGTGATTTCAATAATACGATCGATTGCTAAATTCCAAGTGGGAATGTTTTTTTCTTCATTACGACCAAATAGGAACCAACGGTTATTGTACTGCTTCAGATAATATGAGTGTAAAATTATTAGATATGGTTCTGGAGCATTAAAGTCTTGGTAGGTTATGTTAAGGACGGTTTTGTTTTTGATAGCTTGGTATAGAGTGGATAAATGTTCGATACCTTTTAAGAAAGGATTGGCATCAAATGAAATGATAGGTGTGGCTTCTTTATTTACTTCCATATTCATTTTGGCCAGTGACTCCTGGAGCCAATCGAATTGTGGCATTCCTTCAAACTGTGAAAGGACTTCAACAGATGACCTGAACTCTTCCATTACCTTAGCGTTGAGTGGTAGGTTCATAATAGAGAACTTGGTATCATCATATCTGTAAATTTTCCTTTTTCCATCATATAACTCTGCAAACTCAATGTTCCATCCTTCGGGACTACGCATGAAAGCAATATCATCCTGAACTTGACGAAGTTTGACACTTTCATGCTTACCTGTCATTTCGTAAAGGACTTTATTGCATTCATCTACCAGATCATTGATGAAGTACTTTTTATAGGTGGTCCTGAAGCAATTATCAAGGACTTTGTATCTGATGAGCGGGAATTTGGAGATGGCCATGGTTGATTATTTGGTGATTCCGCTTTCAGCGGCACAAGTTCTGGTGATGTTGTGATCTAGTGAATAGGTGATCTGTGAGTGGGTGAATGAATGTAATAAATGAAGCATTCGTGAGCTTGTTTTTGTACCCATCCCCAACCCTTCCCTTAAAATGGAAGAGAGATGTACGGTATTCGGATGCAAAAATAATACAATTATTTATCTATGCACTAAAAATGCATAGTTCGCTCGCATCTTTGTGCCATCAAACACAAAAAGCCATGCAAATAGACGCAAAAGTAATTGAGATACTCCCATTACAAACAGGAGAAGGCAAAAATGGACCTTGGAAAAAACAAGATATCATCTTACAGACCAATGGACAATATCCCAAAAAGATATGTATCGGATTGTGGAATGATAAGATTGATTACACGTTTCTACAAGTGGGTAATGAGCTTCAATTAGAATTTGATATCGAAAGTAGACCTTACAACGGTAAGTGGTACACGGAAGCCAAAGCTTGGAAGGTAGCCCTACTATTGGGTGGTGAAAATCAAGAGATAAAAGGGGTTGATATACAAAATGATGATAATGAAGAATTGCCATTTTAAAACAAATAATATCTATGCACTAAAAATGCATAGGTGAACAATACCTTTGTCGAGTAATTGGCAAACTAATTGCATAAATAATAAATAGTTCTTTGAAAGCCTGGCCCAACAATTGACTTTTGCCTTCTGTATTCGGAGGGTGGTTTTGGAAAGTTCTGTAAAGAATTACTAAAACTAAATGTTAGATAGTTGTATCTTGGATGATGTATCTAAAAACAATAAATTATTAAATCATTGTATATTAATGAAATAAATGATTGGTGGTTTAGGATGAATCCATAAGAACTTAATAACTATGTTTCAATTTACAATTTGATTGAATATATGATAACAAAGAATTTAGGGTCAGGCTTTTATAAAAAATTAAACAAAAATGAATATATCAGAAGAAATTAAAACACGATTCGAAAAAATGCAGACCAAAGATGATCTTTTGGATTTGTTGAATTTTGTTCGTCCGGAAGTTTTTCTTGATGTACCATTTTCATTTACCATGGAGCAGCTCAATAAAAACATTTCATATCAATCTCAAGACACAAATGGCCTTTCACCTGAATCAAATCCACTTGTAGCATTAATAGAAAAATTTGGAGCCAAAGTATATGGTGGTCGATATAAAACCTTTCAGATTAGGAAAAAATCAGGCTCACTCAGAACCATTCATGCACCTAATTCAGGACTGAAAGCCATCCTGAAATGTATCAATTACATATTTCAAGCTATCCACACGCCACATAAAAATGCTTTTGGTTTTGTACCTAATAAGTCTATCGTGGACAATGCTCGTAAACACGAAGACCAAAATTATGTCTACAACCTAGACCTCAAGGACTTTTTTCCATCGGTCGATCAGGCTAGAGTGCGGGGCCGGTTATTAGTAGCTCCGTTTCAATTAGATAGCAGTCCCGAAAGAATAAAATTGGCTAGTATCCTCGCCATTCTGTGCTGTCATAAAATGGATGTAGAAAGATGGGACGAAACCACCCAAACATGGGAAACAAAAAGGTTAAATGTACTGCCACAAGGGGCGCCCACATCTCCAACCATAACCAATATGATTTGTGAGCGGCTTGATATCCGCCTGACCAAATTAGCAAAAGAACACAATTGTAAATATAGCAGGTATGCTGATGATATCACCTTCAGCTCAATGCATAATGTATATCAAAAAGACGGCACATTCATCACCAAAATAAACGATATCATCACCTCTGAAAGGTTTCATATACAGCAAACCAAAACAAGATTGCAAAAGCGTGGGTACCGACAAGAAGTCACAGGCCTTATCGTCAATGAAAAAGTAAATGTGGACACTCGATATATCAAAGAATTGAGACATTGGTTATATTTGTGGGAACGATATGGTTACGACAAAGCGACAGCGCTTTTTTCGGTAAAATATCTCCAATCCAAAGGGCATGTGAAACAAGGAAAACCAAAAATAGAAAATGTCATATGGGGCAAGCTTGAGTATCTAAAGATGGTGAAGGGATATAATAATCCCCTATACATCAAACTAAAAGAAAGGTACGAACAGCTTATGTCGCAAAATATAGATGATATTTTGGACGTTTGGGAGAAAGAAGGGATAGAGAAGGCGATGGTATTATATTATCAAAACAACAAACCGAAAGTGTTATGAAGGATAAGAACAAATTTGAGTTTATCATAGATTTGCTTAATAAAAAATCGATACCTAGCAATTATAAGGAGAAAATATTTCATTTAATTTCAAATGAACTTGCAGTTGTAAATTATCATGATACCACTATGCTAGAAAGGATAGAGAAAATAGAGCAAAAGATTAATAATTTAAAGAATGAAAGTAGTTATGATGAACAGTATAATAAAGATGAAAAGAAAGAAGAGCAAAAGTTAAATGTTCTCCACAAACCTAAACAAACTTTTGAATTATTGAGTAGTTTTAGTAGCCATGATGGAGGTATTAAGAATCTAACTCATGCTTTTAATTATGGTTATATTGAGTATGAGGAATTGATCAAAAACTGTAAAGAAGAGTTTGATAAAGGCAAACTCAAATATCCTAATGCTCCCATCGCTTTATTGACAAGGATTGAGCAGTTTGCATTTTCTGATAGCCCCAAGTGGTATTTTATGAGAGGTGAAGAAAAAATTTGGAAATCCTTGGGATGGTCGGAACCAACATTCGTATATTGGTACAAAGAGAAAAAAATTCATCCATCAAACGATGCTTTTTATTCATCAGAAATGATCAAGCCCTTCAAAGAAACTATACAAGTTCGGTCTGATCTTGGTAATTTGATAAAGCTAATACAAGAATTGACTACGATCACCTTTAATAAAAGTGTTAATGTAACCATAAATGAAAGTGTGTTAGCCGCTCAATTTTATACGGATGTTGATCGATTGGGTCTGGCCATTTATCATATATTTATGGCTATTAAAAACGCTTCGGACAAGAATTTTCTGGATGAAGTGGAAATTAAATTTAAAATACAGGATAATATTAAACTTCTCGAATTCTGTCACATAGATTCTACACCAACAAAAAGTGTACATGACTATGATTTTTTAGGTGGTGATTTGAATAGTGCTAAAAACTATCTTTGGAGTTTATGTAATTATGATATAATAGCCAAGTTTAAAGAAGGTACTTTCAGAAAAGTCATACTTTCAGACAAAAATGGCGAAATGGAAAAAAGTGAATCAGGAAAATGGATTGGAAAATACTTTCCTGTAAATGCGGATATTATTAAGGGTTTTACTCATATTTTAAAATTTTATTGAAATGATTGTAGTTTTGGATGATACATTTGAGGTTAGACACAAGTTTAGCGATGTAAGTTATCTTGAAGAAGAAAAGTACCAATCAGTGGCCAAAATAATAGAGAAACCCACCAAAAAGGATTTTAGAGAGCTAATAGGTAACTGTCATAGCATCCAACTATTATGCAATCATAGATCGCTCAAGTTGTTTAATGACAATTTAGACATTATAGATGGTAAGGAAGCTATAATAAATCTCTTCAATCAAATACAAACCAATAACTTAACAAGGTTAGAATTCGGAAGAGATATGCACTCCAACCTTAAGGCAAAAACACTAGACAAAGATATTTTCTATTCCAATCTAAAACCATTTTTGGACCATTTAATTGATAACGGACAGATTGAAATTAAAATTCTTTTTTATGGTATCCAATATCAAGAATTAGAATTTTTGAGTGCCGTAAATCAAATGATGGATGAAATAAATTTCACTGCATTAGAAGAGTATAAAAACAATACTATGATTTTACATGGACTTGAATTATTGTATCCTGAGAAGGAACCACTAGAAATTCTTAATGAGTGGAAGAAAAAAGAATTGACCAAAAAAGAAATATTATCTATTATCAATAATAAAATTTAATCATTATGGAAAATGTATATATCATTTCTGATTTTTCGGTCAAAATGAAAAGATTAGCTTCTGAATTAAATATTCCTCAGGTGCATATCATTTCGAATCAAGTACATGAAAATGAAAAAGATTACCACAACTGGCTTAATACGGAGTTTGGAACAAAAAATATAGAGAAAATAATCATACCAATTTCGATATCTGACGATGGCAATATAAATACGAATGGTTTACTATTGGGTCTCCATATACGATTGAATTATGAACTACCACTCAGCAAAAGGTTGTTACCGATTATATTCTTAACCAATTTCACCGTTGAAAATCTGATCAAAAAAAATCATTTTGATAGGGACAATAATCCACAAAATTTGATATTTACTCAAGGAGTATATTTTTCGTCATTTTTTGCCGACGATATTCTCAATACAATTGGAAAAGCTGAAGCTTGCCCCGAAAGTGAATATAGACAGAACTGCTTGGATAAAATAAATGTACATCGAAAAGATACAATTGGTGGTCATGACATAGCTAATGCTTGGGGCTGTTTTAAGTTAGCCCAAGTGGTAGGTATAAAGGATAAAATTTTTGAACTTGACATCATTTCAAAACACCTAAAGCAGTTGTACGCTAAATTTTTAATCTGCAAAAATGAATCATTCTCTCCCAAAACATGTATAGATTTGTTGCCGTTAAAATGTGTCGGTAAAAAAATACTGTTCATAGATGATAAATCTGATGAAGGATGGGGCCTACTAATGAAACAAATATTTAAAGGTGCAGGTACCCATTTTGTGTCCATTGATAGCTCAAAATATAAAGCGAACGACTACCATAGTTCATTCAAAGATTTTGATGGTTTTTATGATGAATGCCTATCTCACGTGGGGCAAGATTGGGACCTAATCATCATCGATTTGCGCCTAAATCCTGACAAGGAAGATATAGATAACGAATTGATAACGCCGACAGAATTTTCTGGGTACAAATTGATCCATGAATTTCTAAAAGCCAATGAAGGATACCAAATCATAGTATCTACAGCTTCCAATAAAATATGGAATGTAAATGCTGCCCTGGAGCGGGGTGCATCTGCCTATTATATCAAAGAGTCGCCAGAGTTTAATTATACGATCAAGGAGACACAAAGGCAGTACGAAAATTTCAAAAAGGACGTTATAAATTGTTTCCAAAAAGATTATTTGAGAGATATTTATAATTTATGTGATGCAGCAAAACAAGCAAATAGTAATTCAGATACCATTTTCAAACAGGAATCAAACTCAATGTTAGATATTGCTTGGAATTTAATAGTTAATGAACAACTTGATTTCGGTTATCTTACTTTGTTTCAAATCATTGAAGTTTATGCAAATCAAAAATACGATTACAGAGACAATTCAATTGAATTGGATGGTGTGAAAAACTATATGATTGAAGCAGACGATGATAATGAAATATGGAAACTGACATTTAACAGAGACAACAGAAATGGAGATTATTTTTCTTGTGGTGATGAACAGAAGAGTCTTGGAGGCGTCAGAGCAAATACTTTGTATAAAGCTTCATGTATCTTGAAATATAAATATGAAAGAAATGATTCTTTTTTAAAAGAATTTGGGAATTTGAATGATTTAAGACACAAGATTGCACATGAAGGAGTTAAAGGTCAAGCAAGAATTGAGAATATTAAAAAAATTTTGGAAATTATACAAAGAATACGTCAATAAAATAACTATTCATTCACTAACACTGAATACACTCCATCCATCTTTGTAATAAAAATTGAATTATGATATCACAATGCACCAATCTAACAGAAACAAGCTATCTTCGCTCCAATCTTTGCGGTCATGAGACCGGGAATATTTATGTGAAGATGAAGGATATCTGGAAGGAGGAATTGATTAAAATTTTAGATGTTGTCATGATGATCGTTCAAGGGGAAAAATAACGTATTTAATGAAAAAGATATTAACTTTACTATTTGATTTAGATGGAACACTTATTGATTCCTTACATGATAAATTTGCGAAGTACAGAGATGGATTAAGTGATTTTCATATAAGTGAGTTACCTGTTTACAATGGAGCTAAAGAATTAATTCAAAAACTTAAGGATGATGGGCATCAGGTTTTAATTGTAAGTGATTCTCACCCAAAGTATGTTAATAAAATAGCTAATGAAATCTTTAAAGTTGAGTGTTTGTCGCTTGCCTACAAACCTGCAATTGATAAAATTGAAAATTTCATCAAAGAAAAATCTCTTAATAAGTTAGAAACATCACGAAATAGAATATTTATGATCGGTGACCATGCTGTTGATATTACGACAGCGAGAAAGCTATGTATACCATCTGTTCATATTATCCACGAGATTAATTACAATCCAGAAGTATGGGCTTTTACACAAAAGGTAGGGCCGACATTTTCTTGTAGAAATTTCGATGACCTTTATAACATCATAAACAATCCGCTGGAAAATTTGCTTGTATTGGAGGGGATGGAGTTTTCTGATAAATGTAGAGGCGTTGTTAGTATTGGAAATGTAAACTTCACTTCAAATCAAGGTAAGAAGACATTTAATATTGCATTAGCTAGACAAGAGTCAGGATTGTGCGATATATTTGCAAAGAGTAGTTTATATTATGAGTTTAGCAGTCCAAGTAGAGAGACTCAAAAGCTTGAGAAAATAGCTTTTGCAGTATCTAATTATATAGAGTTTTTTATGCAAAGAAATAATATAAGTTTTGATATATTGACTTTTATCCCTGATAAATCTACCACGATTCCTCCGAAGAAAATGGAATCCTTTGCAGACCTGATACAGACAGCCTTTAAAAAAGAAAAGCTTTTAAGGTGGAAAGATGATGTTAAGGGGTCTATTAGAAATCAGCCTAAAAGAAACGAAAGGTATTCATTTGTCAATAAATATTTGGAGGCAATTCCAACAATTGAAATTACTGGAAAAAACATAGTCGTTATTGATGATCAAATAACGACAGGTGCAACAATGGATGCAACATCAGAAATATTAAGAAGTTATGGCGCAAATAATATATTAAGTTTATCCCTTTTCAGGATGGTGGATGAAGTAAATATAGGTCTAAAATGTCCAAAATGTGGTAAAGATTTATCCATCAGGACAAGAAAAAGTGATGGGAATAAGTTTTATTCATGTGTACCTTCACAATATGGAGGTGTAGGATGTGGACATACGGATAATATAAAGTAATGATGGATTTAAACAAAACAGCAGCAATTTTATCTATTCTAAATTTAAAAGGGATAGGTCCTTCATTTTTGAAAAAAAACAAAAATGAGATAGAAATATTGATTAGCAAAAGAGACCATCCTATGGATATTTTGTTACCATTATTTAAAGAGAAATATAATAAAGAGCAATACCAAATTGCGATATCAGATGCACAACAAATAATTGAAACCTGTTCACTTAATAATATTGGTATTCTTAACTTTTATGATGAAGACTATCCTAAAAATCTCAAAGAAAACAATAAATATCCTATTATATACTATATTGGCAATATCCCCAGAATTAATCAAATTATAGGCATTATTGGCAGTAGAGAAGCAACTGAAAAAGGGAAAATAATATCCCAAAGAGTTGGAGAGTATTTCGTTCAAAGAGAATGCTATATATTAAATGGTTTAGCACGTGGCATTGATCAAGCAAGTTTTAGCGGCAGTGATGTTATCTCAAAAACGATTGGGGTTGTTCCTGGGGGATTAGATTATATAAATAGCCCTTTACTATCTGGAGAATATAAGGAGAATGCTGATCGTATTTTTGTAGGTGGTGGATGTTTAATCTCTTCTTTTGCTCCAAATGTTAAACAAGATCAATTTAAGGTAGTAGAATATTGCGAATTGCAAGCTGAGTTATCAAGTGCGATGATTTTAGTTCAAAGTAAATTAGATGGTGGTTCAAGATTCACCATTAAACCATTTGCACAACTAAAAAGAAAACTTGGTATCATCAATGGAAGTGTATATGACAATGATGTACATTCTTATGAGGCTAATAATGCTATCTTGAACAAAAAACGTGAAGGAATAAGTCAGTTTACTGGTATCAAGCATGAAAATATTATGTGCGATTTAATTGGGATTAATACTAGGGAAGATTATGATGAGGTAATCAGGGAAAATTAAATCATATAATAGCTTTTTACTTTCTAAAGTATAAAAGCAGACATGACCTAAGACAAGAAATCTTCTTAAATATTAAAATGGATAAATCCTACGTGCTGCTTGTTTATCAAATTCTGTTAATTCTAATTCTTTATTATTTCTATTTATTCCACAAGGATAGTGCATTACTGAGTAAGGGTCATATTCAGAATATTGAATAGCGCCAAGCCCTTCTTGAATTATATTTTCACCAGGACAGGATGATTCTTTAGACCAAATATGCTCATGACGAAAACCTAAAATATGGCCCAACTCGTGCCTCAATATTCCTGTTTTATTGTAGTCTGTTACAAAAAAACTTGGATTTAAAAGTAAATTGCGGTTATATATCGGGTCTATTGGGAAAAATGCTTTTGCTATAAAATCTGCATTAACATTAAGTTGCCTAACTATGAAAATAATATCTTCAGAATTTGATTCTAAATCAAACTCTGTATTATCATGTTCCGGCACGTGTTCAAATTTGATATTACAAACTTTCATCCAATCATTTGTGGCATTAATCATTTCTTTAACAACCAAATCGTAATTTGATTTTGGCTCAAACGAATTTCTCATTATAGTGTATTTAATTGTAGTACCTGAAGGCCATTTTGCTGGGTTTCCACTTAAATCCGTACCTAAGGTAAGATTGCCACTTCCTACATTTGAATCATTAGGTTTTTGTATTCTTTTTAAGCTGTAATAATACAATTCTTCTTTATCTACATTTATGTCACCTTCAATTATGTAATAAGTTCTTGTTACTTTAATTCCGCCTTCAATTGATGTTATTGAATATTTAGGTAATTCTAAAAGAAGCCTCCTTTGTAAAGTTCTAGCCAAATCTACTTTCTCTAATGATGATTTGCTTAAAACAGAGAATGTATCAATATTAAAGTTTTTTGATGTTTCAAAATAATTTTCCAAATTATCTTGAATAGCTTCCAAATTTTCAGAATTAATTGTGTCCGGTGATGATATTGTTATTTCTTTGTCATTATCCACTGTAAATGTTTTGGTCAAAGCATCGTTAACTATTAACTTGTCTTTGCAGCCAAAAACTAATAACACACTTAAAATTAAAAATCCTTTCAGTATTTTTAATCTTGATATCTTAGTTGAATTTAAATTTAGCATGATATAATGAAATTTTTATTTTCTTGAAAGATTTAAACCTGTAAATGATATTGTCAGAAAGCCACTAGGCTGTTCCTTGTATTCAATTAATTCATTGATATTAGCGATATTGGACGGTAAAGGAGATCCTGCTTTATACCCTCCTTTAAGCTCTTCCGATGGGAACTGTGCATATCCATACCCCAATCCAATTCTTATGAAATTTTTATAACTTAACATTAATGATAAATAGAAGTTATCTAAACCTTGACCTCTTGGATCATACTTATAACCGAAACCTCCACCTAATGAAAATTCATTTACTTCGCCAAAGTTTAAAGCATTAATGTTTAAAACTACACCGGTTGAGAAGGTAGATTTTGGATTTAATCTATTCTGGATTAATCCATTTTCAATATAAAATTCACGCACATCTTTTGAAAATACAATATTTGCAACTGGAACAAGTTCTAATGTAGCTCTTTTATATTTTGGACTCACTGTACAAATTTCTAGTTCAAAAGCATTGGGTCCGTTTCCATCTCGAATCAATCTGTTATTGGATTTGTCTATTTTTGATATTAATAAAGTAATCTTTGTAGTGGAATCCAGAACAACAAATGTTTGTGACCAGATAGAATTTGTATATCTATTAATTTGCTTTTTGATTTGGTTAACCTTCTCAACTAGAGTTTGGTTCAATAATTTATAAGCCTCCTTTTCTACATCGTCCACACCGGCAACTTGAGATAGAGTATTTAGACTTTGTAATAAATTATCATTATTAAAATGAAAGGGTTCCTTTGATAAATTCTCAATATTATCTATAGCTTGCTTTAAGCCTGCATTGTAAATATAAGCAAAAGCAGAATTCAAGTCTTCAGGTTTATCCGAATCTTCAATAATTTCATTTGCCCTATTAATATCCTTAACTAATGTATTTATTGCGTCCTTGTAAAGTTTAATATTATCTATAACAACTTGAGTAGGGACAAATCCAGATGGTGAGCCACTTGCTCTAGTTGAAAAAATCAAGTTTAAGTTTTGAAATAAAGTCAATATTTCAGTATTAGAACTTTCTGCCTGAAAGTTATTATATTTTATTGAATAATTGTAAAAGAGTGGGTTTGCATTTATTACTTCTACTGTTACAATTTCACCAGGTTTTAATTTAAAATTTTTGTCTTCAATGCTATTGCCGTCCTTATCGCGAACTTGCGTCACTCCAGACTGACCATGATAAACTTTGAATAATTTTTGCCCTATTGAATCATATCCTAACAAGAAAATGAAGAAAATGAAAATAAAAGCTCTAAACTTTTTTGAATTTAATAATAATTGTTTTGCCATGTGTGATGAAATTATGAATGAATGCAATTTATATACTTCATTAATATGAAAATGCAATATTAATGAAGTGTTTATTAATAAATGACATAATTTGTGTTATATTTTTTATATTTTTTTTATAATAATATTTCTTCTCCGATGAATTCTAAAAATTCTGGTCCTTTTGATAAGCTCGTGGATATAACTGGAATTTCGATGAGAAAGCTTTCTTTAGGCAAAATGTAATATGGTTTACTTGGTGGTATAGTGGCATTTTCCAATTTCTTATAAGTTTGTGCACTTAAAATAAATGTGAAAATTAAGAATAAAGAAGTAAGGATTGGTTTTGCTGAGTTCATGATTTTTGTTTTTAAATGTTGATATGATATTAATGCAGTGCTTTGATAAAAGTAACCCTAATTCTAAAAAAAAATCTTTCATAATTGGTAAGATAATTTTACCTGCTTACTAATTGAATGTTTAAATCTAATGATAAGTAAGATTTATTTTGTCAAAAGTCAAGCTTAAGTTGATTTCAGACAATATAACTATTGTTTTATAATGCATTGTCTTTAGTACGTATGTACCGATGTTTAATAACCATTATTTGGATAATTTTAATTTTAAAACAAAAGCATTTCTAAATTTTCATAAATATTCGTTGTATTTATTATGAAATTGTTATGTATGCTGAAATAAAGTTTATTATGTAGAGTATAAAAGATACAGTAATAAAATCAAATAGTATTTCTATGGTCAGAAAATTAATTATTGAGTTTGAATTTAGTCAAAATGAATATGAAAAAAATAATTGGCTTTATATAAAGGCGGATTATTGGTAGAGTGAAGGCAGAAATACGGTAGTTAGTAGTTGTGTTTTTTATGAAGGTGTAATAAAACCTATAGAGGCATTATGAATAATAGTAATAAAAAAAATATGGAAATTGATTTTGGTACAGGGTTTCAGGCACTGAAAAGTATTATGTGTCTAAGTCGACAAGATAAAGAAAAGTTGAATTTTATTTCGCGGGTCAATTTTTTTAAATCTGAAACATCACTAATCAGACAAACCATTACCTGACGAGTTGATATCTAAAAACAAGGGTCCTAAAGAGTTTAGGACCCTTATACGTTCTATATTTATTGCGTCACACTCAAATCAAAACTAACTTCAATATCGGTCTCTCCACCTGCATTTGTAATGATTCCGGCAGCTACGCCAACTGCGGTTTTGTTGGGTTCATGGCGGAGAGTTATTTTGACTTTTTCTGAACCTGTACCAGTTGCTTTGACGATCGTTTTTAGTCCGATAGGGTTATTGTTTGCATCTTTATCATCATACGTGATGGTTAATACAGAAGGTAACGTAGTAGCCACTTCATAGAAAAATTGATGTTCTTCGGCTTCTTCTTGGATTTCTGTGGTAATTATATCAGCTGGTGTTACCGATTCATTTAATAAGTTTAATACACCATCATATGTTTTTCCTGATTTTAGTGTGTCTGATGTGATCGTAGGTGCATTTCCGCCATCACCATCAAGGTCTTTGAAGGATAATGTGACGATATCACCACCGTCTCTTGGTGTAAGGGTGTATACTAGGGTAGTGATCAGTTCTTCTTCATTGATTGGTTCAGGGTCCTTGTCACATGAGGTAAAAAAAACAATCATTCCAGCAATTAATAAAAAACTAAATTTAGATGTCATAATTAAAAATATTTTAAAAATTAAAAATTCGTTTTTATGTTGAAAGTAATATTTCGACCCATTTCATTTGCAAAATATCGCATTCTATTCAGATAATCTCTGTAAGTGGTATTGAATACATTTTCCATTCTCAGACTGACGTCTAGGTCTTGGTTTGTTTTACGTTTGAATTTTATTCGTAAGGATGCATTAATTAAAAAATAATCATCGGGTGGTAGTAAGAAGTCTTCTTCGATCGGAACATTATTTTGCATAGCGGTATAACTTGCTTCTACGCCCATTTTTAATTCGTTAAATACGGAAGTTTTGCCTATGGTATAATGAATGTTTGAAAACGCATTGAGTGGTGGAATTCTGATTAACCCTGTTTTTTGGTCGAGATTCCTAGCATAAATATAACTCATACCTGATGTCCATTGGAAAGCTTTATTAATGTCTGTGATACTCTTGAAGCTTCCACCTAGCATGGAAGCATCTGTACCTACGTATGAAAACAATGGGAAGGCGCCTCTTATGGTAACGACAAAATCATTTTGGGGCTGCAAATAGATAAAGTTGTTGATATGATTGTAAAAAAGCGAAAGATTGACGTGATGTTTTTCCGCAAGGTGACCCGTCCATTCATTGACGATTTTAAAAGAGTTTTCGGGTTTAAGGCTTGGATTTCCTACTTCTATACCACTTACGCCTTGATGGAGTCCATTGCTATAAAGTTCATTGACTTCAGGTGGACGATTGGTGTAGGAAATGTCTAAATGTGTTGTAATTTCGTCGGTAACTTTATGTTTTAAACCAATGTTTGCAGCAAAGTTTAAGAAACGGTGATTTTCTTTTACCACGTTTCTATTTTCGAATCTAGCTACAAAGTAATTTCTAAATTCTCCTCTCAGTCCTGTTTCGAGTTCCAATCCGAAAAGGTTTCTTTTAGTGATCAGGTAGATGGCGTAATGATTATTGATGTAATCGGGTATCAAAGGTAGAATGCCAGTTCCAGGTCGATTGGTATTGTTTACATATCTATATTGGGTGCCAATGGTATATGAACTGTGTTCACCTAAATGATTGTAGCCCAAATCATAATATTGGCTAAAAAGCAATAAATCTAATGCTGGTTTTGTGTCTCTATCACCTCTTCTGATATCAAATTCTGACCTACTATTAACTTGGTATCCTGCTTCGAGTGATATGTTTTTTTGATCATTTATTCTGTATTTGTGGGAAAGTTTTAATAAATGATGGTCTACTTCTTGGCGTGGAACTTCTATATTGTATGAAAACTTATCAGCCGTAAAAAATGGGATATCCCTTTTAAAAGCTTCCTGAAGATCTGTCAAATTACCAATATGTGATCCACGTAAAATGCCAAGTTTGTTTCTGTAAAATGAATAATAGATTCTTCTATCTGATTTTTCATTCTTTTTATTTGAAATAAGTATAGAAAAAGACGATTCTCTATTCCCTGTATTCGTGAGATAATGACTAGGCGTTTTGCGATCACCTGAGGTGTGATGTCCTAGTGTAATTCTTAGATTACCCAGATTAGAACTATTTCTCAATTGACCTTGTATCCCAATTCCCCGACCGTTAGTATGGCCATTCAAGCGAATATCACCATGCCAATGTGAATCTATGGTCATTTCATTTGGTTCTAAGATGACTACACCGCCTAAGGCCTGTAATCCATATTTTATGGCAGAAGCTCCTTTATATATAGATATTTTGTCAGCGGTATTGGGATCTATTTCTGGTGCGTGGTCATTTCCCCATTGTTGGCCTTCTTGTGGGATTCCGTTATTGAGTATCGTTATTCTGTTGCCATAGAGACCATTTATAATGGGTTTTGCAAGGTTAGGACCAGCTTTTAATGTATTTACGCCAGGAATAGTTGTCAATATTTCACTAAGGTTTCTACCATTCAATTCAAACATGATATCTTTAGAAATAGTATACCTGATATTGCCTGATTTACTATTTGATTGTTGTCCAGTGATTTCTACATGTTGGAGTATCTCGTCATGATGCTCTAAAAAAAAAGTAAGTGTTGTCGTTTCGGAAATATTTAAATATTCGTTTTTGGACTCACAACCTACATGAGAGATGATAAAATGGTATTTACCAGGACAAATGTTTTCAAAGACGAAATATCCATTCGAATCACAAACCGTTCCTTTATCCAGTTCTTGTATAAAAATGGTGGCGTACTCTAGGGAAGTGTCATCATGATGGTCAATGACTTGTCCTGAAATCTCCATGTCACATTGCTGAGCGGCAAGTCTATTGCTCACCATAGTGAAGATGATAAGGATTAAAGTGTTAAATATGTTTGTTTTTGCAACCATGATGCAAAAGTAACTCATTAAATGCAACTTTGTTGCATTATTAGTATAAAAAATATTTCAACTTCCGGTTTAAATTAATTTCAATGATCTTCATAAAGAAAAACCATTTCTATTTTAATAGAATTTTTTAAGTCAATTAATAACTTTTACCTTCAAATTAGACTTTTATCTATGTTATCTAGTTATTAATATAAAAAAAAGGCATTTATCTATTCAATAATTGTAATTTTGTTGTATAAATTTAAAAGGAAGATAAGGTTCATAACTTCTAAAAAGTCGTGAATTAATTTTTCTAAATCAAGTTTATTTTAAATTGAACCATAATCGTAAAATATAAATGCAAGGATGAAAAATCTTATTAGTTGTATTTCTTTTCTGTTTTTTGTTATGTTTTTCACCAATGTGACAACACTTCAAGCACAAGAAGTTTGGGGTTTAGAGAAATGTATCAATTATGCTATAGAAAAAAGTCTTCAAGTAGAAGGTAGTCTTATCAATTTAAAGAGCAGTGAAATAGATGCCACGACTGCTAGACATGGCAGATATCCAAATCTATCTGCTAATACCAATGTTGGTTGGAATTTTGGACGTACCATTGACCCTACTAGAAATGAATTTATTACAGAGACATTCTTTAATAATGGTTTTGGCTTGAATTCTAATGTAATGCTTTACAATGGAAATAGAATAAACAATAACATCTCTCAAACCCAAATCAATAATAAGGCAGCATTAAAAGAGTTGGAGCAAGTCAGAAGAGACATTGCTTTGAATGTGGCGACGTTGTACCTTAATATCTTATTTGCAAAAGAAAATTTGCAAAATGCACAAAATCAACTAGCCCAAACAAATGATCAGTTGTCACTATTGAATAAACAAATTTCGGTAGGAAACAGACCTGAAAATGATAGATTGGATCTCGAAGCTCAGATAGCTGCCAATGAACAGTCTATCATAGAAAGTCAAAATAACCTGACAATCAATTTGTTAAATCTTAAACAGCTCTTAAGACTTGACCCTGATTTTAAATTGGATGTGACTGCGCCAAGTAATTTAGCTTTCGATACTGATCCTGATATTCTTACATTCGCAGAGGTGTATGCATCTGCATTGAACAATCAAGCGGGAATAGCGGCAAGCGAACTTAGACTTAAAAGTGCTGCTTTGGGTGTCAAAATTGCACAATCAGAATTGTTACCTTCCATAAGTGCAGGAGGTAGTGCAAGAACAAATTACTCAAATAAAGGGGTTACCGTAAATGGATTTAATCAAGAGATTGTAAACCAAGATATTATTTTTAATGGTCAAACTGCGACGGTAGGTTTTACACAGCAAGTTCCCATTTTGGCGAAAACACCTTATTTTGATCAAGTTACAGATAACCTTTCTTACGCTATTGGTTTTTCTATGAATATCCCGATTTACAGTAATAATTTATCTCGTGCAGGTGTGCAAAGGGCCAAATTGAATACGCAACAAGCAGATCTTAATTATGTACAACTAAAAGAATCTCTTAAAATTACGGTAGGTCAAGCACTTGCTGATGCAAAAGCAGCAAAATCTAGGTATCAAGCATCTACTAAGACACTCCAAGCACAAACAAATCTATACAATAATGCCGTAAAAAGATTTGATATCGGCAATTTGAATGCATTTGAATTGACAAGACTGAAGACCCAAATGGAAACGTCCACCGTCAATCAGTTGATCGCTAAATATGATTATTTGTTCAGGACCAAAGTATTAGATTTTTATCTAGGCAGAGCGATAAAATTTTAATAAAAACCTTCCATCATTTCAAAACAAGACTTTAATTTTATATTATGACCAAAGTTCAAAAAAAACGTAACTGGATATTAATTTCCCTTGTAGCATTATTATTAGTGCTTGCTATAGTTGCAGTATTTAAGGCAAAATCTAACCCTAAAGGCACTTCTGTGACTACTGCTTTAGCAGAAAAAAGGACGATAAAAGAAACTGTTTCTGCAAGCGGTAAAATATATCCAGAGACAGAAGTAAAAATAAGTTCTGACGTATCAGGGGAAATTGTTGAGCTGTATGTAAAAGAAGGTGACTCTGTGTATGTCGGTCAAGTTTTGGCCAAAATTGATCCTGAAGCTTACATTTCGTCCGTAGAAAGGGGAGAAGCGAGCTTAAATAGTTCAAGGTCGCAACTGTCTATCAGTAAGTCACAAATAGAGTCAAATAAAGCCCAGAAAGAACAAATCATCGCTCAATTAGAAAATGCACGGGGCATCCACAAACGTAATGAACAACTCAAAAAGGATGGTGTCATATCACAAGCGGAACTAGAGCAGTCATTGTCATCTCTTCGTCAGTTAGAAGCTAATTTAAGATCAGCAGATGCGAGTATCAAGTCAGCACAGCAAAATGCAGAAGCATCAGAATTTAGCATTAAAGGTGCCCAAGCAAGTTTAAAGGAATTAAAAACAAGTCTCAATAGAACCACCATCAAATCACCCACGAGTGGTATTGTCTCTAAATTGTCTGTCGAAAAAGGTGAAAGGGTAGTGGGTACTATCCAAATGACTGGTACAGAGATGATGCGTATTTCTAATCTAAATGCTATGGAAGTGCAAGTAGATGTCAGCGAAAATGATATATTAAAAGTGGAGCTTGGAGATGATGTAGAGATAGAAGTGGACGCTTATTTAGGTAAAAAATTTAAAGGCAAAGTCACTCAAATAGCTAATTCTGCATCAAATATAGCTACTGCGGGTACTGCATTAAACACAGATCAAGTGACCAATTTTATTGTCAAAATAAGAGTACTAGCAGATTCTTATCAAGATATCAAAACTAAAACCATGCAATATCCGCTACGTCCGGGTATGTCTGCATCTGTAGATATTTTTACAGAGCAAGCACTAGATGTAGTTGCTGTGCCGATACAATGTGTGACTGTAAGAGAAAAGGAATCTGACAAAAAAGTTACTAAAGATAAAAGTTTGCCTGACGATATGGTCGTACCAGATGAAAAAGAATTTGATGAGGTGGTCTTCTTGATGGATGCTGATACTGCAAAGATGGTCAAAGTGGAAACTGGCATCCAAGACGATGAATTTATCATGATCAAATCAGGTGTAAATGTGGGTGATAAATTAATTTCAGGACCATACTCGGAAGTGAGCAAAACACTCAAATCAGGAGATAAAGTAAAGATTAAAGAAGAAAAAGAATCAAAGGATAAAGAGTAACTTATATTGAATAACATCATCATTTTTATTAAAAATCCAGTACTTGGCAAAGTAAAGACAAGGCTTGCTACTACTTTGGGGGACCAAAAAGCACTTGAAATATATCAAAGATTGTTAGACGTAACGCGTAAAACAGTCACCAAAGTAAACGCCAAGTATCACTTGTTTTACAGTGATGTCATTGATATGGATGATGATTGGGATATTCAAGATTTTGACAAATACCTTCAACAAGGAAATGATCTAGGGGAAAGAATGTCGGCAGCATTTAGAAACATTTTTTCACAGAATGATGGGTCAGTTTTGCAAAAAGTAGTGATCATAGGTAGCGATTGTTCGGCTTTGACGCCCGATATTTTGGAGATGGCATTTACCATTTTGGGCGATTCGGATGTGGTAGTCGGACCTACATTTGATGGCGGATACTATTTACTCGGAATGAAAGAATATCAGCCAGCATTATTCGAAAATATCACTTGGAGCACTGATGCTGTTTATCAAGAAACGAATGACAAGGCTAGACTGCTACAACTCAATATTGCCGACCTTCCTACATTGAGTGACATCGATAATGAAGCAGATTGGAATAAAGCATTACTCGAAAATCCTGATCTAAGCCACTGATTTACCATCCAATAACTTTGCGATCTCTGGATGGTCATTCATAAACATATTATAGAGTTGGTTATTTGCTAGGAAAGTTATCTTTTTTCCAAAACTACCCTTAGCCTTCAGTTTGTAAGTTACCCACATCAAAGGACCAAGCTTCATTTTATCTACTTTTTCAATGTCATCATATACCAGTCTAAAAGTCTTCATATAATTGGAAACATAGTAAAATTGTCCATCCATTTCTACACGTTTTAACTGTATGAATGTAAAGTATAACAAGGTCAGGAATAAAACGAAAAACAATATGTAAGGATATTTGAAATATGGCGAAGTCAAAAACGGAAGCTTGTATTCATCAATGATAAACAACATAGTTCCGAAAGTAGTAAAAAATACTATCCAAACGGTAGGTAAGAATAATTTTAAAAACAAGGTTAAATTGGATGAAACTCGCTGCATATTAACTACTTTTTTCTCGTTCTTTTCTTTCCTTAATTACACTAGCTGCTATTCCTATTGAAACTTCATATAAAATATAAACGGGAACGCCTACTAAAATTTGTGTCAATGCATCAGGTGGTGTAATGATAGCGGCAATAATGAATATCACAAGAAATGCTTCTCTTCTATATTTTCTCATTATCTCAGGTCCTACAATCCCTGCTTTGGCAAGGAAGTAAACCACAATTGGTAATTCAAAGGCAAGTCCTGTGGGAATTGTAAACATGGTAAGATAGTTTACATATGATGAAAGCGTAGGACTATTAATTGCTTCTGTACCGACTGTATAGCTACCTAGGTAGGTAATCGCAAAAGGAGCAATCACAAAATAACCAAAACAAACACCCAATACGAACAAAAAAGAAGTAACACCTACGAGTCTACCAGCTATTTTTCGCTCCGTCTCGTAAAGACCTGGTTTTATAAACTTCCAAAACTCATAGAATATATATGGAAATGATGCAATAAAGCCTAAATAAATGGAGACCGTGATGCCCACAAAAAACTGTTCTCCCATTTCTCTAGTGATAAGCTGAAGTTCAGGTGGGTAGAAACAGACAGCTTCTGATATGGCACAGAAAACTTGGTATGTGATAAATTCTGGTTTTTTGGGCGCATATATAATGTACTCGAAAACTTCATATTGGAATATCAAAGCAATCATCGCGAAAACTAAAATACTAATCGATGCCCTGATCACGTGCCATCTCAACTCTTCTAAATGGTCGAGAAAACCCATCTCTTTATTCTCTTCGGGGTTGCCGGATACTATTTTTTTAAACAAGCCAAACATGGATATTCTTATTAAGACGGCAAAGATACACATTTTGTATTCAAGCTAAGTGAAAATTAATTGGATATAAAGCATATAAATGATTTTTAATATATTAATTTTGCATCATGAATTTTTCATCCAAGATACTCGAAGAATCAGTTAATGCACTGTCCACCTTGCCAGGTGTTGGCAAAAAGTCTGCTTTAAGGCTTGCCCTACACCTTGTACAAGACAATACCAAAAAAGCGTCTAAGATATCAGCAGCTCTCGCTAGACTGGAAACAGACATTAAAAAATGTAAAATTTGTTGCAATTTGTCAGACCATGATACTTGCGAGCTTTGTCTATCTACTACAAGAAATAAAAGGGTACTTTGTATCGTAGAGACTGCAAGAGATGTCATGGCTATAGAAGATACCAATCAATTTTCAGGTAAATATCATGTTTTAGGAGGAGTCATCTCTCCTTTGGAAGGGATAGGACCATCAGATTTGAGCATAGATTTATTGGTAGAACGCATAAAAGTGGAAGACATAGAAGAAGTAATCATGGCAGTAAGTCCTACTATAGAAGGTGAGACTACTATTTACTACTTATCTAAATTGCTTAGAGACTTCAATGTGAAAGTGAGTATCATAGCTAGAGGCGTTTCATTTGGTGGTGATTTAGAATATGCCGACGAACTCACTTTGGGTAGATCTATTGTATCAAGAGTGCCTTATAATGTCCAGTCCTAAACCCAAGGCTGCACACGACATAGGAATCGTTATTGTCAATTATAATGTCCGTCACTTCCTAATCCAATGTATTCAGTCAATAAAGAATTCACGATTAAATGGACTATCTGTTGAAGTTTGGGTAGTAGACAATGCCTCCGTGGATGGCTCCGTTCAGTTACTGCAGAAAGATTTTCCTGAAATCAACCTAATTGCCAATGAACAAAATAAAGGTTTTTCGACTGCTAATAACCAAGCCATCAAAAATCTTGATTCAACATATACACTGCTTCTTAATCCTGACACTATTCTAGAAGAAGATACGCTCAAGATGTGTTTTGACTTTATGGAAAGTAAAACAGAAACGGGAGCCTTAGGCGTTCGGATGATTGATGGCAGTGGTAAGTTTCTACCAGAATCTAAACGGAAAGTTCCTGATTTATGGAATTCATTTTGCAAATTAAGTTTTTTATCTGACGTTTTTCCTACGTCTAAGTTATTTAGTGGTTACAATCTAGGATATTTGCCTGAGCATCAAACAAATGAAATAGAAGTGCTTTGCGGTGCTTTTATGTTCATCCGTTCTAAAGTGCTAGATGAAATAGGTTTACTGGACGAAGCTTTTTTTATGTATGGTGAAGACATTGATCTATCTTATAGAATTATACAAGCAGGTCATAAAATTTATTATTACCCAGAAACAAGTATCATACATTATAAAGGTGAAAGTACTAAAAAAAGCAGCTTGAACTATGTGCGAACTTTTTATGGGGCCATGCATATTTACGTTAATAAACATTATAGTAAAGGTAATGCTGATGTCTTTTCATTTTTAATAAAGTTGGCTATTTCCTTTAGAGCTTTTATGTCAATAAGTAGCCGAATAGTTTCTAATTGGCTACTTCCTGTCTTGGATGTGATATTCATTTGGATACTTTTATCTCAGGCAAAATACTTATGGGCGTCCTATTATTTTGATAATGTCCAATATTATGATAATACAAACATTGATTTAATATTGTTAGTTTACGGCATTGTTTGGGCATTTTGCTTATGGTTGGCTGGACATTATGATCGAGTAAAAAGCTTTTTTAAGATATTAAGTGGCGTTGCTTCAGGGACAGCGATTATTCTTGTTTGTTATGCTTTATTGCCTGAAAATCTTAGGACCAGTAGGGTTTTAATTTTATTAGGTACTATATCAATGATTGTTATAAGCTTTTTGACTAGTTTTATAAAATCATTGATAACCAATAGGTCTAAAAAAGGTGAAGTCAACATTACAAAAAACCTTGTGATAGTCGCGGAAAAAGATTCTGCTGAAAAACTACTGCTTACTATAAAAAATGCAAATGTCAATTTTGAGAATGTTTACATTGTGACCCCAAATAAAGCGGATTTAGGTGATGCATATTACACTAACACGATCACTTATCTGCCAAAGGTGGTTAATGATTTAAAAATAGATGAGGTCATTTTTAGCAATGAAAATATGACGATGAAAGAAATTATTAAATCTATGACAACACTAGATCGTTCTGTTTCTTTTAAGATTGGAGGTGATGATTCATTGAGTATCATAGGCAGTAACTCTCGCAATAGTCAGGGCCAGTTTTATAATCTCGATATTACCTACAAGTTACATGAAGATAGATACAAGAGATACAAAAGACTTTTTGATATCATTGCCTGTGTGCTAATCTTTTGCCTTTTGCCATTGGTTTTGTTATTGAATAATGGGCGTATTCAAGTTTTTAAGAATTTGTTTTTTGTATTCATCGGACAGAAAACATGGGTAGGTTATGGTGGAGACCAAGGTGATTTCGGATTTTTACCTACTATAAAAGCACCCATTATAAAATATCCATTGTCTGCAAAACATTTGTTATACACCAATGACCATTTTAAAATAATGAATATTGACTATGCCAAAAATTACTCGATTTATAAAGATATTGAGACTGTTTGGAATAATTCCTATAAACTTGGTAATAAATAACTGTTTAGTGTCTACTGAAAAGGTATTAGCATCTTGAAGTAGACAAATTGGTTACAATCAAAAGTATGAGATACTTTGTGTTGAATTAGTAATCAGGTTTTATTTAACTGCAAATAATTAGCGCTAAGCTTTGGATTTACAACGGAATTCAAACTAGATTATTTTATCCACTTCTCCATTTGAGCGATAACTGCTTCCATATCTTTTGGCAAAGGGGATTCTATTTCGATTGTTTTTTCTGTGTGTGGATGTTTGATAACCAACTTTGTGGCATGAAGTGGTTGTCTAGACAAAAGTGGTCGTTCTTCTTCGTACTTGCCTAAGTTAAATCTTTTTTGTTTGATTTCTGATAGTAAAAAAGCATCTCTATGACCATACAACGTATCCACTATCAAAGGATTGCCAAGATATTGCATGTGGACCCTAATCTGATGCATTCTTCCTGTGTGTAGTCGAATATATAAGAGACAGTATTTTTTGAAGTTTTTGAGTATTTTATAGTCTGTGATGGATTCTTTGCCACGATTATGTACCAACATTTTACCCCTTGTAACCATTGATTCTGCTAGTGGTACTTCTATTCTGCCACTTTCTGGCGCTGGTACACCATCCACGATCGTTGTATAATATTTTTCTACTTCTCTAGATTCAAAACTGATGCATAACAAGCGGTGTGTTTCTGCGTCTTTGGCAAATAAATTGACGCCACTTGTAAACTTGTCTAGTCTATGGACAGGAATCACATCTTCATACTTACTTTTTAGTTGGCCGATGAGATTTGGCAAACTGGCATTAAATCTATCTGGCGTTGTAAGAACTCCAGCCGGCTTGTTAACAGCAATCATATACTCATCTTCGTATAAAATCTCGATCCCCTTTATCATTTATTAATATTATATCCTAATGATGTAAATGTATTTTTGCCTTCCATAAAATACTTCCAAGTCACAGATCCTAAGTACCTGCCTTTCATGTTAGGTTTATCGATCCGACATTTTTTAATTTTTATGTCGTCTTTATTTCTTTGCTCAAAAACAAAAGGCAAATTCACATAAAACCTCAAATGTGCTTTGATTATGGCAAGTGTAGACTGTGGTTTTCCCGCCAAAAGGAACTTCAAACCTGCCAATCCATCCAACACAAGCTTAGCAGGAATAAGCCAAAGGAGCTTGCCAAGTGCTTCGTTTTTAGTCAGAAGGTATAGATTATTCCTGAAGTTCAGATAATCTTTCTTAGGATTGTTATAATCCAAGGTACCGCCACCAAGATGAAACACTTTGCTAGAAACGATACATTTTACCTGATAACCAGCCTGTTTTGCTCTCCAACAAAGGTCTATTTCTTCTTGATGAGCAAAAAAACTAGCGTCAAATCCACCCAAGCCTTTAAACAATGATGTTCTACAAACCATGGTAGCGCCACTTGCCCAAAATACTTCTGTATCTGTATTATATTGGTTATTATTTGGTTCTACCGTATCAAAGATTCGCCCACGACAAAAAGGATACCCAAAATAATCAATGAATCCTCCCGCAGCACCTGCATATTCAAATTTTGATTTTTCTTCTAGCGAAAGTATCATAGGTTGGACAATACCTAGTTTTTGGTCAGCTTCCATAGCATCGAGTATAGGGTCAAGCCAATTTTCGGTAACTAAGACATCTGAATTGATGATTACAACATAATCCGTGGTCACATCTTTGAGTCCCTTGTTGTATCCACCTGCAAAGCCATAATTTTTTGTAAGCTCAATGACATTAATCTCTGGATGCCACTCCTTTATATAATCGACAGAAAGATCTTCAGATTTATTATCGATGACCATGACGTCCACATCATATTTGGCTGAGCTATATTCTATCATTGGCAGATAGGACTCAAGCAATTCTGATCCATTATAATTAAGAATAGCAATTGTTACCTTTGCCTTTCTAGGTGTATCGTTATGGATGGCTTCAAGGGCGATCTGGGCATTTTTTTCATCTATCTTAAGCTGATCTTTTAATTCTTCTAGATTATTGAAACGAATATCGCTTCTCAAATACTTTAAAATGTGAATTCTGATCGTTTTATCATAAATATTCTGATTAAAATCGAAGATATTGATTTCGATGCCAACATTGGTTTGATTGGTGACTGTCGGTCTTTTTCCAATATACATCATGCCTTCGAATGGCAATTCATCTATTTCGATGGAAACCGCATACACACCTTCCGTAGGAATTAACTTTTCTTTTTCTTCTATTTGCAAGTTGGCTGTAGGATAACCTAATTTACTTCCTATTTTATCACCGTGGACCACTTTTCCCGTAAGAAGATATGGCTGATTTAAAAAAAGATTAGCTTCCTGAATGTCTCCGGATAATAAGGCATTTCTTATTTTAGTGCTGCTAATGGTGATGTCATCGATTTCTTGTTTAGGGATTTCTACAACCTTAAATCCATTCGGCTTTTCATAATCTTTGAGAAGTTCGATGTTGCCTCCTCTATTTAGCCCGAAGCGGTGGTCGTATCCAATCACAACATATTTTGGATGGAAACAAGCGATGATAAAGTTTTCAATGTATTCTCTTGGCGCTTGACGCGAAAATTCAAAGGAAAAAGGAATAACCACGACGTTTTTGATGCCAAACTTTTTTAGTAAGGCTAGTTTTTCATCTAATGTATTTAGAATGCTCAGCTCTTGTCCACTTGGATCTACTATTTGACGTGGGTGCGGATAGAAGGTAATCACGATACTTTCACCATCCAACTCTTCTGCCAATGACTTCACCCTAGCCAATATTTTCTGGTGTCCTGTGTGAACGCCATCAAACGAGCCAATAGTTATAACGGCATTTTTAAATTCGGGAAGTTCTTTAATGTTTCTGAATATGTTCATGCAAATAAATAGACTTTTTTGATTGATATCTATTAATTGCCGCAAAAATAAGAATCTTAAGCATAATAATCGATTAGTTTAGGGATATATTAAACAAATCGTCCGTTTTTGAGATTTAGAAGGAAGTTAATTCATTTAAAATTCAACATAGTGATTGATAATAATAGGGTAGTAGAAGCACTGAGAAATGTAAAGGATCCGAAAACTGGCGGAGACATCATTTCACATCGCATGGTAGAAGATTTTAAAGTGGAAGGTGATAATATTTCATTTTCAATTGTCCTAAAGTCTAATGATGCGGACTTAAAATCTTCTTTGAATTTTGCTTGTATGGAAGAAATAGCTAAAGTTTACCCACAGGCTAATGTGCATATTCATCTCAAAATCAATGCAACAGATGATGATGCTAACACAGTTTTGCCACAAGTCAAAAATATAATTGCTATTGCATCCGGAAAAGGTGGCGTAGGTAAATCCACAATTTCCGTCAATCTAGCTGTTTCTCTTGCTAATTTGGGTTATAAAGTTGGACTCATAGATGCTGACTTATATGGTCCTTCCATTCCGACCATGATGGGATTGACAGGTCAACGCCCAAAAGTAGAGCTTCTTTATGGCAAACATAAAATAATCCCTTTACAGGCACATGGTGTACATGTTATCTCTGTGGGATTTATAGTTGAACCCGAACAAGCAGTGGTATTGAGAGGACCGCGATTGGGTGGATTGTTACGTCAGTTCATCCAAGATTGTCTTTGGCCTGATTTGGATTATCTCTTGATAGACCTGCCTCCTGGCACTGGCGATATTCAACTTACCTTAGTTCAGACAGTGCCTGTCACTGGTGCATTGATGGTCACTACACCGCAAGAAGTAGCAGTCATAGATGCCGTGAAAGCGATGAATATGTTTTTATTACCCAATGTAAATGTACCGATTTTGGGCGTTGTAGAAAATATGAGTTGGTTTACACCTGCTGAATTGCCTGAAAACAAATACTATATTTTTGGCAAGGGTGGAGGTAGAAAACTAGCATCTATCTCTAATACAGAAATAGTAGCTCAAATTCCTATCATACAAAGCGTTAGAGAAGGTGGTGATGCTGGAGTCCCAGTTTCAGCACAAAGCAACAGTGCATTAAAACCATTATTTGAGGAAATGGCTCAGAATGTCTTAAAGCAACTAGCTGTGCGACATGACTTGTATGAACCTACAAGGATTGTAAAAGTCCAAGGTTGATAGAACCGAGTCAGAGCATCAAATGAATTAAATTTTTTGAATATAATATACCAAAAAGTTGTAACTTTGTACCATGATTACAGCAGAACAAACATTATTCGACAAAGTAAACCATGCTTTGGATGAAATCAGGCCACATCTTGCAGTTGATGGTGGTAATCTTGAGATAGTAGAAATAACAGACGACTTGATCGTAAAAATCAAGTGGATGGGCAATTGTGAACATTGCTCTATGTCTGCTATGACTATGAGAGCAGGTGTGGAACAAGCCATCAAATCAAAATTGCCAGAGATAAAAGGTGTAGAAGCGGTAAATGGTTATTTTAATTGATGACAAAGCAAGCATTAGTTCAAAATATCCGTGAGAAGCAAAGTTTTCTTTGTGTAGGTCTAGATACAGATTCTACCAAAATTCCCCACCATTTATTAGCATACCAAGATCCTGTTTTTGAATTCAATAAAGCAGTCATTGATGCTACTAAAGATCTGTGTGTAGCTTACAAACCAAACCTAGCTTTTTACGAGTCGTTAGGCCCAAAGGGTTGGAAATCACTTGAAAAAACATTGGAGTACATCCCTGAAAATATTTTTACAATAGCTGATGCAAAACGTGGAGATATAGGGAATACAAGTAAAATGTACGCTAAAACATTTTTTGAATACCTGAATTTTGATGCTGTGACAGTCGCTCCTTACATGGGGAGAGATTCGATTACACCTTTCTTAGAGTTTGATGATAAATGGGTGATCGTATTGGGTCTAACAAGTAATGAAGGAAGTGCAGATTTTCAATATTTGAAGGATCAAGATGGTCGATCTTTATATGAAAAAGTCATCACAAAAACGCAAGAATGGGGCAATCCCAATAATCTAATGTATGTCATTGGCGCCACACATCCTGAGACATTTGCTGAGATTCGGGCTTTAGCTAAGGATTTCTTTTTTCTTGTACCAGGAGTAGGCGCCCAAGGTGGAGATATGAATGCCGTGTTTAAAAATGGCAAAAATGATGAAGTTGGACTTCTCGTTAACTCATCTAGAGATATTATTTATGCTGGCAATGGGCCGGATTTTCAAGAAGAAATCAGAAGAAAAGCTCAACATATGCAAAAGAGCATGAGTGATTTAATGGCTTAATTTTAAATGGCTTCTCCACGCAAATATAATACCTGCTACACAAGACTGAAATATGCCATACAAAAGCCATGTAAATACCATAGATAGCGACACATCTACTGCACTGTAAGTTATCCACATGACTGGAATTAAAGCAATCGCTGCATAAATAAATCCAAACTCAAAACCACGAAGTACAAAATGTCCTCTAAACATGCTTTGAAATCTATTCCAAAAAACAGCTAATGCCAAACTCAAAATAAAAGGATGTAGGTAAAAGAAGACATCGCGACTACCATCTGAATTAAATACAGGGCTGATGTAATCCACAAAAAAAGATGGGAAAAGACTAATTGCTAGCAACAATCCACCATAACTAAAAATGAAAATCGCAATGCCAGCGAATAATGTATTTTTAAATATTTCTTGCATTATTTGTTTGTTTTGATTTTAAATGTTTTTTTTGAGTTGAAGTTTAAATTCTACTTGTAATTCATTTTTTACTTTGATGGTTCCACCAAGTTTGCTAGGTGGTTTGAGATTGAAATCACTAAAGTTGACACCTCTAGTACCAATAAGCTCAATGTTTTGATGATTTGTTTTATGGATGGCGTATTGCACCTGAAAAGTCCTTTTTACACCCGCTAACTCTATCTCTACATCACCTGTGGTCAAACTATTAGATATGGGAGAAGAAGGCATATCTGAAAAATTAAGAAACTTAACAATCATATATGGATGCTTTTGAGCCTGAAGTGTTTTCTGTAGATCTTTAGTCATGACCTTATGTTTGCAGTCAAAATCTGCCACGTTAATTTTCAGCTTTCCATTTACTTTAATGTGGTTTAGTGTTTTATCTTTTGGAGAGAAATATAAAGTATCCGTTTGATTATAAGAGTGAATTTTGCATGAAAAATTATTAATATTTGTGCTGCCATCTACTTCTAGACTGCTACTGCTTTTGATTATCCATACTTCGTTCACCTTAGTCATCGTAGTAAATCCACTCATGCCAAGAAGAAAGGTTAAAATATAATATTTTGTTATAAAACCCATGAACAAAAGTTATTTTTGGATAAGATAAAGGGTTGGCATCAGATGTGAACCCGCTGCCAACCCTTCTAAAAATCGCCATTTATATTTTTCGATCAAATTTGAATCTAAAATTGTTAGAATCCAACGACTTTATTATAATTATCTTTAGATTAGAATCCAATGACTGCTTCTACAACAAAACCTGAAAATTTACTTTCGTGTCTGTAATCAGCCCAAGGAAAATCTTTGTATTGCTGACTAGTGTATTCTACTTTTAATAACATGTTTTTTGTTGGGAAGTAACCTGCTGACATAGATACTCTGTTAATACCTACTTTAGCTTGAGTGCCACTTTGGAATCCTAAAGCAACGTCATTAGCACCATATTTCAATCCACTAGGTTGACCTGTTGCATTAACTAATCTTGCACCTACAAATAACTGTTCGTCTTTCAAGAATCTGTATACAACTTCTCCATAAATTTGTGTCCAATCTCTTTTTATCCATTCTTTAGTGCCACCAGTTGTTAATGTATCTGAATAAGCTGAACCACTTAATAAGTCAATACCACCTTGTAATTCCAAACCTTTGAATTTGATAAAAGGACTTACATTGATTGTTGTTAATCTATTGGCAACACCTGGATCAAATCTTCCTGAAGTAAAGTTTGCAGCAGCTGTTGTTGCAGTTCCATTTACCTGTGCAGGTTCCATAACACTAAACCAATGTGAACCTGTTCTATCACCTGCAAATAGTGTATTTCTTTGGATATTACTGTTGTTGTATATAGAAGCAGAAAGTCTGTATCTAAGGTTTTCTGATGTTTTGTCATATGCTATCTTAGCAAAGATAGATGGGCTCTTTTTAGTAGGAACAACACCCGCAGAGTTATTAGCAGTTGGATATTCTGCAACATTACCATTGATGAAACCTGAAGACATACCTACCATCAACATTAAGTTACTTGTAGGGAATACATAAGCTTCACCACCTATTTCTGTACTGAATGCATCAAGTATAAGGTTTTCTGTAAAAGGATTAAACATTGTATTACCACCATCACTTCTTCTAAACTGGAAGTCACCATAATTCGGTTGGAAGTGTCCTATTTTTACTCTAACATATTTAGTAAACCACTCTGGATTATTAAACATAGGCAATTTGTCGATTTGAATATATCCACCTTTTACCCAGAATTCACTGTGGTGACGTGAAGACATATAGTTTTCAAGGAATACTCTGATACCATCTCCGATTTGAATGTCAAAATTAAGATTTGCCATTGCAAGATTGAATCCTGTCAAATTTGAAGACAATGAATCCTGTGAAGGAATAGATCCAAAAAGTAAATTTTTATTTAGCCTGTTAGTTCCTGATGTAGGTACGTAATTAGCCTTGTTTTCTACTTTAAAACTTTGGAAATCTTGTGTGAAAGATCCACCGATTCTAATTTTAAAACCATCATAGGCAGTTTGATCCATTTTTGATGGCTCAAAAACATTAATTCCTGTTTTATCATAAGCTCTAGTGTATTGAATCTGAGCCGTACTTTTTGAAATGAAAAGTACTAAAAGAAGTAAGCTGGAAATTTTAAAAAGGGTTTTCATTATATTTGTTTTATGTTAAAAAAATAATATTGATTTAAATAAAGGTTGAAGTCTTTTTTATAATTTGTTCATTACTTTGATAAAGTAATATTGTATTTTAGCACTACATCATTACCAGTTTTTACTGAGCCTAGCATAAATGAAGGTGGTTTCATATCATAATCTGTCATGGCGATTTTCTTTTCACCACTGATACTAATAGTGTTATCTGCATTTATTTTAGCATTACTTACCAGTGTTGTATTCACTGATTTACCCGCAATGTTGAGTTTTACTTGACTTGTGATGGTGTAATTTTTGCTATCGATTGTTTTGATAGTAGCACTTGTTAAAACTGCACTAATATCAGGATTACTATCAGCTTTTAATGCTTTGTAAGCATTTTTGTCCATAGCTCCTTTACCACTTTTGAGCATTTTGGCAGGTGTTTTGAATGACATATTTGTAAGTCCTGTCAATTTACCTGTTGCATCAGTTGTGAATACTGCATCACATGTTGCTGATGAAGAAGTCATCTCCCAATCATGCATGGTAGAAGTTCCAGTAAGCATAAACTCGGATTTACCTTTTGCGGTATATTTTACTTGTCCATTTAGTTGACTTGTAAATATTACCGTGCTTACAAGCAGTGCGATTAATATTTTAATGTTGTTCATATTGTTTATATTTTATACCACAAGATTAAGGCGATTCCATGGTCTGAAATATGATCTCCGTTAGTATGAAATATGATATAGATTTTATTTTACATAAAAAAACAATAGTTTTCGCTCAACTTTAATAGTGTAAAAATGAGTATGTGTTTATCAGTCAGTAAGTTATGGCTTTGGGGTAGTTTGTTTACTGTGTAACTAATGTTACAGTAAGTTTGTAGTATTTTATTTAGAAAGGGTTTACAAATTGCCTTTTAGTTTTTAATAAATTTGATAACGGAGTTAGCAGACTTTATCCAATAGATGCCAGATTCAAAACTTGTGATGTCTAGTTGTCTTGCGTTTCCTCTACAGATATGTCTGCCAAGTGCATTTATAATTTCATAATTTTTGTCATCTGCTAAAGATTGAACCATATCTGGGATTTGATCACTTAAACTATGACCTATGTAGAAAGCTTTAATACCCTGAGTGTAAGCCATATTTGTATTTAGAAGACTACATATAATAATAGTTAAAAACCAAATCGATCTGCTATTCATATCTGTAAAACTCTGATGATTATTTGCAAAGAAATATATTTTTTCTGAACTTTATGAAACAATTAATCGTGATTTTTCTTCTTTTTGCTATTTATCTTTTCAAGATTAGGTAATTTTTTTTATTTTTTGGCTATCAAGAAAATCATTAAATTGAAAAAGTCAGTGATTTTTTGTCACTGACTTTTTCTGAAAAAAGGATTTTATGATATTAATGCTTGTCTGTTATCACTAATTTTTGAGTGTATGTAGAAGATGAAGTCCTGAAATTGACAAAATATAAACCGCCATTAAATTCAGAGAGATCCATTTCATACGTTTTGATATTTTTGTCACCAACGAGAGACTGAGCGCTTATTACTTTGCCTGTAACATCCATTATGGATAAAACGCCTTGTGTTTCTTCTCCAAATGGAACAACAACTGTGATTTCATTACTTGCTGGATTTGGGAAAATCAACAACTCATCTTTCACTGCTTCTGCTTGTAAGTTTAATTCTTCACCTGCTAACCTGTAAGAACTACCACTTATCTCTGCGAGCAAGGTATAACAAAGTGTATTATTAAACGCGCCATTATAACCATACACTTGTACATAATAAGTGGCTGCAGCCTGTGTATTATTATAGGTAACTTGTTCGTTATTGGTATCAGCATTTTCTGAGATTCCTACTTGACTATTACCTCTGTAAAGAATCATATCATAATCTGCTGGAAGATTTGACATAGTGACTCTGACATTTCGTGCTGAAGAAGTATTTGAAAACTTAAACCAATCTTTATCCGTACTTGTCCCAATTTTTGCTGTTGTCGAACTTCCTACAGGTATTGTTTTTGCTTGATTTCGCGAGTTATTGTTTTCATAAGTATCTGTACAATTCGAAGGTACTGCTGTTGTTGTAAAGTTAACTGTTGCAGCATACGAGCTTGGGCCACTTGCACAATTTGATCTAACCCTAGTATTGTAAGCTGTACTAGCTGTCAAACCTGTAAGATTGACTGCTGTAGTTGTTACTGTGGTTGCTGTCCAAGTAGTGGCACTATTCAATTTGAATTCAAATGTGTAGCTAGTGGCAGACGAAACTGCTGTCCATGATGAAGTAGCTGTTGTTGACGTAATGTTACTAGTGGCCAATCCAGCAGGTGCATTACATGTCTGCGGTGAAGGAGGCAAACAACCAGGTGAACTCTGTAAACTTGATCTAGATCCACTGCCTTCCAATACTGCTCTCATTCTTGTTTTTTGGCCTTGACTAAACATATACATACAAGCATCATAAGTGTAATCCATATAATTCATAGTCATTTCTACTGGAGCACCACTACATGTACTATAGTGTGGATAAGCTGGACATCCACCATTTGATGTATTGTGTACTGGAGTATCGCTTACTAGATCACTACCACAAGTTGCATCTCCCCAGATATGTCTTAGATTTAGCCAATGGCCAACTTCATGTGTTCCAGTTCTGCCTTTATGGTATGGCGCTGTAGCTGTACCCAATGTACCTGTATATCTGTAATCTAGTACGACACCGTCTGTAGAAGCAGGTCCGCCTGGAAATTGTGCATATCCTAATATACCGCCACCTATATTACATACCCAAATATTTAGGTAATTAGCAGCATTCCATGGATCTACGCCACCTTGGGCAGTTTTTTTGACATTATCGTTTGTTCCCCAACTTGTCACGGTGGTACTTTTTCTGTTGATACCGGTTGTAGCATTTCCTAACGGATCTTGTGTTGCTAGACAAAACTCAATTTCTGGGTTACCTATCACACCTGTAAATAATGATGGTGTCAAAGATAAGTCTGAATTTAGCGCTTTAAAATCTGCGTTTAATACATCTATTTGTGATTGTACTTGAGCGTCAGAAATGTTTTCTGTGGTAGTTCTGTATACCACGTGTACTACTGTAGGAATCGTAATAATGGCTCTTTGGCCGTTGCCATTGGCATTGTTACGTATGTATTCCTGAACTTGTTTTTCGATTTCTTCCATGTTTTTTAGCATAGAAGGATTTTCCTTAATTTGTCTGTCGAGCACTTCCATAGACCCGCAATTTCTTTCTTGTCCAAAACTAACCAAGTTGAAAAACAAGATAAAACATACCATTGTACATAAAACTTTCATGTTCTTTAAAATTTAATTGTTAAATAAAAATGGAAAAAACTTGTAAAATACTCTTCAAAACGTCGGGCGACAATGCAAATGTAAAATAATATTATAAACGTGTATCATTTTTCACAATAAAATTTTTAAATATGCAACATTGTTGCGTTAAGTAGTGATTCGTGATATTTATTTTATATGATTTTTTATTTAGAAAAAATAAATATCTTTATCCGATATTATCAAAACATGAGATTTAGCATTATAATATGTATACTTTTTATCCTGAATGGCAAAGTTTTTTGTCAAGAAGGGATACAAAGCAATAATTTGATTGCAAATATCATAGAAGATTTTTTAGAATCTACGGATGCAGAAAATTTTGATTATAACACCATTTTTGAAAATTTGAACTTTTATTATGAAAATCCTTTAAATATAAATACTGCAAATGAACTCGAATTAAGAGATTTATTTCTGCTAAACGAAATACAGATTTCCAATTTCATGACTTATCGCACTCAATTTGGAAGTTTTCTCAGTATTTATGAATTACAAGCGATACCATCATGGGATTTGATTACTATCAGAAACGTTTCTCCATTTCTTACATGTGAGGTATCGTCAGACGACTTTAACCTTGACTTTAGAGATGCTTTACGTAATGGTTCTTCTACGTTATTTTTGAAAGCAAAACGTGTGCTTGAACAAAGAAAAGGTTTTAAAGAAAATGATGCAGGTGTCACTCCATTCACAGGAGACCCAAACCATCTATATATAAGGTATAGATACGAATTCGGTCAATTATTCAAAGCAGGATTTACAGCTGAGAAAGATCCAGGAGAAAAACTTTTTGGTGAAGGGTCTAAATATGGGTTTGATTTCTATTCATTTTTTGCATATGCAAGAAATATAAATAAAACTATTAGCATTTTATCTCTTGGAGATTTTGCAGTGAGTTTAGGTCAAGGTTTAATACTTCACAATGATTTTGGAGCAGGAAAATCATCTTTTGTACTTAATGTTAAACGAGCAGGTAGGACTGTTAGACCTTATAGTTCCGTAAATGAAGTCAATTTTTTTCGTGGAGGTGGCATTGTTTTAAATCTTAATAAAAAGTGGGAAACAGCTTTTTTCGCATCTTACAAGCCTATAGATGCGAGTGTAGATAGAGATACTATAGAAAACACTGATTTTGATTCGTTTGGATCTATCAGGTTTGATGGTTTTCACCGTACTGGATCTGAAATTGCCAATAAAAACTCAATTTATCAGTCCAATGCGGGTGGGAAACTTCAATACAAAGTTAGAGATTTTAAACTGTCAGGTAATATATTATATACTGGCTTTAATGCACCATTGATGCGAGATCAAGCATTATATCGCAAATTTCTCTTTAATGGTACCAGTCTTGTGAATGCTAGTGTTGATTATAGTTGGAGATATCGAAATTATACATTTTTTGGCGAGTTAGCTGCAAGTGACAACGGTGGTACAGCCCAAATTCATGGACTACTTTTGGGATTGGACAGAAAAGTTGATATGTCTTTGGTTTATAGGAAATATGATCCTGATTATCAAGTGCTAAACGCAAATGCATTTGCAGAATCGAGTCAACCTGTTAATGAAAAAGGCATTTATTTAGGAATGGAATTAAGACCCATCAAAGGCGTTGTAATCAGTACTTATGCAGATTTGTGGCAAAATCCTTGGGTAGGGTATCGTAGAGATGGACCTGCTGATGGCAAAGAATTCTTAATCAAAATTGCATATTCAATCAAAAGGAAATTAGACTTTTATATCCAATATAGAAGTGAACAAAAGATGTTGAATTCTAGTAATGAATCAATTATTGATTATCCAGAACCTATCTCATTACAGCGATTAAGGGCACATCTAAGTTTTAAAGTAAATAAAGAGTGGGAATTGAGAGACAGGGTTGAATTTTCATTTTTTGAAAAGGCTGGCAATACATCCAATGGTTTTTTGATGTATCAAGATATTATGTACAAACCTATTGCTAAGCCGATATCCTTCACAGCGCGATATGCAATATTTGATGTGAATAGCTATGATTCTAGAATTTATGCTTATGAAAACGATTTACTTTATGAATTTTACATACCTTTTTTCCAAAATCGAGGAACAAGATTTTATTTGAATATGCGTTATCGTTTTGCACGAAATTATACTTGGGAGTTTAGGATAGGGCGTACATATTTTCAAAATGTGGACGTCATCAGTTCAGGCAATAATGAAATTAATGGAAATACCTTTACAGAATTAAAGACACAATTCAAGATAAATTTCTAATAAACCCAACTATGGATTTGAAAACGCTATGGATAGGTGATAGGGTAGAAGTTTTGTCTTCGAGTAATCAAGGTAAGTTTGAAGGGATTTCGAAGGATGGCAGAGCGAGGGTGCTTATTGGAGAAAAAATATTTCTTGTTACGGCAGATAATATAAAGACGATCACTGAAGCTGAGTATTTTCCTGATATTCATGAGTTTCTGAAGAATGATATTTCAGAAGTAAATAAAACTGTACCACTTAAAATCAAATTTGATCATACTTTAGATTTGCATTTAGAAAAATTGGCTCCACACATGCAAAATGAGTTGCCCGCAAGAATTTTAGAATTTCAGGTGCAAAAAAGTGAAGTGTTCATAAGAGAAGCTATTTCAAAAAAGTATCCCCATATTACTATTATTCATGGCAAAGGTGCTGGTGTTTTGAAAGAACAAATCGAAGCACAGCTCAAAGGGTTTCCGCAAGTAAGATTTACCTTTTCTAAAAACGGTGGTGGCGCTGTGGAAGTGTGGTTGGATTGATTTAATTTCAGCAGTCAAATTGAAATAATATTCTGTTTCGTGTCTTTAAATTGTTAATTTTGTTAATATAGTATGAATATCAGCTGTATTTCGGAATTATATTTTATTTTTGTTCTAAGGGATTCAACTTTACATATCTAAGCATTGTTTAACAAGTTATGAATATTTTTTTAAAGGAAAATCCATTGTTGCTTTTGTTCATTGTGGCGGCAATAGGATACTTGATAGGTAATCTGAAGTTTCGGGGCACAGGTCTTGGTACTGCTGCAGTACTGTTTGTGGGTTTAGCTTTTGGTGCTATGGATCCTGGATTTATCGTTCCAGACATTATATTTCAGATAGGTATTGTCTTTTTTGTCTACTCTGTGGGCTTAAGTTCGGGTCCTGCTTTCTTTCAGTCATTCAAAAAAAATGGTTGGCGAGATATTGTGTTTATTATGCTAATGCTTACTTTGTCCACAATAGTTACAGTCGTAATTTATTGGTTAATGGATTTTGACAAAGCTACGATGGTAGGTATGTATTCAGGTAGTTCTACCAATACTACTGCCTTGGCTTCGGTCATAGATATGATAAATCTCAAAGGGGAAGCAAACGACTCTACGATTCAGAATTTAGTAGTTGGCTATACTTTTTCATATCCGATGGGTGTTTTAGGGGTTATGATTGCCATTAAAATTATGGAGAGATTTCTCAAAATAGATTATGCCGCTGAGAAAAACATCCTACGCAAGGATTACCCACTTGATGAAGATCTTACTCATAGAACCATAGAAGTGACCAATCCTGAGATTTGCCAAAAACAATTAAGAGACATCATAAATGCTTACCAGTGGAACATTGTTTTCGGTCGTGTAGATAATTTACATTATGGCACAAAGTTGTCAAATTGGGATACTACATTAATAGAAGGTGACAAAATTATATTGGTAGGTACGATTGAAGAAATAGAACAGGCACAAGCAGTTTTAGGAAAAGAAGCAGAAACTAGTTTGTCATATGATCGCAAAGAATATGATGTTGTGCGAATATTTGTATCAAATCCTGATATGGTGGGAAGAGAACTGTCATCACTTAACCTTCAAGAAAAATATTCAGCCATCATTACAAGGATAAGAAGAGGAGACACGGAGATGTTGGCAAAGGGTGATACCATTCTTGAATTAGGAGATAGAATTAGATTTGTAGCTCGAAGGAAAGACATCAAAGACATCCAAAAATTATTTGGAGACAGTTACTACGCAGCAAGTAAAATTGACTTGTTTTCATTTGGATTAGGCATTGCTTTAGGTCTTTTACTTGGTATGATTGAGTTTTCGCTTCCTGGTGGCATCTCATTTAAACTTGGTTTTGCTGGAGGTCCCTTGATCATAGGACTAATTTTAGGCACATTAAGACGTACTGGCCCGATTGTATGGACATTACCTTATGGTTCTAATGTGACGTTAAATCAACTTGGATTGACACTTTTGCTTGCAGTCATTGGTATTAGGTCGGGCAATACCTTATTGACCAGTTTGAGCGATGGCGCATGGATCAATATCTTTCTTGCTGGGTCTATATTAAGTATCGTTTCTGCATTGCTCAGTCTATGGGTAGGGTATAAGCTGATTAAGATACCATATTCATTATTGCTAGGTTTTATATCCAATCAGCCTGCTATTTTGGAATTTGCGACCGATATTACAAAGAATAGGGTGCCAGCTATAGGGTATTCCTTTATGTTTCCTATTTCCTTGGTAATGAAGATATTATTTGCTCAATTGCTTTATGTGATGCTTTCTTAAACAATATCAACGAAGAAGAATTATTATTTTTTTTAAAAATATTTGTAAAAGATTTTTGAAATATAAATTAAGTATATATCTTTGCGTCGCCTTACAAAAAATGGCCCGTTCGTCCAGCGGTTAGGACGCCAGGTTTTCATCCTGGAAACAGGGGTTCGATTCCCCTACGGGCTGCTAAAAGAGATCAGAAATGATCTCTTTTTTTTTGCCTATAAGTGAATTATACTATATTTATTTGTATCACAATTGACTACACTTATGCTATTCAGCATCAAAGTTTAATTCCCTTTCAATTCGTTTTTATTTTGGCACACTATTTGGATTCATTATGATGATCATTTAGTTGGCTGAAATCGAATTACTGTTTCCCCCAAAACATTCTTTTGTTCAGTCATCCATTATAATCCCATAATTGTCGGTCATTAGACTAAGGCCGAGGATGATCCAGATTCCCATGGACCCTGTGCCCGGATATCTCACTTTTTATTGTAAAATAAACTGATTCGGGCACTTTTTTCTATTTTTTGTTCAGAAGGATGTCTATTTTTTCCAATAGCCATGGTTTTGAAACCACACCTTTAGTGTTAGTTATTTCTGTTTTTAGTTTGGTAAGTTTGTCTTTGTCTTTATATGTTAGTTTCATAAGATTAAGGGTGAATTTTATCAAATTAAGGTAGGTGTCCTTTCTGTCGATAGTTAATGATTTTTCTCTTCTGATGTACATTTTGAAAGCTTGAAGCAAAGATTCTAAAGCATCTGTCTCATCTAGTTCATAATAGGTAAAGATCAACAAACTTTTTGAACCTAAATTGTACCATACGTCTTCGTAGGTAACTTTATTTAGATGGTCCAATACCTTATTAAAGTCCTTTCTATAAAATTCTAACCTAGCTAAACTAAATTCTACGGCATTGGCCCTGTATTTTTCATCTATGTATTTAGAATATTCAAAAATAAAGTTTTCTGCCCAATCAAACTCTCCAACCCTGAGTGCTATATGTACTATATTTCTAAAGGTAGTTGGTGAAATGTCTGAATTTAAAATTATAATATCTTTCTCAATTGTTTCTTTGTACAGATCAAAATTTTCACGTTGAAAACTTTCATCACCTTTATTTACTCTATTTATGCAATAACTAATAGCTGTAGCATAGATTTCTTTGAGCTCTTCTTGTGGAAATAAATGAATATGTTTTTTCATCATTTGACGTAACTCAAAGTAATTTAATGTATTGTCTCCATCTACATATGTATTTTGCATTTTGTCATATATTTGGATAGGTGGAATTCCTTCCATTTTGTTCTGCTTTGCAGATGTTAATACCCAATCCATATTGTCCATATCAATGTCAAGCTGATACATTTTTTTCCAACTTAATAAGGTACAATAAAGACGCAGTTTTTCTGCAATATAAAAGTAATCTAAGTTTTCTGAGATTTTATTTATGTTAAGTTCTGTTTCAATTTCAAATTTGGCATTTTTTTTCTCATTTTCGGTTTTAAGATTGAACAGGCCTCTTTCTATTTGATACTTGGTGTAATAATATTCTACAGATTGGTTTACTTCCATCTTTTCGAGTCTTTCTAGTTCACCTATAATGCCATTATATAGTTTTTCTATGCCACGTTTTCTCACACCTTCTAATTTTAGATTTGTTCTCAAACTGAGCATATGATCATATTCTTGTTGTGCTAGGAAATCTTCCAATAGTTTGACCAAATCAGAGTTTAATTTTAAGAACTTTTGGTTCTGATAAGGTATATCGCCATAGACCTTATTCCATAATTCTTCATTCGGAACATCATCATTTGTATTTCCTTTTTTGATCCAATCTAAGATTAATTCTAGGTATTTTGAAATACTTTCATTAACATTAAAGTAGGGAGAGTTAACATATTTATTGAAGCTATTTAACTCATAAACAGATAGTTGTATCAATGCAGCTGTTATTTTTCTATCTTTCATTTTTGTATGACATTTGTAAATAAATTCTTTATATCAAGCTGGGTATTCTTTTATAAATTCAGTATTGATTTTTAATAAATTTTTAATTTTATATCCAACTAATAACCAAAAATGTTTCAAAAATAATACATAAATTTCCTGATTTTTACATTTATGAATCTTCATTTACTTTAGTTTTAGTTGCGCATTTTATTGTTTTAGTTGAATTGTTACAAGATCCATATAAAATACAAATATATTACTTTTGCAAGATAATGTTTGAAAAATGAATCTAATTATTTTGTTAAATCTTAATAAATCGATTAAAGTTTGATTTAATCTAAGTGATCTGAGAAATGCTGATTTATGTATTATATTTTTATATTATGTATTTTATACCAATAATGAATGATTTATATATTTGTATATGGACTATTTAAAACTTTTAATATCTTTTATATGATGTTAATATGTTATTTGTAAGAACAACATTATCAATATATTCAAATCATTGAAAGTTAGTATTTAAAACATTAATAAAAAAATTATGATAAAAATGTAAATATATTTGTTGGTTTACATTTTATTGCTTTACTTTGTGGTTGAATTTTTAACCATAATAGGAGTATTGTCTCCCTAAGACGAACCCATGAAATACATATACATCTTATTTTTAACCATTTGCGCGTTGCTGCCTTCCCCCAGGTTAGTTGCTCAAAACAATCCTGGTGAAGTTAATATTTCCCTTTTACCTGGTGAGATTTATTTTGATACCCTTTATTCAGTCCTACCGTTAGTGAGTGATCCTGTTATTGGTGTAAATGTAATATCTTACCCAATAGGCAACAATCTTAAAGTCATCGAAATTCTTATTGTTTCTCCAACGTTATCGGGGGCAAGAGTGATAGTAGAACATGGTCCTTCATTTAATCAAGTCAAGTATACAACTTATAACATAAATTCTGTTGCATCAAAAATTAAAGCAAGGCCAGATTTTGTTACAATCTCAGATGATGCGCCTTTAACGATAAATCCATTGCTGAATGATGAGTCAACCACTTCAGGTTTAGCCTTGAATGGAGTTAGTCAAGTTCAATATGGAACTGCTACTTATGAAAATGATGTAGTTACTTACACACCGAGCCCAGATTTGAAAAGTGATTATATAGTTTATAGTGTAAGCGATTCGTTAGGTGCAAAAGCAAATTCAGTTATTTATATTTTACATGAAGATGATGATGCATTAGCAAATGACACCTTGCGTTACACTTTATTAAATACAAGCGGTCAGTATATAATTTTGCCATTTTCAGGATTTGAATTAGATGAATCTAATTTAGCTGAAAAGGGTATCGTATCACAACTTCATGATTTGGTCTACTTTTATGAACCCAATGAAGGAGCGACTGGCACTGAAAGTTTTTTATTTTCTGATGAAGAAGGAAATAGTAGGTTGGTTATTATAAAACTTATCAATATTCCACACAACAACAGTACTGTGAGGGATGATAAATTTTATACAGCCAAAAATACGCCGATTACGTTTGATGTTTTTGCAAATGATTTGAATAGTAAGTTTCCTATTTCTGCATATTCATCTGCTTTGGTTCGCGATACATTAGGTATCTTTACTTATACACCACCTGCTAATTTTTCAGGTGAAAAGAATTTTACTTACACCGTAAACTATGGTGCTAACAATAAATACACTGGTAAAATCAAAATCGTCATTGGTAATTTCCAACCACAAAGTGATATAGAATACACGTTCAACACGGATAAAAATACTAGTTTGGCCTTAGAATATGATGTCCCTGTTAGTGGATATTCATTTCAATTGGTAGATGCGCCTTCATTTGGCACAGTTGAAATATTTAATGATAGTACATCTATCGAAGAAAATTGTAATCAACTTACCACAAAGGCAATGATACTTTATACGCCTGACCAAAATTATTATGGTGCTGATGAAATTTCAGTGGAATATTGTATAGAGAATAATCCATGTCAACTATATAAATTGTATATTAACGTAGTAGATAGTGAACAAGATTCACTATGTAAGTGTGTGGGCAGAGATTGTGTTTGGGCAGGTGACTTGAATGGAGATGGACGTGTTTCTGTCACAGATTTGTTGTCATTGGGCAGATTTATGGGGCTTACAGGTGCATCAAGAGATGATTTGCCTTATTCATACCGAGCTGGTCAACATAGTGATTCATGGAATGTACATCAACCTAATGGTAGTGATACAAAGCATATCGATGCCAATGGGGACGGTATATTGACAGCTTCTGACACCATGGCTATATCAGAATATTATGCAGCTATACATAACTTAGTCCCTACTGAAGTGTTAGGTATTAAGGATTATCCTTTTATGCTTATACCTAATAGTACGGAACTGGACTCTGGCGACTTGTTGATTTTAGATGTAGCGATAGGTACGGAAACTAAGCCTGTGGTTGATATTTTCGGCCTAGCTTTTGGTTTGAATTTTTCACCTTCTTTAATAGATAGTACCAGTTTGACAGGTTATTTTTATAAAGATGGTTGGTTTGCTACCGCAAGTCCTACTTTACAAATGGTTAAACAGCCTGCTGCGGGTACAATTCATGCTGCCCTTACTCGTGTAGGAAGTATTGTAGAGGATGAATTGGATGGTATAAAACCTCCTGGTACAAGTGGGAATGGAATAATAGGCCGAATTTCTTTTATCGTAGAGGATGAGCTTGATGGAATCCGAAGTGATGATGAATATGTTACACGCAGAATTACCACCAACAATATAGAAATGGAAGATGCCGCAGGTGAGAAGTTTATCTTGCCTGATACATATGTAGATATTAGAATCAATAATAAGAAAACCACACCGGTGCCTTCAGAAGATAAATTATTGGCATTCCCGAATCCTGCTAAAGAATATGTAAATCTTCATTTTAATGGTAGAAATACCATCAAAGCTTATAAGATGGTAGACATGTTTGGTAACATTGTAGGTCAAGTGGCAAATCTTGATCAGCAATCTGTGTCTATTAATACCAAGAATTATGCTACGGGAATCTATCTTTTGCAAGTAGTCACCACACAAGGTGTCATTACAAAAAAGATCAATATTACAGCTGAATAACGCAAATAGGAAAGTATGAGCCCCCTCTGAAAACGTAAATCGAATGATAATAAGACGTTTTTTACCCAATCCCTAAAGGGAAATACCCCTGCCCCTAAAGTGGTAAGTCTGATTATCAATCCAGTAAAAAAAATAGAGTTTTCTCTGTTATTGGAGCTAAGGACTTTTCAGAATGTACTCAAGTATTATTAAAATAACAAAAAAGACCCGAAACATTAGATGTTCGGGTCTTTTTTTTGGTGGCCTCAACGGGAATCGAACCCATATCAAAAGTTTAGGAAACTTCTATTCTATCCGTTGAACTATGAGACCAACTTCAGAAGATGTGCAAAATTAAATAATTAAACATATTAATGAAGTAATTAAGCTTATAAAAAACAATCTCATTTTTCATTTTGTTATCTTTGCATCATAAAATAAACACTAATTTGCTAAAGCGACAAGTTCAAGCCAATTTGCCTACTAAATGGGGAGCGTATGACATTTATGCTTTTTCTGAAGAACATGGAGATCAACAACCACATATTGCTCTGGTGCACAAGGATATTAACGTAACTAATGCGGTACCTGTCAGGATTCATTCTGAGTGTTTGACAGGAGATTTGTTCGGGTCCAAAAGATGTGATTGTGGAGAGCAGTTCGAAGAGTCTATGTCTATTATATCTGCTCAAAAAGGAGTCATGATTTACCTTAGACAAGAGGGACGCGGTATTGGACTAATCAATAAGCTTGATGCATATAATCTACAAGATGCTGGTCTTGATACCTTTGAAGCAAATGTGCATCTTGGATTTGAAGCGGATGAACGTGACTTTGGTATAGCCATTGAGATTTTGACAGATTTGGGTATTCAGACGATAGATCTAATTACGAATAACCCTGATAAAATAGCAGCTATAGATCATTCAGACATTACCTTGAGAAATAGAATTCCCATCATCATACCACCGAAATCTGAGAATGAAGGTTATCTTAAGATAAAACAAAATGTCGGACACTTACTGTAGATATCAATATGAATATAGAGACTTTTACAGAATATTGTTTATCCAAAAAAGGAGTGAGTGAGTCATTTCCTTTTGGTGGAGATACTCTAGTTTTTAAAGTGGTCGGAAAGATGTTTGCGTTAACGGGATTAGAGACTACACCTGCGGCTGCGAATCTAAAGTGCGATCCTGAATGGGCGATTACATTGAGAGAAAGCTATGAAGATATACAACCGGGATATCACATGAACAAAGCACATTGGAATACTGTACAATTGGAAGGAAGTCTAGAAGATAGTTTGATAAAAAAACTTATAGACCATTCTTATGACTTAGTGGTGCAATCATTGCCCAAAAAAGATAAATTACTTTTAGATAATATGACTGAATAGTGGACAAAAATAAACTATACGATTTTATCATTGTAGGTCAGGGTATAGCAGGGACTTTGCTAGCACATTTTCTCTTGGAAAGTGGAAAGTCTGTATGCATAATTGATAATAACCACAAAGGCGCTGCTTCAAAAGTAGCCGCAGGAATAGTCAATCCTATCACGGGTAAAAACTTTGTGCGTAGCTGGAGAGTGAATGAATTTTTGCCTATTGCTAAAAAAGTATATGGCGAAATTGCGCAAAAACTAAACATTACAACCTACACCGAAGTAAATATAATAAGAACCCTGGAGAATACCGAAGCTGAAAATAACTGGCTAGCTCGCACAGCGGATGAAAGCGTATCTGAATATATGTTGGCCAATTCAGATGTTTCGTCTTTTGAAGGTAAAGTCGCGCCTGCATTTGGGTATGGTGAACTCACAGGAACATTCCAAGTCCATTTGTCAGATATATTGGATGCGTACAAATTAGAATTTATAAAAAATGATCAGTTTCTAGAAGATGCATTTGACCATTCAGGATTGATAATTATGGATGATTATTTTGAGTATAAATATATTCAAGGTAAAGAAATAGTGTTTTGTGAAGGTTACAAAGGACAATACAATCCTTTTTTTACCAAAATGGGATTCGGGCCTTCTAAAGGAGAAGTCCTACATGTAAAAATACCTAATGCGGACTTTACAAAACTGTACAAAGACAAAATTTTTATTGTACAACTGTATGATGACGTTTATTGGGTGGGATCAGGATACGAGTGGAATGCACCCGATGATCTCCCAAGTGATGCTGCTCGAACAAAGTTAACCGCAGAATTGGATAGATTGCTTTTGATACCTTACGAAATCCTTGACCATAAAGCAGCCATCAGACCTACGATGCATAATAGACGACCTTTATTAGCTATGCACCCGACTATCCCTGGCATGTACATGTTTAATGGCTTGGGAACTAAAGGATCATCAATTGGACCATTTGTAGCAAAGCAATTTGCTAAATATTTGGTTACTAAATATTCTGAATTGTTAGAGCTTTAAGAACTCAAAATTCTTCATCAAATTCTTCATTTTTAAGTTTATCTTTAAGTAAAGTTCTTCGTTCGTCTGCAGGTCTGATGTATTTGTATTTTTCGCAATCAATCATTTCTGCAAATCCTGCTGGTGGAGTAGGGAAGTTGGCTTTATAATCATAACCCGATGTTTCGTCTTTTTCTAGTTTCTGAAAAAACAATTCAGAGATAGGTCTTGCCATTACGTATCCTTGACCATCATTGAGATCAAGAAATCTTATCCATTTATCGTCACCACCTGACCAAACGCCTGTAATAAGATTTGGAGTAACTCCCATAAACCAACCGTCTGCGTAATCATTGGTAGTACCTGTTTTACCGCCTATCTTGGTTTTTATATTTAAACTGAATTGGCCGCCTACATTATTTTTTAGCATTTCTAGCATAACAGCATTATACAATGGGTTGATGGCTGTTTTACGATTTGGAATGCCTTGGTAGATGATTTTACCATTTTTATCTTCTATTCTGGATACAAAAATAGGTTGTACATAGGTGCCATTATTCCCAAAAGCGGAGTATGCACCCGTCATTTCCATCAAGGTAAGATCTACCGCACCAAGACAAATAGAAGGGGAATTAGGAATAGCAAGTCGACCACCTTCTAATCTTAAGTTTTTGTCTATGCCTAGATTGTGCATCAAGTCACGCACAAGCGCCACAGTACCCATTTCTTTGAGTAATCGAACGGTTATGGAGTTTTTTGAATACAATAATCCATGGAATAAGTTATATTTATTTCCTGTAAACTCTTCATTGGCATTGGCTGGTGACCACTCTTGATTTACTTCAAATCCAGCATCTCCCGGTGCAATTGTATATTGGATATCATCAAATTCCTGACATGGAGATATACCTTGTACTGCAATAGCTTGTGTATATACAAATGGCTTCATCGTAGAACCGACCGATCTTCGCATTGTAGCATGATCGAATTTAAAATATTTATGGTCGATGCCGCCCACCCAAGATTTAATATGTCCAGTATTGGATTCTAATACTAGAAAACCAGCTTGCATGATCATCTTATGGTATCGTACAGAATCAAAAGGAGACATTTCTACTTCTTTTTCTCCACCTTTTTCATAATCAAAGATCTTCATTTTGATAGGTGTGGAGAATTCTTTTTGGTAAACTTCTTGCAGTTTATCATAAGAAGTTACAAGTGGCTGCCATATATCACTATTCAATAATCGATGGTATCTATCTTGGTTAGAAATGTCTATTTTACCTGCATTTGTGGCTTCTCTCCATGAAGTTTTGTTTTGAGAAATTGTGATCAGTGTTTTAATAACATTATCTGACATGGGAAGACCAGCATATTTTTGCTCAACATCTCCCAGTTGGCTTGCTATCATTTTTTCTCTTAACTTGAGATATCTTTCTGACCCTTTATTTTGTCCTTCTAAGATGTCAGCTCTCAATTGTTTTTGGGCATCATCTGCTTCAAATGTCCACGGATCCATATTCTTCCAAATTCTGAAATACTTTTTCTGGATTTTTCGCATATGTTCGACCACTGCTGCTTCGGCATGTTTTTGATAATTCAGATCAATCGTAGTGTAGACTTTTAGGCCATCCGTATATATATTATAAGGAGTGCCATCCGCTTTTTTGATGTTTTGTGTTTCCAAAAGTGATTTGAGCCACTTTGTCAGTTCTGCTCTGAAATATGGTGCAGGTCCATCACTCTGGGTTTTTCTGTCAAACAATGACATATCAATGTCCTTCACAATCAAAGTATCAAGCGCTGCTTTGTCTATTTGGTCAGCATTATGCATCAGGTTTAAGACTAAATCGCGTCTTATCTTACATTTTTCAGGAAATCTTTTTGGATTATAAAGACTTGGGTTTTTCAACATTCCCACTAAGGTTGCAGCTTCTTCTACATTTAGGTCTTTTTGACTTTTGTTAAAATAAATTTGAGCTGCTGCTTCTATACCGTGTGCTCCATTTATAAACTCAAATTTATTCAGGTACATCACCATGATTTCTTCCTTAGTATAGCTCTTTTCTAATTTGACAGCCGTCACCCATTCTTTGAGTTTAACGCCAATGAGTGTCAATATTTTTCTGGGAGCAGACATGTCCGACATCTTTGGTCTGCTAAATAGTTGTTTTGCAAGCTGTTGTGTGATAGTACTGCCACCACCAGAATTTTCCTGACGAAACAAAAGCGTTTTAAATCCAACTCTTGCCAACGCACGGAGGTCGATGCCGCTATGACTAAAAAAACGTTCATCTTCTGTAAGGATCAAGGCATTTTTGACATGTGGGTTGAGAGAAGGGTAGTCAATAGCTACTCTGTCTTCGATATAATATCGCCCGAAAGGTACCCCATGTACGTCATAAATAACAGTCGCCAAGTCGTACTTCGGATTCTCTAAGTCTTCAAATGTAGGTAAATCAGAAAAACCAATAAAAACAAAAATCAATATCACTAGACCCAACACAGCAAGTGCGCTATTTCTCAAATATCTATTGTATTTTTGAAACTGTAATGGAATCGTATGTTCTATTTGATTTTCTGTCATTGTCTTGTTGGGTTAACTAATTTCTATTTGATTTTCTTCTAAAGAATAATCTTTGTGATGCGCTTTGTAACGACCCTTTCCAAACTTAGTGCCATTGAATGTTTCTGTTTTGCGTAAAGACTCTTTAACATCTTCTGGCAAACGATTGAATTCTTGACATTTTACAGAACAAGTATTTTCGTACTTCTCACCACATGATGGACATTGGATGAATAAGATGTGGCAAGCATCATTAGCACAGTTGATATGGTGGTCTGATGGCGTCCCACATTGGTGACATTTTGCAATGATATCAGGTGAAATCCTTTCGCCTAAGCGCTCATCAAAAACAAAATTTTTACCTATAAACTTATTTTCTATCCCTAATTCTGCGGCTCTTCTTGCGTATTCGATGATGCCACCTTCTACTTGGTACACATTTTTAAATCCTTTGTGTTTGTAATAGGCACTTGCTTTTTCACAACGTATTCCGCCTGTACAATACATGATGATGTTTTTATCTTTTTTGTCGCTCAACATATCTTCTACGATAGGAAGCGCTTCTCTAAATGTCTCTACATCAGGCAGAATAGCATTTTGGAAATAACCTACTTCACTTTCGTAATGGTTGCGCATATCAATGATGATGGTATCTTCTTGATCGGCAAGTTTGTTAAATTCTTCTGCTTTTAAATGGATACCTTTATTCGTAACATCGAATGTTTTATCATCCAAACCGTCAGCTACTATTTTTTCTCTTACTTTTATGATAAGTTTGAAGAAAGATTTTCCATCATCTTCAATAGCAAAGTTGAGTCTGATGTCTTGCAGAAAAGTGATGGTTTGCATGGCTTCCTTAAAAGCTTCTACTTGATGTTGTGGTACAGAGACTTGAGCATTTACCCCTTCATAAGAAACATAAATCCTTCCTAGCACTTCTATTTCTGAAAGTAAGATATAAAAATGATCCCTAAAGATTTGGGGATTTCGAAGGTGATAATATTGGTAAAAAGATAAGGTGACACGTGGTGTCTGATCTGCCAAAAGCCTGGCTTTGAGTACGTCTTTATTGACTCTATTGTGTAAGGATTTCATGATAAGTGATTTAGTCGCTTTTGCAGGAAGCGGTTCATTACTAATAAATAATCAGGCAAATATAGGGATTTTCTTTACTTTTTGTAGTTATTGGATGATAATGTGTGAATAACAAATTGTATAATCGAAATCTTTTCAATTTTTCATTCCTTATAATTTAAAAGATTCTACTCAATATTTAATAATTGCCTCGAGCCGGCAAGGCTTTAACTTTTTTTCTTCAGCAAAAAAAAGTTAACAAAAAATGCCGCCGCTGTTTTGTCTTCTTAACGCTTAAAAGTTATCTTCCCGACGGAAACAAAAAAAACTCGCCTTTGAGATTCGTTCATTAATTATAATAATCAATTATTTTGCATTTGATCTCATATCAATCATGGTTTTGGCTCATGCAGTTTTTTGTTTTGCCGTCTTCAGACACTTTTAAACTAAAGACAAAAATGCGGAAGAAAGCCATCTGAATAAATTGTTATTCTCGAGTTATTTTTTAAAATATTTATTCAATTTGTTATACATATTGGGGGATAATTGTATTTCAATGGCAACTATTAAGTAGTAATACAACTTTGTCCATGCCAAAGGCAGACAAACACGATATTTTGCTAATTACAGGCAAAAATAGCGCCTAAATTGAGTTGTTTCCGCTTTTTGCCACGGATTTACATCCATGGTTATTACCATTTCACCCCGTTGGGGTTACATCTAATTGGTAGATCCAAAAGGCTATATCACTATTGGTATTATAAATAAAAAGACCGATACAAAAGCTTGTCACTATTTGTATCGGTCTTTATAATAATATATGGGCGTTGTCTTAACTGACAGTTTGTTATTGTTTAATTACTTTACTAATCAGCGTGCCTTGAGCTGTTTTGATTTCAATGAAGTAAATGCCATTTGCAAAAGATCCTAAATCTATAATAGATGTATTTGTTTTGTTAATACTTTGGAGTGCCCCTAAGATATTTTTAATACTGATTTGTTCTATTGCTATATTGCTTTCGATATTCAACATGTCTAGAGTTGGATTTGGAAATATCCTGATGTTTTCTTTGAGTAAATCGTCATTATTACTTAAGATGAAGTCTACACATGCTGATTTAGATGAACAAAATTCGCCTTCTACGATTACAAAATAACTTCCATTTTGACTTGGTGCATAAGTGGCTGTTGTAGCTACAACTAGATCTGGATTATTACATTCGTACCAATTATAATTGTTTCCTGTGTCTTCTGCGACAAGCAGATTTCCTTGTTGGGTCAATCCGTTTAATGGTTCTGAAAGTAAACTTACATTTACCATTTGGAAAGTATCACAACTTCCAATGCTAGGTAGAATTTCACCATAAGTGCCTGCTTCGAAATAGGTGGTTTGACCGATGGTATAACCTATACTTGGACAAACTTCAACATCTTTGGATTGGGTAACACATGGTGTATTTGTCACAATGGTGTTGATCGTTGTATTGGTTGTTTCTTTTTTCTCATCAAAGGCCAGTTCTGCAATATTAGTAATAATGGTACCATCTGCTACATCTTCTTTAAACTTACATTGGAAGGCTACATAACCATCATTGGTTCCTGTATTTCCGCCAAGATTGATGTTTTCGAATACAAAATATATCTTATCACCTTCTTTATAAGATGTCATATTATGACTTGATTCTTTGATAAGAATACTTGATAGATCAATGTTTTTGTCAAGGGTATTTGCAACAGTGATCGTTTTTATGGATGCAGAAGTTGGATTCTCAAATCTAATTAAATAGTCCAAAGATTCTTCTCTTAAGGTAAAGTTTTCTTCGCCAGGTCGATTTGGCCAATTCAACATATTTTGACTAGTTTGACCACAATTTATAGAATCAGCATATATAAAGGTAGATAAAGTATCTCCTGATTGACTGATGCTAAATGCTTCAAAAAATAAACTATCACCTTCCATTTGTGGCAGTGGGATATCCAATTCAATATTAGGTGTAAAAGTATGTCCTGGCAATAAGTCTATAAATTCCCAGAATATAACGTTATCACTTGCACCAATGGGGAATGGATCACTATCATTGACAAAAGTTTTTTCATCAATGTGGATACCAAGGTAACCTGACACCAATTGACTAGTGCTATTAAAAACTGTAACACCTAGATTCTCTAAATTATTACACACAAGGTTAGAAGGACTGATGGTGACCAAAGCGTTTGGGTTTTCTGCTTCAGGCGTAAAACCTACAAAGACATATTCGATAGCATTGTTTGCAGTTACTGTTTTTGTGATGCTGTTGTTTGTCCAGTTTCCGTAAGGTACTGTAAAATTTAACTCATACTCGTCAGGTATTAATCTAAGATTGTAATAACCTGTTTTGTCTGTATAAAAAGTACTATTTAAAGAAGCGATATTAATGGCACAATTGGGTAGTGGACTATCTGTTTGTGAATCAAAAAGGCCATTACCGTTGATATCTCTGAAAGCAAACCCAACTATCGAACTCATAGGATCAGTGACCACCATATTAATATTTCTTGAAGAACAATTGGTTGTATCACTTACAAAGTAGATACTAGTTGAGCCTGATGAAATTCCACTTGCCAGCGTATTGTTGATTATTTTGACAATAGTGGTATCATTACTAAACCATGTTCCACCTATTGTAGGAGAAAGTGAAGCTGTTTTTCCAACATCTATCGTATCTCTGCTAATAATGACAATTGGTGGCAAACTTACAGTAATTGGGGCTGTAGGTAAAGACCTGCAACCACTTGAGGTAGAAGTATAAATAAATATGGCTGTGCCAGGACTTGCAGCTGTTACTAAACCACTGTTGGATATAGAAGCCACAAATGGATTACTGCTAAACCATGCTCCTCCAGATGTAGGTGCAAAACTAGTAGTTTCACCGACACAGATGTGTTGATCTCCTATGAAAGAAACTGTCGGTCTCGGAGTTACAATAATTCTGAGCGTATCAATACAGTCTGTATTATTTGGTAGAAAATCATATTTGCCAGAAGCTTCATCACTAAATTGGAAGGTATATATTCCATTGTTAATTTGAATGGTGCAGCCACTTGGATTATTTGGGCTTTGCGTGATAGGTAGCGGGTATGGGTTTGGACTTAAGGTAAATGAAGACCCTGAACAAACTGAGATAGACAGAAAAAATGTGTTTGTTTTATTTACTGTAAGTGGTTCAGATGTACGCCAACAACCAGTAATGGACGAAGTATATCTGAAATTTACAGTTCCTACTCCTAATCCAGTTATTAATCCTTGTGGTGTTACAGAAGCTACTGATGGATTATTACTAACCCATACACCTAAGGAATCAGGATACAAATTTGTGGTTTGTCCAACACATATCTCTCGATTACCAGTGAAATTGACTTGTGGTCTTGGGTTTACAGTAACTATATCAGTTGGAAGTGAACGACATCCAGTTATATTATTTCTAAAAATAAATCTAGCATTGCCTTCAGAAAGAGCTGTTACTGCTCCAAAAAATGAGACTGAAGCAACATTTGGATAGATACTTGTCCAAACACCACCAGTGGAAGGTGATAATTGTGTAATATTTGATATACAAATGGAATCATCTCCTGTAATCGCTACGGTAGGGATGGGAATTATGTTACCAACAATATTGCCACTATATAACTGCATAGAGCCTCCCATCGTAAACCCATTAGAGAAATCTCCACCCATAAAACTTGGATCCTGTGACGTCGGGTCTGTATCATTTTCAAACATTCTCACTTCTTGCTTGCATGCAGGTATTGGTTGCACAGATATTGAAAATAACTTTAAAGTATCTCCTTCTGCAATGTTATTATAATGAGCCGATGGAGAGAGCCCTGGAATTAAAGCATGATAATCATTATGTGGATTTGATAGTGGAGCTAAAATGCTATTTACCATATTCCATTCTCTTGGTGTCATACTATTGTAGTTTTGATTGCCTACTAGCGGGAGAAAGTTTTCAGAAACACTGACACTAGATCCAGATGGAACTACCACACTGAATTGAGAATTGAACTGTGTACGTTGTTGGACTGTGGTAGCGTTACCAGCTTCTGCAATTAAAAAAGCATCAAATAGTCCTGTAGTATCATTAAATCTAAGCAAGTATTTGACATCTGTTACTTGTGCAGATACTATGTTTTGAATGAAAAAGCAGAACAAAATGATAGTCATTTTTGTGCAAAAAAGTCTTTTAAATTGATTCATGTTTTGATGTTTGATGGTGTTTAGAATTAGTTTGAATTCTGGAATTGCTGAAATGTGATGAAATAAAAAGATAAAATATATTGATGACCAAATTGACAAATCATTGATTTAATCACTCATTGAAAAAGTGTTTTAATCTTTGCGCTGATTTAAGTGTGTTTATTCAATTAGTTTGTACGTTAGTCTACGGTTTCTCTCCGCTAGGAAATATTTAGGCGTTTCCTGAGCTTTGATTTTTAGATCTTGTGTACGGCTGAATGATCAGTGCAAGGTGTAGTATTGGTATTAATGTTGCAAAAATAATAATTGTATTTTATATATTATAATTTAATTACATATTTAATTTTATTGGTGTTTAGTGTTTTGAGATAAATTGTTTGCTGATGTTTAGTATTGTTATGTTTTGGAGTGTGTGTATTGGCTCATACAGTTTTCTGTTCTTAAAGCAATTTTGTGATATTTTGACTAAAAATGAAAAGGTCGGTCGGTCGTTGCGCTTGGCGATAAAGTGAAGTAAATGTTTGTTGTTTCAATATGTATCGGTCGAAAAAAAATAATGCATGTATTTTATTCGATTACTAAAATTAAAATATTTTTCATTTTTTTTAAACAATTCTACTTTAAGATTATTATTACACTATATTTGCATTTCAATTATCACTTATGACACTTTCGTTACATCATCTTCATCATCATTACTTTCCTGAAATCAGGTGAGCGGATTGTGATTTGATGTACCTATCAAAATAAATATTAACAACTGCCTGCTTGATTTCGAGTGGGCAGTTTTGTTTTATAGACTTCCCATTTTTGTCTCGCAGGTTTAAACCAAATAAACCAAAAGATGCTAAAAATAGCCGTTCAAAAATCAGGGAGGATGTATGAAGATTCCATCAAATTACTTAAAGATTGTGGTCTCTATGTGGACAATGGCATGGATCAACTCAAAGCCGAAGTGCGCAATTTTCCAGCAGAAGTTTATTTTCTTCGCAATAGTGATATTCCACAATACTTAGAAGATGGTGTCGTGGACATTGCCATCATTGGCGAAAATGTATTGGCTGAAAAAAGGTCTAAAGTTTTTGTCTTGGAAAAACTTGGGTTTAGTAAGTGCCGACTCTCCTTGGCATTACCCAAAGCTATTGATTATCAAGGAATAGAATCTTTAGAAGGTAAAAAAATAGCTACTTCCTATCCCAATACTTTGCAGAAATATCTAGATGAAAGAAACGTCACAGCCGATATACATTTGATATCCGGTTCTGTAGAAATCGCTCCTAATATTGGGCTAGCTGATGCCATCTGTGATATAGTAAGTAGTGGCAGTACTTTGTTTAAAAATGGATTGGAAGAAAAAGATATTCTACTAAAATCTGAAGCTTGCATCGCTGCCAATATGCAGTCTATGGAAGATAAAAAAGAATGGATAGATGAGATCATTTTTCGAGTGCAATCTGTGCTAAAAGGTCGTGACCACAAATACATTTTATTCAATATTCCCAACCATCAGATAGCGTCGGTAAGCAAAATATTGCCTGTGCTTAAAAGTCCGACAGTACTTCCCTTATTAGAAGAAGGATGGAGTTCTTTGCATTCCGTAATTCATGTAAATGATTTCTGGTCGGTGATCCGAAAATTAAAAGACAATGGCGCAGAAGGCATCTTGGTAGTTCCTGTTGATAATATGGTTATTTGATCAATAAATTTCACATAAACAAACATCATGATACACAAAATATTTGAACCATCAGCATCACAATATGCGGAATTGTGTCAGCGACCGAGTATCGATCAGGCGCTGCTTACTACAGGGATTCAGACCATTTTTAACGAAATAAAAAGAAATGGAGACGCTGCTGTACGTAATTACACAGAGAAATTTGATGGCATCTGTTTACCAAGTTCGGTTTTAGATTTGAATGGAATCAGCTTGGAGTCGATCAATATTTCTATTGATCTCAAGGAAGCTATCCAAACCGCTTATGCAAATATTTACAAATTTCATGAAGCCCAGAAAACAGTTGACATTGAAGTCAAAACCATGGAAGGCATCAATTGCAGCTTGCGTTCTGTGCCGATAGAAAAAGTGGGCATTTATATTCCTGGTGGTACGGCGCCTTTGTTTTCTACCGTTTTGATGCTCGCCATTCCTGCTCAAATTGCGGGTTGTGGTCAAGTTATTTTGTGTACGCCACCTGATAAATTGGGTAATATCCATCCTGCTATTTTGTACGCTGCCTTACTTTGTGGCAACCAAGAAATAAGATTGGTAGGTGGTGCTCAGGCTATTGCTGCGATGACATTTGGCACCAAAGAGATTCCTGCTGTGGCAAAGATATTTGGTCCTGGCAATCAGTATGTGACTGCTGCCAAACAACTTGCACAAAACTATGGTGTAGCAATCGATATGCCTGCTGGACCTAGCGAAGTGTTGGTTTATGGAGATGCGACATCCGTACCTGCTTTTATGGCTGCGGACTTGCTGGCACAAGCAGAACACGGGACTGATTCACAGGTCATGTTGGTACTTTCTGATAAAGAAAAATTGGAAGAAACCTTGATGGAAATAGAAAAACAAATGGAAGATCTTCCAAGGAAGTCTATAGCGAAACAAGCCTTAGCGCATAGTAAAGCCATCGTCATTGCTGACGTAAATAATGCATTTGATTTTATCAACCAATATGCACCTGAACATCTTATCATCGCTTCTGAAAAGCCTTCGGATTATATTCCTTATATCAAAAATGCGGGTTCTGTTTTCTTAGGGAATTATTGTCCTGAAAGCGCAGGTGATTATGCATCGGGTACAAATCACACGTTACCTACGAATGGGTGGGCTAGGAGTTACAGTGGTGTGAATTTGGATGCTTTTACTAAAAAAATATCTTTCCAATCCATCACCAAAGAAGGCATACAATCGCTTGGAAAAACCATCATCACTATGGCAGAAGGCGAACAATTGCAAGCGCACGCCAATGCGGTGAAAGTACGGTTAGCAAAATTATCAACTTCAATTTAATTATAGAGTATGACCATAGCATCTGTCTTAAATCTTGTTCGTCCGAATGTGGCGGCATTGACACTCCCGTTCGTCGTAGCTTCCGAGCTACGATGCAGTATATTTAGGCATCTTGCCTTAGTAAACAACAATAAGTGTCAGGCTAGAAGCCTTATGATACTTTATCTTAGCGAGACGCTAAGACAAACTAAAGTCTCTGATTGGTTAGAAAATTTATCAACTTCAATTTAATCATAGATTATGACCATAGCATCTGTCTTAAATCTTGTTCGTCCGAATGTGGCGGCACTGACACCTTATAGTTCTGCTCGTGATGAATTTACATCTGATGCAAAAATATTTCTGGATGCCAATGAAAATCCTTACAACTGGGCATTTAATCGTTATCCTGATCCTTACCAAAAAAAGTTGAAGGAAACGATTAGTGAATGGCGTGGCGTAGATAAGCAGCACATTTTTATTGGTAATGGTTCGGATGAAATTATTGATTTATTGATTCGTGCATTTTGCGAACCCAAGGTGGATAATATTCTTACTGTGCGGCCTTCTTATGGCATGTATAAAGTCTCTGCGGATATTAATGATGTCCAAATAAATTATCATGATCTAAACGAAAAGTTTGGATTAGATATCGATTCCTTATTAGCATGTGTTTATAAACAGACTAAAATTTTGTTTTTATGTTCACCCAATAATCCTTCTGGCAATTGTATTTCCATAGAAAATCTGAGTTATATTTGTCAATCATTTAATGGTTTGGTGGTCGTGGATGAAGCCTATCTAGATTTCGCAGCGACGCCAAGTATGGTTTCAAAATTAGATGAATTTCCCAATCTCATTATCTTACAAACGCTTTCAAAAGCGATGGGCGCAGCAGGTATTAGATTGGGAGTCGCCTTTATGCACACTGAAATTGTCGCTATACTTAATAAGATAAAACCACCTTATAATGTTAATAGTGCGACCCAAGAAATTGCCATCGATATCATATCTGATAGAGAAAATATTGATGGTCAAATACAACAAATAAAAGCAGAACGGACGTCATTATTTCAGGTTTTGGGTACTTTAAATTATGTCGAAGAAGTCTTTCCTTCAGAAGCAAATTTCATATTAGTCAGAGTGAAAGATGTTTTTAAACTTTATGACTTTTTATTATCACAAGGAATCGTGGCACGCAATAGAGACAAAGAATTCAGATGTAAAGGTTGTATCCGATTTACAATAGGCACACCTGAAGAAAATGAACAACTTAAACAATCCCTTCTTTTATTTCAACAACAAAATTGATCTGATGCAAAAAATATTATTTATCGACAGAGATGGCGTAATACTCAAGGAACCACATGACGAGCAATGTGATCACATAGACAAGATGACCTTTCTACCAGGTGTGTTTTATTATCTTGGAGAGATCGCTAGGAAGTTAGATTATTTGTTGGTGTTGGTCACAAATCAAGACGGACTCGGTACAGAAAGTTTTCCTGAAAAAGACTTTTGGCCAGTGCATGAATTGATGATCCGAACGCTCCAAGGAGAGGATATCGTCTTTGACCAAGTGTGTATAGACCGAAGTTTTGCCCATGAAAATAGTCCATATAGAAAGCCTGGTACGGCCATGCTTACCAAGTATCTTAAAGGGAATTATGACTTAGAAAATTCATTTGTCATTGGCGATCGTATAACCGATATGCAATTAGCTGTCAATCTCGGTGCCAAAGGTATATTGTTTAATAGCTTTGATCGCACCGTAAAAGGTCGTTCTGAAACCTACATCGAAGTATCAGCATGGAAGGAAGTATGGCAATTTTTATCTACCTTAGATCGAAAGTCGAAGGCGATAAGAAATACATCAGAAACCAAGATCAAAGGAAGTATCAACTTTGATGGAACTGGCGTCTGCGATATCCAAACAGGCTTACCTTTTTTTAATCACATGCTCGAGCAAATCGCTAAACATGGGCAGATCGATTTGTTCATAAAAGCAGATGGAGATTTGCACATTGACGAACATCATACCGTCGAAGATACGGCCATAGTATTGGGTCAGTTGGTCTATGATGCTTTGGGCAAAAAAGCTGGGATACAGCGATATGGATTTGCACTTCCGATGGACGAAGCTGATGCAAAGGTTTTGCTAGATTTTGGCGGACGGCCTTGGATCGTATGGGATGTGGATTTCAAAAGAGAAAAAATAGGTGATGTACCGACAGAAATGTTTTACCACTTTTTCAAGTCATTCTCTGATCATGCCAAGTGCAATCTAAATATTTCAGCCAAAGGGACAAATGAGCACCACATCATAGAGTCTATTTTTAAAGCATTTGCTAAAGCGATCTTGATGGCTAAAACTCGGAATGTTTTGGCGATGGATATACCTAGTACAAAAGGGAGTTTGTAGGAGGGATGGAATATTCCATTTAATTTATAACAAGATATTATGACCGCAATAGTAGATTATGGGGCAGGCAATACCAAATCGGTGACCAATCTCTTGGATAGATTGGGGCAGCAATATGTATTGACCGCTGATGAAAATGAGATACGGGAGGCAGATAGATTGATTCTTCCTGGTGTGGGTCATGCGGCATCAGCTATGGATTCTTTGGAGATGTCAGGACTTATTCCTACGCTCAAGACGTATCAAAAACCATTTTTGGGTATTTGTCTTGGGATGCAGTTGATGTATGATTTTTCAGAAGAAGGAGATGTAAATTGTCTAGGCATTATACCTGGCAGCGTCAAGAAATTTGAAAGTGATGGTCATCATAAAGTGCCACATATGGGATGGAATACGATACAGATCGATCCCAAAAATCCACTATTCGAAGATATTCCGAACCATAGTTATGTATATTTTGTCCATAGCTATTTCGCTGCAATATCTAAGGAGACCATAGCTAGTTGTGACTATATTTTTCCTTTTTCGGCAGCTGTGCAATACCGTAATTATTATGCTGTGCAATTCCACCCTGAAAAGTCGGGTGAGATAGGGCAAAAGATGATGGAGAATTTTATAAATTTATAAATATTCAGGTCTAACCCCAACGGGGTGGAATATTAATAACCACGGATGTAAATCCGTGGTTATTAACAAACGTAAAGTTGTTTTGGCGCTATTTTTGCCAAAAGTTGCAAAAAATTTGACAAAATAATCATAGCAATACTTAATCCTAATAGTTATATTTAATTAACATAATGCAAACCAAACAAACAAATATTTATCCGGCTATTGATATCATAGATGGGAAATGTGTGCGGCTCACCAAAGGTGATTACGATACGAAGGTTGTCTATAATGATGATCCACTTCAAATGGCACAATATTTCAAAAGTAAAGGTGCGGAGTACATCCATATTGTAGATCTCGATGCTGCCAAAAATCCATCGAATCATAATCGGAAATTGATCGCAGCTATCATCACACAGTCGGGGCTGAAAGTACAAACAGGTGGCGGCATTCGTACGGAAGCTGATTTAGAAACCTTACTTACCTTGGGCGCTTTTAGGGTGATCATAGGAAGTGCGGCAGTCCATCGTCGGGAAGAAGTATTCCATTGGATACAAAAATACGGAGCGGACAGAATTGTCATCGGGGCGGACGTTGTGGATCAAAAAATTGCTACGCATGGATGGCAGCAAGTGACAGATGAAGATATATTTTACTTTATCAAAAGCTATTTGGCTGCAGGTGCAAACATGTTTTTATGTACAGATATCGCGAAAGATGGCATGATGGCTGGATCGTCAAAATCATTATACACGGAGATAGTAAAAAGCTTTCCGCATGTGCAATTGATAGCTTCAGGTGGTGTACATGATATAGATGAAGTGGGTAGATTGCGAGAGATGGGCATGGAAAGTATCATCATCGGCAAAGCTATTTATGAAGGGAAAATAAAGATGGATGACCTATTTGGAAAATCATAACATATGTTGACAAAAAGAATCATTCCTTGTTTGGATATTAAAGATGGGCGGACGGTAAAAGGCACCAATTTCCTACAACTAAGGGACGCAGGTGATCCTGTAGAACTGGCAAGGCAATATAGTCTAGAAGGCGCCGACGAATTGGTTTTTCTGGACATCGGTGCAACCATCGAAAATCGAAAAACACTCATAGATCTAGTAGAAAGTGTAGGAGCGAATATTCATATTCCTTTTTCGGTAGGTGGTGGCATCAGTGATGAAAAAATAGTGTACGATCTGCTTCAAAAAGGTGCCGACAAAGTCAGTGTCAACTCTGCCGCTATCAGACATCCTGAACTCATCACTAAAATCGCATCACTTTACGGAGCGCAATGTCTCATCGTCGCCATCGATGCAAAATGTATAGCAGGAACATGGAAAGTATTCACCCACGGAGGACAAAAACCGACCGAAAGATCACTGTTCGAATGGGCAAAGGAAGCTCAGGAACGCGGTGCCGGAGAGATATTATTTACATCCATGGATCATGATGGCACCAAACAAGGATTTGCCCTAGATGCTTTAAAAACGCTGAATGACACCTTGACTATTCCCATAATCGCATCAGGTGGCGCAGGCAATCAAGGACATTTCGTATCGCTATTTCAGGAGACGGACGTCAGCGCAGGATTGGCAGCAAGCATATTTCATTACCAAGAAGTCCTAATTCCGGACTTGAAGAAGGATTTGGCAAAAGAAGGTATCGCTGTTCGGTTGTGATGGAGGCACTTGCGATTAATTTATTAATGCTTTATTTGGAGGGATTCTTAAAGTCCTTAACGCTTTGGCGTCACACAGTCCTTCTTGAGGGAAGGATTTAGGATGGGTTTAAATTTTAAATATAAACAAACAAATCATGATAAACATATCATCCATAAATTTTGAAAAAGGAAACGGACTTGTTCCTGTGATAGTGCAGGATATATCCACTAGACAAGTGTTGATGTTGGGATATGCCAATGCCGAAGCACTCACTGTCACGATCGAAACGGGCAAACTCACTTTTTATAGTCGCACCAAAAATAGATTGTGGACCAAAGGCGAAGAAAGTGGTCACTTCCTGATGGTAGAAAAAATGACATTGGATTGTGATCAAGACACTATTTTGGCCTTGGTGAAACCGAATGGTCCTGTATGTCATACGGGAGATGATACGTGTTGGGGACAAAAAAATGAGTCGTCGCATCTGTCCTTTTTACAAAAGCTAGAAGACACCATCACCGAACGAAAAAGTAGATTTAACATCCAAAATTCTTATGTGGCGGACTTGTTTGCCAAAGGTATCAATAAGATTGCCCAAAAAGTAGGCGAAGAAGCCGTAGAACTTGTCATCGAAGCCAAAGATGACAATCAGGACCTATTTCTAGGCGAAGCGGCCGATTTATTATTCCACTACCTGATCATATTGCAAGCAAAGGGCTGTACATTGGAAGATGTGGTGGAAGTTTTGAAAGATAGGAACAAAGGATAGTAACCTGTAGGTGTGCAACAGTATTAAGTGGATTACTCGGATTGTAATCCGATCCATAAGACTGACAGTAAGATATCAAGTCTTCAAAGTGGGCAAGATTTTTAATGTGCCCGGTCTCAGCTTTTGACGCCATAGATAAATATATGTTTAATAAATTATATAATATCTGATGAACGAACAAAATCGACTAAGTGCATTTTATGGAAAAGTTAAAATTTTGAACTTTAACATATTTTGGTGAAAAGGAGAGGGCGAATGATTAAGTTTTTGATGATTAAATACATAACCTAAGGCATTCTGTCAAATAATCTTTTTACAAAATTGTCATCATATAGATCTTGGCTTTCTTTCAAGACTTAATTTTAATTAACTGCAACCTCCGCATCCGGAACAACCACTATCTCCTGAAATGTCTGTTGAGTCAGATCCAATAAAATCAGAAGGAGATGATGAATTGATACAGTCATGAAATATATTTGTTGTTTCAGATATAAAATTAAAGTTGCTATCTGAGTATTGATTAGTATGTAAATAAAATAATCCATAATCATTGTAGGTATTCATATGATGTGTCTCACGTTTATTATCATCATATTTCTTCAAAACTTCAAAATCTTGTCCATTAATGTTTTTAAAGAGGAATATATTTCCATTTATTGACATTAATCTTTCTGCTAATAAGTCTAGATTTGCTTTTTTATTTTTAGAGAGATCAAGTTCTTTTTCTAAATGATTTAAAAAATGAGATATCTTTTTTTGTAGCTCAAGCCCTAAAGAATTTATCTTTTTAATTCCCAATAAACGTTGAAATAGGTTTGATGAAAAATATATAGAAATTCTATGATTGTAAAGGTATTTCATTTTGAATTCATCCGTTGATTTTATGCCTTCAAATACTATTTTAACTAGGTTTCTAAGGCTTAATTTAAGTTCTAAGTCATTATTGAAAGGTATTAAGAATATTGATTCGTGCTTTTCTAGATTATAACTGTTAAAGTTTGGTCCAAGACTAACAAATTGTTGAATTTTATTGATCTCATAGTAAGTTTCTCCTCTGGTTTTCTTACATTCAATAATAAGAATTTTACGCAATAAAAGATTGTAAAAAGTAATCCTAGCAAATTCTTCTAACTTTGAAGTAGCAGGGGATAAAATCAATAACGTTTCGGCTGGTGTTAAAAGAGTTAGTTCCTTCATTGTAAAAATTTTAGTTTAGGGATTATCCAGTATTTATGAGCATTAACACGAATGAAATTTATTTCCTTAAAGCGCACTTTACTAGTTGGCCAGATGTCTATTGGTGGTTCACTTTGAAATATTTCTCTATACGTTTTTTTAGTATCTTCGTAGAAGTTGTTGTATTTTTCTTTTTCTTTTTGGCCTCCTTTGGTAGACCCATGGTGAATCTCCCTTTGAATTGTTTTTTCGCACAGTTCTTTCCAATACGATTTAGTATATAAAAGATGTAAATGCCAAACTTGATCAACCTGATCAGAAGGTGTTAGTTGTTTGTTTGAATTGCATAAAAGGAAAATAAATTTTTTATACTCTTCAATGGTTCGAACTGAATAACTAAAAGTCCATCCATTTTCTCTTGCTAATCTGTCAGTAAATGTGAAAGTAGAATCACTATCGTCAATATCAAACGATCGAATTTTATGCCATAATAATACTTGTTCTTCTGTCATATAAAAGATCTTGCAATATCTAGTAATTGAATTAACATAATACAATTTAGCTTATAAAATAGAATGTTTTGTAATATGAACAGCAAATATACAAAAGAGATATTTGTTTACCAATACATAATTCAATGGGCGCTTAATTTTGTTCTATCTCTCTTTCGACCATTAAGCTGACTGTAGGGAAGACTGATGAGCGAAAGTTACTTCTTTTAAAGTTATTGAAATTCAATTTATATACTAGCAGGAATCACTTAAGGGGCACCTTTGAAAGTGCTCCTCAGTCGATTCTATTTCTCTTTCGACCATTATGATGACCGTAGAGAAGACTGGTGAGCGAAAGATATTACAGGTTTAGAGTTATTGAATACAATTAATGTACAAGTAGGAATCGCTTAAGGGTCACCTTTGCAAGGTGGTCATCAGTTGATGCTATCTCTCTTACGACCATTAAGCTGACCGCAGGAAATACTGATGAGCGAAACTAATTACAGGTTTAAAATTTTTTAATTCAATTTATCATAAGTAGGAATCGCTTAAGGGGCACCTTTGCAAGGTGCTCATCAGTCGATTCTATTTAATCTTAGCCATTGAGAGAAGTGCTCCGCTTACTCATCCCGAAACGGACTTCTGATCACATATTGATCTTCAGGTTTGACGAGCCCTAATACAAAATCTACTGTTTTATTCAGCATCGCATTAGTATGTTTTAGGTATAGGAACATATCGTATGGGATAGCGCCTACCGTAGATTTTATTTCTACAGCTGTTCTCGACATATCTATTTGTGCTACTTTTTTGTCTATGCCTTCTCTTACTAGATCGTAAAGCATATTTAGGTAAAGTTGGTTTTCTTGTAAGTATACAGGGTCATAACCGAGGAAGTGTGCATCTAGGACATCATAGTTTTTGATACTCGTAAAGAAGGCCACCATCTTATCATCTAGCCAATAAGTTGTAAAAGTCATTTTGTCTCCAAGTGCCGCTTTTAGATTTTCGAAGTATTGTTCGTGGAGGACAAAGGCGTTAAAATCTGCTTGATCTGATACGTTTTTATATAATGTGTGTATGACTTTGCGATGGGTTGCGATGTCTTCTTCTTGGAAGACTACTTTTTTGATATTGGTTGCTTTTTGCATTGCCTTTCTGGCACGGACCCTATATTTTGATTTCATATCTTCGAGATAATCGTCAAATGTTTTCCAATTCGGATCTAGATTTAAGATCATCTTGGGTTGGACCGTAAATTTGGTATAATCGGCTTGATGTTCCGCTTTGACGGGAATATCTTGACTAAAAAAGTCCTTGACCAAGACCAAACCTGGTTTGATGTTTAAAGTATTAAGATAATCTATAAGTTTGTCTATCGCTTTTCGGACGATGTTAAATTGATCATCTCTTGGCACCGTATCTTTAAAGTAAAACCCATACTTGCCTGTCAAAAGCAAATTACCGCAAACAATGGTTTCAAAATTGATGGCATTGACCACAGCTTGTTTGATAGGGTGGGCAAGGAGAGACATAGTTGAGTTATGGTCAGCTTTGTGGTAACGAAGATTTTCTCGGAGTTTTACAGATTTAGATTGGAAATAGATGATACCTACTGAATTGTCACTGTCTTTTACGATGGCGTAGTAAGGTTTTATACCTGACGCAGGATAAGTCTCCACACACCTAAGGAATTCAGCACTGTAAAAAATGTCATGCGCAGAAGATATTACAGACCACGCTTCTTCTACACCATTGATAGAATCAAAAATTTCTATATCATACTTTTGGTCTAGTGAAGCAGCTCCTTGTAGAAGATGTTTTTTACAGAATGTTTTTGACAGTAAAGTCATTCAGTTGATTGATGAAAAATTGCTTTAAATAATGGATTAGTGCTCTGTTATGATTTAACTTATTATCTTGACAGAGCACTTAGTATAAATGTAAAAATAGGAAATAATGTTTTGATATCTAGATGAGAATGTGAAATTTATCGATAGAAGTTATCTTTTTCCTTAGTGTCTTTGTGCCAAAATCATGCTTGGTTGTAGCTTTTACCATAAAAAATATCAACTCTATTGATTTTTCTTTGAAAATAATGAGTACAAACCTTAATTTGTTGTCTTTAAGGTGTAGGTTTAGATATTTATGCAAATTTTAACATGAGTGATTAAACCTTTTGTGTTTCGAAGGTCTAACTTCAGTTTTCGGTTCTTAACAATCATAAAAACAACTTTTATGGCATTATTTGATAAATATTCAGGTCCTTGGTCTAAGCATCTTGCCGCTCATCTATTAAGAAGAACGACTTTTGGCGCCAATTGGGAAAACATAAATACTTTCGGTAATCTTACTTTGAGTCAATGCATCGAGCGACTTTTTGAAGTTTTGCCAGCGCCAGCGCCACCTATTAACATCAATTATGATCTTGATCCCGATGTGCCCATAGGAGAGACTTGGGTAGATAAAGGTGCTACAGGCAATGTGAATGGATATAGAACGACGTCACTTCGCACATGGTCCTTTGAACAAATGATCAATAGTCGGCCGAATATTCGTGAGAAAATGACGCTTTTCTGGCACAATCACTTTGTCACCGCAGATATCAATGATCCTAGGTATTCATACAAGTATATAGCTTTACTTAGATCACAAGCTTTGGGCAATTTTAAACAACTGACTAAAGATATTACGATTGATCCTGCTATGCTCAATTATCTGAATGGTAGAGACAATACTCGACAAGCGCCCAATGAAAATTATGCTAGAGAGTTGATGGAATTATTTACCCTCGGAAAAGGTGATCAAGTGGGTCCGGGCGATTATACTACCTTTACGGAAGAAGATGTAAAAGAAGTCGCAAAATGTTTGACAGGTTGGATCGATGTTAGAAATAACCTTCCTATTAGGACGGAATTTAGAGTGGCGCGGCATGATACAACGAATAAAACCTTATCGCACAGATTCGGCAATGTGGTCATCAATAATGCGGGCGATCAAGAATATAAAAATCTGATAGACATTATTTTTACAAAAGAAGAAGTATCTCTTTTTATTGCTAGAAAGTTGTACAGATGGTTTGTTTATTTTACTATCGATGAAAATATAGAATCTAAAATCATCGAGCCAATGGCAGCATTGATTAGAGAAAATGACTATAATCTGGTTCCAGCGATCAAAGCACTATTGTCCAGTGAATACTTTTATGATGAGTGTGTCATCGGTGGCATGATCAAAAATCCAGTAGACTTCCTGATCAATCCAGTTAATCAGTTTGAAATGGTATTTCCAGCGGATGCATCTCAGAAACAAAGGATATTAAATACTCTATATCAATCTACTTTTGTGTTACAAATGGCTATATTTCAAGCGCCATCTGTGGCAGGTTGGCAGGCATACTACCAGTCGCCTTCATATTACAGATTGTGGCTAAATGCTACTTCACTGCCAGCCCGACAATCATATAATGATGCAATTGTAACTACAGGTTTTCCTCAGGGACAAGGACGTATTCAGATTGATCCATTTCTAACTTTAGATAAATTTGCAAATCCGGCCGATGTAGATGAAGTCATCCGATCTTTTGGCATCATCGTACATGCAAAACCCGTTGCAGATAATCAATTTGCCACGCTAAAAAGTGAATTTTTGCTAGGATTGAATGAACAAACATGGACAGATGTGTACAACGCCTATAAAGCGGACCCGAGCAATGTCGGTAAACGTCAAGCAGTACTGAATAGGGTGAGAAGTTTGCTCGTTTACATGATGCGAATGCCAGAATATCATTTGAGTTAATCCATCTATTTATTAACTCATATTCAACAACTTAATAAAAAAATAAAGATGCAACGTAGACAATTTTTACAGTCAGGTTCATTGATGTCACTTCCTATATTATTGGGTGGAATGGAAGTATCCGCTTTTGCTAAGTCTTCTTTGTTTAATCTCATTAACAATGATGGTGATCGCGTTTTGGTAATCATTCAGCTCAATGGTGGAAATGATGGACTCAATATGGTGATTCCCGTGGATCAATACCAGGGTTTGAATGCCGTAAGACCTACACTTGTACTTCCTGAGTCATCGTTATTGAAAATGGTAGATAAAACAGCTTTGCACCCATCCATGAGTGGCTTGCACCGTTTGTATAATGATGGCAAGATGGCAGTGGTCCAATCTGTAGGTTATCCCAATCAAAATAGATCACATTTCAGATCGACAGATATATGGACTTCGGCATCAGCTTCTGATGAGTTTTTGTCAACAGGATGGATAGGAAGGTATCTAGACCAACAATATCCTGGATATCCTGTGGGTTATCCCAATGAAGAAAATCCTGATCCATTTGCCATCACGCTTGGTGCCGTAGTTTCCGAAACTTGCCAAGGTCCGATAGGGAATTTCAGTTATTCTTTGGTCAATGAAACCACTGTAAAATTAGTAACGGAAACTGTAGCTGCTACTAATGATACGACCTGTTATGGTATGGAATTGGATTTTATTAAAACAACTATCAAACAATCTAATGCTTACGCTGTCAATGTTTTAGAATCATTTGATAAAGGAAATAATATCTCAACTTATCCAGAAGGAAACAGACTCGCAGACCAATTAAAAGTTGTAGCTCAACTGATTTCAGGCGGACTTCGTACCAAAATTTATGTGGTTTCTCTTGGTGGTTTTGATACCCACGCCAATCAAGTCATGATAGATGATACTGTGAATGGAGACCATGCAACACTTCTAGCCAACGTCTCTGACGCCGTAGCTGTATTTATGGAAGATTGTGCATCTTTGGGCATACAAGAAAGGGTAGTGGGCATGACATTCTCAGAATTTGGTCGTCAGATCAGAGCCAATAATAGTTATGGTACAGACCATGGAACAGCGGCGCCATTGATAGTTTTTGGCAATTGTGTCAATCAAGGTGTCTATGGCGAAAATCCAGAAATCAGTGCAGACGTTGCCGCACAAGAAGGTGTTCCTATGCAGTTTGACTTCAGATCCGTATATGCAAGTTTGCTGATAGATTGGTTAGGTGCCAAAGAAGATGCAGTCAGAGAAGTTTTATTTGATGATTTTCAAAAGATACCATTTATAAAAGACTGTTCGGCGCCAAGTGCCACAGATGATACCCAAGTAATCATCCAAGCCAATGTTGCACCCAATCCTTGCCATCAATACACCTATCTTAACTTCGTCAATACTGGTAAACACGTGAACGTCACCATATTTGATGCCATCGGATCGCAAATAGAAGTCATCACGAGTAAGACCTTGTCCACAGGCGCTCATGAGATTCAAATAAATACCCAATCCTTTACACCTGGTTCATACTTCGTAAGAATAGCCATCGACCAAAAAGTAAAGACGCTGAAATTTGTGAAGCAATAGGTATTCTTTATTGGTATTGCAATCTTCGATTGCAAACATGATTATACTTCCAAATGAATTTGGAAGCCCATTAAATAAAAACGTGGCATCATATTTGCATTATTTATAATATCTCATTCCTAAAACATATCGTCCCTTGCAGATCACCATATTTGCAAGGGATTTTTCATTTATATCGATATTATAACAAAGATTTTGATCATTCACACTTTAAAAGCCTATCTTGCAAAGTAATAACACCACCAATGACCAAATATTTATTATATACTTTTATTGCTTTTAGTCTTTACAGTTGTAAACAATCGCTCAGTGAGTCCAAGATTTCACAACCTTATGATACATCAGAGACAGAAGTTGATACTTTAGTTGCTGAGAAAAAGGAAGCAGTAATTCCTGTTTTAGACACCGGATTATATGATCAGAAAATGGCGTATTTATCCCACGATACCGTTACATCTAAATGGCCACCCAAGACGGCTTACCCTTTGCCGGGAGCTATTTTACCTTTTAATAGGGTCATCGCTTATTATGGCAATCTTTACACATCAGGAATGGGTATCTTAGGCCAAAAACCTTCAGAAGACATGCTCGCTAAACTCCAAAGTGAAGTTGAATATTGGAATAAAGCAGACACCACAACTAAGGCCATACCGGCATTGCATTATATAGCGGTCACTGCTCAAAAGTCACCAGGCAAAGGGGGCAAATACAGACTTAGAATGCCAGATTCACAAATAGATCAGGTTTTGGAATTGTCAAACTCAATTGACGCAATTACAATTCTTGATGTGCAAGTTGGACATAGTACACTCCAAGCAGAAATACCAGAACTAGAAAAGTACCTGTCTATGCCTGATATTCATTTAGGTATAGATCCTGAATGGGCAATGAATACAGGTCATGTACCAGGTAAAAAGATAGGAAGTATGAATGCAGACGATATTAATTATTGTATAGCATACCTAGCTGAATTGGTTAAGAAAAATAACTTGCCTCCCAAAATTCTTGTAGTCCACAGATTTACCAAAGGAATGGTTACCGAATATAAGAAGATCAAAACCTGTCCTGAAGTTCAAGTTGTCATGAGTATGGATGGATTCGGTTTCCCAGCTAAAAAAGTTAATTCTTACAAAAATGCCATCACGAATGAACCAGTACAATTCTCTGGTTTCAAATTGTTTTACAAAAATGATGTGCAATCGTCCCCACATAGATTGATGTCCGCAAAAGAAATTTTGAGTTTACACCCAAGACCCATTTACATTCAGTATCAATGAGATAGGAGATTATTGTTGTAAGGTGATATTTAAGGTGTAAGGTATAATGTTTAAGGTTTAATGTGTAAGGTTTAATGTGTAAGGTTTAATGTTTAATTTAAAAGGTTAGGCTTACTTTCCTTGGGTAAATTAGGCGATTGCTAAATGCACAAATTATCTCTGTGCCTTTAGGCACTAAATATGGGTAGAAAAAAAACATAATTAGACCCCATAAACCGAGTCCCGTAGGGACGACATAATGATCTGAAAGTAATCACAATTCTTGTGAATCTCACACCACAAACACACAAGGTTTCATCCTTTACTTCATCAATAAATACACCAAATCCATCATTTAAGTCGCCCACAAGTCAATTATTACAAATATTACTATGCATATTTGTTGATTTCAAATGTATAATGTATGTTTACAGAAGGAATTCAACTTTGATGTACATCTATGTTGAATTCTCGTTTTTGATTACATTTTTTAAAACTAAACCACTTTGTCATGAAAAACTTATTATCATCTTTTGTTACGCTACTTGGAATTTGCTACCTAACTTCTACCACATATGCGGCAACGCCATCATCTACAGTATCTTCATTTGCAAAGGTTTTAAACACTAAGCACATTTGGTACACGGTCAAGAGTAGTGGTTTTATTGGAGCAGTTAATTACGGCAGACATTCGATTGCTGAAGATAGCATTTTAATAGAAAACCATTACTACCATAGGATTTTATACTCTCAAGACAGTACGGGCAATAATTGGGAACTTACCCAAAAATATGCTAGAGAACTCGATGGTAAGTTGTGGTTACTCGATTCTATGAATAACGAGGTTGAAGTATTGGTGATGGATATGAATCTGGAAGTGGGCGATTACTTAGCCATCAATCAAGGAGAAGACACCTTATATGTCATTTCAACTAAAATAATAAATGATTTTGCTGGCCAGTTGCGAAAGGTATTGGAATTGAGTTGCCATCCAGATGAACCACCATATATTACTTGGATAGAAGGTATAGGTCCTGCACAAGGCGTATTTGAAGCAGCTATGGGTTATTGTTACATAGATTTTGATTATAATAGTCTGACTTGTTTTTATAGATATGGTACTTTAGTTTGGAAAAGTGAAACAATAAGTAGCTGCTGGGAAGAACCAATACCTCCTATCTCGTATTCTGATTTAGACCCTAAGTCTACATGGTATAGTACGACCTGGAAAGAAGAATTTGGTGGTCAAGCATGTGAATTAGGTATTAACACCATAAATGTAAGGTCAAACACCATTATAAAACAGCAGTGGAGTCTAATTTTAGGTGTTACGGATAATGGCATCTACCTGAGTGAAAGCACAGTTCCTTTTCATAAAAAGAATAATAAAATGTATTTCTATGAAGACGATCAATGGAAGCTACTCTACGATTTTACCGCTAAAGTAGGGGATACTGTCACTTATTATATTTCATCCAAAGCTGGATATTATCAACTGCATGGGTTAGATCTTGACACGATTTATACAGGACCTTATCAATTGGTCATTGAAGAAATTGACTATGTATTTTCTGAATCAGGCCAACCATTAAAAAGATTTAAAACAGAAAACATAAATGGTTTTAGTCAGGGTCATTTTATGGGCGATATTATCGAGAAGGTAGGATCAGTACATAAAATCTTTGGTAATTATGGTATCATTACCCCACCAGAATGTATTAATGGTCCACGACTTAGGTGTTTTGAAGAATTTCCAACTTTGCTCTACAAGCTTGTGCCAGAAGCGTGTGATACGGTTAGTTCCTTAAACGATCAGATGATTACAGGACTTTCCATTTATCCCAACCCAGGTATTGATCAATTGGTCATAAATAAAGAAAGTCACGAAGGGCTCCATTATCAAGTGCATTCCATTACGGGAAGTCTTTTAACATCAGGTCATATCGCTCCAAAACAACAAGGTTTGATTGACACAGTAACTTGGTATTCAGGTATGTATGTGGTTTCTATCCAAGATGATGAAGGACGTGTATTTATGGCAAAGTGGGTGAAGATGTAGTATCTAATTAATTCAAGCCCATGCAGGCTTGTTTTTTTAGTCATTTTTACCGTAGGTTACACCAACGGTTATTAAAATTAAAGCCTTTTCAGGCTTTGTAATGATAAATCCATTCCGAAAACATTAATTCACTGACAATCAACCGTTTTTAACCCTGCCCCTAAAGGGAAACGTTTGATTATCAATGCAGTAGGAATAAGTGTGTCTCATTTTATTTGAACTAAGGACTTTTCGGAGTACACTCAATTATTGATGATTCCAATCTAATGATGGAGCGTTAATGGTTAAATCCTTGTAAATATGTTTGTAGTTCTTGGTACAAATCTTTTACCCAAGCAGTTTTTGGTACTTCTATTTCATTTGCAGTTCTGAAATCGTATGGAGAAATGACCACTTTTAATTTTTCTTTCCCCGTTTTTGCAACTGTGTAAAATATTTGTTCAATCACTTCATCTCCCATTGCTAGACAGCCGATAGAAGATGTTTTGCCATGAATGTAGATATCTGACCCAGGATTTTCCCGTCCTTCGATAGCTGCCATTTTTAAATCAAATGGGTTGGGATAGTTTAGTCTTAGGGATAAATAAAACAAACTATTGGGATTTAATGCTTCTATATGATAAAATCCTTCGGGTACTTGTTTGTCTCCTTCTTTTAGCTTCGGACCTGCAAACCCACTAGCACCTAAGATAGGGTAAGTCGCTACTTTGGTGGATATACTGTCCACAGAAAACCACATTTCAAGTGTCTTTTCTTCTTTAAAAGCAAGTAAAACGATACTGTCAGGCGGACTTGATGTGTTTGTTTTTGATAAAAATCCTTGATAAATAGGTTCAATCTTTTCGTTTAGATCGTCTACTACTTGTGAAACCGTTCTTTGTTCTTTGATATTCGACATAAAGTATGCGTATAAAACGAGTCTTTTTTGATAAATAACAAAACAAATACCCAAAAATACAATGGCAAAAAGATAAAACATAATGCTTTTACTTCTAATAGTAGCCCACATAATTCTGAGGTGTGATGGCTCTCAATTCTGTTTTTATCGATTCACTTACATCTAAAGTATCAATAAAGGTATGAATATCGTTTTTGGTAATGCTTGTTTTGCCACGAGTCAGATCTTTAAGTGCTTCATAAGGCTCTTTGTACATTTCTCTACGTAATATGTTTTGGATCGCTTCAGCCACTACTGCCCAATTATTTTCTAGATCTTCATCAAGTTTTGGTGCATTCAGCAATAGTTTGTCGATGCCTTTATGAATTGATCTGTATGCAATCAAACTGTGTCCGAATGGCACGCCCACATTTCTTAGGACTGTAGAATCTGTCAAATCTCGTTGCAACCTAGAAATAGGTAGCTTCTCTGCCAAATGTCCAAAGATAGCATTAGCTAGACCTAAATTTCCTTCTGCGTTTTCAAAATCAATAGGATTTACTTTGTGTGGCATCGCTGAAGAACCTATTTCACCTGCTTTTACTTTTTGTTTGAAATAATCCATCGATATGTATGTCCATATATCACGACAAAAGTCAATCAGAATAGTATTGATCCGTGACCAAGCATGGAAGATAGCACCCAAATCATCATAATGAGCTATTTGGGTAGTATTTTGGGAACGTTTCAGACCAAGACCCGATGCAAATTGATCTCCAAAATCCATCCAAGCGATATCAGGATAACTGACTTTATGCGCATTAAAATTACCTGTAGCTCCACCAAATTTACACTTAAATTTAACGGCACTTAAGAGTTCCAGTTCATCTTCCAATCTTTCTATAAAAACAGCGATTTCTTTTCCTAATGTCGTCGGTGATGCTGGCTGACCATGTGTTCGCGCCAACATTGGGATACCCGCATATTCTTTTGACTTGTCGCGTAAGTCATTTAATATCAATTGGATAGAAGGAATGACGACTTTGGATATTCCATCCTTTATCATCAGTGGAAATGCAGTATTATTAATATCCTGTGAAGTGAGACCGAAATGGATAAACTCTTTGTATTGACTTAAACCTAACTGATCAAATTTGCTCTTGATGTAATATTCTACAGCTTTTACATCGTGATTGGTTATTTTTTCTGTGGCCTTAATTTGTTCAGCTTCTTCCACCGTAAAATTGGCTAGAATATTGTCTAGCTGAACAGTTATATCATTCGGTAAATCAGCTAATTGCGGTAAGGGTATTGCAACCAATGCTTTAAAATATTCGATCTCTATATGAACTCTATATTTTATTAAAGCATATTCAGAAAAGTATTCGGATAATTCTTTTGTAACTTGAAAATATCTACCGTCAAGGGGTGAAAGTGCTGTCAGCATATTATTTTTGATTTTCGTTCGGTTTTTCAGCGAGCAACTTGGTTTCTTCTCTACGCTTTATATAATAATAGGTTTCTATTTGACTTCTTACAGCTATATCGTCATTGTTTCTGCGATATTTATTGCTAAGTTTGGCATCCAATACCCTTGACTTTACATTATCATTTAATTGGATATTCATACAAGTAATGATTGTTTTTGCCAACTCAGGATCTAAAACAGGAAAAACGGTCTCTACCCTGAAGTGTAAATTTCTAACCATCCAATCTGCCGAAGAAAGATACACTTCTTGTTCGCCGTCATTATGGAAAATAAATACCCTAGCATGTTCGAGATATCTATCTACTATGGATATGGCTTCGATGTTTTCACTCAGACCTTTTTGACCTGCGATTAATGAACAAATACCACGAATGATTAACTTCACTTTGACACCCGCTTTACTTGCAGTATATAATAGATCAATCATTTCTTCATCTTGGAGACTATTCATTTTCAAAAGCATTCTTGCTTTTTTGCCCTTTTTAGCGTTTTCTATTTCTCTTTTTATCAAAGAAATAAATTTCTCCTTTAAATTGAAAAGACCAACGCCAAAGAATTCAAATGGTTGTGTAGGCCTTTGTTTGGTTTCTAAGAAGGTAAAAACCCTAGCAACTTCAGAAGTCATTCGTTTATCGGCAGTAAAAATACCGAAATCAGCATAGATTTTTGCCGTGTCCTCATGGAAGTTACCTGTACCAAGATAGGCATACAGATTAGGTTTGCCATTTTCTAATCTTCTTACCAAGGCAAGCTTTGAATGGACTTTAAAACCTGGCATACTGTAAAATACATTTACACCCACTTTTTCGAGTTCTTCGCCCCACTTAAGGTTTGCTTCTTCGTCAAATCTTGCTTTCACTTCAATAAAGGTACTGACTTGTTTGCCACTTTTGACAGCATCTTTGATCGCTTTCATGATTCTAGATACCTTGGCAACTCGATATTGAATGATCTTAATATGCGTTACATCGGGGTCAGCAGCTGCATCTTCAAAGAATTTAATGACCGATTCATAACTATGATAAGGCATGTGGATAAAATGGTCTTTTTCTTTGATTCTTTCGAAAATATTATCCGACCCTTCTAGTTCTTCGATGCTAATAGGTGGTAAATGCGCATCTTTAAGATTACTAAGTGAAAAAGTAGGGAATTTAAAAAAGTCTGAATTGTTATGGTACCTTCCTTCAGGCAATAAATCCAATTCATCTAACTCAAATACATTCATCAGATAATGAATAAAATGTTTAGGCATTGTGCGGTCATATACCATCCTAGAAGCCACGCCAATGCTCCTTTTGTTAAGACTTTTTTTGATTTTTTCGATCAAATCTCCAGTGTATTCGTCATCAATGTACAATTCTGCATCTCTTGTCAATTTTATAGAGAAAGAGTCTTGAATATTGTAACCTGGGAATATCAGCCTGACACTGTGTCTCACTGCGTCATCTAGCATGATTATCTGCTTGACCTTTGGGTTTTTAGAAGGCAATTCTAGAAATCTGGACAAATGGTCTGATGGAATCTTCACAATAGCATATTCTGACACGAGTTTTACCTGGTCTTTACTGTACATGTGTAGGGCCAGATATAGCGCGCCATTATTTAAGAAAGGCTTGATTTTTTTACCTGCAAGAATGACGGGTTGCACAAACGGAAGCAGGTATTCATTGAAGTAGGTGTCTACAAAAGCAACTTGCTCTTTATTAAGATTTCTCCAAGAAACAACCTGGATATTATTCTTTTTAAGTTCAGGAAGTATAGACTTTTGGAAGATATTACTAAATTCTTTTTGCTGATCATTCGCAATCGTAAGTATTTCTTTCAGAAGGTCTTGTGGAGAGTAAGCCACTGTCTTAAGAGTCGTTTTATCTGCTCGTGCAAGATTCCTGTGGTTAGCCACTCGGATTCTAAAAAACTCATCTAGATTGGATGAATAAATGGCTAGAAACTTAAGCCTTTCTAACAGTGGTACAGAAGGATCCATAGCTTCCTGAAGCACTCTATAGTTGAATGACAACCAACTGATATCTCTGTTAATATATTTTGACATAAATGATTTATTCCTAAGGGGCAAAAATGCATAGATTTTTAGGTTTTTCCTAATAAATTCGCATCCAAGTCAAAGATTTAATATTGAATGACTTTGACCAATGATAGAAGTATAAGCTATTTTACAAAAAATCCACGTCCACTGCAAAACTGTCGTTCATCAGGAAGTCAAGCGCTCTCTGCATGTCAAATCCTTCAAAAATGACTTTATGTAATACCTGAACAATAGGTAGGACAAGCTTTTCATGTTTTGCCAATTGGTTGATAATTTTTAACGTTCTTACACCTTCTACAACTTCTGTCGAAGTAGCCATGATATGGTTAAAGTCTTCTCCTTGAGCGAGTCTTTTTCCGAAAGTATAATTTCGGCTATCTTCACTCGTGGCAGTTGCTATGAGATCACCGATGCCAGCCATACCGAGATATGCAGCACCGCTAGTTCCCATTGCTGTACCGAAATATATCATCTCTCTAAGTCCACGTGTGATAAGTAATGACTGCATGTTTTTGCCCATACCCATTCCTGCGAGAATTCCTGAAGCAAGTGCGATGATGTTTTTGAATGCGCCAGCAATTTCAGCTGCTTTGAGATCATGAGACCCAAATGCAAAGAATTTTTTGCTACTCAATACCGTCTGGCCTAACTTAATAACTTCATCAAATTCAGAAGCGATAACGGTGGCAGCAGGTTGGCCAGATAAGATTTCTTTTGCAAGATTTGGTCCTGAGAGACATCCTACTCTTATGACCGAACTTTCTTGGGTGATGACTTCTGTCATGGTACAGATATCACTCTTGGAGAAGTTAAGATTGTTGTAATCTTCTTCTTTTATCCTACTGACGTCGAGTCCTTTGGTACCTTGTATGATGATATGCGAAGGTTTTAGATATGGGCAGAAGTCTTTCATCATATTCCGAAAATTAGATGAAGGAACGACTGCAAATAATAATTCGCACGATGTAGTCATTTTTTCAATATCAGTCGTGCCCGTGATATTGGGTCTCAATTGGTTGCCCATGAGTTCATGGCGAATATTAATATTGTCGATGACTTCAGATTTTCTGGAGTACATCAAGACATCTACATTTCTCGAAAGTATTTTGGCAATTGTGATACCGAAACTACCGGCACCAATGACACCGACTGTTTTCATAAGCGTATGATTAAATAAAGATTTTAAGAGCCGATGTTGACCACTCAGAGATATAAGAATTATGATGTTGGGCCGTGTAATATTAGAGACCCAGATCTTTTTAAATACTCTTATTTCTTCTTCTTTTGCTCTTGAACGGCTTGTTGTTGTTTCATGGCTTCTTCAAGTTTTGCTTGGAAACCACTCTTCTTTTTAGGTTTATCCTTCTCAATCATGAGTTGCGCCCTGATCTTGGCTTCATCAAAGATATAATTTTTGGTTATAACCGTCTGAAGGATATTGATCAAGTTACTGAAAAACATATAGCAAGTCAAACCAGATGCATAATTGTTAAAGAATGCCAAAAACATAACTGGCATTAAATATTGTACATATTTCATGGCAGGGTTGGCAGAAAGATCCATATTCTGCATGTTGTAATATGTGTATACGATCGTCGAGACTGCCCAAAGCAATGTAAACAAACTCACGTGTGCGCCAAAAAATGGTATTTCAAATCCTAAATTAAATAGTACATCATATGTAGAAAGGTCTGATGCCCACAAGAAAGGCTCTTGCCTAAAGGTAATGGATGCCGGGAAAAACCTGAATAATGCATACCAAATCGGCATTTGTAAGAGCATAGGCAGGCAACCACCGAGCGGACTTACGCCATACTCACGGTAGATCTTCATGGTCTCCATTTGTTGTTTTTGCATATCATCTTTATACTTCTCTTTAAGATGCGCCAACTCTGGTTTTAATGCACCCATTTTTGCTTGTGAGTAAAGCATTTTGTACATGAGTGGATATAACAACATCTTAATCAAGAAGATAAGTAAGATGATGACTATACCTTTGCTACCGATATAAGTAGATAAGAAGTCGAAAAACGGACGGATAAACCATCTGTTGATCGTTCCGAAAATACTTGAACCGAAAGGAATGATTTCTTCAAGATCATTATTGAAGGCTTGCAATCTTTTGAATTCATTCGGACCTACGTACATGGCCATTTCAAATGTTCCGTTATCAAGGTTTGACATTGGAATTTTGAGATCAGAAGTAACTACTTTTACATCACTACTTTGTTTGATGTCAGTCATTTTGGTCGTCAAAATACCTGATGAAAATGTCTGACCTTTGGCAATAAGAGAGGTATTAAAAAACTGGTTGGTATGAGCTATCCATTCTAAACTTTTATTGCTCAAGTCTTTGCTATCGTCTGATACACAATTGCAATAGTCTCTTCTTTCATCCTTTTCTTTGAAATAGACAGTTGAATAACTTTGCTCAAATTGTGCACCTTTTTCGTATTTGCTCAAGTGATTTTCCCAATATAGAGATAAATCCTTAGTATTTGAAGCCAATACACTTCCTAAACCACTCGTTTTTATGCTATAGTTTAGTGTGTATCCATCAGGAAGCAATTCATACTTTTGTTCGAAATAGCCATTTTCTCCTGCTTTTGCCTTAAAGCTGATGGTATTACCTTGTTTTTCTGCTGTAAAAAACAAATCGCTGGTTTTCACTGATTTGTTTAAAGCTCCGGGTACATCGAGTGTATAGTCAAATTTGTTTTTTGGGCTATTTAGTATTTTAATCAACTCTTTGCTATCGTTACCTGTGCTATCCGTTACAGTCTTATAGTGTTGTTTTAGGATTGCTTCTTTTATTCTACCACCTTTATTTGTAAAGGTGATTCTAATAAAGTCATTTTCAAGTACTTCTTCAGATTCTGAACCAGAAATTGAAGACGCAAAAGCGCCATATTTAATGACGTTTGCTTGGCTTGATAATGAATCATTTACTAGACTTGGAGTCACAGCAGTATCTATAACACTTGGTGTCGTGACTAATGTATCTGTTGGGTCCACAGAATTGACCAAAGCTATAGAGTCTTGAATTCTTTTAGCTTCAGCTTGTTCTTCTTTAGATGGTGCAGAAGCAACATTCCACAACATCAACGTTGCAAAAATCAATATAAATCCTATGATGTGATTACGTTCCATTATCTTATTGGTAAAATTTGCGCAAATGTACGATTTCGAATTGAAAGCGCACGTAAATTTAAGATTAAATGGATGTAATTTCGGATGTAAATGGTAAATCAGTCAGAAAGCAGTGGTCGAAATGTATCAAAAAAATGGGTATTTCGCTTTAATAAGGGATATGTAGTATCATATATTTAGTTCTATTTTGATATAGGTGTTTAGCCTTAAGTAATTGTTAATCAGTTGTTTAATGATGGGTTATGAAGTAGGGTAGCAGCTAATTAAAAAACGGACCAATTTTGATGTGATACTTTTATGCACGTCCACTGATACTTTAATGCATCAGTCGACGCTAGTGGGATCTAGTGGGAACTCAGTGGGAACTCGTGGGAACTCAGTGGGAACTCAGTGGGAACTCAGTGGGAATGTGGTGGGAGTATAGTCGGAACGTGTAGGGAGCATGTAGGGAGTTGATACGGAGTAAGTACGGAGTAGATATGGAGGAAATAGGGAGTTTTGACAGCTTTTCGTCCTAAAATTACTACACAAGTTCCATAAATAATCCTAAAACAACTTTACAGTTAACAGAAAGACACCTACTAATTTTAAATAATGAAGTAGTTTGTAATAAAAATAAAAAGCTTACCTTTGGTAAAAATATAGCACGTAAATGTGAAAATGTAGAAATATGGAAAACTTTCTAAAAGCATACAAAAGGACAAATAGATGTGAACAATCGGTGACGATTTTTATGAAGACTATAAAATCTGTTGAAAATAATCAACTTCAAACGCATTCTAATTTTTCAGTTAAAGATATAAAGACTTTTATCACTAGGATAATCATCATAGCGCTGGTTTTAATGATTGATAGTATTAGTGGTATTTCACAAAAAGAAGACCATGTATGGATGTTTGGTCTTGAATATGGAGGCGTACAAGGTCTAGAAAATTGGGGCTCTACCAATTTTGATTTTAATTATGATCCCGTACGAATTTATGAAGACCCGAATAGAGAATGGGATATGGATGGTGCTAATACAAGCATATGTGATAAAGATGGCAATCTAATAGCTTACTCTAATGGACAAGTTATAATACATGCAAGTAATACGGCAATAGCCGATACTATCAATTATGGCGCAGATATACCAGATCCAAGTGTAGAATGTATAGAATGGGAATATAACAATTATGGAGATGAAAATATGGCGATACCTGGTGGTATGCTTGGATCACAGAATGTAACTATTTTACCTGTTGAAGACATTTATTATACTATTTATAACACTATTGATTATTGTAGATATTTAACATATAAATTGTCTTTTACTAATTTCAAGATAAATGATTTAAATCCTAATGGTAAAATAATTGATAAAGATGTATTGATATTGAGAGACACATTACTTGGACAGTTTACAGCTATTCGTCATGGCAATGGTCGTGACTGGTGGGTTGTTACATTTTCTAATAGATTCGATGTGGTATACACATTTTTAATTGACGGAAATTGCGTACATAAAAAAAGTACAAATCCAACGGGTCTGAAAACCAATATGGGTAGTATAGGCCAGATCACTTTTTCTCCTGATGGACGTCACCTTGCATTTTATTTAGGAAGTGAATTATTTAGCTCTACTGGTGGTGGTGTAGCTATGGCCGATTTTGATAGATGTGATGGTAATATATCCAATCTGAGATCGAAAACATTAAGTCAGCCTAGATTGGGCTTTGGAACTGCATTTTCGTCTGATAGTAGATATCTATTTGTCTGCAATGGAGAACAAATCTTTCAGTACGATATGACGGCAACCAATACCCTTGAAAGTGAAAAAAAAGTAGCAGAATACGATGGTTATGAATATTTTTTTCCAGAGTTTCCAAATCTTTTCGGTTATCCTGTCAGTTTTTGTTTGATGAAGCTAGGTCCTGATGGCCGTATTTATATATTTCCAAGTTCTGCCCAAACTCGCATGTTATCGGTTATAGATCATCCCACCGAAGCAGGTATAGCATGTAATATACGACAACACAGTATCAGTATGCCTACTACATTCGCACGTACGGTGCCGTCTATGCCAGAATACCGCTTAGGCCCACTAGATGGCTCCCCATGTGATACTCTTGGTTTAGACAATCATCCCATTGCCAAATACAGATATGAACCAGATACTATTGATTATCTACGGATACGCTTCACAGACTTGTCTTACTTCAGGCCTGAGGCATGGTCTTGGGATTTTGGCGATGGCAGTCTACGAGTTAATACTAGACATCCATATCATAATTATGCCGCATCAGGTACCTACAATGTATGTCTCACTGTGAGCAATGAAAATAGTAGCAACACATCTTGTCGTACGATCACCATAGGTACAAGTAGTATAGATGATGGTATATCAGCTGCTGTAGCAGACATCACACTCTTTCCTAATCCTGTAGAAGACTATCTGCTCGTCACCCTAGGTGAGTATATACCACAGCATGGGCAGATCATGATCTTTGACATTTCTGGTCGGCTTATGCATACTCAGCGAATATATTATGGGCAGAATAATGTGGATATGATGCAACTAGCCAAAGGTATGTATGTGTGGAAGGTGATGGATGGGAAAGGGGAGATTAGAAGTGGGAAGGTAGTTAAGATATGAGTTATGAGAGATGAGTTTTTTAGAGCGGTATTTAAAGACATTGGAATCTGTGCATTGCTATCAGAATATATTGATATGGGTTCAATTTAAAACGCATTTCAAATGCGGGTAGTAATGTATCGAAGTTATAAACTTCGACAATTGGGTGTGGAAAGATAATAAAACTGGTGGGCATATTTTTTACGTTAAACCAAATTAATGGAAGGAGTACTTTCAATTAAACAATCTGAATTTTATAAAGAGTTTGAATCTGTGGATTTAAAAAACACTTTTGTTTTAAACACCAAGGAAGCCGAAGATATTTGGAGAACGTATATAGATGAAAATCTTAAGCCTTTTCATTCATTAGATAAAACTCATTGGATATTGTCTAATTCTTCAAAATCAATTGGTACTTGGCTTGAATCATATAATAATGATAATTACCAGAAAGTTGTTAAAATGTTAGATTTAGAATTGGATTGGAATGAAGATAATATTTTGTTCTTTTTCATGAGTCCGCGTTTTGTAATAAAGACCACATACCAAGATTTTAAAAATGCTTGGATCAATTTTTTGATGTGCGAAGATGATAGTCCGGTTTTAGTAAATAAAAATATAAATAAAAATGTATTAGTTTTTACTCCGAATGGTGTAATTAAAGAAATTGCAAGTGACAGCTGAAACCTGATCTCTACCTTTGCTAAAGCTGGACTTAGATTTTTTAAATTTGGAAAAAATCTTTAAGTTTGCCATTCGGAGTATAAAAGATGCTATCCCTTGTGGTAAATCTAAAACGTATTTCAAATACTAGGAGTATTGTATCGAAGTTGCAAACTTCGACAACAGGCTTCAGATACTTGCATAAATGACTGAATTAAAAATATATGATTATTTTTTTCATTTTATTGATTTCATTTTTTAACCTGCTCTTACAAATTTATTTAAAGGGAAGTACTCATTTTTATTTATTGTCTAAATTGCAAAATCAAAAAGGGGATTTTAATGGTGAGTATTTATGGTTTTTTTTAACATATAAATTTGCTCGTTATCCAGAAGTCATTTTACCCATAGTTAATTTTGAAGATTCGGATGTTTTGGGTCACATTTTAGTCTTAAAAAATTTAAGAAAAAGAAATATGATATATAAAAGTTCTATTGCGCTTTTCATTATAATGTCATTATTTTTTTCATTATACGTTATTAGTTAATTGATAATTTATACTATCATTCTGGGTCTTACATGAAGTAGTATAATTTATTTTTGTTCAATTTAGATTTTATATTATGGACTCTGGCAGACAGACCGTTTTTAAATACTAAATGATTCAAACAAAATATGATCGAATTTCTTTAATGTTTTCAGCTTGAAGTCCTGATGGAGTTTTATAATCAAATACAAAAACAAGTTTTATTTTTAAATAAATCATTTTCTATGGATCTTGTACCTATTTTATTTGTATCTCTTTTATTAATTCTCGTGATTGTTTCAATTCTTAAAGTGTATTACACTAATGAATATTGGAAGATATTTGATAATGAATGGTCTAAGAAGCATCCTGATTTATGGCATGTAGCTTTTTCTTTTGGTTTAAGAAAAAATTTATTGATATTGCCATATATTTTAAAAGAAAAAGAAAATCATACAAAAATAGCAGAAATCTATTATAAGAAAAGTAAAAATTTGGCTATTGGGCAAGTTGTTATCGTCTGTTTAATTGTTATAGTAATTGGATTAGGATCATACAAGTTCTAGTTATGTACATGTAGTTTTTAAATTTTTGCTACCAATATATCGTAACTAACGGTGTTTTTAAAAATACCTAAGATCATAAAGTAATGAGAGATGAGTTATGAGATTGGGGATACTTGTTTTTTATAAGACTGAAGTTACACAAATTGAAGGACTACAATGGGCTTGCAATCTTTGATTACAAAACTCGATGGTATCCTTCCAAATAAATCATGCAAATGCTTGACAAGTTTATGAAGACCATTAAAATAGCACTCCTGCATAATGCGAAGCTCCTCATTCACAAGCAATCGTGTGCAGCTTCAGCGGCATCTGCCGATACAAGCAGATTCATAATTTAGTTTAGTCATAGGCAAGATGCCTAGAGATACTGCATCGTAGCTAGGAAGCTACGACGAACAGGAGCAAATCAATCAAAACTTACAAAACCAAAAAGGACTAAAAAAAGAAAGGAGAACTTTAATATTAAAATTCTCCTTTCTTTTATTTTTTATGAAGCAATTGATTGCGCTTCTGCCAATATTTTTTTTGCTAAATGCAAAATGTGGTCATCGTCAAGATGTACGATACCACCGTGAGGTCCTGGTTCGATGTGGCAACCCACTACTTCACCATTCTCAAATTTTTTAGCTCCGAAATAATTCCGGACTGTTTGTTCTTCTATATTTAATTCTGATGCAATTCTGCTCACACTACCTGTAGGTAACTGGTGCTTGATTTTTCTTAATTCATCAAATGTTATATTCATATTGGAAACAATTTAAAAAAGTTATTAAATATTACGTTCAGACCGAAAATTACAATTGTTTTTTAAACTAAACAACATTTAATTAACAAATAATTTACATTTTAGTTATTTAAATCATGATAACAACGCCATAATTGATACTTAAATACCTTAGAGTTTAGTATTTAATTTTAAATTAGTATAGTTGTTATGTTTTTAATAGAATTTATAACTATCTGAAATTGGTAAATACCAAATAATAGTTTGTATATTTTGGATTTGTTAATGCAGATTTTTTATAAAGAATTATCCTGAAATCCAATCTTCATGATCTGAAAATGAATTTCAGGATAATAATACAACTTTGCTACATATTTATTGGATTGGTGTAAATGCTTCCAAACAGACCTTAATTCTTCTGACTGCTTCCAAAAGATCTGATTCTGATGCGGCGTATGATATTCTGATACATTGGTCATTTCCGAATGCAGCTCCAGAAACTGTACCGACATGCGCTTCTGTCAGCATTGCTTCTGAAAAATCATCTGCATTGTGGATCTCTACATTTCCGTTGGTATAACCAAAGTAGTGACTTACATCCGGAAAGACATAAAATGCTCCCTGTGGTTGATTTACTTTGAATCCAGGGATTTCTTTTAATCCATTGATGACTAAGTCTCTTCTGCTATAAAAAGCTTCTTTCATGGCAATGGTTTCTGATCTATCTGACCTTAAAGCAACTGCAGCAGCTTCTTGACTGAAGGAGGCTGCACCTGAAGTGATTTGACCTTGAACTTTATTGCAAGCATCGGCAAGCCACTTAGGCCCACCCATATATCCTAGTCTCCAACCAGTCATGGAAAAACCTTTGGAAAAACCATTTACAGTCGCAGTGTTTTCTTTGACATTTTCAAATGCACCTATGCTTTCGTGTTTTCCAGCAAAAGTGATGTATTCATAAATTTCGTCTGATACGATGAGGATATTTCCATTTTCTCCAATGACATCTGCAATTGCTTTCAGTTCTTCTTTGGTATATACTGAACCTGTAGGATTGCAAGGTGACGAGAAAATTAGCATTTTTGTTTTATCTGTAATGGCTTCTTTGATTTTGTCCGCTTGTACTTTAAAATCTTCTTCAATCCCGGCACTCAAGACAATAGGATTACCACCAGCAAATTTTATGATTTCTACATAAGAAACCCAATATGGTGCAAGTACGATGGCTTCGTCTCCTTCATTTAAGACTGCCATACAGATATTTGCAATACTTTGTTTAGCGCCATTAGAAACCACTATTTGTGTAGGATCAAACTCAAGTCCATTTTCAGTTCTGAATTTATCGCAAATGGCTTTTCTGAGATCAAGCGCACCTGGTACTGGTGTATATTTGGTATTTCCTTTTTTAAGTGCCTGATATGCAGCATCTTTTATGAATTCTGGCGTGTCAAAATCTGGTTCGCCTAGACTCAATGATATTACATTTACGCCTTTTGAAGCTAGATCTCTTGCTTTTTGTGCCATTCTGATGGTGGCCGACTCTTCCATTGCCTGAACTTTTGCAGACAACATTTTTAATGGATTAATACTCATGATTGTTAGATATCTTATTGTGTTCTTAATTATCGCAAAGGTAAACAAAATTTTATTTTGAACAACAAGTACTTTCTCTAAAATAATGAAGTTTAGCCAAATGAATTATATGACTCTGTAAGGATTACCTAATTTCCCTAAATCATGTAATACATCGAAATAAACCAATTTATTGTTTTCTTAAACCACAATATCCACTTCTGCATCACCCAATAATAAGGTACAATTGATAGATTGTTGACCAAAGTTTAGGGTTTCTATAGTTGCTTTACTTACATGTGGATATAAAGTGATCAAGTTGTGATGAACGTGTACATTTGGTATTTTTGCAATATATTTACTCAAAGTTTCTGCGGGTTTGATGGGTAGCACAGATTGGATTTTTGTGCTTATAATACGCTCAATGATAGGGGACGATAGTTTATATATGATGTTTTGGGCATCAATATCAATGTCTAAATTTTCTAAATCAATATGCTGTTGTTGAATATCTAAGGTAGGTAAACATGTAATGGTTATAAGTCCTTTGATGGGTTGAAGCAGGTTTGCTTTTATCTCTAAGAAACTTGTCATCCTCATATGGATACTTTCAATTTCAAATGATTTGCCACCCAATTCTTGGCCGTTAAGCTCTGATATTATCATTTTTGCTATGCCTTTATATGATAATTCGATGTCTATTTTTTGGAGTTTTGATTCTGTTTTTTCTTCAGTCCAGAAAAATTTTGGTGCTTGATTTTGCTCAAATTGCACGGGTAAGTCTGAAACCTTACTTAAAATCTCTAACCACATATGGACATGAATGTCATTTTCGTCTTCTCGGAACACATCAGATTGAATCTGAAGGAGTTGGAAGTTAAAGTATAAATCTGGTTTTTTGTAAATTGGATAATTTATACCATATTCATTTAAATATTTTATCAAGATTTCATTTAAGTTTATATCTGATGCAATCTTTTTATCTAATTTTTCTAATGTATCTTCTTTTACATATTTTATTACGCAGTCGCTTAATGTTTCTACAGGAATGGTGAGTTGTCCAAGTGTTACCTTAGGCGATTCTATCCAATCATGAGATACCAAAGTAGATTTTGTCGTCAATAAAAAATCTTCATCCACTTGACATGCCACTTCTAGACATATTTTAATGGTACCTTCACCTTCTATACTGAATAAACCTGCGGATTTTGTAAAACCAAAATTAACCGGAGCGTTGACAATAATGGATCTAGATTTTACATTGACCGTGATGTTATTATTTTCAACTTGTTTCAGTTGGATCATGTAGCCGGAGACTTCAATTTTTTCAACTAGAAGTTTTTTAAGTTCTTCATGTATAAACGCATTGATTTTAGATTTTGAAATTTTAAAATCCAAAAAAAGATTATTATCATTCATTTTGCTTTCTTTAAATGGTATCGATTGTTATAGTGGTACAAACGTATGTAATATTTATGTAATATAAAAATATTGAAGCCGTTTATTTTATATCTTTGTCATACAGATAGGAAATATTTATTACTTTTGATTTTCTAAATTGGTTAAGAAATGCTGTTGAAATTTTAATTTTAAGATTGGGCAATTCAAAAATATTAACTCCAAAATGGCAAAATATAGGGTATTAAATAGTGTGGAATTGGAAGCTTTGGAAGATGATTTTGTTAAATTCCTAGTTTTGAATGGGATTACAGCACAAGATTGGATAAGTATAAAAGAAAGTCAACCTTTGGTTACGAATGGTTTGATAGAGGCATTTAGTGATGTTGTTTTTGAAGGAATTATCAGGAAAACAGAATACCTTGAATATGCAGATAAATCAGGACTTAAGGTTTTTAAGTGTGCTGATGAAAAGATAACTCTAATTGGCTTGGATCATTTGGCAAGTGAAGATATAGATAACAACGATTTTGAAAAACTAAGCATAGCCATAGCAAATCGACCTGAAGCATTTACAATTTATAAAACTTCAAAACCTTATAACCCAAATCGAAGCACTGAAATTTTTAAAATGATTTCCTCCGGTGCAGTGGCAACAGACTCAAAACTATTTGAATTACTAGAAAAACTTTGTTGACGTAACTATTTAATTGACATTCCCTGTTTTAACAACTTCAATGTTTACGGTGACAGTGTTGCCCGGATCCGAAGTTATGACTTGATTGCATGATAAACATTTGTATGAAGGCGTATTCGGAAATTGAGAGATCAAACCTAAAATCATCTTTTTAATTTGTAAGACATCAAATGCCGTCACTTTTGTATCATTATTGACGTCACCACCTGCCAATTGACGATTGGTCGTCAACAGCTTTGTACCTAAAATATGTTTTTGTACATCCAAGGCATCTAATGCGGTGATGGCGTTTGTATATCCTGGACCATTACTCTCCATAACAATTATCGGTTCTACCATTTGTGGAAATGCTACAGATGGATAATCAAAGACAAATTGATTTTGGTTGTTTTTTGTAATTTCTATTTTTGGTGTAGAAGCATTATTAGGTTTTAAATAAAATTTGACATGTCCGTCAGGGATATTAAGGTTATTGGATTGTATATTTAGTTGAACTGTCGTCGGATCTGGTGCATTTCCACCTGGCATCTGCGCACCTGTGGCAGCAATAGCTTCGTCAAGATCAGAAAAAAACAATGGATAGTTTAGTGTTCTATCTGGTGAAATAACTGCAAATGATGGTGTTCCATACCAAGATCCATATGTACCTGTTTTGAAAGGATCGACAATGGCTGGGGCATTTCCTTCATGGCTGATGCCTTTCATGGTAAGTCCATAGTTGGCTTTGAATGCATTTACTTTTGCATTGTTGTCAGACGTGATGGTTGTAGCTTCTAAAAATTCTACATCATTATTTCCCGATCCCCAAGCTTCATATTTGTCTTGCCACTGAGGTGAGATGGCAATACATGGTGGGCAAGTTGTAAAAAAGAACTTGATCACGACAGTTTTGCCCTGATCTAGATACGACGTGTACAGATTGTGTGTATTCCCTTGTGAATCAGTGACTGTAAAGTTATGCATAGTCATTTGACTAAAGTTGGGCTGAATCACCAAGATGCTGATAAAAATAACTAATAAGCATCTAAATTTAAGTATTACTTGTACCATGTCGACTAAAATTAAAATACAAAATTACAGTATTAAATGATAATAATCAATATAACTTTGTCATTTTCAATGTATTTGCAATATTATTTATGGTTTTTTATCTAATTTTGCCCTTATGACACAACCTAAAGTACATTTTCAGTGGGTCAAAGGCCTGACATACCAAGAAGTATGGGATTTTCAGACAGACATTCACAAACAACTGGTAGAAAGGAAGTTGCAAAAAAGAGATTGGTCAGAGTCAGAAAAGAATCTCAAAGATCAAAAAAATCAACTAATATTTTGTGAACATTCGCCTGTTTTTACCCTTGGTAAGAGTGGTTCTATCGATCATTTACTACTTACAGATGCAGAGTTGTCAAAAGGTCATATTGAATTTTTCAAAATAAATAGGGGAGGAGACATTACTTATCATGGACCTGGACAGATTACTGGTTACCCTATATTTGACCTAGACGAATTTTTTACGGACGTGCATAAGTATGTGCGAATGATAGAAGAAGCAATTATACAAGTGCTTGCGCTTTATGGACTCAAAGGTGAGCGAATCGACACTTACACAGGTGTTTGGCTTCCGCCGAATGAAACATCCGATCAATACAGAAAAATCTGTGCTATTGGCGTCCACCTTTCTAGATGGGTCAGTATGCATGGTTTTGCCTTCAATATTAATACGGACCTAGATTACTTTAATAAGATCATTCCATGTGGCATTGTGGATGAAAACAAAACAGTAACTTCCTTAGCCAAAGAGCTTGGTCATGAAGTTCCGCTGCAAGAAGTAGGAGAAAAACTTGTTTCAGTTTTTGCAGATTTATTTGAATTTGAGTTGGTGTGAGTCTTGACTAAGATTCAGAATATTTGATTGTTTTACGAACATATATTTACTTTTGCTGTTTTTAAATTTTGTGAATTATATATTTTAAAAATATAGTTCTTTGTATCTTTATCGAATAGAATTTATAAATCATTCCTTATGCGTGAAAAATTAGTAGCTGAATCTCGTACCATCATGACTGAAATGATCATGCCCAATGATACCAACCCTATGGGAAATCTTATGGGTGGATATCTGATGAGATGGATGGATATTGCATGTGCAGTTTGTGCAGCGAGACACTGTGAGTCACAAGTGGCAACGGCTTCGGTGGATCATATTTCATTTCATGAACCTATCAAACTTGGAGATGTAATCACGCTAACTGCCACGGTCACCCGTGCGTTCAATACGTCTGTGGAAATTTATGTGGAAGTCTCAGCTGCCGATATTACAGGTGCTAATCCACGTCAGTCCAATCATGCCTACTTTACCTTTGTGGCCATTGACAAAGGGACTGGAAAGCCTACGAAAGTACCTACCGTCATTCCACTTACCAATGATGAGAAAAAACAATTTGAAGTAGCAAGTAGAAGACGTGAATTAAGGTTAATTCTTGCTGGAAAAATGAAACCAGTAGACGCAAAAGAATTGAGAACGTTTTTTACGGAAATGTAAAGAAAACTACGAGACAAACAACTGTTCCAAGACACTTGACTCCGTATTTGGATGTACTGTGTTAAAAAGTTTTTTAACAGCGTTTTTGCCGTTTGTGCCAAGATCTTTTGAATATTCATTCACATATAAACTTATGTGCGATAACATGACATTTTCGTCCATTTCTTGAGCATGTTGGCGAATATAAGGCATACCAGAACCGGGATGTTCGAATGCGTATTGAATACTATTGAATAATACTCTATTAACTTTTGTCTTTAGTTCTTCATCGAAAGACCTTCTCAAAACAATACCGCCCAATGGAATAGGGCTTCCAGTTTTTTCTTCCCAATTTTCACCCAAATCAATAACTTTTGTTAGACCTTTCAAGTGGTAGGTAAATCTATTTTCATGGATGATTAGTCCTGCATCGCATTTGCCTGAAAGTACAGCATCTTCTATGTCCGAAAACAACATTTCTGATATATATTGTACATTAGGGAAAGCAAATTTTAATAAAAGATAAGCTGTGGTATTGATACCGGGAATAGCTATTTTCAGATTTGGAATATCTTCAATCGCTATTCTTTCTTTAGAAATAAGGAGTGGACCACAATTGTTTCCAAGGGCACTACCACTGTTAAGTAGTTGGTAATGATCTGATAATGAAGTAAATGCATTGAAACTTAACTTGGTAATATCTGGTAGGTGATTTATGGCAGCTTTATTTAGGTTTTCGACATCGTCAAGTGTGATATCAAATTCTAAACCTTCTAAGTCAATTCTTTTATTTACAATCGGTTCGAAAATAAATGTATCGTTGGGACAAGGAGAAAAAGACAATGATAGTCTCATATTTTGTATAATGTTATACAAAAAAAAACACTGAATATTCTGTAAAGTTTATTCAGTGTCTCTTAAAACGGTTTTTGAGATCATTTGGGATGATATAAAACCTAAGAAAATTTACCTTAAATAAAAAATGGTCGCCCCCCAGCGACCATTTTAGACTATAACCCATGAACTTTAAAACTTCAATTACAGAGTATCTCACTTTCTGTAACTAATCTCTTTTTTGCTAATTTATATAAAATTCAAAACTCTATTACTTATTTGTTTCGGGGAATTAGGCTGATCTTTACTATTATATAACAAAAATCAGCCTTATTCCGAATGTTTTTTAATCCCATGAACATTTCCGAATTTTCTGACTAATCCTTTGACTAATCTAAAAGTTATTAATAAAATGTGGCTTTAACAACTTTGATAGTACAAATATCGGTTTGATTTGCAGAATAGAAAAATACAAAATTTCGGGCTTATAACATATTTATATAGTTAATTCATAATAAATTAATATTCAGTGTTATGTGTTATAATATTTTGGTTATTTCTGAGTTTTTTTATAAATAGCTTTTTTAACTGAATGTGGTCAGACCTATTTTAGAGTATTTTGGACATGATTCATGATTTGGGATTTTTCATTTACAATACATTATTTTAAATGGTTTGATCCAGTATTTTGTTGATTTCAGAGAATCTTGGATGAACTCTTAAATAGGCAAGCATATCATGAGAAAAAATATTATCTGTTTCTTTTAGTCCTTTTTCTAACGCATTTCGCAAACATTCAAATCCTTCATCAGCTTTTTCTTTATTTGAATATGCACACGCTAGGTTAAAGTAAATTTCCGGATCGTTTGGAGTTATCTTTAGCGCTTTTTTAAATTCTTCAATGGCGATATCTACATCATACATTTTTAGTCTTTTAAGACCTTCCTGTTTTGCAACTGCTGCGGGTGATTTTGGTTTACTACCATAAGGAAGCGGTATGTTTTCATAAATTGGTTTACCGTCTTTTAGTAAATCTACCATTACAGAAATGTGGTCAGCAGCTACTTTTGAGATTAAGATATAATTTACCTGTTTCTCATTTTCAGTGATTACAAAATAGTGTTGGGCACCGTAAACAGATGATTTTTTTGAATAAATTTGGCCATTTACTTCCACCGTTTCCACACCCATCCAACTATTGTGGAAACAAATGGTGGTTTCTCCAGATTTTAATTCCAAATACTGCATAGAAAACTATCAATTAAACTCAAATAAGAAAGGAAGTCTTGCATTGGGTTCTTTACATCTTAAAATTCCTTTTACTTGTTGGTATTGCTCATAAAGTTTTCTTTCTTCTTTGCTCACAAATAGACTTGTCACATCTTCCGTATCCTTACCTTTTGATATCTCACGAATCAATGTGGAGAAAAAATCTTCTTCTATTGTCGGATATTCTACCACTTTATAACTGGTTATATTTGCTTTTTCACTAGCTATTTTAATGGCATCTTCAAGGTTTCCAAGTTCATCTACCAAACCAATCTCTTTTCCACGTTTACCAGTCCATACACGTCCTTGAGCAATCTCTTTGGTTGCTTCTACACTCATTTTTCTTCCTGTAGATACTCTTTCTATAAATAGGTCATAAATATCTAAAGTTGATTCTTGTAAGATCGCTTTTTCCTTGTCAGTAAGCTGTACTACAGGGCTAAAACCAGTTGCAAATGGATGCGTCTTAATGGTATCAAAGTTTACCCCTATTTTTTCATTTAACAGTTTAGTAGCATTTGGCAACATCATAAACACACCAATCGAACCTGTCAATGTATTTGGCTCAGCTACGATTCTATCAGCTCCTGCGGCAATATAATATCCACCTGACGCAGCATAATCCCCAAAAGACGCAATCACAGGTTTACCAGCTTCTTTGATTTTTTCTAACTCTCTCCAAATCACTTCACTACTAAATGCATTTCCACCCGGTGAATTAACCCTTAGTACCACTGCTTTTATATTTTTATCATTTCTGATTTTGGTAAGCATGCCTAAGTATTTCTTTTCACTTATGATTCCAGATTCGTCTGATCCATAGATGATTTCTCCTTCTGCATGAATGATAGCTATTTTGTCTTTGCCAGATGATTCTTCTGTGTCAGCAAGGGTATTGTATTTTGAAAGCGAAACATATTTTATTTTTTTTCCTACTTCAATACCTGTCCTTTTCCTTAAAAAATCATCAAATTGATCTTTATAGAACAATTCATCTACTAAACCTACAGCTTTTGCTTTTTTTGCTGTCCTACCATCATAATTGGTCATGATGCTATCAAGAGCTACAGGAGTCAATTTTCTACTTGCAGCTAACTTTTCCACCATAATATCTTTCATGTCTGTAAGGAAAGTTCTTGTTTGCAACTTGTTGTATTCGCTCATTTCTGTCAAACGGAAAGGTTCGGTTGCACTTTTAAAGTTTCCAGCGTAGAATATCTCCATTTCTACACCGACTTTGTCCAGCATATTTTTAAAAAATGGAATCGACGCGCCATATCCTTTTAGATCAACACCACCTTGAGGATTGATAAACATAGAATCGGCCACTGAACACAACATATAAGAAGACTGACTGTGGAAATCTGCATAAGAATAAATAAACTTACCACTTTCTTTGAATTTTTCAAGTCCTTCCATCAAACTCAAGATTGTGGCTTGGCCAATACTTGTATTATTGTTTTCAATAACAATACCTACTATTTTTTCATCTATGGCAGCAGCTTCAATTAATTTTAAGATCGTTCTTAATCCTAAACTCTCGTCTTGACCACCCATAAAAACGGATTGTTGGCTTACATTGCCCGTTTTTTCTGGAATGAAATTCTCAAGACTTAGTTTTAGAATGGAGTTATCACTGTAACTATTGGTTTTTGACATGCCAGAAATTCCCATACCTATGAGTATGAATATGCACAATGCAAAAGCTGCAAATACACCTAAGCAAGATGCAAAAAATGTAGGAAAGAAAGATTTCATATATAAATATTGTTTAATATATTCTCAGAATATGTTTTAAAAACATGTTTTTCAATCGATATAAGCATTTTATCACACTTTTGTTCACAGCTTACATAATTGAATTGTGTCACAAAGATAACAAATAGTTAAGCAAATTGGAGTTAATATTCGTCCAAAACGTACCAATATTATATAAAGACTTATAAAGTTATAGATGAAAATCAGTTTGATTTGATTGTTTATGGAATTTTATACGACGAAAAGAAGTGTTTAAAAATTATTATATTGGGACAACTTGTATAAATTTACAGCAAATTTGATGGGATGGATAAAATATTGGAACGAGTCAAAAGTTATATCAAAGTTATAGGCATTGGATCATCGTGGTTAAATGTAATGTTGGTGTTTCTTATTTGTCTTGACGTCTTTATGAGGTATTTGTTTAATCAATCATACAATTGGATATTAGAATTGGAGTGGCATCTATTTGGATTAATATTTTTGTTGGGTAGTGCTTATACACTTCAAAAGGACAAACATGTCAGAGTGGATATTTTTTATAATGACTTTTCTAGTAAACAAAAAGCAGTCGTTGATTTATTAGGAAGTATGTTTTTGCTGATTCCTTGGTGTTTGGTTGCCATTCATACGTGTACCAATTATGCATCAAATTCCTTTTATATCAAAGAAAATAGCCCCAATCCTGGAGGCTTACCAGCTTTATATGTCATCAAATTTATGATTGTCTTTGGATTTATTTTGTTATTTATTCAAGGCTTGGTCATTATTATCCAACAAATCAAAACTTTAGTGCGATGAGTTACGAGTGGATAGCAATTATCTTGTTTGGAGCAATATTTTTATTTATATTAACAGGATATCCCGTAGCATTTTTGTTGGGTGGATTATCAGTCATAGTCGGATATTTTGTAGTTCCTGATTTTCTGGATTTTCTTCCTTTGCGGATTATGGGCACTATCCAAAACTATGTTTTATTGGCTGTCCCATTGTTTGTCTTTATGGGATTGACCTTAGAGAAATCTGGACTTGCAGAAGAATTATTGCAAGCAATGGGTATTTTGTTTGGTAAAATGAAAGGTGGGTTGGCAATATCTGTCGTTGTTGTAGGTACTTTGTTGGCTGCTTCTACTGGAATAGTAGGTGCTACGGTTATAGCTATGGGATTGATCAGCTTACCTGTCATGATAAGGAAAGGGTATTCTATTCCATTGGCAACAGGAATTATAGCTAGTTCGGGGACTTTAGGTCAAATTATACCGCCATCTGTCGTATTAGTTTTATTAGGCAGTGTACTCAATGTAGCGGTTGGAAATTTGTTTAAGGCCGCCGTTATTCCAGGGATGATATTAGTGTTTGCCTACATCATATATATTATTGTATTCTCAAGAATATATCCTGATAAAGCACCTGCGCTACCTGATGAAGAAATTGCCGCTTACAAAAAGGAAAATTACAAATCTAAATTACTTAGGTCCTTTTTGTATCCAATGATTTTGATTATATCCGTCTTAGGTGTGATTTTTTCAGGTGTCGCATCTCCTACAGAAGCGGCTGCTGTTGGTGCATTGGGTGCTTTGGTATTGACTTTTATACAGAAAAAGCTGAGTTGGTCATTACTCAAGAGTGTAGGAGAGGAGACATCGCATCTGACATCCATGGTATTTATGATATTGCTAGGAGCAACTACTTTTGCATTGGTATTTAGAGGTTTAGGTGGTGATAAGATGTTGGTAGAGATGGTAGAAAATAGTCAATTAGGACCATATCAATTTTTGGTATTGGTGATGGTCGTTGTGTTTGTTGCAGGTTTTTTTATAGACTTTATTGAGATCATTTTTATTATTGTTCCTGTAGTTGCACCTGTTTTTATAAAATTCCAAATGGATCCTTTGTGGATAGGTATCTTGCTTGCTTTGAATTTACAAACATCTTTCCTGACGCCGCCATTTGGCTTTGCATTATTCTATCTGAAGGGTGTGGCACCACCAGAAGTCAAAACTTCAGACATATATAAAGGTATAGTCCCATTCATTTTAATTCAGATAGTTGTGTTGACTTTGGTTGGTTTTTTTCCTGGACTAATGGGGATGTGATAGGGGATAGTGAAATTATTTGTCATGCTTAGATGGTCGATTTTATTGCCAACAATAGTTTGGATTTCAAACTCCTTGAAATTGGAATGGTATAAGATGTAACAACTGCTAGAGATGACTTCATATTAATGTTATCAATGTAACGCACATTAATTACATACGATCGATGACATCTGACAAAAAATGGATGATTGATTTTATCTTCCCATATTTTAAGTGTTTTGCTAGTCATTATTTTTTTACCATTTGATAAATACAAAGTGGAATAATTGGAATCAGCAGAAATGAAAATAATTTGGGAGATTGGTACTATCAGGTAGGTATTTCCTTCTTTTATAGATAATCTGTGGTTTTGGTAGGTGAGTAATGTGCTTTGATAATCCTTTTGCGGAGCTATTTTGAGCGGAGTGTGATTAAGTAAATTTAAGTGGGGCATTTGAATGACTTTTATTATATTTTATTTGATTCGGTCCATTTTTAGGTCCAATAACATCCCATCGTCCAACATATCAAAGGATGCTTCCAATTTATTTTTTGTCAGTGATTTTAGGGTCATGATCATATCATTTGATGGGTCAGTATTATCTCTGAGTTGATATTTGGAAGGTTCTCCATCATGGTTATTGGTGACCGTAAGTGATAATTCACTTACGGTACCTGATAACTTTGTAGTAATAGACTTTGCTTTACCATCTTCAGAAAAGACAAATTCTAATGGATGAATTTTTAGCAAATCATAAAACTCTGTAATAGGAGCAGTCAGCATTTCATCATTCTTGTTGAGTGCTTTTGCAAGTCCTGTTTTGTTGCACTTCCAGTGACCGATTAGGGTTGGTTTTGTGCAGGAGATCGCAAATAACAAGATTAAAATAAAGGAAGAATATTTTAAAATAATATGAATCATCACGACTATTATTTTTTCATTTATAACTAAAATCTATGTTAATATAAATTTTCTAAAGCTAGTTACTTGATTGCTTGTCCTTTCGATATTTGAATTTCAAGTTATCATCACATGTCTTTGAGAAACACTTGTCTCCGATAGGGTCGGTTTTAATCTCTAAAGAAACTTGATACCAACTACCAAAATCTAAAGGTGTATTGAAGAAGATACCTGGTATTGATGGACTAGACACACCGGCAGTATATGTTATAATTTTAGTTTCTAAAGCAGGTGTTATACAATTTGTATTGCTTGCATCCATTTTACACAATTTGAATTCTAAATTCAATTTATTTGCACCGCAGACTAATTTTAAGTAATTGATATATGCTTGAAGTTTGCTGTTCAATAGCGGATCTTGGACAAACTGCAATTTATAAGGAGAACCGATTGAAGTACCAGGAATTTCCTTGAACAATTTTTTCAACTCTTCTTGAGTTGTGATAGGTGGGCAACATGGTTCATAAATTGGATCTGGACTACAATTCAATTTATAATCAATCACATTTTGCCTGATTCCTTGACTAAGGTTTCCTTCGGTTTTTGAAGGGAAAACAAAGGAACCACTTTTGGGCTTTGCAATAACATGATAATCAAAGCCTCCTATACTAGTGTTCATCAACGCTAAATCAGCATTAGAAATTGTAAAGCAGTATTCTCCATTTGTAGTTAAGTTCGGACTATTCAAAGTTTTTTTAATAACTGAATTTTGGGTAAGATTAAGACTAATTATCATTGATGGATTAGGTGCTTCTGGAATAGTGTATTTAACGCATATTTTTCCGGTACCACATGAATCTGTTTTGGATATATTTAAAGTTACACTCCCTTCTGGGTCAGGACCTTGACATCCTACACAAATGTTATCTATATAAGAGTATCCCCAATGCCCGCCATGTAAACAATCTCTATTAAAAAATTCGATTTCAACTTCTCTGCCAATTTGTGAGTATAAATTTATTGTAACACACGACCACTTTTTATATTTAATTTTTGGTCCAGAAGTATTATTACCTACGTTTAGTAAAATTGGATTTTCAGATGTAATTGTGTTTGCACCATTCCCTAAATCTACTAAATTATTTAAGTTTTGAGTTCCTGAACGAATATTAACACCGAAACCTGGAAATGCATTATTATGAGTATCATCATTAGGATGCAAAACAATCATTGCATAGCTAAATTTAACAATATGATTTGAACTTGTGACTATAAATTTTTTTGTTATAGATTCATAACCCTTCCCAATTCCCATATTGCCTAACCTTAATGAATGGGTATTACTGGGAGAATCTGTTGTTGATAATGCAGAAGCATTTTGGTCGTTGCTTTTTGGAACTCTAACATGATGTATTTCAGTGGAATGATTACCAGTTGCTGAAAATGAACCTGTATTGACCATGTTTACACCAGCTCCTGCAATATACCCTAGTAAGTTTGCACCATTCCAATTATAAAGCCAATCATTTGAAGTAATTTCTCTATTAAACTCTCCATTGTCACAAAGGCTATTAGATGCTTTTAAATTTGAAGATAGTTGCTTATATTTTTGAAAATTATTAAAATCTTCTAACTTCATTTGAATATATTGTTTTTCATTCATTTTAAGTTCATCAATTTCATGTTTATGCATTTTTTTAAATTCTGACTTTGCCATTGTTTCAGCTTCTTTTACATCTTTCTGTGCATTAGCGATAAAAAAACTAAAGCATAAGACAACTAAATTAATAAATTTTACTTTCATTTTACTTTTATTTAGGTTGTTATTAAATCAATTTTTACAAACAAAATAGCTCACTCGCTTTACTCCTGTAGGCGGGAGAGTTATATTCCTTGTAGGTTCGTTATTAAATGGTCTATAGCCATCCATCGGATTAATTGTCAAATTTAAATTACCTTGACTTAGTCCCGCAATTAAAGCTTCTCCATTGTTATCGGCATTTACTGTTCCAGGCTTACCACCATAATTATATTTGTATGTTGCATTCGGAAGTAAAGCTTCTCCATCATCAAAAATGCCGTTACAATTTTTGTCTCTTATGGTTTCTATGGATAAAAATGTAGTAGGTTGGCAATGAGAGAAGTAAGTACTGTGAATAGTTTTTTCAGGACTTGTCACTTCTCCGTTAATAGAAAACCCTAAATATTCCCCATTATTATTAAAAACCTTTATTTCAAAATAATAAACTCCGGAATCTAAGAAGTCATTAAAGTTAATAGTTGTCGATGAGGAACTGCCCGGACTAGGAGTCGCAATTGAATATACAACCTGACCATTTCGCTTTACTAAACTAAATGACCCATGATCATCACATCTAAATTCTCCTGTTATCTTATACTTCAATCTTTTTGTTACTCTTAATGTCGTCCCAAATCGCCAAGGTTGTGAACTAAATTTATTTGTGGTTTTTATTCTTGCCTGTGATGAAGCGGAAACAATGCTTGCAGGTGTTAAATTCCAATTGGGGTCAGTAGAAGAAACTCTAAACGCTTTTGGATGATTTATAATACCTTGATGAGTACTAGCTAATTTTGGACTGAATAAAGTTCTCCATAACCCGTCAGGGTGTCCTAAACCAACAAATTTATTTGTGGAAAATATTACCTTATTCGAAAGAGTGCAAGGTTGGCCAACTAAAGTAATTTCAATACATAAAGCAATTAATAATATTAAGTATTTCATTCTTAACTAATTTTATTTTTATTATTTCATTTTGCCTACTTTATCCAGTTTTCGGCATCCCTGTCTTACTCTTTAATGGATTTTCAGATGACTCCAATATTAATTATTCACATTTTTCAAATCGGGAGTCACATGTCATCCAATTTCTTCCACCTACTTTATAATAAGTAAATAGTCTATTCATAGGAACTCTATTTTGTCCACTTAAAAATCTTTCGGATTTTGAGCAAAATTCTGCTTTAGGCATATGTTGAAGCTTTTCAAGCGCTGCATGATAGCATCGACTTTTACAAATTGCTGATCGTGAATTTGTCGCTCCAATTATTCCTCCCCAGGATTCTACAATTCCGATATCAATAACGGGATTAGGGTATTCTTTCACTGGATCATTCTTTTTAAACCCTATTCTACAATGACAGTTACAACCTTGAGGCTCATCAAATATATTATTACTAGATGAGATAATCATGATTCCTAATAGCAATACTGAAGCAAATTGTGTCATTTTTTTAAATTTTAAATTTGTTAAATATTATCATTAAATACCAGTAGAAATTGCTTTCTTAAGACCGCTCTATTTTGGGGTTTTAGGTAAATCATCATGCTTAGGAAAAGGCTTAGGGATTCCAATTAAATGAGTATCATTTAAGCAACACCCACTTGATCCATCTTTAGGATTTAATAAACTATTACTTTGGAGCGAACTGACGCTTCCTTTGAACGAGAATCCCATCGATCCATCAATCGTCCCGTTATTGTTCATCATAAAAACAGTTAATTTGTAGGTGCCAGGAAGTAGATGGAAAGTTTTATTTACATTTAGTGGTGTTGTATATGAAGCAGTATTTATTCCTATGCCTAAATCAAAATAATTATATTCAAAATTTTCTAAATGATGCAAGTTAAAAAATATCTGGCCTATATCGTCACTCTTTAGTTGACCTTCCAAAACAAAATCTCCTTCTTTGGTGACACAGAAACTCCTTTGAATTACCCATGGATAAATATGAGCCGTATTATTGTAACTAAATAAATGTGTCTTTGCTGGCGAAATGCTTGTTGCTCCTGTTTGATTCCAATCCGATACATGTGATGGTGGGGCAATTCTATACATGTTTGGCCTTGCAATTCCTCTGGGAGTATTTACTGATGCTCCGGTTACCGGGTGAATTAGATTTGGAATTGTAGTTAATTTCCAATAAGGATCCAAATTGCCAATAGGTATTTGATTTCCATCGTTTGCTATACCCGTACTTAAATCTAAAATCGTTTTAGTATTACAGCTGTTTGGCATTTTTTTAAAGCCAAAGTCATTGGTACTAAGGCTACCGTTTGTGATTTGAATTATTTTTTGACCGTAATGAGGATTCTGACCAATAAAATTAACAGGGGTAATTGCTTTTAGAGTGTAGCTACCAATAGGCGGAATATTAAGATTATATACGCCAAGTTGATTTGTTACGGTAGAAGCTATTTCAATGTTATTTTTTATTAATTTTACTTCAATACCGTTAAGAGTTACATCTCTATGATCTTTTACGCCATTTCTATTTTTATCATGATATGCTATCCCATATAATAAATTAGTAAATCCAAAATCTAAAGTTTTATTACTATGTAATGGAAAATCTATTAAACCATCAATTGGGACAGTAGGGCGGAAATTTATAACTGAAACATTTGCTCTATAAGTATAGGGCTCTATTGAATTTATTGAATAGAAACCTTGAGCATTTGTAGTGGCTATATAGTTTGTAGGCTGTCCATTTACTGCATTTAAAAGTTTTACTTGAATATTGGCTAGGCCGTTTTCAGCTTGATCTTTTATCCCATTAGAATTTAAATCTTTATAAACATAGCCAGATAGGCTGTAAGTTGATTGTTCTGAATAATTAACCTTACTTCCAACATCATTTGTTCGTATGGACTTGATTTCTAAGATTAACATTAATAAAATAATATACTTCATTTCAATAAAATTTATATTGTTAAAAATTCAACATTTTAATTTATTTTCGGCATCCCTGTTTTACTCTATTTATCTCAGATAAAGCAATAGTAATTTACTTCAACAAAATTCTATTGCATATTTATTTCGGGTTTCATTTTCCTGTCCTCGCCGTAGCTATTGTTACGACTGCGGAATAAAAATTTCAAGCCTAATAGCTATTTTGTACAATTTCGTTTCGCTCACAAAGTCCAATACATCATCCTAGATTTGGATTTTCAGATGACTCCTTTTTATCTTTTAATCACCAAGCCTACAAAAGCAATTTACTCCTAAAAAATCATTAGAGATTTCATCTATCAGTTTTGCTCTAATGTAATCTGATTGATTTTCAACTTTTGTATTGCTTTGTTGAAAAAAGAGAGGAATCAATGCTATCCCAATAATTATTAATCTCATGTTTTATTTATTTAAAATTTTAAGATTATGATGACTAATATTTAGATACCCAAACTGGCCCTAATCTGGTATTTGCCTCACTGTAAATGCTCTACTGACTACAGTCTTTATTCTCTCTGCTATAACTCCTGTTGTTTTATCTATCATCATAGCATGAGTTGCTTCATTGGCACCTTGTGCTTCTGAAGATGTCCAATACTCATTTATTGGGCCACCTATTGGATCGTAGATCCCTGGAGAAATTAGTAAATCGTATATCATCTGTGCTTCTTCGGTGGATGCAATACTCCAGCTAGGTCCTGCATTGGTTATTTGCCAAAAAACTATGTTCCCGTTAGGTGGAGCAGGACATTGATTCCTTACATCAGTTGAATTTTGTGATCCTTCACCTAACAATATGCCATCGGCGCCCGTGATGGCTCCACTGCTGCCCCATGGCCCATAGGTAAAACCATCCCTACCCGTAGTTAGAACTGAAAATGGATATATATCTAGCGTATCTACAAAAAAGATCAATTCATTCAAACCATTGTTTAGATCTATATCGATATTTAACCCAATCAAGCTATCATAAGGAACGCCCGCCTCCCATAATGTTACCGGCGATATACCCCAATTAATTAATCTTACCAAGCCACCAATGAGATCCTTATGTAAGTCAATTATTAAATCTGTTTTTGTAACCCAACTAGCTACACCATCCTCATCGCTGACCAAAACTTTTCCTTCACCCTCTGTCCCATTGACTAGTTTAAGCTGTCCCTGAATTTCTACATTTTGGGCAAACGATACATTTACTACGAATAATAAGGCTAACAAGTAAAAAGCGTGTTTCATTTTTTTGATTTTGTTTGATTTATAAATATTGTTGTTTCTATTTTTTCTTTGAGCGATTTAGTGTCTTCCACCACAAAAACATTGCTATTGCCTTGTTTGGAGTAGATGGCAATCGCTTTGGGCTTAATGCCATACACTTTAGTGTATACTACATGGTCTATTGCATCATAAGGTATCTCTAGTGATAGATCCGTTTCGCTAAAATCATGAAAAATAAATTGTAAGTGACTATCTCGGATTTCGAGCTCACCATTGAGTTGTTTGTTACCATCCCATAAGATTGCCTTCATTACATTTACAATTTGATGTAAAGATATAGGCAAAGGATAGCATCAGATCTTAGGTCTTACTAAGTGGTTTAGACGGATTGGTAAATGGTAGGATAGGGAATTAAATGGTTTTGTTAGCTTTTAACTACATCGGGCAAATATACACTTATCGTGATGTGCGTTCCCTTTTCACTTGATGTAGTATTGATATTATAGAGCTTGTCTTTTGCGCTATTTATGTAGTCTAAACGCTGAGATGTGATTTTCATAGCATGTGATTTATGCATTTTATCTTTTTGGTGGTCAGTGATTCCTCTTCCATTGTCTATGATATGAATATATAGATATTGATGCACCTTGGAGATATCAATCTGGATCTTACCACGCTCTTCAATACCTGCTACACCGTGAAGTATGGCATTTTCGACAAAAGGCTGTATCAATAATGGCGGAATGTAAGTGGACCCTATATCGAGTTTGTCTCCAATATGAATTGCATAATCAAAAGCATGATTAAATCTCATTTGTTCAAGTTCTATATAGTTTTTGAGCATATCTAATTCATCTGACAACAGGATAGTACTTGAGGTAGATGCATCGAGATTTTGTCTGATAAGATTTGCAAATCGGTTGAGATAATCCATGGCTTCCAGTTTTTCGTTTTGCATGATGAAGTTCTGGATAGAATTAAGACAATTGAAGATGAAATGCGGATTCATTTGGGCTTGGAGTGCGGAGCGTTGGAGGTTGGAGATTTCTGTTTGTATGGTATATTTATGCTTTATTTGGCGAATTCTCCATTTGTAAAGCAGTATAATCAATGATCCAACACAAAAAGTAAAAAGCATAGTGAACCAAATGGTCTGATACCATGGTGGGCTTATAGTAAATGGAAATTGAATTTGATTTACCCACCTTCCATCTGAATTCATACCTTTAACTTGCAGAATATATTTATTCGGTTGGAGTTGGTTGTATTTAAAAGGTTCGCCATTCATTTTTAAGTGCCAAGTGGTATCAATAGGCAAAAGTCTATATTTAATCTTGCATTGGTTTGGCAAGTGAGTGTTGCCTATATAATATTTCCATTCAAAACTGGATTGTGTAAAATCGAATTTATCGGTTTTCTGATTAAAGAGTATTTCATTTACTTTAATATAATCCAATTGCATTTGATACTTATGATTGGGTTCAAATGCACTTGCAATCTTAAGGCTAACAACAGTATCTAAAGCTAAAACTATATTTTGATTATCTAAGTAGAATCTTGGTACATTTTTAAACTCAAATACATCCAAAATTTGAATTTCATTTGTAGTATCGTGAATTCTGAAAATATGATTAGAAGTATTAGCATAAATCCAAGAGTCTTGATAAAAAATATCGAAAGTGGCAAAACCATTTAAAATTTCATGATTTTTTGTTAAATGAATAACTTTCAAGTACTTGTCGATTTTAACTAATCCATTGTTTGTAGAAACAAAATGTTCTTTTGTTAATGGAACGAAAGTTGCATTGTTGACAAAAGATTTGACATCAACCAAAGTGTCTGTTTTTTTACTTGAAATTAACAAATGGGTTGATGAATGACTATATGTATTTAAGGAGTCGCTTTGAAAACAAACAAATTGAAATGCTCCTTGATACTTTGTGTATTTACTAATATTTTCTAATCTCAATCGTTGAATATCGTACTTCCAAATTTTATTATCAGCAATTAGAGTAACTTTGTTTTTGGTTATAGCGACATCTTGAACTTGATATGCGCCTTCCAACTTTATTTTTTTTAAACTATTGTTATTCCACGAGTATATATAATTATCAAATAATCCGCAAATTAAAAGCCTATCATCATCAAGAATTTCAATCCCTTTAATTATTGTAACTGGCAATTTGGGATTTGGAATATTGAATTTTCTCTTTTTACCTTCTTTTGTTATAATAAACCCATTTTCTTCATCCAATAAAACTTGATAATTAGTAGATTCCTTTATACATTTCCAAGTGGTTTTCCTATTAAGATTTAAGGTTTGATGCATCACTTCATAAGGATAAAATGTGGAGACACCAGAAGTCGCATTTGACAGCCATAGCCTATTGTGTTTATCAACAAAAACATAATTTACTCTTTTTGAGAATTTTGTAAAATTTGGCAAGAAATTTCTTTTTCTAGTATCAAAGATTACTAAACCATGATCGTCTGATCCCATGATTATTTTATGGTCTAAAATATCAGCATCTATCAAGGAATTTCTTTCTCCCAAGATATACTTATATACGATAGACTTATTTGGAGCTTGTAAATTATACAAAATCAACCCGTCATCAGTAATAAGCCAAATATTTTGTTCAAAATGCAAAATTTTAGTAACCTTCCTGCCCTTTAAAAGAGAACAAGTAGATGCCGTAATATATGATTTCGACCAGGTTTGTTTATTACGATTCCAAAGTTCGAATCCTTCTCCATTAATCCAAGGTGCAGCCGCAATGGTATCTTGCCAAGTAGTAAAGAAATTACCTAAAGTATGCCCTAAATGATTTTTGATTTTTGCTTTATCAGGTTCATAAGTGTACAAAGCATTATTTGCTCTTATGATTAATAAATCATCTGCATCACTGTAGTCTAAAACATGGTATCCATTAATGAGCTCTTTACCATTATTGTCAAACAATTTGGTACTATAAAACTTAATTAAAATAGGGTCATATTTTACCAAATATTCATAAGTTGAAGACCAGTATTGCCATCTTTTATCTCGAAATAATTTACTTTGGATAAATGAACCTTTTAGTCCTAATATACTGTCGCTATTCAAGAAATGTTTTGTATCAATTCCACGATATTGATTCCACCCATGACCAGCGCTCGCTATCCAGATATCATTATTTATATCTGTAAAAAAGGAGTTGAATTCCTTGTTGCAAAAAAAATAATTCTGTTGACTAAATAAACTATTAAACTGAATGCAAATTACCCAACTTAGAAATACAAATTTCAAAATAAGTAATTAATTAGGTCTCCACATAGGTGGACAAGGAGATGCCCATGTTTCAGTGGGGATTCTAAAATCATATTCAATTTTATTCCTTTTAATTTCTTGATTTGACTTGATTAGAACACTACTTTTATCTACATTATTTAATTCCTTCGGTAATTCGTTGAAAGGATTACTCCTGATTTTAAATCCAATTACTCTATATGTAAAGTACGCTTTATTTTCATGACCTGTAATATTTTGATTATTAAGTGTATCATTTGTACCAATATTTCCTGTCATGACTAAGGAACCAGATATTCCTAAATAATCACAATTATCAAGTATGCATTTTAATTCATACCAAGAAATAAAGCTTTTCATGAACTCTAAATTAACTGCATCAGGATGGAATTGAAAAATATTATGATTAATATGAGTAGTACTTATTGGTACTCTAAATACATAAGGATAGAATAAATGATGTGAGATACCAATTGCATTAGGATTCATCGGAAATAATCCAGAAGTTGCTTCAATATACTTATGTCCATTCTGTCCTGCATATACAGGTATAAGATTCATTACTACTTGGCTCCATCCCACAGAACTTGTAGGGCTGAGAAAAAAACCAATAACTGCTTCTTCTCTTTGGATGTTTAAACAGCTGTTTTCTGGAACATTGTTATAATCAAAGGTAGGTTTTTTAGCTTCCGATATGCTAAGAATATCACAGATATCATCTTTTTGAAATAGTAGTATATTAGAGTTAATTCCATTTAGCTCACTGTTACATGATCCAAAAATATCTTTGAAGTCTCCCTTCATCAATTTTTTATCAATATATTTTTTTTCTACGTGTATTGAATGAAAATCATTAGGCATAATATTTTTTTTATTTTTAAAAATTGAAAGTTAATTAAATTCGAATTAAATTTTTTATTGACACCTACTTTCTAATCACCTCACCCGCTCCATAAACTCCTGCTTTTTTCGCCTGCTCACAGGAATCTGTGTTCCATCACTCATTAATACGTAACCACCATCTTCTTTTAGAAATTTTTTGATGTGTTCCATATTGATGACATGACTGGCGTGTATGCGTATAAACTGAGTTGGATTGAGCTGTGCTTCTATTTCTCCTAGGGTTTTACTTACAAATATTTTTCCATCATGGCGACTCGCAATCTTGCAATACGCACCGTCTGCTGTGCAATGTATGATGTCACTTGGGTCGATAAAACTGATCCCTTCGTTGGTATTAATAGATATGCGAGATGATTTGGCTTGTTGCATGGCGTCAAATAGCTTACCTAAGTCCTTTTGATCAAAGGTTGGCATAGATTTTTTGAGTTTTTCTATTACTTTGATGATTTGTTTCGGACTATAAGGCTTTAGTATATAGTCTATGGCTTCATATTTGAAAGCGTCGAGTGCATGATCTGAGTATGCTGTCGTAAATACTATTTTGTATCTCGTGTACTCTATCTGAGCTAATAATTCAAAAATAGTCTCCGAACCTAACCGTATATCTACAAAAACCGCATCGATATCTTTATTTTTGAGTAAAGCCAATCCATCATCTACATTACTAGCAGTACCCAATATAGCCACACCATCACAATATTCATCTATGATGGATGTCAATAGTTGTATAGCTGCTGTTTCGTCTTCTATGATAGCGATTCGGAGCATAAAGTGTGGTTGTTATTCGTTTTAATGATGTAAAAGTAAGGCTTAAATGTTGTATTTCAAAACAAAAAATAAATAATTGTTTTTAATCGTAAATATTCCTTCTGTTTATAATGGTGCGAAAACATTAACTTAAAAGGTATAACTTCATGATTTAAAACCATCCTGAAGAATCTAATACCACGTTTTTTACCCTATGTCATCTCCCAAACAAGATAACATAGGGTCTAAAGGTAGGAAAAGAGCTAGAGGGCGGTCAATAGAAGATTTTATAAAATTTTATAACTTCCTATATCACCCGCAAAGGTAAAGTAACAAAAAACATAAAACAATATAACTTTTGTTATATGCCAATGGGTATTTTGGATAATAATAGTCAAAAATGTTGATATTTTGTAAGCGTTTTCTTTCTTATTAGTTTTTCCATAAAAAAAAAAGGCATCTGTAAAACTACAGATACCTTCTTATATTGTCTTGAAAGTGTTTTTTACTTTTTGATCATTTGTTCTACACCAGTTGTAAACTCTTCTACTGTAGCAGTGTAACCTGTTTTACCTAATGCTTCAATGGTATATTGATTTGTTTTCGGATCTTTATCCATGTTAAATACCCAAACTGTAGGATATCCTTGCACCTGGAAGGCTTGCTGAAGACCTGCATTTTGCGATTTTACACTTTCTGGTATATACTTCCTTCTTGGAGCATCAATTTCCAAAAGTATAACATTTTGTTCAGCCCATTTTTTGAATGCATCATGAACAAATACGTTTGCTGTTAACTTTTTGCACCATCCACACCAGTCACTACCAGTGAAATTTGCCATAATTGGCTTGCCTGTTGCTTTTGATTTTGCATAAGCTTCATCAAGATTTACAAGCCAACCAGGATTTTCAGCTGTATATGTAGGCTCTGCTGCTAATTTAGCTGTAGCTGCATTCGGTGCTTGTGCTGACAATGTCATGGATGTAAAAAATATAAATCCTGAAAGTACAGCTAACTTTGATATGTTGTTTTTAAGAGACAAAATGTTCATTTTTAAAGATTAATAAAATTACAAACACAAAAATAAAAGGATAATTTCAATTTATTATCAAAATAAGAAAATATTAACTAAAATCGTAATAAATTAATGATCTTTTGATCGCTTTTGACGCCATTTTTATAGTTTTTGCTAATCTATTGATCTAGATTGATTTGTCTTGGTGTTATTCAATGATTTAGTATTTTGGATGGTGTCCTACCCAATTTTGCGTCTTGTGAATTGTTTTCTTTGCTAATATTCTTATATTTGCACCCATTAATAAGAATCAGTTATGCATATCGAAAACAATAGATACTTGCTGGAAGGCGGTATAGACCCTTTGCTTTTGGCGGAGAAATACGAATGTCCTTTATATATTTACGAGACAGCCGTAATGAAACAACAGTACGAAAGATTGACTAATGCATTCGATCTGAAGAAGTTGAAGATTAACTATGCATGCAAAGCACTCAATAATATAGCGGTTCTTAAATATTTTAAATCACTTGGTTCTGGTTTGGATACAGTATCTATTCAGGAAGTAAAAATTGGCTTATTGGCTGGTTTTAATCCTGATGAAATCATCTATACGCCGAATTGTGTATCCATTGAAGAGATATCTCAGGCGGTCGAACTAGGTGTTAAAATCAATATTGATAATCTATCCATTCTCGAGCAATTTGGCCATTTGTATCCACATTATCCGGTTTGTATCAGGATCAATCCACATATCATGGCCGGTGGTAATAGCAAAATCAGTGTAGGTCATATTGATTCCAAATTTGGTATATCTTTTCATCAGACTCCACATGTACACCGTATTGTAAAGGCACATGACATGATCGTGGAAGGTATCCACATGCATACAGGTAGTGATATTTTGGACATTGATGTATTTTTGCAAGGTGCAGAAATTTTATTTCATGTAGCGGAAGAGTTTAAAGATTTGCAATACATTGATTTCGGAAGCGGGTTTAAAGTACCTTATAAAGAAGAAGATATCGAAACCGATATTGAAGAACTAGGTGAAAAAATAACCAAGAGGTTTAAAGATTTCTGTAAATCTTATGGACGTGATTTGACACTTATATTCGAGCCAGGCAAGTTTTTGGTGAGTCAGTCAGGGATATTTTTGGTAAAAGTAAATGTAGTGAAACAAACGACTTCCACTGTTTTTGCTGGTGTAGATTCGGGATTGAATCATTTGATTCGACCAATGTTGTATGATTCTTACCACAAAATTGTTAATATTTCTAAAACTGAAGGTAGGTCAAGAATCTATACCGTGGTTGGTTATATTTGCGAAACAGATACATTTGGTGTCAATCGTAAAATGACTGAAATCAATGAAGGCGATATCCTTGCTTTTTATAACGCAGGCGCTTATTGTCACTCGATGGCTTCCAATTATAATTCGAGATATAGACCTGCTGAAGTGTTAATCCATGGAGGCCAAGATTATCTGATCAGAAGAAGGGAAACTTTAGATGATTTGATACAAACACAGGTTAACTTCGATATTTTTGACAAAGTGGAAGTGACAGTCTAAATATCGTTCGATAGCTCGGTTGTTCATTATTAATTTAATCATTTTCTCATTAACCCATTTTGTTATTCACTCATTCAATCATTGATTCATGCAAAAGTCCTTTTTTACGCATTTAATTTTCAAAATTTCGATCATTGGGTTACTCCTAGCAATGTTGATGACTTCTTGTAAGGAGAAAGAAGTTCCAAAAATTAATATTGATGGCAAAACCATCAAAGAAATCAAAGCCAATATTATCTATACGGCAGATGGACAAAGTGTGACACTCAATGAAGACAGTATTTCCAAAATATTTTATCTAGTGCGCCATGCTGAGAAGGACACAAGTATAGCAGGCGACCCACCTTTGAAAGAAGAAGGTATCAATAGGGCAACAACAATTGCAGATATCATGCGAGGTACTAGGGTAGATGCGATTTATTCCACGATGACATTGCGGACGATGTTTACCGTGGATTCGCTTTCAGATATCAAAGCAATGCAAATCCTTCCTTACGATAATAAGACCTTAAAAGAAACCCTAGAAAAAGTGAAATATGATGATGAATACAATCGTATTTTTATGGTAGGACATTCCAATACGATTCCTTCAATTACCAATACATTGGCAGGAAGAGATATTTTTACCAAGATATTTGATGAGTCTGATTATGGTAATTTTATCATCGTAGTGGCTAATAAATCAGGAACTACCGATGTTTTTAAACTGAGATATTAATTTAATTGCAATTTCAAAACTTAATTTTTGACAATGATTTCACCAAGATATAATCCTTCGGAAGTAGAGCAAAAATGGTACAGCCATTGGATGGATAAAAAATATTTTCATTCTGAGCCGGATGAAAGAGAAGCTTTTAGTATCGTCATACCACCACCCAATGTCACAGGTGTACTCCATATGGGACACATGCTCAATAATACCATCCAAGATATCCTGATTAGAAAAGCGAGGATGGATGGTAAAAATGCTTGCTGGGTACCGGGAACAGATCATGCATCTATTGCTACTGAAGCTAAAGTAGTCAAAATGCTTCGAGAAAAAGGGATCAAAAAAGGTGATCTCACACGTGAGAAGTTTCTAGAATATGCATGGGAATGGAAAGAAGAATACGGTGGAATCATCCTGAAACAACTCCAGAAATTGGGAGCTTCTTGCGACTGGGATCGTACCGCATTTACAATGGATGAAGTAAGGTCTGAAGCCGTCATCAAGGTGTTTGTAGATTTGTACAAAAAAAATAAACTCTATCGTGGCAAACGGATGGTCAATTGGGATCCTGAAGCTAAAACGGTTTTGTCCAATGAAGAAGTCATCTTTGGCAATGAAAATTCCAAGCTATATCATGTCAAATATAAGGTAGCAGATAGTGATGAGTATATCACGATAGCAACTACAAGACCTGAAACCATACCTGGTGATACTGCTGTGGCTGTACATCCTGACGATCCGAGATATGCACATTTGGAAGGCAAAAGTGTCATTGTTCCCATCATAGGTCGTGTCATTCCGATCATTAGAGATACGTATGTCGATATGGAATTCGGTACTGGTGCGCTCAAAGTGACTCCTGCGCATGATGTCAATGACTACGAGATAGGCAAACGTCATGATCTCGAAGTGGTCGATGTATTTAATGAAGATGGTACTATGAGTGTTGATGCTCAAGTCTATATCGGTGAAGACAGATTTATAGTCCGTAAAAAGTTTGCCAAAGATCTAGAAGCAGCTGAACACATCGATAAAATCGAAGATTACCAAAACAATGTAGGTAGATCAGAGCGAACGAATGCTGTGATTGAACCAAGATTGTCACTTCAATGGTACGTAGACATGAAGGCTCTTGCCGGTCCTGCTGCTGAAGCAGTTGCAAAAGATGAAGTAGAGTTTTTTCCTAAGAATCAAAAGAATATCTATCGCCACTGGATGGATAATATCAAGGATTGGTGTATCTCCCGTCAGCTTTGGTGGGGACATAGGATTCCGGCTTATTATTATGGTGAAGACGTTTTTGTAGCTGAAACAGCTGTGGAAGCATTGGCAATTGCCCAAGAAAAATATCCGTCAATTGCAGCCGAAGATTTAAGACAAGATGAAGACGTACTCGATACTTGGTTTTCGTCTTGGTTGTGGCCAATATCCGTTTTTGATGGCTTTAATAATCGAAAAGAACTAGATTATTATTATCCGACATCTGTGCTTGTGACAGGATGGGATATTATTTTCCTTTGGGTAGCAAGAATGGTGATGGCTGGATATGAATGGGAAGGCAAACGACCTTTTGAGCATGTATATTTCACTGGAATGGTGCGTGATAAACAACGTCGCAAAATGTCAAAATCACTGGGTAACAGTCCTGATGCACTAAAATTGATAGAAGATTTTGGTGCAGATGGTGTCCGTTTTGGAATGTTGTCTTGCTCGCCAGCAGGTGGAGATTTATTGTTTGATGAGAAGTTGGTAGAGCAAGGTCGTAACTTTAGCAATAAGATATGGAATGCACTAAGGCTAGTAGATGGATGGGAAATAGATAACGATCTTAAAACTAGTGAAGGCGAAAAACTTGCTTTCCAATGGATGCAGCACAAATTGACATCACTAGCAGTTGACATAGACAAAAACTTTAAGGAGTACAGGCTTTCTGAAGCTTTGATCAGCATCTATAGTTTTGTTTGGACAGATTTTTGTTCGTGGTATCTAGAAATGGTAAAACCAGGATTTGGAGAAAAAATGGCACCACAAACCAAAGAAAACACCATCGATCTATTCAGTCAGATTTGTTCGTTGATGCATCCATTTATGCCATTCATTACAGAAGAAATCTGGCACGCACTCCGAGAAAGAGTTGCTGGCGACGATTGTATTTTGAGCAGCTATCCGAAGCCAGGTGTTTTTGATCAGACCATCATTGATAGGGTAGAACAAGCTAAAGACATCATCACCAACATCCGAGATATCCGCAATAAAAATGGCATCAAGATGAAGGACGAACTCGATGTCTTCCTAGTGAAAAGTGAAAGATCTGATGTTCTGTTGACACAGTCTGGTTGGTCGGACATCTGCATCAAACTCGGTAATCTCAAACAAATCGCCATCACAGCAGATGAAAACACAGCAGGTATCGGGTTTATCTCAGGTACAGAGAAGTGTATCGTCGTCATGGAACAAGCCATGGATGTAGCCGCTGAACTCGACGAAAAACGCAAAGAACTCGAGTATCAAATAGGATTCGTAGCATCTGTTCAAGGTAAACTTAGTAATGAACGATTCGTAAGTGGAGCTCCTGAAGCAGTAGTAGCCAAAGAAAAAGCCAAACTAGCAGATGGTCAGGAAAGGATCAAGATATTGGAAGATGATATCAAGAGATTGGAAGGGATGGTGTGAAAGAAAAATTCGAGCGACGAACGATTCGAGCGATGAGAAATCGAATGATGAATAATTTAACGTAGGACAATCGAACGATTAATATAATCGGATAATCAAACAGTTTTAGCAAGAAATCCTATTATTTAAGAACTTTAGAAGTTCTTAAATAAGCGTTTTTTCGCTAAAATAAGCACGACAAATAAGAAATCCCTATCTTTGCAATTGGATACAATTGGATACAAAATGGATATATCTGAAAAAATATTTAAAAAACTAGCCTTTGATAGCAAAAAGCACTTGCAATTAGGTAAATTATTAAGTCAGATTGATGCCTTTAAAGGTTCCTGGCAAAATTTAGAACATAAAGATGCAAGGTACTTAAAAGAACTTCGGCAACTGGCTACCGTTTCTAGTGTCGGGTCTTCTTCCAGAATTGAAGGTGTAACTATGACAGATGAAGAAATAGGAAAACTACTCAAGTCAGTTAAGGTTAGTAAACTTGAAAAAAGAGATGAACAAGAAGTGGTAGGTTATTATGATGCCTTACAAGTTGTACTTGAGCATTATCATGATATTGGTTTAGTAGAAAGGTATGTTCATCAGTTGCATGGCATATTATTAAAATATAGCAGTAAAGATAAAGCTCACAAAGGTCAATATAAACAAATATCAAATAAGGTTGTCGCTAACTACCCGGATGGTACTCAGAAAGTTATATTTACGACAACAGAACCACATTTGACACAAAGTGAAATGGAATATTTGTTAAATTGGACTAATAATGCTATCGAAAAAGAAGAAATTCATCCTTTGATTATTGTCGGCACATTTGTCTATGAGTTTTTATCTATTCATCCTTATCAAGATGGCAACGGTCGTTTATCAAGATTGCTCACCACTTTACTCTTGATACAGCAAGGGTATGAATTCGTGCAGTACATCTCATTTGAGCACGTTATTGAATCTCGGAAAAACGAATATTACAAAGCTTTGATGCAAGGGCAAAAAGACCGAAATACTGAAGCTGAAAAAATTGATGAATGGTTGACTTTCTTTTTAGAATGTATGATAGATCTTACTGTTCGATTAGAAGAAAAATATACAACTTTCAGTAAACTTAAATTGGAACTAAATGACCGCCAAAGATCAATTCTAGCATTTATAACAATTGAGCAAACAACAAAAATCGGAAGCATTGAAAACTCAATGCCACATGTATCAAGAAATACGATTAAAAAAGATTTGTCATTTTTATTGAATGAAGGAATGATCATACGTACAGGCGCGGGTAGGGGTGTGCAATATCATGCAAAAGATAGGAAATGAACTTAGTAGTAATTATTATTGCCTAAAACAATATTGGCATTCAATTAAATATACATATATATTATTTTAATGCGTCCAAATATATATTTTACATAACACTTTTGGCTGAATTGAAGTTTTGATTTGTCCAAAAAATCTACACTTTCTACAATTGGATAAAATTGTTCATACCTAGAATACATCTACTGTATTAAAGCTAATAATTCCCCATTTTTGTTAAAAAAGTATTAATCAAACTTAATTGTTGACCTTTTCATGATATATTTTGTTTATTTGTCATTTGTTTGAAAATTTTATTCACTTAAAACCAACTTCTAACTTGTCAACCATGACCAGAAACATATTTAAAGTAGTTTATTTAGTCATTTTCACGATTCTTTCAGGAGCTAGTTTATATGCTCAGAATTTTGAAGTAGATGTAGAAATTAAAGGTTATACCAATGATACGCTCATTGTAGGCAATTATTTTGGAGAGAAACAGATCGTAAAAGATACATTATTTGCCAAAAGTAAAGGTAAATTTGTGTGGACTCGAGCTGAAAAACCTGAGCAAGGTGTTTATTTGTTTTTATTGAAGCCTGAGAATACTTTTTTACAATTCATAGTCAATGATTATGATACAAAGTTTTCTATTAAGTTTGATGCCAAAGACTTAGTTGATGTATCTTTTAAAGGTAGTGTAGATAATAAGGTTTTTTATGAATATTTGACTTTTCTGAAAGACAAAAGAGTACTTGCAGATACCTTACGAGCCAAAATGGACAGAGCTAAAAAAGCAGAAACCAAAGATAAGGATGCAGAAGATAAACTAAATCAATTGGACAAAGATGTAAAAGCTTATCAGAAGTCTGTAGTAGATAAATATCCGCAACTGATCACTGCGTTGCTCATTAAATCAAATTTTGAAGTGGATTTGCCTACCTTCGAAGGTACAGAGCAAGAAACTCAAATGAAAAGATACCTTTATTATAAGGAGCATTACTTCGATTTCATAGATTTGAGTCATCCTGCACTTATCAGAACGCCTTTTATCCATCAAAAAATAGATTTTTATATTCAGAAACTATCTAGTCAACAACCAGATTCTTTGATTAAGTCTGTGGATAAGATACTTACATTACTCGAACCTAATCCTGAAGCTTACAGATATTATCTTGCAGATTTTCTTAATAAGTATGCGCAGATGAAAATGGTCGGTCTTGATGCTATATATGTACATTTAGTAGACAAGTATTATAGCAAAGGCAAAGCTTCATGGGTGACAGAAGAAAATCTCAAAAAGATGACTGATAATGCCAATGATCTTAGACCGATCTTGATTGGTAAAATAATGCCAGATATAGTCACTTATATGGAAGATGGAACTCCTGTCACGTTGAGTGCTATCAAGTCACCTTATACGGTTGTTATATTTTGGGCACCTGATTGCGGACACTGCAAGAAGATCATGCCTGATGTCGTATCGTTTTATGAAAAGAATAAAAGCAAAGGTGTCAAAATGTTATCCGTCTGTACGAAAGGCGGAGACAAAACGGCAACTTGCTGGCCAGCAATCAAAGAGAAAAAGATGGAAGGTTTTATAAACACCGGAGATACTTATCAAAGATACAATCAAAAAGTGAGAGTTCCTTCTACACCTAAAATCTTTATACTTGATGAGAAAAAGGAGATCATCATTAAAGATATACCGGGAGAAGAATTGGATAGAATCTTCAATGAAATTCTTTCTTTTGAAGAGAAAAAGAGAACAGAAAAAGAGTAATTCTTTTTGACGGGGATAATTAATTTGTTTTCATAGCAAGAACAGATTGCTCAAAAAAAACAAAAGCACCTATTTTGAAACAAAGTAGGTGCTTTTTAATAACTATGTGAGATTGGTTATTTCACTTAAATTATACCAGACATTATAGCGTTTATTAACTATGAGTTAAATAACTGGTAATCATTATTATATACCATTATAATGGCGATTGTGTATAAGGATTTTTTAATATTTTTATTTAAAACTCATACACTTATTTTTTTTATCATCGCTTCGTGCCAGCTGGGCATTTACTTTTTTTCTTGTCAAAAAAAGTAAACAAAAAAGACCAGTTCAAAAAAGACAATTGCGGAGCACCGTTCATTCTCGCTGCAAAATGCTTTTTCTATTGCCATTTTTATTCATTATCTTAGAATTTGTGAATGTTTGGCAATAGACGCACTTTTGCATCTTCATTCTCTATTGTTTGTTTTTGAACAACAGTCTCCAAAATGAAACTATCCCAATTGAACAGATGCCATTTTTACAGAGATTATTTAGTTTCTGCTGTTGATTCTGATACTTCTTTCAGACATTTTTCTATAAGTGTTTTGGTAGCGATGACGCCTTCTTCTTCGCCCATTCTGCTACCTTCGTATTCTACACCTATGTAACCTTTGTATCCTGCATCTTTAACAATGCCTATCATTTTTAGATAATCGATGGTTGTTTCAAAACCTAATTCACCAAATTCATAGGACTTTGCACTAACTGCTTTTGCGAATGGCATTAATTCGCTTACACCTTTGTATTTGTCATACTCTTCTATACATGGAGAATCCCACATTTTGCCATCTTGTCTTTTGACACAGAAGTTTCCGAAATCAGGTAAGGTACCACAATTAGGTTTATTGACTGCGGCCATGACACTTGCCAACCATGCACCATCTGAAGAATAGCCTCCATGATTTTCTACGAGCACATTTATGTTTTTTGTGGCTGCATAATCAGACAATTTAGACAATCCGTTCACGGCATACTTCGCAACTTCTTCTGCGGTGCCTTCTCCATGTGCATTGACTCTGATAGAATGACAACCGAGAAAAGCAGCAGCATCTACCCATTTATGATGATTGTTAATGGCTTCTGTTCTTTTTGCTTCGTCAGCATCACCAAGATATCCTTCTCCATCAACCATAATGAGTAGTTGTTCTACACCTGCTTCCTTAGCTTTTTGCGTCATTTGAGCTAAATAGGCTGTATCTTGAGCTTTGTCTTTAAAGAATTGATTGACATATTCTACGCCATCGAATCCTAAAGAACCTGCTTTGGTCGCAAAATCTAAATTGTCCATTTTCTTATCCGTCAAGGCTTTGTGAAAAGACCACTGTGCAAGCGATATCTTTATAGATGTGGTATCTGCATTGTCTGTTTCAGCGGTCGGTTCTGCTTTGTTGCCTTCTTTACATGATAGAATTGACATTGAAAACATAAAGATATATATATATTTATACATGATAATATTGGTTTATTTAGTCACTAGAAGATGTTGTATTACAATGATACCTTCTTGCTAACTTATTTTGAAATTAAATTATGATAGTACATAAGCTTTGCCCACTGTGCTGTAATCTATACAACCTTGATATGGACCTGGCACTTGTACAAAAGCACATAAACCACCTGTTGCGCCTACTTCACTAGAAAAATATCCGCTTACCGTTGCTTCCCTGATTGCTTTGAAGATATGTGGTTTTTTACCTGTATCATCCTTATAATCTTTGGCTTCTTTGGCAAGCATACCTAAAATTTCTTCTCTCTCATTTGTGTTTAAAGCTACAAATGCTTTAGAATACTTCGCTTTAGATTTCTCATCAAAAACACCTAAAGCTTCTAAGAAGTACTTTTGTTTGTCAGCATCATAAAAATTAGTGAGTAATTCGTCTATATATCTATGGCATAATGCATCTTTTGCACCAGGTGTATCTGTTTTTGGGAAAATGGTTTCACAAATTTCAGCCAAAAGGTCAGATTGTTCTACACTCAGTGTTTTTGGCGTCCAATCTGTAGATGTTTCTGCTTTACATCCTCCTATCAATGCAGCAGCCGAACCAGCTGTAAGCGCATAACCCAAGAATAAAGATGTTGCTTTTAATGCTTCTCTTCTATCCATTATATTTTGTTTTTAAATTTGATCAATTAATAATTAAAGATTACCTTTTTTGAGTTCTTCTACTGCATAATTTGCTGCTCGAGCTGTAAATGCCATGTAGGTCAAAGAAGGATTAACACAAGCTGCTGATGTCATAAATGAACCATCCGTCACAAATACATTTTTTGCTGAGTGAACTTGATTCCATTTGTTAAGTACAGATGTTTTTGGGTCTTTACCCATTCTTGCTGTGCCCATCTCATGGATACCAAGGCCTGGATTGCAACCTGCATCAAAGGTATTGATGTCTCTTAAGCCTGCTGCTTCCAACATTTCTGACGCATTGTCAATCATATCTTTACGCATCAGTTTCTCATTTTCTTTCCACTCCGCATCCATGATAAGCGTAGGTAGACCGTATACATCTTTCAACTCTTTATTGAGACTTACTTTATTATCATGATAAGGAAGACACTCACCGAAAGCCATCATACCAAATGACCAATCTCCTGCTTGCGATACAGCATCTTTAAATCCTTTGCCATATTCTGCTTCTGCAACGTATTTGCCCCATCCATCACGTCCGCCACCACCTTGGTAACCGAATCCTCTTAAATAAGGTCTTTTGCTCTTCGCATCTATATTCTGGAATCTAGGTATATAAATACCTGTAGGTCTTCTACCTGAGAAATAACTATCTTTATGATCATCAGACTTGCCACTAGCGCCAAGTCTGAAGTGGTGATCCATCAGGTTATGTCCTAATTCGCCACTTTCGTTTCCGAAACCTTCTGGAAATCTATCAGAAGTACTATTAAGCATGATTTGGGCAGTACCTAAGGTAGATGCACACATAAATATCACTTTTGCATAATACTCTTTGGTTTCTTTTGTTTCTGAATCATAAATTCTTACCCCTTTTGCTTTCTCTTTGGTGTCATCTAGGATGATTTCTGTAACAATAGAGTATGGTCTAATGGTCAGATTCCCAGTGGCTTCGGCAGCTGGAAGGGTAGAAGCGTTACTGCTGAAATATGCGCCATAAGGACAGCCACGCATACATCTATTACGCGTTTGGCAGGTCCCACGATTGCCTTTTGGTTCAGTAAGATGGGCAGTCCGACCCATTATCATTTTAATACCGAGTTTTTCTTCGATTCTCTTTTTTACATCTTTTTCTAAACAATTGTACTCCATGGGAGGCAAAAACTTCCCATCGGGCAATTGCATAAGACCTTCATTCTGTCCACTTATCCCTGCAAAAGTTTCTACATAATCATACCAAGGCGCCATATCCGCGTACCTAACTGGCCAATCTACGGCAATACCTTCTTTTGCATTTGCTTCAAAATCAAGATCACCCAATCTATAAGACTGTCTACCCCAAAGCAATGATCTACCACCAACGTGATACGCTCTGATCCAATCGAAAGGTTTGGTCTCTGTGTATGGATTTTCGGTGTCTTTTGGCCACCAATGTTGAGTAGCAGGTGTCATGGTGTACCCTGTACGTTGTTGAATGGCGTATTCCTTCATTTCTTCAGGAGTCATTTTGTTTCTATTTGGCAATTCCCAATCTTCCATATTGGCAGTGGGATAATCACCGTGTTTGACCATTCTACCTCTTTCTAAGACGATGGTTTTTAGTCCTTTTTCACATAATTCTTTTGCAGCCCATCCTCCACTAATACCGGAACCTACGACGATGGCATCATAAGTCACTTCATTTGATCCTTCCGAATTGAAATACATGGTTTAAATTATTTAGATTTTATATAATTGGTAAATTGTTGCTAAATGTCGCATATATTAATGGCATTTACTAATGCTTTCTCTTTGCCTTCATGGGTGGTAGCTGTTGTGATAAACTCTTGAGCTACGTATCCTTTGTATCCTGTAGCGACTATTTCTTTCATAATCGCAGGATAATAAAGTTCTTGGGTATCATCGATCTCATGTCTACCAGGCACTCCAGCCGTATGATAATGTCCAAAATATTGATGGTTGTCACGAATGCTTCTTATGATATCGCCTTCATTTATTTGCATATGGTAAATGTCAAATAAAAGCTTGAAATTAGGTGAACCAAGGCGTTTGCAAAGTTCTATACCCCAACTGCTTTTATCTGCCATGTAGTCCTTATGATCAATTTTGCTATTGAAAAGTTCCATTTGGATGATAACACCTTTTTTTTCTGCAAGTGACATGATTTTTTTAAGCCCTGCTACACAAGTATTCATACCTATTTCATCATCTTTTCCGTCTCTATTTCCACTGAAACAAATCAGGTTTTTATAGCCTGCTTTTGCTACCAATTCTATGGATTCTGTGTAGTTCTTGATTAATGTGTCGTGGTATTGGACATCATTCCATCCTTTGGTAAGTCCTATTTCGGCACCATTACACATAGATGAGTCAATACCATATTTCTGTAGTAAAGGCCAATCTTTTGGGCCAACCAAATCAATGGCACTAAAACCTATTTTTTTAACTAAAATACAAAGTTCTTCTAAGCTTATATGGTTAAAAGACCAATGACAAACAGAATGATTTATATTTGATTTTAAAGTCGATGTGATGTTTTCTTCTCGGATAAATGTAGTCAAATCTTGGGTGACCATAAATGATGCTGCGCCTAACATTCCACTCTTTAATATCTCTCTTCGATTCATTCGCATGTGACTTTTTAGTGATTATATGTTGTAAAGTTATTTATAATTATTTTATAATTGTGTTAAAGTGACAATATTATTTTTATCAAATTTGCTGATTTGCCGAATTAATAAGTTTACTATGCGATTGTCAAAATTATTTTAACATATTTTCATTAAAGTGAAATTATATTTTGGAATAATAGATCCTTTTTTGATTTAGAGTTTAAAAGTTAATTGGATAGACTTTGTTTTGGCTTTAGTTATTATCATTTTTATTAATATTATCAAAGCGGTTCAATTAAATGTTCTTTTTTCTTTTGTCTTAACACAAAAGAAACAAAAAGTCAAGGCTTTTTCATTTTCTTAACGCCAAAACTTCACAAAATTGCTAAACCGAAAAAACTCGCCTTTGGTATTTACTTTCCGTCCTGAATATTTGAGGTACTTCGTTCATTTGCTCTCGAGTTAATTACTCGTTTTGGCTCATACAGTTTTCTGTTCTTAACGCAATTTTGCAAAGTTTTGACTAAAAATGAAAAGGCCATTGGAACGTTGAGTTTGGCGTTCAAGCTTTAAATTTATTTATATGATTTGAATTGTGAGAAGTTCAGAAGTATTTTCATTTTAATTGATATGAAATTTTCCATGTCAGCCTTCTTAGTGATAAAGATTATCTCTTAGAATGACGGGTTTCAACTTTTGGTGGAATAAAAACCCTATATTTGTACAAAATATAACCTTATGGATACCCAAGATTTATTGAATTTGACTGTCAAAGAAGTGATGACCACTGATCTTATTGTTTTGCAACCCGATACCATATTGAAGGAAGCAAATGTGATTTTTGAACGTGAATTAATTCATCATATTCCTGTGGTAGATGAGAATGGACGTTTTGAAGGGATGGTATCAAAATCAGATATTTTGCTATTAAAGGATTGGGGAACAAGGTTTAATCTGCCTGATAGTGAACGGAAAAACACCTTTCTATTGACGACAAATCTTGTCAAAGATATCATGATCACCAATGTCATGAAGGTTTCTCCTGAAGATACTTGTAGGAAGTGTATGCAGATATTTAAAGAAAATTATTTCCATGCATTGCCTGTAGTAGATCAAAATGGGATATTAGTAGGACTTGTGACTACGTATGATTTGTTGATTTTGGCGTATACTGAGAGGCCATTATTGTGATTGTTTGATCTTGAAAATGAGGGTAATTATTAATTATAATAATTTTTTTGTCCAATAAAGGATAAACTAAAGTTTTGTATCTAAATTTTCAAAGTCAAAATTTAAATTTCGTTCTTCACTTTAATATTTATGCGTTAATTTAATTCTTGTGAGCTTGATTTAACTTTCTTTTTCTTTTGTCTTAACACAAAAGAAACAAAAAGTCAAGGCTTTTTCATTTTCTTAACGCCAAAACTTCACAAAATTACTAAACCGAAAAAACTCGCCTTTGGTATTTATTCTCCGTTCTGAATATTTGAGGCACTTCGTTCATTTGCTCTTGAGTTAATTACTCGTTTTGGCTCATACAGTTTTCTGTTCTTAACGCAATTTTGCAAAGTTTTGACTAAAAATGAAAAGGCCAATCTAAGGCGGTCCCAAGTTTTCTTTCAGCGAATAAGAAATAATTAACCAACTTGAAATAAGTATTATTGTAAATTTTATTTAAGTATTTTATATTCTGTATTTTAATCCAAATAGTGAAAAGTTTTGATAAATTATAAAATGTCTGATTGAAAATACATAATATTAGAGTAAGGCCACAAAGATTGGTCAATCAGAATATGTAAATTCTTAACTATTTATCAATAGGATAGTCATTAGGTTTCTTACTTATGGTTAAGGGATTGATTATTGACATTAGGGCTATTAAGAAATTATAAAGAAAAATAACTGATTTGTAATACTGAAGACATAAAAGTCGAGAAAATTAAAATATAGACGCACTCCACAGTAGATTTTGGTATTTATCCTTATCATTGTGGTCAATTAATAATAAGTTTCGGTATGAGGAGTATATCCATTTTTGTTGTGTGTTTTGTATTATTTGGTCAATTGGGTTTTTCTCAAGATTTGTTACATGCCAAATACGCTAAGGTTAAGGTCAATTTGATAGGTAGAGATATTCGTGAACTTGCAAAAGCAGGCTTGGAAACAGATCATGGTATCTTTGTCAAAAACAGGTATTTTGTCAATGATTTTTCTGCTGATGAATTGGCTATCATTCGTAGTCTTGGATTTGAAGTGGAAGTGTTGATAGATGATGTGGCGACCTATTATGCCCAAGAAAACAGACAAAGTGAATTGCATCTTCAGCAAAACGAACAAAGGGCTGGATGTATGACCGGTGATCAGAATGAGTATCCTTACACCACACCTTCTCAATACACGGAAGGGTCTATGAATGGGTATTTTACGTACAAAGAAATGCTCGATATTCTAGATACTATGTCTGCTAGATACCCTAATCTGATTAGTCCTATCCAAGAGATTGCTGGTTTTACGACTTATCAAGGTAATACTATAAAATACTTAAAACTGTCTGATAATCCTAATGCTGAAGAAAATGAACCTAAAGTACTATACACAGCCTTACATCATGCGCGTGAACCGAATAGCCTTTCTCAAATGATTTTTTATCTTTGGTACTTGTTGGAAAATTATGAAACGGATGCCACTGTTAAACGTATCGTAGATGAAACTCAAATGTACTTTGTTCCTTGTCTGAATCCTGATGGTTACTTATTGAATGAACAAACCAATCCTGGAGGTGGTGGATTATGGCGTAAAAATGCATGGAAGGATACATTAGGTGAATTAAAAGGGGTAGATCTTAATAGGAATTATGGATTTTTCTGGGGATTTGATAATTTTGGTTCATCCAATAATCCCAATTCACAGACATATAGAGGTACTGCTGGATTTTCTGAACCAGAAACACAAGCTATGCGTCAGTTTTGTCTAGATAATGAATTTAAAATTGCTCAAAATTACCACAGTTTTGGAAACTATTTGATTCACCCTTGGGGATATAATGATAGCATTACAGCAGAGGACAAACTATTCAAAACCATAGGCAGAGTGATGAATCGCGAGAATAAATTTCTCATGGGAACAGGCACAGAAACCGTAGGCTACGTCGTAAATGGTGACAGTGATGACTGGATGTATGGCGAAGTAGGAGAGAAAGCAAAGATATATTCTTACACACCTGAAGTAGGTTCATCGTTCTGGCCACCAAAGGTAGATATTGATTATTTAAATCGCTCATGTATGTGGATGAATCTCGCTACTGCACTCGTCGTACTCAATTATTATGAAGCAAATGAAATCGTTTTGCAAAGTTTTTTATCACCTAGTCAAAGACAAATAAAAGTCAATGTCAGTAGGGCAGGGCTAAAAGATGGTGTTGCAAATGTGGTTTTATTATCTGATACAAATGGTGTAGTAGTCAATAATTCGCTCCGAAGTGTAGAGTTGGGGCTTTCAGAAAGTATAGACTTAACTTATACAATGACCATAGATACCACACTAAATTATGACAATGGGATAAGTTTTACCCTAAGTGTAGATAATGATGGCATCATAACGGACAAAGTGATTACTAAAGATTGGATATCTGGGAAGTTTACAAATGTACTTTCAGATGGATTAAACACAAATGTTAATTTTGGTAACTCTGATTGGCAATTGACAGGCAGTCAGTTTTATTCAGCTCCTTTTGCTATGACGGACTCTCCTGATACAGACTATCTAGAGAATACACAAGTAGAAACATCCATTAAAACACCTTTTAGCCTTGAAGAATGTGACCATGCATTTTTAAGTTTTTATGCAAAATGGGCGATCGAAGCAGGATATGATTATGTACAAGTGCTAGCTTCTAGGGACAATGTCGATTACATACCTTTGTGTGGGTTGTACACAAGACCTGGTACACAAGATCAGTCATTTAATAATCCGATATATGATGGTGTTCAGGCTGATTGGGTAAAAGAGCAAATAGATTTATCTGACTTTATTGGTGAAAAACGAGTATGGATAAAGTTTGTACTCGTGAGTGATGGTGGCGTAGAAGCAGATGGATTTTATTTTGATGATTTGGAAGTAAATGTGGTCAAAAAGACGGTAGTATCAAATACTCAAGATGACATTGCCCTAAAAATATACCCTTCTGTAATTTCAGGTCAAAATGAATGTTTTGTACAAGGAATTAAAGATGGCAGTAATATCGTGTATAAGATCGTAGATATAAACGGCCAAACAATACACCAAGATAAGGTACAGCATGGTAAACTTGATTTTACTAAAGTAGAAGTATCGGGTAATTATTTTATTGAGTTTTGGGATCAATCTGTAAGTAAAGGTATTCATAAAGTAGCAGTGATTAGATAATCTTTGTTATCTCAAAAATCATTCTTAATAAATGAATAAAAGCCTTTAAGGAAAGAAAGGAGTTTTGACAAATAATTGAATCAATCAGAATAATTTATTTTTTGCATTATAATAAATCAACCATATGGTATTCAGGATATTAGCATTGTTGACTTTGCTGTCTGTATTGGCTTGTAGTTCGACCAAAGATATTTCAAAACTAAAGGAAAAAGATATCGTCATCAGCTTAAAAAAAGGATCTTGCTATGGCAAGTGTGCCGTCTACAATCTCCATATATATAAAGATGGATTTGTAACCTTTGAGGGTATTTTACATTCGGAAAAACTGGGTTTGTACTCTAAAACAGTGACCAAAGAAGAACTTAATGCTTTGCAAAAAGAGTTCGAAGCGATCGGATTTATGGATTTGCCTTCGGAGTATCCTTCAGAAATTGTGGATCTACCTTTGATCACTATGACGTATCATAATGGACAAAAAAGTAAAACCATCACTGGCAGAACAGATAGGCCCAAAGATTTGCTTCAATTGCAATATAAACTAGAAAAACTTGCTAATAGTGCTAGTTGGAAATTGGAGAAAGCTGTAGAAAATTCGAATACAAATTCTACAAATACAGATGGGAACAAAGTATCGGAAAATCAACTTATCATAGAGCCCGCTGAAAATGTATCTCTGACAAATTGGTTTCAGAAATACCAAAGATATGATCTTCAATTAATCAAAAAAGTGTCTCCTAGTCTCAATTATTGGTTAGTATCCTTTAATCTCAAGCTTATCAGCCAAAAGGAGATGATCAAATTGCTAAAGGGTGATAGAGATATAAAGAGTGTGGAGGTGAATCGGGAGATGGAGGTGAGGGATCGGTAGTTAACTACTAAATGTTTTAATGGGCTAATTTGTAATGTCTTTGTTATGCTTTAAGACTATTTCATTAAGAGTAGAATTAGAAGCATAGGATATAAAAATTCGTTGATTATTTACAATTTGAGAGGTGATTTGTAATTTATTCTTTGAAATTTATTAGCACTGGTGGTATTGTTTTACGTTCTTTTTCTTTTGTCTTGATACAAAAGAAACAAAAAATCAAGGCTGTTTCATTTTCTTAACGCCAAAACAATACAAAATAGCTAAACCGAAAAAACTCGCCATTGGGGTTTGTAATTCGCAATAAACCATTGATGAACTACGTACATTATCTCACGATTTAACCTTTGTATTGGCTCATACAGTTTTCTGTTCTAAACGCTATTTTGTATTATTTTGACTAAAAATGAAAAGGCCGGTAAGACGCTGCCCCTGGTTTTAAGTGTTTTGTTATACTAAATGCATAGAATAAATGAATAAGAATGAAGTGATGGTATTTATAGAATATTGTAAGATTGATAAACTACTTACCTTAACTTCCTCTATTATATTACACCCAATTCTTTGCCTACTTTTGTGAAGGCAGCTACTGCTTTGTGGATGTGTTCTGTTTCGTGGCCGGCGCTTATTTGGACGCGGATTCTGGCTTTTCCTTTGGGTACTACGGGGAAAAAGAAACCTATCACATAAATACCTTCTGCCAATAATGCGGATGCAAATTTCTGGGCTAAGGGTGCGTCGTAAAGCATTACTGGTGTGATGGCGTGGGTCCCTGGTATGATATCAAAGCCAGCTTTGGTCATCTCTGAGCGGAAAAGTTTGGTATTTTCTTCTAATTTATCTCTCAGCGCGGTGCTTTTGCTTAGGATGTCCAATACTTTTATAGATGCGCCTACGATAGATGGTGCTAGTGTATTAGAAAATAGGTAGGGTCTTGATTTTTGTCTTAGCAACTCTACGATTTCTTTTTTGGCTGCGGTAAATCCACCTGATGCGCCACCAAGGGCTTTGCCGAAAGTGCCTGTGATGATATCCACTCTGCCAAATGCTCCTGAATGTTCTGCACTTCCTCGTCCTGTTTTGCCTACGAATCCTGTGGCGTGGCAATCATCTACCATCACCATGGCTCCGTATTTGTCTGCTAGGTCACACACTTTGTCGATTTGTGCTATAATACCATCCATAGAGAAAACTCCGTCGGTTGCTATTAATATTCTTCTTGCTCCTACTGCTTTTGCTTCCTGAAGTTTGGCTTCAAGGTCGGTCATATCGTTGTTTTCGTATCTATATCTTTTTGCTTTGCACAATCTGATACCATCTATGATAGATGCATGATTGAGCATGTCTGAAATGATGGCATCTTCTTCATTCAATAATGGTTCGAATAATCCACCATTGGCATCAAAGGCTGCTGCGTATAGTATGGCATCTTCTTGGCCGACAAAGGCTGCTATTTTCTGCTCTAATTCTTTGTGGATGTCTTGGGTGCCACATATGAAACGAACTGATGACATGCCGAATCCATGTGTATCTATGGCTTCTTTGGCAGCTACGATGACTTCATCATTGGACGAAAGTCCTAAGTAATTATTTGCACAAAAATTGAGTACATCTCCACCTGCTGTGGTGCGTATGGTGGCACTTTGTGGTGTGGTGATGATTCTTTCTGCTTTAAAAAGTCCATTATCTCTTAGATCTTGAAGTTCATTTGCTATGGATGTGATGGTATTTATGGTATCGTTATTCATTATTTTTTAATTTAAAATATTAATTTGGTCAATGTTGTGATTAGAATAAAGCTGCATGGATTTTACCCATCCTAAATCCTTCCCTCAAGATGGAAGGACTTTTTGAATCCCTTACTTTAAAAGAATCGTTATATAAAAGAGTTTGCCTGGTCAAAGATATTGATTCTATCACTTTAGATCTCAATTTTTACAAAATGGTTTCTCTTAGGTGCATCAACATATCATCCGTCATGCTGCTCAGATCGAAAGCTGGTTTCCAATCCCAATCTACTCTTGCGTTTACATCATCGATGGTTTCTGACCATGTTTTGGCGATGTCTTGACGGAAGTCTGGCTTGTAGGTGATTTTGAAATCTGGGATGTGTTTTCTGATTTCATCTGCTATCTCGGCAGGTGTGAAACTCATCGCCGCAAGATTGTAAGCGTATCTTATTTTTATTTTGTCGGCATCTGCTTCCATAAGGTCTATCGTGGCTTTGATGGCATCATCCATATACATCATCGGGAGACGCGTATTTTCGCTAAGGAAACACTCATACTGTCCATGTTTTAATGCTTCGTGGAAGATCTCTACGGCATAATCCGTAGTGCCACCTGCAGGAAGCGACTGCCATCCGATGATACCTGGATAACGTAGTGATCGGACATCTACACCATAACGCTGATGGAAGTAGTTGCACCATAATTCTCCTGTGGCTTTACTCATACCATAGACGGTGGTAGGCAATAAAGGAACGTCTTGTGGTGTGTTTTGTCTCGGTGTGGTATTGCCGAATACTGCTATAGTACTAGGGAAAAACACCTTGTCTAGTTTTTTGTCCCGTGCCAACTCAAGGATGGAAAGCAGTCCATTAAGGTTGATATTCCATGTTTTGATGGGATTCCACTCGCCATTGGCAGATAAGATGGCCGCTAGATGGTAGATCTGCGTAATCTTATGATCTTCAATGATTTCTACGAGACGTTGGTGATTTAAAATGTCAAGGAACTCAAATGGTTCGACAGTGACGGGAAGTTTGGCGATGTCGGTGGCTAAGACAGCATCTTGACCATGCAATTTGCGCAACTCTTCGGTAAGAACACGACCAATTTGGCCATTTGCTCCGGTAATAAGTATTTTTGGTTTAGACATATTTGGTTGTTATTTGTAAGGAGCTCAAAAGTAAAGAACAAATTAGATATACCCAAGATATTGATTCAATATTGGTAATTTTTATACCTTTGCACCCTTTTGTAAGTATGCTTAAATAGAATATTGGAAGAGAAGGGGAAGTTGGAGAAATATAGTATTGTTTATAATTTATATCCTGTAGAAGGTCTCGGATTGATCTTGCCTACAGCCATCATTTGTCAAGTGGATAGTGATGGTTCGCTCGGGTATATGCGTGCTGCTGCTATTGCCGAAACGGTAGAAAGTTATGGTCTTAATATCAAAGATACCTACCACGTAGCTATGATATCTTTATGTCAAGAACTGACCATTCCTGCCATCGAAGCGGTATTTAATAAAGGGGTGAAGCGTGGTGTGAAACCTATTACTTCTCTTTTTGCAGATGCAGAAACAAAACAATTGGTCCAAAACACCATCGATAGGCGGATGTCAAAATTGATGACTACCCTGAAGGAAAATGGCGCACCTATTTGTTTTAATATCGAACGAAAGATCAAAGCCAAAGATGTACGTTTGTTCTATTATGAAGATAAGGCAGAACCATTACTTTATTTTGCTAAAACACAGACATGTATTAGCTATCGGTTGTCTCTTCAGGTGGGCACGGAAACGGTTTTGCCCCATAAATATGACATCAAACTGATAGCCAATAATCCTGGTATCGTCATTATTAAAAATCAGATGGTCTGGATTTCGCATATTAATGCCAATAAACTGTCTCCATTTGTAAAATCTGAAACGGTATTTATCCCCGAAAAACTAACTCGAACTTACTTTGAGAAGTTTATCATCGACGTACTCGGTAAGGTAAATATTGAAGTAGATGGTTTCGAACTGAATCAAGTGAATACGCTCAAAACTGCCAAAATCAGGTGTATTTATGATTTCCTAAAGGGTGTTTGGGTTTTGGACCTATCATTTGATTATGATGGTTTTTCTTTTTATTATAGTGATGTCAACCAAAGGAAAACAAGACTTGAATTTGGACAAACGGGTGAAAATGATGTGGTTGTTTATCAATGTATTCGTAATAATGGTGCAGAAGAGAAATATGTGGAAGCCTTGCAACAACAAGGTTTTGCCAAAAATGATACTAAAAAATTTATATTCGGTCAATCGACTTTTGATACCATCCAACAAATAGGTAAAACGATCGAAAATCTTGCCCAAGATTTCATCATTGAGCCACTAGATATAGACGGAAAGATGATTACCTTCTCGACGAGTGAATTGGTCAATGAATTTAAACTAGGTTATGATTGGTTTGATCTGAAAGGTAGGATAGTGATCGGTGGTGTGGACTATCCGATCAGTGCATTTTTCAGAAATATCAGGGATAAAAATCCATACTTTAAGCTCAAAGATGGTAGCTATTATATATTGAGCGAAGAAATGATGGCAGAATACGAACATCTCGTAAAATTTGCCCAAGAAGATGCTATCACTTGGCGACTGGCTAAACAACATTTTGCACTGATCAATGAAAAAGACCTTGCACCTGCTACTGACGACCAAAACTTCGTCACAGAAATAGAATATCAGCCGTCATCCAAACTTCAAGCTACGCTAAGGCCTTATCAAGAAGAAGGTGTCAAATGGCTGATCAAACATAGGGTGAATGGACTAGGTGCTTGTCTAGCCGATGACATGGGTCTCGGTAAAACACTTCAGACCATTGCGGTATTGATGGACACCAAAGAACAAACAGAAATCGAAACCACCAACACTAGTTTTGCGAGACAACTCGATCTGTTCGGTGAGATGCAAGTGAATGACCGAACGCCACTTGCTGCCCTGATCATACTGCCTGCTTCTCTGGTATTTAACTGGCAGGAAGAACTCAAGAAATATGCACCATCGCTGCATGTGCTCAATTATACAGGTGCTAATCGTAAAAAAGCGCAAAGGACGCTAGGGACTTTTGACGTAGTATTGACGACGTATCAAACGGCTGTTCTGGATCTAGAAATACTCAAAAAACAGACCTTTACATATGTGATATTGGACGAAAGTCAACAGATAAGAAATAAAAATTCGAAGGTGTTTAAGGCACTACATACGCTCCATACCAAATATAAAATATCGCTGAGTGGTACGCCGATAGAGAACTCACTGTCGGACTTGTGGTCGCAAATGGAGTTTATCAATCCCAAAATTTTAGGGTCGTATGCTTTCTTTAAAGAACATTTTCAGACGCCTATAGAAAAGATGCGAGATGTTCAGGCCATTCAAAATCTAAAAACACTCGTAGACCCATTTATACTGAGACGTACGAAAGAACAAGTGGCGCCCGATTTACCAGAATTGATAGAAAAAATCCATTATTCTGAGATGTCTGTGGAGCAAGCAAAGGTATTCGAAAGAGAAAAATCAGCAGCTAGAAACCATTTACTAGGCCTGGACAAATCTGGTGGTCAGTACAAGATACATGTCTTGGCATCGCTCACCAAACTAAGACAAATCGCCAATCATCCAAAACTAGCCGATGAAAACTACACAGACGAATCGGGAAAATTTGACGATATCACAAGTCAAATACAAACCATCGTGCGGTCAAATCATAAGGTGTTGGTTTTTTCATCGTTTAAGGCGCATCTACAACTCGTATCCACATGGCTAGAAAGCGAAAAAATCCTATATGTATTGCTCACAGGCGATCACTCATCCGATCAGAGACAAGATGCGGTGCATGCATTCCAAGAGAATGAAGGGATACAGGTATTTTTGATATCGATCAAAGCAGGTGGTACGGGACTGAATCTCACAGCGGCAGATTATGTCTTTATCCTTGATCCGTGGTGGAATCCATTTGTGGAGCGACAGGCCATTGCAAGGGCGCATAGGATAGGGCAGCAGAATAATGTGATGGTCACAAGATTTATCAGTAAAAATTCGATAGAGGAGAAGATACTATTGCTACAAGAGAGCAAAAAATCATTATCGAGTGACATCATTGATTTGGCGGAGATGCCTGATTTGTCTGAGGATAATTTGGAGTTGTTGCTTGGGTAGTGTGATTAGAAAGCGAGAAGGGTTTTAAGGATCTGGTAGGGCGTGTAGTTTATGTCGCTAACGGGAGTTTTATACTTGCTAACTGGAATTCCATACTCGCTAACGGAAGTTTTATACTTGCTAACAGAAGTTTTATACTTGCTAACGGAAGTTTTATAGTTGCTAACGGAAGTTTTCTACTTGCTAACAGGAATTCCATACTTGCTATTGGAAGTTTTATACTTGCTATTGGAAGTTTTATACTTGCTAACGGAATAATCATACTTGCTAAGGGAAGTTTTATACTTGCTAACAGGAATTCCATACTTTTTGATAAGCATTCTATAATAAATGTGTTGATCTGTGAGAATGGTTTAATTCGTTTTATAGTGTTATGTTTTAGTTTTGAAGAATTGCATATTATGGTTAATAATTTGGTTCGAACTTGCTCCAGCAATGGTTTTGGTAAGGTGTGTTATTTGTGTTTGGGATAAAACATAGTTCTTAAATTAATCATTCTTTTTCTTTTGTCTTAACACAAAAGAAACAAAAGGTCAAGGCTTTTTCCTTTTCTTAACGCCAAAACATCAAAAAATAGCTAAACCGAAAAAACTCGCCTTTGGATTTGGTGGACCGAATTTGGCATTGGTAGCACTTCGTTCATGGTCGCTCGAGTTTGGCTGTCGTATTGGCTCAAACAGTTTTCGCTTCTTAACGCTATTTTGTGAAGTTTTGTCTAAAAATGAAAAGGCCGGATGGATTTTGCGACTGGCATTGATACTTGAATTTTTATATCGGTAGTTTTACTTTTAAAATGTGCACAAAAAATTGCACTTATTTGTATTTTAATATTTATAAGTTTTAATTCAATACATACTATTTTTATTGTTATTTGCCTCGAGCCGGTAAGGCTTTCACTTTTTTTCTTCAGCAAAAAAAAGTAAACAAAAAATGCCGCCGCTGTTTTGTCTTCTTAACGCTTAAAAGTCATCTTCCCGACGGAAACAAAAAAAACTCGCCTTAAAAATTCGTGTTTTGATTTACTTATTCAATTATTTAAGATTTGATCTTTGAACAAATTATTTAACATTTTACCTAGCCGACCAAAGTTTTGGTCGGTTCCTTCGTTAATGATTGAAATCATTCAATCATTTTTTGCATCTGCAAAATCACTTAGTCATATTTGTACCGTCTCCAATGACTTTTAAACTAAAGACAAAAAGGCGGTGAAATTTCGTCTACAGAAAATAAGATAATCTTATCAAAGTATCTCTTCCATTTTGCTCAATTTGTTACAAATTACTTATTAAAAAGCCCGAAAGTAACGCTAGCGCTGTGGAAAACGGCAGACACTAGTAGTATTTCGGGCTAACCATGAGAAGAATTATAATTCGCTTTTTTGGGTTTTGAAACCCAACATTCTTACTTGTTTGTACTGATAACTGCTGCTGCCGAAGATACTTTTGACATACACTTTTACTTTTTGTGCGATGGTTGTGATGCCTGTGTCAGGGTGATAAAGTAGGTGATTGCGGTCTCTGATGGCATTGCTGTAGGTGGTGTGTGCACTGATCCAAGCAGTCTTTGAAGTCTCTAAAGCGGTCAGTCGAGCTTGAAGCTGCGGTATCTGGAGATCATTTTCGTTAGGGCTGTATTCTTTGGCTTGTTCTAAGATAGGTATCATATTGGCCAAGTGATCTTTGAGCCTGTCGTATGACAATTGGGCAGTAGAAATCGTCTTGGGCATGCTGGCATCTGTATCTTCCGTCGTGGCGGTCGTAGGTTTTTTGGATCTGATTCCTTGTACTTTTTTGTTGACACCTTTGGCGTCATCGATGGTAAGTTTGCTGGCACCGGATGCGATGAGTGCATTGACGATGCGGGTAGATAGAGGTTTGATGTCTTCGAAGGCATTGCGTCGAAGATTGACAGCACTGTCAAAACTCGTTTTTTGAGTCTTGAATTCATTGATGACAGTTTGCGCAGCTGAGTAGGTAGCCTGAAGCTGTGCAATGGTAAGGAGCGGATTGGACGGATTGTACGTCGGGCCGTAAGACTGGCAGTAAGCAATCAAGTCTTCGAAGTTGGCGATGTTTTTGATGTGGCCTGTTTCTGATGTAGATGCCATACGTTTATAATTTTAAAAAGTTTACAATAATATAGGAACGTATGGAAAAGGAAAAGTTGATATTATGGAAATGTTAAAGGTAGTCTTATGGAAGTGTTAAAGTTTTGGGGAAGGTAAAATAAAATCATGATAAAGTCATCACATATTTTTACTTTGAAATACATATTTAAACCCCTATTATTTTAATCCAATTTTTAAAAGAAAAAATTATATATTATCAATTCCCTTTATTATGTTTACTGGCCCAAGTTCTACATCAAGAACTGCTGAATTAATATTCAATATAATTTTTTGATTGAACTTATGTTTTATAAAGTTTCCTTCTAATTCAATTTCTATAGAAATTTGATTTTCATTTGTAATATTTTCAATAATCATTTTAATTTCTGCATCTCTGTCAATAAGATTTTTATGTGGCAAATTAATTTCTGAAATATTTATCGAACCATGTATATTCTTACTGATAATTTGTTTATATGTTATACGTAAATTATTTGATGTTTGTGAAATAATTTTATGTGTTATTTTAAATGAAATTCCTTTGTTTTTAAATACAATAAATGTATTATTTTGTTTTGATTGATCATACTTTTCATATACAAAACTTCCATTTTTTATAACTTTATTTCCTTGGATTTTTGGTTTATTCATGATTTCAAAGTTTGGTGTTACAATGTCCAAAAACTCTTCATCATACAAAATACTCTCAGTTAGTCTTTCAAGTATTTGTTTAGCAATTTCTTTTTTATCATTATCTTCTCGCTCGTCATAAACATCAACTATATTTTTAACAGATTCTACTCTTGTGGCGGATTGCATGTGTTTCAATTGAGAATTTATTGCTTTTTGCGATTTATCTTGGGCTATAACTGACTTCTTTAATTCATCTCTTGTTAATTCAAGTTCCTTCATCTGCATGAGTATTGTTATTATCACACCTGCAAAAGCAAAACCAGAAAAAATGGCATTCAATCCTCCAAATAAATCTCCAAAAGTACCTCTAGTCTCATTTCTGTTAGACTCGGGGCTTAAATAATTAATTGCAAGAAAGTAAATTATTGTTAAAGCTAAAATACTTAAGCATATATACATAAACAAACCGATATAATTGGTTTTTGGGATTACTGTATCTCTAACTATTTCTTTATCAGATGTTTCCAATTTTGTGAATTTGTATTTTGTGAATTAATTGTAGTAAGTCTGTTTTAGGTTTTTGATTAGTGTTTTTTTAAGATATCTTCGATTTCCTTTAATTCAATTTTCTGAGAAATAGAATTATATTTTTTACCTTCATAAAGTTTCATTACATCATAATAAGATGACATTTGATGTAAAATATTATGATCTTTATCCCAGTACATAATTTCCATGTTAAATGATGTATCAAACAACTTATTTCCTAGGAATTTAAATATTTCAACTAAATCACCAATTACCTTGTCTATATCATCCTGAAATACTTCTTTTAAATTTGTTTTAGCTCTATCTTTGTCAATATGTGCGAGATGTTTATTTCTGATGTGTAATAAAGTTTTATGTTCAGGAGAATTCTTAATTTTTGAGATTTTGTCTTTACATTTTTCTATTTCCTTTAAGTCAACCATATTTTCAAATGTAATATTGTCGTAATTTTTAATTAAATAGTTTACAAAAGATGTGAGATTGTAGTGTTCATTATTATTTAAGAAATTGCAAAATCTAAGAGCAAATAAAGCTTTTAAACCATCTCTCATTCTTAAAAATAATGGAGAGTAGAAAATTAAATCATTATAATTATCATTTTTTGGGTGAAGGTAGATTAGATCTTCACTCATAATTTTTATTTCCATTATTTGGGTAAACAACTGTTCAAATTGTTCTTTTAGATCAATATTATTATTATTAGGTGTCACCATTTGCATTCAGAATTAGGATAAGGTGGAATATTCTCGCATTTACAAGAACTATCATCAGTAGGTATTAGTTTAGTATTGTTTTCACAATCACATAATTGTTCAAGGCGTTTAGCTACAAGACATTGTCTAGTTGTTTCACAAAGAATTGTGTACAGCTCTAGGTAATCATTTTTGATATTTCCTATTACATGGTTTGGGTCGTGAGATGTTGCTTTAATGCAATCTTTTGGGTTGCAAATAATCCAATTTTCAGGTTTTTGTTGTCCTTTCTGTGTCCACCATTCACTAGGAAGATTAAAACTTCCTAAGCTTATTGAATAATGTAGCCAATCAGGTGGAGGTGTTCCTGTAAAGTTGCAAATTGGTATACATTCTTGATGATTGTCAATTGTGTGGTCTTGTAAAATAATTGTTAGATGGTGTCCATTATTTCCATCTGCCCAAAGTACGTCCCCAGCTTTAAATTTTCTAGGAATCGGAATTCTCTTCCTTTTTCTCTTTTCCATTATTATAAAAGATATGAAGATGAATTAAAATGGTAAATCTTCATCTGCTTCTGTTGTTATGTTGTTTTTTCTAAATACAAGTTGATCTTGATTTGATAAAATCCAATTTTCACCTTTATCAGTTAGTCTACAGGCTGTGTACTCTTGAGAATTATTATAGTCTTCAAATGTTTTAAATATTTCGATCATGCCCTTTTTTACTAATGAACGCATGCCAACACTTGTCGCTATATCAGTATATCCAGATTTGCCCATTAGGCTCCCTATAAAATGTGCGGAATTAAAGTCTTCACTTGAAAATTGGTTTTCCATAATTAGAATTAAAATGGCTATTTCATGACTTGCTAAACCTTCAGTTTCTACAACTGGAGTTGAATTTAATTGTGTAATAGTTTTTGTTTTATGTCTGTATGCAACAATTTTTTTTGTTATCAACTCTTCTAAATTGTTGAAATAGCTAGTTGAACCTGTTTTGTACTTAATAATTTGTCTGTGCTGTATATCAAATGGGAATTTACCTGTTCTCTCATCTGAACAGACCATAACTACGTCCTTCCCACAAGCAAATGCAAACCCTAATTCATACCAGACATTAGGGTTGTCCATAGTGATATCTGCAAAACATATTACACTTTCATAAATGCCTTTCTCAATGTCTTCAATAGGTATTCTAACACTTAAGTCTTGGTCAATTCTATAAGGTTCAAGCTCTGCTTTTTTTATAGCTGGTTCAAAAATGTCTATATATCTGTCGTCGAATTTACCTTCATCAAATGGTTGAATTACAAAGCATTTATCCATGTTATATGTTATATATTATAATTTAAGGGATTGTCAATCTTTATTTTATAGGTACAAAAATATAGATACTTACTATATATTCATATTTTTTTAGATTTTTTTCAATATTTAGTAAAAAATTGAGTGTTCAAATTTTGTTTTGTTGTAAATTACTTAAACAAAGTATGTTAGTTTAGATAAACTATGATAATTTCATCAAAATGAGCTTATGAGGTTAGATATAAAGCATTCTATCTTAATCTATTTGAATAGAAATTAAATTAAGGTTATTATCAATAATTATGGAAATCTTAAGTTCTGGATTAATTAATTTAGATGCCCAAATAACATAGTCATTCCAATCTAAATCTTCAACATCAAAAGTTATTTCATCATTTGAATAGTAATCATACTTATCAACATAGAAATCTATGGTCATTTCAGCATAACAAGTTAAATCTAAATGATATTCAGATGCATTCATTTTTCTTACATCATTTATTTTTACATTTTTTACATTTTCTATGTACCTAACAGTTGCATCTTCATATCTATATGGAATAGAATCAATGTCAGAAATTTCATTATTTTCTAATTCTTTCTTAATATTTAAAAGAATAAAATATTCAAGATTAAAACCTTCTATTTCTCCAGCCTCTAATCTGCTCTTAAATGAAGTTGCTTGTATAAAGAAAAGCTGTACAATATCTCTTGAGAATTCATTTAAACTATTAATTACTTTAATGGAGTCTAAATCTAATTCTGCATCTTTAATTTCTGTGATTAATTCTCTATGTAAATCGTTTTCGTTTTCACAAAAATCTTTCTTGTTATTTGTTACAAATATAACTTCAGGGTTTGCAATGTTGGTTCCCAAATTAGGCATTAAGTCTTTCACGTTTTCCCATATTAGAGAATCTCTGTAACCTTTTTCAGATGAATTGAATGGTTTGAGTTTTTTAATAGCCTTTTGAACAATTTCTTTATGTGTAACTGATGGGTAATTTAAAATTTTTACATTATTATCATCAAATATTTTTATTATGTATTTTTTATACTCTTGAGCTATATTTTCAATTTGATCTAATGAAAATTCATCAATTAAATCTAAATTAGTTAGCTTTTTAATAATATTTTTCTCTTTGTCAATTTTAGATTTTGCATCTAAGAGTCTCTCTGTAAACTTATTAAAGATTTCATCTAATACAATTTCAGGTATAAATAATTCAATATTTTTGTTCTTTGCTGCTTCTAATAGTATTTTTGAGTCCGGAGATGTCAGTCTAAAATCTGAAATGATTATATTAGCGTCAAGAATAGCTTTCATAAAATTGATCAATGCGAATTTAAATCCATAACAAATTTATACGTTCTCTTCATATTTTCATAATATTTACCCAATATCTTTTAAGTCATCTTGATTATTTGTTTCAATTATCAGTTCTAAACCATTTTTCTTCCATTTTTGAATAACAACATTTCCATTTTTATTCTAACGCACCCATTATTTTACCCAAAATAAAGTAAGCCCTAGTGTGGGGATACCAATTGCCATATGCGCCAGATGTCATAGCGATGACCATGTTTTTGTCTGGAATGATGACCAAATGATTGCCACCATTACCAGATGCCCATAGATAGTTGGTTTCTTCCTTGTCAAACTTCCTTTTTGATCTGTACCACAACATACCATATCCATCGGCCAAAGGATTGTAGTCCCCAATGGCGGTGGAGTGTTCGGTTAGCAGTCGATCCATATAGTCACCATCCGCTAGTTGTACATCGCCCCACTTACCTTTATTAGCTACCAACAGACCTAGTTTCGCAAAGTCTAAGGTAGAAAGGTAAAGGTTGCCAGCGGCACCTGTCTGATTGGCAGCATTGGTGTACCAATAAAACTCTTTGATATCTAAGGGGGCAAACACTTTTTGTTTTGCAAAATCCCTTAAACTCATACCAGATTTTTCTTCTATGATAGCACCGATCAAGACAGCATTTATATCTGCATACACCCATTTCGTTCCTGGTTCGCTCGATAGTGGAATACTCAATAGATAGTTTAGCCATTCATCTTTTGCGATCCATTTACCTTCGCTACCCATAGTACTAGGATCGTCCGAATCCGCATCTAAGCCTGACACCATATTGAGCAAATGTATCAGCTTTACTTTTTTAAAATCTTCCTGTATAGCAGGGTATTTCTCCTGAGAAAAGAAACTGTACACATCCTGGTCTAGATTTTGAACCAATCCTTCTTTGATAGCTACGCCCAATAATAAGGCTGTGATGCTTTTGCCTGCCGATCTTATATCGTGTATGTGGTTTCGCCAAAAGGTGTTGTAATAATTCTCCATCACTATTTTATGGTCTTTGATGACTACCAATCCACGAAAATCTCTTTTTGTGAAATTGGAAATGGTATCTTGCAGTGCTTGGATGGAATCTACATTAAAGCCAGCATCTTTTGGCGTAATCGTTGGGATATTAGCGATGGCTTTCATCTGTGCTTGTGTAGTGTAACACAATAACAAAAGAAAGATGATGATTAATTTTTGTTTCATACTTTTGAGATGGATGATGATACTTAGGGTTTCTGGATAGTGATCAGAGGTTTAAACTATATTGTTATGACAACAAATGTAAATTACAGAGATGAGATTTTATAGTTTTGTGGGGAATAGTTTGGAATGTGGGTTAGGGGAGAAGGTAGTTTTTTAGATGTAGGGAACAGGTTATGGATCTTGGGTGGCAAAGGTCGAATTATAGATTCTTAATATATTGGATCAAAGTCACTGACTTTGACCATCAGCGTTGGAATATATTTTGGGTCTAATGATAACGCTATTATTTCACTTGTTTATTAATCTAAGTAATTAGGTGGCCCATAATATTCAATTCCTCCAACATTTTCGATTTGTTTTTCAAACTGACTTTTATCCACAGTACCTTCAAATGGTTCAGAATAGAAAATTGATCGATCTTTTCTCATTTTCAATCTAATTTTAGTTTTAAAACTTCCAGCATATTTTATAATACGAATAATAACATATTTTCCTGGTTCAAGATTCAAAGATTCATAACTATTCCCACACCCACTGTTTACCCAATATTCAATAGGTTGCCATTCGTTCTTTTCATTTAAAGCTTCTTGAATCATTATTAGACTGCCATCTTGTAGTTCAGTCTTAAATATTGAATCAGTAGTGTTTATTAAATAAGCTATAAAATATTTTTCCTTATCATGATCACTCCGAACAAAATCCTGTGATTTCAAGTCTTTAGGACTTAATTTTTTATTAAAATCAAAATAAGTCTGGCCTTGTTTGAGTGGTCTTAGCTTTTTGTCAATTTGCCTAGGTTTTGAACAATCGTAGTTTGCTCGTTGGTTACCATTCTCCAAAGAAAATATGAAACTGGAAAGTAAAATTACTATTGGAATGAAAAAATATAATCTTTTAAACATGTTTATTTATTTAATAACTTTGGTACCGTACTGTATCTACAACAAATTTATGTTTATGCTTTGGAATTTTATAATAATTGTATGTTTCTTTTTGAATAGTAGTCATGATGTTTCAATTATTATAATCACATTTATCAAACATTAAGTGAATATGTAACACTAATTTGACTAAAGTAGAAATATTCAGTTCATATAAGTCATTAAAGATTTAGAAGTTGTTTGTGAGACTTAAGAATAACCTGCCATTAAGCTCTAAGATTTGATTTTGGATCATTTCTTTTTCCGTGTTGGTTTTGCAATGATGCATGGATTGTATAAGGTATTCAATGGATGTTTTGATGTCTATGGTTTTGTAAAGGTTAGCAAGAAGTAGGTGGTAAAAATGATTATTGATAAGATCTAGCTTTTCCACTTCTGCTATAGCAGATACATTTCCATACACCTTAGAAAATGCCCAAATTCTATTCAGTGCTACTATGGGTGAATCATTGGTCAATATTAAAACGTCGTACAATTTTAAAATACTTACCCATTTATCTGGATGGTTATTTTCTAAGGTATGCCAGTATGCTATGCTTGCTTCTATATAATATGTGGAAGTAATTTCCCATTGAGATGCTTGCTGCAAGTAATAGAAGCCTTTTTCTATAAACTCTGTGTCCCAAAGATTTCTGTCTTGATCATCGTATAGGACGATGCTACCATTAATTGACTGTCTCGCTTCTAGTCGAGATGACTGAAAACACATCAACGACATCAAAGCATTGGTAGTATGATTGTTTGTTTTAGGATTGGCTAGTAATAGATAGGTCAGATTTAGTGCTTCCACACATAGTTCTTTCCGTATGATGGTTTGGTGGCTTTCAGAATAATATCCTTCACTGAATAATAAATAGACGGCCTTGGTAACGGTGCCTAATCTATAGTTGATGTCATCATCATTTGGCATTTCTATTTTTATATTTGCCGCATTGAGTTTTGCTTTTGCTCGTTGGAGTGTTTTATGTATGTTTTCTTTTTTGGACAAAAAAGCATCGGCAATTTCACTCAATCCCAATCCACCCAAGACTCTTAAAGCCAAACATATTTGTGCCTTGGACGTTATGGATGGATGACAAACTGCAAAAAGCATCTGCAATTGACTATCCGTAATGTTTTTTTCGGAGAAATCAATTTCCATATCATTCGATAAGTCAAAAGAAGTAGATATTGTAGATACCTTGTGCGCGTAGTTTTTATGACGTGCAAGATGATTTTTCATTTTGTTTTTTGCGACGGTATATAACCAAGCTGTAGGATTTGCTGGTCTTCCACGATATGGCCAACTATCAAGTGCTGCCAAAAACGTCTCACTTACGATATCTTCTGCTATTTCTATAAATTCAAGACCGAAAGACTTGGTAAGGACAGAAACCATTTTGCTATATTCTGTCTTGAAATAGTGTGGAATGATATCATTTTCATTCATTTGTTAAGAGGTAACGCTCCCGATGCTACAAGAGCGTTATTTGATTTAGTGGGTTAATATTTGACGTACTTCTACGGTATTACCTTCGCCTTGTAATATAGGCGCTCCTTTAGCAAATCCTGCTGCTTCGTCTGCTGATTCTGCTTTTACGATGATGAAGCCACCCAATGTCTCTTTGATATCTCCAAATGGACCGTTGGTCACTGTTTTTTGGAAATCGACTACCTTGGCATCATCAAATAAAAGACCTGTGCCACTTACAAATTTGTTTTGAGCTACGATACTATTTACCCAATCCATTTGTTGCTGCATCCATTGTTGCATTTGTTCTGGCGAAACTTTGCCATTTGCATTTTCATGTCTAAAAAGAAGAACGTACTCTTTCATTTTTTAAATGTTTAATAAATTATTTTATATATGTGAACTACACCCTAATAACAAATGGATATCTTCAAAAGGGACACGTTCTTCGTAAAAAATGTTTTATCAAACAAATTTATGTCTTTGGGTAATATTTTTATAATAAAGGTGGGGAATAGTTTTGGGTTGTGAGTGATTAGCTGATATTTGTGGTGGCTAAGATGTCAGGGCTACGCCCCTTTGTTTTTATATTCGTTATATATGCTACAAAGATGTCAGAGCTACGCTCCTAAGAAAGCCGATTTTAATTTATATCCTTTTAGCTTTCAACTAATATGACTTCTTTTATGCTCCAATGTCCTGCTTTTACGTTTATTCTTCCACATACTCCAAGATATCCGCAGGTTGGCAGTTGAGCACTTTGCAGATGGATTCTAAGGTGCTAAACCGAATGGCTTTGGCCTTACCTGTTTTTAAGATAGATAAGTTTGACAGTGTTAAATCTACTTTTTCTGAAAGTTCATTTAATGACATTTTGCGTCGTGCCATCATGACATCTAGGTTTACTACTATTGGCATGGTGTTATACTGTTAAATCGTTTTCTGCTTGTATTTCAATACCTTTCTTAAAAATATTGGCTATTACATAAATGATTGCTGCCATAAGAATAAATGCTTGGCTATCTACCCAAAACTGGTTTAGTTTATCTATTACATAACCATGATGTGACAAGTTCGTAGCTGTTTTGCTCGCAACAAAACTTAGTATTCCTATAGTGAAGGTAATGTTGCTAATTTGTAAGATTTTTTTAGCCACAAAACTGCTAAATGGTTTGGACAAATCTAATTTGTCGAGTAACTCTATCACTAAATAAAAAAGTATTGCTTTGAGTACTGCAATGAATAATACAAAACTGTACATGCCGTAAAAAGCCCATTTATTTTCTTGATACATAGATTGTAAATCAAGTTTTTGGTAAAGTTTACCCACGAATTCAGGATTGAAAACATTGAAAACAAAGTTGACAATAAGTGCACCGGCTTCGATAGATAATCCGACAAAAACGATCCAAGCAAAAATGTGCAGCGCTTTAAAGATGAAGTTGTTCATGATGGTTATTATTGATTATGATTAAAATATGACGCAAAAGTAATAAATATTTATTGATAAACAATAAATCATAATTATATTTTTTTTAAAAATATTAATAATCATATTGTTCAATGTAATTAAAAAGTTCCCTAAATAATGATTGTTAAAAGTATTTTTGTAGCTTTTTAAGTAACGATCATTGTTATTTATTACTTTTATGGTTTAAAATTTTATATGAGTCTCTATCCAATATTGTTGTTATTACTGGTGACAGGACACAAAAAAAGAAGAAACGTTTTTGTCTAATGTAGGTGCAAGTAGTTTGGACAAAGCAAGAAAATTAAATGAACTGTTTAAAAAATCCCTCACATTGTAATCTTTTTGGACCATGACCCAGGATTTAACCCAAGACCAAATTTTGACAGTTTGTAAACGTATTTTAGTCAATGACATAGACACAGTTTTAAAAGATTTTCATATTTTTCATATTGATCAAGTTAGAAAGTTTATAAATTCAGTTAAATATCATTATGACATAAAGAGAATGTCCGATGAAGATTATAAAAAAGTTGATGGTTATGAAATTGTGTTTTACAAAGAGCGATGGCTATTATTTATATCAAATGTTGGTTATGAGAAGCATTTAAATTATATCTATGAATCATTTGAGCAATGGGATTACACAAACGAGCTGAAAGATGAACAAAACAAGCTGGACGATTTGAGAGAAAGAGTAAAAAATACAATCAAATTATTTGATGAAAATGAAGAAAAAAAGCAAAAGCAAGTCAAAGCTAATGTAGAAAGTCAAATCCTAAAAAAACAAGAAACAAAATTTGCTGAAAAGTATTACTCTTTTTTTCATTTAATGTTGGTCCATGAAATAAGAACTGTAAAGGAGTTTGGAAGAGACAAAAATGATAGTTTTAATAGGAATGAAATAGAAAATTATGGATTAGAACATTATGGTACAAGGCAGGGATTTTACAGAATGTACCTTGATTTGTATGAAAAATGGAATAAAAAGTCAGAAATAGCTAAGGATTTGGGCAATGGATACAAAGCTAAAATTATTAAAATCAGTGGTAATGACAATAGGATAATAGAGAAATTAAAAAACTTTCCGAACTAAAATAAAATACCTGAATTAAATTACATAAAGCTGAAATACAACACATTATATTAGGTATAAATACCTGAAAAATACCTTCTATCAAATCATTTTTTTACAGTTTGCATTGGATATAATTTTGCATCAAAATAAATATTATAGATGAAAAATGTAATTTTAAGTACAAGAGACATTGATGAATTTGTTTGTGATGTAGCAAATGAAGTTATTCGAAAAATTGATTTATGGTATGGAACCGATACACTTCGTCATGATAAAATGTCGAAAGAACATTTTACTAAACGTGGAGCGGAAACGAAATTATCTTGCAATGTCCATATTATCGACAAATTAATTCAGCAAGGGCACCTGAATAAAATCAAAATCGGGGTTAAGGTATTAAACACACATGAAAGTCAAGCCAGAAATCTTACCAACAAAAAGGGGCGAAATAGTTTAAATAACAAAATCAAACCTTTAAAAACAACTTCAAATGTGGCAATCAAAGATTCAAGATTACAAGCTCAATTTCAAATAGTGTTCAATGGATTTTTAAAAAGTCCATATACAATGAAAGAATTATCTATAATCACTGGTATTGATAGGGCGAACATTTGCAGGTATGTAAGAATCTTAAGGCTTGCTGGCAAGATAGCCGTTTACAAAAAAGGATATTGTAGTATAACAAAGCACAAGGCCAATTTATATACTACAAACCCTAAATTCATGACAATATCAAAACAGCTAAAGTTGTTTTAATATAGAAAGTTGTAAAATAGTAATTCAACTTTCCTACTTTTTTGCTATAGGAACATTCATTCAGAGTAATAAAGATATGAATTATGTTTAAAGTAATTGTTGTTAATATCACTAACAACAATTAAAAAAGCCTTGATAATCAAAAGACTATCAAGGCTTACTGTAGCGGGAGCAGGACTCGAACCTACGACCTTCGGGTTATGAGCCCGACGAGCTACCAACTGCTCCATCCCGCGATCATGACACTACATTTAGAACTTTCTTTAAACCCTTATTTTGTAATGGACTGCAAAGGTAAGGCTATTTATCACAAAACCAAATTTATTCGTAAAAATAATAATAAAAAATATTTAATCATCACTTTTACTACACCATATCAGTTTATCTATCTACCTTTGTACTATCCTATTGGGGTGCTTAAGTTTTCTTAGGCTGAGATCATACCCATCGAACCTGGTCAGGTAATGCTGACAAGGAAATTTATAAAACATCTTACTTAAGATATCTCATTAGGATTTTATTTAATATATTAATTATTTAAAATGAGATATTTAATTCTTTCCCTATTTTTCTTTCCATTTATTCTTTTTGGACAATTCAATTTGTCAGGTACTATAATCAATGATGGTGGCGAGAAACTTTCATTTGCTACGGTCTATTTGCAAGGCACAGCATTTGCGGCATCCACAGACGATAACGGTTACTTCATGATGCGAGATGTACCACAAGGTTCGTACAATTTAGTGGTCAAGTTTATTGGATATAGGGCTTATAATAAGGTTATAAAAGTGGATGACCACTTCGAAACTAAAATTACCCTTTCTGGAGATATATACAACTTAGATGCTGTGGAGATTTTGTCCAATCGGGTAGGGAAGTATGGACCTTTCACCCGTCAAAATCTAGATAAAACCCAACTCCAAAAAGAAAATCTTGGTCAAGACGTACCCATTATTTTACAATGGACACCTTCTATGGTGGTCACATCAGATGCAGGTACGGGAATTGGTTACACAGGTATGCGACTACGTGGGTCCGATCAGACTAGGATTAATGTGACCTTAAATGGTGTACCTGTAAATGAAGCTGAGTCTCACAACGTATTTTGGGTAGACTTACCAGATTTATTAGGTTCTGTGAATAGTATTCAAATACAACGTGGCGTAGGTACTTCTACAAATGGTGCAGGAGCTTTCGGTGGTACAGTTAGTATCAATACATCAGATGTTCGTGTCAATCCTTACATCGATGTAGCAGGTACTTTAGGCGCTTTTGGCACTAGAAAGATCAGTGTCAATGCAGGTACAGGGCTGATAAATGATCGATATGTAGTAGATGTTCGATACAGTAATATTCAGTCAGATGGATATGTAGATCGTGCTACGGCTAATCTGAATTCGCTTTATTTCTCTGCGGCAAGGGTTACTGCTAAGTCATCACTGAGATTTAATGTGATCAGCGGTAAAGAGATCACTTATCAGTCATGGTATGGTGTACCGCAATCAAAACTCGAAAATGACCAAGAGGCACTTCTCAATCATTATTACAACAACCTTGGAAGTATTTACAAAACGGCAGAAGATTCTGTCAATCTGTTTTCTTCAGATCGTAGATACAATTATTACACCTATGGCAATCAAATAGATAATTATCGCCAAACTTATCTGCAATTGTTACACTCATTGGTTGTAAATACTAAGCTTAAAGTAAAAACTACCTTATATTATACCAAAGGTGGTGGTTATTTTGAAGAATTTCGTGCCAATGATAAACTATCCAATTACAATATTCCCGACATCACATTCCCTGATGATGGCATTATTTCACGGACTGATCTAGTTCGTAGACGATGGTTACAGACGGATTTGCTAGGTGCATTATTTGATGTCGAGTATCAGTGGCATCCAAAGGTATTGGTACAGGCAGGACTTGCAGGTAATCAGTATTTTGGAGATCATTATGGCAATGTGATCCAATCAAAAGATAGTATTCCTGATTTTGACAAAAGTAGAAGGTATTATGATAATGAAGGCGAAAAACAAGATATCTCTGCTTATCTCAGAGCGATGTGGACTTTGAAAGATCGATGGACCTTACATGGTGATTTACAATTACGCAAAGTAAATTATTCAGTAGCTGGTATAGATAATGATCTTAGGAATATTGATTTGACAGATGATTTTCTATTTTTTAATCCTAAAGTAGGTGTCAATTATGCATTAAAGTCTAATCAAAACCTTTACGCTTCATTGGCTGTGGCCAATAAGGAGCCTTCTAGAGGAGATTTTATAGACAATGCTTTTGGTGATATCCCTGTATCAGAAAGACTTCAAAATATGGAATTAGGATATCAATATTTAGGTACCAAAACTAGAGTGGAAACGAATGTTTATTACATGAATTACAAAAATCAACTTGTACAAACTGGTGAACTTAATGATGTCGGAGCAGCCATCAGACAAAATGTGGACAGAAGTTATCGTTTAGGTTGGGAAGGTAGTATCACACAGCAATTAGGTAAATACTTCGCCATCCACGGTAATTTGGCCTTGAGTGCAAATAAAATCAAAGCCTTTGATGAAGCATTATTTGATTATACAGACGGTTTTGAAAAAGTTATTATAGCCCACAAAAATACAAATATCTCCTTTTCGCCGTCAGTAGTTTCTGCCATTCAATTGATGGTCAAACCAATTAGAAACTTAGAGATCGAGTTTTCCACTAAATTTGTTTCAAAACAATACCTTGACAATACTTCCAATGAAGCTAGGTCTTTACCTTCTTTTCATTACGAAAATCTTAGAGCGTCTTATATAATACCATCCAAATATTGGAAATCTGCAAGCGTAACTCTAATGGTAAATAATGTTTTTGATATTAAGTATTCGAGCAATGGGTATACCTATAGTTATATATTTAATGACTTGATCACAGAAAATTTCCTGTATCCACAAGCAGGAAGACATTTGATGTTCGGTTGTAAAGTAGGATTGTAAAAAGGTTTTTAATTTGGCTTGAAATAGTAGTAATTGCTTCAAAAGTGATGGTTTGGGAAGTCAGAAATGATGTATTTTTTGTAAAACTGTAGTTTTTAACAGTAGCTTTACAAATATTAATTTATTATTATTTGATATCAATACTCATTTCTTTACCTTTGTGGGTGTAACAGAATCAATATTCCCAATTTAAAAAGCAATTTCCAAACAAGTTGAATGTTGCTTTGTTGGATATAGGAATAATATTAATTATTTTTAAATTTAACAGTCGTATCGTTTTAATTGGATAAATTCAATGTTCGTATTTAAGTTGACATGTCCATTTTTAACTTTACATCTTTTTACAAATACCATTTTATGACTTTACTTACCTTAATTACTTATATCGCGATAGTTTCACTCGTTTTGACTTTGATCATGATTTTTGGATTTAAAGTACAGAAATCAGCAGTGATGACTTATTTGCAGAATTTCACAGGGATTCTTTTTTTATTTTCAGGATGGGTCAAAGCTGTCGATCCACTAGGTACTGCGATTAAAATGGGAGATTACTTTGCAGAATTTAATGCAACATTTACGGATACATCTTTTAGTTTTATAGCACCATTATTTCCCTTTTTAACCAATTATTCCACTGCTTTTGCCATCGTAATGATCATCTTTGAGATCATCTTGGGAATTATGTTGATATTGGGCGATAGACCTAAACTTACCGCATGGTTATTTTTCTTATTAGTTGTATTTTTTACCTTCCTTACAGGATTTACGTTTTTAACAGGATATGTACCGGGTGATGTTAATTTCTTTAATTTTTCAGGTTGGGGAGAGTACAAAGTTAGTAATATGCGTGTTACAGATTGTGGATGTTTTGGTGACTTCATTAAGTTAGAACCAAGAATTTCCTTCTACAAAGATCTTTTCTTGATGATACCTGCGATCTACTTTATATGGAAACATGCTGATATGCACACCATTTTGGATGGTAAAAAAAGAAATACCATTTTATTTACTTCTACTGTTTTATTGGTATTGTATTGTTTTTACAACTTCTATTGGAATGAGCCACATATGGACTTCAGACCTTTCAAAAACAATACGAATATAGCAGAAATCAAAAAAACAGAAATAGATGCTGCCAATGCTGTCAAAGTGGTGGCTATGAAAATGAAACATAAAACAACAGGCGAGATTAAGGAGTTTTCTTACGAAGAATATCTTAAAAACTTGGCAACATTGACAGAAGAGTATGAGACTATCGAACAAATAAAAACAGAACCAAGTATCAAAGCGACAAAGGTTAGTGAGTTTTCGATCTATGACTTTGAAGATAATGAGAAGGCTGATGTATATTTAGCCAATCCAAAGCCACACTTTATGATTCTAATTTCAAAAGCAGACTATAATGCAAAATCTGCCAAGCGAATGGTACAAGATTCTACTTTTGTGATTGATACAGTTAAACAAGATAATGGTGGTTTTATAGTTGTCAAGAACCTTAAAGGCGTCGAAGAAAAAGAAGAGACGTATTACGAAGTGACTTGGAATGAAGGATTTTTGGATAGAATGATTAATACCATCAAACCATTATATCTAGCAGCATCCAAAGATAATGTAGAAATGTCGGTCGTTATAAGTGGTGTCGATGCTGAAAAAGCAAAATCTCTTGCAGAAGCCACGGGAATAGACGTACCATACTATACAAGTGACGAAAAGTTGCTCAAAACCATCATGCGTTCCAATCCTGGTATCATCCTTTGGCAGAATGGCGTTTTATTACACAAATGGCATTACAAGAAACTTCCTACTTATCAGGAGATCAAAAGCATGTATATTAAATAGATACTTATTGATTGGTATGTTTTAGTTCTATGGGTTAATATTGGTAAATACAAACTTTAACCAATTGTACCCATAGTTATAAAATTTAAAGGTGGGTGTTTTTTACTAGTTATCAAAGTTGTGCATATTGGGTGTCATATCAGTCAATCCATAAATAAATCATAACATACTGTGAATAACGAATATAAAAAATTTGTAATTTAAAATGTATTGCTATATTTGCACTTTAATGCTAAAGGTACAGTTTTCTGAAATTAAAAGTAATTTATAAGAATGTTAAGTAGAAGAAATGTGAGAATTAAAGTGATGCAGGTATTGTACGCCCAAAACCGTGACGAATCACTTACTTATGAGGCAACCATAAAGGATTATTGGAAAAAAATAGATGACAGTTTTGAACTACTCCTTTTTTCTATTTACAATCTAATCCAAATCACAAAGTCAGCATCGGACGATTTTGAGAAAAGGAAGTCGAAACACTTGCCGACAGAAATCGATAAAAAATTTACTCCCAAGTTATGGTCTAATGAGATGATACAAGGATTGGTGAAAAATAGTTTATTGATCAAAAAGTTTGAGAAAAGTGGCTTTGCGCAAAAAGTAGATAAAGATCATTTCAAAACCATCTATTACGAATTTGCCAAAGAAGATGTCTACAATGAATATGTAGTAAAAGAAACTAACACGGACGAAAACTTAGAAATGTTGCTAGAATTGTTCCGATTCTGCAGAAAGAATGAGTTATTTAATGAAATCATAGAAGACCATTTTGCCAATTGGGAAGATGATAAATCTCTTATCATTGGTGCTATCAAAAAAGTCTTAAAAGCTTTACCTTATGACGATGATAAATTCATTATGGAACACTATCCAGATGAAGACACATCTAAGGATTACGGAGAATTTTTGTTAAAGAGAACTTTTAACGACGATAAAGCGTTATTAGGACTGATAGAGCCTGTATTAAAGAATTGGGACGCTGAGAGAGTGGCTATTTTGGACATGATCATGATCAAAATGGCTATTTGTGAGTTTCTACATTGCCCTACGATTCCTACTAAGGTGACACTGAATGAATATGTCGAATTGGCAAAAAATTACAGTACATCCAAGAGTAAGGAGTTTATAAATGGCGTTTTGGATAAGTTGTCTCAGGATTTGATTAGTACAGGTAAGATAGTAAAAGAAGGTAGAGGTTTATTGGAAGAATAATTTTTTAACACTTTAACCCATATAACATGTCAAACACGAATTTCCCCCGATTTGTGTTACTGTTGAGTCTCTTAGGATTCAGCCTAACACTTAGCTCTCAAGCTAATAAACAAGTAAGTATACTTTATAATACTAAATTAGTCCTTGCAGAAGTTTCTCCTGAAGGGAAAGTACTTCGTATTATTGATGATTCAGCAGATGACCTTAAAGGATACGTGCTAAAGACACAAGATTATACAGCTGTACCCAAAGATGAAACTAAGCCAGTTGTAGTAGATAAAGTATTGAATAACAAATATATCTATGCGGATATAGATCCTACGTTGATTTATTTTGAAAAAAATGGTGCCATTTTATCGGATAAAGCCATTGAATCATTAGAATCCACTATTAAATATCTAAAGGCAGACCCTTCACTTCGTCTACTAGTACAAACGCTAGATGTTCATGCTGCTTCTCCTTTAAACAAAAACAGGGTATCGGCAGTTAAAACATATCTCAAAATAAGGGGTATTGGTGATGAAAATACCGTTTATGAGCCATTGAAAGGTGAGACCAACTTAGATGAAGTAAAGATTCAATACATCAAAAAATAATATTTTTTGACTTATCATCTACTTTTATTCTCAAAGATATATATAACATTATATCTTTGTGCCCATGAATGATTTAGTGATAATACTTGATTTTGGGTCACAATATACCCAACTAATAGCTAGAAGGCTGCGAGAGTTGAATGTATATTGTGAGATATATCCTTACAATAAGTTTCAGGAAACCCCAAACCTGAAAGCAGTGGTACTTTCTGGTAGTCCATTTTCAGTCCTTGATGATAACGCGCTTGACATTGACCTAAGTCAAATCGTCAATAAATACCCTGTTTTGGGTGTTTGTTATGGTGCACAGTTACTGTCACACAAACTAGGTGGTACAGTACTTAAGTCTGAAAAAAGAGAATACGGTAAGGCTACCATGAACATTATCCATCAAGACCGTATATTTAAGGATGTAGATGATTCTACACAAGTGTGGATGTCTCATGGTGATTCAATAACAAAAGTACCAGAAGGGTTTGAAGTTATTGCAAAAACATCAGATATTGTAGCAGCATATAGGTCTTCAGATGGTACCTTTGATTATCCAATATATTGCCTTCAATTTCATCCAGAAGTTACTCATAGCTTACAAGGCAAAGATATATTATATAATTTTGTACACAATGTGGCAGGAGTTAATTGTTCATGGACACCTGCATCTATGGTACAAGAGACCGTAGCAAAACTGAAGGCGCAACTCGAAAATGATCATGTCATGATGGGACTCTCAGGTGGTGTAGATTCTACAGTAGCAGCTACATTGATTCACAGAGCCATTGGTGATAGACTCCATTGTGTGTTTATGGATAATGGGTTGCTCAGAAAAGATGAATTTGAAGAAGTTTTGGTTTCATATGAAGGTATGGGACTAAATATCAAAGGCGTAAGAGCTGCGGATAGATTTCTTGATCAATTAGAAGGAGTATCTGACCCTGAGGCAAAACGAAAGATAATCGGTAGAATGTTTATCGAGATATTTGAAGATGAGTCGCACGCGTTGCCAGAAGTAAAATGGTTAGGTCAAGGAACCATATATCCAGATGTTATTGAATCTGTATCAGTTCATGGACCTTCGGTTACAATTAAATCGCATCATAATGTAGGTGGATTACCAGATATTTTAAAGTTGCAACTTGTCGAGCCACTACGTATGTTGTTTAAAGATGAAGTCAGGAAGGTAGGTGCAGAGCTTGGTGTTCCACCACATTTATTAAATCGTCACCCTTTCCCAGGTCCAGGATTAGGAATCAGAGTATTGGGTGCGATTACTAGAGAAAAAGTAAGATTGTGTCAGGAAGCTGATAAAATATATACAGATAATCTTAAGAAATCAGGATGGTATGACAAAGTATGGCAAGCAGGCGCTATTCTGCTGCCTGTACAGTCAGTAGGTGTCATGGGAGATGAACGAACTTATGAATATACAGTAGCTTTAAGGTGTGTAAATTCGATAGATGGTATGACTGCTGAATGGAGTCATTTACCTTATGAATTGCTAGCCACTATATCAAGTGAAATAATTAATCAGGTAAAAGGAATAAACCGAGTAGTCTATGATATCAGTACAAAACCACCTGCGACTATTGAGTGGGAATAATATATCTTTTGCAGTATTAATACTCATCTTAGTATCTTGCGGTACTAACAAAGCAATCACAAAAAGTGGGACTGGAGATACACCGGTTGTCTATGATACGTCTAAACCTAAACCGAATACCACTAAGAGTCCTGATAAAGTTGTGGTTACTGACAGTACCAAACCTAAGGTAAAAGTAGATACCATAGACCTTAAGTATCCTAAAAACCCAACACCACCCATTGTCGTAAAAGCACAACCACAACCTACAAATAAAGGTGGATTATCTTTAAAAGATGTTTATAATATTAAATTATTAATACCTCTTAATTCTGACAATTACAGTTCAAATGAAATGGCTCAATCAAGGTTTGTACATTTTTATGCAGGCGTTATGAGAGCTTTAGAAAAACTTGACGACGAAGGCATAAAGTTTGACATAGAAGTCATAGATACAGAAGAAGGTAAAATTCCTTTAAAAGACAAAACCAATGATATTGTCAATGAAGGAACTGATCTGATCATAGGGCCATTTGAGAGAGATGATGTCAAAATGATGGCAGAAAAGTGCAAAGAAAAGGGAATTCCTTTAGTTTCTCCTTGGCAAACAAGTACTAAGATTACAAACGAAAATCCGTATTACATACAAATGAAGCCTAATCTTAAAGAGCATTTTCTAAAACTTGCTCATAGTACCGCTTCAGAATTTAAAAAAGGTGAAGTATTTATCGTTGGAAAAAATAATAAGGAAACTAATTCTTGGATATCATATTTTCAAGATGCGGCTGCTACATCACTTAATGTAAGTTCAAAAGATTTTTACACACCTTATTATGTGACGGATGACAGTCTTTCTACAGGACCTACAGCATTCAATAGATTGCTTAAGAATCCAAAATTGAAAGCCATTATTTTGCCCAATTATTCATACACTGATGAAAGTTTTGCTTATTCATGTTTAAGAAGGCTGATGGCAGAAAAAGGTGGTAAACAAATTATTGTTTATGGAATGCCCATGTTATTTGAATCAGAAAAAATAGAATTTGAATATTATCACGCATTACAAATGAGGATGGTAATGTCTGACTTTGTAGATGAGAATCAATCAGATATTAGAGCATTCAGACGTGAATTTCTAGATCTATATGGTGAAATACCAACACAAGATGCTATCAAAGGATACGATTTGATGTTGTATATCGGTAGGAACATATGGAAATACGGAGTGAATTTTCAGAATTATTTAGAATACGAACCTACCTCCTACATGCAAAGTACCTACAATATCAAAAAAGCAAAATCAGACGACTCACCCACAGCGAATGACCCAGATGCTTTTGATTTTTATGAAAACAAACATCTAGACATTATAGAATTTAAAGGAACAAAATTCCATAGAAGAAATTAGAAAGCATGCAAAGACCAGTTACTAAAGAGAGAGAGCAGAAATTTCGTTCCACTATTGCAAAAAGACAAAGTGACCTTACTGTTGTACTCGAGAATGTAAATGATCCTCACAATATAGGTGCTGTAATGCGGTCATGCGATGCAGTGGGAATAAGTGAAATTTATATAGTTTATACAGACGAAAATAGAAATAGGAGTCGTAAATATATTGGAAATAATAGTGCATCAGGTGCTAAAAAGTGGGTGAAAGCGCATTTTTATAATGATTTAGAAAGTTGTTTTGCCGATGTTAGGAAAAAGTATGACAAAATATATGGTACACACCTAGATACGGATTCAGTTTCGTTATACGCCTTGGATATGAACGAAGCAGTAGCCTTGGTTTTTGGGAATGAGCAAAGAGGTATTTCTGAAAACGCATTAAAATATCTAGATGGAAATTTTATCATTCCGCAACATGGTATGGTACAGAGTCTTAATATCAGTGTGGCATGTGCTGTAACCTTATTCGAAGCATCAAGACAAAGAACATTGGCAAACAAATACGATCAGCCTTTTGATGATCAAAATCTCAAACACCAAGAGATGTATGAGACGTTTTTGGACCAACATTATTTATATGTACCTGATAAATCCGAGTAGATGACATATTTGGTAGTCTTTCACCTTGGATTAATCGAAAAATTTTACATAAAAACACAGAATGGTTATACATTTGCGTAAACTTAATAATAAATGACAATTAATCTCAGAGAACTTTTTGCAGTATCAACTGATATGAATGACAAAGTATTGATCAAATTGCTAACAGCAATTAAAGATGGTCTACATAAAGAGTTCGATTATATCAAATTTAAACAGTCTTACAAAGGACTTATTGCCATGGGAATGGATGAAAGTACTGCAGCCAAGAGTGCTTTTATTACCGCATCTACTATGGGGATTACTAAAGATAAATTATTACTTACAGTACAACACTATAAAAATGTGCTGAATAAAGAGAAGGAGCAATTTGCTTTAGCCTTAAAAAATCAGATAGCAACTAATATTGATGCAAAATCAATGGAAGTAAAGCGTCTTCATGAGAAAGTAGAAGATAATAAAAGAAAGATAGCTCAGTTAGAAAAAGAGCAAACACTGATCGCTGCTGAGATTCTAACGTTAGAAGAAAGTGCAAACAGTTCTAAAGCGAAAATTGAAGAAACAAGGGATAACTTTAAGGCAACTTTTGATTTGCTTTACAAAGAAATCGAAGAAGATGGATTGTTATATGATAGAATTTTATAAATTTGATTTATAATTGATCAAGCAATCCAAAATTAGTTTATTTTTACAATCAAAACAAACAAAATAATATGGCAAATTTTCCAAACACAGAATTCAAACCAAAAACTTTTTGGCAAAAACCTGAGGGAACCACGGGAGCAGTTTTCTTGATGGGTATTATAGGTGCTTTAGGGTATGTATTATTTAAGTTTAGCGCGCAGATATTAGAGATGCTAAATAATACTATCGGTATTGTAGCTTTGCTTGCTGTACTAGGCGCAATTATTTACATGGTACTTGACCCAAAATGGCGCACGCTTGTATCTTACATGTATAAAAGTGTGATGAGATGGATCACAGGTATATTTGTGACCATAGATCCGATTGGTATATTAAAAAATTATATCAGTGACTTACAAGATAATCTTACCAAAATGGGTACTCAAATCGGTGGATTAAAAGGTCAAATGAGAAAGTTGATCACTATTGTAGAAGAAAATAATAAGGAAATCAGTAACAATATGGCTATCGCTCGAAAAGCAAAAGAGCAAGGTAATGAAAGTGCTATGTTGTTATCAAGCAGAAAGGCAGCGAGACTTCAAGAAAGTAATGAGAAATACACAGCTTTGCATAACAAAATGTCAATCCTTTATAGAGTGTTGACAAAAATGTACTCAAACTCTGAAATCTTATTAGAAGATACGACCGATCAAGTTAAAGTAAAAGAGCAAGAGCGTAAAGCGATTCGTGCAAGTCATTCTGCGATGAGATCAGCAATGAGTATCATCAAAGGTGATGCAGATAAACGTGCTATGTTTGACCAAGCAATGGAAGTTATTGCTGATGACGTTGCGAATAAAGTAGGTGAAATGGAAAGATTTATGGAAATGTCTTCTGATTTTATGAATTCGATTGATTTACAAAACGGCGTCTTCGAAGAGCAAGGCATGAAAATGTTAGAAGAGTACGAACAGAAATCAACCCTTTTATTACTAGGAGGTAAAGAGAAATCAGATGATATTTTGGAGTTAAAGCAACCAACTATTCAAACGAGAGGTACTGATAGTCAATACGATGGTTTATTTAATTAAAAAGTATTAACCAAAGTAAATCGTTGATTTAAATATAATCAATCCTAAATTTTAAAAAGCACTTACCAAAATTTGGAAGTGCTTTTTTATTTTCATCAAATTTTAGGTGTTTATATAAGATGAACTGAATTAGTGCTATCTGTTTATCAAGAAATGTAGAAATTAATTGTATAATATAGTTTGGAATTATATTTATAAGTAAACAGGCTGTTTAATTAAACACTGCTTCATATTTCATGCCTTTTTCATCAGGACCCAAAGGAACTAAAAATACTACAATTTCGCCTTTTTCAGGATGAATGATAGGGTAGGTTCCTTGTTCAAAGTACTGGCCTTTTTGATCTGTTCTAAATATGACAGAAAAAGGAGTTCTGATACTCTCAGCGTAAGTCATACCTTCAGAAATTGAAATGACCTCTGCAGGTAGAATGTAATCATCATTAAAATGAATTTTTATTGAATTGTTGATTAAAGACTCAAAATCTTGTTTGACCAATATCGTGTGACCTTCCATTTATTTATTGTTTTTCCATTCCATTAGATAATAAACGCCATTTGTTTCTTTTATAATCTCAAAACCTAACCGTTTGTATAGATCTAAGGCTTTATTAAAGATTTCGACGTGAATGGTAATTGATTTATTGGATTGAATGGCTTCTTCCATTAAATTATTAATTAAATAACTTCCTACACCTAGTTTTCTATAAGTTGGTAAGATTGCAATATCAATTATTCTTATCGTACCTTCGATTAAAAACCGTTCTACATATAATCTACCTATTGGAATGTCATTGTATATTATAACATCGTAGGAAGCATCAGGATATACTTTTTTATAATAGTCATCCTGTGCATTAAATTGATGTTGAATAAATGCTGACTTTTGTTCATCAGACCAATCAATAGCTCGATTTAACTCTTCAACTCTTGTACTACGATAGACATCAATCAGGAAAAGCCTGTCATCGTCTAGTATTGGTCTTAAAACTACATTCACTAAATTAACATTAAGTTCTAGGTGGAAAAACACCTTGAAGTGCTATACAGAAATTTAATGTAAGATAAGGTTGTCTATTATTGTGTGGTAAACTTCCTCCTGAAGGCACTACAGAAGTACCTGCCATATTTACTAAGGTACCTGATGATTTGTACATAGGGGCTCTAGCAGGTAATGCATTGCTCGGTGATGTTTGAAGACCGCTATCATTTACTGCATTGATAGCATGAGAGTGAGATGGGATTTCTGATTCCAATAAAGTTACATTTTCAGAACCACCTGTTTCTCCCAAATCCCTCAATGACAATCCGGGACCTTGTCCATGATGCATGACATGATTACCCTGAATATTAGGTAATGCAAAATTACTTTGACCATTACCACCATACATAGTACCCAACAAAGAAAATAAAGCCGTATTTTGGGATATAGGTAAAATCTGACCATTACAAAATGCCCACCCTTGAGGGGCAAAATTGGATGTCATTATTCTTATTTCGGCTACAAAAGGATCTGCCATATTTTAATTTTAGGTTGGTGAAGGGAAAATTCCATACAAGGAAATAATGAAACTAACACAAATGAAAGGTGCCATATTATCATGTGGTTGCGAACCTCCTACGGCTGATATTGAACTAGGGTTGAGTGCTACTAAACCACCTGAAGTATCATCACTGTATCCATCCGTTGCAGCATTTCTTGCCAGAACTCCTCCCGATGGATTTGTGACACTTCCATTGTTGTTACTTACAATCAAAGGGTGCGAATGCGCGGGTATTTGAGATGTAGTTAAGGTTACTGTTTCTGTCCCAAATGTTTCAGCCAAAACATAACCATTACCCATATGTACAGGAATCCTACCTCTCAAATCAGGAAGGCCAAAAGTAGATTCGCCATCTCCTCCATATGTTGTCCCTATCAAAAAAAATAATGTTTCAAATTCTGAAATTGGCAACAATTGGCCTTCACAGAACATCCATCCAGCTGGATTGAAGTTACCTGCAAACATCCTTATTTCACCAACATATGGTTGTGCCATGTTATTGTTTTTTAATTTTGTGAAGGAAATATTCCTTGTAGTGCTATACAAAAGTTTAGTACCAAGGAAGGTTGTAAATTATTATGTGCTTGGCTTCCTCCAATATTCGATATCATACTTGGATTAGCGACAGCACTACCAGACCCACTATAAAAGCTAGATGGAGTACTAGATGCTAAATAATTATTATTGGGTACCACAGTATCTTGGATGGTTGATGTAGCAACCAAGTTGTGTGTATGTTGTGGCAATTGCTGTATTGTTAATGTGTGGGTATCTTGACCTGCTTGTTCGCCAAGTACATGACCTGCACCAAAATGTATGGGTGATCTTCTCATTAGGTTTGGCAAAGAAAAATTAGTCTGACCGTTACCTCCAAAAGTAGTCCCAAGTATTGAAAATAACGCTTGGTTTTGATTAATTGGCAATAATTGGCCGTTGCAAAATGCCCATCCTCTAGGTGGAAAATTAAAACTAAATATTCTTATTTCTGATAAAAATGGTTCAGCCATGGTCAAATAAATTTTGAATTATAAAAAATTAGATGGTCGTTACATGATCTACAATCAAAGGAGTTTCCGATAAAAAACTACTTTGCCATAATGCTTTGTTATCTGCATAAAGGGCAGATGATACGGATGTTTTACCTTCGTTTAAAGAAGCTGACAACTCGAAGCTTCCAAGTTTTGTCTCAAATGACCAACCTAAATCTGCTGGTTTGCCTTTACCTGAAAAAGGAAGGACAGACGCTCTAATTTTATCTGTATCACCTAATTTACTAAGTATTTTTTTATTTCTTGATATTGCCTCAATGTGAAAACTTGATAAATTGCCTATATACCGTAGATTTTGCTCTTTTTCTATCTTGAATACCAAGACAATATTATCTATGATAACTTCATCGGCAGTTTTGAGTTGAATTGGAATAAGAATCTGATCGTCTCCTGCTTTCCAATAGATATTGTCATCGCACAAAGAATAATTAGATTTTCTCCAAGTTTTAAGAGCATCTAACACTATAGATTTGTTTTTTAGCTCATCTATTTTACCAGTCTTATCTACACCAATGAAGGATAAGATATCGAAAATTTTGTCTTCTGCACCTAGTCCCAAAAAACTTGAAACCGACATCACTAAGCTGTTTGTGCCTATGATACTGATGCCAGAAATGCCAATAAACTTCCTTCTATTCATGAGATATAAATTACTCGTAAACTATTCTAAATATTAAATCGCAATGTCAAATATGAAGCAAAAGTAAATAAATTCATTAAGAATGCAAATATTTAAGTAGAATTTATTTTAATTAAAAATATATGACTACTTTTGCCATAATTTACGAATAAATGAATTGCTTACATATTTTAAAATTGCACATCTGATATTAGATATTTTCTTAATGTCAATAGTGTATTTGTAGGATTTTGTAGTATTATTTCTATTTATTCTCGATAATTTACAAAGACGAATTTTTAGTTCCAAAACATTAAATAACCTCAATTTATGGACTTTATTGCTACATTTTTATTAGCATTGCTTTTGCAGGCAAATGTCACCAACAGCACTGTTGGATTTGAGACAAATCCCAATACCAAAATTGAAGCTTGTGTTTCAGCTGATGATTACAAAACTGTGAAATATGCAATGTGTATTAACAGTGATGATGATCAAAACGGCCTTCCTTTTTTAAACATGGTAGCCCCATCCATTACAGCAACCAAAACAGCACTGTTGGTAGGGACGGATAACGGTCCTACAGGTCCAAGTCCAGGTGATGTTATTGAATACACTGTTGTTATATCAAATGCATCAGGAGCTATGGATGCCACAGGTGTAATATTTACGGATGTTATTGATGCAAATACTACATTAGTTCCAGGCTCTCTTAAAACATCTGTGGTAGCAGTAAATGATGCATATAGCACTGTAGGTAATGTTAGTATATCTGTGCCAGCAGCATCGGGACTTCTTATTAATGATATAAATCTTGATGGGGATGTTTTGAATGTGACAGGAATAAATACGGCAGGTACGCAAGGAAATGTTACTTTCTCACCAGATGGTAGTTTTACATTTAATCCAAATCCAGGATATACAGGTAGTACTACATTCACCTACACTGTATCTGATGGTACTTACAATAGCGTGGGTACAGTGACTATCACCATGACAGGTATGATTTGGTTTATAAATGCTGGTGCGCCTGCTGGTGGTGATGGAAGATTAAATAGTCCATGGAACACCATGAATTCATTTAATGCTTCTTCTTTAGACGATCCAGGTGACAATATCTTTGTTTATTCAGGTACTTACACAAATACATTGAGTACCATATTACTTGGAAATCAAAGACTGATAGGTCAAGGGGCGGTTGGATCTTTAGCAACTTTGGCTAGTGTAACTTTTTCGAGTTTTCCACCAATCTCTCCTGCAACAATTCCTACGGTAGGCGGGACAAATCCGATATTTAACCAAGCTGGGAATAATGTTAATGCCCAATCAGTAAACAGAATTTATGGTTTGACAATTAATAATACTTCTGGAACGTCTTTGGTCTCTAATGGATCGACATCTTTACTAATAAGAGATCTAATCGTAACCAACACTGGTGGAATTGCCGTAAACTTTAATAGCTCCGCCTTAGATGTAATTTTTAGATCTGTCTCAGCATCGAACGGTTCTTATGGAATGAGGGTAAGTAATACTACAGGTTCACTAGAAATAACAGGTACTGGTACAACAGATGGTTCCGGTGGAGTATTCAATAATATAGGATCGCGTGGTATTGAATTGATAAGTGCTTCTAATATCACTTTGAGGAATTTAACCATGACAAACGCAAATACAATTGAAACTGGTTTTGACGGTATATGCGATTATGATGACAATTTACTTTGTAATTCAGCTGTGTATATGAATAATGTTTCAACAGCTGTTTTAAATAATGTTGACATCAGTACCACAAATGAGCATGGTATAAATGGAAATGTAGTATCAAATCTTACTTTGACAAACTGTACTTCTACTGGAAATGGAGACAGTGAAGAAGAGAATGCTCTGAAATTCAGAAATTTGACAGGCACATGTAGTTTTTCTGGATGTACCTTTTCAAATGCATATTACAGGAATTCTCATATCATTAATACTTCTGGATCATTAATTCTTACAATCAATAATTGTAATTTCGAAAATACAAGTTATGTGGTCACAAGACAAGATTGTTTTGAAATGAGAACTCAAAGCAATGCAACTGCTACAGTAACAATTACCAATTCAAGTTTTGCAAGGGCTGGAAGTAAAGGCGTTCAAGCATTGGCTGAAGATAATTCAAATTTCGTCTTTAATTTTACAAGTAATACCATTAGAAATTTTGGTAACCCAATGGCTGGGATAGAAGTCGGTTCAAATGGTGCAAATGCCAATATGAATTACAACATCAATAATAATACTGAAATATCTTCTCAAGGCGAAGTTGCAGTTTTAGCTTCCACATTTATCACATCTGACTTGAATGGTCGTGTTAATGATAATGGATCAATATTACACAATTCTCCTACAGCGACTACATTTGCAAATATTAGAAATCTTCATGAAGGTAATGGTCAAGCGATTATTGAAATAAAAAATAACCCTAATGTCACTTCTAGCAATATTGATATTCCAGTGGATGCCATAGCAATAAATGGAAACAACTCTGCAGCTAGATTAGATCTTACCTTGTTAAACAATAATATTACTAATTCAACTACAACTGTCGCTGGTCTTGAAGGAATTGTTTTAAGAGCTGGTACTTCTACTGTGGGTACTGCCATCAATACACTTTGCGGTAATATTTCAAATAATACATTAACTTTACCACCCTTGTATCCACGAGCATACAGAGTAAGATACCTAGATCCATCTTCATTTATGCAGTTCCAAGGTGCAGGTCCAACAATTAATGCCAATTGGACAGGGAATGGTAATACAAATTCTAATGGCGCAATAGCTTTTGGACCAACCACAACTTTCACATTTGGTGCAACATGTACCGTACCATCTCACCCATTTACATCTGGGATAACAGAAGATGCATTAACAACAGATGATCAGGGTTTAGGTCAGGAGCTTTTTGTGGATACATTTGAACCAAATGTAGAAAATAGTTCCAATTCAATGGCTAATTCTGAAGGTACTTCAAGTGTTATAAATGACACTGAGCCACCTGTAGCCATGAGTATGATGTCTGGTGAAACAGTCACAGTCGGTGGTATGTCAGGATTTTTGTTGCCGCAAGATAGGAATATGACTATTTCTTTTCAGGTGAGTATTGATAATCCATTCCCTTTGGGTGATTGTTCTATATCAAATCAAGGTACAATATCAGGATCTAATTTTAGTACTGTTTTAACTGATGACCCAAGTGTAGCAGGTGCTGCAAATCCGACAGTTACTACTTTGAATATAGCACCTACTATCACTGTTTGTCCACCAAATTTAATGGTGAATCCAACAAATGCTACCTGTGGATCATTGCAGACTTTTAGTGCTACAGCGGTAGGTTGTCCTACACCAACCATTGTGTATAGAATAGGCGCAACAGTAATTACTTCACCATACACATTCCCTACAGGAACCACAACAGTAGACGTAACTGCATCAAATGGTGTCTTACCAAATGCTACTTGTTCATTTACAGTCACGGTGGCACCACCACCAACTGCATTCAATGTTTCTGGTGGAGGCACTAGATGTGATGTAGATCCAGGTTTTGTCATAAATTTAAGTGACACTGAAACAGGTGTAAGTTATCAATTATTTAATGGCATGACAACGATAGGAAGTCCTATTGCGGGTACAGGAATGGCTATAGATTTTCCTGCTCAGTCAGCTGCTGGTACTTATACTGTTGTTGGAGTTGGCCCAGGAGGTTGTTCTACAACAATGTTGGGTTCAGCGGTTATTAACGTAAGCATTACTCCTATATCAGATGCAGGTATGGCTCAAACAATTTGTGCGACAAGTACTGCAACTTTGGCAGCTACTGCTACAAATGGAACTGGTCAGTGGACTATTGTCAGTGGTCCTTCATTATCTTTAGCACAATTTAGCAGTACAACAAGTGGATCGGCAGTATTTACACCATCAGGTGGGGCGGGAATGTACACGCTCAGATGGACAGTCAGTAACAGTCCATGTACTGACGCCACAGATGATGTCATTATAACCGTAAACCCTGTACCAACAGCAGATGCGGGAACACCTCAAACAATATGTGAAAATGGATCAGCAATACTTAACGCAACATTTACAAATGGTGTTGGGATTTGGAGTGTAATAAGCGGCCCTTCATTATCAGGAACTCAATTTGCCGATAATAGTGACGCAGCAACGACATTTACACCTTCTGGTGGCATGGGAACATATACCTTAAGATGGGTAGTTACTAGTTCTGGATGTCCGGATGCTACTGATGATGTTGTCATAACTGTAAATGGACTGCCTTCAGGCGATGCTGGAATGAATCAAGCGATATGCGGTAATGCATCTGCATCTTTATCAGCATCTTTTGTAAATGGAACTCCACAATGGAGCGTGGTAAGTGGACCATCATTATTATCATCACAATTCAGTAGTACATCAAGTCCAACTGCAACTTTTACACCAGCAGGTGGGGCAGGAACATATATTTTAAGATGGACTGTTTCGAATGCACCATGTATTCCATTTACTGATGATGTGGAAATAATTGCAAGTACACCACCTACAGGAAATGCAGGCGATGATCAATCGATTTGTTCAGATCAAACAGCCACATTAAATGCATCTTTTGCCAATGGAACAGGATTATGGAGTGTTGTAAGTGGACCATCAGTATCATCGATGCAATTTAGCAACGTTAATGCACCAAATGCAGTATTTACTCCTGCAGGTGGTGGTGGCACTTACATATTAAGATGGACTATAAGTGCTCCAGGTTGTACGGATGTTGTAGACGAAGTTGAAATCAGTGTTTTGACGTCCACAACTGCTATTGCCACTCCTAGTGCCCAGACAATTTGCACTGGTGAGGCTATTACAGAAATAGTTTTAAGTAGTCCTGTTACTGGGACAACTTTTACTTGGACAAGAGATAATACAGTGTCTGTAACTGGAATTGCTGCCAGTGGAACTACTAATATAAATGGTAGTCTTGTGAATACCACTAATTCTGCAGTAACAGTTACCTTTACTATAAGTCCTACCGCAGGAACGTGCACTGGTCCTGATATTACCGCAACAGTTGTAGTAAATCCAATACCAAATGCAGTTGCTACACCAAGTGGACAGACAATCTGCTCAGGAGAAGCAATTACAACGATTGCATTAACCGGAGATGTTGCGGGAACTGTCTATAATTGGACAAGAGATAATGCAGCAGGTGTTACAGGAATAAGCGCAAGTGGTTCTGGAGATATTTCAGGAACTTTGACCAATATAACAAATGCCCCTATAACAGTAACATTTACTATAGTACCATCATATACAAATGCCGGAGAGACTTGTACAGGAGCACCAATTACAGCAACAGTAATAGTTAATCCAACTCCAAATGTTGTAGCCACACCTTCAAGTCAAACAATTTGTACAGGTTCAACCATTACAACGATTGCTTTAACAGGAGATGTTGTAGGCACAGTTTTTAATTGGACAAGAGACAATGCTATGACAGTTACAGGTATTGCAGCTAGTGGTTCTGGAGATATTTCAGGAACTTTGACAAATACCACAAATGCTGCTATTACAGTTACATTTACCATTACGCCTTCATATACAAATTCAGGTGAAACCTGTTTAGGTACTCCAATAACTGCTACAGTTGTGGTTAACCCAATACCAAATGCAGTGGCCACGCCAAGTAACCAAACAATTTGTACTGGTTCAACAATTACAACTATAGCTTTAACTGGAAATGTTGTGGGTACAGTTTATAATTGGACAAGAGACAATGCTATGACAGTTACAGGTATTGCAGCTAGTGGTTCAGGAGACATTTCTGGATCATTGACCAATACAACCAACGCAGCCATTACTGTTATATTTACCATTACGCCTTCTTATACGAATGCTGGTGGCACATGTACTGGTACCCCAATAACTGCTGCAGTTGTGGTTAACCCAATACCAAATGCAGTGGCGACACCAAGTTCCCAAACGATTTGCACAGGTTCAACAATTACGACTATAGCTTTAACTGGAAATGTTGCAGGTACAGTTTATAATTGGACAAGAGATAACACAGTTGGAGTGACTGGAATTGCAGCTAGTGGTTCAGGAGATATTTCTGGATCATTGACCAATACAACAAATGCGGCCATTACAGTTACATTTACCATCACGCCTTCTTACACGAATGCAGGTGGAACGTGTACTGGCACACCAATAACTGCAACAGTTGTGGTTAACCCAATACCAAATGCTGTTGCCACGCCAAGTAACCAAACAATTTGTACTGGATCAAGCATCACAAGCATAGCATTAACTGGAAATGTTGCAGGTACAGTTTATAATTGGACAAGAGATAATACAGTTGGAGTAACTGGAATTGCAGCTAGTGGTTCAGGAGACATATCTGGATCATTGACCAATACTACAAATGCAGCCATTACTGTTACATTTACCATTACACCTTCTTATACGAATGCAGGTGGAACATGTACTGGTACCCCAATAACTGCTACTGTTGTGGTTAATCCAATACCAAATGCAGTGGCGACACCAAGTGCCCAAACGATTTGTACAGGTTCAACAATTACGACTATAGCTTTAACTGGAAATGTTGTGGGTACAGTGTATAATTGGACAAGAGATAATACAGTTGGAGTTACTGGAATTGCAGCTAGCGGTTCAGGAGACATATCTGGATCATTGACCAATACTACAAATGGGTCCATTACGGTTACATTTACCATTACACCTTCTTATACGAATGCAGGTGGCACATGTACTGGTACGCCAATAACTGCTACAGTTGTGGTTAATCCAATACCAAATGCAGTGGCGACACCAAGTGCCCAAACGATTTGTACAGGTTCAACAATTACGACGATAGCTTTAACTGGAAATGTTGTAGGTACAGTTTATAATTGGACAAGAGATAATACAGTTGGAGTAACTGGAATTGCAGCTAGTGGTTCAGGAGATATTTCTGGATCATTGACCAATACAACAAATGCAGCCATTACTGTGACATTTACAATAACACCTTCGTATACAAATGCAGGTGGAACATGTACTGGTACCCCAATAATTGCTACTGTTGTGGTTAATCCAATACCAAATGCGATAGCTACACCAAATGAACAAACCATATGTTCGGAAGATGAAATCACCAATATTGTTATAACTGGTAATGTTTCTGGAACTGTATTCAGTTGGACTAGAGATAATACAATGGATGTGACAGGAATAAGTACAAATGGAACTGGAGACGTTTCAGGTTCATTAACAAATATTACTGATATGCCAATTACTGTCACCTTTACCATTACTCCTTCTTATACCAATGCAGGTGGAACATGTACTGGTACACCAATTATTGCTACCGTTGTTGTTAATCCAACCGCAACAGTTGATCAAGTTGCTAATCAAACTCTTTGTAATGGTGCAACTTCTCAAGCGGTGACTTTTACCAGTTCTTCAACAAATGGAGATATCATTTATAATTGGACAAATAATGCACCGTCCATAGGATTGGCAGCATCTGGAAGTGGAAATATTTCAAGCTTTACAACAATAAATACTGGTAATCAACCAGTAGTGGCAACAATTACTGTTATACCAGAATTTTCAAATGGTGGTGTTCAATGTGATGGAGTTCCAATGATTTTTACCATTACGGTCAATCCTCCACCTGTTATGAATGCAGTCACCAATGTCGTAGTTTGCAATAATGCAATGACACCGACGATAGACTTTACAACTCCATTAAGTGGTGGTAGTATTGTTTATAATTGGACAAATGATAATACATCTATAGGATTAGGTGCATCAGGTACTGGCGATATTTTACCATTTACGGCAATTAATACAAGTAATACACCAGTTGTTGCAAATTTAACTGTGATCATGAGTTATACCAATGATGGCATTACTTGTGTAAGCTTACCAATGAATTTTACAATAACAGTTAATCCTACACCAATAGTAAATGCAGTTCAGAATCAAGTTGTCTGTAATAATTTGTCGACTACATTGATTCAATTTGGATCGCCAACTACTGGAGGTACAATTACATACAATTGGACGAATAATACTCCAAGTATAGGTCTCGCTGCAATGGGTACAGGAAATATAGCTGCTTTTATAGCAATAAATACAAGTACAACGCCAGTAATAGCTACCATTACAGTGACACCATCAATAACAAACGGCGGTATTACTTGTACTGGCAATCCTATCACCTTTACAATCACAGTAAACCCATCACCGACAGTCTTCACTGTTTCAGGTGGTGGCACAAAATGTACAACCGATGATGGTCTAGCCATCACTTTATCAGGCTCCCAAACAGGTGTTAATTACCAATTACAACTTAATGGTGGTAATGTAGGTGCACCAATAGCGGGAACTGGAGCAGCATTAAACTTCCCTGTACAAAGTACAGCAGGCACCTATACTGTTGTGGCAACCAATGCAACGACAGGTTGTACAAATAATATGACAGGTAACGCAGTTATCTTAGTAATTACATGCGGTGCTACAATCACCGATCCATGTGTATGTTTAAACAATGCAACCTCACCTACAAATGGCCAATTCAGTGAGATGATCACAGTAAATGCACCAGCGGGACAAACATGGACAGTAAGTGCCGTATCAGGATTGTTTACAACAACGAGTCCAGCACCACCAGCAGCACCAATTGCCATTACAGTAGGAACTGTATTGACAGCATCAGGTGGAACGTATACCTTAAATGGACGTCACATCGATGCCTTAGGTTATACATTAAGCGTAACAAATAATAGAGGTACCACCTTAACGATTGGCAATAGCTGTTCATACCCATCACCGATCATATCAAGCCCAGCAGCAGCAGTTTGTTTGGGGACACCATATCCATTGACAGGAGTGCCAGGAGATGCTAATATCGTATCAGCAAGCTTCACGGTTAATGGTGTAGCAGCGACAACCTTTAATCCAACAGCAACAGGCACATATACCATCGTTTATACCGTAAATGGTGGAATACCAAAAGCATTCGGACCGAACGATCCAGGATGTATCCAATCGATCACCCAACTCGTAGAAGTCAATCCACTACCAGTGATCACCTTGCAACCAGTAGACACAGGTGTATGTGATGATGGCACAGCCATCTTTACCGTAGCAGCAACAGTGGCAGCACCATCGACCGTGAGTTACCAATGGCAGAGACAAATCAATGGTATCTGGACAAACATCAATGGCGCAACAACGACCACCCTTACGGTGAGCAACGTCACAGATGTAGACAATAACTCAAGATTTAGAGTCATTGTCAGTTCAGAAAACACCAACGGTGTGAGTTGTCCAGTATTCAGTAATGTCGTATGGTTGTACGTTCATACATCCGTATCCATGACATGTAATGGACACATCAACTATAGCTTAGATGAAAATTGTGGTGCAGAGAACTTTGCTAGCATCTTCTTGTCAGGACCGAATAGCAGCTTCTTCTATGATGTAGTATTCAAGTTAGGCAATACAGTTATACCGACATCACAAGTTAAAAATTACATCGGAAGAGTATTGACTTACGAAGTGATTGATATCTGTGATGGCAATAGATGTTGGGGAACGGTGACATTTGAAGACAAATTGCCACCTGTGTTGAACTGTCCATGTTCTACACCACCAGCGAATGTGAGCACAATGACAGAGATCGCAAGAACAGGCACAAAAATATATTACAGATCTAATGGTACTTACAGCTGGCAAGCAGCGTACGCACATGCCCAGAGCATAGGTGGTCAGATGGTAAGTATCAATAATGCACAAGAAAACGCACTGATCAAAGCAGGTATGGACGCCAACTATCCAGCAGGATGGAGAGTATGGATCGGCCTTACAGATGACGAAGCATACGGTGGTAGCGAAGCC
>DATGWZ010000022.1:0-102870 GCA_035299145.1 Saprospiraceae bacterium
GAATGCAATACCAAGATCTATGTTTTCATTCACCAATCCTGATGACATTGCAAACATTCTTGTCGTATTCGGTCCATAACTGTGGTCTACATCACTATCTACGTTATCTGCTGCTGCTCTCGCTGCTGTAGCGCTATAGCCTGCAGGTACTTGGAACTTAACATAAATGTCTCCACGCTCTAAGTAATCCAAAGTGTACTTACCTTCTTCATCTGTTGTAGCTTCTGCTACTTTAGTATTTGTCTGAGCATTAAATGCTTGTACAACTACACCAGATACTTTAGGTTCGTTTGCGTTTTGGACACCATCTTGATTATCATCACGCCATACAAGGTTTCCTGCAACCGCCATCGGATAATATCCGGCACCTAGATCACATTTCTCTTGACCTGACAATACTGTAAATGTCGCTGTCGTTCCTTGACCATTTTCATTTGTGATATCACTATCGTTCTCCTCATTATTTCCAATATTAGGTCTTGCTCTGACTAATCCTAATGGAGGCATCACAACTTGTACATAATACTGTCCTGGAGGCGCACAGAATTTAAAGTATCCATCATCTGAAGGTGTACCTGGTTTGAAGCCTGTATATTTGGTTTCCCAAAGTATCCAAGTTCCTCCTTGATTTCTCCAAAGATTTACAACTAATCCATTGATACCGTTTTCATTAGTATCCCATACGTCGTTTTTGTTGATATCATACCAAACCAAATCTCCTACAGGTATACAAATATAATAACCAGCATCCCATGTCATATCACGTTCACCAGGTGCTAAGTAGGTAGTCTTAGTGGTACCAGGTCCATTAGAACCATCTATATCACTATCCTTCGCATCATTATTACCCGTGTTTGCAAATGTTTTGTCATATCCTGCTGGATCGATAAACTCAAGATAGTAATTGCCAGGATATAAGAAGTCAAATAAGTATTCACCATTTGCATTTGTAAATGTAGTACCTACAAAACTACCATCTCCTTTGTATAGATTTACTTGGACACCAGGTATACCAGGCTCTCCCGCGCTTTGTATGCCATCTCCATTAAGATCGTGCCATACAAAATCTCCTATCGCTGCTAGGATAAGTAAACCTGCATCATAAGTGCTGTCGAACTCACCACCTGTAATATTGGTGCATGGTCCTAAGCCCGTGATATCTACATCGCTATCAAGTTCATCATCGTTACCTTGATTTTGGAAAGTAAATGCACATCCAACTGGAAGATTTCTAATGTCAAACTGTACCTGATAGTTACCAGGGATCAGATTGTTAAAGAAATAAAATCCTGTCGCATCAGTGGTAGTAGTTTGTAATACATTACCCATACAGTCTGTAAGGGTTGCTATTACTCCAGCTACCCCTGGCTCTCCTGCATCTTGAATACCATCACCATCTAGGTCTTTCCAAACTGTATCTCCAAGACCTCCTACTACGATAACCTTCTCAGGATCGTGATCGTCTTCATCTTGGTTGAAGTTTGGTCCGTTACCATTGATGACATTATCCCATGGTCCATCTGGCTCTACTTCGTTCTCACGTGGTGAATTGGTATTACCTTGGCTATCTGCATCATCATTTCTATTGTTGCCTAAAGTATCTTGCGAAGATCTAATTTCTGCATAATTCCACCAGTCTTTAACAGCTGGATTTTCATCCAATGCTATCTCTAAAAGCAATGGAAGTATAATACTGTCTCCTGGCAATAATACGCTAGTAATCGTATAATTCAACAATCCATCAACTGATGACGTCGGTGCTGTCGTCAGTGTCCATCCCGGATTAGCTGCTGCATTGAATGCAAAGCCGCTTCTCATGTAATCATTTAAAATTACATTTTGCGCTGGTACATTACCTTGGTTATATACCTTCACTCTGAATGTTGCTGTTTCACCTATCATATACGGTCCTCTGTCATCAACAGTCTTACGCAATGCAAGGTCGAACACTTGTACTTGATGTGGATCATGATCATCCTCATCTTGTGGTGCATCAGGGTTACTTGGATTGTTCGGATCTCCATTGATTTCATCATCCTCTGGCGTATTTGGCTCTCCTCCTGGATCGTTTTCATTATTGCCATCTGGTGTACTATCAATGTCTGTCGGTGGTGTAGGCGTATTAGGATCTGTGTCATCTGCTGATTCGATCTCAGAGTAGTTTGTCCAAGCTTTACCTACATTGGTATAACATGGTATCACTCTGTTATCTAACTTAATCTGAGCACTTGTACCCGCTGCTAATACATTTCTGTATGTAGTACGTACCTCTCTTGTCACTGGATTATATACCCAACCTGCTGCAATATTTATTGCTGAAGTCGGTAAATACTCTAATCCACATGGAAGTGTGTCAATGATAACGATGTCTTTAGCATCTACGTTTCCTTGATTGTACAATTCGATGCCAAACATTACTGTCTGACCATAGCTGAAGCTTGGTAAAGCTGTCAATTGTACTTTTCGAAGTGCTAAGTCAAAGACTTTCGGTCCTGCTGGATCGCTATCATCTTCGTCATCATCACCAGGGCTATTCGGATCATTTGGACTTTCATCCACTACATCATCATTAGGATCTCCTGGATCTACTGGATTGTCATTGTCTGGATCATTATCTGGATCACTGTCTGCATCATCATCTCTAGGATCTCCATCCTCATCGTCCATTCCTGTAATCTCAGAACCATTTGTATAGACACTTGCTCCACCATTAGTTTGTACTAACTTAAGTTTAAGTCTTACTTTCGTACTTGCTTCTGGTGCTAATGGTCCTGGTACTATCGTGAATACTCCTGGATAAGTACCTTGCCATGCAGGATTGATCGCTGGGTCATACGTGAAACCTTCTGGTATGTAATCAATAACTTCAATGTTTGTCATTGTCACATTTCCTTGGTTAAATACTTCGATATCAAAATCTAAGATTTGACCGTATCTGAATGGACCTTGTGTAACCATAACTTTTCTTAAAGCTAGGTCGACAATTTCTAATCTCTCTGGATCATGATCATCTTCATCATCATCGCCAGGTAGATCTGGATCTTCATCTACTACATCGTCATTTGGTCCATCTGGCTCTCCTCCATCATCATTGTCTGGATCTGTATCTGGATCACTATCAATATCTGTAGGTGGTTCACTAGGATCATCACTTTCTCCATCTGTGATCTCTCCGATATTCGTCCATGCATTAGTACTTCCTACGATACAAGGTTGTACTTGTAGGTAAATATCTATGGTCTTCATTGCGCCTGGTACTAATGAGCCTGGTATAGTTACCGTCGCATTGCCAGTAGTCGCATTGTATGTCCAACCTAATGCGCTGTTTGATGCAGCTACAAACCTGAATCCACATGGGATATAATCAGTAATTTCAATACCGCTCGCCTGAATGCTACCTTGATTAAACACTTCATATGTAAACTTAACGACATCTCCATATCTGAATGGACCTGTTGCCGTGGTTACTTTTCTTTGTGCTAAATCATAGACTTCTATTCCTGCAGGGTCGTGATCATCTTCTTCCCCACCTTCGTCAATACTTGTCGTATCGTCATCTGCTGGATCTCCTGGCTCTACATCTCTTTCGTCTGGTCCATCACTACCTGGAGTACTATCTACGTCTTCTTGTGGCGTGCCGCTTTCATCCTCCATACTTGTGATTTCGGAATAGTTCATCCAGTCCTTCTCACCACCTGTGGTTTGTCTGACGGTAAGTCTTACTGGAACACAAATAGTGTCACACACAGCTATTGGTCCTGCAACATTTGCAGTAAGATTACTTCCTGCTACCGTCCAAACACCTGGTGCATTATTTGCAGCCACATATTCAAATCCTGCTGGTAAATAATCTACTAGTTTGACGTCTGTCATTACCTGATTACCTTGATTGACTACACATACATCAAAGTCTAACACTTGGCCATATCTATATGGTCCTGCTGTCTTTAACTTTTTGTATAGCGCCATATCATACACTCTGATCGTGGTAGGGTCATGGTCATCTTCGTCAGTCGCTGCAACATTGCTACCGAATGGTGCCTGTACAACGCCTAATTTATTAACACCTACTCCTGTAACTACGTTGTCACTTGGCGTATTGACTGCTCCACCTGCATCATTTGTTTTTGTTGCATCTGGTCTACTGTCTATATCTACAGTTGCTAATGGATCTACACTGTTATCATCACTGATTTCTGCATAATTGACCCAGCCATTTGGCTCTTTTGTAGGTCTAGCTTCTAGTATCAATGAGTAATTAACCGTTTCTCCTGGTTCTAGCACTTCTGTTGATACGAAACTCACCGTTCCATTGCCATTATTTACCCAACCTGGATTATCTACTGCATTAAATACATAGCCTCCTGGTATATAGTTGGTAATGGTAAAGCCGTTGCTGGTAATATTACCTTGGTTGGTCACAGTGATGGTGTGTGTAACATCATCTCCATAATCTTCAAGGATATCTGTATCATTTACCATGAATAATGCTAAGTCGAATACTTTCGGTCCTGCTGGATCGTGGTCATCTTCTTCGCCGCCTTCGTCAATGCTCGTTGTATTGTCATCAGCTGGACCACCAGGATAAACTTCTCTTTCATCTGGTCCATCACTTGCTGGATTACTATCTACGTCATCTCTGACAGTACCTGTATTATCTTCCATTCTTGTAATTTCTGAATAATTGATCCAGTGATTTCTACCGCCTGTGGTCATATTGAAATTCAAGAATAAACTTACACATACTGTATCACACAAGTCTACAGGTCCTGCAATTGTTCTAACCAAATTACTACCTGATACTGCCCATCCTGCGTTTCCTGCTGCACTGAAGGTATATCCTGTAGGTAAGTAATCTGTGATCTGCACATTCTGCATAACTGCATTACCTTGGTTGATTACACAAACTTTAAATTCGTGTACATCTCCATATTGGTAAGGCGCCTGTGTTACTAGTTGTTTGTACAATGCCATGTCAAATACTCTAATCGTAGTTGGATCATGATCATCCTCATCTGTTAAAGCACTTGTACTTCCAAATGTTCCAGTCATGTTTCCGTTTCTATCTCTGCCTATTCCTGTTAATACATCATCTGACGTAGTGCCTACTAAGCCACCTGCATCATTTGTTTTATTATTATCAGGTCTACTGTCGATATCCTGTGTTACTGCTGGATCTACGCTATTATCTCTACTAATCTCTGAGTACACCAACCATCCATTTACATCTGTCTTAGTCGGTACAGCGGTAAGATTAAGAGTATAATTCACCGTTTCACCAGGTGTTAATACTTCTGACGAAACATAAGTTACTGTACCATTACCATTACTAACCCATCCAGGATTATTTGCTGTACTAAATGTATATCCTGATGGAACATACACGGTAACATCAAAACCATTGGATGTAATACTACCTTGGTTGGTAGCAGTAATCGTATGTACTACGTTATCACCATAGTTGGCAAGAATATCTGTATCATCTACTATGATCAATGCTAAGTCAAAGATCTCTATACCCGCTGGGTCGTGATCGTCTTCTTCTCCGCCTTTGTCCATGCTTGTGATATTATTATCTGCTGGGAATCCTGGCTCAACTGCATTTTCTGCAACTCCATTACTTCCTGGATTACTATCTATATCCCAATTGTTTCTCGGCTCTAAGTCATTGTTGTAAGTATCTGTGATTTCAGTATAATTGATCCAGTGTTTTTCTCCACCTGTCGTTTGCTGAATTCTTAACCTGATACTTATTAATTGACTTGTTGCTGGCATAATCGGACCTGCAATAACATAAGTTGCATTGGCTCCTGATGCTGACCATCCTGGATTATCGCCTGCACTGAATGTATATCCTGCTGGTATATAATCTGTAATTTGTGTATTACGCATAGGCTCATTACCTTGATTAAATACTTCAATATTGAACTGAAGTAGGTCTCCATATGCATAAGGTCCTCCTGTGACTAAAGTCTTACGTAAAGCAAGATCTATGATCTCGATACGCTCTGGATCATGGTCGTCCTCATCTGTGGATGATGCTCCATCTCCAGGTGTTCCTGTACCATTACCATCTACAAAATTGTCCGCAGGACTATAAGGCTGACCGCCTGCATCGTTAGAATTATTAGTATCTGGACTACTGTCCACATCTTCATTTCCAACATTATTACCTGAAGTATCTTCAAATTGATAAACTTCCGAATAATTATCCCATCCCGTTGCAAAGTTAGTAGTAGGCTGTACTTGTAAATATATACTTACTGACGTACTTTGGCCTGGTTGTAAAGTTGCTGGTATTGTAGTTGTTGCACTATTAGGTCCAAAAGTCCAAGTTGGGAAATTTGCACCCAATGCGACGCCTGTAAATCCAGTAGGTATGTAATCAATAACTCTAACATTTCTTACTGGAAGATTACCTTGATTTAATACTTGAATATCAAATTTAACAATCTGACCATAACTGAATGGACCTGTTGCTGTGGTAGTCTTTCTTAAAGCTACATCATAGAAACTTGGTCCTGCAGGGTCGTGATCATCTTCATCCTGTCCTACATTCGGTCCACCACCATCGACATTATTGTCATTAGGGCTACCTGGTGTTACACCATTTTCTGTAGGTGTGTTGCTATTAGGATTACTATCGGCATCCACTGGAGGAGTATTATTTGGATTCTGATCATTGTCTGCAGAGCCTATCTCTGAATAATTGATCCAATCTCTAGCCCCACCAGCTGTCATACTGTATGTTAATGAAATCTGTATAGTAGTGCTAGCACCTGGAGCTAATGGCCCTGCAATAGTGCGTGAAGCCGTACTGCCTGCTATTGACCATCCAGGATTAAGCGCACCGTTGAATGTATATCCAACTGGAATATAATCATTGACAGATATATTAAATGCATCTACATTTCCTTGGTTAAATACTTGGATGTTATAAACATGTTGCTGACCATATGTATATGGCGCAGTTGTAACTAATGTTTTACGTAATGCAAGATCGAATACTGGTATAAATTCTGGATCATGATCATCCTCATCGGTACCAGCTACACCACTTCCCGGTGTTCCTGTGCCATTTCCAGCAACATAGTCATCAGCAGGACTTTCTGGTTGACCACCAGCATCATTTGTATTATTATTATCAGGATCACTATCTATATCCTGATTACCAATACTTATGCCGTTTTCATCTTCGATACCTCTAACTTCTGCATAGTTTGTCCATGCATTTGGTTGCGCACATGCTTGAGCTCTAAGATCTATTCTAAGTGTTTTTGATTGTCCTGGCGATAATGAACCGACACAAACTGTAGTAGCTTGTGCACCACTCACTGCCCATGGTTGACTACCACTAACGTAAGTAAATCCGCATGGAACATAATCCACTATGTCTACGTCATACAAAGTAGTATTACCTTGATTTATGATCTCAATATTAAAACTAACTACATCACCATATCTGTATGGAGCTGGCGTAACAGTTGTCTTTCTTAATGCGATGTCAATAATTCTTGGTCTTGCTCCATCGTGGTCGTCCTCATCTGTAAGTGGATTGTTACCACCAGGTGTACCTGTTCCATTACCCAAAACATAATCATCTGATGGTGACCCAATTTGTCCACCACCATCATTGCTTGGATTATTATCTGGATTACTATCTGCATCCGTTACTGGATTTCCACTTCCATCTGTTGAAGATGTGATTTCTGCAAAGTTATCCCAAGCTGTTGCGCCTGACGACATCTCTAGGTTTAATACTATAGATATAGTCGTAGAAGCCCCAGCAGCCAAAGGTCCAGCTATAGTTCTCGTTACCATTGGTGCAGCACCACTCCAACTAGGATTAGAAGCTCCAGCAAAACTGTATCCAGCAGGAATATAATCACTAACTACGATATTACTTGCAGTTGTATTACCTTGATTGATCACTTCTATATTAAATGTCAAAGGCTGTCCATAAGTATGTGGTCCTGGAGTCACAATTGTTTTCCTAAGAGCTAAGTCGAACACATTTATCAATTCAGGATCATGATCATCCTCATCAGTTGATGTTGCAGTGTCTCCAGGTGCTCCACCTGCTCCTTTACCATTACCATCTACATAATCGTCATTTGAACTATTAGGTGAACCACCATCATCATTTCCATTTGTATTATCTGGTGCACTGTCTATGTCAGAACCATTCAAATTATTTCCTTGAGTATCTTCCATATTTCTCACCTCAGCAAAGTTTAACCATGCATTAGGTGTCAAACAAGGGATTACTCTCAAATCTATTCTGATAGTAGTACTGCTTCCTTCTGTCAATATTCCAGCAATATTAGTCTGTGCTTGAGCTCCATTTAAAGTCCAAGTTTGGCTTCCTCCTACATATTCGAATCCACATGGTATATAGTCCACTACATCTATATCTGTAAGGTCTACATTTCCTTGATTGATCACTTCCACATTAAAACTAACCACATCACCAAACCTATATGGGCCTGGAGTTACTGTGGTTTTTCTTAGTGCAATATCAACAATAACTGGAGCAGCAGGATCATGATCATCTTCATCTTCATCAGGAGTGGCGTTCGGCCCACCGCCTGTAATGACATTATCATCAGGATCACCTGGTTCTACTGGGTTATCGTTGGTAGGATTACCATCCGCAACACTATCTGCATCATCATTTCTATTATTACCTCTATCATCTTGAGCAGATGTAACCTCAGCATAATTGTCCCATGCTGTGCCACCTGCACCATTTTGTTGTAATGTAAGTACTAATGGTATTGTTACATTCGCTCCCGGAGCTATAGGACCTGCGATAGTTCTAGTAGCTACTGATGGTCCACCTGTCCAACCATTATTGGCTGCAAATGTATACCCAGCTGGTATGTAATCACTGACTACCACGTTAGTCGCAGACACATTACCTTGATTGTGTACCTCTACATTAAAAGTTAAAGCTTGTCCCCAGTTATATGGCGCGTTTGTAACTAAAACTTTTCTTAATGCAACATCAAATACTTCTATTTTTACTGGATCATGATCATCTTCATCTCCATTTTCATTATTGATCATATCATCTGTACCGCTCGTAACACCACCAAAATCTGGTACGCCACCATTGTCATTGCCATTCACACCATCTGGTGTACTGTCTACATCGACTGGTAAACCTGGTGTTGAAGGGTCTGTATCGTCTGCTCTTGAAATTTCAGCATAATTTGTCCATGCACTATTCAGATTTGTATAACACTCTCTTACGATAAGATCTACAAAGAAAGTAGTGCTTTGTCCAGGGTTTAAAGTACCACCAAAAGTTCTTGTCACTTTTGATCCAGATAATGTCCACCCTGCATTTGTAGGAGAAGCAGCATTAAATTCTAATCCACATGGTAAATAGTCAGTTACCTCTATATTAGTAGCTGCTAAATTACCTTGATTAAATACTTCAATCTGATACATTACTGTCTGTCCATAGCTGAAGCTTGGTGTTGCAGTAATTTTAGTTTTTCTTAACGCTAAATCAAATACTTTTGGTCCAGCAGGGTCATGGTCATCTTGACTACCTAAGCCTGTATCTGTTGTACTAGCTGTGTCATTATCTCCAGGTCCTTGAGGATAGATGTTATTTTCATTAGCCCCATTACTATTTGGTGAACTATCTACATCTACTACTGGATTACCATTACCATCTTGAGCCGAAGCAATTTCAGAGTAATTTACCCAAGATTTATTAGTAGAAGGAGTTACAATTCTCACAAATGTCAAATCCAAGCTAACTGTCATACTTGCACCCGGAGCTAATGGTCCTGCTATCGTACGAGTAATCGTAGGAGCACTGCCAGTCCATCCATTATTCGCAGCAAAGGTATAACCAGCTGGGATATAGTCATTTAATACTATATTGGTAGCTTTAACATTTCCTTGGTTAAATACAGTAACTGTAAAGTTATGGGTCTGTCCATAATTATAAGGAGCAGCTGAATTTAATACCTTAGTTAATGCTAAGTCAAATACATTTACCAACGCTGGATCCTGATCATCTTCGTCAGTAGCAGCATTGCCGTTTCCAGGTGCGCCTGTACCATTTCCATTCAAATAATTATCAGCAGGACTTTCTGCAAGACCTCCAGCATCATTATTAGGACTTTGGTCCGGATCACTATCAATATCAAACATACCAATAGAGTTTCCATTCACGTCATTAAATGAACTGATCTCAGCTACATTCAACCATGCATTAACTGAAGCAGACTGCTGCAATTTCAACACTAGATCTACTGTTGTGCTTGCACCTGGTGCTAAAGGCCCCAATATGGTCCTAGTGATCAACGGTGCTGATCCAGCCCATCCATTATTTGATGTAAATGTAAATCCAGCAGGTACATAATCTGAAACTACTATGGAAGCAGCAGTTTCGTTTCCTTGATTTGCAACTGTAATTCTGAATGTTATATTTTGTCCATAGGAATATGGACCGGGAGTTATAATTTCTTTAATCAATGCCAAATCTACTACTCTTACAGTAGCAGGATCTTGATCATCTTCATCTATTATACCATCTCCTGTAAGAATATTATCAGTAGGTGAATTAACGACACCTCCTGCATCATTAGATGGATTAGTATCTGGTGTACTATCTATATCATCTGTTCTTCCCCTTGTATCGATACCTGCAGTAATCTCTGCAATATTTAATACATTGGTAGGGTTTACAGTATTATTAACAGTCAAGTTAATAGGAACAGTCACACATCCACTAACAGGAATACCACCAGCAGGGATTATACCTCCTCCTGATGTAAGTGTTCGGATTGCATTGGATCCTGATATTGTCCATGCAGCATCATTTAATGTAAAACCGGAAGGAATGTAGTCTATCAAACTAACACTAGTAGCGGCTTCAGTACCCTGATTGCATAATTGAATGTTAAAAGTAATAGTTTGACCTATACTAACAGGTAAATTATCACTTTTTTGTTTAATAAGGGCTAAATCAAAATAGCCACAATCCTGAGTCTGAACTGTGATCGGGCAACAAAGGCTGACCACACAACCATCACCATCCTGGGCTTCATACCTGAATATTTCTATTCCATCTGCCATCCCAGGCGTCGTAGTGTTTACCACCAACTGTCCTGCACCAACCTGTACATTCGCTTGGTTGTACCATAACACATTGGTAAGTCCACCAGTGGCAGTAAGGGTTACCGACTGTGGACCTGGATTACCAGGTGTGTCACATATAAACTGTACAGGAGTCGAACATCCAGCACTACAGCTAGCTTGTGGCCCGACTACAACTGTTCGTTGACATGACAAGTCTGACTTGTCTGTCAATGTAATGGTGTAACTTTGACCACTACCAGCAGTACCATTGCCGAGTGTAATTGCCAAAGTGCTCCCATACGTTCCCTCTTGGGGTGTCACCGTAGTACCTCCACTGACATCTATCCAAAACCCCTGAGCACTTCCACTTGTGGCAGAAACATTGAGATTAAATTGAATAGCATCATCAGATGGAGAATCAGAATTTTGACTCTGACAGGAAACACCCGTCACCGTCGGATTACCGATACTACATTGACCCCAAAGGCTCCCTGCCCCTGCAAGGAAGATCAGAAAAACAAAAGTGTGTAAGATACCTTTCATTACTTTGAGATTAAATGATTAAAAAAACTAATTTCCTCCCTAGGAGGCTTTCTATGAAATTTAACGCTTTCATAAGAGAGGGGATCCCTGAGAAATATAGTTTGATTATTAATCTTAAAGATAAATAATACAAAGAAGGCTATCTTAATTTACTTCGGAGCTGCTGAACGCTTTTATTCAATCCCTGACCATTTTACTGGATATACTAAAAAGAATAAACCCTATCACCATAAATGGCTAGAGTAAATTATTGATTTAGCATTAAAAATTGATTAAGACGTTCATTTTAAAATAATTACAACTACAAAATAATTACCAAAAACTGTTTTCTGGTAACCGAATTCTATTATCTCAAAATGCACTATTGCGCAGTCTGCTAGGTTTATCGGGGCAAAAATATTATTAATTATTTTAATATTATAATAAATAGTAATATTTTTATATATTTATTTTTAAATTTATATGTAAAACTAATTTTTAACGTCAAAACAGCTAAATCAATTCTATATGCCAAATCAAATTTAACTAAGTGTCAATCAACGGTCTTAGGCGTGTTTAATATTGATTATACACACCGACTCCAATTAAAAGGAACACATATCTACACATAAAAACATATGTTATATATAATTATATTTATTCGTATCTTCTTATTAATGTTTATTACTATATATAATTGGTCATTTCCATAATTATTTATTTATTATCTACTATTATTAAATACGTTATAAGGTTCAATTAAAAACACATACGCTTCTTTTAAATTATTAAAGTACATTTGCAAATTAAATCCTAATAAATCGATTTTCTTTTATTTTAAACTTAGGAATTCATTGTTATCCATTGACCCATTATTTTTTCATTAGCAAAGTGATTTATAAAATGAAGTTATCATACTTTATAATTCTTTTCTTTTTGATTTTATTTACCATACTAACTTACTTGGTGTCGGACCATATCTTCTTTTGGGATACAGTACAACTTGGTGCAAAACATGGTCTTCATTTTTATGATACAAATTTTTCTGAAATATTACTTCCTGATGATATTGATAGTGGACATGTGCCTTTTTTTGGGATGTACTTAGCTTTATTGTGGAAAGTGTTTGGGAAAACGCTATTTGTAAGTCATTTTGCCATGTTGCCATTTTTATTTGGTATTGTAATCCAAAGCTTCCATTTAGTCAAAAGATATGTCCCAATAAATTACCTTTTTTATGCCTTGACAATATTTCTTTTGGAGCCCACCCTACTTGGTCAGTCTGCACTCGTTTCTCCAGATATTCCTTTGGTCTTTTTCTTTCTTTTGTCTTTAAATAGTATCCTAAACAACAAACGGATTTTACTAACCTTAGGTATTATGGGTTTATTTCTCATAAGTATGCGAGGAGGAATGACATCGTTTGCTTTATTACTACTAGATTTATATTTTAATTACAATAAATCATCTTCAAAAGCTTTTTGGAGGCTTGTAAAAATGTCTTGGTCTTACTTACCTGGATTCTTATTATTTTGTACTTACAATTATGTACACTATTCAGAAAAAAATTGGATTGGATATCATGAAAACTCACCTTGGTCACCATCATTTCAACATGTGGATTTCGCTGGTTTTGTAAAAAACATAATTGTATTGGGTTGGAGACTTTTAGACTTTGGAAGAGTATTTTTGTGGATGCTTGGACTCTGGTCTGCTGTAAAATATTTTTCAAAATTCAAAAAAGATAATAAAATAAAAGAGTTACTAATCATTTTTATGGTGGTGATTTTGTGCTCATCTATAAGCTTTTTGAGTTACACAGGATTAAATGCACATCGATATATTTTGCCTGTCTATTTAAGTTTTTCATTACTGGTCATTTATATGATATTTAGTAGTGAAATAATTCAAAAAAGATGGATAACTTCGCTTTTATGTGTTGGATTACTTAGTGGACATCTTTGGGTCTATCCATCACACATCTCGCAAGGATGGGATGCAAGTTTGGCACATTTGCATTACTTTGATCTTAGAGAAAAAATGCTTGCAGATATGGATTCTTTAAATATTTCTATTCCAGAAGTAGCTTGTGTTTACCCAAATAACAGTGAGCAAAGATATATGGATTTATCAAACGACACCACCAAGCACTCAGCTTTCGATCATACACTAAGTAAGTATGTCTTGTATTCTAATGTTTATAATGATTATACAGATGTAGATGAAAAAGTCTTAACTGAAGAATTTAACATCATCAGACATCATCAAAAAATGGGTGTATTTATAACCTTGTATGAGCGGAAATAAAAATTGTACTTAATTAAATGTGAAGAACGACGAGAATTCATTTTTTCTATTAAATACATAAAACAGCTTGGCAAAATTTAGATACTGATTATGTTTCTATACTAGTGATTTTATAGCTTAAAAAAATGAAGAAGTTTTATGATTTACTTATTGTATTGTCTATAAATAATATTCATCCGAAGCATGACATAGATAATGCTCCGGATGAATATATTTAAATGTCAAATTTCCTAAAATGTAAAGCCCAATCTTGCAAATATATATCTACCATCAGACCCCATCTGAACCGAATCATTAAATCCACCTTGATCAGTCCAACCATCAAACTGTGGTGTTGGGTATTTATTAAGTATATTGTTGCCTCCTAGCGTTACTTTAAAACGATCTGTTACAGCAAAACTGGCAGATAAATCCAATGTGCCCACGGCTGCATAAGTATCTGTGGCTATTTTGAATAATTCATCTGCTTCGCTTTGATTAGTAGCGGGAGAATCCACCCATTGGAAATCCTGAATTTGTACCTGACTAAATTGGGTATAAACCACCATAGCTTCAAATCTACCTGTCTGAAACATTACATTAGCGCCTACTTTGTAATCAGGTGCTGCTGCTTGCAAATATGCTTGTGAAAAAGGACCAAAAAATGTAAATGGATTGAGTGTTCCTGCATTGATCTTTTTAATTTCAGTATTATTAAAATTGGCAGCAATACCACCTGAGATGCTAGAATTTTTATTCATGTGATGTTTGTAATTCAAGATAATGTCAACACCTGTTGTTTTTGTATCTACACCATTGGCAAAAAATTGCGCTGCTTCCGCACCAACATTCAGAGCCGACACATCAAAAACGTCTGTAAGGATAATCCTATCTTTCACATCAATTATATATCCATCTATTGTTGCGGTAAAATTTCCTTTTTTATATGTTAAACCTGCTGAAAAATTATTGGCTTTCTCTTCTTGTAGTCGGTTGATCCCGAATGCTTTAGCAACGGTACTTGTATTGGATGCAAGCAAAGTTTGCAACGACCTTCCAGCTATGATATTCGTAAAAATCAAATTGTAATGAATCTGTGCCAAAGATGGTGCTCTAAAACCCGAAGAAACTGAAGCTCTAATGGCAAAATCATCTAAAATATTATATCTGCTTGCTAATTTATAGTTGAGCGTATTGCCAAAATCACTGTAATTTTCATACCTGAGTGCCCCAGAAAGCAAGAATTGGCTGGTTAAATTGAGTTCTGCATCTCCATAAAAACCAATATTTGATCTGGATTTATCTACTTCATTAGCTGGGCTATATCCAGGGAATCCTTGAGAGCCACCTCCTGGCTCTACACCAAATTGGTTAACAAAAGGTATTTGTAAAGCTGGATTTGTAATCGGCAACCCATTGATATCATAAGTAGCATATGAGCCTACTTCTCCAGCATATATGTTAAAGTTTTCTGTCCTATATTCCGAACCAAAGGCTAAATTGAGTCCAGAAGCTATTTTTTTAAAATACTTAGAGAAATTCATTCCTGTCACATTCATCGCTAAGTTATGGCCTCCCGCGTCAAATTCAGTAGGTGATGCTGACCCCAAAGAAGCATTATTGGTATTTTTGATTAGGTAATGAAAATCATTTAGGCCATAACTGTGACTGAAATCTGCCTGCCAGCCATTAGAAAGTTCATGACGGATACCACCAGTAAATGAATTATCAATAATATTTGAAGTAATCCTAGGCGTAAAACCATTCGGATAAAGAGAAGGTACAGTTCTCGGTTCGTCTTCAGATGGCTCCGATCTTGAAAAAGCAAAAGCATCTGTATCTCTGTTGCCTCGTCCACCAAAAATATATAATTCTGACTTATCTCCTAATGGCATAGCACTATTTACAAAAAACTGAAACTGGTCCACTGCAGCTGAACCATAACCTTTTCTCCAGGAATATCCAGGACGAAGAGTCCTGTCTTTGGTGAGATATTCGGCAGTAAAATTTGCAAATCCACCTTTATCACCAAGACTAATGCCATAATTCAAATCTACTCGCGTCGTATTTCCATCATAATTTTTATCACCATCAGGGTCTAAAGATCTGTTTTTACCATTCACATTGTAGATATCTTCACCAGACTTCTCTGCATAACCATCTCCAACCGCTGTGCTATAAGCGCCATAAGTAACACCACCGGACAATCCAGCCGTTTTATCCTTTAACACAACATTGATTACACCAGCTATGGCATCAGATCCATATTGTGCAGATGCGCCATCTCTCAGAATTTCTATTCTTTTGATTGCAGCTGTAGGTATGGCATTAAGGTCTGTTCCTGTATTACCACGACCACGCGTACCGAATATATTGACCAAAGATGATTGATGTCTTCTTTTGCCATTGATCAAAACAAGCGTTTGATCTGGCCCTAAACCTCTCAATGATGCAGGATCGACATGATCAGCTCCATCAGAGCCCGATTGCTTCGTAGCATTAAATGAAGGTGCGTTAAACTGGAGTATTTGATTAACTTCGACTCTACCTGTACTATTGGCAAGATTGGCTACTTCTATGACATCGATGGCAACAGGCGAATTTGTAGCACTACGATTGTAAGACCGAGATCCCACTACCTGAACTTCCCCCAATAAGATACCTTCTTCGAGTACCACATTTAATTCAGAGATGCCTTCCACAGATCTTTCTTTACTTTTATGCCCAGTATAACTGAATATCAGTATAGGGCTTTTTGTGGCAAGATTGATAATATAAGCACCATCAATATCAGTAATCACACCGTTGTTTGCACCTTTTTCCATAATACTTACACCTATAAGCGGGGTTCCAGTATTATCGGTTACAACACCCGAAAGCGTTTGTCCATACATTGCAAATGAAAAAACTGTAAAAATCAATAAAATTAAATGTCGCATCTTACGTAAAGTTTTGATTGTAAAAAAATAATCTAAAAAGTACCAAAATTCAAAAGACTAAGAAGCAACAAATATGATATATATTTTTCATATTACAATAATTAACATATAATATTTTTATATTAATTTTAAAAACAGTAGTTATGACGGATTTTTTAAACTAAAATACTTATTTGCTCCTCAGCAATTTCTTTATCAATACTATTTGACCCAAATGATAATAACTATGGTCAAGTATGCCCATCAAATTGCGAAGGTAAGTACCATTTTTTTCATCCGTGAAAGCATCGTTTAATTGAGACGTAGGCATTTGCTCTACCAAATACACTAAATATTCTGCATTTCTATATATGTTTTCGCGCATAGTATCCCACTCTTGTTGGGATGTGATAGGTGGCATATCAAAGCTATACTTATCTCGAATATCCAAAGTTCCTCCTTTAAAAACATTTATGACACCTTCTAGATAATAATTAAGATGAAAAGCCAAAAGTGAGATCGTATTGAGAGATTCATACTTCGTATTTGCCATATCTATATCCACGTCATCAAGCTGTGCCTTTAGATTAAGATTAGTTCCGATCCATTGACCAGTGAGGAATAAATCTTTGAGTTGCTTGGCTATTTGTTCATTGAGTGTCATCTTGTGGAGATATATAAATGTGGAAAACAATAAGACAAATGTAAAAATATAACGTGGAAACTTAAAATAATTAATGATAGAATTTTGTTTTTAATACCTTTGCAAAAAGAATAGCGCACCACATGGCGACCAAATACTTTCCTTCAGATCTTATATTATTATTTCAGGAATTAAATAGCATTACCACGTCAGAGATTAAAACCGATGACCTTTCATTCGGTCTTTATGCTACGGATGCATCCTTGTATCAATTGCAGCCATTAGCCGTAGCTATTCCAAGCAATGAAAGTGATCTAATAAAAATAACTCAAATAGCCAATAAATACAATATCCCAGTGATGCCACGAGGCAGCGCTACCAGTCTCGCAGGACAGACCACCAATCAAGCGCTTATTATTGATTTTACTAAATATTTTGACAAAATACTGGAAATCAATGCTGAAGAGAAATATGCCATTGTCCATCCAGGTGTAGTCCGTGACCAACTAAATGCTGCGGTAAAAGATCATGGATTGCACTTTGCACCCGATCCTGCGACCACAAGCCGTGCGACGATAGGTGGGATGATAGCCAATAATTCATCTGGGACCAAAAGTATCAAATATGGCAAAACCATAGACCATGTTTTGGGACTAAAGGTTTTGCTTATGGATGGGACCATATTGGAATTGGGAGAATTAACCGCAGAAGCATACGAAGTCAAATGCCATCAAACAGATCGCGAAGGAGAAATATACAGGTCATTCAGAAAAATCATTTTTGAACATGCCAGTGCCATCGAAGCTGCTTATCCCAAAGTCATGCGTCGTGTAAATGGATATCCACTCGACGAATTTTTTCACACAGATCGTTGGAATCTGGCTAAGATATTTGCTGGCTCAGAAGGTAGCCTTGGCATCATCCTGCAAGCCAAAGTCAACCTTGAACCCATTCCAAAATACAAAGCAGCTTTTACCGTTCACTATGATGACCGAATGCGAGCGATCAGAGAAGTGCATCAAATGATTGCCTTTGATCCTGCCGCAATAGAGATGCTAGATTTCAATGTATTTGAGCAAAGTGTCAAAAACAATATGACCAAAAGTCTGCATCAACGCTTGATCATCGGTGCACCACAGGCTACGCTTTCGGTAGAGTTTTTCTGCTTGTCGCAAGATGAACTGGACCAAAGAATCGATGACTTCTCTTGGTGGTTACAAAATAATAGTACAGCTTACGCCTACCCTATCCTTCGCACTATTGCTGAATTGGATGATTCGTGGGCATTGCGAAAAAACGGACTTGGTTTGTTGATGGGTGATCCTTCAGGTAGAAAACCGATTCCTTTTATAGAAGATCAAGCTATACCATTAGAGTATTTGGCAGATTACATACAAAATGTACTCGATCTTTGCCAAAAACATGGCGTCGAAACCATTCTTTACGCACATGCGAGTGTAGGCGTGCTGCACGTAAGACCGTCACTAGATATGACCTTACAATCTGATATCGATCTGATGAAAATTATATCTGATGAAGTTTTCCGTCTGGTCAAAAAATATAAAGGAGCTTGGTCTGGCGAACATGGTGACGGGCGTAATCGTGGGCACAGACTGAGAGATTTTTTTGGAGATGAGGTGTATCAATGTCTCATGGATGTCAAAACTGTTTTTGATCCCAAGTATCTTCTCAATCCTGGCATCATCATCGATGTGCCACCTATGGATCAGCACCTGCGGTATGGTGCCAATTACAAAGATAACCAATATAATTTTGTCTATAAATACCGAAAAGATCACTCGTTCGAAGCACTTGTCCACAACTGTTCTGGTGTAGGCGCTTGCCGAAATCATATCGGTGGCACAATGTGTCCGAGCTTCAAAGGAACTGCTGATGAAGATGCTTCTACACGTGGCAGAGCCAATGCGTTGAGACTTGCTATCTCTGGTCAGATGGGTTTTGAAGGACTCACAGACCCAAAAGTTTTGGAAACGCTCGACCTTTGTCTCTCCTGCAAAGCCTGCAAATCAGAATGTCCCTCCAATGTCGATATGGCTAAGCTAAAAAGTGAAGTACTCCAAAAAAAATATGATGAAGGTAACATCACTTTGCGTGAAAAAGCCATCAACTCTAATCTCAATATTGTGCCCAAAATGGCAGGATGGAAAGCACCTTTTGTCAATTTTGTACAAGGAACTTCCATCTTCAAATTTGCTGCCGAAAAATTACTGAAAATAGATCGTCGTCGTACGCTACCATCTTATGCAAATGAATCATTAGAGACTTGGTATAAAAATAATTATAAATATAATGGAAGCAAAAATAAAGTAGCGCTCTTTGCTGATACTTACATCAATTATCATGAGCCGCAAGTAGGAAAAGCAGCCATTAAGCTACTCTCAGATTGTGGATATGAAGTGTTGCTGGCATCTGTAGGTTGCTGTCAGCGTCCAAGGATATCAAATGGTTTCCTGAAAGAAGCGAAGACTGACGGAACCCAAGTAGCCGAAAAACTCATGCCATACTTCAACCAAGGTATTAAAGTAGTTGTCTGCGAGCCATCGTGTACTTCTGCACTTATAGATGACCTTCCAGATTTGATAGATGATGACACACTTTCAGAAGCACTTAAAATGAACATTATGGCCATCGATGTTTTTTTGGCTGACGAATTAGCATTAGGAAACCTTAAAGGGACATTTGTAGCCAAATCAAGCGACATTCTACTGCATGGGCATTGTCATCAGAAGGCATCATTCGGTACCGCTGGTTTGAAATCCATCTTTAAAGCCGCATCTACAAATTGTCAAGAACCTGATAGTGGTTGTTGTGGTATGGCCGGCTCTTTCGGCTACGAGTCAGAACATTACGATGTATCCAAAAAAATCTCAGAGCTCGTTTTAATTCCTGCTATCAACAAGACAGACAAAAACACAATGGTTGTTGCCAATGGATTTTCTTGTCGTCACCAGATCCATGATTTTGCCGGACGGAAAGCGGTGCATTGGGTGGAAAGTGTGGAGTATGATATCGAGTGATCTGGTGACTGAGTGATTGAGTGATTTTTTTACTTCACCTGTTTGTTTGTCTATTGCTATCTATTTTGCTGAGAAAAAAAGCGGCACTTCACTAGCAAAAAAGAAACTCAAATTAATACTTGAACACATCAAAGTAACCACAGTTGACGATAAAACTGTAAGGCAAGCACTAAATAATGCTTCTGTTCATGATGTAGAAGATGGTATCCAATATTATTCGGCATTATCAGCAGAATGCACTTATTTAGTAACTGAAGACAAAGACGACTTTTACTTTTCTGAAATTAAGGTGTTGAGTTGTAGAGATTTTTTGAAAAATCATTTTGCCAGCAACAAAAAATAAATAAAATCTAATGCCATCAACTTCTTAAACTACCTAAAAGTTAGCAATTTGATTCTTATTGCGCCTTCTCAATCAACGACTCAAGAAATGTTAGAGACTGCATTCCTGATTGTCTCCAAACGATTTCTCCTTTTTTATATAAGATAAACGTTGGCACGCCTTGAATTTTTAACTCTTGAGAAAGTGACTGATTTTTGTCAACATCTATCTTTATAATTCTTGCCTTCTCACCAACTTTTGCAGCCAATTGCTCCAATACTGGCGCCATAGCTTTACACGGACCACACCAAGTAGCAGTAAAATCAACTAAAGTTGGCGTTTCACTATTAATAATTTCTGAGTACTTCATTTTAATTTGATTTGATTATTGAATTACATTTGTAAGACAAAGGTACGGGTTATTAAGTTCCTTATTTGTCACAGAAGTTACATAGCTGATTTCCTAAAAAAATATTATCTTCGCACAAATTTTCAAAAAGATGATACTCACTGACGTCGAAATTCTAAAAAGCATCGAAGATGGCAATATTGTCATCGATCCATATAGACCTGATTGTTTAGGAACTAACTCTTATGATGTGCATTTGGGAAAATGGCTTGCCGTATACGAAAACCACGAACTCGACGCTAAAAAGCATAACACAATACGTCATTTTGAAATCGGTCCTGATGGATTTGTCTTGATGCCTGGTACACTTTACCTAGGTGTCACAGAAGAATATACGGAAACGCATCACACTGTACCTTTTCTAGAAGGTAAATCTAGTATTGGTCGACTTGGCATAGACATTCATGCTACAGCGGGTAAGGGTGACGTTGGATTTTGCAATACATGGACGCTCGAAATATCTTGTGTCCAACCTGTACGTGTGTACGCAGGAATGCCCGTGGGACAACTTATTTATTTCAAAGTGGATGGGGATATTAAAAATTATTATAATAAAAAATCTAATGCTAAATACAATCAACGTACAGACAAGCCTGTTGAAAGTATGATGTGGAAAAATAAATTCTGACTCCTTTTTTTATTGAGTTTATCTAGTTTTCTCCAATATTTCTGACAATAAACACTGATTAGAGATGCTAATTGGTGCATTTTATAAATTATTTAGTGGAATATATTCCTTTCACTATGAAAATGTGACATCAAAAAAGTACTGTCCCAGCAAAGAAATATAAAATTTAATAATCCAAACTTTGGAATTTAAAACATATTCTTATATTTGACACAAATAATAAGAATCATGTCAACGAATCCATTAAATATCTTATGCATATCTCGCTATTTTAAAGGCGAAGACTTCATGCGTGGCGCCAAGGAAGATGGCCACAATGTATTTTTACTAACATCCAAAAAACTGGAGTACGAAGCATGGCCTTGGGAAAGCATCGATGAAACTTTTTATATGGTGGAGGACGAAAAAGGACATTGGCCAGAATCTCATTTGATTGGCGGATTAGCACATAAAATGAAAACGACAAAATTTGATATTTTTGTAGCTCTTGATGATTTTGATGTAGAACATGTGGCTTTTCTTAGGGAATATTTTAGAATTCCTGGGATGGGTGAGACTACAGCTAGGTATTTTAGAGACAAGCTAGCCATGCGTATCAAAGCGCAAACAGAAGGAGTACCTGTACCACAATTTACCGCTCTTTTTCATGATGCTGATATCAATCATTTTGCAGATACAGTTCCTGCACCATGGCTTGTCAAACCAAGAATGCAAGCTTCTGCAACAGGAATAACAAAAATCTATAATAAAGACCATCTTTGGGAAGTTCTCAATAAACTGGGTGGCGAAAGACATGAATATCTTCTAGAAAGATTTGCACCTGGTGCAGTTTATCATGTAGACTCATTGACCTATGAAGGGAAAGTGATTTTCTCTAGAGTAAGCCAGTATTTGGACACACCTTTTGAAGTTGCACATGGTGGTGGGATATTCAGGTCCCATACAATCGAAATAGGAAGCCCTGAAGACTTAGCTTTGCAAAAATTGAATGTATATGTCATGAAGGCATTTGGAATGCAATACAGCGCATCCCACAGCGAATTTATTAAGTGTAATGAAGATGGCAAATATTATTTCCTAGAAACTGCATCTCGAGTAGGTGGCGCAAATCTTGCTGAAATGGTCCAATTTGCTTCAGGCATCAACTTATGGTCAGAATGGGCAAAAATAGAAGCTGCTGTTTTCACTGGTAAAAAGTATAAGTTGCCAAAAGTAAAACAAGATCATGCAGGAATAATAGTTTCGTTATCCAAATATGAAAAGCCTGATAATTCAACATTTGAAGATAAGGAAATTGTCTGGCGGATGAATAAAAAACATCATATTGGGCTCATTCTTCAAGGAAAAGATAGAAACAAAATATTACATCTTTTGGACAAGTATTGTGAAAGAGTCAGAAACGAATTTCATGCTAGTCTACCGCCTTCTGAAAAGCCAACAAGCTAATTTTCATTGAGACGACTGATTAACGATGGTTCCTCGATTTTGATTTATTAGTTCGTTGTAAGTATTTTATAACTTCGATAAAAAAGATCAAAATAATGGCTCCACCAACAGATGTAATTAGATTGCCAAAAAATCCATCTAGCATGGGTACTTTGGCAATCTTTACTACCCATGTACCTATGAATCCACCTATAATACCAACTGTAATATTGCCCAAAAAACCAAAACCTTCTCCACCTAAAATTCTACTTGCGATATAACCACAAACAGCTCCAAAAAATATGGTACCTATCAATGCCCAATCAATGGCAAAACCTGCTAAAATCATAACTAATAATAATTCAATAAAATATCAATAAAGCCATCTCTTGCAAACAAGTTTACAAGTCCAATAAGATTTCATCATTTGCAAAAAAAAATTACAAGACTAATAAAAAAGGGAATCATTTCTGACTCCCTTTTTAAACTTATTTATCAGGATAATCAATTATCCACCAAAATCATCAAATGCAACATTTTCCTCAGGAATTCCCCAATCGTCTGCCATCTTGATCACTGATTGGTTCATCATAGGTGGTCCACAGAAATATACTTCTATCTCTTCAGGTGCTGGGTGCTTGCTTAGATATTGCTCAATTACAACATTGTGTACAAAGCCTTTAAATCCATCACCTTCAGGATCATTCAGATCTTTTTTAAGTGTCCAATTGTCTTCAGGAAGTGGATTATCTAGTGCTACTGCAAATCTAAAGTTAGGAAATTGCTTCTCTATTTCTCTAAATTCTTCCACATAGAAGAGCTCTTTTTTAGTTCTACCACCATAAAAGAAAGTCACTTTTCTACCTGTTTTTAAGGTAAGGAATAAGTGATATAAATGAGATCTCATCGGTGCCATACCTGCCCCACCACCTATATACAACATTTCTGCTTGAGTTGGCTTAATAAAGAACTCACCATATGGTCCTGAAATGGTCACTTTGTCACCAGGTTTTCTTGAAAACACATAAGAAGAACATATACCTGGATTCACAGGTTCATAGCCATCCCACTGTCTTTTACCATCTGCACCAAACTTGAATTTGAATGGTGGAGTAGCTATCCTAATAGTCAATGAAACAATATTGCCTTCTGCAGGGTGATTGGACATTGAATAAGCTCTAAAAATAGTTTCATCATTAACCATTTTTAGATCCCACATTTTATTCTGATCCCAATCAGCTTGAAATTTATCTGGAGTATCATGATATTTTGGATGTGCAGTAATATCCATATCTTTAAAGTCAACCGTTACAGGTGGCACATCTACTTGGATGTATCCACCAGCTTGGAAATCAAGGGTTTCGCCTTCTGGAAGTTTTACAATAAATTCTTTGATAAATGTCGCAACGTTGTAATTGGACACAACTTCACATTCCCACTTTTTAATACCAAATATTTCTTCTGGAATACCGATATTCATATTCTCTCTTACCTTAACTTGGCAAGCAAGTCTCATACCTTCCGCAGCTTCTTTACGCGTAAGATGATTCATTTCTGTAGGCAAGACATCACCTCCACCTGAATACACATGACACTCACACATAGCACAAGTACCTCCACCACCACAAGCTGATGGTAAAAAGATATTTCGCTCACCTAAAGTAGAAAGTAGAGACGAACCAGGTTGAACCATAATTGGGTTTTCTTCATCTCCATTTATGATTAATTTCACTTCACCTTGGGGTACAAGTTTTTTTCTCGCATAAATCAACATATAAGAAAGACCGAGAATAATACCTGTAAAAACAACTACTGCCATCAAAACAGGCATCCATGAAAGTATTACTATAAATAACATGTTAATTATTTTATTCTATTATTTAAACGCCGCAGGATCAATTCCCATTAATCCCATAAAAGCTATTCCCATCATACCTGTCAGGAAAAAAGCCATTCCTAATCCCCTCAAAGGAGCAGGAACATTAGAATAAGCCATTTTTTCACGTATTCCCGCAATGGCAACTATAGCAAGGCACCATCCAAATCCACCACCTAGACCAAATGATACAGATTCGGCAAAGTTATATTCTTTTGTAATCATAAATAATGATGCACCTAAAATAGCACAATTTACCGTGATTAGAGGAAGAAATATACCTAGAGAATTATATAGGGAAGGTGAAAATTTTTCTACAACCATTTCTACCAATTGCACTAATGCAGCAATAGTTGAAATAAAAATAATAAACCTAAGAAAAGTAAGATCCATTCCAAATACACCTTCTTCTCCAAGTAAATAATAATCTATCAACCAATTCATAGGAATGGTTAATGCATTTACAAATATAACAGCTACACCTAATCCTATTGCTGTTTTTACACTTTTTGATACTGCCAAAAAAGAACACATGCCTAAAAAATAAGACAACGCAAGATTCTCAATAAAAGCAGACTTTACAAATATATTTATTAAATCACCCATGACTTAGAGTATTAATTTTTGTTATGAAATATCAATTAGCTTTCTATTTTTACTTCTTTGTATCCAAATTAGGATAGCTACAATAAACATAGCTGCTGGAGATAATATTATCAAGTTATTAGCAGTGTACCAACTCAACATGCCTATTTCAGTGGTATTTAGAAAATATTCAGAAGTAGGTCCTATAATTTTGATATCTAATAAAGAGCCTTTCCCGAACAACTCTCTGATAGCTGCCACAGCTATTAGTATAAGTCCATACCCCAAACCATTCCCAATACCATCCAGAAATGACCTCCAAGGCTTGTTTGCCATAGCATAAGCTTCTAATCTACCCATCAAAATACAGTTGGTAATAATTAGTCCAATAAAGACAGATAAATCTTTCCATATTGGATAATTAAATGCTTTTAGCGCAAGCTCGACTACTGTTACAAGGAATGCAATAATTACTAACTGCACAATCATTCTTATCTGCTTCGGAATATACTCCCTTAGCATAGATGTAAACATATTAGAGAATGCTGTTACAAGTGTTACTGCAATTCCCATGACAATAGCCTTAGTAAGCAATGTTGTTACTGCAAGTGCTGAACAAACACCTAGTATCTGTACTGTTACTGGATTATTGTCATTAAGAGGGTCCCTTAAAAGCTTCATTTCCTCCTTACCAAAAGAAAATGCAGACTCTTTTTTTTCAATGATTTCTTTTACTTCAGCCATGATTATTAATTTATGGATTCTTTACTTTTGAGCTTTTGAAAATATGGCTCATAATATTTGATGCCCCTTTCTAGCATCTCGTCAACACCAATTCCTGTAATGGTCGCTCCAGAGATAGCATCGACTTGATTGGTCTTGTCTTTAACTCCTCCCTTAACTACTGAAATAGATGTAAACTCACCACTAGTGTTGTAAAACTTTTTGCCCGTAAATTGACCATACCAAGCTTTATTGTCTTTTATTTCTGCCCCAAGACCCGGAGTCTCTCCTTTATGGTCAAATGCTTGGCCTGCTACGGTATTTAGATCAGATTCAAGGGCAATATATCCCCAAATCTCATCCCAAAGTCCTTTTCCCCTTGTATAAACAATATTGTATTTCTTATTATCTGAAGCTGTAAAAACAAAAACTGGTAATAATTTATCAGCATCTGCTTTTTTTCCTTCTTTAGCCATATCGAGTTGTTCAGCATTTGAAGAACGGCCGTCTGTCTCTTTTTTAATTTGCTCAGGGGTAAGCTCTTCACCTTTGGTATTAATTACTTTTTGCTCTATTTGCTTACTAAAGATGGTCTGTACTTCTTCATTGGACATAGCATTTACATCCTTGCCAAGTTGAACAGACACCGCAGAAAGAATGCCCTTTTTATTGTAAACTGATTCATTTTCTCCATGAATGTCTTTCAAACCAGACACCATCAATGCTAAAACAAAAGCAACAATTATGGTCATCACTAATGTAAACTTTATAACATAACTTGTACTATGCACGGCTCAATCTTTTTTTAATGTTTGACTCAATTACAAAGTAGTCTATCGTAGGCGCAAAGGTATTTAAGAACAATATTGCCAACATCCATCCTTCTGGGTAAGCAGGATTCATTACTCTGATTAATATACCTATAAAACCTATTAAGATACCATATATCCATTTACCTGTATTCGTACTAGATGCCGTTACTGGGTCTGTTGCCATGAATGCCATAGAGAACAAAAATGATCCCATCATAAGATGCTGAGTCCATGTCACTGTCATAAAAGGTGTGGAACCAAGAGCGTTTAGCATCCAGGTAGTACCAATTAATCCTACAACCATTCCTGCCATAATCCTCCAACTAGCAACTTTAGTGACTATTAAAATCAGCGCACCCAAAACAATAAAGATTTTGTTTGTCTCCCCAATTGACCCAGGAATTGCTCCCCACAACATTTGACTCTCAGAAAAAACAGTTGTTACTTTATCCCATCCGCCTTCATAAGCCAAGGCTAAAGGTGTTGCACCACTAAATCCATCAATTACTTTATTGGCAGTATTAAATCCCTCTAGGCCTAGCCAATCAAAAATACTATTAAAAAATCCAGTATGAAACCATCCATATGTAGAAGCTGCACCATCTGCAATTTTTTCATATCCTGAAATCCAACATTGATCACCAGAAATGGTCAGTGGGTAAGCAAAAAAGACAAAAACTCTTGCCAGTAAGGCTACATTCCATATATTCATACCTGTACCACCGAATGCTTCTTTACCAATGATAACAGCAAATGCAACTGCAACAGCTAGCATCCACAATGGAATATCAGGTGGCATAATCAATGGAATCAAAGCACCAGAAACTAGAAAACCTTCTTCCACAGCATGTCCTTTTTTGGCAGCAAAATAAAATTCTATACCAAGACCTACTACGTGTGCTACTACAAAGATTGGAAGCAATTGGATCAAGCCATGAGCAAGCTTCAAATGGAAACCTTCTAAGAAACCAAGGTACTGACCTGCTGCCACAAAATGCTGATGTCCAATATTGTATGTGCCGAATAAATAACACAACTGCATGGAAATTACCACAGTAACCATAAGTCTTTTCAAATCCATACCATCACGGATATGAACTCCACCTTTGGTAACGGTATTCGGAGTAAAAGCAAACGTAAAAAAAGCGTCATATGCCGTGTGGAGCAATGGACTTTTTTTCTTGTCCGGTTCTATTTTTTTAAAGAAATCTACTAAAGCCATTTAATAATATATTCGTTTGTCGTTATTATTTTATGATTGTTCTTGCACTGCATTTAAACCTTGACGAAGGATCGATTGAAGTGGATTCTTTGACGTACATACAAATTCACAAAGAGCTACATCTTCTTCTGTCAACTCTGTAATACCTAAGCCTTCCATTTTCTCGAAGTCATTGGTAATGATTGCTTTCATTAAGTGTTGTGGATAGATGTCCATAGGCAATACAGATTCATATTGACCTGTGACTACAAAAGCCCTCTTTTCTCCCCGAGTATTTGTATTTGCTTCGTATTCGTAGTCTTTTCCGAATGATGGAATAGTACCAGAGATACTAGGACGCGGCGAAAGTGGCAATAACCATCCAAATAATTCATAATCATTTCCTTCTTTTATGACTGTTAATTGGTCATCTTTGAATCCTAAAAATGATTCTGCATCTATTTGTTTTCCAGAAAGTACATCCCCTGAAATAACTCTATTTTCACCTTCTTTTATATTACCTTTAACCAAGTCAGCTACACTCGCTCCTTGGTATGTTTTTACATATTTAGGTGTATGTAATTCTCCACCCGTTAAAGCAACTATTCTATCTGCATGGTATTCACCAGTTAGGAAAAGATTCCCTAAAGTAATCACTTCTTGAACACCAAGTGTCCAAACTTTATCACTTCCTTTTATTGGTGCAGTATGGTGAATTTGTATACCTACATTACCTGCAGGATGTGGACCAGCAAACCAATGTTTCTTTACGTTTTGAGCATTTACAAAACCATTAGCAGGTGCATGATCGCCTCTAGCATCTAACCCCAAGTGAACCGAACCACTTGTCAACTTAGCTAAAACTTCAAGACCTTTTTGGAAAGATGATTCATTTCCTGATATTACTACATTTGTATTTGGCGCTAAAGGTGCAGTATCAAATGTGCTAATAAATATATTTACAGGTACTACATCCAAAGCAGGAACCAGATCAAATGGTCTCTCGTTTATCAAAGGCCAAACGCCACTCTCAGCTAGAAAATTCACCAAAGTAGCTCTGTCTATTTCATTGATATCGGGTGTGTTGAATTTTTTGTAAGAAATGTTTTTGTCTGCAAGGATTACTACATCTGCTATGGATCTCTTATCTCCTCTATTAACCGCAACTACTTCACCACTCACAGGAGAAACATAATTGATCTCAGGTCTTTTTTTATCAAAAAATAGTACATCACCCGCTTTTACTTCGTCACCAACTTCTACCGTAACCTTAGGTATTGGTGACATTCCATTAAAATCAGTTGGTCTAATAGCAAATCTGGAAACATTTCCTTCTTCTATAGAACCAGTAGGTTTACCCTCCAGGTTTATATCAAATCCTTTATCAAATTTATGAAATGTTCCGCCAACAGCATAAGAAGGTCTCTTTGCTTTAAACAAATCTGTCAGACCTGGGAAAACACCGTAATTTTCCTTTTCAGGATCGAGACCATGTTTACCAGCTTCTATCTTCATCAAGTTGCTAGCTAGACCTAGCATCGCCCAAATAACAAGGATTGCACATACTGCTATCACACTGTATAACAACATATTACTGCCAGATCCTTGGCCTTGAGCTGAAAGCATATTAGCCAATAAAACAAGACAAAATGTAAATTTCAGTTTTATCATTTCGATTATAAAATTGATTTGATTCTAAAAATATCATTAAAATTGCACAAATATAAATAAGGTTTACACTTTTAATCACTTTTTGACAATGTCAATCTTTAGTTTTATTTTATTTAGAACAATTCTAATTAAAATAACTTTTTCACTTCTTATTATTTGGTTGTAGTTATCCATTCTTGATGATTGCAATTATAATTTTGCTGTTCAAATATAGAAAAAACTAAAAGCAACTTTTACCTACTATTTATTTTCGCTTTGAAGCATCTAAGTTGATTTTCACGATAATAAATCAAAAAAAACATCTAACTCAAATATTAATTTTGAGATTAACCTTTCTGTTGAATCATAATTTAACACTAGCATTTAGACTTTATTGACTATACTTGTCTAATCATTAGCTATATTTAAACCAATTAATTGATTCACTTCAGGATTAACAGTAATATCTCAAATTTGAATAGTTTTCGAAATTTCTGATTTAATTGTACTTTTGACCTTCAGATTGGGTGCAACGCAAATATTGTTATTCAAAAAATCTTTTATTAAGTCATTTCTATTAATTTTTATAATCATGAACAGACGTTTTTTCAGCAAACTAGGACTTTCATCGTTAATATTACCTTTGGGATGGAAGGCAACAAATCTTTTAGTTGAAAAAAAGATGACTAATATCTTTGTCCATCATGTCTATTTCTGGCTTAAAAACCCCGATAGTAAAGAAGATTTGAACGAACTTGTAAAAGGTCTGAACGAACTTAGTAAAGCAAGTAGTCTCAAATCTTACCACCTAGGCGTACCTGCGGGAACAAGCAGGGAAGTTATAGATGGTTCGTATGCCATTTCTTGGTTGACCATTTTTGCTAATGCTGAAGATGAACAAAAGTATCAAGTAGACCCGATACATCTCGACTTCATAGATAAATGCAAACATCTATGGTCTAAAGTTGTCGTGTACGATTCCATAGACCAATCAAAGTAAAATAATTATTCTAAAATTATAAGTTATCTCACATAGAAACCCATTCCTATAAATGCCGTTGACACAAAATCAGACAGCTTATATTCAGATCCATATTGCTGTCATTCTATTTGGTTTTACGGCCATATTGGGTGATTTGATCCAATTACCAGCTGTCGTATTGGTATGGTGGAGAGTATTAATAACTTCTGTCAGTTTGTTATTTTTTATACAGTTTGGCAAATCATTGATTCAGATTACTAAGAAACAAATACGAACTTACATTATAATAGGCATACTCATCGGACTACACTGGATCTGTTTTTATGGAGCTATTAAACTGTCAAATGCATCTATTGCGCTTGTGTGTATGAGCACTACTTCCTTATTTACATCGATCATAGAACCTATCTTTTTTAGAACTAAAGTCAATAAACTTGAACTTATACTAGCAGCTTCTGTCATTCCTGGCATGTTGCTCATTGTAAACAATATCAATACAACATACATTAATGGAGTGTGGGTAGGTCTTGCTGCCGCATTGCTTGCTGCCATATTCTCAAGTCTCAACAAAGTCAACATAAAAGGTGCCGATCCTTACAGTATTTCATTTATAGAATTGAGCAGTGCATGGATGATGATATCGCTTCTGCTAGGCATAATGTGGATATTCGGATATCAGGCGGATACTTTTTTACCACCCAATACTTCAGATTGGGTCTATTTAATAATTCTAGCATTGTTGTGTACGACCTTGGCACAAGTATTGACCTTAAAATCTTTGCATCATCTCTCTGCCTTTGCTGTAAACCTTGTAATCAATCTTGAACCTGTCTATGGTATTCTAATGGCGATTTTTATACTCAATGACCACAAAGAACTTTCACCACTTTTCTATCTTGGAGGAGGAATCATATTACTTTCTGTCATGTTGTATCCATATCTTCACAAAAAATTTAACACAACAACGATCTAGATCATGCAAGACATCCTTAGCCAATTGAACGATTATTGTGCTTCACATTCTACATTAAATGATCCTTTATTGGACAAAATAGAAAGGCAAACCCATCTCTCAACGACTGCACCGAGAATGTTGTCAGGACAGTTGCAAGGTAGTCTACTCAGCATAATCAGTAAAATAAAGTCACCAAAATACATCTTAGAAATAGGTACTTTTACTGGATATTCTGCCATATGTCTTGCAGAAGGGTTAACATCTGATGGCAAACTGATCACTATTGAATATGATGAAGAACATAGTCATCTTGCAAAGACTTTTTTTGACGAAAGTCAATATAAAGATAAAATAGAATTAAAAACTGGAGACGCTAAGGACATTATTCTAAAACTCGAATATTTGTTTGACCTAATATTTATCGATGCTGATAAAGAAGCGTATAGCCAATATTTTGATATGGTCATCAATAAATGCAACAAGGGAGCACTTATTCTAGCTGATAATGTGCTATGGAGTGGTAAAATCTTAGACGCAAAAAAAGACAAAAAAACACAACAACTTGATGACTTCAATAAAAAAATAGCAATTGACCCACGAGTGGAAAACGTCATTTTACCTATTCGTGATGGGATCAATTTGATAAGGGTTGTATAGATATAAGTTTTGAAAGATGAGTTATAGGATATGAAATTCCTATCCATTTTCTACCTTTACAAATCAAAAACTCATTTTTTTTGTTAACTTTGCTTCACCAACAAAATCTAGAATACCATTTTTATGATCAAATACATATCTATACTTTCCATGCTGTTTTGGGCAAATGCTTGTTACACCCAAAAAGATACTTCCATTCAGACACCTGAAAAGATCAATTATACGACAGAACTCGTTGCTTCTGAGATAGATATACCATGGGGAATGGACTTTTTACCAGATGGTAGTTTGTTGGTTACAGAAATAAAAGGGCAGTTATTTCACATAAAAAATGGAATAAAAACAGAAATAGCCAATGTACCTGAAGTGTACGCACGTGGACAAGGCGGCCTACTCGATATCATGGTACACCCAAAATATAAAAATAACGGTTGGATCTACATAACTTATTCATCTCCAGAAGGAGAAGAAAAAGGTGGAAATACTGCATTAATGCGCGCCAAACTAAAAGATGGCAGCCTAGTAGAAAAACAAGTACTCTACAAAGGAAGTCCTAATACAAACAAACCTTATCATTTTGGATCAAGAATAGCTTTTGACAATGATGGTTATGTTTATTTCAGCATAGGAGACAGAGGCGAACATGACATAAATCCACAAGACATTATGCTCGATGGAGGAAAAGTATATCGTCTCAAAGATGATGGAACTATCCCTACAGACAATCCATTTTACAACCATAAAGGTGCGAAACAAGCTATATATAGCTATGGACATAGAAATCCACAAGGTATGGCAAAACATCCTAAAACAGGCGCCATATGGACTAATGAACATGGACCACAAGGTGGAGACGAGATCAATATCGTGCGTAAAGGTGCAAATTATGGTTGGCCAGTGATATGTTATGGTATCAATTATGATGGCAGTCAACTGACCGACAAAACTGAAATGGATGGTATGGAACAACCACTATATTATTATGTACCTTCTATTGCACCTAGTGGCATGGCCTTTGTCGATTCGGACATCTATCCAGATTGGAAGAATAATTTGCTGATTGGTTCACTCAAATTTCAATATCTAGAAAGACTTGTACTAAAAAATGACAAAGTCGAATATAGGGAAAAAATAATGGCTGATGTAGGTCGCATCAGAAATGTCAAAATGGGTCCTGATGGATATATTTATGTAGGTGTGGAGGGAAAAGGTATTTACAAAATAACACCAATCAAATGAAATCGACATAAAAAATAATCATGGTTTATTTAATACAAACCATAATGATTATTTTTTATTCGCCAAGGCGAATTCCATCCCACTAGTGACGCGGGACGAGTTATGACCGTTAAAAATCAAATAAAAAGAAACAGATGAAAATAGGTATCATTTTTTGCTTGAGCATCTTACTTATGAGCAGTTTTGTAGCAGATCAAAATAGTGATTTAGAAAAAAGCAAGGCGCGTGGTAAAGAAATTTATACAGACTTTTGTGTAACATGCCATAGAGCAAACGGTGAAGGTACGGCAAAGATATTTCCACCTTTAGCTAAATCAGATTACCTAAAAAATCAACAAACCGAAAGCATTTACGCCATCAAATATGGTCAAAAAGGCAAAATCACTGTCAATGGTACTGACTATAATGGTATGATGCCAGCGCCAGGGCTAGATGATGAAGAAGTAGCGGATGTCATGAATTATATCAATCATTCATGGGGAAATGACTACGGAAAGATGGTGACGGTAGATCAAGTAAAGGCTGTAAAGAAGTAGATTTAGCAATTATCTACTGAAGCACTATGACATAAAGAGATGGAATATTTTTTAGTTGATTGTTTTAAAAAACATTAAAACAAATTCACATATCCAAAGTGGATCTTCATCTTTCCAAAATCCCATGGGTTGCCAAGATTTCTACCTGCTGCAAAGGATAAATTAAAAATACCAGCTGCTGTCCCAAAATTAAGGCCCATGCCTACGCCCATGACATTGTCCATGACCATCTGCCCATTGGCATCCATCACTCTTGTGATACCATAATCTACAAATGGAAGACTCATGTAGGAATTCTGATCAAACAAAAACCGAAATTCCACAGTGCTAAATGCATAAAAATCTGTCAAAATGCTTTCCTCATCAAAACCACGCAAAAGTTTATTACCTCCTACCCTAAGCAACTCATTGGTTTGTATCTGATTTTGGTTGTAACGAATGCCTGCTGTACCGCCAAACTTAATTGCTGCCCAATTTTTGACAGGTATATAATAGGCTGCATTTAGATCTATATCTGCTTGGAGAGATACAAGTTTCAATGTGTCGTAACTATTTTCAAATCCTTCCAATTGGGTAATGGTCACGTTAGGTAGAATTTTTTTACTACCTACGATGGTATTTATTTCGACAGAATATCCTTTGGATGGATTAAATCGATAATCTAAATCTCTTAGTGCCAATCCTAGACCTACACCAGAATAAGTAACATCAAGACTTCCGGGAAGTCTACGAGCTGCAAGTATTTGATCCGTATCGATCTCCAAAAGACGCGACGACCTGTAGCTGCCATAGAGTTTTATATTGTTAAATCCTCCAAAAAGATATTGAAAACCACCATCAAAAAATAAATCAATATTCTGTGAAGCATTTTTAAATATCCTGAAATCTACGTGACTTCCTACCGGCAATCCAGCTATATATGGCAGTGTAGATTTGAGTTGAAGTTCGAGATTTTCAGGTTTTAATCTTTTCAGCTGAAGAAAAATATATTCACCTTGACCGAAGCTATTATTGAGTTCTGTTGTGAGATCACCTGTGATATTCCATTTGCGCGAACCATCGGGATTTTGCTGTGGCAATACGCCAACCAAGAAGTCAAACCTACTCGATGGTTTAGGATCTAATGTAAGTACCAGAGAAGCTTTATCATTTACAAAATTGACAGCAGGGGCTTGGGTTTGTTTTACAAATTGTAGGTCATTGAGTCTTTTATTGGCTCGGACGACTTTCTCTTGGGCATATGGTTCACCAGGTTTGATATCTAAAAATCGGTACAGAAACTTTTTATTCAAGATCACTTTGCCTTCCATCTGAATACTGTCAAAAGTAAAAAACCGACCCTTTTGTACCTTAATTTGTGCATTCAACTTATTCTCAACGATGTCAACAGAATCGTAACTAGCCTTTGCAAATGGATATCCGACATTCGTATGATGATCTACCAAGGTTTTTAAAACAGTGGTCAAAAGTATAGAGTCAAGTGGCTTGCCGACTATTCTATTCCTTTTCAAACCTGCAGATTCTAAAATAGTTACTTGGTCAGAACTCATTCTTATGTTTCCCAAGGTGTATTTTGCCCCACGATACACCAAACCAAAACATGTATCTTTTTGACAATAAAAAGTATCAAGATTAGCCACAGAATAACCTTTTGACAATAATTCTGTCACGTAATCAGTGTAATATTTCCTTACGGACAAGCTATCAATATATACACTTGATTTGGAAAGGTCTTCGCGCTTAAACACTGAATCATATGTAGAAATCAGTGCGGTGACTTTTTTCTGGCTGAAAACCTGACCACAAAATACACTAAATACCATGAATAGCCCTACCTTTACCATGAAGTATGACTTTCGGTTGCTAGGATGCAGTAAGAAGTATTGAGTCAAAAAAGTATTCTGCAGAACGTCTATTTTTTATTTATTAAACAATTGTATAACGAAATTACAAAATGTCTGGTATATATATTCACATTCCTTTTTGCAAACAAGCCTGTCATTATTGTAATTTTCATTTTTCGACTACTTTAAAGTCAAAAGGCGACTTAGTTTCAGCCATTTGTAAGGAAATTATCATTCAAAAAAATTATCTGAAAGAAAAGTCACTGACCAGTATTTATTTTGGTGGCGGTACACCTAGTTTGCTTACTGATGATGAGTTGGGGCAAATATTTAGTGCCTTAAATGAAGTATTCACTTGGACAGCTCAAACTGAAATAACCTTAGAAGCTAATCCTGATGACATCACCTTCGAAAAATTAAACTCCTTTAAAAAATGGGGCATCAATCGTCTCAGCATCGGTATCCAATCGTTTTTTAACGAAGACCTAATGTGGATGAATCGTGCACACAATGCGCAAGAAGCACAGACTTGTATTAAATTGGCTCAAGATGTAGGATTTGATAACATAACCATTGACTTGATTTATGGCAGCCCTACCACTTCTCATGAAATGTGGGCTGAGAACATCAAAACTGCCTTGTCATTAGATATTCCACATATATCTTCTTATTGCCTTACGGTAGAGGAAGGTACGGCATTGCACCACCATGTAAAAAAGGGTAAAAAAATGTCACCTGATAGTGATGTTGCGAGTAGACAATTTACAACTTTGATAGAAAATCTAACTGCTTCAGGTTATGAGCATTACGAAATATCGAATTTTGCTAAACCTGAGAAATATGCCATTCATAATACAAATTACTGGAAAGGAGCGCAATATCTAGGCATTGGTCCTTCGGCACATTCATTTGATGGTAGGTCTAGGTCATGGAATATCGCTCATAATCAAAAATACATGCAATCATTACTTGAAAATATCATACCATCGGAAAGGGAAGAACTATCTCCTTCTACTAGATACAATGAGTATGTCATGACCGGCTTAAGAACTATGTGGGGCGTAAAACTTGATGAAATAAATGGATTTGGATCTGAATTCGTCCCCTATTTTTTAGAAGGAATTCAAGATGAAATAAAAAAAGGTTTTGTGACACAAGATGAACACAAATATACCTTAACACAAGTAGGCAAACACTTTGCAGATGGCATCGCTTCCAATTTATTCTGGGTGGAATGATTTGACATGTTTGATCAAGAAGAACAATTAAAAGACCGATAGGATGCCTTTGAGACATCCTATCGGAGAAAACACACTAGAAACTTATCTTTTAGCATCCAAAATTTCTTGGTATGGCATAAAGAACATTACCTGAAATATACAGGCTAAAGACTTTTTTATCAATACTAGGTTTTATAAGATTCCATGTTTTGCCCATGTCTGAAGATCGATATATACCATTTGGATGGCCACAAAACAGATATTTCCCATACGACTTTATAGAAGAAATAGATTCAGATGCCTCAAGTCCATGATCAATGGCCTGCCAATTTTTACCTTCATCCATCGAAACTCGCACCCTTCTAGATTTTGTTTGTGTATTATAAGTTATTGCAGCAAACCCACCTTCAATCTTTTCAATATCAATGCCTACGCCACCTTCGCTAATAACCCATTCCCAATGTGCTCCATTGTCAGTAGAACGCATGATGCCTTTTTGACCTGTAGCTAAAAGGACATCTTTGTTCTCAACTATTTGCATCACCCATCCTTCATTTTGAACTTGTGTCCAGTTTTGGCCCTTATCTAAAGATCTAAAAAGTCCGCTGTCACTACCCACAAAGATAATTCCATTTGATGTTTCAAAAATAGAACGTATTTGTTGTTTTTGAAGATTAGCATAAATAGGTACCCAAGTTCCAGTAACATTTATTCTTTGATAAATTTGGCCTTCATAATTATAAGCCATAACTCCTGAAGGATTATAGGCGATAGTGGTAACATGTGGATTCAAAATAAATTCTTGATCCCAAAGCTGGGTATTAGATTTGCTTTTAGAATGATACATGGCATTTTTTTGACGAAAGTAAACATCAGTGTCACTTGTAAAAAAACCATCAATCGGTTCCCTACCCGGTAATGATCCACTTATATCTTCCCATGTTTCCCCACCATCTTTTGATTGAAAGAGGATATTGGATCCATCAGATTTTGTATCTTCCATTTTGACAGAATCCATGCTTGACGATTTCAATATCTTAGGTTGGGAAGTAGATGGATAATCTATTGCTTGATCGCAAGAAAAAATGCTCACCAAACAAAACAATTTTAAAGAAGCTATTAAATGCATTCGAAATAAATTTATGTGAATTAATAATCCAAAAGTAATGCGATACTTATTTCATGCATACATTTTTCTGTAAAATGATGTAAACGATATGTAAAAGATTATTTTGCAATTCCCAAATCGGTTGATTGCAGTGTATTTTTTAAAAAAAAATCCAAAAGAAAAAAAATCAGTCCTTATTTTTTCTTTCTTCTAGTTCATCCCAATACTCTACTGCTCTCCTTGTATGTGGTATACAAATGGATCCACCGACAAGATTAGCTACTGAAAACACTTCATAAATTTCATCTGTAGTTACTCCTAATTCATGACAAGTACCCAAGTGATATTTAATACAATCATCACACCTCAACACCATAGAAGCCACTAACCCCAAAAGCTCTTTTGTCTTTTCGGAGAGTGCGCCATCTTGGTAGGCTTGATTATCTAAACTAAAAAATCGTTTTAACACCTTATTATCCTGAGCCAGAATACGCTCATTCATCTTGGTTCTATACTCGTTAAATTCGTTTATTTGAGACATAATCCTTTGTTTATAATTAAAAATAATGGTAATCTCAGAATAATTTACACCCTATCAGATGTATTAGTGGTACGCCAAAAAGAGATTATCATCCTGATGGGAATCATCGCTATGGTAACTAGTGCACCCACACAAAAAAACATAAATTGATATCTGATGTACTTGCCAAATTCGTAATCACTCATATCGCTAGAACCTTTAAATAAGCTAATCGTACCATCTTCATCTAGAAAACGTTGGAATTCGTACAATGAATCTATATGATACAAAAATAAAGGTATCGGCAGAAAAATAAGCATAAACTTAAACCACTTCACCCTTGCAAATGGTGTAAAAGAAAGCAAAAAGATATACCTAGACAATGTAAGAAATACTATGATACATATAAAATTCTGTATATAAAATGCATATAAATCTCCTACCTTCAGATAAATGGGTGCAATCATTAAAACTGCGAAAAGAATGGCAAAGAGCCAAGACAACAATTCAAAATTCCACTGTTTTTGCATTAGAATGCTTTATTTTGGGCAAAGATAGTAATTAAACTGCCAAATGTATGGAAGAAAATAAAGGTATATTTAATGTGGCTCGATTAAATTCTTGGCTTAATAGCTTATCCATAAAATTGTCATTAGAATGTTGTAAAAAGTAAGTTAACATCATTTTTATGTGATCACACGGAACTAATTACCCAATAATTTCGGTTATAAAATTAATTAAAGCATAGAATATGAATGACGAAAATTTTGTAACCATTAGATCATACAAAGATCCCATTATTGCTGATATCATGGTAGCGACACTTCATAATGCTGGCATTGAGACGTTTACCACAAACGAAAGTCAAACCTTGTTACCATTAGAAAATGTGGAAATTAAGGTCAAACAATCTGATGTAGATCAAGCCCTTGAAATCATAGAAGAGCAAGAAGCACTTTAATTTATCTCAGATAATAGGTTAAAGCTAACACTATCGGGACAAACTTGTCATTAATTCAATGTAATAGTTTGTGACTTTACTTTTGTATTTTCTATTTGGACCAAATGCCTCCTTATATGGTTAATAAAAAACTGGAAAGTATCTCCTAGCTTTAGTTTTATAAATTTAGATATTGAAATATTGATTTTAACCTTGTTTAAACTTATGTATCTAGATTGCTGAAGCAAATCAAGAAGTTCCATTTGTTGGTTTATGCATGTATCAATTACTGTTTGATCAAGCTGCGCATTCAAGGGATTTTTATCCTTAAAGGTCGCCATTTTATTTAATTTTTCCTTTGGTGCCATGCTTTTTGCAAAATAGCTTCCCAACCAACCACTTTTGAATTCAGTATCCGCGTTGGTGTTTGATGCTTTTATCTTTGATGCTATCTCTGGAAGATAAAAGTCTCCATATCTATTGATGTGTTCTATACATTCTAGGATATTCCATGATGTAGTGTTTTCTCTCCAAGTCAAAGTGCTTAAGTCGTCATTTCGAAGCCTTTCTAATTGATTGATAATGACTCTTGTCTGTTCTATGAGTGTTTGTATTAAAACTTCTGATTGCATATGATTTTATTTGCCACAAAGGTCGACATAAAACTTTGCTAAAATCTTGATTGAAATCAAGATTTTTTTAGCCGAGACAGCGTTTCAGGACTCATTCTTAGATAATTGGCAATGTATCTATTAGGTATTTCTTGAAAAAGCTTTGGACTTCGTTTAAGGACACGGAGATATCTTTCTTTGGGAGAACTAGTTAGAATATCAATTTCTCTTTCCATTTGTTGCAACACTAAGTCTTCCAGTATTTTTGTCCAAAGTAAATTATTTTCTTCTTTACTTAAAAAGTTATCCATTTGCAGTTTTGTAATGACCTTGACGGTTGATTTTTTGATTGCTTGAATGTAGAAGTCAGAAGGCTTACCAGTTAAATAAGAGTCTAGAGCCACAATAATATTGCCCTGATAACCGAATCGAATAACTTGTTCTTCATACTCATCAAGGATAAAAACACTCAAACTACCACTTTCTACATAATAGATATTCGTATCAATACTACCTTTGACCTTTAAAAATTCATTCCTTTCTAAGGTTATGGTCTTTTGTGAGAGTGCTATTATTTCTTGCATTGGGAAGGGATTTCTTCTTTTCAGTTACAAACAAAAAGTTGACCATCTTTAAAAATATTCATATCTAATTTCTATTTTTTGATTGCGATTTGCACTCATCACTTCTTTGATGATTAATCCACGATCATCATAAAAATATTCTTTGCGTTGAGTTTCTCCCTTTTTAATTTCCATTTTCCTATTTGCTAAATGCATAATGGAGTTGCCACGTCTACTGAAATGCTCAGAAACTTTCAATCTATTCTGCTCATCAAAAACTTCTCTATCAATGATTTGGTCTTCTTCGCCATTGTTGGAAACAAGATAGTTTTCTACGGTATATGGGTCTGATTTATAAATATTTTTGTAATTTTTAGTTTCCGTTTTACCTTTGGTTTTATCTTTCAACTGAACTGTTTCTACCTTTCCCTCTGCATTGTATTTATATGAATATTTCTTTTTACCGCTATAACTGTTTGTTCCTTTGATTCCATATAACCTTTCTTCCTTAAATTCTAGTTCACCATCTTTAGTATATTTGAACTTAGATCGCATTTGTAATCTATCTCCATCATAATAACTGAAGGTTTCACGCTTTAGATCTTTTGTGTAGGTGTATTTAGTATATTTGGTTTTTATATTCGGCTCATTCTGATGAATATATTGGCTTTCTATCAAAATGGAATCGTGCAAATAATCAAATTCTTGTACAACGATTCTACTTCCTTCGTTATGATAAGTTTGTTTTATTATAAATCCTAAATGATTTACTTCTTGTTCTGTCCACAAATAATCACTAATAATGGAGTCGCTTAGGATTGTTTTTTCGATTTTTTTTATTCCTAATTTATGCAGAATTCGTCTTTGTGGTTCATCAAGCAATTGCGCGTCAAGAGTTCCTATTAAAAATACGTAGATTGAAAAAAATAAAAATATAGATTTCATACTGTGATTCTTTCTAATTATCAAAATGGTCGATGCATTATCAAAACACACCGACCATATCTATAATGTACACTAAAATTTAATCACGATTGAGCATAGATAATAATCTTAAAAACTCAATGTATAACCACACTAAAGTCACCATCAAACTAAGTCCACAAAACCATTCCATATACTTAGGAGCGCGAGCTTGTGCTGCTTTATCAAAATTGTCAAAATCTAATAAAAGATTTAACGCAGCCACAGCTATAATGACGACACTGATACCAATACCTATCATACCGCCTTGGTGTAAATATGGCATATTCCAACCAAACATACTACCTACCATACTTACCAAATACACCAAAAATATTGCTCCAGTTGCCATCATGACACCTGATCGGAATTTATCTGTCACTTTGATAAGTCCAGATTTATAAAGTACTAACATTGAAATCAAAGTTGCAAAGGTAAGACTGACAGCTTGCAAAACAATGCCATCGAGCATAGTAGCATACATCGCTGAAATCGTACCTAAAGCCAAACCTTCAAATCCTGCATACACAGGTGCCGCAATAGCAGAAGTATGTGGTTTAAAACTAGCTACTAAAACCGCAATCAAGCCACCGACGATACCAACTATAAGCAGAAACATAGACGGCATGGCATAACTAGCAGCACTTGTAGCTAACAAAATGACAAACAAAATAGCAGTCTTATTGATTGCTCCTGAAATAGACATTACATCATTAACACTTTCATTGGTCAAAGCACCTGACTGACCTAGTTTTTGAAGTTTTTCTTCGTTAAAAACAGGATTTCTTGATTCGAAAAAAGATTTTGACATGTTTATTAAGATTTAGGTTAAGAATAAGTTTAAGATTAAGGTTAAGATTCACACTACTATTGAGTACTAAGAATTTTAAAATTTATGTAAAGATATTCATTTTTATTATTTGTAACTAAAATAATAGAAAATAAAGCAACTTTGTACCAATATCAAAAATGGAATACCAATTGTAAACTTTGATTTTGAAGCTTTATGAAACAGTGGAACACGTGTGCCTAGCCAAATACCCAAACTTCCACCTACAATCGCAAATATAAAAAGCGTCTTTTCGCTTATTCTGCTCTTCTTATGGATGGCTGCTCTTTTGTCAATCCACATCATAACGAAAGCCAAAACATTGATCATTAATAAGATGTAAATAAACTCATATTTCATAAAAGCATGTAAACTTCATTGTTTCTGAATTACTGATATTAGAACAAGATCTATAGTCGTAAAGTTTGAAAAAGGATTGATGCTACACAATTTATAGCAGCAGAATATCAATTAATGTCCATTTTCAAAAATATTCTTACCTAAACTTGAATTATTGTTTCATTTATTCTAAATTTGTATTCTTTGGGTAAAAGGATCAATTAATAGTAATTATGCCGGTAGGAATCGCCATAAATGAAGATGAGTTAAAAGCAGTGAGGGCCAAGTTTGATGAAATACTCAAACTCATGGAAAATAGGTTGCAAAATGAAGACAAAGCTGATCTCGAAAAAGCATACGAGCTAGCAGTAGATGCGCATAAATACCAACGTCGAAAATCAGGTGAGCCATACATCTTCCATCCAATAGAAGTAGCAAGAATTTGTTTTGAAGAAATAGGACTTGGACCTACAGCCGTGATTTGTGCTTTGCTTCACGATGTAGTGGAAGATACGCCAGTTACGCTTGCAGAGATCCAAGAAATGTTTGGCCCCAAAGTCACAATTATCGTAGATGGTCTTACAAAACTTGATGGAACATACAATCTAGAATCGACAGATAGCCCTCAAGCTGAAAACTTCAAAAAAGTATTGAGTACGCTTGTCGTAGATGTTCGTGTGGTACTTATAAAAATGGCAGATAGGCTCCACAATCTCCGTACAATAGGTGCACAACCGAAACATAAACAACTCAAAATCGCTGCCGAAACGGATTATATTTATACGCCTTTAGCTCACAGATTGGGTCTTTACAATATAAAAACAGAATTTCAGGATATTTGTCTTAAAATCACTGAACCAGAAGTTTACCAAGAACTTTCAAACAAACTTGCGGAATCAGACCAAGCTAGAAATGAATATATTGAGCAATTTATCAATCCATTAAAAGAAGAAATTGCCCATCTCAATGTGCCATTTAGAGTATTGGGAAGATCAAAAGCCATCTCAAGTATCTACACCAAGATAAAGCAAAATAAGGTAAATTTTGAAGAGATTTACGACATTTTTGCGGTGAGAATCATCATGGATGTGCCGATCGAAAAAGAAAAGAGTTTCTGTTGGCAAATTTATTCTATCATTACTGATGTATATAAACCCATTCCCGAAAGGCTCAAAGATTGGATCACTACACCAAAAGGAAATGGATACGAGTCACTTCACACCACGGTCATAGGACCAAAAGGCAAATATGTAGAAGTGCAAATCCGTACAGAAAGGATGGACGAGATTGCAGAGAAAGGATTTGCGGCGCATTGGAAATATAAAGGTATCAAAAAACAAGAAAATGTTTATGATAACTGGCTCGACAATATCAGAGAAATCCTAGATACTAAACATGCCAATGCCCTAGAATTTATAAATGACTTCAAAACCAATTTGTTTAGTGAAGAAGTATATGTATTCACTCCGAAAGGTGATATGCGTATCATACCGAAAGGAGCAACTGCCTTAGATTTTGCCTTCGAAATCCACACAGACATCGGATATCATGCCACGGCGATCAAGGTCAATAACAAGCTTGTGCCAATGGGGTACAAGCTCAATAATGGCGATCAAATAGCCGTAGTAACCAACAAAAACCAAAAGCCTAATGAAGATTGGCTCAAAATGGTGGTAACTGGCAAAGCTAGGTCGAAAATCAGGTCTGCGATGAAAGAAGAACGCAGAAAAGTAGGAGAATATGGTAAAGAAGCCCTAGAACGCAAACTCAAAAATCTAAAGGTCGATCTAGAAGAAAACGTCGATATTATTGCCAAACAATTGGGATTCAAATCAAGGATAGACTTGTATTATGCCTTATCAGTAGAAGATGTCAAGATATCAGATATCAAAAACTACACCATAGAAAGTGGTAAAATTGTATTTAAAAAGGACGAAGAAGAGCCTAATAAAGATGCACCAATAGCAGAAGAGTTAAAGAAAATCCAACGTCCAGCCAAAGCCAATAGGTCCAATATACTAGTCAATGGTGAGCCTGCGGATATGTACCAATATTCTCTAGCTGCATGTTGCAATCCAGTGCAAGGTGATGATATTTTTGCTTACTTGACGTCCAATGCAGGTCTAAAAATACATAGAACAAATTGTAGCAATGCCGTACAGATATTGGCCAATTATGGCTATCGTGTACTGAAAGCAGACTGGGAAGATAGTGTTAATTCTAATTTCGTAGTCGAACTCCTAGTAACTGGTATTGACAGTGGACCTGGTGTAATCCAATCCCTGACCAATGCTCTTTCTAACAAACTAGGCATCAATATAAAATCATTCAGTATAGAAGGCAAAGAAGGATACTTCGAAGGTAGGATAGGCATTGTAGTGTTGAACAAAGATCAGTTAAATATCGTTGTACAAACACTCGAAAAGGTGGAAGGAATCTCTTCGGTAGTGAGAACAGATAGAACATTCAAATGATATTAAAAATATGACGAGCGCACCAGCAAAATTGGAACAAATCGTTTCAGAAGTAAAAACTATATTTTCAGCACATCTAGAAAAACATAGCCTGAGAAAGACTCCAGAAAGGTATGCTATCCTAGAAGAAATATATCGCAGGACAGACCACTTTGATGCAGAAGCGCTGTATATACACATGAAAAACCAAAACTATAGAGTAAGTCGTGCGACAGTCTATAATACATTGGAACTCCTAGTAAGTTGTGACTTGATTACCAAACATCAATTTGGCAAAAATCTTGCCCAATATGAAAAGTCTTATGGTTTTAAACAGCACGACCACTTGATATGCGTGGACTGTAGCGCTGTGCTAGAATTTTGTGACCCAAGAATCCAACAAATAAAATCCATGATGGGCGACTTACTAGAATTCGAAATCATGCACCACTCTCTAAATTTATACGGCAAATGTGCGAAGGAAAATTGTGAGAATAAGAAGAAATAGAAGTTTGTTTTACATATTAAACGTTAAACGTTTAAACATTAAACAGACTTGACTTGTCACACTTACCTCTCCACCCTGAATTTCTCCATAGGAATCTCCATTTCTTCCTTCTGAATGATCTGCTTCACAAGATATCCCGTGGCTGCCGCTAACGAAATACCCAACATCGCATGTCCGCCAGCAACAGTGACATTATCATGATGTGGGCTCGACCCAATATAAGGCAATCCATCAGGCGAACAAGGTCTAAGGCCTGTCCATACTTGGTTTTCAGTAGGCACATCGAGATGTAGATTTTTGTAATAATGATTCGCTGCTTTTATAATAGGATGAACCCTATTCATATTTATTTTATCGTTGATCCCAGAAAGTTCCATGGTACCTCCTACCCTTAGTTCATTGCCCATTGGTGTAATTGCTACTCGATCATCAACCAAAATAGCTGGATGTTTTAGGTTGTTTGCCCTATTTTTATACGTGGAGCTATATCCTTTTCCTGGCTGCAAAAGCAAGGAAATACCAAGTTTTTTAGTCATAAGTTCCAACCAACCACCTGAAGCTATGACTAAATGATCACCATTTATCTTACCTTTATTTGTGATTACTGCATTCACTTTTCCATTGGAAGATTCAAATCCTTCTACTTCATGGTCAAAAAGAAACTTTACTCCCATAGATTTAGTATGAGCTAACAACGTTTCCATCATTCTCACAGGATGCAGATGACAATCTATGGGGAAATATACGCCACCCAAAACATCTACTTCCACTTCAGGTTCCATGGCTTGGATATCTTTTTGGGATAAGACTGGCGCATCTATATTGTACTTTTTTGCTTCTTTGGCAAGTTCGGCTTCGTGATGTCCTGTTTCTGTAGATTTATAAAGCATCAAACATCCTTTAGTCTCTAGTTGAAACCCATGATCCAAATCTTTGTCAAGATCAATCATCAAGTTTCTACTGAGTTGAAGGATATTATTCAGGTGTGGTGCGTTTTCTTGCACTTTTTTGTCTGTAGCATTCTTATAAAACTTCCATCCCCATTTTATTAATGAAGCATCAAGTCTCGGTTTTATATAAAATGGACTAGTCGAACTCAACATCCATTTTAGTCCTTGTGCTACAATACCCGGCGAAGCTAAAGGTATAAAATGACTAGGAGAGATGTAGCCCGCATTGCCAAAGGAACAATTATTACTGCCATTACCACGATCAATAATGGTGACTTCATGACCTTCTTTCTGGAGATAATAAGCTGTGGTAAGGCCTATGACGCCTGCGCCGATGATGGTGATTTGCATGGAAAAGTGGATTAGGAAAGTAATTTTATCACCTTATCGGATACTTCTTTTGTTTTCGCTTCTTGTAATATCCCAGTTGATCTTACAATTATTTTTTTGTCAGCTGTAAAAATCCTATTAGGCCTAATATATGAAACATCATTAATAAGATTACCTTTTTGGAAATCTTCACTTTTAATGGGAATTGCATGCCTGTCTTTTGAAAAATGAGATGTTATCTGACATAAAACAATGTCATCTCCTTCTAAGTCAACCATAACGAAAGCAGGTCTTTTTTTAGATCCAGATAAATCAGAAAAAGGAAATGGAATTATAACTATCTCTCCCTTTATAAATTTGCCCATACATCATTTTCTTCTTTCTTCATCCAATCAATACTTAAAATGGGTTCAGATGCGAGCATATTGTCGTACAAGTCATCCACTTTGGTTATATTAGTTGCCATATCAACCATAGAAACGTCTCTTACAAAAGATAATTCTTTTAATATCTTAAGAAATTCTTTGGGCTTACTATCTTCTATCTCTAAAATGACCTTCATATGTTTATATTTGTATTACTTTCAAAACTGTTACAATAGCCGATGAGGACAGGCTTAAAATTGATAACAAACTTTCAATTCTATAAGTTCTTCTAAAAATCAAATTTCCTAAAGATGGCGTTATGGACATTAAAGTTATTTCAATAAAAAATCAGTCAGCCCTTTAAAATAGGTTTCTTGGTCATCATACATACACATATGGCTACCTTGCTGACAATGAAGATATGTACCGTTTTGCACCTCAGTAGCCATCCACTTCATATGATCAGGGTCCATAGTATCATGTTGAGCACCTATGACAAGTGTGGGAACCGAAATATCTTTGAGTCTATTTTTCACTGACCAAGTTTTAAGTTTCCCAGCGATACCGAACTCACTTGGGCCTTGCATGGTCACATATAGCGACGAGTTGAGTCTACCAAAAGAGCGATTGACAGGTTCGGGCCAACTATCAACGGGTAGTCTTAAGATATGTTTTACATAATAATTTGGCATTAGGAGTTCCATATATTTAGGATTTGCAAAGTCTTCCTTTTCTTCTATCATCCTAATGGTGTCCAATACTTTTGGATCCATCAATTTTGCCAGCACATTATCGGCATACTTTCCATACTCGGGAGCGTCTGACATCATATTGGATATGATGAGCCCTTTCAAGTTTTCTTGGTATTTAAGTGCATACTCCATGCAAAGAATACCGCCCCATGAATGTCCTAGCAAATAAAAATTATCTTTATCTAGATTCAGGGCTTTCCTTATCTGCTCCACTTCATCTATATACCTAGCCAAATCCCACATAGTAGTATCTTGCGGATTGTCAGAAAATCCACATCCAAGCTGGTCGTAATATATAATTTCGATACCTTTGGCAGGAAGAAAACTTTCAAAACATTCAAAATATTCATGCGTCATTCCTGGCCCACCATTGAGTAATAAGAGTTTTTTAGTAGGGTTATTTCCGATTGTTTTTGTCCACACATTAAAGCTTCCTTTTGGAGTTGTAATTGGAATGAGCTTGACTCCTCCAGTTTGGATGTCGCTGTTTTGGTTTGTAAAATAGTTAGTACTATCACTTTTTGATGTATTATTACAAGAAGTAACACTAACCAATGAAATTATCAATAATAAAAGTAAGGGAATGGAGTGAAAAAATATGCTGAACTTGAAATATTTCGTCATGATTATTATTTTCCCATAAAGGTAATTAGAAAAAATTTAAATCAAGGTTTTTACTAATTTTATGACTTACAAGAGTAAACACACAAATATAAATTCTCATCTTATTCATATCACCTGAAACCCACCAGCATATGGATCATCTTCGGGATCAACTAAGATGGTATTGTAGCCATAAATCTTTGCCCAACCTTCTATACCTGGTATGATAGCATCAAAATTACCTACTTTTGTAACACCTTCTATAGTGCCCCTAAATTTACTACCAATATAACTTTCGTGAATAAATTGATCGCCCTTTTTTAGTTTCCCTTTAGCGTACCATTGCGCCATTCTTGCTGATGTGCCTGTGCCACATGGCGATCTATCTATGGCTTTGTCACCATAAAAAACAGCGTTCCTTGCTGTCGATGTTGGATCGATACATTGACCTGTCCACAATACATGGCTACACCAGTTGATGGCAGGAATTTCTGGATGTTGGAAGGTATATTTTTGATTGATATCTTGTCTGATGGCCCTGGCCCAAGCGATGAGTTGGTCGGCTGTGTGGTTTTCTATACCTTGGAAATTGGTTTGTGGATCGATGATGGCATAAAAATTACCACCGTAAGCTACATCTACTTTCAATACGCCTAAATCAGGACAAGCCACTTCTAGATTTTCTTTGTACAGAAAAGAGCCTACATTGGTGAGCTTTACAGAACTTACTTTCCCATCACTTCCTTGTTGATACGATATCTCTACTAATCCTGCAGGTGCTTCCATCCTGACTTTTCCTGGCACTTTTGGTATGATGAGTCCTTCTTCTATAGCGATGGTGATGGTTCCGATAGTGCCATGACCACACATAGGTAGGCATCCACTTGTCTCTATAAACAATACGGCTACGTCATTATTAGGATCATGTGGTGGGTACAAGATACTGCCACTCATCATATCATGTCCACGCGGCTCAAACATCAAACTCTTCCTTATCCAATCATAATGCTCTAAGAAATTAGCTCTTTTCTCTTCCATGGTATTGCCTACCAAATCAGGTCCACCACCTGCTACTAATCTTACAGGATTGCCACACGTATGGGCGTCAATACAGAAAAATCGTTTTTTTACCATGATCTACTTTCTTATTTTTGATATTGACCATTGACTTTTCTAAAAATTCCCAATGGGTTATCTGATTTCAGTTCTAGTGGAAGTAGTTGTTCAGGACAATCTTGCCAACAAATCGGTCGTACCCATCTTTTGATAGCATCCATACCCACAGATGTAAATCTACTATCCGTAGTCGCAGGATATTGACCACCATGCACCGTTGCATTACTTACTTCTACACCTGTAGGTATACCATTAAATACGATTCTACCCGCTATATTTCTAGCAATATTTATCAAATCTTTGTGTTCTTCTAAATCTTGGTTTGATCCCATAATGGTGGTCGTCAACTGACCCTTTAGGGTTTGCCATACTTCAACTAGTTGCTTTTTGTTGTCACACACCACAATCAAAGAAAAAGGTCCAAACACTTCATGATGTAGATCTGGATTTAACAAAAATGTGGTACCACTTACTCTCGCCAATACTGGACTTGCTTGCAATTCTTCAGTGGCATGTGCATGATAAACTGTTTCTACACCCTTGTCGTACAATACTTTATCAAGACTAGCATTATAGTTATGATGAATCGAACCATTTAACATTTTGTAAGATGGTGTCAAAGATAATTCTAATGCAAGTAGACTTGTAAAATGATTTAAAGCACTACTTTTTATTCCCAACATAATACCCGGATTGGTACAAAACTGCCCTACACCCATGGTTATAGAACCAGAAAAAGCTTTGGCAATCTCAGGTGCATTATTATTGAGTGTATCTTTGAGCAAAATAACGGGATTGGTACTGCCCATTTCTGAAAATACAGGAATAGGCACTTCTCGTTGTTGGGCATAATTATAAATGGCTCTTCCACCATTCAGACTGCCTGTAAATCCCACGCCTGCAGTCAGTGGATGTTGGGTCAATATTTTTCCAATTTCGAAAGAATCGCCTTCTACATGTTGGAAGATATTTTTATTTAAACTACACTTTTCTAAAGCATGATGTATGGCATTTGAGACAAGCTTTGACGTACGTGGATGCGAAGGATGACCTTTTACAATAACAGGACATCCTGATGCTAGTGCCGATGCTGTGTCTCCACCTGCTGTAGAATAGGCTAATGGGAAATTGGATGCTCCGAAGACTACAATAGGACCTATAGGTATCGTCATCTTGCGCATATCAGGTTTTGGCAATGGTTTTCTGTCTGGAATAGCGGTATCAATGACTGCTTCTACCCAACTTCCTTCAGCTACCAAATCCCCGAAAGCTCTCAACTGACCACAGGTACGCATTCTTTCACCAACAAATCTAGCTACTGGTAAATTGGTTTCTTCTGATGCAGTCTCCAATAAGCTATCTCCTAATGCTTCTATTTCATCAGCAATGGCATAAAGAAAAACTTTTTTATCTGCACCTGAAACAAGCTGATACTCCAAAAAAGCATCATATGCTAGTTCCATTATTTTATTCAATTCATTGATCATATCACTTGTATTTAAAGTTGGGGTAATTGCGGTCTTTTACTTATTGCATCTGCGATTACTTTTAAAATCGCTGTCCGTTCATCACCTATCAGTGTCAATCTCGGAGCTCGGACATACTCTGAACCAATACCTTCTGCCGTTTCTGCTAGTTTAATGTATTGAACCAACTTTGCGTGAATATCCAATTCCAACAAAGGTAAAAACCATCTGTAAATAACTAATGCTTCTTGGATTCTTCCTTGTTTGATTAATTCAAAAATAACCACCGTTTCTCGTGGAAAAGCACACACCAATCCTGCGACCAAACCATCTGCTCCCATAATGATTTCTTCCATCGAAAGCGTATCAACACCACAAAGTATCTTGAATCTATCACCAAACCTGTTTTTCAGTCTTGTGACATTAGAAACATCTCTGGTGGATTCTTTGATCGCTTGGATATTATCAACAGAAGTTAATTCGTCAAACATGTCTAACGTAACTTCAATTTTGTAATCTACAGGATTATTGTATATCATAATAGGCAAATCTGTAGATGCAGCAATAGTTTTGAAATAAGTGACCGTTTCTCTGTGATCTGACTTATATCGCATCGGTGGTAACAACATCAAGCCTTTTGCTCCCCATTTTTTTGCCAATGCAGCTTGTCTCATAGCCTCTCTAGTCGATCCTTCCGCAATATTTAATAATACTGGAATGTGATCAGGAACATTTGAAACTGTATGTTTAACAAGGATTTCTTTTTCAGATTCTGTTAATGTACTTGCCTCACCAAGTGTCCCGCCAAGGATGATTCCTTTCACACCTGCATCTAGTTGAGCTTTGAGATTGACGGTAAAAAGTGTCAAATCCAACTGATCATCAGCGTCAAACTTAGTAGTCAAAGCTGGGAAAACGCCATTCCAATGTATCATGATATTTAATTTTGTGAAGGCTTTATGGAGATTTCCTTTGAGCCAGATAAAAAGGACTCAAATGTAGTAATATTTTACAAAGTGATCTTAAGAAAATAGATAGATTTGTATGTTAATTTTTGACAGAGTATCAGATTTAAACATTATAATAAGAATTGATAGATTATAAATGAATCAAAGATCCAATATGACAATCTTTTTGACCGTACGATTAAAATTATAGTCTTCTATAGAAATGTAGTAAACGCCTGCTTTCAAATCTGAAAAATTAAAGTGATTGATTCCATTATTAATGACATAACTTGCACATTGACTACCTGCTATATTCATAAGATTCATCCTTACTTTTTCGCGTCCATCCGTTGGATACCATTCTACAGTGAATAACTCATTATTTTGTGTGGGTATCGGATAAAATTGAAATATTTCATCAATGTTTTTAATACGCTCCACCCTTATTGGGGAATAATAAACACTGTTGTCATAATCAATAATCTTAAGTCTGTAAAAGTTAAACCCTACACTTATATCTTGATCAATAAAATTATAATTACCTCCTGAATTTCCCTTAGAAGGAAGAGATTTTATGGTTTCAAATTGGATACCATCCATACTATGTTGTACATCAAATAAATAGGTGTTTTTTTCTGACGCTGTATGCCAATTTAAAACAATACTTTGATCATCAATATTATCTGTGGTGAATTCTGTCAAATTTACGGGCAATACTTTTGCTGATTCGGGAGCACCCGCATTAATCCAATCTCTAATTTTTGCAACTTCTTTTTCTTCCATTTTTTGACCATCAACAAACATTGGCTCACCGCAAAAGTCTACTAAAGAAGATATTTTTTGATATAAAAAACTGGCATTTGCATCAAACTTTGTAATAATCTCACCACCACAACTAGTCGTAGTAGCGCTATTAAATATAACATTGTAATCAGAAAAACTCCAACTCGCAGCACTACTGTGACAACTGTTGCACTTATTATTCACAAGTACCGACTTTATTTGATCAAAGTCAGAAATGCAATATTCTGGTGCGCCAAACTCTATCCAAGTCTCTATCGCTAGAAGGTCTTGGTCACTCATTTTGATCTGACTAATAGGCATTGCATTACCACATGATGTAGGTCCACCATTGAGTTTGTCAATCAATAAACTTGCATTTGGTTTTCCGTATACAATAATTTTCGAATTGCATTCAGAATCCAAAAACATATCAGCGTAGCTATTATAATTCCATCTATTAGTAAGACTTCCATTATAATGACAGTTTGCACATTTATTTCGGTCAAGTATACCTTTTATATCATTGTAGCTGTAATGTTTCTCACCATTTATTTCACAAGACTGACCATAAGACATTTTTAAAATGCCCAACATAGTAATCAATAATATGGCTAATCTATGTGTCAAGGTTTCAGGATAAATGCAAAAATCAATCAAATATATACTATTTTTCTCAGAGTTAGTTTTTTTTTATTAATTGTCTGATTGTTTACATATTCTTAATAACAAAAAAAGGAGGTTGCCCTCCTTTTTTTATTTTACAACTCACTTTATAATTAAAAGTGAAGTTCAAATTTATTTTTTTAATAAATCTCTAATTTGTGTAAGCAATTCTTCTTGTGTAGGACCTGCTGGTGCTGCTGGAGCTTCTGGTGCAGGCGGATTAATTTTTTTGTACACTTGCATCACATAATAAAGAATTACAGAAAGAATTAAGAAATTGATAATGGTGTTAATCCATTTTCCGTAGTTAATAGCAACTTCTGGCACATCACCTTCTGCTGCTTTTAATACTAATTTCATATCTCCAAAATCCACACCACCGACTAATAACCCCAAAGGAGGCATAATAATATCAGCTGTAAATGATGACACAATACTACCGAATGCACCTGCTACGATAACACCGATAGCCAAATCAAGAATGTTTCCTTTAAATAGAAAAGACTTTAAATCGTTTAACATAATGAGTTAATTTAAATTGGTTTTAAAAATTTTGATTTATATAGAGACGAAGGTAGCAATAATAGGTAACACTTTTGATGAATAAATATCATTTTTTCTCTTAGAAAAAAAACCTGATTGATATCCATAAAAAAAGGTTGCCAAAACTGACAACCTTTTTATTTGATTATATAACTTTTAAGCAAAACGCTTATTTATTCAACTCTGCTCTGATTTGGTTTAGTGCCGACCCCCATTTTACCCAGTCTATTTGTGCTTGGTTGTAGGTATGAGCTACTTCTATCTTTTCTTGCGTACCGTCAGCGTGATCTAGTTGGATGACTAAATTTTGACCAGGTTGCATACTTTCAAATCCCAAAATAGAGATAACATCATCTTGTCTCACTTTATCGTAATCCGCTACATTGGCAAATGTCAAAGCCAGCATACCTTGTTTTTTTAGATTGGTCTCATGGATTCTTGCAAAAGACTTAACCACCACTGCTTTCACACCCAAAAATCTTGGTTGCATTGCAGCATGTTCTCTTGATGACCCTTCACCATAATTCTCCTCACCAAATACGATGGTACCTAAACCTGCACTTTGATACACACGTGCTGAATCAGGAACAGCCATATATTCACCTGACGTATAATTTATTACTTTATTAGCTTCATCATTAAATGCATTGACAGCACCTATAAGTGTGTTGTTTGCTATATTTTGAAGATGCCCTCTGTATGTCAACCATGGACCTGCCATAGATATGTGGTCTGTCGTACACTTGCCTTTTGCTTTGATCAATAATCGCATTCCTTCCAACTGGTCCGATGTAATTGGTTCAAATGGTTTTAGTAACTGCAATCTGTCTGAATCTGGCGCTACTTTTACAATGACGCCACTTCCATCTTCCGCAGGAGCGATAAATCCTGCATCTTCGACATCAAATCCTCTTGGTGGCAACTCCATACCTGTAGGCTCATCAAGCATAACAGACTGACCATCTTCATTGATTAATGAATCTGTCATTGGATTAAAATCTAATCGTCCCGCAAGTGCTATAGCTGTCACAATCTCCGGTGAAGCTACAAATGCGTGTGTATTCGGGTTACCATCAGCTCTTTTTGAGAAGTTTCTATTGAAAGAGTGGATGATGGTATTTTTTTCTTTTTTATCTGCTCCGAATCTATCCCATTGACCAATACAAGGGCCACAAGCGTTTGCAAACACAGATGCGCCAATATTCTCAAAAGTATCTATAAATCCATCTCTCTCGATGGTAAATCGCACTTGTTCAGAACCTGGCGTTATGGTAAATTCAGCTTTCGTTTTAAGGTTTTTATCCAATGCTTGTTGCGCTATAGATGCTGCCCTAGAGATATCTTCATAAGAAGAATTTGTACAAGAACCAATCAAACCTACCTTTACTTCTACAGGCCAATCTTGTCCTTTATCAGCCAATACTTCTTTCATTTTTGAAATAGGTGTAGCCAAATCTGGCGTAAATGGCCCATTGATATGTGGCTCCAATTCTGACAAGTTGATCTCTATCACTTGGTCAAAATAATTTTGTGGATGCTCATAACATTCTTTGTCTGCTCTAAGGTCATCAGCAATTTGATCTGCCAAAGCGGCCACATCAGCTCTACCTGTAGATGCTAAGTATCTCGACATAGAAGCATCGTAGCCAAAAGTAGATGTCGTAGCACCGATCTCAGCACCCATATTACAAATAGTACCTTTACCAGTACAAGACATAGCATCAGCTCCTTCGCCAAAATATTCTACAATAGCTCCTGTACCACCTTTTACAGTCAAGATACCAGCTACTTTAAGGATTACATCTTTTGGAGATGACCAACCGGACAATCTGCCTGTAAGTTTTACACCTATCAATTTAGGCATTTTTAGCTCCCAAGCCATCCCTGCCATGACATCCACAGCGTCAGCACCACCTACACCTATAGCTACCATACCAAGCCCACCAGCATTTACTGTATGTGAGTCTGTTCCGATCATCATTCCACCTGGAAATGCATAATTTTCCAAAACTACTTGGTGGATGATACCTGCACCTGGTTTCCAGAAACCAATACCATATTTATTAGAAATCGACTGTAAAAAGTCAAATACTTCCGAATTTGTATCCAAAGCACCTTTAAGATCCACATCTGCATTTACTTTTGCTTGGATCAAGTGATCGCAATGTACCGTACTAGGGACCGCTACCTTGGATCTACCTGCTGTCATAAATTGAAGGAGTGCCATCTGGGCAGTTGCATCTTGCATAGCCACTCTATCTGGCGCGAAAAACACATAATCCTTACCACGTTTGTAATCTTGAAGTGGTGAATCTTCGTGTAAGTGGGTATAAAGTATTTTTTCAGAAAGGGTCAAAGGTCGTCCTAATACCTTACGGGCTTCAGCTACTTTTCCAGAAAAAGCTGCGTAAGCCGTCTGAATCTTATCAATGTCAAATGCCATATTAAATTTCTTTTATTTTTGAAAAGGTCCGCAAATTTAGTTTTATTAACAATAATATTACCAATACGTTGAATAGATTTTTATGAAAAGCAACAAATGGGCCATTTTTTAGCGAATGTTGTGGTGGTATGGCTCTAAAGAGTTATATTCGTTTAACGTGTAATGTGTAAATGTTTAAGGAAGGTACTGCTTATTTAATGGTTTGGAGATTTGGGGATGCCGCTGAAGCTGCACAGGATTGGTTGAATTGCTTGATTTGCTTAATTGTTGATTTGGGGATGCCGCTGGAGCTGCACACGATTGGTTGTGTAAGTTGAGCGTTGAATTATGAGGGAGTAAGGTTTTAATGGGCTTCCAAATTTATTTGGAAGTTTAATACCTATTGTCCAAAGTATGTGGCTTAGAGACCGATAGTACCTTTAGGTACAAAATATGGGTAGAAAAAATAATAAACCCACACATTAAGTCCCGTAGGGACGAAATAGAAAGGATAATCCCACACAAATTCGTTGTTGCAACAATGGTGCAGTCCCTACGGGACTATTTAGCGTCGGGGATGATAATTCCCTACCGATATACAGTCCCTACGGGACTGGGTGCATTTTAAATTGAGCCCAAGAAAACTCATATCTTATCTCTAATATCTCATATTTCATATCTTCACAACTCTGATTGTCGAAGTAACGCTGAAGCGTCACAAGTAATGCAACTTCGATACTTTATTTTTAGCATTTGAAATGTGTTTTAAATTGAGCCCAAGAAAACTTCACAACTCATCTCTTCTATCTTATCTTTCACTTTTCATTTCTCATATTTTCACCACCTTTCCACTCTTAATCTCTACCTGCCCATCCATCACCTTCCACACATACATCCCTGCAGCAAGCCCCATCATATCCACATTATTCTGCCCATAATAGATACGTTGTGTATGTACAGGACGACCAGAGATGTCATAGATCATAATCTGTCCATGCTGTGGTATATACTCTCCGAGCGTGACGACTAGATAGTCTTCTACAGGATTAGGAAAGAGTGTGATGTCTGCAACTGCTGCTGACATACCATCATCTACACTACTTGTACCGATAGTGATAGTGCGGCAGCTTGTGTTGCTACTATTTTCATTGCTTACTGTGAGACATACATTATACGTCCCTGATGCGGCAAAGCTATGATATGGATGTCTCATACTCACTTTTGGACTTCCATCACCGAAATCCCAGCTCCACGTCTCAGGCCTGAAGTACGACAAATCTGTAAAACGTATCCGTAGATGATCGATCGTATCTGGCTCGTAGCGGTATTTTGCTATGGGATGATTGTTTTTGCCTAGTGTATCACATGGGGAGCCATCTAGTGGGCCCAGGCGATAATTGGGAAAGTTGGGTGCAGAGCGACTTTGAAACGGGACAGTGATGTGATGCTGTCTAAAAGTACAAGCTTCTTCTGCTTCATCTGGAAAGTCCATCTGATGTATGTGTAAGCTGCCTCCTTGTCCAGTAAAATTGTATAGACGACCGTCAGGTCCCGCAGCAAATACCCCAAATCCTATCTCTACAGCCCACCATTCCAAATCATTCAGGAATCCATCATAAGTAGCTACTTTAGTTTTGCTTCCGATGACATCAGTAGATTGTGTATCATATTGATAGAGATTATAAGCATTACAAGCATACAAGTATCTACCAGATGGTGAAAAACTAATACCGGTATGAAGATCCCCCTCATAGTTTTCTATTTTGTCCGTCCTTAAATGGCTTAGTTCGCCTGTACACCTATCAAAATCATATAGACTGATCAATGTACTATTGTCCCAATACAACATATCTATTGTAGCATATTTATCACCTTGCGGAGAGAAGTATGCTTGACCAAAATCAAAACCTTTATGAAACTTTCCAATTTTTAGTGTTTTATGTTCTCTAATACCTTCTTTATCAAAGATGTAAATAAATTGTTCTGTACCATCATAGCTGTTTACGATCACCCACCAATCTATGCCATTACCATGTCTTGTAGCTGTGATTTTTCCAATTTTAAAATGGCCTCTTTTGATTATTTTGTCATGTTGCACAATTTCAGGTTTCTTACCAACTCCTACTTCCATTATATTATATGTGAATAAATCCATCTTATCTTCAAGAATATTGAACAATGAAGATAGAATAATAATACTATCTTTATTAGGCCAAGGCAGTATCAAGACTCCCTGTGGAGCATGATATCCCGCAGGCCATTCATCAAATAATGCATTATAGTCCCAATAATCAATATTATTAGTACCTATTTTTTCTCCACCTTTTATTTTTTGATGAGTGCTATCACAAATAGCTTGTCCATTTGTATAATATAACATTTTTCCATTTTCATTGCAATAAATAGAAATTGTCCCGTTTATTGGCAAGTTTCTATTTCCGGTTTTTATTATTTTGTACCCATCTCCTGTAAATTCAAATTGATAAAACCTATATAGTCTTTCTAATTCTTCTGGAGTCACATTACCATCTGGATCAACATATACATTTTGGTAACCCATCGGCCACACAGCGTCATGATTTTGTGCATAGCTTGTAGAAAATGAAACAATAAAGAAAAAAAATATAGGTATCTGCTTCATATTCATTCTTTGTAACTTTAAAAATAACAATGGCGTAGAGAAGATTGTTTTTTATCTTTACATCATTACTAAATTTATTGAATTTTAATTAATCTTCGTGTTTCCATTTTGATATTTGCCACTTCCATATTTAGTATATATACACCATGAGCTAGTGCCGCTCCGTATGATCATTTCCCTGTTGGAAAAATACCCTATTGTCCAAAGTATGTGGATTAGAGACTGATAGTACCTTTAGGTAGAAAATATGGGTAGAAAAAATAATAAAACCCACACATTAAGTCCCATAGGGACGATAGTAAAAAAAATATCCCACCACAAATCAGAAACAACTATGATGTCGTCCCTACGGGACTAGTGAGCGTCGGGGATAATATTTTCTACCGATATAAAGTCCCTACGGGACTGGGTGCATTTTAAATGTTAAATATTTACAACGTTAAAGACTTGAGACCTTCGTCCCAATCCCATAAAGACAAACTTCTGATTTGTTTACCATACCATTTCTTTCAGGATTCAAACGGATAGAAGGGCTAACGCTATAGGTACAAACATACACCAGCAATAGGACTATTTTCCATAAATAATCACCCAATCTTACCAATAAACAATCCTAAACTACATAACCAAAACACTTAAAACCTAGGTAAAACCCATGACTGCCACCTCCCAAAATGATGCCATTTGAGTTTTAGGTACAAAACCCCTATTATGACCGAATATTATAAGTTTCCATTTTGGAGTGCCAAATCATATTTGTTGGAATAGGGTAATCAAGTCGGGCAGACTAAAAAATATTCCATGGAAATAGGTTCCGCCGCGGAACTACTTATAATGTTTCGGTGACAAGGGTATCCAGCGGGGAAACCACAATAATACGTGCAAAATTATAGTATCCGCTGCGGAAACCTCAATTTTACGATTTTGGCGCCTATCTCCAGAACGGAAACCCCAATTTTACAATTATTTTGCCTATCTCCTGTTCGGAAACCCCATTATTTTCGCTAGACAAGCGTTTCCGCGCTGGATACCCATATTATGGCCTTTTTGGGGCCATTTTTAGCCCTTCATATTCATATTTTGGCTATTTAGATGTCACATTTAAGCTATCATCTGAATATGAAAGTTTATTTCTGCACAAATTCACATGTTCATATTATAATGATAGGCTATTTTACCCTTACTTTTATGTTTTCTTTTTGGGAAAAACTACCATTGTATTGGATTAGCTTTTATATTTGTGTATAATTGGTGTAAACAAATCCGTTAACAAATGTAACACAATCGTTTAATTAACGAATGTCATCAACAAACTTTCGTTTAGTTATATAAATTACTTGCCCGCCTTAAAGGTTTGGCGGAACATAAATTGTAAATCAATAAGATATGATATTTAGGATTGATCTTAGTTTTGTAAATAAGTAAGTTATCTGCATTAAATGAAAAAAATAATAGCGATAATATTTCTTATTTCATGTGCTTTTGCCAGCACCATTTACATACAAATATTTCCTGAGGACATCTATGGCCAAGCATATATTTTTGTGCTAATATTTGAAGTTTTAATGGTGATGTTTTCTCTATTATCATTCTTTCTAATTCAGAATATTTTAAACAATAAAAACCTAAAGATTTTAGCTGTAGTTACAACTGGATTAATTTGTTTCATCATAAATCTTAACATACTTCCAACAGAATATGGACCTAAACATTTTTTGGTTGATAGTTCAGCTATTTTGGAGAATTATGAAAAAATCACATTGAATGATTTCAAGGATAGCTACAGAACCAAAGATGTAATGATGAATAATTCGGTTCTTGAAAAATTTGACTTGAATCAAAATCTGTATCATGTTAGATACCTTGACATTTCTGAATCAAATGCATTTCCTAAGACAATAGAAGAATTTCCTATTTGGATAGAAGGGAATAAAGCTATTCATGATAATAATTCAATAACTATAAAAATGGATAAAGATGTTTTTGCTTTTTCGGATGACCAGTATCTTGACACTATCAATTTTTTGATTGCAAAAGATGGGTTAAATAAAGTTGAAAACTTTTATACAGGAGGCGGCACAAATCAAAATAACATTAGAGAGTCTGGAACTATTGATCAAAAAGGAATTAGAATCGTTGTCAGTATCAGCAATCCTAAATTAGAAGTGGACAATTCGTATGGAAAGTTAATGAGACGACTAATTAAGATAACTAAATAAAAAGCAGGTAACTATGAACATGACACCAGCCACCCTATCGAGATGTCCGTCGCATGTACTTGGACGTTAACAAACCCGCCACAACTGTAGACAAGAAAAAATGAAACTGAATATAAGCATAAACTCTAACAAATTTTAACTACTGTAAGTCCTCATTCTACCCAGCGAGACCGCTCTATGATAGCTATCCATACCGAAAAGATATTTTTGACCCAATGAACACACCAAAAAAGGTAACATAACTACTTAATATATACGTCTACTAAATAAAAATAACTTGGTATCAGATTTTATGCTAATTTTGTTTTGTCTTAGATCAACTTTTTACCCCAATTTAATCATTTCTACTGATGAGCGCTAAAAAACAAATATTGTTGGTAGATGACGATAGGTCATTGAGCCCCCTAGTGAAGGAATATCTTGAAGCAAAAGATTTTATCTGCCACCTTCACCACAATGCATATGACGCTATGGATGATTTTAAAAAATCGTCTTTCAGTCTATGCATCTTGGATATCAGGATGCCTATGAAAAATGGTTTTCAGATTGCTGAAGAAATTACTGCTTTGAGACCTGATACGCCTTTCCTATTTCTCACAGGACAGACCGAAAAAGAAGATCGTATCAAAGGACTCGAAGCAGGTGCTGACGATTATATCACTAAGCCTTTTAGTATGCAGGAGTTGTATCTCAGGATCAAAGCTATTCTAAAAAGAACAGAAAACTACCAAAATATCAAAAAAGGCATCACCCAATATGACATCGGCAAATACAAATTTAATGCCGACACTAGAGAAATAGCTAGTACACTTATCCCAGTAAAATTGAGTGCCATAGAAAGTAAGTTGCTCAAACTTTTTTGTGAAGCAGAAGATGGAATTGTCTACCGTGATACCGCACTAAAACAAATATGGGAAGATGAAAATTCATTCAGGGAGCGAAGTCTCAACGTGTATGTCAGCAAACTTAGACAGTACATGAAAGATGATCCCAATATCGAAATCCTAAATATACATGGGACGGGATATAAGTTAGTGGTGAGGTGAGGTGGAAGGTCTAAAGTTTAAGGTAGAATGTTTAAGGTTTAATGTTGAGTGTACTCTGAAAAGTCCTTAGTTCAAATATAATGAAAAATATTGATTTCTACTGCATTGATAATCAGACTTACCCCTTTAGGGGCAGGGGTATTTCCCTTTAGGGTCAGGGTAAAAAACGGTTGATTGTCAGTAAATTATAATTTTCGGAGATGAGGCAATGTCTAAGGTAGAATATTTAAGGTTTGATGCCATCACTTTTCTGCTAAATAACGATCTATTTTATCAAAAATATGAATCAACTTATCGTTCATATCATCCATTAAATTAACTAGTTCTAAAGCATCATTTCCATGTGGTTCTTCACATCTTTTTTCTATCTCATATGCTAACTTCGAGACATCATCTTCTTTGAGATATTGCAGTTGACTCTTGAGACTGTGTGCTGTAATAGACGCATTATCCCAATCCATATTCTGAAGATATTCCTTCAGCTTTGGCAACGTTTCAGGTACATCTTGTCTGAATACGACAAGATATTTTCTGATCATCACATCATCATCAAACAAAGTCTTCAGTAAGGACACGTCTATCATCTATCGATCAGTTTTGAGATTTTATAAACCAGTTCGTCTGCATTGATGGGCTTGGTGATACATTCATCCATGCCTGCTTCTAGACACAAGGCGATTTGTTGTGGAATGGCATTGGCAGTGAGTCCTGCGATAGGGAGTTTGCGGTAATATTCCCCATCCATACTTCTTATTTTTTTGGTCGCTTCTATCCCATTCATGACGGGCATTTTGACATCCATCAGAACCAAATCATATGTTTTTTCTTTTATTTTTTCTAAGGCAATCAGTCCATTTTCTGCTACATCTGTTTCGACATCTTTTACATACTTTTTTAATAATTCCATGGCCAATAATTGATTAAAAGGGGTATCTTCTACAAGCAACACTCTAAGTCCATCAGGAAGTTTGATGCTATCACTATGTTGAATCAAAGCTGTTGTAGATTCTCCTATTTCAAAAGACAATTCAAAACCAAAAGTGGATCCTTTGCCATGTTCAGAATGGACATTAATATGGCTTCCCAATTGTTCAACTAGATTTTTGACTATACTCAATCCTAATCCTGTGCCTTGCGTACCTACACCTTGGTATTCATTGACCTGATCAAAACTTTCAAAAATACTCTCTAGTCTGTCTGACGGAATGCCAATGCCTGTGTCTGAGATTTCGAATGTGATACGACTCATATTATGCTCAGAAATACTTGCATTTACGGATAATGTAACTTCACCTTTGTCTGTAAATTTGATGGCATTACCCAAGAGATTTGTCAACACTTGAAATAATCGGACTTGGTCACCGATCAATACCTTAGGGATATCGCCATATTTCTCAATTTTAAATTCTAGATTCTTCTCATTCGCTTTAAAAGCAAACAAAGTTTCTAGCTGTGACAATACCACAGTCAGGTCAAAAGGTTTGTGCACGATGGTGTACTTTCCACTTTCTATTTTTGCTTGGTCGAGGATGTCATTGACTATCCACAATAGGTTTTCGCTTGATGCTTGTACTGCTTGTACGTATTGGTTTTGTTTACTGTTAAGCGGCGTGTCTAGCAGCAGACGATTGAGACCGATGATGGCATTCATAGGTGTACGAATCTCATGACTCATGTTAGCTAGAAACATGCTTTTGTATTCTGCATTTTTCTCAGCTAGTTCTTTTTCCCTATGTAATCTGAGTGCTTTTTGATTGATCCTATAATATACATATATCAAAAATGCAACTATCAACCCAATAAACAAAAAGAACGGAATCGTAAGATAATAAGGAGGTTTGATATAAATGGCTATTTCCAGCGGCACTTCAGATGTGACACCATCTTCTGAAATTGCTTCTACTAAAAAAGTATAATTCCCCGGTCTAAGATTGGTGTATGTCACTGATCTTTCCGTTCCACCATCCATCCAGTCTTTATCAAAACCTTTAAGTTGGTATCTATATTTAATTTGATTTCGAAAAAGAAAATGGACGGCTGCAAATTTTAATGTAAATACCTTATCTTCAAAATCTAACTTTATGTTTTTTACAAACTCATCTTCGGTATCCAGTTTAATAGGTTTATTGGCAATTTCTAATCCTGCAAAAACTACTTTTGGCGCAAGAGTATCTTTGTACAAGTTGTAAGGATTGATTAAAATAGCGCCATTAGATCCACCAAAAAGCAGAAAACCTTCTCGACTTTTGTCACCTATTCCATTGACAAATGAGGTAGGAGATTGATAATGTAATGTTTTTTCTGGTGTATCTCCAACAGCCGTAATCTCTGAACCTATGATGCTCCATGCCACACCTTTATCATCAATTTGCAATCCTACACTTTTCAAATCAGTGACGCCATCTGCTCTTTTTACCAAGGTCCATTTTTTGTCTATCAGGTGGTATGCATACAAATTTGTAGTAGTGGCTACCCATACTTTATGATCACTTAATGCGATTGCATGTACACTTCCTTTGATTTTAAAACTTGGATCTACTAATCGAATCTTTACGTTTATTGATTCAAATAAACATAAATTGCCACCACTTACAAAATATAATCCACCATCTTGATCTTGTATGAAATGGGTGATATTATTTGATTTTAATGTGTTGTTTATTTCCTGTGGATGATACCAAATGGTGTCTAAAGTTTTTTTGTCCATTTTGCAAAATCCACCAGAACCACTTAACCACAAAATATTTTCATCGTTGACATCTGTTTTGATCTTAAAAACATACTTTTCTTTAAATATATTACCTGATCCTAACTTTGTGATTTCATTTGTATTTTTGTCAAATTGGTATAAGCCATTTGATCTTACATTTATAAGAACTTTTCCATTTTTATCTCCATCAATACCTCTCACATCATTATACCCAACTTTGAAATTTGGAGGACCCAGCACATTTATAAATTCATCATAAAGCGACTTCCTGTACAACAATCCTTCCATGGTATTTAACCAGTACCCACCAAGGGGATCTTGATAAATGAACAGTGTAAAATTTGTTAAATTATTGACTCCTTTGCCATTTTGCAATAAAGGAAATCTTTGACTTTGGGGATTAATGCGATTGAGACCATAAAACAAACCTATCCAAAGATTATTGGCTTTATCTACGTACAATGAGTAAACCGAAGAACCCGAAATTCCTTTAGGATCTGAAGGTGAATAATTGAAATTATTTACAACTTGTCTTTTTGATATTGAATACAAAACCAAACCAGTCCCTGCTGTACCTATTACTAAAATATCTTTGGGATATTCCTTCAAAGCAGTCACATCCAAAACCACGCCAGGGATATCAATCACTTCAAACTTCAAAGTCTCAGTATTAAACACTGCCAACCCTCTATTATATCCTACCCAAATATTTCCATAGGAATCTTGATACAACTCTCTACCATCCAATGATATATCAGCTTTTATTTCAGGACTTCCATAAAATATGAGACTTTTATTACGCTTATCCACTTTGAATAAACCTTCTGAACCCATTAACCAAATGTCACCACTTTTAGTCAAGAGTATATCGCCATCATGTCGTAAAACAGAAAATTTATCGTCATAATAATGTTCAAATGCTTCAGTTTCTGGATCAAATTTGTCTATTCCTTTACCATGGACTACCCATAACTTCCCATCTGCATCTTCTGCAATTCCACGTGTGCTGTTGTGACCTAGTGTTTTATCATTATCTTCATCGTGAAGGTATCTTTTGAACTTGCCTGTTTCTCTAAAAAACCGATTAAACCCTCTAGATGTCGAAACCCAATAACGCCCTTTACTATCTTCAAAAAAATTATCAGTAAATGATGAAGAAATGGTAGTAGAATCTTCTTCTGAGTAATAGTAATTAGTAAAGGTAAATCCATCATATTTGGACAATCCACCCATTGTACAAAACCACATAAAACCATACTTATCTTGATTTACGCTGAATACATGATTTTGGGCAAGACCGTCTGCTGCACTTAGGTACTCAAATTCAGTTGTAAACTGCTGACCTGCTACCATAAATGATAAGCAAGTCAGAAATAAAGTGAGTATATGGTTCTTAAAAATTTTCAATGCATTATTTTAGTGGCACAAAGATATTTAATTAAAAATATCAAAATTGAATGATCATCTATCGCTGAACAGTAAATGAACGTGTAAATATATGATTTTCATCATTAAAAGTAAGAAAATACATACCCGAAGGTAAAGAGCTAACATCTAAACTATTGGTATCATTGTATCTTGCAATGGTTGTGCCAAATACATTTTTCAAAACCATTTCTTTTGGAAGACTTCCATTTTCATATATAATGTTCACAACATCACTTGTAGGATTCGGATAAATTTTGACATTAGAAAAATCAAAATCCCTGACAGAAGAAGTCATACCTTGCACACAGAATGTATCTGTGATGGCTACACATCCATTTGGATTGGTGATGGACATTTGATAACATCCTACACTAAGTCCTTCCATGGTGGTTGATGTTGTACTAAATTCAGAACATACACCACAAGTTCCGGTGATAGGGACACAAGCACATGCATAACCTGAAACCACTCCAGACATCGATATGATAACTTGTCCAGGTGTCGCAGGACTATGATTGATAATACTATCTATCGTTAATACAATTGGAGCGGCTTGGCTAACTACAAACGTGGTAATTGATGTACAATTTTTATCGTTGGTGACTGTCACAGAATAAGTGCCTGCACAAAGATCTGATAAAACTGTCGAATCGGCATTTGTACTCCATTCAATATTTGTAGGAACTGTGCCATCACTTAAACCATCGATAACAATACTACCATTACAATCATCAAAACACACGGCGTTTGTCACAGTGGCTAAAATCTGAAATGGTCCGCAAATAAATGGAAGTATAGTGACTGTAGCCGTAGCAGTACAATCATTGCCATCTTCTATGATTACAGAATAATCGCCTGGAGCTAAGTTGTCTATTCCGTTTGTAAAAGCACCATTACTCCATGTATATGAGATCGGCTCAATAGCGCCATCTACTATGACAGTAGCAGACCCATTTGCACATTCAAAACAACTTTCGTCTGTGGTGGTGGTGGTCACTATAAGATTGCAAGCACACGTAAAACTCACAGGAACATCGTCTTGTGCATTGGGCAAAGCACAACCTGTGGGATCATTGGATGTAAGAATCTTAAAATTGAGTTGACCCACGGCAGGTGACGTAGCATCAACGGTGACATCAAATGTAAAGGTACCACCTATAATCATCGAAACATTACTGATTGCAACTCCTGAAGGATTGCCTTCTACAGTGACTTCCATCGCTCCCATAAAATTACATCCTGTAGTTGCAGAAACGGTTGTCGTCCCACATGGAAAAGTAGATGGCGTCAATTCTACCGTAATGGCAAAAACAAAATGTGCCAAAAAAAGTAAAATACCAAGAAGCGAAAATTTGATTTTAGTATTCATTTGAATTTATATTTTATTGGTGTTTTTATATGTTATTTTTTATTGACTTTTAAGTAAAATACATTACCAGAAGGATCGCTGTAGATATCGTAGCTTTCCACTTCATCCATATTGAGTTCTGACATAAAATCAAATACCTGCGCTTCGTCCCGATAAATGAGATACCAATCCATAAAAGCTTCCATATATCCTTGTTCAGGCATACCTTTGGCAAAATTAGGAATGATCATACTTCCACCTGGCGCTACAAGATCAAACATTCTAGATGTCATTCTTGACGCCAATTTATCTTCTAAATAGTCAAACAAACCTGTGGAATATACCAGATCAAAAGATTGTTCAGGAAGCTTTTTGGCGAGCACATATCTTATCGATTCATCAAAAATAAATAGGTTACTATGAGGAAAATTTGTTCTTGCTACGTCATTACTATTTTCATCCTGATCAAGTCCAACAAAATTTTCAATTTTAACATCAAAACCATCTACATAAGATAATTCTCTAAGGTGCCCAGATGCAATAGAAATAGCAGATATTTTTCTTCTTTTCTGATCAAACATTTTGTTTATTTCTCTACCTAAATGTTGGGCTCTCCACCTGACACTATCACAACAAGAAGACATTATACAAGCATCGTGAATCATTCTACCAGCTTCGGAATGTTCTTCCTTTAAATCACCAATTCTATAAATATAGTCGATCAATGTAGCATCACCAGCATATCCTCGTGGTTTGTCAAAGCATCTTTTGGTAAATGGTGATTGCATTAGGTATTGGCTTACTGGATGAGACAGACAATAATCTTTTATCCAATCTTGGAAGGTATCTGTACCATGTGTTTGCAATAATTTTCCCAATCTCACACATAAGTGATGTACACCAGCAATATAATCTTCATGCTCAAAATCTGTCAAACATTTATCTAAAATACGATCTATTAAAGTCTGAGTGATACCTTGAATATTTTCCTGATGAGAAGTGGTAGTTGTTAAAGATTGAACAAGCATTGTATTCTAATTTTATTAAAAAATAATTGATTTAAATAACACTGCAAAGTTGTCGACTATTGATAGATGGAGTGTATAAGGAAAATGTAAAAAGTGTAAAAAATTGTAAAAATCAAGTTCAATTTTGAGTCTGCTCCGAAAAGTCTTTGAGTTACAGAGTATTAAAAATTTTGTTTCTAATTCATTGATTATCAAACGTTTCCATTTAGGGTGCAGGGTAGAAAACGTTTGATTATCAAATTTTGTTTGTTTTCGGAGTGAACTCAATTTTAGAATAAATAAAATAGGTGTATCTCAAAATTACACTTAGGTTAAAATTCCTTTTATTTAACCCCAACCCTCAAGGGTGACAAAATGAATTTTAATTAGTTTCTGTGCAAAAATAGGATACACCAAAAAAAAAGACCCGCTACATGAGCTATGTAGCAGGTCAATACCCCTAGATTTAGGTATGTGATAAAAAACAAAACCAATTTATGTTTTTAATTGATAGTCAATAACTTACTTTCACCACCATCACTAAACATCACACGTACGCCATAACTAGCAGCTATGTCCTGGATTTGATAAGAAAATTCCTTGTTGCTAAGTCTGGCTATTGGTTCGAATCCTGTTTTAGCTGCATTTTGTTTATAGACGACAAATACGGCATCTTTAACATTTCCATAGGTCCATTCTAGATATGATTTACCATCTCTAGTCACTATTTTTAGATTATCTACATCATCTCTCAGCCCTCGATCTATGGCTGTGATCTCAAGAGACTTGGAGTAAGACATATTATTCGCATCATCAATAGCGACAATACGATAACTATATGCTTTACCTGCAGTAAGATCTTTATCAGACCATTGTTTTTCTTTGTTTGCAAATGTCTTCAATTCTTTCCAATCTTCATCTCCAATTCTTTTTTCTAACCGATGACTGATGACATCATCTGAGACACTATTGACCCATGAAAAAGTGACAGACAAATGTTCTTGGTTATACTTGGTAATGACAGGTGCAGCAGGTGGCACAAGGTCGGGTTTTTGCAAGGTCAAAATTTGACTATATTCACTATGGTTATACCTATGATCTAAGGCTATGACTTTGTAATAAGCAAACTCTGACAAGGTTTTTACATTGACAGAATCGTAAAAAACGGTATGTGACAAAACATCTCCTGTCAACTGTGAAAACTCAGACAAAGTATCATTTGCCCAATAAACTCGGTAACCAATAATGTCTGCTTCAGGACCACGAGCCCAACTAATTCTGACAAATCCTGTAGAATCGATCGCACCAGTTAATCCTGTAGGTGGTGTAGGTGGCAGACTATCTACAATATATCCCAAAGCAACATAACTAGCAGCTTCATTTCCGCTTCTATCTACACTGATCACAGCATAATAATTGTTCTCTAATAAATCTGGTTGGAAATCTAAGAACGCACGTTCTTCTTTTTTGAGTTTAGCACTAATCTTTTCAAAACCACCAGATGCCAGATAACTTCTACCTATATAAAATCCATCATGATCAGCTTCATTTGGAAATGCATCCCAAGTGATGAGTACTGCCCCACCCTGATCCTTAGCTTTGATATCAAATGCAGGTGCAGGAGGCGTCAGATCTTTGGGTGTTGCTGTCATTATTTCTGAGTATAATCCCATATCTCCGAATGGTGTATATCCTCTCAATCGATAGTGGTAAGCAGTATTGTTATTGACCATGGTATCAATGTACAAATATGATTTTTCTACCCCAGATTGGCTACTTAGATAAGGTCTGGAATTTAATTTCTTCCATGTTTTTTTGTCTGAAGAACGTTCAATATCGTAAGCTGAAAAGAGTGCACTATTATGAAAGGTCCAAGCTACTTTGATTTCATTATCAAAAGATTCTACCCAGCAATTTCTAACAGCTTGTTCGAGATATTTTTGCGAAAAATCAATAAAAACTTCTAAAGTATCAGTTTTCAGATCTGGATCTGTGTGGTTTATTCTGATTCTGTAAGTATATTTTGCCCCAGATTTAACATCATTGTCTTCATACATAAAACCAAGACTCCTAGCTGCTTCTTTATTTAAGTCGGCTGACATGAGCGCATAAGAATGTCTATTCTGTTGTTCCATAATTGAATTTTGGAGATTGCTTCCCTGCGTGGCATCTTCGCCACTTTCTAACTCACCATACAACATCTCCATGGCAACTGCTAGATATTTATTAGAAGTATCCTTTACACTTTTAAATTCTTCTTGTGTCCATGGTTTTATAGGCATACCTTGCAATGGTGTAAAAACAGTATCAGTTCCTCCAATTCTTTCAATGATATAACCATGTGTATTACCCATTTCCCAGAACACATAATCACTTGGCGCCCATCGTAAAATAATCTTATCTTTTAATACCCTTGTGGTGATCCCATGGCTTGGAATCCTTACTTCCGTAGTATCATATTTCAAAGGAACTTCTTCCTGACTTTGGGCTGTAAAAGATACAACTAAAAGGCAAAGTATTAAAACTGATTTTAAGAAATTAATCATTTTTATTTTGTTTTTATTGTTTTACAAATCAAATAATGAGGTGATGTGTGATTTTAAAAACCACCTATCACCTCACCCCTAGATTACGGTTTAAAAGTTAAATCTTTTTTAAAGGAATTATTGCCATAATAACCATAATGAATGGTAAACCCTATATTTTGTCCAACTTTTGATGTATAAGGATTTTCTAATGGGAATCCACCATTTGAAGGTTTATATGTAATTGCAGGGACTGCATAATCGCTAATACATTCTCTTTCATAACTCGGAAGATTATGATCACTGTAACACCTACTGATGTGTCTGGAATATATGTAAGCTGCATCAAATAAAGCTATTGCACCTGCATACACATTAACTGGCAAGACAGGATTTTTAGGTACAGTCTCGACTATTTTTTGCCCTTGTTTGGCTTTATTGATCTCATTAGAAGAAAGTCTTCCTTTTGGTGATAAAAGCGTCTTGTTTTCATCTATATAAATTGGACCTTCTGTGGATTTATGCCACATTTTTATAGCTTGTATTGGCCTTCTATCATACAATTGTTGTGTCAATCCAAAGAAATTATGATCACCTTTTGCATATCTATTAAACGTAAATTCATGTGAAGTCGGATTACCACCACCTTTATATTTATATTCGTATATCCTGTTATTCAGGTTTTGGAAATACTCATTATTTCCCCATTTCAAGATTGGCAATGCCAAAGGTTCCACTTTTATATCAAAATTCTCTTTGTAATATCCATATGCTTCATAAGTATCCATATTTTCTTGTCCTACCAATAGTGGGAAAAATGACCTGTGATTGTATTGATAATTGACATCTCTAATATTGATGTTGGCAGTATAATTTTGCTGGCCATAAGAATCATCAACTTTGTATCCGCTACCAAATTTTTCACTTGCAGTATTGTGTTTACTTGTCCTAAAGTAATACTTAAAAAGCTCTTTTTCGATCTTAGTCCCACCTGATTGTTGCTCTTTGACAGTATTAAATCTTGTGACAAGTTTACTACTATTTGCTGGATTATTTCCCAATTTACCACCACCAAATTGCGGACCATTATTAGGTTGATTGCCCATTTTAAATCCTTTATTTTGCTGATTTCCTTGAGAAACAGGTGGATCTACTACATTACCGTTTTCATCTCTGTACACATTTTTTGTATTTGTGGCTAGATTGATTGGTTTTGATTTAGGCGTGGCAATCCTGATAACTTTGACTTCATACACTGTTTCCTTAAGTAAAGTTTGAGGAACAGTAAATGAAAAGTGTTCTCCATCACAATTGAATGCATGATCTGACGTATTCTTTGTTTCTTGATTGGTCAATCTTAATTTGTACTCGTATTTAAAATCTTTGTCTTCCTTAAGTTCCATTAAATAACATTGACTCAATCCTACCCTGATATCTCCTTTACTCTCATCTTTAGGTAAATAATATCGTTGGCCAAGTTGTGGGAATGCACTGACCACATTTTGTTCGGCAATATGATCAGGTCTTTCACCTGTGATAAACTTGGTTTCTTTTGTTTCTGTTTTTAAATATTTCCATGAGCCTCCTACTTTTTCATAGGCTTTAGCAACAACTCTAAATGTATATTCTTTTTTGCCTTCGAGTGTACTATTTGCTATAAAAGTAAGACCATCTTGAGCCGTATTCAAATGATATTTACCATCTATGATTGCAAAACCTCTTAAAAGTTCTACTTTGTCTACTTCGATTTTGAAGGTTCTATTGACGCCTTTTTTCTTTGTACTAAAGTCCTTTACAGTAAATTTATTACCGCTATTTCCTTTTTTGTTAACTGCAAAGTTAAAGGCTGCCTGTGGTGCCTCGAATACAGAACCTTCACCACCAGTTTCTGGCAAAAGTTCTGCAATAAGCGGCAATTCGTCACCCGAGCCATCTCCCCACACACATTTTTCTCCTACTTCTAGGGTGAAGTTTGTTTTCACTGTGATCATACCATTCAAAATACTACCTGAGATCGCAAAGTTTCCTTTTATCCAATTCGGATTTGGCAATTCTGCTTTCATTTGTGCCGCAGCAGTAAATTCCATCAAACTAAATTTCCCTGAAAATCCAAATAATTTCAAACGTAATCCAACATCCCCATGTAAATAGGCATAAGCTATACCTTTAGCATACCAGCCATTAATACCATAGTCCATACTGCCATTACATGTAGCCGTCGATTTAGACAAAAGTAAATCAGCACCCAAAATAAACTCAATATTTGCATAAAAAACAAAGAAATTGGCTTCTACATCAAACTTGATACCTACACCCATAGCAAACCCTTTACCAATAAATACTTTTGTGTCTGGTGATTTTGGATTTTCACTACCATTTAATCCAAGTGCTTCTCTGACTTTCAATGGCGACCTAGGTAAGTCACCTATGTCATTTCCCATCATAAAATAAGCATTAAAGTTTAGACTTACGCTGACGATTTGTGCATCAAGGGCAATATCAACTTGTATTCTTTTAGGATCATTCCAAGGCTCATCATCATTAGTCCATTCTCCTAATTTTACATACCAAAGTCCTGGTTCAAAATGGAGTGTTAAGGATGCTTTGACGGTCACTTTAAGTACGCTTTGATTAAATCCACCATCAATAGTAATAGCAGCATGGAACATTGGTTTTTCAAAATCCATTTCTATTTCTACACCTATTTCTAGCAATCTTTTACTTCTGTCTGCAATAGGCCCCATCAGATACGCTTTCCCATCGATTACTACTTTTGTAACGCCAAAGTTGTCTGTATTAAACTGCACCGTAAGCTTCAAGTCGCCATTAAAACTTGTCGGCTCCCCAGTAGTACCCAATGTGACAGATGCCATAAACCCAAAAGTCCCTTTCTTAGGCGTGTAAACGACACCACTTCTTGTTTCACCTGCATTCATGGTGCCTGGCCCCTGTTTGTCAGGAATTTTGTCATTGGTAACCGCCACTACAGATTGACGATCCATATTTCTATAAATACCACCACCAAAACCATAAAAAGCTACGGCACCTACACCAGGAATAGGCAGTCCACCTACGCCCCATCTAGCACCTATATCTATAAAGAAATATCTGTAATTGCTGCCAGTTTCATCAGTAGGATCGGTATCCCCTATTTTCCCTAGCTGAATAGTTGCATTGATGGCAATAGAAGCAAATTTAAGACTTGCTTCTAGATCACCTCTGAAACCTGTACCATACGTGGCGTCCTCTTTATAAAGATTGACCGTGCCGTTGACACTCATCACACCTAAGTCAGCTGCTATGGTTATCTTTTTCAATTCTATCCCTTCAAAATCAAATTTTTTCTGACCACCATTCCACTTAGCTAATACTTTTAGATCCGTTTCTGCTTCGAAGGCATTACTTCCCTTGGAGAGATTGACTTTAAGTCCAAAAGTGATGCCAGGTTTCAACCCATTGTCATAGGATAAGGCTGTGAGATTGATAGGAAATTTATTCATGGAAAACATACCACCGGGTTGGTTTGCCAAGGAAACAAACTGCAAACCAATGACAGGTTTTTCGCCACCGCCTGTGACGGTCAATTCCTGAAATTGTATACCATTCAAACTCAACTTAGATAGTGGTGTTTGTTGATTCGGACTACTATTAAATCCAATGGTGATAGAGCCATTCAAAATTGCCGAAGGAATGATTTTATTACCATCTTTCTCTATGGAGACTGTACTACCTTCATTGAGTGACAAGGTAGCCAACCATAATCCTGCTTCGAGATTATTTTGTATTTCCGCAGCAAACTGCCAGTTGACCCCGTTATTTCCTTTCTGAATAGCAGCCGAATAACCCAAAGCAGTCTCAGCTATCGGAATTTTGATACCGCCATCCATACTTCCACCTGCCAAGGCACTCGCTTCTATATTTACAGTCAAATTGACGATACTAAACTTCCAATTACCCACAGAACCATTATCAATGGAAACGACATTATTCGCACTTATATCTCCCCAAAATCCAGTTTTGTCTATCATCAAGTCTTGGACAGCAAAAGATATTTTATTGTTTCCTTTTTTGAATCCATCTGGAAGTGAAGCACTGATACTTCCCATATACAACCCTTTCCAATCTTGATTATTACCACCATGTTTTGGGTGATTGTTGTGAAATGTTAGACCATTTGGATTTTGGGTATTATGCATATCCAAAATAATCTCATCTGCCGTAAATCTAAAATCTTGGGCATCAGGTATGGTAAAAGTGGAAGGTTGCATGGCAGTATTAAACATGAAGTTTCCACCTTCGGAAAGTACCACAGAAAAAGGCACTTTCACCCTTGTGTTTCCTTGTACAATATTATCGTTTTCTACAGGAAGCAATTTGTCACGAGAGATCATATATTCCCCAGCGATCTTTACCGTTTTGATACCTTCACAATCTAGTTCAAGATAGGTATTATTTCCTTTTAGAAACTTCAAATCTACATGTTCGCTTAGCTGGATAATCTTATCATTTGCCAATGAAAACTTTGGTTGTACACCGAATCCATTTGGTCTGATACAAATTCCCTTTTGACTGAAATCTACAAAATCATTTCCGAACCAATCTGCCATATCATATCCGAAAATAGCATTCATATATCCTTTGGTAGGTGTGAATATCAGACCTACAATTTGCAAATTCATACCATTGTTATCAAACCCAAATGGAACACCAGTTGCTGGCATATCAGGATTGAACTTGCTGACTAGTTTTTGTGCTTGATTGACATAATTATTAATGGAATTATATTTTTCTCTGGTCATCTGGATGACACCATTTTGGTCATTGGCAATGGCTTGATCTACAAGATTATTACCTTCTATTCTGGCCACAGCCTTGGTCGTACCGAAAGCTTGTAAGTCTGTATTCACTTGCAAATTGGTAAAATCTACAAGTACTTTTGTATTGAGAAATGGAATAGTAACTACACCTGTTCCATTTCCACCGTTTATGGTTTGGATTTTCATGGCAAATTTCCCTATGGAGACCACATCATCTATCACGGGTGCGTATGGAGATTTATTTTGTGGCTCTGCAATATCGCATGATGCAAAACATGCATTTTCGTCATTCGGCAAATTAGGATCTGCATTCGGGTCTTGATTTCCGCCATTACCTCCACCATTCTTAAGTCCAAGTGCATAATTAAAGGTACACGCAGCAGATATACCATTGTTTTTAAAATTCGCATTTTTACCTGGTTTTGGTTTTGCACGTACTCTCCATGCATATTTCCTACCGATTTGTAGATTTGGATCTATTTGTGTGTACATATAAGTAGAAACAGACACCGTTTTTCTAAAAAACACTGGTTCGGTTGCGGCATCTAGTGCTTGATTTGGGTTTTGACCTTGGAGCAATTCCACCATAGTGAGTTCATACTCAACGTTGATCGGATTAGAACCAGCGGGTACTGTCCAAGTGAATAATAAATTCTGTGGTGTCTTAGGATTGACTTCTTTGTCACACATTGGTTGTAGCAAAAAAGGTGGCTCATGATGCGTGATATTCACATTTGTACAACCCATACTTTGACTACTCAATGGTGCTCCTGTTGCATACTCGGCAGCATAATAACAAAACAAATAGTTACCTTCAGGCAATCCATTACCATTTACCAATTGGCTTTCTGTGATACCCTGTAATAAGAGATTTGTGGTATTATAATATGGAGCTAGCTGATTTCCTGACAGTTGTATCGTCCCTGAAGATGGGATGACGATAGGTGCAGGAGGAACAAAATTGGTAGGTATACTGATCGAAATACCATTACCAGTGATCGATCCAAGCAACTTGATCGTCCTAGGGGTTGGTGTAGGGTTAGTCACCATGACGACTACTTTATTGCTATATGTAGTATAGTCTGAAAGGTAAGGAGAATAAGGTGGCAATACCGTCGTCTGTACGACCAACTGACTGTATATCATCGTCGTAAATAAGATAAAGAAGATAAGAATGGATAACTTTTTGATTATTCCTGTCATGATTTAAAAATTTATGGTATATCTGAAAACACCCGTTAATTCGGTGAAATTTTGACTATTAATATTGTCTGATTTGTTATTTAGGAAGAAGATATTGGCACCTAAGTTATGCCGCTTATCCATGGTATAATTGCCACCGAGATTGAAGGAATAGTTTGTATTCACATCACTCAATTGTAGCGCCACAGTTCCGTTTATATTTACTTTCCCTTCCATCCATCCTTGATTGTATCCGAGACTTCCACCTAATCCAGTTTCCGTAAAAGAAGCAGTAGTGTTTTTAGTTCTATTGATACTCACATTAAAAGCAGCTTGATTTTTCAATAGAGACAGGCTATACATAAGGTTGGTGATTTCTGCAGCGTATTCCATATAAATAGCCGTAAAAGCATTATTGTCTATCATACGCATATTGAGATAACTCCCTATGATCATATGGTAAGTTTTGGTATTTCCCCAGTTGATCCTAGGACTGATGGTGAAGCCAGGATTTCTGTTTTGCATGATGATGGTATCATTGACTGCTGTAAACCCATCTTCTTGTTTTGTATAAAGATCCATCCATGTCACATCAATTCCCCAATAAATAGATGGATTGACTGAAAGATTGACATTGGGCTGATATCTAAATGTAGTTACCGGTTTTTTATTCAAAAGATTGTCGCTAAAAACACTTAATCCATAATTTAAATTCACTTTGTTTTTTGCCATCGAAAAACTATGTCTCATTCCATATGCATTGACATCATTTTCAATAAAGTAAGCGCCCATACTTTTGTAATCTGGCGCAATCCGTTTATAAAAAAGGCTGAGATTATGCCCGCTAAAATTAAAATTGGCACCACCTTCTATGGCAAAATACACTTGGGTAGCAATGGTCTGCTTACCTGCAATACTCGCTATTCTACTCCATGATGAGTCGATAGTCACTTCTTGTGCATTGACATTTCGATTGTACACACTCAATGCTGCATCCCCATAAACATTCATAAACGATGCTACTTTGATCATAGTTTTTAAGGCAAACACGGTGTTTTCCCCTGGTTGGACTAGCACGACACTATCTGCATATTGGAAAGGCAAACTTTTATCATCATCCTTTGATCTCATATATATTAGATCCACAAATGAAGACTCTGTGCCATAACCAATCTTGGCAGCGTATCCAGATCTTTTGTATGCAGGAAGATAGTTTTGGGACCTTGTCGTATCTATACCTGTCGCTCTTTGAAACCTACCACTCACAAATCCCAACCTAAACTTTCCAGGCGTCAATTCTACACCACCACCAAGCAACTGATGTCCAGCTAAACTAAACTTACTCCAGAAAATATTTTGATAACCGATGTATGTTTTCACCCATTTATAGGTTGGCGCAATACCAAACTGATTAAATGGTTGACTAAAACTACGATCTTGTTCAGAGTACGTGAATGATAAAGGAATACTGAATTCTCCTTTACTGAGATTGACATTACCATGTAGCAAATAGCTGAAAGGTTGGCGTCGGGCTTGGATGCCATTGCTGTTGTAAGATGTGAGTTGAAATCCTGCCGAACCACTTATTTTGAATGAGTCTTGGAGAGACCCAACTTCCTGAGCAATGCCTTGGTTGGACCAAAAAATAAATGAGATCACCGACATCAAAAAAACGAATACCTTCATAAGGCTTGTTTAATATTATTTTGATAATTTATACGGTGCAAAGATGGGTAGTGTGAGTGCCTCCAATGTTTAAGCAAAATGCAAAAAGTGTAAAAAAGTGTAAAAAGGGAAGTTTTTTGGGGTGGGAGAATTGATGATTTGGTGGATGCAGCTAAAGCTGCACACGATTGCTTGATTTGCGGAATTGGTAAAATTGTGGGATTGTTAATTTGTTAATTTCAGGAAGTTTTAAATTAATCAATTCATGATTTGAATCAAAAGATATAATTGTTAAATTTGGATATGATTATTTGATACATATTTTTCGCCAAAAAAGGTGGAATGGCTTATCAAAATGGCTGTTTTTTACCAATAATATTACCTATACGATGCTTATCAGCTTATTTTTTTATTGGCAATTGTTTAATATATTTGCATAAAATATTGATTGATAAGGAATCATAACATTAATCATTAGTAGGATGAAGTGTCTTTTCGCAGTCCTAGATGTTTAAATAACAAATCTTAAATCTTATACATGAGCAAATTGGAATTTAAAATAATACAGCCAAACGAAGACAAGTCCAACGAACTTTATATTTCTGAAAACTGCCAAGAATTGATCCAAATGATGGATGAGTTTTACCCTAAAGTAGGTTTTAATATTCCTTGGATAGGATATTTTTTATTGCTTAACAATCAAGTAGTTGGAACTGCTGGATTCACAGGACAACCAGTCGACAACACCGTCGAAATATCGTACTGGACATTTAAAGAATGGGAAGGTCAAGGTATCGCATCAATGGCTTGTAAAGAATTAATCGCAATTGCGCAAAAAACGAATCCATCAGTCACCATAACCGCAAAGACCTTACCTGAATACAACGCGTCAACAAAAATTCTACAAAACAATAATTTTAAGTTTGTCGAAATTGTCCAAGATCATGAAATTGGAGATGCATGGCTTTGGGTACGTGAGCAATAAATTTATTATATTTTCATAAAGTCTAAATAGATAATATTTGCTTGTTATGAGATCTTATTGGAATAAATACGATTCTCATCGGCATATTTTTTTATTCAATTGTTTGATATATTTACGTAAAATAATTGATTGAATTGACTTTATCTTCAATTAAGGGTTTTAACTATAAATGATTATTTTTGAGTCTAAAAACTGCAAAAATATAAAAAACAACTACTTTTACAGTTCAACAATAAAGTAAATATGAAAAACTTAATAATTGCAATACTATTTTTGTCATTTCACTTTTTGCTATCATCTTGTTCAAAAGAAACTAATTGCGATTTCTTGGGAGAATGGTGTTTGGATTATGGTATCGAACCATGCACAGATCCTACTTCTGGCAATAAAATAGTAAATGAATTAACAATAGAATCAAATGGCGATCTAAGATTTCTGGGAACCATTTACAAATGGGAGTCTACTGATTGTAAAAATATACAGCTTAGTATTGAAGAGAATCTTGAAGAAATGGTTTGGATAGCATCTGTAAAAGACAATAAACTTTCAATAGAACTAGGATTAGATGAGCCATTAATTTTCAACCGTCAAAAATAAATATTATAATGTCGTAAGTAGCCCCAATAACCAAATAAATCATGACTGAATTAGAAAAATATATCCATAGTTACTTTGGTGTCAACATAGACGATGTTGCAAAAATAAGTTCATTTTTCAAACCAGTCACATTAAAAAAAGGCGACTATTTCTTAAAAACAGGAAGACTATCTGACAGGTTGGGATTTGTGCAAACAGGTATTATTCGAGAGTTTGTGCACATTGGCGAAAAAGAAATCACAAAGTGGATATCGACAAAGGGATATTTTGTGGTGGATCTAGCAAGTTTTGTATTTCAGCAAACTGCAAGATGGAAGATCCAAGCCTTAACTGATTGCGAACTTTATGTGATAAGTAGAAAAGATTATCAAAAAATTGGCGAAGTAATTCCCCGTTGGACCGAATTAGAAAAACTATTTATAACGAAATGTTTTATTGTTTTGGAAGATCGTGTGCTACAACATCTATCCATGAGCGCGGAAGAAAGATATCACTCACTTTTTAGTTTTAATCAAGAATTGTTTAACCAAGTTCCATTACAATATTTGGCATCTATGCTTGGCATGACACCTGAAACATTAAGTAGAATTAGAAAAAAAGCAACAAGTCGCAATTCTTGATATTTGTCAAGAGCTAGCTTTGATTTTATGCAGACCTTTGTATTGTCAATTAAACACATAAAAACGTGTTTAAAAATCAAATTTAGTCATCGTTGATAAAGTAGGAGTTATTCCCACATATTGGCACAAAACAATTCAAAAAATGAGAAATATCAATCTCAATGCACCTGTAAAGTGTTCAAAATCAATCTCAATTAATGCAAGTTGCGAAAAGGTCTGGAAAATTTTGACTGACATTAACCTTTGGGCAACTTGGCAAACTGACATCAGCAACCCCAAAATAAATGGTGAGCTAAAACCACAAACAACCTTCACTTGGAAAACAGGTGGTGCAAAAATTCATTCTACTTTACACACTGTAGAGCCATACAAAAAATTTGGTTGGACCGGCAAAACCTTTGGTTTATTCGCGACCCACAATTGGACTTTAACAGAATCAAATGGTATAACGATAGTTACTGTGGACGAAAGTATGGAAGGTTTCTTAGCTAGTATTCTTAAATCATCATTCAATAAAAACCTAGAAAAAGGTATGTTGCATTGGCTTAACTTATTAAAACAAACGTGTGAGAAATAAAATGAACCACTTTCGACCATTAAGTACAGTAAAACGAAGACTGATAAGCGAAAGTATTTAAGTTGCATTACCTACATCATCTAAAATACAACCATCAAACCTGTCCTTCTAGGGACAAAATATCGGTAGAAAATAATAATAAAAACATGCATCAGTGCCTTTAGGTACGGAACAAAAACACAAAAGACACCTTACTGACATTTGACATACCTTAGCGCCTTAGAGCCTTAGTGGCAATATTCTTTTCCAAAAAAAAATCTACGAAATCTGTGTTGCCTGTGAGATATAAAACTCAACTGAACCAAATGCCCCCATACCCTATCCCGTTAGGGACAAAATATCGGTAGAAAATAATAATGAAAACATGCATCCATGCCTTTAATTACGAAACAAAAACACAAAAGACAACCTACCGATTTTTGTCATCCCTTAGTGCCTTAGAGCCTTAGTGGCAATATTCTTTTCCAAAAAAAAATCTACAAAATCTGTGTTGCCTGCGAGATATGAAACTCAACTAAACCAAATGAACCCCAAACCTGTCCCACTAGGGACAAAATATCGGTAGAAATAAACATTGAATCCCAATCCCCGTGCCTTTAGGTACGGAACAAAAACACAAAAGACAACCTACCGATTTTTGTCATCCCTTAGTGCCTTAGAGCCTTAGTGGCAATTAAATTTTCCAATAAAAATCTTTCAAAATCTATCCATTTTCTATTCAAAAAATCGTATCTTTATAACTAAATCTGATATAAAAAATAAAAAGTTACCAAATTAACCCCTTAAATAACTGGACACAAATTTAAATTATAAAAATATTTACTTAACCTTATAGCTCCTAATAAATATATTTTTGCGGTCTTTTCAAGTCTGATATAAGGCTCTTACAAGAACGAGAATATAGGGCTAATTGCCCTTCCTCAAGGAAGATTGTTCTAGACTTTAATTCAATAGATTTGATCATTTTAATATTTATCATGTACGATTTGTGTACTCGTTTAAGATAGTCTACGTCACACCTTTCTTCCCAGTATTTTAAAGTTCTAGATGTAAATATAGAGTTCCCATTTTTATAAAAAATGATAGAGTAATTACTTTCAGATTTGATCATTATCAACTCATCATATTTTATATACTTATTTACTTTACTTTCGTAAACCAAAATACCAGAATCTATCCCTACGCTACTTGCCTCTTGCAAAGCTGATTGGTGAAGTTTCTGTGAAAGTTCACCAACCAACCCGCTTAAGCGTTCAATTTCCAACCGCATCAAATCTAAGTCATTCAGCGGAAATATTTTAATTGAGTTCATATATATACTTGCTATAGATCTTTAAAAAGTTATTGCTTATTAATGATCGTATTTTCTGACACCTTCAGCTCCCCTGTAGGCATGACATCAATGATCGAATTATTTGGCATATTTGTATTATTGACATCTCTGAAATCAACGTTATTTAAGATCACTTCTTTGTTAGTACCTATGATTACGCCTGAGTTAAGGCCTAAAGCCGAAAAATCTACTGTGATTTCTGGTTTTGCTGCAGGGCTCAACCCTAAAATCGTGATACTTTTGTTTAAATTCAATACATCTGTCAAAAGTGTGGTTGTGGTGCTTGGTTGGTCATAAGTTACTATCCCACCTTCCGCTACACAACCTATCACCGCTCTTAATGTGCCACTACCATTATTTGCACTGTTGGTAACAATAGCAGTGCCTACTTCATAGACAGTTACTGTTAGACTGACTTCACTCGCTGTTATTAATAAAGGCTTCTTCGTTGGACTATTTTCTTTAGACACAAATGTCAATCCTTCTAGCGCAAGATCTTGTGGTGTATTAATATATTGTACAAAAACAGGTGAAACTGGGTTTGAAACATTATAGACCATGATATCACCTGATCGCTCGATACCAATAAATGCATATGGCACATCATTAATATAGCCAATGGTTACCCCTTCAGGCTCTGGACCCTTATTATCACTTCTAGTATCAAAGTTGGCAGAAGATCCTTCTGAATTGAATGTTGCTGGTGATTTTTCTGCTGTCATTTGTTCAAACTGGTCTCCACTATCAAAAACTAAACTGCCGGTCGCATTCCAAATAGAAAATGATCTCGCTCCATAAACATCAATTCTATCATAATCTCCATCCATATCGGTGTCTCCTGTAGCACTTGTCACTTGAAGACGACCTAGATTATTATTAAGCTTTAAATCATTTGCATTCGGGAATATAGTGGGATCAAGAACATAGCCTCCTGCACCTACCCTAATTTCTTCACTAAAACCAGTATAGGCTCTTGCATCTCCTTCATTTGCAGTAACATAATATGTCTGTCCCCCTACTGTATAACTAGCTAGCGCATCAGGCTGATACAATCCTGATACTGGCCAATTTTGAATGTTAATAATCCCAGATGACGCTGTTAAGTCTCGGTCGCTTGCATCAATACCATTCCCTGGCAAATTATAATCTTTTCTTCCTAATGGAATAATTTGTGTTATGGTTGCATTAGTGATATCTAAAACTGCAAATGCATTATTTTCTTGTAAGGTAACAAACGCACTTAATCCATCACTAGAAAATGCGATATATTCGGGTTCTAGGTCTTGAGCAACAGTGGCTCCTGGGCCAAAAATTCTGACGCCAGCATCCCTTAACGTAGTTATTTGACTATTAAATGTGGTGAATCCTGCAATTTGCACAGTTGCGTTTTCTACCCCATTAGAGATATTTATAATACTTACCGAACCTTCTGGATCAAAAGAATTGCCTTGACCGTAACTATTAGGTTCCCCTTCGTCAGCCGTGAGTACCTTAGTTCCATCAGTTGAAAATATAAGCATATCAGGAAGATAACCTACTTGAACAACATTTATAAAAGCACCTGTGGTAGAATTATAAAAACCAACTCTACCTTGTTGTTGGGCCAAAGAAGAAGTATTCTGAATGGCATATGCTACAGCAACAATTCCATTTTTCACAGATACACTGTTCGGAATGGCTGTTGTACCTGCGGGTGGTACGAATCCAAGAGCTATTGTACCATTAAGGGTTGGGACCCCAGTATTACTTAATGTATAATACTCAACCGTAGTGCCTGCTACAACAAAAATTCGATTGCTAATTGGATCATATGTAGGAATTTCTGCACCATTAGTACTAGTTGCTGTTCCTACCTTTCTTAGGAAGCTACAATTATTTTCCCTTATGATAATATCTTGTGAAGTTATAGTTCCTAATGTCAAACCTGAAGAAGGGCTACTAATGGTTACTGTGATAGTTTCATCCATTTCCAATACGCCATCATCTGTGATAAGTAAAGTTACAGACCCTTGGGTTTGACCATTTATAATCGTAATTGTGTTATTTGATAAATAGTAATCATCTCCAGTTATATTTACACCTGATACTCCTACACTGACTGTTTGATTTCCTAATACTGGACCATCAGCAGTAGCCGTAATTGTTACAAGAGTATTTTCAGATTCATTTGATAAATTCGTATTGATTGAAAGATTTACAGTTGCTGGTGTAGGTGCAGCAGTAACTGCTCCTTCAAATCTCACATTATCAAATCTCCAAGTTCCACCTGTCGCTACAATTGTAGGCGTCCCAGTTTGCCTAAATTGACCAGTTGTTTGATAATGAGCTGCTAAGATTCTGACACCAAAATTTGGCTTTTGATTTATAGCTGGTATAGATGAAAAATCTACCGTTATTCTACGAAATTGATCCGCTGTTGTATTAGCTTCAAATCTACCATCATTTAAACTACCTAGACAAAATGTAGTATTATTAGATGCCATATCGAAATTTATCCAATTGGTTCCATCTGTTGTATATTGTAACCTTACTGTATTTGTAGATGTATTTGACCAACGTTGTTCCCACGTAAATATAATATTTTCATATCCTACAGTACTAGTATTAAATTGAGCACCACTAGATTCATTACTTGTTCCTGGATTTGCTGTACTTATAGCCCATGCTGTGGTACCTGAAGTTTGCGTGCCACATCCACTTGCTGTGTTCATACCAGTGGCAGTACCACCAAATCCCACCATTGCGCCTACTAAATTAGATGATCCAGAACCAACATTTGGAGTTGGGTTAGAAGATGCACCTTGTAAAGGTTCGAAAGTCCAGTTAGCAATTATGGCACCAGTGATATTAGCTGTTAAACCCATTGGCTGCGTTAACTGATAGTTACCCACATCAGCTCCTCCTATGGTAGAAGTAGAAGTTACAGCAATCCCATTCCCTATCTCTGATGAAGCAAAATTACCAGAAAGTGTTAATGTTACAACATCCGGAGAAATTACACCAAATAGAGTACCAGTTATGGTTGCGGTCGTATTTCCATCGTAAATTTTATTTTGAGCTGCAGCACCTGAAATGGTTAAACTTTTAGCAGTTATATTTGCCATTAAACCTAATGGCAATGTAAGTATATATTTAGAAGCATCAGTACCTAAAAGTGTTTGTGTGGAAGTTACCACAATACCATTTCCAATATTGGTGCTTGCGAATATTCCAGTAGTTGAAATGCTAACATCATCACCACCTACAACACCTACCAATGTAGATCCCGAAATAGTTGCAACATCAGTTCTGTCATATATTTTATGATCAGCTACTGCATTAGTAACTGTCAAAGTTTTAGGATTAATAGTATACATTAATGTAGCGCTAGTTGTTCCACCAGCATTAGTTGCAGAAATCATTACATTAAATGTTCCTGGCTGTCCTGTAGGTGTACCTGTAATTTCACCATTGGCAGTATTTATAATTAGACCATCTGGAAGACCTGTGGCATTAAAACTGGTAGGTGTTTCTGTGGCAGTTATGGTATAAATGGAAGCAATTTCCCCATATGTAGCTGAAGCAGTTAAACTACTTGTAATCACAGGCGATGGTGTTGATGTTATGTCTGCAGACAAACCACTAGGTTGTAACAAATTATAGTTACTTGCTGCAGAACCAGTAATCATATAACCCGAAACAATAACAGGAATATTAACACCCACATTAGGGGATGTAAAATTAGCTACATAACTTCCTGATAGCACGACATTTGGTAGATCATCATTGATTACACCTACCAAAGCTGGAGTGCCGGATAATGTAGCTGCGGTTGTACCATCAAATAACTTATTATTTGCTGTTAAACCAGATATGGTAAGCTCTTTTGTATTTATGTCAGCTTCAAGACCTGTTGGCTGGGGATTAATTTGATAACTTGTAGCATTTGTACCTGATAAAGATAAAGTTGACATCACCATAATGTTGGTTCCCGCCATTTCTTGGGCAAATGTACCACCACCTATTACTTGAATGATATCGCCATTAACAGTGGTAATACTACCTCCTGTAATTTGGGCATTATTTGTTCCATCATAAATTTTATCTTGGGCTACAGCCCCCGTAACGACCACTTCTAAAGGAGATACTGTACTAGCAACTGTGGCCACATTTTGAGTAGCAGCACCAGTACTAGTACAAACAATGTTCCCACTGTAAGGTGAACCTGCGACCAGTGAAGTAGCTTTTAATCTAATATAAATGGTAGTGGTAGCGACCATCCCAGATATGGGTGTCAAAGAAACGCTTGGTCCGAAGGTCATATCATCCACTGACACTTCAAATCCAGCAGGTGGTGTAACGAGAATATTTGACATTAAATCAGCGCCTGCTACAGTAAAACTTGAACTAGCAGATGCAGTACCGTAAGTTGTGGAAAGCGCAGATGGGTTTCCTGTAGTAGTGATAGTCGCATTGGATACTAATTTAGGTGCAAAAGCTAAGCCTTTGATAATAGTACCGCTAGCAGCAGTATATAGTATAATATTTTCAGTTATATTGATGGTAGTATTATACCCTGCGGCATCTGTTAATTTCCTTACTGAATTGGCTACTAGAGCGCCTTGACCGGTTGATACGTAAATCCTTGCCCCTGCACCATCATCTTCTGCAACGATTCCAAAACCTCCAAATGTTGTGGTAAATGACCCATTTGAAATCCAAGTACCAGAAACTAATGAAAATTTGGCTATGGTACCTGCTGTATTCGAAGAAGCCGATATAATATACAGGACATCATAGCTAGATCCATTACTACCCGAAGAGATTAAATAAAAGTCCTGATGGCTTGAATTATTTATTAGACCTGGTAAACCTGTAATAGTACCACCAGTGATGGCAGAAGTAGTGGACACTTGAATAACAGTTGCTGTACCGCTTGCTTGTCCGACGTACACTACCCCACCAAATGATTTAATTGCTCGAAAATTACCACTTGGAGATGACGAAGATGTACCATTAGTGTATTGCCCACCTTGATCAGCAATGTAAAAGTTGGTATTATCTATAGAAGTAGTGCTTCTTGTTTGATTACCACTTAGACCTGTATAGGTGGTTGCGATAGAAAATGCACCTGTATGGTCAACTTTCACAACAGCTCTTGGATTTAAAGTATTTGCATTAGCGGTTGTATTGGTATTGTTGTGCCCAGTAAAACAAAATAAACTTCTATCATCTGAATTAGTCCCATATAATGTGGAAGTAGCACTTCCAGATACTCTGATGGCATCAGTCCCAGTACCAGGTATCGCTATGGTTTGTATTGCTGATTGACCAACAGTGGTTTTATCAATCTCCACTACGCTAACAGTGGTATTATTGGCACTTGCAGCAGCAACCAAAATAGCTAAGTTATCTGCATTAAATTGTGCTTTCAAATAAGTCTGAGACAAAAGAATAAAACAAATCAATGAGAAATATCTAAAATGCCTTGAAGCACTATTTGTTGAAAGATAAAACATACTTTATAATTTAGGTCCTAAATATTTTTAAATTAAAGACCAAAGATAGTATGGAGTATATTCACTTAAATACATCATTTAATCACGTAACATAGAAATAACATTTAGCTAACATTGGCATAGAGAAGCACTTTTGCTATAGTTCAATTTAACCAAATGAAATACTAAAGTTACACATCATGTAGGCGTTTTATAAACTTACTGTTAAATTATGAAGAATAAAACAATTAAAACATCCAACTACCATTATATTCTTTACCTTTGTAACAAGTAGAAAACATGAGATTTATTAAATCTAGAACTCAACCATCGTATTGCGGTTAAAATAAAATTAGAAAATAATGCCACAAGAAAAAGCCCAAAATTCGGGAAACGGTGTAGGAATTGGCGTTGCTTTCGGTTTCCTATGTGGAGTAATTTATAGTAACAAGTCAGGCAACATGTCTGAAAATATTGCTTTACGTATAGCACTTGGTACAGCGGCTGGTGCCATTTTTGACAATATAAAAAGCAGACAACAGGAACCTTAAAAATATTAATACTTTTTTCTTGCAATACAATTATAATCATATGAAGGTCTTTCTAATTTTTATTTCCTTACTTATATTTGATTTTTTGCAGGGTCAACCAAATTCACTCTCGCCTTCATTAATCTCCTATATACCTAATACAAACTTAAGTGTTAGAGATGTTCACACCGATTGTGAAGGTAATATTGTTTATGTAGGGGGTACGAGTTCATCTGCTTTTTCTATTTCACCTAATACCATAAGCTCATTTTATAATGGTGGAAATTCTGATGTTTTCATTATAAAAATCGACTCTAGTGGAATGCCATTATGGTCAACACTTTTAGGTGGTAATCTGTATGATCGTGCTTATGCTGTGGAATTTGACAGTGCTGGGTTTATATATGTAGCGGGAAGGGCTGGTACTGGTTTGCCCGTCACTACTTGTGCTTTACAACAAAATTTTTCTGGCGACAACAACCCAAATTCTGCATATGGAATACAAGATGGCTTTATCACAAAGATCACCCCTGATGGATCCACTATTGTTTGGTCTACTTACATTGGGTGTGATGGGCGTGGCTTTGTAAGGGACATCGATATTGACTCTAAAGGGAACATTTGGGCAGGCATAAGTAATGCATCACCGAATTTCCCACATATTACAAAAAACGCCATACAAACTACTACTACAGCATCAATGAGCCCTGCATTGATAAAAATATCAGCAGATGGAACTACTTTATTATACGGAACATTCTTATCAGATGGCGTGTCAACATCTGCTGGTCCGACCACGGTAAGAGTTGATAAAAAAGACAACGTATATTTTCTCTGTCATGCTTCCAAAAATAAGATCCCTGTGACAAATGGCGTATTTCAACCCAAAGTTGCAGGTAAGATAGACTTTGTAATTGCAAAGTTTGACAGTAATGGCTCACTCCTCTTTTGCAGTTTTTTGGGCGGCCCTGGTAATGAAGAAGTAGAAACACATAGCCTAGAAGTAGACACTGCTGGAAATGCAATAGTTGCTGCTTATACTTCTGCAAGTGGCTATCCAATTGTAGGAAACGTAGTGCAGACCACCTTTGGAGGAATGATAGATGGAGTCCTGACAAAAATATCATCAGATGGAAGCACCATACTTGCATCATCCTATTTAGGAGGAACTTTAATAGATGAGATACAAGGCATTGGTGTGGACGCTAACAACAATATATATGTAACAGGCAGAACAACCTCTTCTGATTTTCCAATTAAAACAAGTACTGCCTTTCAACCAAATTTTGGGGGTGCAAATGATGGCCACATTTCTGTTTTATCGTCCGATTTATCTACCATCTTATATGCAACCTTTATCGGTGGGACTGGAAATGAAGACATTAGAACATGTCATGTAGATGAGTTCGGTAAAGTACATGCAGGGGGCAACACAGCTTCTTCTAATTTTCCTATTATTAACGGATTTCACTCCACATTGACTGGTATGCTTACAAGTACGGCTTTAATTTTTAACCCCGATACGCTTTCTCATCCAAACACAAATTGCACAATTAACAATGAATATAAAGATCCATGTCTAAACACTTCTCTTTATGAAATGACAAAAGACAATAAAACACTTGTTATTTATCCAAATCCTGTTACTAACAACTTGACCATTACAATAGCTGATGACCAAATTACAGAAGAGAATATACATATCTACAATGCTTTTGGAATCTTAATAGAAGAATTTAAGATCAAGCACACAGTTACTATAAATACTACAGATTACCAATCAGGATTATATTTTATCCATATTGTAAACAGATCTAATAAATCGCTTAAATTTTTAAAATTATAGGTTTACTTTACCGAATCATGAGAAATTAATTTTAAATACAAAAGTCAATATTCCCAAATAATCGTTTGGAGACTTAACGGAACTACGATGCATTATCATCAGGCATCCTGACTGTGTTAATACAAAACAATGCAAAGTTCCATCTGCATAAGCAATCGTGTGCTGCTTCAGCAGTATCAACTCTACAAAATCAAATAACCTCGAAAACCTGTCCCTTTAGGGACAAAATATCGTAGAAATCAAGATGAAAATCCAATCCCTGTGCCTTTAGATACAGAACAACAACACAAAAAATCTGCGAAATCTGTGTCGTCCGTGAGATATAAAACCCATCTTCATAATAGGGACCTACTGTTCGTCGTAGCGTCCCCGCTACGATGCAATATCATCAGGCATCTTGCCTGCGTTAAACTAAAATGCTGAGCGAAAGTCTTTACAATAAATCCATTTCGACCATTAAAATATATCCCCACGTAATGCGAAGCAAACTCTGCACAAGCAATCGCGTGCAGCTTCAGCGGCATCCCCAAACCTGTGCAGCCCTAGCGGCATCCAGCAAAATATAACAATCACTTCCTCTTCACCATTTCCCCAATCGCATCATCCCAATTATACCCACCAAATTTCACCATATCCTCCCGATGCATTCGATGCCCATGCGTCAATTCTCCATGATTAACAACACTATTTTGCAAATCCTGCCCTTTAGCTACTTTAGACGAACCTTTCCCATCTACTTCATACCACTTTTGTTTAGCTGAATCCACCATTTCACGACCACATTTGTGGATCAGTTCTTCTTCAATTGCATTTATATTGTCATAAAGAGTTGCTTCATTATCGACCAAGTCAAGGACGGACATATATGTCATACCTGTCACTTCTTGAATAGTTCCTTCACGCCATACTTGCATGATGACAAATGTCCACGGAGTGCCGTTTTCATTGGGTTTTGGCAAGTTAAAGTCACTAAATTCTATGTTCTCATTTCGATGACAAGCAATAGACATTGCATGTTCATAATTAGCCACTTGACCTTCAAAATCTACATGATAATATCCTATTTTGACCGTCATTTGATTTCCTTCCACACCTTTTCCAAATAGTATTTGACGGTTCAGTCTCCATGCTTTTTGATCAGGCGTTTTTTTCACAAGAATGTTGCCATATAACTTAGTATTATACTTGTGAAAAAAATTAAACTTACTAAATGCCTGCTGTGAAGATGTATTTTTGAGACCATTTTTGATTGTTTTTTGCCCTTTTGGTTGAGTCATGTCACTTCGCAGGGTATTGGTCAAAATCTGAACAACTTTTGATGCATAGTCATGATTGGTATGTCCTTGAGTGAGATGCAATAATCCGTTTCTGAAAAGCTTTCCACCTGAAGATGCAATGCCAAATTCACATTGATTTTTACGTGTTTCTTCATACTGCGGAGCCGTCCGCATCTTTTCTAAATCGACCTTACCTATCGTCCGAGAGACGAGTTCTTCATTCAGATAATAACTTACCGTATTACCTACTCTACCTACAAATTGAATAAGAGAAACTTGAGTGCCCATAATTAAATAATTTTATTACCTTACTAACGAACGTAATACCCCATTTAATGCGGCCTTAACGGAACTTTAACGCTATTTCTACTGACAGTGGGATTAAATAAATTTTAACACTTTAAATTTTAACACTTTCCTTAACATTTCTCTGCTTCACTTTCGACCATTATGCTGAGTGTAACGAAGACTGATGAGCGAAAGTTTTTACTCTACTTTACCTACAATCTCTAAAATACAACCATCCAAACCTGTCCCATTAGGGACAAAATATCGGTAGAAAATAATAATGAAAACATACATCCGTGCCTTTAGGTACGAAACAAAAACACAAAAGACATCCTACCTATTTTTGTCACACCTTAGCGCCTTCGAGCATTAGTGGCAATATTCTTTTCCAAAAAAAATCTGCGAAATCCGCTTAATCCGTGAGATATAAAACTCAGCTAACCCAAATGAACTAAACCTGTCCCACTAGGGACAAAATATCGGTAGAAAATAATAATGAAAACATACATCCGTGCCTTTAGGTACGAAACAACTTTAGCCATTAAATATATACGATAAATAACGCGAAGCTCCCCCTGCATAAGCAAATCCACAAATCAACAAATCACCAAATCCCACAAAAAAAATGGCATCCTACCTATTTTTGTCACACCTTAGTGCCTTCGAGCCTTAGTGGCAATATTCTTTTCCATTAAAAAAATCTGCGAAATCTGCGTAGTCTGTGAAATATAAAACTCAACTGAACCAAATGCCCCATAACCTGTCCCACTAGGGACAAAATATCGGTAGAAAATAATAATGAAAACAAACATCCGTGCCTTTAGGTACGAAACAACTTTAGCCATTAAAAATATACGATAAATAACGCGAAGCTCTCCCTGCATAAGCAAATCCACAAATCAACAAATCAACAAATCCAACAACAAAAATGGCATCCTACCTATTTTTTGTCATCACTTAGTGCCTTAGAGCCTTTGTGGCAATATTCTTTTCCAAAAAAAATCTGCGAAATCCGCTTAATCTGTGAGATATAAAACTCAGCTAACCCAAATGAACTAAACATGTCCCACTAGGGACAAAATATCGGTAGAAAATAATAATGAAAACATACATCCGTGCCTTTAGGTACGAAACAACTTTAGCCATTAAAAATATACGATAAATAACGCGAAGCTCCCTCTGCATAAGCAAATCCACAAATCAACAAATCAACAAATCCAACAACAAAAACGGCATCCTACCTATTTTTGTCACACCTTTGCGCCCTTGCGCCTTAGTGGCAATTAAAATTTCCTATAAAAATCTTTCAAAATCTACCCATTTTCTAATCAAAAAATTGTATCTTTATACCTGATTGTACTATAAAAAATCAAAGGCTACTCCAATTTGAATTCAATACTAAAACTAGCCCTAAACGCCTAAAAACTGCCATTTTTCACTAAAAACACAAAAGGGTTGTCCCGACCTTGTCCCAAGGTTGTGTCGAGGTTGTCTCGACCTTGGCCCGACCACACTACATAGACGCTAGCATGACACTCCATGTAAACTAGTAATGCCTTAAGCTTATACTCCACTAGTACTCCAATCAAAACTAAGTCCAAAATAATTTAAATGGTAAAATAAACTTACCCAACAATCATGTCAAATGTTAATGAAGTTGTAGTTTTCACAGTTACATCCATTTTGGAAAACCAAAATAAATAATTGTTTAATCACTTTAGATATAGCCTTTTGAAAGTGTATCCATAATCGATATTATTAGACAGCCTTATAGTATAGCATAAAAACAGAATTAATCTTTAAAGTATCTCCTTCAAATTAAGATTACATAAAAAAATAAGAGCCAAGAGCCCATTACAAAGTTCTTATTAACTTGAACTACCTTTTAGCAGGCTTAACAATAGTCAATGTGTCCCCGATAGAAGGTTTTTTTATATTGGTTTGCTGGCTCAAGAATATATCTAAAGATATTTCGGCTTTCCTTTTCTCAAAACTGTCAACTGTGTTCGTTTCGTTTGATTCATCACTCAAATTAAACATAAAAATTTAAATTACGGGTACTTAAAATACAAAGAAAAAAGGTAGGTTGAATGTGCCGCAATTAAAAGTAAAAAGTTGCTTGAAGAGTGTATAATGTTACATAACTCCGTACTAATTGCAGGACAAATATATTATAATAATTAATATATACAAAATAATTTTTTGTTTTATATTCAAATATGACATTCCTTAGACAATTTGTAAAAAACAAAAAAGGGGAGCCATTACTGACTCCCCTCATTCCGATTAAATTTAGCTTTACGTTATTACAACATAAACACCTGAATTTGAAAACGTTATTCTATAATAATCAATTTGTGTGTTGATGACTCTCCATCTACATTGACTACTATATAATATACTCCTTCATTTAGTCTTCCTGACTCAATTTTCGATGTTTTAACATTGCCTGTCATCACTTCATTAATGAATCCTTGGATTACTAATTTACCTAAATTATCATAGATATCAACTTTTACTGCTGCTCCTTCTACTGCGTAGATATCAAGATTTACATCACTCACTGAAGGGTTAGGATAGATTGCTGTTTTCACAACTCCCTTTCTTGAAACTTCAATATTTACCAAATTAGAGTATTCAAACCTACCATCAAAATCTACTTGTCTTAGACGGTATGTATACGTACCATTTAATGAAATGTCTTTGTCAGTGAAATCATAACTCACTCTACTTGTTGAATTACCTTTTCCTTCTACGACACCCACTGACTCAAAAGCACGTCCTTCAAAACTTCTTTCGATCTCAAAGTAATCATTATTAACCTCTGAAGCTGTTGCCCAAGTCAATTCGTTAACATCTTTATTACTATTGTATCTACCTGTAAAGTCCAAAAGTTCTACTGGCAATGGTTTTGACTTAAGACCTGCATCTACATCATCAATAATAGCAGCGTATGTAACAGTAAATGTAAGCGTACTCTGATTTATGAAGTCTATAATATCACTATCTTTACTATCATCAAGTCCCATATTCGGCTGTACATATTCGTATATCTCAGGTTTGATTACTTTGATAAAGTAAGTACCTACCTGACAAACTTCAAAGTTGTAATAACCTTTCTGTCCAGGGAATTTAGGATTATCAATGGTCAACATACTTTGAACTGGTGTACCAGGATTTGCAGTAGAATACAATTCCACCAAAATACCATTCAAACCTACATCCGATCCATCTTGTACGTAGTCATTCGTGCCATTATCATCTAACCATACATAATCACCTACATATGCACATCTGAAAAATCCTGCATCAATTGTATTATTGTTTTCACCTGACTTTAACAGAATAGTACCTGTTTGGCCATTTACAATACTTGCGTCACTATCTTTTGCATCGTCCATTCCTACATTGGCAGGAGAAGCTTTATACAAATCTCCCGGTTTTACAAATCTTACTACATAGGTTCCAGGTACCAAGTTAGCAAACTCGTAGAAACCAACACCATTAGTGGTGGTAGAAGTATTGATAACTCCACCTCGAGCATCTGTACCAGTTAATTCTACTGTGACATTTGGAATGCCTGGTTCTAATGGATCTTGAATACCATTAGCATTTCTATCTTCCCAAACAAAGTCACCTATTTTAGCTAGTTTGTAATAACCTGCATCAATAGTAAGATTGTCTTCACCTGCTGCTAATGGAATCAATTCTGTAAACCCTGTAATTGGATCTGCATTACTGTCTAAGGTAGGATTAGCCCCCTTGTTCATGTCCGTTGCAATATAGCTCATTGGTTTCTCAAATCTAACTCTGTATGTTGCTGGCGGTAAATTATTGAATATGTATGCACCATTTGGACCAGTAACTTTAAATGCTATCTGTACACCATCTTGGTTTAACAATCTTACAATGACATTAGGAATACCTGTCTCACCAAAATCTTGTACACCATTTGCATTTGTATCTTCCCACACAAAATCTCCAATAGATCCAGGTAAATCACCACAATCATCGTCAGAGACATCTACGATACCATCACCTGTTCTATCCAATTCAGCTTTGTTATACAAACCTTTATTGGCTCTGTTTGATGGATCTGAACTTGATAAATCGCATGGGTTGTAAACATTGTCACCACCATCTAAGTCATCATTTGCCATGTCAAGTGTTACATTATAGATAATGTTGTACACATGAGAAGCACCTGATGCAATGGATTGATTGGAAGCTAAAGTTGTAGAACCTATAGTATTAAGTGTACCACTTGCTTGACCACTATAACTACCACTATTGATAGCAATATCTTTGTCAAATAATGGCGTATCTTTAAGGCTATAGCTACCAGATGTACCACCTGTATTGTTTACAGTAATCTTGTATGTCACATTATAGGTACCATTTGCAATCTGCACTGCATTTAGGAATTGTTTTTGTAACGTTACATTCGGTAAATCGCCACAAGCATCATCTGAAGAATCAGTTACACCATCATTATTTCTGTCCAATTCTGCTCTGTTGTACAAGCCTTGTAATGGGCTACTTCCAGGTCCATTACCTGCTAGTGCACATGCTGTGTAAACATTGTCACCACCATCTGTAGATCCTGCATTTAAGTCTAAGGTAACATTAAACGTCAAGTTAAACACATGGTTTGCACCTGCAATAATAGACGAATTACTTGCTAGAGTTGTAGACCCAGTTGTATTTAAAGTACCACTTGCTTGACCAGAGTAGCTACCACTATTGATTACTACATCATTGTCAAATAATGGTGTATCTTTAAGACCATATGTCCCTGTAGCACCACCATTATTATTTACCAAGATTTGATAAGTCACATTGTAACTACCATTCGCATTTGGAGTGGCACTGACAAAGTTTTTGACCATGGTGACATTAGGTAAATCTCCACATGCATCGTCAGTGACATCTGTCAATCCATCTCCTGTTTTATCCAATTCTGCCTTATTGTACAATCCTTGTCCTGCTGCGCTACCTGGACCATTGCCTGACACTGCGCAAGATGTATAGATATTGTCACCTCCATCAGGTGAACCAATAGCAAGATTCAAAGTCACATTGAAGTTAACATTGTAAGTGTGGGTACTACCTGCGGTAATAGAAGCACTGCTTGCTAGCGTCGTAGATCCTGAAGTATTCATGGCACCACTTGCTTGACCTGAGTAGCTTCCACTATTGATAACCACGTCATTGTCAAATAATGGTGTATCTTTCAGACTATATGTACCTACAGCACCACCATTATTATTTACCACAATCTGATAAGTCACATTGTAGCTACCATTCGCATTTGGAGTGGCAGTGACAAAGTTTTTGACCATGATGACATTAGGTAAATCACCACATGCATCGTCACTCAAATTCGGCACACCATTTCCTGTCAAATCTACATTCGCAAGGTTATATAAACCTTGATTAGGTGCACTTCCTGATTCGTTTCCTGGTACTGCACACGGCGTATAAATATTATTACCACCATCTGTAGATCCCGTAGCTAAATCAAGCGTCACATTAAAGCCCAATGTATAAATATGACTGTTGCCTGCTGTAAGGGTTTTAGTACCAAAATTGATTGGTATCACAGGTGCTCCGATAAACGATGGTCCGTTTCCGAATCCAGCATTTACATCCACAAAGGTATAATCCCAAGCGTTAATTGTAATATCATCATCAAATAATGGAGAATCTTTTAAGGTATAATTACCTGAAGCCCCACCAGTATTTGCTACTGTAATCTTGTAAATCACCCTATGTGTACCGTCATTATTGATAGTTGCACTCACAAAATCTTTTACTAATGTAATGTTTGGCAAATCACCACATGCATCGTCACTAAGATCTGCTATGCCATCACCTGTTCTGTCTAATTGTGCGCGATTGTACAATCCTTGATTAGGACTACTTCCTGGTCCATTACCTGCTACACTACACGCTGTATACACATTGTCACCACCATCTGTAGAACCTGCTTTCAAGTCCATATTGACATTAAAGGTAAGTGTGAATTCATGTGTATTATTAGCAGTGATCGTATAAGTTCCCAAACTAGCAGGAACTACTGGCGATCCTGGGAACGCAGATCCAAATTCAAGTCCACCATTCACATCTTTAAAGAAGTATGACCAATCATTTATAGTCACATCGTTATCAAATGAAGGTGTATCTGTCAATGTATACACGCCTGATGCACCACCAGTATTCGAAACTGTAATTTTATAGGTGACGTTGTAGCTAGCATTCGAATTTATCGTAGCACTTACGAAATCCTTAACTAACGTTATATTCGGTAAATCGCCACAAGCATCATCCTCATCTTCTGGGACACCATCATTATTAGTATCTACAGATGCCTTGTTGTACAATCCTTCTCCAGGTAATGGTAACTGAGTGCTACTTCCACATTTAGTGTATACATTATTACCTACACCATTTGTAAGATCTAAAGTAACATTTACAACTAAACTATAGTTATGACTTGAGAACGCCGCAATTTGCTGATCATTTGCCAATGTCCAAGGACCTGAACCTGCCAATGCGCCTCCTGCATTTCCACTAGCTGTACTGCTGTAAGAAGAACTATTAATGCTGATATCATCATCAAATGAAGGTGTATCCTTAAGATCATATTTACCAGGACCACCTGTATTGATTACTTCTACGTTGTAAGTTACATTATAAGTACCATTTGCTTGTACTAATGCACTTACAAAAGTTTTGTTTATCTCTAGATTAATTTCTGGATAAATACCTGCATCGTATGTCAAATTATTTTCACCACTTTCAAGGGTTTCTTCTGGCATGACTCCTGTGACAGGGTCACTATCACTATCTTTCGCATCATCACCACCTTGATCTTTAGGTGAGAATAAATATCCATCTGGTTTGTTTACCACAACAGTATAACGACCAGGTATCAAGTTTGTAAATAAATACTCTCCATTTGGTCCAGTCAATAAAATACTAGGTGGTACCAGTATAGGTAATCCCATACTATTTGTTGTGTTCAATATACCTGTGATTGATACTTCAACATTTGGTACACCATTTTCCAACATACCTTGAACACCATTAGCATCGATATCTTCCCAAACAAAATCCCCAATTGAAGCAAGTCTATAGTATCCTGCATCTATCGTCGAATTATTATCACTCGGGTTTAAAGTAAAGTTTTCTGTTCTACCAGTTGTTTGGTTTGCATCACTATCACTTAGGTCACTTCCCTTATCAGCAAATGTTCTAAAATAATTACTGTATTCACCAAACACTATATAGTACGTTCCTTTACAAACATTAAACTCATAATATCCATTCCCTAAAGTATTAGTTTGATCTACCAAAACATTGGAATTTGCGTCATAAATACTTACAGGAACATTTCCTATACCAATTTCATTAAGATCTTGGATTCCATTAGCATTTTTGTCTTCCCAAACGAAATCACCCACTTTTGCTTTTGGCTCTACGGTCACTGATACGCTTGTACTTGCTGTACATCCATTGTTATCTGTGACGGTAACCGTGTATGTTGTCGTTGCTGTTGGACTTACTGTTTTACTAGCACCTGCTCCAAGACCATTGCTCCATGCATAAGTATAGGGTTGTGTACCACCAGCACCTACTGCTGTCAAGACACTACTCTCATCTATACATATCGTAGATGGACTTGCACTCGCTGTTACCGTTGGACGTGGGTTAACAGTTACTGTTACACTTGTACTTGCTGTACATCCATTGTTATCTGTGATCGTAACGGTGTATGTTGTCGTTGCCGTTGGGCTTACTGTTTTACTTGCGCCTGCTCCAAGACCATTGCTCCATGTATAAGTATATGGTTGTGTACCACCAGAACCTACTGCTGCCAAGACACTACTTTCATCTATACATATCGTAGATGGACTTGCACTTGCTGTAACTGTTGGTCGTGGATTAACCGTTACTGTTACACTTGTACTTGCTGTACATCCATTGTTATCTGTGATGGTAACTGTATATGCTGTCGTTGCTGTTGGACTTACTGTTTTACTAGCACCTGCTCCAAGTCCGTTACTCCATGCATAAGTGTATGGTTGAGTACCACCAGCACCTACTGCTGTCAAGACACTACTCTCATCTACACATATCGTAGATGGACTTGCACTCGCTGTTACCGTTGGTCGTGGATTAACCGTTACTGTTACACTTGTACTTGCTGAACATCCATTATTATCTGTGATCGTAACAGTATATGTCGTCGTTGCTGTTGGACTTACTGTTTTGCTCGCGCCTGCTCCAAGTCCGTTGCTCCATGCATAAGTATATGGTTGTGTACCACCAGCACCTACTGCTGTCAAGACACTGCTCTCATCTACACATATCGTAGATGGACTTGCACTTGCTGTAACTGTTGGTCGTGGATTAACCGTCACCGTTACACTTGTACTTGCTGTACATCCATTATTATCTGTGATCGTAACAGTATATGTTGTCGTTGCTGTTGGACTTACAGTTTTACTAGCGCCTGCTCCAAGTCCGTTGCTCCATGCATACGTATATGGTTGTGTACCACCAGCACCTACTGCTGTCAAGACACTGCTTTCATCTATACATATCGTAGATGGACTTGCACTTGCGGTTACTGTTGGACGTGGGTTAACAGTTACCGTTACACTTGTACTTGCAGTACATCCATTGTTATCTGTGATCGTAACAGTATATGTTGTCGTAGTTGTTGGGCTAACTGTTTTGCTCGCGCCTGCTCCAAGACCGTTACTCCATGCATAAGTATATGGTTGTGTACCACCAGCACCTACTGCTGTTAAGACACTGCTCTCATCTATACATATCGTAGATGGACTTGCACTAGCTGTAACTGTTGGTCGTGGATTAACAGTTACTGTTACACTTGTACTTGCTGTACATCCATTATTATCTGTGATGGTAACTGTATATGTTGTTGTTGCTATCGGACTTACAGTTTTACTAGCACCTGCTCCAAGTCCGTTGCTCCATGCATAAGTATATGGTTGTGTACCACCAGCACCTACTGCAGTCAAGACACTACTCTCATCTACACATATCGTAGATGGACTTGCACTTGCTGTAACTGTTGGTCGTGGATTAACTGTTACCGTTACGCTTGTACTTGCAGAACATCCATTGTTATCTGTGATCGTAACAGTATACGTTGTCGTTGCTATCGGACTTACAGTTTTACTAGCACCTGCTCCAAGTCCGTTGCTCCATGCATAAGTATATGGTTGTGTACCACCAGCACCTACTGCTGTCAAGACACTACTCTCATCTATACATATTGTAGATGGACTTGCACTCGCTGTTACCGTTGGTCGTGGATTAACCGTTACTGTTACACTTGTACTTGCTGTACATCCATTATTATCTGTGAT
>DATGWZ010000023.1:0-945240 GCA_035299145.1 Saprospiraceae bacterium
AGCTACTGCCACCACTCGCTGTCAACGTCGTATTGTCTCCGATACATATTGCGTTATCTCCGCTGATGCTCGCTATTGGTAATGGATTGACGATCACCGTTACACTTGAGGTAGATCTACAGCCATTGCCATCTGTTACTACTACATTGTATGTTGTCGTCACACTTGGACTCACTTCTATACTTGCTGTTGTAGCGCCATTGCTCCAATTGTAGTTACTGCCACCACTCGCTGTTAACGTCGTGCTCTCGCCTACACATATTTCTGTATCACCACTGATCGTTACTACTGGTAGTGGATTGACGGTCACTGTCGTACTTGTACTTGCTTTACATCCATTCACGTCTGTGACGGTCACGCTGTATGTTGTCGTTACCACCGGATTCACATCGATCCAATAGGTCGTCTCGCCATTGCTCCATACATAACTTGCACCGCCTGATGCATATAAGGTCGTCTCCTCGCCTACACATATTTCTGTATCGCCTGTGATCGCTGCATTCGGTAGCGGATTGACCGTTACTGTTGTACTTGCTACTGCACTACATCCTTTGCCATCCGTAACCGTTACACTGTATAGCGTCGTTACCAATGGGCTTACATTGATCGCTGCTGTCGTGCTGCCATTGCTCCATACATAACTAACTCCACCAAATACACCTAAATTCGTACTCTCGCCTAAACATATTTCCGTATCGCCTACGATCGTTGGCGTCGGTAGTGGGTTGACGATGACCGTAACACTGCCTGTACTCTCACAACCATTGCCATCACTTACTGTCACACCATACGTCGTCGTTACTATTGGATTTACTGTGATGCTAGTTGTCGATGCGCCATTGCTCCAACTATAATTACTGCCTCCACTCGCTGTCAAGGTCGTGCTCTCGCCTACACAAATCTCTGTATCACCACTGATCGTGACTACTGGTAGTGGGTTCACCGTGACTGTTACTGTTCCCGTATTTACACAGCCGTTCCCATCTGTAACTACTACTGTGTATGTCGTCGTCTCATCTGGATTAACATCAATATTTGGTGTAGAAGCTCCATTACTCCAGTTATAAATGGTTCCACCACTTGCCGTTAAAGATGTGGTTTGTCCTCTACAAATTTCAGTATCTCCAGTAATGGTAACTATTGGTAAAGGATTTACAATCACTGTTACATTTGCAGAATCATTACATCCATTTACATCTGTAACTGTGACACTATAATTTGTATTTGCAGATGGTGCAACATTGATAGAAGCTGTTGTATCGCCAGTATTCCAAATGTAAACACTGCCACCACTCGCTGTCAAAGTCGTGTTGTCTCCTATACAGATTTCGGTATCTCCACTTATAATTATAGTAGGTAAAGGATTTACTATTACTTGAATACTACTTGTTTCTGAACAACCATTTAGGTCGATTACAGTCACAGTGTAGGTAGTTGTGATACTTGGATTTACAGTAATGCTTGCTGTTGTAGCACCATTGCTCCAATTATAGATATTGCCACCACTAGCTGTTAGTGTAGTACTTTCACCTAGACATAATACTGTATTACCAATAATGCTTACTGCTGGAAGTGGATTGACAATAACAGTAGTTACTGCTGAATCACTACACAAAAACGCATTTGTTATCGTCAAAGAATATGATGTAGTTCCAATTGGAGTGACAGATATCGAAAAAGTTGTTTCTCCTGTACTCCACAAATATGATCCACCACCAGATCCATATAAAACAGCTGTATCTCCTAAACATATTTCTGTATCTCCAACAATCACTGGAATAGGTTTAGGATTAACTGTAATCGTTTTTTGTGATGTGTTCTCACAATTATTGGAATCTGTGACTGTTACGCTGTAAGTTGTTGTTTCGGTTGGTGAAACTGTTATTTCAGCTGTTGTTGCACCGTTACTCCATTTATAATCGATTCCGCCACTAGCAATTAAAGAAGTAGAGTCTCCCAAACAAATCGCGTCTAGCCCTGTAATAGAGACTATTGGAAGTGGGAATACTGTAACAAAAGCAGAATCCGTAGCAGAACATCCATTACAATCAGTGACTGTGACCGTGTATGTTGTTGTTTCATTTGGGGTAACAATAATTTGTGCTGTGGTATCACCAGTAGACCAAAGATAAGAAGATGATTCAATTGTCGGAGATGACGGACATTCTCCACCATATATTTTTATATCATCTAACTCCCAACCAGGCATATTGCCACCACGATCAACTGTACAATATCCGTAAAGCTCAAAAGTGAAGGTCGTGGTAGTTGTCAAATTATTAAATTCAGCATGATTAGAAAAATCAAAAGTCTCTACATTCCATGCTCTTTCAGTTGATAATTCATTTTGTGAGAAAACTAATTCTCCATTTTTATATACCCTTATCAGATATTTTTCATTGTAGTCATTGATGCCAGATGACCCATTTGTCGTCACCCATATAAGTGGTGATTGCTCTCTAAAAGTCAATTTTGTAAGACTACCAGTTTCATTTGGATCTAAAACCACTGAAAATTTTAGACCATTTATTGGATTATAATTATTAGGATCACAACTTTCTAGTACGCCAAAACAAAGACCAGCTCCTCCATTGCCATCAGGTGTACAAGAATGGTCGCCTCTTTCACGACTTAAACTTGAACCAGTTACACTTGACATACCACCATTTGAAATACTAATGGAAGTAAACTCTTCGTAATTGTTCTGATTATTTGCACCATTGGCATTACATGCATCAAGATTCCAAATTAATAATAACTCGTCTTCGCAATCTTCTTGACAAATAGTTGTACCTGTTACATTTGCTGTCAGGGTTGCACTTCCTCCAATACAAAATTCGTCAGATCCAGTTACTTCCAACTCCGGATTAGGATTAACAACTACAGCAAAAGCACTTGTGCCAGTACATCCATTCGTATCCGTGACTGTAACTTTATAAGTTGTTGTGGTACTAGGTGTTACATATATTACATTTTGAATTTCACCAGTATTCCATAAGAATTGAACACCACCTGTTGCCGTCAATAATACTGAAGAACCTTCACAGATCTGATCTTCTCCATTAATATTTACATCAGGAAGTGACATTACTGAAGCCATTCTGCTAGCTGTTGCAGTACATCCATTCACATCGGTAACCGTAACCGTGTAGGTTGTATTCAAACCAGGATTTACCATTATAGAAGTTGTCATAGCACCAGTACTCCATTCGTATGAAACTCCACCTGATGCCGTAAGTAATGATGACTTACCAACACAAAAACTATTGTTTCCAGTGATGATAGCAATTGGAAGAGGATTGACCGTTACTGAAATACTTGCTGTGTCAAAGCAACCAAATATATTGCTTACAGTAACTACATAATCTGTATTAACTGTTGGACTTACCTTAATGGAAGCTGATGTCATCCCATTAGACCATAGATAACTTGAGCCACCAGATGCAAGCAATGATGTGCTGTCAGAAATACAAATGACATTATCTCCAGAAATCTGTGCAGAAGGCACTGGTCGAACCAAGACAATCACGGTAGTATAATCTTGACAACCATTGATATCTTTGGCCATCACCATGTAAGTCGTATTCGTACTAGGTGATACAGTAATACTTGCGGTTGTTTCGCCTGTACTCCATTCATATTCCATACCTCCAGATGCAGTCAAAGTAGTGGATTCGCCTAGACAAATCTCTAAATCCCCTGATATTGTAGGTGATGGCAAAGGATTGACTATTACTGTAGCACTTGCACTTGACTGACAACCATTACCATCAGTAACAGTCACACTGTATGACTGAGTAATTATTGGGGTCAATGAAATGGATGCGCTTGTCTCACCTGTACTCCATATATATGATGTTCCACCTGAAGCCGTTAAAACTGTAGATCCACCAGTACAAATGCTTAGAATACCATTTATATTTGCTATTGGCAAACTATTCACTCGTACTAAAACAGTATCTGAGTGCTGACAACCTTTACAATCTGTTACTGTCACACCATATGAAGTAGTTGTACTTGGATTTACCACAATGTTACTTGTAGTGTCACCCGTAGACCAAAGATAAGAAAAAGCATCATTTGATGACAATCCACTACAACATCCACCAAATACTTTAATGTTATCGACTTCCCAGCCAGACATATTACCACCAACATTATTAACACAATATCCTCTCAACTCAAAGCGAAATACTGCGGTTTCTGTTATAGCAAAATCTGGATTAGTACTAAAATCAAAATTTTCTACATTCCATGTTCTTTCCGTAAACCTATCATCTTCTGAATATATTAATAAGTCATTTTTATATACTCTGATGAGATATTTAGTGTTATAATTATTTTTACCCTTGGCTCCATTAGTAGTCATCCAATCGAAAGGTGATTGTTCATTAAAAGAAAAACCAGTAATCCTTCCTGCTTCAGCTGGTGTCAATGTCACTTCAAATCTGATAGCATTGTCTGAATTATAATCAGCAGGATCACAACTATTCATTGCAGGGACACAGATACCTACATCTCCCGCATAACTTCCGTTAACTGGTGTACATGAGTGTTCGCCTTGAAGTCTAAAAAGATTTGTAGCTGAAACAGACGTGCAATTTCCCAAAGATGGATAAGAAGGGGTAAACTCTGAATAATCTAATTGATGGTTTTGGTTAGAAGCATTGCATTGATCTAATGTCCAATTAACCAAAAGTGAATCTAGGGTAGTAGGACACGTTTCTCTACATATGGCTTGACCAGTTACCGTAGTTTGTATATTGTGCTCAGTACCTATGCACCCAACTTTATCTGGTCCTGCATTTACAGTGATTCCACCTACATTAAGCATTATGCTTGTAGTAGAAATACATCCTCTCACATTAGTATATCTTATAGTATAGAGTCCTGATTGAGAAGGCTGTACATTAGTCAAGGTCCAAAAAGTGCTGCCATCTGGTGTAGCATCTGCATATCCATTTGGGCCAGAGATGAGCAGATTAGTTAATCCTAAAGATTGCAGTCCTAAGTTTACATTTGCACCTCTACAAACACCAACATAATTAGATTGATAACTACCGAAACCGAGATTAACATGAGGCGTCAATTTAGTAGGTGTTCCTCCAGATACTGATATCATTTTTGATTCTAGTACCTGACATCCACAATCATTATGTGCTATTACTTTATAGTCACCTGAATTTATACCTGTTACTTTAATGGATTCAAGACCTTGTATCAATAAAGTATCATTCTTAAAGATTTGAATTAATCTTTTGCATGGATTTCCGGCTTGTCCTGTTGCCAAAACTTCAAAAGACCCATCATAGGCATAGCAGGATGACGGATCAATTATATTTTTAAAACTTAAACCACATTGGCTAAATCCAACGTTAGAAAAATAAGTAAAAAAAAGAAAAATCAAGGAAATTTGAAAAGTTCCTTTAATAAGTTTTTGAGTTGAGATGAGCATGAGTTACATTTTTATAACCAGAAAATTGTACAAATTAAAATATCCGAATAGCACTGCTAATCAGATCATTAAAAATAACTGCACTTATTTTTGGAAAGTAAAGATATGTAGTCTGTACAACACTTTTTATTTAGTAACCATGAATTTTCACATAATTATTTATCTAAATTATAAGCCCCTTTGTTATAATTATCTTATACAAATATAAAAAATTAAATGTATAAATTAGCCAGTTCTCAAATACTTACTAATTTGGTCAATATCAAGAACCTAGTGTAACCATCACTTGTCTCAAATTATTGTCTCTCAAAAACTCAACCTTTACTTTCTCACCTGGATTGTATTTTTCTAAAGTAAGAATCAAGTCATTGTTTGATGTCACTTTTTGGTTATTTATAGCAGTGATAATGTCACCAAAAATGATCTCCCCGGAATTATTTCTATTAAGCGCTTTTAAACCTGCTTTTGCAGCACCACCATTCGCTGTCAATGAAAGAATCATCGCGCCTTCTACACCCCAATTTTGAGCATACTGTGTAGGTAATAATTCTACACCCAAAATAGGTCTTTTGAGTTCTCCATATTTAATCAAGTCTGAAACTACCCAATTTACCTCGTCGACAGGAATAGAGAATCCGATACCTGCCGAAGCTCCTGATGGACTGTAAATCATAGTATTAACGCCAATAAGTCTCCCAGAACTGTCCAATAAGGGACCACCTGAGTTACCAGGATTGATGGCTGCATCGGTCTGAATGACATCTCTTATGGGTCTACCTGTCAAAGATTTTATTTCTCTGCCCAAAGCACTTATCACGCCCGTAGTCAAAGATTGGTCAAGTCCAAATGGATTCCCAATAGCATAAACCGATTGGCCAACACGTAGAGTAGAAGATTGACCAACGGGAATAGGTTTAAGTTTTACTTGTGGGACATCAATTTTTAATACTGCGAGGTCTTTATTAGGTTCAACACCTACTACGACTGCTACCCAACTTGATCCATCTGATAAAGTCACTTTAAACTTATTCCCACCTTCGATTACGTGAAAATTGGTAATAATATGCCCGTTTTCATCCCAAATAAAGCCTGAACCTGTACCTCTCGGTACTTCAGTCACATTTCTTGTCCATTGATCTTCTCTAGAATTTATAGTTGTGATAAAACATACTGATGGTGCAGATTTCTCAAATAAATCTATGGTCGCTTGTTCAGAACTTGTAAGATACTGCATTGGAGAAACATCTCTTCTATGTCCATCTTTTTGCAAATTAGATTGATCATTAGTATTCTTTATTTCTGCTGAGAGTGCATCTGCATCAGTATTTTTATTCTTAAAATTTGAACCAATTAAAAAGCCAACACTAAGTACAATGATTGCTATTATGATATTTTTTATGTTCATCTTGTTTAACTTTATTTTCCATTAAACATAAAAACAACAAAAATGTGTTTATAAAAAATCTTAAATTTTTGCTAATTTTTTTAAATAGGGAGATACCCTATATCTTTCTTCATGGTATATGCTATAAAGACTATCTAAATGTTCTACAATTTTTACATATCCTAGATTATTGCCCCATTCTAATAAACCTTTTGGATAATTGACACCCAATGTCATGGCAAGTTCTACATCTTCTGCTGAACATATTTGCTGATAAACAGTATCAGCTGCTTCATTGATCAACATGCTAATGATTCTGATAAAAATCGAATCCAATAGGTCTTGGTCTTCACTCGGTGTCAATACATTGTCTTTGCTATAATCATAAAATCCACGACCACTTTTACGTCCAAGATATCCTGCTTCCATAAGACGTTGTTGGGTAAAAGATGGTCTATATTTGGTATCGTAAAAAAATGATTTCCACACGGATTCAGTCACTTTGTAATTAACATCGTGTCCTATAAAATCCATGAGTGTAAACGGTCCCATCTTAAATCCATTTTTGGTCATCGCATGATCTATGGTCACGACATCAGCTATCCCTTCTTCTAAGATTCTTATACCCTCACTATAAAATGGTCTTGCTACTTTATTGACAATAAAACCTGGTGTATCTTTAGCGATGACAGCTGTTTTGCCCCATAGTGTAATAATATCTTTTACTTGTGATGTAATGGAAGCGTCAGTCTGAACGGCAGGAATAATCTCCACTAATTTCATCAAAACAGGTGGATTAAAAAAATGAATTCCTATACACCTTTCGGGCTTTTTGAGAACGGAAGCAATGGAAGTGATGGATAGTGATGATGTATTTGATGCAAGAATACAATCTAAAGAAACGACCGATTCGAGTGCTTGGAAAATTTCTTTTTTAATATTAATATCTTCGATTATTGCTTCAATAATCAGGTCACAATCAGATAAAGTCTCAAGCTTTTCGCAAAGGTATATTCTGCCTACTATTGCAACTCCTTCAGATGTAGAGATCTTTTCTTTTTCGACAAATTTGTCAACACTAGACTGTATATTTTGTAAAGCTTTTGATTTTGCCTCTTGACTTTTGTCAAAAATTCTTACTTCAGCTCCTGCCATAGCAGCTACTTGGGCTATGCCTGCTCCCATTGCACCTGCGCCAACTATACCTACGATCATGATAAAATGTGTTTATGATTAAGCGAATAAATTTAGTCTTGAAAAGGATCTTTTTCGTTCCAAAAATCCAATTTATGAAGATTTAAAGAAAAACTAATTCTTTTAAAAAATGTATCATGTTGCCCTTTGTAAATATTGCCAAGATCTTCAGAATAAATGATTGGTATATGTATAGCAAATATATCCTTAACATTAAATGAAAAACCAGCGTTATACATGAAATTGTTTTTAAACTCCTTTATCTCAGGCATGTTTTGGTCTATGCTTTCATATGTACTAAAGCTACCCGCATCAAAATAAGCCCTTAAAGGCAAAACTGGTAAGTCAAAACTTACATTTATAGAAGCTGCAAAATGATTGCTAGATCCATAACTAAAAGCAGAACCAATAGGTGTTTTGAACCCACCACCTTGTGCCAAACTTGTGAAATTATCATGCGTTCTATTTTGGTTTTGTCTTGAGAAAAAATATTCATCATATGTATAATCATTATGACCTTGATGTATCAAAGCAATACTACCTCTACTAAATAGATTTTGATAACTTCCTGACTCTCTCTGTGAATTGATCAAAAATCCTGCAGCAAATCCTCTAATGTAAATATTTTTGTCTTTTGCATACATATATCTTTGATTTAGTACAGCTGTCAATTTGAGATAGTTTTCTTTCTGTTCGATAGGTTTGTAAGATTGTTGTTCTAAGGTTAACAGTAGCCCAGATGATGAAAGTGTAGAGATGGATTTATAATTGTACTCCATTCTATGAATAAGCGAATTTTGATTTTCTAAACCCGAATAAACAGTTTGATTATATTGTGGGTATTCTTCACTTATTAAAAATGATTTTATCGCTAAAGATGATCTTTTGACTTTATTACCATTGTGTTTAAAATGGATGGTGATGGATGGATCTATTCTGATATATCTTTGTGCATAATCCAATTGCCTGTTTCGATCCATGTCAAATGACTTTATACCAGCTCGATATTCTATGCTTTGAATTTTATTGCTATTCGACATAAACTGATGATAACTAGCCCATGCTTGCCCAAGTAATTTCTGGTTTACAAATGAATAAAATGGTGTTATTGCAAACCTAAATATTTTTGGATCATTAATATTACTATTAGAAAACGATGTACCTAGCATAATACCATCATTGTCATTATATGCTGGAGCAATCATAAATCTCAAATCTCTTCTTCTTGTATCACCGTCTGAAACCAAACCTATCATCTTTATTGGGCCTCGTCGACTATTTCGCTGCGGAAAGTAATGATTGTTTTCTCTGTCTATCTCTGGCAATGTACCTGATTTATCGATCGTTATGATACTGAAGCTGTCTAGACTTTTAACATCTGTTTTGACTACAAAATCACCCATTCTGCCATCTACAAAAAACTCTTGCAGTGACCCAGTATTTTCTACAAATGATAGAATAAATGGTAGAGAATCTGGACCACGGTTTTGCATAATCACAGAGTAAAACCCATTATCATTTCTCAAATCTTTAATAGCATAATCAGTTACAGGATTTTCATACACGTACTTTTTTAATGGTAAATCTAGGGACTTTCCATTTTCAATACTAAGCTGTTTGATAAAAATGTCTGGTGTGATTCTTAACTTCTTTTCAGATAGTTGCTGTAATGTTTTGATAAAATTTTCCTCACCAGCTAGTTGATCAGCGTGCATAAAAAAAGCAGCGGATTTTTTCCTACGTTTCCGCCATTCTATTTCTGGTATATTATCTGTGGGTTGTGAATTTAATGATGGTACTAATCTCAACCTTTGATTAAGATACATATCATCCACAAAAGATGATGAAAATTCGTTTTTATTGTCTATTTTCTCATTTTGAATGGCATACTTCTCATAAAAATAAGACATCAATCCTCTCTGCATCCATGGATGATTATGAGAGCTGATATCAAAACTACCACGAACCCAAATAGCTGACAAAAAATCGGCAATATAATCACTTAAAACCTCATCATCATCAGCTTTTTCCATTATGAATCCATCGCTCAGAAAACAATTAACACATTTCTCACCTATCATGATAATCAGTTTTTCATATGGATATGGGCCAAATTTTTCAGACATTGCTTTAAAACTTTTTTCTAATCCTTTCACCATTTTCTCAAGGCTATCTTTATAAAGAGATGAGTCAATCACCACAATATCAAAGGGTACACTTTTGTGATCGGGATAACTTAATATACCCAAAATATTTCTTTTTTTCTCATTAAACATTGTCACTGTGAGATCCAAAATATTGGTCGCAGAAATCGTCACAAAATAATCATCCAAGACTATTGATCCATTAGCATAAAAATCAAATCCACCCGGTGTGATTAATTTTAATTTTATATTACTTCGGTAACCTTGTTCATCCGCAAACTGTCTATGTTGGCTTACTTGCCATTGATTTTCTTCATAAATAGCAAGCTTCGGATAAAAATTTCTTAAAAAATAATCTCCTTTTCTATAACCCAATCCATCTCTTAGATAAGGAAGTTTAAGTTTGTAATTAAAAGAGATGTTGTCATTAAATGATAAAATATCTTTTACTATGACTCCCACGATCTCTTGTCCATCATCCTTAAAAACATAGCTTAACGACTGATTACCAGACTTTACAATCAAATCTGATATTTTAGAAAGTTTGCTTTCTTTTGTAAAATAAAAATTTGTGCTCCCAAAACTAAGTTGCTCTTTTGTAAATGCATTATTGGTATTGCTATAAGCATTTGCCCATAAATGAAACCAAATGGTATCATTAGGTAAACCAAGAGATGCGGGAATATCTATTTTTGTCAAAACTTCAACACTATTATTGGCAGTATCTAACTCTGCTTCAATATTGTACTGAGGCCTAGCATACTCTTGTGCATGTATGAAACCTACATTTGTTATAAAAATAAATATAAAAAATCTCAAAGTCATATGGCTTCTATTTTCCTGCAAAACTACATTTAAATAGTCATTATGCTAGAAAATAGACCAATAAAACCTTTATTCCAAATATAATCTCGCAAAAATCATTCTTTTATTTATTCGTCTCTGAAGCGGTTTTTACTTCCACTTGTGGTGGAATCAACTTGTACAAAATAGGCGTAACCAATCTACTTAATAACGTACTACTGATCAAACCGCCTATCAACACAATGGCAAGTGGACTTATCAATGGTGAACTTTCTAACACTAAAGGAGTCAAGCCACCAATAGCTGTCATTGATGTAAGCAAAATGGGTAAGAATCTTGTTTCCGCACCGTCCATAACTGCTTCATAAAGTCCCATGCCTTGTTCTCTGAGACCATTGGTATAATCTACCATCAGGATGGAGTTTTTGATTTCAATACCGATCAATGCAATTATCCCCACTGAAGCTACAAACGATAATGATTCGCCAGCAAAATATAATGCCAATAACGCTCCAATAATACCCATGGGAATCACACTCAATACGATCAAGGTAGATTTGAATGTTCTAAATTCAAGAATTAATATCGCCAATAATCCGAAAACTGTCAATACTATTATCGTACCTATTCCACCAAACGACTCTTCTCTCGACTCTCTTTCGCCTGCTGCAACGATCCGATATCCTTGAGGCAATTTGATAGCCTTACTTATGTCATCCAAAATTGAAGTTGTAAGTGCATCTACATTAAATCCTTGTTGGGCAAAACTACTTACCAAGGCATATCTTTCTTTATTGTAATGTCGTATGATTGAAGCCGAAGGTCTCAGAGCGATAGTTGCAATACTGTTCAAAGGTACGAGTGCCCCACTTAGGGCAGTAACGTTGATTTTATTGAATGTTTCAAGGGCATTTTCAGTATTTTGTGGAATACTTACGTTCAATTTGTATTCATCACCATCATCATTTTTGATATTTCCTATTTCAATTCCTGCGATGGCTAGACGAACTGTTTTTGCGATTTCACCACCAGTCAGTCCATACAATCCAGCTTTTTGTTTATCTACTTCGATGACCATATCCGATTGTTTGTATTTCAGGTCATTTCTCACATATAGTGTACCTTCTCTTTCTTTAAAAAGATTTTCTATCTCCGTACTGAGTCCATCTAATGTATCCAAATTATTGCCCAAGACCCTTATTTCTACTGGCGCAGTGATAGGCGGACCTTGCTGAAATCTTTTAACTTCAATTTTTGCACCAGCTAAAGAAGACAATTCTAAACGTGCCTTTTCGGCAAATGCAATAATCTCAGGTACATGTGCTTTTTCATCAAGATAGACGATGATTTGTCCAAGGTTTGCTGCGGTTTGTTTTTGAAATTCATTATAATAAATACGAGGATTTCCTTTACCTACATTACTAGCGATGTGGTGTACTTCTGGCATTTGGAGCAATTGACGCTCTATTTTCCTTACCACGACATCGGTGTGCATTAGATTTGATCCAGGTTCTGTCTCTATATCTATGGTTATGACCGGTTTTTCCGATTCCGGAAATAAACTAAACCCTAATGTTGGAACCAATAATAATGACGCCATAAATATCAAACCTGCCACCAACAAAGTTAACCAAGGGTGCCCCATACACCATTCCAGCAGTCTTTGATAGGGACTATTGACGTAAGTTTTGAAAGCTCTGAAGAAGAAATTGCCTTCATTTTGGCTGTCACCCTCATGCTCTTTTAATAAAATACTAGCCAAAAAAGGGATAATCGTGACGGAAACAAATAATGAAGCCAATACAGTGACCATTACTGCCATAGGCAATGACCTGATAAAGTCGCCCGAACCTTCTGGCAAATTGGCAAGTGGAAGAAACGCTAATAATAAAGTAGCTGTACAACCTAAAATGGCCACCATAATATGATTGGTCGCTGATACGGCTGCTTCTTTGGCACTGATGCCTTTTCGCATATATCGTTCTATATTTTCAACGACTACTATACTGTCATCTACTAATAGTCCAAGCGCTATTACCATACCTACGATGCTAAGTTGATTGAGAGTATAACCCATCAAATCTAGGAGGAACAACCCAATACTTAATGACAGTGGAATAGATATCATCACAATAAACGATGCTCTTGTCCCCAATGGTAGCAAGGTCAGCAATACCAAAAAAATGGCAATTGCAAAATCTCTTCCAAGTCCACCTAGTCTATTCTTCACGCCTTTTTCTTGGTCAAATGCTTGTTCCAATTTGATACCTTCAGGCAATGTGTTTTCAAATTCGTCTAGGACTTTTTGGATTTGTGCTCGAGTAGAAATGATATTCTTTTTGTCTTTCATAGCCGAATTTACCCAAATTGCTCGTCGGCCGTTATACCTTGCGATGTGGTCATACGATTCTTCTTCATAATACACTTGTGCAATCTGATCTAACTTGACCATTCGACCTTCAGGTGTCACTTGGACTATTGTATTTTTTATATCATCGATATTTTCATATTCAGATGTCGTTTTGATATTATATTTTCGGTGTCCAAGATCGATATCGCCTCCAGGAATATTGATATTATTGGCTTGCAAAAGACCTAACACCTGATTCAAACCAAGTTTCATTACACCCATTTTTTCGAGATCGAGTGCAATCTTAATTTGTCTTTCGGGAGCCGCTTGTACTTCTACCCATTTTATATCCTTTATTTTTTCAATATTTTTTTCTAGTAATTCTGCATGTTTTTTCATCAGCTCCATGGATGCAGTGTCAGATATCATAGCCGTTTGCAAGATAGCCACGTCACTACTAGATGCTTTTTTAATATCTAATAGGATAATTCCTTCTGGCAATTCTGGTCTGATCTTATTTATTTCTCTGATGACATCATTGTTTTTTGACTCTACATCTACGCCATAATTAAATTCTGCAAGCATGACTACTAGTCCATCTTTGATGGTAGTGTTGATTTTTTTTACATCAGTGAGTTGATACAATTCTTCTTCTATAGGATCTGCAATGAGTTTTTCCATGTCCTTTGGATTTGTACCAGGATATACCACAACGATTGAAAAAATCGGTGCACCAAATGGCGGATCTTCTCCTCTAGGCATATTGAGTAAAGCATTGATACCTAATACCATTACTGCAATAAATATTACCAATGTAAACTGCCAGTTTTTTACAAAAAATTTATTAAAGCCCATTTTTGTATTGTTTTTTGGTGGTAAATATTATTGAACTATGACTTTATCTCCTTCTTCTAGATACATGGCACCTGTGGTAACTATTTCATTTACACCTTCCAATCCACCACTGATAGATACCTTATCACCAAGCAATTTTGCTATAGTTAGCTCTAGTTTTTTTGCTTTGCCATTTTCTACAGTAAAAGCAGTGCCTTTATTACCATTCGATCTGACTAATGATTCTAGTGGAATGACGACAAATGAATCCTTTGACTTGGTACTAATAATAATCTTTGCAGTCAATCCCGCTGCTAAATTTTTAGGTTGGTTTTTGAATCTGATTTCTACATCAAATGTTCCGCTTGCATTACCGCCCACTGAAGTTTTGTTTTTCACTGTTCCTTCAAATGTTTGTCCTGGATAAGCATCCAATTGTATTTCTACCTTATCATCATTATTCACCCTAGCCCAATCCCTATCAGTCAGCCCTGCTTTTATAATCCAATCTTTATTCCCTACACCCATGATAGCAAATATTGGTGTACCCGGTCCTACCACTTCTCCAGTTCTCATGATGTGTTTGATCACTTTGCCAGAAATAGGGGATCGTACTTCACTATAATTTTTATTAAATCTTGCTATTTCTACATTCCTTTTTGCAACCTCATATGCTGTTTTGGTATTTTGGTATTGCTCTAATGTAGCTACACTATCTGCTAATAAATTTTTTAGCCGATTCATGTCTCTTTCAGTTTTAATCAGACCTTCTTCAGCTTGTTGGACTTGGGCATTTATTTCATCCATAAGTAAGGTGGCTAGTAACTGACCTTGTCTTACCATATCTCCTTCCTTTACATATGTTTTCGCAATAATTCCACCTGTTTTAAATGATGGTTTTGCTTCTGATTCGCTATAAATAATACCTAGTGCATTCATCTGAGATGCCTCGACCACATTTTCGATAGGTACTGTCTTGATATATACACTATTGATATCCGTTTTTTCGGTGGGACTATTGTCAACCTTTGTTTCATTTTTACAAGCCAAAAAACAAAGTGCTGTGAGAGCTATGATAATGGTTACGTATTTCATCTTAGAAAATTTTGATTTTAGATTTGAGAGAAAATAAAGTAGATGATGATTTTATTAAATTGGGTATGAAGCAGTTGCATATATATATTCTGCCCACTTTACCCAAGCATTATTTTGTGCTATGTTGTATTGTTGATTTATGTGTGTGACTTGTGTTTGAGCATCTATCAGATCTAGATAATTTGCGGTACCTTCACGATATTTCTTTTGTACATCTTGATAGATTCTATCAGTGGCGGTAATTCTTGATTTGTATGTATTTGCTTGATTAATAGCTGAAAGCACATTTTCTTTAGCTATTTCAATTTGAAGAGAAATCAAATCTTCTACATGGGACTTTTGTGATTCCAATGATAATATTTCAGCTTTTATAGCTTCTTTTTTATAGGAATTTCTTTTACTATCAAAAATATTTACTTCCAAATTTATACCCAATAAAGCGTACGGCTCAAAACCAAAATCAAAATCCTGTGACCCCAAATCCAATTGAGCACCGATTTTAGGGATATAATAATTATTCTCTTTTTCTATTGCAAGCGACTGCATCTTTATTCCTTGGTTGATTTGTTGGATATCTTCCCTTAATCCTACCTTATCATCAATAATTACTGGCAATTCAGGTAGTTCAATTTCTTCGATAACTTCATCTTTTGTCATTCCTGTCAGAAATTTAAAATAACTTATTGCATTTGTATGCTTTGCCATTGCATCTATTTTTTGACTCATATTATTGGATGCTTGATTTTCGATTCTGGAAAATGCAGATGGCAATGCAATACCATTTTTAATCATACTTTGAGTAGTTCGTTTTGCCTCAGTGATCAAAGTATCTGCCGATTCATAAATGGCAATAGCCTTTTTACTTGTCATTACAGAAAAATATGCGATCATTACTTCTTTGCTTAATTCACGTTTGAATGCTTTGACTTCCAACTCTTTCGTGACAATTGCTTCAGCTTTAAGCTTTTTGTTGATAGCTAGATCCGGGTAATAAATAGGTTGAGAGATTCTAAATCTTGCGTCATAAAAATTATTAGGTAAAAACTGTTCATTTACATTTTCTATCTGTGGAAATGCATTTGTTTGTGTCAGTTGGTTTAATGTTCCATATACAGGATTTAGGAGGTCTCCAACCGGAAAATTTATACTTCTTCCACCTGATGCAAGTGTATATTGGATACCGAAAACTACAGTAGGACCATAGAGAGACTTGGCTTCCTTCAATGCTGATGAAGCTGCATCCAATTGAAACTTCTTAACATGTAGCATTTTATTATGTTCCCAAGCACGATTTACCATTGGCTCAAAAGACTGTGCACTGAGATAAATGCTGAACCATAAAAGGAAGAAGATTAATTTTGCTTTCACTGCTATATTATTTAATGGTTTTATATGTTATATTTATGAACACTGTTTATCTATAAGGCAAAAAAATTATTTGTCAAAAATACTCACCAACATAGAATCAAGCGTCTTCTTTATTAATGACTCTTTTTGATTAGGTTCTACTATCTCTATTCGCTCAGAATGTGCTAGCATGACCAATCCATGTACACAACTCCATAACTGAAGCGCTAAGATTCGCTCATCTTGAGATTTTAAAGATAATCTATTAATGGCTTCTTTGCAAGTATTGGCTAAGAAATCAAACATCATCATACCTTGATCCCAATCTTCACGACATTTTTCGATATGTTTCATTGGTTTGTCAGAACTAAACATTAAGTCATACCAATCCTTATTTTCCAATCCGAAATTTATATATGCTTCACCTATCAAATAAATGCGTTGCACGGCATCTCCTTCTGCAAAGGCAGCTGTCATGTATTTATTCATTTTCAGAAATCCCAACTCCATCAATTCATGCAAAATTTCGTCTTTATCCTTGAAGTATAGGTAAATGGTTGCAGGACTATATTCGATATCATTGGCGATTTTACGAATAGAAAGTCCTTCTTGCCCATGTTTGAGCATGATTTTCTTAGCAGCTTGAAGGATCATTTCCTTAAGTTCTGCCTTTTCTCTTTCCTTTCTTTCTGCTAATCCCAATACTTGACTTTTTATCTAAATAATAAATAACGGTGCAAATATACTAAACACTGTTTAGTATACAAATATTTTTGCAAAAAAAAAATCCTGCATTTCCAAAAAATAGGAAATGCAGGACTATAAATTCTAAAGAATTGCTTTACAGTCTATGTTTAGACTTTCGTAAGCAAATGCTTATTCTACGATTAATTTTTGTGTCGTAACTTTACCATTAACAGTAAGTTTTACGAAATAGATACCAGTTTCATAAGTATCAACTGAAATTGGCAATATCTGTCTTCCATCTAATTTACCATAATTTCTTGAAGCTACTTGTTGTCCAATATTATTGTAAACTGTCATAGATACATCAGATGAAGACTTAAGTTCTAAGTTTACAAAAGTCTCTGTGTTAGTCGGGTTAGGAGCTATGCTTAAGTTAGCAATTTCAGAAACTTCTTCAATGCCTACAGCAAAAGACTCAGATTTAGCACCTGTAACTATTTGACCAGTCGCGTTATCTCTAAGGAATAAAACTGATCTAATATTACCTACCACAAAAGTGTTTGGTAATGTATAATTAGCTGAAAACAAAAATGTATCACCATCTTTAACTACAGCAGGAATAACAGTCGATCTTCCTTCAAAACCGAAAGGTAATGCACGAGCTACTTCTTGATAAACCATTTGATTAGCAGGTACTGGGTTTGGTAGATTTTCAAATCCTCCCATTGCACCTTGTGCGCCACCTGCGTATTGATTTACTTGTGCATAACCTGAACCTGTTCCTGTTACTTCGTCTTCCAAAACAGCAACAACAACGCTGTAATTTGCAGCATCTATATCAGCAAAAAAAGTAATGTCACCAGAAATAGTCATTTCTCTTCCTACTTTTGATTGTTCCACACTCATTTCTACTGGTGAGAACTCATTTCTAGTCACTGCAGTTAAATATGCAGGCATTTCAGATGGATCAATTATTGCTTCTCTATTGATAACAACAGATGGAAATCCACCAAATCCTGGTAGATTTGTAAGTCCTGTATCATAATCAGCAATAGCCATTGGATCATTATTATGAACGGCTACACCTATGAATTCTTCTGGATAATCCTTAGACATTCTATCCATAAATACCGCACCTCTTGGGCACCAAGTACACCATGTACCAGTAGCTTCTTCTGCTACCATTTTCTTCTTTATTGATTTAGATACACCACTAAGTGTCGTAGTTGAAATATCATTAACAGCATTACCATCAGCTCCACCATTAATTGTTAATACTTTAACAGTAATATCATAAGAAGAAGCTTTAGCTATAGGAAATGAAAAATCACCTACATAAGTTTCAAATGTATTAATATTCAAACCAGAAACTGCATCTTGGTATGTATCAACTCCATTTGACCATTCATATGTAAAGTTTGTGATAGGATCTATACCTTCATTTGTTAACGCAAACTCAACTTTTGCATCTTGACCAATAGGAACATATTTTGTAACTGCAGCAGTCTCTGTTGAAGCATCAACATTATTAAGAGTTGCAACAGAAATATCATCTATCAAAAGTAAAAACTGATCATTTGAATTATTTCTAAATGCAATTCTAATATCTTTACCAACATATGCAGCCAAGTTTACTAGCCTTCTTGTTAAATCTGGGCTTTCTCCATTCGTTTGGAAGACGATATCTTTAAAATCTGCAGTAGTAGAACCACCAGATGCAGATACTCTAACTTGATATCCATCCGGAAAATTTGCGTCAATTGCTCTCGCTGACCAAACCAAATATGTTTTTGCATCTATACCTGAAATAACTGGAGTCATCATCCAGTCGTCAGCTGCTCCAGCAGGATTGTACCAAGAATTACTAATCGCTGCAGGATTGCCATCACTAAGATTTCCAGTAATATTCCATGCATTTACAAAAGAAGCAACTTGTGTAGCAGGAGTTCTTTTATCAACATCCAAAAGGATCATATCACCAAATCCAGCAGAAAAGTCTTGTTTGTATAATACCTGCGCTGACAGGCAATTTAATAATAGAAACGAAATTAAAAGTGTAAAAAAATGTTTCATAAATGAGAAAAATTTAGGTAAACGTTAAATAATGAACAAATATAGATCAAATAAATTGTTAACTAAAAATTATTACTAAAATAAAATACTTTACAAAATAACATTTTATATCCTATCCGACAAATAGAAGATTTAAATATATTTATCTCATTTATTTTTAGCCAAATTCATATTAATATACTTATAGTAAAGTGTTATAACCTATTGCAAATCAAAAGCAAATAAATAATTTATGATAGTTAAAATCTAGCATTAATTTCAAATCGATAAAAGTCTTAAAAATTAAGGTCTTACCTAGACAATGTTAATATCATTATCTCAATAAGGTGAAATTATCTAAAACTAGTTTTTCTTCGCCACCACAAGTATATTTTATTTTATAGAGATACATCCCACTGTTTAATGGATTTCCATTAAGACTACCATTCCATTTATCATTAAGCTCCTTTGTTTCCCATACCTTAGATCCCCACCTATCATATATTTGGAAATATTCGATCGCATCTACGATAAATAAATTACTGATCCCATATGTATCATTAAGGCCATCATTGTTTGGCGTAAATGCTTTAGGCAATAACAAATTATTACAATCTAACTTATCTTTATCTGCGACAAATATTCTAACACTATCAGCACTTGTACAGGTACCATGATTCATTGTAACTTCATAAGTAGTAGATTCATCGGGTGTTGCAATAGGCGATGTACTTTGATCATCATCTAAACTGATACTAGGTGTCCACAAAATGTCTGTAGCACATGTGCTACCAAGTTCGAGTGTGATAGACCCACCTTTAAAAATAGTCGTATTATCAGTAATAACACGGTCAGGATACTTAAAATTTGCCATCAGCTCTAATTCCGATAAAGCTCTACTATACAAAACAATTTCATCTATCCTACCATCCAAATTCCTACTTTGTGCTGACACGCAAGGGTTCGTACCGATAATTAAGCTAGTTTGTTTACTAAATACGATGGTCTCTCGTGACAATATTTTGCCAAATAAAACATTATCTAAATACACAAAATACTGTAGACCAAATTTTACTAAAACAAATCTATGCCAGCAATTGGACAAATCCAATTTTGCTCTTGCAGAATGGTAATTATTAACACTACTCGCTAATTCAAACAGCATCTCATTCGACCCAGCAAAATATCTTAAGGACATCAAAGAGTCTAAACTTGTGCAACCATTTCTATGACTAAATATATTTACTTCCTGAGTAGGGGTATCCAACCAAAAATACATTTCAAGTGTAAAGTCTTTCTCGAAATGTTTATTTGCCTGATCAGAAATAACCAGAAAGTCGTTTGTCCCATTGAGACTAATACTTTGTTCATTAATACCGCAAACACATGTCGGATTGCCCAAAGGTGTTATTCCGGGAAAACTTATAGTCGCATCTTCATAAGTACAGTCATCAAAATTATATTCAAATTTTTTTTCCTGTCCTTGCAAACCGAAAGTTAAAAATAAAGTAAATATACTAAATATTAATATTCTATTCTTCAACACTTTTCTTTTTATAAAATATCTTAAATGTATGCTATAAATGAGATATACGTTCAAAAATTAAAGTAATTATTCGAGATTACTCATCAATTTTGTCAATAACACCGCATATTCTATTTAAATAAATCACCAAATCCTGGTGGGAGCATGGTTTCCATCAATTTTTGAGATTCCTCCGCTTCTACCTGTATTGCCTTTTCAATAAATCTATTGACACATAATAACAATAATTCCTCCAACATTTCTTTGTCACCTTCTGCAAAAAGTGTTTCATCAATATTTATACTGTCTATTGTCTTTGTCGCATTTCCAGTTACAGTAATACCTTGCACCGATTCTGAAATGACAACTTGCATTAACTTGGCCTTCATCTGGTTCTGTTGTTCTTCCAGATTTCCCATTAAGTCTCCGAACATATTATTTGTGTTTTAACACTCAAAATTACAATTATCCATCTACTTAACTCCAATAATTCATATTGTATTTTGTATCAAGGCTTCATTTTTATTAAAAAAGTATACTTATATAAGAAGAAGTGCGTATTAAAAGTAAAAATTTAGACTATTTAATAAGGATTGCTTAAATTTGGGCTTTCAAAAATCATAAAGAAATTTATAATAAAAATGGCGGAAATAATAAGAATGCCCAGACTAAGTGATACTATGGAAGAAGGGAATATAGTATCTTGGCTAAAAAAAGAAGGTGATGCTGTAAAATCAGGTGATGTTTTGGCTGAGGTAGAGACAGACAAAGCTACCATGGAGTTAGAAAGTTTCTTTGATGGCGTATTACTATATATAGGTGTGCCATCAGGACCAGTAGCTGTAGATGGTATTATAGCCATTATCGGCCAAAAAGGTGAAGATTACAAATCTCTTTTGACTGGAGAAAGTGCTAAACCACAGGTTGAGAAACCCGCAGAAAAACCTGAAGCAAAAGTTGAAGAGATAAAAATAGCACAAAAACCAGCAGCAGATGTTAGTGTAGCTCCCGAAACGCATCAACAAGCTACAGGGGATCAGAGATTAAAAGCTTCTCCATTAGCTAAAACTTTCGCAGCAGAGGCAGGTATTTCGCTAGAACAAGTTAATGGTTCAGGAGACCAAGGTCGAATAATCAAAAAAGATGTAGAAAACTTTATTGCGACCAAACCTACCCAAACAGTTACTTCATCATCCAACAATATTGCAGCTTTACCTGTCTCAAACAACTTTGCCTATGGTGATGTGCCTGTAAGCCAAATGAGAAAGACGATAGCTAGAAGGCTTGGTGAAAGTAAATTTTCTGCACCACACTTCTACCTTACGATAGAAATAAATATGGACAATGCTGTAGAAGCAAGAAAGTCTATCAACGAGATATCTCCAGTAAAAATTTCCTTCAATGATCTAGTTGTCAAAGCTTCTGCTGCTGCCTTAAGAAAGCACCCAAATATTAATTCATCATGGTTTGGTGATAAAATAACTTATCACAGAGACATTAATATTGGCGTAGCCGTAGCTGTGGAAGATGGATTGTTAGTGCCTGTAATCAATCATGCAGATCTGAAATCACTATCTCACATAAATCAAGAAGTTAAAGAATTGGCAGGAAAGGCAAAGTCCAAAAAACTTACGCCACAAGAAATGACAGGTAATACATTCACAATATCTAATCTAGGAATGTTTGATATTGAAGAGTTTACTGCTATCATTAATCCGCCTGATGCTTGCATTCTTGCGGTAGGATCTATTATTAAAAAGCCCATCGTAAAAAATGATGTTATAGTTATTGGAAATATGATGAAAGTAACTTTATCCTGCGACCATAGAGTAGTGGATGGTGCATCTGGTGCACAGTTCTTACAATCTTTAAAAGCAATGCTTGAAAATCCTGTAATGATTATTGTATAAGTATTCTTAAATCAAATAATAATAAAAAGGCAATCTGAAATTTTCAAATTGCCTTTTTTATTTTATTAAATCACGTAAATTAGGGTTTGCTTAGAAATCTATCTGGTTCTTAAGATACGCGTTTTCAAGTAGTAGAAATATAAGCTTGTTGCTATGTAGCAATCAAGGTCAGAATAAGATCAGCTGGCTAAAAAACAAAAGGGACAAAATCGTTGATTTTGTCCCTTTTGTTTTATTTAAAACTTCTGAATAATATTAATATCCTGAGTTTTTATTACCAATAAATCTAGAGCTATTTGTTGATTTAACACCTTTAGATGTATTATTACTTGAACCTGTAGGTCTTAGCATTTCAGTATCTCCATCAGCGCAAAGTCTGAATTCAACTCTTCTGTTCATATAATGCTCTTTATCTCTTTTTGAGTTAGAAACTAAAGGAGCATCTTCGCCACCATACATTATTTTAAATCTGCTTCTATCTATACCATATTGAGAAACCAAGTAATTAATAGCATTCTCAGCACGGTTATAAGAAAGTGCATTATTATAGTTGTTAGAACTTCTTACATCAGTATGTCCTACAACAGCTACACATACATCAGGACACATTTTAATTACACTTGCAACATGGTGTAAGTGGCCATAAAATTCTGGTTTGATGGTTGCTTTATCAAGATCATAATGGATCATAGGTAAGAACCACTTACCGCAATCAGAGTTACTAGCTTTGTAAGCAGCAAGTTTGATATCTATTGCTTTGTTAACATCAGAAGTTGTTAATTTTTCGAAATTAGCAACACCATCTTTATCAACTACATATCCTGGAGGTGAATATGGCTCTTTATCTTTATAATCTGCAACTCCGTCACCATCACTATCAAGTGCAATACCTCTTGTGTCTACTGGTGCACCTGCTGGAGTATCTAATTCTTGATCTAACATATCAATGATACCATCACTATCAGTATCTGTTAAATCTAAAATTGGACGTTGCTTAAGAGCAGCGATATCATTCATCTGCGCATCTAATGGATTTAACCAGTAAAGAGGCTCAGTCACTTTGTCGAAGTTACCAAGATTAATTCCTAATCTTAAGTTTGTGTAATGAGAAATATCATTACTTGTAGATTGGTCTAAACCTGTTCTGAATCTTATACCATCTAATGCATCATTATCAGATAGATTTAATTGATGTTCAAGACCTAAATTGATTCTATTGCTTAATTTTCTAGAAATACCCATAGAAGCAGTAAATACAACATGTACATTTGTCTCATCTCCTAATCTAAAAATACCTGCTTTTTTCCAGCTTGATGTTTCATATTCTCCATCATAAATATTTCCAACTGCTTCTTTAATATCTTTTCTACCAGCCTTGGTATTAAAGTCATTTGCAGCCTCAATAGCTTCCAAACCAGTGTATATTGCATTATTACTATTCAATAAATCTAGTTTTGTGCTATGACTACTAAGACCTACACCTACAGCAGTATACCAGTTCCATTTATTTCTATCTTTATGAAACAGTAGATTTCCGATATTCAATACACCTTGGAAAGCTAAGTAACCATAGTTAGTCTTGTAACTTGGGAACCAACTTGCACCCACACTATTATATGGCGTGTATACATTTTCAACTAATCCTGTATTCCATAATTGTGGATCAAGACCCTTTGCTGAACCATACATAAAGTCAGCTCTCACAGAAAATACATAGTGAATGGCTTTTCTTAAGTGTAGACCTAGACCGTATCCACCTGGTAATTTAGTATCGACATCACCATCTATAAAAAAATGTCCAACGTGTACACCCAATTCCCAAGCATTTTTAGGTTTAGCTGAATAGGAAGATTGACCCATTCTCCAGCTTTTGTTCTGCTCAGCATTCACTGTCTGCTCATCAGTTACTCCTGTTGTTAATGTTGCGTCTTTTTGCGCAGATACAGAAGAAACCACTAGCAATAAGACAAAAAACAAATAATTGATTCTGTTTGTCATAGGAAAATAATTTTGCTATTTAAGTTTTGAAATACAAAAGTAATACATAATATGTTAAAAATGCTTTTTTTAGCATTAAAATTTTGATATTTTTAATAATGATTTTTCTAAAGCACGTGCACTAATGTTATTATTATTATTATCTGCCATGTATAAATCATTCAAAAAATTGTATATTATATTCGAACTGTCAGAAAATATCCCTTCATCTGTCATATCTACATCTTTATGCATCAAATAAGCAAAAACTCGGGCCATTCCACAATTGGCTACAAAATCAGGAATGAGACTTATTCTTTGATCTACTTTCCTAGCAGTTTCACCAAAAAATATCTTGTCGTCAAAGAAAGGTACATTTGCACCACATGATATTACTTCTAGACCATTGTCCATAAGTTGTTGGACTTGCTCCCCAGTAACTAACCTTGAAGCTGCTCCAGGTATAAAAATGTCACATGGAATTGACCAAATCTTTTGGTTTGACGTTTCGAAATCTACTATGTCACATGAAAGACTATTATTTATTTTACCTAAAAATAAATTTTCGACTTCATCATGGGTTAATCCGCTTTCGCTCATGACCGCACCATTCCTATCTATTATACCAACAATAACTGCGCCAAGTTTAGAAAGATAAAAACCAGCAGCAGATGCTACATTGCCCCATCCTTGAATGATAACTCTTTTGCCTACTAAATCCCTACCATTAAAAATACTATAAAAGTGTTTTACTGACTCAGCTACTCCATATCCTGTAATCATATCCGCAATCGCATATTTTTTTTGTGTAACAGGAATATATTTCGGATCTTCTATAATTTTTGACACCCCATATCTGAGTTGTCCAATAATGTTTATTTTATCGCCTTCATTCAATTTGAGATGCCCATTGACAATTCCTTCTTGAGGATGCCACAAACCTAAATCTTCAGTAATGGGCACCACGTCTTTCAACTCGTCAACATTGAGATCACCACCAGTTCCGTAATAAAATTTTAAAATAGGAATGACTGCCTTGTACCACCTTTCTAAAACTTCCGTTCTTCTTGAATCATTCGGATCAAAATCAATACCTGATTTTGCCCCTCCTATATCTGGCCCACATACCGAAAACTTGATCTCCATTACTTTTGCTAATGCAACCACTTCATCTTTTGTAAGTCCTTTTCTCATTCTTGTACCACCACCTGCTGCACCGTTTTTGAGTGAATTAATCACAATCCATCCTTTTGCTGTGGTCTCACTATCATGCCATTCAAAGACTATTTCGGGTTCTTTGGACTTATACTTTTCGAGTAATATCTCTATTTGATTTTCTTGTTCCATTTTGGTTAGATTTATTTAATTTGTATGAAAAATGATTAGGCTGAGTTGTTAATAGACAAAAAATATAAAAATAAATTATTACAATTGTTTAATTTTTAATAATTTATATCTTTGCATAAATTTTAATATCATGCTGTCCAGTTTGCTTATACCTGTCTCAGATAAAGAAATCGGTGTGGAAAATAAATTGTTCTTCAACCAATACTTTACCTCTCTTGACAATTTTCCTGATCTTTCTGTTGCCAACGTTGCATTAATCGGCAATGGATCAGATATTTCAAAAAATGTCCGCAAAAGTATAGAAAACTTTAAGAATCATTTCAAAAATATTCAAATTGTTGACCTTGGTGATGTATTAAATGACGAAGATCATTTGGAAAATATCCTTTCTGAACTAAATAAGCATAATATAATACCGATTTTAATTGGCTTTGATGCATCAATAGCCTACAAATTTGCTTCTGAAAATAATAAGGCTGTGCATTTTGTCTGTAACAATCTTCCCTACATTGATGCTGATGATAATCAAATTAAAAACTATATTGGATATCAAAGACACATTGTGTCACTGGAAGAAATGAACGAAGTAGATCAAATTTCTTTTAATTCATTGAGTTTGGGCAAATTAAGAGGAAGTATCAATAATATAGAACCAAACCTTAGAGATACAGAAACACTTTATATAAATCTCAACGTAGTCAGAAGTTCAGACGCACCTAATGCAATTGGTACGCTACCTGCAGGATTGACCACTGAAGAGCTTTGTCAAATTATGAAATTTGCTGGCACATCTAATAAAATAAATGCTGTATTCCTTGACGTTAAACTTTCTAATCAAGAATCTAAAATAGAATCTAATGTTTTAGCATTAGCTTTATGGTATTTAGTAGAAGGTATAAATATGAAGATGAATGACCACCCTTCACAAAGTAATGACTTTAGTGGATACATCATTAATGGTAGTACATCCCAAGATATTGAATTCATTCGTCATAACATTAGCCAAAAGTGGTGGATTATGTTAACTGATGATCAAGGTCAAAAATTCTATTTGCCGTGTTCTAATGATGAATACACACAAACTATTGCGGATGAAATACCAGATAGAGTTTTGAAGTTTCTAAATAATCATTAATTGACATTTTTCTACACATGGAAAGTATAGAATATTTTTGCAATGTAAAAATCAATACTTTGCTTAAACCTAAATGTAACAATATATATTAACTCAATATAGATTCTACAGATATACCTCGAGAACCTTTCAATAGAATGTAATAATTTTGGTAGCCTTTTATTTTGAAGTATTCTCTTGCATCTTCTATCTTTTTATAAAATTCTCCATTAAAACCTTCTTTTTCTTTATAAAAGTTTTCACCCACATAAATTGCCTCCTTAATACCAAGTCTTTCCACTAATGTTAGAATTTCCTTATGTTCTGTTTGCGAAAATTCTCCAAGTTCTAACATATCGCCTAAAACAACTAATTTTGAGCTTGCATTTACTTTTGCGAAACTCTCTAAGCTTAGTTTCATACTATTAGGATTGGCATTATAAGCGTCTTTAATAACTGTATTTCCATTTATTATTTCTAGCTGGGATCTATTGTTATCTGGTCGGTAATCAGCAATTCCTTTAACTATCATGTCCTGGTCTACTGAAAAATATTCCCCTAATTTTATTGCAAATGCAATGTTGGATAAATTATAAGAACCATAGAGATTTGTCGCGATTTCTTGGTCATTATATCTCAACTTTAAAAAAGGCTCTTCTGATATTATAGACAGCATTTGGCTACCTGAATATGAGATTATTTCCGAGTCTGATGGTATAAGACTAGTCAATACACTATCATCTTTATTTAAAAATATTTTTTTATCAAAGTTATTAGCAAATTTATACATTTCAGACTTGCCTAATTTTACACCTTCAAAGCCTCCAAATCCTTCCAAATGTGCTTTACCAATATTAGTTATCATTACATAATCGGGTAAAGCTATCTTACAAAGCAAGTCAATCTCACCTTGGTGATTAGCTCCCATTTCCACAATTAAAAACTCAATATCTGATGAAGTATCCAAAATTGTAAGCGGGACTCCGATATGATTATTCAAATTCCCAATAGTAGCCTTAACTTTATATTTCTGTTTAATTACTTCCCTACTTAGTTCTTTTGTAGTGGTTTTGCCATTAGAGCCTGTGATACCTAAAACAGGGATATTTAATTGTAATCTATGATATCTTGCAAGCTCTTGAAGTGTAGTGAGTACATCATTTACAAAAATTAATCTGCTGTCAGTTTTTAAATTCTTATCGTCAACTATAGCAAATGAAGCACCTAACTCTAAAGCTTTTAATGCATATTCATTGCCATTAAATCGATCACCTTTCAAAGCAAAGAATAGGCAGTTATCTGAAATCTTCCTAGTGTCTGTACACACATTTGGGTTCTTCAAATATATTTCGTACAATTGATTGATATCCATATTGGCAAATAAATTTTTTATAAAATTATACTTGTTTTTAAATAAAAGTAAGAATTAAGAACTGTAGAACTTTGTTAAATCGTATTACCTTCCCTAATCTCCAAACTACCACCAACAAAAAAGCCCCGATATATTATATCGAGGCTCAAAACTATATATTTTAGATATATTATTTATATCTTCTTGGAACGCTTTTTCCTCCTTCTTTAAACTTATTTCCTCCAACATCTTCATTTCCAGCTGCTCCACCTACTCTGCCCATAGCACATCTAAATCCAATCGTTCTATCAGACTTGTCTTCATCTTTGTATCTTCTAGCACCAGGTGATAACCAGAATAATCTGTCACCCCATGAACCACCTTTGTATACTTTACTTTTATCATTCACTAAGCTAGACTCACCATAAAGATATTTTACATAATCTGCATCACCATCTTCGTGATTTCTAACGTCACCTCTCTTATAGTTCTCTCTATCTTTTGCTTCTTCATCTTCTATGTATCTGTATTTAAGATATCCCATAGAATCTTTTTCGATTGGCTTTCCTTCTTCGTCAAGAACTAATTCTTGAAACTGATTACCTCTGAATGGGTTAAGATCATGATTTTCTGCATCGTTCAATGTCATACTTGTCATTGGTCTGTAAGTATCTGCTGTCCACTCACTTACGTTACCAGCCATGTTGTAAAGACCAAAATCATTTGGTAAGTATGCACGGACAGGACCAGGGAATGACGCATTATCATTCAAGTTACCAGCTACACCCATGTAATCACCTCTACCTCTCTTGAAGTTTGCAAGTATTCTACCTTGGCTATCTGTTCTTTTTTTGTAACGTGCTGTATTACCATTCCATGGATAAAATCTTCTTTCTGTATATACTTCGTCTTCAGATGTAGGTTGGTTTGCTTGCAAAGCTAAAGCCGCATATTCCCATTCTGCTTCCGTAGGTAATCTATATTCAGGTAAAAGTATACCATCATCAAATTTTACAGGTCTCTCACCACCAGTTGCTAGGTCAGGAAGATTTTTCTTGACATTACCTTGATATTGACCACTCAAGTATGCTTTTGAATCATAAGTATCAGAATCTTTTTGATCTGGACTAGGATTAAGTATACCTCTTTCGATAAGGATCATCTCGTTTGCACGGTTTGATCTCCATTTTGAATAATCATTTGCTTGATTCCAATTTACACCTACTACTGGATAATCATCATAAGAAGGGTGTCTTAGGTAGGTTTCTACCATTGGCTCATTATAAGCCAACTCTTCTCTCCATACTAGAGTGTCTGGTAAAGCTTTTCTATATATTTCTGGATAACTTACATATTTGTTTCTCAACCAATGTAAATATTCTCTATAATTAATGTTAGAAACTTCTGTTTCATCCATGTAAAATGAAGAAACGGTAACCCTTCTAGGTACATTATTATACTCAAAAGTCACATCCTGCTGGGTAAGACCCATAGCATATGTACCACCTTCTATGAGTACAAGATTCGGACCATCAATCTGACCTTCATAGGCCTTCTTTTCAAAACCTCCCCATTCTGGATCATTATACTTCCAGCCCGTGGCTGAAGAACGCTCACCTCCTCCTTTACTACAAGATACGAGAGCTATGGCAATAAATGCCAATAAACTTAATGAATTAATTAAATTTCTCATTGACTGATATTCGATTTTCTAATTTAGCGCCCAAATATATGGATATTTTGAAAATTACAAACTAATTTTTCAAAAAAAAGAAACTTTAGCGAAACATTTTAACATTCTCTATCTAAATATGGCAAAACAATCATTGTAATCTTGACGCTTAGGGTATAAATGATCAAAATTTAAAATGATGCCTATTTCATGACTACCTCCTTGTCTGATTGTCAATTGTGACATGGTAATATCAAAACTATATGAAATTTTGAAAAAGTCCTTTTTGACTCCGAATGATGTAATTAATGCATCACCGTTAAACAAAGAATGTCTATACCACAATCCTCCTTGTATCTTATCAATAGACAAATAAGCCCCTACATTCAATTGATTATACCCTGCTTGTCTTAAAAACATGATATTTGGAGATAAAAACGTTGGATCTACTTTATTATTGCCTCTTTTTAGAATAATTTGTGTTCCTCCATGTAGTGATATTCGAGTAGGTAAGTTACTATTTGCTGATTGGCCTGTTGCTGTGTTACCCACAAATGAAATATCTGGAGTATTCAAATTCTTAAGGCTAATACCGAAATAATATTGTGGATTATAAATGACAACACCTGCTCCTACCGTCAAATAATTTCGAGAATTTGTGTTGGGAACTGATTCGCTGCTTGGATATGGAGTTCCTCCCGGAGAAATAGGACCATTGATAGGATCAATAGCATCACCAAACTGAAGCTTGCTCCAATCTAAGCTAAGATTGTTGTAACCAACTTCCATACCTCCTTTTATATAAGTATTACCACGAAACTTAATTCTATAACTATAATATCCCGATATCCCTGTCGATCTTAGCGTTCCTTCTCCAGCATTATCCGTTAAAACCATAAACCCTAATCCACTATTTAGTTTTCTAATAAACTGATCATAAGAAACTGAATACGTAGTATATATATTAGGTAGTGCTGGCCATTGATTCCGATAATTTAATTGAATTAAAGGGCTAATGGTATTTCCAGCCAATGCGGGATTTAATTGCAAGTGAGCATTATAAAATTGACTATATATTGGATCTTGAGATTTTAAAACAGATACATTTGATCCCAATAAACAAAATAGGGCAATGAAAACCATGTTATGAAACCTCGTTTCATAATTATTTAAATTTTTATTTGATTTTAGCTGTTTCATTAACATTTGATATACAATACAACAACAAAGATGCTCGTTTTATCCAAAAACGTTTAGGATTTTAACAATATTTTATAATACTAAAACCAATTAACGTTTATATTGTATTAAAAAATGTAAATTTATCAAAAATTATGCACAATTCTTTAAAACTTCGTTTGTTTTTGACCACATTTGTCGGGTTGGCTACATTATCTATAATACTAGGCCAAGAAACTAAATCATTTAGCTACCAGATAAATTGGTTATCTACAAATACTGACCAATCTATGGAATACTTAAGAATAGATGGAGGGATACAAAATGATCAACTCCCTGAAACTCAATTATTCTTAGAAAATAGACCAACTTCAAAAAGTATATTGTCAAGTAGTAAACTCCTACCAAGAAAAACTGAAATAATAAAAGTATCTGACGTCCTAAAATCAAAAATTACGAATACTGAATTCTCACTTTGGGCAAATATAATTGAGACTAAGGGTCAATATCAGCTTAATACAGCAGTCCTACCTTTTAGAAAAACTAATAATGGGGAAATAGAAAGATTATTAAGTTTTGACATTTCTATAACTACTGAAAGAGTCACTTCGTCAGGAAATAGAAATCCTACTACTTTTACTTCAGTTTTGGCAGATGGCGATATATACAAAATAAGTGTAGATAGAACGGGCATTTTCAAAATAGATAGAGCATTTTTAGAATCAAAACTTGGAATAAATGTGTCTCAAATAAATCCAAAAAAAATAAAAATATATGGTAATCGCGGTGGTCGAGTTCCTGAATTGAATAGTTTTCAGAGAAAAGACGATCTAGCCGAATTGCGTATTTTTGTATCAGGTGAAAGCGATGGAAAGTTTGATGCTAATGATTTTATCTTATTTTACGCGGAAGGTGCAGACATCTGGAAATATAATGAAGCAAATAATTCATTTACATTCGATAAAAACATTTACGATAACAATAATTTTTACTTTATAAAAATTGATAATCAGGATGGTCTGAGAGTTGACAAGTCGCCATTGGTTACAAATACGGCTGATTTTGAAACAAGTGTATACGATATGAGACAACGAGTAGAAGAGGACTTAACCAATTTGCTCGGAAGTTTTACAGGTGCAGAAGGTACAGGAAAAGAATGGTATGGTGATTATTTTAAAACAAGTAGAGAAAAGACTTATAATTCCGAATTTGATTTTAGTGGCTTTAATACATCAAAATCAGTAGAGGTGGATATGATATTTGCGGCTAGAAGTAGATCTACAACTAGTGTATCGTTAGAAGTAGGCAGCAAAAAAATAACAAAAACCATTGGGTCCGTCAATATACTATCAGCAGAATCTTTGTATGCTCAAAAAACACAAATCAGAGAATCATTTTTAATATCAGATGCGAACCCACTAGTTAAAATCAACTTTCCATCTACTTCATCAGAGTCTGAAGGATGGCTAGATTACTTACAAATTGTGTCATCTAGATCACTTATTTTGAATAATACACAGCTTCCTTTCCGAAGTAGAGAAACTAAAAATGTCAACACAGCAAGTTTCTCCCTACAAGGATATACCAATCAAGTTATATGGGATGTGACAGATCCATTTGAGCCAAAAGAAGTGACAGTATCTGGTAATAAATTAGTTTTTAATACCCAATCAACTCTTAAAGAATTTATAGGACATAATAATTTAACGGGGGCATTTGAGCCAATTGGTTTAGGCAAAATTACAAATCAAAACCTTCATGCTATGAAAGATGAAGAAATGATCATTGTCTATCACCCAACATTTAAAGATGATGCTTTACGACTTGTCCAGCATAGATCTACGCATTCCAACCTGAAAGTAATAGCAGCCAATGTCAATGAAGTTTACAATGAATTCAGTAGCGGCAGAGTAGATCCAGGTGCCATCAGAGATATGTCCAAATTACTATTGGATCGTAATCCAAATTTTAAATATCTACTTTTGTTTGGAGATGGTTCGTATGACTATAAAGGAATCGTTAATGGATTGAATAACGAAAACTTTGTCCCAGTATATGAAACGGATCAGTCTCTTGATCCCATAGAAGGCTTTCCTTCTGATGATTTCTACGGTTTATTGGGTGAAACTGAAGGTGTATTGCTAGTAGGTGGACTGGACATTGGTGTAGGAAGACTTCCTGTAAAAAATGTAGAAGAAGCCAAAGTTGTTGTAGATAAAATCATTCATTACGAAACATCTACTGAAGTATTCGGAGATTGGAGACTCAGAACAGGATACACAGCTGATGATGAAGACACTAATACACACATCAGGGATATGGATACGATTGCTAGAGCTGATGAAGATAGACACCCATTGTACAATCAACAAAAAGTATATTTGGATGCATATCAACAAATATCAACAGCAGGTGAAAATAGATTTCCTGAAGCAAATAAAGCACTAAATGATAACATATTTAAGGGACAACTTTCGCTTACTTATCTTGGTCATGGCGGACCACTTGGATGGTCTCAAGAAAGAGTATTAACTGTACCTGATATACAATCATGGAATAATTATAACAGTATGACCATCATGGTTACAGCAACATGTTCGTTTGCAGCATATGATGATCCGTCAGTGGTGTCTCCTGCTGAATATGCAATGTTAAATCCTAAAGGTGGAGCCATCGGTCTATTTAGCACTACAAGAGCAGTTTACACAACATCAAACAAAGACCTTACAGATGCTGTCAATGAGCTCATGTATAAAAAAATAAATGGGCAAGCTCCTACACTTGGTTATATTCTGTCAACAGGAAAAAATAAGTATACATTAGATTTCTTCAGAATTAACTCTCGCAAATTTGCTTTGATAGGTGATCCTGCCTTACAAGTTGCGATGCCAAAATACAATGTAGTTACTACATTAATCAACCAAAAGGATGCAATAGGTTCCACTGACACTATTAGTGCGCTCGAAAAAGTAACTATAGAAGGATTCATAAGTGATGATTCTGGAAAAGAAATAACTTCTTTTAATGGTACTATTTTCCCAACAATATTTGACAAAAAAACCACTTTGACTACTTTAATGAATGATCAAAATTCACCTAGGTTTCCGTTTACACTTTATAAAAACATTATTTTTAAAGGTTCAGCATCCGTGGTTAATGGGAAATGGTCATTTAGTTTTTATGTTCCAAAAAACATCAATTACTCATTCGGGAATGGCAGAATCTCTTACTATGCCAAGGATAATAATAATGTAGATGCTGGTGGCGTCTTTACGAATATAATAGTTGGAGGGTCCAGCGAAAAAGGACTCGCCGATGATTTAGGTCCAGAATTGGATATATTTATGAATGATGAGAGTTTTGTATTTGGTGGTATGACCAATTCTGATCCTATACTTCTTCTAAACCTTTCAGATGACTTTGGCATAAATGTCACTGGAAATGCAGTAGGTCAAGATATAACAGCTATTTTAGATGGTGACAATCAAAATATTTTCATATTAAATGACTTCTATGAAGCAGAAAAAGACAATTTCAGAAAAGGAAAAGTTAGGTTTCCACTTAATAATTTGTCAAAGGGTACTCATAATATTGTAGCAAAAGCTTGGGATATAGCGGGCAACTCTGCAGAAAAACGTACAGAATTCCTAGTAGCTGAAAGTGGAGATGATGTTTTAAAGCATGTACTCAACTATCCAAATCCTTTCACCACACACACATTATTTCAATTTGAGCATGATTTAGTCAATACAGAACTAGATATTGTGGTCAATATTTACACAATCACAGGAAAATTAGTAAAAAGTGTGGTCCAAACAAAATATTCTTCAGGATTTAGAGTTAATGATATCGGTTGGAACGGTAGAGATGATTTTGACTCTAAGCTAGGAAGGGGTATCTACCTCTACAAAGTAAGTGTTCATTCAAAAGAACTGAACCTAACCAGAGAAAGTAGTTTTGAAAAATTAGTAATCCTTTAAAACCTTATTTTCATCTTTTTGAAAATCAAAAATGGCAATATACATCATTATATGCAACATCCATTTTCCAGAAAAACAAAAAAATGAATTACACTTTAAAAAATTAACAAATATAATTTTGTAATATTGCGCTGTTTTATAAAAAATGAGTATGAATAACATGTTTAAATACCTTTTACTTTGTATTGTGATCTTATCATCTACTTTTGTAAATGGTCAAGGAATTTTCAATCCTGCTTCGTTTTGTATTGAGGATAATAACGGAGATTGTATTTCCAATACACTACTTACTGCGGTTCCTTTTCTACGTCTTACACCTGATGCAAGGTCCGGAGCGATGGGTGATGTAGGACTAGCTTTAGATCCAGATGCAAATGCTATGCACTTTAATGCATCCAATCTTGTATTTGCGAAAGATGAGTCAGGTTTTTCATTTACATATACTCCTTGGTTGAGAAATCTTAATCTTGATGATATCTTTTTACTATACATCTCAGGATTCTATAAGCTAGATGAGAATCAAGCAATAGGTGGAGGTATCAGATTCTTTTCATTAGGTGATATAGACTTTACAGATATACAAGGAGGATCTCTTGGTACTGGAAGGCCAAGAGAAGGGGAATTTTCATTAGCATATGCTAGAAAACTTGGTGACAAGCTTTCAGCTTCATTAACTGGTAAATATATATTCTCTAATCTTGCATCTGGACTTAATGTCAGTGGACAAGATATCATAACTGGACAAGCTTTTGCCGCTGATTTTGGTCTTAATTATAGAACGAAAACCAATCTTGGTGGATATAAAGGTGAATGGTCTTATGGACTATCCTTAACAAATATTGGGTCTAAAATTTCTTATACTAGAGATAATATCGTGAGAGACTTCATCCCATCAAATTTTGGATTAGGTACTGCTCTTAGACTAGATTTAGATCAATACAATAGTTTAACAATTGCATTAGATGTTAATAAATTATTGGTGCCAACACCTATTGCAGCTTTTATAAAAAACCCAGATGGTACTACTGATCCAAACCCAGAATTTGACAAAGACTCTACCGGTATTGCTGATTACAGAGAAAAATCTTTATTTTCAGGCATGTTAGGTTCTTTTGGAGATGCACAAGGTGGTATTAGAGAAGAATTAAAAGAAGTTTCTATAGGACTTGGTCTAGAATATTGGTACGACAAGCAGTTTGCATTCAGAGGTGGTTACTATTATGAAAGTGCTGAAAAAGGAAATAGAAGATATTTCACAGTAGGTGCTGGTATAAAGTATAATGTATTCGGTATTAACCTTTCTTATCTAATACCTACATCTGTTATACCAAATCCATTAGACAATACATTGAGATTCTCATTGTTATTTGATTTCTCAGTTTTCAAAGCTGATGAATAAGGACTAAATTGTTACATAAACACATAAAAAAAAGGTCAGTGCAAAAACACTGACCTTTTTTTATGTTATGATATCTAATCTTCATTATTCAACATCATCGTCATCTTCTTCTTCATCTTCAACATCTTCGACTGCTTTATTTAGGTCTTTTGTTGCTTTCTTGAGCTTCAGAATGTCATTATTATTTTCCTTCTCTACTTTCGGTTTGGCCAATGACTCTTTTGGAGTACCAGAAAAAGTAAATCCTTTTGCATCAGTACCAATGTAGATAGTATCTCCAGCACCAAATGTGCTTCCTAAAACTAATTTTGCAAGTTCATTTATGATTTCTCTTTGGATAACCCTAGCCATTGGTCTTGCACCAAACTGTGGTTCATAACCCAAATCTGCTAATAAATCCATTGCCGAATTGTCAAATGTAATACCGATCTCCTGTTTTGCCAGATTTTTGGTCAATTTTTTGATCATCAAAGTGGCTATCTGTTTGATTTCGACTTTACTTAATGGCAGGAACATGATTTTTTCATCAATCCTATTTAGAAATTCAGGTCTAAGGTTTTCCTTTAGCGCTTCGAAAACTTCTATTTTTGTTGTCTCAATGATGTCTGCTCTATGCTTATCACCCAGTGCATCCAGATCTTCAAAATTCTCTAGAATCAATTCTGCACCCATATTGGATGTCATAATGATGATCGTATTCTTGAAGTTTGCAATTCTTCCTTTATTATCAGTGAGCCTTCCATCATCTAATACTTGCAAAAGAATATTAAAAGTATCAGGATGGGCTTTTTCTATTTCATCTAGTAATATAATGGAATAAGGCCTTCTTCGAACCGCTTCTGTCAATTGTCCACCTTCATCATAACCCACATAACCCGGAGGCGCACCTACCAATCTAGAAACAGAATGTTTTTCTTGGTATTCACTCATATCTATCCTAGTGATGGCATGTTCATCATCAAATAAAACTTCAGCAAGCGCTTTTGCAAGTTCAGTTTTACCCACACCCGTTGGTCCCAAAAAGATAAAGGAACCTATTGGTTTTTTATCATCTTGAAGCCCTGCTCTACTTCTACGCACAGCATCTGCTACAGCTTCTACTGCTTCACTTTGACCAATGAGTCTTTGACCAATTTCTTCTTCTAAACTCAAGAGCTTTTCACGTTCACTTTTAAGCATTTTTGATACTGGTATCCCTGTCCACTTACTAATGACATCAGCTATATCATTTGCAGTGACAACTTCATTGGTAAATCTACTGTCTTCTGGTAGCTGATCCAATTTTTCATTCGCCACTTTCAACATAGCATCTTTTTCTTTCAAGTCGCCATATCGTATTTTAGCTACTTTTTCGAAATCACTCTCACGTTCTGCCTTTTGTGCCTCATATTCTAATTGCTCTATCTGCTTTTTGATATTTTGGATAGTATCGACGATCTCTTTTTCAGATTGCCAAGCTGCCCTGATCGAATCAAGTTTTTCTTGTGCATTAGCTATTTGCTCAACAATTATTTTGAGCTTTTTTTCATCATTTTCTTTTTTGATAAATTCTCTTTCGATCTCTAACTGACGGAGTTTTCGATCTAATTCGTCAATTACTTCAGGGACAGAATCAAGCTCCAATCTCAACTTTGCTGCCGCCTCGTCAATTAAATCTATGGCTTTATCTGGAAGCTTTCTCTCGGAAATATACCTATGAGACAATTCTGCAGCCGCTATCAATGCTTCATCCAGTATGTCTATTTTGTGATAAACTTCATATTTATCTTGAATACCCCTTAAAATAGAAATGGTATCTTCCACAGACGGCTCATCTATGGTCACAGTCTGAAACCTTCTTACTAAAGCCTTATCATTTTCAAAATATTTTTGGTATTCGTCCAATGTAGTTGCACCAATAGTTCTCAACTCTCCACGTGCGAGAGCTGGTTTTAGAATATTGGCAGCATCCATAGCTCCTTGTCCACCACCTGTTCCTATCAATGTATGAATCTCGTCAATAAATAAGATGATTTCACCATTAGAATTGATAACTTCGCTAATTACTGCTTTTAATCGTTCTTCAAATTCTCCTTTATACTTGGCACCAGCAACCAATGCAGCCATATCAAGTGTGAAAATTTGTTTTGTTTTAAGATTTTCAGGAACATCTTGTTTGACTATTCTCCAAGCTATACCTTCTACTATGGCAGTTTTACCTACACCTGGATCACCAAGTAAGATGGGATTGTTCTTTTTTCTTCTTGATAAAATATGAAGTATTCTTCTAATCTCTTCATCTCTACCTATAATCGGATCTAGTTTGCCATTTTCAGCAAGTTCATTCAGATTAACAGCAAATTTTTTGAGTGAGTTATATTGATTTTCAGCATTTTGATCAGTAACCTTTTTACCTTTTCTCAATTCTGTAATAGCTGCTTTCATCTTTTCAGAAGTAGCACCTAAATTCTTAAGAATGGTGGCTGCTTTGTCATTTCCTTCAATCGCACCCAGCAACATAAGCTCTAGGGTTATGAACTCATCCTCAGTCTCTTTTAGATATTTTTTTGCAACAGCAAGTGCTTTGTTTGCATCACTAGTGAGAAACTGTTTGTCACCGCCTTGTACCTTTGGATATTTCTCCAACTGAACATTTAGATCCCTTTTTAGAATGGCCATATTTACGCCCATTTTACTAAAAAGAAATTCTGCAAGTTTTTCGTCTGTCTCAATGATACCCTTTATAAGGTGAACAGTGTCCACACCTTGCTGCTCCATTGAGCCAGCCAATTGTTGTGCTTTAAGAATTGCTTCCTGAGCATTTATGGTAAAATTATCGTATGTCATTGTTTAAAATTGAATTGTGTAAATGTAAATTTTTTATTTGATACTTCTATAAACTATGAGCAAATATTCAACCAAGTGAAAAACTATGTCAAAATGGCATAAATTATCGAATAAATCATAACGTATTGTCATATGGAGAAGATAAGGATATGCCTATTTTTCAGGTTTAGAAAAAACTAATTAAAATCAAGGTATGGTATATAATAAGTTTACACAAATGACCTTTTATAACATACTATTTGTATTATTTCTGTAAATTCGAAACTAAAATAAAATCTGTAAAAAATCAAATATTTCTTGTTTCATAATTTTAATAAAGTCTATCTTTACAAGAAATTTTGCTTTATGAGATCTATTTTTCTATCTATCGTAATATTACTAGCATCATTTCAAGCATTCTGCCAAATTAAGCCCCAAAATGATGAATGTTCACAGGCTGTTTATGCTAAGCTGGACACATTATATCAACAAAAAGATATCCTTCCTAATCTTGATAGCATTCCTTTCTGTGGGCAGCAAAAAAGAGTAATGAGAGGTGTGTGGTATGAAATCAATGGCAATGATAGCATTCTTTTTGTACAAGTCGCATCAGAAAACACAAGTGCATTCATCATCGAAGGCTCTTGTTCGAGCCTCTCATGTATAGAAAATTTTAATTATTATCGGCCCATCAGTGGCTATATTGAAAAGGGTAAAACGTATAAAATTTTCATTTATTCAGACAGTGATCGGAAAGTTGATTACTCAGTCACATTCTCGGCTTATCCTACTGGAGAAGCAAGCAAATGCGAATCAGCTCCTTTTCTTGATTGTGGAGGCCAATTAAATATAAACTCCAATGGACTGATAAATTTACCGACCACACTTTGTAATACTACCTATGACCGCTATAAATATATGTGGTTCAGAATTAAGGGTAATGGTGGTGTACAAACTATTCGTTACAATTCATCTAATTTTTCATCATTTTTTTCTTATGTCTATGATACAACGTGCAGTGACTCCATGCTGTGTGTTTTAAGTAGACCTTTTTCTAATGAAGTGTCCTTTATTACCGAATTAAATAAAGATTATCTAATACAAGCTGGATTGACTGCACCTATTATTGGTCCTGTTGATGTCAGCTTAGAGTGTACATCATTGGATCCAAACTTAACATGTGAAGGAGCTAAATCTCTAAGTTGTGGCGAACGATATGAAAATGAACAGTTGCAAAACATAAATATAAATACGCTAAATCAAGAAATTAACAAAGAATATGGTTTATGGTACAAATTGCCAACAGAAGTAGGTAAGCGCATTCAGTTAAACTTCAATGCAAGTAATTACGGTAATATGCAGATCAAATTATTTAAGTCTGAAAATGGTGATTGTTCTAAATTGGTTAATATCTATTATAATTCCATCAATGTTTCTGATGATAAATTTAATCTGGACATTATTGATGATGAGCAATATTACATGTTATTGACCGATTATTCAAGTGTTCCATTCGACCTAAGTGTTACATGTTTAGATATATCTTATGATAACAATTCCTGTCAAAAAAGCGAAATATTAAATATCTGTGGAGACACGCTTTCCTTATTTAATTCATTTTGCCTAGATAAGACAGATACCAATTTACCAAATGATTACAATCAAAGTGGGAAGTGGTTTAAATTTACTGGTGGGAATAAACCAATAGTGATTTCTTCTGATTTTAATGGTTTCTTACCAATCTCCCTTTATCAGTCAGAATGTGGAGCAATAGGACAACCTATATTTTCGGGCATTTATATAGATAATAACAGCGCCTATTTTAATGTAGTAGAAGGGAAAGAGTATTACATTAGCATTAATTATGATAATTCGAGAAATCTTTTAGCATATAATTTATATTTTAATTGTCTTGAAGTAGATTTAAGTAATCTGAGATGCGAAGATGCTACCGAACTAGCATGTGGTATACCTAATTTGATTAGACAAGATTATTTTATTCAGAATCTGAATAACGAAAGTAGTTGTGGAACGAGCAATGGACAGTCCTGGTTTAAAGTTGTCGGCGATGGTGGTACCAAAAGCATATCTGGAAATAATGTTTATAGAGTTGAAGTGTATAAAAGTACGGATTGCCAAAATTTTGAATGTTGGGCTATTCCGATATTTCAGAATTATATCACATTTCCTACGGAAGTTGGGGTTACATATTATTGCAGAGTAAATGGCGGACAGGATGGAAATCTAACAATGACATGTCTAAATAATTCTTTCAATAATTCTTGTAATAATGCTACATTAATCTCTTGTGTCGACAGCGCAGTCCCGCTAGATTTTACGAATACTTTTCAGTTAGATAGTGCTATATATAATCCATCATCATTATGGTATCAGATATCAGGTGATGATAAAGTAGTTAAGTTTATAACCAAAAACTACTCTAATATTCGTATATATAATAGTTGTAATCAGGATACAATTTACCGTCCATCAGGGATAAGTTTTAGTTTGTTTTTGACGCAAGGTGAAAACTATTTTATAGAACTAGTTCCCTCAGGAAACCCAACGGATACTTTATTTTTGACCTGTAGGGACGGCTATGAAGATAATAATACTTGTGATACAGCCCATGATTTGGAATGTGGTTCATCCTTTGTAATTAATGTAGAAAATAGTCTTTCAACTACCACGGTAATTAATCAAGATACCATATATTACCCTTACCAATCGGCTTGGTATCAATTTATGGGTGATGGTCAAACTTGGTTTTTTTCACCCACAAATTTAGATGGTTATAGTTATGAGATATATGAAGATGGTTGTGATGACTTACCAATTATCTCTTTAGATAATTACTATTCAAATGCAAAATTTGTCGTTAATTCTGAAGTTGGGAAGACTTACAAAATAAGACTGAAACTATATAACTACATCTCAATCGTCAATTTTAATGTAGAATGCAGAGCATCGATTTCCAATTTCAATTGTCAAAGAGCATCCACGATAACTTGTGATACTTCAGTAACCATTAAGCCTCAAGATGTCAGCCAAGATGTGCTACTTGTGCCCGACGTAGGACTATTAAAAAATGTGAGCTGGTACAAACTAGAGTCTAGTGAAAATTCATATTTGAAACTTGAAAATTATTATGGCGCTGGGATAGTTTTTGAATCAAATGCCAACTGTGATTCTTTAAAACAAATTATAAAATTATTTGGCGCTGAACCTGTTATTATTGAAAGGAAACAAGGTATGACATATTACTTAGCTGTTGGAAATTTTAACTATTATTCTCAGGAAGATGATGTTAAATTCTATCATTATTGTATTCCAGCGACTATTGAACCAGAAGATTACTCCTGCAAAAATAGGATAGTATTAGAGTGTGGTAACCAATACGATATTTCCAATACGCTTTCATTTGCTTCTACATTCAATAATTGTATATCGATTACAAATGGCCCTTGGTTTGAAGTCGTGGGCGATGGGAGTTATTTTCAATTAAAGATAAGCGGTGATCCAAACTATTTTAGTTCAACATCAGTGATTGTAGGCGAGGGCAATAGTTGTGATGATGTCCAATGTACTTGTATTTTGCCATTAAATCAACTTGGGATAGTAGGTTTCCAATCAGAAGTAGGTAAAAAATATTTTATCAAAATATCCAATAATTATTTAATAGGTTTGGCATTAAAAAGTATCCAATTTACATGTTTTGGAGATATGAATAATCAAAGATGTACTGATGCACTTCCGGTTTCTTGCGGTCAAAATATCAATGATGTCGTTTCAACTTCTTCTCTTGTAGATACCATTAATGTTTGCCAAACAATTAATAAAGGAAATTATTACATTTTCCAAGGAACAGGCGACAATATCACTTTTAAATTTAGTAACATTTCCACTGGTCAATTATATTATGAGATTATCGAAAACTCTTGTTTAGATGGTAGGTGCCTTTTTACGGGCGCTGTTGAAGCTAATTTTTATAGTAGAAACCAGTTTACAATAGACACAAAATCAAATACATCATACATCATTAAATTACATTCGCCTGTAGATTGTGCCTATGAATTTTCGACATCATGTTTTGAAACACACGAAAATATATCGTGCCAGTCAGCAGATGTATTTACTTGCAGCAAAGAATATAATCTCAATTTGCAATCTCCACTAGGTTTAAATATAGGCTCAATTTGTGGTAGCACATCAGGGCAAATCGAGCATTGGTTTCAATTACCAAAAAACAAAAAATGGTTTGAATTTAATTTTGATTCCACCTACCAAGATAGGAATATAAGTATAGCATATCTAAAAGGGTCATGCAATGGTTTACAATGTATTCAAAGTTGGGATTATACATCGAGTCTAATTGCTGTTTATGGCAATAATGATGACGATTATTATGTCAGGATCACAAGAAGCTATAATGGTCAAAATGTAGATAATATAAAATTTAATTTGCAGTGTATCGATGGCAAGACAAATGACTTTTGTCAAGATGCAACTTTAATATCTTGTGGTTTTCAGGATACTATCTCTACTTATTTAAGTACGTTTTCTCAAATCAATGAAAATTGTTCTACGTTTGGCTACCCTGATATTTGGTATAAATTGATAGGAAATGACTCAATTTTTCTATTTGACATTAAAAGTGTTAATAATAGTGGATTGATGAGTATTTACATAGCATCTGACTGTAACAAATTGATGTGTGATGCGCCACAATCGGGCTTATACCAAACCGAAAATCAAATTGCGCTGCCTACTACTAAAGATTCCACCTACTATATCCGGTTACAAAATGCATCATCAAATGATGTATATAAATTTGAAATGAATGTCAACTGTTTGCCTAAACTTGACAATGATTTATGCAATGGCGCTATAGAAGTAGATCTGACTTCAGATACAATTATCGCTAATATCTTACTAGGAAGTGCCGATCTACCAGAATTAAATAATTGCAATCAAAATTTTGTATATCCTATTACCAATGGATTGTGGTACACATTTGAAGGTACAGGGGAAGTGACAACGATTTCATTAGCAGGTCAGTCAAATCCTTTTAGGTATCTTATATTTGAAGGTAATTGTGATCAGTGGCAGTGCATCGAAAATGATGTACTTTATTATAATACAAAAGATATCTTTACAGAATTAGGCAAATCATACAAAATGGTAGTTTATTCTTCTGATATTTATACCAAAACTGTTTCTTTCCAATTCAATAAAAAAATATTGGCAAAAAACTGGGAATGTGTAAATGCTGATACAATTGGATGTGGTACCGAAATCATTATGGACAAATCGAAACTTGTTTATTCAAATGAAGTTCGTTGTAATACATTCGGTGGACACTCATCATGGTATACCATTGAAAGCGATTCTTCACTATTACTAAAACTAAATTCGATTAATGTTTACAACCAGTTAGCTTGGCTAGTTTATGACTCTTGTATGGATGTGTGCAAAACACGGATAGATTTGCCTTACTCGGGTAGCTCCACGCAAATTCTTGTTCCAAAGGGTCAAAAATTTTTAATAGAAAGCCGATCAGATTTACAAAACAACAGTATTCCATTTTTATATAATTTATCATGTTTAGACAATGGTTACAAACATACAAGTTTCGCAACAGCTCTTGACCTAAAATGTGGAAAACAAGTTGTAAATCTATCGAAAACAGGATATCCTTTAGAATTTGAGATTGATGAATTTCCGCTTCCACTTCTTTTTTACAGGTTTACTAGTAAAGTAGATACAAACATTCGATATATACCATATGGTAATCTTCCCTTTAGAGCATTTATTTACAATACAGAAACAAAACAGTTTAGCGATTTTTCGACAATAACTTTGCATCAAATCAATAAAGACATTGTGTACTATCTTTTAATTGATTATTCTGGAACCGGATTTGAAGACAACAATTATGAGTTCGAAATTTTAGGACTATGCAGTACTGTTTCTACAAGCGATACACGATTAAATTCAGAATTAAAAGTAAATCCAAATCCATTCACCGAATACTTCGAGTTGCAATTATCAAAAGCAATAGAGATAAATAGTGAAATTGAAATTGTAGACATAATGGGAAATGTAATAAAAAAAGTAAATTTATCAGATCAGGTTGGAAATTTTAACTTGGTTATTAACGGCATGGAAGACGTAGCTGATGTTTTCTTATTTGTAAAATACAAAAGTCCTACATTTAGTAAAACAGTTAAAATTATTAAGATAGGTCGAAATTAATGATACTAAAATAAGGCGGGTAAGGTGTTATCTTAGGATAATCGCTAAATAGCTTTTGATCAAAGTATTTTTGCTATGTATTTTATAATCATGGGTTGATCATATAAAATAAAAGTAGAAGCAACTACTTTTATTTAAAAATCAGAACTTATCAAATTTAAAATTCTTAAAAAGTATAAGATTCAATGTCTCAGACTTCGACCGTCGGATAAATTTAATCTCTACTTTTAAGTTTCAAATAAATTATATTTCACAAAAATTCAAAAACGGATAATATTTTACAAATTTACTGCCTTTTATATAAATAATATTTTAATATATTTGCGACCTCAATATAAATTTTAGGTAAATGAAGGTTTTCTCTTTTTTATTTTTTATTGCTTTTTTTACTACCACACTATCGATAGAAGCTCAAAATTGGACTTTGACTAAAGAAAGTAAAATTACTGAGAAAGGAGTCAAAGATATCATTCCGCAGGTTTTCGCCATTTATGAAATGGACGATCAAGAAATGAAATCATTACTTTGGTCAGCTCCAAAAGAAGAGAATGTTGATGTAAGACAATCTAACGTCATAATTAATATTGGTTTACCTAATGGAAATACTGAGCCTTTTAGAGTAGTAAGATACCAAATGATGGAACCCGAACTGTCATCTAAATATGACGAAATAAGAACATTTTATGGTATTTCTTCAATTGATGCATATAAGTCAGTCAGAATAGATTACACTATACACGGATTTAGGGCTGTCATTTCATCACCAGAAGGGAAAATATTCATAGATCATTACCAACGAAATGACAAAAACACAAGAGTTGTTTATCACAAAAAAGATTATAAAAAAGCACCAAGTTGGGGCTGTAATGTTACATCCTCTCATGATGACAACAATAGATCTGAACTCATAAATGGCTCGCGTATAGGCGACTGTCAACTCAGAAGTTATCGTCTAGCTCAAGCTACCACTGGAGAATATAGCCAGTTTCATGGCGGAACTCAGACATCTGTAATGAGTGCTGTCGTTACAGCAATAAATAGAATCAACGAAGTTTATGAAGCAGAGGTAGCTGTAAGATTAATCCTTGTAGCAAATACAGATCAAATTTTCTATTATACCGCAGCGACTGATCCTTACACTAACAATGATGGAGTTGCAATGTTAGGAGAAAACCAAACGACATGTGACAATGTAATTGGAAATGCGAATTACGATATAGGACATGTTTTCAGTACTGGTGGAGGAGGGGTGGCAACCTTACAATCTGTGTGTAGCAACACAGCAAAAGCACGCGGTGTCACTGGATCAGGCACTCCAGTTGGAGATCCCTTTACAATTGACTATGTTGCCCATGAAATGGGACATCAATTCGGCGGTAATCATACGCAATATAATAGTTGCAATAGAAACAATTCAACAGCAATGGAACCAGGTAGTGCGTCTTCGATTATGGGATATGCAGGCATTTGCGCACCCAATGTACAAAGTAATAGTGATGCCTACTTCCATGCAACTAGCCTTCAAGAGATGAAAACCTTCTTACTTAATGGAGGTGGTAATTGTGATCAAATAGTTTCGAGTTTTAGTAATAGTGCACCTTCTGTAACTGCACAACCAAATTATACCATACCACGATCTACACCTTTTGCTTTAACATTAGCTGCAACTGATCCTAATAATGATCCAATGACATTTGCATGGGATCAAATGAATGCTTTCACTACCACTCAAACAATGCCACCAGCCGCTACGAATACTTCAGGTCCTGTATTCAGAAGCATTAATCCTAGTACTAGCCCGACTAGATACTTTCCAAATCTCACCACAATATTAAGTGGCTCGACTGCCAATACTTGGGAAGTGGTTCCTTCTGTAGGAAGAAGTATGTCATTTCGCGGGATTGCCAGAGATTTCACAGGTGTTGCAGGTTGCAATTCTGAAATAAATCTTACGGTAACTACAGTAGCAGCGGCTGGACCATTTACTGTTACTTCGTTTAATACAGCATCTACATGGTTCGAAGGAGAAACAAAAACTATCACTTGGAATGTGGCAGGTACAACGGCAAATGGTATTAATTGCAGTAATGTAGAAATACTATTATCCTTTGATGGAGGGCTAACTTACCCTGTTACACTTATTTCTAGTACTCCCAATGATGGATCACAAGCTATCACCGTGCCAACTGGGACTACATCTAATGCAAGGGTGATGGTAAAAGCTATCGGAAACATTTTTTTTGATGTAAATAATGCCAACATCACCATTCAACCATCAGGTTTTAATATTAATGCATCTCCTACCAATGTATCTATCTGCCAAGGGCAATCAAGTAATATTAACATTAGTGTTGCAAGTATCCAAGGCTTTAATAGTCCCGTCACCTTATCATTAAGTAGTTTGCCATCTGGCCTTAATGGGACTTTTACCACTAATCCAGTGATACCAGGGAGTAACTCAACTTTAGTTTTAACAAATACAAATGCTTTACCTACAAGTATTACTGTGACAATATCAGGCACAAGCGGAACAATTACAAAAACTGTAGTTTTACAAGTTAACTTAAACGCACAAATAAATAGTGCACCACCAAGTCCAATTACACCTGACAATGGACTCGTAGATGTTCCATTAAAACCAGACTTCAAATGGTCAAGTGTAAATAATGCTTCATCATATGATATACAAATTACAAGAGATATTAATTTTAACAATATAGAAATCACTGTATCTAATGCATCTACAAGTTTTTCGTTAAACCAAAATTTAGAAGGTTTATCTACTTATTTTTGGAGAGTACGAGGAGTTAATAATTGTAGTACTGGTTCATGGTCAGAAGCGTGGTCATTTGAGACGATCCCATGTATGATTTACAATGCTAGTGATCTTCCTATTATGATATCTGGTAGTGGTACACCTACCATAAATTCTTATCTACCGATCTCCGATAGAGGCATCATTACTGATTTAGATGTTATAAACCTACAAGGCGTTCATACTTGGATAAGCAATTTAAGACACACTTTATTAGCACCAAATACTAGTAGTGTTATTATTTGGAATCAACCTTGTAATTCAGAAGATAATTTCAACATCAATTTTGACCAAACTGCTACAAGCTCTAATTGGCCTTGCCCACCAACAGATGGAAATACTTACCTCCCTTCCAACTCTTTAGGTGCTTTCATTGGTTTACAACAAAAAGGCATATGGACACTTAGTATCCAAGATTTGGTAAATCAAGATGGCGGAAGCCTTTCAAGTTGGGGTGTAAAAACTTGTTTAACTAACTTTTGTAGATTGACCGTGAGTAACCCACATCCATCAGGTACAGGAAGTTTATTGGCTGCTATCAATTGTGCCGCAGCAGGTGATACCATTAGATTTGCTCCATCTGTCATGAATGATACCATCTTACTCGGCAATCAAAATCTCATAGTAGATAAAAACCTTGTTATAGAAGCAAATATTGCAAACAATATTCATGTCATGTCGAATAGCACGAACGCCACAATCGTTGTTAATCCTGGTATAAACCTAAAAATAGAAGGATTACATATACATTCATCCAATGCAGGAATTGGTGCAATTAACAATTTTGGCGTATTGACTCTTGATGATGTAAGTACTTATAAATGGCCAGGGACATCAACATCGACTATTCAAAATCAAGCTGGTGCATCGACAAATTTAATTGGAAATTGTAAGATAATTTCTGAATAATACAACCTCTAGTTGCATAGATTATCTACATGAGCAAATGCTGGACGATAACCTAGTTTTGCAGATTCTTTGATGTCTTTGCATGCTTTTTTATGGTCTAAAAGCTTAGTGTAAGCATTGGCACGATTAAAATAGGCTTCAGCGAAATCAGATTTCTGATGGATTGCCTCAGAAAAATCATCTAAAGCTTTTTCATACTGCTTTACTTCTAGATAGCTAATGCCCCTTTGGATATAATATAATTCGTTATCAGAGTCAAGTTTTAATAAGTGTGAATAATCCATCACTGCATCTTCATGCTTACCGAGTTTAAAGGAAGTAAGTGCTTTATTTTGCAAAGCAGCTTGGTGGTTTGGTTTTAATTGTAAACAAATAGCAAAATCAAGCAACGCAGCATTTAGGTCTTCCATCATTAACTTAGCAAAGCCTCGCTGATGATATAATTCTGCATCTGCAGGATTTCTTCTGATCCCATTAGTAAGTTCAGAAATTGCTTCGTTCCACTTTTCTAGTTTTAAATATATTTTTGCTTTTTCAGCAGAAGAAATAGATTGATCTGGTTTTAGGTCTGATGCTGCATTCAAATCTGCCAATGCATTTTGATAATCCTCTTTTTTTGATTTACAAATTCCCCTATTCAGATAGACAGAATATGATTGTTCCCCCATGGTGATTGCCTTTGTAAAGTCATTGATGGCCATTTCATAATTGCCAACTTTCATATATGCAGTACCACGGTTTACAAATGCCTTGGTTAGAGTCGCATCTTTTGTTATAGCCTGAGTGAGTGTAGAAATTGCATTTTGGTGATCTTCTAGCAATAATTGGGTATAACCTTTAAAAAGATATGCTTTTGCAAATTCAGGATCTAAAGTTATAGTTTGTTGAAAATCAGCTAATGCCCCATGTAGATCTTTAAGATTTATTTTGCAATTACCCCTATTATAATATGCTTTTATATAATTGGGATCGGCTTCGATGCATCTGGAATAAAAAGATAAAGCTAGTTCATAATTTTTTGCATTGGAATATTCAACGCCCTTATTATAGTTTTCTACTGCAAGGCTATTGGTTGAAGGTTGACTTCTTAAATAGAAATTGCACACAATTAAAAAAGAAAGACATAAAATCTTACTAAACATTTATATTAGATATATGGAAAATGATATAATTCGACTACAAAATAAGCTGGCAATTGTCAAAATAAGTAAGTAAATTACATCTCTACAAAGATCAAAAATCTTACCAATCTCATTTCATTATACGAACGAAGCGTTTACGCTGAACCTTTATTGCTTACTATTGTTTCGCAAAATTGGTTAATTAAATGATAATTTGCTTACTTTTGAGCACATATTTTAATACACTTAACGAAATTCATGGCATACCCTAATAAGGAAGATGAAAAACAAATCGATCCTACAGCATCCGAACGCAAAAAGGATCATATAGAATTAGCTTTTAGATCCAAAGTATCGCACCACAATATTGATCAGAGATTTTATTACGAACCAATATTATCGTCTCACCCTGAGGATTACAGCAATCTAGCACTTACTTTTTTGGGTAAATCCTTTGGCGCACCTATTTGGGTTTCCAGCATGACAGGAGGAACCGAATTGGCCAAGACCATAAATAGAAACCTTGCTACTGCTTGTGGAGAATACGGTCTTGGAATGGGTCTTGGTTCTTGTAGACAATTACTCTACAGTGATGAATTTTTAGAAGACTTTAATATTAGAAAATACATGGGTGACCAACCTTTGTATATTAATCTTGGAATAGCTCAAATAGAACAATTATTAGACAATAATGATTCGGTTAGAATTAAAGAATTGATTAATAAACTGGACGCTGACGGTCTAATCATTCATGTAAATCCTATGCAAGAATGGTTGCAACCTGAAGGAGACCGCTTTCGTCAATCACCTATCGACACTATTAAAAGAGTAATCGATATAGCTGATTTCAAAATAATCGTAAAAGAAGTAGGTCAAGGTATGGGGCCTGCAAGTTTAAAATCATTATTAGCTTTACCACTAGAAGCTATAGATTTTGCTGCCAATGGAGGTACAAATTTTGCACTACTCGAAATCCTGCGTTCATCCGAGACAAAAGCAGAAAATTATAATAATTTAGCTCATCTAGGACACAGCGCTGAAGAAATGATTTCCTTTACCAATCAAATCTACAAAGAATCTCCATCATCCGTCATTTGCAAACAAATCATTGTATCTGGTGGTGTTTCAGATTTTTTAGATGGGTATTATCACATACAAAAGTCCGCATTACCAGCCATTTATGGCCAAGCATCTGGTTTTCTAAAACATGCTATGGATTCTTATGAAATCCTTCAAAATTATGTGGATTTACAAATCAAAGGCTTGTCACTTGCCAAGGCTTTCTTAACTGCAAAATAGATCAGATTAATGCATTCAAAATCAATATCAGGATTTTCCAAATTTTCAAAGTCAGAAAAAATAGAATGGCTTAAAGCTAATTTTTTGAATGAGTATGACGAAAGTGATGTACTCGCCATATTTCAACAAAACGATGTCGACCTTCAAAAAGTAATAGACGGTTTCAGTGAAAATACCATTAGTAACTTTGTCTTACCCTATGGACTAGCACCAAACTTCTTGATCGATGGCAATTTGTATTGTGTTCCTATGGTCATCGAAGAAAGTTCTGTCGTGGCAGCTGCGTCTGCTGGTGCAAAATACTGGCAAGAGAGAGGTGGTTTTAAAACCACCATCCTTGGAACGACCAAAATAGGTCAGGTTCATTTTGTGTGGAACGGAGAAAGCTCTAAATTAATATCCATTTTCCCAGAAATAGAAAAAACACTTAGGTTCAAAGCCGCACCAATTTGTGAAAACATGGCAAAACGTGGTGGTGGCATCACTAAAGTAGAGTTACTTGATTTTACGGGAAAGGAAAAAGGGTTGTTTCAACTCAGAGTCCATTTCGAAACTTGTGACTCCATGGGAGCAAATTTTATAAACTCCGTTTTAGAGAATTTTGCCACGAGCTTAGAAGATTATTTTGTAGATAATCCACTTTTTACGGATGCTGAAAAAGACATCAACATTATCATGTCCATATTGTCCAATTATACACCAGAGTGTGTAGTTAGGGCTGAAGTGTCTTGTCCAGTCAAAGATTTAGGAACATTTGCCAATGGTATGATGGCCGAACATCTGGCAGAAAAATTTAGAATGGCTGTGCGAATTGCACATATCGATCCATACAGAGCTACCACTCATAATAAAGGTATATACAATGGTATAGATGCTGTTGTCCTTGCTACAGGCAATGATTTCAGAGCTATAGAAGCGGCTGGACATACCTATGCCGCAAAAGATGGGCAATATAGAAGCTTAAGTTATTGCGAGGTAGAAAACGGTATTTTTAGATTTTGGCTTGATATACCTCTTGCTTTAGGAACTGTAGGTGGTCTAACTTCTCTCCACCCACTGGCAAAATTATCTTTAGATATCTTGGATAATCCAAGTGCCGAGCAACTGATGCGTATCATTGCTTCTGTAGGGTTGGCTCAAAACTTCGGAGCTGTGCGTTCACTTGTCACAACAGGCATCCAACAAGGTCACATGAAAATGCACATGATGAATATACTCAATCATCTAAAAGCAACAGACCAAGAATCAGCGAGTGCGATCAAGTATTTTGAAGATAAAACTGTATCTTTTGCAGGTGTCAGGGATTATATTAATGAATTAAGAAAATAGGAATTACAAAATTTATTTTTACATAGGCAACATTCCATGATTTCATTTCGTTAAGAAAAAAGTCAAACACCTTATGTATGAGATTTCTGCCTTTCCTATTGATGTTTTTATTTACATCAAGTATTGTATTTTCACAAAAAGAAACTACAAGTATTCAATCATTTTATCCACATAAAAATGAGATTGGTATTAATTTCACCAATGTATTGGGAAATGTACTAAGCCTTAATCCCAATAATGCCAACTCTCCTTACGGACTTACCTATCGAAGACACTTAGGAAAAAAATCGTTCCGATCGGCATTCAGTTTACAAGTAAATAATGAAAAAAATAGCGATTTTGAAAATGGCTTTTTTGTTACTAGAACAATCAATCAGACGACAAGTCAATTCCGTGTTGGACTTGAAAAACATATTGTCCTAAATAAAAGAGTGCTTTTTTCTTACGGATTTGACATACTTGGCAAGGTGATGACAGATAATTCGAGCGTTCAAGATAATAATGGTTTTGGGACTGTCACATTTACTAGTAAAGAAACGACTTTTGGTGGAGGCGCAGGACCAATGTTGAGATTAGAATTCAAAATTTCAGATAGGTTATTTATAAGTTCAGAAAGCTCATTATATGGTTTTTATAGTAGGACCACAGAAAATTTAGAATTTGGTAATCAACCTTCAGAACAAACAAAATCGTCAGATTCTAATATTGAATTATTATTACCTCAATCGCTGTTTTTTAATATTTCGTTTTAATTACTATGAAAAAACCAATTATAACCATCATAATACTATTAGTATATATTGGCACTGTCGTTTCTCAAGAATCTAAAGAGAAAGTAGATTCTTCGGTATATGCTGAAGAAGATCAATATGAAGATGATCCATATTTCTGGTCCTATACAAAGGAGATAGGCATAAACTTCACGCCTTTAGTATCGAAGCTTGTTCCCTTCAATTTGGGCCAGAATGATTCTGGTTTGATAGGTTTAAGGTGGAAAAAATATTATTCTTCAAGAGCTTTTAGGATAAATTTTGGTGCTAATGTATCAGGTGATGTTATTGATAATGGCAACCCATTTATATATTTATCATTTGGGGTAGAAAAAAGATATCCAATCACCAAGGATAAGAAGTTGGCCTACACAAGCGCTTGGGACTTAGCATTTTCTGTGGAGGGAGAAGAAGGAGAAGGTTTTTATGGTATTGCGAAAGGATATGGATTTGAATACCATATTACTAAAAGAATTTTTCTAAGCACAGAGGCACAGATGAATTTGGGTGTAGGTGGTGAAGAAGGAATTAAAGTTCAATTCCAACTTCCAACGGCTATTTTTGTTAATGTGCGACTGTATTAGTGTTAAAATTTTACAAATTGTTGACAATTTAAAATTATTACCATATTTTTGAATCACTTTTTAAAAATCTTTAAATATTAAACATCATGAGAAGAATGTATTTCTTATCTTTTTTGTTGGTTGCATCAATATTTGCATGTAGCGACAATGAACTATCAACTGCCACAGAGCCAAAATTAGTTTTGCCTGCCACGCCATATGCATACAACCAACTTGACCTTCCTGCAGGTGCAAGAATAGCAGGTAACATGAATAATAATTTTGAACTGATTAATGGAGAGTTAGTCCCTGTTAATACTTCACTAGATATTACACCATGGGGAGCAACATTAGGCAGAGTTTTGTTTTATGATACTAAACTTTCCCTTAATAATACAGTAGCTTGTGCCACTTGTCACCATCAAGATAAAGCATTTGCAGACGGCAAACAATTTTCAACTGGTTTTGAAGGTAAAATCACCACTAGAAATAGTATGGCGATTATAAACCCTATATCTCAAAATAATCTCTTTTGGGATTCAAGATCAAAAACACTACACGATTTATCACTTCAGCCTGTTCAGAATCATATAGAAATGGGTATGGAAAATCTAGATAGATTGGTAGCAAAACTAGAAGCGACTGATTATTATGCAGATTTATTCAACAAAGCATATGGATCTCCAGAAATTACATCTGAGAAAGTAGCAAAATCAATTTCTCAATTCGTAGGATCAATCACTTCCAATAGATCAAGATTTGATGCAGGTCAAAATAATAATTTCTCTAATTTTAACGAGTTAGAAACATTAGGAATGAAAATATTTAATGGTAAAGGTCAATGTAGCACTTGCCATGGAGGAAGCAATATGGCAGCCCAAGATGGTCCAGGAGATCCTTACGGTGGAAGTATGAATGGCTCAGATGATCTACAAGGTGCTACCAATATCGGCCTAGAATTGGTGTACAAAGATAATGGACTAGAAAATGGTAAATTTAGAATACCAAGTCTTAGAAATATAGAATTGACAGGTCCATATATGCATGATGGTAGATTTAAATCACTAGAAGAAGTCATAAATCATTATAGTGAAGGTATCAAGCCACACAAAGACCTCGATGTAAAATTCAAAGACAACAATGGTAAAGTCAAACTTCTGAATCTTACTAGTATTGAGAAAAAAGCACTAGAAGCATTCTTAAAAACATTGACAGATAAAGAGATGACGCAAAATCCTAAGTGGAGCAATCCTTTCCAATCATAGGAGTAAGTTATAAATACAGAATAAAAAAAGGCTCTCAACTTAGCAAGTGAGAGCCTTTTTTATTTTGTATAAATGATATTCTTAAATATCTAAGCAAGTTTATTATCCATTCAAAGCTGCCGCACCACCTACGATCTCAGAAAGTTCTTTAGTGATTGCTTCTTGACGAGCTTTGTTATAATTAACTTTTAGCGCTTTCATCAATTCTTCCGCATTGGTAGTTGCGTTATCCATGGCAGTCATACGAGCACCATGCTCTGATGCATGATTGTCCAATACAAATTTCTGAAAATTAGTCTGAAGAATACTTGGTATCAATTCATTCAACAACACTTCTTTGCTAGGCTCAAAAATGTAGTCTGCCTTTGATTTACTATCAGAAATATTATCTACATCCAATCTGGCTACTGGTAAAAACTGAACTGCCTTTGGTTCTTGCAACGCAGCATTTCTGAATTGACCATAACAAACATCAATTTTATCAAACTCACCGCTTGAAAAATTATCCATCAACATTTGAGAGACTTGCGACACATTATCAAAACTTAAGTCTGAAAATAAATCCACATAATCCGAGACTAGGTTTAGATCAGCATATCTTTTCTTAAGGACATCATACCCCTTTTTACCTACAAATATCAATGTAAGATTATGTGAAGCACGCAGTGCACTATATTCACCTTCAATTTTGATGATGGCTTCTTTAATGATATTTGTATTAAAAGCACCACAAAGTCCTCTGTTAGATGTGATGACTACAATTGCTGCCTTTTTGACTTCTCTTTCTTTTACAAAAGGAGAGTTAATGTCGCCATCAAGGTTAGAAACAATGTTTTTCATCATTCTATCCAATCTATTGGCGTAAGGTCTCAGCTCTGTGATAGCCATAGTCGCTCTTCTAAGCTTAGATGCCGATACCATTTTCATGGCTTTGGTGATCTGCTGAGTAGATTGGACCGACTTGATCCTTTCTCGTACTTCCTTTAACTTTCCGGACATGCCTTATTGTTTATGGTTAGATTACTATGTCGTAATATATTATTTAAATTGACCTGCAACTTCTGCACCTACTCTTTTCAAAGTAGCAATAACTTCGTCAGAAAGGTTACCTTTTCTGAGTGCTTCTAATGTTGCTGCTTCTGTTCTCTCTAAAGTTGTAAGGAATATGTCTTCAAATGCTCTTACTTTATCAACTGGAACACTTCTCAACAAACCTTGCGAACCTAGGTAAATGATGGCAACTTGTTTCTCTACGGATACTGGTGAGTATTGTGGTTGTTTCAAGATCTCCACATTTCTTTTTCCTTTCTCAAGTACAGATTGTGTAGCTGCATCTAGATCAGATCCGAACTTTGCAAATGCTTCTAATTCACGATATTGTGCTTGGTCCAATTTAAGGGTACCCGCTACTTTTTTCATGGACTTGATTTGTGCATTACCACCTACTCTTGATACAGAGATACCTACATTGATCGCTGGTCTGATACCTGCATTAAACAAGTTTGACTCTAGGAATATTTGACCATCTGTGATCGAAATTACGTTGGTCGGGATATATGCGGATACGTCACCTGCTTGAGTCTCGATGATAGGAAGTGCTGTCAAAGATCCACCACCTTTTACCAATCCTGAATTTTTTAATGAATCAGGAAGGTCGTTCATATTTCTAGCAATCTCATCATTATTGATGATTTTTGCTGCTCTTTCTAGTAATCTTGAGTGAAGGTAGAAAACGTCACCTGGGTATGCTTCCCTTCCTGGAGGTCTCTTAAGCAAAAGTGATACCTCTCTATATGCAACTGCTTGTTTTGACAAATCATCATATATAATCAATGCTGGTCTACCTGAATCTCTAAAAAACTCACCGATAGCCGCTCCTGCAAATGGTGCATAGAACTGGATAGGTGCAGGATCCGCCGCAGATGCAGATACGATGGTCGTGTAAGCCATGGCTCCACCTTCTTCTAGTGCTTTTAATACTTGTGCTACTGTAGAAGCTTTCTGACCTGAAGCTACATAGATACAATATACAGGTTCACCTCTCTCATAAAATTCCTTCTGATTGATGATAGTATCGATGGCAATAGCAGTTTTACCTGTCTGTCTGTCACCAATGATCAACTCTCTCTGACCTCTACCGATCGGAATCATTGAGTCAATAGCTTTGATACCTGTTTGCAAAGGTTCTGTCACTGGTTGTCTAAAAATAACACCTGGTGCTTTTCTTTCCAATGGCATTTCATAAGTCTTACCTTGGATAGGACCTTTACCGTCGATTGGTGTTCCTAGTGGGTTTACAACCCTTCCTACGAATCCTTCACCGACATTGATGGAAGCAATTCTAGATGTACGTCTTACCGTAGATCCTTCTTTGATACCGTCTCCAGATCCCAAAAGTACGACACCCACGTTGTCTTCTTCAAGGTTAAGTACGATAGCCTGAACACCATTCTCAAACTCCACCAATTCCCCAGCTTGTGCTTTAGAAAGACCATATACCCTAGCGATACCATCACCTACTTGTAGTACAGTACCTACTTCTTCTAATTCTGCTTCTGTTTTGAATCCTGATAACTGTTGTTTCAGTATTGCGGATATTTCATCAGGTTTTACATCAACCATATCTATTATATTTATAATTTTATTTTAAAATGATTTTACGTATTGATTGCTTCCAAACTCTTTTTTGAGTTGTTCCAACTTGTGCACGACACTCGCATCATACAACTTGTCACCTACCTCGATCTTGAAACCACCGATGATAGACGGATCTATCTTTGTTATGATGTCCAATTTGTCCATGGTAATGTCACTTGCAAGAAGTTTTGCTTTTATATCATTAAGTGAAACGTCATTAAGTGGTGTAGCAGTCGTAAGAATAACAGTTGAAATTCTATTTAATTCTTTATATTGACCTAAAAAATCTGCTGCTATCTCTGGCATATACATCTCTCTACCTTTCCTAAGAATGATATCAAAAAATGCAGAAGTGGTCTTGCTCAATTTACCTTCAAAAATAGCTTTGAAAATTGCAAGTTTTTTATCTGTCTTTACGATTGGGCTTTTCAATAATAGAAAAAAATCTCTATTCTTGGTAGCCTCATTAAAAGACTCTATATCCTTCAGTACGGTATCGAGTTCGTTACGTTCTCGGGCAAGATCCAAAAGCGATTTTGCATACCTTGACGAAATTCTACTTACAGACATTATTTATTAATTAAATGGTTATTACAAGGTGTTTATTAATTCAGGTGAAGATCTTTTACCAATGTATTGACAAAAGTTTCTTGTTCTGTATTACCTTTTAACTCCTTTCTGATTACTTTTTCTGCAATAGAAAGTGCCATATTACCAATTTCGTTTTTCACTTCAGTAATGGCTGCTTTCTTTTGGTTTTCTATATCATGCATCGCATTAGTAGCAATTTTAGAAGCTTCTTCTTTTGCCTTTTCTCTTGCTTCAGTGATGATTTGATTTTTGATATCTTTAGCCTCCTGAAGGATTTTTGCTCTTTCTTCTCTTGCTTGTGCTAGAAGTTTTTCATTTTCAGACTTCATGTTTACCATTTCTTCTCTTGCTTTTTTGGCAGCATCCATAGCATCTTGAATATCACCCTCTCTTTTTGCCAATGCCTGAGCAATAGGTTTGAAAGCAAACTTAGACATCAAAAACCAAAATAACAAAAATATCACCAATGACCAAATAGCTAATCCTGGTGTCGGCTGAAAAGGAGTGAAAGTGACTAAATTAAACATATCTTTTTGCGTTTGTTATGATAAAATAATTACGTTTTTTTTTAAAGAATAATAATAACGTTAGCAAGAAAAAGAAGAAGATTGCTCGGCCAACCGCTCTGCAATCTTTCTTTTCGTTTTGCCTTCGGCTTGATTACGCCATAAGGATAGAAAGAAGTATCGCGATCAAAGCAGCACCTTCGATAAAGGCTGCCATGATGATCATACCTGATCTGATGTCACCAGATGCTTCTGGTTGTCTCGCGATTGCTTCCATAGCCTTACCACCTACCATACCGATGCCTAATCCAGCTCCGATTACCGCTAATCCGGCTCCAATTGCTGCAAATGTTCCTGTCATGTCTAAGTATTATTATGGATGAAAAAAATATTATTCAAAAAAACTATTTCTATATTAATGGTGACCTTCCTCAGCGTGATGATGGTCTTCTGTAGCAGCCCCAATAAATGAAGCTGTCAAAATGGTAAATACGAATGCTTGTACAAATGCTACGATGATCTCAATCGCCATCATAAACATCGTCAATGGAATAGATACAGCCGTACCTACTAAACTTCCACCCAAACTCTCTCCCGACTTACCGAATATAAATATCAACCCTATGAAACTCAAGATCGCAATGTGACCAGCAGAAATATTTCCTGCCAAACGCAGCATCAATGTCAATGGTTTGATAAATAAACCCATGACTTCTACACATGCCAAAAGAATCTTAATCGGAATCGGCACATCTGGCATCCAGAAAATGTGTCCCCAATAGTGGCTATTACCATTTACATTTACGATGATAAATACTAATATCGCTAACACCATGGTGACAGACAAACTTCCTGTGACATTCACACTTCCTAAGAAAGGCACTTGTCCCCAAAGGTTAAGACCCAAGATGAAGAAAAATACACTTAATAGAAATGGAAGATAAATTGTATGCTTCTTGCCAATAAATGGAATAGCTACATCGTCTCTGATAAATAAAAACACAGGCTCTAAAAATCCTTGGATGCCACTTGGTGCTTTTGTTGGGTTATTTTTGTAAGCATTAGCTGCTTTTCTAAACATCAAAAACAAAAAGAGAGATACCAGAATCATGGAAATTACATTTTTCGTTGGCGAAAAATCAATAAATGAAGTAAACCCGCCTCCAAGTATACCTCCATCCATAGTTGATCTGGCATCTAATCTATATTCTTTACCCTGATAAAGGGCGTAATTAACATCTACTTTTTTACCGTTTTTTTCTTCTTGTTTGTGTGCATAACCTTCTACTTCCACTGAGCCTTCCATTGGAAATCCTGCATCAGCTACTCGATGTACACTTCCATGATGTAATACATATCCATTGTAAGAATAGTGACCATCTTCGTGGTGACCTGCATGAAACTTTCCTGAACTAAATATATCCCATCCTTTGTCATTAGCATAAAGGATAGTAGGCAATGGTATTCTTACAAAATCAAGAATACTATATACGTTTGCATCGCTGATGTGATGAATAGCCGTAGCACCTGGATCAAAAGCTGCATGTTCATGATCTGCATGATCTGCGTGAGCATCATGACTTTCACCAGTCTGAGTATGGTCATCTTGAGTAGTGCTACTTTGCAAAGTAGTTGTATCTTGATGTACTTGCTGATGATTATCCTGTGCTACCGATGGATATAAATATATAAAAGATAGTAAAGTAATAATAAAAATTCTGTTTCTCATCAGACAATGTTATCGATTTTGAAAATTTTTGCGCAAAGGTAAGAAAACAAAATGTTATATAATACCATTGATAGTCTTTTATTTATAGTATTTTGAGAATATTTTTATAGGTTTTTTAAGCGGTTTAATACTTTGTTAAGGCAAAATAACATATGTTCAATTAGTCCGTTTTCCTTTGTAATATTTATTATAATCCGAATATTAGCTTTTTTGTAAAATATTATTTTGTTTTTATAATTCGCTTTCTTTCATATGCACAAAAGATAATTGACCAAAAATTGACAATAATTTATCAGAAGCACCAATTTTTGTTTTTTAGAATCCTTGCTTTCAACAATTTATTTGGTGAACACAGATTCATAATTTGCTTTATTTCCACTATGATCCCAAGCTTCTATCTTGAGTCGATGACTTCCTTTCGCTAGCTGGTGAATAGGAACGGTGAGCGCATTGTTCATTTTTCTTAGAGGACTGACTACAAAAACATCATCTATCCATACTTTATATTTTACTTCCCGAGTCGTAGCGCCATTTACCGTCAAGTTGTCCCTTAATTTGAATTGGTAAGCTGATTTTCGTCCTGCTTTTTTGGTAAAATTTATAGATTTTATGGTGGGAGGTACCGTATCGTAGCCCAAATAAAAACTTCCAAATTCTTTGATCCTTGTCGTCAGATATTCGCCTTCCCATTGTCCACCATAATTCTGCCCACCTTGTCGAATGATGACGGCTTTGTCTTTCAAATCTACTAAACTTGTATCTGCTTTTATGGAAATTTTGATAGGAGATTTAATGGGTTCTAGAATATTGTGAATATGATATGTCGTTTGATTTTTGTTGTTTTTGGTACTTTTTAAACTGAAATCTATTTTTCTAAATAAACTATTTTTTTCAAATTGTACCAAACAATCATCCTGACTTATAATGATTTCATCATCTAGTCCAATAACTCGACCTTTAATGACTTCATCTCGCATAGCAATACTATCGGCTCTTTTAATATCAAAAAGCAAGGTCGTCGTATTCTTATGCCAATCTTGAACCTTTATTTTTACCCTAGAAGTAGTATCAGGATTGAGATGTACCAAACCACTTCCTGCTTCGTCTAAAAAACCCAATTCATTACCAGGATATTTATAACAAAGAGTGAAGGTTTGATTTTGTTCTTTCTTAGCTTTATAATCAAAAAAAGCAATGATATTTCTTGTTTCGTCAAATGAAAACTTGTCCATTTGAAAACTGTAGGTCAAACTATCATCTACATACATGTCAAGGCTATAGATTCCATTTCTATTGGCAGCGCCTGTTGTTCTATCAAACATGGATAAAGCTACACCCAGTCTATCTAATGGAAAAATAATGGGTTCAGGTATTTGAATGATGTTATTTACTTTTGCCGGAAGTGGTATCTTTTTGTTGTAATTTTTATGAAAATGATCATCCAAACCATGCAAGGCAAGTGACATAATATTAGGTGCAACATTATCTTCCGTAGCGAAACCAAAAAGCATTGGATTAATAGGTTGTTCGGATTTTGTATCTCGTACTTCGAAATGAAGATGTTTACCATAAGAATGGCCTTCATTACCCATGATGCCAATTTTTTGACCTTTTGTCACAGGAAAAATATGCGGCTCTAAATAAAAATCAACTGAAAAAGACTCTGCATCGCGCTGTCTATCTAGTACAAATTGCTCTATCGCAGCGTCAAATTTTTCCATATGTGCATACACTGTCGTATAACCCACATCAGGGTGATCGATATAAATGGCCCTACCATATCCACCTGGACTGATAGCAATCCTAGAGATGAATCCTTCACCTACCGATAGTATGTGGTCTACTTGTCGTCCGCCTGATGGTTTAATATCTAGTCCTGCATGAAAATGAGAAGACCTCAATTCACCAAAATTGCCAGATAACTTATATTTGTAGGATACTGGACTTCCGAAAAATCTGAATACACTAGAAGAATCGTTGGTGGATGGATTAGGGTTTAAGAAATCTACTTGTTGCTTTTGGAACATATCTTGCCCTATTGCATCCATACAAAGCAATGTCAACAAAGACCAAACTACACAAACTACACTTTTCAATGTTGAGACTTATTTTGAATTAATAATAAGAGATAGTTTTTCTTGGAATGTTCTTAACGCTTCGGTAGTCTGTATTGTTTGATGTTTAATGTCATTTAACAGTTTAATATAGCTTTCTTGGATGTCTTTTTGCCCTAAAACCATGTCAATTACCATCTTTTGACTTTGTTTTTCAAACCATTTTATCTCTTGAGTTTCTCTTTGTTTAGTAAAAAAACCATTCTCAGTCGCTACTTTGTGGTAAGCCATGGTGGCATCATACACATCTGAAATACCCAATTGAGTAATGGAAGAAACCAACAAAACAGGACAAGTCCAACCTTCCAAATCATGATGAAAAAGTGAGATGGCATTGGTGTAAGAAGTTTTGGTATTTCGAGCCAATTCTACCATAGCGCCATCAGATTTATTGATAACAAAAATATCTGCATTCTCCATAATGCCACGTTTGATACCTTGGATATCATCGCCTGCTCCTGGTTGCAAAAGTAGGATATTGATATCGGTGACATTGTCAACTTCCGTTTCGGACTGACCTACACCTACCGTCTCTACGATGATGATGTCGTAACCTGCTGACTCACAAATTTGAATGGTTTCCTTAGTTACCGCTGCTGTACCTCCTAACACATTATTAGTCGCAGAAGGTCTTATAAAAGCTTGTGGATGAGAGGACAAACTCTCCATCCTTGTTTTATCACCCAAGATGCTTCCTTTGGTTTTCTGACTTGATGGGTCGATGGCAAGAATAGCAGGTTTGTGGCCTTTATTTATCAGAAACAGCCCGAATGCTTCTATGAATGTACTTTTGCCAACGCCTGGAGTGCCTGTGATACCTATTCTGATCGTGGGCTGATGATTTACAGGCAGTTTGCTTAATATTTCTATACCGAGTTGGCGTTTTTTAAGGAGGCTACTTTCTAATAAAGTAATCGTTTCACTTAGGATATACCTGTCACCTGATACAAGTCCATTCAGATAATAATCCACAGGTTTTTGCTCCTTAGTCGGGAGACTAAATGAAGGGTTTACGTGAGAATTTTTGTTTTCTATGTTGGACATGATTATTAATACCTTAATATCAAAGGTACAAAGGTACACAATACAGTATATTTCAAGGCTTTCGTTTGTTCAATTATTAGAATTTTGGATGCTCAGTATTCGAATTTTGTATTTTTGAAATTTTGAAACTCTTAGTAATCGAATCTTGTTATTTATTTTAAATTTTATTCAAATTCAAGAAATATCATGTGACAGGTCACCATTTATACGACAGACAAAGAGTACAACCACTTTTTAAATTGGTTAAGGACCTACATTATGTAAAAAGATGGAAAAAACCAACTTGGTGATAAACAAAACATTCTTATCAAAAAAATGAATTAAGTAAAATATCAATTCTACATAATATATAACTAAAATTAGACTTTTAAATTACCAATCTTTTTCCACCTATCTGGCTACTAAAATTGTCTTGTTAGAAAAAAAGATTCCTTAAAATAGGTTTTTCTTTTTACAACGTTGAATAGGTAATGTGATTGGAAGTAAATTATATTAACTCATTGATTCATTGTTAGAAATATCGAATAAACATGAATAATAAATTTTATTAAAAAATATCTAAATAATTGTAAAATCCTGATGTTTTATCTATGTTTGTTTATTTATTGAGAAAATGCATTGATAAATATGCTTAGAATTATTACTCTTGTTTCAATATTGTGTTATTGCTTATCCGGATATTCTCAAAAAATGAATGTTCGCAAAATACCCATCCAAGGAATAAGTTTGGTGAAATACATCAAAAGTAAAAACCAGTTACTTATAAACCACTGGGCTAATGGCTTGACAAAATATTCTTTTGTTGATGTTAATACGGGTAAACTAACTGACGCTCCTGATTTGGGTCCAGTCTTTCAATTGCAAATCAAAGGCAATTACATTTATAGAAAAAATGGTACTAAACTAGTTATGTACTCAATCGAGACACTTGACTCTTTAAAAGAGATCGACTTAGGAGTAAATTTTAACCAATTTGATATCAGTGGTTCAGATCCTGAGTTTATTGTATTTACATTCAATAAACTACTGAACACATATAAAAATGGTAAACTAAATATACCTATAGATGCAAATCTATCTGGAGATCAAGTAATGTTTTCAAACACAAAAAATATTGTACATACAGCATATATACATAATCCTCATATTTATTCATTCGAATTTGATGAAAATGGGCAATTTATTGATGGTGCAAAAACTTACCAAAGTTTTTCAAACTTTGTTAATAAAGAGAATGTCAAGTATAAAAATAAAACATATGTTTTAGAGTTTGGATTTGTAGTTGAAGAAAATCAAGAATCCCCTTATCTGGTTTATTCAACAAATAAGGCTGACGTTAGGTTAGGTCAATTTACAAATGGAGCAGGAACATATGTTGGGTGTATGATTGATTCGATAAAAGGTGTTGTAAGATATGTGTTTGTAAATGGATTTACAAATGTATTAGAATTCGATATTAATAAAAAAACATTCTTTGGTGGAGAGAAGGTGGCAGATGAAGAAATAGAAATGTTCCCTGATCAATATACTTTTTTTACAAACTTTAATAATGGAAGAGATTTTGCAGTTTCAAATGAGGACTATTTGTTTTTATTTCAAGATTGTAATCAAAACTTAACAAAGCCAGTACTTGACACTATTTATGATAAAATAGTTTATGCATGTAGTAACAATTCTCACGTGATATATCCTCCGACAGGTTATGCAAATTTTTATATTGATAATGTGATATATGACTCACTTGCTGTTAACAGATTTTTTGAAACCAAAATAAAAGTAGCTGATACAAATGGCTGTTTGAGTTTAGAGTCCGATAGAATTAGCATAAATACAGGAACTACACCTTCAAAACCGACAATTAGCTTTATAAATAGTAGTACAACACTTTGCAAAGGAGGTCTAGTGGAGACATTCATTAATTCATTTAATAATAATGTAGAATTCCATTGGTCAAATGGACAAATAGGACCAACTGCTTTTTATGATAAACCTGGGTCAATTTGGGCTAAAGCCAATGAAATTAACGGCGGTTGTTACTCTGAGAAATCAACCATTTATAACATCAATTATCGGGATGATATTATTGTCGAAACTCCTACTATTCAATTTACATCTGAAAACTCTAATATTTGTAGTAACTCATCTATTGAAGCCGTTGCGCCACCAAATGCGAGCAAATATGTATGGCGATATTCCGTAAATGGTAGCTCAGAATATAGTACAGCAAATAAAATTTCTGGTCCTATCGACTGGATGAAACTCAAAGTATTGGTTGATGGCTGCTGGTCAAACTACAGTACTTTTTTCACTGGAGTATATACAAATCCTTCAATACCTACGATTACACATGTAAAATCTGCCAATCTATTATATACTGTTCCAGGTTATTCCAATTATAAGTGGTATTTAGATTCAAAAGAAATATCAGACCAAAACGAGGCTACATTGAACGTTATAAAAACAGGAAATTACAGGGTAAAGTATTTTAACGGAAACTGTTGGAGCGCATTTTCTAATAATATTAAAATTTGAAATGATGAAAGCAATTTATACATTAAGCTTAATACTCATTTTTAATTGCACAATATTTGCTCAGTTTCAATATATAAATGTTCATTTGGATTTGAATGATATTCAATACAATCCAATAACAAATAGAATTGTAGGTTCGAGTCCAGGAACAAGTCCATTAGGAAATGCAATATTGATTATTAACCCTGATAATTTGAAAATTGAAGATACCATATTTGTAAACTCCGACCCTAAAGAAATAGTATTTAACAAATCCTATACTAAATTATATATCAGTTACAGTGGTTTTAATGGCTTGGATTATTATGACTTCGAAACAAAAACACTCCATAATATAGAAATATTTGATAACAAACAATGTGACCATATAAATATTTTAGATAATGGAATCAAAGAAATTATTTGTGGAATTATTGCTATATATGGAGGGCAACACAGTAAGGTGTTTTATTACATAGATAATGAGCTTAAATATGGAAGTGCTGGAAGTGCCTCGGTAGTAATGAAAAATAATAAACTAGTTGTTTTTTCTACTGATAAAATAGATGAATATAGCTATATCAATGATTCTCTTACACTAACAAATAACTGGGATTTTTTTTCTGATGGATCAATTACTGTTATGGGCGATACTTTGTTTTTAAAATCACCTATTGCGATAGAAATAAAGGATGGTAATTTAAATGTATTGAATGAACCATTCGTTAGTAGCGAAGTGACAGGTTATGATGACAAGTACATTTATAGGCGAGACTACAAATGGGACATAAATACTTTCGACCGGTCAAGTTTCGCTTTAATCGACTCAGAACCAACATGGATAGGTGACATCGAAAAGTGGATAAATTTAGGAGAAACCGGTAAGATGGCAATGTTTACAAAAAACGCCTACGACCAATCAGTATTATCTAGCCCACTAAAAAAACCAGGAGGGCAACTTTATATTAGAAAAAAATGCGATTCCACACCATTAAAAAATTTAAAAATTAGTGCTTCTTCCTTAAAATATTGCCATTCTGAACCAGTTAGATTAAATTTAATCAATCCTATAGATAATAATAAATACATGTGGAGCAATGGATTAGAAGGTGACTCTATAGTTTTTGATAATTCTCTTAGTATAATGAAAATATTTGCTGTATCAGTTGATTCAAACGGCTGTATTACGAATAGATCAGATACACTGTCAATATCATTTTTTGATTTTCCAGAAGATTTTAATCAATTTGATGTAGATTTTGGTCAATGCCCAGACGAGGAATGGGTTATAAGTACATCAGCAATAAATGCACAAAATTATAACTGGTCGAATGGAATGGTAGGCAAGCAAATCAATGTTATAGATCCTGGATATTACAAAGTTACTGCAAGCTACGGTAAAAGCTGTGTCAAGACTTTAGAAAAAACGATTTTACTAGAACATTACTTAGATTCTTTGCCAAAAGCAGTGATAAAACCAGAAGGACCGATATCCCTTTGTACAGGTGAAGAATTGACAGTACACGCATTAGATTTTTATGATGAATATAATTGGAGTGGGACTTATAAACAAATTAAAAAAGAAAAGGCAATCATCAATAATGCTGGTACTTACAGCTTACGATATGTAAAAAGTGGTTGCATGGGACCAGAAAGTGATAAACTTGTAGTATCAATGAATCCAAAACCTGCAAAACCAACGGTATCACTTCAAAATGGAATGATAATAGTTAATTCCACTACGGATAGTGTATTATGGTATGTAAATGGTGTATTTGATGAAAATTTGCAGGGTAAAAATATTACTGCCGATGAAGATGTCTTATACTCTGTCCAAGTAGTGTCAACCAAAGGATGTAAATCTGATTTTGCAAGTACATATTATTCTGTTAAAGAAAACTACCCGTTAAATTGCCAAGTTTTTGTTGATCAAAACCTTAATAATGTTTATGATTCAGGCGATTACTTTAGTGAAGATATCCCAATAACTATTGGACAGGTAAATACAATTTATTCTGGCAAGGACGGAAGAGCCTCTGTCTATGTTGCTGAGGGAATTTATACTCTTGAGCCATATATTGATAATGCTATATGGGAATTAAAGTCTCCTTTGATACCACATGTAGCAACGATTGATTTAAACAGTGATACTGTTTTTCAATATGCTATTTATCCTAAATTTCTTACAGAAGATGTTGAGATACACGGTCATTCAGGATTTGCCAGATGCAACCAACTTGCTTCGATGAGGATAAACCTAAGAAATACGGGAACAATTACAACAAATGGACAGGCCTGTTTGACATTTGATAATCGATTAAGTACTATTATTGTTGACTCAACAGTTATTAATCTTGTAGATAATCAACATTGCTTTGACATATTTAATCTTCACCCCCACTCAGATACCACAATTGTTTTTCAATACCTTACTCCGGATCCAACTCTTGGGGATTCTATTTATGTTGATCTAAAGTACTTAAATTCTAAGGGTGAATTTATTTCAGAATTCCATTTGAAAGAATTGATCAGATGTTCTTATGATCCTAATGACAAACTAGTTAGTCCTAGCCGAGGGGAAAATGGCAATTATGCATTATTTTCAGATATATTAACATACACCATTAGGTTTCAAAACACAGGAAACGATACAGCATTTTATGTTAGACTTGAAGATCAATTATCAAATTTATTAGATTGGAATACTTTTGAACCTATTTATTCGAGTCATCCCAACGAGGCAAACTTAGATCAACGCACAGGACTATTAAAGGTCATATTCAATCCTATACGACTTGTAGATTCTACAACGAACGTTATTGAAAGTCAAGGATTTTTTACTTTTAAAATAAAGCCTAGATTACCTATCGGAGAAAATACTCTTTTAGAAAATTTTGCTTTGATATACTTTGATTACAATAAACCAATTGTGACCAATACTGCTAAGTCTGTTTTTGTTAGTAATTTGGTCAGCGTTTATCAGGAAGAAGAGTTTAAATGCAATTTCTACCCTAATCCAACCAATGGGCTAACATTTTTTACAAGTAATATTAATAAGCCATCCAAATTTGTAATCTATAATACTTTGGGGGAAGAAATATTATCAAAAGACATTCAAACCAGCAATTTTGAAATAGACCTTTCTAATTATCCAACTGACGTTTATACTTTTTTTATAAAATTTAATTATGGCTTAGTCTCAGGTAAATTAATAAAATTTTAATTGTGGATGTAAAAAGTCTTCCATTATTATTAATCTAATATAAAATCTACTGAGATTCAATACATAATGAGATTTAAAATTTTGAAAACAGTATTTTTTCTAAATCAACCCACAACCACATCACTTCTCAACTCAATAAGCGTAATCTCAGGCCACATACCTATCCTACCTGGAAAACCTAGGAAGCCAAAACCACGGTTGACATACAGAAATTTTTGTGCTTCTTCATATAGACCTAACCATCTTTTGTACCTGTATTTTGCTGGACTCCACGCATAACCTGGCAATTGGAAACCAAACTGAAATCCATGGGTATGACCACTCAAAGTGAGATGTATGTGTCGTTCGTGGTTTAATATTTTTTCATCCCAATGCGTAGGGTCGTGCGAAAGCATGATATTAAAAGAATCTTTAGGAACATTAGCAGCAGCTAGATCTATGTCTCCATACTTCTGAAAAAATCGTCCTGCGCCCCAATTTTCTACACCCAAAAGATGTATCTCATCACCATCGATACTAATAAAACGACTCTCATTTTTCATCAAGTCAAAGCCCATTTTTGCGTACTTCTTTCCGAAATCATCGTGGTAGACTTTGATAGCCTGAGGATCATTTTTGTCATAACGACCGTAATAATCATGGTTGCCAAGGATGGCAAACTTCCCATATTTGGCTTTTATTTGTCCAAAGATGTCGATGTATGGATCTATTTCTTCTTTTTCAGAATTGACCAAATCTCCAGTGAAACACACTATGTCGGGATCTAATAAATTGATCTTGAGAATGCCTTCTAATACCTTGTCCTTATTGTCGAAACTGCCAGCATGGATATCCGATATCTGCACTAACTTAAATCCATCAAAAGCTTTGGGTAAATCACGAAATGTCAACGTAATTTTTTCTACCGTATATTGATATTTTCCTTTGGTAATGCCATACAACATGCCGAAAAATGGAATAGCCGCCACAATAGCGCCTACATTGGTGATAAACGTCCTACGTTCAGGAATAAATGTTTGTTGAGAAGCATCGCCGTCGCCAAATAAACTCTTCACATACTGAAACAAACCAATGATCGCTCTACCACCATCCTGTGTGATCAAAAATATAGAAAAAACCAACTTGGTGATAAACAACGTCAGCAAAAATCCACTTGTAAAATTGAATAATTCACTACGCGTTCCACTCACACCGTTGCTCATAAACTGGTAAAGATGTACGATGCAGAAGTATCCAAAAGCACTGATCGCAAAATACAAGCCTGTGTAGATACGCGAATATCGACCTTGACTCAATAAACCTTTCAGTCCATAAAAAGAATACACATCTAGCAAGATAAACAAAAATACTAGAAATATAAAGAAACCAAATCTACCCATACGGTTTATGTAATTGTATCATAACCAATACAATTGGAAAGAAATAGTTGAGAAAATCGTTCAATTTTGTACCAATTGATTTGAAAATCGGATGAAAGATCTACTTCCTACCCAACAAAAAAGCCTTAAACGATTCAAAAGATGTATCCATCAATGTAGACTGTTTTTCTTTTTCTACTAGCGAAGACAAGGCATCAGGAATATCAATTTTCTGACCAAGAGTCTCTTCGACAGTATCCAGAAATTTTGCAGGATGCGCTGTTTCTAGGAAGATACCTATCTCATGATCTCCCAAGTTTGTCAATGATTGGTAACCAATAGCGCCGTGTGGATCACAGACATAGTGGTATTTTTGAAAGGCTTCTTGCATGGCAGTGCGTGTATCAGCATCATCTAGCCAAAACCCTTCGATATCACTTTTGATAGCTTCATAATTTTGATTATACAATGCTAATATCCTAGTAAAATTGCTCGGACTTCCTACATCCATAGCATTGCTGATGGTGGCTACAGAAGGTTTTGGTGTATAATTTCCAGTCGCGAGATAATCGGGTACTATTTTATTGATATTGGTAGCGGCAATGAATCTTTTGATCGGCAGACCCATTTTTTTAGCTAATAATCCTGCTGTAATGTTTCCGAAATTGCCACTTGGCACGCTGAAAACCACATCTTTACCATATTTTTTAACTTGTCTGTAAGCTTCAAAATAATAAAAACTCTGTGGTATCAATCGAGCAATATTGATGCTATTGGCCGAGCTAAGATGGTATTTTTTATTCAGTTCATCGTCTAGGAAGGCTTCTTTGACCAATGCTTGACAGTCGTCAAATGTACCATTTATTTCTACAGCACTTATATTTTCTCCAAGAGTAGTCAACTGTTTTTCTTGTAGATCACTCACCTTACCACTTGGGTACAAAATGATGACTTCTATGCCAGGCGTTTTGTAAAAACCTGCTGCCACAGCGCCACCTGTGTCTCCTGATGTTGCGACAAGGATTGTGGTGTGTTGGTTTTCATTTTTGATAAAATAAGACATCAATGCTGCCATAAATCTAGCCCCAAAATCCTTGAACGCAAGGCTCGGACCATGCCAAAGTTCTAAAGTCCCAATCTTCTCGTCCAACATCAATACAGGTGCCGGAAAGTTGATAGCACTATACACTATTTCTTTCAGATCAGCATCAGGAATATAGTTGCCTATCAAGTTTTTGCTCACTACAAAAGCAATCTCCTGAAAAGAATAATTTTCAATATGATCTATAAATTCCTTGTCCAAAACAGGGATTACTTCAGGCATGTACAGACCTTTGTCCTTTGCGAGCGACTGCATGACAGCTTCCTTGAGTTCGACTTTTAGTGATGGATTATTGGTGGAGTATAGTTGCATATGCTATAATTTTAAAATCTAATCGCCCCTTCATGGTTGATTTTGGACAAATAGGTATTGATGCTTACTTTTTTGGATTGGTATAATTTATTGGCTGCTTCTATGACGGATTCTGCTTTTATACTATTGTCACACAAGGCAAACATGGACGGACCTGCCCCACTGATGCTAAATCCAAGTGCTCCTGCCGCCAAAGCTGCTTCCTTCATTTCATAAAAATGTGGAATCAAATGTGCTCGTTGTGGCTCAACCAATAAATCTTGAAGAGACCTTGAAATCAATCCATAATCTGACGTGTACATTCCCGCAACAAAAGCTCCAAGATTTCCTTGTTGGCGAATGACGTCTTTAAAACTGACTTCTGGAGTCAGTATGCCTCTCGATTCTCTAGTCAACACTTCTACGTGTGGATAAATTACAGCCGCATATAATCCATGTGGAATATGTAGTTTTTTGATATCAAGTGTCTCATTATCTCTGATCAAGACCATGCCACCTAGCAATGAAGGTCCTACATTATCTGCATGAAAGGCACCATCCGCTATCTGCTCACCTTCGACCGCAAATCTTAATAACTCGTACTTACTAAGTCCTGTATGCAAAAACTCGCTTACCGCAAATACGCCTCCTGCCGCACTTGCTGCCGAAGAACCCAAACCACTACCAAAAGGCATTTTTTTGTGGATCTCCATCTCGAGCGGACGATCTGTCTCTCCTATGTGTTCGAGGAGTCTATACGCAGCATAACCCGCTGTATTTTTCATGACATCATAAGGCAGTTTGCCACCAGCACCTTGAATATCTGTGATCACCAATCCAGGTTTACTCCCTTCTCTGATGATGATTTCATCCCCTGGTTTCTCTAATGCAAATCCTAAAATATCAAATCCCACAGCTACGTTTGCAACGGATGCTGGAGCAAAAATTTTTATACCTGGTTTAGCCATTTTTTAATTTTTAAAATAATCAAAATTTAATCCTACGCTGAACATGTAGACATTCCTTTTTGCAATGATGGGATCAATTTTAAAATAATTTGATAATTCTAAATCATAATCAAACCCAATGTTGGCATATTTAAATAAATCAAACCCAAAACCCAAATTTCCAGCAAGATTAATTCTAGCGATTTTCTCATTTAAAATATTGGCATCACCACTATTAAGTAAAAATATATTGTTCGTTAATCCGCCTTTTATATACATCACAAAAGCACCATCTCTTTTCGTCAAATACAGCCCAACTTGGGTAGGAATCCTAATGAAATGTATTGATTGATTAATAAAATTTTGACTTCTATCATTATAAAAATCATCTTTACTGTAATGTAGGCCTGTATTTATGAAATATGCTCGATCTCCAATTCTAATGTCACTACCAATAGAATTTAGAATATTAGGATTAACTTCCGATTCTTTTTCAAAGTTAAAATCAAATTCTGCAAATCCAATTTTTGGATTAAATCTTAAACTTTGAGACCTTAATGTAAATGAACAAAATATTATTATAAAACCTACTAACTTATACATAAATATTGACCCTTTAAAATTCCACTTCATCAAAATAAAATCATCAATTACCAGCACTGATGATTTCCGCAAAAATGCCGGCAGCAGTCACTTCAGCACCTGCACCCGGACCACGCACCACAAGCGGTCTTTGTTTATATCTTTGACTCGTAAATACGATCATATTGTCACTACCTCCTAGATTGTAAAATGGACTGTCTGTACCTACCACTTCCACGCCACAAGATATCTTACCATTTTCAGCTTTGGCTATAAATCGTAACAATCCATTATCCACTTTTGCCTTTTGTAGCAATTGGTTAAAATAAGGGTCTTCTTCCTTCAATATCTCAAAAAATGATGCTACATCCTTTGCATTCAGGCATCTTTCTGGCAATATTGGGTTGATAACCACATCCGATGTCTCTACCTTATAGCCTGCTTCTCGAGCTAAGATGGTGATTTTTCTTGCTACATCTGCACCCGATAAATCATCTCTTGGATCTGGCTCTGTATATCCTAGTTCTTTGGCTTCTGTCACCAATTGACTAAATGGCTTACTTCCGTCAAAACTATTAAAAATAAAAGAAACTGATCCTGACAATACTGCTTCTATTTTTATGATATTATCTCCACTTTGTATCAAGTTTCTTAAGGTAGAAATTACGGGAAGTCCTGCGCCTACATTGGTTTCAAATAGAAATTGTACATTGTTTCTTTTGGCCAATTGTTTTAGTCGATTATATTGGTCATAGGCAGATGAAGCGGCTACTTTATTAGGTGTGGCCACAGAAATACTTGCATTAAACACTTGCTCGTACAAATCTGGAATCTTACCATCTGCTGTGTTATCTATAAAAATCGAATTGGAAAGATTCATCTCAATCATCTTATCTACAAATGTTTGACTATCTGAGACATCCACACTTGTTTCCAACGCTTCTTTCCAGTTAGTCAAATCAATACCATTTTCGGCAAAAACCATTTTTTTAGTATTGGCTAGACCTGCTATTGTGATTTCGAGACCGTTCTGTGTTTTAAGTGTTTCTTTTTGTTCTTCTATTTGTTTGAGCAAGGTGCCACCTATGAGACCTACACCTACCATAAAGACGTGGATTCGCTTGGTATCAGAAAGGAAAAATGAATCATGGATGGCATTCAAAGCCTTGGACTCATCTTGTTTATTAATTACAAAAGATATATTCAACTCCGAACTACCTTGGGCAATCGCCACGATATTAATACCATTTTTGCCCAATCCTTCGAACAGTCTTCCGGCCACACCCGGCACATTTTTCATTTGTTCTCCTATGATGGCTACCACGCACAAATCTGATTCTGCTTTCACCTGATCGATCAGTCCGTCTTCTATTTCTTTTTCAAATTCTTCCGTAATAGCGTGAATCGCTTTTTTTGTTTCTTTGTCCGTGATGGCTATACTTATCGAATGTTCAGAAGACGCTTGGGTGATCAGAATGACATTGATTTTTTCCTTTCCAAGCGCAGAAAATAGCCTTGCAGAAACACCCGGCACACCCATCATTCCACTGCCTTGAAGTCGGATCAGAGACAGATTACCCAATGAACTGATACCTTTTATAGTAGATTTGAAACTCGGGTCATGCTCTTTATGGATTAAGGTTCCTTCAAATGCAGGGTTAAACGTATTTCTGATATAAATAGGAATTCCTTTGCGCAATGCAGGTTGTATCGTAGGTGGATAGATCACTTTGGCACCAAAATGCGACATCTCCATGGCTTCGACATAACTCAACCTAGGTATGGTAAATGCTTTTTTGACCTTCCTAGGATCACAAGTAAGTACGCCATCCACATCGGTCCATATTTCTAATACTTCTGCATGTAGCGCACCAGCAAGAATAGCTGCGGTATAATCCGAACCACCACGACCAAGTGTAGTCGTCAGTCCGCCTACATCCGAACCAATGAAACCTGTGACTATTTGAACTTTATCATGATGTTCCTGATAATATTGTTGGATGGTTTCGTCCGTCAGTTTGAAATTTACCTTTGCTGCACCAAAATCTTTGTTGGTTTTTATAATTTTACGAGCATCGAGATATGCTGAATTGATACCGTTTTCATTCATCGCTTCCGCTATGATATAATTGGCATTGCGTTCTCCAAAACTAATGACGTAGTCAAGCGTACGTGGCGAAACTTCCCTGACAAGAAAGATACCTTTGAGTAAATCCTTCAGTGTATCATGATTTTCATCCAAGGTCACACTTACCTGATTATATGCAGCAGGAGATAGCAAAGACTTTGCAACTTCAGCATGTTTATCTTTAAACTGATGAAACAATGCGATGTACTTATCCTTCCCATGGCTAGCTAGTTCACTCATTTCGATGAGCAAATCTGTGATGCCACCGAATGCTGAAAAAACGATGGTTAGTTTTTCACCAGCATCCAATCTTGGTTTGACGATAGATACGATATTTTTGATTCTTTCTGCATTGGCCACAGAAGAACCACCAAACTTTAAAACATTCATGTTGTCCTTATTAATACGAATTCCCTTAATTAAAGGTACAAAATTACAATTACGATGCCATTTCTGCTAATCTTGGGTAGAGATATAGTAAAAAAGGAAGATTATTAAGAAGAAGGGTATACAAAAACTAAAAAATGGCAAACTTTTTAAAGTTTAATAAACTTTGTATGATGTTGCTGATTTTGCGAATTAGTGATCCTTAAGAAATACATACCTGAAATTAGACCACTCAGATCTATTTCTTTTTTAATACTTGTGAGTATGATTCTACCATTTCTATCTACTATTTCAATTTTTGTTATATCAAAAGATGTTTCTATTTTGATAAAGTCTGTGGTAGGATTTGGAGTAATGCTAATTTTATTGTTGTTGTCAAATAAAGCATCTTTAGTACTGCTAATAATAATATTACATTGTTCTAGAGTACCTTCGCAGAAGTTACTTAAATAAGTTCCAAAGTTCTTTAACATTGGTCCATCTTCCATTCCAAAACCTTCAATATAACTAACAGGAAAAATCCCAGGATCATTACACTGTCCAGGACTTATCCCTATGGTGAAAAAATGTTTTTGCTCAAATCCCCAAACACTAGGTAAATTTAGTACCGTATCTATTATATTATGCGATAAACTTCCAAAGTCAATTGGATAAAAAATATCATAGGTGCAATTTTTTATCGTATCACCAATATTTAACCCGAAATCCCAAATACACACTTCATTTCCATCTGCACACGGAAATACATATTCATTATAATTTACTATAAATACTTTCCTTTGTATTGTATCTTCCCTCATATAACAAAGTGATTTTTTTGAAGTAATATTATAGGGCATTATATTACAGGGTATAAATGAAGATACTAGTTTTTTATAAGTTTGCCCATTGATAATAGTGTCTCCAAAAAAATACCTAATTTCAGTAGCAATCTGCCACAATTGAAAACATTCACTAGAAGCATAATGATTGTAAATCCAATATTTCCCTTCCTTCACTAGTGGGTGGTACTGTTGAGCATTTGTTTGGCTAATACCAACAAAAAATATTAATGCAAAAATGTATTTCATTGTCTTATGCTTCTTAAATGAAAGCAAAATGCCACCTGATTTTAACCTACCATGTATATTGAATTGTGCCATCCATTTTCCTGTATCTAAATCTTCCATAGTTATCATAAATTCCTTTTATCCTTTAGTCAATTATATTTTTAGATTTCCTAAACAAAAATAAGTCAAAAATTTGACATTATTCATTATTTTAAGAAAATATTGTCGATTACAATTATCTCATTAACAACCCACTAATTATCCTACCTTACATAGACAACTTGATATAAAACAATCCAACCTAAATCTATAAACAGCAATGTATAATTACTTGCCATTGTTTTTTGTTAAGGGAAATCAGCAATTTACAATTCATACCCAATTAAAAAATCTCAAAAACATTAATTTGTCTAATCTCACGGAGTTCAATATTTTATCAACTTTAAACATACAAATCAGAATATAAGTAATCTATTTTATAATCTACGGTATATTATTCCATGTAAAAGACTAAATAAACATATTCAAAAAATAAAATTTTGTTAAATTTGCGTTAACAACATTGACTTGTGTAATAATTTGACTTACCTTTGCGTCATAATTCTAAAAGTAAGAAGAATATTTATGTTTACATTAATCAAAAGCATAGTACCAGATCAGGTAAAAGAACTCCTAAAAGATGTTACATCTGCACAAGGAGGACAGTGGATTGAAAAAAAAGAAATGAGAATGGTCGAAGCAAATAAAAAAGCTGGCGTTCAATTCAATCCAAAAACTGCTAGAACCAGATCTTTTTAAAATCGAAGGTGATTTGTTAGTTAATAGAAAGGCGGTGCATTCATTTGTATCGCCTTTTTTATGCTAAATGTTAAAAATTTAACTCAGAGTTAAATTTTTTAAACAAAAAAGTTTGTTTTTAGAAAAAAGGTCATAATTTTATGGTTGTAAAATAATATTATAATCATATCAGCCATCATATTATGACAAGAAGAATAAAAAAAGTAGCCGTTTTAGGTTCCGGTGTCATGGGTTCAGGTATTGCCTGCCATCTCGCAAACATCGGATTACAAGTATTAATGCTTGATATCGTACCATTCGACCTAGACGAAAAACAAAAAGCTAACAAAGCTGCTAGAAATCGAATAGCCGATACCGCATTGGCTACAGCCATAAAATCCAAACCTGCACCACTCTATGATATAGATTTTGCAACTAGAATCTCGACAGGAAACTTCGAAGATGACATGGCAAAAATCAGTGAGTGTGATTGGATCATCGAAGTAGTCGTAGAAAGACTAGATATCAAAAAACAAATATTCGAAAAAATAGATGCCCTGCGAAAGTCTCATTCACTCGTCACGTCCAATACTTCTGGTATTCCAATTTCACAACTAGCGGAAGGTAGAAGTGATGATTTCAAAAAGAACTTCTGTGGCACACACTTCTTCAATCCTGCTAGATACATGGCGCTATTTGAAGTCATCCCGCATGCAGGTACAGATCCTGAAGTAGTAGACTTTTGGATGCATTATGGCGAAGTATTTCTAGGAAAAAGAGCTGTTTTATGTAAAGATACACCCGCTTTTATCGCAAATAGGATCGGATTCTATAGTGGAAATAAAGTAAGCGAACTCACTGAAAAATACCAACTTACCATAGAAGAAGTGGATAAACTCACTGGCGAAACCATCGCTTGGCCTAATACAGGAAGTTATAGATTGCTCGATCTTGTGGGTTTAGACACTTCTGTAAAAGTGACTAAAGGTGTGATAGACAATTGTCCTGATGATGAATATGTAAAAGTCCTAAAAGATAAAGCAGTACCAAAAGCAACACAGTTTTTATTAGACAATAATTTTTTGGGCGACAAATCTGGTCAAGGTTTCTACAAAAAGACAGATCAACGTGATGACAAAGGTGGCAGAATCATTCTCGCCTTAGATCTTAATACACTAGAATATAAACCAAGTCAAAAACCCATGCTACCCGCTGTAGGCATCGCCAAAAAAGTGGAAATCATGGACAAAAGACTAAAAGAAATATTTGCATCTGACGAAAAATCTGGCAATTTTGTTAGAGACCTTCTATCTGGCATCATGGTCTATGCAGCCAATAGAATTCCTGAAATAAGTGACAATATCTATTCTCTAGACAATGCCATGAAAGCTGGCTATGCATGGACCTACGGACCATTCGAATATTGGGATATGATCGGATTGGCAGAAGGAATCGCCCTTGCCAAATCTCTTGGTGAATCCGTGCCTGCTTGGGTAGAAAATATGGTGGCAAATGGGGTGACTTCTTTCTATAAATCTGAAGATGGCAAACGAAAATACTACGATCTCGATGCTGCTGCTTATAAAGTCATACCTGGGACAGAATTGAATATTCATCTTGACAATTACAGAACAAATACACCTGTTTATAAAAACTCAGAGTGTGCTATCCATGATATAGGTGATGGTGTGCTTTGTTTTGAATTTACTTCTAAGTCAAATGCCATTGGAGAAGGTATAGGTCAAGGTGCGCTCGAAGCATTAAACATAGCTCAAAATGGTGATTGGACAGGTATCGTCATTGGAAATAATGCCAAAAACTTCACGGTAGGTGCCAATCTTATGAATGTCGGAATGGTTGCCATGCAAAAAGATTTTGCAAAACTAGACGAAATGGTCCATGCATTCCAACAAATAAATATGGCAATGAGATATGCCAATATCCCAGTTGTGACAGCTACACAAGGATATGTATTCGGTGGCGGATGTGAAATCCTAATGCATACCGATGCCGCTGTTTGTCATGCAGAGTCATATATAGGATTGGTAGAAGTAGGTGTTGGTCTTATCCCTGGTGGTGGTGGCACCAAAGAGTTTGCCGTTAGAGCATCGGACGCTTTCTTTGAAGGTGATGTGCAAATACCAACCTTGGTAGAAAAATTAAAAGTGATTGCTACGGCTACGGTATCCACTTCAGCATATGAAGGATTCAAACATGGATACTTACAGCACGATAGAGACAGTGTAGAAGTAAACCTTGCAAAAGTACTTAGCACCGCAAAAGCAAAGGTACTAGAGTTGGCAAGAAATTATACAGCACCGAGTCCAAAACAAGTCACTGTATTAGGTCGAGGTGGATTAGGTACACTTTACACAGCACTCAATGAGTTCTATCTTGGTAAATATATGAGTGAATACGATATGGAAATCGCCAAAAAAGTAGCCTATGTGCTTTGTGGTGGTGACTTAACTAGTCAGCAAAAAGTATCTGAACAATATCTCTTAGATATCGAAAGAGAAGCTTTCTTGCAACTCCTGGGAAATCAGAAAACATTGGATAGGATTCAGTATTTATTGATGAATAACAAACCATTGAGAAATTAAATAATTCTGCCAAATTCACTAAATAAAAATCAGACATCAATATGAACGCATATATTATAAAAGGATTCAGATCCGCAGTAGGAAAAGCAAAAAAAGGTGGTTTCAGAAATTATCGTTCTGATGATCTAGCTGTAGACATCTTAAGCTATCTAGTTTCTGAAGTACCACAACTAGACCCAAAAGAAATAGACGACGTCATCGTAGGTTGTGCCAATCCTGAAGGCGAACAAGGACTACAAGTTGGTAGACTTATAGCTGCTCGTGCACTAGGTAAGGAAGTACCTGGTATGACCATCAACAGATATTGTGCATCAGGACTTGAAGCAATAGCTATTGCATCAGCAAAAATTAATGCAGGCATGGGACATTGTTACGTAGCTGGTGGTACTGAATCTATGTCGCTATTGCCGATGACAGGATACAAGCTAGCCCCAAGTTATAAAGCGAGTATGGACAATATTAATTACCATGTTAGTATGGGACACACAGCAGAAGCGGTTGCTGAAAGATATAATATCACAAGGTTGCAAGCAGACGAATTTTCAGTAAAATCACATGCTAAAGCAGCAGCAGCTATCTCTGCAGGAAAATTTAAGGATGAAATAGTTCCCATTACGATTACTGATGTATTGGTAGAAAATGATAAAAGAGTAGAAAAAACATATGTAGTTGATACAGATGAAGGAGTAAGAGCAGACACCACACTAGAAGGATTGTCCAAGCTAAAACCTGCATTCAAACTAGGTGGTACATCTACAGCAGGCAATTCATCTCAGACTTCAGATGGAGCCGCTTTTGTCCTAGTCATGAGTGAAGAAATGGTCAATCGTTTAGGACTGTCGCCTGTAGCTAGACTTGCGTCTTGTTCTGTAGGTGGTGTAGATCCACTTTATATGGGTATTGGCCCAGTGGTAGCAATTCCTAAAGCACTAAAACAAGCAGGACTCACCCTAGATGATATCAGCCTCATAGAACTAAATGAAGCATTTGCAGTACAAGCTTTGGCTGTCATACAAGAAGCGGGACTAAATCCTGACATCGTAAATGTAAATGGTGGAGCAATTGCTTTAGGACATCCACTAGGTTGTACAGGAGCAAAACTAAGCATTCAAATCATCAATGAACTCAGACGTCGCAACCAAAAATATGGTATGGTTACCGCATGTGTAGGTGGTGGACAAGGTATAGCAGGTATTATTGAGCGATTGGATTAAGTAAGTACCAGAAATAATTTAAAGCCCTAAATGTCTTTTGATGTTTAGGGCTTTAATGCTTTTTCTAAAAAGATGTACATAAAACAACAATATTATAAAAATAGCATAACTTTGTAATTATAAATTCGTAAAGCATGGAAACATTAATTATTCAATCTGAAGGTGACAAATTGAAAGCAATCAAAGCATTTTTGCAAGAACTAAAAGTAAATTTTGAAACAAAACCTGTATCTGAAGAATCTTCATACAATACAGAATTTGTAAAAAAAATAGAGGAAAGCATTGCACAAGCTAACGAAGGAAAAGTTAGAACTGTTACCTTAGATGAAATATGGAAATAAAGTTCACTCCAAAAGCTGATGAAGATTTATACTAATGGAAAAATACTAACAATGTTCAAGTATTAAGAAAAATTAGAAAGCTTTTGGAAGACATTCAAATTAATGCGTTTTATGGATTAGGAAAACCCGAACCCCTAAAACATAATTTTTCTGGCCAATGGAGTAGGAGAATTAATAAAGATCACAGATTAATTTATGAGATTAAGAACTCAGAAATTTATGTTTACTCGTTAAAAGGTCATTACTAATCTATTTAAAGAAAAGAGACCTTGGAGTACACTATAAAAACACTGACTTATTAGCTTAGTTGGCCAATGATGTGGCTAGGAGATTTCCTTACAGGAAATAATTCCTGAGTAGTCCAAAGTTGATAGCTAAATCAAAATACATAATTTTCACAATCTAATTGTGCTTTACTCTATAAATTGCTTTACTTTTGCAGCCTAAATCTGTATAAATCAATAGTAAGATGGCAAAAAGAATGAGAGTTAAGGATATTTTTCAAGCTACTACCGACCAACAATATACTGTAATGGGATGGGTCCGTACATTCAGAAACAACCAATTTATTGCAATAAATGATGGTTCTTGTCTTGCAAATCTTCAGGTAGTTGTTGAATTGGACAAAACTGATGCAGACACAATCAAACGTATCACCACAGGTGCAGGCATAAGTATCACTGGACAACTCATAGAGTCTCAAGGCAAAGGTCAGACAGTAGAGCTTGTTGCAGAAAAAATAGACATTTTGGGAGATTGCGATCCTGAGACTTATCCAATCCAACTAAAAAACAGACCTAGTTTAGAATATCTTAGAGAGATCGCCCACTTAAGATTCAGGACCAATGCATTTGGGGCTATTTCTAGAGTTAAACAAGCGCTATTTTACGGGATTCACAAGTTTTTTAATGATCGTAATTTTGTCAATATACACAGTCCTATAGTTACAGGAAGTGACGCCGAGGGCGCAGGAGAAATGTTTCAAGTGACTACTTTGGACATGAACAATCCACCAAGAAAGGAAGATGGCAGTATCAACTATAAAGAAGATTTTTTTGGCAAAGCGACCAACCTGACTGTCTCTGGACAATTGGAAGCAGAGCTGGCGGCGTTAGCTTTAGGGAGAGTGTACACTTTTGGTCCTACATTCCGTGCTGAAAAATCAAATACAACAAGGCACCTTGCAGAGTTCTGGATGATGGAACCTGAAGTAGCTTTTAATGATCTACATGACAATATGGACTTAGCAGAAGATATGTTGAAGTTCCTGATACAATATGCCCTTGACAACTGTACAGAGGATTTGGTATTTCTTGAGCAAAGACTTATAGATGACGAAAAAACCAAGCCACAAGTTGAGCGATCAGAAATGTCTTTAATTGAAAAATTAAAATTCTGTCTTGAGCACCCGTTTGAGCGATTGACATATACAGAAGCAATAGATATTCTGAAGAACTCTACCCCTAATAAAAAAGGGAAATTCCAATACCCTATCGAAAAATGGGGCGCTGATTTGCAATCAGAACATGAAAGATATTTGGTAGAAAAACATTTCAAAAAGCCTGTCATCTTGACCAATTATCCTGCAGATATTAAAGCATTTTACATGAGACAAGATGATCCAAAAGAAGGTGTTCCAGGACCTACAGTTTCAGCTATGGATATTTTGTTCCCAGGTATCGGCGAGATCATAGGTGGCTCTCAGAGAGAAGAAAGATATGACCTTTTGGTGAGACGAATGAATGAGATGCACATTCCTGTGGAAGAAATGTCATGGTTCCTAGATACTAGAAGATACGGTACGGTGCCACATGCGGGATTCGGGCTAGGCTTCGAGCGTTTAGTGTTGTTTGTGACAGGTATGACTAATATCAGAGATGTAATTCCTTTCCCTAGATTTTCAGGAAGTGCAGAATTCTAAAATAAATCACACAAGACTAAAATCCAAGACTCTTCTGAAGTACTTGGCAGAACTTTTTGTTGTAGTTTTTGGTGTTTATTTGGGATTTATGGCAAATAATTATTCTGAAGAACTCAAGCAACGAGCTTATATCGATGCTACAATTAAGGAAATGTATCATAGTCTTGACGAGGATATCAGAGATGCTGAAATGAATAAATTTGTTCATGAGCGTGGTATAAATGCAGTGAAATATTTTTTTAAAATGGTAAAGGGCCAGTTGGTCATTATTGATTCATTCGATATTCACCACAATACCCTAACCCGCAATTTTGTTAGTATTCAAAATACTTCACCTTTCGAAACCATAAGGTCAAGAGGATTTAATTCTATATCAAATGATTCTCTAAGAAGGCAAATGATCAAACTCTATGATTTTCAGTATGAAGTATTAGAAAAAATAGAAGAAAAGTATCAAGAGTCTCAGCTTTATGCCAATGAATCACATCATATCAATGAAATTCTAGACAACTCCTTAGTATTCAACGAATATGGTAAACTTGAAAAAATAAATATTCCACTTGATATTTCAATAGAAGATAGAAGCCGATTGATCCTAATATTAAAAAGAATTTATAACACAAGAATGTTCAATATTTCCGTGTATGATGAAGTCATAGGAGATATGAAAAAATTAAGAGAACATTTGGCAATAGTCTATCCATTTGTGGTGAAAAAATAATCAAATTAAACAGAGTTCCTTTTATTTCATTTTTCAAATAATAAGCATAACATAATAAAAAAAGGATGACTCGTATTGATATATGAGTCATCCTTTTTTATATCTGAAGAATTCTGGTCTCTTATTTATCCTGCTTTGCAAATACTCTTTTCAATAATTCAGATGATCTTTGATTGATATCTGTTCTAATACCAAGCTCCTTTTTTTCTACCATCGAAAACAAACCTACAAGTGCTTTTGACGTCACGTGATCAGCAAGATCTGGATTGACCTTAGTCACAAAAGGAAGAGAATTATACTTAGTGATGGCGTCTGTCCAAAGATCTAACGCACCAAATTTGTTAAGCGATGTATTCATCACAGGCTTAAATTCATTATAAAGAGAACTATAGGTTTTATTATGTAAATAAGTGGTGGCTGCATTTTTTTCTCCCATCAATATTCCCATTACATCTTCGAAAGTCATTTGTTTGACAGCTCCTAAGAATATTGGGCCTGCTTTGGATGCTGCATCTTCAGCTGCTTTATTGATTCTTTTGATAGCTTCTTGTTCTAGATTGGCAAAACCAGGAATAAATTTCAGTTTGTCTATCACTTTAGTCGCTTCTTCTGGCAATACAATCTTATAAATAGATGCATAGTAGCCATCAGTTACTGCCAATGTTTTTACACTTTGATCTACTCCTTTATTAAGTGCTTCTTTGAGTCCAGATGCAATATCAGCATTGGTCAATGGCACAGAATTGACAGTGTCTAAGACTTTTTGAAGGTCCTTTGGATCACAGGAAAATAGAAATAGGGGAATGAACAAAAAATACAAACGTTTCATTTTGTTACTTTTAAATGATCAAAAAATTCTTGCTGGGTAAATCAGCTACTTTATTTGACTAATTGGGGATATTTAAAAAACTGTTGGTCAAAACAAATTCTTGATGATTTGCTCTTCTGAGACGCCTTCTGCTTCTGCCTTATAATTACGCACTATTCTATGACGCAATACATAATTGGCAATGGCTTGGACATCTTCTTTGTCAGGAGAATATTTACCTGAGATGGCTGCATGACATTTTGCACCTAATACCAAGTACTGAGATGCTCTAGGTCCAGCTCCCCAAGAAATATAATTATTAACTTCAGCAGTAGCCAATGGCGTATTTGGTCTAGTTTTAGAAGCTAACGATACGGCATATTCTAGAACATTGTCAGCGATAGGTATTTTACGCACCAATGACTGGAAATTTAATATTTGGTCTCCAGTAAGAATATTTTTTAAGACATATTTTTCATTGGAAGTCGTGCTCTTTACAACCCTAACTTCTTCTTGATAGCTAGGATAGTCCAATGGAATATTAAACATAAATCTATCCAACTGTGCTTCTGGCAATGGATATGTTCCTTCTTGTTCTATAGGGTTTTGCGTAGCAAGTACAAAAAATGGTTTTGGCAAATTATGCTTTACACCTGCTACAGTTGCTGATCTCTCTTGCATAGCTTCTAGAAGTGCAGCTTGAGTTTTTGGTGGCGTCCTATTGATCTCATCTGCCAGTAGGATATTTGTGAATAGAGGTCCTTTATTAAATTTAAAGTGTCTATTTTCATCCAATATTTCTGAACCCGTAATATCTGATGGCATCAAATCGGGCGTAAACTGTATCCTTTTAAAATCAAGGTCCAATACGTCTGCAATCGTACTTACCAACAAAGTCTTTGCTAGACCAGGTACACCTACAAGCAAACTATGACCATTACTAAATAATGAAATAATTACCGATTTTACGACATCGTCCTGACCTACGATCACTTTTCCTATTTCTGCTCTAAGGTCCTTGAACGATTGTGCCATTGCATCAACCGCTTCCACATCCGAATTAAATGAACTCATATATTCTTTTAAAATTAAAGTGTAAAGTTAGTAATTACAACGGACAAACGGATATTAAGTGTCTTATGTTTAATTTTTTATAAAAATATTAACTATTCAGAAGCTTTTTGAACCCAGATTGTGCGTATAATATATCATCAATAACATGATATCAGCTTTAATTTTTTTAGTCTCCAATTTCAAAATTAACCTTTTAAATTTCATACCTTTCGTCAATCAATAATAAAAATAAGTATCAATCCTCATCCCCAAATGCCGTAGGCTCCGCTTCTGAGATCACAAGTGGAATATCATCTTTGATTTGTTTTTGTTGTGCTGCAGAAAGTTCTGGTAGCGACTTCCCGAATCGTGATAATGCCATTTCTTCCCACAGTTCGTTGTAGGCAGTTCTGAGCTCATTATAAACTTCTATGTAAGTTTTATACTTTGTACCACGATCATTTTTTAATGAGATGACAGCCTGGGTCGGATCTTCCGAAAGTAAAATGTCTTGATTTGGATTGAGTATAAAATTTTTGACATTCGATTTTAGATCTTTTATGTCCATCGGTACCTTTCTAACTAACAACTCATTGTTTGCATTTATAAGTACAGAATAGACATTTCGTTGCTTTACATCTGTAGGTTCTGGTTGATCTGGCGTCCAAGGTGGAAGCTTCACTAAAATCCCTTTATCCTCCGAAATGGTAGTAGTGACTAAAAAGAATATGAGCAATAAAAACGCAATATCTGCCATTGAACCGGCATTGATTTCATTATTTGGGCGATGTCTTGTTGCCATGTTGATATTATTTTTGTGTGATAAATCAAATTGCAACACAAAGGCAGGACATAAGAAGCTTCGATAAAATTCTGTATTGTGCTATATATATATACAGATGCAGTTTTGTGTTTTTTGGTGGATGAGCAATAGAATAAATGCATTCAAATGAAGGCTAGTTCAATACCATCAGACATATAAAAAATTGGGTGTATCCCAAAAATACACAAAGTTTAAAATTCCTTTTGTTTTACCCTGACCCTAAAGGTGACAAAATGAATTTTCTACCCATCTCTTTATTCATCACTTCCCTTCATCTTTTCGGCATTTTCAGCTCTTTGGAGCGACTGCACGATTTCTTCGAGATCTCCTTCTACAACTCTATCTAAACTGTAAAGTGTGAGATTGATACGATGATCTGTAAGTCTATTTTGTGGATAGTTGTAAGTACGGATTTTATCAGACCTGTCACCTGATCCTACGAGTGATTTTCTTTTGTCTTTTTGCTCTAAATATGATTTTTCTCTAGCTGCTTCTTTAATTTTTACATACAATCTTTGTAGGGCGATCTCCCTGTTCTTATGTTGGGATCTAGAGTCCGTACTCTCAGCAACTATTCCTGTAGGTAAGTGTGTAAAACGTACACCTGACTCAGTCTTATTCACATGCTGCCCACCTGCTCCTTGCGCTCTGAAGGTGTCAGTACGTAGTTCGTCTTTTCGGATATCAATTTCTTCTTCTTCAAATTTTGGCATGACCACAACTGTAGCTGCTGATGTGTGTACACGACCTTGAGCTTCCGTTTTAGGGACACGCTGTACACGATGTGCTCCTGATTCAAATTTTAATTTTCCATATACATCTGCGCCGTACACTTCTAGGACAATTTTGTTATATCCACCTACAGAACCAGGATTTTCATCGAGTACTTCTGTTTTCCACCCTTGGGTTTCGAAGTATTTGTTGTACATTCTATATAAATCTCCTGCAAAAATACTTGCTTCGTCACCTCCTGTACCTGATCTGATTTCAAAAATAACATCTTTGCTATCTTCAGGATCTTTTGGTATGAGTAGATATTTTATTTTTTCATCTAGTTCGGTTAGCGTAGGTTGTAAGGTTTCTAACTCCAATTGTGCCATTTCCTTCATCTCAGGATCGGTGTCTTTGAGCATTTCACGTGCACTTTCGATATTGGCAGCTGTTAGTTTATACTCTTTAAATGTATCGACAATTTCTGATAAGTCTTTATACTCTTTATTGATTTTGGCAAACTGTTTCATATCAGATAGCACATCTGGATCTGAAAGTTTTTCTTCCAAATAATAATATCGGTCCTGTATGGCTTCGAGTTTGTCTAACATCGTATTATGAAAATTTGGCGCAAAAGTAATGATTTTTTACTTCTTGTCATTCATTACTACTCAACCAAAAATTATTGACACCTTCTCCTTGTACTAGTACTAAGGTCTCAAGATTGAGCAATTCTAACAATGCAATGAATGTAACGATGGCATGAATTCTGTTTTCGAGTGCAAAAAAGATATGATCAAACTTCACTTTTTGACCTTTGGGAATTCTAGATAAGATAAAACTTTGCTGATCCTCTATCGTATATCCAAACTTGACAATCTGATGTTTAGGTTTATTGAGATCGTCTTCATACCTCTTGATGACTTGTTGGAAAGCTTGTAATAACTTGAACAAACTCAGCGACTCAAGTTCTACATCGATGAGTGCTTTCTCTGCTATTTGTTTTAGTTCAGCCGCAGCATTTCCTCGTTCGAATCTGAAATGTCTATTCTCTTCCAAGGCACCCATTTCATCAAGGATAGACTTGTATTTCTTGTATTCAAGGAGTTTTTGAGTGAGTTCTGCACGTGGGTCTATTTCATTTCCTTCTTCATCGATTTCCTTACGTGGTATAAGCATTTTGGCTTTGATGCGCATGAGGGTGGCAGCGACAAGTATAAATTCGCTTGCCACATCAATATTTAACTTTTCGAGATGTTTTATATAATCAAGAAAGTCATTTGTGATTTTGGCAATAGGAATATCATTGATATCAAGCTCATCCCGCTCAATAAAAAAAAGCAGCAGGTCAAAGGGACCTTCGAATTGTTGGATTTTAATAGTATAAGACTCCATACTGCAAAGGTATAGAATTTGAATAGAATGTTGGGAATTTTGTTTGGACTGGATGTTTATATTTACCAAACAACCATTGAAAGCTATTCAGAAATATCTCCTATCGTTTTACCTTTAGTTAAAATTTACACTTAGAACAAAACCTTCACACTGAATCAAAAAATCAATTCAGGATATACAAATAATCATTATTGGTGACGATAACATACTTACCTTTGCCTAAGCTTCTGATTTTTCTAGGATTAAAATTGACTGGCAAAGACAGCTTTGTGGATGGTTCAAATGTATTTGTCGTCACATTAAATTTGCCCATTATTCTACCAGGATTAGAAGCTGAAGTACCTAATTCTGAAACGTAATCAAAAGAATTACCTACATAAAATATCTTACCATCCACTCCTATTTCAATATCTCTAATATCACTCATTTGTTCGTTTTGCCCTAGTGGAAACGCATTATATTTTTTACCAGAAGATACAAAAACCATCGAACGCAATTCTGATAATGTCTTTTCTTCTACCAATTTTGACTTATAGTCGTCCAATAAATCTCCAATATCCTGCGTCTTATTAAAACTAGCATATGTTTTGAACTTCTTTTTCAATATAGGCAATTGTGATGTTAGAGTCATCATTGACGCAAATGGCATATATCTTGACAGATAATGATAAAAAATCAAAGGTTCTGTACTCCCATTGCCATCAAAATCTCCTACATACATCTTGACCGGTAAGGAATCTGTTGCCTTCCATTTATGATTAAGTCCTGTATTGCCAGCAATAATATCAAGTACACCATCACTATTTAAATCCGTAAATGCAAGCGTATTCCATAGTCCAGTTTTATCAGCTACAGCATATTCAGTTGTCTTTTCTGTCAGTCCACCTTTGCCATCATTTTCCATAATAACGATACTCATCCAGTCACCACACATGGCAAGATCGAGATCTTTGTCCCCATCTAAATCTACCCAATGTGCATCGGTCACCATTCCATATCTTTCTTTATAAGCGATTTCTACACCTTGACCATTTAGATTTCGCAATACAAAACTATATGGTGACAATCCATAAGAACCTGGGATAGATCTAGCACCTATAAAAATATCTTCAAAACCATCCTTGTCATAATCCCCCACGGTTATACAACTTCCATTAGTATGTGGTAGCGATATAGGAATCCTTCGGAATACACCATTACCATTATTAATGTAAATACGATCTTCTAGTAGTTTATCCAATTCATTAAAGTCGCTTCCGCCACTAACAACATAAATGTCCTTATCTCCATCACCATCAAAATCAATTAGCGCTGCATCAACATCTTCATACTTGGCATCTGTATCAAAATCTGCAGTCTTCTTAATATTAAATGCACCATTCGCACTTCCCAAAAACAACCTTGCTGCTTGGTTTCTTGCGCCACCTACAAACAAGTCTGAGATTCCGTCACCATTCAAATCTGCGCTAATGATGGCTGGACCTTCATTGGAAAGTCTTTCCGGGATGAGTTTTTCTTTATTCTCATCAAAATATTTATTCTCTTCATGTTTTATGGGCAAAACATTGACTGTAGTCGAAACATTATTTTTGGTGTAAACCTGTTTTTTTAATTGGCTTACATCAGGTCTATCAAAGATCATCTCCTTATTAATAGTCAAATTTGTAATGGTTTGTGTATGTCTATCTGACCAAGTAATGACTAAAGAATCGACCTTCGTAAGATTGTCTAAACCGAAATGTAACTTGCTACTACTGGAAGACAAAAACCCTTTTGTAGTTTGTAGTTCTTTGGTAATGGTGTGCTCGCCACTATACAAAGTTACTTTAGAACCCTTGACGTTCTTATAGGACTCATTCCCCTTTAGATGGACATTTAGGTACGACTTTCCAGAAGTTTTGTTTTGATAAACAAATGCTTTTTCATTGATATTATTAGTAACTATATCAAGATCTCCATCATTGTCCAAATCTGCATAAGCAGCCCCAGTAGAAAAAGATGGTTTACCTATAAATGACTCGCTAATATCTGTGTATTCAAGATTGCCTTTGTGTCTGAATAATAAATTTTTTAAAGGTTCAGAAGGCATGTTTTCTATCAGTTTTTTGGTTCTTTCAGGAGTTACATTTGGGTTTTTATTGTCATATTCATTCAAATAATTGATGTAATCTAGGTTATTAGGCCTTTTTACGATGCCATTTGTGATAAAAATATCTGCAAACATATCATTGTCAAAATCTTGCAGTAATACAGACCAACTCCAGTCCGTGGCAAATGTTTTGGTCATGAAGGCAACATCTGAATAAGTACCATTTTTCTGATTGATCTGAAAATGATTTCTGGCACTTTGTGGTTGGAAACCGAAGTCTTTTTTGATCATTTTGATTTGATCAGAGTCTTCTCCTGCAGAGACTTGGGCTACGGCGGGATCAAAAGGCATCATATCCGTAGAAAAAATATCTGCCCATCCATCATTATTGACATCTGCTATATCTACACCCATACTAAATTGTGTGGTATGGGCTGTGTAACTAGCAATAGATTCTGTAAATGTCTTATCACCATTATTAATATATAAGTAATCGTTTTCGTGAAAATCATTGCCTACATAAATATCCGCCCATCCATCATTATTAACATCTGCGACGGTAACTCCCAATCCATAACCCAATGGACTATTGTAAATGCCAGCATTTTTTGTGACATCTACAAAACGACCTTCTTCTTTAAGTCTGTTTTCATAAAATAAATCACCAGCAAAAGGATCGTTTTCATTACGCTTTTCTATAGTGCCATAACTATTGACATTATGAATATTCTGATTGAGTAAATATATATCCAAATCACCGTCCTGATCATAATCAAAAAAAGCAGCTTGATTAGAAAACCCTTTAAAATTCAAGCCATATTCTTTGGACATTTCTTTGAATGTACCATCACCTTGATTCAAATAAAGTAGATTGTGTTCAATTTCATTCGCATCAGATGTTGCAACCTTACATACGTATATATCTACAAATCCATCTCCATTGACATCATCCATATTGACGCCAGTGGACCATGTATTGTCAGCTCTGATACCTGCTTTTTGTGTGATATTTTCGAATTGCATGCCACCTTTGTTCAGGTACAATTGATCAGGTGTCTGATTACCACTAAAGTAAATATCTTCTAGTCCGTCATTATTAATGTCTCCAATAGCTACACCACCACCATTGTAGTAATATAAGTATGAAATGATATTAAACTTATCATTATCCTTTAGATCATTTGAAAAGTCAATACCAGTTTGTTTACTGTCCAAAGAATCAAAGATACTTTCCGAAATGTCATTGGATTTTTCTCCAGTACACCCAAGTAAAGCCAACAAACCAAATAAAACCAACCCAAAAAACTGCTTCATGCTATTTTTTTACTATTTTGAAACTCAATACAGAGTCATTATTTCTAAACACGTGAACTAAATCATTGTCCACAACAAAATCTCTGATCTGTCCCTTGACAGAAAAACCATAATCCTTTGACTTATCTTGAAACTGTCCTTTTCCATCATTAACCAAAATATGACCATAAGACGCATCATATCTTCCCATTTCTGGCTGTACACCGTAAAGATTGCCTCCCATCAATAGATCCGCAAACCCATCACCATTGATATCTACAGATTCGATAGCGTATATCGGGCTAAACTGAACTTGGAAAGGCAGCACTACTTTTTTGAATTTAAAATCTCCTTCATTCACCAATATGCAGGATGATAGTTCATTGGCCTGTAATACCGATGCATTGGAGAGTTGTTGTGGGCTAAAAATACTGTCAATGGATGCAGTTTTGAATGACTCGAAGTTGGCATATTTTTTCTTTAATCCAGGTAAGCGCATCATCAGATTATGTCTTAATGCATAAGGATACCCTTTTTTATCACCATGAACCTTCGTCAAAATACCTTCGGGTGAGCCATTTTCATCAAAATCACTAAAATACAAATTTATTGGGTAAGTAACATCTGCTTTAAATCTGCTATTGAGACCATGATTTCCGACCACAAGATCAAGGTCACCATCTTTGTCAATGTCAACAGCTTTCACAACATTCCACCAACCATGAGTATGATCTTCAAGCTTAATTTTCTCAAAAATTCCTCCTTTATTCTTTAAAATACTCACTTCCATAAACTCTCCAACCACAACCAAATCGTAAAAACCATCTTTGTCCAAATCAGCAAATGTGGCATCAGTAATCATACCAATATCTTTTAACGCACTACATTTTGTAGCTGTCGCGTCTTGGAAATTTCCTTTTCCGTCATTTACAAGTATAAATCCTGAACACGAAGCACCATATTGACCTATTTTAACACGCTCACCGACGAAAATATCTTGATCACCATCATTGTCAATGTCGGCAGTAGCTACAGCGCCAGAGCTAATTTTTGAATCAGCTGAAGGTAATCGCTGACCCGTAGATGCGAATACACCTTTGCCATCATTGATTAATACTTCATCATAAAGATACTCAGAATATTCAGTCAACTCTACACCGCCACTTAGCATATACACATCTAAATCTCCATCATTATCCGCATCAAAAAGGTGACACTTTGTATGTTCTGCTTCCTTGATTTTCTCAAATATAGGACTTGTAGGACCATCTACAAACTTGCCATCTTTGGTTTTTAAAAATACTTTTGTCGCAATTCCTTTTGGTCCAGGAATAACAAGATCTGTCAGTCCATCTCCATTAATATCACCTTTCCCAACTTTGGGGCCTTGTGTACTCATCATGTGATAATTGAGTCTTTCACGATTGAAGTCCACATATGGATTTTCTTCATGTCGATAATTTATCAATACGTCAGATAGTAAAGTTGAATTTAATGTTTTCTCATTTGTAGGTTTCTCAACATTTTGTGCATCTTTTTCTTCTACTTTGATTTGTTGATTGACCTTTACATTTTTCAGTACGCTTACCTTACCCGAAGACCATGTGACTGTTACATCGACGGAAGTAGCGGTACCTAATCCCATATTTATTCTACTATCCATACAAGACTGAAAACCACGAGTTGGTTGGCTTTCATAAGTCCATGATTGTTTGCCATCTGTGGCAGTAATTCGAGCACCGACCCCTTTGGGATTTTTGTCCAAACCTAATAATTCAATCTTCAAATATGAATTTTTGACCAATTCGTTTGCTTTGTTTTCATATACGAAACAAGGCATATTCACATTATTAACGACAAGATCTAAGTCGCCGTCATTGTCCAAATCTGCGTAAGCACTACCATTAGAAAAACCCGGTGTGGCCAATCCACTATTCATAAATGGAGCAAAATTACCTTGACCATTATTTTTGTAGGACTGATTCGGAACAGGATTGGATGGGATTATTTCAATCAATTTTTTGTAGTCCACACCTTCGTCCTTCATCACTGATTTCATAAATGATTCATTAGCAATATATTGCAAATAATCTTGATTGGTCAAGTCGCGGTATATACCATTTGCAATAAATAGGTCTTTATACCCATCATTGTCCATATCAAAAAACAGTGCGCCCCAACTCCAATCTGATGCTTCTACACCTGCAAATCTGGATATCTCACTAAACGTATTGTTCCCATTATTAAGTTGCAGCGTATTTCGAGTGAATTGGTGATAATAACCATTTGTGACGCCATACTGATACCTATCCCAATCTTCAAAAGTAGTGACCGTTTTCAGTCTTTGATAATCAGATGGAAGCATTTCAGTGACAAAAATATCACAATAGCCATCATTATTAATATCTGCAATATCTGCACCCATAGACGCGCCACTGATAGACATCATTTGTTCAGTAAGTTGCTCGCTGAATGTCCCATTTTGCTGATTTATGTACAGATAATCACGCTCAAAAAAATCATTGGAAATATAAATATCTTCCCAGCCATCATTATTTACATCACCTACTGTTATGCCTAGACCAAAGCCAATGACGCTTCCATAGATGCCCGCTTTTTCGCTTACATCTACGAATTTCCCGTTTTGATTTTCCATCAATTTGTCACCACCTAAGGCATCACGCACGGGTCGTTCGTTTTTCTTCAAATTAAAACTACCAATGGCTTGGAAAGAGTTATTAAGGATATATACATCTAAATCTCCATCTTTATCATAATCAAAAAATGAAGCATGGGTAGAAAAACCAGGATCATTGAGTCCATACTCAGCCGCAGATTCTGTAAATGTTAGGTCGCCATTATTTATAAAAAGTTCATTTTCTTTATTATCTCCCTTGATATCACCTGAATTACAAACATAAATATCAATAAATCCGTCTCCGTTAACATCTGCCATCGAGACACCTGTAGACCATGCACGTTGTCCACCTACGCCAGCCTTTAGGGTAATATCTTCAAATTGCCAATTACCTTTATTTAAGAATAATTTATTTTCATTCTGATTGGAAACCATGTAGACGTCTACTAGATTATCATTATTGATATCCCCGATAGCGACACCTCCACCATTATAAAAATTTCTATACTTGTACACATTAAATGCAGATGTTTCATTGAGTTTATTTTCAAAATTGAGACCGATTGTTGCATTATCTTTTAGCTCAAAAATATCTTTTTTGGGTTCTTCTGTTTTACATTGGATGAAAAAACAACCAATCAATAATATCAAATAAGTATGCTTCATTTTTTATATTTATGTCGAAGGTCTTCAATTTTTACAATGACATCTCTATCATCTTTTTGATACATAAGTATCTGTCTGTTTCCATCAATTTTTGCGTAAGCCTTATATTTTATGTCATCAAGGTCTATTTCCATAAAATCATTTCCTTTATAATTTTGGATATAAAACGCTTTCAATTGATCTAGTAAAACAATAGAATATCTATTCTTATTCCATGGTGCCCAACTATCATACCTATACTTAATATTCATACCACGCATGGTGTCTGTTTGGTCAAAAATCCCATAAAATAGCATTGTTTTTTGTAGCGTCTTGTCTTGAGTACTGTCTAATTTTTCGACGTATTGCGCATTTGTACCTTCGCCATTTGTGATGATTTGTTGTTTATTGAGATCCCAACAAATTCTAAAAAAGTCTTTTCTTGTCTGTCCCATTCTCATGCCAAAGATGAGACTATCATTGATCACACCTTTATCTAGTTCTGATTCAACATACCTAGTATATTCAGACTTGCACGAAACAAACACTATTATTGTAATAAAACAAAACCACTTAATCATATCGACTACTATTACACATTTTAAGACTTTCATTATTTATACCGAATACTACCTGATCATTCATAAGACCTATGTATCTCATTTGGCCTTCCACATTCAGAGTTTTACAAGGTGCAAATATAAGTTTTTCTTGCTCACTTCTTACATTAATTAGCCATCCCAAAGAAGCATCTTGCTTGCCAAACTGAGGTTTAACCTTATAGTGATTGCCTCCTATAAAAATATTTGTTCCTTTATTCTTAGAAGATTGTGTCATGAATGTAAAAATACTTGAATATTGAGCTTCATGAGGTAAATAGATTTTTTCAAAAATGCCTTTATCATTCTTTAAAATGATACTAGCCAACTCCGAAATTTCGAATATTTTTGATGTCTGAATTGCATTATCACCAAACATAGATGACACATCAGCTTTGGCCATTTCTAAGTAAGATCTATACTTCTTTTTTAAAAAAGGCATTTGTGAATACATCTCATCTATATCGTGTATTGGATAATAATTATCACTATCTTTCTGGCAAATAATCTGCTCCAGAGAACCATTTCCATCAAAATCATTGACAAACATTTTCATATTTTTTTGGTAGAAAGTATTTTTTCCTTCATTACCACACAACAGATCTAAGTCTCCATCATCATCAATATCTACAGTATGGAGAACATTCCACAGACCAGCAGTCTCAGTGATTTCTGCGGCTTTCGAATTTTCAAAACTACCTTTATCGTTTAATACAAATGAAATGGGCATCCACTTGCCAGCAATAACTAAGTCCATCCATCCATCATTATTAATATCTATGGATGCTATAGAAGTCATCATTCCTAAATCTTTTAAAGATGTCGGTGCAGTTACTTTAAATTTTGCAGCACCTATATTTGTTAAGATATAAACACTTCCAGGAAGTCCAAAAGCGGCTGTTTTCATCTTTTCGACCACTATTATATCCACCAATCCATCCTTATTATAGTCCGTAAAAACAAAATCACTGGTATAAAACGGTTCAGGAAATGATATTGCTGGACCTTTTATGAAATTACCCCTTCCATCATTTACATACAAAACATCATGTAGTTCAGGGGAATAATTACTGAAATTACTACCACCATGTGCTACATACAAGTCCAAATCTCCGTCTTTGTCCACGTCAAAAAATCTTGCTTTAATCGCTTCAGACCTATAATCTAGATCAAATGGTTTAGTGATCTTTTCGTAGCTACCTTCTATTTTGAAAAGATATAAAATGGAAGCTTGATTTTTGCCACCACCACAATATATATCATCTTTCTTATCACCATTTACATCACCAATAGCAATCGCTGGACCTTCCATACCATTCATTTCAGCAAGTAATCGTTCTCTAGCAAACTGATTGATGTCCAACTCTTTATGAATAAAATCTATAGGACTTGGAAGGCACGGCTGTAAATGATTTAGTGTGAAGCTATCATTTCCTTTACTAACTGATTCAGATTGTCTTATTTCATACAATTTATTGGAATTCAAGTTTTGTAAAGTTGTTTTTCTGCCATCTGGCCAATATACCATCACTGAATCGATGAGGCTCGTAGCATTAACACCGAAATGCAAAATAGGATCCATTGATGACTGAAAACCTCTGGAAGGAAAATTTTCTAGCATGGATTGATTACCCGCATATTTAACAATCACTTTAGCGCCAATTGCTGCAGTATTTGGTTTGTCTCCAATTAATTTTATCCGAATGCTTTTGGTCGCAATTGTATCTGAATTATTACGATACACATAAGATGGCATATTGACATTATTGACCACAAGATCTAGATCTCCATCATTATCAAGATCACCATAGGCACTGCCATTACTAAAAGTAGCCTGACCCAATCCCCAATCATCACTGACCATTTGGAATTGCATATTGCCAATGTTTTTGAACATATTATTTTTGATAGGAGTGGACAGTAAACTATCTACCAACATCGTCAAAACTTTCTCATTGTTATCAATTTTAGATTTGATCATGCTCGTATTGGCAGAATAATTTAAATAGTCCTTATCCAATAAATCTTTATAAATGCCATTGCTAACAAACAAATCTCTCAGTCCGTCATTGTCATAATCCTGGATCAATGATGCCCAACTCCAGTCTGTAGCTGATACACCTGAAAACCTACCTATCTCTAGAAACTTGCCACCATTCAGATTTTTCTGCAATACATTTCTAGAAAACTGATGATGATAGCTGTTTTTTGTCGCTTCTAAATATTTGTCCCACGTTTCATATATATTTTTTGTTTTTTTCCTTTCTAAATTTTGTGGTAGCATCTCTGTGACGAAAAGGTCTGGCATCAAATCATTGTCAATATCAGAAGCATCTGCCCCCATAGAACCCATAGACATTGCATCAAAGTAGGATTGGCCTTTTTCTGTAAAAGTACCATTCTGATTATTGATGTATAAGTAGTCTCTTTCAAAAAAGTCATTGGATACAAAGATATCTGTCCATCCATCCAAATTGATATCGCTGAGTGTAATGCCCAAACCATAGCCTATTTTACTGGAATAAATATCTGCTTCCTGACTCACATCTATAAATTTGCCATTTTCGTTTTTTAGTAGTTTATTACCTTCCGAATCAGGCTTATACCTTTGTTTAGGGTTCAGATCAAATCCACCCACAGAGCGAAGCGAATTGCTTAGTAGATAACAGTCTAAATCTCCATCTTTGTCATAATCAAAAAAAGCAGAATGTATAGATAGTCCAGTAAAATCTAAACCGTACTCCTTTGCTGATTCTACAAATGTAAGATCTCCTTGATTAATAAATAGTTCGTTATGCCTATTTACTCCACCTGGTTTTCCTGCCTTACATACATATAAATCGAGTAATCCATCAGCATTAATATCTACAAAAGTTGCTCCTGTGGACCAAACATCAGGACAAGCTACTCCTGCTTTGGAAGTAATATCTTCAAAAGTCCAATTGCCTTTATTCAGAAACAACTTATTGTCCTTAATATTTCCAGTAAAGTATATATCTAGCAGTCCATCGTTGTTAACATCTCCGAGCGCCACACCACCACCATTATAAAAATTACGATAAGTGTAGGTGTTATATTCTTCTGTGTAAGGCAGATCATTATTAAAATCCAACCCAGTTTCCTTTGGATCAGTCAAAGTAAAAAGTGTTTTATTTTGTTCCTTTTTACATCCAATAATCAATAGAACTAAAAAAAATAAAATACCTGCTTTAAACAAGATTGGGAAGATTTTACATTAATTAAAAAAAGGCTACCCTAAAAAGAGTAGCCTTTATGATTTTTATATAAGTACGTTAATACTAGTATCCAGGATTCTGTACTAAAGTACCATTAGCTGCATCAATCTGTGACTGAGGAATAGGGAAGATATTAACGTGTGCTGGTGAAGCTGGTTTTTCCCACCATGTACCGTTATATTTACCTAATCTGATCAAGTCAGTACGTCTTACACCTTCCATAAACATTTCACGACCTCTTTCAGCAAGGAATGAATCTGCAGTAAGTGAACTTAAATTAGCAACTTTAGCTCTCGCTCTGATAGCATTTACGTCAGGTAATGCAAGATCCCAGTTACCTGCTGCTCTAGCCAATCCTTCTGCTCTGATCAAGTATAACTCACCTAACCTTACGATAGGATAGTCATTACTCATATTATCACGACCTAATTGCTTGAAGCTAAACTTGCTACCTCTCGCACCAGACTCTCTAAGTGCATTTGGAGCTAATTCATTGATTCTAGGAGTATAGCTTAGTTGGATGTCGTCATCATCTGATGCATAATCCAAGATAGCTGATCCACCAAAATCTAATTGGTTACCTACAAGGAAATTGTTTTTCTTACGAACATCTCCATCTTCATATGAGTTATAAAACTCTTCTAGGGTTGCATAACCATTCCAAGGTTGACTTTGGAAATTGTATGTAAACTGAGATGAATAATGAAGATTCATTTGTGAGAAGTTCATGTCAGGACCAGTAACCTCATCATAAAACACTGAAAAAATGTGTTCAGGATTGTTCTCGTTATTAGGCGCGAACACAGCTGCGTAACCTTCTAACTCTACAGGGTCAGTTGCAACAGCAGGTCTTCTACCTAGGTTAGGTACTTTACAACCATCACCACATAATCTATACACACCACTATCTATAACATAACCTGCTGCAATAGCTGCTTTGTCAAATCTCGGAGTGCCCGTATAAACTTCTGAATTTAGATATAACTTTGCTAATAAACCTAATGCACTGTATGTGTTGATTCTATAAGCATTCACTGCTGTACCTAAAACACTTCCAGAAAAATCAGTTCCAGCAGTTACCTCAGAAACGCCAAGAGCTGCTAATAATTCACTCTCTACAAATGCAAATACAGCAGTTCTATTAGATTGAGGCGCATCTGCACCAGGTGCTGTTATAATTTTTACATTACCATAAAGATCTAACAATCTCATGTAAAAATATGCCCTCAAAGCCCTAGTCTGTGCCCTCTGATTGTCATCAAGTGAAGTACCTGCTAATAACTCATTACAAGTATTAATAGCACCATATGTATTATTCCACGTGTCTCTGATGAAAGCATGACCAGGTGTATAAGTTTGTCTATGAAGCTCTACCAAGATACCACCATCAAACCAGTCACCACCTTTGGCTGCAATACACATCTCATCAGAAGTTATCTCCTGAACACTATAATAAGAACCATGGTTGGCAGTACCTGTTCTAAGACCAGCAAAAGCAGCACCCAAAACATCACTTGCACCACCACCACCACCAGGTAAACCAGGAATACTGATATCTGTTGTAATATCTCCTTTTAGATTTTCTTCTAAATCAGTGCAAGCACTAGCCATCAGAAGAATACAAGGATAAACCAAATATTTTTTTAAACTCTTCATTTTACTATATATTTTTTAGAAGTTAAAATTAATACCTAAAGTAACCGCTCTAGTAGAGAAATAGTTATTTCTGCTATCTATACCAGGACTTAAGACATCTGGATTTGTTAAGGTTTCTACGCCACCATTGTCTGTAGAACCATTATAGAATAATGATGGTTCAGGGTCAGCGCCTGTGTATCCAGTGATAACAAATAAGTTTTGCCCAGTCAAAGATACATTAAGGTTGCTAATTCCTTTGAAGTCTCCTAAACCAATATTTCTAGAAATGGTAAGGTTGTCTAATTTAAAGAAATCTGCTTTTTCTACGTATAATGAACTAAATCTCGCAGAAGTAAGACCATCTACAGCTAAGTCTGTATTTACATAATTGTAAGAAGACTGAGATGATACTCTTGGCTCATAAAATGCTCTCCAAGTATTCACTAAGCTGTGTCCGAAAGCACCTCTAAAGAATGCATTTACGTTCCATCCTTTATATGAGATATTATTTGTCCAACCTAATTCGAAATCAGGAATACCATTGCCAAGTACTGCGAAATCTGCATTAGGTTCTAATCCTTTGTCCGCATCCGATACAATAACACCATCACCATTTACATCTTGGAAAGTCGGCGCTCCTTTATCATTCACTCCTGAAAATACCGGTCCCCAAATCTGACCTATTTCTTGGCCTTCTCTTACTAAGATCATAGGTGTACCGTTCTGACCTGGCGCACCTAAGACCGCTCTCATTTCTTGCGGAATTACGTAAGAATCTAGGACTGTTTTGTATGTTGAAAAATTGACACCTGTTGTATATGATAAGTCAGCATTTTTTACAACATCATAAGTCAAAGCTAACTCTATACCTTTGGTATTTAATTGACCAGCGTTCTCAAATCTGTTGTTTACACCGAATATAGCAACATCCACAGTTCTATTTAAGATAAAATCACTGATATCTCTATTATATAGATCTAGAACAGCTCCAAATCTTCCTGTTTTAAATTCTATACCAAGATTCGTCTCAGCTTTCTCTTCCCATTTAAGGTCAGGGTTTGCAGCACGAGAAAGTTTAGATGTCACGCTACCATCAGCACCGTTTTCAATTACTCTGATTGCTTTAGACAAACCGTTATCCCTTGGAAGTGAACCTGTCACACCGTAACCAACTCTAACTTTAAGTAAGTCAACATTTGCTAATTGTGTATATTTATTAACATCCACACCTACACCGAATGATGGGAAAAGTCCCCATTGATTTCCTTCACCAAGCTTTGTTGAACCTTCTCTTCTTACAGAAGCATTCACGAAGATAGCGTCATCAAATGAGTAATTCGCTCTACCAAAAAAGGCAATTATCTTATCATCAGGTGAAGCATCTGAGTTTAGTGTTATAAAACCAGCATTACGAAGATCTTGAGAAGACTCGATATTATTGCTAAAATCAATATCATTATTAGGGAAATCACCTAATCCTATAGATGTACTAGAAAAGTTATTTTGTTGGTAAGAATAACCACCTGTTATTGTGAGGTTAGATTTACCAAAATCACTTAGATGTGTTGCATAAGCCTCATATAATTTGAATGAGAAATCATCATTGTATAAGTCTGCTCTACCTTTTCTAGTTGGGCTCGTCGCATTACCTCTAAAGTGTGATGTTGTTGGGTAATATGCTCTCGTAGATGATACATTTGATTGTTGCGCTATTCTAAAATTAGCAGTCAAATTATCTAAGATACTATATCCAAAATTTGCACCATAATTAAATTCTCTTCTTTTACCTGTGTTGCTATTTTGATTTACAATAGAAACAGGGTTGAAAGCATCAAATAAACCTAGTGACTCAAAATAGCTACCAAACTGCGCACTTGCGAATGGGTATGGAGAATCATCACCTAAGATTGGTGCCGTAGGATTGTAAAGTACTGCGTATCTTAGAGCTTCTTGAAAACCAAAGTTTTGAGTTTTGTTTGTGTAAGAAGTATTAAAATCAATTGATAACTTATCATTGAATGCTTTAGTATTAAGGTTCAAACGAGTATTGAACTGATCAAAACCAGTATTCTGAAGGATACCATCTACTTTACGATAATTACCAGAAACACGGTAGCTAGTTTTACCCATGCCACCTTCTACAGACACACCATGTACTTGGTTTTGTCCTGATTGTGTTACTGCATCTAACCAATCAGTCGTATTACCTAGATTGGTTCCACCAGCAGCAACAAACTCCTGTGCATCCATAATCTGAACTGACCTTCTGATACTAGAAACACCTAGCTGACCAGAATAACCAACTTTTACATCACCTTTTTTACCTTTTTTGGTTGTGATGATGATAACTCCACTTGATCCTCTAGATCCATAGATTGCCGCTGCAGATCCATCCTTTAATACATCCATAGACTCGATATCATTCGGGTCAATGTTTTGAAGTGATGCACCAATGATACCATCTACAACAACCAACGGCTCAACGTTAGCACCTACAGTAGAGATACCTCTCATTCTGATAGTACTAGCTCTGTTAGGGTCACCACCTCTGTTGTAAATTTGTAAACCTGCTACTTTACCTTGTAATAATTGAGCAGCATCAGAGATAGGTCCTTTGTTGAACTCTTCTCTTGAAACACTTACAACAGCAGATGTTACTTCTTTAGATTTTTGAGTACCGTAACCTACTACCACAACCTCATCAAGCAACTGACCAGCAGCCAATGAAACATTAACGGTAGAAGATGCACCAATAGTGACCTCTTGATCTACATAACCTGTGTAAGAAAAAACTAGTACGTCTCCTTCATTTGCTTTAAGAGCGTACGTACCATCGATATCAGTAATTGTTCCCGTTCCGGAACCCTTTACTAATACGTTTGCGCCGATTAGCGCGTCGCCGTTTGCGGCATCAGTTACAGTACCTGAGATCGTTTTCTGTGCGATCATGGAAGCTGTCATACCTACTACCAAAAACAACGAAATTGACCATTTCGTTAAAAATCTTTTCATGTGGCTTTGACGATTTTGTTAAAAATTAGTTAAAAAATTATGAACTTAGTGTAAAAAATACACTCCAAATAAAGGCCCAAACTTAGAAATAAAATCTGATATCAAGTGTTATATTCTAGAATTATTTTTTATTTATCCATTAAATAGTCCAAATAAAAAATATAAACATCTGTATATCAAACTTTTTCACGGCATTCTGCCTTCGAAACAATATTTAATTTGCGGGGCAAATTTATTAATATTTATTAACAATTCTATAACGTTTGTGACGAATATAACGCTGTGCCCAAAAAACTCGTGTTTTCGAATTTCTCTCATTTACATCCAAAAATTCAGGTTTTTTTTACCAATATTTATGTAATCTTTTGTATATTAAATTTTAGAAAAATTCATAATAAAATTAGGCTAAAAATGATATCATAAAATATATGACGCCACAACCTTGATGTATTCAAAGTACCAAAATAAAATTTTGAAAGCTTCAAAGTCGATAAACCATATAAAAAAGTATTTCACAGTGAAATTTAAGATGAAATAATCAAAATTTTGAATTTAGAAATCGTTTGCACAAACGTTTGTTGTTGAAAAATAATTTTCATAATTTTGCACTATGAATAGTATAGACATAAAACAATTAGCAAAAATTCTCTCCTTAAATCCTTCCACCATCTCGAGAGCACTTTCTGATCATCCAGATATAAGCGCAAAGACTAAAGAAAGGGTAAAACAAGCTGCTGAAGAATTTAATTACATTCCAAATCTGCATGCTAAGTACTTTAGACAAAAAAATTCTGGCCTTATTGCACTTATTTTACCCGAGTTCAATATGTTTTTTACACACAAAATGATTGATGGAATCAATTCAGTCTTAGAAAATTCAGGATATTCAATCATCATTTTTATTTCAAACAATCAACTTAACAAAGAGATAGAAATCACGAGACATTGTATCAGCTGGCATGTAGACGGTGTGTTTTTATCTTTGTCAGAGCAAACAGAAAACTTAGATCACTTACAGCCCTTAAAAAATGCAAACATCCCTGTAGTTCTATTAGATAAAGTCATATTTACAGATCAGTTTGTCACAGTCACTATAGATGATGCAAAGACTGCCCTAGAAGCAACCAAATATCTATTAAACCAAAGTAGAAAAAAAATCTTCGGGGTATTCGGTAATCCCAAGCTGGAAATTTCAAAAAGAAGGATAGAAGGATTTAAAACTGCTTTGTTGGCAGCAGGTCATCATTATAGCGAACAAAACATTGTTTGTATTGAAAATCTTCAAAACATGGAAATTGAATTGCAAAAATCATTGTCACATTCTTATGATGGTATTTTTATAATGTCTGATGAACTACTGATACATGCTTACCATTTTATGATGAAACAAAGCTTTCTACCTGACAATATCAGCATGATAGCAATTAGTGATGGCGTAATTCCTCACCACTTATTCCCAAGGGTAAATCATATCCTCCATTCTGGCTTTGACTTGGGTAAAAAAGCAAGCGAAGTACTTTTGTCATATATTGCACATAAAGATAAAGAGATATCCCATTTCAAAATAGAAACACAAATTATAGTATTCAATACGCTATCAGATTAAAATTAAGATAAACCGATTTTTTAAAAAAAGTCAGGTTTGCTCCAATATTTAAAGAAATCGCTTAATATTGTATTTTATTTGACAATTCTGAATATGTTCTTGAGACATGTAAAATGAGTTAAAATAAAAAACATTTGTGACGACTCAAATATATGTTAGTCTTAAAATCGTATCCATTAATGATTGATTAAAGATAACTTTTTTAAAGTGGAGACAAATTTTATAAATTTAAATACTAAAACAAAATATTAAAATATGAAATGGGAAGGAAGAAGGAAAAGTGACAATTTCGAAGATAGACGAGGAATGGGCACTACAGGTAAAGTAGCCGCAGGTGGTGGAGTTATCGGTGTTTTGTTCCTATTATTTCAGCTTTTTATGGGCGGAGACAGTACACAAATCACCCAAGCTCTAGAAAGTCAACTGAATCAACAAACGTCATCAGGTACACCCGCTCAAGAACTTACCGCAGAAGAAAAAGTAGTTGGAGACTTTGTCTCTACTGTTTTAGCATCTACAGAAGATACGTGGAATAAGTTATTCACAGCTAAAGGCATGACTTATCGTGAACCAAAGATGGTATTATTTAAAGATGTCATCCATTCTGCTTGTGGTGGTGCAAATAGCAATACTGGTCCGTTTTATTGTCCAGGAGATGAAACCCTGTATATGGATATGTCTTTTTTTAATACGCTTAGAGATAGATTTGGTGCCGAAGGCGGAGACTTCGCCATCGCATATGTCATAGCTCATGAAGTAGGACATCACGTACAACATCAATTAGGTGTATTAGATAAATCTCAAAATATGCGACGCCAATTGCGTGAAGCTCAAGCAAATAAAGTACAAGTGGCTACGGAACTTCAGGCTGATTTTTTCGCAGGTGTATGGGCACATTATGAACAAAAGTACCTTGATGAAGGAGATGTCCAAGAAGCCATAAACGCAGCTGCTGCCGTAGGTGATGACAATATTCAGAATTCCACACAAGGATATACAAGGCCTGAAACCTATACACACGGTACTTCACAACAAAGGATGGAATGGTTCACTCGTGGATTCAAAACAGGAGACATTACGGTTGGAGATACATTTAAGGAAGAATTGAATTAAGTCTGAATTTGTAAGATTAAAAAAAGCCTTGTTTCTTTTTGGATACAAGGCTTTTTTTATTTAAACATCGGACTACCACTATACTTTCGCCACAAGAATTTTCAAACTTACATCTTCATTAATTTCTACCAATTCTCCACCTTCTGCATTTCCTAGTTCTATGCTTACACCTAAAACTTCTGCCTTGATATACTCGCCAAATTGAGTTACGGCAGATCGTATGATTTCGTGGTCTTCGATGGCTATCGTTATCTTATCCGTTACATTAAAGTCACACGTCTTTCTGATATTCTGTATTCTATTGACCAATTCTCTTGCGAAACCTTCAGCGATCAAATCGTCTGTCAGACTAATGTCCAAAGCTACTGTGATATCTCTATCCACAGCCACTTGCCATCCTGGTATCTCGTCAAAACTGATTTCAATATCTTCTGTTGTCAAAACAAATTTTTCACCTTCTATCTCCAAGGTATATGCATTGGTCTTTTCAAGTTGCGAGATCGCCTTTTGATCAAACTCTGCAATCATAGCTTGTCCAGCTTTCATGTGTTTACCCAAGATCTTACCCAAGGTTTTGAAATTTGCCTTCGCTTTTTTATTGATAAATCCTTCTGTGTCCGTGATATATTCGATCTCCTTGACATTTACTTCAGACAGAATAAGTTCTTTGACAGCATCGACTTGATTGATAAATAATGGGTCCAAAACTGGAAGCAAAATCTTAGTCAATGGCTGTCTGACACGCAATCCTTCTTTTTTTCTGATGGAAAGTACAAGTGAAGAAATGCGCTGTGCATAATCCATTCGCTGCTCCAATGTCTTATCAATGGCACTAGTGTCTGCTTGAGGGAAGTCTGCCAAATGTACAGATTCACGTGCTTCAAGACTAGTGGCATCATTGAGATTTTTGTATAACCAATCTGAAAACATAGGACCAACCGGCGCCATCAATTTTGAAATCGTACTTAGACATTCATACAAGGTCTGGTACGCAGCTATCTTGTCTTGACTATATTCTCCTTTCCAGAATCTTCTTCTACAAAGTCGAACGTACCAATTACTAAGATGCTCATCCACAAAAGTCATGATTTTTCTCGTAGCATTGGTCGGCTCGTAATCGCTGTATTCGGCATCTACTTCTTGGACCAATGAATTGAGCAAAGAGATAATCCATCTGTCTATTTCTTGCCTTTCGGCCAATGGAATTTTGTTTTCACTATAACTGAAGCCGTCGATATTGGCATACAAAGCAAAAAACGAATAGGTATTAAATAAAGTACCAAAGAACTTACGTCTTACCTCATCAATACCTTCCAAATCAAATTTCAGGTTATCCCAAGGTTGTGCATTAGAGATCATGTACCATCTTGTGGCATCCGCGCCATACTCTGCAATCGTCTCAAAAGGATCGATGACATTGCCTAGTCTTTTGGACATTTTGACCCCGTTTTTATCCAAAACAAGACCATTGGAAACGACATTTTTATATGCAACTTTGCCAAAAACCATACTTGCGATGGCATGTAAGGTAAAAAACCAACCACGCGTCTGATCTACTCCCTCTGCAATAAAATCTGCTGGAAATGTCACACCTTTATCAATAAAATCTCTGTTTTGCATCGGATAATGCCATTGTGCATAAGGCATAGCACCAGAGTCAAACCAAACATCTATCAGGTCAAGTTCACGTTTCATCGCAACGCCGCTATCAGACACCAAGATGACTTCGTCTATATATGGACGGTGCAAATCTTTAGGAACTGACTGGTTTAGACCCAATTTCTGATTGGCCAAAGCTATTTCTTTACCTAAATCTTCTATGGATGTGATACATTTTTCTTCTGAAGCATCATCTGTTCGCCAAATAGGCAAAGGAATACCCCAATATCTAGATCTAGAAAGATTCCAATCGTTGAGATTTTCTAGCCAATTGCCAAATCGTTTTTCGCCTGTATGTGCAGGTTTCCAATTGATGGTTTTATTAAGCTCGATCATCTTGTCCTTCATGGCTGTAGAACGAATAAACCAACTATCGAGTGGATAGTACAAAACAGGTTTATCGGTCCTCCAACAATGTGGATAGTTGTGGACATATTTCTCGACTTTAAAAGCTTTATTTTCTTCTTTTAGTTTGATAGCGATCTCTACATCTACCGATCTTTCAGGAGCTTCACCATCAGCATAATATTCATTTTTGACGTATTTACCGCCTATTTCGGCTAGATCAGCCCTGAATTTACCACGTAAATCTACTAAAGGCACTGCATTTCCATTTTCATCCAATACTAATAATGGTGGTACTTCGGGACTAGCTTCTTTGGCCACTTTAGCATCGTCCGCTCCGAAAGTAGGCGCTGTATGTACTACACCTGTACCATCTTCTGTAGTGACGAAATTTCCAGTAATGACTCTGAATGCATTTTCTGGATTTTGGTATGGCAAAGCATAAGGGAGCAATTGTTCATAACGGATGCCCAATAAGTCAGTGCCTATAAAATCTTTGACAATGAGATAAGGTATTTTTTTGTCAGAAGATTGGAATGATGCCAATTGCTCTTCAGATTCTACCGCAAAAAACTTACCTGCAAATTGTTTTTCGATAAGCGCTTTCGCAAGAATGACATTGACTGGTTCGAAAGTGTATTGATTGTATGTTTTGACCAATGCATACGTGATTTTTGGTCCTACAGTAAGCGCTGTATTGGATGGTAAAGTCCAAGGCGTAGTCGTCCAAGCTAAGATGTGAATATCTCCAAGTCCTTGCAGAAAATCAGGAAGTGTCTCTGGCAATGTTTTGAACTGAGCCACAACCGTCGTATCTGTCACATCACGATAACAACCAGGTTGGTTCAACTCATGTGAGCTCAAACCTGTACCAGCTGCTGGCGAATATGGTTGGATGGTGTAACCTTTGTATAAAAGATTTTTTTGATACAACTGTCCCAAAAGCCACCAAACAGATTCAATATATTCATTTTCGAAAGTAACATAAGGATGATCTAGATCTACCCAATAACCCATACGACGTGTGATATCATCCCATTGGTCTTTGTATTGCATGACCGTCTCACGACATTTGGCATTGTAGTCATCTACAGATATTTTGGTGCCGATATCTTCTTTGGTGATGCCAAGTTCTTTCTCTACACTAAGTTCTATCGGTAGACCGTGGGTATCCCATCCACCTTTACGCTCCACACGTTTGCCTTTCATGGTTTGATACCGACAGAAAAGATCCTTTACTGCACGACCCATAACGTGGTGGATACCAGGTTTACCATTGGCAGAAGGTGGACCTTCATAAAATACGAAGCTATTGTCAACAGATTTTTGAGTGACACTTTTATTGAAAATATCGTTTTCTTCCCAGAATTGACGGATGATTCGGTCTATTTCTGGAAGATTGAGTTGTTTAAGATCATCATTGTACTTTGCCATATTCACTACCCTTTGGACGATTCAGAATTTTTATAAACTAAAACTTAAATCGTCAATTTTAAAATGAGTGCAAAGGTAAGAATTTTTGTTAAAAGTTTTGTCGGTGAGAAATAAGAAAAATAGTAGAAAGAGTTTTACTTTTCAATCCCTACACCTTCACATAGTTTTTATAATTAAAATCTAGGCCAAAATATTTATTTGCCAATTCTTTGCATCGATCTTTAAAGCTGATTTTATTCTTCGAAAGGTCATGGTCAAAGGTCCAATTGAGCCGTTTTATTCTATCCAACATAACGGCAGGATGCGTGCCATCGTACTTCGCTAGCCTATCAATTCCTGAATAATCAAATGCTTCGCGTTTCGGAACGTTAGCTTCTACCCATTCATCACCATGCCACAACTTCTGAAAGGTTTCTTGTTTTGCTTGCATATTGGCAGGCGGCTTGACCCAACCATAATGATGGATGTATGCATCAATAGCTTTCACTCTCAACATTCTATCATCACCTATTCTGAATCCCTGAGCATCTCTAAAAGAATATACACTTTTATCATTCCTAACAATACGAATTTCGTTTTTATACCATCCAGATGATGTCGCCACATAATCATAAGATCCATAAAAGTGTCGATACTTAAATAATAAACCTTCTACCCTTTTGTCATCCTTATATTTTTGCATGTCATTCAAGATAGTAGTGTGGTATTTTTCATGAACAACTTCGTCACCTTGGATATAAAAACACCAATCAGCCTTATCACTGATAGCCTGAAAAGCTTTATCTGTTTCAACAGCCAAAACTCGACCACCTTCCCGTAAACTATCGTCCCATATCGTCTCAATAATCTTTATCTTAGGGTCACCGATGTTTTGAATGAGCTGCAAAGTATCATCATCAGACCGACCAACAGCCACAACAAACTCATCACAAAGTGGTAAAACGGAATGGATAGCCTCGATGATGGGATAGTCATATTTTATGGCATTTCGTATGAAGGTAAATCCTGCTACTATCATTAATTGTCGTTAAAGTTTCTGAATCTTTTTATGATCAAACCAATCAATCTCCATATTTACAACAAAGATATGGGTGTATCCCATTTTTTCATTCAATTGTAATAAAATTTCTTTTGTCTCCATCAAAGGTGCAGGGTAAAACAAAAGAAATTGTTATGAACCAGTAATTTTGGGACGAGACAGTGTAAAGTTTTTTAAGGATTATTTTTGCATAGTGTAAAGTTATTGTAGGATTATTTAATTAACCTGTGTAGCTATTTTAGGACGTGACACTTCCCTATTTCCTCCATAGATACTCCGTACTTACTCCCTAGACGTTCCCTACATGCTCCCTACACGTTCCGTATGTAATCCCACTGAGTTCCCACCGAGTTCCCACTGAGTTCCCACCGAGTTCCCACGAGTTCCCACTGAGTTCCCACTAGATCCCACTAGCGTCGACTAGCATCGACCAAAAAACAATACCCTAATACAAGTTCAAATCAATTTTATTGCACTTATAACGAAAATTTGTTGATTTAATTTGTCAAAATTATCCAGCAAATTATAATTTGAATGATAATTATGTCAAAAATGCTGTCAAAATGTCATTAATATTCTGATGGCATAAACTTTGACTTAAAAGAGACATCATCAAATCATGTTTTAATTATGTCTAAAGGTAATATATCAGTACAAGCGGAAAATATTTTTCCAATCATCAAAAAATTTCTTTATTCAGACCATGAGATCTTCCTAAGAGAATTGGTCTCCAATGCAGTCGATGCCACTACCAAAATCAAAACACTAGCCCAAAAAGGCGAAATGAAAGATGAATTGGGCGATATCAAAATCGAAGTCAAAATCGACAAAGAAAACAAAACCCTTCACATCATCGACAAAGGTATCGGTATGACCGAAGATGAAGTCAACAAGTACCTGAATCAAATGGCTTTTTCGTCTGCTGAAGAATTCCTTTCAAAATACAAAGACGATGCAACCATTATTGGTCACTTCGGTCTAGGATTTTACTCTGCATTTATGGTGGCAGATAAAGTAGATGTCATCACAAAATCTTATAAAACAGATGCTCCCGCAAACATATGGTCATGTGATGGCAATCCTGAATACACTATTCACCCACATGACAAAACAGAACGTGGTACAGAAATCATTCTCCACATCAATGATGAAAATAAAGAGTATCTAGAAGAATATAGAATCAAAGAATTACTAAATAAATATTGCAAATTTTTACCTGTAGAAATAAAATTTGGTACAAAAACGGAATCTACATGGGAAGGCGAAGGCGATGATAAGCAGGAAATCAAAACAGAAGTGGATGATATCATCAACAATCCACACCCTATCTGGAAGATGAAACCAGCTGATCTTACAGACGAAGATTATAAGAAGTTTTACAACGAACTTCACCCTTTCAGCCAGCCACCATTATTCTGGATACATTTGAATATTGATTATCCATTTAACTTGACTGGTATTTTGTACTTCCCTAAATTGACCAATAACTTTGAAGTACAAAAAAACAAAATCCAACTATACAGCAATCAAGTATTTATCACGGATGATGTCAAAGAAATCGTGCCAGAGTTCTTGATGCTTCTCCATGGCGTGATCGACTCACCGGATATTCCATTGAATGTATCTCGTAGTTACCTACAATCAGATAGTAACGTCAAAAAAATAAATACTTACATTTCTAAAAAAGTGTCTGAAAAACTTCAGTCTCTATTCGAAACAGATAGAGCATCTTACGAAGATAAGTGGAAAGAAATCAGCACTTTTGTGAAGTATGGTATGATCTCAGACGAGAAATTTAATGAAAAAGCGATGGGATTTGCTTTGCTAAAAAATCTTGACGGCGTACACAGCACATTGGAAGAGTATAAAGAAAAAGTAAAGGCAACCCAAACTGACAAACACAATAAATTGATCTATTTGTATGCCAATGACCCGAAAGCGCAACACAGCTACATCAAAGCAGCAAAAGATTATGGTTATGATGTTCTAGAAATGGATACCATTATAGACAATCACTTCATGCAGCACATCGAATACAAAGGTAGTGAAGTGACCTTCGTCCGTGTCGATTCTGATACGCCTGACAACCTTGTACAAAAAGACGAAACAAAAGAGTCCGTACTAAGTCAAGCAGACCAAGATAAGGTAAAAGATATATTCACCAATAATGTGAAAAATCTAGGCATGGGACAAATAGAGTTAAAACCATTGTCACCTACAGACCATCCTGTGACCATCACCAAACCAGAATTTATGCGTAGGATGAAAGAAATGCAAGCTATGCAAGGTATGGATATGGGCATGTTTCCAGATAGCCACAATGTAGTCATCAATACCAATCACCCACTAATCGCAGACAAATTGGTCAAGATGAAAAGTGAAGAAAAGAAAGCAGATTTTGCAAACTATCTCCACGACTTAGCACTCCTAAACCAAAACATGCTTAAAGGCGAAGAGCTGTCAGCATTTATAGCAAGAAGCTTGGAGTTTGTGAAGTAATATTTTAAGGCACATTATATTAAAAGCCGTAAAGCAGTATTGTTTTGCGGCTTTTTTGTTTTTGGAAGCCACTTCTGAACCATTCCTATCCCAAATCAGTTACAACACCATAAATTATCATCCTTTATGAATCCATTTTTGTTTCCATTTACTACGCCATATGGCGTTCCACCATTTGATCTTATTAAAAACAGTCATTTTGCACCTGCCATCACACAAGGCATAACTCAGCAGAAGAGCGAAATAAAGGATATCATAGACAATTCCGCCATACCTGACTTTGCAAATACCATAGAAGCGCTAGAAAATTCTGGACAGATCATAAAGCGAACGGCAGCCGTACTTTACAATCTTTCTTATGCAAATACAAGTGCGTCGCTACAAACTATCATGCAAAAAATAGCGCCAAAATTATCAGTGCACAATGATAAGATATTTATGAATCTTGCCCTTTTTAGAAAGGTCAAATTTGTATGGGAGAATAGAAAACAACAGAAAATTACAGGTGAAAAATTGAGACTGTTAGAAGTTTATTTCAAAACTTTTGTCAGAAATGGCGCAAACCTGAATGCACAAGATAAAAAACGAGTAGCCGATATCAACCAAAGACTGACAGTATTGAGTTTAGAATTTGGTAAAAACATTCTTGCTGCCACCAATGAATACCAACTCATCATCGACAACGAAAACGAACTTGCTGGTCTACCATCATCAATCATTTCAGCCGCAAAAGATACGGCCGAAACGTACAATATGCCTGAAAAATGGGTGTTTACTTTGCAAAATGCGAGTGTAATACCTTTTCTCCAATATGCCGAAAATAGGATGCTGCGCAAAGAGATTTGGACAGCTTATACAAACAAAGGTAATCTCGGTGATAAAAATGATAATAATACCATCGTAAAAGAAATGGTACAACTCAGGGCTGAGAAATCTAGTTTGCTAGGGTATCAAAGTCATGCGCATTATGTACTCGAAGAGCAGATGTCAAAAACTCCTGATCAAGTACAAGAATTGCTTACCAAATTGTGGCAGCCCGCATTGGAGATGGCTAAAAATGAAGCAAATAACCTTCAAAAAATGATATTGGAAGAAGACAATAATTTTATGCTTCACGCCTTCGATTGGAGATATTATGCAGAAAAACTTCGCAAACAGAAGTACGACATCGACGAAGAAGAAATGAAACCATACTTTTCACTATCGAATGTGCAGAAAGGGATTTTTGATGTTGCAAATAAATTGTACGGCATCACCTTTACCAAAAATGAAGATTTGCCCACTTACCACACAGATGCTCACGCGTATGAAGTTAGAGAGTCCAATGGTAAGTTGACAGGAATTCTTTATCTCGACTTTTTCCCTAGAGACAGTAAACAAGGTGGCGCTTGGATGACGAGTTTTGTGGAGCAAAAAAAAGACGGTGGTAAACGAGTCTTACCTGTCATCTCTATTGTATGTAATTTTACAAAACCTACTGGAGAGATACCATCTTTGTTGACATTTGACGAGGTGATCACATTTTTTCATGAGTTTGGACATGCTCTACATGGCTTGCTTTCAGATGTGAATTTTACAACCCTTGCTGGAACAAATGTACCCACAGATTTTGTAGAATTACCATCTCAAATTATGGAAAACTGGGCTGCCGAACCTGAAGTCCTTAAATCTTATGCTTTTCATCACATAACAGGCAAACCAATACCTGCATCACTCATTAAAAAGATGGACAAAAGCAGTAAGTTTGGTCAAGGATTTGCGACTGTCGAATATCTTGCTGCATCACTCTTAGATATGGCTTACCACACTTTCAGTGTTCATGCAAATGTAGAAGACGTTTCTGCATTTGAAGATTCGTTTTTTGAAAACTTGGGTTTAATACCTGAGATCATATCACGATATCGAAGTACGTATTTTAGCCATATTTTTGCAGGCGGATATTCTTCGGGATACTATAGCTATATTTGGTCCGAAGTGTTGGATGCTGATGCATTTGCTTTTTTTAAGGAGAAAGGTATTTATGATATTGAAACAGCATCGTCATTCAGAAAAAATATACTTAGCAAAGGTGGCACCATAGACCCAATGGAACTTTATGTCAAATTTAGGGGACAACAACCTAGCATAGAGCCATTACTCAATAAACGTGGGCTCAATAAAGGAACGAAGTAGTTTATTTATTTGTTTAATAGCACATTGATAATCAAACGTTTCCCTTAAGGGCCAGGGTGAAAAACGTTTGATTATCATACCCTTTTTGTTTGCTAAGTTGAATTAAGTTGTAATTATTTATTCAAAATAGCCAGCGGAATCTCATGAAGAAACATAGATTCCGCTGACTATCGATTCGTATATCTAGCGGAATGTATCGAATTTTGATAGATTCCGCTGGCTATTATTCTTGTAGAGCATCTTGAAAGGCGATGTCAATATCTACAATTTCATGACTGTAAGCATTCGGAAGGAGACCTAGAGAACTGATAAATACAAGTTGAATGGCTTTTTGAGTTTTACTTATTTTTCTAAAATTTTCTATTCTTAGTTGGAGCTCTGTATAATACTTATTGTCGATTGTAAAGGGAGCGTTATAATATTTCATTTCACAAATATTGATGATTCCATCCGCCCTATCTATCACCAAATCTATCTGAAAACCATCTTGGTCCTTGCTTCCTGGGGCATAAAATGACGATTCTACCGACTCAATCCTAGCTATCCCTATTTTGTCTTTGATTAATGCTGTGTGATTTAGGCAAATATTCTCAAATGCATAGCCACACCACGAACGATATGATGGTGTATTCATGATGCCAGCATAAGATGATTTAAGGGCTTTTTTTGACAGAAATCTTTTGTAGAATAAAATGTATGGATCACATATGCGGTAGAGCGTATCTTTTTTTGTCTTTTGAAAAGGTATATATTTAGCCACGAATCCAGATAGTACTAATTCATCAAGAACTAAAGTAAGGCTTCCACCATCTTTGCCCTTATATTCATCTGCAATCTCCTTTCTTGTTAGACCCTTCCATTTGGACGACAATAAATCGATCACATGTATATGACTTCCAGCATTATCAAAAAGTGATTGAAACAAATTATCAAACTCTTTTACCAAATTTCCATTCTTCTCGAATAGTAATTGGTCAATGTTTTGAGCTATGCTTTTTTCTCTTTGCAATAAGCTCAAATAATATGGGACACCGCCTAGGACCATGTTCAACTCAATTACTTGGTGTGGAGTAGCTTTTATTTTTAGACCATCTAACATCGCCTTGGTGTCCTTCAGGTCGAATGGTTCTAAAAAGATGGTTTGTGTGATTCTATTGTGAAGTCCTCCTTTATTATGAACTACATTTTTTAACATCCACGCGGCAGCTGACCCACAAATGATCAAAAGTACATTGTTTTCACTTGCCCAATCATTCCAAAAATGAGCTAGTGACTCCACAAATCCTGCTTTCGGAGTATTCATCCATGGCAATTCGTCTAGAAATATCACTTTCTTTTTTTTGCCTTTTTTTTCAGAAAGATATATTCTCAATTGGTGAAATGCTTCTAGCCAAGTTTTAGGTGGTTGTGTTACAATGGATGTATTCGTAAATTTTGAAAGTGTCAGGAGAAAATTTTGGAGTTGATCCTTTTTAGAACCATGTTGATAGCCCGTCATTTCAAAGTCTATGACACCTTCTAATACTTTCCTTATCAGATAGGTCTTACCTACTCTTCTCCTACCTACTACGGCCAACATAGACGAAGTAGGTGATTTATAATGGTTTAGTATTGTTTGGATTTCTGATTTCCTACCGTATATAAATTTATTTTCGACCATAAACATCTAATGATTAGTTAGGCAAAGATAGGTGTTCTACATCAAAAAACTAAAAATAGCCAGCGGAATCTCATAAAAAAACATAGATTCCGCTGACTATCGGTTCATATAGCTAGCGGAATGTACCTAAATCAGATAGATTCCGCTAGCTATTCTGCATGAAGAGCATCTTAAAAGGCGATGTCAATATCCACTGTTTCATGGCTCTGAATATTTTTCAAACTATCCAATTTCCAAATATTCATACCATTTAGATGGCAGTTTTAGTCTTTTTGCTACCAAAATAAACTTTTTATAGACTTTCGTTTGGTTATTAAATCTGCATAGTATAAGTTTGTGCCATGAAGTTGAATCAATCCACATTTGCGGCATTTTATTTTTGGTACTTTTATTTTAAAATAGAGTAGCAGGACTTTTGTTTGTATATGTGTCAAAAATAAAAAGGAGTTCTGTTGCAAAAACAGGCTCCTTTTTTCGTTTTAACCGTTTAATATTTAGGTGTTATGAGCAACGAAAAAACATTAAAAGTGGCCATCCAAGGTTATCCTGGATCATTTCACGATGTAGCAGCCAAGAGATATTGGCCAGACCAATCATTGACATTAATTCCTGCTGACTCTTTCGACATACTTGCGGATTTGCTTCGTGACGGTACAGCAGATGTAGCTGTCATGGCTATTGAAAACTCAATTGCTGGTACTATTTTACAGAATTACCGCATTCTGAGAGAAAATGGATTCTGGGTAAGTGGTGAAATTTACCTTAGGATAAAACATAATTTATTGGCCATAAATGGTGCGTCCATTGAAGATATCAAAGAAGTAGCTTCGCATCCTATGGCTATCAATCAATGCAGACAATTCCTAAGTAACTACCCAAACTGGAAACTGATAGAATCAGAAGACACTGCCCTAAGTGCAAAAAATGTGGCAGATAAAGGCAAGGTATCCAAAGCCTGTATTGCAAGCACAGTAGCCGCAGAATTGTACGGTCTCCAAGTGCTACAGCCAAGTATAGAAACAAGCAAAACGAATTATACAAGGTTTTTTATTGTCACCAAAGAAAAAACCGATCTACCTACAAATGCAGATAAAGCATCCATTTACATCAGAGTACAGGACAAAAAAGGTCAATTACTGAAAGTACTTCAAGTCATTCAACAACATGATCTCAATATGAGCAAACTTCAGTCATTCCCTGTAGTGGGTAGTTTTCGAGAGTACTTTTTTCACTTAGATATAGAGTTTGACCACATTGACCAATACTTAGGATTGAAGGAAGATCTTAAAGAATTGACTTTTGAATGCGAGGAGACTGGTATTTACAAAAGCGCAGATATCTCTTCCATCCTTGAAAAACAACATTCATTAAATACAACTATAGTATCATGATAATAACAGCAGCCAATAGATTGAATGATGTGACAACGTACTACTTTGCTAGGAAACTCGCTGAAATTGACACCATGAATAAAGATGGCGGCGCACTTGTGCTGAATCTTGGCATAGGTAGTCCCGATTTAAAACCACACCCATCTGTAACGGATAAACTTTTGGAAGCGCTCGCCCATGAAGATGCACACAAATATCAATCTTACAAGGGAATTCCATCTCTCAGAAGTGCTTTTTCATCTTGGTATGGCCGAAATTTTGACTATCATCCTGATCCCAATACGCAGATTCTACCGCTTATAGGATCCAAAGAAGGTGTCATGCATGTGAGTATGTCTTTTCTAAATCCCGGTGACGAAGTATTAGTGCCAAATCCTGGCTACCCATCTTATGGTATGTGCACAAAACTAGCGGGTGGCGTCGCTGTGGATATGCCATTATTAGAACACCTTGGCTGGAAACCTGATCTAGATGCACTCGAAAAACAAGATTTGAGTAAGGTAAAATTGATGTGGATAAATTATCCCAATATGCCTACTGGTGCAAAAGCAGATCTTGATTTTTTTGAGAAATTAGTACACATTGCTAGAAAACATCAGATACTCATTTGTCACGACAATCCATACGCTTTTATTCTAAATGACCATCCGCTTAGTATTTTTAATGTAGATGGTGCGGACGATTGCGCCATAGAACTCGTATCTCTTAGCAAATGTTACAATATGGCTGGCTGGCGTGTAGGCGCAGTCGTCGGTGCAAAATCGTATATAGATACCATCATGACATTCAAAAGCAATATGGATTCTGGTATGTTTAAACCAATTCAGGAAGCGGCCGCAGTTGCCCTCTATCTTGGTCAAGACTGGATTGATTCATTAAATGAACAATATGCTGATCGTAAAAAAGCGGCTTATGATATCATGACGTTAATAGGTTGTAGTTTCCAAGAAGATGGTGCGGGACTTTTCGTTTGGGGCAAAATTCCTAAAAAAGCAGGTGATTCTGAAGCTTTGGCAAATAAGATATTGTACGAAACAAGGGTATTCATCACGCCCGGACATATATTTGGTTCTCAAGGAGATCAATATCTACGTATTTCGCTATGCAGTCCAGTAGAAGATATGTTAGCTGCCTTATATAGGATTCAAACTGGTTTTGTAAATCTCGGATTATGAAGATAACAGTTATAGGTTTAGGATTGATAGGTGGCTCGATAGCCAAAGATCTAAAATCCCAACTCAACGTAAAAGTTTATGGTGTAGACGCTTCAGAATCTCATCAAAAACTAGCATTAGATCATGGTTTGGTCCACGAGATAGTTTCTTTGGATGAAGGACTAAAATTGGCAGACATTGTGATATTGGCCATTCCTGTGGATAAAATCGAAGGAATATTGCCCAATATTTTAGATCAAATAGACCAAAAAACTACGGTCATTGATGTGGGTTCTACCAAAAGTGATATTTGCAATGCAATCTCATTGCATCCTAAAAGAAGAAGATTTGTAGCTGCTCATCCGTTAGCAGGAACAGAATTTTCAGGACCAACAGCTGCGCTAAAAGGTCTTTTTCAAAATAAAAAAAACATCATTACAGAACCAGAGAAATCTGATGCAGATGCCTTAGAGTCTGCACTTCGAGTATTCGAAAGCCTAGGAATGGTGACATCTTTTATGACAGCAGAAGAACACGATAAACATTTGGCCTATGTTTCGCATTTGTCACATGTGAGTTCATTTATGTTGGGTTTGACAGTCCTAGATATCGAAAAAGATGAAAAACAAATCTTCGAACTTGCAAGCACAGGATTTGAGAGTACCGTAAGATTAGCAAAAAGCAACCCAAAAACATGGTCTGCAATCTTTGGCAAAAATAAAAAATATCTCCTTGAAGCATTGGACAGTTATATCGTTCATTTAGAAAATTTCAGGCATCACATTAGGGAAAACAATACAGAAGAAACAGAAAAATTGATGCACAGAAGTAATGACATAAAAAGAATATTGAAGTAAAAATCATAAGTGTAATTTTAATAAGAATCTAAAAAATGATTGTGTTATGGTAAATTTATTTGAAAACCAAAAGAAACCAATTCTCATCGCAGGTCCATGTAGCGCTGAGACTGAAGAACAAGTGATCGAAACAGCCGTAAGACTAGCCAAAACGGGTAAAATTGACGTATTGAGAGCTGGCATTTGGAAACCACGTACTCGCCCAGGTGCTTTTGAAGGTATCGGTGCCAAAGGTCTCCCTTGGTTACAAAAAGCCAAAGAACTCACGGGATTACCAATAGCCGTGGAAGTAGCAAAGACATCCCATGTAGAGTTATGCCTTGAGTTCGGCGTAGATATCCTATGGATAGGTGCTAGAACTACGGTCAATCCATTTGCTGTCCAAGAAATAGCCGATGCTTTGCGTGGTATCGACATTCCAGTTTTACTAAAAAATCCGATAAATCCAGATCTAGCACTTTGGCTAGGAGGAATGGAACGACTTCAGAAAGTTGGACTAACAAAGTTAGGTGCCATTCACAGAGGGTTTTCATCAGCTGGAGAAAAAATTTATCGTAATCGACCTCAATGGCAGATAGCCATAGATTTCAAAACAGCAATGCCTGAGATACCGATGATCAATGACCCAAGCCACATTACTGGCAGACGAGATCTTCTGCACAAAGTAGCTCAAAAAGCTATGGATCTAAATTTTGATGGCTTGATGATAGAGTCCCATATTACACCTGATACCGCATGGAGTGATGCCGCACAACAGATAACGCCAGAAGTCTATGGACAGTTAATTAGCGATCTCATCATTCGCGAATATGACCCTAAAGATCTCAAGGAGAAGACAAAACTGGATCGTCTACGGAAAGAAATAGACATGATAGATGAAGAAATCATGGGTATTCTAGCTTCTAGAATGAAAATAGCTCGTGAAATAGGTATGTACAAAAAGGAGAATAATATGACCATCCTGCAGAGTGAAAGATGGAAAGAAGTATTGTCTAAGTTTGTAGAACGTGGCACACAGAATGGGCTTAGTGAAGAATTTATCACCCGTGTGATAAAATCAATCCATGATGAAAGTATAGAGCAACAAGAAAAAATCATGGAAGGCGAATAGTTGAGCTAAATTTTTCCTTTAGGATAAAGTCCGCTCCGAAAACACAAATTCATTGAAAATCAACCGTTTTTTACCCGGACCCTAAAGGGAAACGTTTGATTTTCAATTAAGTAGAAATAATTACATTTCAATTATTTGAAATAATTACTTTGTGGAATGGCCTCAGGTCTATAAATTATTTGGAGATTATTCCAAAAGTTATAACTTTGAGTGTAATTAAAGCAATAAAAAATGGATGAGAGACCTTGGCTAAAACATTATCCTCCGGGAATTCCTGCAAATATTGATGAAAATCAATATGAAACATTGGTTGATTTCCTTAAAGAATGTTTCCAAAAGTACAGTGCAAACTATGCATTCGAATGTATGGGTGTGAGACTTACTTATAAAGAAACAGATAGGTTGTCCACCCAATTTGCTGCATATTTACATTCTAGAGGACTCAACCCTGGTGACCGTATTGCCATTATGATGCCTAATTGTTTACAGTATCCAATAGCTGTATTTGGAGCGTTAAAAGCTGGTTTGATCATCGTCAATACGAATCCATTGTACACTCCAAGGGAAATGTTGTATCAGTTTAATGATAGTGGTGTAAATTCCATTGTAATCATGGAAAACTTTGCATCCAATCTTGAATCAATCATTGGGAAAACCAAAATTAATACTGTTATAGTCACTAGCGTAGGTGAGATGTTGGGAAGTATAAAAGGTACATTGGTCAATATTGTAGTCCGTCATGTCAAAAGGATGGTTCCAAAGTATAATTTAGTAAATACAGTCAATTTCCAACATGCAATCAATGAAGGTAAAAAATTTACCATCAAGGCTTTTTCAAACTGTTCAGACAATGTCATCATTCATCAATATACAGGTGGGACAACGGGTATTTCTAAAGGTGCCATGTTGACCAATAAAAATCTTGTGGCCAATATGGTACAGATCCGAACCTGGATGCAAAATGATCTAGTAGAAGGCAAAGAAATTACATTATCGCCATTGCCGATGTATCACATTTTTGCATTTACGGTCAATTGTCTGGCCATGCTTAGTTATGGTGCGCATAATGTATTGGTGACAAATGCAAGAGACATCAAGTCCGTCATCAAAGAGTTTGGCAATAATAAGATATCGCTCATGACAGGGCTAAACACTTTATTTAATGCTTTGCTCAATCATCCTTCTTTCGCAAGTGCTGATTTTTCTTCACTCAAGATTACCGTAGGTGGTGGCATGGCCATCCAAAAAGTAGTGGCTGATAGATGGAAAGATGTCACAGGATGCAACCTTACGGAAGGATTTGGAATGACAGAATCTTCACCATTGATATCTGTAAATCCGCTAAATGGCACTGGAAAACAAGGAAGTATCGGCTTGCCTGTATCATCTACAGAAGTAAGAATAGTAAATGATGAAGGCAGAATAATGGCAACTGAAGAAATCGGCGAGATCCAATGTCGTGGTCCACAAATCATGAAAGGTTACTATAACCAACCTGGCGAAACCGAAAAAACGATCACTTCAGACGGATGGTTATGCACAGGCGACATCGGAAAAATGGATGCTGATGGCTTCATTTATATCGTAGATCGTAAAAAAGACATGATTCTCGTAAGTGGATTTAATGTATATCCTAATGAGATAGAGAATGTCGTAGTAGCCCATCCTAAAGTCCTAGAAGCAGCAGCAGTAGGAATGGCAGACGCAAAATCAGGCGAAGTGGTAAAACTTTTTGTGGTCAAAAGAGATAGTTCTTTATCAAAAGATGAAGTCATAGCTTATTGTAAAGAGAATCTGACTGGCTATAAAATTCCAAAAGAAGTGGAATTCAGAGATGAACTTCCAAAAACAAATGTAGGTAAGATCCTAAGAAGAGAATTAAAATAAACAGATGATTCTGAAAGGTAGTATTATTCTTTTCCCTTGTCCGATTGTAGATGGCAAAATAGAAAGTCTTTCGGCAGAAACCTTGACTTGGCTTCACCAAACAGATCATTTTATTGTAGAGCGTGCAAAAACAGCCAGACATTTCTTAAAAGATGCGGGTCATCCTATGCCAATGCAGCAAATTGTCATCCATGAAATTACCACTGACATATCAGAAAATGAAGATTTTTTAAAAACTAACATTTTTGGAAGGAATATAGGTGTTATTTCTGAAGCTGGATGCCCTGGAGTCGCTGACCCTGGCGCAGAAGTTGCCGATTGGGCACACAAGAATGATGTCCGTGTCATACCATTAATAGGACCTTCGTCGATATTATTAGCTGTGATGGCTAGTGGATTGGGTGGCCAGAATTTTGCTTTTAATGGCTATTTGTCCAATAAGAAGCCTGAACTCATCACACAATTAAAAGCACTAGAAAGCAAGGTTCAGAAAACTGGACAAACACAGATTTTTATGGAAACTCCTTATAGAAATGGTTTTGTGGTAGAAACTTGTTTAACCACCCTAAATGATCAAACCAAATTTTGTATTGCCTGTGATATAAATGCACCTTCAGAAGACATCAAACAAATGAAAATTAAGGATTGGAAAAAACAAAAGACGGATATCTATCATAAACGTCCTTGCATCTATGTAATAGGCAAATAATTTTTTTGAAAAAAACACTACTTCATTTAACTTTTTATAATCGTTTTGCGTTATAGCAATAATCGGAATATTATTCCAATTATTTTTCCTTTTTCTTCGCTTTTGTTTTATATTAATATTGTTTAACCCTTTAATATATAAAGACATGATGAATCAGGAAGTCCGCACGATTATGACTAAGAATCCAGTCACTGCTAGTCCTGCACAAACGATAGATGATGTAGCATCTCTAATGTTTGAAACCCAAACCCAACAATTGCCTGTAGTAGTGGATGGAAAATTGGTAGGAATGATTACTTCATACGACTTATGGAAAGCATCTAGAGAAGGTCATGGCACCGATATGCATGTATCAGATGTGATGACTACTAAAGTTGCTCGAATTACTCCAAAAGACAAGGTAGGTACTGCCGCTGAATTGTTTGCAGATAGACGTTTTAAAACGCTGCCTGTGGTCAATCTGGATAATGAATTAAAAGGAGTAGTTACTGCTTTTGATGTCATCAGATGTGCCTTCAAAGAAGAATATCCAAGTCCAATATTATACCAAGATGTATTCGTTTAGTGATTATCAAAAAAGAGACATATAAATTGGTCATCAACCAAATGCTCTTTTTGTTTTTATGAATGAAGTTAGTTTCTGGTTTTATAAATAGTCTTATATTAAGCATAGCTGAGAATGGATAAACCATGCTTAGCTATGCTTTTTGTATATATATATCAATTATAAATGGATAACCCAAAATCTATTTTGTAAATCTCAGAATCAATGCCGGCAATAAATAAAGATCACAAATCAGTGCCCCTAACAATGTGATTGATATTAACAAACCAACTGTAAATGTAGGAGGATTCACTGAAAAGATCATGCTAAAAAAACCAAAGAATAAAATTATAGTGGTAAAAATTATTGCCTTTCCTGTATCATGTAAGGTTTTTTGAATAGATGCTTCTTTACTAAGTCCTTCATTCAAACACAATCTGTATCTACCTAAAAAGTGAATGGAATCATCTACTGCAATACCAAATATTATTGCAAATATTATGGAGACACCTGCTTCAAGTTCGATGCTAAAGAAACCTAGAACCGCTGCTGCAAACAATAATGGCAACAGATTAGGAATCAAGGCAATAATTACAATCCGAAGGGAACGAAACATTAAACCCATCATTAACGAGATGATGATAATCGAAAAACCTAAACCTTTTAATAAGCTATTGGTAACATACTCAGAATTTTTGTCAAGAATTAAACCAGTACCAGTACGTTTTACCGTGATGATACTAGAATCTATATTCTTACTTACCCAATTATCTAGATCTACACCTAATTTTTTAATGTTTTCAGCACCAATATCTGTGATACGGCTTGATATCCTTGTTTTTTTATTATCCACGCTTACCAGAATATTTGTCTCATCATTGCCCAATCGATCTAGCATACGTCGAGAAACATCAAACTCTTCTTCCGTTTGAGGAAAGAGATAAGCACTATCCATATTTGCATTATTCATTCTATTGATGCTTCTATAAAAAGTGGCCAGCGATATAGTAGATTTTATAACACCTGTGGATTTTACTTTTTGTTCGAGTTTATCTATTTCCTTAACTACTTTATAATCTCCTACTTCTAGCGAATCATTAACAAAAATGGCAAATTCTAACGGTCTGAATCCTGCATAATGTTTTTCATAAAATTTAAAATCTTCAGTGACTTTTTCGCCTCTCGGCAAGTTATCTTCGATATTATAATTGGTACTAATCTTTGATATTCCATATACAAAAAGCGCACTTAAAACTAATGAAACGGTAAACAATGTTCGGTATCGATTTAAATTCATATAGTAAATACTATCCAAGAACTTTGTCCAATTAGAGACATGTTTTGACTCACTGATAATCTGATTTTTATCAAAAAGAGACAAAACAGACGTAGTAAAAAACAAAACCGTAAGATATGCTATCAAGACTCCTATAGCAGCGTAAATCCCGAAATCCTGAATGGTCTTTAGCTTGGATGATACTAAAGAAGCAAATCCTACAGCTGTAGTAGCCGAAGTCAGAAAAGTAGCCATTCCTATTTCCTTGATGGTCACTTTCATAGATAGTAACTTATCTTTGCCTTTAGTGAGTTCGTCTACATACTTTGAGAATATATGAATGACGTCAGAAGAGCCTACGATCAGCATTACCACTGGAAAAAGTGCTGAAATAGCGTTTAACTCCGCACCAATAAATCCTAAAAAACCCATAAACAACAATAATCCTAGGGCAATACTACCTAGCGAAATAATAATCCCTATTGGTTTCCTATAGATCAAAACCATAAAGATAGATACCAAAATGATAGAAGACAAAAATGCTAGCAACATTTCTCTCTTCTGAAAATCTACCAATGCTGTTTGAAAATTTGCCCTACCTAATACATGCGAAGCTTCAAAATTGTATTTACCTATCAATGAATCCAAAGCTTGCGTCAATGTTCTTGAATCATCTAGTCCTATATTCTCTATAGTTTTGGCTGCAATAACTAACGATGTACCGGTACTATCTATCAGGTTGTAGACAAATCTCTCATCTGATAGAATATTTTGTTTGTCTGACTCATATTTATCAGGCTCATCTATGTGAATAAATGGAATCGCAGAAAAGCCAAAAGGCGTTTTTACAGGATATTTTAATTGTGTGAGTGACTGTACTTTTTTGATGTGTGGAAGATTTCTCACTTCCAATCCGAACTCATGAAACTTATTCAAAAAAACGGAATCAAAAACAGTCGGATTGTTCTCAACAGCTATCAATAAAAAATTATCATCTGACTCAAAGTCTTTTGTAAATTTTTGATAAAACTCTAGGTCTGGATCACCTACAGGAAAAAACTGCTCAAATTGAAAACTGAATTTTAACTTTGTGACATAATAACCACTAGCTAAAGCCAGTAAAATAAAAGTCGCAATGATCGCTTGCCTATATTTCAAAAACATATATACTTACGTTATTTGGCTTAGAAATACGATAAGGTCATTTTTGTTGAAAAAATAGGCAAAAACTTTCTGCTTTATTTGATCAACCTAATTAATTTGTCTTTTGGTATGCTTTCCACTCATTGATAAGTCCATTGGTAGAGCTATCAAATGACAATGTTTCTTCTGAATGCTCAAGTTCTGGCAAAATTTTGCCTGCTAGCTGCTTACCTAACTCTACGCCCCATTGGTCAAAACTGAAGATATTCCAAATGATACCTTGCACAAATATTTTGTGTTCGTACATTGCTATCATACGGCCAAGCGTCATAGGATCTAGTTTTTTAAATAAGATAGAATTGGTAGGTTTGTTACCCTCAAAAACTTTGAATGGCACCAAATGCATATATTCTTCGGGATTTTTCCCTGATTTTTCAAACTCATCTATCACTTCTGCTTTTGTTTTTCCTTGCATGAGCGCTTGTGTCTGTGCAAAATAATTGGACAAAAGCAAGGTATGATGATTGCCAATCGGATTTTGTGAATTTGCAGGTGCTATAAAATCACAAGGTATCAATTGTGTTCCTTGATGTATAAGCTGATAGAAAGCGTGCTGCCCATTTGTCCCAGGTTCGCCCCAAATAACTGGTCCAGTTTGGTAATTTACATCTTGGCCATTTCTATCCACACATTTGCCATTGCTCTCCATATTTCCCTGCTGAAAATAAGCTGCAAACCTGTGCAAATACTGGTCATAAGGCAAGATTGCTTCTGACTGTGCGCCAAAAAAATTAACATACCAAATACCTATCAATCCTAGTATCACAGGCATGTTTATTTCAAATGGTGAAGTCCTAAAGTGCTCATCCATCGAATGAAAACCTCTCAATAAACTATCAAAATTGTTATAACCAATGGCCAAAGAAATAGAAAGTCCAATAGCTGACGTCAACGAATATCGACCACCTACCCAATCCCAAAATTCAAACATATTTGCCGGATCTATACCAAATTTCTCTACGGCTGTTTTGTTTGTAGATAGTGCAATAAAGTGTTTTTTGATATGTTGCTCATCTCCTGCTACATCTAAGAACATCTGCCTTGCAGTATATGCATTGGCCATTGTCTCTTGCGTAGTAAATGTCTTGGATGCAACCAAAAAAAGTGTCGTACTCAGATCAAGATTTTTTGTGGCTTCAGCTATATGAGTGGCATCTACATTGGACACAAAATGTACATTTAAGTGTGTTTTGTATGGTTTTAATGCTTCTGTGACCATCACTGGACCAAGATCTGACCCTCCAATTCCTATATTGACGATATCTGTGATCGATTGCCCAGTATATCCTTTCCATTCACCAGAAACTACCATTTCTGTAAATGATCTCATCTTGTTTAATACTGCATTAATCTCAGGTTTTATGTCTTTCACATCTACTTTAATGGCTCTATTAGACTTGTCCCTTAATGCTGTATGAAGTACTGACCTATTTTCCGTAACGTTTATCCTTTCACCTGAGAACATGGCTTCTATGGCTGTATCTAACTTACATTCTCGTGCAAGCTCTACCAATATATCAATGGTTTCCTTTGTCAGAATGTTCTTAGAATAATCCAAAAGAATGTCTTCGAATTTCAAAGAAAAATCAGTAAATCTACCAGCATCTTCTTGAAAAAGTGTCTTCATCTGAACATCTTCCATTGATTTTTGATGAGAGACAAGTTTGCGCCACGCTTCGGTGGTAGTAGGATTGATATTATAGAGCATTTATTATTAATCGATTATTATGCCGCAAATGTATATACTTTTTTTATTCATTTCCTTACAAATATATTATTTTACCAATACTCACCATAGTTGAATAATAGTAAATTAATATAGGTGAAAACAAAAGTCAATAAAGACAAAACAAAAAATGTAACATTGTGCACAAAAAAAGTGTTATTATTGCGTTATTACCTCAGCGTAAGAAAAATTAGGTCAAAATGATAGGTCTTCAAAGAATTTTATATACAATCTTGCTACTTGTTTTTGTGGTTTCTGCCACAGATGCTCAAGTTCAAAAATATAAACTTGCCAACGAATATTATAATTCAGGTGAGTATGAAAAAGCTGCACAGCTCTACGAAGCTTTGTATCGTGAAAACACCAGAAATAAAAGTTATTTTAATCTTTATATCCAATGCCTGGTTGATCTTCGAGAATATGCCAATGCAACCAAGATCATAGAAGACGAATTAAAAAAAGATCCAACCGACGTCTCTCTTTACGTGTCAAAAGGTAATCTGCTAGAGAGACAAGGTATGACTGATCAAGCTAATAAAGAGTATCGTAAGGCTGTAGATAACCTCAATCCTGACCCATCCAATATTTCTAACCTTGCTTCCACTTTTACCAATCTTGCTAAATATGATCTCGCCATTGAGACCTATCTTAAAGGTGAAAAAATAGCCAATGTAAAAGATCTTTATGTATACAATCTTGCTGACCTTTATCGAAGATCAGGAGATACCAAAAATATGATCAAATACTACCTCATTACGGTAGAGAAAGAGCAGAATAGTCTTAATGTACAGACAAGTTTACAGCGATTTTTGGCAGAAGGTGATTATGTGGAGCTCCAAAGACAACTATACGAAAAAATCCAAGAAAAACCAGATGTCATCTCTTATGGAGAACTGTTACAATGGTCTTTTGTCCAGAAAAAAGAGTATGGCAAAGCATTGCGTCAAGCTAGAGCATTAGATAGACAGTTTGAAGAAAATGGAAATAGGGTCTATGCACTTGCAGACATAGCTTATAAGGATGAGGACTATGATACCGCCATAGAAGCTTATCAGTATATAGTTACAAATCACGGACGGAACACCAGTTATTATCTAGATGCGAAAAGAGGATTACTCAATAGCAAAAAAGCCAAGGTTACCCAAAATTATAATTATACCAAGGAAGATCTACTATCATTAAAAGGAGAATATGTTTCTTTTCTAAATGATATGGGACGAAATACTCAGACAGCTACTTTAATGCAAGAATTTGCCGATTTCGAAGGTCTTTACTTAAACGAACTTGATACGGCTATTATGATTTTGGAAGAATTGAGAAGATTCGGTGGTTTACAGCCTGATATGATCGCAAAAGCTAAACTCTCTCTTGGGGATTATTACTTGATGAGTGGAGAAAGATGGGAAGCGAGCCTTCTATTCAGTCAAGTAGACAAAGACTTTAAAGAAGGATATATGGGCGAACTTGCTAGGTATCGAAATGCGAAGTTGTCTTACTATGCAGGTGACTTCGAGTGGGCACAAGAACAATTTAAGATACTAAAAGGTGCTACATCCAAGTTGATATCCAATGATGCAATAGATATGTCTGTTTTTATTCTTGATAATCTTGGTATGGATACTACAGAAGTGACCCTTCAGATGTTTGCTCAAGCGGATTTGTTGAGTTTTCAAAACAAATTTGAAGAAGCGTTGCTTAAAATGGATTCTATTGCTATTATTTTTCCTGATCATAGCTTAGATGATGATGTTCTTTACACAAAGGCTCAGATATTTAAAAAACAAAGAAAAACAGATGAGATGATCACCATGTATCAGACCATCATCGAAAAATATCCAGAAGATATCCGTGCTGATAATGCTATTTTCGAACTAGCAGAATTGTATGGAGAAAGTCTCAATGAACCAGAAAAAGCAAAAGTATTATACGAAAAACTCTTTGTGGATTACAGTGGTAGCACTTTTGCAGTAGAAGCTAGACGAAGGTTTAGGGTGTTAAGAGGAGACGAAATTTAACAGCATGAAGATCTTATATAATGTAACTATAAAGGTGGAGACAGCTATTCACACAGAGTGGCTAGCGTGGATGACTACAGTTCATATTCCTGATGTCATGGCAACTGACTGTTTTGAATCATATAGACTTACCCGCATTTTGGGTGATGATGACGAACATGGTGTGGGATTTGCCATTCAATATGTGGCAACGGATATCGATATATTTAACAAATATCAAATGGCACATGCCAAACGACTTCAAAAAGAACATAGTGATCGATATCCCAATAGGTATGTGGCTTTCAGGACATTGATGCAAATAGAATCTGAAGGTTAGCTAGTCACAGGTAGCCATATTCCGAAAGTAGTTTCTTCATTAGGTTTGGATGATTTTACATAGATTTTTCCTTTATGGTATTCTTCAATAATCCTTTTTGCTAAAGAAAGCCCTAATCCCCAACCACGTTTTTTGGTGGAATATCCTGGTTTGAATACTGATTTGAATTTATTAGGTGGAATACCATGACCTGTATCTGACAAATCAATACACACATAATTATTTTGCATATAAACCTTACATGAGATCGTCCCTTTGCCATCCATAGCATCGAGTGAGTTGCGTATGAGATTCTCTATGACCCAAGCAAAAAGATGTTTATTGATCATCACAAAGATGTCTTCTTTTGGGGCATCGAAGTTAAAAACTATTTTTCTAGATGCCCTCCTTTGTAGATAATCCTTAACTTCTAGTAATTCAGCGTAAACATTTGAAGATTGAAGCACTGGTTCCGAACCAATTTTAGAAAAACGATCAGCCACCAATTCTAGTCGATCCACATCTTTGGTGAGCTCTTTGAGCACATCCATCTGATCGGGTTGATCTGCATAGCTGTCTTTAAGGTATTCGATCCATCCCAGTATGGCACTAATGGGTGTACCCAATTGATGCGCAGTTTCTTTGGCCATACCAGCCCATACTCTATTCTGCTCAGCCTTGCGTGAAGAGTTAAAAATAAAATAACCCAATGCGATATACAATCCCACCAGCAAACCTTGTACAAGCGGAAACAGCTTTATATAACCCAATAATGGAGAATTAAAACAATAAATTTTAGCAGCATATCCCGTTCCATCTATTGGTACACCTCCTGAATCAAGAAATTCTTTCTTTTTCTTTTCTAGGAACTCAGGATCAGCCATATCATCTTCACTAAAATTATGCCCTTCAAGCGCGCCCATATCATCCTCATAAATTATGGGTAAAGGAAATGAATCTCTAATATTTGTTAAAAAAGTAAGATCCTGCTCACTATCAATATTTTCTGATTGACCTATTTTAATAATTTCTTTAAGAGCTTCTTGTAAAATATTAATGTTTTTCTCTTCATTTTTTTTCAAACTATCAGCCAGAAAATTTGAATATAATATTGTCAACACCAAAATGGCGCTACCTAATATCATCAATATGATTTTCCAATAATTATTATTGCTGAATAATGACATTCTAAGATTTAATCCTATAAAACGCCACAAGTTAGGCCATTTATTGCAATTTGATTTGAAAAATAAAAAAGCCCTTAGAAAATATAAAATAATCTAAGGGCCTAATTTTCTTTAATATTATCTTAAAACAAACTAACAGACGTACCTATCATAAATGTATTAAAATCATAATTCGGATTGTCCTTGAATACCTTTGAGAAATTATATCTTGCTATCAAGTCAAATCCCGAGATGTCAAGTGATGCAGTAGCACCATACATCCAATCATTCAACTCATAGCCTGCATATCTCTGCTCGTGTATTTTTTCATTCTGTACCTTAAGGTGAAATTTCTGAACCGTATGTACTCTATATCCGACATATCCACCAACTTTCAACTTTGTTTTTTTAGAAAGTGCAAAGCTCAGGCTAAGTGGTACATTTAAGTAACCTATGTTAAGTTTAGGATTATCTTTTAGGTCAGCCACCTCTTGAAATACAGGAACTCCATCAACAGCTGTCAATCTAAGATCATTTTCTAGTTTAAATCTATTCTTAAGGTAGCTTATCCCATAATTTAAAGCTACTTTACTGTCTTTTCCACCGAGTCTAGCTCTCCTAGTGATGGCAAAATCCCAATACCATGACCCACCAGGGTTAATATCAGGAGACAATATTCCTGTAGGAGCAGCATTTCCTTGTTGAAGTGCATTGATACCAAATTGAATTTCAAAACTCGTATTAAATTTATTTTTAAAAGGCATATACTTACTTAAACCAAGATTATCATTACCATCATTGTTTTGACCTTCTTCATTAGTTTCTGGCCAAGTCGAATAGTCTTCTAGATTTTCAACCTTTTCTTCTGTTGCTGGCACTTCTTCTACTGGTGTCACATCAACAATTTCTGGTTCTGGGAGGACAATACTATTTAACTCAGTTTCTAATGCTGCTGTGATACCATCTAATTGATCAAGTAAAGAAATAATTTTTGTTGAATCAGTGTAATATCTCATAGACTGGGCATTGTCCTTTAGAGATGATAAATAATATTTTAGGTTTTCAAGTTTTTCAGTATCGCTTTCTTGAGCGTTGACAGAGAATGACAAACCGACAAAAGATAAAATGCAAGTAAAAATTAACTGTTTCATATACATTTGATTTATTTAATTATGGACAAAAGTATGATAAAGTCGTGATTTATTTCATGAAATAACCATAAAACTAGCCAAACGACGATCACAACCTGACTAATCAGAACTTTAAAAAGACGGATTCACTCTAGAAAATGTTTCACCTATTTTAGAATCATTCAAATAATATTCCAAAGGTTTATAATTCTTTATGCCCACATGCTAATAATTATGAGTAAATATCGTTTCTTTGTGTCGTTTTTTTTATACAAAACCCACTTTATGCCTTTAAATGAAGAACACATATTTTCAATTAATTAATCAGACATACTATTTTCCACAGGAAGGATTTGACCTTAATCAAGGTAATCTTACTTTCCATGGTATTTCATTAAAGTATCTTATCGACAAATATGGTACTCCATTCAGACTGACTTATCTACCGAGAATAGGTGATCAGATCAAGAAGGCAAAGAATTTTTTCCATAAAGCCATGAAGGCAAATAATTACAAAGGTGATTATTATTATTGTTATTGTACTAAATGTTGTCACTTCTCACACGTAATAGAAGAAGCACTTGAGCATGATGTACACCTAGAGACTTCATCGTCTTTTGATATCGACATAGTAAGAATCCTATGCGAAAAAGGTAAAATTAGTAAAAAAACCATTTTGATACAAAATGGACATAAAACTGAAGACTACCTCAATAAAATTGTTGGGTTGATGGATGATGGATTTGAAAATGTCATACCAGTTTTAGATAGTAAGTTGGAATTGGATAGAATTTATGCCAAGACTAAAGGCGATGTTACCATTGGACTTAGAATGGCGATAAATGAAGAGCCACAGTCCGCCTATTATACATCTAGACTGGGTATCAGAAGTGCCGACATCATTGATTTCTACAAAACCAAAATCTCTAGAAAAAAGAGAATTCATCTGAAGATGCTTCACTTCTTTGTAGACTCAGGTATAAAAGATAATTTGTATTATTGGGGAGAGTTTCGGAAAGCCTTAAAGATTTTTGCAGAACTTAAGAAAATATGCCCAAGTTTGGACTCTATTAATCTTGGTGGTGGCTTACCTATACGCAACAATCTAGGATTTGAGTACGATTATAAGTACATGATCAATGAGTTAGTAAGGAATATCAAGGAAGTTTGTACCGAAGAAGGCATTGACGAACCACATATTTTTACTGAATTTGGCAAATATACCGTTGGAGAAAGTGGCGCCATAATCTTTTCAGTTTTGGAGCAGAAACAACAAAATGATTCTGAGCTTTGGTACTTAATAGATAATAGTCTTATGAATACCATTCCTGATGCATGGTCTATTTTTGAAAAATTCATATTATTGCCAGTCACTAAGTGGGACAATGAATATGCTCGTGTGAGTATTGGAGGTATCAGTTGTGATCATTCAGATTATTACAACTCTGAAGATATGAACCAAGAAATCTTCTTACCAACCTATAATCCTGAGAAGGAAGAACCACTTTACTTAGGATTTTTCCATACAGGTGCTTATCAAGATGCCATCAGTGGTTATGGTGGTATTAAACATTGTCTGATCCCATCTCCACAACAAATCATTATAGATCGTGATGAAAAAGGTAACATGGTAGACAGACTTTATAGAGAGGAACAAACCGTAGACCAAATGCTCAAAATACTTGGATACTAAATGTCAAACATTTTTTAATACAAATATTACTCAATATTAGAAAATAAAATAATATGCAGATTACTGAATTTTTAAAGACACATTACAAGCATTTTAATGCGGCTGCTCTGATCGATGCAGCAGATGGTTATGTGGCTCATCTCAATGAAGGTGGCAAAATGATGATCACACTTGCAGGCGCAATGAGTACTGCTGAGTTGGGCAAATCACTTGCTGAAATGATCAGACAAGATAAAGTTCAAATCATCTCTTGTACTGGTGCAAACCTAGAAGAAGATATCATGAATCTAGTAGCGCACTCTCATTACAAAAGAGTGCCTAATTATCGCGAACTTAGTGCACAAGATGAGTGGGATTTGTTAGAAAACCACTATAATAGAGTGACTGATACCTGTATTCCTGAAGAAGAAGCATTCAGAAGGCTACAGAAACATCTCATCCAAGTGTGGAGCGATGCAGAAGCAAAAGGTGAGCGATATTTTCCACATGAGTTTATGTACAAAATGTTGTTGAGTGGCGATCTAGAACAATACTATGAGATCGATCCTAAAAATAGCTGGATGCTTGCTGCTGCTGAAAAGAATATTCCGATTATCGTACCAGGATGGGAAGATAGTACCATGGGAAATATTTTTGCATCTTACTGTATCAAAGGTGAACTAAAACCTTCTACGACCAAAAGCGGCATTGAGTATATGATGTGGCTAGCGGATTGGTATCCAAAAAATAGTGGTGGCAAAGGCGTAGGATTCTTCCAGTTGGGTGGAGGAATAGCAGGTGACTTCCCGATATGTGTCGTACCAATGTTATACCAAGATATGGAGATGCACGACATTCCTTTCTGGTCATATTTCTGCCAAGTAAGCGATAGTACCACAAGTTATGGGTCATATTCTGGCGCTGTACCCAATGAAAAAATCACGTGGGGCAAACTTGATATCCACACACCAAAATTTATCGTTGAGAGTGACGCGACCATCGTAGCACCATTGATTTTTGCCATTATTTTGGGTTTGTAAAAGTAGTAAATCTAATTTTTAATTGATATCAAGGGAAATCTGTATGCTGATATAGATTTCCTTTTTTTTTAGACCATTCAAAAATATGAAAACTAAAAAAATAATCAAATTAGCAGAAAGCGAAATAAATACAAAGTATGGAAAATTTCAGGAACACTTGTATGGTGATGGTCACAACAACTTCATTGCCATAACTATGGGTAATATCTCAGGATCTGAAAATGTTTTGTGCAGAGTTCATTCCACCTGTATTTATGGACACTATTTTAATAATATCGATTGTGACTGCCAATCTCAATTAGATAATGCCCAAAGACTTATCCAAAGTGAAGGACGAGGCATTATCATTCTACTTGATCAAGAAGGCAAAGGTAATGGTCACCTAGCCCTAATGAAAAGTAAAGTATATAAAGACCTAGGATATCCGCAATCCAAAGCATATGAAGCAGCAGGTTTCCGATCAGATGCACGTGACTATGCGGGTGCAGCCTTTATAATAAAGGACTTAAAAATTGATTCTATTGTCATGATCACAGATAATGTAGACAAGATCAAAACGCTTACTGAACATGATGTAAAGGTCATTGATATTAAAACTGCTCAAATTTAGGAGCACACAATACTTCAGAAATTAATAGCCCAAAAGATTGAAAGCCTGACGGTTTTACAACTTTAAGATTTTTTGTTACATAAAGACAATTTAAAAGTCTCAACTAGATAAAAAATAATATCATCACCAATATTTTGACTATATTTATAACAAACCATGGGAAATGAGATTTGGAATAGTGATATTTCTAAGTGTTTTCACAACAAATATTTCACATATGTAGTTGGTAGACATGTACTTAATCTTAAAAAATAAATAAAAAGCAGACCAAACCATGATAATTAATGTTCGTTTGTTGTATAAGAAATCGTACTTTTGCACTCCAATGAATTCATGAGATGATCGATATAAAGGGAAGTATTCATAAAATTTCAAGTTTTGTCAGTCGAGCTTTTAGCCCGATTACAACACCTCTTTCAAAATTTTCGTCACCTTATGTAGTGAGGTGGAAAAAATTTGTCTCACCTATCACACATAGTTGGGATGTATATTGTAAACGAAATCCTAGAGAATCCAAAATCATAAAATGGTTTTTTGGCATCCTAATGTTTGGAGTTTTCTCTATTACATTTATTGTTTTGCTAGCACTTTTCGGTGCATTCGGAAAATTGCCTTCCACCGAAGAATTGCAACAAATAGAGAATGCTAATGCTTCAGAAATATATACTTCAGATGGTGTAATGATAGGCAAATATTACACAGAAAACCGAACAACTATTGAGCTTGACAGTATTTCTCCTTATTTAATTACAGCTTTATTAGCCATTGAAGACAAAAGATTCTTTGAGCATAGTGGAATAGACCTTCGTTCATGGATGAGGGTTTTCAAAGGTATTGCAACTAATACGCAGGGTGGTGGAGGATCTACATTGAGCCAACAATTGGCAAAAAACCTTTATCCTAGAAAAAATTATAAAATTCCTGGGCTCAGTATTTTTATCAATAAAGTGAAAGAAAATATCATCTCTATTAAACTGGAAAAACTATACAACAAAGAGGAACTTCTAACTATGTACCTGAATACTGTGCCTTTCGGAGGGAATAGATTTGGAATACAAGAAGCTTCTAGGTATTTTTATAATAAAAGGCCCAAACAACTTACACCTGATGAAGCCGCTACGCTCATAGGTATGCTAAAAGCTACGACAGCTTTGGATCCAGTGAGAAATCCTAATGATTCTAAAGAAAGAAGAAATTTAGTATTAAGTCAAATGTTGAAAAACAAAGACTTCAGATTTGAGTCTCAAGAAATGTCGACTATTTCATCTATGATAGACGCGGGCGCCATTCAACCTGAAGTATATGATTCACTTATTAGTAGACCACTTGGTGCTGCTATTCATGAGGACATTGGGAATAATGATGGTACAGGTACTTATTTCAGAGAATATCTTCGAACTAAAATCTTACCAAACATTCTTAAAGATATCCTGAAGGAAGATGGTACGCCATATAGACTTTATACAGATGGACTTAAAATAACGACAACACTAGATAGTAGGATGCAAAAACATGGTGAAGATGCCGTATTTAAGCATATGTCTTATCTTCAGGAAGAATTTGTAAAACACTGGAAAGGTTACACTGAAGAAAAACCTTGGGGAGACGATAAGTGGATAGATGAACAAGTAAAAAGGAGTGAGCGTTACCAAAAGTTAAAGCAACTAGAATACTCCGATGCTGATATAGATTCTATATTTAACGTACCTGTACCAATGAAAATATTTAGCTGGGACAAAACGCCTATTGAGATAGAAACCACTATGTCACCTTTAGACAGTGTACGATATTATTTTACACTTTTGAATTGTGGATTTATGGCAATGGACCATACAAATGGTTATATTAAATCATGGGTAGGTGGGACAGATTTTAAATATTTTAAGTACGACCATATACTGAGTAAACGTCAAGTTGGCTCTACATTTAAGCCAATAGTTTATGCAGCGGCTTTACAAGATAGTTTAAAACCATGTCAGTTCTTTAGAAATCAACAAGTTACAATAGAAGATTGGACGCCTGGAAATTCTGATGGCAGTTATGGTGGATGGTACTCCATGGTAGGAGGACTTACATACTCTACTAATGTGATTGCTGCTCAATTGATAGAAAAAGTAGGGATCCAAAAAACCATCGATTTAGCAGAAAAAATGGGTGTAACATCAGAACTACCTCGTGAATTTGGTATTTCTTTGGGTGCAGCTGATATTTCGCTATATGATATGATGAAAGTATTCGGTACACTAGCCAATAAAGGCCTACGTCCTGAACCTGTGGCGATATTAAAGATCGAAGATAGATACGGAAAGGTCATATATGATTATGAAGAATTGGTAAAAACCAATCCATCTATAGGACCGAATGTGGTTGCAATGGACACCACAACTGCGGCTACTATGACAAGGATGATGCAATCAGTCATTGTCTATGGTACAGGAAATAATCTCAGGAGTCAATTTGTACCTCATGGCGACTTTGCAGGTAAAACAGGTACAACTCAAAATCATTCTGATGGTTGGTTTATAGCATACAACCCGAAGATAGTTACAGGTGCATGGGTAGGTGGACCAAGTCCTGCAGTTCGATTCAGATCTATGAATCTAGGTAGTGGTACTGCTATGGCTTTGCCAATCGTAGGTAATTTCTGGTATTCCGTAGCTATTGATGCTAAAAGCGCTAAGATCACACAAGAAAAATTTGTTTTTGACCCCAAGGTAAATGACTTAGTAGCATGTCCATTTAGAATAGGCATCTCTCCTGATACCTTTAATTTGTTAATGCAAGATACACTTTACAAAGACTCTCTTGTGCGTTCAGGATTTAAAAATATGAGAGACATCGTCCGTGAAAAATTTGGATATCCAGCTGAAGAACCTGAGGGAGGCGAATTAGACAACCTAGAAGGTGAAGTAAAAAAGGAAGATATTAAAGAAGAAAAACCTTCTAAAGATACAAAAAAAGAAGATCAATCAAAAGACATAGATCAAAAGAAAAAGGAAACCAAAAAGAATCCTGATCAAAAATCTCCACCCAATACTGATAAATCAAAAGATCCACCAAAGAAAAATAATGGGTAGGTAATCGGTAGACATTAACACTTAAAATATGGCAACACCTAGGACGGTAGCCTTTCATACATTAGGCTGTAAATTAAATTTCTCGGAGACTTCTGGTATTCGAAGGTCTTTTGAAAATCATGGGTACACCACCGTAGATTTCGAAACAGGGGCAGATATTTATGTTTTAAATACTTGTTCAGTAACCGATTTTGCAGATAAAAAATGTAGGTATGAAGTAAGACGTGCATTAAAATATGCGCCTCAAGCAAAAATCGTAGTTGTAGGTTGTTATGCACAACTAAAACCGCAAGAAATAGCAGAAATACCGGGCGTAGATCTAGTTTTAGGTGCAGCTGAAAAATTTAATATCCTTAATTATATTGATACCATATCTAGTTCCTCAGATAAAGGGATGGTTATAGCTGGAGAAGTCAAAGAAGCAAATGTATTTATTGACTCTTTTTCTTTTGGAGATCGTACAAGATCATTTCTAAAAGTTCAGGATGGTTGTGACTACAAGTGTTCTTTTTGTACCATACCCCAAGCAAGGGGAAGTAGCAGAAGTGACACTATAGAAAATGTATTGAATAATGCCCATAAAATAGCATCATTGGGTGTAAGAGAAATAGTACTTACAGGTGTGAATTTGGGAGATTTTGGTAACGGAACTGATGTAATTGAGGGAACAAAACCCAAAAAAGAAGCACTATTTGTAGATTTAATTAGGGAACTTGATCAAGTAGAAGGAATCGATAGATATAGAATATCTTCCATAGAGCCGAATTTATTGACAGAAGAAATTATAAGTTTCGTAGCACAGTCAAAGAAATTTGTACCACACTTTCATATTCCTCTTCAGTCAGGCAGCGATAAAATCTTGAAATCGATGCGAAGAAGATATCAAAGAGACCTCTATGCCCAAAGAATATCTTGGATAAAATCTATGATGCCACATTGTTGTATAGGCGTAGATGTGATTGTAGGTTTTCCTGGTGAAAGTGATGAAGATTTTATGGAGACTTACCATTTTTTAAATGAATTGGACATTTCTTACTTACATGTGTTTACGTATTCAGAACGTGCAAATACAGCGGCTGCTGAAATGGGTGATGTGGTTCCAATGGAAATCCGAAGACAGCGCAATGAAATGCTTCGTATCTTATCCCACAAAAAAAGGATGGCCTTTACCGCTCCATTTTTAGGAACAATCAGGTCTGTATTGTTTGAACATTCTAGCGTAGAAGGGATGATGAATGGGTTTACTGATAATTATATTAAAGTCACCATGCCACTAGATACAACACTAATAAATAAAATTGAAAATGTCGAACTTTTAGAGTGGGATGGGTCATGTGATGCGGTAGTTTCTAACTTTATTTGTGAAAAAGTATAAAAATAATTAATTTTATACACCAAAAATTAAACCTAATGCATCTTATCAATAAGCTCAAAACGTTGAGTGACCATTTTTATTTAAAATTGGCAGTTTTATGGACGTGTATAACAATTTGGTTGTCATTGATTTCTGCTCGAACAGCAACTTCCATCAAAATTTGGGAATTTCCGGGAGTAGACAAGTTAGCACACCTAGGTTTTTACACCGTTTTTTGTTTTTTGTGGAGTATGGGTTTAAGAGAAAAAAGTGATTTAAAAAATATTCCAATAATTTTTTCTATTTCCTTTGGTGTTCTTATGGAAATTTGTCAATTTTACCTTTCCAATGGTAGATCTTTTGAGCTATTTGATATTTTAGCTAATATTATTGGTTCAATTTTAGGTATGATATTGTTTAAAAAATTTATTAATTAACCGCTTATGTTCAAAGAATTAGAAGTTTCAGGATTGGGTGTAGGAATGTTCTTCCTATTGCTAATACTGCTGACTATTGGACTAATCATATACTTTAAAGCAAAGTATAGAAAGTATAGTGCTGAAGAACTTTCAGCAGCCAATACAAGTGCAAAGTCAAGTCTCCTTAATTCAAAAAAATTCCCTGAAGTCGATGTTTTCAAAAATTCAGGTAGTTTCTTTAATTTCGGTATGACTGCAGCAGTAGCCATTGCCCTTGTGACGATGAGCTGGACAACATATGAGCAGATAGTCGATATTCCAGATGATGCTCTCTTTATAGAGGAGGAAATGGAAGTAGACATCCCTCGTACTGCTGAACCGCCACCACCACCACCACCGCCACCACCACCAGTGATTCAGGAAGTACCTGATACTGAAGTGATTGAAGAAGATCAACCAAAATTTGAAAATCAAGAAGTCACAGAAGAAACAGTAGTGGAAGCACCTGTACAAAAGGCAGCACCACCGCCACCACCACCACCACCACCACCAAAGGCAGTGGAAGAAGAAATATTTAAGGTTGTAGAGCAAATGCCAAGATTCCCTGGTTGCGAAGATAAAGCAACAGAAGCAGAGAAAAAATCTTGTGCGGATGCAGCAATGCTTCAGTATATCTACAAGAACTTAAAATACCCAGCTATTGCTAGAGAAAATGGTGTAGAAGGAGGTGTAGTTCTTCAGTTTGTTGTAGAAAAAGATGGTTCTATTGGCGAAGTTAAAATCGTTAGGGATATCGGAGCAGGTTGTGGAGCAGCTGCAGAATCTGTTATCCTAGGTATGAATAACATGGGCAAAAAGTGGACTCCTGGTAAACAGAGAGGAAGACCTGTAAAAGTTCTTTACACACTTCCTGTTAAATTCAAACTTGAGTGATCATAGTAAAGATTTAGAATAAAATGTTTTTAATAAGGGCAGAGATTTGATTTCTGCCCTTATTTTTTTGTTTAAATTCCAAACTATAATTTATCTTATAAATGACTGATTATTGAGTAAGCATTTTTATATAGAATTGATATACAGTATATTGAATAAACTATAACTTCATTTATATACTACAAATGACCAATGTTCTTCTATCTTAGGTTACAAACCATGTTGTGAAATAAAGCAATTCATTTTCGATGGTTCCTGAATAAAAAAAGGCACCAATACTTAGCTAAATATTGATGCCTTTTACTTTATAAACTTGATAATAACTTGTCTTACAAACTATATCTCATCCCTACATATACATTGGCACCCATGATAGGTCCCCAAGCTAATGAACTATCAAAATATGGTCCAAAGGGTTGGTCGGCAGCAATGATCGGGTCGTGCAATTTGTAATCAAATATGTTTTCACCACCTATATATACTTCAAATCCATTTGCCCAAGCTTTGTTGATCTGGGTGTTGCTCAGGAAATAAGACGGAGATTGCTTTTCCCATTGGTAAACAGATGGATTACTTGCAGTAGATGGTATTCTTACAGAATTCAACCAATTGATCGTATAATCAAAGGTCCATCCACGTCCAAACTTGAAAGCGGTATTAGCAAAAGCACGCTGTGGTGATACAAGTGGTTTCTGAAGCAATTGCTCTCCATAGGTGGTTTTTACATCGTTATACCTATATGCTAATCTGATATCTAACCATTTTGCGGCATCTATTTCGAATTGTATTTGGGCACTATTTGAATATGACTCACCTTTTAGATTGTAAAAAACTACCTGCTGTGGACTTCTGTCAAGATCCATGACAATCTGATTTTCAAAATCTATACGGTTTACGTCCACAGAAATCAAAAGATTTCTTGATCCTAATGCTATTTCCCTTGTTAAACTCAGTCCAAAATTCCAAGCTACTTCTGCATCAAGTCCGTAAGGATTGTTCGGATTTTGGCCTTCTACGATGATCTCTCTATTTGAAGCAAATAGTCCGATATTCTCTGCAAAGATCGACTGCGTACGTTGTCCTCTACCACCTGCAAGTCTAAACACTGTTTTTTGGTTTGGTGCATACCTTACATTAAGTCTTGGTGTGAAAAACAAACCAAAATTATTGTGATAATCAGCCCTTCCACCTATCAAAACACTGAATTTTTCAGAACCTTTGTAAGTGTATTCACCAAAAACACCTGGGACATATTCGTTTCTATGATACTTGGCAGTACCCACTGTCTCATGAAATTCATCCCATTGAAAACTTGTACCCATTCTCACTTGATGGTCCGTATTGTCTATGATACTTTGATAGATCATATTAAAATATCCTGACTTCTGAGTAGCATCATATACTCTTGTACCGAACATCGCATCTTGAATGTGGTACACAGCAGAAGCTTGAAAACCTAGTGTTTTATATGGCGTCTTGAGATTAACAAATCCACGTTTTGCCCATATTTCAGCCCTAGTTGTATTCATATCTGCGCCCCATACTTTGGTTCTGTCTGACTCATTGAGACGAAAAGAAGTCTGTCCGCTCAGATTGTCCATAAAAGATATTTTTGCACCTATCTGACCTTCTTGACCTTCTCCATTGGTCCACTTCCATCTATTGATAAATCCAAATTGTTTGCCCAATGGCATGTCCAAAAATCCATCATCATTGTGGTCACGTCTTTGATTTCTAGACGATACATGTAGCAAAGTGGCAGTACTCCAATTTTCATTTATTTCCTGCTTAGCAAAATGATTTAACTCCAATCTTGCCGCTTGACTAGCATAAGCATTTAAGTGAAATTTCTCTGAATGACATGGTTTTCTTAGTTCTACATTGATTTGACCAGTGATGCTCTCGAAGCCATTGACCACCGAACCTGCTCCCATATTTAATTGCATACCTTCTACCCACGCTCCTGGTGTAAAGGATAGTCCTTGCAATGCTGCCAATCCACGTACATCTGGAATATTCTCCCTAGTGATCTGAACATATGGTCCTGCTAGACCCAACATTTCGATTTTACGTGTGCCAGTGATGGCATCTGTCATAGAAGCATCCACAGCGGGCGTTGTGTCAAAACTTTCTGCAAGATTGCAACACGCTGCTTTTAGCAATTCTTTGGAAGAAATATTATGAACTTTTACCGTTTCGATATAGGAAATCTCTGTAGTTCGCTTTTTAGACGTAATGGTCACTGCATCTAGGAGATTAGGTGCAGAAATAACAATATTTACAAATCCTGGTTTTTCTACCACAAGTGTATCAGGACTGTAACCTACGTAAGATACAATTAGGCTCTTTGATTTTTTGGAAAAAGGAATATCAAAATTTCCTTTCATATCAGAAATAGTGCCACCTGTCTCCCCAAGCCAAACGATATTTGCCCCAATAATAGGTTGCATAGCACCAGATTCTAATTTTTCAAAGACAACGCCTTTTAGGGTTTCGTCTGTACCGTGGTCATGACCATCATGTTCTGAATGATCTTGTCCATCGCTTTCTGTATGGTTATGCCCATCATCTTCTGTATGCACTTCATCACGATATTTGCAACAACTGTGAAGATTGTCATAAATATCATCTGATGCTTTTTTACCATCAGCATCATGACCTACAGCAAGTAAAGCATTAACCAAATCAGATTTTTGGAAGATATTTTGTGTTTCGACAGTTAAGCTTTGCTTCTCTAAATCATATTTTGCATTGACCACTCCCACTACATTTTTAGCAGTCGTTTCTATTCTTTCTTGGCACATTCCGCAAGCTCCACTTACGGGTATCACTACTTTATCATTTTGTGCATAGCTATTAGTCACCATCAAAAACATACTTAAGAATAGGCATGTTTGAATTATATATTTTTGCATTTTGTTGAATTTAGTAAAATAAAATTGATAAAACTTTAGACCTTAAACTGGCTAAAATCTTGTTTTTGGGCATGGCTAGCCCTTAAAATTTACTTTCTAAACCCGTGGTGGATTGATGAGTGTGTAGTGAAAATCAAATGAATGAACCAAAACTGGAGAAATATTGCGTTCTGCAAATATATTTTCCGTAAATGATGATTCTGCTTTGCCCAATAAATAATGAACAAATACCTTTATGCAACTGAAACATTTACAGCCTTCGCCACAACAACCATCTTCTTGTTCTTCTTTGGTATCATGCTCTTTGCTTTTGCAGCAACTATGTTTTTTTTTAGATGATGGCGCATTGCATACTTGTGTAGGTACATCCTTTGGAACAAATGCAATATCTGGAGCACACACAGAAAGTGACTGCCCGAAGATTAAAAAAGCAAATATTAAAGCGATGTATCTCATATATTGACAACAAAGATAGTGGAATATTTAATAGTAAGATTAATTTGTTCTATCTGACAACTTAAAAAATGTCTGTTTAACACAATTTTAGCAGATAGATGACTATTTTTGGCGATTATTATTATCGAAATAAAATAGAAATACGGTTATAGTTATGCTTAGTTGGGAAGAATTTGAAAAAGTAGAGATGCGTGTTGGGACCATCCTTTCGGTAAGTGATTTTCCGAAAGCGAGAAATCCATCTTACAAACTTACCATTGATTTTGGTGCATACGGGATTAAAAAAAGTTCTGCACAGATTACTCATTTGTATTCAATGGACACTCTTATGGGAAAACAAATTATCGCCGTCGTTAATTTTCCACCTAAGCAGATAGCCGATTTTATGTCAGAGTGTTTGGTACTTGGTGTAGTAGGTTTAAACAAGGAAATTACACTTTTGATGCCAGAAAGAGCGGTAGATAATGGTTGGCGGATCGCTTAAGCAACTTTTTATTGACGGTTAGAGTTTTATTATTTGTATTATTTAAAACACATATAGTTCATCATGCACAAATTTCTTTATTTATCTATCTTTTGTTTTTGTATATCTTCTATCTCAGCCCAAAAACCCATCACCATTGACGATATTTATGCAAAATTTGAGTTTAGGACCAAGTCTGTGCCTGGATTCAATTTTATGAAAGATGGTAGACATTATTCTGCAAGGAGAGATGGGGATATAAAAAAATTTGACATTACTACAGGTTCACTTGTAGAGACAATATTTGATGCAAAAGAACATAAAGACAAAGCAGGATTTTCTGGAGATTATAGTGGATATACATTCAGTGAAGACGAATCTCTTATGCTCATAGAATCTGAAGATGAGTCTATATACAGACATTCTTCAAAGGTAAACTGTCATATTTATGATAGAAAGGCAAATGTAATTGCGCAAGTATACCCACATGGGAAAATCGTAAATCCTTTGTTTTCACCTGATGGAGAGAAAATCGCTTTTGTATTCAACAATAACCTATATTACAAAAACCTAAAGAACAACAACATCACGCAAATTACCACTGATGGTAGTGTCAATAAGATTATCAATGGTATGTCTGATTGGGTATATGAAGAAGAATTTGGTTTCACTCGTGCTTTTTATTGGTCACCTGATAGCAAAAAAATAGCATTCATAAGATTTGACGAAAGTCAAGTGCCACAGTTTACCATGCAACTATATAATGATGGCATGTATCCCACGGACCAAACATTTAAGTATCCGAAAGTAGGCGAAAAAAATGCCGAAGTGTCCGCTTTGATATACGATATTATACAGGGCAAATCTGCCAAAGCTGACTTGGGAGATATGGCTGATATGTATATCCCGAGAGTAAAATGGACCACAGATGCCAACCAACTATGTGTTTTCAAAATGAATAGAAATCAGAATCATTTGCAATTATATCTCATAGATGTTAAAAATGCCAAATCAACTGTTTTCTACGAAGAAAAAAACAAATATTACATTGATATCACAGATGATCTTACTTTTCTAAAAGATGGAAAATCATTTGTGTGGTCATCTGAAAAAGAAGGATACAATCAACTTTATCTTATGGGTATGGATGGTAAACAAAAAGCAAAGCTTACGACTGGTAATTATGACGTAACACAGTTTTATGGTGTGGATGAAAAAAACAAAAAAGTATATTTCCAAGCAGCTGAGAAGTCTCCGATGGAAAAACATGTATTCTCTATAGACCTTGATGGCAAAAATCTAACAAATATGACACCATCATTGATCGGAACCAACAACGCACAATTTAGCAGCACTTTTGATTATTTCTCTAATAGTCATAGTACCATCAATACAGCACCTACATATGTTGTTTATGATAGAAGTTGTAAAAAAATCAGAACCATAGAAGACAATGTGAATTATGGTAAAATCCAAGAAAGTTATGGTGTTTCTCCCGTAGAGTTTTTCTCTTTTACGACTTCAGAAAATGTAAAACTGAATGGATGGATGATCAAACCTAGAGACTTTAATCTTACTAGAAAATATCCTGTATTTATGACGCAGTACAGTGGTCCTGGTAGTCAATCCGTGACAGATAGCTGGAAAGGTACAGGTTATTGGTGGAATCAAATGATTGCTCAAGCTGGCTATATTGTTGTTTGTATAGATGGTCGTGGCACAGGCGGACGAGGAGAAGAGTTTGAAAAAATGACTTACTTACAACTTGGTCATTATGAAACCATAGACCAAATAGAAGCCGCAAAATATATGGGCAATCAGTCTTTTGTGGATAAAGAAAGAATCGGTATCTTCGGATGGAGTTACGGAGGATATATGTCTTCCTTATGTATTCTCAAAGGAAATGATGTTTTTAAAGCGGCCATTGCAGTGGCACCTGTGACTAATTGGAAGTGGTATGATAGTGTCTACACAGAAAGATATATGCGTACGACAGCTGAAAATGCCAAAGGCTACGCAGACAATTCTCCAGTTTATTTTGCAGATAGACTTAAAGGTAATTACCTACTAGTACACGGCATGGCAGATGATAATGTACACTTCCAACATGCTGTAGAGATGGCAAATGCACTCATAAAAGCCAATAAACAGTTTGATACCTACTATTATCCGAATAGAAATCATGGCATCTATGGTGACAATGCTACGATCCATTTATATACCAAGATGACCAATTTTATTTTTGAAAAAATATAGTTTAACAATCACTTTTTAAGCACGTACCTTTATGAATATATCCAATTTATTAAGACATACTTTTGTTTTTGGAATGCTTTTGATTTTTTCATGCAAATCAGAGCCCAAAAAACTGAATCTTCAAGAATTTATGTGGCTTCAAGGCACTTGGATCACACAAGATAGCTCGAGTATTGAGAGTTGGGCCTTTCAAAACAACGAATGGATAGGAAACGTCTATGCTCCGAAAGTAGGAAAGATCACCGAAAACTTAAGGATCTATCAAGAAGGTTCAGACCTTATTTATGAAGCAAAAGTTGTAGATCAAAATGATGGCAAAGGTGTCCAATTTAAAATGGAAAGTACATCTGCGGACAGCCTACATTTTGTAAATATGGCACATGACTTCCCCAATCAAATAGATTACTTCAAAACATCAGATAGTACTTTGTTTTGCAATGTTTATGGCAAACAAAGTGAAGGCAAAGGTTTTGAAATGAAAAAATTAAAAGAATAGTTATTTTTCAATATATTATATTAAAATGAACGCTCAAAAAGCAAATCTTATAAATGTCGTCACTATGATGGTGGTAAGCACATGGGGCTATATCCAATCACTCACACCATCCATTGTAGACTTGCTTCCATTATTGGTGGCAGTGGTACTACTTTCTCTCAATAATGGAATCAAATTTGGTCTAAAAGGACAGATAAATGCAGCGGCAGTTATCACAGCTTTGGTGTTTTTAGGGCTGGCCAAAGCTACATATACAGCCTATGAAAATGTGGATCACGACGATGTAGTCAGATATGGCTTGATGGCGCTGACATGTCTTTTTTCATTGATCTTATTTATTGGTAGTTTTTTTCAAAATAAAACAAAAAGCTTAAAATCATAAAATTTTAAACATGGAGACTTCAAAATTTATCCTTGCATTTACATTAATATCGCTAAGTTTAATTACTTGCAAGGCACAGAAATCTGAAGCTCCTATTTCTATCAGCGATATCAAAACTAAAACAATCTCACAGAGTACTGGAAATACAGAATTTACAACAGCGTACTTGATGGGAAAATTTGATCCATCTATCCACCCCGATTTTACTAGCATTCCAGCTAAATACAGAGATGAAGAAATAAGGTATATCCGAAAAGATGTATTGGAAGCCTTCATAAAAATGTTTGATGCTGCCGCCAAAGATGGCGTCTACCTAAAAATAAGGTCAGCCACTAGAAATTTTGATAACCAAAAACGAATTTGGGAAAATAAATGGACAGGCAAAACTATTCTCGAAGATAATGTGAATGCAGCCGTAGATATAAATAATGATTTTGCACGAGCAAAAAAAATCTTACAATATAGCTCAATGCCCGGTACATCTAGACATCATTGGGGTACTGATATGGACTTCAATTCCTTTGACAATACATGGTTTGAATCCGGTGAAGGTCTTAAAATCTACCTATGGCTCTCGGCAAATGCAAGTCAATATGGATTTTGTCAACCATATACCAAACACGGTACTGATAGGAATACAGGATATTACGAAGAAAAATGGCATTGGACGTATATGCCTATTTCGGAACAGTTGACTGAATTGGCAGCTTCTTCATTGACAAATGATATGATCTCTGGGTTTTTGGGATCAGATACAGCCGTAGAGATCGACGTGGTCAAAAACTATATTTTGGGCATCAGTCCTACTTGCAAAATACAACATTAACACTATGGCAGGCGGCACATCTTTAAAAGTAGATACTTCCGTTTGGGGTATCATCCTGCTGACCTTACCTATCAGTATGGCCAAGTTGATACCTGAGATCAACTACCTGATCAATGCCACTTTTCTAGGTCATCTAGGCAGCGTAGAACTTGCAATGGCAGGGATTACGGGTGTCTATTATTTGATATTTTCGGCGCTGGGATACGGACTTAACAATGCATTACTTGCCATCATGTCTAGGCGAGCAGGCGAGGAAAACCGCAACGAAATATTCTCTACCCTATGGCATGGCTTGCTGCTTTCTACAGGCTTAGCTACCTTATTTATGATAGGCACGTGGCTATTTGTACATCCACTGATGGTCATGGTAGGTATCGACCCTGAAGCTGCCAAAATGGCTTCAGACTTCCTTGACATCAGAGTATGTGGGCTATTCTTTCTGTACAGTCTTCAGATGCAAAATGCCTACTTAATCAGTCTTCAACAAACCAAATACCTGATCGTCATTGCTTTGATTCAGTCAAGTCTGAATTTAGCGCTAGATTACGGTCTCATATTCGGAAAATTGGGTTTGCCAGAAATGGGTTTTAATGGAGCGGCTTATGCTTCCGTTATCTCAGAGTTTATTGGTATGCTTACCATCATTGTCTTGATCAGAGGATTGCGGATATCAAGCAAATTTAACATTAAACCTGTTTACACTTTCAGTATCAAAACTATCAAATTGGTATTTACACAAGGACTGCCTTTGATGAGTCAATATGCGATTAGTACTGGATCTTGGTGGGTGTTTTTTATACTCATCAGTAGAAATTACACCTATTCCGAACAAGCTGTAACCCAAGCTATGCGTAATCTCTTTGGGTTGAGCGGTGTATTTTCTTGGGCTTTCGGTTCGTCTGCCAATACCATCATCAGCAATCTGATAGGTCAAGGAAGAGCCGAAGAAATTTTTGACATCATTAGGAAAATGAGTATCATTAGTTTTACAGGTATGTTTGTTTTTGTCTCCATTCTCAATATTTACCCATCACTATTCTTGGATCTTTATGGACAAGGAGATGATTTTGTATCTTCTGGTTTAGGTCCGTTACGTGTGGTAAGCCTAGCTATGCTGATATTATGTATCGGTGTGATTTGGCTGAATGCCGTAGTCGCCACCGGAAAAACAAAGATTGTCTTTTACATAGAGTTGGTAGGGATTATATCTTATTTGGTTTATGTATGGCTGGTAACAGAAAAATTTGGTCTAGGACTAGAAGTGGCGTGGATGAGTGAATGGGTATATTGGGGCATTATGTTTTTGCTTAGTTACATCTATCTGAAACGTGGAAAATGGCAAGAAGGGCTGACTTATTATTAAAAAAGTAAAGAAGTTGTGCATTATTTTAGGAAATTCTTTGATTGAAACTTGTTAGAATGGTAAAACTTCTTAATTTTGCACCCGCTAAGAAGATTTGCCGAATAGGCAAGTCGCACAAGCAGGGCCTATAGCTCAGCTGGTTAGAGCACCTGACTCATAATCAGGTGGTCCCAGGTTCAAGTCCTGGTGGGCCCACCCATATAAAGAATCCTTAATCTTAATTGATTAGGGATTTTTTGTTTTATGGGTGGTTATCAATGGAATAAGTCTTTTCCCTTTTCTTCATATATTATTTATGGTAGCGTTAAGAAAAATTTTCAGATTGTGGCGGATCCTACACTTTTGTATGATGAAATCATTCTGATTCAAATACTGCAGACCAATATATTAAATCCTTAGGATTCCACACTTTATGGTAGAACGAAAGCTGATATTTTAGAAAGTTTGTAAAAAATAGCTTAACTCCGACCTTAGCTAATACAAAAATATCTAGCTAACATAATACTTATATGCACTACAGATAATTTAAGATTGCAAAACACCATGCTATCCTAATACTTTATTACATTTGCTTTTGAAAGTATTTATACTATCTTTTACTAGAAGTGCACATCTCTTTATTAAGGATCGACTTTATCATAAATCAAAATAAATGAAAACATTATTTACAATCATCTCCTTACTTACACTATGTACTACGTCCGTTTTTTCTCAATGTGCATCGAATGAAGTAAAAGTAAAAGTCGACATATTTACAGATGCTTATGGAGATGAAACGTATTGGACGCTCACTGACTTGGCGGGAATAGTTGTATTACAAGGTGGGCAAGGGAGAGTTTACCTAGGCAATACAAATTACACTGATAGTATTTGTATTCCATCAAACACCTGTTTGGTTTTCAAGATTTATGATACATATGGAGATGGTATATTTGCACCTGGTGGATGCAAGCTGTATGTGGATGGCACGCTTGTCTATGAAGGTGCTGATGATATAAAATCGACCGCAACGGCCATTGTAAATTGTTCAGACGCTTGCGATCGAGTACTCAATTCTCTCAATGATCTTCAGTCCCACATTAATGCAAACATCACCCTTAGCGCTACAGAACTGACACTGATAAGAAATATTTTCACTATATTTCCAGAATGCCTTGCCAGCAATGAGTCAACTATATTGCTAGCTAAAAGTGTCGTTAAGGATTATGACGATAAATTTGGAGCACTATTCGTGAATACCAAAACTAAAAATGGCTTTTCTAAGGAACCTAATGCCGCTCCTGGTTTGGAGCTAGAACGTGCTGTTTTTGCACTGCAGCAAGGAATGTTTGATCACATATTTACGCCCGATGTTTATAAAAATTATCCACAACACTTGAATGGGTGGAAGTATGATGCTTGCATTTCTTTCCCTGGATATGTGGCTCCACCTGCGGATTCCTCTACACGCAAAACAGTCCTTATTCGTGCTAATTTTGAAGACCCTGATGGCCTGAATCCGTACTATGACATTAATCAAGATAGAATGGCGCACGCGCTTCGCCCTACAGGAATCTACTTATCTCCAGGTAGTGTTGCCATGATTACAGTCCCCGATAGCTTAGTAGGCAAAAAATATTGGGTCAGAGTAGGATCGCATGATTGGGACTTAACGGATCGTCCCGAGTTCCGAAGGTTTGATCGGATATCAAAATTATTTTCTATCGATTCTACCACCATTGAAGTGTTCAATCCCTTTGGTGGAGCAATTTCTATCCTTGTGCCATATAGTGCGGATGAGGGTATTGTCGAAGTCGGTGTGTACAACGGTGTGGAAGCGCCTTTCTTTTCGATGAAGTCGTTTTATACCACACCAGACTTTGATGCAGAACTTAATAAACCTGGACCTTGGGCAGTTTTTGAAACAGAAAATGTCATGTTTACCATTCCTAAACATTCTATTGTGCCAGGACAATATGACCTCATAAAAACCATGGTGGACTGGGAGACGGCCTTAAGGGGTATGAATTCTATTTTGGCAAGACAGATCATTCCTGACAAACACAATATGTACATGATAACAGATGTAGATATTCGTACTGGCGTTTATTCAATCGGTTACCCAATGTCCAATACGCCACTCAACTATAGCGATGTACCTGGCCCAGCCTATTTTCTTAACGGACCTGGACCTGATGATGAGACTAACTTTCACGAGATGGGACATGCACTTGCTTTTTCCAAATTTGCGGGTGAAGAAGAAGCTTTGGTCAATTTCCCGTATATCATGGCATTGAATTATGGGTTGGGTGTAGAATTAAATGAAGCCGTAAATTATAGCTTCGTTCCTAATACATTCAATATCGACAAGACTGCTACGCATAGAATGGTATCTAGAACTTTTGGTACAAAGAGAGATATATCAAATACAACAACAGATGAAGTACGATACCAGCACAGAGGATACGGGCACTATTTTGAAATCGTCAATATATTCGGATGGTGTCCACTTAGGAATTTCTGGAAACAAGAATCCATAGACTTTGAAAATGGAATTAATCATGGCATCAATGATCAGGATAATGACAAGAGAATAGTCAGAATGGCCGTGGCAGCACAAGCAGATTTACGTCCGCTATTTCATGTTTTTGGAATTCTTCCGCAAGATTCAATTAAGATGCAGGATACACTAACTCAATTGGGCATTCTACCTTCTTTTACAGTTTACAATAGAATCCAAGAGTATAGAAAGCTGATTCCTAAAGACAAAACGGAATTTATAAATTATGCACAGTCAGTATATCCAGACCTCAACTCGGAAGGCCCCACAGCTGATCCTGATTATGGCGTAGGTTGGCATTACCTAAAATCATTGACTTACGATGAAGCTGAAGCCACACAACGTACCAATATCCTCCAATCCATCATAGATCTTTACTATCCAAATGGGGCGCCATCTAACAATGGGAATGTAGACGTTTGCTGCCAACTTGACACCATGCAGATCAGTATCGCAAATCAATCGGTTCTCGTGACTGGAGGTGTCAAACCTTATGACCTGACTATTGACACAATAGGAAACAATATGGTCGTAACCGTTGTAGATTTTGATGGTTGTACGTCTAATACTTCATTTATTATGAGCAGTTTGATAGAAGAAGTTATAGATGAGATAAAAATATATCCTAATCCTACATCGGCAGAAATATACATAACTTCGACAGAAAATAATCAAATAGAGAAGTTAAGAATAATTTCGGTAAATGGTCAAGTCCTTATTCAATCTCCGAACGCTGATTTTATAGATCTAGGTTCATTAAATGCCGGTGTCTATATATTGCAAATCGAATTGGCAGGAGGAAAACATATTAATAAAAGAGTATTAATGGTGAGATAGATAAGACCTATCAAATACTATATCAGAATTGTTGAAGCCTATGATCAGGGTGATAGATATCTCAGATACAACACAGAACATGAAGATAGAATTTGGCTATTTGATAATAATCTTGGTGAAATTCCTGGGTATATGCACGAGAATCTCGACGAGATGGTACGAGTAAAAGAATTATTGAAGTAATAATCGGAATACCTTTTTTGCTACTTTATCATACTTTATAGAATATCTAATGAAAGATGTTCGGTTCTGAAAAGTTCTTTTATCACAACTTAATCTACGTCGATTTCCTAGTTGTTAGATATTTTAAGAATTGAAACAAATAAGATTATTGATGTAAATATTGGATATAATTTAACTGTATTCTTGTCCCAAATAACTATTTTAAAAAAATCCTTAATCGTAATTGATTAGGTTATTTTTGTTTTAGAGCTGTTTATCAAAGGATTAGATTATATATTATATCCAAACTTCTCACTTCCCACTCATGATCTCATTCCCTATCTTACAGGACAGACATCGCTGCTGATCACAGTACGCTGTTTTGAGTTGGATGAGAGCTTGCGAGTCAAATGTACTTTTTGCTTTTATGTTTAGCTCATTCCATAGGGTGATGATATTATTTTTTTCAGCAGGCAGATATTCCATGATGGAGATGGCCTTATCGATGTAGGTCTCGTCATCATTGACCTTGCCATACAAAAATAGAACGGGCGCAATGGCATTGATCATCAGTAGGTCTATAAAATTACTTCCTGTATTTTTGGTCTTATCTGTAGAGACTAATCCAAATCTGTAGTGCGTTTTCCAATATTCACTGATGTCGGATGTGAGTATTTTTTTGATTTCCGCAGCATTATCAGCTTCTTTTATCTGACTGAACAGAAAGCTTACACGATACATAAGTCCTGCAAATTGAGCAATCCGTACGGTAGGGAAATTCATTGGCCGCAACTTGCTAAACTTCCAAGCCACAGGATCTATCGGTTGTAGATTGTATTTTTTTTGTTGGTATAGATACTCTGATTTTAAAGTTTCAAAATATTCGTCTGTGTAATTGGCCATCAGCATACCCGCTTGACCAAAATACAGTGCATCTAGAGTTTGTCTTTTATCTTTATTTTTCTGAACTATCTGTAGTGGCAGACTCCTAGCTAATCGCTCGAATGGCTCTGTATTGACCTTACTCCCAAAATATCTAGCGATCATAACGTACAATGTCTCTTCCCAATCTTGACCTGTAGAAGTGAGAATGTCATTAACAAAAATAGACTTATTGCTGAGACGCTCAACAGCTAGGGTAAATTTCCAGAAGTTTATCTTTTCTTCACTTACTGTATGGATGATGGATTCACATGGGACTTTTTGTTGCGATTGGACTAGATTGAGGTAGTTGTCTAGGTATATTTTTGGTATTTTTCCTTTTAGCGCTAAAGTCGGTATTGGTATATTGTCGGTATTTAACACAGGTTTGTCATCTTCATAAACAACGTGCAGTACTACATTGTCGTAAGCGTTGTCATACTGATGTTTGTGCTTTTGCCAGTCTGAGCTGAAGACATGCATCTCTATATTTCCAGCCCAAATGGTACCATCTATTTTTATTTTTCCATTAAAAAAATCAGGTCCCGCATCCACATTATAAATACCAAAATCCAAGATTTCTAGCGCCTTCCCATCTGTAGTTACATATCCATCTATTGGGAGTTTTTTAGTTCTCCACAAAAAATGAATAAATTCTTCCTTAAGTGGTGAATTAGTCATATCGTATTCTTTTTAAAACTTTAAATGTATAATCAAAATCATTTTTGTCGTCTTTACTGTGTTTTTCTTCTGATATCAGTTCCCATTGATTCATATCTAATGCTGGAAAAAAAATGTCACCATCTACCGTAAGATCTACTTCTGTAAGGTATAATTTGTCACAAAGATCCATTGATTGTGCATATATCTGTCCGCCACCGATGATAAAAGCTTCAGTTTCGCCATTTTCGTGTGCCATGTGTATCGCTTCAGGTATGGACCTTGCTACGAGACAATTGCTCGATATGAAATAAGGGTCTCTAGTTACGATCACATTTGTCCGTTTGGGAAGTGGTTTGCCTATCGATGCATAACAGTTTCTACCCATAATGATGTGGTGATTGAGTGTCGTTTTTTTGAAATACTGGAGATCCGCAGGTAAATACCAAGGTATATCATTGTCTTTACCTATCACGCTATTATGGGCTATGGCTACTATACAGGAAATGATCATATCAAAGTTGTGTGTATTCTGAATGGTAAAGATAAATGGTTTTATTTATATGGCTGTCAAGAATTTTTAGAATTGTAAATTTATTAGAACACTTAAACGTTATGCATTTTTAGATAACCATACGCTTTTCTCATCATTAAAAACTACTTTTGTACTTTGTTCATCCAAATCAAATCATTGGCTCAGCTACTGCGAATACTAAAATTTGTTGTGATTCTGATTATCTGTGGCTTGCTGTATTATCAAGTAGCGCATGGTAAAGGCTATGAAGCATTAATCAGTTCATGGGAGAGTCATTCTATATATTGGGATTTTCGTTTTTTGATTTTGAGCATCATGCTCATGCCTGTCAATTGGTTTCTAGAATCTAAAAAATGGCAAATCTTAATGTCTCCTCATGTAGTATTGAGTTTGAATGATGCCCTTAAGACTGTTTTATCTGGCATCGCATTAGGTATTGCCACGCCAGCTAGAATAGGAGAATATGGTGGAAGGTTATTAACTTCAGACCCAAATCACAAACCACAAGTCATCTCTGCCACCTTGCTAGGCAGCATTGCTCAGAACCTTTGCAATGTCGTGATGGGACTAGTATTTAGTTATTATTTTCTTAAATCTATTTTTAATGTTACTTACTCGGACCATATTACGTTTAGTATTGCAGTAGGATTACAAATCGGAATTCTGATTTTCATCTACTACAAGTTGCCAAAAGTGGCAAAATTTGTTGAACGCTTTTTGAAATGGAAGTATTTCTTGAAAATTAGTTCGAAGTTGAAATCCCTTGATTTATATACGGTACCTTTATTGAATAAGATCATATTTATATCTCTATTAAGGTACAGTATCTATTTCACACAGTATTTCCTCATCTTAAAATTCTTAGGAGTTCAGAATGACTTTTTGGAATTGAGTGGTGGTATTGCGTCTATATACTTAATACAAACAGGCATACCTTTACCTGCTTTTTTAAGTATTCTGGCGCGTGGAGAGTTGGCGATTTTGGTATGGTCATCCTTGGGTATTGTCGAACTGACTGCTTTGGTGGCGACATTTATTCTTTGGTTTGTCAATCTTATTTTCCCATCATTGGTCGGGCTTATGATCTTAACCAGATTTGATATGAAAGCTTATTTCAAGAAATGATTTTCTACTTTCCCTAAGCGAAACAACAAGATTTCTTCTTTTTAGATTTTATTCAAAATAGAAATACACCATGACATTATCATCAAAATTAACCACTTTACTTTCAGGATTAACGATTGCAGTTTTGCTGACGGCATTTTCCACTCCTGTGGTAAATCATAATACTGTATCGTCCAATGACCAATGTGGATTGACCAACCAAACATTTCAACATGGCGAAAAGCTAGTTTATAAGCTTTATTACCAATTGGGTTTTATTTGGGTTCCAGCTGGAGAAGTTGTTTTTTCTGTGAAAGATGTAGGTAATGCCTACGAAATGAGAGCTTTGGGCAAAACCTATTCAAGTTACGAAAGTATATTTAAGGTAAATGATTATTTTTACTCAAAAGTAGACAAATCTACCATGCTGCCACGCAATTTTGTAAGAATCATCGAAGAAGGCAATTATCGTCTATATGATAGTATCTCTTTCGACCAAAAAAGAAATGTGGCCATGACCTACCATGGTAAAACCAAAGATAGTGCAAAACCACAAATGCATAGGTTGAACAATTGTATGCATGATATTGTATCAAATATGTATAACATTAGAAATCTAGAAACATCAAACCTTAATAAAGGTGACAAAATAGGACTAGATATGTTTTTTGACAAAGAAGTTTTTCCTGTCAATATCAGATATGGTGGCAAAGAAACAAAAGATATCAAAGGTCTAGGAGATTTTAAAACAATCAAAATGGTGCCAGATCTTGTAGGCGGAAATGTATTTAAAGATGGAGACAAAATGACGATGTGGGTCTCTGATGACCGTAACAAAATTCCATTATTGATAGAATCACCTGTGTCTGTAGGCTCTATAAAAGCAGTACTAAAATCCTATTCAGGCCTTAAACACGATTTGAGTTCAAAAATAAATTAAGATGTTAAAATTTACTATAAGGCAGGTTGTTTTTATTAGTATTATTGTGATAGCATTCATGGTAGGATTTTGGTTTATTGCCAAAACGCAATTATTTCCTGCAAGACAAGCTGAGAATACAACCATCATGTTAGAAAAAATAAAAGCTGTCACCAAACTCATCAGTGTAGAAGGTCAGTTTTCTGAGTTATATGATTACAAAGAAACGTATGATTATGATTTCTTTAATCTATTTAGTAAAAAAATACTGCTAAGGGTCACTGCAAAAGTCTCAGTGGGTTATGATTTTGAAAAGGTAAATATCAGTATTGATAGCCTAAGCAAAACGGTCACACTTAATGAATTGCCAAATGCTGAAATCTTGTCCATCGACCATAATCTAGATTATTATGACATTACTCAAGGTACTTTCAATAAGTTTACGACGCAAGAGTATAATATGATCAATAAAAAAGCAAAAGATTACATTGCGACCAAAGCAAATAATGCGGAGTTACTTGCCACTGCAGAAAAACAAAAAACTGAATATATAAAAATGATGGAAATGGCACTGCAAAGTGCAGGATGGTCGTTAGTAATCAAGGTACCTAAAGAATTTCTAAATTAAAATCAAAAGAAACTTAAACGTATATGATCACTTTCAGAGTAATAGTTTGTTTGATAGTCTTTGCACTACCTTGGTTATCTTCAGGTCAAGCGATCTTAAAAGGAGCTCTAAATGCCAAAGAACTCAAATTGTACAATGATGCAAAAGTTGCCGCACAGAAAGGAGATCTTAAAAAAAGTAATGCAAAATTTACAGATTTACTCAAGTCTCAACCACAATTTGTGGAAGGTATATTGAGATTAGCTAGCAATCACTTCACTGCAAAAGATTATGCCAAAGCTGAGTCATTATTTTCAAGTGCCATAACTATAGACCCTGAATTTGATACTGAAATGTATTATTCCATGGCAATGTCACAGGTATCACAAAACAAATATCTAGCTGCTGCCATTTCTTTTGACGAGTACATAAAAAGAGAAAAGTCTAAAAATGACAAAATTGCCAAAGCTACTTCATTAAGAGATAATCTCAGATTTAAGGACCACGCTTTAAAAAATCCAGTATCATTCGAACCCATCAATTTGGGACCAAATATCAATTCATCTTATTTAGAATATTCTCCAAGTATAGCGGTAGATGGCTCATCTATCATTTTTACAAGGAATATTCAGCACAAAAATGACTTTATAGGTCAAGAAGATTTTTACATCTCCTTGACAGATAGCCTTGGATTTCGTCCTGCTACACCCATAGAATCATTAAATACGGATGGAAATGAAGGTGCATTCGCTTTATCTTCTAATGGCAAATATATCGTTTTTACAGCCTGTGACCGTAAAGATGCATTCGGTGGTTGTGATCTTTATTACTCCATGTTTATGAATGATGAATGGACAATACCTGTCAATATGGGCCACAAAGTCAATTCAGCTGGATGGGACTCGCAACCCACATTGTCGGCAGATGGAAGGACACTTTATTTTTCGAGTAATCGCAAAGGAAGTATCGGTGCGGCTGATATATGGATGACTTACCGTAATGAAAATAATGCTTGGGTGACTCCTATCAATCTAGGTCCTGAGATAAATAGTACGGGTAGTGATGAGACACCATTCCTGCATGCCGATGGACAGACCCTTTATTTCAGATCCAATGGTCGTCCGGGCATGGGAGATTTTGATATATATTATAGTAGAAAAGATTTAACCACAAATAAATGGACCGAACCACAAAACATAGGATATCCCATAAATACGGAAGGAGCTGAAGGCTCGTTTGTTGTTTCGGTAGACGGAGAGACAGCCTATTTTGCTAGTGATGTGGATTACAAAACTGGAGAAAAGCTCCATCAGTTGGATCTATACATGGCAAAACTCTACGAAAAAGCGAGACCAAGACCAAGTAATTATGTCAAAGGAACAATCCGAGACATCAACAGTGGTCAATTACTAAAATCCACAGTGATCATCAAAAACTTAGACTTGAATACAGAAGTATTTAAATTTGATACTGATGATGATGGCTTTTTTATCACAGGGATTACCGCCGGATATAATTATGCATGTATCGTGCTCAAAGATGGTTATGTGTACTACACTAAAAATTTTGATTTAACAGAAGTCATCCTTTTACCAGAACCATATAGGCTTGATATCAAGTTGATGCCAATTATTAATACCACCAATGATACAGTTTCTACGCCTGTTGTACTTCAAAACATTTTTTTCAGTACAGGATCAGCAGAACTATTGCCGACATCGGATACCGAAATAGCGTTACTCACAAAAATGATGAATGAAAGTCCGAAAGTGAAGATTTTGATTACCGGACACACAGACAATGTAGGTAATGATGAAGCAAATATGGAACTTTCGCTGAATAGAGCAAAATCGGTCGCTCTAGCATTAGAAAAATCTGGCATTGACCCATCACGCATAAAATATGAAGGAAAGGGTGAAACCATTCCTAGAGATACAAATGACACACCACAAGGCCGCCAAAACAATCGACGCACAGAGTTTATCATTTTGAAATAAACGGATCATGTCGTTGTCAATCATGTCATCCCTTCGGGATTGGGATGGGTGGGCAATCTTCTTTCTATAATCATGTCATCCCGTTGGGATTAGGGGTAGGCTGTAAATCATATAATCTTGTCATCCCTTCGGGATTGGATTATATGATTAAAACTTTCATGATCATTTTCGTTAATCCCGTAGGGATGTTATGATTATAAAAAATAAATTTATATCGAGGTTCAAACCCTGAAAGGGTGACATTATTTATGTTGTATTTTAAAATAAGAAAGCCCTTGATTTTATATTGATCAAGGGCTTTCTCATTATTTCCTATATCAAGACATGGAATTATTTTCTCTTTTTAGGAGGTCCATTATTTGGTCTTGGTTTGTTTTTATTCTGATTATTATTGTTGTTATTGTTCGGTTTATTTGGTTTTTTAGGTGTTTTAAAGGTATTGATACTTGCGTTGGGCAGGTTATTTTTTGTAATAACGGCAATCGTATGATCATCGTCCACACTAAGTTTGTTTCCTGACATCACTGCAAGATCAGAAATAATGATATCATCACTTACGAAATGCTCTTTATTCCATGTACGGTAAGACAACTTCATATATGATAAGATAGTCTCCACAAAACCTTTTTTCACTGGACCTTCTTCCATTTTTAGGGCTTTGTCTATCATTACCCTAATGTTATATCCATAATGTCTCCAATTGAATTCATGTTGTGGATATGGAACCGTATCTGGTGTAAAAGTATTATCTTCTTCTGTGACCGAATCGCTGTATGGATTATCTACGTCTAGCTCATAATCTGCCATTTTGTAGACGTGTCTCCACAATTTCTGTTTGTATTCTAATACATTCTTTGTTTGTGGATTAAGTTGGTTTATTATTTCTACAATGGATTCAATGACACTTTGTCTTTCTTCTCTAGTTTCTACGGTTTTTGCATACTGAACTAGTTTTTGTACACTTCTACCATACTCTGAGAATATTAATTTATCTCTAGTCGAATTATATTCCAAACTTAACAACTTCTTCATCCTACTATTTTTATTATTCGTACTTAATTATTCTACCGTTACTGATTTTGCCAAATTTCTTGGTTGATCCACATCACATCCTCTCAAAACAGCTATATGGTATGCCAATAACTGTAAAGGAATAACCGACAATAGAGGAGTCAATGGTTCTTCTGTTTCAGGTATTTCTATAGTATAATCAGACATCTCTTTTATCTTGGTATCACCTTCTGAAACTATGGAGATAACGATCGCTTTTCTCGCTTTTACTTCCTGAATGTTGCTTGCTACTTTGTCATATGCAGACTTATTCGTAGCAATCACTATCACTGGCATATTTTCGTCTATTAATGCTATAGGTCCGTGCTTCATCTCTGCAGCAGGATAGCCTTCAGCGTGGATGTATGATATCTCTTTTAGTTTAAGAGCACCTTCTAATGCTACAGGGAAATTATATCCACGACCAAGATACAATGCATTATTTACATCCTTGATTTCTCCAGCTATAAACTTAATCTTTTCATTTTGCTGAAGTACTTTCTCAACTTTATCTGGAATACTTTCTAATGCATAAGCCAACTGTCTGAAGTAATCTTCAGATATGGTACCACGACGGTAGCCCAAATTTAAGGCCATCAAAGTCAATACTGTCAACTGACTCGTGAATGCCTTTGTAGATGCCACACCTATTTCTGGACCAGCATGCGTGTATGATCCACAATGAGTAATCCTAGCAATAGACGAACCCACGACATTGACGATTCCATAAATTAAGGCACCTTTTTCTTTGGCAAGTTCAAGTGCTGCTAGTGTATCTGCTGTTTCTCCAGACTGAGAGATGGCAATGACTACATCATCTGAATTAATAATTGGGTTTCTATATCGAAGTTCTGAAGCGTATTCTACTTCTACAGGTATTCTTGCCAGTTCTTCTATAATGTACTCAGCTACCAACGCAGAGTGCCAAGATGTACCACAAGCAGCAAAGATGATTCTTTTGGCATTCATGATTCTATTGATATACTGCTGCATACCTCCTACTAGCACCCAACCATCATGTGCGTCGATCCTACCTCTCATACTCTCACGGATGGTGGTAGGTTGTTGGTATATCTCCTTTAACATGAAGTGATCATACCCTTCTTTCTCAAGCTCTTCAAGTTTCAGATCCAATTCGTGAACGATTGGTTGTTGTACTTCATTGCTCAAATTGATGATTTCGTAATGGCCATCTTTATGGATGGTTACTATTTCTTCATCATTAAGATATATAACTTTGTTAGTGTATTTTATAATCGGTGATGCATCTGATGCTAGAAAATATTCATCTTCACCAATACCCATTACAAGTGGGCTAGATTTACGAGCACCTACTATGACATCGGGATTTTCTCTATCGATTACCACAATAGCGTATGCTCCTACAGCTTTTTCTAATGCTCGGCGGACAGCTTGGCTAAGTGTAAGGTCTTCTCTTTTTTGATACTCTTCGATCAGGTGGACTAATACTTCAGTATCTGTTTCGCTTAGGAATGTATGTCCAATTTCTGATAATGCTTTTTTAAGCGTTGAGTAGTTTTCTATGATTCCATTATGGATTAAAGCTAATCTACCATTACCTGATAAATGAGGGTGAGCATTGAGGTCATCTGGTTTACCATGTGTAGCCCATCTTGTATGACCAATACCTACAAAACCAGTAACGTCTTTATCTTTAGCCGCTGCTTCTAATTTTGAGACTTTTCCTTTTTTCTTTACCGTCTTAATGGCTCCGTTTAGAATAGAAATACCTGCACTATCATATCCACGATACTCAAGTCTCTTAAGACCTTCTACAATGATCGGATATGCTTGTTGTGTACCGATGTAAGCTACAATGCCGCACATGTGTCGTTAATTTTTATATTTTTGTATAACTGATATTTAGTTTCATTGGGAACGTACTGTGTTTTGCCCCGTATATTACTGCCCTATTGACAATTTCTGATTCTGTGTATACATTAAGATACAGATCTGAATTGTATGTGCTATCCTTTAAAGAATTTTTTATATGATTGGTGATGTTCAGACTATATTTTCTTAGGTTGCCCGTACCCGTTACATTTCCACCAAAAATACCAGCAAAACTTCCAATTGAAATCGCTTGACTAACATCCTGTATAAGCTGAATACTACCTGAAGCGTTTTTATAACTAGCTATAAGCTGAACAGGTGCAGGATAAAGATTAAATTCACCTCCTAAGTCAGATACGTAAACTTCAAGTTCAACCCTATTTACTAGTTTATCTTCTAGAAACGAAAGGTCATCAAACTTAACTAGGGTTTTTACACCTCCCAATCCTTGCAAAAATGCTAAACTATCACTACTACTAGTACCATCAATAAATTTCTCTACCTCTGATCCCATCCTATCATATGTATAGTTTGCAGGTGTAGATGCGTGAATTGGGTATTGATATTCTTTTTTCAATGTATCGTTTTGTGTATAATACATCACCAATTTATTCACACCATCAAGACTTGAGAGACTTGCGTCTAATAGATTTAAGCCGAAAGTAGATGGACCAGATAAAGGTGTCGATTTGATATAAAATCCTTTTAAGAAATTACCAAGTAAGGTATCATTTTTTGTAAGGTTTGTATCTGAGATCAACATCTGTCCAAATGAATCATCTAATCTCAATCTTAATTGTGCTCTTTTCTTTACAATCTTAGATGTTACATGATCTAAATATGAAACAGAATCCCTCGTATTAATCTGAACTTGTTTACTAACTAACGGTGTAGTATTTGCATCAAATTTTACATCAGAATAAAAGGTGTCTGTTTTTGAAAAGGTATTTAATAGTTGGAAAACTTCCACTTGATGCAATGGATTAGCGACACCATAATTCCCTAGTGTATCATATGCTAAAACCAAAACTAGGGAATCAAATTTAATATTACCTGTATATACTGGTTTTGTACTAGCTAAAACATTTGTCAGATATAAGGAAGTGGTAAGATTACCAAAAGTCGCATCATTTAGGCTACCTAGTACGTAAGTTCTAGAGTTTACATTTGGTCTATGGGTGACTACCCTTGTACCAGCTATAGTGGAACTGCTAAGTTTTAGCGAATCATTAAATGATAAAACAAGTTTTTCATTATCTAGCAATTCATTTCCTACCAATATTGAGTCTTGGCAGCTTTGTAATATCAAAAAACTAAAAACTATTGCTGTTATTGCCTTACCGATCGTATGTTTTAACATTCTTTTATTCTATATTTTATTCTTCTAAAATCGTTTTATAAAACTCAACAGTTGCTTTTGCAGACGCGTCGATGTCATCATCGTACGTTACAATAGGCATTTCTAAATCAAGTCCATATTTAGTAACGATTTCATTTGACGATTCGTTTCCTGAGATAATGCCATCTGCAAATTTTATTGCTCCGAGATCAAGATTTATACCACCATTATCTTTATAAACATCCAAGTCTTCTACCTCTAGATCATTGATAGCTGCTATATTGAGAAACTTTGAATCAAACGAATGGCCCAACTCATTATTGTATACAGAATAAATTATTTTAGCATCTTGAAAAACTGGGTCGTTCTTGTATGCTTTTTTCATGTATAAAGGAATTAAACTTGTGATCTGACCATGCAAATGTACTATATCAGGTGACCATCCAAATTTTTTGACTGTTTCCATAATACCTTTACAAAAGAAAACCAACCTCTCTTGATTATCGATGAAGTCTACTTTTTCATCATCTACAAATACAGCTTTCCTTTTAAAAAACTCCTCATTATCTAGAAAGTAAACTTGTAATCTAGCACCCGGTAAAGAAGCCACTTTAATAATCAACGGATAATCTTCATCGTCCACGATGATATTCATCCCAGAGAGTCTCACAACTTCATGCAAGCGATGACGTCTCTCATTGATTATTCCAAATTTGGGCATTAATACCCTCAATTCAAACCCTTCTTCCGCTGCAAAATGAGGAATTCTCCTCGCTAAGTCAGACAGCATCGAAATTTCAGTGTAAGGGTTTAATTCCTGTGTAACAAAAAGAACTTTCTTTTTACTCATTATAGGAAAATGTTGATTATCGAAGTATTTTAAAAATGTGCGCAAAGATAATACTATTTTTCTATTAATTATATTAAAAACGAATCACAAAGATTAAAATATCTGTAAATCAATTAAATATGACATCAAATACCCACCCTAAAATTCAATTTTTATAGAATTTCTTCTTTTAACATTAGATTTTTATAGTTTTGTGCAATATGTGCTAAAATTCATTAGCCATTCTTATTTAATTTATTTCAATTATCAATTTACGCAAGTTTAAATTTTACATTTATTATACTTATGCAATTAATAATAAAGCCTATCCCTTATTTTACAGATAATTTAGTTGTCTTCGGCATTTTGATGTCTCTTCTTGCTTTTGTTTTTTATACATCGTCAAGTAATCATGCATATTGGAAAAAATTTTATGTGGTTTTTCCATCCTTATTGATGTGCTATTTGCTACCGTCTATCCTTAGTTCCTTAAATATTATATCTCCAGAATGGAGTTTACTGGATGAAAGTGGTAATGAAATATTAGGTAGTGACGGCAAACCGAAAATGACTGGTTTGGCCATTTATTATGTCGCTAGTAGGTTGCTCTTGCCTGCAGCACTCATATTATTGACGATAAGTATTGATTTAAAAGCACTTTGGGAACTTGGTAGCAAAGCTCTAATAATGTTTTTAACAGGTACTGTAGGTGTAATTTTAGGTGGCCCGATAGCTATTATGATTATGTCTATTTTTTCTCCATCAACTGTCGGAGGTGTCGGTTTTGATGCTGTGTGGAAAGGTCTTTCGACCATAGCTGGAAGTTGGATAGGTGGTGGCGCTAATCAAACTGCAATGTTAGAAATTTTTAAATATAATCAAGAAAAATATGGCGCCATGGTTTTAGTAGACATTGTGGTGGCAAATATTTGGATGGCTTTATTACTTTTTGGGATTGGCAAAAAAGAGATAATTGATCGCTGGTTTAAGGCAGATAATTCATCAATTGAAGCGCTAAAGCAAAAAGTCTCTACGTATACTGAATCGGTTACAAGAATTCCGACATTAAAGGATTATATGATTTTATTGGGTGTGACTTTTGCAGCTGTTGGATTTTCTCATTGGTCTAGTGTCGCCATCCCTGCATTTTTAATTGAACTTTTTCCTGTAGTGGGCGATAAAACCAGTATGATCTCAACTTTTGGAGATAGCTTTTTCTGGATGGTGACTGTAGCAACTATTCTTGGTGTAGTACTTTCATTTACACGTATAAAAGAATATGAAGGTGTAGGAGCGAGTAAGATTGGTAGCATTTTTATTTATATATTGGTCGCATCTATTGGTATGAAAATGGATCTGAGATCTGTGGTGGACAGCCCAGGTTTATTAGTAGTTGGATTGATATGGATGTCAGTTCATGCGATATTGATGATAATCGTGGCAAAATTAATCAAAGCACCATTCTTTTTTCTGGCCGTAGGTAGCCAAGCTAATATAGGAGGTGCTGCTTCTGCACCAATTGTAGCATCAGCATTCCATCCATCTTTAGCTAGTGTGGGTGTTTTGTTAGCCATTTTTGGTTATGTGATAGGAACATATGGAGCAATATTAAGTGCAATTTTAATGGAGATGGTAGCCCCAACTTTGTAGAAATAAAAAAAGGAAGGTACCATTTGTTTATGGTATCCTTCCTTTTAAACTTGTTTATAATTTATTGAATTATAATTGGTAACTCAATCCTACTGTGTAATAATTTTGAAGTTTATTAACTTCTTGTTCGCTTAGTCTCAAGCCTACTTCCACACCTACTCCGATTCCTTTTATTAGTGTAAGACCAAACCAGTTGGTCCAAGTACCATTATGAAGTGATGGATCGCTGTTTTTGTAGCTGATGAATCCTGTCAAATTACTTCTCCAATTGATACCTTTTATACTTGTAGAGTAATCTCCCACGATTTTACATCCCAGTGATGGTGTGAATTTAGAATCTTCTTTAGAAAATATAAAGTTATAGTTGATTGGGTGAAATACAAGCACAAGATTTTTCATTGGCGTGTAAGTGACTCCCACTCCAAGGTCAAAATAACCAGGATTGTTAAAACTACTAACTTTTACTCCCGATGAATCTGGGTAACTCAAGATAGAAGTTCTATACTCTCCGAGAGCTGATGCAGCAATTTTTGGTGTAAGATTGTATCCATATAGAGAAGTAATGTTAAGTTGATCTGCTACTGGTTCAAATTTTCCTTTTTCTTCTCCAGGAAGTCTCTTATCTAATTTTTGCCATCCAAGATTTAAGCTTCCTGAATTTCTCCAAAAATATTTATCTTCTATTTTATTGGCAAATGCTCTGAAGCTTCCTTTGATTGAACTAGATCTAGCATCTTTTAATTCTCCAGCTGCAAACCAGCTGTCTCTTCCCAAAAAGTCAACGCCTATGATTCCGAATGTACCTGTATACCAACCAGGCAAAGATGCAATTTTGGCATCCAAAGCAGCAATTTCTGATTTAAATGCATCAGCTTGAGCTTGGATAGGAGCAGCTTTTGCCTCGATTTCGGCTTTTTGCTTTTTAAGTTCTTCCAGCGTAGGTACTACATCTGTTTGAGCAGTAGCAATATTACAGATAAAAAATAGTGCTAAAAGTAGATAAACATGTCTCATAAAAAAAAATTGGTTTAAATGTTATAAATGATGAATTTCGATATTATCCTGAAGTATTTTATTTAGTGGTATGATCACGTGTCTATCACCAGTCTCTACAGTAACTGAAGACTTGTCAAGGTCCGTAATCTTTCCTGTGACCCCATTTACAGTTACCTTGTCACCTATATTGAGTTTGTCTTTAGTATAATAAGATGCTAAAAAACTTGCAACCAAATCTTTGGAAGCAAATCCGTAACCAATTGAAAAAGCAAATACTCCACCTGCAATCAATATTGAAATATTTTGTGCAAAAAAATCAGTATTAATCTGTGCTTGGGACAATGCGACGATGAGTATATTAATAAATACAAAATAAAATACAAATGAAGCGATGATATTTGCAGACGGCATCCCAAGTGATTTACATGTCGTTGCCACCAAATTTTTTAATGTATCTGCTAGTAAAAGTCCAGCAATGAGAATTACAAAAGCTGCTATTAGATTAGGTACAAATTTTATGATATCTTGTATCAAATCTGCAAGTATTGGCATATCGAGCACTCCAACAGCCGTCATTACAAAAATCAACATCATAAGGTAGTACACAATCTTAGCTGCTATTGCACTGAGTTTTATTTCTATATTATTTTTTGCTAATACATCTATTTCATTGAGCTTTTCACCTAAATCATCGATCCTTAAAGTAGCCAAAAACTTAGTAATTACTTTTTTCACGATCTTAGAAATGATCATACCTACTATGATGATGATCGTAGCAGTAACAAATTTAGGAATAGCTGTCATCATGCCTAGCAACATATCCATTAGTGCAGTTTGTATTTTTTCGCTAAACATTAAGGTAAATTGGACCATTGCTGTGATATAAGTTATTTTTTATTTTTAATATTGTCACTAGAGCTATCAAACGATGTAAGAACATTACCTAATTTGGGCAAATACAAATCGATTATATTACTGACAAATCCAAAAAAATTAATGTTTGAATTAATATTCTGTTTTGTCTTGTCACTATTTTTGCTTCTACTTTCGACAAGGATTTTCTCTAACTCTTTAAAATTATTCTGCCCCATTTGATATTTTTGATTAGGCTACTGACTCCCCGTATTTTGTTTTATAAATTTTCATAAAACGCTCTTTTGCTCTAAGAATTTTCATTTTCACTGCACTTTCTGTTTTATTAAGGACTTCACTTATTTCTCTAATTGACAGCTCATCTTGGTATTTCATGAGCAATATTCCATTGTCTTCAGCACTAAGCTCGGTCATAACATCTTTCAGTCTATACACATTTGTCTCCATTATTTCGGCATCAAACAAGCTATCGTCTTCGATCTCAAATTTTGTATAGTCACCATATGATTGAGTGATATCCTTTTTTTCCTTGCGGATAAGGTCGATACAAAAGTTATAAGTGATAGAATAAAGCCATGTCGAAAATTTGGACTTACCACTAAATTTTGATAAACTAAGCAATATCTTTACAAAAATCTCTTGCGTCGCATCTTCTGCCATTTCTATATCCTTGAGCATAGTGACACACTTTGAGTAAACCTTATTAGTATACCTATCATACAGAATATTAAAATAATTAACATTCTGAGTCAATAAATATTGCTCCAATGCTTCCTCATCACTAATGGACTTTAGGGAAGGAATGGTAACAATTGGGTTTAATAGATTAATTATCAAAATAAAACCAAGTTGATTTTTAAAGGATATGCCATTTATGACGCATTTTTTCGGAAAAGTTGCACAAATTTAAAATAATATTTCACTTTTATGCAAATCGATCATAATTGGTTGACAAATTCAGTCAGTTAGTTATTTTTTTGAATACCATTTAAACACCTAATATGCCCTTCAGATATCTTTCTTTGAAACATTTTTTTACCAATATTAACCTCATCTTGAGAATAATTTACTTTATGATCTAAGTGATATTGGATGGCAGCATATCTGATAGAGTAAAGCTGAAGTCCTAACCTTTTTAACCTATATTCGATATCTACATCTTCGCCAACACCTGCTGACTGATAATCTTCATCAAAACCATTTACACTCAATAAATGATTTTTGCTAACAGCCCAATTGTGGCCCCAAATTCCTGTTTCTCTTTTTTGTTTCAGAAATGGAATGAATATGCCATATTTTAATCTTTTTGAACCCGATCTTATTAGATTCCAAAAACTCAATAAACCGAGATCTTTGGTGACATACAGTTTTTTTGTAAGTTGTTCGCTGACCATGATTCGCCTTCCAAATAACATCGATCCTTCGTCCATATGCTTTTTGTAAGCTTTTATGAAATGATGATGGGGAATGCAGTCACCGTCTATAAATATTATATACTTTCCATCAGATACAAGTATAGCTTTATTTAGTATTTGATTTTTTCTGAATCCATTATCTATATCTTGATAAACATGCTTTACAGGAAATCCATCAATATCATGAATAAATGAGAAGGAGCTTTTGATATCATCTTCGGCAATAATTACTTCAAAATCTTTACAAGATTGATATTCAAATGATTTTAAGATCAATTCTAATGCTATCTTATTTTTATAATACGCAATGATAACGCTGAATAATTTTTTGTCAGTGATAGCCATGACTAACTTTTATGAATTAATTTTATAAATCTGCAACAAAAGTAATTCTATTTGCCTATTCCTTTCAGATGTTTATTGAAAATAAAATTTTTATGAAGTTAAATCTTTGAAGTACAATTTTATAAACTGAAATATTGTATTTTGATAGTTACTTATTTTATATGTTTCCTAAACATTTAATTATCTTTCAATTTTGGTTTTCGGTGTAGCTTCAAAATTCAATACAAATAACTCACAATCTGTTGCTTATGTTGAAAAAAATAGATCTTGCTGTTAAGATTATGTTAAAAACATGTCTTACTATAATCCAAGTATTCTTTATGGCGTTATTAAGCATGATATTGAATTTGAGAACATTTTTACTCAAAAATAATATCTTCAGTTAAACCAATAATAATCATAACAAAATGAAATCTTATATTCAGTTAATACTAGCAGGCGTTATAGGCGGGCTCATTGTATTGGGTGGATTAAAAGCATACAAGTTTGATAGTAAAGGAGTATCAGATAATGTTGCCAAAGCTACTCAAGTGAGCTACAATATGTCTCCTTCATCTTTAAGTACCAACATGCCTAATGATTTTGTAGAAAGTGCCAAAAAATCCACAGGTTCTGTAGTACATATTTTTGCAGAAGAAAGTGATGAACTTGCCATGCAGAATCGTAATAAGAATAGAAGCAGAAATCCTTTTGGTGATTTTTTTAGTATGGATGATTTTTTTGGTGGTAATTTTTATTCACCCAAAAATGGAAGCGGATCTGGGGTAATATACTCCACGGATGGTTATATCATTACAAATAATCACGTTGTAGGTTTTGCTGACAAAATAGTTGTCACTGATTCAGAAGGTAATAAATTTGATGCTGAAAAAATAGGAACTGATGAATCCACTGACTTAGCAGTCATAAAGGTAATAGGAGCTAAAAATCTTGTCCCTGTAAAAATCGGAGACTCTGAAAAAGTTCAGGTGGGTGAGTGGGTACTTGCGGTAGGAAATCCTTTTGGATATCTCTCTTCTACAGTCACTGCTGGTATAGTAAGTGCAAAAGGTAGAAAACTTGACATCATTAAAGGCGAAAAAGCGATAGAAGAATTTATTCAAACAGATGCAGCTATCAATCCTGGTAATAGTGGTGGTGCACTCGTAAATCTACAAGGTGAACTCATAGGTATCAACACAGCTATAGCTACACCTACGGGCACGTTTGCAGGATATTCATTTGCTATTCCAACAAAAATTGTAAAGAAAGTTGTAAAAGATATCATCGAAAATGGTGGTAACATCGAGCGTACTAACCTAGGTGTCGGTGGTTACGATGTAAATGAAGATATAGTAAAAGAGTTTGGGCTAAAAATTAAAAACAATAAAGGTTTTTATATAGAAGAAGTAGAGAAAAAAAGTGCTGCCCAACTTGGTGGCCTTTTACCAGGTGATGTTATCGTAGGTATTAATGAAAATATCGTCGCAAATTATGATGATATAGAAAAAACCATGAAGTACAATAAAGTTGGAGATAAAGTAAATATTAAAGTGAATAGAAATGGCAAAGAAATGACAATTCCCGTCCAACTAAGGAAGACGTTTTAGTGTTTATATTCTGATAGTAGCCCAATCATGAGAACATTGGGAGTTTAAACTCAAAGTGACACAAATAGTAAAAATTTTGAGTTTAAGTTGGTTAAAGAAAAGTTGGTTTTTCGTTTTGTTTTGATTCGTCTGCTCTCCCAAAAGAGCAGACGTTTTTTTTTATTTAAAACAGATAAAATTAACTCAAATACTTTCCTACGATAGGCATACGTCTTCCTACTCCGAATGCTTTAGGACTGACGCGAAGTACTGGAGCAGTTTGATGTCTCTTAAATTCATTGATATTTACCAATCTGAGTATTCTCCTGACCAAAGCCGGATCATATCCCATATCGATAATATCTTGTGGACCTTGACGCTTTTCTATATATTGGTAGAGAATGGTATCTAGTATATCATAATCAGGAAGGCTATCACTATCTTTTTGATTGGGTCTGAGCTCTGCAGATGGTGGTTTGGTAATAGAGTTGATAGGAATCCATTCTTCATCTTTATTGATATAATGAGCGAGTTCATAAATTTCTGTTTTATACACATCTGCCAAAACAGACAAACCACCACATAAGTCACCATAAAGCGTCCCATATCCTACCGCCATTTCACTTTTATTGGTGGTATTGAGCAAAATGTGGCCAAATTTATTGGAGATCGCCATATTTAGAATACCTCTGACCCTAGCCTGGATATTTTCTTCTGTAACATTAAAAGGGAGCTCGCCAAACAATGGAGACAACTTTAGCATGAAAGCATCGTACATATCTTTGATAGGGACAATATCGTATTGAATACCTGATTTTTTTGCCAAAGTTACAGCATCATCTACGGAATGTCCTGTAGAAAATTGTGATGGCATGAGCAATACACGTACATTTTCTGGACCTAATGCTCTAGCTGCAAGTATGGCAGTAACGGCAGAATCTATTCCACCTGAAAGGCCTAGAACTGCTTTAGTAAATCCTAATTTTTTGAAATAATCTTTAATACCTAGCACGATAGCATCATGAATAAGGGCAATTTTTTCTTTAGGTTGTTCCTGTATCGAGCCACCTGCGTCTACTTCCTTGAGATCATAATGTCTGATGCTCTCTTCAAAATATGGTAATTCGTCATGAAGTGCACCATTTTTGGACATTACGATAGACCCACCGTCAAAAATCAATTCTGTCTGAGCGCCACAATGATTGACATAGAACATGGAAACTCCATATCGCTCCACATTTGCCTTGACTACTTCAATACGACTAACAGCGTGATTATAGTTGAATGGTGATGCGGACACATTAATCATAAAATCAGGACTGTACTTCATCATTTCATCCATGGGAATAACCGTATAAAGTGGATCATCTGTACCGACATCCCAAATGTCTTCACACACAGTAAGTGCTATTTTTTTACCTTTATACATTAGAATATTCCATTCTTTAGCTGGCTCAAAATATCTGTATTCGTCAAAAACGTCATACGTTGGTAGCAAAGTTTTGTGTTGCACAAATTCAATTCGACCATTGGCAAGAAAATATACTGAGTTAAATAAGCTTTTCCCTTTAGCTTCTGGATTTCTAGATGGTGCGCCTACGACGATGGCGATATCATGCGCGTGTGTGCACAAGGTCTGAATGCTCTCATCCGAAAGTCTAATAAAATCATCAAACTCCAAAAAATCTCTAGGCGGATATCCACATGTTGCTAATTCGCTAAAACAAATGATGTCTGTACCTACATTTTTGGCTGCTTTAATAGCTTCTATCATCTTGGCAGTGTTGCCGTCGAAATTGCCTATATGATAATTGAGTTGTGCTATGCTAATTTTCATGATTGAATTTAAAAAATACCAATTGTTTTGTTATAAAGTCTCAAAGATACGAACTTAAGGTTAACGATTAGTATGACTAAATTTGATTCTTTTTGTGTGAAGAATAAAGCTGAAATATTTTTTAACTTTTCACTTCCAACTATAATCAGCTTTTCCAATTAGGCTTCCATCAATTGAATAATAACTCCAAGTTCCTACTCTTTTTATCTTTTCGATTTTGTAACTTCTTGTCTCACTATTTTTATCAGATTTATAAGTAACATCAAAAACGATTTTTTTAAATTGTCCTTCTATTTCCTTAACATATGTATTATTACGAATGTAGGAAAACTCTTCGTACTTACCGTCCAATTCACCATCTAAATTAAAATTTGCAATAATTTTCTTTTTGTCATTAGTAAAAAACTGCCATTCTCCAACTCTCTTGCCGTTTACATATTCACCTTTACTTTTAATACCTCTATCCATATAACTTGGGTAATATTCAATAAAATCTCCATGTGGTATATCTAATAAAAATTTATTGTGAGATTCAATAAGTTCTTTAGTTAAGTAGTCTGTATAAAGAGTAGTATCAATTCCTAATTTATGGTAAATACCTGTTTTTAATTGAACTTGGCCATGTTCAAAATAAACTGTACAGACCAGTTTGTTATTCTCTAATGTATATTCTAATTTAGGTTGTCCACTATTATATTTGGTATTTCGTGGTATTGTATCATTATATTCCTGACTTCGAGCTAAAGTAGTTGGATTAAAACTGCTAAAATCTGGTAAATCATCTATTTGACAAATAATTGGCGATGACATCACCAATAAATAAAATGTAACAAATAATGTTAAATATTTAATTTTCATTTTGGCGCTTTTTATAATATGTATCCATTCAAGACAATTAATTTACTCGAAATTTAAGTTTGTAAAACCTGCTTTTCTCTCCATGCCAACCACCAAAACCAGGCAACAAAAAAACCATACACAAAGATAGGAAGTTGACCTTCTAGATGGGTTTCAAAAGTAAAACTGAATATGGCAGGTATAAAAAATGCCATAAACCAGATATTTTTTCGCAAATATGGCATCGTAAATGGTATAAACATGTGACTCAGAAATAATAAAAACGCAACAATTCCACCTGAAGCCCAATATATAATGATCTCACTACTCGGCAAAAAGTAACTTTTGGGAGACAATTCAGGTAAGTTTTGTTTGTACCAACTTTCTGTTTCTTCCTGTAAGTTACTGAATCCTACACCCGTTATTGGGTTAGAAATAATAATATCTTTACCAGCCTTTAATGAATTAAATCTAACAGCATCACTAAGTCCATCTTTAAATTCTCCTTTACTGTAGTGGCCATAATCATACTTTATATAGTTTACTCTCTGTGCAAATGTCGGTATGGTATTATATGCTATGACTGGTAAAAGAAATATTACTGCAGCAAATAAAACAAAAAGCCAATTTTTAAGTCTTCCAAATTCATATGCTAATGAAATGATTGCAGACAGATAAAGTGCAATTAATCCAGTCTTTGAGCCAAGCATATGAAGATAAACGATTTGTATGATGATATAACTGACCAAAAGAAGTTTGATATATTTAGAAGTAGTAGACTTATATTGATACAGAGCAAGTAAACAAGATATCACCACTACCCAGCTCACTCTGATATGATCGCCAAAAGACAAGACAGACATTACTTTAGATACATTATATTGAGATGTAATATTTTCATAGTCAAAAATATAGTTTTGAAGGCTGTACGCTGTAGAAATAGTCATTACAAAGATAATAAGATAATGAATAGCACTTATTAAATTTTTCTTTGGATTAAAAGCAAATATAAAAGCTGGAAAAAGAATAAGTAAGCATTTCATGACGCCACGATGCTGCAAAAATCCTGTTCCCTCATAAATTATATCACTTAGCAATGGGAGTAAAGCCAACCCTAAAAAAGTGAACATCCACTTATTATAGAATAGCCAGCTTATTTTTCGAATATGAAAAATAACATATATACCAATTAACAGAAACCCAATATTTGAAACGACTCTTGAAAACAAAAAGCCTATAAACAGTAGAATTAGTCCAAGCAAAGGCAATGCTATGTTCCATTTATTAGCTTTGGCTTCTGTATCTATTGTATTCAAATTATCGATATTGTCTTTAAAATATTGCAAATGAGCAGCAAATGTAATATAACGAAACTTATCATCAAAATTGTCTAATCGGACATAAATTTAGTTATTGAGCTAAAGCTGAAAAAATACCTTCAATTTCAGTATGATTTTATACCTTTACATCGTTTTTTAGAAAAATCCATAACATATGTCAGCAGATATTTTTGCAAAAGTTCATCAAATACTAGACAATATCAAGTCTGTAAGTATAGAAAATACAACCGATCTAGAAGCATTCAGAATCCAATATACGGGATCTAAAAATGAGTTAAAAGCTCTTTTTGGTGAAATCAAAAATGTGGAAAATGATAGAAAAAAGGAATTTGGACAGTTGCTTAATGATGTAAAACAAGCTGCTGAAGAAAAATATGAAACATTTAAAACAGCTCTAGAAGCTTCATCAGGCAAACAATCAGGTACTGATCTTGATCTCACAGCACCATCTGAAGCTATTCCTTCAGGATCGCGACATCCAGTTTCTATAGTTCTTAATAGAATCATCCAGATATTCGAAAGAATAGGTTTTACAGTAGCCGAAGAAAGAGAAATAGAAAACGATTGGTACAACTTCACAGCCATGAATACGCCTGAAGATCATCCAGCTCGTGATATGCAAGATACTTTCTATCTAAAAGACTCTACGACTGAATTACTTCGTACACATACATCATCTGTACAAGCAAGAATCATGACTACCCAAAAGCCACCTATTAGAATTATAGCGCCAGGTAGAGTATATAGAAATGAGACGATTTCGTCTAGATCTCACTGTCAGTTTCATCAAGTAGAAGGTCTATATATTGACAAAAATGTTTCTTTTGCAGATATGAAGCAGACATTATTATACTTTGCAAGAGAGATGTATGGACCAGATACCAACATCAGACTTAGACCTAGTTTTTTCCCATTCACAGAGCCAAGTGCAGAGATGGACGTGTATTGGGGATTGAAAAATGAAGATGATTACCGAATCACCAAAGGAACAGGATGGTTAGAAATCTTAGGATGTGGTATGGTAGACCCTAACGTACTCATCAATTGTGGTATTGACCCAAATGAGTATAGTGGTTTTGCTTTTGGTATGGGTATAGAGCGACAAGCTATGCTTCAGTTTAATATTACAGACATCAGACAGCTATTTGAGAATGACACTCGATTCTTGAAGCAATTCAGTGGTGTGATCTGATGGACGCTACTAGGCGTAATGCTATTCTAGCTACCATAATAGGTGCCATTTTCTGGAGTACAGGTGGACTTTTCATCAAGTTATTGCCACAAGATGCATTTACCATTCTATTTTATCGGGGATTTTATGCTGCCATCATATTTTTGATATTATTCAGAAAGTCATTGTTTCGATTTAATAAGCTTTCCTTAATTAGTGTTTTATTTTATGTGCCGTTAGTAGTTTCTTTTGTGTTGGCAACAAAACTAACCACTGCTGCAAATGCTATATTTCTACAATACACAGCCCCCGTTTTTGTGATGATTTTTGAACCGTACTTAGCACGTACGAAACTCAAACCAATCAATTTAGTAACTGTTATTATCACTATGTTAGGACTGTGTCTCTTTTTTGTAGACCAGTTTTCAACACCCGAGAGTTGGCTTGGCATATGGATAGCTTTGGCTAGTGGATTGTTTTTGGCAGGTCTTTTGGTAACTCAAAAGCTCAATAAATCTGAATATATTCCAGGAACTGTTTTCTGGGGAAATATCTTAGTATGTCTCATAACGCTTCCGTGGTTTGTGTCTAGTCCTTTTCCCAGTTTTGAAGAAAATAATTATCTGATGCTCCTTGGAATTGGGCAAATAGGCCTTGGATATGCATTTTTTATGTATGGTCAGAAACAACTTGCCGCTATAGAAAGCTCATTAATTGCCATGATGGAACCCATTCTCAATCCTTTATGGGTATTTATAGGGTATGGAGAGCGACCAGGATTTTGGGCAATAGCTGGAGGTTTGGTGATAATCGCAGCGCTTATTTTCCGATTATATTGGGTAGAAGTGCGTGAAAAACGGATTTACCCTACATAAAACTCATCATACACTACTTTTTCAACTTCTTTTCTAAAGGCATTTGGGCTTTTGCCTGTCTTAGCCTTGAAGAGTTTATTGAAGTGTGAAAAATTATTAAAGCCACTATCAAAACATACTTCTGCAATAGAAAGCTGCTCTTCTGTCAGCAATTTACAAGCATGAACTATCCTGAACTCGTTTACAAATTCTGTAAATGTTTTGCCAGTTACTTTTTTGAAATACCTACAAAAAGATGGCACCGTCATATTGACATGGGCAGAAATATCTTCGAGCTGTATTGGTTCAGTAAAATTATTACGTACGTATTTATATACCGAATCTATTCTATTGGTATCTTGATTTTGGACCACGAGGGCGATTCCCGATGCATTGAGAATATTATATTCTTTGGATGTTGCTAAGATCTGTAAGATTTTGAGAAATTCAGTTAGCTTTTCGAATTGATCCATATAAAACAAACTCATAAGTCTGGAACCAACTTCATCTTTTGTGTTTCCATAAAAAGAAAGTCCTGATTTTGATCGCTCAAAAAGCTGCACGATCAATTGCATTTCAGGCAATTTCAGAAAACCTGTACCCATAAAATCTTCCCGCATTTGAACCACTACTTCTGAATTGCTACCCGAAAGTCTATCTGTAAAACCATAATGTGGCAAATTAGGTCCAAGAAAGATCAAATCACCACCATTATAATAAGATATGTGATTGCCTATATGCCGCTTACCGCTTCCGTGTTTTACATAAACGATTTCTAACTCAGGATGAAAGTGCCAAAAAGGTACTTGATTGGGATTTCCATCCTCAAATTTTCTCAAGGCAAAGGAGTGACCAAAATCTGGTTCTATTTTTTCTAATGCTGGAGTGAGATGATTGGACCTTATCATATTATCTGAATTTCATACAAAAGTAAGGGCATTTCAGTATAATAGATTGTTTGTTAAAGCAGACATATATTATATTAACTTAAAATTAACTTCAATTAACAAAGTAGGTTAATTTAGCATTATAATAGGAAAAAATTGTGGTAGAATGTTCGTTTGAAATGCCCTTACCTTTGTGGTGTTAATTTGAATCAATAATCTTTTAAACTTTTTCAAACATGAAAACTCAAATTTTTGTAATTTTATTATCGATCTTTTCATCAGCAATTTTTGCTGGAAGTAATCCCTCAGTACTTGTAGAAAGAGCGAAAACACTTGTCATCAACACTTCAAACTGGAAATCAGAAAAAGTGAATGTACAAATCAAAGAAGCATCAGGTACCATCATTATGGATGAAGTTGTTTCTAATCTTAAGAATTCAAGAAGTTACAACCTTAAAAACCTTCCAAGTGGCTCATACACGGTAGAAGTTTCTAATGATCTGAAACTTACGATTCAGTCATTCGAAATAGAAGGTAATTTTGTTAAAACTTCTAATGATATTGCAACTATCTACAAGCCTGTAGTTAACTGGAATGATAATCAATTGGATATCAACTTGTTGACACTAGGTGCAAAAGTAGATTTGAATATCACAGACGCTAACAACAATACAATTTTCGTAAAGAAATTTGATACACCTACAGTTCACAAAAGATATGATTTTTCTAAATTGGAATCAGGAACATATGCTGTGAATATATTTTTCGGTGGTAGATCATTCAGCAAAACATTTACAAAATAATAGTATCTCATCGACGATGCCAATAGTTAAGCGTGTTAATAAGAACTTTTGGTTGTCATATCGAGATATACATTGTTTTTCTATCACAACAGCATATTTTACTGATAGAGTTTCTTTGACCAAATTAGGGTAAAAACGATCAAAGACATTCCACTAGGAATAAAATGTGGCTTTAATGATTTTTAAAGGTCATCACAAATAGATGTGATGGCCTTTTTTATTTACCTAAATACTTAAAATAAAAAACTGATAAGGTTTTATGGAAAGATATTCATCATCACGTCCGATCACAATTTTCTCCCCACTCCACAAATCTGTCAACGTGATTCCTTCAGCAAGACCCTGTTCCTTAAAAATATAGTAAGTCAAAAAAGTATTTTGTCCAGAATAATTAAATAAACAATAATAACTTTGACTTTTATCATACCGCACGTAGCCAGCGACATGAATATTGTGACAATACATCCATCGTATATTATTATGATCTCCGAAAGTTTTATGGCTTTTGCGAATATTCAATATTTTTTTTGTATTCTCAAACACCATGTATTCTAGTGTCCCTGCTGTTTTTCTTTTTTCGTTTTTTGACCAATCGATCAAGGGTCTATGCATCCATCTATTGTCATAATCCTTACCTGGATCATTGAGATATGTATAGTCATTTGTATATCCAATCTCATCGCCATAATAAAGCATAGGCAATCCACCTAGAAGGATGCTTTGAGCCTGCATTAGGGCAATTTTATTAAGAGATTCCTTTATTATTTGTTGCAGATTATGATTTATACCATACTCTAATCCACAGAGTGATGCTAATGTTCCGCTTATACGAGCATCATTAGTTTTTGGGTTTACACCAAAAAGTGCCCCTTTTGCCACAGAACCTCTATAATTACCAGCATAATAATCTTTAATAAATGTGCGATGTGAATATGGATTGTACCCAGCACTTTGTATCATAGTGTCATCATATCCTAATCCTATATCATCATGACATCTCGTATAAGTAATCCAAGTGGTTCCATAGGGTTTTTTGAGTATTTCCGATTGTGCTGACAACATTACTCTAGTATCACCAGTAGCTAATGCGTCCCACTGTAAAGCCATCTGTGTAGCATTGTAAGCAACATCGCACTCTCTGCCTGTAAATCTTCCAGTACCAAAATATTTCATAATTTCTTTTGGTGCAACAATTGCTTCTCCCAAAAGAGCCATACCAGGAGCAGATACTTGAACACAATGCTTAATCAATTGTAATAAAACGTGTGCTTCAGGTAAGTTTTGGCTAGTTGTCCCCAGACTTTTCCATATAAATGCGGGAGCGTCAATGCGCAAAACATCAACACCCAGATTGGCATAAAAAAATATGGTGTCCAACATTTCAATAAAAACTGCTGGATTTGTATAATTAAGATCCCATTGGTAGCTATTAAAAACGGTCATGACCCACTTTTTTGATTCTTCTAAGTAGGTAAAACTTCCTGGAGAGCTATCTGGAAATATATCTGGCATAGTACGCTCAAACGCATCCGGCAATTCTCTATTGTCATACATATAGAAATAATCCTGATAAGCTTTATCACCTTCAGCAGCTTTCTTTGCCCATACATGTTCTTGAGAAGTATGATTCAAAACGATATCTAACATTAAGTACATACCTTTGGACTTCATCGTATGTTCTAATGATCTAAGGTCTTCGATTGTTCCAAATCTAGAAGCGACACTTCTAAAATCAGAAACAGCATAGCCTCCATCACTAGCTCCTTCAGGGCTTTCCATCACAGGCATTAAATGTAAAAAATTTACACCTAGTTCCTGAAAATAATCAAGTTTCTGCTCTAAATCCTTTAACGTACCGCAAAATCTATCCACATACAAACTCATGCCCACAATGTCATTAGATAGATACCATATATCACCTGACTCTTTGTCGATATCCAATTTCTTTAATGCAATAGACCTTTGGTCATAAGCATTATTGATAGTGGACAATAATTTATCGTACCATTTTTCTACGTCACCATGATTACCATAAATCTGATAAAAAAGGTCTTGGATTGTTGTAATATTGGCAGAATATCTCATCAAAAATGATGTATCCAAACTTCCATCTGTAATATTGATGTCTTTTAGTCTTTGTCCTAAGTGTCGATGGATGTCTTTGGTGTACATGCGTTAATGATGGGAAATTGGTTATTTGGAAAGATAAAAATTGGTCGTAAAATAGGACCATTGCTATGATTAAAGTAAGCTTTTGACCTTATCGCTCAATGTTTTCTGGCTATGCCCAGGATTCTCAAATCGTCCAACTTCTACATTATTTTTAAAAATCAAAATAGTCGGGAAACCCAATACGCCATATTCTGTAACAACATCTTTAACTTTCTCATAATCTACTTGACCAAATTTAACATCTTTAAGTTCACTTTCTGTTGTCAATCCTTCTACAGCAGGTCGCTGATCTTTACATTTCGGACACCAAGTAGCGTGAAAAAATACAACTGAAACGCCTGAGTTAATAGTCGTTTCAAATTGAGATTTACTAGTGATATCTACTAATGAACCGTTTCCAGTATCTTCGTCTTTACCACATGAACTCAATACCAAAAAAACACAAATGTATAAAAGAACTCTACCCATGATGAATGTTTTTTAATTATGAATGACAAAGTTAAAAAACAATCTCTTTTTTCCTAAACTCTTTGTGAATTTTTAGTAAGGTACATCCCAATACGGGTTACGTTTGCCTTCTACACTCAGTTTGATGTGTTTCATCTTTTTTTCGTTGTAATCTTGATAGGTTGTTGCCTTTCCTTTCATTTTTTTAGGGATGGGCAGTACAATTGGCGTTTCTGATAGCTCAACTTTTGTTGCCACTATATTCACATCGTCTATATTCATATCCAATGCAAGAATCATCCCAGGCAATCCTGAAAATCCTTCTGGACCACCACGAAAAGGTATCTTATCGGTAAACCAAGCTTCTACCACGATATTATTAACCGTGTCTCTAGTTTCTGCTTTCATACAGACATAGCCAGCCACATCTTTTAGTTCATTCAGGATTTTCCATTTGTATCTCGGCATATCGTCTTCTATTAGATATTTTTTGCCTAATAGAAACCGGATATCTTTTGTTGACTTTGCACTATGATTTCTCAATATAATATCTGGATCATCACTCCAATTGTAGCCGAAATTTTCATCACTTTCTTTTTCTAGATAAATACTCATACTGTCTACATAAGTAAGAATATAATCTTGACCTTTGTTTGTATCTTTTCCCCAAACTAGCATCGTCCTATCTTTTTCTTCTTGTGAGAGATAAGGCAGTTTTTTGATAATATTAAGCCAATTAACCTTTCGATTAAAAGTAATTTTTCCTGATTGGCTGTGCAAATTGCCAGAGATGATACAGACTGCAAGTATTAACCAAATTTTATTTCTCATTGCTTATTTTTAAATTTTAATACCAATAATTATTCCTTTCTACACTCGATTTCATACCTTTTATATTATATGAAAATGATAGCATACCATATCTTGCCAATGATGGTGTACGTGAATCAAAAACTCTAGAAGGAGACGTGGTCTGAGAAATGAGCACGTTTTTGTTAAAGGCATCATACAACGAAAGTCTTAACTCGCCTCTGTTTCCTTTGAGAAATTGTTTGTAAATCGACATATTTAGGATAGGAATTTCTTGAGCCATGCCGAATCTTTCATTGGTAAATATAGAATAAGCTAAGCTTGAGTTCCAAAACCATCCTTTGCCTAGTTTTGTATTAAACTCTACATTATAATTGTTTCTGACGATGTCTTGATCTTGGGTTTTATCGATATCGTAAGCAGTATTACTGGTATAAAGATTTGCCGATAGATAAATGGCCACACCATCCAATGGAGTAATGTCCAAATTAATATTTCCACGTTTTCCTCTAGTATCCGTTGTATTCAACACCTCGTTTACCAAAGCGAAACTTTTGCTGCCTGTGTAAGCAGCGCTCAACCTTGCCTTGAGTTTATTTCTTATGATAGGAAAACTAACTCCAGCATTTGACCAAAACTGATTGCCACCTGAATAATTAATAGGCTTAGATGATGTGACTAAATTTTCATCAACATTTTGTTTGTAAATAACTTGGTCTTCAAAATATGAATAACTCAAATTTAGATTGGCTCTGATCCCGCTTGATGGCCAAGAATGACTTATGTAAGTGCCAATATCATGAGATCTAGATGGTAAAAGATCTGGATTACCTTCTATGATGTATAAAGGATTGGTGTAATCCACAACTGGTAATAAGTTTTCGATAGTAGGTTCTTCAACATTGAGTGAATAATCTGCACTCATCCATGTATTCCTACTGATATTGGCGTTAATATCGATATATGGTATAAATACATCAAAAGAATTGTCTACTTTACCACTAAATAGATCAGCTTGTGGAGATCTGTAAGTGCCATTTAAGTCGAAAACTTGTTGTGCTGCACCGATAGTGACATTGATGATTTTGGGTGAAAAAGTCAATGACGTACCTAAACGATGGTTTTGAATTTGGTTATCGTATATTCTACTCAAAAAGTTATTGGTCACTCGATTTTGATTTTCTTCATCATTCACTATACGCTGACCATCTTCATTTCTCGAGCTAAAATTATAGAAAACTTTCAAAAAAAACTTCTTGCTTAATGGTTCACTAATTAGGGCATTTGCTTTAAGCACGTATTTATTTAAATCATCGATATTATATTGTCTAAGAAAAGCTAAGCTATCCAATTCTCCTGAAGATGAAAGAAATGTATTGGTAGAAAAACGGGTTTGATTGTCGGTCACATCAGTACTCAAATATGAAAAATTAACTCCGATAGCTCTTCCTGCCTTTTTAAATTTTTTACGAAGCAACATTGAAGCGTTGATCAATTGACCTTCGAGTTCTGAACCATTATTGAATTCGGACGTACTAGTCAATTGGTTGGCATCTCTCTTTATTGATAATGATCCACTCTGTGTATTTGTGTTATTAACGAAGGCGAGATCTGAAGTTGCTATCACCGTGAATAAACTGTCTATATCATGTTCGACAACAAACTCTGCTCTATGGTTTGTGTTTTTTCTATCGTCAAGTTCAAATCTTCCGTTGTCTAGAGAAAAATCCGGCAAGAATGTTCGAGAATTAGAAAACGTTTCTTTTACATTACCTGTATTTTGATAAAAATATCTAGAAGCAACTCTATTCTTTTTGTGATCATAATTATAATTGGCACCTCCTAATATATTAGTTGGGAAGCCGCCATTATTGCCAGAGAAAAAAGATTGACTCACTTTATTTTCAAGTCCCGAGCCTCCGCCACCACCGCCAAACCATCTATTGCCTCCCCCAAATCCATAGTCATAGTCATCATTATTTCCCCATGCATTTGCCCCCATAAAATCTTGATAATCATCCCAAGACAATCCATTTCTACCAGTATTATTGGCAACACCAACCAGAGAAAATTGATTTTTTGAGTCAAATTTATTATAATTTCCTTTTAACTCACCGCGAGATTCCACTCCTCCACCAGCTGTGACCTTTCCGAAACCACCTTTTTTGAACTCTTCTTTTAGTTCTATATTCATGGTTTTTTCTTCTGTGGCAGAAGATTTACCAGTTAAAAGTGCTTCTTCATTTTTTTTATCGAACACTTGGACTTTTGATACACCTTCGGCAGGAAGATTTTTTATAGCAAATTTTGGGTCATCGCTAAAAAATGTTTTTCCATCTACCGTAAGCTTGCTAACGCCTTTACCATCTGCCTCTATAGACCCATCTTGTCCAACTTCGAGACCTGGTAATCGACGCAAAAGGTCTTCCAATGTCGAACCTTCAGGTACTTTGAATTGGCTTGCATCATATTCTACTGTATCACCGCGCAAACGCAATGGTGCCTTTGCTTCTTTGATGACGATTTCCATTAGTTCTTTACCGATTTCTTCCATTTTTAAGATTCCCATATCTATGTTTCCAGAAGTATGCTTTATAGGAATGGTTTGTGGGAAATACCCCAAGTAACTGGTCTTAATTATGCACTGCTGATCTCTCACGCCTTTAAACTCAAATACACCTTTTGCATCTGTTTGAGTATATTCCACCAATACAGAATCCATATCTAAAAGCATTACTGTCGCCGCTATGAGCGGTTCGTTTAGTGTGTCTTGAATGGTGCCTTTGATGTTATACTTTTGTGCAAATAATGATACATTTGCCATCATAATTAATAAAAAAACAAGTTTTTTCATAGTATTGTATTGATTTTATTGTTTAATATGAAATTTTAAAGTTCGTTTGATGGTGGAAAAGTAGAATAAAATACAATTTGAAGTATAATTTTACAATATTTTAACAAAACTTTAAAAAAAATAAGTTTATCAAAAAAAGTACAGAACAAGAAAATGTCGACTTAATTTAGTCATCTATCTAATTTATACAATTCTTGAAATTAATAGGCTTACTTTCGTGTTATAAGATCATAAACCTTTTGCAACCAATGATTAAAAATAATCTTTTTCAGTTTATCTACCAACGTATTCACAAATTGGGGATAAAACTTATATATTCTGTACTGTTAATGTTTTATGCCTACCAATCAGAACATACACCACCATGGGCAAAAAGAATCATCACAGGTGCGATTGCGTATCTCTTATTACCGTTAGATGGACTGCCAGATTTGACACCTTTTATTGGATTTACAGACGATTTGGGTGTTATTAGTTTTGGACTAGTGAGCATCGCTTGTTATATAGATGCGGAAGTAAGAACAAAAGCAAAACTCAAGTTATCTTCATTTTTTAAAAACATAGATGAGTCTGTCATCCAAAGTGTAGATCAAACCTTGTAGAAAATATTATTTGAAGTCTAAGAGTTGAATTTTAAAAGCTAATGTTGCATTAGGACGGATACCTCTAGGTGGATTGCCCCCAAACCCAAGGTCAGGTGGTACAATGATAGTTCCTGATCCATTACGACCAAATTTTGTCATACCTATTCTAAGTCCTTCGAGCAAGGCACCCATATTTATAGTAGTAGGATTTTCGCTTGCATTATTATCAAAAACAGTCCCATCTAGATACTCACCTTCTACTGTAAAAGTAACAGATTTTGTAGAATCAATCTTTGGCTTCTCTAGACTTCCTTCGTTTATTACGCAGACTAATACGCCAGATAATGTATCCGTAATAGTGAGTTTGTTAGCTTCTACATATGCCAGAATATCATCAGTATTATCATCTGAACTACTAGTACATGACAAACAAAAGAAACTCAATAAAATGAGAAGGTATGGTGTAAATTTCATTATGGTTTAAAAGTTGTGCACTTCTACATCAAATGCTAGTACTGCACTCGCTCTACCAGGAGTAGAAGATTTACCATATGCAAATTTAGATGGTATAAATAACTTTCCTTTGCCACCACGTCCAAACTTAGGAATCCCTTTTTGCCAGCCCTGGATTACATTGGCAAGTGGGAAGGATACATTACTTCCTGAGTCAAAAACAACACCATCTAAGAAATATCCTTTATACGTTGCTACGACAGTATTTGTTATTTTTGGTTTTTCTGCACTACCTTCATTTTCTATTATATAAAATATACCTTCTGGCGTTTTTTCAGCTGTAAGATTCTTAGCAATTAAATAGTCTTCAATTAGCTTGGTGTCCACAGCAAATTGCTCTTCGGCAGTTAAATCAAAATTAAGGACTTCTATATCAAATATTAGTACTGCATTTGCTCTTCCAGGTCTAGATGATGTACCATATCCAAATTTAGATGGGATTAATAACTTGCCTTTCCCACCACGACCGAACTTAGGAATCCCTTTTTGCCAGCCTAGTATAGTGTTAAAAAGTTCAAACGAAGCATTTGTTCCTGAATCGAACACAGTACTATCGAGAAAATATCCTTTGTAAGTAGCATTTACAGTACTCGTGACTATTGGCTTCTCTGCACCACCTGGATTTTCTATGATATAATAAAGACCATCAGGTGTTTTTTCAGCTGTAAGATTATTGGTTTTAAGATAATCTTGTATCAATTTTTCGTCTATCGCAAATTGTTCTTCTACAGACAACTCGTCATCACTACATGAAAGAAACATAAAAACAAGACCAAAAAACAAAACTAAACTTCTCATAAATCACAAAATTTCTGCAAAGATGATACACAAAACTACATTTATACAATATTTTTTGTAAAGAATTACAAAATTATTGGTTTCTAGCTTCTTTCAGACTACATTCTAAAAATTCAAGATAACCGTCAATTCCTTCTACAAAACCTCTCGGCTTGCTTATGACTTCTTGATTATTTGTGGCCATAACATAAAGTGGTTGAGTAATTTGCTCGAAATTAACTTTTTGAAAATCAGCCCATTTACTTCCTACAGTACGAAGTTTAACTCCGGAATTTGATGAAATATAAACTTTAGATAAAGTTTTTCTATCATCAGCATAGAGAGATATTAATACTAAATCTTGGTTTAGTATTTTTCTAATTCGATCATCAACCCAAATATGTTCTTCTGTTTTACGACAATTTACACAGCCATAACCCGTAAAGTCTAGCAAAACAGATTTGTTAACTTCCTTAGCATAAGCCATTCCCTCAAAATAGTCTTTAAAACAATTGATGTTATTAGCACATTTTGAGTAAGATGGATATTTTGCCTTGATCTCAGCATCTACTTCCTTTGGTTTTAAAAAGAAGTTATAATTTGCAGGTGGTGCGAGACCACTCATCAATGTTAAAGCAGTATAATCGCCAGTTTTTTCATTGATCCTAAACCCTGATGCCAAATAAAGTACAAAAACAATAACAAGTGCGCCTAAGGTCATACGTGTTGTTGATAGCTTTTTTATTGGACTATCATGTGGAAATTTGAAAACTCCAAATAGGTATAACGCCATCCCAGTAAACACTACGATCCAAATTCCCATAAAAAATTCATACTTTAATATTCCCCAATTGCTTGTCATATCAGCGACTGATAAAAACTTAAAAGCTAGAGCTAACTCTAAGAAACCTAAAACGACTTTTACAGAATTCATCCAAGATCCAGACTTTGGCAAAGTATTGAGCCAGGCTGGGAATGCTGCAAATAGTCCAAATGGCAAGGCCAATCCTGTAGAAAAACCTAACATCACTACCGCAGGACCCAATGTAGAATCACTGGCTTCTACTAAAGCTGTACCGATGATTGGTCCAGTACATGAAAATGATACAAGCGCAAGTGTAAAGGCCATGAAAAATATGCCAATTAAGCCACCTTTGTCAGCCATTCTATCGCTTTTGGTACTCCAAGTACTTGGGAGAGTTATCTCATAATATCCAAAAAATGAAAATGCAAAGGCAATAAAAATCAAAAAGAAAAGAGTATTTGCAATCCAGTCTGTAGATAGTTTATTTAAAGCCTCAGGACCCAGAAGTTTTGTGATCAATATCCCTATAACAACATATATTACGATAATAGATGCTCCATAAATCAATCCATTGACCCATCCTTTTCGTTTGGTATCTTTGGTAAAAAAGCTTACTGTAATCGGCAGCATTGGAAACACACAAGGTGTTAGCAATGCTATAAATCCCCCTATGAGTCCTAAGAAAAACGTCCAAAAGAGTCCTTCTTTTTTTTCTTCAGTACCTCCACAATTAGATAGAGGGTTTTTATAAGTTGAAACTAACGAAGATACTTTTTGGTCAATTTTATCCCCGTTAATTATCGCCCCTACAGCAAAATCATTAGAAACTTTCGCCATCGTATCTATGGCTAATGTGCTTGGTGTAGATAATGTGTCAACAGGATCTTTTTGCATTTCTCCTATTGCCATTCCTGCACTCCCAGATCCTTTTGTATCTGAAGATGATTTATTTTCAGATGGTATTATAAAACTAAATTCTACATCAGTCGGAGGTAAACATTTTTTACTGTCACATGCCATATAATTGACATATCCTATAATAGGCTTTTTGGGATCTTTGACACTAATCTTTTGTTCAATGACAAATGGCTTATCAGCTAAAAATTTGATCACGTTCACTTCAAATAAAGGATCCATTCCTTCCTTTTTGTATCCTGACTCTGTGGCTTTACCTATGAGTTCCATACCATCTTTGGCTTCATAATTAATTGATGTTGGGACTGGTCCATCATCAGATGTATATTGTGAATATATAGTCCATCCTTTATCTACTTTTGCCGTATACTTTAATTTAAATTCATTTAGCACGGATGATTTTTCAATTTCAAATTTCCATTTAACGGGATTCTCATTCTGAGCCTGGATAGTTAATCCTAAGAACCACACAAAAAATAATAAAATAAAGTGTTTCATTATATTTAGTTGTATTAATATTACATTTAAAATTTCAAATCAAAATTAACGTTTACAGGTGGCAAACATTTTTCACCATCACACGTCATGTAAGTGACATAGCCTGATAGCGACTCGCCTTTCTTAATTGGAAATGTTTTGGTAAAAACTGCTTTTTCTTTAAATTTGATTACTTCTACATCAAACATGCTATCAAATTCTTTGATTGCTTTTGATTTTTCATCAAATTTCATTTCAATATTATTTACTACAAAAGATGTCGGAATGGGACCATTATCGTCTGTAAATTGTGAATACAAAACCCATGTCTTTTGTATGGATGCCGTGGCGATCAGTTCAATATTATGATCGTCAACTTTTTTTGTCTCAAATGTCCAAGTCACTGGACTGCCCTTTTCGCCAAAAAAATTAAATACTGAGAATATGGTAGAAAATATAATTGATAAATACATTTATGATAGATTATAACCGATTGAAAAAATAAAAATCTAAATAGATTGCAAAAGTAACCATTTATTTACTTTATAACTTTCCATGCATCTCGCTTTAATAAAAGATTAACGCCACGTTAGGTAATTATTTTAAAAGTTAATCAATTTAAACTGCGTGATAAAAATCAATGCAATGACAAAAATATGTATAAGCTCATTAAATATAATTCGCTTTGAATCACTTAAATAAATACCTATTAATATCGATAATGGTAATGAAAGAGAAATCAAATGAATTGTACTATTTGTCTTAAATATGAAAAATGACACTAACGTAAATAGCATAAACCAATATACAATATCTATTTTTTTCTGACTTTGAATACTTTTTTTGCTTGTAAAAGATGGATAATTGAAAACAGCAAAGGCGACGCACAAGAACAAGAATATTACTGAAACATAAAATATAAAAAGAATATCACTATTCAGCACAGGAAATCTAAAGAATATCTCTTTAACAAAATCTAAATCAGCAAACTTTATATCATTCCAATATTTATAAGTAAACAGAAAAAAATATGGCAATGAAATTCCTATAAAAAACTGAAGTTTCTCTAATATTTTAAAAGATCTCAGTAGCAACAGTGCAATGATACCGAATAAAATAAAAGCAAAATAGGGAGTGTAGATAGCAGAAGCGACGCCTATAAAAAATCCTGTATTGAATATGTAGACTGTTGCATTAGGAAGTTTATAAGTATTTAGCAAATTTGCCACTGCTACTATAATAAAGGTATTTGCTATAAGAATAGGAGAAAGTAAGTTATTGTCAGATATAAGGGATACAAATAAAATATAAAGTAGGCCTGCAAATAAGGTAATTTCCTTAGATATCCTGTTTTTGATAAAAATCTGATTAATTAATAATACCTGAATAAAAATCAGAATGTTTGCTATTATGTTCTGAATCAATGCATTAGGAAGAAATTCATATAGCAAATCCATAAGAATACTTTCGGCTTGATGCGGTTTATATCCTACAGGGTTTAATAATGTATTTAAACGCAATATAAAGATATATGGCAGTAGCAATATATTATTTATGAAGAGATTTTTTCTGAATATTTCCAGCAAATCAAAAAAATTAATATTTATCTAAATCAGAGAAGTCATACTAAATACAAGTAAAATCAAAAATATTGCTATTTAATTTTTCTTGTCGTAAATATAAACAACTTTTATACCATGTGGCAAATTTACAATTTAATTTATCAATGTTTCTAAATTATCGTGATAAAATAAATGAATGAGTTAGAATGGCTGATCAAGGTAAAAGGTTTGAAGAAAAAAATACAGTTTTGGCATAAAACAAAAATCCCTTGACAATCTATTAATTATCAAGGGATTATGTTGACCCACTAGGACTCGAACCTAGAATGACGGTACCAAAAACCGGAGTGTTACCATTACACCATGGGTCAATGCTTCGTTAGCGGGTGCAAAGTTATAACTATTTGATGGAAATGTAAACAATTTTTTAAATTTTTTTTTTCAAATAATGTACCTTTGTGGACTTTTAAAAAGGAAATATCACATAATGATCGCTTGGAAGTCATTTTTTTCATCAAAAACGAGATTAATTCAATTCTCAATTCTTGCAATTTCATGCCTGAGTCTTGTATTTGTATTTACTCGTTTTATGGAATGGAATGAAACAAGATCAGGTATGGTTTTTAATGATCCCATATTAAAATTGTTTAATCCAATAGACTTGAGTACAGTTATAAGTATCTTTACATTGGTTCCTATATTTTTGGGATTAATTTATATTTTTAGAAAACCTACGACTACCGTTTATTTTTTTATTGCAGCCATAGTTATTTGTTGTTTCAGAGCACTTACGCTTTATCTGCTGCCCCTAGAACCACCTGTTGATATCATTCCACTTACGGACCCTGTCATCGAAACACTTTTCTATGGAGGTCACGTCTTATTAAAGGATTTGTTCTTCTCAGGACACACAGCAAATCTTATCCTAATTGGACTAATCGTGGAGCAAAGACGGATAAAAAACTTATTATTTATCTCTGGATTTTTAGTAGGTTCGATGGTTATGATACAGCATGTGCATTATTCAATTGACGTACTCGCTGCGCCGTTTTTTTCATTTGTCACTTATCGCATAAGTATTTGGGTAGGAAATGGATTAATTATAAAGGATTTCAATATGGAGAAAGCTTAAGCCCAAACCTTACATCCTTCTGTACAATTGGTGCAAATGTCAATCTGATCTCTACCTTTTAATAGGGACGTCCTGAAAGCTTGATAACTTTCTCCCTTCCAAACTTCCCTAAACTTCAATTGCTTAAGATCACCTAGTCTATGTGTAGCATCTTTGTCAAAACAACAGGGTACGACCAATCCGTCCCAAGTAATGACACAAGCATGCCAAAGCTTCCAACAATGGTTAAGCAGTTCGTTTTTTACCATATACGTTCCATCTTCTTTCTGTTTGTAACGAGAATACTTATCGATGGTAGGAATTAGATCATTTCCTTGTTCGTAATCATAAACTTGTGCCGTTTTGAGTTTTACCTCATCAACGCCAATTTCTTTGGCAAGTTTATAGATTTCTGGGATCTGATGTTCATTGGGTTTTACAACCAAAAACTGAAATATGATGTGTGGTGTACTAGATTTGAGTTCCTTTTTCCATTTAACCACATTGCGAGCACCTTGGAGTACGGTTTCCAATTTGCCTTCTTTCCTGTAGTTTTCATACACTTCTTGAGTTGTGCCGTCCACAGATATAATCATTCTATCAAGTCCAGATTCTATGGTTTTACGAGCATTCTCATCATTCAAAAAATGTCCATTGGTAGATGTAATGGTATAGATACCTTTGTTAGAAGCATACTTTACCATCTCAAGAAAATTAGGATTGATGTATGGTTCGCCTTGAAAATAAAAGATCAAGTAAATAAGATCCTTATATAAATCATCAATTGTTGCTCTGAAAAAATCTTCCTTAAGATTGCCCGTTTCACGACTGAAAATCCTTAATCCTGATGGACATTCTGGACACCTAAGATTACAAGCAGTCGTAGGCTCGATGGATATTGTCATGGGCAATCCCCATTGGATAGGTTTGTGCAACCACTTTGTCAAATAAAATGATGTTATCAATCCCAAAGCATTTACAGCACGACGGATAGTCATTTTTTTTGCAAAACCCAGTACGTCTTTAATATAAATGCTCATCTGTGATGTTGAAATATTGGGTGTAAAAGTAAGGTGTATTATCTACAAAGTCAGCTAGAATGTCCAGAAAGTGTGTTTATCTTATGTAATAATCATAAATTTCTATTCAAAATGACTAATTTTGTGCCATGTTAGCATGGATAAAAAAGTTATTTACACCAAATAAAATTGTAATAGATCAGATGAAATTTCTCGTTGTAGGATTAGGAAATATTGGCTCAGAATACGCAAATACGAGACACAATATTGGATTTGATGTAGTAGACTATCTGGCAAAAGATGCAGGCGTTTCATTTTCTCAGAATACCCATGGCGATCTCACAGAAATAAAACATAAAGGGAGAACGCTTATATTACTAAAACCTTCTACCTATATGAATCTCAGTGGAAAAGCCGTGAAATATTGGATGGATAAACATAAAATCCAGCCAGAAAACTTGCTTGTCATAGTAGATGATCTACATCTTGACCTTGGTAAAATGAGACTTCGTGACAAAGGAAGTGATGGAGGCCACAATGGACTCAAGGATATTCAAGAGAAGTTTGGTCATAACAATTATGTCCGTCTTCGTATGGGAATCGGCAAGGACTTTCATCCTGGTCAACAAGTAAACTATGTACTAGGAAAGTGGAAAGTCCATGAAAAAGATGATGTAGAAAAGATGATTATCAAAGCTGGAGAAGCTGTCAAAAATTTTGCAACGATTGGCTTGAAGTTAACAATGGACAATCTTAATAGATAGATGCATCTTCACAACTCATTGGTCTTTTGACTGTTAGTTTAATAAATAGAATAACATGAGTTGGAAAGAAGAAAATAATAAATTGGTAGCATCACTGACTTTTAAGGATTTTGTACAGGCTTTTGCTTTTATGACCGAAGTAGCTATCCATGCTGAAAAAATAAACCATCATCCTACGTGGACTAATACTTATAATAAAATAGATTTTCAATTATCAACCCACGATGCAGGCGATATTGTCACCCAAAAAGATAAGGATTTGGCTGATATTATTGATAAGATATATGTTAGATATCAGTAGTCAGAGCACTAGTCTATTCGTATACCTTCTTTTCTAAGTCTTTCTACCAAATCCATCCCAAAGGCTTCTACTGGAGTTAGTACACCATACTTTATCGTATTGTTTTTGATTAGGTCTAAGAGTGTAAATGCAGATTGTGAAAACATCTTTGCTGTTTCATTATACCCTGGATCCCCACCCGAAAATATAGTCCTAGCTTCAGAAGTAGTAGACTTGCCAATACAGATAACTTCAAATTTGCTTTCTGCTCTTCTAGCTTCATTTGGTCCTGTGCCTGGCTTAAATTTGTCAAACATTTTTTTCCGAAAACTTTTGAATCTAACCAAAAACATAGCTGATACAATAGGGAAAACTGTTTTTACCACCTTGCCAAATGATGATCTAACAAAAAATTGTCCATAAGAAACCGCTACTCCATAGTCGTTTGACAATCTATGTGCACTTCGTTTTACAATGTGTGGATCTACGACAGGCATTGGTATACCCCAACCTTTTATCTCTTTATTGTAATGAATTTTTAAAGGGATTTTGGGTGCATCTTTATGTCTTTTTATTTTAGTTTTGATAGATGTTTTTTCCACTTCCATGTGAAGTGCTTGAATAGCTGTAGTCAATGTTCCACCTGAAAAAGTAGCATTGGTGCGTATGTAACCTTTCAGCGATTTTGGTTCGTCTTTGGGTAGTTTTTTGGCTGTGAGCCATGCTGCAAAATCAGCAGGTATACTATCAAATCCACAACAATTTACGATACACGATTTTTGGTTTTCTGCTTCTTGGAAATAAGAATTGTACACATCTGCTACAAAAGAAGGCTCGCCAGTGATATCTAAGTAGTGCGTATGATTGTCTATACATGCCTTGACTACATTTTTGCCATACCAATTGAATGGCCCTACTGTATTCATCAATATCTTACATTTGGAAGCCATAAAATTCAAACTATCGACATCCTTTACATCAGCAATGACTATTTCGGGTTTTGTGGTCAATCCACTCTTAATTTCATTCAGTTTGTCTGAGTCTCTACCTGCAATTGCCCAAGAAATATGCTCTATCTTTGCATGATCTGCAAGGTATTTTGCCACCAAAGCGCCAGTAAAACCAGTTGCACCGAAAAGTATGATATCATATTGTCTGTCCATGATGTCGAGTTGGATTAAAGAAAACACAAAGTAACAAAAGGCTTTGAATATTCTAATTAAAAATTGAAATTGAGCTACAAAGATAAAAAATATGTGATTAATACCTTTCTCATCATACTTAAGGTAAAGATTGTATAAAGTTGAAATGAAGCAGGAGAGTTGTAGGGGTTTCAACCAATCATTAATGAATTGTATATGGAGCGTGGTGGAAGTTCATGTGGAGCGTATATGGAGTGTAGTCGGGCCAAGGTCGAGACAACCTCGGCACAACGTCGGGACAACCCTATTGTGGTTTTTGTGAAAAATGGTAGTTTTTATGCGTTTCGGGTTAACATTAGCAGATGTTTAGGCTTGTGCTGGCATTTGATTTTTTGTAAAAGACGCTGGTATAAAGATAAGTTTTTTTGACAAGAAAAATGGATAGGTTTTGGATGTTTTTTATTGGAAAATTTAATTGCCACTAAGGCACGAAGGCGTGACAAAAATCGGCAGGATGCCGTTTGTTATGTTGTTCCGTACCTAAAGGCGGACGCTACGACGAATAGTTGTTATCTCACTAAAAATATTTTTGTGTTTGATAAAAGGGTAATTTATCGAAGTGATACCATTGACACATCAGATTGGGGCCGATCAACAATCTGAAAATTAAATAATTAAGAGATCTAAGTCTCACACTTCGATCGTTATAGTTTAGCTAAGATAATTCTTTTGATAATTCAGCTAACTTGAGTTGGATTCACTACTTTTGTCATTCTTTAATATGTAAATTCATGATTTCTATTCATAAATGGTTAAGTATCTTAGCTTGTTTGATGTATTCCGCTGTAGGATCAGGGCAAAAACCAGCATTTTTGACAGATCACAATATCAAATGGGTAGATTCTGTTTTTGCAAGTCTTACACTGGAAGAAAAGATTGGTCAATTGCTGATGCCACGTGGTAATTATTCTGGTAAACCGCATGATTTAGCTACTCTTGAGCAGTGGGTCAAAGAATATAAAATAGGCGGTATCGTTTTTTTTGCTTCTAATCCTACGATACAAGCTCAAATTACAAATCGACTACAAAAACTATCTAAAACGCCGATGATGATAGGCCAAGATTTTGAATGGGGACTTGGCATGAGACTAGATAGTACAGATCGATTTCCATATGCAGTGACTTTGGGTGCAGTGCAAGGACAAGATGATTTACTGGAAGCAATGGGAATAGAATTAGCGCGACAATGCAAACGGATAGGTGTTCACATCAATTATGCCCCAGTGGTTGATGTCAATAATAATCCTAATAATCCTGTGATTAATTTCAGGTCTTTTGGCGGAAATAAAGAAGCTGTTGCCAACAAAGGACTGGCATATATGAAAGGAATGCAAAGCCAACGATTGTTTTGTACAGCCAAACATTTTCCAGGACATGGCGATACAGATGTAGATTCTCATCATGACTTGCCTTTGATAAAACATGATATTTCAAGGCTCAAAGACATAGAGTTGTATCCTTTCAAAAAATTGATTGATGCTGGACTTAGTGGTGTCATGACGGCACATTTGAATATTCCTGCACTTGATACTACTTCAGGTTTAGCATCCACTTTTTCTCCTGCCATTGTTGATAAATTATTGCGCAAAGACTTAAAATTTGAAGGCCTTACTTTTACGGATGCCATGGAAATGGAAGGAGCTGTTAAAAATTTCCCTCCAGGGGAAGCAATGGTCCAAGCATTACTAGCTGGTAATGATGTCCTAGAGACTTTTATAGATGTTCCTATTTCTTTTCAAGCAATCAAAGATGCGGTAAATAGTGGGAGAATCAGTATGAAAATCCTAGATACTAAAGTCAAAAAAATCTTGATGGCAAAATCTTGGGTGGGTTTGGACAAATATAAACCTATCGAAATGAAAAACCTAGTCGAAGACTTAAATTCGATTAAAGCTGATGTCCTAAATCATCGTTTTGCCCATGAAAGCATAACCTGTTTGAAAAATGACAAAAAAATACTTCCAATAAATGATTTAACCCAAAGAATAGCTGTTGTATCTGTGGAAGGTACTTATGAATCTGATTTTTTAAGAATGGTAAAAAATTATACAGATGTAGATTACTACCACATTCCGAAAGAAGCAAATGACTCATTGGTACAAAGCATTGTAGAAAAAACATCTATGTATGATGTGGTTTTGGTTGGTATACATTTGATCAATATCAGGGCAAGTAGCAAATATGGATTGACCCCTTCAAACATAAAACATATATCCAAATTAGCTGTCCAAAATAATGTTGTACTGTCGATCTTTGGAAATCCATTTTTACTGGGCAAAATCCCAGAATTGGCAAAATCTCATACGCTATTGATGGCTTATCAGATGACGCCACTCACAGAATCAGCAGCAGCACAAGCGATTTTTGGAGCAATTCCAACTAGAGGAAAATTGCCTATTTCGCTTGACAATTCTTTTTATGAAGGAATGGGCATAGATCTTCATCCTATACAAAGATTGTCCTATGGCGTGCCAGAGTTGGTTGGTATTGAAAGGGTAATGCTTGAAAACAGGCTTGATTCTGTTGTGAATGTTGGGCTCAACGCAAATGCCTATCCTGGATGTGTGCTTCAGGTTACAAAAGACAATATGGTCATTTTTCAAAAAGCTTATGGCTATCATAAGTACGAAGATGGTGCGTTTGGGAAAATAAATAACATAACAACAGATGCAAAATATGCATTTATTGATGATGCCATGGACAATACTTCTAACCTACAAACGACACTTAAAAAAGCTCCGACCACAAATAATCAAACAAAAGGACTGGTCAAAACTTCTGATCTTTATGATCTTGCTTCGATCACAAAAATAAGTGGCACTATGCTAGCCGTCATGCAATTAATGAGTGAAGAAAAATTTGATTTGGATGCACAATTGGTAGATTATTATCCAGAATTTAAAGGTAGCAACAAGGCTGATCTTACCTTTAGAGATATGCTCACACATCGCTCAGGACTGAAATCGTGGATTCCTTTCTGGAAAGATGCTATTGACAGTTTAGGTACGCTTCAGCATGCTTTATTAACAGAAACTGCATTAGAAAAAAGATTTGTATTTGTTTATAAAAAACCTGGATTCTTCAAAAGACTTTTCGGCAAAAAAACCACAAAATCAATTGATTACACCTCATCAATTAAAAATGATCCGACATTATGGAAAGATATCACGAACAAGTATGGCTTAGTTTGGAAGGCTAAGACTTTTCAAAAAGAACAATCAAATGAATATTCCATACAAGTAGCAGATCATCTTTGGCTTTATCATAATTATCATAAAAAAATCATTCAACAAATCAAAGAGTCGGAGCTAAATACACCTTCAAATAAATCAAATGGTAGTAAGTATGATTATTTATATAGCGACTTGCATTTTTACCTTTATCCAGAAATAATTAGGAGACTTTCTGGCAAAACTATGCCATTCTACCTCCAAGAAACTTACAAAGCAATTGGGGCAAATTCATTAAGTTATAATCCTAAATCATCTCTTGAAAAAATAGTTCCAACAGAATATGATAGCCTATTTAGAAACAATCTGATACATGGACGAGTTCACGATGAAGGAGCAGCTATGATGGGTGGCATTTCTGGACATGCGGGTCTATTCGGTAATGCGAATGATCTTTCAAAAATCATGCAATTGTATCTTAATGATGGCAGTTATGGTGGTAAAAAATATATAGAACCTAAAGTCATCAATGAATGTACAAAATATCAATTTCCTGAATTTCAACTTAGACGTGGGATAGGTTTTGACAAAAAGGATTTTAACCCTAACATTCAAAATGGACCATCTCTAGCATCTGAGATAAGTTATGGTCACTCAGGATTTACGGGCACTTTTACTTGGGTCGACCCAAAATACAACTTAACTTATGTCTTTCTCTCAAACAGGGTATATCCAACAAGAGACAATAAAAAAATTAACGAACTAAATATTCGATCTGAAATAGGAAGTCAAATTATTAAAACGATTATTGATTCACAAAAAATAAAAAAATGATTATAAAAGCAGTAAATGGCAAGTCACCGGCATTTGGAAATGATTGTTATATAGCAGAAAATGCCACTATTGTAGGAGAAGTCAGTATGGGAGACCATTGTAGTGTGTGGTTTAATGCCGTCATCAGAGGCGATGTGAATTATATCAAAATGGGCCATAAGGTCAATATTCAGGACGGTGCAGTCATTCATTGTACATACCAAAAGTATCCAACTATTATTGGCAATAATGTATCCGTTGGACACAATGCAATAGTCCACGGCTGTACCATTCATGACAATGTACTAGTAGGGATGGGTGCAATCATTATGGATAATTGTGTTGTAGAAAGCAATTCGATCATCGCTGCAGGAGCGGTGGTTACTCAAAATACACACGTAGAAGCTGGAACAATTTACGCTGGAGTGCCTGCAAAAAAAGTGAAAGACATAAGCCAAGAATTAATTTCTGGAGAAATAGACAGAATTGCTAATAATTATGTGATGTATTCAGGATGGTTTAAAGAATAATCAATCAAGATCAATCCTATTTAGATTTTCCTTAAACTTCATGTAACTAGGTATTACTTCAGAAATGACATCTTTCAATGCTAGTATAAATCTAAGTTTTGTAGTAAATTTATGGTGAATCATACTGACCTCACGCACAGGTGTGGGTGCGTAGAATGGAATCACCCTTGACTTTCGATCTGGTGAGAGATTCCAAGTGGACAATTCGGGGATGATGGTCATGCCGCCACTTGCTTCGGTGATATTCATGAGAGATTCGATACTACCGGCATTGTATTTGATATTGCTTTCTTCAATATTTCGTAACTCACATAGTTTAATCATTTGGTGGCGCATGCAGTGTCCTTCTTCAAGCAGCCACAAATGTCTGAAATCTATTTCTTCCGGTAGTATATATGCTTTATCCATTTTTTTATGCAAGAAGACATAAAATTCTTCATAAAACATTGGATAAGTGATCAATGATTTTTCTTCGATCGGAGTGACAAGAATGCCTGCATCGGTTTCAGATGTTTTTAGTTTATGAAGAATAGATTTTGTCGTTTCTTCTTCAATGATTAATTCTGTTTCTGGATATCTTTTGCTAAATAACTGAACGAAAAGTGGTATAATGTAAGGTGCTAGTGTCGGTATGATGCTTACTTTTAAAGAACCTTTCATGTCTTCTTGATGCAAATCTGATGCAAGTTTTTCCATAACCTGAATCTCTTCCAAAATCTTTATGATTTGTGATGCCAATATCTCTCCTTTCTCAGTAAGCGTGAGCGGATTACTTTTTCTGTCTATCAAAATAATGCCCAACTCGTCTTCCATTTTTTTAATGGCCATGCTGAGTGCGGGCTGAGATACATTGGACTTTATAGCAGCTAGACTATAATTTCTAGTAGTTGCTAGAGCAATAAAATATTTTAACTGGGATATCTGGATATTCATAAGCAAAATTTATAACATCATAAGTTTATAAATTGTTGCTTATATCCAAATCTGCATAATTTTGTGAAGTTTTTGTAGAAGCTATTAAACATAGGTCATGCAAAAATAATATCGAAATGTTTAAGCGGTTTCCTTTTAAAGAAGAGGAAACCGCTTTTTTTATTTATACCAAATTATAGCTTTCTAATACTTTTGCAAATATTGACAGCTTCATCTACAGCATTGGTGTCTCCATCTAAAAATGTAATAATAACAAAGAAGTTTGTATCAGAATTGGGATCAATAACACCCATAATGAATATTTTTGCGCCATCAAGTTCGCCTTCAGCATATCCACCTTTGAATCCATTAAAATTAATTGTGCTTACATCGTCAATCCTAGCAAGATTAAGAGATGCTGCAATGCTCATAGTATAAGCTGTAATATCCGTATCGTCGATCGTTTCATCCGTAAATGGAATGATAGTCATTTCCATACCGTCACCTGTTGCAGAAAATTCTTCGCCCGTGCTTACTGTTTCTTTAAAATCATCCGCAAGAGTAAACGAAATACCGTAATCTTCCCATGTATAGTCTTGTTGGGCATTTGATTGAACTGAAAATAAAACTAAAGAAATCATTAGAATAAAAAGGCATCTCATGCTTTTAAAATTTTTGATTGTTAAATAAAGCACAAATGTATAGATTATTAACTATCATTGTTATAGTGGATAGCCACTATTTATAAATATTTCAGCACTTGTTCACACTTCAATATTTAATACAGACATTTTTAGCTTCTGTAAAAAAATGTAAAGCTTCCATGCCACCTTCACGACCTACACCACTATTCTTGACTCCACCGAAAGGCGTCCTCAAGTCTCGCACCAACCAACAATTGATCCAAACGATACCTGAAGCTAATTTTTCTGCCATCCGATGTGCTCTGGATAAATTTTGAGTCCATAAGGTAGCAGCCAGTCCATAGTTGGTACTATTGGCATACATAAGCACTTCTTCTTCGGTATCAAATGGCATAATCGTAACTACTGGACCGAATATTTCTTCTTGGTTCGTCCGACAGTCGTAAGATAATCCTTCTATGACCGTGGGTTTTATGAAATAACCATCAGCACATCTACCTGATAGTAATGCTCTCTCACCACCGGTCAAAATGATTCCACCTTCGGTTTTTGCAAGTTCTATATAAGATAATACTTTATTCATGTGCGCATCTGAAACTACTGCACCTGTTTTGGTTTGGTCGTCGATAGGATCACCGACTTGGAGTTTTGATACTTTGGCTACAAAATCAGTCTTAAACTTTTCATATAAAGGTCTTTCAACAAATATTCTAGACCCACAGAGACATATCTGTCCTTGATTGGCAAATGACGACCTGACCGTTGTTGCTAGCATGTCTTCATAATCACAATCTGCGAAAATGATATTCGGATTTTTCCCACCTAGTTCTAATGACAATTTTTTGAACATGGGAGCAGCAACGGATGCAATCCTTTTACCAGTAGATGTACCACCTGTAAATGATATTGCTTTGATTTCAGGATGGACACAAATGGCTTCGCCTACTTTGGGACCAAGACCGTGTACAAAATTGAGTACTCCTTCAGGAAAGTTGATATCTTTGCACACTTGAGATAATAAATAAGCCGTATAGGGTGTAATCTCACTTGGTTTGGCTACTACAGTATTTCCCGCAGCTAACGCTGGTGCAATTTTCCAAGTGAGTAAATACAAAGGTAGATTCCATGGTGATATACAGCCTACCACGCCTATAGGTTGACGGAGAGTATAGTTAATTCCTACACCTTCCATGTGATGAGACTCTGAATGATATTGTGTAATAGCGTGGGCAAAAAATTTGAAATTAGACACTGCTCTTGGGATATCCATCATTCTGGCAAGGGATATTGGTTTTCCATTGTCTTTACTTTCAGCTGCTGCAAATTCTTCGAGACGCTCTTCTATTTTGTCTGCAAGTTTTGTCAGCCAAGCAGACCTATCTTCATTACTCAAAGATGACCATAATAGAAAAGCCTTTTTTGCAGCTTCAACTGCTTCCTTAACATCATCTTGATCTGAGTCAGGTATCAGGCTATAAAGCTGACCTGTTGCTGGTTCGTAATTGTCAAGATATAGATTGGAAATAGGACTTGACATTTGTCCACCTATATAATTCGCTATTTTATGAAGTTGAGTCATCATTAAAAATTATGTCAATTAGTTGGTTTCTTTTTCACATTGTTTAGCATAAAAACTAATTTCTAAATCTGGCTTAAGAATTTCATTCTTTCATTGCAGAAAAATAAAAACCTAGATTTTTCCTAAAATTGTCAGGCAATTCTGGCAATGCTGATCTAGGAATTAGCAAGGTACTCACATTGTGAAAATCTGCAAAAATATGGTGTTTTGCAGCTGTTGTAGCCAAATATTCATGCCCAGATGATCCGCCTGTACCCACTTTTTTGCCTAACATACGCATCACCATTTGAGCATGTCTATATCGCCAAGTGGTGAGATGATCGTCTATTTCAACCAATTTTGATATCAATAAAAATGGTACGTGCAAGATTGGTTCGTCTCTATATAGATTGATAAATAATGCCGCCAAAGTAGCCTTGTATGAAAGTTGCAATTTGCCTTCTTTGACCAATTGAATATGACGTTCCTCATTCATGATATTGGAAAAATAAGTATTGGTATCACCCAACATGGTCAATCTCATTTGCTTCGACTCTTCTGAAAGAATATCACTTTTCATGATCGCTTCTTTCTCCAAGTCAAGCATTTTAACTACAGCTTTTTGGTATTCCTCCACAAATCTAAACTCCCCAAATTCCAAAAAAGGAGTTCGCTCCAACCAATCATCTATCAAGTCAAGCAAAGAATTTCCTTTTTCTAGACCTTCCAAAGTTTCTTTTTTAGTATCTGCAAATACACAATGATATGGTTTGTCATTATAGGTAGTACGACGATCTTGCTTCAGACCAAGCATGACTTCCATTTCCCTAAACTGAAAACTCTGAAATCCTGATGCAGGGAATAGATAATTTCTAAAATCAAGAAAATCTAATGGTGTCATTGTCTCCATCACACCTATCTGCTGTACAAGCAACTTCATGATTTCAATGATTCGATCCAATCTTGATACAGCTATCCCCACATTCTTTTCATTAACCTGTCTTTTGCTAAAGTCATTGATAATAGAACGTAATTCGAAATTTATCTGTTTGAACCACAATTCATACACTTGATGCGTGATGATAAAAAGCATCTCATCGTGTGCATGTGCTCCTACTTCGTCACTCCTTAGTGATTGCGCAGAAGTGATTCTGTCCACTTGTAAGTAAGAATTGTAATGTATGGAGGAGTATTTAGTATCTGTACTCATGATAATTATTGGATTGGGTGTGGAAAATAAGCCGTAGCTTTTATCTCAATAAGAAGATGTGGGTGGGGCAATTGGTGAACTGCCACAGTCGTACGTGCAGGACCTGTATAGTCAAAATACTCTCCGTAAACTTGATTGTAGCCACCAAAATCATTCATATTGACCAAAAAAGTAGTGATATCGACAATGTGCTCTAAGTCTGCGCCTACACTTTGGAGGATGGCTCTGATATTTTCTATGACTGCTTTGGTTTGTCGTTTAATATCAAGATTAGTCGTACCCATCTCATCAACTTCTACCCCTTCGAAAGTATTGTCTGGCAATCTGCTCGATGTACCTGAGACATACAAAAATGGGCCTGCAACTTTAAGGTGTGGAAACTTACCCCTAGGCTTTGCCTTATCGGACAATAATTTACTATCTGTGGTTTTCAATGAAAAAAGACTTTGGTTAGGAGCGTAAATATACGACGTTTTGTGCATTGTAAATATATATGGAATGTATATCTTGCGATGTTTTTATAAAAAGATAATAATATGAACATCAATCTAATCGGCAAAAACGCCCTAGTATGTGGTAGTTCCAAAGGAATAGGCAAGGCATCAGCTATCGAATTATCCAAACTTGGAGCCAATGTGACCCTACTTTCACGAAGTGCAGACCAGCTCATAGATGCAATTAAAGAGTTAGACCATTCAAAAGGCCAAAGACACAATTTCATTGTCGCTGATACTTCCAAAACAGATGATCTTCAAAAAAAAATTAAACAATTGGTCAGTACATATCCAATACATATTTTGGTTAATAATACGGGAGGTCCTGCGGGTGGAGCAATACTTAATGCTACTGCTGAAGATTTTTTAAACGCCTATCAAAACCATCTTCTGACCAACCATATATTAGCAGGCTTAGTCGTTCCGGGTATGAAAAAAAGTGGTTATGGACGTATTATTAATGTCATATCTACTTCTGTGAAAATTCCACTAAAAGGCCTCGGTGTCTCTAATACAACTCGAGGTGCTGTAGCATCTTGGGCCAAGACACTAGCAAATGAGCTAGGACCATTCGGTATAACAGTAAATAATGTGTTACCTGGGGCAACCGCCACCGATAGATTGAACGAAATCATACATAATAAAGCAGACAAATCTCTCATCTCCAAAGAAGACGTAACACAACATATGGTAGATGAAATACCAATGGCAAGATTTGGTCAACCACAAGAAATTGCTTCGGCCATAGCATTTTTGGCTTCACCGGCTGCTTCTTATATCACAGGTGTGAGCTTACCTGTAGATGGTGGACGTACGGGAAGTTTGTAATTATATTGATTTATAAGGGGAACTAAATTTTGTTTTTATATGTTTAAAAGGTAATACTAAATATATATACCAACAATATGTCTAAGTTAATATCACTCAAAATAGATGAAAAGCTACTCCAAGACACAGAAATCATGGTCAGTAAGCTAGGTATATCAAGAAACAAGTATATCAATGATGCTGTTTTGGCATATACCAAGACTCAAAAAAGAGCTGAGTTGGAAGCACAATATAAAAAAGCTTCTCTTTTGGTTAGAGAATCAAGTATGGAAGTTTTGGCTGAGTTTGAAGCTTTAGAAGACGACTATGAAACAATTTGACATATTTCTAGCTGATCTCAATCCAGGTGTTGGAACAGAAGCAGGAAAAATACGTCCTGTTTTAATTGTACAAACAAACCTACTGCTAAAAGCTGATCATCCATCGACATTAATATGTCCTTTGACAACAAATTTAAAGCAGGATGCTTTCCCTTTAAGAGTTCGAATTTTTAAAAGAGAAACAGACATACTATTAGACTCCGACATCCTCATCGATCAGATAAGAGCTATTGACAACAAACGATTTGTCAGATATTTGGCTACTATACCCGAAAACACTCAACTTAGAGTTAAGGAAAGTTTAGGTTATATATTCGACTTATTAGAGTGAATATTATAGTTTTAAAGTACCATTTCTTTGTATGAAACCACCGTACTCAATCCTTTACTAGCGAAATACTCTTTAGTAGCATCTAGTCCTTTGTCTGAAGTTGCTAGCACAAAGTCTCCTCCCCAAGCTCCTAATGATTTAACTACGCCCCAATAATCGCTAAAAAGCGTATCTTTTACCTTAGCAAAACCGGTATGAGTGGCAATAGCATCTTCGTGTTTAATCAGTAAAGCGTCAAAATCAGCCAAAGTAGAAACAGTTCGAATATCTTCTGTTATTTTTGTAATAGTTTTGACTAAAGAAGACTTGTTTTTAACAGCCTTTAGATATTCCTTGATGCCCAGCGCTGTATTTTGCTTTTTACCTAAATGGACAAAATATAATTGATCTTTAAACTTTGGATTAAAATCTACTTCTGTGTAGGAAACTTCATCCGTTGAATTTATGTATTCCACTGGTCCGTCTGCAAAAGCACAAGCGACGTCATATCCAGACCCATCTTCTGTTTTGAAATAAAGGAGCAAAGGATTTACTTCCGCCCATTCTGAAACCAAAAAAATCAATGTGCTACTTGACCCGAGTCCCCAATCTAGTGGAAACTCGACTTGAGTTTCTATTTTAAAACCATTCCATTGTGACAAAAACTCAGAATTCAATCTTACAGCATTTTTCAATAATTTCTGAAGATAGTTTGAAATCTCTTGATTATTGGTGGTAACAGCAGAAAAGTCAAAAAGAGAAATTGTTGACTCAAACCAAGGCTTACCTTTCATATCTAGACTTTCCCAAATTAAGTCTGAGCTTGTGGTACGTTTAATAACCATTTTCTGGCCAAACTTAGTAGGTAGCCCTAGCGCTTTAGCACCATCTAAAACTGCATACTCACCCGTGAGCAACAGTTTACCGTGTCCATAGTATTTCGTTTTGATATGCTTTGGTTTTAAAATTCGCCACAAATATAGAAAATAGATATATAACTATCTCAAATTTGATAAAATATTTTTTATATTATGCTATTAATAAGCTAATTATATATTGTAGTATTTTTTTTTGAAACATATGATATCACAAATAAAGAGCTAAGACAAAAATAAACTCTTGAATTCTAAAGTATTATATTCATAAAAATAGATAGTCAATTTATAAATGTTGCCATATTTTGACTGTTTTTCAATTAGTTATGAAATAATTTTAAAAATATTTTTTAGAAAAAGTTTTTTTTTAATAGTAAAGAAATTACCTTTGCGGCCGCTATCGTAAAACCGTAGCAATTTATAAAGTATTTAAGTAATTATAAATAATTTAAAAGTGGATACACTAAGTTACAAAACAAAATCAGCCAATAGTGCTACTGCAACACATAAATGGTATGTGGTAGATGCTGATGGTGAGGTAGTAGGAAGACTGGCTACCAGAATCGCTTCTGTATTAAGAGGTAAACATAAGCCTGACTTTACGCCTCATGCGGACACAGGCGATTATGTCATTGTAATCAATGCTGATAAAGTAAGATTTACAGGTGCAAAATTGGATGATAAAGAATATCAGACATATTCAGGCTATCCTGGTGGTCAAAAAAGACGTACAGCAAAAGAAATGCTAGACAAAAGACCAAGTATGGTTTTAGAATTGGCAGTAAAAGGTATGTTGCCAAAAACAAAATTGGGTAAAGCTCAAATCAAAAAATTGTTTTTATATACCAATGCTAATCATCCGCATTCTGCACAACAACCTGAACCATTTAAATTTTAATAAGATATGGAAATGATAAACAGCATAGGTAGAAGAAAGGCTTCTACTGCGAGAGTATATTTTTTCAAAGGCGCTGGCAAGATTACCATAAACGGTAAAGACTTTAAGGATTATTTTCCTATGCCTAGCATTCAAGCAACAATAGTTGATCCTTTAATTATAGCTCAAGCTTTGGAGCAGTACGATATTAAAGTAACTGTAGATGGTGGTGGTTTCAAAGGTCAAGCAGAAGCAATCAGATTGGGTATTTCCCGTACTTTGGTTAAAATCAGCGAAGACAACAGAAAACCATTGAAAGAGAAGAAATATCTTACAAGAGACGCAAGAGAAGTCGAAAGGAAGAAATTTGGTAAACCTAAGGCACGTAAGAGCTTCCAGTTCTCTAAACGTTAATCTATTTTTCACCATCATTATTATTACAAAGTTAAAATAATTAAAGAAATGAATAAGCCAACATATAATGAGATGTTAGAAGCTGGTGTACATTACGGCCACTTAAAAAGAAAGTGGAATCCGAAAATGCTTCCTTACATCTTCATGGAAAGAAAAGGTATTCACATTATAGATCTTAACAGGACAGCAGAATGTCTTGACAGAGCAGCTTATGCTATGAAGCAGATGGCAAAATCTGGTAAAAAAATCCTTTTCGTTGCAACCAAAAAGCAAGCAAAAGATATCGTAGCTACAGCTGCGAGAAGTGCTGAAATGCCTTACGTAACTGAAAGATGGTTAGGTGGTATGATGACAAACTTTGCTACGATCCGTAAGTCAGTCAAAAAGATGAACAGTATCGACAAAATGCTTACTGATCCTGCAATTTCTATCACTAAAAAAGAGAGATTGACACTTACAAGAGAAAAAGAAAAACTCGAGAAAGTGTTGGGTGGTATCGCTAATCTTAATAGATTGCCAAGTGCAGTATTTATGGTAGACATTCACCATGAGCACATTGCTTTAGCTGAAGCAAAAAGATTAGGTATGAAGACCATAGCAATGGTAGATACAAATTCTGATCCAAACAAAGTTGATTTTGCAATACCTGCGAATGATGATGCTTCTAAGTCAGTAAAATTAATTACTGATTATATAGTAAGTGCAATCAAAGAAGGTCTTGAAGAGAGAAGAGTTGCAAAACTTGACTCTAAAGAAGATTAAAAAATCATTATTAAACTTAAAAAGTAAACATAAATGAGTGAAGTAAATATTTCCGCATCGGCAGTAAAAGACCTGAGAGATCAGACTGGAGCTGGGATGATGGACTGTAAAAAAGCACTTGTAGAAGCTGCAGGTGATTTTGACAAAGCAATCGAGCTTTTAAGATTAAGAGGACAAAAAATGTCTGAAAAAAGAGCAGATAGAGATGCTAAAGAAGGTGTTGTAATCGCTTTAGTTTCAGAAGATGCTAAGAGAGGTATTGTCGTAAGAGTAAGTTGTGAAACAGATTTCGTTTCTAAAAACGAAGATTTCGTTTCTTTCACAAAAGAAATCGCTAATATAGCTCTTAATAACTATCCTGCTACTCTTGAAGATCTTTATAAGTTAACTTTGAATGGTGTAGACCTTCAGACAGTTATGGCTGAACAAGTAGCAAGAATCGGCGAAAAAATCGAAATTGCTGATTACCAAACAATGGAAGCTCCATTAGTAGCATCTTATATCCACATGGGTAACAAAGCAGGTGTATTGGTAGGTTTAAACTTAGCTGATGATAAATACACTGAAGCTGGTAGAGACGTAGCTATGCAAGTGGCTGCTATGAAGCCAGTAGCACTTGACAAAGATGATGTACCACAAGATATTATTTCAAAAGAAATTGAGATAGGTAAAGAAATCGCAAGACAAGAAGGCAAATCAGAAGATATGCTTGAAAAAATTGCCTTGGGTAAATTGAACAGATTCTTTAAAGATAATACACTACTTAATCAAATCTTTGTAAAAGATGGTAAATTAAGTGTTGCTGAATATCTAAAAACAAAAAATCCAGAGCTTACAGCGATAGGGTTTAAACATATCAAATTAGGATAATCAGTAATGAATTAAAAGAGCGGTATTTTTACCGCTCTTTTTTTATGCCTATTTGAAAAAACTCCTTTTTATCATCACCTTAACCTTAAAAAATGAGTCTTAAATACAAACGAATCCTACTCAAATTAAGTGGAGAATCTCTTATGGGAGACCAAAAATTTGGAATATCTTCTGAAATGCTTACTTATTATGCAGAGCAAATCAAAGAATTAGTAGCTCTGAAGGCCCAAGTAGCTATTGTGATCGGTGGAGGTAATATTTTTCGTGGCCTGAATGCAGAATCTTCAGGTATCGAAAGAGTTACAGGAGACTATATGGGTATGCTCGCTACGTGTATAAATGGTATGGCACTTCAGAGTGCGTTAGAATCAAATGGTGTATACACTAGACTTATATCTGCCATAGAAATGCGACAGATTGCTGAGCCATATGTTAGAAGAAGAGCCACAAGACATCTAGAAAAAGGTAGAGTACTCATATTTTCAGCAGGAACGGGTAGCCCATACTTCACTACTGACTCAGCTGCGGCATTAAGAGCCAATGAAATTAATGCAGATGTTATATTAAAGGGGACAAGAGTGGACGGTATCTATGATAGTGATCCTGAAAAAAATCCTAATGCTGTCAAATTTGACAATATTTCATTTGCAAAAGTGATTAGTTTAGGCCTATCAGTAATGGATATGACAGCATTTACACTTTGCCAAGAAAACAATCTTCCCATCATTGTTTTTGATATAAATAACCCTGGCCATCTTGCAAGAATAGCAAAAGGTGAATCTATCGGAACATTGGTAGCATAGAATTTGTTAATTACTATATCATGTTTTTTGTTTGGTTCTGAGCTGATCAATAACTAAATAGTCAAAACAAATTAAATCAACTTTTTATAATTTAGTTCTTTCCTGATTATGGCAGATGACTGGAAAAACAAAGCACAAGCTTTGGTATACAAATGGATAGATCCCTTTATAAATCTATGCCTGAAACTTGGAATTACACCAAATGGTATCACTTTTATTGGTTTATTTATAAATCTTATTGCTGCGGTAATATTTATTTATGGCGGAGAATATGGTGATAGAAATGATCATAGTATTGTAGGTTGGGCATGCCTTGTCATTCTTTTTGCAGGGTTGATGGACATGGTAGACGGAAGACTTGCTAGAGTAGGTAAAATGGATTCAAAATACGGGGCTCTTTTTGATTCTGTACTAGATAGGTATAGCGAAATGTTCATGTTTTTAGGCATTTGTTACTATCTTATAGCACATAAATATTTTTTGTCTTCCCTTTTTGCATTTATTGCAATGATTGGATCAATTATGGTCAGCTATACTCGAGCTAGAGCTGAAGGATTAGGATTAAAAATGTCTGATATTGGTTTTATGCAGCGTCCTGAAAGGATTCTACTCATAGGAATAAGTGGTATTTTATGTGGTATAATGTCAGAAGTATTAAGTCCATCATTTAAAGTCAGTGTAGATTGGTTACCATTTCCAATCTTTGAAACGATTACCTTTTTTACGTTTCCAATTTTTATTTTGGCGATAATGGCAAATGTTACAGCGGTGACAAGACTGCTTCATGCTAAAAAACTATTTGAAAACTGATATACTCCAATGTATCCAACTTCCCTTTCCAATAATACTTCTGGATTTTTTCCTTTTGATAAAAAACACTTTATCGTATTTTCAATATTCAGCATTCTTTATTTGAGCTGGACTAATTTTGTAATGGGTTTCCGCCCTGACCATTTAAGTTTTTATGTTTTTATCTTTTTGATGTTTTTTTTACATAGATGGACAAGATCTGTCGTTTATGGTTTTATTTTTTTTATTGCATTTTGGGTTATATATGACTCTATGCGAGTATACCCAAACTACTTAGTGAACGATGTCCGAGTCATTGAACCGTACCTAATAGAATTAAATTTATTCGGAATTTTTGAAGGTACAAAAGAAATCACTCCAAATGAATTTCTTAAACTACACTCCAATTCTTTCTTAGATATTATTAGTGGCATTTTTTATCTTACTTGGGTCCCAGTTCCGATTGGTTTAGGTATCTATTTGTTCTTTACAGATAAACCAATGATGCTACGTTTTAGCGCGGCTTATTTATTTGCAAATCTATTGGGATTTTGTATTTATTATTTATATCCAGCAGCACCTCCATGGTATTTTGAAAAATATGGAGATGTCGAAAAATTTAATATCCCTGGCGATCCTGCTCAATTAGTAAGATTTGATTCGTTAATTGGTTATCCTTTGTTTACAGAAATGTATTCTAAAAACTCAAATGTATTTGCTGCTATTCCTTCACTTCACTCAGCCTATCCCGTCATTTCGTGGTATTACGCTAGAAAAAAAGGATTAAAAATAGGTTCTGTAATCATATTCATAGACATTATTGGCATATGGTTTGCCGCAGTATATTCTTATCATCACTATTTTATTGATGTATTATTAGGGTTAGGTTGTGCAATCGGAGCATTGCTTATTTTTGAAGGCTGGCTCTACAAAACACAATTCTCACGATATTTAAATCGTTATGTAAAATATGCAGATAGTTAAAATGCTGCCATTTGTCGAATTTTTGATCAAGGAAACAAAAATTTAATCAAATGATTAAACTTTTGTTTCGTGTCATATGTTGACTTCTAGTGTAATTTATAATTGTTGAATTAATTTAAAAATGGCTAAACAAATCAAAGTCGAAAAACCTAAAGGAAAGTTAGGCATTCTCATGCCGGGAATGGGAGCTGTTGCTACTACTACAATAGCTGGTGTATTTGCTATCAATAAGGGATTATCCCCAGCGGTAGGGTCACTCACTCAAATGGGTAGGATTAGAATTGGTAAACGAACTGAGAATCATCAACCATTCATTAAAGATGTTATCGCTCTACACCCTTTAAATAAGGTTGTTTTTGGTGGATGGGATGTATTTGATGACAATGTGTATGAGTCTGCTATGCATGCTAAAGTTTTGGAGGAATCCCTTCTAAAAAAACTAAAACCGCAACTTGAGCAGATCAAACCAATGAAAGCAGTATTTGACCATGAATATGTCAAAAGACTAGACGGCAAGCATGTAAAAAAAGGTAAGACCAAAATGGAACTTGCCAAAGCTATCATGAAAGATATCGAGCAGTTTAAAAAAGAAAACGATTGTGATAGATTAGTCATGATATGGTGCGGATCTACAGAAATTTACATTAAAGAATCTGAAGTCCACCAAACACTTGCATCTCTTGAAAAAGGAATGGAAGAAAATCATAAGGATATACCACCAAGTATGATATATGCTTATGCTGCAATAAAAATGGGTATACCGTATGCTAATGGAGCACCTAACCTTTCTTGTGATATACCTGCGATGGTAGAACTTGCAAAAAAAACAGGTACACCAATAGCTGGAAAAGACTTTAAAACTGGTCAAACATTGATGAAAACAGTTATCGCACCAGGTCTAAAAGCAAGAGCTTTAGGAATAGAAGGATGGTTTTCAACAAATATTTTAGGAAATAGGGACGGAGAAGTATTGGACGATCCAGATAATTTCAAATCAAAAGAAGTATCTAAACTAGGTGTATTAGAAGATATTCTAGAACCAGAATTATATCCTGAACTTTACGGTAATCTTTACCACAAAGTTAGAATCAATTACTATCCACCACGTGGAGACAACAAAGAAGGATGGGATAACATCGATATTAGAGGATGGCTCAATTATCCAATGCAAATCAAAGTAGATTTCCTTTGTAGAGACTCTATCTTGGCAGCACCATTGGTTCTAGACCTTGCGATATTCTTAGACCTTGCAAAAAGAGCTGGTTTATCAGGTATCCAAGAATGGTTGTCATTCTACCTTAAGTCGCCACAAGCACCAAAAGGAGTTCATCCAATGCATGATATTTTCAAACAATTGAATAAATTAGAAAATACCATCAGACACCTTGCTGGTGAAGAATTGATCACCAATCTAGGTATGGATTACGAACAATAATTAAATATAATAGAGGGACAAAGTTATTCATTTAGCTTTGTCCCTTTTTTTATTTTATGAAAATAGCAAAACTTATAGCCACATCATTAGGAGCAGGATTTATACCTGTCGCCCCGGGGACATTCGGAGCCTTGGTAGGTTTATTATTTAGCTACTTACTTTCTCTGGCAAACATTGAATATCAATATTTCCAAATCATCCACATTGGATTAATAATTATATCTTACTTTCTAGGTGTGTATGCATGCAAAAAACTAGAAAATGAATGGGGTCAAGATCCATCCAAAGTAGTAATAGACGAAACACTAGGATTTTGGATTAGTATCTTATTTCTTCCTGTGAATATCTATATCTTTATAGCAGGTTTTGTATTATTTAGATTTTTTGACATTCTCAAACCCTTGGGAATACGCAAAATAGACCTTATGCATACCCACCACTCTGTGATGTTGGATGACGTACTTGCAGGTATATATGCAAATATTGTATTGCAGATATATGTTTTTTATTACCTTTAAGTCTATTTTATGGTAACAGAAAATATCACAATGCAAAATGAAGTCCAAAAGCTTCCACTCAGGAAAACCTTCATCAGAGCACAAATCGTGAGTCTGACAGCTACGAGTGTTGACTTTTTAATCTCAATTTTACTGCACCATATTTTTTCTATATACTACGTAACTGCGACAACTATCGGTTCAATTTGTGGGGCAGTGACAAGTTTTAGTCTAGGTAGAAATTGGGCATTTCTAAATAAAATGGGGAGAATCAGAAAACAAGCCTTCCGATTTGTGGTCATAAGTGGATTCAGTATTTTTGCAAATACTACAGGTGTTTATTTTTTCAAAGAAAACTTTGATATATCCTTCCTTGCTAGCCGTATCATTGTGGCAGTACTTATAGGCGTCTTCTTTAATTTCTTTATGAATCGCTATTTTGTGTTTAGGTAACAACTACTTTTTATTATCTATCCATTTTCTCGCATTCACAAAAGCTTCTATCCATGGAGATACTTCATCTTGTCTTCCTTCTGGATAATTTGCCCAATTCCATTGAAAAATAGATCGTTCTATATGTGGCATCATCACCAAATGTCTGCCATCAACACTACACATCATGGCAGTATTATAGTCAGAACCATTAGGGTTTGCAGGATAGGAATCATATCCATATTTGGCTACTATTTGATAAGCTGATTCTTCTTTTGGTAATAAAAACTTACCTTCACCATGAGAAATCCACACACCCAAAGTGGCTCCTTCGAGTGACGACATCATGACAGAATTATTATTTGCTATTTTTACAGATGTGAATCCACTTTCATGTTTATGCGAATCGTTAAAATGCATTTTGGGCTTAATGTCATGTTCTGGATTTATTAATCCCAACTCAATAAACAACTGACAGCCATTACAAATACCTACTGAAAGCGTATCTTCTCTACCAAAAAACTTGTCTAATGCTGCTTTGGCTTTTTCGTTATACTTAAAGGCTCCTGCCCATCCTTTGGCACTACCAAGTACATCAGAATTCGAAAATCCACCAACTGCACCGATAAATTGGATATCTTCTAGTGTCTCTCTTCCCGATATTAAGTCGGTCATATGCACATCTTTCACATCAAAACCAGCTAAATACATTGCATTTGCCAGCTCTCTTTCAGAGTTACTTCCTTTCTCACGGATGACTGCTGCTTTTGGTCGCTGTTTATTTGGATCAACTTCGGGTTTTATTCCAGTGAAGTGACTAGGAAAGTTGAATGTTAATGGCTGATTTTTATAATTTGCATAACGTTCATCTGCTTTTGTACCAGCAGATTGTTTTTTATCAAGCAAATAGGATGTTTTAAACCAAATATCTCTCCAATGATTGATGTCAAACGTAAATGCATCTTCATTATTTGTTATCATTAGTTCTTTACCTTTGATTGGTATCCCTATTTTGATCAAACCAAGATTATGGCTTTGGAACAATTCCACAACAGTGTTCTCTTTATTTGCTTCTACTTGGAAGACAATTCCAACGTTTTCTGAAAACAGCAGACGAATAACATCATTCTGACCAATATCGGATAAATCTAAATTTGCGCCAGTTTCTGTTTCTGCAAAACACATTTCCAATAACGTAGTAATCAATCCACCACTACCAATATCGTGACCAGCAAGGATTGCGCCATCGTTTATGAGTTGTTGGATCAAGTTAAAGCTAGTTTTAAACTGCTCAGCAGAAGATATGGAAGGTGCTTTTTGGCCTACTTTATTAATGATTTGCGCAAAAGATGATCCACCCAATTCGTGTGTTTGGCCTGACATATTTAAGTAGTAAATGCCACCACCATTGATCTTCAAAACCGGTTCCACTATTTTCCTGATATCACTACAATGTCCTGCTGCAGAGATGATAACTGTACCAGGAGCGATGACTTCTTTGTTGGCATATTTTTGTTTCATAGATAATGAATCCTTGCCAGTAGGAATATTGATCCCTAAATCGATGGCAAATGAAGCACACGCTTCCACAGCTGCATACAATCTAGCATCTTCACCAGGATTTTTGCATGGCCACATCCAATTGGCAGATAAAGAAACACTTTTTAAGCCTTCTTCTAAAGGTGCCCAAACAATATTTGTCAATGCTTCTGCGATACTATTCCTACTGCCAGCTACAGGGTCTATCAATCCAATGATAGGTGAATGACCTATTGATGTCGCTATACCTTGGTGACGCTCGTAGTCAAGCGCCATGACGCCACAATTATTTAGTGGAAGTTGAATCGGTCCTGCACATTGTTGTTTTGCTACTCTACCTCCTACACAACGATCCACTTTATTGGTAAGCCAATCTTTGCACGCAACGGCTTCTAGTTGAAGTACTTGTGCTAAGTATTCGTAAAGCTTTGATGCGTCGTAAGAAATATCTGCGTACTTTTCATGATTGGTTTGATCTGTAATCACCATTTTGGGACTACTACCAAACATATCGCTCAAAGCAAGATTCATAGGTTGTTGACCCGTCTTGTCAGAAACAAACATAAATCTGTGATCATCTGTGATCTCACCTACTACATACATAGGTGCTCGCTCTCTATCTGCAATGGTTTTTACAAGTGAAATGTCTTTAGCATGGACCACAAGACCCATTCTTTCTTGAGATTCATTACCTATAATTTCTTTGAACGACAAAGTTGGGTCACCTATTGGCAATGCATCTATATGAATGATACCGCCAGCTTCTTCTACTAATTCTGACAGACAATTTAAATGTCCGCCAGCTCCATGGTCATGTATAGAAACGATAGGATTATGGTCACTTTCGACCAATGCTCTGATGGCATTTGCCGCTCTTTTTTGCATTTCAGGATTTGATCTTTGGATGGCATTTAGTTCTATTCCTGAACCAAAAGCACCTGTATCTGCTGACGAAACTGCTGCGCCACCCATTCCAATACGATAGTTTTCACCACCGAGAACGACTATTTTGTCCCCTTTTTCAGGGGTCATTTTTTTGGCTTGAGCCATCTTACCGTATCCTACGCCACCTGCAAGCATGATAACTTTGTCAAATCCTAGTATTCTAGCATCTTCTTCGTGCTCGAAAGTAAGGATAGATCCTGCTATCAAAGGTTGACCAAATTTATTACCAAAGTCGGATGCACCATTCGAAGCTTTGATAAGGATGTCGATTGGCGTTTGATAAAGCCATTTTCTTTCTTCTACTTTTTCTTCCCAAGGTCTAGCATCTTCTAGTCTTGAATAAGACGTCATATATACGGCAGTACCAGCAAGTGGCAAAGAACCTTGACCTCCTGCTAGTCTATCTCTGATCTCTCCACCAGAACCTGTAGCAGCACCATTAAATGGTTCTACCGTCGTAGGGAAATTATGTGTTTCTGCTTTGAGCGAAAGTACGGAATCAAAGGTTTTTCTTTCGAAATAAGAAGGTTCATCGCCTTTGGATGGCGCAAATTGTACCATTTCAGGACCTTTGACAAAAGCTACGTTGTCTTTGTAAGCAGAGACAATATCATTTGGATTGGCAGTGGATGTACTTTTGATCAGTGCGAAGAGACTTTTAGGTTTTACTTCACCATCGATGACATATTGTCCATTAAATATTTTGTGACGACAATGTTCGGAATTGACCTGAGAAAAGCCAAAAACTTCAGAATCTGTCAATTTTCTGCCCAAACGAGTAGCCAAGTCTTCTAAGTACTGGACTTCTTCATCACTTAGTGCAAGTCCTTCTTCTTTATTGTATTGTCCAATATTGTCGATTTCTTTAATGTCTTCAGGAGCGATATTTAGTAAAAATATGTCTTGGTGCAATGAAACATACTTCTGGAAAAGCATAGGATCGTAACCACTTCCATCTTCTGCTGATTCAATAAACTTCTCTATTCTTATGATTCCACTGACGCCCATATTTTGGGTAATCTCGACGGCATTTGTGCTCCAAGGTGTGACCATAGCTGCACGAGGACCTACATAGAAACCTTTTAGAATTGGGGAATCTGACATTTGCGCATCACCAAAGAGCCAATTAAGCTTTTCACAATCTTGATTGTTTAATGGTGTATTGGATTGAACGGCATAGACAGTTTGGTCAGTCGAGATAAAAAATTGTATCATTGGAAGCGATAATTTGTCGTGATTACGAAGGCACAAATTTCACTAAATAGAATGAGAAATTTCAATATATGACCAAGAAAAGAAATTATAAGGTAAAATTAATCCTTATCAATATGGTGTAAGACTTATATTTTCGGATTAATCGTGCAAATTATACCTACCCAATAAAAGGGTCTTTACTTATCCATAATTCAATAGTTACAAAACAAATAATATAAAAAAAGCGCAACACTTACCTCTTCGGTAAAGCTGCGCTTTGTAACTTATAATTTGTCACTAGCATCTAAATCACCTTTAAATACTTGTCTAAAGGCCGAATTTCATAGATGCGCGGAAATAAACAAGAGATCTTACTGCTTCTTAGCGTCGATCTCTTTCATATTTTCTTTAACTTCTGCTTCGATATTATTCTTGGCATTGTTGAATTCACGTATACCACTCCCTAAACCTTTCATTAGTTCAGGAATTTTTTTACCACCAAAAAATACTAATATGATTAAACCTATAACTAGTAGTTCTTGACCACCTAAACCGAATACTAAATTAAACATTTTATTATTATTTTGAACTGCAAAGATACAACATATCAAGATGCAAAGCAATAAATACTTACAGTTGTACTTATTTTTAATCAAAAGAAATCACATAAAGAAAAATAATACATTTTAAATCATTGATAATGTGACTACTAAAATCCTACAAGAAATCCACTATTAACATAAAAACTATCAATTAAGGTCTAGATGTGGCTTTTGATCAATTAATTAAGTGATACATATCGCTTTCGAAAATGGAAACCCTTTAATATTATTTTTTAAGCCCTATTTCTCTTAATCTTTCATCTAAATATTCTCCTGCTGTGATAGGTTCGTAAGCTAGTGGTCTGTCTACTGTAACCGTGGATGGTAAACAAGTCAAGTCCATTTTGCTTTTAGGATGTAAGAAAAAAGGTATAGATAATCTTGGCACATGCCATTGTTCCTTTGGTGGATTGACTACTCTGTGGGTGGTAGACTTGAGATAATTATTGGTCAATCGCTGTAACATATCTCCAACATTGATAACGATTTCACCTTCTTCAGGAAGTATCTCTAGCCACTCGTTATTAGATGTAAGTAACTGCAAGCCGCCTGCTGAAGCGCCTACCAACAAAGTGATAAGGTTTATATCCTCATGCTGTTCAGATCGTATAGCAGATTTTGGCTCCGCGGTGATAGGCGGATAATGTATCGACCTCAAGATACTATTTCCATCTTCGATTTTATCATCAAAATATTTTTCATCAAGACCCAAATGTATTGCGATAGCACGAAGTAAATGTCCACCAGCCTCTTCAAATGCTTTGTACAATTCTTTGCCTTGGCGATAAAATTCAGGTGATTCTACCACATCCACATTATCTGGATATTCTGCTTTGAGCGGATGATTTTCACTTACAAATTGCCCTATTTGGAAAAACTCCTTCAGGTCTGCTACTTTTGATTGTTTTGCATGTTCTTTGCCGAAAGAAGTATAACCTCTTTGACCAGCAAGTCCTTTGACCTCATATTTTTCTTTGACAGAAACTGGCATACTAAAAAACATCTTGGATGCATCATAAAAAGCATCTATTTTGCTCTGTGGAATACCATGATTAATGACACCTACAAATCCAACTTTATGAAAAGCATCTCCCAATTGATGGACAAATTCAGCTCTTTCTGTTTCATTTCCATGTACAAATTTGGATAAATCTACTAAGGGTATTGATCGGTTACTCATTTGATTATATTTTTATGGTTAGGTAAATACAAATAATATTCCAAAATTCTCATATTGAACAAATTGCTACTTTCTTGTCGGTTTATACTTGGATTTTTCCATCAATTGTTGACTATCCTTCATGTCAATTAATTCAGCAAGTTTAGTTTCAGGATATCGATCCATAAAGGCTTTGACTATTTTGTACCCGATGAAATTTGCCGTCCTACCAGGAGAATCAGCTGGCATATCTGGGCTATTTGGACTTGGATTGATATATTTTCCTATTTTAACTGGATTGGATTCATAAAATAATTTTTTGTCAAGAAAAAACGACCACATCTCTAGTTCATTATCTAGACACCATTGTAACTGCTCACCTGTATATTCAAAAATGAGACTATCTTGAATCTTCGGGAGAATCAATTCTTTGATATACAATGCTTTACCATTATGAATCATTTGGTCCAACATTTTGTGTCCAGGAGAATCTCCTATGATTTCAGTAATATGAAGATCTGCTATTTTGGGCACGATATGATCACGATTCCACGTGCGTGTGATGTAAGATGAAAAATTAGTATTGTCTGGATTTATAGATTTATAATCAATATCAGGACTCAAAAACATATCTAAACCTAAACCTATTCCATCATTGCCATTGTCATCTTGGAAAATAAAAGCTTGATAACCATATTCGGAAATAAAAGTATAAATCCTAGGTACTGAAATCTGCAATGGAAAATAATGTTGAAGGTATTGATACATTTGTTGAGCTTCGACTTTGACTGAAGACAGATCCGTAAACTTTGTCTCGACTTGGCTGAACAATTTAGAAATGAGTGTATCTGTTAAGAATCCAGAAACTCCTGCGTAAAGACTATCAGGATTATTGGCGTTGCTAATGGATAGCACCTCAGAAAAATACAATCTAAAAAAAGCTTTGTGCTCTTCCATCAACTTATTAAGGTCAGATGCGCTTTTTATCTTAGAAAGTTGGTCTTCAGTACGTACAATTTCAATTTCTGCTTTGATGTGACTCACATCAGGTGCCTTCGTATTTTGACATGAAAAAAGTAATGAGACAAATACAAAACCTAAAATATATCTTACCATTTATCAAAAATCTTATTTTAAAACTTATAAAGAGTTTACCTCAAAAATATAAATGTGATGCTTCTGACCACATCAGGCATGGCAAAATTACAACGTAAAACTGAGATTATACGGTATTTTTTTAGCAAGACTCATCAATAATCTAATTACTGACGCCAAAAATCTATAAATTTGCATCTTTAATGTAAGAAATGTAGATACAGAATCAGGCAACTGAATATCTTACGACAACCTTAATAGTATTCATTAAAAATTAAGAGATGCAATTCAATATAAAATATTTAGGTTTTTTGATTGGCTTTACATGCATGATATCTTCTTGCAAAAATGCAGTCACTGATGGAATGGTTAATAAACCTACGGCAATGGGTAGGATAAATAATGTCGTCATCCTGACAGACAAAGAGATGGCAGAGAGTGCTATTGGCGACACAGTAATTAATTATTTTCAATCTGCTTATCCTGTTTTACCAGCAGAAGAGCCTATGTTTGATCTAAGATTTTTAACACCTGAAGACTTGGTAGCCAAGCCTTTACAAAAAGAGTTGCGTATTTATGTGCTCGTAGCTGACGTAGCAGACACTTTATCTTCTACTACAAAAATGCTTCGTACTGATCTAGGTGCAGAAAGGTTTTCTAGGGCAATCAAGGACACTACTTTTACTTCTTCCATAGGTAACAATAAATGGGCAAAAGAACAGATTGTTTTTTATATTTTTGCGAATGGCAAGGAAAAACTAGCACGTGCAATAAGAGATAATTTCCCTTTAGTAGCTAAAAGAATCAACGTTCATGACGAAAAAAATCTTCAAGCAACTGTTTACGGGATAAAAGGTGAAAACAAAACATTATCTGCAGAAATCCTTGATAGTTTCGGTATCAGCATAAGAATTCCAGACCTTTACGTAAAGGCTTTACAAGACAAAAACTTTATGTGGCTGCGTATGGACAATAAAGAAATCATCCAGAGTCTAGTATTCAGAAAATTTCCATATCGCGATCAATCTCAGTTTTCATTAGACAGCATCATCAGCATGCGTAATACTTATGGCAAACAGTTCATTCGCACGGGTTTTGCAGATGCTTACATGAGTACAAACGTGATAGACTTGCCTGCATTAGAGTATTCATACACTAATAATAATGTGTTTATCAAGGAAGTGCGTGGTATCTGGGAAACAGAAAATGATTTTATGGGCGGACCATTTGTGAGTTATGTTTTGCACAACGAAGCAGCCGGAGAGATTGTATTTATTGATGCTTTTGTATTTGCCCCTGGAAAAGAAAAACGTGATTTTGTACAACAATTAGATTGTATCGTCAAAACCGCAAGTTTCGCTGGCGTCATTAAAAATTGATGGCAAAGATCTGTGAATAAGTCAACAAAATCAATCAACATTGGTTATTGATTACTAAAATTGTTTTCAAAAATCCACTTATCCAAATACCATGTCAAACGGTCACATTACATCTACTTATTCTAACCATGTCACAACAATAGAATTTTTTCATCCTGCGCAAAACTCCATGCCTTGGCACTTATTGTCAGAATTGGTAGAGCATATTAATAGAGCAGGTGTTGATGACAATACCATTCTCATCGTACTGAAAAGTGCTGGTGATCGTTCTTTTTGTGCTGGTGCTAGTTTTACGGAATTGGCTGCGATTCAAGACTTTGATACGGGAAAGAAGTTTTTTATGGGCTTTGCCAATGTCATCAATGCGATCAGAAAAGGTCCCAAAATAGTAATAGGTCGAGTGCATGGTAAAGCTGTCGGTGGTGGCGTAGGTCTAGCAGCAGCATGTGACTATTGTATGGCCACTAAGTACGCATCAATAAGACTTTCAGAACTTGCAGTGGGTATTGGTCCATTTGTGATAGGTCCAGTCGTAGAGCGCAAAGTAGGTCTTTCGGCCTTCAGTCAGATGGCGATTAATGCAAATGAATGGCAGACCGCAGAATGGGGCAAACAAAAGGGATTGTTTACAGAAGCATTTGAAAGTGTGGACCAATTAGATGCATATATCGATCATTTCACAGCCGATTTGGTTAAGAAAAACCCAGCAGCACTAGCACAATTAAAAAAAGTGTTTTGGGAAGGTACAGATCATTGGGACCAATTGTTAGAAAAACGTGCTGAAATGAGCGGAAATCTGATCTTATCTGATTTTGCTAAAGATGCCATTGCTGCTTTTTTGAATGCTTAATTTTAGGTATTTTCATAATTTTTATATCATCCAACGCAGCTTTTGAAGACAAGCGAAATATATGATTTCATTATAGCAGGATCTGGCGCAGCTGGACTAATGCTGGCTTACAGAATGAGTCAGGATTCATTTTTTGATGATAAAAAAATACTGCTCATTGACAAATTTGTTAAAAATACCAATGATAGAACTTGGTGTTTCTGGCAAGAAGGCGCTGGAGAATGGGATCATATTATTTCAAAATCCTGGCCAAAAATATTTTTTGGTAGCCAAAAGTTCACAAAAGATATAGACTTAGGTCACTATAATTATAAAATGCTGCGCAGTAGTGACTTTTATAATTTCATTTACAATATTCTGAAAGACAAATCCAATTTTGAGTTTGCCACTAATGGTATTAATCATATCACTGAGAAAGAAAATCTCGTACATTTATATTCTGATGATACAATATTTGTGGGCAAAAAAGTCTTTAATTCCATTTTTGATCCATCTATAATAGCCACACTACCTGAATTTCCTTATCTAAAGCAACACTTTATCGGCTGGTTTGTCAAAACAGAAATTCCTGTATTTGATGTTACGAAGGCTACTTTTATGGATTTTACTGTCGATCAAAAAGGGAATACTCGGTTTATGTATGTCTTGCCTACTACTCCATATGAAGCTTTGGTAGAATACACCCTGTTTTCCGAACATTTGCTGAATAAATCCGAATATGAGTCGGAAATAAAACAATATTTATCCAAACTCGGTATCTCAGATTATATCATTACCGAAACCGAAATGGGCGATATCCCTATGACATCATACCCATTTGAACGACACAATACATCCAATCTCTTGCACATAGGTAGTGCTGGTGGATGGACTAAAGCAAGTACGGGTTATACTTTCGCATCGACAACTAGGAAGACAAAAGAACTGATTAATTTCCTAAAAAAAGAATCTGATTTCACACGATTCCATCACAGAAGTAGATATTGGTATTATGATTTGATATTTCTGGATGTTTTATACAGAAACAATGAGGCAGGTTCAGATGTTTTCTCTTCGATATTTCGGAATAATTCGTTGAAAAAAATATTCCAATTTCTAGATGAAAGTGGTACGTTAATGGAAGACGTAAAAATCATGTTGAGAACGAGACCAATGGGCCTTTTTACGGTTTCAGCTATACTTAATTTTACAAAAATGTTTAAAAGATATTAATATGTTACAACCATCTACCTTAGCGTTTTTCAGAGAATTGCGACAAAACAACCACAAAGATTGGTTTGACCAAAATCGAAAAAGATATGATAAAGTCAAAGCTGACTATATCCAACTTGCAGGTGACATTCTAGAAGAAATGAAAAAGGAAGATGAGACATTGGATATTTTATCAGCAAAAGACTGCACCTTCAGAATTAATAAGGACATCCGATTTTCAAAAGATAAAACACCTTACAAAACTAATCTTGGTATTGCGCTTCATCCATATGGCAAAAAAATGCAATTAGCTGCTTATTATATCCATATTGAAGAAGGCCAATCTTTTGTTGGTGGTGGACTTTGGATGCCAGAAGCGCCATTATTAGGAAAAGTACGTAAGGAAATCAACTATTTTTTTCATGATTTGGAGGGTATATTGGGCGATCCTAATTTTAAAAAAATGTATGGTGATATGGATGTTGACCCTGGACAAAAACTTTCACGACCACCAAAAGGCTATGATGCCGATAATCCTGCTATTGAGTTTCTCAAGTTAAAGAGCTTTACTGCATCAAGGAAAATTCCAGACAATTTGCTCACTTCTGATAAATTTATTCCTTTTGTAAAAGAATCACTTATCGCATTGAAACCTTTGATCTCGTTTATAAATAGAGGCTTAATGAGTGATGAAGATGGAGGAATATAGAAAAACAAATCTCTATTTCTAATCTAATGAAATTTTTCAATCAAACACTTTAATAAATTAATACATCAGCCGACAAAGTACTTTTGAAGGTGAAATAAGCTATTTTGTCTATTAGTAGTTTCTTTTATTTTTCTGAAAACAAAATAACTATACCTTTACGTCGTTAACACTATTAGAAATTAAATTAGGTTAAAATTTCAACAAAAATATAGATAAAATTATGCTTATGTTCTTAAGATTACTCTTTTTGATGCTATTTGTTAGCGTATTTACAAAAAACGTTGCTCAAAATTCAGTCATTAGTGGTTATGTCAGCGACATCCGAAATGGAGAAAAAATCATAGGTGTCAATATTTACATTCCTGCTTTAGATATTGGTACGGTGACCAATAATTTTGGCTTTTATTCACTTACTGTACCAAGTGCAGAAAATGTCGAAATTTCTTTTTCCTACATTGGATATAAAACCGTCACCAAAATATTAAATCTAACCCAAGATGTAAAACTTAATATCGATATAGATCCTGCCATTGAACTAGAAGTAATCGAAATTACGGCCGAAAAATCTAAAAAAATAGAACGTGAAACCCAAATGAGTGTAGCGGAAATTCCCATCCAACAGATAAAAAAAGTACCTGCGCTTCTCGGTGAAGTAGATGTATTGCGAGTATTGCAGTTATTGCCAGGCGTACAGTCGGGTGGTGAAGGACAAAGTGGGTTCTATGTGCGTGGTGGTAGTCCTGACCAAAATCTAATCCTCCTCGATGGTGTGCCTGTTTATAATGCTTCTCATCTTTTTGGATTCTTCAGTGTATTCAACTCTGACGCAATAAAGGATGTGAAATTGATAAAAGGTGGTTTTCCAGCACGTTATGGTGGTAGATTATCCTCTGTACTAGAAATAAATATGAAAGAAGGCAATAATAACGAGTTTCATGGGAATGTAGGCGTTGGTTTGATAGCTTCTAAATTTACTCTCGAAGGACCAATTTCGAAAGGGAAAACATCTTTTTTATTATCTGGAAGAAGAACATATGTAGACGTTTTGGCTAGACCATTTATAAAAAGCGAGTTTAAAGACTCAGGAACTGATGGTTCTACAGGCTATTATTTTTATGACTTAAATGCAAAAATAAACCACAAGTTTTCAGATAAAGACAAGCTTTATCTAAGTGTTTATACAGGACAGGATAAGTTTTATTATGACGAAAAAGATCTGAAAGGTTCTATTAGAGATTTTACGGATACAGGACTTGGATGGGGAAATTTGACAGGAGCTTTGAGATGGAATCATGAAGTTAATAATAAGCTATTTGCAAACACTACGATGACTTATAGCAAATATAAACTAAATACTAAGGTAGAGTCTGGAACAGAATTTATAGATGAGAATGAACTTGATGAAATAGGATTAGAATACTTTTCGGGTATAGAAGACGTCGCGCTTAAAGTAGATTTTGATTATTTACCTAAACCAAATCATTACATAAAATTCGGAATTAGTGGCATCTATCATAAGTTTGAACCAGGTTTATTCATCCTTAATCAGGTCAACACTCGAGAAAATGAAAACTTTAATCTAGAAGTAGGTCAAAAAAACATTTATGCCACAGAATATGCTACCTACATCGAAGACGATATCACCCTAGCACGAAATACTAAACTGAATGCTGGGCTACATCTTTCAGCGTTTAATGTAGATAGTAAGTTTTACACATCACTACAACCAAGGTTAAGCTTAAATCAAGTCCTTCCAAATGATATAGGCCTGAAAGCATCATTTGCCACTATGAGACAGTACATTAATCTACTTGCATTCGAAGGAATCGGACTACCTACTGACCTTTGGCTACCTACTACAGGACGTATTAAACCACAAGATTCTTGGCAAGTTGCGCTTGGTGCTGCAAAGAGTTTTGAAGAGTTTGAAGTCAGTGTAGAGACTTATTACAAAAAGATGAAAAACCTGATTGCCTACAAAGATGGTGAAGGCCTTTTTGATCTGAGCGATTGGCAAGATCGTGTCACACAAGGAGATGGTGATGCATATGGTTTTGAAGTTTTTATTCAAAAGAAAAAAGGCAGATTTAATGGTTGGATAGGTTATACCCTAGCATGGACCAATAGACAATTTGCAGAAATTAATGACGGCAAAAAATTTCCATTTAGATACGACAGAAGACACGACATCTCTATCGTAGGTATGTATGACATCTCTAAAAAAGTTAATGTGGCCGCTACTTGGGTATATGGAACAGGAAATGCGACAACATTGGCTAATTCTTCATATAGTGGTCCTGGTGGTACGATACAAACTTATGGTGCACGAAATAGTTATAGAATGAACCCTTATCACAGACTGGATATAGGAATTAACTTTGTCAAAAAAAGAGAAAAATATACAAGAACTTGGTCATTAGGTACTTATAATACTTATGTCAATAATAACCCATTTTTTGTTTATTTTGCCAATGATTATGATTATGAAACGGGCGAATCTACTCAAAAATTAAAACAGGTGAGTCTTTTCCCACTGATACCTTACATTAATTACTCTATTGACTTCTAAAAAATAAAAAACATGCAAACAATAAAATATTTTATAATTCTTTCGATCATAGGTTTTTCTTTCAGTTCATGTGAGAATTTTTTTGAAACCACATTAGAGCTAGATCCACCACCTTTTGAGAAAAAACTAGTCTTAATTGCAAATCTTAAAACTGGTTCCGATGATTTTCAAGTGTATGTCACTGAAAATTTTGGTATCTTAGATGATGAGCAAATACCTACTCTGACCGATCCTAAAATAGAATTTACAATCAATGGCCAGGTATATGATGACTTTTTCAGAACTAAGGAAGACAATGGATTTAGGTTTATTTTCAATCTTAGCAATGTAGATATTAAATCTGGTGATGTATGTAAAATATTGGTTTCTCATGAAGGATTTCCAATTGCTACAAGTGCGCAAGTCGTACCTCCAAAAGTAGAGCTGACAAACATTAAATATGTAGAAAACGGTGGTTTGGATACCGAAGGATCAGAAAAAAGTAAGGTCGATGTTTCTTTTTCAGACCCATCGGGAAAGAACTTTTATGAAACTGTCATCAAATCTAATAATCCGATGAGTTGGTATAACTATTTTTATACGAGGTTAAATGAACCTGGAGCAGCTGAAGGGATTAATTATTATGATGTCATCTTTAATGATTTGGCATTCGAAGGCAAACAGAAGGACTTGAGTTTACTTATAGATAGAACATTCGAAAGTCAAGCTAGAGAATTTGAGATTGCAGTAGTTTGGCGTAGTGTCACAGAAGATTACTATAAATATGTTCGTACTGCCAATGTTTATTATGATAACAATGACAATCCTTTTACCACACCTGCTGATGTATATACAAATGTAGATGGTGGACTAGGGATTTTTTATATAGTCAATGAACAAGAATATTTAATCTTTTAATTTTTTGGGATTCTTATAGTGCTTATTTAGAATTAAGATATTATTTTTACATGGTACAAAGAAAATTATCATGGAAACGATATCTATATCTTCAGACGGACTAAATGTTTTAAAGTTTATTAATCAGACCAATCATTCCATCTTCCTGACAGGAAAAGCTGGAACTGGCAAAACAACGCTTTTAAGACAAATTATAAGCACTACCCATAAAAATACGGTAGTTGTGGCGCCTACAGGTATTGCCGCACTCAATGCAGGTGGAGTCACCATCCACTCCATGTTTCAGCTCGCTCCAGGCAGTTTTGTACCTGATCCATCTTATATTCCAGATCATAATAATGGTGTAAAAATAGACTCGATCGCATCTCTTAGCAAAACATTCAAGATGAGTGGTACTAAGCAAGCCGTGATCAGAGCATTAGATTTGCTTGTCATAGATGAGGTCAGTATGTTGCGTGCAGATTTGCTTGACGCAATGGATTTTGTTATGCGTAGAGTACGCAGAAAAGAACAACCTTTTGGTGGTGTACAAGTACTGTTTATAGGAGATTTATTGCAACTTCCACCTGTAGTCAAAAATGAAGAATGGCATGTTTTGAAAAATTATTATCAAGGTGTATTTTTCTTTCATGCGCATGTGGTACAAAAGATAAAACCGCTTTATATCTCACTTAAAAAAATATTCCGTCAGTCCGATGACAGATTTATAGGTGTACTCAATAATCTTCGCAATAATGTCATAAAAGACGAAGACATGGAAGTTTTGAGCAAATATGTAAAACCAGATTTCGACCTTCATGCTCATCCTGGATATATCTATCTCACCACACACAACCGCAAAGCGGACGAGATTAATACGCAGTCATTAGACAACCTTCGAGAAAAATTATTCAGCTATAAAGCAGAAGTTGAAGGTGAGTTTCCAGACAAAATGTATCCTATGGATGAAACCTTACATCTTAAAGTAGACGCTCAAATCATGTTTACTAAAAACGATCTTTCTCAAGACAAACGATTTTATAATGGCAAAATGGGTGTGGTAAAATCATTATCCAAAGATGAAATTTATGTGCTTTTTCCAGATGAAAATTATACTATCGAAGTCGAAAAATATGAATGGACCAATATTAGATACAATGTCAATGACAATACTAAGGAAGTAGAAGAAGAAGTCATCGGCACATTTGTCCATTATCCTATAAAACTTGCTTGGGCCATAACTGTACATAAAAGCCAAGGGTTAACTTTTGATAAAGCTATTCTTGATGTAGGTGACGTATTCCAACCTGGACAAGCATACGTAGCGCTGTCAAGATTGCGGTCTATGGATGGACTCGTACTCGTAGATATGCTGAAAATGCGTGGTATCCAAAATGCTCAAGATGTAATGTCATATGCCCAAAACGAAGCAGATGAAAACCTGATTAGCCAATCTCTAGCGACAGGTACTAAAAAATTTATGTATGAAACCGTAAAGAAAGGTTTCGACTTCCAATATCTTATTTCAGAATGGAAAAAACATGCAGAATCGTATAATAATAATGCTATCTTATCTGAAAAATCAAAGCATACAGTCTGGGCTAGTATGATGTTTGAAAAAGTATCTCCTCTTCAAAACATATCAAAAAGATTTTCAGCATGGTTGGATGTTCAGTTTTCTATGGAAGACGTGGATTACAATGGTATAAAAACCAAAGTTATAGGAGCAACAGATCATTTCTTCCCTACGCTAGATGATGTTCTTAATGAAGTTATGACAAAAATGGAAGAACTCAAAAGAGTAAAAAGAGTCAAAGAATACTTCTCAGAACTGATGCATATGGAAGAATTGACATTACAAACAATTCTGGGAATGACAAAATCTAAGCTCATCATCGAAGCATATATAGAAGGCCATATTATTAATAAAGACAGTCTAACAAATGATTTTACCAAAAACTACCGCTCGCACAAACTGGAGGTGATAAAAGAAAAAGTGAAGGCCACTCACCCTGATCTCATCACAACAGAAGACGATACGGAGGACTTTTCTTATTACGTTCGTAAGCCCAAAAAGGAAAAAGGTGACAAAAAATCCACCTATCAAATCACTTATGAAATGTGGTTAGATAAAAAGTCGTTAGTTGAGATCGTCCAAGAGCGAAAACTTACTATAACAACTGTACAAGGTCATATGGCAAGATTGATAGAAGAAGGTAAGGTATCCATCACTGAAGTCTTATCAGATGACAAAATCAGGTCTTTAGAGATCCTATTCGAAGGATATACAGGTGGAAATCTTTCTGATATGAAAGAAAAAGCAGGTGAAAATTTTACTTATGGTGAACTGAGAATTTTCAGAGGAAGCTTAGGGCTCAGAGAGTGATAAAATTGCCTAAATCTAAGGTCCAATCATAGTTGGAAGTCTTCAGTCTAGTGTTTTTATCAGGAATCAATTGATACTTTAATAAAATATCCTTGATACCATCAAGACCACCAAAATCGCCTCTGAACCAACTAAACAGACTAGTCACATAAGCAGTCTTTTCATCATCTTTGTATGTGGTAAATTTATTCAAATATGCATTAGTGCTTTTGTCAAATTGTTCGTCGAGTCGTGTCCAATCATATATAGCTACTGGAGGGCAAGATTTTGCGCCACAGTTGAGTGCAAAATGTATTCGATAATCTCTTTTGCTTACCCTGAGTTTTTTTTCTAAGCTACTTGGAAATAATCTTGTTAAATATCCTAGAAAAAATTCATGTTGTGATCGCCTTAGAATGCCATGTTCGATATCCGCAAAACTCATTAATTTTCCTCCGATATTGATTTGCTTTTCGCTAAAAAATGTGCGTCTATCGTCATATTTTTTTGGTTGAGCAGAGAGTATCACTTGGATATTTGCATTATAAATATTGACCCAAAAAGCAAATTTCTGGTCATCAGTACCTAATTGACCATTCAGTTTGTCGATATCACATGCTTCAAATATTTTTAAGTAAGCAGATACATCTTTTTTGTCACGAATATCTTCCAAAAACTCTTGTAATGTCATTAAATAATTGATAGGAATACCTTGAGAAAAGACATTTTGAGTAATAAAAAATGTGAAAAGTAAAAACAACAAAGACTTTATATGATGCATAAAAGCACAATTTTAGGGATATTTTCAATATTTAAACACAATTTCAGATAATCACAAAAATGTAATATTTGCATGATTATTGAGTAAAGTTAATGGTATTTTGAAGAAACGAATTACTTTTGACCAAAATAATCAAAAACAATTTGCCTTTCATTTCAATAATCATTCCTACTTACAACGAATCAAAAAACATACAAAACCTATTGTTGTTTTTTGATTCATTAGATAAATCAACTTTTGAAGTCATCATTTCTGACAGTCCTGAAAGTTCAGATGATACAAAAAATGTGGTTAATGATTATCATCAGATATACATTAAATCTCCAAAAGCTGGAAGAGCTTGCCAAATGAATGAAGGGGCAAGGATCGCCAAAGGAGACATATTTTGTTTTTTGCATGCTGATGTGTTGCCACCAAAAACATTTATTCAGGATATTAAAGTCGCATTGACACATGAACAGCAATTTGGATTTTTTGCATACAAATTCCACCCAACCACTACCTTGTTAAATATAAATGCAAGATTTACAACTAGAGATGGACTCTTTGCTGGTGGCGGTGACCAAATACACTTCATGACCGCTGCCTTATTTAAACAAATGAATGGTTACGACACCCAATTTTGTATTATGGAAGATTTTGATTTTGTAAGACGGTTAAGAAAGGCAAAAAAAGCAATCACTATCATCCAAAATAGGGCAACGGTTTCATCTAGAAAATATGCAAACAATTCTTACCTAAAAGTAAACTTGCTCAATTTAATGGCTTTTTTTATGTTCACTTTCCGGACTAATCCTAGAACTATCAAAAGCCTTTATTACCGTTTCCTAAACTAATTATTGCTCCCTATTTAGTAGAAAGTACTACGTAATCCCAAGCATTAAGTTCTAGGACATCATCCTTTTTTAATTCTTGTTTTTCTTCTGTAAAAATATTGGTATAAACGCCTGTTGCGTTATCTCCACCGATAGTTGCCTTTTGTTTTTGCGCTGATAAGTTGATGATCACTACTACTTTATCTCCATCTTTTTCACGAGAGAAAGCGTATATATTTTCGTCATTTCCTGTAGGTATTTTGACTAATGAACCACCATGTGTACCATTCCAAAGTGCTTGGTTGCGATGTTTCAGATCATACAGAGCCTTATAAAATCCGGCATAACTATAGTCTCCCCAAGGAATACTATCTTTTTTGAAAAATTCAAGTTGTTTGTCCATTGCTGATTCCTGACCTGTGTATAATAATGGAATTCCATTAAATGTCGCTGTCAAAACTGCAAAAGCCTTGTGTCCATCGCCCATTCTAGCAAACTCAGTACCTGCCCAAGAGTTTTCATCATGATTTGACGTAAACTGCATTTGATAACCTTTGGAATATTGTGTGGATTTTTTTGCTAGTAATGCATCGATATCTAGAGCTGTCTTTTTTGCTTGTTCCTTTTTATCACCATCTACAACATTTCCTTGTACCAACTGTGCGGCAGATTTTCTATTTGCTCCTTGTGTTTTAGCAATTTCATTTAGCAAATGATGCATTTCCCAACCGTAATCCGCTATAAATGTCCCATTGTTTACAATTTCTGGTACTTCACCCTCAGAGAGCATGTATAATGGTTTCAATGCATAAAGTGAGTCAGCGCATTGCACCCAAAAATCCACAGGCACACCATGAGCTACATCCATTCGATAACCATCTATACCTGTCTCATTGACCCAAAATTTAAGCGCTTCTATCATGCCCAAACGCATTTCGGAATTATCATAGTTGAGATCTGCCACATCTGTCCATCCCCAAGATTTGCCCGTATTGTAATCTATTGGATCTATGATATTGCCATCTTTATCTTTTGTGTACCAATCAGGATGCTCCGTGATCCAAGGATTGTCCCATCCTGTGTGGTTTGGGACCCAGTCGATAATAATATACATTCCCGCATCGTGAATAGCCTGAACCATATGCTTGAAATCTTCCATTGTCCCAAACTCTGGATTGGTTTTGTAATAGTCACCAATAGAGTATGGACTTCCTAGCTCACCTTTTCGATTTTTGACGCTGACAGGATTTATAGGCATAAACCACAATATATCAATGCCCATCTCTTTGAGACGTGGTATATGTGCTTCAAATGATTTGAATGTATTTTCAGCAGTAAAGTGTCTGAGATTCACTTCATAAATCACTGCATTTTTATGCCAGTCTGGAACTCTTGGTTTTTCATATGTGCTAGTTTCAGTTGTTTCTTTTTGTGGTTGCTTACAAGAAGAATAAACTAAAACAACTACAAGCGCAAGAAGAATCCATAAAATATTCATTTTTGCAAATAACATGGCATAAAGATTTTAATGTGGACAAAGAGTTATTGTTATTTCGACACTAAATGTCGTTTGGCAAAGATAATAAGTGTTTGTGAATAATTGATATAGTTCTAAATAATTATTGTCATGGCATTCAAAAATATACCAAATACTTTTATTTATCCCATTAATATATTTTCAAATAAGGATTTTATCCTTTCTTCTTCATTTTTTTTCGTTGTCCTTTAGAGAAAAGATTGGATTTGCCGCCTTTAGATTCCATATCAGGGGCATATGCTTCTTCTTGGCCACAACCTTCTTTGTTGGTTTTACATGATTGTTGACTTGTTGCCAAGAAAATGAATAAAGCGACGAAACAACTATATTTAATAAATTTGGACATACGATTACATTTAATGATTCAAAAGTACAAAATTCTTATTAGTAACAATAATTTCTTAAAAATAAGTGTTCTTAACATATGTAATTATTTGTTAAAACGCCCAAAACATCAATAAAATGGGATTTTCTCATCATTTTGGTATAATTTTATGAATTAAAATTTGCATATATATGAATTAAGCATACTTTTGCGCCCGAATAAATTCTTTATCCAATAAAATTTAATAAAATGAACAAAGGAGATTTAATCAATGCAGTTGCAGAAGCAGCTGGGATAACTAAAGCGCAAGCTGGTAGTGCAATAGATGCAGTTTTCAGTGGAATCGAGTCTAGTCTTAAAAGTGGTGACAAAGCTGCTTTCGTAGGCTTTGGTACTTTTTCAACTGCACACAAACCTGCAAGAGAGGGAAGAAACCCTTCAACAGGTGCGACTATCAAAATTGCAGCTAAAACTTCTGTAAAATTCAAAGCTGGTAAATCATTGACTGACGCAGTCAACTAATCAGACTTTTCTATTTTCTATAGTTAGCAAAAACAAAGGCAGTCTTTCTCGTAAAGATTGCCTTTGTTTTTTAATTGAATAAAGCTAACCCTCTATCAAGGTAAAGAACCTGACTTAAGGCAGCTCTTTCCCAAAATCTCTGATTTAAAAATACACTTGCCTTTAGCTTGAAATAAATTTAGTAGATAGGTCAGAGTTCAGCGTAAAAATCGGTTAAGACGATTTCTTTATGCTCTGCTTCTTTCTTTCCATTCGTAACTTGTAGGAAACAATGCGACTACCCCAGAATATAAAATGTGTATGAAATAAATAAAAAAGACTGGAATAAATGATTTCATCACTTGTCGTTGACCAAAATAAGTTGTCAATTTTGATAAAAATAAATAGTCAACCGCCATTTTTATCATCAAAGCAGTCAATCCAGCAAACCAAACCACAGGCATAATCATTGGTGAGATAATCATCGAAAGTAAAATGACAAGACAAAATAGGAAAACAAATCCCTGTATTTTTACTACATTTTTATCAGATGTTTTCATAGCCTTTGATGCCCATCTTTTCCTTTGATTTAACAATGCTTTCCACGTTTGCTCTGACTTTGTAGTCACCACCGCATCTGTTGATTTTAAAAATCCTATCTTATAAATATCATCAGAGACAGCTTTCCCCATCAAAAATACATCATCTCCAGAAGCTATTTTTTCATTTCCATCGAATCCATTTACTTGCTCAAAAAATGACTTTTTATAACACAAATTCGCACCATTAGCAAGGAAGTATTGTTTTCTATTGATGCCATTTGTGGTTATAGCCATAGTAGCTACAAAATCCAATAGTTGAAATCTACTCAGAATTGTATCTTCATCTTTTGGGATTACCAATCCTGTTTGAATATTGTAATTATTATCGGCATGATATATTTGATGTGCATTTATCCAAGTAGGCGACACTGTACAATCAGCGTCTGTGCATATTATAAGATTGTAGTTCGCTTTTTCCAAGGCATAAGATATGGCTGCCTTTTTACCTTTAAGGCCTTCTGGAAGATTTATAACCCTTAATTTATCATTAATAATGGAATGAAGTACTTCTAATGTTTTATCAGTACTATGATCATTAACAACAATTACTTCATATGGAGCTGTAGTTTGATTTGCCAATATACTCTTCACACACGCAAGTAAATGATTTTCTTCATTTCGAGCGGCCACAACAACAGATACTCCAATACTTGAATGAAAATCTTGCATTTCTAAAGATGATGTCGTTTTATCCCAACCATCAATAATGTATAGGATTAAAAAGACATATCCAATCGCAAAACCAATGATAAAAAAATAGGCAACCGCTATCATCTATTTAAACATATCATCGTACTCACTAGAAGTCGATTGTGGTCTACTTGCTTCTTTTTTTTGAGTTTGTAATGGCGGCAATTCTAGAAAAGTAGTATCATTATCTACAACTTCCTCAAATTCAGTAAATGTGTTTTGCTCCGTTTCCATCTTTTTCTGAACGTTTTTAATAGTTCGACTAGAAAGCGCCTTAAAAAATAAATAAGCAGATACAAATGGGTATCCAAAAAAAGTTAGTACGATAGCAGCAATTCCAAAAAGTGTCTTTTCTTTAAGTAGTTTCCATATAAACTGGAAAAACCCTATGATCACTTTATAATCCAATATTAAAGCAGCGATAAAAAAAACTGGTGCTATATAGCTAAATAGCCAGAAAATACCCTGAGCTAAAAAAAATAAAGCTGCAAAAAAAATTGCCAAAATAAGTAAGGGAACAAAAAAACCAAAAGGATTATTACCACTCCCAACTTTAAACTCTTTATAAACGGTCATCTCTATTTTATAATTATTTATACAAACATAGTAACGTTAAAAACATCATACAAGTTCTTTCTACAAGTTTCTTGTAAATATCGATGAATAACTAGAATATTTAAAAAAGAATAAACACTTTGACATTTCTTTACTTCAAGTAAAATATTTTATCTTTGCTTAACATTAAATTTTCACCATGTACGACAAAATGCTCTCTCCGCTTGACCTTGGTTGGACGACCTTAAAAAACAGAATACTTATGGGTTCTATGCATACCAATCTAGAAGAAATACCTGGTGGTTTTGAGAGAGCTGCCGTTTATTTTGCTGAAAGAGCCAAAGGTGAAGTTGGACTTATTGTCACTGGTGGCATCTCTCCTAATCCAGAAGGATGTGTAGCAGCGATGGCCGCAAAACTGAATACTGAAGAAGAAGTCAAGCATCACAAACTCATCACATCAGCAGTACATGCAGAAGGTGGCAAAATATGTATGCAAATCTTGCACACAGGGAGATATGGTTACCATCCTAAGATCGTAGCGCCATCTGCCATTCAGGCACCCATTAATTTTTTTAAACCAAAAGAACTTAGCCCCGAAGAGATAGAAAAAACCATCGATGACTATGTTCAATGTGCTTTATTGGCCCAAAAAGCTGGATATGATGGCGTAGAAATCATGGGTTCTGAAGGTTATCTCATCAACCAATTTATAGCTAAAAGAACAAACCAACGACAAGATGAATGGGGAGGCAACTATGAAAACCGAATAAAATTCCCTATTCAAATAGTCAATGAAACGCGCAAAGCTTGTGGCGAAAACTTTATTATTATCTATAGATTGTCAATGTTGGACCTTGTAGAAGGCGGTAGTACTTGGTCAGAAGTCGTGCAATTAGCAAAAGAAATAGAAAAAGCTGGCGCAACACTTATTAATACTGGTATTGGCTGGCATGAAGCTAGAATTCCTACTATAGCAACGGTTGTACCTAGGAAAGCATTTGCATGGGTGACAAAAAAGTTAAAATCTGAAGTCAATATTCCACTTATTGCAGTCAATAGAATCAACATGCCCGATGTAGCCGAAGAAGTACTTTCAGAAGGCTGTGCAGATATGGTATCAATGGCAAGACCATTTTTGGCAGATGCAGAGTTGGTATTAAAAACAATGGAAGGCAGAGTCGACGAAATAAACACTTGTATTGCTTGTAATCAAGCATGTCTAGATCATACTTTTCAAATGAAAATATCTTCGTGCTTGGTAAATCCTAGAGCATGCCATGAGACTGAGCTGAATTACATCCCTACAAACAATCCAAAAAACATTGCTGTCATAGGTGGTGGACCTGCTGGTATGGCATATGCTCATGTTGCAGCTATGAGAGGTCACAAAGTAGATCTTTATGAATCTTCTCACCAACTTGGAGGACAGTTTAATATGGCTAAAATCATTCCAGGTAAGGAAGAATATGCTGAAACCATCCGATATTACCAGCGTATGTTGTCTAAGTACGATGTTAATATCTTACTTAATACCAAGGCTGAAAAAGAATTGCTAATAAACAAATATGATGAAATAATCCTTGCAAATGGCGTTACACCAAGGAAATTAGACATAGAAGGTATTGATCATCCTAAGGTTTTATCTTATGTAGATGTGCTACTTCACAAAGCTGAAGTTGGTCGGTCAGTAGCTATCATTGGAGCAGGAGGTATTGGTTTTGATGTGGCAGAATATCTTGTTCATCATGGCAACCAAGAAGAAGAAATAAAAACATTTTTAGCAACTTGGGGTGTAGATCATGAGTATAAACATGGTGGTGCATTGAAAGATGCAGAAATTCAAGTTCCAGCACGTGAAGTTTATCTACTAAAAAGATCTACAGGAAAACATGGTGCTACACTCGGCAAAACAACTGGATGGATACACAAAGCAAGTCTTGTAGCCAATAATGTTCAAATGATCTCCGATGTAACATACCAAAAAATAGATGATGATGGACTTCATATCGTGGTAAAAGGAGAAGCTAGGATTTTACCTGTTGACCACGTGATAATATGTGCCGGACAAGAACCTTCTAGAATATTATACCAAGAATTATTAGATGAAGGCTTGCAACCTACTTTGATAGGTGGTGCAGACGAAGCAGCAGAACTAGATGCGAAAAGAGCCATTCATCAAGCATGTCATTTGGCTTCCGTGGTATAGTATCACAAGCCCCAACAAAGTTGACATCTATTTTACAAGAACATAAACATCTTGGAAGGCAAGATTATTGCCATTTTTTATGCCAAACCAACTGCCTCTTATCGCTGATTGAATAGTAAATCCGTTTTTTACTATGACCGAATCTAGGTAATCTTTTTTGAAACACACATTAGCAGACTTGACATTTTTGTCCATTAAGTAATAATGTTCATATTCATAATCAAATCTAAAACCCTTGTAATCTGCGCTCATTGCACTTAAACTATCGTCGTCCATGACAAAAAAGGTAGCAATTAATTTTCCACCATTTTTTAGAACTCTGAATGTTTCAAATAGATAATTTTCGACTTCATTATCAATCATGTGAGAAAAAACGGAAATTGCACAAGCCATATGAAATGATGCTGAAGGGTATTCAAATTTGTAAGTTGCAGCATCCAATCCACTTGCATTATATAAATCATTGTGCAGGCTGACATGCTTGAAACTAAAATTTGGGTAATTGGTTGTAATATTTTTTTTACACCAATCTGCACCTAATTCCATTGCTTCAAATCCCTGATAATCTCCTTTAAGGTACGATGTTAGACCTATTGCAATACGACCTATACCACTACCAATATCAAGAAAATGGTCATTTGGTTGCAATCCTTGTTCGATGAAGAAATTTTTCCATTCAATACCTTGACGAATAAAGTCACCGCTACCAGTATAAATCAAACTCTTTGGCGGTTTAAGTCCATCTTTTGATGACCAAAGATCATAAGGAAGATAGATAAGCCTCCTTACTAGAAATCTCATTTTAGGTGGTAAAAGGTAATATAACTTCCTAAACATTTGGTCTATTCTTTATGTAATATTAACGCCAAGATGGCAGTAAAAACGAACAATGAAACTATTTTACTAAAATGATCTCATTGATCTTATCTCCTACCTGAATTTTATGGACTATATCCATGCCTTCAACCACTTTACCAAAAATTGTATAATTACCATTTAAGTGCGGCGCTGGAGAATGTGTGATAAACCATTGTGTGCTTTCGGTATGATTACCAGCAGAAGCCATCCCAATGTATCCTTCGCTATCAAAATATTTCTGTGGCAGTTCGGATCTGATGGTATAGTCCTGCGACCCATAACCGTCACCTCTAGGGCATCCAGTCTGAATCACAAAATTGGGCACTACACGATGAAAAATCTTGTTGTTATAAAACTTTTCATTGACGAGTGCAATAAAATTTGCCACCGTAGCGGGAGCATTTATCCTATCTAATTTGACTCTGATTAGTCCTTGCGATGTTTTTATTGCAGCCACTGTCGTATCACTACTTAGTTGTACAAATGTCCAATCTATGGGATGATTATGTTTCACTACCTCAGGTTCAAATTTGGTGCCTTCTATATAACTGATAGCAGATTTCAATTCGTTATATGATTCGATATCTCTTGGAAGTGTAAGTTTCGCCAAAGCTTCTTTCATAAAAGCAGGATCTCTTATCCATTCTTTAAATATAAGTGATGGCTCTTTCAAAATAGATGAAGCTACAGCAATCTGACCAACATCACCACTAGAGACAGCATTAATTAATGTTGCAAGAATTTCACCTTTTACCCTTCCGAACCCATTGCCGAATGCCTTAAAAAACAATGGATTACGCAATATACTTCCAAGTCCTTCAAGTGTTGCAAGTTTTACTATTTGACTTTTTTCTTCTGTATACAATTGACCTAATAAAATGTAGTTGTATGGGTCCCTACTCAATGCATTTACATAAGCGGCTTTTGCATAATCATCAGTGCTTTCTTTCAAATTTTTGAGCACTCTTTGCGAGAAAGCAGTCTTGCTTTTCGTAAAATACAGTGCTGTGTGTGTCAATACTGCACCATTCATTTTTGCACGTACTTGCCAAGGAATTCCGATGGTATCATATCTAGCATATTCGGGAACATCTTCTACTATCCCATTAATCAAGATGGCATCCGCAGCAGTAGATGCAATATGAATATTATCATTTTTCAAATTAGAAAGAAGAATGTCCCTTACTTCAGCATATGGAAAATTTGCCATCGCCCTTACGATATTACATTTAACCCTATAATCGGTCTCTGTGATTAATCTAGATTTGAGTGTGGGCAAAAAGTCTATATCTTTGGAATTGCCAAATGCTAACGCTAATGCCATTCTGATATTTGGGTCGTCCTCTCTAGAAAATACTTCAATGAGTCTTACTTTGAACAAACTAAGGTTTAAAGTTTTATTTCTTCCCAAATAACTAGCTGCTAGAGTCCTAACTTCTGATGGAATGCTCTTTTGATAAAGTAAATCTACCACCCTAGATGTGCCTTCATCAGTTAAAATCTTTCTAAGAGAAAAATTATAGATGCTTCTCATTTGACCCAAAAGTAAAAATGTATCCGTACTTCTGTATGTTTTTACTGTCGCTATTGCTTTTAAGTCAGACTCATTTCCTGTCTTACCTACCGCTTCCAAAATATTTGCATTATAAATATTATCTACTTCAAGTGTGTCTCTACCGTTGAATGCTGCAATAATACGATCTGTAATCTTGGTATTTCCCGTCTGACCTAGAGCGTATGCAGCAGCAGCCCTTACTTCTAAAACTGGATCCTTGAGCATTTTAAATAAAGAATCATACGTAACTACGTTTTTTATAGATCCAAATGCTAAAACAGAATAATATCTGTAAGCAGGATCAGGACTTCTGAAATATGTGTACAGACCAGAAATGTCTTGCTTATCTTGGAGATCAATGATTTTTTGTAGTTCTGTATCTGCGAGAGATAGATTAATTTCGGTGCTTTGTGTATCTGTATTAGGCACACATGACGTTATATATAACACAAAAATAACAAAAGTAAAAAAGTAAAAAATCGCTCTCATGCAAAATTGGGTTGAAGACTGATAGAAATACTGAGTGTCAAAATTACATTTTTTTATAAAACGCACCTAATTATTCACTATCTTTGCAAACTTATTTGATATCGTGATGGGCGTAAAATTAGTAACAAAAGAGATTGTAAACAGGAAAGCAAAGTTTGAATTCAGCTTTATACAACAATATGAAGCTGGTCTAGTGCTTACTGGCACTGAAGTGAAAGCTCTGAGACAAGGACTTGCAAACCTTAATGATGCATATTGTTTGTTTGATCATGGAAATTTAGTGGTAAAAAACATGTTTATAGCGGAGTATGACCATGGTACTATCTACAATCACGATGCTAGGAGAGACAGAAGACTTTTATTAAGAAAAGCAGAATTAAAAAAATTAGAACGTAGAGTGACCGAAAAAGGGTATACCATAGTGCCTTACAGACTTTACTTCTCAGATCGTGGTTTTGCAAAACTCGAAGTAGCACTAGCTCAAGGTAAAAAAGCATTTGATAAAAGAGAAACTATCAAAGAACGCGATAATAAAAGAGAACTCGACAGGGTAAAAAAGATAAAACTTTAATTGTTTTTTTTACGTTTATTCATTTAAATAAGGCAAAATTATCATGACAGAAGTACTAGAAAACGCAAAGTTGGACTTAGATAAAAATGGATATTTAGATATAGATATTGATCCTACTCTAGATCTTGTAGCAGAGATTAATAAATTGAAAAAAGAAAAAAATGCTATAATTCTAGCTCATTATTATCAAGAATCTGAAATCCAAGATGTAGCGGACTATATAGGAGATAGTCTAGGATTGTCCCAAAAAGCAGAAAGTACTGATGCTGATATCATCGTTTTTGCTGGAGTTCATTTTATGGCTGAAACTGCCAAAATGCTAAATCCGACCAAAAAAGTTGTTTTACCAGATCTTAAAGCAGGATGCTCTCTTGCAGATAGTTGCCCTGCGCCTTTCTTTAAAAAATTTAAAGAAAAATATCCTGATCATGTGGTGGTCAGTTATATAAATTGTACGGCAGAACTCAAAACACTAACAGATATTTGCTGTACTTCCTCCAATGCAGAAGCTATCATTAATAGTATTCCTAAAGAAAAAGGAATCATCTTTGCCCCAGATAAAAATCTTGGCGCTTATCTTGTCAAAAAAACAGGCAGAGATATGGTCCTTTGGAATGGTGCTTGTATGGTACATGAGATATTTTCACATGAGAAAATTACAAAATTAATACACCGATTTCCTGAAGCAAAGTTTATTGCACACCCTGAATGTGAAGCCCACATACTTGAGCTTGCAGACTTCATAGGTTCCACAACTCAACTTCTTAAGTATACGCAAAATAATGAAGCTACGGCATTTATTGTTGCGACAGAATCTGGAATTCTACATCAAATGGAACTTGCATCTCCAGATAAAATGTTCATCCCTGCTCCTCCGAATAATACTTGCGCATGTAATGACTGTCCGCACATGAAGCGCAACACTATGGAGAAGCTTTATTTAAGTATGAAGTACGAGTTGCCTGAGATCATACTAGAAGATTGGGTCATCGAGAAAGGTCGTAAATGTATAGATGCAATGCTAGACATTAGCGAGAAAGCAGGCTTTAAAGCTTAAGTTTATTAGTTTAGTTTATTAATATTTACACAATAGACTCATTCACAAAGTTTCTCCATCTCGGAAAATAATCTACGAGTTGAGACTTTGCACCTTGATGTTGGATACGTCTGAAAAGCACTTCTTCATGCGGAGTGACATTGCGGAGATAAGTATCTCTACCGTGGTTTCTAATGAATGAAATGACTTCTTCCATCTTTATTAATTGTCTTTCATTGGACCATATATTAGAGACAAAACTCCATATGTATGTTGCATTTGTATTGAGCATTTCCCAAATGTAATGTACTAATTGGTTACCTTTAGCATAAAACAAAAAACCAAATGTAGGCGTCAATGTAAATCTTATTTTTCCGTCCATATGATGTAAACTACCCGCTAAATATTCAAGTTGTTTTTTGTTCCTGACATCCTTCCATGTTATAATCTGTTCGAATAATTCTTTATTTGAAATAGGAAAAGAACCCAAATCATTTTTTGTCAATGCATCAAAAATATCATCTGCAGTAAAAAGCGATTTGTCTAAATCTCTAATAAAATTTGATGGTTTACGTAATCTTTCTGTCTTTACAAATTTTAATGTCTCTATTGCGTAGTCCTTTATCTGATAAATCTGCGGTGAGTTTGCACTTATTTTTTGGGTAGAGCCACCAGTTTTATTTATGACTAGCTGTACATCAAAGGTCCTACTATTAAAATGTTTGCTAAAATATGATTTTATGTGCTCAAATTCAGGCAAGATATTCGGATTTTCAATTCTAATGTTGACTAGCTCGCTTTCCCAATATAACTTCTGTTTCCACTCAATGTATCCCATTCCAAAGCTGGTTTTAGAAAAAGGGACCTTGACATTTAACTTTATAAGCTTGTCTTCTGACGATATATCACTAGGCCTATTCTCTGTTAACAATGGTATAAAAGATGCCTTCTTGTAAAAACTCAAGTCAACATTAAAAGTTAGCCAATAAATATCAACAAAACACAGCTTTTTGATTTCTGATTTTGGCTTTTGGAGCGAGAATCCACCTAGATTAGTTGGTTTGTAGTTTACTATTCTAATGACCAAAGTTGCATCAAGCTTATCATAAGATATCATTTCTACCTCATAGTAAATTTCCCTACTTTCTACAAATTTAAACTCACCATATGGTAAATTTGTCTCTGAAAGCGGTATTGATAAATATTCGTTTAAACAGATTTGATCATTATTGACCTTAATTAATATATTTTTGGTCTGTGACAAATTGATATATATACTAATTTACAGAAAAATTATGTTTTAAAACTTATCGATTTAACCTAAAGTATGCCATCTACTATCTTATTACAATAATATTTCAGCCACATTTTCCTTAATTGTCTCTGTTATCTGATCTGTTGGTAAGTCATTTGGATCTAAACCGAATGGATCTTCTATTTCTTCAGCAAGTAACTCAATACTGCCGAAAACATAAAAAATCATTGCCACAATAGGCATTGCCCAATAACCAAATTCGACAACAAAACCTATTGGCATTGTGAATACATAAATAAAAATTATTTTCTTCAGATACAAACTATAAGAATAAGGTATAGGTGTCTTCTTAATACGTTCGCATGCTCCTAGATTGTCAGTAAATGACTTCAACTCATCATTAATAAAAAGTAATTGCTCTCCAGAAATCCTTTTATCTACATACAATTGGTTGATTTCGTGATAAATAGCCTTCATTATTTTATTTGGAACGTGTAAAACTTCATAAAAATAATCGGCATTATACTTATCGTTTATGGATAGGTTTTCCACATTTAATGTTCCTCTTAAATGTTCTTTGCATGCGTAGATATAGTTGCTGATTAGATTCCAAAACAACAACTTTTCCTCCTTGGTAAGGTCTAAAGCTGATAACTTTAATGCTAAATTTCGGGAATTATTTACAAAACTGCCCCAAAGCTTTCTACCTTCCCACCATCTATCATAAGCTGTGTTGGTTCGGAACACTAATAAAAGTGATAAAACAAAACCAACTAAAGCGTGAATGGCGGTAGTGTTTTTGAAAGTAACACCTATAACATCATTCTCTAAATATGCGACTAGTCCTGTAAACATTGCTACCCCTAAAATACCAGGTAACATCATCCTAAATGTATCACTCTTGTGAAGGGTAAAAATGAGTTTCCACCAGTCTTTTGGGTTATAAATGACCATATAGAAAATGAAATTTAGTAAGAATCAGATTTAAATTTTTATTTCTACAACGCAATTATTTCCATTTTGGTCTTGAAATTTCTGGGCATTCGATACCTCCAAAATACTTTAATATAGACACACCAAAAAATGTGTATTTGTCTTTACCTTTTGTATCTCCTCTCTGTCTGTCTGTATCTCCTAATCCATCTACAAGCGATCTATCTGATAATGCTACGGCTGTGGCTCCACGAGTAGATTCCAATACGGCTTTGCTAGGAAATACTGAACTCACATCATCTAAATAATCGGTGAATAAAAACCGGGTACTTATATCTATATTTATACTAACATCAGCAGATATATCCCATTTAAAACCACCTCCTATTACTAATCCGCCATTTACGAGACTGTATTCCTGACCAACTGCTTGTCCTTCTGTACCGAAGTCTCTAAGTTTGTATTTTTCGCCATTAAGCTCAGCTACAGGATTGAAATGAAAAAGATTGAAACCGCCAAATAAATATGGTGTCTTATTATAAGTGCGGCTACCATGTTCGTATTTGAAGAAATTAAATTCTAAAACATTGCTTAAATCAAAGATATTTGATCTGAAACTCAGGTTTCTATTTCGTTCAAAATTATTTCTTGAGTCTGCATCGTCAGCGCCGACTCTTCCATAACTTAAAGATGTACGCATAGAAACCCTAGTATTAAAATTATATCTGGCAATTACTCCTAAAGCAATACCTGGCTTAGTTATTTTTAAATTGGTATTCAAATCCCCAAAATAGTAACTCGTACCTAACCATCCACCCAATTCATAACCCTTCTGGGCCGAAACGGATACACTAGTTACAGTAATCAATAATATGATTGCGACTTTTAAAATGTATTTCATATTGTTTTTAACGAGCTTTGCCAAATTTTGGTGTAAAATTAGCAAGTTTTTATTTAAAAATTTCAAAATTTATAAATGACATTCTATCTGCTATCAATACAAGCGAGTTGTTTTCGAAATAATGACCATCCTTGGTTATTTCTTTGTCATTAACAACTATTGTAGTGGGAATAAATGGCAATCCATGTACAATAATTTTATACGTACTGTACGTTGGTTCAAAATGTCCATTAGTTTTTAATGTCATTTTAAACGACTGATCAGATGAGAAGGTTTTAAATTTTTTTCTATTGTAAATACCTTTTTCATAATCATATCCATCACCACTATCCTCATAAAGATAACTAGATACGCCTTCACCACCATAATAAACATGCAATGTCAACTGATCGATTTCTTTTTCACCCACATATTGCATTACAGGATGGAAAGGTATCACTGCACCTTCACGCACAAAAACAGGTATTGTATCTAAATCCGCATTTGCTTGTATTTCTTTCTTGCCAGCATATAGTGTATTATCCCAGAAACTGTACCAATTGCCTTTTGGTAGATAAACATATCTTGACTTTACATTAGGTTCAAGAACAGGGCATATCAATAAATGATCCCCATGCAAAAACTCATCTACCCTATACAAAGTATCATGATCATGTTGGTCATATATAGAAATTGGTCTTAATATCGGTGTATTTTCTACGACATGTTGATAAAAAGTAGTATATATATAAGGTAGAAGTTTATATCTTAATTCAATATATTTTCGAACGATATTCAATGCTTCCTCACCAAATGACCATGGCTCTTGATCACCGTGATCTCCAGAACTGTGGGTGCGACAGAAAGGATGAAAAATCCCTAACTGTATCCATCTAATATATAATTCTGGAGTGGGATGATCTATAAAACCACCAATATCTGAGCCTACAAAAGAATACCCAGAAATACTCATTCTTTGGCATTGCATATTTGCCACCCAAAGATGTTCCCATGATGCAATATTGTCTCCAGTCCACGCGGAAGCGTACCTTTGAGTACCAGCATATGCAGATCTGGTAATAATTAATGGTCTCAAACCATTGTTATATTTTTTGACTCCTTTGTAGGTAGCTCTTGCCATTTGCATACCATAGACATTATGAGCTTTACGGTGACTGCATGGATTATCATCAAAATCATGTCTAACATCATCAGGAAAAGTCTTACCTTCTATCTCAAAGAGTGCTGGCTCATTCATATCATTCCAGACGCCTCTTACACCAATGTCTTCTATAAGTTCTTGGAATAAACCCGTCCACCATTTACGCACTTTGGGATTAGTAAAATCAGGGAAATAACATTCTCCCGGCCATACCTTGCCTTTCATATAAGGACCATCTGCCCTGCGACAAAAATAATTATTTTCAATAGCTTCCTTAAAAACTGGATATTCTTCATCTATTTTTATACCAGGATCTATAATGGCTACAGTTTTAAATCCTTGTTCTTTAAGTTCAGAAATCATACGTTTTGGCTCTGGAAACTTTTCTTTATCCCATGTAAAACACCTGAATCCATCCATATAATCAATATCCAAATAAATAGCATCGCATGGGATTGCTAGAGCTCTCATCTTATTTGTGATCTCCTTCACTTTTGATTCAGGATAATAACTCCATTTACATTGCTGATAACCCAAAGCCCACATAGGTGGTAGCTCGGGTTTGCCTGTCAAACTTGAATATCGTCTTGTAACATCTATAAGCTCTGGACCATAAATAAAATAATAATTCATCTCTCCACCCTCTGCCCAAAAACTAGTGACTGATCTCCTTTCACTACCGAAGTCAAAATGTGCCTTAAAGGTATTGTCAAAGAAAATTCCATATGCTCTGTCATTATGAACAGCTGTATAAAATGGAATACATTTATAAATTGGGTCTTCATTTTTTTTAAATCCGTATGTATCCATCGCCCAATTGGTCACCCTACGACCTCTTAGATTTAGGTGCATCGTTTTATCTCCCATACCATAGAAGTGTTCACCTTCCTGGACCACTTTTCCCATTTTAACTATATTACCACCATACATGGTATTCTCTTCCCAATGAAAACCCTTCTCGTCCCGACATATTATTTTACCTTCAAGATCTGAAAATATAATTTTGCTATCTGATTTATTTATATTAACGATCATGGCAGAAGTCTTTATTTCCACATGATTAGGATTATCAATATAAGTTGCAATATCTGCGTTGGGTACAAATCTGCTACTTAATGCATAAGAAAAATCTTTTTCAAAATTACCATCAGTGCCATATCTGACTCTAACTATTTGATCAGTTAATACAGATATCTTAATATGACATTGATTTTCTGTAATTATTGTAAAAACGTTTTGTTGATAATCTACACTTAATAATCTGCCTGGGTACAACTCATGTTGGTTCATACTTAAATATGCTTAGATTTTTTATGAAAGGTGATGTGCATTTACTATTACATAATTATACCCACTTGTAAAGTATGGCTTAAAGGTAATGAATTAAATAAAATGATTTCTTCAAGATTATAAAACAATTACATAAAAATTAAAAACCACATTTGTGAAGATCCATGCGATTGAAAATAAAACACAATCGAATTGTAACAAAATAAAAAGACCACACTAAAATTAAAATAGTGTGGTCTATATTTTGAGGTCGGAAGCGGATTTGAACCGCTGTACAAGGTTTTGCAGACCTCTGCCTAACCGCTCGGCCACCCGACCATCAATTGCGGATGCAAAGATAACATACTTTTTAACAAATAAACAAGTTTTTAGATGTACTAAATAAAATATATTTCTTTTTTATGTTAAAAACCTATTGATTTTATAGCTTTGTGCAATTCAAATTATAACATCCAAACTTATGTTGCAGGTAAAATCTTTTACGTTTAATGATTTTTATGAAAACACTTATATAATCTTTGACGAGACTAAAGATTGTGTTATTATTGACCCTGGATGCAATAATGATGATGAAAGGAATAAATTATCAACATTTATTTCACAAAATGAACTTACGCCTGTTCACCTTTTAAACACACACTGCCACATTGACCATATATTGGGTAATAAGTATGTAGCAGACAAATATGGTTTAACCTTGGTGTGTCATAAAGGTGAAGTTCCAGTACTTGAATTTGGGCCTCAGACAGCAGCTATGTACCACATATCGTATGAAAAATCACCAGCAATAGAAATCTTTATTGATGAAGGGGACACAATAAGTTTTGGAAATACAAATTTAGAAGTTCTTTTTACACCTGGACACTCACCTGCAAGCATATCTCTTTACAACAAACAAAGTAACATTCTCATCGCTGGAGATGTACTTTTCCAAGGTAGCATAGGAAGGACAGATTTACCTGGTGGAAACTTTGAAGTTCTAATTAGGATGATAAAGGATAAGTTTATGACTCTTCCAGATGAAACTATTGTTTACAGCGGCCATGGTGAACATACTACCATAGGTGTCGAAAAAAGAACCAATCCATTTTTAGTCTAAAAATACTATTTGAGTATCTTTAAAAGTGTGCGCCAACTCCGAGTGTCCAAAAATCAAAAGTGGACTTAGGTTGTTTCGTGTAGGCGTTTATAAATCCATATTGAAAGTCTAAATCTATGTCAATAAAACCAATGGTTACGCCTAAACCTGTTGTGGCCCCTAGAAATGAATCATTAAGATCTTCATAATTAGGAATGTTTAAAGCATCCTTTGGCGAATCTAGATTAAAGTTAATAGAGCCCAGAAGTTTTGATCTCAATGTTAACTTATCCGAAAACTGCACTAAATTAAACCCTAATCCGAGTCGAGTCATTAATATTTTCCAATCATTATTCTTAAAAAATTCTGGATCTGATGTAGAAGTAAGACTAGTTGCATGATATTGACCTCCAATAATAAAATACATACCACCTTCCAATATCCTTGCGTCTGCGCCTATGAAATAACCATAATGACCTTGATTTTTATTGGTAATGTTACCATCTTTTGCATATGCAGTGGACAACCCTGCTTGAACTACCAGTCCTGGAGATTGTGCCCCAATTAAGGTGCTTGAAAATAAAAAAATAGTTAAAAGTAAAGAATGAATATACTTCATTTGAAATATTATATTAAGTTATAAAAATTATTTATGTAGTTGTTGCAAAAATTCTAATACATGCGTAAGTACACAAAGATACGATTTACAATTCAAATATCATGCTAATCTCAATTATGTAGTAAGATATTCATACTTTTGTTCCATAAAATTGTTATTATGTATCCTGATCTCTCCTACTTTTTTAACGATATATTCGGAACTTCCGTTGATAATTGGACTTCAATATTTAAAACTTTCGGCTTTCTGTTAGTACTTGCACTAATGGCATGTGGAATATTTTTAAAATACGAATTAGAACAAAAAGAAAAAGCAGGACTAATATTACCACAAAAAGTTAAAATTGTAACATCTGCAAAACTCAGTATTACAGATATAGTTACCAATAGTATTTTTATGCTAATTTTTGGTGCAAAGTTACCGATGTTAATTAAGAATTTTGACCAATACAAAGGTGACCCCGCTTCTTATATATTTTCAAAACTTGGTACATGGTGGATTGGTATTTTAGCAGCTGTATTAACAGCAGCTTACTATATTTGGACAAATAGTAAAGCAGATCCAAATCCCAAGACAACTGAATATATGCAATATCCATCATCAAAAACCAATGATATTATAATTATTGCTGGTCTTTCTGGTGTTCTAGGCAGCAAATTGTTTTCTATTACTGAAGATATGTCAGGATTCTTTAAAGATCCTATTGGATCATTATTTTCTGGCAGTGGACTTAATGTTTTCGGGGGACTGATTCTTGCTTCAATAGCAGTCCTATGGTATATTAAGAAATTAGGTATCAAGCCATACTATATGATGGATATAGGCGGCATGGGTATCCTTTTAGGCTACGCTATTGGTAGAATTGGGTGTCAACTATCGGGTGATGGTGATTGGGGCATTATTGCTGCAGCGCAGCCAGAATGGTGGTTTTTACCTGATTGGTTATGGTCTTATGAGTATCCTAATAATGTAAATAATGAAGGAGTACTCTTGGCTAGTTGTGACCCAGCTGCCTATCAAACCGCTATTTCACAAGGTTTGTCTCAAGAAGATAGCTGTGTTCAAAGTTGTGGTATCAGATACTGTCATGAACTAAACCCTAAAGTATATCCTACACCAATATACGAGACTGTATTTAGTTTAATAGCGATGGCTACTTTATGGTTTAATAAGCATAGGTTTAAAATCCCAGGAATGATTTTCTTTACTTATATGATTATAAATGGAGTAGAAAGATTTTTCATAGAGCAAATTAGGGTAAATGACAAGTATGAAATGTTTGGACTTAACTGGAGTCAAGCCCAATACATCTCCATTTTATTTATTTTGGTAGGTGTATTAGGTATCCTATATTTGAAAAACGACACCAAAGCCCAAACCAAAGTGTAGCATAATATATATTATTTGGACAAAATATTATCAAGGGTACTCTGCATTTCTTCCTTGGTAAATGATAATTTAGGAGAACTAAAATTCATATCAGAGACGTTATTCATTGGAATTAGGTGAATATGAGCATGTGGTACTTCGAGACCTATCACACTAACACCTATCTTTCTACATGGAATGGCATTCTTAAGTAACCTTGCTACCTTTTTTGCAAAAATATGCAAGTCAGCTAAATCAGAATCTTCAAGATCAAAAATATAATCAACCTCTTGTTTAGGAATTACTAATGTATGACCTTTCACTAATGGAAAGACATCTAAAAAAGCCAAAAACTTTTCATCTTCGAGTACTTTATAACAAGGGATTTCGCCATTTACTATCTTCGAGAATATCGTTGACATTACAAAGAGATATTAACAATTTCAAAATTAATCAAGCCCGCAGGAGTCTGAATTTGAGCCATGTCACCAACTGATTTACCTAATAATCCATGACCAATAGGAGAATTAACTGATATTTTCTTTTCTTTTAAATTCGCTTCGGCCTCTGCTACTAATTTGTAAGTTACTTCGGCTCCATTAGTTATATTTTTAATAGTTACATTTGTTAAAACCGTAACTTTAGATGTATCAAGTTGACTTTCATCAATAACCCTAGCGGTAGAAAACATTTTTTCCATTTCATTAATCTTCATCTCTAGCATTCCTTGAGCATTTTTAGCCGCGTCATATTCTGCATTTTCAGATAAATCTCCTTTTTCTCTTGCTTCAGCAATAGCTTTAGCTACATTTTCTCTCCCTTTAGTTTTTAATTCTTCAAGTTCATTTTTTAGTTTTTCATAACCTTCTTGGGTCATGTATGAAATTCCGGACATTGATATTTGTATTACTATTTATTAAATAAAAAAACAAACGTTTCCGTTTAATGATAAACGAAAACGTTTGTATTATAACCTTATTCTACTATAAACGAATTAAGCTTCTAAAAAGTTTCTTTAAAGACTAAAACGTAAAGTAAAATTATGTGTTCCTTTAAATGGATTTGTTGCTCTGTAAGCATAATCAATTCCTAAATTATTACTTTTGCTCTTGTTCATTGGAACTTCAATAGAAGCACCGCCAGCAAAACCAGTATAAATACTATTAGTTTCTATATCACTTTCTCCAAGGTCAAGCTTGTATGCTGCTCTCAAAACGACCTGATTCATGAAAGAAAACTCACCACCAACTCCTACTTGATCCTTAGAAAATGCGTTCGAAGTAAAGTTTGTCAACACTCTAAAGTAATTAGTAGACCCCATATAAATATCATAGGATACACCGATATTTAACATTGATGGAAGTTCAAAACTAGCAGCCCTTGCGTCATATGTTAATTCATATGTTGTGCCACCTTTTGGATCAGGATTATTCCTTTTAGTAGAAAGTCCTTCTCCTCCCATTACCATAGGAGAGCCAACATTTCTTAATGAGATCCCAAGCTTAAAATTATCTTTTTCACCTGATACATATTGTACACCAGCGTCTATTGCAAAGCCGAAAGCACTTACATCTGGAATACTCTCAGTTATACCTCTTACAAGCATACCTACTGAAATTTTGTTTGCATATGTAAATGAGTAGCCAAGCGCTAGCTGAATAAAACTAGGAGAGAAACTACCTCCAGTTCCACCAGGCTGATTAACTGTTGTGATAGGAATATCACCAAAATCAAGCGATGCCAATTCTATACCCAAAGCTCCGCTTTTGCCCATTTTGGTAGCAAAACCCAAGCTGTTTAGGTTCATTCCAGTACCACTATAAAGTCTATTATTAGAAAGACCCAACTCTAATTTATTAATTCTACTTAAGCCAGCAATATTGATTCTCATTGCTTCTACACCTTGTACACTTGAAGTACTCATTGAATGTAATCCTGCACTTCTTCCCCAAGGATTCATTAATAATTCACTTGCTCCAGCTTGTCCTTGTCTGTCAGGGTTACCTGCTTCTAAGTTCAAAAATAACAGTGAAAAAAACAAAATTGTGTAAACTCTTATATTCATTTTGTTTCGGTTTATCATGTTTAAAATTTATTAAACCGGAGGACAGCTAAACCGTCCTCCGGAAATTATTTTTATTATAATCCACTTGGATCAAACTTCCTTCCTACGCCAAACCACTTTATGGTTCTTTCTTCACCATATTCAGGTGCTGAAATATGAATCAAGTAAACACCACTGGCAACAGGTATTTCTTTAAAGTTTTTCATATCCCACTCCAGATCTGGGTAAACTTGTGAAGTAGATGTCGGTCTACCACCACCAGCTAAAATTGCTTCTCGCTCATCTCTATTATATTGTCTGATAAAACTACCATCAATACTATATATTGTAACCGTTGCTTTAGCTGGTAAATTTGTAATTTTCACGACATTCGTGAACTGATTTGTCTCGTATGCACTGTAAGCATAATATGGATTAGGTACTACGTTTACATTCTCTAATGCGCCTACATATTCATCTTGTGTTGCAAGCTGCTTGGACTCCGCATTTCTAAATTCAAATTCATAAACTGGAAGATCACCATCTGTTTCACAATCTCTCTCTCTTTCTATATTATATCTTCTAGATGATCCATATGGATTGCTGACTCTCAATTTAACAGTCAAATCATTAGGAATAAGGCCTTTATCAAGTGGCAATAAAGGTGCACTACTCACTCCTATAGGGAATGAAGTCCAAGTAATTGCAGCACCAACTTTGCCTCTATTAAGGTTACTTGCTGTAGCACCAGTAGATGTTCTTGTCAATCTAGGAGCAAAAGAAGCACAACCATCATATTCTTGTCTAGTTACATATATATAGTGCTGTCCACCACCTACAAAAGACTCCAGTTTATTTGTAAAGAATAGTTCACCTGTAATTGGATCTCTTAATATAAACTCTTCGATAACTGTTTGTGATGATGGGTTAAATATCAAATCACCGCCTATAGGGTTGTCACCGTCTAGAAAGTTTTTCATATTTACAATCGAATCTCCAAAAGTAAATGTACTATCTCTGTAAACACTACTCTCACCAAAAAATATATTCAGTCTCTTTCCAGTTTCGACATCAACAGCATAACCTGGGAAATAACTAAATCCTTCTGTTCCATCATTTAATAATTCCCCGTTTTTACCAATTGATGGGGCCTTCCTTAATTCGAAATTTTTTCGACCACCAACTGTGGAAACATCATCAAACGTAGGTTCAGTACTTTCCACAACTATACATTTACTCCACTTCGATTTATCAGATGTAAAAACAATATCTACATTATTCAAATCTCTGAATCTTAAGCTATTAACAGAACTTCCTGTCATAAAACCCATTATTTCCTTTGCAGCAGGAGATAAATAAAAACTAGGATTCTCTGCATCGTTTGCCCATTTTGTAGACAAAAATGGTACAAAAAATCCATCTCCCATACGCGCTAATGAAGAATTTTTATCTTGTGGTGCACTTCTTACGAAGCTAAACTGATCTGTTATCGGATCATCTGTTCCATTACTTCCACCGTCCTTGTATGCATTAAACCAAATTGGCCCACCTGCGTCTTTGTATTCTAATCTAGCGCCTACAGCACCATTAGGTCCTTCACCAGCTGCTCCAGCTTCGCTATTCAATGACACGTTCAATGAATAACCATAGTTATTGACTATATACTCTTTTACTATTGCTAAAGGCTTTGCTTCAAAAATTACAACATTTGTCTCCAAATTGGTCAACTTCCATAATGCACCTGCATCAAAAGCACATGTTGCTCTTGCATTATTAAAATTACCTGTGATTTCTAGCCTGAATTTGCCGTCTCGAATTCTTAAAGGGTCTACCACTTTAACGTCTATAGGACCAGCACCTTTTTTGTATAATACTTTACCGTTACCACTGCCATTAAACAATATTTCGTACATGCTATCGTCTATATCCAAGAATACACCAGGATTACCTTCTCCTGATAACCTTGTAATTGCAGGACCATCACCGTAAGCTGCTTGTAACTGCTCGTAAACTATAGGTCTTGGTACAAAAGTATATGCGCCTCCACTTGGACCACCTACATTTCCTCTACCTTCCAAATAAGCACGTTTTTGACCCACTCCAGTTAATACGTCAAGTTTTTTCCAATTGTTATGAGCATAAGCCAATACTAAGAAGTGGTATGGTGTATGATTTATTAACCTTCTATTACCTAAAGCAAACTGATCTTCTGTGATTCTAAATGAATATCTTAGCCCTGCGTCTGCACCTGTAACTGTTTTGATAGGCGTCCATACAGTAGGTTCAGTATCTCCAAATGGATTAGTAGAACCTACCCAATTATATATTTCTTTAATGCCATTTTTAACATCTACTTGTGCTATTTGTCTTGCCTTGGAAATATCTCCCAATTCTTGTGCCGTTACACTTGCATTTGCTAATTGGTATATTCTATATCCTTCAAATCTGTACAAACTATCAACATTCAAAGGAGCTTGTAAATCTACTTCAGCGTAAGATTCATCAAAATTATTTGATGATGCTGGGTCATTAGATAACATTAAAATAAGCTCTTGGTCTAGCTCTACAGAAGTAATGTCTGGTGCATCTGGACCATCTGTGATGTCAAAACAATTGTCAAATAATGCCTGTGCAATATCGTCTGCAAATTTCAATCTTGTCAAATCAGGACATGGATGTGGTACATCCGGCACAAATACAACACCTACGATCAACTCATTCTGAGCACCTGGCTGAAGTAAAAGTGGCCCTGTGGCTTGAAGTGTACGTCTGTCCCCAAATGGTAGATTTGCAGTACACATAGACCATCCAGCACCGTCATTTGGATCTCCAGGAAATGCATATCTAACAGTATCTGAACTGTTAGGATTGTATCCTGATCCACCAAAGGTAAACGGTGTTGCATCTACCCAAAGTCCTCTTATATAGTTGTAAAATCCATCCTCTCTTCCTCTTTGAGGGTCACATTGACCTGGAGGAAAACTCACACCATCTAGCCCACAATTTTCTGCATATGTAAATGAAGTCATACCTAATTCCACCACAGTGTCTTGTGCACCAGTATTCGGAATAGGCTCTAATAATATTGGATTACCATTTTCATCCAAAATTATATTACCATCATTATCTCTTTTAAAAACTTTTGGTCCCCTAGGTCCACGGAAATAATCCATTCCTAATACTGGAATATTCTCACCATAAGTATTTACACCCTCACAAGATGATCCATTACTACCGTCCACAGCATCTTGATTATATACATAAGCTAGAGATCTTTCAACATCACAACCTATATAGTCATCTTGGTAACAACCAAGATCTGGATCTATCCACATAGAAAAATAACAATCTATAAGGTCTTCAGTCGCTTTATTTATCAACTTATATCTATAGAAAGTCATATCATTGATCTCATCATTGGTAGAATACGCAAATGATTGGACCTGAACCTCCATCTGAATCTTATTTGTACCCGATAAAGTTTGCGCATTTCCATTATCATTATAAATCCAAAAGACCATTTCATCTGGAATTAGTTCTTTTGCCTTAACTAAATCAGTTGGCTCACAACCTCTAATATCTATTAATGGAAAATCACCATCACATGGATCATAAAGACCATCCCCAGCATTATCCCAAAAAGCGCCTAATGTTTGATCAGGTAATTCAAAGGAATACTTTTCTTTCCAATATGGATTGCCTTGACCTGGCCAATATCTAACATCTTCTGGTATGGAATCACACTCATATATAAAATCTGGATCAGTAAGTGCCTTTATTATATTGTTATAGTGTCTTCTTACATCATCACCTTTCACAACAAAAAAACGATCCCAATCTTTACAAACATCAGCAGATGTTGCACCATTTAGATCAAGAGGACCAGAGAAAAAATCGAATCCTTCAGATCTATAGGTTACAGCCGAAAGTCTGATGTTACCAGCTCTATCCTTCCCACCAATCCATACACCTCCTGCAAATAAAGCAGATACTGGCAATTGTCCGGCTGCGGGTTTAGGAACAATATACGCTGCTGTCGACCAAATATCACCACCCGTAAGTAACCTAGCCCTTACGTTATTGACTTGCATCTCTATTTGGTTAGTCGGCCTGACACAGTCGTTTCTCCATGATGTCTGAGTGGTAACTGGTGCTTTACCATCCGGATATTCAGGCCCTTTTGCAAAAGCAATGGTTTGACCTAAAATCATGGTTATTATAAAAACTGAAAATATTTTATTGATTGTCATAATAATTTATTTAATTATTTACAAATTTAAAAGTCAACGATAACACCTACGTACATACGTCTTGGCAAGGTAAAATTACCAGGCGCATTCATTCTCCATGCATATGCATCTAAAAATGCCTGTAAATCTCTACCGCTATTAACAACACTTCTAATGTTATCTTGACCAAAACTAGATTCTAAGAAACCGTCATTTCTAGGGTCATTTGAATATTTATAAAGATCAATTACATTTAAAGTATTGAATACGTTCTGAACTCTGAAGTATGCGTTAAACCATAATTTTTTACCATTTTCCTTATCACCACTTATAGAAACTGGAAATCTTTTTTGGATATTAAGATCTGCTGAAAAATTCCAAGGAAGTCTTGCCCCATTTATCGATCCAGCAAAACCTGAACCTCCAAATGATTGTGGCGTTGTGTTTCTAGTGTATGGAGCACCTGAAACCAAGAATGTGGTAAGGTTTATACCAAACTCTTCAAAAATATTAATATTTCCAATTTTTGGACCATTATATTCTTTTCCAGAACCATATCTGTAATCAATTACAGTTGTAATTCTATGACGCTCATCAAATGACAATGGAATAAGGTTTCTGATAGGTCCTCTATTGTTTACACCATTCGAAGAGTTGGCATCACTACCAGAACCATCTGCAAATTGTAATGTGTAAGTTGCATTGATCTCAAGGTTATTTGTACGTCTTCTATCTAATGTAAATGAAAAACCTTTTACAGTACCAAAATCCAAATTATCAAACATCTTGTAAGAGTTTAATGGACTAGCTACATTTGTAAATACCCTTTGTTGTACCAAATCTTTCATTTCCTTATAATATGCAGATACTTTGAGTGCCATGGATTCTGCTACTTTTTGCTGGAAACCTACTTCATAATCCACCGTTCTTACTGGCTTAAGATTAGGATTATTTAATGCCGCTCCATTTGGATTTATTCTACTTACATCTTGGAAGAAATAATAGTCAAGCGCAGATGCAAAAGCATTGGATGGAGGTCTTTGATAAAGTACATCATAATGCGCAAAGAAACCTGCATCGTCAGATATAGGGAATGAAAATGCCAAACGTGGCATAAAATTAAGTTGTGGTTTGTAATCATCAAATGACCAGTTAGAGTCAAATCCTTCTTTTTGGATATCAATTTGTCCTCCTTGTCTTGTTTGCTCACCCGTCACAAGATCTTTTCCTGCATATGAAGGAAAGACAAGTCCGCCGTTATATATAACATTACCTCCAGATACTGCTGTTCCATTAGGTAAAAACCACTGATCACCACTTCTGAAAGCTACTAAGTTGTCTGACTCCTCTGAAGCTATATAAACTTTATAATCATCGCCAACAGAAGTTGGTTTAGGTACACCTATTCTAGTATAATAATCTTTTGCACTTTCAATTTCATATAATGCATAAGGATCTTTTAATACCTTAGTATTTGCGTCAAAATAATCTACTCTTAATCCTAATCTAAAAATGATGTCTTTGTAAGAAAATTTATCTTGTAAAAAGAATGCACCATAGATTGGTTGTTGAGGAGCTACCACAAATGAACGTTTACCTGAAGCATCTCTACTCGTAAAGAAATCTTCAAATCTAACATCAGTACCTAGTTTATTACCCAAATAATCAAATCCTGAATAAGATACCAAATCTCTCAAAATTAACTCTTCTGAAGAAAACATATCTAGCCTAAATTGGCTCGGGTCTATATCCCAAATGTTGATGTACTCATCATTTTGAAGGCCTTTTATATCTCTAATACTTCTATAAAATTTACCATTTTCTACAGCCATTTCATTTACTGCAGGTGCATAAACATCTACCTCTTGAACAGTTCCATCTGGTAAAGTAATGCTCTCTTTACGCAATACTTTAGTTGTATTAAGACCTGCAATATGATTATTAGCTAACAACTCGGCCGTATTCCATAATCCGAAAGGATCTGCAGACCATGTTCTATTTATACTTTGTTCGTATAATAAACCAAATTGAATATTATGTCTTCCTTTCTCAGAACCACCCGGTAAGAAGTCAAAACCCGTAACCAAGTTTAATGAATATAAATCATCATCTGTTTTTGAATTTCGATTATAAACTTGGCCAACATTAGAATAAAGATTATTCCAAGCTGTGTTTACGACACTATTTGTAAGACCATTTCTAGTGACTCCTCCTAATGATTGGTAAGATCCTAATATTGGATTTATAGTAGGATTTAAAGTAAATTCTCCAATGTTTTCTCTATACCCTAAATGTGTAAAACCTAAATCTGGATTCTCTCTATCAATTCCAAAGATTGGATCCCAAGTACGAAGTGTGCTTCCGTAATATCCATAATCAAATAAACGGTCTTCATGTCTTACATCTTCTCTTCTTGTTGTTCCTTTTTGGTAACCGAGCGTTATTGTATAGGAGAAGTTTCTTAAGTTACTACTTGAAGCTGCTTGATCCCCTTCTTCTGATGAAGACCCTTGTTTTCCTAACTTGTGAGTAAATCTAAAATTTCCTCTGTAAGTATTAGAATACTCATATGGATTGTTTACCCAATTCAGTAATGACCATGCAGTAGTTGGTGTAAATCTATTCTTTCTATCGTTATAATTACTAGATATTTGAATATCAATATTGTCAGAAAGTCTTATATCAAACCTTCCAGTAAGGTCCAAATCTATATTCTCATCGTTGGGTCTTACTTTAAAAGGAGCACCTAGCTCATCGTTTCTGATTTCCTCTAGTGATGGGAAGGCCGTAGTACCAATATTATAAGTTGGTTTTTGCTCTAATCTTCTTATGAGGTCTTCAGGAGCTCTATAAACACCTATAGCTGAAGGGTTATTATCTGCCACGTTTCTGTATTGTCCAGAAAAACGGTAACCTAAAATAGATTGACCTTCTTTATTTTTTAGAATAGGACCAGATATATTACCACTTATTAGGTTATAACCAAATCCATCCACTGATCTCTCTAACTCCAAACTACCTGATACTTTACTAGATGGTCCACGTGAAGTTAAGGAAATCACACCACCTGTAACATCTCCATATCTAGCTTCTATCCCTCCAATCACCACTTGCAATTGTTCGATTTCAGACTGCGGTATCAAGTTACCCGTTACTCTCACACCATCTAAGAAATACACAGTCTCATTAGCTCTAGAACCTCTGATAGAAATGTCCCCACCATCACGAGATGATATACCTGCTGAAGTAGCAGCTATGGCATTGACGTTTTTAGTAGGTAATGCTCTGATTTTTTCAGCTGTCACCGTGTTACCTTGAGTAGTGTTATCAAATTCAATAAGTGGAACTTTAAATGCTCTGATTTCTACTCCTGTGATAACAATTGCATCACTGGATAAATCAAAATTAACTTTATTTGTCCTACCTGCTTTGATTACAATACCAGTTACTTTTTGTGTAGCGTATCCTACATAACTAGCTTCCATATCATATGTACCTGGTTGTACGTCAGATAAAAAGTAATTACCTTCCAGATCCGTTTCCGTACCTGTGATCAATACACCACCTCTGAAAAGTGCAATGGTACCAAAAAGAATTGGTTCACTTGACTCTTTGTCAATCACTTTACCTTCAATGGTGGTTTGGGCAGTCATACCCGTCCATCCGATGATGAAAAACGCAATTATAAGTAATAATCTATTCATGCTCTGAATTTTTGATTATGTTAAAAATATCTTAAAAGTCCGCAATGTTAATGAATCTTAAACCTTCCGCAAAATTTTTGCTATATTTATATTCATTTATGTATCCACCGATACATTTTAACAATGTTTTCCTGCTTTGATTTTATTTAGTAATACACTTGCTATCAAAACCAATGATTCATCCGTCCATCCAGCAATATGTGGTGACAAAATCACATTCTCAAAAGAATAAAGTTGTTCATACATATTCTTTTCTTCTTCCGAATAAGTCTCTGGTTTTTCGTTTTCGAATACATCTAGACAAGCTCCTCCTACTTTTTTTGAATCTAAAGCTTCGATAAGTGCCTTCGTATCTACTTGCTGTCCTCTAGATGTATTGGAAATGATCACACCATCTTTACAGCGTGATAAAAATTCTTGATTTACTAGATATTTGGTCTCTTCGGTCAATGGTAAATGTATTGATATAATGTCAGAGTCTCTGATCACGGTATCTAAATCTACCTTTTTTACAAAACGTAATGAAGCAGGATACTGCTCCCTATACTTGTCATAAGATATTACGTTAAGTCTCCATGGTGACAATTTTTCGGCAAATGATGTCCCTGTATGACCCATTCCTATGATTCCTATGGTTTTTCCGCTTAATTCGACACCTCTATTTTTTTCCCTATTCCATTGAAAATTTCTAACTTCAGAATCTGATCTAACTAAATTATTTAAAAGGCCCAAAATCATAGCAAATTCATGTTCAGATACAGCATTTCTATTTCCTTCTGGTGAATTATATACAGCAATACCCTTACTTTTTGCATAGTTCACATCAATGATCTCAAGACCTGAACCTAGCCTTCCTATAAAAAGAAGATTTGTCCCTTTGTCAATTCGACCTTGATCCAATATTATTTTACTATTTATAATAATGCCATCATAGTTATGTATAATTTCGTCAAGCCTGTGGTTATCTACAGATGTGTCATAATCCACAATAAAACCTAATTCCTCTAGGCCTTTTGGGAGTATTTGGTGTACTTTATCTGTAATAAGAACTCTTTTGAGCATATTAAATGATGGGGTCTGTGACTTTGACTTTTAAAAAGGACTGCGAAAATATGTAAATTTTTAATTCTCATGAGTGAAATCAATTAAATTTTTTCTAATTATTAACTGATAAACTAAAATATAGAAATTCCAAGTACCTAATATTTGTCAATAGATAAATAATGTTTTACCTTTGTGTCCCGATCAGAATATTTCCACTCATTATGCCTAGAGACAACTCCATAAAATCCGTCCTCATCATAGGAAGCGGACCAATAATCATCGGACAAGCTTGTGAATTTGATTATTCAGGTACCCAAGCTTCTAGATCGCTTCGCGAAGAAGGTATCACTGTTACTTTGATAAATTCCAATCCTGCGACCATCATGACAGATAATGTTACAGCAGACCACATTTACTTGTGGCCATTGACTGTAGAGAGCATTATTAAAATATTAGAAGAGCAACAAATTGACGCCGTCCTTCCTACCATGGGTGGTCAGACCGCTTTAAATTTAGCTATTGAGGCTGAAAACATGGGCGTTTGGGAACGTTTTGGCGTTAGAATGATTGGTGTAGATGTTAAAGCCATTGAACTAACGGAAAATCGTGAAGCATTCAAACAGCACGTTATTGGTCTTGGAATGCATGTAGCTCCATCTGCTATAGCAAACTCATTTCTGGAGGGTAAAGAAGCTGCTCAACAAATTGGATTCCCGCTAGTAATAAGACCATCTTACACACTAGGCGGGACTGGTGGTGGCTTTGTAATGAAAGAAGAAGAATTTGATGAAGCACTCAGAAGAGGTCTCGAAGCTTCACCATCTCATGAGGTATTGGTAGAAAAAGCCGTAATCGGGTGGAAAGAATACGAATTAGAACTTTTGCGTGACAATAATGACAATGTAGTAATCATTTGTACTGTAGAAAATCTCGATCCTATGGGCATACACACGGGAGATAGCATTACCGTCGCTCCCGCAATGACGCTCTCTGATACTGCATTCCAACAAATGAGAGATGATGCAATCCTTATGATGCGATCACTCGGTAATTTTTCAGGTGGATGTAATGTACAGTTTGCATTAAACCCTGAAAATGAAGAACTGATAGCCGTAGAGATAAATCCAAGAGTATCTAGATCTTCAGCCCTAGCTAGTAAAGCTACTGGTTATCCAATTGCAAAAATAGCGGCAAAACTAGCTATTGGGTATAACCTAAATGAGTTAAAAAATCAAATAACAAAAACAACATCAGCTTTTTTCGAGCCAGCACTTGATTATGTCATTGTGAAAATGCCTAGGTGGAATTTTGATAAATTTTATGGGGCGGATACCACACTTGGTCTGCAAATGAAATCTGTAGGTGAAGTGATGGCCATAGGAAGAAATTTCCTTGAAGCCATGCAAAAAGCTTGTCAAAGCCAAGAAAACAATCGTGCAGGCCTAGGTGCTGATATGAAAGAATGGATCCAAACGGAAGACATTCTAGCCCGTCTCGAAAAAGTAAGTGATGATAGGATTTATAGGGTAAAAGACGCATTAAGACTCGGAGTACCAGAAAAAACTGTTCATAAACTCACCAAAATTGATCCTTGGTATATCAAGCAGATCAAAAGACTAGTGAAGTATGAAGAGAAACTTATGAGGTATAATGTAGCAGAAGATATTCCTGCTGACTTCTTTAGAGAACTCAAGACTGTAGGATATTCTGATGTTCAAATAGCTTGGGTGCTGCGTATCAAAGAAGATGAAGTAACGAAACAGCGAAAAAAGTTAGGCATCACTCGAACCTATAAAATGGTCGATACTTGTGCTGCAGAGTTTGAAGCTAAAACGCCTTATTTCTATTCTACATTTGATACTGAAAACGAAAGTATACCTTCTGATAAGAAAAAGATCATCGTTCTAGGATCGGGCCCTAACAGAATTGGACAAGGCATAGAGTTTGATTATTGCTGTGTTCACGGTTTACTTGCTATCAAAGAAGCTGGTTATGAAGCCATTATGATCAATTGTAATCCTGAGACGGTTTCTACAGATTTTGATGTAGCTGATAAATTGTATTTCGAACCCATATTTTGGGAACATATAGAAGAAATCATTGATCTCGAAAAACCTGAAGGAGTCATCGTCCAACTTGGAGGTCAGACAGCATTAAAATTGGCTGAAAAGTTCCATAATAAAGGTATCAAAATCATTGGAACAGATTTCAACAGTCTTGATTTGGCCGAAGATCGTGGTAGATTTTCAGATTTGCTTAAGTCTTTGGATATCCCTTATCCAGAATATGGTGTGGCTCGCGATGTAGACGAAGCAATAGCAGTGGCAGCTCGAGTAAGTTATCCAGTTTTGGTTCGTCCTTCTTACGTGATCGGAGGTCAGAGAATGCGGATTGTAATCAACGACAAAGAACTAGAAACCCACGTGCTAAGTATTTTCAAGCATCTGCCTGATAATAAAGTCCTGATAGATCAGTTTCTAGATAGAGCAAAAGAAGCTGAGATTGATGCTATTTTTGATGGTGATGAGTTGCATATCATGGGTATCATGGAACATATAGAACCTGCAGGTATTCACTCAGGGGATAGTTCTGCAGTTTTGCCGACATACTCACTAAGTCCTGCCGCAGTGGGACAAATGGTAGAATATGCCAATAAACTCGCAGTTGCGCTTAATATCAAAGGATTAATAAATATACAATTTGCCATAAAAAATGATGACGTCTATGTCATAGAAGCCAACCCAAGAGCTTCTCGTACGACACCATTCATAGCAAAAGCATATCAAGTACCTTACCTAAAAATTGCCACGCAAGTGATGATGGGCACACATAAACTCAAAGACTTTGACATCGTCAAAAATCTGACAGGATATGCCATTAAAGTACCCGTTTTCTCTTTTGACAAGTTTCCGAATGTAGATAAAAATCTAGGACCTGAAATGAAATCAACCGGAGAGATGATTTATTATATCAAAGACCTTTATGATCCTTACTTTAGAAATCTAGATAGTAGAAGATCTATGTTTTTAAGTAGGTAGGTAACTGATTGTAAGTCCACTCCTAAAATACAAATCATTGATATTCAACCGTTTTTCACTCTTATTCAAAAGGGAAACGTTTAATTATCAATGATGTATAAAAATTTATTTTTCTTTTATTTGAACTGATGACTTTTCAGAGTGGACTCAAAAAAAGTTGTTCTTCTAAAAAAGACAACTGCCGAAGTGCAAGAAAGACATTATTCAATTGCGATCAAAATAAATGGTTTCAGATATCGACACCTCGGACAGTTGTTTGTCATAGGTCATATCTTTGTTGCTACCAATTTAAAATTGACAATTTCGCCATTTCCAAAATCAATGGAATATCTCAGTTCGATCGTATTATCTCTAAAAAACCCATCCCCTTTGATAAATGTACCTGGAGCTATGTTCTGATCAAAAATATCTATGTCCATAACAGATTTATCTTGGTTATCGATGTCAGCTTTGGCTACATACCACTCATAACCATCAAGTTTTGAATCTATGAGAATATCATCGCCACTATCTGTGCTCACCACAAGGTCAAACGGCCCTGAGACGCCAACGACATGTGCACGATAAACGCCAACTACAGGAAGAATTTCATCATCAATATCCATACAGGATGTTAATGTAAGTGCAAAAATGCTCGATAAAAGTAATGCTCGTATCATATTGGTTCCTTTTTTATCATAACTATTGTGAAACGTAATTTGTGACACCATCTAGGTCGCTTTAATGATACTTTAACGCTAAAAACACTAGTTGTTAAAAATGTCTTATGAAAAATAGACATAAATATGGTCTAAAACAAACTTGACATTCTTTCAATCTAACATCCTTCTGTGTTATTCACTTGTTAAGTATAGGTGTTTTTCAGGAGATTTCTTGATTTAGCCACTAAATTTGGGATTCTAAAAACCAATCATTGAATATTAATTATATAAAATGGCTAACGATATTTGGCGTATTTGCCATCATATCTATCTTTTTAGTTCAGATTTTCTGGGTTAGACAGGCATTTACTATTTCTGAAAGTCAGTTTGAGCAGTCTGTAAATGGCGCATTAAGACGAGTTGCAGAAAATATTGCCATAGATACAAAAACTGATTTTCAACAAAATAATCCAGTTATAAAAATCAACCCACGTCAATATATCGTAAATGTAAATAGCGAAATTGATGCAGAATTGTTAGATCATTACTTGACAAATGCTTTGGACTATTTTCATATTGATCAAGATGTGGAATACAGCATTTACAGCTGTTATGACAAAACGATGGTTTATTGTAATTATATCCAAAAGAAAAAACCACAAAAAGAATTTAGTACTCCTGAACTGCCTAAATTTGAAGGTGTAGACTATTACTTTAGTGTTAGTTTTCCGCACTATCCAATTGTGTCTCTCAATAATATTCCCATGTGGATGATTACTTCTGCGGTGTTGATTTTAGTAGTTTTGTTTTTTATGTTTGCTTTGTTTGTCGTTTTTACACAAAAATCAGTCACACAAGTCCAAAGAGATTTTATAAACAATATGACACATGAGTTTAAAACTCCAATTTCTACTATTTCTGTCATTCAGCAAGTAATATCTGACCCTGAAATCGTCAAAACACCACAAAGATTAGCTACATACACGCAGATCATCGGGGACGAAATCAGGAGACTTAATGACCAAGTAGAAAAAGTATTGAATATCACACGCCTTGAAAAAAAGCATTTTGATTTACATTTAGAAGAAATTGAAGTTCACGAAGTCATACAGCAAGTCATTTTTAACATTCAAAACACAGATTTTGAAAAACCAATCAAGATTACCCAAAGTCTGGAAGCCAAAAACCAAGTCATAAAAGCAGACAAAGTCCACTTTACGAATGTGATTTGCAATATTATCGAAAATGCTATAAAATATTCAAAAGATGATGCTGAAATCAACATTAAAACGTGTAATTCAGATCAAAAAATATTAATTGCCATATCTGATAAAGGAGAAGGTATTGATAAAAAAAATTTAAAAAAGATATTTGACAAATTCTATAGAGTGCCGAAAGGAGCCATTCATAATGTAAAAGGTTTTGGCTTGGGCCTTTATTATGTCAAAAAAGTAGTTGATGCCCACAAATGGACCATAAATGTAGTCTCTACACCAAATGAAGGCAGTGAGTTTAAAATTCAAATAAAAAATATAGTTTAGTACCATATGGCAAAAGTATTTTATGTAGAAGATGATGCAAATCTTAGTTTTGTAGTAAAGGATTGTCTGCAAATAGCTGGCCACGATGTTCATCATTTTTCTAAAGGTGATGAAGCATTACTCGCATTCAATAAGTTTAATTATGATATATGCATACTTGATGTCATGTTGCCAAATCTTGACGGGTTTTCATTGGTGAAAGCGATTCGAGACAAAGATGTCAACATTCCTGTTATATTTATTTCTGCAAGGGTGCAAATCCAAGATAAACTCGAAGGATTGCAATTGGGTGGTGATGATTATATCTTTAAGCCATTCAGCATAGAAGAACTGTTGCTCAAGGTCAATATTTTTCTGCGACGAAATGCTGGCTCAGGTATGCAGCGACCTGTAGAAGAAAGTTTGTTTAGAGTTGGACATTTTGAGTTTGATTACAATAACATGTTGCTGAAAAGTGATGCTGAAACAATTAGGCTAACGGGTAGAGAAGCCGATTTGCTAGTATATTTTATTAAACATCAAAACAAACTCATCAAACGCAAAGACATTCTGATTGCTTTGTGGGGCAAGGATGATTACTTTTTGGGTAGAAGCTTAGACGTATTTATCTCGCGACTGAGAAAATTCATATCTGGTGATTCGTCTATTAGCATTGAAAACATACCTAGAGTAGGATTCAAATTTAGGGTTGATTGAATAATTGTAAGCATCTTTGTTTTCGATATCTTTACAAATAAGGTGTTAACCCTAAACTTAACAGCCATTTAAGCCGTTTCTGTAAGTAAGATTTATTACTTTTGCAACATGATTTCAACAAATAACTTAAAGTTTAAATATTCGGGTGGGACAGAAATTGTTTTTCCTGATATCAAATGCGAAGCTAAAGATATTTTGCTTGTTTTGGGTAGTTCTGGGGTGGGCAAAACGACATTACTGCACTTGCTCGGAGGGCTGCTGACCACACAACATGGTTCAGTCCATATCCAAGATACAGACATAAATAAATTGTCTGGTAGCGATCTAGATGCTTTTAGAGGGAGAAATATTGGTATCATATTCCAACAAAACCATTTTGTAGATGCTCTTTCAGTAATAGAAAATGTGATTCTTGCTCAAAGCCTAGCTGGAAATAAAACAGATAAAAATGCGGCCCAAAATCTGCTGACAAGACTAAATATTGGCCATAAAGCAAAAAGTAATATCAAAGATCTCAGTCAAGGAGAAAAACAAAGGGTAGCCATTGCAAGAGCACTTATCAATCAGCCAAGGCTCATTCTAGCAGATGAACCTACTTCAGCCTTAGATGATCAAAACTGTACGGAAGTGTTAAACTTACTTCACGAACAAGCTAAAGCAGCTGGTTCAGCTCTGGTCATCGTCACACACGACACAAGGCTAAAAGACATTATTTCTAATCGAGTAATCCTACAATAACAATGAGTATCATACAATTAGCTTGGCGAAATATAGTCAAAAATCCATTGAATTTATTGCTCAGTATTATCCTTTTTGGGCTTGGTGTAGGATTGATTTCTTTTCTCTTGTTATTTAATGCACAACTTAAAGAGAAATTCGATAAAAACCTTGCGGAGATAGATTTGGTTGTAGGCGCAAAAGGTAGTCCACTCCAAATGATACTTTGCAACATGTATCATATCGACAATCCTACAGGTAATATTCCCATCAAAAATGCCGCTCCGTTACTCAGAGATTTACACCCATTGATCAAAAAAGCCATTCCGCTCTCTCTCGGTGACAATTACAAATCATACAGAATCGTGGGCACCAATTATGATCTTGCAGAGCTATATGGCGGGAAACTGAAAGAAGGAGCATTATGGGTAAAAGATTTTGAAGTAACTATTGGCAAAACGGTAGCAGATGAAACAGGATTAAAGATCGGCGATGAATTTGTGAGTTCACATGGATTTGTAGACGATGAAGACCTTGCACATGATCATATGGGATTTAAAGTAGTAGGTATATTCGATGGTACGGGAAGTGTATTAGACCAATTAATCCTAACCAATACAGCTACCATATGGAATGTACATGAACATCCGGAAGAAGAATCTGCTGATAGTACTAGTCATGAAGGACATGATCACGCTGCACATGAAGGTCACGATCATAGCGACCACTTACACGACAACAGTAATGCTGACCTGCTCAATCATCCTGAAAACGAAATAACTTCAGTGCTCATCCAATATAAAAGTAGAACGAACTTTCAAGCTTTAAATTTTGGTAGAAATATCAATGAAAATACGGAAATGCAAGCAGCTTCGCCAGCTATTGAGATCAACAGATTGTACAATATGATAGGTGTAGGTACAGAGGCTTTGCGAAGTTTAGCTTTATTGATAGCTATTGTTTCTGCTCTGAGCATTTTTATTTCCTTATTCAAAAGTATGAGAGAGCGCAAATATGAACTTGCTTTGATGCGTGTGATGGGAGCAAGTAGGACCAAAGTATTTTCACTGATCATTCTAGAAGGATTAATATTGGCATTGATTGGTTTCATTATTGGTACTGTGTTGTGTCATGTGGGCATGGAAGTAATTGCCAAATATTTAAAAGCGGATTTTAGATATAGTTTTACAGGATGGAAATTTTTAACTGAAGAATGGATAGTTCTAGGCATTTCATTAATATTGGGATTTGTGGCAGCAATAATACCAGCAATGCAGGCAGCAAGGTCAGATATTAACAAAACATTATCAGAAAAATAAGAAAACGAATTGTCTATTTTAATTTTCAAATCGTTCTAATATTGTTGATAAAATAATCGTTCATAAAATAACAAATCAATCATATTGAAGCTTTCATATAAGTCACTTTTAATACTTCCTGCTCTGTGGTTTATTTTTATCTCAGCCACCGTGTTACAATCTAAAGATATTTGGGTCACATTAAGTTTGGTTACGTTTGAGTCTAGCTACGATCCTGAATTTATGATGGAAATCAAAAAACCTAAGGTATCGTCAGCTGTCCAGAAACTTGATGGAACTCAGATAGAAGTAGAAGGTTACATCATTCCATTGACCGGTCAAGTGACTCAGAGTCATTTTATGTTGAGTAAATTTCCACAAAGTACTTGTTTTTTTTGTGGCAAAGCAGGACCAGAATCTGCCATGCAAGTATTCATGAAGGACAACGTGAAGGTCAAAATTTCTGAAAGAAAAGTAAAGGTCAAAGGCACGCTTATCGTCAATCCAAAAGATATTACAAGTTTATTATACACCCTAGAAAATGGTGTAATCATCGAATAAAAATATAAAATGCGTTTATTAATTGTTCTCTTAATAATGATTTCCTTTTCTCAAGTTGATGCCCAAACGGATGTGAAGGTAGATAATGTATGGAAATCACTTGCCAAAATTAGTTATAAAAAAGAGTACGACGAATTGATGGGATTTAAGGTGGATAAACCAGTCTTCAGTGAGTCTGTCAAAGCTATGCAAGGTAAAGAAGTAACCATCAAAGGATATATTATCCCAGTAGAAGGTTATAAGTCTCACAAAGAGTTTATTTTTTCTGCTTATCCATATAGTATGTGTTTCTTTTGTGGTGGCGCAGGTCCTGAGACAGTGATGGAAGTAGAAGCTGTAGAAGGAGTCAAATATTCTGCGGATGCTGTTTATCTCAAAGGCAATCTCCAACTTAATGATAAAGATATCAATAGACTAATGTACAAATTGGTCAATGCCAAATTAGTCAAACAATAAAAACATTAAAAAAGTACAAGTAGCAACCCATGGATTTTAAGCATGCGATCGATATCAAAACACTGGCTGAAAAATATGCCTTAACAATATCTGGTGATCACACCATCAAAGCTTCTGGCATTAACGAAATACATAAAGTCAGACCAGGAGACATAACTTTTGTGGATGTTGAGAAATATTATCAAAAATCGTTGACTTCAGCTGCCACCATCATCATCATTAATAAAGAAGTACCTTGTCCGGAAGGAAAAGTATTGCTGATTACGGAAGATCCATTTGCAGTATACAATCAAATAGTTTGGGAAAACAGACCTTTTAAACCTTTGAATACAGAGCGTGGCGAAAATGTCGTAATTGGAGATGGAACACAAATAGATCATGGCGTTCACATAGGTCACGATGTTACTATAGGAAAAGATTGTTATATTCAATCAGGCGCTTTTATTGGAGATGGAACGAGTATTGGTGATAGAGTCATCATACAAGCAAGTGCTTTGATAGGAACGGATGCATTTTATTACAAAAAAATCAATGGCCAATACCACAAATGGCGATCTGGTGGACGAGTTATCCTAGGTAATGATGTGGAGATAGGTGCTGGATGTACGATAAATCGAGGTGTATCTGGAGAAACGATCATAGGCGACGGATCTAAATTGGACTGTCAGATACACATCGGTCATGGCGCTGTGCTGGGCAAAAACTGTCTGATAGCTGCACAAACAGGTATTGCTGGCAAAACCATCGTAGGTGATAATGTAGTCATGTATGGTCAAGTTGGTGTAGCCCAAAACTTATATATAGGTGATGGAGCTGTATTGCTCGCAAAAACAGGTGTCTCTAAAGATCTTGAAGGTGGCAAAACCTATTTCGGTGTTCCCGCAGGAGAAGCAAGAGAAAAGTATAAAGAAATCGTGGGTATTAAATCATTATTGGAGAAAAAGCCTACACCTTCCACTTAATATTGCATCCTGCGCTTGGGTATTGTTTTGTCATTGGAGCTTCGCCACGAAGGAGTAGATCCAAGGCTAGTCTCATATCCTTACCAGTTAGTGGTTTGTCATTTCCAGGACGCGACTCATCTAGTCTGCCTCTATAGTACAACTGATCATCAGCATCAAATATATATAAATCTGGTGTGCATGCAGCGTCATAAGCTTTAGCAACATCTTGAGATTCATCATATAAGTATGGAAAAGGATACATGAGTACTTTTGCAATAAGTTTCATTTTATCAGGTGTATCATCCGTATATTTGATGGCATCATTGCTACTAATGGCAACAAATCCTATACCTTTCTCTTTATAATCATTGGCAATTTTTATCAATTCTTGGTTCACGTGAATCACGTAAGGACAATGATTGCACAAAAACATGACAACTGTCCCATTAGTACCTTTTATGTCTTGGAATGATATTTCATTTCCAGAGACTGTATCTGGTATTGAGAAAGCTGGTGCTTTCGTACCAAGCTGCAACATGGTAGACTCAGTAAGTGCCATTTTAAAATATTTTGATGTAAAGATAAAAAGGAATATTACTTAAAAAACAAAAGCCCTTCAAAATTAATCTGAAGAGCTTTTGTATTATACTTAATTTTCTAAAAGTCTTATTGAGCTGGAGTCGCTGCTACTTCTTTGTTTGCAGTTAAGCTGATAGAAAGTGTGATGTTGTCATCAATAAATTTGTCAGCAAGGTTGTCAAAGAAAGTTTTTGAACCATACTTGATTCCCCAATCAGTTCTGTTGATTGTGAATGGTGCTGCACTTACAGTTACAGTACTATCAGCAACAGTTACTGTAGCAGGAAAAGTGATAGACTTAGTTGTTTCTAATAATGTAAGGTTACCTGTTACGTTTACATTTGCACCTGGTACATCAGTAGCTGGAGCAACAGTTGTAATTTCGAACTTTGCAGTTGGGTATTTTGTTACGTTAAAGAAATCTTCAACACCTTCTTTAGCAGTTCCTTTAAGGTGACCTTCTAGGCTTGCTTTCTCGTCTCCTTGTAAATCAGTAACTGTGATAGTATTCATATCAAGTGTGAAGCTACCTCCTGTAACGCTGTCTCCTGTCATGAATAATTCACCTTGAGTAAGATTGATTGTTCCCATGTGTTTTCCTGCAGGCTTAGAACCTTCCCAAGAAATTTTAGTTGCAGCTGCATCAGCTACGAATTTTGCACCTTCTGTTGCTGCTACTGCATTTGCATCAGTTGCTTCAGTTGCTTTTTCTTTACATGAAATGATAGAAAGAGCTAAAACGAATAAAAGAGAGAATCTGAAATGGTTTTTCATTTTAATAAATTTATTAAGATTAATTAATTTGTTCCAACAAATAAATGATCAGAACAATATACTGTACTGAGAGAGTAAACGAAGAAATTTTGCTTTTAGTTTTACCTAAAACGCAAATAAATCACAATAATTTGTTAATGTGTGTTCTGAATAGAATAAACAAAGTCCTTTACACTCTGAATGCTATTTAATATATGGACATTTTCTGGTAGCGTGAGATTTTGACTTGCAGTCTGAAACCCGGAGATAAGTATTTTAGCGTCTTTAGCATTTTTTGATAATTCGTCAATATAAGGTTGCAAAGGTGTCTCTGCAAAACTGTCATTAAAAATTGTAAATATATATTCTGCCTTAAAAATAGACTTTCCTTCTAAAACATCAATAAGTGGCGTACCCGAACCCAAATTAATGACTTTAGCTTTATTTTTGACTAAAATATAATGCAAAAACAATAAGCTCAATTCATGACTTTCATTTTCAGGTAGATATATTAGACACCTTATATTGTTGTTTAGTTCGGATCTGCTTAATCTATCTATCTCTACAATAGTCTTTCGTTTTATAATATTACTCACAAAGTTTTCATGTACAGACTTAATAGATCCTGCTATCCACATCGTGCTCAACTTGTCAAGAAGAGGATAAACCACATCATTCATAGTTTCCTCAAATCCCTTAGAAGATATTTCATGATCTAAAACTATATTAAACTTTGACTCATCTAGCTCAAAAGTAGACAACATCATAGAGTCTAACTGATCTTCAAAAATTTGTCCAACCTCTGTATACTCACCTACTTTTTGCCTAACTTGATCAGTAGACATAGTGGCTATCTTAGATATTTTGTATCCCTTTTTGTTTAACAGAGATATATTTAATACTTTCTGTAGATCCGAATCTTTATAGTATCTTATATTTGTATCTGTCCGATGGGGCTGAATGATACCGTATCTTTTTTCCCAAATACGAAGCGTATGTGCCTTAACGCCTGATATACTCTCGAGATCTTTAATAGAATATGCAACCATATAGAACGACTATAATAAATACCAAAATGTAAACATGGAAGTCGAAACAATTCTCATTCAAAATAGTTTAAAAAAATACCTTGTTGCTTTTGCAAGTTTTAAAACCGAAAAGTTGTATTTTTGGAGCTAATTACTAAATACGAAGATGGTAAGCTTATTGAAATTCTTTATTATTGGTTTTTTAATTTTTACTAATTCCGTTGGTTTTAGTCAAAGTTATTGGTTTGGTCCGAAACTTGGCGGTGCTATGTCATTTCAAAGTTGGGGTAACGGTACTTCAGGCACTAGTCTAAATAGAGATCCTTTATTTTCTATAAATGGAGATATAATAGTAGAATCCTATGATGAATTTAAAAAAGGAGCGCTATATGCGAGCTTAGGTTATCACACTAGAGGAAGTTCGATTCAGTTTATTAGTTTTAACAATCCATCTTTCTTAAGACAAGGATACAAATTCAATAATGTTGTATTGGAATTAGGTGCAAAACGATCATTAAACCTTAGTAAGGATTTTGATCCCTATTTTATAATTGGAATACGTGGAGAATATACAGTAAGCACGAATTTAAAAAACCTTGAATTCATAGGAAATCCTTATACACCAAATGAAGTTTTTGTGAGAAAATTTAATTACGGTGTGACAGCAGGCGGTGGATTTGAAATGGAAATGTCAGAATTCAGCAATGTTTTCTTTGAGTTTGCCATTCAGCCAGATTTATCCTTCCAATACGAAGCTCCTCCACGTACGGTAATTGATCCATTTCAGACTGGTCAAACAGTAAATTTACCATTAGAAAGAGTTCGAAATCTTTCATTAGAGTTAAAAGTTGGGGTAAAATTCCTAAGAAAAGTAGAATACATAGATTAATAATCATTTAATATCTTTGAAATGAAATTTTTAAATACATTTTTTTTATTCATCCTATCTGTGACTTTGGTGTCTAGTCAGATAACCGTTACGAATACAACTTTTCCAGCCATAGGTGATACTTTAAAAACAAGAATTACAAGTAATCCATCATCACCTGTAAATGTAGGAAGTACGAATGGTCCACAAACATGGAATTTTAATTTCTTAAATTCTGGTGGTTTTATTTCCAATGAAATATATGTGAGTCCATCTCTTGGTACGCAAAGTGCAGCTTTTCCTGATGCCAACCTTATGATTTTATCAGAAGATGGACAAGAGCAGTATCTTAAAGTAAGCCCGACAAAATTAGAAGCGCTTGGTTTTGGTGGAGAAAATGGTTTTTTACCTACAAATCTAGCCATTAAATATACTGATAAGCCAGTGCTTAGAGTAGCACCTCTCAATTTCATTACAACAAACAACTCTTCTGGAAAATTTAATGTCGACTTAGGAACAGATATTCTACCAGATTCACTTTTGGCAGGTCTACCATTTACTATTGATAGTATTAGAATCCAATTTAGTGGTGCAACTTCAGGGCTTGTAGATGCTTATGGTAGCTTACTAATCCAAAATAAAACATTCGAAGTTTTAAGAGAAAAATCAACAGTAATATCAAAAACAAGTTTATTTGTCAAACTTTTTGGTAATTGGATCGACCCAACACCTTTTCTAGGTGGAGAAATTCCTGGTGGTTTTGGTGACTTTTTAGGAAGTGATACGACCATCAATTATAACTTTTATACCAATAGTAGAAAAGAAATACTCGTTTCAGTAGAACACAATGCTGCAGATGAATTCCAGTCAGTTTCATTTGCAGATGTAGGAGGTATTATTAGCTCATCAAATGATATATCTCTAAATCATAGTATGACGCTTTATCCAAATCCTGCAACACAGTTTATCAATATTGAGAGCAAAGACTGGAAAGAAGGTTTGTATTTCCTTACCATCACGGATATGAGTGGAAGAGTAGTCTTTTTCGAAAATACCAAATTGGCTGAAAACGACAAAAAACAAATCTCAACAAATGGACTTTCAACTGGTCAATACATCTTCACAGCAAGAGACAAATTTAACCAAGGAGTTAGATCTATTAAGTTTGTAATAAACTGATGACTTCGACCTACAAAGATAGATTCGACCTTACTGGAAAAGTAGCCATCGTCACGGGTGCAAGTAGAGGCATTGGAGAAAGTATGGCTCGTGGTTTAGCAGAATTCGGTGCCAAAGTGGTGATAGCTAGTAGAAAACAAGAAGATGTTGATCTAGTAGCTACATCAATGATTAATGACGGAATGGATGTATTGCCTATTGCGTGTCATGTAGGCAACGAAGATCATCTTCAAAACTTGGTAAATAAAACCATTGAAAAATATGGTGGCGTCGATATCCTCATAAATAATGCAGCTACCAATCCTGTCTATGCTCCGATAGAAGATATGAGTTCTGAGCTTTTCGATAAGATGATGAATATCAATGTCAAAGCGGCCTTTACACTTTCTAATTTATGTCTCAAAAGCTTGAAGGAGCGAGGTGGTGGATCGATTATTCATATTAGTTCAGTAGAAGGAACAAAGCCTAGTCCGGGATTGAGTTTGTATAGTATTAATAAAGCAGCGCTCATCATGCTTTCAAAATCACAAGCAAAAGAATGGGGTGTTTATAAAGTCAGATCTAACGTTATTTGTCCTGGACTTGTAAAGACAAAATTCAGTAGTGCACTTTGGTCAAATAAAGATATTCTAAATCATTGGAATGAAAATATTCCACTCAATCGTATGGCTGATTCCGAAGAAATGGTAGGTCTAGCTTTATTTCTTGCGTCTAATGCATCAAGTTATTGCACAGGAGCGTCATTTACAGCTGATGGAGGATATCTTATTTCTTAGGAAAAGGAAAACAAATTAGGCTAATACCACTTTGTTACTTTTCAACATCTAAACAAAAATCCAACCTTATCTCCTGACCAGAAGTATTCTTCACAATATTACCATTCGTATCCTTGGCAAACCACTTAAAACAAACCTTTGAATTTCCATCATCGGTAATCTCTACAATACCAAATTGTCCTGGCTCTTTGCTATATCCATGAGAATATGGTCCACCTTTGTAGGAACCTGGTCGATCAAGTGCAGCAGCATGAAATACTTTAATTGGTGCTCCTCCATCTGTAGCATAGTCACTATTTGTGCCATCATCCATAGCCACCATATGCGCATCACCACTTAGGATAAAAACAGGTATGTCGTGTTGTTTGATAAAATTGGCAATTCGCTGTCTTTCTTCTGGATAACCTCCCCAATTGTCACTTTCTTTGCATTTGTAATTCGGACCACCTGGCGCATTTATCCAAGGATAAGAACTAACCCATGCCACAACTTTACCTTCTTTTTTCGCCTTCAACATAGCATCTAAAAACCATTGCAAATGTGCTTCATCACCAAAGTTGGTGCCGATTTTTGTTCGTTCACAATCTCTATACTCTGGCCTTATTTTTTGAGATCGTATATCTGTAAGCAGAAAGACGACCCTCCCTACTTCAAAAGTTTGTGAAATGGGACCATCATTTTTATCAAAAACTATTGGATAGTGTGGTACGTGTGATTTGTAGGCTGCAATTGATTCCGTTTTACATGGATTGGTAGCATCGGCATTGTTTGGTCCAAAATCGTGATCATCCCACATGTAAACAAAAGGAACGCTTTTGTATAACGACGATTGAGATGGTGATGTAAAAACCGATTTGTATGCATCTTGAAATCTTTGGGTACAGTTAGAGTCGATGTTTTCGTAATGAAGATCTCCTATTTGCAGGTAAAAAAGTGGGTTTTCCTTTAATATCTTATTATAGATAGGACTATTGGATCCTGTCTCAGAACAACTGCCAAATACAAATTTGAAAGACATAGATTTGTTATCAAAAGTAGAAAATGAAGATGATAACAAAGGTAAACTAGATCCTTTGGGAGTAATCTCATAGGTATATTTAGTAGAAGCTTTTAGGTTTTTAAAAATGATTTTTGATTGAAAATTATTTTCTTTTGTCAAAATTGCTTTCTGACTTGTCACCATTTTTTTTGAAACTTCTTCTGTTATGGTTATTTTAAACTCATTGTCCACACTTCCTTTTATCAATATTGTGCCTTGGTCATGTGTAACTCCTCCAACAAGAGCATATTGAAAACCATGATCTAACAAAGTTGATGTCGCAACTTTACTAGAATGGCAACTTGAAATCAGCATTATAAAAATGATATACTGAAAAATATTGGATAGTGTCATATTTATAACTTAACTAGATAATAAAATGACAAAGGTAATTAGGTTGACCGAACAAATTGATTATGCCACTCATTAAACTGGTGGGTTAATTCAAAATTAATAATCAAAAAGACAAAATCTCTTCATGTAAACTATTTCTTCTCGGATTCTATTTGATCTCTGGCTATGACTTTTTCTTGTAATGTGGTTCCTGCTGTTATCATGGAGACGGTATGAACACCTGTATTTAATCGTTTGGTTCTGATTCTTTTTCGGTAATGACCTTTATTCATATATTCGTGATCTGCAATGGAATACAAGATGTTTTTATCATCTTTCAATTGCAACACCACATGACTTGGTTTTTCTACATAAAAATGAATATCTACCAAATCTGAATTAGGCACAGGAATGACTTCCAAAACTTTTGATTTATCAGGAGCTCTAGGTTTTAGTTGTTCTTTTGCCAATTGGGTTTGTGCCAATAATCCACCAGTTTCCGGATCACAAGGATCAATAGATGCAATAAATACAGCATTTGGCATAGTTTCAAAACCTACATCTAGTAAAATGGATTGACCAGCTACAAAACCGACCGAACTTTCATTATCTATAGTGCTCAAGGCTGTTACTTCTTGCACTGCTGAATAAACATTGGAATATAACGTACTATCTCCCAAAGATAAATTCATATCTTCACATTCATTAACCAATAAGTTAATCCCTACACAAGTACAATTATTATCATACTTATCTTCTACAGTTGCAGCGTTCTGATCATCACATAGCGTGCCTGCAACAGGACATTTTACGGCTTTAAATGCAATCTTACCAATACCTCTACAAGTTGCAGTACCATCCAAAGACGTTATTAAGATGTATCTTGCAAAGATTCCAGTCAGATCTGGACCTACAAAACCACCATAATTTGGTTCGCCTGAAGCAAGTGGCCAGTTGTAATCACCCGCGGTTGACCACGAAACTCCGTCTTCTGAAAAATCTATAGAAACAGATTGAAATCCTTTATTCGTTTCATTTAAGACATTATAATTCCATACATGTGCATTGACCATTTCGTACCTTTCGCCAAGATCATACTTGATCCAATGACTGTCTTCTCTGACTGGGTTTGGATTTTCATTTACAGTGCAAGATAACCAGTTATTAGATGGACTATTACTCAATTGGTCAGTAACATTACATTTTTCATAAGGTGAATAATTAGCTAATGGGCTATCACAATCTGGTCCGCTACACGGTGTTCCAGCACAAGTACAATTAGTATCATATTGATCATCATTGGTAAAAGGATCTCCATCATCACATAGCGTACCTTGTGGTATACAAGCAATTTTACAACCATAATCATATAAATAAAAAGATGGAATTCGCTTCCAAACGCCTGCAGGTGTAAATGGTGTTTGCCAGAAAGCACCGAAATGCTCACTACCTGTACCTTCTTTATGATTTACTTCAAAATAATAAAATGTTCCTGCTTGTAAATTGAGAAAGGATGTACTTTGATAGATATACTTATTGTGTTCTGTCATACCTGTATATCCTGTGACCAATATTTGATGGGCTTGTTTATTTTCAGGATTGTCATCACTACTTATAAACAAAATGACATTGTCATCACCTGTAATATTAAATTTATACAATCCAGAAACAGGTACAGTTAAATAACCTTGAACTAAATTTCCAACATTATTCTCCACTGATGTGCTTCTAGTACCTAAGATAGGAAGCGATGCGCTAAAATTAGGTATTGCTGGAAAATTAGGACTCAAATATAAATCATTAAGACTGCTACCCGGAATATTATCATACCTATATCGATCTACTTTAGTTCTCTCTCCCACACAGTTATTGGTTGTATTGGCTTTCCCTACACAATTACAGTGTCCATCTTGTTTATCGTCAATGGTATTTGCATTACCATCATTACATGCAGTATTTCTTTCAGGACAAGATTGAGGTTTACAACCTACATTATTTAAATATTGGGCAGTGATAACATTCCAGTTTTGATTAGGAAGAAAACTACTTTGCCAGAAAAGCCTACAATGATCTCCACCCGTACTTTCTACATACCAAAGTTCAAAATAATAATATTCATTTTGATTTAACGATATAGAACTAGATGTTTGTTCTGGATACTTTGTATGTTCAAATTCATTGGTAAAAGTATTGGTATATGCTCTTAAAGTCATATTGGCTGGAGAGCTATTGGTACTCAAATAAAATCTCACTTTACTATTGCCAGTCACATTAAACATTACATTTCCTGATGTAGGGACGTGTATGTATCCAGAAATTTTGGCTCCGAAATAATTGTCATAATTGAGTGGTGCATTGACACTATACAATGTTTGACTGACGTCCGGTTTTTGTGGAAAAAATTCATTGGCCGTTAATTCAGAAAATTGATCTTCATAAATGCCTCTCCAACATTCCCACTGTACACTTCCTGGCTCACCAACACATATTTGGGCATGAACCTTTGGTACTAAAAATAACAATAAAAAAAGTATAAAGTGCTTCATTTTAATAATCGGTTTCTTATGAAAACATACCCAATGGCATATAATTAGTTGGTAAATCTGCTGGACAAGTCGGAGAATAAAAATTACATAAATTAGGTAAAATATATCCTAAATCATTGGGTGAAACACCATACCAAAGTGCTAACTCAGCATAAAATTCATCCACTGATGTAGTAGGTAAAATACGCCCTCGAGTACTTAGATTAAAATCATTATTTGTGAGTGCCAATGATGGATAATTTCCATAAATCTGGGATCCAGTAATAGGTCCACCCATCACCATTTGATTGCCTCCCCATGCATGATCTGAACCATTTCCATTGGATGTCAATGTACGTGCAAAATCAGAAATAGTAAAAGTAACTACATTATCATGCTGACCGATTTCATTCATCGCATCATTAAATTCTGCCATAGCATTGCTAAGAACTGGCAACATCGCGTTTTGATTTCCGATCACATTATCATGATGATCCCATCCGCCATATGTCACATAATAAATTTGTCTACTTGCACCTAAAAAAGATCGTACGCTGATAAGTTCTGCTATTTTTTTCAGATCTTGAGAAAGACTACTTGTAGAAAAAGTGGTCGTAAGTGGCACTACATTTTCTAAAGCTATTCTAAATTTTTCAATACTTTCTATGGATTGTTTGGTTAGTGTACCTATAGTCTCGTGGAATACATTGCTGTATTGTTGCTCAACCATGCTTTTGATGGCATTATTTTTTAAACTTGTCTTATATCCCGCATCACTCCACCAAGATGGAAAAGGAGTAAATCCAATACTGGCGCCAGTTGTACTCCTACTTATCGAATATTCGTTATATTCATTTCCAGTCTGAAATCTGTTTTTTCCACTCAGCGAAATATTCATGGAGATCTCAGGAATAGTATTCATATCGTGGAGAATATCTGCAATTCTTCCAGCCACACCTACTGCCGACCTACTTTGAGGGACAGAAGTCTGCCATTGCATGATCTGGTCTGAATGCGAATATAGTCCGAGTGGTATTTTCTTTAACCCAGAATCATATTCTGTCTTATTGGCAATTGGCTCAATAAGTGTTCCTATATTGGCAAGAAAAGAAAGATCTCCTTGATCAAACATATCTCTGACTCTAGTCATACCAGCATGTACAGCGTATGTTTTACCACCATTATTATAATTAAGTGGAAGGATTTGTGCAGGATTTGAATTGTTACTTAAAGCCAATGATCCTCTAGTAGCTACATAGCTTGCATACTCTGATGTTTCTGTCGGAATTAGTACATTGTGTGTATCACATCCACCAGCAAGGAGAATACAAACCATCGCTTTATAATCTCCTGTATTCGCTAGAATATGTGGTCTAGCTGCCAAAGTATTGATTGCACCAAGATTTAGTACTGATGACAAAAATGCCATCGAACCTACTGTAGCACAACTAGCTTCACCCAAAAACTGTCTTCTATTTATATGTCTTTTACTCATGATTATCTATTAATTAGGTATTCGGGTGCTGTCATTATTAAGTAAATGGCAAGTTTAACTTTATCTGACTTTTCTGCATCTGTCGTATTTGGAAATTCTTTCAAGACATCAATTATAACTTCTAATGACTGATCAGAGACTCTACCTTGAGCCAACAAAAGATTTAATTTATCCATCAAAATGTGCAATTGATCATTGGTCGTCAATGCGAGATGATCAGTAATATCTAGCGTTGATATCTCATCCGCATAATTTGCATCAACCTCATTAGTAAAAAGATCATATTCGTCTGCTACATCATTACTTATCACCCATCTATACAATCCATTAATATATCCTGCAATGGTCTGTGCATCGGTGATCTGAAATTCTGGCCCTTCAAGACCTCCTGCTTCTATGGGTCCTATAGGTTGATAATCTTGTTGGAAAAAATTAAAAACACTTGGCGATGTTAATGGTCTTTGTCCAGTATACTGATACACATAGCTCATATCATTGCGATAATTACCACTAGCCGTATATGCATTAAAGGCCTTATTTATCTGTACATATCGTATGAATGGCTCTCTCAACATTCCAAAGTCTGTATTATCACCCGAATCGCAACTTAATGCCTCTGGATCAAGCAAAATTGCCTTTACAACAGCAGCAAGATCGCCTCTCACTCCTTGTCCATTGTTAATAAATATATTGGCTACTCGCTCCACAAAAGCTGGGCTAGGATTGGAAGTGACCATCCTTTTTATAAGAAATTTAGAGACAAATGGTGGTGTATTCTGATGGTTAAACAAATTATCTAATGCATCTGAAATATCTGCGACCCCATCGACAGGATTTCTGTTGGGTACTTGAATGCCATTTAGTAAATTCTTTACCCCAGGTTCGTGCCAGGTATTCCACATAGCCATATCTGCAATATAACTTGTATCATTGAGTGCACCACGATTCCATTGCGTACGATCTGCCCAAGTCAAACCCGTAAATATTTTTGAAAACTCTATGATGTCTTCATTATCATATGAAGGTAAAGGCAGGCCAGCTGCATCAGTAATTACAGTCCCATCATTGTTTAACATAACAGTCCCAATGGTAAATAATTGCATCAACTCTCTAGCATAGTTTTCGTCTGGAAACTGATTGAGTGCAGGATTTGATTTAGGATTATTCAGATATGTGAGATAAGTACCCATAGAAGGATGAAAAGTAACATCTCTTAACAATTCTCTATAATTACCAAAAGCATTATTAAGTAAAATATCATAGTAAGTGCCAAGTGCATAAGCATTGTTATTAAATCCTGACACCTCAGATACCACAAGCATCTCACTAAGTGCAAATGCTACTCTTTGTCTTAATGCATCATTTGAAGTCATCAGATATTGCCACCAAGCATAGTCCCAAAGGCGATTACCTGCACCAGATGTTGGTGTATTGGTAGAATCCTTTACCATTTGATGAAATGTTCTGATTTTTGATTGTAGTATGAATGGCATCGGTATCGTAAGTTGATTTTCTATCCATGCTTCTATCCCAATTTGTGTCACAGAACTGATATCGGCACCGTTATATCCTAATGTTGCTTGAGACAGAAACCTAGATGCTGCATTCTCATTTGGCAAAAAGCCAGACTGATTTAGGGTGTTTTCAGGAGTACTAGGTTCTGTACTGCTGCTTGCGCTGACACTGACGCCCATATATCCACCATAACCTATTATGATGGTATCGAGCTGGGCATGTAGGCTCAACATTATAAAAATGCTGGCTATGGTTAAAGCTGATTTTCTAGAGATCATTATTGGCTACTTTTGGGTGGATGATTGCCCCATGTAGGATGCTAACTTTTCCTTTAATGCTTTATTCTCTTCTTCTAGTCTGATCATATGTTGCCACAGCCATTCTATTTGGGTCAAAAGTTTTGCATCCATTGACTTTAGTTCATATCCCTCTTTTACTAGATCTACTGCTGAAGGCATGTCTACAAGGTGTTGATTGTTTTTAATAGATTCTGAAACTGCTACAATAGAAGGTGTCCTCTCAAAAGCATCATCTGCCCAATCTGCCGTAGATCTAAGAGAAACCTTGACCCTTTCTGTCAATATTCCATTTTGGACATAAAGATTATAATTTCCAGGCGTTGTGATTTGAGCGGTGTCGCCTATGACAACTTTGCCTGAAGTTTTCAACATCATTATTTCCTGAGCATTCAGAAAAAAGGTAAATGACACAAATAAAATTGTAAAGATTCTTGTCTTCATGTTTTTAGATATTTTGGATTCACAAATATAAGACAATATTTTAATATATAAATAAGTGTTAACCATGAAATTTAATATAAATTTTCAAGGGTTTTAACGGATGTTAGTACCATAAATTTATATTCTCTTGGATTGAAAGACTTTAACTTTGTAAACTAATCGTGTTTGTCCACTTGCTAGTACTTCAAAAGTAGTTTTAAAGCGATGGTTTTTATGATGCAAAAATTGAAAATTTAAAAGAATTGTCCAAAAATTGACGCCCACAAATTGGAATAACCTTATCTTGCATCAGTTTACGTATAAAACGGTTCGTGATTTAGAGCCAAAACACATTAAAATATGCGAATAATTAAATGGCAGAAACTGATTCTATTCGGTTTTATTTTTTCTATAGCAAGTTGTTATGATCTTGAAAATGAAACTCAGTTTGACTTAGGTAGTCAGGAATACAATCTTGCAGTTCCACTTATTGATTCCAAAATAACCCTTGGCAAACTTTCATCAGACTTAGACGGTAATACTTCTATAAAAATTGGTGATGATGGGAAAGCAACTATTTTTTATAATGGTGAAGTGATACGCCGTACTACATCAGCTATATTTCCTCCATTTCCTGGGCTTATACCTATACCCATACAGGATAGTATTTGGGTAGAGGAAATTTTTGATAAAGCAAAATACTCCATAAAAAGAGCTGTTTTTGATGGCACAAATATTTGGTTTACTTTTGAAAATGCTTTACCTGAAGATCTTAATATCAAACTTACAATACCTGAACTATCCCAAAACGGACAGGTATTTAGCCAAGATTTTGTTTTAAAATATAACAATACTTTACCAGCTAAACTTGTTACCGAAAAATTTTCAGTTGATAAATGGAGACTTACTAGTTTAAATAATTCGATCACATTTAAGTATGAAGCTCGAACAAAAAATGGTACTCCTGTCAAACTTGGATTAGCTCAAATGAACTTTGACTTGATAAAATTTTCCTACTTAGAAGGATATTTAGGTTACCACATTTTCCCGATTGAAGGTAGTAATGTGGATGTAGGATTATTTAATAAGTGGCTCAGTGGAAGTTTTAGTTTCGAAGACCCTAAGATTACCATAAGAGTTCAAAATGCATTCGGACTACCCGTAAGATCCCGTGTAAATAAAATGTCACTTACATCAATTACTGGAAGTAATGTGAATTTAGAGAGTTCGTTTATAAATACAGGTATTGACTTTGCCTATCCTTCATTTTCTGAAATAGGCACTGTTAAAACCACTGATTTTATATTTGATAAGTCCAATTCAAATATAAAGGAGATATTTAATGAAAAAACTAAAACAATTGCCTATGATATCGAAGCGTTGATAAATCCTGATAAAGATACCTCAATTAACGGTTATATTTCAGATGGTGGATTTTTTGTGATCAATGTTGCTGTAGAAGTTCCGTTAAATGGATCTGTAAATAATGTAGTATTGACAGATACTCTAGACATCAATCTAGAAGATTACAATGAAATCATATCTGCCCAATTTAAATCCATCACTAGTAATGACTTTCCTGCAGAAGTAAAAGTTCAGGCTTATTTTCTAGATGAAAACGGTCAGAGATTAGATCAGTTGTTTAATAATGATGGCATCACTTTGCCACCAGCATCGGCTTTACCAGATGACACCACTTTGCCAGGTAGTGAAAAAATTGACTTTTTAGAATTTGATGATGCTAGGTTTAATAACATCAAGCGTGCAAAAAAATTGGCTATCATAGGTACAATTAATACGATAGACAGCCAAAACAAAAAGTCTTGGTGGATTTACGAAAATTATGGTATCGGCTTAAAGTTGGGTGCTATTTTTAAATACAAGAAGAATTAATCAGATGAGAGTTATATTATTATTTAGCTTTTTATTTTTACTAATGTTTAAATCAAAAGCTCAAGATATTTCATTACTAAATCTTCACGGACAGTTACCATCCACTTATCTCAATCCAGGTCTTAAAGTGGACAAGAAGTTCAATTTATCGCTTGCAGGAGTAAATGTTTTGCTCGGAACAGATGGACCGTCTATTAACCAGATCACAAGTAAAAATAGTGAAGGCAAAAGATTCATTGATATTGGGAAATTGGATCAAAATTTAGAGCCTTATCAAAACATCTTTTTTAACAATGATATTCACACCATAGATGTTTCGTTAAAAGTAGGAAACGCTATGATTATGGCAGGACATGCATTCAGATCTACGTCTAATATCAGATATCCTAGTGGATTGGTCAATATTGCAGCCCAAGGTAATGCTGCTTTCGTCGGTCAAACCATAGAAATAGCGCCTTTCATAGACGTCAATGCTTACAATGAAATTTATCTTGGTCTTCAGAAATCTTTCGGTAATCTAACTATTGGTGCAAAAGGTAAATTGCTGTACGGTGTTGCTAATATTCAAACGGACAAAGCCAATATAGGATTTACAACCAATGACGAAATTTATCAATTAAGCCTACAAACTGATTATGAAATTAGGAGCAGTGCTTTATTAAGATATAATAGTCTAGATAGTATTACTGTAGATTACAGTGGTTTTTCTTTTGACAATATGTTTTACAATAATCAAGGCTTTGCTTTTGACCTTGGAGCTTCATATTCAGTAAATGAAAAATTTACCATTTCAGCAAGTATGCTCGATATAGGAAAGATAAATTGGGACTTTTTTCCTAGAAAATATACAAGTAAAGGCAACTTCAGTTTTGATGGTGTAGACATTTTGGACTTATTGGTAGATTCTACATCCATTTCTATACAAGACACCTTGACAGACTTACTTAAAGTCACAGAGCAAATAGAAAACTACAGTACAACTTTATCGGGTACTTATACCTTGGGTGCAAATTATTTATGGGGAGAAAAATGGCGCTTTAGTGCTTTATTATTATATAAAAAGACAAATAACGCTAGTAGAAATATGTTTTCTGTGTCAGCTGTTCGTAAAATTTCCATTTTTGATTTGGGCGTTCAATACTCTATCACAAAAAACAATTTTGCTGGTTTGGGGATATTTGGTAAGATAAAACTCGGTCCTATCTCCGCATTTGCTTCCACTGATAATATTATAGGAGCTTTCAAACCATTCGATGCTAGATCAGCATCAGTGCGAGTAGGGGCAACTTTCCAGATTTAACACTGTTTATTAACCACACCATCTAAAATAAAGTACATGACTTTCAAAAATATTATATTTTTATTATTAGCAACTATGTTGGTTATTTCTTGTGGGAAAGATGAAATAGAAGTAATTGAAAAAGATCAAAAAACCATAATTTGTGAGTCAGACAGATACATCAAACCAATTTTTACAGAAGTGGAAGTGAGTACTGTGAAATATGGAGCAAATATCAATACTTCTGGTCTGCAACAAGACTTAATGATGGATATCTATCAGCCCAAAGGTGATATTCTGGAAAAAAGACCTGTATTGGTGCTAGCATTTGGTGGTAGTTTTATAGGCGGTGATAGAAAACAGCTTTCAGAATTGGCTATTGAAATGTCAAAATTAGGGTATGTGAGTGTATGCATTGATTACCGGTTATTAAGTTTTAATCAATTTCCTTTCGATTCCATTAAGGCACTTGATATTGCTATAAAAGCATCCACCGATATGAAAGCGGCTATTAGACATCTTCGTAAAGATGCAGCCACTGAAAATAAATTTAGAATAGATCCTGACTTTATCTTGGCAGGAGGTATATCAGCGGGAGCCATTACGGCTATACAAACAGCATATTTTGATGCATCCGACAATAATGAAAGTCACATACAAAATATTATCGCTAATAATGGTGGTATAGAAGGAAACTCCGGTGATGCCGAAAACCTTAAATATTCTTCCAAAGTGCAAGGCGTAATAAATATGTCTGGAGCAATTTATAGATTACCGTTCATAGATGGTGGAGAGCCGCCTATCATCAGTATTCATGGAGATGCTGACGAAGTTGTGCCTTACGGATACGATGATGTTAAAGTATTTGGCTTCTCTATTATTCCATTGTATGGTAGTTCTGAAATAGAAAAAAGAGTTAAAGAAGTAGGAATAAAATCATATTTTGAGACTGTGGTCGGAGGTGGCCATGAAGATATTTACACAGAAGCAAGTTTTGTAAGTACCTTCGAATCATTCAGACAAATAGCTTATGGATTTAACAAAGAAATACTTTGCCAATAGAGATTTGTAGATTTATTACTATATATTTTTATACTAACGAATGGTTTCTTAAATTTGAGCTTTAATAATATTCGCATGCTAAAGCATTTTTTTATCATTTTGATTTACATATTTGTAATAGGTTGTAAATCAGATAAGACTACAACATCTGTTTCTTCGGGAGACCCTGAAATAGATCAAATAACTGCTGCAATAGAAAAAAATCCTTCAGATGCAAAGTTATATTTTACTAGGGGACAAAAATATTACGACAAAGCTTCGTATGAAAATGCGATCATAGATATAAAAAAAGCTTTGACCATCGATTCTCTAAATCCAGATTATTACCATCTTCTGGCAGATTCATACCTAGATTATTATAACAGCAAGGAAGCTGTCAATACCATGAATCAAGTTTTGACGATCTATCCTGAAAGGGTTCCTTCTTTATTAAAATTGGCAGAACTAAAATTTATACTTGAAGATTATGACTCTTCTATCCTTACCATCAATGAAGTAGTGAGGATAGATCCCCAGAATGCAGAAGGTTACTTCATGTTGGGTATGAATTTCAGAGCAATAGGAGAAAAAGAAAGGGCGGTCAATAGTTTTCAGACAGCTGTAGAAATGGATAGTGGACTTACGGATGCATGGATGATATTAGGAGAAATGCATGAAGAAAAAAAAGACCCAAAAGCTTTAAAATATTACGAAAGCGCCATACTCAGCAATCCAAAATCCATGCAAGCTTTACATGCAAAAGCATTTTACCTTCAAAATCATGGAGATGTGCATCAAGCGCAAGAAATTTATAGAAACATAATCGTTACGGATAAAACATATGCAGAAGCTTATTTAAATTCTGGACTTCTGTATATGGATGAAGACTCAATAAGTAGAGCTTATGAGCAATTTGATCTTTTGACCAGTGTAGCGCCAACCAATTATTTGGGGTTTTATTATCGAGGTATTGTAAATGAAAAGAAAGGAAATAAAGACGCTGCCAAAAAAGATTACGAATCGGCATACAATTTGAACAAAGAAGATAAAAGGGTGCAAGATGCACTCAATTCACTAAAAAACCAATAACAATTTTCATTTACAAACAAATTCAAATAAGATGAGTAATTTTTCTAAAGTAGTAGCGGGCGTCATCCGATGGGGTAGCTGGGGTGCGAAACTGTCATCTGCAAAGATGGCTGCCATGATAAATTCATGCGTTGAGTACGGTGTTACTACATTTGATCATGCCGACATCTATGGAAATTACACTACAGAGCGAGAGTTTGGTGATGCCCTTATCATAAGTGGTATACCAAGAGAACAAGTCCAGTTGATCACAAAATGTGGCATCATAAAGCCATGTTCTGAGAAACCAGGCTTCCAAATCTCTCACTACAACACTTCCAAAAGACATATCCTCGAGTCTGTGGAGCAATCTCTTGACAATCTCAATACCGATTATATCGATGTTTTGATGATCAATAGACCAAGCCCTGTGATGAATTATGAGGAAATGGCAGAAGCTTTCCAAATATTGTCAGATTCCGGCAAAGTAAAACAATTCGGTGCGGTAAATTTTTCTTCCGCGCAGTTAAGTGCATTTAGTAGATATTTTCCTATCATGTCCAATCAAGTAGAGTTATCAATGACGCACCTTGCTCCTTTGCAAGATGGTACTATAGACACTTGTATGGAACATCAGATAGTACCTATGTCTTGGTCACCGCTAGGAGGAGGATCTATTTATACCAACACTAAGGCAGGCAAAAAACTGGAGATGAGACTTCAGAAATTGGCTGATAAATATGGTTGGTCTCTTTCTGATATGGCTTTATTGTTTTTGATGTATCATCCAGCAGGAATTATTCCAGTGGTGAACTACTCAAAAGCAGACAAAATCAAAGAATCTGTTGAATTGCTTGACGTAGTAATTAGCAATGAGCAGTGGTTCGAAATACTAATCGCATCTACGGGTGAAGAACTTCCATAAGGGAGACAAAGTACAAACTGAACATAATGTACATATGGCTGTTATCCGAGGATGACAGCCATTTTAATTTCATTTATACTCATCACCACGGTCAATGTACTCGCATACATTTGGGCATATAAAAATCAAAGCGACCATCTCACAGACATAAGTTACAGTGCTTGTTTTATTGCCGTTGTTTCGTATTTTCTTTTATTTGAAGGATCACTTTCAATGGGTAGAGTCATACTTTCTTTGATGGTGATATTATGGGGATTAAGACTGGGTGGCTTTCTTTTTTATCGTATACACAAAATGGGACGGGATATACGATTTGATGCTTTCAGAGATAGTAAATCTGGCTTTCTTAAATTTTGGTTGTTACAGTCGGTCAGTATTTGGATTATAGCATTACCTGCGATGATAGGTCTAAACAAAGAATGGAATGAAATAAACTTACCCGCTTTAATTTTATGGATGATCGGTATGACCATTGAGTCAATTGCAGATTGGCAGAAATTTTCTTTTAGATCAAAACATCAACCAATAGGTGCTTTTATTGATTATGGTTTGTATAAATACATCAGACATCCCAATTATTTAGGCGAAATTTTGGTTTGGGTTTCCATATTTTGGTTTGTTACACCATATCTCAATAGTTTAGAATGGCTTACTATCATTAGTCCAATTTGGGTAATAACATTGTTATTATGGATCAGCGGAATACCTTTGATCGAACTTACAAATGTAGAAAAGTACAAAGGAAATACTAAGTTTGAAGCTTATGTAAAAAGTACTTGGAAATTATTGCCAGGTATTTATTAACTACCAATAGAATCTAACACTTCTGAATCCTGACTTGTCCAATAAACTGAGAATATAAATACTGTTCTTAACTAAATTTTTAATATAAATTACTTTTTGAACATCTGACGAATAAACCGTATGATGCTGAATAACCCTTCCTGTTACATCTGATAAAATGATTTTTTGATTACCTATAATGTTTTGATCAAAATGTACAGTTATCTCATCTTCAGTTTGGGTGAATTTTATGCTTCTATCATTAATACTATTATCAGAAATATTTGATACACCATCAATAGAAAAATCACATATTACAGGTAGGTGATCAGATGCTACCCCGACATCACTAGCTAACAATCCAGATGAGCTAAGTTCTGCACTATTTAAGCTTGGTGTCCATAAAGAGTATGCATTTTTGAGCTGCATGACAGATCCAGTATAAAATACGTAATCTAAACGACCTGCACTAAAACTACCATTGGGATTATTCCATGTAAATGTGGAAGGAAGATTGGTGACGATAGGTTTAGCATCTTCTAATGGTGTATCATCCCAATCAGGATCAAAATCTACGCCATATGCAATATTGTTATTAATATCACCTGTTATTATTGTTTGCTGTTGCGCCCTCAATCCGACCAAATTAGTATCTCCACATATTACAATTGGGGTATTTTGTGCCACTTGGAAAGGTGAAATTCCGAACCTAACATTTCTAACAAATGCCATCAAATTATCCACCTCTCTTTGACGATCAAACTCATTTTCACAACATGGAAAATGCACGACTATAAATACAATTTGTTTTGTACCAAGATCGATCAAAAAAGCACCATTACCATCTAAACTACGCTTATCAATGATAGGATATCGGCTCACTACACGGATATCGGGATTCACTTCTGCGTTGTACCATTTTTCATTTCCTACTGAGGGAAGATAAGTTTGTACTCTGTCAGCAGTCTGTTGAGATGAATAATCATAAATCTCACAAAAACCAATAATATCTGGCTTGGTGGCTTCAAATATCCTCCTAAAAGCACCTTGCGTAAATGGTTCAAACATATTGTCTCTCAGCACATTATAACTCATAAAACGCAAATGATTGGGATCTTGTTTGTTGATAGTAAATGTCGGGTAATCGTTTTTTATCAAATTATCTAAATTGTATGCATATCCACCGTTTTGGTTGGGCGCTCTATCTCCATTAATAGTCTCATCACTTAAGACAATTTTGATATTATTCCCCATTTCCGACTCAGAATTCCCATAGGTAAATCTACGAGTTAGTGACATCTCAAACTTATCACTTGTTACAGTAGGTAATGTAATGAGGTTGATGTCATTGTGGAAAATCTGTCTATTAAAGGTAAGACCATAATAAATACCATTTCTTGCACCAAAAAAATACACAATCTCGGCTCCTATACCATTTTTTGACAAACCAGTATTGGCATTATTATCTGCGTCAATATACAGTGTGATATTATTTGACGATTGAATATTTATTTCTTTACTCAGATCGACGTACAAAAATAAATGGTCTTCATCATTACTTATCTTCACATCACTAAAATCGATTCCTGTAAAACTTGCATCACCTCTTGAGTCGGCATATGATACAATATTGGTTTCACTCCAATCATTAAAATCTTCATCAAGAATAACCTGTTGACTAGAAAGTGAAAAAACTGATAAAAAAAATACAAAAAAAATGTTTAAAAATCTGAACATGAGGTTATTTGAATGAAAAAGAATGTAAAAGTAGGATAAAAAACAAAGATCTTTGTAGCATGTTTGTTTCTTTGACAGAAACTTTACAAGTTTTAACATTCGACATATCTAAAATCATAAAAATAAATGTCTTTACGAATAAAATTTAATTCTGAAACCACATTGTATAAAGGTTGGTCCACACTCAAAGAATACATCATCGACTACACTCGACGTGATGGGAGAACAGAACAACAAACTAGAGAGATATATGATAGTGGTGACGGAGCAGCTGTATTGCTTTACAATCCATCTGCTCAAACGATTCTCCTCATACGACAATTCCGACTACCTGTTTTGCTAAATGGCCATACTGACGGATTTATCATAGAATGTTGTGCGGGAATGCTTGACGAGTTAAATCCTGAACAAGCCATCATCAAGGAAATAGAAGAAGAAACAGGGTACCAAGTCACAGAAGTAACCAAGGTTTATGAAGCATTCGCTACACCAGGTGCACACAAAGAAAAGATCCATTTCTATACCGCTCAGTATGATGATAAAATGAAGATTCACAATGGTGGCGGCGATATATCCGAGCAAGAAGATATAGAGATACTGGAATATAGATACGATCAAATTTCGGATTTATTAACTAGTGGTGAGATTATAGATGCAAAGACAATTGTACTTTTGCAATGGGCGATGATGAGGCTGATACTAAAATAAATATTAATTTTTTTTACAAAATAGTTGTATTTTTGGAAGTCAATAATACTTCATGGTGCAATCTAACAAAGTTCATTTTATCAAATGTATTCAGGAAAATGCATTGCACATAAAAACAATTATTGTTCTTTTTTTTACTATTTTAATTTCTTGTAAAGAATCAGCAAAGACCTATCCTGAATTACTCAAAGAACTTATTTATATCCCAGAAATTCATGATGATTATGATATCTATAAAGCAGATTCTTTAGCATTTTTTGGTGAAGATTCTTTAGCAAAAACCACATTTCAAAACACGATAAAATCAACTGATATAAACAACAAAAAGCTAGTTTATGCAAAATCTAAGCTTCTAAATTTAGAGTTAGACTCATCTGCTAAAGAAGGTCTGCTACGTCAAATAAAAAGCATTGATTCTGTACATATTCTGACTTATATTGAAATATCAAAATTTGAATTAAGCCATCAAAAAACAATATCATATTTGCCAGAACTAAAGAAAATATTGTCTTCTCATTATCCTGATTATTACAAAGGAGTTTCATCATCGTTAATAGCAAAATATTACGACGAGAGGCTTGACAACATAGACAGTGCTTGGCACTACCTTATGACAGCAGAAAAATATTTTAAAAAAACCAAAATTATTTCTCCATTACACCAAAAGCTTTTAGAAACTATAACTTCTTTTTGCACATACAAACGCAAAAACTTATTAGCTATTCGGTATGCAAACTCTTTATTTGATTTTGAGAAATATTACCCACATGCTGATAGCGTTGATATTGCTCAAGCTTATGCTAATAGAGCTTTTATGATGTTCAGAGAAGGAGAAAGTGAAGGAACAATAGAAGATATCGAACTCGGACTTTCATATATCAACCCACTAAAAAACCCAAAGGAATATCAACATTTAATGAAGTCTTATTTGGTTGTCTATATGATTCGTTCAAATGACTCTTTGTGGCAATTGACAGTGAATAAAGTTACTGAAAACATCCAAAAAGTAGGTCAAGATTACATTGATTTAGATAGATGGCTTGGACAATATCACACACAAATGAGCAAATATAAAGAAGCCATCCCTTATTTAATAAAAGCTTTTCAAAAAGAAATAAACTCAGGTTTGCGAAATTCGGCAAAGTATTCCACTTTATGTTTTTTACTTTCTCAATGTTATGAGGAACTAGGAGATTTTAAAAATGCGCTGACTTTTATGGCAAAAAATGTGGGCTTTAAAAGTTATGATGACAAAACTATGATAAAGCATATTTTGACAAGTACCGGATACTCTTTTGTTACTAGTTTGCGTTGTTCTAATATTTATTTTTCACAGTATAATCAAACTCAAAAAATAGCTTCCTTGTTACATTCGAAAAAATATCTCGATGTTTTAGACGAGGTTATGTTTGGACAATTTAAAGTTGCTGAAGAAAATGCAATCTTGCAGTTTTATCTTGAAAGTGGGCAGGAATTTTTTCATTTAGGAATGGATGTAAACTACGAGCTTTGGAAAAAAACAGGTGATCAGCAATATCTTGTTTCATTTGTAAATTATAGTGATAAAAATAAAAATAGCCTGATGTATAGAGATATTCAGATGGCACAAAATCTAACCGCTTTACCACCTGATATTATCCAAAAAGAATTTAATCTTAGAGCAGCCATCAAAGAAGAAAAAAGAAAAGGTCTAAAAGGAAATAAAACCTTCGACAGAATCCTAGACGAATATGTTGTACTTGAAGAAGAAATGGAATCTAAATACCAAACTTTTATAACTAATGGCCTGATAAAAGATTCTCTAAATTTAATTGATCTACAACAAGATATTTTGGACAATGAGACATGTATTTTGATCATAGATGAAACTCAACATTATTGGTATTATACCATAATATCCAGAATGGGAATAATATTAGAAAGGCAACAAATTACGCAAGATAAAATATTAAGTATAGATACATTATTGTCATCAATACAGAAAGAACAGATACCACAAAAGATGAAATCAGAATTGTTACCTAAAATTATCTATTCATCATTGTATAAAAAAATTATGTACATACCTGATGGTATCTACCATCGATTTCCACTCTCAGCGCTTTTAGAAAAGGACAAACACAACATAAAACATCTGCCTAATATAAGGTTGTACAAAAAATTTTCTGAGCAAGTAAAATCAATCAAAGGGTCGGCTTTTTTTGCATTTTCAGATCCAGAAACAATCAAGGCGACTTATAGGACAAGATTGGCTGAATTGCCAGGAACATATAAGGAAGTTAAGCGGCTTTCCAATCAATATCCAAACTCCACAACATATTCAGGAAAAAATGCCACTAAGGCCAATTTTATCAATGCATATCAAGACACCAATATCCAATATATCCACCTTGCATTACATGGACTAGCCAATAGTGGGGAAAAAGATGATGTCAAACTCTTCTTTAGGACAAGTACGGGTGGCCTAGATAGTCTTTATGGTTACGAACTCCTTAAGTATAAAAGCAAATGTCAAAAAATCGTGCTTTCAGCTTGTCAGTCTGGTCTAGGCACATATGAAAAGGGGGAAGGATTATTTTCCCTTCCCCGGTATTTTATGATCAATGGTGCAACGGATGTAGTTTTTAATTATTGGGATGTGGAGGATTAATGATTACATATTATCTTTATTTTCAGAAATGCTGTTACTCTTTCAATTTCAGCTAAACTAATGTTCTTATAATAGTGGCCATTTTCAAAACTTGTATCAAGACCAAGGGTAAACTCTGAACAATTAAGTTCCAAATTTCTCAAAAATTGAATATCATTTTGTTTTAAAATATAATACTCTGTAACTGCAGTTGGCTCTGAATCATCTTGATGAAAAAAAGAAGGCATTTCTAAAGCTGTGTATTCATTTTTACTAGAATCATACAACTTTATTGTCTTGTTTAGATCAACCTTCCCATTATAACAAGACCTTGAACCATGATAAAAAATACTTAAAAACATTCCATTCCTAAATTTATTATAAAAATCATCAATTATAAATATTTTGTCATATTCTTCATCATTTACTTTTTCCTTAAGGACAAAAAATTCTATGGAGTCCATCGAAATTATTTTTTCCTCAAAATGATTAACTAATAATGAATTGTCAAAATACAGCGAATATTTGTCGTTCAAAATGATTTTTAAGCTATCTCTTTTTGTAACTTTTAATAAATCCTTTTCAATCTTAAATTGATGATAAGAACTATCATGTTGATTGTGAGAAGAAAGAGTTGTTGCATTTGGTTGATTATGACCATCTCTGTTTTTACAGTTTAATAGCGTAATAATAAATATTAAACAAATTCCAATATTCTTCATTTTGTTTTGTTTTTAGTGGTTTATAAATAAATTTGTTTGTTCTGAATATTTGCCGAGTTCTGGTTGATGTAATATTTCGAGACCTTGTTTCTTATCACCTACACCTATATGACTGACACCAAGATAAAACAAAGCCAACGTATCTTTTTGACCTACCCACAACTCATTCAATAAAGGTATGGCATCGTCAAAAAGCTGAATACTATACATTTCATAAGCGCGCCTTTGCGCTCCTGATAGTGTATCCACCTGGTTTATTGATCTTTTTGTCGAATGTAAAATAAGACTTTTTTCAAAATCTGATGCATACAATGTTTTATATTCTTCAGGAACTTCCTGTTTAGATTTTAATGCAATACTATATAAAAAGTAACCCAACAAAATAATTAAAAAAGTGAATAAACTCCATTTCCCCCAATTTTTCTTAGGCTTAGTGATGGTTTCATTTTCCCACTTTTTCATCATTTCCAGCTTATCTTTTAATACACTTATTCTGATCCCTTCTTGAATATTTTTTAGGTCTTGAAAATCAGCATACAACTCCGAATCTAATGACAATCGTTCTTGTAATGCCGCTGCATCTGCTGAACCCAATCTTCCTTTTAGATAGCTGTTCAGTAAATCTATATCATCTTGACTACTTTTCAATCTTGTGTACTTTTTAGTATATGTTCAGAATAGATACTTTGTAACCTTTTGAGGCACTTATATTTTTGATTTTTTGTAGTATCTGCATTTTTATAACCCATTTTTTCGGTGATTTCTTCCATGCTCATGTCATGATAATAATACAGTTGTAGGACAGACTTACAAGGATCACCTAGTTTGTCTAGTGAAACTATGGCTGCTGATATTTGATGGTCGACAGTATCATCTTGGCTTTCTTGTACTACATAATTTACTACTAATGTAATATCATCTGATGCATTTTTTCTTTTGTCACGCAGATACTCTAGAGCTTTATTCTTTGCAATTCCAAAAAGGTACGTTTTAACATTAGAAGATAACGTAGTTAACTTTCCTTTAATCACATTATCGTACAAAATTAAGATGGACATTTGGAAGATATCTAGCGCATCATCTTCCGAGCATCCAAAATCTCTTTGGAGCCAAACAAGGCAATCTTGTCTACAAAGCCTATAAATCTCTTTAAGTGCTTCGTTCTCATTGGTTTTGATTTTTAGGATCCAATCCACAATGGGTAATTTGGGTTTTGCTATGCAAAGCTAATATAATTTGTAATATATTGTTAATCGATGTAATTAAATATAATTTGATAGATAAAAACAGTTACTTTAATTTTGGCTATTCTAAACAATAGACTATTTTTTTTAGATCTAACTAATCTGATGTACAACATTTGTACTAGAAACAACTCCTGTGGATTTTATACATTTAATATATACTGAAAGCAGTTTTAAAACCAAATATTTGCTGTGTTTTTGATTTATCCTTCGCAAGTTCTTTCATAAATTTCCTATATATTCAATTGTAATAATTTATCACCCTTTAGTTAAAACAAAGTTAAACACTTTATATCGATTTAAACTTATGGTAGAGATCAAGGTCTCATTGGCGTATATATTTTTACATTCATCATTCAAAAACCTTCATCATGAAAAAGTTAGTAGTATTAGTCGCCATTTTTTTTGTATCAATGATATCAACATTAGATGCACAAAGAACAAGTGAAAGCCGACGTGAGCACAAAGAGCACCGTACAGAAAGGTCCAATTCAAAAGTTGAAAATCAACGTGGTAATAAGTGTGGTAAAAAACATAAAATCAAACACAAAAATCATAACCGAAAAATGCATAAAATAGCAGGGCAAGAAGGCAGAGCTCCACGCGGAGATCGCAAAATGAAAGGAAATAAAGAAAGAGGGGTTTATTAGTCAATAGAGCGGAGATTATAAATGTTATGATCTTCGCTCTTTTCGTTTTCAACCCAATAATACAAACTTCTTAGGTTCCCTTTCTAAGTAGGGATAAACGATTCTTGTTAAGTGTAGACCCTCAGGAAATGCCAATGTTCTAAATGTGAATGATTGGTTATTTCGAGTCACATCATTAAATTCTTCTATGGTTATCTCTCCTTGACCCAATGCCAAAAGTCTTGATACCATAATCCGTATCATAGATCGCAAAAATCGATTGGCTGTAAACCGAAAACAAAGCTGTTTTCCATCATCACTTACCAGTATATCTGCTTCATACATAAAGCAAAATGTATTGTGGAATTTATCTGGTGTCAAACATAAGTGACGGAAATCTGTGATATTTTTTAATCCTTCCACGGCTGCTTTCATGGAGTCGATATCTAAAGCAGTAATATTATTGTAATAGGCGCTCACAGGGGCTAAAAAAGGATTAATCTCTGTATGCATGTGGTATTCGTAACTTCTTTTTATGGCATCAAATCTACTGTGTGCTCTATCATGGACAGGTATCAGTTCGTACACAGAAATATCTGAAGGCAACATTCTGTTTAGTCGCTCAATAGGGTCATAATTCCATTCACCGTCATAATCAAAATGCCCAAAATACTGGGTAGCATGTACTCCAGCATCTGTTCGTCCACATCCCATAAAACTGATGGTTTTTTTAGTCATTTTGTTAAGAGCATTTTCAAAAACCTGCTGTACACTTGGTCCTGAATTTGCTTGACGTTGCCAACCTCGATATGCTGTACCTCTATAGGCTAAATGAATAAAATACCTCATGTTATGTTTTTCTGAAAAAATATCAACGCCAAATATATGCTAAAAATGTAAAGAGAACTTACACTCCTAAATAAATACCTTTATAATTTGTAAAATGTCTTTAAATTTACTTGAAATACAGCATTCAATCCCATTTAAGTAAAGGAAAGATAAGACCTGAAGTTTAAAAAAATTATTGATTTGGACATTTTTTACATCGTTTGCCCTTTTTGTACTTCTTGCAGCATTTCTTCATAAAATAAGGAAAAACTATGCCATTTTGAATGACATTTAGTTCAAAATACTGATCAGTGGTAGTCGGTAGGTCATTAATATAATCAGGCAAAATTTGACCAATCTCTTGATAATTGAATATTGAATTTGGTTTTTCGTTATTAAACATCTATTTAGACTAATTATAATTAGAACAAAGGTATGTGTTTAGATAATAATGAACTACACTTTTTGATAAAAATATTCAGTCTTTGAAAATAAAATTCAAATTATGCTCAAATCCAAATAATTGAATCGCCAACACTTACTATTCCCTCAGATGTACACATGACATTCGTACCAAAAAGCACACTATTGCCTTCTTTTCTGTAGGTATTGAGCACTTTTAGTACTTCGTTTTGAATGGTAGCATCATTTTGATTTATCGTGATGACATTACATCTGGCACATGGCTTAATGTTGAGAAAACGAGCTGACCCAATTTGGATCTTATTCCATGTATCTTCTTCATGCGCTTCTGTAGTTTCTACAATGATATTGGGTCTAAATCTATTCATCTCAATAAGTTCGGACAATTTTTGATTCAAATATTGAAGACTTTCAGTTCCTGCTATTAAATAAGGATATCCATCTGCCAATGACACATGGATATCTATATTTTTTGCACTATTATAATGAATTCTTGCTTTGTCATCTAAGATACGGACCAAATCAACTTGCTGACCCAACATCTCGGAAAACCAAGCGGATGCATCATTACTCACTAGCTGTACCAATGCGTCATCATCCCATACTTTTGTCTTTATCACTTCATCATTTAATGTTTCATGGAGATCAAAAGAAATAGATTGATCTTGATACGAAACGAAGAGCTTTCCTTCCTTTATTTCAGGTATAAACAAAGCCATCTTGGGTTGTGTCCTTTGTGTCACAAATTTTTTAGCTTCATCTATCAACATCCATCTCCTATCGTATTCAAATCCTGCAGGAAGTGCATTTGCTTTCTCTACTGAAATACCTGCTAATCCTTTGATTGGGTAGATAACAAGTTCCTTGATTGTGTACATCATGTCAGTTCAGGTCTTCCAATGAATACTTTTATTTCTGGCGAAAACTTCACTTCCAGCCGCACAATTAGGACATCTCTCATTGGTGCTTTTGTTTTTTTGTGAAGCATAAGGGTTGTTTTTACAACATTCAAAAACAACCTAATGGATTTATCTTCCTTATAAACTTCTAATAAAGCTTCTATCTTTTCGTCATCAAAATCTGCTGTTTTACCCACCATCTCAGCAAGCATACAAGGATTGATTGACATTGAAATACCGAAAGAAGTCAGTTCAAATCCCATTGCTTTGAGTTTTGGAAGGATTTCTACCCATTCGTCAACCATGGCCAATGCCTTTTCTTTGGTCATATCCTTAGCTTCATTGATTTTTTCCTTGGCGGCATCATTAATTTCTGACGCTTTTTCAAGTACAATATCACTTGTTTCTTGAAGTGTTTTTAAGATGTTTTTAAGCATTTTGGAGTGTATTTGAATACAAAAGTAAAAAGTTTAAGCGCAAAACCAATACGTTTGATCACCATTAACCTTTGAATCCCAATAACAGTGAAAAAGTGTGTGGTACCAAGTGACTTGCTAAAGCAGACTCACTCACATTTGCCAATGCTCTACTATATCGAAATTCTGGACTAAAAGCAAATTTATTGAAATATTGGTTGAGTCCGATACCAACATCCAAAGACAGATAATTTTTTAAATCGACGGATGATTTTGTTTTAATGGGGAGACTGTACGAAGGTCCAAGAAATAGATAAGGGTTGGTTTTGCTTTTTGAAAGTGCAAATGAAACATAAGTAGAAATGTCAAGATTGACTGGCATTGAGTACTCAATTTCGGAACCATAACCAAGTTTCGCACCATTGAACGAAAACCCGACTCTTGGTAAAATAGACACTGTCTGACTAACTTTGTATTCTGACAACATACCAAAATGCAAACCAAGACTACTTTCGGTAGAATACCCAAAATTTGGTCCATTTTTAGCTATTAGATTTTGATAATTAATACCTGTGTAAATACCAAATAACCACTTTTTTTCTGAGTTGTCAGATGAAGTGGTTTGTGCAAAAAGACCTGTAAAACTCCATAATAATGAAGCTACTAAAAAAAACTGTCGCATGGTAAATAATAATTGGTGAAGTCGAAGATTCCTTAGATATTGGTTTGTTTTATTTTCACCATAAACGAAGAGATAAATCAATTATTACTAAAAGATATCACGTTAACAAAAAATCTTAATTACTCTGTAGTAGTCAATTCAGAAAACTGCATATCATATAGTTTGCGATATTCGCCATCTTGTCTTGTCAGAAGATCGTCGTGTGTGCCTTGTTCCATTATTTTGCCATTAGACAATACAATAATGTTGTGTGCGTGTTTGATTGTAGATAACCTATGCGCAATGATGATAGAAGTCCTATGATCTATGAGTTTTTCTATAGCGTATTGAATCACGGCTTCTGTTTCCGTATCGATAGAAGACGTAGCTTCGTCCAAGATAAGAATATCAGGATCAAACACAAGTGCTCTCACAAAGGAAATCAACTGTCGCTGTCCTACGCTGAGATTGCTACCACGTTCAGAGACTTTATAATCATAGCCATCAGGTAGTCTTTCTATGAATTCATGTGCGCCAATCATGATGGCAGCTTCTTTCACTTTTTCGAAAGAGATGTTTTTGTCCCGAAGTGTAATATTCTCAAAGACATTGCCTTCGAATAAAAAAACATCTTGCAATACGATGGCAATACGATTTCTAAGTGCTTTGAGTTGATATTCTTTAATATCCAGATCATCTATCAAAATAGTGCCTGAATGAATATCATAAAACCTACTCAAGATATTGATAATGGTAGATTTTCCTGAACCCGTACTACCTACCAATGCCAAGGTTTGGCCAGGAGATAATGTGAAGTTAATATCTTTTAAGACATCATTTTTATCATCATAAGAAAAATAAACATTTGAAAATGCTATTTTACCATCCAATTTTTTCGGGTTTATCGTGCCATCGTCAGGTATAAAATCTTTACTATCTAATATTTTGAATACTCTTTCGGCAGCTACGAGACCCATTTGCATGGTATTAAATTTATCCGCCATAAACCTGATAGGTCTGAACAAAAGATTGAGGTACAAAGGGAATGCCACCAAAGCACCTAGACTCACATGATCTTGCAGAAATCCTTTGGCGCCAAGCCATATCATCAAAGCCAAAGAAACAGCCGATACCAACTCCACAACTGGAAAAAACACAGCATAATAAAATACAGAATCAAGATTTGCGCTCGTGTAGGAATGGTTTATTTTTTTGAAAACTTCTTTTTGGTTTTCTTCTGCGTTAAATATTTGTACTGTCTTCATGCCTGTGATGCGCTCTTGGAGAAAAGCATTCATATTGGCAATCTGTGTACGTACTTTTTGATACGAAATCTTGACTTTTTCTTTGAAAATATAACTAGCAAGAATCATAAAAGGCATGGTAATAAACAAGATCAAAGTCAATCTCCAACTCGAATAAAACATGATGCCCACGACTGCAAATAACGTGATAAAATCTGCCACGATAGTAATGACACCTTGCGCAAAGACATTATTGATCGCTTCTATATCGTTGATCGTTCGAGTAGTAGATGTTCCGATAGGTGTTTTGTCAAAATATCTCAACCGAAGATTGGTAATATGACGAAAGACCTTGACGCGCATATCTTTGATGACAGACTGACCTAGTTCTGCTGTGATGTAGATAAAATAGTACTTCATGACTACATTGATGAGCAAAACGACCATAAATAGTACGGCCATCATGACCATGCCATCTTTTAGACCATTGATGATATTATTATCTACAATTTGCTGTACAATAAACGGCTGCGCAATAGAAAAGGGCGTAATAACTACCGCGAGAACGATAGACTGAATGAATAAAGATTTGAAAGGTTTGGCTGTGGCAAGGACACGTCTCAACAATATCCAGTCAGTTCCTTTTTTTGATTCCATGCTACAGATGTGATTGATATTTTAACGTCTTTGGCTTTAAAAAGTTGTAGGAAGCGAATTTGGTAGTAGATTTTTTTGAAATCACTATAAAAAAAAGGTCGTAAACAAGCTTAAATTATTAACTAAAATAAAATTTAGTTTACAGTAAAGTGTTTACTGTAAACTGAACAAAATCGCTTACTCCACCTTCATCTTTTTGACCAAGTCAAGGAAATATTGTTTTGACCAAATATCGAGTTCTTTTGGGTTTTGGATGAATCTTTTGATATCAGATATGGCATTTTCTATGTCAGTGCTTGAAATTTTATCTTCAAGAAGTTTTGATAAAAGCTCTTTATCCAATATTGTGCCTTTAGGTAAATGATCACTTTGTATTGCCCTTTCTTGCAAATGGCTAAGTGATAAAGACGTACCTCTTTTGATATACCATTCTAAATCATACCAATCCCTTCCTTTTACCCGGGTTTTCCATTCTCTGAATAAAAAAGTGTGCATTTTCCCAGCAAATAAATAAGGCTCTTTAAAAGTATTGACATAAAACGAATATGGTCTGATAATTAGTTTCGGTTCTGTTTCGAACAATAATGGTGGATTTCTATCAATCTCAACCTTTATCTTGATCGTTGGTGCAAACTTTTGGTTAACCGTCAAAATGTTCAATTCTGTGTTGTCTTTTAAGAAAGCTGATTCAACATCATTTGGCTCTACTTTTTCCTTGATAGATAAATCAACTTCAAGTCCGTGAAGCACACATTCTTTCTTAATATATGGGAAATAATTTTGGAGTGTAAAATTAGGATCGGTATAGTTTAATGAAAAATCAATGTCTTCTGAAAAACGCGGCAAACCATACAACATTCTCAAAGCAGTACCACCATAATATGATGCTTTTGAAAAAAAATCACTGCGCGAAAGTCCTGACAATGTTATATATTGGATAATTTCTCTTTTAGCTTTTGAGATTTCGTCTTGCGTAGTTGCATTATATGAATCAAACCAATCTTTTATCATGTTCAATAATTATTTTAATTTTAGTAATAAACCTATTTCATTTTTTTTATTTCCCATCATCTGACATTCTGTAAGAATAGAAATATCCGCTTCTTTGAAAAAAGACATATCAAACCTTAAGTCTTCTTCCAAATAATAGACCATATCATCTATAGTTTTTATGGGTAGTGACTTTTCTGACCAAATAAGATCGCAAAGGGCTTTCTCGGGTGTAGCCATAAGAAAGGAAGAATGTTCGTTTTTATTAAACGAATTAATGCCAATCGAAAATGTTTCTTTTGATGCATGAAAGTAGGCAAAAGTCCCAAGAGGAGTATTGTATTCTCTATAACGGCTCAAAGCCATAGACTCGATAGTTACACTTTGTTCAGATAATAGACCATAATAACTAAGCGCCGAATAACGACTGATATACGATGGACCATACAGTGTATTGGCTATGTTATAATTTAAATATATGTTTTTCTCCTTCGAGTTATTAAATACATATAAACCACGTTGTACTTTTGTTAATTCGCCTTTTTCGACCATGTAGGCAATCTTATCATTTACCCTTTCATAATCTGACAAAGAAGTAGCCAAGATTGGATGCCGCATTGGTAGATCCGCTACATTAAATATTGTCTCAGATTTTATTTCCATCACTAAATTTGTATGCTTAAACGCAATATTTCCGATTATAGTTGCAAATATTAGTTAAAACTACTTTGTATTACATTAAAAATCAAAAGACTTGACCATATATACGACAATCAGGTTTTTATTAAAGTCACAATATTTCAATGAAAATCTATGTCTATTTCTTTCCAAAGAAGTCAAACTTTACACCTAGATTGATTCTAGCATTGTAAAACTCTTCTTGGTAAGTTCGCTCTTGGATGCCTTGGTAAAATCTCAAAGAAATTGTTATTCTTTTAAATCTAAGGACTTCATTTTCAAGACCTTGGATACTCTTAGTGCTTAATTTTGTAAAGGTTGTGATCAGAATACAAAATATTGGATGAAATTAATGTTAATTTGATGCACATGGAATTAATTTTAAAATAATATTGAATTCTGATGTTTTGAATGCGATTAAAAGAACTTTGCGACTTGCGACAATTTATAAAATAGCATATTATGTTTAGAATTTTAATAACTCTTGTCTTAGTATATTTTACTTTATTCGGTTGAAAAGAAAATACAACAGAGTAAGATTTTAACGTATTTACACCAAAAATTAAAACATAAAAAATACCTACCAACATGGTAGACATGCCATTTTGGACGAAAGTGCTGGCAGTGACATAACGAATGTTGCTATCAACGATCAGTTTAAAAATGGTCTTTTTGTGGCCATGAGTACGGATGGAACTTTCCAATTTTACAAGTGGGAAGACATCGCAGCTAAAGAACTTTTCTTAGCACCAAATGGCGAGAAAAAATAGTAGGTGATAAATGCCGTGGTTTAGTTTTGTGAAGTTCACTATCTTTGCCACATGAATCACCTTACAGATACCATCATCGCACCTGCTACGCCACAAGGTCAAAGCGCTATTGCCGTCATCAGACTTTCGGGAACGGATGCCATTGCCATCACTGATAAAATATTTAAAGGAAAAAAGCTGAGTGAAGCCGATTCGCACACGATACATTACGGATGGATCGTAGATGGTGAGAAGGAAATTGATGAAGTAATGGTCTCCGTATTCAGAGCGCCAAAAACATTCACTACCGAAGATAGTACAGAGATATCTTGCCATGGATCACCACAATTAGTGCAAGCGATCATTTCTTTAGCAATAAAACATGGTGCAAAGTCCGCTTTTCCGGGAGAATTTACATTGAGAGCTTTCCTTAATGGTCGTCTAGATTTATCTCAAGCAGAAGCTGTAGCAGACCTTATCCATGCGTCATCTACCAAGTCTTCAGAGATAGCGCTCAACCAACTCAAAGGTCATTTCTCATCGATGCTCAAGGATTTGAGACAAGAATTGATAGATTTTGCCGCCTTGATAGAACTCGAGTTAGATTTTTCTGAAGAAGACGTAGAGTTTGCACATCGTGGAAGACTGAAAGATCTCATTCATAAAATTATAACGGTTATCAATCCATTGCTCGATTCTTTCAGATGGGGCAATAGTATCAAAGAAGGCATACCGGTAGCTATCATCGGTGCGCCCAATGCGGGCAAATCTACCTTACTCAATACCATTCTGAACGAAGAAAAAGCATTGGTCAGCGATATTGCAGGTACCACAAGGGATTTTATCGAAGATACATTGGTGATAGATGGCATCATGTTCCGATTTATAGATACGGCAGGTATCCGTGAGACATCCGATGTACTTGAAGGTCTAGGTATAGAAAGATCCAAACAAAAACTGCGTGAAGCAGAGATCGTACTTTTTATCAGTGATATCCACAAAAGTGTGGAAGAGACAATTGCTGAATTCAATGATCTCCAACTCACCAATGATCAAACAGGCGTCATCCTACTCAACAAAGCTGATACAATTCCCGCAGCACAAGCAGAACCCAAAACCCAAGCCATCGCCGACAGAAGCGATGTAAAAACCTTGCTCATCACCGCAAAATACAAAGAAACTTTACAACCATTGTTGTCTTATTTTTCGGAATATATCCAACACCACAACCAGGCAGAAGGCACCATCATCAGCAATACAAGACACTACGAAGCGTTAGAAAATACCAAACTATGTCTCCAAAAAGTAATTGCAGGACTTGACTCAGGTCTTTCATCAGATTTCGTAGCGATGGATATCAGAGAATCACTTTTCCACTTAGGATCGATCACAGGTGAAGTATCCACGGATGATTTGTTGGAGAGCATATTTAGTAAGTTTTGTATTGGAAAGTAAATACACCCAAATTAAATATAACTTTAAGAAATAAAAAGTGAATCATTGAAATTACAGCAACTTAACAACAAAATGGCAACTATTTTACAAAACGGTTGATCCCTTAAATAAACATAGTACAAAAACATGAAAACTGTCGATCCAAATTTAGACCATATCGTCCTAGCTGTACCTGATTTTGAAAAAACTATTCATGAATTGTCAGAGAAACTTGGTATTGTTCCATCTATTGGAGGTAGGCATTTAACTAGAGGAACAAAAAATGCTTTGCTCCATCTAGGAAATAAATGCTATTTGGAGATTTTGGCAATTGACCATGAAAATAATACTTTTAGCGGACCCAGATGGATGGGTGTTGATCTTATCACTAAACCTACTATAACTAGATGGGCATTACAAACAAACATAATAGACACAAAAAGCAAATACCTTAACGAACATAATCCGAAACTAGGCAATATCGTAGATGGGGAACGCAAAACACCTGAAGGCGAAACTTTACGATGGCAAATGACGCTTCCAAAGCCCGAACCTGAAGTTGATATTATACCCTTTTATCTCGATTGGTCATTATCAGATGTTCATCCTACTGATCGACTAGAAAAAGGCTGTTCTTTGCAAAAAATAACCTTCTACTCAATTCATCCTGATAAAGAAAAACAAGTCCTTGAAGATCTGTCTTTAAATATGGATATACACCAAGCCGAAGTATCAAAAATATTAATTTGTATAAAGGGCAAGTATGGTATAATTGAATTATGATTTTTGCCGCTTACAAGTTGAAAATGCTTCATTGGTAATAGTACACATCTTATCTTCAAAAACTAACGCTACAATAAAGAATAATTCTTACATTCAAACACTGAAAGTACCTTTGTTTCATAAATTTAGAATTCTTGAAAACATCGATATTTCTATTATTTGTTTACACTTTGGGTATGCGTCCAAATACATTATTTGAAAAGACAAAAATTCAAATAACGACTGACATTTCATCTTTAAAGGATTCTCATGATACCCTTCTCATGATCCAAAGTGTGAAAGGATTTTTATATTGGTACAAAAACAACTATGCAAAAGCAAATAGTTTCGGATTTACCTATCAAGACAAACAAGGAAATTACCAAGTTAGTATGAATCAAGGAAAAGAATATCTATATTATTTGAAAAGTAGTGGCTTTATTTCTGACAAATATGTGGATATTTGGTTAAAATATTTTAAAGACAGATCTCAATATTTATTAGAAAACCTTCAAAATGAAGGACCACCAGAAGGCTTTGAATTTGATCTAGTACTTATTACGCAGGAACCTGAATTAGTATTAGATAAAATCGATAACTTACAATTTTTGGTATCAGAAAATGATGGTAATAAAGCAATTTTGCAAATTGTCGGAGAGTTTGGTTATGACATTGAGCTCATAAATGAAAATGGCAAATGGATGATAGAATACATTGCTACTATGAACTATGATTGAAAGTCAATTTTTGATGTTTGGTCATTGGATATAAAGATCCTTGAAGGATAAAATAGATTTTTAAAAAAGTAAAAATAAAACTTATGAAATGGTTTAGTCATGTGTTGGTTTGGATTTATGGATTGTCAGCTTTATACTTTTTGTATCTTGCTGCAATGGGCATCTTTGTCTATCTGGCAAATAAATCGATGGGACATTATGAATCATTTCTAGTCCCAGGTAGAAATCTTGCATTTGGGCTGATCTTAGTAGTCATTGCCTTTGCAGGATGGAAACTGATGAAAAATCCTGATACTTATAAAATAGGTGCGATTATTACATACTTTCCTTTCATTGCGGGCGTACTGTTTGTATTGTGGTTTGCCTTAATCTTTGCAACCAATGGTGGTAAATGGAATTAATTCATTAATTTTTAAAAAAACATTTTTTATGGCCGTTTTATCAAAAGCAGCGTTTTTTATCCTGTTTGGCATCAATAGCTTGCTTGTACTATTTAGTATTTTTAGTTTCTTCGATCTCCTTTTCGATCCTTACAAAAAGATGTCCGAAGCATTAATATTATTGAGTGGTGGCATTATCATAGTGATTGGATTATTTTTTGCATACCAATATGGTTATTTATCAGCAGACTTCTTAAAAGGATGTATCATCCTAATCGCAGCATTTGTAATCGCTTTGGTGTGGATTATTATCGGCTTGCTATTTTTTAATGGCCCAATTCACTGGCAATAAGATGAATTTTATCCAACAATTAATATTTTTTTGTTTATGGTTTGGAACAGGTGTTTTGTCACTCAGTTATATCTATACCGCCATTTTTAAGAGTAGTAGTAACAATCCTGTATTCATGAAACAAGTTTTTGGACTAGTTTCTATCTTTGTACTATACATCTTGTACAAAGCTTATCAGTCAGGAGTCCTAAAAAACGATTTCTTGGTTGGCATAAAAATAGTGCTATTGTCTTGGCTACCTTATTTTATTGTCTTGATAGGCTATTTGATATTAGCAAAAGTACAAGGAAGGCTTTAAGTCTATTATTGTAAATATGATAAAAATATATTGTATATTTGACTAGAATTTGAATGTGTTCAAAAGAAATGAATGACTCAATAAGGTATATTTCTGATCCCACTAGACTCTATGATTATATGACGGAGTTTTCGGTGCATTGTCCTGTTTGTCAAGGCAAAGCAGAAGTCACTTTGCCCTCAAATTTTGACTATAAAAATGCTAAGTTAAATTGTACCGTTTGTCATTTTTCTCAAAAAGCTACTGACCTCGTCAGATACAAACTATCAGGTAAATCAAAATGTCATCAATGTTTAGAGTTTTTAGACCTATCTATTTTAGTTGGATATAAAAATATTCCCACTTATATAAATGTGACATGCAACTTTTGTAAAACCATAAATAAAGTCCGAGAAAACTGGGAATCCTATGTAGAAAAATACCAAGATTCAGTTATCATTGACCCTGCATTTGGCTTACCACTTTGGTATCAAGATTCCGTCAAAGGAAACAACTTGTGGGCATACAACGTAAAACATCTCACAGAGATTAAAAAATATGTCCAGTCGACTTTAAGAGAACGAACCACCGACAAATATAAAATGACTATGGTAGAGAAACTTCCCGATTTCATAAAACTAGCCAAAAACCGGAAGGAAGTGCTGAAGGTAATCGATAAGATGATTTAAACTTTATAGGTTTTGAAAATCTAAATTTGGACCTATTTTTGATAAAAAACGATGTTAGTTTCTTCTATTTTGTAATAACACCCTTGCGTTTTTGCTTGCTTTTTTAATGATTCTTCAGCGATATACTTGACTATATCATCTTTTTCACCAATTGTGTATCCCGTTTGAGATTCCCATAGTTCAGCAGATGGTATAACCATATAAAATATACAATCTCCTCCACCAACTTCTGTATAAAATCTAGTTATTTTATTACCATCCTTTAGAATAGCAAAACCACAACGACCATTGTTTTGGAAGGTGATGTTTTTATTTGTTTGAGCGTAAACTTCATTTTGCTTTTGAATAAAATAGCTTTTCAGTACGGACCAGAAAATCGAAAGATTTATCATCTTGAATGGCTTAATGTTTAGGAATTTTATGGATTTAGTATTGGTATTTCTTTGGTGATTATTTTAAGATTTGACGCTTGATTTTTGTCATTTGATCTCTTTCAGACCCTTAAATTTTTTCGTTTTTGTTTCTCCTTTACCATAAGGTCCAGTAACCACCCATTTTACTTCAATGTCTAGATCATTTATCCATTCGTATTCTGGACTGAATTTTAAAAACTCACTCAGCAACATCGTTGACTTTGTACTTTTCATCCATTTATCATCATTAATAACCTTAAATTCTGATACATCTTTTTGGTCAAGATTCATTGGTAGTGTACCGTTATAGATATCATTTTTATCGCGTGAATAAGGAAACTCAAGTACTTCAAATGTTTTTGGATCTGCTTTCAGAATTACTTCGTTGTCAAAAAACACTCGGTAATTGTCCTTGGCATACCCATACGCATTGTCTGTCAATGGAATAAAACCATCAGGCGTGGCATTACTGATTTTTCTACCATTGAAGTAAGCTGAATTTTTATCTACTGCAAAACACTTATTTTGTCTTAATACCCTGAAACTTTCTAGGTCAATCCCTTCTATCCAATGCTCTCTGCTACCGAAATTTTCGTCATTGGTAACCCAAACCCAATTATGACCCCGTTTAACATATCCTGTTTCACAAGAAGAAATGAAGAAAACTACAACGAAAACAAAGGTTATGATAATGAATATTTTCAAGGTTTTTCTTTTTTAATTACTTAATGAATAAGTTTTACTAAAATACTTCCAACAACTAATATAATAAAAAGCAATAAAATGCCTGCGAGATAGCCCATTCCAATTCCTGGACCCTGAGTACTATATGCTTTTAATATGGTTTCCAAAACAACATGTCCCATGATGATGCTAACAATCCAGATTCGTAGCAAAAGCCAATTTTTTTCTGCGTAAGGTATCCAATACAAACCAAAGATCAAGGCTGATAATAAAGGTACATAAAGCCATGCGTTTTCAACTATAGTATCATAAGCAAAGTTAGATCTTTTGTTTGCCCAAGCTAAAATAAACGAGAATATGTATAAAACTATCCAACAAAGCTCAGGGCCTATTATTATCTTTAAAATTTTCATTGACTTAATATACTAATTTATTATAGGTTAATAACATGCTAATTAATTCCAACGAATCGGACCTACGAAAAGATTGACAATTAAAAAAAGGATCATAAATCCAAACATAATAATAAGTGGTATAACCGGAATAGCTATCATTACAAATGCTACTTGGTCAGCTTTGAATACTAATTTTACAATAATGGCAAGCGACAACCACATCATTCCTATTGGAATATAAGTCAGCTTTGGTAAGGATTTGATTTTCAATTCGTCCCGAAGCATCCAAAGTAAAAATAGTATTTCTGATACAAATAGAATCCAAATAATTTACTTGAACTTTCTTAAGGACTATAAAAATAAAAGTTCTTCCCAGGCCTAGAACTTCATAACCAATTGTCCAGAAAACCAAGTAGAAGTATTGCTCGCTTCAATAAAATCTGGATTATTATTGTAATTCTCCATCCATACTTCGACCCATACCTGGTCTCCATTCTCCAAATTATAATCAAAACTCAGCATAACAGGCTCTGAAAAATAACCAAGTGACGAAGTGACGTAAATACCTTTATTGTGCGCTTGTGCAATGACATTATTCACGCCATTCCTTCTTAGAATATATCTAATGCTTTGTTTTTTATTAGCAAAAGTGCTAAACGATACGGAAGCATTAAACTCATAGATGCCATCAGTTGGTGCTGTAAAAACAGATGTGTTTGCTTGGTAAGCATTGCTAATATTAAATACAACACTTTGATTAAAAAGTACTTTTGTCCAAGTTGTATTAGGACATGACTGATTGGTATTGTTTAAAGTACTTTCTGCTCTAAACACAATAGGATTTACCCATTCTGCATTACCACTATTATCCTGACTGGTCAAGACGCTGCCTTTTATTGGAGTGTTGCTCCTGATGCGCAATGTTCCATTTAGGTCTAAGCTTGAAGTAGGAGATGTAGTACCAATACCTATACTTTTATTAATAACATTCATTGCAAAATTCCAACCTACACCTCCGCTACCCCAAATACCAATATAATCATCATTAATATTGCCAATAAAAGAACGTAGAGGAAGTGACGTTCCGTCAAACCAAATTCCAGTGGTCGCGCCTTCATATTGAATTCGCATTCTGCCATTTACATCCAACCTATATTCAGGAATAACACCACCGATACCTATATTATTATTGGTATTATTGATAAGAAAATTCCAAGCTGCTCCACCATTTCCATATATTCCAAAATGTGTATCATCGTAAGTGCCTATAAATGACCTAACAGGCTCCGAAACAGATCCATCAAACCATAAACCAGCGGTAGTGTTTGCATCTTGGTTCTTAATTCTAAAACTTCCCAAAACGTCCAGGTTTAAATTTGGATTGAGTACTCCAATTCCTACATTTTGTGAAATAATTGAATGGGAAGCCAGGATTATTATAAATAGAAATATTTTCTTTAATGTGATCATGGTATAAAATTTAATGTATATTGGTTTATAATCTTGTGACTAAATTACCTGTAAACCAAGTTTTAATGTTACTTGGAGTTACAGTGTTAGTAGATGGATAGCCAGAAGCATTGATATTATAAGCTTTTGCTTCCACCCATATTATATCTCCGGGAAGTAGTTTTACATCAGTAACTAATCTAGAAGGTTGTTGGACAGCAAAATAGTATGAACCACCACCTTGTTGCATATGATATTTATAGCTATCAGCAATGGTAAAAGTAGTACCATTGCGTTTGAGTCTGAGTCTGACTAAGTTCTCATCTGTTAAATTACCCCATTCCAAGACTGTCTCAAAATGATAAATACCTTCTTCCGGAGCTACAAACTCTGAATTTATTGGTTGGTATGATGCTCCTATATTGTAATTCGCAATTTGATTAAAAAATATTTTAAACCAGACTTCTAATATTGTATCTCTTATTATATTGGGTTCATTATCATATCCTCCTGTTGCTTTAAATGCAATGGGCTCTACCCATTCTGCATTTCCATTAGAATCATTACTTATCATAATGCTTCCTGTTTTAGGACTAGAGCTTCTTATCCTCATATTACCACTCACATCCAAAGTACTAGTGGGTGCAGATGTACCTATTCCAGTGTTTCCATTAAGCACATTCATCGAAAAATTCCACCCTACGCCAGCATTCCCCCAAAAACCAACATGGTTATTATCTATTGTTCCTATTAAGGATGTCTGAGGGGTAGCTTCACCATCAAACCAAATAGCAGCTGTTGATCCATTGTGTCTTATCCTTGGCCTTCCTTTGATATCGAGTCTATAGGAAGGTGATATATTACCTATGCCAATATTTCCGTTTAAAAGATTAATTTGGAAAGGCCAATTATTGGTGGTATTTGATTTTATACCACACCTATCATTATCGATTAATCCCAAAAAGGTTCTTGTTGGCAATGTGGTGCCGTCAAAAAGAATACCTGCTGTGCTGCCTGGTACATGTCTCAAATTTAGAGTTCCAGCAACATCCAGTTTGAATTGAGGATTAGTGACTCCAATACCAATATTCTGAGCATAGATACTTAATATTGAAAAAATGGTTGCTATTATAGTGAAAAGAGATCTCATATATTTTATTATTAATTTTAATTATGCACTATTGCGTTCTTGCAATCAATTTACCATGAAAAAATGTTCTAGTGACTTCTTGACTGATATTCGTATTGATTCCACCACTTGTGTGTAAATCAATAAAAGCTTCAACCCAGACTCTGTCTCCAGGTAACAATTGTGCCTGAACTGATATACTCATTGGATCATCATAATTTCCTTGACCAGTATTATTACCAAAAAACTGTTGATGATAGAAAAATCCTTGGTGATAAATTTCTCCGATGGTGGAAGTTGCACCATTTCGTCTTAACCTTATTCTAATGCTATGCTTATTTGCTTTCTCCAAAAAGGTAATTATTGATTTGAAATGATAAATTCCTTTTTCTTGTACCTCAAACTCTGAAAGGGCAGGGAGATAACCAAGTCCGACGTTGTAAACAGGATTTTGATTAAAAAGAACCTTAGTCCAAATTAAATTTTCTATTAAAAAAGGAACATTATTAAAAGTTCCCCCAACATTAAAAGCGTATTGCTTTGCCCATTTAGCATTTCCTTGATTGTCAAGACTAGCAAGAATACTTCCTTTAATCGGATTATTGCCTCTTACTCTCAAAGTCCCATTAATATCTAATTTACGGGTCGGTTCAGTGGTACCAATACCGATATTTCCATTGTTTACATTCATCACGAAAGACCAACCCGCCCCACCGTTTCCGAAAATACCTACATAATCGTTATTTAAAGTGCCTATAAATGATCTTATAGGAAGATTTGTACCATCAAACCATATTCCAGCACTTGAACCATCTTGTTGGACTCGCATTCTTCCCTTTAAATCAATTTTAAAAGCTGGAGTAGTTGTACCCATGCCGACATTACCACTGTTCACATCGGAAACAAAGTCCCACTTTGAACTACCGTATCCATATACCCCTACATAATTTTCATTTAATGGTCCCACAAAAGCTCTCGCCAGATTGGTCGTTCCTTCCAACCGTATCCCTGCATTAAAAGATGGCAATACCCTTAATCTAACCCTCCCAGCAACATCCGCTTTATATTCAGGATTTGTAGTCCCGAATCCTACATTTTGTCCATATGTCCGAGTGCCTATGGACAAAAGTAAAAAACAAAATATAATAAACTTATCTATCATAACTAACTAATTTTAGAATTATGTCTCAAAAGTCGGACAGATTGTAATCAAAATATAATTTTGTTATTTCAACAGATGCAACCTAAAAATGAGTCGTAGTATTTAATGTTTGAATCGTTTTAAGATCTGGGCTCAAAGACAGATTATCAGGTAGTTTTAGAATTGCCTTATTTAACTATCTTCCTAAAATACGCAATCTCACTATCTGATATCTTATATATGCAGGAAGAAGCTTGATCACGTTGGGTTTGTTCGGCAACAAATATGATAATTTCTTCTCTCTCTTTGAGTGGAAATTTAGTCGCTTTTTCCCATTCTGATTCTGTAGGTATATTGACATAAAAAACACAATCATACGCACCCATTTCCATAAAGAATTTGATGTGTTTTTCTCCTTCTATATAGATAACTTCTCCGTCTTTTCCTTGGCTGATATACTCTAGACGACGTGTGATTTTATCAAATGTCTTTTTGATGACTTTTTCTCTCAATAGTAAGTCTTCGTCAGGTATCACACGGCCAAAACCATCTCTGTAAACAATTGCCTCATGCTTTTCAGATGAAGCTGATTCTGTCTTTAATTCAGATTCAATTGGAGCCGTTCCTTCGATGTATTTTTTGAATTTTATAGCATGAATAAGACCGTCTGACTTAAGAATTGATACCTCAAAATTACCATCAGGAATAGATAGGGTATTAAAGATAAGTTGCACTGAACCGTTTAATATCTTATCAATATCCTGTACCCAGACTATCGTATTTTTTTCAATATCTTTTAATGTTACCGTATTGTAATTCGTACCAGATTGTGGCAACCAGATAATAAGTTGCTGACAGTCAGGATAATGTACGGTTTTGACGTTATTCGTTGTTAAAAGCAATGTTTTATCAAATGTTTGACTTTTATCATTGACATTAGGGCTCAAATTATCTATCTCAATAATCTGAATGACACCAAAAAATTCTAAAGAACTTACATCCATTATTAAAGATATTAGTAAAAGACAAAACCTAACTTCTCCAGAGACTTCTTTAATTTCTCATCTGAAATATTCTTTTTAGTCCGCTTTACTAGATGAATATTAAGAGAATCTTGTTTTTGCAAAGCCAACGATAGATTTAGTACTTTGAGATGTTGAAGTTCAGAATCTTCTAAGAGTTTCTTCATAATATCAACATTCATTTTATTAGAAGCGGAAAGTTCATCTGTTCTTTTGGAGAGTTCAGTATTTGATGACTTTACAAAAATCAAATCGTCTTCCAAACCTTGGATGACTTTATCTTTGTATAAATGCTCTTTTCTAGATGCCTCCAATTTTTCATCTTTCAGTTGGGCTTCAAAATTAGCATTCAATAACTTTTGCTCTAAGTTTAAATTGGTTTTTGAACATTCATCTACCAGATTATTCGCACGTTGGAGCTCAATTTGTATTTGAATATTTGTCTCCTCGAGTTGTTTGTATTTTTTTGAAGAAACACATGATGGTAGTATAAATAATAACACTAAGTAACAGAAAGGTTTCATGATTTTGTATTTTATATTTTTGATATTTTATTCGCCATAATAGAGTTGGAGAAACTTTAGAGTCAACAAAAGCAAATACTTCATACTTAGCAATACAAATAAAGAGATGACTATTGATTTCCAAAGTGCTTCCATTATGTTAGCTTTAAAAAATCTGAAGCTTAATAAAAAAATGATATAGATTTCAGCACCCATCATGACAAACTTCTGGACTTCATAAAATGGCTGAAAAACGACTGTGATCAAATTTAAAAATGCTTGAAAAATCATTAGTTGACCCAATAAAAAAGTAATTGCAGTCGCCCTTTCGGCAATATTGTGCTCATTTTTCCTAAACAATACCGTTGTCAATATCACATAAAGAGGTATGATCATCAGTGAAAAAAAACTACCATAATTATTGATTAATGTATCAAATGCGACTTCACTTTTTAGTTGTACCATTTGATCTATTTCACTATCAATTGTATTTTCATTTATTCCAGAAATATTAAAATAGCTGTAAACGAATAAATTAATACTTAAATTCAGAAAGAAGTATTTAAATGGGATATAATATTTGACCCTAATTCCATCCAAGTAGTGATTTATAAATTCAATCGGTCTGACAAAAAGTGAAAGAAATGTATGGGTATATTTATCTTCCAAATTTGAAAAGAAATCGACAATACTTGAAATCAAACTAGACATCGATATTCTTTCTTTTTGAAGATGATTTCCACAGCTACTGCAATAATTCCCTCGGTCTATAAAGCCACAGTTTTTGCATTCGACATCAGAAACTAAAAGGTTTTGGGACATTGGTTTTTCTGGCATTTTTATAAATTTTAAAAGTATACAGACACCTTTGAGATGTAGGTGTCTGTATAAAACTAAATTAAATTAACAAAACAATCATTAAGGATTAAAAACAGTACAAAATTGAGACAATACTTTCGCCTTTTATAAAATTATTAGCTAAAGCGTATGAAAACTATACTGAAATGCATAAATATAAATTTGTAGTAAAAAAATCAATTGGCACTACCATATCGTTTTTGATATTTGATATTGTGATCTGACTTTAGTAGTTTTGACAACCAATGGATGGCACTTTATCATGGTAAGACTATGAATAATATTTGTGGATTGTAAAAAATTTATATCATAAAAACCTGGACCAAAATCATCAAAAGTTAAAACTACCAAATCTTCAGATGAACTTGTGAAAGATTTTATATCATTATTGACCTTATTTTTTATAATCACAGTGTCTAGTGGATGTTCATTTTGAATATCAAAAAAGAGTTTATTCTTACTATATCTTTCAGAATCTTGATACAAGATTTTTCCTTTTCCAAGAGGCAATGGATAGTTAATATATGGATCATCTATCTGTTTTTCAAGACTTTGACTGATAGACGTGATCCTACATGGGCCACTTTTTAGATCTACATTTTCGAATATTTTTTCAGGACACAGAAATGTATAATCCAAAGGAAGTTCCGTGGCAATTCCTTTGCCATTATCTGGTAAGTGATATACCCGCTTATCATGACATGGTTGTCTATCTCGCACCCGATCATCATCATCCCAACCAGAATCACCAATAGCGTCACCCAACTGGAAGACACTACCAGCATAATGGTGTATAAATGGATCTCTCAAAACTACGGTTGGCATTGATTAGGATTAATAGTATAATGTAATCAAAAGAGTCCTCCTATTTTTGAAAGTATCATCGGATATCCAATAGCACAAAATATAATGCCCCATTTCAGTAACGTTTTGGGTAGAGTACCAGTTTCGTCATCTGCAAGCGCCATTTCCCTTCTTGATTTGTAATGATAGTAATATATTTTTACGGTTTGTCCTATTTCATAAGGACTATTTTTCCTGTAAGTCGTTGAAAAATGTTGGTATAAACCATTTACCGTTCTGAATTCTACCACAGGTGCTACTCCCCGATATTCCATATCTGAAGGCAAATGATGAGGATCTTCACGCATTTTAATGACGGTACCTTCTGCTACTTTACCTTTACTCAATGTGTGTGCTATCTCATGGCTTTTACTGTAGGAAAGGATAAAGCAATAAGTACCAATCAAAGAAAGAAATGGAGCTAAACTGGTGAACGTATTTATAACTACATTCATAAGGCTACAATTTTATAGTGGGTAAAACAATTATTCGAAATGATCAAATCCATAAATGGACATCGTCATGAATATTGTCCAAAATATCAACATCTTCATTTCCTACAGAAACAGATGATTTGGCAAAAACAGCAATGATTTGATGAATGATATGCATAAGAATGTAAAAATTTAAAGTTGAGTGTATTATGAAAAGTCCTTAGGTCAAATTAATGAAAAATATCCGTTTCTACTTCATTGATAATCAAACATTTCCCTTTAGGGCAGGGTGAAAAATGTTTGATTTTCATTCAATTTGTATTTTCAGAATGTAAAAATTTAAAGTTGTCTATAAAAGTGATGCACCAATCAATTTTGGTAACAAATAAGTTGGATAAGGTCCACCAAAACGTCATGGCACATCATCATGCAATCGAAATGTAATACTTATAAAAAATTGTAAACTCAAATTTTTATGACGCAAAAATGAACGTAGTCAATCAAAGTAAAAAAAATAAGATCATCAGAAGTCCAATTCTCTAGATGAAGTGTGTTTGTTTTTGATCTAAATGTATTTGTAGCAACAGTATTCACTGATTTTTTCTTATTTTAAAATACTGTTTCCTACACAATGAAAAGAGCGCCTTAAGTAAGTTTTGGGCCACTTTATTTAATAAACCATGCAGTTTGAGGAAAGAAAATTAGCTCTTTTGGAAGAGTATTGTATTTTTGATGAAAAAAGTAAATCCTTTTTGTAGTCTCATTAAATTATTCCTAATCAGAAAACCCATATTAATATGAACAGAAGAGATTTTTTAGTAAAAAGCACCTTAGCTGGTTCTGCTGTCCTTACCTCAGATAGTATCACATCTAATCCTATTTTTATAAGGAATGAAAAACCAAAATCTGTCATTATTATTGGAGCAGGGTTTTCAGGACTGGCAGCAGCTATGAAATTAAAATCCGAAGGCATAAAAGTGACTGTACTAGAAGCCCGCAAAAGAATAGGTGGAAGAGTGTTCTCCAATCAACCAACTAAAGCCAATGGCCAAGTCATAGAACTAGGAGCAGAATGGGTAGGAAATTCCCACGAAAGAGTGATTGCACTTTGTAATGAATTTGGGCTAAAACTAGAGAATAACCAATTTGAAACAGACCTTACATTAGGTGGAAAATATAGCCAAGCTGGAAAATGGTCCTTCAGCGCTGACATGCAAAAGTTTTGGGATAATAAAGTGACCATCTGGGAAAGTATGTCTGAAGAACAACATAAAAAATTGGACAAAACAGATTGGTGGCGATTTCTATCCCAACAAGGAGTATCATCCAATGACCTACTTCTCAGGGACTTGATGGATGCCACTGATTTTGGTGAGAGCATTCGCCACACGTCTGCATATGCGGCTTTTGCAGAATATGCAGAAAGTAGCGAAAAAAACGAAATGGATCTAAAGATAAAAGGCGGAAACGCTACATTAGCTGAAAAAATGGCCGAAAATATTGGTAAGGAAAATATTCTTATCGACCACACTGTCCAAATCGTAAAACAAATGGGTTCAAAAGGTGTATCAATTATGTGCAGTAATGGTAAGACTTTTGATGCTGATAAAGTGATCTGTGCCATTCCTACATTTTCACTTTTGAAGATAGATTGGCAACCTGGACTTCCTAACGTGATGAAGGATGCTTTACATGAATTACAATATGCTAGAATTGGGAAGTTCCCAGTAGTCTTTTCAGAAAAATTCTGGAAAAGAGATGACTTTGATATGCTTACGGACACACCCGCTCATTATTTTTATCATGGTACCAAAAACCAAAGTGGCAAGACTGGCGTATTGATGTGCTATGCCACAGGAGATAAAGCAGATGTATTGGCATCTGTCAGCAAAAGTCAAAGGTTAGATATTATTATAGATGCACTAAAACCTGCTTTTGGGAATGTAAGTAAGTACGTTACCGAGGACTTAATGTATTATTGGGGACAAGATGCTTACTCTAGTGGTGCTTATGCATTTTATGGTAAAGGTCAGTGGTTTGAAGTTATGCCAATCTTAAAAGAGCCATATGAAAATGTGCATTTTGCAGGTGAACATTTGGCCGATTGGCAGGGATTTATGGAAGGAGCCATTAATAGTGGTGAAGAAACAGCTGACAACATAGTAGGAAATCAATAAAAATCAAATATTACCACAATGAAACCTGAACAAATAAAACTGGTAAAAAAGACATGGAAAATTTTGATGGGTATTGACCCTAAAATCATTGGAGATGCATTTTATGCTAAGCTTTTTACAGATCAACCCGCTTTGAGGAGAATGTTTCCATCAGAAATGGACAAACAGTACGTAAAACTAGTAGATATGTTATCTTCGATCATTATGAGTCTAGATCATGCTCCGACAATCGAATCTAACGAACTAGTGGCCATGTCCAAAAGACATACAGGATATGGTGTTAAAACCGAACATTATACAATGGTAGGTAATGCACTATTGTGGACATTAAAAAAAGGATTAGGGTCTGAATGGAACGAAGATACTGAAAAAGCTTGGTCAGATTGCTATCAATCATTGGCTGATACAATGATAAAGAATAGCTAGGATTTGCACCCTAAAAATATTCTAATAAAAACCTAATTGCCTTTAACTCTTAAGTTAATAGGTTGCCCTATTAACTTTATTCTTAATTCACTACGCTTAAATGATGTTTTACTACGTTTCATTTCCAAAATATGGTCTGTATTCATTAGAAAATATATCTTGCAGGGTATATGAGCGGTTTATTAAAAATTTCATTCTTCTTATGCTTTTTGCAAGTGTTGGCAATAGGACAGCTTGCTAGTAATGCTAGCAAAGTTGACTTTAGAAGCCATGAAAAAAACATTAAGCCTGATATTGTTTTTGACCACTTGACCGAAAAGGATGGACTCAGTAGCGTCAATGTGACGGATATGCTCAGAGATAAAGATGGTTTTCTATGGATTGGTACTTCATTAGGGCTCAATAGGTTTGATGGGTTTAGATTTGAAGTGTTTCGTCACAACGAACAGGACAGCACCACTATTTTAAATAATCACTTAACTGCAATATGTGAAGACCAAAAAGGCAATATCTGGGGCACTACAGAAGATGGCATATTTTGTTATCAAAAATCAAAAGGTACTTTCCGTAACTATCGCACTTGGGACAAATCCATCTACCCAAGACTGAATGCTATAACCTGTGATCGAAATGGAAATATTTGGGCAGGAAGTGAGTTTGGACTGGTAAAGTTGGATATAAGCAGTGGAAGATTTCACTATTTCAGACATGAAATGGATAATCCATGTAGTATGACTAGTGACCAAATAGGGAAAAGAGGAATTGCCTGCGATCCATCTGGTACAGGACTTTGGTTAGGGACAAAAAATGGACTTAATTTTTTTGATTTTGACAATGAAGATTTTACCAATTACCAAAATAAAACCGACACCACGATTTTTAATAATCATCGTATCAGCGCCATGCATACAGGAAAAAACGGCATCGTTTGGATGTATGACGATGTGACTGGAGATGTCATTGGATTGGACACTAGAAACAAAAGTATAAAACATCGCATCAACATGCGTTCAAGATTGAGTAATCCTTATATGGGTAATATTTTCGAAACATCTGATGGCCAACTTTGGTATTCTAGCAATAGTTTTGAAACCATAAGAATTGACCTGAATAGCAATTATCAATCTGAAATCGTGCGAAACAGTATTTCTGACCCTGCTTCTATCATTGGTGATTATGTAAGTTCTGCATGGGAAGATACAGACCACACGCTTTGGCTGGGTACTATTGCTGGTATTTCTAGATACAACCCAAGTAGAATGTTTTATCGCATCATCCGGCTTGCCGAAAAATATCCAGAATTAGATCAAAATTGGCACATCACTTGTATGGCGCAAAACCCTTTAAATAGTGAGTGGTGGCTAGGTACCAGAAATGGCAAAATATATGTTTATGATCCGATAAATAACCAAAGTAGGTATATAGATTTAATCGCAATGGCAAAAGGACAAGAATCGCCAACATTCATTGTGGACATTGAATTTCATAAAGGTATTGCTATTATTTGCGCCATAAACCAAACTACACTTCAGTATGACTTAAAGACAAACAAACTACAAAGATTCTATGGGCTGACAGGAAAGTACAAAGATTACAAAGCACGAGTGTTTTCATTAGAGACAGATAGCACTTATATCTTAGGTAATAATTTTGATCAAGTCTTACGCTGGAATTTTAAGCAAAATACAATCCAAGAAATAACTTTTCATTGTTCACTAGACCCCGACGGGTTGACCTATTCAGCTGGTTGGCTCAATAGTTTCAAAGATAAAGGCACCTGGATGTCTGCACAAAATTCTTCCGCAGGCTACATTCATCCTGGAGACAGCACCATTTACACCGTAGATATGAATATAGGCATGAAAAAAGGTACGGGTGGATATTTTAATTCATTAGGTATAGACAATCATGGCAATATGTATTTTACATATATCTCTCGCGGACTATTTCAACTCAAAAAAAGAAAAGAAAAAATTGAATCAATTGATGATGTTGATGTTTCATTTTGGGATAGCTCTGATGGACTCATAAGCGAAAATCTTCAGTCATCTACATCCGACCATGATGGCAATATTTGGTGTGCTGCTTTCAATAAATTTTCTATTGTAAATCCCACAAATAATACCATTTACAGTTTCAAAATCCACCTTAGCGAAAGTAATTCTTTTTACTATAATTACTTTGTGCCTTTAGAAAATGGTCATATGCTTACCAATATTAAAGGAAACCTTGTGGAGTTTTTCCCAGAAAGAATGAAGCTAGAATATCCTGCCACCAATCCTCTAATAAGTTCCATAAAACTTCCTGAAAAATCAATCTATTTGTCTGATGAAAAAGAAATAACATTACAGCCAGATGAAAATTTTATCTCTATTCGGTTCGGTTGCCTAAGTATGCAAAAATATTATCCTTACGCCTACCAATATAAAATGGATGGTGTTAATGAAGAATGGGTAGAATCTGATGGCATCGCCGAAGCTGTTTATTCCAATCTTCCACCTGGCAAATATCTATTCAAACTACGTACAATATCAAACAATAGAAAATGGCTATCGACCGAAAAACAACTTAAGATAACGATCAAAACACCTTTTTACAAAAGCTGGTGGTTTATCTCTTTAATCTGCATCCTCATAGGATACATAATATTTTATACTATTCGCGCTAGAATCAGAAATATTAGCAACATAGAAGACCTTAAATCAAAAGCCCAACTCCTCGAGAAGGAAAAAACAGCCGTCATGTACGAAAACCTCAAACAACACCTCAACCCGCATTTTCTATTTAACTCACTCACATCTTTGAGTAGCCTTATCAGAATAGACCAACGTCAGGCAGGCGATTTTTTAGATAAAATGAGCAAAGTATATCGATATATTCTAAAGAATAAAGAAAACGAAACGGTTCCCCTTATGGAAGAACTTAGGTTTGTAGATTTGTATAATCAACTCCAAAAAACTAGATTTGGAGACGGATTACAAATAAAAATTAATATTCCTGAAGAATTTCATTATAGAAAAATAGCCCCAGTTACCCTGCAAAATTTGGTCGAAAATGCTATTAAACACAACATTGCAGATGATGACACTCCGCTTGTTATTTTAATGTACGTAGAAGACGATTATCTAGTCGTCCAAAACAATTTTCAAACAAAAGGTTTTGTCGAAACTAGTAATAAACAAGGTCAAAATAGTATGATATCGTTATATAAATACCTAAGTCCGAGACCCGTTATTATCAATGAAACGGAAGACTTTTACACCGTAAAAATTCCTTTAATCTAAAACAAATTGTCATGATAAAAGCATTAATCATCGAAGACGAACACCTTATTGCTAAAGAATTGCAATACAAAATATCAGATGTAGCAGAAGATATAGAGATCATCCAAGTTTTGCCAAGTCTGAAGACAGCTTTTAAATGGTTTATGGAAAACGCAGAGCCAGATCTCATCTTTGCAGATATCCAACTGAGTGATGGTATCAGCTTTGAAATCTTCAAAAGATATGAACTCAAGTGCCCAGTAATTTTTACGACAGCATATGACGAATACGCCATTCAAGCGTTTAAAGTAAATGGAATTGATTATCTCTTAAAACCTGTTGATTCAGATGACCTTACAAAAGCAATTGACAAATCAAGATCCATCATAAATAGCAAAGCCGAATATCCAAACGACTTTCATCAATTAATTAGCCTTATCTCTAATCCAGATGCTTTAAAAAATAAGTTTAAGGAACAATTTATAGTCAGTCATCGCAAACAATGGATTCCTGTCCTTGTAAAAGATATTGCATGTTTTTATAGGGATAGCATCAACTTCATTTACACATTTTCTGGAGAAAAGTATATGCTTGATTTTGCAACACTAGAAGAAGTGGAAGAATTGCTCGACCCTAAACAATTTTATCGGTCCAATCGTCAGTCCATCATTAATATCAATGCCATTCAAAGTGTAAAACCACACGAAAACCAAAAATTGACTGTCTCTTTGATACCACTATTAAAACTAGAAATAGATATCAGTAGAGAAAAAGCGCCAGCTTTTAAGAAATGGTTGGATAGGTGACCTATTGGCTAATTATTGTAATTTTAAGCCTTCAGCATCTTACAAAATTAATTAGTATATTTATATCATTTTAAAATTATGTAGTGTTTTTGTAATTGTAAACGTTAGATAAAGAACATATAAATGCTTAAATAACGCAAACAATTCATTATGAAAACGTATCTCAGCTTTATTATTTTTATTTGCCTTATGTCATTTGGTAAAATTTCAGCCCAAGACACAACCATCGTATTGAGTACTGTAATCAATTCCAATTTATCATCTCCTATACAACTCACGCACGCTTGCGATGGAACTAATCGTATATTTGTAGCTGAAAAAGGTGGACGAATCAAAGTTTTTACGAAAGACTATATACTTAATGATACATTGATAACCATCACAAATATGGGTAATCAAAATGAACAGGGTTTGCTTTCAGTAGTTTTTCATCCTGATTTTAAGAATAATGGTTACTTTTTTGTCTTTCATACCCAACAAGGTACAAATGCACTAATTGTGGATCGTTACACCATTAGTGCTTCAGATCCTGACAAGGCTGATGTAGCTACTAGATTGCCTATTCTCAACATACCACACACCTACTCAAATCACAATGGTGGCGAGATGCATTTTGGCAAGGATGGATATCTTTATATTTCTACAGGTGATGGTGGTTCAGGAGATGATCCCGATGATAATGGTCAGGATTCATTATCACTTTTAGGAAAAATTTTACGTATCAATATAAATAGTACTTCTGGTGGTAATAATTATTCCATTCCTTCTGACAACCCAAATAATACATCACCTGTGTATTGTTATGGATTGAGAAATCCTTTTAGATGGAGTTTTGATCGATACAAAGGTGATATGTATATCGGTGATGTAGGGCAATCAGCACGTGAAGAAATCAACTTCAGACCGGCTGATTCTATCGTTGGTAGTAACTTTGGTTGGGATTGTTATGAAGGTTCACTAATTCATCCTACAGCTGCACCTTGTCTTCCAAGCTCAAATTATATATTCCCAATTTATCAATATCAAATCAACTCAAATAACAGGTCAGTTGTAGGTGGAAATGTTTATAGAGGTTATGCTTACCCTGACTTGAAGGGTTGGTATTTCGCAGCCGATTATTTTTCAAGGAACCTTCGCAAAATTATTAAAGTTGGATCTTCTTGGGTTACAGTAAATCAACAAATGCCAGCTGATTTTACAGGTATTGTGGATTTTGGAGAGACGGAAGATGGTGAATTACACATAATTGACATAAGTACAAATAGGATATATAAAATGACGACCGCAAATCCTAAAACCGTGCACATTTTTACTGGTGATGGGGACTGGATGATTCCTTCAAATTGGAAAAGTGGTTCAGTGCCTCCAAACCCTCTGCCATCAGGATCAGTGATCGTAATCAAACCATGTAATAATGGAACATGCCAGCTTTCTCAAGATAGAACCGTTAGTCCAGGTGGCGATTTTATTGTGGAACCAGGTTGCCATTTTAAACTAGAAGGTCCCGCTAACTTGATACTTGATTAATATCTCAATTTTTATTACTCTTTTTGGTCTGAATCTGATACCCTACTTCAAAGTTTAAAGTGATAAAGCGTTCTTTCTTTAACCTGTCAAGATGTGAAGTTCTAGTAACATCAATTTCTGTTCTTAAAGCAAAATTAAGTCTCTGAGTATAATACCTTATTTCTAAAGGAACCATTAGAACAAGAAGTTTGGTGGATTCATTATCAAAATTTAAAGAAACGTCTTGTCCAATAATATTTGATTCGCCATAATATGATTTTGAAGAAATATTATATCTAATCCCTGCACCAATACCAAAGAGAAATCCTTTTTCTTTTTTTAATCCCGAATATACAATGGAATGAAATGTAAAATTAAAATTTGTCGTTTTACCTATTTTTTCAGTCAATCTATTCCCTTGAATGTTTGTAAATAAAATAGATTCGTCATAAAATTTGTTGGTTGAAAAGTTTGCTTGGTACTTAACGCTATATTTATTATAAAAAACTTCATCTAATGAAATTCCTAAACCGACGCCACCTAAATTAATACCTGTAGAATCATTATACCAATATCTATGCATTCCTTTTAATGGACTATTTATTGGCATTGCTTCATTAACATTGAGATGAAAATGAACATCTTGAGCACTTATTTCAGTAGTTACGAATAATGACATTAAAAAATAGAAAAATAGCTTCATTCTATTGCTTTTATAAATTTTTGTGAATATGTCTGACCGTTAACTGATAGATTTGCATAGTAAAAACCTAATGGGAGATTACTTAAATCAAAAAATATACTTGTTGGACTTTGAATATTACTGAATATTTCTAATATCAAAGAGTCTTTACCATCTGTAACATTAAACTCAATCGGTGTACCTACTACCCATTTATCTTCAACAACAGACAATTGAAAATCAGTTGATCCAGGATTTGGGGAAATCTGAAAGTAAGAAAAAGCATTATTTTGATTTTCCTTTTCGCAAGACATAAAAACCAAACATCCGAAAAAAAGTAGAAAACTTTTTATTTTTTGCATAAAGTGATAATTTTAATATCTGAATGACGAAAAAAATCAAAAATATATTGTAAGAAAAAAATGAATTAACATTTACCTCTCAGAATTACCTAAGAATTTTTATTTATCCACACCATAATTGTACCTTTGCGGTCAAATCTTAATAAATATACTATATGTACAGAAGTCATAATTGCGGCGAGTTGAGAATATCTGATGTGGGAAGTAAAGTCACGATCTCTGGTTGGGTCCAAAAAGGAAGAGATCTGGGTGGATTGACTTTTGCAGATGTGAGAGATAGATATGGCGTGACACAGCTTGTATTTAACATGGACGAAAACGCAGATTTGTGTACAAAAGCCCGTAAACTTGGTAGAGAATTCGTCATTCAAGCTACGGGAATAGTAAGAGAAAGATCATCCAAAAATGCAAACAGAAGTACAGGAGATATCGAGATAGAAGTCCAAGAACTGAACATTCTCAATGAATCAAAAGTACCACCATTCAGCATCGAAGACGAGACAGATGGCGGTGATGACCTCCGTATGAAATATAGATACTTGGATATCAGACGGACACCTGTTCAGAATAATATCATCTTTAGGTCCAAACTAGCACTTGAGACTAGAAAATACTTAGATTCACAAGGATTCATAGAAGTAGAAACTCCCTTTCTGATCAAAAGTACACCAGAAGGAGCAAGAGACTTTGTCGTGCCAAGCCGACTCAACCAAGGTCAGTTTTATGCATTGCCTCAATCACCACAGACTTTCAAACAAATATTGATGGTAGCTGGTATTGATAAGTACTTTCAGATCGTCAAGTGTTTTAGAGACGAAGACCTTAGAGCAGATAGACAACCAGAGTTTACACAAATAGACTGTGAGATGTCATTTGTCCATATAGAAGATATTCTCAATACATTTGAAGGATTGGCAAGACACTTGTTTTTACACACACTTGGATTAGAATTGGGAGATTTCCCACGTATGTCTTATGATGATGCCATGCAAAAGTATGGTTCAGATAAGCCAGACCTTCGTTTTGATATGTCATTTGTGGAGATGAATAGCTTTGTAAAAGGCAAGGGTTTCAGCATCTTTGATGAAGCAGAAATGGTGGTAGGCATTTGTGCCAAAGGTATCGCCGAAAAATATTCCAACAAAGACCTAAAAGACCTCACAGAATGGCTTCAAAGACCACAAATAGGTGCCAAAGGACTTGTTTATGTAAAATATCAGGAAGATGGAAGCATCAAATCTACCGTAGGTAAGTTTTATTCAGATGAAGACTTACAACAATGGGCAGAACATTTTGGTGCAGAAAAAGGAGACATCATTTTTGTACTAAGTGGCGAAACCGAAAAGACAAGAAAACAATTGAGCGAGTTGCGTTTGGAATTGGCCAAAAAACTTGACCTCATCAAACCTGGAGATTTCAAACCTTTATGGGTACTAGACTTCCCACTACTAGAATGGGATGAAGATGCCAATAGATTTCACGCCATGCACCATCCATTTACTTCTCCCAAAAAAGAAGATATCTCTCGTATGTTAAATGGTGACCACGAGACCATGAAGTCCTTAAAAGCCGATGCGTATGACCTAGTCATCAATGGTGCAGAGATTGGTGGTGGATCTATCAGAATTCACGACAGAGCATTACAATCCAAAAACTTTGATCTACTAGGATTTACCAAAGAAGAAGCAGAAGCACAGTTTGGATTTCTCCTTGGAGCATTTGAGTACGGTGCACCTCCTCATGGTGGTCTAGCTTTCGGATTTGACAGATTATGTGCTGTGATGAATGGTCAGTCGTCTATCAGAGACTTCATAGCTTTCCCTAAAAATAACCAAGGTAGAGACATGATGATCGACGCACCATCACCTATACATGATGCACAATTGAAAGAGCTGTGCTTAGATGTAAAAGTTGAAAAAATGTAGTTTCTTTTAATTTCCATTGTTAAGCGAAGCGTCCTCGCTTAGCTTGCATTAGTGTAAGCGTCTCGCTTACTGCGTTTACCTTTTAATTTTCATATTGATCTGATCCAATCCCGTAGGGATGACAAGATTAAAGAAAATATTTGCCCAATGCCGTTTAAAATCCTGTAAGGGTGACATCTTATTTATTCTAAAAGTTCATCCAATTGTCAAAGTCGAATCGTTAAGCGAAGTGTCCTCGCTTAGCTTGCATTAGTGTAAGCGTCTCGCTTACTGCGTTTACCTATTAATTTTCATATCAATCTGACCCAATCCCGTAGGGATGACAAGATTGTAGCAAATTATATGCCCAATGCCGTTTAAAACCCTGTAAGGGTGGCATCTTTCGCTATATTATATTTCCACCAAACAAGCAATCATGTGCAGCTTTAGCGGAATCACCGCTCCATCTCATACAAAACTACCTTACTAGGACTAGCATCCGACATAATACTTGCTATCTGTATATTACAAAAATACAGTCCATCTTCGATACCATTTGGCACGTACACCATTTCCGTAATCGTTTTATAATCGGTGATATGATCAGGATATCCCCAGAAAGTTTTGTGCCCGTCGAGTCTTCCGCCATCTTCTTCACGGTCTATAGATGGTAAGTCTGTGATGAGATGATGTACACCTATTTTGTGAAGATATTGGATCGCTTCAGTAGTAAAATATGGTGGGTTTTTACCGGAATAATCAGCTGTAATCTTTTTCTCATCATTTGGTAAGGTACGAATGACCACTACTTCTGTACCGACATTTCCCTCTAGCAGCCCTATCAACAATTGTTCCGTAATGATTTGGTCTCCATTTGGCAATACTTCAGGGGTCAAAGTTACTAACCTAGCGACATAATGAAACTCTTTCAGACATTCGTGTATCGTATAAGGATCAGCTGAAATATGGCCTACACACTCCGTATGTGTACCGTTTCCATGTGGATTTATAAATATGTTTTTAAAGTTTACAGGACTTCCTGCGGCTACACTACCTATAAAATCGCCTGCCACCACAGGTTCAATTTTGAAATTAGGGGCAAAAAAACACTTTGGTCCCATAGCATCTGATATTAAGGGAATAGAAATGTCTTTCCCTTTTTTCAAGTCACTACTATACAAAATACCATCAAACTCAAATGAAATAATCATACTATTATTCTAAATTACAAATTTGAAATTAAGATACATAAAAAAGCCATTGAATAGACAGGCTTATAAATTTATGGAATATAACATTTAATGGGATTCAAAAGTCCTTCCTTCTTGAGGGAAGGATTTAGGATGGGTAATTTTACCTAAATCAATTCCTCTTATCCAATCCCCACAAAAGCTTTTCGCTGATGGTCTTCATAAAAGAATGATCCTGAAGCTGAATAAAATTAATCCCGAAACTGCCTTTCCTAATCTCTATCGAATGTGCTGATGTAATGGTCTCATATCTTGAGTCCAATGTACACATAAAACTATCTGTCCTACCTTCTACCTCTAGTGATATTTTGTGCGCATCAGAGATGACAATAGGTCGCACATTCAGATTGTGTGGCGCCACAGGTGTGATGACAAAATTTTGTGAATCAGGAAATACTATTGGTCCACCACAACTAAGCGAATATCCCGTAGATCCTGTAGGCGTGCTCACGATTATACCATCTGCCCAATAAGAATTGAGCAATACATCATCGATATAAGTATGAATGGTTATCATGGACGAAGTATCTCTTTTATTGAGTGTAAAATCATTGAGCGCAAATGGAAATGACTCAAATAAAGGCATATTACATTTCAAGGATAAAAGCGACCTCGTCACCACCGTATATTCCTTCTGAATCAGCATATCTAGGGCCAATTTGATGATCGTTTTCTCTACACTAGCTAGAAATCCTAACCTACCCAAATTAATACCCAATATAGGTATTTTTGTATCCTTGATTAAAGTGATAATTTTGAGTATCGTACCATCACCTCCTAAAGTAATAGCAGCGTCTATCTGATAATCTTTTAATTCACGATGGGTATCTACGGACACAAATCCTGTAATGTTAAAATTATACTTTTGCAGTTCTTTCAGATATGGACGATAGAATACAAGACTTATCCCAGCATCTTGTGCATAATGAATCAAAGATGCTACATACTTCAATTCCTCTTGATCGTTTATTTTATGTCCGTATATTAATAGATTCATGGACAAGCTTTACAAGGATTTCATTTGGAAAGTATGTCTTGCCAGCCTTAATATCAGAGATTTAAGATCATTTAAGGTTACTTTAAATAGTGGCGTGGCGTTACCTCCAGACGCACTGATGACCTTTACATATCCCACCACCATCGTCCAGCCATGTAATGTGGTCAACATAGGGTCTAGTGTACTGACGATACTGCCATCTCTTTTCCCGCGTTCTATTTCTTTTACGGCCAGTTTGAATGGGAGATTATGCATATCTTGGAGCTTCACATAATAAATACTATCCTTCACGGCTTCGGTAAGTTTGGCTTCATTGGTACCATCCGAAGTAGACCGTACCATGGCAAAATACTCTAACAATGCTTCTGAATAAAGATAATTCTGCTCACAGAAAGTCATAAAACCATCTAGTATAGCAATGATACTTTCTAGCCCGTTTTTATCCTTATTTTTATCTATCGTATCGTAATACTTTTCAATAAGCAGTTGCAATGCCTTAAATGTAACAGCTAGGTAAAGGTTTTCCTTAGATTGAAAATAGGTGTACAATGTCACCTTGGTGATACCTGCCTTAGAAGCAATATCTTCCATCTTAGCATTCTTAAACCCAACTTCGTTAAAGACTTGTTCTGCCGCTTCTACGATTTTGGATTCCTTCTGATTTTTTTTATTGTCCTTCATTACATGGATTACTAAATGTCTTAAACCTAAAAATCTAAAATACAAGTACTCATAACGATTCAAACGATGAACTCTTCACCCTAGATATATAGCTATAACAAATAATGAACCAAAAAGGTATGCAACGCAAAATTGGCATCAAAAACAAGGTAGACTTTTGGACCTTATTCCTTGATGGTCGCAGTTTGTAACTGCAATATCATATTTTATAAAATTTCATTTTAAATCACAAGCTATAAAATCAGAACACTTTATTACAATGAAGTTTTCGATTTATAAATCATTCTAAATAAATCACCATTGTTTGGAAACAGGACAAAATTGAATATTTTTTTTGAATCTGTAAACTTTGAAAGTAGGGGTCACAGTACTTTTACTTTGCTGCATAGCCTCTGTCATTATCCCATGTTCTGAAATATAATTTATATCAAGAAGTTCCAATATTTCTCTTCATCTCATTACCGTAATACTCCCACTATAATCAATCACCTCACCATCTATATACTCGACTTGGGCAAGCCATGTATAAATACCACTCGCTACCTTACTACCCATATATGTACCATCCCATAGTATATCCACCAAGCCTGATTCGCTACTGTCTAACCTATAAATGAGATTGCCCCATCGGTCATAAACTTGAAAAGTAACCAACCCAGCCACATCATTACCCGCAAAATATCGCATCTTGTCATTGATATTATCACCATTGTCAGTGATGACATTTGATATCACAAAACTTCTTTGTTTATCGATATCTATATTTACCCTTGCTGTAGTTGTACAGCCATCTTTTGATGTGACCGTCACGATGTAGGATGTATTGTCAAATGGTCTCGCATAAGTAATCAAACATTCATCGCATGAAAGGCCCACATCGGGCGTCCATTTGACTACCTGATCGTCTAGATTAGATACCACTTCTAGCAAAATACTATCGCCAAGACGCAGCGTGACATCGTCTTCATTTAGAGTTATAATCGGTATTTCTGGCGCTAGGATAGATACCTTCCGTGCAATGGTACATTCATTTTTATCTTTTATAGTAATAGTATAATCTCCCTCCATAAGATTTTCAAAGGATATGCTTTCTGCATAAACGCCACCATTAATCGCAAAACTGTAAGGAGCTAGTCCACCTGCCACATTGTTGATTTGAATACGCCCTGTACCTAATCCATCACAATTGGGATTATCTGCATCTAAAACAAATCTCAAGCTATCTGGCTGTCTAAGTTCAGTTTGTATGGTATATATACAACCTTTGGCATCTGTAATTTGAGTTTCATATCTTCCTGCCACTAAACCAAACAAAGAGTCGCTTACAGACGCTTGCCCCACATGTAAATAGGTATAAGGAGCTACTCCACCGATCGGTTTTACCACAAAAGCGCCATCCGACCCACCATAACAAGACACTTGATAAGTATTATAATCAGTGACGTATTGATCTATGGTGATATTGCTAGGTTGAGATACAAATACATTGACGATATGAATATTCCCATATAGGTCCGTGATTTCAAAAATATAATTGCCCTCATCCACACCAGGTATTTCAATCTCATTATTTAAGTCCGTAATGTTTCCTATGAATGTAATACTCTGATTCTCTATTTTGTAACCTTTGTACACAAAAGGTGGTGTACCTTGGGTAACAGAAAAACGGATACTTCCCGAGTTTTCTTGGTAACATCTTACAGGAGTAACAGTAGTGGCTACTTTGATATCGCACTCTAGTACTGTTAGGTCAAATGTAAGGTAAACATTACAGTTTTCTTCCGTCTGTATGACGACCTGATGCCTACCATCAGTAAGAAACAAACTATCACCTATGAAAAGAGTATCACCTCTACACAGAAACAAAAATGCATATGTCTCTATGCGATCATCCACAAGTAAGTCTAGTGTGACGATACTATCACATCCATTTGCCGCCGTATAGATGATGTCATAAAGTCCCGTAGCACAATAGTCCGTACCCTCAAAATTATAACATTCACCAAAACAAACTTGATGGCTGAATGATGACCGTGACCCTTGTATCACCTCTACGTTTTTGCACGATTGTGGAGCTTGGTCGCACACATTAGAAGGGTTAAGACATATATTATACCTACCAGGATTGGCAAAAGCATATTGAAACGACGTACCATTGTGAATGGTCTGTCCATTTAAGGTCCAATTATAAAAAATAGCACCTGCAATACCAGGTGTCTTTATTTCAAAACTATCAAACTGACACACTTTTTCTGGCATATCTATGAATGAAGCATCATCTAGCGGATCTACTTTGGTAGAACCATTCAGTACTTTTATAGAATAATTACATACGTCACCACTACTTCCATCCATAACAAAATAATAGTATTGACCTATAGTCAGGGGTACGGTGTTGGTAAAAACCCTTGATTCATTTTCTCTGATATCCGTATCACATTCACTCACTTTTCGAAAATTCAGACAATCAAAACTTTCATATAGTCCAACTTCTAATCCTTCGTTTTGTCTACAATTAAAAACAGTGATTTCTATACTCACGTTAGTAGTACCCGCTACAAATCCAATCCATTGCATATGATGCACAAATGTGGTACAAAAATCAGGTGGTGCCTGTCCTGTAGTAGTACTATTGTTAATGCCAGTAAAACCATCTATATCACAAATGATACAAGCTTCCGAACAAAAAGAAGTCATAGCAGGCGTACCACTACATATGGTAGGTTGGGCTTCTGCTATAGTATTAAATGCTATGATAAAAATCAATACCAGCTTTACTACCCTCTTACAATTCTCTATAAAACTTTTCGGTTTACACAAAATCTATCTATTTTCTTTAGAGTATGTTTAAAACTTATCTTAGTTGCTAATCAATAGGTTATGGCTCTGACGATAAAAGAATTAGTGAGTTTAGCCTGTCTGCCAGCAATGTACTAGAAAGGCAGTTGCACTAAACAATGAGACTATTTTGCTGTCAGGTTCATAAGATAATGCTTATAAGGCAATAAAAATTTAAACATACCCTTAGTTATTACCTATTTAATCATAAAAGTAGTGAATAGTGTTTATGTAATCAAAAATATGAAGATATTTTCCTTTCTAATATGGTAAATCCTAAATAGAAAACGACTAAAACTGCTATTTGTACTAATTTAATGAAAAAGATGGAAAGTGTGAAACCATCTCATGAAACAAAATCTGACTGTAATTATAATCAAAAAATCTAGTCATTGGTAAGCTCTCTATCAAATTAATGAGTTCCGCCTCACTGTTACAAACAAATACAGACCACAATTTACTTCTATCAGATGCAAGTGTGTAGGACAAGATCTTACCATTGTAGAAGTGTCTATCTACGACTACACGTTGTTCGGGTATCGTATCTGCCATCTCTCTTGTAAAATCATGAGGCAGGGTAAACTCGACCATAAATCTTGTATTTCCACCAGTGTCTGACATAATAAGATTAAAAAATTAAGGGTATGTTTTAAAATACTGCATAACCAAAAACCAATCTCGTAGGGAGACTAGGTCCTGTAAATGATCTAAAATTGAGCCTGACTTCCACATCTATATACTCATCCTTTAAGATTTCTCTCAATTCTGAAGTACTACTTAACATTCGCAATTCTTCATTTGTTTCGAGAGGCACAAAGTCAAGATAAAACATTTCTCTCCTCAAGGTTGGATCGCTCTTTGACACTGCATACACAGAAACCCTACTTACAAAATCATAATCAGCACTTCCAAACTTTGCTTTCAAAAGCCCTCTCGCAGATTGAATATTTGTAATCTGACTAGTGTCTACACCCCGATTATCTGCCGAAATTTTATAGTTTGTAGGTACATCTTTAATGATAAACACATGCGTAGATATGGTATTTAAGCCTGATTGGATTTCAAATTCTGCATCCAAATTTACTTCAAAGAGCGGCACCCTTTCTTTTTCACACCCTAAAATACTAAACATTAGGATAATACTAAATATTTTTAAATACGATATTTTCATTGATTGAACTAGATTCATACCTATATAACTAAAATTAGGTTATATAAATTGCAAAAATAAAGAAAATGATGTTCTCCAAAGCTCAAATAAAGATTGCTTAAATAAAAAATTTGGCTTCCAAAAAAAATATTCGATTAAATGATCATAATATTTATCGACTGCTATATATTGTGGGGTCAAACCAAAAGTTTGGTATCTTATTTGGAAGTAGTAATAATCGGTTAAATAAAATAACTAAAAATATTAAAATGGGAGAACAGAAAGTATCGCTGGTTAATGACCAAAAACAAATGCAAAAATTTGTCAAGTCGCTACTAAATGATGTCAGTGCACTAGAATATATGATAGAAAATGACTGGTTTGAATCCGATGTCGTCCGTATTGGTGCCGAACAAGAAATGGTCATGGTAGATAAAGATACATTCAAACCCGCACTAGTGGCCATGGAAGCCCTAGACAAAATGACCCACTATCCATGGGTAGAAACAGAGCTCGCCAAGTTTAACCTAGAAACCAACCTAGACCCGAGAGTTTTCGAAGGTGACTGTTTCTCTGCTTTAGAAGAAGAAAATTCAGGTAAACTAAATAAAATCCAAGACGTACTAGATGGTATGAATACATCCATAGTGCTGACTGGAATTTTGCCGACGTTGAGAAAATACCATTTAGAAATGGAAAATCTCACGCCCAAAAAACGATATTTTGCCTTAATGGAAGCCTTAGACAAACAGCTAATCGGCCAGTCATATGAATTGCGTATCGTAGGTATTGACGAATTATTAGTAAAGCACAGCTCACCGTTGCTAGAAGCAAGCAATACTAGTTTTCAAGTCCACTTACAAGTAGCCCCAAAAGATTTTGTCAAAATGTACAATATCGCTCAGGCACTTGCCGGACCAATGATGGCCATCGCTGCTAATAGTCCTATTGTATTCGGTAAAAGATTATGGCACGAAACAAGAATCGCTCTATTCCAACAGTCTCTAGACACACGTACCACGCATGACCATATGCGCGAGCGTAGTCCAAGGGTAAGTTTCGGCAGAGATTGGTTACACGACTCTATTTTAGAAATATATAAAGAAGATATTGCTCGTTTCCGTGTATTGTTAAGTAGCGACGTAGAAGAAGATTCACAAGCAATGATCAAAAACGGCCAAGTACCTAAACTTAGGTCACTTCAGGTGCACAATAGTACGGTGTACAGATGGAATAGACCATGTTATGGCATCAGCGAGAATGGAAAACCACATTTACGTATTGAGAATAGGATCCTACCTTCAGGCCCTACAGTCCTTGACGAAGTTGCTAATTCTTGTTTTTGGCTCGGTTGTATGATCGGAATGGCAGATGAAGTAGGTGATATCAGAAAGATGATGTCATTTGTAGATGCTCGTGACAATTTCGGTAAAGCTGCTAAATTTGGTGTGGACTCGAAGTTTACTTGGTTTAATGACGAAAAAATCTCCGCGGTAGATCTTATTCAACGCCTTATACCTATTGCAAGAAAAGGTCTAGAGTCACGAAATGTAAATAAAGCAGATATAGACAAATACTTAAATGTAATCCAACAGCGTGCTGAAAAACACATGACTGGCGCAAGATGGATGCTGCGTGCTTTCACAAAACTACACGAAAACTCAAATACTGACGAAGCGCTAAGTGTACTCACAGCGACCATGATCAATAATCAACAATCTAATAAACCTGTACACGAGTGGGAAATGCCTAGTATAGACGACCTTAAACTTTACAAACCATCACACCTCAAAGTATCAGAGTTTATGCTCACTGATCTTTATACCGTACAGAAGGACGATATCGTAGATCTTGTAGCAGAATTGATGGATTGGAATACCATAAGATATACACCTGTAGAAGACACCAAAGGAAAATTGGTAGGTCTAGTAACCGCTAGATTGTTATTACGGAATTACATAAAAAATAGACAAAATCCTAAAAAAACCACGCTTGTATCCGAAATCATGATACAAAACCCAATTACTGTCACGCAAGAAACCAATATCCTTGATGCCATGAAGCTAATGAAGGAAAATAAAATAGGTTGTCTTCCTGTAGTGAATGGCGAAGAACTTGTAGGACTTATATCTGAAACAGAATTTCTTAGGATAACAGCAAGACTGATCGAAAGAATGAAGTAATCAATATAAAATGAGGTGGTAAGCATTTTACCACCTCATTTTTAAAAAAATTGATGCTAACGATAATCTGTCATTTTTATAAAAGTAAATCATTTACTTCAATAATATTGTGAAAGAAGTATATCTTTAACGTCTTAAAGAAAACTGAAAACATGCTTTCAAAAACATATGCAAGTGCAGTACACGGAGTAGAAGCACAAACAATAACCGTCGAAGTCAATGCGGGTGGCGTAGTAGCTGCTGGCAAACAAGGTTATTTTTTAGTAGGACTCCCTGACAATGCTGTCAAAGAAGGATGGCAAAGAATAGAAGCTGCTATTAAAAACATAGGTCTGAACGTACCTCGTGTCAAACTTGTCGTAAATCTTGCTCCAGCTGATATTCGCAAAGAAGGCTCTGCGTATGATCTACCTATAGCTATGGGTATCTTAGCGTCAACAGATCAACTCAATAAAGCAGATCTAGAAAAGATTATTTTTATGGGCGAAGTTGCCTTAGATGGTGAACTCAGACCTATAAAAGGAGCACTACCCATAGCAATTCAAGCACGAAAAGAAGGCTTCAAATCCTTTTTCCTACCAAAGGCAAATGCTAGAGAAGCAGCCATCGTCTCGGGTATTGACGTTTATGGTATTGAAAATATGAAACAAGCCATCGATTTTATAAAAGGTGAAATCACACTAACACCTGTAGTGTACGATACTCGGGAAGTTTTTGCCGACACATCCAATCAATATGCCGTAAACTTCAGTGATGTAAAAGGACAAGAAAATATCAAACGTGCCCTCGAGCTTGCGGCCGCAGGTGGTCACAACGTTATATTGATCGGTCCTCCTGGCGCTGGCAAAACCATGTTAGCTAGAAGGTTACCTACCATCCTACCACCTTTAAATTTGTATGAAGCTCTCGAAACCACTAAGATACACTCAGTAGCAGGTATTCTTGGGACTGACTCATCTTTGGTGACAGAGCGACCATTTCGCTCACCTCATCATACCATAAGTGACGTAGCCTTGGTAGGAGGAGGATCTAATCCTAATCCTGGTGAAATTTCATTGGCTCATAATGGTGTATTGTTTTTGGATGAATTGCCAGAATTCAAACGACAGGTGCTTGAAGTCATGCGTCAACCAATGGAAGAAAGAAAAGTAACCATTTCAAGAGCCAAAATATCAGTCGACTATCCTGCCAGTTTTATGCTTATTGCCTCCATGAATCCTTGCCCATGTGGTTTTTATAACCATCCAGAAAAAGATTGTGTTTGTGGTCCAGGCGTTGTAAAAAAATACCTGACAAAAATCTCTGGGCCATTATTAGACCGTATCGATTTGCATGTAGAAGTCACTCCAGTATCATATGATGAGTTGTCAAATCATGAATATAGTTCAGAAACATCTGAGCAAATTGTAGAAAGAGTAGTCAGAGCTAGAAACATTCAAAACGAAAGATTTAAGGACCAACCAGGTATCTTTAGCAATGCTCAAATGCCTAGTCGCATGGTAAGAGACGTTTGTGAACTTACACCTGCTGGCGCCAATTTGCTCAAAACTGCAATGACAAGATTACAACTGTCTGCCAGAGCATACGACCGAATCCTTAAGGTAGCTCGTACTGGTGCGGATCTAGCAGGAAGCGCAGATATAAAGATAGAACATTTAGCAGAAGCTATTCAGTACAGAAGTCTTGATAGAGAAGGTTGGGCTGGATAAGTATTTAAATTAATTTAAGATTTTATGATCAATTATATAGAAGCAAGTTTAGAAGCCATAGTCGCCCATTATATCGGCAGTCATTCAGAGGGTGAAGATATTACATTTTCCCAAGACGTGCTTTCAGTAGAAGATGAAGAGCTTTATCAAATATTGTTTAAATATTTTATGACTCACTTTAAGGAACCTGAGTTCTTTAACTTTACATTTTCTTCAGGTGAAATAGAGTTAAATCCTATTTTTAATTTTGTTGCCAATATTTTTGATGATCCCTCATGCATACACGAACAATCTGTCAAAATAGCAAGACATCTATATGAAAAGTCCAAACATCCTAACATTAAATCAGGAGAGTTATATATCTCTTATTTTAAAAATGTTCTTGTCGATGATGAATTGGTAGATGCTGTTGGTATATTTAAAACTGAAAACAAAGATCAGTTTCTAAAGTTGGACACACGAAGTACAGATTTTATCCTTACCAAAGATGTGGGTACCAATATTGGAAAATTAGATAAAGGCTGTCTTATTTTTAATACTGAAAGAGAAAGTGGATTTAAAATTTGTAATATTGACCACAGTAATAGATACAAAGAAGCAGCATATTGGCGTGAAGAGTTTCTTATGATTACAGCGAGAGCAGATGATTACCATCAAACAAAAAACTATATCCAAGCTACTAAAAACTTTATAAAAGATAGAATGTCGAAGGAGTTTGACACTGACAAAACAGATGAAGCCGCTGTCATGAATCGCTCATTTGAATACTTTAAACATCAGGAAAAGTTCGACGCTGCAGAGTACGAAGTCCGGGTATTTAAAGATGACAAAGTAGTAGAAGCTTTTCAAGATTATAAACAAGAGTACCAAAATACTAGATCAGCTTCATTAAATGATGAGTTTGATATCTCAGACTATGCCGTCAAAAAACAATCACGCGTATTTAAAAGTATCATAAAACTGGACAAAAACTTTCATATTTACGTACATGGAGACAAAAACAAAATTGAAAAAGGTACAGATAATGAAGGGAGGAAATACTATATCCTATATTATGATGATGAAAGTTAATAACACTATCACCTAGAATTCACAACGATATATAAACATAAAAAAAGGAGTCTTGAAAATTTTGTTTTCAAGACTCCTTTTTCTTTATTAATCAGATATTGATTTTTTATTTTCCCCTAATCTTAATTGATATTAAACCTCAATGTCAATCCTGACCGTATGGTAGTGACCGGGAAGTTTAAAGATGTCTTTGGTGTTATCTTCGAATAATCGAAATAAAATCTTAATGAAAGATTTTTATTTACATCATATTCTATGGTAGGATTAAGGGTTACTGTTTTGCTACCTCTATCTGCTTGTGCACTAATACCTGTCAAAAGATCATATACTTGCGAAAGATCATCCCTAAGTGAGTAGCTCAAATTAAATCTTAGATCTCTACCTTTAGCTACAGTGGTTCTTTTAGCTTTATCATCCGGTTCTGGAGAGTCATCTTCTGGCTCACCGTCCTTTTTCTTCTTTTTCTTAACAGACTTTTTCTTCTTGCTGAAAGCTTTGAAATTTTTGATAACATAACCACCACCTATTATAATCTCCTTTCCTTTGTTCTCACGCAATTGTGATATACCCAATTCTAGATTTCTAGTCGTTTTGTACTCGAAATCTATTTTCATATCCTTCACCGTCTTGACACTAATACCTATTACTGGCACAAATTGTTCTTGGATACTTACGGTCGGTATTTCTATCTGTGAATAGTAATTATTATTTGGTGACAACTCTACGAATGGATCTAATGAATTATAGTTTGGTTGTGTTTCGAACCTACTTACCCTGATAGTAGAAGAATAACCGTGCTTGATCGTAATATTTGAGAAGATATCTTTAAACATATTCAATCGCGACAGTCCATTATAATTAAGTTGCCAGTTAGGCCTTGGAATATAATTACTTTTAGAGAATTCCTTTTTCTGATCAAGTTCAATATCAAATGCTGACTTATTTGTATAGGCAGCAATAAATGCTGCTACATTGACATTATTTTGAGACGGGCCATAACCTTCTACATATTCTGGGTCTGAAGGGTGTAAACCAGGGTTTTCAATATTTGGCAATCGCCTAGAAATAATTTCTCTATTGGATTTAAATGAATTATATAAATCAATACTATTTCCAAACAGCGTATTTAATGCATAATAAGACGCATCAAAGGTTCCTACATCAAATTTTGCTTGTTGCATAAACTCTCCGTTTTCACTAGCTTTTGTCCTAAAGACTTCAGTATGGTTTTCTGTATAATTACGTTTGAAACTTATGTCTACACTAAAATCTTTAAACGGTTCTACAAGTAATTTTACATCCAGTGTCTGTCTTTTGTTCTGAGATAACTCTCCATTGAAATTTAGACTTGGATTAAACCATCCTTGATTTCTGATCAACCAGTTATTCGGTCCCACCAAATTAGGTTGTATGCCGGCTATAAAATCCCATCCTGGTGCTGCAAAACCTTCACTCTGTCCAAGCAAGCTAGATTGTGGCATAAATCCTGGTATAATGGTGCCTCGCTCCTCCTTATAATTAAATTTGATTGACCTTATTAGCATCAATGGTCGGAGCAAAACTCTTTCTGCCAAAGACGGATCCTTAGGTTCATCTGATTTATCTGTTTTCTTTTTCGGTGCTGGATCAGAACCATCAGTCACTTCTGGCGAAACTTCCATTTGGGTTTTGTCCCCATCTTTTGAGGTGGTTTTAGGTTTGTTAGGAGATTGCCTGTTTCTAGCAGCGCGCGGTGCTTTACCAGTTTCGATAGATTTTAAGTATGATGACTTATTATAAAGTTTATCAAAACCAAAGGTCATATTAACGCCTGCATTCTGACCATTTCTGATAGTATTTCCTAGTGGTGTACCTAATGCGTCTATTTGTATTAACGCTCCTGCATCCCATGCATAGTCTGCTTTGTAATCTACACCCGCTTGTATCCAGTCTAATATTGGAATACTCTTGAATGGTAATTTATAATTTACAGAAACATTATGGGTGTAGTTTTTACTACGTCCCAACCTCTTAAAATTCTGATTTCTATATTTCTGTGCATAATTTGGATCATCATTGGCTATCACGTCACTATAAAAGTTACCATTTTCATCCACCCTTGATCCATTTTCGTCTACCCAATCTCTGCCGTCAGCAGTATTCGCAATACCTGTCTGTCTCAATTGGTCTACTACAGAATTTGTATTTGCTCTAAAGTTAAATCTCAATGATCTAGTAAGGTCCCAATCCAACACATAGTTTCGTTCCCAACTTAGACGATTATCATCAAATACAAATACAGGTTCGACAGGAAGTCTAAAAGTTCTTGAATTGTTAATATTTATTACCCTTGTCGTAAAAGAAAAATTACTTGGCAATAAACTAAAGTTAAAATCTGATAATATCTTTAATGCCTTGACTTTAATAAACTTAAACGGTTCTATATAATTTGACTTTCTAGCATATACATAGTCAAGGCCGACCGTCCTATTGGTGGATTTATCTTCTTTGATTATTGGGTCAGATTTGATATTTTCTGTAAATGCATATGATGCACTTATATTGGATGGCGACCAAGGTTTTGATCCATCTCCTGCTTGTACTTTTACATTAGTAACGTTAAAGGTTTTGATGGTGATTTCCTCCCTTGATACATTCTTTATAGAATCTTTTTCCGCTTGTGTGTCTACAAGATTTAATTTTTCTTTGACTGTTAAATCTAAGTCAAAAGGATCAAATTGCGGCGTGATATATGTCTTTTGATATTGTGCATAGACCGGTAAGGTAATTTTTAGTGCTTTGGGCAATAATTTGCCTGCATCTATATTAGTAGCAATATCGTACTGAACTGTTTCCTCTCTATTTCTCTCCATCAGTCGTTTGTCCAATGCCCCGAAACCAATACTACTATAATTACCTGCTATATTTAACTCTCCTAAATCAGCCATTTGTACCTGCATTTTTGCCTGTGCAGCAACACCTCCTGACTCTTCAAAACCTGTTACCCTTAATTCGTTAATCCATACCTCTCCATCAAAAACTTCACTGCCCGTTGCTATATTTCTAACTCCAATCTGAAATGCTTTGACTACACCGAGTGATGGATTACCTATCATACGGATTTTGTCACCCTTTGCCTCATTTATAGTCAATACTACGGTGTCAGAATTAGGTATATTATTTCTTATACGTAGCCTTTTTAGTTCAAGTAAACTATCTAGTGGGATATTAATATAATTACTATCCGGCCAAATATTTTTACTATTGTCAAACCCATTTTCAGGTTTAGAAATAATTAAAGGTAATTCATATTCGTAATAATTATTCGCTCCTTTTTCTCCGTTTCTTCCTGGACCATTATCAAAATCTTTACCAATTCTAACAAAAATAGCCAATTCTTTATCTTTAATTGGTGTGTTACTATTTATATTTGACTCTGCATGCACAAACATTTGAAGTCTTTTGTAAAGAGAAAGGTTTACTCTGGCCAGTTTACTTATACTTACCTCACAAGTCCTACTTAAATTTTCAAACTTTAACACCATTGACCTTTCATCTTGCGCCAAATTTGCTACTGTTCCGAAAGATTGAGTTCTAATTACTCCAGCAGGTAAAATATAATTAAATGGACGTTTTTTAGAATTTTCTTCTATCCCAACATCATCTATATTAAAAATGACTGAACTTCCTGGAGTATCACTTGTATAGCACTGAGGAGTTTGTTTCCTCCATTGGCTTCTTTGGAGCTGGAACTCAGCTAGTCTAAAAGTTTTGGGCTTACTGAAATTGGTCATATACATCCTCATAAATTGTATAGATCTAAATCCTGATATTTCACCTTCTTTTCCAGTAGGATTATTAATTGGAATTTGAAATCTATACCATTTTTCATCTCCACCAGGACCTCTTACAATTACAGATTGTCGGTAATAGTTACCAAGTAGTGTTGTATCCAGTTCACCTCCACGATTTTTAACTTTTATTTTATATTCATAGAATGCTTCGGTTTGGTCAAGGGATTTATTATTATTTAGATCTTCATTGTCAGGATATCTGTTTCCCCTTACAAATTGATCTTGGTTGCTATTATTTAATGGAGCATTGCCTTGTGGACCATTAAATTCTTTCATCTTTACTAATAAATTTGATTCATCATCAAAGTCTGGATCATTAAAAAATTTGAAATTATCATTAGCAGGGTCTAGAGTAACTTCATTCAAGCCTGCTAATTGGTTTTCTTGTAACCAGGTACTATATTTTTGTTGTTCGCCAGCATCAGTTAGGCCATCAAAACCGAGATCCTGTATAGGACCATCTTGTAAGTCAAAACCATTTACCAATGGAATGCTTACTGTAGCTCTACCATAAGCAGTACCCGTTGTAGGTACATTTCTTCTTGGTGTTGGAATGGCATTTTCAAAGAATAAAAAGTTGTCCTTAATGATGTCTTCTGATACACTTCCAAGATTAAAAATTATTTCACCTTCTTCGTCAGCATCATGTTTGCTATCTCTTCGTTCCATGAATGGATTGAGCATCCAAAACTCTATACTTTCATAATTGGCTGCTTCGAAATCTGCATTCTGAAAATACCTTGATATACCTGCCCACCTAGTTTTAGGTTCCTTAAGAACTATTTTATTTTCTTGAATCTCAAATCCCTTTGTATACTGTGAAATTCCGCCCATATTATCAAAATTATAGGGCCCTCGTTCTGATGGATAATAACTAAGGTCAAAAGTAAATAACTGGTTTTGCCCTGGTTGGTTTTGTCTATTTGCAAAAAGTTCGTTTTGACCTACAGATCGAGTATAAGGATCAGTGTTATCTTGTTGTGTCCTAGGGGTACCGAAATCGAGCACGTACCAGTTAAGACGTGCTCTGTTGGCACCATATGTCAGGTCGTTTTGGAGCAAACCTTCGCCTCTACCAAAATTAGATGGTGTACTTGCTAGTGACCATAGATTGGCATTAAAACCTCCTAAGTTCAGATTTGTAATGGCACCTTCAAAGTCGTCAATATTTGCTATTCCTGTATCATCAAAACCTGTATTTATTGCCTTTGCATGTCCAGGAATTAGTCCTGCCGCCTCTGCTGTCAAATTGATATTTGATTTTTCAGCAGTGCTGTAGAAAGGTAATTTGTCTATCATTTTGGTGACCCAAGGGACTTCATCATTATAATTGTAATCAAGTCCAAATATTTTATTATTAATTGGGTCGTCACCAATATTTACTTTTTGGGTAAATGGTCTCTCTGCCAATCTTAAGAATGTGGCCCCTAAACTTGATTTTTTATTAAATTGGTACTCTGCTCGAATACCCATCATGTTTTTTTGCTGCAAGCTAAACAAGGAGTTGTCCTCAAACGAAACATTTACAGGAGTACCTTGTGCCAAGTATGCTTCATTAATAATCCTCAGCCTCCCTAGCGAATAATCAATTTCATAATCTTGACCTTCCACCAATGTCTTACTGCCTGCCGTAACCCTTACTGAACCTTGTGGAACAAATGGGCCTAAAGGTATCTCACCATTATTGGAAGTAGATTTGACCTTACCCGTCATTCTAAATTTATTCCTAGTCAAATCTTGTCGTGCAATACTGATACTTGTATCATATAACTCTTGAAACCGATATTTTAAAATTGTTGCTGAATCAACAAAAATCTCTGGAGTAATAAGTCCTTTGTTTAGCTCTTTTTCTAAGACTTCTTTAGTCAATTGCTTACCAAATGGTTCCAAAACAGGAATTACAACTGCCCCACTACGTTCAATAACAGTAATTCCAGGAAGATAATCAAAATATCCATCTGGCTGCGGGTCGCCAAATCTATTCAGTCTATCAAGATTAAAAAGCTGTAAAAGTGGTAATTTATCAAGGTTTTCCTCTGGAATATACTTTTTTAATGTACCGTCTCTTCTATCATCTTCAAAAAATATATCAAACTCAAAATCTTGTTGATTTAGTGAAGTTGTTCTTAATGGGTACACATTTTTCATCATCAAGTCCCACATTGGAGCAACAACTAATGAGCCACTACTATTTTTTATTTTTGTTACCTGATTGGTAGATTTAAGGAGTTTCACAAAGTGGACTTTGGGTGGTTCTACTCTTGTCGTGTCTGTCTGATCTCCTGGTTGGACAGACGAAGCAGACAACTGACCCACTTGAAATAATGTGTCACAAATGGTCGTGTAATAATAATTGTATGCCACACCTAGGACCTGATTTGGTCTTAACCTAATGTTTAGTGACAAGGTACCAAGTTTAGGGTGATAGGTATATTCTGATGAAGATAGTCTCCTACCCCTGAATACCTCAAAGTCTCTAGTTTGCTTTAACCCAAATGATGTTAACTGACTATTTACTTTATCGATATCTACAATATTGGGACTTTGGAGTATTTGTGCATAAATGGTATTTGCACCATTTCTTGGTATGGGAATACCTGTTTCGTCCTTTGTATTTCCATTAGGACTAAAAAAACTAGGATTTGATGTAAATTTATTGGGATCTGGCTCACCTAAATCTGAAATAGCCGCTACCATGGTAGAGTTATCCTGATATTCAGGTCTATCGTCAGATATCCAAACTTCGATCTGAGCTATCTGATGAGATGTATTGATAAAAGGCAAGGTAGAAAGTGCTCTTTCGTATGTATTTCTGTTATAGTGGGATATAAAAAAGTGTCTGTTTTCATCGTAGTCATCAGGATAAATTTCAAATTCCTGAATAGATGCACCATTTTCTACCTTTATATTATTTGCCCTTGATCTCTGCTGAGATAACAAACCTGTTACTCTCAATCGGCCAAACTGCAATTCAGTCTTCAAACCAAATAAACTTTGTGCCCCTTGGATTAGATTTCCTCTCAGTGGTAAGCTTACATTTCCTGCTTCTATTTTTTTTATGATATCATCTTCTGAAAAAGCATCTGAATCAAATGCAAGTTTTATTTGTCTATCAAAATCAAACTGAGATTGTGTATCATAATTAAATCCTAAATCAAGCTTTTTACCTATCTTACCATCCACATTCATTTTGATCAGTGGCGTTGGGAAATCAGGTTGACTTTGTCTTTGTGCAGTAATTGGCAATGATGGATCATCTCTACGACTATATAACCATCCTATGCTTAAATCTACTGTTCCTTGAGGTTTTATATTTACTTCTGTACCTCCAAATAATCTATCTATGAGACTATTTGTGAGTTCTACCTTGTCCATCGGGTCTATTTTGCCCGAACGTGATTTTTTGTCTGACTTTATACCTGCTAGCGAGTTAAAATATTCCTTTTCTTGTTCCTTGGATTTATAGTCTAAATATTCTTCAAAAGTCATGTAAGTAGGTGTTCTGTAGAATTCGTTTCCTATCTTTTCATATATGATATAATGGCCTGAAACAGGATCGTATTCTACTTTCTGTACAATTTCTTTTGTCGTAATATCAAAAGGGTTGGTCTGTTTATCAGTAATAAAATCACCAGTCCTATCTTTGAGTGGGATAGTATCCACCAAAGTAGCAACCACAAAATCATTTGCATATGGATCTGGTAAGTTTTTTGAAGGCAGTTTTCCAAACATTGTAAATACTACCCCAACACAAAAACCAAACACTAAAAGAACCTGTTTTAAACTCATAAAACCTTTAAATTTTAGTTGATATCATTTGCTTTTTTACATAAACACAAATGTACATCAGCGTATAACGACCAATTTTATTATTCTCGTATATTTTATTCTGAAAAAATGGGGAAATTAATTCATTTGCTTTAAAACTTGCTTAATTAGATCCTCTACCATCTCAATATTCGGATTTTTATCCAATACTGATTTTATCTGTTTTTCTACTACTGGTTTTGGAAATCCCAAAGCAATCAATGCAAATAACGCTTCATTTCTAATTGTATTGCTTTCAGGTGAAGATAAAATGACTTGTTCTCCTCCTGTTTCTTTGATTACCTTGTCTTTTAGGTCTAAAATAATCCTTTTTGCTGTCTTGGGACCAATACCTTTTACTTTGCCCAGAGCTACTGCATTTTCATGAATTATCGCAGATTTTACTTCTTCGGGCGCCATATACGATAATATTACCCTTGCAGTGTTGACACCTACTCCTGACACTGATATTAGCAATACAAATAAGGATCTCTCTTCATCATCAAAAAACCCAAACAAAGACTGTTCGTCTTCTTTAACATTGAGATAAGTGAAGATTTTAATTTTGGATAAATTCTCAAGTTTTGAATATGTGTTCAAACTTATGTTTACATGATATCCTACACCATTACAATCTACATAAATATAAGTAGGAGTCTTGTGGGATATAGAACCATTAAGGTAAGCAATCAATATAAAATCTTTTTGGTATGTTACTAAAAACTTTCTCCATTATATCAGCTATAATCATCAAGCTTTGAATATAATCCGCAAAGATATTAAAATTATATATTTAAAAGATTTTTAATATGATTTTTTTAGTTGCACTGAAAGTTAACCATATTTACGTAGTCCTTTCAATAAATGCAAAGAGGTGACACATTTATTTAAACATGTCACCTCTTTTACGATAAGTGTGAAATTAATATAACTTTATTTTATTACTAACTTCTTGATACTAAAGTTTTTGCCTGACTGAATTTTTACAAGATAAACTCCTCCTGGAAGATTATTTGTTCTCAATGTCATTCTTTCTTCCTTGCCATCTATTTTCATTAATGATGTATATATGACCCTACCATCAATATTAGTGATTTCAACATTCGCAGTGACATTATACGGCGAACTCGCTGAAATGATTACATAATCTTCTGCTGGGTTTGGCGTAAGCGTTACACCGAAATAATCGTTATTGCTATCTTCTGTAGAAACAGTTCCATCGCTGTTTATAACCGTCTCTATAGCTTGAGTACAAGTTTCTTCACCTTGACCATCTTCTGCAGCAATACAAGCTTGTGATGAATACTTAAATATATCTAATAATTCAAAATCATCAATTATCCAACCAGTAAAATCAGCATTAGGCGCAATGGTTGCGTCTGTTGCAAATCTAAATTGGAACGATACGGTCTTTCCTATATAATCAGACAAATCTACGTAAGAGTCTGTCCACTCTTCTCCAGAATAACCTGTAAAACCACTCAATGCAGGTACCGCAAGTGTTGCATAGGCAATCTCAGAATTGTATGCATTTCTAAAGAATTTAGACTTATCGACTACTTGTGGAATACCACCATCAACGATTACTTCTAAAAATCCACCATCAAATCCACTTTGGGTATTATACTTGTGCCAGAATCTCATAGCAGGATTAGTACCAGTGATAGTGAATGGTGTAGAAATCAAAAGCGCATCTGTCTCGTTTACTACATTTATGACATGCCAAGAGACTTCAGGACTTCTGTAAATATCATAGTTTGGTAACCAATCTTCACTACCACGGTTTTTCTGAATATCCCAAGTCAAATCATTATCAAAATTGTCAAATGCTAATCTCGTAGATTTATTTGTGCTATTTGTTTTTGTTTTATAAGTAATTTTATTTCTCTGCTCATACTCTAAATTACCTAAGCTAAATGTCAAAACATTGCCAGAAATTTCTGGCTCGATACTACCTGAACCCGCTACATATGAAACACCATTTGGCAATTCATCTGTAACTATGACATTATTCTGTCTAGACGGTATATGGTTTATCGTGTTTATTTCTACATCTATCTCTCCACCAGCATCCACTGAAGCTGTTGCTGTTTTGGTTATTTTAAGCTTTTCAATAAGAGTAGGTAACACATCAAAATTTTCTGTACCATCATTCCTGTCAGTTGTCAAGCCTCCATCAGCAAAATAGCCCAATCCTCTTCTAGCAAAAGATTCCCATATTATTTTTTGGTTTGCTTTATTAAAATGAATACTATCTGCTCTCAATATTGCATCTCTACCTGCAATAAAACCTGGATTACACGGTTGAGTTTTCATACCTTCGATAACTAAGAATGCTGCTTTGTAATTACCAGATTCTGTATTATTCCAATCAAGGTCTACACCATATTTATCTATAAAGCCCCAATACATGTCCCAAAGCATACATGTCCACACTTCACCAAGTGGGTGAGGTGCTGTGGTTCCTTTGATATCATCATATGTTTGCGGATTGATAGTCATATCGGTAGAATAAGGATATCTTCTGATACCACTACCTGTAGGTTGTTGAGCAGCTGCAAATGTTCCAATACCTCGAGCATCCGATCCTTTGTCTCCTTCTTCATGTGTTGTGATCAGTGAAAAGTAATCGCTCCATCCTTCACCCATTTGCTCATCATTATTAAGACATGCAGAGTTAAGTCTACCTCCTGTAAGTCTTGTCGAAATACCATGACCAAACTCATGAGCAATAATACCATTATCTAAAGCTCCATCAAGATATTCTGCACCCATACGCTCTCTTTCTTGGAAGGTCATTTGTACTGTCTCTCCATTTGCTATAGCTAATCTTATTTTATCACAATCTGATTTTTTAAGAAAAACCGATGGAATTGTAACAGTTGCACCTACTACACCTGCTGCCATTCCTAATATCTCTTCTCCATTACCACCATTTACACCTGATATGTTACATACCAAAGCCGCTATTGCACCAGCATTCTGTGCATTTAATACTTTTCTACCAAACTCACAAACGCCTCTATCTATGAGTGCAATTTTACCTGTTATCTCAGACACATTTGTAAATGTATTACATCCTAGAGTAGGATTTGTAGTAGCATCTTTTGCAATTGCTACATTACCAATGATCGCTGTTTCTGTGGCATTAGGTATGACTCTACCAAATGACGCTGCACCGTATTCAGATATAAATCCTTCTATTGATTGTGGAGAATCTATTGAAACCGCACCACCTGAGTTCTCCCAAAAGAACATCTGCATTCTACCATTAAATCCATCTGTTGGTGTAGAAAAATTGGCATTATTTACTTTTGGAGGATCTGTTTGTCCTGCCTCATGCAGTTCTATACCGTCAAAGGCTTGTGCAAGAACATAATCTTGTCCATCGCCTGCTCCTGAATAATTTCTTTGTTGAAAATTACCAAATTGTTCTGTAAAGCCTAGAGATGCTGAGATGTCATGCATCATATTGACCATATAAAATAAGTTAGTCACTGCTGCATCAGCAAATTCCCTTGAATCCTGATTAAGATCTATTGGAAAATCAAAATTTAATGCTGCTCCACCTTCTGTAGGCGTACCATCTGCATCATCATCATCGTCTTTATCTTGATATGCATACACATTGTTTCCTCTTGTGATCGTAAATTCAGCACCATCCGCGCCATCGGTATCATGCCATCCAAAAGGGGAAAACGCTAAATATTTGTCATCTGATACTAAACTTCTTTGTCCGTGATTCGGACTTTCTACTGGTAGAGCATACACATTATATGTTGCCGCTGCTCTATTTGCCAATACTTGAGAAACTCTTTGTGTCTTTTTATTGATATTTCTAAATGTGTTAATGGCGCACTTGTCATGTTTTGCAAATGCGTCTTTATGATGTTGGCAATATGTGGTAAAGTTTGCTTTAGAGACAAAACTTCCTTTTGTTGCGTCAATATTGATATCCCAATAATCAGCGCTAGACTTCATATCAAGATTTAAATTCCAAACTAGAACTAATTTGTTATCTACCATGTCATACTTAAGTTCTGCTGGAATAGACGATTTTGTCAATTCAGGCATTTCGAAAGTAAGTTTACCATTATCACTTCTTGATTTTAGGATTGGGTTACCTTTCACACTTACTCCTAGATGATTTGCTGACTGAAGTATTGCATTTTCTGCGGTAATCGTTGGTGCTTTTTTATTTACTTTTGACTTTGCATCAGAAACAAAATTGTGCATGTCTGACACTACTTTTCCTTCTTTATTTATTACCAATGTCATCATGGCATTTCTTATAGGAATATTATCATGTGTCTGATTTAAATAAACATAAGTGATACCAGATTTGGAAGTTGCTTCTGAGCTAATCTGAAGATTTGCATAATCAGAAGTTGTCAAGTCCCATTTCTCAGCATTTTGCTCGATGTGTCTAAGTGCGATATCTAATCTTGTTTGACTTTGACCGAAAATCAAAGGAGATTGGATAAGCAACATTAATACTAAAATGTAAAATTTGCGCTGCATGTGGTGAAAATTTAGTTAATAATAGATTGTTTGAAAATAAATATAAAAGGCGTTTATTTAAATAGGTTTAAATGAACGAGTCATAAAAGTATAAAAACATTGTTTCTTTGACTATCTTTTTTTATAATTAAGTTCCCCATACGACAAAATTATTATTTTATTCCCATCTTTGTGACCAAATAAAACCATTTTTCTATGTCTGACACGATATATGGACGCAATGCGGTGACCGAAGCTTTTGACGCAGGATTAGATATTGAGAAGGTATTTGTCTTGAGTAGTATTCATGGAGATTTTGAGATACAAATACGAAACTTATGTAAAGAAGCCAATGTACCTCTCGCTAAAGTACCTGAAGTCAAACTAAACGAACTTAGCAAATTTAAAGTACATCAAGGCGTTGTAGCTTTGATATCACCCATAAAATATCATAATTTTAAAGATGTTATTGCGTCTGCATTTAAAGCTGAAAAGTCACCATTGGTTTTAGTAATTGATGGCGTTACAGATGTCAGAAATATTGGTGCCATAGCGCGGTCAGCTTATTTTTTTGGCGCAGATGCTATCATTATTGCTGGAAATTTTGCTGGAAGAATTAGTGAAGATACCGTTAAAACTTCTGCAGGTGCCATTCTGAGAATTCCTGTTTGTCGAGTTAATAGCTTACTTACATTGGTGAGCGACCTCCAAAGTCTAGGTCTGAAAGTTGCTGCGACCAGCCTTAAAGATGCTATCGAACCAGAACAATCAGACATGAAAGAGCCACTAGCCATCATTCTAGGTGCAGAAGACAAAGGATTGCATTATAAAGTATTGGAAATCGTGGATGAAGTCATAAAAATACCCGCTGTATCGGATTTTGACTCTTTAAATGTCTCTGTTGCTGCAGGAATCTTTTTGTACGAAAGTGCAAAACAACGTAGAAACTAAGCTTTGAAAACATTCTTTCGTTATTTTTCGTTAACTCACAAGTTTTAACAATTGACCTATTGATGTCATAATATACTGATATGAATTTATTTAAAAAATATTTATTTGGGATGTTTGCATGTGCGTTTCTGATGATTTCAGTTACATCCTGCAAAACAACCAAATCAGCTGATCTCCAATACAAGCCACTCGAAAATGCTCTTTTATGGGAAATAAAAGGTCCCGGAATTTCTAAACCATCTTATTTGTATGGTACGATCCACATTATAGATACTAAGGATTATTTTCTTCCAAAAGGTACGATGGCTGCAATAGACGCGTCAGATAAAGTTGTTTTCGAAATTAATATGGCTGAGATGTCAGACATGTCAGCAATGATGGGAATGATGAATAAGGTCATGATGAAAGATGGCAAAACACTCAAAGACCTTATCACAGAAGAAGAATATGAACTTGTCGGCAATCATTTTAAAAAAATAGGACTTCCTCTTTTTATGTTAGAAAGGATGAAACCAATGTTTTTGACAGTATTTGCATACGGAGATCTAGATCCATCAGGATTGAAAAACGGTAATACTAAGTCTTACGAAATGGAATTTATGGACATGGCAAAAAACACTGGTAAGACTGTGGGTGGACTAGAAACAATGGACTACCAACTAAATCTCTTCGATGAAGTACCTTATGAAGCACAGGCAAAAATGTTGGTCGATGCCATCAAATCTGCTGATTCTGGCAATGATGAATTCCAAAAAATGACAGATATGTATACTTCTCAAAACATAAATGCCATGGTAAACTCTATCTCAGAAGAAGGAAGTGACATTGCAGGTTATGAAGATAAATTGCTCAACCAACGTAATAAAAACTGGATACCACTTATTATTGAAGGTGCAAAAAAGGAACCTACATTTTTTGCAGTAGGTGCAGGACACTTAGGCGGACCAATTGGTGTCATCCATCTTCTTCGTAAAGCAGGAATGAAGGTTACGCCTGTCAAATAGATGGATAAAATGCATCTTTATAGTGTGTAATTTCTGGCTTCAACTGTTTGTCAAAAACAATTGAAATAATATCAAATCGTATTTCCCAGTCATGATTTACTTTAATCATGTATTGAGATGCGGCATCTATGATTAAATTTTCTTTATAAGCGGATATACTTTCTTCTGGTGAACCATAAAATGTGTATGATTTAGCTTTTACTTCTACAAAAATCAGGACTTCCTTTTCCTTGGCAATAATATCTATCTCTGCCTTCGAAAATCGCCAATTGCGCTCTAAGATTTTATAACCAAGATTTTCTAAGAAAACACATGCTGCATCTTCTCCTAGTTTTCCTAATTTCTGTTGTTTAGACATAATTATATACTCATTTATGCAATAGTAAAAATAAGTCTTTTTTGAGAATTATACCCAATTTGTTGTTGCCAAAATGATATCCTTTTCGGTTTCTCTGTTTTTTATTGCATGGATTATTTCGTTTTCAGATATCAATTCACTTCTGACAACTAAGTTTTGGCCAATAGTTGCTTCTGATTTAAACTGTATGGTGAATGATGATAAAATTCGATTTTGTAACGTCGTTTCACCTAGCGACTCGAATATCATCTTGATGAGTTGTACATTATTGACATGACCATTCCAGTCCAAATGGAGATAATTTACAGTAACATTGTAGGATAATTCTCCTTCTTTAGGAATCTTTAATTTTTGTGAAGGCTTAGGTAAATAATGGTCTGCCTGATATACTAAAGACCCAAATTCGGCAGGAATTTTCACCATTCTACGTTCTACTGTATCCATAAGCGTCCACATACTAGAAGCATTGGCACAGATATTTCCCTTTTCGTCATAGACATAATAATCTCTGTATGTAAAATAACCATCCAATCCCGATGGATACGTATGAATTTCTATTTGTTCTCCAAGCAAAGGAAATCTAAAAAACTGAATATTTTTCTTTAACAATACCCAAGAAACGTTTTGCGACTCAAGGTCCCAAACGGACACTTTCATTCCAAGCGTGTGCTGCATGGAAGACTCTTGCATGAGTTGGATAAGATGATGTGGATGAATTTCTTTGCGCAGATTGATCTCAGATGTCCTTACACGAAAAGTCTCTTTATGGATGTAAGACATACTTTTTGTTTTAAAATATAAACACTATCAATTAAGATAACTTTTCCTGAATAATATACCTTTGTAAGCGTCATAGCCTGGTGTAATGCCTGCTTGCATAAGCGTAGCTTTCATATCATTGTCTTTTAGATCAATGATAAAAACTTTACACCCAATGGCTTTATCCAACTCAGGATGACTGTTTTTCCAACAATGTGCAATCTCAGCCGCTGTTGCATTATAACTCTTATCCCACTTACGTCCGAGCGTCACTTCTATATGAATAACACAGTTTTCATACTTGATAAGCTTGGACGACAAGCCTAAACTAACTCTATAATAAAGGTCAGTTTCTACAAAATGTCTCCTATTTAATTTTTGTATGTCCATATCTCTTGTAACACAGAAACTGTGCCACAACGTAATTTTTTAGACTAGGGACGACGCATTTTTTTGTGTCTATTTTAAAATAAAAAGTAGTTCCAGAATAGATAATTTTGTACTTATGTGATTTCTAATGGATTATATTATCAAAATAAATTGTATTTTAGAAAAGGAATCCAACTAATAAACCTAAAATTAGTCATGATTTTCTTAATTTTGCGCTCCTTTTAAGAAAAAGTAAAAATTAATATGAGTCATATTCCCGAATTACAAAAGCGAAAAACATTTGGTATCGTATCTCACCCAGATGCGGGTAAGACTACCTTGACCGAAAAACTGCTCTTATTCGGTGGTGCCATACAAGAAGCAGGAGCCGTCAAGTCTAATAAAATAAAAAAACATGCTACCTCAGATTTTATGGAGATCGAAAAACAAAGGGGTATCTCCGTAGCAACATCTGTAATGGCATTTGAATATCGTGACAAACAAATAAACATCTTAGATACACCTGGTCACAAAGATTTTGCTGAAGATACTTACCGTACGCTTACGGCTGTAGATAGTGTCATCGTGGTGATAGATGTCGCGAAAGGTGTAGAAGAGCAAACAGAAAAACTTGTCAAAGTATGCAGAATGCGTAATACACCGATCATTGTCTTTATAAATAAGATGGATCGTGAAGGTAAAGATGCTTTTGACCTATTAGATGAAGTAGAAACTAAACTTGGTCTTCATGTGACGCCATTGAGTTGGCCTGTGGGAATGGGTCAGAGATTCAAAGGTGTGTACAGTTTGTATGAAAAAAACTTGATCTTGTTTGGTGCTCACGGAGTACAAGAAGAAGGCGATGCGATCAAAATCACAGACCTCAATGACGATTTACTAGAAAACAAAGTCGGTAAAATGTCTGCAAATGAACTCCGAGATGAAATACACACTATTGTTTCTGTTTATCCTGAATTCAAACGTGAAGATTATTTGAATGGGGATATTTGTCCAGTATTTTTCGGTAGTGCTGTCAATAACTTTGGTGTACGTGAACTGTTAGACTGTTTTGTAGACATTGCTCCTAATCCTTTACCTCGAGAGACAGAAGAAAGAGAAGTAAACCCAGAAGAAAAAAAGTTTTCAGGATTTATCTTTAAAATCCATGCCAATATGGATCCAAAACATAGAGATAGGATTGCATTCTTACGTATATGTTCTGGGACATTTGAGCGAAATACCAATTATTTTCATGTACGCCAAGGCAAAAACATGAAATTTCCTAACCCAACTGCTTTTATGGCTTCCAAGAAATCGGTCATTGATGAAGCATTTCCTGGAGATATCGTGGGTCTTTATGATTCTGGAAATTTTAAGATTGGTGACTCGCTTACAGAAGGAGAAGTTTTGCATTTCAAAGGTATACCTAGTTTCTCACCAGAGCAATTCCGTTTTGTAAATAACACGGATCCTATGAAAACAAAGCAGCTAAACAAAGGTCTAGATCAACTTATGGACGAAGGTGTAGCCCAATTGTTTACCAAAGAAGACAATGGCCGTAAGATCATAGGAACTGTTGGTGCACTACAATTTGACGTTATTCAATATCGTCTAAAACATGAATATGGTGCATCTTGCGATTACGAACCCGTCAATCTTCACAAAGCATGTTGGGTTAGTTGTAAAGATCCTGCTGCATTAAAAGAATTTATCTCTAGACGGAAAAAAGACCTTGCTAAAGATACAGATGGAAAACTTGTCTTCTTAGCAGAATCAGCTTGGACGCTAAAAATGGCACAAGAAAACCATCCCGAAGTACAGTTTCATTTTACTAGTGAGTTTTGATAGGAAGGTATTAGAGGATTTAATTTTTGCCCTATTGTTTTAAACGATTGAGTTAAGAGTATTTACAATGGAAATGTATCAATACTTTATTACTTTAATCAAATATATTACTACACGCTTTTAGACTTGTGTGCATGTGGCATTTCATTCTGATTAGCTTAAATTGGTTTATCATTTTTCACAATAAATAAAATTGGTGATTAATATTCATACCTTTGAGTCTTTAAAATTAATACCTTATGAGTCTTTTATCGACAGAACTAACTGCTAGATGTGGTTCGAAATGTGAAATTTGTGGTGCAGGTGGTAAGTTGTTTCCGTTTGTTGTAGCCCCTAAAACTGGTAATCATGTAGATGAACAAGTAGCTATTTGTAATACTTGTCACGATCAATTAGAAAATCCAGAAAGAATAGATTTTACCCATTGGAGATGTATCAATGATTGTATGTGGAGCACTGTTCCAGCTGTTCAAGTGATCTCTTACAGAATGCTTCAATCACTTAGCGACCAGGAGTGGGCACAAGATCTTTTAGGTATGATATACCTAGATGATGAGACGCTAGAATGGGCAGAAGGAAGTGGCGGTGATGTTTCAGTACATAAGGATAGCAATGGCCAAGTACTCAAAGCAGGAGATAATGTTGTACTAATAAAAGACTTAGATGTAAAAGGTGCAAATTTTATAGCCAAACGAGGTACTGCGGTAAGACGTATCACACTTGTAACTGATAATCCTGAACAAATAGAAGGCAAAGTAAATGACCAACACATTGTCATCCTCACAAAATTTGTTAAAAAGTCTGTTTAAACTTCAGCTGACATTTTAAGGTCTAATCCTGAATTTTAGCCTCTCACACCGATCCATTTAAACTCGTATTCGCTTACAGGGTTGACCATTCTTTCTGATATTCTGAGCAATCTGTCTGGCAATTTTACTAGATAGTCTCTAGATTTTTCGCCTGCTTCGTTTAAGTCTCGGAGATGCTCAAGCTCCCAATCTGTTACTAGATCTTTCAGGATATTGGCATAATCTATGGCTGTATACACACCTATACGCTGTGCGGCATCTGTAAAATGTCCCCAAAGTCCACCTACATCCATACCCGTCTCCCTAAGAAAATGGGCAGGCATGACGATCTTCTTGCGCATCATGTCTTCAAAAGCAATGAGCACTTCATTGACATCGTATTCAAATATTTTTTTGATAAAGGCCGAATAAGCTTTTGCATGCCTCATTTCATCAGCAGCAATCACACCATTTATCTTACTCAGCAAACTATCTCCTTGCTGTTTTGCCATTGTTGCCACCCGACGATGTGAAATATTGGTAGCCAATTCTTGAAAACTAGTATAAATAAAATTTCTGTAAGGGTCTTGACCCGTTTCTATATTGAATCCATCAGCTATCAGGAATTGTGTAGAACGTTCGAATTCTTGCATATTTATTCTGCCAGAGAGATATAAGTATTTATTTAACAAATCTCCATGCCTGTTCTCTTCAGCTGTCCATCCTCTTACCCAAGTTTTCCAAGGATTCGTTTCCGGTGCCTCATGGATACCTTCAAGTCTACTCAGCCACGTTTCATAAGTTGGTAGCGCTTCTTCTGTTATAGTGTCACCCACAAGTACTGTAAGCAAGTCATAAGATAACCCTTGTGCAGCTCCTTGCAATTCTTTGACTTGGTCAAAAAACTCTTCTTGTGTACTAGCATCAGGCAAAAAATCGCTTGGTTGCCAGTTTGTCTCTATGGGTTTTAAAAATTTCTCAACGGACTCTGCTACAAAGTCCGTCATTGCTCTCATCACTTCAGAACGCGAGCCAAATGGTATGTCTATCAATAGGATATTTTATAATGAGTAACGAAGTTAACCCTTTTTTTTATTGGGCGTACACGATTTGCTTTTATTTTAAAATTAATTCTATTGATGACTAAAAATGCTATGTTATTAATATGTGTTAACTTCTCGTAAAACCAATTCAAACAGTCTTTTCTTTGGTTCCATATTACAAAAACGTTAAAAAAAATATAAAACCCTTTTTCATGTGTTACTTTTGCTGCTATCTTTCAGTTTTGTCAATATCAAAACATTTTTAGGATCTGATGAAAAAGTCAGATGTGCTTAAGATACGAAACTTCAAGGCGCTGATGTATATGAATACTTCAAGGCGAAGAAGGTGAAGTAGATTGAGTGCAGCTGACTTACAAAAATAAATTAAACTCGGTGTATTGGTTTGTAATCAATTTTTTTTGTGAATTTCAGCAGATCGTATTTAAATACCATTAAAAACCAAAGTTATGAAAGCAGTATTTTACTCCATCGTATTCATGGCCTTATTGGCATCCTGTAAGTCAGTCGAAAAAATGGTAGAAAAAGGTGAATATGACAAAGCATTCTCATACGCCATTTCGAAGCTCCAAGGGGAGAAAAACAAAAAGACAGAGTATGTCAAAGCTCTAGAAAAAGCATTTGATAAACTCAATACTGCTAATCTAAAAGAAATAGATAGACTCAACCCACAAGCAAAACCAGCCAATTGGGTCACTGTTCATAATATTTATAAAAGTATATTATCTAGACAAGATAGACTAGACCCTTTGCTTCCTTTAATCAGTGAAGACGGATATCGCGCTTCTTTTGATATGATAGATGTAACTGCAGAACTTAGAAATGCAGAAGAAAACACTATGCTATATCATTATAATAGAGCTCTAGACTTCATTGATAAATCTGAGAAAACAAAAGATAAATTGTTTGCAAGAGATGCATATGATGAATTGAGCAAAATCGACCAATATCGCACAAGTTATAAAGACAAAGAAAGGCTGAAAGAAAAAGCCCATAATCTTGGGTTAACCAAAATTTATTTTGACGTATCTAATGAGTTAAGAGATTTTCATGGCAACGATATAGAAAAAGATATGTGGAACCTTCCTGTATCTAAATTAGACAATCTTTGGAACGATTATAACATTGGCGGATTTGATGATGGAAAAGATGCAGATTTTATTGTCATCATCGAATTAGATAATATCAACTTTAGTCCAGAGCGAGAGAGTGTCAACAGTTATTCAGAAGAAAAAGAAATTTTAATCAGAAAAGAGATCGTTAAAGAAGTTCGGGATAGTGTAATTGTAGAAGTAGAAAAAGAAGTTTGGGAAAAGGTAAAAGCAAATATATCTGAAATAATGAGAGAAAAGAAATCAGAACTCCATGGCAAAATGAAAGTTTTTGATAATAATAGTAAGGAGTATGTTTCTTCTGTCCCTATCAATGTGTATCATGACTTCAATGGATATGCTTGCAATTTTGTGGGCGATAAAAGAGCCTTAACTTCTGAGAGCAAAAACAAAATGGATGATCATATCGAATTGTTTCCTTCTGACTTTAGTATGGCCGATGATTTATCTGCGGCATTTGGTTCTGCAGTCATGAGTCAAGTCAAAAAAGTAAAGTTCTAAATTTATAACTGAAATAGTAAAATAGAAAGCACCGTCTTACATTGGATTAAGACGGTGCTTTTTGCTTTAATACAATATGGAATATTAAATTCTTTTGCTTTAAATTTTTGGCATGAAAATTGAATTATACCTTTATTGAAAATACTATGGGTTACGTCCAAAAAAAACTATAAAAAAAATTTATTACCTTTCTTTTCTCTATCAACAAACACCAAAATTTTCAATCATTTGAATAAAAGCTTAATACACATATAAAGTATTTTTATAACTTCCTTCACATAATAAAAATCTTATATTAGTTAAAAAAAAATACCAAAATTACCCCAAGTTAAATTACCTCACAGGCTATTTGTCATCATACCTTTGCACCATTCCCACTCAATAGAGTAAATCTTATTTAAATCTGACCTAAGCCCGAAAGACGCGGGCACGAACTCATTTTTTTAATAACCAAAACTTTTTACCCATGGTAAAACAAGATTTACTTACCCAAAGTAAGGGGATTCCGGTATTGCGTTCTGCACTGTTGAGTCTCCTGTTAATTTTCGTTTTTTCTAGTCAAAGCTTAGGCCAAAATCAGATTGCTTGTAACGATTTAGTACAAGTATCTTTAGATGATGATTGCGAAGCTATTATTAGACCTGATATGGTAATGGAAGGCGGTCCTGCGGGAGCCAACCAAACACACCAAGTCAGAGTAAGTGGCATCACGCCGACAACTCCTTACACACACCCGGTGGTAACAAATCCGGGATTGTACACCGTTACTATTACCAATCCTTCTGGCAATTCTTGCTGGGGACAGATCAGAGTAGAAGACAAATTACCACCACAAGTAGAGTGTCTTTGCCCTGTAGGAAATAATGATCCTGCATGTGCACTCAGATGTACCGACGAAGCTGCATTTCTAGCAAACACTTTAGTTTATCCTAGACCTGTAGTTAATGAAAACTGTTCTTCTTACACCACTGCTATTTCTGACGAAGTAATTCCTACTGGAAATTGCGGTGCTAAAATTATCAGAAGAACTTGGGTATTCACAGATATCTATGGAAATAAATCTATTCCATGTGTATCAGAATACAGATTTGACCCAGTAACTATTGGATCAGTTACAGATCCTTACAACAATGTTCAGTTGACATGCGGATCAGATGTTAGCATGGCAGGCATTTTTGCTTTCTACAAAGCTAAATTATACACAGAATACAGAGCTGCTTACATCCTTTTGATCCCTGGTACATATGCAAATGTAGCTGCTGCTGAAGCTGCTGCAAATAGAGACGCAACAGCTGAAGCAACAAGATATGCTTGGCCTACAGTGAATGGTGTTCCATTGACAGGACACGTATGTAATATCCTTGCTGCTAAGTCTGATACAGAACTTAACGCTTGTGGACCTACATGTACAAATAGCAAAAAAATCATCCGTGTATGGACTATCTTAGATTGGTGTACTGGTGCTACCAGAACAACTACGCAAGTTATCAAAGCAACGGATGACGAAGCTCCTACAGTTGTTGCCAAAGACATTACTGTAAGCGTAGACCCATGGACTTGTTCAGCAAACTTCTTGCTTCCAGTTCCTGAAATTTTACACGATAACTGTTCTAGTACAGTAACTTATACAGTATCTGGACCAATTGGTGTAAATATCGTTTATGATATACCTAGTGGAAGATACTTAGCAACAGGTACACCAAAAGGTGTAAATACATTTACTTACCAAGCAAAAGACTGTTGTGAAAACATTGGTACAGACCAAATCACCGTAACAGTTTTAGACCTTACTGCACCGATAGCAGTTGCTAAACAACACATCATTATTTCACTTACAACTGGTAGTGATGCTGATGGTATTGCAAAATTATTTGCAAACTCTGTAGATAATGGTTCTTATGATAGTTGTACTCCTGTACACTTAGAATTGAGAAGAGAAGACGATCCTGCTAGAGACGAAGATGGTTGTGATTACACAGGTAATTTCACGTACAATGCAGATGGTCATCCGAATGATGGATCTACTAATCCTAATAGTCCTAACTACGATACAGATAATGGTGCTTATGTGAAATTCTGTTGTGCAGATATCACAAATAGAGAAGGCGCTGTTCCTTTCGGTATCGTGAAAGTATGGATGAGAGTATGGGATGATGGTAATATGTCAGGAGTATTTGGTGACGTAGTCAATGGACAATCTGATAATTACAATGAGACATGGGTAGAAGTAAGAGTAGAAGATAAACTTGCTCCTCAGATCGTATGCCCAGCAAATGTTACTATCGATTGCGATGATGATGAGAATGATCTTGTTGTGACAGGAAGAGCAACAGCATTTTCTAACTGTCTTGATCTAGAAACAGAATATACTGACCAACAATTCTTAAGTGGTTGTAACATCGGTTATATCCTACGTACTTGGAGAATAAAAAGCAGACCAAACATTATTTGCGTTCAAAGAATAGACCTTAGAAATCCATTCCCAGCATTCGCAGGTAGTATTATTTGGCCACCAGATCTTACGACTGATTGTACAACTGATGCAGCTGATAGAAAACCAACTTGGACTTCTGGACCATGTGATCAGATAGGTGTAAGTCTTAAGAGTGATACTTTCTACTTCGAAGGTAATGCATGTATGAAAATCTTAAACAAATGGACAGTAATCAACTGGTGTACTTATAACCCTAATGCTTCTGTTCCAGTAGGATACTATACACATACTCAAACGATAAAAGTAATTGACGAAGTAAAACCAGTATTGGGATCATGTGCAGACTTAATGTTTGAAATCAATGACCACAATGATGATGATAATGACGGTAACAGATGCGAAAGAAGAAGCCTAGTACTTACACAAACAGCTACTGACCAAGGTCAATGTGCATCAGACTGGCTAAAATGGATCGTATTTGTAGACCTTTGGGGAGATGGTACGAATGATTATGAGTACTCAAGTTTCTTACCTGCTACGGATGCTTCATTCAATGATACAAATGGTAATGGTATTCCTGACAGATATGTTGCTCCTACAGGACAAGCAGGTGAAGTAAGAGTAACTTTACCAGAAGATATCGTAGGTAGTATGTCAAACCATAAAATTACTTGGAAAGTATTGGATGGTTGTGGTAACGTGACCAACTGTACACAAAACTTTATGGTAGTAGATAAGAAAAAACCAACACCATACTGTTTGAACATTAGTTCTGCACTTATGAGTAATGGTCAAGTAGAACTTTGGGCTGTAGACTTTAACTTAGGTTCATTTGATAACTGTACATCAAAATCAAACTTATTGTACACATTCAATGAAGCAAACCCGGTTCTTACTAAAATAAACCAAATCCACTATTTCAAAGGTGCAGGTCTTAATGCTACCGAAGCAGAATACAATGCAGGAAATGCTCAAAAATGGTTGCCTGCAACTAAGAGCTCAGGCCAAATATTCAATTGTGACGATGCTCCTTCTGTTGATGTTAAAATGACCGTTTGGGACGAGAAACTTAATTACGATTTCTGTGTAGTAACACTGAATCTTGCAGACAACCAAGGCGCTTGTGGTAATGCTCAGACGACCACTGTAACTGGAAATATCATCTCTCAGACTGGTCAAAAAATAGTTGGTGCTGAAGTTACTTTGAGTAACGGTATCGTAGAAATGACCAAAACAGCAAATACGATCACAACAGGTAATTATTCATTCAACAATGCAGTGATGTATTACAATTACGAGATTGCAGGTAAGAAAAATGATGATTACTTAAATGGTGTAAGTACATTGGATTTAGTTTTGATTCAAAGACATATACTAAACCAAGCTAAACTTCAAGGACCTTACAACATCATTGCTGCTGACATCAACAAAGATGAGAAAGTAACAGCTGCCGATCTTATAGAATTAAGAAAATTGATCCTTGGTATCTACACAACATTGCCTAGTAACAATAGCTGGAGATTTATCAACAGTGGACAGACATTCACAGATGCAAATTACCCATGGCCTTTACAAGAAAAGAGATTTATCACAAATCTTGACAACTCAATGATCAACCAAAACTTTGTAGGTGTGAAAGTGGGTGATGTAAATGGTTCTGCGACTGGAAATGCTAAAGATGCATCTACAGAATCAAGAAGTGCTGTACAGTTAATTGCTGAAGACAAAGCAGTAGTTGCTAATGAGATACACACAGCAGTATTTAGTGCTGAGATCGACAAAGTATATGGTTTACAATTTACACTTACACTTAACAATGCCGATCTTGTAGACGTGTATGTAGGTGACCAAAAGCTAGCTGATAGCAACATCGCTAAACTTGCTGACAATAAATACACTGTAAGCTGGAATGATATCAAAGCAGTAAATGGTAATGATATCCTTTCTATCAGCGTAGCATCAAAAACAAATGCAAACTTGTCTGACATCATAGAAATGAATTCAACATTGACAAATGCTGAGGTTTATTCTGGTGATGACTTAAATACCAACAAATTGTCCCTAAGATTTGCAGGTAAAGAGACTAGTTCTGAATTTGCTTTATACCAAAACGAACCTAACCCGTTCAATGACAAAACAATCATCACATTTAACCTTCCTGAGTCTGGCAATGCTACCCTAAAAGTATTTGACGTGACTGGTAAAGTGATATACACAAATAAAGGATCTTTCGGTAAAGGTATCAACACCTTCACGCTGACTAAAAATGATATTCCTAACCAAGGAGTTATGATTTACCAGCTTGAAAGTGGAGCGTACACTGCAACCAAAAAGATGATCGGCCTCGAGTAACAACAATTTGCTTAAATTAATTCCTGAAGGGGATGCATTTGTCTGATGCATCCCCTTTTTCATTTTTTATTTATACCTTTGTTCTCAATCATCAAAACCTATCAATAATGGAGGATAAACGTCTATTTCTTCTCGACGGTCATGCACTTGTATATCGTGCACATTTTGCATTCATCACGAGACCACTTATAAACTCTAAAGGACTCAATACATCTGCCATTACTGGTTTTGTGCGTACACTATGGGACTTAATGACAAATCAAAAACCTACACACATTGCTGTAGCATTCGATCCTAAAGGCGGTACATTCAGACATGAATATTATCCTCAATACAAGGCAAACAGGGACGCACAGCCTGAAGATATTACCATTGCTATGCAATACATACCTAGCATCATAGAAGGTTTTAACATACCCGTTGTCATGGTCCAAAACTATGAAGCAGATGATGTTATAGGTACCCTAGCCAAACAAGCAGAAAAAGAAGGATACACGGTTTATATGGTGACTCCAGACAAGGACTACGCGCAGCTAGTTTCTCCCAATATATATATGTATAAGCCTGGTAGACAAGGAAATGAAGTGGAAATTTTAGGTGAAAAGGAAATCCTTGCCAATTGGGATATCGAACGTGTAGATCAAGTAATAGATGTACTCGGATTACAAGGTGATAGTGTAGACAATATCCCAGGTGTACCAGGAATCGGTCCAAAAACGGCGGTAACTTTACTAAAAGAGTTTGGTTCTGTAGAAAACATCATTGCCAATGCGGACAAACTCAAAGGTAAACAAAAAGAAAACGTCATAAACTTTGCTGAGCAAGCACTTATGTCCAAACGTCTTGCTACAATAGATATCAATTCTCCTATTCAGTTTGATGCTACTAGATACAACCTAGATCCTATGAACAAGGAAAAACTCAAAGAAATTTTCCTTGAACTCGAATTCCGTACCCTAGCTCAACAAATACTTGGAAATGATGTCATCTCCACACCTCAAAATCAAGCAGGTGTGCAGCAGTCTTTATTCGGAAATGATTTTGCTTCAAGCAAACCTTCAGCTCCAGAAGAACCAAAAACAGAATATCAAATTGCCAAAAGAAATATTGAAAATACACCACATAATTATCTTTTAGTTAATACAGTAGATGAGATAAAAGATTTAGTAAAAGTACTCGAACAGCAGTCAACATTTAGTTTTGATACAGAGACAACAGGTATTGACCCACATCAAGCTGAAATAGTAGGTATGTCCTTCTCATATAAAGCAGGAGAAGCATACTATGTACCTGTATCTGCTGACATGAACGAAGCAAAAAAAACAGTTAGTTATTTTAAAGAAGTACTCGAAAATACGGCCATCACGAAGATAGGTCAGAATATAAAGTATGATATGTCTATAATGAAATGGTATGATGTGGAAGTAGCGGGAAATCTTTATGACACTATGATCACACATTACCTATGCGAGCCAGACCTTAGACATAAGTTGGATTATCTTACTGAATCCTACCTTGATTATAAAATGGTACCCATAGAAGACCTAATCGGAAAAGGCGGTAAAAACCAACTAAGTATGAGAGATGTGTCTTTAGAAAAAGTAAAAGAATATGCAGGTGAAGATGCTGACCTTACTTTACAACTAGCACCTGTCATGAAAAAACTAATGGCAGAAAACGAACTCGATCCACTTTACATGGATATCGAAGAACCGTTAATCAGAGTTTTGTGTGACCTAGAGTACGAAGGGATCAGAATAGATGCTTCTTTCTTGAATGATTATTCCAAAGAGTTAGAAAAAATAATAACCAATAAAGAACAAGAGATATATAAAAATGCTGGTGTCCATTTTAATATTGCATCACCAAAACAAGTCGGAGAAGTTCTTTTTGATAGATTAAAAGTACCCTATCGATGGAAAAAAACTTCTACGGGTCAATATTCGACAGACTTTGACAAACTCACTGAACTTGCAGGTGAGCACATAGTAATAGACACCATCCTGGAACACAGAAAGTTTTCTAAACTTAAGTCAACTTATGTAGACGCATTACCTACTATGGTCAATCCACGTACAGGAAGAGTCCATAGTAATTTTAACCAAGCAAGAGCAGCAACAGGTCGATTGAGTTCTGAAAATCCCAACCTACAAAACATCCCCATCAAAGATGAGGCAGGAAGAGAAATCCGAAAAGCTTTTGTCCCAAGAGATGAAGATCACGTATTGATGGCTGCCGATTATTCACAAATAGAACTAAGAATCATCGCAGAGATAAGTAATGATACGTCAATGTTAGAAGCTTTTGTGGCAGGCAATGATTTCCATAGAGCTACTGCTGCAAAGGTGTATGGCGTACCTTATGACGAAGTCACATCTGAACAAAGGAGAAATGCCAAAACCGTAAACTTTTCTATCACTTATGGAGCAGGGGCGACCAATCTTTCAAGACAATTAGCCATCTCAAGAAAAGATGCAACAGATCTGATCCAAAACTATTTTAGAGAATTTTCAGGTCTCAAAAACTATATGGACCAAACGGTTAGTTTTGCAAGAGAAAATGGATACGTAAAAACCTTACTTGGTAGACGTAGAAACCTAAGAGACATAAACTCTCGAAACTCATTAACATCAAGTAATGCAGAAAGAGTAGCGATCAATACACCTATACAAGGTACCGCAGCAGATATGATCAAAATTGCTATGATCAATATTCATAAAGCGCTAAAAGAGCAAAACTTTAAATCTAAGATGATCCTTCAAGTACATGATGAGTTAGTTTTTGACGTATATAAACCAGAATTAGAAAAGTTAAAAGTTTTGGTCACAGACTTAATGAGAAATGCCATTCCAACTTTGAAAGTCCCGATTTTGGTAGAAATTGGCGTAGGAAATAATTGGCTAGAAGCGCATTAATATTATTGACAAAATAAGCATAATAAAAAGGACCGATTCAGTATAAAACTGGAATCGGTCCTTTTTATAGGGTGTATTCCTTTGTGCCAAATTAAGGTTTAACTTTCGTACTTCCTTTTCTAGCATCGAAAAATATATATTCTTCAGAGTTAAAGTCAACACCTGATTTTTGCATTGTAAACTTTATCAAATCCTTATGAACTACCTCATATTTATACTCATCTGTTAATGTTGAGTTTGCATGGTATTCATAAAATATATCATTTTCAACCCACCATGTGCCAACTTCTTTGTGCTCCTTGACCATGCCATCAGCTATGAATTTAAACAGCAATTGAAAATTGCCCTTATTATCTCTAACCATTTCCCATTGTTTTTTAACACCTTTCATCTGCTTATCTTCTTCTTCACCTACCCAAGTACCTACTAGCCTAGTATCGATTTTTTTTTTATTTTCGAATATAGTTTTGTAATGAGAGCAAGAACTAAATAATAGAATTGTAAACATTATTACACAATGCGACCAATTTTTTTTTGATACTACTTTCATATTTGTTGGATTTATTTAATATTATTTTCTTACCTCTTTTGCAAATTTTGTAATATAATTGATTTCAACTACCACTCAACAGAAAAGTTATTCTTTTTATCATGCTTCAATCAATAAAAATTTAAAACACCAACCAAAGTAAAAAAAGATACCCCAATCGCTAAGGGTATCTTTTATCACAACAAGTTTAGAGTTTGTTTAAAAGTTTTCTTAGTTGCTAATCAATAGGTTTTGGTTCTGGCAATAAAAGAACTAAAGAGTTTAGTGAACTAAACGATGAAGTTATTTTGAAGTCAGGTTCATAAGATATTGATTATAAGGCAATAAAAATTTAAACATACTCTTAATTGCAACAGTTGATAATATTCTACATGGAAGTTAGTTAAATTTTGTTTTCTGGAAGTCCTTATAACGTCCATTTTCGTTCTAAACAATAATCAAAGGGTCATCGTCCGACCCAAAGGTATATTTCTTATTTCTAAACAAACCCCCAAAATCAGAATTCGGTTGGAATGAATCAGAATTCGGTAAAAGTCTCAGCAATTATACAATGCTGAACCTGTTTGAAGGGTATTGACAAGTTATAGCTTTAGATATTCTTATAACAATGATTGTAACAAAACAATACGGTAAAATACGTATGAAAGGAGTAAGTATTTTCACGCTTTTCTCACCTTTTGAAAACATTGACCTTTACATCATTAAATAACCCCTTTAAATTTATTTTTTTATGGCAACTTACATTCCTGGCGGTGAGACTCTTGGTTTCACTTTCAACATTTTTGGTGCTTACGGGCCTTCATCTCGTATGAAACCTCTTTTTGATATGCAGTATAATGACCAACAGTGGAATGACTACCTAGTTCCGACCAATGCAATGCTAGACACTTCTTCCAAAAACGAAGGGGAAGCTAATTCTTTCAGTTCAAGACAAAAAGTGGAAGAACATTTTGGTTCTAAAGTAGGCCTTAGCGCCAGATATGGTTTATTTAGTGGTCAATTTGAAGCTTCCTTCAATATGACCAACAAATCTGATATCAGCTATCAATTTGGTTTGGTAGAGACGTATTCTAAATTTTACTCCCTCACACTCAAAGATTCATCGGAAAATGCGCTTGCGCCATGGGTTAAAAGCGACCCTGACTACATGAACATACCATCTGAATTTACAGAACAAAACAGGTATCTCTTTTTTAGATTCTTTGACAAATACGGTCTGTATTTTATGTCAAGCGTCCAACTAGGTGGAAGGCTTTATTACAGCACTTCCATTTCAAAGTCTTATAATTATAGCGAAAAAGATGTAAAAACGAAAATCGAAACTGAGTTTAAGGCGATCTTTTCTGCGAAAGCTAGTGCATCCGCTGAATGGAGCAAAGTAGGGGAACAATGGGCATCTTCTCGTGAAGTAAAAGTGAGTGCAACAGGTGGTAGCAATACCATCTTGAATGTATTAGTTCCTGGATATAATGCAAACCACGAAGACGCTTACAATGCATGGCTACAAAGTGCTGAGAAAAATCCAGCTGTTATTGATTTTTCCCTTACATCTATTGCAGACATTTTTTCTGGATCTAAAGCCGATGCAGTCAGACAGGCAATAAATGAGTATCTCAAATACAAACTGTATTTAGAATCCAAAACAGGTACTTGTCTTATCAATTTTGACAACAGTAATGTGTTACCTCCACCTGCTTCTGAATTAAGAACCTATGGATTTCAAATCGCAGCTATTAATAGATTGACGCTCAAAGCTGACTTTAGAAAATCATATGCCACAGGAGATTATTGGAGTGGTTATGAGCCTATTTACAATGAAATGTTAAATGACATTCAACCCTATAATAATGCTAGATTCATCATTGCTTTCACCACATTTTCCAATTTTGCCCTGACCGCTCCTACACCTGGCTTTACACAATTCCTTCGCAACTGTGGTGCCGATGTTGAACTGAATACTTGGTTAGACACTAAAGCTTCTAATTATGGCATTTACTCTTGTTGTGCACTCGTCCATAATAATTATGTAATGGTGGGTATCCCTGGTTCCAGCAAAGGTTCCGCTCATGAAAAATATGAAAGAACGGGTAGTTGTGATACAGGGGATACATCTTGGTGGTATGGTGATGGATGGCTTGATAGTCCTGCACCTATGGCTTCTATTACCGTGGATTTATATTTACTCAAAAATGTTGCAGTTAGCGAATCAGAAATGTCTGCCCACCTTGCTGCACCCAGACCAGTTCTTGTCGAAGCCTAGTTTTTTTTTCACCACGAATAATTTAATTTAGTAAATCATATCAATTTGTTCACTAGTGCCACACTTCCTAAAATCTTAGTTGTTACCCATGGTGCTGCCGCTACTGGTTTCTCTCGTGTAGCTGACGGAATTATTAGTAACTTATTGAGCGAATATAATTTTTATCAGTTTGCTACGAATCATCGTAGAGACATAGTGGAAGGGAGATGGCCTATATTTGGTAATCCTAATGACATGGATGCATATGGTTTAGACAGATTGACCGAGTTAATTGACATGTTACAACCACAGATTATTCTTATTATGAATGATCTGTGGTTCTTTTGTATGCATTTACCTAGATTAACACAGAAGGCCAATAGACCTATTTTAATAGGTTATTGTCCTGTAGATGGTAAACTAACTAGACCTGATTTATACAAAGGAATTGCTCATCTAGATCAGATTGTAGCATATACAAATTTTGGCGCTACGGAATTGAGAAAAGTTTTAGATGCAGTAGACCATAATCAAAGTGCACATTTAGGGCATGATATTCATATCATTCCACACGGTGTGGACACCGATACCTTTTTTCCATTGGACCAGGATAGTTTTCAAAAAAGAAATCAAGCAAAACAAATTTGTTTTCACAACAAAGAAGATTCCGATGGCTTTATTGTCTTAAATGCATCAAAACACCAACCGCGCAAAAGAATCGATCTTACTATTGAAGGTTTTGCAAAATTCGCTATTGACAAACCACCAAATGTAAAGTTATACCTACACACCGGAGCTACTTTTGACGGTCCAGATATACGCGTTTTGGCCCAAAAAGCAGGTATTTTTGATCGTCTTCTTATTTCACCTGGCTGGCTCCAAGACCACCCTGCTGTTAATGACGCACAACTTAATGTACTATACAATGCCTGTGATGTCGGAATAAATACTTCAATGGGAGAAGGATGGGGCTTAGTGAGTTTTGAACATGCAGCAACAGGAGCACCTCAAATTATACCCAACCATAGTGCATGTACAGAACTATGGTCAGAAATCAACTCACTAATTCCGACAAATAAAGAAATGGAGCACAAAGGATTAGGAATGATTTGGTCCGAGATAGATCCTACTGATATTGCCAATATCCTAGAGCAACTATATACAGACAAATTATTTTATCAATCTCAAGCCGAAAAATCATACAATATAGCACTAAAGGAAATATACCATTGGCAAAATATTGCTTCAAGATGGGACGATTTATTTAAATATTGGCTATCACGATAGTCAAATTTAATACTAAATGGTTTACAAAACTTTCATTTACCTTAATAACCAGAACATCATATCTAGCATGGGTTGTCTTACTTAGTATACATCAACGTAGCAGATGATATATATAAATGATTTTTTGTTTTTCTGTTCTTGCATTAAATTTCCTAAGCCGTAAAAATAAAAAAAGGTACCCCTATCGCTAAGGGTACCCTTTAACAATGCACCGCGCTGCATTAAATAATCCTCTAAATATACACTTAACACATTTCTAACTTAAACCTTCAACTTTAAACCTTAAACATTAAACCTTCAACATTAAACCTTAAACATTAAACCTTCAACATTAAACCTTCAACATTAAACCTTCAACTTTAAACCCTCAACTTTAAACCTTCAACTTTAGACCTTAAACAAATCCTCCCTACACATCCATCTCCTTCAATACCCCATCAAACTTACCTTTATAAAAGGCGATAACATCTTCAATGGCATACACAACTATCTCATTAGAAAAATTACGTTTGTACGCTTCGAAAAAATGATCAATGACATCATGACTTTCTTTTATTAATGGAAAATATCCTGGTGCCTCAATCCTGGTATCACGGAAGTGAACCTTTAGAGAGTATCGCTTACTATTGATCTTATAGGAATAAATAAATTCTCCATTGTCGTTTATGCAAAAGTTTCTGCTAGTGCAAAAAGAAAAAAGCATAAGCATATTATTGGCAATAAGCCTTCTTCTTTTTAATGCAGATACCTTATCCTCTTTTCCTACAAGCGCTTTATACTTATTATACAAATTTACATAACCACTAGGTTTTCTCATAAAACAATACAAGTTGTAAAAATCAGTCATCATCACCTGAAACCTTACCACTTCTTCACAGTGTTGATCAAACATAGTTTCTTGATAAAGCCAATAATATACTTGAAACGTTCCCAATAACCATTTTCGACCTATCACTTTTCGACGATCATTTTTCATTTCCAACTCAAATTCAATCAAAGCCGCCTTATGTTCTCTATGTTCTTTGGTTTCTACATATCCGATTTCTTCATTGGGATAAATATCCATCCCAATTTCTATACGATGTGTTGGGTCAAACAACTTCTCCTTCAGTAGTTGCTTATAACCAAAATATTGCTTTAGCCCCACAAATTCACCATTCTTTACCACAAATCCCAGCATTAGACACCATTTGGCTGCAGGAGCACAAAAGATATAAGTTTGTTGACCATACAAAGGGTCATCATCTTTAGAACAAATCCGTTCATACACCGCCAGTGTTTCATCACCTGCTTGTTTACATTCGTCATAAATTACATCCAATTTTGAAAGCCACACTTCCTTATAAGTGTCGTCATAGACGCCATTATCAGGGAGCAACACATCCAGCATCCTCCTATCCATAGTAGCGATGGAAGACACAATCTTTTTTTCGAGCGCTTGGTCGAGTTTCATATGTATACATTTTTTTATAATAACGATAAATATGCTTTTGACGAGGCGTTACGGAATGTTAATATAATCGTAAATATTTTATGGACTACCTCCCTATTGGAGTTGTAATCTTGTTTGCAACATGAGGTCCCCTTTTTCTCATAACAATTCTTTAAATAGACTCATGCCTTTCTTTATTAAATTATTTACAGATATATTGTATTCTTTTAGATGGATAACAAAGAATTACAATCTACTTCATTGTTATGCTTTATTATGTTAATCGAAGATGCAATGCATAATTAAACCACGTATTTATACTCCCCGTATTTATACTCCCCGTATTTATACGCTTGACTAAGAAAAATCATCACCTTAATTTTGAATTTTATTGAGTTTTACAACAAATTGTGATGACAAATAACAATTTAAACAGTTCAGAACCAGCGTATATTAAAGAAAAATTCACTTCTCATTCTGATTTTTCAATCACAAAGCTGTGGATTACTATGTTCAAAACTGTAAAATTAACCAAGCCAAAATATATTTGCTCAATAAGAACATTTAATTAATAAAACACAGGTTCTTACTAGGGTCTAGTTGTAATTCTCTTTGTTTATAAACCAATTTTTTTAACCCAATCTGTAACATATGCATGTTGTTCTGGCTTAACACCAAAATAGTAAAAATTGTTATTCAAAATTATTGGTTCACATATTTTATTAATTATTATCTACAACTTTCATTGACATTCTTTCAAAAATGATTTATGGATATTAGAGTAACATCAGAAATCGGACAACTAACAAAAGTAATGGTACACAGCCCTGACGGGGGAATTGGCAATGTTCCAACCAGCAAATTGCATGATTGGCTTTATGACGACATCGTAGATGTTTACAAAATTCAAGACGAGTATTCTCGTTTTCAAATTTTGCTTCTACTTTTCCTTGACACGAAAGTTTTATTCGGAGCGGATGGAAAATTTGTTTTGAGAAAAGAAGATAAAAAGACAGTCGTAAAACCTAATGAACTTAAACTCTTTGAGAACAATCCTGAAAAGCAAAATTATTTTGTGAATGAAGAAAATATTGATGAAGCAAGTGTATTGGACACTCAGTTTTTACTACAGTATTTGTTCTCAAAATATAAGCAAGAATCGATTATGTTAATTGAAAGTATATGTTCTATTGAGGGTGTCCATGACTATCGGAAGAAAGATTTACAAGCCATTATTTATGAAGCTCATAAAGTTAAAAAAAGTAATCCAAAAAGAAGTAGAAAGTTGTGCATTGATGCAGTAAAAACTTTATTGACAGGTAAATTAGAATATCAACTTAAAAACGGGGAATTAATTGATTTAACAGAAAAAGATGTGTGTTTAACAGGTGAAGATGCAAAATCAAAAGCAGAAGATGCAAGATTTATTTTCCCACCTGTTCCCAATTTTATTTTCACAAGAGATATATGTGTGACAATTGGCAATCACTTATTGATTACTAAGCCGAAATTTTATATTAGAAAGAGAGAAGTTGTTTTAATGAGGTTTATTGCTGAAAACTATTTGTGTTATGATAAAAACAATGAAAAAATGAGAAAAAAACAAGAACGAATAATAGATGTGTCGGAAGATGATGACTTTTTTCAACTTGAGGAAAAAGACCAACCCGAAAGAAAAGTGAATTACGAAGGCGGAGACATAATGATGATAAGTAACAGACATTTGCTTATTGGATGTAGTGAAAGAACTTCACATTATGCAATCCAAAAATTGGTGAACAGAATTTTTTGGGAGAACATTGAAACCGATGAAGAAAATGAGATTGACATAATTTCAGTAATTAAAATTTCTGAGAAGCGTTCACAAATGCACATTGACACAGTCCTTAGTCATGTGAGAGAAGATGTTTGGATAATTCATAGCCCACTATCAGAAGTGTGGCAAAATGAGCAAGAGAAAAAATTATGGTACGAGAATAGATACATAGATGACTTAACTCAAAAATCCGAAAATGAAAAATTGAAAGAAAAAGATGTAACCATCTTTCAATTTTATTTAGGTAAAGAGGGTAAGGAAATCAAGTATGATTATGATTCAGCAACAGATGAGAAAGCTAAAAAAGATTTCAAAAGTAAATTTAAAAAAATCGACTTTTTACTTCGTGCAGACAGAGCAAATGCAAATCAGTATGTAAACAAAGAAAGCTGCCCATACACTCATTCACCAAATGGACTTCACGATTTGCTTGAACAAATTTCAAAGAAGGAGTTCGGACAAGAATCAGTTAAATTTATTCTAAGTGGTGCAGGAGATCCACCACATGACGGTAGAGAACAATGGACAGATGCTTGTAATTTACTTATTCTTAAATCAGGTGTTGCAGTTGGATACGATAGAAATTACCGAACTGCAAAACACTTTAACGAAAAGATGCGTGGGGATAAAGTTTCTAATTATCCCAACTTCATTGCTACAATAGTTGATGCGAATGAAGCAAGGTTTAAGAATACAAAAAACACTGACAACAAAGATATGGCTTTGAAGCACATTCTTCATGTTGAAGATTTGATAGACTTTATTTTGGACAAAAACTTGGATTTAGATGAAACAGAAAAGCTAATCGAAAGCATAGAGAATACTTTGATACTTCTTCCTTCAAATGAGTTATCTAGAGCAAGAGGAGGTTCACATTGTATGACTATGCCATTATATAGAAATCCACCAAAAACAGCGAAATGAAAACACTTAATCACGACACAATAAAATTGAGACTTGCTGAAATAATTCAGCAAGCAACGAGTAGTTTGAATTCTACTCTTACAGTAGATTTCATTTACTCTCAACTTGGAATGCCCCCCGATGCTAACTTTGGGCATTATGCTTTTCCTTGCTTCGCATTGTCAAAAGAATTAAAATCAGCACCAAATAATCTTGCAGAACAAGTTAGTGCAGCTATCCCTTCCAATGATCTTGCCGATAATATTCAGGCAGTTGGTCCTTATGTAAATTTGAAACTTTCTTCGAAGTTCTTAGGTGAATCAGTTGCTGAAGAAGTTTTGTCGGGTCAATTATTCAAAAGAAAAGTTTTAAGTAACCCGCTTAAAACTATGATAGAATATTCACAACCGAATACTCACAAAGAATTACATGTAGGACACATGAGAAATCTTTGTCTTGGTGATTCACTTATCAAACTTCATCAGTATTGCGGCTTTGATATTATCAGTTCAACTTTTCCCGGCGATGTTGGAACGCATGTAGCAAAGTGTCTTTGGTTTTTGAAATATCACAACAACGACCCAATTCCAACAGAAAACAAAGGAGCATGGTTAGGCACTCTTTATACCAAAGGACATTTGAAACTTGAAAGTGAAGCGGGAACCCTTCAGGAAGAAATTAGTAAAAACCAGATGTCGGAGATTCTGACAGAACTTGAAAATCAACAAGGAGAGTCTTATGAAATGTGGAAGGAAACAAGAGAGTGGTCAATAGAGTTAATGGAGAAAGTGTACAACTGGGCTAATGTAGAATTTGACCGTTGGTATTGGGAATCGGAAGTTGATGTGCCTTCAGTTGAATATGTAAACAAAAATTTGAACAATGGACTTTTTATAAAGTCGAAAGGTGCAGTTGGAGTTGATTTGTCAGCCTACAATTTAGGTTTCTGTATGTTACTAAAAAGTGACGGACATGGCTTGTATGCCACAAAAGACGTTGAACTTGCTAGAAGAAAATTTGAAGATTTCAAAATTGAAAAGAGTGTTTACATCGTTGACAAAAGACAAGCTCACCACTTTGCACAAGTTTTTAAGGTACTGGAGTTAATGGGTTTTGAGAATGCAAAAAACTGTTTCCATTTAGAATATGATTATGTAGAATTGCCAGATGGTGCAATGAGTTCAAGAAAAGGAAACATTGTTCCGATTATGGACTTAATTGAGCAAATGCACGAGACCGTAAAACAGAATTATCTACAGCGTTATGTTGGTGAGTGGGAAGAAAGTGAAATTGAAAATACCGCTGACATCATTTCTAAAGGTGCAATCAAATACGGAATGACGAAGATTGACCCAAACAGAAAGATAGTGTTTGATATGAAAGAGTGGCTAAAGATAGACGGAGATTCGGGCACTTACTTACAATATACTTATGCTAGAATCAACTCACTGACAAAAAAACTTGCAGGTGAAGTTTCTGCAATGCATGATTGGTCTTACTTGAATGAAGAGATTGAAAAAAACATCTTGGTTAAACTCTCCGAATTTAACGGACAAGTTGTCCAAGCCTGTTTGGACTATAAACCAAACATCATTTGCAATTACCTTTATGAATTGTGTAAACTTTATAACAACTTCTATAACTTATTATCAATCAAAAGAACGGAAGATGAAACGCTGAAAAGCTCAAGATTAGCACTTACAAAATGTGTAGGAATAGCATTGTATAAGGGACTTGAGTTATTAGGTATTCCAGTTCCAGAAAGAATGTAGAAATAACAAACAAAAATGGAAAAAAAAATAACATACCGTAAAGTTGAAGAAACAGATGCAGGTTTAATTGTGTCAATTGATGAGTCAAGATATCCTCAAGAGCAAGCACTTACAATCAGCTTTGTAAAAAGTTGCCTTAGATTACATAACAAAACTATTTTTGTTGCAACAGTTGATGAAAATAAATTAATTGGCTTTTGTATTGGGTTAAGTAGCAAGTCCGAAGAAACAGGATGGATTTATGCTGTAACCGTTTCTAAGGATTTTGAAGGTCAAGGGATTGGGAAAACTCTTTTAGAAAATGTCTTCGAAAAATTAAAAGATTTTGGATGTCTTTCTGTTTCCTTAACTGCTATACCTAATCTTGTTGCTTACTACGAGAAGTTGGGGTTTTTAACGATAGGTGAGGAATTAAAAAACTTTTACGGAAAAGGAGAACACAGATTTATATTGAAAAAAACTCTTTAATCAATTATAAATGCTGAACATAGAAATACATGATGAAACATCACAACTCGAAAGTGTGATCCTTGGTATTGCTGAAAGTAGCGGTGCAGAACGACAAAGTTCCAATAATCCAAAATCAGCATTCCATAGACTAAAAGGAACATATCCTAATGAAGATGATATTTTACTAGAGATAAAATCATTTGAAGATGCTTTAATCGCCAATGGTGTTCAAGTTCTAAGACCGACAAACATTCAAGACAAAAATCAAATTTTTACACGTGACATTGGTTTCGTAATAGACGATTCTTTTATAATAGCCAATATGAAAAAGGAAAATCGCAAGATAGAAACTAAGGGCATTACTCATATTATTAGTTCTTTCAAGACCCTTATACCACCTGATGATGCCTTTATTGAAGGAGGCGACATTGTCCTTTGGAAAGTTATATTTTTGTAGGCAAAAGTGATAGAACAAATGATGCTGGATATAAGTTTTTAAAGCAAACGTTTCCCAATAAAAAAGTTGTACAGATTCCTCTCTTTGTAAGTGATGATTACCAAACAAATGTTCTTCATTTGGATTGTGCTTTTCAGCCTGTAGGAGATGAATATGCAATTTTTTACCCTAAAGGATTTCTTGTTAGACCAGATGCTCTGCTTGATTGTTTCAAAGAAAATAATTTGATTCAAGTAAATCAACAGCAAATGATAGATATGTATCCTAATATTTTTTCAATTTCTAAATCTAAAGTTGTAATTGAAAAGTCATTTATTGAACTGAAAACACAACTGTTACAAAAGGGATTCGAAGTGATTGAAGTAAATTATGGTGAAATATCAAAAATGGGTGGTTTACTAAGATGTTCAACTTTACCGCTCAAAAGGAAATATTAGAGTCATTTTCAACTCCCAAAAGTTATATATATACCTTGAATCTAAGAAGTTTTGGCGGGCAAGGACACCCACATATTGAACATCGCCATTTTTTCTCCTAACCATCCTTTATCAAAATAAGATACAAATAATCAATTTATTAAAAAAAACATCAGATTAGTTCCTTTCGGATCAAAAAAAAGAATTAATAAAGATTGTTTTATTTTTTATATTTGCAGAATTTTGTAAAAATCTTCCTTTTCAATATGGATTCAAATATTAATGTAAATGTAAATAAAAACATACCAGATCATTGGAAATGGGTTACATTAGATGATATTGGCATTGTAGTTAGTGGAGGTACTCCATCTACTAAAGAACCTGAATTTTGGAATGGAGATATTCCATGGATAACTCCTGCTGATTTATCGGACTATGACGAAGTATACATTTCTAAAGGAAGGAGAAATATTTCACAAGTTGGATTAGAATATTCGTCTGCTCATCTTTTACCTGTAAATTCAGTTGTTTTTTCTTCTCGTGCACCAATTGGTTACGTGGCAATTACAAAAAATGAATTAGCAACTAACCAAGGGTTTAAAAATTTAATTTTACCCATTGAATTAGTAAATCCTAAATATGTTTATTACTATTTGAAAACAGTTAAAGAACTTGCAGAAAATATGGCGAGTGGAACAACTTTTTTAGAAATATCTGCAAATAAATTTAGACAAATTCCTTTTCCCTTAGCTCCTATTGAAGAACAAAATAGAATTGTTGAAAAACTTGAAGAGCTTTTTAGTGAAATAGATGATTTTAAAAAAAATGTCATTGAAAATAAGAAGAAATTAAATAATCATAGGCAGTTAATCATTTTTGATATTTTTAAAGAAAATTCTAATTACAGGCAGAAAGGGACTTGGGTAAAATATACCTTATCTGAAATCTATAATTTTATTGGGGGAGGAACTCCTAGTAAGAAGAAATCATCTTATTGGGGAGATGGCTATAACTGGGCTTCCGTAAAAGATATAAACAAAATATTTTTATATGAAACAATAGATAAAATTACAGAAGAAGGGGTTAAAAATAGTTCAACGAATATTGCTAAAAAAAATGAGATAATTTTAGTGACTAGAATTAGCCCTGGAAAAGTGACGATTGCAGGTAATGATATAGCCATTAATCAAGATTTAAAAATAGTTAAATTAAAAAATGTAAAAATTAATTTTTTATTTACTTATTATATGTTCCTTTATTTAGAGAATGAGATTTTGTCATTGTCGAAAGGGACAACTGTTAAAGGAATACAACTTGCTGAACTAAATAAGATTAAAGTAAATATACCTGATTTAAATACTCAAAAATATATAGTTGAGATCATCGAAAGTCAAATTTCACAAAATGCAATTTTAGAAAAGAGTATAAATACTGAAATAGAAAGATTAGATACCTTAAATAAAAAAATTATTGAAGATGCTTTTAAAGGGGTAATGTCAGAAAAATTGCAATCAGACTCTTCAATAGAAATTTTGTTAAAAGAAATTGAAATTAAGAAGGAAAAGTATCTAAAAGAACAGCAGGAATTAATAAAAACCCGTCCTAAAATTAAAAGAATGGAAAAAGATAAATTATCTATTATTCAAGTTTTAGAAAAAAATAAAAACCCAATTTCTGCAAAACAATTATGGGAAGATTCAATGTATAGTAACAGCATTGAAGAATTTTATTTGGAACTAAAGAAGGTTCAGGATAGAATTATTGAAAAAAAAACAGAAAAAGGTAGTTTAATTTCATTGAAATGAGAATTGATAGCTTATACATTGAGGACTTTAAAAATCTAAAACAATTTAAAATTGATTTAGATGAGAATGAATTAAATACTGTTCTTCTTGGTCAAAATGCTACAGGTAAATCTAATTTTATTGAGACTTTAGTCTTGATTTTTAAATATTTAGATTTAAGTAAATTTGGTTCAACTCCACGATTTCCCGATTTTGAATATGAAATAAAATATAAATGTAGAGAACATAATATAAAAATCACCTGTAAAGAAGATGAAAAAACAAAAAAGCCATCTTATAAAATAGATGTTGATGAAAAGAAACAATCTTATAAATCATTCTTTACCAACAAAGAGATCTATTTACCAAAATATGTTTTTACCTATTACTCAGGTATCAGCAATAGACTAGAAAGGCATTTTGATGAAAATCAAAATAGATTCTATGAAACATTAATTGACGAGAAATCAACAAAGGAAGACATTGAAGGATTACGGAGGTTGTTTTATGTTCAGCTTGTACATTCCTATTTCGTTTTGCTTGCTTTTTTTGCATTTGAAGATAAAAAAACAAAATCCTTTTTGAAAGACTATCTTAACATAGTAGATATAGAATCAATATTATTCAAATTTCATAAGAAACCAAATTGGGCAAAAAGAGCTAAGTCATTTGAAGATGAATTTATGTGGGGAGCAAAAGGTGTTGTTAGGGAATTTCTAGAAAAGTTATGGGCTATTTCCTTGGCGCCAATTGTAAATAAAGAATCATTTAAGGAAAGCTTTAGAGATTCAGATAATAAAACAATGGAATATTTATACTTATATATACCAGATAAGAATAAATTAAAAGAACTAAGCTCTTTTTATCAAACCAATACAGAATTATTTAAAGCTTTGGAAAGCACTTATATTTCTGACTTGATTGATGAAGTAAGAGTAAAGGTAAGAAAGACGAATGTTGATAATGAGATTACATTCAAGGAATTAAGTGAGGGCGAACAACAATTATTGACTGTTTTAGGGCTTCTTAAATTTACTAAAGATAAGGAAACACTTGTGTTGTTAGATGAACCTGACACACATTTAAACCCTCTATGGAAATGGCATTATTTAGATTTATTGAATGATATTTATAGAAATGATTCTGAAACTGAAAGTTTAGATGAAACTACTCATATTATAATTAACACACATGATCCATTAGTTATTGGTGGACTAAAAAAAGAACAAATTAGAATTTTTAAAAGAAATCCAGAAAATGGAAATGTTATAGCTGAACCTGCCGAAAAAGATCCTAAAGGTATGGGTGTAGCTGGAATTCTTACAAGTGAATTGTTTGGTTTGCCAACCATTTTAGATAAAGAAACTCAGTTACTTTTAAATAGAAAAAGGTTTTTACAAGGTAAGTTGATGAGAAATGATATTACAAATGAAGAATATGAGGAATACAAACTCAAAAAGTCACAATTAGAAGAATATGGCTTTTATGAAGAAGTTGAAGATAAATGGTTTCAAATGTATTTATCAGAAATGTCCAAGCATGAACTAATTCAACAAATAGAATTTACAGATGAACAAAAAGTAATGCTTGAAGAAGCCAGTAAATTAGCAGTTGAAAAAATTCTTAAAGAAATGAATCAGAACGATAATGAGATACATTGATATTTCCAATTTTGAGGATACTTTCAACAGACTAAATACTGACACCACATTTAAAGATTGGCTAGATGTGGCAAATCAGCATTTGGAAAATATTAAGCCTTTAGATGCTAAAGGGCGAAGTGAATATTGGTCAAAGAATAATCATTGGAGAGAGCTATATTCAACTCTTTCTGAGTTATCAGGTCATAAATGTTGGTATTCTGAATCACCTGAAAATTCTTCTGAATGGGAAATTGAACACTATAGACCAAAAGCTCAATCAAAAGATGAAAGCGGAGTTGTTATAAGAGATGATGGATATTGGTGGCTGTCATTTCATTGGAAAAATTTTAGATTAGCAGGTAGCTTAATAAATAAATTAAGAAAAGACAGATTTGAAAATGGAACAGAGGTATATGGTAAAGGAAATTATTTTCCACTAAATCAGGATTCATTAATAGCACAACCTGATGATTTCATCTGTAACTGTGAGAGTCCATTATTGATAGACCCCGTGAATCCGAATGATGTTACTTTAATTTCTTTTGATAGCAATGGAGATGTTTACGCAACTTATAGTGAGGAAGAAAACTTAATAAATAATAAGAAAGCTATATTATCAATCAAGTTTTATGGATTAGACCATACTCCTATTCAAAGGAGTAGGAATAAAATTTGGCAAAAATGTGAAACGATAATTGAATCAACTAATAATTATATCAAACATCATAAACCAACTCAATTACAAGTTAATTCAAAGATAAGCGAATGTTATGTTGAGTTAGTTAATTTGACAAAAAAGACCGAACCATACACAATGGTTGTAAAATGCTTTATAAAAGAAAAATCTAAAGATAAGGATAACTATCCTTGGCTTGAATATATAAATGCTGTATTACAATGACAACAAATAATTTAGTAGCAAAAATATGGTCATTTTGTGATACGTTAAGAGATGACGGAGTTAGCTATGGGGACTATTTAGAACAAATAACATATTTGTTATTTCTAAAAATGGCTGATGAATATTCAAAACCTCCATACAATAGAGATTTTAATATACCTAAAAATTGTAATTGGCAATTTTTTCTAAAACATCCATTAGAGGGGCTGACATTAGATTACATTAATGCTCTGAATACATTATCTAGTTCAGGAAAAATGCTGGGTAATATATTTAATGGAGCACAAAATAAAATCCATGACCCTTATAAGCTTAAAAAACTTATAGAACTTCTTAATGAAGATGACTGGGTTTCTGAATCTATGGATATTAAAGGAGATATTTACGAAAGTCTATTACAAAAAAGTGCAGAAAGTAGTGGTGCTGGTCAATACTTTACTCCTCGTTCAATTATAAAAGCGATTGTAGAGTGCATTGAACCCAAGCCATTAGAAACCATTTCAGACCCTACGTGTGGAACTGGTGGTTTTTTTCTTGGTGCTATCGAATATTTGAATAATAACTATTCTAAACAACTCCAAAAAGAGAGTGAAAAGAGATTTTTGCAATTTGATACTTTCCATGGTTGGGATATAGTTCCCTCAACTGCAAGACTATGTTTAATGAATTTGTTTTTGCACGGGATTGGGGACTTGAAAGAAACACCCGAAATAAAAGTTGAAGATAGTTTGCTTGAACCTCCAAAAACTAAAGTAAAAATTGTTCTGGCAAACCCACCATTTGGCAAAAGTAGTACTTATACTATAACTAATGATGAAAAATTAGCGAAACAAGAATCATATATATTAAGAAATGATTTTTGGACTACTACAGGTAACAAACAATTATGTTTTATTCAACATATCATAACTATGTTGGAAGAAAATGGTAGAACGGCTATTGTACTTCCTGATAATGTTTTATTTGAAGGTGGTGCCGGAGAAACCATCAGAAGAAAATTATTAGAAGAAACAGATTTGCATACCATTTTAAGGTTACCGACAGGTATTTTTTATGCACATGGCGTAAAATGTAATGTTCTATTTTTTGAGAAAAAAAAGTCTAAAAAGAAAGAAATTTGGTTTTATGATTATAGAACTAATGTACATCACACTCTAAAAAAACTTCCTTTACAATTTGAGCATTTAAAATCATTTGTGGAATGTTATCAAGCAAAAAATAGAGCAAGTACTATCGAAACATGGAATGAACAAAACTTATTTGGTAGATTTAGAAAATATACTTACGATGAACTACTTTTAAGGGATAAAGTAAATTTTGATATTACTTGGTTGAAGGATGATAGTTATATTGATCTTGATAGTTTACCTGAACCAGAGATTTTAGCGCAAGAAATAATTGACAGCTTAGAAAGTGCCTTAAATAGTTTTAGAGATGTTGTGAAATCACTTTCAAAAAATTAAACATTCTTCATATTTGAAAGGTATAATTTTGATATTTAATGAAATTAAAATGATCTGAAAAACAGTTTGATATGAAGTTTTCTGTAAGGTAGAGTTGAGAAAAGTAGATTATTATCAGCAAAATTTAAAAAACAAACCAAAGTGAAAAATGAAAGCCGGAAATATCAAAGGAGCATTACTTGAATACATAGTACGACAATTATTGAAAAATTGTGGCTTTACAAATGTCAAAGCTGATAATTTACTTTCATGGGAACGGGGTGGACTTTTCTTCATAAATGGAAAAGGTGCAGCACATGATGCAGATATAATAATGAACCCACCTATTCAAATGCCATTTGCTTATCCAACTCAGCTTATATTTGAATGTAAAGCTTTTGGTTCAGTTGCAAACCTACCAATTGTAAGAAATGCACTTGGTTTGAGAAATGATTTGAATGATTTTGAAATTATAACTAGGGAAAGTATTCTTAAAAGGCAAATAAATAGACGTGCTGACTATGCGATTGATACGAGAACGAGATTTTTATATCAAGTGGGCGTTGCTTCTATTAATGACTTTAGTAAACCAGCAGTGGAGTTCGCCACTAATAACAAAATTCCGTTGCTTTCACTTAGTTGGTTTCTAAGTTCAAATACAATTCGGGACTTTAATACAATTGACCAATCATTAATTGACACATTTCAGACAGATGATGTTCAAAATTTATATGACTTTCTAAAAGATAGAGAAGGTGACTTACTCGTTGATAAGTACAATCGAGCTCATGACCTATTGAGTGGTGACAACATTATTAGTGATGTCGTAAAATTTTCAAATACAGTTTTAAAATATTCCTATGTTGGTCTATTGGAAACCGGCGATATGGTATTTTTATTTTCACAAACAGGGACTGATGAAAATATTCTTAACAACCAAAATAATTACGGAACATATTCTACTCTAAAGGCAGAAATACATTGGAATGGAGATAATCCAAATGTTTGGAGACTTACTGTTTTCAATCCAAGGGATAGAGAGCGGGAAACTGAATTTACCTTTTATGTTCCTAAAAGAATACTTAGTTATTGGAGGTCATTTAACATAGACAAATCAGTTGCTCTTGACATAAAGCAGGAGTTCTTCTCTAAGATTTTTGTTTTTAACCAAAGAAATAATCCAGAAGCACCTTTTACAATAATTAATATCGACAGTGAATGGTTGGAAAGAGCTAGACAAAGTTTGACTGAAGAAGATGAATAACCCAGCAAGTAATTATGGTAAGGGTCGGTCAGGATTAAGGGCAAAATTCAAACGTATTTTTTCTGTCTACCCTCATTACTAATATTGGCTTTTGTGATTTGATTTCATGCTTTAACTCAAAGATAAAAACCGTTCTCATTTAAACATTTGAAACATAATCCATAATAGAAAGACCATTGTCTTGCTTTTGAAAAGATAAGTCAACCTATCACTTATTCGAATTAAAAAATTCAGCCCCAACGCCTTACTCAAGGGCGCCAGGGCTGAAAAAACTCAAAACTCCAATCTCATGTCTCCTCTACTCAGGAACTTTTCTGCCAAAAAATCGCTTTAATAGCATAGATACAAAGTAACTTACGATCGTTCCTAGTGCTGCCATCAAACATGTCGTTACCAAATCTGACGTGCTGATGCTTGCCCACAGGCCCGTAATGCTGCCGCCTGCCATGCCTACCTGATGATTATGACTCATCTTCCGTAGATTTTGGCTCTGGTGCATCTTCATGGAGGATCGTCAGTTGACTCACTGCCGTCACCACGCCGCCTGCTGTCACTAAGTATCCGCTTATCGTGATCAATGTGGCCGGCAAGGTGATCGGCGCAGTGATTATTGCTGTCCCTACAGCGCCTATCACTAGACCGATGTTCCTAAGTGTTTTGAAAAATTTTGGGGTGGGAGATGCCCACCTTTGCAGGATTGTGCCCATAACTACAAATTTTAAGTGTACAAAAATGAATACCTACTTGTCTGATGTTCCGTAGCAATACATGGAGTGCCACCCGTGAGTACATCCCATATAGACCTCTGACTTCCATGACCGGAGCGATACAGCCCCGAAGCTCTTTTTTGGCGTAATTGGCAGGGTGGAAGAGGATCCACGCCCGTCCAGGTACATTTTCTACCAGCAAGTGGTCGCCATACTTTTCTGTATGACGGTGCTGAAGTTTGTACTCGCCCTCAGGTATGCAGGACTCGTTTGGCTTGTTGTGTAGCCAAGGCAACTCTATGCTTTGGCAGATTTCCACATCATTAAAAAAGATGCGGCCCACAGTCGCCTCGTCCCCATACGTTCTTACCAGTTCGATCATTGCATTCATCCTTACGGTATAGCGATAATGTCGGCAGCATTATGCGCTCCATTTTGAAGAAGGTAATCAATACCATTCACCGTTTGATAGAATACAATCGACAATACAAACACATCGATACCTGTGCCAGCAGGTGGCGCTGCATGTGTGAGCATCACATCGGTAATTGCTGTGTCCAGTCCCAACTTCACTTGATTCGTTTGTGAGACGGTTGCCTTGTTCGTTTCAAAATCTATCTTGGCCCAGTATGCCTTGATACCTACCGTATTGGCGCCGATACCGCCTAGCGTATCGAAGGCAGGTGCTACACCCATAATGCTGACCTCCCCTGTGGCAGTATCCAGCGTGTATGGTTTTTGCAAGATGGCAGAGATTGATTTTGTGGCATTAAAACTAAACCCATTTAGGTGGTTTTTACCTTCGGCACCTTGAATGCCGATTGCGACTGTACGATATCCCCTTGCAGAGACAGAATCAAGATTTTTGATCCTTGTAAGAACCCTAGACAGTCGAGACGTCAGGTATTGCAGCCTGATGTTTTGACCCAAATCCCCGAAAGCATCACGAATAGTTTTGGACGCTGTTGCCAGCATCGCAAACTCCGCATTGTTTTCACGGATACGAACCAGTTTAGGATCGGAAGCTATCCTTTCCTTACTGAGACCCCCTTTGCGTTTTACAACGCCACTGTTTTTGACGACGGTGATATCATCTACCGTACCCTCAAATTTGAACAAGCTACTTAATTTAGCCATGACAAAAAAATTTAAATTGTGAAATAATGCCCAAAGATATGGGCGGTTTTTTGTCAATGTCAAGCAGCCCTGTCCCATTTGTCCACTTTTGTCCCATTTGTCCACTTTTGTCCGCTTTTGTCCACTTTTGTCCGCTTTTGTCCCAAAATGACCATTTTGTCCAATTTTGTCCCATTTGTCCAGTTTTGTCCATTTTGTCCGTTTTTGTCCAATTTGTCCCAAAATGTCCCATTTGTCCACTTTTGTCCAGTAAAAAAATGCCTATTTCAAAAGAAAATGTTAAAGTTTTCCCACAAAGCAAATAAACAAGACACGTTTTCATTTTTCATTCGTTATGACTTTAATAGTAAACTATTCTAACACTTTTAAATTTTAAACCATGAGTCTTTACAGTATTTTCAAAACTTTCATTACCACAACTACCTATCTCCTCCATCGATACTCCGTAGCAACTCCCTACACGCTCCCTACATGCTCCCTACACGTTCCCTATACAATCCCACCGAATTCCCACCGAGTTCCCACTGAGTTCCCACCGAGTTCCCACGAGTTCCCACTGAGTTCCCACTAGATCCCACTAGCGTCGACTAGCGTCGACCGAGCATCTTGTTTTAAGGATAAATCAACTAGTAAAAGTGTATCCAATTTTTTAATAGACCTTAATTTAAAAATTCATTTTGTCCACCTTCAGGGTCGGGGTAAAACAAAATGAATTTTAAACTGAGTGTAATTTTAATGATAAATCAACTTAAAGATCAAAATACCCCAAATGATCAATGACCATGTATTTAATTTATCATAAAACGTATCAAATATTTTCTGCAATATGAAAAGTACAAGTAGGAATCTTAGAAGCGCTATCTACCCAAAAGATGTCGCCATCATTACTGGAAAAAGCTCGAAGAGCGCTAGCCGTATCATTGCCAAAATCAGATCAGACTTAGGTAAAGAACCCAATCATATCCTGACAGTGAAGGAATTCTGTAATTATTCAGGGCTGAATTTGGATGACATCCTAGATACTTTGAATTTGTAGGTAGTTTCTGAGGTAATAGTTTCCCTAAAATGAGTTATTATAGCCATCTCAAAAAGTATGTTTAAATTTTTAATGTTCTTAAAAATTAGTGTTCCACATAACCCATAAAATAATCATCGAATTTGGTAAACTCGATATTTAAATTATTTGGAATATTCAGACACAACTAACTGATTATAAAGCACTAAAAACCTAAACATACTATTGTTCATTATTTATTTTCTTACAAGCTATATTCGCCAGCAGCGATCAAAACGCCAGCAATTTTACGTCTGTTTTCTTTGACATTTTGCAGTGGATATTTAGTAAACTTTCTTAATCCACTGATGAAGGCACCTTGCATTTCAGGAGCTACAAACGAAGCAATAGCATCCGTAGCTTGTTTGGTAACTCTGCTCGTAGCATCGTGCAAATGGGTACGAAGGATGGCATTGTACAAGTCAATATCTTTATCAGGATAAGAAGCTGCAATTTTCATCACACGCATCAATGTACTCTCAGCATTAAATATTTCTGTGATGATATCAGCAAGATTCATTAATATCTCTTGCTCCGTTTTTAGATTCAACTGTCCAGACATAGCTTGTTGTGCCGCAGTACCAAGAAGCATGATCAGCACTTTTTTGAAATTAGCGACGGCTTGTTGTTCCATTGCATAATCTCCCACAAAAACTTCTGATGATGCTACACCATTCATAAGTTCATTTTGTACTGCCATACCAGGTGTCATAAGATCTAATTCGCCTTTCATCGCACTTTTGAGAATAGTACTTAGCATAACCATACGATTGATTTCATTTGTACCCTCGAATATACGATTGATTCTTGAATCTCTATAGGCTCTTGCTATAATTCCTTCTTCTGAATATCCCATACCTCCGAATATTTGTACGGTTTCATCCACCACATAATCAAGCGTTTCTGACCCTATGATTTTAATGATCGAACACTCAAGGGCGTATTCTTCAGCGGCTTCAAGTTTTGACTTGGCAAAGTCACTGCCTGCATCTTTAAAGTGTATTTCACCATTTTGGATAAGTTGGGCAGTTCTATATACAGCTGTCTCTGTCACAAAATTTCTAACAGCTTGCTCTGCCAATTTGTATTGAATGGCACCAAAAGACGAAATAGGTGTTTTAAATTGCTCCCTTTCATTGGCATATTGGATACCAACACTTGTTATTTTTTTACAACCACCTAGACATGATGCTCCCAATTTGAATCTTCCAGTATTGAGAACATTAAAGGCAATCAAATGGCCTTTTCCTACCTCACCCAATAAGTTTTCTTTAGGTACTTTTACATTTTCCATAAAGATTTGACGAGTAGAAGATCCTTTGATACCAAGCTTTTTTTCTTCAGCACCTAGTGTAAAACCTTCCATACCTTTCTCCAATATAAATCCTGTAAATTTATCACCATCTACTTGGGCAAAGACGGTAAATATATCTGCAAACCCTGCATTTGTAATCCACATTTTTTGACCATTCAGTATGTAATGTGTTCCTTCTGCATTCAGTATTGCAGTAGATTTTGCAGACAATGCATCCGAACCACTTGATGGCTCTGTGAGACAATAACTAGATTTAAGTTCTCCTGTGATTAGTTTTGGAAGGTATTTTTGTTTTTGCTCTTCAGTACCATAATACAAAATAGGTAACATCCCGATGCCTGTATGCGCATTGTAACTTACACTAAATGAGCCTGATGGTCCCACTTCTTCGCCGATAATGGTATTGGTGATATAATCAAGATTGCTACCTCCTAGAGATTCTGGCATATGTGTCCCTAATAATCCGAGCTCTGCAAATTTATCAAGAATGGAAGGTATCAATCCTTCTTCTAGTTTTTCTATCCGCTCTACATAAGGATGTATTTCCTGCTCTACAAAAGACTTGACAGTCTCTTTGACCATGAGTTGCTCTTCATTAAAATCTTCAGGAATAAAAAGATCCTGATAATTACTATCTTTAATAAGGAATTCGCCTCCTTTTAGGGTTACATTTTCTGTTATTGTGGCCGACATATCTAATGGTTTTTTAAAATTTAACTCAAAGTTAAATTATTTAATTCAATTTGTCAATAGTTTTCGTCAATAATTTTATAATTATATTAAATACAGTGGATTATCGATTTATAAAAACTATACTTCATGTTCAGATAATATGAGTAATATTAGTAAATTAAATAGCTTTATTCTTAACCAAGACCTAGGCTTTAGATATTTCATGGCTGACTTATTGGTGGAAATACTATCTTTACAGAAATTTGTTATTTATGAAGTTTTTCATATCTCTTTCCCTAGTACTTTTTGTTCACATACACATATACGCTCAAGTAAATTTTACTAAGTCTGACCTTCCCATCATTCTTATCAATACACAAGGCAAGGAAATTCAAGACGATCCTAAGATTATTGCCAAAATGTCTATCATATACAACGGTCCTGGCGTAGAAAACAAAGTTACGGATACACCTAATGAGTATAATGGTCTCATTGGCATTGAGTTTCGTGGATCATCATCTCAGCAGTTTCCTAAAAAACCTTTTGGTCTAGAAACCATTACCGCTGATGGTGAAAACAATAACGTTTCTCTGTTAGGTATGCCTGAGGAAAACGATTGGATTCTTAATGCTACTTACAATGACAAATCACTGATGCGCGATATGTTGGCTTACGTCATAGGTGGATCTTTTATGGACTATACAACTAGGGGAAAATACTGCGAACTAGTCATCAATGGTCAATATGAAGGTGTGTACGTCTTTATGGAAAAAATCAAACGAGACAAAAATAGAGTAGATATTAAAAATATTGAACCTGAAGACATAAGTGGTGACAAACTGACAGGCGGATACATTTTAAAGATAGATAAAGAAACTGGATCAAATAGTGGAGAAGGATGGATCTCTCCCTACAAACCATACCCAAATGCATGGCAAAACACCTTTTTCCAACTCGAATTCCCCCAAATCGAAGACATAAACAGTCAACAAAAAGCATATATCCAAAACCATATCAATAAGGTAGAAAATTCAATTATTGCAAGTAATTTTAAAGACCCTTTGACAGGATATCGTCAGTATATTGATACAAAAAGTCTCATGGATTATATCATTATGAATGAACTGACCAAAAATCCAGATGCATACAGGTTGAGTACTTTTTTTTATAAAGACAGGGACAGCGAAGGCGGTAAAATAAAGTTTGGACCTATATGGGATTTTAATCTAGGATTTGGCAATGTAGATTATTGTACGCAAGGAGATCCAAATGGATTGGTCATTAATTCATTCAATAATGTTTGTAGAGACGATTATTGGGTCGTACACTTTTGGTGGAATAGGTTTCTCCAAGATGAAAGCTTTTATAAAGACTTAAAACTTAGGTGGAAAGAACTCAGAACGAATCAATTATCAAAAGACAGAATGCACTTTGTCATCGATTCTATCGCACTATTAGTGGACCAATCAAAAACTAGAAATTTTCAAAAATGGCCAATTTTAGGACAATATGTTTGGCCAAATTATTTTGTAGGAAATACTTATCAGGAAGAAGTCAATTACTTAAAAAACTGGGTGAATAACAGAATTGACTATCTAGATATCGTATGGAAAATAGATAGTAGCAATATAGCAGAGTCTCCAAATTCTTTATTCAGCTTTAAACCAAATCCTGCAGCAGATAATGTACAAATTCAGTTTTATAAAGAATTTGACAAAGATATAAGTATACAATTATTCAACATAAAAGGTCAAAAATTTGAACCTAAATATTCCATACTAAATAAGAACCTAGTTAATCTTGATATTTCAATGTTGCCAATTGGATTGTTTCTTCTACAAATAAATGATGGAACTAATTCCTTTGTTGAGAAAATCGTAAAACAATAGTCTTCTCCTTACATGAAAGGCAATTTGTCATCACCCATTAAAAATGTACTTGTAATCTCAATAGCTGCTCTGTGCGCTGTTGCTTTTTGGTATATAAACCCATTAAGCTTGGCAAATAATGCATCAACCGTGCTTTCCATTGCAATCCTCATGGTAAGTTTATGGGTTACAGATGCTTTACCCATGCCAGTTGTTGCTATATTACCGCTAATATTATTTCCATTATTAAAAATTTCCACGTTAGAAGAAACTTCAAAATCTTATGCTAATCCGGTTATCTTCTTATTTTTTGGAGGGTTTATGCTAGGATTAGCTATCGAAAAATGGGATTTACATAAAAGAATAGCACTCAATATTATCAAAAAAACAGGTACAGGTGGTGACAAAATAGTTTTGGGTTTTATTCTAGCGACAGGTCTATTGAGTATGTGGCTGAGCAATACTGCCACGACTATGATGATGTATCCTATTGCGCTTTCTGTAATCGCAGTTATTTCACAAAACAAACAAGATGGGGCAAATTATAGTCACTTCAACCTTACCATAATGCTTGCTATTGCCTATGCTGCCAATATAGGAGGCATTGCCACCATTATAGGCACTCCTCCTAATGTAGCATACATAGGTTATTTTCAGAGTAAATATAATACCGACCTTGATTTTATGTCATGGATGTTATTGTGTACACCAATAGCCATTTTATTATTGATAGCTCTTTATTTTGTAATGGTAAAATGGCTGTATCCCAATCACATCAAATATGACGTTAGCTCACAGAACCTGATGTATGATCAGATAAAAACCTTGGGGCCTATTACTATTCCTGAACAAAGAGTACTTATTGTTTTTTTAGTTACTGCTGTCATGTGGATATTCAGATCGTTAATAAATAACAGTCAGCAACTTTTCAAACTAGATGATACCATCATAGCGCTGATGGCTGCCCTAGCTTTGTTTGTCATACCATCAGGAGCAAAAAACTCATCAGATAAAGAAACTGCTTTATTAGTTTGGTCAGACACAACTAAAATGGCATGGGGTATTTTATTACTATTTGGTGGTGGTATATGTCTAGCAGAAGCATTAGAACAAGTAGGCCTAATACAGATACTTGGTCAATGGTTATCAGGCAGTACGGCTAATGTCTTTTTACTGGTTTTTATGATCGTAGTTATATCTATTTTTATCAGTGAAGTGATGAGCAATGTAGCACAAGTCATCGTCTTTGCACCAGTAGTATCATCTATGGCAGACTCCATGCATATCAATCCGCTACTACTAGGCATTCCTATGACACTAGCAGCCAGTTGTGCGGGAATGTTACCTATGGGCACACCACCGAATGCCATTGTATTTGCAAGCAATCACATCAAAATGATAGAAATGATAAAGGTAGGTTTTGTAATGAATCTAATCGCTATAGTGCTCATTACCTTATTTGTTTGGTATGGTGTGCCTTTGATCTTTAAGTAAATTATCTTTTTCCATTAATATAAATACACTTAAAATTAGGTTAGCCATCTCTCTTGTTAATATATTAATTGATTTCATTTGTCGGAAAAAGAAAATGATTCTCAATATTAAACTTATATTTGAACCCAAATATTAATTAATTCAATATGAAGTTATCCGTACAATTCCTGTTTTTAATACTCTGTTCTTTCTCAATAATTCATGCTCAAGAGCGGTCTAACCACGGCAAAAAATTTGAGCAACTCGATAATATGCTACGATCACCCAATGAATATCGTGGTGCAGATGGAGCTCCAGGACCTAAATATTGGCAACAAAAAGCAGATTACAAAATAAATTGTACGCTTGATACTAAGGAACAACGGATAGATGGTTCTGAGGTAATCACCTACCATAATAACTCACCTGTTGACCTTCCATATCTGTGGGTTCAGTTGGACGAAAACGAACATCAAAGCTCTAATACAAAACACCACATGAATGCTTCAAAAATGTTTGACGTGATGAATGAAGGTGCATTAGAACGATTGGAGGCAACAAGCCAATTGGACAAATATGGTGTCAATATCAAAAAAGTCGTGTCTGACAAAGGTGCTCCGCTAAAATATATTATCAATGAAAGTATGATGAGAATAGATCTGCCTACACCATTGAAAGCAGGTAAAAAAGTCACATTCAGCATTGATTGGTCATATTATATGATAGATCGGATGAAGACACCTAGTTGGGGAAGAGGTGGATTCGAATATTTTGCGGATAACAAGAATTACCTTTATACAGTGGTTCAGTGGTTTCCAAGAATGTGTGTCTATAGTGATTTTGAAGGATGGCAAAACAAACAGTTTCTTGGTACAGGCGAGTTTGCACTCACTTTTGGAGACTATGAAGTCAATATCACACTCCCATCAGATCACGTGGTAGCTGCAACCGGCGAATGCCAAAACTATAAAGAAACATTAACGCCAACCCAATATAACAGATGGACCCAAGCACAATCTGCCAAGACACCTTTGCTAATCGTAAATCTTGATGAAGCAAAAGCAAACGAAAAAACACCTATTGCTACAAAAACAAAAACATGGAAATATAAAGCTAAAAATGTACGTGATTTTGCATGGACTGCTAGTAAAAAATTCGCTTGGGATGCCATGCATCACGTCAACGAATTGGGTCAAAAAGTAATGTGTATGAGCCTTTATGGCAAAGAAGCATATCCAATTTATAATAAGTATAGCACTAAAGTAATAGACCACACCCTTAAGACATACTCCAAGTATAGTATACCATATCCTTATCCAGTAGCGATCTCTGTAGAAGCTGCTAATGGTATGGAATACCCAATGATCTCTTTCAATCCTGGTCGAGCAGAAGATGATGGCACATATACGGAAGGTTCAAAAAGAGCCGCTATTTTGGTAATCATACATGAAGTAGGTCACACTTATTTTCCTATGATTATCAATAGTGATGAACGACAGTGGGCTTGGTTTGACGAAGGTATCAATAGTTTTATGCAGTTTCTCACGGAGCAAGAATGGGACAATGATTTCAAATCTGAAGGAGGAGTACCTCATAATATTAAGGAGTACATGTCTCGTCCAAAAAATAAGTTGGAACCCATCATGACTAATAGTGAAAACATCATTGATTACGGGAATAATGCGTATGATAAGCCAGCCACAGCCATAAATATTCTACGAGAAACGATCATGGGAAGAGAGCTTTTTGATTACGCATTTAAAGAATATTGTCGTAGATGGGCATTCAAACATCCTACACCAGATGATTTTTTCCGTACGATGGAAGAGGCAAGCGCCATGGATCTAGATTGGTTCTGGAGAGGATGGTTTTATAGTATAGATGCTGTGGATGTTTCCCTTGACAGTGTCGCTTGGTACAAACCAGATCTTGACAAAGATCCAGAGAAAAAGATCGATACCATGAAAAACGTCATCAAAAAACCTTTAGATTTCCTTACTCGTCAACGAAACCGAGCACAGTTTGGGCAGTTTCCTGTAGAAAAAGACAGTACAGTATTTGATTTTTACAATACCTATCGACCTTGGGAGACCGAAGATTCTGTAGATATCACCATTCAAATGAAATACGACAGCCTTTTTACACCTGAAGAAAAACAGCAAAAATTTGGCGATAAAAACTATTACGAACTTCATTTCAGTAATAAAGGAGGACTTGTGATGCCTGTGATTATTGAATGGACATTTGAAGACGGTAGCAAGGAAGTAGAGCGCGTTCCCGTAGAAATCTGGCGCAAAAACGAAGAGAAGTTTACCAAGGTATTTGTCAAAAAGAAAGAAGTAACTTCAATCATCATTGACCCAAACAAAGAAACCGCAGACATCGATGAATCCAATAACAACTGGCCAATCAAAGAATTGCCTACACGTTTCCAATTATTCAAACAGCATAAGTATAAGGAGAAACTAAATCCAATGCAGAAAGCGGCTCAAAAGGAATTAAAGCCATAATGAGCTAATGAAAGTTATGTTACAATTTGCAACTTAGCAAATTGTAACATAATTCTTTTTTCTTGATTCTCGTCTAGTCCATCGAAGACTATTGATGCTACAAGTCGCTCGTCTACACTCATGACTTTGCCTTGACCAAATTTTAAGTGGATGACTTCCATACCTGGTTTTATGTCATTCGGATTGGCTGCTACGAAGTCATCCACATTGACAGAAAGCATCGGTTTTTTGCTTCCCAATGGTTTAAAATTACCCAAAATCTTTGGTTCAGGGAATTCAGGTTTTTTATGAATAGAAATAATAGAATCCAAATTTCTGTCTGAAATCTCTTCCAAAAATCTGCTCGGATCATTAAATCTCATATTACCATATTGATATCTGCTATGCGCATAAGTCAGACACAATAATTCTTCTGCTCTTGTGATTGCTACGTAAAACAAACGTCTTTCTTCATCTACTTGATTGCCCTCAGCAAGGGCCATAAAACTTGGAAATAAATTTTCTTCGAGTCCAACTACAAAGACTGATTTGAATTCCAGTCCTTTGGCTGAGTGTACGGACATAAGTGTGACGGTATCAGGATTTTCTTCCTTGGTATCAGCATCTGTCATTAGTGAAATGGTCTGCAAGAAAGTGGACAAACTCTTGTCCGTGTTCATCTCCTCACCTACTTGTATTTCATCATCGTCTACAAACTCTTTGATACCATCTAGTAATGATGTGATATTTTCTAATCTTCCTAAACCTTCTACACTTTTATCTGCTTTGAGCAACTCTATGATGCCACTATTTCTAGCGATATAATCTGCAATTTCATATGCGTTTGACTTTGCTGCTTTGGCTTTAAAGGCATGGATTAATTGGACAAAATCACCTATACTTTTGCGAGAACGTTGGTTAAAATCTATCTTTGTCAGCACTTCCCACATGCTCATGTTGTTATCATCAGCTAGTTTGGATATTTTTTCTATGGTGCTTTCACCTATTCCTCTTCTAGGATAATTAATGACTCTTTTGAGTGCTTCGTCATCTTTATCATTAATGGTCAGACGCATGTATGCTATCAAGTCTTTTACTTCTTTTCGAGCATAAAATGAAAGCCCACCATATACCCTATACAAGATATTATGTCGTCGTAGTTGCTCTTCAAAAATCCTAGACTGACCATTCGTTCTATACAGGATGGCTATTTCTTTATTTTGAAGATTATGCCTGTTTTTTTGTTCGATAATGGTATCCGCTACCCGTTTTCCTTCTTCCGTTTCGGTAGAAGCTTTGATAATTTTTATTTTATTACCTTCGATACGGTCTGTCCATATCTTTTTCTGAATCTGTCTTTTGTTATGATTGATGACTTCATTAGCGGCTTCTACTATAAACTGGGTGGATCTATAGTTTTGTTCTAGCTTGTAGGTCTGCAAGTCTGGAAAATCATTCTCAAACTGAAGGATATTTTCTATCGTAGCACCTCTGAATGAATAGATACTTTGAGCATCATCACCTACGATACAAATATTATTTTTACTACCTGGATAAACGGTAAGCAATTTCAGTATTTCATATTGCAAATAGTTGGTATCCTGAAACTCATCTACCATTAGATACTTAAACTGCATCTGATATTTATCTCGCACTTGATCTGGATTCTGATAGAGAAGTCTGAACATCTGCAACAATAAGTCGTCGAAATCCATGGCACCTGCTCTCATACACTTTGCAGCATATTTTTCATAAATGACATGTATTAATGGCCTTCTAGCCATCTTGTCGTATGCCATCAACTCTTCATTAGCTAGATATGCTTTTGGTGTGATCAGGTTACTTTTGGCGGCAGAAATCCTAGACCTTACGACACCTGGAGCATATACTTTTTTGTCCAGATTCATCTGTGTGATAATCTCCGTAATGACACTTTTAGTATCGTCTGTATCGTAGATCGTAAAGTCGTTTGGATAACCTATTTTATGTGCTTCCACCCTAAGTATCCTTGCGAATAGTGAGTGAAACGTACCTGCCCAAACTCGTTGTGCTTTTGGTCCTACCACTTTTTCTATCCTGTCTTTCATTTCTCTCGCTGCCTTATTGGTAAAGGTTAGAGAAAGTATATTTCCAGGATTCACACCGAGATTTATCATATGCGCTATACGATAAGTGAGCACTCGGGTTTTGCCAGAACCAGGTCCAGCGATAACCATTACAGGACCATCCAAAGCAGTAGCTGCCTGCCTTTGGATATCATTTAATTCGTCTAAATAAGAGTAACCAACATCTGTCATAAGGCCGCAAAGTTGATGAAAAAATACCAAAAATTACAGCTTACTCTGAACTTAATTGTAATGTACTGTTAAATTATTTGTCTTCTTCTACTGTTTCTGCTTCTTCGGACTGTGCTTCTTTTGCAAGTTTTGCTTCTCTTTTTGCTTCGATGGCTTCTACTTTTGCTAAAGCTTTGTCCCTTAACTTTTCTGCTTTTTCTTTATTCTTTACAGCTTTGTCTTTGTTTTTCTCGGCATTCAACTTATTTTTGTAAGCAGCTGCTTTTTTACCATCTTCATATTCGATAAGTGCTTTTTCAAGTTTTTCTTCTGCTTCTAATAGCATCTTATCCGCTGTAGCCACACTTTTTTCTGCTAATTTTAATTCCTTCTCCGCAGCTTTTACTTTTTGGTCCAAATCTGCAGCTTTTGACTGAGCAGTTATAAGTTGAGTGGAAACAAATATACTAACTAAGATAAGCAAGAATTTTATGGACTTCATATTGTTTGTTTTAAAGATTATTGAAATAAAAATGAATAAACATAACGGAATTACTGAATGGTTTATTATTGAAAGTGTTTGCAATACTATGATGCCTTTTAATAAAAGGATCAATTTTCAATTATTTTTGTCAATGTTGGTCCACGCTAGTGGGAACTCGTCGGAACTCAGTCCGAATTCGTCGGAACTCAGTGCTAACTCAGTCGGAATGCAGTCGAGTCACATATGGAACGTGTAGGGAGTATATGTGGAATGTATATTAAGTAACTACGGAGGATCTATGGAACGTATATGTTACAATAGTTAAAAATTACCCCAACACTAAGCCAATAGGACAATGATCTGATCCCATTTCTTGGTCGAGAATAAATGCTTCCTTGATGTTTTCATTCATTCTTTCATCTACTAGGAAATAATCTATTCTCCAACCCAAATTCTTAGGTCTTGCCCCGAATCTTACACTCCAAAACGAATATTGCACCTTCTCAGGATGAACAAATCTAAACGAATCTGTAAAACCCTTAGATAATATCAGAGTCATACCATCGATTTCTACTTGGGTGTAGCCTGATGTTTTATTATAATTTTCTTTTGGTCTTGCTAGGTCAATGGCCTGATGTGCCACATTAAAATCTCCGGTTACAATCACATTTTTTTTACCTCTGAGTGATGATAAATGTTGCGCAAATGCTGTGTCCCACTCTGCTCTATATTCAAGTCTTTTTAGACCATCACCACTATTTGGCACATAAACATTTACAAGATAAAACTCATCATACTCTGTAGTGAGTACTCTTCCTTCATTGTCATGTTCTAATATTCCAATATCATATGTCACGGATAGTGGTGGTTGCTTTGATATCGTACAAACACCAGAATATCCTTTTTTTTCCGCTGAATTGCTATGAATATGGTAACCTTCAAGCTTTGAAAGGGCTTCTTTTACCTGATCATCTTGTGCTTTTGTCTCCTGAAGACAGAAGATGTCCGCATCCATTTCTGCAAATTGTTTAAGAAACTCTTTACCTACGGCTGCTCTGATTCCATTTACATTCCAAGAGATAAGTTTCATCTGTTTATTTTTATTTTATTTTTAATTGTCAGATGGAATTCGCATGAAAAATAATCGTCACGGATTGTGTGTTATAACTCATGCTCATTTCATTTTTTTTGTTTAAGTTGTGAATTTGGTGATTTGGCAATTTTTTGGATTAGGAAAACTTATCCATGGCTTGTCTTAGAGCCATCCGACAGACTAACCTAATACGTAGGGTCATACATCATGTTTTTGATATGCATCCTCATGTTTTTTGGTGGTTCAATAGTTGCTAAACCTATATCAAATAAGTGATTTGATACAGAAACGGCTATTTCGAAAGATATGTTTCTCAATGATGTCAGTTTTGGATATAGGGTGCCATTTTCTAGATCAGAATGGTTTATTTGTCTAGCTAGTTCACCTGCAGCAACCAAAAAAACTGAATCTGGCAAATATTTGGCTTCTACTGCAATTGCCGCCAATCCTACTCCTGGAAAGATATACACATTATTTCCTTGCCCTGGTACAAATCTTTTGTCTTCATATTCCACAGGATCAAAAGGACTACCGCTGGCAAATACTGCCTTACCTTTACTCCATGTGTATGCTTCTTCTGCTGTACACTCGGCTTTTGATGTAGGATTTGAGAGCGCAAAAATCACTGGTCGCTCATTGATTTCTGACATAATTTCGATGACTTCTTGGGTAAATGTCCCATGCGCACCCGATGCACCAATGAGAACATCTGGTTTTAATTCTTTCAGTGCATCAATAAATGACATAGCTTCATGCTCATGTGCATATGGTATGTTGTGTGACATCAGATCCGTTCTTGACTGTACCAAAAGACCATTGATATCTGCAAACCATAGTCTTTGGAGAGCTTCTTCTTCAGTAAGACCTTCATGGATATATGCTTTTACCAATAGATCTGCAATACCTGTGGCCGCCGAACCTGCACCAAGAAACATCACTTTAAGATCTTTAAATACTTTGCCCGTTATTTTTAATGAAGTCAAAACTCCTGCAAATGCAACAGCCGCTGTACCCTGAATATCGTCATTGAAACACAAGACTTTTTCCTGATACTTTTCTAGAATTTTATATGCATTAGGGGTCACAAAATCTTCAAACTGTATGAGTGCTTTTGGATATTTTTTTTGAACAGCCATGACAAACTCATCGATGATTTCGTCGTATTCCTTGCCTTCGAGTCTTTTGTGTGGATATCCGAGATACATCAGCTCTTCTAGAAGTTCCTCATTATTGGTACCCATATCGAGCATTATTGGCATACAATATTCTGGTCTGATACCTGCTCCTGCAATGTATAAAGATAATTTACCTATAGGAATACCCATACCGTTACACCCCAAATCTCCCAATCCTAGTATTCGTGATCCATCTGTCACTACGATGACCCTAACATCTTCTTCTGGCCAATTGTCTAGTAAAAGGTCAATGTCTCCTTTGTCTTCAGGTGTAATATAAAATCCTTTATCAATTCTATATATGTGCGAAAATTGAAGACACACTTCTCCTACCGTTGGCGTGTAAATGATAGGAAGTAATTCAGGAAGATAGTCAATGACCGTTCGGTAAAATAATCTTTCGTTTCTATCCTGAAGTGCTGACAGAAATATATACTTTTCAATATTTGATTCTTTTTTCCGAATGTTTTCAATTACCCTTAGTTTCTGTATTTCTTGAGACGATATGGTATATGGTAAGAGTCCTCGTAGTCCCCTTTGACTTCTTTCTTCTGCTGTAAAAGCAGTAGATTTACTTGTTTTTCTATCTTTAAGAATGTCCACTCCCTTCTTGTCCATGACAAATATTATTTTTAAAAGACCGCAAATGTCTCATTATTTCAAACAAACTACGTACCAAAGTGTTGAATTTTATCTTTTTTGTAAGGTGATTGTTCAATATTATGATTTCTTGATTGCTCGTTTACAATTGATTAGTATCTTTGCACCATGTTTCCAAAATATAATGTAATTGTTGTAGGTGCAGGACATGCAGGCTGTGAAGCTGCCGTCGCTGCTGCCAATCTAGGCTCGAAAGTGCTTTTAGTGACTATGAATATGAATACCATAGCTCAGATGTCGTGTAATCCTGCCATGGGTGGTGTCGCCAAAGGTCAGATAGTGCGCGAAGTAGATGCGCTCGGTGGATATTCAGGTATTGTTACAGATCATTCTATGGTTCAGTTTCGTATGCTCAATATGTCCAAAGGTCCTGCGATGTGGAGTCCACGTGCCCAGAATGACAGGATGATGTTTGCTGCCAAATGGCGTCAAATGTTAGAAGAACATCCGAATATCGATTTCTGGCAAGAAACGGTTCCTGGTCTTATCGTCAAAAATGGCGTATGCAAAGGTATTGTGACCGGTCTAGGACTAGAGATAACTTCAGATGCAGTCGTCTTAACGAATGGAACTTTCCTGAATGGATTAATTCACATCGGTGAAAAACAATTTGGCGGTGGACGCGCAGGAGAAAAATCTGCTACCGGTATAACAGAGCAATTGCTGACCCTAGGATTTGAGTCAGGTAGAATGAAGACTGGTACGCCACCACGTATTGATGGTAGATCTCTTGATTATACCAAGATGGAAGTTCAAGATGGTGATGCTAAAATAGGTAAATTTTCATACTCTGATACCCCGACGATCGCAAAACAGCTTCCTTGTCACGTTACCTATACAAGTGAAGAAGTACACGAAACATTAAAAGAAGGTTTTGATAGATCGCCCATGTTTAATGGTCGTATCCAAGGATTAGGGCCAAGGTATTGCCCATCTATCGAAGATAAAATAAATAGGTTTGCCGATAAAGACAGGCATCAACTATTTGTAGAGCCAGAAGGATGGGACACTTGTGAGATTTATGTAAATGGATTCTCATCTTCGCTTCCAGAAGACGTACAATACAAAGCACTCAAAAAAGTACCAGGTTTTGAAAACATGAAGATGTTCAGACCTGGTTATGCTATTGAGTACGATTACTTTCCGCCAACACAGCTCAACATGAGTTTGGAAACCAAATTAGTCAAAAATCTATTTTTCGCTGGACAAATAAATGGTACAACTGGCTATGAAGAAGCCGCTTGTCAAGGACTTATGGCTGGTATCAATGCCCATCAATCCATAAACGAACTCGAACCATTTATCCTTAAAAGATCAGAAGCTTACATAGGCGTTCTAATTGACGATCTTGTCAATAAAGGTACCAATGAGCCTTACAGAATGTTTACATCTCGGGCTGAATATAGGATATTGCTTCGTCAAGATAATGCAGATATCAGACTTACTCCGCTCGCACACAAGCTTGGTATGATAAATATGGACGAAAGACTCGAAAGGGTCAATGCAAAAATAGAAAATGCCAAAGTCATAGAGCGGTATTTTGACGATACGAGTGTAGAACCTGATCTTATCAATGGTTTTTTAGAAAGTATAGATTCGTCACCTTTGAAGCAAAAAGTAAAGGCCAAGAGTATATTGAGCCGTCCGAATATTGGTATGGAAGATGTGAGAAGAGAGTTGAAAGAAATTGATACTTTTCTATCTCAGTACGATGATGAGACCGTTACAATATCTGAAGTTTCCATGAAATATGAAGGTTATATCCGCAAAGAACAAGAAATGGTGGACAAGATGGATAGGCTTGAATCTCTAAAACTTGCAGAAGGTTTTGATTATAAAGCTATCAAATCTCTTTCAATCGAAGCGCGTGAAAAACTGAATACTATCCGACCTCGGACGATAGGCCAAGCAAGTCGCATCAGTGGTGTATCGCCTTCAGATATTTCCGTTTTATTGGTCCACATAGGTAGATAATCGGGATGAAGTATAATTTCTGTTGCCCAAAATGTCAAAATACGGAGATCGCCATTGTAGAAGGTGGAGCATTCAAGGGTAATATTTACAACACATTGAGTTATGGTTTGACAACGATCTATCTCACTCGATATGTGTGTACGACTTGTGGATTTACTGAAAACTATATTGACGACCCTAAGAGCCTTCAGAAAATAAAAGAAAAATTTATTAAGCCAGAAGATGGAAGTTCTGAATTTGTGTAAACGAAAAATTGTTGGATAATTAGATTGTTCCGATCTGTACTATTAGACTTTTCTAACTGTAGGATATCTTAATGTTTTCTAAAAGCGTCGCCAGCTACAGAATATATGATATAATTTTCTGATATTTGCGGTTTAAAATATTTTACACCTTGGGTTTATTACAAAACAAACGAATAATGTCATCTGCAAAAATCTTTAGTACCATCATATTTAGCTTTTTACTATTTGCTAATGGTATAGGACAAGTGACCAATAATGAAAAAGTAAAAGCATTAAACAACTATGTCAACTTTTCGAATGAAAGTACCCATGGACTTTTGATTGTACATAGATTACTGGAAAATTTTAATAAAAATATAAATAAGTTTGTAGATCTGCCGGACCAACAAATCAATTTTTATTCCAATAAAGACTTACCACAAGACATCTTTGAGGACCCTGAAAATTGGTTTTACGAAACATCTCCAAATAAATGGTATATCAAAGCAACATTAGGTCAAAACATATTACCAGCAGCAACACAAACAAAACTAAGTATTATTGCGGGTGATATGCAATCCATTACGGGAAAGGTCAATAAGCTAAGATTCGAACTAGAAGAACAAATAAAAGTATTAGACCTTACCAAAAGAGAAAACCTTAGTTTGGTATATGATAAACTAGAAGAAGGCGTCAAATTGTACAAAGATTTTTATACAAAACAACTTGCTTTAGAATCAGAAATTGAAACCTATGCAAAAACTATTCCTGTTACAGCTGAAGAAATACAGTTTCCTGAAGTCATTGCTGCCATAAGAGGATTGTATAAAACCACAAGAGCTTCACTTCATGCACTTTATAACAAAGATGATGATAATTATACAGCATTAATCGCAGCTCAAAGAAGTGCTTTGGAAAAATTTAATGGAATAGATCTCGCATCTTACAATAGTACAAGATTGATCAATAGCCGTGTGCAGATGTATTGGAATAATATCAAGAGACAATCCAATGAAGCTTTATTAACAGAGCAGGCATTTGCTGAATCTGAGACGATACCAGAAGAGTACAAACTCTACGATAAATATTACTACTACTATAACATTTCTGCTATCAACAAATTTAATAGGTATGGAAATGGTATCGTTTTTGAGAAAAACAGAATCATTGAGTACTTAGGTGTACCTGTTGTTAGGTTCTTTGAAATGCCTCATTATTTTAAGGTGATTTATCCTAAGATGCTTGATAAAACAGAATTTCTAGCTGCATCTGACCCAATCATTACAGAGTTACCAAAAGTTGTGAAAGGTAGAAGCGTTGTCCTCGCAACTAGAACAATAAAAGTCGACAGCACGGTTGTAAATTTTGATGTTTACGATCATAAAATTATTGATGGAGATGTCGTTTCATTGAGTTTTAATGGCGATTGGATCGTAGAAAAACTTAAAATTACTGAGAAGCCATTCAAATTCACACTAAAAATGAATGATACTGGTAAGAACTTCCTACTGCTCCATGCAGAATATATGGGTAGAAATCCGCCAGCTACTATCGCCCTTTCTTACTTAATGAATGGTAAAAAGGAACTAATCATCCTTAATTCAGACACTGTAAAAAGTGAGATTATTGAGATTATAGTCGATAAAGGAAATTAATTCCAAACATTCGTTCTCAGTATCAAAATCACTCCGAAAGTAATCAATATTATGCCTGCCAATTTTCCAAATAGGATGATATGATTGTGTGTCAGTTTCTTTCTTATTAGTTTAGCTAAAACTACTTTTAGAGAGTCTGTGACTATTATAGTAAACATGATGCTTCCGAATAACAATGTGGCATCCGGTCCGTCTATTTTTTTACCGATCACATAAGTCGTCATGACACTTATCCAGAATACAAAAGTAAATGGGTTGAAAAAGTTGACTGCAAAACCTTTTGTCAAATAACCCGCATAAGATTTGGCATTAAATGCAGGTATCTTTTCGTCAAGTTTCGGTTTTTTCACTAAAGATATGATACCAAATATTATCAAAATCAAGCCACCTATCCATCCCATCCATTGGTGAAAAGATTTGTTTTGGGCTATCTCATCTATTTCCTTAATAAAAAAATAAGCGGTGACTATTACTAAAACGTCACTTATCCAAATACCTGTCCCTACTGATAGTCCTGCTCTGACACCTCGTTGGATGCCCGTTTGTGTTAATGCTACAAAGATGGGACCAAGCAAGATTGCAAGCGTCAGGCCAAGCAGTAAGCCATCTAAAATGAGATTCATCTGTTGATTTTAAAGCCTGAAGACTTAATCATGGATGCCCGCCGATTGTTTTTCTCTGCGTACTAGGGCATTTTCTCTTGATGCAAAGTATTCCTTTCTATTTTTGACAATATCAACGGCCGCATGAATAGCTTGAATCATAGATGACTCATCTGCTTCATTATTTCCAGCAATATCATAAGCTGTTCCATGGTCTGGTGAAGTGCGTATGAAAGATAAACCTGCCGTAACATTGGTACCATTTCCAAAAGACAATGACTTAAATGGAATTAATCCTTGGTCATGATACATTGCCAATACTGCATCGCTTTTTTTCCAAAGACTACTGCCAAAAAAGCCGTCAGCTGGATATGGACCTGCTGCTATAATTCCTTGTTTTTTAGCTTCAATGATAGCTGGTCTGATGATTTTTTCTTCTTCATCTCCAATCACTGAGTCATCAGATGCGTGTGGATTTAAACCCAAGACACTAATAACTGGTCTTTCTAAATCAAAATCTTCTATCAATGTTTTATTTAAAATCTTGAGCTTTTCTATGATTAGCTCCTTAGTAATCGTTTTAGAAACTTGCGATAAAGGCACATGATTGGTCACCAATGCCACTTTGAGTGCATCGCTTACCATTAACATTAAGCTTTGTTTTGCTTCATCATTATGGGTAAAATATTCCGTATGTCCAGGAAATGGAAAGTTAGCTAATTGCATAGCGTACTTATTGATAGGAGCAGTCACGATTGCATCAATGCTTCCATCTTTGATATCTTGGAGTGCTCTATCTAGAGCGATGTAGGCATATTTTCCGCCTTCTGCCGTGGCTTTACCTAGTGTTATATTGATATTTTCGTCCCAACAGTTGACAAGGTTAATTTTGTTTGCAATAGCTTGTTTACCACTTGTGATGGAGTGGAAACTTACCGCACTATCTTTTACTATATTTTTGTGATAAGACATTACTTTATAAGACCCATAAATTACTGGCGTAAAAGATTTTAATATTCGAGCGTCTGAAAGCGCTTTTATAATTATTTCGGGGCTTATTCCATTTATATCTCCGATTGTTATTCCTATTTTCATTATGATAACTTACTATTTATTTAAATTTCTTTATTTTCATTTGACTGCCAAAGGTAATAAAAAGTCATTAGTCGCTATTATTTATTTTTTGAAACGCTGTATTTTGACCTATAATAACATAAAATAAAACGACTTCTTTGATCAACTTATCATCACATAGACCTTTGCTTTCCTTATAAAATCTTACTTTTGCAGTTATATTGTATAGATTTTATAAATACATTACTTCTTATGGAATACCAAATGATAAAGACGGAGCAGAAAGCACTTGACATCAATCTTAATGATCCGATTTATGGTACTTTTGCAGAGATAGGAGCTGGTCAGGAAGTGGCGCGTAACTTCTTTCAAGCTGGGGCTGCTGCTGGGACAATTGCAAAAACGATGTCTGCTTATGACAAAACCTACTCTGATGCAATATACGGTGTAGAACCTTCGAATAGATATGTCAGCGAAAATCGTCTTTACAAGATGCTAGATCATGAATGGAGCCTTATGGAAGAAAGACTCAGTGAGTCTAGACCTGATGCTACCTTTTTTGTTTTTGCGGACACGGTTCAAGCAATTAATTATACAAGAACTATCAAAGGAAATGGTTGGTTAGGTCTGAGGTTTAGACTTACACCGGGTGGACCTGTAAACGATATGGTACTACATGTAAAATTGTTAGATACCAATAATAGATTGCAGCAAGAAGCCATCGGTGTACTCGGTGTAAACATGATTTATGCTATTTTTTACTATAATGATGATCCTGAAAAAATGGTCAGATCTCTTGTGGATAATATCAAAGATCGAGTATCCATTGACCTTCTAAGAATAAATGGGCAGGACTTTAATTTTTTTGATAAAAGATTGATATCCTTATATTTAGTCAAGCACAAGCTTACTTCTGTTACAATGTTTGATGTAAATAACAATAGCATTCATGCTTCAGAGTTTTTATATCGTGAATCATTAATGGTCATCAGAGGAAATTTCAGACCGCCTACTATTGTCACGCAAGATGTAATAGATTCGAGTTATCAACAATTCAAGTCAGAAACTAGTCTTCCTGATGACAAGCTCAACTTGATGATGGAAATGACTATGGAATATCTCAAGGGTGAAAATGCTGAGATTGATGAAAAGGACTTTCTAGATCGAGCGGACATGTTGGGTATATTGGGTCACAATGTATTGCTTTCGGATTGTGACAACCATCAGATGCTCATCAATTATTTGAGTGATTACAAAATTGCAAACCTTGGATTGGTCATCGGTGCTAGGGAACTGCAGAAAATCATCACGGACAAATACAACAATAATCAAGATGGTAGATTACTTGTTGCTTTTGGCGAATTATTCAGTCAGAACATTAAAATTTATGCTTATCCTGCTCAAAATGAAATGAGTAAGGAGATAATGACGGCTCAAAATATGGAAGTGCCTGAAGGTATCAAGTTTTTATACCAATATCTATTAGACAGCAAACAAATTGTGCCTGTTTATGCCTTCAATAAAGATATTCTTCATATTTATCCCTTTAATGTCTTACAAGATATTCAAGAAAACAAAGCTGGTTGGGAAAGCAATGTCCCTGATGTTTTGGTAGAAATGATTAAAGAAAAGGGATTATTTGGATATAAAATGTAGAAGTCGTAAATTTTAACAAATATTATTTTGATATTTGGCTAATATTTGTCACCTTTACTTTTGATAAATTTATTTAATAACATCAAAACAAACAATTATGAGCTACAATCCTCATATAGAGTCTGCCATCCAAAATGGTTATGATTTTAAGATTGGAGACTATTTTAATAACGGTCTCGAAATTTTCAAGAAAAATCCAGGGGGTTATTTGGGTTATGTGGTCGTATTTTTTTTAATTTCAATGGTGACTGGTTTAATTCCCATCTTGGGTACATTGATTGGAATAGTAATTAATCCTCCGCTTCTTGTTGGATTTGCCATTGCAGCCCACAAACAGGAAAAATCGGGTAGTGAAGAGTTTGGAAACTTTTTTAAGGGATTTGATCATATCGCCCAATTGTTAGTAGCTAATATCATAATGTGGCTTATTTATATCGTTCTAACTATACCTTTGGTTTTTATTGTAGGTTTTTCAGTAATAATGGCTTTTGCAACAGGTGATGTAGATACGATAATGGAGTCCACATCTCAAATTGCTAGTATGGGTTTAGGGTTTTTAATAATGTTTATTGTATTTACTTACGTTGCGGTATCACTTAGATGGACCAATTACTTAATAGTTTTTCATAAATATGATGCTGTAGAAGCGATCAAAACAAGTTGGAAGCTAGTAAATAAAAACTGGTTCATGCATCTTGCATTTGGTGCACTTGCTTTTTTAGCTTTGCTTGGCGGAATGATCGCTTTAATAATTGGGATAATATTTGTATTTCCTATTGTAGCCATCGCTGATTATGCAGGATTTGCTGATATCACAGGGCTCAATAAAAAAGATGATATCATTGATGAAATTGGATCATTTAAAGATGAGTTAGTGTAATTGAATTAAAAATAAATTAGAAAGGGTGCTCAGAATGTATCTTCTGAGTGCCCTTTTTTTATGCATACAAAGAGAATTATTCCATTAATTTTAATTTTTTCCGTTAATATACCCAGAAAATTAAAAAGTGGAATGATTTTTTCTATATAAGATTAATGTAATAAAGATAGGATGTACCTCAAGACAATCATACAGGGAAGGCTGGAATTCGGGACGCAAAAGAGTTATGAGAAGGTGACAAAAATGTTTCTTCAGAGGTTAGAGAATTATTATAAGTCAGATGTTTTCTTTAAATATGAAGACATCTTCAAAGACGATGAACTCTCCCTAGAGATACCGAGACATGTAAGCCAAGTGACAGATAAAGCATTCAGAACGACCACTGGACTGCTAGGTTATTGTGCACAATTTGCTGTGGCGGGATCAATTAGAGCATGGTTGATAAATGAAGGTGATATCGTACATTTCGAAACCTTAGAACCTGATAGTGACAAGGGTGCAGTACAATCTTTTGTACGTGGTAGAAAATTGGTCAAAGTAAAGGGTAAGGAAAAAGAAGCGATAGAAGCACTAAGCCAAGCCATTGAGAAATATGATCGACATGCACAAGCGTACGAGCGAAGAGCGAAGGTCAACTTTATGATGAAAAATTATCATGACTCTTTAAGAGATTACAACAAGTGTATAGGTATAGACCCTACCATTCCTACTGCTTATTATGGCAAGGCTAAAATACACATGATCAAAGAAGAGTGGCAAGAAGCCATAGAAAATCTAGATGAATCTATCAAAAAGTCTATTGCATTACAAACATTATATTGGAAATCAAGAAAGCTTAAGGCTGAATGCCATATACAACTCAAAGAATGGCAAAAAGCAGCTTTCGATCTTAAATTATTTACAAATCGTGCCTTTGAATCTGACAATCCCAATAAATTTTGGGTAAGGTGGGCTTTTTATCAATATGGTCTAGTGCTTTTAGAAATGGAAGATTTTCCCGAAGCACTAAGAGCTTTCGACAAAGCATCTAACCTTCCTGATATTGCCGATGGCGTAAATGAAACAGACCTTCTAACATACAGAGGTATTGCCAAACAAAAAGCAGGCAAAAACGGATATGTAAAAGATATTAAAGACGCTGCATCCAAAGGAGGTAAAAAAGCAAAACACATATTGAAATCTTTGAACAAGTAATTATAAAGATCCTATTGTTTTGGGTTACAAAATTAAATTTCCTTAAACGCGTGATTTTTAATTGTTTTCCTTATAAAATGGCATCTTGTTGCCTGTAGCAAAACATTATTTCTAAATGTTTGAGATCAGACTACTATCTCCCTTAAAAATAAATTGTTGCCATAGGTACTGATGACTTCCTGTTTGTAAAATTTTGATTCACTTATTGTTATTTATATAATTAATGCCCTATTTTGGTGCCTTAATTTATATTTTAGTCACAATTAATAACAAAATTATACAATGAGTCAGACAGCTTTTGTGCAGCCTACACTGGAAGAAATTCAAAATTTTGAGGGTAAATATCCTAAGCAGTTATGGTATCTTTTTCTTGTCGAGATGTGGGAACGTTTTTGTTTCTATGGTATGCGTGGAGTCTTAACCATATTTATGGCAGATCAAGTCTTAGGTCTAGCCCTATCTGATAAAGATGCGAACCTCAAATATGGCGCTATCCAAGCTTTTGTTTATGCATTTACATTTATAGGCGGTATTTTCGCTGATAAAATACTTGGATTTAGAAAGTCTTTATTTTTTGGTGGTACGATCATGATCGCTGGTAATTTGATTATTGCATTTTCTCCACAGACTTTATTTTATTTAGGTATTACTTTATCAATCATAGGCACTGGTTTTTTCAAACCTAATATTTCGTCTATGGTAGGCGATCTATACAAAGAAGGGGATAGCCGTAGAGATGCAGGTTTTGGTCTTTTCTATTCTGGTATAAACATTGGAGCACTATTAGGTGGTGCATTGTGTGTATGGTTGGGTAAATATTATGCTTGGAGTTATGCATTTTTGGCAGCTGCTATTGTAATGACTATTGGATTGATTACATTCTACTATACCAAAAAGCACTTAGGTCCAATCGGAGATTCTCCTTTATTAAATCTAGAAGATAGCAAACGTAAAAGCCGTGAAATCATGGTTTACGTTGGTTCGCTGCTAAGTATTCCACTTATCTTTATCATGATAAAAAATACAGCATATACTGATATGTTTATGTACACAATCGGTCCATTAGCATTAGTATATTTCTTTTATGAAATGTTTAAGATTGCTAGCCCTGCTTCTAGGAAAAAATTGATTGCTGCATTGATCTTTATTGTGTTTTCAATAGTTTTCTGGGCTTTCTTCGAGCAAAGTGGCGGATCATTAGCGTTATTTGCAGAAAATAATCTATCTTTTAATCTGCTAGGATTACACATTGACCCTAATGTGGTCAACAATACTTCAAACTCATTATTTGTAATATTATTTAGTCCATTAATTGGTTTGCTTTGGGTATGGATGTCAGGTAGAAAGATAGAGCCAAACACTGTCATAAAGTTTGGCTTAGCTTTTTTATTTTTAGCTGGTGCTTTTTATACTTTTTATGCTACTAAATTTTTTGCTGGAGCAGATGGAATCACTTCTTTAAACATCTTTACCGCAGCATACTTGATCATTACTATCGGTGAGCTTTGTCTTTCTCCAATTGGTCTGTCTATTGTCACGAAGCTTTCTCCAAAACACTTAGGAGGTATGATGATGGGTATGTGGTTTCTCGCAAGTGCTTATGGTCAATACGTTGCTGGACTTCTCGGAGCCGGGATGTCTACACCTGATGCAAATGCAGGCCTACCAGAAAAACTAATTGCCTATACTGATGGATATTATCAACTAGCAATTTATGCCCTTATAGCAGGCATTTTGTTAATTGTCATCTCTCCTATCATTCGCAAACTCATGCAAGAAGTCAAATAATAAACAAAAAATCTTTAAATAAAAAATTCAAAATATGTCAGAAATCAAGAGTAAAAACGACTTTTTTAAAGACATGGTAATCGGGCATCCTGCCGGGTTATTCGTGTTGTTTTTTACAGAAATGTGGGAGCGGTTTTCGTTTTATGGAATGAGATCTTTATTAGTTCTTTTCTTTATGGCACCAATAGTCAACGGTGGTTGGGAATGGGAGCAGGCTACTGCGTCTTCTTTATTTGGTACTTATGTTGGTCTTGTTTATCTTTCCACTATGTTGGGTGGATATTTTGCTGATAAAGTGATAGGCTTCAGATGGGCTGTTGTCGTAGGTGCGGCGCTTATGACATTGGGGCATTTTTCGATGGCATTTGAGACTACATTTTCTATTTATCTTGGTCTGGTATTTTTGGTTTTTGGTAATGGTTTTTTTAAGCCAAATATGACTTCTATAATTTCAGAAATGTACAAAGATCACTCTGAGAAAAAAGATGGTGCTTATACCATTTTTTACATGGGTGTAAATGCTGGAGCTTTTTTTGGTATCTTATTATGTGGATATCTAGGTGAAAAAGTTGGATGGGGATATGGCTTTGGACTAGCGGGAATCTTTATGTTTTTCGGTACGCTACAATTTTGGCTAAGCCAGAATATCTTTGGTGATATCGGATTGAAGCCTGTAGCCAAAGACAAACAAATCGTTGATGTAAATGATACCGACAAAAGAGTTCCTTTCCCAATGTGGCAGTTGGTTATGATCGGGCTTAGTGCAGGACTTGCATTACTTTGGCTGATCAATTCTCCAATGACTAAAATATCAAAAGGGGCATACAATCTTTTTGACTTTAATATTGGTAGCTTTAGTGGAAATACCGTTGCCATTTTGACAGGATTGGTGATCTTTTTGATTCTATTGGGTTATCGGTTAATGCAATATTCTAAAATCACTCGTGAAAAACTAATAGCCGTCACCTTTTTTGCATTTATCACGATATTCTTTTGGGCAATATTCGAGCAGTCACCCAATAGTTTGACGGTCTTTGCTGACAAATATACGAATAGGGTTTTGACAGGTGGGTCGAGTCTCATATTTTTGATTATCAACTCTATGATGACGCTTATCCCACTGATCATTATCAATTGGGTGATGTTTAAACTTTTCCAAAAAACATTCAAAACATATCAGGTAGCAAGTCTCATTCTTACCTTTAGTTTTGTGATCATATGGGCGATCGCATTGTGGATGTTACTTAAAGATTATTACACAGCGGGATATATTAATCTTTCTGACGGCATCCTCGAAACATTAAAAATTGATAAAGTTACCGTCCCTCTTACCGAAGTACCCGCTACTTGGTTCTCTACCTTAAATTCCTTATTTATCATAACACTTGCGCCTCTATTCTCTAAAGTATGGGAAAGCAAGTACAATCCCAATGCCAATGTCAAGTACGGTATCGGTATGATACTACTAGGACTTGGTATGGCCGCTGTTGGCTTTGGTGCAGGTGGTATTGCGCCAGGTGCCGAGACCGCTTCGGTAAGTATGATTTGGTTGATTTTGGTATATCTTTTCCATACAATGGGTGAGCTTTGTATCTCGCCAGTAGGTCTTTCATACGTGAGTAAGCTGGTCCCTGCAAGGATGATCGCTTTTATGTTTGGTGTATGGTATCTAGCTGTAGCCATCGGTATGAAAGGTGCAGGTGTCTTCGGTGAAAATGTAGAACAAATAGCAAAAGAGAACGGTATTAGTTACTTCTTCTGGTTGTTGGCCATCGTGTCATTTGTATTAGCAGCATTTTCTATTCTAATGGCTCCTGTTATCAAAAAATTGATGCACGGAGTGAGATAAAAATAAACAATCACCTTACTAAAGCCTTCTGAGAAAGTCATTTTTCAGAAGGCTTTTTTTATGTTATTTTATAGTATAAAAAATTGATTTTATTTTCATATTATTGTGAACGTTTCATTTATTCTTAAAGATTTACTAAAGAATAAGTTCTTTTTATTTGTGGTTTACATAGCATTAGGATTTACTAAAGCAATCATTAGGATTTTTATGTATTATATATTGTTTTGAATAGCATTTGGAATTTTATAACCTAAAAGGATTGATAACAATATTTTATTCTGCAAAAATATTTCTTACTACAAATATTTTGATTTTGTATTTGGATAGAGTCATTAAGCTGACCCAATTAACACATAATTTTATAATTTTTTGAATACTGTAATATATTTAATTATTTCATTTTTACAATCAAAAGCAGATGATATTTTAAGTTAAGTGTTATTATATTTGGTTTTTCATAAAAATAAATATATATTTGCAAAATAAATACTGAAGTTTATGAATGCTAATACCACACGTACACTTCGCTTCTTCATTTTTCTCTTTCTAATTATTCATAGTGAAAAGACATTTTGCCGAACGTTCCATAACGTGCTAAGCATGCCTATTTCAAGTTCTGGAACAAGTAGAATAATTTCTTCAAGTTGTCCTAATAATAACATTGACCCAACTTTTAACATCACATCCCACAATATGTGCCCCTTTACAGTGGATGTTGGACCAGATATTACAGTATGTGCTGGAGAAGATGTTATATTGACTGCGTTAAATACTGCTGACAATCCTATTATGTATTCTTGGGATAATGGCGAAACAATGCAATCTATTTCATTTCTAAATATAATAGTTGGAGGAACATATTCTGTTACCGTTACAGATATATCAGGGTGTACTGCCAAAGATGATGTTATAATTACTGTCGATCCCAAACCGAGTGGTACTCCATATACAGCAACAGAATGTGAAATCCAATTAGGATTTGCAAAATTTGATTTATTAGAGATAATTAATGTACACTTTGGATCTCAATCGGTTACGTTTTATGAAGATGTCAATTTGACAATACCTATCCTTCAGTTAGCTTCATATAATAGCCAAAGTACAATAATTTATGCCGTGATTACATTAGGTAATTGTAGTTCAGATCCAATACCAATTACACTTGAAGTAGTTTCAACCGATCCTTCAGATTATAGTTTAATCTTACTTGATGGTAGGCCAACATGTTGTGATACAATTGTTATTTCTTTTCCATATTCGGGAGACTTTTTAGTTGATATAGAAAGGGAATGCGATAGTGGAAGCGGCTCAGGTACTTCCTTATATTCTAGTTATCTGAATGATTTAGTTAATGATTTTGATAATAATGATAACACTTTTTCATTTATTATTTGCGAAAATTGTACTTATACTATTACTGGCATTAGAGATATTGTTACAAATTGTGGCGTTACTTTTAATCAACCTTTAACTGTAACGACTGAAGTACCAGACCCACCTGAAATTAGTACATTTCCAGGTATAGGATGTCCAGGGAAAGAGATAGATTTAATGTACTTAATTGTGGCTCCTGAAGGTGCAATAATCACCTATCATACAAGAGATCCTCCTACACATTTCAATGCTTTACCAAGTAGTGTTGTTGCTCCTTTAGTACCTACTACTTATTATGCAAATGTGGAGTACAATGGCTGTTTTTATGTTATACCCATTTCTATTGGTATATTTTATTTACCAACATTTACTACTACGATAGAATTATGTGAAAAGGGGCCACCTATTCATTTATATAGTAATGTTTATCCTTACACAATAGGAGGAGATTGGAGTGGACCAGGTGTTACAGATAGTACCTTTGATCCAATGGGACTTTCAGGCCAAGTTGTATTAAATTTTGATCCGACAAGCCCCTGTTACGAACCAGGTACATTGATTATCAATTTACAACCTGACGTACCTTACACGTTATTGACCGCTGAATTATGCGAATCTGCTGACAATTTTGATTTAAGTACTTTGGTCGTCCCTTCTGATATAGCAGGATCATGGGAAGGGCCAGGAGCTAGTGGTTCATCGCTAGTCCCATATGGTTTGTCAGGGCTTGTTGACTATACATTCATACCAACGGATATGTGTATCACGCCTTCCTATACGACGCTCAATATACTACCCGGTCCCAAGCCTGTTATCGACAGTCTTATTCAAGTATGCAAAGGAGATTCTACGAATTTAAGAAACTACGTACATAATGTATCAAAAGATTCCTTAGAGTTTTATTTAAATACACCATTCATAGCTGAAAATCAACTTCCTTCATCTGTAGTAATAATCAATGGTAATATATCATACTATGTGAAAGCAATAGATAGTATGGGGTGCTTTGTATTACGTGAAATGAAGATAAAAGCTATACTTAGCGGTGTAATAAAACTTGGAAAAGATACCCTATGTAATTATGTATCGCTTTATGATTTACATCAACTAAATGATTCCTTGATAACGGCTGGTATCTGGACAGGAGTAGGTGTGACTAATGATACTCTAAACCTAGCAGGATTGGTTGGAACTCAAATAATGACCTTTACACCAGAAAATGTATGTTTTCCGCCAGATAGTACGACAATAACCATAGCATCATCTCCTACTGTGTCAGGATTAAATATAACATGTGAGCCTTTCTCACAAACTTACATCGTTGAGTTTGACATAACAGGTGGAGATACCAGTTCATATACAGTGAATGGAATGCCAACTATGGGTCATTATGTCTCTGCAAGTATTCCTTCACAAACAAATTACAGCTTTACTATTTTAGATGCGTATAAGTGCGATAGTATAACCATACAAGGCGTTAAGAATTGTGATTGTTTTACTGATGCAGGGACAATGAACTTTGCGAATGCACCACTGAAAGTATGTATCCCGAATAGAGCTACTGCTATTTTCAATAATGATGCAGCATTGGAAAACGATGATAAATTATTATTTGTACTCCATGATGGTTCGGGCCCATCATTGGGGAATGTATATGCTTATTCAGATACACCAACATTTGCCTTACCAATAGGTGGAGACAAGAATTTAATTTATTATATCTCAACAATAGCAGGAGATAGTATTACGGTAGAAAGCGTAGATTTAAACGATGATTGTCTATCCGTATCCGCAGGTATACCTGTTTTGTTTTATGAACCAGAAATCGAGATAGCTTCTATTCAAAATGTATGTATTAGCGATTGTGTAGATGTTACATTTACACTAACAGGAGAGTCACCATTTAAATTTATAGTAGCATATAGCAATAATAACACAGTAATAAATCTTGATACTATCACTACATCTAACAATGGATATATCGGTAGTTTTTGTCCAAGTAATATTGTGGGTGATGTAGTAGTGAATATTTTAGAATTTAGAGACAAGAATTGTAATGGTATCATTAACAGTAACCCACAGACATTTACAGTATATCCGTTAAGAAATAGGATAATCGATGATATAATCTGTGCTTCAGAAAGCATTGTTGTTAATGGCGTTACCTACAATATGAGCAATCCATCAGGTATAGAAATCATAGAAGTGGGGCTAAATGGAGCATGTGATTCGATCGTATTTATAGACTTGCAAGTGGTCCCTTTAGATACGGTATATTTTGAAGACATTTTGTGCGACAAGCAAAGTTTAATTATAAATGGCACGGTCTATAATTCAATAAATACATCGGGTACAGAAATAATTATTGGAGGAGGACAGTATGGTTGTGATTCTGTCATGGTAATTGATTTGACCTTTAATAGCACGATAGAAGAAACGATCAATCAAACGATATGTTTAGGTGAATCAATCCTAGTAAATGGTGTAATATATGATGCCACAAACCTATCAGGTACAGAAGTAATCGTGTCTAATGATGCGAGTCAATGTGATTCGATTATTCATGTGAATATAACGATCCTAAACCCACCAACATTTGCATTAAACGACACATTGTGCAGCGGAGAATCTATAACGGTTAATGGTACAATATATGATGAAGGCAATCTGATTGGTCAAGAAATATTAATCGGGGCATCTGCTTTAGGGTGTGATTCCATAATCAATGTAAATCTCACTTACCTTTTACCAACAACATTTACGTTAAGAGATACCATATGTTCAGGAGAAAGTATAGTCATCAATGGTGAATTGTATGATGAAAGCAATCCAATAGGAAGTCAAACAATAGCAAATGGTTCCGCTAATGGATGTGATTCTATCATCAACATAAGTATTCACTTTGTCTCGCCGACCACATTTACGCTGAGGGATACCATATGTGCTGGCGACAATATAATTATTAACGGAGAACTGTTTGATGAAAGCAATCCAATAGGAAGTCAAACAATAGTCAATGGATCTGCTAATGGATGTGATTCTATCATCAATATAAGTATCCACTTCAACCTTCCTACAGCATTTATCCTAAGAGATACCATATGTGTTGGCGAAAGTACAGTCATCAATGGTGAACTTTTCGATGAAAGCAATCCAATAGGAAGCCAAACTATAGCCAATGGTTCAGCTAATGGATGTGATAGTATTGTGAATGTTATCTTATCGTTTTACCAAATTATAGTAGATACATTAAAAATACCAATAACTAAAGGGGATTCCATTACAATCAATGGTGTAATATTTAATGATAGTTATACAGAAGGATTAACGGTAGATTCAACATTAACTACCCAAGGATGTACTAAGTACACGTATGTAATAGTCAATTACAATCAAGATTTTATAGAAGCAAGTGTAACTATAATCAACGAAAGTTGTCCAGACAAAAACGACGGAAAAGTAACGATAACAGAAGTACAAGGATGCACAAATTATTCCATTAGACTGGGCAATAATTTATTGGTCAACCCAGTATTTCCGTTGACAATAGAAAACTTAGTGCCAGGAAAATACACATTAATAATAGAGGGAGATGTAGATTGTTCGTATACCCAATCATTTGATATACTTCCGTCTACTGCAGAAGGCTTTACTTTGGAGAAAGATGAGTTTTTGCTTTTTCTAGGGATGACCTCAATCTTGGATGTTGGTATAGAACCATTGCCGCAAAATATTCTATGGAGTCCAGCAGATTATTTAAGTTGTGCTGATTGTATAGAACCAAGTGTAGTAGAGATACAAGAACCGGTACTATATTCTATAAGACTTACAGACGATAATGGCTGTGCATTTACATATCCAGTAAATGTCAAATTGAGAAAATTAGTAAATGAGATAGAATTTCCCAATATATTTTCACCTAATGGTGATGGAAGGAATGATAGTTGGGAAATCCTTTTTACCGATAACGAGAAGTTATTAAATATAACCATTTATGATAGATGGGGTAATAATGTCCATGTCATAAAAGCATCGCTTGATCAAGAATCTTTAAGTTGGGATGGAACATTAAATGGACTTGGAGTAGTTACAGGAGTATACGTCTATGTAGCAGAGATATTACAAAATGGCTCGAAACTAATAGTGAAATCAGGAGATTTTACCGTGATACGGTAAGAATATTGCTATAAAATTAAAATAGAATTTATATAGCCTTCTGAGAATTAGATTTTTCAGAAGGCTTTTTTTATGATGAATTATAAGAAGAAAAATTATTATGGTTTTCATACTATTGACTTTTGATGATAGAGCATTACTTTTTTTATTAATGGGCATGTTTAAAAAGGTTGCACAGAATGTGTGCTATATCAGTATTTAAACTTAAGTGTATACTGTTTACACTTTGAGTAGCTACGAAGCGTTATAGGATTATATATGGAACATCATGCTACCATCTATGGATCTTGGTCGGGCCAAGGTCGAGACAACCTCAGCGCAACCTTGGGACAACGTCGGGACAACCCTTGTGTGTTTTTGTGAAAAATGGTAGTTTTAGAGAGTTTAGGGCTAGATTTGGTATAAAATCTAGATTTATAGTAGCATTTGATTTTCCACAGTTGAATATGGTATAAAGATAGGTTTTTTGGCGCGAAAATGGGTAGATTTTGAAGGTTTTTTTATTGGAAAATTTAGTTGCCACTAAGGCGCTAAGGCATGACAAATATCTGTAGGATGTCATTTGTGTTTTTGTTTCGTACCTAAAGGCACTGGATTGGGTTTTGATCTTGTTTTTTCTACCGATATTTTGTCTCTAACGGTACAGGTTTTCGAGATCTTATAATGAAGATGAGTTTTATATCTCACAGACTACGCAGATTCCGCAGATTATTTTGTTTCGTACCTTAAGGCACGAAGATTGGGTTTCGATGTATTTTCTACTTATATTTTGTCCCTAGTGGGACAGCTTTGATGGTTGTATTTTAGATGTTGAAAGTAATTTAATATAACGACTTTCGCTCATTAGTCTTCGTTGCACTCAGCTTAATGGTCGAAAGTTAAATAAAGAAATGTTAAGGAAACTGTTAAAATTACAAATATAAAAAATTATTTAATCCCACTCTCAGCAAAAACAGCGTTAAATTTCCGTTAAGGCCGCATTAAATGGGGTATTTCGTTCGTTAGTAAGATAATAAAAATTATTTATTTATGGGCACACAAGTTTCTCTTATTCAATTTGTAGGTAGAGTAGGTAATACTGTAAGTTATTATCTGAATGAAGAACTCGTCTCTCGGACGATAGGTAAGGTCGATATAGAAAAGATGCGGACAGCTCCTCAGTATGAAGTAACACGTAAAAATCAGTGCGAGTTTGCAGTTGCATCCTCGGGTGGCAAGCTTTTCAGAAACGGATTGTTGCATCTCACCCAAGGGCATACGAATCATGACTATGCGTCAAAAGTAGTTCAAATTTTGATCAAAGCTTTACGAAGTGATATGACGCAACCAAAAGGGCACAAAACAATCAAAAATGGTCTTAAAAATGCATCTGCACAGCAGGCGTTCAGTAAGTTTAATTTCTTTCATAAGTATAATACTGGGTTATATGGTAGCATTCTTGTGAAAAAAACGCCTGATCAAAAAGCGTGGAGACTGAACCGTCAAATCCTATTCGGAAAAGGTGTGGAAGGTAATCAAATGACTGTGAAAATAGGGTATTATCATGTAGATTTTGAAGGTCAAGTGGCTAATTATGAGCATGCATTGTCCATCGCTTGTCATCGCAATGAGAAGATAGAATTTAGTGATTTTACCTTGCCAAAACCCAATGAAACAAGCACTCCGTGGACATTTGTCTTCATGCAAGTATGGCGAGAGGGAACTATTCAAGAAGTGACGGGTATGACATATATGTCAGTTCTTGACTTGGTGGATAACGAAGCAACGACTTATGATAGTTTAATTTCAGTAGAAGAAGAACTGATCCACAAATGTGGTCGTGAAATGGAAAATTCAGATAAACAAAAGTGGTATGAAGCTGATGAAAAAGGTGGGGCTAAAGTAGTTAAAGGGCAGGATTTGCAAAATAGCTTAGTTAATCATGGAGAAGTGACGCATGGGTATCGAATGCATCGGGAAGATTTGGTGAAATTTGGTGGGCATAATTGGGACGATACGATTGGGAAGGTGGTGAAGGTAAAGTGATTGTTATTTTTTTGTTGGATTTGCGGAATTGGTTGACTTGTGGAATTGCTTATGCAGTTATTGCATTGTAGTGGGGAGACTACGACGAACAGTTTCTAAAAGTGTTACCAGAGTTAGTACTTTCGATCATAAGCCAGATTATTTGGTGGATGTCGCTAATGCGAAGCAACTATTGCACAAGCAATAGTTGCTTCGCATTATGTAGATCTATTTATCTTTCATTATAATGCTGGTAGGATACCAAAAGAACATAACTTGGTAGCGGAGAATCTCCTACGAATTTGTTGTTCCAGATGTGTAAATTTTTGTAGCAGAGATACTACATAATAGCTCAACATTAAAACTGAAATCAGGAGATTTTACTGTGATAAGGTAAGAATGTTGCCATAAATTAGAATTTATTTAGCTTTCTGAGAATTAGATTTTTCAGAAGGCTTTTTTTATGGAGATAGATTACTTCATAAAGAAATTATAATGATATTAAAAAGGCCACTACATTTCAATATAATATTTACGGATTTAATGACATTCATTTTTAACTAGAATTAATCTAAATAAAATTTGGCTATATTCTTTACAGCAACTACCTTTGTGCTCGTTAGAATTAATCTAAATAAACATAGTTATGCGTTGTCTTTTTACACCAATTTATTTATTTGTCATCATCGCTGTTTTTGGTTATACAAACACATTTGCTTCCCATAATCCAAACAATGAAGTCATCCCTGTCATCACGGGAATGATCAAATCTAACCTTTCCGAACCAATCATCGGTGCGCACATCACTATAGATGGGACTTTGGTAGGCACGACTTCTGATCTTAATGGGCAGTTTAACATAGTCAATATCAAACCTGGAACCTATTCCCTTAGAATATCTGCTATAGGATACAAGACGATAACTAGAGAAATCACGCTTGATGGCAACTCGCCAATAACATTGGATATCATATTTGATGAAGATGAGGTCATTTTTCCAGAAGTATTGATCACTGGCAAAAACGATCGAATTTTCTCTAAAATACCTGGATCCGTTTCTTTTATTAATACCAAAGAAATCAAAAATATCAACCCTATCTCTGGCAATGAAGTTTTCAGACGTACGCCTGGCGTGCATGTTGTGGACGAAGAAGGCGCAGGTATGCGTGCAAATATAGGCATACGTGGGCTTGATCCTGACAGAAGTAGGTCTGTACTTGTGCTCGAAGATGGTATCCCTGTGGCACTTGCTCCTTATGGTGAGCCAGAGATGTATTATACACCACCTATTGATAGAATGGCAGGCATAGAAATCTTAAAAGGTGCTGGTCAGATTCTTTATGGACCACAGACGGTAGGAGGCGTCATCAATTATCTAACAGCAAATCCACCTGCAGAAGCATCGGGTAAAATACGTCTTCAAGCGGCAAATGGTGGATATATCAATGGTCTAATTAATTATGGCAACACCATTGGCAAAACTGGTTATCACATTTCTTTATTGAAAAAAAGAGCAGATAAACTGGCTTACACAGGATTTGACATCACAGATTTAAATGCAAAATTACTATTCAATTATTCGCAAAAATCAGCAATATCTATCAAGCTTGGCTTTTATAATGAAGTCTCCGATGCGACCTATATCGGACTGACACAAACGATGTATGAAAAAGGTGGACAAGATTTTGTCCACATGGCACCTGATGACTTGCTTTCTGTGCGTAGATATAGCATGAGTGTACATCACGATCTGAAAATTAATGACAAAACCAAATTAAAATCCACTGCTTTTGCCTATACAACGACTCGTGACTGGAGACGCCAAGATTTTGTATCTAATACCAATAACAACAACAAACCATCCAACTGGACAGGTGTAACTTGGGGCGATGAGTCGATTCCTGGTGGCGCTATCTACATGAGAAATCAAAATGCACATAGAAATAGAAGTTTTGAAGTACTAGGTGTAGAGTCTAATCTTGAAAGATCTTTTTCATTCTTCAGTATTAATCATAAACTTAAGACAGGTGCAAGGTTTATGCATGAAAAAGCAGACGAGCAACGCATCAATGGCACTAAAGCAAATGCTTCTTCAGGCGCCTTGGTAGAAGATGAAGAAAGACCAGGAAATGCTCTAAGTATTTATGCACAAAATGTATCTGAAATCTCTAGCCAATTTGAGCTACACTATGGCGTGAGATTGGAACATTTTAGTTATGGTCGAGATATATTTAGACGGACATTTGCAGTCGGTGGACAGAATGTTTTGAGAGATACCTTCCTTACTAGTAATAATCATGTGAGTCAGTTAATACCAGGTGGAGGATTTAACTGGAAACCAAGTCAGAAAGTCAATATTTTCGGTGGTGTACATATGGGATTTGCGCCACCACGTACCAAAGATGCAATATCTAATAATGGTGAAGTGTATAATCTTGCCGCGGAAAAAAGTATTAATACTGAACTTGGTGTGAGAGCAGACATTGCTAAAGGAATACATGCAGAATTGACGGCTTTTCACATGAATTTCAGCAATCAGATTATTCCAGTATCTGAGTCGAGTGGTGGCACAGGAGCGGGCTTAGTCAATGGTGGTGAAACTGTTCATCAAGGCATAGAAGGGGCTGTAACATTGGACATTAGTCAAATGCTTGGTTGGACCAAAAATGCATTGATCATCAATACCAATGCAACCTACACCGATGCACATTTTGAAGGAGACAGACAGCAAGGTGGAGAATTATTGAGTGGAAACACTACTCCTTATGCGCCTAATCTTTTGATAAATTCAGCCGTAACCTTTGAGACTTATAGTGGCTTGGGTATTAGGTTCGCTTCCAATTATGTAAGCGACCAATATACCGATGAACTGAATACTGTTATTGCTAGTCCTGATGGAAGAACTGGACTCATTCCGAACTACCATACGATAGATGGCAATGTATATTATAAACTCAAACCTTGGAATACTACATTTTCAATTGGTATCAAAAACATCACAGACGAAAGATATATCGTTTCGCGAAGGCCACAAGGCATCAGATTGGGATTGCCGAGATTGGTTACATTTGGCGCAGAACTTACTTTTTAAAGTACAATTAGATATCAAAATATAAGGGAGACCAATTATCTATTAAAAGGTAGTTGGTCTTTTTAATTACAAAAATTTTCGAAGGAAATATTCTAATTCAATATTAACCCTTGACATAACGCTGTCATAAGGGCATCATACTTTTGCAGCTAAATCAAAAAAATAAAATGAATCAGCAAATAAAGACATTCCACATAATTGGTATCGCATTGAGAACGACCAATGAAAATGGACAATCAGTTCAAGATATTCCTGCTCTTTGGAATCGTTTTATATCGGAAGGCATTATGGATCAAATACCAAATAAAATAAATAATACTTTGTATTGTATTTATACCGATTATGAAAAAGATCATACTAAACCATACACTACGATACTTGGATGTAAGGTATCAAACTTGGATCAAATATCATATGGTTTAGTTGGCAAAACATTTGAAGAGCGGACGTATATAAAACGAATAGCAAAAGGCAATCTGATGCAAGGCATTGTTTATGAAGAGTGGACCAAAATCTGGAATGCTGATTTGAACAGAGCGTTTACCGCAGACTTTGAAGTCTATGATGAACGCACCCAAAACCCCGAAAATGCAGAAGTTGACATTTTTATATCTGTCAAATCATGATTATAAAAAGTAAGTTTACCTTTAGAACCTTCAAAGTGATTTCCTAAGACATTAAAATAACCCTTAACCACTTATCACATATCACCTCCACCTTCGAACTCACCTTCTCTACCTGGTTTTTTACGTTCTTTTTTCATATTCAAACGATAATTGACTGTGGCTACGATGGGAGCTCGTCTCCATTGTTGATCGACTCTTTGATAAAAGTCATCTGTAAATATCTCTGAGTTTCTTCTTCTAGAATTGAATAAGTCTCTCGCTGCCAATGTAAATGATGCATTATTGGACCAAAAGTCCTTGCTGAATGCAATGTCTACTATATATTGTGGAAACTGTACACCTTGTGGGATATCAACTGGTGCACGATAATTAAATCTCAACTGAAAGTCAGCGTTTTTCCAGAAAGATACCCTCGACCCAACTCTTCCGAACCAACTGTAGCTATCAGCACCAAGATCTAATCCATCAAACTCACCTTTGATCACATTCCTAAAAAGATTTACATTACCATCAAGCTTGAGCCATTTATTGGGATTGTATGCAAACAAAAACTCTATGCCGGCATTATCAGAGGTGGCTAGATTTAATGGTCTAGTATTGGTCGTACCGTCAAGATTAAAAGTAGTTACCCTTTGGATTACATCAGTGGTATGTCTCCAAAACAAACTAGTACCAATGTTTCCATTTTCCCAAAACTTGATATGACCTAGTTCATAACTATCAGTAAACTCAGGGTTTAGATTTGGGTTACCACTGAATATATTTCTATTGTCAGCAAATGTAAAGAACGGATTTAAGTCCCAAAATCTTGGCCTTTGTATTCTTTTAGTATAGCTAAGTTGAAATTGATTCTTACCTGCAAACTCATAGTTGATATGTCCACTTGGGAAAAGGTTAAAGTACGTTCTTGGATTGACCTCATTCGTTTCTAATAATTCTGTATTTATATCAGAATACTCTAATCTCAATCCACCTTGATAACTAAATTTATTCACTTTGGATCCATAAATGGCGTAAGCTGCGTGAACATCTTCTTTATACCGAAAATCATTGGATAAGTTGTCTATTCTCAACCAATCTGTACCTTCTAACTCTTCTACCAAATAATCATTGCGGATATCTCTCAACTGCGACCTCAATCCACCTTCAAACTTAGTATCCTTAGAAAACGGGTGTACATAGTCAGCTTGAAGAATGATCGTTTGTTGATCTTCTGCATTTTCTGCCCGTTGTATCAATGTGTTTCCTTCGAAGTTACCCATGTTATAAAAGCCTTGGGTATAATCAGATTTTTCCACTTCATCATTGCTACTGAATTGCACAGAAGCTTTTAGTTCTCGCCCTTCTTGTTTAAATCTTTTGATATAATCAAGAGTGTATTCTAATGTAGGGCTTGTCTCTTTTTCAATTTCTGTTCGTAAAGAATAAGAAAGTGTTGGTACTAAAAATCGACCTCTTGGTTCGTTGCCATAAAAATTATGGTCAAAATACTTGATAGGATTATTATTATCATTGAATGAATAACGATACAAAAACGAACCAGTCAATGTCTGAGACTCACTTAAAGAAAAATCCATTCCTGCTCTTACACTATTTGCCAATCTAATTCTTTCACCTTCTCTAAGGATATAACTTGCTACCGTAGTGTCACCTACATAAGCTTCTTGATAAGTATATCCATCTGATGGGTTGTTATTATAATTAAAACCATAATTTACAAAAAAATTGGTCTTGCCCTTTCGGTAGTTCAAATTTGCTCCTAGTCCATAATTTTCTGGCCAACCACCTGATGCTTCAAATGATCCATTAATACCTGCTTTATTATCTTTCTTCAATACAATATTGATAATGCCGGACATCCCTTCTGCTTCAAACTTTGCAGAAGGATTGGTAATTACTTCTATTCTATCTATCATATTTGCTGGAAGAGATCTCAATCCATTCGCACCACCGATTCCGACTAATCCACTAGGTTTACCATCGATCAAAATTCTGACATTTCCACTACCTCTTAGACTCACGCCACCATCTACATCTACTGTAACAGATGGAACATTGTCAAGTATATCTTGCGCCGTTCCGCCACGATTTGATAGATCCTTGCCTACGTTAAATACTCTTTTGTCTAATGCAAAAGTAGTTTCGCTTTTTTCGCCTACGATCTCCACGGTCTCAAGCGCAACAGCATCAGAAGCTATAACAATATCGCCAAGTGTTACGGATTTTTGACCGTCCTTTGGCATAATATTATCAATTCTCTTTGTGGAAAACGAAAGAAACTCAATAAGAATATACATCTCTTTTGCACTACCTTCTACACTGAAAGTCCCATCTACTCCCGTAAGACCTCCGCTTAATAGTGCATTATCTGTTTTTGAAAATAATGATACTGTTGCGAACTCTAAGGGTAGACCTGTAGACTCTTCTATAACTTTTCCTGAAATAATTGTGACTGGTCCTTTCTCTTGTGAATAAGCTAAAAAAGGAAAAAGCATGGCGAAGAATAAAACTATTCTGAATTGCATAAAAGATAGGTTGTAAATAATTTAAGCTAAAAATATTGGGAATCCACGTGTTTTGTTTAAAACAAAAGAAACGTTACTAATAGACAAATTGGATTAGCCAAAGGTTTAATCATCATAACAGGATATCCAAATATTATTCTGTATTAAGGTTAAAACGTTATTAAATCAGGAATTTTAAGAAAACTTTAAGAGTATTTGCCGCTAAGGGTTTAAATATTTGAATGGAAAAATCTTTTCTCTACCTTTAGAACATCCTTTGTAATATTTGAGTTAATCTTGTGGTTTTTAATGTTTGTGCATAAATAAAATCATTCCGATAACAATATAAAACGGTAATTGCACATTTAATAAGTAAAATGAAAACGTCTTTATTTTATGATCAACTTTATTATTAAAATAGTCCCTTTAGTTTTTTGCTTTCAGGTTTTAGTCGGTCAAAGTAATCTAGCGCTTGGCGAATGGAAATCTCATTTAGCATACCGAGAAGGCTTGACAGTAACCCAAAGTGAAGATAATATCATCTATGGGTCTCAAATAGGCATTATTGTTATCAATAAAGATGATTTATCTGCCAGTTTTTTAGCAAAAGAAGATGGTTTTTCTGGTGTAAATACTTCATTTATTGCCTATGACAAATTTAATGATCAGCTAATCATATTCTACAAAGATAGTAACATTGATATTCTTAAAGGTGTAGACGTCAATTCTCTACCTTTTATCAGATCAAACTCAAGTATTGTCGGTAGCAAATCCATAAATGACTTACACATTGTTAATGGAGAACAATCATACATTGCTACTGATTTTGGAGTATTGGGCTTTAATCCTGCTAAACAAGAGTTTCCTTTTACAACATTTACCGATTTGCGCGTTTTCTCTGTTCAGGTTTTTAATAATGAGCTATATGCAGGAACAGAAGAAGGTCTATACAAAGTTGCACTTGATGGTCGCAATCTTTCCGACTTTAATCAATGGACATTAATACCTGCGTCTAGTGGACTACCTCAATCTTATGAAGTTTCTGGAATGGGCGTCAAACATGGTCATTTATATGCGCATATAGATAACAATATTTACAAAATGAATAATGATGGATCATTTAGTTTATTGTTTAAACCATCTGCTGCTCAAGGTATTATTAAATTCATTTCTGATGAAGGAACATCGATTATGGTAGGTATGCAAAATGCTTCATTCAGTGGTAAAATGATATTTATTGACGATAATGATAATATCACAAATGGTGTGTCTGATTGTTTTTCACTAGTGGAATATGCCATTGAAGATGAAAAAGGTAGGGTTTGGTATGCGGATCTTTGGGATCCTATAAAATATACCGACACAAAGACTTCGACTTGCCAAAGAATATCTTTCAGAGGACCTTTTGCAAATACGGCGGGTAAAGTAGGCTTTAAAAAAGATGTTGCATATGTAACTTCTCAGGGTATCACAGAAAGTTTTCAGCCTACGGGTACTAGATGGGGATATTATAAATATGAAAATCAAGAATGGACCAACTATAATCAAAGCAATATTCCTCTGATGATTAGTACGGACTTTTCGAGTGTAGAAGCCATAGCTTTAGATCCCAAATCGCCTACAGTTTACGTCGGTGGTTATTGGAATGGTATCATAAAATATAATGAAGAAACACAAGAAACCGAACATTTTAATAAAGACAATAGTATCCTCCAGCCAGTAGAAGGCGATTTTGCGAGAACAAGGATAGGTAGTCTAGCCTTTGATAAAGATGAAAACCTCTGGATATCCAATTATGGGGCGCAAAAACCACTTGTGGTAAAAACTAAAGAAGACATTTGGTATAATTTCGGTGTTCCTGCAGCTACCAATCTTACAGATATTGTTTTTGATGATAATGACAATAAGTGGATAGTGGTAACGGGTGTCGGTAATGGAATGATTGTATTTAACGAAAATGGCTCTTTAGCTGATCCTACAGACGATAAAATAAAGTACATTACCAGAAATAACAGTGAAATCACAGGCAACAAAGTAAATTGTATAGCGAGAGATCTTGATGGATCTATTTGGGTAGGAACAGACGAAGGACCTGTAGTATTTGATTGTGGGGATCCATTTGCCACAGCATGTAGAGGCACTACTCGTAAAGTTGTAGTAGACGATATACCTGCTCCCTTATTAAAAAGTGAAGACATTCTATCCATAGGTGTTGATGGGGCAAATAGAAAATGGTTTGGTACTCGTAATGGTATCTTTGTGCAATCATCTGATGGGACAAGTCAAATAATAAAATTTGATACAAAAAACTCTCCATTGTTGACAGATGTCGTGACAGAACTCACCTTCAACCCTATCACTGGTGAGATGTTTATAATTACTACAGGCGGTATACAAAGTTTCAAAACAGAAACCACTGGTGGCGTCCTAAACCACAATGAATCGCAAGTTTATGCTTTCCCAAATCCTGTCAGACCAGATCATACTGGTCCGATAGCCATTAAAGGTCTCGTCAGAGACGCCAATGTTAAAATCACAGATATCAATGGTAAACTGATTTATGAAACAAAAGCCTTGGGTGGACAAGCTATTTGGGATGGTCAAGATTATAATGGTAGACGAGCAGCAACTGGTGTCTATTTAGTATTCAGTGCAAGTGAAAATACATCTAGAGACAAGGAAGCGTTTGTCACTAAGATACTAATCGTTAATTAACTAGTGCTTTATTGGCTAATAGAAATCTAACGTTACTTTTTTCTATGATTTCTAGATAATACTGTTCATAAATTGGTAAGATTTCGTGTATGTCAAATCTTTTTGCTTGAGCAAATGCATTTTTACGAAAAGATGCCAACTTTTCTTCATCTTCTAGCAGTTGTACACATCTTTTTGCCATACAATTTACATCAGCTACGTCACACATATAACCTGTGACACCGTCTATATTTACCTCTGGAATACCTCCTGCATTAGAAGAGATCACTGGTACTTCGCAAGCCATCGCTTCCAAAGCTGCTAGACCGAAACTTTCGTTTTCGGAAGGTAAAATAAATAAGTCAGCAATGGCCAATATTTCTTCTACGGCTTCTTGTTTGCCCAGAAATCTTATATCTTCACAGAGATGATAACTACGACACAAGTCTTCCATCGTTTTTCTTTCAGGTCCGTCACCTATCAAAAGTAACTTAGACCTTACTTCTTTATTCACAATACTGAATACAGCAATGACATCTTCTACTCTTTTTACTTTTCTGAAATTTGAAATGTGAACCAATATCTTTTCACCTTCTGGGGCTATCGCTTTTTTAAAGTGGTCTTTATTGGTTTTGCGAAAACGATTGAAATCTATAAAATTGTGAATAACCTTAATATCTGTTTTGATATCAAATGTAGATAAAGTTTCTTGCTTTAGCTGATCTGAAACTGCAGTCACACCGTCAGACTCATTGATACTAAACTCTACAACGGGAGCAAAAGAATTGTCAGCACCTACAAGCGTAATGTCTGTACCATGTAAAGTAGTAATCACAGGAATATTAATGCCATGGGATTTTAATATTTGTTTTGCCATATAAGCAACGGCTGCGTGAGGTATTGCATAATGGACATGCAAAATATCTAACTTTTCAAACTTGACTACATCTACCATTTTGCTAGCCAATGCTGTCTCGTATGGTGCATTTTCGAAAAGTGGATACTCAAGAGACGTCACTTCATGAAAAAAAACATTCGAATGAAAAGCGGTAAGTCTTACTGGTCTTTTGTATGTGATAAAGTGCACTTCATGTCCTTTGTCCGCCAAACCTATTCCAAGTTCGGTAGCGATCACTCCACTACCACCAAACGTTGGGTAACATACAATACCTATTTTCATTTTATCTATTTTTTAAAACGTTGTTGTTTTGATTTATTGGCCAAATATTTGGAGTTTTTCCTAAAGACATTTGTCAGAAAGATATTCAAGCAAATATAATCGTTGATAACAAATAATAATTAAAAACGTTTGAGTGTATGAATATTTATATGAAGTGTCAATATGGATTGGAATAGTAGTTTAAAAGGTTTTAAGGCTTATCTTCTTTTAGAAAAATCGCTTTCACACCATTCTATTGAAGCTTATATAAGAGATGTGGGCAAGCTATTAGAGTATGTACTCATACAAAAAATAGACCTTACGCCAGATAAATTGAATGGTGACCATCTCACAGGATTTGTTTATTACATTAACGATCTTGGTCTTGAACCCAAAAGTCAAGCTCGTATCATATCCGGAATTCGGGCATTTTATAAGTTTCTAATCATGGAAGACATCATTGATGCCGACCCGTCTGAACTTCTAGAAAGTCCTAAACTTCAACGCACCCTGCCCGATGTACTTAGTTATGAAGAGATTGATTTAATACTGAATTCTATAGACCTGTCTCTGCCACATAGTCAACGAAACCGCGCAATGCTCGAAACCTTATATGCCTGTGGACTGCGTGTTTCGGAGTTGATCACGTTAAAAATAAGTAATTATTTTCCAGATCAAGGTTTTGTAAAAGTGTTGGGTAAAAACAATAAGGAAAGACTCGTGCCTATAGGAGATTCGGCAGTAAAGCATATTAATTTGTATATGGCAACAGAAAGAATGTCTTTACCTAGTATCGCTAAAGGGTCTGAAGATATTCTTTTTCTAAATCGAAGAGGAAGGGGCTTGAGTCGGGTAATGATATTCACTATGATCAAAAATTTTGTAGCCCTTGCAGGAATTCAGAAGACGGTAAGTCCGCATACTTTTCGTCATTCATTCGCTACACATCTCGTAGAAGGTGGAGCAGATTTACGTGCTGTGCAAGAGATGTTGGGACACGAATCTATTTTGACTACAGAAATTTATACCCATGTTGATAGAAATTATTTGCGTGACACGATGATGAAATACCATCCATTAAGCCAAAAGTAAACTTATTTTCTAAATTCACCGTTAACATATAATCCACAATAAGACCTAAAAGGTTGACGTTTCATCAGTAACTGTCACTATCACTTCCCGACTATAATTTATTCATCACAAATTTTTTTATCATGAAAAACATCGTTTTCCTTTTTATTCTATTTTGTACAAGTGTCTCTGTTTCTGCACAATTGGGTCTATCTCTAGGCGGAGGTGCAAATTTCAGTAACCTAAAAGTAGATAATTTAGATAGTTTTAAACCCACATCTAGCACTAATTACTTCCTATCTGTAAAACCAGAATTTCATCTTACTGAAAATTTGTGTATTTCTTTGGATATACAATTTTCTCAGAAAGGCTTTGGTTTAAATGCAGATACCACTGATTTTATTGATGGTTACAAGTTTCAATATCTTGATATAATTCCACAAGTTCAATATAAATTATTTAAGCAATTAGCTATATATGGCGGACTCGGTGTCGGAATCAGGGGATCAGAAAAATACAAGATCAGAGATGCGTGGGAAGAGGCTGTTACGAAAGTATCTAGTGGTACCGATTTTACCTATGTGGTAGGTGTCAGAATATTTGCAACAGACAAACTATTTTTGCAAGCTCACTATGCTGGTGGATTATCTTCTTTTTATAAAGATGTAGTTTTTACTGATCCTCAAGGTAATGAAATTGAAAATGCGGATACAACGTTGAGAAATTTTCAGATCGGTTTAGGATACCAACTGTTTTAGTACCAACTTTTTACTCAATATTTCCGTCTTTAATATTGTACCAAAAATATATAGTATGTCACAGATAATTAAGTTTTTAAAAATCAGTAGTGTCGCTTTCATACTTTTTGTAGTGACATCGTGCTGCAAAGAAGATTCAACTACATGCGTAGAAAATATTAACAATGATTGTGTATGTACCCAGCAATATGATCCTGTTTGCGGATGTAATAATAAAACATATGGCAATGCTTGTGTAGCAAGTTGTTCAAGCATTACAGAATTTACACCTGGTGAATGTCCTAAATAATTAATATTAACATTCCTTGTAAAAGAAGGAATATACTCAAACAAAAAACAAAGTTTTCTGCTAAAAGATAAGCAAGTCGCTCAATTTTTTTTATTAAAAGAACGATTGCTTATCTTTTTTTGTGCTAAAATTATTCTAAAGGCGTCACAGGTTTTTGTTCTCTTGCTCCAGACAATGCTAAAGTGTACAAATAATAATTTTCGTTTTTATAGTTTTTATCTTCCCATTTTTGCCACAATTGCAAAGAAGGAAATCTATCTGCATCAAGTGGTTTTGGTGATAAAACGACAATTCCTCCCACACCTTTAAATTTTGCAAACAATTTAAGTTCGTTTTCAACAGGTAGATATATTTTGTCTACCCATCTGAAATAACTGAATGGAACGCCGTCTGGCAATTCATAAAAACTTCTTCTTGCATACCCAATTACTGGTGTCGCTTCAAATTTATTGATAGCTACTATGGGCACTTTTTCTGGTATCTTTTCTTTGATAAATTGGCCAGCGAGTTCTGCATTCGTAAACGGTATATTCTTTTCTTCTACTACTGCTTTTCCATTATGGACAATATTAAAAATAGCAAATACACTGATAACTAGTGTAGGTAAAAGTTCTTTTTTAATATCCAAACCTCTGATCTCTAGCAAAGCTATAAAAAAAACAAATCCCATACCCCATTGTCTGATACCTCCTAGGAAAAACAGAACACTAAACGCTATCATCATTGCTAAATATATCAAAAATGTTTTTAGCAATATCTTATTCTTATAAAACACAAAGCCAATCCCTGCTAAACATAACATAGATATCAAAAGTCCTATAGAAGTCCATCCGTAAGTAAATGTGTCATTTGTAGATCCGATGGCATAAGTATTACTGAGATTTCCCTGAAAAGAAGTCAGAATCTTGTCTATAAATTCAAGCTTTTTTGCGCTAGTTTTGCTGACGTGACCAGAACTCCTAGGGAAGACAGATATTACAAAAAATAATAGACCTGCAGCTAAGCCAATAATATCCTTGCCTTGCAAAGCAGTAAAAATATTTTTTTCTTTCATCATCACATAAAAACCTAGAGCTATTGCCATCAATGCACCATATACCTCGGTCTGACACAAAAGAAAAAGTACCACTCCTAGCTGAACTCGTGAATAATCCTCCTTTTTTAAAAGGCTTGCAGCCCAAAAGGCAAATAATATTACAAGGAAGTAGCCTCTATTTACAATACCATACTCGAAAAATACAAAGTAAGATAATGCTAACAACACCTTGACAATTATAGGTAGTCTAAACTTAACAAATAGAAAATATAATCCCGCTGCTACTGTGATGGTATGTGCAAAGTGAATAATGTATTCAGGTCTCGCTAGTGAAGAGAAAAATGTAAATATCTTTAAATATATATACCAAAGTGCCGGGTGACCTTCATAATAAAGGAAAGAAAAAACTTCTGTAAGACTTTTGTCTTTTGCAACAAACCAAGCTTGCCACTCATCTTTCCATAACTCATGATAATTAAACTTGAAATACGTAATGGCAATGACAAAAATGGCCCAAATTATATAGTCTATGTATTTATTCTTCATGTTCCTGAATTTTCACAGTCAGTGAATTAATACCTTCAAGGCTGTCTTTTCTCGAATGTTGGTCGAATATTAATGTATATTTTCCTTTCTTTTTATAATATGCTTTTGTAGACATTTCTATTTCAATATCACAGTTTTTGCTTCCACAATCACCGATCCAATTGGTCTGACTATCTGATAATTGAAATGAAACAGGATTTGTTATTTTTTCTCCATCAGGAAAAACTGTTGTGATATTTAAATAAAGGTTTTCAAAAGAAAAATCTATTTCATGATTGATACTTAAAAGTAAATCATAAGCTACTGATGTATCTTGAACCTCATATTCAAAACTAATTTTATCTGCATATGACCAAGGATTGGGTACATCTTCATTTTGATCAAAAATGGTTTTTGGTCCACACGCATACAACATTACAAAATATAAAACGAAAAACAGGTACTTCACTAGCGAGAATATTTTTAGCAAAATTACTTTTCTTTTCATTATTATTTACTCTTACTTGATATTATAATTGCTTTTTGGCTTTTTGGAGACCTCAAATCAACAAAATTATAATAACATCATTCCGTTTAGTTAAAATTTACAATAATTGGAATTGACAACTAAAAAATATGTAAATATCAATATCAGGTGTATATTTGATCTTCAATTATGCTATTATCCGAATATTTTCACATGAACACAAAAAGGTTTATATTTATTTTATCATGTCTTGTCTATTGCTTTGCTGGTATGCTCACCATAAAGGCTCAAAATAGTGATACACCAAAACCTCTGAGTAATACACATTATATCAAAAACTGCTTTTTGGTAAAACAACCTGGTGTAATACTTTCAGGACAAAATATCATTGTTAAAGATGGATTTATAACAGATATTGGACCTAATCTAAAAATACCATATAATGCTCAGATTTTACTTGCTGACTCCATGTATGTGTACGCTGGTTTTATAGATGCCTACTCAAATACAGGTATTACAAAACCAGAACAAAAAGATAGACCTAGAATAGCAGACCCTGGTAATCCGCCAAATGATATTGCAGGTATCACTCCTCAGTTTTTATCAAATGAAAATTATAACCCTAACGACAAGTCAGTAACGGACATGCGAACAGCTGGTTTTGGATTATCTCAAGTAGCACCAAGAGGCATGATGCTTCCAGGACAAAGTAGTATTTTCCTACTCGGTGAAGGAAACACAGATGAAATGATATTGAAATCTGAATCCGCTCAAAATTTCCAATTCGAAACATCAAGAGGCGTTTACCCATCAACATTGATAGGGATTATGGCTAAATTCCGAGATTTATACCAAAATGCAAAGATTGCTGGTCAGCATGAAGAGAAGTTTTTAAAAAACCCAAGTGGCCTTGCAAGGCCTGATTACAACAAAGAATTAAAATCTCTTTATCCCGTCACCACAAAAAAGCAGCCGCTATACATTGTGGCACAAAAGACTAAAGATGTACATAAAGCACTTTTACTTAAAGAAGAGTTTGGGTTTGACCTTGTATTAACAGAAGTAAAACAAGGATGGCACTATATTGATAAAATAAAACAACAAAATATACCTGTGCTTCTTTCTTTAGATCTTCCTGGAGAAGAGAAAAAACCACAGGAAAAAGAAGCTAAAGATGATGAAAAAAAGGATTCTTTAAAAACCGAAGTTAAAGAAATCAAAAAAGAAAAATTAGATCCTGAGAAAAAAGATTATGATGCGAAGAAAGCAGCAATTGTCAAAGAATATTTGGCCCAAGCTGCTAATTTTGAAAAAAACGGAATAAACTTTGGATTTTCTTTTTTAAACAGTAAGCCATCAGATATTAAAAAGACAATTAAAAAACTAATTGAAAATGGTCTTAGTGAAAATGGCGCCTTAGCTGCTCTTACTACCAATCCTGCAAAAATACTCGGTTTAAGTCATCTTCTTGGGACTGTAGAAAAGGGAAAAATTGCCAATCTTACCATTACAGACAAATCTTATTTTGATGAAAAATCTGTGATCAAGTTTGTTTTCGTTGACGGCAAAAAATATGATTACTCAGAGAAACCTAGAAAACAAAAAGATAGTAAAACAGACCACAAAATGATTGGTCTTTGGTCCTACGAAGTTGAAATACCTGGCGCAATACAAAAAGGTAAAATTAATATTAAAAAAGATGGTTCAGATTTCAAAATATCTGTAAAAGACGATACGTCCTCTAATGAAGATGTTGCCACCGACATAAATGTGGATGGAACTAAGCTCACATTTAGTATAATGGCCAGTCTAAGTACACCTGTGAAAGTTGATTTTTCATTAGATTTTGAAGATAAAATTTATACAGGAAATGTTAATGTCGCCTCTTTTGGTTCTTTCCCAATTAAGGGAAGTTATGAGAGCGAACCAAAACTAAATTTCTAATAACCTAATAACAAACCCATGTTAAAATATATTCTACTTATTGTCATATTATTACCAAAGGATATTTTGTCTCAAAACATCTTGATAAAAAATGGAACATTACTCACTGTTACGAATGGTGTCAAAGAAAATACAGATATATTAATCATCAATGGTAAAATCGCTAAAATAGACAAAAACCTTACCGCGCCTGAAGGCACACGAATTGTTGATGCAAATAACCAATACGTAATGCCTGGAATTATTGATGCCCACTCACATATTGCATTAGACGTAATCAATGAAGCTACAAGTCCTGTAACTGCCGAAGTTAACGTGGGTGATGTTTTGGATCCTTTGGATGTTGCGATTTATAGAGCTCTTGCTGGTGGTGTCACTATTTCACATGCTATGCACGGTTCTGCAAATGCCATCGGTGGTCAATGCGAAACAATCAAACATCGTTTTGGTACCACTAATCCTGACGAGCTTCGAATGCAAGGCGCTCCACGTACCATAAAATTTGCATTAGGTGAAAACCCAATAAGAACGCATGGTGAAGGTAGTAAAATATCTCCTAATACAAGGATGGGTGTGGAACAAATATTCAGAAATGCCTTCAGTCAGGCACAGCTATATATGAAGGAATGGGATGATTATAAAAAAGGCATTACTAAAACTTCGCCTGTATACAGTCTCCGAAACGAGACTATTGCGGATATTCTTAAAAGTGATATCATAATACACTGTCACTCATACAGAGCTGATGAAATACTAATGTTGATGCGCGTCCTAAAAGACTTCGGCATCAATAAAATTTGTTTTCAGCATGTGAATGAAGGATTTAAAGTAGCGCCTGAACTTGCCGCTTTTGGTGCAACCGCTTCAGTATTTGCAGATTGGTGGGCTTACAAATTTGAGGTATATTATTCTACTGCCTATAATGCGGCTATATTGACAAGAAACGGCGTAGTGACTTCTATAAATTCTGATTCGGAAGAACTTATTAGACACCTTTATCATGAAGCTGCAAAGACACAAAGATATGGTAACCTAACAGATGATGAAGCATTGGCACTTATCACAATTAATCCTGCAAAACAACTAGGCATAGATAACAAAGTAGGATCTATAGAAGTGGGAAAAGATGGCGATATTGCTATTTTCAGTCAACACCCGTTATCTATTTATACAATCCCTCAAATGACTATCGTAGACGGCATTGTTAAATTTGACATTAAAAATGATGATGCAGATATGCGTATTGATATCAATCCAAATGAGACTTATTCTTCGTTTTATGAGAACCAAAGACACCACGAATCACAAGGTTGTATGCATGGTTTAGAAGAATTGCTTATGGAAGATAGCTATGCCAAATTTATGCGGTATAAATTTTCCAAAAATCACAGCCATTAATTTCATTATTAATATAAAGTTATAAAATGCATTTCTTAAAAATATATATTCTATCAGTCTGTACTTTATTGTTATTTAATATAAATGCACAACAAGTAAAAAAAGCAGAATCTGGCACTTTCCTATTAAAAAATGGTAATCTACACACTGTCACATCAGGTACTTTTATAGGAGATTTATTAATTAAAGACGGAGTCATAGTTGATATTGGCAAATCTATCTCAGTCTCTGAGGCAAAGATCATAGATTGTAGTGGAAAACAAATTTATCCTGGCTTGATCGATGGAGGATGTAGATTAGGTTTGGTAGAAATTGATGCTATCTCACTTACTAATGACTTTAATGAACTTGGAGATTTTGTCCCACATATGAAAGCACTCACTGCCGTAAATCCTAATGCCGTAGCAATACCAGTCACTAGAGTAAATGGCATAACGACTGTCTTTGCCAAACCTGATGGAGGTACTTTCCCTGGAACTGGCGCGCTCATCCATTTATTCGGTTATAACCCAGACCAAATGTCAGCTGGTTCTGAAAGAGTAGTTATGAGATTTCCTTCCACGGGCAGACGTGGTCGATGGGATAGAAGATCTGAAGACGATATAAAAAAGGATGCTGAAAAGGCAATCAAAAAGATTAATGATATTTGGGATACTGCCAATAACTACATGAAAATGGATTCAGCAGCTAGATCAGAAAATATTACTCTATCTACAAATAACCCACAAATGCTTGCATTGCTTCCTATAGTGAGCGGAAAAGAACCTATTTTTATAGAAGTCAACTCAAAAAAAGATATTGAATCAGCTATCGAATGGATTACTGAAAAAAAATACAAAGCTGTATTTACCGGTGTAGCCGAAGGATGGAGAGTAGCAGATAAGTTAGCTAAATATGGAATCCCAGTGATCACTGGACCAATACTTAGTGTACCAGGTAGAGATAATGATAGCTATGATTCCTCATATACAAATCCTTCCATAATGATGAAAGCAGGTGTGAGAGTTGCCATTCGAACAGACAATGCTGAAAACGTTAGAAATTTACCTTTTAATGCAGGTTTTGCAGCAGCGTACGGAATGGGAACAGAAGAAGCATTAAGAGCTGTGACCATAAATACTGCTGAAATATTCGGTGTGGGTGATAAGATAGGAAGTCTAGATAAAGGCAAAATAGCCAATTTATTTATTTGTGATGGAGATGCCTTTGAAACTAAAACGAAAATAGAACACTTATTTATTAAAGGATGGAAAATTCCTTTAGAAAGTCGTCATACCTTATTATATGATGAATTTATAGAACGGACTCCTGGCTTAAAATAAGTATTAGTGCAATTTGGTATTATTCTTATGTCTCTGCGAATCACGTTGAGTCTTCTTATCCATGTTATCTTTGATGGCATCTGAAAGATCTATTCCCGTTTGATTAGCAAGACATGTCACGACCCAAATTACATCCGCAAGTTCATCCGCAAGTTTTTTCTTTTGCTCATCTTCTGATATTTGCGTTTTAAATGATTGCTCTCCATACATTCTTGAAACTAGACGAGCTACCTCACCAACTTCTTCCGTTAATATAGCCATATTGGTAAGTTCAGAAAAATATCTTACTCCTATAGTTTTTATCCATTCGTCTACTTCTCTTTGATACGTTGATATTTCCATTATTCTTTTTGTTTTGTGTCAATAATAATAGTGACAGGCCCATCATTAATTAATTCTACTTTCATATCTGCTCCAAATGAACCCGTAAAAATTTCTCTTTTATATAAATCAGAAAGGTTCTTAACAAATTCTTGGTATAATTGATTTGCCTTATCTGGTCTTGCAGCTTTAATGAAAGATGGTCTATTACCCTTTTTAGTACTCGCATGTAGAGTGAACTGGCTAATAACCAAAATATCTCCATCTATATCTGAAACAGATAAGTTCATTTTTTCTTCAGTATCATTAAAAATTCGTAATGAAATAATCTTTGGGACTAGCCATTCAATATCTGAATTATCATCATCTTCTTTAATACCTAATAAAACTAGTAGGCCTTTTGCAATTTTTGCTTTAACTTGACCAGTTATAGTCACACTAGCCTTCGAAACTCTCTGAATTACTACCTTCATAAATACTTATAAACATGTTTTTAATAGCTAATATATAATACTTTTACATATTGCGGTTTATAAAAAACTTATCCACACCAAAAATGTACAATGACTAGGTAAAAGTAACACATAATTGTGAATTTAAGTATAATCTGACCGATGCTTATCTAAATTTATCTTCATAAATGGTGATAACGCCATCTTTTGCACATAAAATAAAGCAAAAAAGGATTACAAGTTATGATGTGGATAAACTTTGCCATCTGTTTGTTTATATGTTAATTACCTAATAAACAGTATTTTAAAACTAATTATGTTTATATATTATGTGGATAAATAGAAAAAAAATATTTGATCATTATCTTTTCCACATATCCACATTGCTAATAATGATAAATTTTTTATTTAAATAAAGAATTATATTATTAATACAAAAATAGCTTACTCAAAAAATCAAAATTTCTTTTTCTGTGTTTGAGTGAGTAATTTTGCAGCATGATACAATACAAATTTATTTCAACCCATTTTATTCAACCAAAAGAACTAAGGCAAATTGTATACAGCTGCTTTCAACCTTTAAATATTTTTAATTTATGAAATATTCAAATAAAGTAATTGTTTGGTTGTTTATTGGTTTGGTTATGGTTTTTATACAAGTTGTAGTGGGTGGAATTACTAGACTTACTGAATCTGGTCTATCCATAACTAAGTGGGAAGTTGTCAGTGGTACTTTACCCCCATTTACAGATCTTGGATGGGAGAACGAGTTTAATTTATACAAAGAGACACCTCAATATAAAGAAATAAATGAAGGTATGTCCCTAGAAGACTTTAAGTTCATTTATTTCTGGGAGTATATACATAGATTCTGGGCTAGGATAATGGGATTTGTGTTTATTATACCTTTTTTATGGTTTTTTGCAAGGGGATATTTAGATAAGGCAATATTAATCAAACTTGGATGGGTAGTGTTGTTAGCACTTCTTGCTGCGACATTTGGATGGATCATGGTTGCAAGTGGTTTAATTGAGCGCCCTTGGGTCAATGCTTACAAGTTGTCTTTACATTTATGCATTGCTTTTGCTGTTTATGCTATGTTGTTATGGACTTATCTCTTTGCAAGGGAAGAAAATATCACTTTACCAAATATAGACTTGGCAGGATTCCGTCGTTTAGTTTATGTCTTTCTAGGAGTTTTAATATTTCAGATATTTATGGGTGGAGTTATTTCTGGTATGAAAGCAGCGGTCGTTTACCCTACATGGCCGGATATGAACGGGGTATATTTGCCTGAAATCATTTTTGACATTAAACAGTGGAATGCGGAAAACTTTAATAATTATGATAAGAATCTTTTTATGCCTGCTCTAGTCCATTTTATACATAGGAGTACTGCCTATATTCTATTTGTGATTGGTTTGTTTTTAGTTTTCAGGATTTTTAGCATAATAAATTCACAGGTGGATAAACAACTTTATGTTAAGTTTAGGTTGTTAGGCATCATAATTTTTTTAATGTTATGCATGCAAGTCATTCTTGGAATCATCACTGTAATCAGTAGTAAAGGGGAAATTCCAGTGTCCTGGGGAGTGCTTCATCAAGCTGGTGGTTTACTATTATTAACTACTGTAGTTTACACAATTTTTGTACTCAAGATTAAAAAATAAAAAAATAGCTCTATATTGCCACAAATTTTGACAAAACAGCATTTAGCATTATCTAATGGATAAATATATCATTAAAGAAGAAGGTAATTATAAGTACATTGAGACTGGAGGTGAAGGAACACCTTTGGTTTTATTGCACGGATTATTAGGTGCTTTGAGTAACTTCGAGGGTATAATAAATCATTTTAGTAAAACGCATAATGTTGTCGTACCTATTTTGCCTTTATTTGAGATATCCCTACGAAGCTTATCTGTGATGAGGCTAGTAGATTATGTAGATGATTTTGTTCACTACAAAAATTATACAAAAGTACATATTCTTGGTAATTCACTAGGAGGTCATATAGCGCAGTTATATGCATTAAAGAATCCTGACACTACGTCGAGTATGACTCTTACTGGTAGTAGTGGTCTGTTTGAAAGTGCTATGGGTAATACATTTCCTAAGAGAGGTAACTATGAATATATGAAAAAGAAGGCTGAAAGTGTCTTCTATGATCCTGCTGTTGCTACAAAGGAATTAGTTGATGATATTTACGTAACTGTCAATGATCTTAAAAAAGCAATGTGTGTCATTGCTATTGCTAAATCTGCAGTACGTCATAATTTAGAAGATAGGCTTGATGATATAAAATGTCCTACTTTATTAATTTGGGGTATTCAAGATTCAGTGACGCCTATTTGGGTAGGTGAAAAGTTTCACGAGCTTATTCCTAATTCTGAATTAGTAAAAGTAGATCATTGTGGTCATGCACCTATGATGGAAAGGCCTGAACTATTTAATATTGCACTAGAATCGTTCATGACGAGGGTGGAAAATAATACGTTTATGACAGACAAAAAAGACACTTATACGCTTGATTAGTAATTAAATAAGTATAATATTTATTTTAATTTGTCTTGTTTTTATCGATCTAGAACAGCTTGAAATTTATTTATTTGAATCTTAGTTCAAATAAAATATTTTTACACAATTCTTAGGCCGTTTTAAAACTGCTTCTACAAGTGTTTTTCTCACTTTAATTTGTTTCCAATAATAATATGAGGTTTATCAAAGTGCTACCTGTTTAAACAAAAAATCTTTTATCTTACAATTTCTATAAGATAAAAGATTTTCATGTTTTTTACTTCTTTATAACCTTTCTAAGGTTGTATCTTAGATTTAAGTTTATTGTTTTTTTGCATCGGGTTTTCTTGGTTGCCTTGTCCCCTTCTTTTGAAGATTTCAAATTGGCTCATTTTGTCTTCTCTAGGGTAAGAATTATTTGAAGTATCAATATCAGCTGTCTCTAGATATGGGTCAAGATTGAATTTCAAGATCTTATTATCTGTTTTATGAACACGGGTAATTTTTCTTTCTCCCTTGCGCCAGATTTCTGCTGGTATTCTTATAAGTTCTGTATTACCATTTTCATAAATGATTTCATAAATAACTGGCATTACTAGATCCCCTATCCTTTCTATTTCTATTTCATAAAAAAAGCTAGTACTATTTTGTAATTCTTTTTCTTCGTTTGATAATCCACTTATTGTTTTTTCATATTCAGCCTTATCTTGTTCGGTAGTTATTAATGGATCATACGATGTATAAAAGTCGTTTAAAGTTGTATCTCTCTCATTATATGTTTGTTTTATATCAGATTTATTTCTGACAGCACTAATTGTCTTAAGTGATTCCTGTTTCTTTTTTTCTTGTTCATTTTTTTTATCTGGATCTTTAGGTAGGACTGATTTAACTTTTACATCTGATATAGCTAGGTCTACATGATCATTCGTAAAGAACCATCCTCGCCAGAACCAGTCCAAGTCTATACCTGAAGCGTCTTCCATTGTTCTGAAGAAGTCAGCAGGATACGGTTGTTTAAACGCCCATCTTTTTGCATATTCCTTAAATGCATAATCAAATAATTCTCTACCCATAATTGTTTCTCTTAGAATATTTAATGCAGTTGCAGGTTTACCATATGCATTATTTCCTAGCTGATATGCTGATTCTGGATTGACCATTATTGGTGACATTTTTGTTTTATCACCAGCCATATAATCTACTATTTTATGCGCTTCCCCACGACCAGATGGATAGTCTCTTTCAAATTCTTGTTCAGAAAGGTATTGCATAAATGTATTTAATCCTTCGTCCATCCAAGCCCATTGTCTTTCGTCAGAGTTAATTATCATTGGAAAAAAATTATGTCCTACTTCATGTATGATGACACTTATCATTCCATATTTAGTTCGTTCAGAATAAGTACCATCTTTTTCACATCTACCAAAATTAAAGCAGATCATTGGATATTCCATGCCTATTCTATCAGCATTAATAGACCAAGCTACGGGATATGGATAGTCAATTGTATATTTTGAGTAAGATGTTAATGTATGCGCTACAGCTTTTGTACTATACTTTTCCCATAAAGGATTTCCTTCTTTTGGGTACATAGACATAGCCATACTTGTTTTATTTCCGATTTTGACATTCATAGCATCCCATATAAATTTTCTGGATGAAGCAAAGGCGAAGTCTCTGACATTTTCAGCTTTGAATATCCAAGTCTTTTTTGTTTTCGACTTTTGTTTTTCCCTTTCTTCAGCTTCTGCTTGTGATGCAATTATAACTGGATGTACAAACTCTTTTTCTGCTTTTTTGTAATTGGCTAGTTGTGCTGTATTGAGGACTTTATCCATATTTTGGAGTGTTCCTGTGGCTGCTACTAAATGGTCACTTGGTACAGTAATACTTACTTGATAATCACCAAATATTAGTGTAAATTCGCCTGATCCTAAGAATTGATTATTTTGCCAACCTTCAATATCATTGTATGCGCACATCCTAGGAAAGAATTGTGCTATCGTATACAAATAGTTGTCATCTTCTTTAAAATATTCATAGCCAGATCTTCCACCTAGTTTTAATCTATCGTTAATGTTATACCAGTATTTTATTTTAAAACTATATTTTTCTCCGCTCTTCAATGATTTAGGAAGGTCTATCCTCATCATCGTGTTATTTACTTTGTATACCAGGTCTTTACCATTTATATCCTTAACATAGTCGAGTTTGAAACCACCATCAAACCAAGGGTTCAATTTTGTGATGTCATTGGCGTCTACTTTGTCTGAAAGTGATTGTTGATTTATTTTATGTGTATCTGATTCTTTTGATTGAATGTTTTGGTCTAGTTGTAACCAAAGATAGTTTAGTATATCTGGTGAATTATTAAAAAACGTAATTGTTTCTTCACCATTTATTTTTTGATTTTCGTCATCTAGTTCTACTTTGATATCATAGTCTGCTCTTTGTTGGTAATATTCATGACCTGGAGCGCCTGTTGCTGTTCTATAGGTATTTGCTGTTGGCAATAGATCATACATTTGTCTGAAGGGACTTTGGTCTGTTGTCTGTGACTTGAGTGATGATAAATATATAACACTGAAAAGTATTATGATTATGTATTTCATAAATTGTTGTTTGTTTGCTGATTTAAAATATTATAAATAGATTATTTGTTCTTATTGTTTATTATTTTTTATGTTTCACGTGAAACATTTATTAATTATATCAAATTAAGTTTAGGTATTTATTTTAGATATAAAACTATTTGTTTGTTAATCTGCATACCTTTGTGCTTTTGTTTTTTGATTATACTAAATGTACTAGAGATAGTTGTTCTTAAATGGATTTAAAATTATTTTACACAAAGTCAAAAATGGAAAAGATTCTAATATCTTTTTTAGTCTTTTTGTGCTTATTCTTATCAGTTAGTTCTGCTTTTGATGGTGGCGATTTTGATGTATATTTGGAAGCTGCATATAAACTTTATCATGGGCAAAATCCTTATTTGCCACCATATGCAAAAGACGGAATGGGTTACTCTTATAGTCCATTTTTTATAATGATGCTAATTCCTTTCACTTCTAATTATTTCGTGACGGAATTAGCATGGTGTCTACTTTCCTTTTTTTTTGTGTACAGAAGTTATAGAATATTTAGTTTTTACTTAGATATTAAATTTGCCAATAGAAGTACATATTTAGTTTATGTAACATTGCTTGTTATTCTTTCATACCAGTTTTTAAGTAATAATATAGGCATGGTCCAAGTAACTCCATTCCTAATGTGGATTATGTTAGAGTCTATATTCCAGATACAACAAAATGATAGAAATATATTGGGAGGTTTATTATTAGGTATAGGAATTAATATAAAGATTCTTCCTATTGTAATGCTTGGTTATCTTTTTTATAGGGGCTACTTTAAATCTTTTTTAATAGCAATAATATCTTTCATTCTTCTATTTTTTGCTCCTACGCCATTTTGGGGATTAGATTATAATATTACTTTATTAAAGGATTGGTGGATAATTATAAATCCTACTAGCGCTGAGCATCAGGTAGAGACAGGCATAGGTACACATAGCATGGTTGCTTTTCTTCCAGTTTATTTGTCAGATACAATAGGTCAGTTGCCATATAGTAGGAATATTTTGGACTTAGATTTAAACGTTGCAATTATAGTGACTAATATAGTAAGTGCCTTATTGGTTGTTATGTCATTACTGTATTTTAGAAGTCTTCCTTTTATAAGAGAGGTGTCTAATAAAAAGACTATTTGGGAGGTGTCTTTCTTTCTCCTATTGATACCCTTAATTTTTCCTCACCAGCAGAAGTATGCGTTTTTGTTGGTATTACCAATGACTGCATATATTGTTTATTTCTTTTTTAATACGTGGGATATTTATAAAGGTGGTAGTTTTTATAGGATGGTGTTATTTGTTTTTATTATTTCAATGATAGTTTATTCACCTATTCATGGTTCTGATATTATAGGTAAGGACTTATTTAAGCTATCGCAGCATTTCAGATTAATAACAATTTCTACATTATTAATGATACCAATTTCTTTATTTTGTAGTCCAAGTAAACTTATAGAAACTTCATATAGTTTACAAAATAAATAAAAAAAGGCCAGCGATTGCTCACTGACCTTTTTGCTAATTTATTTATCGGAGCAAAGATAATAATTAATTTAATTAATTGTACAATATTAGACAATTCTTGCATATATTTATCTTGCTCATGGAAAGACTATTTTTTATCATTTTGTTTCACGTGAAACATTTAAATAAACTGTCCCGTGAATGATTCCTTAATAGCCTTCAACCCTTCTGGCCTACCTTCATATAATAAGTGACCACCTTCTTTTCCACCTGTAGGGCCTAGGTCGATCACCCAATCTGCTGCGCGAATGACATCCATATTATGCTCAACAATTAGAACTGTATGTCCGTTTTCCACTAGTGCATTGAAGGCATCCATGAGTTTGTTTATATCATGAAAATGCAGACCAGTAGTAGGCTCATCAAAGATAAAAAAGATATGTTTTGATGTGAATTCTTTGGTTAAGAAACTCGCTAGCTTTACTCTTTGGGCTTCACCGCCAGATAACGTGCTAGATGCTTGACCTAACTTTATATATCCTAATCCTACATCGAAAAGCGGTTGTAGTCGAGCAAGTATGTTCTTTTTATCTTTAAAGAAAATAAGAGATTCTTCTATCGTCATATCTAGAACATCATAAATATTTTTGTCTTGGTAGGTGACTTCTAATACTTCTTTTTTAAATCTATGACCATTACATTCTTCACACAATAAAGTCACATCGGCCAGAAACTGCATCTCTACTGTTAAATATCCCTCGCCTTTACATGTTTCACATCTACCACCTTCTACATTAAATGAAAAATGTTTTGGTTCATATCCCTTTATTTTAGATAATTGTTGGTCTGAATATAACTTTCTAATATCATCATATGCTTTTACATACGTCACTGGATTAGAACGGGAAGATTTACCGATAGGACTTTGACTAACCATTTCCACCATGGTGAAATTCTTAGTATCTCCACTTATCTTTTCATGTTTTCCAGGAGACGTTGCTACAGGATCATTTATCAATAACTTTAATGCAGGATATAGTATATGTTTAACCAAACTTGTTTTTCCAGATCCAGATACACCAGTAACTACACTCATGGTTTGAAGAGGAATAGTGACATCAATGTTTTTCAGATTGTGTTGTCTAGCGCCTGTAATCTTGATTTTATTTTGAATCTTTCTCTTCTGTTTTGGGATAGGAATACTTTTCACTCCAGTCATATAATCAGAAGTCAAGCTACCTGGTACGCCCTTCATAAATTCGTCATATCTTCCAGCATAAACTAAGTTTCCACCATGAATACCTGCTTCCGGCCCAATATCCACAATATAGTCAGCATTTCTTATTACAGCTTCTTCGTGTTCAATAACCACAACTGTATTACCTAAATCACGAAGTCTCTTTAAGACTTTAACAAGTTTTTCTGTGTCCTTCGGATGTAAACCCACACTAGGTTCATCTAATATGTATAATGAGTTAGTGAGATTACTTCCGAGTGTTCTTGTTAGATTTATCCTTTGAGTCTCACCACCACTCAACGTTGCTGCAAGCCGATCTAGAGAAAGATAGCCAAGTCCGATCTCGATCATAGTGCTTAATCGGTTTCTAACTTCTGTTAAGATACGGTCAGAAATTTTTTGATCATGGACACTTAGTTCTAATTTATCAAAAAACAAAAGTAACTCGTCTATTGGTATGTTTATCAATTTCGTAATATCTACATTCCCGACTTTAACATAAGTTGCTTCTTTTCTTAATCTCCCTCCTTTACAGACATTACAAATGGTTTTACCTCTGTACCGCGATAACATTACTCTATTCTGAATCTTGTATGCACCTTCTTCAAGTTCGTTAAAAAAGGCATCTATCCCGTCAAAATATCGGTTTCCTGACCAAAGAATATCTTTTTGACTTTCTGTAAGATCTTTATACGGTTTATGAATTGGGAAATTAAATTTGTCTGCATTGCTTACTAATTGGGCCAGCCACATTTTTCCTTTTTCACCACGCCAGCACGCGACGGCTTCTTGATAGATGGTCAGGCTTTCGTCTGGAATCACTTTTTCTGGATCTATACCTAGCATTTTACCATATCCTTCACATTTAGGACAGGCGCCGTATGGATTATTATAATTGAATAATTGATGACTTGGTTCTAAAAAGACTATACCATCGAGTTCAAACCTGTTGTTAAAATACTTTTCTTCTCCATTTATCACAGAAACATAACATTCGCCTTCAGATTCAGAGAAAGAGACAAGTACAGAATCGGCTACTCTTTTGCGATTATCTTCATCTTCATTAACTACAAATCGGTCAATCAGGATTTTTATTTCTTGCTTTGTAGATATTACAGATTCGTCTTTATTTATTTTGTCGTTTTCAATAAGCTCTTCTATTGTTGTGATACTATTTTCATAAATGACTCTACTATACCCTTTTTGCATTAGTAGGTCTAATTCTTGACCTATAGTTCTGTCATGCTTTCGTTGTAACGGTATCAGAAGTTGGACTTTTGAGTCTAGTTCTAAACTAAATATAAAATTTACGACATCACTTACTTCATGTTTTTTTACTTGATCGCCAGAAACTGGCGAAATAGTTTTACCAATTCGAGCGTATAAAAGACGCATATAGTCATATACTTCAGTAAGCGAACCAACGGTGGACCTTGCGTTTGAGGAGCTGACTTTTTGTTCTATGGCGATAGCCGGACAAATCCCTTTTATGAAATCAACTTCTGGTTTTTTCATTCTGTCTAAAAACTGTCGCGCATAAGATGAGAGACTCTCCACATATCTTCGTTGACCTTCGGCATATAAAGTGTCGATGATAAGTGATGACTTTCCAGAACCAGAAAGACCCGTGACCACTACGAGTTTATTCTTTGGAATAAATAATTCTATATCTCTTAAATTATTCGATCGCGCACCTTTGATGTGGATGAATTTTCGGAGTTCTGCTCTTTTTTCTGCCTCAGTTATAAGATCAGTCTGTGAATACAAGACGTTTTCCATGAATAAAAGTACTAATTATATTTAGAATTTATTACCATATCTATTTGATTTACAATATAATATGTATAATCCGACAATTTGATAATGCAATAACACAGCAAGATATCGCTCAACAACTTAATATAATAATATTGTGTGCTGAAAGTTGTGAACAATCGCCTATTTTAATTTGATAAAAAAATGATGATGCTTAACTTTACCTAGTGATACTGTGAATTATTTATTCCCTTTTTCTGAGATTAGGTATGTTTTTGTATTGGATTGTTTCTTTTCTATGGAGATACCATATTCATCTTTAAGCATCATTTGGAGATTTTCAAAAGATTGGTAATTTATATTCCAATCATGAATTTTAGTATAACTGCCAAAATAAGTAACTTCTTTTTGGAAAATATTGGATAGTTGCAACACTAAGTCCTTTATTGAAAAATTATCAGCCTGAAAATATCCTTCACCAGTTATAAATGATGGGGAAAAATTCTCATTCCATTCATACATTTGACTGTCCCAAAGAAGCGTACTATCTAAGACAGAACATTCATATATATCTTTCTCTTCTTTATGAATTGTGTAATCGCTATTTATGGATTGCATGAATAAGTTTAAGATTGTGTTTCTATTACAACTGAACAAACAAGTATCTACAGAGAAATAGCCATACCTGTTAAATTCTGGTTTTATAATAATATTGTGGTTTGGGATCTGTAAAATAGACGCTATAATTTCGCTGTATCTACCAGAGAATTTTGATGAATTACAATCGTTCACAACATTATGAGCAATATCATCATTCGCTAAAAGAAAGCGAGATGTAATTTCATTCATTCTAAATTCTTGACCTAAATCTTCAGTTTTGACTTTTTGTTCTTCATGATGTGTTATAATTTTTTTATCAATATTTGTAGCAACTTTTCTTTTTGTATTTATAAACTCATTAAGTAATTTAAAATTCATATCTGAAGGCATGCCTTCCCAAACGATACTACCATCTGGCGCAATTAGAACGGAATATGGCAGAGATTCAATTTTGTATTTGTCAAATGTTCTATTTTTATAATCAGTAACTATAAACGTTTTTGCTTCTCTATTTTTGAAAAATTGTTGGATTAATGTTTGATTTTCATTTGTGATACTAAGATATATTACTTTTTCCCCTGTTGTCTTTTTTAGTTCAGACATGTGATCCATCGCTTTTAAGCACGGTCCACACCATGTTGCCCAAAAATCTACCATTATATATTGTTCCTTCTTAATGTCTGGTGCAGCATTTGGTATTATCCAAGCACCTATTTCAATAGATGTGGACCAAACCAATTTTGGAATGATTAGAACAATTACTAAAAGTAAATAACTCTTCACAATAATTTGTATTTAAATATACAGATATTCAGTACAATAAACATACCAATAATTCATAATCTATTTTAACTATTACTGAATTTATCCACTACCTTTTGCTATAAAACACTATAATATGGAATAAAAAATTATCAATTATCAGTGACTTTCTTCTAAAACAACGTCAATTATAGGTATAATTTTTTATTTAACTAAAACCAACATTAAAATGAAAAACGTATTAAGTTTAATCTTTGGTATATTTACAATAGGTATTGTAAATGCACAAGAAAGTTTACCAGCAAACCCAAAACCAGGAGCTTGTTATGTAAGATGTATTACTTCTGATGAATTCAAGACAGTAGAAGAAAGAATTATGGTGAAACCTGAGTTTACTAAACTTGAAGTTGTGCCAGCTACTTACAAAACGATAGAAGAAAGAGTATTAATCAAGGAAGCTTCTAAAAAACTTGTTTATGTGCCTGCAGTATATGAAACGGTTGATGTTTCTTATATCCAAAAAGAAGGTAGGACAGATTTATCGGTTAATGCAGCAACATTCACACCCGATACAGAAGTTAGAGAAATATACCCAGCAACATCAGGTTGGGAATATACTTCGTTAACAGATTGTAAATCACCAAACCCAGGTGATTGCCAAGTGTTGTGTTATGTAGAAAAACCATCTGCATCAAGTACCACAAATGTTCAAAGACTAGCTAACCCAGCATCAACAATTAATAATCCTGTAGCAGAAGTCAAAACTTCATATAAAAAGCAAGTTATTAAGACGCCAGCAAGAATGGATGAGATAGAAATTCCTGCAGAATACACAGTAATTAAAAGACAAGTTATCGACGTTCCGGCATCGACTAGAACAATAACTATCCCTGCAGAATACACGACAATTAAGAAAACAGAAATTGCTAAAAAAGGTGGAATATCAACATACTCAGAGATTGATTGTAAACTCGTTAATTACAGTGCGTTGCCTATACTTTATGACCTAGGAAGTGCTGCATTGACATCAAAAGCAAAATCAATCATAGATGAGAACTTGTACAAACTTATGGTTGGAAAACCAGATGTTTCTGTAGAAATAGCTTCTCACACTGACTCAAGATCTGAAGATAATTACAACATGAGTTTGTCACAAAGAAGAGCAGAATCAGTAGTCAACTATTTAGTAAGTAAAGGCATCAAAAGAAGCAGATTAGCTGCTAAAGGTTTCGGTGAAAGCAAATTAAAAAATAGATGTGCTAATGGTGTAGAATGTTCAGAAGATGAACACCAAGCAAACAGAAGAACGGAGTTCAGAGTTATAAATGCAAAATAACTTGACTTTAAGTCAGAAACATTAATTTTTAGCCGAGAATGTAATTATTTCATTCTCGGCTTTTTTTTGGTCAAATATCAGATAAAACCCTTTTTTTGACATTGTTTACTTAATATGAAACCAAAATAATTTATGAAATAAAAAATAATTTTACTTTTTGATACACGTTACAATAAAATAATTTAACTTAGAGTTAAATTTTCATAAAACGATCATTATGGCTAAGTACATGTGTATGGACACGTTAAAGTTTTTACTTTTTGATGTCCACAAAGTTCAAGATTTACTTAAGTTTGAGCGATTTGCTGATTATGATGAGGACTCAATGAACATTCTTCTGGAATCAGCAAAAACATGGGCAGACCAAGATTTCTACCCTTATTACAAAGAGATGGATGAAAAACCAGTTTATTACAAAGATGATAAGGTTTATTCTCATCCTATACTTAAAAAAATATTCAAAGATGCGGGTGAGAATAGTTGGATCGGAACTTATTTTGACTACGAAGATGGTGGAATGCAAATGCCACATTCTTTAGCAAATGCAACTAATCACATCATCGAAGCAGCAAATAATCATATACCTGGATATTTAGGTTTGACATCTGGTGCTGCGCATCTTATAGCAAGTTTCGGAACAGATGCATTGAAAAAGACATTTATACCCAATATGTTGGCAGGAAAATGGGGAGGCACTATGGCTCTTACCGAACCACAAAGTGGTAGTTCTTTGACGGATATTGTTACATCAGCCGCACCTTTAGAAAATGGTACTTATAAGATAAATGGACAAAAAATTTTTATTTCTGGCGGAGATCATGAAGCTGTTGAAAATTTTGTCCACCTCACTTTAGCAAGGATAGACGGTGCGCCGCAAGGAACGAAAGGAATATCTCTATTTGTCGTACCAAAATATAGACTTGATGCAAACGGTTCTCTTGTTTATAATGACGTAAAAGCTGTTGCAGACTTTCAGAAAATGGGACAACGAGGGTATAGTACAGTTCATTTGGTTTATGGTGAGCAAAATGATTGTGAAGGGCATCTTGTTGGCGAGCCTAATCAAGGTTTGAAATATATGTTCCAAATGATGAATGGTGCAAGGATAGATGTAGGCATGACCGCAGCTTCAACAGCGACGGCAGCATATTATGCATCACTTCAATACGCAAACGAAAGACCTCAAGGACGAAAAATCTTAAATACGGGCAAAAAAGATGTCTCCGAAGGTCAAACACTTATCATTAATCATCCAGATGTTCGTAGAATGCTTTTGTTACAAAAAGCTATCAATGAGGCATCCTTAAGTTTACTTTTAGAGTGTTCAAAATTGAGCGATTTAGCCCATAGCGAGCAAGGTGAAGAAAAAGAAAACTACCATTTATTACTAGAATTATTGACACCCGTAGCCAAAACTTATCCGTCAGAAATGGGAAGAATAGCTATAAATAATGGTTTGCAGATATTGGGAGGATACGGTTATTGTATGGATTTCCCATTGCAACAATATCTAAGAGATATCAGGATTATGGCTATTTATGAAGGAACGACGGGCATCCAATCCTTAGATCTGTTGGGTCGCAAAATTCCTGCTCAAAATGGTAAATCATTAGAATTATTGATGCTAAATTTTAGCAAAACTATTAGATCGGCCAAAGAAGATGTAGATTTAGCTTCTTATGCTGACAGACTTGCATCAGCAATTAGCGATGTACAAAAAGCCCTCGGGTACTTAATGCCATATGCCGCACAAGGTGATTTTGAAAATTATCTTGCTGATGCTACTATTTTTATGGAAATGGCAGCTAATGTAATTATTTCAGAGCAATGGCTGAAAATGGCTTTGAATGCTAAAACTGCTTTACATAATGAAAACAAAAAGTTCGAAAAGTCTTTTTACGAAAGCAAAATTCATACGATGAAGTTTTATTATAAATATGAATTACCAAAAACTAAGGCAAATCTATCTACTATCATGAACAGTGACAAATTAACAACTGTTGATGATGATAATGAAGTAATTTTTTAAAAACAATAAATAATAAAAATGGGCATTGAATCAATTCTAGAAGCAATAACAAAACAAGCAGCAAACGTTGCACCATTTGGGGCAAAATTAAAATTTGTTCTAGGTGAAGACGTGATTTTAATCGACGGTACAGGTGATAGTAATATTGTCTCTCAAAATGACGAAGAGGCAGCTTGCACAATTAGTACAGAAGCGGACACCTTTATGCAGTTAAAAAATGGAGAGCTTAATCCCATGATGGCAGTTATGACTGGGAAAGTAAAAATCAAAGGCGATATGGGATTGGCCATGAAACTTCAGTCGCTTATTCAGTAGATAAGGTATTCTTCAATAGTAATAAATTGAGAAAAGGCAATCAATATTGTTTGCCTTTTCTCAGTGTTTACTAGTAAAAATATGTTTTTATATAATCAATGATAGATATTCTATTCATCCAACAATAAATAACTAACGCAATTAAGAGAAACCACAGAACTATTTTAAACTTTTTATAAAAAGCCCTTAATACTTCTCCTCTAGTACGGTATCTTTTGCGCTGACGATAAGCCATAGATTTAAATTAGAAAGGTAAGTCATTAAAATCCTCAGGAAGTCCTCCATCGTTAAAAGAATTTCCTTCTTCAAATATTGGTGGTGATGGTGGCGTAGGACCCTGAAAACCTTGATTATTTTGGACCACTTTATCTACTTTCCAAGCGTTAAGATTTGTGAAATACTTTCCTTGCCATTCTCTACCACGAAGATCAAATGAAACCTTAACTTTTTCACCCTCTTCACAGGGATCAATGACGCCACATTTATCTTGTGTGAGTTGGAACTTAACATATTGTGGGTAAGTGCCTTCTGTAGTAATAACAAATTCTCTTGTTTGAAATGAACTCGATTTGCTTTCTACATCAAATTTTTTGTGAAGGATGCCTTCTATTTCGAATGTCATGTATATACTATTTTAGATAAATAAATTTTTATTAATATGCTTTAGCGAAAATAACCCTTCTAGTAGATGGTCTGCCTGAATAAACACAAACACCATTTTCTTCCTCTGCATCCAATGGAATACATCTGATAGTCGCCCTGGTTTCTTCTTTAATTTTTTCTTCTGTCTCTGATGTTCCGTCCCAATGACAAGAAAGAAATCCACCTTTGGTTTCTAAAACTGTTTTAAATTCTTCAAAATTATCCACTTTGGTAAAATGATCTTCACGGAATTTTTTTGCTCTATTTAGCAAGTTTTCTTGAATATCAACCAATAATTGCTCTACATGAGATACTACATTATCTAACGGAATTGTTGTTTTTTCTTTCGTATCTCTACGTGCAACTTCTATGGTGTTATTTTCAATATCTCGTTTACCTAGACCCAGTCTTACAGGAACACCTTTCATTTCATACTCTGCAAATTTGAATCCTGGACGTTTCGTTTCGTCCATATCAATTTTTACACTTATTCCTAAAGCTTTAAGTGCCTTGCTTATTTCTTCTGCTTTCTGTGTAAGTTCTGCATCAGGTTTTGGTATTGGAACAATGACTACCTGAATAGGTGCCAATAACGGAGGCAATACTAGACCTTCATCATCAGAATGTGTCATGATCAATCCACCGATCAGACGTGTGGATACACCCCAAGATGTAGCCCAAACATATTCGTTTTCATTTTTATCATTGCTAAAAGTGACATCAAAAGCCTTAGCAAAATTTTGACCTAAAAAATGTGAAGTACCAGCTTGAAGTGCTTTACCATCTTGCATTAATGCTTCGATCGTAAAAGTATCATCCGCTCCAGCAAATCTTTCATTTTCTGTTTTAAAACCCTTGATTACAGGCATTGCCATAAATTTTTCAGCAAATTCTGCATATATATCATGCATTTGTCTTGCTTCTGCGATTGCTTCTTGCGAAGTAGAGTGCGCAGTGTGTCCTTCTTGCCATAAAAATTCAGCCGTTCTAAGGAATGGTCTAGTCCGCATTTCCCATCTTACTACATTGGCCCATTGATTGATCAGAATAGGTAGATCTCTATATGACTGAATCCAATCCCTATAAGTATTCCAAATGATGGCTTCTGAAGTAGGACGAACGATGAGTTCTTCTTCAAGTTTTGCATCTGGATCCACCATCAATTTACCTTTATGGTCCGGATCTGCCTTTAATCTATAATGGGTTACTATAGCACATTCTTTGGCAAAACCCTCTGCATTCTTTTCTTCTGCTTCAAAAAGGCTTTTTGGGATGAAGATTGGGAAATACGCATTCACGTGACCTGTTTCTTTAAACATCTTATCAAGTTGGTCTTTTATCTTTTCCCAAATTGCAAATCCGTATGGTTTGATCACCATACATCCTCTCACAGCAGAGCTATCAGCTAAACCTGCTTTTTTGACTATGTCATTATACCATTGAGAATAGTTTTCTTCCCTACTCGTTATCTCCTTTGCCATTATTGCACTTGATTTTTATGAATTCAGATGATCTGTTAAAATTATAATAATAAAGGTGATTCTTAAACTTTTCGATACACAATAGCGTCTATAAAGTAGAATTCACAAGATAAATTGTCCTAAAAAGTAAATTTTAACACAAAAATGAATAACTTTAGATTTATTTTAACGTATAAACTGGTGCAAAAGTAATAAATTGCACTCGAATTAATAAGAAAGATTTATTTATTGCGATCAAATATTAAAAATTTAAATCATAAACCATGAAAGCCCTTTTATTTAAAAGCATTTTCCTTACTACTATGGTGGGTTACACCGTGGGTTTAAATGCACAATTTGATGATCTTTATTATGACTATCGTAAGGATGAAATAGTCACAACGCCTACATCTCGCACATATACAGATAATACTCAAGAGAGGTATTCTGATGATGAACAGTATGCATCTGACAGTAATGATGGCAATTATTATGACAACGATGAATACGAAAATTATGATGAATATTCGTATGCTACAAGAATAAGAAGATTCCATAGTCCAGCTTCTACAATGTATATGTCATCAGGATTTAATAATTGGTACAACGATTATTACTATGATCCTTTTTTTGATAATAATGCATCTGTAAACATCTTTATAGGTTCACCTTGGAATAGATGGAACAGATGGAATTCATGGGGATACAACGGATGGAACTCAGGATGGGGAAATAACTGGGGCAACAACTGGGGATGGAACTCATGGAATGGAGGATGGGGGAACAACTGGGGCTGGAATGGTTGTTCAAATGGATTTAATAATTGGGGTGGAAATAATATCTATTATGGTAATGTTTATTACGGTAATGGCTGGAACAATGGAAATAATTGGAATGGCAATGGCTGGAATAATGGCAATGACTATGGTAATGGGACTCAAAAAGTGTACGGAAGTAGAAGAGGAGGTTCATTAACTTCATCAACAGCTGGTAGAACAGCTTCCCCAAGACGTGAAGCTGGAGGAGGTACTGGTACTGGAATCAATAACGAAGTTAATGTTGACAAAACCACTAACGGAGTAGAAAGTAGAGCTAGAGGTAATACAAATACTAATAGATCTTACAAAGGAGACATTAAAAACCAAAGTGAAACCGTACGTACCAATACAGAAAACAGATCTAGAATCTATAATAGATCTGAATCGACAACTAGAACACCAAACAGTGATGTTAATAGAACTAGTCCAAATACTAGAACACAGCCTACAGAAAGTGACAGGAGACCGAGTTCAGAAACTAGACAAACTTCACCTTCTAGATCTTCGACGCCAAATAGATCTTCGTATGAGCAAAGGTCTTCTTCGCCAAGAAGTAACGATTCAGGATCTTCAAGAAGTAATTGGGATTCAGGATCTTCAAGCAGAAGTAGTTCTTCTGGTGGAAGTGTAAGTCCAAGTAGATCATCATCTGGAAGTTCTAGTGGTGGATCATCTAGGTCAAGCAGTGGTGGTGGATCTAGAAGAGGAGGGAAATAGTAAATAATTTTTTTTGCAGGATAAAGTATAATTGGGCTTGGATAATTATTTATTCGGCCCTTTTATTTAATTAAAATATTTAAAAAACTTAGAAAAATCTAAGGCATTCTTTCAATATTAAAATAAACCGAAATGAAAATCAACCATATATTATTGTGTATTTTTATTAGTACATTGGGTCTCCAAGCACAAAATATTTCTGATGTAGTGCGATGGTCTTCCACAGACCCTACAGGAACTGCTCGAACACTAGGTGTAGGTAGCGCATTTGGAGCCATGGGTGGAGACTTTTCAGTTATAAACATTAACCCTGCAGGTATCGCAGATTTTAGAATATCTGAATTCACATTTACACCATCATTGAGAACAAGCAGCACAGAATCATTTTTCCAATCAGCATCATCAAACGTATCCTTCAATAAAAAGTCTAGCTTGGGCCTTGACAATATTGGTTTCGTAATAGCATCGAACCCAGGCACATCATTGACTAGTTCTAATTTTGCAATTGGGTATTCTCGAATATCGGATCTTCAACGGAATATAACCATTGCAGGAAAAACAAAAGGTTCAATTACTACTTATTTTGCAGAGCAAGCTAATGGATTGTCGTTAAATGAATTGGATCAATTTATAACGCTTCCAGCATTCGACGCAGGAGCTATCTTTGATTTTGACGAGGATAATTTTTATGAAACTGATTTTGCTGAATCAGATTTACCGGTCATGAAAACACAAGAAATAATCCAAACAGGTGGTGTAAATGAGCTTACATTAGGTTGGGCTGGAGAATACCAAAACAAACTGAATATAGGTATAAGTATTGGTGTGCCTTTTTCTTCTTTTGAAGAGTCAAAAGTATATACAGAAGAAGACCCCGATGATGAAATTGCGACATTTAGAAGTTTAGAATATACAGAGCTATTGAATACATCTGGTGTAGGCTTTAATTTTAAAGCTGGGTTTACTTATAAGATAACACCAGCCATCAGGTTTGGTGGCGCATTTCACTCTCCTACATGGAATCGATTTACTGACAATTATAATTATTCCATGGTTTATTCATTTAATGATGGTACGAACCAAACATTTACTGCTGAATCTCCAGAAGGTACGTTTCAATATCGTATCACCACACCTTGGAGAGCCATAGGTAGTGTAGGAACCATTTATAGAATAGGTAAAATAGTAGGATTTGTGAATGCAGATTTTGAACATCTTGACTATACTAATGCTAGCTATAATGGGACTGCTTTTGATAAAAGTGCTGACGAACAGAGATACACAAACGAGGTCAATAGAAACGTAAGGGAAAGACTAGGTACTGCAACAAATGTCAGATTAGGTACAGAAATGGGTTATAAAAATTTAAGATTGAGGGTTGGTTATAGTTGGGAGCAATCTGCATTTAATGCAGATGACTTCTATAATAATAAAGTATCTTTTGGAGCTGGCTTTAGAGGCGACAGATTTTTTATCGATCTAGGCATAAGATTATCAGAACAAACAGAAGGATACAATCCATACGTTGTTATTGATCAAAATCTTGATCCATTGTCTAATATTAGTACCAATAGAACAAGAGGCGCATTGACTTTAGGGTTTAAGTTTTAGAATCTAACCCATTATTTAGAATGTCATAAGAAAAATGTGATCCTATCAATCGACAGGATCACATTTTTCTTTAAACCATGTCTTGATTTCACCGGATAGAAGTGGCGAAACATCGTTCCACACTTTTTGATGATAATCATTGATCCAATTTTTTTCTTCCACCGTCAATCGACTATGATCTAATAGCGTTTTGTCAAATGGGTAAAGCGTAAGGGTTTCAAAAGAAAGAAAGCCAGAATCTTTGAATTTATTAACGACGATGAGATTTTCAATACGCATACCATATTGACCCTCTAGATAGTAACCTGGTTCGTTGCTACTTAGCATTCCTTCTACGTGAACGGTCCTTCCTCTCTCTGAATGTGCAGGTGCAAAACCTTGTGGTGGTTCATGTACATTTAAGAAAAATCCTACACCGTGTCCAGTTCCGTGACCATAATTTAGACCTTCAGACCACAGAAATTGTCTAGCAAGCGTATCAAGTTGAACGCCAGTAGTACCTGCAGGAAAAACAGCTCTTGATAGGGCAATCATACCTTTTAAAATTAAGGTGTAATGCTTTTTTTGTTCAGAAGTAGGTTCGCTAAGGGCAAGTGTCCTTGTAATATCAGTTGTGCCGTCACTATATTGACCACCACTATCTACTAGCAAGATACCTTCAGCCTTAATTTTTTTGCATGTATCAGGTTCAGGATGGTAATGAATAATGGCTCCATTACCTTTATAGCCTATGATCGCTCCAAAACTTTCGCCATGATAGTATTCTTGTTTTGATCTATTTTCAGCAAGTTTGAGTGCAACTGCACATTCATCTATATTTGATTGATCAGACAAGCTGTTTTCTAACCAATAAAAAGTATTGGCAATGGCCGCGCCATCTTTTTTCATTGCATTACGAATGTGGGCAATTTCTGTTGGGTTTTTGATCGCTTTTAATAATTTTGGGATGGAAGCGTCATGTTTTATTTGGGCATTTATAGCTTCATATACAGTTTGGCTACAAATATTAGGATCTACAATAATGGTCTCTTTCTCGCTCAGATTATTTAAGTAAGGGATTATGTCATCGTAAGCATGTACCGTGATTTTATTTTGCTCAAAATACGAGTTAACATCTTTGTTCAGTTTGCTTGAATCCACAAATATATGTGCATCAACATTAGATACAATGGCATAAGCTATTACTACAGGGTTGTAATCCACATCGTTTCCTCTGATATTAAATGTCCATGCAAGATCATCGAGTGCAGAAATAAAATGATGGTTTGCCCTTGATTCCGTTATTTTTTGTCTAATGTCAGAAAGTTTTTCTTCCACAGTCTTGCCAGCAAAAGAAGCATGATGTACATGTATTGGTGCAAGAGATAATGGTGGTCTATCTGCCCAAACTTGAGATATCAAATCATGACGATGTTCCACGTTAATGCCTAGCGGTTCTAATGTGTTTTTTATACCATCGACAGAAGACTTTGCAAACATTAGTCCATTTATAGCTACTACTTGTCCTTTATGAAGGTTTTCAGATAGGAAATCTACATATGGTGCTGCAAATTGATTGAACATTTTGTGAAGAACAAATTCAGAGCCATCAAGTTCCATCTCCGCTTGGAGGAAGTATCTTGAGTCTGTCCAAAGTCCAGCATGATCTTCTGTGATAACAACGGTTCCTGCTGAACCTGTAAAACCACTTATCCAAGTCCTTTCTTGCCAATGAGCGGCCACATATTCACTTTGATGTGGGTCGCTACTAGGGATGATTAGTGCGTCAATACCTTCTGCTTTCATGATTGATCTAAGTGAATTCACTTTATCATTTACTGTCATTGTTGTATTAAATTTATATGTTATGCGTTATTGCTTGTTAAACTTTTAAATAAATATTATAAATATATTACATGTGTTAAAAAATAAGTTATATATTTGCACCGTAAACATACAATCTATTTGTACTAAAATAAAGAAACTTCGTTGATATTTCTTTTGTTTTAGTAAATGTGGAGTAGTGTAAATGTATAAAATATAAGATTTATGTTAAGACAGAGTCTCAGTCAAAAAATGTTGCAAAAATTATCTCCTCAACAAATTCAGTTGATGAAGTTATTGCAAATACCCACAGCTACCCTTGAACAGCGTATAAAAGAAGAGTTAGAATCCAATCCTGCATTAGATGAAGGAGACGATTATGATGATGTGTTTGATCTTGATAGTGAGGGATTTGGCGACGCAAAAGAGCAAGAAGCAGAAGAAAATAGAGATGAGCCGGAGTTTGAATTTGATGATTATCTGAAGGAATATCTTGATGATGATCCTTCTAATTATAAAATGAAAGGTGATGAGTACACGGACGAGGAAGAAAGAAGTATGCCTGTACCTGTGGAAAACTCTTTTCATGAAAGTCTTGAGAGACAATTAGGATTATTGGACTTAACGGATAAGGAAGAGATTATTGCTAATCAAATCATTGGATCTATAGATGAAGATGGATACCTTCGTAGAGAGCCAAATTCTATTGTTGATGATTTACTTTTTGCACATAATATAGAGACGGAAGAGAAAGACGTTCATTTGATGATCAAAAAGATTCAGAAATTTGAACCTGCAGGTATTTGTGCAAGGACACTCCAAGAATGTCTTATATTACAGTTAGAAGATAAAATAGAAAAGGAACCAACGAACCATGTTGCTGAAAGGAAAATTGCTTTGCGAATTCTGAATGACTTTTTTGAAGAGTTTACCAAGAAGCATTATATCCGAATGAAAAAGATGATGAATCTCTCGGATAGTGAACTCAAAGTAGCCATAGATGAAATTCTCAAATTAAATCCAAAACCAGCAGGATCAGTCGATACTAGTAATTCAGGTAGTCAATACATTATCCCGGACTTTATTATTTACAACCGTGATGGCGAACTTGAGCTCACTCTTAATAGTAAAAATGCACCAGATCTCCGTATTAATGACCAATATATGGACATGCTCAAAGGATATAGAGAAACGGTTCAAGGAAGAAGGGCGACAAGACCAGAGAAAGAGGCAGTTTTATTTATAAAACAAAAAATCGACTCTGCTAAGTGGTTTATAGATGCGATCAAACAAAGACAAGATACACTTTTCAGAACGATGTACGCCATCATGCAGTATCAACACGATTATTTTGTGACAGGCGATGACCGTAGGATCAAACCGATGATACTCAAAGACCTTGCTGAAGTCACAGGTCTAGATATATCCACAGTAAGTAGAGTAGCCAATTCTAAATTTGTACAGACAGAATTTGGTACAAAGAAGTTGAAAGACTTTTTCTCAGAATCTATGCAGACTCAAGATGGAAGTGAGGTTTCTACCCTAGAAATCAAAACCATCTTAGGAGATGAAGTAGCAAGAGAAGACAAAACAAAACCATTATCCGACGAAAGACTGATGGAAATTTTGTCAGAACGAGGTTATAACATTGCCCGAAGGACCATAGCAAAATACAGAGAACAATTAAATATTCCTGTTGCTAGATTAAGGAAGGAGTTGAGGTAAAATATATTTGCCCCAAGTTACCCTTACATATTTCTTCTATATTTCCCACCAACTTCGTACAATGCATTCGTGATTTGTCCAAGCGTGCAATGTTTTGACGTTTCCATAAGCTCATGGAATAGATTTCCATTACTTATGGCAGTATGTTGTAATTTTGCTAAAGCTCCAACGAGAATATCCTTTCCTCTTTGCTGCACATTTTCTACCGTTTGAATTTGAGCTATTTTTTCTTCTTCAGTTGCTCTGATCACTTCGGCAGGAATGATGGTCGGAGAGCCTTCTTTGGATAAAAATGTATTAACACCTACGATAGGAAATTCGCCTGTATGCTTAAGTGTTTCGTAATAGAGAGATTCTTCTTGGATTTTGCTTCTTTGGTACATTGTCTCCATTGCACCTAGTACGCCACCACGTTCAGTGATACGATCAAACTCCGCCAAAACTGCTTCTTCTACTAAATCTGTTAACTCTTCGATAATGAATGATCCTTGTATAGGGTTTTCATTTTTTGACAAGCCAAGTTCTTTGTTGATAATCAATTGGATGGCCATTGCTCTCCTTACACTTTCTTCCGTAGGAGTAGTGATTGCTTCGTCATAAGCATTTGTATGCAGTGAGTTACAATTGTCATAAATGGCATACAGTGCCTGAAGTGTTGTACGTATATCGTTAAAAGCAATCTCCTGTGCATGTAGGGATCTACCAGATGTCTGAATGTGGTATTTCAGCATTTGGGAACGTGCATTTCCACCATATTTATTCTTCATGGCTTTGGCCCAAATTCTTCTAGCTACTCTACCGATTACAGCATATTCAGGATCTACGCCATTGCTAAAGAAAAAGGAAAGATTGGGTGCAAAATCATCGATATTCATGCCACGACTGAGATAATACTCGACGAAGGTAAATCCATTAGAAAGCGTAAATGCCAATTGTGAAATAGGGTTTGCTCCTGCTTCTGCAATGTGATAACCCGAAATAGAGACAGAATAAAAGTTGCGTACATCATGCTCTATAAAATACTGCTGTACATCGCCCATCAACCTCAAAGAAAATTCCGTACTAAAAATGCACGTATTTTGAGCTTGGTCTTCCTTAAGGATATCAGCTTGAACAGTACCACGCACAGAATTGAGTGCTCTGGCTTTAAGCGTTTGATACACATCTGCTGGCAAAACTTCGTCACCTGTAATTCCTAACAATAAAGTACCTAAACCATCATTTCCTTCTGGCAAAGTGCCTTTATAGACAGGTCTTGTTAATCCCTTATCATCATATTTTTGTCTAAGTTTTTCTTCAACGATACCCAAAAGGTTATGCTCTTTGATATATCTTTCGCACTGCTGATCTATGGCTGCATTCATAAAGAAAGCACAGATCGTGGCAGCAGGACCATTTATCGTCATGGATACGGATGTAGATGGATGACACAAATCAAAACCTGAATACAGTATTTTTGCATCATCTAGACAGCAGACACTAACTCCAGAATTGCCTATTTTACCATAAATGTCAGGTCTGTAATGCGGATCTTCGCCGTATAAAGTCACAGAATCAAAAGCTGTTGAAAGTCTTTTGGCAGGCAAGCCGATAGATACATAATGAAATCGTTTATTGGTTCTTTCTGGTCCACCTTCTCCAGCAAACATTCTAGTCGGATCTTCTCCTTCTCTTTTAAATGGGAAAACACCTGCTGTATATGGAAATTCACCGGGAACATTCTCCTGAAGATTCCATTTGAGAATATCGCCCCAATCTTTATACTTTGGAAGACTTATTTTAGGAATTCGGAGTTGAGACAGCGATTTTGTATAAGGAATGATTTTTATTTCTTTGTCTCTAACCTTATAAATATATTCATCACCAGAATAGTTATCTTTTTTGCTTTGCCAAGATTCGAGAATTCTTTTGTTTTCACCGGTCAGATCATCATAATACTTTTTATATTCTTGATCAAGCACTTCGATTAAAGAAGGATCCGAAACTATGTTTTTGGTGTTGTGAATACTATAAGCCTGTGATGCTAGATTAGACTGTTCTTGAGCTTTTTTGTCATAATGACGATTATTTTCGGATATTTCTGACAAATATCTCACTCTAGACGGAGGAATGATAAAAACTTTTTCACTGTCACCTACAGGAAGATCTATTTGAGTTCGTAGATCTGTACCAGCTTTTTCATCAATGATGGCAATGAGTTTTTTGTAAAGTTTGTTCGTCCCAGGATCGTTAAACTGAGAAGCAATTGTGCCATAGACTGGAATGATCTCAGGATCGATATCCCAAAGATTATGATTGCGTTGGTATTGTTTTTTGACATCCCTGACAGCATCGAGTGCACCTTTTTTGTCAAATTTATTGATGGCAATAATGTCTGCAAAATCGAGCATATCGATCTTCTCCAATTGACTTGCAGCACCGTATTCCGGTGTCATGATATACATAGATACGTCAGAGTGATCTACAATTTCAGTATCTGACTGTCCGATACCAGAAGTTTCTAAGATAATGAGGTCAAAACCCGAAGCTTTGAGCACATTTACAGCACCTTGCACATATTTGGACAAAGCAAGATTGGATTGTCTTGTAGCCAAAGATCGCATATAAACACGATCGTTGTTAATCGCATTCATTCTGATTCTATCACCTAATAAAGCACCACCAGTTTTTCGTTTGGATGGATCTACAGAGACGATGGCTATTTTTTTGTCTTTAAAATCTAGCAAAAACCTTCTGACCAATTCATCCACCATACTAGATTTGCCCGATCCACCTGTTCCAGTGATACCCAAAACAGGTATTTTTTTGGTTGGAAAAGAAAGCTCACGTAGGAGATGCTCATGTTTTTCAGGGAAGTTTTCAAGAGAAGAAATAACTCTAGCAATATCATGTGGATTTTGGTTACCGAGCGCGGCTATCTCTCCAGTCAATATGTCACCAACTGGAAAATCGCACTGTTTCAACAAATCATTGATCATGCCTTGTAGCCCCATATGGCGTCCATCGTCGGGAGAATATATCCTAGCGATCCCATAATCGTGAAGATCTTGTATTTCTGTAGGAAGAATGGTGCCACCACCACCACCAAAAATTTTGATATGGCCGCATCCTTTTTCGTGGAGTAGATCATAGATATACTTAAAAAACTCATTGTGGCCTCCTTGATATGAAGTAATTGCTATGCCTTGGACATCTTCTTGAATGGCAGTCTCGACGATTTCGTGAGCGGAACGATTGTGCCCAAGGTGGATGATTTCTGCTCCTGATCGCTGCATGATTCGTCGCATGATATTGATGGCAGCATCATGTCCATCAAAAAGGGATGCTGCTGTCACAATCCTTATCTTGTTGATAGGGTTGTAAATTTGCTCTTCAGTCATATTTGGTAAAGTCATTAGGTTGCTGCAAAAATACGAAAAATATCTGAAGTGGTTTTTATAAATAGGCTATAAATGCATGTATTCAGAGGTATTACATTAACGAATTTCTAAAAAAATTAATTAGTGCTGCGCTTTTTTTGCTTTATAATACGCTATTATTAAGTTTAGTAGTTGAAAACCAAAATATGGAATATCTCTGAAATGAATATTTTTAAGGATCCAAGTTGGATTTTGTTTTCTAATATATGCAGTTTGCACAATGGTTCTTTTGCAAGTTCGAATATCAATATAACCAACTTTGGTCATGAATTGCCTATTTTTTCTGGCAGATTTAAAAGTTTCATATCCTTCTAAAAGTAAAAATCCAAATCCAATGAATATGGCATTAATTTCTGTTAGTAATTCATTTTCGTTTTTATCAGCAAAGTAAATATTGTGTTGGTATATTAAATAAAAATGTGACATTTCATGAGCCAAAATAGCAACTTTCTGTTTGTAAGATTAAAGGTCTAAACTATTATTAATATAAATACAGTTTAAGTCATCTATTCTTTCAAACTTACCTGCTTCTACAGTAGGAATTGTTAAAATCTTTATATATTTATCAATAAGTAAATGATCACGCATTTTATCTGCTACTAGTTGCAGTTTTTCTTGAAGATTTCTTTCTGTAATTATGCCTTCTATAAAAAGCATTTTATTTATTATCTGATAATTTTTTTTGGTTGGTTTTGCGGGTAAAGCTTCCTTTAGATACGATAGTTTTGAAGCGATTAAATCTTTAGAGATGAAATCAAAATAGTTTTGATTTTTACTTGCGTTGTTATCCATTTCTAAAATTTTTATTCATAATTGTTTTATGGATTTAGCTACAAAACTTTTAAAACACAAAAATAATCAAAATCGATAAAAATTAGAAATAAGGTGGCATTTCAAAAAAAGAATCTATCAATTTCAAAACGAAACCCCTGAAACTATTCCCATATATTGTGCCACTTCAATATGAGATTTTAACAAAACGCCGACATATGGTTTCACAGACCAATGACTTGGAAATGGATAGACGTTGAAGTTAATTTTGAAGTAAAAAGGTGTATTTATCTCTGAAAGGGTAGGAAATGGTAAATAGTATCCTGACTGAACCCTGAAGGCTAGCTTTCCGAAAGTTAAATCTGTAGCAAGATATGCTGCGGTATTTGTGGCTTTTTGTTTGGCTTCATCTAAAGGAACAAAGTCTTGATAAAAAAATTGGAACACACCTTGATTGTATTCATATTCGCCACCGACGATTACTTTCCAATAAGGTGACAAAGCATATGATCCACCTACATTCAAAAAGTAGGTACCATACTTTGGTCCACTAATATCTGCTGCTTCTGAAATGCCATAACCGAGAAGTAATTCTCCACCCCATCTTTTTGTGAGACTATCGTTTTTCACTTCATATTTGTGTGTTTCGTTTGCTGACTTCACATCGATTTCTTGAACTAACCCCAAAGTAAATCCTACCATATTGATGCCTGCATTAGGCGAAGATGTGCGTGCGTTTGAGAAATGGGTAAGATGTGTTCCTGCAGAGATACTAAGATTTTTGTGAACAGTTTGGTTAAGAGTAAATCCAAGATGCGTGATATTATTCCAATGCGAACCAATGGCATTGTTGGTTGGATTGGTGAGTTTGTCATACTTTTTGCTAAGATAAGCCAACCCTGTACCAAAATGAAAGTAGAACTTTGTCTTGTGAACTGCAAAAATATCAAATCGCATAGAAGGGAAAAAACCATATGCATTTCCTAATACACGATCATCTCCAATATGAAAGTAAAGTGCATTGTAAGAAATAGTAGGTCGTTTCCAATATCGGTGCCAGCCTTCACTACCACTTACCTTATGACTGTAATGTGTTTTCCAAAAGTATGATGAAGTAGGTGATTCAAACGTGCTTTTTTTGGAATGACGAACAAATTTCGAAGGACTATAACTAAGACCAACAGAATACTGAGATTGTCCTGATGTGTAAAACCAAAACGAAAAAAGAAGGCATATTGAAATTAAATACCCTCTTCCACCCATTTTTTGACAAGATTTTCGGCTGTTTTAAGATCATCATGCATAAGTCTATCTTCTTCTAAAAAAGGTACTTGACTTCTAAGTTCTGTGTACATTTCTTCAAGAGTATCAGATGATTTGACAGGTCTTCTAAACTCAAATGCTTGACCAGCAGTCAATAATTCAATACCGAGCAAAGATTTAAGATTTTGTAAAACTTTGTATGCTTTTGTAGCGGCATTTGCGGCCATGCTCACATGATCTTCTTGACCCATACTTGATACAATAGAGTCCACAGATGCTGGTGTACAATATTGTTTGTTTTGACTTACTATCGAAGCAGCAGTATATTGAGCAATCATAAAACCAGAGTCTAGACCAGGATATTTGGTTAAAAAAGCTGGCAAGCCACGGTCTCCATTGATGAGTTGATACACCCTACGTTCGGATATACTCCCCAACTCAGCCATCGCAATAGCTAGATAATCAAGGACTAGTGCCAATGGCTGAGCGTGAAAATTTCCACCGGAAAGTATTTTATCTGCTTCGTGAAACACATTCGGATTGTCAGTCACCGAGTTGATTTCAGTATTTATAATTTCTTCTGCATGTGATATCGCTTGGTAACTTGCACCATGTACTTGTGGTACACATCGGAAAGAATAAGGATCTTGCACACTGAGTTTCTCAATCATTCTTACACCACTGTCTGAGAGTAATTTGTGAATTTGTGCAGCCGTGATAAGTTGTCCTTTGTGCGGTCTGATGTCATGCAGTAAATGGTCAAAAGGAGAGATGTCACACACATAAGCATCCATAGATAATGCTGCAATTTTATTTGCAAGGTTGAAAATGCTTTTAGCTTCTGCCACAATAACAGACGCGTATGCTAGTGAAAATTGTGTGCCGTTGAGTAAGGCCAAACCTTCTTTTGATTTTAAGACAATAGGTGTTATGTTTTTGATCTCTAATGCCTTTTTGCTATCAATGATCTCACCACCAAGATATACTTTTCCTACGCCAAGTAATGGCAAACTCAAATGAGCAAGAGGAGCAAGGTCTCCAGATGCACCAAGAGAACCCATTTGGTACATAACAGGTGTAATCCCAGCATTATACAGGTCAATAAGCTTTTGTACTAATTCAACTCTCACACCAGAACAACCATGTGAAAGATTAAAGATTTTGAGTAAGTGTATGAGTTTACATAAATATTCAGGTACATGATCTCCCATACCACATGCATGTGAAAGTACAAGATTTTCTTGAAGTTTCTCTAGGTTTTCATTTGAAATCTGAATATTGCACAAAGATCCAAATCCAGTGTTTATTCCGTAAATAACCGAGTCGGGATCAGATACTCGAGACTCTAAATATTGACGATTTAGTATTATTTTTTGGTAAACATCTTGTCCTAAAGAAACAGGTCTTGCTTCTTTTATCAAGTTGTAAAGTTCTGACACGTCTATTTGGTCACCATTAATGATATATGGATTCATAGATTTTATTTGGCAATAATGATTGTTCGTTTATTAAAAAACGAAAGATTAACAATAACTAAAAGTGGATTAAACAACTAAAAAATGTTTTATCAATTCTGAAGAAATAATAAATCAAAATTTTAAAAACACATTATTTAAAGTATTTAATACAACTATTCTTGGCGCAAATGTAGCAGAATTATAGTTGTCTTTTCATTAAAAACCATTCAAAAGTGTTTCTTAAATTGAAGCTATCTTATTAAAGTTTATTCAAACAGATACGAAAAACAGCCTTATTGACGTTAAACTATAGTTAAAACAAGACCCAATACTTTAACCAAAATAAACGTAACTTATTGATAAACAAATGTGTAGATGTATATAATGAAATTTTAAAACCAAAGCCTTAGTAACTTTTGGATTAATGTTATTGTCTTATATATAGATACAACACAATAAAATTGTATTTTTGACAAATTTTTTTCTAACCGCATTTAATTCACGAAAAATGAACACAAAAAAGATCTTTTTATCCGCTATTATTATGATAGGATTTATGTTTAACATGAATGCTCAAAAGATAGCTATCGTAGATATCAATGAAATCTTATCGACATTGCCTGATTACAAAGTGGCAGAGACAGAACTAGACAGAATTTCTGCTGAATGGAGACAACAAATAGCAGTAGAGTTTGACAAAGTGAAAAGTCTATATAACAAGTTTCAAGCAGAGCAAGTGCTTTTGAGCGCAGAGGATAAGGCAAAAAAAGAAGAAGAGATCGTTAAGAAGGAAGCAGAAGTAAGAGAGCTTCAAAAACAAAAATTTGGTCCTGAAGGCGAATTATTTACAAAAAGACAAGAAATGGTGTCACCTATCCAAGAAAAAGTATTTGCTGCTATTGAGGCATATGCTGCAGATAAGGGTTTTGACATTATCCTAGACAAAGGTGGAGCATCAGGTATTTTGTTTACAAATCCTGAATTTGATAAAACGGCAGACCTTAAAAAGAGGCTTAATATCAAAAATTAAGGTTATTTTTGCGCTCTTTAATCACAAAACAATTTATTAAAACACAACTTAATATTATAATGAACAAAGTAATTTTAGCCTTTTTCTTAGTATTTTCGATTCAGTTAGGTGTTAATGCACAAAAAATTGGATTTATAAATACACAAGAGATATTGACGTTATTGCCGGAAGTAAAACAAGCCAATTCTGATATTGAAGTTATGAAAGCAATGTTTCAGAAAAAAGGTCAAGAAATGGTGCAAAGCCTACAGACTAAATATCAAGAGCTTCAGAAAAAGCAGCAGACTGGAGAGTTGGCTCCGGTAGAAATAGAAAAACAATCCGCAGCATTGAAGCTTGAGGAAGGTCAACTAGGAGAGTTTGAGCAATCTAGTCAGCAAAAGATTTATGAGAAGAGTGAAGAATTGTTAAAACCAATACAAGACAAAGTAAATCAAGCAATTAAAGATGTAGCTGCTGAAAATGGTTTTTTATATATATTTGACTCTAGTCAAGGATTGGTTTTGTATGCAGATCCAACTGCAGACGCGTCTAAATTGGTAAAAGCTAAGTTAGGTATCAATCTGTAAAATGTCAAGTTTAAAATATTTAATTAATTAGAAATAATGTCATTGGTGGTTTATTCATCAATGACATTTTTTGTTTATAAAAGATAGAATGAAAGCACCGATAGGTATATTCGATAGTGGTTATGGAGGATTGACTGTGTTTAAGGAAATCAAAAAACAACTACCACAATATGACTATATTTATCTTGGTGATAATGCACGAGCTCCATATGGTACGCGAAGTTTTGATACTGTTTATAAATACACTTTACAATGTGTCAAATGGTTTTTTGATCAAAACTGTCCATTAGTTATCTTGGCTTGTAACACTGCATCCGCTAAAGCTTTAAGGACAATTCAGCAAAACGATTTATCCCATATTACGGAATCAGACAATAGGGTGTTGGGTGTCATTAGACCAACTTCCGAGACTATCGGCAAGCTAACAAATAGCAAGCACATAGGTTTGTTAGCAACAAGCGGGACCGTAAATTCAGATTCTTATCCTATCGAAATTCAAAAATATTGGCCAGATTCAAAAGTATTCCAGCAAGCATGCCCTATGTGGGTGCCATTGATAGAGAATAATGAGTTTGAAAGTGAAGGAGCGTTGTATTTTTTTAAAAAGGATTTAGAAAGTCTTTTTAACCAATCAAAAGATATTGATACCATTTTGCTCGGTTGTACACATTATCCAGTCTTGATGAATATTTTAGAAAAACTTGTACCTCCAACGGTCAAGATTACCAGTCAAGACGAAATAGTAGCAGAAAGTTTAAAAGATTACTTGAATAGACATACCAATTTAGAGCGTAAAATATCAAAAGATGCCACAACTGAGTTCTATACTACTGGAACTGAACAAGATTTTGACACGCACGCTCCTTTGTTTTTTGGTCAGCAAGTTTGTAGCCATCACGTGGATTTAGGATAGAAAGCTATATTTTTTCTACAATTTTATAGGTTGTATCCACATCACCCATTGTGTAAAAGTGGAGACAAGGTACGCCTTCGGCCTTCAATTCCTTACACTGAGCGATACACCATTCAATACCAAGTGTTTTGATATCTTTATCATCTGTTTTCATCATTTCTTTGACTAAGTCTTCAGGAAAATTGATAAAAAACTTACGCGGGATTGATGTAAGTTGATATTTTTTGGTGATAGGTTTGAGACCAGGTACAATTGGAACATTTATGCCAGCCTTTGTACACGCATCTCTAAACTCAAAAAACTTAGAATTGTCAAAAAACATTTGGGTCACAATATAGCTAGCTCCCGCATCTATTTTTTGTTTTAGGTAGTCAATATCTATGGCAAAATTTGGCGCCTCAAAATGTTTTTCTGGATAACCAGCTACACCTATACAAAATTCCGTAGGTGTACCTTTTTCGATGTTGCTATCTAAATATACACCGTGGTTCATGTCGTTAATTTGCTTTACGAGGTCGACAGCAAACTTATGTCCAGTCGGTTCTGGAATGAATTTATCTTCAAATTGTCGGGCGTCTCCACGTAATGCCAACACATTATTTATACCTAAAAAGTTAAGATCAATCAGTGCATTTTCTGTTTCTTCGACAGAGAATCCACCGCAGATAAGGTGAGGAATGGCATCTATGCCGTATCTATGCATGATTGATGCACAAATACCTACTGTACCAGGTCTTTTGCGAATAGCTGCCTTCTGATAATATCCACTAGGTTGTTTATTATAGACAAATTCTTCTCTATGATATGTGACATCTATAAAAGGTGGCTTAAATTCCATCAATGGATCTAGCGTCTTAAAGATGTCATTCATACTACCACCTTTGAGAGGAGGAAGTACTTCAAAAGATACTAAAGTCTCTCCCTGAGACTTGTCAAAATAATCTGTGATTTTCATAAACCGATTTGACCTAAAAAGATTCTTACCCTAATATTGTTGTAAAAGAAATAAAGATATTAATTGCTTTTACAATTCTTATAACGGGTCAAAGGTAAATATTACTGCACTATTTTTGTGACAGAATTTATTTATTTTCCTTTTTTTTGTAATCACCTCTACGCCACGCATCTATAAATTTTTTCCAAGCTAAAGGATTGAAGATGTTTTGAGGTTTCATCTGACCAGTGTAGACATAATCTGTTGCCTGTTGTTTTATGACAAGACTCGTGGTTTCACGACCATCAACTGGTACTGAGTACCTGATTTCTTTCATTTTTTCATCTGCTAAATTAGCTTGAGCGTTTTCTCTTAATTCATTAGAGATGTCAATCGCAAGGAATTCTTGTTTGAAATGTTCTTTACTAGGCCACGGCATAATGATAGCTTCAGGCAAGATAATATTGTCCTCTGTCATGATTTGGATCCATTTGTATTGGTCTGACACGAGAGTATCTGGAATTTTTATTTCTACAGTCTGAAACCCAATGCGAGAAAATACAATGGTTTCTCCAGCCAATGCTACAAATGAGAAAAAACCGTCCATATCTGCTGCAGCTCCTCGATTAGTTCCCATGACAGCAACATTTGTGTATGGCAAAGGCACAGGATTACCACCGTCTTCATGAAAAACCATACCAGAAAACTGAACTACTTTAATGGGCTCTTTAGTTTTTTGTGCTATAGAAAACTGAAAACTAAATGAAGTCATCAACACAAGGAAAAGTATCTTTTGGAACATATATGGACATTTAAATAAAATAAAAAATAATCTATTCATAAATCAGAACGATTATTAATCGTGTAAATATAAGCCTAAAAGTCTATTTAACACCGTTTTAACGAATTTTTATGAATATGCTCTTATTTGAGAATCTGAATAAACAAAAAAGACTGATAATTTCTATAATTACCAGTCCTTTTTGTTTATGATTTATACATAAAATAAATTTAGAACACTAAAAATCCTAACGCATTTTCAATGACTTGATCCATTTTAGAAACGTAAATAAAGTTGATACCCTTGATATATTCTGCAGGTATTTGTTCGACGTGTCTTCTATTCTCTTCGCACATCATGATTTCAGTGATACCTGATCTTTTAGCAGCAAGTACTTTTTCTTTGATGCCGCCTACAGGAAGGACTTTTCCCCTTAATGTAATTTCTCCTGTCATTGCCAAGTGTGATTTGACAGGTTTGTTTTTTAATGCTGATGTGATGGCCGTCAACATTGTGATACCTGCACTTGGTCCATCTTTTGGTATCGCACCTTCAGGAACATGTACGTGTATATCTGTATATTCAAAGGCTTCGGCTTCTATTCCTAGTGATGTGCAATGTGCTTTGATATAACTCAAAGCTGTAGAGGCGGATTCTTTCATGACATCGCCAAGATTACCGGTCAATGTGAGTTTGCCTTTCCCTTTACTTGTTATTGCTTCAATAAATAGAATATCACCACCCACCTTTGTCCAAGCTAGACCTACTGCTACACCAGAGATGTCTACTTTTGTATATTCGTCATTATCAAATTTAATAGGTCCAAGCGCATCTGTGATTTCCTTTTGGGTGAGTTTAGGCTGATATTCTTCATCCATTGCTACTTTTTTTGCCACACTACGCATAACGCCAGCGATGGTTCTATCTAATGATCTCACTCCAGATTCACGTGTATATTTTTGTGTGATAAACTGCAGCATTTGTGGTGAGAGAACGACATCTTTTTCTTTCAAACCATGTTCAGCAATTTGTTTTGGTACTAAATGTCTTTTAGAAATCTCTATTTTTTCTTCTATCGAATATCCACTGATGTCAATAATTTCCATTCTATCCAGTAATGCTGGTTGAATGCTAGACAATGAATTTGCAGTGGCAATAAACATTACTTTAGAAAGATCATAATCGATATCTAAATAATTGTCATGAAACGTTGAGTTTTGCTCAGGGTCTAGCACCTCTAATAGTGCAGAAGATGGATCACCACGAAAATCTTTGCTCAATTTATCTATCTCGTCTAGAATAAATACTGGGTTTGATGTCTTTGCCTTTTTAATAGATTGTAAGATTCTACCGGGCATGGCTCCGATGTATGTCTTACGATGGCCACGAATTTCACTTTCATCATGAAGCCCGCCAAGAGACATTCTGATAAATTTTCTATTTAATGCTGTGGCAATTGACTTGCCGAGACTTGTTTTTCCCACACCAGGAGGACCTACTAAACAAAGAATGGGCGCTTTCATATCGCCTTTCAATTTGAGTACGGCTAGATGTTCGATGATTCTGGTTTTGACATCTTCTAATCCGAAATGATCTTTATCTAGAACAGAGCGTACTTTTTTGAGATTAAAATTATCTTTTGTGACTTCATCCCAAGGTAGATCGAGCATGAGTTCTAGATAATTCAAAATAACAGAATACTCAGCTATTTGAGGGTTGATACGTCGAGCCTTTACAATTTCTCTATCGAAGGTTGCTTTTGCTTCTTTTGTCCATTTTTTGGCATCAGCTAATTTTTGAAGCCTATTGAGTTCTTCTTCATGTGGATTTCCTCCCAGTTCTTCCTGAATGGTTTTTAGTTGTTGGTTAAGGAAATATTCCTTTTGTTGTTTTTCCAGATCACCTCTTACTTTCGATTCTATTTGGTCTTTTATTTGTAAAAGTTGTAACTCACCGTTCATCACATTCATGACGAGATGCGCCTTTGTCATGTAGTCACTTGTTTCTAAGATTTCTTGTTTTTTTGCTACACCTAAATTCATGTTTGAAGCAATAAAATTTAGGAGAAACCCATTGTTTTTTATATTTTGAAGCATCATATTTGCCTCAGAAGGAATATTGGGCGAAAGCTCAACAATTTTTTTAGAAAAATCTCTTACCGTAGACATGATGGCATTAAACTCAATGTTTTTAAGAGGCACACTTTCTTCGATAATATTGATGGTGGCTTCCAGCATTTTTTCGTTTTCTAAAAAAACACCTGGTGTAAAACGTTTTCTACCTTGAAGGATAGCGGTCGTGCTTCCATCTGGCATTTTAAGAATTTTCATGATACGAGCTATCGTACCTACATTGTGCAATCCTTCAGGTGTTGGATCTTCGCTTTCCATATCTTTTTGGGTTAAGACACCCAGAAATTTGTCCCCTTTGTCTGCTTTTTGAAGTGCTTTTATAGATTTGTCACGCCCTACTGTAATGGGAATTACTACCCCAGGAAAAAGCACAGTGTTCTTAAGTGCAAGAATAGGCATAGTATCCTTGTAAGAATCTTCAAATTTTAACTCATCATCACCTAGCGAAAAAACAGGTATTACATCACCTTCTTCTTTCATATCATCCATCATAAATCTATTTCTATCAAACATCTATTAAATTATTTTATGTGCAGCTTTTAATTTGTCAAAATGACAAACATACTTATTGAGAAGCACAAGCACAAAGGTAGCGCAATATATATACCACTTATAAAAGATCTTAAAAACCTACAATAATTGTCAGGAAAACGTCTTAAAGCTAAGACAAATTGTCATAAAACCGATGTTTTGTTTCTTTTTTGGTGGTGTTTTACGTCTAGGTTTACATTAAGGGGGAAGCCTGCTTTGTAGGAACGATTTCTTTTATTTTGTATTTAAACGCCGCAACTAGCAATGTAGTAAATGGGCTTATCCAGTTGAAAATAGCGTAGATAAAATAGTCAACAGTGGGTACACCTAAAACTCCAGCATTATAGGCACCACAGGTATTCCAGGGAATGAGTACTGAAGTTACAGTACCCGTATCTTCGAGTGTACGGCTAAGGTTTACGGGATGTAGACCTTTGTCGGTAAATGCTTTTTTGTACATTTTACCAGGTATGACTAGGGCTAAATATTGATCTGATGCAGTAACATTTATAGCCAAACAAGAAAAAACAGTACTGGCAAATAGACCAAAGATCGAATCAAACATATTGAGCAGCGCCTGGCTAATACGAGCTAAAGCACCAATAGCGTCCATAACACCACCAAATACCATTGCACATAGAATCAACCATATAGTGCCAAGCATTCCTTCCATACCTTTACCAGCAAAAAGGTCGTTTAACTCAGGATTTGACGTTTCTATAGATGTCTTTGTTGTCAAAGCAGTCATTACACCTTTGTATGCAGTGTTGAAGTCGAGTGTCGTTCCACCAGCAACTTTGATCACAATATCAGGCTGAGCTATAATAGCAGCAATACCTCCCATCAACGCTCCTGCAAGCAATGCAATTAATGGTTCTGTTTTTTTGACTATCAATAGAATAACAGTCGCGGGAACTAAAAACAGCCATGGACTGATATTAAATGATGCATCAATTGCTGAAAGTTTATCAGATATATCAGGAGTACCTGATGCGGAAAGGTTCAGACCAATAATAATAAAAATTACCAATGCAAAAAGCATAGAAGGTACTGTCGTTATCAGCATATACTTAATATGATCAAAAAGATCTGCCCCGGCCATAGCAGATGCAAGATTGGTAGTATCAGATAGTGGAGATATTTTATCGCCAAAATATGCACCGGAAATAACTGCACCTGCTGTCATACCTGGATTTATGCCCATTGTGTTTCCGATTCCTATCAAAGCAATACCGACGGTCGCAGATGTAGACCATGAGCTACCTGTAGCAAGGGAAATGATAGAACAGATAATCAAAGATGCAGCTAGAAAAATAGAAGGAGATAATATTTGTAACCCATAATAAATCATAGTGGGAATGATGCCACTCAAAAGCCAAGTCCCTGCTAAAGCTCCTACCATGAGCAAAATTAAAATGGCTCCAGATGTGGACTTGACATTATGACTGACTTCCTCCAACATCTGAGCAAACTTAACCTTGTTTTTAAAGCCGACAATAGCCGCTATCGCTGCACCTAAGAGAAGGATAAACTGATTGCTCCCTCCCAAAGAACTATCTCCGAAAATATAAATATTGTAAGCAAGCATAGCCACAAGAATTAGAACAGGGAAAAGTGCTTCCCCAATACTTAGTTCTTTATTTTCAATGATTTCGTTTTCATTCGGGCTTCCTGGCTTAATGTTTTCACTTTGCATTTTGCTGATAATTTTGCTTTGATTTCGATTTTCAACGCAATATAAATCTATATTTCCAATTTTAACATAATCTTATGTTTTTATCTAGAAAATTTTGAAACTTTTTTGGGTTAAGCAAATTTATGTTTATGGGATTCTTTTTTTACATTTATTTTTTATAAGTCTTAGCCCAAAATTTATTCAATGAAAATATTTAATTTTATTTTTGCCGTGATTTCTATCATTTTGTTTGTTTCATGTGGTAGCAAGGAGAAAAAGGAACAAGCACCGTCAGGCGCACCAAAAGGTAATACAAGCATTACTGTAGATGGAATCATAGCACAAGAAGAAACAACTTCCAACACCATTACCACAACTGGGAATATCATTGCAAACGAAGAAGTTGAAATTAAAAGTGAGGTATCTGGTAGAGTGGTAAAAATTTACTTTAAAGAAGGTAGTCCTGTCTCTAAAGGTCAATTGTTGGTAAAACTAAATGATGACGATTTATTGGCGCAAATGCAACGATTGAATATTGAAATTAAACTGCAAGAAGAAAAAGAAGCACGTCAAAAACAATTGTTGGCTTCTACTGCAATAAGCAAAGAAGAATATGATGTCACAAAAACAAACCTTAATCTACTAAAAGCGAATGTAGATATTCTAAAAACACAGTTGGACAAAACCAAAATCGTGGCACCATTTAGCGGAATAGTTGGGTTGAAATCCATCAGTGAAGGAGCCATCATTTCTCCTACCACGATTATCGCATCTATTCAGAATATTAACCCTTTAAAATTGGATTTTAGCATTCCTGAAAAATATAATAGCCTTATAAAAAATGGTTCTTCGGTAAGTTTTACCGTAGTAGGACAAGCTTCTCCAATGAAAGCAACTGTTTTTGCCAAGGAGCCTAAAATAGATCCTGTCACAAGAACGTCTATGGTGAGAGCAACTTTTCCAAATCCATCAGGTAATGTTTTTCCAGGTTCTTTTGCAGATATAAATATACAAGTGGGCGACAAAACCAAAGCAATTATGGTGCCGACTATAGCTTATATTCCCGATATTGCAGGCGCAAAACTATTCGTAAGTAAAGGAGGAAAAGCAGTTAGTGTACCGGTAACAGCAGGAATTAGGACAGAAAAAGAAATCCAAATACTGACAGGAGTAAACGTTGGTGATACAGTGCTTACTTCAGGTATCTTACAATTGCGTCCAAATACGCCTGTCCATGTCAACATCCAGAATAAGGTAATTTAATAAATAGAAAAAATGAGTTTATCGTCCACAAGTATTAAAAGACCTGTTCTTGCCACTGTTTTTTCTATTGTCATCGTATTATTTGGTATAATCGGCTACAATTACCTTGGCGTTAGGGACTATCCGAGTGTGGATCCTCCAGTGATTACCGTAAGTACGACGTATACAGGTGCAAATTCTGATGTAATTATTTCACAGATCACAGAACCGCTAGAAGAGTCCATTAACGGGATAGATGGTATTAAGTCAATAGTGTCTACAAGTAGTGATGGTCGTAGTACCATATCAGTAGAGTTTGATCTTGAAATCGATCTAGAAGCTGCCGCAAATGACGTAAGGGACAAAGTATCTCAAGCACAAAGAAATCTTCCGCCAGATGCAAATCCACCTATCGTAAGTAAATCAGACGCTAGCGCACAGCCCATTATTTCTCTTACGGTACAAAGCGAACAAAGAACTCTACTGGAATTATCAGAAATAGGTAATAATACATTCAAGGAGCGTTTTCAGACGATTCCAGGAGTGAGTGGTGTCAACATCTGGGGAGAGAAAAAGTATGCCATGAAAATGATCATGGATCCTGCCAAAATGGCTTCCAAAGGAGTGACGCCGGTAGATGTAAGGAGTGCCTTGGTAAACGCCAATGTGGAACTGCCTTCAGGTAGGATTGACGGAGATAATACGGAACTAACTATACGAACAGTTGGTAGAATAGAAACAGTAGAAGAGTTTAATGATCTGATTGTAAAGGAAAGCAATGGCGCCATCATACGATTCAAAGATGTAGGAGTTGCTGAGCTAAGACCTGAAAACGAACGATCATTATTAAGAGGAAATGGCGCCGTACCTATGATTGGTGTAGCCATTACGCCGCAACCAGGGGCAAATTATATTGCCATAGCGGATGAGTTTTACAAAAGATTGGAAGTTATAAAAAAAGAGATTCCTTCTGATCTCAAACTTGGGATAGCGCTAGATACAACCGTAGGTATCAAAAAAGCAATCAGCGAGGTAGAAGAGACCGTATTTTTGTCTTTTGGACTAGTGGTCCTTGTTATTTTCTTATTTCTTAGAAACTGGAGATCTACTTTGATTCCAGTTATTGCCATTCCTATCTCCTTGGTCAGTGCCTTTTTTATCATGTATTTGGCTGGTTTTTCTATCAATATTTTGACACTATTGGGTATTGTATTGGCTACGGGACTTGTGGTAGATGACGCCATTGTGGTACTTGAAAATATTTATCAAAAGGTAGAACAAGGCATGTCTCCGAGAGAAGCAGCTTTTAAAGGTTCTGAAGAAATATTTTTTGCTATTGTTTCCACGACGGTTACTCTTGTTGCCGTGTTTTTGCCCATTATGTTTCTGCAAGGACTTACTGGTAGACTTTTTAGGGAGTTTGGTGTGGTGGTTGCAGGAGCAGTATTAGTATCAGCATTCGTTTCTTTGACTTTGACACCGATGATGAGTGCCAATCTATTGAGACATGGAGATAATGAAAACTTCTTTTATCGAGTCACAGAGCGTTTTTTTGTCGGAATGACCAATATTTATGAAAAAACATTAAAGCTATTTTTCAAAATAAGATGGGTAGCAGTATTGATCATGATAGCGTCTTCATGGATGATATATCAATTGGGAAGCACACTACCATCAGAGCTTGCTCCACTAGAAGATAAAGGAAGACTTTCGGTAAATGCTACAGGACCAGAAGGAGCATCATTTAATTTTACAAATAACTTTCTGACCAAAGTTATTAAAGATATTGAGTCTTCGATACCAGAGAAGGAGTCCATTTTATCGGTTACAGCGCCGGGTTTTGGTGCCTCACAAGCTTCAAATACAGGATTTGTAAGGATAACCTTAGTTGATGCGGAAAAAAGAGATAAAACTCAAATGCAAATTGCCACAGAATTAAGTGAAGTCGTCAAAAAATATACAGATGCCAGAATTTTCGTAGCCCAAGAGCAAACGATTGGAGACAGGCGTGGTGGACTTCCTGTGCAATTTGTCATTCAAGCACAAAACTTTGATAAGTTAAAGGCAGTCATTCCTGCATTTCTAGAGAAGGCAAGACAAAACGAAATGTTTCAGGCTGTTGATATCAATTTGAAATTTAATAAACCAGAATTAAAGATAGATATAGATAGAAATCGAGCACAAATATTGGGTGTTTCGGTGATGGATATTGCGCAGACACTCCAATTATACTTTGCAGAACAAAGACTTGGCTTTTTTATCAAAAACGGAAAACAGTATCAAGTCATAGGCCAAGCTACCCTTGATAATAGGAACGAACCCGCAGATATGAAGTCTATTTATGTGCGTAGCAAAACGGGTGAGTTGATACAATTAGACAATCTTATTACTATTTCTGAGCAAAGTAATCCACCACAACTCTATCGATACAATAGATTTGTATCTGCAACCATATCAGCGGGTACTGTACCAGGAGTATCCTTAGGTCAAGGTATCCAAGCTATGCGAGACATAGCCTCAGAAGTTTTGGACGAGAGTTACGGAACAGATTTGTCTGGTCCTTCCAAAGAATTTGAAGAGAGTTCATCGACATTATTATTTGCTTTTATTTTGGCTTTGGTGTTGGTATTTTTGATATTGGCGGCACAGTTTGAGAGCTTTATAGATCCTTTGATCATCATGTTTACGGTACCATTGGCATTGGCAGGAGCGATTTTGGCACTTTGGTACACAGATTCTACTTTAAATATATTCAGTCAGATCGGTATCATCGTATTGATAGGCATTGTTACCAAAAATGGTATCTTGATTGTAGAGTTTGCAAATCAAAGGCGCGAACAAGGCGTTAGTGCACTCGAGTCAGTAACCGAAGCCGCGGTATCGAGACTCCGTCCAATTCTCATGACAAGTCTAGCAACGATTTTAGGTGCATTGCCGATAGCATTAGCTCTTGGTGCAGCATCATTGAGTAGAGTTTCTATGGGTATTTCCATTATTGGTGGATTATTGTTTTCGCTTTTATTGACACTTTTTGTTATTCCAGCTTTGTACACCTATATGTCTCGTGCAAAGAAGATACATGCAGATGATGCGGCGTACTAAATAATGGAAGGTGTTTGAATTAATTAGTTTTTTAAGAATTTAATAGATATAATGTATATTCGTAGTTTAAAAATATTGATGCTTATCTCTTTGTTTTCTGTGTCTAAAGCATCTTTTTGCCAAGAAGTACTCAGTCTCAAGGATGCTATAAGTATCGCCTTACAGAATAATTATAATGTCAGGATAGCAAGGAATACAACAGAAATAAACGCTGCAAACAACACCTTGGGAAATGCTGGTTTTCTGCCTAATTTATCGCTCAATTTTGGCCAAAACTTCAATATAAACAATACGACACAAGAATTTTTTAGTGGTGAAACTAGGACAGGTAACAATGTCAACACCAATAACTTGAATGCCAATTTACTGCTAGGATGGACTGTTTTTGATGGTTTACAGATGTTTGTAAATAAAGACAGACTAACAGAAATAGAAAATCTAGGCCAACTGAATGTACAATTCCAAATGGAAAATACCATCAGCCAGGTCATGAATTTGTACTATAGCATAGAGCAGCATCAAAGAAGGGTGGCAACCATCCAAAAAGCCATAGAAATTTCAAAAGAAAGATACCAACTTGCAAAAATAAAACAAGATTTGGGTTCTGGTTCAGGCATACCAGTATTACAAGCAGAAGTGGATATCAATGCAGATAGTTCAGCGTTGATAAGACAACAACTCATACTCAGAACTACAAAAATCCAGCTTAACGAATTGCTAAGTCGTGCGCCCGAGACCCCTTTTGAAGTCGTGCCAGTGTCTGAAAGCCCTATCATGATCGACTATAATGATATTGCTGAAAAAGCAGAAGCACGAAATGTGATGTTGCGGATGGCAGACAAAAATGTCAGAATTTCAGAACTCAATGTCAAACAATGGGAAGCAAATAGATATCCTACGGTTGACTTAAATTTGGGATATAACTTTACTAGGTTGCAAGCGGAGATCGGGATTTTAAAATTCAATCAAAATGCAGGATTGTCTTTTGGTCTGACAGCAAGATGGAATATCTTTAATGGATGGAATAACAGTCGTGAAATCCAGGTAGCAAAACTTGGCGTCGAAAGCGGCAAACTGACCAAAGAACAAGCTGCTTTGGCATTAAAAACAGACCTATTCAGTATCTACAATAATTATATCACATCAAAGGAACTTGCAAATCTTGAGACCAATAACATCAAAATAGCACAGCGTAATCTCGATATCACCACAGATAAAATGAGGTTAGGTACTATAGATGCATTAGAACTTAGGACCGCTCAGCTCAATCTAGTGGATACGGAATTTAGAAAAATAACCGCAGACTTTGAAGTAAAGTTGGCGGAGATAGAGTTACTACGTATGGCTGGAGAGTTGGTGAAGTAGAAGAAGGAATAAATGGAATTAACATTTTATGGTTCTAATCAAAAACGTTAATATCTTCATTGAGTTTTATCATTTCTGTGAGCAAATCTTCAGGAAGAATACCTTGCTTTTTTGCAGTCTTCTATGCCACCATGATCCATACATGCTAATGGCCTTGTAATCTCCGATTGCAAGATGTTATAGGTTGCATTCAAAGAATGCAACGCCATTAAAACCCACAAAAACCATACATAATATTTCTTTTTTTGATTTTCGAAAACAAATATTAGATCATTTAAAAAGATAAGAATATATTTGGCTTTGAAATCAAAAAATCCATGAGTTTTCAGATTAAAGAACAAGACAAAAAATATGACGTCTGCATTGTAGGGTCAGGAGCAGGTGGCGGAATGGCGGCCAAAATCTTATCAGAAGCTGGCCTATCTGTGGCTGTTCTCGAAGCTGGTGGTGATTTTGATCCTGCCAAAGAAGAGTACAGAACACAACTCCGATGGCCATGGGAATCGCCAAGACGTGGTGCTAATACCCAACGACCTTTTGGTGACTTTGATGCTGCATGGGGAGGCTGGGAGATAGAAGGCGAACCTTACACCCGTAAAGACGGAACGAAATTTGACTGGTTCAGATCTCGTATGCTCGGTGGACGTACCAATCACTGGGGAAGAATTTCTCTGAGATTTGGACCTAAAGATTTCAAAAGAAAAGATCAAGATGGTCTAGGTGACAACTGGCCGATAAGCTACGAAGACGTCAAACCATATTACGACAAAGTCGATAAACTAATAGGTGTATTCGGAACAAATGAAGGATTGGCAAATGATCCTGATGGATTTTTCCTGCCACCACCAAAACCAAGATTACACGAACTTTTTGTAAAAAAAGGTGCTGCAGTTGCAAGTGTTCCTGTGATACCTTCAAGATTATCCATCCTGACAAGAAAAATAAATGCAGAAAGAGGTGTTTGTTTTTTCTGTGCACAATGTAGTAGAGCTTGTCAAGTATATGCTGACTTTTCGTCGAGTACTTGCCTTGTGAAACCTGCTATGGAAAAAGGAAAAGTAGAACTGTACACCCACGCCATGGTAAGGGAAGTACTCACTGATGAGTCTGGTCTTGCAACAGGTGTGGTGTACATCGATAAAAAAGACCTTAAAGAATATAAAATTGGTGCAAAAGTCGTAGTCCTAGCTGCTTCAGCATGCGAAACAGCTCGTATCATGTTGAACTCTAAATCAAAATCACATCCAAATGGATTGTCCAATAGTTCTGGTGTGGTAGGCCGGTATCTTCATGACTCTACAGGTACAGATAGAATGGCTTTTATGCCAGAATTGGTAGATAGACCTAGATACAATGAAGATGGAGTAGGCGGATTACATGTGTATTCGCCATGGTGGCTTGATAATAAAAAACTTGACTTTCCTCGTGGTTACCACATAGAATATTGGGGAGGTATGAGTATGCCTTCTTATGGGTTTGGCTTCGGAATGGACACCATGCGAAAATATCTTCTCAATGAACTTGGACAACCATCTACTAATGGCGGCTATGGTGTAGGTCTCAAAAAAGATGTCAGAAGAATTTATGGCTCTATGGTCGGCATGTCAGGAAGAGGAGAAAGCGTACCTCAATATGACAATTACTGCGAGATAGATCCCGATACAGTTGATAAGTATGGTATTCCCGTGTTGAGATTTCATTACAAATGGACAGAACACGAAGTTAAACAAGCCAAACACATGCATGATACTTTTGAGGAAATACTTACAGGAATGGGTGGTGTATTGCTTGGTCAAAAACCAACGGAAGAAAACCAATATGGTCTATTAGCTCCAGGTAGAATCATTCATGAAGTCGGTACAAGTAGGATGGGAGACGATCCTAAAACGTCCGCACTCAACAAGTATGCGCAGGCACACGATTGTAAAAATCTGTTTGTAGTAGATGCAGGTTCATTCGTCTCTCAAGCGGACAAAAACCCTACGTGGACCATCCTTGCTTTGTCATGGAGAACGTCAGAATACATCATTGACCAACTAAAAAAACAAAATATCTGATCATGGACAGAAGAGAAAATCTCAAAGTATTATTGACAGGTACTGTAGCGACAGGTTATTTACTGACGACAGGCTGTAATCCTGAAGATGCAAAAAAAGCGGAAGAAATCATCGGCAGTTTTTCTTATGGAAGAACACCTGAAGAGACATTAGTCAATGATAAACTAATGGCTGATACTTTTTTTACAGAGAGAGAAAAAAGTATGGTTTCTATAATAGCAGACATCATTATTCCAAAAGACGAGATATCAGGCAGTGCCACAGAAAGCGGTGTACCTGACTTCATAGAATTTATGATGAAGGATTATCCAAAGTTTCAGTTGCCCATGCGTGGTGGAATGATGTGGTTAGAAAATTTAAGTTTTGCTACGTTTGAAAAATCTTTTTTAGACATTAGTGCAGAAGAGAGAATAACGCTTATCGACAAGATCGCCTATCCAGACACAGCAGAACCCGACATGAAATTTGGTGTTAATTACTTCAATCTCATGAGAAACTTGACTTGTACTGGGTTTTTTACGTCACAAATAGGCATAAAAGACATAGGTTATGCAGGAAATAGACCCAACCAATGGGACGGTGTACCCGATGAAGTTCTAAAGAAATTTAATCTCAGTTACGATCAAAAGACCTTGGACCAATGTCTTAAAATAGAAGATCAACAAAAAATAGCCGTTTGGGATGACGCTGGAAATCTCATTGGATAATACTTTCTTCAATAAAAGTTAGGATGGTTAAAACGTATTTGAGTCATAGTTTGAATGATTTGCCACAATTGGTACAAGAGATATTGGGAGATTGTATTGATTCAAAAATATTTGTTTTTTATGGTAATCTAGGTGCTGGTAAAACCACGCTGATCAAGACTTTATGTCAGCAACTAGGTTACAAAGGAGATGTGACAAGTCCTACTTTTTCATTGGTCAATCACTATAAAACATCAGATATTGACATTTATCATATGGATCTTTACCGGCTCAAAGACGAGGAAGAAGCATTAGAGATAGGTATAGAAGAGTATTTGTATAGTGGTGCTTATTGTTTTATTGAATGGCCTCAAGTAGTTATTCCTTTACTCGACGAATCATATTACAAAGTACAAATAGAAACATTAGAAAACCTTATTAGAAAAATTAATATTGAAAAATGTTGAATTTAAAATTTGACTTTTAACGTTAAAATGATAGACATAATTGGTTAAAGGGTTAATAAAAATTCCGATTTATTTATTCTTTGATCAATCAAGTTAATGTACTAATTTTCGTATTTTTATAACATTTGCTTATGAATTAAATACAAAATAAGTAGCTTTGTCACCTATACCATATATGATGAGCAAACTGAACAAGCCAATAATATTTTCAGACTTTTTTACAGAAGGACAATACGAAACCGAAGTAGAGACATTAGCCTATAGCGATAAATCAAAAAGCCTTACCATTGGCGTACCCAAAGAAATAATCTTAAGTGAAAACAGAGTCGGCATTGTCCCACAATCTATCAGGACACTCGTAGGTTATGGACACAAAGTAATCATTGAGTCAGGCGCGGGACTTAGATCCAATTTTAGTGACCATCATTATTCCGAAGCAGGTGCAGAGATTACGGCGAGTAAAGAACAAGTCTTCAAATCTCAAGTGCTGATAAAAATCGCTCCACCGACATCAGAAGAGATAGACTTGATGCAAGCAGATCAAATACTGATATCACCGTTACAATTGCCCGTTCTGAAAGACGATTACTTAGAGAAGTTAAAGAAAAAAAGAATTACCGCTCTTGCTATGGAGTATCTTCAGTCAGAAGATGGTAGTTATCCTATCGTGCGCATCATGAGCGAGATAGCAGGTACATGTGCTATTCTCACAGCGGCAGAATATCTAAACAATACAAGAGAAGGTGGACGTGGCATACTTTTAGGAAGTGTGTCAGGCGTACCTCCAGCAAAAATCGTTATCTTAGGTGCAGGCGTTGTGGCAGAAACAGCCATTAAAGTTGCCATTGGTCTAGGAGCTTCTATACGGGTTTTTGACAATAATATTACCAAACTGATGCGTCTTCAGACAGCTGTTGGTCGCCATTTACACACATCATCTATCAATCCCGTTTATTTGGCGTACCAACTCACTAGTGCTGATGTTGTGATTGGCGCTGTTCACAGTAAGAGTGGCCGCACGCCTATCATCGTATCCGAAGAGATGGTCTCAAAGATGAAAGATGGTGCAGTCATCATAGATGTGAGTATAGACCAAGGCGGCTGTATAGAAACATCACAACTCACGACGCTAGAAAATCCTAGTTTTGTAAAACACGGTGTGATACATTATTGTGTACCCAATATTCCGTCCAAAGTGAGCAGAACAGCTTCATTAGCCATTAGCAATATTATCACTCCTTTATTGTTAAAGATGGGTAGTGGTATGCATTTTGATAATATTTTGTATGAAAATCATGGCATTCGCAATGGTTGTTATACCTACAAAGGTTGCATTACAAATGAATATCTAAGCAGAAGGTTTGGTCTGAAATATACTAGTCTCGAATTATTAATGACAAGTAAGCTTTAACAATATTTATTAGCATAAATTTAGCAAGAAAAGATATAAAAATGGATTTAGGAACCTTAATCAGCAAAGTGAACAAATACAAACAAGTCTTAGAAAATACGAATCTTTATAGAGAATCTTGGCATGGTGAAGTGAAGCCTATGCTCATCAAAACACTCGAAGAGATATTGAAACAATCTGATCTACCAAAGGCAGAGATCATCGTAAAAGACAATATCGAAAATCTAGAATCTGTTGTATTGGATCTAGGTAGGTCTAGTAGTGGCATCTCTGAAAATGTAGAAGATTCAGGTGTAAAACGTACGATGATAAAATCAAATGGCTCCTTGATTTACCAACAATTATTTAATGGTAAAATTATAGTCATGTTGGTCAGTCCACATATAGAAGGTTACGGACAACCAAAACCACCATTGTCTCTAGAAATATTGAGACCTGACGAATTGAAAGTCCCGTTTATCATCAGACACATGGAGTCATTCCTAAAAGATATCACTGATTGGGAAGATTTTGATGATGACGAACCACAAAAAGCTAGTTCAGGATTTACACCCATAGGTTTTAACCATCCTCCTGTTGGCCAAGAATAGTTAGCACATTAGAAAATTAAAAGCACAAATCATCAAGTGCTAAGAATCTTAATAACAGTTTTCTATTTCTCCTTCAATGGTACTTCAGTAATAATATGACAGCTTTTGAGCGTAATTAGAAACTGCTATAAGATAATTGAACCTTCAAATGAAATTGATCAAATACTTCTTTTACATAGTAATCCAAAAGATAAAAGAATGTAGAATCTCATTGAAAGGATTTGTGATCACAAATCACTATTAGTATTTTCTTGTCTTTAGATAAAATACCGCCATTAAGCAGTTAGAAACGTGACGTTTTTGCTGTTTCTTCCTGAATCGCTGTAATAAGATAGCGTAGAAATATAAAAATTTGTATCCTTAGCTAATAAACCGTAACTTTGTGTGATTAAATAATAGAAGGACTGACTAAATAGAAGGCAAAGGACTAGATTTCTTGTTTTGATTTAGTATTAAGTTTTTTATCAGAATTTCTATCAGCATAAAAGTAAAATATGTTAAAGTATCTTATTGTAATCGCGGTAGGTTATTATGTTTACCAACAATATTTTTTGGTTAAAAATCCAAATAGTATTGGTCAGAAAGATAAACAATCAAATCTGAACAATACCAAAGAAGAATATGTTGATTACGAAGAAGTAGAATAACATTACAGAAGAAAAATAGAGGTGGACTTATCAGGATTGACCAAGCTTAATAAAAAATCATTTGAAGATACTTATGACATCATAGATGACACAGAAGATTTTCTTATAGTATTAAAAAAACACGGTGTTGCAGTACAAGCCACTGACTCTGAGCAAGATGACCTCGAGAAAATCTTAAAAGATAAATATAAAACACCTATTTTTGTGCTTAATCGTATAGATCAACCCGTCACAGGATTGGTTATTTTTGGCAAAAACAAAAAATTTACGGAAGCATTTACAGAAATGTTTAAGGAGCGAGTTATTAAAAAAACATACTTAGCAATCGTGGCGGGTACTCCAGAAAAAGGAACTACAAAACTTACTCATTTTATAAAAAAACTACACAATCGAGCCATGACAGCAGATGAGAAGGTAGATGAAAACTTTAAAGAGTCCGTACTTTATTATACACTTATTCAGTCATTTGACAACTATCATTTATTAAAAGTAGATCTTGAGACAGGGAGATTTCACCAGATAAGAGCGCAATTAGCTACCATGGAGATGCCGATTAAAGGAGATTTAAAATACGGTTCTAGAAGACCTAATCTTGATAGAAGTATTTGTTTACTTTCTTATAAACTTGCATTTACCCACCCATTTACGGGTAAAAAATACGAGTACAAAGCTCCATTCCCGACCAATGATGTATTATGGGGACTCGTAGATGAAAAATTGGTCAACGATTCTTTTTAGTCATTTCCAATCCCATATAAATAAAAAAGCCATTCCCAAACAGCTATGGGAATGACTCAAAAACTAATTAACTCAAACTTCTTTATATTCCTTGAATATTTAGTCTGTATACGTCGGGCAACTCTGCATTACTACCAAAATTAACATTCAAATCTTTGACAAGCCCATTTCTAATCGAATAAACCCAACCGTGAATCCAAAGATTTCTACCATGTTTCCAAGCATTTTGTACAATAGATGTTTTTGCCAAATCCATGACTTGTTCCTGTACATTAAGTTCTACAAACCTATCAAAACGCTCATTTTCATCTGCAATGTTATCTAATTCCACATGATGAAATCGGTAAACGTCTTTAATATGTCTAATCCAGTTATCGATAAGTCCGATATTTGCATTGCCCATAGCGGCTTTGACGCCACCGCAACCATAATGTCCACAAACAATAACATGTCTTACTTCTAAAACATTGACAGCATAATCAAGCACACTGAGCATATTCATATCCGTGTGGAGCACCATATTTGCGATATTTCTGTGGACAAATACTTCACCTGGCTGAGTACCTGTAATTTCATTTGCGGGTACTCTACTGTCGGCACAACCTATCCACAATAAAGGTGGCTTTTGGCCATCAGCAAGCTTATTGAAAAAGTTTTCGTCTTCTGCTAGTTTTGAGGCTACCCAGTTCTTATTGTTGTCTAATATTTGTTGATAAAACTGACTCATTATGATTTTTATATTTTGTTTTTAATAAATTATTTTTCTTTGGTTAATGTCTCTAATAATTCAATATTGCTTCCTGTTTGCGTTCTATCTTCTACCCATACATTTTTAGATAAATCGTCTGAATTCTCTACATTATGGTGTTTGTCAAAACCTATGAGGCCAAAGTCGATGTTTTTAGAAACGGCACCATATTCTTTGAATTCACGAATTAAATCGAGTACGTCATGCGCTATGTAAATAGTATTGGAAGCATCTATAATAACTTTGGAGTTTTCAGGTAAATTTTGTAACGTCATTTTGATCGCAGCTTTGTTAAGAAACGAAACTTCTTGCGCTAAATCTATGTGTATAACGTCTCCATCATGATAGGTTTCTCTCTTAAAGAAATATGCTTTTTTTGCATTTCCTATCAAAATAAAGATAAAACTTATGGTCATGCCAATAGCAACACCTTTTAGTAAATCAATAAATACCACAGCGAGTAAAGTCACGATAAATGGCAAAAACTGGTATACTCCTTGCGCCCAAAAATGTTTAACCTTATCTGGACTTGCAAGTTTGTAGCCGATCAATAGAAGTATGGCCGCTAGAGTCGCCAATGGTATTTGATTCAGAAGTGAAGGGATCAACATCACAGATATTAACAGCATTGAGCCATGTATGATCGTAGACAGTTTTGTCCTTGCGCCAGAATTTATATTTGCAGAAGTACGCACAACCACTGAAGTCATAGGTAAACCACCGATCAAACCACTCAATAAATTACCTACACCTTGAGCTCTTAATTCTTTATTAGGATTAGAATATCTTTTATAAACGTCCATTCGATCTCCTGCCTCAATACATAACAGTGTTTCTATAGAGGCAACCACAGCTATAGTTGCAGCTGTCAGCCAAACATTGGAATTAGATAATCCAGTAAAATCTGGGAAAACAAAAATTGAATTAAAATCAGCTAAGCTCTTTACCACCGTCAAAGTCACAAGGTGTTCTGCCTGTACGGCTAGGGAAGAACCCAATGCTATAAATATATTATTTAAGATGATGCCTGATATTACAGCTACTAATGCACCAGGTACCAGTTTAAGTTTTTTCAGGAAGGGGATCTTATCCCAAAGTATCAATATAATTAATGCTACAGACGTAATGATGGTAGCTCCAAGGTGTATACTCTCAAATGCTGAAATTAATGATGTAAGAGAGTTTCCACCTGACTTTTCTTCAAAGAAAAAGTCTCCTTCTGCGTCTTTATCATATCCTATTGCATGCGGTATTTGTTTTAAGAAAATAATGACTCCAATACCTGCCAACATACCTTCGATGACATTATTTGGAAAGTAGTTTGATATTGTACCTGCTTTTATTATTCCCAATATGAATTGTAGTATACCTGCAAGAACCACTGCTAGCAAAAACAATTCATAAGATCCTAATGTCGTAATGGCGGTTAGTACAATGGCGGTCAAACCAGCAGCTGGTCCTGATACGCTTACTTGAGAATTGCTTAGAGAACCAACCACTAAACCACCAATAATACCAGAAATAACGCCTGCAAAAAGTGGCGCACCTGATGCTAATGCAATTCCCAAACAAAGAGGTAATGCTACCAAAAACACTACTAATCCAGAAGGGAAGTCGTTTTTTATATATTTGAACGAAAGAAAGTTATTCATTTGTTTTTTTTGATATTGTATCTATGGTTGATATACTTATTATAAAAGCATATCAAAGCCAATAGCATATATTGTGAAACTTGATAAATGGAATTTAGCATCCATAAACATCAATCAGCTATTCTGTCTAAAGACCAATTACTTAGTATATACATGTATTATGTATGCTCAAATTGGAAATTTAATAGAATAGAAAAAAGTTTTTAGATAAACTCTGGAGGGCTGTAAAAATCAGGTGTGAAATAAGTGCCTCTGTAGTCGTAAAGGGTTTCGTAGTTTTGATTAGTAAATTCTAACACTATTGATCCTATTTTGTCAGCGTTTGCATTCAAAATGATATCTAAGTTGAAAGTTTGTCTGTCGGTTTCTTCTTCGCAACCATTAGCTTCTTTTATTTCTTCTGTTACTGCTACAGGTACTATACCTTTACTCCAAGATTTCACAATAGAAAAATTTAGGAATAAAAATATAATTAGTAGACAAGAAGATACAAATTGGCCTTTGGTCATGTAAACAACTATTTAATTTTATCTAACAAAGCTTATATTATTTTGTTTAATGTGCTCTTATAATAATACTATAATAAATTACAATAAAGCCCCACCAAAAGTTCGTTTAGTGGGGCTTTTTATAATATTAAATTTTTGTAAATTTTAAACTTTGTACATCTCCATTGATGCTTGCTTTTAAAAAGAAGCTGCCACTAGGCAAAGATTCTACTGGAAGATTCATCACGTCTGATGTACTTGTAGTATGATATTTTTGATTCATCCATATTTTGCCAGTTACATCTAATATTTGAAAATCAATGTTTGTATTGTCTAAATTATTAATCTGAACATTCAGCATATTAATGACAGGGTTAGACAAGAGAGATATATTTTTTGGTGAAGTAAAATCAATATTTTCTGATGAAGAAAGAGATCGTTCACCATTACTAAACCAGACAGCCCATCTTTTACTTGTTGTAAATAATGTCGGTGGAGTAGTAGTCGATTCGATTTTATTTGTTTTGAGGTTTATCAAACCAGTGTTTATAGATGTACTTCCTTCATTGTCAAAAACAAGCTGATTATCTTTGCTGCTGTAATTAGGGTAACCGAGTGCATTGTTTTCGTAAATAAGACCTACATCTCCTGTTTCTATATTTCCACCCAAAATAGATACGTCACCATTTTCGTCGATATAGTCGAACGCGATGATATATGGACTATTTTTAGAGAACGTAGGGTTTCCTATGCTTACATCATTGGGTAATGAAGCATATAGTTTTTCTACTGTGCCCAATGAAAACGTATTGGATGCGTTATTCCAAACTTTTATAAAACTGATATCCCAATATGTAATAGATCCAGATGTATTACTTTTTAACTCATTTTCTGCATCATAAATGATATACTCTCCAGTAATATCAAATTCCATAGCATCTGCGTAATTAACATCCCCAGTGGACACACCTTGCGTGTATGTAGGATTGTATAACTCAAATGTGTTGCTAGTGGTTGTGGTTCCAAAGTTGTAAACAATTAATTCGTTATTTTCTTCTGTAGTAAGTGCTGCTATTTTAGAACCGTCTTTTGAGATTATGGCATTTCTCCAAACAGGGCTGGAACCAATTATTTGTTCTTCTATGGCAGCAGGATTTTTTGACCAGTCTATTGTGATGTAATATATTTTATTATCACTTCCTACAAAAACTATCTCACTTCCGTCATCAGAAATGCTTGGCTTAGAAAGGACAGACTTTGACGATATTTGGCCTAAACTCTGACCAGACGTATTGTAAATAAACACACCACTATTGTTTCCACCTGTAGTAAGTACAAATTCTTGTCCTGGGTTTGTTTGATTATCAACTTCATAGTCACCACCTTCGTTACCTAAAATACCGACTTCATCAAATGCTTTTTTGGCAGCATTAATTTCAGTGGTGCTAAATAGGTCCGTCGTCGCTTTTATAACTGCTACTCTACAATCTATAAACTTTGAAGATTTGGTAAGGTAAGTAGATAGTGCTCTATAAAATACTTTTTCAGCTTTATCCTTTCCTACAGCAGTTGCAAATTTAAAGAAAGCAAAATTTGGAATTCCACTGTTGATATGTACGCCACCATTATCTTCCGAACCTTGATATCTTTCATTATAATGACGCGGTTGCCATCCTTTATCAAAATTATTGGTTGGGGCACCATTATGTGGATTCTCTAAATCTCTTAATGCACCGGATGGAAAAAACGATGTTTTGACGACATCTTCTCCTATTTTCCAGTCATCTCGGTCTATCATTGTGCCAAAAACATCTGCAAATGACTCATTTAAAGCACCTGATTCTCCTTGATACTCTAGGTTTGCTGTACTTTGGATGACACCATGGGTCATTTCATGGCCAGCTACATCCAGGCCACGCGCCAATGGTTGGAAGGCTACATCTCCGTTTCCGTAAAACATTGCTGCGCCATTCCAAAAGGCATTTCCCATAGAATTACCGTCTTCATCAGCGACATTTATTAGTGAGACGATGTTTCCACCAGAACCATTGATTGATTTACGATTGTGTACAGTTCTAAAATATTCAAAAGCTTTACCACCGTTATAGTGAGCAGAAACACTTGTTTTGTTGCTCCAAGTATTGTTATTTGATGTGACATGATCATAATTGAAGTCATCATTTTGGGGAGCAGTGTCAAACGCATCTATTGTCCAGATGACACCTTGTGGATCATTTGGTAATTGAGCTGCGCTAGAAGAAAAGATATCTCTAGAACCATCTATCATGTAATATTTATTACCTACTTGATATGTATTTATTTGTCTACTTACATTAAATAAGTCTAGCGCATTGGCGGTTGCTTTGCCATCCATAACCAGAGATTCAGTGTGGCTACAAGATTCACCTGCACCGTGTTTGTGGTTATGAAATTTACAAATACTCTGAAACTTATTAATTACGCTGCCTGTATTAGCATCTATAAAATACTCCCATCTTTCTATTAAATTTTTGTATGTAGATATATGGTAGGCTAAATAAAACGTGTTTTCGTATGGATAAATGACAAGTTTATTACTCGTTTTTAGATTTCCAAATATTGGATCATTTGTATGTTTTTGCATTTTGGTCTCACCCATATCACTTCTACAGTAATCTAAAGCCAATTCTGAATCTAATGAAGGTGTTACGTTCTCCATGTCTATAGTAGGAAAATAACTTCCATTAAGAAAATCAAAAGTCTGATCTGATCCGTGTATTATGATTTCTGCACCATAAACGTCTATGTTTTTGACCTTTTGTTGAAGTTTTACATGTGTATATCCTAAATCATCTGTACTAGTAGATTGTATAGAAAATTCATTTGATGGATCTTTAATCTTCATAAGTGGAGCTGCTTTCTGAAGGTATTCCCAAGCTAAGACTTCCGAAGAAAGACTTCTATTACCGCTATTTTTTAGACTTCCTTCGATAAAAACAGGCACATTTCTATCATTTAGCATACCTGGTTTTAGACCGCTTTTTAGAGCTTCTAAGCTACCTTCAGGCATCGACTTGTAAGATAAATTAATATGATTGTTTGTCAAGGAGCTTTCTTGATTTGTGGGTTTCACTAAATTGATAGTGCGCTCTTCTTGGCTAATTTTGATTGTTGGGTCAAAATCTACTTTTTTAAATTGAGCCTGAATAAAAATGGTATTCAGAAGCAAGATGGCTATCAAAATGAGTTTTTGTTGTGATTTCATCTTTTAAAATGATTGGTTTTATATGTTTTTAAATTACTTATTTGACGTTCTTATCTTTGACAGGTTTCATTAAAATGTCAAAGTATGTAGAAATATTTGTGTTATCCAAAGGGTTTTTCCCCCAAGTTAAGATTTGTTTTTCACCACCGATGTTGCGTTCTATGAAATAATATTTGTTGCCGGGATCATTCAATATCATTTTATCCAGTCCTAAAACAGTATAATTTTTAAAAATTTGATTGGTCATTTCTGTAGAAACATTTGTAATCTTAGTAAACATAGAGTCACTAGCAACAAAGATGTCTCCAGAAACACTTAAATAATATCTATTGACTTTTCCTGTAAATCCTCCACCTGAACCGAATGAAATATAGTCTGTTTTTGCTGTGTTTGGGTCAAAGACAGGTTTCTTAGTACCACAAGATATGATGTGTATACAAAGAATCAAAAGTAAAAAAGATGTTGTAAATTTGTACATTTATAAAACTGTTTAGGCATGATGTTGAGTCGGGGATTCTGACTATTAACAAGTACAAAAGTAACAATTATTTGTATACAAAACTTAAAATTAGAAGTTATGGTTAACTGAAATTAACAAAAACTATTGATTATCAAAAATATAAAGCACAAATTATGTAATGTTGAGTTCACTCTGAAAACATTCGAATTTTGAAAATCAACGATTTTTTACTCTCCCGCTAAATGGATAGAGTTTATTATCCATTTGGTAGAAAATAATAATGCGCCTTAATGTTTTCTGTTTATTAAGCTGTCGATTAGATCTGTTATTTCTACACATCTATGCTTTTCTATTTTACAAGCGTTAAGATGAGAGATGGCAAGGTCACGATATGCTTCGATCACCTGAGCGGTGTATTCTTTAACTACTACAGATTCAAATATTTTTTTTACACTATCTATTTTTTCATTTTCATCAAAGGTATCATTGATGTCATACCATTTTTTCAACTCATTTCTTTGCGTGTCATCTGCCAATTCGATGGCTTTCAAGTATAAGTATGTTTTTTTATTTTGAATGATATCGCCTCCTATTCGCTTGCCGACACTAGCAGCATCTCCAAAGGTGTCTAAAACATCGTCTTGTAACTGAAAAGCAATACCAAAGTTTTTTGCAAATTCATACAAATGTTTTTGATCTTTATCATCGGCACCTGCCAAGATAGCTCCCATTTGCACAGATGCTGCCATTAGTACAGAAGTTTTTAGCGTAATCATCTGAAGGTATTGGTCAATTGTCACATCGTCCTTTGTTTCAAAATCCATGTCCATTTGTTGACCTTCACAAACTTCAAATGCCATTTTATTAAAAACATTAAGTAAATCAACCGTTGTTTTTGCGTCTTTGTAGTCTAGTAGATATTGATACGCTTGTATCATCATCACATCTCCTGTAAGAATGGCTGTGTTTGTATTGTATTTAATATGTACCGTTGGTTTTCCTCTTCTGATCTCAGCTTTATCCATTATATCATCATGAAGCAAAGTGAAATTATGAAAAATCTCCACGGCCATAGCAGCATTTAAGGACCTTTCTACATCTTTTTTGTAAAAATCATAACCCATTAACACAAATACAGGTCTTAATCGCTTTCCACCTAGTGATAAAATATAATCAGCAGGTTGGTAAAGATTAAAAGGCTCTCGGGTAAGAGGGTGCTCAGATAAGTGCTCTTCAAAAACTTGAATTAAAGGCTTTATTACGTCCATGTGACAAAAATACGTAAATATTTGAATATTAGATTAGATATTAATTGATGGTAAATTTGACGTATTTAATTGTTCTACCATTTATGAGATGTGATTTTTCATAGTACGTTTTGTATGATAATTCATCAAAGGCAAGTGGAGAAGCATAAATATCATCATTTTGGTACAAAATTTTTGCACCTTCATACTCTGCAAGTCGTTCTAAAGTGAACTGATAAAGCGTATCATCATCGGTTTTTAAATGAAAGATTGCTCCTGGTTTAATGATTGTTTTATATCTATCTAGAAACGGTGGGGAAGTCAACCTTTTGTTCTCCTTGCTTTCGCGCAAGAACGGGTCAGGAAATGTTATCCATATTTCGTCTACTTGTTCTGGAAGAAAAAACAAAGCTATTTGTTCAATACGTGTACGTAAGAAGGCAACATTATTCATTTTATTATTAATAGCTATGGTGGCGCCAAGCCATATTCTTGCTCCTTTTACATCCACACCTATAAAATTTTTATCAGGGTAGGCTTCTGCCAATGCAATACTATATTCACCTCGACCACATGCTAACTCAAGGACTAAAGGATGGTCATTTCCAAAATGCTCTTTTGCCCAAATACCCTTCATCTCGACCGGATGATCTTTACCTTTTATAAGGCTTGGGACCTTAGGATTATAGTTTTCATAGACATTATCATAAGACAAAATATCTGCAAATTTTCCTAATTTATTTTTATTACTCATGTAAGACCATTTGGTTTTGATGCAGCAAAACTACTATTTTCAGACGAAGTAAAAGACATTAGGAAATATTTAACTAAATATTTTACATTTCTAACCATGCAAAATACGGTTGAAGGTCGTTTATGATATATCAATTTGTGTATCTTTGACCCTTTAAAATAAAAAGTGATTAAAATGATCAAGCAATATATCCTTTTGGGTGTTTTAATATTAGGTGTTTCTGTACTTTCGGCTCAGAGTTTTGGTATCCGAGCTGGTTTGAATTATACCAAGTTTTCAGGTCCGTTAGAACAAGGTGTAAACGAAACCAATAGTTTGTCCAATGGCTTTCATTTTGGTGTGAATTATGCCTATAAATTTGCAGATAGGATCTCCTTAAAAGGAGAGATATTGTATACCCAAATAGGTACTAAGTATGATTACAATGGGGAGTCTTTTTATAAGATTCCCATAGGTACTTCGGGTTATGTCTACGAAAAGGGTAACTCAAATATACAAATGAAAGTATCAAACGCTTACATAGCTTTACCTATAACGGTACAATTTGAAGTTTCTAAAAAGATTGAACTAAATGTAGGATTATATGGTGCTTTCTTAATCGGGCCAAAAGGAAATGGTACGATCGTTTTTGAGAGTTATGAAAACCCTGCTGGTATTAAGTTTAGCCAATCATTGATCCATAGTTATAATTCTGATGCCGCAGGTGAAAGTATACTATCAAGAACGACTGGTCCTGCTATCTATGTAGACGGAGCTGTAGTAACATTGGCACGTAGCGCCGGCGCTTATTATCACTATCAAGCTAGTGAAAAAGTTGGTAATTTGTACAATAGATATGATTTTGGTTTGACGGGTGGGTTGTCTTACTTTATAAACAAAGGTTTTTACTTCGGAATCAGATATGACTTTGGATTGTTAGATATTACAAATAACAAAGTAGATCATAAACGCAAAACGTATGACGAGGTTAATAATTTGTTTAATTTTAGTGATGATTTTGACCGAAATGTAGGCATTCAAGCTTCTTTTGGGTTTAAGTTTTAGTAACCCGAATATTTTAATCAAGTATATTATTGTTCTTCTTCTGTATTTCCTTCAGGAAATTCAATAGTGGACGATACAGCATAATGGTCCGAAAAACTATCTTTTATAATGTCAAAAGTATTTACTTTTAATGCCTTATCTACAAAGATATAATCTATACGTAGTAAAGGAATTTTGCCTGCATAGGTGGTGCCAATGCCAAAACCGCGTTCTCTAAATGCATCTTGACCTAGCTCTGAAAGAACGTGGTAGGTGTAGGACTGAGGTGGATCATTCAGATCGCCTGCCAATATATTCTTGTAAGGTGATTTTTTTGCATGGCCCTCTATTTTTTCCGCTTGACGGCTTCTAGATAGGTGATGATTTCTAAATTTACGGAGCATTCCTTTGATATCATACCAAGCTTTTTTCTGGTCAATTTCAGTTTGGTTAGCGAGTTTTTCGGCATCTGCGCTTATTCTATTAGACTGTAGATGGTATGAATAAACCCTTATGGTGTCAAACTTAAGATTAATATCTGCCCAAAGACAAGAGTTTGTGATGGTACCAAAATCAATTTCGCCTTTCTTGATAAAAGGGTATTTAGAAAGTATCACGGCACCTTTTTCTTTATAATACATATGATGTGAAGGAAATGTCTTCTTTAGAATATCATAAGCATAAGCACCGACTTCTTGAATACAGAAAATGTCAGTTTCTTTGTATTGTTTTAAAAACTCGATAAATGCTTCTTTTTTCTCATCTCGATTTTTTTTCTTTTTATCATATCCAAAAGATGCATTACTGATATTGTATGTCATAAAGGTAATGGTCTCACCACCTTGTTCGATGATTTCACTATTGAAAGCAATAAAGCCTTTTAACTGACTGTATCCCAATGCAATACATATGAGAGACGGCCACAAATATGATGTTTTTTTAAATATCCAAAACACTACAAAACCAAGATTAAGTATAAGAAGTACCGGGTAGAAAAGTCCAAAAAAAGAAATCGTCCAAGTCAATTCTGGGTCTATCACAGGTGCTAAATAAGCAAGCAGGGTAGCGATTACTACACAGATATTTAATAATAATATGCCCTTGTCCAGAATCTTCAAATGATTATTTATCTTGGTTTTTAATTTTTACTTGCTTGGTACAATACATCTTTTTCTTCATCGGTAAGACTGTCATAACCGGTCTGTTTTATTTTGTCTAAAATTTCATCTACTCTAGTCGGCACATTATAAGAATTTTTTTTCTGTATAGTGGCTCTTTGACTATCAGAAGCCTTGTGCGCAACTTTAAGCGTTGATCTTTTTTTAGGCTTTTTGGTCGTATTAAATTTAAAAAAATCAATAAATCTATTAAAAGCATCTGCCACATCTGTTCCTTGACGAAGCAAATATACAAATAGAAAGCCAAATAAGGCGCCACCTAAATGGGCTATGTGTCCTCCCGAATTGACCATGGATCTAGTCCCGATAATATCAAGAAATAGAATCACAAGTCCTATATACTTGATTCTCACAGGGCCGAATAAAATCAAGTTCATACTATAATCTGGTGCTGTAGCAACTGCTGCAAATACAATGGCCATGATCGCAGCCGAAGCGCCCAAAGCCATACCTCCAATACCTGCAAAAAGCTGAAATGATATCAGAAAAGCCAATGCACCAAACAAGCCTCCTATAATGTAAATAGGTAAAATCTTGCGATCCCCTATCAAATCTCCTACAATGTATCCAAACCAATAAAAAGTCAGCATATTCCACAAAACATGCCAAAGGCCTTCATGCAGAAACATATGGGTGATCATAGTCCAAGGTCGGTACAACAAAACCATAGGATCACCAGGTAATGCTATATATGGAAGGATGCTCGTAGTATAAAATGAAGGAAAAAACGCACCTAATATGGCTGTAATCACATAAACTCCTACATTAATGATGATCAGTTTTACGACCATATTGCCGTAATCAAAAGATGCTCGTATATCGTCTGCTATGGATCGTAACATATTGTTTTTTTATTAGCGTAAATTAGCCATCTGCCAGTAATGAACCATGATAAAACCGCAAATTGCACCACCAACATGTGCAAAATGTCCTATATCGGCTTGCATGCCTGTAAAACCACTAAACAAACCCAAGGCAATCAGTCCGAGTGCCAAATATTTAGCTTTAACAGGTATAGGTGGGAATAATAACATCAATTTCATATTGGGAAACATCGTTGCAAAAGCAGCAAGCACACCATATACCGCACCAGATGCACCTACAATAGCGCCTTGAGAAATTAACATTTGTGCTATCGATGCCACGAAGCCACTTAAAAGATACATCGTCAGAAACCGCTTTGGACCCAAACTACTCTCTACCCAAGGCCCAAGAAAATACAACCCAAGCATATTGAACAATAAGTGTCGTTCATCTGCGTGCATAAACATGTGGGTAATGATTTGCACCGGCTCAAATTTATAGACAAATCCGTCATCCATAAACTCAACACCAGGATATATTAAAATAAAAAACCGCTCTATACCCGGAATCGGAAGTAGATATCGCACAGCAAAAAAAACTATGACATTGATTATCAAAAGATTTTTTACTACATCTGTGACCCTTAGCATATCTGGATTTTTATTTATTGGTTAAAACGTTTGGAAAGGTCATCAAGTTCTATGGTTATAAAACATTTCTTGCCAGAAGGACTCGTGTACACCATTTTACAACCGAATAATTGATCTATCAATCGCGTCATTTCTTCTTTTTCTAGTCTTTTCCCACGTTTTATACAGGAGGAAAAGGCCATAGACCGTGCAAGGTTATCTTCGATGCCAAGTTCGAATTCGAGATTTTGTACATATTGGAACAAAAGTTTTTCTACTAAGGTATCTATAGAAATGGAGCTATCTAGTCCAGAAGGTGTACCATGAATAATGAAGGTATTCTGACCGAATTCTTCCATCTCAAAACCCAAGGCATTGACTTTGTCGAGTATTTTTTTGAGTACACTTGCTTTTGCAGGATCTAGTTCTATTGTCCTAGGGAATAGTTCTTTTTGAGAAAACAATTCTCCGTTTTGGAAGGACTCTAGGTAATATTCATACAAAATTCTTTCGTGGGCCGCTTGCTGGTCTATAACCATCATACCTGTTTTGATTTGATGAATGATATAGGTACCATGCAGTTGATATGGTTCGCGCGTACTTACGCCTTTTATAGTATTGGTTTCTTCAAAACTCATTTGGAAGGCTTCACTCTCAATGGTTCTGACTTCTTCACTTACATTAGTATGATCAGAAGGCTGTGCGCTCAGGCCTTTATAAATTTCTTCCCAACCAATGGCTTTTTCTTGACCAGGCCTGAAGGTTGCTTCTCTTTCTACAGGATAAGATTGGTTTTTAGAAGGTCGAGAAAAATCAGTGCTTGGTGGATCGCTGGAGAATTTATAATTAAAATTTTGGTCTGTATTAAAATCCAACATAGGTGCGAGACTATATTGACCCAAAGAATGTTTGAGTGATACCCTAAGATAATTATATATCAGTCGTTCATCTTCAAATTTTATCTCCGTTTTTGTGGGATGGACATTGATGTCAATGTTAGCTGGATCTATTTCTAAAAATAAAAAATAGGTAGGAAAAACATCTTTTGTGATCAGTTCGTCATATGCTGATCTGATGGCATGATTTAGATAATGACTTTTGATAAATCTATTATTCACAAAGATAAACTGATCTCCCTGTGATTTTTTGGCTGCTTCTGCTTTACCTATGAATCCTGAAAAAGTGGCGACTTCAGTTTCTTCATTGACAGGGATGAGTTTGTCATTTATTTGTTTTCCTAATACGCCAACGATTCGTTGTTTGAGATTGGATTTTGGAAGATGATAGATTTCATTTCCATTGTGATGAAAAGTAAAATATATATCAGGATTTGCTAACACTACTCTATGGAACTCGTCTAAGATGTGTTTTAGTTCTACAGGATCCGACTTTAGAAATTTGCGTCTTGCAGGGACGTTATAAAACAGATTTTTGATGGTGATACTAGTACCTGGCATTGCTTGTACTTTCTCTTGTTTGGTTACGACTGAGCCTTCTATCACTAATCTATTGGCAACTTCTTCCTGATGTTGTCTTGTGATCATTTCTACATGAGCGATGGCCGCAATAGAAGCAAGTGCCTCTCCCCTGAAACCCATCGTTTTGATGGCAAAAAGATCGTTTGCGGACTTTATTTTTGAGGTAGCATGACGTTCGAATGCCATTCTGGAGTCCGTTTCAGACATACCTTTTCCGTCATCAATGACCTGAATACTGGTCTTACCAGCTTCTTTTACGATAAGTTTTATATTAGTACCACCAGCGTCTATGGCATTTTCAAGCAATTCTTTGATAACAGAAGCAGGTCTCTGTATGACTTCGCCAGCTGCTATTTGATTTGCAATACTATCTGGCAGTAATTGAATGATATCTGGCACTTTCTTGCTTTTATTGTGTAAAAACGTCGAGCATAGTCAGAAATCTATCTGATTTCAAAATGACATAAGAAATCAAGAAAAGGGTAATAATGATGAAAAGCAACCTAATATTGGATCGGCGCTCCACATTGGAACGTATATTAGGGTCACCATAAAACTTTTGGCGCATACCAGATTTGATTCTGCTTTTCAACTGATCTACCTGAACTGATGCGTCATCGGTTTCTTGGTATTTAGCAAGACGTTCGTTACGCTCCTCTTTGACAGGATCATAAAAACGGGGTATGAACCCAAATGACTTTGGTTTAACTCTCTTACCGAAACCAATTTTGATCATAATCTGATACGGGTTTTATGTCAATATCAAACGTAAATTTACTTGCTATTGTTTTATAATCAACAACTTAATAATTCCTATTCCAATAGAAATAAAGAAAAATAGCCTACGCTTTTGGCAAATATATTAAACATCTACATTAGCGTACTTGGCATTTTCTTCAATAAATTGTCTTCTAGGTGGTACTTCATCACCCATTAACATACTGAAGATTCTGTCTGCTTCCATGGCATCATAAATGGTGATTTGTCTTAGCATACGCATGTTAGGATCCATGGTGGTTTCCCAAAGTTGTTCTGCATTCATCTCTCCAAGACCTTTATAACGCTGTGTTTTGATACTTGTATCTTCCTTACCATTAGAATATGAATCAATGGCTGCTTTTCTTTCTTCATCATTCCAACAATAAACAAAGTTCTTGCCTTTCCTTACCTGATATAATGGAGGAGCGGCAATGTAGATATGTCCTTGCTCAATGAGTGGCTTCATATATCTGAAGAAGAAGGTCATGATCAAAGTAGAAATGTGGCTACCATCGACGTCGGCATCACACATGATGACTATCTTGTGGTATCTCAATTTCTCAATATTGAGTATTTTTTCTCCATCTTTTTCTTCTATGCTTACGCCAAGAGCTGTAAACATATTTTTTATCTCTTCATTTTCATAAATCTTGTATTCCATTGCTTTCTCTACGTTAAGAATTTTACCTCTTAACGGTAGAATAGCTTGGAAATGCCTATCTCTTCCTTGTTTTGCAGTACCACCTGCTGAATCCCCTTCCACTAGGAATATCTCTGATTCTACAGGGTCTTTTGAGCTACAGTCAGAAAGTTTTCCTGGCAATCCGCTACCAGTAAGTACATTTTTACGTTGTACCATTTCCCTAGCTTTCCGAGCTGCATGTCGAGCTGTCGCAGCAAGTATCACTTTATCAATGATCTTGCGAGCTTGCATTGGGTTTTCTTCTAGGTATGCTTTTAGTACATCACCTACACATCTAGACACAATACCTGTGACTTCAGAATTTCCCAACTCACCTTTTGTCTGTCCTTTGAATTGTGGTTCTGGTACTTTAACAGAAATGATCGCTGTAAGACCTTCTTTAAAATCTTCTCCTTGTATGTCTATTTTAAGCTTACTGAACATGTTGTTATCGTCACCATATTGCTTAAACAATCTAGTGATGGCTCTTCTGAATCCTTGTACGTGTGTACCACCTTCACGAGTGTTGATGTTATTCACATATGAAAAAATATTTTCTTGGTAGCCAGTATTGTACTGCATGGCCACTTCAACTTCTACATTATCTTCTTTGCCTGTGACATAGATTGGATCTTCGATCAAAGGAGGTCTAGTTTCATCAAGATATTTGACAAATTCCTTAAGTCCACCTTCAGAATAATAATCTACTAATTTTGGCTGTCCGTTTTCGTCAACTTCTCTTTCATCTTTTAGAGATAATTTCAATCCTTTATTTAGATATGAAAGTTCTCTTATTCTTCCTGCTAGGGTATTAAAACTATACTCTGTTGTTTCAAATATGGTCGGGTCTGGTAAAAATGTGACATAGGTACCTCTTTTGTCTGAGTCACCCAGTGTTTTTACTGGTCCAAGGGGAATACCTTTGCTATATTCTTGTTCGAAATATTTGCCATCTCTGTGTACTTCTACCCTTACATATTCTGATAATGCATTCACACACGATACACCTACACCGTGCAAACCACCTGATACCTTGTATGTATCTTTGTCAAATTTACCACCGGCGTGAAGAACGGTCATAACTACTTCCAAAGCAGATTTTTGCAATTTTTCATGCATACCTGTAGGAATACCTCTACCGTTATCTCTTACTGTGATCGAATTGTCTTTATGGATAGTCGTATCGATATGTGTACAGTGACCTGCTAAGTGCTCATCTATAGAGTTATCAATAACTTCCCATACTAAGTGGTGCAAACCTTTTACATCAGTGCTACCGATGTACATTCCTGGACGTTTTCTTACTGCTTCTAGTCCTTCTAGTGCCTGAATATTATCGGCACCGTAATTGTTTTTATTCTGATCTTTATTATCGCTCATATGATGTATGAAACCCTTTTTTTAATTGGATTGCAAAGATACGAATTTTTTATGGTATTACCAACAAAAAAGTAGTTTAGATACCTTAATAATCAGGTAATTCTGTTTAAAAAAGTACCGATTTTAATATTTGGACATTCGAAAATATTTCTACGGAACAAAAAAGTTATTTTTGTAAATATATAGAAGAAAAAATACTTTGATATTTGTATTCTATATGGACAATAGGTTAAAAATATTCTAAAAATAATCATCCTTTTCTTCTGATAAAAGGAAATTATTCATTAGCAATAAATTAGCGTTACATTAATTTTTAACCTTGGCGGCTACCGTAACGGACCCTGAATAATCTATGACTTTACCATCGATAAATAATACTCTGGCAGTGTACACAAAAACACCAGGATCTAGTGGTCTACCATTAAAAGTTCCATCCCATCCATCAATTCCGGCGGCGTCAGGCATATAATTTTCTTTGAAAAATACTTGATTGCCCCATCTGTCAAATATGGCAAATGAATTTACTATAGCAACTCCTGGGCCTACTGCAACTTGGAAAAAATCATTGTTTCCATCTCTATTTGGAGTGAAGATATTAGCGAAATAAACACTTCTTACATCTTTGACATTGACCGTGACTTCGCCTGTCCCTGTACATCCGTTGATGTCCGTGGCTGTCAAGACATATGTCGTTGTTTCAGCTGGAAATACCTCAATAGTCTGACAATTTGACGTAAGACACAAAAGTGAATCTAAAGGCGTCCAAAAGAGTGTATCTATAGGAAAAGGTGAATCAATCAATGCATTAATAATAGGAGAAGGTAAACCTAACTGTATATCCAAGTCTTCTCCCAAATCGACTGTAATAGGATCCGGTTGACCAATGGTAATTATGGTATCAATGCTACAACCTGCCGAATCAATAAGATTTATAGAGTATGTGCTCGCAAATACCGTAACACATGAATCTATAGGGTATCGTATACCACCTGTTGTAATCTGAAAAGTGTATTGATTTCCTGTGCCACCTGTGATGAAATCAACGGAGATACATGTAGTTCCACCATTACAAATAGGTTCAGGTGTAGGATTTAGCCTTCCTACTAGTGGAGCTGGTGCGACTAGCGTATAACAAATCGTATCCATACATCCTTTATTGTCACTTATAGTTGCACAATAAGTGCCTGCGGAAAGGTTGGATGCAGTTTCTCGATCAGCGGTCACGCCACTTTCCCATGTATAGGCTTTTAGTCCTGGATTGCCCCCTATAGTAGATAGGACAATTTTTCCTTGATCTTGATTATTACAATCTAGCTCTACGGTTCTTATTCTATCTACAGACGCAACAAGAGGATCTGGTTGTGTGACAAAAAGAGTATCTCTGGTGGTACAGTTATTACTATCCATGATGACCACTTCATATCCACCGGCTCCTAAATTTGTGGCTTGATTAGTATTATTGTTTAAATTTGTCCAGCTATATCTATAGGAAAGACCTGTGCCTCCTGTAGCCTGAATAGTTATAGAACCATTAGTATCACCAAAACAAGTTGGATTTACAGTAATGGTTTGGGAATTATCAATTGAAATTTGTGGGAAAGTCCCAACATTAAAAAACACAGTATCTGAAACACATGTTCCATTTCTTGCAATCACCCAGTTTTGTCCAGCAGGTAACATAATTGCAAAAAAAGATGTTTCTCCAGAAGACCATTCATAACTAAACCCAGATGGGCCATTTATTATCGCTCCTTGACCGGTATTGAGACCAAAACAAGTAACATTTCTAGTTTCTGGTGTAGGAAAAGTTATTGAACCTGCAGCATCGATATTAAAAAACAAAGTATCAGAATCACATAAACCTTGCTTAGCTATTACCCAGTTTAAGCCAGCTGGTAATGCAGTAGCTGTAACAGATGTCTCACCTGAAGACCATGTGAAATTCATACCTGTAGGTGCATTTGGAATGGTCGCAGTACCGGAATTTGCAGATGTACAATTTGCAGCAGTGGTGGTTGGCGTTTCAAATGTGATCGCAGGTGGAGAAGTAATAGTAATCACAGTGTCTTTGGTACAACCAGATGGGTCAATAACTGAAAGGTCATATAGCCCAGCTCCTGCCATTAAAATATTTGAAGTTGCAATTATTGATGGGTTACCATTTCTACTCCATTCGTATGTAAATCCTGGTGGATTGCCATTGACCGTGACAACAGCTTGTCCTTCTGTAGTCGCACAAAGGGCATTCGTAACATTTACACTAATATTAAATCCTAGTACATCGAGAATTGTAATTGATTTGGTATTGGAACACCCATCATTTGCTGTTACTTCTACTGAGTAAGTTCCTGGTCCAAGGTTTTGTATTGTCTGAAATGAACCAATAATGTTCCCAATGCCATCCCTCCATGTAATCATAAACGGTCCATTAGCACTTAAAATATCTACTCTAAGCGTAGCATCATTAACGCCAAAGCAACTTATAGGTTTGATAATTTGAGGAGTAATGTCGAGCGAACCTTGGTTATTGAGTATGGTAGATAATGTGGCTGTACAATCATTTGCATCTGTAACGGTTACAGAATATGATCCACCACTTAAATTGGTCAAAGCATTTGGGTTACCAGGCTGAGGTGGATTCCAGGTGTATATGTATGGAAGAGTACCACCGCTAGGATTTAGGGTTATGGAGCCAACTGTAGAGCAACCAGGATTGACTATGACTTCATTAAGAATGAGCGGATCTGGCTCGATGATAGAGAAAAAGATGGTATCCTTACAACCTTCAATGTCTATGACACGATAAGCATAATCATTAGGTCCTAAATTAAGATATGTTAGTGTGTCGTCACGTAAAATAGGTCCTAAACTCGGGAAACCAACTAATGGCAAAAAAGAATATTCTGCAATAGGCGAAGCAGTCATAATTACGGACCCATCATTTGCACCAAAACAAGAGATATCTGTTTTCTCAAAAGTCATATTGATGACTCTATCCACGGGCATGGTGAATGTCCTAACATCTGTGTCACAGCCTAAAGAATCTCTAACATTCAATGTAAAGTTACCTCCAGCAATATTTGTAATAGAAAAAGGCGGCGTAAATCGTACCCAGTTAGCACTATTGAGTTGATATTCGTATGGTTGTCCTATTTCCCAATTTGTTCCACCTATGGCTCCAAATGTAATTGCTCCATTCCTGATATCGGCACAAGAAGCGTCTTTTGTAACTTGAAGATTCAGTTTTAAGGTATCAATAGTCAAGGTAAATGTATCTTTTAGTATACAGCCACTACCGTCAGTAATTGTAACAGAATATTCGCCCAAGCCTAGCTCGTCTATGGTGTTAAAATTGGTCCCACTTATTAAATTTGACCATTGGTATTTAAATGGAGTTACACCACCTTCCAAGTCAAATACAGTGATCACACCATTCATTCGGTCAGCACAAGTAGGGTTTTTTAATGAGACAGAATCTATAAAAAATGGAAAAGAATTACTAATCAGAATAGGTCCGAGATTAAAAGTCAAGCCTGCATTATCCGTAATTAGGATACTGTAATTAGCCATTGGAATATTTGGAATGGTGACACGCTCTCCAGCTGTGTTCAATGTACCTGTAAAAGGACCAGGAGTTATATTATAAGTATAAGGTGGTGTGCCTCCAGCCGCATAAAAGGTCAAAGATGCATTATCTATATTATTGATGCCATCTGCATCACATTTATTTGCAAAAGCAACAAGGGTATTAGAAGTTATTTCAATGGGACAAGCATTTACTGTAATGTCATTGGTACATATAGAATTACCATTTGCATCAGTTTGACATATTTCTGAAGATATAAAATCATTAATTATAATAGGAGATGAATTACCTGCATTTCCGATTACATCAAAACATAATGTGAATATAATACTTCCATCAGGAATTGTAGTTGGATCTGCAAGCCAAACAAAATTAATAAAACCGTTTTCACCTGTAAGACAATTTAAATTTGCATCACTAATAGTAGCACCCAAAGCAGAATTTGAAAAATCAACAGAACACTTAGGTACTACTAAGGTAGCGTCAAATGAAATTCCAAACTGAAAAGACTCTACATTCGTAAAATTATCGACCTTAAAGTCTAAACAAACAGAGTCACCAGTGACTGCTGATGCACAATCTATGTTCAATACCACAGTCGGAAAAGTCTGTGCGTTCACATGATTGGTATTGTAAAAAAATACAACCGTATAGATAAAGGCAAATAATGTAGATTTCCTGAACTCCATTAGATTCAATTATAATTATTGATAAGAAATGAGATTAAAAAATGCAAATGTATGCAATATTTTTATAATATTACATGATCTAGAGGGAAACTGTCGATTTGAAACGCAAATGTACGACTTATGTTGTTTTGCTAGCTAGGATTTTGTAGTTTTTGTTGATTTCTTCTATTATTATAAATCGGTCTGCTTTCCTAGGATCACAGACCGATTTATGGTTTTGTTAGATTTTTGGTCTAAGGCTTCTTACTACCTTACCGGCTTGCCACATTTCAGAATCACGAAGTTCTTTGAGCTCTTCTTCCAATTTTTCGCGATAATCCGGTTGTGAATTGGTATCAATAGATCTTTGTGCTTCTTCTCCAGCTGCTACACTTTTGTATAAGTCTTCAAAAACAGGAGAGACAGCATCTCTAAATTTATTTTTCCAGTCTAGTGCTCCTCTTTGTGCTGTCGTACTGCAATTAGCATACATCCAGTCCATACCATTCTCTGCTACTAAAGGCATCAACGACTCAGTCAGTTCTTCCACAGTTTCGTTAAAAGCTTCTGATGGACTATGACCGTTTTTACGCAAAACATTGTATTGAGCTTCAAATATACCTTGTATTGCACCCATCAATGTTCCGCGCTCGCCAGTCAAGTCAGAATAAACTTCTTTCTTAAAATCTGTCTCGAAAAGATATCCTGAACCAATGCCTATTCCTAGAGCAACTACGCGGTCTTTTGCTTTTCCTGTAGCATCCTGAAAGATAGCATAACTCGAGTTAAGACCTTTTCCTGCAAGGAATAGACGTCTTAAGCTAGTACCTGATCCTTTGGGTGCAGCAAGGATAACATCAATATCAGATGGTGGAATGATGCCCGTTCTTTCTTTATAAGTCACCCCAAATCCATGTGAAAAGTACAATGCTTTGCCCGCAGTAAGATGTGGTTTTAGTTGTGGCCATACTGCAATTTGAGCAGCATCTGACAATAAATATTGGATAATGGTACCTTTTGCAGCAGCTTCTTCTATCGGAAACAAAGTCTCCCCTGGAATGAAACCATCATTCACAGCTTTATCCCACGAGTGAGAGTTTGGCCTTTGACCAATGATGACATTAAACCCATTATCTCTAAGATTTAAGGCTTGACCAGGACCTTGCACGCCGTATCCGATGATAGCAATGGTTTCGTCTTTTAATATTTCTCTTGCTTTCGCCAATGGAAATTCATCACGTGTAACTACGTTTTCTAAAGTACCTCCAAAATTTAATTGCGCCATATTATTTTATTAAGATTTATGAAATAAGTATTGTTTTAAGCTTCGATTGATTTAAGATAATTTTTGAGTCTTTCCATAGGTTTGACTATTGCGACACGACCAGATCTTACAAATTCGTAAATGCCGATTTCTTTTAATTCGTTAAGTAACGCTTCTGTCTCAAATTGATGACCTGTTTTTTCGATAACGATATATTCTTTTTCTATCGTGAGAATCCGTGCATTATGTCTTCTGATGAGTCTTTCTACATTATCGCCATCATAAAATGCTTCTGTGGGCACTTTGTAGAGCGCTATCTCTTGATAAATGATTTGACTATTGTCATAATAAAAAGCTTTTAGCACATCGACTTGTTTTTCTATTTGTTCTGTCAATTTTCTTACCTGCTCTTCCTCTAGGACGAGCATGATGGTAAATCTATATATGCCTTCCATAGAAGAAGGAGAAACGGTGATACTTTTGATATCAAAATGTCTGCGAGCTATGATGGCTACTATTCTACTTAGCAGTCCGGTTTTGTCTTCACTAAATACGGTCAATGTATATTCTTGCATCTCTATTTCTTTTATATTATTCAAGTGTAATTTCGTCTACAGCTTTGCCCGTTGCAATCATAGGGAAGACATTGTCTTCTTTTTCTACCATGACATGAAGCAAGTATGGACCGTCGTATGCAAGCATTTCTGCAACTGCTGACTCTAATTCGGAAGCTTTGGTTATTTTTTTTGCTTTGACACCGAATCCTTCAGATATCATACAGAAATTCGGATTCTTTAATTCCACAGACGAATATCTTCTTTCAAAAAACAACTCTTGCCACTGACGTACCATTCCTAAGAATTCATTATCAAGAATAATGATTTTGACACCAATATTCCATTGAGCACAAACACCCAACTCCTGAAGTGTCATTTGAAAACCACCATCACCTATAAATGCGACCACCGTTCGGTCTTTGCCAGCTACTTTTGCACCAATAGCTGCAGGAAGTCCATATCCCATTGTGCCTGCACCTCCAGAAGAAACCCATTGGTTATCGCCGAGATAGTCATAATATCTAGCTGCTGCCATTTGGTGTTGACCTACATCGGTGGTTACTATGGCTTTACCAAACGTTTGTCTTGATATTTCTTTTATAACTCTACCCATCGTCATTGGTTTGTCAAGACTAATATCTAGGTCTCTAGAGATTACTTTATCATACTCTTTTTGGTATAAATGATCGAACTCTTGGTACCATTGTGGGTAAGTTTTATGATCTACTTTTTCAAGAAGTAATTGAAGCGCTTCTTTGGCATCTGCTAAGATTGCAACAGTTGTTTTTACGTTTTTATCGATCTCAGAAGGATCTATTTCTATGTGAATGACTTTGGCTTGTTTGGCATATTTAGATAGATTGCCTGTGACTCGGTCATCAAATCTCATTCCAATGGCAATCAACACATCACATGAATTAGTCAACACATTTGGCGCTAAGTTGCCGTGCATACCAAGCATTCCTTTCATCAAAGGATGATCATCAGAGAGTGCGGATAGTCCATGAATCGTGCTGCCCACAGGTATTCCTGTTTTTTCTACAAAATCCTTAAAAACATCTTGCGCATGTGAGATATGGATTCCGTGTCCAGCTAAGATAAATGGTTTTTTTGCAGTATTTAACAGATCAGCTGCTTCTTTGATTCTATCAAGATTGACTGTTGGTTTTGGGTGATACGACCTTACTACAGGTTTACGATTATATTCAAAAAGTGTTTTGTCTATTTGAGCATTTTTTGTGATATCAATCAAGACAGGACCAGGTCTGCCTGAGTTGGCTACGTAGAAAGCTTTGGCAATTGCATCACAAATTTCTGACGCATTGGTCACCTGGTAATTCCATTTAGTAATAGTATTCGTACAACCAATGACATCAACTTCTTGGAAAGCATCTGAACCTAAAAGATGGGCAAATACTTGACCAGTAATACATACTAATGGCGTAGAATCCATCAATGCATCACCGAGACCTGTCATTAGATTGGTAGCACCAGGACCTGATGTTGCAAACACCACACCTGGTTGTCTGCTTACTCTGGCCATACCTTCTGCGGCATGAATAGCGCCCTGTTCATGTCTAGTAAGTATGTGGGTAATCTGATCTTCAAAATCAAAAAGTGCATCGTACACAGGCATAATAGCGCCACCAGGATATCCAAAAATAGTTTTTACACCTTCTTCTATCAGACATCTGATGACCACTTCGGCACCAGATACCATGATCTTTTGATCGGTGATTTCCTGATTAGATTTTACTTCCATTACTTCCATAATGTTACTTTTTTATGATTAACAAGTGATGCATCCTTGACTTGCAGAAGATACGCTCGCTCTATATTTTTTTAAGAATCCTTTTAAAACTTCATTTGGTTGTACCCACTTTTGTTTTCTTGATTGAAGTGTATTTTCATCCAAATCTACCGAGATGGTATTACTCACTGCATCAATGACAATAATATCTCCATTCTCGATCAATGCTATGTTACCACCATCATAAGCTTCGGGTGTGACATGACCTACTACAAATCCATGTGTACCGCCTGAAAATCTTCCATCAGTAACCAAGGCAATTGATTTGCCAAGTCCTGCACCCATTATTAGAGATGTAGGTTTGAGCATTTCGGGCATACCGGGACCACCTTTTGGTCCACAATAACGGATGATGATGACATCCCCTTCCGTGATTTCGTTATTTTGAATGCCAATATTTGCTAGTTCTTCCGAATCGTAAACCCTAGCAGGTCCAATAAATTTTTCACCTTCTTTGCCTGTTATTTTTGCAACAGAACCTTCTGTTGCTAGATTTCCATACAAGATTTGGATGTGTCCAGTGGTTTTAATTGGTTGGCTTATAGGGAATACTACTTTTTGATTTTCATCCAATGGGTTGATATTTTCTAGATTTTCAGCGATCGTTTGTCCTGTTACGGTCAAGCAGCTGCCATCGAGCAATCCTTCGTTCAGCATCATTTTCATGACAGCAGGAATTCCACCGACTTCGTGAAGGTCTTGCATGACATATTTTCCACTTGGTTTGAGATCGGCAAGGAATGGTGTTTCATTGCTCCATTTCTGGAAATCATCTAGCGTAAAAGGCAGTTCAAAAGCATCAGCTACAGCAATTAAATGAAGCACGGCATTGGTACTTCCTCCCAAAACGGTGATAAGCCTGACAGCGTTTTCAAGAGATTTTAAGGTGATGATATCTCTTGGTTTGATATCTTTTTCGAGTAGGTTTAGAATGGCTTTTCCTAAGAGTACACATTCGTCGGCTTTGTTTTTGCTGACGGCAGGATTTGAAGAATTGTAAGGTAAACTCATGCCTAGGGCTTCAATTGCTGATGCCATCGTATTTGCTGTGTACATTCCACCACAAGCTCCTGCTCCTGGGCAAGCATTTAGAATAACATTTTCAAATGTTTCTTGATTGATCTCGCCACTTAACTTTTGACCTAATGCTTCGAAAGCGGATACTACATCAAGATTTTTTCCGGCATGGCATCCTGGAGCAATAGTACCACCATAAACAATGATGCCTGGTCGATTCAATCTACCTAAAGCCATAAGTGCTCCTGGCATATTTTTGTCACAACCCACCACAGTAATTACACCATCGTACCATTGAGCAGAAACGACTGTCTCGATAGAGTCTGCGATAATATCTCTTGATGGAAGTGAAAATCTCATGCCCGCAGTTCCCATAGAGATGCCATCGCTGACACCGATTGTATTAAAAACCAATCCGACAAGTCCTTCGCCATTCACACCTTTTTTAATGTCCTTAGCTAGATCGTTGAGATGCATATTGCATGGATTGCCATCCCAACCTGTACTTGCAATACCTATTTGAGCTTTGAGCAAATCACTTTTGGACAATCCTATTGCGTGAAGCATGGCTTGAGCTGCTGGTTGTGAAGGATCTTGGGTGACGTGTCTGCTATACTTATTTAACATGAAAATGTGTTTTTTAAATATCAATCCCTATTTAGGTCTCAATAGGATGACAAAGATAAAATCATTAGAGAAGGGTAACGACTAAATGTTTAAAAACCATTACGGCTTACAAGTTCAATAAAATTTATGTAATAAAATGAATATCAATTAATTATGATACAAAAGATTACAACTTTAAATTCATTTTATCAACTGTTTAAACATACTTTTCGACAAGGTAAAAGCCAAACTTAGATAATACTATTTGCCACTTTGTCGCCAACAGCAGCACATCCGACAGCAACAGCTGGCCTTAGGTCTTCAGTCAAATATCCTTCAGCGATACAACTATCTACAGCTTTAATGATGTCGTCTGCTTCGTGGATATATCCAAAGTCTCTAAGCATCATTTCTATAGATAAAATGGTTGCAAGTGGATTCGCAATATCTTTTCCTGCTGCTTGTGGGTAAGAACCATGAATAGGTTCATATAATGCCGAAGTTTCACCCTTGGAAGCTGATGGAAGTAAACCCATAGAGCCAGAAAGCACACTCGCTTCGTCGGATAGGATATCTCCAAATAAATTGTCACACAAAACAACATCAAATCTAGAAGGATTTAATATCACTTGCATAGCAGCATTGTCTATGAATAAAAAATCAAGTGCTACTTCAGGATATTGTGTACTAATTTCTTGAACCACGGATCTCCACAGTCTTGATGTTTCTAGGACATTAGCTTTGTCCACCAAGGTCAGTTTTTTTCTTCTTGTCAATGCTTGTTGGAATGCTAAATGAGTTATTCTTTCTACTTCATATCTGTGGTACAAACACAAATCAGAAGAATAGGTCGCTTCTTTTACTTTTTCTCCAAAATAAATGCCACCTGTAAGTTCTCTATAAATGACAAAATCTACGTTTTTTAAGATTTCGGGTTTGAAAACGGAAAGATGAACTAATTGCTCATAAATCTTGACGGGTCTGATATTTGCGTAAAGACCTAGAGATTTTCTCATTCTCAATAAACCTTGTTCTGGTCTAACTTTGGCAGATGGATCATTGTCGTATTTAGGATCTCCGATGGCACCTAAAAGTATGGCATCTGCATCTTGGCAAGCATTGAGTGAAGCCTCTGGAAAAGGATCACCTGTAGTGTCTATAGCACAAGCTCCGATCAAAGCTTCTTTAATTTCCCATTGATGTCCGTATTTTTTAGCAATTGCTTTTAATACTTTTAAAGCTTGGGTAACCACTTCCGGACCGATACCATCACCAGGTAAAACGGTAATTTTATTTAATTTCTTTTGGTTCATTTTTAATTACTAAAGTGAGAATATTCTATTTTTTTCAAAAGACTCGATATCATCTTTAATACTAAGGAGATAATCAATATCGTCATAACCGTTGATCAAACAGACTTTTTTGTACGGGTCGATATCAAAAGTAACTGATTGGTCATTTATCTGTAATGTTTGTTTTTCGACATCAATTTCTAATAGGGCATTAGGATTGTTTTCAATTGTCTTAAATATTTCGTCAAGGGTTTGCTGACTTACTTGAAGTGGAAGAATACCATTATTTAGTGCATTTCCACGAAAAATATCCGCAAAAAAGCTGCTGATGACTACACGAAATCCATAATCTGCAAGTGCCCAAGCTGCGTGTTCTCTACTAGAACCACAACCAAAATTTCTACCGGCCACTAAAATTTTACCACCATAAGTGTCATTGTTTAGAACAAAGTCAGCGACTTGATTGCCATCTTGTGTATATCTCCAATCCCTAAAAAGATTTTCGCCAAAACCTTCTTTTGAGACAGCTTTGAGGAATCTTGCTGGTATAATCTGATCTGTATCTACGTCTTCTATAGGCATGGGCACAGCCGTACTTATTATTTTATCTAACTTTTCCATTTTGACTTTTTAATTTAAATAGTTGCGAATATCTACTATTTCTCCATTGATCGCAGCGGCTGCAGCCATCAGTGGACTAGCAAGAATGGTCCTAGCACCGGGACCTTGACGTCCTTCAAAATTACGATTTGAAGTGGAGACACAATATTCGCCTTTAGGGATTTTGTCTTCATTCATTCCAAGACACGCACTACATCCTGGCTCACGAAGTTCGAATCCTGCATCTGCAAATATTCTGTCTAGTCCTTCTGCTTTTGCTTGAATTTCTACTTGTTTAGAACCAGGTACTATATAAACTTTAACATGGTCGGCTTTTTGTTTTCCTGTCACAAAAGCAGCTACTTCTCGGAGGTCTTCTATTCGACTATTGGTACAACTACCGATAAAAACGTTTTGGATTTTTTTTCCTATCATTGATTCCCCAGGGGTCATACCCATGTATGCCAAAGATTTTATGTTAGATTCTGAATTATTATCCAATGAAATCGTGTCTGAAATGCGCATACCCATACCAGGATTGGTACCATAAGTTACCATAGGAGCTATATCAGCCGCATCAAAACTAAATTCAGCATCAAAGACTGCATCAGCATCTGAATACAAAGTTTTCCAATAAGCGAGTGCTTCTTCCCATCTTGCACCACTTGGAGCAAATTTTCTACCTTTAATATATTCAAAAGTTACATCATCTGGTGCAATCATTCCGCCACGTGCACCCATCTCGATACTCATATTACAAATAGTCATACGTGCTTCTATGGATAATGATCGGATGGCTTCACCGGCATATTCTACGAAGTAGCCAGTACCACCTGCAGCTGTTAATTGTGCTATGATATATAGAATAATATCTTTGGCAGAAACACCTTTTCCTAATTTGCCATTGACATTTATTCTCATGGTTTTCGGCCTTTCTAGAATTAAGCATTGTGTGGCCATGACTTGCTCTACTTGACTCGTTCCGATACCAAAAGCAATATTTCCAAATGCACCATGTGTACTAGTGTGGCTATCTCCACAAACTATGGTCATGCCTGGTAAGGTGATGCCAAGTTCTGGTCCGATGACGTGTACAATACCTTGATATTCATGACCAAGACCATAGAGTTGTACATCAAACTCAGTACAGTTTTGGGTCAATTTTTCTACTTGAAGCCTACTCAACGGTTCTTCTATGGGTAAATGTTGGTTCAATGTGGGTACATTGTGATCTGCTGTAGCCAAGATTCTTTCCTTGCGAAAAATACCTAAACCACGTGATCTTAGTCCATCAAATGCTTGTGGGCTTGTCACCTCGTGAATCAAATGTTTGTCTATATATATTACGTCCCTGTTTTTATCAATGGCACGGACGATATGGGCATTCCATATTTTTTCGAATAAAGTCACTTTATAAATTTAAATGTGGATTTGAAATAAAAGGTACAATTATTAAGCCAACGCATAGACTTTTTCTTGAAACAAAACTTCAAGGTCTGAATCTACTACTTCTTTTTGTTGATCTGCTAGAATGACAAAATATTTGTAAGCAATGTCTAGTTCGTCTTTAGTAAGGTGGTGTCCTAGTTCCTTAAATCTGTACGCAAGTGCTGCTCTACCTGAACGAGCTGTAAGAACTATGGATGATTGGTCTACACCAACGTCTGCAGGATCGATGATTTCATAGGTTTCTCTATGTTTTATGACACCATCTTGATGAATTCCAGAAGAATGTGCAAAAGCATTAGCACCGATGATGGCTTTGTTAGCCTGAACAGGCATTCCCATGGTCTCAGAAACAAGCAAACTCATGGATTTCAACATAGGTGTGTGGACATTAGCATGATAACGATGTCCAAATCTTTGCTTTAAAATCATAACTACTTCTTCGAGTGCAGTATTTCCTGCTCTTTCGCCGATGCCATTTATGGTACATTCTACTTGTCTAGCGCCATTTTCTATACCTGCAATTGAATTTGCAGTAGCCATACCGAGATCATTATGACAATGAGTAGATAATATGGCCTTATGGATACCATTGACATTATCTCGTAGGTAAGCTATTTTTTCACCATATTCATGTGGTAAACAATATCCTGTCGTGTCAGGAATATTAAGGACAGTCGCTCCTGCTTTAATGACGGCTTCACACACTTGGGCTAAAAAAGCATTGTCAGTTCGGCCTGCATCTTCTGCATAAAACTCAACATCTTCTACAAATGATTTAGCGAGTTTTACAGCATTTACAGCTCTTTCTATAATGTCTTCTCTTGTGGTATTAAGTTTAAATTTTACGTGGCTGTCGGAAGTACCTATTCCAGTGTGTATCCTTGGGTATTTGGCATATTTGACAGCTTCAGCAGCTACTTCAATATCTTTGACTACGGCTCTAGACAAAGCACAAACTGTGGCATTTTTAACTACTGCTGCTACTTCTTTTACAGCTTCGAAATCACCTGGACTTGATATGGGGAAGCCTGCTTCAATGACATCTACTCCGAAGGCATCAAGCTGACGAGCGATAGTCAATTTTTGTTCTTTACGTAATTTGCAACCCGGTACTTGTTCACCATCACGTAAAGTCGTATCAAATATAAATATTTTTTCTGTAGACATATACTTTTGAAATTTGTTGAGATAAACTCTGAACAACAAAAGTACCTTGTGGATTATAAAATCAATGGTCAAATGTAAATAAATGATACAATCTTCAAGTAAACCTTAGACTGTATATTTAACAGATAATCAATGATTTGTATTAATATATTTTACAGTCTGAAAGAACTAATAAGTGGCTGTTAAAAACCTAGCGCTTCAGAAAGTTGTGCAGAATGTTCTCCAGATACCACATTGTCAATGATGTGTGTGATGATACCGTTTTCATCTATTGCGATAGTGGTTCTATACACACCTTCTACTTCTTTGCCCATAAATATTTTTTTACCAAAATATCCAAAAGCATTAATAATGGTTTTGTCAGGATCTGCTATTAAAGAATATGGTAACTCGTATTTATCAATAAATTTTTTATGTTTTTTGTCATTATCGGGACTAATACCGAAGATGGTGAATCCTTTTTTCTGAAATATTTTATAATTATCTCTAAGGTTACATGCTTCTTTTGTACAGGTAGGACTATCGTCTTTTGGATAAAAAAATAATATGACCTTTTTACCAGCTATACTTTTATCTGTGATAGTTGTTCCATCTTCTATAACCGAACTAAATGAAGGTATTCTGTCACCAACTTTAAAATTTCCCATGATATCTTTATTATTTTGAGCGAGATAACACAGTGTGATGCTTATGGTTTAAAAAATGTAACTTTTTGTCTTAAGAGTGTAACTGTTTTTGTAAATTGGGTATAAAACAGAAAAGCCCCACAGCATACACTGAAGGGCTTTTTTGTAGCGTGAGGCGGGCATGATCCGCCGACCTCGCGATTATGAATCGCGCGCTCTAACCAGCTGAGCTACCACGCCAAAATGTGTTTCTTGCAAAACGGGTGCAAATATAAGCGTAAAATTAAACAAAGAGCAATATTGACTATCTTTTTTTATTTTACAATCTTATTTCCTGCATATTCAGACAAACTATCTTTACAAGATGCACGCATTTTGGCACTTTCCATTTGTCTTGAGTTCGCTCGCTGCTTTGATTTTATTGATGACATATATCCTGCTCCCCAATTGGAAATTACAATTAAGGCAATTATAAAAAGTATGGATTTTAGATTATCACTCATTATCTCGACAATTTGAAACTGATAGGAATGGTGTATTTGACATTTACGGCATGATCATTATGATATCCAGGAGACCAATCTGATAGACCTTTGATAACTTTTGATGCTGCTACGCCACATCCTGCACCAATATCTCTGACGATTTCAAGATCTTTTAATTTTCCTGTTTTATCAACGACAAATGAAATGATAACAGATCCTTCAATTTCATTTTGACGCGCTACATCAGGATATTTTAAATGTTTGTAAATGTATTCTAAAATCGCATTTTGCGTACAAACACGTCTTTCAGCTTCACTAGTCAAACCTTCACATGAAGCTAGTGTTGGCATCTTTTCAGTGATGTTGTGAATTTTGTCTGGTTCCGTCTTTACGAGCACTACTTCTGGTATATCTATAGTAGTTGGCAATGAGTTTTCTACAAAACTTTCGGTTATTTTTGGCTGATGAATTTCTACAGGCGCAATAATAGGTTGATTATTAGTAATGATCTTTGCGATAAGTGGATCAACTTTTTTTACTAAAGGAATTTCTTTTTTGATCATCTCTGGTGCAATCCGATGTGTTCTAATTTCTGAAGCAGAAAACACAGGATTAACATCTTCTAGATCATATTCTGAATAATCAGGTTTTGTGCCTTCATAATTCATAACGATATTGGCTAGGGCCAATGCTATTACCATACCAAGTTGAAAAAATACGGGTCTGTTTTTATCCCAAGTGGGATGGTTATTCCATGACATATCTTGAATATTTTAAAATTTTGGAAAAATGATTTTAACAAATATTCAAGTCGCGACTTTGGTAGTCAAAAATTGCTTGATGATCAGGCCTTAGATCTCATATGGTCTGTAACTACTTGATATAAAGATGCTTTAACTATTGATTTTGGTGTAAAAGACAAGGCAAAATATAATTTAATTATTATTAATTTGGAAAATAAACATCCTTTTTATTTCAGATAAGATTATTTAGGTCTAACAGAATCCAAAGATATTTTCTACTTTTGCAAGATATTTGAGCTATATGAGCAAGTTTGTAGTATCCGCACGTAAATACCGTCCTACCACTTTTGATGAAGTGATTGGCCAAGATCACGTTGCCAAAACATTAAAAAATGCCCTGCAAACGGACCATTTAGCTCACGCATTTTTATTCACTGGACCACGTGGGGTAGGTAAAACGACTTGTGCTCGTATCCTTGCTAAAATCATAAATTGCGAGCATCCTATCAATAAGGTAGAAGCTTGTAATACTTGTGGATCATGTACTGCTTTTAATGAAAATGCATCTTTCAATATATTGGAATTAGATGCTGCATCCAACAATAGTGTGGATAACATCAGGACGCTAATAGAACAAGTTAGATTCCAACCTCAACAAGGAAAGTACAAGGTTTTTATCATAGATGAGGTACATATGCTATCGACTCAGGCCTTTAATGCATTCCTTAAAACGCTAGAAGAGCCGCCTTCATACGCTATTTTTATCTTGGCAACCACAGAAAAGCACAAGGTCCTTCCTACGATTTTGTCTAGGTGCCAGATATTTGATTTCAAGAGAATTCAGATAGCAGATGCAGTCACACAACTCAAAAAAATATGTGAAAAAGAAGGTCTCCAAGCAGATGAAGAAGCGCTTCATATTATAGCCAACAAGGCTGATGGTGCCATGAGAGATGCACTTTCTATTTTTGACAAAATATCGAGTTCCACAGGCAATGTCATCACATATAAAGATGTAGTGGCTAACCTAAACTTGCTCGATTATGAATATTATTTCAAAATTACGGATGCTTTTTTGCGTGAAGATATATCGGAGGTATTGCTGACGTTGAACGAAATAGTCAAACAAGGATTTGATGCAGAACATTTTTTGCAAGGACTTGCTGATCATTTCAGAGATTTGATGGTGGCAAAAATTCCTGCTACTATCAGCATACTAGAAGTGAGTGACGATCTTAAAAAACGGTATTTTCATCAAGCAAACTTAGCTAAATCTTCATTTTTACTGTCAGGTCTCAATATACTGAACCAATGTGATATTGACCTTATCAGAGCTAAAAACAAGAGGTTGAATGTGGAGTTAGCATTAAGTAAGCTCACTTTTTTGAATAGAGCATTAGAAGTAGATATCTTTAGCGGGACGACGCAGGAAAAAAAAACTAATGTCGTAAGTGAAACTACAGATTCTACCCCTAAAGTGGAGTCGTCATCCGTAACAAAACCTGTTTTCGCGCCAACAGAAAATTCTAACACGCCACAAAATATTCCTACATCACATCCTCAAGTTGTGGATTCCAAACAAGATCTGGCACTAGTCGAGACACCTTCACCAGAAGTTACGGTCAAACCAGATTTCAAAAAATTGTCAGGAATAGATGCCATTAGAGAGAGCATCAGACAAGCAGAAGCTACAAAAGCAGAAGCAAGAAAGAATCTCAATATCGACCAAGTCAATGAAATATGGCGAAGTTATTCAGAACACAACCCTTCAAAAAGTGTACAGTCGGCGTTAAATCTGGCTAAATTAAGTCTTGAAGAAAAAACGATAAGCGCCATCGTACCTACCCAAGTATCTAAGGATATGATCATCCAAGAAGTCAATCTTTTAGACAAACTCAGGGATGAACTCGGAGCACATGACTTAATTTTCGATATAACAGTGGATAGATCTCAATTTCCAGATTTTGAAGAAAGCAAACCTATTCAAGCCATGACTCAAAGAGAAAGATATATGGTCATGCTAGAAAAAAATCCTGATTTAGGTTCGTTTACAAAAAAATTTGGCCTAAAGTTGGATACAGAAGTGTAAACTTTTGAAGCTACAAAGACAGTCTTTTTTTGAAAGCTTTTATGGTTTTAATAGGTCCAGATGTGACGCCATCATTAATCAGCCAATTTGGTATATTTCCACCTGGATTCATATGGCCTGAATGGATTATTTCGATTTGACCATTAGGCAATTTGTTGACTTCCCAAGAACTACCAATGGTTTTAATTTGTAGCATTTCCGACTTATTTTTTGGCACTTCAAAAGGATGATAACTCGTATTGACCGTAATTTTCCCTTTATCTTTATTATAATCAATTACACCACGGATTGTGGCAATTCTATTTTCAAATGGGAAAGGAAGTCCATATTCAAGCAAATAAATACCTTCATTTGGTGAATTTCTTTTAAGTAAAGTGACACTACTCACTCGGTCATACCAAAGATTCATGCGTTCCACATCCTTGAGTACGGTATATGCTTTTTCAAAATCCGCTTTGATAATGGTTTTAAGCTTAAATTGCTTGATTTCTGAATTAGGAAAATCCTTGGTCCAAAGCGTAATATTATCTTTGTCTGATACTATTTTCCAATCTTTTTGTGCTGCAGTTGTTGACAAAAGACTTAAAAAACAAGTAAAGATGACCAAATACTTAAGCATATGCAGGTACAAGGCATTCAAGACTTTCGGATACAAATCCATTTTCAGCCAATTCTTTAAGAAAAAGAGGAAGCACGTATTTTAACTTTTTTTCTGCCTTCACATTGTCATGAAAAACAATAATCGAACCCGGTTTATAATTGTTCATCACATTACTTAAACACTTTTCTTCAGAGATATTTACATCAAAATCGCCACTCAAAACATCCCACATTACAATGGTTTTGTCTTGTTTTATAACTTGTGATTGACCTGGTTTTAATTTTCCGTAAGGAGGTCTGAATAGGTTAGATGCTACATACATATCGCAAAGAGCTACATTGCTGATGTAATCTTCATTGTCTGTATTCCATCCATTTAAGTGGTTGAATGTGTGATTTCCTACAGAATGGCCTTCAGAAAGCATTCTATCGTGTAGATGTGGATATTTTTTTACATTGTCTCCTACACAAAAGAAAGTTGCCGTAAAACCGTAGTCTTGTAATACATCTAAGACCCAAGGAGTCAACTCTGGAATGGGGCCATCATCAAATGTGATGAAGACTTTTTTATCATTTGTGTCAATATTCCAAACTAAATCGGAAAATATTGTTTTAATAAGAGGTGGAGTTTTTACTAAGTACATAATATAATTTTGCTGATATCAGCATTTAGGATTAATTTTACAGCTTATTTTCAAAGCGTATATAATACATAACGTAGCATTTTGAGAAATGTGACCTTTGTGTTTGTAAATTTGAGAAAAATTAACAAATTTTTTAATAAAAAGTAATATTTTAGACATTATGAGCACAGTGAGAGTAAGATTTGCCCCTAGTCCGACAGGACCATTACATATAGGTGGCGTGAGGACAGCCCTTTATAATTATCTTTTTGCAAAAAAGAATAATGGTACTTTTATACTACGTATAGAAGATACCGATCAAACAAGATATGTACCTGGTGCGGAAGAATATATTATCGAATCCCTAACTTGGTTTGGTTTATTACCACAAGAGGGTCCTGGCTTTGGTGGAGATTTTGGCCCTTACAGACAATCAGAAAGAAAGTCCATTTACAAGGAGTATGCAGATAGATTACTTGCAGATGGGCATGCTTACTATGCTTTTGACACACCTGAAGAGCTGGAAACGATGAGACAAACGGATCAAACGTTCAAATATGATAGTAATTCGCGAACTAGATTGAAAAATAGTCTTTCATTACCTGCTGATAAGGTTGCTGAACTTCTTGCAGCTGGAGAGCATATTGCAGTACGTCTCAAAATACCAGCAAATGAAACCATAGCTTTTGACGATGAAATCAGAGGACACGTCGCGTTTAATAGCAGTGAGCTTGATGATAAAGTAATCTTAAAAGGTGACGGAATGCCCACTTATCACCTTGCAAATATTGTGGACGACCATTTGATGCAAATCACGCATGTTATACGTGGAGAAGAATGGCTTTCGAGTACGCCACATCATGTATTTATGTATAGATGTTTTGGTTGGACAGCCCCTAAATTTGCGCATTTACCACTGATTTTGAAGCCAACAGGTCAGGGCAAACTAAGTAAAAGAGATGGAGCAAAATTTGGATTTCCTGTATTTCCAATATCATGGGATAGTGACCATGAAGAAGATAACTTTACGGGATTCAGAGAAGATGGCTATTTACCAGATGCAGTATTAAACTTTTTGGCAATGTTGGGTTGGAGCCCAGGTAATGATCAAGAATTATTTAATATAGAAGAACTATCAGAAGCATTTAGCATCGAAAAAATCGTAAAAGCCGGAGCAAGATTTGATATAGACAAAGCGAAGTGGTTTAATCAACAATATTTGATACATTCTGACAATCTAAAACTTGCTTACTTGATTCAAAATCAAGCAATTGATGCCAATTATCATGTGTCCATAGAGTATCTAGCAGATGTATGTGGTCAAATGAAGGAAAGGGTACACAAAGCAGATGAAATCATTGCAAATGCCAGATTTTTCTTTGATGCACCACATGTTTATGATGACGAAACCATCAAGAAAAAATATAAAAAGGAAAATGGTAGCCACATTAAAACGATTGGCCAAAAACTCTTTGATCTTGGTGAAAACGATGCATTAAAAATTGAGCAAGTGATCAAGGGGTACATAGCTGACCAATCACTCAAAATGGGTGAAATAATGCCTATTATGAGAATTGGAATTTGCGGAACTATGCAAGGTCCTGACTTAATTCAAACAGTTTCCATAATAGGTGCTTCAGAAGCAGGTACTAGACTTATAAAATCAGTAGAAATATTTGATAAATTAGTGACAGACTAGTTTTTTTGTTCTATATCATATAATATTTTAGAATTAAAAATATAAAAAATAAATATTATCAAATTTATATTTCATGAAACAGCTGATTTTTAAAGTGAAATAGTGATTAAAATCATTTTAAATAATCGACTTTTTGCTCAAATTTTCATTTTTAAATTTGAAATCAAATATATTTTAGTATTTTAGCGCATGATTTCAAGATCAAGTTAAGGATTTTAACCAAATTCGTTTTACTAAATATATCATTAATACAATTAAAGCATTTAATCCCTGAACAATGGATCCATTAAAGGAAAAGTTTTACCAAAAATCAGCTGCCCTCAAAGCTGAGATAAAAAGTATTTTAAAAGATCATGGTGATAAAAAAGTAGATGAAGTTACCATAGAACAACTCATAGGCGGTATGCGTAGCGTTAGGAGTATGATTTGGGATACATCATCGCTTGATCCTGAAGAAGGTATCAGATTCCGTGGCTATAATATACCTCAGTTGAGAGATCTTTTACCACGTGTTCCAAACGGCAAGGAGCCATTACCAGAAGGTTTATTTTGGCTGATGATGGTTGGCGAGATTCCAACAATTGAAGAAGTAAATTGGCTATCATCTGAGTGGGCAAAAAGAAGTGATATTCCTTCACATGTGTTTGACACATTAGAAGCACTTCCAAAAGACACACACCCGATGACGCAGTTTAGTATTGCAGTGTTGGCTATGCAGTCTGAAAGTATTTTTGCTCAGCAATACGAAGAAGGTATGAGCAAAAATGACTATTGGGATGTGATGTATGAAGATTCAATGAATCTAATTGCAAAATTACCAAGAGTTGCGGCATATATCTATAGAAGATCATTTCATGATGGCGCGCATATTGCACCAAAATCTGAATTAGATTGGGGTGGAAATTTTGCACATATGTTAGGATTTGATAATCCTGATTTTCTTGCCTTAATGAGACTTTATCTTACCATTCATGCTGACCACGAGGGCGGAAATGCTTCGGCACATACCATGCACTTAGTTGGTTCTACACTTAGTGATGTTTATTATTCATTCAGCGGATCTATGAATGCACTTGCAGGACCATTACATGGACTTGCTAATCAAGAAGTAATCAAATGGATATTCGAAATGGTAGAAGAATTGGGTACAAATAACCCAAGCAAAGACCAAATCAGAAAATATATCAATGATACACTAGCTGAAGGAAAAGTTGTACCAGGTTATGGTCATGCCGTACTAAGACAGCCAGATCCAAGATTTATTGCACAAAAGAGATTTGCAGAAGAAAATATCAAGGACGACCCTACCGTACAGATTGTATGGGATTTATTCGAATTGGTACCTGAGATACTTGGTGCTTTGGGCAAGGTAAAAAATCCATGGCCAAATGTAGATGCACATTCTGGTGCGTTACTTGTGCATTATGGTCTGACAGAATACAATTATTATACAGTTTTATTTGGCGTATCTAGAGCTTTGGGTGTTTGTGCAGGTCTATGTTGGGATAGAGCACTTGGGTTACCACTAGAAAGACCAAAATCAATCACCACGGATTGGCTCAAAAAGTATATTGCTAACAACTAAATATTAATACCAAAATGAATTTTCCAAGCGACTTAAAATATACCAAAGAACATGAATGGATTCGTGTAGATGGTGACCATGCTTACATAGGAATCACTGATTTTGCTCAGAGTGAACTTGGCGAGCTTGTATATGTTGAAGTAGAAACCGTTGGCGAAACAATCGCTAAAGATGAAATATTCGGTACTGTAGAAGCTGTAAAAACAACTTCTGACCTGTATATGCCTGTATCAGGCGAAATTATTGAATTTAATGGAAAACTTGATGAGACAGACGGAGACAATCCTGGTCTTATCAACGAGGATCCATATGGAGATGGTTGGATCGTGAAGATCAAATTGACAAACCCATCAGAATTAGATAGTTTATTGAATGCAGATGCTTACACTGCTTTAGTAGCTTAATAGTCTTAGTTTTAATAAAATTAAAAAGGTAGCTTGTCATAATGATAGGCTGCCTTTTTTTATGGCCTAATCCTATCTTTTAGCTTCAAACCTATATTTTGGAAATCAGAATTAGTAAATTTTCAAGCTGTAATTAACTACCTTTACACTTCAAATATTAGGAATCATCCATGAATATAGGTGTCAATGCACGAGTACTAACCTCTGAAAATATGGAAGGCGTAGCTAGATATATTTATGAGACAACAAAATGTATGGCTATCGCGCATCCAAATGATAGATTTATATTATTCTTTGACAGAAATGTAAAAGCACCTTTTGATTTTCCTGCAAATGTCTCAAAAGTTATCATACCTGTGCAAGCAAGGGATCCAATTCTATGGTATATTTGGTTTGAATTGCTACTGCCTATTTATCTAAGATGGTACAACATAGATGTGTTTTATTCTGGTGATGGTAGTCTGAGTTTAAGGACTAATGTACCCACTCTTCTAGTTACGCACGACTTGGCATATTTGCATTATCCAGACCATATTTCTAAAAGATATCTGTCTTACAATAAGAAGTATGTTCCGAAATTTCATGAAAAAGCTTCATCAATTATTACTGTATCCCATTATGTCAAAAATGATGTGGTTAACAAATTTGGGATTGAACCTTCAAAAATTCATGTAGCCTATAACGCTGTAGATAAACTTGATCAAAAATCTGTGTCTTCCGAAACTGACGACAAGACACACATCGATCACCCATACTTTATTTATGTAGGTTCCTTGCATCCAAGAAAGAACATCATCCGATTGATAGATGGATTTCTCAGATTCAAATCTTTGACAGACAATGATTACAAACTTGTGATTGCTGGCAGATTGGCTTGGAAGTCTCAAGATATCAAACAAAAGTTATCATCTTCGCCAGACGTTATCTACTTAGGTATGGTAAGTGAACAAATGAAAAACGTGCTTATTTCTAAGGCAGAAGCATTGGTTTATATTTCAGTTTTTGAAGGTTTCGGTATTCCTATTATTGAAGCGATGCGTCTGGGTGTACCTGTGATTACTTCATCGGTTACTTCTATGCCAGAGGTTGCAGGTGATGCGGCGCTCTTGGTAGATCCAGTTGATATCAATAGTATAGCAAATGCATTGACTACATTGTCAAATGATCAAGATTTGAGAACAGATTTAATCAAAAAAGGGAATGAGCGTTATCAATATTTTAGTTGGGAAAAAAGTGGAGATATTATTTATAACGAGCTATTAAAGATAACAAATTCAGAAAAGCGCTAGCTGCTCAGGTGGAGGATATAGTTGAAATGATTTGCGATGAAAATCACATGGACCAAACTGTACAATAGCTTCACGATGTTTTGACGTAGGATAACCCTTGTTTTGATCCCATTGATATTGAGGATGTTTTTTATGAATTTTTACCATAAACTCATCTCTATAAGTTTTTGCAAGAATTGATGCAGCAGCAATAGAGAGATATTTTCCATCACCACCTATGATACAGTCGTGTTGTATTTTTTTATATGGTAAAAATTTATTTCCATCTACAATGATATGTTCAGGTTTGAGCTTTAGTTTGTCAAGTGCTTTGTGCATAGTACGTACTGAAGCCCACAAAATATTGTATTTATCAACTTCTGCGGCATCCATTTTTGCGACCGAATAAGCAAGTGCAGATGTCTCTATCACTTCTCGCAAGATAAGTCTTTGTTTTTCATTAAGTTTTTTGGAGTCGTTGAGATCTGGGTGGTAAAAATCTTCTGGTAGGATGACAGCTGCAGCAAATACTGGACCTGCCAAACAGCCACGACCAGCTTCATCACAACCTGCCTCTATTTTTTTACCTGAATGATTAATAAGTAACACACTACTTCTTTTACACAAAGATAGTAATTTTTGAAATTTATTCGTACCTCAATGCTTCTATTGGGTCTAATCTTGAAGCTTTAAGTGCGGGATAAAGTCCAGAAACAAGACCCACCACAATACAAACGGTGATGCCAAGAATCATCCAATTCCATGGGATAAAAAATCTACCATCGACTAGCGCCGTGACGCCAAAACCCATCAATATCCCCAGAAAAACACCCACTAATCCACCCATCAAACAAATAACAATCGCTTCTATCAAAAACTGCATCAAAACATTTTTTCTAGTAGCTCCTAAAGCCTTTCTGATACCAATTTCTTTGGTTCTTTCTGTGACAGAAACTAGCATTATATTCATGAGACCAATAGATGCTCCTAGTAATGTGAGCATAGCTATCACTACGGTACTAAGTCTAAGCGTGGTCGTCATTTCCTTGAGTTGATTGAGAATGCCGTCACTTTTTCTTATTTCAAAATCATTTTCACTAGAGACTTTTAGTTTTCTCACATTTCGCATTACTCCGATTGCATAATTGACGGCATCATCCATTTCATTTGGATTGGCTACAGCTACAGTGACATTATATGCTTTGTCTGCATAACCATATAAGACTTTAGAATTGTACAAAGGAATAAATACTCTTTTATCGTTAGAACCTGCAGAAGACGATCCTTTACTTTTTAATGCGCCGATCACTTTATATCTATTGCTATTAATGTAGATGTCTTTTCCAATGGCTTTTTCTGGTTTCTCTTGAAATAATGTCTTCACAATATCGCTACCGATAATTACTTTGTTGGATGTAGAAAAAACTTCTGTATTGGTAAAATTACGACCTGCTCCCATCTCAAAAGCCGAAGTTTGCATATAGTTTTCATCAATACCTATAACTCGGACGGTGGGAGTGGTTTTTTTAGTGTCATGTTTTATGGTAGCGCTGCTTTCGCAAAAAGACTCGACTGATACTTTTGAAGCTCCGTAAACATAGTTTTCTTTAAAGTCCATGGCTTGTTCAAAGTTGATAACTTCTGCATATTTTTGTTGACGACCTCTTTCATTGCTGCGTAATGATTCCGACAAAGGACGAATACTAAAAGAATTGGCGCCCAACCTATTAAAATTGTCACTCATTGAAAACAGAATACTATCAATAGCCGTAAGAATTCCCACAAGACAAGTGATACCCACAGCTATGATAAGCAAAGTGAGAAGCGATCGGAGCAAGTTGGTTTTAATAGAACCAAGGGCCAGTCTAATATTTTCAATGTTGTTCATCTATAATTCAAAATATTCCATAAAGATAAGGTTAATGTTCTTAAAAGGATGAATTAATAGAAAAACACTGCATTCTGAACGACAAAAGAGTCAAAAAAGACATAATTGCAGATGCGATAAAAAAAATCTTGGTGAATATTAGGTAGTAAGTTGCAATACAGAGAATTTGTAGTGATTAAGATATTGGTTATTTTTTGTCAAAGTGTGTAGAAAATTATATGAAAAAGATTTACAAATTGTCCTAAAAAAGAAAACAGACATTCCAACTTTTTGGATGTCTGTTTCTAATCATTAAAGCCACATTAAATCTTTTGTTTCTTTCAATGATACAAAGGTAAGGGCAAAATACTCACTAATTTGGTACTAAAATATCAATTTTGTGGTTTTTAAAGGATAAAAAAACGATGTATATAATTGATAGACAGTCGTTTAGAACACTATTCTTGCTATGGTAAGCCTTTGAAAAAAAGTATATTTTTAATAAAAATAAATCAAAACCATCCATTTTTGACCATTAGAATAATATTTTGTGCAACAGAATACATACCCAACTAAGAGATATATACTTCATTTTTTATTAGATTCACAGAATAAAATATGGATATTTGAAAAGTAGAACTTCCCTGATCTTAAATATAGAAATTAATCGACGTTTTGTACAACATTGTTTTTCATATTGCGTTTTTTATCATGTATGAAGTGGCAGTTTTCCTACATTTCAAACAATATTCAATTTAGCACATAAGAATCATTTTATAGATCTGATTTTACATTGATAAACATCAATTCTATAAAAATCACAAGGGCTTGCATTCGTTAGAGTGCAAGCCCTTGCCAATTATATAATGCTAGATAAATTAATATCTGTAATACTCAGGTTTGTAAGGTCCCTGTACTGTCACACCGATGTAATCAGCTTGGTCATTACTCAACTCTTCTAGTTCTACACCGATTTTTGCTAAGTGAAGTCTTGCTACTTTTTCGTCTAAGTGTTTAGGAAGTGTATATACTTTATTTTCGTATTTATCTGTATTTTGCCATAATTCCAATTGAGCCAATACTTGATTGGTAAAACTATTGGACATAACAAAAGATGGGTGACCTGTCGCACAACCAAGGTTTACCAATCTACCTTCTGCTAGCAATATGACGTCTTTGCCATCGATATTGTACAAATCTACTTGTGGTTTGATCTGATCTTTGGTATGACCATAATTGCTATTCAACCAAGCCATGTCTATCTCATTGTCGAAGTGACCGATATTACATACGATGGTTTTGTCATTCATCTTTCTGAAGTGTTCTTCTCTGATGATATTTTTATTACCTGTAGCAGTCACTACGATGCTCGCTTCGATAAGGGCAGTATCCATTTTTTTGACAGCAAAACCATCCATTGCTGCTTGCAATGCACATATAGGGTCTATTTCTGTCACGACTACTCTACATCCAGCACCTCTTAATGAAGCCGCAGAACCTTTGCCTACATCACCGTATCCAGCGACAACAGCTACTTTACCTGCCATCATGATGTCTGTCGCTCTTCTGATAGAGTCCACCAATGATTCTTTACAACCGTATTTGTTGTCAAATTTAGATTTAGTTACGGAGTCGTTGATATTGATAGCAGGAAGAACAAGCGTTCCATTTTTCTCTCTTTCGTAAAGTCTGTGTACACCTGTAGTCGTCTCTTCAGAAAGACCTTTGATGTCACCTACTAATTCAGGAAATCTATCAAAAACCATATTGGTCAAATCACCACCATCATCTAAGATCATATTAAGTGGTTTGCCTTCTTCGAATGCAAATAAAGTCTGCTCGATGCACCAGTCAAATTCTTCTTCATTCATTCCTTTCCATGCAAATACAGGAATACCTGCTGCTGCAATTGCTGCTGCTGCATGATCTTGAGTAGAGAATATATTACAAGAAGACCAAGATACTTCAGCACCTAGTTCTACAAGCGTTTCTATCAAAACAGCCGTTTGGATGGTCATGTGAAGACAACCCGCTACTCTCGCACCTTTAAGTGGTTTGGTAGCTCCGAATTCTTCTCTTAATGACATCAAACCAGGCATTTCTGCTTCTGCTAAAGTGATTTCTTTGCGGCCCCATTCAGCAAGATTGATATCTTTTACTTTGTAAGCCAGACTTTTTTCTGTATTTATCATGTATTAAAATTTAAACATTTCTTAAAAATTGCCGCAAAGGTAAGGATTTACTCAGAAATAATGTGCACATATATGTTTGATAAGTGATTATAAAATAGTTAATTATCGTGTTTTTTAACAGTTTTATGATACTTCTCTTTTGATTCCGATAATGAGAAGTATCTTTGTATTAAATTTTAATGAAACATTTATGATGGATCAATTGATAAAAAAGTTTCCAGCTCAGCTGAGAGAAGCGATCGAAATAGGGGAAAAAGCCATAATCCATCCACACACAAAACCTATTCATAAGGTGATTATGGCAGGTATGGGTGGCTCCGGAATTGGTGGAGCGTATGTGTCAGATGTAATCAGTGACGATTGTTCCGTTCCTCATATCGTACAGAGTAGCTACAAACTTCCATCATATACAGACGAAAATACGCTTGTAATTGTGTCTTCATATTCTGGAAATACAGAAGAAACCGTAGCAGCTATGGAACAAGCCATCCTAGCTAAAGCAAAAGTGGTATGTATCGCTTCTGGTGGGAAGATCATAGATAAAGCATTGGTACACAAATTGGATCATTTGAATTTGCCCAAAGGGTGGTCATCGCCCAGAGCTTGTTTGGGTTTTTCAATGGTAGGTCAGTTATTTGTGCTTCACAAATTGGGTCTAATTTCTCATAACATCATTGATCAAGTGAGAGTAGCGGCTGACTTATTGAGTTTTGAGCAAGAAGATATCATGCAAAAAGCGGAAAAGTTAGCTGGACTTTTAGTCAAAAAAACGCCTGTCATTTATACCACAGACCGCAACGAATCTGTAGCTATCAGATGGAGGCAGCAAATCAATGAAAACTCAAAAGTCTTGTGTTGGCACCATGTCATACCCGAGATGAATCACAACGAACTCGTAGGTTGGAAGTCCAAACATGAAGAATTAGCAGTTATATTTTTAAGAAATAGGGATGATCTGAAAAGAAACCAAATCAGAATAGACATCACCAAACAAATCATCAGTCAGTTAGCGCCTACAGTGATCGAAATTTATTCCAAAGGTCAGTCACTCACAGAAAAAATGATGTACATGACCCACTTAGGAGATTGGGTGAGTTGGTACTTGGCACAGTTAAACAATGTGGACGCTTCAGAGATTCAAGTGATTGATTTTTTGAAAGCGGAATTAGAGAAATCCAGTATTTAAAGGACAAATCTAAAGATTCTCCTAATATAGACAGATATTTGGCTTAGCTTACAAAGTAACTTCTTCTCCTGATTTTGGTATTTCTATCATACCCATACCTTTATCTATCAAGAAGTGCTTAAAACTGGTCTGAGTATCTAATTCACCATGGACTAAAAATATCTTTTTGACATGTCCTTTTTGATTTTCTATAAAATCGTACATTTCATTTTTGTCACCATGGGCAGAAAATGAATCCATGATTTTTATATCAGCTCTTACTACTTTGTCTTCATCAAATATTCTAATAGTCTCCACACCAGAACGTAAGATTCCACCTGGAGTTTCTGGAGAACAGTAACCTACCATTAGGAAGGTGTTTTTAGGGTTTTCTATATTATTGAATAAGTGATGTTTCACACGACCTGCATTCATCATCCCTGATGCAGATATTATGATACATGGTTCTTGGCTAGCATTGAGCGACTTGGATGCTTCTACTTCTTTGATATAAAATAGATTATTGAAGCCGAATGGATTTTCATCTGTTAGCATATATTCATTTATTTCATTGTCAAAACACTCTGGATGTAGCCCGAAAATATGTGTGACATTGACCGCAAGTGGACTATCTACATAGATTTTTATATGTGGCAAAAGCCCTGCTGTTTCCATTTTATCGAGCATATAGACGATCTCTTGTGTACGACCAAGACTGAATGCTGGAATGATGAGTTTACCACGTTTTTCTACACAGGTGTGTCTTATTACTTCTAAGAATTGCGCAGATTGTTCAGGACCTGATTCATGGACTCGGTCACCATAAGTGGACTCACAAATAAGGTAATCTACTTCTGGCATTGGTTGTGGGTCTCGCAGGATAGGTCTATCTGGTCTGCCGATATCACCAGTAAATCCTATTATGGTTTCTTTACCGTTTTCATTGATTTTCAGAGTAACAGATGCGCTACCTAATATGTGTCCTGCATCACGATACAAAACTTGTACATTAGGATGTACTTGTTCCCAAACATCATATGGGTGTCCTTCAAATTTTACCATTGTGGGACCTACATCGTCACTTGTATATAGAGGCTCTCTGAGGATGCTATTTTCTTTTTTGCGTTTGCGTTGGATTTTTTGGTTATGCCATTGTACATCTATCTCTTGTATTTTGGCACTATCTAGGAGCATGACAGCACATAAACTTCTAGTGGCATGTGTCGAGTGGATAGGTCCTGAATACCCATCTTTCACAAGTTTAGGGATACGCCCACTATGGTCTATATGGGCATGAGATAGTATCAGGCAGTCTATCTCAGATGGTTTAAAATGCCACTGATTGTTCCAGTCCCATATGTGAGGACCTTTGCCTTGGAATAGACCACAATCAAGTAGGATTTTGTATCCATCTTCCAATTCTATAAGGTGAGAACTTCCTGTCACAAACTGTGCCGCGCCACAAAACTTGATTTTCATTTACTTATTTTTAACTTGATTTACAATAATCAAATATAGTGCAATAATAAGCAATATTGGATATAAAAACCAATTTCTTGAAATTATAATGTTATGTAGAAGCCAAGATTCAGATTAGTTCTTTGTGCAAAACTAAAGTAAGTTTCGCTTTTTGATTGAACACTTTCTGGTAAACTTGGGTCATCTCTTTTTCGAGTTTGTCTTCCAAATTCCAATAAACCCAATTTTGCTCCTACTGAAAATATTATTTTAGAGTTAATTTGATACAAATATTCTGCTTTTGGCCCTGTCCATAAAGCTAAATAAGTTGTGTAGAATGGAAAAGAAAGATTAGCTCTAGATAATTGTTTTCCACGATCAAATAAAGCTCCAACAAAACCACCTAAGTATAATCCTGTTTTATTTTCGCTTTTTACAATATTGTACATCAGATTGTAATTTATCATAAGTGCAGATCTAGACTCATCCACAATATAAATAGATGGTTTATATTCTGATTTTCGAGACAAATAAGTGATACTAAATCCTGACTTTCGAGCCTTAAAGAACTTTTCTATTTCGACCTCAAATGAACTTAAACCCGTGAAATCATTTTCTGAATTTTCAAACATTTTTCCATGGGAAAAATATCCACCTGAAATTCCAATGGCATAAGTAGCTTTTTGTTTTGTTTTCTTTCTCTTAGATTGTGCTTGTACAAAAATGGACAATGTCATAAGGATGGCTAATAATAAATACTTTTTACTCATTAGTTTTGTGTTTTAATTTTACTTGAAAAATGGACTGAGTCTTTCTTTTTTGATAAATAGATTTAAATACTTCAAATTTTTACTTGAATGGTTTAGGTCAACTATTTTATTCTTTAATTTGTCAAAAGATATAAAGCATCTTTAATTTTTCCTTCTGAAATTAATCTAGATGCCATTTGATGTTTTTCGCTTTCAGAAATATCATTTATATTATTTATAGATAGTTCTGTTTCCGAAAGCTCTGGTATTTTTGTCAAAGAAGCCAAAGCTGCAATTTCATTTCCCGTAAGGATCTTACTTTCTCTGATAGTCTGAGGCAAACCGTCGAATCCAAGAGGAATCTCTGTCACGGATTGGTATATTTCCATTACAGCATCACCACTTGCACGGACATAATAATTGCGTCCCATACGTCCCATCAAATCTAGTTTGTGTGGATCTAGTCGATCGCCGTTAATTACAGACTCAGAAACTGCTATCATCGTCACTTCACAAATAATGAGATGCCCTGCACCACCATGTTCGCCTAGTTCGATGATGTCTTTTACTCTACATTCCATATTGATAGGAGACTCTAATACTCTTGGTGCCGACACGGTTTCTGATGGCTCAGGCGTGAGTCCTACTTTACCAAATTCGCTAACTTCTGACGGAAACTCTACGGATGCCAATGACATCTGACGTACGATGGAGTAAGGAACGACATTGACCACACACTCCTTGCTGACTCTTACATTGTGGAGTGTATCTTTGGTGGTATTGTCAGAGACTCGTCTATTTGACGAAAAAACTACTATTGGTGGATTGGATGAGAATGCGTTAAAAAAACTATACGGTGCTAAGTTTTGGATGCCATTTTCGTCGAGCGTACTTACAAAGGCAATGGGTCTAGGTGCTACTGCTCCGATGATATATTGGTGAAGGTCTTTTGTAGGCATTTGGCCTGGTATTATTTTGCGTTTCATGACATTCAATTTTTTGAAGTGCGAAATTACAGAAAGAATGGGAGATTTTTATAAAGTACAGATTTGGTTTTATGACTTTATGTTTTTTGTTTGCTAATGTTCTAATTAATTGGACGCGCTCATATTATGGGTATTTCATTGTAGTGTAAACGGAGCTTGGTGGGAACATCATGCTAGCGTCAATGGAGGTTGGTCGAGCCAAGGTCGGGACAACCATGGCACAATCTTGGGACAACGTCGGGACAACCCTTGTGCGATTTTTGTTGAATTTGGTAGTTTTTACCAGAAAATGCTAATATTTAATTCAAGTAGTAAACCTGCGCCAGCATTGGTTTTCAATCCTAGAACTTGGTATAAAGATAGTTTTTATAATCGGTTTTAAAGAAGGTTTTGAATATTTTTTAAGTAGAAAAATTAAATGCTAGTACGGTTCCAAGGCGCTAAAATTTTTGGTCTATCTTTCTTAAACTGAGGTGTTTTTAACTTTTGCTCTAATTGTACCAGAGGCAAAATTGTATTATTAAAGCGACATAATTTAATTCAGACAATAAGTTTAAAAATTGATTTCAAATTATTCCTTATTCAATATCTCAAAAGATATTTTGTCTTTATTGCCCCATTGGTCTGTGATGGTTAGTGTATGTTTGCCAATACTAATTTTTAACAGGCAATCGTGAGGTGATATTGTGGTTTCGGTTTTATAATCTTCATCAAGAAACCAATAAAGTTTTGCGCCATTTTCACGGTGATATGCTTTGGCGATTAGGTCGTTTTGTTTGTCTTCGCTTTCTTTTGGGAGGAATATTTTTAGTCCATCATACGGATAAATGATCTTACAGGCAGATGATGCTGAAGGACAAGATGGATCTTGAGCTGGCAGTCCTTTGTAGTTCATGTTGGCATTTTTGTAATAGTATTCCATGTAGGATGGTAAAACAAAGATTGTGTCTTTTATGATGGTCGTATTTTTGCAATTTTCGGAGACAATGAGACCATCTTGATTAACCATAATTTCTTGATGATATTGGCATGGTTGGTATTTGTAGGATGTGCGATCAGTAGTTATTTTATGTGTTTTTTTGCATAGTGGACCAGCAATTTTTCCTGATTCTTTACAAACGGTGATGATTTCTTTTTTTGCATATTGTGGTGGCGTTTCAAACCACTGATTGTCAGGTAGTAGATTAAAGACTTTAAACATGACAGGTGCGGCTTTTGTAATGCCTGTGAGATCAAATCTACCTTCACCACCTTCATTTCCCACCCATATGGCAACCATATATTTACCATTAAAACCTATGGCCCAAGCATCTTTGTGTCCATAACTCGTGCCTGTTTTCCAAGCTATTTTGTAGTCGGTGCCGTACATTTGCCATGACTTTTCTTCGCGTGGTCGAGTGAGGTCTGACATTGCTTTGACTAGATGATCCATTGTACCTGCTGAAAAACTAAACTTACTTTTACTTTCTATATTAGGCTCATCGATAAGACATTGCGTGGGTCTGAATGGGTCGATTTCGCCGCGATAATTTTGCGCTAAACCTTTGTATATTCTACCAAGGTCCCACAGAGAAGATTCGCCTCCACCCAAGATGATACTAAGACCATAGTGATCAGCGCCTTTATTGAGAAAAGCGATATCGAGTTGTTTGACCAAGTCATAAAAGCTTTGCATTCCTACTGTGTTAAGCACCCTGACAGAAGGCACATTAAGAGATTGGATGAGCATTTCTTCAAAAGGAACTGCGCCACGATATTTTTTATCAAAATTTTCTGGCTGAAAGTCTCCAATAGAAGTGGGAATATCGGCTACGAATTCATTAGGTAGCAATTGGGCGGTTTCTAGGGTATGAGCGTAAAGAAGTGGTTTGAGGAGACTACCATAACTTCTTGGCGCTTGGGCTACATCGACGTAAGAAAATTTGCCATTTGATGCCAAAACATTACCTTGGTATGCTATCAGTTGATTGGATTTTACGTCAATAACCACGGCTGCTATATTTCTGATGTCATCAAGTTTGAGAAAAGATGATTCTCTTTCCAGTAATTCTTCTAATCTGATCTGAATATCATGAGGTATGGTAGATCTAAAGACAGACTGATGAGGATGTTTTTTTGCCAAAAACAGTAATGCATGGTAAGCATTTTGTGGAATAGCTTTAGTTTCTATAGGCAATTCTTCACCAAGATATAATTCTAATTCAGATGCATCAAAGTGGCCTTTTCCGTGAAGTTTTTTAAGCAAAAAGTCACGTTTTTGTTGAAGGATGTGTCTGTTTTTTGTAAGATTAGCAGATGATGGACCATTAGGCATGACTGCTAGAAGTGCATACTCTGACCAAGACAATTTATCTACAGACCTACCAAAATATCTTAGGGAAGCAGCTTTTATACCGATGGTATTCCCACCAAAAGGAGCAATCTCGCACCATTCTCTCAGGATGGTTTTATCTCTGTGTGTCAAACTATATTTGATCGCTCCTATCGTTTCCTTAATCTTGTTATACCAATTGCGATGTGCATGTTTGTTTTTCATTCTCATCACTTGCATAGGAATGGTACTTGCACCACGAATAGTTTTACCGGCTTTGATATTTTCAATCATCGCTTTTGTGATGGCTACTGGGTTTATACCAGGATGGTAAGAGAAATATTCATCTTCATAAGTGATGATACAATCTGTCAGTTTTTGGGGTATTTCTTCATCCATTGGGAGACACCATTGTTGTTCAGGAGATATAGTCGCGGACAATAATATACCTTCTTTGCTGTAAAGGACCTTACTATAACTAGGTTTGATATTTGGTAATGGCATGATCAGAAATGCCAAAAATAGTACTGAGAGCACCCACAATATAATAGGCTTTGTTTCTGGTTTAGGCAATTTCACAAATAGCGTTTTTTCATTATAAATTATTTTTAGGACCAATATTCTGAAAATGTGTAGCCAATATGTTCAAACATAAAACAACTACAAAAATAGCAAAACCTGGAAATACTACCAACCACCAAAGTTTCATATTACGACCTTCAGCTAGGAGTTTACCCCATGATATTTCTTCTACAGGAAGCCCGATACCCAAAAACGAAAGAGAAGACTCAAGAATAATGGCACTACTTATGTTAAAACAAATGACTACTAACAAAGTCGGCAATATATTCGGTAGTATGTGGATAAACAGTATTCTAAGGCTGTCATAACCTAGCACTCTTGCGCTTTGAATGAATGTCTCTCCTTTTACAGCCAAGGTCTCAGCTCTGGCAAATCGTGCAAAATCAGTCCACATCATCAATGATATTACGATCACAATATTCCATAACGAAGGTTTAGGAAAAAGCACAATCAAAGACAAGATCAGAAATAATCCTGGGATTGACTTCCTGATCTCAATAAGTTTCATGACTAAGGTATCTAATGGAATAGCAAATCTTTTGGCATTTGTACGATTGAAAAGATATCTATTGACGACAAAAATACCAGCAAAAATTATTAAAAAATAAATGATAAAGCTAATCACGTTCACACTAAATATCAAAAACTCATACCATAGATAATAGATAGATATTAGCAAAACTAAACATCCAAATATCCATTGTAAGAGATTAAGACGCCATAAGTCATCGCCAAAATACGCTGCTGACATCCCTAGAGTGACGCCGATCAAAAAAGATAAAAAGACTGAGAAAAAACCAATCTTAAATGCAGTAGCAGTTCCGTTCACAATGCCAGCTAGCACATCTCTACCCAATCTATCTGTGCCTAACCAATGGGTAAATTTTGAAGATTTCCCTTCAGGACAATACAAAGGTTTTGCACCTTGTTGGGCAGCAGCATCCATCGTGCTTGGTCCATAAGGTATCAGTGGTAGGATACACCAACCGGTTTTATTGGTATAGTCTTTTAAATGAATCTCTGAAACAAATGGAAAACTAAATCCACTTTCTGATTTACAAATTAAAGGCCTATCACCGACTAAAATTGGTGAAAGTATGGCTACTAATAAAAATAATATAAGGACATATTTAGCGATCTTATAAGCCATCGATGCATTTTTATTACCCATTATGCCAGCTTTATTTTGGGGTTTAACCATCCGTAAAGCAAGTCCGCGAGTAACAAAAATATGATTGTGAAAATACTGATAATAATCAAAATGCCAAATACAACATTCCAATCAGAACTATAAATACTGTCGAACATCAATCTGCCCATGCCTGGAATATTGAAAATCACTTCTATAATTAATGAGCCCGAAAGTCCCGCAGGAATACTACCGGCAATAATTGTAATTATCGGTATCAACGCATTTGGTAGTATATGTCTTGTAAGTATTTTGCGATCATCCAGACCTTTTGCCTTAGCCATAGTAACAAAACCTTTCATTTGTTGAAAAATGATGTTATTTCTTGTCAATCTGCTTAAATACGCGATATCGTTAGCAACAAGACAAATAATAGGTAGCACCAATTGTCCAGAAAATCGTCCAACCATCTCCATAAGTCCCATATCTTCTGTCATCACCCAACTACCTGGTGGAGGAAAAATATTGAGCCAAGTACCATATGTATCAGAAGTAAAATAAATTATCAGCATCGAAGCAAGCCAAAAAACAGGCATTGAATACAACATCAACCAAAAAAAATTGCTAAAGCCATCAAAAAAACTATCTTTTTCATACCCACTGTACACGCCTGTAGGTATGGCAATCAAGATGGTGAATATCAGATTTAGAATGAGCAATAACATGGTCCATTTTAAAGCTGGACCGATTTTGTCTGCTACTTTTCTACCGTCTTTGATAGAAACGCCCATATTTCCTGTAAATAATCCTGATGCCCATAGGTGAAACTGATTATTGCTACCATGCCAGACAATATTGGGAAAGTAACTTGTTTTTTTATGACTTTTTAGCTCTTCAATAGAAGCTTTTAAGGAAAGAAATGAATTATTTGAAGCAATTGCAGGAACATCAGATATACTTTTTATTATATTTTGTATATCATCAATAGAAGTGGTAAAAAGTAGTTTTCTACTCGCTTCAATTTTGTTTTTTACATCAATCGAGAGCACTGTGTCTTGTAATATTTCGGGGATACTTTTTACATAGATCTCTCTATCGTTTTGATATTGAGTTATTTGTTTAAAATCGTATTTTTGATATAAAAATGTTTTTACTTCTTTTCTTTTAGATGGTGTAATAATCGAATTGATATTTTCTGGAAAAAAATCAGGTTGTACACTTAGATAAAAATCGGGTTTATCTAAGTGTAGCTGTTTGTAATTGGTTTCATAAACATGTGTTGAGTTACTATTTTGTGGCAGTACACCTTGAATGGTCATCAAAGATTCTGCAGCATCGCCTGGTGTCAGTTTACTCAAAAAAAATGCTAATACCATCACCAAAATGACAGTAGGGATTATTAACAATACTTTTTTGAAGACATAAAACAACATATCATTTTATAAATGGTAAATATTTTAGTTTTGTGAACTTACTGTATTTTTGCTTAATTGGAATGTATTTGCCATATATCCAGGTCTTTTTACCGTGGAAGACGAATTCCACTTTTTACTTACCACAATTTTTTCTTCAGGCGCATAAAGGAAGATGGCAGGTTGGTCATTATAAATTTTTTCTTGGATATCTTGATAAAGTTTTATGCGTTCACCATTATCTTTAGTAGCCAATATTTTATCAAGCAAACCGTCTACTTCAGTGTTTCTATATGAAGTGTAATTCGAACCATCAGGCGTATCATTGCTTGAGTGCCAATCGTTTTTCAGATCATCCCATGCTTGCACATCTTGAGAAATAACGGTAGGTACCAAGTCATAATTTCTCGTTTTCAGATTTTCGGCACGTATCTGTTTGAATTCCTTTTGCGTAATATTTATTTTTATGCCGACTTTAGCTGCGTTTTGTTGGAGGATTAAAGCCAATTGTTTGCCAAGTTCTTGTCCAGATATTAGAATTTCGAGTTCTAATTCTGTCGTTTTACCTTCTATTTTTTTATCAATAGTTCCATTACCATTCGTATCTTTCCAACCTGCTTCTGTGAGTAACTTTTCTGCCGCATCAATATCAAAAGGAATAGGCGTCAAAGATTTATTATGTGTTTTTTTGACAGGATGGATAGGACCTACTACTCTTACAGCCATACCTTTTTCTATATTGGCAATAACATTATCTACTTCTACTAAGTGTGTTATTGCTTTTCTCACGTTTTTGTCTGCAAGTTTGGGATTGCCATTATTCATGTTTATTAAATAATGTTTCATCAATGCTGGATGGTAAAAGCTAAACTTATCGATCAATGATGGGTCTTTGCTCAGTTCTTGGTAGTTTTCTCCAGATATTTCATTTATGACATCGATTGTCCCTGCTTTCAATTGGGTGATGGCGCTTAACTCGTCAGGTATGATGTGAAAAATCATTTTATCAGGGCCTTGAGCTAATAGAGGAACATCAAAATCTTTTGCCCAATAATTTTCTTTTTTAACTAAGATGACACTTTGGTCGGCTACCCAACTTTCGATGGCATATGGTCCGCTACCACTTAGCTTATCACGCGAGAAGTCATTCCCATTAAATGCAGCTGCAAATTTAGACAGTGTGCTATCTGCTTCCCATTTGGTTTTATTCTCTTCTACAAAATCTGTAACTTTGTAAGCATCAAGTGCATTGTTGGGATCATAATAATATTTTGGATAAATTTCTACATTTATTGCGGTTTCGAGTGCAAGCATATAATCTTTCGCAAAAATGACAGTAAACTTTTTTGGATTGCTTTGATCGATGGCTATATCAGTAATATTTTGAGTCAAGTCTCTGTATTTTGCAGCATTTGTAAGAGGGAGATTTATGGCTTTAATAGTAAAAACATAATCTTCTGCTGTGATTGGACTGCCATTATCCCATTTTGCACCATCCAAAATTTCAATATTGAATGAAAGACCACCTTTATATATTCCTGTATCTATAGTAATGGGCTTAGGAATGGATTTGATAAGTATTGGACTCAACTCCAAGGTTGTTGGATCAAAATCTGCTAGTGGCAAATGCAAGTATTGATATACTTCGCGAGATGTAGGATTAGGGAATAATAGTGGATTTATTCTTTCAGGATCTTTCTTTAATCTAATGTTAATCGTTGTATCTTCTTGTTTTCGCTCATTCTTACATGAAAGCAGACCGATAAAAAGTACGTAAATAAGTGCAAAAGGGATCCTACTCATAACCGACAACTGTTTTATTATTACAAAATTATAAATAATTTTAGACAATAGTATGCTTATTATACTTCTAGTTAAAAATATATCATAAATTACTTGATAAAAAAGTGCAACACAAGTATGTTTTTGTTGTTCAGCAAAAATATTTAATAGATAAGTCTTAGATTTTATGTGGATATGAGACAGAATCCAAGCTTAATTTTTACATTTAATTGAGAACTTTAGCTTCTAGGTCATCCAATTGCACTATTTTAGAATAGAATTAAAAATAATAAAGAAATATGATAATCAAAGATAAAGAAACGATACTCATTGCTGGAGGCACTGGTTTGGTAGGTAATGCGCTGGTAAAAGCAATCGATTCATCAAAGTATAATATCATATTACTTACTAGAACAGCAAAAAAGAGTCACATAGAAAACCTAAAATATGTTACTTGGTCACCTTCTGATGGAACGATTGAAAAGTGTCAAGATCCAGATTATATCATTAATTTGGCTGGCGCAGGTATCGCTGATCAAAGATGGACAGAAAAAAGGAAAAATGAGCTAGTAATGAGTAGGGTTAATAGTGCCAAAACATTGCAGTCATTTATTTTTGCTCTTGATAAAAAACCAAAGGTATATCTTTCAGCGTCTGCTGTCGGGTTTTATGGTCATAGGGGCGATGAGAGACTCACAGAATCATCACCTGCAGGTAGTGAATTTATGTCCGAGTGTTGTGTAGCATGGGAAAAATCTGCTACTGATGCTGCTAAACTGTGTGATAGAAAAGTGATTTTAAGAATAGGTATAGTGCTCAGCACACTTGGTGGCGCCCTACCTAAAATGATATTGACAAAAAATCTTGGAATTTTAAATTACTTCGGTTCAGGCGATCAATATTATCCTTGGATTCACATAGAAGATTTAGTGAGACTTATATTATCATCTATGGAGTCTGAAGCTTATTCGGGAATTTACAATGCTGTTGCACCAGACGAGGTGACAAACAAAGGTATGATGACATCGATAAAAGAAAAACTGAATATTTTCGGATTCTTATTACCGGCTCCTACATTTGCATTAAGAATTGCATTGGGTGAAATGGCGAATGTCATACTTAATTCCAATAGAGTAATCTCCGAGAGACTACTATCTACTGGTTTTACATTTAACTTTTACAATTCTGGTGATGCTGTAAAAGATCTTACTGAACGAAAAATGTAAGCAATCTGGGATTTAAAAATAAAAGTCAGATAATAGTTTAAGAATTAAGACTAAGAATCTTTATTTCTACCCTTTGATTCTTCTGTCTGCCCGATGAAGTACGATTGTCTGCAATTGGCTTTTTCTTGCCATAACCTTTAAACTGTACTTTATTAGGTTCTACACCTTTATTTACAAGATACTCCGCAACTGCTTTTGCTCTTGCTGTGCTAAGTCGGTCGCAATAGTCATCTGTTGGTGTACTATTGGTATGACCGCCTATTTCTATCATCACACTTGGGTTTGTGCTTAAGAATCCATATAATTCGTCTAGCACTTCGTGAGAATTTTTATCAATATCGGATGCATCTGCTTTAAACTCCAATTTTTTTATCTCAATAATTTGACCAGTTTTAAGACTAGTTGAATTTAATTCTTGGAGTATTCTAGGTTTGAAGGACTTTTTGGCATTATCAGCTACAACGGTATCAACTTTTTTGGATTCTTTGGAATTGGGCTGCTTTTTACGTTTGTGTGGAGGCAGTTTAGAATTATTGTCTGCATACAAAGGTGGTTCACCTGGACAAGCAATACGAACTATTTCTGATCCACCGTCAACTAATATATTACCATTGTATGGCATTAGAACAGGTGTTTTGTAAAAAGCTTGAAATGTAATTGATCTAATATTGGACTTTGGTCTGAATTCGAAAGTATTAATCTGCCAACTATCATTAGATACGGGGTCAGATTCAGCTAAAAGTTCTCTTTCATTACAATATCCTGAACCACCGTATATTCTCAATACGACAGGTGTGTTATAATTAGCTTCTTTGCCATCACTTCGTGTAGCGCTAATATACCTTCCAGCTCTTGCCAGATTAATGGAGAACTTGTAACATTTTCCTCCGATTAATTCTGAATTTAGTCTTTGAGAAACAGATTCATATGTACCATTATCTCTAACGACCATTCCTAGATAAGTTTTTTTATCAGAAGCAGGTAGATTGTTTTCCCAGAACCCATTAGGGTGAATATCAGGAGGAGATTCTAATGGAAAATTTATTTTACCACAATCAAACCATCCTGCAATACCTGTAATGGACTCTCCACCTCGTTTCGGATTATCTTCAAAACTAGGATTGGTCAACCGTACGGTATCCAACTGTGCAGAAGAGCTCATTGATGCGCCAATCAGTGCCAAGAAAAGAAAACTATATTTAATCATATTCAAATGAAAATAAAACTTCATACTCATAAACGTACTAAAGTAATGTTATTGTTGTATAAAAGGCTACATTAACCTAACATTAACGACATATTCCTTCTAAATTTCGACCAAAATCATGGATTCGTGAGTCATTTAATGCCAACTTCTTTAATTCAACTTGAAATCAGATATTAATAGAAACTCTGGGACTACTACTTCAAAAGTTGATTTATCTTCTAATCTTTCGAAAGTATAACTTCCATACATTTTTCCTATTGGGCTATTCAATGGGCACCATGATACATATTGGAACGTACCACCTGGAGCTAGAATGGGTTGCTTACCAATGACACCTTCACCCTTTACTTCCCTCCTAATTTGAATTGAATCAATAATATACCAATGCCTTGATAATAACTTTACATTCACAAAGCTATTGTTTTCAATAGTGACCTGATAGGAATAAATAAATTTTCCAATAGCAGGGTTTGATTCTTCTGCTTCATATCTTGGCTGAACACTGATACTTATCATTTCAGTCACAGCGGTGTATATTTTATTTTTATCAGTCATTGTTTTAGGCCACTCCTTCTATAAATGTCTCCACGATATGTTCCGCTTCTACAAACGAAACTTCAAGTAAGTCATTAACAAGTACCATATCAAAAGTGTTTTCGTATTCCATCTCTCTTCTGACCTTACTTATCCTTTTTTGTAGGCTTTCGGGCGTTTCAGTATTTCTATTGACCAATCTATCTATTAAAACTTCTACAGAAGGAGGTCGTACAAAAACAGACATACATTTATCTCCAAAAAAACGCTTGATATTCTGTGCTCCCCTGACATCGATGTCAAATACTAAGTGTTTATTATTGGACCAAATACGCTCCACTTCCGACTTTAAAGTACCATAAAACTGATTTTCATACACTTCTTCCCACTCTATGAAAGCGCCATTTGCTACATTTTCCTTAAACTCATCAACGGACATAAAGTAATAATCTACTTTATCTTGTTCGTGTGGCCGTTTGTTTCTAGTAGTTGCAGAAATGGAAAAATCTAAAAAATTGTATTTATCTAGCAAATGTCTGACTATTGTCGTTTTGCCTGCGCCTGAAGGCGCAGTAAAAATAAACATCTTGCCTTCAAATATCTTGTCTGACATAATTGCTTTTATAAAATATTTGCCAATTGTTCCTTTAATTTTTCTAACTCATCTTTCATCATTACGACAAATTGCTGTATATCAGAATCTTGGGCTTTTGCACCGATGGTATTTATTTCCCTACCTATTTCTTGAGCAATAAATGATAGCTTTCTACCTTTTTGATCATCTTTGTGGTCGAGCTCTTCTATAAAATAAACACAATGCTGAGAAAGCCTTACTTTTTCTTCATTGATATCAAGCTTTTCGATATAATATAAGATTTCTTGCTCGTAACGGTTCTGATCTACATTTTGTTTTAGGGCAAACTCTTCCATGTTCTTTTTGAGTTTATCCTTGATCCTATCTAGTCTTACAGCTTCGTATGGCTCTATAGATTTTAAGTGGTTTTCTATTTGCTTTATACGTTCCACAAGGTCTTGTTTAAGTACCAGACCTTCGTCAATTCTGAATTTATTAATTGAAACCAAGGCCTCGTCAACAGTTTTCTCTACGATTGACCATTCTTCGTCATCAGCTAATTCTTCATTTTGACCTATCACATTCGGCACGCGTAGGATAGATTGGAGAATGTCGCCTTCGGTGATATTAAGTTCTTGTCTTAGAGCATTCAACTCTCTGTAATATTTTCTGAAAGCGTCAGCATTTATAAATGCATTCTCTTCATCAGAAAAACCATCTAAGGTAATTGTAAGGTCTAATTTGCCTCTTTGCAGCTTATCGATGACTCTTTTTCGCAAGTCCATCTCTCGGTCTCTGTAGCTATTCGGCAACTTACATCTTATTTCAGTTGTTCTTGCATTGAGGGATTTGATTTCCACTCTTATAATCTTGCCATTTATTTCAGTTTTACTGTGGCCAAAACCCGTCATTGATAAAATCATAAAATTATTTTTGATCGGACAAATATAGCAGCAAAAACCTAATATTTTCTTTCATAATATTGGCCTTTTGATTAATATATTGTAAATGAATGACTTAAATCAAGGTTTTTTTACAAATTCTGTTAAAAAAGACGAAAATAATTTTCTTAATTCCAATATTTTGCGAAATTTGCGCCACTTTTTGAGTAATCGCACCATTTAATCATAGAAAAATAAAATACCAACGATATGCGTAAAGCAGATTTAGTCAATATAATTACCGAAAAAACGGGTGTTCCAAAGGTGGACGTATTGGTCACTTTAGAGATGTTTTTTAAAGAGGTTAAGAATTCACTTTCAGAAGGTGAAAATGTGTATGTAAGAGGTTTTGGTTCTTTTGTAATTAAAAAAAGAGCTAAAAAAATAGGTAGACATATTAAGAAAAACAAGTCTATCGAAATTCCTGAACACTTTATACCTTCTTTCAAACCTGCAAAAGTGTTTGTAGACCAAGTAAAAGCAAATGTAGATTCATTGCCAGAAGATGATGGTGACGACGATTAATTAAAATAAATGTGTAATGAATAAAAATCAAATATTGTTACTAGTAGGAGGAGTCTTACTTTTTTTGATACTATATTTTGGTTTTGATATCATTCCACAAAAAGCAAAAGACCTAGAAAAGTCAAGGTCACTCAATATTGAATCGACAGGTATCAATAATCTTCTAAAAGAAGCAATGGCAACGCTTGATGCACAACAGAAAAGCATCATTGAAGCCATTAATCTAGATGTAGAGAAGTCGTCCAAAGACACAATAGCACTGATAGAAAGGATCAAGTCACTATCAGGAACGTGGTATGAATTCGGATTTCCTGCTATTTCAGGCTCTTATGCAGAAGATATTGCCAATATGCTCAAGACGGATGAATCTTGGTCTATTGCCGGTACTACATATGCAATATGTGTTAAAAATTCTGAAGACCCAAAGGTCAAGGACTTTTGTTCGAAGAGAGCTGTTAAAGCTTTTGAAAAAGCCATTTCGATAGCACCAGAGAATATCGAGCACAGAATCAATTTAGCTATATGTTATGTAGATAATCCCGTCCAAGATAATCCTATGCAAGGTATATTGATGCTAAGAGAACTCAATACAAATAATCCAGAGAATGTAGCTGTTCTAAACCAATTAGGAAAATTGGCTATTCAAACCAATCAAAATGAACGCGCATTGGAAAGATTGGAGACGGCGATTGGTCTTGAACCAGAAAACCAAACAACCATCTGCCTACTTGCAACTGCTTATAAAAACATAGGCAATACTGCAAAAGCAGATGAGTATAGTAATAAATGTGTTAATTAATTTACTTTTAAAAATATTGAAATATGCCTTGCGGTAAAAAAAGAAAACGTCATAAGATATCGACGCACAAACGTAAAAAAAGATTAAGAAAAAACAGACATAAGAAAAAGAACAGATAATATGTAGTCAAAAGAAATAGATTACAAGTGTTATTTATTTAATTTTTGTAGTTGAATTTTCTTTTAAGTATAAGACAGTCTGTAGCCGGACCATTCATTTGGTCCGGCACTTTCTTACATTATTAGGTAGTTCGTGTGTAACAAACATTTATAAGGCTCAAATCAAGACAACAAACTAAAGAATACTAAAAGCATCAAAAAACTTTTAGCAATTATGTATCATATATATATACACACTTCCTATCCTTATTTTTTCGGAGTCTGTTTTATTTAACCTTCTAATGAATTTGACATTAAAATTGTGTCAGAGAATGTAGATAGTTGTAAAAAAAAATAGAATTAGTCTGAAAATCTGTAATAATACTTATTCTAAAGATTGTATAGTTTTTAAACATCTTTTTGTATAAGTGTCAGAATGTCAAACCTTTTAATTTAGTCTGGAACATCCTAGTTTTATATTAACTCATGTAATAAGGAGTAATATGATTAATATGTGAATCAATACAAATGATTCTGTGCTGGTTTTGTAAAGACAACAGATAAAAGTTGTTGAGACAATCTCTTAAGAAAGTAAAAATACGGTTGATCTTTTTTGCATAATAAGTTTGAACACATAAAGACTTTATTTTGGATAAAGAATTGATCATAAAATCGACTCCAACCGATGTAGAAATTGCATTGGTAGAAGGGTCAAAATTGGTGGAAATACATCGCCAAAAGACAAACAACAACTCTACTGTTGGGGATATCTTTTTGGGAAGTGCTAAAAAGCTAATGCCAGGTCTCAATGCTGGGTTTATAGATATAGGACACCGTAAAGATGCTTTTTTGCATTATACAGACCTAGGTCCTCAGATAAAATCACTTATCAAATATACCAATGCTGTCATGTATGGAAACTATAATAGCCCGCTATTAGAAAATTTCCAGATGGAGCCTGACAATCCCAAAACTGGCAAAATAGATCAAGTATTTGATAAAAATACCCACGTTTTGGTTCAAGTATTAAAAGAACCTATCTCTACCAAAGGACCAAGATTGAGTTGTGAGCTCACTTTACCAGGAAGATATGTCGTACTTACGCCATTCTCAGAAATCGTAGCCGTATCTAAAAAAATAGCATCAGCTGAAGAAAGGAAACGACTAAAAGTATTGGTAGAAAGTATAAAGCCAAAAAACTTTGGTGTAATCGTACGTACTGCGGCCGAAGGTAAAAAGGTAGCTGATTTACATAATGACATCAGAGAGCTAGAAGATAAATGGAAAACAATCTTCAGTCAACTCAAACAAACCAAGACGCCCGATAAGATACTAAGCGAAATAGATAAAACTTCATCTATACTCCGAGATATCCTAAATGATAACTTCAATAAAATCATTGTGGATGATAAAGAAATGTATGAAAGTCTTAAAGATTATCTAGGTAACATTGCTCCAGATAGGGTCAAAATACTGCAACACTATAGAGGAAGTAGACATATTTTTGACAACTTTGATATCAATAGACAAATAAAGGCATCATTTGGTAAAACTTCTACGATGAGTAGTGGTGCGTATATTGTCATTGAACATACGGAAGCTATGCATGTCATCGATGTGAATAGCGGGCCTAAAATGCAAAGAAAAGACCAAGAAGAAGCAGCACTAGCTGTAAATCTCGAAGCGGCAGAAGAGATAGCGCGACAACTTAGATTAAGAGATATTGGTGGTCTTGTGATCATTGACTTTATTGATATGAAGACATCTGAAAATAAGGTGAGTTTGTTCAATAAAATGAGGGACTTTATGGAGTCTGATCGTGCACAACATACCCTTTTACCGCTGAGTAAGTTTGGGTTAATGCAGATTACTAGACAACGAAGCAGACCTGAAGTCAATATTGATACGAGAGAATTATGTCCGTCTTGTCAAGGAACCGGTAAAGTCAATCCGACTATACTTGTGATCGATAACATACAGCGAGATATTGAATACATCATCAATTCAAGACCACAAACCAAGTTGCGACTGCAATTAAACCAATTTGTATATGCTTACCTAAAAAATGGTCTCCCAAGCATGCAGATGAAATGGTGGATGAAATACAAAAAGTGGATCAAGATGCAAAGTGATGCTAATTTCCACTTATTTGAATACAAGTTTTTTGATGAAACTGACGACGAAATCAGATTGACGTAATTTTATTTCACTGACAATGTGAAACAGATTAACTTTAACCTTCCATATGGCATCATTATATAAAGAAGGTATAGAAGTTTTGTCGTCGCACATCAGTAAAGACGATATAGTCATTGTGGCTCCACTCAATTGGGGACTTGGCCATACTGCAAGATGTATACCTTTGATAGGTTACTTATTGTCATTAGGTACAAAAGTAATTATTGCTTCGGATGGACTTTCATTAAAACTTCTTAAGAAGGAATTTCCAGAATTACCAATGTATGACTTGCCTTCATACGGAATTAGTTATCGGTATCACAATATGGCTTTGAATATGGTTTTGCAAAGTCCAACTATAGCAAAAGCTTACTATAAAGAGCTTAATATTGCAAAAGAAATAGTATCAGAAACTAAAGCAACTGTGATCATTTCAGATAATAGATTTGGGTTTAGAACACCAACTACCAAAAATTATTATATCACACACCAAGTAAACATTTTACATCCAATTGGCTTCCTTTCGAAAATTGCAAGTTCTGTACATAGATATTTTATCAACAAGTTTGACCAATGTTGGATACCAGATTTTGCTGACCAAAGATCGCTGGCTGGAAGAATGTCCGTATCGACGCTCTTAAAAAATGCAGCTTATTTAGGACCATTGACAAGGATAGAAAATAAAGTAGTTCCTATAAAATGGGACATTTTTATATTGTTATCAGGACCAGAACCACAAAGGACAATACTCGAAAATGCGTTAATAAAACTTTTACCTACATGGGGAGACAAAAAGGTTATAATGATAAGAGGGTCAGAAAAAATTAACCCACAATTAGCAGATGTAGAAAAAAATTGTACTGTATTAGATTTGGCAGATACTATGCAAATTTCTGATGCTCTACAAAGTAGTCACTTACTCATTGCTAGGTCAGGTTATACTACTGTGATGGATATTGCCCATTTGGACATTAAGGCAATTTTTATACCCACACCTGGACAAACTGAGCAAGAATATCTAGCCAAAACATTATCTATACATTCGAAATATACGTGGATAGCACAGCAAAATGTCTCCGAAATAAAAATTTAGGTTCGGGTAAGGTTGCAAAAAAACCAATCCTTAATGATACCACACTTGACTTCATTTGAAATATCAGTTTTTAGACTTACCTTTGTGGTATGATAGATGTTGTAAAAATGGATATTCGGAAGCTATCTCTAGATGAAATCAGAGAAGTTATCACTGCCAAAGGAGAACCAGCTTTTCGTGCCAAGCAAATATATGAATGGTTGTGGCAAAAGTCCGCTTTTTCATTTGAAGAAATGACCAATTTGTCTAAACCACTTCGACAATATTTGGATGAAAATTTTGAAATTCGCGCCATAAAAACGGATAAAGTTCAGAAAAGTAATGATGGCACGATCAAAAGTCGTTTTGTGTTACATGATGGACATATGATAGAGTCAGTATTGATTCCCGTGCCTGATGATGATCGATATACGGTATGTGTATCTACACAGGTAGGTTGCAGTCTCACTTGTAAGTTTTGTGCCACTGGACAAATGAAAAGGTTGAGAAATCTTGACCCATCAGAAATTTATGATCAATATGTATTGGTCAATAAACAATGTATGGAAACTTTTGGTCACCCACTGACAAATGTGGTATATATGGGTATGGGCGAGCCATTGCTTGCTTATGCTAGCACTATGAAAAGTGTAGAATATTTGTGCGAACCCTTTGGACTCAATATTTCACCCAAAAGAATTACCGTCAGTACAGCAGGTATTGCCAAAATGATCAAAAAACTCGCAGACGAAGAAGTCAAATTTAATTTAGCACTATCTCTTCATGCTGCTGATGATGTCAAAAGAGATGAAATCATGCCAATAAATGAGCAAAATAATCTCGAAGTGCTGATGGAATCACTAGACTATTTTTATCAGAAAACTGGCAATAAAATCAGTTACGAATACATTGCTTTCCAGAATTTTAACGATAGCATAGAAGATGCTAAAAATCTGACCAAACTTTGTAAAATTTTTCCTGTAAAGGTCAATATCATAGAATACAATCCCATCGATGGATCTCCATTTGTAAAATCAGATGAAGATAGACTAAATCTTTTTGCAAAATATCTCAAAAGCCAAGACATCACTGTCACCGTGAGAAGAAGCCGTGGCAAAGACATTGATGCTGCCTGTGGTCAACTAGCCAACAAAGAATAAATAGTTAACATGACAAAACAAGATATCCCTTTTCTTCCAGTTTATTTCGAAAGATATATCAATCAAGTCCCTGATATGGAACTTGCAAAAGCCTTGGAAGTTTATGGTTTTGAATTGCTAGATGCAGAAAAAAATAAACTCATCCAACTTGGTGATCAAATATATGCGCCTGGAAAATGGACAATAGCTGATATTATGCAGCATATCATAGATACAGAAAGGATATTTGCCTATCGTGCATTGAGAATTGGGAGAAATGATCAAACACCATTACCTGGATTTGATGAAAATGAATATGCTGTACAAGCTCACGCATCTGAGCGAAGTTTTGAAGATTTGATGGATGAGTTTGTGACTGTCCGTCAGAGTACTATCCAATTATTTAAAAGTTTTAAGCCAGAAGACCTTTTAAAACAAGGTATTGGTTCAGGTAATCCCATTTCTGTCATAGGTCTTGGGTATACCATCGTGGGTCATGTTATTCATCATATGGAAGTGGTTAAAGAAAGGTATTATCCTTTAATAAATGTGAAGTAATTTATTTTAAAAATAGAATAGAAGATGCCTGTTCATTGGTATGAAGGTCGAGTGATTGACATTAAAGAAATGAGTCCCACAACTAGACAATTTTTTGTGTCTGTTGGTGATGAAGCATTTTATTTTTTACCCGGTCAATTTGTAACGATGGATCTCCCTGTAGGTGAAAAGCGAAATCAGAGATGGCGAAGTTATTCCATAGCTAGTCATCCCGATGGTGGACAAGTACTGGAGTTTTGTATCGTAAAAGCAGATGCTGGCGTAGGTACCAAATATCTTTTTGAAGAAGTAAAAGTAGACGATACCCTTAAGTTTAAAGGACCCGATGGTGGATTTGTGTTACCGAAAAACTTAGAGAACGAAATCATTATGATTTGTACAGGTACAGGCATTGCACCATTCAGAAGTATGCTAGCTCATGTAAGAAATCACCAACTTGATTTTTATAAAATTCATCTGATTTTTGGAACTAGAAATAGTGCAGGAATACTCTATCGAGAAGAAATGGAGCAAATGGCACGCGAATATTCTAATTTTACATACGACGTAGCAATGAGTAGAGAAAAATTAGATGGGTTTCACCATGGTTACTTACATGATGTGTACATGAAAAGCTACCAAGAAGTTTCGCCAATGAGACATTTTTATCTTTGTGGATGGTCACAAATGATCGATGAAGCTGTCGCAAACATTATTCTAAAAATGGGATATGACAAATCTCAAGTGCACTATGAGTTGTATGGTTAGTTTTGTCCTTTGAAATGAAGGTAAACTGGTCGGCTAATTGAGAGAAAATATTCTAAATCAACTATTACTGAGCAAAACTGTTGCTTCACATATTAATAGATTTTAAAGCATGGCAGATTTATTGGTTTTTACGGAGAAAGGTATCTACTGTCCACAAGCGGATGTGTATATCGATCCTTGGAAACCAGTCAATAGAGCATTAATCACACATGCCCATTCTGATCATGCTAGAACTGGTCATAAACAATATTTGGCCACCATTGACTCTGTTCCAATACTTAAACATAGGTTAGGTTCATTTATAAAAGTACAAGGATTGCGCTACGGAGAATCAATTACTATCAATCAAGTAGAGATATCATTTCATCCTGCTGGACATATCATAGGTTCTGCGCAAATAAGGCTTGTTTACAAAGGTGAAATTTGGGTAGCAAGTGGCGATTATAAAATAGAAAATGATGGTTTGTCAGGTCAATTTGAACCAGTAAAGTGTCATACCTTTATAACAGAATCTACTTTTGGACTGCCATCTTTTAAATGGAAACCACAGGCACAAGTTTATCAGGAAATTAATGATTGGTGGCAATCAAACAGAGAAATAGGTCGTACTAGTATCATTTCTGCATATTCCCTTGGTAAAGCCCAACGCATTATCCATAATTTAAATGGTGACATTGGACCTATTTATGCTCATGGAGCTATTGAAAATACCAATGAAGTACTGCGTAGTCAAGGTTTTAATATTCCGCTTTCGCCAAAAATAGAAAATGGCGCCAAAACAGATCAATACAAAGGAGCAATCATCATAGCACCACCATCAGCTATTGGATCAGCATGGACTAAAAAATTTGGTGATTATGAAGAAGCTTTTGTTTCAGGGTGGATGAATGTTCGTGGAATCAAAAGAAGGAGAAATGCAGAGCGTGGATTTGTACTTTCGGATCATGCAGATTGGACAGGACTCAATGAAGTAATAAAAAATACGGGAGCACATCGAGTATTTGTCACGCATGGCTACACTGAAATCTTTGCGCAGTGGCTCTCAGAGCAAGGTTATGACGCCAAAGCCGTGAAAACAGCATTTACTGGCGACGAAGAAGTAGATACAAATGCGGAAAATGTATGAAATTATTTACCACACTTATCAATGGATTAAGTCAGACCAATAGTAGTCTGAAGAAAACATCACTGCTATCTGCTTATTTTATACAAGAAACAAACGAACTCAACAAGCTGTGGGTCATCGCACTTTTAATAGGTAAAAAACCACCAAGAACTGTCAATACCACGCTGCTTCGAGAATGGTGTGCAGAAGAAGCAAGCATACCTTTGTGGTTATTTGAGCAAAACTATCATATAGTTGGCGATTTGGCTGAAACGATTGCTTTGATATTGCCAATTTCAGATTCGAAGTTTGACCTTAGTTTGCATGAATGTATTACTCAAATACAAGGATTAAAAAACAAAACAGAGACAGAAAAGAAAGATTTTGTGCTCCTTATGTGGCGAAATCTTGATGAAGCTGAGAAGTGGATTTTTAATAAACTTATCACAGGTGGATTCAGAATCGGAGTCTCGAAAAACATAGTTATACTTGCTTTAGCTCAGGCCTTAAATGTAGATAAAAATACCGTTGCACATCATTTGATGGGAGACTGGTCGCCAGAAAAAGTAAGTTGGTCCAGTCTTTTTAGTTTCGAAGAAGGAAGTGCTGATGTATCTAGACCTTATCCATTTTACTTAGCTCATGCGATTTTTGAGACCGATTTATCAGCTTTAGTTCTAGATGAATGGACAGCAGAGTGGAAATGGGACGGCATCAGAGGGCAACTCATCAAGCGAAATGGAGAGGTCTTTCTATGGTCAAGAGGTGAAGAATTAATCACAGATAAGTTTCCAGAGTTTGAAAAAATTGAAATGGCGGGCCATGACTTTGTAATAGATGGAGAAATCATTGCTTGGAAAGATGACAAACCGATGGATTTCCAATCATTACAAACTAGAATAGGCAGAAAAAATGTATCCAAAAAACTACAACACGACACGCCCGTCAAAATCATTGCGTATGATATTTTGGAAATTGATCAGAAGGATATAAGGCAGATTCCATTCGATAAAAGAAGGAAAATTTTAGAAAACTTGGTAAATGATAGTGATCAAAAACAAATTATATTATCTCCACAGTTGGATTTCGTCGATTTAGATACGCTACATGAATGGCGTAATAGGTCAAGAGAGATCGGTGCTGAAGGATTAATGTTAAAAAAAAAGGATGGCATCTACTATACAGGTCGGCGGACAGGAGAAATGTGGAAATGGAAAGTCAATCCATTTACTATTGATGCGGTACTGATCTATGCTCAAAGAGGACACGGTAGAAGGGCAAATTTATTTTCTGATTTTACTTTTGCCCTTTGGGAAGGAGAAAAGTTAATGCCATTTGCCAAAGCATACTCTGGACTTACGGATGATGAAATGAAAGAAATTACCAATTTTGTAAAAAACAATACCCTCCAAACTTTTGGTCCTGTGAGCAGTGTTAAAATCGAATTAGTGTTCGAATTAGCCTTTGAAGGTGTGGCATTATCGAGTAGACATAAGGCAGGAGTTGCTGTCAGATTTCCTAGAATACTAAGGTGGAGAAAAGACAAAAATGTATCAGAAGCTAATAAATTAGATGATTTAAAAGAATTATTGAAATAATATATTAAAAAATTATGTAATGTGTAAAATGTGTAATATCTTTGTATTACAATTTTACACCAAATTTTTTATTTAAGAATTGATTTATTCAAGGTCCTTTCCCAAAAGCGTAACCGATTTCCCGAATAAACGATTTTTTAATATGCAAAAACCGAATTTTAGCTTACACATTTTAACAGTGGCTGCTCTAGGAACAGCTTTGTTTGCTGCTAAAACAGCGCCTTTCGATTTCAACATACCTGATAAGATACACACTGATCAGGAAAATCATGTACTTGCTATAAATTGCCCACCAGGTGTTATAGCTTACGTAGATGAAACTTGTGAGGTCGAAATTACAGTAGAGATACCAATATCTACTTGTACAATCACGTCCATATCTTATACTGTGGCGGGAGGACCTGTCATCGTAGTACCGTTAGGAACTATTGGTCCTATCAGTATTGGATCCTTCCCTCCTGATACCTTTAATGTAGTATGGACAGTAACAGATAACTGTATTCCTCCTACAAACGCAGTATGCAATCAACCCATTTTGATTCAAGACACCATTTCACCATTAATTACTTGTCCTGATGATATTTCTGTTGGAAATAGAACAGATGGTAGAAGAAATAATCTCCTATCGATTGCACAGCCCGACGTCTCAGATAATTGTGGGATACTCTCAGTAATAAATGATTTCAACAATACAGATGATGCTAGTGGTGTATATCCATTAGGCACTACTGTTGTGAATTGGGTGGTAACAGATTTATATGGCAATACCGCATCTTGTAATATGAATGTAGTCGTTTTTGATAATACAGAACCCATCATTTCCTGTCCTGACACACTTAGGACAACATGCCTTCCAGACGATCCATTCGAATTTTATACAGAGTTTTTGGCAGCTGGAGGATCTGCGACTGATGAAACAGAAATAGACACATCAACGTTTACATGGCTACAGGATATTGATACCACCTTCACATGTCCAGATACTATTGAGCGTGTATATAGTATAGGAGATACCTATGGTAATTTCGATACTTGCAGTCAGATAATAATTGTTTATGATACCATAGCGCCGACTGTAATATGCAAAGACGTAACTGTTCATTTAGATGAAAATGGTCAAGTTATAATCACTGCAGATTCATTGGATAATGGTAGTTTTGACAATTGCGGAGGAAGCCTTGTTTTTTCATCAACCTTTGCTTTATTTTTCGGATGTAATGATGTCATCCAAGAATCATCACAAGTAGATGTTATCCTTAGGGTTACAGATCAATGTGGAAATTCTGCTACATGTATTTCCACAATCACAGTTTTGGACCAGTTACCTCCTACTATAATATGTCCTCCCTCTATTACAGTAAATAATAGTCTCAATCAATGTAATGCCACTAATGTGGTCTTAGGCAATCCAAGTACTACTGACAATTGTAATGTAGCAGTTATAAATGCTACATTTATGGGAAGTATAGTGACTCCAAGTACAGTTTTTCCTGTGGGTTCAAATAACGTTATTTGGACAGTCACTGATATCGGTGGAAATACCGCCACTTGTACTCAAACAGTTGTTGTAAGAGATAATCAATCTCCTATTATTTCATGTCCATCTAACATCACTGTAAACACATCAGCTGGACTATGTAGTGCAATAGTAAATTATCAAAGCCCTATTGGTTCTGATAATTGTCCATCAGCTATAACAAATCAAACAGTAGGAATAATAAGTGGTGGTATATTTTCTATCGGCGTGACTACCAATACTTTTGTAGTGACAGATAATTCCGGTGCATCAGCTTCTTGTAGCTTTACCGTGACAGTTGTAGATAGTCAACCACCTACCATCACTTGTCCTTCTAATATTACAGTCAATACAGCTTCTGGCTTATGTAATGCTATAGTTAACTATAACACACCTTTAGGTATAGATAATTGTTCAGGTGCGGTCACTACCCAAATTGCAGGTTTAGCAAGTGGTAGTACCTTCCCTGTAGGCATTACTACAAATACTTTTGTGGTGACTTCAAGTAATGGACAAACAGCATCTTGTAGCTTTACCATAAATGTGATCGACAATCAACCACCTTCTATCAGTTGTCCAGCAAACATTACTGTAAACACAGATTTGAACAAATGTAGTGCAGTCGTAAACTATTTAACACCCGTCGGAATGGATAATTGTTCAAATATAACAACTATTCGCACATCAGGCTTAGCAAGTGGCAGCACATTTCCTACTGGAATCACAACCAATACTTTTGTGGTCACAGATAATAATGGCAGGACATCATCATGCAGTTTTAATGTCACTGTTGTCGACAATCAGGTACCTTCTATCATATGTCCAGGTAATATTACTGTAGCATTAAATAACTCTTGTCAACTTGTGGTTCCAAATTTAAGTACATCGGTCACTAGGTCTGATAATTGTCCATTTACAACAGTAACCCAATCACCTATTGCAGGAACAATAATCCCTTCATCACACAATCAGACACAAGCAATAACTTTTACAGTAACTGATGGTGTAGGACTAACAGCAACTTGCAACACAATAATCACTTCTATAGATAATGTAGGTCCTGATATAGTATGCGAAGGTTTTAGGGTGATATCAATTAGTGACTTGCCAGAGCTGACCGCATCTTCTTTTGTCATTTCGGCAAATGATAATTGCAGTGGACCATTGACATATACTGCAAGAAGAATGGGGAATACTTGTGGTACAAATACGCCTGATGATTTTGGTAATTATGTAAATTTTTGTTGTAATGATGTAAACGATACAATAACAATTGTCGTAAGGGTCACAGACAGTCGTGGTAATTTTACTGAATGTATGAATTTGGTAGAAGTACGTGACAGACTTGCTCCAAATATCATTTTAGGCAGTCTTCCTGATGTGAGCGTGAGTTGTGGATATAGCATTAATGTAAATAATCTAAGTGCGTTTGGTACTTTTGTGCCACAAGGATCGACGAGACAAAATATATTGATCAACGACCCTGGTAATCCTTTTTATCCTACAGGAATTGCAGGGCAAGATGGAGTATTTACAGATAATTGTCCTGGGGCAGTTGTTACTGTGACAACGAGAAACCTACTCACAATGTGTAATACAGGGGAAATAAAAAGAGATTTTGTGATTACAGATATTGGTGGTAATAAGGCGACCTATACCCAAACCATATATGTGATAGATGTCGATAAATTTGACGTAAATGATATTACATGGCCATCTGCCAATATAAATTATAATAATTGTAATGATAACGATCCGGATGTAAGCATTACTGGCAAGCCAATATTAAACACAGATAGATGCAATCTTGCGGCAGCAACATATAAAGATCAGGTGTTTACCAATCCAAATAATTGTGGATTTATAAAGAGAACATGGACTGTTATCGATTGGTGTCAATACCAAACCAATAATCCTGCGAGTATAGGTAAATGGACTTTTGTCCAAAGCATTTTGATTACCAATAATGTCGCTCCAGTCATTAATTCCAAAGTTTGTAGAGACACCATAATTTGTACAGGAAATGGGTGTGACGCAACCGTTACTTTTAATGGTATAGGTACAGATGATTGTTTGCCAGTAAGTATAACTTGGTCATACAAAATTGATTTAGACAATAACGGAACTACCGATATATCTGGTGTAGGATCATCCATCACAAGAAAATATAGTATTGGTCTACATAAAATCACATGGGAAGCCAAAGATAAATGTGGAAATAAAAGTACTTGTGCTTCGGTTTTTACTATTAAAGATTGTAAATCACCAAGTGCTGTTGCCTTGAATGGATTAGCCACAAACCTTCTACCTCCATCAGGACAAGCATCCATTAACGCCAAAGATTTTAATAAATCTAGTTCAGATAACTGTACACCAACTTCACAGCTAAAGTATTCATTTTCAGCTAATGTCAATGATAAAGTTAGGAATTTCAACTGCGATAGTCTTGGCAAACGACGAATTGAGTTTTGGGTGACAGATCTTGCTGGCAATCAGTCAAGAGCAATTACATACATCATTGTCCAAGATAATGGAAACATTTGTGGGGCAGGAAGTCGGGTTAATATCAAGGGTCAAGTTTACACAGAAGAAAAGGTAAAAATTTCTGATACAAAAGTTAATATTGATGGTGGCGAAACTGAAGATTATCTAATGACAAATACAGATGGTCAGTTTGGATTCACAGATTTAGCCATGTATAATAATTACGAACTCCAACCCATTAAGGATACCGATCACAGCCAAGGCATCACAACTCTAGATTTGGTCTTGATACAAAGACATATATTGGGTTTAAAACAATTAGAATCACCTTATAAATTGATTGCTGCGGACGTCAATAATTCACAAAAAATAACAGCAGCTGATCTTGTAGAATTAAGGAAACTTATATTAGGCATACAACCTACATTCAGTAATAACACTTCGTGGAGATTTGTTGATGCTTCATTTACTTTTAATGATAAAGAAAATCCATGGCCATTTGTAGAAAGGCTTAATTATGAAGGATTGTCCACAAGCATGGAAAATTCAGATTTTATTGCTATTAAAATAGGTGATGTCAATGGTACAGTTTCACAAAACATCCAAGGCAAACCGGCATTACGTAGCAACGACAAGTTGCAATTATACACAGAAGATATCGATGTAAAAGCAAATGAACTGATAACTGTTCCGGTTAAGGTAGAAAACTTAGATAACATTATAGGAATGCAATGGACACTAGAGTTATCTGCTGATATGGATTATATTGGATTTGAATCCGTAGATTTACCTTTGAGAAACGAACATTTGGCCATCATAGACAAAAATGGTAAAAAGTATCTAACACTTTCATATGATGATATGGACGGTGTGTCACTTCCTAAAGGTAGTATATTATTTAACATCATTTGTCGTCCGTTTATAAATACGAAACTCAGTGATTTAATATCGATGAATGAAGCCATTGTCTCAGCGGAGGCTTACACTATGGACGAAATAACAACTGATATTGACTTTTCATTTAGAAGTTTAATAACAGAAGGAATCTCATTTATTATGCAAAACCATCCGAATCCATTTAAAGATGAGACAACTGTTCATTTTAATTTGCAGGAAAAAAGTCCAGTAGTGATCAATATTTATGATTCAAATGGAACAATAGTTTTCAAAAGTAATGATATCTATAATCCTGGAAATCATTCCATGAGACTTAATGCAAACCAACTAGGCAATAAGTATGGAATATTTATTTGTAAAATCAAATCAAAGAACCTTGATCAAATTATAAAAATACTACGAATAGAATAGTCTTTAGAACCGAGTATGATAGTAGCAAAGAAGCCGTCGATATTTTATATCAGACGGCTTCTTTTATTTTATATTCAATATATGAAATTTATTATTCATCATCGCCACCATCTACTTCATCAGGGCTGGCAAGTAGTGGTTGATATTTGTCTACAATTTTCTTTTCTATTTCGAGTGCTACTTCTGGATTATCTGCCAAAAACTGTTTTGCACCTTCTCTTCCTTGAGCAATTTTTGTACCTTCATAACTAAACCACGAACCACTTTTTCCTATGACATTTGTTTCTACTCCTATATCAATGATTTCACCAGTTTTGGAGATACCTTCGCCAAACATGATATCGAAGGTAGCAATTCTGAAAGGTGGTGCCATTTTGTTTTTTACCACTTTAACTTTTACAGGATTACCTACGGTATTTCCATCTTTATCCTTGATAGCAGTACCCGATTTTCTAATGTCTAATCTAATAGATGCATAAAACTTCAAAGCGTTACCACCTGTTGTTGTCTCAGGGTTACCGAACATTACGCCGATTTTTTCTCTCAATTGATTGATGAATATACAACAACATCCAGTACGTCCGATGGTAGCAGTAAGTTTTCTCAACGCTTGAGACATCAATCTTGCTTGAAGACCCATTTTAGAATCTCCCATTTCGCCTTCGATCTCACTTCTAGGTACAAGTGCTGCCACTGAGTCGATAACTATAATATCAATCGCACCTGATCTGATAAGGTTTTCCGCTATTTCGAGCGCTTGCTCACCATTATCTGGTTGTGAAATCAAAAGTTCTTCTGTATTAACACCCAAATGTTCTGCATAAAATCTATCAAATGCGTGTTCTGCATCTATAAATGCTGCTATGCCTCCTTGTTTTTGACATTCTGCGATCGCATGAATAGCAAGTGTCGTTTTACCAGAAGATTCAGGACCATATATTTCTACAATTCTTCCTTTTGGAAGTCCGTGGATACCAAGTGCAATATCAAGACTCAATGAGCCAGTAGATATAGTCTCGACAGCAACAACTTGTTTGTCACCCAATTTCATTATCGTACCCTTACCGTATGTTTTATCAAGCTTGTCCATGGTCAGCGCCAAAGCTTTTAGTTTTTCTTCTCTTTCTTTTGACATGTTTCTCAGATTATTGAATTAAACAACAAATGTATGAAAAATATATATGAATAATACAAATACATCTTTCATTTTTTTATGAATTTGAATAAAAGACTGAAATTCATGAGAATATGAATAACATTAGAATGTTTTAGATCTGACTTGATTAATGACTATTGAAAATAATAATCCTTAGCAATTATTTTTTTGTGGGTTTAACTCAGGAAGTCAATCTTTTCACAATAGATTTAACAGCATGAATGTAGATTAATTTTTAGTAAATAAAATTTTGAGTAAGCGTATTTTTCGAAAAGTAATTTTACTTTTGTCCTTTGTAAAAAATAAAAAATATTAACATGACCCGAAAAAGTACTTTTTTCTTACTTTTATTTTCAATTATTTGTATTAATCTTTCTGCACAGAAGGTAAAACTTGACGACTTAGATGTTAGGGCATCTTATTTTAGATTACCTAATATTGGTTTCAAAGAAGACATCACAAGTTATCATGTGAGTGTAATTGGCAATGAAGGTGAATTGCAGTATCTTGACAATAATTTTGAAGCCATTAAAAGCAAAATTAATATTCTCAATATCCCTAAAGTTGATTTGGCAGGGACAGCTGAAGTAGCATTAAATTTGGGTACACCAAGAGCAGAGAATGTTGTTATTTCAACTACAGAAACTAAAGATAAAGAAGGTAAAATCACAAAAAATTATAAATATACCTTTAATGTAGAATGTGAGGCATCTTATAAAGTTGTCACAAATACTGGAACTGTTTTAAAAGAAGTTACCATTAAAGGAACAAATACTGTGTTTGATAGGCAAGATGCAATAAAGTATGAGTCTAGTAATTATACAGATAAAGCATCGTTAGAGAAATTCTGGTATGACAATGGAAGGAGTATAATTCTCAACAAAAGAAAAGAGAAACTTATATCTGTAATTGATATAATCAACCAACAAATAAACGATGATTTTGGATTAGTGAAAATTGTGGATAAAGTTGAGTTTAACACTTTAAAGGAAAAATCTGCTGAATATGCTGAATTTAAACCAATGGAGAAGGTTGTGATTGATGCTTTCTACCAAATGTCAGAATTTGATAATAGCAAATATATCACTGCTATTCAGCCTGCTATTGATTTTTGGACATCAAAACTTCCGACATACAATGAAAGTGATAAAGAGCAAGAAAAATTGGTGTATGCTTGTAGATATAATACAGCTTTAGCTTATTATTGGGCAGATGACTTTGCAAATGCAAGAAAATATGCTTCTATGGTTGAAAACGGTGAAGAAAAATCAAAAGATGGTAAAAAGTTGAGAGAAAAAATTGAGAAACTTGAGGAGAACCTTAAAAAAATCAATTGGACTACGAGGCACAGAAAAGTTGAACTTAGTGATACAGATACTCAAAGAGTTTCGGCCCAAAAAGAAGAATTAAATGCAGCTATTAGCTCTGGCGATATTTCGAAATATCCTGATTTTAATACAAAAATGGGTGTTAGAATTGAATCAAAAATTAAACGAGGAGTAGTATATAATGATAGTGGTAGGAAAACAGAAGGATATTTTGTTTTTGAGTCCAACTCTAACGTACCTAATTTTGTTTATACCGATACATACAGGTTTGGGTATGATGATAATGGAAAAATTAAAACGGCTACTTTAAAATTTAGTGGTCTAGATTCTTTCAGTATAGATACCACCATGTTCAAAATTAGAGACATTACCCTTTCTGTAGGTATTCTTTCTATGACACACAAAAATGCAGTTTATACTGTCCTAAAAGATTTTAAAAGAACACAATGGTTGATGTATCATCCTACTGCTGTACCATTTGGGGCAGAGGCAAAAGATATGATTCCTTCTGCTCTTGCATATCACAAAGAGAAAAATGAGTTCTTAGAAGACCAAGATGGTTTCTCTTCGTTTACAAAAAAGTTTTCAAAGTTTCTTGATGATTGTCCTGAAATAGGTGCGGAACTCAAAGCTAAAAAAGATAGTGAACCTAAAAAATCTCTTCTAAACAAGATGTTGGCTGACAATACAGCAAAAAATGAAGCCACTATTTTGGAATATTTACCAAAATATGATGATTGTGAATTGACCAAATCAAAGAAAAAATAAGCTTAGGTAATAAAAAAAGGGATCAGCTTTCTGCAGATCCCTTTTTTTATCAGCGACCTTGACTTCTTTGCTAACTTTTAGTTGACCACTAAAAATTTAGTGTGTAGAATGTTTTATATATGTTTATAAATCGCATTATGATTTTGTAAAATGAATCCGACCTTAATCTTTATTAATGCCGGATTCTTACAGATTTCCCTTATAATAAGGATACGCAAATGGGTTTTTAAAAATAGTTGAGGGCCTATTACATCTTTATAAATTTCAATACTGCTTGGGATTTATGGTCAAATTTTACATTCATAATATATACTCCTGATGGCAGTTCACCACAAGGAATATTTGCATTTTTATCTGAAATTATACCCGATAGTTGGTTTTGACCTATTTGATTTTTAATCATATACTCTATTTTTTCAAAATCGTAGTCTTCTGTATCGATTTTCAATTCTTGATCCGTAGGATTGGGATAAAATGTGACATTTATTTTCTCCCCCATCCAATCAATACTTTCCAAAATAAAGTCTCTTCCAATAGTGTGGAATGCTTCATTGGTCGTAATAGGTTCGTTGTAATCAAAATAAATTTTTGCTTGGTTTTCTATCCTATCTTCATCTATCAAAGTTGAAGATGGCAATATTTTGTATTTTACAAATCCGTGCGATGCTGCTTCATTTTCTGTGCTATCTACAAGTAGAATATCGTCAAATGTGATGATAAGTTCACGATCTTGGTTGAATTGATATGTGTATTCATGACTTGCTGCACCCATCTGAATAGTGGCAAGATCAAGTGATTCTGGAATATAATTTTTTATCCTTACGGTAAAGGCAGTGTCTGTACCTGTGTTTTGGAATCTGATGAGATACTCTACATTGACTTCTTTTTCAATGTATTGTTTCGTCCCATATCCTTTAGGCATTCCTATGATGTCATTAGGATCAAATGAACCTATGCTTTCTTTACAGTCTGTGTCTATGAAAAGGTCTCTATCAGCTTCTTCAAATAGGGTGACAAAACCTGTACTAAATTGCCCTGAACCATCATCTCCACAACCTTCAATAGCTAATGTCGCCAACTTTCCCAATGGATAATCTGTATCTTGACTAGTGATGATCCTATAACTAGTTCCATCAGCAGGAAGCTCTAATGTCTCAGCCTGTAAGATATCTAGCTGAATATTTGTTGGTGGTCTCATGACATCGTCTTCTGTCACTATATACCTTTTTGCTTCTTTCATCGCTCCCGTTCCAGTATTTAAAATGGTAAATATCACTTTGTCATTTAGCTCGTCACATTCTGAAGTGATGGATAATTCTGATCCTGACCAAGTAGGTGGTACGATACATGGCTCATTCGGAAATGCAGTCGTTGTGACACAATGTGTTTGTCCGAGAATAGTGGTAGCGCAATTAAGATTTAATACAATTTTTATATATCCACTTTCATTAACAGCGAGATTGCCTAGATCAAACCTAAGTTGCTGTCCAGTAATCGTATAATTAGTAAAATCAGTACTTATAAAATCAAAATCATCATCAAGATCAACTTCTATATAAGCATTTTCTGCAACGATGGTCCCTTGATTTTCATAAAAAAGGGTGTATGTATTGTCAAAACATCTTCGTAGAAAAGGTGTAGAGATGTCAGTTTTTATGAGAGGGCAATCAACTATAGCATGAGCGCTAAAATTCTGGAGAACCTCACTTTCTTCGGTCAATAAAATATCAAATTCATCAAAGCAAACCTTCCAAAGTTCATTTTTTGGTATTAATCTAATGGTATACTCACCAGCAGGCAAACCAAAAGAATATTCTCCATCTTCGTTCGTTGCCCTATAGTAGGTTTTTGTCGAAGAAGATAATTCAATAACCCATTTATTAAGTATTGGATCTGACAATTCAGGATCACAATTTTTGTTCAAATCATGTGTAACTTTACCAAAAATTTTACCTGAACTAGTTACTAATGTTGTTGAACTACCTTTGACACAAAGTTCAAAAGCTGCTTCATTAATAAATTCAACTGGTAGGTTTGTTTCAGAAATTTCAAGATAAGATGTTGAGCTAGCTTGTAACGCAGAAAATCTCAATTGAATTAATGTACTAAAATCAGGCAATGACTCTCCAATCGTAGACGATGGACTTAACCACAGAAACTTAATATTGCCTTGTTCAATGACAGATAATGCACTTTCATCAAAACTCGAAATGGGGGAACTAACAGATTCGTATTTTATGACTTCATTATCATAGTTTAACCCAAATTGAAAACCTAAAATTTCTTGAAAATTTTCAACCTGAATATCCACGACAATGTCAGGCCCATCATAGGTATAGTTGAGATAAAGCTTCACGGTGTCTTGACATTGCGCCCAAAGTCCTGCTTGGGGGAGCAGGCTAAGGAGCAATATGAATGTTAAATTTTTCATCTGTTATGAGTCTGTGATATGAGTTAAAGATTAAAAACAGTACAAATATCTACATTAAATCAATACAATAAAATAACAATTTATTACATTTGTAGATCGATATATGGTTTAAAAATACCATAATATATTGATTATCATATATATATATGATTTATTTGTATTTTTTGACTTAATATTATATGAAAACAAAATTTGAACACTTACTATCCACACTAGGAACAAAAGATGTAGAAGCTATCATTTCACTTATTCCAACGAGTATTATGGAAGGAAATCAAAAGCATATAGCCTATCTGCAATATTGGAATATTAATAAAATGGATGAGAAAAAAAACATTCCTGTCACTGAACGATTGCTCATGAGCGACCTTACCAAAATGATGGAAAAATATATTGTTATTAAAAATTCTTTAGCTTCAGCTTTTCATTATAATCATACTCTCCTTGAATATTATAGAATTCATGAAAATGAAAAGTTATTTTCGGAAGCTTATAAAAGTATGCAAAACCAAGAAGGTCAGGCGTTAAGAAATGAAAAATCATATCAACAAAATGCTGATATCTTGTACGAAAAATGGCAGTTTGATCAGGTTAAAAGTAGATTTTCAAATGCTGATGCAGAGGACATTATTCATGATACAGATGTAGCTATCATTAGTAAGAAATTGATGCAAACTGTCACATTTGCTACACAATCTACACTCATATCCAAAAAGATAAACACACAACTCATTGACCATCTTGAATCTTACATTATCGAACATGGTTATTTGGCCTATCCGTGTATAGCCTTGTATTACTATGCTTGGAAACTTATCTTGTACCCGGAAGATGTCGTTTGGTTTGAAAAATTTAATGAGATGCTAGAGCCAAATGAACATTTATTTCCACACGAAGAATTAAAAAATTTGTACTTCCAAGGCATCAATTATTGCATTCGTAAACACAACTCAGGTGATAAAGCGTTCAGTCAAAAGTTGCTGAACTATTATAAAATTGCCCTTTCAAAAAAATATCTTCTCACAAATGGATATTTATCAAAAAATACATACCGAAATATCAACACCATAGCACTGCGAATGGGTAGATACGACGAAGCAAAAGAAATCAGTACGGATAACGTACAATATCTAAGGAAAGAAGAAAAAGATAGTGCATTCAGATTCAATATGGCCAATATTTACTATGCGACAGAAAAATATACAGACGCTCTTGAGTCATTAAGGAACATAGAATTTGATGATCATTTGTCCAATCTATTTGCAAAGACGCTGATGTTAAAAATTTATTATGAGACCAAATCTGAAAGACTACTTGACTCACACCTTGATGCTATGAATATTTACTTGACACGTAAAAAAATCATAGGTTACCACAAAACCAATTATTCTAACATCGTCAAATACACTCGAAAACTGATCCGTCTCAATAGGTTTGACTCCAAAGCCAAAGCTAAACTCGCAGAACAAATACGAACTGAAAAGTTGCTACCAGATAGAGATTGGTTATTACGGCAAGTGGAAGTGTAGTGAGTTTGTTTCAAAATAGTAATGAGAATTTGTCCAAATTAAACTGATTGGAACTATGGTTAATTAATATTGTTTTTAAATAATAATTTTTATGATAATGGGATTTTTTTGAATAATTAATTCAAAGTGACAAAGATAAAAACAAGTAATTATACAGTCTACTTACTTATAGCAATATTCATATTTGCTATTATGTTAATTGAACTTAACTACGAATATGAAACTGAGACACTTCTAGATAATTTTAAAATTACTAAGGGTAAAATAATTGATTTAGGTAATCCATCTGGTAAAGGTGGTTCATCTCCAATTTATAAATATGAAGTTGATTCTAAGGTTTTCAAATCAAATATGAGATCCAATAGTTATTGTGGTTTTAATTTGCAGCACATTCCATTTAATAAAATAAAGAAGCATTATTTTCCTGTAGTTTATATCCCATACAAACCTGAAACAAGCAGGATATTATTAAAAATTGAAGATTATCAAAAATATAATGTTCCTATTCCCGATACTTTGGCTGGAGTATTGGTTGAATATTTTAATTGTGATAATTATAAGGTTATTAGGAGAGAAGGAAAACAAACGAAAATTGTAAAAATTAATTAGACAAATCTATGGATAACATCTGCATTTCCTAATGCAAATCAACAAATTCAAATTTAATATGAATGGATCATATTTAAAATGAAGATTCAACAAGACTATTTCGTTCAGAGAAGGAAAAGAGAAACCTACTTTTTCTCCAAAAAAAATCCCACTCTAAAATCTTCTTGAATATTTGAGTTACAACCATTTGGAGTGATCGATAAAAATTTCACTTTGAAGAAATCAAAAGGCTGAATATCTATAGTTTCTGGAGCAGAGCCAAAACTATATGTATGTGCTACACCATCAGCAGTCACAGACATATGGATGATAAATTCACCTTCCCAAACACATTGAGCAAGGCATGGACAGACTTGATTCTCAATACTATCTATTTTGATCGTATTGTCATTATCTATACAATAAACTTCTCCTACTTCAGCAATAAAAGATTTATCATAATCTATAGAAGTACAACTTGAATCATTTTTGTTACATGAAATCAAAATAGTTAGGAATACTAGAAAAATGGATGCTTTCATTTTTATGATTTTAAAGGTTACAGATATTGCTACTTAACACTATTCTTAATTAAGACGTAATGTAACATGGAAAAGTTGGTCTATTAAGTGTTTAATATTTTATTCAATTTAGCCACCTTAAAACATTATAACCAAAATATAGTCAGTAATCGTAGTCAAACTATATTATTTAAGTACATTTACAAAAAAATGGTTTGTCATGTGGTACTTTGTTTTGTCCACTATTTTAATTTTAGCAAGTCTGCTGCCACTTTCTAATAATACACATTGGGTATTTAGAGCTGCTGAATTTGGCAAGGTGCAACTACTTGTCATGCAGGTTGTTTTGCTTTTTTTAGGTTTAGTGCTTTTTGAAAATAAAGACTATTTATTTTGGACTTTTACTGCTTTGAATGTTTTGTTTGTCATTCACCATTTGATTAATTTATTTGAGTTTACACCTTTATATAAGGTTCATCAAAAAAAACAATGTGAGCTTTCATCACAAAAAATCAGTATTCTTTCTGCCAATGTTTTTCAAGAAAACACCCAATATATTCGGTTTGTGACGCTAATTAAAAAGTATAATCCCGACATTTTTGTTACCATGGAATCTAATCAAGCTTGGGGAAAAGCTCTTTATGTTTTTGAAAATGACTATCCTTACCAAATAAAAGTTCCATTGGAAAATACGTATGGCATTCATCTATATTCAAAACTGAAGATTGAACGTTCTTTTGTACATTATTTTGTTGCAGATGATTTACCAAGTATAGAAGCAAAAATTATTACCAAAGATAAATATTCATTTACACTTTTTGCCATACATCCGCCGCCACCAAGTCCTACAGAAGAACATAATAGTAAAGAAAGAGATGGCGAATTACTAAGTGTGGCAAAAAAAGTCAGGGCAAATGCAGATAGTAGTCTCGTAGTAGGTGATTTTAACAATGTGGCTTGGTCTAGATCTTCCAAATTGTTTAGAAAAACAAGTCAAATGATAGATGGCAGAATCGGGAAAGGTCTTATTTCTACATTTCATGCCGAGTATTGGATATTGAGATATCCTATTGACTTAATGTTTCATACAGCCGACATTTTTGTCACTGCATTAAAACGTCTAGAATATTTTGGTTCTGATCATTTTCCACTTTTAGTAGAATTTTTTATCAATACAGAAAGTACTGTACAAGAATCTTTTGTAGAAGAAATTTCAAAAGAAGAAATGAAAGAAGTTATTCAAATAATAAAGGAAGGTGTAGAAGAAGAAAGCACAAACAGAAAGGATATAGAATAGCAGTTGACAAAATATTAGATTAAAATTATTGAATAACTAATAAATACGTTATATATTTGTGTCTTTAGTTGTGATAATAATAAGTTTAGGTTATGATATTTAGATTGACTGTTTTGCTTTCCACTATTAGTTTGTCGCTCGCTTTAAATGCGCAAACAAAGAATTGTGCTGTTGCTGATAGTTTAATGATGCAGCAAGAATATTTCAAAGCAATCGAGTGGTACCAAGCCTGTTATGAAGTAGATACCACAGACAAACGACCATATTTAGCTCTGGCAAATACATACTACTTACTTGGCGATTATCAAAATGCAAAAATTTATTATCACCATTTAGAACATCAAGAAAGATATCAATCGGATGCACTGGTCAGACTAGCGGCAATATATGAATCCCAACAAAATCTGCCTAAAGCTATCAAATATAATATTTCATTGTCCAAAAGATTTCCCAATAATCCAATATATTATAGAAAATTGGGTAGCCTTTTTTTATTGGGGAATGAGCAAAAACAAGCTATCACTTCTTACCAAACAGCCATGCAGCTCAATAAAAGAGATTTGCTAACGATCCAAGGTATTAGTGAATTGTACATATCGATTGATTCTTTGGATGTGGCAGATAGTTTACTGACAAAAGGCCTAGAAATTGACTCATCGCATATTGGTCTATCATTATTAAAATCAAGGGTAAAATATCGAAAAAGAATGTATGATGAAGTTGCTGATATTTTGTACAAACTCACCTTTGCTACAGAGCTGAATAATTATTATAATAAATTATTGGGATATTCATTTATGCAAATTGACTTATTGGATAAGGCTATCTATCATTTGCAAAAGTCACTTCTAAATGAGGGAGATCCAGAGTATGCATTGTTTTATTTAGCGTTAGCTTATGAAAAAAAGAAGGATTATGATAGAGCAGATTATTATTATGGCGAAGCCATTAAACAAGGTATATCAGAAAACATGACACACTACCATCGTGGATTGGCAAGGACGCATACGATCAGAGGAAATTATGGGGAAGTCCTAAAGCAATATGGTAAAAGCCAAGCTTATGAGCAAGATGCAGATGTCTATTATTATATGGGTAACGCAGCAGAACAATATTATAAAGATAAGTCCAAGGCCATTAAATATTATCAACAATATCTAGACACCAATCCTGACAATGCTGCATGGGTAAAGAATGCAAAAGATCGAATCAAAGTATTGAAGGAACTAAGATTTATGCGAGGTAAAAACAAATAAGAAAATCAGGAATTTCTTTTTTAAAATCCAAAAGCCTTCAGCAAATATTTATTACTTTTGATATCGATTAACTAGATCATAAAAAGTAAGTAATGACAAAACAAGAAATTCAATCATCTTTGCAGGCACATCATGCAGCATTTACAGTTTATATTTCTGGAATAAGTGATGAAGACTACTTGTTTAGTTTGCCACAAAAATGGTCTGCAGGACAACAGTTGGATCACATTTATAGGTCGGTGCAGCCCTTAACTTTGTCGTTATTTATTCCATCATGGATATTAAAACTTTGGATAGGAAAAGCAAATCGCACCTCTAAATCATACGAAGATCTTGTGGCAAAATACCATATGAAACTTTCAGAAGGTGGCGCAGCTTCAGGAAGGTTTTTGCCAGAAAAAGCTATATTAGATAAAAAGTCAGTACTTATCGACAAACTTACTAAAGTGGTTAAAATACTGGCAGGCAGACTAGAAAAGTATACAGAGACTGATTTAGACTTGTTAATATTACCACATCCACTGCTCGGCAAAATTACACTAAGAGAAATGATGTATTTTACCATTTATCATGTACAGCACCATCAAAACTTAACAAAAGAGATCTTGTCAAAAAAATAATTTACTTTTTGGCAACTTCCTTTTTGGGTTTGACCGTAACTTTTTTTGGTTTATCTTCTACTGACGAAATCAGCTTATACATAATAACAGAGAGTGGTGGAATATTAATCTCAAGCATATGATTTCTGCCATTCCATGCTTCTTTTTTAGTGCTAACTTTAGCCGCTATTTCATAACCACTTCCCCAATAAGCTTTATCATCAGAATTGAATATAAGTGACCATGTTTGTTTAGCGTACACACCTATTTTATAGTCAACATGTGGTGTAATATTCAGATTGCAAATAACCATTACTACATCATTTTTAATGTCTGACTTCCGCTGATAAATAAGTATGGAATTATTTCTATCACCCGCATCTATCCATTCAAATCCTTCTGGACTAAAATTGAAATGATAAAGTGCTTTTTCAGTTTTATAAAGTTTATTTAGATCCTTTACTGTATTATTTAGTCCTTTATGAGAAGGAAATTCTAAGAGATTCCACTCTAATTGTCCTTTAAAATTCCATTCTGTGTAAGGCGCCATATCATTCCCCATAAACAACAGCTTTGTACCAGGATGGGAAAACATATACGCATAAAAGGCCCTTAAATTAGCAAACTTCTGCCACTCATCACCTGACATTTTGCCTATCATAGATGCTTTGCCATGTACTACCTCATCATGCGATAGTGCGAGCATGAAGTTTTCAGAAAACGCATAGACAATACTAAAAGTAATATCATTTTGATGAAATTTTCTGTACACAAATTCTCTTTTGAAATAATCTATTGTGTCATGCATCCAACCCATCATCCATTTCATACCAAAACCTAGCCCTCCTTGAAAAACTGGTCTAGATACCATCGGATATGACGTAGACTCTTCAGCTATTGTCTGAATACCGGGGAAACTTCCATATACTGCTGTGTTGAATTCTTGTAAAAATACAATAGCATCTAAGTTTTCTCTACCTCCGTATTGATTGGGTTCCCATTCACCTTCATTGCGTGAATAATCTAAGTAAGCAATAGAAGAAACCGCATCTACTCTCAGTCCATCTATATGATATCTTTCCAACCAGAAAAATGCATTGCTTATTAAAAAACTCTTAATCTCTGGTCTACCAAAATTAAATATCAATGTATTCCAGTCAGGATGATAGCCTTTTCGTTTGTCTGGATGCTCAAATACACATGAACCATCGAAAGTAGCAAGGGCAAAATCATCAGATGGAAAATGTGCAGGCACCCAATCCATTATAACACCTATTCCAGCCTGATGTAAAGAATCAATTAGAAACATTAATCCCTCAGGATCTCCAAATCTACTCGTAGCTGCAAAGTATCCCGTCACTTGATATCCCCATGATGGCTCATAAGGATGCTCAGCTAGTGGTAGAAACTCTACGTGGGTATAACCCATCTTAGTGAGATAATTCACAAGCTCAACTGACATTTCTTCATATGTGAGCGATCTATTTTCTTCAGTTGTTCGCTTCCACGAACCGAAATGCATTTCATAGACAGAGTGTGGTTGATTATGACCATTTTTAATAATGCGCTCTTGCATCCATTCTTTGTCATTCCAATTGTAATTAATATCCCAAACTATAGATCCTGACAGTGGTGGTCTTTCCGCTTTAAAAGCATATGGATCTGCTTTCATTCGGATTCTACCATAATTCCTTGGGATAATTTTGTACTTGTACACCATCCCATGAGTGACACCTGGTATAAATCCTTCCCAAATACCAGATCCATCCCATCTAGCATAAAGCATATATTTCTCACCATTCCACTGATTAAAATCTCCTACCACACTAAGTTTATCAGCATTGGGCGCATAGACGGCAAAATAACAGCCGTCCACACCATCAAGGGCCATGAGATGAGATCCCATTTTTTGATACAAGTGATAATGTTTTCCTGTTTTGAATAGTGAAATATCAAATTCAGTAAAAAGTGAGTGAACCTGTACATTTGTGTCATTCATAACGAAATTATTTTATCGTCAGCAATATACAAACATCAGTCAGGAATTTGTAGGCAGATTTAAAAAAAAATTATAATTGAGGACTAATTGTGTTGTTAACCCAATTTACTTCTACTGAATTTTCCATCAAGATGCCTTTAAACATTTTTTCTTCAATGTATTTTCTGGAAGGCATGATCTTTTTGTTGATATATTTTTCCATCATCAAACTTGCTATTGGCGCGGCCCACTGCGCTCCGAAGCCAGCATTTTCTATAAATACTGCAATGGCTATTTTGGGATTATTTTTTGGTGCAAAACCAAAAAAAACAGAGTGGTCCTTTCCATGTGGATTTTGAGATGTTCCTGTTTTGCCACATAAATCTAGACCCGGTACATATGCAATAGTTGCCGCAGAAGTTACTACTCTTTCTAGACCATCTATCACAGGCGTAAAGTGCTTTTTGTCAATTCTCACATATTTTTTTTGTTTAAAATTTTCTGGAATAGATTTGCCTGACCGATAGCTTTTGATGAGATGTGGCGTTATAAAATATCCTCTATTGGCTAGAATTGCTGCTAAGTTCGCCATTTGAACCGTTGTGAGCTGCATTTCTCCTTGTCCTATACCCAAAGACAATATCCAACCAGATCTCCATCCATTGACTTCTTTTTTGTACACTCTATCGTAATAAGAAGAATTAGGAATTAAACCTTTGTTTTCATAGCTAAAATCAAGTCCTAGCTTGCTTCCTAGACCGAAGTCGTGCAGATAACTTACAATGGTATCAAGTCCGATCCCAGGTTTTTTATAACTATACAAATCCAATAACTCCCTAATCATGGTAAAATAATAGGTATTGCACGAATGCATAATAGCCGCAGACACGTTATTAGCGGTCGTATGTGGGTGACATTTCTGTACTTTAGTAGGGCTTAATCGATAAAACCCAGGACAAAAGATGGGTCTATCTGCATAAGTTGTTCCTTTCTGAAGTGCTATTAATGATAAAATGGGTTTAAAGATAGAACCAGGTGGATATCTATTAGTTACCGCACGATTATTGAGAGGTCTATTTATGGTATCATAAATAAGTGACGTCATGCCTTTGCCTCTATTTCCATCTAAATTTAGAATGTTTGGATCATAAGATGGTGAACTTACCATAGCAAGAATTTCACCTGTAGATGGTTCTATAGCCACAATTCCACCTTTTTTATTGATCATCAAACTATCTGCATAAGCTTGGAGTTCTAAGTCAATAGAAATTTTAACATCTTCTCCAGGTATTGCCATGCTATCAAGCCTTCCATTATCATAAGAACCTACTTGTCTACCTAGATTATCTTTTAATATATAATTTACCCCTTTTTTTCCACCTAATTCTCTTTCGTATGCAAATTCTAAACCAGACTGTCCTATATAGTCACCTGGGCTGTATAGACCATTAGAATTGTCAATAATTTTTTGGTTTACTTCCCCTAAATAACCTAGTACGTGCGCTGCATGAGTATGTGGGTATCCTCTAATATTTCTTTGCTCTGGATAAAACCCTGGAAACTTATGTAAATGCTCATGAAAAATTGCATACTGAATAGGATCTACTTTGCTGAGAAATACGAATGGGATTGACTTACGGAACTGTGGGTTTTTCCAATCTTTTTGTAAATTTGTAATAAACGTTTCTTTATCTATCCCGAGTAGAGAACAGAAAAGCAACGTATCCATTTTAGGATCAATTTTATTATAAATCACACTAATGACGTAAATAGGTTTATTGTACACTAGTGTTTTGTCATTTCGATCAACGATAATACCACGTGATGGATATATTTGACTTTTTTCTAAGGTAGTTTTTTGCGCTTGTTCTTTATACTTTGTAGAAAACAATTGAAGATGTGCAGCTTTCAGTGTTAATACCAATGAAACCAATCCTATAAAATAAATTATGCCATACTTCCTACTTTCTAAGTTTCTCATCTAATACTTTGTTCTAAAAATAAACTGAGAAATTAATATTACTATAAAGGAAACGATAAAACTACTAATAGTATTTAAAAATATTTCAAAAATAAAAACAAAAGAAAAGGCCTCTAAGCTAAAATACAAAAAGGTGTGTATCAAAAGGCTGATACTCAGATAGGAAACAAACCAACCTATACCCAAGTTTTTGATCGTAGGTACATCATCTATATTATATCCTTCATATGGCTCTAGAAATGCAATGATAATATTACGAATGTATGCAGTAAAGACCAATGCCCCTGTATGGACACCAACAGAATCATAAGACATATCAATGAAGATCCCTAAAATAAAGGCAAGTATTAGGGCAACGCTTCTCGAAAACTTGATTGGAAGTAACAATATAGCCATTGGATATATCAAAAAGTGGATAAACACAAATCCTCCGAATGAAAATGTGATATGCTTAAATATCCAAATCTGCGCTAAGAACACAATGATGAACCTGACAATATTGGTAGGAATACTATTGTTCATTGTGCAACTTCTTTTTCAAGTCCTAATTGTTCTGAACCATATCGGTTTTGAACCACGTATGCATATTTTACAGATGTAAGGTCATTAAACAATTTTACAGTAATATTATAATTATTATTACCTGGAATCATCTGAAATTTTTCAATTTTTCCCACTAGTATTCCCCTAGGAAACATAGTAGAGAAGCCACTTGTGATGACTGTATCTCCCACTGCTATAACCTCATGTTTAGGAACTGACTCTAATGTCATTCTTAGTGGATCTGTATCTTTCCACACCAAGCTACCATGACCTTTTCTACTTTTTATACCGCAACTAATTTTAATCTGCGAGTTTAATAATGTCATGACATGTGCAAAATTGGGTGAGCTGTTTCTTACAATACCAATAATGCCTTTTGAAGATGAGATGACACCCATGTCTGGTTTTATCCCTTCTCTACTGCCTTTGCAAAGAGTGATGTGATTATTTCTTAGATTTATGGTACTGTTGCAGATAGTAGCAGGTATTAGACTGTATGGATTATAGATGCTATCAGGATCTGGTATATTATCTGATGCATACTCTATCAAAATTAAATTTTCGATTAAGGTAGCATTTTCACGCATCAAGCTGTCATTCACCCTTTTGAGATTAGCAAAATTAGTTAGTACAGCTCTTTGTTCACCTATTTTCGCAGCATAAATATTGGATGAGTTTAGAAATATTTCTTTTTGACTTTGGTTATAATTTATAATTAAGTAAAAACAAATAATCTCTAGCACCACAAATAATATGTGTGCCCCGAATTTTGCAAAAAGTTGAATGACATTATACATTCACAATAAAAGTTTAATAATGTCAAATACTCTTTCTATCCATCAAAAATGAGTATCTGTGCGAATTTTTTAAAGCTAATCCGGTTCCTCTCACCACTGCTCTTAATGGATCATCAGCAATATGAACTTTTAGTTTTGTTTTTGCTGCCATTCTTCTATCCAATCCCCTTAACAAAGCACCACCACCAGTAAGATAAATACCTGTTTGATAAATATCAGATGACAATTCAGGTGGCGTATCTTCTAGTGCTTTTAGAACAGCTTCTTCTATTTTTGCTATAGACTTATCAATGGCTTCCGCTACCTCTACGTGTGTTGTAAATACTTGTTTAGGAATTCCTGTAAGCATATCACGACCATTGACTGCAAATTTTGCCGGTGGATCAGCTATGTCTGCAATGGCAGCACCTACATTGATTTTTATTTGTTCGGCAGTACGTTCACCTATGAGAATATTATGCTTTCTTTTCATGTAATCGATGATGTCATTGGTAAACTCGTCACCTGCAATTCTTATCGACTGATCAGTTACAATACCAGATAATGCAATCACTGCTATCTCCGTAGTACCACCTCCTATATCAATGACCATGTTTCCGATTGGCTCTTCTACATCAAGCCCAATACCTAGCGCTGCAGCCATAGGCTCATGAATTAAGTATGTTTCCTTAGAGTCTACGTGGTCTGCAGAGTCAAATACGGCTCTTTTTTCTACTTCGGTAATACCAGATGGAATACAAATGACCATTTTTAGGTGGGTAAAAAATCTACGTTTCTCACCTATCATGTTTATCAATCCTTGGATTAGCGCTTCTGCTGCTTGGAAATCAGCAATCACGCCATCCTTGAGTGGTCTTATGGTTTTGATATTGTCATGGGTTTTTTCATGCATTTGCATGGCTCTATTGCCTACCGCTATGACTTCACCTGTATTTCTATTTATAGCTACAATGGATGGTTCATCCACAACTACTTTATCATTTTGAATGATCAAGGTATTTGCTGTGCCTAAATCGACAGCCAATTCCTGTGTAAAAAAATTAAAAAATCTCATTCTATTTTCTGGTTGAAATATTCATCTAATTTACCTTGCAAACATGGTCTAAAGGTAAGCAGGTGCAAAAATAATGATTTTACACAACAAAAGGTTATATTTTGACATCTAACGTGTAAATATTTGTATTTCCGTTGTTTACATTGTACTAAATGGGTGAAACAACGATTTCTATCATCTGCTCTTTATTAAGATATTTTCGTGCTGCTTCCATGACTGTTTCTGGTTCCATGCCGATAATTGCATCAGCAAAATCATGAAATTCTTCTGGATTTTTGCCTGTCAGAACCATCGATTTTGCAAAAGAAGAGACATTCATCGGTCCATCAAGCATATTCATGAAATTGCCCATCAAATAGTTTTTTACCATTTGAAGCTCATCAATGTCAGCTTTTTCTTGCTTTAAAATGTCCATTTCATCATAAACTTCCTTCAGAATAGGTGCTACATATTCAGTCGCAGCTTCGGTACTCACATAAAAACATCCATCATAAAGCATCTGATCTACGCTACTATAAATATCGTAAGTAAGTCCTTTTTCTTCTCTAATATTTGTCATTAATCTTGACCCAAAATATCCTCCAAATAAGGTGTTCAACACAAATACGGCCGCATTGTCTGGATGGTCTTTGTCAAACAATTTTCTTCCTGTTTTAATAGCGCTTTGATGTTCGTTTTTACTACTTATTAAAATTTCTTTCCTTGCCAAATCGGTCTTAGATGGTTGATATATTTTCTTTTTTGACGACTTTATGGTTTGTCCAAAATATGCGTCAATATATTTCCTAATGCTGTCTGTAATATGACCACTTAAAAACAAATAACAATTGTCAGAGCCATAAAAATCATCAAAATGCTGGATAATTTTCTGACGATCTATGCCAAGATAATCTTCTTCCTTACTGTTGTACCCATAAGGATGGTCTATGCCGAAAATCTCCTCTGTGATCTGTCTGTAAGTGATTACTTCGTTTTTGGTAAGTTCTTCTTTTAGTTTTTGAATATTAAGGCTTTTAAATTTTTCGATTTCATCTTTTGGAAAAGTTGGTGTCGTGTACATGTCGTGCAAAAGCGGCAGTATTCTATCGCAATGTTTGTTAAGAGTGTGAATACTCGTAAACGAAAAATCCATATTAGATGCCGTCTTTATGCTAGAGCCGTAATAATCAATTTTTTCAGCAATTTCGGCAGAATTTAAGCTTCCACATCCATCTTTGAGAAGTGATGAAGTAGCCCTACCGATGAGATGATGATCTTCGTAGGATCTCCCCGCGGTATGTACGACTTCGATTTTTACAATTTCTTGGCTTCCTAGATTTACCTCACATACTTTTACACCATTGGGCAAAGTGTATTGGTCAATGCCTGGAATATTTAGCTTTTGGACGGGATGTATCTCGGGTCCCTTTTTTCTGTTTATCATTACTGATTTTTGTAGGCGCAAAAGTACAATGTTTCTCTACAAATGAATGGTAAACTTCATATTTGAAAATAAATATATATCCATAAATTGGAATTAATTAATTCTATCGGTCCAAGATATTAGGAAATATCATAAGATACATTATTTTTGTGGTCTGAAATAGATCGCAGCGCTTGAAGGTTTTCTGTCAAGTGGAAGTAAAAATTGGTCTTGGAATAAGTCAAAATAAATGTACAATGAGATTTGAAGTATCATCATCAGAGTTGCTAAAACAACTAAACATCGCATCAGGAGCCATAAGTGCCAATCCTGTTTTGCCTATCATGGAAGATTATTTATTTGATGTGAAAGACAATGTACTGACGATCACATCTACCAATCTAGAGACCACCATCATTACCCAACTAGATGTGACGGCAGATGAAAACGGTATCATAGCAGTACCCGCAAAAATATTGTTGGATACTATCAAAGCACTTCCCGAGCAACCACTGACCATCACCGTAGATGAAAATAATGGTGTAAAAATACTTTCTGCATTTGGAGTGTATAAATTGTCTGGAGACTCAGCTGATGATTTTCCTACGCCACCAGAAGAGGATGATGTAGAAACACTCATTCTGAATTCTAAAAAAATAAATAAAGGAATCACCAATACGGTTTTTGCTACGAGCAATGATGAGTTGAGACTTGCCATGACAGGTGTGTTGATCCAAATCGACTTTACAAAAGTACACTTTGTAGCTACAGATGCACATAAATTGGTAAAATACACAGTAGGCAATCTGAAAACAGATATCGCAAAATCACTGATCATCCCTAAAAAAGGATTGAACCTTGTGAAAAATGCGCTTTCTGAAGAGTGTGATGTAAACATTAGTTTTAACAAAGCAAATATATTCTTCTCTTTCGGTCGTACAAAAATAGTGTGCAGATTGATAGATGCAAAGTATCCTGAATATAATGCAGTGATACCTGTAGAAAATCCATTTGAAGCGATTATAAATAGGAAGGATTTCTTGAATTCACTCAGAAGGATAGCCATTTATGCCAACAAATCTACCAATCAGGTTATTCTGAATATATCAGAAAAGAGTATGACTATTTCTGCCCAAGATCTTGATTTCTCTAATGAGGCAACTGAACAACTTAATTGTGCTTTTACGGGTGATCCTATGACTATTGGTTTTAATGCTAAGTTTCTAGGAGAGATGTTGACAGTATTGGAGAAAGATGATATTAAACTCATGCTTTCTACACCAGGCAGAGCAGGTCTTATCGTACCTGTAGAAGAAGAAATAGGCGAAGCACTATTGATGTTAGTGATGCCAGTAATGATGGGCAACTAGCTTTCAGAATGAATATTGGCTTGTTTTTTGGATCGTTTAATCCTATTCATATAGGCCATATGATTATTGCAAATCATTTGGTAGAATATTCTGATTTAGATCAAGTGTGGCTTGTCGTCAGTCCCCACAATCCATTGAAACAAAAATCTTCTTTAGCCAAAGATCACGATAGACTACATTTAGTGCAGCTCGCTATCGGAGACAACCCAAAACTAAAAGCATCAAGCATAGAATTTTCGTTGCCTGTTCCTTCCTACACAATTGATACACTGACCTATCTTCACGAAAAATACCCTGGTAAGAAATTCAGCCTTATCATGGGTGGCGATAACCTTGAAAGTATAGAAAAATGGAAAAATTATGAAAAACTATTAGCAGAAAATGACATCTATGTGTACAAAAGACCTGGATATTCACTGGGCAAATACGAAAACCATCCAAGGGTAAAGGTCGTAGATGCGCCACTATTAGACCTATCAGCTACCTTCATTAGAAACAGCATCATTGCTGGAAAGTCCGTGCAATATCTCGTACCTGAGGCCGTATTTGATTATTTGCAGGATTCAAAATTGTATCTGCCTAAGTAAAGGTATCAAATAGGTAAACTTAATAGTAACTCAAGCTACATGATATAAATGGAGTTTTAAAGATTAAAATCAGAATTTCACTTCATTTCTGACTTATAAACTTCCCCTTCTTTCATCACGAAAACTACATTCAACATGGTATTGATATCTTGTGTAGGATCAGCATTTACAGCTATGATATCAGCCATTTTTCCTGATGTTATGCTGCCCGTTGTATTATATATGCGCATGAGTTGAGCAGCATTTTTTGTGGCAGATTGGATAGATTCCATTGGTGACATACCTGCTTCTACCATAAAAACAAATTCCTTGGCATTATCGCCATGAAGGCTGACACCTGAGTCTGTCCCAAAAGCAATTTTTACACCACGTTTGTAAGCTTTTGCGAAGGTAGCTTGGATTTGTGGCCCTACTTCTAGTGCTTTTTTGGCAATCATTTTCGGATAGAAGTTGGGCGTGCGAGCTTTATCTGCTACAAATTTTCCTGCGGAGATTGTAGGGACATAATAGGTGCCTTTCTCTATCATCATATCCATAACTTCTTCTGTCATGAAGGTACCATGCTCGATGCTGTGGATGCCACCAAGTACTGCTCGCTTCATACCCTCTGTCCCATGTGCGTGTGCTGCTGTGACAAAGTTGTAGTCATTGGCTGTTTTTACAATGGCTTGGATTTCTTCTATTGTAAATTGTGGTCCTGTGCCATCAGATGCTACACTTAGTACACCACCTGTAGATGTAATCTTGATACAATCGGCGCCATTTTTATATCTTTGTCTCACGGCTTTTGCTGCTTCTTCTGGACTATTAATAACGCCTTCTTTTGGTCCTGGGTCTCCTTTCAGATTGTCTCGCACACCATTAGTTGGGTCTGCATGACCACCTGTTGTGGCTATTGATTTTTCGCAAGTATAAATCCTAGGCCCTTTGATGATGCCATTTTTGATAGCTTCTCGTAGAGACACATTGATGCCGCTACCACCTAGATCTCTCACTGTCGTAAATCCTGCCATAAGCGTGCGCTCGCAAAACTGAGTGGCTCTCAGTGCGACGTAACTTTCGTTTTCACGGAAGGTCTCTTCGTATCTTTTAGGACCGGATTCACTCTCTACGTGTACATGCATATCCATCAATCCGGGCATAACCGTTTTTGACTTCAAGTCAATAAGTTTATCCTCTTTTTTGGGCGTGATGTATCCATCTTCGACAGATTTTATTATCCCATCTGCCACTACAATACTTTTATTATTCAACACCATCCCTTTCTCTACGTCAATCAGTTTCCCACAATGTATGATGGTCGTCTGAGCATTTGAGACAAATTGACAACAAAGAAAAAGTCCGAATAATAAAAGTTTGTACATGGTCTTTTGTTTTATATTGTTTAGTGATCTTTATTTAGTGGCACTTTGTCTTGGACTCTTTACCTTTTTTGTAGAAGTAACCTTTGATTTAGGATGGACGAGTTTCATCTCTTTCACTAGATGTCCTGCGCCAGCATACTTGTCTATCACCCACAAAATATATCTTGTGTCCACCATAATATTTCTGCAGATGCTCGCATCATAATTGATATCGCTCATCGTGCCTTCCCAAACTCTATCAAAATTTAATCCGATCAAATTGCCGTGTGCATCTATCGCAGGGCTTCCAGAATTACCACCTGTAGTATGGTTAGAACCGATAAAACATACAGGCAATTTACCGTTTTTTTTGTCGGCATATGGTCCATAATCTTTGGCTTTGTGCAACTCTAACATTCTCGGTGACACATCAAATTCATAATCACCAGGTACATACTTCTCTATCACACCATCTAGGTACGTCACAGGTTCGTAAGCTACGGCATCTCTAGGCTCATAACCATTTACCTGACCATAGGTAACCCTGAGTGTACTATTTGCGTCAGGATAGAATCTTTTTTCTGTAAATACTTCCATTTGTGCTTTGGTGTATTTCTCGAGTTTCAGGTCTATTTCCTTTCTGATATTGTTATACGGTGTCGCTATTTCTTTATTGTAAAAATCTGCCCATTCTGATGATAAAGCATAAACAGGATCGCTTTTGATGGCTGAAATTGCTTTTGCTGGCTCTAACGACAAAATTTTCATGGCTTCAAGTTCAGAAGTAAAACTTGACAGAATGTATTGATTAGCAACCATCTGGTGATAGCTGTCCGTTTTGGCCATGCTCAAGTTTTCTCTTTGTAGATACATAGGCACAAATTTGGGATCTAGATTGTCAACATACATGGTCAATAAGGCACCGAATTTTTCTTCATCAATTTTAGAATCGAAGTCTTGATAAAACCCTGTACTAAAATCCTTCACTTTAGGAAGTAAGTCGTTATATCCTTTTTCGCCATTTTTTTCATAGGCGCTTACTAGTCTTTTGAGTGTACTCATATAAGATGTCAGATCCACATTACGCTGTGCTATCTCACTGTAATAATCTCGTGCCAATGCATATTCATCAATATCTTTGTAGAGCTTATCCAAATCTGATAATAAGTTTTTGTAAGGGCTATCTGCTGCCAATCTCTTTTGGAAGTCAGCTTCATTATCTAACTTCTTTTGGATGGCATTGGTCTGTTTAAGGCCTTGTGATTCACCTATCCATTTTTTCCAATAATTTGCTATGGTAGCATATTTTGCCGCATATTTTATTTTTGTTGCTTCATCAACTCTCATGTACTTATCCATGATTTTGAGTGATGTTTCGCGTATTTCTATTTTTGCAGGATTGATGGTATTGACCACTTGTTTGATGGCAGAAGCAGGTAGATACTGATTTGTTCTCCCAGGAAAACCAAAAACCATGGTGAAGTCGCCTTCAGATACACCATCCATAGATATAGGTAAGAAATGTTTTGGTTTGTAAGGAATATTGTCTTTTGAGTATTCAGCAGGTTTATTGTCTTTGCCAGCATAAATTCTGAACAATGAAAAATCTCCCGTATGACGTGGCCAAATCCAATTATCTGTATCTGAGCCGAACTTTCCAATAAATTCAGGTGGCGTACCTACTAATCGGACATCTTTGTATATGGTAGTCACGAAGGCAAAATACTGATTTCCATCAAAAAATGGACGAATGATAACTTCTTGATAACTTTCGAGCTTATATGTCTTGCGAACTTCTGCAAGGTTTTTGTCCACTATAGATTGTCTTTCCGTGGCAGACATTTGATCGGTCACACCTACTAGTACTTTGGCCGTGACATCATCTATGTAATCGATAAATGTGGCCGTAAGTCCTGCATTTGGGAGTTCTTCACCATGATTTTTTGCCCAAAATCCATTTTTAAATAGATTATTTTCTAGGGACGAGTGTGACTGAATGGTACCATATCCACAGTGGTGGTTGGTAAGAAGTAATCCATCAGGTGAGATAATTTCTGATGTACAGAAACCACCGAAATGTACGATAGCATCTTTTAGCGAACCTTTATTGACGCTGTAAATGTCTTCGGCAGATATTTTCATACCCATGCTTTTCATCTCCTTTTCATTCAGCAATTTGAGTAGGTGTGGCAGCCACATGCCTTCTCCTGCATAAGAAATTGTAAATGTAAAAAGCAATAATGCGGTAAATAATGACTTTAATGATTGTAACATATATAAAAACAATTTTAAGTAAAAATTAAATTGATAAGCAAAAGTAAAAAAATAACGTCAAAAGCTGACAGAAATTTGTATTTTATACAAAAATGACCTTGTTAGATTGTTTTGGGGTACATTTCATTTTATCGGTTTAAGCTGGATTTGTTGTCGCATCTTTAATTTTATTCGAATTAGCATAACATAGATAAAAGTTCAATACATCGACACAATTATTCTTAATGAAACAGGCATAGGGCTGATTAATGTTTGATTCTTTTGTTGAAAAACAATAGCTACCATTACCACTTTGGAAAACAATAAATTTATGATTTAACAAAAATAGATGTATTTTTGCACTTTGTAAAGTAACTGATCAAAAATGAAAACACAAGACATTTTAATCGTCCATCCTCAAACAAGCGAACAAATTACTGTTATAAAAGCTTTTCTAGAAGCGCTAAAAATTAAGTTTGAATTTTCTAAAGGTGAAGCTTACAATCCAGAATTTGTGGCAAAGATAGAAAAGGCCAGACAAGATTATAAAGATGGTAAGGGAACGTCATATACTTCCGAACAACTCAATGCATTATGGAAGTAATCTTCCTACCTGATGCGGAAGATGATCTTCAGTATTGGATTTCTACCGGGAATAAACCCATCATCAAAAAAATTGCTCAACTTATCGATGATATAATGATTCATCCCTACTCTGGTATCGGGAAACCCGAACTCTTAAAACACAACCTCTCTGGTGCCTGGTCTCGTAGGATTAATAAAGAACACAGACTTGTCTATGAACTTACGGATGGTAATGTTTTGATACTTTCTGCTAAAGGACATTATTGATACAAATTTAAAGCCACACAACTTTTAAAAAGCAAATATGTGGCTTTAGTCGTCAAAGAATTATAAATTCTTGATATAGCGTTTCGGTGATACAAATTGCGCCGATCGGATAAAAAAATAAACTGTTAAGCAAAAGTATAAAGATAACATCAAAAGCTCACAGAAATTTGTTTTTCTACAATAATGAACTTAATAGGTTGTTTTTTATTACATATTATACGATATACATCACTTAAAAAGAAATTTGATATCATTTTTGGTTTGAGTATTATAATGTATCTTGTGCAAATTTTTTAAGGTATTAGTTTAACCCAATGGCTTCAGAATTAGAGCAAATAAAAGGACCGGTAAGTGCCGAACTTAAAGCGTTTGAAAAACACTTTAAGGATTCCATGAAAAGCTCCGTACCTTTATTAGACAAAATCACTTACTACATAGTACAGAAAAAAGGCAAACAAGTGAGACCCATCCTTGTCTTCCTATGTGCTAGAATATGCGGAAATATTAACGAGTCGACCAATGTTGCTGCATCACTCATTGAGCTATTGCATACAGCTACACTCGTACATGATGATGTCGTAGATGACTCATACGAGCGAAGAGGATTCTTCTCGATAAATGCATTGTGGAAAAATAAAATAGCTGTTTTAGTAGGTGACTTTTTACTTTCGAAAGGACTTTTGGTCGCCTTAGAAACCAAAAATTATAATCATCTTCAGACACTCTCCACGGCTGTAAAACAGATGAGTGAAGGTGAGCTCTTGCAAATAGAAAAAGCAAGAAAACTAGATATAGACCAAGCCATTTATTTTGAAATTATCCGTCAAAAAACCGCTTCACTCATTGCGGCTGCTTGTTCGTCGGGTGCATCATCTACCACAGAGGATCCTGTTTTGATAAAGAAAATGTGGGATTTCGGTGAAAAAATAGGTATTGCATTCCAAATCAAAGATGATTTATTTGATTATGGAGATGATGATATAGGCAAACCGCGTGGCATAGATATCAAAGAAAAAAAGATGACGCTGCCATTGATTTATGCATTGCAGAATGCCACAAAATCTGAAAAAAATAAGATCATCAACTATATCAAAACTGATAGTACAAACGAAGCGAAAGTAAAAGAAGTCATTACGTTTGTCAAGGAAAAAGGTGGATTAGAATACGCACACAACATGATGCTCAAATACCAAGCAGAAGCACTCGACATCCTGAAAACATTACCTGCTAATGATTCTAGAGATTCATTGGAGAAGCTAGTGTACTTTTTTACCACTCGTAAAAACTAATAGCTTTGGAATATATCATCGAAAACGAAAACTTACGTATCAGTGTAGATGATCAAGGTGCAGAGTTGAAAAGTATCTTTGGCAAAAACCATAAAATAGAATACCTTTGGCAAGGGAATCCTGATTTTTGGGGGCGACGAGCACCTATTTTATTTCCGATCGTAGGAAAGCTTAAAGACAATACTTACACTTATCAAGGCAAGAATTATCAGCTTTCGCAGCATGGATTTGCAAGAGATATGGTTTTTGAAATGGTAAGTCACGAAGAATCGAAGCTCTCATTTTTATTAAAAAGCAATGAAGCTACTCGATTTGTCTATCCTTTTGAATGGACACTGAAGGTGAGTTATCATATAGATGGCAACAAACTTTTTGTTTCTGTAGCTATCAATAACACTTCGTCTACAGACGAGATGTGGTTTAGTGTTGGATTTCATCCTGCGTTTAATGTGCCAATAGATCGAGGGACAAACGATCAAAAAGCCTTTGTTTTAGAATTTAATAAAGACAAAACTGCCAATAAAAGACTATTGGAGCATGGGCTTTTGGGCAATTCATTTGAACTTGGAATGGAAAATAGCCAAATACCTTTGGAAAATAACACATTCATCAAAGATGCTTTGGTTTTTCAAGATTTAAAAACGGATCAAATAACATTACGATCAGCTGAATCTGACAGAAGCCTTGTTTTTTCTTTTGACGATTTTCCGTATCTCGGTATTTGGTCCAAACCATCAGCACCATTTGTATGTATCGAACCATGGCATGGCATCGCAGATACCGTCGATCATGATGGAAATTTAGTTACTAAAGAAGGGATTAAATCTCTAAAGCCTACGGAGACTTTTAGTTGTGGATATAGTGTGGAAATATTGTAGGATATTGATCTTCTGTACGAAGAAAATTAAAAATTGTCAATCCTAATTTCCTTAACTGTTTTGGTTCCGATCGCTCCTGAAGCATAAACAAAAACTCTAAAGGTATTTTTTGAAGTGGTGATTTTTGCAACTTTATATTGAGATGACTTGTCCTTTGAAGCGCCTTTATGCATGACTTCTACATTGGTAATAGTATGACTAGCTAGAAAATTTTTCAGTTTTGTCATAGCAGCTTTTTTATTCATAATTTGTTGATCTTCAAATAAACAGAAGTCAATATTATCTTCAAGATATGATTCTATGGTCGTAACGTCTGCACTTTTGAAAGCATTAAAAAAAGCTGTCTCAGATTGCGCTGACAATCCAAAGGAAAGGAAAATGGCTAAAACTAAGAAGATTTGTTTCACTTTAATGGTTGTTTTGTTTTTAAAAAATACGTTTATACAATAACTATTAAAAAAATAAAGTATGTTTGCACACCACAATAACGAAAATGTTTTAGTAATTAGTTTCATTTGAAATGTTAATATTACACAAAAGCCCATTAAATATATATAAATCATTGATAAATAATAATTTATTTACATAAATATTTTTTAATGTTTATGTCATTTTTAACAAACAAAACTTAAAATAAAATAAAAAGATGAACAATCTTGCATTAATCATCCTCGATGGCTGGGGAATAAATCCTAATCCCGAAGTAAGCGCTATCGCTGCGGCAAATACTCCGACATACGATAAATTATTAGCTGACTATCCCAATGCCACTTTAACTACATTTGGAGAAGATGTAGGACTTCCGGAAGGTCAAATGGGAAATTCAGAAGTAGGTCATATCAATATCGGAGCAGGTAGAGTGGTTTATCAAGAATTAGCAAGAATCAATAAAGCCATTCGAGAAAAAGAGCTCTTATCTAACCATACTTTTGTGGAAGCCATTGATTTTGCACAAAAAAATACCAAAAGGATTCACTTGTTGGGATTAGTTTCTGATGGTGGTGTCCATTCGCATATAGATCATTTGATTGGTTTGTGTGAAATTCTGAAAAATTATCACGTAGAAGTATATATCCATGCTATCCTTGATGGTCGTGACACTGATCCAAAATCTGGTAAAGCATTCCTACAGTCAGTCATGGATGTCATAGAAAACTCTAATATTAAGATTGCAACAGTCGTAGGTAGGTACTACGCCATGGATAGAGATAAAAGGTGGGAACGTGTAAAAATCGCTTATGATTTAATGACAAAAGGTGTAGGTCATATTTCAGAAAACATCCTTGGTGATATTCAGGAAAGTTATGACAAAGATGTCACGGATGAATTTTTACTACCTTTATATAATGGATTTCTTCCTAATAATGATGGTTGTATAAAGTCAGATGATGTGGTGATTTTTTACAACTTCAGAACAGATCGACCGAGAGAACTTACCGAAGTACTTACACAAAAGGATTTTCCAGATTATGACATGAAAAAACTACCGCTTTACTTTGTAACATTTGCCAATTATGACCAAACATTCGAAAACATGCATGTCGTTTTTGAAAAGGACAATCTTGAACATACCTTAGGTCAAACAATAAGTGAAGCTGGACTTACTCAGGTAAGAATCGCAGAAACAGAAAAATATCCACATGTCACTTTTTTCTTTAATGGAGGTAGAGAAGACCGTTTCGAAGGCGAAGATAGAATCATGGTACCATCTGCTAAAGTAGCAACGTACGATCTTCAACCAGAGATGAGTGCTATTGAAATTACCGATCAACTCATTGAATATATCCACAACAAAAAGCCCAATTTCATTTGTCTTAATTATGCCAATACAGATATGGTAGGTCATACAGGTGTATTCAGTGCAGCGGTGAAGGCGACAGAAACGGTAGATACATGTTTGGGTAGATTGCTTGATACCTTAACCGATTATAATTACAAGTCGATCATAATTGCAGACCATGGGAATTCAGATTTATTAGTCAATCCTGATGGTAGCCCGAATACAGCGCACACGACCAATCCTGTACCTGTGATATTTGTAGGAAATGATGTGTCAAAAGAAAAATATTCCATTAAAGATGGCAAATTAGGAGACCTTGCGCCAACCATATTGAATATAATGGGTATCATTCCGCCATTTGATATGACTGGCAATAACATTATCTCTAAAACAGAATAAGCTTGTCGGTTTTAAATCAATGAATAGATAAAATTGGTAAAAGAATGTAAAAAGTAAATTGGCTTTACTTATCTTTACCGAAATATTTATTGAATAGAAAGCCATGGATAAAGATATTTTGAAGCCCACGCAAGAAGGAATTTCACTAAAACGAAGTTACCATTCAGAAGATATCTCTGATAGTAAACACATTGGTTTTCAAGCAGGTGTACCACCATATCTAAGAGGTCCATATAGTACCATGTATTTGACATCTCCTTGGACGATAAGGCAATATGCTGGTTTTTCTACAGCACAAGAAAGTAATGCATTTTATAGAAGAAACCTTGCTGCAGGACAAAAAGGATTATCTGTTGCTTTTGATCTTGCGACGCATAGAGGCTACGATTCAGACCATCCTAGAGTCACAGGTGATGTAGGAATGGCAGGAGTTGCCATAGACTCCGTAGAAGATATGAAAATCTTGTTTGATGGAATACCATTAGACGAAATGTCTGTATCGATGACCATGAACGGGGCTGTAATTCCGATACTTGCATTCTACATTGTAGCTGCGGAAGAACAAGGTGTATCTATGGAAAAGCTTAGTGGCACCATCCAAAACGATATATTAAAGGAGTTTATGGTTAGAAATACGTACATCTTTCCACCAACACCTTCCATGAAAATTATTTCTGATATTTTTGGCTATACCGCTGCACACATGCCTAAATTTAATAGCATCTCTATCAGTGGATATCATATGCATGAAGCGGGCGCACCTGCGGATATTGAACTTGCATACACACTTGCAGATGGTGTAGAATATATCAGGGCTGGATTGAAAGCAGGACTTGATATTGATCAATTTGTATCAAGATTTTCATTTTTCTGGGGCATTGGTATGAACTTTTTTATGGAGACAGCCAAGATGCGCGCAGGAAGATTACTTTGGTCAAAGCTAGTTTCACAATTCGAACCAAAATCTCCAAAAACTTTGGCATTACGTACACATTGTCAGACATCAGGATACAGTCTTACCGCTCAAGATCCTTACAATAATATATCTAGGACTTGTATAGAAGCACTGGCAGCAGTCATGGGCGGCACACAATCACTTCACACCAACTCTCTAGATGAGGCGATAGCATTGCCAACCGATTATTCAGCCAAAATAGCGAGAGACACTCAGAAATATTTGCAATCAGGCATAAATGTTATTTCAGCGATCGATCCTATGGGAGGCTCCTATTATGTAGAGTCACTCACTAGTCAACTCGTAGAAAAAGCATGGCAACATATCCAAGAAATAGAATCACTCGGTGGAATGACGGCAGCAATCGAAGCAGGTATCCCTAAAATGAGAATAGAAGAAGCCGCTGCTGCAAAACAAGCAAGAATAGACAGTGGTAATGAATACGTCATAGGTGTCAATCTGTACAAAAAAGAAACTGAATCAGAACTCGATATACTTAAAGTAGATAATACAAAGGTTCGACTTGAACAGATAGACAGGCTTACAGAAATAAAAAGCAAAAGAGATGATCAAAAAGTAAGATCAACACTGCTAGCTATCACAGAATGTGCAAGAACAGGTAGTGGAAATCTCTTGGAGCTTGCCATAAATGCAGCTAGAGAAAGGGCTACATTAGGAGAAATTACGATGGCTATGGAAGAAGTTTTTGGTAGATACAAAGCTACAAATAGAACCATTTCAGGTGTGTATGCAAAGGAAATTCATATGGATGCTAAATTTAAAAACACATTGGAACTCTCTGATCGTTTTGCAGCGCTAGAAGGTAGAAGGCCAAGGATCATGGTGGCAAAGTTAGGTCAAGATGGACACGATAGAGGTGCAAAGATCATAGCAACTAGCTTTGCAGATTTGGGATTTGATGTAGATATGGGACCACTCTTTCAGACACCTTCAGAAGCAGCAACACAAGCCGCAGAGAACGATGTACATATATTGGGCATTTCGTCACTTGCAGCAGGCCATAAAACTTTGGTCCCAGAGACGATTGCAGCGCTAAAAAAGATAGGCAGAGAAGACATTATGGTCATCGTAGGTGGCGTAGTGCCTGTTCAAGACTATCCATTCCTTTTTGAACAAGGTGTAGCAGCAATTTTTGGACCGGGAACCATTATTGCAGAAGCAGCATCAGAAATATTAGAAATTTTAATAGCTAATATTAAGGAGTAAGTTTACACCATAGGCCATTTTTATTGATAAAGATCATATAGCCTATTTTGGTAGGATAATTTCAAACATTTATCTAAGACTTACTACTTATAATAGAGAAACTATTACCTTTGTTAACGATGAAGTAAATTTGATTGTATTTATGTAGAGGACCGATACCAATGAGAAATATTTGGTTCGTTTTTGTTAAATTTGTCAATCAAAATTCATTTTATAAAACATCAACCAACAAAATATGAATGTATTATCACTACGGAATGTAGTCAAAGCTTATCATAGTCATATCGCAGTAAATGATGTGAGTTTTGATGTCAAAGCAGGCACTATTTTCGGTCTACTTGGTCCTAATGGTGCCGGCAAAACATCATTGATTAGAATCATCACCACCATAACTGGTGCAGATAGTGGACAAGTTTTGCTAAACGGAGAACCACTAAATCACCTTCATCCCAATGAAATAGGATACATGCCCGAAGAGAGAGGTTTGTATAAAAAAATGAAAGTTGGCGAACAGCTTCTTTATCTTGCTCAACTCAAAGGTCTTACTGAAAAAGAAGCCAAAATCAAGTTAAAAACTTGGATGGTAAAGTTTGACATCATGAATTGGTGGGACAAAAAAGTTGGTGACTTATCAAAAGGTATGAGCCAAAAAATACAATTCATAGCCACGGTCATTCACGACCCTAAATTGTTAATTCTTGACGAGCCTTTTTCTGGTCTTGACCCTATCAATGCCAATCTGATCAAAGATGAAATTTATCAGCTTAAAGAAAAAGGAACTAGCATACTTTTTTCTACACATAGAATGGAACAAGTGGAAGAAATCTGTGAAGATATTGTACTCATAAATCAAGGTAAAATTTTACTTTATGGCAATGTAAATACGATAAAAAATGACTTTAAAGAACATCTTTTTAGTATCAAATACGAAGGTGACCTTCCTACTGTGACAGATCATTTGGGATTTTCAGTTTTGGAAAAACGTCCTAATGAAGTCACCATCAAAGTAACTGAAGGAGTAAGCTCAAACCAAATTCTAAAAACATTAATAGATACGAATATTTCTATACTTGGATTTAATGAAATATTGCCTTCGCTTAATGAAATTTTCATCAAAAAAGTAGAACAAAGCAATGAATAAAATATGGTTAGTCACGATGCGTGAATATCTCACACGCGTAAAAAATAAGACATTTATCTTAACTACTTTGCTGACACCTTTAGGATTATTGGTGTTTTTTGTGGCAGTAGGATTTGTCATGTCAACCGGGTCAGATACTGTCAAGGTCATCAATGTAACTGATGCAAGCAATCTATTAGAGAAAAAGCTTGACTCTAGGGATAATTTGTCTTTTGTCTTTACCGATGAAAGCGTAGAAACGTTAAAGAGTAAGTACAAAGATGGTGGTTTTGATGGCATACTAGAAGTAATACCATTAAAAGATTCATTAGCCAAAAGCTTTACGGTCAATTATCACTCAGATGACCAACTAGCCATGGATGAAAATTTTGCCATTCAGTCCGCTATTTCTGATAAGATTAGAGATTTTAAATTGAAAAAATTAAATCTTGACGAAGCTACCCTTAAAAGTATAGATACGGATGTCACGATACAACCATTTACGATATTAAAGGATAAAAAAATCAGTTCCATTACCACTATTGTGAGTTCTGCTATAGGAGCAATTGTGGGATATGCCATGTTTTTCATCATCTTAGTGTATGGTTCGCAAGTGATGCGATCTGTCATGGAAGAAAAAATAAATCGTATCGTAGAAGTATTGATCTCATCGCTCAAACCATTTGAACTTATGATGGGAAAAGTACTAGGTGTAGGACTTGTAGGTTTGACTCAGATAGGTATTTGGATGATATTGATGCCACTTATATTATTTATTGCGACTTCATTATTGGGTATAGACGCTGCAAATATGGAGGGAATAAATACTGGAAACTTACCTACTGAAGAATTGATGATGTCATCAAATGGTAAGATAGCTCAGGTTTTGGCAGAAATACAGGGCATGAATTGGTATTTGATTCTACCGTTGACCTTATTTTATTTTATAGCAGGATATTTTGCTTATGCAGCACTTTTTGCAGCCGTGGGTTCTGCCGTAGGTGAAGATATAAATGAAGCCCAATCTTTGACATTGCCTATCATGATGCCATTGATGTTTGCTTTTTATATCGGCATTAGTGCGATGAATGCTCCTGATAGTACTTTGGCTGTTTGGTCGAGCATGATACCATTGTTTTCATCTATTGTGATGCCTGTGAGATTGCCTTTTGATCCGCCTTGGTGGCAGATAGTTATATCAGTGGTATCGCTTGTGCTTTTCACTATTGCATTGGTGTGGTTGGCAGGTAGAATATATCGTGTAGGTATCTTAATGTACGGCAAAAAAGCGAGTTTTAAGGAGCTAGCCAAGTGGGTATTTTATAAGGAATAATTAAGTCGATATAATATTGTTTTCCCATAGGGATTGCATGGAAACACTACTGGACTTGTATACTTGTTTGCAAGCTCAACGAAAGTTAATGTAAATTTTTGTTAAAGCCTATTTTAATCCCGAAGGGATGTTGGTATTATAATAATGAACGATCAGATCAGGATTAACCCTGAAAGGGTGACACTTTAAAACTCTTCATCAAAACCCGTGGTTTTAACGGGTTTTGCGTCTTCTGATCCTTCAGTGGTGATGGCAGTTTCGTATTTGCTACAATCTGTTTCTATCAGTTCTTCTTCAGGTTTCATAAAGACAGAATTGGTACCAAAACCAAGTCTATTGTCTGCCTGAATTTTTAATAAAAACTTCTCAAAAAATGGTCTTGCCATTACTGCTCCTTGACCATCACTCAACGAATTAAACCGAATAAACTCTTGATCTCCGCCTACCCACGTAGACACTACAATTTCAGGTGTAAAACCTACAAACCAGCCATCTTTATAATCATTTGTAGTTCCAGTTTTGCCGGCTACTTCAAATTTATTGAACTTTGGTTGGAGAATAGCAGCTACGTATTTCAACATATCTACAATAACATAATTGTACGAAGCATTAATGGCTCTTTTTTGTTCTGGCACTGCACTATAAATGACACGACCATTTTTGTCTTCGATTCTTGTGACAAAAATAGGTTTTGTGACGATACCATCATTAGCAAAAGCCGTGTACGCACAAGCCATATCCATTGCCGAAAGTTCTGGTGTACCAAGACAAATAGATGGATAGTCTGGTATTTTTGCCTTGTCAATACCTAAATTTCCAACTAGATTTTTTACACTCTGTACATTGCCGATTTCTTTCATCAGAAAAACAGAAACCGAATTTTTTGAATCCTTTAATGCTTGACGCAAAGTGAGTGAAGCACCTGTAAATTTATTGTCAGAATTGCTCGGGCACCAAGTAGTAGCTAGGTTGAAATTAGGATCATTTGCCTGAATACATTGTTTTACATCTTCTACTTTGTAACATGGTGACATGGCATTATCAATGATCGCAGTGGAATATATAAATGGCTTGAAAGTAGAGCCAACTTGTCTATTTGAATTGACGTGATCGTATTGAAAATATTTATGTCCGATACCACCTAACCACGCTAAGATATTTCCTGTTTTTGGATCGACAGCAATGGAACCAATTTGCATATGTTGGAGGTGATATTTGATGGAATCCATGGGCGTCATTTCGACCACTTTTTCACCTAATTCATTGTATGCAAATACACGCATCTTTGTTTTTGTATTGAATGCTGTATTTACTTCCTTTTGCATTTTATTCCACTGTTTCTTGAAGGTTGACCAGTATTCACTTTCCATGATAGCAATACATTGGTCATAATCGTCTTGCGTAATGTTTTTATTTTTCAATAATTTTTTGAGATGACCTTCTTTTTCATCTTCTTCAAACATGCGGAAAATATTGGTATCTGACAGTGGTTTTTCTGTGACATTATTTGTGATATCATTCAGAACTTGTGTCATATTTTTACTTCTGATCTTTTTGTACCGATCAGAATCTTTCATCATTTGTATCAGCTGTCTTTTTCTTCCTTCTATTTTATCTTTGTCTCCTCTATATGTAATAAAATCCTTGCCTTTCCATACTGTAAAATACCTTTCTTGAAGTTTGGACATGTGTTCGTACATAGCTTGTTCGGCATATCGCTGTACACGTGTGTCTATGGTTGTATAAATTTTTAGGCCATCTACATAAAGATTATATTTACTACCATCAGGTTTGCGGTATTTATCTTCTTCCAATAGTTTTTTAAGCCATTTTGTCAATTCTGATCTGAAATAAGGCGCTATACCGTCGTGGTGGACTTCTCTTCTGAAGCCAGCCATATTGATAGCCTTTACTCTTTTATTGAGGTAATCTTCCTCTGATAAAAAATCCTTTTTCACCATCTGTTTCATAACAACAGACCTTCTATTATGACAATTTTCAGGATTTATTATTGGATTAAAAAGTCTAGGATTTTTAAGCATACCAATGAGGACTGCTGCTTCTTCTACTTCCAATTCCTTTTGGTCCTTACCAAAATAAGTCTTTGCCGCCGCACCAATGCCTACCGCATCATAGAGAAAATCACTCTTATTGAGATACATCGCAAGGATTTCTTCTTTGGTATATCTTTTTTCAAATTCGATGGCAATCACCCATTCTTTTAGTTTTTGCCACACTCTTTTGGGAAATGAACTAGACCTTTGTGTGAAAAACAACTTAGCCATTTGCTGCGTAATTGTGCTTGCGCCACCTTTGCTACCCATATAAAAAATAGCTCTTGCAGTACCTCGCACATCTACGCCCGTGTGGCTAAAAAAACGAACATCTTCCGTGGCAATTAGCGCATTGACAATATTTGGGTTTAAATCCTTGTAGTCTAACCATTCTCTATTGTACTTAAATACTTTGCCGAAAACTTCGTCGTCAGTGGATATAAATTGAGAAGCAATCTCGTATTTTGGATTTTCAAGCTCTTCAGTATCTGGGAGCAAAGTCTTTGATATTACAAAAAACAATAGCGCTACCAAGACAATGATAGATGCTAAAAATATCAACATTCTCTTTAAGTAAGGATGGCTGAAAAAAGATGCTTGTCCTGATTTTTGTTTTGACATTCTGTTAGATATGACTGTACGCCTAATAAATTTGGCACAAATATATGAAATATTTTACATATTTTAAGCTAAACACTTGGTTTATACTACATTCCACTACAAACTGAAGTAGAAACCATTCTCTTTAGCCATCTATATTTCCTAAAATGAGGAATCCATTACTTTGCTATACTCACTCTTCTCGTTGCGTTTCTAGCATAAACTGTTCCCTTGTACATATGTTCACAACTCACAGCTGGCAAATAAAAATCACCTGAAAACGCTGCTTTAGTCTTAAAACTAAAAGACTCTGTACTTCCTGCATCTAAGTTAAAAAATGTATACACTCTATCGTCTCTAAAGTCTTGATAGGTGTAATTTTCATTTGATTTTGCTACTTTGGTTTCATATATCCTAGGATTGATCAACTCCCATCCTGCTGGCATCTTGAGATTTAAAGCTAGATCATTTACTGCAAGTGCAGATGGATTTTTGACACGAATGGTGACTGAAATATCATCACCAAGCTGAATTCCTGCAATACCTGATTGTTTTCTAGTGTTGTTGTAATAGTCCACAGTGATACCGAGATTGCTTGATGCAGCATCTTTATTGAGATTATTGTCAATGAATCTATCTGTCTGATACACGTATAACTTACCTTTCCCCTTATTCTGAATAGAAATGGATTTGTCGTACGATGCTTTATCGATAATGATCAATCGTGGTTCATATGCAGAATGTTGATACGTTTTGGTTGCGCCACTCAGTCCTGTAATGGTATAATCTACTTTACCGACCAAACCTAATGCCTTCCCAAAATATTTATAAGCTGCAATAAAGGCAAATCCCTTTGTCTGTGTACTTGTCCAAGATGAATTATTGAGTGTTTCTACCATTTGGTCATAATAGTTTTCGAGTTTATTTTTATTTGTTTCGATATAACTCAAAATCTCCACAATCAATGCCCAATCTCTACCACGATCTCCGAAGCTTCCATAATTTCTAGCTTCATTATATCCTTTCTGAAGACTTTCGGCTTTGGCGACAAATTCTTTTGCTTTTGTATCATAACTGCTCAACTGAAAACTACCTGCAATCAGCCACCACGTCATCGGATTGGTAGAAGTATTGGATGTGACAAAACGGTTCATGGCAGATTTAGCTGGTTTACCACCTTTGGCAAGTACGAATAACCTAAATGCTTGCGCAAATGATTCAGATTCGTAAATATAATTGTCCGTCAGCCCATTTGCAGCCCAGTTATTGGCAATACTAGTGTGTTCATCTAGCCACTTCGTAAGGATGTCAGAAGAGCTAGTCAAGTAGTTTAGTTTTTTGAGTTCTACCAAGAAATTGCCAGCATAAATATCAGACCATGCATGGTAATACGTACCATCCCAATAATTAAACTTGCCCGAAGGTTGTTGGAAACGTGTGATTTTAAGGATGGCTGCTTGAAGATTTTCCATCCGAATTTTGTTTTGCGCAGGATCTAATTGAATAATTTTGTCCAAATACAATTGGCTAAAACCTGCTGATGTGGTTTGTTCAAGACATCCATAAGGATACTCTATCAACTCTTCTGAATATTGACTGAAGTTGGGAACTTTGAGTCCACTAATCATTAATTTAGAAGTAAAAACGTCTTTGTAGCCTTTGGTTTTTATGACATAATCAAGTTTTGCACCAGGCTCGATAATGTTTTTTGAAATATTGGATTCGTATGAATTGGGGTAATTTATAAGAATATCGGTGGTTTCCTTCATGCTTTTGCCACCGCCATTTATACCCGTTTCTACGCTCAATTTGCCGACTTTATTTTGGACTTCGATGTCATAAATATGAGACAACTGATTTTTGCCATTGAATGTCAAAGCTTTGGAAGGTGTAAAACCCTTTACTAAGCTTGCATCTGCTTTTACCGTAAGATCAGCTGTTTTTATATTTGCATCATCACGGAAAACAGTGACAGGAAGTTGGAGTTTATCAGAGACATTAAGTGTACGAGGAAATTGTGCTTGTACCATCAATGGATTTTTGACAGGAAGGAATTTCTCTAGTTTACCAAAATTATTTGGAGCGCACGCCACTACCATCAATCTCACTTTTCCGATATAATTAGGTATGGCGATAGTATGGTTGTTTTTGCCGCCTTTGGCCAATTTGAATGGACCTTGATGAATCACCACAGGTTTGAATCTATTGATCTCTGCAATGGCATCGGGATTGTAAGCATCGTCACCACCTATGGAGATAATACCAGCAAATTTACCTTTGAAATAACTAATCAAATATTGATAAATATCCCAAGTTTTGACCAATAGTGGGTATTTGCCATTAAAGTGTTTGCTTGGATCTGGAGTGGCAAATCCCGTAAGGTTGAGCAAACCTTCATCTACTACAGCAAGCGTGTATTCCATAGGTCTGCCTTCGGATTCTGATACGGTAAATGTATACGACTTGTTGGACTCTAATTGATTGGGAATATTGGTGACAGGCTTTAATTCGCTTGTGGTGCCATCCATTTTGATATGCTTCACGCCAAAAAGTCGGAGAGGTAGGTCATTGATCTCTTGTTTGTATTTTTGCATAATGGTGACATGGAGATAGACATTTGGCGACCAATTTTCGTTAGTTGGTAACGTAACTACATTATTGCTTTTTGCCATGTCGTACCACACTTGACCGATGACTCTATTGCCTCTTTCTATACTAACCAATGCTTTTGCACCTTCAATATCTGGAAGCATCAATTTGACATTTTCGCCTGTTTTGTAGGCTTCTTTATCTGTCTGAAACTCTACGATATGAGGTTGGGATCCAGGTATTGTTTCTACACCATCGTACACTGTAAAAAATACCTGCGTAGCATGACCTGAAGCTTCGTCTACCATGGTAAGTTTGTAAGCTCCTTTGGTGAGCTTTCCTTTCGGGAAAGTTATTTTCCCCTTTCCCTTGATAGAAGCATTACCATTATCGATATCTTTCCAGAAATCTGCATTTACGAAATTGCCTGATGATCGAAGTCGATATTTGTCCACCCACCAAGATGAAATGTGCTGCTGAAGCGTGTAATTGACCGTATTGTTGATAGGATTAAGTTTGCCTTTGTTGGTAAGATTTACCAGATTTATGTCTATGTTTTCTTGGAAAGTATGGTTGCCATTCCATCCTGAACCATCTTTTCTAGACGCACCGATGTATGATACAAACGGTGATACTAAAACAGATTTTCCTTCTTTATTGGTACCACCACCAGGCAAAATAGTTTCTGTCTCGATAGATACATTGATAGGTGTATTAAAATATTTGAGTGAGGTAGATCCATCGAAATTCCCATAACCTTTGTCATTGACCGTCAAATCTAAAATGTCTATATTATTGTCAATAGATGGATTGTCATACACATCAAAGTAGTAATCTTTGTAGTCAGGAAATGGATTGCTATTTTTTCTTCCTCTTGCTGATGCTTTAATTTTAGCATTCCCCAGTTCAAATCCTGTAAGATATTTTGCTTGGATAGCACCAGAAATAACGTCGCTATAAATCGTATTTCCTTCTTTATTGTCAAAGGTATAAATGACCTCAGCAGTATTAGGTTTGATAGTTTCTACCCTGATATTTTTTCTGACAGACTTGGGTCCTATCTGAAACATACATCGATACAGACCAGTTTTTGCATTTGCGGCAGTATGGATTTTGAAGCTATAAATTTGTTTGTTTTCAAGGTCTATTTTTTGGACTTGTTCGTTTACGACCATGTTGTCCACATTATAGAAAGTCATCACCATAGGCATGCCTTTTGGCAAATCAGAATGTGCTTTATTGATCATGACATCAACATAAATACTATCGCCGGGTCTCCATATGTCTCTATCCGTATAGACAAAAAACTCAGTATCAGTCTCTGACCTTTCGCCCGAAACATCAAATTCTGTGAGTGAATTTCCTTGATTCGGGTCCAAAGAAAGATAAGTTACATGGGTGTTTTTTTCGACTTTCAGTACAGCTGCATCGTACATTACATTTTCAAATTTCACAAAACCATCACCTGAAGATCGAGCCGATGCTATTTTTTCAGCTTGTAAATTGTATAAAGTTACTTCCGCATCTGCCACCAAACTAAGATCCATAAGTTTGGTAATGGCTATAAAATAATTGCTCCCTGCTTTTTTGGCTATCACAGAATAATCAGAACAAATAAATAATTTATGTACAGGCTGTTGATTTACATAATAAGCCAATTTGCATGGATCATTACTTTCTTGCCAATTATAATCTTCATAATAGCCATAATAATCATTGTAATAATTATCCCTTATGGTAAAAAAGTCATTCTGAGGGATCTTGCTATTTACCTTAAATTGTTTGAGCTGCGCCTTACAAGAAAGTGATGTATTTTGTGGTCCAAATTCCATTCCTATGTGATAAATGCTACCAGGATTTTTGCGAATTCTTTCTGATAAATCAATACCATGTACCGTCCAACCTTCATTATCTTTGAGTCCTTGGTTTAAGGTTACAATTTGATCATAAACAGGCTTGCCATACATGCGAAGATTGTAATAATCGGCATAAGCGAGTGACTGCCAAGCTAGGTAGTGCATCACATTTTCTTGTTTTATTTCGATGACGACTAGACGCAATTCATTTAATGCACGCGTTTTGATTGGAATTTTAAAATCTCCTTCGGAAGGAAAATAATTGCCATCACTCACAAACTCCGCTGCAGGATGATCCACTTTGACTTGAATTTCATAAGTGTAGTCCGTAGGAAGTGTTTTGTTTTCTATGGATTTCAAGCCTTGGGAAATCCAAATAGCCACTCTGTCAACATTCGTAACTTCATTTAAAAATAGCGTGAGTACATTGTCTTTTACGGTGTAAGATGCATTTTGGTTTTGGACTTTTACCAAACCTGTGAGATCCATTTGTCTATTGAGACGTTGTGAAAAATAGATATTAAATGTTTTGTCCGTCGTATTCTGATGGGTAAAAACTACACCAAATTGTTTAGTGTCGATATCGAATAACTCCACATTTCCTTCAACATCACAGCCTATATTTTTTCCACTATATGCAATTTTGGAGTCTTGTTTCATTCCACTGGCAAATCTACATTCTACTTCATATTCAGTGCTTGATTTTTCCATCACTTCGACAACAGACGCATTCGTCGTAAAACAAGATTTCAATATATCCGCATCTACTTTATCTGCTGTTTTTACATTGAGAAGGATAGAAACATCTCCATTTTCATTGATGATGATACCTTCTCGTTCTACTTTCATGTCTTGTGAAAGCGTTTTGATTTGATATTCGATATTTTTATCAAATTTGGTAGCATCAATGGACATTAGGTTTAGCTTCACGGTGTATGTTTCATTCGGAGCTAGTGGTTTTTTAGGAGTAAATGTGATGATGGTATTATTGGACAATGTCACGGTACCTTCTACAGCAGGACTAAGGGAAACCAATTTTTGAAGAACATCTTCTGAAACTTCGCCTGTTAATGGTTCTTTTAGTACAAACTTTAGGTCATCACTTGCTGAAATTACACCTACTGTTGCTGCCATAAAATATTGATCAAGGAGTTCCTGATCTTTGGACGCATCTAGCAATTCTGATACATCTTTTTTAGATTTACATGAAATTGTAAATAGAACAGATGCAATGAACAAAAAAATGATGTTCTTCATTTTGGTTGGTTTTATTTTGAAATTAAAGTGTCTAAATACCGATATACGACATGTTTAAAAAGCATTCCATCAAGTCTTATAACTAGAAATTGACCATTATAAAAACACTCATAAACGTCATCAAAGATAACGCTATTTCACATTCCTTTTGTATATAAACTATCAAGTGTATGGAATAATTTTCTAAACGTACATTTTGTACAATTATTCGTCAAAAATTGAGTTTCAAAAATCTACTGTTTAATACATTTTATATTCTACTTTACCCTAGCTACCGGATACAAATTATGTGTTTTTTCGTAATAAGGTGAATTTTTATACACGAAATCAAGTTGTGCCCAAGCATTTGTGGCAAACTTAGGATCATCAGCTCGCTTTTGGGCTAATTTACTGCGAAGGTTTTCGTCATTTTTTAAAATTTCCGCTGCCAAATCTTCAAATACATAGGCAGAAAATCCTTCCTTTTGCATCAAAATACCATCAAAAAAGTTCCAAGCAAACCAGCTATCTACACCTTGCGGCTCGAGCATTTCTACGATATATCTGTTACAAACTTGATTAGTATAAATTATAAAGTCACCCTTATAATATTGTTTGTCCATTTCGATCTTAGTAACTTTTACATCACTATGATTGTAATGTCCTTCGTAGGCAACTTTGGATGTCTCATAACTATCAATATGATACAATTCGACTTTATATACTGTGTCAGATGATAGTTTATCTACCTTCACACCATTCACTTCCATTTTGCTAATGATTTCGTCATATGCTTGTGGAATGATGTACGCCTTGGGTTTTTGTGTAGAAAGAGTTGGTTTATAGTCATTATAAAAAGCAACAGGTTTTTCCCAAGGAGATGATCTATCATAATACAATCTATCTAGACCACTGACTAGGCTTGGCTTATATTTGGCTTCATAACCTTTGAATAAAATGGTATCTGGGTGGGATTTATCGATTTCGTGTAATAGGTCAAAAAACTGTTGTTCTTTTACTTCATTTTTTACTTTAGTGCGTATTTCTGCAAGGCGATTTCCATTTTGATACATAAATTGTAACCCAACTTTCAGAAATGCATGTGTACTCCATACTCGATCTGCATAGGGTTTGAGCATGTGTGTTTCAGGCATAAAACTGATGGTATGATGCATAGCTGCGTATCCTGACGAATATCTAGGATGATCCATAAATCCATAAATACCTGTCTCAGGTGTCCCGTTTGCATAGACGTAAGGCACCATTTCCCAGTTTTGTGACTTCATATTTTTATATAAATCTGGCAACATCAAGTCTGTCATAAAACTACTTAACATAGGGTGTAGTTTGTCTTTTTGAGTAGCAATCAATGTCATAGTATATTGATAATCAGCACCATTGGAAGTATGTGTATCTATCTGAACATCTGGATCCCATTTATGAAAAAAAGCATTAAATGACCTAGCATTTTTACTATCACATTTGACAAAATCCCTATTGAGATCTAAGTTTTTTGCATTTCCTCTGAATCCATAAGCCTCTGGTCCGTTTTGGTTGGCTCTACTAGTTGCACTTCTATTTATAGTGCCACCAATATTGTACACAGGAATCACGACAACAGTCACTTTGTCCAATAAAGCGGTCAGTTCAGGTTTGGTGATTAAATCGCGTACAAAAATCATTGAAGCGTCCATACCGTCAGGCTCTCCAGGATGGATACCATTATTTATAAAAAGTATCGATTTACCTCCTTTACGACTTTCTTCTGGAGTGAAATGGCCATTTTTAGCAATCACCACTTCTTGTAATGGGAAGCCACTATCAGTCATACCAAAATCACTCACCTGTATCAAATCAGATGACTCTCCAAGTTGATTATAATAAGCTACAATTTCAGAATAAGTAGACGTAGTATTTGGATTTTGTTCAAAAGATGTGGTAGGTAAAGATGCCATTTTAGGAATTTTCGATTGTGAATAACAAGAAGAAAAAAAGATGATTTGAAGCAAAAATATGATTCTAAATGTGTGCATTGATGGTGATTTAAATACCAAAAGTAGTTTATTTATGTCGCCATTGATACTAAAATCCCAATTTTATTTACTATTCTAAACATTTAAACTACCTTGCAGTCTTAAAATTATCGAACTAAAAATTAGTATGAACTTAAAAGCAATCCTTATCATCGCCCTGCAGATTTTTGGTTTAACCATTGTCTCTCATGCAAAGGAAAATCCAAAAAATCCAAAATTTAGTAATGAACAAGCTTCCTTTAGATCAGATTGTGTAAGGCCTACCGCACAGTATGATATGGGTGTTAATAATGTACGAGCTAGAATATTGACAGGTGGCGATTTATTTAGTACTGCATCATACGTAACACCTGTACCTAAAGCAGGGCAACTTCCTGTGTCTGCCATTTACGCTGCGGGAATATGGATGTCAGGAAAGGATAGAGCTGGAAATATCAGACTTTCTGCATCTACCTACAGGTCAGAAGGATATGATTATTTTGCAGGCCCATTGGACGTAAATAGCACCACAGAAAGTCAAAATTGTAAAAACTGGGATAGGATATTTAGTGTAAAAGGCGATAACATAAAAAAGCACATTCAAGCATGGAAAGATGCAGAACTTTCCGGACAGAGTTTGGATTGTGATAAAATACCAGATGATGTTAAATATTGGCCAGCACAAGGAAATCCATATTTTGAAGGGAAATTTGGTTGGGATTTGCCTAATCAAACTTTGGCGGCGTATTGGGATTTTGATGCAAACGGTAAATATGATGCCTGCAAAGGCGACTATCCTATGGTCACTGATAGAAACTGTTACGAAGGTTATCACGAAGGTTTAGTTATACCAGCAGAAATTGATTTTATTGTTTTTAACGATAATGGTAATGCTCAAACCTTAAGTGGAGCAAATAAATTGCAAATGGAAGTCCAAGTAAATTCATTTGCATATTCGACAAATGATGAAATAAATGATATCACATTTTATCAATATAAACACATAAGTAAAGAATTCGTAGACCTTATCGATTGTAACTTTAGTTTTTACATTGACCCAGATTTAGGTTGTTACCAAGATGATTATATAGGTTATGACCCAATCAATAAAATGGCCTATGCCTATAATCAGGATGAAATAGACGGTGTAGATGGATCGACATGTGAAGGAACCAATACTTACGGCACAAATATTCCATTGATTGGTTTTAATTTTTTCGGAGGCCTTAGAGCACCAAAAATATTTAAGAGAGATGCAAATGGCAAGATTCTTTTGGACAATAATGGCAACAGGGTATTGATTGACCCTCTTCCAAATACAGGCCAACAAGACACAATCGTTGAGGTAGGTCTATCATCTGTAAATTATATGGAAAATTGTGGGCTACCTGGATCAAGTTTTCCTCCAGGTACATGTGACCCTCGTAGAGGTAGAGAAGATGATTTTTACAATTATATGCGTGGATTATGGGCGGATGGTACTCCATTGACCTTTGGTGGTTCAGGTTATAATCCAGCCTCAACAGATACTGTTAGATTTGCTTTCGATGGCGAACCCAATGACCCAAATGGATGGTCTATGTGTACATCAAATTTGGAAAATGGCGATAGAAAATTACTATTAACACAAGGACCTATTTTACTTCAACCAGGTGCGATCAATCAATTTACTTTTGTGGTTACAACGGCATTTGACATCAAGCATCCTTGTCCAGATATTTCAAAACTAAGATACAACAATTCCCTAGCACAAAACCTATTTGGCAATTGTTTTGAAGACTTAGTAGTAGGACCCGATGCACCAGAATTATTAGCAGAATCAAAAGATAAAGAAATCATCATTAATATTGATAACCTAGTATCTTCTAATAATTATCAGGAAAGTTATACGGAACGCATATCAACTGTTGATGACCAATTTGATCAGTTTTACAAATTTGAAGGATATAAGGTGTATCAAGTAAGAACAGCTAATACTTCTAGGCAACTATTAAATGATATTGGATCGGCTAGACTTATTGCACAGTCAGATATTCAAAATAACATCACCGAAATATTTAATTGGAAAAACATAGTTAATCCAGACCCAACATCGAATGAAGACTATATTTGGACGAAAGAGTCAAAAGTGGTCGCTTCAAATAGTGGGTTAATTAATAATTTTTCATTTACAGAAGACCAATTTGCGACAGGTGATAAAACGCTGATAAATGGCAAAAACTATCATTTTATGGTAGTCGCTTACGCACACAACAATTGGAAAGAGTTCGATCCTACAGACACTTCTGGCCAGAAAACACCATACATAGAGAGTTTAAACAATGTCAAAGTATTTACTTTTGTACCAAAATATGACTTTACAAATAACGGAGGACAAATCAAAGTTACTAGAATTGCTGGGGAAGGAAATCCAAAAGTATTTCTTGAAGTTGAACCCGAGATGTATGAAAAGATGCTCAGCGAAAACTTTGATGGTAGAATTACTTACAAGCCTGGTTCTGGCCCAATACAAGTAAAAGTTATTGATCCATCAAAATTACAAGACAAAATTTATAGTCTTGAAATTATAGGCGATTTTAATAATAATAAATTATTTTGTGAATATTCTGATGATGCTGTATGGCAACTTAAAGATGTTTCACAAAATTTAATAATTCTAGAAAACAAACCTCTATATTTTATAAAAGAATATGCGTTAGAAGAATTGGGATTTGCAATTACTGTAAATCAACACGCTGAACCTGGAACACAAATTTATGAAAAAAATGGTGGTATAGGGCAAAAATTAATATATAAAGATATCAATGGGCCTAAATGGTTTTCTGCAATCAAATACGATCGAAACAGTATTGAAACTAAGAGTGATTTTCTTAACTTCATATCAAATAATCCTCAAGACCCTAAAAATGAACTCTCAAATCTTGGGGAAGGTTATTTTGTACCTTTTCTTACCACTAGGTTTAATAATGAAATTCCATTTTATCTCAGCCCTGCTGCAAGAGAAATCATGGCATATATGCTAGGCAGTTCTGTAAATAGTTTATTATATAGAGACCTAAACAATGTTGATATAATTTTGACAAACGATAAATCAAAGTGGAGTAAATGTTTAGTCGTAGAAAGTACTGCTCCAGATTTCAAAAATGAAGGAACAAGTGGAAATAGAAAAAACTTCGAATTAAGAAATAATCCTTCAATTGACCATAATGGTAATCCACTTAATGATGGAACAAATGGTTTTAGCTATTTTCCTGGATATGCCGTAGATGTTGAAACCGGTAAAAGACTCAATATCTTTTTTGGAGAAAGTAGTCTTTATAACGACACGATAATTGAAGTGAATGGAACCCTAACAGATTTAAAGTCTTTACTTAATGATAATAGAGCTCTTGGAGGTGACATGATTTTCAATCCATCTTCTCAGGTTGTCATTGAAGACTTAATTACAAGAGACCCTTTAACAAATAAAATTGTGTCTTTTAATCATCCTAGGGCAGCTGTTGCAGGTGGACAACATTACATCTATGTTACAAGACAAGAGTATGATGGTTGTGCATCTATGGCATCCAAACTACAACAAACTGTAAGTGGGACAACTGCAAGCAATTTAAATAGGAGTAAAGTAGGTGCTGCTATAACGTGGACTTCATTTCCCATACTTTCAGAGGGGTCTCAGTTATTGCCATTAAGCGAAGGACTTATACCTAATGAAATTGTATTAAAAATTAGAGTAGATAATCCTTATGGTGAAAGCAGAATTTTTGATATTAACCGTGAACGGGATTGTATTACGGAAGGGAATATTATTTTGCAAAATAGCGAGGAATCAAAAAATCAAAAACTTATTACAAAACACCTTTATGAATTTGAATTTACAAATATATCGTCTTCCACCAACTCTTTCAACCATCTATCCAATATCTTCCTTTCGCCAAACCCAATTTTGCGAGCACAGTCGGACATTACTTTAAGATTATTCAATCTACCAGAACAAGTGACTATAAATATCTATGATACTAAAGGAAATCTTGTTAAAAAATGTCATCAGAATGAAGGTAGTTCAGACTTTTTAACTGGTCCAGGAGTAAAAGAATCTAAGTTTAACATCAATACCGACGGGCTAAGCCAAGGCCTCCATTTTGTACAGATTATAGACCAAAAATCAGGAGATATTAAGACATTAAAATGGATGGTTCTATAAGATTAAGATATAAAATATTGGATTTAAGTCGCCACTGATACAAAACAGTGGATTTAATCATATCATTTTGGTTATCATGTAGATAGAAACGATATCTTGCTGTTCTAAAACTTATTAAAACATTAAAGTTATGAACAGAAAGTCAACTTACATCCTTCTTTTAGTATTTTTTGGTGTGTCACAGCTTGTTTTTGGTGGAGAGAATCCATTGCCTAAAACTAATGCGCCCAAACAGCAACTATTGATAAATGATTGTGTACGTCCTACGGCACAATACGATATGAATGTGAATAATGTGCGTGCGCGATTACTTACAGGTGGCGATTTATTCTCATCTGCAGCGTATATAACACCAGCACCTGCAACAGGACAATTACCAGTATCCGCCATATACGCAGCGGGTGTATGGATCGGTGGCACTGACAGATCAGGAAATATAAAACTATCAGCTGTTACTTATAGATCAGAAGGATTTGACTTTTTTGCGGGACCACTCGATGTGAATGGAACGACAAGTTCTGAATATTGTAAGGATTGGGACAAAATATTTTCCGTCAAGGGTAAAAATATAGCATCACATATCAAATCTTGGCAAAAAGCACAATCTAGTGGTAGTTTTGATTGTAATAAAGTTCCAGATGATATAAAATATTGGCCCGCTCAAGGTAATCCTTATTTTGCTTCAAAATATGGTTTCGAATTGCCAGAGCAGTCACTTGCAGCATTTTGGGATTTTAATAGTGATGGAAGATACAATCCATGTGAAGGTGACTACCCTGTATTAGATGATAGAGGTTGTGATGCAGCATACCATGAAGGGCTGAAAATTCCTGCTGAAATTAACTACTTTGTTTTTAACGATGCAGGAAATGCTCAGACTTTAAGTGGCCCAAATAAAATGCAAATGGAAGTTCAAGTCAATGCATTTGCCTATGAAAGTGGTGACGAACTCAATGATATGACCTTCTATCAATACAAACTCATCAATAAAGCTCCTGAAGATCTTGTGGATTGTTATTTTAGTTTTTGGATAGATCCGGATTTAGGATGCTACCAAGATGATTACATTGGTTATGACCCAATCACAGATATGGCTTACATTTATAACCAAGATGCCGCTGATGGTGTAATTGGAACGGCTTGTGAAGGCACAAATTCATATGGCTATGATATTCCCATTATAGGATTTTCTTATGTTCGTGGCCCACTGGGTTCAAAAGTATTTAAAAGAGATCAAAATGGAAATCTAATTTATGATAATGAAGGAAATAAAATATTAGTTGACCCTACACCAGGCAGTGGACTTCAAGATACATTAGTAGAACTAGGTATTACATCATTCACTTATATGGAAAATTGCTGGTTGCATAATTATAATACATGTGATCCACAACGCGGTCGAGAAGAAGGGTTTTATAATTATATGAGAGGGTTGTGGTCTGATGGCACTCCTTTTACAAGATTATATTCTGGATACAATTCTGGGTCCACAGATACTACTTATTATGCATTCGATGGTGACCCAAATGACCCTAATGGCTGGTCGATGTGTACAGCCAATCTTCCTTTTGAAGATAGACGTATGTTAATGTCCACAGGACCTATGCTGATGCAACCAGGATCTGTCAATCAACTTACCGTTTCTATCGTTACAGCATTCGACATTAAACACCCTTGTCCTGATATTAGCAAGCTTAGGTATGTAAATACATTGTCACAAGAGTTATTCGACAATTGTTTTGAAACTTTAATTGTAGGACCAGATGCACCAGATATTTTGGGAACTGAGAATGATAAAGAAATTGTTTTACAACTTATCAATGACGAACAATCAAATAACTTTGAAGAAAAATACAAAGAAAAAATCCTATCCGTTTCTGAGCCTTTTGACCAATATTATACATTCGAAGGATACAAGATTTTTCAACTTTCAAGTCCCAATGTGACTCGACAACAGCTGGATAATACTGCCTTAGCTAGGCTTGTCGCACAATCTGACATTCAAAACAACATCACTGAAATATTTAATTGGAAAAATATCGTCAATCCTGACCCAAATGCCACTGAAGACTACATTTGGGTGCCAGAGTTAAAAGCTTCAGGTTCAAATACAGGTATACAACCATCTTATTCATTTACAGAAGATCAGTTTGCTACTGAAAACAAAATCCTTGTAAATGGTAAAAACTATCATTTTATGGTAGTGGCTTATGCACATAATGAGTGGAAACCTTTTAATATCAATGACAATACTGGACAAAAAACATCCTACATCGAAAGTTTTAAAAACGTCAAAACGTACACTTTTGCACCAAAACAAGACATCTCTAAAGAAAAACAACAACTCAAAATAACACGCATCTCTGGCGAAGGAAATCCAAAAGTATTTTTAGAACTTGCACCAGAAATGTATGAAAAAATGTTGCGTGATGATTTTGATGGGAAAATTACCTATCTCACAGGATACGGTCCACTACAAGGAAAAATAATAGATGAGTCAAAATTGCAAAACAAAGTTTACAGACTAGAAATTACAGGTGACTTTAATTCGAACAGATCCATATGTGCGTATGAAGAAGATGCTGTTTGGAAGCTCACAGATATCACTGAAAACACAGTCATTCTGCAAGATAAATCTCTCACTGAAATCAAAGAATATGTGGTAGATGAATTGGGATTTGCCATCACGGTCAATCAACATACAGAGCCGGGTACTCAATTGTATTCTAATAATGGCGCTGTAGGCCAAAAAGTCGAATATTCTAATCTAGATGCTTCTAAATGGTTCTCAGCAATTACCTACGAACAAGAAGTTCGCAATAAGTCAAATAATTTTTTAAACTTTCTTTCCCCTAGAGCACAGGATCCAAATCTTGAGTTATCTTCTATGGGAACAGGATATTTTGTCCCATTTATTTCTACAAGATATGAATTTGCACCATCATTTTATTTAAGTCCCGCTGCTAGAGAATTAATGTCCTTTATGGTAGGTTCCAGTGTTAATAGTTTGAGATATCGAGATCTAAATAATGTAGACATTGTCTTGACTAAAGATAAATCTAAGTGGAGTAAGTGCATGGTCGTAGAAAGCACAGCGCCGGATTTAGTGGATGAAGGGACATTAGGCAATAGAAAAAATTTCGAATTACGAAATGGACCTTCCATTGACCAAAATGGCAACCCACTTAATGATGGAACATCAGGATTTAGCTATTTCCCAGGATATGCTGTAGATGTAGAAACGGGCGAAAGACTAAATATCTTTTTTGGCGAAAGCAGTCTTTACATTGACACAATTATCAATATAAATGGTACACTAACCAATTTAAAAACCTTACTAAAGGATGAAGTTGCTTTGGGTGGAGATATGATATTTAACCCTTCATCTCAAGTGGTGATCGAAGACCTAGTAGTAAGAGATCCTGTAACGAGTGAAATCATATCTTTCAATGATCCAAGAGCGACCGTAGCAGGAGGACAACATTACATTTATGTCACTCGTCAGGCCTATGATGGGTGTGCTTCTTTAGCTACAAAGCTACAAAGAACGGCAGGAGGTACCACAGCAAGCAATATAAATAGGGGCAAAGTAGGTGCGGCTATCACTTGGACATCATTCCCTGTATTGTCGACAGATGCCCAATTATTGCCACTCAGTGAAGGTCTTATACCTAATGATGTCATCGTAAAACTAAGGGTAGATAATCCTTACGGAGAAAGTAGAAAATACAATATCGACCGTGAACGTGAATGTGAGACTGTAGGAGACCATCCTGTGTATGAATTTGGGTTTGACAATTTTGTTTCTTTTGTTTCCTCAGATAACAGTCTAGAAAGAGTCTTTTTATCTCCAAATCCTACAAACTTAGTACAAGCAGAAATAGCACTTAAACTATATAACCTTCCAGCAGAATCTTCCGTAAGTATCATCGATCTTAATGGTAATTTGGTCAAAAAATTCTTACCATCAGAAGCTAATGTAGAGAGTTTGTCAGGTCCTGGAGTCACAGAAACTAGCTATAATGTAGGAACAAATTTGCTCAGACAAGGGCTGAATTTTGTTCACATCCTAGATCATAAAACAGGAAATATTAAAACGCTCAAGTGGATGGTGCTGTAATTCAAAATATCTTAAACCTGGTTTATGCATTAGAATTCGTAATGAGAAGATAAATTTCAATAAATCAGCAACTTAGATTCGAAAAGCATAGCACCGCTATGGTTACAGAAGATAAGTTGTCCGCCTCGGCGGATTCTGATTTGCAGCAAGTTAGCTTCGTAATAGATTTTCTAATGCATAATTCAGGTTAAACTAACAAACAAAAATAACACAAATGAATAAAATATATTGTATTTCAATTTTCATTGGAATATGGTTCTTACCTGTCAAATTAATTTGTGGGTCTAAACCAAGTCCCAAGCACAATAAAAATGGACATTATACTCATTCAAGTATGAAGTCTGACTGTTCACGCCCTACGGCTACTTACGATATGAATGTAAATAATGTTAGGGCTAGACTCCACAATGGTGGAACTTTATTTGAAGGAGGTCAATACATTACGCCAAACAAAGCATCAGGCACATCCAATGTTTCAGGAATTCATGCAGCAGGAATATGGCTAGGAGGTAAGGATCGCGCAGGAAATATCAGATTGGCAGCAAGTGATTATCAGCAAAATGGCTCTGATTTTTTTCCTGGGCCACTGAATTATGATGGTGCTACCGAGAAGCAATTTTGTGATGACTGGGATAAAATTTTTACCGTAAAAGGCAAAAATATAGAAGACCATATTTCGGCATGGAATAAAGCAAAGGAAAATAATTTGCCATATGACTGTACTAAAATACCCGATGATGTCAAGTATTGGCCAGCTCAAGGTAATCCCTATTGGAATGAAAAATATCCTTGGTCGTTACCAGATCAAACATTGGCAGAATATTGGGATTATGATAGTAATGGTAAATATGATCCATGTAAAGGAGACTATCCTATAGTTCTGAGAAGCGGCTGTGAGGTGGGCTATAGCCAAAGTCCTTATCTACCTACTGAGATAAATTTTTTCGTATTTAATGATAATGGCGGTCCACAAACGTTGTCTGGTCCAAATAAAATACAGATGGAAGTACAAGTAAGTGCCTATGCTTACAATACGAAAAACGAAGTCAATGACATGACCTTTTATCAGTATAAGCTTATCAATAAAGCAACCGAAGATTTAATAGATTTTTATTTTGGTTTTTGGGTGGACCCTGATCTTGGGTGTTATAGTGACGATTACTTTGGTTATGACAAAACTAGTGATGTGGCTTATATTTATAATCAAGACGCAGTGGATGGCGATGGTTCAGACTGCAATGGTGATAATTTCTATAGTGAAAATATACCTATGATAGGGCTTAGTTTTTTACACAAGCCATATGGACCCAAGGTTTTTAAAAGAGATACGAATGGTAAATTTGTCGTGGATCAATTTGGTCAAAAGATTTTGATCGACCCTATACCAAATACAGGGGCGCAAGATACCGTTGTAGAAATTGGAATTTCTTCCTTTACATATTCGGAAAATTGTAGGCTACCTGGATCAAGTTTTCCTCCAGGTACATGTGATCCGCTTAGAGGTAGAGAAGATGGTTTTTACAATTATATTAGAGGATTTTGGGCAGACGAGACTCCATTTACTTTTGGTGGATCAGGTTATAATCCGAGCAGCTCAGATACTGTTAGACTTGCATTTTCAGGAAGTCCAAATGAAGATACTGAATGGTCTATGTGTACATCAGCTCTACCTTATTCTGATAGAAAATTTTATATGTCCACAGGTCCATTATTACTACAACCTGGTGCTATTAACCTATTGACTGTTAATATCTTTTCAGTTTTTGATGTTCCGCTTCCTTGTCCTGATCTTACAAAAATGAGGTACATTAATGGCGTGACTCAATGGTTTTTTGGAAACTGTTTTAATGAGCCTCAAGAAGGTCCCTACGCACCGGACGTATCATGCATAGAAAAAGATAAGGAGCTTATATTGATTCTAAAAAACAATAAAGATTGGTCCAATAATTATGACGAATCTTTCAGTGAAGCTACTCTTTATTTACCTCCAGGATTTGATGACCAATATAGATTTGAAGGATATAAAATTTATCAACTTAAGGACGAATCTGTAAGATATAATCAATACACAGACCCATCATTTGCAAGACTTGTCGCACAAACTGATATCAAAAACAATGTGGCAGATATTTACAATTGGTTTCCTATAGAAAATCCAGATACATCAGAGTTTGCATATCCTTATGTTTGGCAACCAAAACTTATGATAAGTGGAGCAAATTTGGGCATCAAACACACTTTTACCATTACCGAAGACCAATTTGCTGATGAAGAAAAGTCGCTAGTCAATGGTAAAAAATATTATTTTAGTGCAGTAGCTTATGCGCATAATGAATGGAGACCATATAATACACAGGACAATTATGGTCAACGAACTTCATATATAGACGGTAGGGTAAATATCCAAAGCTATTCATTCATACCAAGACAAAATGAGAACCAAATCGAAAGTCAACTTAAAGTCACGCGAATTTCGGGTGAAGGGAATCCAAATGTTTTTCTAGATGTTACATCAGATATGTATGACAAAATGCTGGCTAATGACTTTGATGGAAAGATAACATATCGTACTGGATTTGGTCCATTGGTAGGCAAAATTCTTGACCCTTCAAAACTAAAAGACAAAAAGTATCGTCTAGAAATTACTGGAAATTTTAATTATTCTAGACCAATTTGTACTTACGATGACGATGCTACTTGGACACTTACAAATATTACGGACAATGTTGTTGTTTTAGAAAATAAACCTTTGTTTTACATTAAGGAATATGTAGTAGACGAATTAGGGTTTTCAATTACTGTAGAAAACCGTCCAGAGCCAGCTTCTCAAGCATCGGGCATTCAGAAAGGTGGTATCGGAGCCAAAATAGACTATCTCAACCCTGATGGTCCGAAATGGTTTGGAGCAGTAACCGAAGGAGGGGAAATCCAAGGTAATATGTATGATTATATCAATCCTGCGGGTAGTCCAATGCAAGATCGCAACAACGTACTCTCAAAGCTCGGTGATGGTTATTTTATACCCTTTATGTCCAGTAGACATAATGATATTCCATTTTTCTTAAGCCCGTCAGCAAGGGAAGTGATGTCAATAATGTCGGGACCCGCATTAAATAGTTTAAGATATAGAGATCTCAATAATGTAGATATCATCATGACAAGTGACAAAACCAAGTGGAGCAAATGTATCGTTGTAGAAAGTACGTCTCCTGATTTGGCAGATGGTACAAGTGGAAAAAGAAAAAATTTTGAATTAAGAAATGCGCCATCTATCGACCAAAATGGTAATCCTATAAATGATGGAACCATAGGATTTAGTTATTTTCCAGGATATGCTGTAGATGTAGAAACAGGCAAAAGACTAAATATATTTTTTGGCGAAAGTAGTCTTTATAGAGATACCATGGTAAATATTAATGGTACACAAGTAGACATGAAAAGTGTTTTGAAAGATGGTGTAGCCTTAGGTGGTGATATGATTTTTAATCCCTCCTCCCAGTTAGCTATTGATAATCTTGTGATTAAGGATCCAATAACTGATGAAATACTGACAATAATTGATCCAATAGGAATAGTGGCCGGTGGTCAACATTATGTTTATGTCACCCGCCAAGAGTATGATGGCTGTGCTTCTTTTGCAAAAAAAATGATGAGGGGAGAAAATGGAAGTATTCCCAAAAACTTAGAGAGGGCAAAAGTATGTAGCGCTATTACTTGGACGTCATTTCCTATTTTACCCAAAGGTGCTCAACTATTACCTCTTAGCGAAGGACTTATTCCCAATGATATGATCTTGAAACTTCGTGTAGACAATCCATATGGAGAAAGTAGAAGATATGATGTTGATCGGGAAAGGGAATGTTTAACAGATGAAGATTATCCAGTGTATGAATTTGGATTTGACACAATAAATTCATTTTTAAAAGAAGAAGGAGAGCTTGGCAATGTTTATTTGGCTCCAAATCCTGTTAGTTTGGGAGAATCTTCTTTTGCGTTAAAATTATTTAATCTACCACAGGATGTCCATGTTAGCATTATAAACATCGGTGGAAGTGTGGTCAAAACATATGGCATTAAGGATGGTGTATGTAGTTTTTTATCAGGCCCAGGAGTTATGGAAACTAGATACGATATAGAACCATATCGTTTGAGCCAGGGACTCTATTTTGTACATATTAGAAATAACAAGACGGGTGAATCCAAGACACTAAAGTGGCTGGTGTTATGACATTTCATAAAAACAGAAAGGCGATCCATCGAAATGATTTATCGCCTTTCTTATTATTATGTGGTGGCTAAAATGAAAATAAACAATTATGGGAATACGCCCAATGTCATATAATCTCCTGCTACTTTATTTAAAGCACAAATAAAGGCCGCATCTCTAAGGTTGTCAACTTTAGGATAAGAATGGTAAACTTCCATGATTTGGTGATAAGAATTGATCATGGTTTCTTCTAACCCTGAACGTACCAAATCTACTTCTTCTGCGCCACGTGTGATAAATTGTTTTTCTTTTTCGCTAATTGATTTACCTGTAAGGTTTTCAAAAGTAGATACAATATTTAAATATGTATTATGATTAAATCTTTTATCCATTCGACCAAATCTCATGTGAGAAAGATTTTTTAACCATTCAAAATATGAAACCGTCACACCTCCTGCATTACAATACATATCAGGAATGATCACACCGCCATTTTTGATTATAATATCTGCTGCACCTGCTGTTATCGGGCCATTTGCAGCTTCTGCGATTACTTTTGCTTTTACGCGACCAGCATTTTCTTCTGTGATTACAGATTCCAAAGCCGCTGGGACCAAAATATCACATTCTATACCTACCCAATCTCCTCTATCATTTAAAGTGACTGTGCCCGGCATACCCAGAATTGTACCATGAGCTTTTCTATAATCTAATGCTGCTTGCATATCGATTCCTTTTTCGCTGTAGACGGTACCTTCCATTTCAGATAGGCCTATGATTTTCACATCGCCTTCTTGTTGAGATATAAGACCGGTGTACGAACCTACATTTCCCATACCTTGAATGACCATTGTCTTTCCAGCTATACCTTTTGTTGCACCTATTCTTTTGAGTTGTGAGTCATCATTATACACTTCTCTTATTGCATAATAAACGCCTCTACCAGTAGCCTCTGTACGTCCGCTGATACCATTTTGGCGTACTGGTTTACCTGTAACACAACCAGCTGCATCTATCTCACCACCTTTGAATGTTTGGTAAGTATCTAGAATCCAAGCCATTTCTCGCTCTCCTGTACCATAATCTGGTGCGGGTACATCGATACTAGGTCCTATGAAATTCTTACGGATAAGCTCTACCGTATACCTTCTCGTGATACGTTCGAGTTCTTCAGCTGAGTATGCTCTTGGGCTAATCTTCACACCACCTTTTGCACCTCCGAAAGGTACATCTACGATAGCACACTTGTAAGTCATCAATGCCGCTAGTGCCATGACTTCTTCTTGATCTACCAAGTGGCTGAACCTGATACCACCTTTAGTAGGTAGTCTATGGTGTGAATGTTGCACCCTATATGCTTCTATCACCTGATATGAATCGCCTATTTTCACAGGGAAATTCATTTGGTAGATAGCATTACAAACCTTGATTTGTTGTAACAATCCAGGATGAATGTCTGTGTGTGCTGCAGCCCGATCGAAGTTGCTCTGCACACTTTCAAAAAATTTTGCTTGTTTACTGCTCATTTTTAATTTGATTTTCTAATTTGGTTAGTTTACGATCTAAACGATATAATAAAATGGTTATTCCTATGAAAATAACTGCAATCACTATGACTACAGAATAAATTTTGCCTGTACTCCTTAGGAAGTCTAATGAATCTCCTTGAGCCATTAGAGGCAAGACTGCACACAGACTAATAAAAGTCAAAGATAAAAACTTCTTCATAAATATTTCTTTATTGGTTTTTCAATAATACTTTTTCCTTTAACTTTTCGTACCTTATCAATAATTGCGACATCCATGTTCCTAGAAGTGCCAATGCTATGATAGATGGATAAAAAAACAATCTAAGCGTATTGTCTAGATCTTCACCACCCAAGGCCGGATTCCCACCATTGCCGGGATGTAAACTGTCGGTCATACGTGGTATAATAAAGACCAATGGTATAAGTGCCACAAAGGCAAAAATACTGTAAGATGCCGAGAGTTTGGCCCTACGATCGTGGTCGGAAGAAGAGCCACGCAGCACCAAATAAGCAAGGTAAATAAGCATGGCTATAGCTGTCATATTGAGTTTAACATCAGAAGTCCAGAAAGTATCCCACGTAAACTTTGCCCATACGGAACCAGTGATCAACCCAAACACGCCATACATAATGCCTATTTTATTGAAAGATGCAGATTTGATATCATGGATCATGTCACCAGTATTCAGGAATCTGACTGCGTGATACACACCTACTATCAATAATATAAACATGGCAAACCACAACGCAATATGGAAAAATGTATTTCTTATGGTCTCATTCAGAATATTGCGGTATGGAAATTTTATACCTTCCACCACACTAAATTGGCCTATGCCTGAAGACTTCCATGCTTCACCAGATATTGCCGACGAATCTGCTACTGTCGCAAAAATTGCATTGGGCTGTACAAAAACACCATCTACATCATTATCCACAATAAGGGAAAGTGGTTGGACCGCTTCCTTTACAGGAAAATTAGCAGGTATACTGAAGGTAAACTTTGCTTCGTTTTCGGTAATTTTTTGGATTTCTGTTGCTGAGATTGCATGGATAGAGTCTAGTTTTAACCATGCTCTCACCTTGGTAGCTGCTAGAAAATGGGTATTATACCCGACTACATTAAAGGTAATATCTTCTCCACTTTTTGCATTACTTGGCGTAACTGAGGTAATACCAGGTTTGATGGGAATGACTAAGCCACCTATCAACACGTACAAAAAGATCAACGCGCCTCCTATTTTCCACCAAAATCCGTTCATCTATTTAATTATTATTTTTTGATTACAATCAACTTCTCCACAAACCAGGGAAAAGTAATAACATGGCTCCTAATAAAATAAAATCTACCCCTATTAACATCATTACATCATCCATTATTGCAGTATCTACGAGCAATCTGACACTTACCGTCGTTATTTTTAATAAAAGCAGCACAATCGGTAATACCAATGGCAAAGCCAAGATTGACATCATAGTGCTACTGCCAGAATCTGCCGCCGATATCACGGACACAAATGTAAAAACGATCGAAATACCGAATATCCCAAGTCCTGACCCCATAAAAAACAGGCTATAATCTTTGACTGGAAAACCAGTGAATATAAACATCACACCCAATATGATCAGAAATAAGACACATAAAAACATGAAATTGTAGAGCAGTTTGGCTACTATAAGATCTATAGGATCAAATAAGGTGTAGTAGTAGAGATAAGTTTCTTTTTTTTCTTGGAGAAAACTCTTGACGATAGCATTTAATCCTGCAAAAAGCATGATGATCCATATGAGGATTGTCCACTCTCTAGGGTTGATATTATTGAAAGACTTATATACGATGAACACTACTGTAGTCGCAAATAGAAATATTCCACCCAAAGCAAATTTTTGTCGAAATTCGATCGACAATTCTTTGATAAAAATATCTTTGACTTTAGTGATGTTCATTACCCTAATATTCAGGTCAAAGGTACGAGTATTTTTTTGGGGATAATAACAAACGAATGAGAATTAGGTGATGAAACTATTACTTCCCTACTTCTTCACAATAATATTATCTATCAGTCGTACGCCATCAGCCCACACTGCTACACACGCTACTACGTAATCTGAAGCATTTATATCCGTCACGGGTGTCAGATTGTAACCATCTACTAGAGTCAGATATTCTGGTTCGAAAGGTGGGATATTGAGTTTTTTTAATCCATTTTCTGTCAATTCTGTAATAGATTTTTTGGACTTATTGCGTTTTATGGTTTGAAGTGTTTTGTAGATGATGCCTGCTTTTGCTCTTGTCTCCTTGGTAAGTCTTTCGTTTCTTGAACTCATAGCCAAGCCATGTTCTTCTCGTATAGTAGGGCAAACGACCAAAGTGGTTTTAATACCTAAAGTCTTTATTATGTGGTCAATGATGGTAAACTGTTGGAAATCTTTTTGTCCCATGTACAATTTATCTGGCATGACGATGTCTAATAATCTTTTTACGACTTGTGCAACTCCTTTGAAATGTCCTGGTCTGAACTTTCCTTCCATATAGGTATCAAGGCCGGCTAAATCTATCTCTTGTCCTGCTTGTTCGCCATCGGGATATACTTCTGCTGCTGTCGGTGCAAAAACGATATCAATATCTGTGGGTATAAGTTTTAAGATGTCACCATCTAGATCTCTAGTGTATTTATCCAAGTCCTTTTTGTCATTAAACTGAGTGGGATTGACAAAGATAGAAACGATGGTTATGTCATTTTCTCTTTTACTCTTTTTAGCAAGTGTGATATGTCCTTCGTGAAGCGCTCCCATCGTAGGTACAAATCCTATGGAATAACCCTTGTCACGATTAAAAATTACAACATTTGATAGTTCTTTTGCACTCTGAATGACACGAATCATGACTGACCAATTATTTACTTGTATTAAACCATTTTTTTAAGACCTTTTCTGCGGGTTTTTCCTGTGGGGTATAATCTTTTTCGAAGTAACCTTCATGACCCATATTATCTGGAAACCACTTCCATAAAAATCCACCACCCCAAAAATCTTCTTCTATGAAACTTGACCATAGAGCGTCATAAGCATTGCATTGTGCTTGGTGATTGATGGTGAGAGAATGTATGTTTTTTTCTAACTCCCATGTTTTTCCAGCGCAACCGTCTACTGATAAATATCCGTATTCCGTAAAAATAATTTTTTTATTATGCTTACGTGAAAAGCTTTTTAAAGTTTTTTTGATCGGTTTCCACTCTTTGTAAAGGAGATTTATCGTTGGATTTTGTGCATCTGAAAGCGGGAAATAACTGCTAATACCTATATAGTCGAGATCATCCCAAAAAGGCACATCTTGATAATTGTCCCAATTTGCAGAATAGATTAATTGCCCTTTGTATGTTTGTCTCACATCCTTTATGAGCTGCTTCCAGAAACTTGATCGCTTTTTTACGGCAACATTGTATTCTGTTCCAATACAAAACATTTCAACATTATGTTTTGCTGCGATACGCGCAAATTCTTTGATATAAGCAGCATAATTTTCTTCCCATTTTTTCCAATCTGACTCTGACTCAAAATCCATATCTCCTACCCATCCTCCACCAATGTAGACTTGTGGTTTAAGCATTACTTTTAGACCAACTTCTCTCGCAGTTATGATTGAACTTTCTATACCTTCACTTCTTTCTCCCCACCATTGTCTATCTAGATTAAACGAAACGGAGGGATTTCCTTTTCTACTAAATCCATATGGTACAAATGCTACCCATTCAGCTTGGATATTTGCAAGTGGCAACAAAGATTTTGTATTAAGTGGCTTGGGAGGCGCTACAACTGTAACTCCTTTGATAGGACTAAGTATTGAATTATGGGCATAATATGACCCAACTTGATTTTCTTGTACGAAAGCAAATGTTATATTAAGAAGTATCAAAAAAGCAATACCAAATAAAACTTTATTCTTTAAAAAGGACACTTTTAAAATTTGGTGTAAAAGTATATTATTTACTTAGTAATAATTGTAAAATTATTTCATTTTATACGCTGATTCCAAAAAAAAGTAACTCTTTTGAGTTAAAAAAGTAATAAAATTGAACTTTTAGGCAAAAAAGCCATTTGAAGTGCTCAGTTGTTTACATTATTTACCAAATATTCTTTCCTTATAAAATGTGTCAAAAGATGATACAAGTAGTATTTTTGTCCATCAATCCAAGACAATAAATTATAGATAGTATGAAAGCAGCAACGTTGCATCAGATTAAAAAAGAATTGGAAACTAGTTCGCCGCAAAGGGTTTTGTCTCTGCTACTGAAAGTTATTAAATCAAAAACCGAAAATAAAGAACTCATTTCTTACCTTCTTTTTGACGAAGATAATTTGTCAGGATATATTGCTGACTTAAGAGAAGATGTATCTGAATTGTTAAAAGATATAAAATACCTGCCTCCATATCAAGTGAAGAGAAGTCTAAGAAAAGCCTTAAAATTCATTACAAAATATGCCAAATATACAGGCGCAAAAGAGACTGAAGCTGAATTGTTAGTTCAATTATGCAAGTTAATGCAAACCCAAGGATTAGCGTCAGGCTCAAATAAAATGGCAAATAGTATTTATGCCAAACAAGTAGAAAAAATTGAGAAACTCATTCCATATTTACATGAAGAACTGCAGTTTGATTACAAAGAAGAATTAGTAGTTCTAAAGAAGGCAATCAAAATAAATTATTATTGAAAGCAAAATTCTGATTGGCAACAATTGAAAAGAAAAGTAAGGTTGTTTTTATAGCAACACTAGGTTAAATAAAACACAAAAAGGGTTTATCTTAATAGACAAACCCTTTAATATTATATTGTATAAAAAGATATTATTCTCCTTGGTTACCGAACTTCTCCTGTCTGTAAGCAGCAGAAAGAATTTCATTTCTTCTTACTACAGATGGCTTAGTAAAGTGTTTTCTACTTCTTAATTCTTTTACAAGACCTACTGACTGAAATTTTCTTTTGTATCTCTTCAGTGCTCTGTCGATCGATTCGTCGTCTTTGATGTTGATAATCAGCATAAAATATTTTTGTTTTAACCTATTTTATTAAAAGGAACGCAAAAGTATGACTTTTTAATAAATTGCAAGGTTTTTATGGATTTTTTTTATAAAAATTATTACTTTTTCTTTTTTACACTCCATTCTTCCCTTCTTTTTCAACAAAAACAGAACTCTTGATGGCATTTTATAAGTTTTTACACCTTACTAATTAGCCAAGTTCGTCTTTTCAAAAACAATATCCCTGCTAAAATTACCAAAATAGCACCACCTGAAGCCAATTCTTTGACCAATGCTTGTCTCGCAGAAAGCGCAAGTACGTTCTCCGGGATTTTTATAGAAATGATAAATTCTATGTGGTTTTGGACAAAAAGACCGAATATCATGTTTAGTAATGCAGTACCTATTAATACAATGCCTACATATTTGTTGCTTAACCTGAACCCATAAATTTCGCTTAACAAACTGAATAAATAAGCTATTGAAAAAGCAAACCCAAGTATAAATAGTATTGGGAAACTAAAAGTGTAAAACAATCCTAAGCTTAATGTAAGTAAAATTGTAAGACAAAATAACCATCCTACACTCGACAGTTTTTGTCTGAGACTGGAAATATATGATATAAACACAAATACCATTGCAAAAACTAAAAAAAATGCTAGTCTATGAAATAAGTTTTGACTATCATCTTTCAATATCATCGACCACAATACAAAACTAATTAGTAAGGCAATGAATACACCTGAGAACAACAAAAGACTTCCTTTAAGAAGGTTGGGAAGTGTTGATTCATTTCTGTCTTCAACATTAAATTCAGAACCTTTTATTTCTGACAATGCTAAAATTAGCGCTAAGACAGCTATAACAGCAATAGCAATGACATTGCCGTCAACCAAAAAATTGGTGTGAATAACAATGCCAGACAAAGCTATACCTAAGGCAATTTTAGCAAATACATTAGACGAATTATTACGATTTGTTACTAATGGTTTTAACAATATGCCTGCCAATAAACCTTGGGCCAGCCCTGCAGAAAGTATGATTGCAACATGCTGGAAAACAAAAGTCATTGCGACTGCTACCAAATTTAAGCCTAAGATGAGATAAAATATTAGACGATTTGACCAAACATTTGTAAAAAAAACTAAACTTGCTGATGTCAACAAGATCATCAAAAATATACCTATTACCGTGTAATTTATTACTTCACTATCGACATGTGACGGAATGATACAACCTAGCCAAATGCCCACATATATGGACAGAAGCATAGAAACTGACGAAGCCAACCGTGTTTTAAATGACATACAATGACTTTATCATTCTTGATACTCTATATTCTCATTCTTGAAGCCTATGAAAAACAAAATCAAGATAACACCAGCAAACCCAGCAGGATAAAGCCATATCATGTTCCAGTTTTTGACTTCGGCAAGTGTATTTATTTCTGTGATGTAACCAGCAGCTTCAAAACCTATCAACATACCCACACCGTAAGTAGCTAGTGTAATAAGACCTTGTGCAGCACTTTTGACATTTGGACCTGCTTTTGCGTTGGTATAAATCTGACCACTCACAAAAAAGAAATCATAACAAATACCGTGTAAAGCAATACCCAGAATGAGCATAAAAGACAAACTGCCAGCATCGCCAAAAGCAAAAAGAACATATCTCAAAGCCCAAGCCAACATACCCACCAAAATAGTATTTTTAAATCCATATTTTTTGAAGAAGATAGGAAGTAAAAGCATGAAGATTACCTCTGACATTTGACCTATAGTCATCTTACCTGTCGGGTTTTCCATGCCTACATCAACTAAAAATGGGTTTGCATTGGCATAATAAAAAGCTAAGGGAATACAAATCAAAATAGAAGAAACAAAGAAAACTAGAAAATTTCTATCACCTAGTAATTTCAATGCGTCAAGGCCTAAAATCTCTGAAAGTGTTATTTTTTTGTTTTTGTCCGCAGTCGGTGGTGTGGCAGGAAGGAAGAAACTAAAAACACCCAAAAGAGCTGATGCACCGGCTGCGAGAAGAAATGTATTGCTTAGCATTCCAGCTGCAATAGACTCTTTGCTATCCCAACTAAAAATGTAACTAATAGAAAGTCCAGCCAATATCCATCCGATAGTGCCGAATACTCTAATGTATGAAAATTCTTTGGCAGGGTCTTTCATTTGATTGAATGAAACTGAATTGACCAAGGCTAAGGTAGGCATGTAAGCGATCATATACCCCAACACATATGGATAAAAAACACCAAAATCTGATGTTTGTGACATTAAATACATCAAACCTGCGCCTATCAAATGCAGAACTCCAAGTATTCGCTCCGCATTAAAAAATCTATCTGCTATCAGTCCAATGATAAAAGGTGCAATGATGGCGCCCCAAGATTGTGTGCTAAATGCTCGTGCGATTTGCCCGCCTTCTGCAGACATATTGCTATCTAAAAATGTTCCTAACGTTACAAACCATGCGCCCCAGATAAAAAACTGGAGAAACATCATGGTGGATAATTGGATTTGAATGGATCTGTTCATCTTTGTTCTGTTTTGATTTTGATTACAATTCTCTGATTTTTAAATTTTTGTACCATACTTTGTCGCCATGGTCTTGGAGTGAGATATGGCCAGATTTGGATTTACCGAAATCAGGCATTTCTTTAAACTTACTTTTGGATATCATTTTTGCCCACGTATCATCATGCATGGTAAAACTCACCACATTGACACCATTGAGCCAAAATTCTACCTGTCCTTTATTGCTCTTAATACGTGCTTCATTCCATTCTCCAGCTGGTTTTACTACTGGATATTTACATTCTATCATATCATACAAATCTCCAGCACGATGGGTTACATACTTAGCATCAGGATGACAAGTATTGTCCAAAACTTGCATCTCTGGACCTGTCTGCCAAACATAATCATACTTATCATTCTCTACTACATTAAAGATGACACCACTATTCCCGCAGTTTCCGATTTTCCATTCGTATACAAATTCATAATTTTCATAAGCCTTATCAGTGATAATGTCTCCACCATCTATCGCTTGCCAGTGACCATCTTTATTTGGTTTTGCATCTAGATGAATGGCATTTTCATTAATAATCCATCCTTTACCGATGGTTTTTTTGCGGAAATTGCGCCATCCATTTAATGATTTACCGTCAAAAAGTAATTTCCAACCTGTCTTTTGTTCAGATGGTGTCAATGTGTTGTCTGCATAAGTGAATGGTGGTTTTTTAGAAACGCCTTTATCATTTTTTGGTACTTGATTCATAGTGTACCAAGCTTCTGTACTCCAAAGAGATCTGCCTGCATCACTGATGAAATGTTTTTTAAGACGTATATAGATCATATGATTATCCTTCTGACCATCAAATTCTAAGAATACTTTTTTACGATCATCAGACACCGTGACAGATTTGACTGTTATTTTTTTCTCGTCTAGTTTTGGTCCACCATAATCGATCGTTGGCTTGTAATACCATTGTTTTACTTCGTAATGTGCAGCATTCCACCCATCACCATCTTGCAAAGGCTCTGTAAACTCTATCTCCATACCATTAGCTTTTGCCCTGACTGCAAGCATTTCGAACGTAGGTTTATCATTAAAAACCAATCTTTGTAAGCCATAGTGCAACTTCCCAGAATGTCCCCAATTACCTGGATTACCAATGCCACCTACATAAAGATCACCATTCGGTCCCCAAGCTATTCTATTGACACCTGCTTCGAGTCCTTGGATGAATCTAAAGACACATCCTTGCAACTGACCATTAATCTCTTCTACAAATACCCTTTTAATACCACCATGAGTGACTTCGCCATGAATCATTTGTCCTTTGTATGGTCCTAAATCTAATGCTAGTGGTGTACTAGGAGAGTTTCCTATCTCGTCTTGTGGTAGCCACACTAAAGGAAGATTTTCTTTTTTATCTTTAGTACCTTCTGGATCTACAGATCTAGACCCAAACCAAGCACCTTCTTGTACATGGACAATCTTGGACGAAGGTAGCCAGTCGCCTTGATTATCCGCTACAAAAAGATCACCTTTATAACCTATTCCAATACCATTAGGAGTACGAAGTCCCGATGCAATAAATGTCATCGCTCCTGTATTTTTATTGACCTTGACCACTTTGCCTCTATCAGGAATCTGTGGTTGTGTGCTTGCTCCACCAGGATTGATCGCAGTGGCAAGTGTTGCATAAAAGAATCCATCTTTGTAAGCGAGACCAAAACCAAATTCATGAAAATTGGACGAGACTTTCCAGTCATCACACAAGGTTTGGTATTCATCAATGATGTCATCGCCATTGGTATCTATCAATCGAGTGATTTCATGTTTTTGCATGACGTAGATGGTGTCATTGACTACTTTTACACCTAGTGGTTCTGCTAGACCGAAAGCTATTCTTTTTGCTTTCATCTGGGTAGTATCGCCACTTGCAGCATTGTCAATGACATAAACAGATCCAGCTGCATCCCAAGTACTAACGATCAAACGACCATCAGATTTGAAATCCATGCCACCTACTTTGGGTTTGAAGCCATCAGGTCTTGCTTGGAATAGATCAAAAGAAGGATGTACATCCTGAAGTGCATATTGGTCACCTGGTATTTTAGAGATATTGGCCATAGGTAGGCTATATTTTCTTAAAAGTTCCAATTGATCATTTTTGTAAGCAAAGTTTAGATTTGGAATGACTACAAAATCTTTATCACTAGGTTTTTTCCAGTTGAAAGAAAGGAATCTCCCACCACTTCCATTAAAATACTCTAATCTGAATGGATAGTATCCTTTTTTCATCTGAATACTGACTTCTCCATATTCTGCCCCATGAAGTCCGTCATTGTCTATCACTTGTTTGTCATTGATATATAATTTGGACCCATCATCGCTCCATATGTGAAAAGTGTAAGTACCAGCTGTATCAATCTTAACAAATCCAGTATTGATCAGGGCAAAATTATTTTCTAATTCTTTAAAATCGCCTCCTGAGATGTTATCTAGTTTAGGTAAGACTCCAGCAAATTTTGGTTTTTGGGTAGCATTTATTTTCGGGAGGACTTGCGAATTATTGGCAATGTCATAAGCTTTTACAACGATGCCTGGCAATAGATCTTTCTCTTCGATATTAGGTGTTGGGTCTAGTGTAAGTAAAGCTGTTGCTTTTTCGTCAACAGGCTCTCCTTCATCATCTTTGTCCAGCGACATGATATATGTGACCATCTCCGTCACATCTTCTTCTGGCAAATCTGCATGTGGTGTCATGACCTGTTCTCCCCAAACGCCTGATCCACCTTTGATAACTTTACCTACCAACATAGATATGTTTTCAGGTGTGTTTTTATATTTTTGGGCAATGGCCGTATATGCAGGTCCGATGGTTTGTAAGTTTTTGTTGTGACAAGTTTTACAATCACTCTTTGCTATCAATTTTAGACCTTCTGGAAGACCTCCTGGGTTTTCTTTTTCTTCGTCAGCGTCTTCACCACCAGCTACATTTTTATTAGGAATAGTCGGTGTGTTTAAAAAAAGAATATTCATTTTGGTCTTACCATTACTATTGAGAGCCAAGACACCATCTATGGTTATTGCTTTGATATTATCATAGTTTGCATCCTTTTGTTCAACTATCTGAAGTTTACCATCAGTATCAATATCACTAGGTAAAACGATAGAGCTAGCATTAAACCTGTGGGAAACAGTTATACCTTCTGGTACATTGTTGGTCGTGAAATTACGCTCAAAAACTGGTGAACCCAATGCTGTTTTTGAAGCTTCTACTTCTTCATAAATGGCGATGGGTGTTGGCAATTGATCACTACTCAATTGGTACATAAGCTCTGCTTTGCCATTTACAAACCTATGACCTTTGTAGTCAAATTTTGTCTGTATGGTGTCAGTACCTTTCAACACAAACCAAGGATTTTTATACTTGTTTTCTAAGTAGCTATTGCCAATAGAGATAGGTTGTGGACCATGTGCTGTAGTATAAACCGCACCATCAAAATATACAGTACCCTTCCAAACTTTGTATAAAGCGCCTGTCTCTGCATGATAAGATGCCCAAACATCATCAGATAGTGCAAGGGTCACCATACGTGGATTCCAATCTAAGACTGACCTGAATACCCAATGATCGATGGGACGTTCTTTGGTGGTTTCTTTTTCTTTATTATCACAACTCTGAAAACCAACGAATAATAGTATGATTACTAAAGACTTATAAAAATGCATCATGCGACTTTGATATGATTTTTGAAAATTGGGTCTAAAGTATAAATAGATTTTGAAAAAGTAGTAAAAAATATCAATTTGTTTTGATAAATATTAATTCACTAGTTGAAACAAAACATTTTAGAAGATAGATTCTATTTTATCAAAGTAATATCTGAAAGGCCATCAAGTAAGATATGTCCGTTGGGTTTTTCATCATTGGAAAATATCATAAACATAAGATGGGTAACATCATTTATTGGTGACATTTTTATGCTATATTGTTTCCATTCTGTGTGGTCAACTATAGGAGATTGATATAAAATGTCTTTTACTTCGCATTTTTCATCTATAGAAGTTATGATCAAAAAAGATGGAGCGTTGTAATTTTGTTCCCTTCCGGTAGAACGAGTTCTACTTATATATTTTTCAGAATGTGCCATCCATAAAGTCAACTCGTAGCTTTGATTTGCAAGAAGTGGTGATGGCAATTGTTGTCTTAGACCTTCATAGGTTTCATTATCTCTGACTACTAATCCTATATAAGTTTTGCCTTCTTTTGCCGATATTTTTACTTGCCAAAAGTCTTGTGGATGAATATCGGGTGGTGTCTCATAAGGGAAGTTAATTTTACCACAATCTGTCCATCCTTTAATGGTCCAATCCCTTTCACCTCCTCGCATAGGTCGCCCTTCAAATCCTGGATTCTTCAATCTAATCGTATCCGTCTGTGCAAAAGTAAAAGTAGCATAAAAGAGAAGTATAAAAAGTAAGTTTTTCATGTTTTGTCAGCTTTATTTATGTGATGGTATATCTATTCCTTTCATTTTACGGTATAATTCTGTGGCATATCCATCTGTCATGCCCGACACAAAATCTAAAACGCCCATTGTCTTTTCATAAGGACTCACTTCGTCTTTACTTAGGTTGTATTGTGCAGGTATGAGATGTAGACATTTTTTCTCCAACGGAGTCCTATCTTCGTGCAACACGGCTGTGACAAACACTGACAAGATTTCTGACATGACATTATATCCAGCTAGTTCTACTTCGATGACTGACGGATGGTTGTAAATTTTGGAGATAGATATGTCATTGATTGTCTTTAAGTAGGGACATGACTTTTCCACCATATCTACCAATGTACTGTTGAACGTACCCGCCAAAATAGTATCCATGTTTTCAAAAAATACATCAGCTGCTCGGTTGACAAGACCATTGATACATTTTGCCCTAAGGTAGGAGATTGCTTCGTTGTTGTCACCTATTTTTTCTAGCACATCTTTGGTTCGTGATACGCTATCGGTACTATTGCTCAGCTCACCAATAAGAGAAAGGAAGGCATTTTCTATTTCTGCTCTAGACAAGATACCTATGCGATGTGCATCTTCCATATCTACGATTCTATAACAAATGTCATCGGCAGCTTCTACAAGATAAACAAATGGGTGTCTGTAAGCTTTTCCATTTTCATCCATCATCTGAAACTCTTGAATGACATCTGCAAATGCAGTTACATCTGACTGAAAATAACCATACTTTTTGCGATGCATAAATGATTTGTCCATTTCATCAGATGCGCATGGATACTTGAGTATAGATGCAAGTGTGACGTACATCAGTCGCTGTCCACCTTCGAGTTTTCCTTTGAACTGTCTTGTCAACAGTCTCAAAGCATTGGCATTCCCTTCAAAACTAGTCAAGTCCTGCCACTCTTTTTCTGTATAGTGTGCCCTAAGCGATGAGCTATTTAGCAATGCATCTGAATGGCTCGTAAAATAATGGGAGATAGCTTTTTCACCTGAGTGTCCGAATGCAGGATTGCCAAGGTCATGGGCCAAACAGGCAGAAGCTATCACACCAGATAACTCATAAATGTAGAAAGATTGGTGATCTTCTGTAAACGTGTTTTTATGGATTTCTGATAGTTTATGACCTACAATAGACCCAAGTGACCTACCTACTGATGCCACTTCTAGCGAATGTGTGAGTCTATTGTGTACAAATACATTGCCCGGAAGGGGAAAAACTTGTGTTTTGTTCTGAAGCCTTCTAAATGCAGATAAAAATATAATCCGGTCGTAATCACGGGTAAATTCTGATCTCATGCTAGGCGTACCGGAAGATTGATATCCGAACCTACGATAAGAAATACAATCTCCCCAGTGTTGCATGATTATGATTAAGTTGTTGAATTTTTTTATATGTGAAGTTGGCGACTACTTTTTTGAAATTTATTTAAAATCAAAATGAACAAGATCTTTAAACTTGTCCAATCTATCATTGATTTCCGTATCATTTAATGTTCGGAGTCTGTCGAGACTGAAGTCTTCTACACAAAACGAAGCCATAGCTGAACCTGCGATAATTGCACGTTTCATATTTGCCATCGATGTATCATCAGTTTTGGCAAGGTAACCCATAAATCCACCTGCAAACGTATCTCCAGCACCTGTTGGGTCGAATACTTCGGCTAGCGGTAGTGCAGGCGCAAAAAAGATATCTCCATTGTGGAAAAGTAACGCACCATGTTCGCCTTTTTTGATAACTAAGTATTCAGGACCCATTTCGTGGATCACTTTTGCTGCTTTCACTAGGGAGTGTTCGCCTGACAATTGTCTAGCTTCTTCATCATTGATGGTCAATAAATTTATCCTTGAAATGACACTTTTCAATTCGTCCATAGCTATATCCATCCAAAAATTCATAGTGTCAAGTGCAATGAGTTTTTGACTACCATCGAGTTGGTCTAGGACTTGTGACTGTATCTGTGGTGTGAGATTGCCTAGCATGACATATTTGCATGATTTGGCAGCTTCAGGAAGGATAGGATTAAAATCTGCCAATACGTTCAGATCAGTGACCAAAGTGTCACGGCTATTCATATTATTGTGGTAACGACCTGCCCAGAAAAATGATTTACCACCTTGGACGGTTTCTAGACCATCTAGGTTGACACCACGAGCAGTGAGTGCATCCAATTCAGACTGAGGGAAATCGTCGCCTACTATCGAGACTAAATGAATATTTTTTGTAAAATAAGAAGCAGCCCAACTGATGTACGTACATGCGCCACCAATGACCATTTCTGCTTTTCCATAAGGTGTTTCTATGGTATCAAAAGCGACTGTACCTATCGTAAGAAGACTCATAAGATTATTTTTTTATTTTAGCGCGCAAAGGTAGTTTTTTATCTGCAAACCTAAAAATTTATATGTTTTGGTAGTTTATTTTGCTGAATTGGATGATTTATTGATTTGCGAAGTGGTGTAAGCTTCAATTAATCTACATTAAAGGTTTACTCACATTCGGAATGGGTAGGTATAATATTTGAAGATGATAAATAGTAAGTATAGAGTTACAATGGAACTTCTATTAAGTTCCACCGATGTGTATACGAAACGTAATGGGAGCGAATATGGAGCGTTAGTAAAGCGTCGTCGGGCCAAGGTCGGGACAACCCTATTGTGGTTTTTGTGAAAAATGGTAGTTTTATTCGTTTAAGGGTGTATTGGCAAACGTTTTGACTTGCGCTGACATTTGATTTTTCGTAACAGAATAAGGAATAAAGATAAGTTTTTTGACTAGAAAATGGGTAGGATTTGCAGGCTTTTTTATGAGGAAAATAGAATAACCCGATTATTAAAATGTAAAATTTCTATTTTCTTAATTGGTCATTTGGCATGAGGTACTTTTGATATTTATATGATTCGGGTTGTTTTTAATATCCCTACAGATCAATTAAATGTCAGATTTCTTTCGAATAGGTTAAAGCACCCTTTTAGAATAGTATCAAGAAGTTCGCTTTTTAAAACTTCATTTAAACCTTCACCGATTATAAATTTGCCTTCTAATTATATCATGTAAAACTTATAAAAATTTATTATGTAATAGTGTACTTTTCTTAGATGTAAACTAAATAATTTTGATCAAAAAGTGATATAAAGAACGGATTATTTTAATTATTATAATATTTTATTTCGAATGTCTCAATGATGGAAAACAGAGATGCCTTTAAATTCTTTAAAATTGTTTGGTCAGAAAACACTATTGCACTACTTTTACACCGATAAATAGTTCTATTACAAAAAAATTAAAAAGAAATTTTTATGAAAACTTATTCTTTATTTATTGGCTTTTTTTTATTATCTACAATGACACTTGTAGGTCAGAAAGTAGTTTCTGTTGGTGGTTCTTTGGGTTGGGCAATTCCTGGAGGATCGGGAGTTAGTGAAAAAGCAGAAGACCTAAACTTAGATGGTGGTCTTACGTACACAGGTGATATCCTTTATCACATTAAACCAAATATCGGAGTAGGTATAGGTTACACTGGTTCTATACTTGCAGGTGGTGGTGAAGGTGATATTGACCTTTTCGGTATGCGTGTTATAGGTGCAAAAGCAAGATATACTTTAAAAGAAGAAGGATTTACTCCTTACGCAAGCCTTACCTTAGGTTTGGCTCAATTATTGACACCTGAATTAACGATTACAGATGCAACAGGTCAAAGTGTAGTAGTACCCGAAAATAATGGTAGTGGTTTGGGTATTATGCCAGAAATAGGTTTGAGTTTTGGAGCTTTTTTTATAAATGCCCAATATATAGTACCTACTAAATTTACTGTTGAAGAAGCACAGATTAAAGACAAATCTGTAGGAACACTAAATATTGGTCTTGGTTACAGATATAACTTCGAATTCTAGTCGAAATATAATAGATTAAAAAGGGACTAAGTTATATTATTTAGTCCCTTTTTTTATTTGAAATTTTAAAAATGAAAAGGCAAACTCTATAATATTTTTGACTATATTATTGCCAATTCTTGCTATCTTACAGGATAACCATTATCAATGTATTTTTGGAGAAATCATCCATTCCATTGTATAAAAACTATAATTTACTTTATTTTTTTAGGTCAATGTATTGCACATTCTATACCTAGGTATCGTGATTCTTTCTATTCTTTCTTTCTAAATAGCATCCTTTCATCCAATATTTATAGCATAAATAGATATTGCACTCAGGTTTTACATCTAAACACTTTATTCGTTATGGCTAAGTAATATGATGAAAATAAAACAAAACATGTCGACATTTGATTTATTATGCATTCACATTAAGCAAATATGAATTTATCATGAACTGGCCAAAAATAAACAAAGTGCTCAATTACTTACTTATCCTTCTAGTCTTAGGCTACGTAGTTTATTATTTCTACAAACAACCGAAATACGATACTGGAGAAATGGCTAATGATTTTACGGCCACCCTTCTAGATGGAAATACCTTCAAACTTTCAGAGCTGCGTGGTAAATATGTATTGCTAGATTTTTGGGGATCTTGGTGTGGACCTTGTAGGAGGGAAAATCCAGAGTTAGTTGCATTATATAGCGAAACAAGAGATGCGAACTATAAAAGTGCGGGTGGATTTGAGATCGTCAGTGTAGCCATAGAAACCAAAAAAGAGAGTTGGCTGAAGGCTATACAGTCTGATGGATTGACTTGGAGGTATCAGATAGGAGAGTTTGAGCGCTTTAAAAGCCCAATCGCTACACTTTATGGAGTAAAAGAGATTCCTACAAAATACTTCATAAGTCCCGAAGGCAGGATATTGATGGTCAATCCTAAGCTTTCTGAAGTCAAATCTTATTTGGCAGAAAATATCGAGAATTAAGCGAACTTAGCGTGTAATGACGTAATAGATTACATAAATCCAACCCAAAAAAGCATGAATGATAGCCCAAAGGATAGATTTGTTCCTAGACCACGAAGCTACTATTGCAATGACAGCGCCTATACTGAGGCCACTACCTACTGAGTAAGCTGTAGTAGATGTGTAACCTTGGCCTATCGCTACTGACGCAATGAGAAACACAAGCAAAAAAGACATTACAAATTTCATTTTTCTAAGGGTTTGATTATGCAAAACTAATGAATTTTTAATAATGGCAATCTTTTTCTAGTAAGTTAATTGACCATAAATAACAATTTTTAAGGAAATAAATGCCATTTTTGCACCGAAATTAAGGCGCTGTCTGCCATTTTGACTTAATTATTAGAATGGCAACATAATTGATATTGTAAACGATGTTCAACAAAATAAAAGAGTTTATGTCAAATCAAGTAGAGGAAACTTCTCCAAAGAAGGCTAAAAAAGACAAACATTCTGAAAAGGAAGTTGCTTTACAGCAAGAATTAGAAACACTTCAGGCAGAACTTGAAGAATCAAAAGATAAATACCTTCGTCTTTTTGCGGAGTTTGATAACTTCAAAAAAAGAAGTGTCAAAGAGCGTTTTGAGCTCATGAAAACAGCAGCGCAAGAGACTATTACTGCTATGTTGCCTATTTTGGATGACTTTGATAGAGCCAAAAAAAGTGCAGAAAGTGGCGCCGAAACATTTAGCGAAGGTGTACAACTCGTATATCATAAACTTTATACAACACTAGAGCACAAAGGTCTCAAAGCGATGGAGTCTACAGGCATAGACTTTGATCCTGAATGGCACGAAGCCATCACAGACATACCTGCACCGACAGAAGACCTTAAGGGTAAAGTCATAGACACCGTTGAAAAAGGTTATGTGCTGAATGACAAGATCATTAGACATGCCAAAGTGGTGGTAGGTAAATAATATATTCTCTAAATCAAAATCAACACAGCGTAAATCTGTAACATATAATGAAACGCGATTATTACGAAATATTAGGCGTAGATAAAAATGCCGACGAAGGAACCATAAAAAAGGCTTACCGAAAAGTAGCTATGCAGTTTCACCCTGATAGAAATCCGGGTGACAAAGCGGCAGAAGACAAGTTTAAGGAAGCTGCGGAAGCTTATGAAGTACTCAGCGATGGTAATAAAAAGGCTAGATACGATAGATATGGTCATGCCGGTATGGAAAATATGGGTGGTGGCGGATTTTCAGGCGGTGGTATGAATATGGAAGATATCTTTGCACATTTCGGTGATGTATTTGGCGAAGGTGGAAGTCCGTTTGAAAGCTTTTTTGGTGGATCACAAGGTGGATCACGAAGCAGAACCGGACAGAAAGGTAGCAATCTCAGGATTAAAGTCGCACTGACCTTAGAAGAAATAGAAGCCGGTGTCACTAAAAAAATTAAAGTAAAAAAACAAGTCACTTGCAAAACTTGTGATGGATCAGGTGCCAAAGATAGAAGTAGTATATCTACCTGTGGTACTTGCCAAGGATCGGGATATGTAAGGCAAATAAAAAATACTTTCCTAGGACAAATGCAAACAACTGCTGTATGTCCTACTTGTAACGGTAGCGGCAAAAAAGTCACTGCTTCTTGCGGAACTTGTAGAGGGGACGGTCGTACGACGGATGAAGAATTGATCGAAATTCCAATACCTGCGGGTGTACAAGATGGTATGCAATTGTCCATGCGTGGCAAAGGAAACGCAGGTCAAGCAGGCGGACCATCAGGTGATTTGCTTATTAGTATTGAAGAAAAACCACATGCTGATCTGAGTAGAGAAGGCAATCATGTGGTGTATGACTTATTTTTGAACTTTGCAGATACAGCACTTGGTACACAAGCAGAAGTGCCAACGCTATCGGGCAAAGTTAAAATAAAAATTCCTGCAGGTACACAGTCAGGCAAGATATTGAGATTAAAAGGCAAAGGATTTCCGAGTATGCAACAATATGGCAAAGGAGACCAATTAATCAATGTCAATGTATGGACACCAAAAAACCTGACAGCTGAAGAAACCCAATTATTAGAAAAAATGCGAACCTTATCTAATTTTAATCCTAAACCAGGAGATGGAGAAAAGGGATTTTTCGATAGGATGAAGGAATATTTTAATTAAGATCAGTATATAAAACCATATCATTTTGGCCAGAAAAAAGAAATCTGTCTCCAGCTTGCTCATCACAGGAATAGCTGATAAAGGCAAAGCGGTGGGAAGGACTTCAGAAGGTGAAGTGATATTTGTAGATGGTGTGGTTCCCGGTGACGTAGCAGATGTATTGGTATATAGAAGAAAAAAATCTATGAGCCAAGCCATTGTCACAAAATTTGTTACTTACTCACCTGATAGAATAGAAGCTGCGTGTCAACATTTCGGTGTATGTGGTGGTTGCAAATGGCAGCATCTAGCCTACGAAGCGCAACTAAGGCATAAGTTCCAAACCGTAAAAGATAGTGTTAGACGTATTGCAAAATTGGACGAAAGTCTAGTCTTACCTATCATAGGATGTGAAGACAATTTTACATACAGGAATAAGCTTGAATATAGTTTTTCTTCCAAAAGATGGATCACTACCCAAGAAGCAGCAGGAGATGAAGTCATAGACCAACCTGGTGCGGTAGGTTTTCACCGTCCAGGATCTTTTGATAAAATTGTGGATATAGAAACATGCCTTTTGCAAGACGACTTGTCCAATCAGATTAGGAATTTTGTGCGGACGTACGCACATGAACATGATTTTTCATTTTACGATATCAAGTCACAGAAAGGTTTTCTCCGAAATATTATCGTGCGCAATACAACACAAGGCGAGTGGATGTTGATCATGATTTTTGGCCATCATGATGGTGATAAAATTAAAGCCATTATGGGTGAGTTGGAAGCAAAGTTCCCACAACTTACTTCCTTAAACTATGTCATTAATACCAAGGTAAATGATACGATTTTTGATCGTGATGTGACGTTATGGTCTGGTAGGTCTTATATCGTGGAGAAACTCAGAGATGTAAAATATCAAATAGGTACAAAGTCGTTTTTTCAGACCAATCCAAAACAAGCTGTCAGATTATTTGATGTGGCACTAGATTTTGCAGAACTAAAAGACACCGATAATGTATATGACTTGTACACAGGATTAGGAAGTATTGCACTTTATGTCTCATCCAAAGTCAAACACGTCACAGGAATAGAAGAAATACCAGAAGCCATCGCTGATGCAAATGTCAATATGGCTTTTAATGAAATCACCAATGCAACCTTTTATGCGGGAGATGTAAGAGGTATTTTGAATGAAAATTTTGTAAAAAAACATGGCAAACCTGATGTCGTCATTACAGATCCACCAAGAGTGGGAATGCATGAAGATGTGGTCCAAACCTTACTTCAACTAGAAGCACCAAGGATCGTGTACATCAGTTGTAATCCTGCTACACAGGCTCGTGATCTAGCTTTGCTAAGTGAGAAATATGAGACCATCGCTATCCAACCCGTAGATATGTTTCCACATACACATCATATAGAAAGTGTTGCTAAATTAAAACTCAGAACCTAATATATGGCAAGCGTAGATCAGTTTTTGGCTCTCCAACAGCAATTACAACCTTATAAAAAAATATTGGCGCAAGCGGCTGATGTTATTTTGGATGAAAATGTGTCTAAATATCCCATATTTATAATTCACCAACAAGAACTTCACATGGGCGTATCGCTGATTGATGCCGGTGATAAATTCAAATGGTCCGTCAATGCTTCTACCCTAGAAGAGTTTGTGACAAAGGAGTTGATATTTATGGATAAAGCGCAGGATTTTATATCTACATACAAAGACCCTGAAATAAATTTATGTTTATTTGTGTTGAGTGAACTTGGTGCACAGTTTATTTTTATACCTAGGTAGGGAGATTATAGTTCAATCGTCTTTCCTGTAACAAAGTATAGGATTCATAATCTGGGATTCCTTTAAAATATCTGATCGAGAATTTAATTCTTAATTAACCCAACAGCTAATTTTCCTTAAAATGATTCCATCCTTGTGCTGTGATAGGATGGATGTTTCCACCTGTAGTATGTAAGGTAATGCCTTCAGAAAGGTCAGTAATCTCACCAATAATAAATACCTCGGGCATAAACCGGATTTTCTCTAAATCTTTTTCATCTATAGTAAATAGAAGTTCATAATCTTCACCACCATGCAGTGCACAAGTTATTGGGTCAAGATTAAACTCTAGTGCAGTACGTTCTGTATCGGGATGAAGTGGAACTTTACCTTCTTCAATAAATGCCCCAGTACCTGACTGTTTGCATATATGAATGATTTCGCTAGCAAGACCGTCTGATACATCGATCATGGCGGTAGGTTTGATATCCATTTTCTTAAAATATTCTATGGCTCCCGCTTGTGCTTCGGGTTTTAGTTGACGCTCTATAAGGTATTGGCTTTTGTCAAGTTCTGGTTGGACACCAGGATGCGCTAGATATACTTGTTTTTCACGTTCAAGAATTTGTAATCCCAGATAAGAAGCGCCTAGATCACCAGTGACACAAATGATGTCTCCTTTTTTTGCACCATTTCTATAGACTATATCTTCTTTTTTTGCTTGGCCAATTGCTGTAATACTGATTGCCATACCTTTAGGAGATGATGTCGTGTCACCACCTATCAGATCGATTTTGTACATCTTGCAAGCTAAGTGGATGCCTTCATAAAATTCACGAAGCGCTTCTAGAGAATATTTATTAGAGACAGCAATAGATACCGTAATTTGGGTGGGCACAGCATTCATTGCAAAGATATCAGATACGTTGACCACGACAGACTTATACCCTAAATGTTTGAGTGGTGTATACATCAGGTCAAAGTGGATGCCTTCTATAAGCATATCCGTCGATACTACAGTGACTTCGCCATCGTTTTGGATAATAGCAGCGTCATCGCCTACACCTTTGACGGTATTTGTATTGTAAATTTGAATGTGTTGCGTTAGGTCGTCGATAAGCCCAAACTCTCCTAAAGTATTGACATCGGTGAATGTGGTGTAATTATTATTGCTCATCTATGGTGAATTTATTATGGCAAAGGTATCGATATTTTAAAAATTACTTGTACTTTAGTACTTTAGATTAAGGCTAAAATTTAAACAGATGTGTATATAATACTGACGGGATGCCTAAAAGACATCCCATCGAAAATTATCCTTCTATCAATTCTGCCTTTTCAGTGACTTCCCATTTTGAGATCACTTTTTTTTTCTCTTTGTCAACATCTACGCGCTCATCATCCTTAAGAATTAAACGAAGCGAACTATTTTTTGAGATATAATTCCATGCCCAATTGATGAAGACGATCAGTTTGTTACGTACACTAAGTATGAGCATCAAATGCAAAAACATCCACACTACCCATGCAAAGTATCCCTTAAACTTCATAAAAGGCAACTCCACTACTGCTTTGTTACGACCGATTGTTGCCATAGACCCAAGGTCATTGTACTCATACTCTTTCTGTGGTTTGCCGAAAGTAAGCGCAAGTAAGTTTTTGGAAAGCAATTTACCTTGATTAATGGCTACGTTGGCCACTTGTGGGTGACCTTTGGGGTATTCGGGCGTTTCCATGTACGAGATATCACCAATGGCATAGATGTTTTCAGTGCCATCTATTTTATTTTGTCTATTGACTTTATACCTATTGGTAGGTGTAATGGTTTCAGGATCAAGACCTTTGATAAGATTTCCTGTGACGCCTGCAGCCCAGATTACATGCTTGCTTTGGATGGTCTCCCCATTATTCATTTTTAGATTGATGCCATCATAATCTGTAACAAATACTTGGGTTTTGATGATGACACCAAGATCACGAAGATATTGCTCAGAAGCTTTTCTAGACATTTCACTCATATTGTTGAGCGTATTCGGACTACCTTCTAGCAAGATGATTTGCATTTTTGTGAAGTCTATTCTGAAAAAATCTTTAGGTAAAATATCTCTTTTTATCTCTGCAAATGCGCCTGCAAGCTCCACACCTGTCGGTCCACCACCAACTACAACAATATTGAGTAGTGCTTCTTTTTCTTTGTCATCTACATAAAGCAATTTCTCAAAATTCTCGAGTATGCTGTTTCTAATTGTAATTGCCTGATAAGTTGATTTGAGACTGTAAGCATACTTCTTGATATTTTTGTTGCCAAAAAAGTTAGTCTTACATCCTGTGGCGATGACTAAATAATCGTATTCAAAAATTCCGATAGGTGTGTGAACCGTTTTAGTAGATTGGTCCACGCTTTCTACCTTAGTCAAACGAATTCTGACATCTTTTCTTTGTTGAAATATTTTTCGAAAAGGAAATGATATACTTGAAGGCTCTATTTGTGAAGTAGCCACTTGGTAAAAAAGTGGTTGGAACTGATGATGGTTGAGCTTGTCGATGAGTAAGATGTCAAAAGCATCTTCTTTAATATTTTGGATAAATTGTAATCCAGCAAATCCGCCGCCGATGACCACAATTCTAGGTTTGTTATTTTCTGTCATGATATCTATATTTTTAGATGACCTTTTCTTAAAGAACACAGTGGAATATAATTTGTTTCATAATACATTGTTAAATAAACTATAAAATATAATTTTGCAAAATATAAATATAATTAATATAAATAATGTTACAATAAGTAAAATGGATTTTCTTGGGAAAGGAAATTTGATCGATAAATATGTTCAAAATCAATAACAAGTGACAAATTTTGGAAGAAAAATAAAAAATTATATTTTGTTTAACACACAAATCTTAAAGTAAAGATTACATTTGTGCTTTGAATATTTCATATTATTCAAATTTATTTGCCCATGAGGTTAGCATTTAGACTGTTTTCGGCATTTTTGCTTCTCGAAATGATGTGTTTATACCATTGTTTCGGACAGGATGTACAACAGGTTAGCTATCCAAGCCAAACAAACATCCATAGCAATGTAGATCAAGTAAGTCCATCGGAATTTTCTTTGATGGATTTGGTCGAGTTCTTAGAAGGAAAAGATGGTGATGAAAATTCAGAAGAAGATTCAGAGCATAATCTTAGTTCAGCAAATGATGTTCAGATCTATACTGAATTAAATTACAATATACCTGACACAGATCAGTGTTCAAAACTTCGACTATTAAACTTCAAAGAAAATAGATCTCCCCTATTTGTATTGTTCCACAGTTGGAAGTATCACATTTCATAAAGTAAAAGGATAATAGATTAATAGAATTGTAGACTTTAAGACATTGACAATATGCCTTTTTGGATCACATAATTCAATGATCTATTTTACTTATGGAATAATTCCAATTTTTAATTCCATCATGGAAAATTTATATTTGATATAAAACCAGTTTTACACAACTGTTTGGTTATATCAATTTTTTGGATCAATAATCAATATTAAAATCGTGAAAAATAAAAGTTTAAACTTTCCTAAGGATGGCTTGGCTGGCCTTAAGGAGAATTTCAGTTCGGATGCGATATCCGGTTTTATAGTGTTTTTATTAGCATTACCTTTAAGTTTAGGAATAGCCAAAGCTTCAGATTTCCCACCTATTATGGGACTAATTACGGCTATCATTGGTGGCTTGGTGGTTAGTTTTTTTATGGGTAGTCGACTTACCATAAAAGGACCTGCTGCAGGTCTAATAGTCATAGTAGCGGGTGCCGTGACTGACTTTGGAGGTGGAGAGACGGGATGGCATTTAGCCTTAGGCTGTATGTTTGTGGCTGCATTGTTGCAAATAGTATTCGGATTACTCAAATTCGGAAAACTAGCTGACTTTTTTCCTTTACCAGCTATACATGGTATGCTAGCAGCGATAGGTATCATCATCATTGCCAAACAAATTCCCGTACTACTCAATGTCAATCCGACATTAATGGCAGGAAAAAGTCCATTGGCTATTTTGGGCTCATTGCCAACCGTTATTGCCAATTTAGATCCTAGGGGTGCGATGATAGGTGTGGTGAGTCTTGCGATTATGCTTGGATGGCCTTATTTGAAAAAATCGTTTATTGGTAAGATACCTGCACCACTGATGGTTTTGATCATTGCAGTACCTGCTGAATTGATGATGGATTTCTCACATACTGAGCCAGCTTATGCATTGGTGCACATCGGTAACTTAGTAGAAAACTTGCATCTCAATGTTGATTTTGGTGGATTTAGTATGCCAGGATTATTTATTAAATATGTCATCATGTTTGCTCTAGTAGGCACGCTTGAGTCATTACTTACTGTAAAGGCAATAGACCTGATAGATCCATACAAAAGGAAGTCAAATAATAACAAAGACATCATTGCTGTAGGTATTGGAAATGTTGTATCTGCGATATTAGGTGGTTTGCCTATGATTTCGGAAGTAGCACGTAGTTCTGCCAATGTGAGTAATGGCGCAAAAACTAGATGGGCCAACTTTTTTCATGGGTTTTTTATCTTAGTGTTTGTACTCGTTGCTTCTAGATATATAGAGATGATACCCAATGCTGCACTTGCTGCCATGTTGGTGGCAGTCGGTATAAAATTAGCTCACCCAAGAGAATTTGTGCATACATTTAAAGTAGGAAAAGAGCAATTGGCTATCTTTTTAGTAACTATCTTTTTTACTTTATTTGAAGATTTATTGATTGGTATTGCAGCTGGTATGATACTTAAAATTATCATTCACCTTTACAATGGAGTGCCACTGAGTGCATTGTTTAAAGCGCCTACGATCATCTCATTTGAAGGTAATAATTACTTGGTTGAGATCGATAAGGCAGCTATATTTACAAATTATATCAGGATAAAATCAAGGCTCGAGAGTATTCCGCCAGGATTTAATGTGACCATAAATTTGCAAACCACAAAGCTGACAGACCACTCAGTCATGGAGAATCTTCAACATTTCAAGCATGATTATGAGTCAACAGGAGGCATCGTAACAATTATTGGATTGGAAAATCATAAACCATTGTCTAATCATGAATTGGCAGGTAGAAAGATGGTAAAATCTGTTCAATAAATTGATGTAGATTATGAAATATATAATTCTGTGTGTGCTATTCATCGGCACCACTACATCAATATTAAGTCAATCGCTAAAAGATGGCAAATTATATCTCAACGAAAGTGGAGATCAATATTTGAAACTATCTTTTGTATCTCAGTTTTGGATACGTACAGGCGATTACAATCCGGGATCGACAATATTTGGGAAACCAAAACAATCGGGAACGGATTTTGGGATAAGACGGTTCAGGGTTCAGCTATTCGGTCAGTTATCAGAAAGAGTATTTTTTTATAGCCAATTTGGTGAAAATAATTTCAACTTTATAGGTGACAGAAAACCTTCTTTTTTTGTGCACGATATTTATTCAGAATATGCGCTGCACAAAACTAAGTTATCTATAGGGATAGGCTTATCTGGTTGGAGTGGTTTGGCCAGATTTGCATCACCTTCTGCAGGTACGATCATGGGAGTTGATGCACCACTTTTTGAACAAACAACCAATGATGTTACGGATCAATTTCTTAGAAAATTAGGTGTTTTTGCAAAAGGTAAGTTAGGTAAATTGGATTATAGAGTATCAATAGCTCAACCGTTGGCTTTCCAAAAGTCACCAGTTTATACTAGTGTAATTACCAAAAATTCTAATTTCTCAAGTCAGCCACCACATTTTCAATATAATGGGTATTTTCAATTTCAGTTTTTGGACCAAGAAAGTAATTTAACTCCTTATACCGTGGGAACTTATCATGGTAAAAAGACCTTTTTTAATATTGGTGCTGGAGTTGTGTACCAAAAAAATGCCATGAACCACTTGAATCCATCAAATGATACCGTAAGTACAGACTTGTTGCAACTGGGGTTAGATGTATTTTGGGATGCTCCTATAGCTGCTGACGGATCGTCCATAAGTTTGTATTCGACGGTCGCTCATCTGGATTACGGACCAAATTATATTCGCAATCTTGGTGTAATGAATCCAACTAATGGAGACTCAGATGCTAATGTGATTAATGGAGGAGGATACGCTTTCCCGATGTATGGTACTGGAAATGTATTTTATACACAATTAGGTTATAAATTTAAAGATAATTTATTAGGTACAGCTACCTTGATGCCATATGTTACCTATCAACATGCGCAATATGGGAGGTTTTCTCAAGCAGTAAATTTTTATTCGCTCGGCATTAATTTTTTAATGAATCAGCATAAATCTAAATTGACGTTAGCATACGAAAACAGACCCGTATTTTTTGATAATGAGAACCCAGTTTTGAGAAAAGGGAGTAGTGTCCTTCAGTATCAGATTTACTTTTAAATAAAAATGTAAATGAATAATGCAACACATATATTTAAGGAAGAGAATGTAATCCATCATTTGAAACATTATCTACCAGCTCAGGCTGCCTTAAAAGATTTTATCCACCATAATACACTCCATGCATTTCAAGATCGGAAATTTTATGATGCACTTACGGAGTCTAGTAAAATTTTTGGTTATAAGACTAGTTTGTCCGTCAAAGAATACAGGCAACTCTATGACGATAAAAAGATGAGTGAAGCTGTATTGAATAAAGTCTTGATGGATAAAAAAGGCACCGATAACTTATCTGCTTGGAAATATAAATTGCTAGAGTATCCGTATGAAGATAATTTTTCAGGGCGACGTAGTCATTTGAGAAATAACTGGAAAGATTTGTATTCTGTAGATTTGGATCTGGCTATCCAACCATTTCTATTCCGATTTCTTTGTAGCTATCTAGACCAAGGAATTGCCATTTGGAAATTTCCTGATTGGAACAAAGGATTTCTGACCACGATTAGGGAGATGGAGCGCAATACGTACACCAGTTTTTTTAAAAAACCAAGGGCCAAAAAACTCTTGATGGATCGAAAGTGTGAGATCAGTGATTTGCTAAAAATTTTGGTAGGAGATGAAACTTTGTACGAACATTATCTTTTTGACCAACAATTTTCTCATCCAGGTTGGTCTGGCATGGTGGCTGTGGTAGAAGAAAATCCTGTTACACTTATTGATAGTAGAAGAATATCCTTGCAAGAGTTCATCATCTTTGAGTTACTGCTTGAAATAGATACATTAGATGATAAATTTGGTGAAAACTGGTTACCATTGGGCATGAGATTAAAGGATAAGATCACCCCTTTATTTGCACATGTAGAAAAGACTGAATATCACGAAGTACTGCATTTGTGGCAAGATGTTTTTGAATGGTCATATTATGATCAAGTACTGTCAGCCATAGTTGCTGAAAAGGTAGTACCAAAAGAGCGTAGCAATAAGAGTTTCCAAGCACTTTTTTGTATTGATGATAGAGAGGGCTCATTGCGTAGGTATGTAGAAGAAATAGACCCAAATGCAGAAACTTACGGCACTCCTGGGTTTTTTGGGGTTGAGTTTTATTATAAACCAATGGATGGTAATTTTTCTATGAAAGTATGTCCAGCTCCCATGACACCTAAATATTTGATAAAGGAGGAGTTAGATAATAAAGTAAATAAAAAAGATTTTCATTTTGAAAATTATACGCACTCATTATTTTTTGGGTGGCTCATTACACATACCATTGGGTTTTGGTCAGCAATTCGGTTGTTTATCAATATATTCACCCCGAGACTGAGTCCTGCTACTACTTTTTCGTTTAGGCACATGGATAAGTTTTCTAGATTGTCTGTAGAAAATTCTGACACTAATCATAAAGAGGACGGTTTACAGGTAGGTTTTACTATATCAGAAATGGCGGATAGAGTAGAAGGATTATTGCGAAGTATCGGTATGGTAGATAATTTTGCACCACTAGTATATGCTGTTGGACATGGCGCTAGTAGTGTTAATAATACACACTATGCTGGATACGATTGCGGTGCTTGTTCTGGTCGGCCAGGTTCGGTAAATGCTAGGGTTATCTCCTACATGGCAAATCATCCTGAGGTAAGGGCAATTCTTAAAGATAGAGGCATCGCTATACCTTCTTCAACTTTATTTATGGGAGCGCTTCATGATACAACTAGAGATGAAATCGAATTTTATGATGAAATGCTTACAGATGCTACAAAGAGTCAAATGCATCATAAAAATAAAGTAACATTTAAAAAGGCATTGACTAAAAATGCTAAAGAGAGATCTAGAAGGTTTGTTACTTTAAGTACAAAAATAGATATCCAAAAATTGCATGAAAAAGTAAAAACACGATCAGTATCTCTTTTTGAACCAAGACCAGAACTCAATCATGCAACAAATGCATTATGTATCGTAGGGAGTCGAAGATTGACAGAAGACCTATTCTTGGATAGACGAGCATTTATGAATTCGTATGATTACAAAATTGATCTAGAAGGCAATTATTTATTTAATATTCTAAAGGCAGCTGCACCTGTATGTGGTGGTATCAATCTAGAGTATTACTTTTCAAGAGTAGATAATCTAAAGCTAGGCGCAGGGACCAAATTGCCCCATAATGTCATGGGACTGATCGGTGTTGCCAATGGAATCGATGGTGATTTACGTCCAGGACTACCTAATCAAATGGTTGAAGTACATGATCCATTAAGGTTATTGATGATCGTGAAACATCATCCAGATGTGGTGCTGAAAACCATCCAACGCACACCTGAGCTGTATGAATGGTTTATTAATGAATGGGTACATCTCGTGGTGATCGCTCCTGAAGACAAATCATTGTGGCGTTTTTCGGAAGGTAGTTTTCATCCTTACAAACCTGTGACCCAAGCCATAGCGTCCGTAGATAATCTAGAAACCATATTTGAACATCAATCAGAAAACTTACCCGTTTATCTGTTAAAAAATTAAGTATTGTGGAACAAATATTAGAAATATTAATCATCTGGCCATTTCTGGCTTTCTTTATATCCTTATTTCTTCCAAAAGAAAACGAAAAAATCATTTCTGGTTTTACTTATGGCCTTGTGGGATTACACTTTATGGCTATAGTCGCGTTTATTATTTTTTGGATGACAAAAGGAATACCCGATATCAATATTAAGGAGATATCATTGTATCAAACATCACATTTGAATTTTTTTATTGACTTTTATTTTGATAATGTCACAGCGGTCTATTGTTTTGTAGGATCGATGCTTACGTTTCTGGTCGCTACATACAGTCGTATTTACCTGCATAGGGAGTCAGGATACAAGCGTTTTTTCAATACTTTGCTCCTTTTTTATGCTGGATATACTTTGGCTGTTTTTTCTGGTAATATGGAGACACTATTTATTGGGTGGGAAATTTTAGGCCTGACATCTTTCTTATTAGTAGCATTCTACAGAGACAGATATTTGCCTGTAAAAAACGCATTTAAAGTCTTTTCAATTTATAGAATCGGAGATGTAGGTATTTTGTTGGCGATGTGGGCGAGTCATCATCTTTGGCATGAAAACATCACTTTTGCTAAGCTCAATAACTATGAGCTGGTCCACGAGCATTTAGTAGGGCATTCGCTATTTGGTGTATTTATTTCTATGATGATTTTGGTTGCTGCATGTGCAAAATCAGCTCAATTTCCTTTTTCATCTTGGTTGCCACGAGCGATGGAAGGTCCTACACCATCGAGTGCGATATTTTATGGGTCGCTTTCTGTACATTTGGGTGTATTTTTGTTATTACGTACGATGCCATTTTGGGAGCAACAGATATTCGTGCGGGTTATGATAGGACTAGTAGGATTGGTGACTGCTGCCATTGGTGCATCCATAGGTAGGGTGCAATCATCGGTCAAAAGTCAGATAGCATATGCATCCGTGGCACAAATAGGGCTGATTTTTATAGAGTTGGCTTTAGGACTGGAAAGTTTAGCTTTGGTGCATTTTGCTGGTAATGCATTTTTAAGGACGTATCAATTATTGGTATCTCCGTCGGCAGTCAGTTATTTGATTAGGGAGCAGTTTTATCATTTCGTACCTAAACATCAGAATATAGAAACGCACTTCTCCAAAAAATTGGAGTATTCCTTGTTTCTATTGAGTATAAAGGAATATAATATGGATGAGTTATTGGATAGATTTATATGGAGTCCATTCAAAAAACTGGGAAATCTACTTCGATTTATTAATATTAAAAATATTTATTACATCACCATTCCGACTTTTTTGGTTGGTGTATTGATACAAGTTACGAGATATAATATTCCTGATTTTGTGGTGGAGATTATGCCTGAATTATTTGCTTTTATTGGCTTATTATTGGTCTTTAGGGCTTATGCTGGACGTAGAAATGTATTTGTCGTGTGGACATTGCTCATCATGAATCATTTCTGGACGGTACTTGCTATCTCATTTAATGACAATCTTACGGTTGATGAAATAGTATTTTATTTAGTGGGTGTAGTCATAGCGGGTACAGTGGGATATTTTATATTGTACAAACTTACTCGACTAGAAAAAGGTGTAGATCTCAATAGATTTCAAGGACACGTTTATGAATACCCCAAGCTAGCAGCCGGTTTTCTGATTACTTGTTTAGGATTGGCTGGTTTTCCGATTACATCTACCTTCATAGGTGAAGATATTTTGTTTTCGCACATTCGATATGACCAGATATTTCTAGCGTTTTTTGTGTCATCTGGATTTGTGATCAGTGGTATTGCCTTGATCAGAATGTATGCAAGGATATTTTTAGGCCCACATGTGAAGAGATATCATGAGGTTGCGCAGCGGTCAGCATAATGATTGTAATAAAGCAATTATCCGCGTATATTGCTAATTTAAGATAAAGAATGTCCTACCTTTGCCCTATCTAAAGAATATATCACAAAGATGAGCAGAAGTAACTTATTTATCGCCCTCGAAGGAATAGACGGCAGTGGTAAAAGCACGCAATCTAAACTCCTTGCTGAGACTTTGACTGAGATGGGGCACAAAGTTTACACCACTTTCGAACCTACAGACAGCCGTATTGGTGTGATGATAAGGGATATTTTTAGCCATAGGATGGAAGGAGATCATAGGGTTATCGCTGCACTTTTTGTGGCAGATAGGCTCAATCACTTGCTCAATAGTCAAGATGGGATTCTCAAAAAGCTTGATGAAGGATACACTGTCATTACGGATAGGTACTATTTTTCTTCTTATGCCTACCACAGTGCACATATGGATATGGATTGGGTGATCAAAGCAAATGCACTTAGTGCTGAATTGTTAAGACCTGACATAAATATTTATATCGATATTTCACCTGAGGTCAGTATGGAACGAATCAATAAAGGACGAACTTCTGTGGAAATGTATGAAACATTAGAAAATCTTACCATTGTCAGTCAGAAATATCAGCAAGCATTTGAACTCTTGTCAGATGTAGAGAAAATAGTGAAAATAGATGGAAATAGACTTGCAGATGTAATAGCAGAAGATATCAAGCAGCAAGTACTGTTGTTAATGCAAAAATAATGAATACTAGCTAAGACTTTTGATCTCTTGCACTAATTTGTTGAGACAATCCTTGGCATCACCAAAAAGCATGGAAGTTTTTGGTTGGAAAAACAGACCGTTTTCTATGCCTGCATATCCAGGTTTCATACTACGTTTATTTACTATCACATGAGCAGCATCTTCTACATCTAATATAGGCATGCCATAGATAGGGGAAGATGGATCTGTTTTGGCAGCAGGATTCACCACGTCATTAGCACCGAGTACTAAGACGACATCTGTTTGAGCAAATTCAGGATTGATCTCATCCATCTCCAAAAGCTTCTCATAAGATACATCTGCCTCCGCTAATAATACATTCATATGGCCCGGCATACGTCCCGCAACTGGATGTATCGCATATTTTACGTCAACTCCGTTTTGTTCTAATACTTTTTCTAATTCATGACACGTATGTTGCGCTTGAGCCACAGCCAAACCATATCCTGGTACTATAATGACTTTTTTTGAATACATCATGAGTACTGCGGTATCTGTTACCGAAATTTCTTTGTAAGTTCCACCAACATCCCCTGAAGATCCGCCAGCTTTTGCGCCTCCAAAAGACCCAACAATTACATTTGTTAGTGATCTATTCATCGCATTGCACATCAAAACTGTCAAAACTGTCCCTGCGCTACCAACTAAGATACCACCTGTAAGCATGACAGAGTTATCATATAAAAATCCTCCAAATGCAGCTGCCACACCTGTAAAAGAATTGAGCAATGAAATAACTACGGGCATATCTGCACCACCGATAGGCATAACAAAAAGTATTCCATATAAGGCAGAGATGATTAATAAAACATACATCATAGTCATAGAGTCAGCGGTGATAAATCCAGCGACCATTCCGATAAGCACCACCACAATAAGCACCAATAATCCAATATTGACCATTTGTTGTAATGGCAAGGTTTTATCATTAATATTGCCATTTAATTTACCAAAGGCGATCATACTTCCCGTAAAAGATACTGTACCGATGACTAAACCCAACAAAATTGTAGTGGTCATCACTGGTTCATTGGTGATATCTGCTCCTGTATGTAACATGTGTTTAAACTCAACAATCGAAATTATTGCCGCACAGGCTCCTCCCATTCCATTAAATAGACTTACCATTTGTGGCATGGCGGTCATTTGTACCTTTTTGGCAGCCATAGTACCCACCACAGATCCAATGATCAACGCACCGAATATCCATAAATGATTACCTAATCCCACTCCATCTTTAGTGTATAAAAATATAGTTGCAAAAATGGCTAACGTCATCCCGATAGCAGCATACAGATTACCCTTTCTAGCGGTATCAGGATGGGACAACATCTTTAGACCTATGATAAACGATACACTTCCTATTAAATAGCTTAGAGATAAAAGTCCGCTGTTCATATATTTATTTGAGATTCGATACTTAAATGAGGGATTATATTAATTCTTTTTGCGCTTTTTAAACATCTCTAGCATTCGGTCTGTCACTACAAAACCACCTACAACATTTAAAGTACCTAGGATTACAGCCAAAAAGCCTAAGATTAATGCCAAATAATTATCACTCTCGGCTTGGCCCATAACTATGATGGCACCAATGATGACGACACCATGTATAGCATTGGCTCCACTCATCAGAGGTGTGTGCAAAACGGCTGGAACTCTAGAAATTACTTCAAAACCTAGAATAATCATCAGGATTAATAGAAAAATAAAATAGAAATGCTCTGTTAACAAATTTAATAATTGTTCCATATTAGTTGGCTTTAGAGATAAGTGCAGATTTAATGATTTCATTTTCTTCGTTGAGTGTAACTATTCCGTCTTTCACTATTATTTGAAGAAAATTTATGACATTATTTGAGAAGAGTGTACTTGAGACACCATTTAGTTCATCCGCTAAATCAGAATTTCCTATGATAATGACACCATTTTTTACTACCGTTTTATTATTTTCTGTATAAGCACAATTTCCACCTGTTGAAGCAGCAAGGTCTACAATTACTGAACCCGGTTTCATATTATTTATGGTATCTTCCGTGATCAAAAGTGGCGCTTTCCGACCTCTTACCTGCGCTGTTGCAATGACAATATTTGATTTTAAGGCACGTTCTTGAACGAGACTTCTCTGTTTTTGCAAGTATTCATCGGATTGTTGGACGGCATATCCACCTGCACCACGATCATCCGCTGCACCTTCTACTTCCACAAAAGTTGCACCTAAGCTCATGACTTCTTCTTTTGCAGCTGCTCTTGTATCAAAAGCTTCTACTACGGCACCAAGTCTCTTTGCAGTAGCAATGGCCTGAAGACCAGCCACGCCTGCACCAAGTACCATTACCTTTGTAGGAGGAATAGTTCCTGCGGCAGTCATCATCATTGGAAACATATTGTTATAATGATCTGCTGCTTTTAGTACGGCTTTATAACCAGATAATGACGCCATAGAAGACAATACGTCCATAGACTGAGCCAATGTAGTCCTCGGTATCATGTCCATACTAACCACATTTACGGGGTATTTTGCAAGATTTTCTATGACATCTGCATACTGATAAGGAGCAAACATAGAAATATATGTGGCACCATTTTTTATCATTTTGAGTTCTTCATCCTGAATCGGCGCTATACTTACTAGAATGTCAGCTTTATTAAAAAGTGCATCTCTTGAGACCGCATTTATACCTTGTGCAGCATATGTTGCGTCGTTAAAACCAGATTTATCACCTGCTCCTGATTCTACTATGATTTCTACACCTAAAGCCTTTAATTTTTTGGAAGCAGCAGGGACTATGGATACCCTGTTATAAGAATGCTCTTTGAGAATACCTAACACCATTTGTTATACTAATATTATTGGCACGAAGATAGTAAAATTAGCATTATATAAAATAATATCTTGCAATAAAAACAGATAGAATGACAAAAATCAGTTTTTGATCAGTTGTCTAAATGGATCTTCTGATGTATCAAATTTGTACAATTGATATTTTTCTATTTTAGTTATTAGTTTTTGTGAATAATTTTCATCCGTAGCATATCCGCAATGCTTGAGACCATTTGCCCACGATGTATAATCAGTTTTGTCATATTGGAATAGAGGACTATATCTTTCCGTTTGCGAAAGGAAGTTTGACCTATCTATGTATGAATCAATATCCGAGTCATAAGCTCTAAAACATGATTCTATTAATTGTCCCTTTTTATTAAAATCATCATCTTTGTGGTAATAAGTTTTGCCTGTCCAATAGTTTTTACATTTTATTCCAAAATGATTATTAGCCTCAGTTGCTAATTTACTCATTCCATAATGAGACTCATGAAGTCCTTGAGCCAGAGTAATGCTAGCAGGTATTCCTGTTCTATACATTTCTACTACGGCTAACTCTTTGTACTGCTCTATATATGCTGACGTGGCAATCTCTGGATTAAAATCAAAAGATACTAAACCCATGCTCACCGCAAACACTAATACTCTCCCTAATGACATATTACATTAAATTATAATAAGTATGTTTCAAATGTCATGCCAAAAACCTTTTTATAGATTTATTAGGGACAAGAAATTAGTTTTAATACATTCAGAAACCCATAATCATCCACAGTAACTCTGTGACAAAAACCTTGGTCATCTTTCAGTACTATTCCTTTTGTAGGTGTTTCTATGACGATATCACCTGTCACTACTTTGACACCATTTATTGGTTGGTTACAATTGGTCGGTAACGCAAAAACTGTGCTTGCGTTTGTTACTTTTATTTTCATACATGTGCCATCAGGTTTTTTTAAGATTACCCCATTATTTGTATTATTGAATGCTAGGTCTAACTTTTCTATATTTGATTGGGGATCATTGTATTTATGACAAATAATTCTTTGTGTATTGATAAATCCTGCATCATTTAAGTATATTCTAAAACAATATCCTTTTGGCGACCTTAAAACAACTCCTTGATTGCTATTTGCAAAAATAAGATCTGTATTGTTCAAAACAGATACCTGACCTAGATTGACACCATCACTAACCGGAATATCTACCTTAAATGTAAACAGGCCTTGAGTGATGTCACTAGCCAAGATACATCCTGATGGCAAATATGGATATACACCCCAAGCGCCTTTCCAGTCATGTGCAGGAACATCATATCCCAAACCATTTTGAGCTGTATAAGTATCATAATAGGCTATTCTTTTTGGCACCAAAGGGTTTGAAATGTCAAAAACCTGAACACCATCTTCATAATACGATATAAATAGTGTGTCTCCTTTTACAAACGGGTTATGTGGACGATTATTAGATTTAACAGGTTCTTCAAGTGGTTCCTTAAAAAAACCAACTCTTTGCATATCTGGGCCCGACATATCGTAAATGCTTATCGACCTACCACGTGGCAATTCTTCAGCCACATAGGAGTAATTGCCGTCATCCGTGGCCCAACTACTGTGGTTATATCCGGATAAGCTTCCATCCGATTTAATCAACACAATATTACTTGGGTCTGATACATCCCAAACTTTATTATTATTAGAGTCATATCCGTGAGAGGCATAAGCAATATGGTCTTTTACATGAATGTCATGAATATAGGTAGTTGCAAATTTCGTCAATAAAACAGGATTTGATGGAGTACCTGCATATGTAACTCCATTAACCACTTCTGTATCTAATGTGTAGATGGTGATTTGACCATTCACTGCGTTAGAGCCGACTACATAAAGTCTTGCATGCATGGTGTCAATGTAGATATTGTGTGCGCGCTGAAAGTCATTTGTGTTTTGGGTGACAGAATAATTCTCTAAATTAATAATTTCTAACCCTTCTGTACATGCGCCGCCATCACAAACGCCATATGCGTAATTCCTATAAACTTTAAAATCTCTCCAAGTGACTGTGCTGCCATCGACATGAGCCATTTTCAGGATAGGATTGGCACAATCAGTGACATCATAAATATTGATGGCCTGACTAGAACCGATAATTGCATATTCTTTATTATCGTCATCGGTGTAGCCCCAAATATCATTGTAGACAAAACCAGGCATACCATCTACGTATGCTTTTTTGATAATATTTAATGTCTGACTGAATGCTATGGTGGCAAACATTAAAATAAAAGTCACAAAAACTAATTGTATATACTTCATTAGTAATAAATTTACGTTTAAAAATAATCACTAAAATTTTAAGATGCATACAAATATACGTCCTGAAATCATTTCTCACCTAAAAAAAGATAAAATTCTTGCAATATTAATAGATAACTGCACCATTAACATTGAAAAGAAACCAATTAAGGTATTTGATGACTTGATAAGGTCTATCGTTTCTCAGCAATTATCCACATCTGCTGCAGCTACTATTTACGGTAGATTTATCAATAGTTTTCATAATGAAACTCCGATTGCTAAGCAGATTCAAAACAGAGATGTGGAAGACTTGCGTCAATATGGATTATCCTATCAAAAGGCTGGATATATTAAGAATGTAGTCCAACATTTTGAAGATAATAATCTTTTTGATACAAATTGGGATCAATGGACGGATGAAGATATCATTGCCGAGTTGACAAAAATAAAAGGCGTTGGAAAATGGACGGTAGAAATGATTCTAATGTTTTCACTATTTCGAGAAGATGTCTTACCACTAGATGATCTTATCATTAGGAATCATATGGTGAGTCTTTACAAAGTAACGTCAGAAAAAAAACAATTAGTTGCCGACCTGAATGCCGTTGCTGCATCTTGGAGACCATATCGTACCTATGCTTGCAGGTATCTATGGGCAGCCAAGGATAGTAAATTTGTCAAGTAGCAGTTGTACTTTTATATTCTAAATCTTAAAATATGAAGCAGTTTTATACCATCGGACTTTTGATCATTTCTAATATCTTTATGACTTTGGCATGGTATGGTCACCTAAAATTTGCAGAATGGAAGTGGTCTGCAAAATTGGGTTTGATTTCTATTATCTTTATAAGTTGGGGCGTAGCATTTTTTGAATACTGTTTTCAAGTTCCAGCCAATAAAATAGGCTACGCTGGCAACGGTGGACCGTTCAATCTATGGCAACTCAAAGTTTTGCAAGAAGTAATTACTTTGGTTGTATTTACAGGATTTACATTGTTTGCTTTTAAGACAGAAACTTTCCGTACCAATCACTTGATAGGTTTTATATTTTTGATTTTGGCAGTATATTTTATTTTTAAAAAGTAATCTTCTATTTCCTAGAATCCTTGACTAAGTCCATAAGCTCTGAAATTTCTTTTTCCGTAAGATATCGCCAAGTATCATAATCTATTCCATCCAATGATATATTCATGATTCTCACCCTATTGAGCGAACGAACATGGTAGTCTAAATATTCACACATTCGCCTAATTTGTCTATTCAGTCCTTGGGTCAATATGATTTTGAAAGTGAACTCGTCTATTTGTCTCACTTTACAGGGATTGGTCACGGTGTCCAGAATCGGCACACCAGCAGACATACTTTTTATAAAAGAGCTATCAATTGGTTTATTTACAGTAACGATATATTCCTTTTCGTGATAGTTGCCAGCTCTAAGGATTTTATTGACAATATCTCCATCATTGGTCAGTAGGATAAGTCCTTGAGACATTTTGTCTAATCTACCTATCGGAAATATTCGTTCTTGAAATCCAAGATAATCGATGATATTGTCGGGTTCGCGTTGATCTGTCGTACATACAATACCTACAGGTTTGTTAAGCGCGATATAAACAGGTTTTGTTTCCTTGGTAATCAGCACATCGTCTATATATACCTTGTCAGTAGCTGTGGCACGATTGCCTTTGCGAGCTACCACATCGTTTATTTTAACACGACCTGCTTCTATGAGTTTGTCGGCTTCTCTCCGCGAACAAAGTCCTGTTTCGCTGATATATTTATTGAGACTAATATGTTCTTGTTCCATTTATTTTAATCCACCTAAATCTACATAAGAGTCAAATCTCTCTACATACCTAAATGATGGTGTTTCCTTTTTTGAAAGATTTTTGATAAGGCTAATTTTAGCACCTTTATTAGGAACAGCATCGTGTGTAAGATTGTTTTTCGCTAATAAACTTTCAAGTCTGATACCATACATCTGAGATATTTCATACATGGTCTCATCCGATGACACTATATGAAAAGCTGTTTGGTCATCATGATAAGCACGTTTTTTCTTTTCTAAAAATACAATTTCACCATCATCGAGTATCTCATCTTGACTTGTTATACCTTCATTATATTCTAGTATCTCAAAGACATCTTTGCCCATTCTATTTGATAAGTCTTTTACGGTTTCTCCACCATTGGCATATACTGCCTTCAAGTCATTGATTTTAGAAGACTTATATTTTGTATTTGATGATGTTTTGGGTGTTGTCTTTTTTACTTCAGGATTTTTGACATCTACCTTTGAATTTGTGTTTTTTGAATTTTCTTTTACTTCATTACTTACCAAGATAGGCTCACTTGCATTATTTTTTGGTGTCATGATAGGCTCATCGTACTTATACAATTGATTAGATTCAATGATTTTGATCAATTTATTAGCATAAGTAGGGTCAGTAGCGTATCCTGAAAATCTCAGACCGTTAGCCCAACCTTCATAATCGGTAGTACCGAGTGTAAATAGAAAACCATATCTAGATGATTTTGCAGGATTGGTCAGGAAATCCGAGTGTGCTATGTATGATTCAAACGCAGAAGCATAAGATCTAAAACAACTTTCCATAATATTGCCCGTGCTGTCAATATCATCGTCCAGTTTATAATATACTTCTCCTGTCCAATTATTGCCACATTTAATACCAAAATGATTATTTGCTCTATAAGCAAGGTCACTTCTACCCAGATTTGACTCTAACATACCTTGAGCCAATTTTATACTTGCGGGAATACCTGTTCGTTTCATTTCAGATATCGCTGCAGCTTTAAAATTACTGACATAATCTTCTGTTAATTTTTTGTTAGCAAACAAAAAAGATGACTGTGCCGAAATAGATATAAAAACGAACACTTTTAAAGCAATTATGAGTCTCATACGCATTAAATATTTATTTAATATAATTATACAAATACCATTCCGTTTTTTGTTTTGACTGAATCACTGACTTATATAATGAATTATTTTAGTAAAATATTGTTATTATTGCATGTCGGATATTCGATATTATTATTAAAACCAACAAAATGGATATTACAGATTTATTACAAGGACCATTAAAGGATGTTATCATTGGTCAAGTAGGAAAACAGCTAGGAATAGAAGATTCAACTAAAACAAATAGCGCTGTTGATGGCATTTTTGCAACTTTATTGAATGCGGTTGCTAAAAATGCTTCTAGCCCTGAAGGACAGACACAACTACAGTCAGCATTAGAAAAAGACCATGATGGTAGTATCTTGGATAATTTAGGTGGGTTTTTATCAGGGGCAGTTCAACCTTCAAATCCTAAAACCGCGAATGGTGCTGGTATATTAAAACACATTTTGGGTGATAAAACTGAGGTTGCTGCTGAAAACATTTCAAAAGAAAGTGGAATCGATGCTGGTAAAATTGGTCAATTGATGACTACGCTTGCACCTATCGTACTTGGATATTTGGGTAAAGCAAATGCTACCCAACAAGCTCAACCACAACAGGGTGGAGGTTTGATGGACATCATTATGGGTGCTACCAAAACAGTAAACCAACAGCCTACTAATCAAAGTTTCTTAGAAAAAATGCTTGACAAAGATGGCGATGGAAGTATCATAGATGACATAGCATCAATGGGATTTAATTCATTGTTTGGCAAAAAATAGTTTTATTCAGCTTGAGTTTTAACTTATTAGCTGAAGTAACACGCTCAAATTACAAAGCCATCGTTTTATTCACTAAGAATTACGATGGCTTTATTATTTTTAAATTGGAGATTAATAGCTACTTTAATGCATATTTAATATCCAAATCATCTTATTACTCCGCCTTTAATCTCAAATAGCTTTCGATATTGTTTCTATCCAAAACGCCTACCAATTGGTCATTTTCTGTAACGGAAACAATGGCTACGCCTTCATTTCTCATTAGCTCAATTACTTCCATTAGAAGGTCATCAGGAGATACATTGGCCAATTTTTGAGACATCATCTGATTGACGCTTTTGTCTTGGGTATTATTTTTTATGGTATCCTTTATAAATAATTCTGGTATAGAACCTGAGATATTGCCCATAGAATCAAAAATTAAAAAGTTGTGTTCGCCTTCTCGGTAATATTTTTCGATCACAGTTGTATAATTATCACTAAGGTGTAGTCGAGTGAAGGAAGTACGCATAATGTCACCCACTTTTGTATTTTTCAGTAGAGCCATGACCTTGGTTTGATCGTACTCTTTGCCGGCCATCATAAAGATGAAAAGACCTATTAATGAGAGTGTCAATTGTTGGTTGAATACTCCATAAATAACAAATCCTATAGCAATCAGTCTGCCTATATTTGAAGCTATTTTAGTGGCGCGAACTTTTCCTATTTTGGCAGCTAAAAGTGATCTCAATATCCTGCCACCATCCATAGGAAAGGCCGGTATAAGGTTAAAAAGAAACAAAGCAAAATTTATCCACAATACATATCTAGCAAATTCTACTGGGTCATCAAATCTAGCATAGGCAAATTCAGGTTTTAGTATGCCTGTACTAAAATACAATACCAATGCCAATATGCTACCTATAACCAAATTTACGAACGGACCCGCTATAGCTATAAAAAATTCTTGAATAGGCTTATCTGGCATGTTTTCCAATCTCGCAATACCACCGATAGGAGACAGGATAATGTCTTTTGTAGCTACTCCAAATTTACGAGCAGAAAGAGCATGTCCATATTCATGTAGGATTACGCAGAAAAACAACACAAATACATAAAGCATAAATCCTATACCTTGCCAAAGTTTGAAACCATTGGTTAATGCTGTATATGAAACAAACATAATGAGCAAGCCGAAAGTCCAATGTACTTTGACTGGAATACCCCAAAAGGCACCTATTTGCCAAGAATTACCTATTCTCGACGTCACCTTATTTTTTAGACCGTTTCTGTTTTCCAAAGAGGTTCGTATAATTGTCCACTAAGTATATTCCTGCTGATTACTATTCGTTGCATTTCTGATGTTCCTTCGTATATCTGCGTAATTTTGGCATCACGCATGAGTCTTTCTACATGGTATTCTTTTACAAATCCATACCCACCGTGTACTTGTACTGCTTCTACTGTATGTTTCATGGCAACTTCTGACGCAAATAACTTTGCCATTGCTGCTGCAGAGGTGTAATCCATGCCTTGATCTTTCAGCCATGCCGCTCTATAAACAAGTAATCTTGCCGCCTCTATTTCTGTAGCCATATCGGCTAGCTTGAATGCAATGGCTTGGTGCTGACTGATTGGTCTTCCGAATGCTTCTCTTTCTTTAGAGTATTTTACAGCGAGTTCGTATGCTCCTGCGGCAATACCTAGTGCTTGTGCAGCTATTCCTATACGTCCACCAGATAGGACTTTCATGGCAAATTTAAAACCGAATCCATCTTCACCTATTCGGTTTTCTTTTGGTACTTTTACATCATTGTACATAATGGTATGTGTATCTGATGCTCTGATACCAAGTTTATCTTCTTTTGCTCCGATGGTAACTCCTGGCCAAGATGTCTCTATGATGAGCGCATTGATACCACGATGTCCTTTGTCGGTGTGTGTCTGAGCTATGACTAGATGGACGGATGATTTACCTCCATTAGTAATCCAGTTTTTTGTACCATTCAGCAAATAATGGTCGCCCATATCTATGGCAGTAGTTCTTTGACTTGTCGCATCACTACCAGCTTCTGGTTCTGAAAGACAGAAAGAACCTATCCATTCACCTGACGTAAGTTTAGGTAGGTATTTCATTTTCTGTTCTTCTGTGCCATAAGTTTCTATTCCCCAGCATACAAGTGAGTTGTTTACAGAGACGATTACTGAACAAGAGCTATCTACTTTACTTATTTCTTCCATGGCCAATACATAGGATAGTGTATCCATTCCGCCACCACCATAATCTGGTGCTACCATCATACCTAAAAACCCAAGCTCACCCATCATTTTGACTTGTTCGGTAGGATACTTCATTTCTCTATCACGATCTATGACGCCCGGTAACAATTCTCGTTGCGTAAAGTCTCTTGCTGCTTCTTGTACTGATATTTGTTCTTCTGTTAATTCAAATTCCATTTGGTTAAGATATATTTTGATTTAAGAATGATTAAGGTGACACAAAAGTAAGGAAAAATACAGCAATTTGTTTAACACAAAAACTGATATTTAATACTTACTTCTAATTGTGCGTCAATTTTATCCTAAAATCTTGTGGAATTAGGAATTTGGGACCTTAATGGTATATTCTTTGCCTGGTGAGACAGTAAGTTTGGATGAAATCAACCATGGATTATAGAACTTAAGCATTCTGTAAGTTAGCCCATTTTCATGCGCAAAATCAGTCAAACTTGGTATGCTACTTGTGATTTTGATGTCTTTTAAGTTTTGTGGTTGATACTTATGCTCATCCTCTAGGTAATAGCCGAAATCGCTTGGGTTTTTTACAATTTCTTTGATGGCGATGATTCTAAACAAATACCTAGATGTTTCTTCGTTAATATTCAAATCGTAGTAACTTGTTTCTTTTTGTTCTGCAAGTGACCTTGCAAACGAAGTAGGTCCTACATTATATGCTCCTGCTACATTGGTCCATGTGCCAAATCTTTTGTACATTTGTTTTACGTAGGCACATGCTGCCATAGTTGACTTCTCTAGGTGGAGCCTTTCATCTACTTCATCACTTATCTCGAGACCCATCTCCATAGCAGCAGGTTTCATAAATTGCCAAAATCCTTTAGCACTAGCTGAAGAAGTCACATTTCTCAAACCACTTTCTGCTATCGCAAGGTATTTGAAATCATCTGGCACTCCTTGTTCTTTTAGAATACGTTCTACAATTGGAAAATATTTAAAAGACATTTTTATATTGAGTAAAGTAGTTGATTGCCAATAGGCATTAACGCTCAACTCTCTATCTAATCTTTCTTTTGTATCAACATTAATAGGAACTACTTCTCCCGCAAAATCAAACTTCTTATCCAGATTTACTGCTTTTATTTGCTGTGGCAATTCAAAAAAACGGCCTAAACTAGTATCTTTTGAAGAAAAGGACACGAATATCAATAGACAAAAGATGATACCTGATAAAAATCCGAATATTGGAAATAGGTTTTTATATTTTTCCATGACTTTTTAATTAAAATTTGAATGGTTAGGTTAAAGCACTCTTGGCCTTTTAAAAATAGGCACTGTACTGCATGGTTCGCCAAACATGATGCTCTGTGCATACGGCTGCATCATGGATGTAATATGCGCATAAGCATTGGCAGGTACAGGTCGATTGCTGCATCCTTTTATAACGACTCTTTGATCTTTATATTGCTGATAATCAATTTTTTGGAGAGCTTCTCTATAGTACATTTTTAGATATTCTTCTTCAGTGCCATTGTATACATCAGCTGCTACATTTACTAGGTGCTGGTTGATCAGCATATAAGCCCACAGTGGGATGATGGCATCTGTACTACAACCTACCAATACTATTTTTCCTTGGTATGATGACCAGTCCATAGACTTTAGCGCATCTCTAAAATCTTTTTCTTTCAAGATCAAACCATGAAAGAGATAATCTTTGATGTCAAAAGATATAAAGTCTGCTTCGGGATAGAAATCTTCCAAATTGAAAGTGATGATGCCGCTTTCTGCTACTCTATTTATTAAAGGTGTGGATTCCACTTTTTTATTTTTTACTATTCTTCTTCTACTTTGTCTAAAGAATCAAAACCACTTTTTTTATCGTTTTGTTCTTCTTCGATAGGTGCTTGTTCTCCTATTTGGTTTTCTACAGGATCGATTTCTTTAGGTTTTGGTAGGTCCTGGATACTTTTTAGTCCAAAATAATCTGTAAATTTTGCAGTTGTGCTATAAAGAAGAGGTTTTCCTGGTCCATCACTTCTTCCAGCTATTTCAATAAGATCTTTTTCAAGGAGTTTTTGGACAGTATAGTCACTATTCACTCCTCTAATCGATTCAAGTTCAGTTTTGGTGACAGGTTGTTTATATGCAATGATGGCCAAAGTTTCTAAAGCAGATTTACTTAATTTTTTATGGGTATTTTGTTTTAAGAATGTGCCAATGGTGCCATGATAAGCTCCTTTGGTCATAAACCTGAAGCCACCGCCAATCTCAATTATCTCAAATGAATAATCGTCGCTGCTATATTTTTCCATAAGTGTTCCTATACAATCAGCGACTTCTTCATCTTTAAATGGAGTGCCAAGACTTTCTTCCAAAGCATTTTTGATGTCATCAAAGCTTATAGATGGATTACCTGCAAATATGAGGCTTTCGATATGTAAGGTTAATTTTTCCAATTTTATCAATTATATCATTAATCCCAATATTGATTAGTGGAGATGCTCTTACCTAAATTATCAATCTTAAATCCTTACCTAGGAATGGAAATATTAGAAGATTTGGCAATCCCAAACAACATTGAAATACAAATATACATAAATATTTTTGTGAATGAAATTATTTTTAGGAGTTTTCCACATTTAGATTGACATATAAATGTCGATAGGCTAATAAGATCTAAACTAAAAAGAGAGTTATTAAGATAAAAGGAACAGCACAAATTACAGAATCAAAGACTATCTAATTGTTTATAAAATAAAGAATGATGAATATTATAATGCAGATCGCAAGTACTAATAATACTGCAATATGAATGTGTCGTTTGGGATAACTGCTAGTTTCAAGCTTGGATATCGTCTTATTTGTGTCTTTGTTTATTAACTTGTATAATGGCAAACCTTTTTCAAGGATAAAACTCAATTCAAATAATTCTTCACCAAGCATAAAACTGAATATTTTGTCATTTTTGACTGAAAAATCTATGCAGATTATGGCTTGATTAGAATAAATCAAAACGTGCCCAGATTTATCCCCATGGTACATGCTCAACTCATAGTCTATTCCTACTTTGTTTTTATAGATCCAAGAGTGTTGTGCCATATGGTCATGATGAATTCTAAATACAATCTAATTAGACACTTAATTGCTTATCCATCAAAGAAAATTTGAACATACCCTAAACATCGTATGTCAAAACTACTTTGCTTGTTTTAGGATGTGCTTGACAAGTCAGAATATACCCTGCAGCCACTTCATCATCGTCAAGTGCATAACAACTGTCCATTACTACTTCGCCTTCAGTTACTTTTGCCATACAGGTAGAGCATGCACCACTTGTACAAGAGTAAGGTGGATCTTTCTTAATATCTACTAGGACATCAAGGATAGTTTTACCTTTGGGTACAGTCACATCAAATGTTGACCCTTTGAGTGTTACAGACACTGTTGCTTGTGTAATGACACCTGAAGCATGTTCGCTTGATGACGATGCAGCAGTGAAGTATTCTTTGTGGATACTTTTTTTGTCTATATGTTTATTTAATAATAAGGACTCTATCTTTTCTATAAAATCACCAGGACCACAAATGTAATATTGTTGTTCACTGTTTTTTGGCAGGTAGGTTTTTATAAAATCTTCTACAACTGTTGCTCCGATCCGTCCTTGGGCGCCTTTCCAGTCAATGGTTTTTTTCGCAAATAAACCACCAATACCTCCAGTTTTTTTCTCTAATGGTTTGCTTAATACATAAGTGACAAATAATTGGTCTTGATATTTTGAAGCCAGAGCATCTAGTGCAGACTTAAATATAATATTGTTTTCATCTCTGCTTCCATACAATAGGTAACAAGTACTTCTAGGTTCTTCTTCTAGCAAAGTTTGAATCATGGACATCACAGGAGTGATACCACTTCCTGCTGCTACAAAGTAATGATCTCTTGATTTCAGATGGTCCGTTTTTACTACAAAATGCCCCTCAGGTGTCATTACATCCAGCATATCTCCGACATTTGCCTTTTCATTGAGGTAAGTAGACATAAGGCCACGACTCACTTTTTTGACAGTAACTCCGATTTTTGGTAAACCTGAGACCGTGCAAATAGAATACGCCCTACGACATTCCTGACCATTTATAGTTGTTTTAAGGGTAAGATATTGCCCTGCCGTAAATTGAAATTCTGAAGCTAAATTGCTCGGTATTTCAAAAAAAATAGTTTTGGCATCAGATGTTTCGGAGACTATTTCGTTTATTTTTAGAGAATGAAAATTCATTTTTATACTTTTGTTATTTTATTGGATATTTGCAATACTATTTGAGCGTGCGAAATTAAACATTTCTAAGCAATTGATAAGGTGTAGTGCTTCTATAAATAATATTATTAATATGCTTTTTTAATTAAATATATTGATATATAATACTTTACATAAATATTTGATTACATGTCTTTAAAACTGTCCATAATCATTCCTGCCTATAATGAAGGGAAAACCATTCAAACAATTTTAGAAAAAGTAAGATCCGTCGAATTGATAGGACAGACGACCAAAGAAATAATTGTAGTCAACGATTGTTCAAAAGACGATACAGAAAAAAAAGTTTTTGACTATAAAGAACTTCATCCTAATATAGAAATTTCATATTATAAACATGAAGTTAATAAGGGAAAGGGTGCCGCACTGCATACAGGAATCAAGGAAGCCAAAGGCGATTTAGTAATCATACAAGATGCAGATCTTGAGTACGATCCAAATGAGTTTAACTTATTACTAAAGCCAATTTTAGATGGATTTGCTGATGTTGTATATGGCTCTAGATTTATGGGTGGCAGACCACATAGAATATTATTTTTCTGGCATTCTATAGGAAATAAAGTATTGACAGCTTTTTCTAATATGCTCACCAATCTCAATCTTACGGATATGGAGACATGTTATAAAATGTGGAAATCAGACATCATAAAAAGTGTAAAACTAAAGGAAAATAGATTCGGTTTTGAGCCTGAAGTTACTGCTAGAATTGCCAGAATACCGAATATTAGAATCTATGAAGTAGGTATCTCGTATTACGGAAGGACATACGCGGAAGGTAAAAAAATAAATTGGAAAGACGGATTTAGAGCAATTTATTGCATTTTAAAATATAATATTTGGGCTAGGTAGTCAACTTAGGATCAATAAGTTAAGGTAAATTTTTTATAATACAACCAAAATATTTTTTCTATCATTAAATTGTATAAACCATAATAAATAGATGATTCTAGCCATAGATATAGGAAATTCAAATATTGTGTTAGGACTCTGTCATGATGGCAAATGGAGCAATACCTTTAGATATGAAACGAAGGAAGCACAACCAGAGTTTTATTATGAGAATTCATTGAGAAATATTCTCCTAGAATGGGGTATTTCGTCATCGGATATTATAGGCATTGTCATCAGTAGTGTTGTACCTGATTTGAATCAAAGTATCAGAGAAGCAGTTGAAAATGTGACAGGTAAGGAACCAGTCATTTTGGGTAATGATGTTTATAAAAGTATAGATTTTCAGGTGCCTCATCCATATGAAATCGGTTCAGATATAGTTTCTAATGCTTACGGTGCCTTGTGTTTGTATGATGACCATTGCATCATTGTAGATTTCGGCACAGCTTTGACATTTACGATTGTGGACAAAAACGAAGGAATAAAAGGTGTGTCTATCGTTCCAGGACTAAAAACAGCCATCCAATCTTTATCTACAAATACTGCATTATTACCAATTGTTCCACTAGCACTACCTTCGTCTGCTATTGGTCATGATACTGTTTCGGCAATACAAAGTGGTGTGTTGTGGGGATATGTTGGATTGGTCACAGAACTTTTGAGAAAAATAAAATCAGAACTTCCGTACGAGCACAAAGTCATAGCAACGGGTGGACTTTCTGATATACTACAGCCATTAGCAAACCAATTTGACCAAGTAAACAAAAATCTTACCTTAGACGGTATGAGATTTTTGTACGAATTATACGTAAAAAAATAAAAGACATTAGTATGCTTTCAAATAATGATATCCTGAAAAAACTTCGCGTAGCTCTTCAGTTAAGAGATGAAGATATTCTAGAGATACTAAACCTCGTGGATTTTAAAATAACAAAAGGAGCTTTAAATGATCTATTCAGAAAAGATGATCATCCTAATTATGTGGAAGCTGGCGACCAAATATTAAGAAATTTTCTGAATGGTCTCGTCATTTATAAAAGAGGAAAACCTGGTGAAGGGAAACCTGCTGAACCATCAAAAAAATAGTGCTTTTTGATAAAATTCGTTATCAAAAAGCACTATAACACAAATTTATGCAGGCCATTTGATGGTTTCACCATCTTCTTCTACATCAGGAAGGATCTGAATCTCGATAGCTTCACCGTCAGCAAACCATATCATAAAACCTAAATCTTCTGATTCTAAAAGCTCCAAATCTGGATTTTCATCATCTGATAGATCTTCTTCGTTTGATATCTCTATACCTTTTTCTGTAAAAAATGCAAGCACTTCTTCTTTGCTCAAACCTATCAATGATTTGCCATTTAAAGTGAAAAAAGGATCACTCACTGCGATAGACACCAATCTCCAATCGTAATCAGCATCAAAAACGATTGAAAATTCATTTTCGTCGTAATGCCATGACTCAAGTTCATCATTTACTTCTTCTTCAAAACCAGGTAAATTTTCGATTTCATCAGGTTTGCCGAGTAACTTTTTTGCTTCATCACGTGTCATACCGAATTTCAAGTCTCCAAGACCTACCCCAAATATGATTTCTTTAATTTGATTTTTCATCTACTATATTTATTTGTTTTTAATGATAATAAGTTATCAACTACTAGTTCTGAAAAAAATATTTCTAAAATAATTTATGATCATTTTTGCCGACCATTTTATCTTAAAGTATTGATAATTATGGCACAAGGTAAGGAGATAATTATGATCAAAAATATTTTTACGTAAAAAGGTAAGATTTTATTGAAAAAACTACGATATTATTCTAATTTTGGAACAAATTAATCATTTATGGCGGCATTATGGGGATTTGACCTTGGAGGTACAAAAATAGAAGGGATCATCATCGACTCGGAGACGAATCAAATTATTTCAAGGCTTAGAATTCCAACTGAAGGAGACAAAGGGTATGATCATGTAATCGTACAAATCTGTAAATTGATCACTTTGCTAGAAACAGAAAGCGGATTAAAGCCAACAAAAATTGGTCTTGGTACACCTGGTACGATGGATCCAATTTTAAATGTCATGAAAAACTGCAATACCACAGCACTCAATGGCAAAAACTTAAAAGCTGACTTGGAGAGTGTAGTGGGCATACCATTTAATATGAGTAATGATGCCAACTGTTTTGCGATAGCAGAAACCAAAATGGGCGTTATCAGCAAAGATATGCCTGATGCTTCTGTTGTTTTTGGAGTCATCTTAGGGACTGGAGTTGGTGGTGGTTTGGTCGTAAATGGTAAGGTGATAGGAGGTAGACAAGGTATCGGTGGCGAATGGGGACATAATTTTTTGGATGAATCTGGTGGTCAATGTTATTGTGGTAAAACTGGATGCGTAGAGACTATATTTTCTGGTCCGGCACTCGAAAGATATTATCACTCAATCAGTGGAAGCAAACAAAGACTCAAAGAAATTGTCGAAGGATATCATTTAGGACAAGACACGTATGCTGTCGAGACGATGCAAAGACTATTTCATTATTTCGGCAAAGCAATGGCTGTAGTAATAAATATTGTGGATCCAGATGCTATTGTTATAGGTGGAGGAGTTGGTAATATTAATGAAATCTATACATTAGGAGTAGACGAAGTCAAAAAACATGTTTTTAACCATAGATTAGATACAAAGTTTTACAAACCATTGTTGGGCGATAGTGCAGGTGTGTTTGGTGCAGCATTTTTATAGCTAAAGTTTCGTTAAAAAATCTAATTTTTTGGTTTCTATAAAACAAGGATGGAAAGAAAACGTTATTTTTGTCACGATATAAATCAAAGATAGCAGATTTTGAAGACCATTTTAATAATATTGAGTTTTATGATTCCTTTAGGTTGGCCAGAAGGTCATCCTGATGAAATCTTACAATCTCAAATTATAGAATCAGTAAATAAAGTCAGAGAAAAAGGTTGTTATTGTGGTAGGAAATATATGCCACCTGCAGAAAAGGTCAAATGGAATGATGTACTTTATAAAAGTGCATACTCCCATGCAAACGAAATGAAGGAACACAATTTTTTTGCACATTTTTCTAAAGAAGGATTAGATATTGGGGCAAGACTGGATAGGTCGGGTTATAATTGGCTTGTAGCCGGTGAAAACTTGGGTGTGGGCCAGAAATCCTTTGATGAAGTACTGAATGATTGGATAAAAAGCTATTCACATTGTGTCATGCTCATGAATCCTAAAGTAAACGAAATGGCTGTTGCTAAGGTTGATAAGTATTGGGTGCAGCATTTCGGCAAACAAATGCCACCGAAAAAAGGAAAATAAGCTATTATCATTTCCACTTTTCAATATTTATTCAAACGATATCAGTATTTGATTTTTGTCTACGGTATTACCTTTAACGGCAGTTATGGATTTTATTACACCACTTCCAGGTGATTTTAGGATGTTTTCCATCTTCATTGCTTCTAAACTTAGCAATTTATCACCTTCATTTACTTCTTGACCTTCTGTTACAAAAATATTTACCACCAATCCTGGCATTGGAGACTTTATTTCTTTCACAGAATGTTTTTGAGATTTTAAGAATCCCAATTCATCTATCAATCTATCGATTTTTTCTTTTACTTTTACTTGATAATCAAAACCTGAAACATTGATGGTATATGTTTTGGTCTTTGGTTGGTAGCTTTTGACGCGTGCTTGATATTTTTTATTATTCAGCATTATGCTCCAGATATCTCCTTCTTGATGTAAGATTTGGAAATTTTTTGTGTGTAAAACTTCGTCTGTATAACTACTGAATTTATCTACTTCAAATACGGTGGTATCATTATTGTTCATGGCAAATTATTATGGTTTTTCGTCCGCTATTTTCAGCATAAACGACGTCTCAAAAATAGTAAATAATACATAGATGAGCAGAAAAGGTAAGACAAATTTTCCATCTATGGGTTTAAATATTTCTCTATAGCCTAGTAATAATACAATAGACATGACCATTCTGACGATCATATTTATTAAGGTATATGAAATAAATAATTGTTTGTTGGTACTTTTGACGCTTATTTTTAATGCTATGAATAGTCCAATACTTAGTAAAGTAAATAAAACCACTGTCATTACACTCAGAAGAATCGTATCTGCTTGACTTTCAAAACTATGAACAAATACAAGTAACAATACAAGACATGCTAAAAATATTAACAATTTTCTCACAAAAATAGAATACTCACTCATTTCGGCTTCATTAGATCTACAACCAGTTTGTACATGTATGCCCCGAATAAGAGCAACACTAATATCATAGTGGCAATAGGGACTTTAAGTCCAAAATAGGTATCTATATAGTTACCCAAATATATGCCAACAAAAATTACAAATGCTAATTGGAATGCAAGTCCAGAGTACTTCAGATAGACATTGACTTTTTTTATATTTTTTTCGTTAGGCTCTGACATTGCTCTTTAGACTAACCGCCTACTTTATTCAAAGGCTCTTTCTGAACCAACGACTTGAGCTTTTGGCCAGACATACTACATGTTACATTAAAGATTGCGCCAGTCTGTACCATGATTTTGTCTGTTACTATATCACCATTGACAATTCCAGTTTCCTTAACACTGAGTAATTCTTTGACAGAAATATTTCCTGTAAATGAGCCCTCTATAATTGCATTTATACATGTGATATCTCCTTCTACTTTACCTTGTGGTCCTATGATGACACGACCTTTACAGTCTAATTTACCTATAAGAGACCCGTCTATTCTAATGTCGTTAGAAGCAACAATTTCTCCAATAATGTTTGTACCTTCAACAATACTATTACTGACATTAGTAGATGGTTGCGAGCCATTAGAGACATTTTGTTTTTCACTTTTATTTCCAAACATTACTTTACTGTTTTTATGTCCGATTATTGGGGATAATCACGTATTAAAAAATTTACCTGAATATGATATGTTTTGCCTGGAAGGTTACTATAATTATACCTAAAATATGATGAACACATTAATTATACTACAAAAAGATAAATAGAAGCCCGTTTTAATTTCCATTAAAGATGGTCTAATTATACTTTATCAATCTTATTTAAACGCCAGTGTATATTAAAATCAAATCTTAAGTTATGCTATTTGTTGTGTAAAAGATTTAGAATCGTGGACAGTAAACACCTCTACTTTCAGGACCACAAATATTGTAAATCAAAGAAAACTCAAATGCTCCGTTTGCAGGTGATGCTTGACGAAGACCTGAAACGTTGATATCATAACTAAATCCAATACCAAATTGCTCATAATTAAATCTACTTGAAAGGATGACTGCATCTGAGTGAAGACCACCTTCTACTTTGTTACCTACTCTGTACCATGCACCTACCTCAAAAGATTGATTTGTGGTTCTTGATGGTCCCATAGCAAATCTGAAGTTTGTACCAGCATTTAATGATCTGTGTGGACCCTGAGCCATATAAACTCCGAAAGGCAACATAGATATTTTTCTTGCTATCTCAAACTGTAATCCAGCATGAAGGGTATATCTGCTATATAAATTAACATCATCTCCCAAGAAAGTTACATTAGGTCTGTTTAAATGGTGTAAAGCAGCACCAAAATACCAATTGGTATTATTGTCTATAATGCTAAACCATAACAATCCCGCAGAAATATCTGCATATAAAAAATCAAAGTCGGTAAAATTTGGCTCGTTGTTTGACAAAGTTTTGTCAAATCCTTCTGAAGTAATTTGCGAAGGCCATCTTAGATCGGTATCACTTATACTTCTAGATGACAAGCCAGCATCAGCACCAATTACCAAATAACTTGCTTTCTTTCTATATCCAGCCATTTTTTTGCTATATGACAAAGAAACTCTACCCTGAGTAGTACCAAATCTAGACTCTCCTGCTACATCACCCCAAAGTGATCCACCAATACCGAAATAATCTTCTCTTCCTACGGGAATTTTCTGGTCATAAGACACAGAGTAGGTATTGTAGGCATTTGCTGTCAAAACTGCAGCCCATTGATTCCTATAATTTGCCACCATCCTGGTCTTACAATTCATTACTCCTGTCAAAGCTGGATTTAGATTCAGCGGTGACATATAAAACTGAGTAAAGTGGATATCTTGCGCATTTAATGCAAGCGAAGATAACAACAATAAGACAACACTAATCTTTGAAACTAACCTGTTCATATTAAATTTTTAATTAAATTGTGCTTTAAAAAGCTGCATTTATATTGCAAATGGAAGGTTAAAAATAGATATAAATTTTAAACCAACGTACAAACTAAAGAAAAAAAATTAATTTTTCTTCAATTTTTAATATTTAGATTGACACTCGCTTACTCTTTCCTCCATACTTATCTATCAAGATATTATCGTATTTATCGCTTGTATGAAGTAGATGTGTAAATAATGTAAAAACCGTCTCTACATTAATAAATTGGTCATATATCAACAATGACAAAATAATGTCGTTATTCCTGATAGAAAAGGTGAGACCATCTAAAATATAATTCTGTTTTAATAAGAATTCATATATTACTGAAACATTATTTTCAGGCAACTCACACATATAAACATCACCTACTAATAAACCCGTTTTCTCATAATATGAGATACAGACATCAATACTGCCTTTTTTGATACACCAATTGTTAGGACCCTTCCTTGTAAGTGAAACATCGTACCCTAAACGGCCAATTAATGATTCGACAGTAATGCAAATACCATTCGGTTCATATGCTTTTATGTCCGATATTTTTCGAATTCCTACGCCACATAAAGAACAATTACTTTTCGGGTTATCTTCTACCTCAAAACTTATCTTTTTACATGATGTACACCGAACTCCTTTCAGACCTTTCCCTTCTTTATATTCTTTAATACAAGAAGAAAGAAGAAAACTAGGCAATGCATGACCTACATTTTTTTCTTTATGAATATTAAAAGTATTAATCCCAATAATCATGCCATCAGGTCCAATTAACGGACCTCCATTATTGACAGGATTCAAGGTGATATCGTGTAATATATAGTGGATATCGTCATTTAGATATTGAATGTCAAATATTTTACCTTTTGTTACATTTTTGTTTTGAACTTCAATCACCATCACTTCGTCACCTTTTTTGATGACATCTAAATTGGACAACTCAATAGAAGGCATCTCATGTGCTGAAGGTGGACTTATGAATGCAATATCATTAATCGTATCTAAATGTGCCACGGCTACCATTTGTTTCTCGAATGTAGCACCTGATATGACCACTTGTTTGTTGCCACGTACTACATGTTCATTCGTTATAATAATGTCAAATGATTTTAAATAAAATCCTGTACCCGTGCTGTATGGTGTTGCGATCTGTACGATAATGTCAGCGCAATTATTTATAAAATGCATATTGTTAAAATTCATAGCTTAAACATGATAAGTTGTTTTTTGAATCATAACAAAAAAGCTTTTATAAAATTGGCAAGTTTTGCTGAAATCTAGTGTCTTCAATGGGATAGATAGATTAGGAAATTCAATTTGGTGTGTTGTTACAATGTTTTTAAGTGCAATTAAGATAGCTTTTTTATCCAAATGATCATCTCTTAAAAACTGCTGTTGATAACCTAACTCAACAAAAAAACCTGACTCTACGATACGGTAATATAATTGTAATAAATCTTTGGATGGTGCAGGTAGTGAATAAGAATAAAGTGAGAATCCTGCTAAATAGCCACATATAGCTTGCGCATATGCTTCATATCCTTGTTCAGCATACCAATCAAAATCATCCATTTGCGCCTCTATAATATCAGCTAATCGTTGATGTCCTTCTGGCATAGAAGTACCGAAGGTAGAATTGACTTCATAGAGTTCTTTTCTAAATGTTTCGTAAGACATCTCATCTAGTTCTTTTATTCGAGCATAAATGATCTCGTTTTTGTTGTGGACATTTGTAATATTATCTTTAAAATATAGATCATGACAATCTTTTATGCATTCCATTATCGTACCTTCCGGCTTCAGAAGGTAATCTATTTTGTATAACAGGTTCAGTAAAAAGTAAGATAGTCCGCCAGGATATTGTATTTTGTCAAGATTGTTACTTTCGACTTCTATCACTACAGATTTAATCCAATTTTTAAAATACTTAAACTTCAGCTTTTTTTCTGATTCATCGATTTTGCGAATATGGTCATAATCTACGGGGAAAACATCATCAAATTTTGCCATTAAAACATCATCCTTTCTGTCTGCTTCTGTAGCTAATTCTTTGAGTGCTTGATATATTTTGTGTGGTGAACCATCTTCTACAAAGGTATCAAAGACGAGACAAATACAGCTTTCATCATTGATAGCGTATTTTGTATATTTGAGATTGAAGTTTTCTTCTAGAAGTTGTTCCATAAGTTCAATATTTGGAACTTCGTATCTTACGATTCTTGCTTCAGCTTTAAATTGGGTAAAATTGGCTTCTCCATTTATAATTTTCGAACCTTGATAAATTTTAAATACAATTTTGCCAGGGAGAAGCGTGTATGAAACATTTTTTTGCTCACCATGTGTCAAAAACTGCAAAAACTCCTTGTATGATAAAATATATTTTTCATTATCAAAATATTCGATCGCTTTATCCCAATTTTTATACTTCTCTTCTTCTTTATAGGAGTCGGTATATCGACCAAACTGAATGTCAGGATCTTTTAAATTTCCATTACGATTGAATATTTTCGAAAAAAAACTCATTTTTACATTTTGGTTTTACAACAAGACATCATGGATTTCCGAACAGCATTACAGATTGCGCCTACATCTATTCAGATTTCACATCAAGATAGCATCTTGTTGCTAGGGTCTTGTTTCTCACAGAACATCGGCGAGAGATTGCAAAAATATAAATTTAATTGTATTTCTAATCCTTTTGGTACAATCTTCAATCCGATATCTATTTCCAAACTTGTGGGTTATGCTTGCAAAAATCAGCCTGTAACTGAAGATGAACTCAAATTTTCACAAGGAGTGTATGTTCATCCTGACTTTCACAGTATCCTTTCTGATGTAAATGCGAACTTCGCTTTGGCAAAAGTAAATCACGCCATTGAATCTACACACCATTATATAAAGAAGTGTACACACCTTTTCATCACGTTAGGAACTGCCATAGCTTACAAAATGAATACTACAGGTCAAATAGTAGCAAACTGTCACAAGTTACCTGCATCATACTTTCAGAAAGTAGATGTTAGTATAAATGATGGTCAAGAAGCACTAGAAAAAATGATCAATGAAATAAAAGAATTTAATCCCAATGTGCACATCGTTTTTACAGCAAGTCCTGTGAGACATATCAAAGATGGTATCATAGAAAACACCAAAAGTAAGGCTAGATTACTGTGCATGATAGACGAAATAAATCGACATGATGAAGGTGTAAGTTATTTTCCAGCATATGATATTATGATGGATGATCTACGGGATTATAGATTTTATGAAGCGGATATGATCCACCCAAATGCAGTCGCTATTGATTATATTTGGGAAAAGTTTAGTGGTCACTATTTCGCCAATGAAACTTTATCGCTGAATAAACAAATTCATAAAATACAATTGGCTAGCCTTCATTGTCCTTTTAATCCACAGAGTGAACAACATCAATCATTCATAAGACAGACATTATCTGAAATCGATGCTATCAAAGATAGGTATGAATGGTTGGATTTTGATTTGGAAATGAAAATGTTGAATCGATCGTAAAATAAATAATGATCAATAATCATATCAACCTATTCACTTCCCCATTATTTCCTACATGGACCAATCCAGGTGTTTTCCCTACTTCTATACTTCCCAATCTATCATCGTAGCCCAAAGCTTGAGCGCCATTGATCGTAGCCCACTGAATGAGTGTTTCTAATGGTACATACGAAGCATATTTTCTGATGGTCTTGACTTCTTCCCATATTGACAGTTGCCAGTTGGATGTGAGACTATCCGTACCTAATGTTACCTTGGCGTTCGTGTCTAAGAAAACAGCATAATCGGGCATTCTATTTTCGATATAAAGATTTGCATTGGGACAACTCGCCCAGAATACCTGATCATTCCACGTTTTTGCAGCAAGTACATCTTCTCTAGATGTGAGTGTGTTGTGCACAAAAATCGTCTTGAATTTTGGTTTAAGATGTTGGATAGCATAGTGAATTGAAGTCCGTCCTGATGGTTTAAAATGGTCTAAAGAAAATCCAAACCCATCATAAAAATCTTTGAATCCACCCGTGCCTTTCTGAAACAACTCATCTTCAGCAGATGTCTCTTGATTATGAATGCTTATGGTTTGTCCTACTTGATTATGTTCATTTACAAAACTAAATAAATCTGGACTTACTGTATATGGCGCATGTGGCACATAACTCTTGCGATTAAAATTAGCATCACTTTGACCAGCCATGACTTCCTGGTATTGGGCAATAGTGGCGGCGGTCATTGTAGGTTGTAGGAAATCAAACATCTCAATGAAAGAATAGTAATCTAACTTGCTTCGGTTTTTCGTAAGCGCGGTATCTGTTTTATTGGAAATGTCTCCTACAGCGACGATGCCATTTTTGTACATTTCTTCATCACCGTCTTGGATAGCTTGCAGTATCGTATCTTGATCGATATCTCTGAATCCTACTACTTTTTTTAAAAAAGGAAGTAAACCAGTACCTGTATCTACTTTGCCTTTCATGTGAGACAATTCGAGATGGCAATGTGTATTGACAAAACCAGCACAAATCATTCCATCAAGTATTTGTACAGATGCAGCATCGTGGTCTGACAAGGAATCAATCGCTAGGATTTTACCTTTTTCATCTGTCACAATGACTTGATCAGAAAGCACTGGTCCTATAGATGTATATATCTTGTCTGCTGTAAATTTAAGGGTCATCAGATATTACTTTTTTGATGCAATATTAGTTTAAAATTCTTTAATGATAAGACCGTTTTTTATTCTTGGTTCAAACCATGTACTTTTGGGTGGTAATACATCACCTGCGTCACTTATTTTTATCATGTCATCTTTGGAAACGGGATATAGACAAAAACCTACATAGTCATTGCTTTTTCTTAGTTTTTCTTCCATCTTTTCTAGACCAGATACACCTTCGACATACATGACATCTGTGGCAGTTTTTATATCTTTGATGTTAACCACTTCTTTTAGAATATGATTATTAAATAAGTCTACATCGAGCAAGACTTCATTATTTCTAGACGACTTGAGTAGTTTTTTCTTCCATGTCAATGAAAACCATTCTTGATCAAGGATCATGGTCATTTGATGTTTTTTGTGAGGTTTGGCATGTTTGTTTATGGGTTTTATATCTACAAAGTGAGAGATTTTTGCCATAAAGTTCAATTTGCTCATTTTTCCAGAAAGGTCTATGACTCTATTATAATCAAGGATTTCTAACTCTTTGAATGGAAAAAACACACATAAAAGTCCAGGATGCACGATATTGTCATCATGGAGATAATTTTTTCTAACCAATTTTGCCGTTATGGATGCTCTATGATGACCATCTGCAATATAAGAAGTATGAACTTGCTGTTTGAAGAGTTCTTGAAGTCTTTCTATTTCACTTGGTTTTGATACTGCCCAAATGGTATGTTGCTCCTGATTTAAAGGCAATTCGATATCAAAAAATGGTTGATTATTTGTTACATATTTTTCTATGAAACTATCTATTTCTACTTTGTTTTCATAAGCTAATAACACAGGTTTGATCATGGCCTTTCTGGACAGCATCAATTGTAACATGGATTGTTCTTTATCCGTTAGGGTGTTTTCATGACCAAGAATCTTTTTATTTTCAATGTCTTCAATATCATTGCTAGCTATGATGCCAGTAAATGTTTTGGAACCCTGAATTCTATAAATAAAAAGCGCCTTTTCAAGATGCGATGCAAAAAAACCTGAATGTCTAAAATTGACAAACTCAGCGCTCACGGTATCAAAAAATGATTCCGGAGAAGCAATCAGATCCGTATTGGGATATGATGCTTTGAATGGATAGATATTCATTGCGAAAATGTTTGGTTAGGTGGGACGAAGATAGGCTATTTAGCGCAATTTTTACAAAAAAAATTACACTGCTGCTGCTCTTCTTAATCTGTCATTGATAGCAATACCCAGATCTGTTTCAGGCAATAGTTCTGCATAAATGACATCTACTTCACAGCCATCTAAATATCTCATGCCAGCAAAAAGATTGTGCGCAGCATCTGCAAAGTTTCCAGATGGTGACAGTACAACTTGGTGCTTGGATGGTATGTGTTGTACAAAATTTCTAAATGTAATGACACCTGTTCGTTCGGGATGAGATGTTGCGGACAACTTATGTACATCTCCCAATATTAATGGTACCCTAGGTGCATAGTGGCTAGTGAGCATTCCAGGAGCTTCAGGATTGGAAGTAGAGATGTCACGGATTTTAACATTACCTACCACGGATTCTATACTTTCTATAGACAAACCGCCTTTTCTTAGGACTTCTATTTCACCGTCTGTATTCATGCCTATGATCGTGCTTTCAAGTCCGACATTACATGCTCCACCATCGAGAATGTAATATATTTTGTTACCCAACTGATCTGCTACGTGCTGAGCGGTAGTGGGACTTATATATCCAAAAGGATTTGCACTTGGAGCTGCGAGTGGAAAATCGAGCTTTTCCAATAAAGCTTTGGTCACCGGATGTGCAGGTATTCTCACAGCAACAAAAGGAGATCCAGAAGTAACGATATCTGGTACAATTTCTTTTTTACGAAGCAAAAATGTAAGTGGCCCCGGTGTAAATTTATCTGCCAACTCCCTGAAGATATTTGGTATTTCTTCCACATATTTTTCCACTTTGTCAAAAGATGATAAATGGATAATCAATGGGTCGAAAGTAGGTCGTTGTTTTATTTGAAATACTTTGGCTACAGCCTTGGTATCTAGTGCGTTTGCTGCTAGTCCATACACGGTTTCTGTGGGTATAGCTACTGCTTCACCTTTTTTTAATAGCGTTGCTGCTATATCTATATTATGGCCTATAAATGATGATTCTGTCATAAGGGACAAAATTATAGTAATTCTATCAAATGTACTAATATTCAGATAAAAAAGAGAATATATATATAATGTTTTTTAAATGTAATTGTTTTTTGACGAGATTTGTATTTCATAAATAAACTTTTGCTTGACTAAATGGTCTAACAGATTTATATAAAGAATGTCACTCTTTTGTGAACTTGTACATATCCTTATTTCTTTATCAGAATGAAATCTTTCAAGTATGAAGTCGTTATTCTTTTCAGTTGGTCTTTTTTTTATTACTACCGTCGTTCTTGGACAAAACTTATATTTTCCACCCATTGTAGGTAATGAATGGGAAACCATCGATCCTGCTACCTTAAACTGGTGTGAAACAGGCAACAAAGCACTTGATGATTTTTTGATTGAGAAAGGGACCAAAGGGTTCATCATATTAAAAGATGGAAAAATCGTCAAAGAAACATACTTCGATACTTTTACGAAAGATAGTGTTTGGTATTGGGCATCTGCTGGTAAATCTATCACATCATTTATGGTAGGAATGGCGCAAGAAAAAGGTTTGCTCAACATAAATGACAAAACTTCCAAATACTTGGGTGAAGGCTGGACGAGCCTAACTCCTGAACAAGAAAATAAAATAACTATCTGGCATCAATTAACCATGACATCTGGACTAGATGACAGCGGAGATGATTTGGATTGCATGGTGCCTGAATGTCTCACTTATAAAGCAGATGCTGGTCAAAGATGGGCTTATCACAATGCGCCATATAGATTGCTACATAATGTTATGGCAGAAGCGTGGGGAAATACTTATCAAAACTTCATGAATACGCAACTGACCGTGAAGACTGGGATCGGCGGACTGTGGTTAGATGGTGTATTGTACAGTAAGCCTAGAAATATGGCAAGATTCGGGCTATTGGCATTAAATAAAGGTACATGGAACGGACAAAGTATTTTAGGTGATCAGACCTATGTTGATGCAATGTCAGTACCATCGCAAATGATCAATAAATCATACGGTCTATTATGGTGGCTAAATGGTCAGGAATCGTTTATGTTGCCAGGTGTTCAATTGGCAATTAATAGATTTTTGATACCAAATGCGCCATCAGATATGTATTGTGCATTGGGCAAAAATGATCAGAAAATATATGTTGTCCCGTCCCAAAATCTAGTGGTAGTTAGGGTAGGAAATGCTGGTGGAGAAATAGCAGGTGCCGTAAGTTCGTTTGATAACCAATTATGGGAAAAAATCAATGAACTCACTTGCACATCATCGACCCAAGAGTCATCAAAAGATAATTTCCAAATATATCCAAATCCGTTTGTTGATCAAATAGAGATTTTAAGTGACGAAAATTTTATAGATGCTGAAGTAACTATTTATAGTGTACAAGGCAGCTTAGTTTATCAAGGGAAATTTAAAAAAGATAGCTTAACTAATGTCTTAAAAGGTTTGTCTAGTGGTGTTTATTTTCTAAGATTTAAGAATGGAAAAGGCATGAATACAACCAAAAAAATAGTGAAATATTGAGTTTACTCCAAAGATATCTTTCTGGTCAAAATCGCTTTTTGGTATCCAATGATAGGATATGATTTTACTTCGGGGATGTCTTCTTGACCTTCGGCCTTTATATTACCGGAGACTGTGGCAGGAACGCTTTTATTTACGATGATCTCAAAAATCATCTTATCTTCTTGTCTTTCGTAGATAGATATTAGTTGATTGCCCATTACTTCAAAATGGCTGATGAGTTTATTTTCCAACACATATGCATCAAGTAGTATCCCATTTTTTTCATCAACGACGTAGTGACCTTTGGATTTGTCTTTGGTTTTTAAGATGTAATCTCTTTTTCCTTTTATTTTATCTTCACCATAAATGATAACCCATTGAAAAATATCTGCGGAGTCCGTCCGTAGATTTTCTAAAGACATTGGGATAGATTGGAGTATGTTTTGATGGTTATAAATGTGAAGCGTTCCTTCCCAAACGCCAAGCCATTCATCAGGAAATGTTTTCAGTTGGGCAGAAGTACTATTTTGACCAATGGCAAGAGATGTAGTCACCATCGAAAAGAAGAGTATTAAGTAACGTCTAAGCATGGATATTTTTATTAATCAAACCCATATAAATTGTACAAAGTTCTAAACCCAAAAAAATCTAAATAAATGACTTAAAGTAAAAATGTACCAATTAATACCGCAAGTATTAGTAAACAAAAGTAACCAACGATTAGGTTATAAACATTTTGATTAAAATACTTAAACATAGTATCAGGATCTCGTTTCTTTAAGATTCCGATAAAGTCCTTTTTTTTAACTTTATTGTTAAAAGCTTTAAAAAAGAGATACCTTGTGTTAAGCCCAATACTTTTTATAATGTCTCCTCCAAAAATGAGAATCAGAAATTCCTCTAACATTTAGGTATTCATTAATGTGCCAAATATAATAAAATTAATCATTTTTAAATGAAATAACTTCTATATTTACTTCTTGACCATCCTGTTAATTAAGGTGACATATACATTGTTACATTTGAACATAAAAAATGGTTTGCACAACACTTGTCATACAAACCATTTTTATTTATCTTCTTTTAAAAGTATATCAAGGTCTAGAAACCTGAATAAAGCTACCAGGATTCACCCCTTTTTTCTCATCAATATTATTAATAGCTAGCAATTCGCCTAGCGGAATATTATAAGTTACTGCAAGGTCTGCCAATGACTCTTTTCTTCTCAACTGATGCATGACTGGCGTTTGGTTGATGATTGTAAGATCTTGAGCCAAAAGTTGTACTACCTTTCGAGATTTCATATTGTCTCTTATAGCATAAGATTTTACAGGTAACGCATCTATTTTTTCTAATGCTAAACTGTTATTTGTGCCTACATTATATCCACCTAGAAGCCCCATGGGTTGATACTGACCATCCGTATTGGCTAACCTGAAATCTTGGGCATTATACCTATCCATATAGACCAGCATTTTTTGTTTTGGTAAAGTAAGATAATACTCACCACTTTCACTTGCTGGAATGTAATCCTTGCGATACATCGGATTAAGCACTTTTACTAGTTCAATGTCTATTTCAAATTCTTTTACTATTTTTTTGAATTCTACTTTATCAAACACCCTGACTGATGCTGCATACTTCAAGTCATCTGACGGCTCGATCGGTTGCAAATCATGGGCATAATAATAGTTCATCAAATAAGAAACAGCGATAAATTTTGGGATGTACTTTTGGGTTTCTCTAGGGAGATATTTTTGAATTTCCCAGTAATCTGTACTCCCATTGGCTTTTTTGATGGCTTTATTTAGATTACCTGAGCCACAATTATAAGCTGTCAATGCTAATGTCCAATTTCCGTATATTTCGTATAAAAGCTTGAGATAATCCAATGCTTTGTCCGTAGACTTCATAAGGTCTTTTCTCTCGTCTATATGCTTGTCTATACGCAAACCATAGAGTTCAGCGGTACCTTTCATAAACTGCCATATACCTGCCGCGCCCTTGTGCGACTCTGTATAAGGTATCAGACCTGACTCAATAACAGCTACATATTTCAGTTCATCTGGGAGATTTTTTTCTCTGATGGCATTCTCGATAATTGGAAAATATAAAGAAGTCCTTCCTAAGATGGTCTCACTTTCTTTTCTCCGCACTTCTACCAATGCGGATATTTGTTCGGTCACCTCATCGGTCACCCTTACGTCTATGTTGGTGTTTAGGTTTTGAATTCTTTTGATGATTTCAGCATTGCTGGGGGATTTTGCAATGATAAAACCTGGTACCAAAAGAATCCAAATACACACCATCACAAGAATTCTTGTTGTCATTTTAAATGTGTTCATGGTAAAAATCAGCATTTTCTTGGGAGAAAAAATTATTTAAATAAAATTATCAACATTACTTTTTAATAAGCAATATTGACAGGGTGTAAATAATTTTTGGGACGCAAAGATAGCACAAAAAGATGAATTTGTCAAATAAATATACTTGTTAACAAAACATTATTTGTAATATACTGTAAATCAATAACTATGCCAAACTATAATTTTGTACAAACTGAATTAACTTTTTATCTTCTTTCACATTTGCCATGAGTTGAACACCAAATGACAATCCATCACTATTTTTTCCACAGGGAATAGAGATCGCAGGAATACCCGCAAGATTGGCCAAAACAGTATAAATATCAGATAAATAAATTTCTAATGGGTCCGTTGGTTTCTGATCTACTGGCCATGCCACACTAGGAGCTGTAGGCAAAATGATAAAATCATACTGACTGAATATGTCTTGTATCTGTTGTTTTATCATCGTTCTTATTTGCTGAGCTTTGGTAAAATAAGCATCATAATAAGCTTCACTCAATACAAAACTGCCCAACATGATTCTTTTTTTCACCTCATCTCCAAATCCTTCTGACCTTGAATTTACATAAATTTCTTCGAGAGAATTAGCTTCAGCACTTCTATGTCCGTATCTCACGCCGTCATATCTACTTAGATTAGAAGAAGCCTCAGCTGTTGTCAAAATATAGTAAGTGGGAACCAAATATTCTAATAATGGAAAACTTACTTTGGATACCTGAGCACCTGATGACTTAAGCGAGTCTATGTAAGATGTTATGGATTGTTTGATATCACTATCAAGTGCATCACTATCAATGGCTTCCCCTAGGTAAGCAAATGTGTAGTCTTTAAAATCTTTTTGAAGTTCACTTTGATCACAGTATGTATCTTTTTGGAACATCGTAGCATCATATTCGTCTGTTTTAGACACTACAGACATCACAATATCAAGGTCAGAAGCATGGTGTGCCAATAATCCCAATTGATCAAAAGACGATGCATAAGCTACCAATCCATGTCTAGAAACCATACCATACGAAGGTTTATAACCCATTACGCCACACATACCTGCAGGCTGCCTCACTGATCCGCCCGTATCTGTGCCAAGGGCTACAAGGCAAGTATCCGTTTGAACAGAGACTGCTGCGCCACCACTCGATCCGCCAGATATTCTAGTCGTATCAGAAGCATTTTTGACAGGACCAAAATATGAATTTGTGTTGGCAGAACCCATTCCGAATTCATCGCAGTTTGTCCTTCCGATGATGATGGCATCTTCTTTTAGTAGTAATTCTACGGCTGTAGCATTAAACTGACTTACAAAACCATCCAATATTCTAGATCCTGCACTTACTTTATGATTTTTGTACACGATGAGATCTTTGATAGACACCACACAACCAAAAAGCTTGCCCAAAACGTCGGGATTTTCTTTTATTCGGATGTCAAGTGATCTTGCTTTTTCCAATGCTTCTTCAGCAAATACTTCTACATAGGCATTAAGATGTTCTGTAGTTTTTATATTGCCGAGATAATACTGAATGATGTTTTCACAGCTTGTAGAACCGTTTTTTAAGGCAGTTTGTATTTGTGCTAAAGAATTATTTTGCATATGAAGATTCTTTTTTCATTTTATGTAAACCAATACCTAGATAAAAATTTATATTCTCAAAGTGAAAAGGTGGAGGTGTTTGGAATTGACTTTCATTTATAAATTCCCCTAAATCTGCTTTATACCTATTAGAAAACATCCAACCAACTTCTACAATACTCATTCGTACACCCAAAATCAGATGCATGTCTTCTTTTAGGAAGTGAATATATTCTGCCTTAAAGTTTATGCCTGCTGCAATGTTTTTAACAGTTTGCTTTTTAAGGGGATCTCTCATTGGGTCTGCATTGATGGTAACATAATCTGAGCTAAATGCTGTACCTATAAACAAACCATTTTTATCGAAACTAAATAGTTTTTTTGTTTTTGTATAATCAAATCCAAATCCACGATATGTGAAATCATGAATCAAATTTGACTGCTTAGATTGTCTTATGTTGAAATGAAATAACCTACGTTTTTTCTCATTTTGTTTACCTATACCAAAGTCAAAAAAAAGATATCCTAAAAAATCAAGATTATTTAATGGATAGTAGTTTCTATCTGTAAAACCACCGAGACTTCCCTCATACACCCTATGAAAATCGTTATCTTGACTCTTTGAGACAACCCAAGAGAATATAAATGAAATAAACAAAAACAGTTCTAGCTTTTGTCTCATTGACTTACAAAATATGAAGATAAACTCGATACTTCCACATCACTTTGCTCACCCGTGACCATATTTTTAAGACTTACTTTGCCAGCTTCTCTTTCGGTCTCACCGATAATAGCTACAAATGGTACTTTACGCGCATTGGCATAAGACATTTGTTTTTTCATCTTGGTAGGTTCTGGATATAAATCGCAGGAAATGCCGGCTTGTCTCAAAATTGCTACCTGCTTGAATGCATATCTGTGGCTCTCCTCATCCAAGGCGACAAATAGAACTTCGATATCTTTCTGCACATCTTCCGGAAAAAGGTTTAATTCTTCCATGACGTCATATATTCGCTCTGCACCGAAAGAGACACCTACACCCGACACGCCATTCAGTCCGAAAACACCTGTAAGATTGTCATATCTTCCGCCACCACCGATACTACCCATACGAAAACCAGGGTAATCTACGGTATCCACTTTTACTTCAAATATGCAACCAGTATAGTAATTGAGTCCTCGAGCTAAGTTTATACTAAAATCTAATGGAATAAACTGTGATTCAATATTTTCTAAATAAGTAAGTACTGATAATATTTCAAAGCATCCTTTTTTACCAATTTCAGAGCTGTCTTTAAATTTTTCAAGTAAACATGTTACCTTACAGGCATCATAAAAGTATTTTGGGTATTCATGCATAAGATTATCTAAATCTCTTTGTCCACAATCTCTACAGATTTCATCGGTGCAATCATCAGAAGTAATGTTTAAACATGAAAATATACTTTCTATTGAATCAATTGAAATGCCTTTTCTTAACAAATCACCTTGAACTTCTTCAACAGAAACTTTATCTAATTTATCTAAGATTGTTACAATTTCAATAAATTTGTCTGAGCAACCACAATATTCAACTATTCCTTCTAATATCTTACGATTATTGATCAAAATACGAACTTTAATACCCAATTTACGGAAGACTTCTGCATAAATATTGACCAATTCGGCTTCATACATTAATGATTCTGAACCCACTACATCTACGTCACACTGATAAAACTCCTGATATCTTCCACGTTGTGGACGATCGGCGCGCCATACTTGTTGGATCTGATATCGTTTAAATGGTAGGTTGATTTCGTTTTGGTTCATCACCACAAATCTCGCAAAAGGTACGGTAAGGTCATATCTTAGGCCACGTTTTGAGATAGAAGAAATCACCTTGTTGGAATCTAAGTTTTCCAATGCCGTTTTGTCCGCACCGGCCAAAAAATCTCCATTGTTTAACACTTTGAATAGCAACCGATCACCCTCTTCGCCATACTTTCCTGTAAGTGTAGCTAGGTTTTCCATCGTAGGTGTCTCGATCGGGAGGTACCCATAAGTTTTAAATACATTTTCTATCGTATTGAAGATATACTTTCTTTTTATGACTTGTGATGGCAGAAAATCTCTTGTGCCTTTAGGTATCGATGGTTTTGAAGACATATTGGTTAAGCTTAAATAAATCTTTATAAATAATATAGGACAATGTCGAATTGCTAATCTTGCCGACTAGCCTGAAATTAGTATTAATGTGTTTTTGAACGATGGTTCTTAATGTCCGCAAAGATACAAATCTTTGTTAAACCTATTGATTTCGATCAATAATTACCTTTTTAGTATACTTTTTGGTTGGTGATTTCATTATATTTCATCAGATTACTATAAATTTGTAATTGAAATCATTTTTACTTTTTTTTTGAACAATTTAAGCAAATTTTTCTTTTGTCCACATGCAAAGTGCACGTCATACATATCTGCAATATTTTCGGTTGGGAGATACCGCATTTAGAGAGAAGGTAAGGTTTTATGAAGAAAACCCTGAAGCTTTATCTACGCTCTATTTTGATGAAAAAATAGATATTGATATTGACTATTTGATTTGTTTGTTTGAGGTAGGGCGATATGAAAGATTTCTTGAAAAAGTAGATCCAATAATCGAAATTATCATCGAAGAAAATATTTTCGAATTCAGAAACGAAAACATATTCAACGATCTATTGCTTAAAAAAGCAGCCTGCTACTACCATACCAATCAGTTTGAAAAGGCAAATGCCATTTTAAAACAACTAATAAAAATTGCTCCTAAACATCCTTTAGCCATCGGTTTGTACGGTATTTGCAAACGCAAACAAAACAACGATATTGCTACCACTATAAAAGCCTTGGGTATTGCAGCCTTATTGCTTGTAGTAAGTATATCTATTATTCAGATATTATTGTTTGAGCCGTTTTTTGACGAATACATGGCCCCATTTTTGGTTTTGCGAACAATGTTGACGATGTTCTCCATATTAAGTTTCGTCTCTTTGGAGGTATATTTTCTGACTTCGATCTTTAAGGAAACAGGAAGGTTTCCTATCGCATTTCTAAATAAACTTTTTCGAATAGATAAAAATAAATAAAATACACAAAATTGTTGCATAAATTATGTTGGGACTATTTAATTAAACTGTGTAACTATTTTATGATGGAACAATTTGTTTTATGTTCACACCCAAAGTAGTTTAAATTTTATAACATTTTCAGATACAAGCTAAATCTAGTCAAACTAATTCTACACGAATTTCAATGCTCATAAGGATTAATCTTAAATCCGAACCAACAACTTATTTCCAATAATTGGAAATTTATTCCATAATTCGGAACATTTGGTTATATTTTATTAATATACCTTATTGATTATCAATTAGATATAAAAATGGCATTACTTTGGCACCCATATTACAAAATAAAGATATGGTGCGCGATATTTATAAGGTAATGGGGCTGATCCCTTCCAATAAACACGAATCAAAAGAAGTGTATGCAGTCAAAAATCCGGACGGGACTATTCGCTGGATTTGGCCAGTAGAACTTAAAAAACCAGAATTCCTGAGGTTCTATAATGAAAGCCCAACTAAAGCCGCCATTTATGTTGTTTTGATCAAATTAATATTCTCGTTTCGCTTACAGTCATGGTTTTTTAGCAAACAAAAAGTCAATGTTCCAGATATTTTAGGCGAAAAGTGGGCAATCTTTACTGGGACCATAGGAACGCAACAGAAATTGGTGATTTATGCCAATGACACTTTTGTTAAATTGCCTGTAGGTAAAAATGCAAAAGTTAGCTTAGAACGTGAAAAATCCACGCTTAATTGGCTTCAAAAGCAAACTTTTTCAACATTGAAGCATCCAAAAGTAATAGAAAATGGTGACTTTGAATATTGTCAAACTGCCTTTGATAAAAATATAAAAAGATCTCCTATTTTAACCAATACACATTTAGATTTTACGCAAGAATTATTCAGTAAATCGCTCCAAAAAGTAACATTAAGTGAAAGTGAATCCTATGTCAATTCAATGGCTTTGCTCCGACAATTAGAACACGATCCCAAAATGCCCAAGGGTTTACATGCAAAGCTTTATCTACTCCAATCACAATTAGATCAAGATAAACTAACAGATTTTGGATTTGCACATGGAGATTTTACATCATGGAATATGTTTGTCTCCGAAAATAAATTATTTGTCTATGATTGGGAAGCAGCAGATGCAGAAATGCCCAAGGGATTTGATCTTTTTCATTTCATCATACAACAAGGTATTTTAGTGGACAGGAATGATTGGTCAAAAACTTATCAAGTCTTGTCAGAAAAATTATTAAAAAGCGAAAAGCATCCTTTTTTTGAATCTATCGACGAGATGAATAGATATTTGTCCCTATATCTTTTATATCATATCACACGGTCTATGTCAAATTATGTGGCACAGAAATGCTGGCACCCTCAGATATATTGGATGATAGATATGTGGAATACAGCATTAGATAACTTGATTGTCAATACATCTCAACGACAGCTTTTTATCAATACCCTTTTTGATCATTTAAAGCCGATTGAATATGCAGGGATAAAATTATCAGACTCTCATCCGGACTTTTGGTCAGAAGATTCTGACATTGATATTCTGATGAGACAAAAAGACTTAAGTTATATCACTCAATTATGCCATAATTCACCACTGAAAAACAAAGTAGTCACTACATCCAAGTCATTTATGGAAAACATAGCTATCTACTTTCACGATGGTAGCTTTTTAAGCCTTGATTTGATACATAAATTAAAAAGAAAAAGCCAAGTATTTTTAGATGCAGACGCATTATTAAGTAGATCAATAGTCAATGATCACGGCATCAAAACCTTGCACCCTACAGACGAAATGAGATATATCGTTTGGTTTTATGCTTTGAATAATACCCAAGTTCCATTTAAATATATGGGCAAAAAAATACATTTGCAATACGCCAATGGAAATGAAGATCTAGCTTTAATGTCATATTGCAAAGGTGATACAATGAATGGGATGGCACTAAATAAGATTATTCTAACTAAAGCGGAAAATCGCGGGTGGAAAGGATTAAAAAATAAACTGTTTTATTATATGGATACCATACGTTCGTTTTTCCAAAATGGTGGCTTAGTCATTACTTTTAGTGGAGTAGATGGCGCCGGCAAATCTACTATTATAGAATATATCAAGTACAAATTAGAAAAAAATCTTCGCAAAGATGTGATCGTCCTAAGACATAGACCATCTATACTTCCAATCATCAGTGCGCTAAGACATGGCAAAGAAAAGGCTGAAGCTATCTCCGTAAGCAAATTGCCGAGAACAGGTCAAAACAAAAACCTATTGTCGTCATTGTTGCGCTTTGGATACTATTATATTGATTTTATTCTAGGCCAATTTTATGTGTATGTTAAGTATGTCATGCGCGGCAAAGTAGTGCTTTATGATAGATATTACTTTGATTTTATCAATGATGGTAAGCGATCAAACATCCTTCTACCTACTTCATGGGTAAAATTTGGGTATCGATTTTTGCTCAAACCAGATCTTAATTATTTTTTATACGCCGAAGCAGGTACCATACTAGCTAGAAAACAGGAATTAGATATCCAAACTATCGAAACGCTTACAAGTGATTATAAAAACCTTTTTGAACATTATGCAAATACTTATACATCAAGTGATTATATATCAATAGCAAACGAAAAACTCGACGATACGCTTTCCATATTATTCAGAGGCGTTAAAACAAAAATATCGCAAATATGAAAAACTTACTTCTATACTTCATTAGAAAGAGAAATCCTGATTTTGTGATCGACAACGCTATAAGTAGTCGCTTTCTATTGGGATACATGCTTTCACTAGCTATAAAGGTGATGCGTGGTAGCAAGTTGTTTTTTATGGGTAGAAATCCCAAAGGGATGATACTTTCCTCTGGTGTAAAAATGACTTATCTATCTAAAATACAATGGGGTAAATTCCTAAAATTGGGTAAAAATGTAAGCCTAAGTGGATTGGGAAAAGAGGGCATCATCTTTGGTGACAATGTTAGTATAGGTGACTATAGTCAGATCATTGTCGCTACTACACTACAGAATATTGGAAAAGGTATTCACATCGGTCATCATGTGGGTATTGGAGAGTTTGCGTATCTTGGTGGTGCAGGTGGCTTAACTATAGGAGATGACTGTATCGTAGGTCAATACTTTAGCTGTCATCCCGAAAACCACAATTTTAAAGATGTAGACTCACTCATCAGATTTCAAGGCGTGCAACGTAAAGGCATTATTATTGGCAAAAATTGCTGGATAGGAAGCAAAGTTACGATACTTGATGGCGTGGCAATTGGTGATGGTTGTGTAATAGCAGCAGGGGCAGTAGTCAATCAGTCTTTTCCTGCCAATACCATCATAGGTGGTGTGCCGGCAAAAATAATAGGGCAAAGATGTCCTGAATTATCTTTTCACAAGATAAAAAATATTGCCTAAATGAAAACGATTCTTGCCACCACTTATGCAGTAAATCCATATAAAGGATCAGAAGATGGAATGGGATGGAATTTTGTGTTGCAAATAGCAAAAAACAATAAAGTCATAGCCATCACTAGGAAAAACAATAGAATGGACATTGAAAAATATATGTCTTCAAACCCAAATGATCTTTATGAAAATATGACTTTTCTTTATTTTGATTTGCCATACTGGATGCGATGGTGGAAAAAAGGTGGCCGTGGTGCCATGCTTTATTACTGGATGTGGCAGAAAGGCATCGTTTCTTTTGTTAAAAACCAAAGTCTAGAATTTGATATAGTGCATAACCTTAATTTTCACAATGACTGGACTCCCAGTTATTTATGGCAATTGGGCAAACCATTTGTATGGGGACCTGTAGGTCACCATCCATTGATTCCAAGTCAATACCTTAAGGAATATTCATTCAAATATTTTTTAAAGGATCGGGCGACTTGGCTTATTAAAAATTATTTCTGGAAAGTCAATACATCCCTAAAGAATACAGCTGCAAAAGCAGATTTCGTTTGGTGCATGAATGACGCTGTACCTAGTAAACTCCATCTTAAACCAAAGCAGTACCAAATAATTCCTTCAGTAGCAACCCAAGATTTCGGTTTTATAGAAGGTTCGGAGAATGAAAATTTCACATTTATCTCTGCGGGTAGATTAGTTCCATTAAAGGGTTTTGATCTTGCTATTCGAGCTTTTACAACGTTTTATAATACCTTAAGTGATATAGAAAAAGCAAAAACAAAACTCATCATTGTTGGTAGTGGACCAGAAGATAAACTACTTATAAAACTAGCTAGAGATTTAGGAGTAGAAAATAATATCCAATTTGTACTGTGGATGGAAAGGAATGAACTTATGAAATTATTTAAACAGTCGCAAGTATTCCTATTCCCATCTCATGAGGGAGCTGGCATGGTCGTCCCTGAAGCTTTGTCATTCGGTCTGCCAGTGATTTGTCTCGACAATTGTGGCCCTGGTAGTTTTATAAACGAACAATGCGGTATTAAAATAAAGGAAGATACATATGATAATACCACAGTCAATCTAGCAGAAGCGATGCGAACTTTATATTCGGATAAAGCAAAATACAAAGGATTGAGACAAGGCGCAAGAGCACAGTTTGAGCATGTTTTTCATTGGGATAGACGTGGTGAACAATTGGCCAAAATTTATGACTCTTTATAAATAAACCATGAGAATATTTGCCTTTCATCTCCTAAACGATTATAGTGGTAGTCCTAAAGTATTAAAACAACTTGTCAATGGTTGGACCAATAACGGTATGGATTGTCATATAGTCACATGCAGCGGGAGAGAAGGGTTTTTGTCAGATATCAAAGGGGTAAAATATCACCATTATTGGTATAGATTTGCTCAGAATCCATTCTTGAGATTGATTTTTCTAATGATCAGTCAGTTGCTTTTGATTATTAAAATGTATCCTGTCATCACAAAAAGCGACGTAATATACGTCAATACAGTGCTGCCCTTTGGTGCAGGAATATTAGGAAAGTTAAAAGGGTGTAAAGTCATATATCATATCCACGAAACAAGTATGAAACCTTGGATATTGAAAAAAATTCTATTTGGAATTGCAGACGCTACATCCACAGAAGTAGTTTATGTATCCAAATATCTATCTGAACAGGAAACGATGAAAAAACCTGGACATGTGCTGTACAATGCTTTGGAAACTTCTTTTTTGTCCAAAGCATTATTAAACAGAAAAGTGACACCTGATTATAAAAATGTGCTGATGATATGCTCCCTCAAAGCATACAAAGGTGTGAATGAGTATTTACAACTAGCAAAAAAAAATCCAGAATATGCTTTCCGACTTGTAGTGAATGCTTCTGCCATGGACATAGAAGTATATTTTGCAGGTCAAAATCTTCCGCAAAACTTAACGATATTTCCTACACAAAAAGATGTACATCCACAATATCAATGGGCTGATGTGGTCCTTAATTTGTCTCGTCCTGATGGATGGGTAGAAACATTTGGCCTTACAGTCATCGAAGCAATGGCTTATGGTCTCCCTGTCATAGTGCCTCCCGTAGGAGGAATAGCCGAGCTCGTAGAGAAAGGTGTTAATGGCTATAAAGCCGATAGCAGAAACGTCAATCACATATCACACCTGCTTGTGGATATATTGGAAGATAAAATACACTACGAAAAACTCAGTACCTACGCCAAGCAACTGATTGTCAAATATGACGAAGATAGTTTTGTGATGAAGAGTTGCGAGATGTTGAAAGATGAGCGTATTGCTCAATAAGTTAACTACAATTTAAGAAGCCCAATCGTTGGAAATGTTTTCCATTATCTGGAAAATCTAAAAAATAAAAATTACATAATAGATTGATATTCAATTATATAAATACTGGCACAGTATTGTAACTAGTTAAACTAAATAATGAATATGACATCTTTAAAACAAAAAATAGCCATCATAGGCACAGTAGGTCTCCCAGCCAAATATGGTGGATTCGAAACATTGGCTGAGCATCTTGTAGACAATATGAGTGATGATTATGACATCACCGTCTATTGCTCTGGAAAGAAATATGCACAGGCTGACCGTCAACCCAAATACAAAAATGCTCATCTTGTATATTTACCTTTGGATGCCAATGGGATTCAGAGCATACCTTATGATTCTTGGTCTATAATCCATGCATTGTTTTATGCAGATGTACTTTTGATATTAGGAGTTGCTGGAGCATGGATGCTACCGTTTGTAAAATTTTTTACAAATAAAAAGATCATTATTTCTATAGATGGTATTGAATGGAAACGGAACAAATGGAGCAGACCTGCCAAGTGGTATCTATGGTGGGCAGAAAAAATGGCCGTAAAATATTCTCATATTGATATTTCAGATAATGAATCTATACAAGATTATACAGCGGTCAGATATGGGACTCTAAGCAGAATTATAGAATATGGAGCAGATCATACAATGACGGTTCCTGTACAAACTTCATTAAAAACTTCTTATCCATTTCTTGGATTGCCTTACGCTTTTAAAGTATGCCGAATCGAACCAGAAAATAATGTGGATATTGTACTAAGTGCATTCTCAAAACTACCCAAACACCGTCTAGTCATCATAGGCAACTGGAATAATAGTGATTATGGCAAAAACCTTAAAAAAAAGTACAGCTCTTTTAATCATATCTTTTTGTTAGATCCAATCTATGACCAATCGACCTTAGATATGATACGTGGTAATGCATTCCTTTACATACATGGACACTCTGCCGGAGGTACCAATCCTTCCTTAGTAGAAGCTATGTATCTGGGCTTACCTATTTTTTCTTATGGTGTTACCTACAATCGCACGACAACAGAAAACAAAGCCAGATATTTTTATAATGAAGAAGAACTTATAAATCTAATTAACAATACCCAAATTGCAGAAGTAAAATCTATCGGCAATACAATGAAGGAGATTGCCTATCGTAGATATACATGGAAAACAATAGCTGATAAATACCGGGCATTAATACGAGAAGTTTTAGTTAGCGAGCCGAAATCATCTATCACGCCTTCGGTAACTTTATTACCGGCAGGAGAGTTGCTAAAACGAGAATTATATCACCTACATTTCCAAAAACTGTTTTTCCAAAAATAAATAATCATGGCACCATCTGACATATTTTTAGTTTTAGGCATCGTACTATCATTTTTTTTATCCATAATAGTGATGCCTATCTTTAGATCCATTGCTATTAGAATTGGTCTAGTAGATAAACCAGATCATCGCAAAATCCATCAAAACCATATTCCTTTAGTAGGTGGCTTAGCGATTGGTTTTACATTACTACTCACTTTATTGTTACTAGCAAGATTTGAGCTTATTTCAAGTGCGTTGGTAAAACTATTGGGGGGCAGTTATGTGTTGTTGATTATCGGAGCAATAGATGACAAAAAGGACATTAGAGCATCATATAAACTTGTAGTTCAGATTCTTTGCGCCATAATTATTGCTATGGCTGGTTACAGATTGACTTCATTTCATGGCATCTTAGGTATTTATGACATTTCTCTGGTCGCCCAATACATACTCTCAGTCATACTAATTACTGGAGTCATTAATGCATTTAATCTAATGGATGGTATTGACGGTCTGGCTGGAGGATTAATGCTTATAGGTTTTATGATACTTGCTACAATCAGCTATTATATTGGGCATGAATTTTATACTTTGCTATGTTTGATCGTAGCGGGTAGCTTGATCAGTTTTTTAAGGTTCAATGTATTTAGTCCTAAAAATAAGATATTTATGGGTGATGCAGGTTCGCTTTTTTTAGGTTTTCTGATGATAGGCATAGCTATTGATTTAATAAATATTGCATCTAAGGATGCAATTGGGGCCGAAGTAATTTGGTTACTTCCTTTAATTATTGCTGTATTTATAATACCAGTTGCTGATTCTCTACGTGTGTATTTCACTAGAATCAAAAATGGTAATTCGCCATTTAAAGCAGATAGATCACATATCCATCATCTATTTCTAGAATTGGGATTGAAGCACACAAAGGTCACTTTTATCATATCAATGTTGAGCTTAAGCCTAGTAATTCTCGCATTTTTATTTCACTTTATATGGACATTAGATATCATCTTATTGGGTATAGTCGCGATGCTGAGCATCATGTATTATATTCTGAATATCAATAAACAAGTAAATGAATGGCAACAAAAAATTAAACAGATGGAGTCACAGATGGAGTCACAGATGTAGTAGTTTTTTGTAGGCTTTATGATCATTAAGATTTCAACCAGTTAGACATTTGTTTTTATTTCTCAGAAGATAGTCTGTGAGACACCAAATTTTAGATTAGCATATTTTTTTCTACATAAACACATTATATCCTTACCTTTGTTGGACAATTAATTGTGTTTATCGTGGCAAAACAACAACTATTCACCATATTCATTGTAGAAGATGATCCTTGGTATGGTCAATTATTAAGACATCATCTATCGCTCAATCCAGATTATGACATCAGACTCTTTACCACAGCAAAAGAGTGTCTGTCTGAATTGTACCACCAACCCGACGTGGTTTGTATTGATTTTGGATTGCCTGATATGAGTGGTGATAAACTATTGACAAAAATAAAGGCTGTCAATAATCAACTACCAGTAGTTGTCATCAGTGGTCAGGAAGAGATTGCTGTTGCTGTGGATTTATTAAAATCTGGGGCCAGAGACTACATCATCAAAGATGATCACACCAAAGATATGTTATGGCGTTCTATCATAAATATTCGTGAAAATGTCCATTTAAAACAAGAGGTAGAATCATTAAAAGAACAACTTGAAACCAAGTTTAACTTTGAAAAAACTATTATCGGTCAGAGTGACGCCTTAAAAAAGTCATTTAGACTCATCGAAAAAGCTATACATTCTAATATTAATGTATCCATTACAGGAGAGACAGGCACTGGAAAAGAAGTAGTAGCAAAAGCGATTCATTACAATAGCGAAAGGAGAAAAAAACCATTTGTCGCTGTAAATATGGCAGCAATACCTAAAGAACTAATAGAAAGTGAGCTTTTCGGACACGAAAAAGGTGCATTCACTGGTGCGCTAAATCAGAAAAAAGGAAAATTTGAAGAAGCAGATGGCGGTACATTGTTTCTTGATGAAATAGGAGAATTAGAACTCAATCTCCAAAGTAAAATCCTTAGAGCTTTACAAGAACGTGAAGTGACTAGAGTAGGTGGCAATAGTAGTGTAAAATTTGATGTAAGACTCATCACTGCTACCCACAAAAACTTGGCAGATGAAGTCAAAAATGGTAATTTCAGAGAAGATCTTTATTTTAGGATCATCGGTCTTCCTATAGAATTGCCACCTCTCCGTGATCGTGGACAAGACACATATATTCTAGCAAAACATTTTATCGATGAATATGCTAAAGAAAATAAAGTCAAACCACCTATCTTGACCACGTCAGCAAAAGAAAGGCTTATTAAATACCATTTTCCTGGTAATGTTCGCGAACTCAAAGCCATGATGGATCTTGCTTGCGTCATGTGTGACGGTCAAGAAATCAACGAACATGATATCAATTTTCATAAGGTCAGAGACAATGACCACTTTCTAGTCGGCGAGAAGACCATGAAAGAATATACAGCTGATATCATTGCCTTTTTCCTAAAAAAATATGACAACAATGTGGTATTGACAGCAGATAAGTTAGACATCGGAAAATCCACCATTTACAATATGATAAAAAGTGGTGAAATCTCCTTAAAAAAGTAAAATATGAAAATAAAACAGTTCCAAATTATTGATAATCAAGAGTATATAATCGAGCAAGATGATAATATAAATGTCGTTTTATGTTTTGGTAGCAAACAACTATTGAATAACCAGAATGTGATAACTGATATATCCAAAGCATTTCCAAACGCAAATATAGCATACTGCTCTACCGCAGGAGAAATATATGATAATCAAGTCATGGACAACAGTATTTCTGCTGTAGCTATACAATTTGGTCATACAAAGGTTCTTTCAAATAGCATTTCTATTGATCAATTTTCAAATAGTTTTGATGCAGGCAAAAGCTTAGTTTCTTGTTTTGATACGCAAGACTTACGGTATATTTTTGTATTGTCTGACGGGAGTAAAGTCAATGGAAGCGAACTCGTCAAAGGGATGAATGAAGTGATAGACGATCATATACCTATCACAGGCGGTTTGGCAGGAGACGGACCTCATTTTCAAAACACCTTGGTTGGACTGAATGAGCCACCGACTTCTGGCAAAATATTGGCTTTGGCGTTTTATGGTGTTAAATTAAAAGTATCACACAGCTCTATGGGAGGATGGGAACCTTTTGGTTTGCAAAGATTAGTAACAAAATCTAAAGCAAACGAACTATTCGAAATAGATGGGAAAAATGCTTTAGATCTTTACAAAGAGTACCTAGGAAAATACAGTGAAGAATTGCCCGGTTCAGCACTTCTTTTTCCATTATCTGTACAACTCCATGATAGTGAAAATTCTCTTGTTCGTACCATTTTGTCTATTGATAATGAGCGCAAAAGCATGCTTTTTGCAGGCGATATCCCAGAAGGTAGCAAAGTTAGATTTATGAAAGCAAATTTTGATAGACTGATAGATGCTGCGAGTCAAGCCGCAAATGTATCAGTGACAGATTTTAATAGTATAGAGCCTTCTTTAGCTATTCTTGTCAGTTGTGTAGGCCGCAAACTGATATTGTCAGATAGGATTGATGAAGAAGTAGAAGCCGTCAAAGATGTTTTGGGCAGTCATACTACTATTAGCGGATTCTATTCCTATGGCGAAATATCTCCTCTGTTAAAAGGCACTTCTTGTGAATTGCACAATCAAACAATGACCATCACTTGTCTATCAGAAGAGTAATATCCACACAAAACAAAGTAAAATGTATCATAAATTACTGAAAAAACAGATCAATAAGTTCCTAAATGATGATCTACAAAAGGATGCAGAAATTCAGGAATTTCTTAAACATATCAATCAGTCATACCTATCCTTTGAGCGTGATAAAGATATAATGAATCATGCATTCAGTGTCAGTGAGAAAGAATTTCAAGAAGTAAACGAAAGTCTTAAAAAAGAATCTGAAGTAAGACAGATTACAATAGAAAAACTAAAAGAAGTTGTATTTCAACTTGTAGATGAAGATCATTTTTTTGACAAATCTGAAAAGGATGATTTGTACAAAATTTCAGAATTTATCAACCTTCAAATACAAAAAAATAAAGGAACAGAAGAAAACCTAAAACGGACCATAAACTTATTCAAAACGCTATTAGCCAATCTCCAATCAGGTGTATTGGTTGAGAATGAAAATAGAGAAATCTTATTTACCAATCATCTTTTTTGCAAAATGTTCGAAATACCGGCACCTCCAGATGCTTTGATAGGTGCTGACTGTTCTCAATCTGCAGAATTGAGCAAACATCTATTTTCTGATCCAGAAAGTTTTGTGTTATCAATAAATAAAATTCTTAATGAACAAATACCTGTTTACAATGAACTGATAGAAACAGTTTCTGGTCATTTCTATGAGCGCGATTACGTTCCGATCTTTATTGACAAGATATATAAAGGTCATTTATGGCAATACAAAGATATCACTGAAAGGGTCAATTACGAAAAACTCCTTCGCGAAAATGAAGAGCTAAATCGACTCATCATGGATACTGCCATGGATGCCATTACCCTGGCTGACACCAAAGGAGTTATCAGGTATTGGAATCCTGCAGCCGCTCAGTTATTTGGGTTTGCCAATGAAGATGCTATCGGAAGCAAATTGGCAGATACCATCATACCTATGAGACTTCGGGATGCGCATGAATCAGGCATGCAAAGATTTAATACAACTGGCGTAGGCAGAATATTTAACATGAGGCTAGAGTTACCAGCCTTACATGCTGACGGTCATGAGTTTCCAATAGAAATGTATATCATAGGTTTTGAACAAAAAGGAGAGAAACTTTTTTGTGCTTTTATTAAGGATATAACTGAAAGAGTCGAAGCACAAAAAATTATTGACCAACAATTACAACTGCAGGATTTACTCATCAATATATCATCTACATATATTAACATAGACCTTGATCAGGTCGAACACACTATAAATAAATCATTGCAAGAACTTGGCAAATTTGTGGGAGCTGACCGGGCATATATTTTTGATTATGACTTTGAATTAAATACCACTTCCAATACTTATGAATGGTGCGAAGAAGGTACCACACCTGAATTTAATAATCTACAAAACGTTTCACTTGATTTTATGCCACAATGGGTAGAAAAACATAAGCAAGGTCTACCATTTTACATTCCCGACATGGAGTTACTTCCCTATGAAGGACCTGAAAGCCTTCGAGGCGTATTAGAGCCACAAGGAATAAAAAGTCTTATCACCATCCCAATGATAAGTAATAGTAAACTGATAGGTTTTGTAGGCTTCGATTCCGTAAAAGATAAACATGAATATTCTGAAAAAGAAATGAAGTTGTTGTCTCTTTTTGCCCAAATGTTGATTAATATATTCGAAAGAAAAAGAAAAGAAAACCTCCTTACAAAACAAGAAGAAAAATATCGTAATATTATAGCAAATATGAATCTTGGCTTATTGGAAGTGACACCAGACGAGACCATTATTTTTGCTAATCAAAGCTTTTGTGATATGTCAGGTTATACAATTGAAGACTTGAAAGGAGAAAAAGCAATCAAATTTTTATTGTACGATGACGACCAAGAAGTATTAAACGAAAAGCTAAAACTGCGAGAAAAGGGTCAGTCAGACAGTTACGAAATAGCCGTCAAAAACAAGCAAGGTGAAATTCGCTGGTGGTTTATCAGCGGAGCCCCAAATTATAATGATCGCAATGAATTAATTGGCTCCATAGGTATCCATCTAGACATTACCAATCAAAAAAAATTGGAAAAAGAACTGGAAAAAGCCAAACTGCAAGCTGAAGATGCATCTCGCGCCAAGGAATCTTTTCTGGCCAATATGAGTCATGAAATCCGTACACCACTTAATGCGATCATAGGTATGATCAGAGAGTTGGGTCGTGAAGAACTGACCCCAAAACAAAACTCATACGTTAGCCATAGTGAGACAGCCGCAAGACACCTACTCACTATCGTCAATAATATCCTTGATATGTCAAAGATCGAAGCTGGCGAATTGATTATTGATGCTAAGGAATTTAGCTTAATGTCAGTGATCGGAAATGTCATCAGTATCCTACATTCAAAAGCACAAGAAAAGAAACTTGAACTTAATTACCATATAAGTCCTGATATCAAACCTGCCCTAATAGGCGATAGCGGTAGAGTCAGACAAATCCTTATAAATCTAGTAGGGAATGCCATAAAATTTACCGATGCAGGCAAAATAGACCTTTCAGTAAATGTAAAACAAACCAATCAATATTTCCAACAACTAAGTTTTGAAATCAAAGACACAGGAATAGGTATGAATAAAGAATACCTAAATCAAATATTTAATAAGTTTTCGCAAGAAGAAGGGTCAGCCGCAAGAAGATACGAAGGTACTGGTCTTGGGATGACCATTACAAAAGAAATGATAAACCTTATGGGCGGAAATTGCGAAATACAAAGTGAAAAAGGAATAGGCACAACAGTAACATTTAACCTTACACTACCTGTAGGTGACGAAAATAAACTGGTTGATAAAGATAGTTACCTTGTGGATGATAGCTTGCAAAATCTTAAGATTCTTTTGGTAGAAGATAATGAGATGAATAGCTTTATTGCATGTCAAAGTTTACATTATTTTGGGTGTATCGTAGATACTGCAAGTAACGGTATAGAAGCGATAGAAAAATTAGCAGTCCAAAAACCAGACCTTATTTTAATGGATATCCAAATGCCTGAAATGGACGGTATAGAAGCCACCAAATTTATTAGGGACGAAATGGCTATCTCTACCCCAATAATCGCCTTGACGGCAAATGCATTTAAGCGCGACATAGATTTATATTTATCTATTGGTATGAATGATTATGTCACTAAACCATTCGAAGAAAATGTACTATTTAACACCATTGCAAATACGCTAAATATTAAAACAAAAACACCAACTCTGACTAATATTTTGCAAAGCAAACCATCAAATGAGACACCATTGTATGATCTTACAAATATTAAAACATTGAGTCGTGGCGATCAGTCTTTTGTCAATAAAATGATTGAAATTTTTGTAGAACATACCCCAACTTCTGTGACTGAAATAAAAGTCGCTTTCGAAAATCAAGATTACTTGACGATCAGTAAGATAGCACACAGAATGAAACCAAGTATTGACAATATGGGCATTCATTTACTAAAAAATCCCATCAGAGAGTTGGAGTCAAGTGCCAAAATGGAAGTCGTGGATGATAAAAAGGTCGAATTATTAATAGAAAATATTGAAAATACCTTGGCAAAAGTGATAGAGGATTTGAAGGCAACAACTTAAATTAGAGAATAGTAGAATATTTTCATAATCTTCAAAGGTTTTAATCAAATTTCTTCCAATAAGAAACATAAAATTCCATAATTTGGAATTTAAAACCTATCAATTTATTCCTATGTTATTGATAATGTGATTATTATGAAAGAGGATTGATTTTTGGCATACTGCTCATGTATTTACAAATAAAAAATAAACACATGAGACTCATTTTTATTATTCTATTAGCTTGGGTAGCCTTCTCCACCACATTGATTGCTGGTGGCGCACCTTCTACCTACTTCAATATATATTTACCACCCAATAACGACCCTGTACAGCGCAATGTAGCGCTTATTGTCACGGCCATCTATGATGAAACAACATTTACCATTACAGATGATGATGCGGATGGTGACAATGATGATACGGTGACGGGAACACTGAGCGCTGGTCAATCTTATGTACTCTACATCAAAGATAATGGTATCAATGATGATGCTCAGTATGCTTCTGGAGGAGTACTAAAAAGAGATGGCGATTATTTTATTATCAATAGCTCAAAATTGGTTTTTGCTTCCATGTCCACGGATAGTGATTGGCAACATGACTTTGTACCTAGTGTAAATAAGACATCCTTAGGTGGTAAATTTATCATTTATGCCCCAAAAATTACATCTTCTAAGCGTGATTTGAATGTTTTTGCATTTGAAGACAATACAACTATTACAATATCCAAAATATCATCTGTACCAACAACTGCTACAGGGTATACAAACATAGATATTGATGCTAAAACCATTGTAAAACAACGTACAATAAATCGAGGACAAGACATCATTCATCACTTTCAGGATGGCAGAGATGTGATGGAGACAGGAGCAACCTATATGATAGAATCCAATAAACCTGTATCTGTGCAATATGGTGCTTTATGGGCAAATGCTAGAGATGGCGGCGGGTACGTACCATCTTCTAATGGATCTTCTAGCGGAGATCTATTCTATTTTGCAGTACCCTATCAGTCTATTGGCGAACAAGAAATAAGAATCGTGTCTTGGGATGATAATAACGCCGTTACACTTGAAAGATATGAAAATGGCAGCTGGATCAATATGAAGTCCTGGACAGTCAATCGTCTAAAGCCTGCTGACTGGATAGGAAAGAAAAATGGTAATGCGACTTATCCCACAGTGTTCAGAATTAGCTGTACACCTAATAAAAAGGTATCCGTATTTGAATGTAATTGGATGGAAACAGGTAGTCCAGGTACATCTGATATGGCATCAATGGTTTCTTCAGAAGCTGGAACAGATGCTGGCAAAGAGTTTTTAGTATACCTACTCCCTCCAGGAAATCAAAACAATGTTATAAATCCATTCACAGGTCAATTATTTGGTGGTAACTTTGCACATTGCTACATCTATGCAGGAGATCAAGCGGCAAATGTCACAATAAAGGATACTAAAACTAACGGATCGATTATCAATAGAACTTATACTATCCAGCCAAATAGATACGTCGATGCCTTTTTTACATTGAATGAATGGAAGAGCATTTATAATGGAAATGGAAACCCAGATTCTGGACCCGATAGACCCTATGTTTTGATAGAATCTAATCAAAATATTTCTGTTATGAACTCCAATACCAATGACAACTGGATGATGTATTTTGGGTCGTCACTTGAATCAGGATTCTCACAAGTTGGTGATGCATCTCAGAATTCGGCTATACCTGGTGATAACATCACTTTTACATCTGTCATTACGAATGGTAGTAGCACTTTGACAAATACAGAATTGCAAGTTGTCATTGGTTCTGGTGCCGTACCATCTTCATCTGAAGTTAATCTAGGCAATCAGAATATCCCAGGTGTCATTACATCTAATGAAAACCAATCTACAATCACATTCAATAATGTACCAAACTTAGCTGCAAATCAACAAGTTTCTATCGTTACTGAATTAGTCATAAACCCAACTTTTAATAATGGGAATCCAATACCAAATAACACAGTCATTTCTATAGAATCTTCAGTAACTGGTCTTGTCAATGGTCAAGTGCAACAGTCAGTAATCACTGAAGGTATCCAAAATAATTCAAGTAATCTATCTCAATTATTATTTAATCCATGCGCTACAGGTGTTTTGGGAGATGTGGCTACAGATAGCTGGAATATAGCTTGGGTAGATTACAATAACGATGGGTGGGAAGATCTTTTTGTCACAGATCGTAATCCATCAAAACCCAATCTTTTGTTCACCAACAGTGCTGGTAATAATTTTTATAAAGCGACCAATGGTCCACTAGTCAATTTAACAGAAAAAACAGTTGCTTCGGCATGGGGAGACTATAATAATGATGGTTTGGTAGATGTTTTTGTGGTGAATGCGACAGGTACTCAAAGTAGATTATTCAAAAACGTTAACGGGAGCTATGTAGAAGTATCCAATACTGGACTAGATGTAGATCCACAATATTTTCATGGAGCTGCTTGGTTTGATATGGACAATGATGGTTTTCTGGATTTAATTGTTACCAATTATTTTGAGACAAAATTTCATAAAATATATCGTAATAATAAGAATGGCACCTTTACATCCCTTAAAGATAACCCTATTGCACTGGAAAGTAACAGATCCACAATGCCTGCTTTGGCAGATTATAATAATGATGGATTGGTAGATGTCTTTATTCCGAATGGCAACGATAAGCCTAATTCTTTATTCAAAAATATAGGAAATGGTAATTTTGAAAAGATCACTCAAAGCGTACTTTCTGCCGCATCCCAAAATAGTGTAGGTGCTTTGTGGGCCGATTATAATAATGATGGATGGGTAGATTTATATGTTTTAAATGCATCAAAACAACAAAATGAATTATTCAAAAACTTAGGTGATGGTAATTTTGAAAAAATAAACAACACTGCGCTTACTGAATCATTTGCCGACACCCATACAGCACTATGGCTAGATCATGACAATGATGGCGACTTAGATTTTTATATGTCAAATGATCAAGGTTCGAGTTTTTATTACATCAATAATGGGAATGACGATTTTACAAAAAAATTGGGTGAAATGGTAAGTTCAAACTTTGGACATGCTATGGGAGCAGCTTCAGCCGATTATAATAGAGATGGACATATTGATATTTTTGTGGCTACACACACTAATGATAAAAATAAATTATTCTGTAATCAGTCTCATGAAAATAATCATTTTATCAATATTAAACTGGTAGGTACTTATAGTAATAAATCTGCTATAGGAAGCTCCATTAAAATAACTGCTAATGGTCAGAGTCAATATCGTCAAGTGCTGCCTGTACAAGGATTGGGGAGTCAGAATAGCTTACGACAACACTTCGGTTTAGGTAATGCTACTACCGTTGCTACTATAGAAATAAAGTGGCCATCAGGATATGTTCAGATACTTAACAATATAGCAGTAGATCAGTTTGTCACCATTATAGAGGAAGCCGCAAACCTTGTCACGGGATTTGCTTTTAGTGATGATAATGGTAATTGTACGTGGGAAGAAGGTGAACAAAAAATTGAGAATATTGCATTTACGATAGGATCTAATCAATCAACATTCACATCCCGTAAAGATGGTATATTTGACCAGAGAATTGGAGCAGGAAATCATACAATAACGCTACAACCCAATGATTACTGGAGTCTAAACTGTTCATCATCGGTGAATGTATCAGGAAACAATAACACTTTTAATATAAATCTGCCCCTGACAAAGATTGCAAATGGTGGTGATGCAGGTATCAGCTTTGGCGTCACTGCTTGGAGAAGGGGATTTGCAAGCGAATCTATTCTTAGATATTACAATCAAGGTACTGCCAATGCGACAAATGCCAAAATAGAAGTAACTTACCCATCGGGAATTGAACTGAAATCAGCAAGTATTCCTTGGACGGAGAAAATTGGTGATACTTATATATGGCAAATTGGCAATATCAATCCGGGAACAGATTTCACCATCAATTTGCGCGATTCAGTAACTTTGGCGGTAACGGTCGGACAATTTTTGACACTAAATGCAAATATTATAACCACAAATTCAGATCTAAATCCTGCCAATAATACATTTACTGAAAATTTAGAAATAGTAGGCGCCATAGACCCGAATGACATCTTGGTTACACCGCGTGGTGAAGGCAAAGAAGGTTTTATAAAAAAAGACCAAACTTTAAAATATCATATCCGTTTCCAAAATGTGGGTACTTATGCAGCTTCTAGAATTGTATTGGAGAATCAATTATCAAAACACCTAGATTGGAATACTTTCAAAATAGAATCAGTAAGCCATGAAGGATATCACTATAGTATTGATGACAAAGGTTTATTAACTGTGAGGTTTAACAATATTGAATTACCTGACAGTACTAGCAATGAAGCGGAAAGTCACGGGTTTTTTATCTATACCATAAAGGCATTTGGAGATGTCAAGGGTGGAGAAAGAATTGAAAACAGTGTTTTAATTACATTTGATTATGAAGAATCTTTACAATCCAATGTAGTCGTAAATACTATTAAATATAATGGTAAACCTAATACAAAAAGCTTACATATATTCCCTAATCCTGCCACTGACTTGGTAAACGTTATAGGAGACGCTGGCGATATTCTGAAAGATCTTCCTTTATTACATACCATCAAAATATTAAACTTTGCAGGGAGCGTTATCAATGTAATTAACAATACTGAGAAGTATAATATTGATATTAATGTAAGCCATTTAGCGCCAGGTATTTATTATATAACTGGTTATGATTATGACGGTCTTATTTATCAAGGGAAAATGGTGAAGATGTAACAAAAGAAACTAATTTTTGAAAATAAAAGAGCCATCAGTAATAAAATACTTGAAGGCTTTTTTGTTTTAATCATATCAATTATGATCTAAATTTTTGTCATAGTAACTGATCCGCTTTATACTGGCATTGAAATAATGAATTGAAAATTCTAAATAAGCATTGCTTACTTGCCATACAGAAGCTCATTGATTATGGGTCTTTCTATATTTTTAAGTTTCGGTTTGTGTACTACAGATTTTAGTTTTATGAACGGTTTATGATGTTTTTCAAAGTTCTGTGTTACTGAACTATATTAATTTCTGAATTGTAATTCAATCTTCAGAAAATTAAAAACAAAGGATCTAATATGCCATACATTCAGCACTTATAGTTCTGACAATTGGTAAACTCTGATTATGCGTTAGAACTTTGTAATGAGAAGCTAAAATGCAATAAATCAGCTATTTATATCCAAAAAGCGTAGCATCGCTACGGTTACAACGGAAAAATAGTCCGCCTTGGTGGATTCTGATTTTCAGACCTTGTCAAGCCAAAGGCATGAAGTTTAGCTTCGGAATTGATTTTCTAAAGCATATTTCGGGCAATGTCGTTAAGTTAAGGTGTTTTTAATGTTTTTACCAATCCTAAATTGGTATCCACAAGCCGGTGTTTGTGGTTCCTTCATTATTGAGTGAAATCGTTCACTCAATTTGCTTTGCAACCATTCAGTCATCTTAAAATGGACTGTGTGACGCCATAGCGTTAAGGACTTCATAAATCTGTTTTAACTAAACGACATTGATATTTCGGGTTAAATCTAATGGTAAATTTTTATTTAGATGGTTGTAGTTTGTAACTGCCTTTTAGCTTTGCATTTTAATTAAATTGATCATAATCTTTTACTTTCGAAACGATAGTACTATCAAAGTATTTATCTAAATACACACAAAACTGACCTAAATATAGAGAAATTCATAATTGTATGGAATCAAAGTAATAGATTTAGATCATAGCTTACCTTCGTGTTCATTTCATGAAAAATCCTTAGACTTATAATTCATAATAAAAAATCATTTCATCACTACACCTTCCTAACCATCATCTTTTCTACTCTCGTTAGATACTTTCTATTATCAAAAGCAATCATAAATATCACCAATTGGTAAAAAAGTATGCCATAATTAGACTCTCCGAAAATACCGAACTCTGTAAATGAATTGATAATCACAGGGATTAACATGCCTAGCAACATGAGTTTTATCTCTTTATTTTCCCTAAAGATGCCGCGTAATGTAAATATCATCTGAAATATCACCAGCGTCAGTCCTACAAATCCTAAATTCATCAATACCTGCATAAAAGTATTATGAGTCATCTTGCCAGGATAAGTGTGTGTACTCTGAAAAAACTCTTTGTAGTCAATACGCATAAACCCAAAACCCAATAAAGGTTCTCTAGGCAATCCTTCACTGATAAGGGCTTTCCAGAAAGGTAACCTTCCTGTCATACTCATGACTTCTTCGAGTCTTTCTGTGTCTCCACCTTTAAGTACTACTTTCCAAATGGCAACTGGCGCAATGATAAGCATACCCGCGATGATAAGTGCTTTGAGTTGTTTTTTGTCAGACTGACTAATATGAAAGTAAATAATTAACAAAGCTCCGATCAACGATGATCTCGAACCTGTGGCATACAGGGCATAAAAAATGACGATTAATTTTACAATAGTCCATACTGTGTGATGCTTACGATATAAATCAAAAATCAAGCAAGCTACACCTACACCCGCAAGCATACCGAGTTCATTGGGATTCATAATATACCCGCCAAGTCTTGCTTCTTCACCACCGTGGGTCAGCCTGTAAAATGTATCAGGATCGACAAACATACCTACGACAAATATCAGAATAAGGATAAAAACCGTATTGCCCAATAAATTGTAGAGTTTGGTCGTATTGTTGGGAAAGTAGATATTTAATAAGGCTATACTTTTGACAAAAAAGTAACAAAATACCAGACTTTGCATCGTCATAAACCACTGCAACGCACTAAAACCTACATTTGTACTCCACAAAAAAGACAAAAATCCAAGACCAAGATAAGCAAAATACAATCTTGATGCCAATACATTCTTTGCTACCAAAGTATCTGGTGCACCATTATTTACAATTCGTCGGTAGATTAGATAGGATCCTATCAATACACCCATGCGACCTACTACTTTGATGACTCTTGTGATGATAATATTTTCACTCCACGTAAAAAAGCCTGCCACCATTAGAAATAATAGGACAAATAACCATGTATTGATACTTTTCAGAAATTCTGCCTCATTAAAATTTTTATATCTCATATCCCGTACATCTCATCAAATTGTGGTAAAATTGCTGACCATGCAAAATGGGTTTTTACCATAATTTTTGCGTTTTCACCTTTGGGCAAAAGTTTATTTTTTTGCCATTCAGCGTAAAGTGTCATCAATCCTGTGGTTATTTCTTTTGAACTTTCATTGATTACAGCTATACCAGCATCATATTTTTCTATGGTTTCGGCTACATTTGTTGCCTGACTCACAATGCAAGGCAAACCCATTGATGCTGCTTCCAATACAGAAGCCGGTAGTCCTTCGTTACGAGAAGGATGGGCAAAAACATGCATTTCAGACATGATGTTTTCTTTAACTTGACCGAATTTACTTCCGAAAAGTTTAACTTTATTGACCAATTTTTTTTCGATTATCATAGCTTGAAGTGTCTCCCTTTCATCACTATCTCCCAATATCCAGAGCTCTGTCTGTGGCATCTGTTTTGTAAAAGCTTCAAAAGCATCGACCAATAAATCCAGACCTTTGGTATAAATATCCAGTCTTCCTACAAATCCTATGATGAACTTCTGGCTGTCATTTGCTATTGCCAAAGTCGGTGGCTGTGACTCGAAACCATAAGGAAGAAGAAAACTCTTATTATTATCAAAGATCGTAGCCAATCCCAAAGTCTCGCTTTGTCCGATACAATGTATTTTATAAGCAGATCGAAGGACATTTTTTTCAAATAGTTGGAAATACATCTTCTTAACCAAAGCACTCTTTTGCATGGCAATCGTATTATATCCACCATGTGGTGTCACAATATATCTAGCATTGTATTTTTTAAGTGTACTTGCTACTGCCCAAAAGGTAGATACCCAAGATCCATGTATGTGGAAAACAGCTTTATTTGCATGGGCTTTGATGGCTGCTTTCAGTGTGCTGTCCAAGGCAAAATGATGTTTGCCCAATGGAAATAGTAAGGTTGAAAAAGCTCGCTCTGGAAAATTTTTGATTGGATCTTTTGTGATGCCCCACACAGAGACATTTCTACCAGATTCAGCTTGTTTGGTGGCGAGTTGGAATACTACTTTATTGACGCCATTCATCCTTTCTGGATTGGCTTTACCCAAGACTATGTGAATGATTTCCATAATGATCTTTCTTTTTTATGTAATGAATATTGCCATATGGCGAAGAGTACTAATTGGTTTAGCCCTAGGCCTATGATGGCACCTGTGAGTTGGAAATTTGAGAGTAAATATGATGCTGTCGATAAACTTAAGGCAAAAGAGATGATATATCCACTTAGAAATAAATGATTCATTTCATGCAATCTGATAAGCATTCTGACAGGATAATTTATCAATATGATTACATACAATATAACCATCCATCTGATCACAAAGCCATAAGTGATATATGCTTTTCCACCTGCTAAAAGTATGATTTGATCTGCAAATACAAACATGACTAACAGAATAATAACTACTGGAAATATCGTTTTGACTATCAGTGTCTTTAAATATTCGTAAGCTACTTGTTTAGATTGCTGAAAACGGATAGACGCTTGTGGTAAAACATAACTTTCTATGCCTTGTAGCAATACATTGATCAATCCAAATAATGTCTGTACCAATCTAAATGCACCAAGTGCCTCCACACCTAAAATCAAACCTGATGTTGCCACAAAAAAATTGGATGTCAACCATTGTACAATTGCTGTGGGAGCTAACCATTGAGCTTGTTTAAAATGGGTCTTTAGAAAATCTAAGCTTTCTGTTTTGATATATGTTGAGTTAATCAAATTACCTATAAAAAAAACAATACTTGGCAAAAAACCCAAAGTCATTAATAGTAATACCTGTGATATGCTAAGTTCTAAAAGATAGGTTATAGCAGCGGCGGCTATTTGTGAGAATGTCACCAATAATTCAATGACAACAAGTTTGTTCATCTTATTTTCGACCAACAATCTCTTGCGTACATAGTCAAAAAGGATCGTAGTTATTGCATAAGCACCTGCAGGAAATAATACCATCGACCAACCGAAATCGTAATATCTATCTAAAAAGTAAATGAAGCTCACAGCAAAAAATGTAATTAACATTACACCTAATTGCATCAGAACGGTGGCAGATAAATAGCTCTTATTTTCTTTGTGAGTACCATACAAAACTTGCATAGGTTGTACGACAAAAGCACTAGAAATACTCATCAATAAAAAAGTATATAACTGTATCGATACAAAGACACCAAAATCATAAGCTTGTAGCGTCCGTGCAAAAATAAGAATGGTAAAAAAAGTAGTACCACTATATAATGCTTGATCTAGGATAACTTTCGTTTTGTCCGTAAATAGTATGCTTTTAAGACCAAATTTCATATCAAAGATTTTTTGACTGGTTTTGTCATAAATTTCTTTACTATTTGGATCATCTCAGAGATTATATTTGGATTGTATTGATATCTGTTTAATACGAAATGTACATTAGAAAATTTAAATTCATCACACAGTAGGTTATATTGCAAGATAGCTTTTTTGGGTGTATACCTTGCATCCAAAAAAACCAAATTACAGTCACTTAATGACATCCAGGCATTGGACAATATTCCATCTGTAACACTTTCATTATTGATTAATACGAGATCATATTGGTCTAAATGTTGGATGGTATATGTCTCGAGAGCATCAAGTGTTTTATGAGTGAATTTTTCAATATCCAATCGTAGATAATCGACATTTGACAGCTTTGTTTTCAGCGGACTTTCGCTGATTTCTTCGATATTGGACAATATTCCTTCAGCGTCTAGAATGAGTACTTTTCTACCCTGTAATCCCAAGACTTCTGCTACATTTACAAGATGTAATACTTTCCCTTCATTTGTTTTTGCGGACGTGAAGCACACTATTTCTTTATCTTGGATGACTTCTTTTACAAACAAATTTTGAACGGATTTTAAGAAATGCTTTCGCAAAGCTTCAGGAGATTTTAAGTACGGCGTATGTAATGTGACAGGCAAAGTAGAATTAGATTCTATACTCTCCACATCATTTACCCTTGCTTTTAAAGCATGAACTATAGTGATCAATGCTATCGCGAAAAACATACCCAATAGCGCACATACAATGATAATTATCGGTCTATTAGGTGATACGGGATTTTTAGATATCGCAGCAGGAGTAATGATTCTATGGAATGATAATTTTGCTGCTCGCGCTATATCTGCTTCTATTTTTTTGTTATTGAGAAAATTGTAAGAACCCTGAAAAATTTCGAAGTCCCTATTCATCATATTCATAAGCTTTTCCTTTTCTGGGAGACCTATAAATACTTTTTCTGCTTCTTCGATATCGTCATTCAGATTTTTATATTTTGTGTCTAAGCTTTTTTTAGTGTTTTGTATACTTTCTACGAGATAATCCGTGTGGTCTTTGATCTTTTTGTCCACGAGTCTTACCCTTTCATCGTTAGCTGTATATGTAAGCAATAAGTCCTTTTTTTCACCCTGTAGCTGTTTTATTTTTTTAACCATCTCGGTAGAAAGCAAGTCTGTAAACGCTTCAAAATTTGGTGCCAAATCCAGAAAATTATCTTTACCACGTGCGATATAGTCATTCAATTCGTGGATAGCCTCAAGATTCATTTTTATATTGGTCTGTTGAATTTTCAGTTGAGATATTTTACGTAAATCTGTTTCTGTTTCCTGACGTATATTTATAATATTTTTATCGTCTCTATAACCTTGGATATTATTCTCTGAGTTGCTTAGCTTTTTAGACACTTCATCTATTCTATTATTAAGAAATTGTGATGTCGTCTCTGCAGCTTGATATTTAATACTGATATAATCATCGATGTAGGCACTAGCAAGAGCATTTACAAATACAGCGGCTTTTTCTGGAACAGCACTTTTGTAACTGATACGTATCACAGGCACATCTTTATCTACAGATGTTACATCAAGGTGGGTCAATACTTCTTGTATCAGTGCCTCTTTGTTTTTTACTTGATAAACATAGGTACCTATAATAGTCATGTTTGGTTTTTCTTCCAATAATGGTCTATTTATACCTACCAAAAGTTTTCCTCCTTCAAATTGTAGACTTTCATCCATTTTTCCAGCCAGGGTGGTTCCTATATTTGGTAAGGTTAAGGTATAGTTTTCTGTATCTTTGACATTAATGATAAAATCCTTTCCATACCACTGATCGTCTTCTATCGACATTTGCAGATTGATAGGTGAGTCATTGTAAAGTTCTGTATTTTTGATGGCTCCTTTTCTATATAATGTCGTGTGATATCCTATTTTGTCTAATACTTTTTCAAGTAGTACATGAGATTTGATCACTTCTATTTCAGCCGCAATTTTATTAGCACTAGCAAACACGTCCAAGTCTTTAAATAAGTTGGCTCCTGTCACACTTTCTCCTACATCTGCAAGTCTAAGTTTTGTCGTACTTTCGTACATGGGTGTCGTGTAAGACAGATACTTTTTTGCTATCCAGATCCCTGCCACCATACACAAGATGATGATGGGTAATCCACGAAGGTAAGGTTTTAAGATTTTAAGACTTTCTTCCATTATAAAATGTTGTTAACTTGGTATGTATATGATAAAGCCATTTACATACCAAGATGTATTATATTGATAATTAATTACTTATGAAATGTTTGAATAGAATGTATTCCATTTATTAGATACAAATCCAAATATTGGAAATTCAAGTTGTTTAAAATGCGCCTATCAAAATGGCAGCAGATGTTGCAGAAGTTGCAATAGGAATGATGGTAGAGATTCGTTTGTCAAACTCTTTATTTTTCTTTGATGGAGCTATAATGATATCTCCTGGACGCAACTGAATATTGCGAGCACCTTCATCAGAAGCAATGGTCAGGTCTATATTTGCTATTTTAACTTTCGGACCATCTTGTCGTAATACTTTAATACTCTTCAGATTTGCATAATACTCAAATCCCCCAGCTTTAGCTACTAGTTCTAGCAACGAATTATTATCTTTATCTACATGGATGACAGCAGGATTTCTAAATTCGCCGAGCAATGTGATTTCTTTGTTCATCACTTTGACATCTACGATGGGATTAGCTATCCATTGACTGATTAGGCTTTTTATACTATCTTTCAGCATAGGTAATGTCATACCTTTGACCATCATGGTTCCAATTTTTGGAATTTCTATATTGCCATTTGCATCTACCATCAACCATTTTCCATAAACTTCATTAGAATTATATATCCCATATACCGATCCTATACTAAGCTCATCTTGTCCCCAAACACTGATATTTACCTTGTTGTCTATTTCGATGATGTGTTGATAATCAGCACGATATCTAAAAATACTATCTAACTTGATCTCTTCATTTTCTTTTTCTGGAGAAAAGTGAAATAGGTTTTGGGTTTTGCATGAATCCAATAATAAGATAATACCTAAAAAGAGTATAAATTTTAGATTTCGCATTATAAGAAAAGATTTGCAAGTTTTTGAAGTGGTTTATTTTTCTTGTTGATGATCAACTGATGGATTTCACCTATTCTATATAATACTTTGGTGATTTTATCAGTAGTATCACTTCCTTTTATGATGTAATCAAAAGCACCATACTTGAGTGAGTCAATAGCTGTAGTCATATCTTCTTGTCCGGAAACCATGACTACATAAATATTAGGATCAAATCGTTTGATTTTTTTTAATACTTCAAAACCATTTAAATCATCCATCTGATGGTCAAGAAGTACTATGCCAGGCTTTTCTGTTAATTCATTTAGACAAGAAGTCCCATTTGAAAAGCAAGTCACATCGTCATATCCTAGATTTTGGAGATGTTGTTTAAAGATTGTAGACGTAAAGATGTCGTCGTCAGCTATAAAGATTTTTTTTGTATTGATCATGGTAACATATTTTTGTTATGTTACTATAAACGAAGGTTATGCCAATTTACAAATAATTGATATACAGCTATATACAAAATAATAAAAAATTTTAAATTCCATATTTTGGAATCAATTCCACATGAAAGATTCTTGATAACTAAAAAAATCACCATAAAAAACCATTCTTAAGTCTTTCAAGATCAAAAATCGTAACTTATCCAATGAAATGATTATTGGGTCGACACTTAAATTTACTTATTATGAGCTTTATTAACTGCATTCTTAATCACAGGTGCCTTTTTACCTTAACTTATCCCATTTTTGGTAAATCCAATTAAACTATTCGTTCATAAAAGAATAAATAAATCCATTACTGTGGTCCAAAATAATCCATGTCAAAATGAACAAACATGCAAATATTCATATTGTAACACTCGTCTAAGCATAGCAAATTCACAATACCTTATCATGAACAAACTTTTCAATTTTATCATCATTCTTTTGGCTGCCTGTTCTGAACCCAAAGAAGATATTAATTCAGTTTCAGACAACCTTGAAATACGGGGTGCTGACATATCCTTCCTTCCTGAACTTAGGAAATCTGGTATCACTACCCGAAATACTGCTGGTAATATAGAAGACATGCTCACAACACTTAAAGCTGAGGGTATGAACGTGGTAAGATTGCGTATTTGGAACAATCCTTCCAACGAACATTCTTCAATGGCAGAGGTCACTACCTTTGCTAAGGAAATCAAAGCTGCTGGAATGAAGGTGTGGATAACGGTGCATTACTCTGACTGGTGGGCAGACCCAGGCAAACAAAATAAACCGAATGCATGGAAAAATCTTCCGTTTCAAGTTTTAAAAGACAGTGTGTATCAATTTACAGCAAAAATTATAAAAGATATAAATCCGGAGTATATCCAAATAGGTAATGAAATCAATAATGGACTGCTATGGCCAGATGGTAATATTTCTAACCTAACTCAGATGAAAGAGTTGCTAGCAATAGGTGTAAAAGCTGTAAGGGACCAAAATCCCACTACAAAAATTATGATGCATTATGCTGGACACAAAGAAGCATTTGATTTTTTTGATAAAATTAAAGACCTTGATTACGATCTTATGGGTTTGTCTTACTACCCATTTTGGCATGGCAAAAACATGGATTCTTTATCCACAAATTTCAAAATTCTGGGTGATACCTTCGGTAAAAACATTGTGATTGCTGAAACAGCATACCCTTTCACTTTTGGATTTAATGATGAAACTAATAATGTGATAGGTTTACAAGAACAGATACATCCCGATTTCCCACCGACGGTACCAGGTCAACGAGACTTTTTATTTAAGGTAAGAGACATCATCGCTGATGCACCCAAAGGAATCGGATTTTGTTATTGGGCACCTGAATGGGTTTCATTCAAAGGTAAAACAGCAACAGATGGTTCGTCTTGGGAAAATCAAGCCTTATGGGGCTTTGACAATAAAGCTTTGGCAGGTATTAAGGTGTTTAATCCTTAAGAATCTATAAACAATCGTTTCCCTTAAGGGTCAGGGTAAAAAACGATTGTTTATAATTTGGATAAGAAAAATTTTAATTATTTTTTATAACTCTTTTGTACTTAAAAATACTTTTCGACCACTTTTTCACGATAGTCAAAGATCTCTTGGAGTTTGCTTTTGACAAAAAGCGTATTTGCTATTCTGCCTAAAAAACCCAACGGAAGGCCATAATTCACAATATCAGTCATTTCTACGCCACCTTCAACTTCTTTGAACCAATGTTGGTGGTGCCAGAAACTGTATGGTCCGAATCGCTGCTCATCCACAAAATACTTTTTGTCAATGACATGGGTAATCTCCGTTGTCCAACTCATGGGAATGCCCAAAACTGGCGTCACAACATAAGATATAATCTGACCTGAATACATTTTGCCATCGCCAAGATCAGATGTAATCTCAAAACCCATGTATTCAGGTGTTATCTTTTTGAGATTGACTGGTGAAGAAAAAAAATCCCATGCTTGATCCAATGTGATGGGTAAAAACTGCTTTTTTGAAAGCGTATATATTTTCATTACTATATTTAAATTTTTGAAATGGGGTAACATAAATTGGTTACTTTTGTTCTAAATCTTTACTCAATCATAAAGCAAAAAGCATGTCAATACAAAACGGATTAGCCATTACACTTCAAAATAGAAAGGCACTAAAAAAGATTTTGGACTTTCATACTTTGGATCAGATCAATCATATTCCGAATGGTTTTAATAATAATATCCTATGGAATTGCGCCCATGTCATCGCTGTCCAACAAATGTTAACATACGGACTGAATAATCTGCCTTTTGGTATTCCCAAAGAGTTTGTGTTTAGATTTACACCTGGCACCAAGCCTGATGCTGTGTATGATGCTGCCTTAGTAGATGAAGTAAAATCTTTGTTATTTACGTCTTTCGAGCAGTTTCAAGCTGATATCAATGATAATAAGTTTGTAGCTTTTAATCCATTTATGACTGCCCTAAAATTTGAAATAAACGACTTAGAAAAAGCAGTTGCTTTTAATCAATACCACGAATCATTGCACATGGGACACATTCTAAATTTGATGAAGTTTGTTTGACATCAATACCATACGCTTAATCTGGCATATTGTACTCCTTGATTTTACGGTATAAAGTTCTTTCTGAAATGCCTAACTCGTCCGCGGCATCTTTACGACGATTATTAAATTTTTTGAGCGCTTTGCGAATCATATCTTTCTCCATCTCTTCGATAGAAAGTATTTCTTCCACGTCTTCTGTGTCATTGTAGTTACTCCCTTTGCCAGGTAAGATGATAGGTCGGCTGTCATAAGCAGGATAATCTTCTTCTTCCATGTCTTGTGGCTTTCTATCAAAAACCTTCTTAAATACGGCATCTGTACTATATCCTTGCATGGATTTTAGTGCACCTAAATCTGGTAATGTAAGGTCATTGGCTCGTACCAATTCGTAAATAAGGGACTTCACATCACTGAGATCGCTCTTCATTTCGAGCAAGAATTTGAATAATATTTCTCTTTCTTGATAGGAAGATTCGCCACCTAGGTTAAATTCGCCACCTTTGCTCGGCAACAATCTGCTTTTGATATGTGGTACTAAATCTACCAATTCTTCTACATCGAGTTCTTTGGCTTCTGACAACACACTCAGCTGCTCCACCATATTTTTTAGCTCACGAATATTACCTGGCCATCTATAGTTTTCTATTAGTAACTTGGCTTCAGGTGTCAATGTAATAGAGTCAGATCTGTATTTTTCAGCAAAATCTCCAGAAAACTTTCTGAACAGCATGTAGATATCTTCTCTTCTTTCGTGGAGTGATGGAACTTTAATGGGCACGGTATTGAGACGGTAGTAAAGATCTTCTCTAAATCGTCCGGAATGAATTTTTTCTTCTAAATTGACATTTGTCGCTGCCACAATTCTCACATCCGTATTGAGTACCTTGGAAGATCCTACTCTCAGAAACTCACCACTTTCTAATATCCTTAATAAATATGCTTGCGTATCTAGCGGCATTTCACCTATCTCATCCAAAAATATCGTACCGCCATTAACCGTCTCGAAGTATCCTTTTCTTTCTGTCACAGCACCCGTAAACGATCCTTTTTCGTGGCCAAAAAGCTCAGAATTGATCGTACCCGCAGGTATTGCACCACAGTTGATCGCTATAAAATTGTTGTGTTTTCTAAGGCTCAATTCATGAATGATACGGCTGAAAATCTCTTTACCTACACCACTTTCTCCTTGTATGAGTACAGAAAGATCAGTCGTTGCTACCCTGATTGCTGTATTGAGCGCTCTTTCCAGCAGTGGTGACCTACCGATGATACCGAATCTTTGTTTTACGCCTTGAATATTCATTTTTTGACTAAGTTATCAGTTTATGGAATTGGGTATGTATTAGTCTATGATCTCACCTCTCAGTGTTCCCGTGGTTGTAGAAGTGACATGAACCATCACATAATCTCCTGGCGCATATCCTGGTTTTTTAGGAAAATTGATCATCTTGTTCTGACTATTTCTACCTTTAAACTCTTGGTCAGATTTTTTGGAATTACCTTCTATCAATACCTTAAAAGTTTGACCTACATCCTGCAAATTATGTAAATGACCGATATGTCTTTGTTTTTCGACTATCTCAGCGAGTCTTCGTTTTTTTACATCTTCTGTGATGTCGTCTTGATATTTTTTAGCGGCAGGTGTTCCCGGTCTTTCGGAGTAAGAAAACATATAAGACATACTAAATTTTGCCCATTCTATCATGCTCAGCGTATCTTGATGTTCTTCTTCAGTCTCAGAACAAAATCCTGAAATAATATCTGACGAAATAGCACAATCTGGTATGATTCTGTAAATGGATTCCACCCTTTCCATATACCATTCGCGATCATAAGTACGATTCATCATGGCTAGAATACGACTATTGCCTGATTGTATAGGTAGGTGGATGTAGTTACAGATATTTTCGTATTTCTGTATGGTGTGGAGTACGTCGTCCGTAATATCTTTTGGATGTGAAGTAGAAAATCTAATTCTCAAATCAGGATGAACATGGGCAACTCGCTCTAGCAATTGTGCAAAATTGACATGTTCTGATTCGTCGGGACTTGTCCATTTATATGAATCTACATTCTGTCCCAATAAGGTCACATCTCTGAATCCTCTGTCATACAGATCTTGTGCTTCAGCGACAATAGAATAAGCATCTCTGCTTCGTTCCCTACCACGTGTGAATGGCACTACACAAAACGAACACATATTATCACATCCTCTCATGATAGATATGTAAGCAATGACACCATTGCTATCAAGTCTTAGAGGTGAGATATCTGCATACGTTTCTTCTCTTGACAGTAGCACATTGATACCTTTGTCTCCTTCATCTGCTTTGGCTAACAAATTGGGCAAGTCTCTGTATGCATCAGGACCGACTACAATATCTACCAACTTCTCTTGTTCTAGAAGTTTTGCTTTGAGTCGTTCAGCCATACATCCGAGTACGCCGATCAATACATCAGGTTTCTGACGTTTTAGCTTATTAAATATACTGAGTCTTTGTCTGACATTTTCTTCTGCTTTTTCTCTTATCGAACAGGTATTTATCAGAATCAAATCTGCTTCTTCCATATCTCTTGTAGGTCCAAAACCTGCACCTCCAAGTATGGATGCCACAATCTCCGAATCGCTAAAATTCATCGCGCATCCATAAGACTCAATATAAAATTTTCTAAGACCTTCGGCAGCTTGGTCAAAATATAAGACCTCGCCTTGTTTTGCCTCATTTATTTCTTTACTTACCCCTAGAAGGGTGACATTGTCATCGTACATACAGGAAAAAGATATTTTTTAATTATCGGGAGTGCAAAAATACGACTTTAATTGTGGATGTGTGACAAAATGGCAGACAATTTAGATTTGATGATAAATATTAGTGTCTTTTTGTATTGTAACTCATAATATTACACGTTTTCCTATCGAATATTTGGCCATTCTAACATCAATACATGAATGTGAAACCTTCCTTCTAATTTTATTGTTGGTTGTCTTTCAAACAAAATGAGTAATTTTGTACTTAAATTTTAATCCATACCATGTTTTTATATCCGAAAGATATTAAAGAAAAGCTCGAATTTAACAAAGTCATTGAACATATCAAATTAGAATGTTTGTCTGAATTAGGCAAATCCCATTTTGACAATATAGAAATCCTGACCGATTTGGCCAGAATAGATCGTTTGCTCAATGAAACAGAAGAATTCAAAAAATCTATGGAACGTGGCGAACATATTCCATTATCAAGATTCGAATCGATCACAGATGATGTGAAATTGCTTAGAAAGGAAGGTTATGTACTTGATATAGAAAGCATTAGGAATATATACCTAATTGTGGCCATTGGACAAGAGCTAATTAAATATTTCCTAGATACTGAAAAAGCAAAACTCAACCCACTAGTAAATGAACTGATTTCTAATATTATTATTGATAAAAACCTAACCAAAGAAATAGATAGAGTGCTCGATGATGAAGGCGAAGTAAGGCCAAATGCATCTGAAGAGTTACTAAAAATTTCTAAACTAATAAAGTCAAAAGAAAGAGAACTTGACAAGGTATTCAATGACGAAGTAGAGCTTTACAAAAACAAAGGTTTTCTGCTTGATTCATTGGAGAGTTTGCGTAATGGCAGGAGGGTATTGACAGTAGCAGTAGAGCACAAAAGAAAAATCGGAGGTATCATACACGATGAATCTGCCACAGGTAAAACAGTCTTTATAGAACCTGAAAAGGTGATCGCTATAAACAATGAAGTATATAATCTTTACGCGGAAAGAAGACATGAGATATACAAGATTATCAGGGCATTGTGTGCATTTATGCGACCATATGCAGATGCGCTTCTTGTGATGCAACACACACTTGTCAAACTAGATACGATAAGAGCTAAAGCAAAATTTGCCTATAGAATATTTGCCAGAAAACCTTACACCCAAGAGAAACCCATTTTTGCATTTAAGACAGCGTATAATCCAATTTTAGTTTTAAAAAATGAAAATATAGCTGATGCTGTTGTTCCTTTTGACTTAGAGTTACATGGTAATAACAGGATTTTGGTACTGAGTGGTCCCAATGCGGGCGGTAAGTCCGTAGCTATGAAGTCTGTAGGTCTGATACAATTGATGTTACAGTCAGGTATGCTTGTGCCAGCAGACGAGAACTCTAAATTCGGTATTTTCCATAAAATATTTGTGGATATAGGCGATCAACAATCACTTGAAGATGACCTGAGTACCTATAGTTCTCACTTAAAAAATATGCGTGTCACGACAGAAAACGCAGACAAATCAACGCTAGTCTTGATAGACGAGTTCGGTTCTGGTACGGATCCAAAAATAGGTGGTGCCATCGCTGAAGCAGTACTCAACGACCTAAATCATAAAAAGATACATGGCGTCATAACTACGCACTATTCCAACTTGAAATTTTATGCTTTTAAAGCACATAATATTGTGAATGGTTCCATGGAGTTTGACAAACATAACTTACTTCCTACTTTCAGAATGCATATCGGCAAACCTGGTAGTTCTTTTGCCTATGAAATTGCAGAAAAAATAGGATTGGACCATCGCATAGTAACTTATGCGCAACACAAAACTGGCAAAAACGAAAAAGCCATAGACGACATGCTCATCACGCTCATGGCTGAGAAAAAAGAGTATGAAGATAAACTCTCGTCTCTTATAGAAAAACAAGATAAGCTCGATAGACTCATGCAATCGTATGAAACACTAAACGCAGATCTTGAAATAAGACGTAAAAAAATAAAACTCCAAGCTAAGGAACAAGCAGCAAGTTCGGTCATGGAGCAAAATAAGGAAATGCAAAAGATTCTAAAAGAAATCAAACATTCCAAAGATGAAGAAAAGGCAATGCAAGCATCTATCGCTCTCAAAAAGAAACAAGAAGACACCATCAAAGAGCTAGAATCGCTCAAAATGGAAGTGTTTGCCAAAGAAATAAGTGCTAGTACTGAAAAAATAGAAGTGGGATCTTTCGTGCGAATGCGAAATGGTACGAGTACTGGCGAAATATTGAGCATCAATAAAAATATGGCTGAGATTCAGATGGGATTTATCACCTTAAAAGTGCCATTGATAGACCTAATTTCAGCCAAAGAACCCATCGAAACTCGATCTACCAAAAGTGTCACTACCAATATTTCTAAAGGTGAACGAATAGATACCCAAATCGATATCAGAGAATATACCAAAAATGATGCGCTATCGATGCTCCAAAGTTTTCTCGACAATGCCTTACTCAATAATGCATACGAACTCAAAATCATCCATGGTGTAGGTACAGGCGTGATGAAAAACGAAGTCAAAAAAATGCTTAGACAGTATAAAGATGTCAAAGAGTTTTGGCATCCGGAGCCAGATCAAGGCGGAGAAGGTGTCACTTTGGTGAAATTTTGATATTAGAAAGCTGGGTGTAAGCCATTTTTTCATTCAATTTCTAAAAAATTCCTTTTGACTCCTTTCAGAGATGGGATATAACAAAAGCAATTTTTATGAAAGTGCAATTTTGGGATACACCTAGAAAGTCTCAAAAGCGTCTACTCACGCCAATGTTTAGCCTATTCAAAAAGTAACCGTCACCCAATTCTTTGTTGCTGTAGATAGGACAAAATTGCATTCCGGTTGTTATGAAATGTGTTTTGTTTACATTAAATCTAAGCTCAAGTGTCGGTTCGATTGTAAAATTGTAACTGTATCCTTCTCTGCCATACCATAATTTGCTTTGATATTCTGATCTTACATCTAGCCCTGCAAATGCTTCTATCCATTTGTATGAAAGCAAATTGTATTTGTATCCTAATGTAAATCCATGACTTCTGTAAGTAGTAAAAAGGGACCCATGAATGAATTGTTTTGGAGAAATAGCCCTTTCATACCCGATGTTAAATTCTAATCCAGAATAAGCGTTATGCGAAGATCCAATCTTAACCGAATTGAGTTTCCCTGGATTGTACTGACCGAAAAGTGGAAAAGATAGTAAGCTGACCGCTAGGAAAATTAATGTTTTCATTTATAAATATAATTTTAGTTTAACAATAATAACCTAACGACCCACAAAAGTATCTTGTGATCGCCTTAAGATAAGTTTAACGCACAAGGAATAAAATTTTAGTTTTTCTTAACCATAAAAACGTGAAAGGACATATTAAATCATCTCAACTTAAGCATCTTTCCTAGGAAACAAATACAAGTAGTCTAAGAAATATAAAACCCTAATGGAAAAATTATTGGTTTGCACGGAATCAAATAATCCTCCTAGATTGCGGAAGTAATCACGTTCGTAATTCTTATCAGAGTTAAAGATCTGATTTTTCCATACCATAATGATGTCACTACCTGGTGCAAATCTCCAGTTGTACTGTAAATCTATATTAAAAATATTGACATTACGGTCGTAAATAGGATCGCTCGCATCGTCATTTCCATTAAAATCAATATTGTCCACATAACCTTCTTCCGATAAAATTCCGAAAGACTGATACCTAACTTTGTCCCAATAATGCCTGATACGCACATTGATATTCATGACACTATTGAAAGTAAATTTGCTTGTTAATGAATTTTCTACTATCAATCGATCTCTCACACCCATGAGTATGTCTGCTGTTCCAATTTCTACATGAGGAAATGCAAATGATTTATTGACATATCCTGGTTCTTCTGTAATGGAAGTCACTGTCGTAGCTGTAAAAATGGATAGTTTATCACTTAGTCTGATACGTGGGTTGACACTAGTTGAGATTGTATTTCTACCAGGTGCATCAAAATCTCTGAAACTTAATCTTACATCATATGCAAATGGTTTTCTGTAATCAGAAGATACAAACCCACCTACATTGTAGCTTTTGGGCCAGATGAGCGCTCTACTAAAATCGGGTGTCCTTGGCTCAAAGTAGTCGTATGTCTCCACAGGTTCTATTCTTCCATTAATACCCAGCGCAAAACGAGTTTTCCACATCATAAACCCTTCAAAATCAATACCAAAGTCAGAAAAAACATTAGGATTATATAATCTAGAATAAACTGAACTTCCTTCGATGCTATATCGTTGCAGTTTTTCATTTTTAGGCTTGTATTCTGTGAATCCTCCTTGTACATAATAATATTGTTCATTTGGACTAAAAAGAAACCCCATATCATTTGGGTCATAATTTTCAGACTCGACCCCATGACCGACTTCGTAAGTCCAATTACCACTTATTTTACCAAGATTAACATTGTATGTGTGGCCAAAATCTGTAGCTTCCTGATATATTTTTTGGGATAAAACGCCACTACCCGCGATAAAAAACCGTTGATCTTTTGTTTTAAAATTAAAAAAAGTACCTGTGACGTTGGCATCATAATCGCTTCCATCACGGAGTACATTTGTATTGACCACACTGATGAAGGAGTTGTTTTTTAGGTTTTGGTCTATGACAAATGCATTGTAATTTGTTAAAGGATTTGTCTTGATTTGTCTTTCTCTTCCATCGGATCTTCCTATAGTAGCATATTCTTCTCCGACGATGGCATTAAAAAGGCCTAGTCCAGTACCACTTTTAGTTCGTCCAGAAATCTTGGTTGCATTAAATAGTTGAGTAGTTTCAGGATTATTGACTATCCTTTCGCCTTCTGATAATTTGGAAAAGACATCATCATAATACAAGGGCGAACCACCGATTCTTCTTGAGTAAAATAGATTTCCTTTATTAAATAATTCTGTACCTTCCGTAAAAAACTGCCTATTTTCATCAAAAAACACCTCAAATGGACTGAGATTTAATACTTGTTTGTCAGAAATGACTTGTCCAAAATCTGGAATCAATGTCATATCCAAAGTAAAGGCATCGTTTATTCCATATTTCAAGTCTAAACCAGCGCTGTAAGCCGTGCCAGTTTGAAGTTTTTTGTCAGACTGTGCAGGGTCATAAGTGGTATTGACATAGCCAGAAAGATAAGGCGTTAGCGATAATCTCACTGGTGACTTAACATTTTCTATACTAGTCACTACACCTGCTTGCTGCACCCAACCATCTATAAGCGGATCGATGGGACTCCAATAAGAAAACTCCCTTAACCTTCGGATTTCTCTACCGAATTGTACATGCCACTCTTGAACTTCAGATGATGGAAATCTCAATGAAGAGTATGGAATTTTTATTTCCACCGTCCACCCATTTTCATCGACGTTTACAGCGCTTTCCCACACAGCATTCCAGTTTGCGTCTTCATCATTATTGGAAACAATGGCTTCTCCTTGTACCCCTGAAGCCGTTACTGTAAATAAAAACCCATTCAATCCACTTTTGTAAGTGTCAAAAAATACTGAAAAATTATCTGCGTTGCCCACTTGGTCTCTTAGTGAAAGTTCTTTCAGTATCTTTGTTGGATCGGTATCATACATTCTTGCCCCGATGTACACCGCATTATTGTCATAAATAAAATAAGATTCCGTTTCGAAGGTAGATGGCTTTCCTGGTACAGGTTCATTCTGGATGAAAGCTGAAGCTTTTTCTGATGATAGCCAAATTTCTTCTGATAACAAACCATCTATCTTTATAGGTTGTAAACATCTACTGGCTTTGATAGATTTATTGGGATTAGCGGCATTAAGTTTCTTGGGTGATATGAAAAAAAATGTTGCTAAGAAAAAGAAGAAAAGATAAGGCTTCAATCTAAGATATTTTGATTGTGCAAAGATATGATTAAGATTTTGAATGGAAATTGATATCAGATAACTTTAACGGAAATAAGTAGATAATTTCAAAGAATAAATGATGAGAATAACTTTTATGATGTGAATTGTAAGTAACTTTGCATTAACAATTAAATCTTTTGGATACGTCCTTTTAATCTTTAGGATGATAAATTCGTAGAGTCAAAAAAATAAGGAAGTAGCCGATATGAGCACCTAAAATCAAGGTCTTATATCTTCACTCATCAATTTCAAAAAATCATTTTACACCTTGAATACAAAAAAAATTCTAATCATAAGGTTCAGTTCTATTGGAGATGTAGTACTTACAACTCCTGTAGTGCGTTGTGTCAAAAATCAATTGGGTGCAGAAATTCATTTTCTCATCAAACCATCCTTTGCTCATGTCATTCATGAAAATCCTTACATAGATCATATTCACCACCTAAAAGAGAATATCCAAGATACGATTGATACACTTAAAGCGGAAAAATTTGAACTTGTCATTGACTTACAAAAAAATCTTAGATCTTACAAAATTTGTTCAGCATTGGCATGTAAGACCATAAGATTTGACAAAATGAATATTAATAAATGGCTTGCTGTAAATCTTAAAATCAACAGGCTACCAAGTGGTAAACATCTGGTAGATAGATATTTTGAAGCGCTACAAGATTTAGGTGTGTACGACGATGGAGAAGGTTTAGATTATTTCATTATGCCGGAAGATGAATATGATGCCCAAGAACTAGTGCAAGGCATTCATTATCAAGTATTAGTATTAGGTGCAACTTACTTTACTAAGAGAATTCCAAAAGAAAAATGCGAAGAGATAATAGCACTATATGACAAACATACAATTCTCCTTGGAGGCAAAGATGTAACCGAACTTGCAGACCAATTATCAACGGAATTTCCTGAAAAAGTCATCAATTATTGTGGCAAAATAGGACTTGGTGTCAGCGCAGGTATCGTCAAACATGCAGATAGAATCGTGACTGGAGATACAGGATTGATGCATATCGCTGCAGCTCTTCAAAAAAAGATCATCATGCTTTGGGGTAATACCATTCCTGAGTTTGGTATGTTTCCATTTTATGGGTCCAAAAACACATCAAAAAGCATAGATATTCAAGTATCAAATCTTTCTTGTCGTCCTTGTTCAAAACTTGGTTTTGACCAGTGTCCCAAAGGGCATTTCAAGTGTATGTTAGACATTGATACCAATAGAACCATTCAATAATTCGAGTGGATATAATTTTGGCAAACAAACTAATTTAAAATTTATTTTGTCACCTTTAGGGTCAGGGTTAAACTAAATATAATTTTGGAATACACCTTATCTTACTATTCCTTTTCATTTTTTGTATCTTCATTTTTTACAGGACCTGCTACTTTCCATAGCACAAAGCCAAATCCAGCTATGAGATGTAGGATTATAACGATCACAAGAATATTTGTCATATAAGACTATTTGAAGGCGAAATTAATGCCAATAAAATCATGTATTGTTGATTTTTATCATCATTAGTACTTTTAAAAATCATATTTATTAATGATAAACAACGATTACTTTTGCAACCAACATTGTAAATCGTATGTTAATGTTTCTCTCTAGTAAGCAGCAGATGCTGCGTTATTTATAAATTTGCAAATGATTCACACAGATATTTTAATTATAGGCGCTGGACCTGTTGGTCTATTTACAGTTTTCGAAGCTGGTTTGTTAAAGCTAAAATGCCATTTGGTAGATTCATTGGGTCAACCAGGCGGCCAGTTGACAGAAATTTATCCTAAAAAACCTATCTATGATATACCTGGTTACCCATCCGTATTAGCTGGTGATCTTGTAGACAATCTAATGAAACAAATTGAGCCATTCAAGCCAGGATTTACACTAGGCGAGCGGGCAGAAAAGTTAGAAAAGATAGATGACAAACTTTATAAACTCACTACTAGCAAAGGGACGGAAATCTGCGCTCCCGTGATAGCTATCGCTGGTGGCCTTGGCTGTTTTGAGCCACGCAAACCTCCTATCGACAATATTGATACTTACGAAGATAAAGGCGTGGATTATATCATCAAAGATCCAGAAAAATATCGTGGCAAAAAAGTACTAGTAGCCGGTGGTGGAGATTCAGCGCTTGACTGGAGTATTATTCTTGCAGATATTGCGGATGAAGTCGCGCTTGTACATCGTAGGACTTCGTTCCGAGGTGCTTTAGATTCGGTAGAAAAAGTAATGGAACTAGCCCATTCTGGAAAAATAAATCTTATCACAAATGCGCAAGCAGTAGGTCTGGGTGGAAATGGCGTTCTCAAAGAAATCATGATAGAAGAAGATGGTAAAGAACCTTATAGTTACAAGGTGGATCATTTTATTCCATTGTTTGGCCTTGCTCCAAAATTAGGTCCCATTGGCGAATGGGGACTCGAAATTAAAGATAATGCCATAGTGGTGGATACATTGGATTATAGTACCAACATGCCAGGAATTTATGCCATCGGTGATATCAATACTTATCCTGGCAAACTCAAATTGATATTATGTGGATTTCACGAAGGTACGCTAATGGTCCAGTCTGCATTCAAATACATATATCCAGATCAAAAACTGTCATTTAAGTACACTACTGTTGCAGGTGTCAATGGGTTTGAGTAGTTTGGTGTTTTTCCACTTAAATAAGTTTATTATAACTACATTTGCGTTCTTATTTTTCAAATAATAGCATGGAAGACAATATAATAAATGTGATCGTAGTAGATCGAGAAGGCATCGAACATCAGCTTTTAGCGCCTACCGATATGGCTATGAACATGATGGAAGTGTGCAAATCTTATGATCTACCTGTAGAAGGAACTTGTGGTGGAATGGCCTTATGCGCTTCATGTCACATGTATATCCTTAGTGATCATACCTTATCAGAAGCATCTGAAGATGAAGAAAACATGCTAGACCAAGCCTTTTTTGTCAAATCTAATTCTAGACTTGGTTGTCAGATTAAGATAAGTGAAGAGATAGACGGGCTAAAAGTTCAGTTAGCACCTGTGGGTGCGGAATAGGTTACAAAATTATTATTTTATTTGCTGAAGTATTACCATCATTTTCTTTGAATAAGATTATGTATATTCCACTTTTTAATATTGAGATATCAAGTTTTTCACCATATGAATTTTCTTTAATATCTTGTTTGAAAACTTCCTGCCATGTATGGTCGTAGATGCTAATTACTCCTGAGAATTGTTTCTGAAATTCAACTCTTAATACATCAGATGCAGGATTCGGATATATTTTTATTTCTTTTTGGTCAATTGTATTTTTTTCAAAATCACTGTCCAAATAGCAATCTTGAGTAAAATCTTTACCATAAATTTTTCTGAAACTATTTGCATAAAAAACACATTTAAGTTCCACTGTTTCTGAAGGATCAAATAAAGAGCACACAGCGTTCGAAAAAATAAATGAAGATTTATCACCAATGCCTTCTACCCATGTTATGTTATTATTATCACTCAATGAGTCACATGCTAATTGTATAACTTTTCTAGTTTTTATATCATACCCGAAAATAATAGAATCTTTTTTTATAACATAGACACTAGTAGTGGGTTCATAAGGCAGTTTAAATTCATCTCCTTTATTTAAATTGAAGTCAAAATATTGAATTTCTTCATCATTATCTATATAAAATACAACTCCATTTTCTTCTCTAAAGAACATAGATGTTCCTGCCCAATTTGCTGGTTTGAAAGAAGGACCTTCTGCCTTTAGGAGTTCAGAATATGTTTTATTGTTGATTATAATAGGTGAGTCAAATTTGTAAAACCTTTCAGTTACATCAGTTTCAGCTTGTTTCGTTACATTTACCTGCCATATTAGTTCTTCACTGACTAATTTTTTATAGCTTTCTTGACACCCTTTTAAAGAGTAAACAATCTTGTTATCTTGTAAAAAGCAATCTAAACTTGGTTCTGGATCGAATGCAAAACACGCATTATTAATAAACTTATCTCCTTTTACTTCCCCAATGCCTTGTATCCATGTATTTTGAATAAAAGTATTAAAACCACATAATACATCTACTGTAATTTTTTTTCTAGTTAAACCATCAGCAGTTATGATATTTTCTAATCTGCTTACTTTTGCCTTTGTAGTATGATTTATTGAAAAAGTATCTCCAATTTTCAAAGAAAAATCATAAATTAGTACTTCATTTTGTCCTTTTAATATAAATACTTTTCCATTATCCTCTCTATAATATTTGTTTATAAGTTGTATGTTTGAATTTATTATTTGTCTTTCGAAGTAATATTTTCCGCCTATCAGCAGACTATCTTTAGAAAAAGTATTTTGGTAGAAAGTAAATGGAACCCCAAATCCATAAACACTATATTGCCATACATTGTCGGAATTTACATACTTCAATGATTTTTTTTGGCTTAAGGATATTGTTGCAATGAACATCAATGTAATAAAAAAATTAAGTTTTATCATGATATTTATTTAAATCATTTATTTGAGCACGACAAATATACTGTATCTTTTTAATACCTATAATATTTCAAACTTTTACCGTAAAAATATACATAGCATAAATATTTGAATTTTGCCTAAAATTCAATGTCCACCACTAATTTTGCTATTTTAATTCAGTAGTATAGTTCTACAGTTTTCATTTTGAAAATGGAAAAATTATACTAGGTAATAAGGACTTATTTTCTTTTAAAATAATACAAATTAATTCACTTTATCTGAGAGAAAAAGACTAATTTTGATTGCAAGTATTTTTTGTTGTAAAACATGCAATCGAAGCTGCAAACGCTAAATTTCTGCCATTTTTACTCCAAAATTTTAATAGGGTTGTCCCGAGGTTGTCCCGACCTTCTGCCGAGGTTGTCCCGACGTTGACCCGACGTAGCTCCATAGGAACCACGTATGCGCTCCAATAGAACTCCATATCAACTACGTTTATGACTCGTTGCATATTTAAACTTATTATTATAGTATTATAGATGTTCTTCCACTGAATTTAAACCTAATTTCTAAGATACCATATGTCCGAGAGAGATATTGCTAGTGTAGTTAAAATATAGTAATGTCTTAATTTCTCTTAAGGGTAATGTCTAATACTCCATCTCCACCACGGATTTTGCCACTTTACCGCCAAGTTGTGGTGCTATCTTTTCCATTCGTACAGTAGCTGAAACGATACCAGGTAATTCTACCTTAAATCTTTCGATGATGTTAAAGACTACGGTTTCCAAAAGTTTTTGAGTTTTGGACATCTCTTCTTTGGCGATGGTATATAGTTGTTCGTAATTGACCGTATCAAGGATATTGTCATCTGATGAATCAAAAGTTTTTAGTGTCACCTCGGCATCTATGATAAAGGTATTACCAGCTTTGCGTTCTTCTTCATAAAATCCATGATAAGCATAAAACTCCGCTCCTCGGATGGCTACTTTGGTTTTCATAAGCTGTTATATTTTATGAGAAGCAAAGATATAAGATCTACGGAGAATTTTATGCCTAAATAAATTACAAGAGTATGATCTTTTTTATCCAAAATTTATTCAGGGTTTTGTCTGTCACTTTGAATAAATATATGCCTTGACTCAGGTTATCTATTGTCAATTCAGATACTTCTTTTCTTTGTAAAACCATGATGCCATTGGCATTAAATACTTCAATATCCATATTTCTATCCTTTACAGATTTGAAATTAATGACGTCAAAACTAGGATTTGGATATAATTGGAATGAAAGTTCTAATGGGTTATGCACAGTATTGGAAACTAATGCTCCATCGCAATTTTCATCTATGTCATTGCCCGCAATTTCACTTGCTCCAGGGTTTATCTCTGCGTTTTGGTCATCACAATCTTCTTCTATCGCATACCCATCTCCATCATTATCTAATCTACCGTTACAAGTATTCGTTTGATAATTCGTTGATTTTGCTATTCTTACAAAATTAGTTGGAGACGAATTGGAGAGTAAAAATATAAGGGAAGTATCATTAAGAATTTGTGGTAAGCCAATTGTCTTTAGTCCACAAGCTATGGGTTGATAAGTTTTAAAATAATCATTGGTAACATAGTTTTGTCCAATATCATTCCTAAAACTACCATTTTTATCTCCTGTAATATTAAATGATACAATTTTTTGGTTGATTCCAGTTGGCGTCCAACTTTCGCCTCCATCATTTGTGGTTAAAAAAGAGCCTTTGTGTACTAGACAAACTCCTTTTTTTGAATTAATGAATTCGAATTCATCCACATTGGGTGGTAAAGTCATAAGATTCCAAGTATTTCCATTATTCACTGATTTGTAAATAAACGTTGTAATTACTCCCGCAGCCTGTTCTTTGATTGCTTTAGCAATAATGGTATCTCCTGAAACATAGTTAAAATCAACAAGGGCATTCTCTAAGGTATAATTTACCTTTTCCCAAGTGTTACCATAATCGGTGGTTTTAAAATAATATTTCAGATATCTACCACCGGAAACCCAAGCAATACCACCATCATCTATCGCAACATTTGAAACCGAATTTAAACCATAAACTTTTAATTGCCAAGTTTCACCACCATCTTCAGTTATCATAACGGTTTTTTTGCTTTCTTGACTATTAAAATAACTTGTACCCATGATGCCTCTTTTATCATCCCACATTTTTACTACCAATGCTTCTCGTTGTTCATTAAGATCAGATAAAATTTGTTGTTTAGTCCAAGTTTCGCCACTATTGTTAGACCTAAACAAATTAGTACCTACTGTGTAAAATAATACATTATTGTTTACTTTGCAAAAACTAGAATTAGACTTAAGCGGAATGGTATCTGACAAGCCAAATTCTTCTTCTTTACAAATAGCTATTACTGATTTTATAGTATATCCTTCAGGAAAACAACTATTCGTTACTTTAAGCGTCACAGTGTAACAACCTTTTTGCACATAGTAATGTGTAGGTGATTTTTCGGTTGATGTGCTTCCATCTCCAAAACTCCAGAAATATTCGTCTCCATAACTTGACGTATTTTCAAAAAACACCTCATTATCATTTACAAGAGATGAATAACTCGGTTTAGGTCTTACACAAGAAATATAATCACAATCAATACTATCTGTGGCTTCAATCCAGCTTGGTAGAGGCAGTTCATACAAAAGCACACCATTTAATTTTGCACAAACAAATCTAGAAGAGGCTAATCCAGGTCCACTGCCTAATGCACCGATGCCAGTAATCCATTCTATTGTCCCATAACTTCTTTTAAATACAAATTTTGTGGCTGAATCTCCATTTAACAGTGTTATTGGCATTTTTTCTTTAAGCACATACTTATCAGAAAGCCAATTTGTTATGGTGTCTCCTATTTTTAACCCAAAATCATACAATAACACATCTGGTTTATCACAATCATGATGACCATATACTTTATTACCATTCACATAAAGATAATATTGGCTAGAATCGAAATTATCTACATACCTAATCACAATCTTACCACCACATACTGTATCTATGCCATCACAAGTAGATCCTGAAGTCCCCCACTTGCCAATATCGTTAAACCATAATGAACCTTTTGAGAGCCCCTTACGTGAAAATAAATCAAAGGTACTCTGACCAGAAACGTATTTTGGTAAGCAAATCAAAAATAATGAAATGAAGATGAATGTAAATAAATTTTTCATAAAATAAATTTTAAAGATTAGTCAAATGCTCATTTTTCAATACAAAGCTAAACTATTGTTTTCACATTCTTTATTTTATTCTTTAAAAAAATATAAAATCCATTTTTAATTATCCTAATGTCGTAATACATTGCAATAAATATAATCATCTAGTATCTACATTCTTAATACCAACCTTTATCTTTGCACTTTGTTAATTAACCCAACCCTATTGTATTTTATAAAATAATAAACAATTATAAAAAATGAGCCACGACATTAAAAAATCATCCAAAACAGATTTGTACGAATACCACGACTATTACAATATTGACGAACTATTGAGTGAAGATCATTTGCTAGCTCGTGATGCTGTCCGCGAATGGGTAAAACAAGAAGTAAGCCCGATCATAGAAGACTACGCTAATAGAGCTGCATGTCCAGTCCATCTATTCAAAGGCCTTGCTGAAGTAGGTGCTTTTGGACCTAGTCTTCCTGTCGAGTATGGTGGTGGTGGCATGGATGAGATCGCCTATGGTATCATCATGCAAGAGCTTGAGCGCGGAGACTCAGGGATTCGTTCTATGGCTTCTGTCCAAGGGTCGCTAGTAATGTATCCGATCTATAAATATGGTAATGAAGAGCAAAGGAAAAAATATCTTCCTAAGCTAGGTAGTGGAGAATTTATCGGTTGTTTCGGGTTGACAGAGCCAGATCATGGTTCTAATCCATCTGGTATGGTCACTAATATTAAAGATGATGGTGATGCCTACATCCTGAATGGTGCTAAAATGTGGATCACAAACTCTCCTGTTGCAGACATAGCAGTAGTCTGGGCAAAAGATGAAGAAGGTATCATCCGTGGTATGATCGTAGAAAAAGACATGAAAGGTTTTTCAGCACCTGAGATTCATGGTAAATGGTCGCTACGTGCTTCAGTTACTGGCGAACTAGTTTTTGAAGATGTAAGAGTACCTAAAGCTAATATCCTTCCAAATGTACAAGGTCTTAAAGGACCACTAGGTTGTCTATCGAAAGCTAGATACGGTATAGCATGGGGCGCGGTAGGTGCTGCTTTAGATTGTTATGATTCGGCGCTTAGATACAGTAAAGAAAGAGAACAATTCGGCAAAAAGCTCGGTCAGTTTCAGTTGACACAAAAGAAATTGGCAGAGATGATCACAGAAATCACCAAGGCACAGTTGCTAAGTTGGAGATTAGGTACCCTTGCCAACCAAGGTAAAGCCACTCCTGCGCAAATATCGATGGCAAAACGAAATAATGTAGCCATGGCGCTTGATGTAGCGCGCGAAGCACGTCAGATGCACGGCGGTATGGGTATCACAGGAGAATATCCTATCATGAGACACATGGCAAATTTAGAGTCAGTTGTCACTTACGAAGGTACTCACGACATTCATCTATTAATCACAGGTATGGATGTGACAGGATTTAATGCTTTCGGATAAGAAGTGTAAATTGTTGAGTATATGGTTTCTTTATGGAGTCATATACTCAACAATATTTTTGTAAGCTACACTTAATTTATAAAGTTTCTTATTTGAAATAAAATTTTAAAACTAACTATTAAAAGATTAAACCCCTATGTTACATTAAGTTGTAAACTGCTCCATTTGTCAAACTCTTTCCTTTGAATTTGCAGTATAATCTCTTGTTGTCTCTGACCTGTTTCTGCCCACGCGTATAGGTGAAATAGTTTAATCATGTCAATGCATCATGTCACCCCTTCGGGCCTTCGGGGTTAAGATGTTAGGAATCACAGATCACAAGATCATCGATCACAAGATCATCAATCACAAGATATCATATCGGTACTGTTCACCAATATCCACTAATATGTCTATTTAGGTGTTCAGATGGGCACATTATGTCTCCCAAAAGACAATTATTCAAAATAATGTATAAAATAGTTGTACAACTAAATAATACGTTATATATTTGTGTCGTTAGTTGAATAATTCAAATGTTCATGAAGTCTTTTAGAATACAAAAAGTAAAATAATGCAAAAATTAACCAAGGCAGAAGAAGAAATCATGCAATTATTTTGGGACAAAGGTCCTTCGTTGGTAAGTGCATTGATAGACGAGATGCCTGACCCCAAACCACCACATTCATCGGTCTCTTCCATCGTCAGGATATTGGAGAAAAAAGGTTTTGTAGATCATAAAACCTATGGAAAAACATACGAATATTTTCCCATCATCAGTAAGAAGGAATATTCAAGGTTTTCTTTGAGTAAATTGGTTAGCAACTACTTCGAAGGATCGGTCAACGAATTGGTCTCCTTTTTAGTAAAGGAAAATGACATTACTCTAAGTGAACTTGAACGCATTAAACAAGAATTGGCAGATAAATCAAACCCTAAAAACTAATCACCATGCTAACCTATCTCCTCCAATCATCCACCTGTCTCATCATCCTATACGGTATTTATCATTTTATACTATCTGGGATGACATTCTTTAAGTACAATCGGGCGTATCTTTTGCTCTCGATATTGGCTTCATTGATGATACCGATTTTGGCACCTTTGTTGGTTTTGCCAGAAGAGTCGGTGCCTGTGCTACATTGGAGTCATTTGGCAGGAGACATCACCTATGTTGTAGCAGATATTGAAGTGAGCGTTTTTGATTGGAAAAGTTTGATGGGCAATGTTTTATGGGCAATCTATTTTGTTGGCTTGGTGGTCGTGTTGCTCAAAATGATATATGGATTATCCAAGATATTCAGATACAACCGTCAAGGACAAAAAGAAGATTTTAATGGATACCGCATCATTACTACTGAAGCAGTGCATCTACCTTTTTCATTTTTCAGTAGTATCTACATTAGTCGGCATGTGCCGCTACAAGATCACATACACACGATCCTCGAACACGAAGAAATACATATCCGTCAATGGCACACTTTGGACGTCCTGATGGCAGAGATGGTACATGCGTTTTTTTGGTTCAATCCGGTGATGATTTTTTATAAACGTGCTTTGCGTCAAGCGCATGAGTATCTTGCTGACGACCTTATCTGTCGCAAAAATTCTGTAAGTAGCTACACAGAGTTATTGCTCAGCAAGTCGCAGTCGGGCTTAGAATTGGCGCTGACCAATCAATTTTTTCATTCACAAATCAAAAAACGTATTCACATGATGACAACAAATAAAACAAACCGAAGTGCTGCTTGGAAGTATGCTTTGGTATTGCCACTACTTTTGGGTCTAGTGATCTTATTTTCTTCTTCTACTATCAAACAGCAGTTGCAAGATGTAGTATCTGCAGGCCATGATTCCATTCCTAAGCCACCCGCACCACCGCCACCACCTGCACCACCTGCGCCGCCTGCACCACCAATACTAAATGGTAATGCTGTAATGCCTGAAGGAGTAATAGCCATCATCGTAGATGAAGCATTTATAAAGGTTGACTTAAAGAATGGTGTATCAAAATATTACTATAAAAATAATGCTTCAGATATGCAGGAGTTTGAAAATTTTTATGGTAAAATACCTACCCATGACTTGGTGCCACCACCGCCACCTCCTATTCCTAATTTGATCAATACTGATCAAGAAAAGTTTTCACAAGGGTTGGGATTTGATAAAAATCCATTATTTGTAGTTGATGGCAAAGTTTATAAACAAGATCTAATTAATATTGATCCTAATGACGTCCTATCTATAAATGTTATAAATAAGATTAGCCATGATTTTAATGAAATACTAAAAAAATATGGAAATCAAGCCGAAAATGGTGTTGTTTTTATATATACAAAATCGTTTAAAGGATTGATTCAAGAGGAACCTGAAAAAGAAATTTTCAAAGTAGTCGAACAAATGCCAAGATTTCCTGGTTGCGAAAACGAAGTGAGTGAACATGAAAAAAAGGATTGTTCCAATAGGAAAATGTTTGACTATATCTTCAGCCATTTGAAGTATCCCGCAGAAGCCAAAGATAAAAGGATCGAAGGAAATGTAGTAGCACAATTTACGATCAATACGGATGGAAGTGTTTCTGATATCAATATCATAAGAGAAATAGGAGGTGGTTGTGGTCAAGCTGTAATTGAAATGTTACAAACGATGAATGATATGCCAGAAAAATGGGTGCCAGGTAAGCAAGCAGGTAGGAATGTGAATGTACTTTATACCTTGCCAGTGAAGTTTAAGATGACAGTTGATCAACTAAAAGTTGAAGATAGATCCAAAAATACCATTGATCCAAGGAACATCAATATATTTCCTAATCCTACGAGCGACCAGATAGAATTATCATTGTCCGGTTCTAAAGAAGATGTGGAAGTTTCCATCCTAGATATGACTGGAAAATTATTGTATAAAAATAAATTTGACAATCAACAAGAACATTTCAAAACAAAAATTGATATAAGTCAGATAAATGTACCCATCATACTGGTCAAAACAATACAAGGAAATAAAGTTTCTACCAATCAAGTAGTGATAAGAAAATAGTATCGAAATTTATAAAATCCCTAAGAATCTGTATTTGATTCTTAGGGATTTTATGAAAAAGCTGACACCCATTTTATGCCTAAGGCTTGGATAGACTTGGGTTAATCATTGAAAAACGAAACTGAAAAATTCTCTGCAAAATCCCCATCAACCATTCATATCATAAAATTTTCTTATATTTGCCTTCTATTTTAATCTTAGGTTTATACATACAAGCATATGAGCGATAATACAGGCGTACTTTATAATGAAGATAATATACGAAGTCTTGACTGGCAAGAACACATACGTCTCAGACCCGGGATGTACATCGGCAAGCTAGGTGATGGTTCTGCGCAAGAAGATGGTATCTACATTCTACTCAAAGAAGTGATAGACAATTCCATAGATGAATTTGTCATGGGTAATGGTAAAAATATTGATATATCGATTGAACAAGGGAAGGTATTTATCCGAGATTATGGTCGAGGTATCCCTTTGGGTAAGGTTGTGGACTGTGTATCTAAGATAAATACAGGTGGAAAATATGACTCCAAAGCCTTTAAAAAATCTGTGGGTCTGAATGGTGTAGGTACCAAAGCTGTCAATGCGTTGTCTAGTTATTTCAGGGTACAATCTTTTAGAGATGGTGAGACCAAGTCGGCTGAGTTTTCTGCGGGTATCATCACTTCTGACCCCAAAATAAGCAAGACCACAGAGCCAAATGGCACACTAATCGAGTTTGTAGCAGACGAAACTATCTTTAAACATTATAGATATAGATCTGAATATATAGAAAACCAACTTTGGAATTATGCCTATCTGAATGCTGGTCTAAAGCTAAATTATAATGGTAAAACATTGGTCTCTAAGAATGGTCTGAAGGATTTATTGGAACGAAAAACCGATGTTGAAAATCTTTTATACCCGATCATTCACCTGAAAGCGGAAGATATAGAAATAGCTATCTCTCACAATACATCGTATGGTGAGGAGTATTACTCATTTGTCAATGGTCAGAATACCACACAAGGAGGTACGCACTTAGCTGTGTTCAGAGAAGCTATTGTGAAGACCATCAGAGAGTTTTACAACAAACCTTTTGATACAAGAGATGTACAGACTTCGATTGTGGGCGCGATCAGTCTTAAAGTAGAAGAACCCGTATTCGAGTCTCAGACCAAAACAAGACTTGGTTCGCAAAATATGGCTCCTGAAGGCATTTCCATCAGAGCCTTCGTTGTGGATTTTATGAAAACAAATCTGGACAACTTCCTTCACAAAAACAAAGAAGTTGCGGATGCCATTTTACGTAAAATACTCCAGTCAGAGAGAGAGCGTAAAGAAATCGCTGACATCAAAAAGATAGCCAATCAAAGAGCAAAAAAAGCAAATATTCACAATAAAAAATTGCGTGATTGTCGAATTCACCTCACAGATGGCAAAAAAGCAGAAGATGAACTAAAACTGGCAAGCACCATCTTCATCACCGAGGGAGATTCGGCAAGTGGATCTATCACAAAAGCTAGGAATGTGCAGTCTCAAGCTGTATTCAGTCTTCGTGGCAAGCCTTTGAATTGTTATGGTATGACCAAAAAAGTAGTGTACCAAAATGAAGAGCTCAATCTTCTGCAACACGCACTAGACATAGAAGACGGTATCGAAAATCTACGATACAATCGTGTAGTCATTGCGACAGATGCCGACGTCGATGGTATGCACATCCGATTGTTGTTATTGACATTTTTCTTGCAGTTTTTCCCTGATTTGGTCAAGATGGGTCACTTGTACATTCTAGATACGCCACTATTTCGGGTGAGAGATAAAGCAAAAACATACTATTGCTACAGCGAACAAGAAAAACAAGAAGCTATCCAAAAGCTAAGAGGAAAGGCAGAGATCACACGATTCAAAGGATTGGGAGAAATATCACCTAATGAATTTGAAGATTTCATCAGTGAGAATATAAAATTGGAGCCTGTCATCCTTGGAGAAGGTACTAAGATCGAAGATTTATTGTCTTATTACATGGGTAAAAACACACCTGAACGTCAGGTCTTTATCATCGACAATCTGAAAATAGAACTCGATCAAATTCAAGAGGAGGAAGAAGTCATGGACCTTGCTGCGGTAGAATCAGAAGAGTTGGTATAACTTTATCGCACAGATTGGAAAATACACCAGACAATACGATACTCATTGACATAGTCAGAATGCCGATGCCTTATGGAAAATATAAGGGCACGCTGATCAAACATATCCCTACATATTATCTGGAATGGATGTCCACCCAAGGATTTCCGCAAGGTAGATTAGGCATGATATTGTCTACCGCATTTGTGATCAAGACCAATGGATTGGAGTATTTATTGAAGGATATTCGGTGATGTATAAAAGTATGATTAAACAGAAGTTATAACCAGGAAACATTTGTTGATCATAGCTTCCTAGCTACGATGCAGTATATTCAGGCATCCTGCCTGATGTGTAAAAAAACGCTACTCCAGATTTAAAACACCGTTTACTTGATTATTAAAAGTAGATCCTGGAGCTATGATGACTTCATTTCCGGTGATGTTTCTTACAGTAACTTGTCCAGAATTCATGGTGTTTCCTGCATTATAGATACCTGTGCTGACTGCACCAATTGAATTACCATCGATGGTAAGACTTCCAGTATTTGTTAAAATTCCACCTGTATTATTGGACAATGACCTTATTCCTGAATTTTGAATCGTGATGGAGCCTGATGAGCTATTCGTGATGGTACCAGAATTTGAAATACCAAAAAGTGCATTATCTAGGATGTTATTGATGGATAAGGTACCATTGTTAGTAACAGTACCTGAGTTGATTAGATTTAGGCCATTATTAATGGTGAGGCTACCAGTGTTTTGGATAATTAAACTTTTTCCTGCTTGTACCAATACTGATCTAGCTTCTCCTGCTTGAGCACTTGGTATGGTTACTACGGTCCCATTACTACCTGCTATGACTACATTTTGACATCGTTGAGGCACTACACCTAGACTCCAATTAGTAGCGACAAACCAAGATCCACTGCCAGCTATCCATGTATTGGTCTGTGGTGATGCGATATCATCTATTAGGCCATTACAGTTATTATCTTTCAGGTCACATACTTCTGGATTTCCAGGAAACATGGTGTTGTCATCATCATTACAATCACCCAAACTTTGACAATATCCATCGCTATCTTCGTCTCCACCGTTGCCTGTAGCGCAGTAGGTAGCAAATGTGATACCATTGGCCAATAATGGGTTGCCAGAAAAATTATAAGCTTTATCACAAAAGATACTGTATCCTGAAGGGAAACATCCTGTCAATGCATTGTTTTGGACATAAATCAAACTCAAGTCTATATTTGTCAAACTTGCTGGAAGGCTGCCTGAGAGTTGATTGCCATCTAAATATAAACTTCTTAAATTATTGATGCTACCTAAACTAGTAGGAATTGCTCCTGTAAAATCATTTCCACCTAAGTCAAGTGTTACTAAAACTGGAAAGTTATTTAGAAAGTTAGGGATATTTCCAGATAGATTATTATTGTACAACACAAGATGATTCAGAAAAGAAATCTGTGTCAATGTGGATGGTATGCTATTTCCTGTGATGTTATTGCTAGATAGTCTGATGTCTGTAACCCTGCCTGCACTATTGCATGTGATACCATACCAAGTACAAACGTTACAATTGCTCCCTGCTGCACCTTGTTGCCAACCTGATTTATTGGTCCACGAACTGCCACCAGTAGCGTTGTAAAAAGAGACTAGTGCAGTGTAGTCAGGATGACAAGGCAGATTGGAGTCATATGCACAAATATCAAAAATACCTTCATCATTGCTTCCACTATCCACTACTCGAACATAAATAGTCTCACCAGGTGTTCTACCACTTAGACTTAGAAGGCTATGATTGCCAGTTCCAGTATTATCATCACAAGCTATCGATGTCAAAGAACCACAAGAACCGGAATATGCTTGTATGAGCATATCTGTCAACCCACTTGTCACTTGACCAGTTTCTATGGATACACTTCCCGAAGGAGGAACTACAAGTTTAAACCATACATCTTTGATAGGATTGCCAGGGCTGCCACATGTAAAAGGTGGGACGCCAGCTGTAGCTGTTGCCCTTATGTTATTGAAACTATTGCTTTCACAACTATATCTTACGGTTAGGTTGATTGCATTGGCACAAAGATCATTAACAGGAGGTAGTGACCCACAAGAAATACCTGTCGTACAATCCGCATAAACAAAGTTTTCATAAAGCATTTGTCCAGGAAGTATTCCGAATCCAGCACTTAAATTGATACCTACTCCATTTATGAGGTTACAGTTACTCATAATCGTACCTCCGCCAGCAGGAATTATATCATTATCTGAATCATAACAGCTTAATCCTTCTGGTGTATCTCCATTGTCAAAAGCGTACATATTGCCACAGTCGTCGATTTGGGTGAGTGTATTATTCCATACACATGCATGCGTGTGTCGCAAGCCCATGACGTGGCCCATCTCGTGTGCAATGACATAACTATTAAAGGAATAATTTGGATATGGTGTGATGTTAGAAGACAATTGACTACTAAAACATTGTGGTCCAGGATAAGTAGGGTAGGTATTGCAATAGCCACCGATTCCATTTGCTATACCTCCACCAAGTGCTCTTACAGAAAGTAAGTGGGCTATTCTTCCATCATAATTATTCTGGAGTGTTTGTACAAATTCATCTCTGATGGCACCAATGTTGGTTAGATTCGTATATGGATCATCTGTAGTCCAAATGAAAAGTTCGCTCATATATAACGGCACATTATGAAGTGCATAAATAGCTGCAACATCATTCGTAAGGGATGTCACCCAATTAGTCACACTATTTATATCTCCCAGAGTACCATATGTTTTATTGTCACACTCAAAATATATTTCAAGACAACTTCCAACTCTTGAACCAGCATTTTGTGCATTTTGATGTACGGAATTTCTAACATCATCAACTGTTTTATCGTCATAATAAGGTATGATTTTTTGGTCTTTGCTATAGTAACCTGCATACATATTTTCTTCCACCTGATTGATTTCGTAATTTCCTTCAGGAGAAGTAATCAGATATTTTAATTTATCTTTTGTAATAGAAAGCGTCACCCAAGATGTACTTTCATTAGCAATGACGCCTCGATAGTGAAGCAGTTCGGACATATCAGGATACAAGACTCTGCCATCACTGGTAGTTATGTGAAAATCAGGACTTGTCACATTTACTTTCTCTAGGATAAGTTTTACTGATTTATTATCAATTTTGATTTCTTGGGTAAAAAAGTCTGGTTTTTGCGTTCTCAATTCTGCAAGATTCTCCTTGCTTACATTATAATATTGTGCTTTTGAAACAGTAGCATTAGTAGGTGTTTTTCTGTTTTTATTTTGAATGAGAATATTATAACTATCTGAAGTAGATTTTGATTTACTGTGTAGATCTATATAAAAATGTGAACCATTATTTTCAGAAAGTTGAAGTTCGTTTATTGCAAATCCATATGGAATGATAGCTACTGAAAATAATAAACTTAAGACTAAAGAAATCCATGATTTCATAGAAAATTGGTTTTTGTTTTAAAATAAAGTTTATAGAAACAGCCTTTTACAACTACAAATTCAACAATATATCTTCCGATTAAAATGGAATTTTGTCAGGTTTTGCTGTAAAAAGGTCTGATTATATTAGACATTTCGTAAATACATTGGGACACAAAGTAATAACGAATCAACCAATTTATACCCTATGAATATATTTTAAATTACCATGTTTTTTTTAATCCATCGCCAGTCACCCACTGACTCCATTTTTTATTGTAGGTGTGTACTTGTGAGGTAGGAAGTCCTTTTTTATCAGAAAGAGGGTAGCCCATATTGGCCCATTCAAATATGCTGCCATATAAGTTACTGACGTTTTTATAACCTGCAGATCTAAGTTTGGTAGCTATTTTTTCACTTCTGTAACCTATTGAACAGTAAACAACAATTTTTGAATCTTTAGCTATATCCAAAATTCCTTTTATGTTAAAATCTTTGTAACCTATGAATCTTGCTTCAGGTATATGCGAGACATTATATTCTTCTACTTCACGCGCATCGAGGAAGACATAATCGGACTTTTTTGTAAATGCATCTTTCACGCTAACCACAGGTGCTGAATAAGATAAATAACTATCTACTTTTTTGTCAAAAGAAGGACTCTGACACGATACAGTTTTTGTAAATTGTGCGCATGCCAAAAATGGAGGAATGATACCAAAGAGCGAGTAAAAAAGTCTTAAAAGGGACATAAGATTTATTTGTACTAAATAATCTTATTAACAAAGAATAGTTTGGATAGTTGAGTCTCCTCTAAAAACAGGCCTAATGATGATAAGACGTTTTTCACCTAATCCCTGAAGAGAAACGCCTGATTATCATAGCAGTATAAAACCATATTTTCCCCGCTATTCGAGCTAAGGGCTTTTCGGAGTGGACTCATCGTTATTATGTATAAAAGAAACGGTCCTCAATTTAAGTAAAAAGAAGACCGCTTCAGGTATAAAAATAACAATTAGATTTTAAAACCAGTGTCCTAAACTAAGAGAGATTAAGTAATCTGCAAAAGCAGCGTCACCGTGTGCTTTGCCAGTTTCATCTAGTTTGTCAGCATAACTTTTTATTCTATTGCGATATAGGGCGAAAGGTACATTTAGCATGATTGATGTCCCTCTATTCATATAAGCGATGCCAGGTTCGATAGAAATTACATATCCCGGTCTTCTGAATCCTTTGCTGCCACCAATAAGATCGCTAGAAGGGATGCCTTCTGCCCTTCCTCCCAACATTACAGAAAAACCTTTGGCTATTCCATTCAATCCTTGACTTACACCTGTTCTAAGTGCAAATTGATCTGCGACGGAAAAATAACCTGTATTTTCGTTTGGTGTAACTCCAGGGATTCTTGCTACATCGTTTACTTCACGAGGATTAATCAAGTAGAATCCATTGTAATAAATAGTTGTTGCGTTTGCTATTGCTTTATATCCTTGAACTTCCACTGAGAAACCTACACCGCCATCACCCAATTGGATAGATTGATCCACTGGTCTTTCTGATATCACATCCGCTCCATCAACCAATTTATGAAAATCATCTACTGCACCAGGATTTCCTGTCGGTAATTTTACACCCAAACCTATAGCAATATTTCCACTAGGCATAGAATCAGGATTGATAAGCCAGTAACTACCCGAGATACGCATATCACCTATGCCTTGAGAATAAGTGTGAAATCTTGCCTGTGTAGGATTTGCTGTGATGCTATTGCCGTAATGTTCGTATAGTGATGATCTATCATTAAATATAATGGGTAATCCGACACTCAATGTCAATCTTTTGGTAGCTAAATAACTTAAACCTAGATCTAAGTTATGCGAAAGATTTATAACTTCAGTACCATTTGCAACTCTTTCTGTCTCTTCATGTGAGCCTCTAAAGTGTCTAAATGACTTAAAATACCGATAACCAAGATTTACTTGAAACTTACCTTGATTTCTTGTGAAAAGGTCGTTATTGTGGTCTAATCCTGCAGCTGAACCACAGCTCATTTGGCGTATTGCGACACAACCTTGGGCCATGGAATCTGTTCCAAAAATTATAAATATAAGAAAGATAAAGATTACTTTGACTGTTGTGTTGATGTTTTGCATTTTGATTTTGTAAGATTGGTTAATGAATGTTCGTTTTGCTTTTATTCCATCAAATATCAGACACACGATAAAGAGTAATGGAATTAAATTCCAAAATTATGGAATATTGTTAAAATCAACAAACATTATTACTAAAAATTTAATGCAGTCATTTTAAATGTATTTAAATGTTTTACTTTTTAAAAGATATATATAGTTTAAATTATTGGTAATATATTGATATATAATTATTTAAATAAAATTTTTTGAAAACATATTCTATTAAATTAATTATATGAAATTAGATACTAAAATTCCAGTATAGTGGAAAAACATTATATTGATCGACAAAATGTTTGTTTTATTCATCTTTGTATAAAAAACAAAACCACTCTCAAACAGCGGTCTGAAAATGGTTTTGGCAATATTTTTTTGAACTGTAATTAGATAAACTGAATTAAGATATTCATTTAATCACATAATTTTCTGGGCACCCTGACCTACATGGTCGTAAATGATTTTACCTTCATGACATAATGGTTTTAGTTCTGAAGTGATAAAAGATCTTACGTCAAGTTCGTTTTCATGTGGATACAAGAGATGTACATTCGGGCCTGCATCTAGTGTGAAATAGAGTGGAATATTGGTATCTGCCCTAAATGCTTTTACTTTTTTGATGATGGCTAAAGAACCTTCTTCCATCAGCATATACGAAGGATCAGAACACATCATCAAGGCATGAAGTGTGAGCGCTTCGTCTTCGGTGATTTTGCCGAAAGTTTGCAAATCGCCATCTTTCAGTGCTGTTAACAAAGTGATGATTCTGTCATTAGCTTGTTTGTATCTCGCTTCTGCATATGGATTACCTACCATGAGGTTATGGCCTGCTGTGGATGAAACACTTTTTTCTTTGGCACTCACGATGAGGATATCGTCATGAAAGGTTTTGAAAACAGGGTGAATTTCTGATCCAATGCCAATAGCGTATTCATCAGATGAGTGAGCAATATCTGGATGGTGACCCCAAAGTCCCATTTCAGGATAAATAGATCTACATGCACTGCCACTTCCGAGTCTGGAGATGATAGATGCTTTGGTGATGAAATCAGTTTGTACAGACGCTTCACCCGATATCATTTGTTCTATTTCGCAAAGACATAAGGCTAGGGCTGACATTCCTGATGCTGATGAAGCAATGCCGCTACTATGTGGAAAGGAGTTGCTACTATCTATTTGTAATGTCACTTCTTTTAGAAATGGGAAGTAGTCATCTACTAGACTATCTAAAAACTTCTCTATTCTTGCTGCAAAAGCTGGATTTTCTTTCCCTTCTAGGGTGAAAGAAAGCTCTACTCTCCCGAATTTATTATAGTTTTCCCAAGCTATAAATGTCCTAGTTGCTGCAGTATTCAGCGTAAAACTGACAGATGGATTGTTTGGTAATTGACGACCATGTTTTCCCCAATATTTTACAAGTGCTATATTTGATGGGCTTTGCCAACCTGTTTTCAGCATATTTATGATTTACTTCGGTTAATTTTAATGTATTTCAGATTGGTATCATTTTCTATTCTATAGGATACATCAAAGTCATTAAGCACGGCATCTAGTATGGGATATTGACCATGATTATACCCTTCTTTCAGTTCATAGCTATATAACTTTGAGAATGCATTCCAATAAAAAGCCTTAAAACCACCTTTCAATTCCTTGATCATATTATATATAGGCTGCCCTGTTTCTTTTTCGATCATTTTGATCATGATCTTGCCTTGGAGCTTGGTGAGATTGGTCAAAGGTTCTTCAAATTCTTTGGTTAGTTGCTCTTCTAATTCTGCTATTTTTTTCTTTCTTTCTCTCTTGCTCATATGTTGAGAAGCGTATTCTAGCTCTCTGAATATTCTAATTGCTTCCTTTGCGTACGGATAAACCTTAGCAGCATAATTTCTAAATCTTTGATATTTTTTGTAGTCTTCATCACTGGCAAAACTACGCATAGCCGTTATACTGACATTGTCTAAGTTTGCCAAAATCAACGTGTCACCTTCTTCTGTAATAACGGCAGAATAGACCTGACCTTCAAAAGTGATTTTTGTTTCTCGACCCAATTGGTCTAAGATTGGTTTTTGAGCTTGCAATGCTAAACTGCAGAAGCTACAAACGATTAAAAATAATTTGTTCATTAGTATGATTTACTCAAACGAAAACGCAAAATAAGTAGATTTAGTTATCACATTTGAATTTCTTTAACATAACTTATTACATTTGTAGTTTATTTTCATATTGAAATGTAGAAATGATTCTAACATGTTCTAGGTTTAGAGCAATGAAAATACTTATTTTGAGCATTATCATTTAATTCTGAAACTATTTATAATCCTTTGAAGACCATTTTGTTTTGAATAGAATTTTTATAATTTTTTACTTTTTTCTTGCTACTATTACTGTAGGATTAGGTCAACATTCCTTAAAAAAAATTGATTATCCTGTCAATAGCGATCATCTAGACGAAATATGTCCTGTGGTATCTTATGATGAAGATATTTTGTTTTTTACAAGGGTAGCAGATCCGAATTGCGAAAAAACATTATTTGTAGATAGTTTTGATGTTTTTTTGACGATGGATGAAACGAAATATAATGATAAGCTCAAACAAGTATTTACACAAATAGCAGCCCAACCTATTGCTGATCCTTATGCTTCATCATACAATCAAGACATTTGGTACACTAAGTTGAAAAATAGTGAGACGGAAGGTATTTTTCATCCCGGATATCCGATCAATGATGTATTGCCCAATAGTATTTGTGCCAACTTTGGAAAACAACATAAATACCTGGTCATCAATCAATTTGCTACTTTCGGCGGGATAGATAGAGGGTTTTCTATGACAGAAAAAAGTGGTATAGACTTTAAGTTTCCTACCCCCATTCACATTAAAAACTTCACTACCAAAAGCAACGAAGTTAATATTACGGCGAGTCTTGATACTTCTGTTTTGATATTGGCTATGATTACCAAGGATAGTTTTGTCCATATGGATTTGTTTGTTTCTTTCCACAGTGGTGACCATAATTACAGTGAGCCTATTCATATGGGCAACGGTATTAATTCACCATATAGAGAGTCTACTCCTATGCTTACGCACGATGGTAAAAGGTTATATTTTACTTCGGATAGACCTGGTGGTTACGGTGGCAAGGATATATATTACAGTGACAGATTGGATTTTACCTATACAAAATGGTCGGTTCCCCAAAAGCTAAATCCACCTGTTAATTCTATCTATGATGATTCTCATCCGCACTTGCTCAAAGACAACGATGTTATCTACTTTACTTCTAATAGAGATCGAAGTAGCGATATATTTAAAGCTAAATTACTTAGACAAAAGTTAGAAAAAGAAATCGTCATTACCTTTCATATGATCAATGGGGAGACGGGTAAAAAAATGGTAGGTGAGTTGTCTTGGGGCGAGGCTTACAAAGATAAAAGAGAAGGGTTTTTTAGAGCAAAGGATGGTATATGTGGTTACAAGTTTTTTGAAAACAAACCGATGTCATTTATTGCCAATAACAGAAACTACAAAAGTCAAGAAGTCATTATTGATCCACAAGAACTAGCCAATGCTGGCATTTATGAGCAAACCGTAGAACTCATTTTGTATGCTGATAGTACTTATGGTAAAAAGGTGGAAGTTCCAAAAGTTGTACACCAAAATGAACCTGCTGCCATTACGGAACAAGATTTGAAAAAAACAATCATGCTTGACAATATATATTTTGAGCGTGCTAAACCTATCGTATTGACAGAATCTTATCCATCTATAGACAAACTTGCAGAAGTGTTGCTTACAAGACCAAAACTGTACATTCAGATCGTAGGTCACACTGATAATGTAGGAGATAAGGAAGCTTTGCGAATTTTGTCAGAACAAAGGGCAGAAGCCATCAAAACTTTATTAATAGAACGTGGAGTGCCATCAGCTAGGATAGATACTCATGGATATGGAGACACAAAACCATTGGGACCAAATGATACTGAAGCCAATAAAAGTAAAAATCGAAGGGTGGAGATTAAAATTATTTCACAGTAGTTTGATTGATCTTTTTACATTGCCATTATCAATATTCCAACTATTGCAGCATACTTTTAGATGATGAGTTTTTAATAGATATGTTTTTTAAAAAAATAACTATTTTTGAGTGCTTGCATCGAAAAATTGACTACTTAGTGTATATTTGCCACTAATAAAGATTTGGTCAGAAATTGTGCAGATATTATGTATAAAATTCTTGATTGAAGGTCAACAACATTACTAAAGCCATTTATAACAATATAACCACATGTTTTTACATTTTCATATTCATTACAAAACTATATTCGGTGAACAAATTTCTATAAAATACCACACTAAAAGTGACCCTAAAGATAAAGTTGTTCAATGCCAAACATACGATGGAGAAAATTGGATAGCAAGTATTCAGTTAGATGCTAATGTCAGCATATATTATCATTACATCCTGCTCAAAGATGGTGTCGAACGCCATAAAGAATGGGGAAAGCCTAGGGTGATACATACAAAGGGCTTGGCAGAAAATGTGTTTCTAGAAGATAAGTGGAGACCAAGGGACAATGAAAATAATGCCTTTTTGTCCACTGCATTTACGGAGTCTATTTTTAAGCGGGCTGCTACTAAAAAGTTGTCTAAGGTAGATGGTCAGAAAAATCGGATTTCATTCAGACTGCACTGTGCTAACCTACCATCTCATCTCAGTTTTGGTATCTGTGGTGATATTTCCGAATTAGGAAATTGGGGTACACCAGTATTGCTGAGTGATGCAGACTATCCTATGTGGCAGCTTGACATTACACATGATCACAAAAATATCCACATAGCTTATAAATATGTGATTATTGATACGAAAACGAAACAAATCCTTTACTGGGAAGAAGGAAGCAATAGGGTTTGTCATTTTGTATTATCTGAAGAAAATGGTCAGCAGCTAATCCTTACAGATGAAAACTTTGCCTTTGGTAATCAGAAATGGAGAGGCAGTGGTGTAGCGATACCTGTATTTTCATTACGCAGCCAAAATGGGTGTGGTATAGGTGAGTTTTCTGACTTAAAATTGCTAGTAGACTGGACGCATGATTTGGGTATGAATATGATCCAAGTACTACCTGTCAATGATACCATTGCCAATAAAACATGGCTAGATAGTTATCCTTATGCTGCTATATCTGTATTTGCCCTTCATCCATTGTACATTAATTTGCAAGACATTGCCGTATTACAGGATTCATCAGATCAGAAAGCATTACAAGCAGCTGCCAAGTCGCTAAATAGTCTAGAACAAGTAGATTTTGAAAAAGTATTAGCTACTAAGTTTTTGTATTTACGCAAGCTTTATGAACAAGAATATGAGACTTTTATAAAAGATAAGGAAGTTGCAAAATTTATCAGTCAGAATGAAAGTTGGCTCAAATCTTATGCAGTATTTTGTCACCTTAGAGACAAGTATCAGTCATGTAACTTTAACCTATGGCCGAAATATTCGAAGTTCAGTTCTGATGTCACAAACGAATTGTGTCGCTCTAGTTATGAAGGTTATCGCGATGTATTGTTTTATTATTTTGTACAATATCATGCTGACAAACAACTCTTAGAAGCTAAACATTATGCACGTTCAAAAAGAGTGGTGCTAAAAGGAGACTTGCCTATTGGGATCTACAGATTCAGTTGTGATGCTTGGGTAGCCCCTGAGTTGTACAATATGAACGAACAAGCAGGTGCACCACCTGATGATTATGCAGTACTAGGCCAAAACTGGGGATTTCCTACCTACAATTGGTCAGAAATGGCAAAAGATGGCTTCTTGTGGTGGCAAAATAGGATGCGTCAACTCAATAGATACTTTGACGCTTTAAGGATAGATCACATCTTGGGATTCTTCCGTATATGGCAGATACCTACGGATCAAGTAGAAGGTACCATGGGATCATTCAACCCACGATTACCATTTACCAGAGACGAATTGGCACAGTATGGTATATCGGGAGATCTTAGCAGGTTTACTATGCCTTACCTTACTTTTGATCATTTGACACAATTGTTCGGTTCTGAACTTGACGAGCTATTTGATGTCTTTTTTACCAAACACAATGATGGTCGTATTGTCTTTAAGTCTTCTTTTGATACACAACTAGAAATAAGTCACTTTGTAGCTCAAAACCAAAAGTATAAAAAGTACGAAAAGAACTTATTGATGCTCGTAAGTAATGTACTTTTACTCGTAGAGCCCAATAGTGATGGTCAGCAATTTAACCCTAGGATTACCCTTGCTACGACACAGTCTTACAGTCAGCTAGACGCCTATACTCAGTCCAAAATCATGAAGTTGTATAATGATTACTATTATAATCGACATGATGAATACTGGAGACAACAGGCATTATGGAAACTTCCTGCCATTCTGGACGCAAGCGATATGCTCATATGCGGTGAAGATTTAGGTATGATACCAAAAGCCGTTCCGGGTGTCATGCGTGATCTCAACATAATCTCCTTAGAAATCCAACGAATGCCTAAGGGGAATTCCAAATTTGGTCAGGTTCCTTCTTATCCATATTTTTCAGTGTGTAGTCCTTCTTGTCATGATATGTCTACGATCAGAGGATGGTGGCAAGGAGACCATGAAAATGCTAAAGATTATTATTACAATTACCTGAAATGGTATGGTTACACGCCGATGGATGGTAGTCCTGAAATCGTACAAGCCATCGTAGAAGATCATTTAGCATCACCAAGTATGCTGGCTATTTTCCCTATCCAAGATTTAGTGGGTATGGAAGCTGCCTTAAGGAAAGAAGATGCTTACTCAGAACAAATCAATGAACCTAGCAACCCTAAACATTACTGGAGATTCCGTTTTCATATGAATATGGAGGACTTGGTCAAAGAAAATGGGCTGAATGATAAGATAAGGTCATTGGTCAAAAAATATGGTAGGTAGCGTATGTCTTCTATAAGTTTTAAAGCCACCTTGTCACATTTTGAAAACTCTCCATTATGGGGATGGCACTTTTTGGTTTCTGACGAAATGGCTCGGACTTTTATTGAAGGAAATGATCGTAGAGTCGTTTGCAAAATCAATGGTGAGACGACGATCCACTGTGCGTTAATGCCCAATAAAGGGACATGGTTTGTAATGTTAAATCAGGAGATCATTAAAAAATTGCAGTTGACCTTACATGGGGAAATTCATGTGGAAATGGTCAAAGATGACTCCAAATATGGCATGCCTATGCCTGATGAATTTCAAGAAGTACTTTATCAAGAACCTGATGCAAGTAAGTATTTTCATGAACTCACAGCAGGCAAACAAAGGAGTCTATTATATATCGTAGGAAAGGTCAAAAACACGGAAAGTCGTATCAAAAAATCACTTGCCATAGCGGATCATTTGGTAGCCAATAAGGGGAAGCTTGACTATAAAATGCTTAATGAAGCCTTTAAGGAGTATAACAAGATGTGATGGATTGGGGAATTGGAGATACACATTCCATTTTACTCACTTTTATCAAATTAGATGTTTTCATTTTTGTACAGAAGGATGAATGGTTTCTCTCGATTTTAAAATGCTTTGAATTTTGAAAGGAATATTAGTACTTTTTGGGATTATTTTAGGTACAGTGGTAGCGGCTCAGCAACCACTTACTCAAGATAATGTAACATTGTTAACTATGGATAGACATGCGAATAACCTTTTGGATAAAACAAAAGCAAATTCGGTATCTATTGGCGTAGTGTATAGTGGAAAGACCTATACGCGTCATTATGGTGAAATAGATAAAGGCAAAGCAAATCCAGCAAACGATAGTACACTATTTGAAATAGGTTCTGTGACCAAGATATTTACAGGCACTTTGATGGCAAATGCAGTTTTGGATGGCAAACTAAACTTGGATGATGACATCAGGAAATATATCCAAGGTAGCTATCCAAATTTAGAATATTTGTCTATTCCTGTCCGAATAAGAGATTTGATTTCTTTTAAAACTGCGTTTGATTGGGAGTTACCAGATAATAGTGAGATTAAAAAAAGGGCACAAGATAGTACGGCATTTCTTTTAAGGAATCTAGATGCTCAATATAGCAAACAGCAATTTTTCGAAGACTTAAAAGGAGTGAAGTTAGATACAACACCAGGTGTGGTTTATAAATACAGCAATTTGAGTATGGAGTTATCGGCGCATATTTTGGAGACGGTATATCAAAAAACTTATGAAACACTTCTAAATGATATGATACTTTCACCATTAGGAATGCATGATACCAAACTATATCTACATGAAGGCGAAGTAGTCGCTAATGGTTACAATGATCAACAAATGCTGATGCCAATGAATGTAAATCATCTATGGGGATCAGGTGGATATTTGAAATCGAGCATAAGGGATTTGGTTAAATTTCTAAACTATGAGTTGGATCCAAAAAATAATATAGTCCAAGAAACGCAACGCAATATTTCTGATAGTGACCAACATTGGGTAGGCTATTATTGGGATGGCATACTCGTAGTGGAAAATGGTATATTGTGCCATAAGCAAGGCTCTACATATGGAACCCAAACGTTTTTTGCAGTTTATCCTGAACTAAAATTAGGTATAGTGGTCGTGGTTAATCAAAATGCTCCAAACACTTATGGAAACTTATTTAACACCGTGCTAGAAATTGCTGAAAATTTAAAGGTAGATAGTTCATCTCAGAGTGGTATTTATGGTTACATAACTACCAAGGATAAAGTGATCTTTACCTACACGCATCCACAAGCTTTTGATGCAAGTCTTATTAAAAGTGTACATGTAGCAGGTTCATTTAATGGTTGGACAGCTAATGACGATAACTATAAAATGGCAACAAAAGGTAACCAAGTTTATGAACTTGAGCTACCAAAGTCATCATTTAATAATGGAGAAACTTATTTATTTAAATTCGTAGTCAATAAAGTTGGTTGGTTGATGACACCTAAAACTGCTCTAAATGTAGACGACTCAGCAGACAAAAATCTGACTTTTAAGATAGAATAATGTAAATCAAAGCAACAAAATCAGTATCAGGAGTGGTTAGATCTAACCAATAATCTTAGTTTTCATACATATTTGTGGCTTAATTGCTAAAATATACAAGGGATTTAGAAGTTACAAAGATCATTTTTTGACGCTAAAAAAGGATGTTTTTGATGATTTTTGGTCCAAATTTTACCGAATTCTGATTCATTCCCACCGAATTCTGATTTTACAGGTCTTTTTAAAAATAAGCAACTTACCTTTGGGACGGACATTGACCCTTTGATTATTGTTTAGAACGAATTTGGGAATCGTAAAGATTACCAAACAAATGACCGAACTAACTTACGGAGATTAATATACTTTAGCATTTAAACTTGTGGTAAAAGAAACCTTCATTTTTGGAGGTTTCTTTTTTTATTTATTTAAGGTAATTCTGATTGAAGCAATTATTTTGATAAAGTTAAAACAGACATTGTAATTTTCGATAATATTCAAATTTTCATTGAGAGCGAAGGATCTAAAAACAACAATGGTACATTACGATTCAAAAATATACCTGCAATCCATAAACACATAGAAAAAAAACACCCATTTTCAGAAGAAATAACAATTTATCCCTTCTGAAAACGGGTGGTATTATTATTTACCTAGTAATGATAGTACTTGTTTTACGACATTATCAGCTGTGTAACCGAATTTTTCGTCTAGCACGGTATAAGGTGCTGAATATCCGAAATGCGTCATACCAAATACTTTACCATTATCTTTGACAAGGCTCTCTAGCGTCACAGGCAGTCCTGCTGTCAGACCGAATACAGGTACACCATTAGGTAAGGTAGCTACTTGGTACTCTTTGGATTGTTGTCTGAAAAGTCCTTCGGACGGTACGGAAACTATGTTTACCTTCAGACTGTGTGCTGACTCTAATATTGGTCTTGCGTCCATCAATGTAGCTACTTCTGATCCATTTGCTATCAGTATGATGTCAGGTGTATCAGAACCATGATAAACTGTATATGCACCTTTGGTAAGTGCTTTTGCTTCTGATAGTCTATCACCATTTATAGGTGAGATATCATTTATATTTTGTCTAGAAAGTATAAGACCTGTTGGTTTATCGTGGGTGTTTAAGATATATTCGTAAGCAGCTACGGTCTCTGCACTATCACCCGGTCTCAGTGCCACAAATGATGGTTGACCTGAGTGGTTATGCAATTTCTCTAAGAGTCTAAGTTGTGCTTCTTGTTCTATGGGTTGGTGCGTAGGTCCGTCTTCGCCTACACGGAATGCGTCGTGTGTCCAAATGAACTTCACAGGTTTTTCCATTAATGCTGCTACTCGGAGTACTGGTTTCATGTAATCAGAGAATGCAAAAAACGTCGCACAGAATGGAATCACACCACCGTGAAGGGCCATACCGGTACTTAAAGCGGCCATCGTAAGTTCGGATACACCTGCCTGAAGAAATCCGCCTGAAAAGTCTCCTTTTCGGAATGCTTTAGATTTTTTGAGGAAACCTTCAGTCATATCGCTATTCGAAAGATCGGCAGACGATACGATGATATTTCCTACGTTTTCGGCAAGATAACCTAGTACTTTAGATGATGCATTACGAGTTGCATCATTTGTTCCCAAAGCTATTTTGGTGAAGTCAAGACTTGGCAGTTCACCAGCTAAATATTGGTCCAAGATAGCAGATTGGTCAAGATTTGCTTGTTTCCATTGATTGTAAATCGCTTTTTTGTCGGCCGCTGCTTTTCTTTTATCATTCAGCACACCTTGGTAATATTCTGCTACATCAGGGAAAATAGTAAACGGATCTTCTGCATTACCACCTAGATTTTCTATGGTTTTTGCATAAGAAGCTTTAGATTTTCCTAAAGGCTTGCCATGTGTTTCTACCTGACCTTCATGTGACGATCCATCATCTTTGACGGCACCTTTGCCCATGACGGTTCTTCCTATAATTAAAGATGGTTTATCTTTTACTTCTTGCGCTGCTAAAATGGCTTTTCTGATTTCATTTTCGTCATTTCCATCTATGGTGATAACATGCCAATGCCAGCTTTCGTATTTTTTTGCCGTGTCTTCTGATGTCACTTCTCCTACGGTTGTGGACAATTGTACATCGTTTGCATCATAAAACATAATGACATTACCTAGACCCAAAAAACCAGCTATTCTACCTACGCCTTGTGATATTTCTTCTTGTATACCTCCATCAGAAATGTATAAGTATGCATAATGACTCATCCATTCACCAAATCGTTCTACCAAAAATCGCTCTGCAATGGCTGCGCCTACACCAAAAGCATGACCTAATCCAAGTGGTCCTGAAGTGTTTTCAATTCCCCTTTTCAGATCAACTTCAGGATGGCCAGGTGTGACGCTTTTCCACTGTCTGAAATTTTTAATATCATCTATACTCATCCACCCACAAAGTGTCAGTTGCGAATATAGCATGGCAGACATATGACCTGGGTCAAGAAAAAATCTATCTCTGAATGGCCAAAAAGTATCGTCTGGATCAAAAGATAAAAACTCGCTGTATAAAATTTGGATAAAGTCCGCACCACCCATAGCGCCACCTGGATGACCAGAGGCAGCTTTTTCAACCATTGCAGCTGAAAGAATTCGAATGTTGTCAGCGGATTTAAGAGAAATTGATTTAGCCACGTGAATTATTTTTAATTGAGGTCGCAAAAGTATGAAGAAATGGTGGGAAGATTATTTAATTTTATAAGTTTTTCTTAGGAATGTAGATGAAGTAAAAAAAAGAAGTCGTATCCATTCAAAATGTAGGAATAATAATGTCTCACAAAAAATATCTTTTGGCAAAATATTGATATTACGAAAACTTTTCCTATATTTGCGGCACGAAAGAGTAAAAGAGTAAGGGGACATACCAGTTCCCTTTTTTATTATACCTTATTTATGCATAATTCAGAGTTTGAAAAATTAATAGAAAGCGGTCTTCGAGAGCTTGAATTCGAGGATACTTATCTAGTTGATTTTAAGATAAAAAACAATAAAATAGAAGTATTTTTAGATAGTGATGGTGGCATCAATTTTTTGAAATGTCAGAAGTTAAGTAGATGGTTGGAGGCTATTTTTGATGAAAACAAAGTTTTTGGAGAAAGTTATACATTGGAAGTGTCATCTTCAGGCGTTGGTAGCCCACTCAAACAATTAAGACAATACCCAAAAAATATAGGTAGAATAATCGATATCAAACATAGTATTGATAAAAGTAGTAAGGGTTTATTGACCAAAGTAGAAGATAATAAAATATTCGTGGAATACGAGACAAAAATAAAAGAAGGTAAAAAAAATAAAAAGGTCATGGTGACTGATGAAATAAAATTTGAAGACATAATTGAGTCAAAAATTAAAATAAGTTTCAATTAATGAATTTAGTAGATTCCTTTTCAGAGTTTAAAGAAGGCAAAAATATAGACAGGCCTACGATGGTCCGTGTTCTTGAAGATGTATTCAGGACATTGATCAGAAAAAAGTTTGGCTCAGATGACAACTTTGATGTCATTGTCAATACACATAATGGTGACCTTGAGATGTGGAGAGTTAGACAAATCGTTCCCGATGGAGAGGTGACAGATGAGTTAGCTCAGATATCATATACAGAAGCAAAATCTATAGACGTAGCTTATGAAGTCGGTGAAGAATGTTATGAATTGTTGACACTTGAAGACTTCGGTAGAAGATCTATCATGGCAGCGAGACAAACATTGATATCTCGTATCATGGATCTTGAAAAAGATGACGTATACAAGAGATACATGGACAGAGTAGGTGATCTAGTCGTAGGTGAAGTAAGCCAAATTCTTAAAAAAGAAGTACTCGTCATGGACGATGCTACTCAAAATGAATTGGTTTTACCTAGATTAGAGATGATCAAAGGTGACTTTTTCAGAAAGGGTGATATGGTCAGAGGTATTATCAAACGTGTAGAAATGCGTAATGGTACACCAATGGTCATGTTGTCAAGAACTGACAATGGCTTCTTAGAAAAATTGTTAGAACAAGAAGTACCAGAAATAGAAGATGGACTTATCACGGTCAAAAAGATAGTCAGAATGCCTGGTGAAAGAGCGAAGGTAGCTGTGGAATCTTATGATGATAGAATCGATCCAGTTGGTGCTTGTGTGGGTATGAAGGGTTCAAGAATTCATGGTATCGTAAGAGAGTTGAAAAACGAAAATATTGATATTGTTAATTATACTAATAATGTTTCCCTTTTCATCCAAAGATCGCTGACACCTGCGAAGGTTACAAGTATCTCTCTAGATGACAAAAACATGAGAGCATCCGTATATCTTAAGCCAGATCAAGTATCATTGGCGATTGGTAAAGGTGGTAGCAATATTAAGTTGGCAAGTAAGCTGACTAATTACGAGATAGATGTATTCCGAGATAACGAAGAACAAGAAATTGAGGACGTGGATCTTGATGAATTCTCAGATGAAATCGAAGACTGGGTAATCGAAGCCCTAAAAAATATAGGTTGTGATACAGCCAAAAGTGTTCTTTCCTTAAATAGGGAGGAATTAATTAGAAGATCAGACTTAGAAGAGGAGACGGTAGATGACGTGTTAAAGATATTAGCTTCTGAGTTTGAAGACGACTAGACATTATTTTAAATATTTTAAATCGCTAATGGCAGAAAGATTAGTAAAAATAGCAAAAGAACTGAATGTAGGTCTTGGTACGATCGTAGATTTCCTTGCTTCAAAGGGTCACATCATCGAGAACAAACCTACCTCTCAAGTCTCTGACGAGATGCACAGTGTCCTCTTGAAGGAATTCAGCACATCTATGGCTGTAAAAGAAAAGGCGGATCAGATTGTAATAGGCACTAGACCTAATACAAAAGATGACCACAAACATCATGCAGAAGAAAAGCCTGCTCCTAAACCACTATTTACTATCCCCAAGTTAGCTGATTTAGATAAGCCGGTAGTAGTACCTGAGCCTGAACCAACTCCAGTTGTGCCAGAGCCAGTAGTAGAAGTTAAAAAGGAAGAGGAGATTTTTTCTGTCAAGGCAGAAGCTCCACGTCTAAAAGTATTGGGTAAAATAGAGTTGGACAAACCAAAACCAACACCTACACCAGCTCCACAAGTAGAAACACCTCCTGTGGTACCTACACCAACTCCTGAACCAAAACAAGAGGTAGTTGTAGAACCAGTCAAACCAGAACCTGTAAAAGAGGAGGTTAAAAAAGTAGAAGAGGTTAAGGTGGAAGCTCCAAAAGTAGAACCACCTAAACCAGAGGTCAAAAAAGAAGAAGTAAAAGTCGAAATACCACAACCAGTCGCTGAAAAAGTAGATGCTCAGACAAGAGAAAATACAAATAGTGATGGGTCAGAAGAGGTGATGCTTAGAGCAAAAACACCACAACTGAAAGGTCTTAAGATCATGGGTAAGATAGATACCAGCAAGCTGGATAGTTCTACCAAACCAAAACCAGTAGATAGATCCAAACCACAGCCTGGACAACCAGCCAAAGCGGACGGAACTACACAAGCAGGATCAGCAAACGATGCGCTGAAACGCAAACGAAAGCGTAAAAAGTTGCCGACAGGTGCTCCAGTTCCAGATCCACGTACTGGAAATGCACCGAATAGACCTGCAACAGCAGGTGCTGGTGGTAATGCTCCAGCAAAAGGAAAGCCAGCTAGAGAAGAAGTCAAAGAAGTATCTCAAAAGGAGATCGATGACAAAATCAAGGCAACTATGGCGCGCCTCAATGTAGGTGGTAAAAACAAACGTCAGAAAATAAGAAGAGATAATAGGGACGTTAAGAGAGAAAAACAAGAACAAATAGATAGCGAAAACGTAGAAACTAAACTCAAATTAACGGAGTTTGTATCTGTGTCTGAGTTAGCAAGTCTATTGGATGTGCCTGTCTCTCAGGTGATCACCACTTGTTTAAGTCTTGGAATCATCGTTTCTATCAATCAGCGTCTTGATGCTGAAATCATCGAACTTGTAGCAGGAGAGTTTGACCATGAAGTTGAATTTATCAGTGCTGAAGAAGATGTAGAAGAAGAAAACGTTATTGTAGATTCTGAAGATGATCTTAAGCCTAGAGCTCCAGTTGTTGCAGTAATGGGACACGTAGATCACGGTAAGACATCTCTATTGGATTATATTAGATCCGCAAATGTAGCTAGCGGTGAAGCGGGTGGTATCACGCAGCATATCGGAGCTTATGAAGTAAAAGTAGGCCCTGATAATAAGAAGATTACCTTCTTAGATACACCAGGTCACGAAGCATTTACAGCCATGAGAGCCAGAGGTGCTAAGGTTACAGACGTTGCAGTAATCATAATTGCAGCAGACGACCACTTGATGCCACAAACCAAAGAAGCCATCAGTCACTCACAAGCAGCAGGTGTACCAATGGTTTTTGCCATCAATAAGATAGATAAACCTGGTGCAGATCCTGAGAGAATCAAACAAGAGTTAGCATCCATGAATTTGTTGGTAGAAGATTGGGGTGGATCATACCAGTCTCAAGATATCTCTGCAAAACAGGGACTTCACATCGACAAATTGCTTGAAAAGATAATACTAGAAGCAGAAGTACTTGACTTGAAGGCAAACCCTGATAGACAAGGTACGGGTACCGTTATAGAAGCATCTCTAGATAAAGGAAAAGGATATGTTACAAAAATCCTAGTCCAAAACGGAAGTGTAGAAATAGGAGATTCGCTAGTTGCAGGTCCATATTCTGGTAAGATCAAAGCAATGTTTAATGAACATGGCAAAAAGGTCAAAAAAGCAGGCCCTTCTACACCTACACTAATTTTAGGATTAAGTGGCGCGCCACAAGCGGGTGAAAAGTTCAAAGTCATGGATTCTGACCAAGAAGCTAGACAATTGGCTGCAAAACGTGCCCAAATAGAAAGAGAACAATCCAATAGAGCAAGCAAACGTATATCTTTGGATGAGATCGGAAGACGTCTAGCTTTAGGTACATTTAAGGAGTTGAATCTTATTGTAAAAGGAGACGTGGATGGATCTATCGAAGCATTGGCGGATTCATTGATCAAACTTTCTGTAGAGACAATCCAAGTGAATGTTATCCACAAAGCAGTAGGTGCGATTGCAGAATCAGACGTATTGTTGGCTTCTGCATCAGATGCTATCATCATAGGATTCCAGGTAAGACCATCTGCAAATGCAAGAACACTTGCAGAAAGAGAAGGTGTACAAATCAAAACATACTCCATCATATACGAAGCCATCGAAGAAATCAAATCAGCGATGGAAGGAATGCTCGAGCCTACCAAGGAAGAGAAAATCGTGGCACAAGTGGAAGTACGTGAAACATATACCATGTCGAAAATTGGAACCATCGCAGGTTGTTATGTTACCGAAGGTAAGATCACTAGAAATACGCATATCCGCGTGATACGAGACGGTATCGTTATCTTCCCGATGAAGGAAGGCGCACACGGAGAGTTGTCTTCATTGAAGAGATTTAAAGAAGATGCTAAAGAAGTCAAAGGAGGTTTTGAATGTGGTGTTACCATCAAAAACTTTAATGATATCAGGACAGGTGACGTCATAGAAGGATACGAAATCATCGAGATCAAACAGACACTTAAGTAATTAGTGCCTCATGTTGAATGCTTTGTCAAATGAGTCTTTAAAACTAAAGGCTTATTTGGATGATATTGTAAGTCGTGTCAATAGCCTAGATTTTATTGAATTAGACCCTATCAGTATTCCACACGGATATACTGCATCACAAGATCTAGAAATAGCGGGTTTCTTCAGTGCAATACTCGCATGGGGAAATAGAAAAACCATCATCATGAAGTCTAAGGAACTTATGAGCATGATGGATAATAGACCATATGATTTTATCAAAAACCATACTGAACAAGACAGAAAAGGATTGTTAGGATTCAAACATCGTACATTTCAGGCTACCGATATCGTTTATTTTGTAGATTTTCTTCAGCGTCACTACGTTAAACATGACACATTAGAAGTGGCATTTTATAACGAGAAGACTGTTCCTTATGATCAAGAAGCAGCTTTGATAAAGTTCCATCAATATTTTTTTGATAATGAATATGCACCATTGCGTACGAGAAAACATATCGCTACACCTGCCAAAAATGCTACTTGTAAGCGACTCAATATGTTTCTAAGATGGATGGTACGACATGATGACAACAAAGTTGACTTCGGTTTATGGAAGACTATACCTATGTCAGGACTAATGATACCACTAGATGTACATGTAGAAAGATATGCAAGAAAATTTGCATTAATCACGAGAAAACAAAGAGATTGGCAAACGGTCAAAGAATTGACCAATAGTCTATTAATCTTTGACCGTGAAGATCCAATAAAATATGATTATGCTCTATTTGGCTTGGGCGTAGCTAATGAAGATTACTTGGGCGCACCGTTTTGAATCCAGCATTCTATGATTTTAATAACATCAGTTGGAAGCTTGGTGCCACCTTGTGGCATAGCGTCTGCACCAGATTCATGTTTAATTGATTGTAATACTTTACCATTTAAACTTGCAGATTTAGCTGTAGCATAGGTACTTAAATCTATCCCACCACCTGGAAATTGACCAACATGACATCCTACAGTTGCACACGACGCGTCTATAATAGCACTAACTCCATTGTCGTAGGTAGGCGTCACTCCTGTACAATCTGCTTTGGTTTCTTCATCTTTACCACAAGAAACAATACTTACAAATGCAATGGCAAGGAAAACGATAGAATACTTTGACATAAAATAGGTGTTTTGATTATTTAATACGACAAAAAAACGACTTTTATTTGAAATGGTGTGTCTATTATTTCAATAAAAAACAAATTTTTAATACTTAGGTCGTATTTTTGCCCCTTCATTAAGAATATAAATAAAAATTAGGATGGATTTTAAAAATTTGATTGCGCATTGTAAGGAATATGGGTTTATTTTTCAGTCAAGTGAAATATATGATGGTTTGAGCGCAGTATATGATTATGGTCCCTATGGCGTGGAACTAAAAAACAATATCAAAAGCTATTGGTGGAAGTCTATGGTCCAAATGCATGAAAACATTGTAGGTATTGATGCTGCCATTTTTATGCATCCCAAAACATGGAAAGCTTCTGGTCACGTAGATGCATTTAATGATCCTTTAGTAGATAATAAAGACTCTAAAAAAAGATACCGAGCGGATCAATTGATAGAAGGTTATGCTGAAAAAATAGAAGCAAAAACGCTAAAAGATATAGAAAAAGCCAAATCGAGATTTGGTGATGCATTTGATGAAAAACAATTTCGAGAGACCAATGACAGAATCATCGAGCGTCAAAAGCAAATAGATGAAGCCCTTGGTCGTCTAGCAAAGGCGATGACGGACGGTAATATGGAAGAACTCAAATCCATGATAGACGAATACGAAATCGTATGTCCGGAATCAGGTTCGCGAAATTGGACAGAAGTACGTCAGTTCAATTTAATGTTCAATACCCAACTCGGAAATATAGCTGGTGAAGAAGGAAAGCTATACCTTAGACCTGAAACAGCACAAGGTATTTTTGTAAATTTCCTTAACGTACAGAAGTCAACAAGACAAAAAATCCCTTTTGGAATAGCACAAATCGGTAAGGCATTCCGAAATGAGATCGTAGCGAGACAGTTTATCTTCCGTATGCGAGAATTCGAACAAATGGAGATGCAATTTTTCATTCGTCCTGGTTCTCAAGATGAATGGTATCAATATTGGAAAGAAACAAGATTGAAATGGCACAAAGCCTTAGGTACGAGTGGCGACAAACTGAGATTTCACGATCATGCTAATTTGGCACATTATGCAAAAGCAGCTGTTGATATCGAGTTTGAATTTCCATTTGGATTTAAAGAATTAGAGGGTATTCACTCACGTGGTGATTTTGATTTGAGTCAACATCAAGATTTGTCTGGCAAAAAATTGCAATATTTTGATCCTGAACTCAATGAAAATTATGTGCCATACGTAATAGAGACGTCTATAGGTTGCGACAGAATGTTCCTTGCCATGATTGCAAATAACTTGGTAGAAGAAAATGTACCTGATGCAGATGGTGCAGATTCTACTCGTACGGTTTTAAAATTGCATCCTGCACTTGCACCTGTAAAAGTGGCTATTTTACCATTGTTAAAGAACAAAGAAGAACTTACCAAAGTAGCTTCCGAAGTATATGATAAATTGAAGCTTTCTTTTAACTGTCAGTATGACGAAAAAGATGCTATAGGTAGAAGGTACAGAAGACAAGATGCAATTGGTACACCATATTGCGTAACCATAGATTTCGAAACACTGGAAAACGAGACGGTTACCATCAGAGATAGAGACACACTAGAACAATATAGAGTCAAAATATCAGATATAAAAGCCGCTGTAGAAGGCAAGGTTTCCATGGAGAATTTGCTAGTACTTTAGTTTTAAAGATCACTTTATCAAAAAGCCACAATGATATTTTTTCGTTGTGGCTTTTTTGTTTAACAAAGGCTTTGATGAAAGATTAAAAGTGAATCAGTGATATTTTAAGATTTCTTTAACAGTTCAGACCAACTTCGACAAACAACTTCCGACTAAGTATTTTGTTAAGAGTCCCTTAACCAAATTTTGCTAGTGTACTTAATTGTCCATGAATTGATACCTATGTATCAAATTTTGTATAATTAAGTGAGACTAGATATATTTTAAAGCAAACCAAATGAAGTCTTTCTTAATTTTAAGTCTTTTGCTTTTTGCATTAGCTTCTTGCAAACACGATCATTCTAAACATGATCATTCTCAACATGAACAATTATCTAGTAACTCTCTAGAAGGGGTGAGCCCAGAAAATGCCTACATGGTAAAAATGCTCGACTCCATTTACCAAATAAGTGACCCGACCAAGAGTTACAATCTTAACTACAAAATGGCTGTACTTTACAAACAAAAGTCCGATGCAGCACAGAATGTTTCAGAGCGATCAAAACTATTGTTCCAGTGCGCGGACGAACTATTGAATGCAGGAAAAACTCAAGATGCCATTGGTATTTTTGAAACTTTTCTAGCACAAGCTGCATCAGATAACATGCCTATGAATGATATATCCAAAATGATTCATGAAAAAATGGCTATCGCTTATTTACGACTTGGCGAACAACAAAACTGCGTACAAAACCATACAGCATCGTCATGTATCATACCGCTTCAAGAAGAAGGATTTCATACTATAAAAACTGGTTCAGAAAAGGCAATCCAAATGTATGAAAAGATATTGACGCAATATCCTGACGATTTGAGTAGTAGATGGTTATTAAATATTGCTTACATGACATTGGGGAAATATCCACAAGACGTACCAAAACAATGGTTGATTCCAGTGCCATCATATGGAAAAAATAACAAACTTCCCTACTTTAAGGATATTGCCACAAAAACAGGTTTAGATGTACTAGGCATGTCTGGTGGTGTGAATATGGAAGATTTTAATAATGATGGTCATCTTGATATTTTTGTCACTGCTTATGGCTTAAAAGAACAATGCAGATTGTTTTTTAGTGATAAAAACGGTGGTTATGAAGATGTAACCATAGTTGCAGGACTTAAGGGACTTACAAGTGGGTTGAATACGATTCATGCAGATTATAATAATGATGGATTTGTTGATATATTTATTATGCGTGGTGGTTGGCTAAATTTGGGAGGAAATATTCCGAATTCGCTTCTTAAAAACAATGGAAACGGTACATTTTCCGATGTCACAAAATCGGCTGGCGTACTATCGTTTCACCCTACTCAGACAGCAACCTGGGGCGATTATGATGGTGATGGCTGGTTAGACTTGTATGTAGGTAATGAATCCATCAAGGAAATGGGAAGCTTACATCCTAATGAATTTTACCGCAATAATGGTGATGGTACTTTTACAAATGTTGCATCAACTTACGGTTTAGACCTTGTAGAATTTTGTAAAGGTGTCAATTTTGGTGATGTAAATAATGATGGTCTTCCTGATTTGTATATTTCAGTGATGGGAGGAAATAACAAATTATTTATGAATCGTGGTGGTAAAGACTTTTCAAATTGGAAGTTTCAGAACATTGCCCCAAATGTTAAAATAGAAGGACCAAAATTTAGTTTTCCTAATATATTTTTCGATTATGACAATGATGGAAATCTTGACTTGTTGGTTTTTGGTTATTCTTCAAGTAGATTGTTAAACTTGGCAGAAGATGCTTCGCTGGAGTATTTAGGTAAAGAATCTTCTGGTGAAAAACCCAAGTTATATCACAATTTAGGTGGTGAGCGATTTGAAGATGTGACTATTAAATCAGGCTTTAATACTGCCGTATATGCTATGGGATGTAGTGTCGGAGATGTGGATAACGATGGTTTTCCAGATGTGTATGCAGGAACAGGAGCACCAGATTTAAGGACGATTGTACCTAATAGATTTTTTAGAAATAATAGCGGTAAAAATTTTGTTGACGAGACAAGTGCTGGTTTTGGACATATCCAAAAAGGTCATGGTGTCGCTATGGGAGATTTAGATAATGACGGAGATGTGGATATATATTGCGTGCAAGGTGGCGCTTTTGAAGGTGATGTAGCCTATAATTTGCTTTTTGAAAATCCTGTAAAAAATACGAAATGGGTCAAGCTAAATCTTGAAGGAACTGTCAGTAATAGATCAGCTATTGGTGCAAGGATCCAAGTGAAAGTGACAGACAAAAATGGAAAACAAAAGAGCATTTACAGGTGGGTAGGTGCTGGTGGAACTTTCGGTAGCTCTAGTTTGCAGCAAGTCATTGGTCTAGGTGATGCTAAAACAATAGATGAAGTTATAGTAAAATGGCCTTCAAGAAAAAGTCCAATTCAATCTTTCAGAAACATTGCTATAAATTCGACCCACAAAATCAAAGAAAGCCAATCCACAACGACAGCAACACCACAGAAAATAGTAGCGTTCAAAGAAATGAAACGCACGCATCATCATGAAAATCATCATGAAATGGGTATTGATACAGTGCATCAACATGGGGAAAATCATAATGGAGAAGTAGAAAGTGCACATTAAAAGGAAAAGCACTCCCTTTTGGTAGAATAAACGGAATTCATCTTGATCACATGTGCATTTGGTGAGAAAACATTATTGACAAAACAATAATGGATTTTAAATTTCACTTCTGGGGCTTATAAAATATTTTATCAAAAGAAATCTTTGGCCAAGTTATAACTACATACAAATCAAGATAAAAATTCGTCTCGATTTGTAAATTCTATTACTTTTGTTGGTAAATAATAAATGGCTTCTATGCATTCTTCTGATTCTCAAACATATTTTACCGATCAAACAAGAACATTCTTAAATACGCAAGCTACCGTTGATGAAATTTCATTGCTTAGAGATGTCTTGGTCTTTCATGAACGAAAATATTACATCGAAGATGATCCCCTGATTTCAGACTTTGAGTACGATCAGCTCTATAAACAATTGGTTGATTTAGAAGAGGAGCATCCACAATTGATTACGCCCGACTCACCTACACAAAGGGTAAGCAATGATCTTTCAGGGGATTTACCACCTGTACAGCATACGGTACCTATGTTATCTCTTGATAATTCGTACAATGAAGATGATCTTCAAGATTTCGACAACACCATCAAAAAACTTTGTGGACTTCCATCAGAAACCGAAATAGAATATTGTGTGGAACCTAAATTTGATGGTGGTAGTATCGCTTTAATATATGAGAATGATATTTTAGTCAGAGCGGCTACACGTGGTAATGGAACTTTTGGAGAAGAAATGACACAAAATGCGAAGTCACTTTCAAGTATTCCACTTAGAGCAGCTTTTTCATCTCAAGGTATCTCAAAGGTGGAGCTCCGTGGCGAAGCACTCATTCGAAAAGATAATTTTGATCGTATAAACACAGAAAGAGAGAAAGAAGGTCTCACACTTTTTGCCAATCCAAGAAATGCAGCCACAGGTGGACTTCGAACCAAAGATGCAAATGAAACACGCAAACGCGGTTTGGAAGCTTTTGTGTATCAAATCGCATACGCAGTAGATGCTAACGAAAATTCTGTTTTAAGTGCTTTTGAGACACATATAGCGGGTATAAACCTACTTGGGGAATTAGGTTTTAAAATACCACAGTCTGAAAAAAAAGTTTGTCAAAACATCATTGAAGTAGGTCAATTTATTAGATCTTGGGAAATCAAAAGAGATGATTATCCATATGAAATAGATGGAATGGTCATCAAAGTCAATAGTCTAGAACTTCAAGCAAAATGCGGCTACACATCACATCATCCACGTTGGGCGATCGCATTCAAATTTAAAGCCAAACAAGCTACGAGCAAACTCCTTTCTGTAGAATATCAGGTAGGTAAAATAGGATCTATCACGCCTGTGGCAAAAATTGACCCCGTTTATCTTGCTGGAGTTACAGTCTCATCTATTTCACTGCATAATGAAGATTTTATAAAAAGCAAGGATCTACGTATCGGCGATTCTGTACTTGTAGAGCGAGCTGGAGATGTGATTCCTTATATTGTAAAGTCATTTCCAGAGTTGCGTACAGGTGTTGAGACAGTTATTGACTTTCCTGAAGTTTGCCCATTCAATAGAGACACAACCGTAGAAGTCAATCTTATTAAAGAAGAAGGAGAATCCGCCTGGCGATGTCCAAACTGTATTTGTGGTGCTCAGAATCTTCAGAAAATGATCTTCCACGTTTCCAAAGATGCAATGGATATCGATGGATTTGGCAAGTCTTATGTAGAGCGATTTTACGAATTGGGTTGGATCAAAGATATGAGTGATATTTACCAATTAGACTATGATAAAATAGCCAGTTTAGAAGGTTTTGGTAAGCGATCGGCAGAGAATATTAAGAAGGCAATCGATAAAGCAAAAAATAACCCAATCCAACGATTGATGTATTCATTGTGTATTCATCATTTTGGAAAAAAAGCAAGCAAACTAGTCGCTGAACAAATCAATCACGTCTTTGATCTGCGTGAATGGAGCGTAGATCGGTTTCTCGAAATTAAAGACATTGGACCAGTTGTAGCCGAAAATGTAAGTCAATGGTTTGCCAATGAAGACAATATTCTAATGCTTCAAAAGATGGAAGCGTATGGCGTTAATCTTACACAAACAGATGATGACAAACCACTGCAAGTGTCTGAAGATGGTGTGTTTTATGGTAAAACCATTTTATTTACGGGTACATTACAAACACTTGGACGAAAACAAGCTGAGGAACTAGCGGCAAAAGCAGGCGCAAGAAATATCTCGGCTGTAAGTAGCAATCTAAATATTCTAGTAGTAGGCGAAAAAGCTGGTTCGAAACTCAAAAAAGCACAGGAACTAGGCACTGTGCAGATTATGACAGAAGATGAGTTTATTGAAAAAGTAAACCTAAATGCTTAAGAATTCATACATTTGACCCAAACAAAAATCCAACAAATGGCTGATGTGATTATTCGTAAAGCAAAGATCGAAGATATTCCAGAAATATATGCGCTCGTATATGAACTTGCCGTATTCGAAAAGGAACCTGAAGCGTTAACTGTTAGTATAGATGAATATGAAAAAGCATTTTCCGAAGGATTATTGCAAGGTATTGTGGCAACTATTGATCATAAAGTCGTAGGAATAGCCGTGTTTTATATGACATTTTCGACTTGGAAAGGTAAATGCCTATACCTAGAAGATTTTTATGTCCAGCCAGCATTCAGGAGGGATAAAATCGGCCAACAATTATTTGATGCTTACATTGCAGAAGCAAAAGCACAAGGAGCAAATATGACCAAATGGCAAGTCCTAGACTGGAACGAAACGGGTTTAAATTTTTACCATAAAAATAATGCCATCATAGAAAAAAACTGGTGGAATGGTAAAATATTCTTTTAATACTGAAAAAAATCACATCATGATATCTGTCGAAAAAATAGAGGAAGCAAGTCTTAACATCCAATCCATCGTGACCAATACGCCATTAATGCGAAATTATAACCTATCCAAAAAATATGGTTGTAATGTTTTTCTGAAAAGAGAAGATATGCAGGTGGTACGTTCTTTTAAAATCAGAGGAGCTTACAACAAAATGAAAATAATGGGCGAAGCAGCTCGTGCAGGTGGCGTAATATGCGCAAGTGCAGGCAATCATGCCCAAGGTGTAGCTTTTGCTTGTTCGTCGCTCAAAACGCGTGGTATCATTTACATGCCAACTACCACACCAAACCAAAAAATAAGCAAGGTCAAACATTTTGGTGGGTCTTGGATCGAAGTGAGATTGGTAGGAGATACTTTTGATGATGCCAATAAAATTGCACTACAACATGCAGCCGATGACCATATCCCGTACATTCATCCTTTTAATGACGAAGATGTCATCGCAGGTCAAGGTACTATCGGAAAAGAAATTCTAGACACCATGACCGAAAGTGTAGATGTGCTTTTTGTGGCTGTTGGTGGTGGTGGATTGATATCTGGTGTAGGCTCATATTTCAAACAAAAAAGTCCAAATACCCGTATCATTGCCATAGAAGCAGAAGGTGCACCAGCATTGGCAAAATCAATGGCACAAAATGAACTAGTACGTTTAGAAAAAATAGATTCTTTTGCTGATGGTATCGCAGTCAAAATGATTGGTGATAAGACCTTTGAGATTTGTAAAAAGGTAATTGATGAAGTTAGATTGGTCCCTGAAGGCAAAATTTGTTCTTCGATACTTGGATTGTATAATGACGAAGCTATCGTGGTAGAACCTTCGGGAGCAATAAGTTTTGCAGCTTTGGATTATTATAAAGATGAGATCAAAGGCAAAAATATTGTCATTATTGTCTGTGGTGGAAATAATGATATCACACGTACGGAAGACATCCGTGAAAGAGCATTGTTGTGGGAAGGCAGAAAACATTACTTCATCATTCGGTTTCCACAACGTGCAGGCGCATTAAGAGATTTTCTAAATTTATTGGGTCCGGAAGATGATATCGCACATTTTGAATACACCAAAAAAACAAATAGAGATACAGGTCCTGCGCTCGTTGGCATAGAATTAAAATCTTCTGATGATTATTTGTCTTTGGTAGACAGAATGACAAAAGCAGGTATTAACTACGAACATCTGAATAATAATCCCATGTTGTTTGAGATGTTAGTATAAATAAAAAACGACCCCAAAATGGAGCCGTTCCTGTATAAATTTTTTATGTTTTAGCACCATCATCCTTAGGTGGCTTGATCCTTTTGGCATCTTTGAGTGCTTTGTCAATGATAAATTCCAATTGACCATTGACACTACGAAATTCATCCGACGCCCACTTTTCGAGTGCTTCGTATGATTTGGCGTTGAGCCTTAGGACAAATGATTTTTTTTCGCTCATATCTTAATGATGTAAAGTGCCTGCATTTACGATAGGTGAAGCTGCTTTATCTGAACAAAGGACTACTAATAAATTGCTCACCATGGCTGCTTTCCTTTCTTCATCCAAATGTACGATTTCTTTTCTACTTAAAGCTTCTAGTGCCATTTCTACCATACCTACTGCTCCTTCTACGATCTTGCTCCTTGCTGCTATTACAGCTGTTGCTTGCTGACGTTGCAACATGGCACTTGCGATTTCTTGTGCGTAAGCTAGGTGACTGATTCTCGCTTCTATCACTTCTATCCCTGCTAAGTCTAGTCTTTCTGATATTTCGTTTTCTAGCATTTCGTTGATCTCAGTAGAACTAGACCTTAGTGTGATCTCCGCTGTTTCGTCTTCAAAATTGTCGTAAGAATAAGCCATCGCCATTTTACGCAAAGCCGATTCACTTTGAATGGTAACAAATTGTTGGTAATTCTCAACATCAAACGCAGCTCGGAATGTGTCTCTTACCTTCCACACCACCACAGCAGCAATCATGATAGGATTACCTTGTTTGTCATTGACTTTGAGTTGTGTGGTTTCTAAGTTGTGCGCTCTGAGTGAGATGTTTTTCTTTAGGAAAAATGGATTTGCCCAAAAAAATCCTGATTCTTTGACAGTACCCACATAATCCCCAAACATGGTAAGAACTCTAGCGCTATTCGGTTGGATAGCCATAAAACCCAGTAAAAGGAAGAATCCGACTATAGCGCCAACTATACCAATTCCTATGTGTACCCAATGAAACTTAAAATTCAGAATAGAAAATACAAGAATGGCTAAACTGACAATTAGGATAAGATATCCTGAAAAAGGTTGGATTGTTTTTTCTGTTTTCATTTTTTGGTTTTGATTTAAAGTGATATTAAAATGATATTATAATAGTAAACCAAATCGACATTTATTTAGTTCCAAAAGGGTAATATTTTTATAAAATAAAAAAATGGTATTTAATAAGCATACGTCAGTTGTTGTTTCTAGCTAATGACTTGGGCCCAATCTATAGAAAAATCTGAAGTAAGTCCTTTAGGAAAAATATTAGAGTAAAGGTGCCGATTAAGGTAGAAAATGAACTTGTTAGAAAGCCCAAAAACTATAAAGAGGTGTATGTTAAAAATGAAATGTAAATAAAGAACTCTGGAAAGAATTAGCATTGTCACGATAGAAGGAATCCCCATAAGAACATTTTGTAGTAAAGTAAAGGCTATGTAAAGACGATATTCCATCTGTGTTTTCAGGAATCGAGCCTAAGGCATTTGGAGATGAAGATTGAAAGGTGACTATTTGTAGGTTTGATAGAAGTGTGTTGTGAAATTATAATTTTCAGTTATACACCTAGATAGATGAATTTATGTTTTGTTTTAAATTTGAATATTTCAGATTGGGTATGATTAAATGTATAAAAAAAAAGGCGAAAAAACCATCAGCTTGACCTATGACTTTTTCGCCTTTACTTTATATCATTCAGAAAGGTCTCTATTGGACGATCCCTTCTATTTTGTATTCATCTTTGAGCGTTTTTCTAAAGTTTTCTGCATCTTCCAGCTTACTGAATTGCCCTATACATACCTTAAAGTAGGAGACATTATCTTTATATTCCGTAGTGACAGTGATAGGCTCTAGGAAATTTTCTCTTAGCGACTTTATAAGATTGTTCGCTCCTTTATATTTTGTAAAAACGCCGACTTGAACCCTATAGACAGTTTCGGTTTGTGGTTGCTGATAATATTTCTCGTATTCTTCAGCTGACTGATTAAAGTCATTATTGTTATCAAGTTGAAGCGACACATTATTCAATGAAGGTGAAGTATTAAGGTCGTGTTTGATAACAATTTTATTTTCAGGTGCATTGTGTTTGTTCAGCACATTCATAAGCAATCGGGGAGTCATCGTCTCTTCTATTCTCTCCACCAGCTGCCCTTGTGAATTGAAAATCAACATGGTAGGCAAGTACTTCACCTCATAAATCGATTTTAGCTCAAAGCCTTGGACATCATCGATATCTACTTTTAATGCTACAAAATCTGAATTTAGCATGTTTGTAACATTAGCATCTTTAAATGTTGTCTGATCCATCCAAGTACAAGGTGTACACCATTTTGCATGAAAACCTACAAAAAGCAATTTTCCTTCTTCCCCTGCTTTTTTACGAGCACTAGAGATACTTTCATTGCTGAAATTGATCCTAATGTCCGATGCTTCTAGGTTGCTTCCTATGATCAATAGTAAGACCAGTGGAAGATAATTCATTAATCTTCTCATGATTTTTAAATTTGAAAATGATATAAAAATTTCTGTGTTTAGATATTATCAGGTTTTATAATCTCGAACCTTTTGCATTACATAAAATTCTTAACTATAATTGACTGTATGACTGATGCTTAGTATATATCAATTTTGATACCAAAAATAAATTGAAACGTGTCGATTTTTTTAATTTTTTAATTTTCTATATTTGTAATGTATTGAAATATAATTAAATACGCGTTATAAATAAAGATAAAGTATTGTAATATTTTTTTATATTTACAATTCATTTCTATGAAAAATGAAAATTAATGTATCTTGTGCCACTTTTTCTTAAAACAGTTCAAAACCAATTTGCCATGGCAAAAACCTTTGCAGCAATAACAGGTGTAGCCGGATATGTTCCCGAAGATATTTTATCCAATGCCGACCTCGAAAAAATGGTAGACACTACAGATGAATGGATTACCACTAGGACAGGCATCAAAGAAAGAAGGATCCTACGTACCCCAGGTAAGGCTACCTCAGATATGGCTGTAGAAGTAGTGAAACAATTATTGGCCAAGACCAACACATCGGCAGATGAAATAGAGCTTTTGATCTGTGCCACAGTCACTCCTGACATGACATTTCCTGATACCGCCAATACCATTTTGGACAAAGTGGGTGCTAAAAATGCTTTCGGGTATGATATTAATGCAGCTTGTTCAGGATTTCTATATGCACTGACCACAGGTGCAAAATTTATTGAATCAGGTATGTACAAAAAAGTCATCATTATAGGTGCTGATAAAATGTCATCCATAGTAGATTATACAGATCGTACGACTTGTATTATTTTTGGAGATGGAGCTGGCGGTGTTATGCTAGAACCGACAGAAGAAAAATCTGGTGTTATTGATTCAGTTCTTCGTTCAGATGGGTCTGGTAGAGAATTTCTGCATATGAAAGCGGGTGGATCATTAAAGCCAGCTAGTGCCGAAACGGTAATGAATAAAGAACACTACGTATTTCAAGATGGAAAACCAGTATTCAAAGCTGCAGTCAACGGTATGGTCAATACAGTAAAACAAGTCTTGGAGCGAAACGAACTAGAAATAGATGATATCGATTGGCTCGTCCCACACCAAGCTAATATGAGAATCATAAACTCAGTAGGAGACATGCTCGATTTTCCCAAGGAAAAAGTAATGGTCAATATCCATAAATATGGCAATACTACTGCAGGAACCCTGCCACTTTGCCTTTGGGAATATGAGTCAAAACTCAAAAAAGGAGATAAATTAATGCTCACAGCTTTCGGCGGAGGCTTCACTTGGGGAAGCACTTACATCGTTTGGCATTATTGAGTCTGAGAAAGTCTTCTTATCTTTGCACAAAATTTTAAAAATACAATATAATTTTTGTTTATGGCAAGTACATCAGATATCCGAAATGGTTTGTGTATGACTCACAATGGTGATATTTTTTCTGTAGTAGAATTTTTACACGTAAAACCAGGAAAAGGAAACGCATTCGTTAGAACTAAATTAAAAAGTCTTACCACTGGTAAAGTGGTAGAACATACCTTCCCTTCAGGACATAAAATCGATGATGTAAGGGTGGAAAGAAGAAAATTCCAATTCTTATATAGTGATGAGAGTGGATACAACTTTATGGATAACGAAACCTATGATCAGGTATCTTTAAATGAAAACATGCTCGAAAGACCTGATTTCTTGAAAGAAGGAAGTGAAATAGAAATTTTGTTTCATGCAGAAAAAAATATACCTTTGACAGCAGATATGCCGGCAAGTATCGTATTGGAGGTGACATATACAGAACCAGGGGTAAGAGGAGATACTGCTACCAACGTCACTAAGCCGGCTACAGTTGAGACTGGCGCGGAAGTGAAAGTTCCAATATTTATCAATCAAGGGGATAAAATCAAAATAGACACCAAAACAGGTGGTTATTTAGAAAGAGTTAAAGCGTAACCAATTAAAAACAAAGCCATATGAATTTCAACGAAATACAGGAACTCATCAAGTTGGTGAACAAGTCTAATCTAACAGATTTCAAACTCAAAGACAAAGATTTTGAGATTCAGATTAGGACTAAAAAATTCTATAAAGGTGCTCACCAAACAGTTGTGACTACACCACAAGCTTATACAGTTTCTGCCCCAGCTCCCGCAGCTCCTCAAGCACCTGCGAGTAGTGCTCCAGCACCGACATCAGCAGCAGCTCCAGCAGCAGAATCTACTAAAGGCAAAAACATCTTAGAAATTAAGTCTCCTATCGTGGGTACATTCTATCGATCTTCGGGTCCTGACAAACCAGTATTTACTAAAGTGGGTGATACGGTTAAACAAGGTGATGTCGTATGTATCATCGAGGCGATGAAGTTATTTAATGAGATAGAAAGCGACGCCACAGGTACAATCGTAAAAGTACTCGTAGAAGATGCATCTCCTGTAGAGTATGACCAAGTTTTATTCTTGGTAGAGGTCTAAGGCGTTTTCACCTTTAGTTATATTTGCTATATATTGCGCATAGTTTATATGGCCATTATTTAATTTTGTATAATCGAATGCTTAATGTTTAATAAGATATTAATAGCCAATAGAGGCGAGATAGCACTCAGAATCATCCGTACCTGTAAGGAAATGGGTATAAAAACAGTAGCTATTTATTCTAAAGCTGATGCTGAGAGTCTTCACGTAAGGTTTGCAGATGAGGCAGTTTGTATAGGACCTGCTGCATCTTCTGAGTCATATCTCAATATTCCAAGGATTATGGCTGCCGTAGAAATTACAAATGCTGATGCCATTCATCCTGGATATGGTTTTTTATCTGAAAATGCGGGTTTTGCTGAAATCTGTAGACAATCGGGCGTCAAATTTATAGGACCTACCCCGGAGATGATCAATAAAATGGGGGATAAAGTCACCGCCAAAGACACCATGATCAAGGCAGGTGTACCCGTCGTACCAGGTTCTGAGGGACTTCTGAAGGATGTAAAACAAGGTATAAAAATAGCCAATACTATAGGTTATCCCGTAATACTCAAAGCAACTGCAGGTGGCGGAGGTAAAGGTATGCGTATCGTGACAAAAGACGATGAGTTCGAAGATGCATGGAATAGTGCTAGAAAAGAAGCCAAAGCATCCTTTACAAATGACGGTATATATATTGAAAAATATGTGGAAGAACCACGTCACATTGAGTTCCAAATCATTGGTGACCAACACGGCAATGTCATACATCTTTCAGAAAGAGATTGCTCTATCCAAAGAAGGCATCAGAAATTGGTAGAAGAAAGTCCTTCTCCATTTATGACACCTGAACTCAGAGAAGAAATGGGTAATGCTGCTGTAAAAGCGGGTAAATCCATCAATTATGAAGGTGTAGGTACGATAGAATTTCTAGTAGACAAACATAGAAACTTCTATTTCATGGAGATGAATACTAGAATTCAGGTAGAACATCCTGTGACCGAAGAAGTTATAGACCACGATCTAATCAAAGAACAAATCAAAGTAGCAGCGGGTATTGCTATTACTGGTAAAAATTATTATCCGACTATGCACGCGATGGAATGTCGTATCAATGCAGAAGATGTGATGAATAATTTTAGACCTAGCCCAGGTAAGATAACTTCTTTCCACAGTCCAAAAGGTCATGGTGTACGTGTAGACACACACGTATATGCAGGTTACTCTGTACCACCATATTATGACTCTATGATTGCAAAATTGATCTGTAGAGCGCAGACAAGAGAAGATTGTATTAAAAAAATGCAGCGCGCATTAGACGAATTCATCATTGAAGGTATTAAAACAACAGTTCCTTTCCACAAGGCATTGATGAAAAATGAAGCATTCAGAGCAGGTGATTTTAACACTGGCTTCATGAATACGTTCGATATGAATGATTGTAATGAATAATGATCCAATAAAAATAAATTAAATGAAGGGATTATGGCGATTGCTGTCCCGGATCAAGGAATATAAACGAAGCTTCATACTAAGCATCATTTCAAATATTCTTCTGTCCATATTTACGGTCATCAGCATCCCGTTATTGATTCCCTTTTTTTCGATGTTGTTTGATAGGGTAGACGAGATACCTGTCAAGCCGACGGAATTTGCCCTTAATAATGATTGGATTAAGTATTATATCTCCACCTTAATTAATACACAAGGCAGAGAGACAGCTTTGTTGTGGGTTTGTATTACCCTTATATTTGTCTTTTTTTGTAAAAACATTTTCAGGTATGGTGCACTATACTTTATTGCTCCACTGAGATATGGGATTATCTATGACCTGCGCAAGCAGCTTTACCAAAAGTTTTTAGAACTTCCACTTTCATTTTATTCTAATGAAAGAAAAGGTGTACTTCTCTCAAGTATGACTTCAGATGTTCAAGAGATAGAATGGTCGATATTAAATGTAGTTGAAGCGGTGTTTAAAGCACCGATCATCATGTTGGGAAGTATTTTTTTTATGTTCTACATTAGCCCTTCCTTAACACTTTTTGTATTTGCTCTGGTGGTAGTAGCTGGCGCCATCATTGGAAGGGTAGTATCTCAACTCAAACAAGAGTCTGTCAATGTGCAGGACTCCATAGCTAACCTTACGGCTCAAGTCGACGAAACACTGGGAGGCATGCGCATTATCAAAGGCTTTAATGCGGAAAAATACAACGTTACAAAATTTGATAAAGAAAATAATTTTTTTAGAAATACTTTGATCAAAGTAATAAATAGAAGGGACCTAGCTTCACCTGTTTCTGAATTTTTGGGAGTGACCGTCGTCACCATTCTTATGTGGTATGGATCGAGTTTGGTTTTTAAAAATGAACTAGATCCTGAAACATTTTTTGCGTTTGTTTTTGCATTTTACCAAGTCATAGAACCTGCAAAATCATTTTCTAATGCATATTTTAATATTCAGAAAGGTCTCGCCGCCATGGATCGGATAGACCGTATCATGATGACGCACAATGAAATCTTAACCAAACCAAATGCATTAATAAAGAATGGTTTTGATGATAAGATCATTTTTAATGATGTATCGTTTCAGTATAAAGATACGGAGTTACAAGCATTAGATCACGTTTCCGTAGAAGTATCAAAAGGTCAAATAGTCGCATTAGTTGGTTCTTCTGGCGCTGGTAAATCCACTTTTGTAGATTTGCTGCCGAGATTTTATGATGTCACATCAGGTAGTATCACTATAGATGGTTTAGACTTACGAGACCTTGACCTAACATCTCTACGAAGTATGTATGGTATTGTGAGTCAAGACGCCATTTTATTTAATGATACCATTGGAAACAATATAAGATTTGGCGCGGAGACTTACAAAGATGACGATGTAAAAAAAGCTGCCATCATTGCCAATGCTCATGATTTCATCTCTGCTTTACCTGATGGATATGCTACCAATATTGGAGACAGAGGATTAAAATTGAGTGGTGGACAAAGACAACGGTTGACAATTGCAAGAGCAATATTGAGAAATCCACCCATTTTAATATTGGATGAAGCGACTTCTGCTTTGGACTCTGAGTCTGAAAAATTAGTTCAGGAAGCACTTCATAAAGTTATGCAAAACAGAACTTCTGTTATCGTAGCACATAGACTTAGTACTATTCAAAATGCAGATCTCATTTTAGTACTTGAAAACGGTCGAATCATCCAATCTGGCACACATACCGAACTTCTAGAATCTGACGGAGCTTACAAAAAGTTTGTAGAAATGCAATCATTTGCTTAATAGTATGGAATCATCTTCGATTTTGAAATACAATATTGAACAAGAATTTGTAATTAATTTTGGGGCACCCGATGTTTTGTTATTTGTCCCTGGAAGAGCAAATATCATTGGTGAACACACAGATTATAACGAAGGCTTTGTCCTTCCCTTTGCCATCAGCCAAGGTATATATTTTTATGCTTCAAAGGCACAAAATTCAACTATAAAAATCATTGCAGCAGACATTCAAGAGACTTCAACTTTTGATTTGAAAGAAGATCACCTTCCAAAATATGGTTGGGAAAAGTTTGTTTTTCAAGTAATTGAAGTATTAGGAAGAGAGAAGATTTCAGGTTTTAATTTAGTTTTTGGCGGTGATTTACCTATTGGTGGCGGTATATCTTCTTCTTCAGCCCTTACATGTGGCCTTGTATCTTTAATAAATAATTTATATGATCTTGGTTTAACTAAAGATGATATCGTTCGGAAGTCTGTAGAAGCAGAACGTGGCTATGGTGTCAGAGGCGGCATCATGGATCAGTTCACGATCGTAAATGCCATAAAAGACTATGCTATCTTACTAGATTGTAGGGACAATTCATATTTACAAATACCTTTACATGTTAGCAATCACAGCTTTTATCTTTTTAATACCAATGTAAAACACAATTTATTACACACTGATTATAACAATAGAAGGGCTGAATGCGAAAAAGCAGTAGAGATTATTGCTAAATCATATCGACCTATATCTTCATTACGTGACCTAGATATTTCTGATATTGCTCAAATTAAAAATATCTTAGATGAGAAACTATTCCGTAGAGCTAGTTTTGTTATCAAAGAAAATCAGCGCGTAATGGATGCAAAACAAGCGCTCTTGGACGATGATTTAATAACTTTGGGCAAGTTATTGTCATCATCCCATGAAGGATTATCTCAAGATTATGAAGTAAGTTGTCATGAGTTGGATTGGCTAGTTACCATGGCTTCAGAAAATGAAAACATACTTGGAGCAAGAATGATGGGAGGCGGATTCGGTGGTTGCACAATCAATTTAGTAAAAGGCCCACTTGACCAAAAGTGGACAAACGAGATTTCTCAAATGTATAAATTGAACTTTGGCATTGATATGTCTATATTACCTATCCAAAGTGGTGATGGTATACAATTGTATCAATCATAGGATTTATAAAGGCATAATGATCTGTTTATCGCATCAGCTTGCCTGACCATATTCAATATAAACTTCTACATCATTCGCTGAAACGGGCAATAATTCACTATCAAATAAAGACTTTACAAGATTCTTTATGAACCGATTATACCAAGGAACTATATCACTTTGCCAATAGGAATATACATTTCATTTTACATCCCTTTCATATGTTAATAAATTATTAAATATCTTTTTGTTAGTACAAAAAGATTTACCTTTGTTTTGTATTTATTTATTTTCTGCTGACAAACCCCAATTTGTTTGATATTATTAAATTGCAACGTCCATTTTGGACAACCTGAATTCAAAACATTTCAGGATAAACCTTACTAATTTTTAATTTTATGAAATCATTAAATTTTTTCAGATTTGTATTTGTATTTGTGGCATTTAGTGTGTTCTTTACGTCATGTGGAGACGATACTAACATCATTGATACTGACCAAGATCCTACTTTAGAGATTGTTTCTACAGATACTACGGTATCATCTGATGTTACTTTTAAAGTAAACGAAGATTTTGTAGTTCAATTAAAAGGAGCAAAAACGGACAATCCGTTAAGAATAATTACTGTTCAAGAAGCGGGTGTTAATATCCCATTAGACAGATTATCACTAAATGCTAACCCAACTTTATTGACTGGAACTGATGTTGAAAGTTTTAGTACTTATTTTATTGGTATTAGAGCACACTCAGACGTATCTACAAAAACATATAGCTTCATCTTAGAAGATACTAAGGGTAATAAAACAACAAAGTCTTTTGCTGTAACTACTGTAGCTTTAACTAATGCTGATGTATTAAAAGGAGTACTTCTTAATCAAGGCGGACCAGTTGGTACAGGTGGATTAGACCTCGACAATGGAGCTAAAACTGGATCAATGGATGCATCTGCAGAACTTAGAGACGAAGGAATTGATTTAGGTGCACCCGTGGCTAGTAATTGGTTACAACAAATTTCAGGTGTTAATAGCACAGAAGTTAAGTACATTAAAAAAGGTGCAAATGGGATATCTGAAAACTTTTCTTTCGATGCCATTAAGTACAAAGAAGAGATAGCTGGACTTTGGGGTAATGGTACACCGTTCACAGCAAAAATAGGCACAAGAGATGTAAGTAATAAAGTCGCAAAAGGTGATATCTTTATTGCTAAAAAAGGAAGTAATTATTACTTATTGAATGTGGTGGATGTAAAAGTAACTAACAACGATAATGCTGACAGCTACGAATTTGATATTAAAAAGTAATTGTCGATAATTAATCTCTTACGAGAGATAACATAATATAGAGCCTGTGGTCGCCAAAATGATCACAGGCTCTTTTTATTAATAATTGAGTCTACTCCGAAAACACATATTAGATGATAATCAATCGTTTTTTTACCCTAGTTCTAAAGAGAAACGGTTGATGATCTACGGAGTAAAATAAAGATTTTTCAGATATTCAAGCTAAGTACTTTCCGGAGTGTACGCATAGTTTTTTTAGAGTATGACACTTACTTACTACTTTAACTAATAGAAACAAAAAAGCCCTAATATTCTATAAGAACATTAGGGCTTTTTTATTATTTATTGCGTTAGAATATTACATCCACTTCATCGCTTTGATAAAATATGTCAATAGTGGCGGTAACATTACCCAAAACCATTCTGGCTTTATCATAAGGAAAGCTACTGTACCTGCCAAAGATAAAATCGTGTATATCCAATATAATCTGACTGATTCTGTCGATGATGTCATATCGTTTCTTATTTTTGTTTCTTTAAATGAAAATTTACAAGGCAAAAGTAAGTCTTTCATCACAGATATCATACAAAAATGTCACAACTTTGATGCAAATCAGTAATTTTTTTTATTCTAAATTACTTCTCTACGGAGAATATACAGTTACCTTAGGTTCTGGTGCCTTGGCTGTGCCATTTTCAGGCTTTGCAGGGTCATGGGATTTTAATGATGCTTCAGATATAAATGTAGAAGGACTTCATCGATTAGCGACTTTTCTGAAAAATGATGCAGATCTTTGTAACATGTATGATATCAAAAGATTCATGCACGATATTGAAAATGGACTTAAGTTTGTTTCTGATATTCCCACAGGTTATGGTTTGGGAAGTAGTGGAGCATTAATTGCGGCTTTTTATGATAGATATTGTAATACACCTACTAAAGATTTAGTGCAATTAAAAACTATCCTTGGCGCTACGGAAAGTGCTTTTCATGGAGCGAGTTCGGGATTAGATCCACTTGTTTCTTACCTAAATAGGGGTATTCTGATAAATGAGTCAGGAGTTATTGAGTTGATAGATTTGGATATTAATGATTACGGATATTTTTTGATCGATACAGGTATTTCGAGACAAACAGAGCATTATGTGGACATTTTTAGACAGAAATTAAGACAATCAGATGTTTTTACAGATGCAGTAAGACTACTGTCGGAAGAAAACAAAAAGGCTATCAATGCGTGTATGTCAAGTGACAAAAATGCATTATTGCAGGCTACAAAAAACATAAGTAAATTGCAAACACGCCATTTTGAAGAGATGATTCATCCACAATTTATGGAATTATGGGTTCAAGGTTTACAAAGTGAAACATATACATTGAAACTCTGTGGTGCAGGTGGTGGTGGAATGATTCTTGGTATGTGGGCTGATAGGAACGCTAAGGTAGATTTTGGGTCAAAAATAAAAATTATCAATATTTGATTAGCAACAAATACTTAAGATCAATCGTTTTAATGGTAAATAACTAGATTTTTCTTAATTCTTTAAAACATAATATAAATGAATACATTAAAAGTATTGTTACTATTTCTAATACTTTCGTTAGGAATGGTTTCTTGTAGCAAAGATGACACAGCACCAGTCATTACCATCACAGCGCCAGTTGAAGGTTCAGTCTTACTGAAAGGTAATACTTACCCGCTGGTAGGAACAGTTACTGATGACGAAGAGCTCGCGGAAATAGATGCAGGAGGTGTTAAGATCACCACTTTTGACTCTAAGACGAGCCATGTTATTGCAAATGTTACTTTGCCAATTGGGGCGAATGAGACTTCAGGTGGAAGAACATTCACAGTGACTGCAACAGATAAAGAAGGTAATAAATCGACCAAAACAGTAAATTTTACCATCCAATAAGTTAGAAATAAAAATTGGATGTCTAGCAGAGAAGCGTCGAGCAAATAATAACTTTGTCGACGCTTCCCTTTTTTAAATGTAAAATAATGATCACAGAAGAAGGAATAGAAGAGATTTTAAACATGCTACGCAAGGCGGGAGAAGTTATTTTGCATTATTATAAAAACGATGAAGAATCCCTAGACACACAACTCAAAACAGATAATACACCTGTGACCATCGCGGATACTGCATCTAATGACATTATTTATAATTTTCTCAAAACTTCCTACCAAGATATTCCCATTATTTCAGAAGAAACAGAAATAGATAGTTACGAAATACGCAGCAAATGGGATTATGTATGGCTCATTGATCCATTGGACGGAACTAAGGAGTTTCTAGATAAAACGGATGAATTTGCTATCAATTTGGCTTTGGTAGGTCATGGAAAGGCAATTTTAGGTTTTATATATCTGCCCGTATTCGAGCGAATGTATTATGCAGTAAAAGATCAAGGTGCATTTGAAATAAAGAATGGTATTAAATCACAAATCTCAGTTAGCAGGTTTAATCTCCAGCAAAAAGGTATTAAAGTAGTTTCTAGTAGGAGTTATATGGATATCAATACTAGTTCGTACATCGATGTTCTAGACGCTCCAGTGATGATCAAACTAGGCAGTTCATTAAAATTTGTCAGCATTGCTAAAGGTGAGTCCGACTATTACCCACGTATGATTCACATAATGGAATGGGATACAGCAGCTGGCCAAATCATTATAGAGGAAGCAGGTGGAAGTCTAGTCGACAGTCAGACAGGATTACCATTGGCATACAATAAAAGTACCATGGTCAATCCTACTTTTATAGCTTCAGGAAAAATAATCTGATAGTAAAGATGCAATATAGTGCCGTAATTATAGCAAAAAATGAAGCAGTCACCATAAGTAAAACTATCACAGCTTTATGGCAAGTTACCCAAGATGTGATCGTGGTACTAGATGATAGGTCTGACGACAAAACAGAGAATATTGCACTCCAACTAGGGGCTTCAGTATATAAGAAATCATGGGAAGGCTATTCTGCCAATAAAAATTTTGGGGTAGACAAAGCGAAAAATGATTGGATACTATGTCTGGATGCTGATGAAGTTTTGAATGAAGAGTTGATTGAAAACTTAAAAAACTTAAAACCCAACTTAGAAAATATCTTCGAAATGAATATTCAGACATATTTTGGAGAATACCCTGTCAAATATTGTGGTTGGTTTCCTGATTGGAATATTAGATTATTTAATAAAAAAGTGACTAGGTGGAATGATAGCTATGTTCATGAAAAACTTGTATCGTCTACTCAATTAAAACATGTGAGAATACTTGGTTTAATAAGACATTACAGCTTTAACAGTGAGGCACATATGGTCGAAAAGTTTGATTATTATGCGAAACTTCGGGCACAGGAATGGATTAAGTCAGGTAAAAAACCACCACTTTTAAAGATAATATTTGGACCATATTTTAGATTTTTTAGGACTTACATTCTTAAGTTGGGCATACTAGATGGTAAGGCAGGATTCACCATATCAAAGAATGAGTTTATCCTAAAAGCCAAAGAAATCAAATATTATAAAGCACTTAGGTAATCTACTTTTTGGATTCAGATTCATCATTTTTGCCTAAACGGAAGATTGTTTCTATACCTTTTCCGATCGTCTCGATACCTTTAGAAATTGGGCCACGATTGATGTTTTCATAATGTTCAGAATGATGAGACGAATCATGCTGCTTTGGATAGATAATAAACTTAATATTTTTTTCAAAATACTTTTCAAGTTTTGAGGGAATATTATCCATCACACTCGCATAAGAAACCGAACCTTTTCTAGATGTAGCGAGCATAAGCAAATCATTATCACCTATCTCACGTGAAATAATAAGAATGTCATCCCAATCTTCAAACGATCTGAAAGTCACAGAGACATTTTGAGACATCCTTTTTATAGCAACATTGAGAGCTTCATTGGTCTTGGAGTCTCCATATTGTATGACTGGAAGACTGAGTTCTTGAGCAAGTTTACAACACTTCATTAACCATGTATTAAAACCATTTTCCAATTCTGACAATGGTGGTGTCAATAAAACAATTCTTTTTACAGACACAAAAGGTCTTTTAATATAACTGATAAAAATAGTTTTATCTGTATTGTTGATAATGTTTTCGAGCTTTTCACCCATGATCTTATCTAAAAGCCCCGTTTTCTCTGGCCATGCAGTAATGATAATATCTGACATGATCTCCCTTGATGTTCTGGAGATACCACTTGATTCATTATGGTCTATGGTAGCAATAATATTTACCTTTGTCTCTGTTGCTGAACCTACTTTGACATACTCTTCTAGACGCATTTTGGCTTTTAGCATATTAAGTTCTGCTTCGTGGTCATTGGGCACAACACTTAAGATAGAGACTGGGTTTGGTGATTTTTTGTCTTTTATAAGTAGGGCGAATTCCAGCATTTTATCCGTCGATTCGCGGTCTATTGGGATCAGTATATGTTCATTGGTCAGATTTAATGGAGTATGGCTAAAACTTCCTTCATTTTCACCACTTATGATGATCTCTTTTGATGCTTTTTCTGTAGCAAATGAAGCCACTACGCAGGTGATGAGTATAAGAATGATGGTGCCATTTAGAATGTTTTCATCTAGGATATCAGCTTTATACCCTACCAAAATAATTGCCAATGTTGCTGCTGCATGAGAACTGCTCAGACCGAATATCAATTGACGTTGGGATTTGCTATAGTTAAAAATAACTTGGGTAAGCCAAGCTGCTAGCCATTTGCCCAAGAGAGCAACAATCGTAAGTGATGCCGCAACGATTAATGCCTGATTGCCACTCATGATTACACTCAAGTCCACAATCATGCCCACAGAAATCAAGAAAAATGGTATGAATAATGCATTTCCCATAAACTCGATCCTATTCATCAATGCTGACGAATGGGGTATCAATTTATTCAAAGCAAGACCAGCTACAAAAGCACCAATTATGGGCTCTACTCCAGCCACTTCAGCTAGGAAAGCTGCAAAAAAGACCACTGAAAGTACAAAGATATAATGGGCATGTTTTTCACTTTCAAGCTTTCTGAAGAACCACTTGGCTATCTTAGGAATGATAAAAAACATAATGCCAGAAAAAATAGCTAATGATATCGTAAGTTTGTACCAAAACTCTGCATTGAGATTACCTTGTGCATTTCTCATGATGACAGCAAGTATAATTAGCACAGCTGTATCCGTCAGTATCGTGCCGCCAACTGTGATTGCTACGGCTTGGTTTTTTGCAATCCCAAATCTACTTACAATGGGGTAAGCTACAAGTGTATGTGTAGCAAACATGCTCGCTGTGAGCAAACTCGCATTAAAGTCATAGCTCAATAGGTAATAACAAACTGGAAATCCAATTACAATAGGGATGATAAATGTAAAAAACCCAAATAGAAGACTCTTGTTTCTGTAGGTTTTAAATTCGTTCATATCAAGTTCAAGACCCGCAATAAACATGATATAGAGTAGACCAATAGTAGAAAAAAGCTCCACTGCAGAATTTTTTTCTAAGATATTAAGACCATGTGGTCCAATGATGACACCTGATATGATCAAGCCAATTATGCCAGGTATGTTTAACCTTTTTAATAGGATGGGTGAAAGTAATATAATAAAAAGAATCAGCGAGAAAATTAATACAGGATTTGAAAGAGGGAGTTCAAATTCATGTATCAGATGATCAAAAAAATCATTCATCGCTTGGTTGTTTTTGCTTTATTGGTCCTATCAAAATGTCCTTAACTTAACAATATCTACAGTGGGCAAATTGTCCAAGCGGCCATACATTTGAATTACTGGATTCACGATATTTGCTCAAAGGTAATCAACGGATTTGTACTAGCTTTTGTTTTGTAACAAAATTAATTTACAAAGCAGAAAATCCTTATTTTATTTCGTTAAAGATAGTTGTTTTCTTCTCTTCTGATTCTCTCAGCTTCTATCCTGAGTCGTTCAGCTTCAAGATATTCCAAATAACGTTGTCTCTTAGTTTTTTCGAAAACGTCACCTGGTAGAAAATATTGTCTAGGACCATCATCATATTGCCATGGGGACTGATGATATTCTTTTTCATCATCTTCTACTACATTCTTAAAAATAAAAGCAGTAAATAAACCTATGAGACCACCGAACATATGGCTTTCCCATGATATCCTTTCTTCTACATTGGGAAACATATTGGTAAATAGGCCTGAATATAGGGTAACGATAATAAGACCTAGAATGACAGATTTTATATTTTTCTTAAAAACACCTGTCCAAAAAACAAATGAAACCAAGCCATATACCATGCCACTTGCTCCGATGTGATAAGATTCTCTAGCAAACAACCATACCAATAATCCTGTACCTACCATGATTGTGAAATACGCAGATACGGCTACTTTCCTATAAAAAAGGGTCATAATGGAAGTCAGTACTAATATGGGCATCGTATTTGAGTACAAGTGATCCCAGTTAGAGTGTATAAAAGGTGATGTAAAGATACCTGCCAAACCTGCAAAATCTCGTGGATAAATGCCTAGGTTCTTTAATTGTAGATCAAATAAGTAATCTACAGCCTTGATAATCCACAATACAGCGATTAGTGCCAGTGGAAGTTTAATTTTATCAAGGAAAATGGCAATATCTTTGCTCATACGGATTTACATTTTCAAACAAATTTTCTTTTGACTAATTTTATGAAGGTCGCTGCTTTTTTAATTTTTGGCTCTGCTACCCAATCATATTTATATATTACGTTATTGACGAGATATTGTTTGGCTTCATCAAAACTTTGACATTTATTTAACCCTTCTAGCGTCTCGCTAAAGTGTGCTTGATTGTTTCCGAATAGTTCTTGTTGTGTAAAAATACGCTCATTAATACCCATAGATTTAGTAAGGTCTTTGACTGGAGATTGTGCCAGTTTATCAGATAGGTCTGAGATCTTCTCATCTACAAATAACTCTGAGAGGGCATCAGCGCTAGCCGCACTCGGGACAAAAGATGGCTTTTGTACTTCTACTTGTTTGACTGGCTCCACTTTGACCACTTCTTCTATGACCTGCACTAGTTCGGGTTGTGGGATGGCGACTACTTTCTCTTCCACCACGACAGTCTGTACAACGGGTTGGGGTATGACAATAGGTTCAGCTATTGGAGTTGCTTTGGGTGCTTCTGGTTGTCTGATAGGTTCAGCGTACACAGGTTCCATTTTTCGTTCGACCACTACAGGAGCTTGCCTGACATCTAATGGATGTTTTTCGTCGAGTACAATATCGTATAGCTCACGAATATAACTTAAGATAAGCTCGCGTTCTAGTGGTGAAAATTGACCATCTGAAATGGCATTTTCTGTAAGAGCACTTATTTTGTGTAATTTCTTATTAAATACCTGAATATCCATTATTTAAAATATTTTATTATATTATAATTATTTATAATGTGTACAATTTTTATACCAAAGTTATGAGTGTCAGTAAAATCGGACATTTTTACAGATATAAACGCAAAAAAACAATAAGTCATGTCTATTTATTATAAAATCTATTCATTTTCTGCTTTCTTTGTGCAAAATTTGAGCAAATATGTTTTTAGAGCCTGGTTTTAAAAGTCAACGTAGTGGTTGGATAGAAGTAATCTGTGGTTCTATGTTTTCAGGAAAGACGGAAGAACTGATAAGGCGACTCAAACGGGCTAGAATCGCCAATCAAAAAGTTCAAATTTTTAAGCCTTCTAAAGATACTCGATACGATGTAACTAATGTCGTGTCGCACGATGAGAATATGATAGACTCCATTCCTATTCAGAGTAGCATCGAGATTTTTGACCATGTGAGAGACATTAATGTCATCGGAGTAGATGAAGCTCAATTTTTTGATGATAAATTACCCGACGTGTGCCAAAGGCTAGCCATAAAAGGTGCTAGAGTGATTATCGCTGGATTAGATATGGATTTCAAAGGCAGACCATTCGGACCTATGCCAAATTTACTTGCAGTGGCAGAATACATTACAAAAGTACATGCCATATGTCCACACTGCGGTAACTTGGCTACCCACTCATATAGATTGAGTACAGAACAAGACACCGTCTTACTTGGCGAAAAGGATAAATATGAGCCAAGATGCAGGGTCTGTTATGGTATGGGCAATATCTTGGATCTGAAGCTGATATGATTATTTTGATTAGAGATGAAATTTTTTGTTTCATTTTGGAGTTATAGGACTGTATGAAATATTATAATGGCGTATATATCATAATTTTGGCTTGTGTCTTGTATTTTAGTACAGGAGCGGATGAAGCTATTTCTGATATTCCTATCAATGACTGTAAGATAGAGAATACTGCATTTGTGTCTGGAGAAAAAATAGTTTACAAGGCATATTACAATTGGCAATTTGTCTGGATTCCGGCCGGAGAGGCAGTTTTTCATCTAGTGGAAAAAAATGACAGTTATGAGGTGACCGTTTATGGTAAGACGTACAAAAGTTATGATCCATTTTTCAGAGTACGTGATTATTTTCATAGTGTGATCGATAAAAAGACATTGTATCCAAAGTCATTTGTACGCATAGTGGAAGAGGGTAATTACAGAAAGTTTGATAGTCTCTCATTCAATCAAAATAGTAGATTTGCCATCAGTTTTAATGGTAGGACACGTGAAACAGCCAAGAGAAAATATATTACAGTGCCGGCATGTACTCATGACCTTCTTTCGGTCTTATATTCCATGAGAAATATAAATGTAAATGCTTACAAAGAAGGCGAACATATTCCCACCAAAATATTATTTGACGAGAATATCTATCCTATAAAAGTACGTTATGAAGGCAAACAAAAGAATTTTGAAATCAAAGATCTAGGCACTTTTAATACGATCAAGGTTATACCTGACCTAGTAACGGGCAATGTATTTAAAGATGGTAATAAAATGCAAGTTTGGGTGACAGATGATGGGAATAAATTGCCACTACTGATCGAGTCGCCACTCTCAGTAGGAAGTGCAAAGGCAGTGTTAAAATCCTACTCAGGGCTAAAGCATAAGGTACAAGGTTTTGAGAAATGATTGTGTGAACTACGTCTTTAAAATAACAATAAAATGTTTGAATTTAGCAAAGGCTACATACCTGTAAATAGCTAGTGCTCTGTCAAGATAAAACCAATAGGTTTAATGGTGGTATGAAAAGATTTTTTCAGCGACCAATGAAAAGTTTAATACTAAACTATTGCTTAACCATTTATGAGTAGTACATTAAAAACGATTACCTACATAATCAAGGAAACCTACACTTTCTTCATTAATACGAATTAAAAACAATCCATGTGATTCCATGTGCTCAATTTCAAAATTATCAAACGGTATTATTTCTTTTCCATTTATATCATATACTGCTTTTAAATAATCTCTTGATGATGACTTACCACAAAGAATGAGCGTTGAATCTCCATTTTCTAAAAACCTATCAAACTGATATTCATATTTTAATAAACAATTTCCCTTTTTATCTCGAATTTCAAAATATTTATCAATTTTATTAAGGGTATTACCATTCTTAAGTACAATGCTATTTGGATTATTAATTCTAACTAGCTCTTTTGCCATAACATAGTATGCATTTGATTTATCATCAAATATTATTGGGAATTCTCCATTACAATTTTTTGCAACAATGTTCTTCACAACAGCCCCACTGTCGTCAATTATTTTCCAGTAATCTTTATCAGGAAGTAAACAGAATTTTGATTTATAAAAGTAACAAAACTCTGTGTAATATTTCATAGAATAATACTGCCTTAATAATATTTTAAAATGCTTATCGTAAATATGCAAAGAATCATTTTTAAAACAATAAAAGAAAGTATAATCAATATTCGGTGTAATTCCTTCATATATAGGTGGTATAACAAAAGTACCAGAAGTGTCAATTAGACCTTCTTTTTTTTGTGTTTTTACTAATGCAAATCCATTATTAAAGTCATTTGCCTTAGAAAACTTCATGTCAATAACTAATTCATCATTTGCATTGACGTAGCCCTCATTACAATCTTTTGAGACCGCTCTCCTATTTGAATTAACTACGCGGGAGCGTGAATTATACTTAATTGGGTAATAAAATATATCGTTTGTATTGTAACTCACACATTTTGCTAAAGTATCATTTATAATTAAACATACTACAGAATCTCTACCTACTGAGTGCGGATAAAATTTAAACTTAGGCTCTATTAAAACTTCACCAGTACTGATTCTCTCAATGCCATAACTTTGATTTTTAGAAATAACGGCAATATCATTTAGTAATGAAACACATCTTCCGTTTTTTGATGTAATTAATTCGCAGTTAGCCGAGTAATATTTTCTATCAGGTTCGAATAAGGTACAATATAGCCATTTTTCATTTGCCTTCATGTCGAAAATATTCAAAATAAAGCTTTCAATTTCGGATTTTTCTATAAAACATGATGGATTAAGTATTTCATTTTTATAAATAAAAAGTTGATAATTACTGTCAATAAATGCAATATTTGAGTGGGCAATAGTATCATAAAAGTGAATTAGTTTAATTATAGGATTCACATTTAACTTAGTACCATCGATTGTATATAAGTCTACTTTTCCGCCATACGCGCATTCAACCAATTTACTACCATTTTGAATAACATAATCATCATAATGATTATTAATAAATTTACCTTTACCAGTTGGAATAAAGAACTTTCGTTCATTACTTGTTACTAATGCATCCCACCCAATATCATCAATTCTACTTATATAATCGTAATTGGCTTCTAGAATTACTTGATCACTTGCATTTTTCAATCCATAGTTGTTTTTATTGTTGAATAATTTTAGTCCATCTTCAAAGCACTGAGAGCCATCATTGTTTGATGGAGTTTGATTAGAAGAAGTTTCTTGCTCTACAAGTGTAACCTTGCCGCTCAATGATGAAAAATAAGAGTCTCCTATGATATAGTGATTATAACTTTTGAATCTTTGAACTCTAATATAGTCGTAATTATTCTCCGTTTGATACTTAATTGTACCTTTAATGTTAACCAGACACAACTTGTAATCCAATGTGTTAGCTTGTGCATACCCATACTCATCAAATTGTGACAAGTTCTGTAATCGTCCAAAAATTTCAATATTGCCTAAAGTATCTATCAAATATAGAGTGCTATCTTGTTGGAATTGAAACTTTCCGTACCCTACATAAGAATTAGGTATTTGGTTATCTTCGAATTGGTAGATTATTTTTTCATTGTTTACTAAGAATTTTTTATTATTCCCAGTTTCTTCATTGTATCGTTGGCCTATGTAATAACCGTTATAAGATATAAAAGCTACATCATATATAGGTTTTAGGAATGGTTGAAATTTGTAATCACAAAGTATTACTTCATTGTTTGAAAAAAGAGTTTGGTCTTGAAATTCAATATCATTTGCATTATAAAAGTTGACATAATAATCATCACCCTCTTCTATGTAATCTACTTCAAAGGATGAGATGTACTTTCTATTGCTTGACATTTTATAGCATTTCATAAGGTTTTCATTATTCTCAGTTTCACTATCGTCAGGACATATATAGATACCTGTAGAACTTTGAATTAGGTTAAACTTATGAGGTGATGAGAAAATTACTTTGCCTTCAAAATTTAATAGCTCATTTATATCGTCTCTGGTAGCTAGCGCCAAGGGGGCTACGTTTATTGATTCATATTGATCATAATATTCATCGTTGTTTGTGAAATCAAGTGATTTACTATACAAAGATGCTTTATCATATTTAGGCTCAATGATTTTTTTGCCCTGCCGATCTTTATACCCCCATTTTTCTTTTTCACGATAGGGGATGAGCGTTTCTATAAGATTTTGGCATGTGCACTCATAATTTATTATCATTGAAAATGTAAGTACAAGTGACAGTAATGCAATTTTCTTTTCCATATTTAAATTTGATGCGTTAGGTGAATTGGCTTCAAAGTTACATTGGAATACAATATAACAATTAATTTTTTTGATTTTTCTTGGCTTTTGTTTCTTATTCCTATCAAATATCTTACATTTGCCATAAATAACGTCATTATGTTGTCGTATAAAACGACATAATACATTTAACGCTTAAATAATAGAAAACTTGAATAGCACATCGTTCAAATCATTCATCATTCGAGTCGTTCGTCGTTGAGATTGTCGTCGTTCGAATCGTTCAAATCATTCATAATTTGTAATTAACAACATGTATCTCAACTGTCATTCATACTTCAGTCTCCGCTACGGCACCTTCGCACCAGAAGATTTGCCTGGCATCGCTAAGTCTTATGGCGTGGATGCACTCGTATTTTCTGATATCAATAATACTTCCGCAGCTTTCCAGTTTGTACGAGCCTGTCGCGAGCAAGGTATCAAACCCATACTCGGCATAGAATTTCGTCAGGACAATGAATTTCTGTATCTCGGTATCGCGCGCAATGATGAAGGATGGCGCGAGCTTTGTTCCTTACTCACGGAGTCATCGCTATCAGGCGAACCACTACCCAAAGAAGCACCCGAACTCCAGCATTGCTACATCATCTATCGTAAACTGCCCAAAGGCGTGGATCTGCTCCGTGAGTACGAGTATGCAGGCGTAAGACCTGAAGAAGTCAATCATCTATATTCTTCTTATCTCAAAAATTATCCCGACAAACTCGTCATCTTCACTCCCGTGACTTTCGCGGATCAGGATGGATTTAAGGCGCACAAACTACTCCGATGTATCGATCTCAACATCGTCATCGGTAAGCTAGATGCCAAAGACTGCGCCAAGTCATCAGAGATATTTTACCCAAAAGGTCATCTCGAAAACGTATTCCAACAATATCCACACATCATCGCCAATACACAGCATATCTTGGACACTTGCCATACAGAGATGGAGGCAAGCAAATTTCACAACCGTCGTACTTTTACAGGTGATGCTGAAGACGACTTCAAGTTGCTTACAAAACTCGCTACCAGTGGTTGTATAAAACGATTTGGCAAAAAGCATAAAAAAGCGGAAGAACGAACACTCCGAGAGCTTAAAGTAATACGGCAGATGGGATTTTGTGCTTACTTTCTAATCACATGGGACATCGTCCGATACGCACATTCCGTAGGCTATTTTCATGTAGGACGCGGATCAGGAGCCAACTCTATCGTAGCATACAATCTCAATATCACCGATGTAGATCCACTCGAGCTGGACCTATATTTTGAGCGGTTTATCAATCCTCATCGGTCATCACCACCAGATTTTGACATCGACTTCTCGTGGAATAATCGTGATGATGTCACCGATTACATCTTTAAGCGATACGGCAAAGAACACACGGCCTTGCTTGCTACCTACAATACCTTCAAAGGCAAATCCATCATCCGTGAACTCGGTAAAGTACTCGGACTGCCCAAAGCCGACATAGACACCATCGTGGACGAACCCATGGCCGTGGACAAACATCATCCCTTTGCCAAACACATTTTTAAGTATGGTAAGATGATTGAGAAGTTTCCGAATTATCTCTCCATTCATGCTGGAGGGATTCTCATCAGCGAAAAGCCGCTCAATTATCACACCGCATTACAACTGATGCCCAAGGGATTTCCCATCGTACACTTCGATATGTACGGCGCTGAAGATCTCGAATACCACAAATACGATGTACTCTCACAGCGAGGTCTCGGCCACATCAAAGACGCTGTAGATCTCGTCAAACAAAACCAAGGCAAAGCCATCGACGTACATAATGTAGCGCTGATCAAAGAAGATCCCAAGGTCAAAGCCCAACTACGTTCTGGTCACTGTATCGGCTGTTTCTATATAGAGTCACCCGCTATGCGTGGTCTGCTTCACAAGTTGCGATGTGACAATTACATACATCTCGTCGCTGCCAGTTCTATCATACGTCCGGGCGTAGCGCAGTCGGGCATGATGCGTGAGTACATACAGCGATTTCACAAGCCGGACAGTTACACCTATCTACATCCGGTGTTTGAGGAGCATCTCGGAGAGACTTATGGTGTTATGGTCTATCAGGAAGATGTGATGAAGATCGTCCATCATTTCTCGGGTCTCGATCTCGATGAGTCGGATGTGTTGCGTCGTATCATGACCGGCAAAAAGAAGAGTTCGGATACCTTTTATCGATTGCAAGAGAAATATTTTAAAAACTGCAAAGAGCGTGGTTATCCCGAAGAGCTCAGTAAGGAAGTTTGGCGGCAGATCGAGAGTTTCAGTGGTTACTCCTTCTGCAAGGCGCACTCAGCTAGTTTTGCGGCAGAGTCTTTTCAGAGTCTCTATCTCAAGACCTACTTTCCACTTGAGTTTATGACCGCGGTGATCAATAACTTCGGTGGATTCTACTCTACAGAACAGTATGTCCACGAAGCCCGTATGTGTGGTGCCAAGATAGAAGCACCTTGTGTCAATAATTCCACTTATTACACCAATATCTATGGTACCACGATCTACATAGGCTTCGTCCATCTGGCCAATCTAGAGCAAAAACTCTCTCATGCCATCGTCGAAGAGCGGCAGCTACACGGTGATTATCGCAGTCTGAAAGACTTCACCCATCGTATCAATATCTCCAAGGAGCAGCTAGAAATTCTCATTCGCATCGGTGCTTTCCGCTTCACAGGGATGAATAAGTACGAACTCATGTGGGAAAAAAATGCCGTCCACAATCCACTCATCAAACACGCCTACGCTGGAGAGATGCTATTTGACACGGAACCGGAAAATTTCACACTACCTATTCTAGAAGAGACAGAGCACGAGCAAAGCTTTGACGAAATAGAGTTGTTGGGATTTCCGCTCAGCAATCCTTTTGATCTCTTGCAGACAAAGTTCAGAGGAGACATCAGAGCCACACAAATGAAAGACTACATCGGCAAGACAGTGCGTATGGTCGGCTACTACGTGTGTCGCAAGTGGGTCACCACATCCAAAGGCGATCTCATGAATTTCGGTACGATGACCGATGTAGATGGCTACTTCTTTGACACGGTACATTTCCCGCCGAGTCTGAAAGCCTACGCATTTCAGGGCAAAGGTTGCTATATCGTCCTAGGTAAGGTTGTCGATGATTTTGGCTTCGCGAGTCTGGAGGTGAGTAAGATGGAGAAGCTACCTTTTGTTAAGGATGGGAGGTATTGATGTCGGAATTGCCATAGATTTATTAACTGAGAAGTTTGAACTTATTTTGTTTAACAAAATAATAATAAAAATTAAACAAAACTTAACTTTTGGAAAACTTTTTATCACCTTCTACGTTCGTTGCCTGTGTTGTATTTTCAACATTTAACAAAACAATTAATATTATGAGTATTTCACTTGCAACTTTTAATTTAGCGGGCAGCCTTGCTGCCAATGATTATGTTGGTTTTACTTTTTTTATTGGTTACATGGCAATGTTTGCCGCTTCTGTTTTCTTTTTCTTTGAGAGATCTCAAGTAGAAGGTAAATGGAAGACTTCTTTACTTATCGCGGGATTGATCACTATGATCGCGGCGGTACACTATTATTATATGAGAGATGTGTGGCTCACGACGGGCGAATCACCGACTCAGTTTAGGTACATTGACTGGATTTTGACAGTTCCATTAATGTGTGTTGAGTTCTATTTAATTTTAAGAGCATTTGGTGCTCCTATTTCTTTGTTGTGGAAAATGATCGGTTATTCACTCATTATGCTAGTGGCGGGCTACTTGGGAGAGACTGCTTATCGTGACAATAGCGTTGTATGGGGTATCATCTCCACGGTGGGTTATGTAGGTATATTGTATGAAGTGTGGTTGGGATCTGCTAGCAAATTGGCTGGAAATTCCAATGACCCGAAACTACAGAGTGCCTTCAAAGCGCTTGCATGGTTTGTACTTGTAGGATGGGCGATTTATCCGATAGGGTATATGGCTATCGAAACAGACGGATGGTTGAGTGGTGTATTAGATGTGAAGAATATGGACTTGATATACAACATCGGTGATGCTGTAAACAAGATAGGTTTTGGGTTAGTAATTTACAGCCTTGCTGTGAGTTCTTCAAAAGCTAAAGCATAATTTTATTCAAGCCACTAAAAAACAAAAGGATCGGCAGTAATTGCAAAATTTAGTGCCGATCCTTTAATTAAAACCAATTATTATGTCTGCTAAAATAAGCTTAAGACTTACAACTTTGGTAGTTTTTACCACATTGGTTTTTACATTATTAGGTTGGATATTGCCTGAATTTTTAAGATTTATTCAATATCCACTATTGGGGATTTTGTTAGTCACAATAGGTTTACCACATGGAGCTACAGATTATTTATTATTTAGAAGAATGCACAGATCTAAACTTACAAAGAAACAAATATTCAGATTTTTTGCCATTTATGTCACTGCTGTCCTTGGGTTTCTTTTATTCTGGCTAATCTTTCCGCTGTATTCATTCATCATTTTTATTGTTATATCTGCATATCATTTCGGACAGTCAAACTGGGAAAATATCATCATACCTAAAGCATATTCTATTCTGATCAATTTCTTTTGGGGAGTTTTTGCAATTGGTGGATCGGTATTATGGCATTGGGATGAAAGTAAGATGATCATAGGTCAGGTCATTGGGTTTATACCAGATCTATCATTGACTCTTATGGCTAATATTCAGGTAAGTTTAGTAATTATTAATGTCTTGATTATATTATTTCTAAAATACCATCAAAAACTAAATACTTTGGCGTTATTGGTCGAAATTTCCAAGATCATCATATTGTCCTTATTGTTTTATTTTACACCAATGTTGGTTGGATTTGCTTTATATTTTGCCTTATGGCATTCATTGAGTTCATTAAAAAGTCAGTTGTCTTATTACAAAAAACTATGGCCAAGTTTTACAATAGGAGATTATTATCGTCAGGCTGCACCTTACACTATTCTTGCTGTTTTTGGATTTATTATGATGGTAATAGGTCACACATATATACTTCCAAACGTCTCTATGATTAGTACTTTTTTAGTTTTTATTGCATGTGTGACATTGCCACATATATTTGTAGTAGATGAGAGTTATCAACAATAAATATTCTTGGATATTAAAGATTATAATCTTAGGCATATGTTAACTTCTCCTTATCTTTTGCTCTAAAGCTGTGGTAGAATACCCTTCTACAAAACGAAGTGATCTCACTTGACCGCCATGACTTAATACGAAATCACTTCCTACTATTTGCTCGGGTTTCCAGTCTCCACCTTTTACCAAAATGGAAGGTTTTATAGCTTTTATAAGATCAATAGGTGTTTCATCATCAAATACAATGACCATGTCAACACTTGCTAATGCTGCCAAGATATGTGACCTATTATATTGATCTTTGATAGGTCTGTTGGGACCTTTCAGTTGGCTTACGGATGAGTCACTATTGACACCTACGACTAAGATATCTCCTAATGATCTAGCTTCTTCTAGATATAAGACATGACCAATGTGTAGAAGATCAAAACATCCATTGGTGAATACTATTTTTTTGCCCTGCTGATGCCATTCTTCTATCAAAGGAAGTCCTTCATAAACATTCTTGCAAACTTTCGAAGCTAGCATTTTCATTCTTCTTTATTTATGATAGGTAAGATGATCAATGATAGAATACCAAAAATGATATTGATAAATATTTGAATAGAAAAAAACACAATGTTTGCAAATGAAAAGGCATCAGAACCATTGACACCATACATAGCAAGTGCCTCACCAACCAAATAATGGTAACTACCCATACCTCCTGGAGTAGGAATTAATATACCCAAACTCCCGAAAACAAAGACTACTAACCCTTCTGTGGGTCCTAAATGTGATGTCGGGAAAAATGAATAAAAAGCTAAATAGCTCATGAAATAATACAAGACCCAAATGGCAACGGTATAAAAAATAAAAAGTGGTACACTAGATACATTTTTTACACTTTGTACCCCATCAGAGAAGCCTGCAATCAAGCCATAAATCTTTTTTCCGATGACTGAAGATTTTAACCTTTCTCTTTTGGCAAATGCAAAATATACAATTGCTAATAATCCCAATAAGGTAGCGGCTAGTAAAATAGGATTACGCATGATACTTTCTAACTTTGCCCCAAGATTGATATTTTGATCTAGATATGCCAAAAAATCGCTACCACCCACGAGCATGGCAAGTCCAATTACTATAGCCAACATTAAGACATCAAATATTCTATCTGTAAATATGGTGCCAAGTGCTTTTTCGACAGGGATATCTTCATATTTGGAAATCAATCCTGCTCTGATGACTTCGCCTGATCTCGGCACACCTAGATTTGCAAGGTAATTGATCATAATTGTACCAAATAGATTGATAAACTTAGGTTTATAGCCAAGTGCCACAAACATCATTTTCCATCGTAATGCTCTGATTACATTGGTCATCATAAATAAAATCATCGTAATAATGACCCAAAAATAATTGGCATTGCTAATGTCATCTATAATTTTGGAGATGAGGCTACATTCAGAAGCTGGCGTTCCTTTTGTGAGACAATCGGCTTGGAAGGCAATATTTTGGCGCTGATATACTAGGTAAAGCATAACGATACCTACCCCAAAAAATATACTTACTTTGGCAAATGTGCCAAGATGCTTTTTCATTCGATCCAATTGAATAACCAAAAACTAATCAAAATTCAATATTTTGACCTAATAACTCTTTGTAATGAATAAAGATAGAATCGACTAGACTAGTCTGTTGTTTTCATCAGGAAAGACAGCCTTTGCCTTATAAGTTTTTGCTTCTTCTGGAGTCATCATGGCATAACAAATGATAATCACGATATCACCTACTTCAGCTCTTCTGGCTGCAGCTCCATTCAGACATATCATACCTGAGCCACGTTCGCCTTTGATGACGTATGTTTCAAATCTTTCACCATTATTATTATTTACAATCTGAACTTTTTCTCCTTCGAAGAGATCTGCGGCATCCATAAGATCTTCGTCTATAGTGATAGATCCTACATAGTTAAGATTTGCTTGAGTGACTTTTACTCGGTGTATTTTGGACTTGTGAATGTGTAAAAACATTGCTGTAAATGATTTTTTTAATGGAAATAAAGTGCAAATATCATAAAAATAGTCGGATGTATCTACAATCTTATACTTAAATCAACTTGCCCCTTAATAACACCTTATCTATATGATTGGTTCCAAATGAATAGACCATGTAATCAAGCGATGGGATGGCATGGGTCAAAATAAGATTTGCAACCTTTCCTTTTGCAATAGATCCATGTGTATCTCCTAGTTCAAGTGCACAAGCGCCGTTTATAGTTACACCATTAAATGCTTCATTAGGGAGGATTCGCATATTATTGCAAGCAAACGCCATTAGTAAAGATATGTTGCCAGATGGACTTGAGCCTGGATTAAAATCTGTAGCAATGGCAATGCCTAGGCCTTCATCTATCATTTTTCGTGCAGGTGCGTAATGAATATTCAGAAAAAACGAACATGATGGTAAAACTGTTGGAATGGTGTTAGCGTTTTTTAGCGCTTGTATCTCTTCTTCACCTATGGCTTCGAGATGATCTACAGAAATGGCATTATTGGCAATACCTACTTGTACACCACCAGAAATGGCTAGCTCATTAGCATGGATTTTTGCTTTTAAACCATAAGAAGCTGCTGCTTTCAGTATTCTGTCTGTTTCTTCTACCGTATAAAATCCCTTATCACAAAACACATCACAGTAATCTGCTAGACCTTCATGTGCTACTTGTGGCAGCATTTCATTGATGATAATGTCAATATAAGCCTTTCTGTTTTCCTTGTAAATCATGGGAATAGCATGTGCACCTAGAAAGCTTGCTTTGATCTCAATAGGACTATTTTCTTTCAGTTTTCTAATGACTCTAAGCATTTTTAGTTCACTTTCTGTGCTGAGTCCATATCCACTTTTGATTTCAATAGCACCTGTACCCATTGCAATTACTTCATCCAGTCTAGCTTTTGCAGATAGGTACAAATCTTCTTCGGATGTTACTTGCAGTTTATTGGCAGAATTTAAAATGCCTCCACCTTTTTTGGCTATTTCTTCGTAAGATACACCTCGGAGTCGATCCACATATTCACCTTCCCTACCTGCAGCATAAACGATATGTGTATGACTGTCGCACCACGAAGGTAAAACTAGTCTATCGGTAGCATCAATGACAACATCTGCTCTGTCAGGTATATCAGACATAGGTCCAAAATCAGCAATCACATTATTTTCTATCAAAATAAATCCATGTTCCAAAGTAGAGACTTGGTTCATTTCTTGTCCTTTTTTGAAATTGTGGTCTTGTGTTTGAATTCCTACTATGGACTTAATATTTGTAATAAGGGTGGATGACATTCATGCTTTTTTGAGAAGAAATAAATAACAAAGTTCATTAAAATAGTTTTAATTACCAAATTTGATGCATCTCCGGAAATTATAATTTAGCCACAAAGGCTGAAAGACCCAAAGCATAAGTTATTTCAAACAGTTAATAATCAATTATTTTATACCTTAGGGACTTTGAGTCTTGGTGGCATTTTTTTATTTTAGCTTTTCGGAGTGGACTCAAATTTGAATTTTAAGTAACTGCAAAAATGCTATCAAGAACTCTGGGAAAGATAATATTAAAATCAATTATTGTAAAAATATTTAAATTGCTCACCACCATTATCCCTGAGAATAATTAGCTTTGGCAAAAATATTGAATAATGAACCGAATCATTTTGTTATTTATATTAGGTTTTATAGGGTTTTTTGGTTGTAATACGGTAAAAAAAGGTGTTACTATTCCATTAAACTTTACGACAGCTAGTAAGGATACTTTACCATATAATATTTTCTATCCGACTTCTTATGGTAAAAAAGGTGAAAAAGTACCTTTATTCTTATGGTTGCATGGTGCAGGCGAAAGGGGAAATGACAATAAAGCACAACTAAAAAATGTCGTGCCTTATTTGATTTCTCCTGATGTACAAGCGAAGTTTCCAGCTGTCATCGTTGTGCCGCAATGCCCTAAAGAAGGATATTGGGCACCAGTCAAAAGATTTGAATGGAGTATTGTCAATGGTGGAGCAGTGACGCCACCGATGAATGGCGTGATACAATTGCTTGATAAGTTGATGCTCGACCAGAATATTGATACAGAAAGAGTATATGTAGGCGGTTTGTCAATGGGTGGATTTGGCACCATAGATTTACTGAGTAGGAGACCAGAAATCATAGCTGCTGCTGTACCGATTTGTGGTGGATCAGACTTGGAGAAGGTTAAAAATTATAAAGATGTGCCACTTTGGATCTTCCACGGTGCCAAGGATGATGTGGTAAAACCTGAGCTTTCCAGAGACTTGGTCGCAAAACTGAAGGAATTGGGCAAAAATCCAAGATATACAGAGTATCCTGAGGGCAATCATGGAATTTGGGAGGCTGCCATTAGAGAGCCTGAATTGTTGCCGTGGTTGTTTAGTCAGCGAAAGTAATTAATTCTTCCTTTAATATATGGAACAAAATATATTTTTTAATTGTTGGAAAAGTACAATTATTTAATATGAAAAAGTCGTTTTTAATTTTAGTGCTATTTGTGACTTTCGGTTTTCAATGTGAGCAAGAATGCACTACATTTGTATCAAGAGAGTATGAATTGGATTTAAGAAATTTAGTTCAAAAACAATATTCACTTAACGATTCAATTATTGTTTTTAAAGATATAGATTCAAAGCTTTTACTAAAAAATGGTGATTTATTTGATAACTCCAATATGTCTATTAATTTTAGTTTGATATTGCTGAAAATAAGGTCAGATTTTGGTGCCATAGATAGTGGATATGTGTACTTCGATGCCGATTTAAAAAATAGTTCTGTTAATGAAATATCATCCCTTAAAGATGATGTGGTGAGAAAATATTCTTTAAATTGTAATGATTTATCTTGTTCGTTTAACCTTACATTAATACCCAAAGCTAAAGGTATTTACTGTCTAGGCTTTATAGATTTAGGAAATTTTGGCAATTTTAGTGAATGTGAAGATAATAAGTTAACATGTTTAATTTCTGATGGTAATAATAACTATCATGACTTGGTAAAGTCTCCCTATCCAAGAATGTGGGTAGATACAAAAAGGACAAGAATATCAATAGAAAACCCTGCTTCTAGAAATGATTTATATTTTTTTGAGGTTAAATAATATCTAAAAAGTTAATCAAAAAATTAGAATGCTAACTTTTTCAGTATAGGCAAGATAAATTGAGATATAGTGTATTTGCAAATCTTTACGTGCAATACTTTAAAATTCTACAAAATACTTCCCCTTATATCATTTGGATATAATCTTATAGTGTTACCTTTTTTAATGTTTTCTTCTGCAACTTTTTTTTTCAATAAATTCTTTGCTATATACATCCTTATACCTTTTTTGAGGGAACATTTTCAATAATTTCAATACCTTCCACACTACCCAAAATGGTTTTAGACATGGAAAGAAATGCTTTTCCTGCTTTGGTACGTTTGTTTATTTCATGGTTAACGTGGTAAGATTATACCTTTTGGTATGACAAGGATAAAGTTTTTTTTGTAATATTATTTAAAACAAAAAGGATGAAATAATATTTTTAAAAAGCTACCCTCTCATCTTCACCATCGTTAATATTGTGGCAATCGCTACCGTCTCTCCAGTCTCATCATAAACATCCACAAGCCATTTGACAATACCTTTTGTATAATCTTCGTCTTCTCTTTTTTCTTGAGCGACCTTCTCTTTGACGGTAAGTCGCACACCTATGGTCATACCTGGATAGACTGGCTTAGTAAAACGACATTCTTCTAGACCATAGTTAAGCATAACTGGTCCTTTGGCAGCATCTACAAATAGACCTGCGGCAGCTGACAATACGAAATAACCATGTGCCACTCTCTGTGTAAATGGTGTGCCTTCTAATGATGTTGCATCTGTGTGTGCATAGAAATGATCCCAAGATACATTGGCAAAATTGACGATATCTGCATCTGTGACTGTACGTTTGTGTGTAATGAGTGTCTCACCTATTTCAAGCTCTTCAAAGTATTTTTTAAATGGATGTTTGACATCTTCAATATACTTCCCACCATATTGATATTGTTGGGTGATATGGGATAGCGTCGTTGGTGTACCTTGGATAGCACATCGCTGCATATAATGTTTTACACCACGCATTCCACCCATTTCTTCCCCACCACCAGCACGGCCAGGACCACCATGAACTAGCAATGGCATAGGAGAACCATGACCGGTGCTTTCTTTGGCTGATTCTCTATTAAGTACTAAAATTCTACCATGATGTGTTGCGGCATTGACCACATATTCACGAGCTATTTTGTCATCAAAAGTGACGATGGAACTGCACAACGAACCTTTACCTTTTCTAGCCAACTCTATCGCTTCGTCTAGGTCGTGATATGGCATCATCGTAGATACAGGACCAAAAGCTTCTATTTCATGGGTGCCTATTTGTTCGAAAGGCTTATCATTCCTCAATAAAATAGGGGCCATGTACGCTCCTTTGTCTTTGGTTCCATGTGTGACTTCAAAACTTTCCAAATCTCCATAAACCAACTGAGAAAATGACATCAACTCACCAAGTTTCTCCTTTACTTCCTTTACTTGCTCTTGGCCTGCGAGTGCACCCATACGTACGCCTTCTGTACGTGGATCGCCGATAACAAGTCCAGTTAGCGCTTTGCCAATAGCGATTTGTACGTCTTCCATATAGTCAGCAGGCACGATGATCCTTCGAACAGCAGTACATTTTTGACCACATTTGATGGTCATTTCTTTTCTGACTTCTTTGATGAAAAGATCAAATTCTGCGGTGCCTGGTGCTGCATCTTGGCCTAAAATTATACTATTGAGCGAGTCTGCTTCCATATTGAATGGCACTGCTTCTCGGATGATATTTGGGTTGGACTTAAGCATGATACCCGTACTAGCAGATCCAGTAAAAGTGACTACATCTTGATAATTGACGTGATCAAGAATGGTTCTTGCACTACCACATATAAGTTGAAGTGCTCCTTCTGGCAAAATTCCTGAAGCAATGATATCCTTCACTACTGATTCGGTCACAAAGGATGTTAAAGTAGCAGGTTTTACAATAGCTGGCATACCTGCGAGCCAGTTGACAGCACATTTTTCGAGCATTCCCCAAACAGGAAAATTAAAAGCATTGATGTGTACGGCTACTCCTTCTTTGGGTACCAAAATGTGATGACCCATGAAGGTTCCACCTTTACTAAGGCCTACGGGATCGCCTTCGGTATAGTATGGCAGATCAGGAAATTTACGTCTCAGGCTTGCATTAGCGAAAAGATTACCGATTCCTCCTTCTATATCTATCCATGAGTCGATACGTGTTGCGCCTGTTTTATAACTTACTTCATAATATTTTTCCTTTCGATCCATTAGATAAAGAGCCAATGCTTTGAGCATTCTGCCCCGTTCTTGGAAGGTCATTTTTCGCAGGTTTTTGTTGCCTATCCTTCGACCATAATCCAGCATTTCTTCAAAATCAAGTCCATTGCTACTAGCTGTGGCCACTTCTGCACCTGTACTGGCGTCATAGAGTTTTTGACCTTCACCTGAGCCTTCTATCCATTTTCCGAGAGCGTAATTATGTAATTGCATGATTTTTATTATTTGATTAGGTAGTGCGAAGGTAGATGTTTATAGTCAAAAAATTATCTCAAACCATTAAATATTACCTATCTGAAAAACAGGATTTCCATCTTTTTGGTAAACAAAGCTATAATATTTAAATTGCAAAACAACAAGGTCCGCTGATGTAGAACCTCTGTTACCATCAGGAGTTTCGACGCCAAGTTTCAAATTTCTTATTTTCCCATCTTCAAAAAATTCTGATGAAGAAAAAACGATTTTAATACCTTGTTTAGCTAGTTTTACGGACATTTGTTCTAGCTCAGTCTTTGTAGTTTCGTGGGATATTTTCATGTTTGCGTATCCTTCAGATTGAGTAAATACGGTAGGTAAATCTTTGGGTTGACAAGATGCAAAAAAAACAAGTAAACTAAAAGCGAAAATAATTTTCATTATGATTCTAATTAGGGATGATATAAATCTATTAATTTGTATAATGCTAAAGTGCAATACTTGACAAATGTAAATCATTAACGATTAATTTTAGAAGAAAAGTGTCAAAATATCAGGGGATTAGATTATTTTTGGAAAATATTTAAACCCAATATTTATCATGAAACATTTTGTAGGTATTTTATTAATCTTTTGTTTCTTTTTTGGCACTACATATAGTCAAAAACTTGTTTCTGTAACTTACAAAGGAGCAAGAACAAAACAGCAAATCACTACCATGTTTAGCCTTCCATTCGTAAAATACGGGGCTAAATATTATGCTGTCAATTATATATCTCCAGATGCAAAAGGTAATCAAGATACGTTATCAGGACTTATGGTTGTTCCGGATGATTTATCTTTTGAATATCCAAGACTTGTGTATCAGCACGGAACTTCAGATTGCAAAACTTGTGTTCCGTCTAGGTATGGAAGTAGTGGTGGAGAAGAAGGTCAGTTGGGTTTGTTATTTGCGGGCCTTGGATTTGTAACTATTTTACCGGATTATGTTGGGATGGGAGATGGAAGAGGGTTTCAGACATATGTCCATGGAGCTACGACAGTTTCTGCATCCGTGGATATGTTAACTGCTTGTGCTGAGTGGTCAGCAACAAATAGCGTTTTTACAAATGACCAACTTTTTGTGACGGGTTATTCGCAAGGCGGATATGCATCCATGGCTTTGCACAAATATTTAGAAGAGACTCAAGGTCCAATTTCGATAACGGCAGCAGCACACTTATCAGGTCCATATAGTTTGTCAGGAGTCATGCGTGATTTGATTTTGGGTGATGTGCCGTACTTTTACCCTGCATACGTCCCAAATACTGTTTTGGGATTTAATGAAGTCAATGGAAATTTATTTAGCGATTTGAATGAGTTTTTTAAAGCCGAATATGTCGCTGATATCAAAAGATACTACGATGGCGTCATTTCGCTTACATCTTTGAATATTAAACTTATTCAACTTTTGCAGTCGAATACTGGTGCATCTGTAGGTGGGCGAATGATACGTGATGATGTGAAAGAAGAAATCAAGAATAATCCACTCCATCCAGCCAACCTAATTCTCAAAGAAAACGATGTATTTGATTGGGCACCACAGATACCGACTAGAATATTTTATTGTAAGGCAGATGATCAAGTCCCATATTTGAATAGTATTGTAGCTAAAGATACGATGTCAGCAAATGGAGCACCAAACTTAATGGTTACAGATGTAAGCCCAAGTTCAAACCATGGTCAATGTGTAACTCCTGCAATCACAAATACGGTATTGTTTTTCTTGAGTTTACAAAAGATTACATCTAGTGTCAATGACCCCAATGATGTCACTACTGTAAATATTTATCCAAATCCAGTATCAGACTTACTAATGATAGAAGGACTTAGCGGAAATGAAACAATCGCGATAACAAATAATCAAGGACAAGTTATAACTCAAATGCAAGTACTAGGTTCCGAGATTGCGAATTTTGATTTTTCCAATTTTCCCGTAGGTTTATATTTAATCTCAGTTCATTCAGAAAGTGGTAAAACGATCAAAACACAAAAGGTGATTAAATCCCTTGATTAGTCTTGCACTGTAATCTGTGAAGGGTTTTGTACAGTAAGTGTGGCATTTGTTCCTATATACAGTGATTTGATAGTAGTAGATATGTTTGGATGTACATTGATATTTATTTCAGATGTTTGATTAGGAATGACGACATGATGGCACGATTCAGGTAATTGACCCAATGTCCAGCCTTCATCATTTGACCAAGTATCTGATCCTAGCATCCAAGTATTTTGGAAGGTAGAAGCTGATGTAATATTTAATACTACTTCATCACCTTTGGCATCTAATGAGCTATATGGTGCCATTGAGATAGATTTGTTTGGGGCGTTTATATCCCAAATTACTGTAACTTGGTTATCCCAGTTTGACATATTAACAAAGCTTCCACCTATTATTTTCCAATCATAATAGCTAGCTAAATCTGGCGTAACTTCATATATTTGTTCTGGTGTGGAGTTACAAACATAGGTTTTGCCACTCATTACATGTTGATTTGGTTTTAACAACTCATCAAAAAACCAGTCAGAAATGCCAGGAACAATGTCAGTATATAAAGTACTAGATGTTTGTTCATGAACGTCATGACCTCGATTCGTATATGTATTAAAATCCTTTGGCAAACCAATATTTTCGGCTCTATCTGACATAGGAGAAGAACCATACACCACAGGCAAATCTGAACCTACCACGGCCCACAAAAGACTCCCAAATGGTTCTCCAGACACATAAGGTACTGTCTCGTCATCTTCACTATGAAACATTACTACTTTCGGATCTTCATTTCCTTCCATATAGGTAGTGTCGCCCACTGCTCCTGCTAAAGAAAATATGGCTTTGGCGTGTCCGCTGTAAGATTGGTTATTTCCAGCACAGTCAAGACAACCTTGATCAGGACACCAACAAGTATTCCAATCAAACAATCCACATCCTTGTGGCCAGACATAAGTAGATGCAGGTCTCTCAATTTCTGTTTCTAAATATGCATTATGAGTAGCAACAAAAGCACCAGCACTGTGTCCTCCAATATATATTTGCTCGGGATCTATTCTATAAGTATTTGTATTAGAAGCATCTGCTTTAAAAAATCTAACAGCAGATCTTCCATCTTGTACGCCCCTATAAACAGCTCGTTTTGACAGTTCAGCATCAAAGATATTCATACCCAATCTGTAATCAATTACAGCTGTGACATAGCCTCTTTTGGCGAGTTCTTGTGCCAGTAATCTTATACTCCAATGATCCTTGCTTCCTGTCACAAATCCACCACCAAAACAAATGATGATCAGTGGTCTTTTGCTCAGGGTGTCTCCTGTAGGTTGGAAAATATTCATGTATAAGTTTACTGGAGTTGTGCTAAATTCATCAACATTGAGCGGATATCCAGTAATAGACTCATAAAAGCCTCCACCTGGTAGGGGTTGTGGAACATTACTACTAAAAAGAATATTGGTTGTTTCTGAAATAGTAGAAAATAAGTTTGAATTATATCTATCAATTGGAGGTTGAGTCAAAACATTACTGTACAAAAATACACCTATTAATAAGCTTATAATATTTTTCATCGCTCTAATGATTTTTGTTCAAAATATTGTACCAATTGCTGACGTACTTCTGGGTCTTTTGTCACCATCGTTTCTATTTCGCGATATTGATCTATGGTAATTCCGTTTTGATTACATAGTCTTACGATATTTTCTTGTTTGTCATTCTTTAGCTTATTTGACGCTTCGGCAATTTTGTCGATAGTTAATTTTTCTTGTTGGCTTAGTGTAAGTTTTTTGCCTTCAAATTCAGATTTTATAATTTCTGCATATCGAGTTTCTGAAATGTTTTGAACAACCAAAATTTCATGAATAATAGAATCAATATTTATGTATTGTTTTTTTGATTGGATAAGTACATTTCCGTATGCTTGTATATTAAGATCCGTTTTTATATTTTGGGAAAACCCAAAGCATACTACAAAAATAGTAAAACAAACAGTGACGAATGGCTTCATATATAATGACTTGATAGAAGATCAAATATAAATAGAATTTTGCAAATACCAAATATAAAGAAGTCTATTTAGCTGTTTAAACCTACTTCCATCTGAATGTAGCAATGAGCGTATCGATGTCCTGTTTTACAAATGTAAGAATTGGGGCTGTCGAGTCAGGATTTACTTTACTATTAAAATATAGTGAAGCCCTAAAGAAGTGGTTTTTTTCGTCGGTAAGATAAAACTGAGTAGGTGAAGCTACAGGACCTTCGATATCAAATAAAATTCCCTTTACTCCATATTTATTTTCAATGATGGTTTCTTTTCTATAATTGGCTTTTACATTATGTTTTCCAGCTAGGTTAAAGGCATCATCTATCAGACTGCTGAGGTCTTTTTTGTCATTAATATTATAATAGCTACAATGTAAGCTGGTGTTTAAGTCTTTAGATCGAAGATCAAACCAACATGGATCAGCGGGCTTGCCTTCAAATTTAAAGCTATCCTTTACTATTTTGTTAAAATCAGCATACCTAAATCCAAAGCTACATAAGGTGGTGTCGAAATTAATGTAATTTTTAGATGGGTAAATAACACGAGGGTACATCCTTGGCTTTGGAGTTGAGACACCATTTTCGCTACATGAAAATAGAGACATCACACTAAAAGCGATGGCTAATACCCAGATATATTTATTATTTCCCATGTAAGATTAGGCTAATTTTTTCTATTCTACGTTTTGTGACTGTGACTACTTTGAGGACTATGTGACCTATGGTAATCTCTTTTTCTGATGTTGGTATATGACCCACGACTTCCAGAATAAGTCCTGCCAAAGAGTCGGCTTCCCCTCTCTTTTCATCAAAATAATTGGTGTTTTCACCTATGACTCTACACACATCTTTGAGCAAGGTTTTTCCTTCAAAGATATAATTATTTTCCGAAATCTTTATGTAATCAATATCTTCATCTTGATCAAATTCGTCTTTGATATCTCCCACTACTTCTTCCATGATATCTTCTAATGTAGCAATTCCCGCAGTACCTCCATACTCATCTACGATCACAGCCATGTGAGTTCTTTTAAGTTGGAACTCTCTAAGAAGTTCATCAATTTTTTTGGATTCTGGTACAAATAAAACAGAGTTTCTGATTAGTTTTTGCCATTCAAATGACTCAGGAGCTTCTGTAAAAGCAAGCAAGTCCTTGACGTACAAAATACCTATGATGTTGTCCAAATCATCTTTATAAACTGGTAATCTCGAGTAACCAGAATCTTTGACAATTTTCATTAAATCCTTAAATGTTTCTGACTCTTCTATGGCGACGATGTCCATCCGCGGGTGCATAATTTGACGAGCAGCTATATCTCCGAAATTGACAATACCTTTCAAGATATCTGCTTCTTGGAGAGAAGATTCTGATACATTAGTCACCGTAAGATCGATAGCTGTATCAATATCTTCTTTAGATGTCATATTTTGATGGTTGTTGCCTAGTCTTTTTTCCATAGCATTTGACCATCCAACTAAAATACTACTAATTGGGCTGAATATGTAAGATAAAATTGTAAGTGGGCCAGACATCAGATGCACTATCCTTAATTTGTTTAGCGTAGCGTAGATTTTAGGCATTGCTTCACCAAATAAGACTAAGATAAATGTAACACCTACTACTGTGATTAAAAAATTAAAAATATCTGCCAATGCTTCTGGCGATGAGATGCCATAAAGATTTGCATGTAACCAATGGCCAATTAACAATAAATTGTCTTGACCCAATAATATTCTTAAAATCTGATCTGCAACAATTACTATGGCAATATTCACAAAATTATTTGCTATTAATATTGTAGCAAGTAAGTTTCGCGGTTTTTGTTTTAACTGAAGCGCACGATTGGAACTTTCCGAATTTTCTTCTTCTAATGTCTTTACATCTTTTAAACCCAAAGAAAAGTAAGCTACTTCTGATGCAGATACGAGTCCTGAACATATCAGTAATAGAATGAAGAGTATTAGTGGAAATAACAAGTCACCCGTACTAGTCGGTATGACAGTTTGAAAGATTAAGTATTCTAGATTGGGCGGTTCAGGATCCAAAATGTTTGTTTTTATGAAAAAATCTTACCATTTTTATTAAAATGGTAGGTCATCATCTTCCGCTACAGGCGCACTATTAGTAGTGCCTTGGTTAGAAGCAGGTACAGATCTGTTGAATGGATCATCTTCTACTGATGGAAAACCACCTGGTATTCCAGTATTTTGTTTTTCTCTTCGTTCTAATGAGTTGAGAGTTGAAGCTACTATCTCCGTTGTAGTTCGTTCTTGACCTTCCTTGTCTTGATATTTTCTGTGGGTGATTTTTCCCTCTACATATGCTAGACTACCTTTTTTTAAATCTCTTTCTGCTCTTTCTGCCAATCCTCTCCAAACTACTATATTGTGCCATTCAGTAAGGTTTTGCCAAGTATCATTTTTGTCTTTATAACTTTCAGTAGTAGCCAGTGAAAATGAACCCACTTTTGTACCATTTTCTAGTGTTCTTACTTCTGGATCTCTACCTAAATGTCCGACGAGTGTAACTTTATTAACCATATGATAAACTTGTATTTATTAATTTATGAGCCGTTTCGAAAAAAATTAAACCATCAGATAATAAAAATGCTAACTATTATATGCCATTCTGATGTAATCGTTTATAATCTTTGGAAATGCAAAGTTTGATACTTTTTTGCGTTTTACCAAATAATAAGGTGGATTTATTTTTTCTAACTTATTGTTTACCTTGACTTCGTAAAAAAAGCCATGTATTTTTTGATGGGTCAAAATTTGGGTTAGCTTTCTTTTTGAAAATGAAATTTCAAAATTGAGATCGTTAATTCCGAATATTTCTTGCAGTTTGTTACTGAATTCTAGTTCGATTAATGGACGAAGGTCGCTAGTCTCTAACATTGGTAGTTCGTATAGTTTTTTCCAAATATCAGTATCAGATCTTTGGACGATGATGGTCGTATCTTCGTTATTTATACGAAGGTCAATGAAATGGAAATATCGTTCTTTTCTTGGTGCTTTTTTATTTTTAATTGGTATTTGTGAAACCAAGTTTTTGATATTTGCTTCGCAAAAGGACTGAAAAATACATGTCTTACAATCTGGGTTATTTGGCTTACATACCATTGATCCGAAATCCATCAAAGCTTGATTGAAAGATGCTGGAGATGTGTATTCTATAGAATTGGAAACAAAATTATTTATGTCTTTGTGTACCTTTGGATTATCCACGGGTTCTGATATTCCTAATATTCGAGATACCAATCGTATCACATTGCCATCCACTACTGCATGTGGAAGGTCATACGCAAATGAAGCTATTGCGGCCGCGGTATATGGTCCCACACCTTTGAGCTTAATTAAATCTTGGTAGCTAGAAGGGAATATTCCATCAAGACTATCAGAAATATACTTAGCTGTGTAATGGAGATTTCTAGCTCGGCTATAGTATCCTAGACCTTCCCAGAGTTTGAGCACTTGATCTTCTTTTGCATTTGCAAGTGTAGTAATATTTGGAAACTTTCTGATAAATGCGTCAAAATATGGCTTACCTTGTTCTACTCTTGTTTGCTGAAGAATGATCTCAGAAATCCAAATTTTGTAAGGGTCTTTTGTGTTTTTCCATGGCAAATCTCTTTTGTTAGCTTCCCACCACCTTACGAGTTCAATCGCGAAAGTGTAATTATTCATTGAGAATTAAGATAAATTTGGTAATCAAAAGGTCTGCATTATACCATTAAAAATAAAAAAGGCCGTAATTTGTTTTACGACCTTCCGATATTCTTGTGAAAAAACTTAAAATTTCTTAACCATTAAGCTGAAAGTGATCTTACTAAAGTGTAATCTCCATAACTTTCTAAAATCATTGCTTTTAATGCTTTTCTTGCAAAAAAGATTCTACTTTTAACAGTACCAAGCGGTAGATCAAACTCATCAGCGATTTCTTGGTATTTGTAACCTTCATAATGCATGACAAAAGGAATACGGATATTGTCTTCCAAAGAGTCTATCATTCCATTTAATTCGTCCATTAATATATTTCGATTTGCATCGTTTTCTATTAGAGCACTTCCTGAATTAATGAAATAAAGATTATCCGTAGAATCGATTATCGTGTTTGACTTTGCTTTCTTACGATAATTATTAATGAAAATGTTTTTCATTATCGTAAAAGTCCATGCTTTAAAATTAGTGTCAGGCCTGAATTTATCTCTGTTTGTGATAGCTCTAATAGCTGTCTCTTGATATAAATCTCTAGCGTCTTCTGTATTTTTAGTAAGATTGTATGCAAATGCATTAAGCGAATCTGTCAGAACTTCAAATTTTTTATCAAATTCCAATGTTGACATGATAATTATTTTTGTTGCAACAAATGTACATCGATATTAAACAATAATCAAGTTTTGATGCTTAGAATATTGTTAAGAAAATACTAATCTTTTATTTTGACAACTTTTTATCAAATCACAAATTAGCTAAATTTGCTGAAGAAACGCTATTCTACAATGGTTTACGACACATCAAACAGAAAAAACGTTTATTATGCAGAGAGAGATCTGATCAGATCAAAATCACCATAACTTCTCTTGATCATATCCTTCAGCGCTTTTCTTGCAAAAAATATTCTACTTTTTACAGTACCAAGTGGTAGATCAAATTTCTCTGCGATTTCATTGTATTTAAATCCTTCATGATGCATAATGAATGGAATCCTGATGTTATCTTCTAGAGACGTTATCATTTCTTGCAACTCATTCATTAAAATATTCCTTCCTCCATCATTGGTGATTACATTGCTACCACTATCAATGAAGAAATTATTATCAGTCGAATCTAAGATGGTATTTGCTTTTACCTTCTTTCTATAGTTATTGATAAAAATGTTTTTCATAATGGTAAAAGTCCAAGCCTTAAAGTTTGTTTCAGGTCTGAACTTGTCCCTATTATTGATTGCCCTGAATGCAGTTTCTTGATAAAGGTCTTTTGCATCTTCAGAGTTTTTAGTAAGACTGTACGCAAAAGCATTTAACGACTCCGTTAGGAAGTGAAAATTTTGATTAAATTCTAATGTTGACATACGATTCTTTATTTGTTGTCACAAAGGTATGGTTTTGTTTAACAATATGCAACAATAAGTTAAACAAATATTTTTAAATTATTAGTTATTTTTATTTCTGGTAGGTATGAACGTAGCATTTACTGCTATTTACCTTTGATAATAGCCAATTTGGACAAAAATAATTACAATAAACTGACAAAATTAGAGATAGCTTTGCCTTTCCTAGGATGCGTGTTTGAGTATTTATTGACTTATAACCAATATCTTACAAATTCAATAATTGAAAAACTAATGTTCCTAATGCACTGCCAGCCAGTGGACCTAAAATAGGCACCCAACTGTAATGCCATTCGCTACTTCCTTTATGTGGTATGGAAATTATGGCATGGATAATTCGAGGACCAAGATCTCTAGCAGGGTTTATGGCATATCCGGTAGTGCCTCCTAAACTTAAGCCAATACCAAAAACCAATAATGCAACAGGTAAGGCGTCTAAAGATCCCAAAGATGTGGAAGGAGCGAGAATAAATAAAACACCAAGGATAAAAATAAAAGTGCCTATTAATTCGGATATAAAATTGTTAAATTTATTCGGTATGGCTGGCGAAGTACTGAATGTCGCAAGTATGAGGTCCTTATTTTCTGTTACATTAAAATGGTCTCGATATGCTAACCAAACGAAAACCTGTCCCATCATTGCTCCTGATATTTGTGCAATAATATAGATAGGAAGTTGTGTCCATTCCATCTTGCCCATCATTGCTAATGATAAACTCACTGCTGGATTAAGATGTGCTCCACTTCCTTTAGCTGCGATATAAACAGCAATAAATACGGCCATTGCCCATCCAAAAGTGATTACAATCCACCCGCTTTGTTGTCCCTTAGTTTTATTTAGTACAACGTTAGCCACTACACCATTTCCAAAAATAATCAAAATGGCTGTTCCAATAAATTCGCTGACAAATGGTGACATAATTTTGGTTTTACGTTTTAAATTTTAAAAAATAACAATTTCATTTAGGGAGATATCCTTGAGCAAGTTTTGCAAAGGAATCTATTTGTTGATGATACCAATTATCATCTTTTTTTAATTCTTGCTGTAAAATACTGCAGACTTTAGGAGCTACTTCCAAAGCTACTTTTACATCAAGAAATAATAGCCTAATCCTTCTAGCAAGTATATCTTCTAAAGTACATGCCATTTCGTTATGAATGGCATTATGCACATCATTTATTGTGTATTCAAAATCTTGATGAAGTTTTACATTTTTTATTTCCTTATTCATTGGGTTTATGGTCAATAGCTTTATTCTCCGTGTTTTACATCTTCTGAAAGGAAGTATACTGGATCTTAAAGCTTTGTTTACCGCATCGCGAGCCATTTTACGATATGTAGTCCATTTCCCACCTGTCACGGTGACTAGACCTGATGGTGAGACTACAATGGTATGGTCTCTTATTAAATCTGCTGTAGATTGTATATTTTTCATTTTTACAAGTGGGCGCAATCCTGCAAAAACTGATTTGATATCTTTGATGGTCAGCTTTTGATTTGTATATAAGTTGAAATTTTCTAATACAAACATGATTTCTTCTTCAGTAGCGATAGGTTCTTCGACAATTTGACTTGTTTTGATATCAGTCGTGCCTATTACTACTTTATTGAGCCACGGAACTGCAAAAAGTATCCGTCCATCTGTAGTCTTTGGAATCAGCATGGCATCATTTGCATTATAATGCTTTTTATCTACTACAAGATGGATTCCTTGCGAAGGTGACACAATAGGAATGTGTTTTTCACTATCTTTTTGCATAATATCATCTGCAAATACACCTGTAGCATTTATGACTACTTTTGTTTTTATTTCTAATTTTTTACGATCAATAGTATCCAAAGCATTGATACCTATGATCTTTCCGTTTTCATAAATAAACGAATCGAACGCCATGTGGTTAATGACTGTTGCACCCTTTGAAATAGCTGTTTTGGCCAATGAAATACATATTTGGCTATCATCAAACTGACCATCATAATAAAGAATACCACCTTTTAGTGACTTTTCTTTGATTTCAGGAATTTTTTCGATGACGTCATTTTTACTTAAAAAACTGGTTTTGCCAATACTAAATTTTCCAGACAAAAAATCATAGAGCATCAGTCCAAAACCATAATAGTAATATCGCCACCAACTATAAACTGGCAGTATAAAAGGAATTTTTTTGGTGGAGATAGGTGCATTTTTGAGCATAAACCATCTTTCGTGCAATGCACTTTTAACCATAGCAAAATTACCTTGTTCTAAATATCTCACTCCTCCATGGATCAGTTTAGTAGATCGGCTAGATGTTCCTTTAGAAAAATCTGTCTTCTCAATACAAAGTGTTTTGAATCCACGGCTTGCAGCATCGAGCGCCGATCCTAGACCTGTAGCACCACCTCCTATGATCACGATGTCCCAAAGATGTGTGGTTTCTATTGTTATTAATTGATCATTTCTATTCATAGAATTTTTTTGCTATTTTGTTAATGATACCGAAGCATTAACAGCTTTTAACCAACCTGTATATAAGGAGTCTCTATTATCATCAGATAAATCTGGCGAAAAGGTTTTTTCGATACTCCATTGGTTCTTAATGTCATCAATGCTTTCCCAATATCCGACTGCCAATCCAGCTAAATATGCAGCTCCAAGAGCAGTGGTTTCTGTAATTTCTGGCCTTACTACTTTGCAGTTTAAGACGTCGCTTTGGAACTGCATAAGGAAGTCATTAACGGTTGCCCCACCATCTACTCGCAATTCTTTAATAGAAATTCCGGCATCTGCTTCCATTGCTTTAAGAACATCTACAGTTTGATAGGCAATACTTTCTAATGCTGCTCTTGCTATATGTGCTTTTGTGGTGCCTCTACTTATTCCTGTGATGGTACCGCGTGCATATTGATTCCAATAAGGAGCACCTAAACCAGCAAATGCAGGCACTATGTATACACCATCTGTATCATCAACTTCGGTTGCTAAATTTTCAATTTCGGACGAACTCCTTATTATTTGCATTTCATCCCTTAGCCATTGCACAACGGCGCCAGCTATAAATACACTCCCTTCAAGAGCATATTGGGTGTCATCACCTATTTTCCAAGCGACTGTAGTTAATAATTTATTCTGACTAATGACTGCTTTTGATCCAGTATTCATGAGCATAAAACAACCTGTACCATATGTATTTTTAACCATTCCAGGATGAATACACATCTGACCAAAAAGTGCTGCCTGCTGATCTCCAGCTATTCCTGCTATAGGTATATTTGTGGCTGTGAGTACATTTTGTGTATGGCCATAGACTTCACTGCTACTACGTATTTGTGGTAGCATATTTCCAGGAATATCAAAGATATCTTGAAGGTCCCCATCCCACTGTAATGTATGAATATTACATAACATGGTACGAGACGCATTTGTTACATCAGTAGCATGTATGTGCCCATTTGTAAGTTTCCATATCAACCATGTATCTATAGTGCCAAAACATAATTCACCTTTTGTAGCTTTTTCTCGCGCACCATCCACATTGTCTAAGATCCACTTTGCTTTGGTAGCACTAAAGTATGCATCTATAATAAGTCCTGTTTTTTGTTGGATAAGGTCATCTTTACCATCTTTTTTCAGCTTGTCACAAAAATCTGCGGTACGTCTGTCTTGCCATACTATTGCATTATAAATGGGCTGTCCACTATTTCTATCCCAAATTACAGTAGTTTCTCTTTGATTGGTAATACCTATTGCAGCAATTTGTTGGATTGTGAGTCCGGCTTTTGTAATAGCTTCAGCAGCAACACCTATCTGAGTAGACCAAATTTCGTTTGGGTCATGTTCTACCCAACCAGACTGTGGAAAAATTTGTGTAAATTCTTTTTGCGCTATTGAGATAATTTGTCCCTTTTTGTCAAAAATTATAGCTCGGCTACTTGTAGTCCCTTGATCCATCGCTAAAATATATGTAGGTGTCATATTGGCTTTGATTGATTTAGATCAAAGATAATAGCTTTTTACAATAATTTACAAATGACTAAAAATAATGCATTAAAGAAAGTGTATTTCTTGAAATTGTGAACGAAAATAAAGCTTTTTGCTTGTTTTTAAGCATAAAATTTTGGTGTTGAAACGAAATTTTACGCCATATAAATCATGTTGGATCTTTACAATATTATATCTGATAGTCCTTGTTTTATTTATGACAATCCTTTGACATCTGAAAATCCTAGGTCATCTTATGTCCTAGTATCTTTGTGGCATAATTTAATTAACTCATTAACATCCAGATAATGCAAAAATATTTTACACTATTATTATTTACGATCACATCTACTATCCTATTTGCGCAAACGCCCCAATTGATTTCATGTGGCGCAGGATATAACAAACAAAGTTATGTAAGACTTAGTGACGGCACCGAAAAACAAGTCAATAATGACTCTTGGGATTTGGCTTTCACAGCGTTCGGATTTCAGGATGCAGGTATATTTATTAATGAATCGGCTGGTAGTACGATGGGACAAAACCTACCACAAACCGAACTTTATTACGCTAATACTTCCAATTTCGGAGCAGAGATTAATCTTAGTGAAATCACAACCACAAAATACATTAATAGCAAATTGTCTTGGAATTATGGTGCGTTTAATGAAACAAGAGACACTTTAAGTCCTTTTGATTATGGTTGGGGAAGTTACAATCCTATGGCACAATCTGTAGTGGGTGACAAGGTTTATGTATTAAAATTGAGGAATGGTGAATTCAAAAAAATAAAAATTGAATCACTAATAGGTACTACCTACACCTTCAAATATGCAAATCTAGATGGAAGCAATGAAGTTGTAAAAAAGCTTAATAAACTTGTAGACAACAAAGGTCAGAAATTAATATTCTTTTCCTTTTCTACAAACGAAACCGTAGATGTTCTTCCCACAGGTGGATACGACTTTATGTATGGTCGATATATAGCTTTAGCAACGGATCCTAATGGAACAATTCAGCAATTATATAATGTGACAGGAGTTTTGACAGGTCCAGGTATACAAGTAGCAGAAGCTGATGGTGTGGATCCTGCAACAGTAACTTATGCGGCATATGTAAATGACTTTAGTGGTCATACAGATATTATCGGTTTTGACTGGAAAACATTAGTAGGTACGTCTTGGTCCCTTGATGATAATAAGGTGTTTTTTGTAAAAACTGCAGATAGCAAAGTGTGGAAACTTCATTTCTTTGATTTCGAAGGTAGTCCTACAGGAAACGCAGTCTTTGAAAAAACAGACTTGGGTATTTTTTCATCTTCAAATGATGTTCAAAATATCGAAGCAGGTATCTTCCCTAATCCGGTTCAAGACCAACTATTTATCGGTTTAGATGCAAAAGAATTGACAGGAAACAACCTTGTGCTTCAGGTGACAGATGTAAATGGTCAAGTAATCATGAATCAGTCATTAGATCGTTTTTCAGGTTTCAAGATGTATGATGTAAATACTTCAATGTGGACAAAAGGGATGTATTTGGTAAAATTGACAAGTGGTGGCCTTAATGTAGTAACCAAAAAAGTAGTTAAGTTATAAATTTTAATTATAAATGAAGCAGTTTATCACTATTTGTATTCTTTTTATTGGTTCGATATCAACACTTTGTGCACAACAGCAAAGGGATACGATCATGGAAGATAAAATAGATCAGGTAGTGATAACTGCTCAGTTTACACCCACTGATACACGTGAAACGGTCAATTCTGTACGTGTCATTAATCGTAAGACCATAGAACAAAGATCCGTGGTCAATCTTCAAGAATTACTTCAGACCGAGCCTAACATTCGTATCACACAAGACGCCATCTTAGGTAGTGATGTAAGTGTCAATGGTCTCAAAGGTGAAAATCTTAAAATACTGATAGATGGTGTGCCTATAGTAGGAAGGCTTAATGGAAACATCGATGCAGGACAGATTCCATTAAGTTCTATAGAAAGAGTGGAGATTATAGAAGGAGCGCAATCGCTACTTTATGGTTCGGAAGCTTCTGGTGGCGTCATCAATTTGATTACAAAAAAGAGTCAATTGGCAAAATTTGATACGGAACTAAATAGTCAATATGAAACAAATGGGTTCAGAAATTTGACAGCAAGAGTAGGTTATTCAAAAAATAAATGGATTGTACAAGCGACAGGAAGTTTGCAAAACTTTATTCCTGCTATAGATACAAGTAAAGGAAGAGATCAAATTTGGAACCCAAAAAGACAACAGTCTGGTCGCGCATTTGTAAGATTCACACCTTCTGAAAGTATGGATTTCAGGCTTTCTGCCAATATTTTGAGCGAAAAAGTAGACAATCTTGGAGATTTAAAAAGACCAAATTTTAAACCATATGCTTTTGACGATTATTATTTGACTGATAGACAAGATATCAGTTTTCATATGGATAGATGGACTAAGTCGAAAAATCTCTTCCAAGCAACACTAGGTTATAATGGTTTTCAGCGGATCAAAAATTCCTACAGAATGGATTTTGAACAAGATACTCAATTGTTGTTAGATGGCATGCAAGATACATCATCTGCCACAGGATATCTTTCTAGATTTACTTATGCCATTGACAATAAAGCTAGAAAATGGAATTACCTTTTCGGCCTTGAAAACTATTTCGAAACGGCTACCGGAACTAGACTCATTGATACCACTTCAACAAATCCTGGTGAAGCAATTACCAATGATTTAGGATTGTTTGCTAGTGGAAAAGTCAGGGTTAATAATCAATTAACCCTTCAAACAGGGGCAAGATGGACCATTAATATGCGTTATGGTTCAGCAGTAACACCTTCTACTTGGTTATTGTGGCAGCCTAAGTTACCATTCCAAACGAGATTTTCTTACGCATATGGATTTAGATCACCTTCGCTAAAAGAGTTGTTTTTTAATTTTATAGATGTCAATCATTTTGTCATAGGAAATAGTAATTTGAATCCTGAAAGATCGCTAAACTTACGTGGAGAGATCACTTGGAAAACATTTAATTTTAACAAAGTTGATATCACACTCACCGCTACTGGTTTTTATAATAAAGTAAATGACAGAATCATCCTTACAGCTCTCGGACCTGTGCACTATGAGTATCGTAATGTAGAGACATGGAAAACAAAAGGAGCAAGTTTTAGGGTGAATGCCAATGTTGGGAATTGGCTAAGATTTCAGTCAGATGTCATATCGACAGGATTTCATAATTCGAATATTGAAAATAATGGGACTTCTGATTTGCTTTGGTCTACTGACTGGACCAATGACTTGACTTTTACATTTTTGGATGGTAAATTGAGCTGGAATATTTGGCAAAAACTTACTGGAAAAACACCATTTTTCTATAACCAAGATGGAAAAACAGAACAAGGTACGACAAATAGTTACAATATGTTGAATTCAGGACTTTCTACACACTTCCTGAATAAGAAAATTAGAATCAACACTGGCGTAAAAAATTTATTTAACATTAGAGAATTACAAGCTAACAATAATAACGGTATACATATCGAAGCTAGTAACCAACAAAACTTACATTGGGGACGTACATTTTATGTAAACTTGATACTGCAGTTGCAAAAGTAAGAACCATAAATTTCAATCGTTTTTAAAATTTAAGTCACTGCGGCTGGAATCCGCGTGAAACTGAATCGTAGCGAAGACACTACGACTAACCTATTTCTTAGTCTTCTCGTACAAGTTCCATATCCGTTCTTTTGGTTTCAGGATCAGCAGCTGTTATTTTTACTTTTACAGTTTGTCCCATACTAAATTCGTCGCCAGAAATTCTTGATTTTGCTTTCAGTCTACTCGTAGGTACCGTGTATATCTCGCCTAGACTATCGAATGTCACAAGACCTTCTACTTTACTTTCTAATAATTCTACAAATATTCCTTTTTCGATAATTCCAGAAATGATGCCTTCAAATATTTGACCAATAAACTTAGAAATATAGACCGTTTGCATATATTTTACGGATTCACGTTCTGCATCATTTGCTTTTCGTTCCATTTCGGATATATGTTTTGCCTTTTTTTCCATGGCTTCCTTGTCTTCACGTACGATATTGTTTTCTAGGTTTTTGAATAAAGTTCTATGAACTAAAACATCAGAATATCTTCTAATTGGTGATGTGAAATGCGTGTAATATTCAAAGCCTAGACCATAGTGGCCTATATTATCAGTTGTATATTCAGCTTTTGCCATGGTACGAATGGCCAATGGTTCAAGCATTTTTAGTTGCTGATTTTCTTTGGAAGCTTCCGCGAGTTTATTGAAAGATTCGGCTATTTGTTGTGGTTTATCCATTTTAAATTTAAAACCCAATTCTGCTGCAAATAATGCAAAATCAGCTAGTTTGTCGGGATTTGGAAGGTCGTGGACTCGATATACAAAAGGAATTTCAGGTTTGGCTTTGTGGTAAACATAGCTAGCCACTTTTTTATTTGCCAATAGCATAAAATCTTCTACCAACATGTGTGCATCCTTGCGCTCACGCACATACATACCTACAGGAAGGTTGTTTTCATCTAGGATAAATTGGACTTCTTCAGATTCAAAACTTATGGAACCTTCTTTATACCTATCTGCTCGTAGCTTGAGTGCAATGTCATTTAATGCATTTATCTCCACTGCGAAATCTCCTTCTTTGGTTTCTATTCGCTCTTGTGCTTCTTCGTAAGTGAATCGTCTATCAGAATGGATAATTGTCTTACCAAACCATTCTTTGACAATATTATACTTGTCGTCAAATTCGAAAACTGCTCCAAAAGTATATTTGTCTTCATGTGGATTTAGGGAACAAAGATCATTACTCAACTCTTCTGGCAACATAGGACAAACCCGATCTACTAGATAAACAGATGTGGATCGTCTGAAAGCTTCTTTGTCCAAAGCGGTATCTTCTTTTAAGTAATGCGTCACGTCAGCTATATGGATACCGACTTCGATATTTCCATTGTCTAGGATTCTGTAAGATAAAGCATCATCAAAGTCTTTGGCGGTCAATGGATCAATCGTACTTGTGAAGACTTGACGGAAATCTCTTCTTCTAGCTATCTCATCATCTGTAATGTCACCATGAAGAGAAGCTGCTTCAGAAAGTACTTCTTCCGAAAATTCAGGGTCAAAACCATTTGACAATAAGATAGATTGCATATTCATCTCATGGTCTGTAAGGTTCTCGAGGATGCTTATGACTTTTCCCCAAATGGATTTATTTTGTCCTTTTCCCCATTCTGTAATCTCCACTACGACCCGATCATCATCTTTACTTGCTAATGTTTGGTCATGATGAACCATCACTTCAGGAAAAATTTTGGTATTTTCGGGAAATACAACCGCAAATTTGTCAAAATATTTGATATGTCCAATGACGCGTGCAAGTGCTCTTTTTTCTATAGAAACTATTCTGCCTTCAGGTCTTCTGCGAGACCTACTTTCGGTGACAGCGACGGTGACTTGGTCTTTGTGAAGCGCACCTTTCAGATTTTTTGAGTGGACGTAAATGTCTTCTACGGATTCTGTATGGATAATATATGCTGCTCCAGATCGTGTCATATCTACGGTTCCCGTATAGAGAATGGTATCTTCTGATTTTCTATTGGATCTTTGTGCTCTTTCGGGTGTGAAAATTTCCCATTTGTAGCGATCTTCAGAAAATTTGACCACTTTTTTATCTCCAACTAATTTTTGAAGCGATCTTTGGATGGCATCAGGTGGATTTGCTACGTTTATTTTTCTAGAAATTTGAGTAACTGTGAAGCGAGTTTTTGGATTCTTAGAGAGGAGCTTTTCTATTTGATTGAGTAGTTCTGCGTCTTTTAATTGTCTTGGTTTTCTAATCATTTTGTTTGTTTAACATCAATAGTTAACCAATAAAATGAGCATTAAGTTCAGAAAATGTACATTAAATTACTGTAAACTCACGGAATGTCTGTCAGTTTTAGACCACCAAAGACTAAGTATTTTGAAAATATTGATTACAAATTTACATCTCAATTCAATGTATCCAATGCAAAAATAATCTCACCAGTAGGCAATACTTCCATTGCAAAAGCTTTGGACATCGATGCATCATATTCTTCACCATCGAGAGTTTGTCCTGCAATGATATTGATGATAAGATCTGGCTCGATAGATGCTACAGATTTTTTGATGACATTATCGTTTACGATGGTACTTGCGATAGATTTTTTATTAATGAGTTCACCATTTTTGTCAAGGGTGACCATAATAAAGTCATATCTTAGAAGTGCACCTTTCCAATACACCACGGTATTAAATTTTTCTTCCTTCGGTAACCTAAAGCAAGGAATAAATTCTGTAAATTCGTCTGCATCTTTTTCCCATTCGAGCAATACTTCATCAATAAACACTTGTGGGAAAGGATCAGCATTGGTTTCGTAATCACTAAGATAATCTTCTGAAACGATAATAGGAAGTTCGGTTTCTGGAAAATAATGGAGAATCTTGTCTAATTTGCTCATAAAATACTACTAATCTTTAATCACTTTAAGACTCAAATCTAGACATCCAGCTGAGTGGGTCAATGCCCCTGCCGAAACATAGTCAACACCGGTCATTGCTACTTTACGCACAGATTGCAAAGTGATACCACCTGAAGCTTCCGTTTCAAATCGTCCATCAACATGTGCAACAGCTTCTGCCAAAATTGGTAATTCGAAATTATCAAACATGATTCTTGTCACGCCGCCTTTATTGAGTACTTCTTGAAGTTCTACCAAATTTCTGACTTCTACCGTGATTCCAAGATCTAAGTTATTATTTTTTAAATATTCATGAACTTTTGTAATGGCTTCAGTGTGCGAACCACAAGCATCCACATGGTTATCTTTGATCATAATCCAATCGTAAAGTCCAATGCGATAATTCTCACAACCTCCAACTTTTACCGCCCATTTTTCAAGAAACCTTATCAAAGGTGTAGTTTTTCTTGTATCCAAAATCTTGACAGGAAGTCCTTCTACTTCGAATGCAAAACGACTGCTCAAAGTCGCAATACCACTTAGTCGTTGCATCGTATTTAGAATTAATCGTTCAGCTTTCAGTAATGCTTGTGAATTGCATTCTACATAAAAAGCTACATCACCATATTTTACATCTTCTCCATCTTGGATTTTAATGTTAAGGGTGGCTGTAGGGTCTACATGTTTAAAAATGGCTTCAGCTATTGCTACTCCTGCAATTACACCTTCAGATTTTACAAGAAGTTTTGCATTACTTCGGTCATCAGTAGGGATGCATGCTAATGAAGTGTGATCTCCTTCATGAATATCTTCGTGAAGTGCATCAATGATAAATTGCTGTAAAAGAGTATGATCTAAACTTGCCATTTTTGTACATTTATATAAAAAAGACCACAAAGATAAGACAATCATTCCAAAAAACAGTCCAATATATCTCATTCTCATCAAAGATTATAATCACTCTGTTCAGGATTTTAGACTTTAAAGATATAAAATTGCTATAGGATAGTTGGTTTTAATAAACTCGACAGACAAAAAATAAATTCGTACCTTTGTGCTATCTTCGATAAATATGAAAGCAAAAAAATCATTTGGACAGCATTTTTTGGTGAATGAACATGTGGCAGAAAAAATTGCTAACAGTCTCCTAAAAACCGAAGGAATCAGAAATGTCCTTGAAATTGGTCCTGGAAAAGGAGTTCTCACAAAGTACTTATCCAAACACGACACTAATCTGAAAGTAGTGGAAGCAGATCAAGATATGGTGGCTTTCCTTACACGAAACAATGTGTTGAATCCTGATCAGATCATTTTTTTAGATTTCTTAAAGTTGAATTTATCCAAAGTTTTTAATGGAGAACAATTTTACTTGATAGGTAATTATCCTTATAACATCTCATCACAGATCTTATTCAAAATGATCAATTCCAAGGAGTTGGTTCCTGAGATGGTGGGAATGTTTCAAAAAGAAGTAGCCGATAGAGTTGTGTCTCCACCGGGTTCTAAAACATATGGTGTTATAAGTGTCCTTGTTCAAGCCTATTATGAAGGGAAAACAATAATAGATGTTGCACCAGGTTCATTTAGTCCACCACCAAAGGTTAACTCTAGTGTGATCAGATTAAAAAGAAAGGAAAATTTTGAACTTCCTTGCGATGATCGATTGTTTAGAACAGTGGTAAAAACAAGTTTTAATTCAAGACGTAAAATGTTGCGCAATACTTTGAAACCATTGGTGCAAGATCCATCCATACTCGAGGATCCATTTTTTACACAACGTCCAGAACAGCTAGGCGTGGCAGAATTTGTAGAAATTACCAATAAATTAAAAAATCAAATAATACCAGAATAATATGAGTTTAGAGTCATTAATTACAAACGATCTGAAAGAAGCTATGAAAGCCAAAGACCAAGTAGCTCTTAGGTCTATACGCGCGATCAAAGCTGCAATACTACTATTTAAAACAGATGGTAGTGGTGATGTATTAGATACGGACAAAGAGATAAAACTCCTTCAAAAACTGGTCAAACAAAGACAAGATTCACTAGATATTTATACCAAACAAGGGAGAGAAGATCTTGCAGTCACAGAAAGAGAAGAAATCGCTGTTATCCAGAAATACCTTCCAGCACAGCTAACTGATGATGAATTAAAAGCAGCAATTACTGAGCTTATCGCCGAATCTGGTGCGATATCTATCAAAGAAATGGGTAAAGTGATAGGCCTAGCAAATCAAAGACTTGCAGGAAAAGCTGAAGGCAAGGCAATCGCAGCAACAGTTAAGGAGCTTTTGAGCTGATTTTGAGAAAATCAATATTCCTTTTTAATCCTTGATATTTAGTTCTTTTTACAGCACTACCTTCAAATAGCGTATCGAATACTGGAATGGTCAGTTCGTACCAATCAGCTTTGGTCATAGAAAGTAATTCTGCTTTTGGCAAAAAAGCTTCTTCATTATGTGGTGTCGAAAATCGATTCCAAGGACATACTTGTTGGCAAATATCGCATCCGAACATATAGTTTGCCATTTTATCACTGAACTCAGTCGGAATGGCATCCTTCAGTTCTATCGTCAGATAAGAAATACACTTGCTGCCATCCATAAAATATCCATTAGGGCTGATGGCTTCTGTCGGACATGCATCTATACATCGAGTGCAAGTGCCACAATAATCTGTGATCGGGTCATCATAATGTAAGTCTAGATCATTGATTATTTCTGCAAGGAAAAAATAGCTTCCTTTTCTAGGATTGATCAAAAGCGTATTTTTTCCTATCCAACCTATACCACTCCTTTTTGCCCAATCACGCTCCAATACAGGAGCAGAGTCTACAAATACCCTTCCATCTACATCGCCAAAAGTAGCTTTTATCCATTCAAAAAGAGAAAGTAACTTCTTTTTGACAATCTTATGGTAATCTTTACCATATGCATATTTAGAGATTTTGGGTGCATCTACATCTTCTTGTTCTTCTTCAGAATAATAGTTGTATGCTAATGAAATAACACTTTTTGCACCAGGAACGAGTAGTGTAGGATCCACCCTTTTGTCAAAGTGATTTGCCATGTAAGACATTTCACCATGATGGTTTTGATTGAGCCAGTTTTCTAGGTTTTTTGCTTCTTCTTCCATAAACTCAGCCTTGGATATACCGCATAAAAAGAAACCTAGTTCTGTGGCTTTTTCTTTAATAAGGGCAGATCGTTGTGAGACATTCATGATGCTAATTGAATGTCAAAGGTAAGGCTGTTTTGCTGAAAAGTGGGAAGATTGCTTTTAAATATTAACTAGGTACTTTTAAGAAAACCTAATTTTTGATCAGGAGTAATCACGAGATGGAAGTTTTCTTTAAATAATTTGATGGCGATTGCAAGTAGTATGATACCGAATACTTTTCGTAAAACTGCTGCTCCAGCTTCACCAAGTTTATCTTTTATCCAAGTAGAATAGTGTAACACTGCAAATACAAGTATGATATTCAATACTATGGCTACCAATATATCTATTGATTCATATTTAGATTTCAATGAAATAATAGTGGTCATCGTACCTGCGCCTGCAATTAATGGAAATGCGATAGGAACTATAGTGCCTACAGATGATGTTCCTTGTCCTTCTCTAAAAAATCTTACGCCAAGTACCATTTCTAAGCCTAAAAAAAATAGGATAATAGCTCCTGCCACCGCAAAAGATTGAACGTCTAATCCTAAAAGTCCTAGTATGCCTTCACCTACAAAAAGAAAAGCTATCATTAGACCCAAAGAAACTAGAGCTGCCTGTAGTGAATCTACAACGACACCTTTGTTCTTTAAGTCGATAATCACAGGAATATTGCCCACAATGTCTATGACAGAAAAGAGTATTAAACCAATGCTAAGTATATTCTGAATGTCCATGACAAATTTTATTTGTTTTATATATACAAATAAGACGCAAAATAAAATATAATGTTGCTAAAATAGGTGTTAACTTACATCAATTGACATAAGATTAACATTAAAGTGACAGATTGAGCACTTTATTACATTACTAAAACTGAATTTTTGAACTTGACGATCTACTTGTAATTACTCATCCACTCTTTCTATCTGAGCACCGAGTGCATTCAGACGACCATCAATATTCTGATATCCCCTATCTATTTGATTGATATTGAAGATCATACTTTCGCTTTTGGCAGATAGCGCTGCGATCAATAATGATACTCCAGCTCTAATATCTGGCGAACTCATATGAATGCCTCTAAGCTGTGACTTGCGTTCCATACCTATTACAGTGGCACGGTGTGGGTCGCAAAGTATGATTTGAGCGCCCATATCTATGAGTTTGTCTACAAAAAACAAACGACTTTCAAACATTTTTTGATGAATAAGGATGCTACCTCTAGCTTGTGTAGCTACCACTAAGATTATACTCAACAAGTCTGGCGTAAACCCTGGCCACGGACTATCGTAAATAGTCATTATAGATCCGTCTATGAAACTTTGAATTTCATATACATCTTGTGCTGGAATGTATAGGTCGTCCCCTTGTACGTCTATCTGAATACCTAGTTTTTCGAATGTATTTGGGATGATTCCTAAGTTTGGTACAGACACATTTTTTATGGTCAAACTAGATTGTGTCATTGCAGCCATCCCAATGAAACTTCCTATCTCAATCATATCAGGAAGAATGGTGTGCTCTGTACCACCCAAACTTTCTACACCATGTATAGTGAGTAAATTGGATCCAACACCTGATATTCGAGCGCCCATATTATTGAGCATTTTAGAGAGTTGCTGTAGGTAGGGCTCGCAAGCAGCATTGTATATTTGGGTGATGCCTTCTGCTAGAACAGCTGCCATTAGCACATTTGCTGTACCTGTGACCGATATTTCATCCATCAAAATATAATTACCTTTCAGCTTTTCAGCTCCAATGTAAAACTGGTCACCATGCTCATCATAATTAAAGTTGGCCCCTAATTTTTCAAAGCCCAAAAAGTGTGTATCGAGTCTTCTACGTCCTATCTTGTCACCACCAGGCTTTGGTAAGTATGCTTTTTTAAATCTTGCCAAAAGCGGACCGAGCAGCATGACAGATCCTCTTATTTTTTTTGCATTTTCTTGGTATTCAGCCGAAGAAAGTTTATCAGTATCAATGTCGTCGGCTTGAAAAGTAAAGTCGTTTGTATTTATTTTTTCTATTTTCACTCCGAGACCTTTGAGCAGTTCTATTTGCTTTCTAATGTCAAGGATATCTGGTATATTTTTAATTGTGACTTTTTTGTCTGTCAGTAGTACAGCACTTATGATTTGGAGGGCTTCATTTTTTGCGCCTTGTGGCTGTATCTCACCGGATAACTTTGCGTTTCCTTGTACTCTGAATGCTTGGTTTGACATAAATCTGATTTTTTGTTTGTTTGACGGGTCAAATATATTACAATAAAATATAATGTTTTGAAAATAGGGAATATTTCTATGTTTTTATCTTTTAATTACTTCTGCAAAAGTGTATTTCATGATATTAAGACTTAGTTATTTAGACATCACTATGCCTTTCCCAATAGTTTTGGTCTTCCACTTCTTCGCACAGATTTAAATAGTTTTGATATCTTAGTTCACTAATGTAACCTTGTACCACTGCGTTTTTAATAGCACATTTTGGTTCATTTCTATGGGTGCAATTGGCAAACTTGCATTGATCTGATAGTGCAAAAAACTCTTTGAAGTTGTGCGAAATATCTTTTACTTCTAAGTGGGAGAAAGCAAGTGTCTTAATACCTGGCGTATCAATGATGGCACCACCAAATGATAACTGAAACATCTCTGCAAATGTGGTCGTATGTTGGCCTTTACCTGAAAAATCTGATATTTCTTCAGTTCTAAGATTTAGATTTGGCTCTATGGCATTGACTAAAGTTGATTTTCCTACGCCTGATTGTCCACTTATTAGTGTTGTTTTATCAGTCAACAATGAACGTATTTCATCTATCCCAGTGCGATTAACAGAAGAAGTAAGCATTACTTTGTAGCCAATTTTGGTATATACTTCATGAAGATGATGGTACATGTCCATATCTTCTTGATTGTTAATATCCGATTTATTGAATACAATGATGGCTGGAATGGAGTATGGTTCTGTCATGATCAAAAACCTATCAATAAACCCAATTTTCAAATTTGGTTCTTTAATGGTGACTATGATCATCACTTGATCTACATTACTTGCCAAAAAGTGCAATTGATGTTTTTTGCGTGGTGATTGTCTTACGACATAGTTTTTACGTGGTGATATTGCTCTTATGATTGCTCTAAAAGCATCAGCATCTTCTTTTTCTAATTCTATGGTGACTTCATCTCCTACTGCAATTGGATTGGTAAGTTTGAGGTCATCAAGCTTTATTTTGCCCGCAATTCTACATTTATAATTTATGCCATTTTCGGCATTTACACTGTACCAACTACCAGTAGATTTTACTACGATACCTTTCATTGGAGTTGTGTGGATTTTCTAGATGATGACTGTTCGTGAATAGCTTTTGATATATCAATGATTAGTTGTGGATCTTTTTCTATTGCATTGCCTACCACAATGACATCAGCACCTGCTTTGGCATTGGCAGCAGCTTTCTCAGGCGTGGATATACCTCCACCTACGATGAGTGGAATATTGATGGCGCTACTTACGGTATTAATCATGGACTCAGATATCGGATTTTTTGCTCCGCTTCCCGCATCCATGTATATTTGTTTTAGTCCTAGTAACTCTCCAGCCATTGCTGTGCAAAGTGCAATGTCGTCTTTATTTGCTGGTATAGGGCTTGTATTACTCATATATTGTACACTTGTCATGATGCCACCATCTATGAGCATGTATCCAGTAGATATAATCTCAAGTGGACTCATTTTCAGGAAAGGGGCTGTAATCACGTGTTTTCCAATTAATAAATCAGCATTTCTTCCCGAGATTAGTGAAAGAAATAACAAACCATCTGCTTTATAACTTAATTGAAAGGAATTACCTGGGAAAAGTATCATAGGAATATGACACATTTCTTTCATAGATTTAAGTACATAATCCAACATATCATTGACAACCAAACTTCCTCCAATAAAAAAATAGTCTACACCTGCCTCTACAGACATTTCCAATACTTTTTGGATTTTACCTAAACGTACTTTATCGGGATCAATTAGGACAACAAATTTTTTTTCGCCATTATTTTTGGCATCTAAAAATTGTTGGTATATCGTATTTGTTATCATATACTTGGCGGTAAACGATGTAAAGGTATGGATAAATCATGTAAAGTGTACTTATAGCTATTAAGTATTTAGTCTTTATTGCTTCTTAGCTGGAGTTGTGATTATAAAACAATCTTCACAATCACCTGGCTTGAAATCAATGTGACCTTGTTTTTTTAAGTCCAGTAGTATTTCTTGATATGTCTTGTTGATATCAATTTTTACATTAGTATTTTTATCAAATTTAGTCCCTCTTTCTACTTTAATTTTTTTCTTATGAAATTTAAGTAAATAGTTTTTTACAACATTGTCAAGTTTGAATGTTGAACCTTTTATTTCTGGTGTTGCAGTTTTTTTCTTTTTTAATTTGGTTTTTGAAGTATCATTATTATCTGATTCTAAGTTGGTATCTCCATCGATTGGCTCCTCTATTATGGTTTTTACAGTATCTTGTGGAGCGAAGAAATTGCCAAATCTAAATAACAAAGTTTCTCCCTTTTCTAGAATCCGTTTGTTGTTTCTATTGAGTACTTGTGATACAGCTATTTTGCCAGATATATTTTGGATGATGGTCATTCCATCTTTTTTATTAATAACAAACTCTGTTCCTAATACTTCTACCAATACATCACCATAAAATACCCTAAAAGGTAATTTGTCATTTTTTTTGACACTAAAAGTAGCAGATCCTGCAAGGATAATTTTTCTGTCGATTGCATCATCTAAATGCAGTGGATATTCAAGCTTAGAATTTTGACTCAGTTCAATTTTAGAACCGTCAATCATATTTATTTTTTCTATATTGTTTGTAGTAATGACGGTAGTTCTGTATGGGTCATTGTTTTTAAACATAAACAAAAATCCTAGTATCAATATAAAAGAAGCTGCTATAGAAATAACGTAAATAATTGGTTTTCTAAAAATTACTGACAATGGAGATTTTTTAACATTAGTACTTTTATCTTCCATAAGTGGTTGAGATTCACCAACTTTTTCTAAGAATAAATTCCATTCAGAATCCACATCGAAGACTTTAAAATCTTCAATTTCTTTATTTTGCTTCAATATGGAATCTAATTTTTTCAATTATTATTTTGTTATTATTATTTGTTTATGATATTTAATTTGATTTAAAGACGCATTATAAAATTTATGTCACAATATTAATCAAAAAAATCTGGATGATTTCTTAATTCTTTTTTTAAATGTATTAAAAGTTTGCTTATATTATCTTCTACGCTTCTCTTAGAAATGCGCAGATAATCTGCTATTTCTTCGTATGTAAGGCCTTCAAATTTATTCAATATAAAGATCTCTCGGGATTTTTCTTTTTTGTCCTTTAGGCAATTTTCTACTGCTTGACGGACTATATATGGATCTAATTGTTTGCCATTGTCATCTAAGATATTTAAATCGTTGGTATCTAATTCAGTATTACTCAGATGATTTTTATTCTTTCGGATATAATCAATCATTGAATTTTTGGTTACTTGAAATAAATAACTTTTTGGAGATGAATGTACTTCTATTTTATCTTTATTTTCCCAGATTTTGACAAAAGTAAATTGAACAACTTCTTTACTATTTTCAAAATTATTGATATATTTATTCACGAAATTGACCAAAGGGTTGTAGTATTCCCTATAAGTTGTTTCAAAATCTTTTATATTCTCAAAAGGTTTGGTCAATGTCCCTGAATTGTTTTAACTCGTGATGATTAAAAAATCGCACAAATATATTAAAAATGTCTGGATTTTGGTTTTATGCATTATTTAAGATTCTATTTTGACGATTATTATATTAAAAAGTAACATTGGAACTTATTTTATTAGTTAAAAAAAAAGACCACACTCCGTAATTAAACAGAGCATGGCCTCAAAACTGAACTTACTTCCTCTTATTGTTTAACAAACTTGCTTACAGAAAATCCGTCTTTTGTTCTTACTTTTACAAAGTAAATGCCACTTGGCAATAAACTGATTTCTACTTGCTCTTCTAAAGAAACATTTGTTTGTGATACAAATGCTCTTCCTTGAATGTCTACAATTTCTAATAATTCTGCAAATGAATTTGAATTAGATATATTGATTTTCAATCTATCTACTGCAGGATTAGGTGTAATTTCTAATCCTATATTATTGTCTACATCACTAGTTGAGCTCGGTGGTGGCAACAAAACTGCATCAATCACGTGAACTACGCCATTGTCGGCCAAAACATCTGCTACTGTTACTTTTGCATTATTTATGAAAACACCATTTGCATTTATAGTGACAGTTACGTCTGCGCCATTAAGCGTAGCAATTTTTTGTCCATCTGCTAGATCTGTAGACAAAGTCTGACCTCCCACTGCATGGTATGTCAAAATCGCTGTTAATAATGGTATATCATTTAATAACGCTTCTACCGTACCTTCTGGCAATGCTGCAAAAGCGTCATCTGTCGGTGCGAAGACAGTAAGTGGTCCATCTCCTGATAGAGCTCCATCTAAACCTGCTGCAAGAACAGCCGCTTCAAGAGTATTGTGGTCTGGAGAATTTGCAATAATATCTAAAATCGTATTCGGATCTGCTGGAGGTAAAAGCACTGCATCAATGACATGAACTACGCCGTTATCTGTTAAAATATCTGCAATAATTACCTTAGCATTATTTATAAATACTCCTTCCGCATTTATCGTTACTTTGACATTTTCACCTAATAAAGTGTTTATTAACTGACCATCATTAAGGTCTGATGATAATGCTAATTCACCTACCAAGTGATAGGTTAATACATCTTCTAGTAATCCATCGTCATCTAAGAGTTGACTGATCACATCAGAACCCAAAGCATTGATAGCTTGGTCAGTAGGGGCAAACAACGTAAATGGACCATATCCTTCTAGTGGTTCTGCAAATTCTGATAGATCTAGTAAGGATTCTAGTACTGTATGTACTTGGGAATTTCTTACGACATCTACGATTGTTGAGTCTGGTGCTAGTAATACAGCATCTATAACGTGTACTATTCCATTATCAGCAGCAATGTCCACTACTGTAATTTTTGCATTATTAATAAATACCCCATCTTCATTTACTCTAAAAGTTACGGTTTTATTATTTAGCATTAAACCATAAGCAAACTCATCTAACAAGTCTATAATTTCTTCAGATGGAATCAGTCCTTCTGCTACATGATACAACAATACTTGTGTAAGTGCACCTTGTGGATCAGCTAATAAAGCTTCTACTGTACCTGCTGGAAGTGCTGCGAAAGCTGCATCTGTTGGTGCAAAAACAGTGAAAGGTCCTGCTCCGTTTAAAGTATTTACTAAACCAGCCGCACCTACAGCTGCTTCTAAAGTGTTGTGGTCTGCGGAACCTACGATAACATCAACTATAGTGTTTGGTGGTAAAAGTACGGCATCTATTACGTGCACTACACCATTGTCAGTTTCAATATCAGCTACGGTTACTTGTGCATCGTCAATAAATACACCGTCATTATTAATGGTAACTTTTACAGTTTTTCCATTATTTAAAGTTACAATTGATTGGCCATCAGAAAGACCTGAAGATAGTGCATTTGCTCCGACTACGTGGTTTAATAAAATGTTGGTCAATGCGCCTTGTGGATCTTGAAGAAGTGTCTCTACCGTTCCATCTGGCAAAGCTGCAAAAGCTGCATCCGTTGGTGCAAAAACTGTAAAAGGACCTGCACCATTCAAAGTAAATACAAGACCGGCCCCACGGACAGCTGCTTCCAAAGTATTGTGATCAGCAGACCCAACGATTACATCTACTACCGTATTTGGTGGGAGAAGAATAGCATCAATGACATGTACTACACCATTGTCAGTTACGATATCAGCAACAGTTACCTGTGCATCATCAATAAAAACGCCATCATTATTTATTGTAACTTTTACAGTTTTACCACTATTTAAAGTAACAATTGCTTGGCCATTGGTAAGAGATGACGATAATACATTTGGAACAGCTACATGATTCAATAAGATATTTGTTAATAGTCCCTGAGGATCTTCAAGTAAAGTTTCTACTGTACCTCCTGGAAGTGCAGCAAAAGCTGCATCTGTAGGTGCAAAAACTGTAAAAGGACCTGCACCATTCAAAGTATTTACAAGACCTGCTGCACCGACAGCTGCTTCCAAGGTATTATGGTCAGCAGACCCAATGATTACATCTACAACGGTATTGGGTGGAAGAAGAATAGCATCTATGACATGTACTACTCCATTGTCAGTTACTATATCGGCAACAGTTATCTGCGCATCGTCAATAAATACACCGTCATTATTAATGGTAACTTTTACAGTTTTTCCATTATTTAAAGTTACAATTGATTGGCCATTAGTAAGAAATGAAGATAGTGCATTAGCTCCGACTACGTGGTTTAATAAAATGTTGGTCAATGCGCCTTGTGGATCTTGAAGAAGTGTCTCTACCGTACCATCTGGCAAGGCTGCGAAAGCTGCATCCGTTGGTGCAAAAACAGTGAAAGGACCTGCACCATTCAAAGTATTTACAAGACCTGCTGCACCGACAGCTGCTTCTAAAGTATTGTGATCTGCGGAACCTACGATAACATCTACCACAGTGTTTGGTGGAAGAAGAATAGCATCTATGACATGTACTACTCCATTGTCAGTTGCTATATCGGCTACTGTTACCTGCGCATCATCAATAAAAACGCCATCATTGTTAATAGTAACTTTTACAGTTTTTCCATTATTTAAAGTTACGATTGATTGGCCATTAGTAAGAGATGAAGATAGTGCATTAGCTCCGACTACGTGGTTTAATAAAATGTTGGTCAATGCGCCTTGTGGATCTTGAAGAAGTGTCTGTACCGTTCCATCTGGCAAGGCTGAGAAAGCTGCATCCGTTGGTGCAAAAACAGTGAAAGGTCCTGCTCCGTTTAAAGTATTTACAAGACCTGCCGCACCGACAGCTGCTTCTAAAGTATTGTGGGCAGCAGACCCAACGATTACATCTACTACTGTGTTAGCGGGTAATAATACTGCATTTATCACGTGGACTACTCCATTTTCAGCTACGACATCTGCTACTGTAACTTGGGCATTATTGATAAATACACCGTTATTGTTAATGGTAACTTTAACAGTTTTACCATTATTTAATGTGATGACAACTTGTCCATTTTCTAGGTTTGTAGATAATACATTTCCAGAAGTGACATGATTTAACAAGATATTGGTCAAGGCACCTTGAGGGTCTTGAAGAAGTGATTCTACAGTTCCTGCTGGAAGTGCTGCAAAAGCGGCATCTGTAGGTGCAAAAACAGTAAATGGACCTGTTCCAGATAAAGTGCCTTGTAAATTGGCAGCAATTACAGCCGCTTCTAATGTGTTGTGGTCTGGCGAGTTAACTATGATATCAACCACCGTTTGGGCTTGAACCATTCTCATTGTGGAAATAAAGAGAATGAGAAGTAAAAATTTCAATTTCATAAAATGGATTTTTTTGGTAAAGTAAAAAGTAATACATCTTCATAAGTGTAAATACTTTTAAAAGGGTTGCCTGAATTTTATCTTTTTGTTTAAATAAAATGTAATTAAACTTAAACAAAACTTTTTTGTTTGTTCAGGCAACTAATTTTAATAATCAGTCACTTTTAAAGCAAGGATGATGGATAATCAAAAAATAAAACTTTGTATTGAGGGCAATAGGGTAGCTCAGAAAGAATTGTATGAAGCATACAAAGTCAATCTCTATGTCCTATGTCAAAGGTATTTTTCAGATTTAGAAGATGCAAAAGATGCGCTTCAGGAAGGTTTTGTAAAGGTTTTTAGAGATTTACACCAATATGATGAAGCAAAAGGACATGTTTCTAGTTGGATAAAAAAAGTCTTTGTGAATACTTGTTTAGAAAAATTGAGAAAGAAAAAAATAGATTTTCAAAAAATAGAAGATTATGACCATGAAGTCGTTTATGAGTCAGGAATATTGTCTGACTTGAATCTCAAAGATTTAACAAAAATGATTCAAAAACTACCCACAGGATACAGAACAGTTTTTAATTTATATGTAATAGAAGGATATAATCATTTAGAAATAGCAGAAAAGCTTAACATTAGTGAAAGTACATCGAAGACTCAACTTATGAAAGCAAAAAATATGTTGAGATTAAAACTTGAGGATGTTTTTAAATAAAGAAAATGGAAGATAGTAATAATAATTTAGAAAAATTTTTTCGAGATAGGTTTAATCAAAGAATTGAACCACAGGATTGGAACATTCCGGACAATGAAGTTTGGGATAGTATTGCTTCCGAAATTAATAAAGAAGATAAAAGAAGGCGAGTTGGCATCTTGCCTATTATTTTAGTTGGCTCTAGTATTTTATTGAGTTTGTTCATGGGAATAGACAATTATAATAAAAGTAAGAGTATAGCATCTCTTCAGAAAGAGTTACAAGAGTGCTCTAATCAAATTGTTATTTCGAATGATGACGATAACACAGTTAAAAAAGATGTTAAGGGTGAGATCAAATCACAAGATGATACACCAGTAGCAGTAAAATCTCATAATCAAAGTATTCAACTTACATCTTTAGATAATAGCGGCAATGAGAAAAAAATCAGTAAAAATAATAGGAGCTCAAAAGCTTCTGCCCCAAATATTATAAATACTAAAAACAAGGAGATAGAGTTAAATAATTTTCAAGTTATGGACTTAAATGAGCCATTAGAAGTAAGCAATTTAGCATCTAGGATACCTGCTCAAATGGCGTATCTACCTACTTTAAGTAATAATTTTTTGTTTAAACGGAATAGTTCTTTATCATTAGAATTGCCTGTTGTGCAAGAAAATTTACCACCAAAACTTAAATCAAATAATGGGTTTTCTTTCGGACCTTCCATGCAATATATTTTTTGGCAAGATAATTCAAAAGGAAGTTTTAACAATCCTCTTTCGGAGTTGCTAGAAAAGGAAGAGACTTCTCCTTCTATTGCTTTGGGCTTAGCTGTTACCAAAAAGCTTGGTAATAGGCTTGTTTTGAATACAGGTTTGCTTTATTACCAACGTAACCAAACATCCACATATTTAATTGAATTGCCTTATTCGGTGGATGAAGAGATTAATGTAGGCACAGAATTTGAAAATAGATTTTCTCATAGTTTACCTACAGGTTTGGGTGATGTTAATACAAGCCTTGTTCTTTCAAGAAGTATCAATAGTCCTGTATCAAATAATGAAAAAGTCATTTTAGATTTTTCATTGCAAAATCATACTAAAGCATTGGCATTACCCTTAACTCTTTCATATTACCTGAATAAATCTGGTGAAGGTTTTTATATACAAGGAGGTTTATTTAATGAGTTTATCATCCAAAATGAAATAAGAGAAGTAAACACAGAAAGTCATCACACTTTTGTAAAAGATAAATCTATAGCAGTGGATTACAATAAATCTCAAATAAATAAAGTCAACACAAGCGCTTTGATTGGTATTGGCTACGAAAAAGAAATTTTGAAAGGAATTGGTATCTCATTATCAACAAATTATGGATTTGCATTGACAAATACTTTTGCTACTCCAAATTATCAACATAAAATAGATCAATTAGGACTACAAATGATGGTTGTAAAGAAGATTTAATAGGATCTCTGAACAATAAATGATATAAGAAAATTTTTAAACATACTCTAAATTGATCTATGTAAAGAGCGATATTACCTTTAAATTGTATTCTGAATAGATCAAAATGAACTTAAAATTGCCTAAAATATTGATTAAAATGCATGTCTACGTATAATATGAATTTTATCGCTCAAAAAATTACTAATAAAATAGATATAATAACCTAGTTTGTTCAAGTTAACTTCAAACCTTCAAAGGTACATTCTTTAATATCTCCAATGTAAAATCCCAAAATTTCTCTACAGAAGCAATATTTACCCTTTCGTCAGGTGAATGTGCTCCTTTGATGGTAGGGCCATAAGATATCATATCCATATCAGGATAATTGTGACCTAAAATTCCACATTCTAAACCTGCATGACATGCTACGACAGATGCTTTTGCACCATGCATTTTTTCGTAAAGATCAGTCAAGACTTTCAATATTGGTGAGTTGACATTCGGTGTCCAACCAGGGTAATCTCCAGAAAATGTAACATCAAATCCTGCTAGTTCAAAAACGGATTTTAGACTCTGTGCCACATCGAGCTTTGAAGATTCTACAGATGACCTTGTGAGACAAAGAATTTTGGCTTGACCATTTTTGACATCTATTTTGGCTACATTATTGGAAGCTTCTACAAGGTCAGCAATGTCTGGACTCATTCGGAATACACCATTGTGAGCAGCATAAATAGCATTCAATATTTGTTTTTGGTCTGTGATTGTATGAACTGACAGAGGCGTATCGACACCTTTTATTTCTATCAATAAATTCGGCTCTATGGAAGCAAATTCTTTTTTAATGTCATTGATTCTTTGATTTATGGAAGCAAAAAGTTCATCATTTTTTACTTTTGTCACTGCAATTAAAGCCGTACTTTCTCTAGGAATGGCATTACGTAAACTTCCACCTTCAAATGATACTAGTCTTAATTCATTACTTTCCTGTCCATAAAGCAATCTATTGAGAATTTTATTTGCATTGCCACGTCCGAGATGTATTTCTACACCTGAATGCCCACCTTTAAGACCTTTGACATCTATTTGATATCCTATATATTCATTGGTATTGAGCGTTTCTGTTTCATAATTTCTAATGGCAGTTACATCTATGCCTCCTGCACATCCTATATCGATTTCGTCATCTTCTTCTGTATCTAGATTAAGGAGTATTTCACCTTTTAACATTCCACCTTGCAGACCCATTGCACCTGTCATACCTGTCTCTTCATCTATAGTAAATAATGCTTCGAGAGCAGGATGTGCAATGTCCTTTGACGCTAGAATAGCCATAATGGTAGCTACGCCGATGCCATTGTCAGCGCCTAAAGTGGTGCCACGTGCTTTGACCCAATCTCCATCTATGTACATGTCAATACCTTGGGTATCAAAATCAAAGATGGTATCCCCGTTTTTTTGGTGGACCATGTCTAGATGTGACTGCATTACTATCGGTTTTCGATCTTCCATACCAGGCGTTGTAGGTTTGCGGATGATGACATTTCCTACATGATCTTTTATGGTCTCAAGTCCTAAACTATTCCCAAAATCTAGTGCAAACTGTATAACTCTTTCTTCATTTTTGGATGCACGAGGCACTGCATTTAGATCTGCAAAATGATTCCAAAGTGATGATGGATGAAGATTTCTAACGGATGTGGACATGATTTTTAACTTTATTTGATGGTAAAGATATATAAATTTGGCATTAGCTGAATAAGAAATTAATATCGTCTTTGGTGAGTTTTTTGAAGAATGCACCATCTTCTGTGATGAGCTCTTTAGAAATACCCAACTTTTTCTCTTGCAAAAGCAATATTTTTTCTTCTACAGAGTCTTTGCATATCATTTTATATGCAAAAATATTATTTTTCTGACCTATACGATGGGTTCTATCTATGGCTTGTTGTTCTACTGCTGGATTCCACCAAGGGTCAACGATGTAGACATAATCAGCTTCGGTAAGATTCAGACCTACGCCACCTGCTTTCAGGGAGATGAGGAATACTTTTATCTCTGGACTAGACTGGAATAATTCTACTTGGGCCTTTCTATTTGCGGCACTTGTACTACCATCTAGGTAACAATATTTAATTTTGTTTTCGTCCAGTTCTTCGCGGATCAGAGCCAACATTTCTGTAAATTGTGAGAAGACGAGCATCTTATGGTCACCAGTGTTTTCGGTTATTTCTCTGACAAGCTCTTGGATTTTTACCCCTTTGAATGGTTTTTTTTCTTTGTCCTTTACCAGCCTTGGATCATCGCATATTTGACGAAGACGTAGGAGACCTTCAAGGATGTACATGCCAGATTTTGCCATTCCTTCTTCTTCTATTTTTTGTGTAAGCGCGTGGCGATAATAATCTTTATACTCATCATACATTGATTTTTGAGCCTTGTCCATCTGACACCAAAGGATAGTTTCTGTTTTTTCGGGCAGGTCTACAGCTACTTCAGATTTGGTACGTCGTAGCATAAATGGTTTGATCATCGTACGCAAAGTCTGACTAGCTTCTTTGTCATTATTTTTATCTATTGGATTGGCAAATTCATTTCTGAAAAAGTCTCTACTTCCTAGTAATCCTGGATTTAAAAAATTGAACTGAGCATATAGATCAAAAGTATTGTTTTGCAATGGTGTACCACTCAGAATCAATTTGTTTCGAGATTTGAGCAGTTGCATGGCTTTTGTCGTATTGGCGTCAGGGTTTTTAATGGCTTGACTTTCATCAAGGATGATGTATTCCCATTGGAATGACATCAGAGATTCTATATCATTCCTGGCTGTACCATATGATGTAATGATAATGTCGAAATCTTCATAATGTCCATCATCAAATGTTCTGCCTAGACCATAAAATATGTGATATTTGAGCTTTGGTGCAAATTTTTTCAATTCACTTTCCCAGTTAAATATCAGTGAAGTTGGGCATATGATGAGACTTGTCGGATTTTTATATTTATTTTTAAGGTATTGCAAGAATGTGATCGTTTGCAATGTTTTGCCCAATCCCATATCATCAGCTAGACATCCGCCCCAAGATATTTCGTCTAGTACTTGCATCCATTGATATCCAGATTCTTGGTATGGACGAAGTGTGGCATTGATTTCTTTTGGTATTGTGGTCGTTTTTACATTTTCAATATTGAGTAATTTTGTTTTCTTTTCTTCGATTTCTGCCCTTACTTCTTCATCATCTATCTGAGAAAACAACAAATCAATAATGCCAAAGTGTTTTTTTGAAACTTGGATGCCATCTTTGTCTTCTTTGGCTATTTTGAATAGGAAAGTATATTTTTTAATCCATTCTTCAGGTATTGCCCCAAAGGAACCATCGCCTAGCACTACAAAACTTTGATTGTTTAGAATGGCTTTTTTAATGTCTTTGAAAGGTAAAATTTCATCTCCCCATTGAGCAGTTACATTTACATCAAACCAATCAATACCACTAGAAATACTCATATTCCACGAAGGTGTGGATGTATTATATTTGAATCTTTTGAGCTCCTTGACGCCTACTAATTTAATATCTTGGTCCATCAACTGTTTGGAGACATTGATAAACCAATTGTTTTTCATGACTTCTTCAAAAGGCAATTGGTAATAAGGCGTATATACTTGGTTTCTAAAATTTGGGTGTAATGATTTTATGTATTCAGAAAATTCTTCTTCAACTTCTTTATTTCTACTGATCAAATAATTGATACCATCTTCTTCAACAAATAATTCACTAGACGATGCTTGATCCAGAATATAATCACCATAGTAAAACTTAGGTTCTAAAAACAAAAAGCTATTCTGAAACTCTCGAAAATGTAATGCAGGTGTCATTTGCACATCTTTGATTTTCATTTCAAGATCGTCGGGCAATGCTATGTTGTACTTTTGCTTAAGTGGAAGTAGAATCTCTTTCATTACTGTGAGCTTTTGTTTTATTGGGAAATAAAGTTTCCCTTTTGGCATTGACTCTAGCATGGGAATCATCTCTTCATTGTCATGGATATAAAGTCTGTGGTCTATTTTGATCAAGCGACCTTGATAAATGTCTATTTCCGAACCTGGATCTATGGTCTCACCTTCTTTTGTTTTGAATATTAGATTCAGCATGACAAATCTATCATTTTGTTGTGTGACGATAGATGTAATAAGGCGATCTGGCGACAAAGTAAGATTAAAAAGATTGGACTGGTGAAATGTCTCCTTTTCTGGTAAAAATTTTATATCTTCCCATTCAGACAGAATATCCCAATTTTCATAAAGCTTTGTGAAGAAATACTTTATGTAAGACAGTTTTGTTTTTTCATTATAATATTTTTGAAAATTATTATAATTAAGCGTATAATAAGAATCAAAGCTGATCTCATTTTTGAATTTTATAAAACTAAAATCCATCAAAGCATTGAATCTTTCTTGAGACAAGACTGAAAATTGGCTTAAGTTTTCTTCATTGGATAGTGAAAGCTTTGATAATTTTTCGCCACCTTTTTTATTTTTCTCCTTTTTGAATGCTTCTATTTTTACCGGATTATTTTCTGTCTTTAGATGTGAAAAAATAAAGTAAAATCCAATTTCATGCGAATCTACCTGTGTGAAAGTACGTTGTTTTTTGATGATTTCCTTTGGTTTTACGACCAATTTAGATTTTAACAAAGGAATATTTGCACTTGACACGATATAATCAGGAGCAGAAATTACTGTAAGTTTTCCACCATAATCTTGACCAAATTTAAATTGTGCAGCTTCAGGATCGTTTATATCTAATCCATACTCTTTGAGAATTGCAGCTTTTTCTTCATCACGATTAATAAATTCTTCAAATGGATTTGCATAATAGCTATTAATAAAGTAGCGAAGCCCCATGGATGAATGCTGACACATGGCGTGGGTGCTCAGAATACGACAAGAACATGTGATTTCGAGGTCATTTTTTTTATTGACTACAAAATCTGTTTGGATTTTACGTGGTTTTCCATCAAATGTCAATCGAATCCCTTGATCAATCTTTTGAGCATTCAATTTCCTTGGTACAGCAACATTTCTAATGATTGGGAATTCTTCAAATATAAACCTCGAGTTGAATCTTCCTCCACCTTGGATTATAAAAATTTCCTTATTGGCTAGAATGTCATCACTTAATAAATCAGTTTTTTGCTTAGCTTGGTTTTCAATAATTAGTTTTTCATTTTCTTCAGCTTTTTCAAACTGATTTTCAATTGAATTGAGAACAGAAGCGATATGTGCACAAGTAGATTTAGATTGGAAATTCTGACAAGTACAGTTTATGGAATATTCAGTTTTGCCTGCTCTTAAAATGATGATTTCATTTTCTTGGTCTTTAACTGTAAAGGTAAAGTAATCGTTTATTTGTCTTCTTAATTCTATTTTACCACCATTTTTATTAAGGATTTTATTGACTTCTGATTCAGATGCAGAATAATGTTTTTCCTGCAATGATTTTACTAAATCTTTGTCTAATAATTTATAAATGGGTTCAGTTACAGGCATAAGTACAATAAGGATAAAACCGTAAAACTAAGGCCTATTTTTTAAAAAGAAGACAAAAGTTGCTTTTAATTACCAAAGAAAATTTTAATAAAACCTTGCAATTTATATCTGAGAATTAAATTATTTGTAAATGAAAACATCCTAAGAAACAATGTCTTTGATAAGCCTAAAATGTCAGTTTTGTCTGTATTTGTCCAAATTTTCTTGGATTTTCTAATATTAATAGCTGCTTTTTAATATCTAGTCCAAGTGCGTAACCTGTCAGACTTCCATCGCTGCCTATAACCCTATGACAAGGGATGATAATTGGGATAGGGTTTTTACCATTAGTGGTACCTACCGCCCTTATGGCTTTGACATCACCTAAGGAAATAGATAGTTCTTTGTATGATACTGTTTTTCCAAAAGGTATTTTGGTCAAAGCATCCCAAACTTTTAAAGCAAATTCAGAATAACCTTTGAGATCAAAAGGGATATCAAAACTAGTTCTTTCCATATTAAAATACTCTTGAAGTTGTACTTGAGCATCTGACGTAAAAATACATGGTTGCTGTTTTGCATTATTGGTTTCAGTCAGTGTAATACGTGTTAATCCAAAATTACTCGCTTCGATGATTAGCCAACCTATAGGACTAAGGTATGACTGAAGGTATTTATTTTGTTTATGGTCTTTGCTTAAAAATGGCGCTGAATTTTTCATAATGATCTGGAAAAACAGTTTTGTAAGATGAAGAAAATGTAAAAAAGCAAGTCATATGAACAGGCAATAATGTTAAGTCTGGCAATCCTGTTTGGCTGATTAGGACTTCTTTTGAGAATCCACTTACTCGCTCTATTCCATCCCATGTATCAGTTGTATCTGGGTATTGATAGTTTTTTCTCACACCTACAAAAGCTTCACTGTATGCATGGTAAGCAACATTATAATAATCATCTGGGTATAAAACAGCATTTGTCAATTGTTCTAATGATAATATAATGACACCATCTTCTATATTCGTTTCTACGGTATGAAGAAATTGCATTGCAGGCGACGGGAATGGATGTTTGTATAAAAATATTCTATCCATATCTCCTATCAGGTAATCATCGTGCCCCATGTTCATTCTAATACCATGAGCGGCCACCATACATTTGATATCTTCAGGGACATCACGTTGTTCTGCGCCGATAGATTTAAACAGTCTACCGTCAAGATACAATCCCATTCGATACTCAAATTTTTCTAACTCTGACGGATTGAGGGTAGTATAATAGACAAAATGCGATGATAACCAATCCTTCAATTTTTGATCCAGTTTTATTGGGTACTTGGTTTTCCACCAATGATCTATTGGGCCATGTAAAACATATAATGCAACGAGTATGGTAACTGGAACAAATATATAAGCGGAATATTCTTTTTTATAGGTATAGCTATAAAATATCATGCCGACTGCCAAAATTATAAATGGGGTAGCTAGCACACGCGAAATAGAATGGATTTGCATAAAATCTTAACTTAATTGTCAATAATAACAGCAAAACGAAGATAAAAGGTATAAAAAAAGGGACAATTTGTTATAAATTATCCCTTTGGGTGTGGTACCTCCCAGATTTGAACTGGGGACACATGGATTTTCAGTCCATTGCTCTACCAACTGAGCTAAGGTACCCTGCTGTTTGAAAAGCGACGCAAAATTAACGTCTTTTTTCACATTACAAAAGGAAATCGTAATTTTATTTTTAAAATCATTAAAAACACTTATGATTTTTTGACGAAATGCAGTCTACACAGGTCTCTGTCTGCTTTAAATATTTTGTCAAGTACTTTTGTTAAAGGTAAAGTAATGTTCTGTAAAAATAGTGAAAACTTGGTAAGTGGTTGGCCTTCTTCTCTTGTTTTGGGGTTTAGAAGGATTCTGATAGCGCCACACACCAAATAACTTATCTGAATATTGATAAATTTTTTCGATTGTAATCTAAAACCACCTTGCTCAAAAAGATCCGTATATTGTTGGATGGTTCTTCCTTGATTCAGCTCGTCTCCTTTTGGAGTCTTTTCTATTCTTTCAAAAAGATAAACTTCTTTGCTAGCTACGCGACAAATATCTTTAACGATACTTGTAAACATTTTTTCGTCCGTATTGTGTTGCAAAACCGTTGCTGTAAAGATAGTGTCAAAAGTATTATCATCAAAAGGGAGATTCACACCATTAAAATGGACTATTTCTACTTGATTTTCATTATTTTTGGTTGCAAGAGACACCATTTTTGTAGAAATATCAGCACCTGTGACTTTACTAGGCTTTTTGCTATGTTTAGTGCGCAAAAACTTAAGATTTCCACCTGGTCCTGGCCCTACTTCTAATACAGATTTTCCACGTAGATCTACTTCGTCAAGTAGTTTTAAAAACTCTTCTCTTTTGTAATAGTAATATGGTTCATCATCACCGGCTATAATATTGCTGTCTTCGCGACTGTCTACTCTTTCGCCTACTTCAGACCAATATTCTGCTGGTTTATATTCTGTATTTGACATGATGTTTATTTTGTTTTTACAATGGATACTAACTGATTTTTTTTAAGATTTGTTGTAACTGTCAAAAAATTATAATAATATCCTAAGGTTATAATGGTCAATAATTGGATTTCTATCTTTATCTTGGCGTCCAATTTTAAAGGATTTTATGCAGAAATTTATTATACTTGTATGTATCACAATCATTTGTGGATGTTCTAGCAATAAAAAACTATCAGAAACCGCGCGCAAAGATATACCTTTCAGATGGGAAAATGCCACGATTTACTTTCTTTTGACAGATAGATTTAATAATGGCAATCGAGGTAATGATTTTAAACATCCAAAAGAAGCAGCACCATATCGTGGATTTATGGGTGGAGATATACAAGGAATTACGGATAAAATAGAAGATGGATATTTTAATAAATTAGGTGTAGATGCGATTTGGATGACTCCATTGGTAGAAAATATTACTTCTCCTGTTGACGAAGGTACTGGTATCTCTTATGGTTTTCATGGGTATTGGACCAAAGATTGGACTGCTTTTGATAATAGAATTGGTTCGAAATCTGATATTGCTAAAATGGTTAAAACTGCTCATGAAAACGGCCTCCGAGTCATATTTGATGTTGTGATAAATCATACAGGACCTGTGACACCGGAAGATACACAATGGCCTGATGCATGGGTCAGGACAGAGCCTACTTGCACTTATCAAAATTATGAAACAACCACTGCATGTACCTTGGTGAAAAATTTGCCAGATATCCGCACGGAATCAAAAAATGAAGTCGCACTACCAGATTTTATAGTTGAAAAGTGGAAGTCTGAAGGTCGCTATGAATCCGAAGTAGCTGAATTGGATGCATTTTTTGCTAGGACGAATTATCCTAGAAGACCTTATTTTTATATCATAAAGTGGCTTACAGATTTGATCAGAGATTTTGGAATAGATGGTTTCAGAGTTGACACTGTAAAGCATACAGAAGAAGACGTTTGGAAAGCATTGTATGAAGAATCTTTAAAAGCTCATCAAGAATGGAAAAATGCTCATCCTGGCCAACTGTCAGAAGATACTAAGTTTTATATGGTAGGAGAAGTTTATAATTACTATGCTGGCAATGGTCGATTATTTGATTTTGGTGATCGTAAAGTTGATTATTTTAATTATGGTTTTGACGCATTAATAAATTTTGATTTCAAAGGAGATGCTACTAGGTCATATAATGATTTATTTACAAAATATGACAAACTACTACATGGTCCTTTACAAGGGAAAAGTGTCTTAAATTATATAAGTTCGCATGATGATGGAAGTCCATTTGACAAAAGAAGGTCAAAACCATACGAAGCTGGTACAAAGTTATTATTGACACAAGGAGCAGCGCAGATTTACTATGGTGATGAAACTGCTAGAAGTTTGGCTGTAGTAGCAAATGGTGATGCTTCCCTGAGATCATTTATGAATTGGGATGAAATTGCAGAAGGAGAAAAAGCAAAAGTACTAGACCATTGGCAAAAAATAGGTCAATTCAGGAGAAATCATCCTTCTGTAGGCGCAGGAAAACATTTTACCCTTAATACAAAACCTTATGTATTTGCTAGAAAATATAACGACCAAAAGATAGATGATATGGTGGTGTGTGCATTGGACGTACCCAAAGGTAAAAAAACAGTTCCGGTGCAAGTCTTTTTTAAGGAAGGAAGTATGGTCAGAGATGCATATACTGGTATCACAAGTAAAGTAATTAACGCAGCTGTAGAGATAGATACACCATTTGATATCTTATTATTAGAAGCATCTAAATAACATAATTGGCTCAATCTTTGATAATATAGGATAAAGTAAGCACTTATGCAACCATTTCAATCCAAACCACCTACACAAGCACAAATATCACGCGCTGCCATCCAAAGACTATATATCTCAATGAGGCATTTGTTTATCAGAGGAAGTTATAAGCCTCTGGGTGTTTCGGGAGAATCGATGATCTCAGCCATGTTGTCACTAAAACCTGAAATATACGGTTATGTAGCAGATGAAGAAAAAGTAGAACTAGACGGCCTGCTCTACATTTTCCAAAGATTGCCCAAAGGGATAGAACAATGTCGATATATAAAACTAATATCAAGAGAAGGTTACGAAAATTCGCATTTCGAGACACACGTGCCACCACGACGAAAACGTAATTGTTATCGAGTAGATGAAGAGCAGATGTTTATCGAGATGACGCGTGGAGGTAGCGATGTATATGATATTCTCACACACTTGACTTTCATGTATATAGAATCAGAAAAAATTCGTAAGAATAGTCTTGATATACGTGGCAGAAAAAATAGGTCTTGGCTCATGCTAGAAGGTCTCATAAATGACATCAAGGAAGGTAAAGAAATAAATGTAGATATTGGTTTTACGTATCTAAATACCATACTCGGCCGCACTTATGATGATATACTTAATGCTTATGCCAGATTTCAAAAATCTTCGGAAGTAAATAGTCTATTTGAAATTACTTATTGGCTTGGTAAGTTGAGTATGGATGAATATTTGTCTCAAATAGATAGGGAAATAACTTTTTCTCCTGCATTGAGAGAAAATTTAGGTCATCATATTTATGGTGAAAAATGGGCAGACAATATCAAGCAAACATTATACGAGCAAAAGATATTTGACAGACCTATTCATATCATAAGTGCAAATTTGCATAGTGTGATGAATTGTTTTTATGCTAAGTCGGCCCTAAATAAAAAGGTAAAATACGAAAATTTAGCACAATTTGCCGAAGTGCTCAGTGATGGAGCAAACGCTGACATGAGGGAGACTGTATTAAATTATGCTTTAAAGAATGGAATGATTCAACTATCGGATACAAGCGGTACCAATATTGGTGCCCAGATATTTGATACGACAAAACTAGATGTCAAGAATTTGCCCGAAGAGCTAGGTTTTATCAAAGTAGAAGATAGTAAAAGTCCTGTCATCATCGTCATGGATTATGCTTTTGGTGAGCAAGCCTATGAAACGATGGACGAACTTCTAAAACCATATATCATTGATGATAAAAGGCTCGCGCTCAATGTTGCATCTATCAATATCATGGGTAAAGCAGGGATCTTAGAAGGTGGCAAAGGAGATATCATGATACCGACAGCGCACGTATTCGAAGGGTCCGCAGACAATTATCCATTTGATAATGCATTGACATCAAAGCACTTTAAGGATTGTGGTTTGGGTGTTTATGAAGGTACAATGATTACAGTACTAGGTACTTCGTTACAAAATAAAGATATCTTAAATTATTTTCTGAAATCGTCGTGGAAGGCAGTAGGATTAGAAATGGAAGGAGCACACTATCAAAAAGCGATACAAGCAGCATCCAAAATCAGACATAGCATAGCCCCTAATGTGAAACTAAGGTATGCCTACTATGCATCTGACAATCCACTCGAAACAGGAAGTACACTAGCATCGGGAAGTCTAGGCCTTGATGGTGTTAAACCTACATATCTTATTACATTGGAAATGCTTAAAGGTTGTTTACATTAATTTTTTTAACTTTCGATATTAACATTAAAATTTTTATTTCATGAGATCAATTTTATTATTAATCGTATTTTTTGGGTGCACACAATTTTCTTTTGCACAAGACAGCTTGATGGTTAAAATGGACAGTAGCAAAACATGCGCAAACTGTTATACCAAACTAGTAGCGGTAGGTGGAAAATATTATGTCAACTCTCTCAATGATACTAGAAATACCTTATCTGCAAATGGTTTTTCATTGGATCAGGAAGCCTTTGAATATCAATTGAGATTATTTAATCTACCAAAACTATTTTATTATCAACAATTGGGCACATTGGTCAATACCAATTATGCATCGGTTACGGGTTTTGGACTTAAGGAAGATATTCGTTTTCCATTATTTAAAAACTCAAATTTTATCCTGACTCCTTACATCGAGTTTGGCGCGGGATATTATAGGATGAATATTGTAAAAGGAGTTGAGTCAAATTCTGTCGAGTCTGTCTTGGATTCAGAAGTAGAAAATTATTTCTTAGATAATTTTGTATTTTCAGGAGATATAGGACTTGATTTAGGGTTTGCTTTTAATGTAGAAAACAAAAGGTTTAGCGTCTTATTTAATGGTGGTTACGTCACGAACTATCCTACAGAATGGAGACTGGCAGGTTCACTTGCATTCAAAGAGAAGATAACTATTGGCAGTCCTTATGCTGGTGTTACTTTTAGCATGGAAATGTGTGACACAAATTGCTGTAAATAAGGGAACAGTTATTATTTGAATTTAATTAGGTTCAAAAAAAAAGAGTTGGCAAAATCAGATTTGCCAACTCTTTTTTTATTAAAAGCTATATTAAAAAAACTTTATCAATTAGCAGCAGCGATTTTTTTCTGCTGGATGGCAAATGATTTTTCAAGATTTATCATATCTCTCATTATAAATAAGGTCTCTTCTAGATAGATATCTTTTTTGAGATCTTTGATAAACTCATCATTTTTTGCCTTATTGGACTCGTCGATATTAATTTTTGCGAGATCGACTTCTAAATTTGTTATATCAAGTCCTATAATATCGTTTTTGGCTAATTTGTCATATTTTTTGGACTCTTCATTTTTCTTATCCACCATAGCACGGTAATCGTTAAGCTTGAGCGGATATTTTGTTTGATCTCTATTTGCTTTTGCTAATTTAGCATAATCAAGTACAAGATTGAAATCTTTGCTTTGCTCTATTCTTGATTTGCTATTTTCGATAAGCTTTTGTTTGTTTTCGAGCTTAACAACGTTTTGTTTAAATGGTACTGGAGCTATTTCTGTCCATTCGAGGGCATTGTCATATTCCTTTTCTCCTGTCTCTATATAATGGTAGATGTCTGGTAAAATAATGTCTGGAACAACTCCTCTCAATTGAGTAGAACCACCATTTATTCTATAAAATTTTTGGGTGGTCATTTTTACATTACCCAATGGTTTGAATTCAGTCATACCTGAAACCAATTGGTCTAGGTCATAAAATCTTTGTACCGTGCCTTTTCCGAATGTGGATGTACTACCTACGATGATTGCTCTATTATAATCTTGCATTGCTGCAGCAATAATCTCAGAAGCAGAAGCACTAAATTGGTTCACCATGATGACTAATGGACCATCATACTGTACGTTTTTGTCTTTATCTGTATATACATTTGGCTTGGTTTCTCTCCCTTTAACCTGAACAATTGGACCTTCTTCTATAAAAAGTCCACTCATATCGACTACATCACTTAGAGACCCACCTGAATTGTTACGTAAGTCTAGGATGATACCATTTACATTAAGATCCTTCAATTTTCTAATTTCCTCAGCTACATCTACTGCACAAGAGTTTCCACCATCTGTCTCGAATGAAGAATAAAATTTAGGAAGATTGATGTAACCGATATTTTGGATACTACCAGGCATATTGAGTACCACAGATTTTGCTTTTGAATCTTCTAGTTGTACTTCATCTCTTTCGATTTCTATATCAACAACAGAATTATCTTTTTTACGAACAGTAAGAATGACCACGGTGCCTTTTTTACCTCTTACCAGCTGAACTACATCATCGACTCTCATTCCTGTGATATCTACAGGATCTTGTCCTTTTTGAGCTACTTTAAGGATGACATCATCATCTTGAAGTTTTTTGGTTTTCCATGCTGGTCCACCTACGACTACGCTTGATACTTTTGTAAAATCTCCATCCGTCTGAAGTCTTGCACCGATGCCTTCAAGTTTGCCACCCATGTTGATGTCAAAATCTTGTTTTTCTTTTGGACTAAAATAATCAGTGTGTGGGTCATAATAATTAGAAATGCAGCCAAAATAAGCTTCTAGACGATCAGATCTTTTTAATTTTGCTAGTCTACCAAACCAATCTGTATATCTCTTATTGATTTCTTTGATGGCATCTGCTTTTAACTCTTCATCTGTTTTATTACCTTCTTTATTTGCTTTTTCAGCTTGACTTTCCATTTTTTCTACCCAATTTGCCATGATTTCATAGCTCAAAATATTTTTCCATTGATCTTTGAGAGCATCATCATTTTTTACATAATCAAGCTTGTCAGGATCGTACTCAATGCTTTCACCCTTATTAAAGTTAAAAGGTTGATCAATGATTTCTTTAAAATATTTTTCTGATTTCAAGACAGCATTGTCCATTAATGGAAGTGATTTGTTAAAGAATTCAAATGTCAATGCATTTACCTGATTGTCTATCTGCAATTCATAATCTTTTAGTTGGTCGATGTCTTTTTGTGTAAGGAATCGTTTTTGACCATCTAATCTTTCAAGATATGATTTGTATACCACCTTACTGAAGTTATCGTCCAAAGGTTTTTTTGTAAAATGTACGTATTCTATAGCTTGTATCAGACCCTGAAGGATCAATGCTTCTTTGTCTTTGGCCACCGCTTTGGGTTCGTTCATGTTGTAAAAGAACAAGCCGAATAGAGCGACCAAAACTACTGAACTTCTTAATACCATTTTTTTAATATTTTCTGATTTCATTAAATGCTGATTCTTATATCTAAAATGTGTGCGATGTAAACACTCAAAATTAGATAATGACTTCAAATATCTGATTTAAAACTCAATTTTTGTAAAAATATATCAAAAACCAAGCCCTTTTAACATAATTATAACGACTATTTAGACAAACGGGTTGATTTTACAGACGACTAATCTCGCGTATTGTCCATTTTTAATCTTATTCTTGCTTCTCAAAATCCATTTCATTGACGATCTTCCAAGCCTATTTTTATCAATTGATCTGTGAGTGATTCTATAATGTAACTTCCTCTTGTAGGGTCGATCACTCGATCAAACAAGCTCTCTTCTTTAAAAATATGTTGAATATTAAGAGATAATCTTGCCATCTCAGGATCAGAACTATAGGGAAGGCCAAAAGCAATATCACTCATGCCCATATAGGCAGACATCAATAAATAATTAGCTTGAATTAATGGATGTATTTCGTCGTTGTGATCATCCAAAACATCTATAGTGCTGATGATGGTCAATGGAGTAAAAGTCATTTTTTTTTCTTCTAATACATTCGACCATATCACTCTAATGGCTCTCAATTCAGCTATTTGTGCAAGAAAATCTTTTTTTAGAGATAGCTTTATAACTGTATTTTGATACTCACATTCATCAACCAAAGCCCTAAAAGTATTAGTAACTTGCTGTATTCTATGCCTAAAAGTTGTTGCATGGTCTAATATGGTCACTATTTTTTTAAAACTATCTGAAGCAAGTTTATCACCTATGACTATATCTGTACTTTTACCAGAATATCTACTAGAAATAAATTTAGAAAGTTTATTTTGGTCAAGATCATTGTTTGAAGACATTAAATAAGTGGTGATCATGTCCAAATGAATCCCATTAAACAAATTTTCGTAATTGGTACTAGCGTTTACATCGAAGGCAAGAGCTTGAGCGCCATTATCTAAAAATTTTTTTGCAACTTGATTTGCTTCATTTATATCTCCAATGATTACACCTGAGATTGTATTTGGTCCTTCAATAGTGTAAGTTGTTCCTGCGGAGTCATTCGTTTGAAATGGAGTGATCTGAAGACCTTCTTCTACAAAGTACATGAATTCATTTGCATTCTTTTTACCTTTTAAATCTTGATTTGCTTTTGCAATCCACTCTTCCCTCGTTTGGGTGTTAAACTCTTCAAAACTTACAGACATATCTTGGTTTTTATAAACCACAAATATAAAATAAATAGTTTGGTTTAAACCAAGCTCGACTTATTATGTTTTAAATTGCATATCAATAAATTAGAAAGTAATAATGGAAACAATAGATAGCCCAGAAGTAAAAGGACCAGTTATGACATCACCAGTCATGATATACACAGAGCAAACTCCCAATCCAGAGACATTGAAATTTGTCACTAATAAAATGCTTTATAAGGGTACGGCTGATTTTAAAGAAGAGTCATTGGCAAAAGATTGGTCGGAATTAGCAGCAGCATTATTCCAATTTCCTTATGTAAAGGGTGTTTACATTTGTAATAACTTCGTTACAGTGACCAAGGAGTTTAATTATGCATGGGAAGATATTATGCTTAATCTTAAGGAATTTATAAAAGCTTACGTAACAGAAAATAAATCTATCATTAATGATGGTTTTGAAGCAGCAATGGCAGAGATCGAGGCTGAAAAGTCAGAAATGACTTACACAGGTGACGAAGCCGAACTGGTCAAAAAAATAAAAGAATTGATTGATACTTACGTCAAACCAGCTGTAGAAATGGATGGTGGCAACATAGAATTCAAGTCGTTTCATCAAGGTATTGTTACCGTGATTCTACAAGGTTCGTGCAGTGGTTGTCCTTCATCTACCGTCACACTGAAATCAGGAATCGAAGGGATGCTTAAAAGAATGGTACCAGAAGTAGTGGAGGTAGTTTCAGAAATGGGATAATTTTTAAAATTTTTTAAGTCGAATAGTCAGGGAAGTGTGGATAGTAAATTCTATCTTCTTTTGAAATATAAATCATAATGAAAGTCAGAAAGTTTCTGGCTTTTTTTATTTATTAAAAGAAAAATATGGATAAGGAAACATTAATAACATTGGGAACCAAAGCAAAGTTTGTGGTAGCTCAAGCAGCAGATTTCATAAGGCAACATCGAGATCAGGTCAATTCAGATCAAGTAATCGAAAAAGGTACCAATTCGTTGGTTTCATACGTGGATCAGCAATCAGAAGAAATATTGGTCAAAGGTCTCTCGGCAATTCTCCCTGAAGCAGGATTTATTACCGAAGAAGGCATGGTAGAGCAGTCTCAGAAAAAGCTAACATGGATTATTGACCCACTCGATGGTACAACCAATTTTTTGCACTCTTTGCCTTATTTTTCTGTAAGTGTAGCGCTGTACGATGGCACGGATGTTATTATTGGTATAGTGCATGAAGTTATCAGCAACGAAGTATTTTATGCAGTGAAAGGTGGTGGCGCTTTCTTAAATGATAAGCAGATATTTGTCACAAATAGAGATTCTTTCCAAGACGTACTTATTGGCACAGGATTTCCATACAGGACAGAACATACAACTATTGGGCATTTTAAAGCTTTAGAAAAAGTGTTGCTTTCTACACGCGGTATTCGTAGAATTGGCTCCGCAGCCTTAGACTTGTGTTATGTGGCTTGTGCTAGATTCGGCGCATTTTACGAAAACTCGCTTAATTCTTATGACATTGCAGCAGGTGCATTGATCGTAATGGAAGCGGGTGGTATGGTGTCAGATTTTGAAGGTGGAGATCAGTGGTTGTTCGAAGGAGTGATTTTAGGTACAGCGCCCCAGTTTAGAAGTGACATGCTTGAAATCACTGCTGAATTTCGTAGAAATTAATCTACCTTCTGACGCCTTTAAAACCAAATACACCGCCACATATTCCTCCGATGATATGTGCTGCTTCAGATATTTGATTTGCTTCTGTGGTTTGAATCACTTCTTTGCCAATAAATAACAAAGCTACCAAGATAAAAGTGACTGGGATTTGTCCAGCACTCACATTGGTAAAGGATACTAAAAGGATTAACATAAACACAATGCCACTTGCACCCATAAGTCCTGTATGGAAAAATAGAACATTGAGAATCCCTGTAACAAAAGCAGTCACTAGCATCATGTATAGAAGTTTTTGAGATCCATATTTCTCTTCGATAATGGGTCCAAGAAGGAGTATGAAAGTCAGATTGCCCAATAAATGCTCGAGTGTACCATGACCAATGGTATGTGTAAATAGCGTGAGTATTGAAAATGGATTGGACCATTGTATAGACGTACCGACTGCAAAGTAGGGAGTCAGACTACCAGCTAAAAAGACATCAAGAAAGTAGATTACCGAACAAATCAGTGCAAATGTCAATATGACGGGTGAGTTGAATTTTATTCTTAGTGGCATAAATTGTGGTTTTATTCTTGGATTTTTTTACCGAAAGCAAGGTCTCCAGCATCTCCGAGTCCTGGCACAATATATGATTTTGCTGTTAACTCATCATCTTCTGCTGCCATCCATAGGTGTGCTTTGGGATACAATCTTCTTATATGTTTGACTCCATAAGATGAAGCAATGATAGTGACAATATGTAATTCCTTGTAGGTGCCAAACTCTTGTAGTGAGTCAATGGATTTTTCTATAGAAGCACCTGTGGCCAACATTGGGTCAATGAGAATTAGGGTAGCATCATTGATGTCTGGGCAAGTAACATATTCCAAGCTGATTTCAAATGAACCATCTTTATGATTTTTGCGATAAGCAGCTACAAAGGCATTGCTAGCATCATCAAAATAATCGAGCATACCATTATGAAGAGGCAATCCTGCACGTAGGATAGTACAAAGTACCACTTTGGATGATGGAATCGCAGTTTTGGCTATTCCTAATGGCGTCTCTACTTCTTGATCTGTATATTCTAAGTGTTTGCTGATTTCGTAGGCAAAAATATTGCCTAGTCGTTCCATATTTTTTCTAAAAACGAGTCTATTATTCTGTGTGTTTACATCCCGCATCTGTGCTAAAAATGTATTGGCAATTGAATTTTTTGAAGATAAATTATGAATCATGAATTGGGACTTTCTTTAGATTATAAATGATGTGTAAAATAACTACATTTAGCAATAGGAAACAACTACTTTCACAAATATTTTATCTAATTGTTTTAATTAAACCTTCTATGGCATCATCCAAAAGTTGGAAAACTTCATCAAACCTATCATTGTAGTAAGGGTCAGGAACAGCGATATTTTTGTGAGGATATTTGAAGTTTGTGATGAGATTGACCTTAGATTTTTGGGCTTCTGTCTGACAGATTTTCAAGACATCTTGATAGTTTGCACTATCCATGACCAAAATGTGATCATAATAATCTAGGTCTTTTTTAGTGATTTTTCTGGATATTTGACGTGAGATAACTACATTGTTTTTGCGACTTTCGGCGATTGCTCTACTATCAGGACGTTCGCCATCATGCCAACCTGATGTTCCTGCCGAATCTACTTCCCAATTTAATCCATATGCCTTAATCTTTTCTTCTAAAATGCCTTGTGCTATTGGAGACCTACAAATATTACCAAGACACACCATCAAAATCTTCATTCCTTCTATCTATTTTTTCTTGATTGTATAACGAAATCAGTTTCCATTGTGTTGGTTGCAAACCAAATAAATTGTAATTTTGGTAACTATTTTCCCAATTATTAGATTAAAGCGAGATCTATAGGCCATGAAAAAGTATATAATATTTGGTGGAGACCTTAATCAAACACTAGTTCCAAATTATTATTTTGCGCTTAACGCTTGTATTTGTATCATTTATTAGTGCTACATTTGCATATAATAGGGTATTTTTTATACCAAATAAAACTTTTTCTAATGAAAATAGTAATTGCAGGAGCAGGAGGTATTGGTTTTCACTTAGCTAAATTATTGTCATCAGCCCAACATGACATTGTCATTATAGACACACACAAAGACGTCTTAGAATATGCTCAGTCACACTTAGATGTGCAAACTATTTTAGGAGATGCGTCATCTATACAAACCTTGCAAGATGCTGACATTCAGCGTACAAATATTTTTTTAGCTGTGACCACTCACGAGAATGATAATATCGTTGCTTGTATTCTTGCTAAAAAGCTTGGTGCAAAACAGACAATAGCTAGAATTAACAATATTGCTAACATCCAAAAAGAATTTAAAAGCACCTTCAATGAACTTGGAGTAGATAAGATCATTTCGCCATCCTTGCTTGCAGCACAGGAGATCGTAAGGCTCATAGAACTTAGTCAAGTGACAGATAGTTTTGAATTTGAAAATGGAAAGGTCTCACTCATTGGTATAACCATAGAAGAACCATCTATTTACATTGGTAGAACCATAGAAGAAATCCGATTAGAAAAAAGAACAACTCATAGTCCAATCGCTATCTTGAGAGGTAATGAAACTATACTACCTAGGGCAAATACAAGATTGCGTAGAGGTGATCATATTTACTTTATCACAGGTAAAAAGGATGTAGAAAATCTTTTGGAATCCATAGGCAAGCCCATGCAAAAGATAAAAAGCATCATGTTTATAGGTGGTAATGTGATATCCATCCAAGCAGCTAAACAACTTGAAGATATTTACAAAATCACTATCGTGGAGCAAGACGAGAAGCTATGCAAAAAGATGGTGGACGAACTCAACAATACATTGGTCATCAAAGGTGATCCCTCCAATTTTGAGTTGCTCAAGGAGGAAGGTCTGTCACAAATGGATGTTTTTATAGCAGTTACACCTAATAGCGAAACCAATATCATTACTTCTTTGATGGCAGAAACCTTGGGAGTATATAAGACCATAGCCTTGGTTGAAAATCTAGATTATACCCATATTTCTCAGAATATTGGCGTCAATACTATGATCAATAAAAAAATCATTGCGGCCAATAACATTTTTAGATTTGTACGCAAAGGAAAGGTAGAGGCGATAGCAAGTCTTCATGGTGTGGATGGTGAAGTGATAGAATATGTCATTCACAAAGAAAACAAAATGACTAAACTACCATTACGACAAATAAAATTTCCAGACCAAGCTATCATCGGTGCTGTGATCAGAAATGATGAAACGATTATTCCTACAGGAGATTTTATATTAATGGTAAATGACAAGGTTATTATTCTGGCATTACCTGGTGCCATTGGTAAAATTGAAGATTTATTCAGATAAGCTATGCAGATAAACCTTCAACCTATATCCAATGTCGTCGGCATCTTAATGATTTTGCTGGGAGTAAGTATGTTTGGTACCGCATTTATTTCCAATTATTATGAAGCTACTGATACGGTCAGTTTTATTAAGTCTGGTGGTATTACCACTCTATTTGGGGCTTTATTATGGAGTTATAAATTCAGCAGTAGCGCCATAGTTAATAAGAGGGAAGGTTATTTAATTGTAGCATTAGGATGGTTTTTTTTAGGTTTATTCGGTGCATTACCTTTTTATTTTGCAGGTGTTACACCTAGCTTTACGGATGCCATATTTGAGTCTGTATCAGGATTTACCACTACAGGCGCCACCATATTTAATGATATAGAAGTCCTACCGCATGGCATTTTGTTTTGGAGAAGTCTTACACATTGGATAGGAGGGATGGGTATTATTGTATTGACGGTTGCACTATTTCCATTATTGGGTATTGCAGGAATTGAATTATTTGTGGCAGAATCTCCTGGACCTACGGCAGACAAGATACATCCAAGGATCAAAGAAACTGCAAAAAGATTATGGTTTATATATTTTGGTCTTACAGTTGTGCTGTTTTTTCTTTTATGGGTGGAAGGAATGACACCTTTTGATGCCATTAACCATGCTTTTGCGACAATGGGAACTGGTGGTTTTTCTACTAAAAACTCAAGCGTAGCTTTTTTTCAGTCTGCCACTATTGAATATACTTTGGCTTTATTTATGTTTATAGCAGGGTGTAATTATGTGGTTATTTACTACTTACTCAAAGGTAGATTTAAAAAAGTGTGGATCAATGAAGAATTTAGATATTATACTTTATTTATTGTTGGGACTTCACTTATTTTGGGCTTATGGATAAATTTTATGGTAGGTGGTGATTATGAGCAGAACTTCAGGAATGGCTTGTTTACGCTTGTCAGTCTAGTGACCACGACAGGCTTTGTGACTGCTGATTATACCTTGTGGAGTCCGGGGCTCACCATGTTTTTTTTCTTGACATTATTTCTTGGTGCATGTGCTGGAAGTACAGCAGGAGGCATTAAATTCATCAGGCACATGGTATTTGTCAAAAATACATATCTTGAGTTTAAAAGAATTTTGCACCCAAGAGCTATGATCAGAATTAAGATCAATAAGGAAACTGTAGCTCCGAGGATACTCACACATATCTTAGTGTTTTTGCTGGTTTATCTGATGCTTTTTATTGTTGGTTCGCTTGCAGTGACAGTGATCGGTATGGAGTTTATAGATGCGATAGGAGGTGTAGCCACAACTTTGGGCAATGTAGGTCCTGCTATCGGAAATCTCGGTCCTGTCAATAATTTTTCAGGTGTACCTATGGGTGCAAAATGGGTATTTACATTTTTGATGCTGCTCGGAAGATTGGAATTATTTACAATTCTTATCATTTTTACTCCTTTCTTTTGGAGATCGAATTAGGATTTTAATATAACCTAGATCAGCCTTATTGACTTGGATAAGCAAAAAAATACAAAGCAAGGAACCTAAGATGATGAAAAATTGTTAGCAGTTTTAACAAACGATATTATGGGATTAGTACATGCAGAAATAGAATTAATCAATGGTGATGACTTATCAATGGTTCGCCGTCACATGATGGATGAAGATGAAGTCAAAAGAATGTATGTCAACATGCTCGTTGACTCTGGCGCATACAATTTGTGTATAAATGAGGTCATTCAGGAACAACTACAGTTTCCTGTTGTCGAGAAACGTAAAGCGCAGCTAGCAGATGGAAGCATAAGAGAATATGACGTGGTAGGAAATGTTGAAGTTAGGTTTAAGAATAGAGCTACAACTTGCCGTGCCATGATTCTACCTGGAGATACGGAGCCACTTTTTGGAGCAATACCGATGGAAGATATGGACCTGATTATCCATCCTTTAAAGCAAGAGTTATTGGTCAATCCTGAGCATCCATATTTTGCTCAGATGAGTTTGAAATGATTTTGATTTCTACCTGTTAGTCATTTCGCGGATTACGGCTTAGTATTATACATCACTTGTTATCATAATTTCCATTTTATTTAAATATGCAATACTATAAATTGCATTACGGCAGCGATTCGATCTTTTTAATCGTTCACTAATAAATATGTTCTTTTAATTATTTGACATTATTACAGCTATTCTACAGAAAAATGGAATTTTAAAATCTTACGATGTAATTAAACATTCTCTAACAATTATAAATCTTTTATTAATGAAAACTTTAGCCACAATTTTAATGATTTTTACATTTAGTACTTTATTTTCACAAAAAGGTACTTTCTATTTAGGAGGGTCAGCAGGTTTGATCTCTTCATCCAGCAAGACAGGTAGCAATCCATCAAATAAAAGTACAGATTGGGCATTGAGTCCAGAAATTGGTACTTGGATTTCCGATAACTTGCAGACTGGTGTTGCGATAAATTTTGGTGGCAGTTCAAGCGAAGGAAGCTCAGCAAGTTATTTTGGGGCCACCCTTTATGCAAGAAACTATTGGAAAGCTGGACAAAGCTTTCGGCCATTTGTGGGTTTAAATATTGGAGCAGGGGTAGAAAAAGTGACGATTTCAAATCGGATTGGTGAAATCAGTGATAATGTTTTTGGTGCAAATTTAATGGCGGGATTCGGATATTCGCTATCAGAAAAATGGACAGTTATTGGTTCTTTTGGTTTTTTAGGTTACGAAACAAGAACTTCTAAAAATCTAAGCGGAGTAGAGACTACTTTTTCTGATTTTGGTTTAGATGTAAGTACGCTTGGCAATAGGTTTAATGTCGGATTTTATTACAATTTTTAATAAAAGTTAAATAGGAAAAAGGGTATAGACACTTGTTTCTACCTTTTATTGTCATGATAAAATCTTAATCGTTTATTATGTGGGTAATAAAAATTTACAATAACAAAAATTTATTTTTTATGAAAACTTTAGTAGCAGTTTTGATGATTTTTACATTGGGTGCCTTGAATGCTCAAAAAGGAAGTTTTTATTTAGGTGGTAACGTTGGGTTTAATTCAACTTCAGAAAAAGTAGGCAATAACGACAAAAAAACTACTTCTAATTGGGCATTAAGTCCGGAAATAGGTACTTGGCTATCTGATAATTTACAAGCAGGTATTGCATTGAATATAGGCGGTGCTTCAAACGATTTTGCATCGACTAATTTAGTTGGAGCAACATTATATGCAAGAAATTGGTGGAAACCTGGTCAAAGTTTTCGACCTTTTGTTGGGTTAAACCTAAGTTATTCCACTGGTAAAAGGACTTTAAAAAATAGTAATTATGAAAACAAGTACAATAGTCTTGGTGCTAATCTAAATGCTGGATTCGGATATTCGCTATCAGAAAAATGGGCTGTTATTGGTTCGTTTGGATTCTTAGGGTTTGAATCTGGAAAATCAGAAGATACAGCAGGAGTAGAAACAACTAGCTCTGATTTTGGTTTTGATGTGAGTACACTTGGCAATAGGTTCAATGTAGGTTTTTACTATACCTTGTAATAGATCAAAAGAACATATCAAAAAAAAGGTATAGACATTTGTTTCTACCTTTTTTTATGTCTTTGAATGCAATTTTGAAACAATTACAACGCTTCTTTTATTGATATTTCATAAGTTTTGTCCCAATATTTACCAGTGACAAAAAATGTGTTGGTCGATTTTTGGTAAGCTATACCATTTAGCACTTCACCATTTGGATTTTCACTTTTTAAGGAAGATAGTTCGATTACAGCTAGAACTTTACCAGTTTTAACTTCGATTTGTGCTATCTGATTGGTTGTGTATATATTGGCATAGATATATCCATTTACATATTCTAATTCGTTTAGGTAATTGACAGGTGTGTTGCCTGCATAAATTTCCATTACTTTTTCGACAGCAAATGTTTCTGGATGTAAGTAAGACAGCTTATTAGAACCATCACTTATGATTAACGATACACCATCATTACAGATGCCCCATCCTTCACCGTTGGTCGATCTGAATCCTATTTTTTTAAGTTCATTAAGGTTTTCATCGTAAATGATGCATTGTCCTTCTTTCCATGTAAGTTGATAGACTTTCTCATTTAATACGGTTAGACCTTCTGCAAAAAAAGAAGGGTCAAGTTTTTTTTCAGTGATCAATTGTCCAGTTTTTAGATTAACTTTTCTGATAGATGATGCGCCATATTGACCACTACTTTCATATAAAATGTTGTTGTGAATCTCAAACCCTTGTGTATACGATTTGGCATCATGGGTAGTGGTTTTTAGTTTTGTAAATAAAAGTTCGCTTGGCATCACATCAGACACCATTATAAATGGCAAATCTATCGTCCTCTCTTTTCCTTTTCTGTATATGCTAACTTCGAGTTTATGATATCCCAGAGTATAATCTGTTGTGTTGACACTTAGGGAAAATTTATTGATTAGTTTATCAATAAATTTTTGATCTTTACTGACCACAATGGAGTCGTAATTTTTGAGTTTTTCTTCATTAAAGGTGATGTCCAATGATTTTCCATAAGGCAGATTAATGTTCATCGTAGGGGACTTCACAATGTCTTGGTAGCGAAGTATGTCTTCTTTAGTTGGAAATACATTCATCAAAATAAATGCAATAATTACAATGGCAAGAAGCGCTAATATTAACTTGGACTTAAGAGACATGAAAACTATTTTTTATAATTTTAGAATGTTTTTTTTGATGTAATTGAGTTTTGAATTTATTAAGTCAATTTTTTAAATAAATTAACTTTCACACTTTCCTCCCACTCATCTCGAAGGATGCTAAGTACGGTACTATCTCTACGGTTTCCGTCTTTTGTATAACCATTGCTTCTTAATGTGCCTTCCACCGTACAACCAATAGATTTCATGGCAGCAATGCTTCTTTGATTTCTGCTATCTGCTCGAAACTCAACTCGATATACGCCCATAACTTCAAAAGCAAATTGCAGCATCAAATACTTGCAGTGACGATTTAATCCCGTACCTTGAAAATCTTTACCATACCAAGTAAATCCCAATTGTACGGTGTCTGCAGAAGGCTGGATGTCATAAAATCGTGTAGAACCAGCATACTTGTTTGATCTTTTGTCAAAAACGATAAACGGATAATCTTTCCCATCATTTTTAAGGTTTAAAGCAGTAGAAATGTAGTTTTGCATACCTTCTTGACCAGCAGCAGAAACCATAGAATATGTCCATATATCAGGTTCGTTATTAGCAAAAGGCAGTAAATGCTCGATATCTGTTTCTAATAACGGTCTTAGAAACACCACATTGTCTTCGAGTGTATATGATTTTTTACTGTCAAAATTCATTTTATTTCTATTGGGCTGTAAAAGGATGGTCAAAAGTAGGGTATTTATACAATTTTATTCACTACCTGTATAAATTTATCATAATTGGAATTGCAAAATAGATGTAAAAATTGATTCTCAGTCGACGCTAGTGGGATCTAGTGGGAACTCAGTGGGAACTCGTGGGAACTCGGTGGGAACTCAGTGGGAACTCGGTGGGAACTCAGTGGGATTACATACGGAACGTGTACGGAGCATGTACGGAGTTGATACGGAGTAAGTACGGAGTATCTATGGAGTTCCTACGGTGTTCCGTCGGGAGAAGGTCGGGGCATGGTCGGGCGAAGGTCGGGAGAAGGTCGGGAGAAATGTATTGTTTGTCTTGTCCTAAAATAGCTACACAGGTTAATTAAATAATCCTACAATAACTTTACACTATGCAAAAATAATCCTTAAAAAACTTTACACAACAATTTTTATGTTTAATTTAAAAAAATGAATTTTTGCCTTACGGAAATGTACTTCATAAATGATAACTTTGGACGCAATACATCCCTAAATCGTGATTCTTATCAGCCGCTTAATAGATCGAATATTAAGCACATCTGACTCTTTCAGATGACCTAATTTACCGAATTCTGATTCATTTCCACCGAATTCTGATTTTACCCAATGAATTAAAAATTCGTTATTACCTTTGGAACGGTGAATGACCCTTTGATTATGTTTTAAAACCGAATCGACATTTGTCTGACAAAAATAATAAAGCTAACTAAGTAAAATACTATCAACTTTTGATATTGAAACTTTTGTGGTCAAAGATATCTGTAATGATTTGCAGATATCTTTTTTTTGCCTTATCTCATTGGGCTGCAGAAATTAAATACGATTGAAAATCGGTCTGTTAATATATTTTGAAAGATAGGAAATTCAGTTAGAATGAACTTACTAAGCCATTTTATCATTTGTATAGATAGGTCAATTTCTTTTATCAGTGGCTTATCGTATCAAAAAGAATTAAGTTTTCATTTCAAAAGATATAAATTATGGCAGCTTTTAGGTTTTTTTTATTGTGCATGGTTATGTTTAGTTATTCTTTTATAATCAACGGACAAACCGTAAATGAAAATTACGACCCAATACTTGCAGACTCTCTAGGAGCAGATGATTACGGAATGAAATCTTATGTATTTGTCATATTAAAAACAGGTACAAAAAATATAGAAGATAGTGAACTCCGATCTAAGCTTTTTCGCGGTCATATGGATAATATAAGTAGATTGGTCAAAGAAAAAAAGCTTGTAGTGGCAGGACCATTTGGTAAAAATGATAAAACATATCGTGGCCTATTTATTCTTAATGTAAGAACACTTGAAGAAGCAAAAATTCTTTGTGATAGTGACCCTGCTGTAGAAGCTGGTATATTTGATGTAGAAATGTTTGAATGGTATGGTTCCGCTGCATTGGGTGAATATATAAAGATCAGTGAACGGATTAGTAAAACAAAAATTTAATGGTAGTTTTATCTTGTACTCAACTTGTTTTTTAACGCTGATTTAAAGCCATTTTGATTCATTAAAAAGTAGTTTAATTAGTAGGAAAATAAAAATATTTATTGAGTTATTTTTTTAATTTATCAATTATAAATATGCTCAATTATTTTAAAAATCAATTGTCAAATTTGCCAAAAATGTAGTAAGTTTAGCAATTATAAATCATATCATACAAAAGCTAATTTTTTTTTAATAATTACCTTTTTTACCAAATTTCTTTTTTTACCTTTGTTACTAATCTGAATATTATGGGTCTATCATTTCATTATAAAGGGAGACTTACCTCCGCATCTGAACTTAATACATTTGTAGAAGAAGTAGAGGATATATGTAAGGTTTTTGATTGGAAATTTAGTGTATTAAACACAGAATATCCAAACGATAAATTTGTATCTCCATTAAATGAAGATGATTATGGTGTCATATTTACACCAGATGAATGTGAGCCCGTGACATTAATTTTCGACAGTGAGGGAAGGATTTACAATCCGTGGATGAAAGATATTATTGCAAAACACGACGAGGGTCAAGTAAAGGTCATCACCGTGCAGTTAAATCTTGATGATGAAGAACTTAATCCAATATTTACGGAAGACTCTGAAGATTTTGATCCGCTAGATATGGTGTACACCGTATCCGTAAAAACACAATTTACTACAGCAGAGCAACACGTGAAAATTATAGAGCTTTTGAGATACATAAGTGGTAAGTATTTTTCTGATTTTGAGATGATAGACGAAAGTGGTTATTGGACATCTAGAAATCCAGAAAAACTTGATGCAAAACTTAATAAAGTTACCGAATTTATTGATAGATTTGAAGACATGGTTTCAAGTGAAGTAATTAAAAGTCCGGAAGATTTTTTGAAATTTATCAAGAAATTAAGTCAAGAAATAAAAGACAAGGAAAAATAAAAAGTCTTATTGCTGTTTATAAGATAATTATTAAAACACACTAAAATTATGAAAAAGGGGATTATTACAGTATTATGTGTAATTTCTTTCATGATCATGCATACTAGAATGTATGCACAGCAATATAAATACAAAAAAGTTTCCAAAGAATTACTTCAGAAGAAGTCTTGCGATATTGAGGCAGAAGCTGACGCTATGATAACAAATAAAACTGGATTGTGGGAAATCAATTACAAAGAGTCTGACGGATATCGTGCCGAATTGACAAAACAAATTCAGGTAAAGATTTTTAATGCAGAGGCAGAGTATATCAGCAATGTCGAAATATTTTATTACAGCCCACCATCTAGCAAAAGTCAAGTAAAAATCTCAAGCATTAAAGGGAGAACATACAATCTTGATCATAATAAGATTTTAGAAACAAAGCTATTAGAAGAAAATATTAGTTATGAGCAATATGACGATTATTTTAAAAAAGCAACTTTTTTAATGCCAAATGTCCAAAGTGGGTCAGTGTTTGAATACGAATATATGCTTATTTCTGATTTTTTTGAGAATATAGATGATTGGTATATCCAAGAAGATATTCCTGTCATTTATAATAAGTTTACAACAAAAATTCCGGAATATTTCACGTATCAAATGAGTGTTTTTGGGCCTTTTACTCCTACGAGTGATAAAAGTTCTACACTTGCTAAATCCATTGAGTATAAAATAAGAGATGAAGGAACTGGATATTTAGGAACGCAAGTCGCATCCCGAACATACGATATAAATTATGCTCAAAGGACGATGGTCCATGAGAATATACCAGCATTCAAAAGTGAGCCTTATGCAGCCAATGCCAATGACTTCAAAGGTAGAATAACGCATCAATTGATTTCTGTGGCTTATCCAAACACACCAATTCAAACATTTGCAGAGACGTATGAAGAAATAAATTCTGAGTTATTGCAAAGTGAAACATTTGGGAAAAAAGTAAGTGATGGAAAATTTATTGACAAATTAATATCCTTTGGAGATAGTGACACTCGCTTAGAAAAGGCTGCTAAAATTCACCAATATTTTCTCGAAAATGTCAGTTTTAACGGACTTAATTCGTACACGTCCACAAAAACAGGTGATAAACTTTTTGCAGATGGAAAGGGCGACGTGGGTGAAATAAATCTAAATTATATTGCTGCTCTAAACCATGTAGGGATACCTACAACACCTGTAATCTTAAGTACTAGAGGAAATGGTAGTTTGCATCCAGTTATGCCAGATTATTCCCAATTTAATTATGTAGTCGCATTAAGTCAGATAGACGGAAATGATGTTTTATCTGATGCAACTTCGACCATTCCGTTTGGTAAGTTGCCAGTCAAATGTCTTCAAGATAAGGGTTGGGTCATATCTAAAATCAATCCAAGATGGATCAATCTCAAGCAAAACAACATAGGTAAACAAATCGTCCAAACAGACATCACCCAATCTGAGAATAATTTTTTGTATTCAACTAAAATTAATAAGCTAGATTATTTCGCATTAGATGATATCATTAATATCAACTCTAATGGTGACGAAGACTATTTATACTCCATTGAAGTAGAAAAGGAATTAGTGTTAGATTCATTATATATTGCAGACATGACTGACGCATTAATAAAGCTAAAACAGGTTCAAAAAAAGGAAATCATAAATCAAGACTCAATATACGTGAAGCCATTTGTTCACTTACCATTCGAAAATAATCCATTCAAAGAAAAAGTGCGTCAAACTAACGTCGATTTCCCCTTTGCCATGGAATACAAATATGTCACAAATATCAAAATACTTGATGGTTACGAATATGAAGTTCCTGCAAATCTAAATGCTGTAATGCAAGAAAATGATTTGATTTTAAAGTATTCATCTTCTTACCTTCCTGCCATTAAGACATTAAATATAGTAGCAGATTTTAAGATCTTACAGACGGAGTTTTTGCCAGCTGATTATGAAAAACTAAAGGTTAGTATGGAATTAATGATAAATAAGCTGCATGAGCCTGTGATATTGAGGAAGAAATGAATTTGGGTAAAAGGATTTTGCTTAGGTCGTTGCTTTAGTATTAAAAATTATGATCTTACTTTTTACAAATTTTTGTATTTTGCCATCCAATTCATCACCACCATAAGTAACAGATCGTGAAAATAAAAATCATTTTCTTTTTTTTCGTCCTTGCCATTTTATTTCCTAAATTTTCAAGTTCCCAAGGAGATTGTAATGCTACGACTTTAGAAGCGTTTTTTGACTGTTATGGAGGGCAAAGTGCATTTTCAACACATTCTGTCCAAGCCTTGACTACATACATTCAAGCTGAAAATGCTATCAATGCTGGCCAGTATGACGTGGCAAAAGATCTAATTGAAAATCTTTTTGAGAAATATCCTACTGGAAGTGATTTGTGGTGGCAAGTCTTCAATGCACCTAATGGAGCCAATATTGGTGCTCCTCATGCCTATTATGGATTGCGAATGATGGAGGATATCATTGCTCATGGACTTAACGGTGACCCAGTGGTAGATGTAAAAAAGGCCAATATGAAAATTGTACTCATAGGGTGCTCACAAGGCATACAACCCACAACAAAAGCTGAGCTACAAAATGGCACAGGAAATTTCGTTGTCAATAAAATTCAACCAAAACTAAAAGAAGATAATTACCGTATCGCCAAACAGTCTATGGACTTATTTATCAAGTATGTAAAAGCTATTACGTACGGTAAGCTTGATCTCAATATAAATTTTGTAGAGATGGACTCGATATGTGTGCCTGTAAAAGTGACTACCACCAGACCATATTTGGCTTATGACAACTTTGAAGCAGTATGGGATGAGTTTTCCCAAGCGGATAAAGATACCACAGATTGGTTTTTCTTTTTACATCCTTCACATGTACCGGAAGGACCAGATTTTGACAATGAATCATTTATCACGGGTGGTATGGGTGCCGATAGTAAAGGTGGTCCATTGTTTTTGATTGATGATAAGTGGGTTGTTCGCAAACCCGCACATCTTGGCAAGGGAAATTACAGCGATATAGAAAGAAGAATATACTTGCCACAGTGGTTTCAGCATGAGTTTTTCCATCATTTGTACAGAATTTATCCGGAACTTGGTTTGGAAGTTCAGGGTCATGATTGGTTTAATCGTAGTTTTTGGCCAGCTAATTTTAAAGGACAATATGAGTCTGATTACTATGCTGAGTCATTAAGAAAAAAACTTCAGCTGGACTGCACACCGTTGGTCAATAAACTGATTACGAGAGTTCAGAAAGGTATTCAGGCAGAATATGCAAAGCTTTCTGTGGACGAAATATTAGGATCATATGCACTTGATGTAGTCCAAAATGATTGGCATGAAGGAGATATTATTTCTGAAAATGGAAGATATTATTGGAGAAATAAAGCAAATGTAAGGTGGGAAGTCCAACCAGATTTATTAGAAGGTAAGTTGATTACTGGTAATGACTCACCATATCCAGGCCAAGATTTCTTTCTTGAGTTATATCAATCAACAGAGGGAAACATATTTCCCGCAGTCGTTTCATTAAAATACCAAGGTGAATCATACAAAAAGAGACTTGATTTGCTCAGACAAAACGCCCCTATGGAGATTACTTTAGGACAATACGCAAGAGTACCTAATAAAACGACGCAACATTCTGGGAAAGTGGTCAAAAAGAATGGAAACTTTTTTTGGGAAAATACAGCAGGCGATCAGTGGACTTTAGAGGGTGATCTTGATGTGGAATTATTTAAACTTAGCGCAGATAGTCCTACTCCAAATGAAAATTTCGAACTAATTTTAGTAGAAGATGCATGTGGCTTATACAACTTAGGTTTTGAATATGAAGGATACTACTATTGGATGTCAAAAAGATCTGAAAGTAATAAATCTCCTGTATTAATTTTGTCAATTAATGACTTGCTATTGAGCAAAAACTTTGGAAATTACTCAGTAAGCCTATCTGACAAATTTAGGGACTTAGAAGGCGATTCATTAATGTATTTTGTGACCAGTGAAAACCCTTCTTTGATCAATGCAGAGATAGACAATGGTACATTAAGACTGAGCGGAACCGAAGAAGGAAACACCACGATTTATATCATGGCAGTAGATGCCAATGGAGGCCTTGCTGTGGATACTTTAGATGTGACAGTCAAGAATACGGTTTCTACTGTTGATTTTTCTTCTCTCAATAATGTAAAAGTATTCCCTTCGATAACACAAGATGTAACTTATATCATAAATGCCAAACCGCAACACACTGTTTCGCTGTTTTCTGTTCATAATGTAGTATTTCAAAACCTGAATATCAGTAATAATAAAACGGAAATAAACATGGCACAATTACCATCAGGGATCTATTTCATACATATTTTTGACCGTGAGAATGGGGTCAAAAAGGTTGAAAAACTCCTTAAACAATAGTAATATTTTAAGGAGTTTTTACGTTTTGTTCATTTACAATTTAATATCAAGTGATGAAAAATTTATACTTTTTTATTTTTTCTAGCTGCCTGTAATGATAATGACGAAAATATCAAGACAAACAATGAAGTGGAGGAAAATTCAACCGATCTACAAATTAAAAATTTAATTAACGTTTATAAAAAAAGTAATTTTGAATTTTTAGGAAGAATTATAAATGATTCTTTCGCTATAAGCAACAACTATAAATTTAGTGTGCTCCAAATAAACTATGATAACGATACATGTAAAATATTACACTATCTTGGGGCAAATAATACTTATATATGGAATGAATACATTACAATAACTTCATTATATGAAAACAATAATTTAGTAAATTGGCAAAAGCTAAACTGTACTTTCCCCTTAATACCAAAAAACCCATATGATTTAAGAAATTTAAGTAGTATCGAAATAAAGAATAATTTAGCCATAGGAAGATTAGGTACATCAACATATCCACCACTTTTTACCGCAATAAAGATATTTAGTAATGATAAATATATCCGTAATTTTAACCTAAACCATTATTTAAGAGATATAAGTGCAAATGATATTGGTCTTACTTATAAACCAGATTTAAATAAAATAATTATAACAACTCTTAATCAAAATTATGAACAAAGAGAAATAAATTATAATTCTAGTAGTACAAAAAGTATGTATAATTTTACTAGTGAAAAAGGTAAAAATGATCATGTATTGATTACTGGTATAAATTCACCTGATTTAACCAACTATTTGTTATTGGCAAGATTAGATTTTAATAGTCAAAATTCATTCACGTCATTAGATTCTATATTAATTAACCCTTTCTGTACAAATTGTAAACCTATTAGTTTAGAAAATTTTGAAAAACCAGGAGATAATTGGTATGTTTTTGAAGCTGCAAATGGGTATAAAGAAGAGAATATTATAGTAAAGATAGAAAATGAAAAACTAAAAATATTTAATAATATTATAGATTGTTCAGGTATAGAATATAAAAATTATGGTCAAATAGCTTTGCATAAAAATAATATCTATGCTATTAAATCCTTGAATAGTAAAAAAATGCTCCAGTACTTTGAAAATGGCTTTTGGAATACCGTCGTAACACCGAATTTTAATGATTTTGAAGTTTCTGTTGATTTACAAGTTCAATACATTAAATCAACCCCAAAGGGATTGGTTATAGTATATAATGGTGAAACCACAAGCAACCCTTCAAATAAGCAAGGAATTCTTGATGTAGTCTTATTGCCACGATAATTGATTACTATTAATCCACTTTCACAAATGGAAAAATAGTATTATTACTTGTAATAAGATATAAACCGTTGGGTAAATTACTAACGTTATTGTGATATTGTTAGTATGACGTGCCCATTTTGGACGGTGATACTGAATTGTTCTTATAAAACACTAAGGACATTGAAGTAATGGAATACTTAATACCTTTCCGCTTTCGTCTATTCTAATTCTATAACAATTGCCACTTCTTGTTTTAAGTATCACACCTCTTTGGTTATTTGTAATGTATAAATCTGAATTATTCAAATCCATATACCCGGTACCTGCGGTCGGTTGACAAACATTACCTATACCATCGCCATTGTCATCTTCTTGTCCTGAGTTAGCTATGTCGATACAGTTGTCGCACATATCGCCTACACCATCTGTATCTATATCCGATTGGTCTGGATTATTTGCTAAAGGACAATTGTCTTGAGGGTCCGCGATACCGTCACCATCTGAATCCAGACAGGTCTCCTCTAGTACCATAACAATGTCTTCACAGTCAGGAGCATTTCCAGAAATTTCTATAAAACCAAAAACTTTATTGCGATTGATGATAAATGCCAATACACAGCATTCGTTGAGAGATGAATTATTGACCAATGAAAGATTGCCTTGGATGATACGCATACTATCTAATGCTTCTATATCGGTGAGACTCGAATTGCCGATAATTGATAAATTAACTACAGTTTTGACAGTTTCTAAGCCTGCTAGGTTAGTCATAGATGAGTTGTTGATGAGAACTACAGATCCATATTTGGGACGAGGTATCAGTCCACTTAGATTAACCAAAGAGCTACAATCTCGAATATCTAAATTTTTGATTTGTGCAATTGGGAAAAAGGCATTTCCTATAAAATTGGGACTGTTGGATATTACTAAAGATTCTACATTTTGCAATGCAGGAAAGATGTTGTAGTCGCTTCTTTGGGTTTGTAAGGTTAAAGATTCGGATATCGTAGTCAATAGTGCGAAGGCATCAAAATTATTCAGATCACCAATCAGGGTTAAGTTGGTGGTTTGTGGTAATGTTGCAAAACCAGTGATGTCATCAGCTGTAATACTAATTCTATTAGATTGGGTCAAGGCATTGAAGCCATTGATACTATCAGCTTGCAGCTCGATTTCTGCGGTTGTGAGCGCATTAAATCCAGATAAATTCTGTGTATTGATATTCAACTGATTAGCGGTTACTAGAGCATTAAAACCAGAAATATACGGTGCGTTCAATAACAAATTGGCGGATACAGTCATGCCATTAAAACCTATAATCGTATCAGCATTTATAGAATAATCTCCACTGGGAATGGCATTAAAACCATTGATTTTTTGACCATTAAAAGCTAAGTTAAGCTGTTGACTATAACTATTGAAACCTTCGATGATTTGATTGTTTTGGAAGGTCACATTCCCACTTACTAAAGCATTAAAACCCTTGATCTGTGAGGCACGCATGAGGATAGATGAAGCATTTTGCAAACTATTGAAACCTTCTATATATTGGACAGAAGATTCGACATTTAAACCTCCTGTGGAAGTCAGTGCATTGAATCCAACAATATTATTAGTATTTGGAAAGCTGATATTTTGACATGATGTGAGAAAATTAAAGCCATTGACATCTTGACCGGATAGTGACAATTCACCATCTAAATCAGACAGACTTTCAAAACCAGATATAGTTGGTATGGCAATGTAAAGATTATTGCCTGATGTGAGATTATTGAAGCCATTAAGTGATTGTGCATAAATATAAATGTTTTTAAAGTTTTCGACTGCATCAAAGCCGGAAATATTTTCAGCCTGAACAACTAAGTCTTCAGAAATATTTTCTAATGCGTTAAAACCAGAAATATCACCTGAAGATGCTAAATTGATACTTTGCGCTGTTTGTAAAGCGCTGAAACCTACGATGTTCCCCGCCAGATTAGAACTATCACCATAAATAGCTAGGTATTCAGTTATATTTTCTAGAGCATTAAAACCAGAAATATCACCTGAAGATTTTAAAATGATATTTTGTGCTGATTGTAAAGCATTGAAACCTAAGATATTTAAGGCAGTCAAATTAATATCACTATTAACTTGTGTCAAGCTATTAAAAGCATCTATGGTGTCACTTTGGATGGTTAAGTTTCCATTGATTTGAGTGACGGCATTGAATCCTTTAAATGACTCTAAACTACTCGATGAATAATTAGAAGGAAAAGTAGTCAAAGTGTTGAATCCATTAATGCTATTAGTTATGTATAAGGAATTAAAAGCGTTGACTGATTGCAATGAATTAAAACCAGTGACACTACCACCGGTTAAATACAAATTATTAATACTAGAGATTTCGTTAAAACCAATAATTGTATTCGTATTACTTATGTCAATATCATTGCAAATTTCTATAAATGGAATATTTATTTCATCGATTTTGCCTATAACAATTTGTCCAGCATATTTAAGATGCGGTACTGACACATTTAGATTGGTGGGTTGGATTGAATTATTTATAATACCAAACGTGTTTTGAACATAGCTTAAATCATTAAAAGAGACTGTATTTAATCCTTGTAAAAAGGTTATTAAAAATGATCCGTACACTGAATCTAAAGAGTTAAAAGAAATATCAGGTAATGAAGTTATCGAATTAAATACACAATCTCCTTAAACCTTTACGATAGACGACAACCCACTTACATCAGTTATTGGATTTAAAGGGTTATTACTAAAAGTTATTGACCCTGTCACAACCTCACAACCAGGATAGTCGCTCACGTATTGATTTACTTCAGCTTGAGTAGTCAAATTAGCTCCAGGGCAAGTCACTTGACTCCTTCCCCATTGTGATATAAGACCAATAAATGCAGCAATAAAAAATAAGTTTTTCATGAAGTGAAAACTATAAGGTTAATAAATAATTTTATGACATAGAGGGAAAATAAGTTTTAGCTAAGCCTTATTGTTGTACTCTATGTAGCTTTATTAGGGAAAATTATATTAAATAATTTGAGAAACTTAATGTAAATGTAGCAATGAAATTGAATGCCACCAAACAAAAAGAATATTTTTTTACACATCAAAGGTTTTTCAATATGGGTCAGGCATAGAAATAGAGATGGATGGTGAAAGGTAATGAATGTTAAAAATAGGATATTGTATTTTAGAACAAGGCAAATTGAACTTAGTTTGGTCCAGTGAAAAGCAATTTTAACCCTAATTTTTACTAATTTCGCACTTTATTTCATCAATTCATCTTATGCAATACCTTTCTTTAGAAAATGTAAGCCGCTCTTATGGCGATAAAGTCCTTTTCAAAAACGTCAATCTATCTATCTCCAAAGGCGACAAAATAGCCCTTGTTGCAAAAAATGGTAGTGGAAAAACGACGTTACTCAAAGTCATAGGTGGGGAAGAAGGATCGGATGGCGAAAATGCAAAAATCATCATCTCTAAAGAAATAAAAACATCCATTCTTACACAAGATCCTGCTTTTGATCCCAATGCTACCGTGCTCGAAACCATCTTTGATTCTGATAATGAAGCCATCATTGCCGTCAGAGATTATGAAAAAGCACTCTTGATGAATGATGATGCTTTACTTCAAAAATGTGTCACTCGTCTTGAAGACTTAAAAGCATGGGATCTTGAATCAAAAATCCATGAGATTCTCCATAAATTACTACTCACAGATATGGACCAAAAAACGGGTCAAATGTCTGGTGGTCAGAAAAAACGTCTAGCACTTGCCAAGATTTTGATAGAAGAACCAGATTTTCTAATCCTCGACGAACCTACCAACCACTTGGACATGGAGATGATCGAATGGTTAGAGACTTTTCTTCAGCAACCCAATCTGACACTTTTTATGGTGACGCACGATAGATATTTCTTGGAGCGTGTATGTAATGAGATCATCGAGATGGAAAATGGCAATACCTACATGTATCGTGGCAACTACTCTCAATATCTCGAAAAAAGAGAAGCACGACTACTTAATGATGCTGCCAATCTAGAAAAGACCAAAAAGCTTTTTTCTAAAGAACTAGAATGGATGCGTCGTCAACCACAAGCGCGAAGTACGAAGGCAAAATCCCGAATAGATGACTTTTACGAGATCAAAGAAAAGGCAAGTGTCAGGCTCAATAGTGACGATATGAAGATCAATATCCAAGCATCGCGTCTAGGGTCGAAGATATTGGAAGCACACTCAATCGTTAAGAATTTTGGTGATAAAAAGATATTGGATGGATTTACATACAAATTCAAAAAAGGGGAAAGAATAGGTATTGTAGGACAAAACGGAACTGGAAAATCTACTTTTTTAAAGCTTTTGACCCAAGATATTAAACCTGACGGTGGCAAAATCGTAGTGGGAGATACCATAGTGTTTGGTTATTATACACAAGATGGATTGGTGCTCAATGAAGACAAAACTGTCATCGATGTCATCAGAGATATTGCAGAATATATCCCGCTAGACAAAGGACAAAAGATATCTGCAGAGTCGATGTTAGAGCGATTCTTATTTCCGAGATCACAACAACGAGTCTATGTATCTCAGTTGAGTGGTGGCGAAAAAAGAAGGTTATATTTATTGACCATTTTGATGAAAAATCCTAACTTTTTGATTCTCGATGAGCCTACCAATGATCTTGATATCATTACACTCAATGTCTTGGAAGAGTATTTATTAGATTTTCCTGGATGTCTGATTATTGTGACACACGACAGGTATTTTATGGATAAGTTGGTAGATCACTTATTCATTCTAGAAGGAAATGCTGTTTTGAGAGATTACAATGGAACTTACTCAGATTATCGTGAACTTAAAAAAGCAGAAGATCGAGACAAGTCAAAAGTAGATAAATTTCCTGTAGAAGTAATAGAAATCAAAGAAGAAGAAAAAAGTAAGGCCACCTTTGAGCAACGAAAAGATTTCGCTAGGATAGAAAAAGAAATCAAAAAACTCGAAGAGAAAAAGGCAGAAATCACAGCAAAATTTGATGATGCAAGTTTAAGTCCTGAAAAAATCATGGAACTCTCCAAAGAGCTAGACAATATCCAAACCCAACTAGAAGAGAAGGAAGAAAAGTGGATGGAATTGGCGGATTTGATGTAGGTGGGTTAAGGTTGATAATGAGTTTAAGATCTTCCTTTTACTAAATGATAAATTGCTATAAATCGATGTACTTGTTTGTTTTTGTTTGGATTTTATAGTTTTTTTTAATTTTAAATATGTATTATAAAATACTTGTCAGATATTTTTTTTAAAATTAACTAACTATCTTTTCTATTTTCTAAAAAATAAAGCTATTTTTGAACTGTAAAGAAAACACCATAATTTTGAATAAGATAATTTTACTTTTTATACTCATTTGTATTGCCCAAAGTCAAAAGATTTCAGGCCAAACAGTAACGTATATTGTCTCCGACAATCTTACCGTTTGTGAACAAAATGTAATCACCTTTGAAGTCACTAATACTGGATCGTCCATACTCAATAATCCTGAGATTTCCATAGACTTGCCATGTGGATTTACATACATTCCATCGTCTATCTCCAATGCTACTCAGAAAAATATAAGCAATTTGAATGTGCCAAGTTTTACACTCAATAATATTGCGATTGGTGAGAAAAATACATTCAGTATCAGCACAAATATAGGATGTGATGCTGTAGAATGTGTGAATGCTTTAGAAATATTTAATATCAAATCTACTTTTATTGCCAATAATATTTCTACAATTTCTACTTCACTGCCATTTAATGTGCAATCGCCAAATTTAGTTATAACAAGAATAGAAAATCCATATTCAGAGGCAGAATTTAATGATGTAATTACGCGTAAAATAACTGTAAAAAACGCTAGGCTAGGTAAGTTGGCTCAATTAAAATATAAAAACACTCATGATGGAAATGTGGATATTTCCCTCGAAGGTGGTTTGCTGATTTCAAAAACAACAAAAATAATAGAACACGCATATGGTGAACTGGATTTTAGGAAAATAGGCAATAAAGATGATTTCTTAGATTTTAATGAAGAGATTGTCATCGTAGAGAAATTGAAAATCAACACATGTATATTTGAAAATCAGTTTAACACTGCTACGATTGATGTGTCTTGGGGATGCAATAATATTATTTGCCAAAATGTAAAAGCAAACGCAACGATCAAAATACTGCCAAGTCAAGATAAGGGTCCAAAAATTGGTATAAGAACGACTTCTACAAACCCTGATTGTTATTTCCCAGGTATGGCACTCCAAAAACTAGAAATTTTGGAGAGTTTTCATAAAAATGCACTCCTAGATTTCGAATTAGAAATACACCAAACATTGGGTAATAGGGGAATCAAAGTTGGTTCCATAACTGCTCCGTTTACAAATAATATATCCTACAAAGGTTTGTTTACTAATGAGTGTGGTGAGTCTCTAGCTAGAACTGCTGTAATAAGAGTGCCTAGATTCGAACCCCTAAATGGCCAAAAATTATCCACAATCACTTGGCAGACCGCTTTTTGTGAGGAAGTGGATTGCGACCCTAAATTAAATACATGGCTGTACAGTTATAGTTACGAAAAGGAGTGTTCTGAGTTTAATGATATTAATTTTACTGGCAAAGGCGTTTCAGCTGATTCTCTAAGATCTGCATTAGAGACATTTTTTTTGATAGACAGTCTGATGGGACCTTTACAGAATTTGGACACTGCAATTGCCAAATACACCATTTTTGGCGATAAACTGATTCAAAATCAAGGTGTAATCACTATTTCATTTGATTTTCCAACGATTTTGGAGTTGCTTACTACAGATTTTAAGTTAGGAGATAAGTTGCCTTTTGCCATTGATACAAGTTTTGATAATGATCGAGTACAGATCAAATTGTCATATAATCTACCGCTATCTGCAAAAGATCTAGAGATGTTTATCCCTTTCGTAATGAATTGTGATGCTGTCGCTTCGACTGAACCTTGTGTCCAGAGACCTTATAGTAGCTGCACATTCTTTTGTGGTATCATAAAAGATTCTGATTTTATCGATTCTAAAACGAGTATAGATTTCGGAGGCAATTGTCCTGATGAAGGATTACTCAAAAGCTGTTATGGATCTAGTTTTTCTTTATTATGCGACAATAAAGAGATATGTTATGATACCATACCAGGGTTTTATGATCATAGATTTAAATTGTTTAGGACAAACTATGGTCTTTCAGACAAAGACAACAATGGATTTCCTGACGCTAATAATAACATTAATCCTTCTACATTACGTCTCACTGAATTTATGCCTGGTGATACTATGAAAATGATTATTGACGGTGTTATAAAAGTGGATATCCCTGGTTCGTCTTTCAGTAATTTGTATATTCTACTCGAACAAGGGGAATTCCTGTCATCAAATGAAGCAAATACCGAATTTATGCAGAAATTAATTATGGGTGACGGAAAGGGTTTAAAACAATACAGTTCGGTATTGAGAATATATGATAAGTCTGAAGATCGCTATTACAGTTTAGACAATGTGACATCAGTATTAATGGACGATATCAATAATTTTGATTTGTCTGTTGCTACCTTACACATGCTGTATCCTACATTCCCTTCAGATTTTAGATATCAAGAAGGCGATTCGGTATATTTAGAGACAAATAGTAGGTTTGATATAGAAGCATATAAGGCTGTTCAGAATGAGCTAGCCTTTAGACAGTACGTGACATTTAAATATCGTACAAAATCGGTGCTAGACAATAAACCATTGGGTGATGAGAGTAGCTATTCTATTTGTAACTGTTTTGATGAAGTGGTAACAGTGGCTGGTTTTAACCTTACAGCACCTGTTTTGAGTTCACTTATATTTAACGAAGCAGGAATTTGTGATGAAAGTACATATAATAATTTGATTTTTATAATGAATATTGGTCATGATCTTAAATCTCCGACTGAATTAAGAGAAGTCGCTCGACCGAAAGGAATTCGAATCACTAAAATGCCAGATTTTGATTTCGAGACATTGACCATAGAGTACAAAAATAAGTTCTATTCTTTTGAGCCAGTCATTACAAATGCTAACGAATATTTTTATGACTTGACAGGTGTTTTCCCATTTGCAGGTGGTTTTACAGGCAATCAATATAAATTTAAGATAGTACGAAGGCTCAAAGAATGTTTGTCAAAAGTTACGCCTACCCCATTTGTGTATACCATATTTTTTGAAAAGAATGACATCGGTGAGTTGTATTTTCCTGATTCTATCATGGGTACAATTCAAAATTTTTATACCTTACCTACATTAGCTCTTGAGCTTAATCAAAAGAATATTACTGCATTTACAAATAAGGTCGGGTTTGAGATGAGGGTCCTTGAAAAAACTAATTTTAAATTCGATGTCAAAGATCTTTTTATTAGGGTCACAACAACATCAGGACTTAAAAATGTTCGTATTTATAACCCTGATACGGGTGCTGACTTCGATTTGAACAACGGTATTTCTTATCTAGGCACACTAGAAAAGGGGAAAATAAAAAATATAGAATTTATTGCTGATTCTGAGAGTTGTGGCGAAGAAAAAATCTTTATCGAATATGGTTATGACTGTGGTATTTATACAGATATTGCATCGAGTCCGTGTTTTATTGGAAGGGATAGTATTCTTGTCACATTTCCAGGAAGTGTTGTTGATCTACAACCTGAGACTGTAAATACTGATATCTCTTTATGTACAGAAATATCTAATACACTTTATGTCTATAATGCAGGACTAGGTACTGCATTTGATATGAATGTGGGTATGAATTTACCAACAGGCATGACGTTAATTCCGGGTAGTTGTAAACTTTTTTATCCATCAGGAGGCACACAATCATTTGCTATCCCCGATCCTGTGATGATAAGTGGTAATAATTTTTTATGGGTTTTGAATGACATTTGGCCACTACATAAATTGTCAGGACTTAATGGGACAGCTTTCTCACCAAATAATGGATTTGATATCGTATTTAATACAACGACCAATTGTGATTTTATATCAGGAACTACCATTATTTACAATACTGATGCCAATCAAATATGTAATATTCCAACCAACAAGGTTGCCAAAGTCAGCAATTCATTTAACATCAATGGTGTGTTGCCGCCTTATACCTTAAATGTCTTGAGCGACTATACGAAGTTGCCAAATTGCAAAAATGATTCCTTACAAGTACATTTTACATTTGACAAACCATTAGCAAATGAAGGAAAGATATATATAGACTTACCACAAGGATGGTCGTTTGTACCAAATTCTGCATCAGGTAACTTAATTAATATTGTACCTGTTCAACAGTCCAATAAACTAGTTTGGGATATAAATTCCACTTCTCCCAATATTGATATGACATTTTGGCTGCAAAAAGCAGAAAATGCTGCATGTCAACCAACGATTATTAACATTTATACTACACTTAGTGCAAGTGCTTTTTGTGCTTCGTCAATGGAAGAATGTGACATAGAGACCATCACTGGATCATCGATTTTGACTATTCCACAAGAGAATCCTGTGTTTGAAATAAACAATTTCCAAGTAGAAACGGATGCTTCTTTAGATGCTAGAGTCACCGTCACCATTAGTAATATTTCGGATAATATTTCGGATGATGTCATAGGTAAGGTGTATCTAGATCTAGATGGAAATGGAATATTGAGTGCTGGAGATCAGTTTTTGAGTGATGTTATCTTTAGTGGATTTGATGATATGAATAAGACAATTACACAAATAGTCACTTTAAATCAAATAGGTAATGCTGATTTTTGTAGTCTATTATTTGTTTTGCCCAAAGCCGACAATTGTATTTGTGAAGACCTTATTTCCACCATCAAATTACCTTCAAGGGTAATTACAGAACCAAAAGTTATTTGTTCAGGTGATGCAATAAATATTGGTGTGACATCTACTCCAAATGTAGGCTATCAGTGGAATATAGCTGAAGGATTGTCTTGTACTCAATGTGCAAATGCTAGTTTTAGTGTGGTGAATAATACACCAAATCCGATCACCTTCAAAAGAATTCTGACTACGACTAATAGCAATGGTTGTAAGACATTTTATGAATACGACATAACCATTCAGCCCAAACCAACTGTTCTTTCCCAAAATCTAAGTATTTGTGTAGGTGACACGCTTACGGCTATAGCAACATTAGGTACTGCATACATATGGGATGGACCTAATATCATTGAAAATGGCAATCAATTGCTTCTTGCTAATCCATCGGTTTCTACTACATATTCAGTCACGATCACGGATCAAAACGGATGTAGTGGATCAGGTACTTTTGCAGTAAATGTAAGAAATAAACCATCTGTCGAAGTCATTTATGATTCCTTATTTTGTTATGGTCCCTCACCAGAATTGAATTTACTTTTAGAGCCAAATACAACCTTCCGATGGTTGAATACAGGTGGGGCACTTAGTGATCTGAATAGTACCAATCCTGTGATTTTGACACAGCAAGATATCACTTTGCAGTTAGAAGTCCGAAATCAGAATTGTGTTACAAATGTAGATGTTCCTATTAAGTTTTATGAAGCCTTCATGGTCACAGGCGTGGCAGATACTTTGGGGATATGTATGGGCGAAGAAATAACCATAAATCTCGCTGGTGGTCAGTCCTACAACATCAGTCCATCTAATTTTGTGGAATGTCTGAATCCTGAATGTTCCGATATTTCTATAGATGCAATGTTTGACCAACAAACATTTTTGATTACTGCACAGGACCAAGACATGTGTATTTCCGAAAAGTACTTTACCGTTAGTACATTTACAGACACCATAAGGATGAGCGAACAATTGTCTATTTGTGAAGGTGAAAGTATTGTCATTTTTGATGAAAATGTAACTATAGAAGGGACTTATTGCGACACTATAAAAGTAGCAAATAGTGCATGTGTCACCGTTGTGTGCAAAACACTAACAGTGAGACCTGAAACTCGTCAAGAACAAGCTGTAGATATTTGCGCTGGAGATACCTATATTTTTAATGGGCAAACCATAACACAAGCTGGACAATATTGTAATACCTTCACTTCAGTCAACGGTTGTGATAGCATCTCATGTGTCACCGTATCATTAAATAGTTTGCCAGATTTGACTAATCTTGATATTGAGTATAGTGTCAAATCTGGAGATACCATTTCGCTTATTGCGCCAAGTGGATTTAGTTCGTATCGATGGTCACCATCTACGGGATTGAGTTGTGATGATTGTCCTTCACCGCTTGCTTTTCCACAAGAAGATATCATTTATACTTTAGAAGTTACCAATAGCGATGGATGTATAGACATGCGGACAGTCAGGATTATAGTCACACCATCTTGTGTCGCTGACATTCCTACCATTCCCAATGCATTTACCCCTAATAATGATGGTATCAATGATTTTTATACACTTGGAGACATAGATTTTTGTGGTCCTATGATTTTTACAGTTTACAATAGATGGGGCAATCAAGTTTATCAGATGGTCGATTGGGATAATAAATGGGATGGGTATAGTAATAATCTAGGTGAATTGCCGCAAGGGACGTATTATATTTCCATTGAATTTGTGTCAGAAGGTGTGACACGTGTGGGATTTGTAGACCTTAGAAAAAAATGATACCGATGAATCGATTAATAGTCATTTTATACTTTTTATGTATTTCGATAGCGTCGTTTGCACAGCAGGATGCCATGTTTACTAGATATACTTTTGTCAGCAATATGTTGTACAATCCTGCTTCTACAGGTCGTACCGATGGCATATTGACATCACTCGCTTATAGGACACAGTGGGCAAAAATCCCAGGCGCTCCGAGTACGATTGCACTCGCTGCCGAATCTTCGCTGAATGATGGTCGTGCAGGTTTGGGTCTAAATATTTTTAGGGACAAAATCGGATTTGATATGCACACAGGCGTTCATGCAAACTATGCATATAGAATTCCAATCTCAAGTAAATATGTCTTATCACTTGGCATCAAAGGTGGCGCGAGTATTATATCAAGTGATTTTGCAGATGTCATCACTCCAAATCCTGGTCAAATCGACCCAATTTATAGTGAAAATATTCAGGTAGTAGTGCCAAAAGCTGGTTTTGGCCTTTTTTTACATAATGACAAAAGCTATGTTGGTTTTTCAGTACCTGCTGTTATTTCTTCGATACCCGACGGTCGGTTTACGTACAAAGATGATGCTGCATATTTGAGTCACCATTATTATTTTACGACAGGACATGTATTTGATATTCCGAACACAGAGTTACAGTTGAAACCGTCCGTTTTTGTAAAATATCATCCTACTGCGCCACTTCAGGTCGATCTTAATGCGCAGATGTGGTACAAAGATATCTTTTCATTTGGTTTAGGATATCGTACGGGAGATGCCATTTCGGGAATGTTTGATGTTGCCCTTACCAAGGATATCGTATTTAGTTATGCATATGATTATACTTTTTCAGATTTTCGGGTGATTGCAGATGGTGCTCATGAGTTTGTTTTGTTATATACATGGAGAAAAAAAGAAGTACGTGTACCGTCTATCCACAAATTCTCAACTTTGTCAAGATTTTAGTATTATGAAGGAAATGAAGAAGTTTAGAATTATAGTTTTCATGAGTTTGGTGTTGTTTTCATTACAAATATCTGCTTCAGACTGTATAAAAGGTGATAAAGCATTTGAATTGATGCAGTATCATAAGGCCATCACAGAATATGAAAAATGTTTGAAAGACGATAAATCGAATCTAAAAACCATTGAGCAACTAGCTGACAGTTATCGAATATTGGATAATTATGCCAAAGCTGCTGAATATTATCAAATGATTTTAAAGGAAAAAGCTACTTCTCTAAAAGCTAAATATTGGTATGCATCTTCCTTGTTAGCTTCTGACCAAACAGAACTTTGTAGAAAATTTGTGGACTCCATGTCGATTCACCATCCCAAAGATGTTGATTTTTTACGTTTGCAATCTTCCTTACTGAACCTAGAAGAAAAAGAAACATACAATATCTCAAAACCAACTTTTAATACCGCAGAAGCAGATTATGCGGCAGTTGTGTGGCGAGATAAGGTCGTCTTTAGTTCTACCCTTATCGGGAAAAAAGATTTATTTACAGGTCAGGCCTATTCTTCATTGATGGTTTATGATTCTACAAATAATATGGTATCGGAATTTGCACCCGAACTTTTTTCAAAATATAACATCGGTAGCACATCGTTTAGTGCAGATGGTGACATCATGTATTTCACGACAAATAGCGCCAAAACCAATAAAAAAAGTACTGCTACGCTTAAGATTATGCAGACAAAAAGAGAAAATGAAAAATGCACAGCGCCAATCCCTTTTATACACAATAAACCAGAATACAACTTTGCCCATCCGACGCTCTCACCGAGTGGAAATCTCTTTGTTTTTTCTTCTGATAGCTACACCACTTACGGCATGGATCTTTATTTCTGTAGCTTAGAGAATTCCGGTAAATGGTCTATTCCTAAAAGATTTAAGACAAATATTAATACGACGTACAACGAAGTATTTCCTGTGTTTTTGAACGATAGTACTTTGACATTTAGTTCTGATGGACATGGTGGATATGGTGGTTTGGATATATTTAGTACCACTTTTACAAAAGGAAATTGGTCAGATCCCGTTCATTTAGCCCACCCATTCAATTCTCAAGGTGATGATTTTTCGCTTTTTAGCCAAGACAATCTTCAGTCCGGATACATCACTTCCAATAGAAATGAACCAAGTGGCAACGAAGATATTTATTATTTTGAGAAAAAAAACAAGTGTACGATTTTAGCAGGTCTTTTCGATTTTCATGAAGATAAGATGGTTACATCGTTACCTTATGATATTATCGAAAATCAAAAATTAAAAGAAAATCTTATCAGCTTAGAAAATGGAATGGTGTATCATGAACTAAAAGATGGTACAAAAACTGAAATTACGACTTCCTATCTAGGAAAATCTTTTTATGGTGCTGCATCATCAGATGAATGCATCGGTGACACCATTAAGATCATTTTCAACTATCAAGAAAAAGAAATGGTGACCCTTGGAAAAGTATTTGAAGAAGAAACAAAAATAGGATATCCCAATGTCAATGTTTATTTTGTAGATACCTTGTCAAAAGAAATTTTTACAGCTGTCACAGACAGTTTAGGACGGTTTAAGATCGACCTACCTATAGACAGATTTTATAGCTATAAAGCAAAGATTCACGGATCATTAGAAGAAACAGGTAACATTGGAACTAAATATAAAACTACCAATCCAGATATAGAGATATCCTTCAAAAAGCCCAAAGTCAATGAAGTTTTTGTCTTAAAAAACATTCTTTATGACTACGATAAATGGAATATAAGACCGGATGATGCCATTGAACTAGATCGATTGGTCGCTTTTCTTGCTGAAAATCCAAGTATTCGTATTGAATTGAGTTCGCACACAGATGCTCGAGGCAATGACCGATATAATGAAAAACTCTCTGAAAAAAGGGCCGCATCAGCTGTCGCATATTTGGTCGAGAAAGGCATCGTCAAGAATAGACTTATCTCCAAAGGTTATGGCGAAACCAAACTGATCAACGAATGTAAAAATGACGTAATCTGCGATGAATCAAAACACCTACAAAACAGGAGGACCGAGGTGAAGATATTGGAGGTGGATAATTAGATATTTGTATTATGACTTTAAGTAAATGTATTGTAGCTTTTATATATACTATGTTATTTTTACATGGATGTAAATCAAATACAATTAACCAAAGCTTTGATAATATTATAATTGGCGAATGGCAATTATGTAATGAAATCCAAGGGGAAACAAAATTTGATCCTTTTATAAGAAATGTAACTTTTAAAGAAAATAGTAAATGTAATATTTATCCCAGTTTCTATTCATATTTATTTGAAGATCCTAGAACTTTTATAACTTATCTAGGTAGTAACACAGATTTTAAATATGAAGACAATCTACTAAAAATCTTTAATCTTTCAAGTAAAAATTGGGATCAATTCGAAATTAAGAAGTTATCATCTGACACATTAATAATAGAAACGACATCAGAAAAACAACTGATATTTAAAAGAGTGGCTGTAAGAGAAGAGTTTGATAATGATATTGAAGAAATAATACTGATTACTAATGGTTTGAATAAACATTTATCCGATTACAAGGCATACTTAGATAAAAGTGGTAAAATGTTAATTGAACTCAATGGTTATGATGATCTGTATGGTCACCAAACATGTTTATTAGATAAAAGAGTAACAGATAGTATTTTTTCATTATTCAAATATAATAAGATATTTGAGCTAAAAAACCAATATAATGATTTGTCTTATGGTAGTATATCTCAGACCGAACCTAAGCAAAAAAATACTTTAGCTTTCTTTAATGACAACAGTATAATGAAAGAAATTGAAATACTAGATGATAATACACCTATTGAGCTTTTTATGGCTTATGATCCTATTAGGACAATTTATAAGTCAAAGGATTGCCATTGTAAGCCTTTGAAAAACAATAATGAAATAGTAACTCTCAGTTCTGAAATTCAAACGAGTGATGAGAAAGGTTATTTAAAAATTTCTGATGCGGAATTGTTTTATCTAAATATTAAAGTACTTAATGCTAAGGAAATTAAAGGTTCAATTCAACAAAAATATAAGATAAAAGGAAGTTTTACAGATTTATTTACATTTTCGGATGGTAGATACATTAGGTTGGAAGGAAGTGAAAAAATATATGATGTAGGCTACTGGTTTATTGATTCTACAAAAATGAGCTTTCATTAAACTATTTTCCCAACAATTCCGTTGGGAAATAAAATAACAACGGATTTGTTGGGAATCAATTTGCTATCAAATCCGTTGTACACATGTAAAATGTAATAAGAATTATACATTATTATATTTTCATTTAAATTGTTTTAAATGATCACCAAAGTCATTGTTTTAAAAATTCGTAATGACTTGTCCTTGATAGAAACTATATAGATACCTTTTGGTAATTGGCTTGTATTAATAGTGTTGTCAATAAGTTGCTGATGAAGTAATTGGGCACCATATGCATTAAATATATCCACAAAATAAGCCCCTCTTCCAGAAATATTCCCAACTTCAATACTATTTCCTTCTAAGATTGGATTTGGAAAAACAAAGAAATTATTAACAGAAAAATCGTTATCAGCAGGTGATGAACTTAAACATTGTTCATCGACTTCAGGAGGACTAAACCTATAGATATTATTATTTCTACCAAAAGCAAATATTTCATTATTTTGATCAACTCCTATTTGTTCGAAATCATTTTGCTCGCAGTTAGATTCCATCCAGGTTTTACCACCATCTAAAGTGTAAAAGCTGTAATGGTAATCTAGGGTAAATCCTATGTTTTCATCTAAAAAATATAATTGGTAAGGATGAAAGTCAGATGGAAATTGATATAAGGTTTTATAAGTTTTAAGTAAATCATTAGAAATTAAAACTTCTTTATCATTAGATACGAAATAGGAGAGATTTTCATTTGTAAAAAAGCTTGCTTGATATCCTAAAGTCGGATTAATATCCCAAGTTGTGCCAAAATCTTTAGACAATGCCAAAAAATCTTGTTTTTGATTATTTATGTTATTTTGATATTTGAAAACCAAAGAAGCATTGTCAAGAATATTAAATTGTGCGTTTATATTAAATCCTGGAAGTGGCATATCACTCCAATTTTTTCCATCGTCCTTTGATATTAAAGCATAACCTATATTTGAAGAAATTGCTCTGAAAATAAAAGTATTTGTTTTGTAATTGTGATATAAATAACCTTGTTCTCCAAACCCTTCTTTTGATAAAGTCCAGTTTTCTCCACCGTCGCTCGTATAAAAAATTTCAAAGTATCCTTTGTTAAAGGCACGAGATTGTACGAAAACCACTCCTTTTTGTCCATCAAAAAATAGCTTTTGAATAACTTTCTTTGGATCGACATCTGGTGTAATATTATTAAAGGTTAAGGCGCCATTTTGAGAGTATAATATGGAATGTCTTGTCGTAACCCAGAGTCTTTGTTCGTCAATAAAATTCACATCTGATAGTGAATTTTCTATATCCAAATAAATATCCTTTTGCCAATCACCTTTTATGCAATAATTTATACTACTAATGGTTGTTGAAGTATCGCCACATGTAGATATTGCTTTTAGTGTAACTTCCTTGCATCCAGGTGAATCAAATTGATGAGTTGGGTTTAATTCTGTAGAAATATTACCGTCACCAAAATCCCATATCTGAGCAATCGAATTTAGTGAATTGTTTTGAAAATTAATATTTAAAATATCCTTAGTTGTTGTAAATTTTGCAATAGCATTTTTACAAAATAAACTGTCTTGACATAAATGGGTGCTTTCTTCGTTACTGAAAATTAAACCATCTTCATCAGATAAACAAATGAATCGCAAATTATATCTATGTATAGAATTTAAATTAAATGGTCCTAAATTTATATCTCCTATACCTTCTATCCATTCTACAATGATATTACTAGATAATGATTTTAGTTGTAAGTAAACTCTTTTTTTGCCGTCTTCATAAGTTTTGAGTTCTCTTTTTAGAACACTATAACTTATTCCTAGCCCATCAGTAAAAGTTTCATTTTCAAGTAGTGAAAAATCATACATCAGTATGAGAGTTTGTGAGCCTTTTTCGAAAAAATATATCTTATTGCCATCTATATGCAGATAGTTTTTTAGAAGTGTATTAGCATATTGTGCATGGCCTATTAAAGAAATTCCATTAATGACAGTATCGCCTTCATAAAAAGATGAATAATTGTATATTTTACCGTTTTCATATGAATCTACATAGAGAATTCCATATTTCAAGCCTTTTGTTGTAAAAAGATCATAGGTACTCTGACCAAAGGTGAAGTTGATATTAACAAATAAAAAAAATAAGTAAAGTAACTTGTTTGTCATTTCGCCGTATTTTAATGACCAAATCTAATCCTATTGGTTTAGAATATGTAGTTTTTAAGGAAATTTATCGTTCATCTTGTCGCTTAGGAACGGATTCTTTATTTTTTTGGCTAAAATCTGTGTTACAAAGTATACTTATTTATATATCTCATATTTCGAGTTAACTTTTAAAGTACCCAATTGTGCCAAATAGAACTTATATATTTGAAGATTGACAGTAATAACACTGTTAAATCCATTTGACAGCAATTAAATTGTCAATTATTTCATATTGCTAATTGTTTTTAATAAAAAAGCCCTACCCAATTCCGCATCCACCACCCAAAAACCACACACTCCCAAAATTTCAATTCGTAATTCGTAATTCAAAATTCGTAATTTAGATGAATAAATTCCTACCTTTGCGCCTTCAAAATAGATATTATGCAAATGATTAATATTACACTTCCCGATGGCAGTGTGAGACAATACGAACAAGGTGTATCAGCGATGGGTGTCGCGCTTTCGATTAGTGAAGGTCTTGCTAGAAATGTACTTGCAGCTTCTGTCAATGGTGAAGTATGGGACGCAAATAGAGCCATTGATGCGGATGCCAATGTCAAATTATTCACTTGGAATGATAAAGAAGGCAAGGCTACATACTGGCATTCATCAGCGCACCTGATGGCAGAGGCATTAGAAGCTTTGTATCCTGGTGTAAAATTTGGCATCGGACCTGCGATAGATAATGGATATTACTACGATGTGGACATGGGCAGCACTACGCTGACGCCTTCTGATCTACCTAAAATCGAAGAAAAAATGCTCGAACTCGCTCGTGCTAAAAGCACCTTTGAGCGTAAGGATGTATCAAAATCAGATGCTATAGCTTACTTTACAGAAAAAGAAGATGAATATAAATTAGAATTGCTAGAAGGATTGGAAGATGGAAAAATCACTTTCTATACCCAAGGTAATTTTACAGATCTTTGTCGTGGACCACACATCCCGGACACATCCAATATCAAGGCAGTCAAACTTATGAGTCTTGCAGGTGCATATTGGAGAGGTGATGAAAAACGTAAGCAGATGACGAGAATTTATGGTATTACCTTCCCGAAACAAAAGGAACTTACCGAATATCTCGAAATGCTAGAAGAAGCAAAAAAACGTGACCACCGTAAATTAGGTGCTGAGCTAGAACTCTTTATGTTTTCTGAAAAAGTAGGTCAAGGATTACCTATTTGGTTGCCAAAAGGTACACAGTTGCGTGAGCGTCTGCAAAACTTCCTTCGTGCTGAGCAAGAAAAACAAGGCTATCAAATGGTCGTGACGCCACACATAGGTAGTAAACAATTGTATGTCACTTCTGGTCATTATGAAAAATATGGTGCCGATAGTTTTCAACCTATCAAAACGCCAAAAGAAGGAGAAGAATTTTTGTTAAAACCAATGAACTGTCCGCACCACTGTGAGATCTATGGACATAGACCGAGATCATACAGAGAGCTTCCATTGAGAATTGGCGAGTTTGGTACAGTTTATAGATATGAGCAAAGTGGAGAGTTGCATGGATTGTCTAGAGTAAGAGGATTTACACAAGATGATGCCCATATATTTTGTACCAAAGATCAAGTCAAAGGTGAGTTCCAAAAAGTGTTGGAATTGACTACAATGGTGATCAAAAAGATGGGTTTTGAAAACTTTACAGCGCAAATATCCCTACGTGATCCCGAAAAACCAGAAAAATATATTGGTTCGGAAGAAAATTGGCAGGCAGCTGAGCAAGGAATCATAGATGCAGTCGGAGAGTTTGACATAGAGACAGTAACAGCTTACGGAGAAGCAGCTTTTTATGGTCCGAAATTGGACTTTATGATTAAAGATGCCCTAGGTAGATCGTGGCAGTTAGGTACGATTCAGGTAGATTATAACCTTCCGGAAAGATTCGAACTAGAATATATCGGTTCAGATAACCATACGCATAGACCAGTGATGATTCACAGAGCGCCATTCGGATCTATGGAGCGATTCATCAGTATCATGATCGAGCACACAGCGGGTAAATTCCCATTATGGTTGACACCAGATCAGTTTGCATTGTTGCCGATTTCAGATAGACTACTGCCTTATTGCGAAGAGATTCAAGCAGCATTAGCAAAACACGATATCCGTGGTTTTATCGATGATAGAGCAGAATCCATTGGTCGTAAAATCAGAGATACAGAGTTAAAAAGAGTGCCAATCATGTTGATCATCGGAGATAAAGAATTCGAAAATGGCCAAGTATCAGTGAGAAGGCAAGGTCAAGGAGATGTAGGAAGCATGTCTGTGGCAGAGTTTGTAAGTTATTTCGAGGCAGAGTTAGAAAAACAAGGGTAAGTACTATTTTTCTATTCTGTTTTAAGGTCAAATAAATTAAAAATGCTGGCAGCAATTCTCACAATAGGTGATGAAATTTTGATAGGACAAGTAGTAGATACCAATTCCGCTTGGTTAGGTCAGCACCTTTCCGAAATAGGCGTAACTGTCAAAAAATCTTGGTCTGTAGCTGATACCCATGAAGACATCACCCTTGGTCTAAAACAAGCATTGGCAGAAGCTGATATCGTTTTTATGACGGGTGGCCTTGGTCCTACCAAAGATGACATGACCAAAAAAGCTATTGCCGATTTTCTGGGCGTAGAAATGTTTTTTCATCAAGATACTTACGATCGTATCAAAAGGATTTTTGACCGTATGGGACGAGCCATGTCAGCAGCCCATGACGACCAATGTCTTATGCCTGTAGGAACACAAATTCTAACCAATAGCATGGGCACTGCGCCCGGTATGCTATTCAGGCACGAAGGAAAAATGATCATTTCTATGCCAGGTGTACCTTACGAAATGAAGGCCATCATGACAGAAGAAGTGTTGCCTATGCTGATAGCTCAAGTAGATACCACGATCGTCCACAAAACGATTCTGACCACAGGTGTAGGAGAGACGACCATCGAAAACGAACTCTCAGACATTATTTCTACTTTTCCTTCTTTTCTCAAAATAGCTTATTTGCCGTCTTTAGCACAAGTGAGACTAAGACTCAGTGCCACAGGTATTGATAAAACACAATTAAATAATACAGTAGAAGCCTTTGCCAATCAGATTATTGAAAAGCTTGGAGACATCATATACGGATATGGAGATTCATCTTTAGAAAAAGAAATTGCATTGCTTTGTCATGAAAAAAAGATTAATCTAGGAATGGCAGAGAGTTGCACTGGTGGACATATTGCTAGCAAAATAGTATCTATTCCTGGCTCTTCAGCTTTCTTTAGTGGTGGTTTTGTTTCATATTCATACGAGTCTAAAGTCAATTTACTCCATGTCAATCCTGCTACACTCACGACTTATGGCGCTGTAAGTGAAGAGACTGTAAAAGAAATGGTAAATGGCACAATCGACGCCTTAAAAGTGGATGTAGCCTTGTCTGTTTCAGGCATTGCAGGCCCAGACGGCGGTACGCCAGATAAACCTGTCGGGACTATTTGGATTTGTGTCGGCAATAAAGAAAATAAAGTTACTTATCTATTGAAAGCAGGCAAGGATAGATCAAAGAATATTGAGATTGCGTCCATTTATGCACTCAACTTACTTAGAAAATTTATACTTGCTCAATAAATATTCGTAATTTTGCGCTTTCTAAACCTAACCGAAATCAAACAGAATGGCAAAAGTAGAATTATTAATGCCCAAAATGGGCGAAAGTATCATAGAAGCCACCATCCTTAAGTGGGTAAAAAAAGTTGGCGACAAAGTAGAGATGGATGAAACCATACTCGAAATAGCAACCGATAAAGTAGATTCTGAAATACCTTCGCCAATCTCAGGTACAATCGCTGAGATATTATTTCCTGAAGACTCCGTTGTGGAGGTAGGAAAAGTGATTGCAATTATTGCCACAGAAGGCGAAAATGTACAAGCAGCAGCATCCCCTGCCATCCAAGAAGTCGCTCAAAATCCAGTCGCTCAAACAGCAGCAGCAGTTGTAGAGACGGAGATTGCAGCTGTTCAAACAAATGTATTATCTACTTCAGCAAGTGGTGATGCAGACGATCGATTTTATTCTCCATTGGTAAAAAGCATTGCAAAAGAAGAAAAAATTTCGCCAAATGAGCTGAGCAATATCGCTGGTTCTGGTGCAAATGGAAGAGTCACTAAGAAGGATATTTTAGATTTTGTAGCAACTCGTAGTAGCGCACCACAACAAGTAGTTTCAGCTCCAGTAGAAGTTAAAGCGGCATCTGCTGCACCACAAATCAATACATCGTCAGCAGCACCGTCTGCATCTATTTCTGGCAACGTCGAGATCATTGAGATGGACAGAATGCGAAAATTGATTGCTGATCATATGGTGATGTCTAAGCAAACTTCACCACACGTCACTTCATTTGTCGAAGCCGATGTGACTAATATGTTTCAGTGGAGAGAAAAAAATAAAAAGAAATTCCAAGAGAAATATGGTGAAAACATCACGTTTACGCCACTTTTTGTCGATGCAGTCGTAAAAGCTATCAAGGATTATCCAATGATCAATATTTCGCTTGATGGTACAAAAATCATTGTCAAAAAAGATATAAATATTGGAATGGCAGCCGCACTTCCTTCTGGAAATCTTATTGTCCCAGTGATAAAAAATGCTGATTATCTCAATTTGGCGGGACTTACTAAAACAGTAAATGATCTTGCAAATAGAGCACGACAGAATAAGTTGAAACCTGAAGAAATAAAAGATGGTACATTCACACTAACCAATGTGGGTACCTTTGGCAATGTCATGGGTACACCTATCATTAACCAACCACAAGTAGCCATCCTTGCTACAGGTGCCATACGCAAAAAACCAGCTGTATTGGAGACAGAATATGGTGACGTGATCGCTGTGAGACAAATGATGTTTTTGTCGCTTTCTTATGATCATAGGGTAGTAGATGGATCACTAGGAGGATCTTTCCTAAGAAGAATAGCTGATTACCTTGAGAAATTTGACCCAAATCTTTCTATCTAAAATTTTATTATGTTGAGATTCATCCTGTTTTATATGATTGTTTTTATGTTTCCTTTTGTCAGTTTTGCACAAAGGGCCTACAAAAAACAGGGTGATATTTATTTTGATGCTGGAAAATATAGTGATGCGCTTGATGCATACAGCAAACATAAAAAAATTGATAAGGAAGCCGAGACACTCATCAAACGAGGTATTGCAAATTATTATACGGGTTTTCCTGATGCCTGCATAAGTGATATGGCTGGTGCAAACATTTTGAAGTCCAAAGATCCGAGACAGTATCAATATACTGGTATGGCTTATATGGCTAAACAAGATTATGTACAAGCAGCAAGATTTTTTAAAACACATCTTAATGTAGTAAAACCAAATTCTCAAGAGTGGTTTGAGTCAATAAATCAAATCAAAAGATGTGGATATGCCCAAAATCAAAAGTATGGGGCTCAGCTTGCATTTGTAGAAAACCTAGGACCAAATGTAAATTCTATATATGAAGATTTTGCACCCGTCCAAAGCCCCACTAAGCAAGGAAGATATTATTTTTCATCAGCAAGAGAAGATGCGACAGGTGGAATGAGAGATCCAAAAGGATTGGTGGATGAAGTACGAGGTAAATATTCATCAGATATGTATTTGGTCGATCTGAAGGACGGAAACTGGTCATCTGTACTTCCTTTTGAACAGTTGCTAAATTCTCCAAAACATGATATTTTGCAGGACTTTAGCCCTGATGGATCTATTATTTATTATATTAAATCTTCAGATCTTGTGCATGGGACTTTATATAGCGACACTTTTAGTATAGATAGAGATCCTACAAAGCTGACACTTGAAGCTCAGTTACCTATGGATGCTTCCAATGGTGACAAGGATTTATTTATTTTTAATGATAGTCTGATATTGTTTTCTTCTAATAGAAGTGGTGGTTATGGTGGATATGATATTTATTATTCCATAAGACAGAATAATGCTTGGGAATTACCAGTTAATTTAGGTCCGAGTATAAATTCTGGATCAAATGAAGATCATCCTTTTCTAACAAAAAGTGGTACCAAACTCTACTTTTCTTCTGACAGATTGACTTCTTTGGGTGGTTATGATATTTTTGCTGCTTCTCATAATACAAAGTCTGAGTGGTCAGATGTTAAAAACCTTGGCCTTCCTATCAATTCTTCTGGAGATGACCTTGGATTCGAGCTTTCTGCAGATGGATCTAATGCTTTATTTTCATCCAATAGAATAGAATCTATAGGTGGGCATGATTTGTATATGGCATATTTTAAGGAACAAGAGTTGGAGCAGTTAGCATTTGTGGAGATACCGCCATTCATACCTAGTTTATTAAATGACTCTCTTGCATCTGAACCAATAGTGATAGAAACACCGAAAGCGGAAGTTTTGCCAGTGAGGGATTTTGTAAGTAGATCTCTTTATTTCAAGGATAATGATGATGTACTTAACCCTATCAACTTAAATCTTATAAAGAAAGTCTCTGACTTAATGATCATTTACCCTGAGATTTCTATCACGCTTACCAGTCATTATATTTATGAAAGCAAAAATGAAACAGATCTATATTTTTCTATAAAAAGAGCTGAGAAAGTTGCTGAAAAACTGATTTTAAGTGGAATAAGTCCACATCGTATTACTCTTTTTGGGTGTGGTGCAAATTTTCCTGTGGCAACTCCGGTGATAAATGGGATTGCTTCCAGTTTGGCAAATAAAGTTAATAAAAGAATTGACATCAATGTAGTAAGTGATCCATCATTGAATCTTCGAGTTTTGAATGATAATCCATCTGTTGCAGAACAATATAGAGATACCTTGTGGGACACATTTATTGAAAATAATAATGGCATAACATTTAGAGTCAAATTTTCCAAGGTTTCGCAAATGCTCAAAAGCGATATTCTGAACTTAAGAAATGATGTAATCATTGAGAAAAGGGCGAATGATGGTTTGTACACGTATACAGCGGGCAATTTTTCAAGTTACAATGATGCACGATTATTGAAGAACGAAATGATAAGAAAAAATATGACAGAAGCTACGGTTGTTCCATATCTTAAAGGCGTTTCTATTGATAAAGCCAAAGCTAATAATTTAGCTACGGATTATCCAGAATTAAGTACTTATTTAAAATTTGAATAATATTCTTTGAATATTGCTTCCTTGTTTTACATTATTAGTAAGTTTTATTTGTGTCTTTAAGCCTTGGTGGCAATTAATAGTTAATGACTAACCTTCCAATATTTCAAATATCTCATCCAATTCCTCAAAAGATTTTACACCAGTTTTTTCTTCATCGCCACCACGAAGTATAATGCCAAAATAAGGCAAAGTATCAAGCATCATTTTCAAATCTTCTTTAGTAAGATCTATATCAATGTGGGTCGTCTTGATAGACAAGTAATGACGTAGCATGGCTGTTTCTTCTTCAGTCATCTGTTTAAATTGTTTTTCAGACCTGATTACTGGAAAATCTACAGCATTAAAATCTTCTTCATTCAGATTTTCTAATATAAAATCTTTAAAAACAGGTACGCCAAAATCAACTTTGTAGGTAGCAAATGCACCGAAATGCACAGCCTGAACCATATCTAAAGCCAAAAGCTGTCTAATTTCTTCTTCACTTTGCCATCCATCAAATTCCATCACAAATTGTGGTCCTTCTACCCAACTGATTATTTCTTTAATTTTTGTAGGGGCACAAAATCGTTCCGTACCAGGATTGCAGCAAAAGCCCAAATAGTCAGCGCCCATAGCAGCAAAATATCTTGCTTCTGTCAGATTGTTAACTTTACTGATTTTTACCTTTGCTTTGAGCATTTTTATTTAATTTTGGGCAAAAGTAATCAGACTTATGCCTACTAAAAAACCTGAGACCAATAAAGATTTAAAATCTGACCATTATTTTCAGAAAGTCTATGATGTTACCTGTCTTATACCATATGGCAGAGTTAGTACTTATGGTGCCATTGCTGACTTTTTAGGGCTTGGTTCGGCGAGAATGGTGGGTTGGGCACTTAATCACAGTCATACCCAAGCACATATACCTGCTCACAGAGTAGTGAATAGAAAAGGTGAACTGTCAGGAAGGCTCCATTTCGCAACACCTACTTTGATGGAAGAAAAACTTGCTCTAGAAGGAATTGAAGTTGTAGACAGCAAAGTAATAAACATGGACAATCTTTTTTGGCATCCTAGAGAAATTGAAGAATATTGACTTTTTTCACAATAAAATTAGTCTTTTTACCTTTTTATATAAAATAATTTTATCAAAATGATCAAACAGTTTCTTTTTGCTTTATTTATAATGAATGCATCTTTTCTTTTTGCACAATCCCCTGTAGGTGTTTGGAAAAATCTAGATGATGAAGACGGCAAAGAAAAGTCCCACATCGAAATTTACGAGCAGAATGGCACATTAAGAGGCAAGGTAATTAAATTGCTTCCTGCAGCTACGATTACAAAGTGTAATGCTTGTACAGGTGCTAATAAAGGCAAAAGCCTAGTTGGTATGGATATCTTATGGGATCTCAAAAAATCTGGTAAAACCTGGGATTCTGGTCAAATCATGGATCCAAAAAATGGAAAGATTTATGACTGTAAGATTGAGTTGAAAGGTACAGATAAGCTCAATGTTCGTGGTTATATGGGTGTGTCTATGTTCGGTAGGACACAAACATGGTACAGAGTAAAATAATTTTGCAATTTATACAATAAATAGATAATATAGTCTGTTAATATTGATATTATATAACTTTTATTTCACCATTAAAGCCGTTGAATGACACATAATTACACTGAAAACAATATATTAAGATTCATCTACAAAGAATGCGACCTATTCGAGAAGCTCGAAATGGAGTTTGCCATGGAAGATGATAGCACCTTATTGGACGAATACAATGACATGATGTTGTCTTATCATACTTTACCTAAAGTATTATTCAGTCCGAAAAAATCAAGTATCGATGCTATTTTAGCTTATAGCAATTCAGGACTAGCCTAGATAGAGAATTCTATGGTTGGTTAAGAAAATTCAGTACATTTCTGACTGACTTTTTTTCCAATAGTAGTGACTTGGCATCTTGGTAGTTCAGTTTTGTTTTTTCAATAATCATCTTTACACCTCGATCCACAAGTTTATCATTACTTAGTTGCATATCTACCATCCTATTGTCTAGCACCCTGCCGAGTCTTATCATGACGCTCGTGCTTATCATGTTTAATACAAGTTTCTGAGCGGTTCCTGATTTCATCCTTGTACTACCAGTCACATATTCTGGCCCTACAATTACTTCTATAGGATATTTGGCTTCTCTAGACAATGGTGATTCTGGGTTACAGGAGATACTTCCCGTATTGATTCCACTTGCATTTGCAGCTTTCAGTCCATTGATAACATATGGAGTCGTACCTGATGCAGCAATCCCTATGATCACATCTCCATCATTAATGTCGTAAGCAAATAAGTCGTGCCATGCTTGGTTAGGGTCGTCTTCAGCTCTTTCTACAGGATTTCGTAAAGCATGATCTCCACCGGCGATGATGCCAATGACCCAATCTTTTGGCACCCCGAATGTGGGAGGACATTCAGACGCATCTAGCACACCAAGCCTACCACTCGTCCCAGCACCGATGTAAAACAAACGACCACCAACACTCATTTTTTCTACGATCACATCTATCAAGGGTGCGATTTGACCTATAGATTTTTGGACAGCCAGCGCTACTTTTTGATCTTCTGTATTGATATCTGTCAGCAATTCTACAGTAGACTTGTGCTCCAGATGATGATAAAGAGATTCGCTTTCAGTTATTCTATTCATGGTTTAGTTTTGTTTTTTTGAAATTATCCAAAGTCCTATAAACGTTAAGATACCATTCAATATTAATATCTCTATTCCTATTTTAAATCCAGAAAAAATAGATTCGGAAAGCTGGATCAATCCTTGAGAAGCTGATTCGCTCCAAGCAAGTTTTTTGACAAACCACTCTGCATTATTGATAAAATCTATGCCAAATATAAGCACTGGAGATAGCAAGCATACCCAGATGGCTAGTTTGTCATTAATTGTCCGTTTTGTAAATATTCCGAAAGCAAAAAGTCCTAAAAGTGGTCCATAAGTATATCCTGCAAGCTTAAGTATCACGTCAATGATAGACTTGTCATCAATCCATTTAAACACGAGCACACACACAAAGAACAAAACAGCAAATGATAAGTGTACCTTAAGCCTTGTTTTTCTTTTTTCTCCGTCTGTAGTCAGTGTATCTTTTTGCATGCCAAGCATATCTATGCAAAAAGATGATGTCATTGCTGTTAGCGCTCCATCTGCACTTGGAAATAATGCCGAGATTAAACCAATAATAAATATCACACCAATACCAGCGGATAAATAACCACCTAGTGCGATCGATGGGAAGATGTCATCGCCTTTGAATGTGATGCCATTTTGATTCGCATAAAGATACAGAAGTCCACCTAGCATTAAGAATAATAGATTAACAATCAGTAGTACAGTAGCTAGGGTCAATACATTTTTTTGAGATCCACCTAAGGTTTTCACACTTATATTTTTTTGCATCATTTCCTGATCCAAACCTGTCATTGCAATGGTGATAAAGGCACCACCAAGGATTTGTTTCAAGAAAAACCCTGGAGAATTCACATCCGTATTAAATATTCTGGTGTATCCTTCTGTAGAAAGTGCACTAAATGTTTCACCTATACTATAGTCCATTTTATTCATGATGGCAAAGATACACACTACGAGTCCTCCCAGCATAAAGGTTGTCTGTAGTGTATCTGTATAAACAATTGTTTTTACACCGCCTTCGAATGTATACAATAATATAAGTAATAACATCACAAATGCAGTCACAACAAACGGCACGCCCATGGCATCGAGTATGAAAATTTGCAGGATATTAATAACTAAAAACATTCTGGCAGTAGCTCCGAGTGTTCTAGAAATGATAAAGAATAGCGCTCCAGTTTTGTAAGATACAGGTCCAAATCGTTCTTCAAGATACCTATATATAGAAGTTAAGTTCATCTTATAGTACAGAGGCAATAAAATAAATGCAATGGCGAAATAACCAATGAAATACCCTATAACTACTTGATAATACCCAAATCCACCAGCACCTACAGTACCTGGTACGCTTACGAATGTGACGCCACTCAATGACGTTCCTACCATGCCAAAAGCTACGAGCATCCAGTTACTATTGCGATTCCCTATGAAGAATGAGTCATTATTTGAGTTTTTTGAAGTATACCAAGCCACAGCCAGCAATAATAGAAAATAGCCGAATACGAACGCAAAGAGTATGTAAGGTGACATGGTTTTGTATTTATTGTTGACTTTAAAAGGCAAAGTTAATAAATATTTGTAGGTCCTATAGTTTTGTATCTCATTTAGAGACGGACGCAAGTTTCGGATTTAAGGCTAAAAATGCATTTACCGTCCTAGGTCATCCGTTATCTTCAACGTAAAAATAAAAGTGGTGTATTATTTTAATGTTTTAGGTGATCAGCATAAAATGAACACAAAACCAAAATCTGATTATGTGAAAAAAGGTTTCATTTGCTAACTAAATCCATGTATTCAATTTACAGGAACAAAATTTTTCTAGGATTAAAAAGACCCTATTTATTCTTCTGTAAAAGCTCTAATACTAATTCCCATAGGAAATCATATGGAATGATCTCAACCTGAGCACTCATTTCATTTGTTACAAATGGCGCACTAACCAGTTTTTTTCTTAGTTCATTGGTAAAATTCTGAGTTCTGATAGGATGGAAATCAGCTTTTACACATAATAGAAGCATTTTGATAAAACAATTAGATCTGAATGAGTCATCTTTCCGAATATATCTGTAAGTATACTGCGTCAAAGCATCCACTCTATCTATAACTTGGCCGTACTTTCTGTCTAATATTAAAAATAAAATTTGTAGTATTAGTATAGTTATGTTTTGTCCAGTTTTGTCTTTAGAATAAAAAGGGACACTATTCATAAATTTAGTTAATACAAAAGGTCTGAGTGTTTTCTTTTGATCTTCCGAAATATTAATCTTACCCATTCTAATTAAAAAATGCATATATGCTTCTCTTATTTTCCAATGCTCTTGAAGAATAGGAAGTTTACTTAATATTTTATATTCTAGTACAATATTTGTAATTTCAAATACTTTGTCATATTCCTTGTTACCTACTAAGCTAAGATAGTATAAACTGTATACATTAAGTCTATTTCTATTTCCGTAAGTAGACATTGTAATAGCTTCTTCGCACCATTTATTCGCTTCTTCAAATTGCCCTAATTGAAAATAAGAAGTAGCTAAATTTAATTTACTTTGATAAATACCAAAAAGATCATTATTTTTTGCTGAAAGATTTATCTTTAATGAGTCCTTTGCAATCTCTAGACATTTTTTATGTTCCCCTATTAACGAGTAATAGAAGAAAGTTAGATCGAAAGCATAGGTTACTATAGTGTTGGTATGATATTTATCCTTCAGTTTTGTCATTTCTACAACCATTTGTTCAAATTCTTTTAGTTGTACTGCATTAAATGCACCTTTATTAGTTAAATAAAGATTAGAAATGATCGCATTACACATTTGCACATATTCTTCCGCCATATAAATGTCTTTGAGTTCATCATTTAGCTTTATAAGGTCTTTCATTTTTTTATTATCGACATCCACAAAACCGAAATGATTTATTAGCGGTTTGAGAATCATTAGACTTAAATCTGTGTAAGAAAACTTAACAGATATTCTCAATCCTTTTTCCAGTAAAGTTACAGCTGCTTTTCTTTGTTGATTTTTTAAAAGTACCATCGCTATGGTGTAGTATTTACTCACAACTAATTTTGCATTTGCCCTACTTTTAAGGTTTATTTCGTCAGAAGACAGATTAAATATTTCTGACATCAATTTTTCTTCTAGCCTATACTTTAATGATTTAAATGTAGCAGATTTTATTTTATGTCCATATAAATCCATACAAGCAACCTCATCAGTGATAAATTGGTTATTTGTAACGATTTCTTCAAAATAATCCAGTTTATCAGCATTTATTTTGTTTGAAGTCTTTTTTTTAATCTGATTTTTAGTGTTCAAAAGGGCAATAATCGTGTCCATTTAATGATGTTTTTGCAAGCAGTAAAATATTAGTAAACAGTATGTTATATGGTTATTTCCTGCAAATATAGCATTATTAACATAAATCAATCACTAATATTTGGAGTTTAAATTAAATGCCTAGAATAGAACTTAGTCGTAGAGTAAGTTGTAATTTTAAAAAAAAAATATACCCAATCGCTAAGGATATATTTTATTATAATAAGTTTAGTGTATATTAAAAAAATCTTAGGCCTATTCCAATCAATAGTTTATGTATTTGAATATGAAAGAATTAATCCATGATTTTCGGAATATTTGGAATAAGGAACAACTTGATTAATTATCAAGCAATGAAAATTATAAAAATACCTTTAGTTTGTTTGGATGAAAGGATTTTATTAGCAATTTACGTAGATCTTAGACTTATCGACGAAAAAAATAAAAAAATTGCTAATTTTTTTCAAATAAATCGACTGTTACTAACGGTTTTTTGCAAACTATCTTACATTTTTCTCATAATTGAATTGAATTTGTATGCTTATTTTACACTATTTTGGACTTTTTGTGTTGGTTTTATAATGCTGATTTACAGTGTTTTAAGTTAATTTTATTCTGCAAAATATCTCTATTAGTCTAAATCATTTTATGCGATTTTGATAATTATCGCTTTGGTGATTTGCTATACCTTTGTATCATCGAAATGTAAGAGTGGGTATCATTTAGATCTTTTATAAGTACGAAATGATCGCTCCTTAAAAATATTTTTGTAATAAAAAAGCGTATTTATACCTATAAATGTATAGCGTATAAATACCAAAGGTTATACTTTTAATAATAGTTGTTATTTTGTAAGTAATTGATATTTAGTTATATATGACTAAAGTAAGTAGTTTTTTAACTATTAACCATTAAATCAATTTCTACTTTATTGTTAATTTATACTACTAATTTTGATTCTATCTTTGTGTTGTAATTCATAACAACCCAATAAAAATCAAAATAAAATGGAATTTTTAACAATTATCATCGAAATATTATTAGGTATCATCACTGACGAACACGACGGGATCTAATCTCGTTTCTAAATATAATTTATTCTCAACAACGGGTGCGTATGGGGGGTGGATTCAGATATCCGCCCGGATGTCTAAACCCTCCATAATTTCAAAAGTAAACGTACTTTAGATACGCATTATTCTCAAAATTTTAGGTGCATACGAGGGCTTTTCTCTGGGAGAGCCCTCGTTTTTAAAATTTTGTTTTCACAAATATCATTTTAGTTGTTGGTCATTTTGTCGTCTAATATCTTATGCTTTTCAGTCCTTAACGGACAAATCTCCCTTATATCATTCTTTTTTCAGAACGAGTTCCTATTCGTTTCATTGAGGCAATTAATGTATTTTATTTGTACTTAATTCATTATTCAGAGCAATATTATCTTCTTTTCATTAGGTACTTCCTTTTGTTTATTGCGGTTTAATTTTACGCTAGCAAACAATCTCGGTGGTCATCCAATTTTCGCATTATTTTGATATACAAATAATAAAATTTTTATAGACTATAACTGTAGATTTTATACTACAGCTTCTGAAGTATATTCTACAACGATTTTTCATCAGAAATATCAACTTTGATTTTTTGATTGAATTAGGCTCTTTTCTAGCCCAAAATCAATAGAAATATTCGGCTAAACTACAAAATAATCCATTTTAATCTGTAATAAATACTTGAATGCAGCTAATTTTGTATTACATTTGCACCACTTTTGCAGATTTTAACCATCTATGTCGATAAATAAAGATAAAATTAATCTAGAAAAATTGCCAAACCATATAGCTGTAATTATGGATGGTAATGGTAGGTGGGCTAAGACTCAAGGCAAACCTCGGGTCTTTGGTCATAAAAATGGGGTCACATCTGTAAGGGAAGTGACAGAAGCTGCGGCTGAGTTAGGGATAAACTATTTGACACTTTATGCTTTTTCTACAGAAAACTGGTCAAGACCTAGTTTCGAAGTAAATGCATTGATGACCTTGCTAGTCGAGACTGTAAAAAGTGAACTCAAAACACTCAATAAAAATAATATCCGACTCCAAGCCATAGGCGATCTTAGCAAACTTCCTGCAAAGACTTACAAGACTCTTTTGGAAGGTATAGAGTTGACTAAAGATAACACTAGAATGACTTTAGTCTTGGCACTTAATTACTCTTCTCGTTGGGAGATCGTAGAAGCCACAAAAAAAATAGCTCTAGATGTACAGAATGGCATTCTTAAAGTTGATGATATTGATGCAGCATTATTTTCACATAATTTGACAACTAAAGATATTCCTGACCCTGAATTAATGATCAGGACAAGTGGTGAGCATAGGATATCTAATTACTTGCTTTGGCAAGCGGCATATGCTGAGTTTTATTTTACACCAGTTTTGTGGCCTGACTTTAGAAAGGATGATTTTTATCAAGCAATTATTGACTTTCAGGGCAGAGAAAGAAGATTTGGCAAGACTAGTGAACAATTGGTCGAAGCTTAAAGTCGTTCCAGGTAGAAATATTAAATAAAAGTTAAAAAAAATAATCGAAACAGCATTATGAAATTATATATCGTTCAGACACTGCATAATCTTAATAACAATTTATGAATATTAGCATGTTAAAATACTTTGCAGTAGCATATTTACTTTGTCTTTTGTCTTTTGATCTGAAATCCCAAGAGACTACACAAATATTAAATTACAGCGACAAAAAAACTTACGAAATAGGTGGAATCAATATTGTCGGCGCCGAAAATCGTGATCGTAATGCCATAAAATCTATTACCGGTCTCAAAGAAGGTGGTAAAGTGCAAATTCCTGGCCCATCTATACCAGCAGCAATAAAATCGTTGCTAAAGCTACGATTATTTGATGATGTTCAGATAATTCAGGATAGTACAAAGGGAGAGATTGTTTTTTTGAAAATCATTTTAATTGAAAGACCCATTTTATCAAGATGGTCATACAAAGGGGTAAAAAATTCCAATCATGACGATCTGAATGATCTAATAAAAGGTATCCTTACCAAAGGAGGTATTGTGACAGATGACCAAAAAGAATTGTCCAGACAAAAAATAAGACAATACTATGTGGAGAAGGGAAAACTAGACGCAATGGTCAAAGTAAACGAATATCCTGATGAAGGCAAAAATGCAAGCGTACGAATCGAGTTTGTCATTGATACTAAAGACAGGGTTAAAGTTGATGATATCATAATTGATGGGAATGTATCTTTTTCAGATAGAAAGCTTAGAAAAAAAATGTCCAAGACTAAAAGAAAAGGTACACTTTTTAGAAAGTCAAAATTTATTGAGAAGGAATACGAAGAAGATAAGTTAGCAATCACAAAATTCTACCAAAATGAAGGTTATAAAAATATGTCCATATTGTCTGATACCACTTACCGAGACAAAGATGGTGATATCGTAGTAAAGCTAAATATCGAAGAAGGGAAACGCCATTACTTTAGAAATATAACTTGGAAAGGAAATTCTCTTTATTCAGATGACCAACTATATAATATTTTGGGTTTGACAAAAGGCGATGTATACAATCCTGAATTACTCCAAAACAGATTAAAATTTAGTTTGGATGGTAGAGATATCTCTTCCTTATATCTGGATGATGGATATTTGGGTTTTGATATTACTCCTGTAGAAATAGCAGTAGAGAATGACTCTGTAGATATAGAAATGAGAATTTTTGAAGGTCCACAATTCACTGTTGAAAATGTAGTTATCAAAGGAAATGACCGTACTAACGAACATATAGTAAGAAGAGAAATCAGAACAAGACCAGGCGAAAAATTCAGTAGATCTGCAATCATAAGATCTCAACGCGAAATCATAAACCTTGGTTATTTCAATCCAGAGACACTCGGTATAGAAACGCCTGTAAATCAAGCAAGAGGTACTGTTAATATTGAATATCAACTAGAAGAAAAACCTTCTGACCAACTTGAGTTATCAGCGGGTTATGGTGGATTTAGTGGTCTGATAGGTACATTGGGTGTAGTATTCAATAACTTTTCAATAGCAAACGTAAAAGATAGAAATACTTGGAGTCCACTACCTCAAGGAGATGGTCAGAAACTTTCAGTCAGATTACAGTCAAACAGTAGATTTTTTAAATCTTACAATTTTTCATTTACTGAACCATGGTTAGGTGGCAAAAAGCCAAGATCATTCACCATAGGAGCTGTTCAGACTGCGTTTGATTATTCATTACAAGGACAAGGGAAGTTGAAAATCACAAGGGGATTTATTGGACTTGGTTCACAACTCAAGTGGCCTGATGACTTCTTCTCATCTAATACTACACTAAATATTGAAACGATTAATCTAGATAATTTCACTTCAGGGGGATTTTCAATATCTAAAGGTACCTTCAAAAACTTTAGTGTAAAACAAACCTTTACACGTAGTAGTGTGAGCGATCCATTATTCCCTCGTCGTGGTTCTAAAGTATCGCTATCTTTGCAAATCACACCGCCATATTCGTTATTTAGATCCAATCAGTCTTATACAGCTACACCTGAAGAAATAGCAGAAATCACCAGTAATTTGATCTTAGATAATGGTCCTGCACGACCACCGACCGAAGCAGAGATTGCATCCAAAGTGGGTGAATTGATAGAATCCAAAAAATTCGGATGGTTAGAATATCATAAATGGAAAATAAGCTCAGAATGGTATTACAATATTTTTGACAAACTTGTATTGGCTACATCTGCAAAATTTGGTATCTTAGGTTCATTTAATGAAGATATAGGTACACCGCCATTCGAGAGATTTGAATTAGGTGGTGATGGTATCAATAATCAAAACGCGGGCTTGCAGGGTAAAGAAATACTAGCTCTCAGAGGTTATGATGTAGCAGATATTACAGGTAATGGTGCGAGGACTGTAAATGGAACTGTTGGTGCACCAATATTTAATAAATTTACATTTGAGCTGAGATACCCATTGTCACTAAATCCCAATTCTACCATTTATGTAACAAGTTTTGTGCAAGGTGGTAATGCTTATCAAAGTTTCAAAGATTATAATCCTTTTGATCTAAAAAGGTCTGCAGGTTTTGGAGCTAGGGTGTTTTTACCAATGTTTGGTTTGTTAGGATTTGATTATGGATTTGGTTTTGATAAAGTAAATCCAGCAGATGGTAACTACGGTAGGTTCAATATTGTATTAGGATTTGAGCCAGAATAGCATTAATTTTTAGTTAATATCAATAAAAAAGAAATTTAAAAACCAATTTTAAAGTTATCAATTTAATTTTCAAACAAAACAAAAAAAATGAAGCAATTATTTTTAAGTATTTTATTTGTAGGTCTATCATTATTTTCAGCAAGCGCTCAGAAGTTTGGTTATATTAATACTCAGGAGCTTCTCGTGGGATTGACAGAAATGAAGCTAGCTGATAATCAAGTCCAAGCACTTCAAACGGAGCTTTTGTCTAAAGGCGAAGAAATGGTCATTAAATTTGAAGCAGATTATAAAGCTTATATGGCTGAAGCAAATAGTGGTACGCTTTCTAAAGTACAAATGCAGCAAAAAGAAGAAGTTCTTGTAGCTAAACAAGAAGAAATTAAAAAATATGAAGCTGAAATCCAGCAAAAAGTAGGTTTGAAACGTGAAGAGTTGTACAAGCCTATTTTGGACAAAGTGAAAGCGGAAATTGAAAAACTAGGTAAAGAAAATGGTTACACCATGATTTTTGATTCTAGTAGTGGGATGATTCTTCATGCTACGGAGACGGAAGATTTAGGTCCAGTATTAAAAACAAGACTTGGCGTTAAGTAAGCCAAATCCACAATAATATAGGAAGGGTGGTGATAAATATATTACCATCCTTTTTTTATTTTTGGATAAACCAATTTCTTTAGAAGTCCTAGTTTTGTAGTTTCTAAGCTTTTTTATTGTAATTTTGTGACGCACAAAATTATACTTACTGGGTAAAATGTGTTGTTAAGTTTAAGATGCTAAATAATGAATAACCTTTAACATTTATGGACATGGTTAGAAGAATAAATTTTTTGTTTTTGATACAAGTTGTAATGATTTTACTGTACTTGCCATCTTTTGGTCAATCAAACATAAGTCTTAAGGCATCTTATTCCGTTAATACCATGATGGAAAAATTTGTAGAGAATGGAAAAGCCAATGAAAACATTAAAGCATGGCGAATTCAGATTGTAACCACAGATGACAGACGACAGATGGAGAGTGCAATGGCTACTTTCACTAGTCTTTATCCAGGTGTAAATATGGATTGGAAACATGTAGCCCCATATTATCAAGTAAGGGTTGGTTATTATGAGAATAAAAATAGATTGATGCCTTTTTTGTTAGATTTAAAAAAGACCTTCCCATCAGCTACACCAGTTTATGATCAAGTGAGTAAGAGAGCTTTAGTAAGTAATTAATAATGGCACAAAGAGCTCTTTCTAAAGACAAAACATACGATTGGATTACACTTTCAGTCTACTTCAGCTTAGTGTTAATAGGTTGGTTTATGGTTTTTTCTACGGTTTATGATGAAAAAAATCCATTTGCATTTATTGATATTACAACTACAATTGGTTCTCAGTCATTGTGGTTAGTTATTTCTTTAGTAGCTTTTTTTACTGCACTCACCTTGGATTGGAAGTTTTGGAATACACTGGCATTTCCTATTTATGCCATTACCGTTCTTTTATTGATCTTGGTTTTATTTTTAGGGAAAGAAATAAATGGAGCGAAAGCATGGTTTTCCTTTGGTTTTTTCTCCATTCAACCATCAGAATGGGCAAAATTTGGAACCATTTTAGCAGTTTCCAGCTATCTAAGTTTTTTCAAGACTACAGCTAGTAATATCAATATCATAATCGTATCGTTAGCCTTGTTTTTAGGACCTGCGCTTTTGATTTTATTACAACCAGATTTCGGATCATCGCTTGTGTTTTTGTCTTTTTTTATACTTTTATATAGAAGAGGGCTTTCTCCAATTGTAATAATTTTAATGTTTAGTGTAGCAGCAATCTTTATTTTGTCTCTGATTTATGGTTTTTATATTGTCACTGTTTTTCTCATATTTTTAGCAAGTGTAAGTTTTATTTTTGAATATGAAAAGACCCAACGAGCATTATTAATATCACTGACTACATTGTTGATCATTGTATTTTTGTTATTTCAGAAAGAAACGACTTATTTAATCTTACCTTCGATAGTAACTTTTTTGAGTTATGGATTTGTACTGTTGAGAAACAAAAATATTAAAATATTAAGTCTTGTTGCTCCTATTTTGACCGTAGCTGTATTGTTTTCATTCACATCAAGTTATGTATTTGACAACTTTCTAAAACCACATCAACAAGAAAGAATTAATGTTTGGCTACGTCCAGAGAAGTGCGATCCAAGAGGTTCTCTATACAATATCATCCAATCTAAATTGGCAATTGGTTCAGGTGGTTTTCAGGGTAAGGGATTTTTGAAAGGCGAAATGACCAAACTTAATTACGTACCAGAACAATCCACAGACTTTATCTTTACCTCGATTGGCGAAGAACAAGGTTTCATAGGAAGTTTCGGAGTTATTATTTTATATACGATATTACTTATAAGATGTATAATTATAGCCGAAAGGGCCAATCTTGAGTTTATCAGGAACTACGCCTATGGTGTAGCTGGAATTTTATTTTTTCACTTTGCATTTAACATTGGTATGACGATGGGGCTGATGCCTGTAGTAGGAATACCTCTGCCATTTTTGAGTAAAGGAGGTTCGTCACTTTTGGCATTTTCCATCATGATTGCTGTCCTAATTAAAATGGATATGGCAAGGTTTAGATCAAACTAGTAAATATGACTTTTAATATACAACATACAGATAGATTGTCTTCTGCTAGAGCAGGAATCATGCAGACAGACCATGGTCCTATTGAAACACCTATTTTTATGCCAGTAGGTACACAAGGTACTGTCAAAGGAATACATCAGTCTGAACTTGAGAATGTAATAAAGGCTCAAATTATACTCGGTAATACCTATCATCTATATCTTAGACCAGGTACGGACATCTTACAAAAGGCTGGCGGTCTTCACAAATTTATAGCTTGGGACAAACCTATGTTGACAGACAGTGGAGGCTATCAAGTATATTCTCTAAAGGGAATGCGTAAAATCACAGAAGAAGGTGTAAAGTTTCAGTCGCACGTAGATGGTTCTAAACATTTTTTTAGTCCAGAGTCAGTCATGGATATTCAGAGAATTATTGGTGCTGATATAGTCATGGCATTTGATGAATGTACCCCATACCCATGTGAATATAAATATGCTAAAAATTCTATGTACATGACGCATCGATGGTTAGCTCGGTGTATCTATAGAATGGATAATACGGATCCTATTTATGGTCATCACCAAACATTTTCGCCCATAGTACAAGGCAGTGTTTATCCCGATCTAAGAAAAGAATCTGCTGAGTTTATAGCATCTCAAGATCAAGAAATGAATGCCATTGGAGGTCTATCAGTTGGCGAACCACATGAAGATATGTATGCCATGACTGAGTTAGTTTGTGGCATATTACCATCTGACAAACCACGCTATCTAATGGGTGTCGGTTTACCAGAAAACATATTAGAAAGTATAGCTTTGGGCATAGACATGTTTGATTGTGTACTTCCTTCTAGGAATGCAAGACACGGTATTTTATATACCAAAGATGGATTGATCAATATAAAAAATGCCAAGTGGCAAGACGATTTTAGTCCCATTGATATTGAGAGCACTGCGCCTACAAGTAGAATTCATACAAAAGCATATCTGCGACATCTCTTCAAGGTAGAAGAATTATTGGCAGGACAGATTGCAACACTTCATAATTTGAGTTTTTTCTTGTGGTTAGTATCAGAAAGCCGTCGTAGGATTATAGACGGTTCGTTCTACGAATGGAAAAATTCGATGGTAAAATCAGTTAGTCAACGTTTGTAAATCTGAATACGACAACACACACACAAATAGAAGAGTAAAAGATGAATATTCTAGATAGGTACATCATTAAAAAATATCTGAGCACGTTTTTCTTTACGATGCTCCTTATTACTATGATAGCCGTCACCATCAACTATTTTGAGCAGGTCGATAAATTTCTAAATTCAGAACTTACATTTTATCAAATTGTATTCGAGTATTATCTATACTTTATCCCATGGATTAATGGTCTCTTATGGCCTTTGTTTGCTCTTTTGGCAGTGATATTTTTTACTTCAAGAATGGCAAAAAACTCCGAAATTATCAGTATTTTAAGTGCAAGAGTAAGTTATGCTAGATTCTTGGTTCCTTATATGGTAGGGGCAGCTATATTAGCTACTTTGCTGTGGATAGGCAATAATTATGTGATCCCAAAGAGCAATTTGGCAAAAAATGAATTTGAAAGTAAATACATCAGAGCTAGTGCCAAACAATCTAGAACCACCAATATACATCTTTGGCTGTCGCCGACAGAAAAAATTTACATTAGAAATTATTCCATTCGAGATAGCACAGGACGAACGTTCAGATTAGAAAAATATCAGGACAATAACTTAGTCTATACATTAAAAGCAAATGAAATATCTTTTGTAAAAGCACCTAATACATGGAAGTTAGAAGACTACGAGATAAGGACATTTAATGGTGTCCACGAAGAACTGATTTCAAAGCCAAGTGAAAAATTTGATACCATCTTTAATTTTGTCCCTGATGACTTCACTCGTTATACCAAACAAATGGAAGTCATGAATACTAGCGATCTGAAAGCTTTTCTTAAAAATGAGCAAGAAAGGGGATTAGATTCTGGTAAGAAATATAGTATTGAGCTATATAGAAGGACAGCAGATCCTTTCACTATATTTATATTGACATTAATTGGTGTGTCAGTAGCTTCTAGAAAAGTTCGTGGTGGTATGGGTTTTCATTTGGCCGCGGGCATAGTGATAGGTGCGATTTTTGTTATCTTGTCTAAATTTAGCACTACATTTTCTACTAATCTTTCTTTGCACCCTGGTATTGGCGTTTGGATTCCCAATATGTTATTTAGCTTGGTAGCAATTTATTTGGTCAAAACAGCTCAGAAATAACCACATTTTTGATAAATGTACAAGGTTTTATTTTGCAAATTCCAGAATAAATCTACTTTCTGATAGCAAATATGAATTTATCTCATTGATTTTTAACGTTATGTGTACTACATAAAAGAAAAAAATCTTACCTTTGCGGCCATTTTTAATAAATTAGCATTTTTTAACCACTGTCTGCAATTTTTCAGGCATACAAATTTTTTAAGTTATGATAGAAGATAATGAAGTAACGAATGATCAGTTAGATGATGCAGGCGTTATCATTGAAGACATTTCAGACGTAGAGCTGGAGCCAGTAGTTGTTGACAATTCAACAGCACATGATGATTATGATTGGTCAATGGGTAAAAGAAATACCCTAAAATATGACGAAGCAGATCACAAAAGATATTTCGAACAATATGACCAATCACTTAATTCAGTTGCAGAATTAGAAGTAGTTAAAGGTCGTGTTACATCTATCCATAGTGGAGATGTAGTTTTAGATATCAACTATAAGTCGGACGGACTTGTTTCTTTATCAGAATTCAGAGATACTCCTGATCTTAAGGTTGGAGATTATGTTGATGTTTATGTAGAGAACAAAGAAGATTTCAGAGGTCAACTAGTATTGTCAAGAAGAAAAGCTAAGTTATTAAAAGCTTGGGACAATTTGGTCGATTCTTACAAGAATGGTACAATTATCAAAGGTCACGTTATCAGCAAAACAAAAGGTGGTCTTATCGTGGACTGTCTTGGTCTTGAGACATTCTTACCAGGATCTCAGATCGATGTGAAACCTATTACAGATTACGATATCTATGTAGGTAAAACAATGGAATTCAAAGTGGTGAAAATCAATGAAGCCATCAAAAATGCCGTTGTATCTCACAAAGCACTTATCGAAAGTGATCTTGCTGAACAAAGAGAAACCATCATTTCTGGTCTTGAAAAAGGACAAGTTTTGGAAGGTGTGGTCAAAAACATCACAGACTTTGGTGCATTTATGGACCTTGGTGGTGTTGACGGACTTCTTTATATTACAGATATTTCATGGGGTAGAATCAATCATCCAAATGAAGTATTATCTCTTAACCAAAAAATCAATGTTGTAGTACTTGATTTTGGTGAAGATAAGAAAAGAATATCTTTAGGTCTTAAGCAATTGACGCCACACCCATGGGAAGTATTGGACAATACTATTTCAGAAGGTAGCGTAGTTAGAGGTAAGATCGTAAACATCGAAGATTATGGTGCTTTCTTAGAAATCATCCCAGGTGTTGAAGGTTTGATCCACGTTTCTGAAGTAAACTGGAGCAATCAGCCTGTAAGCGCTAGAGATTTCTTTACCCTTGGACAAGAAATGGATTCCAAAGTGGTTACCATTGACAGAGATGAAAGAAAAATGTCTTTGAGTATCAAACAAATGACAGAAGATCCATGGAGTGTAGTTACAGCAACTTACAAAGTTGGTACTAAACACACAGGTGAAGTTAAAAACCTTACACCATATGGCGTATTTGTTGAATTAGACAATGGTATCGGAGGTATGGTTCACATATCTGACTTATCTTGGACTAAGAGATATTCTCACCCATCAGAATTTACTAAAGTAGGAGAAAAAATTGATGTTTCTATCCTTGAAGTAGACGAAGAAAGCAGAAAACTTTCTTTAGGTCACAAACAATTGGAAGAAAATCCATGGGATACTTTCGAAAACGTATTCCCAGTAGGTTCTTACCACGAAGCAACTATCGTTAAAAAAGATGATAGAGGCGCGATTGTTCAGTTACCATATGGTCTAGAGGCATATGCACCGATCAAACACATCAAAAAAGATGATGGTTCGACAGCTGCAAATGAAGAAGTTTTAACATTCAAAGTTATTGAATTTAATAGAGACGATAAGAGAATTATTGTTTCTCATACTAGATATCTTGAAGACATCAGAAGAGAAGCTGATCAGATAGTTGAAACAGAAAAAACCAAAGAGAAGGAAGAAGTCAAAAAGACAATCAAAGCAACTCAGGCAAAAGTAGAATTATCTACGTTTGGTGATATCGCAGGTTTTTCTGAACTAAAAGAGCAAATGGCAGAAGCAGCAGCAACTGCAAAAGTAGCTGATGTAAAAGAAGAAGTTGCCAAAGCTGTAGTAGCGGAAGAAAAACCAGCTGCTCCTGCAAAAGGTGATGATCTTAAGATCGTTGAAGGTATAGGACCAAAAATTGAAGAGTTATTCAATAATGCAAATATCTTTACATATGCTGAATTAGCAAAAGCTGATCCAGCTGACCTTAAAGAAATTCTTAATGCTGCTGGTTCTAGATACCAAATGCACGACCCGACATCTTGGCCAATGCAAGCTGAATTAGCTGCTAATGGTGAGTGGGACAAACTCAAAGAATGGCAAGATAATGCTAAAGGTGGTAAGATAGAAGAGTAACATCATTCGAATCAACCAAATAAAAGAGAGAGCTTTTGTCTTCATAGATAAAGGCTCTCTTTTTTTTGAACATATTTGGTGATTTGATGTTTGATGATTTCTTTAGTAAAAATCATTAATTTGAAAAGAGTAGGAATTATTGGGTCAGGTTTTTCTGGATTGGCAGCAGCATCTTGTTTAGCAAAGGCAGGTTTTGATGTTACCGTTCTTGAAAAGAATAGCACTTTAGGTGGCCGTGCAAGAAAGTTTGAAGTTGATGGTTTTACATTTGATATGGGGCCTTCCTGGTATTGGATGCCCGAAGTTTTTGAAAATTATTTTAATATTTTCGGAAAAAAGTCTTCAGATTTTTATGAGCTCAAAAGATTAGATCCTTCCTATGACGTAATTTTTGGAAAAAATGATATCGTTTCAATTCCTGCAAATTATAATCAATTAAAAGAACTTTTTGAATCCTTAGAGCAAGGAAGCGGTGTTAAACTTGATAAGTTTTTGGAAGAAGCTGAATACAAATATACTGTTGGTATGAACGAATTTGTTTGGAAACCAGGTAATTCTATTTTTGATTTTGCTGATATACGTGTATTAAAGAGTTTATTTAAATTACAAATGTTATCTTCTATTTCTACACAAGTTGATAAGTTGTTTAAAAATGAAAAGATTAGAGATATTCTTAAGTTCCCAGTTTTATTCCTTGGAGCTACACCAGAAAACACGCCTGCACTTTACAGTTTAATGAATTATGCTGATCTTAAACTTGGTACATGGTATCCTATGGGTGGTATGTACAAAGTTATTGAAGGTTTTGTGTCTGTAGCAAAAGATTTGGGTGTTAAATTTATAACAAACGCTGATGTAAAGGAGATTGTTGTCGAAGAAAGTAGGGCAACGAAAATGATCACAGATTCATCATCATATGATTTTGATTACATAGTGGCAAGTGCAGACTACCATCATGTAGAGCAGAACCTTTTACCTAAAAAATATAGAATGTACGACCAAGCTTATTGGGAAAATCGTACAATGGCTCCAAGTTCTCTGCTTTTTTATGTTGGATTGAATAAAAAAATCAAGGGTGTAAAACATCATAATCTGTTCTTTGATGAAAATTTTGCGCGACATGCGGATGAAATTTATACTAATCCAACTTGGCCGACTGCCCCATTATTTTATTTGTCATGTCCATCGGTTACTGATTCAAGTCTGGCGTCTGATGGAAATGAAAATTTATTTATGCTAATGCCCTTAGCGCCTGGCATCAAAGACGAACCTGAGCTGCATGAAAAGTATTTTGATATAATGTGTAATAGGATTCAGAAAATACTTGATGTTGACATACGAGATAGTATTATTTATAAAAGATCTTATTGTTTAAATGACTTTATTTCAGATTATAATGCATTTAAGGGAAATGCCTATGGTTTGGCGAATACATTAACCCAAACTGCTTTTTTGAAACCAAAGATGAAAAGCAAAAATATTCAAAACCTGTTTTTTACAGGTCAGCTTACTACGCCTGGTCCTGGTGTTCCCCCATCTATAATTTCAGGTCAGGTGGTAGCAAATGAAATCATTAGTTCACATAAAACACAATAGCATGGAACTATATTCAAAAGTATGCTTCGATTGTAATGCCGTTATAACGAAAAGTTATAGTACATCTTTTTCATTGGGAATAAGAATGTTTGCAAAAGAACTCAGATATCCGATTTATGCTATTTATGGTTTTGTGCGTTTTGCTGATGAAATAGTAGATACGTTTCACCATGTAGATAAAAAGGAGTTTTTAGATGAGTTTAAAAGAGACACTTTTAAGGCAATTGAAAATAAAATTAGTCTAAATCCTGTATTACATTCTTTTCAGGAAGTAGTAAATAAATACAATATTGATCATGAACTTATTAAAGCGTTTCTATATAGTATGGAAATGGATTTGTATAAATCAGTTTATGACAAAAAAGATTTAGATCTATATATATATGGTTCCGCTGAAGTAGTAGGTTTAATGTGTCTATATGTTTTTTTAAATGGAGATATTAATGAGTATGAAAAATTAAAGGCTCCAGCCCAATCATTAGGTGCTGCATTTCAAAAAATTAATTTTTTGAGAGATATGAAGTCTGATTATCTAGAGAGAGGACGGGTTTACTTTCCAAACATAAATTTTGATTTATTTACTGAATCTGATAAAAAGTCCATTCAAGATGATATCCAAAAGGATTTTGATGATGCATATAAAGGAATTGTTGCATTGCCAAGATCTTCTAGATTAGGTGTATATTGTGCTTACAAATATTATATAAACTTATTTTATAAGATTAAATCCTTATCTGCCGACACTATAAAGGAAAGAAGAATACGAGTTAGTGATAAACGGAAACTTTTTCTTCTAACCACTTCCGCTTTTCAACATAAATTTGATTTATTTTAATATAGCGCTTTTAATACGTAATAAATAGTAAATCAATTTGTTACAGTGTATTATTTATAAGTAGAAAGAAATTTAGGAAAAAAATATTTAAAAATAATTTAATAAAGCTTTGAATTATAAAAAACGTTCTTACCTTTGCGTCCCCTTAACGAAGGAACGATTGATAGAGAGTGATTGATGTGATTGAGAGTTTTGTAGTGATATTTATTTTGGGTGTTGGTGAGGATGAGTGGATAAAAAAAAAGAATAAATATTTTTGTAAAACATTTGGATATAAATAAAATAGTATCTATCTTTGCGGCCCGAAAGGAAATAGAGTGATTTGGAGAGTTGGGTAAAGATTTAAATTGAAATAGTAGTTTAG
>DATGWZ010000024.1:0-4296 GCA_035299145.1 Saprospiraceae bacterium
GGTTTCGGTATGAATGTCTGTTTCGTAGAAAAATTGACAGAGTCAATTTAAGACATGAACCGTGCTGCACACCAGCACGGCGTATTAGAAAGCTTTATCTTAAGACATTCATAACCGAAAATCTTGACAAAGCTGCCTCCCTAATTTTTTGCTGCTTATCGGTTTTATTTATGATATTCCATGTTTTTGGGAAACCACACTTCCAATAAGAAACTTCAAATATCTAATCTACATCAAACTACCAAAGACTTAAACAATACACTCAAAAATCAAAGTAAGAATTCTAAATCAAATCAGCAACTCCAAATCACAGATCACCAAATAACAGATCACCAAATAATTGGCAGCAATTGTAAGCCCGCCCGCTTTTTTCTACCACACAAAACAGATACAAAGTTAGCTACAGGAATGAAACATGTATGGTCCTCTACGTTCTCCACCATACACTTATTCATTCCCTCACGCTGTCAGGTATCCGTTAGTATGGTCGAGTTGGCTGTACACTTAGTTTTCATTTTATATTTCTTTTATTATGAGTACAGTAGTTGCTTCAGTTCGTCCATTTGAGTTTGGTTCTTTATATATGAGTTCCACAGTTTTTAGTGCCACTTGTGAGCATGTTCCCTTTGGTGAGTTTGTTCGTTCTTGTGTTGAGCGTCATTTAGCTTGTGATTGGGGAGATTGTTGTAGTGATGATGCTAGTCGTAATGATGCAGCTTTAGTAGATGGGAGTCGTATTTTCTCAGTATATGATATTCCTTCAGGGTTGTATGGTTTAGATAGTAAGATTTGGATTATTACAGAGTCCAATAGAGAGCACACCACAGTTATTTTTCCATCAGAGTATTAGTCCATCAGTAGGTAGTCCTGGGTATTGAGCTCGGGACTATTTTTTATTTCACCTTTTTATTCACTTATTAATTTATTACATTTATGAGAGTTCCATTAGTTCTACCTTCATTGCCTTTTGATCCAGGCACCATTATATTTAGTCCGGGCATCAGGACAGCTTTAGTTTCTTTTCCTGAGATGCGTCCATATTTAGATCATGTTTTAGAGTGTCACATAGCCACAGATTTTGGTATTGTCACTAGAGCCATGAGATTTGATAATGTATTAGCTGCATTGATGGAGACTGGCCAGCTCACTTCTAGATACTTTGTTCGTAAGACTATAGGGGTAGCAGAGGAAGGAGTGATCATCACTACCCATCTTGATGAGCATACCACTACCATCAGGTTTTCATCAGAGACTATATAGTAGTCTATAGGTAGCCTTGGTCTATTCGACCAGGGCTACCTATATAAATATATTTGCCAATTATTTACTTTAAAATTACTTGTTTATCATAAATTTACGGGGTATAAAAATCACATTATGAATTTCATCAAAAAAATATTCTTTAATGACAGCAGAGATAAACTCTTATATGGAGAATGGCAAGCAATTTATATTGAATCTGAGAATCTTAAAATGAGCTTTTATCCTGATGGCACTCTAGTCTATAAAATAATTTATAATGACAAAACTCAAATAATGAATTTAACTTATTATACTAGAAATGGTTTTATAATTTCTAATCAACCATCAAAACCAAAAGAAGAAACTACCAAATATTATTTTGAAAATAACTATACAGTACTTTGCCTCGAATTTGAAGGTGAGCTTACTAAATTCTATAAAACTTGATCAATACATTGCAAATACTTCCAATTAAATAGACCCGCACAAAATCAAAAAAAGGCCCTGAACCAGATTCTGGACCCTAACCCATCTAAACAAAACAGAACCTACTTAATAAAGCCTTAATTTGAGAATTCATAAAAAAACTACATCTTTGCATCGCACAAAAACAAAACTTCAAAGACAAAATGATCAATTTCAGCTATCCACCCGACAAAGACATAGAAGGCAAAAAGATCATAGTCACTGGCAAAGGCACCAATTTTAACGGCGCACCAGCCATGGCCATAGATAATGAAAACGATATTGAAATTGTGGAATAGTTATATTTTGAAGGTTATATTTAATGAAGTCCTATCTTTTCATAATTTTAGATTCGTAATTTTTTATGTCGTATTTAACTAGATTCAATATATACCACGAAGAGCATAAAGCAACTATTGAAAAAATAAATAAAGCAGAAGAAATTTGGGGTTGTAAGTTTCCAAAGGAGTATATATCTTTTCTCTTAGAATATAATGGGATCATGCTGTTTCCCAATTTACCAACTATAGATGTTGATACTTCAATGGGCATATGGCCTGTAGAACGAATGCTTAGTATTGAAGATATAATCCTTCAAAAGGAAACCTTAATGAGTTATACTTGGAATCAGGAACATGAAGACAAGGTTATAATTAAATATAAAATAAATTTAGATAAGCTTTTGACATTTGCGATCGCTGAGAGAGGATGCTATTATATGCATCTAGATGAAAATGACTTCGGCCAATTGTATTATTGTAATTATATTGATGGATGTGGCTTTGTTAGATTAGAATCAGATTCAATAAATGACTTTATAAACTCCTTTGATGCATCACAAGATGAAAAAAATAATTTCAAGGAGAATGGATACATGTTCAAGATAAATAAAATTTATGACGACCGATACTATGATACAGAAAATAATCCATTGTTAGGATTGCAAAGATTCAAAGAAGTCTATTCGTACTATAATGAATTCAAATTGCCAAATTACGAGTATAAAACAGTAATACAACTTTATGTTGATGATGATCTAAAACTTAACTTTCTTATAAGTGAAGGAAGTAGCCTGGATGGACTTTTGAATCATGCGCGTAAGTACGAGACCATTTACTACTTAATCAAAAAATTAGGTTTAAATTTTAATACCCCTTATCAAGGAATATATCCTATTGAAGAACTGTTAAAGCCTGAGCATCTAGGTGGAAGAATAATTAATTATTTATTGATAGATCAATTAATGGCTTCTGATTTACCAATTGACTGGTCAATACTATTAAAAAATACTGGAAATCTAATTAAACTCAAGGAGTTACATTTTGACTACCTTAAAAGTGAAATATATAAAAAGAAATGGTGGTATAATAATGGAAAACCTGAACTACACGTACCTTATAAAAAAAGTCAATTCATTGAAGATAAACTTAAAATTAGTACATTTGAATATTGGAGAAATGGGATATATAGAATATGATTTTGTTTAATCATCAGTAGACTGGTAAATTATAACAAAAAAGGCCCTGAACTAACGTCCAGAGCCTAACCCATGCAAAAAACAAAACCAAACTTTAACTAAACCTTATTCTTATCTTGCGGAAACAACTTGTGTAATCCTTTCGAAACTCCGAAACTTACGATTGCACCCACACACGCCAGAATACCAGTTTTGATGATGTCACTACCATCTACGATACCAATGAAAGCAATCAAGGTACCACCGAGCGTTCCCACCGCCTGATCACTATGATGAATTCCCATCCCCATCAGACCCTCCTTCCTCTTTTTCGCCGATGGCATCATCACCCATATTGGTGATCTGACTCACAGCTGTAGCCACACCACCAGCTGTTACCATGTATCCACCTATGGTCACTACAGCTGCGGGAAGCGAGATCGGTGCCGTCAGCAATACGGTACCTACACCTGCCATGATCAAACCAATATTTCTTAGCACCTTAAAAAATTTGGGTGTAGGTGCCTTCACCCTGTTCATGATTTCACCCATGATCCTAATTTTTAATAAATTTTAATAAAATGATTCTTCTCTTCACTCTTCCTCAGATTCTCGATGATATAAGATAATGCCATTCTCGAGTACTGTCCTTTCCCATTCCCACTCAAAGAAAACACCGGAGCTATACAGCCCCGGAGTTCCTTCTGAGCATCATTGGCCACATGTATCAGGATGCCAGATCTCCCTTTCACACCTTCTACTCTCAGGCATTCTCCATGTTTTGGATGTTGAATGATGGACATTGGATAAACTCCCTCCGGCACACACGACTTATTACGCTCATTATTTGCCCATCCTAATTCAATACTCTGACACACATAGACACCATTGATAAGAACCTTCCCATCTGTCCAACCATCCCGATAAAACCTTTGAAGCTCAATTGTCATTAATAAAAACTTTACTGAATAATAATCCTGTCTTTAAATCTAGATATAAATATTTGTCTGTACGGATGGACCGTTCAAAAAACAAGCGATAGTGAATGAAGAATCAAAAGTGCGTCTATCGCATTTACACACAACCATAAATATAATCCTCACCACGGGCGATAGAAAAAGCATTTTGATTCG
>DATGWZ010000025.1:0-49323 GCA_035299145.1 Saprospiraceae bacterium
CGGAATGTTCACAGAGTTACTGATCAGCGTCTCAAACTCACCTGCCTGGAAATCCAACTTAGACCATCCCGCCTTGAATGTCACATGTGTTGCACCAGGAGCGGACACAAGGTCCATTCTTGGTACCACACCAAGGATATCCAGTGCACCAGTAGTAGTGTTCAGCGCAAAAGTCTTGAACAAAATACCACTCAGGATGGCTCTTTTGTTAAAGTTGAAACCCTTTAGCACTGCCTTACCTTCAGGAAGGTCAAATCCTTCATGGACATGTCTTTCTCCACGGTCATTAGCCGCATCAAGATTTTTCACATCCGTCATCAATTGTGTTAATCTGGAAACCACCCGGTTGTCACTGGCTGTCATCATCAGATTTCTCAATGCTGTTCTCAACAGCTTCCCTGCACTCGCTGACATTCCGAACTCAGCGCCATTCTCCCTCGTTCGCTGAAACGTGGGATCATTCGCGATCCTGTCAGCAGAAACACCGCCTTTGGTCCTTACCAAAAAACCATCGGCACTTTTGTAAAAAGATAGGTCATCAAGCTTTCCCACTATCTTCAATAAACCACCTTGTTTAGCCATAATGCTACAATTTAAAAAGTAAAATAATACGACAAAGATATAGTCAGCTTTTCCACAATCCGCCACTTTCCAGACCACCACAATCATAAATGACAATAAATTGCATATAATGACAAATTATTACATACACATTTTTAAAATTATCATGTGTCATTTCTGACAAATATCCTATTTTTGCAATGCAATTGATTTAAGCAAGGGTAAGAGCCAGGCTTTTTTCAGTTCAGGAAAACACTAATTATTGATTACAACACACCACCCACGACAAAATCCAAAATGTAAAACCGTCCATATCAATCTATGGCTAATCCCATCAATAGTATATGGATGATGTATAGATAGTGTATAGATAGTGTATGACAATAGTATCAACGATTATGTTAAATAGAATGTAGAATGAGCAAATTTTCAAGAATGATTATATATCCAAAAGATGTAGCCGCCATCACTGGCAAGAACTACAGGACATCTTGGTCATTGCTACTCAAGATCAAAACCTACTATGGGAAGGAGTCGCATCACGTGGTGACTGTGGATGAATTCTGTAGTTATATGGGAATCGACCCGGAAGCAGTTATTTCTTTTTTTGATTACTAGCTTTCTCGTCTTGTTGATCAATATCATCAACAATTATATCAATTAAATAATCTAGGAATTTAGTAGGATTTTGGCTCGCTTTTATATCTGTATATTTTCTATGATAGTCTTTCAAATCAACATTAAACATCACCTGCACATAGGTTACTACATCTTTTATGGATGCCTAACCATTGTTAATACTTCCAGACAATACCAAAGCCCTAACCAAAATTACCAAATCAGTAAGCTTACCAGTCCAGGTAAGCTTCGGATAATCTTGGATCTTGTCATCAATTGAACGGGGGTCATTAATATTATACAAAAACTCTTCCATCATGGATGTTGCTTCTATGAGTGCAAAGATATGATTATTTGGTGAGTTTCTTACAAAAATATCTTTGTCTCTGTCAGTTCCTTTCATTCTATGGTATACGATGATATCTTCGTTCTCACGAAAGGTATTAGTAATTTGGTCCAGTTCCTTTTCGTAATAGTCACTTTTTGTCTTTTTTGATCCCATAGGCATATGTAATTCTAATTTTGATATTGAGTTATAAAATATACCATACTTTTGAAACTTCGGTTTTTCATACTTATAATACTTAATTTCATCTTCTGTACTTTTAAATTCAAAAGAATTTTCTAATTCGATAAGTTCTGAGTTGTATGAGACAAATAGGTTTATTCGATAAAGTATTACATCTATGGAATTTAAATAACCAAAAATAGGCTGCTGAGTTAGTCTCTCATAGTCATCAAGTATTGTATGTAATTTATGATGCAGCAAAATTGCAAAATTTTAGTTCACATTAATATGATCATCCTAGTTGTCTAAAAGTGATAACGAAATTAATTTGCAATATGCTATAAATTTAACGATTAATTAATAAAACTTTAGCAAATTAAAAACATAGTATCCATGGCGACAGATATGCATAAAAAAAGCCCTGGTTAAAAACTAGGGCTTTTTTTATAAATCATGGATGAATTTTACTTAGCTTCCTTTAGCTTAATCTCCGCATCTACTGATTTTGAAAGTTTCGCACTAAGCATTTCCATTTCAGCTCCGACCCTTGTTTCTAATATCTTACCATAAATTTGCGTCGTTTTTAAGCTGCTGTGACCTAGCATTTTACTTGTGGCTTCCATACTTACTCCATTACTCAAAAGAACAGTTGTTGCAAATGTGTGCCTAGCTATGTGCATAGTCATAGGTTTAGTTATACCACAAATATCAGCCAGTTCTTTCAAATAGGAATTCAACTTTTGGTTGCTTTTCATGGGCAAAAGTCTATTTTTGCTTACACAAATAGGGTGGTTCTGATATTTTTCAATGATCTCCATGGCTTGATCCAATAGTGGCACATTGGACACATTATCTGTTTTCTGTCTAGATGTATAGATCCATTTACGTCCATTGATTCCCATACCAATGTGGTCAGGTGTCAGTTCAGCTGCATCTTTGTAAGCATACCCAGTATGACAACAGAAGACAAAAATATCTCTAACTTCTCTTAGTCTGTCAATATTGATTACTTTTTCCATAATTCTCTGGAGTTCATCCTGAGTAAGATATTCTCTTTTGGTCTCTTTGACTGGGCACTTGTAACCAAACAAAACATTCTTTTCGAGCCATTCATATTTGACACAATAATCCAAGACCCTATTTAAATACTGAATGTATTTTACCAATGTATTTTGATGAAGCTTCAGCTCAGTCTTTAGGTAGTGTTCATACTCAATACCAAAAGAATATTTGATATCAGTTAGATAAATATCTTTTAGCTTCAGCTTAGTAGTAATAAATTCACTAATCCTTGCTGCGAAAGTAGCATACCTACCAAATGTGATTTCACCTATCTCAATGCCAACAAGCTTTTCAAAGCTAGAGTTATATACTTGACAGCATTCAATTAATGATTTAGCCTTTGTATCTGCCTCACCTTTAAGCTTCTGCCTTAAAATATCAACTGTAATATCATCATCTTTTGACTTCATTTCATTATAAATTCTTAAAACGTCCATTTTCATACGTTCCAAAAATTCATTCTTGGTGTTAACTTTTGAAGGGTCACCTACAAACCTTCCATATTTGGAATCCCAATTTTTTAACTCAGCAACAAGGCCTGTAGAGACATATGCCCTTCGACCATCGAGAAACAACATCATTAACACAGGTGACATACCAGATTCTTTTTTATCTGATCGCACCATAAAACTAACTTTTAAGAAATCTAACTTTTTCATGGGTTTGCACTTATTTTAAAAACGATTAAAAAATATTATGTGTTGCCCACGCAATAAACAAATACTTTGAAAAAGCATCATTTGCGACAAAAACATCTGCGACAGCCTAAATTTGGTTTTCGCTTGTCGCATATTTGTCGCAGATAATTGAAGATTATGGAATTAAGTCGCGTATTTGTCGCATATAATTTAATTCAATTTCAGGGATTTTAGGTGGTGTTTTTTTCATAACTCCCTGAAAAACAAACGCCAAACAAGAAATCTGATGAGATTTAACCTTGTTTGGCGTTACGATTTGTGATCTGGCTGGGACTTGAACCCAGGGCCCATACATTAAAAGTGTATTGCTCTACCAACTGAGCTACCAGATCTACTTTACTGTGCCTTTCTTCCAAAAGCGACGCAAAGGTAAGACTTTATTTTATTTTGCAAAGAAAAAAATGTCTTTTTACTTATTTATTTTCACAATATCATAAAATATAGCTATTTCGCTGTCAAAAGTAGCTTTTAAAATTTAAGTTTTACTTAAAATCTAACTTTTATGTCTATCTAAAACTTACATTTTTAGCCGTCCTTCGGTGGATTAAATGAGAAGACCACACTACTCACTAAAGTGTGGCCTTCATTCTCAAATTATGGGTGCGAATGTTTTATCGTTGTATCGTGATCTTTTCTGTCGCAATTACTTTGTTATTACTATCCTTAACCAGAAGCATATACATACCCGTGGAGATGTTATTTCCAAGATCTAGAGTCATAGTATTATTATTCAATTTATAATTATCTTTACTTTGGATCATCCTGCCAGCTAAGTCAGTAATTTGATAGTTTACTTGATCCATATCTTTACCTATCAAAGATAAATTGATTTCTTGACCATTAGATGGATTCGGGAAAATAACTGTTGCGTACGACTCATTACTAAATTCTTGAGTCGATGATGTAGCAGGGGTCAAATCTTCCAAAGTGACAAATGCTGCATTAAGATTGGTGAAGGTGGCATCCGTGCCATAAAAAAATCTCGTTAAATAACTGTATGTACCTGCTCTATAAAAATTATATGTGTGTGTCAATCCTGATATTTGGCCTTGGGTGACACTAAAAGCATTGAGTAAAGCCGCTGGAGCCGGTGCACCATTGAGATAAAAACTATCTACACTATATTGAACAGATCTATTCATCAATACATCATAAGATATGCTTGGTCCATTTGGTGTATAAACACTCATTTTGCCCCAACCTATTATGGTGTCTTTTCTTACGGTACTGTAAGCATGGCGAGCTGGTACATTGTTAAGGCCAAAAGCAGCTACTTTTATGGTAAAATTGGTAGAATAGTTGCTAGTACTCTCCCAACTTGTACCATTGGTCATTGGGAATTTCATTATTTTTCTTGGATTATTAAGAATGTAACCTTGTAGAGGGAAAGTGATGTTATCAGCCGCATTTCCAGTCAGTTGTTGAAGGGTGTAGGTTTGTTGATCAATGTATATACCTTTATCTTCTACACCGTTTTCATTAAAATCAATTTCTAAATAGAGATTGTATCCTAAATTTTGGTTTAATAATTTAAATCCTGGTTGATAAACGTCTATACCTTCTGAAGTGTAAAATGGGTCTTCTTCTTTAAAGAAAAATGAATCGAAAGTATCAAGATTATTGTAGGTTGTATAATTCCATAATTGATTATTACCTATGGTGGGCGAAGGCGGATTGTTTGTTGTTATTTCACTAAAGGTATAGGCGCCGTCAGGAATGGGAACGTTGGACGAATTAAGTGTAATAGCAGATTGGCCAATGACAAATGAAAAGGTAATCCATGTAAAAATAAGTGTAAAGAATGACTTCATTTTTTTGTTTTTTGGTGGTTATAAAAAAAATATATTATGGTAAGTATTTCACAAAAAAATCTTCATTTTAAAATCCTTATTGGTCATAAGAGATTTTTTAAAATTTACGATTTTTGAATGTCTTACAAATTATAATACAAAAGTAAACCAACCTAAAGTCTTAAGATATAGTGGTTTCCCACTAATCACTACTTGTACCTACATTATTGATCCTTTTTATAGGAAGTTTCTATGTTCAAAAGCAAATTTCAACAACGCATTTTTACCACCATCTAGTTTTAATTTTCTATTGATATTTGCACGATGGTTTTCTACAGTATTAGGACTAACAAAAAGTAGAGTGGCAATTTCAGTAGAAGTTTTCCCGTCAGCTATTAATTTTAAAATAACTTTTTCAGTAGGAGTCAAGGTAGATTTTATGAGTTGAGATATTTCTGACCCGACATGGGCTAGGTGCTCCGTAAGGAAAGAATCAATATTTGGACTAACGTATTTTTTCCCTGATTTCACCATTTCGACACACTTTATGAGTTCTAGACTTGCACTATCTTTTAATAAATAACCATCTACACCGTTTTCCATGGCTTCTGTGAAAAAGTGTTTTTCTTTATGCATAGTTAGCAAAATGAATTTTGTATTATGCTTTTCATTTATTACCTTTCTACACACATCTAGTCCACTGAGTAGAGGCATTTCTATATCCATTATGGCAATATCTGGCAGTTTGCTGATGATTAGTTGATATGCCTCCATGCCATCTGATGCTTCGCCAACTATTGAAATGAATGGTATTTTTTCTACCACACTTTTTATACCGCCACGATAAATAGGGTGATCATCAGCAATAATTATTTTTTGCATAAATTTATTTTAATACAAAATTGAAACTAAGATATCTCTTATAAAACAACCAAATATATGACATTTTAAAAAAGTACCTAGTAAAAAGTAAACAATATCTTCATTTGAATACCATCAAAATTTAATTAACATCTGTGTAATCCAAGTAGATGTGCACTATATTGCTTATTTTCACTATTTTTCTTTAATTTTGCTTTCCTAATCAAAGAAGTATTTTAATATGAATATCTTAAAGCAGTTTATACTTATTTCAATCATCCTTTTGCCAGGTTTTGTCCAATCTCAAAAACCAATAGTTGCAAAATCTGTAGAGACACAAAATGTAATGTCACCCGAATTGATGTGGCAGCTCGGCCGAGTCTCTCCGATAGGTTTGTCCAAAGATGGTAAAAGCGTCATATATAGGGTATCCACACCGAATATGGATGAAAACAAATTTAGTTCAAAAGTATATTCTGTTAATATTAATGGAGGAACAAGTTTAGAAATATCTGACTATGAAAGCTTGATAAATAACAAGAATATTTCTCCTGATGGCAAATTTATCCTGAGTGATAAATCAATAAAAATAGATAATGTCCATGGATTTGATCGATATCCCGACCTGAAACTTTCTACGGCTCAGGTTTATACATCACTTGATTACAGACATTGGGACACTTGGAATGATGGTCACTTTAACCATGTTTTCATGTTGGCGACCAATGCATCAAAAGATGATAGTGGTGTAGATATTATGAAGGACGAACCATTTAATTGTCCGACCAAACCATTTGGTGGAGATGAAGATTATATTTGGCATTCTGATGGAAATAGTGTAGTCTATGTTAGTAAAAAATTAAGCGGCACACAAGCAGCTCAAAGTACAAATACAGACCTTTACCAATATAATATTAAAACAGGCAAAACTGAAAATCTTACAGAGAGCAATAAAGGATATGATACCAATCCTTCTTATTCAGAAAATGGCGACTTAGCTTACCTTAGCATGAAAACCGACGGATATGAAGCTGACAAGAATGACATAAAAGTAATTTCAAAAGGTATCACATCTAATCTAACAGCTCAATGGGATGGTACCGTAAACAGTTTTATTTGGGCTAACGATAATCGAAATATTTATTTTACAGCACCTGCAAATGGCACTATTCAGCTTTTTAAAGTTGATTTTCCTGGTCTTACTAAAAAACTTCCAGTTGTAGAACAACTTACGGATGGTGAGTGGGATATCACTGGTATTGTCGGTCAAAATGGAAATAAATTGGTTTTAACTAGGACAAGTATGAACCGAGCTGCTGAACTATATACTTATGATATCGAAACTAAGTCATGGTCTCAACTTACAGACGTAAATAAAAAGATTTATGATACCGTAGGAACAAGTCGTACAGAAAAAAGGTATGTCACAACTACGGATGGTAAAAAAATGCTAGTTTGGGTAGTTTACCCACCAAATTTTGATCCTACAAAAAAATATCCAGCACTTTTATACTGTCAAGGTGGCCCACAATCTGCTTTGACGCAATTTTATTCTTTCAGATGGAACTTACAGCTGATGGCTAGTCAAGGTTATATAGTTGTAGCTCCAAATAGACGTGGTATGCCAGGACACGGTGTAGAGTGGAATCATCAAATAAGCAAAGATTGGGGCGGACAAAATATTAAGGATTATTTATCTGCTATCGATGATGTGTCAAAAGAAGCCTTTGTGGACAAGAGTCGTCTCGGTGCAGTAGGTGCGAGTTATGGAGGATATTCCGTATTCTATCTTGCAGGAATTCACGAAAAAAGATTCAAGACGTTTATAGCCCATGATGGTGTGTTTAACACAAAAAGTATGTACGGGACGACAGAAGAAATGTTTTTTGTCAATTATGATTTTGGCGGTCCATATTGGGAAGGAAGTAATAAAACATATACAGATTTTAATCCTATAAATCATGTAGCAAAGTGGGATACACCTATATATATTATACAAGGTGGCAAAGATTACCGTGTACCCATCGGACAAGGACTTGAGGCATTTAATGCTGCGCAACTCCGTGGTATCAAAAGTAAACTGCTTTACTTACCTGATGAAAATCATTGGGTGATGAAGCCTCAGAATAGTTTGGTTTGGCAGAGAGAATTTTTCCAATGGTTAAAGGAGACTTTATGAGAAGGCTGGTGATAGTGTAATAACCATAAAAAGATAGTATCCATGTTTGGTCCAGATAAAGTAATAAAGTATCCACTTAAGGATTACGATAGACTTTGTTTTCTGAGGAATATAGTAAAAAACCCTAACATAATTGTTGGTGATTATACATATTATGATGATTTTGAAAATGTAGAGAATTTTGAAAAGAACGTAAAGTACCATTTTGACTTTGTGGGCGACAAACTTATAATAGGTAAGTTTTGTATGATAGCTTCTGATGTAAAATTCATTATGAATGGTGCAAATCACTTGACAAATGCTCTGACTACATATCCCTTTGCAATATTTGGAAATGGGTGGGAGAAAGCTATGGATGGAAAATCATACCCACAAAAGGGAGATATAAACATTGGAAACGATGTCTGGATAGGTTATAATGCTACTATAATGGCAGGCGTTACTATTGGTGATGGGGCAATTATAGCTACCAATTCTACGGTAATAAAAGATGTTGAGCCATATTCGATTGTTGGAGGAAACCCTGCCGCAGAAATAAAAAAACGTTTTTCTGCTGAAACCATTTCTAAACTTTTAGAGCTAAAATGGTGGAATTGGGATATTGAAAAAATAACAGCAAATCTTCAATGTTTGACAGATGCCGATATTGAAAAGTTAATCAAATAAAGGAAAACGCAATTAGGATATAAAAAAAGGCTGTAGCAAGTTTGAAACTCACTACAGCCTTTTATATATAATGTGGTTTGCTTTTAAAACTAAATCACACCTTGTACTAAAAGTGACACATCATTTTTTAGTACTTCTATGAAACCTTTCTGGATCTTAAAGGTCATTTTTTCGCCTTTTGTATCCAATATTCTCACTTCACCTTGTCCTAGTGCTGCTACGATTGGCGCGTGATTCTTTAGAATCTCAAATTGTCCGCTGATGCCTGGCACTTTTACCGATGTGATTTCTCCGTGAAAGATCTCTTTTTCCGGTGTCAACACTACTAAATTCATAATTGTCTATTTATTGTGTCAGAAATACCGATTACGCGTTTGCTGCTGCTTCAGAAAGCATTTTCTCACCCGCAGTGATCACATCTTCTATGGTTCCTTTAAGGTTGAATGCTGCTTCTGGATACTTATCTAGTTCACCATCGATGATCATGTTAAATCCTTTGATCGTTTCTTCGATTGGAACCAATACACCTGGGATACCTGTGAACTGCTCTGCAACGTGGAATGGTTGTGATAAGAATCTCTGTACTTTTCTTGCACGGTACACGACCATTTTATCTTCTTCAGAAAGCTCTTCCATACCCAAGATAGCGATGATATCTTGAAGTTCGTTGTATCTCTGAAGAATCATTTTTACTCTCTGAGCTGTATTATAATGGTCTTCACCAATGATCGCAGGGTCAAGAATTCTTGATGTAGAATCCAATGGATCCACCGCTGGATAGATACCCAATGAAGCGATTTTTCTACTCAATACCGTAGTAGCATCAAGGTGGGCAAATGTCGTTGCTGGTGCAGGGTCAGTCAAGTCATCCGCAGGTACATAAACCGCTTGCACAGATGTGATAGATCCTCTTTTTGTAGAAGTAATACGCTCTTGCATCAGACCCATCTCAGTAGCAAGGGTCGGTTGGTAACCGACCGCTGAAGGCATACGTCCTAGAAGTGCTGATACTTCCGAACCTGCTTGTGTAAATCTGAATATATTATCGATGAAGAAAAGGATATCTTTTCCACCATTTGGATCACTCAAGTCACCATCTCTATAGTATTCGGCGAGTGTCAATCCTGATAATGCTACCCTTGCTCTCGCACCTGGCGGCTCATTCATCTGACCGAATACGAAGGTTGCTTTTGATTCTTTTAAGCTTTCTTTGCTTACTTTGCTAAGATCCCAACCACCTTCTTCCATAGAATGCATAAAATCAGCACCATAGTTGATGATACCTGACTCAAGCATCTCTCTTAAAAGGTCATTTCCTTCTCTTGTACGCTCACCTACACCTGCAAATACAGATATACCATCATATCCTTTTGCAATATTATTGATCAATTCCTGAATCAAAACTGTTTTTCCTACTCCGGCACCACCGAAAAGACCAATTTTACCACCTTTTGAGTAAGGCTCGATAAGATCAATTACTTTAATACCTGTGTATAAAATTTCATTTTCAGTTGACAAGTCTTCAAATCTTGGTGGCTTGTTGTGGATACTGTACGTTTTAGTTCTGTCTAACGCAGCCAAACCATCGATTGGTTCACCTACAACATTAAATACCCTACCTTTGATTTGATCTCCAACTGGCATTGAAATCGGCTCACCCATATCTACTACATCCATACCTCTCGTAAGACCGTCTGTCGAGTCCATTGATACCGCTCTTACGCTATCCTCACCAAGGTGTTGTTGTACCTCAAGGATAAGGATTTCGCCATTTTGTCTTTTGACTGACAATGCGTTAAGGATTTCCGGTAATTTGCTGTTTTCACCTGCAAAACTAACGTCCACTACAGGTCCGATGATTTGTTTTATGTGCCCTATATTAGCCATGATATTAAATAATTTTAGGAATTTTTAGCTATTTTTGAAATTCGCCACAAAGATAAACTTAATTCTTTTAAAATGAAGAATTTATAGATATTTTGATATTCTTTTTTTAAAGAATTATCTAGTTACACCAATAATAATTTTGTTTCATGGTCAATATGTAAAATTCATTGGCTTAAATTCATGTGTTTTTTTACATTATTAATCATTTATTTTGTAGTTTGGTTAAGAATAATTTTATCCACAGCTTTTGTTTATTACGAATTAAGACTCGTTATTAGATGTTTGTAAAGGTGGTATTTTAGCTTTCTAGGCCTTATTATTGGACCTTGATGTGTCTCTAAATACTTTGAAGATGATTCAAGATTACATATTTTGCTGATTTTTTGGTATTAATCAATTGTTTTTCTTCATTTATGCCAATGAATATTCTGCTATTGATGAATAATCTTAAAATATTTACCAAAAATCATAAATGCGATTATCTTTGTTTCCTAAATCCTTAAGTCATGTCGTCTATCCAAGCACCATCACCCTCGGAAAAAAGAACAGATCTAAAGTATCAATTAAAATCTTTTGAGAAGATTCCTATTAAATATTGGAATACACCAGACGACGGAGCTTTACATATTGCAAAATACATAGCATTAGCCATTAAGCAAAAACAGCAAGATAATGCCAATATTGTGTTAGGTCTTGCCACAGGTTCTTCACCTATCAAAATATATAATGAGTTGGCAAGAATGCACCGCGAAGAAGGTTTGTCTTTTTACAATGTTATCACCTTCAATTTGGATGAGTATTATCCTATGAAGCCAGAAGCAAATCAGTCTTACGTCAAATTTATGCATGAATATCTTTTTGACCACATCGATATGCTTCCTGCTAATATTCATATTCCCGATGGTGATATTCCGATGGAAGAAGTAGAAAATTTTTGTATTGGTTATGAAAAGAAAATAGAGTTGGCAGGAGGCATTGACATTCAAATACTTGGCATCGGACGGACTGGACATATTGGGTTTAATGAACCTGGTTCGTGGTTGAGTTCTAAAACTAGGCTTGTAAAACTTGATCATTTGACAAGGGTGGATGCTGTTAAAGACTTTGGGAAAGAAGAAAATGTCCCATACCGAGCCATTACTATGGGTATTCAAACCATCATGAAAGCACGTCAAATCTTCATTATGGCTTGGGGATCTCATAAAGCTGAAATTGTCCAACAAACCGTAGAAGGTGAAATCACCGAAAGGAGACCTGCAAGTTATCTTCAAAATCACACTAATGTCAGGTTTTATTTAGATGGTGCAGCTTCTACAGAATTGACTAATGTAAAAACGCCTTGGCTTGCAGGAATTTGTAATTGGGATGACAATTTGATCGCAAAAGCAGTGATATGGTTATCTATAAAACTTCAAAAGCCACTCCTAAAACTCACCAATGATGACTATATTTATAATGGACTGTCAGAACTCATTGCTGAATATAATACTGCTTACAGTCTTAATATAAAAATATTCAACAAACTTCAACATACCATAACTGGTTGGCCAGGTGGAAAACCAAATGCAGATGATACCAATCGTCCTGAACGTGCAAAACCTGCTAAAAAAAGAATCATAATTTTCAGTCCACATCCTGATGATGACGTAATATCAATGGGCGGAACCTTCCTCCGATTAGTAGAACAGGGACATGATGTCCACGTAGCTTATCAAGTTTCTGGTAATATCGCCGTTCATGATTCAGATGCATGGAGATATGCTGCATTTGTCAATGATTATGCCAAAGCTATCGGAATAGAAAATAGTGATTTGTCCAAAACCGTACAAAAAGTCACCAAGTTTATTGATAATAAAGATCATAACCAAGCTGATATCAAAGAATTGAGAGATATAAAGGGTATTATCAGAAAGCAAGAAGCAAGAAGTGCAGCCATGTTTTGTGGGCTAAAGGAAGAAAATATCCACTTTCTTGACATGCCATTTTATGAAACAGGAGGAATTCGAAAAAATAAACTTGGTGATGCAGATATACAAATCATTATTGACTTGCTCAATGAAGTAAAACCGCATCAAGTATTTGCAGCAGGCGATCTCGCAGATCCACATGGTACACACCGAGTATGTCTTGATGCTATTTTTGAAGCATTCGAAAAAACACGAGATCAGTCTTGGTGGAATGGCGCTTATTTGTGGTTGTATCGCGGAGCGTGGCATGAGTGGCCAATAGACGAAATCGAGATGGCTGTACCTATTAGTCCAGAGGAACTTATGCGTAAACGAAAAGCCATTTTTATGCATCAATCACAAAAAGATCACCCTGTTTTCCCTGGTGATGACACTCGTGAATTCTGGCAAAGAGCAGAAGACCGAAATAGAGAAACAGCGCATTTTTACAATGTCCTTGGACTCGCTGAATACGAAGCTATGGAAGCTTTTGTAAGATGGAAATTTAATTAAATCGCAGAAAATATTTATATCTTTTAGTATTATAATCAATAAATAAATCTTCATGAAAATATATTCATTTTGTTTAATTCCATTCTTATTATTATCAATGGGTTATTGTGATAACAAAATATCGATCATCAAAAAAAATAGTGATCTAGGCATCATCCCTTTACCAAATAAAATAGTTTTCGGAGATCAGAATGCCGAAATAGATATTATTAAAATCTATATCGGTGAGACAGAAAAGTCATCATTTTATACACAACTTTTTTTAGGACTTCCCAAAATAAAAGTAGTTGATAGAAAGGAAGCCAATGTGTTTTATGCATTCAAACCATCACTTGGTAATGAAAATTATATCCTAAATATTGAAAAAAATGACATCAGAATTGAAGCTGGAAGTAATGTCGGTTTACAATATGCATTGATAAGTTTAGTACAAATGGTCCAACATCACGGCTTTCCATTGCCTATAGTGACAATTGAAGACAGTCCAAAATTCAAATACCGAGGAATGCACTTAGATGTATCGAGACACTTTTTCTCGACATCCGATGTCAAGAAATATTTGGACTACATGGCTTATTACAAATACAATAACTTCCATTGGCATCTTACGGACGATCAAGGTTGGAGAATAGAAATAAAAAAATATCCCAAACTCCAAGAAATCGGAGCTTATAGAAAAGAAACCCTAATAGGACATTATGGTGACCAACCACATAAGTTTGATGGCATAAAATATGGTGGTTTTTACACCCAAAAAGAAGTTAAAGAAATCGTTGATTATGCCGCAGCAAGAAATATCAATGTCATCCCAGAAATAGAAATGCCAGGTCATGCATTAGCTGCTTTATCCGCGTATCCAGAATTTGGATGTGAAGAAAAAGTATTTGAAGCTGCTACCAAATGGGGCGTTTTTGAAGACGTATTTTGCCCAAATGAAAAAACATTTACTTTTCTTGAAGATGTTATTGATGAAGTCATCACGTTATTCCCAAGTAAATACATCCATATAGGTGGTGATGAGTGTCCAAAAGATGCATGGAAAAAAAGTGAATTTTGTCAAAAACTGATAAGAAAAAACAAGTTAAAAGACGAACATGAACTCCAAAGTTATTTCATCACTCGTATGGAAAAGTATGTAAATAGTAAAGGAAAACAAATCATTGGTTGGGACGAAATATTGGAAGGAGGACTTGCACCCAATGCTAAAGTCATGTCTTGGCGAGGAATAGAAGGTGGATTAGAAGCAGCTAGACAAAATCATGATGTCATAATGACGCCAGGGTCACATTGCTATTTTGACCATTATCAGTCAGAAGGAAGTGACGAACCAATAGCGATAGGTGGGTATACAAGTGTAGAAAAAGTTTATCATTGGGAACCGATACCTTCTGAACTAGAAGAAAGTAAAAGACAATATATCATAGGAGGACAAGCCAATTTGTGGACAGAATATATCCATAAGTTTAAGGATGTAGAATATATGGCGTTTGCTAGAGGGATAGCTATGTCAGAAGCATTATGGAGTAAGGGAAAAAAATATTCAGATTTTGTGCCTAGATATGAGATACACAATCATTATTGGAAAAACAAAGGTGTCAATATTGCCAATCACGTCTACGAACTAAAACCAAAAATATCCGCCGGAGAAGGCAAAGGCGTATCCGTTAGTTTTGATATACCAAATGGTAGCAACATTGTTTACACCACTGAAAAAGACCAAAAACCCATCGCTACAAAAGAAAAAATAAACATTACCAAATCAGATACTTATAGTTTTGCAGCATTGAAAGGAGAAAAAATAGGTCAACCAAAATCAATCATTTTTGATTTGCACAAGGCTACAAATGCCCGCTTAACTTTAGAGTCGCCACCAAGTCCAAAGTATCCTGGTAATGGACCAAGTAGTATTGTTAATGGAGTAATAGGTAGTGACAAAAAATATGGTGGATCAGAATGGTTGGGTTTTAGTGGTACAGATTGTAATGGTGTCATTGACTTTGGCAAAGTGACCGAAATTAACACTATTGATTTGAGATTTTTCAAAGTAGAAGGACAATGGATCTATCTACCTAAAAAAGTAGAAATATTCACTTCTGAAGATGGCGTTAATTATATATCAAAATATGCATCAACAGCCATAAATTCTGATACCAAAATTTGTAAAGTATCTATCGATTTGAAGGGAATCAAAAGTCAATACCTTAAATTTAATTTTACCAATTTTGGACAGATTCCAGAAGGCGCACAAGGCGCAGGCCACAAAGCATGGTTATTTGTAGATGAGGTGGTGGTGAGGTAAAAATAATGGCTACATATGCCAAACTTTTCCATTAGCCATTACTTCCTGATTTTTTTCATCAAAAGTTACTTTTGAACCAGTCCTTACTGCTGCATTGGTCATGATGGTGGCTATCGAATGGTAATATCCTGCTTCTACAGGAGCATTGGTTTGCTGTCGGCTTCGCATACATTCCATAAAATTTCTCATGTGATTACTTGTAAGAATATCTGCACCTGTGTTGGCAGAAGCGATAACTTTTTCTGATTTGTCCACGAGTTTCATTTCTGGCAAAAGATTTGTTTGCATGTTCATGGCTTTTGCATGTTTTTCGCTCAATCCACCTTTTGGAGAAATGGTATTGGTGATGAGGTTTAATTCTCCACCATTGGAATAATAAATTTCTGATGGATTTTCATCACCATTGTGCATTCTAGAACCGAAAGTCACTTGAAAACCAGTTGAGACATCATCAGTAGGACCATAATCAAAAACGGCAGTCATTGTGTCCCAATTGCTTCTTCCATCTTTCCACATGTAGATACCACCATTGGCGACTACACTTCGTGGATGATTAAAACCACTGAACCAATGTGCCGTATCTATTTGATGACTCATCCACTGACCTGGCATACCCGAAGAGTAAGGCCAAAATAGACGATATTCCAAATATTTTCTTGCATCCCATGCTTCGTGAGGCCTGTTCATTAGATATCGTTTCCAATCTACATCTTTTTCAAAACATTGTGCCACCAAAGCAGGACGTCTCCATCTGCCAGGTTGATTGACATTCCACGTAAGCTCTACCATAGTGACAGGACCAAATTTCCCAGATTGAATGAACTCAGCAGCGGCTGTGTAATTTCCGCCACTACGTCTCTGCGAACCAATCTGAATGATCTGTTTACTCGCTTTTACGGCTTTCAATGCAGCACGATTGTCTTCCATCGTTTCTGCAAATGGTTTTTCGACATAAACATCTTTTCCTGCTGTAACAGCTTCAATGGTATGGAGCGCATGTTGGAAATCTGCTGTACTGATGATCACACCATCCAAGTCTTTAACTTTGTAAAGTTCATCATTATTTGGGCAAGAAATGATATCATGACTCAATCTGTCCTTTAAAAAGCTATGTCCTTCTTCTCTTCTCACTTTCCAAATGTCACTCACTGCCACAATATCAAAATTCAATTCTTTACTATGATTCAGAAAAGATGGAAATAATGAATGTCTAAATCGATCAGAAAAACCAACGACTCCTAAGCGGACACGGTCATTAGCACCCAAGATATTTCTGTAACTTTTAGCACTAAATCCCAATGTGGAAGTATATATGGCTGCGGTAGTCAAGACAGTTTGATTGATAAAACGACGACGAGTGATGGACATATATTATGTTTTTTGAATCAAATATTAAATGAATTAATGGATTACCAAGACAATTTTTTAATTTTTATACTACGATACGATACTGCATTTCCATGATCTTGCAACAAAATATGGCCTTCATGTGCTTCACCAAAATTTTTCCAACCCACATATTTACTAATGGCTACCAAGTCTTTAAATGCTTTTGATCCACGAATATATTCCAATACCTTGATACCATTTAGATAATGTTCAACCTTATTATTTGGGTAAACGACGATTCTACCTGTATTCCATTGACCAATTGGTTTGATAAATCTTTTTTGTTTTTCAGCAGTTATGAGATCATACAAAGATGCTAATGTTCGATTACCATCACGTCCCATTTTCGCATCTCCGTGCAATGTATCATCCAGAATTTGGTATTCAAGTCCTATGGCAGACCCATTGGTTTCTTCTGAGAGCGTGACAAAATATTTCACACCACTATTTGCACCGGGTGTTAGTTTGAATTCAAAAGAAAGGTCAAAAGCGCTGTACTTATTTTCCGTGACAATATCTCCACCATTGGTAGATTCGCTGCCACCTGCTTCCATGATAGAGATGGCGCCTTGTTCTATTTTCCATCCATTTTGTGGAAATCCAGGTCTTTTGGCACTTTTCCAACCTTTAGAAGACTGTCCATCAAAAAGTAATTCCCAACCATTTTTTTTTTCTTCTGCCGTGATATTATTAGGTATCAGATTGGCAATATAAATGAAAGTAGGAAATGGTGTTGTTTCTAACTCCGTAGTTTTGATCTTAATGTTTTTAAAAATTACTTTTTTACCAACGAGTTCGGGAGTGTTAACGGAATGAACTTGCAACCCAATGAAACCCTTAGGATCGAGCGAATCAATGATAAAAGATGATGGTATGCCGTTGACCCAAGTTTTCATGATGTGATCGATACATTCTATTTTGTAGTGATTGAATGCTCCTTTTTTGTATGCTTGCTGTGCAGAAGGATTAAGTTGCAAAGGATAGATCCACTCTCTCCTTCCTTCATCGTAGATGCCGCCTGTCCATTTTCTAGATGTAGGGTCGATTTCACATTGTCTACCATAAACCTTGCCTTCACCTTTAAAAGCTTTTGGGTCAAAATGGCTCCTTGTTTGTATCCCTGAATTTCCTTCTGCTGCTTCCACAAAAACATCCAACTCAAGAATAAAATCACCATACTCTTTTTCAGTGACTAAAAATGTATTTCGTGAATTCGCAACTGTCCTACCAACGATGGCACCATCTTCTACAGTATATTCAGCACTACCACCCAATCGTTTCCAACCAGAAAGATCCTTGCCATTAAAAAGATTTTGCCAACCTTTCTCTTGGCTTTGTCCTGCGCATGCAACAATCATAAAAGCAGCTAAAAAACTTATTTTGAATCTAAGCATATTAAGGTATTATGGTGTTATTCAAATATCTTGAACATAGATAATTTATACCTGTTTTATAAAAGAAAAGGCAAAATAGTAAATTCTTAATATTAATGAATGGATTATTATTAATTTTAGTAAATAATCATAAAGTCAAGTTATATTTTTATTACTTGAAGTTGTAGTTAATAAAATTGTTGAAAGTGTAATGGCTTTTTTATGATAAAATCAAAATAATATTAAATGATTTTAAAATACTTTATCACAACACATCCTTCAATACCGACCACACATTCTCCCTTACAATATACTGTCCAGCTGCATTCGGATGTTTGCCATCTTCAAGGTTTAACTTAGAGATAGTAGCTACATTAGCCAATAAAAAAGGGATTAATGCGGCATTATATTCTTTGGCTAGTTTTGGGTAAATAGCTGCGAATTGTCTGGTATAATCGTTGCCCATATTCGGTGGAGCTTCCATACCTGCGAGTACCAATTTTACATTAGGATTTGAAGCTTTGACCTTATCTAAGATGGCTCTGAGATTACTTTCTGTTTCCTTGAGATCAAGGCCACGGAGTACGTCATTTGCGCCAAGCTCTAGGACAAATACATCTACTTTTTGTTTGAGTACCCAGTCGATTCTATTTTTTCCACCTGAAGTAGTCTCACCACTTAGACCAGCATTGATGGTGGTGTATGACATTTTAAGACTATCCAATCGTTGTTGAATGAGTGCAGGGAAGGATTCATTTTCGTCTAGCCCGTAGCCTGCTGTAAGGCTATTTCCAAAGAATAAAATGTACTTTGTGTCGGATTTTTGAGTAGCTACATGGTCAGAATCAGCATTTTGGTCTTGAATTTCCGCATTATTCCCAACTTGTTGGTCTGCTTCTTGTTTAGACTTACATCCTTGGGCCATTAAACCACCGATGATTACAATCAAAAGCGTTTTCAAAGAATTTTTTAAATGGTATAAAGTTATATTTGGTGTCATTTTTTGCTCCGATTTATGTTTACTAACCAATATGACACTAAAAGAGTTGTACAAAAATTAAAAATCAATATATGTCTCTTATTCTCGAAGTAGAAAATCTCGTCATGTCTTACCAAAGCGGTAGTAAAACACTTACCGTGCTACAAGACATCAATATCATCATCCATGAAGGCGAAACCGTAGCGATCACAGGTCCATCAGGTTCAGGAAAGACCACGCTGATGGGACTTTGTGCTGCATTGGACAATCCTACTTCTGGGGATATCAAATTATTGGGCAAAGCTGTAAAGCCATTGTCTGAAGATCAACGTGCACAATTGAGAAACAAGTTTATTGGCTTTATTTTTCAGAATTTCCAATTACTACCCAGCCTGACAGCGCTAGAAAATGTGATGCTGCCACTCGAACTCCAAGGTATCAAAGGTGCTGAAGATGATGCTAAAAAATTGCTTGAAAGAGTAGGATTAAAAGATAGAATGACCCACTATCCAACACAACTATCAGGTGGTGAACAGCAAAGGGTAGCCTTAGCTAGAGCCTTTATCAATAAACCCAAAATCCTGTTTGCTGACGAACCTACAGGAAATCTAGATGGTGATACCGGCGCAACGGTAGAATCACTGATGTTTGATCTAAACAAAGATTTCGGTACGACATTAATCATCGTCACCCACAATCCTGAGCTAGCTGCCAAAACGGGTAGAACCATACAACTCAAGTCTGGTCATGTAGTCGCAGATGTAAAAAATATTGTCCAAAACACTGCAAACTAATTCAATGAACAGATTTAAGTTTTTGTGGAATATTGCCATCAGAGACAGTAGGAAAAATAGGTCAAAACTATTACTTTTTATGTCATCCATTATACTGGGTGTAGCAGCATTGGTAGCCATCAATTCATTTAATTATAATCTTCGGAAAGAGATCAATAAAGAAGCTGCCACGTTATTGGGTGCCGATCTATCTGCTACGAGCAATAGACCGATGGATAGTACCATGATGAATATACTCGATTCATTACCAGGCGAAAAGGCCAGAGAGATGGAGATGATGTCCATGTCTTACATTCCCAAAACAGATGAAACACAATTTGTAAGACTGAAAGCACTCGAAGGCGATTATCCATTTTACGGCAAAATAAAAACCATACCTTCAGAAGCAGCACAGACTTACAAAACAGGTAGATCAGCATTGGTTGACGAAAGTTTGATGTTGCAACATGGTCTCCGAGAAGGTGATTCTATCAAAGTAGGAAAAACGACCTTTGAGATCAAAGGAAAACTCTCAGGAGCGATAGGTAGTGTAGGCGCCATGTCATCTGTGGCACCTGTTATTTATATCAATATGACGGACATCGATAGTACAGGTCTCATCCAACCGGGCAGTTTGATCAACTATGCTTATTACTTCAAAGTACCTGCGAATCTAGATATTGATGAGTGGAAAGCAAAAAGAAAAATCCAGTTTCGATCTGACAATGTAAGGCTGGAGACGATAGAAGATCGTAAAGAAAATCTCAATAGAGCATTTAGTTTTTTGAATTATTTTCTCAATTTGGTGGCGATCGTAGCACTTTTACTAGGTTGCCTTGGCGTAGCTTCAAGTGTGCTTATATATGTAAAATCCAAAACAAATTCCATTGCCCTACTTCGTTGTTTGGGTATGAAACCATGGGATGCATTTTTGGTGTATTTCATTCAAATTACCTTTTTAGGTACGATCGGTGTACTAATCGGTATTGGGTTTGGTGTCATCATTCAGAGTGCTTTACCCGTATTGATGGCTGATTTTCTCCCTGTCAGTATTCAGATGGCTGTTTCTCCTAGAGCGATTTTAGAAGGGCTGATTGTAGGATTTTCTGTGACTACTTTGTTTTCATTGATACCCTTGATCTCTATTCGCAATATCAGTCCTTTGAGAACATTAAGAGTTGCGACTGATGAAACTTCTGGCCAAAGAGATTGGCTCAAAATGGGTTTATATGTGGCCATCATACTAGTTTTAACGATCTACCTTTGGATTTTGACATCTTCTATTTTGGCGGCTTTGGGATTTGTGGTTGGTATTGTGATATCTTATTTATTGCTAAGTGGCTTTGCCTATTTGGTAATCAAATTGTTGAAAAATAGTATTCCTTCGAGTGCAGGTTTTGTGGTGAAACAAGGACTTTCTAACCTGTTCAGACCTGATAATCAGACACAAACCATCATGGTTACTTTGGGAATGGGCACAGCGGTATTGACCACATTACTGATACTGCAGAGCATCTTACTCAATAATGTCTCTCTCATGGATAGCGGCAAACAACCCAATATGATCCTTTACGGCATAGAGACCAATCAAATGACAGAATTAAAATCTTTGACAGAAAGCTACAAGCTACCTATCTTGCAACAAGTACCTGTAGTCACCATGAAAATCGATGGTTGGAAAGGAAAAAACAAAGCACAATGGCTTGCAGATTCCACCATGACAGCTGAAAGATGGGCAGTAAATCGGGAAGCAAGAGTGACTTACAGAGATACTATATCTGAAGATGAAACACTAGTCGAAGGCCGCCTGAAACCTTACCGAAATCCTTCAGATAGTATCTTTGTATCTTTAGGAACGACCTTTGCAGAAGCACTAGATGTAAAGGTAGGTGACGAGATCGTTTTCAATGTGCAAGGAACCAGAATGGTGACGTATGTAGGTAGTCTTCGGGAGATAGAATTTAGAAATTTATCCACCAGGTTTTTTATCGTTTTTCCTAATGGCATTCTGGAACAAGCACCACAATTTCAGGTCTTAGTGACCAAAACGCCAGATAATGCGACGATGGCAAATTATCGTGGAGCTGTAGTAAAAGCCTTTCCAAATGTATCTGTCATTGATCTCACCACCATCTTACAATCCGTAAATGACATACTCACCAAGGTATCTTTTATCATACAGTTTATGGCTATTTTTAGCTTATTGACAGGATTGATTGTATTGATCAGTTCACTCACACTGAGCAAATATCAACGACTCAAAGAAAGTATTTTGCTCAGAACCATAGGAGCATCCCGTGCTCAAATCATCAAAATCAATGCGACAGAATATACATTTTTGGGCGTTCTTTCTGCACTGACTGGTGTAGGTATTGCCTTGATAGCCAGCTTTATATTGACCAAAGTACAGTTAAAATTAGATTTTGACATCTCTTGGTGGAGTGTCATGTCCATTCTTTTCGGATTGGTATTAATTACGGTAATCATAGGTATGTTTAATAGTCGCGATGTGGTCAGCAATCCGCCATTGGAGGTATTGAGGAAGGAGAATGGGTGAGTACCATAAGTGACTCACATATATAGCACCCGACCAAATATTAATGAGTGCATTTTTGTAAACTTCATTTTTTGTATAAAAATTTGAATGTTAGGGTAAATTGTTACATTTAATCATTTATTTACAACTTGATTTTATGGTTAAAAACATTCAATTATTGTAGCAAAGCTTTGTGGTTTTTTTGATTTCAAAATTTGCAGGACTTTATGACTAAAATGAATAATGGTTCCCACATTCTATAGATTTTTTAGATCTATTTAACTTAAAATGTTGGGTTGAAAATTATCTATGTTTTGTTTTGTACATTTATTTATTTTAGACTTAGTTAATAATTCGATTGGGTATTTAATTATGAAGATAGTATTGAACCAAAAAATCCACCGTTTTATATAAATCTCCCGTCAGCAAGTATGGAATTATCGTTAGCAAGTATAAAACTTCTCTTAGCAAGTATGGAATTTGCGTTAGCGAGTATAAAACTTCCGTTAGCAAGTATGGAATTACTGTTAGCAAGTATGGAATTATCGTTAGCAAGTATAAAACTTCTCTTAGCAAGTTTGGAATTTGCGTTAGCGAGTATAAAACTTCCGTTAGGAAGTATGGAATTTGTGTTAGCAAGTATAAAACTTCCGTTAGCGAGTATAGAATTTGTGTTAGTAAGTATAGACTGACTAAGATTATTAATAAAACATTCAACAGCTTATTTGTATTCAATTAGTCCAATCAAAATTTAATTGCCTTAGTACAAGAATTAAGAGTTTGATTTTATTTGTTTTTTAAAATTTAATTTTTATCATCAATTATCTTCTATTTGGAAGTTCTCCAACTTTTTCAATCTATTAAAAAACTTCATAGCTTTGATCAAAGATGTTTCATTTTTTAGCACAAATTGGATCATCCTTTATTTGTTATCTTCACAATGACACAATTATCAGTAAAAGTGGTAAACAATCCTGTAAATTATATTAAGTTAAAGTGGGCAAATTTTATGACCTTTGTAATATTATTTAAATTGGTAAGTCATTAAATAATTGATCAAATTTCTTATCAACAAAATTTTATAAAAGTAATAATGTCACAAGCAAATCAAACAGATATTTTTGAAAGGTTATTGGCAGGAGAACCAATAAGATTAAATGATCCTCTATATCCGAAAGTTTGGGAAGTTGTCCAAAGAACAATTAGACTTTCACAATCTTTAAACACGGCAGCTGATATAGATAGTATACGCAAATATTTGAGCGAAATTATAAACCAAGAAATCGATCCAAGTACCATTATATTTAGTCCTTTTTATACTAATTTTGGAAAGTTTATCAAGATAGGTAAAAATGTATTTATCAATCATGCTTGTACATTTTTAGATATGGGTGGCATTACTATTGAAGACGGTGCATTAATAGGCCCAAAAGTAAATATCATTACAGAAAACCACCCGCTAGATCCTAATAATCGCAGTGCTTTATTGGTAAAACCTGTCATTATAAAAAAGAAAGCTTGGATAGGGGCAGGTGCCACGATTTTACCCGGCGTAACTATCTGAGAAAATGCGGTGGTTGCTGCAGGTGCTGTTGTTTCTAAAGATGTGCCTGATAACACCGTAGTGGCAGGAATCCCAGCTAAAGTCATTAAGGAAATAGAAATCTAAAATCGAAAGTCTTATGAATAGTTTTTATTTTGCAATCATGGTATTTTTATCTATTAATATCAGCTGTTCTGGACATCATAAAAATCAAGGCCTGCCACCCATAAACACAAAAGAAAGTAATTCCATCAAAAATGATAACCTTCAATCCATGCAGCAAATGAAAATCACCATAGGTTCCAACATATTTATGGCCAATCTTTTGGATAATCCAACCACGCAAACGTTTAAAAAACTATTGCCACTTACCCTTGATATGAGTGACCTAAACGACAACGAAAAGTATTTTTATTTGTCAACCAATTTACCCACAAAATCAAGTGTTGGTGGCAATATCAAAGCAGGAGATATCATGCTATATGGGAATAATTGTTTGGTTTTGTTTTATGAAGGACTTAATTCTTCATATTCATATACTAAGATGGGTCATATAGAAAATATAAGCGGATTGATAGAAGCACTTGGTAACGGAAAAGTGATAATAAAATTTGAAATTGTGTAACTCATTTACAGCTAAATAAGTTCTCAAATAAACATGGATTGTTTTCTCAAAGTATATGCTTAAACATAACAACTTTAACATTAGCCTTGTGTTACCAACCTAATAAGTAAATAAATAAACATGAACAACAAACAAGTTAAAGCTTTTGGCACAAGTGCACCTGAAGCTGATTTAGTGGAAATGCACATAGATCGTCGAGCACTTATGCCAAAGGATATTGAGATCGAAATCTTGTTTTGCGGTGTATGTCATTCTGACTTGCATACTGCACGCAATGATTGGGGGTTTACAAGTTATCCTGCTATTCCTGGTCACGAAATTGTTGGAAAGATCACAAATATCGGCAGTGATGTGACCAAATTTAAAGTAGGTGATTTGGCTGGAGTCGGGTGTTTAGTAGATTCATGTCAGACATGCGATAGTTGCAAAAAAGACCTTGAACAATATTGTTTGAATGGCTCAACAGGTACTTACAATAGTCCGGACAAACACTTAGGCGGCATGACATATGGAGGATACTCAGAAAAAGTGGTCGTTGATGAAAAGTTTGTATTAAAGGTTCCATCAAATTTAGATTTGGCTGCAGTAGCACCTTTATTATGTGCAGGAATTACGACATGGTCGCCATTACGTCATTGGAATGTGAAAGAAGGTAGTAAAGTGGCTGTAGTAGGCTTAGGAGGTCTTGGTCACATGGCGATAAAATTGGCAAAAGGTTTGGGAGCTTCTGTGACATTATTTTCTAGATCACCTGGTAAAATTCAAGATGCGTTAGATTTGGGAGCTGATGAAATCATTATTTCTACTGATGATGCTCAAATGAAATCCGTGGCAGGTAAATTTGATGTTATCATTGATACCGTACCTTATGTACATGATGTGAATCCATATATTGCTACCTTAACGATTAATGGCACATTTGTCTTGGTGGGATACTTGGGTGGATTAGAACCTATATTACATACCGTGCCAATGATTATGGGCAGAAAATCAGTCGCAGGTTCATTGATAGGTGGTATTGCGGAAACCCAAGAAATGCTTGATTTTTGTGGAAAACATAACATCGTTTCAGACATCGAAGTTATAAAAATGCAAGACATAAATACAGCTTATGAACGATTATTGAAAAGTGATGTCAAATATCGTTTTGTGATTGATATGGCTTCATTAAAGTAAAATTGATAAAAATTAATATAGGTAGCTTAAGTAAATAGGTTTTTGCTGTTTTATTAATATTAAAAATTGGATACTATTTTGGATTCCCAATAAAAAGTAGCTTTTAAGTATATGTGAAGCTAATTATTTCAATTATATTTGTGTTTCTTATTTTTCAATAAAAGAAAATAATAATAAATGGCGACCTTTAATCTTAAAATAAACGGCACAACCAAAACAGTTGATGTAGATCCTACTACTCCCTTGCTTTGGGTTCTGAGAGATCATCTAGATATGGTCGGCACTAAATTTGGATGTGGCATAGCATCTTGTGGAGCTTGTACTATTCACCTAGATAATACAGCGATGCGTGCATGTGTGTTGCCAATTAGTGCTGTAGGTGATCAGAAAATAACCACCATAGAGGGACTTTCTGAATCAGGCGATCATCCTGTCCAAAAAGCATGGCTTGAACACGATGTGCCGCAATGTGGATATTGTCAAGCGGGACAGATTATGACTGCTGCAGCATTGCTCAAAGAAAATGCAAATCCAAGTGATGAAGAAATCGAATCAGCTATGAATGGAAATCTTTGCAGATGTGGTACCTACACGAGAATTAAAGCAGCCGTAAAAACAGCCGCAAAAAATATGTAGGTTTAAGCTTAAAAGTAGGCTATAAAGTAATTGCTTTTTTGATTTCACCCGATCACAAGATCACATTATCAACCGATCACTCCATCACCCAATCACTAAATCACAAAATATCTTATGACACTCGTAAAAATATCACACGGCAGAAGATCATTCATCAAAAGTAGCGCCCTCGCAGGTGGTGGAATGATGATCGGATTTAGTTGGCTAGCATCTTGCAAACCTACTCCTGAACAATTGCTGACCATGCCCAAAGAGTGGTTTAAAATAAACGGTTTCCTGAAAATCGGCGAAAACGGTGTCGTCACCATCATGTCACCCAATCCGGAGATCGGTCAGAATGTCAAAACTTCGATGCCAATGATCGTCGCAGAAGAGCTTGATGTGGATTGGAAATATGTCATTGTAGAACAAGCGCCACTAGATACTTCTATTTTTAATAGACAATTAGCCGGTGGTAGTCAATCCATCCGTCATGGTTGGGAGGGACTTAGAATGGCTGGCGTTACAGCTCGTCAGATGCTCAAAGAAGCTGCGGCTAAAGCTTGGGGTGTACCTGTGTCAGAAATCACTACAGAAGCCAGTATGATTCATCATAAAAATAGTGGTAAATCTGCTGGATATGGAGAAATGGCGTCAGCTGCGGCCAATATCGAAGTGCCGAAAGAAGTCAAACTCAAAGAAATTAATGAATACAAAATCATAGGTACATCCAGAAACAATGTAGATGGCCAAAAAATAGTCACGGGCAAACCATTATTTGGATTGGATTATAAAAAAGAAGGGATGTTGGTCGCCATGATCGTCCATCCACCTGCTTTTGGTCTTAAACTAAAATCATTTGATGATGCCACCGCAAAGGCAATGCCTGGTATCAAAGATGTTTTTAAAATTGATGTGTATAAAGAAGGGGACGAAACACAGTGGTGTGATACCATTTCATTCAACGAATTGGTTGTCGTAGTGGGCAATACCACTTGGGAAGTAATGAATGCTAAAAAAGCCATCACTTGCGAATGGGAACAAATAAAGAGTAAGGAAGTAGAAGTACCATTTTTTGGTTCTACAATGAAAGTTACCACACCTGCTGGTTTGGAGAATACAGAAGATCACTTAGCAAAAATGATTGCTGCATCTAAATCTTCCGCAACGGTTGTTAGAAAAGATGGCGAACCAGAGGCAGCATTCAAAAAAGCAGCCACTATTTTGGAACGAAGTTATACAGCACCATTTTTGGCGCACAGTACACTCGAACCAATGAACTTTTTCGCCCATGTCACTGCCGATAAAGCAGAACTGGTAGGACCTATACAGACACCAGAGTTTATGGAAAAATCTGCATCGACAAGATTAGGATTGCCATTAGAAAAGATAGACATCCAAATGACGCGTATGGGTGGCGGATTTGGTCGTAGATTATATGGCCATTTTTTAATAGAAGCAGCCGTTATTTCTCAAAAAATGAATGCACCTATCAAATTGATCTACACTCGTGAAGATGATATGACCACTGGGATTTATCGCCCAGCATATCATGCCACTTACCGAGCAGCACTAGACGAAAATAAAAACCTTCTAGCTTTTCATGTGAAAACAGGTGGCGTACCAGAAAGCTCATTATCTGCCAATCGTTTTCCAGCTGGAGCAGTGGATAATTATCTAGCAGAAGAATGGACCGTAGTATCCAATGTGAGTGTAGGTGCTTTCAGGGCTCCAGGATCTAATTTTATAGCAGGTGCTGAGCAGTCTTTTCTCGATGAATTAGCAGAAACGATGGGTAAAGATCCAATAGATTTAAGATTGGAATTGCTAGAAAAAGCAAAAACAAGTCCAGTAGGCAAAGACAATGATTACGAAGCAGAAAGATATGCTGGCGTACTTCAGCTCATCAAGGAAAAGTCAGGATGGGGCAAAGATTTGGCAGGTTTGCATCGTGGTGTAGCCGCGTACTTCTGTCATAATACCTACGTCGCGCAAATCGTGGAGATAGAAATGAAGGACAATGCGCCAATCATTAAAAAAGTAACTGCAGCGGTAGATTGTGGTCTAGTGATTAACCCTGTTGCAGCAACCAACCTAGCAGAAGGTGGTATTATCGATGGTATAGGTCATGGTTCTTATAGCGCCATCACACTCAAAGACGGTGTCCCACAACAAAACAACTTTAATACCTATCGACTCATCAGACACAGAGAAGCGCCAAAGGAAATTGAAGTTCATTTTGTAGATAACAAAAAAGATCCCACAGGTCTCGGCGAGCCACTCAATCCACCAGTGATAGGTGCATTGGCCAATGCATTGTACAAAGCCACAGGCAAACGATATTATGATCAGCCTTTTTTGGTAGATCCTAAGTTGATGGGGTAGGGTGTAGCAACCAAGTGTTGTAAAACACCTAAGATGCGTAGCATCGGCTCATATCCCAACAACGGATTTCAATCCGTTGGTTTCCATGAACCGTAATAACACATGCAAATCACCTAAGATGCGCAACATAGGCGACATCTCAACAATGGATTGCAATCCGTTGTCAAAAAAAAAGGAACTTTAACCAGCGATCATATGTTTAACCAATACAAGATGAAATTTATAATATGGGCTTAATTTATGCAGAAATAGAATTGATCAACGCTGAAGACATAGGATTAGCAAGGAAAAACTATATTGATCAAGACGAAATAAAAAAAATAAGTATTGATATGCTCGTAGATACTGGTGCTTACAATTTATGTATCAATGAAGAAATTCAAGTACAGTTACAATTACCTTTTATAGAAAAAAGGTCAGCATTTACTGCTGATAATCGATTAATTGAGATGGATGTCGTTGGACCTGTCATTGTTAAATTCAAAAATAGAACTACTTCCTGTTTAGCGATGGTACTTCCCGGCAATAGCGATCCACTACTTGGTGCTATTCCATTGGAAGATATGGATGTACTTATTCATCCCTTAAGACAAGAATTAATTGTCAATCCTGACCATCCATATATGTCTGTGATGACTTTGAAGTAAATCAATAGAAAATTTTAAGTAGCTCAATTCAAATCGTGTCAGTTTATATTTGGTTTAACCATCACAGATGAAAGAAATCAGAGACATCATACGCAGTTATAAAGTACTAAAATCCGAAGGGAAACAATGTGCTCTAGCGACTGTTGTCCACGTGGAAGGCTCGTCATACAGACGTCCTGGCGCCAGGATGCTTATTGCCGAAGATGGGAGATTGACAGGTGCTATCAGTGGTGGTTGTCTCGAAGGTGATGCGATGCGCAAAGCATTACATGTTATTAACGAACAAGTTCCAGCATTGGTTACGTATGACACCATGGATGAAGATGATGCGAAGATTGGTATTGGTCTTGGTTGTAATGGAATTATCAAGATATTGATCGAACCTATTGATTACGAGACTATTAATCACCCTATTGAGCTACTTGAAAAGATGACTTCTAGTAGACAAAATGCAGTCATTGCTACTTTTTTTACCTTGCAACACAAAAAACAACCAAGTGCTGGTACGCTGTTATTTATAGACGAAAAGAATAAAATATTTGGTAAAAACATAGTGGATTTCCAATCCGATTTAATACAAATTGAAAGCCAAAGGGTACACAAATTGGGTAAAAACTCATGGATAGATCTTGAGATGAATGGTGAAAAAATGACGGCCTTTCTTGAGTTTGTCCCACCTGCGATTTCATTGGTTATTGTCGGTGCAGGCAATGATGTTTTGCCAATGGTTGAGATGGCTGATGTACTTGGTTGGGATACTACAGTGATAGACGGAAGGGCCAGTTATGCCAAAAGAGAGCGATTTGTCAAAGCGTGTGACGTGCTTATTGCAAAACCTGAAGAAGTAGTTAAAAATATCAAAATAGATAATTTTACATTTTTTGCCTTGATGACACACAATTACAATTATGACAAAGCATTACTCTATGAACTATGTCAAAACAGTGCCAAATATATAGCCATGCTTGGTCCGAAAAAAAAGCTAGAAAGAATGCTCTTAGAATATTCTGATGAAGGTAGACCATTAACAGAAGCGCAATTAGCTACGATCCACAGTCCAGCAGGTTTGGACATAGGCGCAGAAACATCTGAAGAGATTGCACTATCTATTTTAGCAGAGATTAAAGCCGTAATAGGAAAGAAGGATGGTAGACCGCTTAAGGATAAGATGGCAGGAATACATAGTGATTGATTAGTGTTAGGTAGTATGAATATGTTAATTGTTGCATGGTTTTCAGAGTCAATGGATTATTTATACGGGAATTTATCTCGTTACCATTTTGAAAGATAATACTATCCAGTATTTTAAAATAGTAATAGAATAGGCAGCTATTAAATAAGGAAAAGGCAGCGTAATTTACGTATTACACTGCCTTTTTTTTAGAGTTTATATTTATGATCACAAATCTACACCATCATGTCTGTTTCCTTTTCTTCGCCTGTAGATTTTTTTTCCATATACAAGTGATAGAAAATTAATGATATGCCACCTAAAATCAAGATGCATACAAAAACACCTGCTGGCTCGGTATCAAACATATAGTCTACAAAAAGACCGATAAGCAACCCAAAACCTATAGACAGTAAAAGTAACCCAAGTTTTAACGCACTGTTTGAATCACTAGCGCCTACCTTAAAGATTGTAGCTGGTTTGCCATGTTTTATGAGTTCCATACGTTCTATATGTCTCGTTCTGAAGTACATTGAGATAAATACGATAAGGGTTATAAAAAAACCCGTCATTCCAATAATTTCGCTTGCCATGATATTAAATTTTATTATTTGAAATCATTACGATAAACGTTTAAACTTGGTTACAAAATGTAGAAAAAAATATTATTTAAATACTATTGTAACCGATTCTACATTCTTGTCGTATATTGTTTGGAATAATCGAATAGCGTGAATTTTGATTTTGATGATAATTTGGTCCGTCTTCTTCTTGCAGGAGATCGAAAAACAATAAGTTCTTTTGTAGATACTTATGGCCAATTTATATATAATGTTTGTTACAAAATTCTGCTCCACAACCAATTAGCAGAAGAAGCGACACAAGATAGCATCATGAAAGTATTGAAATCTGTGGACAATTTTGATATAAAGTCTTCTTTTAAAGCATGGTGTTATACAATAGCTTATCGAACGGCTATAGATACCAAGAGAAAATTAAAATCTCATGTAGACTTATCCACATCTCCTGAACCAGTTTATGACAAAAAAGCAGATTATAATATTAATGAACATGAAACCAAAGAAGGTATAAATTCGTTATTAAAACATCTAGATGAAGAGTCGAGAGTGATTGTTTCCCTTTTTTACTTAGAAGAGAGAAGTATAAAGGAAGTTTTAGATATAACTGGTTTGACAGAGAGTAATGTTAAGATAAAATTATTTAGAGCGCGTAAAGAATTGGCAAAACATGCCAATAAATATTTTGATAACAGCCATTGATTAACATAAAAGTGTATTATTATGGAAGATTTAATTTGGAGATATATTGATGGTGATTGTACCGATGAAGAGAAAAAGATTGTAGAATCAAACATTCTTAATGATTCTGCATTTAATCAAGAATATCAAGAAACACTTGCTTTAAATGCATTCTTGGCTAAGACTTCATTTACGCCAATGAGTCAGGATTTTGAAAGACATTTAAATAAAAAGATATTGGAAACAGTTGCTTCCAAAACAAGTCAAGAGTTGTTGCCTCGTACTTGGATTTATGGTTTAGTTATTCTCGCTATTATAGGTATTGCTACTGCTCTGAGATTTCAAGGTACAGAATCTTCTTATATACCACTACTACAGTTAGACGAAAAGGCAACAAATATGGTCGCTTGGGTAGTGACTTCATTTCTTGTCTTGGTAGGTATTGATCAGGGATTCAGAAAGTGGATTTTGTTGCGAAAACATTCACAGATTTCTTTATTTTGAGATGGTTATTTAAGTCATACTTTTAAATAGCAAAAATAGAAAAGGGATGAGTAATTAAATACTGATCCCTTTTTTATTGATATCTAAATATCTATTAGATTTATTTTTATAAAATTTCATTTTAGATATTTAGAACTTATTTGAAGATGATTTTAATTTTGTTTTAGTCTTTCTAGTATCCCACCGTTATCTATGACAACTTCTGCAGTTTTGAATCCACGATTTTGTGCGCTTACAGTTGCAGCTTTTGCTTCTTCTAGATTGTTATAACCAGCTAATATAAAAATTGTCCAACCACCTTTCGTCCATTGTTCTATTCTACCTAGGTCTTTTACTTTATTTACATCAAACCAAATAGGGTCTTCATACGATGCTAACCTTACCTTGTATTTATTACCAGTTTTGAAGTTTCTCATTTCTTCAGTTGGATTTTTTGAATGGAAATTTCCTTCGTCCGTAAAACTATCTGCATCCGAACTAGTCAAAATTAATTCCATTTTTGCAGTATTGAGTAATTCAAAGGTAATGAACGCATCTTGAAATCCATTAGCTCTTACTTTTGCCAATATATTTTCAGCTTCTGCTCTATTGTCAAAATATCCAAGCCTTACTTTAATAGATGACCCGTTAAGCATTTTGTACACATTACCAAATTTGACCAATGATTTAAATCTTTTGAAATTTGGTTTAACAGATGACATGGATGCTAATTGGATAAAAAATACCTCTGTATTTGGTATTGCTTGATCTAATGCTATCCTGTGGGCTCCAATAAAATATGAATCATCAGCTTCCATATTTCCTACCACTTTGGTATCGAATACAGGCAATTTAAAAGCAACTTCTTGTGCCATTGGAGATGATGTTCTTTCTACTATTTCTGTGTTCGAACCTTTCAAAGATACCATGGCATCAAGTTCAGGATTTCCAGTATGTTTTTGAGTTTCCGCAGCAATAGCATCAAGTGATACAGCTTTTGGAATATCTACTAGCATTCCATCTTGATCATCAGTGATGATTTTACGTGTTTTGTAAATGTCGTTACCACCTCTACCACCTAGTCTATTTGATGTCACATAAAGCTCACCCATACGATTGAACGATGGGAAATATTCATCATTTATGGAATTTACGCCCGAACCTACGTTTGTTACTTCTGTCCAAATGCCATTTTCTACCTTGCTTTTTACGATGTCATACCCACCTATACCTATGTGGAAATCAGATGAAAAATATAATTCATTTTTTTGCAAAAATGGTGTGATTTCATTTCCCATTGTGTTTATTTCGCTTCCTAGATTTTTTGGCAATGACCATTTGCCCTCATCGAGATAACTCACATATATATCATATCCACCATATCCACCAGGTCTATTAGAAGAAAAATAAATGGCACTACCATCAAATGCCATATGCGCAGAGTTGATAGAAGATCCTACTTCATTGTATGTGAATGGTTTAGAAGATGTTACTTCGCCTTTATCATTTATGTCTGCAATGTAAAGTTTAGATATTCTGTCAGCTGTTATAAATGAGTAAGTATCTTTTATTTTTGACTCAATCATAGCACAAGATGTTCCATTAGCTGAAAAACTTAATGGACCTATGTGATTCATATTTCCTTCTATATTTTTTATAAAACCTAGTCTGTTCTTCTTGGCATTGTATAGAAAAGATTTATGTGCTAGTTCGTCTACATTAGTCAATCGTTCTGCTTCTGTCATCAGGATATCATTTCTGAAAGAACTGAATACAGGCAAATCTTTATAAAACGTAAGCCCAAAATCAGAAACTGTACTATTAGATGGCATTACAAATGTCTCATAGTCTGCTTTATTACTTTGCGCTTTGATGGCAAATTCTACACCTTTTAGACAATGCTGACCATCTTGTGGTACATAGGTGCTGTATGTCGTGTAACTAGCTTTCGCTTCTTCAAACATACCAAGTTTTTTGAGCAAATCTCCATGCTTTCTATACACATTTGCATCTATAAATGTGTTTTTGGTGATGTTTTCATACAGTTCGTTTGCGTCATCTAGTTCACCAGCTAAGGCGAGAGATTCAGCAAGTTTAGACATAACTAAATAATCTTTTGAATTGGCAGAAAGGTATTTTCTATATGAATCTACCGCAAGGTGAAAGTCTCCATTTTCTACCTGCATTTCGGCTTTTTTGATCAATTTCTGACCAGAAATCGTCATGGAACTGACCATTACGATTGTGCAAATAATAAATTGTATTTTCTTGAACATGACCCTAGTAATTAAATTAAAACATATTTAAAATACAAATATAGTAATAAATGCTGTTATGCAACAAATAATACATTAACTTTTTTTGTAATTTGTAAAAAATTCAGTGTTTTTCCTTATTTTTTACCTTTTTTTGTCTTGGTGAAGGTAAATTCAATAATTTTTTCATTCCTATCAGAATAAAGTTTTAATTTTGACCAAAATTGTTTCTATGTCATTTTTTTCTCCTTCAAAGCTCGGTTTTTTACTTTTTGCATTTATTTTTAACATCTCTTTGGCTAATAGCCAGAAACTGAATCATGTACTCGGTGAATTCATTGTAGAAGTGGATCAAAATCGAGATTTAGAGCAAGTGAGAAAAAAACTCATTTCTGTAGAAAAACGGTTTACACAATTTAAATCAAAACAAATTATGTCTGCCCCACTCAATCTGTGGTTGGTTTCAGTAGATTATACAAGCGTGAATGAGTTGTCTTTTGAAAAAGCTCTGAAGTCTACACAAATTTTAAAACATGTATCTAAAAATAGATTGATAACACCAAGGGCAACTCCAAACGATACAGACTTTAATAAACAATGGCAATTTGTCAATACTGGAAGTACCGGTGGTATTGCTGGTGCTGATATGGATATGGATTTGGCGTGGGATATTACGACAGGTGGCCTTACACCTGATGGAGATACGATTGTGGTTTGTATCATAGATGATGGTATAAATCCTGAACATCCTGACATGAAAGATAATCTGTGGAAAAATTTTCATGAAATACCTGGTAATGGTGTCGATGATGATGGCAATGGATACATAGATGATTATAGAGGATGGGACATCAGAGCAAATGACGATAATGTCTATCAAGGTGGCGGTCATGGTACACCTGTAGCTGGTATCGTAGGTGCAAAAGGTAATAATAATCTAGGTGTAAGTGGTGTCAATTGGGACATAAAACTAATGATCGTTAATTATGGATTTCCTTCTGAAGCTAATGCTATTGCATCCTATGCTTACCCGTACCAACTGCGCAAAATGTACAATGAAAGCAATGGGGCAAAAGGAGCTTTTGTAGTTGCGACGAATGCATCTTGGGGTATAGATGATACACTAGCGGAGACAGCACCTATTTGGTGCGCGATGTATGACTCATTGGGTCACGAAGGGATTATAAGTTGTGGAGCCACAGCTAATGCCAATACTGATGTAGACGTCCAAGGCGATTTACCGACATCATGCTCAAGCGATTTTCTTATTTCTGTCACTAATCTTACTAAATCTGATGTTAAAATTAATGACGCAGGTTATGGTAGACGCACCATAGATATTGGGTCTTATGGTCATCAGGCATATACCGTCACACGGACTGCTTATGGAACTTTTGGAGGTACTTCAGGAGCTACGCCCCATGTCACTGGTGTGATAGGATTGATATACGCTGCCCCATGTCAGACATTCATGGAATTGGTCAAAACCCATCCAGATCAAGCTGCACTTGTAGCAAAGGATATGTTGCTACATGGCAATACGCCCAATAACACTTTAAAAAATATCACCACTACAGGCGGAAAACTGAATGCATTCAGAGCGCTGAGCAATATTATGGATCTCTGCGAAGACTGCTCTGTTCCAGCTGGTATTGCCTACACTGCAACTGACTCTGGTATTATTGTCAATTGGGCTTCAGAATCAGGTTCATCAGAAGTGCGTGTCAGATATAGGAAAGTAGACGATACTAATTGGACAATCATTCAAAATATAAGTAAAAAATATCAAATTCCAGGATTAGATATTTGTTCCGAATACGAAATTCAATTAGGTAGTGATTGCGGATTTATTGCAGACCAATATAGCTATTCTTCATTTATATTTACGGAAGGCTGTTGCAATAAACCATTAGATGTCCTTGCTATTTCAGGTGAAAATAGTATTTCATTATCATGGGATTATATTCCAAATACAGAGTATACTCTTGAAATTACAGATCAAAATAACATCGTAACCACTTACGTCGTAGATACCAGTTATTTTGAATTTTCCAATCTTCCTAAATGTCAAGGTTATACGGCACGGTTGCAAACATTATGCACAAAATATGCAAATGAATCAGGATTTACAGAAGCTATAGACATCACAACTTCCTGTGGTTCATGTACGTCCAATGAATATTGTGTTTTCGGTCCCAAAGATGCTTCCCAAGAATGGATAGCTCAGTTTAAGCTGGGTAATATTGACAATAGAAGTTTGGGATCACCTATTGGTTATCGTAGTTTTGCAGGTGGACCTACCACCATATTATATCCAGATCAAATCTATAATTTCGAGATAATTGCAGGATATGCTTCCAATGTATTTCCAGATTTTTACAAAATCTATATTGATTGGAATCAAAATGGATTGTGGGATACGGAAGATGAAGTTTTTGTAACAGATGAATCCATAAGAAATGGCGTGACCGGTAGTTTTTCAGTGCCAAAGGATTTTGTGGAAGGTACCACTTTGATGCGCGTGATCATGTCATATGAATCATTCGGAGGTGCCTGTGATGATGCTGAATACGAGTATGGAGAAGTGGAAGATTATTGTATTTCTGTCTTCAATAACTATTGTAATGAAAGTGCAACATTAAAGATTAGTTCCATAGAAAATACAAATGTAAATTTCAATATTTCAAACCTAAATGAAGTTAGCGATTCCATCTTGGTTAGTTTCAGAAAAAAGGGTGAATCTACTTGGCTATCATCGTGGGGGACAGACTCGATCGTTCTTTCAGGACTGACAGAATGTACACAATATGAGTACCAATATAGTATCATGTGTGACGACATCGTTTCTGCAACAAGTCAAATAGACACCTTCAAAACGGCTTGCCAAAACCAAACCCAAAATATAGATGAGACTCAAATAAAAGTATATCCTAATCCTGCAAGAGATATCCTTTCACTAGAGATGGATGTTAACCTGATAGATATAAAAAAAATAAGATTGCTACACGTCTCAGGTATGGCACATTCACCTGTTGTAAAATATAGCAACGATAAAAAAGTGGCACTGTCTTTATCACATTTACTACCTGGTGTCTATTTGCTAGAAATCGTAGGAAAAAATGGCATCAAATATGTCAAGAAAGTAGTGAAGATGTAATTTAAGATTCAGGGTTTTAGTGATCTGGTAAAGTCTCGAAGTTAAGTGATGTAATATTAAAATCTTAATATCCTTAATTCCTAAATGGTTAGGACGATATTTAGTTTTAAGTTTGAAGCTTTTAGATCGTAGGATTTTGTTCGTAGCTGTTAACTCGCAGTTCGGATTGTTAGGGTGCTTTCAAAAAAGTCTTAATATTTGACATCCGACCTATTTCCATAAAAAACACAGCACTTAGCAAGATGATGACATTGGCGATACTGACATAATAGTTTTCCCGAAATAATACAAAACTCACATAGCATAATCCAGCAGAGATTACGATGTAAAATACCAATTTATTAATTTCATAATCCACAGGATAGTATTTTCTACCCAAATAATAAGATAAGGAAGCCATCGTCACATAAGTCAGTAGCGTAGCCCATGCGCCACCCATAATGCCAAACATGGGCACAAAAATCAATAAAAAGACGACGGTCAACAATGCACCCAAGATACTGATATACATACCAAATTTTGTTTTGTCGGTCAGTTTGTACCAGATAGCAAGATTGTTGTATATGCCAGAGAATAGATTGGCAAGTAAGATGACAGGAACGATCACTAAGCCAGGGAGATATTCAGGTTGACGTATAAAAAGGCTAGCAAAAATGTCTAGAAATCCGACCACAAATACCATAAAAAGACAACCCAATATGACAAACCAAGTCATGATCTTACTGTATTTTTGTTTGGCATCTGCAGAAGCAGCTTGGTTGAAAAAAAATGGTTCAGCACCCATTCTGAACGCTGTGATGTACAAGGTCATAAATACACCCAATTTATAACAAGCAGCATACACACCATTTGCTTCTTTGTCCATCAGTTTTTGGATGATGAGTTTATCTATATTTTCATTTATAGCATAAGCAATGCCACCTATCATGATCGGCATGGAGTATCGCAACATTCTATGGATCAATTCTTTATCTAGTGACCATTTAATTTTGAATATTTCAGGAGCAAGTAGCAAAAGGGTTATAAAACTAGCAAAAAGATTAGAAATAATAATGTGAAATACACTAGGTTTGTAAGGAATACTTATGCCAAAATTATGTAATAATTCACTATTGCTAACAGCATATTTGGGCAGTAAAAGCAAAAAGAAAGACGTCAGCAAGAAATAGATTAATACATTGAGTAGTTTGATGACCATAAATTTAATCGGTCTATTGCTCACACGTAATAATGCAAACGGTATGACTACCAAAGTGTCTAATGCGGTTGTCCACACCAAGATTTGTATAAACAAAGGATCTGAAAATCCTAAGGATGGAGAAAAATATTTTGATAATAAAGTCCCTATCAATGCAAATGATAGACTGCTGAATATCAATAGACTAAATGAAGATGATAGAACGTTCTCTTTGTTTTTTTCTGTGGTGTAGAATCTAAAAAATGCAGTTTCCATGCCTAATGTCAACAATACATTGATAAATGCCGCGTAAACATACCATGTGGTTTGATCGGAAAATTCATCTTTGGCCAAAACCGCAGTAAGTACAGGCACTATTGCGATGCTAATTACCCTTGGCAATACCGCAGCAATACCATAAATAACAGTGTCTTTAAAAAACGATTTTAAACTACTCAATCTTCTGATTTTATGGATACCTCCGTCGGTAATCGCTCGAAAAATGGCAAATTTACACCAAGTATTTCAATATAAACGTCATAAAAATGGGATTTTGGTATAAATATGTGTATATCATTGAAAATAAGTACCCTTACATTATCTTTTGTAATGTAAAATACCTTAATTTTACGTCAAATATCTTACATCCAAAATTAACAACATTATGAGTTTTTTAGGTTCTTTAAAAAGATTGTTTTTTACCACAGAATCTGTAGCTAAGTCGGCAGTAGAAAAAACTGTAGAATATACCAAAGAAAAAGCTGGAGATTTAGCTGAAGCAGCCAAAGAAACCGTAAGTGATATTTCTGATAAAACTTCAGGTCTGAGAGAGACTGTCATAGAAAAGGCAAATGCTGCGATGGAAAAAGTAGAGTCTACAGCTGAAGTAGTTTGGGACAAAACCAAAGAAGTTGCTAGCGATGTAGCAGATAAAGCAGAAACTGCTTTTGAGCAAACAAAAGAAGCTGCTACTACGGCAGTCGACAAGCTAGAAGATATGGCTGATAATGTATGGGACAAAACTAAAGATAAAGCAGAAGAAGTAGCGGATGCAAGTGAAGTAGCGGCCGAAACAATCAAAGAAGATGTCAATGTAGTAGTAGAAACTACCGAAGACAAAGTGAATACGCTTTTACAATCTACGTCTACATCAGAAACTCAAAATTTAAGTGCAGCGTCAAATCTGCCTATCATCCCAGAGGCAGTCGACACATTTGAAGAATTTGTGGAGTCCACCAAAACTACTGCTCAGGAAGAAATAAGTCCAGTAGCTGAATCTGCACAAACAAGTTTCATAGATAAGACAATAGACAAAGCAAATGATGTGATCATCAAAATAGGTGAAAACGAAATGGTCCAAAAAGCAGGACACCTAGCGGAAGAAGTGGGCGCCAAAGTGATGGAGAAAGGCGAAGTAGTGCTAGAAAAAGCAGGTGAAATATCTGAGAAAGTAGGTGCAAAGGTATTAGATGCATCAGATAAAGCATGGGACAAAATCGGTGATGCCAAGGATGTATTTGCTGAAAAAGCTAGAGAAGTCGCTGATGCAATAGGTAAAAAATTTGATGAGACGGTAGAAAAGGCAGAAGCGTTTATGGCAGAAGAAGATGCAAAACCAAAAAAAGAGTTTGCAGATGAGACCTTGACTACAGGTGGTTCATTATTGGATACGAAAGACGATTTTTTCTCTAAAGCAAGTCAGTATGCAGACGGAGATTATGACGCATTCAGCGAAGGCAAGATCACAGTCAGTAAAACACCACAACGTGGACAAGATGATCATGATGGAGATGGTGATCCGCAGATAGACGACGCAATAATAATTAAAGAATAATGGTTATTCCAAAAGTAATAATCGAGATGTTTTTAAAATAATCATCATAAAGTCATAAATGTAGCATATAGCATGTCACCATTATTAGTTAACGGCAGAACTGAGAAGGATCTCATCAAGGCTTGTCTCCAAGGAGATAGAATAGCCCAAAGAGATATTTTCAATATGTATGCTGGTAAGATGATGGCAGTATGTCTACGTTACTCACGCCACAAACAAGAAGCTGAAGATATACTGCAAGATTCTTTCGTCAAAGTGTTTACCTATATGAAGGATTATGAACATGTAGGATCATTTGAAGGATGGATTAGGAAAATTATCATCAACACAGCCATAAAAAACAACGCCAAAAAATCTGTCAGTCACGAAGATATAGGTCTGGAGAATGTTAAAGAAGACTCGGCAGGACCAGAAATATTTTCTTTACTATCAGAAGAAGAATTGGTAAAATTAATATCCTCACTTCCTGACGGATATAGAATGGTATTTAATTTGTTTGCTATAGAAGGATACACACACAAAGAGATAAGTGAGTTATTAAACATTGAAGAGTCCACGTCGAGATCACAATTGGTCAAAGCAAGGAGAATTCTTCAAGATAAAGTCCATGAATTGTACAAAGTCGCAATATGAACCAACTTGACAAAATATTCAGAAATAAATTAGAGCATCATACAGTCGATGTGCCTTCGGGTTCGTGGGAGAATATTGCTTCTAGATTGCCAGAACCAAAGAAGCAGTTGAGACCACTCGTTCCGATTATGTTTATTTCTTTTGGTATTCTAGTATTAGTAGGTGCCATTTTGGTTTCATGGTACACAATGCCAGAGGCTACCACCAATACTAAACACAATTCAAATATCCAAAACCAAACTTCTATTGTCCAAAATCTAAATACTTCAGAAAATCTAAATAACAAAATATCTTCTATAGATCACTTAGAGAGTCCATCATTGAATACACCTATTAATAATACATCTGAAATTAATGAAATAGCTTCAGCTAATATCGGATCAGTCCAATCAAATATCAAGCGTAATTTCAATACAAGAACAAATACTATAAAAACAGACGAAACTAATGTTGTATTGCCAGCATCTGAAATTGCTTTGGATGTTGAACAAACGAAAGATATAGACCAAGAAAATGTTTCTATGGAATATAGAGCGCCTGTTTACGTGGAAGCGATTAGTAATAAGCTTAGGAATACAAAATTTCCCGTACAACGTAGGATCAAATACGCTACACCATTCAAGCAAAATAGCAAACCAGCTAAAGCATGCCCATTTGTTTTTGATGCGAGAGATAAAAGCCTAGATGTATATTTCTCACATGATTATGCAAGTAAAGTACTAGAACCTAATGGCGGTGAATCTCAAGGTTATTTAGATATGAGAAATCAGACGGAGAAGTCAATGTATTCTTATTCTTTGGGTGCAAGATTTGGTTATAACCTTAGTTATAGATGGAATCTTCATACAGGCTTTAATTATAGTCAAATAAATGAAAAGTTTGAATACACAGATCCTGAGTCCAACCAGACAAGATTGATTACCATCAAAGATTATGTGTACGAAAATGGTAAAATCGTAGATAGTATCATTACGGAAGAAATCGTAGTCGTGCCAGGTACAGAAAAAATAAAAGTTTTCAATAAATTCAGATCATTTGATATTCCTGTCATAGCTAGATTTACGTTATTGGCAAACAGACATTTGAGCCTTTCTGCTACAGCAGGCGTATATGTAAATCTTGGATTTAGTCAGCGTGGAATGATGCTAGGAGAGAATAGCAATACACCAATAGAATTCACCTCAGGCAAGGAAAATGCTGAGGTAATATACAAAACTCAGCTTGGATTGAGTGTTTATAGTGGTATCAGTTTGGCTTATCATCTTACATCTAATATCGACTTTGTATTAGAGCCACATGTAAGATTGCAGACAGAAAGTATGACCGTAGGAGACTATGCTTTAAAGCAAAATTTTAATACTTTCGGAGTAGCTACAGGTCTGCGATATAAATTTTAACATTTGGTTAGGCAGCGAATTTGACACTTAGAGGGTCTTTACTATTGAGACACAAATTGATTAGTAACAGATACTTATAGTGAACGCAAAATATAGCTTAATAGTAATATTGGCATTTATGTTGTTTTCTTGTGGTAAGGACGAAGTAATATTCATACCAGACCAAGATTACGCAATTGACCAAACATTGCTTCTTAGACAAATCGTAGAAGCACCCAAAAAGTATAAAATCTCTCTTACAAACGACAGATTTTATTTCGCTGCTCCGAATGGACTGCATATACAGATACCAGCTTTAGCACTAAAAAATGAAACAGGACAGCCTGTCACGGGTGATGTGGTAATGACTTTTGATGACATGGAGTATCAGAAGACACAGTTGCTGTATGCGCCTTCTACTATATATAATGGTAAGATGTTTGAAAGCAAAAAAATGGTACATCTTGAGTTTACTCAAAATGGAAAATCACTTGTTATTGGGACGCCCATAGAAGTTATCATCCCATCTACTGAAGATATAAATCCTGCTTCTCTTATATTACTTGATGGTATAGCAAATGAAAGTGTTACTACGACTTGGATCAGAAGGAGTTCAGATGCTAATCCATTGACCTTCAGTACCTACCAAGTGGGTACGGGGCAGAACCAAACAACATTACAAGGTTACAAGATATTGTTTGAGTCTAATACAAAATGGATAGCTATTGCAAAATCTGAAGAAAATATCTCTAACAAAACAGCAATCACATGCTTATCCATAGATATAGCACTCAACCATAATAATAGTGTCGTTTATTTTATTTCTAATACAGGGAGATCTACTTTCAAAGTAAATAACACAGGCAAAAACGAATGGAGCATTTGCACTGGAGAATTAATACCTAATGCACTAAGTAAAGGAACTTTTGTGGTAATTTCAGATTTAGGTAACGAAAATTATCATTTTGGCATGACAAATGCAGTATTGGAAACAGATGAAAATGTCGTCATTAAATCCGAGTCCAAAACAAATAAAGAAATAAAAGAGATCCTAGCATCTCTGTAAGATTAAATACATCTGTATTTTATTCGTAAATGGGAACCGCCTGTCTGAAGTAAAAGAATTTCAGGCAGGCATTTTTTTTTGAGAAAACTTGTAATCTGGTGGTGAAATATCAAAATCTTAATGCCCTTAATTCCTTAATGTTTAAGTTGATTTATGGCTTGAAGTTTTAAGTTAGTGCATCGTAGCTCTTAGCTGACTGCATTCTATGCCACCATGCAATCTCATCACTCCTTTCTTATATCTCATATCTTCTATCTTATATCTCCTCACTTCTATCTCCTCACTTATACATATTTTTAGTCTCCCCACAAAACAACACGTTAAGCATGTTTTTAAATTTTATAAAATCTGCTTCGCTCAAATGTCCTTTGTGCGCTGCGTAATGGTGTTTGGGATTATCGTTGCGCCAGACTAATACGTAGGATATACCACGGGATATCTCATTACCCATGATGCCTTTGAGTAGTTTGGTCGTCCACCAGTCTGCTTGTGGTATCGCTTCAAATCCTGTCTCTGTAATAGCGTAAGGTTTGTTTTTGGATCGAGCTATTTCACCAAGCATAACCACTCTTCTTGTCAGGTCTTCTATCTTGCCATTCAAGCCTACATCATGATAATCATCTATACCCAATAAATCTACATATTCATCGCCAGGGTAAAACTCTAGGTACTGCTCCTTTGTCTCGAAAATATCTGGTGAATAGGCAAAAAGTAAGTTGTTGAGTCCTTTTTCTTTCACTAAATAGTTATAAGTAAATGTGTATAAAGCTTTGTATTCGTCAGCTGTACAATTGCCTTTTCCCCACCAAAACCATTTGCCTGTATGTTCGTGAAATGGACGGAATAAAATGGGGATGTGCTTTTTAAATATAAAACCAACTTTGAGATCATCTAAAAAACCAGCTACTTTATCTAGTTGGTCTTTGTACCATTGGTGGTGAATGCCGCCAGGAATAATGGTAAACACAGCATAAGTGGTATCCCACGAATGTTTACGTGAAGCAGGATTGTCCATATGCCAACTAATAGTATGGATGCCACCTTCTTCATAGCCTTTAATGATCAGTTTTTTCATATAGTCGAATGGTATGCCATCTATATTTTTAGGGCTATCTTTTTCCAACCCTGCGATATCCCATCCAAATACTGCTGGATAAGCACCTGTACATTCTTTGACATCAGACCTGTCGAACTCGTGTCGCCATCCTATCCCATAAGCCAAATCGTCTTGATGCCCAAATAGGAAATTTCCATTAGGCAGCGTAGCTAAATTACGGTAGAGATTTTTGGTCTCTTTATTCGCTTTAGGATTGACTTGAGCGCTACTTTCGAGAGCAAATAATGAAGTTAAGGCTAGTACTAAAATATATTTAAAAGACATAAAAACGATTATTTTTCAATGATGATAGGAATGGTCGTCGCTTGGTTATTGGTTTTAATATGTATCCAATACAATGCCGTATTTAGACCTAATGGAATAGGCAGATTTGCGCTTCCATTGGTAAAGGTAATTTGTGATTGATATAACATTTTGCCCATATTGTCAAAAAGTGTCACCAAGCTATTTTGGTCAATTTGTTCTTTAGTGGTTAGTTGTGTTAGTCCGCCTGAATTTACAGGATTTGGATAGGCTTTATAGATTAATGATACCACATCTTTTGTAGCTGTTGGTCCATTATTTATCGTAGCAGTAAACACCGCATCCCAAGGCAAAGATGGAATATCAAACTGCAGAATCCCATTGGTCACCGTAACTTGAGCACTAGTTATGGTGTCAAAATCCAAGCAATCATACCAAACAATATCATACAATCCATTTGTAAAATCTGTTGCCATCACTTTTGCATCAGATACAGCATCTGGTAGGTTGAGAGATGTATGTACATATTCGTTGTTAAAGACCCATCCACTTGCGAAGTCTTTAGCAGGTGATTTGAGTGTGTAAATATCGATGGCACTTCCTAGACCTACAAAAGCAAAAGACGACACATTGATCCAATCCGTACCTATATTATCTATCTTGACCAAGTGTTTGCCAGGTGGAATATTGACAGAATATTTTGTATTGACGGTTGCTGCTTTGTTGAGTACCAATACATTGTCTACATATACAGCCATGATGGGCATATTTCCAGTGCCACTACCTGTCGTGATGACTAGTTGTGACGCTTGTGGGTGATCTATCTCAAATGTTGGCGGAGATCGGAATTGTGTGTTCCACTGACTGCCATATAGGAAAGTACTAAATGGCGGAACATTGCTATAAGTATTACCTACTTTTATCGAAATGATGGCATCGTTAGCTTTTTCGCCCCATCCTAATGAGGTAGAAAACGTAAGATCTCCAGGAGCATTTAATATAGTAGCATCCGCTGTTTGTAAATCCTTTTTTAAGAAGTCGATCTTAGCAACTGATGCAGCGATAGGTTTGAAATGAAAATACAAATCATTGGGTTCGATATAATTGTCCCACCACCAACTCATAGCCGTACCCATCCCACCACTGAATAATGATGCCCAGATCGTATTATGTATATGTACGCCATCAGCATCGATATTAGAAAGATTGGCATTGTCTCCAAGACCAAATTCACCCATGAGCGTAGGTTTTTCAAATTCTTTGAGTCTCTGTTTTGATGATGAGGCGATGGCTCTTTCTATATTTTCATTGTTGATATAAATATGGCTTTGGGTGAAGTCTATATCTTGATTATTCCATATTTCTTTACCATAATCTTCGCTTGCAGTACTTGTGGTGACTAAGTGACCATAGACGTCATTTTCTTTGATGAAGCTAGCCATTTCTGCATGCCATGATGCAACTGATGTCTCTATTGCGACGGCATTGTCTGTCCAATTGACCTCATTAAACAATTCCCACGACATAATACTCGTGCTGTAGCCCCATCTGGCCAGGATGTATTTCAGTCTATTTTTGGTATGGTTTTTTGCTATTTGATTGGTAAAAAAATCTGCTGTCGTAGCACAAGGTCCACCATTTGCAACATTGTAGGGAGATTCGCTCCAATTAGGATTAACGGTAGTAGACACTTGACCATGATGCTGAATACACAACATGATACCCATGTTTTTTTCTTCAGAGTATTCGACAAGCCAATCTAGATAAGCCATGTTGGTTTCCTTATATTTTCTCAATCCTGAGTATCCATTGCCATTTCGCCATTCCATACTAAGTCCCCAATGCGGCATCCACAATCGGTAAAAATTGCCACCCACAGCACTCAGTTTTGACAACCAAGTGGTATAATTGAGCACAGGGTTATTATTATGCCAAGCAATATTATAGCCTATGGGAATGTATTGACTACCATCATCATAGTGCAGATAGTTGGCAGGTGAAACGCGAATAAATCCTTTTTCGTCACTATCTGTACACGTAAAACTAGCAGGTGCTAGCTGATCACTTCCATATTTTGAGTCCACGCGAATGGTATAATTCCAAGTACCTATTTCATCAGGACTAAATCTAATTTTGAATACCCCTTGATTAATAATTGTCAAGGTTCCGTTGGTTTCATTGAGATTAAAATCCTGCATAAAAAAACCATCTATAACTTTTTCTTTGCCAGAAGGAGAGACCAAAGTTGCTTTGATATTTATTTCATCATAGTCATAAGGATTGACAAGAGTTGGGCTTGTCAACTGAATAGTCCATTCTACTTTTTGATATTTAGTTACATTATTGACGCTAATATTAGCGTTTTGCAGATCGATGTTTTGACCATAAGAAGTAATAGAAAAAGCTATAAATAGGTATAAAAAGGCAAATGATCTTTTTCTTACTTTCCCAAAATATGTAATAATAATGTGTGTCAACATAATAAACAAGTTGTGGCTAACGATTAAAATAACGGGACTTATGAAATACAAGAAAACACTATAATCTATAAAACGATAGGATAAAGTTATACCAATCCATCATAACATAAGAACAAAGTGAAATTTATTTAATATTTTGATGAAATAGTATTAGGTAAGGATGATGTATGGAGTGGTCGGTTGATTTTGTGATCAGGTTATCTCTTTATACTTGTTCGTCTTAGCTTCATAGTTACGATGCAGTATCTTGATGCAATTTGCCTATATCGACAGCAAATTGTTTGATTTGCTGATTTGTATAATTACAGGGCACTACGCATTAATCATTACAATCGAAGATTGCATGCCATTAAAGTCTGCGAAAAAAAAACTCCTATCTCCTATCTCATCTCTCATCTCTAATCTTTCATAACTCATCTCATAACTCCCTTCGCTACCTTCCCAATCACCTCACCCCAATCATTTTGCCCTCCAAATTTCACAATATCTTTCCTATAACGGCTATGTCCATGAATCAAATTCCGATTGTCGAAGTTTGCAACTTCGATACCCCTGCTAGCGCGAGTTTGCAACTCGTGCAATCCATGCCCTTCTTCCATTTCACGCCCACATTTATGTAATAATGGCTCATTATTTTCGTCAATAGTATTGTTTAAAACATAATTGTCCACTACGTCCACTATAGACATATACGTCATTCCTGTGATGTCTTGAAAACTCCCTTCCCGCCACACTTGCACGATGACAAAAGTCCACGGAGTAGTATTGTTCTTATTGGACTTTGGAAGTTTGAAATCACTAAATTCTATCTTTTCATTTCGATGACATGCCATAGATAATACTTCTTCATAATTGGCAATACTTCCTTCAAAATCAACGTGATAAAAACCTATTTTCACACTCATTTGGTCTCCGTTCACTCCTTTTCCGAAGAGTATATTTCGATTCAGTCTCCACGACTTTCCGTCATTTGTTTTTCTTAGAAGTGTATTTTTATAAAACGCTGTTTCTCGTTTGATAAATATATTTAACTTGCTGAAAGCCAACTGTGAAGCAGCATTTTTCAACCCATTGGTTATTTGTTTTTGCCCTTTTGGTTGCGTCGTATCACTTCGCAAAGTATTCAGCAAGATGGACACAACATCCGATGCATAGGAGTGAATCGTGAATCCTTTGGTAAATTGTAACAAACCCTCTCTGAATAGTTTTCCTCCGCTAGCTGCAACACCTAATTCATACTGATTTTTACGTGTTTCTGTATTTTGCGGTGCTGTCCGCATCTTTTCCAGATCAACCTTTCCAATCCTACGTTTTACTGGTTTGCTATCAAGTTTGTAATATACCATATTACCTACTCTACCTACAAATTCAAATAGTGATGTACCCATAATATCTTTGATTTAGTTACTACAAATAACGGTATTATTTCAATACAAATTTCTT
>DATGWZ010000026.1:0-8697 GCA_035299145.1 Saprospiraceae bacterium
CAAAGGTCAAACAACAGTAAGCTTCAATATGCCAAGTGCAGCGAAAGCAAGCTTGAGTGTATACGATGTAACTGGTAAATTAGTGACAGTAAGAAACATCGATGCAGTGAAAGGTTACAATAGTGAAATATTCACTACTGCGCAACTTGGAACTAGCGGAGTTCTTTACTACACATTAGTAAGCGGTGACTTCACAGCTACTAAGAAAATGATCATCGTGGAGTAAAATCTAGAATTTAGATCAAGCTTATAAAATAAAAGAGCCCAACAGTCTATAGTGATTGTTGGGCTCTTTTTTTTAGTTTAATTACCTGAGAATTCACTAAGCCTAGATATTGATTAACATTAATTACACCTTAGTTATTTATTAGAAAAAAAATCAGGTTTGAAATGACTTCATAATTGAAATCTGTCTAGATGGATCCAATTTATATTCTGCAACCTTAATTAATACGATTTTTGAAAATAAATTACAGAATTGTCTAATCTCTTAGTCAGGTTGGTAACTTAAACCAATATAGCACGTGAAAAAAGGTCAAATACTTTTAGTTAACCCCTAGCTATCAATTAAAGATCTCTGCTAATTTTGGTCTTTGGGGATATTTTTCTTTAAACATTCGTTGTATTGGCGGCAACATACCATCCATCGCTTGATGTTTGAAATGGTTTTTTAAGCTTTCTATATATTCAAAAGCTATGTCTCCTAGATGTTCATCAAGATAATTGCTGATAAATTGTTGATATATGGTTACCAAACCCATTCTTTCAGCTTTGTAAATACTTAAGTCATGTTGCATTAAAAGCTCTATGTCACCTAATTCTTCAAAGTAATTTAGGAGTTCTACCCATCGTTCTTCTCGTTTATATACTCTAATGAGGAATAATGGATCTGCCTTTTTATCTCTTAAGTCATTTTCGATATTTACTAAAGCTTCATTATATTGCATTTCATCCAATTCTCGTTTCAGAATATCAATATACTTTAAATCGCCTGTTACCACATAAGCCTGATAAGCAGTTTGTATGAGCTTATCTTTGAGATTAAATCGCACATAAAGAAATATCAATCGATTGGCCACATCTTTTTCAAATCTTTTGCCATTTTGTTTGTTTTCTAGTATAGCTAATGCGATGGCTTCTTCATTGATGGCAAGTAATTGATCGACAATATCCAAAATGTTTCCTTGGTAAGGTTGGATAAACACCTGTTGACTTTTGCCGTATTTACCTTCCAATTTTAAATATAAGGCAAGTAAAATGATTTGTTCTTCTCCATTTTTTTTATCAATAAGTTCAGGTAAAATCACTTTTATTTTGTCATTGTCTTTAGGCTTATTCGTTTTTGATAATAGATTGATAATATTGTTGTGAACGTCAGAAAAATGATAATAAGATCTTCCTACAAGGTCAATTAAGAAGCTCATAAACTCCAATCTTAGCTCAGGAGGCAACTTTTCACCAAGAAAATCTACAATCATTTGGTGATAGCTGTGACTCAATTTGAGCGTTTGTTCCGCATGATATTGGTGGTAATGTCTTACATATTCCAATTTTGCGAAAGCACTTTCATAAATATTAAAGGCTTCTCTATATTGTCCCAAGGCAATACAATCATTAATTTGATCACCAAAATCTTCCAATACATGGATAATTGCCCTAAGTTCGGATGCATTTGACTTAGCTTGCAATCCTGTGTAAGGTCTGATGATGGTATTCAAGATGTTTTTGTACTTATCTTGATTATTAGATAAATCTATTTTACGAGCAAAACTTACTTTGAGTTGTGTGGAGAATTTTTTGTCTTGTTTCGCATAGTTTTTAACAAAAGACTTTAAATCTTCGTGATCAATTTCTTCTAGAATTTGATTGATATTTAAGGTTGCGAGCTTTTGTTTTTTAAGAGGTGTATCTACAGACACTACTTCTTTAGACTTCTCTTTTTCTTTAAAATCTTCTCTTATTTTAAAAAGGGCTGCAATAGCATGCTTACAAACTCTATTACTCTTGAAAAATGCGCACTCACAACTTAACTTTTGTTTTTTGAGAAAAGGTCCAAAAATTTCGACTTCATAATTCAAGCCGTCTTTAACTTGGCATACATAAAGGTTTGAGTCTAAGACAGAAACGTCAGACACAGCATTGGATTCAAAAAGTAATTCTCCTTGTTGAACCAATTCATCATCATATATTAACTCAATTAATTGATTTTTTTCTACCAAAACACATATTTACTGATAATACACATGTATTAACCCACAAAGGTATCAAGTAGTTTTGAACTTATTTGCAAAGATTATCAACTTCATGAAGTAAAAATCATATATTTGCATTTTAATTAATACATAAAACCAATATTATTAACTTCTGAGTACATCCAAATGCCCTATTATAGCCATATAAAAATTGCGTTTGTAATGATTTTGAATTAAAGTAATAAAGTAGTTGATCATAATAAAGATATGACATTCAAAGAAATAGGACTAGACGATCGCATTCTTGAAGCGATTTCATACATGGGATTCGAGAAAGCATCCCCAATTCAGGAAAAAGCCATTCCTGAAATATTAAAAGGAAGAGATTTGATCGCTTGCGCACAAACAGGAACTGGTAAAACAGCTGCTTTTATGCTACCTTTACTACACAAAATGGCGGTCGAACCACATAATGGAACTAGTACTTTGGTTATTGTACCCACAAGAGAACTTGCCGTACAAATAGAACAACAAATACAAGGATTTGCTTACTTCGTACCTGTATCTTCTATAGCTATCTATGGTGGAGGTTCGGGGAATGAGTGGGAAGTGCAGAAAAAAGGGTTGGAAAGTCATGCTGATATCATCGTGGCTACACCAGGGAAACTGATCAGTCACATAAATATGAGTAATGTCAAATTTGACAAGATAAAGTATTTGATACTAGATGAAGCTGATAGGATGCTGGACATGGGATTTTATGATGACATTAAAAAGATTATAGAAGCCCTACCGAAAAATAGACAAACGCTCATGTTTAGCGCTACTATGCCTACAAAGATGAGAGATCTAGCCAAACAAAATCTTGTTGACCCATTTGAGGTAACTATTGAACTTTCAAAACCATCTGCCGGTGTACTCCAAGCAGCTTATCTGACCAATGATGTCCATAAGGCGGCGCTAATCAATGATTTGATTAAAGATAAGCCAAACTTCGAAAGTATCATTGTTTTCTCATCTACCAAAAAAAGTGTCAATGAAGTGGTGAGGAGTTTGAGTGGAAAAGGATACACCGTAGAAGGCATCTCTTCTGATCTTGAACAAAAAGAGCGTGAAGAAGTATTAAATAGATTTAGGTCTAGGAAAACGCGTGTCATCGTTGCCACAGACGTACTAGCAAGGGGTATTGATATTAAAGATATTGATCTCGTCATCAATTATAATGTACCTGGCGACGGTGAAGACTACATCCATAGGATAGGAAGAACGGGTAGGGCAGAAGCGACAGGAGTGGCTATCACCCTTATTAATTCTGATGAAATGCTAAAGTTTGCAGATATTGAAAAATTGATAGGTGCAACTATTACTAAGATAAACTTGCCAGAACATATCGGAGTAAGTCCAGAATGGAGCCTTGTCAGAAGCAAAAAAACGTTTGGGTTTAAACCAAATAATAATCGTTCTAATTCTGGAAAACCAAATCCAAATAAGGGTAACACATCAAAGCCAAACTCAGGCAAGCCAAAACATTTTAATCAGAAGCCTAAGGATAAGAGTTAATCCAAATGCTTATATCTAAATAAGTTTGCCCATCCTAAGATAAAGAAAAGCCCACCAATTGGAGTGATTGGCCCTACAACATTCCAAACATCGCCACCTATCAAATCTTTGGTACTCAGTATATACAGAGAACCAGAAAACATGATGATACCCACAAAAAATAGCCAATAACTGGTCTGTAATACTTTATTTGGACTGTTTAGTTTAAATGCCAAAACCAACATTACCAAAAGATGGATGTAATGGTATAAGGACGCTGTCTTAAAAGTAGCAATCTGTTTTGCATCCAAATATGGCTCTAATCCATGTGCACCAAAAGCGCCAATAGAAACGGCTACAACTCCCAAAACGGCTACAATTTTAATATATGTATTCATTTTATTTAAAGTTTAAAATAACATGACTTTATAACCAGAAATATTGGCTTAGAGTTGCCAGTTGATAGGCGTTATATTATTTTCCATCAAATATTCATTTGCTTTAGAGAAATGACGACAACCTTGGAAGGCATTTCCAGCTAGTGGGGAAGGGTGGGCGGATTCAAGTACCAAATGTTTGGTGGTATTGATCAGCGTTTTTTTGTTTTTTGCAAAGTTGCCCCAAAGCATAAAGACAAGATGTTGTCTGTTTTCCGACAGATAAGAAATAGTTGCGTCTGTAAAATGTTGCCATCCAATATTTTTATGTGAGCCAGCCTGATTTTTCTGTACCGTTAATATGGCATTGAGTAAAAAAACACCTTGGTTGGCCCAAGAGGTAAGGTCACCATGCGGAGGCGGATTAAAATTAATATCCGTTTTTAATTCTTTGTAAATATTCTTAAGTGAAGGAGGTACTGAAATTCCTTGTGGTACCGAAAAGGAGAGTCCCATAGCTTCGCCAGGATTGTGATAAGGATCTTGGCCAATTATCACCACTTTGACATCTTGTGGTGGCGTTATATTGAAAGCATTAAAGATCATAGGGCCTGGTGGAAATACTATTTTGCCATCAGCCTTTGCATTTTTAAGCGATGTAGAAATGACATCAAAGTATGGAGATTCGAATTGTGATCTAAGTGCATCTCGCCATTGTGGATGAATTTGGACCGCATCAGGATTCATAAGGATATTTTTTTTTGAAAAAAATGAAATAGAATTGCAATATTACGAAAAAAGCTATACATTTGCACCCGATTTGAAGAAATCAGATATCTACGGTTCCGTAGCTCAGCTGGATAGAGCAACAGATTTCTAATCTGTGGGTCACAGGTTCGAATCCTGTCGGGATCACCCTTATGAATGCCAAATAAGATTAATTTCTTGTTTGGCATTTGTTTTTCAGGGAGTTATGAATGAATGCTTTACCAAATCGATGTATTTTAGACTGTATTTAATGCGACAATTCAGCGACAAGCAATCAAATATACATCGAATTGCGACACATTTGCGACAGTCGCAAATGTTAAAAAAGCTGTCGCAAATGTTAAACTAACGACTATTCTTCACATATTTTACGCTGCGTGGCAACAGGGAAGTATTTTTTCACGTTTTTAAACCATGCAATACAAATGAAAAAGTTAGAAATTCTTAAGGTTAATTTTATCCTACGGTCGGATAAAAAGAGTTCAGGGTCATCACCAGTCATGATGCAATTATACCTGGCAGGTAGGCGCGCCTACATTGGGACTGGACATCGAGTAAGTTATGAAGAATGGGATTCCACTTTTGGAAGAGTAAAGGGCAGCTCAAAAAAGGTTAACACTGTAAATCTCCATTTGGACACTATGAAAATGGATGTACTGCAAATATTCCATAATATGAAAGCTAATCAAGAAGATATTACTGTTGATGAAATTCGAAATCGTTTGATGGGTAAGGATGAGGTTTCAAAAAAACTTGCCATGACCATTTCCGAATTGTGCGAACTTCACAATAAGCAATATGAAGACCTTGTTGGTATTGAAATCGGGAAGATTACTTTCAATCGATATACATTGTATAAGGGAAGGATTTTAGATTTTCTTGTTTACAAATACAAAGTATCAGATATTCAGATTGATCAAATCAAATATTCCTTTGCTATGGAATATGAGATATATTTAAAATCAGTCGTAAAACTTCATCAAAATACTCTTGTTAAGTTTATGCAATATCTGAGTCGAGTTCTTGATTATGGTGTAAAATATGATTATTTAGTCAAAAATGTCTTATCATCTTACAAGGCACATACCAAAGAGACAAAAAAGGAATATCTGACTGCAGATGAGCTTCAGCGAATTGCAGAAAAGGAACTAAGTATTCCTAGATTAAGTGAAGTTCGTGATTGTTTTGTATTCTGTTGTTACACAGGCTATGCTTATTTGGATGCTTCATTGCTTACTCCAGATCATATTGTCACTGGTATCAATGGAAAGAAATGGATATTTACTTCCAGGCAGAAAACTGATAATGTAAGTAATGTACCACTTTTAGAACCTGCTTTGAAGATAATAGAGAAATATCAAGATGATCCGATTTGCTCGAGTAAAAATCGGCTCTTGCCAATGAAAAGCAATCAAAGGTTAAATGCGTATCTGAAGGAGTTGGCAGATATATGTGGAATAACAAAACCTTTAACGACCCACATCGCTAGACATACCTTTGCAACTACAGTACTACTTACTAATGGTGTGAGTCTTGAAGCTACCAGTAAAATGTTAGGTCACAAAAGTATCAAAACCACTCAAATTTATGGAAAGATTGTAGAGTCTAGGGTAGGGGCAGAAATGGATGTGCTAAGTGAGAAATTAGCATCTAGAAAGGATGATTCATTGGGACAAGCAAAGTAGTAGAAGTTAATTTACATAAAGTGTAGAAAGCCATCTAGTTAGGTGGCTTTTTTAGTTTGTTTTAGTTAAAAATTTCTTATTTTCATTGTTTGAGGATGACACCATTAATTAATAATTCGTTATTTAAATTAGACTGATATGTAACCAAAAAGAAGAATGATATAGAGAATTATTTATAATGCTATCAAAAAAACTAAATATATATCTAAATCGATTTTTAGGAAAATATCCTGACCCCTTCGATATGATATATGATAGGGATGAAATAAAGGAACGTCTGGATACATTTATAGCATTAAGTGGTGAATTGACAAACTCTGAAAGGGAATACGAATTTAACTCAATTGAAGAAGAAATTCAATACTACAAGATAGAGAAGCCTACCTTTCAGCATCTAGGAATTTATTATGAGCGAGTTTATAACTTTGAACTTGAAAAGCTACCTGGGGATAAAAGATATTATTCTAAGCTCTTAAAGCGGTTGATAAAAGATTGTAAATTGATCAAAGATGACATAATTTATTATAGATCGAAGCAAAGCCATCGTGATGATACGTTATTTAGAAAAGAATCAAAAGATAACCATATCTTTGCATTAATTAAAGCACTAGAGATGATTGAAAAATATCTTTTGAAGGCTAATGATACTAATTCAGTAGAAGATATCATCGCATCATATCCAAAGATAAAATGGACTGGGCCGATGGTGAAGTTAAGTGAATTATTAAATGGTCTTAAATTAACTAATGTTATAAATGAAGGTGATATTTCCCTTGAAGACATTTCGAAGCATTTTGGAAAGTTTTTAAATGTAGATATTAAAGATATACATGGAGCTACACATGATCTATTGGCTAGAAAAGAACCTGCAAAATATTCAAAGGAAATAGCTGCTAAGATTGAAGAAAAGAGAGACGAGCTTATCGAAAAGGATTTCCAAAGAAGGACTAGAAAATAAAGTTAACTAAGTACCTTAATTAATTCGTCTTCCCCTATTCCCATATAACTACAAAACTCTCCCAATGTCACTGACTGATGCGACTCCTTCCCATAGTAGGTTTTGATCTTGAGTAGCAATGACCAAGATGTCCTGTAGTTCTTGCCAGTGATGGCGGCGACATCTTTAGGATATATAATCAATCTTGAAAATTTGCTCATTCTACATTCTATTTAACATAATCGTTGATACTATTGTCATACACTATCCATACACTATCTATACATCATCCATATACTATCGATGGGATTAGCCATAGATTGATATGGACGGTTATACATTTTGGATTTTGTCGTGGGTGGTGTGTAGTTATCAATAATTAGTGTTTTTCTGAACTGAAAAAAGCTTGGCTCTTAACCTTGATTAATTCAATTGTATTACAAAAGTATGATATTTGTCAGAAATGACACATGATAATTTTAAAAATGTGTATGTAATTATTTGTCATTATATGCAATTTATTGTCATTTATGATAGTGGTTCTCTGGAAAGTGGCGGATTGTGGAAAAGCTGACTATATCTTTGTCGTATTATTTTACTTTTTAAATTGTAGCATTATGGCTAGACAAGGTGGTTTATTGAAGGTGGTGGGAAAGCTTGATGACCTATCCTTTTACAAAAGTGCCGATGGTTTTTTGGTAAGGACCAAAGGCGGAGTTTCAGCTGATAGGATCGCGAATGATCCCACGTTTCAGCGAACAAGGGAGAATGGCGCTGAGTTTGGAATGTCAGCGAGTGCAGGGAAGCTGTTGAGAACAGCATTGAGAAATCTGATGATGACAGCCAGTGACAACCGGGTGGTTTCCAGATTAACACAATTGATGACGGATGTGAAGAATCTTGATGCGGCTAATGACCGTGGAGAAAGACATGTCCATGAAGGCTTTGACCTTCCTGAAGGTAAGGCAGTGCTAAAGGGTTTCAACTTTAACAAAAGAGCCATCCTGAGTGGTATTTTGTTCAAGACTTTTGCGCTGAACACTACTACTGGTGCACTTGATATCCTTGGTGTGGTACCAAGAATGGACCTTGTGTCCGCTCCTGGTGCAACACATGTGACATTCAAGGCGGGATGGTCTAAGTTGGATTTCCAGGCAGGTGAGTTTGAGACGCTGATCAGTAACTCTGTGAACATTCCG
>DATGWZ010000027.1:0-9398 GCA_035299145.1 Saprospiraceae bacterium
TTGGGATAATTGTCCGAATGTTGGCACAACAACAACCAATATTCCGTCTCTTGGGCTTCTTTGTCTGCTATTTTTACTTTATGTATAAAATCTGCCTTACTCTCTGCACTTTGTGCTTCACGAATATTTGCACCGATAGAAGTACCAGAACGAAACAATTGATTTGCCAAGTTATATTTCTTTAATGCCTCAAGATTCTCCGTAAATTTGATGATTTCTAAGGCAAACTTAAAACTCAAATCTAAAATGGCATTCTCTTTATTCATTACAAAAATTTTATCAATTTAAAAATTTATCATTAGCACATTAACATATCAACACATCATCCAATTAGCACATTAACCAATCAACACATCAGCGCATCATCAATTATGCACATCAGCTAATTTGCCAATTAACCCATTAACACATCATCTAATTACCACATTAACATCAATTCCCATTAACCTGAATCGTTGCCGTACCACATTGTACAGGTGGACACAACGGTACAGATGGCGCACAATTACCTGGATCTGTGATGGTAAAGACTTCCGTACATCCAGGCGTCTGACTGTCTGTAAATGTAATGGTAAAAGTACCACCACTGCCAGCTGTGCCTGCTCCCAATGTAAACTGCGTAATGCCATATGGTACATTTGTATTGGGTGTAATAGTCGTTCCACCACTGATAGTCACATTATATGATGTCAACAAGGCATTACTATTGGTAATATTGGCGTTAAATCTGATTTTATTGTCTGTTATTTGACCAGGTGTTCCATTGTCATAGCATGTAATATTCTGAGGTACTATCGAAGAAATATTACAACATTCCAGACTAGGGGTATTCACTTGGAAATCTACATAACATTCATTACTGCCATTAAATACCCTGACAGTGTATATTGTCACATGCATCAATCCTGTAAATGTGCCACTACCACCAGCCAAACTAATGATACCCATACCTCCATAAGCTGGTCCTGTATAAGTATTTCCTGCACTAATGCCTGCTTGATTGGCATAAGTTGCATTGATGACATTAATCCTTGCGTCATTATTTGGACCAGATGCATTACAAGTACCCGATAGTGGCGTGAAGCTAGCCGAAGGAAGATTGTTACAGATAGTAAATGTACTGTTCTGTGGTCCACATCCTGTACTAGTCACTGCACCAATACCTAAGGTAAATGTACTACAACCTACTCCTGTGACGGTCACACTATTATCACATGGGTCAAAAGTCATCCCATTGAGTGAGGTAGGTGTCCAACTACTTCCGCAGACGGTACCATCACAATCGTTAAAGGCTTCTTGATTTAGATAAAACTTAGTCCCAACAGCCCCACATACTTCTCGTTGAAAAGCTGATGGAAGATTGACAGGGCAACATTCTTTGATAATTCCTAACGCTTTACCTGAAGTAGGTCCTGTACCAACTAATGGATTGGGTGCGCCAGGTCCTAGGTACGCCATAGTACTTGCATTAAATGCAGCGATACAATCTTCGGTAAGATCATTGGTACGATTGGATACATAAAGGCGATTGCTTGTTTCAGACCAAACCATTCCCATGCCATAGTAATAGCCGCCACCACCCAAAACATTATCTACAGGCGATGTAGCAAGTAACAAACCATTGACATCATACTTTAATACATAAGTACCTGTACCTCCTACTACTGCACTTTCTACGACATAGATATTCCCCGAATCATCACCTACTACGCCAAGAACACCAGTAGGAGCATTGGGTGTAAAGTTTTCCCCGATATTAACTGTGGCATTAGGGCCTTGCTGGATCAAAGGTGTAATACATGCACCTGTACCTGCAATCCCTGCTTCTAGTTGCGCTCTGCTGAATGCCCATATCCTATTTCCAGTAAGACCCGACGCATATACTGTCTCTGACACGGCATTATATGACAGACCCCAAGGTGTCCCACCGACCTGAACCCCATTAGCGTCAGAAAGACACATCTGCCCAAGTAAGTCACCTGTGCAAAGGTCGTATGCTTTGGGGCCTCCTAATCCTGTGACGTATAGCGTATTACCTATACTAAACATATTGGTATGCACACCCGTATCATTTATGGTGGTACCTGTCACTGGAAAAATATCCCCATCACAATTCAACTTCCTGATATTACCATCTTGAGATCTCTCTGCTATGTATAAAAACCCATTCAAGTCTGTGGCTATTCCATGCGGAAAAGGTAGTTCAGATGTATTGCTTCCAGGATACCACGCTCCCCCACCCTGACCTGGAATTTCTGTCAGTGGTACATTGCTACCCACTCTGAATTTTAATACTTTTTGAGCTTCTGGTTCATTAAGGTAGATATATTCTGTACATCCACATGTTCCTGTAGGCGCACAGTTGGATGGCGCTGTATAAGTTGTAGTATTGGTACAAGATAACAGAGCACTGAAAGTTGCTGTCACTGTCTTCATTTGTCCATCAGAAACTTGACCATTGATGGTATAATTTATAGGGCTGGTAAATGGGGCATTAAATACTTGAGTGCCACCACCTGAGATAGCGACGGTAAGTGTACCTGAGGCAGGTGGACCAACAAAAGTCACTTGGCCTGAGACTGCATATTGATTATTGTTGGGATTGCAGGTAGTAGGTAGGGCGGTTACGCTAGAAATATCACAATTTATGACATCACCAAAAACTTCTATATCACCTGAAGTAAATTTGTCATTATCTCCATAAGTACCATCTAAATCTACAATGTAAGAAGTAGCATATGAAATAGGTGCTTCAATATTTGATATTTGAAAACCAAATCCTGAACCACCAATTCCTAATATTTGGTCAGCCGTCATGACAGCGGCATCGTCTAGGTTGGTAGTCGGACTATTGGTACCGAAGTTGTTAAATCCGAAATCAACACCACCTGCCGAATTTCCACGAACTGCACCAAATACACCTAAATGACCTTGATAGCTTAGACTAAGTGCCCAAGTGCCTCCAACATTACCGTATTTTAAGACATTTGCATAATGCGCTTCCTTACTTGGGACAGTTACTGCCCCTGCAGTCTCAAAATTCAAATTCATTTCTGCTATCAACATTTGACTGCCATCTGCCGAAAAAGCGATATCACTGATGATATTTCCCCACCCATTACCAGGAAATGAATACTCAATTACCGGAGTAGCACTTCTTGAACCTGCATTGATACTTCCATCAGGATTCAATGAGAGCGTATAAATTTGATTATTATCAAATAAACTACCCCCACCTTTTACAGCATAATACAAGAGTTTGGTTTGATCATTATATCCTAGACCAAAAACCATTCTTTCCACTTGTGTGAATGGTAAACCTGTATTATCACTTGTCGTTGTATTATGATTGTAAGGTGATCCTAATATGGCTCCAGTGGACGCGTTAATGGCATATACCAAACCATTGTCAAGATTTGAAACATAGACTACATTATTGTGTCTGTTATATGTAATATCACCGAGACCCACATACCGAGAATAAATATCAAATGTATAAGTAGTATTGGGCAAAGTTGTTAAAGTGGTAATATTGCCCGAATTACCGTCAATCCTGTATACTTCACCACCAGTACCACCAGTTTTTGGTGATAAACTCACATAATTTGTGGCCGTGATCCCCGTGGTGCTAGCAAAAATAGCTGGATTTGTTGCACCTTCCTGAAGTGCTACACCGAATAACTCACCCATATTGGATGCTGTCCAACTTGGATGATGATAGGCTCCTGTCGTAGCGCCATTCCAGTTGGTCGGAGGATTGGAAGGTGCCCCATTGGCCCCTGGATCACGAATGTCAAAAATAGCCAGTACATATCCATTTGGGTTTTGGGGTGCACCATTATCGTCCGAATTTGGCGTAATTCCCGAGAAACATGTAAGAGTTGCCATCCCTTTTTGCATAGGGAGCGTGCCTGTCTGTGAAAATAAAGAAATTGCATAAAAGGTAAGTATTATGCTTAATAACATTTGTTTGAACAAATTCAAACTAAGTTCATGATAGACCTCAGCTTTTAAAAACAAAAGGTAGGCATGACTTTTTTTAATAACGCTCATAATATTGATTTTTAAAATAAAAACAAATCAGGTCTTATGTGCTATTATCTCTACTCTCAGGCTACAACTTAATGAAAAGCTATGGGTATGTATTTTGGTTGGAATTACATGACGCAAAAGTAACATATGTTATTTTTTCTATATGTAACACGAATTAATCATTTATAGTAGCACTTTTACTACGTGCTAATTGCGCCATTTACTAAATCTGATTAAATAATGACTGATTTACATTACACACCTTATAAATAAAAAAAGAGCCAACACTCGTTTGTGATGACTCTTCTTTATGAAAGTGTTATTCTTGTTGATGTGCTAATGTGGCAATGTGTTAATGTGGCAAATTTCTTCCACACATCAATCAATCAGCACATTAGCACATTATTTCATCAGCATATTAGCACATTAAATAATTAGCACATTAACCTTAATTCCCATTTACCTGTATGTTAGCTACACCACAACTTGGTGTGGGGCACTCGATACCTGGCACACAATTGTCTGCAGGTGAGGTCACTTGGACATTTGCAGTACAAGCAGCACCTGTCACAATATCAGTAATGGTAAAATAGTAAGTAGCACCGCTACCTCCAGTACCAGCTCCCAATGTAAACACGCCTGCACCATACGTACCTGTAGTCGGTGTGATTGTGGTTGTATTTCCATTTACCGAAATACTATAACTTGTAAACGATGGGTTGGTATTAGCCACAAATAATCCGAATCTCAGTCTATTGTCAGTCATCAAACTAGGTGAATTATTGTCTAAACATTCGTAATTCTGAACACTCAGCCCTGTAATTTCGCATGGTGGTGGCAATACAAATCCTATATCGTAAGTATGATTATTGAATCCCGCTTGACCGACGACCAAAGGAATCTGAACTAATCCACCCACTAGATTAGCATCGCTATCTCTTGCATCAGGCTGACCAGCGCCACCTACATTGGCATTTGTAAGACTATATTGGTCCAAAATACCTAATCCACCATTGTTAAATTGAGATGCATCGACTTGTACGACGTATCCTTGGTCAAACTGTAACCCACCCGCTACATTACTTATATTAAAATACCAATTACCATCTCCATTCGTAGTTGTAGTAGCTATAGGTGATGCATTATCAGGCGATCCATTTTTATCAAAGTCTGCAAACAACTGCATATTAACACCTGATACAGGAGTCTCATCAGCCCCTTGAACACCATCTTCATTAAGATCTATCCATACTCTATTACCTATCTCTACAGGCGCGCTAGCACATTTAAATACTGGCTCTCCTAGACCATAACTTTTACTTATTCCTGAACCACTGTATATTTTATAAGCTCTGTTTTCATAACCATCTGAATTGTCAAGCCATTTGATACCACCAGTACCAAAACTTTGTGTAGTATTGTTGATTGGGTCCATAGATGCCATAGTCACATCTCCAGTACCTTTTAACAAACCAATACCTCCCATAGATGTCTCACCATGCGTAAAATCAAATGGGTCATTGCCATCTGATGAGAAAAAATCACCTCCATAATATTCTTCTTCACCTGCACCAGGATTAGGACATGCGCCGCTTCCTTCGAAAACCCAACCTGTGCCTGACACACATGCTCGAAGGATATCGCCTGCTACGATACCACTGTAAGACTCTCCATCATTTTGTGATGGGTGCCAATTGAGGGAACCAGTCATCAGATTAAATCGGTCAATGACACCAATAACTAACGAACCATCTGTATCTATTTCTACATCCGCTATAATAGGTTGCTGATAGAAAATCTGTTGGGCATTATTACTACTAGCACATCCAGGATCAGGAAAATTATTAGGATCGGAATCCCATGCATGCCAGTCAGTAGGGCAGCTGTTGGATCCTGGAGCAAATACTGGAGAATCTCTATTATACCCAAAAGAAAAACTGAATACCTGATCAAATCCAGTGCCATTATATTTTAATATATGTCCTGTCGGGGTGTTATTGCTTCCTTCTTGGGTACATACCCCAGAAATGTATAACTCTCCACGTAATATACTGACTGCCCAAGGTCGAAAAGTACTACAAGCACCTGCATAAGTCGCAGGAATAGTAGATGTTATATTTTGTGTGGCAATGTCGATAAATACAAGAGATTTAGTATTTAAATTCATCACGTACATCGTTTTTTTGTCGTCAGAGATAGCCATCCCACCCAATGACATTTTACCTGCTGTTTGGTATGCCACTAAATCCCTACTAGGCGAGTTAAGACCGCTTGGTAGTGGATTGGCTATCCGTGGGTCTGTGCCTGCACTAGGTATGGTTAGCCATGAGGATACTGAAGGAGAATTAGGATTGGTGACATCTACTTGATAAATACCACCTGGTCCAAGAGGGCCGAAACCCGAATGACGCTTTAGTACCGCAGCAACATAAACTTTTTGATTGGTGGGAACATATTTAGCAGCCCAAGCGCTTCCTATTTCTGCAGCTGTTGCAATGAGTGAAGGACTTGGATTGGATATATCATTTTCATTATGTTGATCCTGATAATTTAAATACACCATAGCATCATTTGATCCTACACCGCCACCCTGTCCGTCACCATTTACAAAACAAGTGATGAATAATGGTGGATTCTGACTATCACAATAGTCTGTAGGAAAAGAGACACCCAGATTTACATTGCTTGCTGCTCCACTTACAAACTGAACGGTGGTAGCACCAGCAGGTCCAGGTCTTAGAAAAGTATTTGCCCAAGAAAATTCGATTCTAGTGGGCTGATTTACCCCAGATAGCGTATATGTCCCATTGGAAGCGGTAGATACTGGACCATATACAGTTCCATTTGCGCCATAACCTGTCACGGTAACTCCTACCATACCTGGCTCGGCATATGAAGCGGTATTTTGTCTTGATCCAGATGCGTTAAAATCTTGATAGACGATACCAGATACTTGTGCGAAAGCAGGTGATATCGTAACAAATAATAACAATAGTAAAATGTATTTACTGACTTTCATAAAAAATTAAATGAATGTGTGAATTAATTAATCTTTTGAAAGCTCTATATATCCGTTGGTGGGCCAAAGGTAATATGTGATTTTTTTATAATAAGTAAATATAATTTATACTTTTTTGTAAAACTTTTATTACAAAGATTAATTCGTAACAAGTCACTTTAGTGCAAAATTAAATTATAAAAGCAAGTTATAACATTCTGTGCATCAAACATTAACAACCAAATAAACTATAATAGGCAGTTTTAAATGAGAAGAGAGCTAATTCGATAAATGTAATCCATAGTAGTTTTTTAAAATTTATACCTAAAAGAAAATAATTATTAGTTCAATTTTTAACTCCAAAAAAGATGCAACAAGGATTGATCATTCAATAATTCTGTTGAAACTCATTCAAAATTGTATAACCTTGCTAACTCCTTTAATTCTATCAAGTTCTTAACATTAAGCTTTTCAAATATATTGGATTTGTGTGATCCTATAGTAGACGGATGCAAGTTGGTCATTGTAGCTATTTCTTTTCCACTATAGCCTTTTAAAAATAGCCTTAACACTTCTAATTCTCTATCAGTAAGTCTTGAAAATACATTATCGCTACGACCTTCAGCAACATCGTCTGCCAAAATCTGCGCTACATCATCAGAAATATATTTTTTGCCATTTAACACAGTGCGAACGGCTAATAAAAACTCTTCACTTGTAGATTGTTTACTTAAATATCCAAATGCGCCCAATTTTAAAAACCTTTTTGCGTACATCTCTATTGGACTCATGCTAAAAACTAAAATCTTTATCTTAGGATTTCTGATTTTCAACAACTGAATTAACTGAAGTGTATCGGTATCAGGAAGATTGACGTCCATAATAATGAGATCAAATTCTTGTTTTTTTATTAACGCTACACACTCGTCTCCGTTATAACAATTGCATAAAGTATACTTTTCTCCAGCATTCTGAATTATCAGCTTTATACCACTGAATACAATTTCATGATCATCAACAATTAAAATTCTCATGGACTAACACATTGGGGTTAAACAGAAAACAACGAAGTAGGTATACAAAAAGGTATTGTGATTGTTTTTAAATACCTAACAGCACCTACATAACTCAAAATATTAAAAATTTATTGACCTTAGCTTAAAATGAATTTACAATAAAAAAAAGTATACATTCCCAAAACATAAAACTAGTTGGCATAAATAAATATTTTAGTTAATTAAACATTTTATTTAAAACCTTAAAGTTTTATAATTGCAATACAAAATACAAATGCTAAGCTAAAATGCTGCACATGTCGACTGTTGAAAAAATACTGACAAAATATGATTCTATCAAAAAAGTATTAAAGCCTTGTTTAGACAATCAATGAATTTTGATAAACCCTTTGCACACGTTGTCCAATTTATTTAAATATTTCTATTGATTATCATATCGCCAATAGTAATATTTTAGTTGAGACGCAATTTTATTTTAGTACCACATTTTTTTTAAAATTATTTTGTGAAAAAATATTTATTTATTCTTTTTCAAAAATATAACATCCAAAAAGACTAATAATCTGATCTTCATAATCACCTACAATAACTTCATACTTGTAGTTTTAAGTTTATCCATTAATATAAATTTTCACGTCATTTTCAGATCCTAAGTTTTTCATAATTACATCGATATAATAAAAAAGCCGATACCTAATGAAAGGTACCGGCCGATTTACGAATTTTTATTCCTTTTTTAAATCAGGTTTTATTCTATTCTGATCAATTTTTTCTGAGTCTGAACACCGTCTATTGTAACTATTACATTATAAACGCCTGCTGGTACATCTGATAAGTTGGCATTGTATATCATATCACCTGCTAACTGTATATTAGATGATTTGATCACTTTGACAAGTTTTGAAGATGCATCGTACATTTCTACTTTCACTTCTGCATCATCAGATAATACTATCTGAATATTTGCATCGTTTCTAGCTGGGTTTGGATACAATTCTATGACATTGTCGCCTTGGTGGCTTAAGCTTACCAACTTACTGTAAGTAAACTTACCATCAAAATCAACTTGTTTTACTCGATAGATGTACACACCTGATGATGCTACGTCGATATCAATATGACTGTAAGCGTGTACTGCGTTAGCATTACCTGCAGCAGCAACTTTGCCTGGAATCTGTGTAAACACATTTTCATTAGCTAATCTACGCTCTACTACATAATAGTCTACGTTGACTTCTTTGGCTGTTCTCCATGATACTACGTGCGTGTTATTCACACGATTTGCATCCACATCCAACCATTCTACTGGCAATACTCCGAATGCAATACCAAGATCTATGTTTTCATTCACC
>DATGWZ010000028.1:0-8309 GCA_035299145.1 Saprospiraceae bacterium
TTGGGATAATTGTCCGAATGTTGGCACAACAACAACCAATATTCCGTCTCTTGGGCTTCTTTGTCTGCTATTTTTACTTTATGTATAAAATCTGCCTTACTCTCTGCACTTTGTGCTTCACGAATATTTGCACCGATAGAAATACCAGAACGAAACAATTGATTTGCCAAGTTATATTTCTTTAATGCCTCAAGATTCTCCGTAAATTTGATGATTTCTAAGGCAAACTTAAAACTTAAATCTAAAATGGCATTCTCTTTATTCATTATAAACATTTTATCAATTTAAAAATTTATCATAATAACATTAACCAATAAACAAATCAGCTAATTAACACATTAACCCATAAGCACATCATCCAATTAGCACATTAACACATCAATTTCCATTAACCTGAATCGTTGCCGTACCACATTGTACAGGTGGACACAACGGTACAGATGGCGCACAATTACCTGGATCTGTGATGGTAAATACTTCTGTACATCCCGGTGTTGTACTATCTGTAAATGTGATGGTAAAAGTACCACCACTGCCAGCTGTTCCTGCTCCCAATGTAAACTGCGTAATGCCATATGGTACATTCATGTTTGGTGTAATAGTCGTTCCACCGCTTATGGTCACATTATATGATGTCAACAAGGCATTACTATTGGTAATATTGGCGTTGAATCTGATTTTGTTGTCTGTTATTTGACCAGGCGTTCCATTGTCATAGCATGTAATATTCTGAGGTACAATCGTAGAAATATTACAACATTCTAGACTTGGGGTAGTCACTTGGAAATCTACATAACATTCATTACTGCCATTAAATACCCTGACCGTGTATACTGTCACATGCATCAATCCTGTAAATGTGCCACTACCACCAGCCAAACTAATGGTTCCCATAGCACCATAAGCAGGTCCTGTATAGTTACTTCCTGCACTAATGCCTGCTTGATTGGCATAAGTTGCATTGATCACATTAATCCTTGCGTCATTATTTGGACCTGCAGCATTACAAGTACCCGAAAGTGGCGTAAAGCTTGCAGAAGGAAGGTTGTTACAGATAGTAAACGTGCTATTCTGTGCACCACATCCTGTACTTGCCACTGCACCAATACCAAGGGTAAATGTACTACATCCTACACCTGTTACTGTCACACTATTATCACATGGATCAAAGGTCATCCCATTCAGAGATGTAGGTGTCCAACTGCTACCACACACGGTACCATCACAATCGTCAAAGGCTTGTTCATTTAGATAAAACTTAGTCCCAACAGCCCCACATACTTCTCTCTGGAAAGCAGATGGAAGATTGACAGGACAACATTCTTTGATAATGGCAATGGCTTTGCCTGTACTATTTGTAGGTAAATTTGGATTAGGTGCAGCAGTTCCAATGTATGTCATCGTTGCTGCATCAAAGGCTGAAATACAATCCACCGCAGGGTCATCTGTCAGATTTGACATGTATAAGCGGTTTGTATCTTCAGACCATACCACACCGATTCCGAAACAGTAAGGTGTAGACGGAGAGCCACAAATACCATCCAACGTTTTTGATATAAACTGGCCAGCAGCATTATATTTTAGTATATAGGTAGCAGTACCACCATCAACAGCACTTTTTACAACGTAAATATTACCATTATTATCTCCCACTACCCCAAAAACGCCTCCGGGTGTATTCGGTAGAAAGTTTTCACCTGGATTGACAACCGCATTAGGACCTAAAGTAATAATAGGATTTATACATGGGCTTCCTACGATACCCGCTTCTAATTGTGCACGAGTAAACACCCAAACTTGATGAGATCCACCTCGCTGAGAAGCATAAACTAGTTCAGTTACAGGATTATAAGACAAGCCCCAAAGATTACCACCGGCACCATATAAGCACATTTGGCCGATCTTTGTGCCTGTGCATAAATTATATGCGGTAGGGCCGCCATCCGTATTTACATACAGTGTATTATCTATACTAAAAATATTTTGATGCGTTCCTGGATTAAAAACGCTATTTCCACTAATAGGAGTTAAATTACCATCGCAATCCAACTTTCTAATGTAGTCATTTATACCACTTGCTCCAATATATAAATTTCCATTTAAGTCAGTACCTAAACCATGGGGACCAGGTATTTGACTTCCGACAGATCCAGGATACCAATGTGGTCCACCATTTGAGCCTACCATTTCAGAAAGAGCTATGGCACCGCTTACTTTAAATTTAAGGACTGAATTATCATTTGGCTCATTAAGATATACATATTCTGTACAATTACAGGTAGTCGTAGGGCTACAATTAGATGGAGCTGTATAAGTCACTGTATTGCCGCAAGTAGATACTGCACTAAAAGTTGTAGTAACTGTCTTGACTAGACCATCAGAAGTTTGTCCTCCGATAGAATAATTTATAGGGCTCGTAAAAGGTGCATTAAATACCTGACTGCTTCCACCTGTGATGCTCACTGTAAGCGTGCCTGTCGAAGGTCCATTGGTTACCGTAACCTGACCTGAAACTGTATATTGATTATTATTAGGATTACATGCACTTGGTGTGGCTGTCACACTAGAAGCACAGCAAACTACCACAGGTGTAGTGACGGTACGATCTACGTAACATGTTCCTGAAGCATTAAATATTCTAACAGTATAAGTAGTATTATGTGTTAAATTATTAAAAACACCACTTCCGCTACTGACATTAATAGTACCTACTCCTCCATAACTTGGTCCTGTATAAGTAGCACCTATACTAATACCCGCTTGGTCTGCATTGGTGACGGAAGATAGATTTACCCTAGCATCATTATTGGCTGTAGCTCCAGTACATGTACCAATATTTCCTACTACCGTGCCTGAAGGTATCAAATTACATATGGTAAACGTACTATTTTGCGGTCCACATCCTGTACTAGTCACTGCACCAATCCCCAAGGTAAATGTACTACAACCTACCCCTGTGACGGTCACACTATTATCACATGGGTCAAAAGTCATCCCATTGAGCGAGGTAGGTGTCCAACTACTTCCGCAGACGGTACCATCACAATCGTCAAAGGCTTCTTGATTTAGATAAAACTTAGTACCTATAGCACCACATACTTCTCTCTGAAAAGCGGATGGAAGATTGACAGGGCAACATTCTTTGATAATGGCGATGGCTTTTCCAGCATTATTATCAGGCAGATTAGGATTTGGTGCTGCTGTCCCTAAATAAGCTAAGGTAGTGGCATCAAATGCAGAAATACAATCTACATTAGGATCATCGGTCCCATTGGAAACATAAATACGATTTGTGGTCTCAGACCAAATTATACCAATGGTCAGTTGATAACTAGAACTAGTAGTTGTTGCAGTCTGAAATTGTCCCGCAGCATTATATTTTAAAATAAAGCCAACATTTCCAGCATACCATCCAGTTACATAAATATTACCAGCATTGTCACTTACAACTCCTCTTAAATCTTCGATATTATTGGGTAAAAAATTATCGCCTATGTTAATAACGCTAGTAGTACCGAGTGGTATTAATGGACTAATACAAGCACCTCCTGCTATTCCAGCTTCTAATTGATTTTTGGTAAAGACCCATACGGATTGTCGCGGTGAAGTAACACCCGTGGCATATACCTTTTGAGTTACAGCATTGTAGGATAAACCCCAATTCATTTGGGAACCCACGGTCCCATTTATATTAGGCAAAGGATTACCGTTTTGATCATTCAGACACATTGTTCCAATCAATGCCCCTGTACAAGAATTATAAGCAGCGGGACCTCCACTCCTTGTCGTATATATGGTATTTCCAATACTAAACATATTGGTCAGAATAAACTGATTATTAATCGTGGTAGGACTTAAAGGCGCTATCTGACCATCACAATTAAACTTGCGAATAGGTGTATTTACATCATACGATGAGCCTATGTAAAGATTACCGTTTAGATCGGTTCCTAAACCATGCGGAGACGGAAGTTCAGAAACACCATTTCCCGGATACCAGTGCCCCGGACCGTTGGTTCCTGTGACTTCTGTAAGCGGAACGCCAGCGCCTATCTCAAATTTAAGCACTGCACCTATCACTGGCTCATTGAGGTAAATATATTCTTTGCAGTTACAAGTGCCTGTAGGGCTACAATCAGCTGGGGCTGTATAAGTCGCCGTATTGCCACATATAGGTATCGCACTAAAAGTCCCTGTCACTGTTTTCGTCAGTCCATCAGAAGTTTGGCCATTGATCGTATAATTTATTGGGCTGGTAAATGGGGCATTAAACACTTGACTGCCGCCACCTGAAATACTTACCGTAAGTGTACCTGATGCAGGTGGATTCACAAAAGTCAGCTGACCTGAGACTGCATATTGATTATTGTTGGGATTGCAGGTAGTCGGTAGGGCGGTGATATTGGCTGAACAACAAGATATATTTGGCGTCAATATCACTTTATCAAAGTAACAGTCATTACTACCATTAAATATTCGGACTGTATAGTAAGTATTGTGTATTAGGTTAGGGAAAGTACCTCCACCTGTGATGCTGATGGTTCCCGCAGTTCCATAAGCAGGTCCATTATATACATTGCCCACGCTGATACCTGCTTGATTTACATTAAGTATATTACTAATTACTATGGAAGCATTATTGTTTGCACCAAACGCCCCACAGGTACCTACATTTGTATTAACATTGGCGTCTATCACCGTATTACAAATCGTAAATGTAGCATTTTGTGCACCACATGCAGTACTACTCACTGCTCCAATATTTAAAGTAAAGGTACTACAACCATTGCCATTTACCACCAAACTATTGTCACATGGATCAAAGGTCATATTATTGACAGATGTAGGTGTCCAACTACTACCACAAACTACCCCATCACAAAGGTCAAATGCTTCTTCATTAAGATAAAACTTAGTACCTATGGCACCGCATACTTCTCTCTGGAAAGTTAATGGAAGGTTTACTGGGCAACATTCTTTTATAATCGCCAATGCTTTTCCACCATTATTTACAGCAAGACCGGGATTAGGAGCTGCAGTTCCAAGATAAGCTAAATCAGTACTAAAAGCAGAAATACAATCTACAATAGGGTTATCATTTAATTGTGCCACATATAACCTATTATAATCTCTAGACCAGATTATACCATATGAACCTTGTGCTTGTTCCACTTGTGGTGAAATACCTACAAATCCACCCGCTGAATTATATTTTAATATTCTTCCATACGTTGGGGTTACCCCTTCTTCATAACCCACTATATATATATTACCCAAATCATCACTAGTAATACCTATTATCTGAAAAATATTCGAAGGAATAAAATTGTCTCCAGGCATTATATTACTTAAAGTCGCTGTACCTAACGGAATGAATGGATCAATGCAAGTACCATTTAACATAGCTTGTTCCATTTCGGATTCAGAATATACAAAGATATTTCGATTATCAGTTAATCTTCCAGATCCATAAATCATTTTTGTGACAGAATTGTATGATAGCCCCCAATAAGCGCCAGGGTTTGGATTTCCTAGTGCATCATTATAACAGAATTCCCCTATTTTAGCACCTGTACACGAATTATAGGATGCGACTCCACCATTTCGTGTTACATATAAGGCATTTCCAATGCTAAAAATATTGAAAACAGAATTGGTAGGATTAATAACTGTGGTAGCAGATATTGGGTCTATTCCACCATCACAATCCAATCTCCTAATCTCATTTGGATTTTGGAAATCAGAGGCAATATACAATTTTCCATTTAAGTCTGAACCCAACCCATGAGGTTTAGGCATCTCTGTAGTACCCAAGCCTGGATACCAATGTTCCGTTGGTGGAGTTCCACCATTGGCTCCGATGAGTTCCGTAAGAGGAATGCCTGCACCAACTTCAAATTTAAGTACTGCGCCTAATCCTGGCTCATTAAGGTAGATGTATTCCTTGCAATTGCAAGAAGTTACCGTATTACAATCTATAGTAGGTGTAGTAACAGTATAATCCACATAACAATCATTGGACCCATTAAATATTCTAACTGTATATTCTGTGTTGTGCAGTAAACTAGTAAATGAAGCCGTTCCTGTGGTCACGGGTATGGTACCCACACCATTGTATGCTGGTCCACTATAAGTAGCACCGGTGCTAAAGCCTGCTTGATTGGCATTTGTAGCAGCAGAGATATTGATCTTGGCATCATTATTTGGGTTACTACCAGTACAAGTACCTTGTTGTGGTGTAACAGTCGCAGTAGGAGGCGAATTAAAGCACAAATTAACTGTAAATTGAAAAGCGCCACATGCATTACCAACTCCTGGATTGGTCAAAGTAAAAGTACCACATCCAGGTCCATTCACCGTCACACTGTTATCGCATGCATTAAAAACTAAATTACTACTATTACCAGATGCTGGCGTCCACGCGTTGCCCCCTGCGCACAATGGCGCATCACAATCACTAGTAAAATCACTCAAAAAATAATTTTGACTAACACCGGTATAACAAGCATTTTCATTGACATTTACAGGCGTAGTTCCTGGGCAACACTCTTTTACGATGGCTAAACCTTTAGGAAATTGGCCAGGCACATTTGCCAGCGCTGGTCCTTCATAGTTCAGGGTTGCTGGATTAATGATGGCTACACAGTCACCGTCTTGACCTCCTGCCACATACAATTTATTTGTTGGGGCATGGTAAGCCAAACCTCGAGCACCTTCAAATCCTCCCGTAGGTGAGCTAGTCAACTCAGAGTTAGAGTCAACCAAAACTCCCGAACTATTATATTTCAATATCCATCTTCTACTGGTATTAAAATCTGATACTATAACATACATATTTCCGGCAGGATCGGATGTAATTCCATACGTTTCATGCTCATTATCAGTGATACCCGCTGGGTAAGACGCACTAGTTATGAAGGATGTATAAAGCGTATGTGCAGCAAAATCAGCTAGCGTCGGAGTAAAACGAAAAATCCTGTCGGTCTTTCCATTACCTGAATAGTCCCCTATACCAGATGTAGCATAAAATGTACCATCAGGTGCTATGGAAAATCCCCAGTCTTCATTTGCAGGACTTCCTGGATCACCTTGAGGTGTACCATCTACATTCCTAACACCAGACAGTCTAATATAACCAATCAAACTTCCATCGCAAATTCTATAAGCGTTAATACGGTTAGAAGCCGCAGCAGAGTTTACGTATATAATTCCATTTCGAGATGAAAAATTATATCCCCCATCATCAATTTTGAAGGTTGCTTGTGGGACGAGCGTACCTGAACAAGAAAGCTTCCTGATGTCTTCGGCAGCGTCACCAAATGGTCCTTCACCAATATAAATATTACCATTTAAGTCTTGTGCCAAACCATGTGGAGAAGGAAGTCCACCACCTGTAGGGAACCACGGAACGGTGTTGGTAGGAGGATTTCTAAAAATTTCTGTAAAGGTTCCGTTTGGGTTGATACGAAACTTATGTACAAAACCATCTCCACTTCCACTACCTTGTACATCATTCAGATACATATAATAATCACAATCGCATGTAGTCGACTGCGCAAAGTTTGCTACAACATAAAAGCTAACCAATAGACTTAGTAGTATTTTTTTGCTTACAATCTTAAAAAGACTAAAAAAGCCATCTGATGTGGATGGCAAAAAGTAGGCATGATTTTTTTTAATAACACTCATAATAATGATTTTTAAAATGAAAACAAATCAGGTCTTATGGGAGCTACTATCTTTGATCTCTGGCTAAAATTCATTAGAACTTCAGGAATGTTCTAATACTAATGATATATATGACGCAAAAGTAACATATGTTTTTTTTTCTATATGTAACACGAATTAACCATTTATTGTAGCACTTTTACTACTTTTAAACTATGGTAAATACTAGGGTTTATTAATTAAAGACTGATTTGCCTACGCGATATTTCTTTTCTATAAAAAAGAGAGCCTTCACTCTTTTGTAAAGGCTCTCTTCGATTATGAAAGCATTATTCTTTTGTTAAGGTGCTGATGTGGCAATGTGGTAATGTGACAATGGCTAAATTTGATAATATGGCAATGGCATCAGCTCATCATCCAATTAGCACATCATCCAATTAACACATTAACTTTTTGCCGTTCCTATGATTTTTGACATTATCTTTTTAAGTACCAATATTTCATCCAATAAGTTTTCACAATTGGGATAATTGTCCGAATGTTGGCACAACAACAACCAATATTCCGTCTCTTGGGCTTCTTTGTCTGCTATTTTTACTTTATGTATAAAATCTGCCTTACTCTCTGCACTTTGTGCTTCA
>DATGWZ010000029.1:0-8525 GCA_035299145.1 Saprospiraceae bacterium
GGATTCTCAAGTTTTTTAGGTTCACTAAAAGAAGTGTACAACCCAAAAAATGTTTATTATAGTCAGGGGAGCGTCGGAAACTTCCCTGACTTTTTTATTGAAGGAAAACTAGATTTATATTCCAGATTTATAAACGATAAAACATTTATATAAAAGTACTATTCTTATTTAATCGCTTCATCATTAATTTTTCAATGAAGGAGCGATTAGCAATGCGACCTTTAAGTGGAAAAAAACCACTGATTATGTCGTTCATCAGTCTTCGCCCTGATCGGCTTTTTGAATAAATTATGCTAAAAATGATAGTATAAATAGGTGAACTTCTTAATGGTTGTTATAATATTCCTTTTTTGTTCTTTTGACTTTTTGTTAATGTAATTTGCTTTCAATCCTTAAATTAATGTCTACTTAACGACATAATGCACGAATAAAGCATAAGTAGTAATAATTCTACCATAATGCCATATTTATTATTAGGTTATTTAAGATTAACTTTTATAGTTTTGTGCCATTAATAATGTGCATCTAACTCTCTCGTAATATGACTTCTGATCTTGTAAAAATTTTGATAGTAGACGATCATGACATCGTTCATTCTGGACTAAAAGTTTCAATCACTAAAACAAATATACCGGCAGAATTAACAAAGGCTAAAAACGGAGAAGATGCCGTAAAATGTATTAGAAGTCAACAGTATGACTTAATCATTTTGGATGTTAATTTACCAGATACAGACACACAAAGTCTTATGAAGTTGTTTCTCAATAGTAATCCCAAACAAAAAGTTTTGGTTTTTACAATGAGTTCTGAAGAAGTGTATGCAAGAAGGTTTTTAAAACTAGGAGCAAAAGGGTTTGTCAGCAAAACAGCTGAAATGGATGAAGTTATTAAAGCTATTGTAGTAATTCTGGAAGGGAAAAAATACATTACTCAAAAATTAGCTGAATTACTTTCAGATGACCTTATGGAAGGATTTTCTGAGAGAAGCCTTGACATCCTTACCGATAGGGAAATGGAGATCATGCAACTTTTAATTAAAGGTCTAGGTGGTAAAGAAATTTCTAATCAACTAAGTTTGCATCCATCTACCACAGCTACATACAAAGCACGGTTGTTTCAGAAATTAGGTGTTAATAATGTATTAGAACTGAGAGAAGTTGTAGAGTTTTACAAAAAATAGTCAATTAATATAAACTTATAATTTTTCTTACCGTAAAGATTCTATGCTTTTAATGTAGATTCTAGTAAATTGTCTTAAAGTTTAGTTTGGCAACCTTATTATTACTGTAGTTCCAATATTTATTTTAGATTTGATGTCAATCTCCCCTTTTAGTTTTTTGACTATATTATTTATAAATGCGTATCCTAATCTATAACTGTCTTTTCTGATATTATTGGCTTTATAGCCATCAGATAAAATTTGTTGGATATTTTCTTTAGTCATTCCTTTTCCACTATCTGTACATCTTATATAAGTCCACTTTTCATCCTGATAGGCATCAAAGATGATTTTACCTGATTTCGAGAATTTAATACTATTATCTAATAAATTGTTCATCACTATTTTTACTAATTGTTTTTCACATAAAAATACCAATGTCTCAGGCACATTGTTAAGAACTTGGATGGACTGAGATTTTATTTTTTCGTCTTGATCATGAAAAGTGATTATCTCATCTACCAATTCGTAAATGATGCAATCTTCATAAAGGAGGTTTTCGTTGTTTTGTGATTTTATGTAATTGATAAATTGAAACATAAATTGATTGATCTTCCTAGTAGTAACTGAAACGTCAGCGATCATTTCCAGTTTTTCTGGGTCAGATATTTTATTCCAAATACTTTTAATATCTTCAGTTACATTTTGTACAATTTTCATTGGCGCCTTGATGTCATGTATCAAAACTGATAAAAGTAAATTGTTTTGTTCATTAGTTGCTTTAAGGGTTACATTGGTTTGATTTAGCTCATAAGTTCTATCTTGTACCATGTTGGATAATGCTGATTTTTGTCTTAAAATGACACGGTTGTACCACAAAGAAAATAAATACATCCATCCCATCAAAATAAGTAACATCGATACATAAAACCACCATGTCTGATAAAAATATGGCCGAACCATGATTTCAAGGTTCTTATATGAAGTATTATTTAAGCCAAATCCAGTTTTTTTACGAATTTCTAAAGTATATTTTCCGTATTTAATATTTTCAATTTCGATTTCATGAGCTGCATTTATTTCTTGCCAACTATCTTGATGACCTAAGAGTCGATATTCTAATGATAAATTGTCAGGATGACCGTAATAAGGAGACCTGATTCTTAATCTAAGTTTTTTAAAATCAGGTTCTAAAATGACTTGATCCTCAATATTTTCGACAATCATTGTATCTACCCAAATTGATACAATTTGAATTGGTGCGTTTGGAGTTCGTGCTTTTACATTATTAGGATAAAACTGTACAAGTCCATTCATGCTACTGAAGCTAAGCATTCCATCATAGGTCAGAACGCCAGGGTTAAGGCATCTTCCATTAAATTCATTTGTTTCAAAACCGAATGACTTGTCATAATAATGATAATATATATTGCTCGTTTTGTAATGTATATAGTCTATCATGTCTTGAGCTGCAACTTGAAATAGTCCTTTATTTGTAGGTATCCAAATGAAACCTTGATCATCCTTGATAAAGGTATGCGTAAATTTCAAATAAGATTTTTTGTCCAAAGGCATTGTCCTCATTTGTCCTTCATAATATGCAAAAAAGCCATTGCCATAAGTACCTGCAAGATACATATTTTCACTAAGTTTAAACACATGTTGAATATCTAGATTTTTACTTTGCGAAATAGTATCAAATGTGTTTTTATGTTTATCATATTGTAAAATACACCGCTCACTTACTATCCATAGATATTGATCCGATTGGTCATAAAGTTGCCTTATATAATTGTTTTGAAATTCACTATTGACCGATATTTTTTTGAAAGTTTTATTTTTGTCAAATTGATAAAGGTCAGTTTCTATGGCAAAATAATAACCATCATCTTTTGTACCTGCAAAACATCTGAAAGAATTGTATTGCTCGGGCAGACTGTAGTTGTAGGATTTATTGGTATCATTTTCTCTTATGCTTATGGTTCTTTTGTCAATAATGGAAGCATAAATATTTTTATCGGCAAATACCAAAGCTCGATTGTAATGGTAAGTTGGCCCTATTCTGAATAAATTTTGACTTTTTGATCGATCTTGCTTATATCCAGTACCCGTTACTATTTCGTTATTTGGTAGGACAGCTTGGCTATAAAACACATTATTGTATTCATCAAATTTATCACTATTTGAATTTTCAATATTAGTAGTTACAAAATTAGTTCCCGTCACTATAAATAGTCCTTTGTTCTGTGATCCAAATGCAAAGACATCATGAATACTGTCATAATCTGCCACGAATATTTTGTCTTCAATGTGATTGATAGGCACATAGTTTATGTAAATTTCAGAATGGAGATTTTTGCCATCAAAAGAAATACGATAAATTTTTTGATTGTCTGAAATAAACATGTGATCTCCACCCGTAAAAATTAGACCTGTATAGATAGATTTATCACCAAAGTTTATTTCTAAATTAACGCCACTTTGGGTTATATATTTCCACTCTTTATCGTTTTTATGTCTTGCATAGATATCTTTGTTTTTGTATAACCTAAAAATATAATCCTTGAAAACAAAATAACTATATCTTTTCTCTTCGAAATCCAATTCATTTTGAACAAATGTAACATCATTTTTGCCATCCAAAGTAACCTTGTTATCTTGTCCCATGTAATGGCTTAAAAAGTAAAACTTAAAAATCGCACTATCTAGTGCATGTTTATCGTGACATATCGAGGGGAATAGAAATTCATGTGATGAACTTCCATAGTTGTTTATTTGTGAAAGAGATTGGCTTCCTTTTGTTTTTTTATAGATATTTGAACTTGCGTCACAAAAATATATATTGCCATTAAAATCTTGTAAAGAATAGTCGATTTTTGTGGTTGGCTTTATCCCATTTACAGGTATGAAATGTACTCCATCATAGATAACCATACCAGATTCTGTAGCTACCCATAAGAATCCTGACTCATCAAATACTAATTCTTTTGCACTGTTTTGGGGAAGACCATTTTCATCAGTATATTGAAGTACCCGAGAAGCAGGGTATTTAAACATTTGCGCATCTGTAATTCCATTGATAGATATTATGATAAAGAGAATAAGAAGAATTCTACCCATTTGTTTTGCGAAATATGCAACAAAGTAACTATAAAATGGGCAATTAATATAATGTACTTAAGAACACTAACACTAATTTGAATTTCTACATTTAATATTAGATTTAATAATAATGTGTAAATTAATATTTTATAAGGATTTAGTAATAATGCATGCAATGCGTGTAGTTAAAATACTACAAATAAAATACTGATGATTTAAAACGCCATTTTTAGATTTTAGCATATAAAAAATATATAAATAGAAATTTCATATAAGCGGCTTCATTTTATGCCTAATTTCTTTTGAGACAATAATAATAATTAAGCTTAATTAGAAAATAAACAATGGCCTGCTCATTTATACCATATTACTTCATAAAATTTACTTTGTCAATGGGATTCCAAAATTCAAATCCACAGATATTTTATGTTTAATTATTTTAATATGTCGAATAAATACTTAATTATTACATAAATTATCTTACAAACTGAAAAGTTCAAAGTACCCATCTTTGCCAATTATTTTGATTTAGGTATAAAATGGAACCTTCGGATTTACTATCTACATACACAGTCTTGATATCTGATGATAGAAAAGACAGAGATTTATGGTTGAGCCGGCTCAAAGAGTTGTGTCTTTTAGCACCTGTTTATGTATGTAATAACTTATCCAAATCGATTCAAAAATTCAAATCAAGAGTAATAAAACTTATTTTTATACACCTTAATTTTAGTATAGATATCAATTCCCTACAATTGGTTTCTGATCCAAACAGAAAATTGAGTGGTTTTATGGATAAAGGACAGCAAGAATTAGTGCAATGCTATAAATTCTTTTTGGTCATTCCCAAAATAATAAAATCATTTACAAACGAAATTGTAAAGCAATTAAACGTAATGCAGATTTCCATAAGCCAAACATATAAATATACACTAGAATATGCCATATTATCAGGCATTTTTTCTAGACATTTAGTGATTAGAAAGTTGGATTTTGGATAATGATGGTAGTAGTTAAATGTAATGTCAATTAGGATAAGAAGAGTAAGTTAAAGTTAAAGCTCGATTTATCCATTTCGAGTACATTTCATCATTTACTGAATCCATGATATTATATAAAAGATCTTAAAAAGTGGCCTAAATGCTCTTGAAGTGGATGAACCTAACCACTTCAGGCAGTCACAAAAGATCTTGTTGTTGAGTAATAGAACATTTTATTATTATAGTTGGTGCAGACTATAATTATAAAAGTATTTTTTTTAAAACCTAAAAATTTGAGAATGAAAATTTTGTACAAAGTTTTTAATGTATTTCATTTAATTGAGATTACATTATCAAACCGCAGCACACAAATCAGAAAAACAAAGTATAACATTTTGGCTTTGTTTTTTGCAATTATTATTTTGCCAAATGCCGTTACTTCCCAATGTAACTATATGGGCGCTTTGGCAGAGTCTGAACTAAACCTAATTAAGACCAGGCAAATAACCAATGAAGAACGATGTAATGATGGTTCAGGAAATCCTAGTGAAAGAGTATTCTACATGGAGTGCTTATTAGATTACTCTCCTTATGGATCAGGAAGCAATAATCAGAAGTATTGGCGTATTATTTCAGGTGGTACGTTTAAAGAATATTGTGACGGATCTGCTCATATGAATATGCGCGTACAAAATTTGAGAGATGCTAATTATAAATTAGATATTTCTGTCATTTTCAAAGGGAGGACTGATAGCCCACCGAGTGGAAGTCCATTTTTTGACGGATGTGTAAATAATGCGCCTGATTGGTATTATTACACAAGTATGCGAGGCACTTTAGTAGGAGTTGATGGATTAGCTGGTGGTGTTGTCACCATCACAAGAAAAGGTCCAGCATTTCAGATAGGAACTGGCGCTAGTCAATATGGTTATAATTACGGAGCAAGTGGATGGTTGGATTATACTATTATCAGTCATCCTAATGCCTTTAACTTTAGGAATGATCCAGATGTATCTCCATGTGGAGGCGATTTTAATTTTTATCTTAGTGGTGGAAACCTAGGTTCTACAGATTGTCCATCCATTTGCCCTAGTACTCCTACTACTCTAACAGCTTACCCAGGTGGCGGTGCGCCAGGTTACACATATTCATGGAGCAATGGATTAGGTAATACGAAAAACGTAAATGTAAATCCATTAAGCACTACTACATACATAGTCACAATTACCGATAGTAGAAATTGTTCAGCTACTGATGCTGTCACAATTAATGTAAATCCACAATTAACACTTTCTATCCCTGATGACGAGGTATGTGCTGGAGGTAATTATACTAAAACGGTACAAGCTGCAGGTGGTACTCCGGGATATACATATAATTGGAGCAATAACTTAGGTACAGGCAATCAAAAATCAATTCCAGCACAAAATGGTTCTTATTCAGTCACAGTCACAGATAGTAAAGGCTGTACTGCTGAAGCATCATTTACAGTTGTTGCAATTAGCACCATTGGAGGATCTGTTGGACCTAATGTTGAAGTATGCTATAATTCAGGTAATGTTACGATTCCTTCAGGATCTATTAATCTTACAGGACATGTAGGTACGGTGATTCGTTGGGAATGGCAAGGTCCTGGTAGTTCTACTTGGAATGCCAATGGTGGTGCAGGTAGTCTGACCAATCCTACCACTTGTTGTTTCAATAGTGTAGGTGAATGGAAAGTAAGGGCGGTCGTAAGTAATGGAGGTTGTGCCGAGTTGGGTTCTCAACACGCATCTATATTTGTACATGCTTTGCCACAAGTTTTCACTGTGACTGGCGGCGGTAGTTATTGTCCTGGAGGTGCAGGTGTTCCTGTTGGATTAAGTAATTCTCAAAATGGTTTCATATACAACTTATTCAGAGACGGTGTTTATTTAGGAGGAATATGGGGTACTGGAAGTGCTATCAGTTTTGGTAACCAAACAGTACCTGGCACTTATACCATACAAGGATATAATACACCTTTAAGCTATGCTTGTAATCTTCCCATGAACGGTAGTGTTACGGTTACTATTTCTTCAAATCCTGTTGGGGGAACTTTACCATCGGGAAGTACTGCATGTTGGATATCTGGCTGTGGCCTATCTACACCTGCACTTGTATTAAGTGGATATTCTGGTACGATTTCAAGGTGGGAATATGCTGCGCCAGGTCAAGGATGGACAAATTGGGGAGGTTCTGGAAGTCCTGTTGCGCCAGGAGGTTGTTTTTCAGTACCAGGAATATGGCGGTTTAGAGTAATTATTTCAAGCTCTTGTGGAGAAACCGCTTCTACTGAATCTACATGGAATATAACGCAAAATACAGCAGTTGGAGGCACTGTTTCACCAGGAAGTCAAACCATTTGTGCCAACCAAGGTAGCTGGCCAATTTTACATACATTATCTGGACATTCTGGATCTATCTTGAGATGGGAATATCAATATCCAGGCAGTGGTTGGACCAACTGGGGAGGTGCTGGCAGTACAAGCGCTCCAAATAATTGTTGCTTTTATAATCCGGGGACCTACAAAGTTAGGGCTATATTGCAAGCAGGAGTTTGTCCTGAAGTAGCTTCAAGTGAAGCACAGATTGTGGTAGTGCCAGATCCATCCATTAGCATTAGTGGTGGAGGGGCCTTTTGTGTTAGTGGTTCATTAACCCTAACAGCATCTCCTAGTAATGGTACAGGAAATTGTTCTGTACAATGGCAAAGTAGTACTGATAATGTTAACTTTACAAATATAAATGGAGCTAATAGCAATGTTTATAATACCGGAAATTTAACTTCAACTAAATATTTTAGGGCAATTTATTCTTGTTCTGGTGCAAATTGCGATCAAGCTATTTCAAATGTTGCAACTGTAACTATAAATCCTTTACCCACTGCCACAGCGAGCAACGATGGCCCACTCACATGTACGAAGACGAGTGTCACGATGACGGCCAATCCAGCTACAGGAGTGAGTTACGCATGGAGTGGTGGCGGCACGTCAAGAACAAAAGTAGTGACTGTACCTGGGACCTATACGGTAACGGTAACGTCTACCAGCAATGGATGTTCAGCCACGGCGACGACGGTTGTAACACAAGATGTAACAGCTCCAAATGCGACCGCAGACAATATAGGAGGACCATTAACTTGTGTCACTAATACTGCCACAATCAGAGCATTCCCTAATGTAGCAACGTACACCTATAGTTGGAGCGGCCCGAGTGGCTATACATCAACAAGTCGGACGAATGTAGTAAACACACCTGGC
>DATGWZ010000030.1:0-738678 GCA_035299145.1 Saprospiraceae bacterium
TTCCGCTACGATTTTAAATGACAACACATCTTTTAATGTTACAGGAATCACAACAGATAACACATCCTGCTTAACGCCAAATGGAAGTATCAACTTAACCATCACACCAAGTGGAAGTTATACTTTCTTATGGTCCAATGGCGCATCCATGGAAGATATCAATAATCTTACTTCAGGATCTTACAGTGTTACCGTAACCGATGCAGCTTCATGTAGTAGTGTGGCATCATTTACTGTTGGTGATAATGTCATCACTCCAATGCTCACCACAACTACCATCAATACTAACTGTGGTCAAGCAAATGGAAGTATCAATTTAACAGTATCTCCAGCAGGCTCTTATGTTTTTACTTGGTCTAATGGTGCAGTTAGTGAAGACATTAGTAATCTATCAGAAGGAACTTACAACGTTACTGTGACTAGCAGTAATGGATGTACAGCAACTACTTCTGCAACCATTATAAATACTAATTCATCTTTTAATGTAACGGGAATCAATACTGATAATACATCTTGCTTAACGCCCAATGGAAGTATCAACTTAACCGTCACACCTAGTGGTAGTTATACTTTCTCTTGGTCCAATGGCGCATCATCTGAAGATATCAATAATCTTAATTCAGGATCATATAGTGTTACCGTAACAGATGCGACTTCTTGTAGCAGTGTGGCTACATTTACCATCTTGGAAAACACAAGTGTTCCTTTGATAGAATTATTGGCACATGCGCCGGATTGTTTCGGGAATGCAGGATGGATAGAAGTGATAGTTCCTCTGTCCCCTAATGATCTAACTTATTCCATGGATCGTGGATTGACCTTTAGTGCTTTAAGCCAAATAGATAACTTAAGTCCTGGAGAATATGAAGTGATGGTCAAAAATGGTTTAGGATGTGTAATTGTTCATACGATCCAAATCCCTGAGCAACAAGAATTAACCATACAAGTTATCCCAGAAATCAACTTAAAAATCGGTGTTTCTCAACAAATAGAAGTAGATATTGCCGACCTGCCGATAGCACTTATCGACACTATCATTTGGACACCTGCGAATGCTCTTATTTTTGCCGATACATCCATATATAGTTTGCTTCATCCTACCTTTTTGGACGCACCAGAAGGATCGTACACAATCACAATTTATACCCATGATGGTTGTAGTGCAGATGCCACAGTCAATGTAAGGAATGTAAAAGATTTGGATATTTATGTCCCAAACATCATTCATTCTGAAAGCAGTTCTATTAATAATAGTTTTTATCTAGTGTCAAAACCTGGAAGTGTCAAGATAATCAACAAGCTAAGTATCTACGATCGATGGGGCAATTTGGTGTTCTTAGCTAAAAACATCCAACCTGACGATCCTACCGTTGGTTGGTCAGGTACCTTCCGTGGACAAGCTGTCAACCCTGCTGTATTTGTTTGGGTTGCAGATATCACTTTCATAGATGACTCCACTTTGATCAAAAAAGGAGATTTGACGGTGATTAGATAGTTGGGATAGTTAAGTGTTTATTGTTTAAAAATTGGGGACTCAATCTTTGTCTTAACCTTATCCTTAAACTTAATCTTAACCTTTGTCTCAATCTTAATCTCAACCTTATTCTCAACCTTAATCCTATTTTTGCGGTTATATTTTCTTAAGAGATATAATCCTTGTAACTTCTAGTCAATCATCGGATGCAAACAAACGGCAATTTATTACCATTTTTTTTGATGGCCTTCTTGGGTGGGATGTTGTGTGTAGTTGTGGTTTATCTTTTTATGAAATTGAAAAAAACTGAAAAAACAAGATTAGAAACAGAAGCTAAATATCAAGAACTAGAGTTCAAAATTAATACACAACGTCTCGATGCTATAGAATCAAAACTCAATCCGCACTTATTTAAAAACATCTTAAACTCTATCCAATCTCATGCTTATCAGACCTATTTTGCATTAGACAAATTGTCAAATGTATTAGACTATATCTTGTACGATAGTAGAAATAAATTTGTGTCTCCTAAAGAAGAGATCGCTTTTGCTATGAATTTGATTGAGATCAATAAGATAAAGGTTAGTCCACTTTTTGACTTAAAAGTAAAAACAAAAATTAATGAAACGGAACCATTATATGAGCAAAAAATATTGGCACCACTAATAACCATTGATTTGATCGAAAATGCGTTTAAACATGCAGACCTACAAAGTCCTGAAGCTTTTATTTCCATTTATTTTGAGTTTAAGGACAATACCTTTTCTATGACCGTATCCAATAAAATATCTGCCAAACAACCTATCAAAAAAGATAAAAGCGGCATTGGTGTAGAAACCTTTGAACAGCGACTTGCAATTATCTATAAAGACAATTTTAAACTAGATAGATTTACAGAAGGCGAGGTCTATATTACCCATTTAAAAATTAATTTACTTGAACACAAAGCTAAGATGCTTATTGCTAGATGATGAATTACCAGGATTGACTTATCTAAAAATGCTCTGCGAACAAATACCAGAATTGGAAGTTGTCAGAGCTTTTAATAGTCCATCCCAGTTTTTGTCCGAAATGGTCAGCATTGATTTTGACCTATGTATTCTAGATATCGAGATGCCTGAAATGAATGGATTGCAAGTAGCAAATTTATTGAAAGGCAAACCTGTCATCTTTACAACAGCCTATAGTGATTATGCAGCAGAAGCATTTGACATAGACGCCATTGACTATGTCAGAAAGCCTATTAAAAAGGAGCGATTGCAACAAGCTGTGACTAAAGCTATTGCCAAATTATCAGGCAATCATAATGAAAAACAATTTATACAATTAAACACTGAAAAGGGAAAGACGCTTATCTTTTTTGACCAATTACTGTACATAAAAATCGCATTGAACGATAGTAGAGATAAGATTGCTTACATGATGGATGGTACTGTTCATATCCTAAAAAACGTATCTTTTGATAAGCTTTTACATCTGCTACCTACTAAGCTTTTTACTCGAGTCAATAAACAAGAAGTGATCGCCATGAAGGTCGTTCAAGTCTTTGGATATGATGAAATAATGATTGGTGTAAAGGATGAAAATGGTCAACAAATAAAAATTACACTAAGCGAAACCTATAGAAATGACTTCTTGGCTAAAGTGAATTTCTGATCTTATTACAAAATATCTCCAACTCATTACAAAATTGTTGACATACGTTTCAATATTGATCTTGCTGTTTTCATATTAGCTATTTTTGCATTTGACTTATTGGTCTTATAAAACAAAGGTGTATGAAAAGGTTTAAAAATAGTTTTTTCTACTTAGGTGTGATAGGTATATTTTCGGTCTTAATATACTTGACGGTGCTTTGGGGCGTAGATTTGGAGAAAGGAAGAAATATTATCATTCCTGAAACAGGCAATAGCCAATGGGAAAACTTCCTTGAGTCTCTTATCCACAATCTTGAGCACCCGCTATCCATTTTACTTGCTCAAATTGTTACGATTATTTTTGTTGCAAGATTCTTTGGGTGGATTTGTAAAAAAATAGGGCAGCCATCCGTAATTGGCGAAATATTAGCAGGTATAGTTCTAGGACCTTCCTTGATTGGTTTATATTTTCCTGAATTTTCACAAGCTTTATTTCCAGTACAGTCTCTTCCTAATTTGCAATTTCTAAGTCAGATAGGATTGATCCTTTTTATGTTTGTCATTGGGATGGAGTTGGATCTTAATGTATTGAAGAATAAAGCGCAAGAAGCAGTTGTCATCAGTCATGCAAGCATTGTCATCCCATTTGCACTTGGGATGGGGCTAGCTTATTTTGTATATTTATCATTTGCACCCGAAGGTGTTCAGTTTTTGTCTTTTGGTTTGTTTTTGGGTATTGCCATGAGCATTACGGCCTTTCCTGTTTTAGCAAGAATTGTCCAAGAACGTGGTTTGCACAAAACCCGACTTGGTACCATTGTCATCACTTGTGCCGCTGCTGACGATATTACAGCATGGTGTTTATTGGCTGCGGTGATAGCTATCGTAAAAGCAGGAACATTTGTAAGTTCTCTATATATCATTGCATTGGCCACAACTTATGTATTGTTAATGATCAAGGTGGTACGACCATTTTTAAAACGAGTGGGTGATCTTAACGCAGGAAAAGAAAAATTGCCAAAACCTATCGTAGCGATCTTTTTTCTTACCTTAATCATTTCATCTTATGCAACAGAAGTCATAGGTATCCATGCGCTATTTGGGGCTTTTATGGCAGGCGCTATTATGCCAGAAAATATCAAGTTTAGAAATATATTTATCGAGAAGGTAGAGGATGTTGCCTTGGTTTTATTGCTGCCTTTGTTTTTTGTATTTACAGGTTTAAGGACTGAAATAGGTTTGTTGAATGATCCCTACCTATGGAAGGTCACAGGGCTCATTATTTTAGTAGCTGTCGTAGGTAAGTTTGTGGGCTCTGCATTGGCAGCAAAGTTTGTAGGCCAAAATTGGAAGGACAGTTTGACCATTGGCGCACTGATGAATACTAGGGGATTGATGGAATTAGTGGTATTGAATATTGGGTATGATTTGGGTGTATTGACACCAGAGATATTTGCCATGATGGTCATTATGGCTTTGGTGACGACATTTATGACAGGACCTGCATTGGACTTTATCAATTGGGCATTTGGGGCAAAGGCAAGTGTGGTCCCACAGGAGTTGAGTGAAGTTAGAAAATATAAGATTTTGTTGTCTTTTGGAAATCCTGAAAGAGGTAAATCCTTATTAAGATTGGCCAATGCATTAACTAAAAAACGAAATGAAAATTCTGTCATCACCGCCATGCACTTAAAATCTAGTAATGAGATACATCACTACAATGTAGAAGAATACGAAGCAGAAACTTTTGCACCAATCATTCAAGAATCTGAACAACTTCATCAAAAAATCACAACGCTGTACAAAGCATCTAGTGATATAGAAGGTGACATCGTGGAGGTAGCAAACAAAGGCAATTATGATTTATTATTGATCGGTGTAGGTCAGTCCATTTATGAAGGTACATTGTTGGGTAAAATTTTGGGCTTCACCACCAGAATCATCAATCCAGAAAAACTGATTAATCAAGTGACAGGTAAAGAAAGCCTTTTTGAAACATCTCCTTTTGATGATCGAACAGAAGTCATCCTTGATAAATGTGATATTTCAGTAGGTGTCTTTGTGGACAAAGGTTTTGAACATCCTGATAAAGTCATCATACCTATCTATTCAGAAAATGATGCTTTTTTAATCCAGTTTGCACAGAAGTTGATTAAGAATGCATCTTCACAAGTGACCATAGTAGATGCAACAGGTCACATCAAAAACAATTATGGCATTAAAGAATCTATTATTGCCATAGAACAATTTGCACCCAATCATATCCATCTTGTCAATCAAAAAGTAATAGACAAAGAGCTGATAAATCAAAATGATTTGTTGATCATGAGTGCCGATAGTTGGAAAAAATTGATAGATAGTAAAAGTCCTTGGTTACCTGAAATTCCATCTGCTTTGATACTAAATGACAAAGATGAGTAAACTGGATTTTAGGGATACTATCCATATTTTAAAAAATATTAATAAAATTCTCTTTGTATCATAAAATAACAATACATTTGCAGTGAAATATCCATATGAGATTTTGAAAATCTTCAATAAACATTTTGTTTTCACTTTACTAGTGCTTTTTTGTGGCAGCTTAGCCTCATTAAGCGCTGCTGATAATATAGAAATTGAACTTCATAAAGATACTACTCTAAAGATCAATAAATGTGAAATTAATGCTTTAGTCTCAGGTGGTCTTCAGCCTTCATCTACACAATCTAATAGACTGCGTAATGTAGAAGAATCAAGGAATGTCGAAAAAATTAATAAGTTAGATGTTGATTTCTTTTCTGACTTTTCTATACCTGTTTTACTTGTAAATGATAAAGGAAGGACATTACACAAAAAATATATTTTCTCAAGTTTTAGATTTCCTGATAACAAACTATTTGAAATCTACTGCGCTTGGAAATTACACTGCATTTCCTAATTATTGTGCTTTTGTTTTTGTGCTTATTGATTAGTTTCAACTAGGTATTTATTTTGATTTATTTTCATAAATAGGTTAGATATATCTGTCTATTTGATACCTTTAAATAGCAAGCAAAAATATTCAACATAATATCCAATTACAGCCTTATCGTCAATGATTGTAAGCACAATGTAATAAGTGCAGTTAGCATTCAGTTACATTCGTCTATTCTTATGTATCCATCACGATAATTCACCAAATACTTCTAAGAAATAAGACATCATTGTGATGCATACCAATCATGTCTTAGATTGTTTAGATAGGAGTCTTAGCAATTAAAAATAATATATCACAGGTATTAAAAATCAAACTTTTTGGGAATGAAATATCACCCAAAAGGCTGGGTTACTATTTCCATTATTTCACATTTTAATGTAATCATAAAACAAATTATATGCTTTTAATCAAAAGAATATATATGGTTTTTGGCGTGCTTATTTGTACCATCCTACATGTACATAGCCAAAACATCGACAGTCCTGCAATAGCACTGTCGTACCCAAAAGGTAAAGAAATCCTTATCAATGAAAGTCTGAAATCACTTTCAGCATATTATAATATTAATTTAGCTGAAGCAGAATTACAACAGACAAAATTGTGGAATAATCCCACTTTTGTTTGGAATGCTGACATGTACAATCTTCAGAAAAACAATTATTTCAATTTCAATCAGCAAAAATTGATTCAGATTGAATATATTTTTAATGTGTCAGGAAAAAGGATTCAAGCCATAAGACTCGCAAAGCTTGGCATTGATATCGCTAAATTGGCTTATGCTGATGTTGTAAGAGGCATGGTACTTGAGTATAGTAACGCTTACGCAAAATTGATAAATCTTTCGACAAAAGCAAAAATATACGATAATGCCATTTCTAAATATGGAACCTTGATCCAATCGTACCAAAAACAGTTGGAATTGGGCATGGTGTCAGAAAATGACCTTATCAGATTGAATTCTGAGTTTACTATGCTAAAAAGTGATGCCACCAATATAAGCATGGAGATCAATGAAATTCATGGTGAACTCAACAGCATGTTAAATTTTGCTAAAGGTACCATAATATTACCTACTACCACGGTTCAATTGGACCTTAACGAGATTTCATATGAAGTGGCCATGCAAGCAGCGATAGACAACAGACCTGATTTTCATATTGCTCAGAAACACATTGGTTACCACAAACAAGATTTAAAAGTGCAAAAGGCCAATCGTATTCCTGACATTAAACTAGGATATCAACCACACGATACAGGAAGTAATTATGTGCGCCCTTATTCGGGTATGGTATTCGAAATGGGTATTCCACTTTTTAATAGGAATCAAGGTGAAATTAGTAAATCAAAAATCAGGATAGAGCAGTCAAAATTGGATGTAGATTATACAAAAAATCAAATTTCAAATGATATCAATAGTTCTTTGTTTAATTACAAAACTTCCAAGGTAAACTTGCAACGGTATTCTGATGACCTTATTGGCCAAGTTGAAAAGTTGATCAATGACGCCAATATCAGTTTTGATAAAAAAAATATCTCCTTATTGCAATATATGGATTATCACCAAAATTTTATCGATGTCAAACTTCAGTATTCTGATGCATTATATCAATATCAAAATGCAGTCAACGAACTTAATTTTACTGTTGGAAAAGAAATTACAAATTAATAAACCATTATAAAATTTAAAAATGAAATTTCAAATAATAATTATCATAATCAGCTTATTTGCCTATTCTTGTACAGAAAAAGCAGAAATTAAGCCAGAAATTGAAAAGAAAGATACCAATTCTATAATCTTTAACGACAGTACAATGTCACAAATTGATGTGCAAGATGTAAAAATGGTAGCAGACCCCGACGAATTGGTGGTGGTTGGAGAAGTCTCTTTTGATGAGGACAACATTGTTAGAGTATTTCCGATTGTGTCTGGTAGTGTGGAGAAAATATCTGTTTCATTAGGCGATTATGTGACCAAAGGACAACATTTGGCTACCATAATGAGTACGGATATCAATGAATATCAAGTCAATTTTAGCATTGCCAAATCAAATTATAATATTGCCGAAAAGAACCTAAGCAGGATAAAGGAATTGTATATTTCTAAATTTGCATCCGAAAGGGAATTGTCAGAAGCTCAGAATGAATACAATAATGCCAAATCTGAGTTTAATGGTAAAAGAAAACTATTAGAGCTTTATGGTGGTAAAGAGGGTGCTAATGATGCTTTGTACCGAGTCACAGCTCCGAATAGTGGTTATATCGTAGAACGTACGGTCAATGAAGGAACGCAAATCAGGACTGACAACAACTCAAATCTATTTATCATTTCTGACCTAAAGACGGTTTGGGTATGGGCTAATGTTTATGAAAGCGATATTTCTAAAATCAAAGTTGGAGACCAAGTTTCGGTGTCTACGATCGCTTATCCTGACAAAGAATACAAAGGTGTCATAAAAAAAATAGGAAGTGTGCTTGATGCTGCCGCTAGAGTTGTTAAAGTAAGGATAGATTTGGAAAATCCAAACGAATTGCTAAAGCCCGAGATGTTTGCTACGGTAACTATTTTTTCTAGTGCTGCTAATGAAATCCTTGGAGTTCCAAAAAATGCACTAATTATTGAGAATAATAGAACTTTTGTAGTTAAACAAACTGCTGAAAATACCTTCTCTAAGGTAGAAGTCACTCAAGGAAAAGGTGGACACAACTTCATCGAAATAAAAGGAGGAATCAATGTAGGGGATAAGATCGTTACAGACGATGCCTTATTTGTGGCAACATCCATTAATAATCAATAAGAGACAAAAAAAATGGATAATTTAATTAAAAGCATTATAAAATTTTCACTCCTAAATAAATGGGTCGTTTTCGCATTTACTGGAGTGATTGCGGTGCTTGGGTATTTGAGTTTTAAAGGCACACCCATTGAAGCTTTTCCCGATGTCATCAATACACGGATTGTTATTATTACACAATGGCCCGGCAGGAGTGCTGAAGAAGTAGAAAAATTTGTGACTATACCGATAGAAACAGAAATGAATGTGGTGCCTTATAAAACCAATCTAAGGTCTGTATCTCTTTTTGGTCTGTCGGTAGTTACCATTTTGTTTGATGATGGTATAGATGACTTTTTCGCTCGACAGTCTGTCGCCAATCAATTGAGAAATGTAAGCATGCCTGATGGTATAGAAGCTGAGATTCAGCCGCCATCAGGGCCAACAGGCGAAATCTATAGATACACATTAAAGAGTGAAACCAAAACCGTTCGTGAACTAAAGGAAATACAAGATTGGGTGATCGACAAAAGATTAAAGTCAGTACCAGGTGTAGCAGATGTGATCAGTTTCGGTGGTGAAGCAAAAATCTATGAGGTGACACTGAATCCTCTGAAATTGACAGAGTTCAACTTTGTGGCCAATGATGTCTTCTTAGCCCTAAAAGAAAATAATGGCAATGTAGGAGGCGATGTGATCAATAAAGGGCAGCAAGCTTATGTTGTGAGGGGAATCGGTATGGTAAAATCCATTACGGATATTGAGAACATTATATTAGATGTGAGAAATGGAGTACCTATCCTTGTAAAAGATGTGGCTGCCGTACAAGAAGGTTTCAAACCAAGACTAGGTAAAGTAGGAAGGAATAACGAAAGCGATGTGGTAGAAGGCATCGTACTGCTCAGAAAAGGCGAAAATCCTAGTGACGTCTTAAAACTTCTGAACGAAAAAATCACGGACTTAAATGAACGTGAATTGCCTGACGATGTCAAAATAAATGTATTTTATGATCGTACAGACTTAGTGAATCTCACGACGCATACTGTCATGGAAAATCTTATAGTTGGTATATTGCTGGTGATTTTCATACTTACCATATTCCTTGCAGACTGGCGTACTACATTGATTGTGGCCATTATCATACCTTTAGCCTTATTGTTTGCTTTCATATGTATGAAATTAAAAGGTATGTCTGCCAATCTATTATCGATAGGTGCCATAGATTTTGGGATCATCGTCGATGGTGCAGTGGTCATGGTAGAAGGCATCTTTGTGTACCTGGCACATAAACAACATGAAATAGGTGCCGAGAAGTTTGGCCTCACATCCAAAACAGGCATGATCAAGAAGGTAGCTATTGAAATGGGTAAGCCTATTTTCTATTCCAAACTCATCATCATCACTGCCTTAATTCCAATCTTTGCTTTTCAGAAGGTTGAAGGTAAGATGTTTTCGCCATTGGCATACACCATTGGATTTGCATTGCTAGGAGCTTTGATATTTACGCTTACCTTAGTTCCTGTCCTTTGTAAAAGTTTGCTCAATAAAAACGTACGAGAAAAGGACAATCCACTCGTCAAATTTTTAGAGAAGATATATATTTCTCCACTAAACTTGGCTATTCGAAAACCAAAATGGAGTATAGGTATTTCGGTGGTGTTTTTGCTATTTAGTTTTTTTATTGGCTCAAGATTGGGAACGGAATTTTTGCCTACACTAAATGAAGGTTCCATATACGTGAGGGCATCCATGCCCCAAAGTGTCGCATTCAAAGATGCTAATGAATTGTCAGAAAAAATGAGGATGACTTTTACCAAATATAAAGAAGTAAAGGGTGTCATCTCTCAGAATGGACGTCCAAATGATGGAACAGATCCAACAGGTTTCTTCAATGTAGAGTTTTTTGTGGATTTATTGCCAAAAGGTGAATGGCCAAGAAAACTCTCTAAAGATGATTTGGTCAAGGAAATGCAAGCCGAATTGGAAAGTAAATTTAATGGTGTAATCTTTGGATTTTCACAGCCTATCTCCGACAATGTACAAGAAGCTGTGTCTGGTGTAAAGGGTGAGATGGCCATAAAAGTGTTCGGTAATGATCTAAAATTATTGGAAGAAAAAGCCGATAATATTAAAAACATCATGAGTAAAATAGAAGGTGTCCAAGATCTAGGTATTTTCAGGTCTATTGGTCAGCCAGAATTGAGGATTGAACTTGATTACTTAAAGATGGCTAGGTATGGTGTAAATGTGGCTGATGCAAATGATGTGATCGAAATCGCCGTGGGCGGTAAAGCAGCCACGACAAAGTATGAAGACGAACGAAAATTTGATATCCGTGTAAGATATGAAGAAGAGTATCGCAATAGTATGGAGAATGTGGGCAAATTACTTGTGCCTTGTACCGCTGGAATTACATCAGGCATTGAAACAAGGATACCACTTCGAGAAATTGCTAAAATAGAAATGGTAACGGGTCCTATCCTTGTGTATCATGAAGGAAATCAACGATTTGTGCCTATTAAGTTCTCTGTTCGGGGAAGGGATTTGGGAAGCACCATTCTAGAGGCTCAAAAGAAGGTAGGCGAAAGCATCAGCCTTCCCAAAGGCTTTAAGATAGCTTGGAATGGCGAATTTGAAAATCAAGTTCGAGCTACTAAGAGTCTATCGATTGCTGTACCAATATCGATTACGTTGATATTTCTTTGGTTATTTATCATGTTTAAATCAGCTAAGGATGCGACCATCGTATTGCTGAATGTTCCATTTGCATTGATCGGTGGTATCTTGGCTTTGTATTTTACAGATATTAATTTCAGTATTTCGGCAGGCGTTGGTTTTATTGCATTGTTTGGTGTGTGTGTTCAAAATGGTGTAATTTTAACTTCAGTTTTTCACAAAAATCTGGAAAACAAACTGCCTATGTGGCAAGCCATTACCGAAGGTGCTATCACACGTGTGCGACCAGTAGTCATGACCGCATTGATGGCTGGTCTCGGTCTTTTGCCTGCAGCATTATCTTCTGGCATTGGGTCAGAAACACAGAAGCCACTTGCAGTCGTTGTCATTGGTGGATTAATATCAGCTACGATACTGACATTATTGATATTACCTGTCATTTTTGGGTTGATGCACAAAAACAAATTCAAAGATGCCCACGATGTCCATCTCAAATAATTGTAATTTTTTGTAATTCGCAAATAAAGTTAATAAATGTCTTATCAAATACTCCATATGATTAACGCCCATTTGCGAATTAATTTTAGTCACTTTAGAATTTGTAAAATCATGAAACTTAAATATTTTTTTATCATCCTACTAAGTATGCTTAGTTTTAATAGTGTATTTTCTCAAGAGAAACCTACACTTCAAAACTTCCATTTAAATACGTCTAAATTTGACAGTAAATGGTTGTATGGGATAGCATTTAACAATTCTTGGACCACTTTGTCTGGTCTTGAAGGATTAACACCTTTTATCAAGCCTAGTCTGGGTTTTCATGCTCGAGTAGAGTATTATATTAGTCCAAACATTGGGATATCTTCAGGTATTGGATTTCAGCAAAGAGGATTTGGTGTGATCAATCTAGATGACAATTCTAGCGAAAATCCAGATTCTACCTATAGACAAAGGTTTCGTATCGGCAATATTAGTGTACCTATTCAGATGGTGATAAGGCAAAACAACTTTTTATTTAATGATGCTAAGCTTTCTGTTGGAGTTGGGTTTGTGCCATCATATGTAAACGTTGGTAAAGATGTTTTTAATAGCGTGGAAGACGGATTTCATGATATCCACATTATTACAGACAGATACAAACGATTTGATGCACCTTTAAGAATTGGTGGCGGTTTAGATGTTAATGCAAGTGGTAGTTGTTTGTTTCGGATTCATTTCAATGCCGATTTTGGTCTGCGAAAAGTCTATAAAGCCACAGATGGTTCATTCTCAGGAAGACATAGACTTTATGGTCTTGAATTATCTTGTCTTTTTTGAAAATAACTTTTTATTAAAAATCATTAGCACTTTTTCATTTAGCGACGCGTGGCACAGATCTTTTTCTGTGCCACTTTTTCTGCTTATCAATTTGGTGATTTGCTGATATAATCCATTGACAATCATTCATTTTTGACAGATATAAATAGCCTTTTCATGAGAATTATGCTGTTAGTTTATTTTTTATCATTTCCCTTCATCATAATAGGACAAGACATTGGTCCTCTAGTATCTGATCGGCCTGACCAGAGTGATGGCGCTTGTGTTTTACCAAAAAAGATATTCCAAGTAGAAAGTGGATGTGTATTTCAAAAATCAGATTATCAACATACCACCATGTTGCGTTATGGCCTGACTCATAGTACAGAAGTACGTTTGCAATTTGATCAAAGCATGCTCGATAAAAGATATACAGTATTGCCTACGATATTGAGTGTAAAACAACGATTGATAAAGCAAGATGGTATCATTCCTACTATTACCTTCATTGGATATGGAATATATGACAGAATAACCGTGGAAGACAAAAAACAAAATAAATACGAAGGTATGGCTTTGCTTGCTTTCCAAAATGATTTTTCGGACTTAAGTGGTATAGAATACAACATAGGAACCAATTCTGCGGGTACAGACCTTATACTTACGCTATTATATGCCTATAGAGTACACCCCAAGCTAAATCTTTTTATAGAGTATTTTTCCGAATTTGCAAATGATGCCATTCCAAAACACAACATAGATGGAGGCGCTTTATATCAAATTAATGATGATTTTCAAGTGGATGTAGGTATAGGAATACATGTAGCATCCATCATCGAAACACCTTTTATTAAGGTAGGTGCATCATATAGATTTCTATCACCATCCAAAATAAAGCCATTTTTTGAGTAATCGACTAGGAATGTCTCCAATGCTACATTTTAGTAGCTTTATTTCCTAAGCCCCAAAACCATCTTCGTAATAAATGGAACGGTAGTCACTAGCACAATAAAAAGCACAATGTATCCTAGATGCTCGCCAATGTCATAATTGTATTTTGCCAATAAGTAACCATTCAGATAATGACCTGCTAGTATAAAAGAAGCGGACCAAACAAAACTGCCTGATATATTGTAACTGATAAATTTTTTATAGTCCATATCTACGGTACCTGCCACAATAGGGGCAAATGTTCGTATAAATGGGATAAATCGAGCGATAAATATGGTTAAAGCACCATGTTTTTCGTAGAATATAGTTGCATTGATCAAGTGTTGCTTTTTAAATAAAAGGGAGTCCTTCCGAGTGTATAGTTTTTTGCCGCCCTTTTTACCAAACCAATACCCAAATATATTGCCTGCGATGCCCGATATGGAGATCAAAAAAATAAGGGCAATTAGTTTTAAAAAAATTTGGTCGTCAGGTATGACACCACTCATAAGTGAAGCACTCAAGACCCCGGTCACAAACAATAAAGAGTCTCCCGGTAAAAAGAAACCTGCTAATAAGCCTGTCTCTGCAAAGACCACAAACATGATGAGTAGGATTCCACCATTCTCGACATACCATTGTGGCTGCAACAAATCAAATACACTCATGGTAACTTCCTTATGATTTCAAATCCAAAATAATGATGATTGCCTATCCTTCCTATGACCCTAACCAATGGAGATGACGTATTTATATGGAGTGGCATTGTTTTATTAACCGCATTTGTCGCAACTTTGATAAACACTTTCATAACATTGGGTAATGTTTCTTTTGATACAACATGTAAAATAAATACCCAAACGCCATATATAGTGATCATGTTCATGAAGTAGTTATTTCTCCCTATCCACCACCCTATCCAACCCGAAAACTTACCTATCATAAACAGACCCTTTTATTTTATCATGACAAATGATATACCAAAATGGCAAAAATCAAAAAATAACATCAACTGATAAAATGACTATTCGACCATTTCAAAAGGCAAAAGTAACACAACTACTCCGATATTCTGATGAAATAAAGCAGAAGGACGAAAATTTAACATTAACATAGGATTTATAAAGTCTTAACAAGGATTTCAACAACGGAAATAGGAATTGCCATGATACTTAACCCGCTTCGCGACAGACAACAATCCATAATATTATCAAAAGTCAAACGATAGAGAATTATGACAATAAAAAAACGCTAAGTCCCCACACAGTAAAATAGTGAATGAATCGACTACTTTTGACAGCTGCATATCTATTACAATATGGTCAATCAAAAATACGATAATAGCACTTTTTAAATCTTACTGAAGATACAAGGCTTTTAGGTCAAGATCGGTATTTATGCCAATGTATTTGAGAGAATGTTTCTTGAATAAAGCACGCCATATGAAAATCTGTTTTATATTTGTTGGAATAAAGGTTAAGATTGGTTTTGTGTGCAAAAAAAATTATTAAAACAAAAATATGAAATGGGAAATAGAATAGAAAAAATTAAAAACTATAATCAAATTATTCTTGCAATCGCAGGAACAATAGGCGTTTTATTTATCTTTTTTGCAGCATTCTTCGTTTTAGTAGATATGTCAAGTTCATTCTTTGATAATGCTAGCAATAATAACAATGGAGTTCTAGCAACTGAAAAAACAAATCAATTGCAAAAAGAAAACTTACGAAAGCAAATCATTTCTTTTAATAAAATCCAAGTGATAGATTCTGTAAATCAAATATTTTTAATTCCTGTAACTCAAGCAAACCTTGCGGATGCTGAGAAAGATAATGAAGTTTTAGGATTAATGAACACTAAATCGATTGGAAGATCATACGATAAATTTTATGGAAACATATACAACAACTTGATTCTGTACTATAAATTCACAAAAGAATCCAGCATCATATTTGACAAAAGAATTAGTATTGAAGAATTTATAATACATGAATCTGGACAAAATAAATATGTTGTTATTCCAGCTTCTCAAATTGATTCAAATAAAGATGGTTATTTAAATGAAGATGATTTACAAGAACTATTTATTTATGATATACAGAAAAAATCACTTCACAAAATTGAAGCAAAAGAAAACTATACTACTTTAAAAGTATCTCAGCCAAATCAGTCGAATGACTTAGTTGCACATTTTGGAATAGATAGAAATCAAGATGGTGTTTTTGAAAGTTCAACAGAACCAATGATCTTTTATCATATTAATTTGGAAAGTATGAAGATCGAAGAATTCATTAAAACAGAACAAATAGAACAACTTCAATCACTTTTAGAAGGGAAATAGCTGGCATATAAGAAACCAAAGACCAAACCCAAATGACAATACGCATTTTTTTATTTTTATCCATCTTGGTTTTATTATGCTCAGGTTGCACTACAAGTAAAAGTCAATTCGGACAACACATTCTGGAAAGAGCCGCCCATACAACTTTGACGAAAAAAGAGATTACCAAACTAAGAAGCATTGACAATAGTATTTTTGATAAAGGAAGTTTTATAGGCAAGGAGCAAATAGAAATCAAGTATCGTTTGTTTAAACCTAATCATAAAAGTGAAGATAAATATCCATTAGTGGTCGTTTATCACGGTTCCGGAGCAATCGGCACAGACAATAATGCACAGCTAGGATTGTTACAAAAACTTTTTGCTAGCCCCGATATTCAATCCAAATATCCAGCTTTTGTCTTAGCGCCACAATTTCCTACGCGTTCTTCTGACTATAGAACTGATACAGAGAGAAAAGTGCTTTACTCAACACCAAGACCATGTTTAAATGAAGTATTCCAACTCATCGACTCACTCAAGTCAAATTTAAATATTGATAGCAAAAGGATTTACGTCGTCGGATTTTCTATGGGTGGCTCCACCGTTATTAATTCATTATCATTAAGACCAGATCTTTTTGCAGCAGGCATTAGTGTAGCAGGTATTCCACAATTTGATCAAACCCAAGTATTAAAAACCATTCCCATTTGGCTAATTCACGGTATAGACGATACAGAAAATCCCATCCATAGCGATGAAGTTTTGTACAAAGAAATAGGCGACAATATTCGTTTTTGGAAGTTAAAAGCTACAACGCACGACAATGTTTTTTCTTCCTTAATCCTAGGAGAAACCTTGCCAAAATGGTTATTCAAATATCAAAAGCAATAAAAGATAATGGTAACACAATCTATAAACCGACTTGAGACACTTATTAACATCATTCCTGATCTACTCTTAAACATGGATGAATCAGATTTAAATTTAAAATCATCACCCGAAAAATGGAGTAAAAAAGAAATCTTGGGACACCTGATCGATAGTGCCACCAATAATCATCAACGGTTCATACGCGGACAGTATGAAGATGAGCCAACAATCTTTTATAATCAAACCCAATGGAACAAACTTAGCCAATATCAAGCCATGAGCACAAAACAAATCATAGCATTTTGGACCATGTACAACCAACATCTATTGCACATCATAAAACAAATTCCCAACGATAATTTACAAAAAAAGTGTCGTGCTTTCGATGGCAACACGTACACACTAGAGTTTTTGATAAATGATTATGTAGCGCATCTTGAGCATCATTTACGTCAAGTGGTGAGTTATTAAAAGAATGACAAGTTGAATAGATATTCAATGCTTGTCGTGTATAACAAAATGCGCGTAACACTTTGATTTAGGGTATTTTATTATCAATAAACGAAATCTCACCGCCTTTTTGTCTTTAGCTTAAAAGTCACTGGAGACGGTACAAACAAAAAACTGCTTGAGCCAAAACAATATTAAATCAAGGAACAAATCTTGAATAATTGAATAAGTCAATCAATGTAAGAATCTCAAAGGCGAGTTTTTTTTGTTTCCGTCTGGAAGATGACTTTTAAGCGTTAAGAAGACAAAACAGCGGCGGCATTTTTTGTTTACTTTTTTTTGCTGAAGAAAAAAAGTGAAAGCCTTGCCGGCTCGAGGCAAATAATATACAGGCTTGATAGGTATTGAACTAAAGCTATAGATTAATTTATTTCAGAAAAGTGCAATTTGTTATTCTCACAAACCTGAAAACATATCTACCTGAGTAAAAAGAATCATTACCTTTGTGTTTATATGACAAAGGTGTTTAGTAAGATGGTTTTTAAATGTAATCAATTTTGCAGTAGTAGCATTATGAAACTCCAAAAGTTTTGGTTTTCTACAAGCCTAAGGTTGTCTAAATATTGGCTTATTTTTAAAAAAGTTGGTTACAAACATGGCAACTAACACAATACTCACTAGTTTTCATTATCTATAAACGATCCTAAATAAAATCATTTCAATTATCCATTCAGCAAACAACAAAATCAAATAGCATGGCACATGAACATCATTATTCAGTAACCAATATATGGCAAGGCAATAAAGAAGAAGGAAACAAAAACATAAGAACATATGACCGAAGCCATACCATTCAAAATCAAGGAAAACCTGACTTACACTTGACCACAGATAATGAAGCTGTAGGCGATAAGTCAAAACTAAATCCGGAAGATTTATTGGTGTCAGCCATTTCTTCTTGCCACATGCTTTCTTACATTTATCTCTGCTCATTAGACGGTATCATTGTAACAGAATATATAGATCATGCTACAGGGATTATGGTCGACAATAACAGTGGTGGCGGACAGTTTAAGACAGTTACCTTACATCCCAACATCAAAGTAAAGCATGAAGAAATGATTCCAAAGGCCATAGAACTACACCACAAAGCACATGACATATGTTATATAGCCAATTCTGTAAATTTTACGGTTATTATTAATCCGATAATTGAGATCAGTTAATGGAAAGCATAATTAAAATATTAGGGAATTGAATATTAATTTAGAGTTTGTTAAAAAAGTCGGCTATTCGTTTTCTGAGGTATCGTTTCGGAGACGTTTGTTCAAAAAACAGCAATAGTGAATGAAGTTGCAAAAGTGCGTCTATTGCCAAACATGCACAAAATTTAAAAGATTGGTTAAAAGTGGCAATAGAAAAAGCATTTTGCAACGAGAATGAACGGTGCTCCGCAATTGCCTTTTTTTGAACTAGCGTTTTTAAATACTTTTTTGGCGATGCAAAAAGTATTTGCCTAGCCGGCATGAGGCGACGATCAAAATAAATGCACCTGAATTAGTTTTAATTGAAATGGTTTAAAACCCTTGCATTCAATTATTCATTTAATAAAATACAAAATTAATTATCATTTATTTAAAACAGTAATATCAAGTAATATATATAACAACAAGTTATCCACCGTACATGCAAATATAACTTAATGAACACATATTTCGATTCCAAAAGCATTGCTGCCCGCTACGAAAAAGGTCGTCCATATTTCCATATGGAAACCATATTGAAAATTAAAAATTATTTGGGGCTTCATACCAAATTTGATAGGGCTTTGGATGTTGCTTGCGGTACAGGTTTGTCTACAAAAGCATTGTTGGAACTAGCAAATCAGATTGATGCCACCGACATTTCTGCTGAAATGCTCCTTAATGCTTTTCAACACGAACGCATTTCTTACACAAAGTCAGCAGCCGAAGATCTATCATTTGAACCCAATACTTTCGATATCATTACCGTGGCTTCGGGTATACATTGGTTTGAAATTGACAAGTTTTTGATGGAAGCTCATCGGGTATTAAAGCCAGAAAAATGGCTTATAATCTATGATAGTTATTTTGATGGCAAAATGTTGGATAATGAAGCGTTTAATGATTGGTATCCACTGATATATACTGAGAAATTTCCACCACCAAAACGAAACGATAGCTATAACTGGTCTAATGAAAACTTTAGAACTAAAGGTTTTGAGTTTGTAACCGAACAAAAATGCATCTACCATATTGAATTTACCATTGACCAATTGGTTTTGTATTTAACGACTCAGAGTAATATTACTGCACAAGTAGAACAAGGTATCACAAGTTATGAAGCAGCTGAAATATGGTTGTACCAACAATTAGAACCTCTTTTTATGGCCGAAAAAAGCACATTTCAATTTGGTGGATGGATCAAATACTTAAAAAAAGTAAAATAATACGTTTATGACATTCAGAATAGCAAGGCATACAACCGATTTGTTGGCAATAGAAATATTTTATACAAGTATTGTCGGATTACAAAAGTTGGGTGGTTTTCAAAACCATGATGGTTATGATGGTATCTTTTTAGGGCATCCGCATCAAGATTGGCATCTAGAATTTACAAGTTCTGGCGATGCACCCGATAGCCGTTTTGATGATGATGACTGTCTTGTGTTTTATGTCAATTCAAAGATAGAGCTTGCCGAAATCAAAGACAATTTGGCAAAGCAAAATATAGCAACCATAGAACCCAAAAATCCATATTGGAAAGTAAACGGCTTGATGATTGCGGACCCTGATGGTTACAAAATAATATTTGCATTAAAAGATTTGCCGCTGAATAGTGATGATGAACTGACACAATTGGTAAGAACCAAAAATATTGACCATTGGAGTGACTTACTTGATTATGTAAAAGCGCTGCCATATGGTAGAAACGCCCAAAGAGATGACTTCTCATTGGTGCTAAAAGAAGAGCAAGGCAGTTGTAGTTCCAAACATGCATTCTTGAAAAAAGTGGCACAGCTCAATCATATCAGCAATGTGAAACTGATCATGGGTATATACAAAATGAATCATTTGAATACCCCAAAAATAGGAAATACCATACTCGAAAATGGGCTAGACTATATCCCTGAAGCACATTGCTACTTGATGATCAACAACAGAAGATACGACCTGACGTCTGCTAATGCATCTATACATCATTTGATAGATGATGTATTGGAAGAAAAGGAAATCGAACCCGAACAAGTAAATATATTCAAAGTCAATTACCATAAAGACTTCATCAAAAAATGGATTGCCGAAGGTGCTACCGACTTGAGTTTTGAACGTGTGTGGGATATCAGAGAAGCGTGTATCACAAAACTCGGGGAGTAAAATACAATATCAGGATGGCTAAAATAAAAAGAAATCTTATAGTATTTGACATCGATGGCACGCTGACAGATACAGTGGACATACACCAAAATGCGTTTAAAAAATCGTTGCGATTGATTGGTGTGGAACGTTTTGATGATGCGTTTGGAACATACAAACATCATACAGATAGTTATATAGCCAAAGTGATATTTGAATATAACACCAATAAACCATTTGAGAAATCCACCCTAGATCTTTTTGAAGAGCACCTTGTTACACAGATCAACCCAAACGAAATAAAAGAAATAAGTGGGGCAAAACAGATGATTAAAGACATCGAAAGCAAGACCAATTTTGGCATTTGCTTTGCAACCGGTTCATTGTTAAAACCTGCCACTTTAAAATTAGATAAAGCGGGTATTGACTTTGATCCCATTCAAATAGTCGCATCTAATGAAATGGAAGAACGAGAAGAGATCATCAAAAAAGCAATAGATAATGCCCGCAGTTTTTATAAAGTTGAAAAATTTGATAGAATCATTTCTTTTGGTGATGGTATTTGGGACTTAAGAGCTGCCCAAAATTTATCCTTAGAATTTGTAGGTATAGGCAATAAACACAAAGAAACATTGACCGAAAATGGAATGAAAAAACATTACCCAGATTTTACTGAATTAGAATGGGAAGAACTTATTTCTTGAAAATAGATCAAATAGGACTTAAAAACAGACAATTGCCTACACCAACTATTTCTATCTAAAAAATACGCCTAATATTTATATGCTTTCCCAACATTCTGGATAACAAGATATTGGTACGATCAAATTACCCTTTTTGGAAGTCGTGCTTCCTATGGTAACTCATACACCCAATAGTTTTTGATAAATGATAATGTAGCCCAACATGGAATATGACTTATTCCAAAATGTGAGTTTTTACACAGCTGAAAAGAAGAATTTTTATTAGTATCGGTATATTATGTTTAAATGCTTAAGTCTTTTAAAAATTTTGCACTCTGGAAAGTTTAAAGTAGTTTTGTTCTTCTATCTCAAACTTGTTAATATTATAAACAGACAAATCTTCAAACAAAATGAGTAAAACGATTATTCTCTTATCAATTGGAATATTGTCACTTTTCGGATGTGGACAAAAAAGTATTTTGACACCAACAGAAACAGAACTTGTAACGAAATTAAACTTCGATGAAGATTTGTTGAATGGGTTAAAAGAAATGACGCAAAGTGAGCTGAAACAACTACCTGCAATTTACCCAGAAACGGGTGAAGTTATGAAAGACAAGTTTTACGACGGTGTACTCTCGCAAACTTCAGAAGAGAAAGCGATAGAATATGTCATGAGACATAAAAATAAATTTAGAACAAAAGGTTATCTAATTTTTGTATTTGAAGATGAAGAAAATAAACATCATGTCGCAGCAATTAAAGGAAATGACGATATAGACATTTTGAGATATAGTGGGACCCAAGCAGCCAACTATAGTTTAGAGAACAAAGATATTATCAAGAAAATTTCAGATTGGAAATCTAAGTATGGATTAATAGTCATCGGATGTAGTAGAGATTGGTTACATATACAGTTTGATAAGCTACCTACGGATATGGATGCTTTTGCAAATGAAGTATATGAGTTTTGTCCAGATTCTGTTGATCAAGGCGTAGGGTCAATAGACGAATTGAAAAAAGCAATCATAGAAATGAAAGGACTTTGGTTGTGGTGGGATTAATTGATAGCACTGTTTTGACATAGGCATTAAAATAAGGGCAACAAACGAATAGTTCAATCATTTTGATTTTTGTTAAGTTTAATAAGGATTATTTTTTAAAACAAAATATGAAGTTTAATATAATTTATACATTTTTAGTTCTAGTGTTATTACAGGTTCCGCTTTGCGCACAAACCAATGTACCCTTTATTGATTTTAGTAACTACTTAGCTCCCAACCCTAGTATTGACCAAATAACGATTTCAATTATTGGAGCAATAGATACAAGCTTACTAAAATTTACATCGACACCTTCTCAAGTCGAAAAATTAAATTATCAAAACGGAAGAACTATCTTGAACGAATCCTATAATATAAACGAATTTGGTTTGTATGGCAAATTTTCCTTTGATTCGATTTATTACAAAAATAATCTTATTTCAAAAATTGTACACTATGAAAGAACAATGAAAATGTCTGACACCTACATTATAAAGCACATTATTGTGCCGGAGTATGATGGTAATACTTTAAAAAAGGAGCAATATTATGATAAGAATTTAAACCCAATCAAAAATGTAGTATATAAAGATTATACTTCTAATTCACATTTGCAAAAGTATAGTTCAATAGAATCAGAAACGAAAAATAATTTTTCAAGTTTAGTAAGTAGAAATACATATGAAAACCATAAGATTAATAATGTGTGGCGAACAAAGTATTCCTTATCAACAAATCAATATGGCGACACGTTATCGTTTACAAAACTAGATACAATTTTTAAGAACCAAAATTGTGATGTAAGTTTTCACAAAAGTCAAGTAGGTAGTTTAAATATTTGTTTTTTAAACGAAGACTCCACCCAAAGTTTACGTCATGTTGAAATATTTAGCAATAATGACAAATACTACCAGTATATCATTTATCAATACTTTGATTTTAAAAATACCACAAAAAAGGAGAACGAATTACTTATGGATTTTTTTGTAGCCAAGGGACCATGGGTAAATTATGACGAAAATTTTGTTGTAGAGTTTAGAAAAGTAGGCGATAAATACACACCCAAAGCGCGGATTTTGAATAGAAGTAAAACTGTAAATGGTTTAATAGCTGATTTTGTAATGTTAAATAAAGGGAATAACGAACTATTTGTAAATAATGGAGAAATATTTTCAAACGTTGAACTTGGAAAAATAAAATTCTCTATGGAAAATATACTGGGGGACTATATATTAGTATTAGAACCTATTGAATTTCAAAATTCTTCCCTCCGTTTAAAATCATTCTCTAATCAATTAAATAATTTATCTAAATATGATAATTCATCAGTCAGGGAATATGCTAAAGATAAAATTATATCCAAACCAAAGATAAATAAGAATATTAGAGAAGCGATGTTTCCTGGAGGCGATTCTAATTTTAATTCATTCATCAGAAAAAACCTTGTGTATCCTGCGAAAGCTAAAGAATTGGGAATGGAACGTACTTTAGATGTTGAGATTATAGTAAACGAAAATGGGACTATAAAAAGAATAGCGAAACAAACAATGGTACCTTATTTTGATGAAGAAGTCGATAGATTAATAAAATTAATGCCTAAGTGGACACCTGCTATGGAAAATGGCAAACCAATAAAATCAATCCTTAAGTTTCCTGTAAAATTTCAATTTAACTGACGACATGTATCAATAATTGCCAAATTTTAAATAAGCAAAACATATATGATAAGGAATATTTTACCTCATAATTGTATATTTAAAGAGATAAAACAATCACTTTTTTCAAAAGAACATTAAGGTCACACTAGATGTTTTAAAAAGGCAAACGCTACTCTCCAAGTATTTCTACCTACCAAACCTCCTAGTATTTATACGCTTTCCCACTATTCTGAATAGTAAGATATTTGCATTGTAAATAAAAATAATTAACTGAAGGGTGGTTGCTGAAAAGCCTGCAAGTGCGCTGTCAAGGCAGCGCACTCGTAAACAGAGTAGGCTTTATTACGAAAAAACAAATATTATGGTGCACGTATTTCATCCTGTAGTTCAGGAATTAGTAGATCTTATCCAGAAAAACAACTGGGCCGCTGACTTCCAAACAGCCATCGATAATGCTAGAAAATATGATATCAAAGACCTCGATGATATCCACAATCTAAACGACTATCTCGCTTATATCAATACATTTTTGCGATGGCTACCCGAAGAAAATGAAACAGGAACCGTCTTTTACAACAAAACATGTAAGCTGCATTTTATCCTTGACCAAGACCCGATCAAAAAATACCAGAATGCCATCGTACCACATGACGAAGCGCCGGAATTGACGCCACTGTCTGCATGGTTGGTAAGGTATTGCAAGGAGTTCGGTCGATTTATGGATACGTCTGAGTCCCTTACAGAAGCATCATTGGCCACTTTTTATGCATCTCCAGCATTCAATATGCATGAATACATCCAACCACATGGCGGATGGAAAACCTTCAATCAGTTTTTTGCACGCAATTTTAAACCAGGCTATCGTCCCATCGCTGCCATATCAGACCCTACAGTCATCGTCTCACCTGCTGATTCTACCTTTGATGGACAGTGGGAGATACGTAAAGATTCGCATGTCACTGTAAAAAACCTGCATTGGAAAATCGAAGAATTGATGGAAGGAAGCCCATACAAACACCGCTTCGAAAATGGTATCTTTATGCACGCTTTCCTAGGTCCCAATGACTACCATCGCCAACATGCACCTGTGCAAGGTACCGTCCTAGAAGCTAGAGTCATACCAGGTCAAACCTATCTACAAGTAGTCATAGACGCACCGACTACCGCCGAGAAAGGTGGTCGATCCTTCTTAAGACCTAGTCGTACCTTTGACGCACCAGATGATGCAGGCTACCAATTTGCCCAAGCGCGTGGTCTGATTGTATTAGATACGCCTATTGGTTTGGTGGCGGTACTTCCTATCGGCATGTGTCAGGTGTCTTCCGTCATTCTCACCGCAGAAGTAGGCAGAACATTGCGCAAGGGTGAAGAACTATCCTACTTTCAGTTCGGCGGTTCCGACGTCATTTTGCTTTTTGAGTCATCGAGCAATGTGAGCATCACGGCTCAGATGGGTGTACATTATAAGGTGGGAACTAGGATAGCGCAGGCTTTTCCTGTGGTGTGAAGAGGGAATTGAAATGAGTGGATTAGTTGATACAGAAGGTAAGGGCATAAATTTAATTTTATCTTAGAATCGTAATATTTAAAGTAAATTTTACTATATATATGGCCAACTTTCCTTCTGTTTTGTACATTTGTGTTATAGAATTGAAATGGTTATGAATATTGTCTATTTGACTTTTAGGTTAGGAGATAGGACAAGTAATCATATGTTTTCAAAGCTGTGTAAAAACGAAATTTATTAATTGTCATTTGAATAATTCCAGAGTTAATGTGGATTGTATATCAATTGGATTATAGGATTTGATGGGAAAGAGAGTTAAGGTTTTTAACTAGCTTTAAAATATAAGAATTAAATGACATGGATAGAAAATTGAAAGAAGTAAGATCAAAATTTAAGTATGATTCAAAGATAAAGGAATGTTTCTCTTTAGAATTAGGTAATTGCACTCCAAAAATAAAAAGCGCACATTCACTTCAAAAAAATGGAGTACTAAATATTCTTGAATTTATAATTAATAAAAATAAAGTTGTTTATTCATTTTTACATCCAAAACTAATTGGATTTATGACCTGGTATGGTTTTGAACCACTAGGCAAAAATGATTGTTCAACTTTTCACGGATTTTGTGATTTTCACGATTCTGCTTTATTTTCACCGATTGAAAATAACGAAATTAATATTGATTCCGATGAACATTGTTTCTTGTTATGCTATAGAGCTTTTGCCAAAGAATATCATGCAAAAATTGAAGTTACAAAAGGATTTCAAACAAATATTGAATTTAATAAACCCAACAATAAAAAAGTTCAACAACAATTTATTAGTGGCGGAGAAATAGCTATTCGAGATCTTAAAATTGTCAAAAATAAATTGAATAAGCTTTTGCAAAATAAAGAATATAAAGGATTAGAATATTTTACCTATTCAATTCCATATACAATTCCTATTGCTTGCACTGCATCAATAACACCTTCATTCTCATATGCTGGCAAGCTTTTGAATAAATCTGAAAACCCAGATGATGTTTATGAAAATATTATGTTTACTGTTTTACCAACTAAATCTGAAACTCATGTAGTAATGGGATGGTTTAGCGAGGACAAAAGATCTTCTTTGTATGTAGATGAACTAGAGGTACTTTCAAATACAAAATTAGAAAATGCAATAACTTCTATTTTAATTGGTGACGTCGAAAATACATTTATTTCTCCGATTATTTGGAATAGAATGAGTAAAATAGAAAAGGATTTTTTGATGCAAGAAATCACATTAACAAGTCCTTTTATTATGCCGATGTTCGAAGAAAGTTTTTTCTTAAGTAGCTTGAATTTATTCGAAAAAAAATATGCGATATAAAATACATTTTAAAATAAAATCATTATCGACCTTCAATCCCAAATATGTAAAATGTTGTCATTCAGTTTAAGAATCAAGTAGATGTTTAAAAAAACTAATTCTATAATATCATTTATTTGCAGCTTTGTAAGCATGGCAATACTGTTAGACTTTTTGTTGTGGCCAAGAACAATAAATGTGAATGAAGCATTCGGACAAGAGATTGTATTTAAGTTTATTGCTGTGTTTGTTTTCATAATTTTCTCTTTTCATTTTAGAAGTAAAGCAAAATTACAAGAAAAGAAAAATGGCTGGCTAATAGCATCAAGAATAATAAATATAAGTGTAACTTCAATTGCTATTTTATCATATCTATTTTCTTTGTACATAGACATAATAAATAAGAATTAAAGCTAAAATTGGAGACATATTTTATGCTAAGATAATACAAGGTTACCATAGCATCAAAGGACTTCATTAATCACCTTAAATATTGACAGTTTTGTAACTGATGTACTATTTTTTTTAACATCCTATATGATCGCCATCCAATCCTTTTTGTACATTTGTAGGATTATCTTTACCATACAAGTTCAAATCATATTTGTAGACTTATGGTTGATTATTTTTCTAATAAAGATTGTATATCGATAGCTTTAGATATCGGATGGGATAGATAGTTTAGCTTAATAACAAAAGTTGGTCCCAACAAAACATGATCCTCCAAATAGATAGATTAAAAATGAGATTAATAAAATGTATTACTTTTATATTACTGTTGGTTGCTACATGCTGTTTTGGTCAAACTAAAAACATTGTGGACATAGATAGACCAACTGCAGAATTACATAAAGCCAATATTGGTAAAATCTTTTTTACCGAAAAACGTATCCCCAATGAAAGCCTGAGTACAGAAAACTTTCTTCAGACCTATAAATTGACCAATAAAAGTGATCTATTTTTTATTGCCTATTTCAATAATTCACTAACTAATTATAAGCATCAATTACAACCACAGCTTTCATCTGACACCCTTTACAAACTGGGGAATTATCAGTTTACCTTGTATATTGATGGCAAGTTAATTTATCAAAGCAAACTGCTACCAGGCGCCCCTTCGCTTAAAAATCAAAACACGGACACCCATTTGAACCGACCATTTATAGATAATATAAACGGACAAGGAACATGGAGTGAATCCTTTTGGAATCGGTTTATGCAAAATGGTGGCGAAAAAGTACTTACAGATGGTCGCCATGTCTTAAAAATGGAAATACGACCTTATATAAAAATAGATACGATTTTGACGGGTGAATTAATGGCATCTGGAGAATTGATATTGGATGTGGCTAGAACTCCAAAGATTGACATCAAAAAGATTCAATTAAATAAGGTGAAACCATACAATGGGCTGGAAGTTTCTAATGCATCGTTTGATAAAAAGAAAATTAAATTTTTAAAGGGAGCTATTGATGAAGGCGTTTTTAAAAAGATAAATAGCGTCGTTGTCTTAAAAGATGGGAAAATATTGATAGAAGAATATTTTAATGGTGCAGATAGAACTTCGATTCACGATGCACGTTCCGTCGGAAAGTCTTTTTCTTCTACCATGACTGGAATTGCTATGAATGAAGGATATATTAAAAGTGAAACGCAAACCTTAAATGACTTTTATAAGCTAGTCGAGTACCAAAATTTTTCAGAAGCCAAAGGAAATACGACTATCAAAGATTTATTAACCATGAGTTCAGGTTTTGAAGGGGATGACGAAGTTGACAATTCCATAGGCAACGAAGAGAATATGTATCCTTCGGCAGATTGGGTAAAATTCACGTTGGATTTACCTTATAAAAGTAACCCGAAACAATCGTGGCATTACTTCACAGCGGGTGTTATTTTATTAGGCGACATTCTCCATAAATCGGTTCCAAATGGTTTAGAAAAATATGCTGATGAAAAACTGTTTAAACCTTTGGGCATTACAAATTACAAATGGCAATATACACCACAAAATGTGCCCAACACAGCTGGTGGTATCCAACTAAATGCGCTAGACTTTGCCAAATATGGACAACTTTATAAAAACGGTGGGTCTTGGAATGGCCGTCAAATTATAGAAAAAGAATGGGTCGATAAATCATTCACAAAACAAAAAGAAATTATAGGTAGGAATAATGAATTCTATGGCTATCTATTTTGGAATAAAACCTTCAAAGCCAACGATAAAGAATATGAAGCTTTCTATTGTGCAGGAAATGGCGGCAACTATATTTTGGTTTTTAAAAACCAACCATTGGTCATTGTCATAACAGCAAGTGCATATGGTCAATATTATGCGCACCCGCAAGTTACTGAAATGCTATCAAAATATATAATACCCTCAGTGATTAAATAAAAACATACGTTCAATAAACCGAGATTAAAAATGATATATCAAGTGAATAATTGTAAGCAATAAAAAAAATTAATTATAACCTATTTATTTCTTTAGTTTGGTCCATAGCCATTACTTGATTCTGAATATTAGAGTCAATAAATTAACAACAACCCAATGACACATTTTCCAGTCACAAATTCTAATCTTTCGGCGACACATTTGGGTCTGTTTTTGCAGAAAAAATATGCTTTGAGTAAAGATGCCAAATGCCAGTTGATAAAAGCAGGGATAAATGATACATATCTAGTTACTGACGATACTGACAAATATGTGTTTAGAGTGTATAGTTTGGATTGGCGGACCAAGACGGAGATAGAAGAAGAAATAAGATTGCTAAATCAACTCAAAGAAAATGGGATTTCTATCTCGTATCCACTTCCAGACATAGAAAACAACTACATTCAAACGTTTAATGCTCCAGAAGGAGATAGATTTGCAGTGCTATTTACATTTGCAGCAGGTGAAAAACAACACATCATATCAGAAGAAACACATTTCCAAATCGGACAACTCATAGCTCGACTGCATAAGATAACCATTCATAAGAGATTAAATCGGATAGACTATACACCCGAAGTAATTTTAATGGATTCATTAAATAAAGTATCTGACTTTTTGTCGAGTGATACTGAAGAAATGAACTTTATGAAATCTACTCAATCCTACTTGATGAAGGAATTTGAGTCTGCCGACGTTTCAAAAATCAGACAGGGTATTGTCCATCTCGATATTTGGTTTGACAATCTAAACATAACAGCGGACAACCATGTAACGATTTTTGATTTTGATTTCTGTGGCAATGGTTGGCTTTGTACAGATGTGGCCTACTATATTTTACAACTGCACAACATAGAGAAATACGAAGCCAAAGATTATCAGCCCAAGGTGGACCACTTCCTGAAAGGATATGAATCCGTGACACCATTAAGCGCGGAAGAAAAACGGCTGATACCAATGCTAGGGGTAAGTTTATATTTTTTCTACTTAGGCGTGCAATGTCAGCGATATGATAATTGGTCCAATTCCTTTTTGAGTGAAAATTATTTAAAAAGATTTATCAATGGACTTGTTAAAAGATATTATGACATTTATGGACTTGGATGCTAAATTGCTGATTCGGGAAAATTGCTGAATTGCTAAATTGTTGATTCGGGGATTTGCTTATAATAGGAAAAGCTTCGCATTATATTCGTTTTCTAAAAAGATGTCAGAGCTAACGCTCCATTTTGCACTCACTTGATGATCGCAGTTCCGCTAAAGCAGACATTCATTAGCAACTGCGATCTTGTATTTTATAAATTTGCTAAGCTAAATCACTGACCCATTATTAACACCTAGCTAAGGCTCGATGAATTATATCGAAGTCAGATATACATATCCTGCTTAAGTATGAACTTGTGACGTCGTGGTGTTAGTTAGACAATCTGGTACCAAAACAAATAAAATATGACGAAATCTTACGTTTTAATTAGTATTTCACCTACCAATTGTGTACATTTGTAACATCGCAAAGGCGTAGAGAAGAATTTTGTATTTTAGCACAGGGTTGGGAGTTTGGTTTTGAATTACCTAATGTAGCTAGTAATTGGTATGGTAGTACATAAAATGCATCGATATGGATACATACGCAGTATATACGTTTATAAACCAGACTTATTAACAATTATTTGTATTCTGGTATTTTTAACGTAAATTGAAAATCAATGTGTTATGACCATACAAATAAATATGGAATCTTTTCTATTTCCAAGTTATAGGCAATGCTTAGCCTTCGGTCTATTGACCGTAAACGCAAACTCAAAACCAAATCTCTCCGAAATTTTCACCAAAACTGTTTGGCTCTCGCCTCTGCAAAATAAAAGGAGCGCAAAACCAATCACAAAAAGCACAGGTTATCTTACTTCCGAATCTGTCCCAACTTTCCCTGAGATTTTATTTTCTCCGACCTTCTCTTATGATTTATATTATTTGCCTTAGTCACATTTATTATTCATTAATATTATAAACTTCACGAAATGATTCCTGAAAACATCAATATACTTCTTGCAGACGACGACAAAGCCGATTGTCTGCTTTTCAAAGATGCTTTAGAAGAGCTACCTGTATCTGCTATTTTGACTATCGTTCATAATGGTGAAGAACTGATGGAAGAGATTTCAAAAAAAGAAGGCAAGATGCCCGATGTTCTTTTCTTGGACCTTAACATGCCACGCAAAAACGGTTTCGCATCTTTGGGAGAAATAAAACGCAACACTGAACTTGAAAAATTACCTGTGATTATTATCTCCACTGCTTCGAATGAAGAAATGGTTAAAAATGTTTTCAATAATGCAGCACACTATTACATCTGCAAGCCTGCTGATTTTTCGCAACTTAAAAAAGTAATTTATGAGGCGCTAGTACTAATAACACAGAAAAACAACCCTCTCCCACTTAAAGATAAATTTATAATAACAGGCGATTCTATCATTATCCCTGATAAGAAATGAAAGCAGCTTCCACTCCAAAAAAATCTCTTGTAAAGGGAAAAGTCAAAGATGAATTAGTTTCGAGCAACAAAGAATTGGAAACTTCGAAAGTAGAAAAAAAAAGTGACAAGCAAGATCTGACAACAAATCAGGAACTGCAAACTCGCAACGACATGCTCATCGAATCTTATGATTATATAGAAGCTGTATTGGCCACCATACATGAGCCCATGCTTGTGCTTGATAAAAATATTCGTGTAAAATCCGCCAACAAAACATTCTATAAAATATTTAATGTTAAAGAAGAAGAAACGGAAGGAATGCTTTTATATGATTTGGGAAACAGACAATGGAATATTCCGAGCCTGAGAGACCTGCTGGAAGACTTACTTCCAAAAAACACTCACTTCCACGATTTTGAAATTACACACACCTTTCCGCTGATTGGCGAAAAAACTATGCTGCTTAATGCTAGACGCATTATTCAGAAAATAAATCACGAAGAGTTAATTCTGCTAGCTATTTCAGATATTACCGAACAAGCAACTGCAAGAAAAAAAATTGAAGACAGCGAAAAGCGATACAACACGATGCTGATGCAATCGCCATTCGCTCTTGCAATATTGAAAGGTAAAAACCAAGTAATCACATTTGCCAATGACAAAATGAAAGCAACTTGGGGAAAGGGAAACAACGTTGAAGGAAAACCATTGATTGAGGTTCTACCAGAATTAAAAGACTCGCCATTTCCTAATTTGCTTGATGAAGTTTACAAAACTGGAATTCCTTTTCATGCCAATGACGTCCTCGCCCCGAAGCACATTAATGGACATAAGGAGGATGTTTATTATGATTTTGTTTACCAGCCTTATTGTGAAGCAGACGAAACCGTTTCGGGCGTAACCATTATTGCTACTGAAGTAACCGCTGCCGTGAAAGTAAAAAAAGCATTAGAAGCGCAACATGAAGTGGAACAAAAAGCGTTGAAATTGGTTGAAGACAGCGAAAAGCGTTACAACTTGATGCTAATGAAATCGCCATTCGCTTTTGCTGTACTTAAAGGAAAAAACATGGTGATAGCCCTTGCCAACGATTCCGTAAAAGAAATGTGGGGAAAAGGGAAGGACTTGGAAGGAAAGCCATTACTTGAAGTTTTACCTGAACTCAAAGATTCCGAATTTCCCGATTTGCTCGATAAGGTGTACACCACTGGTATTCCCTTTTCAGGAGATGAAGTTCTTGCCCCGGTTTTTCGCAATGGTAAATTGGAAGATGTCTATTTCAATTTTGTTTACCAGCCTTATCTGGAAGCAGACGAAACTATTTCAGGCGTTACTATTATAGCTTACGAAGTAACCAGTTCGGTGATCGTTAAAAAAGCATTAGAAGCCCAGCGTGATGCAGAGTTGAAAGCTTTAATGCAAATAGAAGAAACCAATGTTCGTTACTACACTATGCTTATGGAATCGCCCTTTGCTTTTGCAGTTATGAAGGGAAAAGACATGACAGTTACCCTTGCAAATGATTTGATAAAAGAGTTTTGGGGCAAAGGGCAGGATGTGGAAGGAAAAACGCTTTTGGAAATATTACCGGAAATCAAAGATCAGCCATTTCCCGAAATGATCGATAAAGTTTATACGACTGGTATTCCAGTGTATGCCAATGAAATACTCGGAAAAGTAACCTACAATGGTCAGCTAAAACATAAGTATTTTAATGTTGTTTTCCAACCTTACTATGAAGGCGATAACTCCATTTCTGGTGTTACACAAATAGCATACGATGTAACAGAAATGGTGCTTGACCGAAAAAAAATAGAAGATAGCGATAAGCGATATAATATGATGCTGATGCATTCGCCATTTACTTTTGGCGTGCTAAAAGGCAAAGATTTGGTTGTTGCCTTTGCCAATGATAAGATTAAGGGAGTTTGGGGAAGAGGGAATGATATAGAAGGTAAATCCTTGCTTAACCTTATGCCCGAACTTAAGGATACCTCATTCCCAGCATTGCTTGATAAAGTGCGTACAAGTGGTGTTCCATTTCATGGTGTTGAAGTACAGAGCCCCAAAAATATGCATGGACATGTGAGAGAAGAGTATTTCAATTTTGTATTTCAGCCTTATTTGGAAGCAGACCAAACTATTTCAGGTATTACTATTATTGGTAATGATGTGACCGAGCAAGTAATGGCAAAAAGGAAGATTGAAGAAAGCGAAGAACGATTCCGCTCTCTAGCCGATAATGTGCCAATACACATTTTCATCATTGAACCAAATGCAGAAGCAACCATCAGTTACTGGAATAAAAACTGGTTAAATTATACCGGGCAAACAACAGGAGAAGCAGGTGGCAGAACTTGGGATCGGGTCGTGCATCCAGATGATATACCGTTAATCATGGATGTGTATGTACCTGCATTTGAAAAGCAGGAACCTTATTTTCTACCAGCTATAAGGATCAGACGGCACGATGGCGAATACCAGTGGCATTCCGTACAAGCTAATCCACGCTTTTTACCGAATAGAGAATTTATGGGCTTTATAGGCATTGGTTTTGATATTCATGAACAGAAGTTAGCACAAGATGCTTTAAAACTAAGTGAAGAACATTTTCGCTTGATGGCCGATTTAATGCCTGCAAAAATTAGCAATGCAAATGCAGCAGGGAATGTTACCTATTTCAATAAACACTGGCTAACCTTTAGCGGATATACTTTTGAAGAATTAAGAGATTTTGGATACCACAAAATGATGCATCCAGATGAGTTGAAAGAATTTCAGCAGCGGTTGCAGCATGCAGTAAAAACCAACACTGATTGCATAATGGAAATGAGGTTTAAAAATAAAGAAGGTGATTATATATGGCATTTAAACATAGCATCGCCTGTCAATGATGAAAATGGAAACCATAAAATGTGGGTGGGTGTAACCACAGAAATGCAGTATCAGAAAGAAAAAAGAGACGAATTAGAGCTTGCCGTGGCAAAAAGAACCTCAGAATTATCAGAAGCCAACGAAGAACTTAAAAAAATGAACATTGAATTAGAGGCATTCACGTATGTTTCCAGTCACGACTTACAAGAACCGTTGCGAAAAATCCGTACCATAGCAGGGAGGATATTAGAAAAAGAAAATCAAAACTTATCAGATAGCGGAAAAAACTATTTCCATCTCATGCAGAATGCAGCCGAACGGATGCAAACGCTCATACAGGATTTACTTACATTTTCTCGTTTAAGTATGGCTGATAGAAGTTTTGAAACCACTGACCTCAACATTATTATTGAAGAAGTAAAAATTGAATTTAAAGAAGCAATTGCAGAAAAGAATGCAGTTATAGAAATAAAAGAAATTTGTAAAGTAAAAATTATTCCCTTTCAGTTTCGTCAGTTGATGCACAATCTCATTAGCAATGCACTCAAATTTTCAAATCCGAAAATACCACCGCATATAATAATCAGTAGTGTAAATATAACATACAGTGAAATAAATATATTAAACCTTAAACCACATAAAGAATATTGCCACATTAGTATTTCTGACAACGGCATTGGTTTTGAAAAAGAATTTGCTGAAAAAATATTTCAAGTATTCCAGAAACTACATGCCAAAGATGAATATGCAGGTACAGGCATTGGACTTGCCATCGTAAAAAAAATAATTGAAAACCATAGTGGTAGTATTTTTGCGACAAGCAAACTAAATGTAGGAACAACATTTGATATTTACATACCAGCATGAAAATGGAGAACAACCTGCTATTCATAATGCTTGCAGATGATGATGAAGCCGACCGCCTTCTCTTCATAGAAATTTTTTCAGAATTGAAAATTAAAACAATTGTGAAAACCTTCAACAACGGATTTGAACTAATGCAATCCCTTATTGAAAAAGATGCTCTTTTGCCTCACATTCTTTTTCTTGACCTCAACATGCCACTTAAAGACGGGTTACAATGTTTAAAAGAAATAAGAAGCAATGAAAAATTAAAAAATATTTCCGTAGCTATTTATTCTACATCCAACAGTCAAAAGGACATTGAAGAAACCTTCTTCAATGGGGCAAACATATACATAACTAAGCCGTCAGATTTCAATTCCCTAAAAAAAGTTTTAGAAAAAGCAGTAATAACTGCCTATCAATATCAACATGGGGGTATGAAAAAGGAAAATTTTTTGCTCAAGATTTAAGGAAATACTTCACTCCGATCGCTAATCCATTTGTAAGGACATTTATTTTGAAACGCTCAAAGCCAACGCTTACGACATTAAAAGGGTTAGTTTTGACTTACTACTGTGAAGTAAAACCCTTTATATCGATATAATTAAATTGTCATCGCATCCACACGGTGGATGATCTATATAAATTAACGCATTGCAAAAACATAATGAATGATATCGAAATCGCAGAACTTGTGACGCCGAAGTGTTACTTCGGCAATCGGGTTCGTTCCATGGAATGGTATCTTCTAGGGACATAGTCCTGTAATCTTTGTAGCAATAATGAAAATCGTGTCATTTAGGGGCGTAGCCCTGTGATCTTAAAAGCTGTGATAGTCATCTTAGATGTCAGAGCTAACGCTCCTTTTTTGCAAGCACAGTACTGTAGAGCTATCTATTAGAAATATTTCAAATTATCGATAGGCTGTCTTTGAGCCAGACCATCGGATGAGTTTTTGAGCCAAACCATCGGGGATTATGCAGTCAATGGACAATGACATAAAGCTTTTGCGGTGAAAAAATACATTAATCGCCGCAAATATGCGGTGATTAATATGTATATTTGCTGCATAATTCATCAATTGACATGGCTAAATACATTTACGTACATAAAAATTGGACAGACTTTACTTGGGATGATAAAGCCTTAAACGTTATATTTGGTGAGGTAAAGCTAATGCAAGGTAAAATTTTAGGTCAAATGAATGCGCTTGGTTTTTCTGCCAAAGAAGAAGCCACTCTCGCCAACTTAACATTAGATGTCGTAAAATCTTCTGAAATTGAAGGCGAATTATTAAACTTTGAACAAGTGCGCTCATCGATAGCAAGACGGTTGGGAATCAATACGTTAGGGCTTGTGCCTAGCAGTCGGCATATCGAAGGGGTAGTAGAAATGATGCTCGATACCACACAACGCCACCAATTACCGTTGACCGAAAAACGATTGTTTGGTTGGCATGCTTCGCTTTTTCCCACAGGATATAGTGGCCCATATAAAATAGAAGTAGGGAAATACCGTACAGGTGAAATGCAAGTAGTATCAGGTGCTATAGGTAAAGAAAAAGTGCATTTTGTGGCTGTAAAACAGGAAGAAGTAAAAGTTGAAATGGATAAGTTTTTACATTGGTTTAATAATGATACTTCTCTGGATGCTGTCTTAAAAGCAGCTATTGCTCACTTTTGGTTTATCATTATACATCCATTTGATGATGGAAACGGTCGTATTGGACGAGCTATAACAGATATGTTACTAGCAAGTGCTGAAAATAGTGGCGATCGTTTCTACAGTTTGTCTAGCCAAATATTAATAGAACGTAAACGATATTACGAAATTTTACAAAGTGTGCAACATAGTATAGGAGACATTACCGAATGGCTAAAATGGTTTCTGGAATGTCTTAAAAATGCAATGATTGCCACAGAAAAGACAACAGAAAAAATACTCCAAAAAGCTGAGTTTTGGAAACTTCACGAACATACATCTATCAACGAAAGACAGCGCATAATCATCAACAAATTATTTGATGGATTTGATGGTAAATTACAAACTTCAAAATGGGCAAAAATCACTAAAACTTCAACAGATACTGCCTTGAGAGACATTCAGGACTTAGTAGAAAAAGGTATTTTGTTACAAACAGACGAAAAGGGACGAAATGCCAATTATGTATTAGCATCTTTCAAATTAGATTAAATTCTTAACAGCCACAGCATCAATTTAAAACATCATGAGCAATAATTTCAACCTATTTTCACTGAAAGTATTTACAACTAAACACCATAAATGGTTTACCATCATTTGTATTGAATATATTTGATACTTGATGATCGCAGTTTTCAACTGCGATCCTGTTTTTTATTAATTTATAATTCATTTCCAATTTGTTAAATACTAGATACATTTTAACGCTTTACAAACGCTTATTGAATAGTATTGAAGTCGCAGAACTTGTGACGCCTTATAGTTACTTTGACAATCGGGCTCGTTCAATGGGATGGTATCTTATAGGTACGTAGTCCTGTAATCTTGGTAGCAATAATAAAAATCGTGTCATTTAGGGACATAGCCCTGTGATCTTAAAAGCTGTGGTAGTCATCTAAGATGTCAAGGCTACGCCCCTTCATTTACGTTTATTGAACGTTTTCCACAAAGATTTCAGAGCTAACGCTCCTTTTTTAGTACTGATTTCTTTGTACACAGTACTGTTTTCTTTGTACACAGTACTGATTTCTTTGCGCTCAGTACTGTTTCCTTTGCGCACAGTACTGTTTCCTTTGCGCGCAGTACTGATTTCTTTGCACTCAGTACTGTTTCCTTTGTGCGTAGTACTAATTTCTTTATACACAACCTTGAGAGATATTAAAGACATGGTAGAAAAAGGTATTATAGTTCAGACTGGCAAAAAGAGACGAAATGCCAATTATGTATTAGCATCTTTCAAATCAGATTAAGCGTATGTCTAAATTCTTAACAGCTACAGCATAAATTTAACAAAGAGAAGCTCATTAATTAGCCAATTAGATTTAATTAACTAAGCTCGATAAAAGCGAATGCAAAGATTGATAATCACTAATCTGATGATATTTTAAATAAAATCAACTTCCCTTTTTTTTATAATAACAACTACTTCCAATATTTTTTTATATTTGTATTCGATTACGGTGGTTTCCTTTTGCGAGTTTAATTATATATTGATGTACGATGATTAATTTTCGTCTCACTATTCATTTTAAACCATATGAAAACATATCAAAAAATCAGTTTCTTGCTCAGTTTACTTTTTGTATTTTTTAAAGGCGATGCTCAAAGTTTCACATTTGGTAGTACCATTAATTCGGGGCCAAGCGTAGTCACTTCAAATGAATCAACGGCAGGAACTTTACTTACTAAAGCTGCTTTTTCTGGTAATGTAGGTGTATTCCTAGAGAAAAAACTAGGGACAAATTACGCTATAGGACTAGAAGCCTTATGGGTACAAATGGAAGGTTTCGAGGTTGATGAAAATATTGAATGGTTTGAATCTTATGGGGAAGATTTTATAAAAGTCGGATTTATCACAGAAGAATATAAATATCATACTAGTTATTGGGGTTTACCACTCTACTTCCGTTATGAGATCGGGAAATTCGGCTTTAAAGGAGGTATACAAACTTTATTTCTTTTAAAGACAAGTACACATTTTAGATCCTATGGTGAACTAAAAGGTGAACCATTTGATTCTGAAGGAAAAATAGATCCATTAATACTAACTACTTTTGACTTTGGTCCAAAGATTGGCATAGATTATCAAATAAGTCCTAAACTAAGGTTGCGAATGGATTATTATCATGGTATTCAAGACATAACTGCAGATCGATGGGAATGGATAAGAAAAAATAGGCAGTTGGGTATAGGTGTTAGTTATATTTTTGGTAAAAAGGAAGATGTGGTAGTGGAATGATCGGTATTGAGCAGTTATTAATCATGATCACCAAGTAATTATATTTCCAAAAGGAGTTAGTTTTAGAAATTAGTTTCTATTTTTGTACAAATAAATCTAGAGATTATGTAGTGTTTTCTCAAACAAAAAGATAAAGATTTCTTAATAGAACTTTTAAGATGATGATCGCTAAAAAGTTTAACTCCGATGACATAATTGATTTTAAAGATCTACTTGGAATTTTTAATGAAGTTTTTGAAAATAATACGGTTCTGCCACAAGATGAGTACTTAAAAAACCTTTTAGATAATCCAAATTTTGTTGTCATTGCGGCAGAAGACAACAAAGTTATTTTGGGTGGACTCACTGTGTACATTTTACAATCTTATTATAATGAGAAACCTGTCGCCTATATATACGATGTAGGTGTAAAACGTATTTATCAAGGAAAAGGAATAGGCAATTCACTAATACAATTTTTGATGGCATATTGTAAAACAAATGGTTTTCATGAAGCGTATGTTGAATCAGAAACAGATGATGTGGAAGCTGTGAAATTTTATCGAAAAACAAATTTCTCCACAGAGATGCAAGCCACCCATTTTACTTATAAATTTTCTTAAATAGATAATAAGTCATAATTAAAAAAGAAAAAGACCAATTCATCATGATAAAAATAGTATGTATTATTTATTTCCAAATTAGTTAAAAATGAATATATGTGGGTGACAGAATCTTTGTGGTTTGAGATAGCAGTTGTAAGTATCATTTATGCTTTGGGTAACATACTTATGGGCCACTTCGAAGAACGATCAAATAAAATCCGCAGGGTAGGCAAGTATTTACTCACAATTATAGTAGTCTGTCTAATTTCAGTTTACTTTGGTAGATTAGTGGCAATGATTGTGCTTTCATTATTCATCTTTCCATTGTTGTATATCCACGCCTACTACTTACCTATCAAAAAAGGAATAAATGGATGGACTGGCGAACCCAAAAGCAAGTATTATGAATTTCGTAATTGGAATAAAGACATATTCTCAAACAAATAAAAGAGTTTAAAATGAATTTAAACCAAATAACGATACCCACATTAAATTTGGACTTGTCTATACTGTTTTATAACCCGCAAAATTAAAAACATGTTAGGACTTAGAACCACCATTTATAAAGTTGGAGGTATTCAGAAAGCAAAAAAATGGTACGCAGAAGCTTTTGAAACCCAACCGTATTTTGACCAACCTTTTTATGTCGGATTTAATATAGGTGGTTATGAATTGGGATTACAACCCGAAGAAATTTCAAATACCAATAAAGCTGATAGTGTCATTTCCTATTGGGGCGTAGATCATATCCAAGACGTTTATGATCGATTGATTAGCTTAGGTGCTTCAGGAAATGAAAAACCTTATAATGTTGGTGGTGAAATTATGACAGCAACCGTTAAAGATCCATTTGGAAATATAATCGGTTTGATTTACAACCCTTACTTTACATTAAAAAACGAACATTAATTTTAAAATTCAGAAATAGTTTGAATTGTATTAAAATAAGTTTAAGTTTTCTTTTCTACTTTTGCGTACTTTAGGTTCAAAGAAATATTCTTTACAAACCTATATCAGCTAATTAAACTTCTGACAACATGTATTCTTATAGAACATTGGTTATCATTTTTATCATCTTTATATGGAAGCTCCATGTACTTGCTCAAGATGATCGACATATCTGTAATACGACATTTCCTTCACATGTTTGGGAAGAAAAGTTTCAAGAACTCATTTCAAATTATGTATCTGATTCAGCTAACAGGAAACCAACTGCAACCAACTATACGATTCCAGTCATTTTTCACATTATTCACAGTGGTGAGGATGTAGGCACTTATCCCAATATAACACTTGGACAGATCATGTCTCAAATAGAAGTGCTAAATCAAGATTTCAGTGGTAATGCGTACAATATCGCTGACTATCCTGAAAAAGCTTTTGTCAATTGGGCAGCAAATCAAGCATTGCCTTCTACCCATAAAGATGTCAATGGCAGAGTAAAGATTGCTAATTTTGACATTCAGTTTTGCCTAGCTACAAAAGATCCAATGGGTAATATCCTATCAGAACCAGGTGTCAACAGAATAAACCATCTATCAAAAGGATGGCCTGACCCGACAACATATACCACTCAAATGACATTCCGGACTTACTTAGACAATATCGTAAAACCACAATCTATTTGGGATGTCACAAAATATATGAATGTATGGATCACAGACAAAAGTGATTTGCTGATGAGTGGAGGCGTATCGACTGTGCCACCACTGAGTACCTTACCAGGTATACCCAATACGGCGACAGACAAAACAGATGGTATATGGTGTTATACCAAGAGCATTGGTTCATATGCTTTATATCCATCAGGAAATTATTTCTCCAGTAATATAGATGGACGTACACTCACCCATGAAGTAGGCCATTACGTAGGATTAAGACACATATGGGGAGATGTAGACTGTGGCAATGATTTTTGTGCAGATACGCCACCTGCAGCAGGACAGAATGGTGGCAATCCCAATTATCCACATAATGCAGGTTCGTGTCTTGAGCCGTCAAATCATCCTGATGGAGAAATGTTTATGAATTTTATGGACTACACCATGGGAGCGAGTAAATATATGTTCACCACAGACCAAATGATCAGGGCACAAACGGCTATGGCAAATAGTCCATTTAGAAACCAACTTGGAACCCATAATCTTTGTACCGCATTGAGTAGCACAGATGTATTTGAACCCATACATAAACCAAACATTTATCCTAATCCGACATCAGAAGCTGTCACCATTAACCTTTCTGGACAGAACATAAAACGAGTAGACATTTACCAACAAATAGGCATACACTTGCAATCATATGATACTCCTGTTTTCTCTGTGGCTCATCTATCGAGCGGATTCTATATTGTGATTATAAAAACAGATCAAGGTGTGTTTAGACTAAGGCTTATCAAAGAATAAGTGTTTTGGATACAGGTGTTTATGTGTAATCTTTGTACTAGCTATGAGATTAAAGAAAATCACTATTCACGATTTATAATATATACTGATCCCCATTTTTCCATTTCACTAAGGACAGGCGATAAGCTTTTTCCAAGTTCAGTTAATGAATATTCGACCCTTGGTGGGATTTCTTTAAACTGTTCACGTACCAATAAGCCATCTAGTTCAAGTTCTTTTAGTTGTTCAGTTAATACCTTTCGAGAAATATCAGGGATACGAGCAGCTATTTCGCCAAACCTTCTCTTATCCGATCTTATACAGTATAAAATAACAGGTTTCCATTTACCACCTATCAATTCGAGCATGGCAGTGACAGGACATTTAGTATTACTTTTTATTTTGCTTTTAGTTACCATTTTGTTACTAGTATTTTAGCTGTTACCAAAAGGTAACCAGTTACTAATCAGAACTATTATTAGTTACTTTGTGTAACAAAAGTAATTATTTAATTTAAAACAACAAAAATAAAATGATTTTAGTAACAGGAGCAACAGGGCATTATGGAAATGCAACCATCAATTTTCTATTAGAAAAAGGGTTTCAAGCGGATCAAATAAAGGCATTGATCAGGCATGAAAGTGCTAGAGAACAGTTCACTACAAAGGGCATCAATACAGTTATTGGAGATTATGATCATTATGAATCCTTGGTGAATGCTTTTACTGGTATAGAGAAGTTATTGTTTATTTCTGGTAGTGACATTGTCAATAGGCTGGCACAACATGAACGTATCATTCAGGCGGCTAAAGATGCAGGTGTCCATCATATAGTGTATACTAGTTTTCAACGCAAAAATGAAACAGATACATCTCCGCTTTGGTTAGTAGCCCAATCTCATCTTCAAACCGAAAAATGGTTGAAAGAAAGTGGTATAGACTTTACTATTTTAAAAAACAACCTATATATGGATTTTATACCTGCTTTTGTTGGTGAGCAAGTTTTAACATCAGGTGTCATTTATCTACCTGCACAATTTGGTAAGGTGGGAGCCATTCTGCGCAGCGAGTTAGCAGAAGCAACTGCAAACATTTTGATAGGTGGCAATCATGAAGGTAAATCATATGATTTTACGAATACAGAAGCTTTTACTTATGAAGATGTGGCGAAAATTATATCTGATGTGACTGGCAAACAAATAAAATATGTTTCACCTACTGCTGATGAGTATGCAGAAACTATGTCTAAGCATGGTGTACCCTCAGAAGTTATTGGACTATTTTCGAGTTTTGCTGTTGCCCAAGCTGAAGGAGAGCTTGAAGGTGAGAGCCAAGACGTAGCTTTACTATTGGGTAGGAAGCCTACTTCCATAAAAACATTTTTGAGCCAAGTTTACCAATAATGACTTTAGCATTCCATCTGAATCTGTTTAATTGCAGATGGTATTCATTATGATGAATTTAATAATCATTGTGGTTACATCATGTTAAACCACAATGATTATTTTTGTTTCTTTGTTTGATGGCCACTGCATAAGAAATATCAGCTTTTTTGTTTAAACTTCATTTTATCTATAAGCATCTATAAAAACATAATTACATTTTCAAAAAAAACTACTTCAAGCGTATGTATATAAAGATGAAAGTTGCAAGATTAAAATAGATGCCACAATAATTATGAAATCAACCAAATCAACTTTAGTTTTGGGCCTAAATTGTAAATAATCTTTGCTTTATAGATTTAAGATCAAATATGGTCCATAAAATAAAACGCCATGAAATCAACTTGTAAAAATTGTGGTCATCATTATGAAGGTAATTTTTGTAATAGTTGCGGACAAACTTCGAATACAAAAGATATAAACTTTGGAAGTATTCTGCAAGAAATCCAACATGGCATTTTACAAATAGACAAAGGTATTCTTTTCACTACAAAAGAATTGCTCACTAGACCTGGACATACTATCAGAGAGTACCTTTATGGTAAAAGGGTAAAACATTTCAAACCCTTTGCTTATATCCTTGTCTTATCTACCATCTATGTTTTGTTGACAAAATTTTCTCACAAGACCACTTTTCTGGAAGAAATATTCCGAGGGATGACAGATGGTATGAAAGATGGAGAAAATGATAAGTCTAAAGAAAACCTAGATTTTTTTGTATCTTTATTACAGTGGATGAAAAATAATTACGCCTATACTACTCTACTGACAATACCGATTATCTCTTTGGCTTCATATTGGTCCTTTTATAAAGCAAAATACAATTACTTTCAGCATTTGATATTGAATGCATATGTTGCAGGACAGAGAACAGCTGTTTATTTGATGTTGCTCCCAATCGTTTACTTTATTTCAGATCAGAAAGTGGATGATATGATAGATCATTTTAAAATTGTCATCGGTATACTTTTAACTTTTTGGAGTTATTATCAATTTTTTGATAAAACAAAACCAATATCGAAAATTCTACTGACGGTCTTGACTTATGTTCTGATGGCAATTATTTTTTTCGTATTATTGGTAACTATTGTAGCAGTTTCAGAAGCTCAAAATTAAGACATTGAGATACTAAAAATCTAAATTAAATAATCGTCAAACGTGCTCTACCCTACCCTAAAGTTATACCTAATTTTAAAGCGCTTATGCAATATTGTTAAAGCTTAAAATGTAACTGATGAAGCTTTTTAATGATCTCTAAAGGAGTAAAGTATATCTCAATAAGCTTAACGAGCGATTAAATAATGCTTTATGACAAGTAATAAATGATTAAGTACTTTCGATGAAGAGCTAACGAGACTGGCTGAAGGGTTTTAATCCAGCATGTAAGGATTTAAGACCATCAATTAAAGCTCATTGGGATTTCACAAAGAACTAATGGTGAATTCAAGTAATCTTGTGATAGGGTTGATATAAGGAGTTTAGACACATGTAAGACCTACCCATTAACCAACTGATCAGCCAACCGATCGATAACCATCTTGCTGATGCGCCGTCTGTATTCTGTCTCATGATAATAATATTGTCCAATTTCATCTACTGTCAATAAGCCCAAAACCATACCTATGAGCACATTCCTTAAGCCAAGATCTTTCTGGATGACATAAGTGACATATGCTATCCTGCCATTGAGGTTCATTTTGGAAAAGTCTACGTCACGTTTCTTCAAATTGGAGATAAATAAGGTGGTTAAGACATTGTTCTGAAACTTCATAATCGGTCTTAATACTTCATTCTGAAATAATTCTATCTCTGATATTTCAGTACTATTGACGACATTTGGCAACTCGGGCCGCAAAGACTTTATAACTATGGATCTATTCATGACGACTCGAACAATGAATGACTGATTTCGTTCACAGAGACAGCTAAATTATGATTTAATATTCTGAGACCATTGTACACAACTAAGCTTAATGTAAAAGTTACAATTTAAATTAAAGAAAGTTTCTATTGCCTTTTCATCCAATCCACCATCGCCATATAAACCCCATTTGTCCACCCAAATCCATCTTGGACGGGATACTCACCACCACCACTTTCTAGATTTGTATTTACGACATTATACTTTTCCATGAGTTTGCCTGTATTTTGAAAAGTTGACTCGATAAGTTTTGTCCATCTCTTTGATATCTCTGAAGCAAGGACTACATCCCCATAATTCAATGCAGCTTTGAAAGCCATCCATTGTAGTGGTGCCCAACCATTAGGCGCATCCCATTGTTGACCGCTTTCTATAGTTGTTGTGAGAATACCACCTTCAGAGAGTAAGTGTTCTTTCAAGTATCTTAGACATCGTTTGCCTTGTTTATCTTCTGCTAGTCCAAAGGCTAAAGGAAATATACCCGCTGATGTGATAGCATTTGTATTACTTCCTTTAATATATTGATAATCAAAATAATAGCCTTCTTCTTCGTTCCAAAAATATTTTTGAATAAGTGCCTTTCTAGCTTCTGCTTTCTCTTCAAAACTGAGTGACATTTTTTGTTGATCACCATTCGAATAAGCCTTTGACAAAGTCAACTCCAAATTATACATCAAACAATTCAAATCGACAGGTAAAATAGATGAAGTCTTTATCGAATCTAGTTCTAAAGGTCTTTCACACCATCGGCTACTGAAATCCCATCCTGACTCACAAGCTCCTCTTAAATCTCTGTACATTGCTGCTTTTTCTCTTTGACTTTGACTAGATAAATGCACATCATCTCGATACATTTCTGACCTTGGCGTCGCTAACTTATCCCAATATCTATTTAAATATTGGTTTTCGCCAACTTGCACCACATGATTTTTAGCCGTGTTGATTTCGCTTGTTTCTTCACTTCCATACATCCAAAAATCATATTCTTTTTGGAGTACATTTAGATATTTTGCGTAGACATCATTGCCCTTTATCTCTACTAATAACGCTACCATCATTGCAAAAAAAGGTGGTTGCGACCTACTAAGAAAATACGACCTATTACCATTAGGAATAAAGCCAATCTCAGAAATCAAATAGGCAAAATTATCGATCATGCTTTCTATCAAATCGTATTTGCCTGCAACTCGCAATCCTAGCATGGTAAAATAACTGTCCCAATAATAGATTTCGTTAAATCTACCACCCGGTACAACATACTTATAAGGTAATGAGATCAGAGAACTTCCTGCGATGTGGACATCAGCATCTCGAGTCAGAAATGGCCACAAAGTATCAACATGTTCTTCTATAGAATGGGACTTATTAGTGACAAAATCCGAAGAGTGAGCGACTCCAAATGTGAAATGTTCTTTTAGAAAATCTAATAAATTAAAACCAAGTGAATCCTTCCTACTTTCATAATTAAGATTAATCTCATCAGGTGTAAAAAGGGGTATAGCATCAGCAAGAATTTTGCCATCAGCAAGGACGCTTGCCATAGCAGCATCTCGAAATAAACTTGGATATGTCTCTTCGGGTAATGTCAGATATATCATTATTGCAAAGTATTGTGGCTACAATGATACAAATAAGAAATCAAATTACTATGTTTGTCACACAATCAAAATTTTTATTATCATGAAGCTCGGCATTAAACTTTCACTATACATTAACTATTTTGTGTTTGCCATCCTACTTAATAGCGTGGGTATCGTCATTCTAAAATCACAAAAAGTATATGGTGTGGATGAGGTGCAAGCGAGTATTTTGGAGTTATTTAAAGATATGCCCATAGCGATTGTATCCTTTATGATTGCTTCTTTTCTACCACGTATTGGTTATAAAAATGCGATGTTGGCGGCATTGTCTATAGTGACATTTGCTTGTTTAGGTATGTATTTGGGCAATTCTTTTTGGGCTGCCAAGATGTTATTTGCTTCCGTAGGTGTGTCATTCGCATTGATCAAAGTATCTGTGTATGCTACCATTGGTTTGGTTACGAATGGAGAGAAAGAACATAATAGTCTGATGAGTTCGATAGAAGGTGTTTTTATGTTTGGGATTGCCTTAGCTTATTTTCTTTTCCCTGCATTTAATAACGAAAGTGATCCAAATAGTTGGTTGAATGTATATCTTTTATTGGCTGTTTTATGTGCTGTCTCGTTCATTATTTTATTTATTTCACCATTCCAGGAAAATACAGAAATCCCTGGAGCTGACTTAAAAGACGATGTACTTCAAATGCTAAACCTTGTTGTCAAAATTTTAGTAATCGTATTTGTCATATCTGCATTTTTATTTGTGATGATCGAACAAGGTATCATGACTTGGTTACCCACTTTTAATGAAAGAGTGCTGAAACTACCTGAAAACATCAGTATTATGATGGCAAGTATTCTTGCACTTTCCCTTGGAATAGGTCGAATTTTAGCAGGTGTTTTGACCCAAAAATTCTCATGGATTCAAGTGCTTTCTGTTTGTCTTATTGCTGCTATGGCTATGGTGATCTTTGTGCTTCCTGCTGCTGTTAATGCGGAGATTGGTACCATTAATAGTCTTTTTGATATTCCATTGATTGGGTTTGCATTTCCGATTGTGGGACTTTTTATAGCGCCTATCTATCCATTGATAAACTCTGTGGTCTTAAGTTCATTACCCAAAAAACTTCATAGTCCTATGACGGGATTGATCGTAATATTCTCAGCGCTTGGTGGTACTATTGGTTCTAGGATCATTGGTTGGCTCTTTAAAAACATGGGTGCTGACAAAGCATTTTATTATACTTTAATACCTATGGCACTCCTTTTTGTTGCTCTTTTTATACTAAGGAATTTGACTAATAAAGAAGCTCAGAAAAGTCAAGGTTAAATTATTGAAAAATCAAGCTGTAGTCAGATTCATTTTGGAATGGTTAAATCTCCATCCTTTCATGACCAAAATCAAACCTAGTAATATAACTGCTGGATGGAAATACTGTGGCAAAAACTGAACTCCAGGTATGGCATTTACAATACTAACTACAATACTTAATAATAAGAAATAAGAAAGATATTTAACACTTGAACTTCCTTTTTTCTGCATCCACCACCAAACGGGAATCAATGGCGAAGCCCACAATAAATTCCAATTATCTTTGGTAGGAATATGGTCTGTACCGACCCACATAAACACCATCAATAGACTACAAATAGTAACCACCCAAAGCCACAACTGATCATATCTTCCGATCCATTTGTTTTGTTGATTTTTGAGTGACCTCATCAGAATATTGACTTCAACGATCAGAAGAATGAGAAAAAAGAATATGGGCGACAATAAAAATGCTACGAACTTGTTAAGTCCCGCACTTTCAGGAAATGTAATTAATGTCCTATTTTCTAGTACGATCTTTTTATTGGTCCCATTATTGATGGTCACTTTATCTAGTGCAATTGCAAGGTAGTCAGGAATGAAGGTCTCTTCCATCAAAGTAGTTTTCCGATCAGCTTTTGCGCCGATGATCAGGTCAATCCCAAAGTTGGTCCATGGCATTGGTTTTTGGTATTCTTTTATGATTTGCCTGAATGTTTTATTAGATGCGCTTGATTGATCCCACGTGATACCATCTAAGTTATTTTGTAAGATATCTCTCAGTCGTGTAGCACAATTATCCATAAAAAAGTCATATTTGTATGCTCGATTTTCTGGTAACATATTGACAGCAAGTGCATCTATGATCTTTTGTTTTTGCATAGAATCAAGATCCAATACTTGCTCTGTCACTGCTCTTTCAAAATATTGATACTCTCTCATAAATCTGACAAAATCACCCATTGCGAGCAAATATGGAAGTTTACCACGCATAAATTTAACGGTAAAACCAGGTGTATCAAAATCGAATGTACCATAATTATATACCATATCCGATTGTGCAGCTCTATCCTGAATCCTTATGGCATTATGACCATAAATAGAATAAATTTCTTTGCCTGGAGCGCAGGTCAATACAGAAATGGTAACATCTGAAGGCTTAGATTGTGAATGAGCTACCACAAAATGCACCATAAAAAGCAGACTAAATATGATCTTTTTATCCATGACCCAAAGATAAGGTGATTTTGAATACATAAAATTATTTTTTTTGTTAACTCCATTTTGAGCTTGATCAAGTCATAGGTCACTTTTTGTTAAGAGTATGTTTAAAAATTTTCTTAGTTGCTAATCAATAGGTTATGGTTTTGACGATAAAATAATTAAAGAGTTTAGTGAACTAAACGATGAGATTATTTTGAAGTCAGGTTCATAAGATATTGATTATAAGGCAATAAAAATTTAAACATACTCTAAAATTCATTACCTTTGAGCCATTAAATCGAAAGACATTTGGAACGCATTTTAAAATATTTTCCTGAGCTGACTGACATTCAGATCAAACAGTTCGAAGCGCTTGGACCACTTTATGAAGAATGGAATAGCAAAATCAACGTCATTTCTCGGAAAGATATTGATAACCTCTACCTCCATCATGTGCTTCATTCATTGGCCATTGCAAAATTCATCCAATTCAAACCCGGTACAAAAATCATAGATCTCGGAACAGGTGGTGGATTCCCAGGCATTCCACTCGCAATCATGTTTCCTGAGTGTGAGTTTACCTTAGTCGATAGTATAAATAAAAAAATAACGGTAGTCAATGCCGTAGCCGAAGCATTAGAATTACAAAACGTCACCACCAAAACTGGACGTGTAGAAGAATTAAAAACCAAATGCGATTTTGTCGTCACAAGAGCCGTTGCAAAAATAGACAAGCTATTGCCATGGAGTCGCAAAGTCATCAAAAACAACCACTTAAATCTCTATCCAAATGGATTGATTGCTTTAAAAGGCGACCTTACGGAAGAATTAAAATTGATTCCAAAATTTGAATACAAAGAAAAAGAACATATTTTAAGGTACTTTAACGATCCATATTTTGAAGAAAAATATGTGCTTTATGTGCAGGGGTAGAAATAATGCCACATTAAAAAGGTATCTTATACAAGTACTTTGCCAATTAAATGGAAAATAAGTAAAAAAGTAATCTCAAAAATATGCTACCTGAAAGTGGATTAAAAAACTTCAATATGTTTAATAATTAACCTAAACAGGCTAGCCAAATGCAAATTTGGCCAAATACTGTAATGCATTCTACGCTCGATAATCTGCATCACTTAGTTATGATAGCTAATTCAAAAATAGCCTCAAAATAATTTCTCAAATATACACCTAAATGTAAACTGATTGTAAAAGTTCTAAACAAAAAGCCACAATAAGTTAAATATTTGTGAATATCACAACTAAAACTAAAAACAAAAGTTACCAATGTCTCCAATGCATCTAAAAAATCAAAATCAACAGCTCTTGACACTTTTATAGTAGTTGTGGGCTTAATATTTATTTTGACAACCTAAAATTTAAAAAGAGAATGAATTTTCCCGCAAAGCATTTTATGCTATTAGTAATTAGCACCATTTCATTAAGTATTTCCGCTCAATATGACTGCAATTGTGGCAATGTGACAGTAACAACCCTAACCAAAAATCCATCTGGACCTGGATGTTCAGTATCGGCACAGGGTGTAATCACTGCTACGGAAAGCACTTGTGTTAATAATAGTTGGTCTTGGAACACAACACCTACAGGTAGCTCAGGTGGTATTTATGTTGGTTTTTCGCAGAATGGTGCTGTTCCTTTTGCACAGCCATATTCATTAGGGTTTTATATTGGTCAATCATGTGAGAGTCTAGGTAGTGCCTTTATTAACTTTTATCCACCGAATGGCGGCTCTTGTGAACCTGTCCCTTTACCTGTGGTCTATACTGAAATATACCAAGACAAAAATGAACTAATTTGGATCACCAATTCCGAAATTAATAATAGTCATTTTGTTATCGAAGGATCAATAGATGGTATAAGATGGAATGTAGTAAGTAGCGTAGATAGCAAATTTTCAAACAGCAGAACTGACACCAAGTATTCTACCATTATAAAAGATAAATATATTCAATATTTACGAATTGTGCAAGTAGATTTGGATGGTAAAATTGCTATTTCTGATATTATCAAATGGAGACAGACGGACATAGTTTCTAACAGTGTAAAACAAATCACTATTACAAGTGGTGATGATGTACGTTTACCAGATTTTACCTTGCCTGAGAATGCCAAAGTTAACATTATAGATTTCTCTGGACGTACTATTTACAGTGGCAATCAAATAATAGATGTACCCTTAAATTTAAATACAGGACAATATTTTGTAGGATACTTTGACGAACACACTGGATTTACTTTATTGGCAAAACTAGTTGTGATATAATATGTAATAGCTATACTTTAAGACAAAATATCCATTAAAGAATATTATTTTTCTACTTATCAAAGGTAATTACTTGTAGATTATCTATCCACAATTCTTTATCTCCACCTGCGTGCCAAAACAAAATATCTACTCGGGTAAATTGTTTTGGCACCTTTGCATCTATATAAATGTCTTTGGTTTCACCACTATTTATAAATGGATGAATCCTGATCATATTCCCCTGAATCTCTGTATCTCCATTATAAAATTTACAAATAAACTGAGTTTGTTTCCATGTTTCCCACTCTTTATCTGTACAATGAAAAGTAGCTCTTATCCTCATCCAATTTTTAAACTGACCTTCTGAAAGCAGAGTAAAAGTAGGAGAAAATTCAGTATCTTTATTCATTCTAATCATCTTATTCCCTTCCTTCTCTGTCCATGAGACGGTGGTATCTCTTTCGAAATCATTGAAATATAAAACGGTAGAATCTTGTACAAGACCACGATAGACATGTTTATTCTCTAATAACTTTTTGTCATTATCATCAGCCGTCCATCTTCCTACCTTCGCCCAATAATAAGCTCTCGAAAGATTTAAAGCTTGAACTTGACCGCCATGCGCATGATAAACCCACCATACATTGATATAAGCTAACAACAACATTCCTGGAAACAACACATATTGATACAGCTTTTTACGATTGGCTTCTTCTACCAATGCTGCAAACGGAAACGCAAGTATTGGATAATATTGGACCATGGCTCGACCTCCATAATCCCAAACATCCCAAGCCGTTACAACATAATAGCTCAATAAAAAGAAAAATATTACCGGAATAGTATTGACTCTCTTTTTATAAAAAATCCAAAGTCCTACAAATGGAAGAATCATCATAGGTGCAAATCGCAACCAACCACTTTTGTAAGAAAATGTGTAATCATATATATGTGGACGAAGCCAACTGAAACCTTGTTCGCCATAACTATAAACCAACCATTCTCCTGTGACATATTTCCAATAAATAGGTTGGATCATGGCCACAGCTAAAAAACAAATGATAGCAAGTGCATATTTATTAAAATGAGATACAATGGTTTTTAACCTTGTATTTATATCGGCAATCGAACTCATGCCCCATAATAAAGGCAACAATAAAGACATCAATTCCGTAGGCCTTATCAATGTTGCCAACCCGACTAATAATCCTATACAAACCGCATACTTGATGGCGAATGTTTCATAAAACCGTATTGAATACCAAATCAAAATGGCATATACCGTAAATAGCGTACTGTGTGCCATTGCTTGATCAACGGCTGCATAATTGATGTAGTTAGTACCGATTGCGTACACTATTAAAATTATTGCAACTGTTTTGTCTTCGTAATATCGCAACAATATCTTTCTTAAAAAATACATACCTAGAAGCGCAACCAAAAACAATCCAAAACCAATCGAAAATTGATAAGGATATGAAAATCCATCAGCTGGATAAATCGCAGAATTAGACGCCCAAATATGACCTACAGCAAAAAAAGGAAGACTTACTACAGCCAATCCTGATGCATATTTCATGACATAATTACCAGATTTTTCATGAATATAAGCTTGCTGAAACTCGGAAGCAAATTGATATTTCTGAAGCAAAGAATCCTTAAATCCGCACTTCTTTAGGTCTTTGTAGATAAAAACAGCAGGAAGATACATATAATAACCAGCCGCATCCCATGACAATGTAGACTCTCCACCTGCTTTCTCCCACCTCGGGTAAAATTTAAAAGCGATAAAGGTCATGCTTACAAAACATAGAATCAATGATATTCTTGAGATTGAGTTCATTTTAGGATGTTGGTTATTATAAAATTTACAAATTAGAATATATTAAATTGATCTATTAAAAGGACAGTCAAAACACAAATATTTTACCGAAGCCATAAACTCTTGTATACGCAAATGTAAATAAACTTTACAGTTAATATGAAAATTCGCACATAATAAAAATGACTATAAAATAGAAATTAAGTCGCATTAACGACTTAAAATGAATTCTTGATTGCCTTAAAGACAAAAAGAATTTACATTTGTCATCAAAGAAACATAATATGACTAATTGCAAACTTATTCTAATGTTTATATACTGCTACCTATGTAGTCTACATACCATTTTTGCTCAATCAACTTTTCAAATAAAACTCAATAAAACGGACGAAACCATAATCAGTGATATTGTCCTTTCTGATGACAATACTTTTCTATTATTGACACTAAGTTATAATGAAATTGAAATTATAAAAATGGACGAAAATGCGACAATCTTATCAAGTTTTCAGTTTTCAAAACCAAACGCTCGCTTCACACCAGAACCAAAAATTTTCAAGAAAAAGAATGGAGATGTATGTCTACTAGTCCCTGAAAATTCAGGTGGTGTGACTTCCAAAATAGCGTTTTATGCTTTGGATAGCAATTTGAAAATCATCAATTCACAAGTCCTTCCTAATGCATTTCCATTTTATGATTGGAAACATATTCAGGAATTTGAAGATGGCACCATGATGTTATGGGTTTCTAATTCAAAAAACGCCAAACTTACTATCCAAGGAATAAAAATGGACAATAGCTACAACACCATTTGGAATAAAGAATACAACTTTGAGAATGGGGACGACCTTGTGCTGAGAAGTAGTGTAAATATAAATTCAGAAGTTTATGTTTTGGTCAGAAGATTTTGTAGCACTACAGGTAGTAGAAACTATAACTGTGTAATAAAAATCGATCACAACGGCACTGTTTTGGAAACTAAAGTATTAAATTTTGATCCTAACCATATTGATAAAGATAGTCAAGAGAATATTATCGCAATAGGTACGACAAATGCAAACCAATTAATATGTGCAAAATTCGATAAGGATTTAAACATCATCTGGGCAAAAGAAATTGGATTTGCAAAAGTTCCTTATCTAGGAGTAGAAAAAAATGCACTCCAGGCAATTGAAAAAGGATTTGTAATTGATGAATTTGACAATATTTATGTCACAATCATGGAAGAAAGTAAGGACGAATTTGATGGTACCAAATTATTAAAATTGACACCAGATGGCGATGTCTCTTATAGTAATATATTATTGGACGGAAGCCACAGTCGCGTGGATAAAGTTCTTATGATGAACCAAAACATTCTGATGAAAATAAGTACTTCCCAGGGTACCATCATTACAAAATTAACAAATCAGCTGGCTTCAACTGAATGTAGTAGTATGCCTTTTTGTCCAGAAATTTTAGATTTTTTAGTATTTAAAAGCGATGATTTTGAAGCTCTTTCTACTGGTGGTCCATTATTACAAAACAGTAATCCATTGATACAAGCTAACACCGATGTTTCATTTTCAAATTATTGTCAATCCCTAGGCCAACCCTATGCAGATTTTGATCTTATTCAAGAAAAATGGTGTATTGGCGAATCTGTAAATATAAACTTAGAAACATTATACCCAAGAGGAAGGTCTATTTGGCAACTAATACACGATGAAGATACAACATTACAAAAGACCAAACAACCAGAACCCTTTTTACTTCTCCATGCAGGAAAATATAAAATCATACATACATTAATATTCGCAGGTTGTATATATCAAGATTCTCTTTTATTCGAAGTTTCCGCACCAGGCGCTACTATTCTAGATCGTAAATTATATTTATGCCCTAAAGATTCACTAGTTATAAACTTGACTTCTTTGAATCTTACTGATATAGTGTGGTACGATGGCGATACATCCGCTATTAAAACTTTCAATAATCCAGGTAATGTTTCTCTGAAATATGTTGACAAAAATGGCTGTCCTAATGAAGACAAAATAAATATTGCTCGAAAAAATGTACCAGAGGTAGACCTTGGTAATGACATCACTATTTGCAGTGATTCAGTCCATATTATTTCTTTGAATGTACCCGATGATGTCATCGTGAACTGGAATAATATGAATACAAATACTACAATAATAATACATGAAGAAGGAAACTATAGCGCTACCGTGACCAATGTTTGTGGAGAATCTACAGATGCTCTAAATGTAGATGTAATCGATTGTAAAACGGTTGTTTTGTATCCTAATGTGTTTTCACCAAATGGTGATGGAATCAATGATTTTTTTGAGATCACAGCATTAAACGCTACAGATATGTCTCTAAAAATTTATGATAGATGGGGAAATTTGATATTTCAAAATGTCAATCAACCAATAGCATGGGATGGAAAATTTAATAATCAAAATGTCCAAATAGGAATATATACTTTTGTAGTTTCTTACAATAAATTCCTATCTGGAACAAATGAAATCATATCTGGTAATGTGACATTACTGAGATAACTAGATCATCAATGATCATTTCAAATGTTCGCTACTTTCCTCTCACGATATCACCGATCGTCAAAGTATCAGCAAACAATAAAATTTTGAGATTTGCATTTCTATGTAGATTTACTATCGCTTCATCGAGTATAGCTGATATCGCTTCAGCCTTAGTGACGTTTATTATTTTAGTCATATTGCCAGCGATTTCTTTTTCTTTATCTGTAAGGTTGACCTCTTCACTCTTAGTGTACATCCAAAAAACAAACTGATTAAAAAAATGAAGTCCATACTCGAGAAAATTCTTTTGATCGTTTTTTGTCATACCATCTACAGCACTAATCCATTTATTAATTTCTAATGGATCTGATTTGTAAGCTATTCTCAACCATGATATCAGCAAATCTGAAAAATCAGGTGCTTCATCTGTAGCTATACTCATGGCCAGATTGATATTACCATCTGCGAGATTAGCTATTTGTTCAGCTTTACTAATAGGTAGTTCTAGCTTTTCTATGATGTATTGACTGACTTCCTTGTTTTCAAATTTTGGTACTTTGATCAGCTGGCATCTACTTAAAATGGTTTTAAGGACGAGATTTTGATTTTCAGCGACCAAGATTATGAATGTATTGTCGGTAGGTTCTTCTATAAGTTTGAGCAATCTATTACCTTCTTTGTCTAAATATTCCGGCAACCACATGATAAGCACCTTATAATCAGACTCATATGACATCATATTTAACTTATGGATGATATCATTACATTCTTTGACATTGATATTTGGTTGGCTATCAGAATCCATTTGTTGCATCCACTCATTCAATCCCATAAAAGGATTTTGAGATAATATTTCCCGCCATTCAGGCAAATAATCGTCACTAGTTGTGATTTCTCTCTTTTTTTCACCCTGCTTTACGACAGGAAAAGAAAAATGAATATCAGGATGTATAAATTTGTTTGTTTTTAGGCATTGTCCACATTGACCACAGCTATCAGTTTCCGTTTTTTGTTCACACATAAGGTAAGTAGCAAAAGCAAGTGCCAATGCCAGCCCACCATAACCTTCTCTAGCAAGAAATAATTGTGCATGAGGTATCCTGTCCTTTTGAACCTGTTGTAAAAGTTGCCTTTTTACTTCGCTTTTGCCCAGAATCTGTGAAAACTGCATTTTCTTTTCTTATGATTATAAAAATCCCCGAAGGTAAACACTTGATCTAATCTCGGTACAAATGTACATATAAAGCTTATTTTATATTCACTAGACACAACAAAACTTTATTCATTGTTGTTAACCGTCTCTAAATTAAAACACTTGATGAGAGTAGCCGTTTATAGAAAAGCACATTTTAATGCTGCACACAGACTGAATAATCCTAATTGGTCAGCCGAAAAAAACAAAGAAGTTTTTGGTTTATGTAATAACACAAATTATCATGGACATAATTATGAATTGGAAGTCAAGCTTATTGGTGAGGTAAATCCAGAAACCGGTTATGTTTATGATATGAAAGATCTAGCTGACATTATAAAAAGTGAAATAGAAGATCGTTTTGACCATAAAAACCTGAATCTTGACACTGTAGAGTTTTCCAATATGATCCCTTCTGCGGAGAATATAGCATATGTGATATATAATATCTTGAGGGACAAAATAGAGACAAAATACGATATCTGTATAAAGTTATGGGAGACACCTAGAAATTATGTAGAGTATCCTGCATAGTAATGGTGTTATTTAATAAAAAAAGACCTTGCGTTATTTACTCAAGGTCTTTTTTTATTTGCTATATCTACAAATGAAAAAATCAATACTATACTCCGCTATGAATCTTATTAAGTTTTACAGATTTGATTACTTTATTTTTGTCATTGATTAACTTCACGATGTACATACCTGTCTTAAATTCAGATATTTCATGTTGTGCATTCGGATAGTGGAAATAAGATTTCACTTCTTTTCCAAACATATTGTACACAACTATCTTTTTTACACCTACTGTATTTGAGATTTGGAAATAATCTGTTGCAGGATTTGGGTAAACTTTTAAATTATTCAATCCATTCAGATCTTTGGTAGAAGAAACGCCAGTAACATTGATATTAATAGTGGTACTATGTATTTCTTGCGTAAAGTTTTTGTCAGTATAAAACTTAATTGTCACTGAAGACATACCTACGATGCTATCAGATTTGAAGTGATACATAAACGTATTTTCAGGCAGCAACATTAAATTCGGTTTATTCCCAGGGCAACGCTCTATTGTAGGACCATAACAAAGATTCAAATCACAAACAAAAAAAATCCACTTTGGATTAAAATCTAAGGCCTTTTCAACTCTCCAATATATAAGCATAGAATCGGAAGGAGGCGTATAAACCACATGCTCAATTGCTTCAGTTTTGGAAGCCGGTATGGAAATATTTACGAGTGCGGGCGTTTGCGTAACCTGAGCAAATAGTTGGAAACTCGATACAACGAAAATTAATAAAAGTAATATTCTATTCATAAGATAAATTTTTTATTTTGTAAATGTATGAAAGATATTACAAATCAGGTATAAAATGAATGTTAAATTTTAAAATAAAATTAATTTAGCCTTCTTTTACCAATTAAAAAGTATATTACATACTGCACCATCTTGAAATATCCTATGAAATATAATACCTTAAAAATTATACAATCATAACATTGAAAGAATATCCTATTATTTATTTGGTCAATTCTAAAACATGATGTTTATAGTAAAACACGTGTTTATATTCTTATTTGTAGTCGCTATAGTTGCTTTTTTAGATATATCACAAAAAAAAGACCTTGTATTATTCACACAGGGCCTTTTTCTTTTATTATAGATTAGCAGTATACGTTAAACACCACTATAACTCTTATTAAGTTTTACGGACTTGATGACTTTGTTTTTATCATTAAGTAGCTTTACAATGTACATTCCTGTTTTTAACTCAGATATCTCATGTTGAGCATTTGAGTAATGGAAGTAAGATTTTACTTCTTTACCGAACATATTGTATATTATTATCTTTTTTACACCTGTAGCATTCGCCAATTGAAAATAATCAGTTGCAGGGTTAGGGTAAACCTTCAGGTTATTTAAATTATTTAAATCTTTTGTAGAAACTGACTCTGAGATATTAATATTTATGACAGTACTATGCGTTTCTTGTGTAAAATTTTTATCAGCATAAAACCTTACTGTAACTGTGGAAACACCATTTGTATTGTGAGGTTTAAAGTGATATTGGAATAAGTTTCCTCCCACTTTCATTACATTTGGTTTTGTAGGTGGGCACCTTTCAGTTGTAGATGAATAACAAAGATTCAAATCACACACATAAAATTCCCAAGCAGGATCAAAAGTTGACGCTTTCTCAAACTTCCAGTATACTTTGTTAGTATCAGAATTTGTTGTGTACACTACATCAAGGACAACCTCTTCTGTACTAGGCAAAGTAAAGATGTTCGTTACTGCCGGACTTTGTGAATATTGCGCTGACAATTTCAAACCACAGACTAAAAATACAATAAAGAGTAAACTTCTATTCATCGGAATAAATTTTATATCCTGCAAAAATAATAAAGTTATAGCAATAAAGCTACTAAAAAAGTGTTAAAATTTAAAAATTGATTAATTTTGTCTTCATTTAGACAATTTATCATCTTTTCAGGGAGTTTCTACGCACATAATATATATAATTTTATTTTAATACGTAAGCATTTTATTCATATTTTATGAACGTTGACATCCAGAAAATAGACAGTGCGTTATCTGACAATGTAGTGCTAATTACCATAACAAATGACGCCCAACATTCACTTTCCATAACTAATTATGGTGGTATTGTCCACGCTTGGTTTTGTCCTGATAACAAAGGAAATGTTTTAGATGTGCTCCTTGGATGCAAAAATATTTCCGATTATCAAAAAAATCATCCATATTTTGGAGCGATAGTCGGCAGATATGCTAATAGAATTGCCAATGGTAAATTTACTATCGATGATGTAACGTATGAATTAGCAACTAATAATCCACCTCACCATCTACATGGTGGAAATGTAGGTTTTGACAAAAAAATATGGGACTACCAGATCATAGAAAATTCGGACAGTATAACCATTCTTCTTAGTACCGAAAGTCTTCATCTAGAAGAAGGTTACCCTGGAAATTTAAAGATTCAAGTTTCTTACACATTTGATAATGAGGGGCGATTGACAATTGAATATGAAGCTTCTTCAGATCAACTGACGCATATAAACCTAACCAATCATTGTTATTTCAATCTAAGTGGTGACATTGGATCTACAATTTTAGATCATCAGTTACAAATTAACTCTGATAGTATCACAGAAACGGATGACTTGCTCATTCCGACAGGAAAAATCATTAATATTAAAGCATCTAACCTTGATTTTTCAGAAATGACAGAGATCGGCTTGCGTATTAAAAATGATGACCCGAATCTTAATAAAGCAAATGGATATGACCATAATTATGTTATAAATGGTCAAATAAATTCAGTGACAGCCATTGCACAGCACCCACCTACTGGTAGAAGATTACAAGTATTCACTACTGAACCAGGAATACAGCTATACACAGGAAATTGGCTCAATGAAGTAAATGGAAAACATGGACTCTATCAAAATTATGCAGGATTTTGTTTAGAAACACAACACTATCCTGACTCACCCAATCATCCAAATTTTCCATCTACTCTGCTCAAACCAAATGAAACTTATAGATCAAAAACTATTTACAAAATAGATCTTGTATCTTAAGTTCATTAAATAATACCAAACTCCCAACTATTAAAATTAATAATTCGAGAAGTTGAATATTGATATAAATCCATTGATATACAACAACTTACCTATCTTACGACAACACCTGATGCCATAAACTTTAATTCCGTTTTGGGTTCGGTGATTTTTGCAATCTCTTCAGCAGACAGGCCTTCATCTTCAGCAAAATGCTTAAGATCATCCACAGATGTCACTTCTCTATAGGCTTTACCTTGAAGCGTTACATTTTTGCCAGCAAGATCCTTAGGCATAAAAAAACCGTAATCTTTAAATTGGACAAAAAGCTCTGTTTTAGTAGTGTCTTGTGCCGAAACTAAATCCATCCAACATCCTTTTGTCTGACAAACTGCGGACACTGTACCATTGACTTTAGTTTCAATAGAATCCGCACTAGCCATCTGTGATAAAAGACTCTCAAAGCTAATCGCTCCTGTGGTGTCAATAGTCTCACCGAAGTGAATTCCGTCTTCCTTTGCTTCTGCTGTCTCCGTATTTGCATTTTTGCAAGAAAACATTCCAACACAGATAATAAAAATAAATAATGTTAACCTTGTCATAAAATAAGATTTTTTTGTAATAATTTGATTAAAAAAATGGTTTATACACTGATAATTTTGGTCGTTACATGTAACTTTACCCTTTAAAAAGAACATTTTTATCTTATCTTATGTATAAAATAATCATTCTAATATCCTTCGTGGCGACAGCAATACTGCCTACTGACAACCTTCTTGCAAGTTGTATCTCAGGCAATTGTAACAATGGCAAAGGTACGTATTTATTTAAAGATGGATCAAAGTACATAGGAACTTTTTTAAGATCTCAACCTCACGGAAATGGTATTTTTTACCTGTCTGATGGTAGTAAGTATGAAGGTGAGTTTTCGCAAGGTGACAAAAACGGAAAAGGAAAAATGTCGTTTGCCACAGGTGATGTCTATGTAGGCAATTTTTCATCAGGTCTCATTTCAGGATCAGGCAAAATGGTATATAGAAACGGCGATGTATACACTGGCTACTGGGTAAATGGCAAGTCTTCAGGCAAAGGACGATACGTATTTTCTGATGGCGACTATTATGTAGGTGGTTTCCTAGATGGAGAATTTAGTGGTACTGGAAAACTCGTTAGAAAAGATGGCTCATATTACGAAGGTGAATGGATGAGAAGTAAAAAACATGGCGAAGGAATTGCTTATTCAGGTGGTAAAAAAATGAAACATAAATACCACATGAACAAATTACTGCAAGAGACAAAATATCAAGAAAATCAAGAATCAACAACCATCTTGACAGAGCAAAAACCCAAACTAAAAGATTGTACCAAACAATATTGTAATGCTGAGAAAGGGAGTTTCAGATATGGGGATGGCTCAGTTTATGAAGGAGATTTTGTAAATGGTGAAGGATCTGGCGTAGGAATATGTAAATACGCCAATGGAGATAGATATGAAGGCGGCTGGAAAAACCATGCACCACAAGGTAAAGGAACAATGAATTTTGCCAATGGAACTATTTATGCAGCCATCTGGGATGACGGTGTACCCGTAGAAAAAATCACTCCTGCAAAACCAAAGGTCGAAATTGCAACCATCGAACCAACACCTTCAAAAACAAAAAAAGACAATGGTCAAACAGAGATTTTTGCACTAATAGTAGGTGTAGCGACTTACAATCATATGCAGTCACTAAAATATACGGATGACGATGCATATCAATTATATGCATTTTTAAAAAGTCCCGAAGGTGGTGCGATTCCAGATGATAACATCAAAATATTGATAGATGATGCTGCCACTAACAAAAGCATTTCACAAGAAATAAACAACATCGTATCTAAAGCAGATAATAATGATGTAGTGATGCTTTATTTGTCCGGTCATGGACTAGATGGAGCTTTTGTCCCGAGTGACTTCGATGGTAAAAAAGGCCACATGGCTTATGGACAAATCCTTGAGTTATTAAACAGTTCAGAAGCAAAACATAAACTTTTTATCACAGATGCATGTCATTCAGGATCAATGATTGCTTCAGCTCGGACACCTTGGAATGTAGCAGTAGAGAAATTTTATAGTGCATACAATACAATAAATGGTGGTACAGCCATCATGATGTCTTCCAAAAAAGAAGAGGTATCTTTAGAATATGGAGGACTTAGGCAGGGAATTTTCTCACATTTTCTTATCAAAGGTTTAAAAGGTAATGCAGATAAAAATAGTGACAAACTCATCACAGTCACAGAGCTTTATGATTACGTATCTACCAATGTTAAAAGTTATACCATGAATGCTCAGAATCCTGAAATAATGGGCGATTTTGACAAAAACATGCCTGTAGGTTTGATTAGATAATCATAGAGATATTCGTAATATTAGCTTTCATTAGTTCAAATATAAGTACGCAGTTTATTATATATCATAAAATAAAAAAGTTCTTGCTTATCCAGCAAGAACTTTTTTTATATCATTGATTATCAGACTATTTCGCTTGACTTAGTGTCATAGAATACTCTGCTACAGCTTTTATCTCAGGTAGTGTAAGGATATTTTCGAAAGCGGTCATCACACCTTTACCTTTGGAAATCATAGCAATCCTTTCATTCAGGTCAAAGTCAGAAATGGTAAGATCTTTAGATCCATTAGCGCCAAGCTTACCATCTGGTCCGTGACAAAGCGCACAATTTTGTTTATATATTTTTTCCCCATCAAGCGCTACTGTTTCTGTAGTAGATGATGAAGTTTCTTTAGGTTTATTGTCCTTATTTGCGCAAGCGATGATAAAAGACGCCATGATGACTACTATAATATATTTTGTCATGATTGTTTTGATTTAAAAAATTATACAAATTTAAGTACAAAACTAAAATAACTTTGTTTAATAAATGGTACCTTTTGTCCTTTTTTCAAATAAAAAAAGGTCTCAACTTTCGTTAAGACCTTTTTTACCTTGAAAAACATTACAGAATAACTACTTATTCCATTCTGTTTTTTCGTCTTTCTTTGACGTTGCTTACAAGCTTTTCTTTAAACTGACGCTCTACTTTAAATAGCATCGCAATCTTTTTTGCTGGAATTGCTGACTTCATTTTACCGATATACTTTTTTTGGATATCAATTTCTTTGGACTTAGCATCGAGCATAGCGTATAGCATATCTTCTGCTTCTTTGTCTGACATATCCTTTTTGGGGTGTATATCCATCGAAGCTCTCATTGCTCCAGATTCTTCCTTATAAGCATTGTATATTGGCCAAAATTTCTGCGCTTCATCTTCCGTTAATTCTAACTCTTGTGTGATGTAAGCGACTTTTTCTAATTTTACTTTTTCCTTTATCCTTTCTTTATTTCTTCCCTGACCAAAGCCACTGAAAGATAAACTCAGGCATATAAATGAAAAAATAAATGTCTTTAAAAAATTTGATTGCATGTTCATGTGTTTAAAAAATTAAATATGATTAAATAAAATTAGGGGTCTTAAAAATCTAATTCGAATAAGTCTGTATTTTCGTCTTCTACAGATATATATGATAAATCGTCCAAAGTAGTTTCATCTATGATTTCTTGGTCTATCAGCATATTGATATCAAAATCTTCTGCATGATCTACCATATAATCCAATACCTCAGCTTGTGTAAGTTCGGAAGCTAGTTGAGTATTTTCTTGTGGTTTAAGAATATTAAAAACTACCAATGATACTACAAAAACAACAAAAATAGCTGCATACTTCATATATGCAAATCTCGCAGTAGGCATGGACACTATTTTTGCTCCTTGTGTGTCATCTCCAATTCTACTCAAAATTACTTCATCTATTTTTTCAAAATAATTCGATGGTACTGCTTGTTTGTCTTGACTTTCGCTCTTGATGATGTTTATTTGACTAATGATACTTTCTTCTACTTCATCAAAGTAATTTTCTGGTACTTGATGCACCCTTAACTTCGGAATAGAAGCTAAAATCGGCGCCATTTCTACTATTTCTTCGATTATATTGCTATTTTGATGTGTCATACGGTTGCTTTTAAATGTTCTTCTATTTTTTTTACGGCGTGATGATAGGAAGCTTTAAGTGCTCCCACACTCGTCTCTGTTATCTCGGCAATATCCTGATAAGGCATTTCGTCATAATACCTTAAATTGAATACCAATTTTTGCTTTTCAGGAAGTGCGTTGATGGCTGTTTTCAGATGATTTAGAGCCAAATTTTCATCAAAATACTGACTATCTCTTACATCTTCTAGTTGCAAACTATCTAAACTCTCGCTGTATTTACTTTTTTTAGACTTTATAAAATTTAGGCTCTCATTGGTGGCAATTCGATACATCCAAGTATAAAGGGTAGATTGCTGCTGAAAACCATTCAAACTCCTTACTACTTTTATAAAAGTGTTTTGAAGTATATCATCTGCATCATCATGATGATCCACCATCCTACGGATATGCCAATACAATTTTTCTTTGTATTTCCCTACCAATAGTCTATATCCTGCATCTTTTAAAGCAGGCTGCTCTATCATGGTCAATATTTCGAGATCATCAGGAAAAGTCATCTTGTTTACGATTCTGTACATAACATAGACTACTTATGAGCATGAAAGTTTAATGCGTGACCAAAAACAATAAAGGTTTTTTTAAATAACTTTGAGAAACAATAATAAAATCATCACATAATTTAGCAACCTAAAAACGTAAAATAGTAGTTAGCCTGCCAATATAAGCTAGATAATCAAGTCAGAATACTTATTTTAAAAGAGAATAATTGTATCTTTGAGACTTCTAATTTTATATAAATGTTTCGATTATTATTTGCCATCATTATCAGTGTAGTTATCTTTTCGTGCAAACAAGATAATGCCAATTATCAAAAAGATGCCGCCGATACAGCCATTCTTCATCAGTCCGTAAAATCACTCACGGATGTCATGGTACATGATATATTCTCTCCGCCAGTTGCGAGTAGAATTTATGTCTATGCCAGTATAGGTGCTTACGAAGCCGCAAGGTTTGCCGATTCATCATACATCTCACTTGCAGGTCAGATTACACATCTAAAGCCAACTCCCACACCTGAAGCGGGCAAAGATTATTGTTTTCCTATGGCATCGACACTGACATTTCTAAAAGTAGGAAAAGCTTTAATCTTCTCTGAAGATACTATTCAGGTTCAAATTCAAAAAGCGCTTGATTTTTATAAAAAGACAGGAATGCCTGAAGATGTGTACAATAGGAGTATAGCCTTTTCGGATTCTATGGCTGCACATATTATAAAATGGTCTTCAGGTGACAATTACAAACAATCAAGATCATTTCCTAAATACAGTCTCCAAAACGACCCTGCCACATGGAAACCTACACCACCAGCATACATGGATGGTATAGAACCATCGTGGAATAAGATCAGAACATTCGTTATGGATTCAGCGGCACAATTCAAACCGCTACCTCCTACTCCTTATAATATGACAGATAAAAACAGTCAGTACTATCAGGAAGCGCTTTTTGTATATGAAAAAGTAAAAAATGCATCTGAAGAAGAAATAGCTATTGCAAATTTTTGGGATTGTAACCCATTCAAAATGAATGTTACAGGTCACATCATGCACGCTACAAAAAAAATTACTCCAGGAGGACATTGGGTAAATATAACAGGTTTGGCTTGTAAACAATCAAATGCAGATTTTATAAAAAGTACGGAAGCATATGCTGTGATGTGTATAGGATTGGCAGATGCTTTTATATCTTGCTGGGACGAAAAATATCGCAGCAACGCCATAAGACCTGAAACTGTCATAAATGAATTTATAGATCCAGAATGGCTTCCTTTGCTACAGACACCACCATTTCCTGAGTATACGAGTGGTCATAGTGTGGCATCTTCTGCGGCATCTATTATTATTACAAAACTATTCGGGGATAATTTTGAATACACGGATGATACAGAAGTAGAATTTGGCCTTCCGCCAAGGTCATTTAAATCATTTGATCAAGCAGCAGAAGAAGCATGTATCTCTAGATTATATGGTGGTATTCACTTTATGCCAGCTATAAAAAATGGCATGACCCAAGGTAAAAATGTAGGTAATCTTGTTGTTTCAAAAATTAAATGCAAACAATAACTTATCGGTAATAAAAATACAATAAAAAGCCTTTGAACTTATACTCAAAGGCTTTTTTTATGGTCAAATTATTTAAAATTAAAATTCAGACCTAATGTGAGATAACTCTTGTCTTGTTTAAAATCGTTATTGCTCAAATTAATGCTATAACCGTATTGAAGCTGAAGTTTTATCTTTTCAAAACCACCTCTAAGGGTCAATGCAGGTTCAATTAGAAAATTTGAGCTGTTATCTTTCAAGTAATTTACTTGATCGACTCCATCAAAAATCAAATCTCCTTCTATATTAGAATATGTGAGATTTACGACTCTAGAAGAGATTGCCGCCGAAAAATTATTTGATTTATATCCAAAATTTGGCTGAATACCGTACCGCAAAACCGAAGCAGAAATATCACCTTGAGTTAATGGATTTGACTCCATCGTAGAAGGTAAATGATTTTCCATACTACCAAACCCTGCTATCGCATAGGTTTCAAAAACTAAATTCTCTCCAATAGGTTTGAAATATCCACCACCAAACTCAAAAAAACTCCCTGATCCTCCATTGCCATTATCTAAGTCAGGTGGTATGAAAAGTCCACCATTCGCCTTAAGCGCAAAACCACTAGAAAGTGCAAAAGCCCCTTGGAACTCAGCTTGATTACCATTTCCAGAAATTGTCAAATTTGTTTCTCCTTTTTCAGATAATAATGGGACATTCTGTGTATTTGGTGTGTAATATTTTGGATTACAACCCATTGATAAAAAACAAATAGCAATAATAGCCCAGACTAAGTACCTCATAAAATAAAAATTTAGATTGTGATAAAATTACTTACAATTAACAGATGGTCACCCTTCTGATCAAAGGATAAGCCTATAATTAAAAACCAAATTTGGGTTTGACAATAGTAAAATTATAAAATCTGCTGTAGAGAGACTTGACTTTTTGTATCGATTATTTTGCCATAACAATCATGAATCGTTAAGATATAGAATTAATCCAAATTTCAGTAAATAAGTTCAATTTAAGTCTAAACGTTAACATAAAATATTAATATACGCCATGCATGCAAATTAATATTTCACACCATCAATCTCAAAAATACAAAAAGAAAATGAATGTAGTTACCTACCATTCGCCCTTTCTGAAGAATGAATATATTGGTAAAGTCATGTAATAAATCATCATACCTACATCCAATAGTGCAAACCGCCAATAAAGGTCTTGTCCTATCAATAATTTGAAGGCTTTACGATGGAAAATCATTTGAACCGACCATTTTAAAGCTAAAAATAAGACTAAACTTAGGGGTGAAATATCACCTAAAGCTAATAAAAGGACAATAAGTGTATAAAATCCCAATTGTGATACTGCAAACGTAGCTAGTAGCACTTTATGGTTAAATTTGTACTGTCCGGAAGTAGTCACATGTCTTGACTTCTGATTAAAGAAAGAAAGTAGGCTATTTTTTCCATCGGAGTACACAAAGCTTTTTGGTTTTAAATTTACAACAGTATTTTTTTCTGTCGCTATCTTACTTATCATAAGGTCATCGTCACCTGATGCAATGTTTTCATGACTTTTGAATCCGTTGTGCTGCAAGAACAAGGATTTTTTATACATCAGGTTCCGACCAACGCCCATGTATGGGATTTTAAAAACAGCATAACTCATATATTGCAATGCAGTCAAAATAGTTTCATACCTTACGAAAGCGTTTAGCCACCCTTGAGTTTTGTTCATTGGTCCGTAACCCAAGACAATTTCAGTATCTTCTGTTTGCATCATAGCAGATGCCATAGATGTTATCCATTCAGTACTTGAAGGAATACAATCTGCATCTATAAATAATAGTAATTCGTTTTTTGCATGTAGAATTGCTTGGGTCAGTGCACTTTTTTTCCCAGGTGTGTCCTTTACTGCTGTAAGTAACGTTAATCTATCATCATTTATATGCTTTAATGTATCAGAACTACCATCAATACTAAAATCATCAATGGCTATGAGTTCAAAAGCAGGATATTGCTGATTTAGTATGCTTTGTATGGTCGCGTGTAAATGTTGTTTTGCATTTTTGTAACAGACGATTACAGAGACAGTAGGTTGAATGTCTTTGGTTGCGAATTCAGTTTTAGACAAGAATACAAATGCCTTATAAAATAGGAACCAAAAGGTCACTATTATTATAAGGCATATTGTCAATATTATTATTAGGATATTTTCCATCAATTACAATTAACCAAAATCAATGGTCAATCTATTTCTAAAATCAAGACCAAATCTGAAAGGAATTCTAAATTTAATCATTGAAAAAAAGTCTCAAACTATACCAAAATTCTACCAAAACTTCCAGTATATAGCCGCTACAGCTGCTATAACCACAAGGCTCATGATATTAAATTTAATGCTTGTCTTAAATAATGAGCTATCAAAGTAAATGGCTTTAGGATCGTCATTTTTATTCTCCAACATGGATATAACCACCATAATTGCTGAAATCAAAAGGAAACTTAATCCCATTCTATCTAAGAAAGGTATCCCAGGTGTTAAAAATTTAAATGCCATAGAAATAGGAATGGCAATAATAACGCCTATCATAGCAGCATTGGTAGATGTCCGCTTCCAGAATAAACCTAAAATGAAAATGGCTAACACTCCGGGACTAATGAACCCTGTGTATTCTTGAATGTACTGGAAAGCTTGATCCAGATCCTTCAGCGTTGGTGCAATAATAACTCCTATTATAAGAGATATCAATGAAAACCATTTACCTATACTCACTAGCTTATGCTCTTCTTTTACAGTAAGCTGACTACTATTATTCTCTAATGGGGTTAGTATCTTAGCTCTTTCTGCATCAGTCTTCATAAACAAAGGTCTATATATATCCAAAGTAAAAATAGTAGCCGCACTATTTACGATAGATGCAACTGAAGACCCTATGGCAGCTATCAATGCTGCTAGTGCAATACCTTTAAATCCTACACCTACATAATTACTTATTACCCAAGGGTATGCTTCATCTGATTTTGTAATATCTGCTTCTAATACATATGCTGCAATTCCAGGAATAACAACAATAAGTGGTAATATTACTTTGATAATTGCTGCAGCAGCTGTTCCATCTTGTGCTTCTTCTAGACTTTTACATGCCAATGATCTTTGGATAATGTATTGATTAGTACCCCAATAATATAAATTTGCTATCCACATACCTCCTATCAATACACTTATACCAGGCAAATTCATATATTCAGGATTAGATTTATCAAGAATCATGTCAAATTTCTCAGGTGCTTTTTCTACTAAAGTTGATAACCCTGAAAAAACGCCACCACCTACTGCATCCAAAACCATGTAACTTGCAACGAGTCCACCAAAAATCAGGGCCACAACTTGGACTACATCCGTAAGTGCCACTGCCTTCAATCCTCCCGTAACTGAGAAAGATGCAGAGTAAATAGCTAGACCAATGATGGCATATAACATAGGTACTCCCATAATGGATTCTAGCGCTAAGGAACCTAAATATAAGACCGTCGTAATATTTACAAAAACAAAAAGTAAGACCCAAAAAATGGCTAAACCAGTTCTAACACGACCATCAAATCTTTTTTCAAGAAACTGAGGCATAGTGTATATCTCTTTCTTTATAAATATCGGTAAAAAATATTTAGCTACTATTAGTAAGGTAATAGCCGCCATTAATTCATACGCAGCAATCGCAAAACCAACTGCATAGCCAGATCCGGACATACCAATAAACTGCTCGGCCGAAATATTAGCTGCAATTAATGATCCGCCTACTGCCCACCAAGGCAAAGATTTGGAAGCGAGAAAATAGTCATTTGCTGTTTCTTTTTTACTTGTCCATGAGATATAAACCCCAAACGCCATCATAAATACGATCCATCCGATGACGATGCCAAGATCAATGTTTGATAAGTTCATTTTGTTTTGTTTTAATGGTTTTGAATTTTGATTTAAATTTTGATTGCTTGTATGATATACTGAAAGTCTAATGAAGTATCGTCCGTTTGGATAACTTCATATCCTGCATCTACCATCATATCTTCTATGACATCAAGGTATACTCTTTCGCTTTTTGGTGGCGCATTTATAGGCAGTCTCTTCATTTTGTAATCTATGATCATTACTTTACCACCTTTTTTCAAACCTTGTTTAAGGGTATTTAAGTATTTGGGAAGATCTTCAATATATGCAACCGTGTTTATAATTAAAACGATATCCACTTCATCCTTTACTAGTTTCGGATTATCAGGAAGTGCAAGACGGGTTTCTAATCTACTTTTTAGAGAATCAGGCAGACTAACTTTAGAAGAGTCAATATAATCTATTAAGGTCGGTTCGATTTCTATAGCTATCACTTTTTTGGCTTTTTTCGAAAGACGCAATGAAAAATAACCTGTACCTGCTCCAATGTCAGCAATTGTTTTATCAGAGATATCTCCTAGTTTTTCTATAACCAAACCCGGTTTTTGCCAAATGGCCCTGCCTACATTTGAGTGTATCTCATCTTCATCATGATAGTTTTCTAAAACATCTTCTTCTGCTAAGTTCGTTGCATTTTCTGAATCAATTTTAGTGGCCTGACTATCTCTACAGCCAAGTGCAAAAAACATCCACATTGATAAAAAAACGATACTCAAAAATTTCATAAAGCGGCCAACTATTGATTTGATGCCCCAAGTTATGAAAATCTATAAATTAGATCCAATATTTTTTCTAATTCTACTTTATTTTCGTTTTTTTTCTTTGCAGTGGACGCATTTAAGAAGACAGAAAATGCAATATAACGACCAGAAGCTGCTTTACAATAACCAGAATAAGTCAGAATTTTGTCCATGGAACCAGATTTGACCCACATATTTTCTTTCGCAGGTGAATTGGTTAGCAAAGATTTTACAGTTCCCTCCACACCTACTCGGGGCAATAATGTGGCTATTTCATTCACATTCTTATCTTTTACATAATTACACAAAAAACTAGTGAGAAAATCAGGGCTTACCAAGTTTCTTGATGACAATCCACTACCGTCTTCCATATGCAAAGCCCTAATATCTAAATTCTTACTTACCAACAATTCTTTGATTGCTGCGATTCCTTCACCACCAGAACCAGCATTACGTTTACGAAGACCTATGGTTTTTAAAATACTTTCACAGTAAATATTGATACTACGATCATTAGCCAACTTGATTATTTCGTCTAAAGGTGAAGAATAATAAGAGATAATTTGTTTTCTATGTATGCTATTCTTGTCAGGTTGGTACTGAGTTTTGTTTGTATGCCCGCCCATATCATTCTTTTCCAGTTCCTTTAACAGTCTATATGAAAAATACAATGGGGGATCAGGAAGAGAGCCTTTTACTACAAAAAGATTTTTCCCTTGTGGTATGGTCCCTACGACCCGCTTACCATAATGATATGGTCCACCAAAAATATAAGCATTGTCACCTGAATCTGCATCGTCAATGGTAACTTCATTTTCAAGGTGGAGATGCGGCACAAATGGCTTGAAATAAGCAATTCTTGTAGGACTGCCTATTGGTCCATTGCGGTGAAAATAGATGGAATATTCATTTTCATGGACATTTAATCCCCAAGCGCCAGCAGCATAATAGTTGCCAAGATCATTCCATTGCCATGAAGGTGAGATCGGAAATGAATTAAATACAGACTCGTCCGCAATAACATCTCCCTCTATGCAAGTGATCCCGTGAGCCTTTATATCTTTGATAATTTTTGCAAATAAATCATCACCATTCAGGTTACCCTTTATACGATCAGAACCAAAAGTAGGGTCTCCACTACCTTCTATATATATGTTTCCCTTTAGCGTACCATCACTATCTATAAATCCATTGTGGGTAATTTTTGTCTCATACCTAAATCCAGGGCCTAAGATTTGTCGTCCAGAAAGAGTAGTGATCAGCTTCAAACTAGATGCAGGCACAAGCATTTTGTCTTTTTGGACATCACCAATTACTTCTCCACTCTTGACGTCACGTACTGAAATCCCTAAACTAGCGTATTTATAAAAATCCGAAGATGCAATTTGGTCAACTTTTCTCTGTAAAACAGTTGTATTGGCCTGACCAACTAATTTTATACCAAATGACAGTACAAAAAATTGCAATAATGCAAAAAAAACCAAACGACTAAACATATATTTAATTGAATTTCAAATACTTAACCTAATTCACCCACTTTTGTTCATTCAAAACATTAGCATTACAAGATGATGAAAGATTGGTCAAATGTAACAATTTAAACAAAAATGAACTATTATATTCACCTTGCCGTAAAGCAATATCAAAAAAAAATGCAAAATATCTACATTTTTTCAATTGAGAACTACCTTACAATAAAAATAAAATCTATCTTTGCGCTCCAATTCAGAAAAGTTAAATAAGCAAGATCATGGATTTAATAGATTACGTACACGAACAACTGACTCCAAAGAGAGAATTGCCTTCTTTCAGACCAGGAGATAATATATCAGTGAGTTATAAAATCATAGAAGGAGCCAAAGAAAGAATTCAGGTTTTCAGAGGTGATGTGATACAAATAAATGGTACAGGTGCTACCAAAACTTTTACAGTAAGAAAAATTTCTAACGGTGTAGGTGTAGAAAGGATTATTCCTTTTTCTTCTCCTGCTATTGCTGAAATCGAAGTACTTAAGAGAGGTAAAGTAAGAAGAGCTAAACTTTATTACTTGAGAGCACTTACTGGTAAAAAAGCAAAAATTAAAGAAAGAAGATACATCGCTAAATAATTATTTTAGCTGTATTGTTCAGATATATGAAAGGAATCAATCTAGGTTGGTTCCTTTTTTTTGTTGTATAAAAAACTAAATCTGAGCTACTTTTGACTAACGACTATATTAACTAAAACTGATATTAACCTACATTTAAGAATCATTTAACTATTTGTAACCCACTTTTGGAACCAATAATGCATCTTTATTGTGTTATATATAATCTGGCAATTCCAAAAGAAAGTCAGATTCTTTTATTTAAATAAAACAAACAAATGAAATCCATCATCATTGCACTTAGTATTCTTATGGGACTGACATCAGATTTAGGACAAGCTTATGACTATGACAAAGCATGGCTAGAAGTAGAAAAATATATCAATGAAGGACTTCCTAAATCAGCCCTTGAAAAAGTAGAAGAGATACACAAAATGGCACTCAATGACAAAAACGACCCTCAAATCGTAAAAAGTGTCGTCTATCTAACTCGACTCACCATTCAGTCTGATGAAAAAGGTATAGAGGCATCTATCGAAAAGCTCGAATCTGTAGTAAAATCAGCAAATGCTCCAACCAAACAAATCACAGCGTCCTATTTAGCAGAATTGTATCAAAGATATTTTGACAATTATAGATGGGAAATCTCTCAAAGATCTGAATTAACGGGCGAAAAAAGTATAGACTTCCGCACATGGAGTACACAACAATTCCTAACGACTATAGAATCTTGGTATTTATTTTCACTAGAAGACAAAAAAGCAGTGAATGTGCCAGTTGAGTCTTTCAAAATAGTAATCAACAAATATGACGCTGAAGCTGTAATCTTTAGACCAACCATTTATGAAGTCCTTGCAGACAGAGCATTTACTTTCTTTAATAATTATGACAGCTATTCAAATGAAAATAGTCAAAGTTTTCAAGTAAGCGAGTCTTGGTATTTTGAAGATGCAGAAACGTTTTCAAAAAAAGATATCATCACAACTGACATATCTTCTGCCAAATACAAAATGCTGAGATTATATCAGGATATCCTGTCAACTCAGATAGAAAATAAAAATAAACTTGCTGCTGCAGATTACGATCTTAAAAGACTAGAATACGTTTACAGCCAATCAACCTTAGAAAATAAGCAAGAGCTGTACAAAAAATCTCTAGAAAATCTAGCAGAAGAAAATGTAAACATTGACTTCTACACTGAAATAATAGCAGTTCTTGCCAACCAACTGAGAAGTGAAAAAGAAGATAGTCTCTCTAATGTAAAAACCATAGCGCTATGTGAAACAGCCATTAAAAAATATCCAAACTCAACTGGTGCTGCCAAATGTCAGAACATCATTAATGATATCAAAAAACCATCTATACAACTATTTGCAGAACAAGTATATCCTACCAAAAACCACATCTTGCTTGCCATTGATTATAACAATGTATCGAATGTAACGCTTGAAACTGTAAAATTGGACAAAGATTTTTTTGACTTTAACCAAAGAAGAAATCAGGACGAAATAGTCAATTATCTAAAAAATGCTAAAAAAGTAACCACACAAAAACATGTATTAAAGCCTAGTCCATCGTTAAAATTACAACGAATGGAACTAAGCCACACCAATCTTCCATACGGTTCTTATGCTGCCATTGTGAGAAGTACTGACAAAAACAAGGAAGTATTTCAATATGTAGTCTTTCATGTGTCTGACCTTGCATATACTAGCTATATGTCAAATGAAGCGCGCACTTTCATCGTTAGCGATCGTATATCGGGGAAAGCAGTAAAAGGTGCGAATGTGACACTTTATTACCAACAATACAATCCTTCCAGTCGTAAAAATGAAAACATAAAATCAGAAAAATATACGACTGACAACAATGGAAAAGTCAAAGTAAATGGATTGACAGATAAAAATACCAAGGTAGTTATTGAGTACAAAAAAGACATCCTTGACCTTAACCAGTATCATTACAATTACAATAGATATACTCCAGAGCCATATAAATTTGCAGAAATATTTACTGACAGAGCTATTTATAGACCTGGACAAACAGTATATTTTAAAGCAATTTTATTAGAAAATGATCAAAATCAAGTGCCAACTATTTTACCCAATAAAAATGTAGAAGTAAACTTTAAGGATGCAAATTATCAAGAAATTTCAAGTTTATCTCTCAAATCTAATGAATTTGGTAGTGTCAATGGTAGCTTTACGATTCCACTTGGTAAACTGAATGGAAATTTCACATTGGAAGTTGGTTCTAACATTGGTATAAATGGTCAGAAAAGCATTCAAGTAGAAGAATACAAACGACCAACATTTGAAGTAAAAGCGGACGCTATCACAGGTGAATACAAAGTCAATGACAATATAAAAGTCACAGGCTCTGCATTAACTCTAGCAGGAACAAATGTAGATGGCGCCATAGTAAAATACAAAGTCGTAAGATCAGCAAGATTCCCTGGTTGGGGATGGTATTGGAGAATGCCTTACCAAAGTGCAGAATTTATCGTGGCTGAAGGTGAAACTACTACAGATGGAGAAGGAAAATATACTTTTGAATTTCAAGCAATTCCAGATCTAAAAATAGCCAAAAAAGATCAACCTGTTTTCAATTACAATATACAAGTAGATGTGGTGGACCAACGTGGAGAAACTAGGTCAACATCAGCATCAGCTTCGGTGGGCTACACTGCTTTTTCATTGTCATCTAATGTGCAAAAAGATATTGACCTTGCTGACATTAAACCACTAAAAGTCACTGCCACAAGTACAAATGGCCAAACCATTCAAACAAAAGGGAATGTAAAAATTTCCCAACTCCAAGAACCAAAAACAGTACAAATCAGCAAATATTGGGATGGTAAAGTCGATATTCCACTACCAAGATCTATATCTGACAAACATTTCCCACAATATCCTGTCCTTGCTGATCGAGATTTTACGTCATGGCCTATAGCTAAACAAGTATTTTCTGGGGAATTTAACACCAACGATTCTATCCAAATCAAATCTGCTTTAAAAGCTGGCGTGTATAAAGTCGAACTTGAAGCCACAGACAAATATGGTGAAAAAGTCAGTTCTGAAAACTATATGGTAATAACGGACTTTGGTAAAGGCGACTTTCCTAAATCTGATTTCCTATTCACGAAAGTAAATAATAAAGTGCTTGAACCTGGTGCTAATTTTGACCTTACCTTGGGTACCAATGAAAAGGCACTGACAGTACACACAATCATAGAAAAAGATGGTCGTATCCTATTAGAAAAATCTCAGGAAGTAAATAAAAAAGGAACGATCACATTGCCGATCACAGAAAATCATCGTGGTGGAATCAATGTAAAAACCACATATATTATACAGAACCGTACATTCCAAAACGATTATCACATAGATGTGCCTTGGAGCAACAAACAGCTTCAGATTACCTACGAAACATTTAGAGATAAAACATTGCCTGGTGCAAAAGAAGAGTACCGCATCAAAATAAAAGGGCTAAAACAAGATAAGATAGCAGCTGAAATGGTAGCCGCCATGTATGACGCTTCTCTTGATCTATTTGTCACTAATAGCTGGAGAACTGATTTTTATCCAAATTCTTATGCACAATTAAATATAGAAGTCCCTGGTTTTAACCTTGTCCAAGGCCAATACTATTACTATGGTAATGGCAACATAGTGAGTGTAAAACAATTATTATATCCATCACTTTTCCCATTGATAGATAATTATGGCTATTATGGTGGTGGCCGTGGAGAAGTCATGATGAGAAGTTCGAGGAGTGAAGGAATGCCTGCACCAGCTGCAATGATGGACGAAGTGGCTTCAAAACAGGCTGTAGATGCAGAAGCGGCTAATGTCCTAACAAAAGACAATATCACACAAGGTGATACCAAAATAACATCGAATGAACAGCCAATTTTAGTACGTAAAAATCTCAAAGAGACTGTCTTCTTTTTTCCTGAATTAAAAACAGATGCAGAAGGTAACATTATCCTAGCATTTACTATCAACGAAGCACTGACGAAATGGAAATTGATGAGTTTTGCACATACCAAAGATCTGATGACGGGATATGATGAAAGATTTGTACAGACTCAAAAAAATCTAATGGTCTTCCCGAATGCACCACGATTTGTAAGAGATGGAGACGTCATTTCCTTCTCCGCCAAAGTGAGCAATCTGTCAGAAACATCCTTGACAGGTCAAGCAAGACTGCAATTATTTGATGCCATCACCATGACAGACATTACTAATGAGCTAGTCAAAACAGGATCAAATGTAAGTTTTGATATCGAAAAAGGTAGATCTCAAGGTCTATCGTGGGACCTGGTCATTCCTAACACAAAATACCAAGCCATTACCTACAGAATCACTGCTCAGGCAGGCGACCACACAGATGGCGAAGAGAATACCATTCCTGTAGTGACAAATAGTATGCTCGTGACAGAGTCGATGCCGATGTGGATCAAAGGTAAAGAGACAAAATCATTTACTTTCAATGCATTCAAAAATAACGTGAGTCCTACTAAAAAGGATTTCAGATTTACGGTTGAATATACGTCCAATCCTATTTGGTATGCAATTCAGGCATTACCATATATGAATACAACCAATAATTTTAGCACACAAGCGGTAGTAGATAAGTTTTATGCCAACGCCTTAGCTTCAAAAATTGCCAATGCACATCCAAAAATAAAAGCAGTTTTTGATCAATGGATAACCAAAGATAAAGATGCACTTTTGAGTAATTTATCCAAAAATGAAGAACTAAAATCTGCATTGCTCGAAGAAACACCTTGGGTGAGACAGGCACTTTCGGAAGCAGAGCAAAAACGTAATATTGCCATACTTTTTGAACTAAACAAACTAGCGGACGAAAAAGCCAACGTCATTCAAAAGTTAAAAGAAAGACAATTGACTAATGGAGGATTTTCTTGGCTTACGGGTGGACGAGATGATGTTTATACGACACAAAACGTCTTGGAAAATATAGGACACTTATATCATCTTGGTGCACTTGAGATCAATGATCCTGAACTTACCACACTGACTGCCAATGCGTTGAGATATATGGACGATGAGCTAGTTATAAGATATACCAAACTCCAAGAATACATCAAACGATATGGCGGCAATATCAACGACGACCATCTAGATGACCTTTCTGTGCACTATTTGTATGTCAAGACATTTTTTAAACACGTCAATGCCACTCCTGCATCCAAGGAAGCAAGAGAATATTACTATGGTCAAGCCAAAAAATATTGGCTCAAACGTGGTCTTTATACGCAAGCTATGATAGGTCTAATTTTACATAGAAATGATGACAACACCGCTAAGTCCATCGTAAAATCTCTCCGTGAAAAATCATTCTCAAATGATGAATTGGGTATGTACTGGAACGAAGGAAATGGATTCTACTGGCACCAATTGCCTATCGAAAGACATGCATTGATGATTGAACTCTTCTCAGAAGTGGAACTTAAAAAGGATGAGGCAGATAAGATGAAAATTTGGTTGCTCAAAAACAAACAAACAAATCACTGGAAAACATCCAAATCTACATCTGCAGTCATATATGCGCTACTTCTACAAGGCGAGACAGGCGATATCTCGCAATGGGTGACAGAAAGTGTACAACCAGTGATCACTGTTGGCAAGGAGGTAATCAATACAGATGCCCGAAATACAGAAGCAGGTACTGGTTATATCAAAAAAACATATATAGCTGACAACTTTAACAAAGACTTGGCTACCATCAAAATAAAAAATGACAATACATCCGTCGCTTGGGGAGCAGCATATTATCAATATTTTGAACAATTAGACAAGATCAAAACTTTTGCGGATACACCACTTAAGATCAATAAAAAATTGTACAAAGTGGTAGCATCAGGCAAAGGCGATGAACTAGTAGAAGTCAAAGAAAACACCAACCTAAAACCTGGTGATAAACTGAAAGTACATATTGAACTAGTGGTTGACCGACAAATGGAATATGTCCACATGAAAGACATGCGTGCAAGTGGCTTGGAACCAACAAATGTCATCAGTGAATACAAGTACCAAGGCCAGCTAGGATATTATGAAACGACCAAGGATCTAGCCACACACTTCTACTTTTCATATTTACCAAAAGGAACCTTTGTATTCGAATATCCGCTGACGGTAGTACATAAAGGAGACTTTTCAGGTGGCATCACGAGCATAGAATGTATGTATGCACCAGAATTTAGCAGTCATAGCGAAGGCATTAGAGTGAAAGTGAAGTAGAATATGACTGAGTAAAAAATTTATGGGTTAATCCATATTTGATATAATTCTTTAGAAATTCCTTTTGACTCCCTTGAGGGTTTGGGGTAAAACAAAAGGAATTTTTCATGAAAGTGAAGTAATGTTCAGTTTCTATTTCCATTTTGCCCTAGCTTCATAGTTAGCAACATACATGAATGAATTAGTCCCGAATTTGGTAGTAAATCTGCTGAGTTTGGGATTATTTTTTTAGCGGTGGCGATGTAAAACCCTTCCAAATGAATTTGGAACCCATTAAAAATTATAGCAGCGTTAGGGCATTGTCATTCGTCTTGCATGTTCAAATGTGTATAAAGCACCACTATGATGTAGTCATGACGTAGGTTATAATGTCGGTTTACAGATAATAAATTGCAAATTTGCATGATTAGATGATAGAACCTATAGATTTTAGAATTAAAATATATTTTACTATTATTTAAGCGTTTAAAATTTATTTAACCAACCTAAACACAATTATGATGGAATCATCCTCAGTTCAGCAGAGATCAAATCTCTCTTCAAAAATCTCATTATTTGGGAAAACCTTTCAAAATATCAAGTCAAATTTTTTAGGCATCTCTTTGATATTTTGTTTATTTTCATTTAGTACGTTTTATAGTCATAATGTTCAGGGGCAGACATATAATGGTACGTATAGTTTTTCTTCCTATAGTTTTAATTTCTCGGTAGTTTATTCTAGTCCAGCTCCTTCAACATCGGCTCTTATAACGGTAACATTTACAACAGCAATTCCACCCGGTCTAAATCCACAATTAAGATTAGGGCCTGCTTCTGGTCCGTTTACATTTGTTAATATGACTGGATCAAATCCATACTCGTATAATATGACTGGAGGCAATTGTTGTCCGACAGTACCTTTTATTTTTCGGTTTGCCTATGCAAGTGGTGGGCTTTACGAATCTCCTTTGCAAAATTTCCCATTACCAATCATTTTGTCTGACTTTTCTATCACAAAAAACGGTGCTAAAAGTGCCTTGTTGACATGGGAGACATCATCTGAAGTTAATAGTGATTACTTCGGGATAGAAAGAAGTACTAATGGTACTTCTTGGGATCAAATTTCTAAATTGAGCGCAGCGGGCAACAGTAATACTGAGCTCAAATATAACTACATAGATACTGATTTTTCGAATAATAGGACATCAGATAAGATATTTTATTATAGGTTGAAGCTTACAGATCTAGATGGTAGTTACAAATACTCAGACATTAGAGGGATCAACTTATCCACAGATTTTTCAAATATTAGCGTCTACCCCAACCCTGCCATAGATCGAATAAATATAGATTTATCAGGTAGGAATGCTGAATTAGGGAATGTAAAATTTATGTTATACAATTATCTAGGAGCTGAGATTATGACCAAAATAATAACTGGTAGTGGCATTGAATTAATTGATTTAAATCATCTACCTGCAGCCACTTATCAAATCGTCTTGAAACAAGGTTTAGAAACGATCCACCAAAGTACCATCTTAAAGGTGAGATAAGTTTTTACGCAACATTGTAGTTAACTTACTGTAATCTAGTAATCCCAAACTTGGAGGTAAATCTGCTGAGTTTGGGATTATTTTTTTAAGCGGTGGTGAGGGAATAACTTTTTAGTTACTGCGAATTACAAAGTAAAGTTAGAATTTCTCTACATTTGTGGCAGAAATATATTGATGAATAAACCGAATGCCTTTACATTATTAATTCCCACTTACAATCCTTCATCTGGATGGGAAGTTACATTTAATAATAGGTATCAAGAGTTTTGTGCATTAATTGACGAAAAAGTGAATGTGGTACTCATAAATGATGGTAGTAGCAATGATTTAACTATTGGAGTAGAATATCTTTCAAATGCTATCGGGGAAAAATTTCATTACATCGGATACACAGTAAATAAAGGAAAAGGATTCGCATTAAAATTCGGGGTCTCCAATTTTCCAAGTGAGAAATACATGTTCACAGACACTGATTTCCCTTATGATTCAAATAGTATGAAGCAAGTTTGGTCTACTCTTATGTCCAATGATGGTATAATTACGGGCTATAGAGACCAATCTTATTATAAAGATATATCGATTTATAGAAAAATTCTTTCCAAAGGACTAAGGTGGTTAAACCAAAAAATCCTTAGACTACCTATTAATGATACACAATGTGGACTTAAAGCATTCGACAGAAAAGTAGGAGAAATCTTACTAAATTGTAAAACCGATAGATTTCTAGTTGATCTCGAACTGCTACTTGCGACCAATAAACAAAAAATCGATATCATCCCCGTGCCAGTAGTACTGAGAAATGATATCGACTTTACACAATTTAATTCTTCTGTTTTAAAAAATGAATTCCTAAACTTTTTAAAACTACTTTGGAAATATAAACTTTAGATTTCATTCATCAACCTACTCAGAATACTGATCTTATGTGTGCATTTTCCATAATTAGGTCATGCTTCTTCTTCTGATTAAATTTGGTCACTCTTACTACCACCTTGTTCACATTGGGTTTTATGTTAATCGGGGTTTCTATTAGGATTTTATTTCCATCTATTTTTTTATAATTAAATCTATTTCCTTCCCCGATATAATCCATAGAATTATGATTGCCATCAAATTGCCAAGCTTCTGTAGAACTTAGCACGAAAGTTGCATCCGGACATTCCATAGTGTAAGAAATAATGTAGTTACCAGGAACTAAAGCATTAGACGTCCATCCAGCTTCATAGCCCCAACCCTTTGCATTTTCTAGCTTTACAAATTCTAGTTTTTGTGACACGGCAGGAGGTAATACTACTATTTGACTGATCGAATCATTAAACTCTTTGACCACTTGATCAAACATATCTAAAGATAGACTTTTTAATCTGAACTCATCATTCTCAAATACGATAGGCGCTTTTTTTGTCCAATGTGTGAGCTTTGGTCTGTGGTCTTGGATCTCCTTTTTTGATTCTATGACTAACAGTGGTTTAGTACTTTTCGCTCTAATAATGTCAATAATCTTTGGTACTTTGTAAGGTTGATTGGTCAGTTCATTTAATAATAATGACTGGCTAAATGACGTCCTACTCATCATGACACCCATTGATGGCAAACCCATATTAAAACCAATTTTGTAGGTTTGGTTTAGTACATCTCCTTGATCAGGCCATGAAAAACACTCTGAGCCAGTATTAAAATATGGATCAGGCAAGGATGCTTGAAAATCTTTTAGATTAATAGGAAGGCTAAATCGAGATTCACATAAGAAATCTGGTATATTAGTCTGATACCACTCTTGTTTGTTCATAAACATGGCACCTTCAAAAATAAGTATTAAAGGAATGGTGTACAAAAATTCGGTCGTTTTTGCACTTGATTTTAACCAATGATAAATCACGTAAATGGCCAATAAATTAACGGCATAAAAACTTACCCAACCTACACGCCCAATACTCCTAAACTGTTTATAAGGACCAGTATAATCTAACAGCCACTCTAGGCCTGGAATGGTAAAAGGTAGACCGAAAGAGATTAAAGAAGAAAGAATAAAAACAAGAGCAAAGTATATTAAAATTTTGTCTTGACTAATAAATTTTTTAGTTTTAGTAAATCTAAAAATAGCGTAAAATATACTAGAAAGTACGAAAGCTACTGCTATTATGCCAATGTAGTTTCTTCCTTCCATATCTATATTTCTGACCTTGATAATGTTAGTATTTATAAATTCAAAAAGTGGGAGTTTGTAACTAAATAATATACCTTCCCACGAAGAATGGTAAGAAAAGAATCCCCAAGGATCATTAGGTCTGTCGTTACTATAATTAAAGTAAGAAGAAAAAAAGTTTAATATCAGAAATGGTAAAACTACTTGTAAACTAATAACCTTAAGCATTTCTAACCACTTTCGGTCAGATTGTAAAGCATAATAAATAAATATAGACAACAGTGTAAAAATGGAAATGGTAATAAAATAATACATGTGAAATAGACCACTACAAACTACCAACAAACCAATATATGCGCTCGTCTTCAACCTATTATTACCTTCCCAAAACAATAACCAAAGGTAAAATATCCACGGCAACACTGGATAAAACATAGAGAAATGTCCATTTATCCTTCCAGCTTGTGGATTTAGAATCATTAAGCCAAGGGTACAACCTAATGCGAATAAAAACTCTATTTTCAGCTTTCTGAAACAGAGAAACAAACCTAAACCTCCTAAAATAATTCCCAAAATGAGTGTCATATTATGAAAGGCTATTAGATTGCATTCAAACCAACTAGGAAATATATTTGATAATACTTTAGTAAGATTTGCTATTAATGGCTGATTATCCGTAAAAATTATATTTTCACCAAAAGGATAATTCATGCCTTCGAATGTCATAAACGTGGAATCATGTTTTACATGGTACATATAAGTAAAATAGTTTTTCAAACCATCTCCTCCATTTACCAAAAAATCATTAGGTACTTTGAGCACCCTTTGATAGCTAAAACAAATAAAAATCCCTATGATTATAAAAGCAAACAGTATTTCTTTCTTCCTTATATTTGTTTCAAAATTCATTCTATATGACTATTTATATCTTGCAAAGATAAACTTTATATGATTATTCAACTTTTTTTAACGCCTAATGAAGGAAACTAATTAATAACTTCTATCCGCAACATCATTCTTTAAGCCCATAAAGTACAGACCTACCAGATTTAGACTTGCAAATGACATCATATTTTGCGACCAATTGACTATCAATTTCAATGGTATTCGGATGTTCCATATGCGTCTCATTTTTTCCTATCACTAATACATATTCTATGGGTGTTTTGCCAGTTTTTTCCGCATATGAAGTAAAAAGAGCTCTCGGAGGTCTGTCTTCAAAACACATTCCATCCTTGCCTGTAGCATTATAAAAACTAAACTTCTGGTCTTTCCAGTTGAGCGGAAACCAACTCATATGGGCTTGGTAATTATCAGATAAAATCAATGGTTTTTTTGCACCCAAATAAGATGTCCCGTGCATAAATGTCCAATTTCGAGGGGCTATTAACCTTCCATCTACCGTAGTGCCATTATAATCATAATTTAATGTCAAAACTTTGGTTCTAGGCAAAATATGTTCTTCACATTCCATATAATCATCTACCCACGCAGAAGCTTCAGCATATGATGGATATCTCAAAAAAGCAAAAATAAAAATAATTACCAATGCAAAAACATTAATCAATGCCTTAAACCAAATAGCAAATCTCACCGAACTCATCCATATCAAAATGCAAAGATGTGGCAAAAACTTTAGTCTATCACCTCCGATCATGGAGTCATTTATCAGATTTGCATGAAACAAAAAAACAAAAAATAGACATAGTAACAACAATCCATCGGCAATATGTACAATAGGACCATTTTTTATCCTATTTACAATACCAAGAATCAAAATGACGATTGCAAATTTTCCAACTAACAAAGAATATGGTCTCTCACCATCAGCATATGTCATCAATGAGTCTATATTGATTAGCGTATTCCAATCTAGTGGCTTCGAAAAACTAGAGCCCATTACAAAAGATAAATACAAAAGTAAAGAAGGCAAAACAATAAGAGCCAACGGTGATACTTTCTTAATAAAATCAATTAAAACTTCTTTAGCATTAGGTTTTATAAGTATAGAAATTAAATCTGCAAGGGTGATAAATGCCACTCCCGCAAGTGCAAAAATAAACCCAATAGGGTGCATAAAATAGTTGATGGTAAGTAATAATGTTAGTTTTAAAGCAGTTTTCCAGTTTCTTAAATCATTTTTGTGCTTTATGTAATAACCCATCACCCAAAAAGAAGCAGCAAAACTGAAAGTATAATTTAAAAATCCTTTCATCATCAGATGGTGAAAAGTAAACAAAAGCACAGATAAAACCGCCCAATCACTGTTAGGAGAAATATTCTTACATAAATACCTCGCTCCAAAAGAAAAAGTAAAAATGTATGTGCCAAAAAACAATTTTTCTGAAATACTTGGTGAAAAAAATATCTGAAAGAATCCGAGTAATATATGATCCCACAAATTGGGCGTAAGCTGATAGTTTACCATATAAAAATCTAGGTAAAATGCCCTGTCCATATTTAGAATGATATCTTTAAGTACTTTTGCATTGTACAAATGGCAAGGGCCATCTCCTGTCACCATCCAAGTATTGGTCAATAATGGGTACAAAAAAACAAGGACTCCTACATAAAACAATTTGCTTGTTATCTTTTGTAATCCACTTTCAGTTAACATCATTTTAGCAAAATTAATGGTTTAATAAAACGATGCGAATATACAACATAACTAATTTGTACTTGAAAAAATATTTTTTAAGGTCCAAGGATCTAATCCAATCAGCAAATACCCTCAATGTAATTTGAGTATTAGTATTGGATATTCCTATTTTATTTTGCCAAAACAAAATAATACTGCTATTTTGTGACTTCAATATTAAATCCGGAATCTAAACTTAGTACAAAATATGTTTAAAAATCTAAACTTCGACTTAAAGAGTTCAAATCAGTGGTATTTGATAGCTGTTTTGATTTATCTTTTATTTTGGACATTATTGCGTGCTCAGTATATAGACATCCCATTCTATTGGGACGAAGCTTGGGTCTATGCACCTGGTATTAGACATATGATGGATAGTGGACCATCACTTTTACCTGATGCCATACCTGAATTTTATTCTCGTGGACATCCTTTACTCTTTTATTTTTTAGGTGGTATTTGGCTTAAAATATTCGGAACTTCTTTTGTAGCATACCACACTTTTCCACTTACTATAAGTGTATTATTTTTGTTTTTCATTTTCATCACTGTCAAAGAATGGACAAATAATCTGACAGCACTCGTTGTGATGGTATTGATAAGTGTCGAAAAAATATTTTACACAGAAGCGGCCAATGTATTACCTGAGATACTCGTTGCCTTATTTTTTCTACTTTCGGTACGATACTACCTGAAAGAAAAGATGTGGCTTTACATCTTGTTTGCAAGTCTGGGCATATTGACCAAAGAGTCGGGTATCGTAATACCTGCTGCCATACTTTTTGGCAACTTTTTGTGGAATATCAAAAATCTTAAGTCATTATTTAGTGGTGATGCCATTAAAAAACAATTACTGATCGTTGCACCCATTATGACTTTCATCCTTTTCCTTTCCATTCAATACATGTACAAAGGTTGGTTTCTATTTCCTGAACATACGGGAATGATGATCAAAAAGTCAACTGAATTTATAGAAAAACTAAATTTTGCTTTCGAATGGTTGTTAGAAGATGGACAGATATTCTGGATGAGCGGTTGTCTTGGTTTGCTATTGGTATTCGGTGGTAAGGAACAACAAAGGCAAACTTTATTTATGTCCTTGATTGGTATTTTAGTATCCATGTATGTAATCAAAAATTTCAATACAAATATAGAGTTTATGGTACTTATGGCATTTGCCATTCTATTAGGAGCTATACATTTGATAGGAAGAACTTTATTTGGTGATGCTGATGTCAGTTTGAAAAAAATCTTGATTATTAATTTTGCTGTGTATTTTTCCTATCTCATATTTTGTTCTGTCAATTTTGTGACCGTGAGATATTTGATTGCACTGTTGCCATTTGGCTTCTTTTTGTATGTAGTTACAATTAAAAAATTATCACCTAATAAGTGGGTTTTTAGTGCTGTATTTTTATTTTTGTTTGCAGTATTAGCTAAAGAAAATTTTGCTAAAAACAGGCAAGGAAATCTTACTTCGCAAATAGCATACTTAGAAATAAGACAAGATCTTGTTAAAAAGCTGGAAGAGTTACAAACATATGACAGCTCCATAGGCATTAATGATTTTGTCATCCGACGTACATTACAAGATCCATATAGTGGTTTTCTATCATCCGCCAAAGTGTTTTCAAAAGTGGATTGGTCTGTGGACGAAGGTAAAGATTATATAGTCATCAGCAACCTTGACCCTTATCCCGATTTTGTCAAACAGGGTAAATTTGTATTGGTAAACAAATGGGAAAAAGGAGTGAGCTGGGTAGAACTTTGGCAAAGACAAAATTAATATTTTGTAGCTCAGCTTTCGCTTTGTTCAAAATATTTGATAACATGCTCAATGATGTATGATTGCTGATCATCTGTAAGTTCATAATAAAATGGCAATCTTACAAGACAATCTGTATATCGATCACTTTGCGGAAGATCGTGGCCAATGTATTGATGGGCATAATAAGTACTTTTATGCAATGATTGATAGTGAAAAACAGCATAGATACCTACACTTTTTAAATATTCTATCAATTTCGTTCGCTGTGCCAAAGTAGTACACACCAAATAAAACATATGTGCATTATTGGTCGCATAAGTTGGAATTTCTGGCAGTTGGATTTGATATTTTTTTAATAGACTCAATGCTTCCATATATTTATCCCAAATACGTTTTCTTTGGGTCTGAATGATATCCATTTTCTCCAACTGTGCATACAAAAAAGCAGCAATAATATCTGATGGAAGAAAAGATGAGCCAATATCCATCCAACCATATTTATCTACTTCTCCTCTGAAAAATTGACTCCGATTAGTACCTTTTTCTCTGATGATTTCGGCACGTTCATTATATTTTTCGTCATTAATACACAACATTCCTCCTTCGCCAGAAATGATATTTTTAGTTTCGTGAAATGAAAATGCACTTAGACTACCTATACTACCAAGCCTTTTGCCTTTGTAATAACTATCTATTGCCTGAGCTGCATCTTCTACGACGATTAAGTTATGTTTAGCGGCAATGTCCATGATAACATCCATATCACAAGCTATTCCAGCATAATGAACCACGATGATTACCTTTGTTTTGGGTGTAATAAGCGACTCTATTTGAGATTCGTCTATGTTTGGATTTTCTGATTTACTATCTGCAAAGACAATTTTTGCACCACGAAGTACAAATGCATTTACGGTAGAGACAAAGGTATATGATGGCGCTATGATTTCATCACCTTCTTGTATATTCGCTAGAATTGCCGCCATTTCCAGAGCATCCGTACAAGATGTGGTCAATAGGCATTTTTGAAAACCCATTTGTGATTCAAAAAATTGATGTACTTTTTTAGTATATTTCCCATCACCAGATATCTTTCCCGAGATGACAGCATCCGTGATATATTCTGTTTCTGAACCACTCAGAAATGGTTTATTAAAAGGTATATTCATATCCAAAAATGGTAGATCGCGGTTTGACTTAAAGGTGCAAACCCTTGTTGTTTATAAAAATTATTAGCACCCAGATTTTCTAGTTGAGTACTGACTTGTACTATGTCGATTCCTTTATTTTGACAATATGCAAATACTGTATCCATAAGTTTACCACCTATTCGTTGTCCCCTAGCATTGGCATCCACAGCTATTAGTCCTATCGTGGCCACAGTTTCATTAAATTTGACGGTAACGAAACCCAATATTCCTGCACCATCTTCATATATAAATACTTCATCGGCAATGATTTTATCTAATGAATTTGTAACCCATGTGTGATACAATTTTTCAAAAGATCCATTGGGAAATCGACCATCTATTTTAAATCTAGAAGAATGACCTGCCTCTATACCTAAACTTAATAATGCAGAAGTATCTTTTTCTGTAAACACAGTTCTGATACATGGATCCGACCCAAATGGATGTTCTTTAATAGAAGTAGTATATAAAATATTGGTGGTAACATACCAATCTCTAAATTTGTCAAAATGGTGTGGTGATGAAATTTGTTGTAAGTTTAAAAAACCATACATTAAGTCATAACCTTGTGTTTTTCCCAGATCAAACAATGTACTTGCTTCTATTTCATGGGATGAATCAAGCTGAATTTTACCAATCTTCTTTTCAAAAAATGAAGAGTCCCATGTCAAATAATCTATCTCCATTCAATTGATTTTTTTAGCAATGATGTACGTAGGTCTTTGTTTTACAGCTTCAAAGATTTTTCCTATATACAAGCCACTAATACCTAGAATGGAAATAATAATACCAGAAAGAAACCAAATGGAAATTAAAGTACTTGCAAAACCTGGTACTAGAATCCTACCCGAAAAATACAGCCACAAATAATAAATGCCTACACAAAATGAAATTACAGAAATAAATATCCCCAATTTTACGGCTAGTCGGAGTGGTTTGTCAGAAAAAGCAATCATATTATCAAAAGCTAACTGAAGCAACTTCCCTAACGTATAGGTGGACTTTTCTTCATTTTTACCATGAGCGACATTAATGCTACTTTTATTAAACCCAACCCATCTAGACATGGTAGGAAAATATCGGATATGATCCTTCATAGATAGAATGGCTGTCACTACATTCTTATGATAGATTCCAAAATTTGCTATGGTATGATCCTGTTTTGTATCCGTCAAGTAACTAAATACTGTATAAAATATCTTGGATGATGCCCGCTTAAAAAATCCATCTTGTCTCATAGTCCTCCTAGCGTACACAATCTCAAATCCTTCCAAAGCCTTTTGATAAAGATTAGGTATTTCTTCTGGTAAGTCTTGAAGATCACAATCCATGACGATGATCCATTCGCCAGAAGCATGATCTAGACCGGCGGTGATGGCATAATGCTGTCCAAAATTCCTGCTCAGTTTTATACCTTTGACTTTGATATTTGCACTACAAATTTGTGTTATTTTTTGCCACGAGTCATCAGGACCATCATCTTCTACGAGTATGATTTCGTAATTGTTGGTTATTTTTTCTACACTTTTAATTACTCTTTCTACAAGTTCATCAATGACATTTGCCCCACGATATACCGGGGACACTACACTCAGTAAGATTTGATCACTTTTATCCATTTTGAACTTTTATAGGTATTTTATACAAAATTACAAATAAAACAAAAAATGGGACAACAAATAGATAAGAGTAAGGGGCAAAAACAAAATTGTAGAAAATAGTCAAATACAAACACATACTCCCTAATAAAAATAAATTGGTATCCTTTATTTTTTCTTTTTTGAAATAATAGACTACAATAGTCATCATGGTGATTGATAAAGAAAGAACAATATGGACCATTTTGATAGCGCTAATTTTTTCCAAAATAGTTCCATCCCAAAAATCTAAAAAGTAGATGGCAAACCCTAATCCTTGGGCTAGCGTATACGGTTTACCTATATGCTGATACCATTCAGGCACTGAAGACCAGAGATGCTCTGCCATCTGATCATAATTCTTCAAACTATTAAAAAACAATAATGGATCCTGAGTCATAAATGGCAATACATAGAGCACTACAATCAAAGCTACGACAATGCCTGCAAGCTTTATAGTTTTGTGCCATCCTTCTTCCCAATAATATATAAGCGCATAGGCAGGCAACCATAACAAGATACCATATCGAGATAGTAAACAAACAGCAATCGCAAATGAACGAAGGTAAATCGATTTTGAAAACAAACTATAAGCCAACAATAGGTAATAAGCAACGTCTAGTAGTTCAACAGAATGTGCGAAAATGGCAATATGAAACCTGATTATCAAATATATAGAAACAAATGGCAAAATAATTTTAAAAATATTCCAAATCAACTCAAGAGTAATTTCAGGAGTCTGATTTGTCTTCTTCAACACAATGGCTATCATGATTACAAATGCAATAAATGCTAAAACTCGGTAATCAATTTTCAATAATTCGGCTAGTGCAAATGGTAAAAATTGCATCGTTAAATAACCCGGCTGAAATGACCATCCTGGAAACTCTACCACTTGATAAGGAGATTCTCCTTGGACCAATCTTTTGGCCATAAATTGTAGTGTGGGTACTACATCAGACTGCATGGGATCCGCAGGATGATTGAAAAAGACAACGGATATCTTTGCAAAAACAAGTATAGCCAAAATCACAAAAATCCAGAAAAAATAGTTGGGTACTTCTGTTGGAATTGCTTGGTTTATTTGTGCCCGTTTAAAACTGTAAAAAACAGCCGCAACACTAGCCAAAACACCTCCTGAAACCCAAAAAATAGGCAGCAATAGATAATGTTCTTCATGGCGTCCCCATGTTAAAACCATTAATTCTAAGAAAATACCTAGCAAAACTAGAATAGCAAATACATTAATGTCCTTTAGCGAAAATCCCATATTTGATCATAATTTGCTCAAATATAGTAAAAATCTAGAACTTATTCTCCACTTCAGCGACTTCTAGCATAAAATAGTGCATATCTGTATTAACCATAAAGGATTTCATACGCTCGCTTCCCGGTCCAAACATAGCCAATTCTGTAAAATCAGATGAATGTTCCATACCACCAAAAGCTATCGAAGTATGATCTTGTTGATAAAGTGCATATTCTTTAAATGGCAACTTATATGAATTATAAACACCATCTGATGCCTGCTCTTTATATTTGTTTATGATGAATGACAATTGATCTCCTTTCAGTTCATAACCTTGGTGCGACATGACCCTATCAGCAAGCGTTGATGGAAGGCCTTCTTTATCAAAACCCATAAGTATCCAGTCATTGGTATGTTTGTAAGTAAATAGTTTTTCAAAATTTTTATCTGCTTTATCACCATAATATAATCCTGGATTGGCATTACCATGATCAGATGTAATGACTACCAAGGTATTGCCATCTTTTTCAGCAAAATCAATAGCTACTTTTACCGCATCATCAAAAGCTACTTGATCATAAATCAATCCTGCGGCATCATTGGCATGTGCTGCCCAATCTACTTTACCACCTTCTATTTGTAAACAAAAACCATCTTTGTGATCTTTCATAAGGTCGATGGCTTTTTGGGACATTTCTGCAAGTGAAGGGACTTTAGCCATAGCATCCACATCATTTAATCGGTCAAGTTCAAATGGCAATCCATCCTTATCAAAAATACCTAGCACGGGTTTGGTATTCGTAGCTATCTTCATGTCAGATGCTGACTGAACCACTGAATATCCTGCTGCCTTAAACTCATTATACATATTTCGTCCATCCTTGCGATCAGCAAAATATTTGCCTCCGCCACCCATCATTACATCAAATCTAAGTGCTAGATATTTCTCTGCGATTTCGTTTTGGTCATTTCGAGACTTTGACGACACACAAAAACCAGCAGGAGTAGCATGTGTAATAGGAACAGTGGTGACGCATCCTACTTTTTTACCTGCTTTTTTAAACTTTTGCCATATCGGCATGATCTCCTCACCATTCTCACCAATATTTAGTCTCCCATTTTTCACCCTTACACCGCCACCCCATGACGAACTTGCAGCCGCGCTGTCCGTAATCATCGAGTTGGCCGACGCCATATCCATCAATCCACGTGCAACACGCTGATTTCTGTATAGATCTATCCAGTTACTTCCTCTTCCTTCTTTGCGTTGTCTGAATAGGTCACCCATATTGAGCGTACCAGAACTCATACCGTCACTCACCATAAAAATGATGTTTTTCGCCTTCTTGCCTTTTCCTTGACCATTGACTATTGGTTTTGCAGTACTGCATCCTTGAAATGGCAAAATCAAGCTACCACCAGCAGCAACTAAGGCTGACTTTTGGAAAAAATCACGACGTTTCATAGGCAATATGTTTACTTTTATTTGGTTATACCTAAAGTAAATTGGATTTCAAAATAACACGATTTTTAAAGTCACATTTCTAATGCTTTAAAATCGGTTATTTCCGCAATCCAATTTCTTTCAAATATAAAATATGTTATGAATTGGGCAAAAGTAATTATTTCAACTTAATAGGCAACCATATCTATTATTAATTCTGTGTGAATGTTGTTATATCCACATTAAAAATAAATCTCAAAACCCACTTTCCCACCAACTTGACCCGGCCCTTCAGAACCGACGCCATATGCATAAGCAGAAGCATTCAGTCCTATTTTCGGTTTTATTAAATATTGATATTGGAGTTCAAGACCTCCACCAAAACTTTTATTTCTTTCATGTATGAATCCAAGAAAATTACTTGACCAGCTTGTAATTTTTTGCTGTGACGAAATGGTATACATAAAATAAGGTATGATACAAAGACTAGAAGATTTATGGCTATTGATCTTTACTTCCAATCCTAAAGAATATATGCCCAATAGACTAAATTCTGCTATTGGTTTTTTTGAAGTATTATCGCCATCAACCCATTTACTACTCAAAAAATTGTCGATCTGGTTAAAACGATCTTCAATATAAGCATCTCCTTTGTAGTATCCCAATTTTGCCTTGACTTTACTACCCAATCTATAACCATAAAAAATATCATAGGTATAATCAGGGGAAACTCCATCGCCACCACCATAGCCAATATTACCGCCAAAAGAATGATTAGAATCTTGGCAAAATGCCTCAGAAATAAAAAATACACTTACTATGATGTAAAATATTAGTCTCATTTGTTTTTATTTTTATTGATGAATGAAAAGTTGTAAGACATACCAGCCTCCAAGCCATAAAAAGATGGATTTGACAAATACTTTCCCCCAATAGAGAAATGAATTTGGTCGGTAATCATGTGTTTGTAACCTAATCCAACATTGATACCTGCAATATTTCTTGTCGTAAGCACTACATAATAGCTTTCATAAGGGTCAGGGTTGCCTTCTACATCGTACAAGAAATCCCCAAAAACAGATCGTTCTAGACTTCCACCACTGAAACCTACTTTAAAAAACATAAACCCTCGATCATTCATCGGTACATCTTTGGACAATGATAACTCAAACAACTTCAAATGTTCAAAATTCAATAGTACGTTTGGATCTATTTCTACAAAGGCAAGTTGAGATTTATTTAAGATTTCAGAAGCCTTTAAACCTCCAGAAGCTGAGCTGTAACTTAGATTCACCGCCATACGGTAACCAATATTTCTTGCTGCATTAAATCCAATGCCCGTTAAACGATAATTATCACTATTAAACAATAAGTTCGTAGTAATACCAATGCTGTTTTTCTGTTCTTGCGCATGTATACTGGCAAAAAACACTAAAAACAAAATAACAAACCAAATTCTATATATCATAATCATTCATTTTTATATTTTAATAATAAATTTATAATTTAATCCTAAGCTATTTAAACTTTCTGCCATATCTCAAAGTCATTCCTGTCACCGCATCATCATAAGAAACAAAGCCAAATCTAATACCAAAGAAATTCTTTGGATTTATAAAAAAAGTGTAGGAAAGTCCACCATTATAGTTATAGTCATTTGATCTCCTCACATCAAGAAAATCGGGAATCGACTCAATAACCCTGACGCCATTATAAAATGTCCAACCTGATCCCAGTTCAATACTTATCTTGTGTCTTTGAGTCCTGACTAGATTAAGATGAACTAGCAAATTTATATCCGTTTGTTTTTCATAAGTAAATGGTTTGCCTTTTTCAACACCTTGTGCTGACCCATAAGAATATACTATTTCTGATTCAAAACCAATCACATTATTTTGATCTCTAAAAATACCAAGCCCGACTTGATACCCTGGATTTTCATTAAAATAGATGTAACCTGCTCTCATAGCATAATACATTCTTGTATCAGACCTATTAACTATTTTAGGGATTAAAGAACTCGTCAAATCTCTTTTTCCATTTGAACTTGGAGCTGTCACATTGCTAGATAATGCTAATAATGGCATGAATACCAACCTCGTACTAGCAGAACTATCGATTGTTTTTTGATCATGATCCTCCTTCACTAAAAAGCTATTATTACTTTCATCACTTCTTTTATCACTGCTTGTTGCCTCATTTTTGAGCTCATCAGAAAATAGTTGATCAGTTTTAGATGAATATCTATTTGTCACTTTTGAGTTTTCATCACTAGTCAAATTTGTCATGAATGATGTTATTTCACCCATATTTTTTGATGTGGAAATAGCATCAATACCTTCATTTGATCCTTTAGAAGATGTCAATTTCTGCTTTAAACGTTCGCTATTAAAATCCTTAGAATTTGAACCCTCGCTCCTAATTGTTTTACTTTTCTTTAATAGTGCATCGACGGTTGGCAAACCACCATTTTTGGAAGTTTTAGCGTTTTTTGAAGTCAGGTTAATATCAGAATTTAATTCCTTAAAACCCGATGCTTTGTTTTGATTTTTAGGAGAAATCAAGGATGATACATTCTCATTAATTTCATCTACATTATCTTTGCTGCCAACTTTATCAATTAAATCATTTGAATGAGATTTGTCGTTCAATGATAAAGTATCCTTAGCATTTGATGTCCAAAATGATACTCTGAATAAACCAAAGATTGCACCGACCAACACAAAAAAGAAAATAAAAAACCACCACCTTCTTTTTCTTTTTGGTTTGAGTTGATCAAGCATTTCACTCATTTGATTCCATGCATCAGGATTCACTTCTGACTTTTGCTCGTTTAGTCTTGCTCTAAAATCCTTCATTTCTTAGATTTTGTGATTTTAAAAGTATGTTCCACCATCATCTTTAATGAAGTCCTTGCTTTGGTAAGCAACCATTTACTTGTATTTTGATTTATAGTAGTTAAGGACTCAATTTCTTTGTGACCATACCCTTCTATTTCAAACAAGGTAAAGACCAATCTTTCATTTTCTGGTAGTGCCTGAATCATTTTGGTGAGATCATCGACTTCCAATTGATTGAGCAAATCGTCCACGCCATCATTTCCCATTTGTTCGTGGGCATTGTCTATCGCTACCAAAGTAACTTTGTTTTTTGTATTTGACCTTAAATAATCTATCGCTGCCCTTACCAAAATCGTCCTCGCCCAACCATCATAATTGGTACCAATCGCAAAAGATGATAAATTAGTATATATCCTCAACATCCCAAGATTAAATACCCAATCACGCTCTGAGTTATCCTTCACATACAAAGCTATGATACTCGCTAGAGACTGGTAAGTATAATCATACAAATCCTTCTGAGCAGACCGATTCTGCTTCGTCGATTCTTTTATGATATGGTCTATGGTCTGTTTCACTAAATGTAAGATGATTTCTATTCCTTAGTTAGATCAAAAGAGCAAGAACTTTTATAACCATCTACTTCATGATCAAATGTAAATCTATATTGATCACCAGAAATAAACTGAATGCTTCCTTTCAATTTTATTACATCAAAACTTTCATTTTCATTTAGTATTTGATCCGGAATGTTCAAAGTATTGCCTATTTCAACCCCTTGAAATATCACTTCATCCCCAAAATCAATAGTATAATTATTTTCATTGGTAGAAAGTATAACTAGTGATAAGTTTTCACCATTTTCAGATTCTAGATCACCGCTGCATGACAACTCACCATTATAAATACCTGCGAAATTTATAGTTTCTTCTTTCGAACATGAAAAGAGAATTATAAAGAGGATAACAAAAATTGGATTTTTCATTGAATTACAATTTAATAATAATGTACTAAAAACTAACTATCAAATACATTATCGTTTGATTGCAGTCCCAAAGTTGGTAAAATACAATTTATTTTCAAAAAAAAATTACTTGATGATTTGTTGATTGTATTTTTTATTATTAATCTTCAGTATTATAGTTAATTGACATTGGTAGAAAAAAAGTAGTTGTAAATTATAAATGTTCCAATTTGTTAAACCAATGTCTTGATAATTCTAAATCTTAGGATCAAATTACATCATTTGATTTTACTAATGATATATTTACCATCAAATGCCACCCTTTCAGGCTTAAATTACTTTTAATTTCCTGTGTTATAATCATATTATCCCTTCGGGATTTTGGTGTTACGGATTCATGATTATGAATTTGACAATTTAATTATAAGGTTATTCTCCACTTTTCCTTTCATCATTCTATAATAAAGTGATGAAGTAATACGTCCGAAACACAATGGAATAGTAAAAAATGATGCCTACATTTTAAGTTTTGCGGTTAAAAATTTATACAAACATTGTAAGGTATGGAATTTTTAAAAAGATCAATAAACACAAACTCATCAGTCGGAGAGTCTGCATTGATATTAATATAAGGTATGATACAATATAATTAGATAAACCTTCAAAGAGTATCAACCAATCGAAATTAAAAAAAGCAATCTATACAAACACTAACCTTACCACCAAGAATTTTTCTTAGTCGAGCTTCTAGAAGTAGTGGCCTTTACACCAAGCACGCCCAAAAGTCCTCTCACCAATGTGGATGCAACTGTACGACCTACTTGTTTAGTAACTTGACTATCTAATACTTTTTCAAAAGTCGATTTTTCTTGTCTAGTACTTGCACGTGGTGTTGGCACAGCCTTTTCTTGTTGTTCTATTAATTTCTTTTGAATCTCTTCTGATTGTGCTTCCTCTATTTTACAAGAGAGCATCTCATGAGCACTTTCACGATTGATAACCTCATCATATTTATGTTTGATGCGGCTACGACCCATTATCTGATTAATCTCAGTAGGAGTCAATACATCCATTCTAGATTGCGGCGCCCTTAGATAACAATGCACCAATGGTGTAGGTACACCTTTTTCGTTTAAGGCAGCAATGATGGATTCTCCTATTCCTAGCTCCGTAAGCAATTGATCTACAGCATAGTAATCAGTCAAAGGATAATTTTCCGCAGTTAGTTTGATTGCCTTTCTATCCTTTGCAGTAAATGCTCTAAGGGCATGTTGCACCTTGAGACCTAATTGGCTTAACACAGCATCAGGAACATCTGTTGGGTTTTGGGTAACAAAAAATATACCTACACCTTTTGATCTGATAAGCTTGATGATGGTTTCAATCTGATTGAGCAATGCTTTACTTGCTTCATTAAATATAAGGTGAGCTTCGTCTATAAAAATGACAAGCTTCGGTTGCTCCATATCTCCTTCTTCAGGAAAAGTAGCATATATTTCAGCCAATATTTGTAACATAAAGGTAGAAAACAACTTGGGTTTGTCCTGAATATCTGTCACCCTTAAGATTGAAATGTATCCTCTACCTTCTTCATCTATTCGAGTGAGATCATCCACATCAAAGGATCTTTCACCAAAAAACAAATCACCTCCTTGTTGCTCTAGTTCTATGATTTTTCTCAGAATTGTGCCTACTGAAGCGGATGAAATTGCTCCATATTCTGCTTGAATTGCATCTTTACCTTCATTAGAAATGTAGTTTAATGCCTTTTTGATGTCATCTAGATCCAAAAGCGGTAGTTGATTGTCATCACAAAACTTGAAAATAAGCGAAACGACTCCAGCTTGAGTATCATTAAGCTCGAGAATTTTTGAAAATAAAACTGGTCCAAACTCTGTTACTGTAGCCCTCAGCCTTGCTCCTGCATCATTTGACAAACTTAAAAATTCTACGGGACTCCCTGCAGCAACAAACGGCAAACCTATATTACGATGTCTTTCTTCTATTTTTTCATTGGTAGCTCCAGGTACGGCCACACCACTCAAATCACCTTTAATATCCATCACAAGAGATGGAATACCTTTGGCAGAGAGTTGCTCAATAATGATTTGTAAGGTTTTAGTTTTACCTGTACCAGTAGCTCCTGCAATCAGTCCGTGTCTGTTTAGTGTTTTCAGAGGCACTCTGATGAAGGTTTCTGTTAGAACTTCACCATCAATTTTAGGTGAACCCAAAATAATGGAATCTCCTTTGAATGTGTATGCCGCTGAAACCTCCGACTGAAACTTATCTTTTTTAGACATGATTTATTTTATAATTAAATTTATTATCAAATTTTATGAAGACGATAAATATCTTAATACATTTGGCTTAATGCTCACAATGCGAATAACTTTTCCCTCTCAGGTCCTGTACTCACCATAGATATTTTTGTTTGCAACAAAGATTCTAATTGGTGTACATAACTTACTGCTTTTTCTGGCAATTGATCAAAAGCTGTAATATGGTCTAGACTTTCAAACCATCCTGGATATCCTACCAATTCAGGTACAATGTGTTTGTCTACAATATCAAAAGGCAATTCGTCAGTGACCATTCCATCATATTTGTAATTGGTAGCCACGCTGATTTCTTCAAAACTATCTAATACATCCAGTTTTGTAATGATCACTTGAGTGACGCCATTAAGCATGATGGTATATTTCAATTGTGGAATATCTATCCATCCGCAACGTCTTGGACGACCAGTAGTAGCACCAAATTCCATACCTACTTGTCTCAATTTTTCACCAGTTTCATCAAGTAATTCAGTTGGAAAAGGTCCTGAACCCACACGAGTGCAATATGCTTTTGCAATTCCTATCACGTCTCTAATCTTATTGGGAGCTATACCTAAGCCACTGCAAACACCTGCACTAATGGTATTTGATGACGTAACAAATGGGTATGTACCAAAATCAATATCTAACATTGAGCCCTGAGCGCCTTCTGCCAATATTTTTTTACCATCCGTAAGTGCTTGGTTTACATAATATTCGCTATTGACAAATTTAAGGCCTTTTATTTTTTCGATGCTTTCAAAAAACTTCTTTTCTTCCCCTTCTAAATCAAATTCTATTTCAGGATACAATTTGATCAATCCTAAATGTTTTTCTTTGATTGCCTGATATTTACTTTCAAAATCGCTTGCCGTAAGATCACCTACCCTCAAGCCATTTCTACCAGTTTTGTCCATATAGGCAGGTCCGATTCCTTTTAAAGTCGACCCAATTTTACTGACACCTTTTGATGCTTCTGATGCTGCGTCTAGATATCTATGGCTTGGCACGATGAGATGCGCTTTACGCGAAACGAGCAATCTTGATTGATAATCTATATCTGCTGCGTCTAGTGCATTGAGTTCTTTGACCATTGTGATTGGGTCTAAAACTACACCATTTCCTATGACATTGGTGATGTCAGGTCTGAATATCCCCGAAGGAATGGTATGAAGGACGTATTTTTTACCATCTATTTTAATAGTGTGTCCAGCATTCGGTCCACCTTGGAACCTACAGACTAGATCATACTGCTCTGCTAGATAATCTACTATTTTTCCTTTTCCTTCATCTCCCCACTGAAGGCCTAATATAACATCAACTGCCATTGTACTTTTAATTACTGATTGGTTTTTAAAGGTCAAAATTAATTAAAACCTGACAACTTTTTCTCATAAATTACATAAATACTCTGATAATTTTCTAAATATTTAAAAAAATGTAAAATATGACCAAACTCATGCAAAAAGAACCTTTAATCTTTTCGGACTATTATTTAAAAACTTTTACCTTCGCACATCGTTTCTAAACTCAACCAAATAATACAATCCATGTCAAACCAAACACTGACAAATTTTGCCAAAAGACACATTGGTATTTCATCATCTGAACTTGTAGAAATGCTCAATGTAATTGGTGTTTCTTCCCTCGATCAACTCATAGATGAGACAGTTCCCGCAGGTATACGCATGTCTCAGGAACTAAATCTTCCAGAAGCACTGACAGAAAATGAATACCTGACTATGCTGAGAAGCATTGCATCAAAAAATAAAATCTTTAAAACTTATATTGGTCAAGGATATTATGGCACCATCACACCGACGGTGATCCTAAGAAATATCTTCCAAAATCCAGGTTGGTACACACAATACACACCATACCAAGCAGAAATTGCACAAGGAAGATTAGAAGCTTTACTCAATTTCCAGACTATGGTTTCTGATCTTACTGGACTTCCGATAGCTAGTGCATCACTTCTCGATGAAGCAACTGCCGCAGCGGAAGCTATGGCTATGTGCGAAGGTCTTAGAAATAAAAAAAGGAAAAACAATCCTGCTACGAAGTTTTTTGTAGACCAACATGTGTATAAACAAACCCTTGATGTATTGATCACAAGAGCTACACCATTATTTATAGACGTAGTGGTAGGAGACTGGAAAACTTTTGACTTTTCAGAAGATTATATTGGCGTCATGATTCAGTATCCTAATGCTGAAGGTCAAATAGAAGATTTCAGATCATTCACAAGTAAATGTAATGAAAAAGAAATTCAAGTTGTAGTTGCGAGTGATTTACTGAGCTTAGCATTACTTACACCTCCAGGAGAATGGGGCGCTGATGTTGTGGTAGGCAACTCCCAAAGACTAGGCGTACCAAAAGGATATGGTGGACCACATGCTGCTTTTTTTGCTACCAAAGAAGATAACAAACGTGTCATCCCAGGTAGAATCATAGGTATGTCTATAGATGTGAATGGTGAGCCAGCACTCAGAATGGCGCTTCAGACCAGAGAACAACACATCAGAAGAGAAAAGGCAACATCAAATATCTGTACAGCCCAAGCTTTATTAGCTGTAATGGCAGGTATGTATGCAGTCTATCATGGACCAGAAGGTGTCAAAGAAATAGCATCGACTATCCACAACTTGACCAATCATCTTGCAGATAACTTAAAGAAGGCACATTATAATGTAGTCAATTCAGCATACTTTGATACCGTAACCATAGAAACTGACCAAGATACCTTATTAAAAATAAAGGCTAAATCAGAAGAAGTAGGTATTAATTTTTATTACCCTACACGTCATAAAGTAAGTATTTCACTAGATGAGACAACGACTTTAGAAGATGTGAAAGCCATTATTTCCCTTTTCGGTAAAGTAAATGATTCAGGCCACGCATTCGAAGCAGCTACCGAGTCACAAGTTTTGGGTGGCATGGAAAGAAGTTCAGCCATACTTACGCATCCTGTATTCTCATCTTACCATACAGAAAGTAAGATGATGAGATATATTAAAAGTCTTGAAAACAAAGATTTATCTTTAGTACATTCGATGATTTCACTTGGATCATGTACCATGAAACTCAATGCTGCATCAGAAATGATACCAGTTACTTGGCCTGAGTTTTCATCGTTACATCCATTTGTCCCTGTAGATCAGACAGAAGGATATCAGCAGATATTTACCGAATTAGAAGCATACCTAGCAGAAATAACAGGATTTGAAGCATGTTCTTTACAACCTAATTCTGGTGCCCAAGGTGAATATGCAGGTTTATTAACCATAAAAGCTTATCATGAAGATAGAAATGAAGGCCATCGAAACATTGCTTTGATACCATCTTCTGCACACGGTACCAATCCTGCAAGTGCCGTCATGTGTGGTATGGAAGTGGTAGTCGTAGCATGTGACGAAAAAGGTAATGTGGACATGGATGATCTCAAAGCCAAAACTGAGCAACACAAAGCCAACCTTGCTGCGCTGATGATTACCTATCCAAGTACACATGGGGTTTTCGAAACGTCGATCAAAGAAATATGTACTTTAATTCATGACAATGGTGGTCTAGTTTATATGGATGGGGCCAATATGAATGCCCAAGTAGGACTGACAAGTCCAGGCATCATTGGTGCGGACGTATGCCACCTGAATCTCCACAAAACATTTGCCATACCTCACGGTGGTGGTGGTCCAGGTATGGGTCCTATCTGTGTGAATAACAAGTTAGCACCATTTTTACCAGGTCATGCAGTGATACCGACAGGTGGTAGCAAAGCTACACATGCTGTTTCTTCAGCGCCTTGGGGAAGTGCCAGCATACTCTTAATTTCTTATGGTTATATCCGAATGCTTGGCGCAAAAGGTGTAAAAGATGCCACTAAATATGCTATTCTCAACGCCAATTATATCAAAGCAAGACTAGAAGGAGCCTACCCTATCCTATATTCAGGTGCTATGGGTAGAGCAGCGCACGAGATGATTGTGGATCTAAGACAATTTAAAGCAGCGGGTGTCAGCGCAGAAGATGTGGCTAAAAGGTTGATGGATTATGGATTTCATGCGCCTACATTATCATTCCCTGTAGCAGGAACCATCATGATAGAGCCGACAGAAAGTGAAGATAAAGACGAATTGGATAGATTCTGTGATGCTCTTCTATCTATTAGAAAAGAAATAGACGAAGTAGCAGATGGCACCATGGACCAACATTCTAATGTACTCACCAATGCGCCACATACAGCACGTATGGTCACCAATGATGCTTGGACATTTACTTATTCTAGAGAAAAAGCAGCATATCCACTGCCATATTTAAGACATGGCCATAAGTTTTGGCCAAGTGTTGCAAGAGTAGATAGTGCCTTTGGCGATAGAAACCTGATATGCATCTGTCCGCCGATAGAAAGTTATATGGAGAAGTAAGGTTAAACCTTATAAGGCAAATATAAAAAGAGCCACTTCTGATTACAGGAGTGGCTCTTTTTATTTGCTTGATTTCATAATGTTAAATTTGCGTTTTACTTTTAAATATATTATTGCTGTTGTATATTTCGACAATTGTATCTAAAACTTTCTTAATTGCTATTAGGTCGGATATTTCAATCGCCAATTTAAACTATCTAATTGTTTAAAATTTAGGTTATAGCTTATGTAATCGCTATTTGATATTTTTGAATCCAAATAACTTTGAATATGCATATTTGGATCATATTCGTTTTTTGACGTTTTTACAATCATGACTTCGAGATATGAGCGCTGTTGATTATTATTAAAATATAAGTCCCATTTTCTATTTAGTAATGACAAAGTACTTGAAGAATTTGTGTCAATAAAATTGCTTGTACATGGAATTCCTTGAGACATATTATCTTTAAAATAAGTGGTTTCTACAATTATTACATCGCTACTATCATTATACATTGTAAGTTTATGGTCAGCGAAATCACAACCAGGAACAAAAAGAACATTTATAAATAAAATTAAAATTACTCTGTTCATCTCTTGTAAAATGATTTATTCCAAGAAAAAGCATGACACCCCAGTAATGAAAATAAAATCTACGATATTTATTGATTCCTATTCAATAATTGTTACTTCTGTTAAAAACATAGGGGGTGAATATTTATTTGCATTGAAGTCAACAATTGAAATCAAAAACTTATTTTGATCAATTTGCTTGATTTGTCTAGGGTATGTAAGCAATTCTCTTTTTTCAGTCAAAGGGAATATGGTTTTTTTAACAATTTCACCTTTGCTATTTATTATTGACAAAGCCGGAACCATGTCAAAGATAGTTTTAGCATTTTGCAATTTAAAGGATGCTTTTTTTGTAGGCATAAAATCAGCTTTCTCAGTGTTATAGAAAAATACACTTTTTTCACCCATTTTGAACATAGAGTGACTACCAGTACCCGTATATTCTCTATAATATTCATCACGAGGTATCATATTTATACTATTTATGGAACCATTTTCGTTTATTTTTATGAATGAAATTATGGTTGAAGTTGTAAAAATCTTTTCACAAGTTACTATGGTAGAATTATCACTATTGATTATAAAATTTGCATAATTGATTTGTTTTGTTTGCTCGGGCCTTTCTATTGATTCCTTATTAGGTTTTTTCCCTAATAATTCGTTCTGCTCGTTTGTAAGTAGTTTAAGATTTTCTGAAATAATAACACCATTTTGTATTTTAATAAAAAAAACACCATCTTCCACACCATTCAAATGGTTAGAATAATGTCCAACACAATAAATTATGCTATCATTTAAGTATTTTATCCCTGCACTAACAACAAACTTATCTTTTATTTGAAGATCAATTTCTTTTATTTGACTTGATTCGCTAGCTAATTGAAATATCTTAAGTGCGCTTTTGATCGTTTTTGTTTTCCCATATTTTATTTTTTCTTCAAAAACTTTGCACAATATTGATACTTCATTTTTACTATTGCAAGAATTCCCCAAGTATGCAATCTGCTTTTCAGTTTCATTTAACATTACATTTCGGGAGTATATTTCGTTTAACTCTTTATCTCTTAATGAAATTAAAAACTTGAACTTATCCTTTGAATCTAAACGGTCTAAACGGCGAGTATCCATAGCTGTAAAAACAAATTTTTCGTTTGACTGAGAATAATTAATCTCAGTAATTGCGTCAACTGATGAATCTTTTACATCTAGGTTTCCAATTATTACAGGAATGCTTCCCTTTCCGTTCATATCAATAGAAAGTGCTTTGTATATTTTTGTATCTTTGGAATTATCATAAACTTTTAAGATGCATATAAATTTGTCATTAAACTTAAAAATATTATCGGTTTGCCAATCTTCTCCTTCAATCTTATAAATAAATGAATCCTTTTTTTCAAAGTTTTCGTCCAAAATATCTAATTGGAAAGCACTATGCTTTTTAAAGTCTTTTCTATTTCCAAAGTGATGATGCCAAAGATAAGTGTTTTTACCATCACTGTCTACAAGTATTGTTCTATATCCTATTTCAGGCCCTTGCCTTAATTTTATCGTTTGCCCAATTACTGAATTGAGACCAATAACAAATATGCAAATGATGTAAAAAAGAAATGTTTTCATGTTAATTAATATTTAATGAAAGTTAGATGACTTTTGATTATCAAAGATATTTAATTCTATTGATATCTTAGTTATTTATCTTGTTTAATTTATTGCCAAATTTAAAAGAAGTAGATCATGGTCATGTAGATATGCACCTAAAAAACTTTTCCTTATTAGAGCAACCGAGATTGGATATTATCCGCACATTGCTATCGCAAGTTACAAAATTGCACCAATATTGGAGAGAAGATATTACTTTTGGCGATAGAAACCTGATATGCATCTGTCCGCCGATTGAAAGTTATATGGAGAAGTAAGGTTAAACCTTATAAGGCAAATATTAAAAGAGCCACTTATGATTACAGGAGTGGCTCTTTTTATTTGCTTGGTAGCATAATCAATAATGGTATTATATTTTTAATGGTGTTGTATTCTTCGAATGCAACATAAAAAAAAGGGACAACCTTGCGATTATCCCTTTTCTATATCTAAATTCTCTTAAGAATTATTTCTTTTTCTTACCTGTTGCTCCGGCAGCAGCTTTTGCTTCAGCAGCAGCGGCAGCTTTCAATGCTCTAGGTATTTCGATAAGTGCTACTGGTGTTGCAGCGTTATTAAGGATTTCTACGCCCGCAGGAACGATTACCTCTCTAACTCTTAATGCTTGACCAAGCTCTAATTTAGAAATATCAGCTTTCAACTCATCTACCAATTTCTCAGGAGTTGTTTTGATTTTGATTTTTCTTAATTGTTGAATCAATTTACCACCAACTTTTACACCTGGAGATACTCCTTTGAATCTTAATGGAACTTCCACTTTGATTGGTGTATTGTCGATAAGTCTTAGAAAATCAATGTGAAGTAACTTGTCACTCACTGGGTGAAATTGTGCAGACTTAAGAATTGCTTTGTAAGCTTTGCCATCAATAGACAAATCAGCAATTTTAAAATCTGGTGTATATATAAGGTGTTTCACAGATGCAGGTGTTACTGTGAAGTGAACTACATCACCACCACCATACAAAACAGCTGGAACATTACCATTATTTCTATCTATTCTTGTGCCTTTTTTACCAAGCTCAGACCTTGTATTTCCTTGAATTTCTATCGATACCATATCTAAAAAACTATACGTTAATTATAAAGAGCCGCAAAGATACTATTTGTTTGCATTTCTAGTAATATTTTTATAAATTATTTTTTCAACTTGTCAGATAATTATCCCAGACTCAATCAATTATATGCCTTTATCCACAAAAAGTGCGGCTATTGATTTGTATTCATGGGTATTTCTGATCGCTCTAGCAAAAAGTTTTGCACAAGACAAAACCTTAATTTTGTCAGATTGACCTCTTAATGGGATACTATCCGTCACTATGACTTCTGTGATTTTTGAATTGTTGATATTATCATATGCTGCACCTGAAAGTACTGGATGGGTAAGTATCGCCTTTACACTTTTTGCTCCTTTTTCGATGAGCGCATCAGCTGCTTTGCACAAAGTACCTGCTGTATCTATGATGTCATCTATTAATATAATATCCCTACCCTGCACATCACCTATGACCGTAATACTTGCGACTTCATTGGCCACACGTCTTTCTTTATCACAAATGACAAGGTCTCTTTCAAAATACTTGGCATACGATCTTGCTCTTTTTACGCCTCCTACATCTGGAGATGCAAAGGTGACATTGCTCAAGTCCATCTTTGCCAAAAATGGTATAAAGATGGCCTCACTTTTTAGGTGATCTACTGGAATATCAAAAAAACCTTGGATTTGTTCTGCATGTAGATCCATCGTCATGATACGATTTACGCCTGATGCTTGCAATATATTTGCCACAAGTTTGGCTGAAATCGGTACCCTAGGCTTATCTTTTCTATCTTGTCGTGCGTACCCGAAGTAAGGTATGACAGCAGTGATATATCCTGCAGATGCTCTTTTGGCTGAATCTATTAATAGTAGCAACTCCATGATATTGTCAGCAGGACCAAAGGTAGATGCTATAAAAAAGGTGTATGTACCTCTCACAGACTCGTTAATAACTACTTGCATCTCTCCGTCTGCAAATGTGTTTACGGTTACATCTCCTAGTGGATAACCATAATAATCGGAGATACGCTCAGCAAGGTACCTTGATTTGGTGGCTGAGAATAATTTGACGTCAGGCATAATTATACTTTGTTGGATTTGACTGCAAACATAATGCTTTTATAATCAACCTTAAATGCTTTTGGTAATTTATTTATCCTTAGAGTAAATTTTGTTCCTAAAGTCCAATATTTCAATTCTCACATTTTCAATGAATTAAAATTCCAAACTTACCTAAATTAATCATTTTGAATAGAAGTCAGGTCCAGATATTAACTATTATAAAAGCAATGAAAATTTATCTATATTCCAATTGCGCTATAATTATAGAAATAAAATAATCTTAATCAATCATTTTACTTACTTTTGATTCTAAAATTTTAAATCTCCATTCAAATGAAATTAGTGATTCGTTGTAGCGTTGTTTTTATTTTGATTTTGAATTTTGTCTTTATTCTTTCAGGGCAAAGTAATATTCGGTGGGCAAAAGAAGGAAATAGCTATTTTCAAATGGCGGAAGGTGAATTGATGCAATATACACTTCCTGATAATACAAAGTCTGTATTTGTATCCAAAGCAATGTTGACCCCAACAGGTGAAAGCGAAAGTTTACGTATCCGAAATTATGCCTTCTCTAATGATCAAAACCTGATGTTGATTTTCACCAACACACAAAAAGTATGGCGTTTAGATACCCGAGGAGATTATTGGGTATTGAATCTAAAGACCAAAGATTTAAAAAAATTGGGTGCATCTTTACCTGCATCTTCATTAATGTTTGCCAAGTTTTCACCAGATAATAGTAAAGTCGCTTATGTGAGCAATTATAATCTTTATGTAGAAGATCTCACCAATAACATGATTATGGCCTTGACTACAAATGGAAATCGCAAACTCATCAATGGTACCTTTGACTGGGTTTATGAAGAAGAATTTGCTTGTAGAGATGGATTTCAATGGAGCCCGGATAGCAAACAGATATCGTTTTGGAATACAGATGCCAATCAAATTCGGGACTTTTATATGATCAATAATACGGATTCCATATATTCACAAATTATCCCCGTAGAATACCCAAAGATAGGATATCCACCATCGCCTGTTAAAATTGGTGTCATCGACTTAGTGACCAAAAAAACCGTATGGCTAAAAATACCTGGTGAGCCCAATCAAAACTACCTACCTCGGATGGAATGGCTGAGTGCAAACGAAGTTTTTGTCCAACAACTGAACCGTCATCAAAACGAGACTAAAATATTTTCATGCAATCCTACTAGTGGGGAAGCCCAATTGGTTTATACAGAAAAAGATGACGCTTGGATAGATGTCTATACACCTTGGGAAGATGTTTATGCTTTAGATTTTAGACATAAATTTACTTTTGTGGATGGTGGCAAAGCATTTTTATGGATGACTGAAAAAGATGGCTGGCGTCATATGTATAGGATTCCAACCCATAAAAACAATGGCAAAGAAGTATGCATTACCAAAGGAGATTATGATGTCATGGATACTAGATGGATAAATGAAAAATCCAATGCTGTGTATTTTCTTGCATCTCCCAAAAATGCTACACAAAAATATTTGTACAAAACAACCTTGGACGGAAATGGAAAACTAGAAATGATCTCTCCCACAGAGCAAGAAGGCACACACGATTATAGTATTTCTGCGGATGGCAAATATGCACGACATAGCTTTTCAAATAGTTTTACACGTCCTTTGTCAGAATGGTTAGATATGACTAGCTATAAAGCAATTACTGAAAGTAAAAGCATAAAGGCCAGACTAGGGGAGGCACAAGAAGAAAAAACGGTAGAATTCTTTAAAGTAAACACTTCTGAAGGCATAGAAATGGATGGCTGGATGGTAAAGCCAAATAACTTTGACCCATCAAAAAAATATCCAGTTGTTTTTTATGTGTACACAGAGCCATGGGGAGCCGAGGTACACGATGCCTATGGTGTGGCAGATAATGGTCTATATAGTGGCAGCATGCGTGAAGATGGCTATATTTATATATGTATGGACAATAGAGGTACGCCTGCTCCGAAAGGAAGGGCGTGGCGAAAGAGTATTTATCGCAAAGTCGGAGTAATTAATATCCGAGATCAAGCGCTGGCAGCTACAGAAATTTTGAAATGGCCTTATGTGGACCCAGAGCGAATAGCAGTATGGGGCTGGAGTGGCGGTGGGACCGCTACACTAAATCTTATGTTTCAACATCCTGAAATATACAAAACAGGTATAGCTGTGGCTGCAGTTGCCAACCAACTGACCTATGACAACATATATCAAGAGCGATATATGGGTCTGCCAGAAGAAAGTATGGCTGATATCGTCGCGGGATCACCTATCACGCATGCCAAAAACCTACAAGGCAATTTACTATATATCCATGGTACTAGTGATGACAACGTACATTACGCCAATGCAGAAATGCTCGTCAATGAACTGATCAAGCACAATAAACAATTCCAATTTATGCCCTATCCAAATAGGAGTCATGGCATATCAGAAGGCGAAGGCACATTCGAGCATCTATCGACCTTATATACCAATTATTTAAAGACGTATTGTCCTCCGGGAGGAAGGTAGATGTTCGTCATTTTACCGATTCATTGGTTTTTCCTTGGTCAGGTTAGAATTGGAGAAAAAAGCCTTATAATAGATAAATTTTATTGGCCTTTCGACCTTCATTACGAAGTTCTAACGCATAATGCTGGTTTAACTTTTTCTACTATCTAGGTTTCAATTTTGGTCTTTATTTGGAGTAGAAAATCCCTATATATTTTAAGATCTTTTTAAATTCATCAGTTTCGGCATTCAGTTAAATAATGGAAACATTTTAACTCATTAAAAATCCTTAATTTCTTATAGCCTAGTTTTAGATTTATACTATCTGGGTTAGTTACACATATAAAAATTGCTTTATAACTTCATAATAGCTAAGTAATTTTAAACATATACTAATTAAATTACACTAAAACATACAAAAAGCTTACTTTTACATAAACAAAACAAATTCAAAAATGGCAACAAACGTTCATGACGACTATTTGATCTGTAGAGAATACCAAGAACAGATCGACAAAAAATCTTCGGAGTATCCTGGATTTATAACTTTTAAGCACGACAATGGCAACCATTATTTTGCATGGGTAGATGGCGATAAAATAATTATGCGCAGTGAAGCATATCCTGATGCCGACAAAATGGAGCGAGGTATTAAAGCCGTTATTAAAAACCGAGATATCTATGAAAGGTATTCAACAGAAGAATCTCACGGGGCGCACTTCCTAATATTATGGGGAGGCGGAGAACATCAAGAGCACACAGGTAATATGGAAAGCCATAATGAAATTGGCCGCTCATGCCCTCAAAAAAGTGCTGATGATCTAAAAGCTTTATTAGCAGGATACAATAGCGATTTAGCAAACCAAATCAAATTCAGCGGACTAGCTGCTTTGGCAGCAACTACGGTGACACACCCAGCTGCAACAGCAATGGCCGAAACATCATCAACTTCTAATACTGATAGCGACACTGGTGGTATGGGATGGCTTAAGTGGCTGATTCCTTTGGTACTTATTGGTGGTCTAGCTTGGTGGATGATGAGCACAAAAGGTTGTAGCAAACCTGAAGCAGTTGCTCCGATCGTAGACACTGTTGCAGTAAATACTACGATGGACCTTCCTAAGATTACTGTAGACAGTGTGACAGGTTATGTAACGTATGATCTTGGAGCAACAGGTGATGTAGATCTTCCTAATGGAACTAAAATCTTAGGTGCTGCTGCCAATGGTTTTGAGAGAACATTGTTAAACTTTATAACAACAGGTTCTATAGACACTGTAGATAAAACCAAAAACTGGTTTACGCTCCATGATGTTCAATTCAAAACGGGTACAGATGAGTATGCAACTGAAAAAGCTATGGTACAACTTACCAATGTAGCTTCAGTTCTTAAAGCGTTTCCTAATGTGGTATTGAAACTTGGAGGCTATACTGATGTCCGTGGTGATGATACTTCGAATATGAAACTTAGCCAAAAAAGAGCAGATATAGAGATGAAAGACTTGATAAAGCTTGGTGCAAAACCATCGCAAATCAAAGAAGCGGTAGGCTATGGCGAAGAATTCGCAACGGCTACAGAAGGTGATGTTGAGGGTATGGCACGAGATCGTAAGACAGCTGCTAAAGTAGCTTCTATGTAATATAAAAATTGAATTAAAATATCAGGGCCCATCGGTAATTTATCGATGGGCTTTTTTTTTTTTGAGATAACAAGTGTAACAACTGTTGAATCAAGTAACGTCAACACCGAATCAAGTTCTACAAGTCTCTTATTCAATCAGATTAAATGGCTTCGTTTTTAAAAAATGTTGTACATTTAAATAATATCTTTTATCTTTGTTCCGAACAGATGTATGATATACTACCTTAAAAGTAGGGTAAAGGCAACCATAATCATTTTCGGACTTGCAGCTATCACCACTGAGCAATAGTACCTTTACTCTGAGCCTAGTAACCATACCGACCATAAAAATCTGTTTTTCTTGCAGATTGGTGTAGCAAAAGGCAGACATACGTCAGCGATGATGGCCCGATTATTTGTACTTATATTGTATTGTTGAAAAATAAGGTGCATTGAGCATACAGATATGGCCCAAAAAGTAATATTTATGGTGGTAAGGTGTGCGTGAATGATAAAAAAATGCCCTACATGTACAGAATAACCAGAAAAAGTGAAATAAAATATATTGGTTAGCAAAGCAACAAGGTGGTATTCATTTTAAATATGATCAGTTAACAAAAAAACAAGTTCATCCTGAAATTCTCCTATTTTATTTGCATTGTTGTATTTTAAGTTAAAGAAGTTATATGAATATACGTTCTAAAGAATATTTTAGTGGATTATCTCAACTAGAGATGATTAATGCTGATGGTAATTCTTTTGGATTAATTCACACATCTGAACTTGAGAATTCTACATTAAACTATTATCAACGATTATCTCTAGAAAAAGCAAAAAAAGTTGGGGCTGATGCTGTTTACTTTAGAAATTTTCCTGACCCGAACAGACCTTCTAAACCACAACTTTATATTTTTGATTTTACTTCCAATGAAGAAGAAATTGTTGAAATTCATAAAAATATTTGGAGTAGTACAGAAGTTCGTTTATACCTTATTATCACTAAAACCGAAATAAAATTCTTTAATTCATCTAAACCTGTAGAGCAAACCAAAGGTGGAGCATTACAAGTTTCTCCTTTTGAGACAATAAAAATTGCTGGTGATGCTATTAAAAAATATAAAGAATATTCAGCGAAGAAATTTGACAATGGTTCTTTTTGGGAAGAAACCAAATATGATTTTGGTTATAGTGAAACGGCTTACGAAAAGCTGATTACAGAATTAAAGAACACTAGAAACAGATTCCTGAAAGAAATAGAGTTAGACAAAGTTATTGCAAGCAAGCTTTTGGTTTTAGGAATTTTAGTTAAATACCTTGAAGAAAGAGTAGATATAGATGAAAGTGGTAATGAAACAAGAGTTTTTACAGCTGATTTCTTCAATCAGGAGAAATTTGGATACTCTTCTGATTTTACAGATACAATCCTAAAAGGAAATCAATACACGCTAAATCTATTCGAATATCTTAGTAATCATTTTAATGGCAAAATATTTTATTTGTCAGAAGATTATAAAGAACAAATTAAAGATAAAGACTTATCTCCCTTAGCTAATTTTTTATCTGGAGTATTAGACAATAATCAATTTGTTTTTTGGAGATTATATTCCTTCAATTATCTACCTATTGAGTTAATCAGCAGTATTTATGAAATGTTCTTAGAAGCTGATAATAGTACAGGGGTTGCTTATACGCCTACTTACTTAGTCAGTTTTATGATTGATGAGTGCATGCCTATCAATCAACCTAAAGAGAATTTTAAGATATTAGATCCAGCTTGTGGTTCTGGAATTTTTTTAGTTTCTGCTTATAAACGAATTATCGATTGGTGGAGGGTTTCAAATTATGAAAAAACAGGAGAATGGATTTTACCAGGGAAAGAAAACTTAAATGAGTTAAAGAAATTATTAAAAGAAAGTATCTATGGAATTGATATTGCCAAAGAAGCAGTTGATTTAGCTATTTTCAGTTTAAGTTTAACCCTTTGTGATATTTTATCACCAAAAGTTATTTGGGAAAATCTAAGATTTGATAATTTAAGTGACAACGTGGTAGATTCAGATTTTTTTGATTGGTACCATGAAAATACAGACAAAAAATTTGATTTAGTTATTGGAAATCCACCTTTTATTGAATATGGTCTTAGAGAAACTAAAATTAATTATTTAATTTCGGGTTTAAATTTCGTAGAACAAGTTCCCAACAATCAAAGTGCCTTATTATTTACCATACTTGGGATGAACCTTGTAAAAAAAGAGAACGGATTACTATCTTTTATTTTACCGTCAGGTCCTTTACTTTATAATAATTCACAAAAACCAATAAATTTTAGAAAGTGGTTGTTTAGTGAATATAACATTCCTCAAATTATAGATTTTACATATTTAAGTAATGTACTTTTTAAAAATAAAGGAAATGAGAAGAATGTTGCAGTTTCTGCCTTTTTTCTAGAAAACAAAGTACCAGACAAGAATCCGATTTATCATATTACGGTAAAAAAATTAAAAACCGCTAAAGAACGTCAATACTTTGAAATTGATCATTATGACTTTCATAAAGTCAGTAAAACTGACGCCATACAAAATCCTTTTATATGGAAATCTAATTTATTAGGTGGTGGTAGATTAGTGTCTTTTATCAACAAACTCACTGATTTTCAAAGCTTAAAGGATTTCTTAGATACGAAAAAAGGGTGGATTTATGGTGATGGTTTTATCAAAGGAAAAAACGATGAAGAATTAGTAAAATCTGATTTTGAAAAGAAAAAAGGAGGATATTCTGAACCTGCTTATCTTTTAAACCTTAATTATGTTGAACCAGAAGATTTTTCTGAAAAAGGGATTACAAAAACCCAAAAGAATACTTCAAAATACTTTCAGTGGCCAAGAAATGAAAATATATTTATGCCGCCTTTGCTTTTGATTAAAAAAAATATCGGATCAAATTCAATTCCTGTTTTTTTTAGTGATGACAAACTAGGATACAAAAACGAAATAATTGGTATTCATTCTCCTCTAAATGAAAGGGAAGAATTAGAGAAAGTATATCATCGGATTAAAGATAATCCTCTTTATAGATTTTATATACTAACAACTAGTGCAAGAAGTGGAGTAAGTCGTTCAACTAAAACAACATTACAAAAAGATATTTTAGGTATTCCATTTCCCGAAGATGAAAAAGATATTGAGTTGACAAAATTTGATGAAATTTTAATTAGAGATACTTTAAAATATGGAATAGAATTTTTAGGAAAAGACACCAATGTAAAAGTTTTAGATGCTACTAGTGAAAAAGAGCTAATTAGTTTTGGGGTAGTATTTACTGAAGTTTTGAATTCATTATTTGAAACGGAATCAAAGAAATATTTGCAAAAGAGTATTTATAGAACAGAATCTTTTATTTGCTCGGTATTCGAATATGGGAATAATACTAATCACAAACCGCTTAAAACTGAAATTGAGATTGAAAACCATATTGCAGAACTTGTTTATAACAAAATGGGAACAAGTTATAGGATAAATAGAGTCGTAAAAATTTATGATGATGATTTAATTTATTTAATTAAGCCTAAAGAATTGAGATATTGGCTAGAATCGATAGCTTTAAGAGATGCAGATGAAACTATTGTTGACCTTTATAATGCAGGATACTAATGTTAAAGGATAATCACAACCCAATGTCTAATGTTCCTAATCCTTCAATAAAGAAAGGTACAATAAAAGAAAAACTAATTGTTTTTTTGGAAGAAACATTATTCAAATTTCAAGAGCATTTTAAAGGTAAAGTAAACGAACCGGAAGAAGATTTAAATGAACAACTTGGTAAAACTTTAAATCATTTTTCAAAGTCTCAGCCATTTATTTTCCAACCAGAAGCTAGACAGGGTAATGGCCGAAAAGTTGATATAGGAGTTTTTAAACACTTTGCAGATACAACTCCTTTCTTCACTATTGAAGCTAAAAGATTGTCAACTTCAATCCCAAATAATAGAGAAAAAGAATATGTCTTAGGCAGCGATCCTAACAAATTTACAGGAGGTATCGAAAGATTCAAACAAAATGTTCATGGTGTAAAGTTAGATCATAGTGCTTTAATTGGATATGTTCAGGATAAAGATGGGAATCACTGGTTCAATGTTGTTAACTGTTGGATTCAAGAGCTAATTGATAATAATGTCAAATCTCCCTTACAATGGATTTCAAATGATTTATTAATTAACACTTGTGGGTTTAAAGATTTGAGATATGCAAAATTCACTTCTGAAAGTGAGAAAATTGACAAAACTAAAATCAACTTGAATCATTATTTTGTAAATTTGTGTCTATAAAAAAACGAAATGCCAACACCCGATCGCCGAAGTTTAAAACTTCGATGAGTCATATTTTAAGAATTTACAATTTCAGATCAGAAGTGCACTAGTTACTCAAAATGCACGTACCAATTAATAATCCCCAAACACATGCAAACCCAAAATTTCAAAAAAATAAAAACCATTATAGTTGGCTTAGTGACTGCCTTAATTTTCACCTTCCTACTATGGGAGCATTTTCATGGTGGCGTCACTAGTCATCATATCCTGCACTCAGAAGATCTTCCTGCTATATCCAATTGGTGGAGTGGATTATTGTTGCCTATACTTACCTGGTTTCTTTTGACTAGGGTTGAAAAGAGATTGGATCAAAATGGTACAGAGACACAACAGTCAAATAACGCTATGAACAAAGTTGTTTGGATTTTTATGGTGGGCTTAGTGTTGGGCATTGTACTTGCCGCATCATTTACGTATGCGTTTAGACCGTTTTTGGACAATGTGCTTTACATTTTAATCGTACTAAGCTTTTTTATACCTTTGTACTACGCAGAATTTATCTTAGGTTTTATTTTGGGAATGACTTATACTTTTGGCGCCATACTTCCGACGGTTTTTATACTCGTGATTGCAGGGATTGGATGGGTCACTTACAGATATATCAGACCTTTAATCTTGAGACTAGGGAATTGGAATAAATAAAAAAGTATAGTTACATAGTTTTTTATTTTGCATCTTTTTGCTTTTGTATAGTCTTAGTTAAATATAAAGAATGGAGGATATTATCATAATTGGAGCAGGTTTAAGTGGACTGTCAACAGCTTATCGACTTAAGAAAGCAGGAATTAGCTTTAAGATTATAGAAGCACAAGACCGTTTGGGCGGACGTATAGAAACCATCTATGGCCATGATGATACACCTATGGAAATGGGTGCCACTTGGTTTGGTAAAGAACATATTAACCTTTTAGGTTTATTGTCAGAACTCAATATTGGTTATTTTGAACAACATACGGAGGGCATTGCTTTGTTTGAAACGATGTCTTTTGAGCCGCCACAACAATACTATGTGCCAGCCAATAGTCATTCAGCTTATAGAATTCAGGGCGGTACTTACAGTATTGTTGAAGCATTATATCGACATATTGGCAAAGAAAGTATGCTGCTAAATTCCAAAATTGTAGAGATTGCAGCAGAGGATAATAAACTTAAACTTACAGATAGTTTGAAAAATAATTTTTTCTGTAAATACGTAATTGTTGCCCTACCACCCAAATTAGCCATTCATTCAATCCAATTTTTTCCAGAATTACCGCAAGCACTCACCCAAGTGATGCAGAAAACACAAACCTGGATGAGTGGTTCCATAAAATTTTCTGTGGAGTACAAAAAAGCATTTTGGAAAGACAAAGGTTTTTCAGGTAGTATCTATAGTCAATCAGGATTAGCTACTGAAATATATGATCATAGCAATTATGAAGACACAAAATTTGCACTAAAAGGATTTTTAAATGGTTCAGCATCGCATTATACTTTTGAAGAGCGAAAAGATAAAATTATTGAGCAACTGAAACGCTATTTTGGAAATGAAGCTACTGAATTCATAAGTTATAACGATAAAATTTGGAATGATACATTCATCCAACCCAACAATGATACTTTTTTGCCGCCACATTTTAATAATGGACATGCAGTATTTGAAGAAAGTTATATGAATAATAAACTTTTCTTTACAGGAACAGAAACCGCAAAAACATTTAGTGGTTATATGGATGGAGCTATTAAGGCATCAAACTCAATTGCAGATAAGATTTCAAAAATAATTTAAACTAAGTGAAAAGCTTTGCATGACATGAATGATATTTAAGCGCATTCAGGTCCAAATATCTTGATATAGGTATAATGATTATCAATTGTTTTTGTGAATTTCAACATACCCTAAAAATAAAAAAGTGTTAGAAAATCTAATCTTCTAACACTTTATAATATTTTTACTTGATTCTACACTGCAATTAAATTGATAATCAAACATTTCCCTTCAGGGTCAGGGTAAAAAACGTTTGATTATCTCTCATTTTACATTTTTGGTTTAGATTTATTAATCAATACTATTTTGCTGGTTCTTCAGACTTTAGTCTTGATTTTTTTACTTGTATGGTTTGTGGACCTGCCACAATCTTAAATTCTGTACGTCTATTGAGCTGATGCTCATCTTCGCTACACTTGACGCCGTCTTTACATCTATTCAATAATTGCTTCTCACCATAACCCACAGTTTTGATACGATCACCTTGGATACCTTCAGCGACCAACCATCTTTTTGCAGAATCTGCTCTTCTTTGAGACAGCTTTTGGTTATACGCGCCTACTCCCCTACTATCTGTGTGTGATGACAACTCAATCACCATATCAGGATATTGATCCATCAATTCTATCAAATAAGTCAAATCTTTTTCTGCAGCTGGCAAAATCTTATCATCATCTAGATCATAATAGATATTGTTAAGTCTGATCGGCTCGTTTATAGCGTATGTTTCTGTATCAGATTCGAATGGTTTAGGTTTTAGGACTACCGTTTTCTTTACAGTATAATCATCAAAAATCCCATTAGTGTTGAATGTAATAGTATCAGGATAATAACCTTCTCTTGTCACATAAGCAATATAGGACTTATCAGCATCTAGAAGAAAACCAAAGTTATTTGATGTGAAATTGGTTTTTGAGTCTGTAGGGACTTTTTTACCTTTCTCAAATAATTCTACAGTTGCACCTTCTAAAGGCCCTTTCTCATTGGTCACCAACGTTTGTAAATCTATCACTAAATCTCTGATTTGGATCAGGTAGATATCATCACAACAAGTTTCATTGCCTTTAAAATTCTTTTTGTCTTTGTGTATTCTATTCGAAACTACAAAACCTGCATTTCCACTTGCATTAAATCTTAAGAAAGTATCGTCATAAGATGAATTATAATTATAACCCATATTGGTAGGTACTTCCCATTTAGAGCCATTCCATGATGAAAAGAAATTATCCATTCCACCCATACTTGGATGACCTGCTGAACTGAAATATAAAGTACCATCTTTATAGAAAGGTGATTCTTCGTTTTTAGATGTGTTGATGACAGGTCCAAGATTGATAGGATTGCCATATTTATCACCTGTAATCGGAGAATAATATATATCGTACCCACCTAATCCACCTGGCATGTCAGACACATAATACAATACCTTACTACCGAAAAGCTCACCTTCGTAAGGATGACGTGATCTAAATTCACTATTTACGACATCCAAAGCATAAGGTGTACCCCATTTATCTCCTACTCTATTGGATAAGAAAATTTCTGATGTGGACAATCCATTATTAAGCGGTTTAGCTCTTGTAAAATACATTCTTTGGCCATCTGCAGAAAAAGAAACTCCGCCAATATGATACTCTACCCTATTGATGGACTCTTCTAAAGCAGTTGCTTTGGCAAAGTCACCTTGTGGTGTTCTTGCAGCATTATATAATTTGGCGTGATAATCTCCTTCTTGACCATCAATGACCGTTGTTGTTTTTGAATTTAAACTAGAAAAATAAAGTGTACCATCAGAATACATAGCAGGTGCTGACTCAGCAGAAGGAGAGTTTATACTTTCATTGGCAAAACTTACCGCTGCTTCTATGTTTTCAGGATATTTCTCAAGACCTAAAATACCTTTTAATTCTAACTTAGCTTCATTTCTAAGAGAATCGCTATCTATGATGGATATAAACTCATTCAATGCATCCATAGCAAGTTTGTATTTTCCTTGGAACTTTAATGAACGTGCGTAATCCAATTTGATGTCTGTGAACTCTTCTGTTCTATCTTTTTTTAAGATTCTGTCATAACCACGTTCTGCTTTTGGATAGTCGCGTAGCAACATATACAAGTCAGAAATGGCAATCTGCAAGTATGGATCCTTACTTTCTTTATATGCTTTGTCAAACCACTCAATAGCATTCTGATAATCGTAATTAGCGGCTGCAGTTTCGGCAGTTTCGATCATGGTTTCATAGCTAGTTGCCGTGACAGGTTGCGCATAGGACACAACACTTAGCACAAACATACTACATAAAAATATAATAAATCTTAATGTCATCTTTTGAGAAATTATTCAGTTCTTTATTTATCTAACAAATTATTTTACAGTCTAGGACAGAATATAACAGGTTTCGGCTTCGGCTTTTTGTAAATCTTACCCATGTAACTAGCACAGAGTTCGAAACCACCTACATTATTAGATCCTAATACGGCTGTGGATATATCCATGTCAAAAGCAAAGCCAACTTTAATATCTTTTATGATCGCCCCAGCGTAAAAAATAATAGCTCTAAGATTTCTAGTTCCTAGACCTGCTGTCAACTTAAGGTCCTTTTCTGGATCTAACTGGTATGTAGCATGAGTATTCACATTAAACGCAGTTGCTGGACCAAGATTATAATAGTAAAATCCAGGGATGATATTTACCCTTTTGTTAATGGTCATATCATACTCTCCATGGAAATTTATACCACGATATTTATTTTCTGTTGAGTCAACAGTCTTGACAAAACTAACCACTGGAGCAAAAAGACCTTCTAGTGCGATACCTAATTTTAGGTCAGCGTTTTTTCTTCTAGCATTAAACAAAATGCCTGAACTCCAGTCTTTTAGACCTATAGATATTCTTTCATTCGGATCAGTTCCAGAGCCGCCACCTTGACCTTGATTACTGTTAAACTCTTCTATATCTTTGTCTGGCACCATAGTTTGAGGAAATACCCTTGCATCATTTTGAGTAAGCATATTATAACCTCTATTTCCACTCGAATATTGAATACCAAATGTCAAAATATTGGTTTGTTTTTTGTCTAAAGATAAGTGATAGGCTAAACCTGCCTTTATAAAAGTCATACTCTGAAGAGCACTTGGATTTGCAGTACCTGGCTCTGCATTAAAATCATTTAAACCTGAACTCCCAATTATATCCGCTTGCACTCCTACACCTATCCAGTCCTGCTTTCTTATTCCTCTTATGATAGGAGCATCAGCAGAAACAGTAAGTGTTCTAAAAGGTCGTGGTGTGATAGCAGCTTGTTTATCAGAATAAATACCACTTACCCTATATGATCCTGAAAACGCACCCGCATTTGCTGGATTTACATTGAGTGGCGTAAACTGATAGTAAGAAAAATGGAGATCCTGACCTATCAAATACACATTCAAACAACTGATTAACAATACTATATGTAAAATTTTAAACCGCATATTACCGGATATTTTATTTGTTTAGACCACGAAAGATAAGGCAATTTTTTAATATCAAACAAAAAAGACCCATTTTAACAGTATTTTTTAGCAGAATAGTCTCTTAGCCGCCACATTTTTGCATTTTTCTTATAAAATTAATGCTTACCAACTTTAAATCAGCGCTTTTCTTGATTTGCCAAGATCTGAAACCTAAAACTTACTTATTTTTCCTAGCCAATCCAGTGTACGATGCTCCTAGTTCAATTCCACTTTGAATGCTTGAGAATTGGTCATCAGACATTGTGTTTATATCATAGGCTAGACTTAAGTTTATACCCCTGAAGACACCTCCTGCGTAGATGATCGTTCTCTTGATATCAGTGATCCCCAAACCTAGATATACTTTAGACATTTTTTCTTTATTTATCCAGTAGGAAACATTGGTATTGATATTCAACAACTTTGAAAACTCAAAATTTGAATAAAAGAATCCTGGCGTGATGCTTATATTTTTGTATAAATTTATATCATAAGACCCATGTGCATTAAAACCATATCGATTTAAATTTGGCTTTGTAGGCAGAGTGGCCAACACACTATTTAATTTGTAAGTAGATATCCCAAATGATTTTGTTTGATGTCCAATGGTAGATTTGTACAACAAACCGACCGACCAATTGCTTTTTTCTGTTCTATCGTAAAATGTAGTATTTTGGAGATTAAATAAATCAATATCCGGGTCTCCTATTGGATTAACAGACGATATCGAAGGTTCTATAGGCTCTTCAACAAAATACCTTGAATCCGAATTATACTGAATTCCAAAAGACAAAAAGTCTGTAGCAGCAGTATTTAGACTGTAATGATACGCTGCTCCAAAGGAGTAATTAGTACCATTTGGTAAAGGTTTTGGTAAAGGATAAAAACCTGCAAACCCTATCAAATCCGCACTCACCCCAATTCCAACTTTGTCAGTACTCTTAAATCCCTTGATAATGGTATATTCAGAAGAAAAATTAAGTTGACTCGAAGGCAATCTATAAACATCATTAAACTTACTACTAATCATAGATGAAAACCTATACAACCCATCTGAACCCACAAGCGCAGGATTAACAGCTAAAGGCGCAAACTGATAATTAGAATATTGAAAATTTTGATTTTTGTTTATTGTTACAGGAGGTAATATCTGAGCGCCTACTTCAAACATCTGAAAAAATGCAACAACTAAACCAAATGTGACTCGTAATAAGTATATATTTTTCATGTGTTTATTTTAATCGTATTTTAATTGTCACATGGAATTCGCATGAAAAATAATCATCAAGGTTGTGTGCCACAAAGATGGTTCCATGCTCATTTCATGAGAAGATTTATTCTGTTGGTTAAGATACAAAAGTAATTAAAAAATTAATATACTCCCACACTGATTGTTTAAAAATGTCCACACTGTCTTCCTTATACGTATTTTAACCATAAAATGACATTGATTTAAGGTTGATTGAATACCTTTGTGAAAACTTTTAATTTGAAAAGCAAGTATTTTTTACTTACCATTTCATTTATTCTAATGATACAAGTGTTAGGAAAGTCTCAATCTTTTCTGATACCTTCTGACACTTTGAATAAAAAGCGATACAATACTGCCCTAATTTTTACAGCTACCACATATACAGCATTTTCCATAGGCCTTTACAACACATGGTACAAAAAATTTGATCAAGAACCTTTTCACCTTTTTAATGATTGGGGCGAATGGGGACATATGGACAAATTAGGTCATATCCATACTGCCTATCTTCAAGGTGTGCTATGTTTCCAAGGAGCACGATGGACTGGATTAAGCAAAAAAAAGAGCATGCTCACAGGTATGGTTTGTGGTACATTATTTCAGTCTACAATAGAGGTCATGGATGGTTTCTCGTCAAAATGGGGCTTTTCTATTCCTGATATGGCTGCCAACTTGACTGGAACTAGCATTTTTGCACTTCAACAACATTATTGGGATGAGCAGCGCATTTCCATTAAAGTTTCTTCTATTCCTCAATCATATTCGAGAGAACGATTTAGTGCTAATAATGGCAAAGCGGCAACTTCCGCCTTTCAGCGCGCAAATGATTTATTTGGTGCCAATTTTTTCGAGAGATTCCTTAAGGATTATAATGCACAGACCTATTGGGCATCTGTGAATGTACATTCTTTTCTGCACGAAGGAAATAAATGGCCTAAATGGTTAAATGTCGCCGTCGGTCATAGTGCCGAAAACATGTATGGTGGATATAATAATACTTGGGAAAAAGATGGTTTTATCTTCTCTTTGGATGATAAATACCCAAGATATCATCAGTTTTATCTAGGTTTTGATGTAGATTTACCCAAATTGAACCCCAAAAATCCATTGTTAAAAACAATATGTTCGGTGTTCAATATCTTTAAAATACCGTCTCCCGCATTAGAAATAGATACCCAAGGCCAGATCAAGTTCCATATATTGAGGTAAAGGCTAAGGCTAAGATTTAGGTTAAGGTTAAGTCTAAGTTTGAGATTAAGGCTTAGGTTAAGTACCGTTAGGTACTGTACTTCGGTAGAAAAAAATAAATTCCAAGCTTTAAGGACCGTAAGGACGAAACAACTCCCTACTTACTCCCTACTTACTCCCTATCAACTCCCTACATGCTCCCTACACGTTCCGACTATACTCTCACCGAGTTCCCACCGAGTTCCCACCGAGTTCCCACTGAGTTCCCACGAGTTCCCACTGAATTCCCACTAGATCCCACTGATGCATTAAAGTATCATACAATTTGCATAAAAGTATCATATGGAAAAAGCTGATAAAACAGAAAATCTGCTATCCTTAACGTTTGCCTTATATGATAAGCTTAGCGTCACCGCTAAGCTTGGGTTAGTTAAAGCGTCTCGCTTGATTACCATACATCGTCAAAAAAATCCAAATCATTCAATATTCACCCACAACTTTTTCAGACTGACACCAACAAAAAGTGCTATTACAAATGCTATGGCAGAATTTGCCATTTGTCCATAGATAATATATCCAGTTCCAAATAGAAGAGAATAAATACCTATACACCCTAAAAACATCATGAGCACTTCAGTAGAAAGTTTACCTGTTTTGGTATGTTCTTGCGTGATAGATCCATTTGCAATGCCTTGAGAGATCACAGGTTTCCATCCCATGCCATGTGGTCTGATAGTCATATAGAATTGTATTAAGACTTTACCATCCGTAGGCTTTGTGACTAAAGCGGTTACCACCCATGCAATAGTTGTGAGTAGAACACCGATCACTAGTTTTTCATGGGATGCTAGTTGGTCTTTGATACCTATTTCCATAACTACAGCTATTACAAATGAGACTACCATAGCTACGATTTCACTCATCGCATTGATTCTCCACCAAAACCATCTTAAAATAAACAAAAGTCCCGTCCCTGCGCCTATTTGTAGCAGAATATTAAAAGCTTGTAACGCACTGGTCAATAATAAAGCAAATATTGCTGCCAAGACCATTAGAACTACTGTAGAAATCCTACCCACATTTACCAATTCTGTTTCTTTTGCTATTGGATTTACAAAGCGTTGGTAAAAATCATTTACAATATAACTGCTGCCCCAATTCAAATGTGTACTTATGGTCGACATCAATGCCGCTATCAATGCAGCTATTACGATACCTAACAAACCAGCCGGAAGAAAAGAAAGCATAGCTGAAAAAGCTAAGTCATCCTTTACAAATTCAGGATTTATTCCAGGGAAAGCGGTTTGAATGGAATCTAATGTTGGAAAAACAATCAAAGATGCCAAAGCTATCAAAATCCACGGCCAAGGACGTAAGGCATAATGTGCCACATTAAAAAGAAGGGTTGCTGCAATAGCATTTTTTTCGTTTTTTGCTGATAACATTCTTTGTGCAATATATCCGCCTCCACCTGGTTCGGCACCGGGATACCATACACTCCACCACTGCACTGCTATGGGAATAATGAGCAAAGGTACTAGGACCTCCATATTATTAAAATCTGGTAGAAAATCTAATTTGGGCGTCACCGAAGGATGAGATAAAAGCTGTGTCAATCCACCTATTTCAGGCATATTAACGATGTAAACACTTGCCCATATCATACCTATCATAGCCAAAGTAAATTGAAAAAAGTCCGTATAAATGACACCTTTAAATCCTCCGATAGATGAATAAATTACAGTCACAACAGACACAATCAATACCGTGGTGACAGGTGATAAACCCAATAGAATTCCACTTATCTTAATCCCCGCTAGCATGACAGTAGCCATGATCATGACATTAAAAAACACGCCCAAATATATGGCACGAAAACCACGCAAAAAACTAGCTTCCCACCCACTATATCTCATCTCATAAAACTCCAAATCAGTAGTGATGCCTGAACGGCGCCAAAGTTTAGCATAGACAAAAACAGTCAGCATCCCAGTGAGTAAAAAAGCCCACCAAGCCCAATTGCCTGCTACACCGCTGGTTCGGACGATGTCCGTGACAAGATTGGGTGTATCAGCAGAAAAAGTCGTCGCCACCATAGAAACACCCAATAACCACCAAGACATACTGCGACCGCCTAAAAAATACTCAGAACTACTAGACCCAGATTTTCTAGAGACCATAAGCCCTACAATCATAGTAATAATAAAAAATAGCGCTATAACTACCCAATCCACAATGGCTAAATGCATGATAATTCGTTTTGACGGGTGAAAGTTAGATGATATTATTTATACAAAAAAATTTATCCATCATGTTTTGTATTTATAGCATAATTGGTTGATATTTTTATTTAAATTAGAACTTTGATGAGTTAGCTTTCGTTACAAGGATATGCATAATGAAATAGATAATTTTTACATAATAAAAGAAGAACCCAATAAAAGTTGTTTGCTTGCCTTGCGTGCATTAATCGTCAGTTCAGATACCAAAATAAATGAAACTATCAAATATGGAATGCCTTGTTTTTGTTATGTTAAAAAACCACTTTGTTATCTTTGGGTAGATAAAAAAACAGATGAACCTTACATCTTGATGGTTGAAGGCAAGAAGCTCTTACACCCCAAATTAGAAGATGGTAATCGATCCAAAATGAAAATATTCCGCGTAAATGCACACGAAGACTTACCAGTTAATACCATCAAAGAAATACTACAAGAAGCTCTAAAACTTTATAGTTTATAGAGAATTTTACTTTCTTTCTATAGGTCCTAATCACAAAATTCAATCAACTAACCTTCAAGTTTATGGAGAAAATTCAAAACGTCGTGGATAAGACATTGGCGCAAGTAAAGACTTTTTTGTCCCAGTTTTTCTTGTAACAATATATATAAATACGCTACCTTTGCGTTTCTTACGTTAAAGTGTAATTTAAAGATAATGAATATCATAAAAAGTGTGTCAGTTAAATTGGCATTATTTGCAACCATAGTTTCTTTTTTTTCATGCTCCAATGATTTTGATCTTACCGAAGGCAAAGTAGACATACCTGTCGTATACGGTGTGATTTCAGACAAAGATACAGCAACATATATAAGAGTAGAGAGAGCATTTTCTGATGAAGAAACATCCGCTTTTATATTAGCAAAGGATCCTGCTTTATTATATTATGATAATATTGAAGTGTCAATTGTCCATGTAAAAACAGGTAAAAGTCATCTTTTAAAACGTGTAGATGGAAATCTCGAAGGCTACCAAAGAGCACCTGGAACTTTTGCAGATGCACCAAACTACCTTTATAAGATAAAAAATAATGAGATCAATTATGTAGGGAAAGATGATTATAGACTTGTGATTAAAAAAAATGATAATACAATATTGACAGAAGCTACTACAACAGCTATTACACCATATAGTGTATCCAGTGTTTCAACCCCTAATGCTAGTGCAAAACTGGCTTTTGGGTACAACACTGACTTTAGAATCAGATGGTCAGGTGGTGCAGAAGGTGTCATCCATGATATCAAATTGTTATTCCACATCACTGAGGTAAGAAACAATCAATCTGTAGATACTACAATTACTTGGAATGTAGCAAGAAACCTCTCCAGATATGAGCATAGTTTTAAAGGTCAGACATTCTATGAGTTTATGAATGGAGCCTTTATTAAAGAAACCAATGTAGAGAGATTTTTCAATTCTGCTGAGTTAGTGATTATTACTGGGGGACAAGCAGTCAAAGACTACATATCAATAGGTCAAGCCAATCTAGGTATCACATCAAGCGGAGAAATTCCAATTTTCACTAATTTAAGTAATGGAGGAGTTGGTTTGTTTTCAGCGAAGACTGAGTTTATCAGAACTGATATCGAACTTGCACCCGCTACTTTGGACTCACTTAGAAATGGTGTCTTTACAAAAAGCCTAAATTTCAAATAAGTTAGTTTTAGTATTCGTATTAAAACTTAAGTTAGTGTAAAACAACAATAACTGACGAACTGTCAGGGATTCTTGACTTTTTTACCGACTTCTTATCCATTTTGACAGACACTTTATCTCGATTTTGCTAAAATTTCATTTGGCATAAGTATTGACTATACATAATTGTAAATTAAAAAATCAATTACTTAAAATCAAATAAAAACACATAGCAATGGGTAAAATAATAGGTATAGACTTAGGAACCACAAACTCTTGTGTCGCAGTAATGGAAGGTAATGAACCTGTCGTTATAGCGAATGAAGAAGGCAAGAGAACCACGCCGTCCATCGTTGCATTTCTTGACAATGGTGAGCGAAAAATAGGCGATCCTGCAAAAAGACAAGCCATCACTAATCCAACTAGAACCATCGCATCTATCAAAAGATTCATGGGCAATAGATTCAGTGAAGTAGGTAAAGAAGCTGGTAGAGTAGCTTACAAAACAGCAAAAGGAGACAATGATACCGTGAGAGTAGACATCGACGGTAGATTGTACACACCACAAGAAATCTCTGCCATGGTACTTCAAAAAATGAAGAAAACCGCTGAAGATTTCTTAGGACAAGAAGTAACAGAAGCAGTCATTACAGTGCCTGCATATTTTAATGATTCACAAAGACAAGCTACCAAAGAAGCAGGAGAAATCGCTGGTCTGAAGGTACAAAGAATCATCAATGAGCCTACTGCAGCAGCTTTGGCTTATGGCTTGGACAAAAAACAACACGATTCAACCATCGCAGTATTTGACCTTGGTGGTGGTACATTTGATATCTCGATCCTAGAGTTGGGTGATGGTGTATTTGAAGTAAAATCCACAAATGGTGATACACATTTAGGTGGTGACGATTTCGATCAAGTGATTATAGATTGGTTGGCTGATGAATTTAAAGCTCAAGAAAATGTTGATCTTAGAAAAGACCCAATGTCTCTTCAAAGAATCAAAGACGCAGCAGAGAAAGCAAAAATAGAATTGTCATCTTCAGCTGAAACTGAAATCAATTTGCCTTATGTAACGGCAGTAGATGGAGTTCCAAAACACTTGGTTATGAAACTGAGTCGTTCAAAATTTGAGCAGTTGGCTGATACCCTTATCAAAAGAACATTGAAGCCTTGCGAAGATGCATTAAAAGATGCTGGATTGGCAAAAAGTAAAATCGATGAGATCATCCTTGTAGGAGGATCTACTAGAATACCAGCTATCCAACAAGCAGTAGAAGACTTTTTCGGCAAAAAACCAAACAGAAGTGTTAACCCTGATGAAGTCGTAGCCCTAGGTGCTGCCATCCAAGGTGGTGTATTGAGTGGCGATGTCAAAGACGTATTATTGCTTGACGTGACACCATTATCATTAGGTATTGAGACAATGGGAAATGTATTTGATGTAGTTATCGAGTCTAACAGCACCATTCCTACTAAAAAGACCAAAACATATTCTACCGCAGCTGATAATCAACCAAGTGTAGAGATACATATCCTACAAGGTGAGCGACCAATGGCTCGTGACAACAGAAGTGTTGGTAGATTTATCCTTGATGGAATACCACCATCACCAAGAGGTGTACCACAAATCGAAGTAACATTTGATATGGATGCAAACGGTATCCTAAAAGTTGCTGCAAAAGACAAAGGTACTGGTAAGGAACAAAATATCAGAATAGAAGCGTCTACAGGACTTTCGCAAGAAGAAATAGCTAAAATGAAAGCAGAAGCAGCTGCGAATGCTGACTCTGACAAAATAGCTAAAGAGCGAGCTGAAAAACTTAATACCGCTGATGGATTGATATTCCAAACAGAAAAGCAAATGAGTGAACTAGGCGATAAAATACCTGCTGACAAAAAAGCAAGTATTGAATCAGCACTTGCAGCACTTAAAGATGCACAGAAAATGCAAGATATAGCAGCTATTGACAAAGCTATGGAAACCATGAATACAGCATGGCAAGCAGCATCACAGGATATTTACCAAGCTAGCCAAAACGGTGGTGCAGAAGGTGGTGCTCAAGATTTCGGTGCAGGTACACCTAATGATGGAAATAATACCACAGAAGATGTGACAGATGTAGAATTTGAAGAAGTAGGCGAAGACAAAAAGTAGTTTAGCAATATAATCAAATAGACAGTCCATAAGCCAGGATAGTAGCAATATTATTCTGGCTTTTTTATTGTACTCTACAAATGTTATAACTTTTCATACTGAATTTGTGTTAGTTGAATGAAGTAGAAATATTTAGACAGCCGTTGCTATATTTCCTTCAAAGTCACTTCAACACTAAAATGTATTTTTTTGGGTGCAATTGTAAAATACTTAACTTATAATTGGTTCAAAGTTAGCTTTGGTGTATTCGTATTATTGATTATGCCTTACATGATGAGGGCAACAAATCAAAGTCATCCATTACTTGGTTCACAAAATGAGATAGTTCTACCCTTTGATTACCATCAAGGTTTTATCGTAGTAGATATCATTTTTCATAAAAAAATACCCTTAAAATTCATCCTTGATACAGGTGCTGAAAACTCAGTTTTACTTAAAAAGCAGTATGCCGAAATACTAAAAATACCATATTCCAAAAGAATTAAACTTTTAGGTTCAGACATGAATAGAGATGTTTTTGCCCACGTCTGCAACAGTATTTATTTACAATTAGTTAATACCCAAACAATAAAGAGCAATATCATAGTATTAGAAGAAGATATGGTTTTCCTTGAAGAATATATAGGCAAACCCATAGATGGTATTTTAGGTGCAGAATTTTTTAGAGGATTGATATTAAAAATCAACTACAAAAGAATGGAAATAACCGTCTCTGATCCAAATACATATAATTACAAAAAACTGAATAAACACCAATCTTTTGACATAGAAATCATAAATTCCAAACCATATCTCAATTGTAAAACATCTGTACTTCCGGGCAAAGAGACTATATCAAAATTACTGTTAGATACAGGTGCGAGTCTCACTACAATGTTTCATAATAATACAGATAGTATGCTCATTCTGCCCAAACAAATTATTAAAGGCAATCTAGGAAAAGGCTTGGGTGGCGAGATTAATGGTTATGTAGGTAAGGTGCATCAGCTTAATTTAGGTACATTTGAATTTAACAATTTGGTGAGTAGCTTTCAGGACTTAGAAGATATTGTTCTAAAGGCTGACAAAGTGATACGTAACGGTCTGATAGGTAATCATTTATTGGAACGATTTGACGTAGTCTTGGATTTGCATCACTCTAAACTATATCTTAAAGCACATAAAAATTATAACAAAGACTTCGAATATGACAAGAGTGGGATCACACTTTATGCATTTGGCGAACATCTCAATGAATATTACATCAGACATATTGTAGAAGGTTCTCCTGCCGATGTAGCAGGTCTACAACCAGGTGACATTATCAAAAAAGTAGGTTTCTGGTCCTACAAATGGCTAAATATAAACAAAATAAACAAAAAACTAGCTGGAAAGGTAGGTAAAGAGATAACATTTAAAGTACTGAGAAATGGTCAAAAGCTATCAAAAACGATTATTTTGAGAGACCTTTTGGATGACAAAAGAATAGAGAATTGAAAAAAATTCACTTAATTTGTACTTTTAATGTCAGAACCAAATAATGGACATACAACAGAGAAGGCAACAACAAGCTAAAACCATAAGAGGATTCAGAAAAGTGCATAGAGTAAGTGGTATTTTCTTGTTTGCATTTCTATTCTTGGTAGGACTTTCAGGTATACTTTTGGGTTGGAAAAAAAATAGTGGCGGGTTAATACTCTCTACAACAGAAAAGGGAGTGTCAACAAAACCAGAAGATTGGTTGACGATTGATAGTCTTTACAAAAAAGCATCTCTTTATATACAAGATTCCATGTCTGAAAAACTTGATCCCACAATAGATCGATTAGATATTCGACCAGAAAAAGGCATTATAAAATTCACTTTTAAAGAACATTATTATGGTCTACAAATAGACGCAATGACTGGGAATATATTAAAAGTTGAAAGAAGAAATGCTGATATTATTGAACAAATACATGACGGATCCATGGTAGATAAGTATTTAGGTATCAAAGATGGATGGTTTAAATTATTCTATACAACAGTAATGGGACTAGGTTTAATAACCTTTACGGTGACAGGGTTTTGGCTTTGGTATGGTCCTAAACGAATGAAATCTTTTTAATTTATAAATATACTATTTCAAAAACATTTCATACTTTTATCTTTTAATTTAATTGATATGGTAGCTTTTTTAATTTTAGTTTTAGGATTGGGTCTAGTTGTTTTTGGAGCAAATATAATGGTTGATGGATCAGCGTCATTAGCAAAATCTTATCAAATACCGAATATAGTGATTGGACTTACTGTAGTTGCCTTCGGTACATCATCCCCAGAATTGGCCATTAGTGCATACTCAGCTTATACAGGTAATTCTGAAATAGCTGTAGGAAATGTAGTAGGAAGTAATATCTTTAATATATTTTTCATTTTGGGAGTAACAGCAGTTATATATCCTTTGACTATTTTAAGAAATACCGTTTTAAAGGAAATTCCTTTAAGCCTACTAGCTGCAATAGTGTTATATGTTATGCTAAATGATACTGATTTTGGCTCTGGAACAAATATGATTTCTCTCGGTGATAGTTTGTTACTTCTCTCATTTATGGCAATTTTTATGTACTATCTAATAAATCTTGCACAAACAAGTAATGAAGAAGAAGACTTAGAAATTTCAAAAATGAGTAGATTTAAATCACTTTTGTACATAATTGGTGGACTAATTTTATTAGTTGTAGGTGGCAAACTTTTTGTCGATAGTGCAGTAAGTCTTGCAACAGCTTTTGGAATGAGCCAAGCAGTCATTGGATTAACCATTGTAGCAGCGGGTACATCTCTGCCGGAACTTGCTACTAGTGTCGTTGCTGCTTTAAAGAAAAATTCAGATATTGCAGTTGGTAATATTGTGGGTAGTAATATTTTTAATATCTTCTTTATATTAGGTATAAGTGGAATTATAGCACCTTTACCTCAAGGAAATATTAGTAATTTAGATATTTATACTTGCATTGGTGCAAGTGTCGTTCTGTTAATATCAGGATATGCCATTGGTAAACACAAAATCACAAAAATAGAAGGTATCATTTTTTTAATATTATACGTATTCTATATTAGTTATCAAGTGCAGCAAGCTACCTGATATTATAGATCAAGCAACCTACTTTTATCAATTGCAATAAAAACAATGTCTAAATACTGGGTTGAATTTTTAACCCAAATTAATGATTATGCGCTGCATCTCTTCATTCAGCTTCGTATAATTGGTCTCTGACATAGGAGCAAGTGGAAGGCGCACTTCATTCGTACAATATCCTAATATCTCCATAGCAGATTTGATACCTACTGGATTACCTTCGATATATAGCCATTTGTGAAGATCGTATGTCTTAAAATTTAAAGTACGCGCTGCATAATAATCTTGATCTAAAGCAAAATTAATCATCTGACTGAATGCCTTAGGAAATGTATTGGCCATCACAGAGATGACACCGTCACCACCTGCTGCTGTCATTGGGAGTGCAACTTCATCATCACCGGATGTTACAATGAAGTGATCAGGTTTGTTCTTTATGATCCTTGTGGTCTGGATAAGATCTCCAGAAGCTTCTTTGATACCAATAATATTCCTACTATATTCAGCTAATCTTACAGTAGTTTCCCATTCCATATTTGACCTTGTCCTACCTGGTACATTGTACAACAAAACTGGAACTGGACACGCATCTGACACCGCTGCATAATGTCTAAAAATACCTTCTTGTGATGGCTTGACGTATGCTGGGCTAGAAGATAGAATTGCAGCTATATTACTAAAATCATATTCTTTTATTTTTCTGCACAACTCTTTAGTATCATTCCATCCGAAATTACCCGCAACTAGTGGTACTCTATTATTTATTTTTTGGATACAATAGTCCAATACTTCTCTGGCTTCTGTTTCATTTAAGGTTGCAGTCTCACCCGTAGAACCTAATGCAACGATATAATTTACACCGCCATTGATGACATAATCTATGATGTTACCCAATGCAGGATAGTCGATTTCATTATTTCTAAAAGGTGTGATAATGGCTACACCTGTTCCTATAAATCTTTGGTCCTTCATGTATCTACTTTTATTTACAACTTTTTTTAAAAAGCATTTTTATTAAAAAAATTAGCATTGTATTTTTCCTGGAATTATTTTATTGCAACCTTATCAATTCCAACAATTATTTTATTTATCAGATTTTGCAATCCAACTGACTCTTTATTATCGACAATAAAAGTAAAATACTGTTCAGATCTCTCGATGTTAGGGCCGATGACAAAGGTTGCTTGAGATTTAGCAATAATAAACTCAAAATGTGGACGCATTTTTTCGCATAAAACGATTAAAATATCAAAATTTGTTTGAATAAATTCTTCTACTTTTTCGCCAAAAGGCACACCAAACCACTTTACATCTTTTTGATTGTAGGCGTCGTAATCAATATTGTCTAATGGCAACTTATTTTGGATAAAAGCTAGAGACTTAACTTTTTTATTACCGTTAGGATTTAATTGCTTTTTGAATTTATGGACTATCTTACGATCTTCTTCGGAAGTTCCATCAAATAATATCCCAATGACAGCGGCTGCATTGACTCCATTTCTAATGTTCTTTTTCGCAATGAGTTGTGCATTCAGATCCTTTTCAAAAAACCATCTCTTTATCCTTTCAATCATTTGACCATTTTAGCGCCATTATTTAATCTCCACAATGTCATATCTTCCCATTTTGCTGTATTTCTCTATACGTTGAGTGATTCTTTCTTCTGGATCCATGTTGATTAGACCTGCAAGTTCGGTTTTGATATGCGATTTGAGGGTTTTAGCCATCTTCTCAGGGTCAGTATGGGCTCCACCTAGAGGTTCCTTAACGATATCATCTATCAACCCAAATTCCAACATATATTCAGGTGTCAGTTTAAGTGCTTCAGCAGCTTCTTCTTTATGGTCCCAACTACGCCACAGAATAGAAGAACAAGATTCAGGAGAAATAACAGTATACCAAGTATTCTCGAGCATAAATACCTTATCTCCTAGTCCAATACCCAAAGCACCACCTGAAGCACCTTCACCGATGATGTAGCACAAACTAGGTACTCTCAGCTGTGCCATTTCAAATAAATTACGTGCAATTGCTTCTGCTTGACCACGCTCTTCTGCTTCAAGCCCTGGAAATGCACCTGGAGTATCGATAAGACAAATAACAGGCAAGTTAAATCGTTCGGCTAACTTCATGAGTCGGAGTGCCTTTCTATACCCATCAGGATTAGCCATTCCGAAATTACGATATTGTCTCATCTTCGTATTCACACCTTTTTGGTGACCAATGATGACAACACTCTGATTATCAATTTTGGCAAGACCACCCACGATAGCCTTATCATCTTTGCAATACCTGTCTCCATGAAGTTCTGTAAACTTTTTGGTGATCTGCTCGATATAATAAAGTGTATAGGGTCTTTCAGGATGTCTAGAGAGCTGAACCCTTTGCCATCCCGTCAAATTGGCATATATATCCTTTTTAGTAGTTTGTATTTTTTTTTCGAGTTCTTTAATGTTTTCAGTTACGTCGATCACTCCTTCTTCACCGACTTGACGAATTTTCTCAAGTTGTTCGTAAAGGTTTTCTAAGGGTTTTTCGAAATCAAGAAATACCATACTGAGTTTGATTTAAATTAAAAAACTTACTGTGAGGGACAAAATTAACCATACTAGTTGATAAGATGCAAAAAATGGAAGAAATAAAAAAAAATAAAAAAAATAAGCAAAAGCATTTTGATAATTAAAAAGTATCAATATCTTTGCGTCGCTTTAGAAGAAAAGCATACTGTTGGATCGGTAGTTCAGTTGGTTAGAATGCCGCCCTGTCACGGCGGAGGTCGCGGGTTCGAGTCCCGTCCGGTCCGCAAATCATAACGCCAAATAGAAGTAATTTTCTGTTTGGCGTTTGTGTTTCAGGCAGTTATGAATTTTGAAGGAGGTATATTCAGGTAAAATGTAGTATATTATATGGCACCAAATTGACACCAAAATCATAAAACTACTAACATCTGGCACCATACAGACACCAAACCAATTTTTTTCAGCCATTGGCTGAAAATGCATTTTTTGATAAACTATCTAAAAATAATCCAACTGCTATACCGTCATAACTAATCTAGAACCAATAGCCAGATTTGGAAATAACTTCTATCCTGCAGTTGTAACATTCTCGATCCATGCTTGATATGATGAAGCATCGTTACCTAATCCATAATATTAGAATTCAAAAAGTAATGTGTATTAATAATTGTGCAGCCAATTCTACCTATTGCCTTGATTCTTTTCTCTAATTTTTGATAGTTTTGATCAGTTCCAATACTTTTTTGGTTTCAGATGTTATGGTGTCATAATCTTTGTCTTCCATGAGTTTTTTGGAGATCAATTTGCTCCCCATTCCTACAGCACTGACACCAGCATCAAACCATGATTTTATATTTTCATAAGTCGTGTCTACGCCTCCGGTTGGCATAAAAATCAATTTAGGGAAAATTTCTTTAATGGTCTCCATAAATTCAGGTCCTAACAAATTACCAGGAAATAGTTTGATAAATCCAATGCCAGCATTTTCTGCAGCGATAATTTCTGTTGGTGTCATACAACCAGGTGCATAAAAGATATCATTTTCGACACAATAAGCGGCCACTTCTGGTACAAAACCTGGACTGACGATAAAATCTGCACCAGCTTCACGGTACATTTTGGCTTGTGCTAGATTTTTTATCGTACCAATGCCTAGCATCATTTCAGGCATTTTTTCATTACGTAAAGCAACCATTGCCTTAAAATTGCTGAAAGCTGTATCACCACGATTGGTGTATTCTACGGCATTGACACCAGCACTGTATACAGCGCGCAATACTTCAAGGCTTACATAAGCTTCTTTGTGAAAATATAAAGGCAAAATACCTTGAGCCAAGATAATGTTTTGTGCTCTTTCGATATGGATACTTTTTGATTTCATTTTATCGAGGTTTATTTAATAATAAAGCTGGGTTTACTCACGTATAAACAATTAGTGTAGATTTTGTCATGATTTTTGATTCTTTCAGTCAAAAATAACGCCAAAATCAATGTTTTCCTACATTTTTAACCACGGATTCTCATCCGTGGTTAAAAATGTAGCACCCCTACGGGGTTATATATTAACGCTGTACACGACCACTTCCGTCACCTTTTACCAGGTCTTTGACTTCGCCTAATGTGGCATGGTTCAAGTCACCGTGAATAGTGTGTTTTAAGGCACTAGCAGCTACGCCAAATTCAGCAGCATCAGACATACTCATTCCTGTCACCAGACCATAAATAAGTCCACTTGCAAATGAATCTCCACTTCCTACCCTATCTACGATCCGCACATTATACTCTTTTGTATGGTAAAAATCATTGCCATCGTACACCAAAGCACTCCATCCATTATCACTTGCGCTGTGGCTTTCACGAAGAGAAGAAGCAATAAATTTAAACCCAAATTTCTCTTTCATTTGTTGGAAAACATCTTTAAATCCATCTAGATCGAGTTCGCCTTTAGTGACATCGGTATCTTTGGCTTTGAAGCCTAGTGTTGTGTCCGCATCTTCTTCATTTCCTATACAAACATCTACATATTGACACAAACGACTCATCACTTCGCGAGCTTTTTCTTTGGACCACAACTTTTTGCGATAATTAAGGTCGATACTAGTAGTGATGCCTTTGGCTTTGGCAGCTTTTAAGGCTGCTTCCGTAAGTGCGGCTGCCTTATCGCTCAATGCAGGCGTAATCCCCGTCGTATGAAACCAAACTGCCCCTTCGAATATCTCATCGAAATCAAACTCGGATGCATCCACATCTGCTATCGAAGCACCTGCGCGGTCATAAATTACTTGAGATGCTCTCATAGATGCACCTGTCTCCAGAAAATAAATACCTAATCGATCTCCACCTCTAGCTACAAACTGTGTATCAACACCATATCTGCGAAGATGATTGATAGCTGCCTGCCCAATGGGATTATCGGGTACTTTGCTGACGAATGTACCTTGTAAACCATAATTGCATAAAGCTGCTGCTACATTTGCCTCACCACCACCGTAAGTGACATCAAAGCTGTCAACCTGAACAAAACGTTTATAATTGGGCGTAGAAAGCCTTAACATGATTTCTCCTAGTGTTACTACTTTTTTTGACATACGAAAATTAGTTATGAGATATGAGATATGAGATATGAGTTATGAGTTTGAGTTATGGGTTTGTCCTCCAATTTTAATTGAAATGGATAAATTAATCTATTTTTATCCACTTATACGTATTAACCTTACGATCTGTTTGAATCCGAATGAAATACATACCTACATCAAGTGATGATGTATCCATTTCAAATCCATCTTTCAATTTACTTACTTTTGCAGCATCAATAACTTTCCCTGCCATATTCAATATAGTAACCGAAGTTTGCTGGTCAATAGAATGCGGAATAAAAACTGAATTTCTTCCTGGATTTGGTCTTGGTAACAGTTCTGAACCTTCAGGATTAATCATATCTTGATCAATATTTGATGTTTGAGCATCACAAACCAGATTTAATCCTGACAATACTCCTGCCGTAACATTATCTAATGCTTCAATATCCGCACCAATGTCCACACCGTCTGACCCTGCACCACTAAACGAACTTCCTTGCAATAATTGGTAATCACCACCTAAACCAAAATTAAAATCGTGAAATCCAATATTTTGAATAGGACCAGGAAAATAATTGCTTCCAGGATAATTAGAAACAGTACCTCCATTCGATGCTTGACCATCTGCAAGCACATTGTGATGAAATTCGGATCCAGGAAAATAAAAATTTAAAGCCGGATTCCCTATTCCCTTGCCACTGCCGTGTAGTCCGTAATCTCCGTTTGAAGTTATATTATTGAGATAAATAAAATTTTCATTTGGATAATTAGGTCCGTCTGCATTTACAAAAGTTCCTCCTAGTGGATTAATAAATGTATTATGGTCCACTGTCAAATGATGAACCCCGTTCAGAATTTGCAGTGTTCGGCCGCTGCCGCCCCATATATCGCCATTTATGTCTTCTATCAAATTATTTTTTATTAGAATTCGATTAGTATGCGTTACAGAATAGTTGCCATCCCTGCCTGAAATATTAAATCCACTGCCAGTGTGACGTATTATATTTTGCTCAAAAGTGACATTTTGGACTGTAATCCAAGGGCAACTTCCCGCTTCTGTACGGGGCGTGAAAAGAATAGCAAATCCAGTTTGGGCATCAGACCAATTGTTTTCAAAGACATTGCCTTGTATCCATACTCTATCTGCATTTTTTAATTCAAATAAGTTTTTTATTGACCAATGTGTCCCTTCGTATGATGGGTCGTCTACTCGCCATGTCAAGGGTTTATAAAAGTGATTTTGACGCACTTCAATGTCAGAACAAAGCAAATCCATTATGCTTGGCTTTGCTCCACCAAACATGACATTTTCTCCTGCACCTTCGAGATAATTGTTGACAACTTTAAAAGTTTTTCCATTCCATGCACAAAGGGCTTGGCTATCAAAACCCACTTCTTTAAAATCTGAAAGCCACGAATTTACTATAGCAATGCGACGGCCGTTCATGGCAATTCCACGGCGACTACCCTTCGTTTTATGTCCGTGAAGATAAACTCGATCGAAGGTGATATCTTGAGGAAGATCGTCTATGTTTTTTTCGCCATTACCAATTTCCACGACATTCCATGAAAAATCTGTTGCTGCTATTTCTATTCCTAAAAAGTAATAATGATGTGCTCGTGGTTTAGTTTTAATGGCACTCAAGCCTGGTTTTGCCAAAATTTTTGCCAAAACAGGTGCAGTCTCGGGATTAATACGTTCATTTGTTGAAGGTAGGAGATTATCATCAATTGCAGTCCGAATTACAATCCAGCCTTCGCCATTCTTATCAGGTAAATCATATGGACCAGTATATTCGACTCCCTGTTCTAGAAGAATAGTTGTACCAAGGGTTGCTGATTGTATAGCCTGTTGTAGCTGTGAATTTAAAAAGATGCATCCATTGTTGCAAACAGTTATCGTTTTGTCTGTCTGTGGGACACAAGTTTCTATCCATTCCTGTGGCATTTCAGATAATACTTGCCCATGCAAAAAACCAAAAGGAATACCTATATAAATAATGATTTGGTATAAAAGCAAGGTAGATATAATGGATATCTTCATGTTTTCACATTTTATATTAAATATTCACAAAGTTAAAAACTTATTTGAAAAAATCTATCTCTCCATTTAGCCTCTACAAGCACCTAATTAAAAAATATTTGGATAGATAGGTCATAATTTTCCAAACCAATATTAAGAACATAAGGAATGAGATATTTAAATCTGAAAAGCCCACTTAACTTAATAAGCAGGCTTTTCAGATTTTCCAATCTAGTTTAACTTTTATCTAATTCAATAAAAATTAGTTTGCACCGATCGGGAAACTTAATCCTATATTTAAAGACAATGCATTGTTTTTACCTTCTATGATTTCTGTATCAAAAATGTTTGAAAATCCTGCCATATAGCTTAAGTCCACATTCAACCATGTTCTTTCTTTAAGGCTATAGTTAAATCCTAATCCTGCTTGACCGCCAAAGTCTACAGATTTAAACGATTCTTTGATATCCACATCACCGTTTTTAGCACCTAAAAGAATTCCGACATAAGGTCCTAAAAATACTTTAGGTCTAAATTTATCACCAGTTTCTCCAAAGAAATAAACACCTGAAAGGGGTATTTGCACATAATTTAGCCTAAACTTGTCGTCAGAAACAGAAGATGCAATACCCATTTGAGAAAATAATGCTTTTATATTCAAGCCTATTTTTTCATTTATACTGTAATTTGCAAAAATACCTGCTGATAATCCCATTAACCTTTCACCATTTTCTGCTTCAGATATTGAAGAAGAATTTACACCTACAACAGGTCCGATAGAAAGTGTTTGTGCCTTGATGCTTAAATAAGCAACTGACAATAAAATCGAAGTTAAAACTACTTTGATCATTTGTATTGATTTAAAATATTATTAATAAAAATACAAATATACAAAATATTATTCTAAAATCATAAAATAAACAAAAATATATTCTATATACTTTTAATTATACAAAAACTGTGACTTTCCAGGTTATGATAAACGAACTATTAGATTCGTATTCTTAATCTAAGTTATTTTTAAATATGTTTTTTGTGGGGAAAGTAGGAAATAAAACCTAACTACATCTCTCGCAAGTACCATTCACGACCATATTGGTGCTAGATACGTTAAATCCTTGGGGTAAGTGGATGGTAGGCACAAAGACATTATCCATACAAAATGTATTTTCACAACGTTCGCAATGGAAGTGTACGTGCTGATCGTGGTGATGATGTTCATCGCAGTCGGCTTCACAAATGGCATATTTTTGTGTTATAGTTCCGTCGACCGCTTTGTGGATGATGCCTTTTTCTTCAAAACTTTTGAGCGTGCGGTACAACGTAATACGGTCTGCATCTTTGAGTTTGGTCTCAATATCACTACTAGAAAGTGCATGTCCTGCCTTATTAAAAATATTGATCACATCCATCCTAAATTGGGTGATGCGGAGATTATGTTTTTTTAATATTTTTTCTGAAGGTGACATTATTTGATAGATTGACCATTTTCCCAAGAATCTGCTGGGCTTACAAAACTGAGTTTACCCTCAGAATTCTCAGCCATGAGTATCATTCCTTGCGATTCAACACCACGCATTTTCCTTGGAGCAAGATTAGCAAGAAGACTGACTTTAGTACCAATAACATCTTCTGGAGCGAAATGTTCAGCTATTCCAGACACAACAGTACGTGTTTCAAAACCCAAATCAAGGGTCAATTTCAATAACTTATCAGCTTTCTCTATCTTTTCCGCTGCAACGATCGTCGCCGTCCTGATATCCATCTTGACAAAATCTTCGTAAGTGATCTCAGGTTTTAATGGTGTTGCTTCTGGTTGTTCTTTTTGAACATTTGCACTTTGAACTTCATCAACTTTTGCTGTTGCTTGAAGTTTTTCTATTTGCGCATTGATCACTTCATCATCTATTCGTGTAAACAAATGTACTGGTTCGTTGATTTTATGATTCTTTTTGAGTGGTCCAATATTTTCACTTAGATCGTCGAGCATCTTTACCAATTCACCCTTCTCTACAATAGGTTTTTGATTTAATAACAATCTGATTTTATCCGATGTAAATGGCATAAAAGGTCTACAAATGACACCAAGCGCGGCTACATATTGAAGACATAGATTCATGACAACCTTCACACTTTCAGGATCATCTTTGATCGTTTTCCATGGTTGGTTGAACTGTAAAATCTGATTTCCTTTGGTAGATATCTCCATCAAAACACGCAATGCAGATCTGAAGTCATAACTTCTGATGTGATCGTTCATCGCTTGAATATCATCAAAAAGCCGTAATAGCTCCGAATCATGATAAGATGCGTCATATTGATCTTCAGGTCCTATTATTTCTTGGGATTCGTCAAAAGCGGGTACTTTTCCATCATAATATTTATGTGTAAGTACTACTACCCTATTCACAAAATTGGCCAAATTATTGACAAGTTCGTTATTGACAGCGTCTTGATAACCCTTCCAAGTGAACTCACTATCTTTTTGTTCAGGCATGTTTTTGATCATGGTGTATCTCAATTCATCCTGTTTATTCGGAATATCATCCAAATATTCATGCACCCAAACTGCCCAATTGCGTGAAGTAGATATCTTTTTACCTTCAAGATTCATAAATTGGTTGGCAGGAACATTGACCGGAAGGTTATAATCACCATGTGCCTTGAGTATAGCTGGAAATATAAGACAATGAAATACGATATTGTCCTTTCCGATAAAATGCACTAAAGCGGTTTCATCATCTTGCCAATATTTTTTCCAATTCTTTTTGTTGTCTATCGCCCACTGTTTTGTCGCAGAGATATATCCGATTGGCGCATCCATCCATACATACAGTTTTTTGCCTTCATGTCCTTTGATATCATGTGGCACATCTACGCCCCAATCTAGATCTCTTGTCATAGCACGTGGTTGTAATCCACCATCAAGCCAAGACCTACATTGACCAAGTACATGATTTTTCCATTCATCAGGATCATGAAGTGATACGCCATCTAGGTTGCCTGTTTCTATCCATTCACGAAGCCAAGTCTCATATTTATCAAGAGGTAGATACCAATGAACGGTCTTGCGAAGTACAGGTTTTTTGCCCGTCAAAGTCGATACAGGATCGATCAGGTCTGTTGGATTGAGTGTAGAACCACATCTTTCGCATTGGTCACCGTAGGCATCAGGATTACTACATTTAGGACATGTCCCGGTGATATATCTATCTGCTAGAAACTGTGCTGCTTCTTCATCGTAATATTGTTCGGATTCTTTTTCTTCAAACTCACCTTTGCGATAAAGCTTGGTAAAAAATTCTTGAGAAGTTTCATGATGGATAGGTGCAGAAGTCCTGTGGTACATATCAAAAGATACGCCGATTCGCTCGAAAGTATCTTTGAATAGTTCGTGGTATCTATCCACCACTTGCTGTGGTTGGAGTCCTTCTTTAAGTGCTTTTATGGTAATAGCTGCCCCGTGTTCGTCGGAGCCACACATAAAAATGATGTCTTTACCCATCAATCTTTGAAACCTTACATACACATCTGCCGACAGATAAGCACCTGCAAGATGACCGATATGTAATGGCCCATTTGCGTAAGGTAGTGCTGAAGTGACTAGATACCTCTTAAATTGTCTCATAATACCCGAATTATTCGGAGGGCAAAGATAGTAAAAATTATAGATTGTTTGTTTATAGCCAAAAATGATCGTTTTTGATGGAGTTATTCTGGACTTAGCACATTAAAATTGTGTTTGACCTAAACAAATGAGTATAGATTCTATCGGCTACACTTCACTCCATACGTGCTCTAGCTCGCTCATCATCATTGCGGTAGCTCCCCATAGTTTTTGGCCATAAACATCATAATATGGCGTATCTGGAAGTATCATATCTCGGACTTTTATATCTGCTACCTGTTTGTATTTAGGCTTTGTAAAATGATCGAGTGGTACTTCAATAATGTTTTTTACCTCAGTTTCTTGGATAATGAACTTAGGAGATTCTGTGGTAAAACCTACAAATGGGTGGACCAAAAAATTGCTAACATAAACATATAAAGGTGTGAGTTCACCCAAAATACCAATGGTGTCAGGAGCGATGCCTATCTCTTCGTACGTTTCGCGGAGTGCACAGTCTTCATAGGAAGCATCATTTTCGTCTAGCTTACCGCCTGGGAAACTAATTTGTCCTGCATGTTTATCATCAGGATGAAGACTAGTACGTTCTATTAAACTTAGATGCCACTGATCGTTTTTGGGGAAAAGCAATGCTAATACACATGCGACTTTATGGTCTGTGGCTACATTTCTGTATCTTTCGCTTCCTTTTGGAGCCATTTTATTTTGTGCTTCAAATCCAGGAAGGTCTTGTGACAATCTTTTTTCTAAAGCATGAATGACTGAAATATCCATTGATCTATAAATAAAACGTGATCAATGATGTACACATCCAATGATTACTTGGGTCCATTGGCTTTTACGATATAATTTTCCAATGCTTTATTCATAGAAGGTGCTTCAGGCGTTGGTGCTTTGATATTCACGTATAAACCTTTTTCTTCTGCTGCCTTTAATGTTGCATTTCCGAATACTGCTATTCTTGTATTATTTTGTTTGAAATCTGGGAAGTTGTCAAATAATGACTCTATACCTTGTGGACTAAAAAACGCCAAAATATCATAGAATACATCACTAAGATCAGACAAATCTGCTGAAACGGTGTTGTACATGACTACTTCTGTATGATTGATATTCAGTTTTTCTAGGTAGCTAACTATTTCCGTTGAACCCAAATTTGAGCAAGGTAGTAGAAATTTTTCGTTTTTATATTTATTAAAATAGTGCGCTAGGTCTTCTGCTAATCGTTTGCCAACGAATACTTTTCTTTTACGGTAAAGAATAAATTTTTGCAAATAATTAGCAATTGCTTCAGTCAGACAAAAGTATCTTGTATCCTGAGATACTCTAGCCCTCGTCTCCTCTACCAATCTAAAAAAATTGTCCACAGCACCTTTACTGCTAAAAATTACACATGGAAACTCCCCAAGATTGATTCTATTTTTTCTAAACTCCTTTTCTGATACGGCTGCTACTTGAATAAAAGGTCTCCAATCGATTTTGAGTCCCCATTTAAGTTCCATATCATAATACGGCGATTTCTCCTCAGGTTTAGGTTGTGATATCAGCAGAGATGTTACAGTATTGTATTTTTCTGCATATTGAGGTTCTGTCTGAGATGCTGTACCTTTTGTTGCCATTTAAACCATTAAATTTACCTAAATATTTTGACTTACTGCACCAATTTCATCACGGATTTTACCAAAATGAGCATTGGCGCAATTTCGAAGGCACAAAGGTAAATAAATATTTGGAATATTCTATCAAATAGGTATTCAGAAACGATAAAAACACCTCTAAATGTCCGAAGCAATACCATAATTATCACCAAACCCAATGAAAACCAAAGCATCACCCCTTGAAAATTTTCAGGACCGAAGGCCAAAATAAAATTTAATGGTATCAAGCAAATGCCTAGGAATATATTAAAAATCATAATCGCGAAGCTATAAAGTTGGGTGCTTTTAGATATGCCGAATAGATTTCCTAGCATTCCTAAGAATACATGTCTAATTACATAAACGACAATAACGCCTGATAAGATACCTAGAAAGACAAGTACACCTTTGGGAGCCGAGTAATTTTCAGAAACCAAATAAATCAGTACCGCCAAATTTACAGCAAATATAAAATAAAGTACCAAAAGATAAAGTGACACTCTAGTACTCTCTTCTCTGTAAAATAACTTTAGAATATTTTCATTGAGTATAGACTTAGATATCAAACCTATAGATTTGGCCCTGGTATTTAAGATGATAGCTAACAAGGCACTTGCTAAAAGCAAAAACCAAAATAAAAAAGCATTGGACACTTGCGTGGCTTCAAGCTGACCTTTTAGTTTCTGCGTCCTCATGGACATATCATTCTTTCGTAGCGGAAGGTGGTCTACTTCGAATGGATTTTTTTCTTCATCAGACAATGATTTGCTTTCCGTCTGGCCATTTATTGAATTTATACTATCAGACGTAGCTAAGTTCTTGTTTAATGTATCTACATTTTGGATAGGAGATTCTTCTATTTCAGTCTCAGGAATAGAACTCAGACGTTGTTTTATTTCAAATGGATTTGCTTTGCTTTGTGCTATAGTTATGCCTAATGACAGAAAAAGCCACATACTAGCACTAAGAAAAATTCGTTTATATTTTATTCTATTATCCATTAACGGGTCAAAAGTAGGAATTATCTATCGAATAGACAATTTTGAATTTAACTTCTTATCTTTGTTCTGTATAAAAAAATGTGATGCCAAACAATTTAATACGTAGGTTAATAATTCTAGGTGGACTTTCTATCATAGGCATCTTGTTTATTCAGTCGTATTGGCTGATCAAAACATGGGATATAAAAGATAAAGAATTTGACCAATCGGTCAATATTGTTTTGCGTAGTGTAGCTCAGAGAATGGCTACCTACAATAAAATAGTGCTGCCAAAAACAGGACTAGTACAAAGACGATCGTCCAATTATTATGCGGTAAATATCAACAGCCAAATCGATGCTGGCGTACTCGAACAATACCTACTTCAAGAGATGAGCAAACAATCTCTCACTATTGATTTTGAGTATGCTGTTTATGATTGTTTTAATGACGAATTGGTATATGGAAATTATTGCAGCGTCGAAAACATGAAAGAGCATAGTGTTAAAAAAGGTAATAAACTTCTTAAGTTTAATGACCTCACCTATTATTTTGTGGTAAGATTTCCAGCAAGAGAGAGCTTCCTTTTGGCCAATAAAAATATGGCCCTAATTCTTACGAGTTTATCAGTTCTCGCCATTGCTTTTTTCCTGTATAGTATGTGGGTCATCCTAGAACAAAAGAGATTATCTGAGCTTCAAAAAGATTTTATCAATAACATGACCCATGAATTTAAAACACCTATATCATCTATAAAAATTGCTTCAGATTTTCTAGCCAATGATGAGTACCTTAAAAATGACAAACGCCTGAGTAGATACACACAAATCATCCGTGAACAAAATCAACGCCTGAACGACCAAGTAGAAAAAGTACTCAACATCGCAAGATTAGAAAAAGATAGTATTGAGCTAAAAAAAGAAATATTTGACGTCAACATTACGTTAAGTGAGATTATAAATAATGAATCCTTAAAATTGAAGTCAGGAAATATTACATTTACACCATGTAGCGATGATGTCAGTATCAAAGCTGACAAGCTACATTTCGTAAACGTGATCGCAAATATGATAGATAATGCCATAAAATATAGTCAAGATGAACCTATAGTAGACATCACTGTCGTTAATCTTGATGATCGTATCGAACTTAGGATTAGCGATAAGGGAATAGGTATAGACAAAGAAAACCAGAAAAAATTATTCGACAAATTCTATCGAGTTTCTACAGGCAATGTACATAATGTCAAAGGTTTCGGTCTAGGATTATATTATGTAAAAAATATTTGTGCTGCACATGGGTGGAATATTCAAGTGCAGTCAGCAAGTGGCGAAGGATCAACATTTAGTATCAACATACCAAAACAAATAAATCATGAGTGAAAAATCAAAATTATTGTATGTAGAAGATGACGAAACATTAAGTTTTGTAACCAAAGACAACTTGGAACTACATGGATATGAAGTCAATCATTTTTTGGATGGTGAAAGTGCTGTAGAAGCTTTCTTTAACGGTACGTATGATCTGTGTATTTTGGATGTTATGTTGCCCAAAATGGACGGTTTTGCAGTAGCTGAAAAAATAAGATCAACTGACCCCAATGTTCCCATTTTATTTTTGACTGCTAAGTCCATGAAAGAAGATCGTATACATGGCCTTCGACTTGGAGCGGATGACTACATCACCAAGCCATTCAGCATAGAAGAGTTGATATTAAAAATAGAAGTTTTTCTGAGAAGAAAATTTGTGTCCGTCTCTACGAACGATCAATACAAAGTGGGTAATTACAATTTTGATTATAGAAACCTAATCCTGAGTCTAAATGAAGTGGATCGCAGCTTAACCCAAAAAGAAGCTGATCTTCTCAAGATGTTGCTCGATCATAAAAACAATGTGGTCAAAAGGAGCCTAATCCTAGAGAAGCTTTGGGGAGAGGATGACTACTTCTTAGGCAGGAGTATGGATGTATTTATCAGTCGTCTGAGAAAGTACTTAGCAGAAGACTCGAAGATAAAACTAGACAATATACACGGCGTTGGTTTTAAACTGATGATAGAAGGATAGACATAATTTACGAATTTGGCAATTAATAATTAGTAATTACCAAATTCGTAACTAATCAATTATCCTCTACTTCTTTCTAGGAATACCATCATTATTAAGCTCAAAATAATACGCTCTTCTTCTTGTATGTCAAAATTACCATGTTGGTGTAACTTAAATTTTTTACCTAGAAAAGAAGCTTCCTTGGTAAACTCAGCTATTTTGGTACCATCTTTACGGTAGATATTATATTTTGGGTTAAATACATATCCTGTAAAAAATCCTAAAATAGGAACTTCAGAAAACAACCCGTCCATAATCTTTACGAAAGCATTGTCTTCTTCTATTTTAAATTCAAAAGCATCGTGTTCGTCAAATATTTCGTAGGTTGCTTTCCACAATGATCTAGCACCTTTCCTACCCATTTTACCTAGATTCTTACCTGATGCATCCGTAAACATATAGGAAGCCGACCAATCGATCCATTGACTTGCTTTTATTTTGTACAAGATGGAACTTTGAGACTCATCTGCAAAAACAGATATGTCTTCTTTAAGCTTAAATAGTTTTTGCTTTACATAAGCAATTTCTTGGCCGCTTGAATCTCTGACATAAAACTGTGGAGACAATGCCATAATCTTAAATTCAAATTCTAATGGATAAGTAATTTGTCTGTTCATTTGCTGATGTTTAATTTTATATTGCTCAAAAGTACTGCTTTCACTTTGCAATTTTATATTTTAGAATCCAATTTATTTTACAAATGACAGATTGTACAACAGTTTTTAGTTTCTAATGATATTTTTCGATTTATACAATAAGATTTCAGCATCCATTCAAAACTACTAAACGTATGATAATCAAGCATCTCCATTCAAAACACAATTATATATAATTGATTATCAGTTCATTATAATATGGGTACAATTTTTATTTTCTTCACTATTAGCATTGATGTATGAACTTCTGATTTGTAACCCAAAAAAAATAATTGTAACCCAAAAGGGGTAATTTTTTAGATTTTCATATTAAGAAATTAAATGCATTAAAAAATAGTGCCATATAAAAACTACTGACTGGCTGATGTCAATGCAACGTGTTTTTACATCACATATTTTGTAACCCATAACCAAGGCTGATTTATGGGTTAATTTTCATATTACGATAAATTCTTATGGTATCATATTTGGCATACTGATATCAGACGAGACGATTTTTATCATTTTAAAATAATACTTAATAACCAATACCAAACTCATATTATGTTGTACAGAAAAGACGAAATTCTGTTTAGGGATACTAGATTTGTATTTGCATTTTTATTACTTAGTTCACTAGTCATCTTTATGGTGATGAGCTACGAAGGCGCATAATACCTACCTTGTAAGACCTAATTAAGTGTATAGCCCGAGACAGTAGTTTCGGGCTTTTTTTTTGAAGTTAACTGGCGCTTAGGAGAATAATTTAATCATCTTAAATCACTATTTCTACTTACTAACTAAAGGTTCGGTGTAAAATCTTATCGGAGATTGCAAAGGTTGTACTTCATTTTTACGATTTGAACTGAAGTTTAACATTGTAGATTGATTTTAACGTCTTTTTCTTTTGTCTTGACACAAAAGAAACAAAAAGTCAAGGCTGTTTCATTTTCTTAACGCCAAAACTTCAAAAAATAGCTAAACCGAAAAAACTCGCTTTAGTATTTGGTACTTCGTAATTGGCTTTAGTGGCACTATGTTCATAATCACTTGTTTTTACATCTGTGTAAGCTCGAACAGTTTTCGCTTCTTAACGCCATTTTATGATGTTTTGACTAAAAATGAAAAGGCCAGTCAGACAAAATATTCACATTAAAAGCTAAGAAATAAGATAATAATTTATGCAGTAGGTAAATTTATACTTTATATGTAAAATTTTGATTTATAATTATTAAAACTCAAAAATTTAAATTTCTACCTATTAAACCATTTCTGTGGGTCTAGTTTTGCTTTGTCTTTCCATAGCTCAAAATGTAGCTCTGCCTTGCCATCTTCATCGGTGGTGACCTGACCTATAGATTGTCCCCGTTTTATCTTCTGACCTTTGCTGACATTGACATTGTCTAGTTTAGAATATACGGAATAGTAACTTCCATGCTTGATGATGACCATGTTTTTAAAACCTGGTATCGTTGTGACGCCCACTACCTCACCGTCGTACACACATTCTACCTTATCACCTGATGGCAGCGTAAAATCTACGCCATTATTTGACACGTCTATGCCTTTGATGGTTGGATGCGGATGTGTACCAAACTTGCCAGTAATTTTACCTTTGGATACAGGCCAACTAAGCGCGCCTTTATTTTTTGAGAAACCTGAATTATCGATTTCCTTTTTCTTTACTACAGCTGCATCGCCCTTTTCTTTCTCTTTTGCTTTAGAAAGTTCTGCCAATATCACTCTTTCAATAGACGCATTCAGGTTTTCGCGTTCCTTCTCCCGTTTTTTTAGCGATACTTTTAGTTTTTCTTCTTCTTTAGACAGTTTCTGAACGATCTGATCTTTTTCTTTTTGTTCTTTTTCTAAGATGACAATATTCTTTGATGTTGCATCTAGATTAGTAAGGTTTTGGACCTTTGTTTTTTCTATTTCTTCATTTTTGGATTGGATTTCTCCTGTGATGGTTTTGATCTCTTCCACTTTTTGTTTTGTAAAATGGTCAAACTGGTGCATATATCTCCACCTAAGCATCAGATTATTCAGGTTTTCTGATGACAATAAATAGGACCATTTAGAATTGGTCATTTTTTTGAGATAACTAGATCTTAGTAAAGTACTGTACTGATCTTTGAGGGTATTATGTCTCTTTTTTAAAACTTCTATGGTTTCTGTATTGCTTGCTATGGTTTTTTCATTGAGTTTGACCTCAGCTTCTAGGTTTGATATTAATTTCTTTCTACTGTCCATTTGCTGCTCAAGTGCCTTGAGTTGAGTGAGATTTTTCTCTTTGGTTTGTTTTGTTCTTTCTAATTCTTTGGAAGTTTTTTCTATATCTTTGATGATTTTGAGACGTTGTTTTTCGAGATCTTTACGAGATTGACTCTGACCTATCTGGCCAATGAATAACAGCAAAACTAACAAACCCAATATCCTAGTTGATCTTCTCATATCTTGATGGTATTGAAAACTTAAATTCTTTAGGCACATTGATATCAAACTCCGAAAAACTGATATTGATACTTCCATTTTCACTTTTAGACACCGGAAAAACCAAGTTGCGTTCATAAGCTACACTTCCGTGTTTGCCTATAGGTCTATAATCGTTGTATGTGGTAGTTGCGACTCGACCTTGCCTATCTTGGATCACCATTTTATCTAGTGCGAGTGTGTAACCATTGACATAATAGGAAAGTCGGAGATCGTCCACATTAGCGTCTACCACGTAATAGACAGAATCTTTGCGCATGACCATTTGACTAGAATCAGCCAAAATAACATTGCCAAACATGAGTTGCTGAATATCTTCAAAACTAGCTGCCACTGAAAAAATATCACTCAATTTGTCTATTGGATTTGTCTCATAGACACCTTCTAGACGATAAAGAACTGTATATTCATTTTTGTCTATCAAAACCCTAGCCGCTTCTATTCCGAACTTAGAGACAGCTACCAAAGCGGCACTATCTCGCTTTACCCTAAGATTCATGGTGCCAGATACGCTCTCGTCAGGTGTTTCTAATTGGGTTTTTGCTTTACCAGAAAACCACTCAAAATCAATATTTCTATCTACAAGAGATTGATATATTTCAGCCTTTGTTCTATTGGGTACATCGCCTGTTGATAGTTTTTTCTTGGTACTACAAGCAGAAACTACTAGAAAAACTATCAATATGATTAGGTTGTTTTTCATCAATTTCCTATTGTAAGTTTTAACTTCTCTGCCAATCTCACCGAACTATTTCCCAAATCTTTAGCCATTTGCCAAGCTACAGCCGCCTTTTTGAGATCATTTTGTTCTTTGTAAATATCACCTTTTAATTCGAACGCCATGCTATTTTTTTGACTACTCAATGTGATGGCTTGATCCGCAGACTCCATGGCTTTGGCATAGTTTTTTTGTTTTAGGTAGATTTCTCCTTTTACGGTCTGTACCCTACTTTCTATACTTACTTTCCCAGCACTGATTAAACTTGCTTCATCTAAAGAAGACATTGCCTTTTTAAAATCATTTTTTGCGGCAAGTGCCTTTCCATTAAAATAATATGAAATGGCTTGATTTGGGAATAAATCTATGGCTTCTGTGGAAATCTTGGTTAATTGGTCATAATTTTCTACCATTTCTAAACCAAACATTAATTGCTCCCAAACCATAAAATTGCGATTATTGAGCGATAATGTTTTTTCGTATTGTCTGATGGCAGCCGTTACATCATCATTATTCATTAATACATCTCCGTAGATAGCATGCGCCTTAGCGTCATTAGGGTGTGCAATGACCAACTTATCGCACAAATCAATAAGCTGCTTGCCCAATATGGTATCTCTAGTGTCTGCATGTTTTTGTACATGTGGTATCAATTCCTTAATTTTTATATCAATAGGTGCATCAGGATTACTCACCAATGGCATCAAGGTGACTAAGTAATCTTCCTTAGAGACAGATTTATTTGAAAGCAAAACTAAGCCCAACTTTGCGTCTGAATCGTTAGGGTCAATGGCCAATATCCTTCTGAGATAAGGTTCCGCTTCTTTTACTTTATCATTTGAATGCAACATATTTGCGATCAGTCTGAGGTAGTTTTTATCTTCAGGAAATCTAAGTGTCAGTTTTTCTAATTCTGCCACAGCTTTAGTTACATCACCAGCATTGTCATATATCTCTGCTCTTTTTAGAATTGTATTTACAGAAAAACCAAAATTCAATTCCTTCGTATCTAACGTTGCTAATGCGGCTGGTAAATCTTGTTTTTTAATATATAGACTTACGATTTGGTCATACAAGTCAGGCGCAGACGGATCTAAGGAAGATAGATGTTTGAGTGTTTTGATAGCATCGTCATACCTACCCAATTCTTTATAAAAATTGACTTCATACAGTCTAATCCATTTATTATTGGGTTCAATTTTGACTGCTGCCGATAGGTTGGATTCGGTCAGGTTAATTTCTTTTTTCTCATTATACAACTTTGCCAATTCAAAATAAACAGCCGCTACCTGTCCCGATTCTCTCCTGATACTATCCAATAATTTGATAGCTTCATCCTTTTTGCCTGCAGCTATGAGATACTTTGCTGAGACAAATCTATCTTCTATCTTGATATCCGCTTCTCCTTTTCTATTGTCCACCAAAAGATCTTCCTGAGCAGACAATTGTGAAAAGACAGATATGGTAGATAAAACAAATATTATTTTATATATATTCAATGTCATTTATTAAGACTTGTATAAAAAAATATGTTATTAGTTAATATTCAGTTCAATATCTGACTTTTCTATAATAACACGATAATAATAACCATAACGAAATATTATGGTTCAAAGGTACGGATTGTATTAAGTTTTTTGTGAATATAACTAAGAGTATGTTTAAATTTTTATTGCCTTATAATCAATATCTTATGAACCTTACTTCAAAATAATCTCATCGTTTAGTTCACTAAACTCTTTAATTCTTTTATCGTAAGAACCATAATCTATTGATTAGCAACTAAGAAAATTTTTAAAAATACTCTAAAGTTTATGCTTAACTCAACATTGGAGCTCAAAAAAACGTTTAATTCACATAACCAATCGTTAAAATAACATCATGACCATCCAAGCTAATACCCCTGAAGAATACATTGAAAAAATAGAAGATGATGCTAAAAAAGATGCCATCATAAAACTGCGTAAGATCATCCAAACAAATATCCCTGACGGTTACGAAGAAGGTATGAGTTATAATATGATAGGCTATTATATACCACATAGCTTGTACCCTGCCGGATATCACTGTGATCCCAAATTACCCTTACCTTTCGTGACCATAGCCGCTCAAAAAAACTTTGTAGCCGTGTACCATATGGGTGTGTATAGTGATCCTGCATTATTAGATTGGTTTGTAACCGAACATGCTAAACGATCCACTAAAAAACTAGATATGGGCAAAAGCTGTATCAGGTACAAAAATCCTGAACACATACCATACGATCTTATAGGTGAACTGATGACCAAGATTTCTGCCCAAGCTTGGATAGATACTTATGAAAGTCAATATAAACCCAAAAAATAATTAATCAAAACGTTATATTTGTTCATAAAACAATACATGTGTATCCCATTTTCCTTTATATTTTACTTCAATCAATACCATACGTGAAAAACCAATCTACGCTATACCCACATTTTTTCCTATACGATTTAGGCAATAAAGCAAGTGATCAAAGGTATGAATATGGTGACTTCAGTATGGCGTCTGACAAAATAGTAAAAGCAAATATTACCACAGAAAAAGATGCGTGGCTACATAAAATAGACACAAGTTTAGCTACCCTACATCCCGGAAAAGCAGGTATCATCATCTATATCCATGGATTCCAAGGAGATAATAAATATTTTGTCCAAAGTAGTGGCTACTTACTTCAGAAAGACATCTTTGATAATGCGGCACACGCTTATGGTATGACTGTATCCTTGCAATGGAAATCTAGTATCATATACCAAGACGCTGTACAAACAGCACTACAGAAAGGTCAAAAAATGGCAACGGTCGTAGATGAGATCTATCGAAAACAACAAAAACTATATCCTGGAGCGCCAATTTCAATTATTTGTCACTCTATGGGCAATCGTGTGTGGCAAGGACTTTATGACAGTTGGGTCGAAAAAAATAAAAGTATTCGTATAGAAAATGTGTTTTTCTTTGCTGCAGATTTAGAGTGTGATATTTTTGATACTGCTTTTGAAAATATTCAGGACCATGTCGGGCAATCTTATGTATTCTATAATCGTGCAGACCGAACCCTACAAATGGCCAATGCCCTCAAGGAACACAAAAGATTAGGTATCTATGGGACATCAGCACAAACTGAATTGGTGTCAAAGCATATCACCCTGATAGATGCGACAGAAATTAAAGATGAAGAGACATTTGCAGGAAAACTAAGTTTACATAGGTATTATTATGGTAGTCCTACTATGCGTGAAAAGACTGTAACAATCTTGAGTGGTAAGGTGAATTAATGAGTGCGGAAAGTAAGAAACGCGAATTTTCGCAAATTACACAAATTTTGGATAGTCTTATGCGGACTTTCACTGGTGTCAGTCCTCTAATTAAAGTTAAACGTTCATCCAAACAAGTTTTGGATGTCCATTAAATGATTAGCCAAAAAAAAGAGCCACCTGCAATAGGTGACTCTATAAAATTACTAACAATGGAAAAAATTAAAAAAATTAAAAAAAAACTATTAAAACTATAAAACTAAAAACAAGAAAAAATTAAAAATTCTACAAAAAACTAAAACTAGTAAATAATGAAAAATTAAAAAAAAACTCTACATAAAAACTAAAACTAGTACAAAATTGAAAAATTAAAAACTTAATATTGTTAGTATGTGAAGTAAACATCGTGCAACACAAAAAAGTTTCACGAAAAGATATTTTTTAAAAAAAAATTAAAAAAAGGGTCGTTGGTGCAGAACGACCCTTTATAATACCACAACAACGGGGAAGTGGAAACTATTTATTTTAATATTGAAAAATGCTGTAATTATTGCTAAAGAGCTTGTTTTTTAATTCAATCTACATAAAGACGAAATCAAAATATCATAGTCACATTTATCGCGTTTTTTTTTGATGCACACCTTTTTATGCCATCCCTTCGGGATTCTGCTAAATCTATGATGGTCTGGCTCTAAGACAACCTATCGGTGTTCATTGGAATGTGGAAGAATATCATGCCATCTTTATAATCATGGAAAAAATATTGTGAAGAGTCCGACGCGAATTTTCACAGATTACACGAATTAAAATGTATTTGTAATTAGCGAAATTAGTGTTAATTAGCGTATAAAAAGCCGAAAACAAAAAAAGAGAGCTTCCCGTTATGAGAAGCTCTCTAATGTATTTATGTTAACTATTTAAACAGTTTTTTTAGTCGATTTTTATCACTCTTTGTTGGTGGATTTGCTCACCTTGACGAATGATAAAGTTGTAAGCATCAGAAGGGAACTGATCTACTTTGATTAGTTCTATACCACTGCCGATGATTTGTTTTGTCATGACTAGACGTCCACTCATATCATATACAGATACATACACATCGCCATCTTCCATAACTACTTCAGAAAGATCGATGTTTACGATTTCTGTGGTAGGGTTAGGATAGATAGAGATCGGTCCTAGTGCTTGTTTGTCGAAATTTACACCACGAACATCTGAATACTTGTATGCACCATCTAGGTCTGTCAAACGTAGACGATAGTAAAATACTTGACCATTTGTACGAGACAATGGCAATCTATCATCTATGTAATCATATGCAATATCTAAATTGCTATCACCTGCTGCTTTTACCCTTGCGATCTCGTCCCAAGTGCTACCATCTATACTTCTCTCGATACCGAAGTAATCACTGTTAACTTCTTTGGAAGTTGTCCAGTCTAACTTAGCACTACTAGCAGAGTGTTTTATTGCGTCGAAAGATTTTAGAGTGATAGGGAGTGGAGATGCTGCTTCCACGAAAGAATTACCTCCATCCATGTTACTAACTATGCCTCCGTCGTAAAACATATTGGAATAATTTGTGTAAAATATACCATTTACCCCAATATCAAAAAATGCTTGACTACTATTTCCTCCACCGTCACCAGTGAAATCATGTAATCTAACAAATCTTCCACCAGCAGTTGATTGAAAAGTTACGTTTAATATATTGTATTCTATTCCTGCTGCCCATGAAATTGGTGAGTTCCCAGTTAAAATAAATGCATATACATATCTTCCACCAATATTCTCTACAGTTACTGAGTTAATACTTACTCCTGCCAATGGAGAATCAGCTATAGTTGTAGGAGCTACTGGTAAACCTGCAGCATCAATAGAGAATGTAACATTCATATTAGGAACACTTCCATTAACGGTACCAGTACCAATTTTAATATATGCACCGACAAGTAAAGGGCCATCTTTTTTTATAGTACCTTGTAAAGTACCAACTTGGCAAAATATTATTGACGGCATTAATAAAAAGTAAAATATAAGGTTCTTCATTTATCTAAATTATAAGTGTTGAGTAATTACTGTTGCTGTGTTTCCAGCTAATATTGTTCCAAGCAAAAAAGCTTCATCTGATGTTCCAGTTGTATACCTTACAACTCTATTCATATTCAAGTCTGCATTATTATATGTATTATTTATTACAGTTGCAGTATTTCCACCTAAAACAGTTCCCAATAAATAAGCTTCATCAGATGAACCTGTGGTGTACCTAACGTTGGTATTAGAATTTGCATTTCCTCCCCACAAAGTATAAACTGATCCTACAAGTCTCATATTAGCATTACTCAGAGCCCCGTTTGTATACGCCTCACCAGTTCCTAAACTAAAATCTTTAAGTGTAGGAGGGTTTATTAAGTCAAGTGCTGTAGCAGTTCTGATACCTAAGTGGTTTCTGTGACGTAAAGCGATATGACCGCTTGCTACTGCATTTTTTAATCTAAGTGGCGTACCATCATAGCTAACAATACTTCCATCATTAAGAATAAAACCACTTGTCTGAGATATAACAGTCGCAGGTGTAGTTGCATCTCTCACTTCTATTAATATCCAATCTGTCGCTGTTGCTGGAATAGAAGGAGCTGTCACCATCGGAGCGTTAAAAGGTGCTGCAGTATATGGTGTTATTGTTGGTAAAACACTATTTAAATTAGTAGTCATCGTTGTACCAGATGGAAGTGCACCAGATAAATAAGCTTTCAGATTTACCTTTCCGAAGAAGTTTAAACCTGACAATCTAACATCTGTATTGGTTGTACTAGCGATCACAGTGCTAGCACCACTGCTAGATCCATCAAATCTCCAGTCTGCCGTGTGGAAAGTTGCACCTTTCACTAAAGATGACATACCTACTACATCACCAGCTACATATGTGCCAGTCATAGTATTGGCATATCCAGCTATACCAGTAGCAGCTACTTGCCACTCTCTATTGATATAGTCAGAAGCATCTCCATACTTTGCTGTAAGGCTTGGAGTAATGATCGCTCTACCACCCAATGTAGCAGCTGTGTACGTCGTACCAGTCACTGCACTAGATACAGGTGTATAATTAACTAGATCACCTACTTCTAGATTTACAGTGGCATTTCCAGCTACTGTTTTAATCAGTCTACCTGCACCAGTTGTAGCTACGTACTCATTGGCATCTACGCCTGTGATGTCAGCACTCGTTGGTAAGATGAGACTCTGAGCACCTGTCACAATTCTAGTATCGTCACCATTGAAATTTAACGTACCTGCTATAGACATATTTTCACCCAACAATACAACATCTCCACCGTTTTTAGACATTTCTACATTTCTTAATACGGCACCGCCTGTAGACGCATTGGCATCTGATGTACCTATAAAACGAACGATAGAAGGATCTGTAGATGTGAAAGTCGCATTATTGTCGAAATTACCTTGCACTTCGAGTGTACCACTATTGGTCACCGTACCACTGTTGTTGATAAAATCCGTCTCTACCCTTAGTGTAGCTCCGGGCTGTATCGTCACCGTAGCACCATTATTGATAAACTGAGCCTGCACTGCCCCAGCTATCAGAGAAAGAAACATTAGAATGTTTAATCTTCTCATATGATTATTAAATTTAAAAGTTTAAAAATTTATGTAAAAATAATACAATTTTTAATATCCAATACATCAATATATTTAAATGATGTATTTTTCTTATTGAAATGTGTCATTTTATGAGTAAACAGTTGCCTGAGTTTTAAAAAAACACAAAATTTCTTTTAATCCGCATTTAAAGTACAATTACAAAAGCCATTCCACGTTTGGAAACTTGAGCCTAAAAAGTTGTCAAAAGTAAGATATTTGCTGATTTAAAATCAATTGGTAAAATTACAATTAATTGATATAACAAATGATTTTTAAATGTCAAACACCAATTTTTGTTAGTAAATGGTCATTTTTAGTGAGCGAAAGAGAGAATTCACTCAAATTGAGAAGTGTAAAATGGGTTTTGATCTGTGTAGATGTAACGATCAGATGATAGGATACCCTAAAAAATTTATGGATTATTTTATTTACAAAGGTTTAAATATAACTTATTACTAATCGTAAGGCTACTTCGAGATACCTATAGACTGTCTTAAAGCCAGACCATCGGGGGAAGGTTAAACTTCTGATCCGCTGGCTCAAAGGCATCGTTTCGGTTTGGTGGGTGCTCAAAAGGTTACCGATAGGCTGTCTTAGAGCCAGACCATCGGATGTAAATGCCAGACCATCGGGGAAGAATGCCTGACCATTGGGATGAGAAATAATAATTTCTCAATATTATCAAAAATTATCATTATTTATCTAGTTTTGTGGGGCTAAATAATCCAATGATATGCGTGACAAAATGGTCAGACTTCGAGATTTAAAAAACAAAGCTTTGCTTGGTGGAGGACAAGATAGAATCCAAAAACAACATGAAAAAGGTAAGCTCACAGCCCGCGAACGTGTAGAATTGCTCTTGGATAGGGGATCTTTTGAAGAGATTGGGATGTTAAAAGAACATAGGTCTTTTGATTTTGGAATGGAACATCAACAATATCCTGGAGACGGTGTGATCACAGGTTATGGTACGATAGCGGGTAGATTGGTATATGTATTTGCGCAAGATTTTACGGTATTTGGAGGTGCTTTATCAGAGACACATGCTGAAAAAATATGTCGTATCATGGATCTTGCCGTCGAAAATGGCGCCCCATGTATAGGATTGAACGATTCAGGTGGTGCAAGAATACAAGAAGGTGTCAATAGCTTGGGCGGATATGCTGATATATTTTATAGAAATACCAAAGCTTCTGGTGTTATACCACAATTATCTGCAATCATGGGACCATGCGCCGGTGGTGCAGTTTACTCTCCCGCTATCACAGATTTTATCATCATGGTGGAACAATCTTCATACATGTTTGTGACAGGGCCCAATGTAGTCAAGACCGTAACCAATGAAGAAGTCACATCAGAAGCTCTAGGTGGAGCGTCTACACATTCTACCAAAAGTGGTGTCACCCATCTCACAGCAGCAAATGATCTAGAATGTATCGAAAAACTAAAAACTTTACTATCGTATATCCCTCAAAATAGTAACGAAAAAGCACCATCAAAGCCATACACCACCGACCATGAATATCGCGATTTGTTGAATGGTATCATCCCTGAAAACTCGATGCACCCTTATGATATGAAAGAAGTCATACATGGCATCGTAGATGAAGCAAGTTTTTTTGAGATACATGAGTCTTATGCTGAAAATATCGTGGTAGGTTTTGCAAGAATAGCAGGAAGAAGTATAGGTATTATCGCCAATCAACCCTACGCTTTGGCAGGTGTATTAGATGTAGAAAGCAGTAAAAAGGGTGCGAGATTTGTAAGGTTTTGTGACTGTTTCAATATCCCAATGTTGGTACTAGTAGATGTGCCAGGGTTTCTACCAGGCACGGATCAAGAATGGCATGGCATCATCACCAATGGTGCAAAACTTTTATATGCATTCAGTGATGCTACCGTACCTAGGATCACCGTCATCACCAGAAAAGCGTATGGTGGTGCATACGATGTGATGAACTCCAAACATATAGGTGCTGATATGAATTACGCATGGCCAACTGCTGAAATTGCTGTCATGGGTGCCAAAGGAGCGAGTGAGATAATATTCAAATCCGAAATATCAAAAGCTGAAAATCCTGCCGAAAAACTGGTAGAAAAAGAAGCTGAATACCAAGAAAAATTTGCTAATCCATATCGAGCTGCGGCAAGGGGATTTGTAGATGAAGTGATAGAACCAAGGGAGACAAGACGAAAATTGATCAAATCCTTTGCGATGTTGGAAAACAAAAAAGTGGCTTTACCAATTAGAAAACACGGTAATATACCGATGTAAGAAAGCAACATGTACCTTTTACCAAAAAACCAAATTTAAACCAAAGATGCAGTCGGAAAATAATAAGATTCAGATTTATGTGACAGGTGGGACATTTGATAAAGATTACAACTACATCACGGGGCAATTATACTTTAAAGATACACATTTGCACCAGATGTTTGTGCGTGGTAGATCTACTTTGGACGTAGACATCAAAACCCTAATGATGCTAGACAGCCTAGAGATACAAGATGCAGATAGAGAGATCATCATCTATAGTTGTAAAAACAGTCCGTATGACAAAGTGGTCATCACGCATGGCACAGATACTATTGTAAAAACGGCAGAAGCAATTGCAAAACATAACATACCAAAAACGATTGTACTCACAGGTGCCATGATACCATATGCTTTTGGAACATCTTCAGATGGTTTTTTTAATTTGGGTGCAGCCTTAGCCTTTGTTCAGACACTACCTCATGGTGTCTATGTGGCCATGAATGGAAGGTATTACCATTGGGATAAAGTGAGAAAAAATACGCAGACTGGATATTTTGAGCAAGTGTAATGTTGGGATGATGGCTCGAAGATATACATCTGATACGATGGCTCAAAGACATCGTATTGGTATAGTGTGAGTGGTTTGATTTCCCGATAGTCTGTCTTTAAGCCAGACCATCGGGAAAAGGGTGTTCTGATACGTTGGCTCGAAGACATCGTATCGGTTTGGTGGAAGTGATTCGAGTTACCGATAGGCTGTCTTGAAGCCAGACCATCGGAAGATGCGCGATCTGATCCGAAAACTCTATGACATAGTATCAGTTTAGAAGATAACATATAAAATTATAAGATGATGAACTTTTACAAAAACCAAATTTTTCATGTTTACAATCAAGGAAATGATCATGGAAAAATTTTCTTCAATAATGACAACTATCTATTTTTTATAATAAAAATGAGACAATTCATATGCCCATATGCTGACTTTTTAGCTTATTGTCTAATGCCGAATCATTTCCACTTTTTAATATACGTTAATGAAATTGTTATAGATAAGAATAAAAAACCAAAGACCCTAAATGAATCAATTGGAACGATGTTAATGTCTTACACATCAGCTATAAATAAACAAGAAAAAAGAAGCGGGGCACTTTTTAGACAACATACTAAAGCTGAAGATGGCTGGTCAGAAAATGTAATTTCCATAGGGTCTAAAGATTCCAAAAAATTATTTTCCACTGATAATGATTATGGGAAAATTTGCTTTGATTACATCCACAATAACCCTGTAAAAGCAAATTTGGTTACTAAACAAGAAGATTGGATATTTTCATCATCAAGTGATTATAATGGAATGAGAAACGGAACTCTTTGCAATAAAGATTTAGCTACTGAGCTTTTAAACTTGTAGCTCTTTGAATGGACATCTGATACGATGACTGAAAGGCACCGGATCGGTTTGGTGGAACTGCTTCGAGTTACCGATAGGCTGTCTTTGAGCCTGACCATCGGGAGGAAGGTGCTCTGATCCGATGGCTCGAAGACATAGTATCGGTTTGGTGGAACTGCTTCGAGTTACCGATAGGCTGTCTTTAAGCCAGACCATCAGGGGAAACGTGCTCTGATCCGATGGCTCGAAGACATCTTATCGGTTTGGTGGGGCTGCTTCGAAGTTACCGATAGGCTGTCTTTAAGCCAGACCATCAGGGGAAACGTGCTCTTATCCGATGGCTCGAAGACATCTTATCGGTTTGGTGTGAGTGAGTCTAGTTACCGATAGTCTGTCTTGAAGCCAGGCCATCGGGGAAAGGGTGCTCTGATCCGATGGCTCGAAGACATCGTATCGGTTTGGTGGGGCTGCTTCGAAGTTACCGATAGGCTGTCTTTAAGCCAGACCATCAGGACTATATCATCCCTCTTGCTTTTATCTCTAGATATTTATTAATTGTGTCAATAGTTAGATTTTCAGGCTTCGTAAGAATGCTATGGATACCGTATTTCTTTAATTCATGAACTATGAGTTTTTTCTCAAAAACAAATTTTTCTGCTATGATTTTGTCGAAAATCTCTTGTGTATTATTAGCAGAGTGATGGATGATAGCATCTAATTCGGTATTTTGAAAGAATATTACGATGAGTAAATGGCTTCTTGCAATAGCTTTTAGATATGGCAGTTGCCGATTGAGTCCATCCATCGTTTCGAAATTTGTGAAGAGCAGCAAAAGACTTCTGTGTGAGATGTTTTTCCGAATATCACCATAAAGTTTACCATAGTCTGTCTCATAAAAATCAGTTTTGACATTGTACAGCGCTTCCATGATTAGTTGGTGTTGCATGGCTTTTCTACTCGCCACTACCCTATTGTCTACTCTCCGCGAAAAAGACATAAAACCTGCATAATCCTGTTTTCTCAAAGCTATCCCGCTGACCACAAGACTTGCATTGATAGCATAATCCAATAAACTTAAGCCGTCAAAAGGCATTTTCATCGTCCTACCTTTATCTATGATGCAGTATATGGCTTGTGATCTTTCATCCTGATATTGATTGACCATCATTTTATTGGCTTTGGCTGTAGCTTTCCAATTTACAGTCCTGAAATCATCTCCAGGAACATATTCCTTAATTTTTTCAAACTCCATAGAATGACCTAATCGACGCACTTTTTTCATACCATGTTGCGTCAATTTATTAGAAAAAGCACCTATTTCATATTTGTTTAACTGAATAAAAGAAGGATAAACTGGTATGGTCATTTTCCCTACACTTGAAAACCTTCTTTTGATCAATGATAAGGGAGAGATAACAAAAACTATCAATCGACCAAACTCCACATTTCCCCTAAATGTAGGTCTCAAGTGATATTCCATCTGTCTAAACTCTTTCGCTTCAAAAACTTTAGTCATCATAAAATCCCTAACCTGAAACTCTTCGGGTATCTCATCTATAATCTCGCATGTAACCTTAAAACCATAGTAGTTTGTCAATTCTATGACGACCTCGTTTTGGTCACCATTAGACAATTTTTCTGGGAGCAATCTTGATGCTTGAATCCCTTTATGAGCATTAAATAACAGTAAAATATCAAATAATAAAAACAGCAATAGTACATAAAATACTATCTGTGCCGGCAGAAACAAAATAGGTAAAAAGAAAGAAATCACCATCAGCACAATGACACCTATACCAAAGTAATAAAACCTTGGGTGAATGTAAAGTCCAGAAAATATCTTTTTTATGAATGTCATGAACCTATGAAGTAATACCTATTATCAATTTTGGAGCAAATATAAACTTTGATATTATATATTTCCAATTTCTATTTTTTGATAAATTGTTCAGCATTAAGATTATTCAAACTTATGTAATAAATACCTGCCGGCAAATCCGATATTGATATTGGTTCTAAACCATTATACTTCGCCAATTCTTTGACTAGTCTACCATTTTGGTCTGTAATCAACACAGAATTGATTGTCTTTAATCCACCAGATACCCATAGATATTCTGATGTTGGATTGGGGTAAATGTAAGTTTTCGTATTCGTAAAGTCTTCAGAACCTACCAATCTATCACATAATGTCAAATCTGGATTTAACTCTATATTTCCCTTAGGAGAAAGGTCTTTGCCCATGAAAGCTAAATAATCAGAAGGATACTTATATGCTCTGAATGTATTGTTTTCCATGGATGCAAGGGTTGCATTCGTTTCTTGTGGTTGACCTCCTTTCAGCGGAACTACGTATTCCCATACAATTTCTTCGTCTTCTGTCATCTCTGTGATGTAGCCAGAAGAACCACTTAGCATTAAGATGTTATTATTGGGCAATATCTGAGCACTAGAAAGGCCCGCAGAGAAAAATGGACGCTGTCCAGGGTGCGTTATAGTATTTTCAAAACTCAATGGAAGAAAAACATTATTCACTTCGGAATAGTCCCAATCATACATATTCCAAGGTGTCGAAAATTTTTCTATAGCAGAAGCAGTTGCTGTTTTTCTATTGTTAAAAACTAATATTTTGTCTGCATCAGGATGTCCAAAAGGCAAATTCTGAATCCATGTAGCATTATGTTGGAAAAATAAATCTTGATCAGCATCAGTACCATTTTTGTAAGCTGCGGGATTGCCAATTCTATACATTAAATCACCACCTCTATTAGACTTACCACCATTATGACTAGCTGCTTGTGCCGTCGTAGTGGTGTGATCAATAATCCAAATTTCACTAAAATATGGAATACTAATCAAAATTTGGTCTAGCTCGGCATTATAATCTATCGCATTCGTATGCATCCAAGAAGCGGCCCCATTATTTGTGTCATAGTTAAAATCTACTAATTCTGGATGGTCTGCTACCACCCCATAATTTGGTTTGGTCGGATCAAAATCTTGAATCAAATGGTCTGTGACATGCCATGACCAAACAACTGCACTAGTCGCTGGATTGATTTCATAAATGGCATCGGGATATAAAGCGTCTTGGGTAATCAATGCAGGATTTCTACCTAAACTAATTGCCTCGTCTTTTGACATCTTTTCCCACACTATGGCTAGTATATTCCCATTTGGCATTACCTTTATATCATGGTGCAGCCTTGCTATGCTATCATTTTTGGTATAAGACCAAAGTACATTATTATCCCAATCCACTATCTCTATGGTACCTCCACCACCACCTGCCCATATTGGGTCATTAGCAACAGCAGCTGGTCTTTTGGTTTTCACTAAATTGCCATTAGGTAGCAAATAAGCTGTATTGCCAGCTCTGGAGTTTGGGGCATCATCCCATCTATGTACGATGTTACCACAATTATTGATTAGAAATACTGATGGTTGATTATGTGGATAGATCATAGTATAGCCATCTGCAGTCTTATCCTTTTTGTAGGTCAATAGGCCCAAATTTTGAGCTTCCATACATTGCACTAAAAAAAGAACAACTAAAGAGATATAGATTTTTAATGTCATTGTGAATATTTTTATTTGAAATGATTGTTTTAAAAGCTGTTTAAATTCTAATTAGTAAATAAAAACTTTTTTTGAAGTGATTTGATTACCCATTAAGATTTGAAGAATTACAATTTGATCTGATAAATTATGAACCCAATCTATCTGCTGGTTTTGAGATTGTAGGGAAGATAATAATTGACCTTGTAAATTATAAGCACGCATTTCAAAATCAATGGTAGAAGAAATATTTATAAGATCTGAATACTGTTTAAATATTACTTTATTTTCATCAGCAGTTTCGTCGGTACTAGAGTACAAACTGCAAGCATAATTACTTGGTGGACTTTCTATATTGCCCATGGGTGTTAATTGTTTGCCTATAAAAGCTGGATAGTCATGACTATACCTTTCTGATCTAAACAAATAGCCTGATAATGGAACAGCGTAATTCCAAAGTACATTTCCTTCTGGATCTATTTCATAAATCTTAGCCGTCCTACCTTCGGTGATTACGATATTCCCATTCGGTAAGACCTTAGCGCCAGAAGTATACCCACTCCAAATCTTGACTTTATTTTGGGTGGCACCATATTCTACTGCTGGTGTCAGTGGCATATATGGTTGGTCGTTTTCTAAGGTATATGATCCATCTGGCTTTATGGGTGGGTCTATAATTTGAACGGTAGAATAACTTTCTTTTGACAGCAGATTATTAAAAACCATAATTTTGCCTTTATGTTCTCCATATTTTATCCAGTTTGGATTATGCTGAAAATACAACTGTTGTGCATTTGGTGTAGCTCTTTTATAATTGGCTGGATTACCATACCTATATAAAAAATCGCCACCTTTATTATATTTTCCACCTGTGCTTCCTTTTGCTTGCTCCGTAGTGGTGCTATGATCGATAATTACAATCTCGCAAACCTTCCTCACACTCAAGACAATCTGATCCAAGTCTTCATTATAGTCCATACCATTAATCATAAACGACTCCGTAAACTCCCAATCAAAGGTAGCGATGGCATTAATATTGATCTTTTCAGGATGATCCTTAATAACACCATATGCTTTTTTGGCAGGAAATTTATCTTGAATGACATGATCTAAGAGATTCCATCTCCAGACTACTTTACCACTATTTCCATCTAATTCTACGACGACATCACTCTGAGTCGGAAAGGTATTCGGAATATCGTATCCATATTCTTGAAATCTTTGTAAAGATACTTCCTCTCTTGCAACACATAGATAGTTTCCATTTTTCAACTTTACGACTTCATATTCTAGTACTAGTCCGAGCTCATTTAATTGGACAGAATTTACTACTTGATTATTCCAATTTAGTTCCGTAATCGTAGAACTTGTCATATAAATCAAATTACCATCAGGCAATAACTTGCAGTGTCTTGTGGGCGAATAGACTGGCCAAGTTTTGACAATTTCGCCACAATTATCTACCAAATAAGTGGAACCAGATGTAGAAAACAAACTGTAACCATTTGTAGCGTCTGGTGTATTTAACAGAATACCGTCTTGACTGGTACAGAATTGTGTGTACAATAAAACAAGCAATAAAAATTTAGTCTTCATCTTTATATTAAGTTTAAAATTGGAATAATCTCACGTAAAAATAATATATTTTTGTTTAATCAAAGTTAAAAAGAAAAATATTTTCTAAAAACCACATAAATATTAAAATTAATTATGAACTTTACATTAAACTTGAATATTATGAAATTGAAATTTTATCTAATCCTATTTTTTTTATCTAGTGTAGAGCTATATGCACAGCAAAGCAATCAGTGTCTCACTATAGATTTTGAGACTATTGGGAATCTTAGTTTAAATGAAGGGCTGCCGATTAACAATCAATTTTTTACTGAATATGGAGTGACTTTCGAACTAGAAAATGGGGCTATTCCATTACTTGCAGAAGTAGGTGGCATTAGACCTTTTGCTTTTTCAAGTTCATTTGGCTTTGACACTCCTTCTCCAAACCAAAATGTGGGACGTTTTTTTATCACTGATGATGGATCTGTATCAAATCTAACTGCGATTCCTCTCATTGTAAAATTTAACAATCCCGTAGATAGTGTATCTGCTGAAGTACTTGATATGGATTTTGACGAAATATTTACAGTTACAGCTAGAGATATAAATGGCAATACTTTACTTACCAAAACTATCAAAGCTGGCGAGCCGGATACTGGTGACGGTCGCGCTACTCTTTTTGGCTTTAATATGCCGGGATGCATCGGTACTATCTATTCATTGAAATTTGAAGGCACTAGACAAGTCTCTGGAGGGTTTGGCTTTGCCATGGATAATTTTTCGTTTTGCTTTTCAGGTATTGATGTAGAAAAGTCAGTAGGTTTTTTAGTTGACCCACCTGATTGCAACACATTTCTTGGTACAATTACACCTATAAACGCAGGAAATTATGAGCTCACTTACTCTCTAGATAATTTGACTTTTTTTACTTTTGATGAAATTTTAAACTTACCATCGGGAGACTACCATTTCTACCTAAAAGCGGAAGGCGGTTGTGAAGCCGAAATGGATGTAAATATCCCTGATTTAATCTACCCAAGTATAGATAATAATTCGGCCGTATCTAGTACGACCTGTGGTGATGATAATGGTAAAATAGAAATTTCTGCATCAGGCGATGAACTCCAATATTCTATAGACAATCAAATGTTTACGGACACAAACTCCTACAACAATCTTGCTCCAGGTAGATATATGATCATCGTCCAAAACAATTTGGGATGCCGAGACACCACATTCATTGATATAAGTCCAAGTATCCCTGTCGTTATTTCTTCTGTAGTCACTGAAAAGGATAATTGCAAAAATGCTGTGGGCAGTTTAGAAATAAATATGGCGACGGTAGGAGAATATCGATATTACATCAATGACAATATTGTATTGGATCCTAAAATAGACAGTCTAGCAGCTGGCAGCTATGTCATAAGTATTAGGGATGATTTTGGTTGTTTTTTGGATACACTGGTAGACATAGAAGCTTCACCAGAAATCATCCTAGCAGAAATAAAAGCTACACCAACAGATTGCCGTGAAAACAATGGAAGCATTTCATTTTCAGTATCAGCAGAAGACAGTGCTCTTGATATTTTTTTGGATGAAAAAGAAATCTTTACAAATCCGGTGGAAGGGCTTACTTGGGGAGATTATGACTTATTAATCCGTGATGAATATGGTTGTGAAGTACGCCAACGTATCGATGTAGAAAGAGAAAAATGCCCCTTTTACCTACCAAATATTATCAGTGGTCATAGTTCTAGTGTCAATAACAACTTTATCATTAAAACATTAGATGATTACAACCTTAATGTGATCAAATATAGGATTTATGATAGATGGGGCAACCTTGTCTACATCTCAGGTGGGTTTAGTGTGCACGAAAACGGACATTGGTGGAATGGATATTTTAATGACAAAGAAGCTGTAAATGGAGTCTATTGCTATCTGATCGAAGTCCAGCATCCGAATGGTGATGTAGAGTTTGTGAGTGGTGATGTGACGCTGATTCGGTGAGAATGAATGGTTTCAAATTTGATAATTATATTATTAATCATCTTTTTTGAAGATATGCAGCACTTTTTTGGTAGATAACTGATACAGCTTATCGCCTGATACTTGAGGGATGTCAGTATTAATGCTATCGTTTTCAAATATGTATTGCCACTCAATTTCTTTGGAGAAGCGATTGAATGCTAATAAGCATCGGTCGCCTAAAGCCAATGGGCTCTTATGGTCAGCTACTTCGCCAATGGTGTATATATAAGTATCATCCCATGCATATCCTCTACTTTGCCTGAATAATGAAATCTTGTTGGCTTCCATATTATCACGAAGATCGACTACAATGATTTCTCCTAAATCCAGTTTGATTTCCATGTAATAATAAGTGTGAAGAGCAAAGAGTATTTCTCTTTTTTCGTCCAGTACAAAGGGATATGCATTATTAAAGTGATGATAAGTGTCGCTTCCTAAAGTGTACGCTGGACATTGATGAAATCTCTTTATCTCCTGACCTATATTGATATCAAGACTCAGAATCAAACCATTGGAACAGGCTACCAAAAGTTGATCATACCACACTCCCAAAAACTTTAAAACTTCATATTTTTTATAAGTATTTGTTCTCAAAGGTTTATATTCTCCCAACTCCGACAAATCGAATTGCCATAGGAGCTTAGCGGTTGGGAGAGTGTAGGCTTGGATTATTGAAACATCAATTACAAATGCATTATTATTAAATTGGTGATATTGTTTTTTTATATAAATTTTAAGCTGACTCTTACCTTCAAATATATGCATCGAATTATCATCAGTACTAAAAAATGAAATCTTTTGCGTATTTAGATAATTGTAATATCCCTTGTATATAATGCCGCCATATTCAAATTCTCCATAATTACTTTGGATTATTAATTCTCCATTATTTAAATAGAACTCGCCAAAAAAATTATCTTCTAAATTTCTTATAATAATATCTTGAAAAAAAATTGTACCACTTTTTTGATAATACAAATTATTTTGGTCAATCACAAATTTAGAAACATTTTCAATTTTTTCTAAAACCTTCATTTTATTCTGCTTTTATAAAATTATATAACCTACTGTTGGTATTATAGATAGCTTGTTGAAAGATTTGTTCATACCTTTGAAAAGTATTTATGTAATAATAACAAAACATTACGCATCAAACAATTTGATGAACCCATTGATATAAAGATCACAATCAATGAACTGCAATAAAATGATTATACGATATTGATCGAATACAAAAATTACTTAAATGAAATCATCATCATATCACCTTGGCACATCAACAGTCTCTATGATTTGTTTGATGATATGCTTTGCGGTGATACCTTCCATTTCCTTTTCGGGAGAGACCACTACTCGGTGTCCAAGAACTGCATAAGAAACATCTTTTACATCTTCTGGAGTGACAAAATCCCTGCCTTTCATGGCTGCTAATGCTTTGGCTGACTTCAGAAGTGCAATGGAAGCACGTGGCGATGCACCAAGATACAACAATGGATTCTGACGAGTATTGATCACCACTTTAGCGATGTATTCTATGATTTGATGTTCAACTCTTACTTGTCTTACTAACTGCTGGAAAGCCATAATCTCTTCAGGTTTTACCAGAGCAGCTATGTCTGCGAGTTTGTCGGAAGTGACGAGCTGATGTTCTCTATCTATGATCATGATCTCGTCTTTTAAGTCAGGATATCCGATTTCGATTTTCAGGAGAAACCTATCCAACTGTGCTTCTGGCAATCGGTAAGTTCCTTCTTGTTCGATAGGATTTTGGGTAGCTATGACTAGAAACGGTGGTGACATGACGTGGGTTGTACCATCCATAGTGATTTGGCGTTCTTCCATGACTTCGAAGAGTGCAGCTTGTGTTTTTGCAGGTGCACGATTTATCTCGTCGATGAGAATGATATTGGCAAAAATAGGGCCTTTACGATATTCAAAATCAGATTTTTTAACATCAAAAACCAAGGTACCTAAGATGTCTGATGGCATCAAATCTGGTGTAAATTGGATACGTGCAAAACTAGTGTCCAATGTTTTTGCGAGCAATCTAGCTGTAATGGTTTTGGCTACTCCAGGTACGCCTTCTAACAGGACGTGACCATTGGCAAGCATCGAAACCAAGAGTAGATCGATCATTCGTTCTTGACCTACGATCACTTTATTAATTTCATTTCTGACCGCTAATAACTTGTCAAATACGGGCGACATATCTACCCTACTTTCAAATTTTAAAGGTTCGTTTTCTTGCAATTCTTCAGTATTCATTTTTATTTTATTTTAATACGTTTTCAATGGAATCATTCAACCATTTAAGGTCGTTTTCAGTACAAGTATAATCGGTTCGTAAATGTTTATTGACCAAAAATACCATTTTATCTATTTTATCAATGTCTACACCTGTTCTTGTATGTAATAATTGGACAAAATGATCATCCAATTTTTCTGTGTTAAGGTGATATTCAGATCTGATTCTTTCTAACAAATATATAATCTTTTTGTCCATAATATCTCTAATGGATCCTTTCTGGAAATATAAATTACCGATAGTCCTAGCAAAATCCACTGTGGAATTTATAGGCTTAGGGATGATTTTAATAATACGCTGTGTCCTTCTGATATTAAAAATTACAAATATCAAAATACCTACAATGAGTAAAATAAAGGCAAAATACAATGGTGGTTGTGACTTGATAAATCGTAATGGAGAATCAGAAATGACTTTGGAAGTTTGATCATTCAAAGACCAAATGATATCATTATTGGGTGGAATGTGAGACAATGCATGCTCAGCATATCGATGGTAATCTTTGGTAAGCAAAAAGTAATTGGTAAAAACAGCAGGATCTAACTGTATATAAAATAAGCCTGCGCCATGATATACTTTAATAAAATTTGTTGCCTTGTAATTTAAGGTTTGAACATAGCCAATTTCGTCTGTTTTGATGGTATCAAAAGATGTAAAATAAGAACCTGTGAGCCCTTTGGTATGACTCACTTTAATATCTGCCATACAAGAATCTGAGATTACAACAGCTATTTCTTGGTCTAATAATGCTGCAAATCTTGGATCAAAAAGCATACTTTCTGTAGACAAACCCAAAGAATCCTTTAATGTTTGTGGCAAAGCAGATGCTGATATAAAAGCAGAATTTCCTGCACGAACAAAACGACATACATCTCTTACAATATCATCTTCCCAGTTTACCACTTCATTGATATACAATAGATTGTATCCATACCAATCATCATTTTCAGTGTCTTCCCAATAAAAATAATCTTTGAGTGACTCTTTATACCTATCAATATACCCAGTAGAAAAAGAGTCTATTTCCTTATCAAAAACATAAAGACCCAAAGGAATTTTGTCTTTTGTATTATAAGATGGTGTCCAATCTAAAGTCTTGGGCTTGAAATACGAAAAAACCACAAGAATAATGATCAAACCTACTATAATGAATAATATACTTTTTATTGACTTCCCCATATTATATCATTTGTAAGGTTTCGTCAAAAGCCTTAGCTGCATGCTCATAATCTGATCTTGACACTTCAAATTCTCCATACCAAGCGTAGTCATAGATGTAAGATAGATAACCAAATGACTGTCTTAGTGTAACATTCTTAATCTCATATTGGTAATCAGAATTGGTTTTATCTTTATGTAATTCAATGATGTTTTTGTGGGACATCTTTTGCAATAAAAATAAATATTGATATCTGATAGCTAGCCTAAAATCATTTGTTTCTATTGCTTTTTGTAATAAAGATTTGAAATCTGTATCTGCTGATTGTTGTAGATCATCACCATAAAATAAGGTTTTATCGTCTGACTTTTTATTGATTAGCCAAGCGCCTTGTTTCCCTAGCAGCACAGATACCAACATATACACGCCAATGATGATCCCCACACCAATGATGATATAAATAAAATAAATTAAAGCTTCTAACAACCCTTCTATGGGAAATGACGTATCTTTTTTCGTTTTAAGTTTGGGTACTTTTTCTGTGTAATCAAAAGACTCCCCTTTATATTTGTCCTTAAACCCCGAATCGAAATTACGTTTAACAAATGTGTCTATAGGCAAAAATGAGACTGATATTGATGTATCATCACTATATAAAGTTGTATCTAATTCTTGGTCATACGTCAATGAATCTTGAGCTTTCAAACCAAAAGCCAACATAATGATCAAACCAAGCAACAAACCATCTTTCCACTTCATAGTTCTTATAGTTTGGGCGGATTATTTTGTTGGAATGGGTATATCAGATAATACCATGAAATCGCTGACAAGGTAGTAAGGATAATCCCTACGCTGACTACATTTGGCATGACATTAGAATATCGCGTGATAAATCCTTCTAGAAATCCTGCTGCAATCGTAAATGGAATGGTACTCAACCAAATCTTAAGACTCGTGCGGATACCAGACTTGAATGAATCTAACCTCGAAAAAGTGCCTGGAAATAAAATACTTGCTCCTAATATTAGACCTGCCATGGTCTCAATCACGATGGCAAATATCTCCATAGCTCCATGAATCCATATCCCTCGGACACTTTCCCAAAAGGCGCCTTGCTGGTAGAAAAAGGACTGAAATGCCCCTATCATAATGCCATTTTGCAACATTATGTATACCGTACCAAATCCACCAGATACGCCATAGATAAAACATTTGAGTCCTACGGTGAGATTATTCATGGTAATACCGATAAAGCTGCCCCAATTAGACCCTGATTTGTAAACGGCAACTGCATCCCCTGATTGGATATTGGTCATGGTCATTTCTACATAGTCATCGCCCAAGATAAGTCTGACAAAAGAATCGTCATAAACAGCTGAAATGACACCGATAGAAACTGAAATAAAAAACAAAACAAAGGCGTAAATCAAGTACTTTTTATGTTCTCTTATGATGGTGGGAACATCAATTTTAAAAAATCGCACAAATACATTAGACTCTTCTCGTTTGGTTTTATATATTTGCCGGAACGCAGTGGCAGCCAGATGATTAAGATAGATTACAGTCTTACTTTTGGGATAGTATGTTTGGGCGAATGAAAGGTCATTTACCAATTGAATATACAGGCCTGCGAGATCGTCAGGATTCATTTTTGACTGTCCCGTGATGGCTTGTTCGAATGCTAGCCATTTATCTTTGTTCCGTTTTATAAAAGCAACCTCCCTCATACGGGGTAAAAATAATTATTTATGGCTGAAATTAGTATCAATACTACCCAAAATGTTAATATAAATTTTAAAATTGCGGATGTAGGTGTCAGAATGGGCGCTTACGGTGTGGATTTAGTTATGAAATTCTGCTATATCTTGTTTATCAATTGGGCTGTGATAGATAGGATTGGTATTGATGAATTTACATGGGATAATTGGTCTGTCATGAGTATCTATATTATTTTTTATCTACCTGTCATGTTTTATTCCATCATCCAAGAATCGCTGATGGAAGGACAGTCCATAGGTAAAAAATTATTCTCACTCAAAGTAGTAAAAATAGATGGTTACCAAGCGTCCTTTACAGATTATCTGATCAGGTGGGTATTTAGATTGGTAGATGTCACAGGTACGTTTTGTCTGGCAGGAGGAATATCAATATTAGTATCAAAGATTCATCAACGTATCGGTGATATTGCAGCAGGCACAGCAGTGATCAACCTTAAAAATAATATCAATATCAGCCACACGATATTAGAAGAAATTGCCCAAGATTATGTGCCACTATATCCGAATGTCGTACGTTTTTCTGATAATGACATGCGTATCATCAAGGAGACTTATCTAAATGCCAGAAAGAATAATGATTACGTCACACTACAAAAACTAGTCAACAAAATAGAAGAAGTAAGTGGAATCAAACGAGAAGGAAATGATATTTCATTTATCTCCCGAGTGATCAGAGATTATAATTATTATACGGGAGAAGGTTGATTTAAGACAAGCTTCCAAACTTGATTTTGTAGACTACTTGATTAAAACAAGTATGCCATTTTATGGAAGGTAATGGAGACAGTACATTTGCATTTTTTGCCAAGAGATAAATTTACATCCATTTGCAAGTTGGGTTTGAAAATAGCTTATACATCTGTAATGTAATAAGTGTAAGGTGGTCTGATTAGCTTAAAACATTAACGCATTACTTTGTAATCAGTAAGCGTTTGTTTGCAACACTTTAGTGTTCTAAAGATTCACTTAGACGTTACTTAGTGATGCTTGAATGTTGCAAAGCAACGTTTAAGCGTTCGTTAATAAGTTTCAAACGTTGCAAAGAAACCTTTAAGCATTAGCTTGTACAACTTAAGTGTTGCAAAGAAATCTTTACTTGTTCCTTTGTAATACTTGAAGGTTATCTTGTAATCTTTAAGCAAAACCTCTTAATCCAGATGGATACATTATAAATTGATGTAAATATTTTCTGAATCCATGTGGATTCAGAAAATATTCATTTGGATATAGAAAATATTTATGTAGATTCAGAAAGAATTCATGTGAATACTTAAATTATCCATGTGGATGTTTAAAATATGCAGTTGGATATTTAGTATTTTCATTTGAATACCTAATGAATGCACTAGGATATTTAATAAATATACTTGAATACATAATGTATGGACGTTTATTTCTACTATATTGAATTGAATAATGATTATTTTAGACAATGTAAGTAAAATAATCTTTAAGCCGTTACGGAACATCAATATTAGCTAACACAAATATAAAGGTTTTTTCCAATTTAATGGTATATTTTTAATTTAATTTTATCAAAAGGCGATGTGATGTTTGGATTTTTAACCGAGGTCAAAAAGTAGTTCCTTCAACCACACTTAGAGTCACAAGTTGTTAGTTGAATGAACGTTCTAATAAACTTGATCTCAATACATTTTTATGTAACTTGGCTATATTTTCAACTTGCTAAATTTGCTATTTTTTCTGCAAAAAACATTCATTTAATACAAAACATTGCCATTGATTTGAACACAAAAAAAGGCAACACAAATCAAGTCTGTGCTGCCTTAATAGAAAAAGTATTATTCCTATATTACTCTTTACAAATATTCAAATTTCCACTATTGTTGTTTTGAAGTGTTTTTGTATCCCAATACTCATCCAAAACTACATCACAACTACCTGATCTCGTAGATGTGCAATTATTCATAGACAACACAGCTTGGCCAAAACCAGCTAATTTTATATTTCCTTTTAATGTGCCATAGCCATGATCCAAAGCACCACCATCTGATATATCTAAGTAGTCAAATTGATATTTATTTCCTTTTGTCTCTATGAGAATCCCTCCCCAAAATCCTGATTGCGCTTTCAGGCCTTTCATGACGACATGATTTGTCGGTGTACCCAATATTCTGAACGGGGTATCGACAGCACTGAAAGCCAAAGTTGCATTTTCAGCAAAAACAAACTCTGCTCCAGCCATTATTTCCGTTGTTTTATAGAAAAATGTCTTCTTTGAAATAAAATAAGGAATTGGTGCTTTTGTGATAACTATCGGTTTTTCTATGTAGTTCTCTACCCTTTGTGGTGAGTTAATTTCTATATATTCTTTACCATTATTGGTATAAGTATTTGCATTATAATCTATAGTTCCTACTTGTTCTGCATCCACCACCATCGGGAAATTTACACTTCCTCTAATTGTGTTATTAGTAAAGGTCGTAAACTCTCCTTCATTCAATATAACGATACCTGCATCTCCTGAATTGATGATCTGATTATTGGTTACATTTACTTTTGACTCTTCTATAATCAGTGCTCCTTTTACTTCATTAAATAGTCCCAAAGATGTGGCTGCACCTGCTTTTTCGATGATAGCATGGCTGATCGAATTTCCTGCACCGTCTGTGTAAATAAATATACCTGCCCAAGACGGTGTGTTGCCTCCATTATTTGTAAATCTAATCTGATTTTGAGCTGTTCCATTGGCTTTTATCACACCTGTTTCTAAAATTGATAACGACGCTCCATCATTAAACTGAAGCGTAGTACCTGGCTCAATAGTAAGTGTCCCGTTAAATACATAAGCTTGACAATCTACGATATAATCCACGCCTAATGGGTTTCTGTCCGTGAGTGTGAGAGATTGCCTTATATCACATTCAAGCAATATTGGTTTATTGGTATTATTGCTATTTTCATCGGGGTTTAGAGGGTCTTTGTTACAGGCATTCATTATTAAAACAGATGCCACAATCATCGAAAATTTTACATACTTTTTCATTTTACTACATTTAAATTTTTGTTTAAAAATATAGCACAAAGGTATGACTACATCCACGGTAGCGAAAGATGGGAAAACATGGTTTAAAAAAACAGTGGTTTCCCACCGCTAAAATAAGTCTAGTCTATTGCGCCAGCCAAAATTGCTTTTCGCATAAGCCCTGCAATGTTTTTAACATCAAATTTTTGAAACAATGTAGCTCTATGGCCTTCAATGGTAAATTCTGACAAATGAAGTTTTTCGCCAATTTCTTTGGAAGTCAGTTCTTCCGCAATGAGTTGTAATACTTCTTGTTCGCGTGAAGTGAGTGTAGGGAAGTTTGGGTTGGTTTCGTATTTCTGACCTTTTAGGTGGTTTTGGAGTATTTTTTGAATATTGGATGGTAAGTAATCTTCGCTTTTCAACAAGGTTTCTATACAAGTTTTAATTTCTGATGCAGACGATGTTTTTAAGAGATATGAGTCCGCTCCTGATCTAAAAGCAGACTGAATAATACGTGGATGATCATGACTGCTCAATGCGATAATCTTGGCTTCTGTTTGTTTTTTTCTAATCTGTTTCATCACATCTCTGCCATCTTCTGCACCTAGTGAAATATCAATAATATAAAGATCATGAAGAAATGTCTTTTCATCTTCGAAAAAAGTCTTCGTCGTGGAAAAAGCTTTAACAGTCTCTACATCTTCCATTAAACTCACTATCGTTGTCAAGCTTTCTACAATGAGCGGATGGTCATCCAAAATAACAATACTATACGCCATATTTTATATTGATGTCAATTTCTGTTCCATTTCCCTTATCAGAGTTGACCTGCAAAAAGCCTTCCACTTCTTTGAGTCTATCTTTTATAAAACTAAATCCTGAATGGGCTTTTTCTTGATCAATGCCAATACCATCGTCTTTTACTTTTAATGAAAACATGCCGCCTTCATCATGGATGATAACTAATATCTTAGAAGCATTTGCATATTTCACAGCATTGCCTATGATCTCTTGGGTTAATCTATAAATGAATAATTCGAAAGATCTCGACTTATTTTTCTGATAGCTTTTAATGTCCACATCTATAGCAATGACCTTATCGTAATCGGCGCATAAAGCCTTTATTGATGACATAAGACCATCATCCATAAATACTTTTGGCAACATGTTATGTGCGATATTCCTTGTACTTTCATGCAATTGATCTAATCTTCTTTCTATCGTTTCTAGTGTATCATTTGGTGTCTTAAGGTTAGAAATAGACGTTTGCATCTTTAGTGCTGCGATCTCGTTTGCAAGTCCATCGTGTAGCTCTTTGGCTAGTCGTATTCGTTCGTTTTGTTCACCTTCCACCAAAGAATTAAAGATGGCTTGTTCTTTTTCATGTTTCAGTTCGGTTAACTTTTGGGCAGCTTTATTTTTTTGCAGCTTCCACCACAATAATAAAATAAAAAGAGCTAATGCCGTGGCAATCAATCCTGCAAAAAGACGTGTTATTTTGAGAGAATTGGCTGAGATAATTGATTTTTGTTCACTGATGAGTTGGGACTTTTGAGCTGTTTCATATTTTTCCAGCAAATCTAATTTTAATGTATTGTAATCCACAGATTTAATACTATCTATCAAGTTTGCGTATTCCTTATAAAATCTACTAGACGATGTAAAATCTTTATTACTCTCATATGCGCGAGCCAAAACCAAAGTGCTTTGCGGCAAAAATCTAGGTAAGTTTTCTTTATTATAATTATATGACTCTAAGCCATACTTTATGGCAAGATTTGAGTTGGAATTAGCGTAAAATTCAGCTAATGAAGCTGCACATAAAGCCTTTTTGTAATCATCTTCTATATCAGTTGCTAGTTGATAAGATTCGTTATATTTGATTAAAGCTTCTTCCCGATTACCCTTTTTATTTGCTACGTCAGCAAGTGTAAGTTTCCCATATAAAATAGCTGTGTTATCTTCGTTTTTTTCTCCTATTCTGATTGCGTCAATGGCATACTTTTCTGCAAGTACAAGGCTGTCTAAAGATACATATGCAAAACTAAGATTCCCAGATATAGTCCCTGCAAATACATTAGATCCATCATTGGGTAACTTTGCTAAGGCTTCCTGAAAATAATAAATTGCCTTAGAAAAGTCTGTATCGTCTAGAAATACATTACCAAGATTATTGTACACATAAGCTGACTTCTCTTTATCGCCTTTTTTCTCCAGACTTTCGGCAGCTATAATCATATAATGAACGCCTGAATCTTGCTGTCCAAGATGAAAATAAGATCCACCTAAAACATTTGCAAAATCAGCGGTCATATCGGCAATATCATGCTTTTTAACAAAATCCATACCTTTTTGTGCAAGCGTCAAAGCACTATCTTGATTACCAGATCTTACGTAATATTTACATAACGAATATAATATTTCACCTTCATCCGAGGGTGCAATTTTCCCTTTGAAAATGGTATACAGAGAATCCATTTTTCTGATAGCTTCTTTTTTGTCTTCTTTAAATAGCTGATCGTTTTTACCAATAAACTCATTTATTTTTTGCCCATAAAGATTGAACGCAAACAAAAACATTGAAATAAAAACCACTTGTATTTTAACCATAAATCTTGTTTTGATATAAAACGAAAGTAAACCCAGAGATCAAAATTGAAATTCCTAATTCTGCACAAAACTACTTCATAAAACACTTCAAAAGTAAGGGTAATTCCTAAAATGCAAGGCGGTGTTTATATTATTTCAAAAATAATCTATGAAAAAATTGGTTTTGGTTACCTTTGTCACATCAAATCAATGTTATGTATAAGCTTTTGCTCAAACCCTTTATGTTTTTGCTCGATCCAGAAAGAGCGCATCATCTTACTGTAGCTTTACTTGGCATAACATTGTCCATACCGGGTGGAAAATGGCTATTCAAAAAACTATATCATATCGAACATCCTTCTTTACATAGAAAAATATGGGGTTTGGACTTTCCAAATCCGGTAGGACTTGCAGCAGGTTTTGACAAAGATGGGAAGTATTATGAAGAAATGTCTCATTTGGGTTTTGGGTTTATAGAAATAGGCACGGTCACACCTAAACCGCAAGACGGAAACGATAAGCCTAGACTTTTCAGATTGCCTACAGACGAAGCCCTCATCAATCGAATGGGCTTTAATAATGATGGCGTAGAAGCATTGGTCGAAAGGCTGAAAAATAGAAAACCATCCAAAACCATCATCGGTGGCAACATAGGCAAAAATAAAATCACACCCAACGAAAATGCAGTAGATGATTATGTAATTTGCTTCGGAGCTTTGTATCCATATGTTGATTATTTTGTAGTTAATGTGAGTTCGCCAAACACACCAGGCCTTAGAGAATTGCAGGAAAAAGCACCATTAACGCATCTTTTATCTACGCTTGTAAAACTTAACCTTACCAAAAGTGTCGCAAAACCTATATTGTTAAAAATTGCACCAGATCTGACGGATACCCAACTAGATGATATCATAGACATCGTAAAAACAACTGGAATTCAAGGTATTATTGCGACAAATACGACATTGGATCGTAGTAAATTAGTAAGCAATACTGATGAAATTGGTGCAGGAGGACTCAGTGGTAAACCTGTAAAATCAAGATCGACCGAAGTAATTAGCTATATTCACAAAAAATCTAATGGTTCGATTATCATCATTGGTGTTGGAGGTATAGCTAGTGGAGATGATGCTATCGAAAAACTAAATGCAGGTGCATCACTCATCCAAGTGTATTCAGGAATGGTCTATGAGGGTCCAAGCTTGATTAAGGAGATTAATAAGTCAATACTATTTAACCAATCTCAATCTTCTTAGCTATTTTTTAGCTGTTTTTAATATATTAATTCCTGTTTGGTACACTTCATAAATGTCTCCCGAGCTGTAAACTACATATTTCAAATCTTGGCGACTCATATCAAATGGATAGCTGATCATTACTTTTTCCTTAAACTTTATAGAATAACTCTTAAGACCAGTATTCGTAAAATAATAAATATTTCGTCCATCAAACTGTATAGATTTTATTCCTTTTGCTTCATAGTGATACATGTATTGTCCCATATTATCAAAAACATAAAATCCTTTTTCTCTATCACACATGATGACATAATTACCACGTTCTTTGATATCAGTAATATTCACATTAGTAATTCCTACATCATTTACATTAGAAGTTTCGAGTAAGATGCTGCCTTGATCATTAATTTTCAACATTTTAAATTGTGTCGGATCATACACCCAAAGATTTCCATCATTTGATGTGCCACAAGCACTTATGTCAGCAAATTTTTCACTAAGATTTAGTTCAGAAATAACAGACAATGTGTTATCTAAAAATAAAACTTGGTTAAAATCATTGCTGAAAGCGACCACTTTTAAAGGATTGGTGACATCAAGGCTACTCACCTTTCCGCTTCGTATGTTTGCATAACGATATTGTTCTTTCAATTCAGGAGTGTAATTGATGATATTATTCCCTTCGTCCACTAGATATAAACGGCCCAAGTTGTCCACTTCTACAATTGTGGGTTTGACATTTAACTGAAAAACATCTCTAGATGCCACAGCGGTCACATCCTTTTTTGTGGTGCAAGATGATGTTAATATGATAGATAATAATAAAATGCCGAAATTATTTAAAAGCTTCATATTTAAAATTTGACTAAATATTATTTTTGAAAAAACAAGTTTGATTCTCAACCAAATTCCTTAGAATAAATACCTTACTGGTTGCCGTACACTTCTGTATACTTCGAATCATAAAAGTGTAGTTCAAATTCCTTGCCATTAAATGTTCCATAAGATGACGCATACATCCATTCACCTAAGTTGTAGTAATGGCTTTTACCATTAGAAAGCTGATAATTGATAGGCAGATGTCTGTGACCAAATATGTAATAATCAATATGTTGTGTTTTGCTGTGACTTTCTGCAAACTGAACCAACCATTCTTTATTTGGATCCGAAAATGCATCTTCCGTACCAGTATACTGCCGACTTTTGGAACTAAAAAACTTCATCAACCATAATCCAATGTCAGGATGAATGAGCCATTTAAACAGCCATTGACAAATTTTATTATTAAAAACTGATTTTATAAACTTATAACCATGGTCTCCTGGTCCTAGCCCATCTCCATGTCCTATAAAAAATGTTTTATCACCAAAAGTCCGTACGATAGGTTCCCTGTAAATAGGGATTCCAAAATATTTTTCGAAATAAGTAAACATCCACATATCGTGGTTGCCCGTAAAAAAGTAGATAGGAATCCCTGCATCTCTGAGTTCTGACAATTTGCCGAATAGACGTATATAACCTTTGGGAATGACAGTACCATACTCGTACCAATAATCAAAAACATCACCCACTAAGTACAGTTCTGCCATATCATCCTGAACGGAAGTGAGCCAACTTACTATTTTTTTTTCTCTTTCATCAGAAGTTTCCAATGCATCTATACCGAGATGAAAGTCAGATGCAAAGTATATCTTTTTTGCCATTATCGAGCTTAACCTATGAATCTTTTGTCCGCTTCCATGACATTGCCACAATTGGGGCAAGTACGCATATCTTCTGTCGTATAATATTCTTTAAACCTAGGTAGAAAATCCTTTTCGATATTGTCTAGGTGGAAATAAGATTCATGGAGTTTGGTATTGCAATGATCACAAAACCATAGTAAACCATCTCGTTCTTCTCCAGTTCGTTTTAACTCAATGACCAATCCAATGGAACCTTCAGACCTCATCGGCGAATGTGGAACTCGTGCGGGAAGTAGAAACATTTCACCTTCTTTTATGGGAATATCTACAGCTTTGCCATCTTCTTGGATACGAACTACGATATCGCCTTCTATTTGATAAAACAATTCTTCCGTCTCATTATAATGATAATCTTTACGAGCATTAGGACCAGCAACTACCATGACGATATAATCTCCTGCATCTTTGTAAAGATTTCTATTACCTACGGGTGGTTTTAGTTCATGACGATTTTCGTCTATCCATTTTTGAAGGTTGAATGGTCTGGCTATTGGCATAACAATTAGATTTGTGAAACAAAATTACAAAATTTACTGAATTGGTAGTTAAATGGGCAGATAAAACATTGGTCTATTTACAAAACTTGTCATCATAGGATATTTAAATGGAGGTATTGACCTTAGCTGAAGGAGATATACTTTACATTGAAAACCATTATATCCAAGACCGACTAAAACTTAAAAATTCTAATCAATTTCAGTTCTGCTTCTTAAAAAAATTATAAAGGATAGGTTGTTTCGGACGTTCAGATGGAACAGATCTAAGTGGCTCACAGGGCTTTAGAGTCTGGTGACAGTCAGATGGTAATTGTTGATATAGTTTTGTCCCTTCCGTTTTCCATGAGATCATTTCATCGCTTACTTGTTTTATGACTCTGGCGGGATTGCCTACAATGAGACTTCTTGATGGGAAATTTTCGCCAGCTTTTACAAAGGTCAATGCTCCGATGATACATTCATCACCGATGACCACTTCATCCATAATGACACTATTCATACCTACCATCACATTCCTACCTATTTCTGCACCATGGATGATGGCACCATGCCCGATGTGAGCCGAAGCACGCAGAATGGTCGACTTACCTGGAAACATATGGATTGTGCAGTTCTCTTGAACATTACAACCGTCTTCTATTATGATCTCGCCCCAATCACCTCGGATGGCAGCACCAGGACCTATGTATACATTTTTGCCGATAATGACATTGCCAGTTACACAAGCTTGTGGATGGACAAACGATGATTCATCCACCACAGGTATAAAACCATTAAACTCATAAATCATATATCTGGAAATTGAGTTTTTAACCGCTCCACTACGTAATATGCAGCTGGACAAACAATTGTATTAGCAAGATTGAGTGATGTCCTATTTGGATATTCTGTTTCATCTGTATGTGGATATCTTCGACAAGCTTCTGGTCTGACGTCATAGATACTACAACTATTATCTTCATTCAAAAACCGACACGGTACACCATTCAACATCATGTCACCATTGATATCCTCTATTACATACTGGCGGATAAACTGTTTGGGTGCGATGTTCATATGTTTTGCTATACGAGATGCATCACCTTTCGTAATAATAGCAGGCGTCGTTTTGCAACAATTGGCGCATGATAAACAATCTATTTTTTGAAAAGCTTCTTGATGGGTTTCCTGTAGCTTAGGCAGAAATTCAGCTTTGGGTATTGTCCACACATTTTTAAGGAAGCGATTATTTTCATCCTTTTGTTCCTTAGATTGGACTTTCCATTGATCTATTAATTCATCCATAGATTAATATAATACGATATCTCTAGTTTGGGTAAAATTATTTGGGGATGATATGGTTACTTGGTATGCACCTCTTGGCCATGATTCTGTCGTGATCCCTTTTCTATCAGAAGAACACTTGTGACGGTACTGAGATTTAGAAGTTAAGCTTACGATGCTAATATCAAATTCTAGGTAATCTGGATTATCAAAATAAATAACTTCTTTGCCATTAATGTGTGTGGGGAATATCTTTATGGCCGTATTTTCATTTTCGTTATCTATGACGATGTTGGTAGTTTTAAAAAAATGATAATCTTCAAAAGTGTATGGATCACATTCAGGACTAGCATCACGAACTCTCCAAAAATATTCTTTATGATTTTCTAGTATATTGGTAAAAAAATAATTTCCATTTACTAAGGTATCTAATATTACGCCATCAAAATCTTTATTTTCTGCAAGTTGAACTTGAAACACATCTAATATAGAAAAATCTTCCCAGCTTAAAGAAACTTCTTTGTACAATACCGATTCGTTGTCATTTGGCTCAATATCGAAAGCTTCTCTTGTCTCTATTATATTTGATTGGCCTAGGATTGGGCTTGTACAAAATACAACGTTTATTAGAAAAACAAAAACAACGGATTTGAAAAACTGCATGATGTGGTATTGACTAGGTTACACAAATCTATACGATGTATCGTATTATGATGCAAAATTAATCAATCCTTATTCTTATTTGATAATAAATTTATACGTATATAATATATTATTTTTTATAATACATTATGTCCTAAAGGTTAGTAAAAGATATATCATTTAAATTCTTCTTCCAGATTTCCCAAGATTCTATTCCACAACATATTGAAAACTTCACCCATGTTTGCGTCTCTTGGTCCGTCATCTTGACCCAATAATGTAAATTTGCCTATTGGATTTTCTTGAAGGATAAATTTGAATACAAAATTATCAGGTTCGGAAGGTTTGACCCTGAAAGTACCAAATCTCAAGTCATAATATTGAATGGTATCTCCACTTTTTCGTTCGATAGCAAAATAATTATCACTAAACCATCTCAATGTTTTTAACGTAGGATCTTCTTCTAATGCTTTTGCAAATTCAGGATTGTTTTTATCTCTCTTCATCAGCTTAAACGTCTTTTGCTTATCAAAAAAAGAGTATTGACCGAAATAAAAAGCACTATCCGTTTCTGCGATACCACTCCACAAAATATTATTCAAAATACTAGGCGTAGTCATGTACCTACTGTAAACTATATGTTCTTGACGCAATGAATTTTCAAATATAGTATTTATTCTTGTCTTATTGTAGAGTGTAAAAATCATGTATAAACTACTGATAATCAGTCCAGCATTATTCCACCTAGATCTATTTGGATTGGTGCGGGATAAGAACATCGCTATCAAAAGACAAATCAAAAAAGGAACTGTATAAGCTGGATCAGCTACAGCTATATTGTTAAAAGCTACCCTCTGATCTGAAAAAGGAAGAAGTATCTGAGTTCCGTAAGTTGTAAAACAATCTAAAATCGGATGTGTAATGAGTGATAGAAAAAACATCCATTGCCACTGCATGATGTTAGCTTTTGGTGTAGTGTATGATTTGCGATTGTATCTTTTATAAATCAATAAACCACTTCCAGCAAGAAATAGCAACCCAATAACTGATTTCATCAAACCAAAACTTCCCAAAAATAAAATACTGATCCCAATTGCCGCCGACAGTATACTCCAACCTACAATACCAAACCATTTGTGTCGTGGCGATTGATACATTTTAAAAACGCCCCAACCTAGCAGTAAAGCTGCTATGATTTCAAATAAAAACGAATGTGTGATGCCTCGATGAAAAGCTAAAGCATCTATAGGAGTCATAAACCCATTTGCCAATACATCCAAATCAGGAATCGTACCAGCTATTGCGCCCCAAACCATCGCACGATTACCAATCTTTTTGCCCAAAGCAGCTTCAGCCACTGCTGCTCCTAATACGATCTGAGTTAATGAATCCATGAAATGGTTTATCTAAAATTTATTCTGCTATATGGAGCTTTTGCATCACTTTACTAGCCGCTGCTTGCTCTGCTGATTTTTTATTGAAGTCTTCTGAAGTGGCCATTTCTACACCATCTATGACGACTGCCACTTTAAAACAATCTCTTTTGTCCAACTTAAACTTAGCAAGCGTTGTAAAGTTTATTTCTTTGCCGTTTTTCTGGCACCATTCTAGAAGTTGGGATTTATGGTTATCGTCTTTTGTCTCTAGTTCAGTCATATTCAGGTAGCGCATCAAAATATTTTTGATGATGTAATCCTTTGTTTTGTCATAACCGAATTCAATATAAATCGCTCCGACGAGTGCTTCTAGTGCATTACCGAGCATGGAGCTACTCATTTTTCCTAGACTATAATCTGACAAAATCACATCTAGTCCCATATTGTCAGCTATCTCATTAAGTGTCTGTCTTTTGACGATTTTTGATCTCATTTTTGTGAGAAAGCCTTCGTCTTTATTTGGGTATTTTTTAAACAAATATTCCGCGACGATGGTCGATAAAATGGCATCACCTAAGTATTCTAATCGTTCGTTTGTAGCTTTTCCGGGTGTTTCATTAGTCATGGATTTGTGGTAAAACGCCGTTTTAAACAGATTTAATCTTGCAGGTGTAAATCCTAATATCTGTTTAAGTCTCCTAGTGAGCTCTTTGTCTTCTGAGATATAAAAATTATAAAAACGACGTATTGTATCCAAAATTAACCATTGAATCTTTTAATGATAACTGAAGCATTATGACCTCCAAATCCAAAAGTATTGCTAAGAATCACATCAGGTTTCCTGTCCTGAGCTGTATTGAAAGTAAAATTTAATTTAGGATCAAAATCAGGATCATCCGTAAAATGATTAATCGTAGGTGGGATAAAACCTTCATTAATCGCAATTACACCTGCTATAGCTTCGATAGCACCTGCACCACCAAGCAAATGCCCCGTCATGGATTTTGTACTACTTATATTCAGATCATATGCTGACTCTCCAAAAACTGCTAAGATTGCTTTTGTCTCAGCCACATCTCCCAATGGCGTAGAAGTACCGTGAACATTCACATAATCTACATCTGATGGATTAAGTCCTGCATCTTTTAGCGCAAGATTCATAACATTACGAGCACCAATACCTTCTGGATGTGGCGCTGTCATATGATACGCATCTGCTGTCATTCCTGCACCTACAACTTCACCGTATATTGTTGCTCCTCGTTTTTTAGCATGTTCTAACTCTTCCAAAATCAATGCACCTGCTCCTTCTCCGAGTACAAACCCATCACGATCTTTGTCAAATGGTCTACTTGCTGTCTCTGGACTATCGTTTCTTTCAGACATAGCTTTCATAGATGCAAAACCACCTACACTTGCTTTAGTAATGGCTGCTTCTGACCCACCCGTGATCATAATGTCAGCTCTACCCATGCGTATATAATCAAATGATGCTATTACTGAGTGTGTAGAAGATGCACATGCTGAAACGGTTGCATAATTTATGCCACGGAAACCATATTTGATTGAAATATGTCCCGGTGCAATATCAGCTATTAATTTTGGTATGAGAAATGGACTATACCTAGGTTCTCCATTCCAAAGTGCTGCTTCTGTTATATCATGTTCTATGGTTTCAAAACCACCTATACCGCTTCCCCAAACTACACCTGCCCTATCAAGGTCTATGGTATTAAGATCAAGGCCAGACATTTGCATAGCTTCATCGGCAACAACTAAGGCATATTGGGCAAATGGGTCTAATCTTCTAGCATCTTTGCGAGGAATAAATTTCTCAACGTCAAAGTTTTTTAGCTCACAAGCGAATTTAACTTTAAATTGTGATGCGTCAAATCGTGTGATAGGGCCTGCGCCACTTATACCACTTCTAAGTCCATTTATATATTCTTGGTAGGTATTGCCAATGGGTGTAAGAGCACCTATACCTGTTATAACAACTCGTCTCATAAAAATAACTTAAAAATTAGGGTCAAAATTCTACAATTTCATGCAAAAGTAAAAATATAATACCTATATCTCTACTATTTTGTTAAAAGACTAAATAGAATTATCCCAAAAACTAATACACAGATAAAATTACTGATTTTAAGACATTGAAAATGTGTCATTTAAAATCTTAACGTTTCACCATCTACTATTATTTGAATAAAAAAAAATCCACAAAAACAATAGCTTTTGTGGATTCCTATACTTTCGAAAAATAATCTTATGCCTTACTAGCCTCTAGAAAGTCAATTGCTTGACCCACTGTTTGGATTTTCTCAGCTTGATCATCAGGAATAGATACGTCAAACTCTTTTTCGAACTCCATGATCAATTCTACAGTATCCAAAGAATCTGCACCTAGATCATTTGTGAAGCTCGCTTCATTAGTTACTTCTGACTCATCTACACCTAATTTGTCGATGATGATTTTTCTTACTTTCTCTGCAATTTGTGACATTTTAACTTATTGTTTGCTATGAAGACGCAAAATAAGTCATTAGGTATCGGATAAACAAATATTTAACAAAATATTTTGATATTATACTTTTTGTACATATATCTTATATCGTTGATTATCAACATTCTAACAAATTATTTCACGTTTTAAAAATTGAAAACAGGAAACCACTAAATTCAAAAATTCTTACTTAAGGCCAGATTTTAAAAAATTTCCTGCACAAATTTGTGCCCATTATATTTTTTTCAGTTAATTTTATACTTTACTTGTTAATCATAGCCACATGACCTACAATAAGATTTCAACAATTGCCTATATTAATGGTCATCCACATGACTTTCAGCCGGGCGAAACCATACTTTCATTTATAAAAAGGCATAAATCAAAAGATGCCATCCCTACCTTATGCGATGTGTCCAATCTAGAGCCTTTCGGATCATGTAGGGTATGTAGCGTAGAAGTGGGACTAACTGAAGACGGACCGCTTAAAACCCAAGCTTCATGCCATACTCCTGTGATACCAGGAAGTTATATATATACAGATAGTGATAAAATCAAAAAACTACGTAAAAATATCATTGAACTTGTACTTACTGATCACCCACTCGACTGCCTTACTTGCGAAGTCAACAATAATTGTGAGTTACAAACCGTAGCTGCTCGAGTCGGCATACGAGATGTGAGATATCCACAAGGCAAAAACCACCTTGACCGTACTAAAGATCTAAGTCATCCATACATGACTATGGATCTTTCTAAATGCATAAATTGCTATCGATGTGTACGCGCATGTGATGAAGTACAAGGAGAAATGGTATTGAGCATGTCGGGTAGAGGATTTGATGCTAAGATTATTAAAGGAAATGATACTAGCTTTTTTGAATCAGATTGCGTCTCTTGTGGTGCATGTGCACAAGCTTGCCCTACATCAGCCATTTCGGATGTATTCGAATCCAAGTCTGTCGCAGTCGACAAAAAAGTAAGAACAGTTTGCACCTATTGTGGCGTAGGCTGCAATCTCGAAGTTTCCGTAGTGAATGATAGAGTAAAATCAATACGAGCTCCATATGATGCAGAAGTAAACCAAGGTCACACTTGCCTTAAAGGCAGATTTGCGTTTTCATTTTATAACCATCCTGATAGAATCACTTCGCCATTAATTCGAAAAGATGGTGTATTAGTTCCAGCAACATGGGATGAAGCTTATGCATTTATTGCAGATAGCCTTTTACGTATAAAAAATGAACATGGACCTGATGCAATTGCAGGAATTTCGTCAGCTAGATGTACCAACGAAGAGAATTATCTGATGCAAAAATTCATTAGAGCAGTCATAGGTACAAATAATATAGACTGTTGCGCAAGAGTGTGTCATTCTCCTACAGCACTAGGTATGCAACGAGCTTTTGGTACGGGTGCTGCAACCAATTCTATAGAAGATCTCAAATATACCAACTGTATCATGGTCATCGGGGCTAATCCTACAGATGGTCATCCTGTCACAGGTGCCAAGCTCAAACAATTTGCCATGAAAGGCAAGACCACGATCGTCATTGATCCACGTAGAACAGAAATAGCAAGATATGCCACTTATCATTTGGCGCTAAAACCAGGAACTAATGTGGCGCTACTTAATATGATGCTGTATTATATCATTTCTGAAGGAAAAGAAGATAGTAGTTTTATAGAACAAAGAACAGAAGGATATCAATCATTCAAAGAGCAAATACTAGCTCTAGATATGGATGAACTGGCTCAAATCACCGATGTGGACAAAAACCTAGTCCGCAAAGCAGCATTGGCCTATGCAGAAGCACCAAATGCCATGTCTTTTCATGGTCTAGGTGTGACAGAACACACCCAAGGCACACATACTGTCATGCTGATATCTGACCTAGCTATGATCACAGGAAATATTGGAAGACTCGGCGTAGGTGTTAACCCACTGAGAGGACAAAATAACGTACAAGGAGCCGCTGATATGGGATGCCAACCACATCAAGGCGCTGGATACTTAAATGCTTATGACCCTGAAGTAAATAAAAAATATGAAGCATTTTATAATACTAAAATACCTCTCGGAAAGGGTCTCAAGATCCCAGAAATGTTTAATGCAAGCATAAATGGTGATCTGAAAGCATTGTGGCTTATGGGAGAAGATGTCGTACAAACTGACCCCAACACCCAAAAAGTCATCAAAGCCATGGAGAATCTTGAACTTTTAGTGGTTCAAGAACTTTTCATGACAGAAACCGCAAAATATGCCACTGTGATATTGCCAGGTGCGTCCTTCTTAGAGAAAAGTGGTACTTATACCAATGGCGAACGAAGGATTCAAAAAGTGCAAAAAGTAGTCGAGCCACTACCCGGAACTAAAGCCGATGGTCAAATAATATCTGACATCATGAATGTAATGGGTTATAGTCAGACCACCTATGATCCTGATTTACTGCTTCATGAAATCTCTCAGATAGTGCCATTCTTTGCAGGTGTGACATGGGAAAACCTTGGTCATAATGGTAAACAATGGCCTGTAAAAGAAGATGGTACAGACACAAAAATCCTTCACACAGAGACATTCAAACATGGCAAAGGTAAGTTCCATTTCTTTGATTGGGAAGAAAGTGGTGAATTGCAAAAACATAGTAAAGAATATCCATACATCATCACTACCAATCGAGAACTCGAACACTATAATTGTGGCACAATGACTAGACGGACTCGAAATGTCCATATTCTCACAGAAGACGTCATTCTCATTAACCCTGTAGATGCATCACGTCATTTTATAAATGAAGGAGATATGGTCTGTGTAGAGTCTCCTAGAGGAAGAGTAGACATCAAGGCAAGAATTACGGATCAAGTAAAACCAGGTGTATTAAGCAGTACATTTCACTTCCCAGAAGTCATGTTAAATAATATCACATCTGATGAGCATGATAGTGAAGCCATGTGCCCAGAATACAAAGTAGTGGCTGTAAATATTAGAAAAAGTAAGGGGAAGTACAAGGAACTTGTTTAGCCAAAGTCATAAACATTAAAAATCAAAAGTTATCAATCTATGATCAATGGTCACAGATGAAAAGCCAAAATGATTCTTTATCCATTCAATTGTCTCTGCACGATAGATAAAAACGTGAGTTGGATCATTCTTATAATACCAAGCATCAAAATTGATATCATCATGATACAAATAAGTCATGCAGTAAAGTTTTCCATTTGACCTTAGTAAGTTCTTCAAGCGCAAAAACTCATTATCAGGATTATAGAAATGTTCTATAACTTCACAACAAGCAATATAATCGTATTTTGCATCCAAAATTTCAGGATGATTGTGATAAAAAGGGTCATACATAGCTACTTTATAGTTGTGATCTCGCAGCACTTTTGTAACGACGGGGCCAGGTCCAGCCCCAAAATCTAAGCCTTGGTGAGAAGTATTAAAATCATGCATGATGGCTGATGTAATAGGAGAAACAAAATTTTGATATTTCAAATCATACACATCATTTTGGTGAATATTATATCTATTCAATTCATCAGCTGCTGTTAATCTTTGGTTTTTGTCCATAAATATTCCAGAGCATTGCTGGCACTGATAAAATGACTTTATTTTCTGGTAAAACAGTTGTGTTTCTTCTGAATGGCAAAGTGGACAAATTTGCCTAAATTCTGTATTCATCAACATAAAATTTTAAAATGACCGATACGTTACAAATATGGCACTACTTTTATTGAAAAAAGAACTTTTATGAGATGTCTTTTTTACATTACAAGTAAAACATTATAACAACCATATTGTTATCTACAATCATTCATTAATATAAAAAATTAAAATCAATATGAGTTTAGAATTAGGATCTGTAGCACCATCTTTTACATTAAAGTCGAGCGATAAAGCTGATGTTTCACTTAGTGATTATGCAGGTAAAAACGTAGTTGTGCTTTTTTTCCCATTAGCATTTACAGGAGTTTGTACGACAGAATTATGTTCTATCAGAGATAATAAAGGTGATTATGAATCTTTAAATGCAGAAGTTTTGGCTATTTCTGTAGACTCATTGTTTACCTTAGACAAGTTTAAATCAGAACAAGGTTATAACTTCCCACTTTTGTCAGATTGGAATAAGGATGTTTCTGCAAGTTATGGGGCTCTTTATGATGAATTTGTACTGGGTATGAAAGGTGTTTCTAAGCGTTCTGCTTTCGTTGTGGATAAAGAAGGAAAAATAAGATATGCAGAAGTTTTGGAAAATGCAGGAGAACTTCCTAATTTTGCAGCTATAAATGAAACTTTAAAGCAGCTTCAGTAGTTTTTAGTATTAGTTTAGTTTAATTCAAGACAATATGGCATCCAGTAATTCAGGCGTACAATTTGACGAATTCGAAGACGTACTTGTAGAAGATGATATTTCTACTGGTGAGCGTTCTCAGATAATCGTTTATAATGATGATTACAATACTTTTGATTGGGTCATTCAGTGTTTTATGGAAGTTTGTAATCATAACCATGAGCAAGCAGAACAATTGTCTATATTAGTCCACTTCAAAGGAAAAGCATCTGTCAAAACTGGTACGATGTCAGTTCTCAAACCAATGAAAGATGCTCTTGTTGAACGTGGATTATCAGCTGTCATTGAGACATTGGTAGAAGATTAATTTTAAATCAAAATATACTTACAAAGAAAGGTGGTTTACATAATGTTGACCACCTTTTTTTATGGCTTAGACCTAAATCTATATGTATTATTATCTTGACAAAGAAATATCGTTTCCCCATCCCGATGCTGTAAAACCATCTGGAATTCTAGCCATTGGTGGAGATTTGTCTATAGAAAGATTATTATTGGCCTATCATTACGGTATTTTCCCATGGTACAATGAGAATGAACCAATCATTTGGTGGTGCCCAAAACCGCGATTTGTGATTTTTCCTGAAAAAGTTAAGATTGCGAAAAGTATGAATTCGTATTTCAACCAACAGAAATACCAAGTCACTTACGACCAGCATTTTCAAGACATCATTAGATATTGTCAACATACACCAAGACATGGGCAAGAAGGAACTTGGATTAATGAAGATATAGTCCATGCTTACACAAAATTGCACAAACAAGGATTTGCTTTATCTGTAGAAGTATGGGAAGGTGATCGATTGGTAGGTGGACTCTATGGCGTGAAATTGGGAAAAGTGTTTTTTGGGGAATCGATGTTCAGTCTTAAAAGCAATGCATCGAAGTTTGGTTTTATCACATTAGCCAAACGTCTAGCATCCGAAGGATTCTATGTCATAGATTGTCAACAGCCGAATCCTTATCTTGAAAGTTTGGGTGGTGAATTTATTACAGGATCAATTTTTCAAAATATATTAAGCAAAAACAGAGCGGAAATGTTAGGAAATGAATGACGATGTTTGGATTGTAATTTTCCTACCTGTATTTTCAATAACTTTAATGAATGGGTCGAAATTTTCTGCAGTAGCTCCTATGGGATACATTTTTATATCTAAGTTTTTAAATTTCTTCATGATCGGTCTGATGATTTCAAAATCAACTAATCCTTCTCCAATGAATTTATGACTCCATATTGCAATATCAACATCACTATGCATATGAACACCACCATTGGCATAAGATCCAAAAAGAATGACTTTTTCAGGATCAAGACCTAACAAAAAAAACTCTTGCATTAAGTCATTTAACAAAACTTCTAAAGACCTTCTAGTAAGCATGTTTTTATATTGGTGAGTTTAATAAATTGTTCATACTCGTTAGTTCATAGTGCAAAAATACGTCTAAAGTTATTCTAAATACAAACTTTTTTCATTTTAATGACTTCATCTCAATCGCTTAATTTAACCTTATTTCTAATCAAATCAATAAAAAACATAATCACTGTACCAATCTATCCGCACAGTAAGAAGATGCAAAGGCATCAGGTTTTGCTTTAAAAACAAATCCCATACCCAATATATAACCCATTGCATCTTTTAGTGCAACATTAGACTTGAAGCTTGGGTCCGTATTTATATCTGCGTGGACTTCGAGCTCTACTTGATGCCTATCCAAGATGGGACATAATTGATAAGCCAGTTGAACAGAGCTTGATACTTCCCTGATCATCCTTTCTTTGATAGACATTTTGGCATTTGTTCTCTCATTACAGAAATACATGAAACCACCTTTTTTCTCTCTGAGAAATACAATGACGGTAGCAAATTCTGTTGTTTTACCTTTTACCTGAGAGTCTGACCCTATGCAAATTTTCAGTCGATGCCCTAGATTTTTTTCCTTTTGAATGACACTATCTACCATTTCTTCTATCGGTATGTGTATCTTCTGACCATTAAATTTTCGCCATTCCATATATACTCCATATTTGTACCTGCAATTTACGGTCAAAAACAAAGTATGTCAATGGTTATCAGCAAAATATACATAATATTAATGATGAATTAACATCATTTGTAGTAATCTAGATAAAACTAAGTAAAAATGGCAGCCCAATTAATCCATCCACGACAAAAAGGTAGAAGTATTTTGATCTTGAAGTTGAAGATTTCAGCAATACAATCCACGAGAAAAAATAAGTTATCATCATAATCATTAATGCAGGAAACTCAATAACAAAAGCATTTGCCAGATATATTTCTATCATAGATGCTATAAATATGAGTAAAGTACCTACCCACTTTGCATATTTAATGCCCATCTTATTTGGTAAAGTAGTAGTATTTGTCTTTTCATCAGAAAGCATATCACCTATATCAAATGCTAATGCTAAAACTGAGATAAATAGCATTCTAGCCAATCCCATCAAAAGAATTTCAACCCAAGAATAGGAAGCACTCATTGCAGGAATGACAATGGAAATTATAGAAAATACAAAGCCAATTAGAAATATTTTTATCCATGTCAATTCCCGGAAGGTCTTTGTCCGCCTTTCCAAAATAGGGATAAAATACAGCAAACATCCTAGCAGTGCCAGACTTAACGGTGCATAAATTTTTGAGTTATGGTCAAGTAGTAAATAAATGCTTAAAATCGTTAAAATTATAGGTAATATCGATGATCTACTTATCAACCATGCTTTCCATTCATTGATAGAAAATCTAAAAACACGATGATAGTTGTAAAGCAAAAACGTACCTACACCTACAAAACCTACATATTGCCATAAAGTAGTAATAGATAGTGCATAAAAACTAAAACCTGTCAATGCTGCAGTACAGATTGACAGGTGAATATATGGATCTAAATAATATTTTTTAATAAATGATATCAAGTATGTCTATGATTCTATTATTTTTTTCTTCATGGTTTCAAATTCTTCTTCGGTAAGAATACCGTTCTGCTTCATTTCCACCAAATCCTTTAATTTGTCGATAGCAGTGGAAGCATCGGCAGTTTTTGCTTGAGTTTCATTTTTTTTCTGAAGCTCAGCTGCCATTTCCTTACCTTTTTCAAATTTTTCGTTGTAATAATTTTTCAATCGACCAGGATCAAAATCTAGGAAAGTACCTCCTGTCTCAAAATGTTTTTTGAATACCTCACCTAGTGCAAAAGTAGAAGCTCCTGAAAGAACTGACATGGTGATACCTCCCAAAATAGAGCCTACACCAGGTATAAATTTTACCGCTCTAGCGCCTAGTCTAGCTAGTCCTGAACCTGTCAATGCTGTAATGACTGCCTTTCCCTCAGTCTGCTTAAAATCAACTTCATATAACTTACACATTTGTCTGATCATGTCCAATTGGATAGCGCTGACCGCAAATAAATCTGCAATAGGCACCGGTATAAAACCTGCCCCCATAGACCAAATCATGTGATTCTTTATGATAGAATTAGCGCTATCCGTTCTGTTACTAAATTTATTTTCTGACATATCTTTTATTCTAATTTTACAAAATTACAAATTATATACTCTAAACTCCAAAAGGATATAGATTAGTTTCAATCATCTAATAAAAATCGATATACAAAGCCTTTCTATTGACGAATGGTATTGATACGGAGAGAAAGTGGAAACAAGTGATTTGGTGATTTGGTCATGATTCCGTATCTTTGTGTGTATTTTTTCATTCTAATTGTATCGTCGTTGAGTATGTACCTAAATAAATTATTTCTGATTTTATTAGTTTGGTTATGCTGTGGTGATTTGATCAGCCAAAGAAGCCTTACCACAACATCAGGTCAAAAAATCGTCCTACACGATGACGGCACATGGGAAAAAGACATCAAAGCATTGTCTGAAGACACTTCTGGAATGTTAGTTACTGCATTTAATCCACTTACGGCACCCAAGGTAGAAAAGTATGAAATAGATGAAAAACACAAATTAGCCATCACATTACTGATCGATAAAGCTAAAGCGAATGAAATAAATAATTTGGTTTCGATAGAATCCTTAAATAAACAGATTTCAGGCAAAGAATTGGAACTTTCACAAGCTAAACTTAATAAGAATAAATCAGCTATTAAAACAGTAGATACTGAAATAGATGATCTAAAATCCAAACTAAAGGAACTAAACAATGAATATAGTATATCTACTGCTCAAATTCAGGCAATAGAAAAGTTAAAAGAATATAATCCAAGTAGTCGAGTTGGAAAAATGAAATCCATCTCCGAAGATCTAAAAATAGATATAAGTGCTTACATTTCAAACGAAAACTTAGATCCATCATCTAAACCACAAAGTGTAAAGAATGACAAGAAAAATGTAGGTTGTAATCTTATGAAAGATGAAATGAATGGCAAATCTAGAGTCATTCAAACTGAAAATGCATTGTTGTTTGACTACACACCTGAAAAACTAAAGACATATTTTAAAACTAATAACCTACTAAAAACAAATGCTTCAATTAGAAAAGAAGGTAAAGATTTCTTTCTACATTTACAAATAAGCATTATGTCTAAAGATGCAGCAAAAAATTATGGATTCATAGCTGAAGGAAGCCTAATGAAAATATTTTTGGTCAATGGTAGAAATATAGCTTTATATAGTGGCGTCAAATCTTCTACACGTATAGAAAATTATACTGGTAATACCATTTATGACGTATTCTATCCAATCAATAAAGATGTCATGAATAATTTAATGAAATTCCCATTAGATACCTTGGGGATTATGTGGTCTTCTGGCTTTGAAAAATATGAAATTTATCAAGTAGATATCTTGATGAACCAACTTAATTGTCTAAAATCCATTTAATAAAAAATATAGCCTAAACAAATGCTTGGATTAAAATTAGCAACAGATCCTTTTTGGGTAAATATTGCTGAAAAAAGTATAGATGAAATCCTGACTGATCATGCCTATTGTGAGCAAAAAGCCACATCTACTTGTATTTCACTTATTATTCAATTCCCTGATCGTGAGGAATTAGTCAATGAAATAACACCTATTGTAGCTGAAGAATGGGGACATTTCAGAAAAGTACTCAAAGAATTAAAACATAGGGGATATACCTTTGGCAAAAATAGAATTGATAACTATGTCACTGAACTCATGAAATTCCAACGACAAGGAGGAAATGAACAAGATCGACTGACAGACAAACTTTTGATCTCTGCCATGATAGAAGCACGAAGTTGTGAGCGATTTAGACTATTGTCCATACATATTAGTGATGATAAACTCAAACAATTTTACCACGAGTTTATGGTATCAGAAGCAGGACACTATCGAACATTCATAGATCTTGCAAAACTCTATGCACCAGAAGAAGATGTTAAAAAAAGATGGCAAGAAATGCTCGAATTCGAAGCATTAATCATGCAAAAAAGAGAATTGAGAGGAGATAGAATTCATTAACCAGGGTGCAATATTTAATCAATTTAATAGGCTGAAGGCAAATAGTTTATTATTTTTGCATCTTTTGTAATTTATTGTAATTGAAATGGAATTTTGGGAAAAGGATTTTGAATGGCTTAAAGTCAGACACATAGTAAAAAAGGCTATGAACAAAGAGACTCTGCCTGATCTTCAGACTGTTCTTTTTTTAATTGGCGTACAAGAATTGGGTAGAATACCGAAACAAAAGTTTAGTAAAGAAGAAAAAAGAGACTTGATGCATGTGGCTGTCTGCACACTTTTAGAAAATGATGGCTTTTATACTTTTGTAGGAAGAGACCAAGATGGATGGCCACATTGGGAAGAAAAAAAATCATTTGCAGTAAAAGGAGTCAAAGAACAAGAAGACTTTTTGGTTGTGAAAGTCATAGAGTATTTTAACAAATATAATGAAGTCACATCATTTTCATTAAATTAAAACATAAAAACAGATAATATCATGGGTAAGTTTATAGCAATTTGTTCGTTTGTATTATTATTGGCTTCATGCAAAAACGGCAATGAATACACCATCAGCACTGAGCAAGGCGACATGAAAATCACATTATTAGAATCTACACCAAAACATACTGAGAACTTTAAAAAATTGGTTTCAGAAGGATTTTATAATGATCTTTTATTCCATAGAGTGATAAAAGGATTTATGATACAAGGTGGTGATCCAGATTCTAAAGGAGCTACAGCACAGCAACCATTAGGAAGTGGTGGGCCGGGTTATACTATACCTGCTGAAATTGGAACTCCACATTTTAAAGGTATGTTGTCTGCAGCACGGCTAGGAGGACCTTCTAATCCCGAGAAAGAGTCTTCAGGTTCTCAATTCTTTATAGTACAAGGGGGACCAGTTTCTGATGAAGAACTGACAGCTATTGAGCAAAATAAAGGTATCAAATATACACCTGCACAAAGAGAAAAGTACTTAAAAGTAGGAGGCTCGCCGATGTTAGATGCAGATTATACGGTCTTTGGAGAAGTAATAGAAGGACTTGACGTAATTGACAAAATTGCTAATGTAGAAACTGACCCAAGAGACAGACCTGTAAAAGATGTAAAAATGACGATCAAGTAAACATAAACAAATGACGATTTTTCGCCTAAGTCTTTTTTTCTTGTTATTTATATATGCTTGTGCAGGTCCAAAATCCGCATTCGAAGTATTACCGTATCAATCTAATGCGCCCGCCAAAGTCATTTTTGTAAATAAATCTCAAAAGGCAACTTCCTATTTTTGGGATTTTGGCGATGGAAATTCTTCTACAAATGTAAACCCTGAACATAAATTCATAAAGTCAGGAAAACATACTGTAACGTTGACTGCACAGACAGACAAAAAAGTCCATAAATCTAGTCAAGAAATTCTTGTTACGATCGGCAATGAATGTCTAATTGAAATGACTACGAATATGGGCAGCATGACAATTCAATTGTATGATGAAACACCTTTACATCGAGACAATTCTTTAAAACTCATAGAAAGTGGGTATTATGAAGACTTATTGTTCCATAGAGTCATCAAAGGTTTTATGGTCCAAGGTGGTGATCCTGACTCAAAAAACGCACCAGAAGGCAAAAGACTCGGTCTCGGAGGCCCAGCTTACAATATCCCAGCTGAGTTTAATGATACTTTAGTCCATATTAAAGGTGTGCTAGCAGCTGCTCGTCAAGGTGATGGTGTCAATCCTAAAAAAGAATCATCTGGATCTCAATTTTATATCGTACAAGGCAAACCCGTATCTGCTACACAATTAGAAAATTTTGAATTGCAGAAAGGAATCAAATACACCGACTCAGCCAAAATGATCTATCAGGAAATGGGTGGAGCTCCACAATTAGATAAGGAGTACACTGTTTTTGGACGGGTCATAGATGGATTAGATATAATAGATACTATTGCAGAGCAAGCCACTGACAACACTGATAGACCTTTAAAAGATGTCAAAATAATCAGTGTAAAGGTTATAAAATAGAAGTTATTACTTTGTGGTTTATCTTGATAAAAGGTATATATTAGATTGATCTTGTAATATGTCTGATAAGTCTAGGGCTGATGCTCATGTAATAGCGTAGTATTTGAATAATAAAATAGGAACATAGATATTTAAATAAGAATCATTAATAACCACATTTTATGGAAATTTTAGGGATAGATATAGGCGGAACAGGCATCAAAGCCAATATTGTGAATATTGAAACAGGAAATATAGTTGCTGAAAAATTCAAAATTAAAACTCCAACACCAGCTACACCAGAAGCAATCATTGAGTGTTTAGTACAAGTAGTAGACAATTTCAATTGGAAGGGTAAAAAAATTGGGATTGGTTTTCCGGCAGTAATTAAAAATGGTCATTCTCTTACAGCTAGTAATATAGATGAATCATTCATAAACTATCCTATCAACGAAGCCTTTAGTAATGCACTAGAATGTGATGTGATTGTGGTCAACGATGCAGATTCTGCAGGCATAGCTGAAATGACGTATGGCAAAGGTAAAGGTGTAAAAGGCTTAGTACTATTCTTAACATTGGGCACTGGTATTGGATCAGCTTTGTTCTTTAACGGTCAATTAATAGGAAATACAGAATTTGGACACCTAAAATATAAAAAGTCTGTTTTTGAAAAGTATGCTTCCAATAGCGCACGTGAATTCCATAAAATGAGTTGGAAGAAATGGTCCAAAGATTTAAATGTATATTTGAACCATCTAGATCTCCTACTTAGTCCTGATTTAATATTAATAGGTGGAGGCGTCAGCAAAAATTTTGATTTATACAAAAATTATTTGGACGTAAAAACCAAAGTTGAAACAGCATCTTTACTCAATGACGCTGGGATTGTAGGTGCTGCTATGGCTGCTGTATAATTGTAGAATGAACAAAAGTTAGATCATTTACCATATAGTCTTTGCCATTCTAAGACACCACCTAGTACATTTCTAACTTTAGTGTAACCTAGTTGTGTAAGTGCATTCTTTGCATTTCCACTTCTTGCCCCTGACCTGCAGTGTATGATGATTTCATCATTTTTATGCGGTTCAAGTTCCTCCAATGAAGTCATCAAAGTACCTAAAGGTATTAACTTTGCACCAAGGTTAAATTCCTCATATTCATATGGCTCACGGACATCTATGAATAAGAAATTTTCATTTTTGTCCAATTTTGACTTTAATTCTTCGATTGTTATATCTTCCATTTTATTTCGCTTCTATTTTTTATAAAAATTTAATTGCAATCTAAAGGCTTTTGAGTAGAGACATTGATGTCTATCTTTTCTCCCATCTTGATATTACTTATTCCATCGTATGGTGGAGATTGTGAGATTATGTACCATGTTGCCTCTGGATCAGATTCTGACTTTTCTGTAATTTGGCCTAATTGAAGTTTACTAGTTTCCAATAGAAATCTAGCTTCTTCTATATCAAGACATTTTAAATTAGGAATAGTGACTTCACCGCCATCTTTTCTTGAAACAATAAATTCGAGCTGATCTCCTTTAGCTATTTGGACATCTTCTTTCCTGACATCCTTAGATATAATTAATTCGTTTTTGTACCAAACTTCCAATATGTGATTCGGTTCGCCTGGATCATAGGCATAATCTTTTATAACACATTCTATATCTCTGTACTTGAGTTCAGTCTTTTTCTGATCAAATGCATTTCCATACAAGACAGGTAAATCGCCCACTTTGACGGTTTCAGTACCATATTTTGTGATAGTTACATAAATTTTTCTATTTTCTTTGACAAGGGATCCTGGTTTTGGATTCTGATCCGTTATGATTCCGCCATCTTTTCCTACAATAAAAATAGAATCGTTCACAACAATTTCAAAAGAAGCATCATCTGCTGCTTCCTTTGCCTCATCAATGTTTTTGCCAATATATTTAGGTAATTCTAGCTTTTGACCATGATTGGTGTATACTTTCAACAATAGTTGTGCTAAAAAAATTATCAGAAATAATAATCCGAATATAAAAAGTAGCTGCTTTAAAAACAGCTTACTTTTTAAATACTCGAAAAATCCAGGTTGACCCTGTGTATTTTGTTTGTTCATACTTTTATGCTATAATTGGCACAAAGATAAACAATTAAATCTTTACAACTCTTTTTGTTATAATCTGCTTACCATTTGTAAGTCTTAAAAAGTAAATACCACTCGTAATATTATCTAATGACAAGTAAGACACTTCACCTGCTAATTTGCCAGCAACAATGGTTCTACCTGCAAGATCCAATATTTGGTAATTATTAAATCCAATAGTCATATCTGTAAGCACTATCTGTACTAAATCTCTTGTAGGGTTTGGATTTACAAACACCTCTGACGCTAAAATAAGATCTTCTGAAGAGTTTGGAAAAGATTCATCTCTTTTGATATTAAAATCTGTTAATGCTATCCAACCACCTTCTCCATCTTCTACGACAAAGCTGAACTTATCAGTACCGTTACTACCTGAAATAGCACCGTATCGCAATGCACCGCCATTTATATCCGATTGGGTAAATTTAGCACCAGCAGCAATTTCTACACCATTGAACGTTAGTGTACCTTCTAAAGGTGCAGCCACTAATGTAAACGTCAACTCACTAGCTGTATTGTTATTATCATTTGCCAAAAGCAATACGTCAGTGATAGGTAATTTATTGCCTGGGTAAATTTCTAACGTCTTATTATTCACTAAAAATGGTTGATCTAGTGAAATATTTGAACAAATTTCCAAATCAAATTCTTTCAATGAACCACCTGAACCTGGAGCTGTATCTTCTACCTTAAGTTTCCAAGTTCCATTCATAGACTCACCATTAAATGCAGACAATGGCACTTCAGGTCTCAGCACTCTACCATTATTTATTGGGCAAGAAAAGAAATTAGGTGACTGATCATCTAGGCCAAGATTGATATTCATCTGATTACATTTTTTACTCCACAATAAAGATGTCTTACCTGATGGTGCCATAAGTGAAACAACTAAGTCTACAGTACGTGCATGGTCTGCCTTTATAGCTGATACATTTAAATCATTAATTGTACCATTTACATTAATAGTCAATGGAAATTCTACTGTAGGTGTTCCTGTACCAGATACGTTTATGCTTTGTGCGCCAGATTTATATGTGTTACATGCAAGGGCTTCCGTAATAAATACACCCACTTTAGACCAATCACCGCTTCTACAGTCGTTGATACCTCTGACTCTCCAATAGTATACAGTCGCTTTTTCTAATATAATATTTGATAATAGCGTAGTATCCGATACTTCAGCTGATGTAACTACACTAGCCGCGTTAAAATCTGGATTTGATGCTACTTGGATTTCATAAGACAAGGCGTCAGCTTTTGATACCCAATTATATCGTGGTAATGCTCCAACTCCTTCCGCATTCGGTGCAGGAGTAAGTTTTGTCACATTTGAAATATCTCCACCTATAATATTAAGCGTTATCGTTCTCACAAAAGTGTCGACACCTGCTACTATGGCTCTTACATCTATATCCTGAGTAATATTTCCCACTGTATTATCTACATTAAAGGTCAAAGTTGTAGCTTGACCTGCATCCACTAAATTTTGTGAAAAAGTAGCAGTGGCTCCAGAAGGTAGTGGTGTAATAACATCAAAACTTACCTGACCAGTCAATCCACCATAACCAAATGTAGAAAGTTCTGCTACAGCCACTTCTGGTTGACAAGCTGTCAATTGGAACGGAGCGTCTACAAAAAGAGTTGGTGTAGTAGCTAAAGTAATACGAGAAGGTTGAGTTCCTGTCGTTAAAAATATATTATCAACAGCTTTAATTACAAATCTTACAAAATTTGATTCTCTGTTCGGTGCATATACAGTCTGTAGTCCATCATTTGGAACATTTAGAGCTACTGGGACTAAATTTACATCATCATCTCTAAGTGTGCTATTATATGAAACATAAATATTAACAAATTTACAATTAACAGGAGCTTTATCAGTATTTGCTACATTCCAAGTGACATCTATTTTTTCACCACTTACAAATGGTGTATTTAATTTAGGATACGTCAACTCAAAAGGACCTGCCTGCTCAGTTACATTAAACTTAACCTCTTCTGAGACTACTCCACCACCAAGGATATTATTATCTCTTGCTGTAAGTCTGAAAGTTAATTCTCTTGTTTTATTGGGTAATACTTCTGCTTTTTCGCTAAATTTACCTGCAACTAGATTAGATAAAATAGGTAAAAACCTGATATTGCCAGTTGCAGAAGGTTTGTAAGATCTGAATAAAGGTGCTGATACCGAATTTGTTCCTAGTGCGACTTCTTCTCCTATATCATATTGCTCCCAATTATAAGTAAGTTGGTCACCATCTTCATCACTTGCTGAACCTTTCAACTCTAAAGGAGTAGATATAGGAATAAATAATCCACCTTGCGGGATTGTTAACTCAGGAAAATGATTACCAGTTGCCACTTTATCAGCACAAGCGTAGGCATTTCCTCCTTGGGTTGTTTTGGCAGTCATTTGGACAAGTGAACCTACATGAAAATAATCATCATTATCACCAGCCACATTGTCTGATCCACATGCTCCAGCATATGACATTACTGTAGTGCCACTTCCAGGCTCAAAAGCAACACCTGGTGCACGCTGTGTAGCATAAGCATCACAAATATTCCATGTATGAGATGCATCAAACTGATGACCTACCTCATGGGCCATAACTCTAGTCACGATGTTATTTAATGATTCATTGTTGTGACATGTTACACCAGCTCCTTTATTGTTTTGACATGCTGATCCACCTTGTGCTACACCACCTATATCATCACAAGTAGCAAGTACGTGTCCCACATCGTAAGAAGCTGCAGAAATTATAGAGTTCAATATACTAGTGTTCTGTGGCAAAATGGTGAATCCTTTATTTGGTTCATCGTATCTGTCTGTAGCAGGATCAGTAAATATAAGTTTATCATTATCGTCAATAAGCACAAATCTCATTGCCATATCCTTTTCATACATAAGATTCATACGATTTAGCATGGTGTTCATATCAGCGAGACAAGCTACTTTAGTACCTCTTTTTGCTCCCCATGAACCCGTACAAGCCATAGCCACTTTATAAATTCTCATTTCCACTTCACCAGCAGATCTGAGATTTGGCATAAACTGACCTTTCGATGGACGACCTTCATCGGTCACACCACACATATCTACCCCTGTGTAAAGTTCTGGTTGATCGTCTTTTACATCATAAACAATATAATCATCCAAATTTTTATTGGAGTAAGGGTCAATGTACTTTTCACCATCTGCTTCGTGGATAGCCGCATGAAATCCATTAGGTGACACTGAAAATCTAATCAGAGTAGATTTATTATTGACTTGGTACGCCTTATAAGTTTTGATCATCGGATACCTTGCAGATATTCCAGGCTGCATTACAGGTGATTCAAAAACTTTAAATTTTTCCAACTTACCATTCGCCATTGGAATTTCTAATACCAATTCTTTTACTTTTCTATTAGCATCTGTTTCCATAGGCGCAGATTTAAGATAAGACTTTAGACCTTCCATGTCCAATGAAAATGTCTTATATTTGGTAGGTACTATACTCCTTTCTTCTCCTGATCTTACTTGGATTTTAGATTCATCCGTTTTTTTCCAAAACGATTGAGCGTTTGACGCACTATTTACAATAACTAAGATTGCAAGTATAAAAAAATTCTTTATCATTTTATTTAAGGTAATGGTTTGAAGTTGTAAAATTAATAAATATCTAAGAGATACCAATGAAATTTGTATAATTGTGTATCGTAAACGACATAATTTAAGAGATGTTAGAATTTTAATTGCTTTTAACAAATTTGAAATGGACTTATCATAAATCTCTACGAATATTATAAATTTGATATTACAATACTTTATGAATTATGGTAAATAGATTAGAATATCATATTGTTTTAGAGTTACAACAGAAATAACTACAAATTATATCCCAAATCTTAATATATTTTTAATATTTTCCCATTTTTCTGTAATATATCAAATGCCAACCAGCAGAAAGCTTTGCAAATCTCCTCTCCATGGTATATTGACCTGACTTATCAGCAATATATTCAATAATTATATTGCCTGGGCCATTCTCAAATTGTCTAACAAAAGTTTTATTCCCATCATCAAAAGGTCTATGTAACTTCCAATTATCTTGGGTCCATCTAAAGTCATCAGGAACGATGTCTGTACTATCTTCCTGTGGCCTAGTCCCTTCTAAAGGAAATGCAATGTGCTCCATCTGAAAAATACTATCACTGCTGAACGTATTGTAAAATGTAACAAACTCTTCGTTTTCGAATGGAGGTACGGCAGTTTCTGTTTCTATGGGTTCTGAATCACCTTTCGATTTACATGAATTCATTGAGAACGCCAGTACTAGAACGAACAAACCGACTATTGAAAATTTATTGTTGAATAGCATATACAAGGATTAAATCATTTATTGTGTGGCAAAATAAAGTATATTTTTCGAGAAAATCATCCTTTTTAACAATTCCTTCAAAAACAAAACCATTAGCATCATACTCAAATGGCAATACAAAAATGTGTTTTTTAAAATCTAACTCCTTTTTTCCATAAGCTTTATACATAGATTCTTTGGCGCCCCATATGGTATGCATGCATTCGATGTGGCTTAGATCTTTAATGTTAATAACTTCATTTTCAGAAATAAACTTTGGCGCAATTCTTTCTATTTTAGCTACAATCCGTTGAATATCAATACCCACCACACTCGTAGAAGCTATCACTGCTGTATAATCAGCAGAATGGCTGATAGAAATGTAATAATCAGAATTTTCCAAATATGGCTTTCCAAATGCGTCTTTTAAACAAGCTCCCCGAATCTCTCTTTCAGATAAAAGGTGTAATAAATATCTAGATGAAAACCATTCTTTTCGTTTTCGAATACCTAAATAATCCAGCTCTTCTTGTTCTATATCGGTAACGTGCAATTGATTATGAAAGAAAGCATCTTCTTCTTCCACTTTCCAAACTCCAAGTTTCCCAACTGTAATAAGATCCGATTTATAAATTAATGGCATTAAAAAAATTAAAAGCCTTGACAAATATATTAATTAAGTCAAAAATATTTCTTTTGACTGCTATCTAGAACACATATTGGATTCTGATTGTTTGAAAAGCAAATAAATATAAACCGTATTTTGGGACGAACTTTCCATATTAATCACTTAGCTACCTTATCAGGACACATTTCATCCATTTATTGTCTAGCAGATAAAATAGATACACCATATTTCTTTTCTGCTGCAGGTGACGGATGGATAGTCCAATGGGAAAAAGATAGTAGAAAAACAGACGGACTACTATTAGCAAAAGTAGAAGGAAAAGTATTTTCTATCATTTATATAAAGGAGCAACATCTATTGGTGGTAGGCGATTTTGAAGGACACGTCTATTGGCTTGATACAGAGACAAATATTATTTTAAAACGTGTTGCTTTTCATAAAGGCAGTATTTTCGGCTTTTGTCAGGTCAGTTCCGACCATATTTACTCAATAAGTGGCGATGGTTATTTGTGTAAATGGGACGTAAAAACTTATCAACCAATAGAATCTATAAAAATATCTAACCAAGGGCTTCGTTCCATTATATATGACGATAAAAACCATACCATATATATAGGATCTAGTGACAATACCATCTATCAAGTAAATGAAAAAGACTTAAAAGTAGAAAAAAACATACTACTTGCGCATCAAAATTCCGTTTTCAGCCTTGCAATGTTGCCAAATGACACCCTTCTTTCTGGCGGTAGAGATGCGCATCTCAAAGCTTGGTCTGTTCCCAATATGGATTTAGAACAAGATTTTGCGGCACATATGTTTACCATCAATAGTATCGTACACATACCCGAATTATCTCTATTTGCCACAGCATCTAGAGATAAATGTATCAGAATATGGGATGACACAAGTTATGAACTGTACAAATCTATTGATGTTCAAAAGGATGGACATATCAATTCTGTCAATAGCCTACTATGGTTACATACGGAATCTACGCTAGTAAGCGCAAGTGACGATAGGACTATCCGAATATGGAAAATTGAAAAGACAGACCTTTAAAAACGCTGCTTTCTGACATTATTGCTGAGACTTCAGATACATTCGGAATCCATTACCGTGAATATTCTCAATTTCTATATTGGTATCTTTTGCCAAATATTTACGGATTTTGGTGATAAATACATCCATACTTCTTGCCGTAAAATAATTATCATCTTCCCATATCTTGGTCAGTGCTTCTGATCTTTGCAATACGTCATTAATTCTAAAACAGAACAATCTCAACAATTGTGCTTCTTTGGGAGATAATTTTTCAGTACTTCCATCAACTTTGTACGTCAAAATACGAAGGGCGTAATCAAAATGGTAATCACCTATAATAAAGTCACGTTGATCTTCGAGATTTTCTTCAGGTTTTGATGACCTTCGGAGGACAGCTTTCACTCTAAAAAGGAGTTCTTCAGAGTTAAAAGGTTTTGTGATGTAATCATCTGCACCCAATTTGAATCCTTCCAAGACATCTTCTTTTAATGTTTTGGCAGTTAAAAATATGATTGGAATCTCTTTATTTATACCTCTAATTTCTTTAGCCATCGTGAAGCCATCTTTTTTAGGCATCATGACATCGGTGATCGTAAGGTCGAATGTACCTTTTTTGAATGCTTCAAAACCTGCTTCTCCATCTGTAGCCAAGGTGACATCATAATCATTCATCTCTAAGTACGAACGAAGTACATCACCAAAATTCTGGTCATCTTCTACTAATAATATTCTATTTCCCATTTCTTTTGATTTTTTCTATTTAACTAATAACTGAATAATGACATTTTTTATTTTACATTTTTTTGTAAGGCAAAAATACAGAAAACGTACTTCCCTTACCCAATTCACTTTTTACATTGATCTTACCATGGTGCGCATCTACCATAGCTTTGACATAACTAAGACCCAATCCAAATCCTTTTACATCATGTATATTACCTGTGTGAACTCGATAAAATTTTTCAAAAATCAATTTTAAAGAATCTTTGTTCATACCGATTCCATTGTCTTCAATAGAAAACTCTACACCATCTTTTACATTTCTTGAGCTAATGACAATATTAGGTGATTCGGGCGTATATTTCTCAGCATTGTCCAATAGATTATTGATAATACTCGAAATATGGGTCACATCACCTTGTATGACGGGATTTTTTGCGTCAAGGTTGGTAATGATGGTGCCTCCTTTTGCTTGTATTTTTAATTCTGCATTGACTATAGCATTCTCTATCAATTCGTGGATGTTACATTGGACGAGTTTTAACTCTACGTTTTCCTTTTCGATTTGTGCCATTTGGAGTACTTTCTCTACCTGACCGAGCATCCTAGCATTCTCTTGTTTAATAATATTTATAAATCTGGAGACTTTATCTTGATTGGCCAAAATAGATGGACTCAAGATCGAGTCTGAAGCAAGAGAGATGGTTGCAATCGGTGTTTTGAACTCGTGGGTCATATTATTGATAAAATCTGTTTTCATTTCTGATACCTTTTTCTGTCTGAAGATGACATAAATCGTGTATGAAAAACAGAAGAGAATCATTGCTGTAAATACAATAGAACTTATCAAAATAGGAATCACAGATGCCCACAGAAAACGAGTTTTCCCAGGGAAAAATAAGTTTAAATGACCAGGTTCGGCGCTTTCATCGGCAAAAAGTGAAATTTTGTATTCCGCCTTATAGAGTGGATTCATTGCTGCTATATTACTTGAACGAGTAGTATCGCCTATAGTCGCGGTGTAATTGCCATTTTCAATAAAATAGGCCTTTTCCTTATTTGAATATACTCCATATTCATACTTAAGGTCAATATTTTGGGCTAAAAGTTCTTTCTTGAGATATTTTGCAAGCTTATCTTTGTCTATGTTTTCTAGCAGATCTACCGGATTGAGAATAGAAGAACGGTATTCAAAATCCTTAATTCTCTGATATGAATTGATACTTCTGCTATTGGCAATATCCTCCGATATGATCTTTTCTATGGTTGTTTTTGAATCAAAAAGTGATTTATTGGTGTAATAATTTTTTTCAGCTTCATTTTCTGCGTCATTTTGAAGTCTTTTTTTTACATTACTCAAGGCTATCTGGACCTTGTCATTAAAGTTTTTCTCATCGAGATTTACCGCTCTTTGTATCCACATGAATTGAATAACACCAACACCTATCAGGGATAAGGTCATAAAAATGATGATGGTCCAAATGGCTTTTTTACTCATGGTGACAAATATATTCAATACTTTGATGATACAAAGGTATTTAACAACAAATTAACGCAAGTGTTATTTAATTATAAATACGATTAATTATAACAAATAAGATTTACTTTCGTATTTTGAAATGTGGCTAGAATGCAAAATAGCACCAATTTATTTCATATATTTACAGAAATGGGTATTTTTGAAAATTATGATCCAAGTTTTTCTTTAATGATAGCTTTAAAAAGGCGACTTTTGCAGTTTATTTGATCAGAACATAAAACATTTGAAAGTTTATTCGTCATTTTTGGGTCTTAGTTGCTTGGTATTAATTGCCATTATGTCCTTGTACTCTTGTGCGAGTACTGGCTCGCCTACAGGTGGCAAGAAGGATGAAATACCACCAAAATTAGACTCTCTCCGATCTACCAAAAACAAACAAACGAACTTAAACCAACGGCTTTTTGAATTTCATTTTGATGAGTTTGTTGAAGTGAAAGATGCTATTAAACAAGTACTCGTGTCTCCGCCACTTACTTATATTCCAAAGGTAAAACATAAAGGCAAAAAGGTCACTTTTGAGTTTGACAAAAAAGAAGTCCTGAGAGAGAATGCCACCTATACCATTAATTTTGGAGAATCAATTGTCGATTTTCATGAGAGTAATAAGCTATCTAACTTCACTTTTGTGTTTTCTACAGGAGATGTTTTAGATAGTTTGAGTCTGAAAGGGAATATCATCAATGCGCTCACTAGAGAGCCCGAACAAGACATGGTCGTATTCCTGTACGATAATGTAGAAGATTCTATCGTAGCAAAAGAAAAACCATTCTATTTTGCTAGAACCAATAAAACGGGTGAATTTTCATTCCAAAATATAAAAAGTGACACTTTCAGACTATTTGCCATGAAGGATGAAAACCTTAATTACAAGTATGATCTTCCAACTGAAAAAATCGCTTTTCTTGATTCATTGATATACTTGGATGACACCATTGTAAAATCTTACAAACTGGTCTCGTCAATCCCTACGCCAAAAACCAAACTTGTCTCTTCAAATAGTAAGGTTTACGGGAAAGTCAATCTATTATTTAATACCAACCCTAAAGAAATAAATTATCAAATATCTGATAATGAACTTATTACCTACAAAGAGATAGTGAACGATTCTATAAATATTTATTATAATACAGACATCGATTCGTTTTTTGTGTACGTCCTAGATGATACTCTAAAAGTCAAACCTAGAGGAAAAACTGATTTCTTAAAAAAATCAAAATTCAAAAGAGAGTTCGCCAATAATTCGACGCAGATGCTGCCAGGTGATTCGCTGATGATAGGTTTTAACTTTCCAATTGACTCATTTGATGTAGAAAAAATAGAAATAGCAGATACTATAGGTCTACTTGAAAATGTTGACATTCAACTCTCTGAGAGCAGAAAAAATCTAATCATCAAGTATAATTGGCTACCTGGCGAGAAGTACTTTATCTCCATTGACAGCAATGTTATTAGCAATTTATATGGGATGGTCAACGATTCATTTGGACTGACATTCTCCATCCTGACACCGACGCAGACTAGTACTATTTTGGGAAGTATTGTAGACTTGGACTCTACTAAAACCTATATTATTAAGGTATTACGAGAGAAAAAACTAATATACGAGACAGTAGTAAATATTGTTTCTGAGACAAAAATCGAACTCAAAGGTTTAGTACCAGACAAGTATAATTTTGAAATTATAGAAGATGTTAATAATAATGGGAAATGGGACCCAGGAAATTATTGGCAAAAAACACAACCAGAAAATATCAAAACCATAAAAGGGGATAAACTCCGTGAAAACTGGGAAAGCGAAGTTACCATTTCTTGGAAAACGGGTGCTGCGGTAGGTAGTGAACCAAATAAAGATGAATCTAGTTTAAAAAATAGTATTGAACAGAAGTTAAAATAAACGATGGTATTCAGCGCTGAAAATTTAGTAAAATTTTATGGACAACGACAGGTAGTCAAATCTGTATCGATCCATGTAGATCAAGGTGAAATAGTAGGATTGCTAGGACCTAATGGTGCCGGCAAGACGACAACATTCTACATGATGGTAGGATTCATACAGCCTACAAGTGGCAAAGTCATACTAGATGGACAAGAAGTCACCTCTGATGCTATGTATAGAAGAGCTCAAAAAGGTATTGGATATCTTCCGCAAGAACCAAGCGTATTTAGAAAACTATCAGTCGAAGACAACATCATGGCAGTACTAGAAATGATCGGTTTAAGTAAAGAAGAACGTCATGAAAAACTAGAGTCACTCATCAGCGAATTCAGACTAGACAAGGTGCGCAAAAACATAGGTGATTCGCTTTCCGGTGGCGAAAGACGAAGAACAGAAATAGCAAGGTCACTAGCTTCAAATCCTAAATTTATTTTGCTCGATGAGCCATTCGCAGGTATTGACCCTATCGCTGTAGAAGATATACAATATATCGTCGCAAAACTTAAGACCAAAAATATAGGCATACTGATCACTGACCATAATGTACAAGAGACTCTGTCTATTACGGATCGAGCATACTTGATGTTTGAAGGCAATATTCTGAAAGCTGGTACTGCAGAAGAGTTAGCTGCAGATGAAGTAGTAAGAAGAGTTTACTTAGGTAAAAACTTTGAATTGAAAAAGAAAAACCCAGAACTCCATGATCCAAGTTAAATTGATATTTGTGATCGGATTATTAGCTCTGATTTATATGAATTCAGGGTGTAGTGCGGATAGCAAACAACTGACAGCAGCTGAGAAATATACGGTAGATACGTTATATAACAATACACTCAATGAATGGCGTAATACTGTAGACTCTCTGTGTGTTGCAAATAAAGATACCATATACCAGCGTGCAGTGGACTCATTGAAAACTGAAAGAATGGCAGAGATAGAAATTTATTTTATGAAATGAGCATGAAAAAAATGAAACATCTTTGCACCGTAGTTACCTTATTTCTATTGATTTCATGTCAAGATGAGACTGCCAATCTCAATATTCAAAACAGCAAGATTAAAGAAGCACTCGACAAAAGAAAAGAAGAATACAAACAACAAATACTGTCAAGATGCACCACTGAAGCTATCCTAAAAGCAGAAGAATATGTAGACTCGTTGATATCCGAAGAAATTTCTTTCAGACTTTCTGATTCCATTATTTTTCCTGACAAACCTTTAAAGCCCTTTTCTCCAGGCAAAATCAGTATATCAGATACCATTAGAGCTAGGCCTATAATTAAGTAAGGTTAAGGTTGAGATTAAGGTTTAGGTTTAGGTTCAATAATAATCCACAATTTAAGCGAGACGCTTTTACTAACCCAAGCTTAGCGGGGACACTAAGCTTATCGGAAAAAAACTTAATCAATTCAACATTAAACAATTAAACCTTAAACAATAGATCAATAATCATATGTAATTTGTCCAATATTGATTCGGAATCCTGCGCCTAGATAATGCTGATCTTTAGCTACTCCTTCCACAGAAGTTTGACGCCACATTGCTTGAACGTCAAAGAAATAATTATGAAAAAACTCATAGCTAGCATCAAAATTTATAGCCATAATGTCTGTTTTTAAACCTTGACCTATCACATTTCCATATTCAAGTTGTCTATTTTCGAGTGGTAACAATATATTTCCTCCCCAATTTTCACCAGGTCTATCATCCCCGTAAGTCGTAAAAAGAGCTTTGCCGGTAAGGTAAATTCTGTTGTGTGGTTTGAAGCGTGCTATTAGAATAGTTTCTCTAAAATTAGCACCTAATGGGTGTGCCAAAGGCTGATTTGAATGAGCGTAATTGGCTATAGAATAGTCTCCTAAAGTAGGCAAAGTGTCTCGATGAGAGTAAGTGTAAGGACGAACAACATTATGCTCTAATTGAAGGTCAAGATGATCAATTCCAAAAGCATTTATATATTTAATACCTAGCTGACCGCCAAATTTATTTGCCCACCAACCCGTTTGTTTTCTGACTTCAGATAGTTTGAATTCATCTAAGATAAGTTGTCCATAGAGAGAAATACCTTTGATGGGATTTACTTTGATGTTAAGACCTAACATGACATTGTCTGGACTATCCAAAAAATGTTCTACAGCTCTATACAAAATAACAGGATTGAGATATTGGAATTCAAAGTGATTTTCTCTTGCAAAAATAACAGTCTCGAATAATCCTATTTCAAATTTTGCATTTGGTTTAAATGCCAAATAATGTGTGGCTGCATATTTTTTAGGTAAGACGTTATCACCAGGATTTCTCAATGTGGAAGTTGGTGCTAACTCAGCAAAAATATTTTGATATTGAAATTTCCAGATTCTTGTATTGAATTTCAGATATAGATAATTGTGGCTATAATCTGAAAGCAGCAAAGACCTAATCCCATTTCCGATAAAATGACTGCCATGACCAAATTCAATATTAATACTTTTCACAGGATTAAATCCTACATAAGCTCGTGCATTAAAAAAGTCGTAACCATTTAGATTTCCAATGATAGACGAACTGTAACTTTTCCAGAATCCTTGCCCTGGAAGTGTTCCAAATTTCTGAATTCTATCATCTACAAAACTAAGATAACTCCTTTGATTTTCCAAAAGTTGGGTATAAACATACACTTTTTCGTCAATATATGCCCGCAACTCTATACCACGCGTATTTTGAAATACTGTATTAGCATTGTTTTTTTCATTTAAGTACGTAAGTTGTACTACTGGATTAATATACATCTTGAAAGAAGGCGTTTCCAATTGAATAAAATTAGCTGGCGTTTTGTGAAAATATTTTAAAAATGGTTTCCTTTCAAAATCTTTTTTTGACTGTTTGACAAATGCATCATCGTCAATATCACTTTGTCCTGTTCTGAATATGTCATTTTGAATACTATCAATAGATATCTGTTTAAAAGATGGTAAAAATTCATAATTATCGGCCATAAAGTGTTCAAGATCATATTTATCCTTTTGAGTCATATTTGGATCGGACAAGGATCTTCTAAAAAATATCATGGTTTCTTTACGGTCATAATTATTGATACCATTTACAAGCGTTGTGTCACTTTTTCTTAGTATTTCAAATCTGTCATAAGTATGTTGAATTTGATCATTTCTCAAGATATTAGGTGATTGCGCAACAGCAGTTTTCACCACAAAAGTGATTAGTATTGGAAATAATAAAAAATGAAATAATTTCATAAATTTAGGTATATTTTGATAAAGCTAAAAGCTGTTTAATGTATATATTCTGTCAAATAGGTGCTGATACTACCATGCTAAAGTTGAATATCGATGGCAATTTAACGACGTGATATTCAGGCAATAAAGCATCAAACGGAGCAAAATTAGTCAAATTATAGGTTTCGTTGTCTAAACATAGCAGTTAATGTTATTTTATCTTTAATTTGTAGAATATTGAAAAAAATTTGAGTTATAGAAAATACTTTTTGCTACCTTAGCCTTTTAGAATGTATGTGACATATTTTAAAACAAATAAACTTTAGTTTTTGAAGAAGGTAAAATTCCTATTCCATAGTTTAAAAAACTTTCAGGAAATGGGTACAGTAGTCAGGAGTGGTAGTGCAATGTGTCGCAAAATGACCCAGTTTATTACAAAAGAAGAGACTGTCATCGTAGAACTTGGCGCTGGAGACGGCGTGATTACAAGCTATATTCTGAAAGCTATGGCAGATGATGCGAAGTTATTTGTATTTGAGATTAATCCAGAACTATGTGAGATCATTTCTCGCATAGATGACCCCAGAATGATCCTAATTAATGATGGCGCCCAAAATATGGACCGTCACCTACATAAACACGGAATTTCCCAAGTAGATAGTATTATCTCAGCTATCCCATTTTTAGTCTTGCCAAAAGACTTAACACAGGAAATACTGTTAATATGCAGAAAAAACATCAAAAAAGGCGGTACATTCATACAGATGCACTATGCTAATGGAATAAAAAAGATGTACGAAGGTATTTTTGGAAATGTAGAAACCTACTTTGTGCCGATGAATATTCCACCAGGCTATGTATTTAGATGTGTGAAAGAATGAATTTCATGAACTATTTTAAGAATTTGTAGTAATAAATTTGAATATTCTAATTGTGCTATTATAAAGAATGATGTAGTTCCTATAAGAATGAAGCACTACTGCATCACCGTTTATATATAAGAAGAAGTCAAACATAACACATTGACTTCCTTAGTTTTAAAATAAAAAATGATATGCCTATAAGCCGGATTCTGTATGATGCCGAAGCACCATCTCTATCATTTATCTAAGCTGCCTACCCCTCCGAATATGTCTTGCGACAACAAAACCGAGTAAATTTTGTCCCACAAGGGGAATACGGATGTACATGGCATTTCAACCCACAAGGTTTATCCTGATGACACATTGCTGCAACACCACGAGAGCTCTTACCTCTCATTTTCACCCTTACTCAAGCCCGAGAGCTTTAGCGGTTATTTTCTGTGACACTATGCTGTACCATACCTAAGCATGGCCCCACCCGTTAGGTGGTGTGGTACTCTACGTTGTCCGGACTTTCCTCTTTCAGCTTCCTGAAAGCGATAGAGCGGCATATCAAGCCACAAAAGTACGTTTTTCAAATCGTATACAAGCACTCTTCATCATAAAACCAGTTTACAACACTTTAAAAATCAGATACATTAAATTAATTCATAATATTTATACGCTTACTAATCATAAAAGTATTACCTTCGCTCCATCAATTATTTTTTAAAATCTGGATCTTTATGACTAGGATTGTCATAGCTGCATTGCTTATCTTTTCGACATTGTTGCTCTACCTCAGCAATAAATCTTCTAACCATGCACCTATTTTGGATAAATTTGAGTCATTTATTCAATCTTCTTTAAGTCGGGATTCTGCAATCATTACAGACTATTTATCAAGTGATAATGACAGAAAAATATTAGAAAAATTAAATGATTCTCCATTTTTTATTGAAATCTTCATCAATGATTCCATTACTTATTGGACAGACCATACAATCATCAATGAAACAAACAAAAACAATTATGCACTACTACAAAGAGTAGGCGATTCTCTCAATTATGCTGATATCAGATTACAAATAATAGATGATCAACAAAATGTTCCATCGACGTTATTGAAAGATGCAGGTTTATCCCAAACACTATCAGCGACAACAATAAGGTTGCCTGATAATCATATCACAATTAATGAACTTGAAATAAATTTGACCGTAAATGATGGTCATAAAAGTCCATTTGCAAAGGGTTTTGCATGGTTAATGCTATTTGCTGTCTTAGTAGTTTTTACAACTTCGAGATTACAAAAAATAAAAGTTAGCCAAGCTCCCATCCATAAAAAGGTACTTACATCTATATCTACTTTAGTTGTTCTATGCTTATGCAAAATAGCACATCTCTTGCCTCAATTTAAAGGTCTTTTTCTGGGATTTTCTGGTTTCAAAATATTAAATAACCAATCACTCATTAGTACAACTATATGTGATTTGATCTTGAATATGTGGATATTTGGATCATTTATCTACTTACTAAATATACTTTTAGAAGGAAATGCTGTCTCCAAAAAATACCAAAATTTATTAGCTTTTTTGACAGGTTTTGTGACACTTTTTTCTTTTGGGGTAAGCGTGTATCTGATAGAAGGATTTGTCCTCAGCAGTGCGGTTAATCTCGAAATAGAGTCATTACTCCAATTCAATACCACTAGTTTTATATTGATCATTTGTTTTAGCGTATTGATGTTGTTGATTTTCCAATGGACACATTTGATGTACGAGTTAGTCCAAAAATCAGAACAAACACAGATATACAAATATGGGGCTTTACTTTTGGGTTGGGTTACGGGACTTGGCTTACTTATGAGTTTAGGTTGGCTCAATGTTCCTATATGGATATTTGTAATTTTCGTAGTAGCTTATTCGCTAATTCTTGATGCATATGTGGAAAACAAAGCACAGAAGATTACCTATCTAATATGGTGGTTAATTATGTTTTCTGGTTTTTTGGCCATTAATCTATTTTATTTCGGACTAAAAAAAGACATCAGAGACCGGACGGAATTTATTGATAAATATTATACCCAACCAGATCCTGTAATAGTGAAATCGCTCGTTGCCATGCAAGATTCACTAATTATAAGTGGTATTTTTGAGAAATTATCGTCTTTGGATATGCCGTCCAAACTTGATATTCAAGATCTAGACCAATATATATTTAATGACAAAGAAAATATTTCTGATACCCTTCAAAGATCTTTAGAACTATTTGATCAGAAAGGAAATACGCTTTTCAACAATCATTTTGCAAATTTCCATAAGATCAATCAGTCTTTCCAAAATGCACGACAAGTTGCAACAAAAGTATACCACAATCCATTTGAAGATAAGTATATTTTTAGGTTTACAATTGCGAAAACTATATACTCCAATAGCAATTGGTATTTATTCATCAGTCACCAAAACATCCAAAATAACAAAAACAAATTTCTAGCAGATATCAGAGCTAAATATAGTTTTGTCACTTTCAGCAAAAATAAATTAATCGAAAAAAACGAAGGCAACCAATCAATGCCTGACATTAATCTAATCAGCGGACTCGATACTACGCAGATTAAATCAGGATATTCATTTGTCGTTTCGAATCCATCATCACAATATAAAATAGTATCTTTCAAAAAAGTATCTGGGCTTATCAAACCAATATCTTTGTTCAGTTTTATATTTACTTTAAGTGGTTTGATTCTGCTTACATTATCGCTTATAAATACAAAATTTGATTTCCTTCCGGACAATATTTCACTGAGATTTGGATCTAGGTCTTCCCTCAAAACAAAAATACAATTAGCCATTATTCTATTGATCTTGGTGACATTTCTGATTATTGGTGCCATCACAGGATATTATTTTAAAAATCTAATAGAAGCAAATCAGCTTAACAAAAACAGAGAAGAAACTACAAGTATCGTCCAGAATATAGATTCTGATATTCAGAATATGGCAGATGATGAAAGTGCATTAACCATGCTAAATACCAAACTCAAAGAATATTCATTTGTACACAATAAGGAACTAAGTTTGTATGATGGTCAAGGAAAACTAATAGGATCTTCTTTAAATGGCACCAACCGAATAAGACTCCCATTCGGTATTTGGGACAATATTTACCATAAAAATGAAAACCCCAAATTACCCCATAAATATATCAAGTCAGATGCAGATTATGTTCCATTATACTTAAATCAAGTAGAACCTTTGGCATACATAGGGATTACACATAAATCATTTAATAACTCGTCAAAAAGTATCTTAGATTTCTTGAGTACCATACTAAATGCTTATATCTTTTTGTTTTTAATAGCAGGTGCCATTGCCATAACCATTGCAAATTCCATCACACAACCACTTAGTATTTTGGCTGAAAAGCTTAAAAAATTCAAACTTGGAAAGACCAACGAACTTCTTGAATGGAAATCCAATGATGAGATAGGAACACTTATTCATGACTACAATAATCTAACACATGAACTAGAAAGAAGTGCAGGAATTATCGCCAAAACTGAAAGAGATATGGCTTGGCGAGAGATGGCAAAACAGGTCGCACATGAGATCAAAAATCCACTGACGCCAATGAAGCTCAGCATTCAATATCTAGATAGAACTGCCAAAGATAATCCAGATAGAGCACAAGAACTCATACCTAGAATATCATCTACGCTGATAGAACAAATAGACAATCTGACACAGATAGCCAATGAATTCTCCAATTTCGCTACGATGCCACAAGCTAGTAATGAAAAAGTGATTCTAAATGAAATTGTAGAAGCCATACACGATCTATTCAGAAAACGTGACGATATGGATATCAACATGATCGAGCCTATAGATGATCTCTATGTATTTGCAGATAAAAACCATCTGGTAAGAATCCTTAATAATCTACTAAAAAATGCCATTCAAGCCATACCTGAAACCCGTCGTGGCAAAATAGAAATAGAACTAAAAAGACAAGGAAATGATGCACTCATTCGTATTACAGATAATGGTACTGGTATCCCTGACCATATGAAAGACAAGGTTTTTACACCAAATTTCACAACAAAAAGTTCGGGAACAGGACTGGGTCTTGCTATCTCTGCAAATATGATCGAATCTTTTAATGGACGTATCTATTTCGAGACGAGAGTAGGATCAGGAACTGACTTTTTTGTGTCTATTCCATTGATGAGATTGGATGACTATTTTGGAGATGAAAATAGAGTTTCTTTAGATTAAAATTAAAGATCCTCATCTTTTTACTGTACCAAGAATGTGCCTATCTGCTTTGTAAATGACATCTGAGATATCAGCTTCATTGTCCAAAATAAAATGTTCATTTACTAAAAAATATTCCACTTGATAGAATACTTCTTCCACTGATATCAATTGCATACATTTATTATCTCCTTTGCATGGCGGATGACTAAATTCATGAACACAAGGACTACAATACACTTTCTTATATATCGTTTTAATTTTGGATGATTGTAAGCTGTAGTGATCTGGGGCACAAGGTCCAAAAAGACAGATGATCGGAGTCTTACAACTAAAAGCCATATGCATCGGCCCAGTATCATTACTAATCATCAAAGTGGCATTTTGTATCATCATTAGAAGCTGATCCATAGAAGTTTCTCCAGCCAAGCTTCTCACGTTTTCTAGATTTAAACTACTGGCAATCTGATTAGTATAAGTGGCTTCAGCTTTTGAGCCAATGAGATAAATAGGTAGATCGGGATATTGATCCGATATTTGTCTTATGAGTAAAATAAAACTCAGCGCTGGCCACCTACGTTCAACTCTAAGATCTGATGCATTCGGATTTATCAAGATATAAGGAAGGTTGGCATCTACAGGAAGTTGTGTATCCATGTTAGATGAAACAGATTCGCCCAAATCAATCAATGGAATATTAGCAGTATCAATTCCACACAAAGCAGCAAATTGCAAATATATTTTTGATATCGGCGTTTGCACATTAAAAAACATCATATGCGTATATATTCCAAGTCGATATTCACTTCCTCTTAGGTAATAACCAAAACGATTGCCTGCTAAGGACAAAGCAGTAAAAACAGTACTGAAATTAGAATAAATCTCAAGATCAATATACACTTGTGGTCTTAATTTTAGTATGCGCCACCAAGTTTTAAATACTGAAAATATAAGTTTAAAAAATGAATGATCATTAATAAAGTAACATTCATCCAAAACATCAATTTTATCAAGTAATGCTTTGTTTGAACTACTACTTACAAACACTATTTTTGCATTTGGATATTTAGATCTAAGTGCCAAAAGCAATGATGTACTTTGGATAATACTACCCAAACCCTTGAATTTACATACAACAATTCTTTCAAAATCTTTATCCAAAGAATGGTCTAGTCTAAGTAACTGACCTACAATTCTGACCAAGATATTTAGTAAAATTGCAAATGGCTTTACCAATATCTTGTCAATAAATATTTGTGTTTGAATTTTCATATGCTAGCTAGTTCCGTTCATTTGACAACCTTGAATCTCTGAAGAACTCAATATTACACCCTACATTATCTGGCAATCCTTCTAAAACTAGAACGTAACAACCTTCACGATGCCACAAATAATGATTGGTCAGTCGCAACATATAAGATTTTGATCCACTTTTAGTTAGAAAAGTAAACGAACCAATTTTACTCCAATCTTCTCTCCCTTCATGTACCTTTATTTGTGTATCAATTATGTCTTTATCAAAAGTAATTTTGGCATAAACACTATTTTCGGCACGAACATTATCAGGAATATCCACCTTATAAAAATTGTACTGTGAATGAAATATCGCCTTAGAATTGCCAATTGGCTTTAAATAATCGCTTTGTCCTACATCGTAATAGTTATTAACCAACCAAGCAGCATTTTTATAATCTATCTCCAATGGAAGCGTATATGAAGTATCTTGTGTATATATGAAACTCGTGTCAATTTTTGATCTTAATCCTTTGGTTACCCAAATAGATTTATTATTCAAAATAGTAAAGGGTTCATAATTTTTATAAATAAACTCTGCCAATAAATATTGTCTCATACTACTGGGTACATCATCAGTTTGGTCTCCCCAACCTCGTGGGACATTTTGGTAAATAACCATGGGAACTAAAGCTGTGTCAATGCTCTTTATTTGGGACAATTGTTGGTAATCAGTTACTGTATTTTGCAACGATTGACAGAAGTAAGATGGTACACTTCGTTGACAATAATAATACAACATTGGATTGTTAGAAAAGTCAAGAAAAGTTTGGTTTCCTTTCAAATTTTTGTCCATAAATTTCTTAAAATCCTCATAGTAATTTGAGCTAAAAACAGAATCTTTGACATTACCTTTTCTTTGGCTAAACAACTCGTTATTTGATTTACGACTCATAAATATAGATTCCATGCTGTTTTGTAGTGGGATTTTGGCTGATAAATGAAATACTTTCACCATCAATACTATTAAAAATCCACCTCCAAACATTGCATAAAACCTAAATTCAGTACTCAGATATTTTGAACTGTAAGCTATCATTTGCAAAATGAAAGCTAAGTAAAAAGTAGATGTCAACATATGGTCATATTCCATTAGAAAATTATGCCTTACAACTCCTCTCTGAAAATTTGCTAAAAAAATCAAATAAAAAAACAACGAACAAAGCAACAATCTATATTTATGTGCGTCCTCCTTCCGGTCTGTTTTCTTTAAAATAAATACATTTGTAAATATTGAAACAAATGCAATAAATGGCAGTAACAAATGAACTACATAAAACAAATGATTGTACAAATTTGATTGTGATGATGTACCATGAGCTTGATTACTTGTCACATAAGATAGTGCATTATTGAAATTATCCCACAAGTAGGTGCTAGACCTCAATTGTATAGCTATCAAAACTAAAAGTCCAGATACACTTATAAAAATTGCCAAAGCTTTTAACAATGGAGAAAAGTGAATTTTTTGATTAGAAGTAATGAGTGCTAAACCAATAAATATGGGCGATGCCATAAGAAAAGCTGCACCAGTATCTAGACGCCAACAAATGAGTAAGACAGTCATAAAAAACCAAGCCAAGTATGTATAAACAGTCTGTTTTATGATCAACTCATGCAGCATGTAAAAACCCAATATACTCCAAAAATAGTCTCTTCCAAAAAAATATCTTGCATAAGGGAAAAACACAACAAAAACCAAAGCTAAAATCGGATTTTTAAACAATCTATTCAAGAACAAAAATACCAAGAGCTGGAATAAAAACTCATACAAAAAAGAATACGAGTGAAAATCCAAATTGCCTTCATAACCATGAAAAAGATGATATATATAACCATAAAATTGCTCAGAAATCATATGGGAAGACATAAAATCAACTAATGGAATTTCGCCATCTTTAAGTATCCTCATGTGCGGGACAGCTGGATTTGCCAATTCAAAAGTATCTGTGATTTGCACACCAAAAGGAGTATATAACCCACTAAATAAAATGACAAACAAAGTAGTAAATGACAGTAAATAAAAGGTAGAAATGTTATTTAGTTTGGCGAAAATCATCGATTTTTTAGACAAAAAATAATACAAACCACAAAGAACCAATACAAAGCAAAAATAAAAAATTGCATAATAATAATGTGGAGATGTATAAAAACGATAGCTGTATATCTCAAATAAAATGATATTAAAAAAAGATAAAAAACAAATGGTTAAGATTGGAAAATGGTAGTTTGTTTGTCTGAAATTCCTATTTGCTATGATGTTTAAAAATGTCAACAAAAACAAAACCACAAAAAATAACAAAAAAAATGAAAGTTGTAAAACAGTAGCATTTATTCCAAAAAACTTCAATTGATAAGTTATCAAAAATGAAGAAAGTAAAACTTTTTCCGTCCAGTTTTCACCATAACTATCTTGATTAAAGTTCATTAAGCGAAATCTATCGAAAATGGCGATTATTAAATAAAAAACCAATACTGAAGATATAATTCCAAGTGATTCAAAACTTTTGATATGAGCAATATGGCAGTACATCGTGGTTATGCCAATAAAACTTAAGAAAGCAATTTTCTTAATAAAGTCTTGTTTTACATCAAGTTTACTAGGAAATAATTGATTTAACAAATACCATATAACAGAAGTAAATATCCCACCAAACAACACTATTTTATATATCAATGATGCTCTAGCGCTGATATCTATTCCATCTTTGGTAGCTTGACTATAAATGATTCTTGGAAGTTGCTCTAAGGCGAAAGACGTATCATTGAGAAAGAAATAGGTAATAAGACTACCAAAAAACAATGCTGGTAGCAATGTATATAGTTGACTAAATCCTGACTCCTTCATACCTACGTGCTAAACCGATTTTTAAATACTTGTCAAAACTATGAAAAATATTTACATCTTATAACTTTATATCACATTATTCATATGTCATAATGATTTCAAGTTATTGAGTTGTTAAAAACCGCATCAATTAACGTTGGAACAAATTTTATTCAGACATTTGGCGCTCAATCCTTTTTATGAGTTTACGAGCCCTTTTTTGTATAACATCTATCTTTTTAATCGTTTCTTGTCAGAAAAAGCAAGTTCAAGATTATGATCTATATATGGGTGCGTATCGAATACTCGATCAGACAATTCCCTATCCTTATTTAATTGAGAAGAAAAACAATACAATCTATTGGTATAATCATTTAGGCGATAAAGTAGATTCTGTGGAATACGATAAAAATTTTCAAATGAATGACACTATAAATTTATCAAAATTCCCATTCAAAATTCTTTACAAGGAAGATCAAAAATTAAACATTTATCCAATAAATGACAGTGTTCAATTCCCAAGTACTGAAACAGGGCAAATATACTGGAAGAACAGAGCTACTTTTGTAAAAATTGAAGAAGAGCGTCCATTTAAAAAGGAAGATGTAAAGAAACTTATCCAAGGTAATTCATATCAATCACCATCTATTTCTTACAATCCAAACAATGATTTAGATGTCACAAAGACAATCAATTTTTCTTCGGATAGCCTGACGACAATTCTGACATATTTTTATGAAGGCGAGACCGTTTGGCAAGAAACACAAACTCAAAAATATCATTTATTTGACTTAAACGGTAATATTTTTATTTCTATAACAGAAGATATTTCAAATCCGCAACATTTCTTACGTTTAACTCAAATTGATAAAAACAATTTAACAATCAAGTATTACATAAACGAAAATGAGCAAACTGAAAACTATGAGAAAACAGAAAAATTTAATGTAAATAATGCCATCAAGTATTCAAATTGTTTTGACGGTCATCAAGGTGAATACTACTATCAGAGTATCGCAAATACTGATGTCACCTACAAAAAAGGTAATGAGTACCTAATAAAAATGATTGCAGCTAATGCTCCTATTGACCAAGGAGATGGATATATAATCGCGCACTTTAATGCCAACTGTCATGGAAAAGTCGGTGTTCCTGGATTACAGCAAATGGATAAAAAATACAAGCCAAAGAAATTCTCAGCGCCATTGATAAAACACATGATGGCACAAATTTCCAAGCTAGATGATTGGCCTAGAACAGAGACAAGTTATGACTTCATTACTTATAAAGATGTACATGCTTTTTTAATGTTCAAAATTGAAAACGGAAAAATCACAGACTTATGTCCATAAAACATATTTACTTTTTTTTATTAATCAGTATCGGTTGTCAAAAATTAGAAAATCGAACAGATCCATTTGCGAAACTCACAGAAGTTGAAAGAGATAGTGCTGCCATTCAGTATAATGAGATGTCAGATTATATGTTGCAACCTTCCGACAAACATAGAATACTTAAGGATACCGCATTAATGTTGGCTCCAAATAATATTGAGTTTAGACAAGTCCTTTCTTATTCCTATAAAAAGCGTGGTGAACATATCAGAGCCATGGAAATATTGAACGAAGCTGTATCTAGAGATGTTGCAAAAGGTTCTATAGATGGTTTACAATATAGAGCTTGGAGTTTACTTTATTACTATCGTGATTACGAAGGTTCAATTTCTGATATTGACCAATTACTAGCCATGAGCAAGCAGAAATACAGTATATGCTGGGGCGAACCATGTGGATTGCTCAAAGGGCAAGCTCTTTACAAATTAGGAAAATATCAAGAAGCAATTGCAACATTTGATACAGTATTGACGGAAGAAGTCAAACGTGGATTTAAGGCTGAAGATAATTATTTAGTACATTTCTATAAAGGAATGTGTTACCACAAAATGGGTAATTACGATCTAGCTTTAAAAAATTATGGTTTGGTATTACACAAAGATGAGAATTTCACAGAGGCTTTATATCAGTCCGGCTTAGTACATTTGGCTATGAATGAAAAAACTTTAGCTAAGAGATACTTTGAAAAAGCGCTTTATTGGGCCAAAAAAGGCAAAAAGATGGGAGAACCTTATTTTGAACGATTTGACGAAGTATTCGAATGGCAGATAATAGAAGCACTAGATAAGATAAAAAAAGAATAACCAAATCCTATATTCTATGATGTTCTTTCAAACCAAAAAGTCTTTCTATCATCCCATTTGACAATACTTTGCTATATTTGCAACTCCATAAATACAAAAAGGATTGTCTGCAAAATTTGTTACCGTCGTATTTCCCTTGGCCTTACCAAAGCTGTACACCTACACAGTACCTGAAGAATTTGCTGATTTAGTCCAAATAGGTATCAGGGTGGAGGTTCCACTTAAGAACAAATTATACTCCGCCATAATTGCAGAAGTCCATTGGGATCTTCAACTAGAATATAAGGCAAAACCAATTATTGCTATTCTTGATAAAACGCCAATGGTGACCGAAACCCAACTTAAATTTTGGTCATGGATGGCATCTTATTATTGTTGCACTCTTGGTGAAGTGATGAACGTTGCTATGCCAGCTGGTTTGAAGCTAGAAAGTGAAACCAAGGTTGTCTTTAATGGTGAGCTAGAAGATATCACCGTCGAACTCAATGATGATGAATATCTCGTTGCCGAAGCTGTATCGATCCAAAATGAACTTACCATTCTACAGATACAAGACATCCTAAATAAAAAAACCATCTTCCCTATTCTACGAAGCCTACTAGATAAACGTATCATTTCCATCAAAGAAGAACTGATAGAGAAATTTAAAGCAAGGATGGTTAATTTCGTTTCTTTAAATGAGCCATATCTCTCAGAACCAAATCGTTTATCAGAAGCATTCGACCTAGTTGCGAATAGTGAAAAACAAACCAAAGCACTCCTTGCCTTTGTGCAGATTTCTAGAAATAAGATATTTTCAATGCCTGTCTCTGATATTTATTTATTAGCAGATGTTGACAGTAGCGTTTTACAAGCGATTGCTAAAAAAGGTATTTTTACTATTCAAAAACAAAAGCTTAGCAGAATAACCGATAGATCCGAAAACCAGCAACCTGAAGCTATGGATCCACTTAGCGACATGCAAGTGAATGCAATAGATGACATAAAAACAATCCTTGCTGCCGAAAAACCCTGTTTGCTACATGGTATTACGGGAAGTGGCAAAACTAGGGTTTATGCCGAACTCATCAAAGATGCTATAGAAAATGAAAAACAAACTTTGTACCTACTACCTGAAATCGCCCTTACCACACACATGGTAGAAAGACTGAAAACCATATTCGGTGCAGAAGTATTGGTCTATCATAGCAGAATGAACAATCAGGAACGGGTAGAAATGTGGAATGCAGTGCTCATGGGCGCTAAACTTGTGATCGCTGCAAGATCAGGACTCTTCTTACCGTTTAATAATTTAGGATTAATTATAGTTGATGAAGAACATGATCCATCATTCAAACAAAACGAACCTAGCCCACGCTACAATGCTCGAGATGCAGCTATTTATTTGAGTAATCTCATGAAGGCTTCCATAATATTGGGAAGTGCTACACCAAGCTTAGAATCATTCTCAAATACAGTCAATGACAAATATGGCTTAGTCAATATGACAGAGCGACATGGTGCCTCTGTTTTACCCAAAATACAAGTCGTAGATCTAAAAGAAGAATATAAAGACAAAAGATTTGATGGGCTTTTTAGCAAGCATTTGACTACATCTATAGAAAATGCTTTGATAGAAAAAGAACAAGTTTTGATATTTCAGAATAGACGTGGGTATGCACCTACGATTTCTTGTCATTCATGCGGATGGAAAGCTGATTGTCACAACTGTGATGTTAGACTCACTATCCATAAGGCTTTCAATGAATTGCGATGTCATTATTGCGGAACAAGGTCTAAAATTCCGATCCAATGTCCTGCATGTGGCAATCATGATTTGCACCAAGAAGGATTCGGTACTGAAAAAATAGAAGAGCATTTGAAAGCACTTTTCCCGACTGCCAATGTAGCTAGACTCGATATGGATACAGCCAAAACTAAACTAGCTTATGAAAATATCATCCATGATTTTGAAGAAAAAAAGATCGATATTCTGGTAGGCACACAGATGATAACCAAGGGATTAGATTTTGAGAACATTGCTCTTGTAGGCGTTTTGAATGCAGATGCTCTACTGAGATATCCAGACCTTCGAGCTAACGAAAGAGCATTTCAATTGCTAACGCAAGTCTCAGGTCGGGCAGGAAGAAGAGCTAAACAAGGCAATGTCGTCATTCAGACTTACAATCCTAGTCATCCAGTCATCATAGAGACGATGCATCATCTGTACGAAAGGTTCTATATGCGAGAAGCGAGCGAACGAAAGGCGTTTATCTATCCACCATTTTTCAGAATGATACAGATAGAACTGTTACATAAAAATGCTCAAACGGTTGCTCATACTGCACAAGTATTTGCAGATCAGATCCGCAAGATAATTGGAAATAGACTGATTGGTCCAGCTATACCAGGTATATCGAGAATCCGAGGTCAGTATATTCAGACCATTACCATCAAAATGGAAAAAGATCCCAAAGTTGTTCATAATATTAAACAACTAATTCTAGATGAAAGAAACAAACTAAAATTACTACCAAATAGCAAATCTGTACGTGTCAATATTGATGTGGATCCATATTAATTTTGCCACATAAATTTTACACCACCTTTTTGTCCTTCAATTTTAAGGAAATAAATGCCAGAATTAAAACTTCTGTCTAGTGTTATTTGGTTTTGATCAATGATTTTAGCAGCAATTTGTCTTCCACTGATATCATATAAATAAACTTGTTTCCCATGAATTTGCTCTTCGCTTGAAATAAACAAAAAACTACCACTTTGCCAAACCTTCAGTGACGTGTGTGTCAGATCATTTAGCGTTGAAGTTTTTTTTTCAAACAGCCATTTATATGCTTTTGGAAATTCTCTTTCCCAGTACCACTCGCTGTGTTTCCCATCTGCATGAGTTTGACTAAAGACATTAATATTTTCTGCACCCTTTGCTTTGAGTGTTTCGACCATTTCATTCATGTCATTTACTTGATCACCACCTTCTTGACTACCTGCGATAAGATAGAAATATGAAGTTGGTAATACTCCTGTATCATTTACTTGTTTATAAGACTGATCTGAAAACCAATAAGATGAAGAAAATGCGCCTACCCTACCAAAAACTTCCGGATATTTGATGCCTGCGTACATAGAAATCAAGCCACCCATTGAGCTACCCATTATTCCAGTATTATCAGCATCAGTGAATGTACGATAATTTTGGTCAATGTAAGGCTTGAGCGTTTCTACTATAAATTCGGCATATTCATCTCCTTGTCCACCTCCATATTGTGTATTGACCCAAGGAGAATATTCGTTCAACCTATTGGCGCCACCATTATCTATACCCACCACAATACACCCGTAATCACCAGCTAAGTTCATACTGTCAAGACTCTCATCAACTCGCCATTCTCCAGAAAAACTAGTCGTTTTATCAAATAGATTTTGACCATCATGCATATAAAGAACAGGAAATTTTTTCTGACTATTTTGATAATCCTTCGGTAAATAAAGCCAAATTCTACGCTTTCTATTTAATTGCGGTATATCAAAAGCTTCAGACAAAATACTCACTTGTGGAGATGCCGTGGATGTAACGTTTCCAGCACCTTCCCAACCTGATATATTCAACTCAACTGTGATTGGCTGACCATTATAATTTATGGTTCTATCAGGTATAAATCCACCTTGTGACGTACCTTCTACGGTGGCCCAACTACCTTGGGTAAACTTAAATTTTACAGCTCCGATAGCTGGTGTAAAAGTAATTGCATATTGGCCCAAACTATCGGCGACTAGTTTAAAATCTGTATTTCCTGGGTTCCAATTATTCATGGTACCTGCTAAATAAATATTAACAGGTTGTGGCGTATTGCTTGGAATACTGACTACCTTTATGTTCACTTGCGCATAGCAGAAAACTATCGAAAACAAACAAAAAACACAAACAAAAAATCTACTCATAAAACATATACATTACTGAATAACAGCACCATACTTTTCTACAAATTCCTTCATATCTCTTACCATTTCTTTTGATCCCATTACAATAGAAGATGTCTGATGTAGGGAAGTGATCTCTACGTCCATGATCCTATCTAGTTTACATGTAAGCGCAGTACCACCTGATTGCTCGACAATGTACGCCATTGGATAGCATTCGTAAAGCAATCTCAACTTACCTTTTGGGTACTTTCGTGTATTTGGATATAAAAATATGCCACCTTGAAACATGATTCTATGAATATCTGATACCATGCTACCTATGTATCTCAACCTATAATTTAAGTCAGAACAATGGTCGATATATCTTCTCATTTCTAGGTCAAACTTTAAATAATAGCCTTGATTTACAGAGTAATAATTGCCAGAAACCGGCATTTGAATATTGCGATGTGACAAACAAAATTCTCCTATACTCGGGTCTAGTGTAAAACCATTGACACCATCACCAGTAGAATACACTAATAATGTCGAAGTGCCATATAACACATATCCAGCTGCCACTAACGCTGTCCCTTTTTGGAGGAAGTCTTCTATCTTACATGGTCCATCTACCGGACTTATCCTTTTATAGATACCGAAGATAGTCCCCACGGATACATTGACATCAATATTGGATGAACCGTCAAGTGGGTCCATGACTACAACATATTGAGCTTGTTTATTTTTGTCCGTTTTTACAGGAATAAATTCAAGGTTCTCTTCGGAAGCAATACCGCATACTTCCCCACTATACGAGAGTGTTTCAATAAACTTTTCATTGGCAAATATATCAAGTTTCTGTACATCATCACCAGTAGAATTTGTGCTGCCTTCTACACCAAGGATATTTACAAGTCCAGCTTTGTTGACTTCGCGGTTTACAATTTTAGCGGCAATACCGATATCTCTTAATAATCTTGTGAAACTGCCAGAAGAATCAGGTTTTTCTTTTTGGCCTCTGATGATAAACTCATCAAGTGTTACTATTTTGTTCATTTTAATTAATATTTGGTTAGGTGACGTAAATATAAAAAATAAGTCATAACAAAGATAATAGAATGTTAAACTGTTTTTTTTTCTAATTCATTAAAACAATTTAAAACAATGATAAAATACAATTAAAATAATGCAAATTACAATTTAGACAATGCATAAAGATTGTATTTCATCATTTTAATGAATAAATAACCTACAATTTGCACATATTTCAATATTAATTTTTAATTTTCAGCTTTATTTTTATTTTACAAACAAAACCAACTTATTTATGAGAGCTTTATTAATAGCAATTTTAGCGCTGTTGTGGCTTCTCTTAGGTTGGCTTTACTACAAGGATTATAATAAATGTTGTGTCCAGAAACAAGTCATACCGACGCTGGAAAAAACAGAAAGAACAGGTCCGTTGCTTTTCTTATGGGGAAGCAGTGCTCCAATCCTTGGCGAAAGCTGGCCACGTATGAGAGACTCGCTGACAGCGTTGGTTTCAGCCACAACCAAACTTGAAATTTCAGGATGGTATTGTACCAATGCGGCACCTGATGAGACTGACAGTACCGCTTATAAAAGGGCACTTGAAACTCGCAAACTATTTACAAACCTTACTGATGATCAAGTAGTCATCCTTACCAAAAGTGTGACATGCGACTCATCAGATGTAGGTCAAAAAATTGAGTCAGTATCTTTTGCATCAAGAATTTATACTGAAAACATCAAAGAAATAGATGACAAAACGCTGATCTATTTTCCACCAAACTCTACTAATAAGCTGAATAGTGCTGAAGTAGAAAAATATCTAGATGATGTCGCCGAAAGAGTATTAAAGTCTAGCGAATCCGTCAATATTACTGGTCACACAGATAACGTAGGTGATGCTACACAAAATCTCAAACTTGGTCAGAAAAGAGCTGACGTAGTAGCAAAGTACCTTATATCAAAAGGAGTCCAAAAAGAAAAATTAATAGTAAGTTCAAAAGGAGAAGAAACACCCATTGCAGATAATGATACTGCTGATGGAAAAGCTAAGAACCGTAGAACCGAATTACAAATCATTAAATAACCAATTTTAAAAAATAAATATCATGATCGTTTTATTTGATTTTTGCACCATTCCATGGTGGTTGACATGGTTACTTCCATTTTTATTAGGCTTAGGCATTGGTTGGCTTATATGGGGTAGATATCAGGCCTTACTTAAAGAAGCTGAATCAAAAATATCTTTATTAAACACCAACATATCAAATCTAGAAGCTAGCCTTGATGCTTGCAAAAAAGCAAGAATGGAAGCAGAAGGTAACGTATCTCTTCTAAGAGGCAAAATGAGAGAAATGGAAGCTTCAGTGCAACTTGGGGCAATGCCATTAGCGGGTGTTGCATTAGCTTCTGCTAATTCGCCTTCAGTAGATAAGTATTATGCAGCAATAGGAGACACAAATTTCCAGATCATAGAAGGAATCGGTCCAAAAATGGAAGAAATATTGAAGGAAAATAATATTCTAAATTTCGCAACTTTAGCTTCTACTTCCAAAGAAGATCTAAGGACTATTCTGAACAAATATGGGGATAAATATAGAATTATTGACCCGAATACTTGGCCACAACAAGCAGGATTAGCTAATGATAGAAAATGGAATGAGCTCATTGATTTGCAAAAAGCTTTAGATACTGGACGAAGTGATACTGTCACCGAAGGTAGTACGGATTCGAAACTAGAGAAGTTTTTAATTAAAGCTGGAATAATACGTAGATGGCAGCAAGATGATCTAAAAGCAGTAGAAGGAATTGGTCCAAAAATAGAAGAATTATTGCATGCAAAAGGAATTAAAACTTGGCGAGCACTAGCGGAAACAGCCGTTAGTACGATTCAAGAAATTCTCACTGAAGCTGGATCTAGATTTTCACTAGCCGATCCTACCACTTGGCCTAAACAAGCGGAAATGGCAGCTGATGGGAAATGGGACGAATTGCAAGAATATCAAGACTTTTTACAAGCTGGAAAAGAGAAATAAATAACAAGATCTTCTCTTTGAATATGCTATAAATCGGAAAGGTGTCACCTGATATCTTTCCGATTTTTTTTGCTTAAAAAGATAAATACATTAAATAAGTGCGTTGTTTAGTTAAAATTATATTAAAAAAACAACCTTTGCTAAAAAACATTTGTTGCAACAAATATTAATCAAAAACAATAAATATGTCAGCAACAAAATGGTCTTTAGACCCTACCCACAGCGAACTTCAATTTAAAGTAAAGCACCTTATGATAACAAATGTCACAGGGCAATTCGGAGGATTAACAGGTGAAATCGAATCAGAAAATGAAGATTTTAAAAACACCAAAATCATTTTTTCGGCAGATGTAAATACTATCAATACATCTAATGAGCAAAGAGACACACACCTTAAAAGTGCTGATTTTTTTGATGGTGCTACATTTCCAGAATTAAAATTTGTATCTGATTCATTTAATGCAGGTGATGGAAAAGTAACAGGAGATTTAACTATTAAAGATGTTACAAAATCGGTCACTCTTGATGTAGAATATTCTGGTACAAATACCGATCCGTGGGGTAATCTGAAAGCTGGTTTTTCTATCGAAGGAAAAATCAATAGAACAGACTTCGGTCTTACATGGAATGCTGCTCTCGAAACAGGTGGTGTATTGGTGAGTGAAGATGTAAAAATCTCTGCGGAAGTTCAGTTTGTAAAACAAGCATAACATAGAAAACAAAAAGTAAGGAAAGTTTATAGAATTAGACCTTGGTTTATAGAAACCAATTAAATTAGGTATCAAGTCTTCTTTCCTTTAAATCCAAAAATAGCTATTCTTTTACCCAAATCTAATTTTATTTGAATAAGGTGCTCGAATAGCTATTTTTTTGAATACCTTTAAAATACAAAATTCAAACCTGCATTGATTTGTCTGAATCCTCCCGACATTATACCCGACTGTCCACGGTTGAGTCTTGATGCTACAAATACCTCATCACCCAGATTTTTTGCCGCTACAAACAATGAAGCTCTAATATCTTTTATCATAAAGTCATAATTGACATTGGCATCAAATGTGTGGAATGACTTAATTTTACCTAAACCACCATCACCTGACTCGTTTTCAAAATTTGCAAATTCTCCATATTGATCACCAACAAAATTGTATCCAAAACCGATTCCAAATTTTTTATAGGTGTAATACAAATTAACATTATATGCGATTTCAGGTGCATATGGCGTCACTCCATCTTTTATCCCATTTTCACCAAATTTATACACAGTTTTCGATACATTATCCAAGTCTTCTATGGTGATGGCTCTATCTAGTTTTACATCAACACCATTTTGTTTTACAAAGACATCATAGCCAGAAGGATTACTGTTGACTTTATCTACAAATTCTTGTTTTGTGGCAGCCGTATGTTTTATTTGCGTAAAAAGATGTCGATCTACAAGCTCTCCTGATGCGACATTTGTTCTCAATAGTGTGATATTCGGTTGAATACTCAGTTTGTGATTTCCTCCTAATGGCAAAATTTCATAACGCAGAGCCGCTTCAAAACCACCTACATTGAGCACAGCCAATTTGTCGAAATACTCATTCCATCCTGCTACATAAAAATTGCTAATACGGTTATTAAACACGGCAATCTGACCCGCCAATCTTCCTTTGATGATTTCTCCACGAATCCCTAATTCTGTATTCAAACTTACTTCAGGTTTTACATTACTAAGATCTTCTGCAGAAAGTGGATTGACTAAAACGCCATCTCTTTCTACCAAAAATGCAAAATATTTGGATGGTGCAATATACCCTTTGTAAGCTGACCCAAAAACTTTAAGGTTTGAAAATTGATATCCAAGTGTCAAACCTGGTTGAAATATACTATATTCATTTACTCTAGCGAGATCTTTGTCAGAAGTCAGGTTAGGATTACGAGCTAATGCAAGTCTATCTTCCCTATTCATCCAAACTTTTTCAACTCGAAGTATTGGTGTGATCTCAAACTTATTGATGACAAAATGATTTCTGATATATCCCGAGACTGACTGAAGATCATAAGCTAAGTCCGTGGTAAATCTCCCGCTTCTCGCCCATCTTGTAGAGTCCGCTGCTAATACTTGATCTTTGTAAGTTTCGGTATATAGCTTAAACTGAGCTTCTAGACCATTACTCCAATTTTCACCTGACCATTTTTTGCTGTAAGTTTCTTCGATGGCTGCCACTGTAAAATGCCATCTACTGTCTGTGGTAGACTCACGACCATTAGTGATAGTTCCCACACGCACATAATCATCATCACCAAATGTTTTTCCATCAAGGTAGCTATACCTTTGTGAAAAAATTTCTTCCCCAACATATCCACGCACATTAGCTGCTTTTACCACTGTATTGCTCTGTCTCCACCAATCACGTGCAAAGTCAGATGCAAAAATTTTAGTAGTAAGATCAGAAGTCGAATTAGGCACCCACTTGTGGATGATATCTAGTCCATAACGATGCATGGTAAATCTGTCCGCATCAAAAGGCCCCTCGGTAGGATCTATGCTAAATGTATAAGGTGTGATAGAGCTTAAGCTTGCTTTATTATCCTCAAATTGGCCACTTATCTTGAAGTAAATTGATTGGTTTTCAGCTAATTCTGCAAATATTTTTGCATTTAGATTAATCATATCTACTGATGAATTCTTGGTAAACCCATCAAATCTTTTATAAACAGCTTCTATTTGACTACCTACCTTATTCCATGTACCACCATAAGAAAGTAAGCCTGTGAAATATCCACGTTGACCACCTGAAATCTTAGCTCTCAATCCCGGTTGTTGTGGTGGTTTAGGTGTGATGTAATTGATAATACCAAACATATTATTAGGTCCATAACGAAGAATATCGGCGCCAGTATAGACTTCTATGCCATCGATGCGATCACTGATAGGATTATAATATATGCCCGGAGCTGTGTAAGGTGCTGGCGAAATGGGTGAGCCATCTTCCATCATAAGAACCTTTTCTGACCTCCTACCCCACGACCCTCTGATGCTCACATTGAGTCTATTAGAAAGTCCCATATCTCCCAGTACATTTACACCGGGAAGTGTTTTCAGTACTTCTTCGGTAGAGATTGGTTGTATTTTTTTAAGCTGCAGTGGGCTGACATAATGATTAGATCCTTCAAAACTACTTTTATAAGGCATGGCTGTTGCACTGACATTGACTTCTTTCAGAAAAGTAGCTTTCTCTGTCATTGCAATCTTTCCTAAATCTATATTTTCATTTTTAACAACTTGATTTATAACTAAATCTTCATTACCTAGATATCTTAAAGTAATCACCAAATCCCCTTTGGCAGCATCCAGAATAAACGCTCCATCATTATTTGTATAAACTGGTTTACCACTGTTAGGAATGACAAGTACACCTGTTAAAGGCTGTTTGCTTTCATCCATTACAGTTCCTCGTATTTTATAGTTTGTTTGAGCAGAAACAGAAATAAAACTCAAACACATAATAAAAAAACAACTTAGAAAAACATAATATATCCGACTCATTGTAAGATTTATTTAGATTATTCAATAAAAGCAAGGCAAAGGTACACCTTACAAAAAGTTCTAAACCACCTTCTAAATTAGAATTTTATTAGAAGTGGTAATATCACATAAAAATATGAATTTGGTCACTTTTTTAATATGTTAAAATTAAATTTTAAAAATTAAGTTAAGCAAATTTTAAAAATTTATGACAAAAATCATATACATCATTTATTAATTATAATATACCTTTGTGGTTGATGAAGAATTTATTCACATATATGCTTGTTTTAATTTTGGGGTTACCTATGATCTCAAAAGTGACTGTTATGGTTCAGTGGAAGCTAAATCAACAAGCAATTGCTGATAAACTTTGTATCAATATAAACAAACCTGACGTAATGTGTCACGGTACATGTGTTTTGAATGAAAGACTTCAAAATGTAGATGATAACAATGATATGCCACTTTCAGAAATTATAAAAGATTACAAACTTCAGCCGTTTATTTGCCATAATTACTATTTTGTTCACAAAGAACAAATAATTGAACAACACTCTATTAACGACTTCCAATTTTATCAAAAAAACTATTTCCATCTTCACCATTCATTTATATTTACACCACCCGATTATTCTATTCCTTCTTAGGAAATCTGTGTAACGTTATTGGTTTTGAGCTATCATAGCTATTTTAGTCATCATATGTATTTACTTGTGATTAAATGAGTTGATTCTCAAAACACATCTTATCGTTTACAACAGACAAGTATCTGTATCGAATTTGATTATTCATCAATAGGTCAGAAAATCCAATTAATTGTTTTTGTTCTTAGAATAAACCAGTAACATCAGGTTTTGAAATAGATTATTCTAGACATTCAAACATTTTGGTACCTTTTATGAATAAATCTTATTCAATTAAATCAATTATTAATTCGAGTGTTTGTGAAACATTTCAAGTATCTTTTCACTTTCTTGTTACTTAGCATTTCTTTGGGTGCCCATGCATGTGATGTTTGTGGTTGTTCCATCTCTGGTCTACAATTCGGTATCTTACCACAATTTCAAAAGCACTTTTTAGGTGTAAGATATGGCACAAAATCTTTTCAGACCTTGCATCCACCAGTATTCAGTACAGACAAACTGATGACAAGCAATGAGCATTTCCAAAATCTAGATATTTGGGGAAGAATAGTTTTGTCAGAAAGAATTCAGATGTTTGGGTTTATACCTTACAACAGTGTAATCAAAAAGGAAAATGGGGAACAATTCAAACAAAATGGACTGGGAGATATCAGCATGATTGTCATGTATGCTATTATAAACCAAAGAAAGTCATCTTCATTACCTATAATACAGAACCTTCAAGTAGGTGGTGGGATTAAATTACCTACAGGAAGTCATGATGTAATTACATCAGATGGAACTTATGTCCCTGGTGCACAACTCGGAAGTGGGTCTGTTGATATATTAGCCAATTTGAATTATATCATTAAATACCAAGATTTTGGACTGTCAATAGAGAGTAGTTATAGATATAATCTAACAAATAATCTGAATTTTAGATTTGGAAATAGGTTTACCAACGCAGCGAAACTGTTTTACAAAATAGACTTTTCTAAAGTAGTGTTGATGCCAAACATAGGTTTCAATATTGAAAAATCATTTCAAGATAATCATGAAGGACTAAACCTTGACTTATCTGGTGGTGAAGGTTTTTATGGCCAGGTAGGCATTGACATATTTACACCAAACATGACATTTGGTATTCAATTCCAACCAGTCATTTATGAAAATATTGCAGATGGCAATATTACAAGTAAAAATAGATTCACAGTACAATCAATGTATATTTTTTAACAAGTTTTATAATCAAAAAAATAGGAATATCTCCTAAATCATTACTTAATCTTTTAAATCACAACAAATGAAGTTTTTAAATTTCTTAATTATTTTGAGCGCAGCAATCGCTTTGACATTCACATCATGCAAAAAAGATGATGATCATGATGACACTGACCACTTTCATGAAGGAAATGTCACTATTGATTTTGACCATGTTTGGGGAGCTACAGAAGAAGCATTTTCTCTCAACAAGGAACTGACACATCCTATGTTGAATGAAAAAATGACTTTTAACATCTTTAAATATTATGTATCAAATGTACGATTAAAAGCAAAAGATGGTAGCTGGTATGCTATGCCAGAAAGTTATTTTATCGTAGATGCTGATCCATCAGGCAGTAATTTAGTCACTATTCCAAACGTACCTGGTGGAGAATATACAGATGTAGAAATGACTTTTGGTGTGGATAGCACTAGAAACACTTCTGGTGCTCAATCTGGTGTACTAGACCCAGCAAAAGGAATGTTTTGGAGTTGGAATTCTGGATATATTATGTTGAAAGCAGAAGGTACAGCTCCTACTGCGGCTAATGGCACATTTACTTTTCACTTAGGTGGATTCAAAGGTGAAAATAAAGTACAAACCTCAAAATCATATAATTTTGGTACTACCGCTTTAGTTGTAGATGGTGATAGAGAAGCTGAAATACATATGGTTGCAAATCCAGCAAGATTATGGCATGGTGCAGAAAAATTATCGGTGAAAAGTGTAAATACGATGCCAAACGCACTCGCAAAATCTATGTCTAGCAACTATTATGATGCTGTGAGATTTGATCATATTCACAACTAAAAGACAAATATAATGATCAGCCATAAGATCAGGTTTTTATTGTTTTTTTTACTGATATGGGGCACTTCATGTCAGAAAGATCAGGATAAGTCGGACTTCGGTCTGACTTACCCTGATTATTTTCCAGAGCCATACTACAAATTCGGCAAAAACACACTGACCAAAGAAGGTTTTGAACTAGGAAGAGCATTGTTCTTTGACCCAATTCTTTCTATAGACAGTATTATAAGTTGTGCATCTTGCCATTCACAAGGCCATGCTTTTGCTGATCACAACACTAGAATGAGTTTTGGTATTGATGGAAAAATGGGTGATAGGAATAGTCCTGCAATGTTTAACCTTGCTTGGCAGTCAATTTTTATGTGGGACGGTGGGATTAACCACATAGAAGTGATGCCATTTGCGCCTATCACAAATGATGTAGAAATGGGCGAAACTCTAGAGAATGTCATTCAGAAGCTAAAAAAACATCCTAAATATGTGCAAAGGTTTCAATCTGTTTTTGGAGAAAAGCCTATCGAATCACAGCAGCTTTTCTATGCACTCACTCAATATATGACCATGTTAGTAAGTGATGATTCAAAATATGATCAATATCGTCAGGGAAAAGTTAGTTTCACAATAGATGAAGAAGATGGCTTGCAGATATTCAAAGCAAAATGTGCATCATGTCATACAGAACCGCTTTTTACAGATTTCAGTTTGCGCAATAATGGTCTAGAAATTGTTAGCGACGACTTCGGATTTGGTCGCATCACCTTAAATGAAGAAGATAACTACAAGTTTAAAGTGCCTTCATTGCGAAACATTGCTCTTACTTATCCTTACATGCACGATGGTCGATTTAGAACACTTGAACAAGTTTTGGATCATTATGATAAAGGCATGATCTATCATCCTAATCTTGATAAAAATTTAATTTCTAATGGAAAATTGGGTATTCCAATGTCTGATGTTGAAAAACAAAAAATCATCACTTTTCTACATACTCTAACAGATTATACTTTTATTTCAAATCCGATCTTTTCAGAATAAAACATTTAAAATGTCAAAATATTTAACAATCATTTTAATTTCTATATTTACTTTATCATGTAGCAAAGATGAAAGTGAAGAAGTAGATCTCAAAAACACTCAAATATCCATTACAAAACCTACAGAGAATTTAATAGTCTCTAAAGGTGACACTTTACGTATAGAAGCGATCATCACATCCGATGTAAGTATGCATGGTTACGAAATAATAATACATGACTTAGCCACTAAAACCCAACAATCAATCATTGATAAACATACTCATGGCAAAAAACTCTCTATAACTCAATCCTGGATCACATCAAACGAGACACTTGGAGAAAAAGAAATCGAAGTAGTTGCCATTATTGAGCATACAGGACTAAAAACTTCTGCAAAAAGGAAGTTGGTTATTCAATAAAATATTTTAAAATCCTTTATATCATTCATTAGTGTATTACAATAACTCTACCAGCTACCGCCACCGCCACCACCGAATCCACCACCAGAACTACCGCCTCCACTGAAGCTCCCTCCACCACCTGATGATGCTGGTACACTTATGAATACACTTTGGATATCATGGATACTACTGTCAAAACTGGCACCAAATTCGGATGGTGAAAAAGAACTCCCATGATAATACATACCAGTAGGTCCTACATACCATTTTGGAGCAGGCACGGTGAGACCATCAAATTTTTTGCTCCATTGCTTAGCATAACCGAAAATCATAGCATAAGGCAGTGTTTTTTCAAAATAATCGGGATCTTCTTTGAGCAACCATTCGAGTTTATCCTTTTCAGCAGCTTTTACAAACATCTTAAAACCAAGTACTTGCTGGTAAAGCTGTACACCTCGTTCATTTTTCTTAAGCATATAATTTGAGAAAATAAAACCGATGATACTACTTAATCCCAAAGCAGCACCTAGCGCTATTGATTGAAATGCTACACCCAAACCTATAGCAGCAACTGCCAAAATGAAGGAAACAACACCAGTATAAAACTGCATTTTTACGGACACTGGATAATAAACACCCATGCTATTTAAATGCGTTTTGAGTGATGTTTTGGCAGTTTGAAGCGTTTGGTAAAATTCATTTTCTAAACTACTTACCAATACTTTGTCACTACTTGCAAAAAGTCCATCAAAAACTATCTTCTCATAAGGGCCAGACTCAGCTGGTAGTTCAGCTATTTTGATCAATTCGTGGTCATCTTTACCCCAAGTTTTAGGTATTCTCCTGATTTGCAAAATACCATTATGTGCCCAATAAGGAAGCAACGCTAAGATATCAACATTATCCGCTTTTTCGTCGATGATCACACCAGCTTCTGCTGGATTGATGTCTTTTGGAATCGTGTATTGGACCATTTTTACAATTGGATAATCCTTGCCGTAACGGCTCCAAGTTCTGTAAAATAATCCTGTGATGATAGAAAATAAGATCCCACCTATGCAAGCTAAACCATATTTTGCCCACAATTTTTCCAAGTCAGAAGGCTCTTTTATGTAACCTTTTGGCAGTTTTATGGCAAATGTCAACCCTTCATTTGGTCCAAAAGATCTTGTAGATTTACCATTAAATTTATTTACATAATAGTTAATATCAGCGTCTTTACCTTTCGAACCTCTCACTCCTGTATAAACACTGTAATCTGTCTCTGACATAGGCAATGATTCGTCCAATGTGACTGCATATTTAATAGATTTAATTTCTACAGGCCACTGATCACCCACAAAATTCCAATAAAACTCTGTGTGTTCTTCTGCAAAAATCCATGCATTTTTAACTTTATAAGTAATTTTATAAGTCTGCCTACCTTCTACGTAGACATTTTTATCTCCAATCTTTATGACATATTGACTTCCTTCACGATAAGTGTCATATTTAAAGCCTTCCACGTCCACATCATAAATATCCAATTCTACGATTTCGCCACCTACTCTAACTTGGTATGGAATATTTCTAAAAATACCTCTTCTAGGTTCGCTAAAGTCGACAGTGATAATTTCTGTAACTTCAAACATGGCTTTGGAGCCGTACACTTTTATGTCAATATTATAATCGCTAATGACAAAATACTCTGCCTTCACAAACGATACAATAAACAAAAAGCTTAGTACAAAAAAATATCTTATAGAAGCCATCAATGATTTTTTGATTGGGAACATGAATTTTTTAATTATATTCATAAAATAAGCCAATCTCCACAAACAAGCCTGCTTATGAAAATTGACTTACTAATTATAATTCTGAATTAGAACTGTACAACAGGATTTGATCTTTCAGCATCATTTTCTATCTCGAAAAAGTCAAATTTCTCAAAATTGAAATTATTGGCGATTAGATTAGATGGGAAACTTTCTACTGCTGTATTGTTGTCTCTTACAAGTGCATTATAATATCTACGAGCATTCTGAAGGGTTTCTTCTATCTCAGCAAGGCTGCTTTGTAAAGCTAGGAAACTTGTATTTGCTTTAAGATCTGGATAACTTTCTGACAATGCAAATAAAGATTTCAGTGTACCAGACAAGGCATTTTCAGCTTGCACTTGATCATTTATAGAGCCTCCACTTCCCGCAGCCATGGCTTGGTTACGAGCTTGGATAACTTTTTCGAGGGTTCCACTTTCATGTGCTGCATAACCTTTTACAGTGTTTACCAAGTTAGGGATGAGATCATATCTTTTTTTCAATTGGACATCAATACCACTCCAAGCTTCTAGAACTCTATTTTTGAGTGATACCAATTTGTTATACATAGACATTACTAAGATGCCCACAACTACTAAAACTACTAAAGCGATTATCATTTTTGTTATTTTATTGATTCGGATATTTAAACATTATTGTACACATGTAAGTTCCTAAAAGATGACATTCGAATAGAAAATCCGATGAACCAACTGTTTTTTGCGATTAATTCCTTTTAAAACCCTTACTTTTGTTCCATCATGGCGAGAATATTATGTATAGATTATGGTACAACTAGATGTGGAATTGCTACAACTGACCCATTTCAAATCATTGTTACTGCACTTTCAACCGTAGAGACACCTCAAATATTTACTTTTCTCGAAAAATATATAAGAGAAGAGCGGGTAGAAAAACTTGTAATAGGGCTTCCAGTACATAAAGATGGTAATTTTACCTCCTTAAAAAAGAATATTGATATCTTTGCGGCGTCATTCAGTGCCAAATGGCCTGAAATTGCGATTGACTTTGCCGATGAGCAGTTTTCTTCCGTACACGCCAAACAGATTATCATGGATGGAGGTGCCAAGAAAAAAACAAGACAGGACAAAGGTCTAGTAGACAGAGTAAGTGCTGTCGTCATCTTGCAGAGATATTTAAAACACATTTAGAATTTATGATTTTACCAATATTTGCTTACGGGCAACCTGTATTAAAAAAGAAAGCTTCAGATATCAATAGCGAGTATCCTGACCTGACTAAGCTTATTGATGATATGTGGGAAACCATGTATTTTGCTTATGGAGTGGGTATTGCAGCGCCCCAAATAGGGCTTTCAATAAGATTGTTTATCATTGATTCTATCCAAATCATGGATGATGATAAAAAAGAAGAAGGTATCAAAAAAGTTTTTATCAACGCACAAGTGATAGAAGAAGCAGGAGATTTATGGGCTTATGAAGAAGGCTGCTTAAGTATACCAGACATTCGTGGTGATGTGGAACGACCTAAAAAAGTACGCATTCAATATTATGATGAAAACTTTAATAAACACGACGAAATTTATGAAGGTATCAATGCCAGAGTTATCCAACACGAATATGACCATATAGAAGGTGTTTTATTTGTCGAAAAGCTCAAACCATTGAAGAAAAAATTGATTCAAAGAAAGCTTGGTGATATCAAATCTGGTAAGGTAAAAGCAGATTACAAATTGAAATTTGCGAGATTATAAGATTTACTTACGTCCGAAATCAGCTGGTATCTCTCCCCACGATTCCGTATTCCATTTAATGATTTTATTTTTGAATGTATTGGTTTTTAGCCAACTTTCAGCTCTTTCAATCAGATCGAATATCACCGCATTGTGCTTCGTAAGTGCAAGATTAGTTTTTGCTTTTTTATTCTTTACCCAACTGATAGCGGTGATAGAATCCGTGTATATAGCTGTATGATCATTTTCATGTTTTTTCAGCAAAGCTAATGCGTGCACCAAACCTAGGAACTCACCTATATTATTAGTACCATCTTTAAACGGTCCTTGGTGGAAAATTTGTTTTTTAGACATCGTTTCTACACATTGATACTCCATCACACCCGGATTGCCACTACAAGCCGCATCTACTGAAATGCTATCAGGTAGGATATTGCTTTTAGATTCGTTGACTACCGTTTTGCTACTTGCCTTCGAAATAAACTCGTGATACTTCCTTTTACTTGCATACTCTGCCTCGGCCATGGAGTCAAAAGCTTTATACTTTGCAGCTGCTTGACCAAAGATTTGTTTTTGGCAATCTTCCCACGAAAGATAGATTCCTGGCGTCAAACCTTCCCAAACCACATAATATTTTTGTTTCTTTGCCAAAATTTTTAAATCCATTTAAGGCGCAAAAGTAATGTTTATAGACACACATGCACATATTTACAGTGAAGAATTCAAAGATGACTTAGAAAATATGTTGGCCAATGCAGCAATTGCGGGCATTACAGATATCTACATGCCCAACATTGATAGTACTTCTATTGGTGAAATGATGAGAATTGCCGAAAAGCATAAAAATTGCCACGCCATGATGGGCCTTCATCCTTGTTATGTGAAGGAAAACTATCAAGACGAATTGGCTTTGGTCGAAAAATATCTTTCTGATCATACATTTGCGGGCGTTGGCGAGATAGGTATAGACTTGTATTGGGATAAGACATTTGCAAAAGAACAAGAGATAGTTTTCAGAAGACAGATAGCTTTGGCAAAAGAACATGGCATTCCATTCGTAATACATTCAAGAGATTCATTAGACATCACTATAGATATAGTTACAGAAATGCAAGATGGAAGTATCTCAGGTATATTTCATTGTTTCAATGGTACATTGGACCAAGCAAAAAGAATAATGGATACTGGGTTTCTTATGGGTATTGGCGGTGTAATTACCTACAAAAATGCAGGAGTTGACAAAGTAGTTGCTGACATCCCCTTGGAATACATAGTCCTAGAGACAGATGCGCCATATCTTAGTCCAGTCCCTTATCGTGGTAAAAGAAATGAATGTGCATATATTTCAGTAATAGCTGAAAAAATCGCTGAAGTAAAAGAATTAACTAAATCAGAAATAGGCGCGGTGACGACATTTAATGCAAATAAATTATTTAGGGTCACACCATAAACAATAATAGTCGAATCTTAAGAGTATTAGTAATTACCAAAAGTGGTAAAATTTAACTAAAAGTACATTTTTGCGTAGAAAGTGTGGTTTTGACAATATTAATTTAAAAATAATATTATTACAAACAACTGAATATCTGACACTTGTGTATTACGAAAATAAGTATAGAAAAAATATGTTTTGATATTAAAAGTAATTTTTGAACATTTGCACTGTTGGAGAGTTGTCCGAGCGGTTTAAGGAGCACGCCTGGAAAGTGTGTATACCTCAAAAGGGTATCGAGGGTTCGAATCCCTCACTCTCCGCAAAAATATTTGGTAGGAATTTTTTCAGAATTAAATAATTTTATATTTTTAACCTTTCTTTTGAATTTTTTTTTATTTATCTAAAAACGTAAATTAACAAATCATGCGAAAACTTTTATTTTTAATCGGAGTATTTATGGTGGCATCTGCTGTGGGTGCTATTGATGTTATGGCTCAAGATGCTGCTGCTACTGCTGCTACAGCTGCGCCTGAGAGTGCTGGAGCATTTCAAGTGCTAAAGGAGAAATTTATTGAAGGAGACTGGATTTGGATGACTCCAGTATTGGCTTGTATGATCTTCGGTCTTGCTTTTTGTATTGAAAGAATCATTACTTTAAATATTGCATCTATCAATACTGATGCCCTAATGACCAAAATTGATGAAAAACTCTCAAATGGTGACATAGAAGGAGCGAAAGAAATTGCTAAAGCAACACCTGGACCTGCTGCAAGTGTCATTTATGAAGGCTTGAGAAATCATTCTGGAGGTTTAGAAGCAGTAGAAAAAGCAATAGTTTCTTATGGTTCAGTCCAAATGGGATTGTTAGAGAAAGGATTGATTTGGATTTCTCTTTTTATTGCTTTGGCGCCGATGTTGGGATTCTTAGGTACGGTTGTAGGTATGATCCAAGCATTCGATAAAATCCAAGCAGCAGGAGATATCTCACCTACAGTTGTTGCGGGTGGTATCAAAGTGGCCCTATTGACTACAGTATTCGGTCTTATCGCTGCGATGGTACTTCAAGTATTTTATAATTATATCGTATCTAAAGTTGATGGTATCACTAATAGTATGGAAGAAGCATCCATTAGTTTAGTAGAAGTAATGTTGAAATACAGAGTATTCAAATAATATATAACCTAATTAAATTTAATAAAATGACAAAGTTATATAATTATTTAATAAAAGATGGAGATGCAATAGCAGTCGGAATTAGTGCTGTATTGTTTATCATATTCTCTTTGGGAATATATTTAGGAGCGTCTTCTGGAGGATATTCACTATCAGAGTTGACCGATAGGAAAGACTTATCTGATGTGAATTGTTTCAACTCAGGCCTTTGGATGATGATAATTATGACAATTCTAGCTATATTACTCATGTTAGGTGGTGTATTCTTAGATATATTCCGAGATTTTAAAAATGGTTCAAAATCACTTCTTGGTTTTGGTGCAGTCCTTATTGCATTTATTGTTCTATATTATACATCATCACCTGATACAGGAGGAAGATTCGGTGCATATTGGAGCAAAGATCCATTCTTTATCACAGAAAGCCTAAGTAAATTTATCTCAGCAGGTCTTTATAGTCTAATGGGATTATCGGTTGTTGCATTTTTACTAATCATATTCTATGAGATTAGAAGCTTTTTTAGATAATATTAAATAAATAATATCATGGCAAAAAATAAAAACCGAATGAGTAATGAAATCAATGCAGGGTCAATGGCAGACATTGCCTTCTTGTTATTGATTTTCTTTCTTGTTACGACAACAATCGCAGAAGATAAAGGTGTGCTTGTAAAGTTACCACCTTGGTCTGATGAACCACCACCAGAAATGAAGCTAAACACTAGGAATGTTTATTCTGTGTTAGTGAATGCAAGCAATCAGCTTTTGGTAAGAGGTGAACCAATGGATATCAAAACGCTAAAGGATAATACAAAGATCTTTATTTCTAATCCTCAAAAATTAGAAAATATGTCTGAAGATCCTGCAAAAGCGATTATTTCCATAAAAAATGACCGTGGTACTCAGTACGGAACATATCTCGAAGTATACAATGAGTTAAAAGCAGCGTATAACGAGTTATGGGAAGAAGCAGCAATGGTTAAATTTGGTAAACCTCTTGAAGAGTTAAACAAGGTTCAAAGAGAAGAAATTACTGATGCAATACCTTTGGTTATTTCTGAAGCAGAGCCGACGAAATTTGGTGAAGAGAAGTAATTTATTGACAATTTTAAAATAATAAGTTATGTCAAAGTTTAAAGAAAAAAAAGGGAATTCAACCCCGGCAATATCTACGGCGTCTCTTCCTGATATTGTATTCATGTTGCTTTTCTTTTTCATGGTTGTAACGAAGATGAGAGATACAGAATTGATGGTAACCACCAATACTCCTCAAGCGTCAGAGTTAACAAAATTGGAAAAGAAAACATTGGTGAATTTTATATTCATAGGTAGACCTACAGAAAAACATGTCAAAATGTATGGTACAAAACCTAGAATTCAATTGGGTGATAAGTTTGCTGATCCTGAAGAAATTCCATTATTTTTAGAGAAATTTAAAACAACAGTGCCTGAAAGCCAAAGAACATCAATCATCACTTCTATGAAAGTGGATAGCGAGGTAACTATGGGAATCGTGGGTGATGTAAAAACATCTTTAAGAAAAGCGGGACAGTTAAAAATCAATTATTCAGCAAAATCTAGAGAACGTACACAGTAAAAGTTTTTAGATAGATTTTATAAAGGGGATGAAAGTTTTAATTTTTGTCCCCTTTTTTATTTGTTGATTTACTATTTTTAGAAGTTTTAGCATCTTATCCTTTCTAGTCGCAATAATTAAAAAATATTCACTACGACTCTCATTTAAATATTACTAAAGAAGGGTTTATCACAAAATTACACTTAGTTAAGATTTCCTTTTGTTTTACCATCACCAGGTGACAAAATGAATTTTAAATCAGTTTCCGCTCCAAATTGAGATTTACTCCTAGGCTATTCACCCGAATTAAAGGTAAAAGGAATGACTACTTTAAGCCATCCCTTTTTTACCAACAAAACAACTATGTATGCTCTTTAGGATTTACTATCCTTTTTTGATTCTATTTTGCTCATCTTCTGCACCTGTACTTCTTTTCCTTTCAGCAGACTTAGATTGTTTGCCAAAACTATAGTTGACATTTAAACGTACTCTTCTACTATCCCATCCCCCACTAACATCCATGTTGAGCCCGCCAAATCTACTTTCGCCACTCCATACATTGGTTTTGAAGATATCATCAAAACTCAATGTCACTTTCGCTCTATCTCCAGCAAATTTCTTGCTAACTCCTGCACCCGCTGACCACATCTCATTCATCGTGAAAGTACCTTCCCATATTGAAGGAGAAGTGTACCAACCAGATATTTCAACACTCCAACCTTTGTCAAAATTGTATGACTGCTGATGATACATATTGAATGAACTGACATTGAGATTGATCGTTTTACCATCTTCAAACTGAGCATTATTTCTAGTGTGGATTCCATTAAAATTGGTAAATGTGCTCCACTTGTCAGTTATAGATATCGGCGCACTAAATCCTACCGAATATATCTTTCTATAGGCAATATTGTCCCATGTGATAAATGAACCTTTCAAACCAGATGTATCTACCAACCTTGTGATCACATCTGATGTGTGACTATAGGTTAATGTAGTTGTAAGCTTATAAGCATATGTATGTGTAAGCTGAATATTGTCTGTATATTCAGGATTTAAGAATGCATTTCCTTTTTCGAATGTCAATTGATCCAATTGTAATTCGAAAGGATTGAGATCTTGGTAATTTGGTCTATTGATTCTGCGACCATAACTAGCTTGCAAACTATGCTTATCATTAGGACTATAAGACAACCCAAATGATGGAAAAAAGTCCGTATAATTTCGCTTAACCAACTTATTATTGGATGGATTCATAGCTATTAGATCGCCTTTGGTATTACTATTTTCTACCCTTAGGCCTGCATTGACACCTACCTTTTTTATTTGTATGGCATAATTGGCGTAAGCGGCATTTACCCACTCGTCATATTTGAATCTATTACTAAAATTTGCATTCAGAATCTCTTCTTTGCCTTCGATATTGAAAAAGTTGAATGTATTGTCAGTGGCGACCATCGATGACTTTAGTCCACCAGAGATTTTACCTTTTCCTAGTTTTCGCTCATAATCCATTTTTACAGACATAATATCAATAATCGTTGGCGTAATACTACGTGTTTCAAACCTACTTGTTATGGTATTTCTATCAGCTGTAGTGTACAAATTGGGTGTATAAGAATTATTGTTTCTACTAAATCTTCCCAAATTGGCATCTACATTAAAAGTAGTTTCATTCCCACCATCGTAATAATAGTTTGCGTTGATATTGCTATTTTTGGAGTCTGCTATATTTATTGCATCGTTGAGTAATAGTGAATCTATCTGAGTAAAAGTTGGATTACCCATACTCGTAGTAGATGCATTAGTCATGAAAAAATCATCTTCTTGATGCTCTGCAATGAACCCTAATGTACTCTTTTTAGTCAAATAATAATCCGTACTTACTTTAGCATTATACCCTTTGCTGTTATTCTGACTTTTATTATAGGTATGAAATCCAAGATCATTTTGGGTTCTGAAAAAATCATTATAATTGCTATTGTCACTATCAAAATATCCTGCATTTCCGAATACGTTTACCTTTTCATTTCTAAAATTCAGGTTCAGTCCACCATTAAATCCAAATGTTTCTCCTTGTCTTACAGCTGCATTGGCAGATCCATTGATACCATCTTTATTCAGCTTTTTTCTTTTGATATTGATAATACCGGCAGTACCCTGAGCTTCGTATTTTGCAGATGGATTGGAAATGATTTCTATGCTTTCGATATCATTTGATGACATATTTTTGAGCATATTAGCAAGTTCAGTAGATGTCAGCGGCGAAGGTTTACCATCTATGTAAATAACCAAACCAGATTTTCCCAGCAGAGAAATATTTTCATTATTATCTACAAGTACACCAGGCGCTTTTCGCAAAAGGCTGAGTGCATCATCTCCAGAAGCCAAAACACTTCCTGCTACATTCAATACCAATTTATCAGGCTTGACTTCCATCATAGGTTTAGAAGCTGTCACAACAACTTCGTTAAGACTTACAGCACCAGCAGTCATATTGATATTACCTAAGTTTTTATCCTTCGACTCAAACTGGAATGGCTCGCTTTTATAATCTTGAAGTCCTACATATGACACTTGTAAGTAGTAAGTATCATTGGAGACATTGTCTAAAACAAACTTACCATCATCATCAGAATATGTAAATTTGGCTAGTGTAGTATCCGCTGATTTATATAACATCACATTTGCAAATGAAACGGGCAAATTATTATCTTGAATGGTGCCACTTATAGATTGGGCGGACAAGTTAAGTGTAGAAAAAAGTAAAAAAAAGTACATGAAGTGGTTCATCTTGTTAAAATTTTAAGATTTATAAAAATACTTATAGGTCAATGACGAGATGAAAGAAAAGGAAGTTGCAGTAGCTTTCTGACTAATCTATCAAAGTCCATTTTTCATAGACGAAGGGTATAAAAAAGTGATTTTAAAGAAATATATATATCCAAACAATCCTAATAAATTATGATTTTAATTACTTTTCATAGAAGTTGTAGCATATACGTAGTATGATTTTTTATAAAGTTTGTAAATTTGCCATCTAATATAATATAACACAATAATCACATAAATATGAGTAAGTTCAGAAAAGAAAAAGACAGTATGGGTTATATCAATGTACCTGCTGATAAATATTGGGGTGCTCAAACGCAAAGATCATCCGAAAATTTTAAAATCGGTGGGCACAGAATGCCAAAGGAAATTATAAGCGCATTTGCTGTCCTTAAAATGGCTGCAGCCCAAGCCAATCATGATCTTGGTGTACTCCCAAAAAACAAAAAAGTACTAATTGAGAAGGTTTGTAAAGAGATTATGACTGGCAAACTAGACGACGAATTTCCACTCGTAGTTTGGCAAACAGGATCAGGTACGCAGTCAAATATGAACCTAAACGAAGTCATCGCCAATCGTGGCCACGTCATAGATGGTGGTTCGCTAGCTGATGATAAAAAAGTACTACATCCAAATGATGATGTGAATAAATCTCAATCGTCAAATGATACTTTTCCAACAGCTATGCACATTGCTGCATACAAAGTATTGGTAGATGTCACAGTCCCAGGATTAGAAGTATTGAGAGATACCTTGAAGGAGAAGTCTAAAAAATTTATGAAAGTAGTGAAAATAGGACGTACCCACTTTATGGATGCGACGCCATTGACACTTGGACAAGAATTGAGTGGATATGTATCTCAACTAGATCATGGTATTGCAGCCATTAAAAACACCTACAAACACCTTTCAGAAATAGCTCTTGGTGGTACGGCTGTAGGAACAGGACTTAATACGCCAAAAGGTTATGATGTATTGGTAGCTAAAAAAATAGCAGAAATATCAGGCCTTCCATTCATCACAGGTAAAAATAAATTTGAAGGTTTGGCTGCTCATGATGCTATTGTAGAAGCACATGGCGCATTAAAAACTGTAGCTGTATCTCTTATGAAAATCGGAAATGATATCAGAATGTTGGCATCAGGTCCAAGATGTGGTATAGGCGAAATCACGATTCCAGAAAACGAACCTGGATCATCTATCATGCCAGGAAAAGTCAATCCTACTCAGTCTGAAGCTTTGACCATGGCTATGGCTCAAGTGATGGGTAATGATGTAGCTATCAATATAGGTGGAATGAGTGGACACTTCGAACTCAATGTATTTAAACCCGTGATGATTTTTAACTTCCTGATGTCTGCAAATTTGATAGGTGATGCATGTGTCAGCTTTAATGAACATTGCGCAGTAGGTATAGAAGCCAATGTACAGAGAATTAAATTCAACCTAGACAATTCATTAATGCTTGTCACCGCTTTGAATACAAAAATTGGATACGACAAAGCAGCAGAAATAGCCAAAAAAGCACATAAAGAAGGTAGCACATTGAAGCAAGCAGCCTTAGATCTCAAATATCTTACATCAGAAGAATTTGATGCATGGGTGAAGCCAGAAGATATGATTTAGGAAATCAATCATCTTGTACTTTGTCCTGAAATTAAATAGTAATAATTGACGGACAGAGTACAAGATTAAAACGTTAATAAATAGTGGTGATGTAATTCTTGTTTATAAGTATGAAAAAGAAGTATGTTTTATTTACACTTAAATCTTTAATAATGAAAAAATACATAAGTCTTTTGGTCCTAATTTTCTTTCTATCTTGTAAAACCTACAAGCCGAATTACAGCTACCAAGACCTAAAAACGAATCAAATAGATTATGCTCAATTAACCAATTGGGCGGCACATCCAGATTTAATGGACGAATCCGATCGTACACCACAAGGTGATACCGTTTCATATGATGGATTAGTGGCAGATGTTTTTTTTCTTCACCCAACAACTTATACGGGAGATAAAAATCAAGACAAATGGAATGCTTCCATAGACGATCAAAAACTAAACAAAAAAACTGACGAAGGTACTATCAGATTTCAAGCTAGTGCATTTAATTATGCGGGGCGAGTTTTTGCACCTCGATATCGACAAGCACATCTTCATGCTTACTTTACAGATGATAAATTATCTGCAAAAAAGGCTTTTGATGTAGCATATGAAGATGTCAAAAATGCCTTTGAATACTATTTGAAAAACCTAAATCAAGGTAGACCGATTATCTTAGCTAGTCACAGTCAAGGTACCAATCATGCAGAAAGATTGCTAACTGAATATTTTGATGGCAAGCCACTTCAATCAAAATTAGTGGCAGCATATCTGATCGGAATGCCAATCAAAAACAATAGATTTAACGCAATCAAACCATGTGAAAATGGGAATGAAACGGGATGTTTTGTCTCTTGGAGAACTTTTAAAAAAGGTCACCAACTACCTACGGAGTACACCTTAGATAGTATCTGTGTTACCAATCCTTTATCATGGCAATGCAATGATTTATATATGGACAAAACACAAAATAAAGGCACCCTTTTATTTGAGTTTGACAAGGTCTACGAAAACCATGTGGATGCTCAAGTTCATAAGGATATTTTATGGGCTAGTAAACCTAAATTCCGTGGTAGTATTTTCTTACGAACAAAAAATTATCATCCTGCAGATATCAACTTTTATTACATAAATATAAGAGAAAATGCAGTGAATAGAGTGAATAATTATGTTAAAAGAGCAAATGAAAAATAGGTTAATTAACCAAATTATTTGAAAGTCAAAAATCAAACCATCATTCTTGAACAAATCCTTTCCACCTTTTCATATATTCAATAAACTTTGGGCTTAATCCAGCATCTTTTAAATGTGACACACTATATGGTGGTTTGATTGGCACAAAATTAGGATCTTTTATCAATTTTGGCCAATCAGGCATTCCAATAGCACTTTTACCCAAAGCAACTATATCTGCACCAAGTGATATTGCTTTTTCACCATCTTCTCTAGACCAAATCTCACCTGCAACAATCACAGCAGTTTTGGCAGGAATTATATCCCTAAAATAGGTAATAAGTGCCTTTTTACCTTCTGAATACTTTTCTGGCTTCTTCAGCGCATCCCATGGTGAAACATGAATATAATCGGCTCCATCATCTGACAAAAGTGCCGCCAAAGCTAGACTTTCATCAAAATCAATTCCTTGAAAAGTATATTTGTCTTCAGGAGACAGCCTTACACCTACTATAAAATTCGAAGGTAAGGAAGTCTTGATCTTCTGAAGAATAGTACGGATTAATTTAGAGCGTTTTTCAAAACTACCTCCCCATTCGTCTGAACGTGTATTTGTAACGGAACTTAAAAACTGATGCAATAAATATCCGTGTGCTCCATGCAATTCTACGCCATCAAATCCAGCTTCATATGCTCTCTTAGCTGAAACTACAAATGCATTGATTGTTGACTCTATTTGCTCGATAGATCCTTCAGCTACATCTATGTTTTTGCTCCCTACTTGTATGACATGCGCACTTGCACTCCAAGGCTGATTACCTGAGACATCAAAAGGACTCCTAGCTCCACCATGAAAAATCTGAACGATGGAAAGACTTTGATATTGATGAATTCCTTGTGCAAGTCTTTGCAAACCAGACAAATGTGAATCATCAAATATCCCTAGTTCGCCTGGCCAACCTTGCCCATCTTTAGAAACATACGCTGCACAGGTGATAATAATCCCAAATCCACCTTCTGCACGACGCATTAACCAATTATATTCATCATTACTCAAGGTACCATCTTCATTACTTTGCTGATTTGTCATAGGAGCTAATGCTATTCTATTAACAGTGGTCTGTCCAGAATTTCTAAAAGTATATGGTGTCAATAATGTCATTGTATCATTTTTTTTTGTGCAAAAATTATTTTTCTAGTCCGTACCACAAGGTGTGGTAATGATCTAGGCCACCATCTCTGTGGGTAAATTCAATTATAAAATCATCTGATTGTATAGAATAATAGTGGAGGGTAGAAACGTCTTTTATACCAAACCACTTAAAAATAATGGTATTTTTAGTAGAAAGCATTTTATTCATGTATTCCTTAGCTAAAATAGGATCTAGGTTTTCCACCCAAGATCTCATTATTTTTTCAACTATCGTTTGTTGATCAGGCATTAAATCACTAAAATGCAAACCACTTTTATCCTGAAGATGAGCTTCATTTCCTAGCTTGGTTTTTACATCAGCATCAGCAGGATGGTCACTTTGTATTGCCTTTGTTTTTTGAGCTTCTGACAAGCTAAGAAATAGTTGATTGCCTAATTCTTGTTCATCATACATTACGTGGACACCTGCATTCTCTCCTTTGCGAGTCAAGGCTGGATTTATGCCAGTGAACATTGGTGTACACATCACATTATTTGGAGTAAAAGTAAAATCTAGAGATAAGTGATGACCTTCAAATTTAAATGCCCATTGCTGATCTTTTGGGTTTCCATAGACGGTAAACCAGTAATTTTGTCTGCCATACCTGTGAGCGATTGGGCTGAACATTTTTTTTAACCTTTCGTTGGTGCCTTCGTCATATTGCATAATAAACAAAGCTTTTTGATATCCTTGCTGACTTAATACAAAACGTAATATATCATGAAGTAATATTCTCTGTTCGTCATTCATATCTTTGACCATCATTCCTTTTCGAGTCACATCTTCCATAGGTAGATTGGACCAATTTTTTCTTGAGCTGTCTTCATAATTAAGATTTGCCATCGCTCGATCTTCGTCATTTAGAATTGACAAAAAAGTTAACACTTTTTCAGAAATAACATTTTGATCAAATTTTGATTGAGATACCAATCCTGAAGAACCAAAAATCAAACAGCTAAAAAGGACAATGTGTCTCATATCTTTCTATTAAAATTAATTGTGCTAAGGTGGTAAGAAAAAACGAACATTGATACATTTTTTAATGTAAAAAATTTAGACTGACATTAAATCAAAAAAAAAGACCCTCTTCGAATTAATCCGAAGAAGGGTCCCATCCCAAAAACAGTAAAATATCTTTGTGTCTGTGAAGTATTTTGGGCTACTCCGCGACTGTCTTTGTTATTCTATAACAACCATTTTTTTAGTTGCTTGGAAAGATCCTGCCTTTAATGAGTAGTAAAGTACACCTGCAGGAAGGCTATTTTGATCTAGTGTGAAGGTATTCAATCCTTTTAAACCTTGAACGTTTGTTGAATTAATTACTTTTCCAGTCACATCATACACTGTGATACTTGCAGCCATATCTGATGGCAATTCAAATCCAATTACAGTATTTGCTTTGAATGGGTTTGGCGTATTTTGGTGTAAAACAAAGTTTTCATTTGATGTTCTGCTACCTGTCATCCACTCTACTTTCATGATGTCTGCATCTACAGTATATGCTTCTGCCTTTGTGATGTCAGAAGTAACTGCAATAATGTCAGCTGTAGAACCATTTGCTTTAGCTTCAAAAGTAAGGTTAAACAATGTCTCACCTGCATTTAAAGATTTTGCATTTACATCATTCCAGCTCAAAGTTACTATACCATCATTTACATTTGCATATCCAAAGTTTTGGTCAGCAACATCAAGACTCTCACCATTGATACCTACCAAAGTCAACTTATCAGCATCAAATGTCATAGTAAATTGCACACCACTGAATCCAGTGTTTTGAGCCACTTTGATAGGTGCTTCAAACTGTTGTCCTGCTGTGAAATCTACTACATCAGATGTCAATACTAATTTTTGATTTGATCTAGCATCAGTATTTGTATTGAAGTTATTAGCTTTCGCATTACCATTCACATCACCTACTTTTACAGCTACGAAGTCAGTAACCATATCAGAAGTAAGGTTTTCTATGTTGTATACTTCAGGGAATGCATCTCCTTGTGCTTGAGCCGTGTTTTGGAAAACATATGCTTTATCAACAAATCTCCATGATGTATTATTTTCGAAGGTCGATTTAGTACCCAAAATTAATTTTCTAAGTTCTACTAAATCGGCAGCAGTGATTTTACCATCTTTAGTAACATCGGCAGCTATCAATTTGTATGGTGAATTTAACTTGTCTATCGCTAAGATATGTCTTTGCATTAATACCAAGTCAAGTGTGGTCACACCATTTGTGTGGTCATCATTTTTGTTTGGACTCACAGTGTAATTACCACCATTGTTCATATTTGCAAAATCAAAAGCTCCATTTGAACCAGTCATTACATTCATTTCAGAACCATAAAGACTTACTCTTACATCTTGAACTTTTTCATTTGTTTCAGTTGCTAATGTACCTTTAACAGAAGATCTTCCACCTACGTTATCACAGATATTATTGTTATCTTGGATAATGATATATGTCTCAACAAATGTCTGTACGATATCACCTGCTGGTGTAAGGGCTGCTGCATAAATCGTTACATAATTTGTATCTAAATCATTACAATTAAATACTAAATTCGGTGTTCCTACCAGATTTCCTAATGCATCTTTTTGAACTTCTGTGAAAGATAAAAGTAAGTCATATCCACAAGGGTGCTCAGCTTTAAGGTTAAAGTCTGTTGCCCATATGTCAGCCATACCACTACCATCAGGCAATTGCATTAGACTCATTGCAAGACCATTCAATACAGTAATGCTTGGTGCTTTTCTATTCACAATGCTGAACAATTGTTCTCTAGAAGTAACATTACCACATTTATCTTCGAAAGTATATATGATTCTGTGTGTACCTACTGGATAGCTATCTGTCGCATTTATAGAATTGCTATTAACAGGTGTCGATGTAATATCAATACTTCCATTATTAAATGCATCTACAGCATAAGAGCTTCTCAATACAGCAGTACATACATCTGTTGCGCTAGCTGTAAGTGTTATCTCACCATTTGCACATGCTGCATCAAAAGTATTAGCTGTCACCATTGGAGCTAATTGAGCAATGACTGGAGCAATATTATCAATAACTTTAATCTCTTGTAAATGTGTCCATGTTCTATATCCACCTCCTACTAACGGTTGACACCAATCGATAACAGTCCATTTTCTCAAAATTTTAAAGCAAGCAGGACTGGTCGGGTTATTGAAAGAGAATGTTTGATCGTCATACTCAGCACCTACTAGTGAACAAGCACCATCAGTCAAAATAGGATTACCAAGTACTGCTGGTAAAAATCCTGGAGCATTCGGATTACCACAACCAGAAATCATAGTATCTCTAGGCCATTGAGCTGGACTAGGACCATTATAAACTTGAGCATTACTAGGTTCAAAAGTAATTACTTGAGTACAAGTTGCTGTTCTACCACCTGCATCAGTTACCATAAACCTTCTAGTGATTGTACCAACTCTACAGCTATTAATTGCTATCGTAGAGTCTATTCTCGTTATAGTAGGATTGATACAATTATCTGATGCTGTTGGCCATCCAAAATCCTTTCTAAGATTCGTAGGATCATAAGATTGGTCACAAGTTACCGATCTGCTATCTGGACAAGTTATTGTTGGTCCTATTTTGTCTTGAATTACTGCCGTAACCATACAATCGTTAAAGTTACCCGAAGCATCTATTGCTCTGAAAGCTACCATTTGATTTGCAGCAACATCTGTACAACAGAATTGAGCATATTCGCTCCATCCACATGGATTAGAAATTTCCACTACGTATTGGTATTGATTTGCACCTGTCACAGCAACAAGTCTTCCGTCATTTACACCAAGCATAGCATCTCTTTGTACAACTACGTACTGTTTAAGATTTGTATTTCCAGTTATTGCCATCACATTGGTAGCACCACTTTCCCAAACATAGGTTCCTTCCACTTTTGTATCAGTGTACCCAACTAGGAAATCTAATGTGTCATTAACCGCAGCTACAAGGCTTCTTACTGCTGATCTTTCTTCAGGAGTTTCATAAGACACACCATATCCACCCATTGCTTTAGCTATTTTATGCGCTACTTTAGGTGTTGCTTTGTGATTAGATAAGTAATAGTATTTAGTATTCACACCTGTACCATATACACCTAAGTATTTGAAACCTGGAAATGAAGGTGTAGGACAAAGACCACAATTATCTGTATCCATTCTTCTCACTAAAACTTTACCAAGTGAACACTCATCATAACTTCCGTCATCAAATACAACTGCTGGAACCCAAGCGGTACCATCAGATGTAAGACCAACAGTGGTATTTTCATCACAAATAGCAACTGGAGGTGTATTGTCTTCTACTTCAATATTAATAGAAGCAGTAGTGCTATTATAACATGCATCATATGCTGTGTAAACTGCCACGTGACTACCTACAGGCAATGTCGCCACTTTAGGGCTACCATGCTTTATAAATACGCCTGGAGCAACACCACCATTAGGATAGATAGTTATATCTACAGTAATAGATGTTACTTCGGAACAATTGTCACTAACGATAGCAGCTGGAAAAGTTACGTTAGAAGTACATGCATGATTACCTGTTGTACCTGAAAGGTTTGTCAAGCCACTGATAGCTGGGCCTACATTGTCTACAATTTCTAGCATTTGTACTCTTACAAGTGGTGGTCTATTAAGACATGACCATTCTATTACTTGCCAAGTTCTAATGATTTTTGTTACACAATTAATCTTGATAGCTGGAGCATCAGATAATGTCACATTAAGACCACAGTATAACTCTGGATTCTGATATAATTCTACAGTTCCAATTTTTGGTGCACCTGTGCCTGGCAACCCATCCTTATCAACAGGAGATGGGATTTTTGTGTTATCTATTTTCGCCCATGACCCATCACAAACTAAAGCATCATTATTTCCGGCAGCTACATCGTAGTTTAGTGGAAATGTGATGGTGGTTGCATCTAAGGTTGGTATAACAGTCACATCTATTGTGAAGGTACATGGTAGCGAAAGGTTACCACTAGCATCTTCTGCCTGGTAAGTTCTTGTGATTCTTTTGAGTACATTCGGTGCAAGACCTGCATTACAACTATTGTTTGTTATGATGTCATTACCAACAAGGTTCAACTTAGGAATACCACAGTTGTCACTTACAGCTGGAACAAAATTATCTAATTCTACACAAGTCATGGTCATAGGAGCCGCAGGACAAGTGATAACAGGTTTAATTTTGTCTTCGACCAATATTGTAGTCCAACAAGAGTTAGTTCCGTTGGATACTTTGCCATAAACGGTTTTGCCCGCATATGAACAATTTAAAACTGGGCTGCCTGGTATAGGGTTACCATTAGGCGTTAACATAATTGTCACTGTCTGAGTACCTGCACAAGTAGCTGCATCAGTAAGTAACATTGCTGGTGTAACAGTAACTGACCCGTTTTGGTCTAGTGTTACATCAATAGAAGTATTGCACGCACATGCTTGCGCATCTACATTTGCAACACTAAAGAAACTAAATAGTATGACTGTAAGGAGCCTTACTATTGATCCGAAACGGGTAAAATTTGTTTCCATCATGAGATCCATTTTGAGTTTAAAAAAATTAAAGTTTGTTAAAAAAGTACGAAAACCGCTTCGTACACGAGATTATAAATTGTTATGAAATCCTTATTATTCAGTTATGATTATGACCAATATTACTGCACTACTTTTAAAGTAGGAGTTATGGCAATACGTCCAACTATCAGCCAATTCAATTAGGCCTTATAATTACTGTATTTGGGTACTATTATTATTCAGTTGGTAAAAACTGTAGAAGCATAATTTTGCTAATACGACACAAATGTAAATAATTTATAATATGTAAAGCAATGATTTTAAGTATTTTTTTCATAATTATATTTTTTAATATGTAAACACTTACTATTTAGATTAGAAACATATCGATTTAAAGTACAAGTATGTTAAATAAAATTTGGAAGGCCAAATAAGTCTTTTTGTCAAAATAAAAATATCGTTTACTGTTTATAAAGAATTTTTGCTCAATAGAAAAATAATAATTCCACTTCTTAAATAGCCTATAAAGAACATTCAAAAACCATAAAATGCTGTATATCTAAATTATGTAGATAAAATATTTTCAATTTTATATTGAGATTTAAATTTATGATTATGTTTGCATTAAAGATAGAAGATAAGATTTCTATCATCATTAATGATTTCTCTTTAATACATTTATAAACTTCCTAAAACATATTTAAAAACTGTAAAAAAAAAGCTATGTCTAAAATTAGATCCAAGATTTACGAGCTCATTAATGACATGTTTTATACCATTTTCCCAGATTTATGTATAGCATGTCACAAAATTTCAAAAACTAGGAACAGCTACTTTTGCATAAACTGCATCCATAATATGCCCTACACAGATCACTTCAAGATCGGTGAAAACACTGTTACTAAACATTTTAAAGGTCGTATTCCATTAACACACGGTGCTGCACTCTTATCTTTTAGAAATCAAAGCAATGTCAAAAACATGCTACATGGACTCAAATACAAAGGAAAAAAGGAAACTGGACAAATATTAGGTGAAATTGCAGGACAAAAACTTGCAGAATCGTCACTATTTGAAAAACCAGATCTTATCATTCCCGTTCCGATCCACTATAAAAAGAAATTGCTTAGAGGATACAACCAAAGCGGTATTTTCGGTCAAGGAGTAAGTAATTCATCAGGAATCAAAATGACAGAAAGCCATCTTATCAAATATACAGAAACAGCTTCTCAGACAGGAATGGCAAGAACTGATCGAGTAAAAAATGTTTCGACTACTTTTCAGATAAATAAGCCTGAAGAATTAGTTGGTAAACATATATTAGTAGTAGATGATGTCGTAACTACAGGGGCTACATTAGAAGCATGTTGTCTATTGCTATTGAAGGCTGGTGTCAAGAAAATTTCAATCTTAACAATTGCTGCTGCTGAATAATTTGTTAAAATAAGGCTATCCTAAATTCTCAATTTCTGTTATGAGCACTGAGGCTTGTTCATATAAACCATCCATGTCACCATACTGACCTGCAAATCTAGCCATCTCACACCTTTGCTGTATTGATGCATACTGATCAATAAGGTTTGCATGGACACCATGTTTTTTGAGGTGGTCTTTAGCAGCATTCAGGCCAAGTTCCATATTAGGAATATTATACTTCTTCTGAATATAACCTGTCGTAGCATGAGAAATCTCTTCAAAAAAAGCGGACTTATTATTTTCAATCTTATATGAAGCTGCCTTTTCTAAGTTTATTTTAGCTATATTGATCGAACTCTGCGATGCCAAATGCAACTGGTCTAGCTTTTCATTTTTCTTTTTCTTATAATAAATACCGAAACCTGTAGCTAAGATAATAATGCCAAAAAAACTAAAATACAGTCCAGATCCAAAAAATGGACTTCCTATTTTCACTAGGTTTAGATCTGTTTCCATAGGAGATAATGCACTAAGATCAGCATCATTTGCTGCAGGATTAATGACTTTGCCACTACCTTTGACTATGGTTACTTGATGAGGGCCGGACACAATGGTTTCATATTTACCTGAGGTAGGAGAATAATAACTAAACTCTGGTGTAAAGGAATAGGTCGTATCTTTGGTAGGTACTAGGATATATTCAAATGTTTTGACGACTCTTAATCTATCACCTTTAGTATATGTTTCATCTTTTATGATAGATGGTTCGTAAGATTCTATTCCATCGTATTTTTTAAGTTTAGGTGCTTGTACTATTTTTGCATCTCCATCACCTTCTATGATCATCGTAAGTACTAGTGATTCATCCGTTGTAGCTGTATTTTTGCTCATAAATGTCTGCATGGTAAATTCACCTACACCACCAGAAAAGCTCTCAGGGGCATTGTCAGGAAGAGATTCAACATTTATTTTTAGTACGTTGGTTTGCGTCTGTTCCTTCTTTACATCTCTGAAAAAGAAAGAAGATCTTCCATTATCCACTGGTACATCTAAAGAAACATTGACAGGACCAAAACTATACTTACCCACTTTTTGTGGGAAAAGCAATACTTTCCTTAGTACTTGTCTGTGGTATTCTTTGCCGTTTATGGTCTTACGTTGTGCTTGCTCTCTGAAATCGTTTAGTGGCACAGCAAAAAAACCTTCATATTTTGGTTCATTTAAAAAGTTATATGATTCTAAGTTTTGTCTTGTGTATAAAACATAACTCACTACTAACTGCTGACCTATATATGCTTTCTCTTCAGAAACTTCTAACCTGACCAAAGTCTGCTTGCTATCGTCTAGTCCACTTATGGATTGACTCCTATCTGCATCTACTACATTTATGGTTATGGTATTGGATTTAAGTTCTTTGTTTCCAGTTTTTACAACAGCAGGACCAAGTGTGAATTTCCCTTTGGTTTCTGCTAATAGCATATACTGATAACTCATAGTAGCAGATCTTTTACCATTTACAATAGTAATGGATGTAGAAGTAGATGGACCTTGCACAATTCTAAATGGCGATACATCTGTCATTTGTATAGATCTTGCATCTCCATTTTCTAAGACAGCTTCCAACATAAATGTCTCCCCTACTGCTACTTTGTCTCTATCTGTGTTTATATAAAACTTGACATTCTGAGCAGACACAAAAGTTGATAGAAACAAAACGAACGCTATAATTAGCCCCACTTTAGGTAACCATGATATCGTAATGTCTCGAAATTTCACTATCATACTCCAACTTATTTATAATCAAGAACTGCAAAACTAAAAAAAGAATACCTACTATATTATTAATTGGGTATTTGGCAAAAAATTATATCTTTTTTAAAGGTCTTTTTTTCTTTTGAGATTTAGGCTCAATGTCATTTTCTACGCCATAGATAAATGTTCTATCTTTTTGACTAGACTTACTCGACCTATAACTGTTATGTACAAATATTTCTATTTCTTCAGTGCTGATTATTTCTCCTTCGTTATCCACTGTAGCGGGTCCAATCAATAAATTGCCTTCATCCATTGGTACTAGTGCGTAACTGTATGATTTTTTTTGGGAAACTTCTCCATTCATCATTCTAAAACTAGAAGATGTATTTGGTCCAGATACCACTTGAAACCCTCTGAAATCTGGTGCTTGAAAACTACCTGTGAGATTGTCAAGCAAAAACTCCACTGTCACTACTTCGTCCTTTGCTATGGTATCCTTGTTTACTTTTACACTAAGACTACCTTGCTGTCCGAATACAAATGATGCTACACATACAAAAAACATGGTCGCAAATTTCATTTTAATTATGCCCATTTCAACATGATTTTTCAGTAATTAAAAATTGAGTTCATTTTATTTTCAATAACATTTCAATTTTAAGGATCGTTTAAGATCAAGTGTTAAAAAACCTTAAAAAACTACCAGTCTTTAACTGGTTTCTTGGCTTTGCCATCCATTCGTCTCAGTTTTTGCTGGACTTTTTTCTCTTCATTATCCATGACTTCTAGCAATTTCTGAGCGTCTTCTTTGGTCATTTTTTTACCATCATTATCCGCTTGATCTTGGCCTTTTTGTTGGTCTTGTTGATCTTGATTTTGTTGATCTTGATTTTGGTTTTCATTTTTTTGATCTTGGTTCTGATCTTGTTTATTATCGTTTTTTTGTTGGTTATCTTTATCTTGCTGCTCTTCCTTTTTGTCTTGATTTTGATTTTTATCCTTATTCTTCTGTTGCTCTTTCTGCTGTTGCTGTATTTGCTTTTTATATTCATTCTGAGCCATAGCAAGATTTTCTTTGGTAGCTTGGTCAGATGGTTTATATTTTAGTGATTTTTTGAAAGCATCCATACTTTCTTTATACTTTTCTTTTTTAAATAAAGCATTGCCTTGATTGTGATAAATTTTTGACTTTTCATCATCAGATGTGGCTTTGGCGGCAGCACTTTCATATGATTTTATGGCTTCGTCGTATCGCTCTTGATTGACGAGTGTATTTCCTAGGTTATAAGAAGATTTTACACTTTGTTTTTCTGTATCTGCCTTTCTGTATTCTAGTTCAGCCTCTTGATATTTTCCAAATTCATATAACATGTCACCATTTCGAAGATTCTTATGAGAAGTCTGAGAAAAGACGTTTCCGTGAATAATCAACAATAAAAAAATCAATACTATTTTACCCATTTGATATTTGATTTTACAACAAAATCCAACAATAAAATAAACAATGCTAACCCTAAAAAGTATTGGTAATAACTTCTATATTCTGAAAATGATTTTACTTCGACGGCTCTTTTTTGAAGTTTTTCTAATTGCGTATTCAAATCATTTATTATGTCATTATTATTTTCCAATAAATAAGATGTACCATTTCCAGCATCTGCAATTTCTTTTAACAGTCCAAGATTGATGCGCGTAGTGACAGGGTTTCCTTCTTCATCTGTTTTAAACTCTTCCCTACCTTCACTCATCACAGGTACAAAACCACCTTCTTCAGTACCAACACCTACAGTGAATACATTCCAACCATCATCTACAGCACTAGAAACTTTGCTCAAAGCGTCTTCATCATGGTCTTCGCCATCAGTAATGATGATAAGTGCGCGCTGCGCTTTTTCGGTATCCGTAATGCTTCGTCGTGCCAAATCTACCGCTTCGCCTATTGCAGTACCTTGCGTACCCGCCATGTCGGTATTTGCAGATTTTACAAATAGGGTTGCAGCTGCATAGTCTGATGTCAATGGCATCTGCAAATAGGCATTTCCAGCAAACAAAATTAGACCCAACTGATCGCCCTTACGAGATTCGATGAGTGATTCTACAAATCTTTTTGCCTTTTCTAACCTAGTAGGACTAATGTCTGTTGCATTCATACTAGAAGATATGTCCAATGCAATAAAAATATCACTATTCTCTACTTTGACTTTTTCCTTTTTAAATCCCCATTGCGGATTGGCTAATGCAAAAACTAATAAAACATAAGCTACTAAATATAAAATGACACTTCGTTTACCTCTTTTAGTATTTGAACCAGTTAACAATCTGTCTATTAAGTTTATCTGACCGAATTTCTGTTTCCTTTGATTCAATCTTTTGACTGACCATAGATATAAAATCACCAATATCGGAATGGCGGCAAGTAAATAAAAAGCGGTCGTATTTTCGAATCTAAACATACATTGTCATTTAACTAAACGTTCTGAAAATAGTCTGTGACAAGACCCACCACATCAAAAATAAAAACAAACCAATGATCAAAAACATCCTGAATTCGTCTTTATATCTTTTGAATACATTGACTTCGATTTCAGTTTTTTCTAGTCTATCTATTTCTGCATAAATATTCTCTAAACTAGCTCTATCTACAGCTCTAAAATATTTACCTTCTGTCATTTTTGCTATCGACTCTAGCAAGGCCACATCTATTTCCACCTTTGCCATGGCATACATATATTGTCCATCACTTCGTCTATTGACTGGAGATAAGGCTTGTCCCATCGTACCCACAGCTATGGTATATACTTTCACATCGTATTCTCTAGCTATCTCAGCGGCTGTATTCGGATTGATGTAACCAGCATTATTGACACCGTCTGTCAGTAGGATAATAATCTTGGACTTTGCATCACTATCTTTGAGTCTATTGACTGCCGTCGCGAGCCCCATCCCTATCGCTGTGCCATCTTGCAACATTCCTACTTCCAGACTTCCTAAAAAATCAAGCAAAATATTGTGGTCAGTGGTCAATGGACATTGTGTAAAACTTTCACCAGAAAAAACAACTAAACCGATCCTATCATGCACCCTTTTTTCGACAAATTCTTTAGCTACTAGTTTGCTCACTTCTAGACGGTCAGGATCAAAATCTTTGGACAACATACTACTCGATAAGTCCATAACCATCATGATATCTATCCCTTCTGCTTTGACCTTTTCTTCTTTCAGACTCAATTGTGGTCTAGCAAGCGCAATGATAAAAAAGGCCAAGGAAGCTATCTTAAAAATGGGTAGATAAGGATACACTTTTTCTTTCCAACTTTTGGTCACACTTATTCCTTTCAGATTTGACATCTTTAAGGTTGGGTCGACCATTTTTTTCTGAAAATATTGCCAATAGACCATTAAAGGAATGATCAGCAAACCCAAAAACCACCAAGGCGATGCAAAATGAAGATTGGAAATATAATCTATCATGTCGTAACCATTTTGGTTTTTTCTACAAAATCCACAGCCATAGTCATAAATCTGCTGTGTACATCTTGGTCAGGAATAGCTTTGGCAAATTTTACCAAGTCAGCTATCTGCAATATATCTCTCAGTGTTCCTGTGTGACGCTGATCAAAATCCAACTTGCGCAGCGCATCCGAGATTTCATCAGTGGTCATTTCTGGGGCTGCAATGTGGTATCTGTCTTCTAGATATTGTCGTATAATGCCCGTAAGCTGAGACTGATATTCTTTCACTTGGCCAATTTGCCATAGCTGCATTTTATCCAAATCTGTAAGTGCATTTAGAGCTTTTTCATGTGGCAGCAAAATGATAGACGTTTCTTCTTTAACAACTTCGACCTGTTTGTTTCTATTTTTATAAAAATAATATCCTACGAGCGCCATTAAAAGTACACCTCCAAGAATGTATAAATAAATCAAATAATCTGATAAATTGGCTTCTTCTCTGATGATATCTTTGATAGGATTGATGGATAAACTGTCTTGGTTTAATACACTATTGGGAAGGGAGACTACCAATGTTGGACTTTCCGTAGGCAGGACATCAACTTCCTTTTCTGATAAAAGCTGTGGCGATGGAATCTCAAACGAACCCATATTGTATATGGCCAATTTTATCGTATTGGTGATGACTTGTTTGCCATTCTCACTTGTGATATTCAACTTGGAAGCATCTATGGGCTGACTTATATCTGAATGTTTCCAATCTCCAAAATCTAGTACATCAACATCTGCAAATTTATCTAAAAAGACGGTGTCTGTTGCATAAATCTTGTTTTCAATGGAAAGGTAAGGTGAGAAATCTATGCCTTTTATGACAATGTCAGCTGGCACTATTAATTTAATTTGTATATCGATCACATCACCTATCTGAGTAGAATCTTGACTAATTTTGACAGATGGTACGACTTGTGCAAAAGACAAGCTTGCATTGATCAACATTAAGAAGGCCAATACAAACTTGTATAAAAGATGTATCTGTTTATTATTCTTCCCCATCATCGTTTAGATCTACGTTTGAAAAAAACTTGCATTGCTTTTATATAATCTTCTTCTGTGGAAATACTGATGGTGTCAGACTTGGCCAATGCAAAATCCTTTTGGAAACGCTCTTTATTGGATTCAAAAAAAGAAGCATATTGTGTGCGAATGTTTACGTCACTTGTATCTATTAATCTTTTCTGGCCAGTCTCTACATCTTCCACGTGAAGAAGTCCTACATCAGGAAGGCTTTTTTCTCTCTCATCAAAGATGTGCACACCGATGATGTCATGTCTTTTGGCTGCGATGGTCAATGCTTGTTGGTAACCTTCTGCCATAAAGTCAGACAGCACAAATACAATCGCTCTTTTTTTCTCAATATTATTAAGATAAATCAACGCTTCGGAGAGATTTGTACCGCTTTTTTCTGGTGTCAGATTTAACAATTCTCTGATGATACGTAAGATATTTTGTTTACCTTTTTTTGGTGGAAGATATTTCTCTATGCGATCAGAAAACATGATGGCACCTACTTTATCATTATTGGTTATAGCCGAAAAAGAAATAACAGCCGCAAGTTCTGTCATCATATCACTCTTAAACCTTGATGAAACACCAAAAAACGATGATGCAGAAACATCAATAAGCAACATTACGGTGAGTTCTCTTTCTTCTTCAAATATCTTGACGTGTGGCCCACCTGTACGAGCTGTGACATTCCAGTCGATATTGCGCACATCATCTCCATACTGATAATCACGAACTTCACTGAATGACATTCCACGGCCTTTAAAGGCAGAATGATATTCTCCTGAAAATATCTGCTTTGTCAGACCTTTGGTCTTAATCTCGAGTTTACGTACTTTTTTGAGAAGTTCAGCTGTATCCATCATTTCGTAAAAAGTTCTTTTATTACACTTCTATTTTTGAGATTAACCGCTAGTTCTTGATATGGAATAATAATCTCTTTCTCTCCATAAATGGTACTAAAATCTGTTTTAAAACTAAAGCCTGTATCTTTGAGTGTTACATAATTAAACTTTTGTTCATTTACCCAATTCTTGATTTCTGGTTTCCATTTTACTTCCTTCTTTTTGGCAGGAAGCGCGTGTTTGAAATAGTCTTCACTATCGAATCCTTCATTAAAAAGTGACTCAATTTCTATTTCCTTATTGCCTTTCAGATCGTAAATAAAAGGTATTTTTTCTGTTTTAGGTAGCTGAGAAGATTGCATGTAGATGGTACCACTTATGACATCATCTAGATATAAATCAATTTCTACCCATCCGCTAAATAATTGTGTCCACCTTTCATAAGTACCAATATTTTTGGGATTTGTAGCCTTTAGTTTATTAATCGTTTCATCGAGCCATTCTATGAGTTTTTCTTCGATCCATGGGTCGAATTTTTTATGATTCAGAATAGGTCTTACACATTCTAACCTACTTAAATAATCTGCGTATTCGTATGTTTCAAAATCCAATCTACGTTCACTTTTTAAAGATGTAGATGTTTCATTTCCATTAGAATCTTTATATTTTATCTCTATTTTTGAAATATTAGAAGTATCGATGATGGCGACTTTATCTAAAAGCACTGTTTTGGATATATTCAAATCTAAGCATGTTGTGGCTCCTACATTCCTACCTGGGAGAATATCCACATTTTTCCTATCATCTTGCCAGACATGACAAGTGTATAGTTCTTTATCTCTATTTATGGCTAATCTGACATTTTTGCTATCGACCTTACCGCTAAAACATTGGTACCATTGGCATCGATCTGATACTGTACCTTTATAATCGGTAAATGCATTGACGAAGTTTAATTTAAAAGGTAATGTTAGGTTCTTTTTTGCATTCATCCACAATCCATCAAAACTTTGTCCATCGTATCTACCATATAAAAAACCGGTCAGACGACCATCATTATTCAGTTCAACCAACTTCAATTGATGTTCATTATCATCTCCTTCAAAGGTAAAAGTAACACCACTATTTCTAAGCGTATACAAACCTTTGCAACTATGACCGTCTGTCCCAACAATCATATCCACCACATGAAGTCCATCTATCGTACCGCTCAAATAATTAATCCAAAGGTCTCTCGTATTAGGTGGAAACATCGCAGCTACTTGAGATTTGGTATTAACCTGACCGTTCACTTTGGCAAAACCACCAAAAGTGAATACAATTTCAAAAAACAATATGTACAGAATATACTTCAATACAAAAAACGATTTTATTACTACTGTGTTAAGGAACCGGAATGGTATTAATGATACGTGTGATGATGTCTTCTTGGGTGATATTTTCTGCTTCAGCTTCATAACTCAACCCGATACGATGTCTCATGACGTCTTTGCATACATTGCGCACATCATCAGGGATGACATATCCTCTACGGTTCATAAATGCGTGTGCCTTTGCGGCCAAAGCTAGATTGATACTTGCCCTAGGCGATCCACCATAACTTAATAATGGCTTGATATCGTTCAGTTTATACTTTTCTGGTTCTCTAGTGGCAAAAACGATATCGAGAATATAATCCGCTATTTTATCATCCATATACACCTTTCTGACAGATTCTCTAGCCTTCAGAATGGTCGCTGGTGAGACTACGGCATTGATCTTTTGGGTCACTTCGCCCAAGATATTTTTATGAACGATTGCTTTTTCTTCTTCTCTACTTGGATAGCCAATATTAACTTTTAACATGAATCTATCAACTTGCGCTTCCGGAAGTGGATAGGTACCTTCTTGTTCGATAGGGTTTTGGGTGGCTAGGACTAGGAATGGCTCTTCGAGTTTGAAGGTCTCTTTGCCTATGGTCACTTGTTTTTCTTGCATCGCTTCTAAGAGTGCACTTTGCACCTTGGCAGGCGCTCTGTTGATCTCATCTGCCAGTATAAAATTAGCAAAAATAGGACCTTTCCTTACTGTAAATTCATTTTTCCCAGGATTGTAGATCATGGTACCTATGATATCTGAAGGCAATAAATCTGGCGTGAACTGTATCCTATGAAAATCAGCGTCTATAGCAGAAGCTAATGTTTTGATAGACAATGTTTTGGCCAATCCAGGCAAACCTTCTAAGAGTACATGTCCTTGTGCAAGTAGCCCGAGTATCAGTCTATCTAGCATATGTTTTTGCCCTACGATCACCTTTGAAGTCTCTGCATTGAGTACTTCCATAAAGGCACTATCTATGTAAATCTGCTGGTTTAATGCTTCTATATCAATAGATGTCTGCATAAAAATGGTTATTATTCAAAAAGTAAATTAAGTAATCAATCTAACTAAAAATCCCTAGATTTTTATGATATCAGCGTGCAAATATCGTCTTTTATCTCCAAAGTACAGGCAAAATGCGCCGTTTTGTTTTCTTGTCAGCCCCATATGTGCAAGTATACCAAGGAGCGATAGTGCTAAATCGGAGGCAAATTTAAAAGTATGACCGTGTAAAATGAATACTCGAGAAGCTTTTTAACTAATTCTTAACTTGGTGGCAATAAAGCCTTACAAAATCATAGCATAGTCATAAAATAAATGAAAATATGTCTTCAAGAAACAATAATAGGTTTATTTCAATACAAGGAAAAAATGTTAATTTATACATCATACCAATTTAACCACTACATTTGTATTAGCTATTAATAAATTCATTATGAAGTTGAAGTATATAACACTATTTTTAATAATCATGTCACTTCTTACCGCTTGTAACAAAGAAAGAGCCGAAGAAAAATTCAAAAGAGAATGTCCATATCCAGAAGCTAAAATAAAGACTCAGAAATGAATAATTGTCAAATAAGCATAAAGTACCTAAATATAATAATTATAATTTTGACGCCAGCCTTGTGCTGGTGTCAATATTTTTATCAGACATACCCTGAAGAAAAGTCAGCGACGTTTTACAGTATTATTGATCACAAAAATTCTGTTTTTATTAGCACGGGTAAAATTTGTGAATTGTGGGAATGTAGTGAGGTGACACAATTTGACTATTTAGGAAATCAGATATGGAATACAGAATTTATTAATACTGACGTAGGATCTGCTACTTTGCTATTGCTTAATGATACATTGTATGTTGGTGGTAATTATAATCCAGGAGAAGCAAAAAGCGTAATAAATAGGATGACGCTTGATGGAAGTGTGATAGATGAACAAATTTATTCTGATCCTTTAAATAGAATATCTGCTAGTTTAGTGAATCACTTAATTAGTGACAATAAGGTGCTATTTTTTAACGGACAAGGTTATATGAATGATGAAAGTAAAGCATTAATGTATTCCGTTAACAAATCTATGGAATTAAACGTTTTTTATCTTGATAGCATTGAAGATTTATCGGTAGTATTTGATAGTCACGTTGGCCCCGACAGCTTACTTACAAGTTTCATCATAGAGAATGGGTTTTCAGCACCTAGAAATAGACGAAGGATTGAGAAGTATGACCAAGACCTCAATTTGGTTTGGAAATATCAGCCACCAGATTCGTTGCTTTTTTTAGGGAATGATATACACTTATATGGGACTGTTCTCAATAATGGAAATATATTTTTTTCCTATTATAAGTTTGGATGGAATGACAGATTACCTAACCTACGCTGTATAGATACAGTATCAAAGCAAACAAAATGGGAATATGATTTCCCCAATATAAATTCATATAAAAGACAAGCTTTAAGAACCAAGGAGCTAAAAAATGGAGATATATTAATTTCAGGGCAATATGCTACTTTAGCTTCAAATCCAAGAATTAGAAATTCGCCATGGCTTATGCGAATAGATAAACTTGGTAATAAAAAATGGGAACGAGCATTTGTTGAAATAGCGGCCGATGGACAAGATAAAACAGGTGCCCTATGGGATGCCATGGAACTAGACAATGGGGATATTATGGCTTGCGGTTTTGTAATTAATAACAATAAACAAGATCCACTGCTTATCCGTACCGACGCCGATGGATGCATCGATCAAGGCCAGGCAAACTGTCCGACGGTGCAGACTATCGATCTGATGACAGGTGCGGTAGATGAGATAGGTGAGTCTATTTCTATCAATCCCAATCCCGCATCTACCTATATTACCATCGATGCTCCATCTCGCTCAGTCTATACGATATATAATCTCAGTGGTCAGGAGATGATGACCGGCGAGGTCGATGATATTAATTTAGATATTTCACATTTGGGTACTGGCTTATATCTTTTGCGGGTTATTGATAATGGCGGACATATCTATAACCACAAATTGCAAAAACTGTAATCAGAATTCATCCTATGGCATCAAATAATTTTACAGTAGCCTACCTTTACCGAAATTCAGCTTTTTATTTAACAAATAAACAATTAATTAACTTGAAAAAGAAGTATGCTTTATTAATGAAAGAAAAGTGATTATTTTTAAATCGCTAATGTGTTCAATCCTGCTGGTTACTAGCATTGTTTAATGCTAAAGAGTTAATGAGTCATAAACATGAAAAATCAAATAAAAAAATAAACACATGAATATTCTGAAAATATTATTTTGTCTAGTTATTGTCCAATTTAAATTGTCTGCACAATTAAAATTAGAGCAAATTATCAAGGGTAGTCGGGTAGAATTTGGTGCCAGGGTAGTACTTTCTGATGATGGAAAGACCTTGCTTATTACATCAGAAAACTATAACATTGAGAATGATGTTTTCAGACTTTACATTTATCATAAGACTTTAAATGGCTGGACGTTAGCAGATAGTATTTTTAATTTAAGTAAAAACGATCTACAATTCGTATACTTGTGCACAAGTTATGATGGTACAATTATTGCGGCAAATAAGTCTAATATTTTTTTAAATCAATCAATTTTAATACTCAAATTTAATGGGTCAAAATATGACTCAATTTATACAATCACAAATGACCAAGGTACTCAATATAGTTTTGCAACATGTCTAAAGTTATCTAATGACGGTGAGAAATTAATATCCAACTATCTAGATTTAAATTTAATAAATACACATGAAAAAAGTAGTAATTCATTTGATTATTATAGAACTCACGTATTACAAAAACCAAGTTCTGCAAAAATATTTGGTAGAAGTCTTGATTTGTCTGATGATGGACTTTTTATGGTTGCCAATAATTTAGTTCAGTTTTCACCAAATGTCTCGGGTAATATAGAGTTTTACCACTGGCAAGATAATAAGTGGGTTTTGCATTCCCATATACCTAATGAAGAACAAAGGAAATTTTTCGGTAATAGAGTCATACTTTCTGAAGACGGGCAAAAGTGTGTTTTTGGAATAACTAGCGACACAGCTGAAATTATTAGATCATACAAAAGGATAGGATTTGAATGGATTCAATATGGGAAAGATATAGTTTTAGATCATTGCGAGTTGTTAGATTTTAATGAAGCTGGCACAGTTTTAGATGTCTCGGCAGATGGCAATGTTCTATGTGTAAGTCCTTCATATTGTAGAGATCCAAAAGCTAGATTTAAAATATTCAGGAATTTAAATGATAATTGGAATGAAATAAAGTTGCCTTCTTATGAAGATACTAAATATGCCCCAAGTCAAAGTGCAAATATTTCTGACGATGGTAAAACTGTTGTGGTAGGATTTTCAAAAATTAAAGCAAGTACAAATTTTCCCGATTATGTCGCAGTTTATAGTCTGGATAATTCTAATGCTGCAAATGAAAATCAAAATAAGTTAAAAGTCTATCCAAATCCGACAAACAACTTCATCCAGATACAAGGTTTACAAGAAGAAGCAAAAATAAATATTCAAAACATAAATGGCCAATTTGTTAAAACTATGAAAACAACATATTATCAAATCGATATCAGTGACCTGCCAAACGCACTTTATATTTTTGATATCCAAAACAAAGATGTTAACGAAAGGCATAAGGTCATTAAAATCGAGTGATCCTGTGATTTTTGATCGGGTGATAAGTGATATCAACAATGCTATCTCCCATGTCACCCAAAATACAACTTACCACATTTCCCGATCATTTTAGTCCGTTCTAAAAGGATTCTTGTATTTTTGCCGTTTTATACCAAATAGCACTTCATGTCAAGGATCGTATATATTTTGATAGGGTTATCTTTCTTTATTGCTGTAGATTCTGTGGGACAGCAAGATTCGCTTAGAATCGAATTTACCACTTTCGGGGCGGATTATTATCGGAATGGAAGTGAGACAGACAAGTCTGCATTCAAAACTTATCTAACACAAGTAGATCCTGCCCTTAAAAAATACAAAGCAGGTCGAAGATTAAATTTCGGTGGGAAGGTATTGACCTACATAGGTGGTGCTTTGATAGCTGTCAATATTTATGACGTATTTTTTGAGAAAAAAGATAAGTATACCTTTGGGATAGCAGGTGCTGGATTGATAGGTGCAGGCATTCCAATTTCAAATTGGGGAAAAAGAAAAACCAAAGCAGGGATAGAAATTTATAATACCTCAGATAGACTACCGAGTATCAAACTAGAAGAAAAAATAGAGAAAAAACCATTTTTGTCTTCAGAGACAGCGCTTTTGGTTCGTGTACCTGTATTCGGCAAGAAGATCAATTATCTGACTCAAGCACTCGCCAAGCCAAATCTCAATCCTAAGACAAAAGCCTCTTTTGAGAAACAATTAGAAACTACTATCACAGAAAACAAAGCATATTTCGATATACTTATAGATGGTTTTAAGACCAACTACACTTCTTCTCAAGTGTTTTTCGTTCCTGATTCTCTATTTAAACAATTCAATGCAGGTAGAAGAGATGTCTTTCTTAATGAAAATAATGAAATAGACCCTAGTATTAAAGGACCTGTGGGCGATTATTTGCTTATGATTCAAGGAAATAGTGTAGAACAATTGTTGTTAGTGGACAAAAACGGTTATCGTTTAGACAAACCATTCCCATATAAAAGAAATACTTTTTTGCCTGCTTTCAAGAAGTTATTTGAAAGAGAAAAATACATGTCAAATCAGATAGCGTGGTTTAACAAAAAATTGAAAGAAATAAAATATATACAAAAATGATCAAACACATTACTACTTTATTATTGATGTCTATTTGTTTCATTCATTGTAAACAAGAACCTAAACCTATTCTGTCAAAGGAAAAAGAAGTTGTAAAGGAAGAAGTTCAAGAAGTAGCCCCTGTTAAAAATGTAGAAGAAAAGGAGCCCACACCAAAAGCTATACCTAGTGATTGGGAAGAAATAGACAAGGCAACTGGCATAACTATCGATATCAAATATGCTACCAAAGACAATTTTACCAAAAAGAAGATTTATGACTGTGGCAAATGTTATTTGAGACCCGAAGCAGCAGCCAAACTGGTAGAAATACACAATGTCTTAAAGGAAAAATATGGTTATGGCATCAAGGTATTTGATTGTTTCCGTCCAAGACCATACCAACAGCGACTTTGGGACATTATGCCGAATCCTAGTTATGTCACTCCGCCAGAAAAAGGGTCGATGCACAGTCGAGGGCTAGCCGTAGACCTAACAATTGTGGACAAAAATGGCAAAGACCTAGACATGGGTACGCCTTATGATTTTTTCGGTAAAGAAGCGCATCAAGATTATACAGGACATTCCGCAGAGATAAATAAAAACCGTAAGCTCCTAAAGTCCATCATGGAAGAAAATGGATTTGGCTCTATACGTACAGAATGGTGGCACTACAGCTACAGAACTAAGTCTTATCCTTTAGATGATTGGGTTTGGGAATGTGAGTAGATGATTTCCTATTTCTTTGATAATCAATTGTTCCCCTTTAGGGTGTGGGGTTAAAACAGTTGATTATCAAGTATTCAGTGTTTTCGGAAATGAATTATTCCCTACACAATTTCACATCGGCATAAAGGGTGCCAAACGGAATTAAGGATGCTAAATTTGGTTTTATTTCCTTTTTGTAATAATTACTCTTTGTTTGTCACAAAAAACTAAATTTATTGAGTCACAATTATCATAAAAGTTAATATAAAACACACCTCCTTTTTCATTACCATGTAATCCATGAATGTAAGGATAGTTATTTTCTTGTAAGCTTTCAAAATCGATTCCATTAATTGATTTAAAACTTAAATATGTCAACTGTCTATCAGACTTTAGTGTCTGTCTGAATATGTTTTTATACGACCAATCGTACTCCTTCCATGCTTCAAATAATTGAATCTTTTCATCACAAAATGGAACGTCTTTATTGGAAATATTGTATTCTTCGATAAAAACATCTCGTTTTTTTGATTCGTAAACATCCTTGCTAAACATACTTGATCCCAAATTCGTAAACCCATCAATTCCACCATCACAACCGATTATTAGGATGTAAAAAAGTATTACACATAGAAGGAACAAACTTCTCATACTTTTATATTTAAATGTTTATTCCAATTAAGTGCCCCATTATTCAATACTATTATTTAATAATTATAAGCAAAAATTGATGGAACGATTACATTATTCCCTAAACAATTTCACATCTGCATAAAAAGTACCAAATGGAATTAAGGATGCTAAAAAGCCTAAGATCATCTTGCCCCAAGACCAATCTCTTTGGATGCCTACCTGTAATAAAAGTAGTACGTAAGCGATAAATAATGCCCCGTGTGCAGATCCCACCACCATGTTTGGACCAGGCATGTCATATCTATATTTTAAAATCATGGTGAATCCCAATAGTAAAAAAGAACATCCTTCTAGAAAAGCTACAATTCGCAACCTGCCTAATGATGTTCTTACCAACTCAGCTATCATATATTTATATTTGTTTTGAATTCGATACTACAGAAAGCCTAACAAGTGAATTTTATTTTCGTTGCAGAGAAGGTTAAGTTTGTTTAATGTTTAAAGTGTAATGTTTAAGGTTTAAAGTGTAATGTTTAAGGTGTAATGTTTAAAGTCGAAAGTTTAAATTGGGTTGGGGAGATTAACTCCCTACCCTTTTGCTTTCGTCTTCGATACTTGTGCTTCGTTTTCTAGACTTTACATTGCTATTACCAAAATCGTAGCTGATACTGATAGATGCTCTTCGGCTATCCCAATTGCCACCACCGTATCCTACCTGACCATTAAAACTAGATACGCCACTCCAACCTGATTGGTAAGTGATATCATTTGCACTCAGTCTCACATTCATCTTGTCGTCTAGGAATTTTCGTTGGATACCTAGGTTTAAGCTGTAACTTGCGTCACTCAAAAATACGCCGCCCCAAACACCGGGACCTGAATACCAACCTGAAATTTCTCCTTTCCATTTTTTGCCAAGGCTGAAGGTATGTTGCTGAAAAATATTATATGATCCTGCTTGAACATCTACCACTTTGCCATCTCCATAATCTGCTTGATTGTCAGTGTAGGAAACACCAAAATTCATATATGCATTCCACCATTTATTTATATCAAAAGGAAGTGAAGCATTAAAACTATACAAATGCTGTGTTGCGAGATTGTCCCAACTGATAAAACCTGCACGTTCATCCACTTCATCTGGACCTATCAACCTTGTGATTTGATTAGACGTGTTACTGTAGGCAAGTTTAAATGAAAATCTATATTTCAAGGTATAACCAAATTCGATATTATTGACGATTTCTGGTTGAAGAAATTTATTGCCTTTTGCGTAAGACAGTTCACTCAATTGTTCTCTAAAAGGATTCAATACGTTATAATCAGGTCTATTGATACGACGACCATAATTTAGGGAATAAACATGTTCTGGAGTATGTTGGTAAGTAAGACCTGCCGAAGGAAAATAACTGGTATAGTTAAAATCTACTGGTGCTTCTTCTAACTCAGGAAGGAAAGCTATCAAATCGCCTGTGGCATCTGTATTCTCAACCCTAAAACCTGCTGAAGCGTTCCATTTGGCATTGATATTTCTTGCATAATTTACATAACCTGCTAGGACATTCTCATTGTATTTAAACTGATTAGAACGTCTGTCATTTTGTACTTCTGTATCTTGTACAATGTTGTAAAACAAAAAAGTATTATCAGTAGCGACATTACTAAATTTAGTACCAATACCTAGACTTCCACCATAAATTTCAGTTTCAAAATCAGCTTTGGCTGTTGCTATATCGATTTTAACAGGTGTGTTATAAGAAGTGATATTTTGGCTGATGATGTTTTGTTCTTGTGCATCATAGTAGACATTTGGCTGGAAGTTGTCGGACTCATTTCTAAATGTACCATAATCCGCATCTACATTAAGACGGTTTTTGCCTGATTCAAATGCATAATTTATATTGAATGTTGCTTGGTTACGTGTTGCATCAGATGTATTTGGTGCAGCGAGTACGCTATCTATTTGGGTAATATTAGATTCTGGCGCTATGTATGTTTTATTGTTACTTTTGCTACTTCCTGTATTGGTTTGACCACTTACTAGAAAACCGACTGTATGTTTTTTACCAATAAAGAAGTCTGTTCCCCAACGTCCATTTACACCGCTATAATCATTGGTAGACCTATTGGTTTCACCAAGGAATATGTCATTTTGGTAGGTATCAAAAATCATTTTATTCCATCTTGTACCACCATTGTATCCAATACCACCGAAGGTATTCAGGGTTTTGTTTCTATAATTGGCATTACCATTTACATTACCTTGTCCGTATCTACCATGACCATAACTACCACTTATTGAGCCATTTGCGCCAAGATTTTTATCTTTTTTAAGTCTAATATCTATAATCCCCGCATTACCTTGAGCTTCGTATTTAGATCCAGGATTGGTGATGATATCTATTTTGTCTATTTGTTCAGAAGAAAGATTCTCTAGATAATTGGTCAGGTCATCTCCCGTGAGCGGAATTCTTTTTCCATCCACATAGACCAAAACACCTGCTCTACCCAAAACTGAAATGTTATTGTTATTGTCAACCAATACACCTGGTGCTTTTCGCAAGAGATTCAATCCATTTTCTCCCGCAGAATTGATGGTACCTTGTACGTTAAACACGGTACGATCAGCTTTCACTTCCACTAGTGCTCTAGCTGCTGTGACAACTACTTCATCAAGTTGTTTAGCATCTTCTTGTAAGGCAATATCAGGCAAGATGGTAGACTTGTCCAAATTGATCACATTGGTTGTAAAAGTAGTTAAACCTATATAACTGGCTTCCGCAAAATACTGACCTGATGCCAATCTTTCGAATATAAAAGAACCGTTATCAGTGGTGATATCCGCTTTGACCATGGAGCTATCTTTGGCAGATTTTAGAATGATGGTTGCGAAAGGAATACCTACATTTTTGTTATCTACGATTTTTCCAGATATGGTTAGGTTTTGACCAATTGAAATGGCGCAAACACATAGTATAACTAACAGAGAAAGTGATGATCTAAGCATTATTGTTTTGTTGAAGATAATTGTTGATGTCTAAAGACACAAATGTCATATATAAAGTTGCATCAACATAAAAAATAAGACGAATAGCTTTATTTCTCGACAAATGAGATCTTTTCAAATAATCTAAGTAAGCGTATGTTTAAAAATAAAAAAAGATAGTCTACAAAATATGATTTTATAGACTATCTAAAGTGTTTATAATATTATCTAGAGCATGAAAAATTACTCTCTAGTAGGAATCTGTTCTGCCATGTATTTGAAATTAGCAAGTGATGATGTATTCAAATCGAAAGACTTAATTTGGCTCATAAGATACTCAATATCAGAGTATTTATGTTCAAAAGAAATATAACCATTCATATCAAAATCACCTTGAAGATATCCTTTTGCTTGTGTACCTCCTTCCACAGAAAAGGCTAAATTTTCACTCATAAGAATATTTAAGTCATTTGCAGGGCGATCACACTTCACTACACAATCTGCATTAAAGTCTCCTGCCCATAAAGCATTCACACCAAAGTGTTTTCCACACAATGCTTTACCACTATAGTCAAACATGGGATTGGTATTGCCAAAATCGTACACTAAAGTTTCTTTATTTGTGAAGTCAATAAGAGAAGCTCCTGTGACCAATTGAGACATTACACCTAAATGATTGCGATGTCTGACAGCTACATAAAATTCATTAGCGGTTAGGTCAGGAAAATTCAGATCGCTAACGCCATCAACATCAACGATATCACCGTCTCTTTGCAACAAACCTGATCTAGTAGCGATCACATTTTTTACATCAGCGGATGACCTAATTTCCACAAAAACCCAATCCACAATGGCATTTGCACCTGCAAGGCCTAGTACAGTCACTGAGTCAGTAATCGTACAATATTCTGGAGACGACCCAATACCTACATGTGCATTGGCTGCCGAAAGATTAACTCCATTAATGACAGTCTGATATGGGTCAGATAAAGGAATATAATTTTTACCATTAAGTGGATTTCTACGCAAATCATCTCTCATCAATCTTCTACCATCAAATGAATATACATCAGGCGAATTGATCAATGCACCTTCTAAATAGAGTCTAATTTTTAGGTTTTTACCTACGAGTGTGTTTACTTTGTTTGACTCACCATAAACATTATTAACAAAAACTGTCAAAAGGAAAACGGCTGCGATTTGAATGAAAATTGAGATTTTCATATTTTAAATTTAAAGGTTATAAATACTAATCTTACGTTAAATACCTACATAAAATTCGCATCCAAAAAAGCACGAAAATTATTCAAAGTACTATTTGACGCAAATATACACATTATACAAATATGTAATTTGTTTTATTAGTAATTTATTTAAAAAAATTGTAGTATTATTTTTACTTATACGTAGTAAGGCACTGTAATTTATAAACTAATTGAATCTTTCCTAATTCCTGCTTGGTACTTGTTCTATAAAATGACCAAAATTAGTAAGGAGCATATTATTTAGATTATAGAAAAATATCTGACTTAACAACATGTTTCTATCATCGTTTGGATTTTCGTATTTTGATTTACTATTCATATCATAATCACCTTGAAAGTAACCTATTGCATTTTGGAAATTAGTAGCATTATTCAAATTGGTGGGATACATAAATACGTCATAAAATAAAATATTCTGGTCATCGCTTGGGCTGTCGTGTTTCACTTTACAGTCTGCATTAAAATCTCCTGCCCATAATGCTGAAATAGTTGAATTAATATATTTCCTGGCTTCTCCATTGTAATTTATATTTGGATTTACAGAAGTCCCAAAATCAAAAACAGGTGTAGATGGTTTCGTTAAGTCTATCAATTGACTACTATTTACTAAGGTAGACATTACACCCAAATGATTTCTATGCCTTACAACAACATAAAAAGTATCCACAGTTAAATCTGGAAAATTGAGCTCGCTCACGCCATCTACATCCACCACATCACTATCTCTCTGCAATAGTCCTGAACGAGTTGCTATCACTTCTTTATGATCTAGGCCTGAACGTATCTCTACAAAAACCCAATCCACAATAGCATTCTGACCTGTCACACCAAAAACAGCGGAAGAATCAGCAATGGTGCACAAACTTGGAGAAGATCCCGCCCCTACATGCTTGTTGATTACTGAAAGGTCTACAGTACTTATAATGCTTTGATATGGATCTGTCAAAGGAATATAGTTTTTACCATTAAATGGGCTGACTCTCAAATTGTCTCTCATCAGTTTTCTGCCATCAGATGAAAAAGTATTTCCAGCATTCATAATAGATCCTTCGAGATAAACCCTTATTCTAAGGTTTTTACCAGTAGAATGAATTACCGACTTGTCAACCAAAATAGTGCGAACATCATTACAAATTACTGTATATGTGCTTATTAGAAAAATAAAACTGAGTATGAAATGCCTATAAACTGTCTTCATAACTAAAATAACTTTAGAGTAGAATATTAATGTAAACTTCTAAGGCAGGTTGGAAAGACAAAAATACACATTATTTATTTATTAGATATATAATGTGTTTAATTTTTGGAAAAAAGAATGATTCAAACCCTTAACTTGTTTATGAAAATCAACATCTTCCACTGAATTAAACTAGAGTTAGCTTCTCTTTGGCTTATTTGTGTAATAATCACGATGTTTTGTTATATCATTTACAGAATGTTTTGAAAACTATTCTTAAGAATAGATGGAAGATCACCGTAGTGTGGAAGGAGTTTTATGGTAGTTTATACGGAACGTCATGCTAGCATCTAGAGAGTATGATCGGGCCAAGGTCGAGACAACCTCGGCACAACCTTGGGACAACGTCGGGACAACCCTAGTGTGGTTTTTGTGAAAAATGGCAGTTTTTATGTGTTTTGGGCTTGATTTTGAATAAAATTAAAATTTGCGTCTACCCTTGATTTTCATAATAGAATCAGGTATAAAGATAGGTTTTATTGGTTAGAAAATGGGTAGATTTTGAAGGTTTTTTTTTATTGGAAAATTTAATTGCCACAAAGGATAGAAGGTGAAAAGGAGTGACAAAAATAGGTATGATGTCTTTTGTGTTTTTGTTCCGTACCTAAAGGCACGAATGTATGTTTTCATTATTATTTTCTAATGATATTTTGTCCCTAGTGTGACATGTTTGGTTCATTTGGGTTAGCTGAGTTTTATATCTCACAGATTAAGAGGATTTCGCAGATTTTTTTTTTGGAAAAGAATATTGCCACTAAGGCTCGAAGGCGCTAAGGTGCGACAGCAGGATGTCTTTTGATTTGTTGTTTCGCACCTAAAGGCACGGGGATTGGGTTTACATATTGTTTTTTCTACCGTTATTTTGTCCCTAGTGGGACAGTTTTGCTGCTTGTATTTTAGATGTTGAAGGTAATTTAGTGTAAGGACTTTCGCTCATCAGTCTTCGTTGCACTCAGCATAATGGTCGAAAGTGAAGCAGAGAAATGTTAAGGAAAGTGTTAAAATATAAAATATAAAAATTTATTTAATCCCACTGTCAGTAGAAATAGCGTTAAAGTTCCGTTAAGGCCGCATTAAATGGGGCATTTCGTTCGTTAGTAAGGTAATAAAATTATTAAATTATGGGCACTCAAGTTTCTCTTATTCAATTTGTAGGTAGAGTAGGTAATACGGTAAGTTATTATCTGAATGAAGAACTCGTCTCTCGGACGATAGGTAAGGTCGATTTAGAAAAGATGCGGACGGCTCCGCAATATGAAGAAACACGTAAAAATCAATGTGAATTTGGCATTGCATCTTCAGGTGGAAAGCTTTTCCGACAGGGATTATTTCATCTCACCCAAGGATATACGAATCATGACTATGCATCAAAAGTTGTTCAGATTTTGACCAATACCTTGCGAAGTGATATGACGCAACCAAAAGGTCAAAAAACAATTAAAAATGGTCTCAAAAATGCATCTTCACAGCAGGCATTCAGTAAGTTTAATTTCTTTCACAAGTATAACACTAAGTTATATGGCAACATTCTTGTGAAAAAAACACCTGATGAAACAGCATGGAGACTGAATCGTCAAATCCTATTCGGAAAAGGTGTGGAAGGTAATCAAATGACGGTCAAAATAGGATATTATCATGTAGATTTTGAAGGACAGGTGGCTAATTATGAACATGCATTGTCCATCCCTTGTCATCGAAATGAGAAGATAGAATTTAGTGACTTTATCTTGCCAAAACCCAATGAAACAGGTACTCCGTGGACATTTGTCATCATGCAGGTGTGGCGTGAGGGAACTATTCAAGAAGTGACGGGAATGACATATATGTCTGTCCTTGACTTGGTGGATAATGAGGCGACCACTTATGATAATATAATTTCAGTGGAAGAAGAACTGATCCATAAATGTGGTCGTGAATTGGTAAATGCAGATAAACAAAAGTGGTATGAAACAGATGGAAAAGGTGGGGCTAAAGGGCAAAATAGTAGCGCTAATCAAGGAGAAGTGACGCATGGGTATCGAATGCATCGGGATGATTTGGTGAAATTAGGTGGGCATAATTGGGACGGTGCGATTGGGGAAATGGTGAAGAGGAAGTGATTTTGGAAATTGCAGATGCCGCTAGGGCTGCACACGTTTGCGGATGCCGCTAGGGTTACACACGTTTGTTGATTATGTTGGGCTTCGCATAATACAGGAGATTTACTCATCCCCTAACCCCTTCTCTTAAAAAAGAAGGGGAACTGTGCACGTTGGGCTTTGCATTATGTAGAAGTCCTGTTTTTAATCCCTAAAATTGTTTCGTACCTAAAGGCACGGGGATTGGGTTGATATTGTTTTTTCTACCGATATTTTGTCCCTAATGGGACAGGGTTTCGGGTTTAGCTGATTAAGATGAGTTTTATATCTCACAGACTATGCAGATTGCGCAGATTTTTTTTTGGAAAAGAATATTGCCACTAAGGCTCGAAGGCGCTAAGGTGTGACAAAAATAGGTAGGATGTTTTAGGTTTTTGTTTCGTACCTAAAGGCACGAGGATTGGGGTTTACTTCTTGTTTTCTACCGATATTTAGTCCCTAGAGGGACAGGTTTTCGGGTTCCAATTATGAAGATGAGTTTTATATCTCACTGACTACGCAGATTGCGCAGATTTTTTATGTTGATGTTTCGTACCTAAAGGCACGGGGATTGGGTTTTTATCTTGTTTTCTACCGATATTTTGTCCCTAGTGGGACAGGTTTTCTATGTCATTTGATTTTGCAGAGTATGTACAAATTATGAGTTTGGCGCAGTAGATTAGTTGCTGGATACCGCTAAAGCTGCACACATTTGCTGATGCCACTGAAGCTGCATACGATTGCTTGTTCAGATTGAGCTTCGCATTATGAATGGTTATATTTTATAGGTAGAAAATGATGTATTATGAAGACTTTCGCTCATAAGGCAGACTTAATTGCTTGATTTGCGGAAATGCTTGATTTGCTGAATTGCAGGTTTAGATGGAGCTTCGCATTATTTATTTTAACGCAGGCAGGATGCCTGATGATATTGCATCGTAGCGGGGACGCTATGACGAACAGTTGTTACACACTATCTAACAATCAATATATTCAATTCACCGAAAATTTATATCTAATAAAATTTTAAATACCCTTTATTCAATTCATTATACATATCAAAATTATCTCTCGGAAAGTAATCTTCTCCATCAAAAATTAATGAATTTCGCATAGATTCTGGCATGTCATTATTTAAAAAAATTGTAAAATTGTTATGCATACTCAAACCAACTTTTTGTGATTTATGATTATTTATATATTTTTTGAATTCTTTAAAAAAGTAAGTTTTATTGTAATTATCATTAATTGAATTATTAATTTTATACGTCAGTAAAACAAAAGTTATTTCTTCTGACACTAATTTATCGTTTTCCAATTTTGATTTAGCCTTAACTACATTATAAGATATAGAATTAACTCTAAACATAGTTGAATCGCGTAAAGGTTTTAATTGTTTTATTTTATTATAAAATTCTGTATTTGACATTTTTTTGGAATTTTTACAATAATAATACAATGTTATATGACGTACATTATCAATACCATATTTTGGTGCGATATCAGCATAAGCTTGATAAAACACCAAATTTAGCTCCTTTTGATCAGTACAAGAATACAGAAAAAAAGAAATTAAATAGATTATTGTTACACTTTTCATAATTTTTTATTTAAATTAATCAATTATGTAATCAACAAATATGTTTCATTAATACATCCGTTATAACTCATTGGTTAATTATTGGCTAAATATAATATATCTTGATTAAATATTTGATTCCAATGGGTTCCCGTATTAAACTATCTGTTTCTTTAGTAAAAATAATCATTTTCCTTTCTTTTGCACTTGTTTAATTTATATACCTTTGCGCCGTGAGTAATATCAAAGAGCTGATCAATAGATACGAGCAGGATCAGCGTGTCAAGGAGATAAATGCCCATTGCGATGGAGACGCACCTACGAGAATTCAGCTAGATGGATTGGTAGGAGCCTTGGATTGTTTTGCATTAGCGGGAGCTTATCTCAGCCAACCACGATCACATATCTATATTGCTGCCGACAAAGAAGAAGCTGCTTATGTGCTCAATACGCTTCAGTCTATTCTTGAAAATAATATTGTCCATTTTTTTCCTGACTCCTTCAAAAGGCCACTTCAGTACGACGAACTCGACAAAAATAATGTCCTGATACGAACTGAAACCATCAATAAGATTCATACCGCTAAAGGCAAAAAACAAATATTGGTTTCTTATCCTGAAGCTATATTCGAAAAAGCCGTTGACCCTACCCTTCTTGATAAAGATAAAATAAAAATAGAAAAAAATGCTACCCTAGACATCAATACCATGATCGAACTCTTGGTAATGTATGGTTTTGACAGGGTGGAATTTGTATATCAGCCAGGGCAGTTTTCAATCCGTGGTGGTATCATAGACATCTTTAGTTACGGAAATGAATGGCCGTACAGAATAGAAATGTTTGATATCGAAGTGGAAAGTATCCGTACCTTCAACCCTACGACTCAGTTATCCGTCCAAGACATCAGCAGCGTTTCTATCATTCCTAATATCAACAACAAGTTTCGTCAAGATCAGAAAGTGAGCATTTTTAAGGTATTTGCACCTGAAACTTGTATATGGGTCAAAGATCCGGACATGTTGATCGATAAGCTCCAAATTTGTTTTGAAAAAGTCGAAGTATTTGCCGAAAGTGTGGCCGTAAAATCAGAAGAAGAACTCAGAGAAATCTTTAATGAGCGAGCATTTATCTTTCCTAATAAAATCATTGAAGAAATATCAGATTTTCATGCTATAACCATGACTAAATCTCAATATCTCTCCAATATTCAACATCAAATAAGTTTTAAAGCGAGTCCACAACCTGCTTTTAATAAGAATTTTAATCTCTTGATCGAGAATCTAAATCTCAATACAAGAAATGAAATCACCAATTTTATATTTACTGATAATGTAAAACAAATAGAGCGTTTTTACAATATCTTTGAAGATATGGGTGTCAAAGTTCAATTCCACCCTCTCCATAAATCAGTGCATAGTGGGTTTATAGATCATGCAAATAAAGTAGCTTGCTACACCGATCATCAGATTTTCGAACGATTCCATAGGTATAAACTTCGTCAAGGATTCACCCAAGAGATGGCGATCAGTCTCAAGATGCTCCGAGAGTTGCAGCCGGGAGATTTTGTTACACATATAGATCACGGCATAGGCAAATATTCGGGACTCGAAACCATAGAAATCAATGGGCACAAACAAGAATCTGTCAGACTTATCTATCAAAACAATGATATTCTTTATGTAGGTATCAATTCGCTCCATAAAATATCTCGATACGTAGGCAAAGAAGGTACAGAACCAAAACTAAACAAGATAGGTGGCGACGCTTGGAAAGCACTGAAACGCAAAACCAAGGCCAAAGTCAAGGATATAGCAAAGGAACTTATCAAATTGTATGCAAAAAGAAAAGCATCAAAGGGATTTGCCTTTCCACCCGATGGATATTTGCAGACAGAACTCGAAGCATCCTTTATATACGAGGACACGCCCGACCAATTGACTTCAACACAAGCAGTCAAAGAAGACATGGAAAAAGATTATCCGATGGATAGACTGATCTGTGGCGATGTAGGTTTTGGTAAAACAGAAGTGGCCATCAGAGCTGCTTTCAAGGCTGTTGTGGCTGGAAAACAAGTAGCTATTCTTGTTCCTACTACTATATTGGCTTTACAACATTACAAGACATTTTCGGAGCGGCTTAAGGAATTTGGCGCTACTGTGGACTATATCAATAGATTCAGGTCAGCCAAAGAAAAAACAGAAGTATTCAAAGGTGCGGAAGCTGGAAAAATAGATATTTTAATAGGTACACATGCTATTCTAAGTAGTACTTTGAAATTTAAAGATTTGGGACTGCTTATTATAGATGAAGAACAAAAATTTGGCGTAGCAGCAAAAGAAAAACTTCGTAGCCTACAAGTAAACGTGGATACACTCACACTCACTGCTACTCCTATACCAAGGACATTGCAGTTTTCGCTCATGGCGGCTCGAGATTTATCCATAATCAGAACACCACCACCGAATAGACAACCAATCTATACAGAAAGAAGGGTTTTCAGTGATGAACTCATCAAAGAAGCAATCTATTATGAAGTCAATCGTGGTGGACAAGTCTTTTTTGTACATAATCGAGTCAAAAGTCTTTATGAAATGGCTGATCTCACTAGAAAACTTTGTCCGGATGTAGAAGTCGCTGTTGCTCATGGTCAGATGGAGTCAAACGATCTAGAAAATACGTTGATTTCATTTATTGATGGTAAATATGATGTCTTGGTTTGTACCAATATCATAGAAACAGGACTCGACATTCCTAATGCCAATACCATGATTATCAATAATGCACACCAATTCGGTATGAGTGATTTGCATCAATTGAGAGGGCGAGTCGGTCGGTCGAATAAACGAGCATTTTGTTACCTTTTTGCACCGCCACTTTCAGTACTTACGCCTGAAGCACGTAAGAGAATAAAAACCTTGGAAGAGTTTTCAGATCTTGGGTCGGGATTTCAGATAGCGATGAAAGATATGGATATCCGTGGTGCGGGTAATTTACTAGGTGCCGAACAAAGCGGATTTATTGCCGACATTGGATATGAAACGTATCAAAAAATACTAGAAGAAGCCGTCGTAGAACTCAAAGAAAATGAATACAAAGACTTATTTAAAGAAGAAAATGATAAAAAACAAACATACGTTCGTGATGTAGATGTGGACACGGATATTGAAATGTTAATACCCGACTCATACGTTACCAATATTAATGAGCGACTGATCCTATACACAGAATTGGATAAAATAGATAGTGAAGAAAGCATCCAAAAATTTGCAGCAAATCTGAAAGATAGGTTTGGTACGGTACCATTCCAAGTGGAAGAATTGTTTAATGGATTGAGGGTGAGAATGGTGTGTAAAAGGCTAGGTTTCGAAAGATTGGTATTAAAAAACCGAAAAATGAATTGCTACTTTATTGCCAATGCGCAGTCCGTCTATTTCGAATCCAAAGTATTCCAATCCATCATGCAGTATGTAGCTAAAGAAGGGCACTTCTCAGGGTTGAGTATGAAACAATCGAATAACTACCTTATAATGACCAAAGAAAATGTCAAAACACTCAAAGAAGCACAGAAAATATTACAAAACGTGGCTGATGCAGTCATTGTATCTTAAGATTAAAGGACTTACAATTTTATTTCAATACTTACTTATTTTGTCTTCCTTTTAGGTACAGGGTCGTGTCCATGTCCTCCCCAAGGGTGACAGCTACCAATCCGTTTGAGTCCTAGCCAAATACCTTTTATAGGTCCCCATTCTTCTATTGCTTGTATCATATAGTGTGAGCATGTAGGTTGATATCTACATCTTGGTCCAAGTAAAGGCGATATGAACCACTGATAAACTTTGACAGGAAAGATAAATATACTTTTAACAATATTCATGCTACAAATTTAAGGTTTTTCTTTAAATCTATACGGTAAAAAATATTTTCTGAATGTCTTAAATTTAATGAATGCTAATAATTGTCGATGACAAATGAAGTTTTTGCCACTTTACAAAGAAATCTTTTCTTGGGTTTTGTCGCTATCAAAAATGATGAATGCTTTTCGCTTTTTATTGACCGTAAAATCTGTGATGTTTTTTTGGTCGTTATATATTTCGTTTAGCAGTTTGTTTTCTATGGTTAAGTCTGAGATATTTTTAACATTACTAATCTCTAAATAGCACCATACAGCCATTTTATCACTGGAAGTCTCCTTACCTAAAAAGGCAGCGGTGATAGGTTTACCAGCTATGAAAACTTTCATTTTATTATTTAAGTACTTTTCTATAGCATCATCTGTGGACTGATCTTCTTTAGGCGTACAAAGATGAAGCTTTGGGCTGCCTGATTTAACTAATGCAGATTCAAAATCGTCTATAAAGATGTGGACAGCTATTTGGACTTCATGCGTTTTTTGATCATAATTGATTTCTGTACGACTTATGTGAAAATCGTGGATGATAGGTAAGTATTCAAGAAAAATAATATTAGAAAAACAAAATAAAATCAATAACATCCTATAATATTAAACATCTATAAATATTACAAAAACAAAAGGCGACCGAAGCCGCCTTTTGTTAAACTAATTTTGCTAAAATTTTAGGTAAAGGTTTGTTTAAAATTAAGTAAACAGACTTTAACCAAATAGGAAAGAGCATCGGCGTCACAATAAACGAAAGTCTATTAAAATTCCAAGCGCCTTCAAAATCAAAATGAATGAGATGCATTATTGCCCTAGTCATGCCACATGCGTAGCACTCCATTCCTGCAAGCATTTTTGATAAACAAATGGATTGTCCAGTATCAAATGTGTCAACAGGGAGAAATAATAACACCAATGGAGCGAATACAATTATTGAATTAAATAGGTAGAAAGCTATCTTTTTAATTAATAACATGACAAATTATAGTTTGTCTGTATACTCACCATCTTTTGGCTTAAGATCACCAGTAATGATTCTGATAAGATCTATTAAAGCCCAAATTCCGCATCCACCTAGAGTTAATAACTGGACAACTCCTTGCCAAGTATAACCTAAGTAAAAACGGTGAATACCAATTCCTCCCAAAAAGAAAGCAATAATAAGAGCAATTAATTGGCTCTTACCACCACCTGCTGCAGGAGAAGTGTAATCTTCTGCAACCTGAACTTGGTCTTGAGTTTGTACTTGTTGTGAACTTACAGTGTTCACATTTGTAGGTTGTTCTGTAACTACAGATGTAACCACTGGCTTAGCCTTTTCCACTGGAAAAGATGCAATTCCTAAATTAGACACACTTACTAGTGCGATCAAAAGAATAAAAAACTTTGTCTTCATAAATAAATATTTTGTAAATTTGCTGCAATTTACACCAATATTTTAAATTGCAAATAATGTTTAAATTTTATTTTATTTTATTTTTAGGAATATTATGTCACATCCCTGGATCTGCTCAGGCATACGAGTTTTATGGCGTAATAAAACTAAATGGAAAAATGGAATCGGCTATTCCTTATAGATTGATTTTCAACGAAAAAGAAGGCAAGATTAAAGGCTATTCGATAACTGACATGACAGGGGCCCACGAAACTAAAAATTTAGTGGAAGGCTACTATGATACAGAAAAAAAATATTTAAGTTTTAAAGAAAAAAATATCGTTTATACAAAATCTCCAATTTCTGATGAATCTTTTTGTTTTATAAGTTTCGAAGGAAAAATAAAATTGAACGCCAAAAAGCCCAAAATTGAAGGAAAATTTAAAGGGTATTTTAAAAATAAAACTAAATGTATAGATGGTACAATTGAACTTGTCAGTTCACTGACCGTTCAGTCCTATTTAGCCAAAGCAAATAAAAAAATCCAAAAATCCAAAGAATTGGACGATGATACGAAAAAGAAATATAATCCTATTCAAATATTCGATAGTCTTCAAACAAACCAATTAACTACATCCCAGAATTTAAATGTGTTTAACAAATCAGATAAAGTGAGTTTCGAGATTTGGGATAATAGTGTTGAAGATGGTGATATTATTAATTTGTCCCATAATGGAAAAATAATTTTGCAGAATTACACTGTATCTAAAGTCAGAAAAAAAGTAGAACTTGCATTAGAATCGGAAGAAAATATATTTACAATAGAAGCTGTAAATGAAGGTTCCCAAGGACCAAATACTGCCATGATAATACTTGAAGGCGATAAAACAGTAGAGTTTCAATCAAATCTAAAAATGGGACAAAAAGCAACAGTTACAATAATAAAAGAAAAATAACATGAATTGACTTTAACAACACGCAATAACTACTTATTTTGTATGGGTTTAAATATCGTTGTGTATCTTTTAATAGGGATCACTAATTTGATGCGTCTATATGTATCTGGATAATCAAGATGGTAGGTCAATTGGTCAAAGCGAAATAAAGTCTTCATTAAACAAGTTTCGGGTTTTAATATAGCAGTACCAATAAATTGGGTTTGGATAAAGGATTATATAGTCTTAATGTGAGAGACATAGGCATCCTAACAATATTAAACATTGGACTTGGTGGTAAATTTTTGATGAGCAAAGTAAATCAAAAAAATAAATTATCATCTTTTTCCTATAAGTCAACCTAACGGACGTACACACTCCATTTTATACCATATTTTGTTGGTCTTAATTGAATAAATGTTACTTTTGTCTTTTATTAACAATCTATCAAAATCATCATTATGAAAACTCAAGGTCAATATTTATTTATTAGATTTTCATTTTACCTAATTGTATTATTCGCTTCTAGCTGTGCATCACTTACTGGCTACCAAGACGGAAAATCGGTCGGTGAAGGAAATGGAGAAATTATTGCGTCTTTAAACCTTTCTCAAAGTCCAACTTTCAGTGATTTAGAAGATTCAACGGGCATAGTAGATATACCTAGGTTTTCGTTTCCTAATATTGAGGTAGGTGGTAAATATGGAGTCACAGAAAAACTTGATGTTTTCGTTCGTCTGAACACAAACTTTAATTTTAATGCTGGTGTTAAGTATCAGCTAGTTGGTGATAGATTATCCAAATTTGCATTAGGTACTGGTGGGGAAATAGGTACTTTTGGACTTTTCAGTAGTTTATGGAATGTACAGATCCCGGTTTATGCTAGTTTTCATCCAACAGAAAAGTTTACCATTTATCTATCGCCAAGATACATATATCAATTTAGTTCTTTTGCTGGATTAGAAGGTTGGAGTTATATGGGTGGAAACTTTGGTCTTTTGTTCGGAAATAAAAATAAATTTGGATTTGATGTTGGGATATATAGAGTGGGTGCCAACGGTACAGGAAAGATTGGTCTCACTTCGTTTGGATTTGGAGGAAGATTTGGATTAGGTGATAATTACCCTGAGTCGACATCAAAAAACAAATCAAAAAAGAAACGAAAATCCTAAGATCTCCCCATTTCACTTCAATAATAACACACTTCATTTAAAAAAAGATACGCATCTCAGATTTCTGTTATATATTTGTATTTTAATTAACCAAATAAAAATATTTAGAATGAAAACAAAAGTACTTTCAGTTTTTGTATTGTTGTTTATGTTTGTTGCTGTAAGTCAAGCACAAGAATATAATTCGGCAATTGGTCTAAGATTAGGGACACCATTATCTGTGTCATACAAAAAGTTTATTTCTGAACAAGGAGCATTTGAGGGTGTCGCTGGTTTTAGAAGTTTTTCTGGTTATTCATGGTTTAATATTGGAGCATACTACCAACATCACAATGAGATTGCTTCGGTAAATGGCCTAAAATGGTACTATGGAGCAGGTGCAAATGTTTATTTCTGGTCTTATGATTCAGCATTCCTAGATGCAGGAAGTTCAACGTCTATAGGTATTTCTGGCGTCCTTGGGCTAGATTACAAATTTGAAGACATTCCATTAAACCTTAGTGTTGACTGGATTCCAACTTTCTTTGTAAATGGTTATGGTAATGGTTTTGCTGGTGGATATGGCGCATTAGCAGCTAGATATACTTTAAACTAATATCACAAATACATTATAAATAAAAAAGGGGCTTTGTAGGCCCCTTTTTTATTTCACTTCATGATTACGTCACCATATTTGGAAGTGATGTTTATTTGTGCATTTGTACGTTCACTAATTTTATAACCAATTAACGAAATGCTACTTCCTTGTGATGACTTCGATTTCTGGATAAAATCAGATCCTGTGTTTACATCACAATATTTGCCATCTACAATGACTTTTGAAGCTACCATACCATGCAATTTTATAGGTGCATAACTGGTGTTTATATTCATGTTTTTAAATGATGTCTTCAGATTATTCACTACCAAACTACCATAACTGATATCCATATTTAGAGAATTACTCAAAGACAGTATCTCAATTCCAGAATATTTTGCGTTTACCGTTCCTGATGCAAGTGACGATACATAAACATCATCATATGCACCTGTCATGGTAAGTGATCCTACGTCACCAAGTTTGTAATGGTCATATTTGCTAGTGGCTGTCATAGTTTTGACATCATCCAAATATACTTTAGAATATTTGGATGTAACTTTTACAGTACTGGAATTGATGCCTCTATAATCAGAGTAGGCAATATCACCTATAATATCATCTACAGAACCCATAGTTGCTTTGCCATAAGACAAATCTAGCATAAGGTCATTTTCTATATTTTTGCCTTCCAGGTTACCATATTTCAGGATGATACTAGTCTTACCCTTGTAGTCAGGTAGATAAATATTACCGTATCTATTCTCAAGATTAATTTTGAGATTTGCTGGTAGTTGTATGGTATAATTAATCTCGATATTGACATTATTACTTCCGCTCCACCATGATGACCACCAAGACGAATTAGATGATGAGATCTCTGTCAATGCACTAATGTTGTTGCCAGACTGTTTCAGAATGATGGATATTTCATCTAGTTTTTCTTGAGCAGTGCTTTTTGAATTTGCTTTGACGGTCACTAAAGCATCTATATGTACAAAAGATCTATCCCATGTCTTGAGCGTCACCTTTCCGTAAACATTATTTACGTCTAGTGCGGTGGATATATTAGAAGCAAACTCTTTTGTCACACGTTTATTTAATTCTATTTTTTCTGTATTTGTATTGGCAAATAAACCAAACCAACAAATCGAAAAGGCAACCAAAAGGATGGATTTAAATGGATATTTTTTCGGTATCATAACTTACTTTATTTTGTTTTGATAAAATGTTTTCTAAAATTTCTATTTTCGTTTTTTGATTTTTAATCATGGCGTTAATCATGACTTCGGTATTGGTATAATTGGATTGAATCATTTCTTGTCTCAACTGATTATATATTTCGTCCAATTGCTTAAGATCGGCTTCTACTGTGGAAATTGTGTTGCTATCCTTTAGTTCACCCAATTTAAGATTGACCTGTTGTTGATAATATTGTTCTGTTTCCTGATACTTTTGCAAAGCGGGCGAACTTGCATAATTGAGATCAGATTGGCTGTTTTTGCTGATAGAAATACCTAACACGATACCACACACCAGAACAGCCACAAGTACAGCAGCAATCTTGGTAGACCAAAGCATAATCATCTTTGTCTGATCCTTTTTATCTAGCTGATTTTCTAACCGATACCAGATATTTTTATCCGGTAGATAAGGATCAAAACCCTCTCTATTTTCGGCGATAAAACTTTCTAACTTATCCTTCATTTTATATTCTAATTACAAACTTTCAATTATAAATACTATTCAAGCCACCATTTGATCTTAGGATCTCGTAGAGTTTGGACTTAGCTCTACTATATTGAGATTTTGAAGTGGACTCTGTGATTTCTAAAATTTCCGAAATTTCTGTGTGGTCATAACCTTCTATGGCGTACAAACTGAAAACCACTCTATATCCTTCTGGTAATGAATCTATTGCCTTTCGGATCGATGTCACATTATATTCGACACCTTCATCACCTTGGTCATCCACAAAATCGGTATTATGATCTAATTCCTTAATGATTGGCTTTTGTTTGCGTAGGTGATTGATACAATTATTGACCACAATTCTTTTTATCCAAGCACCTGGTGTGGACTCATGTTTAAACATTTTCAGCTTTGTAAAGACATCCATAAACGAATTTTGGAGAATATCTTCCGCTTCTGCTTCATCCGTAATCATCCTACGACAAATATTATACATAGCTCCGCTGTACTTCCTATAAAGAGAAAACTGAGCATCTCTTTTTCCTAAAATACAATCGTTGATAAGTTTTGTGTCGATCTCCCGGGTATCCAATGTTTACATGAATGTTTGATATAAAGACACATAGTTGTTTCCTATAGTTGCATCGGTGTGCTACTATTCGTTAAATTATTTCATTTCCTTTGGGAATTGTCTTATTTGATAGTTAAAAAAAACTATTAATGCACCATCTTTACCAAGTTGCATTTGGATATGCGCGCTGCATAAACTGTAGCTCTGCTAAAATATACCCTAAATGCTCGCTATGCAACCCAGTTTTACCACCTTTTTGAAAGGCTTTATTTTCAGGCAACGTTAAGGTTGCTGTATGAATTGTTTCTTCAAATTTGTGATAAGCTAACTTTCTTATTGTGCCCAAATCTGGTGCAATTCCAGTTGATTGACATGCTAATTCAAAAGCTGCTGGCAAAAACATTTCTTCAAAATACGGCATTGTATCATTCAGTGACTCCTGCATTTTTTGATGGCTTTCGTCTGTGCCATCGCCAAGCCTAATGACCCACTCACTAGAAAAAGACAAATGATAACTTGCTTCTTTAATACTTTTTTTAGCAATACTACTCAATCTTTGGTCTGTGGAAGTTGTAAGTCCTTCTAGTAAATAATAATGAAAACAATCAAACATAAATTGTCTCATAATGGTATCTCCCCAATGACCATTCGGACGCTCTACAAGAATGACGTTTTTAAAAGATCGGACGTCACGTTTCATTGGGTAATAGTCTTCATGACCACCTTCGATCTCAGCTAGATACTGATAGTAATTTCGTGCTTCACCAATCAAGTCCAAAGATATATTGGTCATAGCTATATCTTGCTCTAGCACAGGTCCGTGTCCACACAGCTCTCCAAGACGCTGACCAAGTATCATCACATTATCCGCTAGATACAGTATATAATCCTTCTTAAAATCTTCCATAATATTACATGTGTTTTAGTTCGATGGGCAATTCATAAAAAGTAGGGTGACGATAAATCTTGTCTTCTGCAGGATCGAAAAGTGCTTCGCTATCGTCAGGATTAGATGCCGTAATATGCTTGGCTTCTACTACCCAAATACTCACTCCTTCACTTCTTCTTGTGTAGACGTCACGTGCATTTTGGATAGCCATGTGGGCATCTGAAGCGTGGAGGCTACCTACATGTTTATGATTAAGTCCATTTTTAGATCTGATAAAGACTTCGAAAAGCGGCCAGTTGTTCATATGATACTTATTTAAAAATTTAATTAGGGCATGTGGTTGGAATAGTGATAATTTGTCCAAGCGTAGTGATATTAGTAAGATAACAATTGTTACTTGCATCTCTAGATATCACTCCTTTCAGACCTTCTTGGATATAAAAATCACCTGTTTGAATTATGCTTACATTTGATGGAGCACTAGGTATAGATAATGCGACCAACTTTCCATTTACATCTATACTCAATCTCCATAGCGCATTATTGGGAGATCTGAGTATAAAACTCAAGGCTTGCTCAGCTGCTATACTTCCTGATGTAGTACCTACACTTGAAGGAAATACATTTGTAATCAAGCTTGTAGACAACTCACCTGCGTTATTTACTCCGATTCTATATTTTTGATTTTGGACATTAGTTAACACTAAGCCTGCATTAGCATCATTGATCAAATATGCGGAAGTTGACTTTATATATGGTGCATATTTTGTAAGCAATGCCATCTCAACTGCAGCAAGTGCATCAATACGACCATAACCAAAAGTGTTATTGGGTATATTTGTACCCGGTACGCCGCCACATGTTTGTGCAGTTGTCAAGTGTACCGCAGTTTGCTCGATGATGTCTTCTATAAGATCTACTTCTCCCTCTAACGAAGGATTGGCAGAAATCAATAAAGCTACTAGACCTGCCACGTGTGGGCCTGCCATACTTGTACCGTTAAAGGCTGCATACCCACCATCTCTTAGTGCAGATCGTACATTAGAACCAGGTGCAGAAATATTGGGTTTAAGTCTATTTGATCCATCAATAGTTACTGGACCTCTACTACTAAATCCAGAAATAGCGTCCGTAGAAGTCGTGGAGCCAACAGAAAAACTTCCTCCAAAGATGGCAGCAGGATCACTAACTGTGCTACATCCAGAACCATAATTCCCAGCTGAAACAACTATGACACAACCAGCACTACGGAGAGTATTCAATGCCGTTTCCATCACTGAAAAGTTACTTCCGTCACATCCTTCTACTGGAGGACAGCCCCAAGAATTATTGATTACATGTGGCATTTTGTCTGAGTCAGGTGCACCACCACCCACTGGGGTAGGTGCCAGAAACCATTCAAAACACTCCACATACGTCGTCAATGTACCATATCCATTCTCCATATTTCTACATGCTATCCACTTTGCACCTGGTGCTACACCTATCTGATTTCCAGCCCCATCATCTCCTATCATCGTGCCCATGGTGTGTGTTCCGTGATTGTCATCATCGCATGGTATAGGTGAATCAAAACCACAAGAATTACTGCCTTGACTTAGTGGATTGTCTTCATGGATGGCATCATGCCAATTGTAATCATGGTTCGCTGTGCTTCCATTCCACCCACGATATTGATTTTTTAGCGCAGCGTGATCCCATTTATAGCCTGTATCTTGTCCACCGACTACCACATTTTGACCTGTGAAGCCCAATGCCCATACTTCGGGCGCTTTGATTTTTGAAATATTCCATTCTATGGCTCTATTCTGACCTTCTGTTCGATCTTGTACGGGTTCGAGCATCATAAAATTGCCATCGCGAATGATACTTTTTACAGAAGACAAAGCAGCTAATTCATTTATAAGGTTTAAATCTGCCGAAAGGGATATCATATTGACAATATAAAAACTTCTGAATGGCTTGCTTCTTGATTTCAATAGATCTGTGACTTCATTTTGTGTCTTATTTGCTTTATCAATAAGTTGGTTGTACACAAAATTTGCTTTGACATCTTTGCCCCGAAGTGATTTTGCTTGGCTGATATCTGCTTGTTCGTGAAGGATGACCACTATATTTTGAATTTCATTTTCAGGCGCACTTAATAATTTAGCATCGATTTTGCTTTTTTGGCAGATGACCATTTGTACACTTAGTATAACTAAAACGAAAACTAAAATATAACGATACATAAATATTGTGTTTTTAAGCGACTGATAACTTTGCTTGCTGTTGTTTTTTGGCATGGGCAACTGCTGCTTCTCGAACCCAAGCACCATCTTCGTGCGCTTTCACTCTTGCAGCTAATCTTTCTTTATTACAAGGTCCATTTCCATTGACTACTTCCCAAAATTCATCCCAATCTATTGGACCAAAATCATAATGACCTGTCTCTTCATTATACTTCAATAACGGATCTGGTATCGTAATCCCTAAAATTTCGGCTTGTGGAACGGTCATATCTACAAATCTTTGTCTCAACTCATCATTAGAAAATCTTTTGATCTTCCACTTCATAGACTGCGCAGAATGTGGTGAATCTGCATCGCTCGGACCGAACATCATTAATGAAGGCCACCACCATCTATTGAGCGAATCTTGAGCCATTGCCTTTTGTTCAGGTGTACCGTTGCATAATGTCAATAAAATTTCATATCCTTGTCTTTGGTGGAATGACTCTTCTTTGCACACTCTCACCATCGCACGAGCATATGGACCATAAGAACATCGACATAATGGCACTTGATTCATGATAGCAGCACCATCAACAAGCCAACCTATAGCACCCATATCAGCCCAAGTCAGCGTAGGATAATTAAATATACTAGAATATTTTGCCTTTCCTGTGTGTAACTGATCTAACATTTCATCTCTAGACACGCCGAGCGTTTCTGCTGCTGAATACAAATAAAGACCATGACCAGCTTCATCCTGAACTTTGGCAAGTAGTGCTAGCTTTCTTTTTAAGCTCGGAGCTCTTGTGATCCAATTGCCTTCAGGTAGCATACCTACGATCTCAGAATGTGCGTGCTGTGAAATCTGCCTAACCAATGTTTTACGATATGCATCAGGCATCCAATCTCTAGCTTCAATTTTTTCATCATTGTCAATTGCTGATTGAAATCTGTGCTCTAATGAATTTATATTGTCCATGATACTATATTTTTTTGTTATAATATTTATTTATCAAAAGTGTTTTGGATAATTCAGTTTTTATGAAGTGCATTTGAAATAAAACTAGTTAATTCTTGTTGCAACTCTTCTTTTTTATACTTTTTGACGCCAGCATAAGACCAGCTCAATGTTTTAATGATGACATTAAAAACGATATCTGTGTGTTGAAATTCAAATTTACCTTCTTCTTTGCCTTCCATCAATATTTTTTTAAATTGCTTTTCATAATCCTTCCGTAGGATTAAAAATTCATTCAAAACGGAATCAGGAAGATATCTCCATTCATCATTGAACACCGTGATGGAAGCGAGATTTTCAAAAGCAATATCTAGGTGTAATGTTATTAGGGCTTCAATTTTTTTCCTAGAAGACATGTCTGCATTTGAAATCTGCTCCATACCTTCTGTAAACTTTTGTGCGCATCCCATACAGATTTCGCTTAGTAAATCTTCTTTAGACTTTATATGACTGTAAATGCTAGATGGTTCTAATCCTACTTTGGTCGCTAAGTCTCTTATGGATGCCGCATTGTAGCCCTTATCTTTAAATAGGTCAGCAGCTGCATTTATAATGATTTGTTTTTTACTTATTTTCTCAGCGATCATCATCTATTATTTTTGGTCAAAGTCCACACTTATCTTTTCGCTTCGTGGATGTGCTTGACAGAGTAGGATATATCCAGCTTCGAGTTCGTCTGGCTCTAGTGCATAATTTAGATCCATGGAGACATCTCCTTCAGTCAGTTTTGCTTTGCATGTGCTACACACACCACCTTTGCAAGCATAAGGAAGGTCAGCACCATTTTCTAAAGCTGCATCAAGTAGATTGATACCATTATAACCAACAGAAAATTCAAAAATATCGCCATCCATTTTTATAGAAACACTACTAGCCAGCCCATCATTTTTAGGATCAACTATTGCTTGGCTTTCTTTGCTTTTTGCTACTATACCGTCTGTATTAAATAATTCGAAATGGATTCTTGAAGTATCTATACCTAATCCTATCAAAGCATCTTTGACACCAAATATCATTTCTGCTGGCCCACACAATAAGTAGGCATCAGTGTTTTCGGGGTCAAAAAACTTTCCTGAAAACTTTTGACACTTCTCGCCATCTATACGTCCATATTGGATGGGAATTCCTATTTTTTCCTTTGTGAATATGTGATAAAGTGCAAATCGAGTCAAATATTTATTCTTAATACCTTCTAACTCTTCCCTAAATATGATGGACTCAAAATTCCTATTGCCATAAAAAAGGACAATCTGAATATCAGGATAGGACTTTAGTAAATGTTTTATATGAGACATCACAGGTGTAATACCACTACCCGCTGCGAAAAAAACTACTTGCCCTTTGCTATCTAAAGTTGAATTATAAATAAAATTTCCTGTAGGATGCATAACTTCTAGGCTATCTCCTACCTTAAGTTGATCCACAGCAAATGATGAGAACCTTCCGTCTTCAACTTTTTTGACTGCAATAGAAATAGTATCTTCTTCAGGAGCCGTACATATGGAATAAGACCTACGCAAGTCTTCCCCGTTAATAGTTTTTTTGATCGTCAAATATTGACCTGCCACATACTTAAAATCATCTTTTAAGTTTGTTGGAATATCAAAAGTAATTTTGACGCTATCCTTTGTTTGTTTGTCAATATCCTTGACAACGAGACTACTGAAATATTTACTACTCATCCAATACGAACATTTGTTCGCAAAAATAAGTTTTCTTTTTTACTTATTATATTTCTTTATTAAAAACATTTTCGATCGCATATGTACTATACAGTGGAATATTGGTAAAATTACCACTGACGATAAGAACTCTAGGGGAGATTTATCTGTAGAAAAGTGTTGATTTGTTCAATATCTATCTGTATAAAAGTGTTGATTTGTTCAATATCTATCTGTATAAAAGTGTCATATAAGATATAAATATATCTATATTTATATTAATTACAATAGATTACACTCAAAATAAGCAAATTATTGCAAATCCCAAAAATTACTGTCTAAAAAAACCATAAAATACTATCTAAAATATAGCTTTAAGATAGCTTCCTTATCAGTCCTTCTTGTGCTGTACTAGCTACTAGCAAACCGTCTTTTGTGAATATTTTACCTGTGCAAAAAGCTCTCCCGCTGTTTGCATTGCTACTTTCGACTACATACAATAACCAATCATCTGTTCTCACAGGTCGGTGAAACCACATGGCGTGATCAAGACTTGCTATCTGCATCGGTGTTGTAAAAAACGATAGACCATGTGGCATCAATGCGGTAATCAACAAATTAAAATCTGATGCATAAGCCAATGTTGTTTGATGTAGTTTGGTGTCATCGTTTAATGCACCATTAGTCTTGAACCAAGTGTGATTCATTGGCGGTCTTATGCGAGGGTTGAATGGATCATAATGTTCTACAGGATGAAAAACAAAAGGACCTTTGGGCGAAAAAATACCTCTCGGCTCAACTTTAAATTTTTCCGCAAATTCTGCAAAAAGGTCAGAAAAAGATGTCAGTGATTCTGGTCTCGCAACATTCGGCATTACAGCTTGATGTTCTATGCCTACTTCTGGTTTTTGGTAAGATGCTACGAGTACAAAGATATCTCTACCTTTTTGGGTCGCTACTACCCTTCTGGTATTAAAAGACTTCCCGTCCTTTATCGTCTCTACCTTATAAATGATATCTTCGTCATTATCGCCAGGATTAATAAAATAAGAATGAATGGAATGTAAAACTTTATCGTCAGAGATCGTCAGATTTGCAACACTTATAGCTTGGGCAAGTACTTGTCCACCATAAACATTTGGGCTTCCTATGAATAAGTTTTTAGCAATGTATGTATCATCGTCTGTTTTTTGGAAAGTCAGAATATCTATTAATTCTGAAAGTTGGCTATCTATCATGATTCAAACTTTTGAAAATCTTTAAGATAAAGAAATAAAGAACCAACAGCTATTGCTAAATGCGTGCCAAAAGCACCAAGATGTGGTGTCAAATTCTGTTGATAAACTCCGAACATATAAAATGCTAGACAAAGATGAAATCCAATGACACTAAGTATAATCTTTTTGTAGGTTTGGTTATACTCAAATGACTTACTAATCAAATAAGATATGATACCTATAAAAAAAGCTGTGATACCATATAATTTAGCAACAACAAGTGCTTGTAGATTCGGGCTATTGTTACTAAGCAACAACTCGGGATTAAACAATAACACAAAACCACCTATGATTTCTACTGCCGCATGTATCTGGATGATTATTTTCATTATTTTCTGGTTGATTCGCCACCAACTTCTACAAGTGTATCCATTTCAAATTTGGCTTCATAAATTAGAGAGCCATCTTCGTCCCACTTTCTCAGGTAACCGTTCTTTTTCTCATCTTTAAGCGTTACTGCAAACTTAGGTTTACCATTTTCATAAAAGACAGTGTCCCCACCATTTTTGAGACCATTTTCATAATATTGAACTTCTTTTATAGTACCATCTTCGTAATACAACGTAGTTTTCCCAATTTGTTTATCATTTTCAAAAAAACGTTCTCCCATGAGTTTACCTGAAGGATAATAATCTGTCATTTTACCTTCTATTTTACCATTGACACGTGTGAATACCCTTGATGTCTCGCCTGTACCATAATTCTCCTTTATTTCTTGGGTATCACTTTGTGGTTGAGCTTCTTCTTTGCTTTTACAAGCAAATAAAGATAATGCGATAAAAAGTATAATAAAAAATGATTTAATATTTAGTAACATATGAATTGGATAATTTATGAAACAAAAAAGGGCCAATAATGACCCTTTTTATATACTTTAAATTTATTTTATTTCTTCCAGTTTAGTCTATTGACTGCTCTTCCTATTTCGGTACCATATCTCATACCTTCTTCTGCATCCATTCTGAAATGCACACCTAGAGGAACTCTAGACCATGCGTTTTCATTTGCCATTTCGTAGAAACTTGTAAATGATCTAGGGTAACCAGAAAATTCAGATCTATTTTTATGGCAATTGTCTGTCATAGCATAACTATATCCAAACACACTTGCAAGCACTTCCGCAGACGCAGCTCCAAATGTAGAGTGTCCTGAAGGATAAGCTGGGAAAGACGGTGAAATACCACCATCACCAGTCAATGGATTATCAAGATTTGGCTCCCAAGTAGGGTCAATTACTCTTTGAATATAAGATTCTGGTCTTTCTAGGTTATAATGATATTTGGAATTCCAACAGCCGATTGCTGCATCATGAAGCGCGATACCAACTTTTGCATTAGCTACTATCGCTTCTTCTAAGCTCGCGTCTTCATATTTATACACTTGATTTGCTATAGCAATCCATCTAGATGGTGGGCTGAAAGTCAAATCTAATAAATCGTCACTCCAAAATTCACCCACCCATTCTGATTGATAATCTAATGCGGGTGTATTTTTACTGTAAACTTCTATTGCTTGTGCGTAAAATCCTGATTTAGGATCTTCACTATATTCGGTATAAGTAGAATAAGGACGACAAAGTTTCAAATCTTCTTTAATGGCCATTGTTCTTGCTTTTCCCCAATATGGAAACATACCCTTGTTTGGACCTGGGAATGTAGGTACCCAATCTCCATCCTTTTTATAATTAGCTTCCCAATCATAATTCTCAAAAGGGTCTTTGTATTTATCAAAAGTAGCAGGATCTGTTTTCATGTATTCCCACACAGCAGCAGCTACCGCTTCACCATGATTTTTAGATCTAATCAAAACATCAGCAGTAGCATCAGCTTCAAATTCTTTATCAAGTTTATCTGCTAATACTTTTATCTCGCTGTATAGATCTTGTCTAACTTCTGGAAAAAGTCTGCTATACATGTATCTATTTACCGCATTTACGACTGTTGGCCAGTGGTATTCTTGGTTTACAAGTGCATTTGGTATATTTATATTATTATAATAACCTTCTAAAGAAGCATATGCGGGCATACCCGTCACACAAGCTTCATAATTAGCTAGACCAATATAACCAAGTGCATTGGCAGTCGGACAAGGTCTATAGCCTGCGCCATGTCTTTCTATTCGTAGAAATAAATCATTCCACTCAAATAAAACGTGATTATTATATTCTTCTACTTTATTTAAAGAAGATGTAGTATCTCCTTCGATGTCCTTTTTACAAGAAGATATTACTAGCGTGACAAAAAGGAACGCAAATGTAAATTTTATAAAATTCCTCATGGGCATTATTATTTATATACAGATCAAAATGTCATATGAATTAAAAAACATCGCAAAATTAATAATAAAATCGTCTCATTGTTAGTATTTTAGGTAATAAATTTATTAGATTTTCGCCTTGTATCAAAGTATCAGTATAATATATTTTATGTCTGTTAGATACATATTTCCAAAAATGGCATATGAAAATTAAATAGTATGAATAAAATCGGTCAAACTGTAAAAATAGCCTACTACAAAATATTTTAACATTAATCACACCCAAATTAAAGCAATACAAAATAAAATTCTTTAAGAATTCGTACCTTTGCATTTCAAACGAAAAAGGAAGGGAAGATATGTTATATTTGACAGCAATCAAACACAGCTATATAAAGGCAGTCCAAACAGCTTTTGGTATCGAATTGAACGAAAATGATGTTTTGATTAATGAAACAAGAAAAGAGTTTGAAGGTGATTATACTTTTGTCATTTTCCCATTGGTAAAAACATTGGGCAAATCTCCTGAGGATATAGGCAAAACACTTGGTGAATGGTTAGTGGCAAATGATGAAAACATTGTTGCTCATAACACCATCAAAGGTTTTCTAAATCTAACCTTATCATTTCAATTTTGGACAGAAACCATTAAGAGTATTTCTAACGTTTCGAATTATGGCATTTCAGCGCCTAATGGTAAAAAAGTGATGGTAGAATTTGCTTCTCCTAATACCAATAAACCACTGCACTTAGGACATATTCGTAATATTTTGCTTGGTTGGTCATGCAGCAAAATCCTTCAAGCCAATGGCTATGAAGTTATAAAAACTCAAGTTATAAACGACAGAGGTATCGCCATTTGTAAAAGCATGCTTGCATGGCAAAAATTTGGAAATGATGCTACTCCTTCTTCAACCCAAATAAAGGGGGACCATTTCGTTGGTGAATATTATGTCCGTTTTGAGCAAGAGTTGATGAAGGAATATAACGAATTCCAATCTTCAGCGGAAGGAATTGCTATTTACGAAGCACTAAAAAAGGAAGGTCAAGACCAAACAACTTTTTTTAAGGAATATAAAAATAAATATTTTAACGATCATAGTGCCTTAGGTGCAGAAGCAAAACAAATGCTAATCAATTGGGAAGCAAAAGATGCTGATACTGTCTCACTATGGCAAAAAATGAATCAATGGGTTTATGATGGATTTGATGTCACTTATGATAAACTTGGTGTAACATTTGACTCCTTATATTATGAGTCAGATACGTATCTACTTGGGAAAAAAGCAGTAGATGATGGTATCAAAAAAGGTGTTTTTTACCAAGAGCCTGATGGAAGTGTGTGGGTCAACCTTGAAGACGTGGGTATGGATCGCAAAATTGTCATGCGTAGCGATGGTACATCTGTATATATAACACAAGATATAGGTACAGCTCAACAGAGATATGCAGACTATGGCATAGACAAGATGGTTTATACGGTAGCAGATGAACAAGATTATCATTTTAAAGTACTTTTTGAGATTTTAAAACGACTTGGCGAGCCTTTTGCTGATGGTTTGTATCATTTGTCTTATGGTATGATAGATCTACCGACTGGCAAAATGAAATCACGTGAAGGCACCGTAGTAGATGCTGATGATCTTATTGCAGAAGTTATTGCAGAAGCAACAGAAATGTCGGCAGAAAGAGGAGAAATTGTAACACTTCCTGAAGCTGAACAAATCAATACATTGCGAAAAATAGGTCTCGGAGCACTCAAGTACTTCATAATCAAGGTCCAACCTAAAAAACGTATGATTTTTGATCCTAAAGAATCTGTAGATATGCAGGGACAAACAGGACCATATATTCAAAATGCTTATGTCAGAATCCAATCTATCATCAGAAAAGCAGGTAATGAGACATCTTCAAACGCCTATTTATATAACGATGTCAATGAACAAGAAAAAACATTGATCAAACACGTTATGAATTTCCCTGACATCGTCAGAGAGGCCGGAGAACAATATGATCCGTCATCTATTGCCAACTATTCTTATGCTTTAGCCAAGGATTTTCATAGATTCTATCACGATGTTAGAATTTTGAATGCAGAGTCTAGTGAAGCAAAGTCATTCAGAATTCAATTAAGTATCATGGTGGGAGATGTGTTATCAAAAGCATTTGACATGCTCGGAATCGAAATGCCTGAAAGAATGTAATCGTTTCTCAAGTTTAATCTTAGCCTTAATCTTATTCTCAACCTTAACCTAAATCTCAGCCTTAACCTTAGCCTTAATAATATGTCAGAAGATAAAAAAGAATCACTCAACTTCATCGAACAGATAGTAGAAGAAGATATCAAAAATGGTAAACATAATGGTAGAATTCTTACAAGATTCCCACCTGAACCCAATGGATATTTGCATATTGGACACTGTAAAGCCATAAGCATAAGCTTCGGTATTGCACAGAAATATAATGGTGCTACCAATCTTAGATTTGATGATACCAACCCTACGACAGAAGAGACAGAGTATGTAGAAAGTATCAAAAAAGATATACAATGGCTTGGTTATCAATGGCAAGGCGAACCTTTGTACGCATCAGACTATTTTGGCAAATTATATGGATTTGCAGTTAAGTTGATAGAAAAAGGCCTAGCTTATGTAGACGATAGTACACCTGAAGAGATAGCAGCCATGAAAGGTACACCTTCTATTCCTGGCACAGACAGTGTTTACAAGTCTAGAAGTGTTGCCGAAAATCTTCAACTATTCGAAGAAATGAAAAATGGTGTATATCCTGATGGTTCAAAAGTACTTAGGGCAAATGTCGACATGACTTCTCCAAATATGCTCATGCGGGACCCAATTATCTACAGAATAAAAAAAGAAAGTCATCATCGCACGGGAGATACTTGGTGTATATATCCAATGTATGATTTTGCCCACGGCCAGTCAGATTCTATAGAAGAGATCACACATTCGCTTTGTTCTCTCGAATTTATACATCATAGACCATTATATGAATGGTTTATTGACAAACTTGAGATTTTCCCTTCTAAGCAATATGAATTTGCTAGGATGAATGTGGAGTATATGATTACTTCCAAAAGAAAATTGCTCAAACTCGTACAAGATAAATATGTCACAGGTTGGGATGACCCAAGAATGCCGACAGTATCAGGAATGCGACGTAAAGGATACCCACCGATGGCTATTCGTACCTTTTGTGATAAAGCAGGCGTAGCTAAACGCGAAAATACCATAGAAATATCACTTCTAGAGTCTTGTGTCAGGGAAGAGTTGAACAAAACAGCACTCAGGACCATGGTGGTATTGGATCCAGTGAAAGTGGTTATTACCAATTATCCTGAAGGTCAATCAGAAAAGTTACAAGCAGAAAACAATCCTGAGGATGTCACAGCAGGTCATAGAGAGATCACGTTTGGTAGAGAAATATACATAGAACGAGAAGATTTTATGGAAAATGCTCCACCAAAGTATTTCAGAATGACACCAGGATCAGATGTCAGACTAAAACATGCTTATATCCTTCATTGTACTGGTGTAGACAAGGATGAAAATGGAGAAGTTACCACTATTTATGCCACTTATTACAATAATAGTCGTAGTGGCGAAGATGTATCGGGTATCAAACCAAAAGGCACTTTACATTGGGTAAGTGCTACAGAATCAAAGCCTTGTGAAGTCAGAATGTACGATAGATTGTTTACAATAGCCGATCCAACGGGTGATGATGATGTAGATTTTCTCACTTATTATAATCAAAATTCGCTGACAGTCATCCATACAGCACTGATGGAGTCAAACCAAGAAACACCTAAGTTAGGAAGTCATTATCAGTTCTTAAGACATGGATATTTTTGTGTTGATGTCGATAGTAATGAAGATAAGCCAATTTTCAACCTTACAGTCGGATTAAAAGATTCTTTTGCTAAGGAGATGAAAAAATAATATTTTCATAAACATCAGTTAAAGGACGTTTAATAACGCTTGTAATCATACATCGGCTATCTTATATTTGAAACAAAGCATTTTTTCTTTTTTGAATTTGTGAAATAAAAGGTATAGATTATCAATATCTTATACAAAAACAAAAATCATATACATCATTTATTAATATTTTGTTAACACTTTTCACAATAAAAGAAACGAATCAAAAGTTTTAAAAGCATATTTAATCATTCATTCATTAAAGCAAATAGGTTGTCAAAATTAAGTACCAAAGAATGTAATTTATATATTATTTGGTTACCTTTGGCGCCCGAATAGTTCGAAACGATATCTAATATAGTTTATGAAGATCCTTCAATTGTGTAAAAAGTTCCCTTATCCATTAAAAGACGGGGAATCCATAGCAGTAACGTATCTTAGCAATGCGCTTCACAACCTTGGTTGTGAGATATCATTGTTGAGTATGAATACTACTAAGCATTTTACAGATTTGAACGAATTGCCGGTTGATTTTAATCACTACAAAGAAATCCATGTCACTGACCTAGACAATACAGTTAATTGGCTAGATGCATTTAAAAATTTGTTTTCTAAGGACTCCTATCATGTCAGTAGATTTGTAAGTACAGAATTTAGAGACAAGCTGATACAATTGCTGTCTACTAATGATTATGATGTAGTGCAATTGGAGACGTTGTACCTTGCACCTTATATAGACGTGATCAAAGAGCATTCTAATGCACTTATTACCATGCGTGCACACAATGTCGAGTTTGAAATTTGGGAAAGGATTTCTAAAAACACTAAGTTTCTGCCTAAAAAATGGTATCTCAGATATTTGACCCATAAATTAAAAAGATACGAATTAAACCATCTTAATAAGTACGATTACCTAATAGCGGTATCTGACCGAGATCTCAAGAAATTTAAAGCTTTAGGATATAAAAATGGTGCAATATCGTCTCCAATTGGGTTAGATCTTAAAAATTATACAAGAATTAGCAAAACCAATCAATCCAAAGACATTTGTTTTATAGGTGCTTTAGATTGGATGCCAAATATGGAAGGTTTATTGTGGTTTTTGGACAATGTATGGCCTGATTTGCATAAAAAGTTTCCTGATATTAAATTCCATATTGCAGGCAGAAATACACCTGAGTCGCTCCTAAATAAACAAATTGAAAACGTCATCATTCATGGTGAGGTAGCAGATGCCATTGAATTTGTGAGTAATCATGGTATGATGGTCGTCCCATTATTTTCTGGAAGTGGTATGAGGGTAAAGATTTTGGAAGGAATGGCGCTTGGTAAAGTTGTCATAACCACTACGCTAGGAAAAGAAGGGATTGATGCAGTGCATGGAGAGCAAATATTAATAGCTGATGACCCTGCCGCATTTATAGAACAAATTTCTGCTGTAAAAAGTGGTAAAATTAATACATTACAGTTAGGACAGGCTGCGAAGAAGTTTGTAGAAGACTACTATGACCATGGAACAAATGCTTTAAAACTATTAGAAAAATACAGAAGTCTGAAAGACAATCCAATCTACAAAAAGGAAATGGGCAACCATTCATAGCATTTTTATTATTTTATAATCAAATGGTGTGTTGATATTAAATTGACCCTTCAATCTCATTTACCGGAGATTCAACTATATTTTCAATTATCTATTAAACCCGCATTATTTTGGTTAAATGATGGCCAAATTCCACCATATATCCATTGATTAAGCTGTAAGAGCTACCATATTTATCTTCTTATATCTTTTACATTCATCCCTAAGGCTAAGGCATAGAGGAAATTCTATAAAAATATTCAAAAAAATATTAGACAACATATTAAATAAAATACAAAAGTATAACTACTTATTAATGTGATATTTGATAAAATTAGGGACAATAATTAAATTGTTACCCAAATGGAAATTCTAGTTTTTAAAAACGGATGGTGTGTTTTGGCATCTTATTTGATTTGTATTGAGATGGATTATTATAGATACAATTTTTATTTTTTAACTTAAGAATAATGTCACATGGCCACGAGAGCTGTAATAGCTGATCATCAGAAAATGTTTGCAGAGGGAATACAAGCCATACTGACTGAAATGAAATATCCACCTATAAAGATAGTGGGTATCGCTTACAGTCTTGAAGAACTTAATAGAATGGTAGCATTTCCTATAGATCTATTGATCATGGAATTAGCTATGGCTGAAAACAGCGGATCGACTTATATTTCTGAACTAAAGAAAGTCAATCCAAATGTAAGAGTCATTGTATTAAGTAATTATGGCGAACCGCAAATGGTGCGCGAAGCATTTTTGCAAGGAGCAGATGGATATGTTTTAAAATCAAACAATTCCATAGAATTAATCCAGTGTATAGATATGGTAATGGAAGGTAAAACCTACATGGCAGACGGAATTAGAATTTCACCTGAATTTGTAAACCAACCAAATACCGCATCAAAGAAGATAAAAGTCTATGAAGATAGATTTTTACTGAAGCAAAAACTGACAAAAAGAGAAAAGGAAATCTTGACTTACATTGTCCAGTTTAAGAATAACAAAACAATAGCAGAAGAGCTATTCATAAGTGATCAAACTGTATCGGCACACAGAAAACGAATCATGAAAAAATTCGGTGTAAACAATACAGCAAATTTAATTAAATTTTCAGTTGATCATCAATTGGTATAGTTTTTGTCTTAACAATAAATAATCCATTTTTCAAGGCATCCCCTTGCCTTTATTCATTAACAGTAGCAACAGTATTTTCCCTTTCGTAAGTCTGAGAAGAATTTGGAATCATTTTTAGTTTATAACTTAAATCAAATTGTCTCATGAAATCGGAGAAATTTACATTTACAAAACGTACTGGTTTTGGTAGGTTTATCAAAATGAGTATATTGTCAGCGGTGCTGACTCTCTGGTACTCGGGAATGCAAGCTCAGTCACAATGCCCATTGGCGTGTAACAACCTTGTGCAAGTATCAATGGACGAGGACTGTATCGTCGAAATAACGCCAGACATGATGCTGGAAGGCAATGGTCTCCCTGGCAATTGTCTTTACGTCGTTCAGGTCCTAGGTTTGAATGGACAGCCACTTCAACCACCTGTAGGATACTCAGGAAACAACTGGGTATCATCTTCTAATGTAGGTCAAACTTTGACCGTAAGAGTGTGGTTAGGTGCCAACTCATGCTGGGGAACTATCAAGATTGAAGACAAATTGGCTCCAATCATTGCTTGTCCTGCGCCTATCACAGTTAGTTGTTATGATCCGCGTGTTTTTACTGCACCTATAGCGACTGACAATTGTAATGGAGTTGTGCCAGTGACGACTCTATCAGACGTTACTACTGAGCTTCCATGTACAGATGTACTTAGAGCTGTTAGAACCATTAGATACCAAGCAAAAGATGCAAGCAATAACTTGTCTTTGATCTGTGCTAGAACTATCTATTATAGCAGAATCACACTAGATTCTATCAGATTCCCTAAGAATTATGATGGAACAGCAGGCAACAGACCTCACTTAGAGTGTGATGGTGGTTGGGCTTGGAATCCACACAAAACAGTTCAAAATGTACCATTCGGTAGTGACTGGGATACCAACAATAACAATTATCCAGATCCAGAAGAAACAGGTGGACCTTACATTCCTAATGCTATTAACATCAGAGGTTTTGTAAGAGGTTACCGTGTAGGAACTCCGACTTTAGCTGGAGCTTCATTACCAGGTTGTGTTGCTGGAAACTTAGTAGGTTACAATGTAGCTACAGGTACTTGGCAGCAAACGTGTGATAATTTATCTGGTACACAGAATGCATTAATAGATACATTCTACCATAACTTCATTGGTAATAGTACACTTTGTAAGATCAATACCACATTCTCTGACGAGAAACTTGATATTTGTGCAAACAGTTACAAAATATTAAGAAAATGGACGATCTTAGATTGGTGTTCAACGGAAATTAGAACAAAATATCAAATTATAAAAGTAGTAGATGATGAAGGTCCAGTAGTGACATGTCCTGCTGATATGACTTCTTCATTAGCTCCAGTATTGGTAGCTGCTATATTAACAGCTGACCCATATACTTGTACAGCAACTTGGAATGTAAGACCTCCAATCACGATATCTGACTGTAACACCACAACTTGGACAGTTAGAGTGAAAAAAGCTGATGCTTTCGGTAATGATCCAGGTGACAATGTACCATTCGTAACACAAGATGGTGACATACAAGTAACAGGTACTTATCCAAACTTCGTGATCAGAGGATTGCCTTTAGGTAGAACTTGGGTACAATATCTAGTAACAGATGCTTGTGGAAACACAGGAGAATGTCGTACTGAAGTAGATGTATTCGACACTACACCACCAGTAGCAGTATGTGATGAATTTACAGTAGTTACATTATCAAACAATGGTTGGGCACATGTATTTGCAGAATCATTTGATGATGGTAGTCATGACAACTGTACAGACGTAACATTTGATGTAAGAAGAATGACACCTGGATGTACTGCAAGTACTACAGCTTGGACACCTTTCGTACAAGTATGTTGCGAAGATGTAGGAAGAGAAGTAATGGTAGAATTGAGAGTAACTGATGCATTCGGTAACAGAAATACTTGTATGGTCATCTTAGATGTTCAAGATAAAGTTCCACCAGTCATTACATGTCCGATCAATGTAACCATTAATTGTGGTGCAGATACATCATCATTAGTACTAGGTAGACCGGTATTCTCTGCGACGCCACTTTCTACACCATACTATACTGATAATTGTCCAGATCCAAGATTGACATGGAGAAATACAGGTATCATCGATAACTGTGGACAAGGTGTCATCACTAGAACATTTACAGTAACAGACAAAGGTGGTAGATCAGCGTCATGTACACAGACTATCACGATCAGAAATACAACACCATATACAGGACCAAGACCAGCTCCACAAGGATGGCCAGCAAATGTAGAGTTAATGGGATGTATTAATATTGACACAGACCCTGCAAAAACTGGTGTTCCAATATTAGGAGCAGGAGCTTGTAGCCAAGTAGCATATACTTATGAAGATCAAGTGTTCCCATTTGTAGAAGGTGTTTGTTACAAAATACTTAGAAAATGGACAGTTATCGATTGGTGTAAATTCGGACCAAACAGAGATGTAAATGGTCAACTTTATCCAGCAGTACCAACACTAGGTATCAATATGTGGCAATATACACAGATCATCAAGATCACTGACGATGTTAAACCAGTCCTTCTTACATGTACTAAAGCACCGACAGATGCTTTTGGTGAGAACTGTAACGGATTTGTAGAACTTCGTAATAGTGCAACTGATTGTACACCAGCTAACTTGCTAAAATGGACATATCAGATAGATCCAAATAACGACGGTGTAGGTCCATTCATCAACGGTACAACTAATGATGCATCAGGTACTTACCCAGTAGGAACACACAAAATTACTTGGACAGTAGAAGATCAGTGTGGTAATCAGACTTCATGTAATTACACATTCGTAGTGAGAGATCGTAAGAAACCAACGCCATACTGTTTGAGTGAAGTAACGACTGTAATCATGCCATCATCAGGAGAGGTAGCTATCTGGGCATCAGATTTTGATCTTGGATCATTTGACAACTGTCCTGGAGCATTAAGATTCTCTTTATCTTCAAATATAAATGAGACTAGCAGAATATACAATTGCTCGCAACTTGGTGAGAATACAGTGACCATGTATGTATGGGATGCAGCTGGAAACTCTGACTTCTGTACAGTAACCATCAATATCCAAGCAAACGGAACAGCATGTTCTGGATCTAGATTGGCTGGTAACATTGGTACAACAGAAAGTGAAATGGTAAAAGACGTATCAGTAGTACTTGAGAATTTGAATAGTAATGAAACTAAAGCGTTCATGACAAACAATCAAGGTCACTTCGAATTCGTAGGAATGCCTGAACAAATCAGTTACCAAATGACACCTGAGAAAGATGTTGACCACTTAAATGGTGTGTCTACTTTGGACCTTGTTATCATGCAAAGACATATCTTAGGTACTCAGAAATTCAATAATGGTTATCAGTTCCTTGCAGCCGATGTAAACCATGATGAGAAAGTGACGGCAGCGGATTTAGTAGAGTTGAGAAAATTGATTCTAGGTATCTACTCTAACTTGCCTTCAAATAAATCTTGGAGATTCTTTGACAAGTCATCAACAATAAGTGATATTGCTCAGCCTTGGTCAACACCAGAATTCATCAGAGTCATTAACTTTAATACGTCATTAATGAATAATGATTTCGTAGCGGTAAAAGTTGGAGATATCAATAATTCTGCAGAGACAAATGCAACTAGCAACGGAACTGAAAACAGAGGTAAAAGAGATCTAATCTTATCTACAGTAGACCAAGCTTACCAAGCTGGAGATGTAGTAAAAATGGATATCACTGCTGAGAACTTTGCAAACATGGTAGGTGCACAATGGACACTAGCATTTGATGCAGCGTCTCTTGAATACCAAAACATTACATCTGGTGCAATCAAATTCGGTAAAGAAAACATCAATATCGAACAAGCACAGAAAGGTATGTTAGCATTAAGCTGGAATGAAATCGATGGTAAATCATTTGCAAAAGATGAAGTACTATTTACCCTAGAATTCAGAGCATCTGCGAATAATACAATAGCAAATACATTACAAGTATCATCAGATATCACTAAAGCCGAAGCTTACACAAATGACTTGAGTGAATTAGATGTTAAATTAGAATTCAGAAATGGAAGTGCATCAGAAGTGGCTTTCGAATTGGAGCAAAACAATCCGAACCCATTCACTACTAGTACAGCGATTAGCTTCAGTCTACCACAAGCGGGTGAAGCAAATCTAACCATCTATGACATCACCGGAAAGATTGTGAAAACAGTTAAGAATGTATACCCTAAAGGTAAGAGCGAAATCATCATCACAGCTGATGAGATCAATGCACAAGGAGTATTATTCTACGAATTGGAAAGTAACGGTCTGAAGGCAACCAAAAAAATGATCTTTATCAACAAATAGATTAGGTTGTAAACCAAAAATATTCGAAAAGCCTGTGCGATACTTTCGCACGGGCTTTTTAGGTTTTATTAAAACATACAGTGTCGCCATTTTTTCAAATTAGAGCATGTTTAAAAATTTTCTTAGTTGCTAATCAATAGGTTATGGTTCTGACAATAAAAGAATTAAAGAGTTTAGTGGACTAAACGAAAAGAGTATTTTGAAGTCAGGTTCATAAGATATTGATTATAAGGCAATAAAAATTAAAACATACTCTTAGATTATTCTAACAAAAAAAACGTCCTAAATTCAAAAATTGACCTATATTTGTGCAAAAATACAGAGTTTCCCGCCTTTTAAGTGTTTACAATTTTTTTTGGCTTATTATTTGATATATACAGATTTAAGAATTGCTAAGTCCAATGAAGATTAATTCTGAGTTGCACTTACATTAACAAAATCGGTATATATTTGATTTTTAAGTAAATAAATACTTATTTTTGCATTATAATTTTAAATAATTAAAATTCTCATCATGAGGAAAATTTTTTTAGCTCTTTTTACTTGTATGCTTCTATTTGTAGGCAACAAGTCGCAAGCACAGTTGACCGTAACTATGTCAACTGTCACTGTAGATTCTAGTCAAAATGCATCTGTGGATGTAACGGTGGCTGGATTTACTAATTTGGCAGGTGTTACATTTTCAATAAACTGGGATTCTTTAGTACTTGATTATGTAAATACCACAAATTTCTCCACAGCTCCAGTGGCTCTTTCTATCAACAATATAGGCCCTCCAGGTCAAGGTATCATCAAAAAAGGACAGATGACCTTCTCTTGGGATGATCCAAATGCAACTGGTAGGAACTTACCTAATGGCACAAGATTATTTACCATCATATTTAAAGCGATTGGAAATAAATGTGCTTCAACTGACATTGTCACAAGTTCTACTCCCATAAAAATAAATATTACCTATGGAAACTTTACTGAAGACCAAAATCTTGTTAACGTAAAAGGTAATGTAACCATAGACTGTGATGGCGAAGAACCAAATCCATGTCCTAATCCTGCATGTTCTAATCCATCGAATCTTACATTCTCAGCTCCAACTATAACTGCTCAGCCTGGAGATGAAGTCTGCATTCCAATATCTGTTAAAAACTTTAATAACATAAACTCAGGTCAGGGTGCATTCACATGGAATCCTGCACTCCTCAGATATACAGGGGCTACAGTTCCAGCTAATGGACTTCCAGAAATGGGCAACACATTAAATGAAAATGATAGCTTAAGTGGTAAATTAACTTTCGTATGGGTACCTGACAATACACTACCTAAAACTTTACCGGATGGGACGGTGATTATTGAACTTTGTTTCAAAGTCTTAGGTGCTCCTGGCAGTAAATCTTGTCTTTTAATGGGACAAGGAACACCTGAAACCATATGGAGTACTGAGCAAATTTCTGTAGTACCTACCTGCTATAATTATGGTATGGTCTGTGTTACGGACGAAGTAGTAGATAATCCTACTTTAAGAATAAGAACAGGGAATGGTACTGGTAAAAAAGGTGATACCGTTTGTATCAATGTAACCGTAGATTCTCTTACAAATGGACTTAGTTTCAGGACAGAATTTAATTGGAATCAAACACAACTAAGGTATTTACGTACAGATGCCTATAATTTACAAGGACTTACCATGTCCATGTTTAATAATAGTCCAGCAGATAAACTTATCGTTGCATGGAGCAATCCAAATCCTGTGACATTGGCCAATGGGACTGCTATATTCCAAATTTGTTTCGAAGTACTCGTTTGCGAAATGAATCCGATTAATTCACCGATTAATATTACAGGTGTCACAGAAGGTTCTGCCCTTATAAACGGAAACCCAACATCCATAGATGTTGTTGCCACTGGTGGATCTATAACAATTACACCTTGTGTAGATATAGATGTACAATGTACACCAGGAGCTATTACCAACGTCTCATGTAATGGTGGCAATAATGGATCTATTCTACTTTCAGTTACTGGTAGTACAGCAAATTGTACTTGTCTCTGGAAAAACAGTAGTGGTACCATTGTAAAACCTGCTGGTCCAGTAGCATCAGGATGTAATCTTACAGGTGTGGCTGCTGGTACATACACATATGAAGTATCTTGTGGAGGAACAATTTCTTGTTCTGGTACAGCAACGATCACTCAACCTACACCAATCAACATACCTACAGTAGGCGTTGTCACGAATGTAGGTTGTGGTCAGAACGGATCTATTAATATATCTACCACTTCAGGTGGTACACCACCTTACACTTACACTTGGATTCCCAACTTAGGTAATACTGCTAATCCAACTAACCTGTCAGCAGGTTCATACAGTGTGACGGTGACAGATGCAAATGGTTGTACAGCTACGACCGCACCATTTGTAGTAGGTGACACACAGGGAGATTTAGTAGTTACAGCTACTTCTACAAATATCAAATGTAAAGATGCAGGTAATGGTACAATCACAGTAACAGTGTCTGGTGGATGTCCTACTTACACATATGTTTGGTCAAATCCACAACTTGTAGGTCCTAATCCACAAAATGTAAGACCAGGTACATATACTGTTACAGTAACAGATGGATCTAATCCTGTAGAATCTAAAACAGCCACTGTAACCATCACTGAACCAGCTTCAAATCCATCTATAGCAGTAACTAATATTACAGGTACACCTGTTGGATCAAGTGTAGGAACCATTACATTGACCATCACTGGTGGTACAGCACCGTATGGTACATCATGGTCTGGTCCAACTACCATTGCACCAGGAAATACATCATCTGTCATCACTGCATCTAATCTTGCTGCAGGTTTTTACAATGTGACTGTCACTGATGCCAATGGTTGTACAGCAATAATAGGTAGTCCAATTGAAGTACCTACCATTCCTGATACAGCAGTTGCTCCAGTCGGTACTGCAACAATAACAACCATTATAAATGGAGTAAATGTGCCATGTTTTGGTAATAATTCTGCCGTCATAAGAGTGAGCTTCTCAGCTGGAACTACCCCGATTACTGTAAAGTTGTTTAAAAACAATCAAGAGATCAGGTCTCAAGCAGTCAACACACCTACATTTGACTTCACAGGTTTAGATGCTGGAAGTTATAGAGTAGAATATAGCAATACTGCTGGTGCTGGGACTCCTATCAATTTAGTAGTAACACAACCTACTAGACTTACAGCAACACAAAAGGTAGAGTGTACCGAAAAGAATGGTGCCACTGGAACGATTGAAATATCATTAAATAATACTGGAACTTTCCCTTACACTTTTAACTGGTTTGGTTTAAATGAATCGGATAATAAAGTCGAAGACTTACCTGCTGATGCATATAATGTGACTGTAACAGATGCCAATGGATGTACACTTACAGTAACAAACATAGAAGTCAAAGATTGTAGTATAGAAGGACCATGTTACGAAGCATCAACGATCATCTCACCTAATGGAGATAATATTAACGATGTATTCTTGATCAATTGTGTCACGGACGAACCTTCAGACTTAACTGTTTTTGACAGATGGGGAAGAGTGGTGTATTCACAAAGCAGTTATGATAATACTTGGCAAGGTATAGATAATGCTGGCAAGGATTTGATCGAAAGTTCTTATATTTGGGTACTTACAGTGAATTTTGGCCAAGGCAGAAAAGAAGTTCAAAAAGGTACTGTCACTGTATTAAGAACAAGATAATCAAACATTGAAGAACAAATTCATAAAAGATAAAGATATGAAGTCAATACAATATATTAAATTTTTGGTCATAGCTTCTGTGATCATAATTGCTTCACAAAGCATCCACGCTCAGTCAAGATATTTTGATGAAAGGTATTTATATACGCAAGCGCATCTAAGTCCACAATTGATCAATCCTGGAGCATATGGATCTACACCTCAGCAACAAATATTGGTCAATTACCGTAATAAGTGGGCAGGTATTGATGGCGCACCTAGCACATTGACCTTATCATACAATGGTCCTGTGGGGAATGGTATTGGTATAGGTGTGAATGTCCTATCAGATAGATTTGGATCATTAGAAACGACTAAGGGCGCATTTGGTGTAAGTTACTCTATAAAATCACCTACGAACCAGATAGGATTCGGGATATCTGCTGAATATATCAAACACGGTCTTTCTGGTTTTGGAAATGCTGATCCACTTGATCCATTAATTGGATTAGGGCTTGCAGGTGCAGAATATTTTGATGCGACACTTGGTGTTTACGGTACTTACATGGATAGATTGACTTACGGCTTGTCTCTTCCATCTGTTATAAGTTCTAGAATAACTGAGATAGTGACAGATACGTTAGATAGAGAAATCGGTATTATTCTTCAGGCTGGATACAAAGTTGATGTGCAAGATGATATTACAATGACTCCTAGCATCATTTTGAAAAAACTTGCTAACGTGCCTACTCACCTAGATTTGAACCTAGTCTTCGGATTTTTAGATGACAAATTGTTAGGTGGCGCTTCATACACATTGGGTGCTGACAAAAGATTGGGCTTTTTGATAGGAACAAAAATGGAAAAATTAAATCTTTTCTATTCTTATAATACATCGTCAAATCTAATCCAAGATTACAATAGTGGTTCGCATGAACTTACACTTGGCGTAAATTTCGGAGGTAAATAACAGATAATTTACAAAATCATACAAAAGGAGTTCAGTAGTAATATTGACTCCTTTTTTTGTTTATAGCAAAATGAATTTTTATCTTTGATTTTTTATAATCGAAACCTTAGCGCATGAGAATTAATGGTCATGGTCACTTGCTGCCCTACCCTAGTCAGATTCCCAAATTTATGAAAGATAAAGGGTTCTTTTGGGTAGAAGATGATATGAGTTGTATGTGTCAAGGTACATGGCGCAGACCTGTTACCGATGCCAGTTTTTTTCTCAATGAGAAGATCGCTTGGATGGATAAGAACCATATAGATAAAGAAGTGGTACTTAATCTCTCTCAATTATATTGTAATGGGTATAAACGAGAAGACGCACGAGATGTCATCAGGTTTCAAAACGAGTTTAATGCTTCACTACAAGCGGAATATCCTGATAAGTTTATTTCAGGTTTTGTAGTACAACCACTTTACGTAGATGATGCATTGGAAGAAATACGTAGATGTGTGGAGCAATTTAATCTACCCCTGCTATGTCTGCCTTCCCATTTTTTGAATAAAGATGGTAAGTGGACAGCTATAGCTGATGAGTCTGTACTTCCCATCTTTGAGCTTGCCGATCGGTATAAATTAGCCGTAGAAATCCATCCTTACAATGCTGAAGACATCATCCAACTAGATGATAAATTTTGGCGTTTTCATTTGATTTGGATGTGCGCACAGACGGCGGATGCATGGCATTTTTATAGTCTAATGGATTTTCCTGATAGGTTCCCTAATGTTAGAGTTTGTTTTGCACATGGCAATCAATTCGGGCAGATGGGTTATGGTAGAAGAGTTCAAGGTTACAAAGGCAGACCTGATTTATTTGTAGGGAGCAGAGATCCTGAAACCAATAGTAGCAATAGTAATGTATTTTTTGACTCTATTGTCCATGATGTTTTATCATTCGAATTATTAATAAAAAGAGCAGGTGTCAGTCAAGTAATCGCAGGACTAGATGATCCATATCCTCTCGGCGAGATGGAAAGTGTAACGGGCTGTTATCCTGGTAAAGTTATCGACGAAGCAGTAGATGCTAGTATGATTTCAGCGAAAGATAGAGATGATATTTGGTATAAAAATGTAAAAAATTGGCTCTATGGAAGTTAATAATATTGAACTGTAAAAGGTTATCATTTAAAAACATAAACCTAAATTTGCAACATCAATTTTAGATCATAAACAAAAATATTTTGAATACATCACTTCAGTTTGCCCAAGAACAAGACCAGCTAGACCCTTTAGCAAGTTTTAGAAAACAGTTTCACATTCCAAAAGATCCTAGCGGTAATGATACCATTTATTTATGTGGTAACAGTCTAGGTTTGATGCCAGTATCGACGACTGCTTATGTCAATCAGGAACTGGAAGATTGGAAAAACCTAGGTGTAGAAGGTCATTTTCATGCTAAAAATCCTTGGATGCCATATCATGAATTCCTTACGGACAAGATGGCAAAAGTGGTAGGTGCACTCCCTTCAGAAGTGGTCGTCATGAATAGTCTAACAGTCAATTTACATTTACTAATGGTAAGTTTTTATAGACCTACCAAGACTAGACATAAAATTTTATTCGAATATTCTCCATTTCCATCTGATAGGTATGCCATAGAAAGCCAAATAAAGTTCCATGGCTTTGATCCCAAAGATAGCATGATCGAACTTGTACCCGACGAAGGCCAGAAAACAGTTAGCTTGGATAATATCAAAAATATATTAGACATTCATGGTGATGAAATCGCCCTTATCCTGATAGGTGGCGTCAATTATTACACTGGACAAGCTTACGATTTCAAGTCAATCACTCAAATGGGACATGCAAAAGGATGTGTGGTAGGTTTTGATCTAGCCCATGCAGCAGGAAACTTAGCGTTACACCTTCATGATGATGGACCTGACTTTGCAGCTTGGTGTACCTATAAATATCTTAATTCAGGTCCTGGAAGTCTTTCAGGCTGTTTTATACACGAAAGGCATCATGGCAATAAAGAACTACCTAGATTTGCAGGTTGGTGGGGACACGACAAAAAAACAAGGTTTCTAATGGGTGATGATTTTCAACCAATAGAAACAGCAGAAGGCTGGCAACTGAGCAATCCACCCGTACTTTCTATGGCTGCGATAAGAGCTTCTCTTGATATTTTTGATCAAGCTGGAATTACGGCTTTAAGACAAAAATCAGAAAAACTCACTTCATATCTAGCATACTTAATTGCTCAAGAAGACAATAAAAATATAAGAATTATCACGCCTTCTGATGTCCAAAATAGAGGTTGCCAATTGTCTATACAAATGATAACACCAGACAAAAAACTATTCAATTATCTAACAGATCGTGGTATTATATCAGACTGGAGAGAACCAGATGTAATCAGGGTAGCTCCTGTCCCACTCTACAACTCATTTGAAGATGTATGGCAGTTTAGTAGGATTTTGCATAAAGGACTTCGGGTGAATGGGTGAATGGATGAAGGAGTGAATGGGTGAATGGGTGAATGCGTGAATCGGTGAATCGGTGGAAGCTTATTCCTGAAGGGATGATATGATTATAGAATATATTTCCAACGTCAATTTAACCCTGAAAGGGTGGCATCTGATATAATTTTGTGATCAGTAATCCGATAATAAGTGAATGGGTGAATGGGTGAATTATGCAAACGAGACGTTTGCGCTAACCCAAGCTTCGCGAGGACGCGAAGCTTATCACAAAAGCACATATCAATCTACATTTGCCAAGATCAATGGTCTGCTTATGGCTTCTTCTAAAGAGATAAATGTTTCTGTTCGTTGGATGCCTTTGATGGCTTGCAATTTTTTGGATAAGACTTCTCTAAGGTGATCTGTATCTCTACAAATAATTTTGGCAAAAATGGAATAATTTCCTGTGGTGTAGTGTGCATCTACGACTTCAGGGATTTTTTTCATCTCTGCTTTCACACTGTCATACATGTGAGATTTCTCCAAATAAATACCTAAAAAGGCAACAATATCGAAGCCAAGTGCATCGTAATTTAAATCTGCTCGGATGCCTTTTATCAGATTTGCTTCTGTAAGTTTTTTGATTCTGACATGGATCGTACCTGCTGAAACAAAAAGTTTTTTTCCTATTTCTGCATAGGACATTTTGGCATCTGTCGCTAAAATAGAAAGAATCTTAGAATCAACGTCATCTAACTCTATTTGCTTTTTTTTAGATATCATACGTAAATATTTGTGCAAATTTGAACATTTATTCATTAATCGATGGTATTTATTGAATAATAATTATTACTATTTATAATAAAATTAATGATTTAATACTTCTAAAACACAAAATATTGGGCGAAACGTGTAGAATGCATTAATTTGGCAGGAAATTAGCAGTACAAGGTTTTGGTACAAGACCATATTGTTTTTTATTAATCATAATTGATACCATTAGCATTTTGGATTCCCACAAAAAAGATAATTATAACATCATCCAACCACTATTACTCTCTGCATGTATTGCTGTGGGTATGATGGTCGGATATAAGATGAATGACAGAGAAGACGGTTCTCTCATAGAAGCTGTCGCATACGATGACGAACATATCAAATTAGTAGGACGAGTAGAAGAGTTATTGAGATTTGTAGAAAACAAATACGTAGATAGCCTTAATACCGACGACTTGCTCAATGAAGCTGTTTCTGCCATATTTTCTAAACTCGACCCACACTCTAGTTACATATCTCCTAGCGAACTAGCTGATATCACCGACCAAATGAATGGATCATTTAATGGTGTAGGCATAGAAAATTTTATCGTAGATGATACCATCAATATTTATCAAGTGATGGAAAACAGTCCGGCGTCTCGTGCAGGCATAAAAGCATTTGACAAGATTGTAACGATAGACGACTCGATCATAGCAGGTAAAAATATTGAATACGAAAAAGTAAGGTCTATGCTTCGCAAAGAAAAAGGCGAAAAAGTGACCCTAGGCATCATGCGGGATAAAAACATTCTTGCTACGGATGTGACCATCGATGTTATACCTGTTTCGTCGGTTTCTTCTTCATTGCTACCTGAGATAGAAACTGCATATATAAAGATAGAAAGATTTGGATCTAAGACGTACACCGAATTTATGGATGAAGTAGAAAAATATTTCCAACCCATCAATGTCGATAAAAAAGGAAAGGCAAAACATCTTATCCTGGACCTAAGAGACAATCCTGGTGGCTATCTTCCCGAAGCTACAAATATCTTGTGCCAATTATTTGCAGAAAAAGATAAGCTTTTGGTATATACAGAAGGAAGGAAGAATAAAAAAAATGAATATAAAAGTAATGGAAAACATTTCTTCCAAATAGATCAAATTGTCGTACTCATTGATGAAAACACCGCATCAGCAAGCGAAATCATAGCAGGTGCCATCCAAGATTGGGATCGTGGCCATGTCATAGGTAGAAGGTCCTACGGCAAGGGATTGGTACAAGAACAATATGATTTAAATAATGGTGGCGCTATCAGATTGACCGTAGCTAGGTATTATACACCTTCTGGAAGGTCTATACAGAGAGATTATTCTGATAGAGAAAGTTATGATGAAGATTATGGCGCTAGATACACCAATGGTGATTTGTTTCATAAAGACAGTACCTTAGTCGATGACAAAAAAGAGTATTTCACACTAGTCAAAAAAAGAAAAGTCACTGCTTCAGGTGGCATCACACCAGATATTTTTGTAGGAATGGACACCATATTCAGAAATGAAAACTTTATGTTATTGAAGTCCCTTATCCCTGAGTTTACTTATAGATATGCTACAAAAAACAAATCAAAAATCCCCAACACGTTAGAAGGTATCAATAATTGGAAAGTAAATGATGATTTCTACAAATCATTTTCAGAATATGCTTTGAAAGAGTCACAAGAAACATCGATACCTTCGGGTCAACTGAATAAACTGGATAGCGAAATAAAAAGCAATCTTATGAAAATCATAATAGGAAAATCCAAATCGGAATCCTACTTACTCGGTCAAGATGCTGCTATTCAAAAAGCATCTGATGTGATTAAGAATAAAAAGGAATTGAAGTAGACCAAAAGTTACTGGTAGCATCTCTTGGAGCCATACTATCAGAAGATGAAGGAATTACCGATGGGATGTCTTGGAGTCATATCACCACAAATTAAGAAGTTACAGATAGCATGTCTTGGAACCATACCATCAGAAGATGTAGGAATTACCGATAGGATGACTTGGAGCCATACTATCAGAAGATGTGGGAATTACCGATAGCATGTCTTAGAGCCATACCATCGGAAGTAAGTTACATTTCTTTTTTAAGATATTCTGCTGTATGGCCATTACTCTTTTTGATCATGGCTTCGGGTGTACCTGCAAATTGGATAATACCGCCTGCTTTTCCACCTTCAGGACCCAAATCAACTACATAATCTGATACCTTGATGACATCCATGTTGTGTTCGATGATTATGACTGTGTTACCCTTCTCCACCAATTTATCGATGACTCCAAGTAACTGCTTAATATCATCAAAATGCAGTCCTGTCGTCGGTTCGTCCAAGATATAAATGGTATTGCCTGTATCTTTTTTGGAGAGTTCTTCGGATAATTTTACACGTTGTGCTTCTCCACCTGAAAGCGTGGTTGCTTGTTGACCAAGTGTGATATAACCAAGTCCTACACTATCCAAAGTTTTTAGTTTCCTATAAATGGATGGTATGCTTTTGAAAAATTCAGTAGCATCTTCTACAGACATATCCAAGACGTCTGATATTGACTTCCCTTTAAAAAGAATCTCTAGTGTCTCTCTATTGTAGCGCTTGCCCATACATTGCTCACAATCTACCAAAACATCTGGCAAGAAGTTCATTTCTATGAGTTTTTTGCCTGCTCCTTCGCAAGTTTCACATCTGCCACCTGCAACATTAAAAGAGAATCTACCGAGCTGATACCCACGAATCTTTGCTTCTGGCATATTGCCAAACAACTTTCTGATATCTGTAAATACACCAATGTAGGTAGCTGGATTTGACCTTGGTGTACGACCTATCGGCGACTGATCTATTTCGATGACTTTATCTAGATGTTCTAGTCCTGTGATGCTTTTGTAAGATAAAGGTTTCTGGATACTATTGTAAAAATGTTGTCTCAAGATCGGGTACAACGTCTCATTGATCAATGAAGATTTACCACTACCAGACACACCTGTCACACAAATGAGCGTACCAAGAGGAAGTTTGATATCTACATTTTTGAGATTGTGACCTGTGGCACCTTTTAGCTCTAGAAATTTGCCATTGCCTTTTCTTCTCGTTTTAGGTACTTCTATGCGGAGCCTGTTGCTGAGATATCCTGCTGTCGTGCCACCGAGTTTTAGAAATTCTTCTGGCGTACCCATGGTCACGATCTCCCCACCATGCATCCCTGCGCCTGGCCCAAGATCAATGATGTAATCTGATGCCAACATGATATCCTTGTCATGCTCTACAACTAACACAGAATTGCCTATTTCGGTCAAGTCTCTGAGCGCTTTGATGAGTTTATGGTTGTCACGCTGATGCAATCCGATGCTTGGCTCATCCATGATATAGGTAATTCCTGTGAGTTGACTTCCTATCTGACTAGCAAGTCTGGTACGTTGGGATTCTCCACCTGAAAGTGTTCTTGTGGTACGATTGAGATTGAGATATCCGAGACCTACTTCTAGTAAAAAGCCGAGTCTGAGTCTGATTTCCTTTAAGATTTCGAAGGAAACCGCTTTTTGTTTTTCATCCATGTAATTCGGCAATTCACCTATCCAAGCGTGGAGCTCATCAATGTTCATTTCGCCTAAATGACCGATATGTTTTTCACCCAATTTGAAGTGAAGTGATTCTTTTTTTAATCTAAAACCATCACAAGTTTGGCATGGTACTATGCTCAAAAACTCTTCTGCCCATGACCTTATTTTTTCAGAAGTAGAGTCTCTATACCATCGCTCTACCATATTGACAATACCTTCATTAGCAAGGTCATAGAGATAATCATTGGCCACATTTCCGTAGGCTACACCGTAAGAATTGTCACCACCATGTAGGATGATTTCTAATGCTTTTTCGGGTATTTTGTCTACAGGTGTATCAAAATTAAATTTATAATCAGCAGCTATTTTTTTGAGTTGTTTGAATGTGTTGGTATCTCGTACAGCACCAAAAGGTTTGATCGCTTCTTGGTTGATATTTTTGGATCTATCAGGGATGATTTTGTGCATATCTGCCTTGTGTTGCTCACCTAGACCATTACAATCAGGACAAGCGCCATAAGGAGAATTAAAAGAAAAATTATTGGGCGATGGTTCGTCATAGGAGACACCTGATAGCGGATCCATAAGACTTTTGGAGTAGGCCTTCATCGTATTATCATCTGTATCAATGAACATGATGAAGTCATTTCCCAATTTCAGACCCATCTGTAGAGAAGCCGTCAGCCTTTCGGTTTTGTCAGTTTCTACCTTTAGACGATCTACTACGATCTCTATATCATGGACTTTGTATCTATCGAGCTGCAAACCTTGTACTAGATCAACGATTTCCCCATCTACCCGAACTTTGGTAAATCCTTTTTTGCGAGTCTGATCGAAAAGCTCACGATAATGACCTTTTCTAGCCCTGATGACCGGTGCAAGAATAGCTATTTTTTTACCATAAAAATGAGAAAGTGCGTGCTCTACGATCTGATCTTCGGTGTATTTGATCATTTTTTCGCCAGTGACATAAGAGTACGCCTCACCTACCCTAGCATATAAAAGACGAAGAAAATCATATATTTCTGTAGTCGTGCCGACCGTTGACCTGGGATTCCAAGCTGTCGTTTTTTGTTCTATAGAAATGACGGGACTCAAACCGTCTATTTTTTCTACTTCTGGCCTATCCATCGATCCAATAAATTGGCGCGCATAGGCAGAAAATGTCTCCATGTATCGACGTTGACCTTCTGCATAAAGTGTATCAAAAGCGAGTGACGACTTCCCACTGCCACTCAGACCTGTGATGACCACAAGTTGATTTCGGGGAATTTTTACAGAAACATCTTTGAGATTATTTTCATTTGCTCCAATGATGGTGATAAAATCATCTGCGGTAATGGTATCTTCGTCTAGGTCTAAAATATCTTGCATGATCAGATTATAATCAATAAATAAAGGTATAACAAGTGAATAGTAATTATTAGAAAAATGTTTTTGAGATACGGGTATTTTAAAAGAGAATATTAGAACATAAAAGACTTTTGTCCGATTCCTACACCTTTAAGTCTTTATGTATCAACATTTTCAATTAAAACAAATGAATGATACAATCTTAAAGTAGAATTGTATAAGGGCAGAAGTAATTGATACCTATACCTTTACATGGTGGAAATTCTTTCACAATATTAAATCATAAACATGATTAGTAAAAAATTTTTAGCAATAGGAATTGCTATGGTATTACTTATATTTGCTGGATGTCTTAAAGATGATTTCGTTGAGATAGACGGAGTTTGTCCAGTTGTTATATCAACTGATCCGACAAATGGGGAAACAAACGTCCCAATAAGTCAAATTATTTTAGTTAACTTTAATGAAGAGATGGATCCAACTACGATAACTAGTACATCTCTAACCTTAGACGGACTTACAGCAGTCGTGGGAACAATTACATATGCAGGCAATACTGCCACTTTCATTCCTTCTACAGCATTAAATCCAAATACGACCTACACTGGAAAAGTGAAGACAACTGTCAAGGATAAAAAGGGAAATGCTCTTCAGTCAGATTATGTATGGACATTTAGTACAGGGGAAATCTTGTCGCCTTTAGTTGTTTCCACAGATCCCGTAAATTTGGAACAAAATGTCACGCTAAATAAAATAATTACAGCAACATTCAGTATGCCTATGAATGCTGCCACTATAAATTCATCTACCTTTTACATTAGTACCAATGGTGTTAAAATTGGTGGAGTGGTTACATTTATTGGGACAACTGCATCATTTACACCTTCGGAAGATTTGAAATCAAATACCGTTTATACAGGTTTTATAAGTACCAATGTAAAAAATACAGAGGGTACATCACTGGTTGCTGATTATACATGGACTTTTACTACTGGATCATTAAAAGCGCCTATGGTTATATCGACAGATCCTACGAATAATGCTGTTAATGTACCATTAGACAAAGTAGTTTCTGCCACATTTAGTGAGCCTATGAATAATTCCACTATCACAAATACTACTTTTATTATACGAGATGGAGCAACGATCATCAGTGGATCACTTTCTTATATTGGGTCAACCGCTACATTTACACCCGATGTAACATTTATATCAGGAACGCTATATACAGGTAGAATCACCACCGGAGTAAAAAATCTCCTTGGTGTATCTTTAACAGATGATTATGTTTGGACCTTTACTACATCAACAGGAATAGTTCCAATAATAATAAGTACAGATCCAATAAATAATGCAACAGAAGTACCTTTAAATAAAACAATTTCTGCCACTTTTAATGTAAACATGGATCCAACTACTATAAATAATAACACTTTTACATTAAAAAATGGAACTACCTTAATCGATGGAACAGTTACATACTCAGGTACGACAGCATCATTCAATCCAACTGAAAACTTAATAGCTGGTGTCACTTACACGGCTGCCATCACTAATGCTGTCAGAAGTCAGACGGGTACACCTATGCAAGACACTTATATGTGGACATTCAGTACAGGTGTAGTTTTGGCACCAACCGTTATCTCTACAGATCCTTCCAATGATGCAGTAAATGTAAGTTTGAATAAAACAATTACTGCTTTATTTAGTGTTCCGATGAATCCAACCACTATAAACAATGCCACTTTCACACTTTTTCGTGGAACAACTCCAATTACGGGTACAGTTACTTATAATGGCACAACGGCTTCCTTTAATCCTACCAATGATTTGGAGAATGGAAAAGTTTATACTGCTACAATAACAAATGGTGTTAAAGATGTCTTAGGTACTCCAATGACCAATAATTATGTGTGGACATTTAGCACTATAGCGGCCATTCCACCTACTGTAATAGCCACAGATCCAGTAAATAACGCAACTAATGTAGACCTAAACACAATGGTCACGGCCACCTTTAGTGTACCCATGGATCCTACTACAATCAATACTTCGACTTTTATGCTTTTCCGTGGTGCTACTCAAGTAAATGGAACGGTTAGTTATGCAGGGACAACCGCTACATTCAATCCTTCAAGCAATCTAGTTGCAGGTGCTATTTATACAGCCACTATTACCAACAGTGTAAAAAATACAGCAGGTACCTCAATGACAAACAATTATGTCTGGACCTTCAGTACAATTGTGGCTTCTGTACCACCTACCGTCATATCCACAGATCCATTTAATAATGCAACAAATGTGGCTTTGAATAAAACGATCACTGCTACCTTTAGTGTGCCAATGGATCCTGCCACTATCAACACTAATACATTTACACTCTTCCGTGGAAATACACAAATCCTTGGTTCGGTCACATATAATGGCACGACAGCTTCTTTTGATCCCACTTTCAGTTTGGAAGCTGGTGCAGTTTACACGGCAACCATTACCAATGGTGTGAAAAATACCATTGGGACATCCATGACAAATAATTATGTATGGACCTTTAGCACTATTGCTGCAATTTCACCTACTGTGATTTCTACTGATCCATTAAATAATGCAACTAATGTAGACATTGACAAAACGGTCACAGCTAGTTTTAGTGTCCCAATGGATCCTTCTACCATTAATAGCAGTAGTTTTAAACTCCAACAAAACGGGTCACCCGTGACTGGAGTTATTACCTACAATGGTACTACAGCTTCCTTTAACCCATCAAATAATTTATTGCCAAGTACTACCTATACAGCTACAATCACTACAGGTGCTAGAAGTATGACAGGCGTGCCAATAGCTAATGATTATGTATGGAGTTTTACCACTAAGGCGCCTAGCGGCCCACAGGTAGTAGATCTTAATTCAGTAGCTGCTTATGGCATTTTTGCAGGTGTAGGTATTAGTAATAATGCTGGTTTTAGCCAAATAACTAATATGGATGTAGGTATTACGCCTGGTGTCAGGTCATCTGTGACAGGATTTCCACCTGCCACTGTCATTAATGGAGCTATCTATGCTTCCGATGATGCTACACCACCTGGTATCGCCGCTATTCTTACCGAAGCAAAACAAGATCTAACTGATGCTTATTTGTTTGCAGAAGGAGCAACTACGCCCGCGCCCGTGATCGTATCAGGAGATATAGGAGGTACAACACTTGCACCAGGTATCTACAAAACCAATTCTACCCTTTTGATTCAGTCAGGAGATCTTACTCTGGATGCTCAAGGTAATGCAGATGCAGTATGGATATTTCAGATTGCATCAGGCTTTACCACGATAGGTGGCGCTGGTGGCAATGTCATTTTAATAGGTGGAGCACAGGCAAAAAATATCTTTTGGCAAACAGGTAGTTCTGCTACCATAGGAGATTACACATCATTCAAAGGTAATATTTTGGCATTAACTTCTGTCACTATGAATTCTGGTGCATCTGCAGTAGGTAGAATGCTTTGTATAAATGGCGCTGTAGTCATGACCAATACCAATTTTATAATTAAACCATAAATTTAAGAAAATGAATCAAAAAATTAATTCGCTGAGCAAACTCCATCATATATGGCTTGCATCAAAAAAATTGAATATGCGTTTTATGATGCTAATCATCTTAGCTGCAGGGCTATTAACATCCGTCAATGCACAAGTATATAAATATGAAAAACCTTCTTGGTGGTTTGGCGCTGCTGCTGGTGCAAACTTTAACTTTCATCGAGGCTCTACCCAACAGTTGACAGCCGCATTTACACCACCTGTGGCATTTCATGACGGTAACGGAGTAGGATTGTATATTGCTCCACTTATCGAATACAGCCATCCTACTTCGGGGTGGGGCTTTATGTTTCAGGCAGGATATGATCATCGCAATAGTGACTTTGATCAAGTGATTTCTGATTGTAATTGTCCAGCAGATTTATCTGTCAAGTTGAGTTATATTACAGTGGAACCAAGTATAAAGTTTGCACCTGGCAATTCAAATTTTTATCTTTTTGCAGGTCCAAGATTTGCTTTTAATAGGGATAAATCTTTCACCTATTCATTGGGTAGAAATCCTGCTTTACCAGATCAAGAGCTTTTACCTCCAGTCACAGGTGATCTTAACAACGTAAAAGGAAGTCTCATTTCGGCACAAATAGGTGCAGGTTTAGACATTCCATTAAATTCCAGAGATAACCAAATACAAGCCGTACTATCGCCTTTCGTATCTTTCCAACCCTATTTCGGACAATCTCCTAGGACGGTAGAAACTTGGAATATCACAACATTAAGAGCTGGTGCAGGACTTAAGTTTGGTCGTGGTAGAGAGATTCCTGTGGTAAATGTATTGATGACCATGGATGATATCAGATTTACCGTAAAATCACCCAAAAACATCCCTACGGAGCGCGTATATGCAGAAACTTTTCCATTGCGTAATTATATCTTTTTTGACTTAGGGTCTACTGAAATCCCGGAGCGATATATTTTGCTAAACAAAGATCAAGTAAAAGATTTCAAAGAGGATCAAGCAGGTGTGTTTGAATCTAATAATTCGGCTGATAGATCAGAAAAGGTCATGTTGGTTTATTACAATTTATTGAATGTCATGGGTGATCGAATGGTCAGAAATCCTGGCACATCCATTACATTGGTAGGATCGTCAGAAAAAGGTGCGGAAGATGGATTGAAAATGTCCACGTCCGTAAAAAAATATTTAACAAATGTTTTTGGCATTACTCCATCGAGAATAGTGGTAGAAGGTGGTACAAAACCAAAGATACCTTCAGAACAACCCGGTGGAACACTTGAACTTGACCTATTACGAGCTGGAGATCGCAGGGTATCCATAGAGAGTAAATCTCCAGAACTATTGATGGAATTCGGTGATGTAAATACCCCGTCTTTTAAACCTGTTCAGATCAAAGCCACTCAAATGGCACCATTAGATAGTTATGTTTCATTTAATGTCGAAGATAAAGACAATAAACTCAGTTTCTGGACAATGGAAGTTAAAGATCAAAAAGGTAACACCAAAAATTTTGGTCCCTATACAGGAAAAAATGTCTACCTATCTGGAAAGTCAGTATTGGGAGATCAACCTAAAGGCGTCTATAAAATAACGATGAAAGGTACCAAAAAAGATGGTTCTACGATCATGCAAAATGCCACGTCTGAAATCGTCCAATGGACGCCTACAAAAGATCAGGAAGGCAAACGATACAGTATTCTTTATGAATTTAATGATGCCAAAGCCATTGATATTTATAAAAAATATTTAACAAACGTGATTGCGCCCACTATTTCGCCCAATAGTATAGTATATATCCACGGATATACGGATACGATAGGCGATGAATTAAATAACAGTAACCTGTCCCTTGCAAGAGCGCACGATGTACACAAAATCCTAATGAATAGTCTGGAAAAAGCAGGTAGAAAAGATGTAACATTTGAGGTGTTTGGGTTTGGTGAAGATTCTAAATTGTCACCATTCAAAAATACATTGCCCGAAGAAAGATTTTATAACCGTACAGTTATCATTGACATTATCCCACAAAATTAAATGGAACTGCATTAATGATAGAACTGAGCTGACTTGACACCAAGACTTCTCATTTCAATCGGCAAAAACCAAGCTCCTTGTCCACCAAATCGGTCGGCAGGGAGCTTTTTATTTTGATAACAAACATTAGATGGGTAAGATGTGGGTTTATACAATTAAGAAAACCTGTATTTTCATGGTAATATTTCATGATCATTAATTGGTAGAAAAACTAATCGAATAAAAGTTTTCTATTATCTTTGTCACAGAAGAAGAAATAGATGATTTTTGTCCGGCGAAATGATAAAGTGAAAGAGAAACTGACAGCTGCACAATCCTAACTTTTCTGATTATTGAAATAATCGTTTAAATTATAAGAAATGAAAAACGTTTTAATCCTTTTGTTTTTGGTGCTTTGTGGTGTGGCTAGTGGTCAGATTATTGATTTTCCTGATGTTAGATTTAAGAATGCATTGGTGACTAGTAAGTGTGTCGATTTAGATGGAAATGGTACAGGTGATGCAGATGCAGATTTAAATAATGATGGAGAGATAAGTGAAGATGAAGCATTGACTGTAATTGGTTTAACTATTTCTAATAGATTTATATCAAGTTTGGATGGAATTAAATTTTTTAAAAATTTAAAGAATTTATCTTGCTACAAAAATAAAATTAGTTCTTTAGATGTATCTGGTTTATTAAATTTAGAAATTTTGACTTGTTACCAAAATAATATGAAAAATATTGACGTAACTGGATGCAAAAATATAAGAGAATTGAGAACTTGGGAAAATGATTTGAAGAGAATTGATGTAAGTAGTTTGACAAATTTAAAAGATCTTTATACGGATTTTAATCCCCTTGATTCTTTGAACCTAAATGGTTTAAAATTTGTAAGTCTTGTCTCATGCCAAGAAACAAACATAAGATTTTTAGATTTAACTGATCAAAAGGATCTAAGGGGAGTTGATGTTCAAAATAATATCAAATTGGAAGCAATATTTTTAAAATCAGGAAGCGATAAAGAACTTCCTTATGCAATGTTTAATGGGTGTATAAATTTAAAATATATTTGTGCTGATGAAATTTCAAAAAATAAAATTTTATTTATCCTAAGCCTTGATATGATTCAGGGAACAGAAGTAAATACTTACTGTTCTTTTACACCTGGAAATGATTATAATATATTTAATGGTAGACTTTTTGCTGATTTTAACAATAATGGTTGTGATATTGATGGTAATAAAATTTCAAAATTGAAATATATTCTTAATACTGAAAATTTTATTAGAACTTATATTCCAAAGACGTCGGGAGATTCTTACATTCCGCTTTTAATAGGCACCCACACCATCACTCCAATATTAGAACATCCAGACTACTTCGAAGTTACACCTTCTTCAATTACAATAACTTTCCCATCAAGTTCAGACACTATCACCCAAGACATTTGCATAATACCCAAAGGCATCTTTCGACAAACCAACATCACCGTCATCCCACTCTCACCACCAGCACGACCAGGATTCGATGCATCTTATAAAATCGTATGGGAAAATGTAGGAAATCAAATAGAAAGCGGCATGCTCAATTTTACGTACAATGAGACATTACTAAATTACATCTCTGCAACTCAGACAGCAGACCATGTTGCAGATGGCATCATAAAATGGAATTTCTCCAATCTGTTACCCTTCGAAAACAGAGAAATCACCCTCAAGCTTAAAGTCAACAGACCGACAGATACACCAGCCGTGAATGCAGGAGATAAGTTATATCTCACAGCGTCTATCCTAGATAATATCTTCACACTCGAGAATACCGTCGTAGGTTCTTACGACCCGAATGACAAAACATGCCTCCAAGGCGATCGTGTAAAACCTGATATGGTCGGCGAGTACGTGGACTATCTCATTCGCTTCGAGAATACAGGGAACTACGCCGCTGAAAATGTGGTAGTCAAAGACATCATCGATACCAAAACCTTCGATGTAAGCACGCTAAAAATTACAGATGCCAGCCATGAAGTTTATACCCGTATAGAAGGCAATAAAGTAGAGTTCATCTTTGAAAATATCCAATTGCCATTCGACGATGCTAATAATGATGGTTACATCGCCTTCAAAATCAAGACCTTACCTACCCTAGTCCTTGGTGACTCACTAAAAAATCTAGCAGACATCTATTTTGATTATAACTTCCCGATACGTACGAATGAAGCACAGACGACAGTTGCTTTCCCAGTTTTTACCAAAGATATCACTACAGAAGTTAAGTTCCATCCTAATCCAGTTACTGACATCTTGTACTTAGACACAGCCGAAAACTGGACCAAAGCAGAGATCTATGACATTTCTGGAAGGATTTTGAGATCAATATCTTTAAATACTTCGTTTATGGATGTCAGTGGATTGGAAAGTGGGACTTATTTTATTAGATTGAAAGATGGAGAGAAAGTGGGACTTGTTAAGTTTTTGAAGATTTGAGTGTAATTGTTGAATCGTTTAAATTTTAGATATGAGAAGTATTTTATTGTTGTCTTTTTTGGCTTTTTACTTCGTGGGCTATGGTCAGATTATAAATTTTCCTGATGCAAATTTTAAAAATACATTGGTGAATAGTAAATGTGTGGATAACAATGGTGATGGCAATGGCGACACTGATGCTGACATTAATAATGATGGAGAAATTGATATTAGTGAAGCTCAAGTTATTAAAGGATTGAATATTAATGATTATTTTATTCATAATTTAGATGGTATAAAGAATTTTACTTCTTTAGAATATTTGGATTGTGGCAGTAACAATATTAAATCAATAAATCTAAATGGGATGACTAGTTTGAAATCATTAGATTGTCATTACAGTTATGTTACTTTATTAGAAATTCAAGGATTGACGAATTTAGTAACTTTAAAATGTTTTAATAATAGTCTTGTCTCCTTAGAATTGGAAGGATTAACAAAGTTGGAAACCTTAGACTGCAATCACAATAAACTTACATCCCTAAATGTAAAAGAACTTATAAATTTGGAATATTTAGATTGTTGGTTTAATCAACTTACATCTTTAGATGTTCAACACCTTATATATTTAGCTTATTTAAAATGTTCTAGTAATAAATTTACAACATTAGATCTGCAAGGATTATTAAATTTGAAAACTTTAAATTGTGAGTCCAATACTCTTGAATCAATATATGTACAAGGATTAATGAACTTGAAATCTTTAAATTGTTCTTACAATAAACTTTCTTTTGTAGATTTGCTAGGATTGAAAAATTTGGAATCTTTAATTTGTACTAGTAATCAACTTTCTTCTATAGATGTCCAAGGATTGATAAATTTGATATCTATATCCTGTGGTAAAAATGAAATCCCATCTTTAAATTTGCAAGGATTGACAAATTTAAGAACTTTAGACTGTTCTGATAATCATCTCACATCTTTAAATTTACAAGAACTATCAAATTTAAAATCTATATACTCTTACAAAAATAAACTCGCATCTTTAAATTTACAAGGATTATCAAATTTGGAAAATTTATATTGTGATGACAATCAATTAACATCCTTAGAATTACAAGGATTGATAAATTTGAGATATTTGAAATGTTCTAATAATCAAATCACATCTTTAGATTTACAAGGAAACACAAAGTTTGAAGAACTATATTGTGCATATAATAAACTTGAGTCTTTGTTTTTAAAAAGTATAAATATAATCAATTTCTCAAAAATATCTTTTAATTATAATCCCAATATTAAATATATATGCTGTGATGAAAATAGAATTATCGACTTTAAAATTAAGTCAAATTCATATGGTCTAAAATGTGAAGTAAATTCATATTGCTCATTCACCCCAGGAGGAACATTCTATATATTAAATGGAGAAAACACCTCTGATGGAAATGTCAATGGATGTGATGACCTAGATATTAATTCGCCATATATGAAATATAAAATCACAAACGGTAACATCACAGGTTCTTTCATTGCTAACTCTTTAGGGAGGTATAGCATTCCTGTTCAAGCAGGTATTCACACAGTGATGCCTATTTTAGAAAACCCACAAGCATTCACTATCACACCATCATCATTTCAAATAACTTTCCCAAATACATCCGATACCATCACCCAAGATTTCTGCATTACACCAAAAGGCATCTTCCGTCAAACCAACATCACCGTCATCCCACTCACCCCACCAGCGAGACCAGGCTTCGATGCACAATACAAAATCGTATGGGAGAATGTAGGCAATCAAATAGAAAGCGGAACACTCAATTTTACATATGATGAGACATTATTAGATTATATTTCAGCAACACAGACGGCTGACCAAGTAGCAGATGGCATCATAAAGTGGAATTTTACTAGTCTACTTCCATTTGAAAAAAGAGAAATCACCGTTACACTCAAAGTAAATAGACCGACGGACACACCTGCTGTCAATGCAGGAAATAAGCTGTATCTCACAGCATCCATCCTAGACAATATCTTCACACTCGAGAATACTGTGGTAGGTTCATATGACCCGAATGATAAAACTTGTCTCCAAGGTGATCGGGTAAAACCTGATATGGTAGGCGAGTACGTAGACTATCTCATCCGCTTCGAAAATACGGGCAACTATGCCGCTGAAAATGTCGTAGTGAAAGACATCATAGATACTAAAACATTAGACATCAGTACCCTAAAAATCACAGATGCCAGCCATGAAGTATATACACGTATCGAAGGAAATAAAGTAGAGTTCATCTTTGAAAATATTCAACTCCCATTTGATGATGCTAATAATGATGGCTACATCGCTTTCAAAATCAAGACCTTACCGAATTTAGTCCTAGGCGACTCACTCAAAAACCTCGCAGATATCTATTTTGATTACAACTTCCCGATACGTACCAATGAAGCACAGACAACTGTAGCTTTCCCTGTTTTTACCAAAGATATCACAACAGAAGTTAGTATCTACCCTAATCCTGTCACTAACATCTTATACCTAGATACAAATGAACATTGGACAAAAGCTGAGATATTTGATATTGCTGGAAGGATTATGAGATCTGTATCTTTGGATAGTTCAACTATGAATGTGAGTGATTTACAAAGTGGGACTTATTTTATTAGATTGAAGGATGGAGAGAAAGTAGAACTTGTTAAGTTTGTGAAGATTTAGTTTTAATTGTTGAATCGTTTAATGTTTAGTCAATTACAAAAAAAATAAAAATGAGACATATTGCAATTTTCTTAATCATGTTGGTGGTCACATCTTTTTCTTATTCACAGGATACAATTCCACCTTCATTATTAGATATTACCATAAATCCTAATGTAGTGGATGTAAGTGATTCATCACGACTAGTAAATATTACATTATCATTAGCAGATGATATAAGTGGTATACAAGGTATAGTAACAACTGCCGTTACTTTTCCTAATGGTACAAATTATTACGGTGGAGCTTCCCTAATTTCTGGAACTCCGACTAATGGTGTATGGACTGCTTCTATTCCTGTCTCCTTAGGAATGCCAATTGGGTTTGCAAATGTTAATATAGGTATTATAGATGCCGTTGGAAATACCCGAAATTATAATTTTCAAGATTTACAAAATTTAGGTTTTGATTCGGATTTTGAAATTGTTAATTCCAATTCACAAGATACAATTCCACCTTCATTATTAGATATTATCATAAATCCAAACGTAGTGGATGTAAGTGATTCATCACAAGTAGTAAATATTACTTTGTCATTAGCCGATGATATAAGTGGTATTAAAGGCATAGTAACAACTGCTATTACTTTTCCTAATAGTACAAATTATTACGGTGGAGCTTCCCTAATTTCTGGAACTCCAACTAATGGTGTATGGACTGCTTCTATTCCTGTCTCCTTGGGGATGCCAGTTGGGTTTGCAAATGTTAATATAGGTATTATAGATGCCGTTGGAAATACCCGAAATTATAATTTTCAAGATTTACAAAATTTAGGTTTTGATTCAGATTTTGAAATTATTAACTCCAATTCAAAAGATACAATTCCGCCTTCATTATTAGATATTACCATAAATCCAAAAGTAGTGTATGTAAGTGATTCATCACAAGTAGTCGTTATTACATTGTCATTAGCCGATGATATAAGTGGTATTCAAGGCATAGTAACAACTGCTATTACTTTTCCTAATAGTACAAATTATTACGGTGGAGCTTCCCTAATTTCTGGAACGCCAACTAGTGGCGTATGGACTGCATCTATTCCTGTCTCCTTAGGAATGCCAGTTGGATTTGCAAATGTTAATATAGGTATTATAGATGCTGCAGGTAACAGTCGAAATTATGTTTTCCAAGATTTGAGGCAATTAGGCTTGGATTATGATTTTGAAATCGTAAATTCGATTTTTAGAGTTAAAGGAGTTTCAATTTTTGATAGTAATTTTGATGGGTGTGATAGTATGGACTTTAGAAGTTCGTATCTAAAATTTCAAATTTCTAATGAAAACTATTTTGAAACTTTTATTTCAAAATCAGATGGTAGCTATTTAATCCCACTTCTAGAAGGTAAAAATGTAATTAAGCCTATATTTGAAAAATCGGAATTTTTTGAAATTAAACCATCAACTTTTGAAATTGAATTTCCATCCACATCTGACACCATAACCCAAGACTTCTGCATCACTCCTAAAGGCATTTTCCGTCAAACCAACATCACAGTCATACCACTCACACCTCCTGCCCGCCCAGGCTTTGAAGCACAATTCAAAATCGTTTGGGAAAATGCAGGAAATCAAATTGAAAGCGGCACACTCAATTTTACATATGATGAGACATTACTAGATTATATCTCATCTACTCAAACCGAAGATTTAAAATCAGATGGTATCGTCAGTTGGTATTTTAATAATCTGCTTCCTTTCGAAAAAAGAGAAATCACCGTTACACTCAAAGTCAATAGACCCACAGATACACCTGCTGTCAATGCAGGCGACAAGCTGTATCTGACAGCTTCTATCCTAGACAATATCTTCACACTCGAAAATACGGTGGTAGGTTCCTATGACCCAAATGACAAAACATGTCTCCAAGGTGACCGTGTGAAACCCGATATGGTAGGCGAGTACGTGGACTATCTCATCCGCTTTGAAAATACAGGCAACTTTGCCGCTGAAAATATCGTAGTCAAAGACATCATAGATACCAAAACATTCGACGTCAGCACGCTGAAAATCACAGATGCAAGTCATGAAGTTTATACGCGCATAGAAGGCAATAAAGTAGAGTTCATCTTTGAAAATATCCAATTACCATTCGACGATGATAATAATGATGGCTACATCGCCTTCAAGATCAAGACCTTACCGAGCTTAGTCCTTGGTGACTCTCTCAAAAACCTTGCAGATATCTATTTTGATTATAACTTCCCGATACGTACCAATGAAGCACTGACAACTGTAGCTTTTCCTGTTTTTACCAAAGATATCACAACAGAAGTTAATATTTATCCTAATCCAGTTACTGACATCTTATACCTAGATTCAAATGAAAACTGGACCAAAGCAGAAATCTATGATATTGTTGGAAGGATTATGAGATCAATATCTTTAGATACTTCGTCCATGGATGTGCGTGGATTAGAAAGTGGGACTTATCTTATTAGGTTGAGGGATGGTGAGAAAGTGGGGCTTGTTAAGTTTGTGAAGATTTAAAAAAGATTGGCTAGTTTTAATTATGAGATAAATTAATTTTTATTTCTGTATTCCTTTATTTAATTAATTTTTATATTTTGCATCAAATTTGTAACGCCTTAATTATGTCAAAAAAAACATGAAATCGACATTAAAAATCAAATAAAAATAAACAGATGAAAATATACTTCTTAATAATTTTCACTTCTCTTTGTTTCTTAGATAAAATTGATGCACAAAATCACTTTAAACCTTATAGTAATAAGTCGAAAGAGCTGGCAGATTGGAATACATTTTTGGATCAAAGTAAGAGCCAAACATTGGCCCAATATAAGGATTACAAATATCGGAGCGATTTAAAAGTTCATATAACAGAGAGGCATCAGGCGTTAATCAACAAAATCGAAGCGGGTCACTTTTATTTTGATAAAATGGTTGATTCATATTTCCATAGAATTTTGGATGAGATTATAATTAACAACCCAACATTACAAAAAGATAAAATTAGGTTTTTAATCTCAAGGTATAATTGGCCTAATGCAAGTTACATTGGTGACGGTGTCATAATAGTCAACATTGCCTTGGTTGATAAATTAACTCATGATGATGAATTGGCTTTCATTATATGTCATGAATTGGCTCATTACTATTTTGAACATGTAGATATGAGTTATATAAGAAGTCTCAATACGCTTAAATCTAAAGAAACTAAAGAAAAAATTAAAGCGATTAAAAAGTCTGAATACGGTACTCATTCTAAAGGTACTTCGCTCTTTAAAGGTTTTATGTACGACTCCAGAAAACATGTGAGAGGACACGAATATCAAGCTGATAGTCTAGGATTATCGTTTCTTATGAATACAAAGTATAACCCTATAGCTGCAAAAAATGTATTATATTTATTAGATACCATTGACAAAGTAAATATTGAAAAAAATATAAATATAGATTCAATTTTTAATTTTGACGAATACCGATTTAAAGAAAGTTGGAAGAGCGAACCAAAACAAATGTTTATTGCTGAGCCAGATAAAAATGATCATTGGAACTCGGACTCTCTCAAAACACACCCTGATTGTTTAAAAAGGATACAAGCATTAAAATTTGATAGATTTTACCAAGACAATTTTACTGCAGACCCTGAATTAAAATTAATTAAACAAAATATAAAATATGAGTTACTCATCTTTGAAAGCGAATTTGGAGATTCAGGTAAGTGTATGTTAAAAGCCTTAGAATTATTGACAGAACAACCTTCAGATTTCGTCGCTTTAAATATGATTTCGAGTACATTTCAGAAGATTATTGACGCAAGAAAAAACCATAACGCTAATGAAATACTAATGAATCCAAGCCAATCGGACAATATAGAATTAAAAAAAATTTTATTGATTCTTAATAATATGCGATCAGTGGAAATGGCAAATGTTAATTACTATTTTTTAAAAAATGCGCTTTTAAAATTTACCCATCTACAAAAAGATGAAGAATTCTTAAAAATTATAAATAATGCAGCTGAAGAATGTCAAAAAATATCAGATCTAGAATTAATTAAAAATAACATAAATTTAAAACATTAAAACATGAGCACCAACAAACTTTTCCTAGTATTCCTGTTTTTGATTTTTAATCAATGCATTAGCTATTCGCAAAGTGAAACATTTGATGATATATTAAATGTTCAAATTCGAAATGTAGGTACCATCGAGCATGACGGTGATGTAACTGGTCATTATATTTTTTATAAAACCGAAAAAATAGATAAGAAGACTTATAGTTATAAACTAGCAATATTGAATCAAGACCTTTTACTGATTAAAAATATTGAAAAAATTGGGTCCAAATCTTTAGTACTATTGGAATGTGTTTACAATGGGAATGCCATTTTGATGAAATATTTAGATAGGAGTACAAAAGAATTTGAATTTGAAATTTACGACTCAAAGGGAGAATTAAGCTATTCAAAAAAAATAAAACTTACAAACTTTGAATTAGAGTCAATTTCTCAACTTCAAAATAGTGAAACCGAACTTGTTTCGATTGGACTTTCACCTGTCGGTTCTATTGGTTTTGTGGACATTGGATTAACAAAACATAAGGATTATAAATATGAAGTAAGGTTCTTTGATAATAAGGATATTAATAAACATTGGGTAGTAGAATCCGCAAATACTAAAGGAATGGAATCCGCAAATTTTATTGCCGCCAATAATAATAAAATTGTTTTAAGTGTAGCAAAAAGACCTTCTCTTATGAGTACTAAGCAGCTTTTTTACACAAAAGTTTTAGATGCAAAAAATGGAGAAATTTTAAAAGAATATGACAATATTGAATTAGGAAACTATCAGTTCATCAATGGTTTTTTGCTAGAGAATAATGAAATCAATCTAATAGGAAACTATTTTAAAAAAGATGATTCTCCCACAAAAGATCATCCTGCTGGAATTGTTTCTTATACTTTATCAGAGAATAATGAACTCATCAATAAAAAGAAGTCAACATTTGGTCGCCTTCTAAGAGGAACATCTAAAAACGAAAATCCAGGTCACCTTCATTTTCATGACTTCATTCGTACTGACAGCAATCGTATTTATGTAGTAGGTGAATATTTTAAAAAGAAAGCGGACGGATTTGGAATAGCAGCAGCAGCTTTAGGAAATGCGGCATCTGTTGTAAAATTAAGTATTTATGATTTTGTGGTTGCAGAATTAAATGAAGATTTGAAAGTTGAAAAAATCAAAATTTTTGATAAAGAAAGTCATTCTGTCACGCTACCTCCAGGTGCCCTAATGGCTGGCTCTGCTCTTTTAGGTAATTATGTAAAGCTAGTTGGTGGATTTGATTATCGATACACTCAAATCATTAAATCAGACAATCCTTATTTTATTAGTACCTATTTCGATGAATCTGATGAAAAAGACAAAGTACCTAAATTTAAAATAGTAAGTAATATTGATGGCGTATTTACGGAGGATGCAGTAAGCTTAAAAACAGATGCCACTGAGATCATGGTTTCTAAAGCAAAAGCTGGTCATATTCTTATTACCGAATATTTTAAAAAAGAAAAAAAGATGACACTAAGGCTTGAGAAAATTAATATTTAAGCTTTTATGATGTTTCTAGTAAAGATGTTTGGTAAGAAATAAAATTCATTAAAAATATAATAATGAGAAAGATACTCATTTTATGGTTTTTTACTTTTTGTAATTTGACTTCTGCGCAGATTATTGATTTTCCGGATGCTAATTTTAAGAATGCATTAGTGAATACGATTTGTACAGATACGGATGGAAATGGTAGTTTTGATTCTGATGCAGATTTGAATGATGATGGGGAGATAGACATTGAAGAGGCTTTGAAAATTATTAGTCTAGACCTTTCAAATAAACAGATTTCTAGTTTGGAAGGGATTGGTAATTTCAAAAATTTGGAAAGACTTTATTGTTTACAAAACGAAATTATAACTCTGAATTTACAAGAATTGTCAAATTTAACTTTTTTATCGTGTGGAACAAATCAACTGTCAATCTTAAATATTCAGGAATTGGATAACTTAGAATATGTTTATTGCAATAATAATTTATTGACGACAATAAATGTAAAAGGGCTAGTGAACTTGAAAACTTTAGATTGTAATACTAATCAACTAATTAACTTAGATGTACAAGAATTAGCGAATTTAAAGACTTTACGTTGTTATAAAAATCACTTGACTGCTTTATATCTCAAAGAAGCAAAGCTTAATCACACTCTACTTTTTCAAGAAAACCCAGAACTTAGTTATATCTGCTGTGACGAAGATAGAATCACTGAAATAAAAAATATGGCTATTGCAAATGGCCAAAACTGCGAAGTAGATTCGGAATGCAGCGTTACAAATACCCAGGACCTTTATACCAATATCAACACCTATCCAAATCCTGTTTCTGACATCTTATACCTAGATACAAATGATCATTGGTCCAAAGCTGAGATATTTGATATTGCTGGAAGGGTTATGCGGTCTGTAAACTTGCATAGTTCATCTATGGATGTGAGTGGATTAGAAAATGGGACTTATTTTATTAGATTGAAAGATGGAGAGAAAGTAGGGCTTGTTAAGTTTGTGAAAATTTAAGTTTAATTTTGTAGCTTTTAGACAGTATGCGAATACGATTTACCATAAAATATTAAAGTAAAACTATGAATTTTCGTGGTTAATGTGGTATTATCGTATTATCAATGAATATAATGGTTATCACCTTAAAAACCCACGTATGGCATCCACAGTTCGCTCAGGAGTTTCCTCCATTGGAACATGTCCTGTTTTCTCCAGAATCACCAAGGTGTCATTGGGCAAATCGCTTTGGAATTTTAGTGCATTCTGAACTGGTATCAGTTTGTCATTTCCCCCCCAAAGGATCAATGTAGGAATTTCTATGGCGCGTATTTTTTCTAAATAGCCCGGATATTCTGAAAAATTCATCCTGTCCACAAAGGCTTGTCGGTTGCCTTCTCTTAAGAACAGCTCATAATATCGATCAACCAAAACATCCGTTACTTTTGATGTGTCTTCATATACATTAAGCACACTTTTTTCTGCTAGAAATCTAGGAGTGATATAATTGAGCAAATGTTTTAGTACAGGAATTTGGGCTAATGTAAAAGCAATTGGCTTGCTTTCAGAAACCATAGGGTATCCCGCGGCATCAATAAGGATGAGCTTTTCTACTTTTTCAGGATATTGGTGTGCATAATTCCAGGCTATGGCTCCACCAAGTGAATTACCGCCTATGATACATTTGTCCACTTGTATAGACGTCAGAAATTCATGTATAAATTTCACATAAAATTCCTGTGAATATACCCTGTCGGGATTAGGTCCTGTCAAACCATAAGCGGGCAAATCTAATGTGATGATGCGAAAACTATCTTTTAAACTATGGACACAATCTTCCCATGTATGAAGACTTGCACCTGTACCGTGAATAAGTATCAAAGGCACAGAATCATTTTTGATGCCTTCATCTCGATAGTGAACATTCATTTTCATCACTTCTACAAAAGATGATGATTGTGATGCGTATTTGGTTTTGAGTGTGTCTAATGGAATGTCATTTTTCCAAAAAGCTACGCAAAGTACAAAAAGAAAAACTAGCAATGCTGTCCCTATATATTTCAAAAATTTTAACAAAATATATTCAATTTAGCATTAAAACCCATTATTAATTTCTAGGTACACCATCCACATCCCCTACCTTCAATGCTACAAACCTTACATCATCCAAATTCTGATGACCTTCAGGAATAGATATATATTTTTTGATAGACCATGGATTTGTTTCTACTTTCATAGATGCTTCATCCAAAAATATCCAACTCGTATTGTCTCTATAATGAGTCTCTATACCTAAGATGATTTTGCGCATATGGACTAAATCTAAGGCGGTGACTTTTTGATCATTATTGACATCAGCGGCCAAATATTGCAGCGGATTCGTAAACGTTTCTATCCCTAAGATATGGCGTTGTGTAAGTAGTAAGTCTAGCGTGGTCAAACCATGAAGCGTGTTTTCATTGTGGTACGCTGTAAAAACATAAGTCTCATCTACCTTGTTTTTCGGAATAAAAAAAGTACCGTCCGCAATTGTATTAGTAGTGATCTGCATATGACCTAATTGACGTCTGATTTCAATATTTTGCAGATTGTTTGTATGGTTTACGATTTTGCCACTGATGGTTCTATTATTCACATCTTGGCACGAAAAGACTAGGGCTACATCATCTACATCCCACACACTTACTACAGCTTCATTTCCTATTTGACAATATGGCGTAAGTTCGATCCTGATATTTGCTGAGTCCACAGAAGAGAAAACATCATTTTCAAAAAAATCAAACTTCTCTTTTCTCCAATCGTTGCTAGTTTGGATTTCTTCTTGACTGAAAATTTCTGTACCATCCTTATATACTTTTATGGCGTACTTCGTAGGATAGTTATTCAGTCCTTTTGGTCCTGCAATCCAATCAAATCCTAACGGTGCTTTTTGTTGAAAGATCAGATGATTGAATTTTATCTTACGGCCATTATCGGGTAACATTACAAAATCGATTACAATGGGCGTAGTATTCACTTCATCAAAATTACATGATGCAGAAGCACTGACACACATCGCAATGGAATTGTTAAAGCCCGGCGTACAAGAATGTTTATTGACCTGTGGGTCTTCTCTGTATATGTTTTGCGCATTTATTTTACCACAATCAAGCGACTTTACATAACTCGGTGTAAACTCACTATACACCATACTATTGGCAGGAATCAATGCATCACACTTTTCAAAATCATAAAAAACATTTTGATCACATGATAATATTTCCAACGTAAGGATACTGTCACAACCTGCTGCTGTGGAAAATTGTGTCACAAATATACCGGGTTGATCATAAGATTGACCATTGACTACTATTGGATTTTGATCACAAAGTGAATAAACTTTTTCTTCAATAGATGACCTTCCTTTTTGCACCACAATATTTATGATGCTGTCACAACCATTACTATTTGTAAGGACTTGTGTGTAATTGCCAGTTTCTGTGTACACCACATCATTGACGATACCTGTTTCTTCATCACATAATTGGATTTGGATATTTGATTCAGTTTTATTAAACTTTTCGATGGTTATGGTAATGGTACTGTCACATCCGACTTTATTGGTTAACAGTTGTGTGTAAATACCTGATGCGTTGTAATTGGTACTATTTACAGCAATAGTTTCATCATCACATAATCGGAAATAAAGTTGGCTTTCACTGTTTTGCAATTTAGTAATATTAATATTGAGCGTACTGTCGCATCCTTCTTCATTTTGAAATACCTGAGTGTATGAGCCTGCTTGATTGTAAATAGTTTGGTTGATATCTATGGAATCACCATCGCAAAGCTGATAATTTTTTGTAATAGAAATACCCTGACAGTTCACCACATTAAACTGGAAATCTCTACGGATACTTCCTATTAGCACGCCATTTTTATACTCTTTAACACAAACACCGACTACAAACTGTCCAAGCAGATTAGGAACGCCAGAGATAATACCAGTGACCGGGTCTATAGATATTTTTGGACTTCCACCCATAGGATTTAAGGCAGAAAAATTGGGGTCATAAACGACTAGATCATATGGTGGCAAACAATTTTCGGGCAAAGGAGTCACACCTGTACATGACAATGGGCTTCCAGGTGTAGTGGCTCCGTCTGTTCCACCTGCTTGCAATGGTGCACAAAATTCATACTCAAGTCTATCTCCTTCGCTGTCTGTTGCAGAATGGTTGAAATTTAAATTTTTCTGATTACAAACAAGGACCGGCGGAAAATTATTAAAGACTGGACTATTATTACATTCTTCTATCGCATTACCAAAAATCTCTACCGAAAACGCAGCACCAGTCTCTGCTGGATTTATAATATTTGAAATAGTCGCATTTCTGCAACATCTTTGATAGGTGATTTGGAAAACTTTATCACTCCACGGCAATTCTATATCAAAAATATAATTTGCTTTTTCGATCAATATACTCGGCGGCACGATCACACAATTATCATCATAAGGTACCGTCTGTATATTGATAGGATTAGATATGATGGTCTGTTTGTGTGTCCATACATTGGCATTTATCGCACTTTCATAAATTCCAAAACGTGCATTTATATCAAAAGGAGCACCATTGCCTGCTACATCCCTATACAAAGTGAAGGTCACAGTAAATTTTGTAGTCTTTGTAACAGGGTTAGATGAGATACATTTATAGGTCACATCACCTCCTACTATATGGGCAGCAGAAAGACTATTTTGGACAAAAAGTAAGATAAATATTAGAGATAAAATTCGCAACATAGTCAATTATTTATGTAGAACAAAGGTAATTTTTATTTCATATTTTAAAAAATAAATATGTAAAAATATAATTATGTGGAGATTAAATTAGGCGTAACCCATTCTTGCACAGAAAATCATTTAAATTTCATTTTGTCACCTTTTGGGGTCGGATTAAAACAAAAGGAATTTTAAATTTGGGCAACCCATCGTATGTTGTAACTTTTTGTAACTACATGATTATATATTATTCAACTCAGAAACTTCTTGATAATCAAACGCTTTTAGCCCCTGCCCTTAAAGGGGTAAGCTAATGAATATCAAGAAAGTAGAAATAGGAATTTACTTTAACAAGATTTCCTTATCCCTTTATTTCTTCAAAATAAGCATCCAATAAAAGTTGGACTTTCCCTACGGATTTCATTACGGTAGCTATAACGGCTTCTACGGTTGTTTCTGTAAGCGCTGATTTGGGAAAACACACATTAGATACAATAGAAAGAACGGCCACCTTGATACCTGCATGTTTGGCTACGATGACTTCGGGAATGGTGGACATACCCAAGATATCTGCACCCATAATATGTGCCATTTTGTATTCGGCAGGTGTCTCTAGACTCGGACCTTGCAACCCTAGGTAAACTCCTTGTCTCATTTGTATATCTAAATCGCTAGCTAGCTGCTGAAACTTCTGAATCATATCATTATCATAAGCTTCTAACATATCAGGAAATCTCAATCCTAACCGACCGTCATTCTGACCACGAAGCGGATGATCAGGCATCAGGTTGATATGATCTGTTACTTGTACAATATCTCCTTCATTAAAATGGGGATTAATACCACCGGCAGCATTGGTCATGATCATTTTCTCTACACCGAGTGCTTTCAGTACCCTGATGGGAAAGGTGAGTTCACCAGCAGAATATCCTTCATAATAATGAAATCTACCTGCCATCACTACCACCGGAACTCCAGATTTGAGTCCAAAAACCAACTTCCCATGATGACTTTCCACGGTGGAAATAGGAAAGTGCGGGATGTCGCTGTAAGGTATCTCCACTGTATCTGTGAGCGAATGTGCAAAATCACCCAAACCCGTCCCCAACACAACAGCAATCTTAGCATGAGTTGTCACGATGCTAGCAATGAATGTTTTGCTTTCCTGGATTTTATCAAAAAGGGTTACCATAATGATGACTGTATTTGGGTGCAAGGTACAAAAAATGACTTTGATTTGTAACTGACTATGACTACTAAAGGTTTAGTAAATAGAGCTATCTTCCAATTAGGCGTTTACGCAAAGAACATCAGTAACTATGTTTACCAATAATAATTTTATGTTGTTTCCAAGTATTTCATTAAGCTAATATAAGATTACTTATAAAGGGTGAATATAAATTTTGTGTTATTATTTGGCTTTTTTGGTTAAGTGATTTTTTTTATAATGGTTTTAGGCATTTTGTAAAGGCAGGTTTAGAAAAAATAAACGATCAACTGGCTGACCCAATGGTATAAACTTATGAAAAAGTACAACAAATGCTTCAACGAAGCTTGCTATGCTATAGTATGGGCGTTCATCGCATCCAGGAAAGATGGACAAGTGGTCAGTTGGACATTGCCAGTCAAGTGAAGGTGGACGAACGCTTAGTTGTTAGCGGTACGAGGATTTTTCGTCTTTCAAAAAATCTAAAATAGCCTTATTATATTCATTTGGCTTTTCCCACCATATAATATGACCAGCATTTTCTATGAATACATATTTACCTTTCATTAAGTCTGCATATTCAAATACTGATGAAAATTCGCCCTGGTCATATTGTCCTTGCAAAACTAATGTGGGTACATTAATCTTTTTAAGTTGTTCTCTTTTGTCAGTTAAATTTCCATAAAAGTTACTAAAACCATGAGAGTATCCCCCTGCACCACCTTCTTCAGGTTTTACATTTTTTTGGTCTGCCACCATTCCGCTTGTAAATTTTGATGCCATTGTATTTGTATAGTCATCAAATTCCTTGTCACTTGCCCATTTAAAATTAAAAGCCAATGCACAAAACATTGACATTACAATCCGTGGTTGCAAAAAATCTTTTTCAGTTTGTTCAAATACTTCTTTCGGATTTTTAAAAATGTATTCTTTAGGGATGGGATACAATGCCATCATATCAGTCATAGAACCATCACTATTAGTTCTATAAGGTTGTAAGTCTCCAGGTGATGAAAGTATTAATTTATATACTTTGTCTGGTTGGTTTGCTGTAAAATGAGTGGCTAAAATACCACCATAAGAATGACCAATTAATATTACTTTTTTGCTATTGATTTGCGAAGAAATTATCTCATTTAAGTCCGACAAATGTCTTTCAAAGGAATAATCTTTGGGCTTGGGAAGTCTATCTGAAAGGCCTGAACCAACTTGGTCATAAAGGTAAATATCATACCCGCTTTTTGCCACTTCTTTCATTTGATTAATTATAGCTGAGTGAATATAACCTCCTGGTCCGCCATGTAGAAAAATTACAGCTGGATGTGTATTGGAAGTGTCACCTTTTACCACAGTATAGGCAATTTTATAGCCATTTTGCATTGTCCAATACTTTGTGTCTTGTCTTGGTTGTAAAGGCTTTATTGTTTCTTTTAAAGGTATCAAGCTCCAAAATAGTAATATTAGAAAAATGATACCAATGGAACGGAATGTCCATTTAAAAAATTTTCTTAGTAGTGATTGTTTCTTTTTTTCAGTCATATTGAAATTATTCTAAAAATTCTCATTTGGGTTCGTTTGCTATACATTAAAGGTTCATTGTTTTTTGTTATTCTATTGTTTTAATATAGACAAAGTCTTCATGTTTTGTAAAATATTCCAGTGCTATAACTAATAGTATTGAACTTATAGTATATACTTTTTGCATTATAAAGGCTAATTCCAAATAACTAAATCCATAAAGGAAAAAGAAACAGTAATAAGTCAATAAGCATATAACGCAGCAAAATTTAAGTAAATGTTGTTTTGACTTTAGAATAAAGAAAGTAATTATAAATAGTCCAAACAATGTTAAAATAATTGAAATTGTTCCTAGGTCGTGGTAGGGTGTTGCAATTAAGAAAATAAATAAAATATTGGCAAATCCTATATATTTTAAAATATTTGCCCACACTCTTAATGAAAATTTTTTCGACATATTTATAAAAAAAACGCCATATCCAACCGACAGAAATGCCATTCCAAGAATTGCCCAAATCCTGCCATGGTTTTCTAAACCATTTATCGCTTTTACCGCAAATAAATTGCTAATAAAATTTTTTGACCAGCCAAAGCCCAAAGAATTTTTGTCAAGCAACGAGCCACCTGGATAGGCCAATGCCGCAGTTACAATTAATATCACTGAAATAATCATGCATATAAAAACCAAATGTTTCTTAATTATAATCATCTATTTATTATTTTGTCAAATTCGTTATAAAGTTGTAGCATGTTCTTTTGCAATGACCGCTAATTATTATAAAGTAATAAGACTATCGCAACCAATCATTCATCATCTACTATTTCTACGGTTAGGCAAATATAGGATTAATTATTATGGTAGAAATAATATTGTGTTTTTATTTGGCTTTTTTGGTTGGATGAATTTTTTGTAATGGTTTTAGGCATTGTCCTAATACAGGCTTAGAAAAACAAAACAATCAACAGGCTGATTCAATGGTTCAAAACTTAAACTTATGAAATAATACTCCAAATGTCTTTATAATCAACTTTCAAAGGAAATGGAATAGTCAAGACATTTGACGATATCTCCATACAATACTTAAATTTCGTTTTCCACATCTGGCATTGTTTATCCGACTGCACAGGTGGACTACCGAAGGACGATTTCAACGGACAAGTTGTCCTTTGGACACAGCCTGTTATGCTTGGTATGGACGAAAGCTTATTCGTTAGCAGAACGCTTTATTAAATATCGTTTATATAAAAGAGATCCTCTATTTTTTTATTTTCAATTGTGGATTTATTAATATTTTGGTTATGTATGTCAATTGTATTGGCTTCTCGTGCAGAAGCATTTCTACGTTCTTTTTTATTTTTTACAATTTGCTCTTCTAGTTCCTCTTTTTCATAGTGTCGAGGAATATATATTGAGATATTTTTTGGAATTAACGTGTTAATTAAAGAAGATTTTATTTCCTTAACTTCATCGTAAACAAATGAATCATAATCTTCCCATTCTTCAATATCACTTTTATAAGAATCCATTAATTCTTTTTCTCTTTCTGTAGTTATTTTGGAAATTAAATCAATTAAATTATTTTGATTATTTTCCTCCTCAGAATATTGTTGAAATTTGTATCCAAATTTTTTGAATAAACTTTTAAGCTTTAAAGCTTCATCTACGTCATCAATATTCTTAATATAACTCTCAATTATATTCAGAAATTCTTTTTGAATGTAAGCAAAGGATTTTGGACAATTGTCAATGTTATTTAAAGTATAAGTAAAGCTTTTATGAATCCACCATATATTTTCCAAGTCTATTTTTTTTAATAATTCCAATAATGTTGAATCAACATTTATATTTTTGCAATATTTCAATAACATTTCCATCTTATATCCGATGAACTTGTATTGTTTAAATTTATCAGTACTGTCATATTTATCCTTTTGAATATTTAAATTCATAATTTGTTGTAATTCAACTTCAAATTTAAACTTTTCTTTTTCAGGATTAAAAATTTCAAATTGTTCCAAATATATAATTGATTCAACTGTGGCTTTTTTAATTGAATAATTCTTATTGAAATAGCTAATTAAAAAATCTGATACACTGGGATTTACAAAATTAAATTGTTTTTTCTTTTGGTCTACATTGATTATTGAGGATATAATAAAACCATGAAATAGATTTTTTACAGACAAGCCGAATTGCTCGGAGGATATTTGTTTATTATTAACTCTCTTTTCAAACTGTAATCTTTTTTCATAGGCAGTTCTGAGAATTGATTCCTCTATTCCTCTTTGAAAAGTGAAGATTGTTTGTAGTAGACAGCGGTCAAGGTATTCAATTTGATTTAAATAAGAATCTTCCCAGATTTCTTCTGGGTAAGTCAAGTGTTTTATGATAAATTCTTTAAACTCAAATTTCGAAAAACTTTTAATACGTTCTTTTTGTGTAATGAATTCAATTATACGTGGAGTGTAATTTTTATGTTTAATTATCCACATAAATAATTTTTCTTCAACAACTGTTTCAAAAAATTTTCTGTGTAAAAACTGAAAAAATAAATGGTTATATAAAATTTCAGCCTTTTCTAGGTTCGAATAGGAATTTAAAACTATTTCGTATTTACCAGTCTCAATTTTTGATCGTTTAATTTTTTCAGATTTTGAGCGCGCTTGCTCAAGTATCACTGTTCTTGTAGAAAGAATGATAAATTTATTTGGTGTATGTTTAATTCGTTCTACAAATCCTGCTATTTCACTTTCTTTTTGACTCCCTGCAATAATCTCATAATAAACCTCTCCAAGAAAATCGTCGAAATAAAATATTTGTTTCTCTTTATCATTAGTTGAAATAACATCTTCGGCTTCGCGAATAGTATTGATTAAGTATATTTTATGTTTTGTTTTAGCTTTTTCAAAAAGCAATACTTCTGCAAGTGTTGTTTTACCAACACCGGGATCTCCTGTAATTAAAAGTATTTTTTCTCGGGCTAGCTTTTTGTTAGCTTTGTTTAAATTTTCAGTTAATACGTATAGAGGTATTTTCAGTTTAATTCTTTCCAAATAACTTCGTGTTCTTCCCTCAATAGCATTGTTTAAAATGTTTGAAATTATTTCGGTACTAGAAAACCATAATTTAAAATGTTTTTTTTCTATTTCTTTATGTTTTCTCAATAGCTTGTTCAAATCTTGGCTACTAAAAATATCATTTGAAGTTTTTATAAAAGGATGAAAAATACTTTTTATTTCATCTTTATTCTGAGGTGATAAATCTTGAGAAGTAACTATAATATATCTATCTGGATTAAGAGCCACGACTTTATCTAGTTCTTCTTTTTGGAGATTTCTACATAATGTCTTGAAGTTTGATTTTAAATAATGTTTTGCTTGAACAACAATAGCATTATCATTTTTTATAGTCGAAAACCGCAAATCAATTCCTTTATCTCTTCCAGTCTTAAAGTCTTGCAAATCTAAATTGTATTCTTCATTCAATAAGTCTAAAGCTAGAACTTCAAAATCTTTATCATTTATTGTAGAAAAATTATAGTTATTCATCTTTGGTTTTTTACGATTCTGTGGTAAGCTTTCTTGTCACAATGAGTTATACGCAACTCCATTTTTAAATTAGCTTTACAACTTATTGATTTACAATTCATATTAAAAATATCAAAATCCGAAAGTTTGTTAATAAGATTCAATTTTAAACGTTTTATATACATTTGTTATCGGAAACTTACATATTTAAGAAGTCCAATGCCACCAATCATATATCCATCTGGATAAATACATTTAGGCAAATATATGAAATTTATTAAAGTTTAAATAAACAATATCTAAAAGGTCAAAAAAATCTTCAAATAAGGATAAAAGTAGCTTTCTTATATTTGTAAGTGTCACAATTCATATATGCTACACCAATTGAATTAATACATTTTTAGCAAAAAAAATATATAAAAAATTTAAATTGGTAAGCCTATAAGAATGCTAATATTTAAATATCGACAAGAAGTTGGCCAACAGTTACTGCTACTTATTACTATCTTATCATTCACGATTTAGACTTAATTGAACTCCAATTTGTTAATAGTCTGTCGTAAGCTATGAATGTTGCAAATGATTGCAAGATTGCCGTTGTTATTCGGTCATCATCAAACATTGGTTTATCATTTAAAGATGCAATGTTAAATATTAATAACAATATGAAGTAAACTACAAAAATAAGATAGCGGGATTTTTTCTGGTCAAGAATTTTAAGTGAAAGTTCATAATGTATTTCTTTATCTTCTTTGTCGTGAAAGTCATGCCATTTACGAACAATTTTATCTCCAAATGTTGTCATAATAATTGAAGTTACAGTGAGAAGAATAAATGTTATGGCTGGTTTCTTTATTGTAATTTCTGCAATTTTTGTCGGTAAAGCAACAATAAATATAAATGTCAAAGCCATTGTCATTACATAAGCGAAATAAATTGGAACAAGCGAATAAATTAATGGTCTAAAAGCTAACAATATTGCAGCAGGTAGAGAAAGTATGGAATGCAAAACATTAATAATTTTGTATCTGTTGAAATACGATAAAAAAGTTATTAAGGTTAAATAAAGGAAAAACCACTTTATTAACACATAGAAATTGTTATTGTCATTCTGTATATTATTAAGAACAAAAAATGCAAACAACAAAAATGCAATTAGTATGAAACGAAATAAAAAATCTGTCTTCGATGATGGTTTATTCTTATTTGTTTTTGAATCCATTATTTCTTGTTAAGGTTTTAAATTTCTTTCGATGCGACTCTTAAACCGTTTCAAATTGTCAATAAAACGTTGAATTATTTCTGCCTCAAACTTTATGGGTATAATGTAAATATTGCTACCAATTTTAATGTGTACAGAACAAAAACTAACTTTTTAAATTTACACAAATCTACCAAATTCTTGGTTCATTTTTATAAATCATTATATCAATTCAATACCACACAAATCCACTGTTAATAAGAATCTTTCTAGTAATGAAGTTCAACGCAACCAATCAATCTTCCACCTATTTCATAACGCTTAAGCAAATGTATGATTATTTATGAATGGTAGGAATAAATTTTGTGTTTTTATTTTGCTTTTTTGGTTGGATGAATTTTTTGTAATGGTTTTAGGCATTGTGTTAAGGCAGGTTTAGAATAACAAAACAATCAACTGGCGATCTCAATGGCATAAACTTATGAAAAAGTTCTCCAAATACCTTTGCAATCAACTTGCAAAGGTACTAAGGAATCGTTAAGGTAGCTGACGATATCACCATAACTTGTACCGCTTCGGCGGTACTTGTGCCGCTGTGGTCGTAACTTGTGACGCTCTGTGTTATAATACGCAAAGCTCGTTTTTCATATCTGGCCGAATTTATCCGACTGCACAGGCGGACTAACGAAGATTAAGTTTAACTTAGCTCGCCAGGCTATAGCATGGGCGTTCATCGCATGTCCGCTGGATACTACGAATGCTTAGTTGTTGGCTTCAGTAATATTCTATGTTTCTAAAGCAGCCAACAATTTTTCTTCAAGATCTTCGATTGTTGTCCACTCTGCACAATTGGCAGGAATTGGTGATCCAAAATCAATAAGTGCTTTGAGTAAAGTTTCAATAATATTAAATTTATTTTCGTCAGCTTCTAAAGTCTTTAAAGCATTATAAGGTTTTTCTTCCAAGGCGATTTCGCCAAAATATGCTTCTTCGAAATTTGGCAATGAAGCTAATAGCCTTGCTTCTGTTACTAATGGCTTTTCGCTAATTGCATTTAAAATATTTGGATTGTTGCCCCAAGCAGGATTTGCCATTTCCTTTTTTTTCTTTGTTGTAATTCTTGGTTTGTCGCTGTCATGAAGAACAGAATAGTTTGAGCCAAAGTGATTTAATACTTTTACTAGCGAAACAATTGTGGCCTTACCTCTTGCTCTGATTATATTTATGTCTTTATATTCTTCAGGTTTTTGTTTTTTAATATAATTGAAGGCTGTGTATTCTGTGTCGCCTTCAACTACTATTACTTTGCCTCCAAAAAAGAATTCAGAAACATAAGGATCACAAATATTTAAAAGTTTCAAATTTCTTTTATCGTCATCATCAAGTTGAACCTTTTCAGGTCTAAAAACTGTCGTTCCTCTGATTTGTCCATTTGCAATTTTTTCAACTTTCACAATTGTTGTGTTGTCTTTTGAGAAGTCAATAAAAATTGGTGAATGTGTCGTAACCATAACTTGCCAATTACCTGTTGCAGGCAAATCATATAAAACATTGCAAGCCTCTCGAATTGCATTTGGATGTAAACATATTTCTGGTTCGTCAATAAGAAGTAAATGGGGTCTAACAATAGCTCCTTCCTCTTTGCCTTTTTGATTATTTTCGGAAATGAATTTTATTGCAGTCCAAAGTAATGTTCTTCTTGCTCCACTCCCTTGCCTGTCTACTGTACTTAAGAACCCGTCTGCTGGACCCATTAATAGTTGCGTATCAGCTTTGAATAGATTTATAACACTGTCTAAATCATCTTCTGGTTTAGCATCAAAGTCAATTTTATAGTTTGGAAATACTTTTGATATTAATCCTGTCAATTCTTGATTAACTGCATCAATTTGTTCCTGAGCTTCTGCAACAATTTTCTTTTGTAGCTCTTTTACTTGAGTTATTAATTTTTTATAGTCGTTCTCTTCTTGTCCTTCTTCGTTATTTTCTATTTTCAAATTTTTAACTCTATCATTAAGAGCCTGCATTAGCAATTTCTTAATTGCTTTCGCTTGCTCCTCTGGAGAGTCAAAAGCATCAACACGGTGTGGCTCAGGTCGTCTTGCATTAGCTACATTTGGTGCACCCCAAGGCACATTTTCACTCCAAGTATTTGTTTCTACTTCCCAACCTTCTCGTTTTGGCTTTCCTTCTCCATTCCAAATCCATCTTTCTTTTACAAGCATTTCGCCATTCTCCACAGTCTGTATCCACCTATCACCTGGGCTGTTGTCATAAACAATTGTATGTAACTCAATTTCAGGAAGGTTATTTTCGTCAATTTCATTATTGGGAAAATCTTCAAGTTTTAAATCTGCTCTTGCAGAACCTTGAGACATTGCCAATTCATAGGCTTTAAGAATAGAACTCTTACCTACATTATTTGCACCAACTAAAACAACAATATCATCAAGGTCAATTTCTACTGGTGTTGACCCTATGCAACGATAGTTTTTTATTATAAGTTTGGTCAACCTCGGTTTTCGAATTTCGGGGTTGTCAGAAATTAATGAAACTTCTGCTTCTGCTTTTTTCGATTTTGCCATATGGTTCAACTACATTTTAATAAAATTCTCATAACTATTTGATTTTCTGCTCATATTACGCCAAACCTTGAAGGCGGTCAAGTAACTTATTTCAATATGCGCAAGTTTCTTAATAAGATTCTTTTTTAAACAATTAATATTCATTTGTACACAGAAACTTATAAAGTAATAAAGACTATCGCTACCATTCATTCATCATCCACTATGTCATTACACTTAGGCAAATATAGGTTTAATTATGAATGGTTGATATCATTATCCCTATTATTTTAATAAAACTCTTATCCTAACTAATATACAGCTATAGCAGCAATGCCCCTTTTTTAAAAACATAATCTACAAAAATCGCAAAGGTAGTACCATTAAAATTATCTGTCCATATAACTTTTGTTATATGTGGTTTGGATTTGCGACATAAAAAGGAACAAATGATGTATGGATATTGCGGATTTTCATCCTTTTAGGGATGCAGATGGTTTCTACAAGGGTAAGCGATCCCTCTTTTTTTATTACAAATCTGTTATAGCTAGTCCAAAAGGACACTTTCTAAGGCAATAAGGACATGGGCATTTTTTTTGCTTTTTATACTGAACATACTTCCTAACCGTTTTAAAAATGATCTTTCATATCTCGGGAACTCAGCTTTTTGTCCTAAATGATGCTAATTTTATGATCCATTTCTGAGAGTGGTTCACCTATTAAAAACTTAAGCGTAGCTTAAAAATACTTAAAAATTGCAAAGAAACACTTAAGCGTTACAAAGAAACACTTAAGCGTTACAAAGAAACACTAGAGCGTTGCAAAGAAACACTTAAGCGTTGCAAAGAAACACTTAAGCGTTGCAAAGAAACACTTAAGCATTGCAAAGAAACACTTAAGCGTCGCAAAGAAACACTTAAGCGTCGCAAAGAAACACTTAAGCGTCGCAAAGAAACGCTTAAGCGTTGCAAAGAAACACTTAAGCATTGCAAAGAAACACTTAAGCGTTACAAAGAAACACTTAAGCGTTGCAAAGAAACACTTAAGCGTTGCAAAGAAACACTTAAGCGTTACAAAGAAACACTTAAGCGTTGCAAAGAAACACTTAAGCGTTTCGGGAGTGTAGAATACTCTGTGTAAATTCCTAAAGGGAGTTTGGCTTGGGAACTAAGATGGTCTATCCCAAAAAATAAAAAAGCCCTCCACCAAACATTTACAAGGAAAGGGCTTATAGTGCCTTACTAAGATTTTACCTTTCCGTTTAATTACATTTTATGATAGACTTCTTCAAAAGGTACGCGCATTCGGTCGCCCCACACGCCTGTATCTTCTCTGATGCCACAAGAGACTACCATATTGATTTCTGCACCATATGGCAGCTTCAAGATACGTTTCACTCTAGTACTGTCGAATCCTTCCATGGGGCAGGTGTCATAATTTTCATCGGCCATGGCTAGCATAAATGTTTGGGCAGCTAAGGCGCACGTTTTGTGGACGACCACTCTCATATCATTTTCGGATACTTGATATACTATGGGTCTGAAGATTCCGACGATATTTACCACTATTTTGCGCAATAGACCTAGGATGCCGAAAAACCGCATGTATAAAAAAGGCATTACTTTCCCATAGTACATTTTCCATCTGTTGATTCTTTTGTCTTGTTTCTCAATAGGGCTGTTTTTATGGATATTTAGGGATTCCAATTCCAACATTTTTTTAGCTCTTTTTCGATACAAGTCTTGCCTGGTTACAAAAACCACCATTTGCTGTGCGGTGTTAGCTGACTCCTGATTTAAACAGGCAATGCTGAGCTTTTTTAGTACCTCCGTGTCCGTAATATGATAAAACTCCCAAAGCTGCATATTCGAACTATTGGGCGCTAAAGTGGCAAGTTCTATACAATGTTTTACCTTCTGATCATCGATGGAGACGGCTTTATAATTCCTTACGGAACGTCTGTAATTAATGATTTCTGCTAATGTCATTTTTTATTATTTTGGGTTCATTTCCACAAAATGGTTAATTGTCCTGTGGCTTTTAAATAGTCTAATCGGTAAATCAACCTTTGCTTTTTGATGAGTTCATAGTTGACTTTTGTTGCCTGAAGGTTTGCTTCTTCTAGATTTAAGTTTGAAGCGGACTCCTGTCCTTCTTTAAAACGTGCCTGAAAAATGTCAATCGATTCTGTGCTTAAAAGGATGTTTTCTTCTTGCGTTTTTAGTTGTGTTTGTATATTCTCCAAGTTAATTTTTGCAGTCATAGCTTCCTGTTCATATTGTTTTTCTTTATCTTCTGCTTTTGCACGTAATTGATCAGATTGTATCTTCAATTGTTGTATATTATTATGCGTGCTTTCGCCAAATAAGATGGGAATTTTTATATTCAGTCCTACATAACTTTGACCAAACCAAGTATTTGCAGCAGTAGGATCAAAGGTATTGGAATATTGATTAGCGCCCAGATATCCTTTGAGCCCTACGGTAGGAATGTGTTTTGCCTGTTCAGATTTTTCTTGCAAAATAGTGCGTTCACTTTGTAACGATAATAGCTGCATTTCGGGTAATTGTCCTATATTGATGGTACCATCCATGTCTTCAAATGTATACGCAATTGAGAAAGTAGTGTCGATAGTAAAACCCCATTTTTCTATATCATTTGTTCCCATCAAAAACATCAAATAAACCTTATCTTGTATTAATTGGGCTATCCCATTAGATAATAATTGCACGGTATTGTTATGATTGATTTTTGATTTGTTCAAATCTGATTTTAGTAACCGTTTTTCATCATATTTATCTTTAAGTAAGGAGTAGCTAATGTACGTTCTATTGGTGTCGGCAATAAACGACTTGATTTTTGCTTCATCCAAAAAAACATCAATGTAGGTTTGGGCAATGGTATAAGCCAATTCATATTCAGATTGCTCTTGTGATAGGCCCACAATTCGTTCTTGTAGTTTTGCTTCGCTGATGTGCCGTCGAATGGATAAATCAAGTAATGGATATGTAGCAGTAATACCTGCTGTTTGTGTCCATTTAGTACCAAATTGCACACTCTTGTTGGCATCTATAGGATAATTGGGATTAAATACGCCGATCGGCAATATGGATGTTTGTAGAATTGGATTATACAAGTATTGATATTCTACTGATACTTGGGGTAAGTATTTTTGATACAGTGATTTCGTTTGTAATTGGCTTATGGTGATATCCAATTTGCCAGCAAGAATGTTTTTTTTGTTGGCCAATCCATTACGAATTGCCTGAGAAAGCGTTAAGGTAGATTGTGCAGAAGTCGTAAATGAATACAATAAACACATCAATACTAAACCATTATAAAAACAAATTTTTCCCATTTTTATCATGCGGTTATATTTTTTACCATTAAGAAGTTAAGGTTCATTAAGGTTATTAGACTAGATTTTTATACCATTAAGAAGTTAAGGTTCATTAAGGTTGATTTTTTTCTATCTAAATACAGCAGCAGGTTCTACACTCCTGATTCTGCTCAAAGCAAATGATGCGCCACTCAGCGAAATCAAACCAATGGTGCTAAACATGATGAGCAATACCAAGGGAGAAAAAGTAAATATCAATCCTGACTTTGCTACGCCAATTCTGAATCCTTCTAAAAATCCCAAACCAATCAGAAAACCAACAACGGTAAATAATAAAGCCTGCGTAAGAATCAGCTTGCTAATGTATGTATTGCTTGCACCTATGGCTTTTAAAGTACCATAATCCTTAAGACGATCCAGTGCAGATGAATACATGGTCAAGCCTATGATAAAAAAACCGGCTATCAATGCAAAGATGATTAATGTACCTGTGCTTAATGCGATGCCACTGCTCGCCAATATTTTTTTGACAGAACTTGACGCTAATTTTGGAGCAGCCCAAGCACGTACTCCTGGCACAGTTTGATTGATGCTATTTACGACTCCATCTATCTCTTTTATGTTGACTATGTTGACCAAAACGGCACTGATTGAAGTAGCGGGTTGATTGGAAAAAAATCTTGCTCGTTCGATGGTTGTAACACAAAAACTGCTACCAAAACCTCTAAAACCTTTGGTTTGCAAAACGAAAAAAGCCCTTTTCCCATTGATTTCTAGATTGGTTCTAAGGGCGATGTTGCCACCTAAGTTTTTCTTTTCAAAAAATTCTGCACTTACGGCGCCATCCAACTGTAAATCAGAAATGTTGCCTGCCAATATTTTGTCTTTATCCAGTAAGGCATTGATGTGATTTTCATCCACACCTAATAAGGTAATGCCGCCACTAGTGCCATTTTCAAAATTGCAAGAAGCGCCTGCGATGATTAATGGAAAGGCTTCTTTAACGCCATTTATTCCTTGTACTGCTCTCAGGTTTCTAATATCCAACTTTCCCAATTGGTTCACGTCATCAGTTTTGCTATCCACCACCCAAATATCTGCTTTTACATCCGTAGCTAAAGCACCCATCAATCCAGATAGAAAAAAGAAAACACCCAACTGCTGACCTATTAAAAATGTACTAATCAAGATGCCTACGATGACGCCTATGCTTTTTGCTTTATCGAATTTTATAAATTTCCACGCAATCTTTAACATGATGTCATTATTTGTGATTATTCGAAATATCAATCACACATTCCACTCGAGTATTGAGCAATAAATTTTCAGGATGGTCGAGCATCATTTTTATCGTGCGTACGCGCCTGTCTTCTTTTTCGCCTGACTGATCGGTAAAGAGTGATTTCTTTTTTAGAAAGGAAAAAGCAAAATATACCGTACCCGTTGATAGCGTATCAGATGCGCCCACATTTCTAATCCAACCATTTTGGCCTATTTCTATTTTTCCAGCATCGGCTTCATCTATTTCGCAGATGGCGATCATTTTGCCTTCTGGACTTATTTGTGCGAATGATTCTTGGATGGATACGGACCCACCAAGTAAAACAGTGAGTTCCAAAATCCTACCTTTTATCGGCGATCTAATTATTTTTTGGTCTCTTTGTAGTCGAGCAGTTTTCAAAGCCGTTTTACTTTCTTGTAGTTTGCTTTTAGAAACGGCTACAGCGGCCTGCAGTTTAATGATATTGGAAGTAAGTGTTTTTAGGTTTGTAGCGGCATCGTCTACGGTTTGTTGTGTTTCCGCTCCTTTAGACAATAAATTTTGCAGACTTTGGAGTTCAGATGCTGCATTGCTTTTTTTGTCGGCAAATTCATTAACACTGGCTTGGTCAACTTTAATTTGTGATAATTGAGTATTCACTTGATTGCTTAATTGAATGATGTTTTCATCTTCTATATGGTGTTCTAATTCCAAAATTACAGTTCCAACATTTACTGTATCGTTTTCCTTTTTTAATATTTTATAAACAATGCCATTTACAGGAGATGACAATTGAATAATATCTTGTTCAGGTGCTATTTTACCTATACCCACTATTTGATTTATGGTAAAAGTTTGCTTGGCCTTTTCGATTTTTTGATGCTCCTTTTCAGCTATGTCACCACAAGCCAATAGGGCAGAAAAGAGAATTATTAATAGGAAATTATGGTTCATTATTTTATTATTATATAGAAATTTCTTCTTCTACTGGCGTGTCCGAAATCCCACCATCCAATACATATACTATCCTATCTGCAAATGGTCTCAACCGTGTGTCGTGGGTAACCACTGCCACAGCTTTACCTTGTTTTGCCAATCCTTTTAATTCTCTCATCACGATGCCTGCACTAGCAAGATCGAGCGATGCCGTGGGTTCGTCGCAAAGCATCATTTCTGGATTGGTCACCAAAGCCCGTGCGATAGCCACTCGCTGCTGTTGGCCACCACTCAAATCGTTGGATAGATTTTTCATTCTATCGCCCATTCCTACTTTTTCTAATGCAGCAGTGGCTTTTGCCTTCGCATCTTTATCAGTGATGCCTTGGAGTAATAAGGGCATCATGACATTTTCTAAGGCTGTAAGTGGAGCAATTAAATTAAATCGTTGGAAAATAAAGCCGATTTTCAGTAATCGCAAAGCTGCAAGTTTGCCTTCGCTTAAGTCATTCACTTTCTCATTATCGATCCACACTTCCCCAAAACTCGGATATATCACGCAGCCGAATAAAGAAAGCAAGGTGGTTTTGCCAGAACCTGAAGGGCCAATAATGAGCAATAATTCGCCCGCTTTTAATTCTACTGTACTGGCTTTAAGGGCGGTAATCAAGGTATCTCCTGCTTTATATTCTTTGCCGGCATTGACTACCTTAGCAACTACTTTATTGGTAACTACTGGTTTTGCATCCAATATCATTATGGGTTTAGTTTCCATTTATATTTCTCATTCGTCCAAAGGTTTAATACTTTTGATTAGTAAGTACAATTTTTGAAATGTCAAATCCCTTTTCTTTTATTCGGGAAATGATTTGTTGATAAGTGATGTCATTCATCATAGGTGTTCTGGAAAGTATCCACAATGATTTTCTGTTTGGGTTTCCAACAACGGCATAACTGTAATCATCTGCCAAATCAATAATCCAGTATTTACCTTTGAATGGCCAAAAAAATTGCACTTTAAGTTTAGCATTTCCACTGTTCTCCACTACAAATGCTTTGCCTTTGATATACGTTTGTTTTCCATGGATACTGTCTTTGTTACATCGGTTTTCAACAACCACATATCCCTTATCTGTTAATGTATATTCTGCGGTAGTACCATGACATCCTTTTTGAAAGAACTGTGGGATGGCAGCAATTTCATACCACTTACCAGCATATTTATTCAAATCAACAGATGGTACGGTTTGTAATGTTTGGGACATAGCAAATGATGTTAGCGTTAAAAAAAATAAAGTTACAAGCACCCATTGTTGATGCAATCGACCAAAAGGCAGATTTAATTTAATAGCTATATAAGTTTTCATTTAATGTCATTTTGCACATCAACCTGTAATTCTTGATTACTTTTCATGATGATTTTTTTTTTATTGTAAATACATTTTCGCAATAGCGCAAAGGTCAGAACTAAAGCCATAATTATTCGTATATAATTAGTAATTATTATTACACAATTGATTCAATATATCTTCTATTTACCTAGGGATGCTGAAAAAGTCAGCTTTTATTTTTGGTTGTTAGTTTAACGGAGACTATTGTTCAAAAAACAAGCAATAGTGAGTAAGAACGAAGTGAAGTGCAAAGCACCAAAGGCGGTGAGCCTTTGACGAAGTGAACCCGCCATAGCGGGGTGGGCAGGAAAAGTGCGTCTATTGCCTTTATAGAATATTGAAAATAAACGAATGATGATATTTAATAATTGAATGTAAAAAATTGCATCTCAATGTTTTAACCCACACCTATCAAACCCTAACTAAATTTGTTGTTTCTGAATGGCATCAAAAGTTAATACTAAATTTTGACCACTTTAACACTAGTTTTGACTTCGCTATTTGATATTGTCAAGAAGTAAACACCTTTATTAAAAGTCGTCATATCAATAGAAAAATCGCCTTTATCAATTATTTTCTCTAAAATGAGTTTACCCGTCATATCTTTAACATGGACAACACTGTTTTTAAATAAAATGGGGTCACCATGGGATGTAACGGATACAACATCTGTGGTTGGATTAGGAGATGCTTGCCATTGTAAATTGGTAAATGGAACCAAATCTTTATCACTAGAAACAACAGGCTTCTTCAAAACCACAAACACTAATGTTTCGCTTTCTGGCAATTGGGTAAATGTATAATTTGGCAATCCCAATACATCGACTGAATCTATTAAACCACTATAATTATAAAGCAATACTTTGGAAGCATCTGCTGGCAAATCAATGGTAAATGTCGTTCCTTCAACATTGCTCCATCGGTAGTAATTTTGCCAAACCCACATATCTTTTTCGCCATCGGTAAGTTTATAAATACCAGAATTATTGGGATCTAAATAGGTAAAATTCATCCCTTTGCCAAGATCCATGACAAGTTTAAAAGTTTGCCCTTTTAGATTTGGCTCATATGGAAATAATTGATTGCACATACCATACACAGAATCATTTTCGACCGTGTTAAATAGATTCCAAATCAAAGCAAATTCAGTAGCATGAGAAGAACTATCGCTTTTTACAGCCCCTATATTATTCCATATACACGTAAATTGTCTTTTTGCGGATTCTTCATCACTAATTCCCAGTATATTTGCTTTATAACTGAATTCAGTTGCATAAAACTTGATGGGTCTTGTAATGCCGATTTCATCTTGTATCTCATTAAAATCTGCTTGAGCGCAATATCGCCAATAAAATTCATTTTGTTTATCGACTATCGGTGCAAAGGTATTGTCATTATAGGTATGCAAGTCAAAGCCTGCCAATTTTCCATTGTTTATCAAATCTACTATGGCTGTAGCATACCCATTGGCATCATTCCAACTAAAAGCATTTTGTGAGGCCCATCCTCCTGGTATGGCATTCAAACTCGTATCAATGGAATGAATACCATCAGCCAACCCTTCTAATGCATCATGATAATTTTCAGACCCATCTGCTATGGTTCTGGGAACATAAGGACTATTGATATCAGGCTCATTGATAGCCGAATATACAGAAATGCCCCAGTTGGTTATATTTTTAGAAAGCAAATAGGGAGAATTGGGTCTCCACCGCTCAGCAAAACTTCTGCCTATTTCATACCACTTATCATAAGATCCCAAGGCATTGTACCAACCATAATATTCAAAAAGGATCATTGGTGTAATACCTCCTTGATACAATAAAATCATGATACTGTCAATGGAAGATGGATTACCCGTTTGGGTATCTAAATTGTAATAGTATGAAGGGTACAAGCTAACCCTAGTTCTTTTTGCACCATAAAAATTCAATGCATTAATTTGATGTATCTCTTCATCGGTTGTTTCTCCATTGGTAAAATTGCCACTTCCTGTCAAGTAAGTAATATCTTGTGCAATGCTATCGATTTTATAAACAAAAAACATGCTAATGAGCAATACTTTTATTAAAATCAATTTTGTCATATTTTTTAATTTATACTTTATGCAAAGATATCGTATTTATATAAAAAATGAAATCTACATGGTTCAATTTATTAAATTAAAAAATAGAGCCAACAGGACAACATATCTTGCCCTATCAGCTGGAAATACTTGCGTTATCAGTTGATCACTTTTATAAATAATTTTGAATCAGTCATAGAAATTTCACAACGACTTGGTGCTTTGGTTGCATAGGTATTTCCACAAGTAGGACATAAGAAATAAATTTTAGCAAGGCTATCATCTTTACCCGCTTCTATTGCTGCCAAAGCTGCGATATAAAAATCCCTATGCTTTTGTTCTACTTTGTAGGCATATGTCAAACTTATCTGAGCCATGTAATTTCCGGCTGCATTGGCATTGGTGATAAATTCAGGGTACATCGTATTAAACTCATAGCTCTCCCCTTCTATAGCTTCTTTTAAATTTTCAGCTGTAGATTTAACAGTGAACTCAGGCGTGATTTCAGGTATGGCTTCTCCCATTTTCAGTAATACTACCTTATGGTTATTGGCATGAATTAATTCAGCTCCTGAAGCAGCTTTGAAAAGCAATGCAATTTCAGGATGTCCCTCATCTATAGCCTTTTTACTATAAGCAGAGTATTTAAAGTGAGCTGTTGTTTCGCCCTTATAAGCATCATGCATGTTTTGAATGATCATTTTTTGCGGGTCTTTCATTAGGTCGTTGGATACTGCTATCGTATCCTTTCCTGTTTCATTAGCATCCGAAACTTTGCCTTTTTGTCCATTTTTCTCATTACAAGATGAGAACATAGCACTTAAAGATGCTATCCCAAAAACCAACAATACCATTGACTTTCTCATTAAATTTATTTTTTTGTTATTAAAATTTCGTGTACCTTTAAATCCGAACACGCTCGGTATTCTATTATAATTGAAAAAATTGTTAGCCAATTTTATGGCTATTATTTGGGTTGATCTCCGAAGTCTGGCAGCACTAATTCTATGCCTGCACCGTGTTTAAAAACCAATTCACCACCTAGATAACCGGTTCTTGCAACAAAGCCTATCAAAATAGCATACAATAAAAAGCTTATCCATTTTGCCCACGCTTTTTGATAATCAAAGTAATACATAGCTATTCTAGATATAGAAGTAATAATCGCCAGACAAAGTGTAATAAGTGCAGCATCTTCATGGATCTCAAGTGGCGCTTGAAGCATACCATCTGTCATCCCACCACCTGCATAACTACCACTGACATAAGAAACAATGGTTCCTAGTGCACCTAATATAAGCAAATAGAATGAAGCATGTCTTAAAAATTCCCTTTTAGTCAACAGTGAAATGACTTCAGAAAAGAAACCAACCATAAGTAAGGCTATAGGAAAATGAATCACCATAGCATGAAGGTGTGGTGCTGTAATCATGATTTTATGTTTTTTAACTTTTTAAGGGCTGCTGAAAAAGTCAGCTATTATTTTTGGTTGTTAGTTTAACGAAGACTATTGTTCAAAAAACAAGCAATAGTGAGTGAAGAAACAAAAGTGCGTCTATTGCCATAAAAAGCACAAAAGGTTAAAATTGAAATACATATGGCAATAGAAAAAGCATTTTGTTTCGGTAATGAACGGTGCTTCGCAATTGCCTTTTTTTGAACTAGCGTTTTTTGGTTACTTTTTTTCGCAATGCAAAAAAGTGACTGCCGCCCGCATAGGGCAAATGCTCAAGTAAAGGTACAAGGGTTTAAAGTCTAACTACTAAAATGTTATGCAATTGATATTAAATAATTGATTGTAAAAAATTGCATCTCAATGTTTTAACCCACACTAAGCAAACCGTATTTAAAAAATCAAAAGACTGCTTTGGCCTGTTATCACATTACAAATGGCTAAGTCCCAATCCTGTATTTTACCACCAAGCGTATAATACAATTGTTTGATTCCCATTTTCAAGTATTGATTTCAGGATCAATTGTTTGTCCATCAGCTTGAATAAAAACACATCCTTGATCGCCCAAAAATGAAATGAATTTGTATGAAAGGTATATTGCAAGATTAACATTTTGAGTTGTAATATGAAAAACATTATTTATGGTTGGGTATCAAGTAAAATCAATTTTTAACCTTGATTCTCATCTAGATTATTATGGTTGTCTCCACCCAAACTATAGTAATTATTTTCTTCATCTTCACTACCTACATTTTCTTGCTGATCGTCCAACTCTGAGCCCGGAACATCCAAATCACCACCTGACATATCATCTACAAAATCCTTTTCATTCATAGTTTCAGCTTCTTCATTATGGGATCTATTTTTTGAGAGATCATTAAGGTTTACATCCGCTACTTGAATAGCTCGGTTGTATATATCATCAGAAGGGGCGTACATGGGATAGCCTACCAAAGTAACATCATTTTCTTTATGAATGTCATCTACACTTTCATGTGTTTTTGAATATTCCTTCAATATTTGTTCGAGAGAATTGTAATATTCTATAAAATTTTTTGTTCGCAAAGAACTATCTCTTGTCCTTCAAAAAAACTAGGCATTTCTGCAATATATTTAGATAATTCAGGAAATTCCCTTTGCATTTTTATGGTGATATCAATAATATCTTTTTCCAATTCGGCTTTTGTTTTCATGCTTTAGTTATTCTTGGATGGTTAACTTGATCCATTGACAACGGCTTTGTACAAAAAAACCAATCATGGCAAGTTATGTCTTCTTGCTTCGTTTCCATTCTGTCTTTGGCGATACCACATGAACCTGCCGTAGGCACAATGACATCATCTCCAGGCTTCCAATCGGCAGGTGTTGCTATGTTGTAGGTGTCTGCTGTTTGTAGTGCTATGATGACTCTTTTTATCTCATCAAAATTCCTTCCCAATGAAAGCGGATAATAAATCATGGCTCTTATCATCGCCTTAGGATCAATAAAGAAAACTGCTCTGACCGCTTTGGTAGTACTTTCGCCCGGCTGAATCATCCCGTATTTTTTCGCTACCGACATAGATACGTCTTCTATCAAAGGAAAGGTAACATCTACGTTCTTCATTCCTTTAAATTCTATTTTTTCCTTAATCGTACGCAACCAAGCAATGTGACTATATAGCCCATCGATGGACAAACCTACTAATTGTGTATTCAATGCAGTAAACTCATCCTGCATACTGGCGAAAGTCATAAATTCTGATGTACATACTGGTGTAAAATCGGCTGGATGGCTAAATAAAATGATCCATTTCCCGCTATAATCTGATGGGAAATGAATGTCGCCCTGCGTTGTAATGGCAGTAAATTCAGGCGCTTTATCACCAATTCTTGGCATTGCCACTATTTGTTCTACTATTGGTTCCATGATATTAATATTTTATTGATGTTGTTATTTGAAATTATTAGCATCCAAGGCTATAATGACTTCATTCCTTCTTCCAAAAAGCTGGAAAGGTGGATTGTAACCTAAAAAACGAAAATGACCATAATAGGTGAGCCCTTGATCTTTTAAAGCATTTTCAAGTATGACCTCATGTCGATCAATGCTCTTGGTATCTGCAAAACCACCAAATTGTACGACAGCAACATACTCAGGTTCAGCAGTCTCAATGACGATATCAGTGTTGTTAGGGTTTGGTAATTCGTCTTTCTTAAAATGAGAAGGCATGACAAATGCCATAGTGGATACAGTGTCACCAATATCCATATGAACAGGAGATGTCATGGCTATTTGTTTATTCTCGCTGTTGCCACCAAAAATATATTTTGCCAATTTACTAAATCCTGAAGAACCTAAGTCACGGTAAGATTTTGATGTGGACGTGATCTTAGCCATAATAGTAGCCGGATAGTACCTTATTTCGAATAGTTTTTCTACCCGAACCACTGTGTAGGACTGGGTTTCTGTTTTACTAGTAGCCATCGTGGTGTATATTTGAAATATGATCACTATTCCAACTAGAATAATGATGATGATGAGAAATATTTTCATGATAATTTAAAATCTTGATCTTTTACGATAGAAAAATATAGTACAATATTGATAATACAAAGGTAGGCGATTAGTAATTTTGAATATATGTTTACTATCATTGCAAGCAATAACCTACAACCAAATAATTGAAAAAAATCTAACCGCTATAGACTCAATAATATAATTAACCATCTAAATAGGGGCTGCTTAAAAAGTCAACTTTTATTTTTTTTTGATAGTTTAACGGAGACTATCGTTCAAAAAACAAGCAATAGAGAATGAAGAAACAAAAGTGCGTCTATTGCCATAAAAAGCACAAAAGGTTAAAAATGAAATACATATGGCAATAGAAAAAGCATTTTGTTTTGGGAATGAACGGTGCTTCGCAATTGCCTTTTTTTGAACTGGTCTTTTTTGTTTACTTTTTTTGACAGGAAAAAAAGTAAATGCCGCCCGCACAGGGCAAATGCTCAAGTCAAGGTGCAAGGGTTTAAAGTCTAACTACAAAAATATTATGCCTTTGACACTTAACAATTGGACGTAATAAATTGTATATCAATATTTTAAATCACATCAAGCAGACCCTAATTAATTACTATCGACACCGCAATACAATAGCCAGATATGCTTATTATTTTGCTTTCTCTCCCTTCAATGTTTTTAAAAGCAGATCAGCCACGGCTTCAGATGATGCAGGATTTTGTCCTGAAATCAACAAGCCATCTTGCTGTGTATAGGATGCCCAATCATCGCCTTTAGTATAGTATGCACCATGTTTTTCTAATTCATCAGCCAATAAAAACGGAACAATTTTGGTAAGTTGGACTGCTTCTTCTTCTGAATTTGAAAAACTAGTCAGGTGTTTTCCTTTTACAAGTGGCTGGCCATTTTCTGCTTTTGCATTTACCAAAGCAGCAGGTGCATGACATACAAAAGCGATTGGTTTTTGATGATTGTAAAATGCTTCTATCAATTTTATCGAATTGGCATCAGTAGCTAAATCCCATAAAGGACCATGACCTCCCGGATAAAAAACCGCATCAAAATCATCATGTTTAATATCGCTGAGTTTCAAGGAATGCGCAACTTTATCGATCAATACACTATCTTTATAAAATCTCTCCGTGGATGGTGTCTGAGCATCAGCTACTTCACTTTTAGGATCTACAGGTGGCTGCCCTCCTTTTGGTGATGCAATGGTGATATCAGCTCCTGCATCTGCCAGAACATAATAAGGTGCTGCAAATTCTTCAACCCAAAAACCCGTTTTTTGACCTGTATCTCCCAATGCACTATGGGAAGTCAATACAATTAATATTTTCATTTGATTTATTTTAGAATTTAAGAAACTTTTACAATCATTTTACCTTCATTTTTACCGTCAAACAAATCAATAAATGCTTGAGGAATATGATCAAATCCATCAACAATTGTTTCACTAAAGGTGATTTTATCTTCTTTTAGCCAAATGGATAGTTGTTTTATAGCAGCGGGAAATTTTTCAGAAAAATCGCTGATTATAAATCCACGCATAGTTGCACTTTTGGTTAAAATAATAGGCTGTAATCGTGGACCGAGTGCCACTTCCGTACTATTATAAAGTGATATCGCTCCGCATACTGGAAGTCGAGCAAATTTATTTATATTGGCCAATACGGCATCTGAAATCTCTCCACCTACAATATCAAAATAAATATCAACGCCATCATGACATGCAGCTTTAATTGCCTTTCTTAAATCAGCAACCGTTTTATAATTGATGGCATGATCAAACTGGAATTTGGTTTTGAGCAAAGCTACCTTTTCATCTGATCCAGTAATACCCACTACTTTACAACCCAACAATTTACCTATCTGCCCTACTATAGTACCTACAGCTCCTGCTGCACCTGACACTACAATTGTTTCACCTTTTTTTGGTAATCCAATCTCCATCAAGCCTAAATACGCAGTAAGTCCAGTCATGCCTAGAATGCCCAAATAAGCTGAAAGTTTTATGTCGTTTCCATCAATTTTTTGCAATCCTTTCCCGGTTGACATTTGCCATTCTTTCCATTCAAGATTTCCAGATACAAAGTCGCCTTTTTTGAAATCTGCATGTTTACTTTCGAATACTTCTGCAATGATACCTGATTGGATCGCTTTATTCAATTCAAATGGTGGTACGTAAGATTTTGAATCATTCATTCTGCCTCGTAGATATGGATCTACAGAAACATATTTTGTTTTTAAAAGGACCTCACCATCCTTGATAGTTGGAATTGCTTCTTCGTCTATTCGAAAATCTTCTAGTGTTGGTTTGCCAATAGGACGTTTGACTAATATTATTACTTTATTCATGATTTTGATAAATTAATATGATGTTTTACTTATTTCCTTTTGATTCAAGAAGTAAAACTTGACACGATGCAAAAAAACTACCGAATTAAAAATATTTCATTTCTACAATTTATCTTTTTAATTGAAGATTAGTTGTCTATTTTTTTTACACAAAAAAAATAATACGTTTTTCGAATATCAAATAGTAATGTCTTATTTATTTTAACGTTAATATTTTATGTGATACGATCATTTTACAACATCACAAAGGTGAGCCTTTATAATTTCCAAGCCATTACACAATTAATGAAATGAGTTGTAGTTTTAGTGCATTGCCAAAGCAGTGAAGGGTAATAAATGTATTACTAGTTTTGCATAACCAATAGATTATCAAATAAACACTTTTAAATCATTAAAGCTTCATGCACATTCATAACAAGAATATCGTCAAATTCTTTGTACCAAGTTGAAATTATTTTTTTTTACAGGGCAGCTATATTAATTCTTTTATATGTTTATCATTTAAACGTTTGCCCTATGCGGGCGGCAGTCACTTTTTTGCATTGCGAAAAAAAGTAACCAAAAAACGCTAGTTCAAAAAAATGCAATTGCGGAGCACCGTTTATTCTCGTTGCCTACCCATCCCTTTCGGGTTCCTTCACTTCTCGCATTGTCATGCTCGACCAAAAAGGATCGTTCAGTCATGCATTTTTCTATTACCTTTTTAGCCATTCTTTTAAAATTTTGTGTATGTTTGGCAATAGACGCACTTTTGTAACTTCATTCACTATTGCTGTTTTTTGAACAAAGGTCTCCGAAATAATACCTGAAAAAATGAACAAATTGTAATTCTAAGTGATAGATTGGCCTCAACTCATCTTTAAATCACAATATAGCCGATCCTATAAAATTAATATCTGGACATCATGATCTTGAACCTTTAAGTATCATTTCTTTGGCGAATCTAAGCTTTTTTTAAAAGAAGCTACTAAACTAGTAGGATAAATTATTAATGCAAATCTACATAGAGACACTCATTCCATGTGTTGAAATATTCTTATCGCTAAAAAATATCAATAAGAATATTTCAACTGGCAGAGTTGGAAAAAATGAAAGACGCCAAGATGTTTTAATAAAGGAAATTATCAAGGACAATTAACCTGCATAGAATAAATATTCCCTTCACTGTCTACACTTATTCTATAGCAAGAACCATTGGTTGATTTTAATATTACACCTCGGGCTGGATTTGAAATAAATATATCTGCTTCTTCTACTTCTACTTTATGTAATGAACCATTTAAATTTCCATTACAAGCATCACCTATTCCATCCTGATTTGAGTCTAACTGATTTGCGTTGGCCACAGAAGGACAATTGTCGCATATATCGCCTACACCATCATTATCAGTATCTAATTGGTTAGGATTATATTTTAAATCACAATTATCCTGAGCAACTCTAAAATCCAAATCAGGGTCATTACAATCCAAAGACAAAAGATCAATAATATCAGAGCATTCAGAACCATTTTGATTTAATAGAATTAATGATTGTATACGGCCAATCCTTTGTAACTCAGCAATAAAACAACAAGTATTAACTAAAGGATTGAATTCTACTGTGATATCATTCAAATATTTCAAATTAAAAAGACCAGATATGTCTTCAAGTAATGGATTGTAGCTTAGGTTTAAACTTTGATATACTGCTACCAAACTATTAAAACTTGGAATCGACGTTAGTAATGGATTGGCTGTTATAGCAAGGTAATTTGCCCTTTCCAAACTTCCAATGTTATCTAAAACTTGTACACTATCCAAACCATATAATGACAATAAACTGACCGTCTTAAGATTAGGAAGATTGATTTGTTTTATACGTCCAATACCTGTCAAATTTATTTCACCTGCTTTGGTCAATTGAGAAAACCCGTTTATGTTTGTTAACTTAGGCATAAAGGCTAAGGTCAATTCATTAATCGTAGTTACCTGACTCAACGCATCAATATCTTCGATATTATTAGGTCCATTGATATAAAATTTTTCTAAAGAATCGATGGTACTAAAACCAGAAATATTGCTTAAATTTTGATCCAAAATTTTGATTGATCTAACTGTGGTCAGACTGTCAAATCCTAAGATACTCGTTAATAGTAAATTCCCTCCAAAATTTAGTTCCCCATTGTATTGTTTTAGTGATTTAAAAGTATTGATCGAAGTCACAGATGAGTTCCCAAATATGCCAATAATATTTGTTGTCGGGTCAGTACTGCTGTACCCTACATTAGCAACCTTGTCAAAGTCTATGGAAGTCAATGCATAATTACTTTGAACTGCCAAGTTCCCACCAATGTCGGTAAGATTGGTCCAACCTTCTATACTGGCTAATATGTAATTTTGGAAGATAAAAATATTTCCATTTACTTTTTTAAGATTACTCATTCCTGCTGTAGTTGTCAGATTCGAATATTGAATACTTAGATTACCACTAATATATTTAATATTACTTAATCCCGCCAAACTGCTTACATCAGCACTAATATCTAGATTCCCTATAATAGAATCACAACCATAAGTGCTATTAAAATTATTTACATCATTTTGAGATGCAAGACCAATATTTCCATTGTAAACAGTAGCGCTCAGCATAGTTGCCCAACTTATGAAAAGTAAAACTAAAAGGTTTTTCATTTTGATTAAAATTTTATTTTTATTGTATTAGTAACATACCAACGATTAATAAGTGTAAATATAATTAAAATAGTTGCCCAATGTAGAAAATAAAAAATTAGGAACTAAAATACTTATTTAAACTTCTGATGGGAGAAAGGTTTGGGAGAATGATGGACTGTATATGTGCGCAAATGAGCAAGATCTCCATAGTCTAAACACAACAAGACGACAATCTTAGCATAATTAGCTATGATGTCTTCAATAAATGATCTACGCTATTGGATTTTATCAAAACGAGATACCATTTTTCTGACTATATTTGTTTGCAAATTACTAAAAAGACTGAAAAAAAATACAGCACCTAGAAGGAGAAATATTTCGAAAAGCGTCCCTATTTTAATCTATCAAAAGTAATTAACATATTAATCACATTTATGAAAACACTTAAAATGTTATTATCAAAAATTGAATTAATAAAAAATATTTTAACTTACATCATTTTTTATAATTTGAACTAAAAATCAACGACATGGATCACCAAAACCTTCAAATAGAAACCATCACCCAACAAAGATTTTATGAGCTTTGGGAAGAAACAAGAAGTCATGTGACCGATGATGAAAATAAAATATATCAATTTTTCAAACCCTATATTGAGACGATTCCAAAACTAGTCCTAGGTGAGTATTATTGGCAAATATTTCTGAATACACAACCATTTCCAAAAATTCTAATGGTGGATGGTTCCGTTAAAAAAATGACATCTATGACTGCTGAAGAACTTGTTGTAGCACGTCCTGAATTGCTTTTCTCACGCTTCCAAAATGAAGATTTGATTTCTATTATGACCTACATTGCTATCATTTTTCCCAAAATATTCAGTCTTGATCCAGAACAACGCAAGAACTTTAACTTCACGATATATGCCAGAATAATGAATGATGACAATGAATATAAATGGAATAGTATTCAATATCCAGCTCTTTATTTTGACGAAAATGATCAATTGCTTTATGGTATGGTACTATACACCAACGTCGATCATCTCATGAAACCAGACGTAACATCTATCATGACTGTGCTAGATGCAACCATGCCAGACAAACAATTATTTACGTATTATTCATCCACAGACCAACAGTGGATAGAAAAGCCCTACCCCAACACTAGCCAAAGAGAAAAAGAAATCATTGGCCTGCTAAGTCAAGGGAAAGCAAGCAAACAAATCGCTGATATTTTAGGCATTACAAAAAATACAGTGGATAATCATAGGCAGCGATTATTGAAAAAATTTGGGGTAAAATCATCTGCCGAACTAGTCATTAAAGCTATGAATTTATGACGACAGTGTTAGTGATAAATCACTATCTCACTTCATTTGATTTGATTGTACTTTTGCACTTTGTAAATGTATACTCCATCAAATAAGATTTGAAGTGAAGCAATTATTAAAACATCTTTCTTGTGTAGTTTATCTAGGCAAATGTATAGCTCTTATAATGATGACTGCTTTATTTCAAACAGGTTTTGCTCAGTCTGATATTAATAAACACTTTATCAAAGATGATCATCTCCAGCAATTATTGGATCAAATATCTAGCAAAAAAATCATTGCATTAGGCGAATCAACTCATGGCACAAGAGAGTTTACCATCGTCCGGGCGGATATAGTCAAATCATTAGTTACTCAATATGGATTCAATACTTTCATATTGGAAGCTGATTACATGCCTTGCGCTGCAATCAGTGAATTTATATTGACAGGAAAAGGTGACCCAGAAAAATTACTGTTAAAAGTTAGACTTTGGCCTTGGATACATCAGGATTTTTTAGAATTGATTATTTGGATGAAAGATTACAACCAACTTCATCCTTCTGAAAAGGTACAATTCTTTGGAATGGATAGCCAGTATTCCAAAATATATGCAACTAAAGAAATCATATTTCAAAAATATCCTGAAAAAGCACAAGCCATTTTTAATATCGTAGAAGGACAAGAAAAGAGAAACAAAAAAATAAAGATGCTAAGAGCGATTTCAGAACAATCTCTTTTGACATCTGCTATTGACCTAGAGTGGCAATATTTCATTTTATGTCAAATTAACAAATTAGCTCAACTTCCTCCCAAAGACTATAATGCTAGAGATGAAAATATGGCGAAAATGGTAGAATTGATCCAACTAAAACAGGGAGTCGATACCAAAATGATGATTTGGTCGCACAATGAACATATCAATAAAAAAGGATCATCATTACAAGACAGAACGGGCATGGGTCACCACTTGAGTGTAAATCATCCTGATGACTTTGTCGCTATCGGCATGGATTTTAAAGAAGGAAGTTTTATGGCGATCGATTTTGAAGATAAATCTACTCACAAACCCACAGCCTTCCAGTTAAAACCATTCGAAACAACATATGCGTCAGGTGTAAATTTTACTGATAAAGAAATCAACATTATAGATTGTAAAAATATTGATAAAGAAGTTTTAAATGCTATAGGTGCTATCTATGTTCATGTCCCTAAAAAAGGTGATAATTACTACACCAAAATAAAAGGAAACAAGAGTTTTGACTACCTAATCATTATTGAAAAATCCACGCCCATAAGGTTTTTATCAAACTATGGACTCAAATAATTAAATAATATTACAAATCATTTATACAAAACAAACTAATAGGTTAGTGATAAATCACTAATGCTTCGTTTGGGTTTTGGGTGTAAATTTGCAATTTGTACTTTAATATTATTTCACCATAGCTAACCAACCTTTATTAAATAGTCCTGAGAAAAAGGTGCCTTATGTTTAAAAATAAAAAGATGCATTATATTAATCAGTGCGTTATAATAATCCTGTTTTCACTCCATTCTTTTGTCATCTCTGCACAACTACCAGAGCCAAACCAAGAATTCCGTGGACTCTGGGTGACGCAATTCAAGACTACCGTATTGGGCAATACTGCCGCAGAAGATGCACTTATAGCCTATGCCGTGGCCAATGATTTTAATTACCTGATTTGTACCAATATGTTTCAGATACTCACCGCATCGTGTGGGTCATTTACACCAGATATGGTCGCTTTCCAAGCTTTTATTGCCAAAGCACATGCAGAAGGTATAGAATATGTGAGTGGAAATGTCGGTGCGCTTGCTACTGCTGAAAAAATACAAGATTATAACAATTGTGGATCTGTCACCAGTGCGCAAAAATTGGATATGATTACCTATGAATGTGAATTTTATAATGCTGCCACCAATGGTTCCTGTCCTACTTATGCTTCTTACATTAGTCAGCTATCATCCATAAAATCAATATGCAGCGCCACAACATCAAGTGTACTTGGTCGACCGTTGGTATGTGAAGCTTACATCGGTGGCGAAGGAAGTACTGGCTTGGTTTTGACTTATTCTTCAGAAGCCGAAATGGAAGAAATAGCCACTGTCGCCGATCATATTTTGATCACTTATTATCGTCCTATGCCATCTAGTTCGGGCGGTAATTTTTTCAATTGGACCATAGATAGATTAGATTGGATAGCTAAAACAGGAACTCCAAGTAACATTGTATTATTACTTAAATCCAGAAATACAGATGGTAACAATATGAATGCTTATCTGGCATCATACCCAGGGTCACATTATGATGCGGTGCGAGATCCATTTTTATCATGGGTAGAAGGTATGGCTTACAATCCTTCGCTGACTAAAGGATACAGAGAAAAATATGATGACGGCACGTATCCTTGGTTAGATGGCATACAAGTCAAAGGTTTTACTTGGTTTGAACATGCTGCTAATATGGCACTTGGACCATTGCCTATTTCACTCACTTCTTTTGATCTCACCAAACAAAATGAACAGGTCTTACTGAAATGGTCCACAGTATCAGAATTGAATAATGATTACTTTGAGATAGAAAATTCAGCAGATGGTCGAACGTGGAAATTCGTGTCAAAAATATCAGGCAATGGAACTACTACTAACACGAATTATTATACTTTCATAGATCAAAAACCATTAAATGGCTTATCTTATTATCGTATCAAACAAGTAGATTTTGATGGACAAACAAGTTATGCACCTATCAAATCTATTTCATTTGACAAGTTAATTAGTGAAAAAAGTTTACGAATATTTCCTAATCCAGTCACCCATCATTTAAGTATTGAAGGGTTCTTTCCTGACGATTTTCGAGTAAAAATATATAATATTCTGGGCCGTGAAATGAATGGATTTTCTTTGAAAAAAGAAAGTTCGATTATAAGTTTGGATGTATCCAATTTATCCACAGGTATATATCTATTATGTATTAATCATGAAAACATACGATTTATCAAAAATGAATAAGCAAAAACACTATTTGTAAACCATATTGACAATTTTTAAAATAAATAACCCCAATAATTTAAATCAATTCAAAATCAATCAAAAGATGAAACACATTACTTTTACTTTTTTACTTTTCTTATTAGTTTATTCGGCAAAGTCCCAACTTTCCATCGGAGACATAGCCTTTATCGGGTATAATGAAGATCTGCCAGTAGATGGTTTTGCCATTATTACCCTCAATACGATTCCGGGTAGTTCCACCATTTATTTTTCTGACCAGGGATTGGGTTCTCCTAGTTCGTGGGTTGGAAACGGGGAAGATCATTGGCTCTTTACTGCTCCTGCAGGTGGAATACCTTGTGGAACGATTATTTCATTTAATGAAAACACTGCTGATGTCTTAACCATTTCTGGTGTTTCTGGTGCAACGATGGTCCATTTATCAGGGACAGGGTTGTTTAACCTAAGTGGAGGAGACCAAATGATCGCTTACACTGGTAGTACGGCTTCTCCCGCATTTATTGCTGGCCTCACATCAGACGATGGCAACGGTACACCTACATGTTTAGACCCAATCACTGGTTGGAGTGCCAATACAGGTTGTATCGGAACAAGTGTAAATAGATGTCATATCCCAGGAGGACTAACAAATGGTGTAAATTGTATCTCACTCTATCCTAACATCGGAACAGAGCTAGATAATTCAAAATATAATGGAACTTTGACGGGAACATCTACAGTCTTGAGAGCTGCTATCAATAATGTTGATAATTGGATAGGAAATGATGCTTCAAATTATGACATTAGCCCATCAGGTTATCCAACACCAAGCGTCACCTGTGTGCCATTACCTATAGTGCTTACCGAATTTAACATAGTGAAGGATATCCATCATCATGTGCATATTAGTTGGTCTACAGCATCAGAAGTGAATAATGATTACTTCGAAATAGAAAATTCAGCAGATGGTCACGAGTGGCAATTTGTGTCAAAAATTTCAGGAAAAGGAAATACTACTACTTCTCAACATTATTCATTTATAGATCAAAAACCATTAAATGGAACATCCTACTATCGCATCAAACAAGTAGATTTTGATGGACAAATGAGTTATACACCTATCAAATCTATTTCTTTTGATAGATTCTCTAACCACAAATCTCTTCGAATAACACCCAATCCTGTGACCCATCAATTGAATATCCATGGTGAATATAAAGCAGAAACTCAGATACAAATATTTAATGCACAAGGACGTAAAATGGATGGTCTGTTATACCATAAAGAGTCTGAAAGTATGAGTGTGGATGTATCACATTTGCCAGCTGGTTTATATCTATTGCATATCGATGGTGAAAATGTAAGGTTTATAAAATATGATAGTCTCTGATGATAAATATTAAGACAAAGAATTTAGAGCGACATAATCAGTTTCATGTACATAAAAATTACAGAACTTTTCGCATTTCATTAATGTTCTAAATTTAAATACTTAAATATTATCGTTATGCTCAATAAATACGCATTACTTTTGATCTTTATCCAAATTTTAATTCTTCAAGTAGGAATAGCACAAGAACGTAAAGATTATACCATAGTCGTTGATGATAAATTGAGAGAATTTATTGTCGTAAAACCAACTGGTGAAGTCCCAATTGGTGGCTATCCGGTAGTTTTCATGTTTCATGGTACAAGTGGAAATGGAAATGAATTTTATAACATTTCAGGTTGGAAAGAAAAAGGTCAGGTGGAAAAGTTTATTACCGTATTTCCTACATCCTTGAAGTATTGTATCCTTAATTTCCCTAATAATAATCCTGCGATATTAACAAGATGGGTAACAGGTGATTTAATTCAGGACCAATGCCCTAACTTAAATCAAGATTTTAAGGATGATATCAAATTTGTAAGAATGATGCTAGATGATATCAATTCGAAATATGAGATAAATGATAAAAAGGTTTTTGCGGCGGGTTTTTCGAATGGCTGCTCATTTTCGCACAAATTAGCTATACATGCATCTGATATATTTGCAGCGTGTGGTGGCGTAGGTTCTATCTTGTTTCCGGCAGACTCTATTTTAGCTGAAAAATCCATCCCTTTTTGGAATATTATTGGGAATCTAGATGATAGATTTCTTACCGTAGCTAATGTTAATGAGTTACCTTTTAATGATTCCATATTAATCTATATGAATCAGTATATCAATAGAATGAATACTTGTCTCGGATTATCAAATGAATATACGCTTACATCGACTTTAGCTTCTTTAACTTATATCTATTCGAAGCCCAAAATAGAATCTGAAATGGGTAAATTTCAATTTTCTTTAATTAAAAACATGAATCATATTTATCCAAATGGGGTGAACTTTCCATTGAGTGCCACAAATTTCCTTTGGGAGTTTTTTAACCAGTCAACTTTAACTTCTACCAATAATGATCATTCATTTTTTCAAAATAAAATAAAAGTTTATCCCAATCCTGTGATCCACCAATTGAGTATCCAAGGTAAATATACAGATGAAACGGAAATACAAATATTTAATGCACAAGGACGTAAGGTGGACGGTCTATCATTCCATAAAGAGTCTGAAAGTATGAGTGTGGATGTATCACATTTACCAACCGGTTTATATTTGTTGCATGTCGATGGTGAAAGTTTAAGGTTTGTAAAATATTAGGCTTGTAAATACACGTATGCAATTATCGTCATTTTTAGAAATCTATGACCACATGTATGGTAGGCAAATAGATCATAATTATTTTGTATTTTTGCAAAAAAAATTAAGAAAAATGGCAGCAAAAGATGATATGACGATTCCACTATTACCAGCAAGATATTACCACATTTATAATCGCGGAATTAACAAAGGCAACATTTTTTTCAACACTGAAAACTTCAAGTACTTCCTAAATAAATATAGTCAAAAGATGACAGGCTATTTCGATACTTTTGGTTATTGTTTATTAGACAACCATTTTCATTTGTTTATCAAAGTGGTTGATCAGGACCAACTTTTAACCAAAGCGTTAGATGATTTCGAGATTGTCAACCAAACGTTTTACAAGGATTATGTGATGCCGTGGATTCGAAGGATGCATCTAGAAGATGCCGCAGCAGCGACGGATTTGACAAATTTCAAAAATTTGTTAAATCTATACGCGCTACACGGAGACACACATCCCGCCTCACCTGAGTTTCCACCAGATCTGAAACTAGCAAGTTTCATAGATCAGTTAAGCTCGTGGGTAGTTTCGGAAAGATTCAGGGGATTTATGCTCGGTTATGCAAAAGCAATCAACAAACAAGAGTCACGAACTGGCAGTTTACTCCAAAAAGGGTTCAGAAGAAAGTACGTATCAAATGAAGCATTCAACAAAAAACAAGTCCTTTTTTATGTCCATCATAATCCAATCCATCACTTTTATACAGATGTATATGAAAGCTATACGTGGAGCAGTTACTCAGCTTATCTTTCGGATGTGCAAACTCGACTCTGTAAGGATGAAGCCCTTGATTGGTTCGGTGGGAGAGAACAGTTTTTAGCATTTGGCGAAAAATATAAGCAAAATAAATCATTTAATGCTGAATGGATCATCGATGAAAACTAATGATATAATAAATTCAAAACCTATAAGGTTTAACACCAATCCCTAAAATATGTCCAAAACAATCATCTTATTCTTTTCCATTATCATCATGACTCAAAGTTGTCGGCACCAATCAATACCCAAAGATTCCAAATATCTATCTATGGTGGGTGATATAGCACACGATCCCAAATTGGATGATCCCAATTTCACTTTATGTGATGAAAATAACACCAAACAATACCACAATCTTAATGAAGAGATGCAGTACGAAGGCGAAAAATATGCATTAGATCAAACCTTTGCTACTCAGTTTAAAGCTGATCCTACGATAAAAGATTCAGGTATGATTCGTATCCGATTTATGGTCAATTGTAAAGGTGAGACAGGAAGATTTCGATTAATAAGTTCAGGATACGATTACAAAGAAAAACAATTTAATAATGCCATCACAGATCAACTGATGACCATTACCAAAAGTCTAAAAGGATGGAAGATACTCTCTGACAAAAGAGGACCAAAAGATTACTACCAATACTTGACATTCAAAATAACAGATGGTCAAATCAAAGAAATAATGCCATGATAAAGTTGACAAAATACATCATCGTTTGGGTAATCGCTTTATGTCAGACCATAAGCACTGCACAAAATTGCAATGTCTTCCTTTATCAAAAAGACACTTTGCAATATGAAGCTTGCCTGATCGCAGAAGATGCTTACCAATATTATCAGTACAGCCGAGAATACCAAGAAATATTGGACAAAGCCATCGAAAAATGTCCCTATTTCTCTTATGCTTATCTCAATAAATCTACGGCGTATCTCAAAAGTGGTGACTTCATCACTTGGAAATACCTGATTGACAAAGCGGTTGAATATAACTTCAGAGAGAATATCGGTTACCGTGGATGGTGCAAGTTTATGTTTTTCAGAGATTATCAGGGAGCCATCGATGATATAGAATCTCTCGAAGCTGTCTCCAAAGGAAATATCGGTTACTCTGCAGGTGGACATTATCATCTGAAGGTAGCCAAAGCACTTTGCTATAAACAATTGGGCGACGTCAATAAAGCCATAACCATTATGGAAGAATATATGGCAGATACAACGCTGCAAGTCTCAGTTTTTGACCACTTACATCTTGGCGTAATGTACTTAGAAACAGGCATTTATGATAAAGCCATCATCCAACTTAAGTTCCAAAGCGTCCAAAATGATCTAGCTGAAAACCAATATTACTTAGCGCTTTGTCATCAAAAAATGGGGAACGACTCCTTATTTACTGAGCATATCACCAAAGCAAAAGAAATGTATCTTCGCAATCAAAAGATGGTATTCCATTATACGGAACCTATAGACAGGATTTACCTAGAAGAGATTAATCAAGCTTTGATAGGAAATGAAAAAGCCGATAAATAAAATTTTCAACAAAAAAATAACGCTATTCATGTCATTCAAAACGAAACAACCAAGTTTAACAATTTCTCGTCTGTCAAACCCAATATTCAATACAATCATAAAACTAGTCCTTAGTTTTCTATTTGTTTTTTATTGGGCCCAAGCACATAGTCAGGACTTCATTACACAATGGAGCTTCCCATCTGCTTCTACACAAATTCGATTTAATGTACAAACAAGTGGAACTGTAGATTACACATGGAGTGCAAGTCCATCAGGCAATGCTGGAAGTGGTAGTTTCACTTCATTAACTCCGTCGCCTGTAGTACTAAGTGGTTTGGATATAAATGGTGGTGATGTGGTGACATTAAATATGGTCTCAGACAATCTGCTTCGATTTTTCATTGATAATGGGCCTGATAGAAATAAATTAACCAATGTCTTACAATGGGGAGATGTTGATTGGATTAGTATGAATAGTACTTTTAAGGGATGTCAAAATTTAGTGATTACGGCAAGCGACAATCCAAACCTTGTTAATGTAACGGATATGAGTGAAATGTTCAGGGATGCAATTTTATTTAATCAAGACATAAATAATTGGAATACGTCTAATGTTACGAATATGCATGGATTGTTTAGGGGAGCAAGTTTGTTTAATCATGATTTGGATAATTGGAATACTTCGCAAGTCACAGATATGTCTTATATGTTCTATTTTGCAACTTCTTATAATAGAACGATTGGGACTTGGAACACATCTTCGGTAACAAATATGTCAAATATGTTTGCCGAAGCTACTGCTTTTAATAGAATAATTGAAAATTGGAATACGACTAATGTAACGAACATGTCAAGGCTATTTTTAAATGCTTCTTCTTTTAACCAAAATTTAAATTCTTGGAATACTGCGAATGTAAATGACATGAATTTAATGTTTGCAGATGCATCTTCATTTAATCAGCCCTTAAACAATTGGAATACTTCTAATGTGACAAATATGGCATTTATGTTTGCTGGAGCATCTTCTTTTAATCAAGACATTGGCAGCTGGAATACAGGTAATGTCATAAATATGTCTGATATGTTTTCAAACGCAAGTACTTTCAATCAAAATCTCAATAATTGGAATGTGTCAAGTGTCAATAATATGTCGAGTATGTTTAACGTAGCATCTTCATTCAACCAACCATTAAACAATTGGAATACTTCTAATGTGACAAATATGGCTTATATGTTTTCATATGCATCTTCCTTTAATCAGGACATTGGCAGTTGGAATACGACCAATGTCATACATATGGATTATATGTTTGGAGGAGCGGCAGTATTCAATCAAGACATTGGCAACTGGAACACTACAAATGTGAACAGTATGCTTTCTATGTTTGTCGTTGCATCTTCATTTAATCAAGATATTAGTAATTGGGATACGGGAAATGTCATGTTGATGCCTCTTATGTTTGCTGGTGCAACTGCTTTTAATCAAGACATAAGTAATTGGAATACATCGAATGTGGTTCAGATGCATTCTATGTTTGAGATGGCTAGCTCGTTTAATCAGAATTTAGGGAATTGGATCTTACATCCATCCGTTTTATTGGTTGGGATGTTAAATAATTCGGGTTTGGACTGCGATCATTATTCATCTACTTTGATCGGATGGCAATCTAATAATCCGACAGTCACAGGATTGAACTTTGGTGCTTTAGGATTAGAATATGGTACAAATGCTGTAGATGCGAGAGACATCTTAGTAAGTACGCAAGGATGGACCATATCAGGTGATGCGCCTTCGGGAGTAGCTTGCGATGCCATACTGCCTATAGAATTAATATCATTTGAAGCGATACAGAAAAACGATATCGCACATCTGAAATGGCAGACCTTACATGAAGTCAATAATGACGTTTTCATCATCGAATACAGCAAAGATGGAACCCAATTTCAAACTATCAGAACCGTCTGTAGTCAAGGTGATGCTACTACCATGCAGGAGTACACATACGAACATAATAACTTGCATGCTGGTCAACAGTACTACAGACTTAAACAAATAGATTTTGATGGAAAATATAGTTATTCAAACATTGAATCCATACAAATAAAATCTGATGCCAATCAGACCATCGTCTTTCCGAATCCTACTACAGGCCTGATACACATATCTGGCGACACCGATGTATCTTATAACATCATAAACAGCGCTGGTATAAAAGTAGCGTCTGGAAAATCCAATCAATCCACCATACAGATAGATCATTTGCCATCAGGGTTGTATATTGTTTTAATAAAGAATGAACGTGGGTTGAGTACAAATAAAGTTTGGAAACAATAAATAAAAGACTGCAATAGATAACAAGCCACAATTGAGCAATAGCTTATTGATTTAATTATTACCTTTGTATAGATAAATATGATCATTGTAAATTAAGGATATTTTCGTGAAAAATAAAATAGCATTATTGTCATTATTCTTTTTGTTTACAATTTTCATAAGTATAAATGCGCAACAAATTGAGCTAACACCTACTTACCATTCTATGGGTGTAAAAGTGACCAATATTTCTAGAGCAGACAGTTGTCAAGTGGAATACAAAAAATCTAATCAATCAAATTGGTCAGTGGCTTATAATCCAGATAAGGTTACAATTTCTTCCGTAGAACAGTTTAGGGGAAGTATTTTTCTCTTAGATGAAAATACAAAATATGATGTTAGAGTGACGGTGTATGACGGTACAGATGCAATAGAGCTCCCCGTCATGCAACAAACCACAATGAGTTCGCCCATATTTGACCAAACGTCTAATGTCAAGTGGGTCTCTCCTAATGGAGCAGGAAATAATTACACTCAATCGAATCCAGGAAATATAAACACCTTATTTTCTTCTACCCAGCTTTCTTGTGGTACTACAGTTTTGCTGATGGATGGTATCTATTCTGTTAAGGATGGTCTTTCTTTATATATAAACAACGATTGTTCAGAATTATCTCCCATAATAATCAAGTCTGCTCCAGGTGCCAATCCGATTATGGATGGTGGCCTAATTATTAACTCAATATGGACACCGCATAATACCATCCCAAATTTATACTACACACCTATTCCACCCGAGGCAGCTCACTCAAATATTTGTTTAATGGGGAGTAAAGCACTTTATCCTTATCCAAGTATAACTTCGGATTTCTTGCTAGGTAATTACAATTTGATTGACCTTAATTTTGGTTACGACGGATTTGTAAGGGACGAAAATACCATTTGGATAAAAACACAAGAAGGTACAAATCCCAATTTAGAGACCGTAACAGTTTCAAAAACTTACCGTTTTTTGACGGTGTATAGAACTAATAAAAGTGCATTTCTAAAAATAAAAGGTATTACTTTTAAGCATTTTGGCAAACCAATTTTAAATCCACCCGGAAGTGCTCAAGACGCCTATACCGCAACAGTTTTTGACCTTAGAAATGTTCACCACATTTATGTTGATAGTTGCAATTTTGAATATAATACAAATAGTATTGGATTTAGCAATCAGTGCGACAACTTCACCATTCAACACTGTAATTTTAAACATGATGTAGGAAAATGGAGTCACGCCATGATAAAAAAATCGCATGTTAACTTGTTCATTAATTCTGCGACAAGAGGAAGAGCCGTCGAAAGCCCGGCCATTTTTATGCACTTATGTAAGCAGGGTATCATACGCAATAACACATTTGATGGAATGAATTCAGGTGTTGAGAGTTATTTTGATACGGGTTTCAATGAAGAAATAGACGTTTATAATAATACTTTTATTGATAATTTTGATGCAATAGAGTGTGATGGTTTGTGGTCTAATCTTAGGGCTTGGAACAATGAGATAGTACGTCCTATGTCAGGAATATCAGCAGCACCACCGTTGATAGGTCCGCGATATTTTTTCCGTAACACGATTCACGGGATGAAAGGACGAATGAATGAGGCAGATGATCCATTTTTTACTGGCTGCTATCCTGTTGGTACCAATTATAGAGGTCAAGGCATAGGTATTAAAACCAATTCTGAGTATGAAGGACCTATACATCCTAGCAATTTATATTTTTTCAATAATACCTTTCATGCAGAAGATACGCTTGGTTTTGTGCTTACATCTTGGAAATCAGAATGGGGAAAAGCAATATTTATCAATAATGCTTATTCTCATGAAGTAAGGCATCCTTTCTACTATTTTGATCTGGGCAATAAAACAAAAAATAGTAATTTTCAAATAAGCTCCTTGAATGAAAATTATTTTTCTTACAATAATTCTGCACCTATTATTGTTGCCAAACATCTCCATGGTTCATACGACTGTACCAACATCTTAGATGCGCACTCAATACAAACTACTTTGCGAAGTATTTCTGAAAGCTCAAATATTGTTATCCAGAATCCCTCGCAAAATAATCCGCTATTTAAAAGCATAGGAAATAGTGGTTTTGAGTTGGATATGAATAGTCACTTGATTGACGCAGGAGCCCAAATTCAAGGTTTTTATGATTTTAATGGCAAAAATCCAGATATCGGCGCAAAAGAAAGTAATTTCACTTCATCGATAGTAGAAAATGATGCGAGTCCCAAAATAAAAATATACCCAAATCCAATATCAGAATGGGTACAAATCGAGATGCCAACCGAAGAAGATAATGTTATAATTAGAATATTCAACACCATGGGTCAACTTGTTCAAACTTTGAATAATACTGACGTTAAAACTAAAGTGATAGAAATGAATCAGTATGCAGAAGGTGTATACTTTTTTGAAGTCAATTATAAGAACTTAAGATCAATTCATAAAATTATTAAAATCTGATTTGAATATACCTATTTCAACAAATCAGCAACAATCTTTTCTGACCATTTTTTTCTTTGGGTGCACGATGCAGACATGGCAGCACTTTACTTTCAGGGTGGTCAATAGCCAATCTGCAAATATGACCTAATCCTAGTTTGATGGCTTGTGCATCAGGATTTGCTTGATAATGTAGATCAAAGAAATTTTCAATCAAAAAAGATTCGAAATTTTCGTCTGCACCATCATGTAACTTTTTGAGTTCAGCACGTATTTCGGGAATGAGCACTTTTTGTGTGCCTTGTTCATTGGGCAAGATTTCACTGCACGCACCATAGTAGGTACATAAGATCGTATCGGCTGCTATAGGCGCACGATCTACATGGAATGAATATACATCCGTAGGAAAAAACGGGTAACTATCATCTCTCTCATAGTAATTGATAATATTCAGTGATGGAGATGCACCGTGCGCTTCCAAGAGTTTCATATCATTCAAGAGGATATCACGTGCTAACTGTCCTGATTCGCTCAATACCAACTCAAGAAGATCATCGGGATGAAGTTCGACCATGTTGTCGTCTACTTCTATCGAATTAACTATCTCTTCAAAATCTCCCATTAGCTCACGTGTCCAACAAATCGCATTGGTGTCGCCCTGAAAAGGCGTTTCTATCAGGTCTTGAAAATTATGGACATATTGGATTTGGTGGATGGGATTGGCGGTATATGGCATGGTGAGTGGATAGATTAGGTTAATTGAAATAAGAAATGAAATGGGTGATTTTTTTAAGATGGTTTTTATTGCATGAACTTACGAAAGAAATAGAAAATTTTGAACGCATATCGACCTGAGTTTATTAAGCCTTTAGTTTTTGACGTTTGTTAAATTCCCAAGTTGCCAAATGAGACTTAAAACACATAGTTATAAATTTAACGATTAACTTAACCTGATTAAAACATTTTGTTGTTGGTTCGTGAATCCTCTTCTTCCTTAGTTTGCCATTGGGCTATCACAAACTTATATTGATCGGGAATTTGTCTAATCGCATCGTACACAGTTTTATAGACTTCATCCTGTAAAACTTCCCAGTCTTTATCACAACTAAATCTATAAATATCGCTTGAATCATCGTATTGACAAATTGCGAGTCCATATATTGCAATTGAATCTGAGCCGTTGTCATTTATTGGAATTAGTCCAAACGGTTTATCCCCAGACCATGCCCATTTAATAACTCTTGCTCCATCCAACTTGTCAGGTGGACCATTTATTTGTTCGCCTTCTTGCACTTTATTTTATATTATAAATACCCCTAAGCATAAACCCCAACCTGATACTAAACAAAAGAGCCAACAACCTAACAGTTTTCCTGAAAAAATAATTCTAACAATAAATAAGTCTCTAAACTCATTTTGCCAATCGATTTTCGCAAACACAAAAATATATCATCTTGTTATATTTATCAAATTAATTTGAATCTAATTAGCAGAAATCCAAAGCTATAAATTACTGTAAATGACTTATTAATAAGGCTTATTATTAAACATTGAGATGCTTTTCTATATCCATTTTCTGATGCAAGATTCTGTCTATATAAATTATATTTTCATTGATTTTATATAAAATCATATGTGACTTTACAATTATTGTTCTGGACTGCCCCCCTAAATATTAGACTATTTCTGAATTATTACAAATTTCTTGAATCACCTAGATAATCTAATTATAATAATTATTTGGTTGTTTTGACCATTGTTCGGCCGAATATTCCCATTTGTCATTTAAATCTTATCTATTTAAATTTCTGGTCTCATCCCACAAAGATATTTACCCGGTTGAATTATTTATAAATTTTTAGCTTTGTAATGTAGTTGGTAATTTCTTAAATCCTTACTATATCTTGACTTAAATCCGTCAATTCTAATGTATCGTTAGACGGTATAACATCACAATATGGATGACAAATAATAAGCTGTGAAATAGGTTGAGTTAATATTGTTATCATTTTTAATGTTTTTATTTAATAATTTAACAATATATATTGTTCAAAACCATGCCAATACAAAATCTGCACGCTACTTTATGACATAATAACGTGAAAAGCGTCATTATGACATTAAATACAACTTCATTTTACAACTGTAGAATCAAATTAACCTAAATAACTTGATATAAAAAAAAGGATGAAGAAAGTAGGTCCTTTTATTTTTCAAACAAAATGGCCAATATTTATTTGGTTATCTTATCAAAAAGAGAAATAGACCATATAACACAATTTTATTATTGTTTCTCTTAATCTAATCAGGCAATATTTTTATAGAAAAAAATGATCTAACAAATACACTTTTTTAATAAATTATTTTCTAAATTTGTAATCAAACATATCTAATAACAATGTAATTCTTAAATCACAGAACATGAAGAAAAAAACAAATATCATTATTGTCATTATTCTTAGTTCTATTTTTGTGTACTTCTTAGGTAGGTTTCATTTTTCAGCAACATATATTTTGGGGCGAGAAATGTCCTTGAATAAAATAAGTAAAATTGATTGTGCTTTTTGGAAACATAATGGTGGTACTATTGACTCTATCAGCGAAGACTTTTTAGAATTTAATGAAACTTATCATTTTATCAAAAATGACACACTTTATATTAATAAAAAACCTGTTGCTATTGCTTCAAGACTCGTTCATCGTTGTTTTTTAGACTACGAATTGACTTTAATAAGTTTCGACAAGAAACAAACTCTTTATTATGTTTCAAAATAGAGTCTCTAGGAAGTTGTGGATAGTTTGAAATCTAAAATAAAAACAAAGAGTTTATGTAAAATGAGATTGTTAGTTTATAACCAGCTAATTCACAGTTATTTAACCTATTAGTTATAAAATTATCCATTACTTCGTTATTAAAACCATTATTCCGCATCAGGTGACGCTTATCATCCGCAAGAGAATTTAATTTTTACAAATAATTATCATTTTGGATAGATGCTCTCTTTGATTTGAGACCTAATTTATCGTTCTTACACCTTCCTTACCTTATCCCATCCACTCATTAAGCCTAAAGGAGACCTCATAAACCCTTAAGCAAGACTGCTTATCACTAAAGACGTCCATCAAAACACACTATGGGAAGTCAAAAACACTAATTGGGTTCTAATGGAAGCTTTCGGATGGATCAAAATCACTTTCTGGGCTTTGATAAAAGCTTAACGACCTATACTTTACGGCTTATGACTTCTCGTTAAGGGTAAGGGACTAGTCTCGAAGCCTTATTGTCTAGTCTCAGAAAGATAATGACTAGCCCAATAAGCTTATGATGAAGTCCTAAAGCGTTAATCATCCGTCGAATATTGTTATTGCATCATACGATAAGCTTATGAACTGGTCATAAAGCCTCATCCTTCAACCGTGGAAGCTTAATTACTACCCCAAAATGGAATTTGATGATCCAAAAACCTTCTAGCATAGGTGCAAAAGGGTTATCGAGTAGTCATGTAAGCTTTTTAGGTACTACCGGCATCTTAATCGATATCAAAATACACTAAATCGATATTGATATTTTCTAAATCAATATCGATATAGAAAATATCAATATCAAAAGAGACAATATTAATATCCATTTTGTCTGCATCAATATCAGTTTTTACTACATCGATATTAAAATACACTGAATCAATATTGATATATACACAAATGACATCGATATACTATAAATCAATATTAAAATATTATTCAACGATATGGATTTATACAACAACAATATGGATAAACTATTCACCAATATCGATGTTGTAAGTATCGATATTGATATACACAAAACTAAAAATTATTGACCATGAAACGTAAAGATCCAAGACTATTGAATGAATGCAAAGATAAAGTCATTCCATTATTACAAGCTTTAAGTTCGGATACTCCACCCGAAAACGATGCTTTTGAGAATTTTATAAAAGCTACTGACTATTACACCAAACTCACAGAAGATTATAACAGAACCATCATAACTGCCGAAAACCTACATAGACAAATTGTGGAACACGAAAAACTGATCAAAGATATTAAGGAAAGGGCTAAGGCTGCCATCATCTTACAGTTTGGCAAAAAGTCACTTATATTCCGCAACTTTAACCAATCGTCAGAATACAAAAAAGTACAGAGACGCAATCAACTCAAAGAAAAAAAGATGAAAGGGTAAAACTTGGTGTTTAAGTCAGTAAACCATGCTTCTTAAAAGATCTATTTTGATCTTTTACATTTCATTTACACAATTTTACAGCTTATTTTTACCCAATAAACAAAAACATCTTTCCTTTGACCCAAATTAGAAATATATGTGGATGAGCCAATGGAAATGTGTAGTGTACTTTATAATCATTATTTGGTCAACAGCTTGTGGTTTGAACAAAAATAGTCAGACCCAAAGTCCGCCTACGATAGTGCGAACTGAAGCGACAGGCGTACGTCTCTCCATCGTTCAAAAACTAAAAGAACTAGACCATAAACCTGTGGAAGAACGAATCGCGCTCTACAAAAGCCTAAAAAAAGATAGCCTTGAAGTATATAATTTTGAAAATGAAGACGAACTCACCATGTATGGTTATGGATTTTTATGGGAAGATAAAGTAGATGAAGCTTTCGCCATTTTCCAATTGATCGTGGATGAATTTGGTTCTGCCAATTCTTATGACAGTCTCGCAGAAGCTTATCTCAAAAAAGGAAATAAGAAAGCATCACTAGCTAACTATGAACGATCTCTAGCTATGAATCCCGACAATTTTAATGCGGAAGACCAAATAGCTTTGATCAAATATCCCGATGTAAAACCACTGACGCCAACAGAGAAATTTTATAAAATATTTACTGCCGCAGAATATAAAGCAGAGCTAGATCAGCTGGGTAAATCACTTTTAAAAATCCACCCAAATGCACTTAAGTTTATATCGCAAAAAGACTTTAATAATAATGTAGAAATTGCCAAATCTCAGATCACAGAGAAGACTACTTTTGGTGAGTTCTCCTACATCTGCAATAAAATCATAGCTAGTGTCCACTGTTCGCACACGGGCATGGGAAACTTTTATCCAGAACATGAGATGTTGCCTATATCTCGATTTTTTCCTATACAGACACGATGGATAGGTAATCAAATGTATGTCATAGACCCGCTCAATAATGGCGACTTAGTAAAACCTAAAGACGAAATCTTAGCCATCAATGGGATCTCTGTAGAAAACATAATAGACAAAATCTATCAACACATACCTGCACAAGGCTATGTAAAAACAACCAAAAACCATGTGTTTAATAAATTCTCTTCGAGTATGATACCTTACGCTCTTGGTTTGCCAAAAACTTATTCCATTACAGTGAAAGGCCATAAAAATCCGATTGTGTTGAACAAAGCAGAAAAACCGTTAGGGCCTTATTGGGATTATCTGAAATATTGTCCGAATCTGTTGTGTATTGAATATTTGGATGATCAAAAAACTGCTTTGATGACCATTGAATCATTTAACTATTATTCATGGAACAATTTGCAAGTTTTTATTGATTTCATAGATCAAAACTTTAAAGACATAGAAGCAAAAGGCATCAAAAATCTCATCATCGATGTGCGATACAATGGTGGTGGATCACAGTCAGCAGCGATTCATTTGTTGAAATATCTGGTTGACAAACCGTTTACGTACTATTCCAAAGCTGATTTCTCTGGCAAAGTAGGCAAGATAGAAGGCGAAGAACTCATCTATCCCTTCACGAATGGATACAAAGGTAAAGTTTTGTTTTTGATAGATGGCATAGGCAATTCCACGACAGGTCATTTTATGTCTTTGGTCAAAACCATGAAACTAGGTACCATCATCGGCGAGGAACTCGGTTCTAATCAGTTTTGCTCAGCAGGTTCCACCACTTGCCGACTAAAAAATACCAAAATCAGTTATTATGTCGCCAACAATACACACATCTCTACAGCTACTTCGCTCCCTGATGAAATAGGTATCCTACCCGATCATTATCTCCATCAAAACATTGAAGACGTCATCAGTCGTAGAGATGTGGTGAAGGAATTTGCTTTGGGGCTTTTGAAATAGTAAATATCTATGATCCAAATGATAAACTATGGGAAAGTTCCATAGCCCTATTGGTTTTACTTTAAAATTAGATTCAATAATGAGTTCAAAAAATAACTTTATTTTTTGAACTCATTACTGTATTTCATTTTGTACCCATCTGAAACCTATCACTTAAAGATTTACAAAGAAAAACACTATTCAATTTTGACAAAAGTCTTCGTAAATATCCTTTTGTCATTGATCATTTTTAAGGTATATATTCCTGTATTCAAACCACTTATATCTATATCAAATAAATGATTGACATTCATCTGTTTTAGAGATTTTACCAACATACCTTGATTGTTGTATATTTCAAACTTATTTTCGGCATCGATCAATGCACCGGTTTCGATATAGAGTCGACTTGACGAAGGATTTGGATAAACTCTTGGTGGTAGAAAATCATCAATGACCAATTGTTTGATGTACTTAAACTTACACTCTTTACCATTGACATCTGTCCTGTAGATTAGCATACAAATTTCAAAATCTCCCGGCGTGGTAAAAGTAAAGACAAAAGGACTGTTGCCATAAGTGGTCTCAATAATACCAAGTGGTATGATGGACCAGATAATTTTATCACACTCAGGGTCAAAGGTACCATTAGGTTTGAATGTGTACACTTGCCCTACATTCGTACACATAATGCCCTTCTCAGCTTGAGATTCAAATTCCTTGTCACAAAGACATTTATTTGGTTCTTGATCACAATCAGGCAAGGTGATATTACTTTCTGTTTTACAACAAACATTACCATCCAAATCATGCAGAATGATGTTAAAACAATAAGCAGTGTTTGCATTAAATGGTGACCCCAATACTATTGTTATTGGACCATAGGTAGACATCGGACTTAAATTACCCAATGGAATATTTTGATTATAAGCTGCAAGTGTAGGATCACACCATTGTAAATAAGCGTTAGAGACATTAAAGGCTGTATGGTTAGTGATGTAAAATTCCACCACCCACTTGTTGTCTTTACAATAAACTTTTGTTTCTACTTCAGCACAGTCTGTACAAGACATTGTAATAGAATCCGTACAGGTCGTGCCATCTAGACTTACCCACTTGATGACTACATCTGTTTCCTCGATGCTTGATTCATTGATGCAAATGGTAGGCAAAGGCTCATATCCTGTCGGTACAAAAGGTGTTAGCGGCTCCAGATTTATTTGTGAAGGAGTATAGGATTGAAGATTCCAATTTGTTCCTCCAATGGTATTCATACTAAGGGTTTGACCCGTGGTGGCTGAGCATATGATTAGGTTGGTAAACTCAGAATCTGTAGCATAGTTATTAAGGATGATATCAAAACAGCAACTATCTATGCCTTCAGTAACTTGGGTGACACTATGCACATAGACACTATCACAAGGACCACATCCAGGTATAAAAATACAATGGATAGAGTCAAGACTACAGCACAAAGCCTCAGGATGTTCGATAGGATTTTGTTCGTGAGCAGTGAGATTGAAACAGAGATTTTGATTTTCGAAGGTCTGTAATGGAAAATTATACACCAACGTCGTACATTGACCAGGCAATAGTGGTGTCAAAAGGTTAATTGTCAGTGGTCCTATAGGAATTCCAGCAGGGCTTAATGGATTCATGACAAGATACCCTACAGATAATGGTGATGAATTTGAATTGCAAACAGTAACCTCATAAACCATCGATTCCGGACCACAATAAATACTATCGTTCGCTATAAAAATACATCCTTCAGGCTGACAATCCAACTCAATGGTATCCATGCAGACAACTTGGCCTGTCGAATCATACCAATTAGCTATTAAAACCACTGGTCCAATACTAAAATTATTAAAACATAAGTCTATCAAGGACGAAACGGTGCCAGTATCCAAAGGATTGACTGCTACCACATCACCAATGGTAACAGAATTGGACGTACTGCCCAAGATTTGATATCCTGAAGCCAAAGATGGAAAATTAATAACCATATTGGCATTAGTAGCAGTAAATGTTACAGATGATATAGGAGACATACCTAAATAATATCCAATATCAAAACAACAGCCATTAGATGATGAAGGCAAAGGAGTGGCAGTGATGTCAGCATTTTCGTCTTCACAACACAACATTGTTTCGAGAATCAATGCTCCAGAAGTGTCCACACATCCGAATGAAGTATAAGCTTTTAAATTATAAGTGCCTGGCTGCGTAGCCATCAACATGCTCATATTCCCATTGGGTGTGATAGGCAATCCATTGAAGCACCATTGATACATGGCAAGACCTTCAGGACCGCACAGTTTGAATGGTGTACAAACCTTGTAACATCCTTGCGGAACATAACATAAATCAGGAAGCGGATGTACGATTTCAGATACTTTTGACGAACAACCAGAAATCGTATCCGTGGCTATGGCACTATAGGTGCCTGCTGCGGTCACCAGTATCGAAGTACTAGTCGCACCTGTACTCCACTGATAAACCACATTGGGAAGAATCGGTGAAACGGTCAAAAGATTTGGCGTTCCTTCACATAATGTATCGTTGGCAATAATCATAATCGCAGGAGCCATTGCTGAATTAATAAACCAAGGCGCAGAAAGATCTACACATCCATTCATATCTGTAATTTGGAAGTACACTGTATCCGGTGGACTTGTACCACAAATAGTCAAATTAGGAAAAACAAGCCCTGGACCCGGTATTAAATTTTGATTAAACCACTGATATGTTGCGCCACTATATTGTGATCCATTAAGTGTAATACAATCACCATCACAAATAAAGTGCGAACCTGAAATGGTAGCATCTGGTAGTGGGAATACTGTAATGTCTACACCAGCAATAGCTTTAGTGCACCCATTGCTATCTGTTACAGTAACACTATAAGTCCCAGTGGAAGTGACAGAAATTGATTGGGTAGTTGCACCATTAGACCAATTGTACATGACGGCTAATGGAGCAGTTAATATGGCTGTATCGCTTTGACATATCTCATCATCAGATACCATAATTGGCCCATACATGACCATAGGTGTAACAGTTATAGTCTGCGAAGAACTATTAGAACATCCGAATATATCTACTACAGTAAGCGAAATCGTGTAAGTTGTTGCAGTCATGTAGGTATGCTGGGTGATAGAAGCATTATTGCCTGTTAAATCTCCAAAGTCCCAAGTATAGGAAAGGATATTGGTTGTGTTGGTTGGCGTGAAAGTGGCAGCTTGATTGATACAGATAGGATTTGGACTGAAGATAAAAGTAGCTACTGGTTTGACTGGTACATTTACATTTAGCGTGGTAGTCACGACACAACCATTCATACTAAAAACAGTTAAAGTTACTGTATGAAGTCCTGAACTACTATATACATGTTTAGGATTTTGCATGCTACTCGGTGGCGTAAAGTCACCAAAATCCCATGACCATCCTATGATATTGTCTATAGGCAAAACAGTGCTAAGATCCTGAAAGCAGAAGGTATCACACATATTGGTAAAGGTGAATTTAGGAGCGACTGGAATACATACAGGTATAGACTGCGAGACAGGACATGGCAACCCAGTATTAATATCTGGCGATGTACCATAGGCATAGACTACTCTACAACCAGCAGATGTATAGTCGTGGGTTGGATTATTGATAGGTCCAGTATAACCATTATTAGGGAAGTCAGCAAAATTCCATGAACCAACACTAAAATTAGGCGATACAGAAAATGTTGCTTGATTGCACATTGGACTACCCAAGGTCACATTTCCGCTTACTAAAGATGGGTTACATCCATTGCCCGTTCCCGTAGTGCAAGTATCTTGATTGACAGTGATGATATTGCTTGTATTCATACATCCAGTAGCTGGATCTGTTACTTTGACTTGATATACAAATGACATATCAACATTATTGTTAGTATGTGTCAAGGTAGCCACTGAAACTACCGTTGGCGGATTGTTTGGTGGGTTTCCATTGCAAGTCCAAGTATATGTGTAACTTGGATCATAAAATGCATAAATGACTACAGATCCACCACCATTTATACATAAGTTTGTTAAACTTGGTGTAGATATATTTGCTACAGGTAATGGTGAGGTATTTGCAGTAAATGAACCTATAGATGAGCACCCACCATTGGTCGCAGTCACTGTGTACGTTCCTGGCAAAGATATTGGTATAGATGATGACGTCCCGCTAGTACTCCATAAGTAAGAGGAAAATCCACTGGTGTTCAAAGTAGCAGTGCCCCCTGGACAAAGAAATCCACTCATAGTAATGATAGGAGGATTGATAGGCAATAATGTAAACGTAGCAGTTACAGGAAGATTCGTTGCACATATAGATATGACGCATGTCAAAGTAAAGGTGCCCGGAATGTTATTCCATTGTATAGAGATATTTGGGCTTCCTTGGCCTACAATACTTCCGGCTGCTGGATTACTTAAAGACCATGTATAGGTAGCGTCCGGATCTTGCATAGGTGCGATGGCGTAATTATTTAATGTGTTTAGACAAGCTGTCGTTCCCATAATGGATGGTGATCCAATGATACCTTTTTTTGTAGGAATATTGATGATTGGTGTGGACATACAGTTTGGATTATTAAGCATCATTTGTGCTAATGAGATACTGTACGGACCAGCATTATTCCAAACAATTTTTATAGGATCACCAGTGTAAGGATTACTACCTCCTACGATGACACCACCTGTAATATTCCAAACAAACTTTTTATTGGATTCATTACTATGGCCAAAGTAAGTAAGTGTATCCCCAGGACAAAAAGTCATAGGACCAGAAATACTATCTGGTGGTGGTATTGTCATCACGTTATAAGACCTACAAATTAGGTTGTTGCAAAATGGATTTGGTGCATTGGGGCTAACACATATCGTATAAACACCTGTAGATGGCCACGTGATACTTATGGAAGTAGGGCCCACAATAGGAAATCCTAGTAAAGGTGGCGAACTAGTCCAAGTATAACCATTGATAGGTTGTGGCCCTGCGACTACCGTCGTTAATGTACTGACATCACCTACGCAAACGGTCGTATTCGGATCTGGAGCCAAACCATATTTATCTAAAATGCTAACTTTAAGGGTGGCCATTCCGCTACAATCACCTTCTTCGTGATTTGGCAAATCATTGAGAAACTTACTTTCATAAGTACCTGTGATCATACCCATCATGGGCGCCATATTATCCCACATGATGGTTATGGTATGGGCATTGGTATCTTGAGAAACGATCATACCACCCATGACATTCCAATGATACAGGACACTCTTCCATTTAGGTAGCGAATAGGTTGCTTTTTGACCGGCACATACTATCATTGGACCTGAAATAGTACTTACATTTTGGATGACAGGTACATTTACAGTTACAGGTTGGGTGCAATAAATATTGGGAACACAACCAGACAATTGAAGGGAAATTTGACCAATTGGACCTGTCGGCCATACCACGCATATCGTATCGTTGCCTTGACCTGTAAAAGGTAGAATGTTACCATTGGCATCTTTGACGGTCCATGTCAATGTACAACCAGTAGTTGTCGTCCAATACTTGACTGAATCACCTTCACAAACAGTGGATATCCATAAAATATCAGGACCAGGTTTGTCATCAATGGTAACTTTCATGGTCATCGTATCACTACAACAACAAAGTGCTTCACCATTCGGACCATAATTATCTTTTGTGGCTACGAGCGTCACCATATACATACCTGGAGTCGTATAAATATGCGTAGGATGCACATCATTTGAATAATTGCCATCGCCAAAATCCCAATAAAAACTAGTGGAGTTAGGACTACTTGTATTGGTAAATGAAATGGACGAACCTAAACAAAATATGCTATCCGTTTTTGTGAAACTTGCCGTAGGACCTTCTAAGATATCCACACAAAAATCAAACACTGTTACGGTAGTTCCATTTGTTATGACCAAATTTATAAATCCAGATCCTGTTGGTCCCCAGTTCACTTTTATTTCTCCAGAATCCACCACCATCATCGTGCCACCGATCACTGTCCACAAATATTGGTTACCTAATATATGTGGCACAAAGTAAGTTGCTGTTGAATTTTCACATGAGCTAAGGCAACCACCTTGAGGTGAAGTGCCCGCAGATCCTTGCTGAGTAGGGAGCTCCACAAAACTACAATCTGGTTTAGGACATTTTACTTCCACAGTTACTTCTGTGACATCTGAAGTTTCATTGCCTATTCTAATAAAATAAGATAAATTATGAATGCCACAACAGGTTTTTGGGTCACCTATAAAAGACAAATCTCCATCTGAGCTAATTCTAAAACAATTATCTTGCAAAACGGGGAAAACAATACATTGCGCTGTATTATTACAAGGAGCATCATTGGTCAGCACATTGAAAGATTCAATATTGTCAATAAAGATGCAAAAACTATCAGGAGTAGTAAGTTGTGCTTGAATAGTTGTAAATCCTGTCAGAAATAATATTATGGTGTAAAGGTTGGTTCTCATAACATTGATTTTTTTGGTTAATAAGAAATATTTGCGTTAGGATTTGTATTGGTATTCAGTGTCGCCGTTGACAGAATGGTGCCTACATTATTTCCGGCAACCACCGTAAATCCACTAGTAGTATTATTGATGGCAGTGTTCTTTACAAGCAAGTTTGAAGTACCAGTAATATTGTAACCATGTACATTATTGCTAGCTGTATTTCCGTGGAGATGCACATAATTAAAACTACATGAAAATCCATTGGTAGTATTACTTTTTGCAGAACAGTTTTCGACAATTATGTAATTACCAAATAGTTCAAAACCATTATTATTGGATCTTGCTACGTTTTCAAAAAGGTGACACCCTTCTAGCACATAATACCCATGAGATATGTTGCCCATCGCATTGTTTCCACTTGCCTCCGTGCCAATACCTAGCTGAAATCCATAAGAAGTATTGTTATGTGCGTTACAGTTTTGAATGGTCGCCATCCCTGTGGATTTAATACCTACTAAACTATTACTTTTGGCAGAACAACCACTACAAATAGATCCATTATCCAATTCTATACCATCATTTAAGTTCATTTCGCAGATACACTCTTCCACCACGGAAGACTCTCCTACATCGATGCCATCTTGAGAATTTGCAGTGGCAATTATTTTTTTGACAACGGTATTCTTCCCAGAAAAAAGTCCATCACGTAAATTATTATTGAGTTGCAGATTCTCGAAATGACACGTATTACTGTTTGAATAATTAATGCCTTCCTTACCCCAATTGTTGACTGTACCATTCAGAACCGCTAAATTGTGAAATGCTGCACTAGTAGCAATGCCAGCAGATGTGTTACCTACTGAGCCAGATAAGGCATGTCCGTTCAGATCAATGTACACATTTGAAGCCGAAACGGTGATGCCCGATGCACCTGTCAAACTTTGATTGAGGTAATATGAACCAGGTTGTGTGATGATAAATGGTAAAGAACTTATCGGAGTCCGACCTATGAGGGAAAGAATAGATGTATTAGTTTCTACTTTTTGCCATAATGGAACTAATGTGGTTCCTGCATTATAATAATACCCAGGTGTATCATCTATCTGATAGATCATCAAACTATGGGCGGGTAAATTAATGTTGTCACGGTCCACTTTTGACATTCTAGGATGCAGCACACCTTTGCTTGAAGATGAAATATCTAATACCGATGAAGGATCAGTCATAGGGGAAGGACTGCTACTAACTGCCACTTGACCAAAAGCTGACATAGCATAGAGCAAGAATGCAACGTAAAGTAATTTTTGCATGATATTGGTTTTTGAATAAAAAAGCAGCACATAAACAAGTGCTTATTTTACATAAATGCAAATATACAAACATTAATTTGTATATTTATAATTATAAATAAAATAATAGACTGCATTAACTAATATATACAGAAATTATATTTTATGAAAACATTTGGAAGATTGTGAAAAATCTTTTGTAGGTGTAAATTTCATCTTTTTTGTAAAGGTAACTTACAATTATTCTCTTCCTGCAGATTATGATTCTATGTCAATATTTATGATTTGATTCAATTTGTATTAAATCTGAAACTACGGAGTTTAGTTTAGGACTTTTGAAGTAATTTGACATAAAATGAAGACTCAAAAGTGTCATATTAATTGAATGTCAAATGCTAATATAATGTATTACAGATAGTGAAGTAATAAACAACATTTGAAAGACTTTAGGTAGCTTTAAAATGGACTATTCAAAATGTCACATAAAAACCAACATTATTTGATGGTGTAATACCAAAATTCAACGAAACAGGCGTGACGGTTCTGCATTCATTCTCATAGGTATATATTGTCTGATTATATCCTCGCCGACTACTAAAATCAAAAAGAATGGCACCCGTAGATAGAGCTAAACCTAGATAGGTACTTGGCCTAAGATTACCTTCAAAAACATCATCGATATCCCAACAAATGGCACTCACGCCTACTGTAGCCAATGCATATGCTGTGATTTCTTTATACCTACTTTTCTGAAATACGGACAACGCAGATGGACAAGTTCTTTTCAAAAAAGCTTTTACTTCCTTTTTCTTTATTTCTTTTCCTTCCAATTCAAAAGTTGGGAGCCAATAATGTCCTACACATTTCAACTCTTCAAATTGTGCATTTGCCAATGTAGTAAAACCTACCACTATTAATATCAAAGTAAAAAATCTTTTCATGGAGAATAATAAAGTTTTCAATTACTAGAATGATTAATTTCAATGGATAAACATTGTCTATGTTGGTTTTGTTCGTTAAAAAACCATTACAATGCAATAAAATTTTACGTCAATATAAAATCAGAATGAAAGGAAAAACTCTTCATAAAAACTACTACTAACTTCTCCATCTTTTAAAAAATGACTTCTTTTAGAACTTTCAATTTCTTTATCCATAATTAGGTTTTTAACCATGATTATATCATTTTTGCACTTACTTAAAATCAAAAATTTTTGCCTAGATACTTTATTAGACTTTCATATTGTGGTACAAAATACAATGGGTGGCAAGGTCAGCCACACGTTGGAACATTATGCGTACAACCGACCATAGAAAAAGCACTTTATCAGTTTCTTAGGACAGAAGTAGCTATTATGGGATGTGGCAGGACGGATACGGGCGTACATGCTATGGATTATTATGCACATTTTGACCATGAAGGTATCAATGATATTCCACAGCTAGTCTACAGATTAAATAAAATATTGCCGAATGATATAGCCATCCATGACATTGTGAGTGTTCATGATGATGCCCACACTAGATTTGACGCTATCTCAAGGTCTTATATCTACCATCTGCACACGGCCAAAACACCTTTCAGTCCCAATTCCTTTTTTTATCATTACGGAGCACCAAACATCGATACACTTAATAAGGCAGCGTCTATCATAAGCGAATTTACAGATTTCTCTACCTTTTGTAAACTTCATACTGATGTCAATACCATGAACTGTAAAATCACAGAAAGCAAATGGATACAAAAAGGAGACGCTTATGAATACCACATCACTTCGGATCGTTTCCTGAGAGGAATGATTAGACTCATAGTAGGCATGTGTCTTAATGTAGACCGAGGAAAACTCACGATAGATGAAGTGAAATCTGCTTTGTCCAAAAAAGAAAGAACAGGCCACGACTGGAGTGTACCTGCAGAAGGACTATTTCTACATAGCATAAAATATCCATACCTATGAATGGTGTAAGGTGTAAAGGTCTAACGTTTAAGGTTAACGCGCCACTGTTTTAGCGTTTTCCTCTAGATTTGCATTAGTTAAAGTGTCTCGCTTCTTTCGGTTTTATACTTAATCTTACTTTTATTAATTATAAGTTTACCAATTTAAACTATAAGGCAGAATGTAAAGCGGGCAGGCCGTTCCGGTACGCGGAGCGATTTAGCGGAACTAGCCTTTTTTGTTTACTTTTTTGGGCAATGCAAAAAAGTAAAAGCCAGTCGCGGCTTGAGCGACAAAGCCAAACTCAAATTGATGACTTAAAAGACAGTTGGGCCAAAATAATATTGTATGATAAAAAAATAAATTTTTAAACTAGAATATAAAAAAGCGTTTCGCTTTTTTCAGTTGTATACTTCAATCTTAATCTCAGCCTAAGTCTCAATCTTAACCTAAGACTTAACCTAAATCTTAACCTTATTCTAAACCTTTTTTATTACTTTTGCGACACAAATTCAAAAAGCACAAATGAACATACTTATCATAGGAAGCGGTGGTCGTGAGCATGCATTAGCATGGAAAATTGCGCAAAGTCCCAACTGTACACAGCTATTCATTGCACCTGGCAATCCTGGTACAGCACTTTGTGGTATCAATGTCGCATTGCAGATCAATGATTTTGAAGGTCTAAAAAAGTTCTCGCTCAACAATGACATTTCTATGATCGTCGTAGGTCCCGAAGCACCACTTGTAGATGGAATTACCGATGCATTCAAGTCAGATGACACCAAACACATCCACGTATTAGGACCATCAGCATATGCAGCTCAACTAGAAGGTAGTAAGGCATTTGCAAAACAGTTTATGCAAAAATATAATATACCTACAGCCGCTTATCTAGAAGTCAGTCAAGAAAATATAGCAGAAGGAATCTCATTTCTAGATTCTTTGAGTGGACCATATGTGTTAAAAGCAGACGGTCTTGCAGCTGGAAAAGGTGTACTCATTGTAGATAAAGTAGAAACGGCTAAAGAAAATCTTGCCGAAATGCTCAATGGGCAATTCGGCAAAGCATCAGAAAAAGTAGTCATTGAGACCTTCCTTGACGGAATAGAATTTTCAGTATTTGCACTTACAGACGGAAAGGATTTTGTCATTCTTCCAGAAGCAAAAGACTACAAAAGAATAGGCGAAGGCGATACTGGACTCAATACTGGTGGCATGGGTGCTGTGTCTCCTGTTCCCTTTGTAGATGATGAAATGTGGCAAAAAGTCATAAATACTATTGTAAAACCTACCATAGATGGCATCCACGCAGAAGGTATGGATTATAAAGGATTTGTATTTTTTGGTCTCATCAAAGTAGGCAATGACCCTTTTGTCATCGAGTACAATTGTCGTATGGGCGATCCAGAAACCGAAGTGGTTTTTCCTAGAATTGAGTCAGATATCGTAACTTTATTTGCAGATGTATTCACTGGAAATTTAAAAAATACACAACTCCAAATCAGCGAAAAATCAGCTGCTACCGTCATGATGGTATCAGGTGGATATCCAGGAGATTTTGAAAAACATAAAGTGATCAGTGGAGCAGACGAAGTAACATCAAGTATTGTGTTTCACTCAGGCACCACACAGAAAGAAGGAAATACTGTGACCAATGGTGGCAGAGTGATGGCAATTACAACACTACACGAAGATTTCCGAGAAGCGGTAAAAATATCACTTGCCAATGCAGATCGTATAGATTATGATGGTAAAACTTATAGAAGAGATATTGGTTTTGATTTGTAATTTAAGATAAACTCATCCATGTACACCGCTACCCAAATTGCTCAAATATTAGGTTCCGACCCTAGCCTACTCGCAAATAAAGAAGCCCAAGTCTCTAGGCTTTCTATGGATACTAGAAAAATCGAGTCTCCAGAAGAAACACTCTTTTTTGCACTTTCAGGTAGTATGCTTGACGGTTACGAGTTTATCCAAGATGCCATGGACAAAGGTATCAAAAATATTGTTGCCGAAAAAAGTCCTGGATTAGTAAGTAGTAAGGTCAATCTTTTTATAGTGCCTAATAGCTTAGCTGCTCTTCAGAAATTGGCCACTTACCATCGCAATGTCTATAAAGACATCGAAGTAGTAGGCATCACGGGTAGCAATGGCAAAACGACCATAAAAGAATGGCTCAGTCAAATGATCCATGACAGACAAATCGTCAAAAACCCAAAGAGTTACAACTCTCAAACAGGTGTACCACTTTCTGTCTGGCAAATAAAAGATGGTGATAAGCTTGGTATCTTTGAAGCAGGTATTTCGCAGCCTAATGAGATGTACAAACTGGCTGACATCATACAGCCTACGATTGGGCTTTTTACCATGATTGGGGATGCACATGCAGCAGGTTTCAGCAGTTTGGCAGAGAAACTAAACGAAAAATTAAACTTATTTGCTACAGCAAAAACCATCATATTTGAAGAAGATGATCTCATTGTGAGCATGGCTATCAGAGAGCGATACCATGATAAGCAATTACTTAGTTGGGGCAAAAGTGCCGATGCTACCTTATATAGAATCATCGAAATTCAAAGGTCAAATTATCAGACGCTCGTTCGCATCCTTTATCGAGAGAAAGAATATTCCCTGACCATACCTTTTTCAGATAGTGCTTCTATGGAGAATGTACTGCATTGTACAGCGCTCATGCTACACCTAGGTATTGGCATCCATGACATAGCCGAGTCTATTCTGAAACTCCAGAATATTCCTATGCGACTGGAGATGAAAAATGGGATGCATCATAGCATTCTCATTAATGATACGTACAACGCCGATTTACAATCTTTCAAAATCGCCTTAGAGTTTTTAAGTCAGCAAGCAGGTTCACGGGAGAAAATGTTGATACTTTCTGATTTTATGCAAACAGGACTAGATCCCAACCAATTAAATCACCAATTGGCCAATCTTATCCATGCACATCAAATCGCACATGTCATAGGCGTGGGAAGTCAAGTCAAATCTTTAGAGAAGTTTTTGGATCCATTCATTCTTTTTTCATATTACGAAACGACAGAAGATATTATTAAAAAGCTTTCCCAAAAGGAAATTGAAAACAAAGCCATCTTAGTCAAAGGAGCTAGGGCATTTCACCTCGAGAAACTAATCCACGCACTATCAGACAAAGCACATTCTGCGACACTTGAGACAGATTTGCAAGCTATCGAGCATAATATGAAAGTGTTTACCGACCATCTTTCTAAAAACACACAAATCATCGCTGTCATCAAAGCATCTGCCTATGGAAGCGGTAGTGAAGAGTTGGCAAGATTTTTAGAGTTCAAAAAAGTAGGCTATCTCGCAGTTGCATTTATTGATGAAGGTATTCAGTTGCGCAGAGCAGGTGTATTGTTGCCTATCATCATATTGAATCCAGATAGAAATGGTGTACCCGACATGATAAAATATGATCTCGAACCAGAAGTATATTCCATCGATCAGTTGGTAGAGATTATGTCCATTGTAGCATTGGATGAAAATAAAAACTTCAATGTCCATATCAAGTTAGACACGGGTATGCACAGATTAGGATTGAGCAAAGATGATATTGAAGAATTAGTAGAATTGTTAATTCAAAATAAGTATATCAAAGTAAAATCTATCTTCTCCCATTTATCTAGTAGTGAAGACCCTGGTGATGATGCGTACACACATGCACAAGTTGCAGCCTTAAACCAATATTACGACCAAATCACAGCTAGAATAGGGTATAAACCTGCCAAACACATTCTAAATTCAGCAGGTATCATTCGTTTTCCACAGTACCATTTTGACTTGGTCAGGCTTGGTTTGGGATTGTATGGCATTGATTCGACTTCTACCATTGTTGGACAATTAGAAAAAGTACATACTTTGAAAGCAACTGTTGTCCAGATAAAAAAAATAGCCGCATCTGAATATGTTGGTTATAATAGAAAATGGATCGCATCAGAAGATGGTAGAATTGCCATTATAAATATTGGTTATGCTGATGGACTTCTGCGCCTTGCCGGTAATAGCAAATACACCGTCAACATTCGTGGTCACGAATATACCATCATTGGTAATGTTTGTATGGATCTGACCATTGTAGACATCGGTCAAGCAACGGATATTGTAGTAGGTGATGAAGTAATCATCTTTGGTAAAACAAAACCTGTAGAACGACTTGCTGAAGTCTGTCAAACTATTCCATACGAGATACTAAGCAGAATATCAGGACGGGTTAGAAGACTATACGTACAAGGATAGCAACGCTAAGCTTACCTTAGTAAAAGCGTCTCGCTTTTATTCTTGGATTATTACAAAAAATAATTAGTTTTGCCCTTCTTAAAAAAAATAGAGTCAAATAGTCATGAGTAGAAAACAAATAGCCGCTGGAAACTGGAAGATGAATACCACCATAAATGATGGTATCGCACTAGCTCAGCACATCGCCACAGCAGAAAGAGATGCAAATGTATTAACCATACTTGCAGTACCTTTTACGCATATCTTTCCGTTGCAAAAGAAGATATCTTCTAAGTCAAAGGTGTTATTAGCTGCTCAGACTTGTCACCACAAAAATTCAGGTGCCTATACAGGTGAGATTTCTCCATCTATGCTTGCAGCCATGAAGGTTCCATATGTTGTTTTGGGTCACTCAGAAAGACGTGAATATAACCATGAAGACAATGCAATTTTGGCACAAAAGCTAAGAGCAGCACTAGACGCAGGTCTGAAAGTTATTTTTTGTTGTGGCGAAGCACTTGACATCAGAAAAGCTGGCACACATGTCGCACATGTGAAGGTTCAACTAGAAGAATCATTATTTCAGCTTGACGCAAAAGAGATGAAGAATATAGTCATAGCTTACGAACCAATATGGGCGATCGGTACAGGCGAAACAGCATCACCGGCACAAGCACAAGAAATGCATGCAGCTATCAGAGCTATGCTTCAGAAAAAATATGGTAAAAGAGTGGCCGATAGTACAAGCATACTTTATGGTGGATCTGTAAAAGGCAACAATGCCAAAGAACTTTTCGGACAGGAAGACGTAGATGGTGGATTGGTAGGTGGTGCATCTCTAAATGCAGATGAATTTGTCACGATCATTAATTCGTTCTAATATTTGGTTTAGGTTGTAGATATTTCTTCAAGATTCATTTGTCCATTTCCAAAAATGGATTAATTTGTGCTTTGTTTATTATAAGTCTTAAGATGTCAATTTTAATTAGACCATAATTTTCTTTTATACACTTAGAAAGGAAGTTGGTTTAATTGAGATGAGCATTTTTAAATATCTAAAGCCACATCTTATGTCAAAGAATTTGAGCCATTTATCCGGTCGCAAAGGTCTTGAAAATAATCTTTTTGACAGATTAGGGAATGCCGCCAAAGAAACTGGCACACCTGATCTCTCTGAAATGCAACGTCTAAAAGACGAATTCCTTTTTGGTGCTGCAAATATTTATGGCACCGTCTCTTTCTATGACTTCCTAAAAAAAGAAAATCAAGGCAAAAAGATATTTGTTTGTAATGGTACCTCATGTATGACAGCCGGAACACAAGCAAAAGTTTTTGACAAAATTAATACGCAATTTTCCAAAGAAGAGATCGGCGAAATGTGTTGCCTTGGTCGCTGCCACGAAAATAGTGCCTTCCATTACAATGGCCAAAATTATTCTGGAGATGCCATTAATGAATTACCGAACATCATTTCCCACCAAGAAAAAATAACTGATCATTACAACGTCGATCATTATGGTACACCAGTCATCACTAACCCAAATCTTGATATTCATCTTTGTCAAACTATTCTAAAAAATAGTCTTCAGCGCTCTTCAGATGAATTAATAGATCAACTGAAAATATCTGGTCTTCGTGGTCGTGGAGGAGCAGGCTTTCCGATATCATTCAAACTAGCATCGTGCAGAGATACAGCTTCCGATGTCAAATTTATTGTTTGTAATGCAGACGAAGGTGATCCTGGCGCATATTCAGATAGATACATCATGGAGCAGCGCCCACTTACATTGTTGACAGGCATGATCATAGCAGGTTATATTACGGGTGCTAGTTGGGGCGTATTGTATATAAGAGCAGAATATCCCGAATCTATTGACATCGTCGCTGATGCAATTCAATCTCTGGAACAAAATGGAATGATAGGTGACAAAATATTTGGAAGCGATTTTAGTTTCAAATTCAAAATCATTAAAGCACAAGGCGCTTATATTTGTGGTGAAGAAACAGCCTTATTATCATCCATAGAAGGACAAAGACCTGAAGTAAGAGTAAGACCTCCATTCCCTACCCAACAAGGTTTATTTAACAAACCTACGGTGGTGAATAATGTAGAAACCTTAGCGAATATTCCATTTGTCATGCAGCATGGTGGACAATCTTTTGCAGACATTGGCGTGGGTAGATCTACGGGTACAAAATTACTCTCGTTAGATGGTTACTTTCACAAACCTGGTATTTATGAAGTGGATATGGGTACACCAATGAGCGTAGTTATAGACGAATTGGGTGGTGGATTTAAACAGCCTATCAAAGCGATCCACATAGGTGGTCCATTAGGTGGATTGGTGCCTGTGTCCATGTTGTCAAAGCTGACCATTGATTTTGAATCATTCGCTAGTCATGGTTTTTTATTGGGTCATGGTTCATTTGTTTGTTTACCTGAGACCTACCCTATTATTGAATATATCAAACATTTATTTCAGTTTACAGCGCATGAGAGTTGTGGCAAATGTTTTCCTTGTCGATTGGGTTCAACTCGTGGTTACGAAATGATAGATAAAGCCATGACATCCGAATACAAAATGGATATCAACCTATTGAATGACCTTTTGGAGACACTAGAAATTGGATCATTATGTGCGCTTGGTGGCGGACTACCACTTCCTGTCAAAAATGCACTGATGTATTTTTCTGATGAATTAAAACCATACTTTCGCTAAGCTTCGCATCCCTAGTCGATAAGCTTAGCGTCCTCGCGAAGCTTGGGTTAGTCAAAGCGTCTCGCTTTTATTAAGGCTGCATTTATTTAGTGCCGATACTTTTAACTTAAGTCTTATTCTCAAACTTAATCTTACCTTAACCTTAGCCTAAATCTCAACTCCGATAAGCTTCACGTACTCGCTAAGCTTGAGTTAGTAAAAGTGTCTCGCTTTTATAAAGTAGCGTTTATTTTGTGCCAATACTTTTACCATCAAGCTTAGTCTTAATCTCAATCTTAACCTATTCCTCAATCTTAATCTGTACTTACTCCTCCATTCAAAATTATATTCCAAAAACATATAACTAAACATCAAAATTGGTTTTTTAAGCCAATAAAACATCAGAATGTCAGAAATTGTCTTTTTTACTTGACTTCCCAAAAAATTGGTATCTTTTAACTTTTCCAATTATTCACTAATCGAAATTAAATTTAATGTTAAATACATTTTGTTTTAATCCGATATTTGGAATTATTGTAAAATATACACTATCTTCGCCCCGCATTTTAAAACAATATACTTTATGGCTGCATTAATCCATGTACCAAACCACCAAAAAACCAAAATAGTAGCTACTATTGGACCTGCTTCAAGCAGTAAAGAAGCACTTCTTGACCTTGTAAAAGCAGGTGTTAATGTCTTCAGGCTCAACTTTTCGCATGGAGCTTACGAACAGCATCAGCAAGTCATTGATAACATCCTAGAAATAAACGAAAAATATAATGTCCACGTAGGTATGCTTGCTGACCTTCAAGGTCCAAAGCTCAGAGTAGGAAAAATAGAAAATAATGCTATAAACATCGCACCAGGTGATATCCTGACTTTTGTGAGCGAAAAATGTATTGGCAATAAAGACAAGATTTACATGAGCTACGAAATGTTTGCTCAAGATGTAAAAGTAGGCGAAAAAGTCCTTGTCGATGATGGTAAAGTAGTCTTGGAAGTCGTTTCAACAAACCAAGTCGATGAAGTTAAACTCATGGTCATGTTTGGTAGCGTACTGTCTTCTAATAAAGGCGTAAATCTACCAGATACTAAAGTTTCACAACCTTCTTTGACTGAAAAAGACCTTGCAGACCTTGATTATATCCTTACCCAACCTATCAATTGGATAGCACTTTCATTCGTGAGAGCTGCAAAGGATGTGAAGGATCTTCAAAAAAGAATAAAAGCAAAAAAACACTTTGCTAAAGTAATCGCAAAAATCGAAAAGCCAGAAGCTATTCAGAATATCAAAGAAATCATCAAAGTTTCTGACGCTATCATGATAGCAAGAGGAGATTTAGGTGTCGAAATGCCAATAGAAAAACTTCCAGCACTTCAGAAAATGATCATCGCTCGTTGTATCCAAAAAGCAAAACCAGTTATCGTTGCTACCCAAATGATGGAAAGTATGATTACAAATCCATCACCGTCGAGAGCAGAAGTTACTGACGTAGCGAATGCGGTATTGGATGGAACAGACGCTGTGATGTTGAGTGGTGAGACTGCGGTAGGTAATCACCCTGCACTAGTTGTAGAAGCAATGAATAGAATCATTACTGAAGCAGAGCAACATTACCAAATGCATGGTAAAAGACCACAACCTGACGAAGAATCAGAAACATTCTTATCAGATGTGTTGTGTCTAAGTGCACCAAGATTGGCTGAAGAGTTAAATGCTAAAGCAATATTGGGACTTACCGTCAATGGTTACACTGCATTCAAGATATCTTCTTATAGACCTAAAAGTGCGATCCATATCTTTTCTGATAAAGCATACATGCTGAATACATTAAGTTTGGTTTGGGGTGTAAAAGGTTATTTATATACGAAGTTCACCACAACGGATGAAACCATTGAAGATGTCAATAATATCTTGATAGAAGAAGGTGCTATCGAAGCAGGAGACATAGTCATCAATACAGGTAGTATGCCGCTTCACAAAAGATTCCGTACCAATATGCTTAAGATTACGGTAGTAGAATAAGTTTTTAATCCTACATTCTAATAGCTTTTAAATATTTTTACTGGAAAGGTTTAGACCATTTGGTTACTTTTTTCCAGTAAAAATATTTGAAACTTCTGAACTCAAATTATAAGTTTTATCTTCATAAATAACTTGTTTATCATTCTCTTGGTAAATCAAACTGATGTCTGATTTAGAAAATAAGTATTGATTCCCACCATTGATGACTTCCGTTTTTATGTAAGAAAGTGTATCCCTACCATATAAACTCGATTCATCTGAAGTAACTATATTTTGTTTATTCATGATAAAGATATTCATCGTATTATCCACAGCTGATGTACAAATAGTATCTTGAATCATAGGAAAAATATTGCAAACTGTAGAAGAACCTTTATAGTTACCTACAATACTTGCGAACGTTATAACATTAAATTTTGATTCATCTTCTTTCTCGCATCCTAGGAATGGAAGTAAAACCAAAATTATCAAACATATTTTTAAAGATTCTTTTAACATTTTTTGTCTTAGATATAAAGTAAAACGAAGATGATGCTGATTACAGCACCATGAATTTTATTTTTTTGTAAATTTGGTATTGGTAAAGTTGACGATTCCCTAAAGAAAATCTTTTTAAAATTTAATTTAGCTTTTTGTTATATTGTAGTAAGTTCTCCTTCCTACGCTAGTCAATATAGAATATATAAATAGCATCGTACCTGCATATTTAGCGATGGTGGCCACCATTTGGGATGCATCAGATTCTTGTACAGATTGTTTACTAAATATCCCCCATATAGCCCATATGATAACTAAGGCATACGGAATATCTTGTCTATTTAAAATGGCCAGTATACCCAACAGCGCAGCAATAATGATCATCACAGATGCCCACATTGGTTCGCTAATACCCATACCACTCCAGTCTTTACTAACTAATAATGCGGTGACATTTGCAATAGTAGCCACACTAATCCATCCCAAATATACACTTGACATGGTCAAAATAAAAACATTATCCCATAACTTATGTGGTCTTGTAGATTGAACGGTGGTATAAATTTTTAGTAAGGAATATAGTAATACCAACATGATGACAACTGAAAGGGAAACAAACTCATAGTGCCATGCTAAGATCCAACTTCCATTTGCAAGGCCTGATATAAAAAACCAAGGTCCTATATTGCTTATAATTTTATTGGTGGCTTGATTGTTTTTGTAATATTGAAATCCTTGATAAAACATAAATGCAATCAATAATAAGTATATAATGCCCCATATACTGAAGGTAAAACCTGCTGGCACAAAATAATTTGGGAATAGCTCAGAAAGTTCTGCTGTTGTTTTATTGTTAATCGGGAGTAATACAGCTAAAAAATTGAGCGTTAAGGCAAAAACAACTGAAATGATATTACTACCTACAAATAACTTGAGCGATTTATTATCCATAATTCTGTTTAAGGCAGCAAATATAAGGCTTTTTTGTAATAAATAGTGCTCTTATAATGAGATACTAATCTAAAATAAAAAAGACACCCTGTGTTGAGTGCCTTTTTTATTACTTCTAATTAACTATTTTAACTTTAATTTCTTCTACTTCTTTTGACAGTAGTTTTCTGCCCTTTGACATTTCCTCTTGCTCCTTTGACGGTCGTTGTCTTTTTAGTGACAGAGTTTCCTCTCGGACCTGTTACTTTAGTTTTTGATCTTGTCACTTTATAATTAGCATGGGCTGCCGAGTGTCTTGTTCTGACAGTTGTAGATGTCACTCGTACTGGACGATATACTTTATGCGCTTTGACAGTTCTGTGATTATGAACTATTCTTACAGTTGGTCCATGATGTCTGTATCTAATTGGACGCCAAGCTGCCCATCCTAATGGTCTCCATGGTTTCCACCAATTAGGATACATACGCCATCTCCATGGAGAAACCCATGGTCTATAAGCTGGTGCATACACAAACCTAACACATGGCCATGTCCAAACATTCACAATGATCAAAGGTCTATTTGGGTAGTATGAAGATGGCCCTTCTTTATTTATGTCGGTGTCATACTCTTCACTGCCATCAGATGGCTCTACGATGATTTCTTCACCATACATGTCTTCGTCCCCAATGATTTGTAAAATAGCCTCATTATCTTTAGTTTTTTCTAATCCTATGACAGCTATATCTTGATTTTCGCTTTCTGATACCGATACTTGTAGGATAAATAAATGTACATCACCATCTTGTTTGCTGATGACTTTTACATAATCGATGTCCCCATCTTCGTTCAAATCTAAATTATTGACACCACTATTCTGATCGTTTAGTAATTTTTCGAATTCTTCTGGTGATGTTGCTTTTTTAAATGTTTCTAAGGCTCCTTCTAAGCTGAATTGATCTCCTGGAAGACCTGTCTGTTCTGCGTTCGCATCATCTTGGGAAAATGCTAAAGAAGCAGTTAATAAAAAACTTACAAAAAAAATGATTGCTTTCATGTGTCTATGCGCTTTAAGTGTTAACGAATGGCCTTTTGACAATATAATATAATGAAAGTTTAATCCAATTCAATAATATTTTTTCATTACCAAACTCCTTAAAATGCGAAGAGCCCAGGTAACTAGATACTAGGGCTCTTTCGACTAAGGTCTCAAAATAAGAAAACTACTTCTTTAAGGTATTGATACCTATTATATTTTCTATGCATGATATCATTCCAAAACCATGCCAAACTTATCAATGATGTGCCCAAATATGTGTAGAAAAAAATGTGAGATTTATCACTACTGTCTTTGGATGCTGCAAATATACAACGTAATTTAATATCTGCAACTGTCTTAATAACGTCGGATGTCCTATTTTAGTTTCTAAATATATGAATTATTTTCATACATTTTTTAAATATATGACTGGCAGCCTTAAACAAATTAAAAATTGTATTAATATCAATATTAAAAAAAATAAAAAATTTTATCCTTTCTTACTATAGTTTGGCGATTCTTTAGTAATGGTGATGTTATGCGGATGACTTTCTAGTATTCCAGAACTTGATATCTTTACCATTTTGGCTTTTTGCATATCTTTGATGGTATTTGCGCCACAGTATCCCATACCAGCTCTGAGTCCACCGAGATATTGCACCATCACTTCTGATACTGATCCCTTATAAGGTACTCTTCCTTCTATCCCTTCAGGTACAAGTTTTTTGACATCATCTTCTACATCTTGAAAATATCGGTCTTTACTCCCGAGTTCCATGGCACCGAGCGAACCCATACCTCTATAGACTTTAAATTTTCTACCTTCAAACAAGATGGTCTCCCCAGGTGCTTCTTCAGTCCCTGCAAATAATGACCCTGCCATAATCGTACTTGCTCCAGCTGCTAATGCCTTTGCGATATCGCCAGTGTATCTGATACCACCATCACCAATGATAGGAATGCCAGTGCCTTTCAGCCCACGAGCTGCATTCATGATGGCAAATAATTGTGGTACACCCACACCTGCTACAATTCTTGTGGTACATATACTTCCAGGACCTACACCTACTTTGACAGCATTGACACCTGCATCTGCTAGTGCTTTTGCACCATCTGCTGTGGCTACGTTTCCACCTACGATTTGTAGACTTTTATACTGCTTTCTCACCGCTGCTATTGCATCGAGTACACCTCTAGAATGACCATGTGCCGTATCTAGACATATGACATCCACACCTACATGAACGAGAGCTTCTACTCTTTCGAATAGGTCCTTACTCACACCGACAGCTGCACCCACGTACAAGCGACCATGGTTGTCTTTAGCAGAATTTGGATAATTTTCGAGCTTCATGATGTCTTTGTACGTAATCAGCCCTTTCAGAATGTTATTATTATCGACTACAGGAAGTTTTTCGATTTTGTATTTTTGGAGTATTTCTTTGGCTTGCGTTAAGGTGGTACCTTCAGGGGCTGTGATCAACTTTTCTTTTGTCATGATCTCCGTAATGCTCCTTTCGCCAGCGGTTTCAAATCTAAGGTCTCTATTGGTAAGGATACCTACTAGTTTATTAGACTTATCTATGACAGGAATACCACCTATTTTATTGGCTTTCATTAGTAATAATGCATCACGTACTACGGCATCTTCTGTAAGTGTGACAGGATCCATGATCATACCACTTTCAGATCTTTTTACCGTTCTGACTTGATTAGCCTGGGCTTCTACAGTCATATTTTTGTGAATGAAGCCTATACCACCTTCTCTTGCCATCGCAATAGCGAGATTATATTCTGTGACCGTATCCATTGCTGCCGACACAATCGGTGCATTGAGCCAAAGGTCTGTGGTAAGCTGGGTGGAGATATCAACTTCTCTAGGAAGGACTTCTGAGTATGAAGGAATGAGAAGCACATCGTCAAAGGTAAGTGCCTCTTCTATCTGGGTGTTATTATTAAATGTTTCCATCTGCAAAAGTAGGAAGAAATCATTTCCTAACAAAAAGGATTCAAATTTATTTCATAAAAAAATAAAAACGCCCTACCCGATGCGATGGTTCAAAGACATCTTATCGGTATCTCACATCAATCATGACAAGACTCAAACCAAAATTCCTTACTTTAAAAAAAGATTAAGTTAACTTTGCAGAAAATAAACATATGCCCACTACCATAGAAACAGAAAGGCTCCACATGCGACCATTAAATATGACTGATGTGGATGCCCTATATAAATTGGATTCAGATCCACTCGTCATGAAATATTTGGGAAATCGACCTGTCAAAAACCTTGATGAAGTTAACTTTTACCTTAAAAACATCCTAAAACAATATGAACTACATGGCATAGGTAGATGGGCTGTCGTGGAGAAATCTACAGGAGAAATGATCGGTTGGGCAGGTTTAAAGTTTATGAATGAAGTGACCAACGGGCATGTAGACTTTTATGATATAGGCTATCGCTTCCGACCAGAATTTTGGGGTAAGGGCTATGCCACTGAAGCTACCAATGCTTGGATAGATTATGCCAAAAATCAGCTTAACGTCCATACTTTGTATGCATCCGCACACACTGAAAATATTGCTTCACAAAATGTGTTGAAAAAATGTGGTTTCATTCAAAAAAGTGAATATCAATTCGAAATGTATGGAGAAAACCTGGCTTGTTATTGGTTGGAGCTGGAGTTGGTGTAAGAGGAAAATGTTATTGGTAAAAAAAGGAAGTTGAATTATAAATCTGAACAATTATAGTGGGAATTTTAAGATATAGAAACGATGTTACAAGATGGGGCTATAAGACTAGATCAGAGAATTTAACGATCACATCGGTAGAAAAACTTTCAGTGAAGGTTTCAGATTTAGATTTAATAATAAAATAAAAAAATGAGTAAAGAAGAAATTGACATCAGACTTAAAAATATTTTACTAAATATAACTCAATTACAAAACGAAAAAACACACACAGTAACACAGTTTGAAGACTGGGGGTATGTAAATTTTAATTTTGGGAGAGGGTTCGTAAATTTAACATTAAACGAATTTTCATGTTCGTTAAACGCAGAAATTAGAATAACAGTATTAGAAAATATTTGGGATGATTTTTCAGTTGAACTTAATTTATTCCAACCAGTGCATAGTGGTGGATATATATCTGAAAAACTTGTACAATTGGATGGGCCAATAACTTACATTTTTGGGCCTTCAAATTTCTTAAAAGAAGGTATTCATTATGTAAATTTTGAAGATAAAAACAAGAATTTTTTTAATTTTCCAATTTCAGAGATCGGGTTTAATCAAGTTAAAGAAAAATACACAAGGATATACCATGATCTATTTCTCCCAAAGCTCAAAGAGACATTAGATATTAAATTTTTGGATAGCACTGTCAATGATAAAATTGAATATTTAGGTGGTAGTAGTGATGATTACTTTTTAGCGCTTCATGGAATGCTTTTTAGAAGAATGATTCTAGCAAAATTAAATGGAAATCCTTTGTATGAAGATATTTGTGAATGGAATAGAGGTATATGTGCCAAACTTGATTTGATACCCGAGGAAAATAGAAATGTATTTCAAAAGAATTTCAGAAAAGTATTTGAAATAGTTTACGAAAGGCTAAAAAATGTAAAACCTATGGAAGATACACAATTGGTGTTAAATTTGAGATGAGGTAAATTAGTGATTTATTCAAGCCAATAACCAATTAATACAAACAGTAGTAAATATTAAATAAATGAATATGAGTAAAAAAGTTATTTTAGAACGATACTTAAAATATTTTGAACCATATTATTTAAGTAAGGGGTATGCAAGGTCAAAAAAAGTAAGCAGTTTCTTTAATGATGGATGTGATGTTTTTTTAGGTCCAGACGCAATACACCCAGGAAGTATATCATTAAGACCAAAATTTAAAGTAACGAACATTGATATCCAAAATATTTTAGAAAAGGTCTTTCCTACAGAAATTGGTCTTTGCACTTATTATCGTGTTCAAGGCATGGAGTTCGCTTTTGAATGTGATATTTATGATGATAAAATTACTTATTCGAGTTTTAATAACATAATGCCAGAATACACTAAACCAGATATTTTATCTATTGGTAATTATTATTACAGCATAGAAGAAGATACCGATTTATCCCCAATATTAGAAGATCACAAATATTTTATGGAAAAGGTAACATTTCCGTTATTTGATAAAATGAGTACTACAGAAGGTATTGATAGTTATTTAAATGATAGAATAATGGAAGGTGATATGGATTATTTTATGTCAGAAAACAGACAATTAATACTAAAAAAAATAAATCAAAGAAGAGAAATATTAAGCGGAATAATAGCTGCCAAATTAGTTAATAATCCATATTTTGATTCTCTTTTGTTAAGAATCAAGACTATGTGGCAAGGAAATAATTATATTTTAGATGATGTTGATAAATTGATATTCCATTTTGAAAATAATCTCAGTTAAACTTTTTGGTTATGGAGCCGATAACCCCGATGGTCGAAGTCTGTGACTTCGATCCAATATAACAAGTATTTATAATTCGTTAGTCGGTGATCTATAAAAAAAATGGAACCACTATTAGCGCAAGTTTGTAACTTGAGTGCAGACCTCACTCGATTAACGATAAATAGATGCTCCCACTAATCTATATAAACGCTAAGAACTTTTTACAATTTTTAATAATAGGCATTTCGAAAAAGATAGCAACAATCGTTTCCAATAGTCATATATTAATGATTATCACAATAACAAAAATTTATAAATTAAAAAATCGATATCACCTGTAGCGTTTTTGATTACTTTTGGATTATGTATGTATAGCAATACAAATATGGTTATGAAGTATATAAAAATAAATTGGTTAGCTGTGCTTGGGATTCTTTTGATATCTGCCTGTCATACAAATGAGGAAGAAATCATTAGCACCGAACAAAATGATCCACCGAGAGTGACCATCTCTACAACGCAGACAGCTCGAGTGATAAATGAAAATGGCGAAGCCTTAATAAATTTTGATGCGACATACAATCAACAACAACAGAATGATTTGGCACAATCGTTTGTCGTTTTTGATGGCAAACTAGTGAATAAATATGGAGAAAAACTGACCATAAATACAGCATCTGGAGTTTCATCAACGTACATCGTTTCAGGTTTAGAAAATGATATCAACTATTCCGTTTTAACGGTATTCGAAAATCGAAATAAAGTTGAGTTTGCACACGATACAAAAATGAATATAGCTATAAATGAAAAAACAACTTTAACCACGCAACCAAATACGTATACCCTCAATGGAAACAGCTACAATACCAAAGTCAATATCACGCACTTCAGTCCTGATTTAAATAATGATATTCACATCACTGCAATACCCGCAAATCGTGTGGGAAAAGATATTAATGGAGAGCACAAATACCTTGAAATGTATGATGTTTTTTTTCTAGATGTAACGTCTGAAAATGGCCAACCACTTGAAACAAAACTTGGCATAACATCCGATTACCTTCAAGAAAATGGCATAAAAATTTGGTCTTTCGATTATGATAAAGCGATCTGGCTTCCAGTGAAAACAGAAGATAATAACCAATCATTTACATATCAGAAATCTGGCTATTACTGTTTGGCAAAAAGTACACCAGGTATTTATGTGAGTGGCCAATTGGCATTAGAAAATACACCTATTTCAAATATCAGAATCAACTTACACGATAGACAAAGTCGTCAGAGTGTTTTCACATCAGCACAAGGTAAATGGTTTGCCTTTTTACCAGCAGACGCTGATATAAGTGCAGATGTAAAGGCTGCATGTGGGCCAATTGCCACCTTCAATATTAAAACACAAAACGCGCCTATTGAAAATTTAAACACATCATTGGACAATAGTAGCCACCTTTTTACTAGAATCGTAGGTCAGGTCAAAGATTGTAATGGCGACTTAAACATGGACTATATTCTAAAAAATCATACGGACCAAACCACTTACTATTTTGCCAAAGGATCATCCACAGATGTACTTTTGCCGGTGTGTGAAAGTGATGAAGTGTCTTTAAGCACATCAACAATAGATGGAAATGAAGAAGGAAATATGGTCACGTGGCGCGTAGAAGATGTCATTCAGACAGGTACTTGGTTTGCTTGTGATAGAGCAAAAAATCCCTACTTCAATTTGATCATAGACGGTACCAATAAAATGTATTGGCAAACTAAAACACAAAAAAATAGTGACGGTAGATGGTCCATTGACTTACAGGATGAACAATCCAATGTCGTGCTGACCATTTTTGTCCCTGATGATGGTGTAGGTAAAAAAGCAGACAACCGACTCAATATCCTTCTCCGCGAAAAATCGTTTGAAGGTCAGGGATATGAAATATTTTGTCCTACATCGACACAAGGTTGTGGATTTGAACATTTTGAAATAACACATTTCGACTTCCAAAACGACGATTTAATACGTGGATATTTCAAAGGTCGGTTTTGGGTAAAAACATTGTCCCCACTGACAGCAGGATACAAAAATGTGGAAGGAGAATTTCAATTAAAAAAGGAGTTTTAACAGAGGAAAGGCTGGAAAATGACAGAAACAGAAATCATACAAAAATGCAAAGCATACGACAAGGCGGCTTTTAAAGAGCTAGTCAGGGTCTATTCTCCTGCGTTGATGTCTGTTTGTGTACGATACATGGGCGATCGACATTTTGCAGAAGACATGCTTCAGGAAAGTTATATCAGAATCTTTAACAACATTTTACAATACGAAGCTAAAGGTTCATTTAAGTCTTGGCTTTTCAGAATAGCTGCTACAACGTGCCTCAAAGAGTTGCGCAAAAAGCAGGTAATGGTAGATTCAGAAATCACTGATTATGATGTCTCCGATAGCAACGAAACCTTTACACTTGATGACGAATCAGGTATACTAAAGATCATAGAAGAATTGCCTTTGCCTTACAGATTGGTATTCAATCTTTATGTGATAGAAGGATATACGCATCAAGAAATAGCAGCCATGATGGACATCGGAGAAAGCACTTCAAGAACCCAACTCACAAGGGCAAAAAAAATGGTGAGAGATTTATTATTAAAGTATAAAGTACAAATGACCCATTGTTATGGAACAAGATAAATATATCAGACAAATAGCAGAGCAGCACGAAACGCCGGTTGACTTTGAGCAATTGTGGGACAAACTTGAACCACATGTACCACAAAAGAAGCGCAGAAGACCAGTATTTATATGGTTTTGGACCATAGGTATTGCTTTGGTAAGTCTTGGTTTATCGTTTATGTTTGACACCCAAAAACCAAATCTTATGGCATCAAATACAGAACCAAATGAAGTTGTTTCCAATAATTCATTACCAAAAAGTAGCAGCAATGTACCAGAATTGACCAATCTAATAAATGAAGTTTCACAACCAATAAATCAGAAAGGAAGTCAAACTCTGAACAGTCAAAACAATGCTATTGTAGCCGATAATAAAATTAAAAATGAAGCACCTTTTCGTATTAACCAAAATAAAAAATTAACCCATCAAGGTAAAAATATTCTATATGAAAATACTATTTCACCAAATACGCAAAAATCGAATGTAGCCTTTGAAACAAAAAATGTAGAAGCTGTAAACAATAAGAAGATAGATTTTATCACGCCAACACCTTCCCAAGTACATCCCAATATTACAAATAATTTTACCAGTGTTGAAGATGAAAAAAGAAGGAATGATGTTGCTCTTTTCTTACCAATAATTAGTACACAAATCTTTAGAGAAAATAGATTCCCATCAGAAAATATTAAAGTAGCGAGTAAGAAAAACTATAATATTCTCTTGCAAGTCGGAGCAGGACTTTTCACACTCCAACACAAAACTCAAAATAATGCATCCGTCGAAAATCCGCTTTTTCTACATGCAGAGCAGCCATTAGAATATCTCACAGCGGGCGCATCGACAGATATAAAATTAAGCCATAGATGGTACTTACAGCCAGGATTGAGATACAGTAGGTACGCCACACGATTGGAGAATGTATTCACTGACTACATATCAACCACAAAACAAGATGTCACCGAAATCATCATCGACGAATCAGGTTTTGCTAGTAATGTACAAGGTTCTGTTAATGGAACTATGACAACCAATACCAAATCCAAATGGCACTCATATTATCATAGTGTTGACGTACCTATCACAATCAGATATCTTTTGGCCAATACCCACAAACATAAGTTTTTTATAGATGGTGGCGCTATCTTTCAAGTTTGGACAGGCTCTGAAGGTGGATTTTTATCATCAAATGGTCAGCTTCAGAAGTATGATTTCGCAAGCAATCCATATAGGTCCAATAGACTCGGATACAGTGGTGGGATCGCTTGGGAATGGAGTCTAAGTAGACTTGGAGCTTTGTACACAGGACTATCATACGACTGGAGATCTATGCAGCGATCTGAAGGTAGTATGAATATAAAAACATCCATTTCATCATACAGAATGAATCTCGGATACCGAATAAATTTTTAAAACAAACATAAAGAAATCATCAAATTGCGCAATAGATGTTATCCTTCTCATTTACATTATTTCATTCGTGCTTGTGAAAGAGCATACAAACAACAAATTATCATGAAACGATATTTTACTTTTCTGTTCCTTTTTCTTAATCTTTGGTGTTCTAGTAATTTACATAGTCAAACACCGATTAATTGTATTGCTGATCTCACTTTTGTGGTACAGTCTGAAGATTCATTAGTACTGTATCCAGAAGATTTCATTGAAGGAATTGTAGCAAATTATGACTACTATATTTTAGATATTAAGGATGCAAATGAAACCTTAGTGCCAAATAATACATTGTTATTAGGATTATATGAAGGTCCATTTACTGCCACTGTTACAGATCTATTAACTCAGAATTCCTGCTGGGCAACATTTGATATTATCGCTGCTCAACAAAATGATGTTAACGCCAAATGTAAGTCAAGTATTAATAAATTAGTTGGATTTAGTGGAAATGTTACCATTAACCCTTTACTGTTAGACAACGGGTCTGAAAATTATTTATCACTATTTCTAAAAAGAAATGCGTTTGATTGTAGTCAAAGTTCTTATCGAACAAGGTTATATGCTCAAGATGCCAATAATTTGGTAAGTGTTTGTGATTGTACATTAAACATTGTTGATGAAGTTGGCCCAATTTCGGTTGTTGAATCAGAAGTAAATATGGAAATGACCAACGGACAATTTATAGATCTCACACCAGAAATGTTTGACAATGGCTCTACTGATAATTGTCAAATCGCTAGTTATGAGATTAACCCTAAAAGGATTACATGCACAAGTCCCAATCCTTCAGTTATTACCTTTGAAGTCACTGATGTATCAGGAAATAAAAATACAGCATGGTCCAACTTTTCGTACATTTTACCATCTGTGCAAACAAGTTTGATTTGTCAAGAAGAACTAACTATATATGTGAATCCGTTTCAACCACAACCCATCACTTCGCCTATGGTATTGATTGGTTATTACGGATGTACACCTGATTTTGATCTAACACTTTCTTACAATGGCATCAATAAAAATATTCCACAGGTAATTTGGGAAGATGCTGGAAAAACATTTTTATGCACAGTAACAGATAATGAAACTGGCAATACATGTGAGACAGATATTATTGTGACAAAAATAATTGATTGCAGTACGACATTCGTGGTATGTGACACTAAATGTCCAGATGGTAACCCTGATGATTGCGAGTCAGGATACACTAATAGTGATAATATCGATTGGCCCTGTGGATTTGATATTTACGTATGTGCAGGAGCTAGTGCCGATCAATTATCACCAGAAAACTTAGAGACTGTGTATGGCGTCCCATCTCAAAATGTACGACCACAAATTATAAACTATGATTGCCCTTCTATTTTTATGGTCTATTCAGATGTAGAGTTAGGTATTGGTTCTCCATATTCTCAAAATAAAAGAATTTTCAGAAAATGGGATGTGTTAGATTGGTTAGATGGTAATCTTTATGGATACACACAAATATTTAATGTATTTGCCGATGGAATAGCAATTTGTGACACATTACCATGGAATACACCTTTTGGCAATTGTGCTTCTGGTCATACTGATACCGATGCCATAGAATGGCCTGCTGATATTACTGTCAGTGACGCGCTCATTTCTCTAAGCGCATTAAGAAGTAATCCAGATGTACACCCTAATGATGTCGAGCCGAGACTCATCGAATATTGCTCTTCAGCATACGAAATAACTTTTTATGATATAGCCACTACCATAGATGATGACACAAAGATGATAGAACGTAGATGGGAAACCTTTAATTGGGTAACATCAACAAATAGTTTCTATGTGCAACATATACTACACACAGGTAATCAAGTTTGTGTTTATACGCAACGTGGAGAGCCATTGTCAGATGTTGTTTTGGGACAGACAAATACTGGAGAATCAGGCTGTGTAACGGTTCCACTCAGTATTAATGGGGCAAGCTACGAAATTGAGCCTGATAAAACAGGAAATGCTATTGATGGTGTAGATTTTATGGATTGGGTAACAATACAAGAAGCTATATTAGGTGGCACCAAATTGAACTTTTACCAACAGATTGCTGCTGATATCAATAATGATGGGGCAATAACATCCAGCGATCTTACCGAATTAAGAAAAATGCTTGATGGCTTAATCACAACATGGCCAAACAATCGTGTATGGAACTTTATTGATAAGCAAAGACTAGATGACCTTGGTGAATATGTAGAAGTTATTAATACAGAAAATCTATTGTATTCAAACGAGTTTATTGGAGTAAAAACTGGCGATGTTAATGATAGTTACGGAAATAATCCTTCCTATACGGTTATCAAAGTAGATGATATAGCCACAAATTCAGGTGAAAATTATGAAGTATCATTTAATAGCGATAGGTTTCAAAATTTAGTCGCCTTAAATCTTGAGTTTGATATCAAAGATAGTGGAATAACTATAAATGAAGTCACATCTGCTTTATTACCAAATTTTGATCAGAACCAACATGTAACAGTTACAGATGATAAGATAGTTATTAAGTGGGTTATAAATCTTGGAACCACACCTCAAGGTGTGTCATTGAGAAATTCAGATCCTTTGTTTAAATTTTCGTTTAAAGCCAATAAAAATTCTGTCCTAAGCAGTATTCTAGAGTTAAATCCTGAAGTACATAATGCCATCAAACAAAGTGGTTCTACTGATGCTGCAACAGTAAACCTATATTGGGATTCAAAAATTATAAATGGAATAGCCGAAAATCCACTTGCACATCTAAAAGTACAACCAAATCCATTCTATGACTATATCCAAATAGCAGGTCTTACAACTGATGCCAATTACGAAGTATCTGATGCTTCTGGTAGATCATTGATATCTGGTATAGTAAACGCAGATGGTATAGTAGATCTACATGCACTAAATAATGGATTTTATATCCTAAAAATTTCACAAAATGACAGGGTACATGTTACCCATAAAATCATTAAACTTAAATAATATAAAGTAAAAACCCATTTACGCACCTATAAAACCCTCAGGAAGTAATTTCTGAGGGTTTTTTCTTTTTGAATCAAAGCTTTTACAAGTATTTCATCCTTTTTATTTTCTACCATAAATATTTTCCTTTTCTTGCACTTTCATTTTTAAAATCAGTCCAATGTTGTCCATTTATTCTGATGACTATTTTATGGGGCAAGCACTCCGTGAAGCAGAAAAAGCAAGAGATGCCGGTGAGATACCCGTAGGAGCCGTAGTCGTTTGCCAAAAACAGATCATAGCTCGAGCTCATAATCAAACCCAAATTCTGAATGACGTGACAGCACATGCAGAGATCATGGCCATCACGGCTGCTAGCTCTTACCTTGGCAATAAATATCTGAATGAATGTACGCTCTATGTCACACTCGAACCCTGTATCATGTGCGCAGGTGCGCTTGCATGGGCGCAGCTAGACCGCGTGGTATATGGCGCTAGTGACGAAAAACGTGGTTTTATGCGTTATGGCAAAGAACTCCTACATCCCAAAACAAAACTTGAATACGGAATCAAACATGATGAATGCGCTGCTTTAATGACTGAGTTTTTTGCTCAGAAAAGGTAGGTTGATTCATTCGGTATTTCCATTTTTGCACAAAAACTAATTTAAAATTCATTTTGTATCCTTTAGGGTCAGGGTAAAACAAAAAGAATTTTAAACAACCAGCAATTTCGGTATACACCCAAAAGATGAAATAAGATTACGATTGTTTGCTTATAAAAAAGTCCATCGATTCTTATCAAAAGGTTAATGTAGATGTTAAACTTTCTTAAGGTTGAGTACAATCTGGTTTTAAAGACGTTTTTTTGATATCGTTTTAATAAAACCAATAATCATGAGGACAATAATTTTTGCATTCATCGTAGCGACCTTAGCATCGTGCGCACCTACGCTCAAATATTACACTAAAGACATCCACGATGACAACCGATGGTCAGATAGTGAGTTGCGCAAAATTCAATTTTATCTTTCTAATGATATCATCTTATGGCGAGATATCAGTCTCGGAGAGTCAGTCATTACCAATGGTAAAATAAAGATGGTAGATGGTCGAGAAGTAGAAGAAGTCATTATCAAAAAAGGAACAAAAGGAGCTTTCCTATTTTCTCCTACAAAAAATCATTATGCCGTAGGTTTTGATGCATCAGATGATAATAAATACCTAGTATTTGGCCCTTCAGAAAAGGTTAATGGCAGATATGTCTTACTTGCAAAAGATTGGGATAGACGATATGGCAGTGTCACTTATGGAGATAAAGTCTATAAAACGACTAATGAAAGCGCATTTGCTTACCTGATGGTAGACTTAGACAAAAAGAATAATACCAAAGTTAGCACCAATAAGGCTAGTGGTCGTACGGTGAAGTAATCGGATGTATCTTATTTTTTCACAGAAATTAATTTAAAATTGAGTCCACTCCGAAAAGTCATTAGTTCAAATAAATGAAAAATATTCGTTTCTTACTTCATTGAAAATCAATCGTTTCCCTTTAGGGTCAGGGTAAAAAACGATTGATTTTCAATCAATTTGTGTTTTCGGAGTGGATTTAAAATTCATTTTGTCCCCTTTAGGGTCAGGGTTAAAAAAAGGAATTTTAAACTAGGTGTAATTTGGGGATACACTCAAATAATCCGTATCGAAGACGCTATAATCTTACAAATATTGCAATGAGTTCAGATCAGACTCAATGGTCTCCAACATGTTTTTGTCATCTGCAAAAAAGATAAACCATCCTATCGCACTGATACCCGCAGCAATGCACACGCTCAACATTATAGACAATCCTTCCGCACGTGTAGACATGATATCGGTAAAAAACACAGCCACAAGCGGGAAGAATAAAAAATAAGCAAGTTTTACAGCGGAATATCTCATTTCCTTCAGGTGATAACCTTCCCAAAGGTATTTGTCAAAGTTATTTTTATGTTCTGCAAGTTGGTAAGTAGCAAGTTTGAGCTTTTGTCTTGTAAATAGATAATACACCAATCCTATCACAACACCTATCAATGTAAAAACAGATTTGTAAATAAAAAAATGCACAAGACCTGTAAAAAGAAGTGCAATAATCAGCCCATTAAACATGATCATATATTCCTTTTTGTCCGTATCTTCCTTCATTCTTCTGATCAACTCGATACGTTTTGCTTCGCCAGGAGTGATCTTCAATTCGTGGTTAAATTCTTTTTCGGTGGCATCGATCAAATCTCTGAGTTTTTGAGTGGCATCTTCTGTGACAACTGGCTTCATCTTAGAACAAATTTATATGATAAAATTCTGAAAACACAAAATTAATACATTATTATTAATTTTAATATGTTTTACACACGAAAAATAAATTTTCTCGAAATAACCTTGACAATTATCACAAAACACCTTACTTTTGTTCACAATATTCGTCTGTTCACGTTTTGTGAACGCTAAAATAAAATGAACATTATTGCGAAAATGCTATTCGAATTTTGATTATTTATGGTTAGAAAATACCTTTTGAAAAAGTAGTTTTTCATTTAAAAATCACTTACTAACTATCTGAACAATGACAACCAGAAAATTTATTGAATAATTATTTTTTTTGTGACAACTCCATTGTAAGTGTATAATTTAAGGAAATACACCCCTGATACTATAGTCTCTGAATCTTCTAGACTTATTTCCCTAATATTATCTTCTTTTTTTTCTAAAACTACCTTTCCATTGATATCATAGAGTTGAGCCATGTGAAAACTTATTTCTGAATCAATTTGTAATGAGCTAAGGGTAAACATTGGATTTGGATAGACTAATAAATTTTCTTCCGCCAGATTTTGCTCAACATTTGATAATTCATCAAAATTTATATCAAAATATATACTTATAGTATTGAAATAATCACTGTCCGAAGAATATTCTTTTCCCATGAATACAATTGTTTCATCATCTTCTTTTAGCAAAGAAATTGGGCTTGAAATAATTGAAGATGTTACCTTTTGGGATCCAAAATACATATTCATTATAGCATTAGTTGCTAATTTATAATGATTTTCCACATCCCCAGTATTTTTATTTAAGGAAACAAATGACGAACCGCTGCTTTCTTCAATTTCATCAATTTTAAGTGCTGTATAATTCAAACATAACAATAGCGTATTATCATCCATAGAAATGATGTTTTGAAACAGTACCCACTGCCCCCCTACAGACTTTGCCCAGATAACATGACCCTCATCATCTAATCTCATAATGTAGCTAGACCTATAGCCAGAAAATGGATTTGCCAAGAGATAGCTGATCCCATCATACGTCATTTCAGCTGATTGACCAGAACAAACTATATTGATATAAACATTATCATAATCATCTATTATCAAATCCGTTATTGCTTCACTTCCATTTCCATACACTTGTTTCATATAACTCAAATTTCCATCTGCATCAAGTTTATAAACAAATCCATCTGCACCACTTGTTAATAAACTGTCTTGACCTATTATTACTGCTCCTCCTAAGCTCCCTCCAAAATCACTATAAATGTAAGCCTCTCCTGATGATGATACATTTAAATCTACATATGCTCCATCTTCTCGAGATGCTTTTGAAATCCAAACATTTCTGAAATTTTTAAAATCTCGTTTCATAGTACAGTGTGTCCTGTAAAAATTGGAATGTATGGTATCATTTCCAATTACAATCAATTTATCTTGGGTATTTGCAGTATGTATGTACAAATATTTATCAACATATTTTAATTGAATTAGAATAACTCCTTTCACATTTTCTTTATATACTAAATTAAAATTTTTATCTAATCCAATTATAAAATATCGTGCAAAAACATCAGGTATCAACTCATCATAAATAGGAAAAAACAATATTCCTTCACCATGCGTAACTGAATGATCATTATAACTACTATATTTATAATGATCTATATAATTATTATCCATATCCGTTTTAATAACAACTGAATGTATTTTTCTTTCAGCGTTGTTTGGAAGTTTTTCGTCTATTAGATGTCCATCATAAAAAAAATTACCCCTTTTATTATTTAAGGAAATAAATAAAAACTTATACCCATCCATTATTTCAGTGGTTTGCACAAAAATACCTACATCCGAATCTGAATAGTATTGCTTTATATTTTTGACACCTTGTGCATTAATAACACCATTAAAAATAACAAAACCTAAGATGATTATCCTACATATTAATTGGAGTATCCCTTTTTGTATCATATTTAGAATTTTCAGATAAAGCTTTATGTTTTTTATGTACATTGATAAGTCGAGAACAAAAATATATAAAATTTGTAGCTTTAGTAGCATTTTTTATGTCAAGTTGTATTAAGTTTTTCCCTAAACGCAAAAAGGGCACTCTTCTTTGCAAAAGAAATGCCCTTCAGTCTTGGTTATTAAAAGAGTAAAATTCTTGTACAGACCGAGATTAGTCTGCAAAATATTTTATCATAGAGTTGATCTCTTTGTCGAGTTTCAACTCCGGTGCGATTTCAAAAATTAAGGTGTGCTGATCATAATCTTCCATCAATGCTTCTTCTAGCAATTCTAGACAATCTACCTTGTTCTTTAGGAAGTATTCCGTCACTGCACGACAATAAAGCAAGTCAGGACCATATGTATGGTCTTCTGCTTCATCTAGCACTTGGATGGCCTCGTCGTGCAATCCCATTTTGATCAAGAAACAGATATACTCTTTCCAATACAACGTATCTTCAGGACCTGTTTGCGTAGCCATTTGGAAATTGACTGTCGCTTTGTTATAATCTTCTACCGCAAGGTAAGCCTTTGCAAGACCTAGATAATACTCTTCTCTTCTGTTTTCTAGTTCTATGGCCTTGTGGTATGCGTTGATTGCATTGTACCATACTTGATCACGAGAATAGCACTCACCTAGCAAGAAGTAAGCTTCGTCATTATATCCATCTAGTTTGATAGCTTTGAGCAACCACTGCTTAGCGATGCCAATTCTATTGAGATAGATATAACAATGTGCAATATTAACCATCAATTCATTATTCGGACCAAACTTATTGTTTGCTTCGATATAAATCTCAAGCGCTTTTTCGTAATTTCTGATTTGAAGACAAGTGTCTGCACAATCTAGATAACCACTTTCAAACTCTGGATTGATGATAAATGAATACTCAAGTGCGTCTATTGCTTTTTCGTATTCCCATATACAATTGTAGCCATGCCCTAGATTATACCAAGCTTGGTAATTGTAAGGATCTTTGTCTATGATCGTCAGGTGCAACTGTACACTATCTTCGTACCTTCTTGATAACTCTGCACTGATCCAAATACGTTCCATAGCTTCTTCATTTTTGGTATCAATGAGGACAGCATTAGAAAGCGCATCATACATGGCATTGTAGTCTTTCATATGTTCGTATATAAAAGACTCAGCGATGAGTATATCTACAGAATCACTCTTGGTGGCTCCGAGTTTTAGGTCATCTAATATACTATGTGCAGCCGTAAAATCTTTATTTATGGCGTGTGCTCTTGCTCTGATGATGGAGATTTCTCTCTCGAATGGGGCAATATTTTCAGCAATCTCGAGTAATGCTAGACAATCTTTTACCTTCGTCTTGGACAAAAGGAGTCTAGCTTTAATGATGTAAAATTCCGATCTGTATTTATATTGAGCAATGGCATAATCTACGACTTCCAATGCTTTGTCAAATAAATACTCGTCTTCATAATATTCTAAAAGTTGGAGGAACACTTTTTCGTCAATGTAACCAACCTCTCCTTGCTCAAATTTGCACTCAAATTCAGACACTAAATTTATCAGGGCCGAATCTCGTTTTATTTTGTTTTCCATATATGTTTACTGAGTACAGGATTAAATTACGGTGTAAATATAGATAAATATCATTGGCTGGTATCTTTTTGAAAAAAGTTTTTATCCACATTTTTAAAGTTTTTTTTAGTATATTTAATTATTATATGTATTTGATTATCAATGCATTATGTAGATATAGTCTTTTTGAATGTTAATTAATTCATTAAAGAACACTTGTTAATACATGAAGTAAATTTGTTAATTGAACGTTTTTTTTGTGCAATTTTTTTGACAAATGGGCACTTAAAATCAAAATTTGACCAATTTATTTTTGACATTATCTGACACTAACCACTTTCTAGAGTTTTCAGAAGGTTATCAATTTGTTATGATTTCAGTCCGAAAAATGACTTAATTCCAGCCATAAAATGTTTTTTTGACGTTTCCGCGACCATAATTTCTAGGGTTTCACCACCCAAAAGTGTATTGATTCGTTCACCATTCGGATGCGTATACAGTTTCATAGGTTTCCCTGCATTGCTCCTTATTAAAGTATCTAACATTAGTAAATGATTAGTTTCATCGTTCTGACTAGATGAGAATATTTCATAAATACCGCTTTTGTCACTAATGAAAAATGCCTTTGCCACAGCACCACTTTCTTTATTTTCTACTTGTAGACTCCAACCCACACTACGCTGTATGGCATTGTACATGATCCTATACAAAATGCTTTTTTCAGCCTCATTTAAGTTTTCGTTTTCGATCAGCGTCTCTGGTTTTATATCACTCCCATAAACAAAAGTCTGAAGCGTAGCGTCATTGAGCAGCTGATGTGCCTTCGATTGATATTTTTCCGTTATCTGATCATAGGTGAGCTGAAGATTAATATAATGTCGATGCTTTACTATGAGTTTTTCATCTTCGACTTCTATCAGTTTTCCGAATCTATCATTAAAACCATAATAACTATTTTTGGAATGTTCTTTCCATGTCATATAAAATGACTGAGCACGTTGGACAGAATATCCATTGACGGTGTAAGGTCCCAAGTAAGGTAGAAGCGATTGCTCAAAAGCTGTCAAAGGTCGTCTGGGAATCGGCATCACAGATTGATAATCGCCTTCTATGATGGCATCCCATTCTTTTATCACACTTTTTAAATACCAGTGATAGCCATATATATTTCCATTTGGAGAATAATGTACGTTGCCATTCCATTTGTTTTTATCTATATCTTCGAATGGTACAAAATCAAGCGTCATTTACCTTTTATTATTAATTATAGAAGGATTGTCTAACATCAGAGTTTTGACTTTGTTTATTAATGACTAAGCGAATAAGCCAATAAAACGCTCTTACTTCCAAATAATTAAAGTGTTCTAAGTTTGAATCTTAGTGACCTTAGTGGTAAAAAGTATTTGAAAGAATCAAGAAAGTTCCTAACCATTAATAAAAGTAATTTTAACTATGCATATAGTGGAAAATTAGCCATAAAACCATTCACCTTATGACGAATATCGGTAAGCATGTTTTCATTGTCCTTATTCATAATCGCAGCGTCAATCCAATCTACTACTTGCTCACAATCTGCCTCCTTAAATCCACGTGAAGTCACTGCTGCTGTACCTACTCGAATGCCGGACGTATGCAATGCTGGTCTACTGTCGAATGGTACCATGTTTTTATTGATGGTGATATCTGCTTTTACGAGTGCATTTTCGGCATCTTTTCCTGAAATATCTGCTGATTTGGCTCTTAGGTCGATGAGCATCATGTGATTGTCCGTCCCACCTGAGATAATTTGGTAACCACGATCTGTAAATGCATTTGCCATGACACTTGCATTGGCAATGACTTGTTTACCATATTCTTTGAAACTATCTTGTGATGCTTCGCCAAATGCTATAGCCTTAGCTGCAATAACATGTTCCAATGGACCACCTTGCATACCAGGGAAAACAGCACTATTCAATATTGTGGACATCATGATCGGATCTCCTTTTTTGGTCGTTCTTCCCCATGGATTTGCAAAATCTTTGCCGAGCATGATGATTCCTCCTCTCGGTCCTCTCAATGTCTTATGGGTCGTAGATGATACAATATGGCAATGTGGCAACGGATCTATCAACAAATCTGCCGCTATCAATCCAGCAGGATGTGCAATATCTGCCAATAAAAGCGCGCCTACCTCATCAGCAATCTCCCTAAATCTTTTATAATCCCAATCTCTAGAATATGCTGAAGCACCACAGATGATCAGTTTTGGTTGAACTTCGCGCGCTTTAGCAGCGACTTTGTCCATATCTATGCGTCCAGTTTCTTGTTCTACACCATAAAAATTAGCTTGGTACACCTTACCTGAATAATTCACTGGCGAACCATGAGATAAGTGACCACCATGCGATAAGTCAAAACCCAAAATGGCATCTCCTGGCTGAAGTACGCCTAAAAATATGGCAGCATTGGCTTGTGCACCTGAGTGTGGTTGTACATTGGCATACTCCGCACCGAAAAGCGCACAAAGTCGATCAATAGCGATTTGTTCTATCTTGTCTACAACTTCACAGCCACCGTAATACCTTTTGCCAGGGTATCCTTCTGCATATTTATTGGTAAGACAACTACCCATGGCATTGATAACAGCCTGAGAAGTAAAATTTTCTGATGCAATCAACTCAATACCTTGTCTCTGACGTTGTAACTCTTCTTGAATCAAATGCTCTATGATAGTGTCCATGGTGACGAATTTTGATGATGTTTTAAAGAAATGAAGCGCAAAGGTAAAAATTCATTTACAATTGCATGGTAGAATTATTTTAACAATTTGGATTTGTTGAAAATGGAGCCAATACTAAGGCTTATTTTGTTTAATACAAATTTACGTCTATGCAGTGTTTATCCTGTTAGAATAAAATGCAAATTGAAAAGTTATGGTAAAATACTTCAAGGTTAAGTCTACTCAGAAAAAGCGTTTGTCAGAAAAATAAGAAAATTATTGAGTTTATTAAATCGATAATAATGGGCTTAAAAATTGAGTGTGTGGTAATTTACGTTTGATTATTAAATTTTGAGTATTTCCAGAGTGGACTCAACCTTACATGAAAATAACCCTGTTAAATATTAAAGTATTTTGTTGATAATTGGAAAAACAAAACTATCTTTGTTTCTACAAAATTTTACAAGAAAGAAAATTTATCTCTTCATAACTTATGTAACACTTAAAACGATTAAAATGAACAACATGTACAAAAAAACAAAATTGATTTTTTTATGTCTGATTTTGGTAAATTTAGTATCTGCTCAATGTACTATGGACACCACCACAACTTTCACTTTTGAAATTGGCGCAAATATAAAAATCCCAACAAATAGAGATATTAGAACCTACAATGACAAGCAAAAATTAATCAAAAGAATAAGCCAAATATGGGAAAATGAAAATTGGTTGAATGAAAGATATAGCACTAACGAATATGATAATAGAGAAAATGAAACACAGGTATTTGGTTATGAATGGAGTAGTATACAAAACGATTGGAAATTGACCTATTCTAGAAAAAAAACATACAATACAACGGACCAATTAATGGATGATTTGACACAAAGACTAAGCCCAACAACAAATGAACTCATTAATGAATCCAAAAGCATGTATGAATATTTTGATCAAAACAGTATAAAAATGATTTTAAGCCAAAAATGGTCCACTACAACCAATGAGTGGATAAATGTAAGTCAATCTAATTCTGAAAAAATAGATAACAAAACAACATCAATAAGTCAAATTTGGGAAAACCAAACGAATAGTTGGGTCAATAAAAAAACAACGGAAAAAACTGTCGATGAAAATGGCAATACCCTTGAAATTACAACTCAAGATTGGGATAAGTCTTCAAGTACCTGGCTTAAAATAAACAAATTAAATTATCAATATAATGATAAAAATAAGATTTCAGAATACACTAAACAAATAGGAGATCAAAACACAAATTCTTGGGTCAACGAAAATAAATATTATAAAATATATAATGAAAATGAACTTGAAAAAGAATTCAGTATCAAAGAATGGGACAAATCAAAAAATGACTGGATAAATCTGAGCAAATACGAATATAGTTACAACTCTAAAAATAAAATTACGGAAGACTTATTTCAGGTTTGGAATTCAGAAAAAAACGAATATTACAATAGTAAAAAAACGACCAATGAGTATGACACGGATTTCCATCAAATATCATCTCATATTTACACATGGAATCAGAACGGTGAATCTTTATCTTTTAAAGGTAGAACAATCTTTGAATATGATAATGATTTTAATCTCATTACCCGTACTATTTTTAATTCAAACCTAGACACAGATGAATGGAAAGAATATGCAAAAAACACTTATGAATATACCGAAACTGGAGAAGGATGGGCAAAAGACGTTTACCTCGACATCCAAAATAATATCTATCAGTTTCATTCTAGAGAAGAAGTCCTTTGTGCATCATTATCAAGTGTTACGCCATCCTTCGATGCTCAAAAAATAAACATTTTCCCGAATCCTATCTTTGGTGATTTTGTCGAAATAAGCGCTTCAGAAAATACAAGTTATAAATTAATTGATATCCACGGCCGTGTGCTTAATGCAGGAAATATTAATGCTGGTCAAAACTCAATAAAAGTGGATTATTTCCATCCTAACGGACTTTACTTTTTAAATATTTCTAACGTTAATTATAAGATAATGATCTGCCGTTAAAAATCTAATGAAGTAGAATCAATTACCATGATTGTTTGCATAACATCCCTCACTCATGCCGATACCCACCACGCACCTTAAACACATGAAACACATGTGGGAAAAGCGCCTGAACAGCATCTTTCACAGCTCCTTGTGAACCCGGCAACGTGATTACTAAGGTATCTTTGATAAATCCTGAAATACCACGAGAAAACATAGCATAAGGCATTCTATCCTGACCATAACTGCGCAATCGCTCCATGATGCCGGGTACATCTATCTCTATCAGTGGTGCTACGGCTTGTGGCGTCACATCTCTTGGCGATAGTCCTGTACCACCTACAAAAATCAATAAGTCCGCACCCACATCGCTAAAATGCTGTGCCGATGCTCGTATGAGTTCGGCCTCGTCAGGTATGATGTCAAAATGCATCAACTTACAACCCATCTCTTCTAGTTTGCCAGCCAGATACTTCCCAGAAGCATCTACATTTTGTCCAGCAGAAATAGTATCCGAACAAACGATGACTGCACAATTGAGCGGCATTTCGCTATTGATTTTTGCATCAGATTTACCACCAGTTTTTGACTCTAGTTTGATAGATGATATCTCGATGCCTTTATCTATTGGCTTCAGCATATCATAAAGGGTAAGTGCCGTTATGGCAGCACCATGCATCGCTTCTACTTCCACACCTGTTTTGTAAATGGTATGGACTTCCACTTCTATTTTGATGGTCAGTCCTTCTATGTGGTGTCTGATATTGGTATATTCCACGGGCAACGGATGACAATCAGGAATGACATCAGATGTTTTTTTAACCGCAAATAGTCCTGCTACCCTTGAAAACTCGAAAACATCACCTTTAGGTATTGATTTATTAATAATCATGTCTATTGTTTCAGGCTTTGACACCGTGACAGTCGCAGATGCAATGGCTTTACGAAGGGTATTATTTTTGTGTGTGATGTCGACCATTATTTATTGATTTTCCAAGTTTGAGATCCGTTATCAAATATTTCTTCGCCCCATATCGGCAATTCAACTTTTATCCTTTCTACCAATTCTTCACAAGCATCGATGGCTTCTTTTCTATGTGCTGCTGATGTAAATACAAACAAACATATCTCACCCGTAGGCACCAAACCAAGGCTATGGTAAACATGCAAACAAGTAAGCGGATATTTGGCAAAGATATCTTCTCTAATGTTTGACATCTTTTCTAGGGCCATTTCCTCATAAGCTGTATATTGAATGGCTGTGACTTGATGTCCATCCTTCTCATCAGCACGTATCTGTCCGAGAAATATATTATGGGCACCGATATCAGTTTTGGTACTATGTTTCTGAATACTCTCCATGATAAACGAAGGCGAAATAGCCCCTTGGATGAAGATATTTTTAATTTTAGGATGGCTCATTAGAAATTATTTTGTGATTATTATGCCAAGCCAAGATACCATTCTTTAAACTAAAAATTTCTTTGTCTTTATATATTTGAGAAAGTATCTTAGCTGCTTCTAAACTCCTTTTACCAGATTGACAAAAAAGGATGATGGTAACTTCTTGAAAACTTGGGACTTCTTTTTCCCAGTTTGAAAGTGGATATTTTTTATAATGAAAAAAATCAATCTCAGGTTTTTCAAAGGCTTCTCTTACATCTACAAAAACCACATCTTCTTTATCAAAATAAGATTGAAAATCTGCTGCATCTATCTCCATTTTTTGAAGTGGACCACAAGCAAGGCTGTAATCTTTATTTTTATAACTGATTGTATCCTTAGGTATCAATGACCGAGTTTCTGGAGATGCTTGGATTGTAAATGTTTGCCATTGATTGGTAAGTAAATTGAAAGTTTGTAATTGATTGACTAATGGTTTTCCTATTCCTGTTATCAGCTTTATGACTTCACTTGCTTGAATACATCCTATCGTGCCAGGCAAAACACCCAACACACCAATTTCTGCACAATTACCTATTTCATTTTCCATAGGTGGATTGGGAAAAATATCTCTATAATTGGACGATCTTTTATCATTACCTAAGTCAGCATTAAAAACAGCCACTTGTCCTTCAAAATTAGATACTGCACCATAAACCAATACTTTGTTCAAAATCACACAAGCGTCATTAAGTAGATACCTTGTCGGAAAATTATCCGATGCATCTACTATGATGTCATAATCACTGATAATTTCCAATGCATTTTGTGTAGTCAGATAAGTAAAATATGAAACGATTTTTATTTCAGGATTCATTTCTAAAAGATACTGTTTAGCCCTTTCTACTTTGGGCAATCCCACATCTTCTGTTTTGTACAAAACTTGTCTTTGGAGATTAGAAAGGCTGACTGCATCTTGATCCACTATACCCAATTGACCCACGCCAGCAGCAGCAAGATACATCAAAACAGGACAACCCAAACCACCTGCACCTACGACCAATACCTTAGCATCAGCGAGCTTAGCTTGGCCTTCCTGACCAAATTGTGATAGTATGATTTGTCTTTGATATCGCTCCATTATTTTTTTTACTGGACTTGTAAACTTATTAGTAAGTAAAAATAATCTGCCACTAAGACTCAAAGGCTCAAAGGATGCAGAAATTATTAAATATCAACAATGTAACCCTTAGATATATTTAGTGTCTTGGTGCCTTTAACGCTGTTGCGTCACAAGTCGTGGCAAAAAATCGACTTTCATCTTAAACACTACCCTCCCGAAAAAGGCGGCAACAAAGCTACTTCCGATTTTTCACTTAAAACAACCTTTTCTGAAACTAAATTTTTATCTACAGCTACTCTAAAAGATATATCAGATAATACAGGAAACTCATTTTTTAATTTCACCATCAAAAGATCACTATCTTCAGCACCTTCTATCTCAATAAAATCTGCACCCAACCTTTCTTTTAATTGTCCAAATAATAAGATTCTGGTCTTCATAAAACTATTTATCTAAATTTACCCATCCTAAATCCTTCCCTTAAAATGGAAGGACTTTTAAATGCAGGTTTCAATTGTAAAAATCTCTTTTGTAAAATTTCAGCTTGTTTTTTCAAGCATTTTTATTGTATTGAACTCTATTGATTTAATAATTTAAAAATGGCAATTGACAATACAAGACTTAAGACATATTTTAACGCACGATGGTTCAATTTTGATGCGCCTAGATACGAACCAACTGTGCCTCCCACAAATGCGATGATGACATAAAAATAGATTTGGGGATCAATGTTTACGCCTTTGGCCAACTGACCACTTAGCCCTGCAAATGAATTTACAAAAATAAAAATAGCACTGATTGCAGCAGCTTGTTTTTGATTCATACTATACAACAATATCAAAATGGGAGACAAAATGATGCCACCACCTATACCCAAAAGTCCTGATAAAAAACCGATGCTACCACCTATTAATAAAGATATCGCTACCGAAGGCAAAGGATTTTTATTGTTCTCTAGATTGTCAAAAAACAACATCCTGATTACTGCAAACATCAAAAACACACCCAATAATATCTTGTAAATATGACTATCAATATGGACCAATCCACCGACAAAAGAAAGCGGCACAGAAGCCAAAGCAAATGGCAAAAAAGACTTAAAATGAAAATGTCCCCCTTTGTAAAACTGTATAAATGCTATAAGCGACACAAACAAATTTAAAATCAAAGCTGATGACTTCATCGTATCTACGCTCATACCAAAAATAGCCATCAATGCCAAATATCCACTCGCACCACCATGACCTACAGACGCATATAGCAACGCTACCACAAATAATAAACCATAAAAAATCAACTCATCCATAGTTTCTTTTTAAGATGGTATAAGTAAAATATCAACTTTTGATCCAGCCGCCAAAATTGTTGCAGATTCATCGATTCGGATGAGACAATTGGCTTCAGCAAACGAACTCAATCTAAAAGACTCTTGTCCACCCAAAAACTTAACTCGTCCATCAGCATAATGTCCTTTCAAAAAGTGGGTAAGTCCACTATTTTTTTCGTAATCATCCGTTAAGGTTGCCTTTGTCCAATTATCTTTTTGATGATTAGAAAGCAAGTCGATACCCATAGAAACATAAACATAAAAACACGTCAAAACAGAAGCAGGATTACCAGGCAACCCAAAAATCAAAGTCTTGTTTTTTGTACCAAAATAAATAGGTTTTCCAGGTCGTTGTTTAACTTTATAAAATTGTAAATCCACTTCGTTTTTTTGTGTGGCTTCTAGGACGTAATCATATTTTCCTACGCTAATCCCTCCTGTCAATAAGACCAAATCACTGCTTTCTAAAGCTACTTTAAGTACTTCTGTAAGGCTATCAAGATCATCTCGGACCCATACAACTTGAATATCCGATATCCCCTTTTGATGTAAAGCAGCTGTGAGTGTATAAGAATTTGCATCATAAACTTGCCCATAATCCAACGGTTCACCAGGTTGTTTAAGCTCATTACCAGTAATGATCAGTGCTACTTTTGGTTTAGGAAAAACAGATACTTCACGGATGCCCATACCAGCTAAATACCCTATACTTGCAGGTATCAGAAAGCTGCCTTTCGGTAATGCTAATGTTCCATATTTTATCTCAGCACCTTGCAAACGCACATTTTGACCTGATGTTATATGATCGTCAGTTATGATAAGATTTCCATCTTCTAGCATGGTCTTTTCTTGCATGACAACCGCGTCAAATCCCTTAGGCACAGCAGCACCGGTGAATATTCTAACGGCAATATTAGTATCAATTACATCACCAGGAGCGTCTCCCGCAGCAACTTCACCACCAATAATATATGATGGTTTTACAGCCTCATTTCCCACACATAAAGCATAACCATCCATAGCCGACTGATCAAATCCAGGTATATCATTAGGAGAATATATATCTTCTGCAAGCACAAGTCCAAGCGTATCTGAAATGGGCTTAATAGTTGATGTCAATGCCTGAGTGCGCTGACAAATGATATCTATGGCTTCTTGGTATGGGATCATGTTTTTACTCATTAGACTTGAATTTAACCACCAATGGTGATCATACTCCTATTTTTGATAGCATCGGCATCCACATGGGTAAAGTCACTTACCATTTGACCACCTAGTTGTTTGGCTTTGCTCTGTACACTTTGTAATATAAGTGGAAGTACATCTTCACCACGACGAAGTGCTGTCAACAAATCTGTCTCTTCTTTAGAAAAAAGGCAGTTTTTCATCTTCCCATCTGCTGTCAATCTGAGTCTATTACAATCTCCACAAAAATTAGCACTCATCGTACTGATGACGGCAAATGTACCCGCATATCCTTCTATTTGATATCCCTTGGTCGTGGCATGTTTGGCTCTTTGGATGGGTAAAAACTGATATTTAGCACCAATGATTTGAAGCATTTCGTCTAATGTCACCACTTTATTACTACTCCAATGATTACCACTGAATGGCATAAACTCTATAAATCGTACATGCAAAGGCATGTCTCGTGTGAGCGCAATAAAATCATTTATTTCATTCTCATTGACACCTTTCATCACCACCACATTGACCTTCATATGAAATCCTTCTTGAAGGCCCAGCATAATATTTCTGTACGTCAGCTCAAATTGATCTCTTTTTGTCAATAATATAAACTTATCAGCTTGCAAAGTGTCAAGACTTACATTGAGCGAATGAAGACCAGCTTCTTTGAGCACATCGATAAAAAGATGCAATCTAGTAGCATTGGTCGTCATAGTAAGTTCCACTGGCAAGGTAGAAAGCAAACGTATAATATCAGCAGCATCTTTCCTGACCAATGGTTCGCCACCAGTCAGTCGTATCTTCGTGACACCAGCGTCTACAAATATTTTAGCTAATGTAAGTATTTCATCAGGCTGCATCAGTTGAGACACAGGCGTAAAATCATAGTCGTCTTCCGGCATACAGTAGGTACATCTCAGATTGCAATTATCTGTGAGAGATATGCGCAAATAATTATGTACTCTACCAAAAGCATCTGTCATCATGTGTCTGACTCTGTTTGTAATAATTGATGGTAATCTGCTGCGGTATCAATATCCAACTTCCCTTTCGGAAAATCTACATAAGCGACCTGATTGGGAAACATATCCAACACTTTTTTGGCGCCTTGACCACCTTTCAGTTCCATCAAATAAGGAAACAAAGATTTGTGAAATAAAGTTGGCGGACCAGAAACTTCACCGTACGAACAATGAACGATAGACTGACCAGAACTATGATATTTTTCAACAACCTCACGCAAAATTTCAGTGGTCAAAAATGGTTGATCACACAAAACAAGTATAACCGCTTCTGTCTCAGGATTAGTCTCCAACACATTACGCAACCCACATCGTATAGAAGACGCCAACCCTTCGCTCCAAGCCACATTTTCTACCACTTCTATTCCCAAAACATCTACCTCAGCAAGTATTTCTTCCTTAAAAGCACCAAGTACAATGACCGTCTCCATACCAAGCGTCTGAGCAAAATCGATGGTATGCTGCATTAGATTTTTACCCTTGTACATCAGCAGTTGCTTAGGTGTGCCAAGACGAGATGATTCGCCTGCTGCTAGAAGGATTAAGGAGATTTTGCCAAATGTTTTATGACGCATATAACTAATTGCGTAAAGCTATTTTATTTTAGAGTTTTTAAATTTAAAATTATAAGTCCACTCCTTAAGGTCATTTGTACAAATTAATGAGAAATATTTATTACTACTTAATTGATAATCAGACGTTTCCCTTTAGGGTCAAGGGTAAAACGGTTGATTATCAATAAATTCATATTTTCGGAGCGGACTCAATTATAAAATACTATTTTTACTGAAAATGTATTTCTGCAAAGATACAAAATTCAGAGACTACAAAGCACTTAATCCTAAGTAGCCATTTTTTAATCCATACACGTATAAATACGTATAAAAAAGACTAGTATTTATACGCTTATTTACCTTTTTGACCTACCATATCTTTGCAGTGTTCAAGAAGTAATACAAAATGTAATCTTGATAATACTTCTAGTATTTGTCTATTATTTAACAACCCTAAAAATTTTAAACATTATGGATCCTATAATGGGTACAATTACAATTTTTGCAGGCACTTATGCACCAAGAGGTTGGGCGATGTGCGATGGAAGCTTATGGTCAATAGCTGAATATACAGCTTTATTTTCTATCCTTGGCACAACCTATGGTGGAGACGGAGTGACTACATTTGCCCTTCCCGATCTTAGAGGACGTGCACCGATAAGTGTTGGAACTGGACCAGGATTAAATCCAATAGCTTTAGGTGAAAAAGCTGGCTCTACTACCACTGTTTTAACGGCAGCTAATTTACCACCAGCACCTGTTACAATAAGAGCTTCATCCAGTGAAGGTACAAGTCCTGAGCCTGCTAATAATGTCATGGCAGTTTCAAAGAATGAAGACAATATTTATGCAGCATTAAATGCAGCAAACGCTACTATGGCACCTGGTATATTAGCAGGGTCAAGTATACCGCTTGATAATATGTCGCCTTATTTGGGTATAAACTATATCATAGCAACAGAAGGAATTTACCCTTCCAGACCTTAAGATAAAATACTTTGAATTTGCAAAGTACAAACGTCAGAGATGTCTGATACTTTGGATTATGTTTTTTCTAATTGAAGTCTTAAATAAAATCCTTTTAGTATTATTAAAATATATAATAGGTTCTTTATAAGGTTTTTAACATTTTACTTTTTGTTTTTAATATATTTTTTTTAACCTTAAATTTAATTAAAAATGGATCCTATATTAGGTACAATCATTATTTTTGCTGGCAATTTCGCACCCAAAGGGTGGGCTCTATGTGATGGAAGCATATTAGCTATATCTTCTAACAGTGCATTATTTTCTCTTTTAGGTACAACTTATGGTGGCAATGGTACGACGACATTTGCCCTACCAGATCTTAGAGGACGTGCACCAATTAGTGCTGGAACAGGACCAGGATTAAGAACAATAGCTTTAGGTGAAATGGCAGGCTCTCCTACTACTGTCATAACACCAGCTAACTTGCCACCTGCACCTGTTACTATTAGGGCTTCTTCCAGCGAAGGCACTAGTCCTGAACCTGCTAATAATGTTATGGCAGTTTCTACTGCTGAAGATAATATTTATGCAGCATCAAGTGCAGCTAATACAGCTATGGCAGTAGGTATGATAGCTGGATCAAGTGTTCCAGTTAACAATATGTCACCATATTTAGGTATAAATTATATCATAGCAACCAGTGGCATTTACCCTTCTAGACCTTAAAATACATAATCGTGTGTATTTTAAACGTCTTTTTAGTTCTCTATCAAGATATAGCGTATTCAGTCAATGAATTAATGCACAAAAATCTTGATAGAGAACTTGTTCTTTTACAATCTAAATTAAACAATCATGAGAAAATTTTTTCCTATTAATCATGCCATTTTATTTTATTTTATTTTCATGCCTTATATGGTATTCAGTCAGTACAATGAAACCTTTAGTGTTGCCAATAGAGGAATAATTGCTGGTCCTTGTAGTGGGCCTTTACCAACTTCATGTACTAGTATTGACTTTACAGGGGTAAACTGGACAATTAGTGGTAATTTAACAGGAATAGATACTGAAGGTTTTTTGACTGTAGGTGGAGTAATGTATGGAGCTGATGTTGATGAAGAAGTATGTTGGGTATCACCTGTCCTTAATCTATCTGGATCAGCAAACATTTCTGTTAATCTTACATGGACACTTTATGATAACCCAGATTTTGTAAGAGCAGAATGGGAGCTTAATGGAAATGGAACATGGAATCAATTTGGTGGTATATCAATCCCTTCGGGTGATCCTGAGCAGTCTGGCAGCAGTACAGCAGTAGCAAATACCATAGGTTCTTCAGGTAATACTCTTAAGGTTAGAGTATGTGGGGATAACAATCTTACATCAGAGATATTTACACTAGATAATGTTTCAGTGACTAATGCTGCTCTTCCAGTAAAATGGGGAGACGTAGTAGCCAAAAAAACAAATGTAGGAAACCAAGTTTTCTGGTCAACATATAAAGAAGTAAATAATGATTATTTCGAAATTCAACGAAGCGTGAATGGCGGTACAATCTTTGAAAACATAGGCACAGTCAAAGGAGCAGGCAATACCAATGAAACAAATGAGTACACATTTATTGATCAAAAAAATACCGATCAATCATCCATTATATATTATAGAATAAAACAGACAGACTTTGATGGTCGTTTTGAATATTCATCTATCGTTGCGGTCAAAAACGATAGAATCATTTCATACAATGTCTCACCAAACCCATTCACAGACAAATTGACTTTCTCCATGAATGAATCACTAAATTCTTCAGAAAAAATCATCATTACGGATATGCATGGTAAGACAGTCAAGGAGTTAACTTCTTACAATGGTCCACTAGATACAACAGATTTTGCATCAGGTATTTACTTCGTAAGATTCCCATCAGGAGAAGTATCAAAAATAATAAAACCCTAAACTTCAAACCCCATAATTAGACCAATAAGACTTTGTCGAATCGCAGTTTTTCTGTGATATTGACAAGGTCTTTTTTTTTGCCATTTTTTTAATACCATTTCGTATTAAAGTTGCCTACTTTGAATTGCAAATTGATATCTATTTTTAGTGACCCAATGTAGAAATTTTATTCTAGTTCTTCATTTGTAATCATAATAAGATACCCAAAATTGACTTTTAAAATCAAGACTTAAGATTTATAAATATCCAAAACTTTAAAAAACCACTTATATTTGCATAAATATTGGTTACTCGGATTAAATCGTGATATAAATACACGGATAGTGCCATATCTTATTAAAATTAAACAATATGAATTTAGAATCTCGTAAATTAGAGTTTATTCAAGAATTTTTAAAACTTCAAAGTGAAGAGACTATTGCTCTTTTAGAAAAAATATTAAAGAGTGATAAAAAATCAAAAAATAATAATGCATTTAAACCGATGACCAAAGAAGAATTGGACAATCGAATAGACCAATCTGAAGCTGACTTCAGAAAACAAAAATTTAAGACAAGTGATGAACTCCTAGCCAAGTACAAGTAATGCTTTATAGTATAGTTTGGTCTGCATGGGCTGAAATCCAACTTGACAACATTTATTATTATTATCTAGAAGAAGCTGGTATAAATATTGCAAGTCAACTTATTGAAGACTTGATTTTATCTCCAGAAAACCTGTGTAAAAACCCTTATATTTGTCAAGATGAACAATTATTGTCTCATAGAAATATCAACTACAAATATTTAATCCATAAAAACTACAAAATAATCTTTGCTATTGATGAATTAACTAAAACTATTAAAATAACTGATGTTTTTGACACTCGTCAAAATCCAATTAAAATAAAAAGAAACCGTTAAATCAATTAATAAAGTTTTAGATTTTCAATTCACTTTAATCTCACTCCCCACCAAAAGTATACCGTACTCCCCATAAATTTCTTAGGATCAAAGTATCAGGACTTAGCTCGTCTTCAACAGGCCATTGTAGCTAAAACACTACCACAATTTCAGCACAGAATCCTGCCTGTTCTTCCCTTCCAATGACAAAATTGATTAATAAAAATTAAATAACCTGAATATTTACATTTATTCAACACTTAATACATAAGGCAACGTAGCTAATACTTCACCGTCATTAGTCTTAAAAATTAAAGTTAACTGGTATGTTCCAATAGGTACATTTATATTCTTGTCAGCCACTCCTAAAAATGATTGCCTTTTTAAAATGCCGTCTGTAATAATTTCGAATTTTGAAGTACTGACCTCAGTAGGATCCAAACCAAATCCACCTACTGCATTTGTATAAATATTTATGTTGTTCGGGAGGCCGTCATACACCACATATATGTCTTCTGGTGTACCTTGTATCCATTCATAAATGTATTTTATACTGCCTAATCCATTGAAATCTTGATTATTTTTTACTATGGCTTTTACAGCAAACGGTGCTGGTTTTACATAAATCTTTGGCTTAGTATCTAAAGAACTGCCTGAAACCAATGCATATGGTACACTTAACAATTGGCTCACGCCCATGGACACAAAATTGGTGCCCCCATTGGGATCGATTGAAATGGATAAGTATTTTTGACCGGTTGACCAATCTATCATATCAAAAACACCTGTAGTTGCTAGACCAAGTCCGATACTTAATGAATATAATCCATTTGCATTAGTGGTCGTAGAGTGTGTCTCGCTATAATCAACATTTCCTGTAGGGGAGTTTTTTAAAATTTCTGCTTTTATCGCAATATTTTTATCAGCAACTGGATTTCCATTTGTATCAAATGCAACTCCTTGAAAACTAAAAGCCTGCGGAACCTGAGCATATAAAGAAAACCCAATTAGGTAACATGCAATATTTAAGATTAATTTTCCCATAATGATTAATTTTTAATGATTTTAAAAGTATTTTTTTGATTGATTTGTAAAAAATATAAACCTGGAGATAAATCACTGATGTCGCCTTGTACATCATTTTGAAATGACTTAATGACGCTACCTGATGCATCGATTACCTGAATATTATTTATACTACTACCAGCAGTTTTTATTTCAAATCTTCCATTGGTAGGATTGGGTACGATTGAAAAATCATCTGCTATATCAATATCCACTGATGATGTCAGCAAATCATTGCCAACTAAAAATGAAAATATACCAACGTATCCACTTAAGTTTCCTTCTACATAAATCTCTCCGACAGAAAAAGGAGCACGGTTAGAATTTGAAGCACTAGAGATGCTACCTTGTTGTTGCGCACTAAGCAAATGCCCCATTAGAATTAAATTGATTATACAAAAATACTTCATATGTTTATAATTTTATTGGTTATATTTTCCATCTAAGGAGTTAAACTACTACATGCAGGCGACAAATTGCCACCTAAAGGATATTAAACTTAAAAATACTTTATTCAATATAATTTATCTTTCAATTCTTTTACAAAATTAATCAAATATTTTCATTTTAATTACATTTAAAAGAACTAATTAATGAAATGAAAAAAATATTACATTTCTTGGATATTAAAACAAAATCTCTAGATAAAATTCTCTGAGGAGAATTTCAAAAAAATTGGCAATTTACTTTTAGCAATGATTTAAAGTGATGATCTAATATAAAAAAGTCCTCTGTAACAACCATGATCCCATCCATTCCAATATCCTTAAGTACCATCAGAAGTTACCCTTAGAGAATTTACCAATCTTTTTGATCTTGGTATAGGTCTTGTATGGCGTTTTTATTGGCATCTTGGCAATCATAACCAAACATTAAGAACATTTCCTTTTCACAATTATTAGTTATGATGCAAATTTAAACCTTTTTTTAAGTTATTCAATTTGTAAAATTACAAAAGCCATACAACTTTTCTTATCGTCGTATGGCATTTGTTTAAACTAATCTTTCCATTACTGATTCATGGCACAGCCTTGTCAACACTTGGACTTAGTTGCAAATTGTATCAAGCTATAGAATGACTACGCCCAGCCGACGTCTTTTGCAATTCTATGTTGATTTATTTAAAATTTGATTAAAGCTATCGATATTTAATATTAACTCACAATCTACATCATACTTTTTATTTAAGGTCGAATTAAGTAATATCTCATTCTCTTTAATTAAATGCTTCAAATTAAAGTACTCAGCTTCATGACCAAACCAATAAGTTTTGTCTATCTTAATGATTGCGGATAATAAGTCACCTTCATAATAAGAAGTTTCAATTAATAGGTTTTCTTTTAGTATATTTAACCCTATAGGAAGTAAATATGCTAGACCTAACCCTTGCAATATCATAAATCTTATATCATCACTAGTATATTCATTTAATTTAATATTGTCATGTAGATTTAATATCCTTTTTTCTAAAGGAGTTAAAATTTTCAATTTTTTGAATTTTAAGGCGATACTACCTTCCAATTGTTTCAATGTTATGTTCATTATATTGGATTATTCTATTGCTTGTTTTTTGGCACTATTTATAACATTAATTATATCATCATATTGTTTTTGTGCTGCATTAAGAAGTCCTTGAGCTGCTTCATATGATTTCCCTTCTGTACCGTATTTACCAGCCTTTATCTCATTTTTGAATTTATCTAACTTTTTACCCATACCTCCGAGAGCTTCACTAGCTTCTTTCATGTGTTGACCATTACTACTTAACCCAAATATCTCTTTTACATATCCACCTAAATCATTCTCATTTAAATGAGTTCCTTGATTATTTAATTTATCAGCGACAGCATTAAGTTCATCACCCATCTTGCCCCCAATTTTTTGTACTCCAAGTTTCTTCCATGCGGCAGATGCTGCCTTTGATCCTATTGAAGCAATTTTTTCAAACTTTTCCAATCCTTTCCACATCTGATAACCTTGTTTACCTAATTTACCCGCTCCATAAGCATCTCCAACTACTGGAATAAATTCTATAGCTAAGTCGACCCAAGAAGTAGATGTTGCAATATCAACAAAGGACAATGCATCACCCAATAATTGTTTACCCCAAGCACTTGATGAATAATTTTTTAATCTTGCTTTTATTTGTTTCTGAATAAAATCTTTACCTGCCTTTTTAATACCAAGCTTTGCTGCTGCTTTGACAAACATAGAAATTGGACTATTTCCATCAGGATCAACAAGCACAATTGGATTATTTAAAGCGAAATTATAAGGAGTAAGTCCAGGATATTTTTCCATCTCTGGATCCACTTCCAGCCATATACTCACTACAGGATCATAAAACCTAGCCCCATAATAATACAACCCAGATAAAGCATCCTGCTCCTTACCATTAAACTTATACCTATTGCCGAAGCCGCCAGCTTTCTGCTCGGCCATCGACTCTCCGAATGGCAAATATAACAAAAATTGATATGGCAGACCATTTCCATCAGATAAAAATGTACTTGACCCCACATGATCAGGGTGGAAATAGTACAACACACTACCACAATCATTATTGACCTCACAATCCGTAAGTGAAGGTATTTGGTTAACGATGCTTGCCGTACCTAGGGTATAATAATCAAAAACAAGTTGCAGGTCAGCTAGTTGTCGAGCTGCAAGAGTCCCAGTTTGACTGCCTGATATAGGTGCATAGTTGTTATATCCGCTGACAGCACCACTCAATCTACTGAGTACCCTATCACTACCATTATAATAGTGCTTGGTCACCATGCCATTGGCACCTACTACTAGGTATTCACTTGCATAGACTACATAATTGCCTACAGTAGCAGATGTGGTAGGGAGACCATTGAGTACTACAGTAGTGATAGTGCCTTCGCCCTTGAGAACTCTGTCACCTCCAGCATCATATATATTGTGCTGAAGTGATGCGTTAGCTACATTGATAGCTTTGAGCATATTCTCTTCATCCCACAGCATGGTTTTATCATCACCCTGACTATTGGCATGAGTGAGCATATTACCATTAGCGTCATACGTAAATGTGTGGCTGTTTGCGCCGTCAGCTATGCTCATCACAGCATTAGGGTGGGTTGCATTGCCATAAGTATATACATTATTGTACGTGTTATCACCCACAGGAGCACCATCACGATTATGTGTCTGATTTTTACTAGTGATACGATGCATGCCTTGATAGTCCATCGTGGTTGTATAGTTTGCACTATGATTGTTACCTGGGATTTGTCCACTTTGTACACCTGTCCATGTACCATTGGCTGTATGCAACCTATTGTAGATATCATAAGTATAATTATGCTGATAGACTCCACCCATTAGCCCCACAGCACCTGCAGCGTTTTGGATAGATTTGACATTACCTACAAGATCAAAAGTGTAGGTATTGTTAAACATATTGGTGCCACCAGCAGTCTTGGCTTGCATATTTTGCAGCCTACGCAGTTCTGGCGTATAAGTATAATTGTTTTTAGTCCCATTGCCTAGATGACAATATACTTTTTGCTCGTAATGGTCATATCCTATTTCAGTGATATAATTACCTCCAGATGAAGAAGACATGGTTTTTAGATTGCCTCCTTTGTCATAAGCATAACTTAAGACTTCTCCTCCCGGGTACGTCATAGATTGGATTCTATTCCATGAGTCGTAAGCAAACTCCTCTACAAATGTGTGAGATGATTGGCCAGGGACAAAGATTGTTCTTGTTTTTTTGACCACCTCACCCATGTTTCCATATTCAAACTTTTGAATACCGGCACCATCTTCTTGATGTTTGAGCCTACCATTATTTAGCGCTGCTCCAGTTGCAGGATAATATTCATATAGTACATTATTGACATTTTCAGCACCTCCCAGATCAGGGTATTTTATTTCTTTTGGTCTGCCCAGTGCATCATACTTATATTCTATCAGGGATCCATTGGCTGTGGTCATAGTTTTCATGCGACCTAAATCATCAAATGTATAGTTTGATTCACCTGCATCTGGATGTGTCCATTTTGTCCTTCTACCAGCTACATCATACTCGCTTTCTGTAGTATTGCCATCTTCATCGGTGACGGTGAGCAATTGTCCTATCCCATCAAAAAGAAAGTCAACCGCTTTCCCATTATTTACCTTACGGATGATTCGCTTATCCAGATCCTGATAAGATTCATTGACCATAGTCACTCCACCACTTTGTGGAATACTTGTTGTAGTTTTTAATGCTCCATTATCTACTGCATAAGTATTGGTTATAGTAGTTCCTGCGGCATCAGTTGCGGTCTTTACCCTATCTAGTTCATCATAAGTACTACTGGCGGTCAATGTATTGGTCACAACATAGCTAGTACTACCAGCTCCAGCTTCAAATGCTGGGTGAAACTGTACCAGAGCCCTTCCAAAAGCATCCTTAGTTACATTACCAGATACTGACATTCCATCTGTGTATCCAGAACTAGTGTAAATTTCAACATCTTTTTTGACTTGTACAGGTTCTCCGAGACCGTTGACAATAGTAATAGTCTTTATCGGATCTCCCGGATTGTCCTGATCATAATGCTCAGTAGTTGCATAAGATTTTCCTGAAGAATTGACAGTATAAGACATGTTTATAGTGTAGTTTGGATCTTTAGGCCCTTTTATACTGGTATTTCGTCCTTTGGCATCATATGTATAACTCATAATACTACCTGTGATATCAGTAGCGGTAAGCATATTGCCATATTTCGGATCATAAGTCGATGATGATTGGAATAAAAAATTGTCTGAAACATTCGTCACAAACTGACTTACATCCACATCATATAGATAAGTCCTTACTAATGGCATACCATCCTGATCCTGAGGATAAGTGATAGTGTGAAGGTTTCCATTAGTGTAGTACGTCATCGAAGTTTCATTATATTGAGACGCAGTGTAGTAAACATGAATCTTGAGTATATCCCCTGTTTCAGGATTTATACCACCGCTTAATGGTACTACACGTTTTCTCACTGCATTTCCAGATATGACTTCTATTTGGTGTGGAATAGTCAATACATCAGCCACAGAGTAGTTAGGGAAATATAATATATTTGTAGTGTAAGCATTACCAGATCCCGCATACGTAACAGATGTTACTCTATTGAAAGGGTCATATGTAAATGACTGAGTTTGCTCTACAATTCCTGTACCTAACTCATGTATTTGTGTTGTTCCTTGCGTTTGTACGGCAAAAGCTGCACCATGACCTTTCGTACCTCCGATATCATAATCATTTCCATCAGGAGGTGTGCCTCCCATTGTCCAAGGTGTATTTGCGATCTCTGGAAGTCTTACTTCGTATTGATTGATCGTTTTAGTAAATATACCGCTATTGGCTACTTCAATTACGTCTTTTTGAAGGGAATTAGCTGCGGGTGTGATAGTCACGCCATTACTGCCTTTTACGATAATATTTTCTAGCACTACACCATTTAAATAATAACTGCTATTATTATATTTGACGATATTTTGTCTATAGAGATTTTCTCCTTCGACATCCATCGTCCTGACATATTCATAACCATAGAAATCCCTTTCTCGTCTGTCATATCTTCCATTATGATAAGCATATCTTTTAGTCACGGTAGGGACACCCTCATTTGCTGTAGCATATAGGTCTGTTACCTTTGTTTCGCTCATGACATATTTACCATTTGGCATGTCATAGGTAGGTTGAGATACTTTGTAGTCGACAGTATATTCAGCGCCAAATGGTGTTTTTATTGATTTAAGCTTGTTCGTCCTACCTATTTTGCTATGTCTTACCGTAAGTTTACCATCATCGTATTGCTGCACAAAGTCAGGATAACCATCTCCATCATAATCTTCAATAGATTTTTTAGTTAAATTTTGAGACTTGCTCAATATTACAGCATTGAGATTGAGATTAAATACTTTAAAACAGGTAAAAAAGAAGGGAATAGGTAGGCCGTAAGTTCCAGAAAAATTGAGAGAACTATTTGTTGATTCAGCATTTCTTATTAAATTGAAATTTGGATTACAAAATGTACCAGCATCGAAATAAAATCCATTTCCATAATTGTACTTAATAAAATAAACCCCAGGGAAAGCACTTAATTGACCATAGTAATCAAGAAGACCGTCTCCATTGATATCTATTAGCTGACCATCTGTATCACTACTGCCTATTCCCGCACTATAACCTGCAGATATACTATTCCCTTTACCCCATGTTATACCTATTCCACCTCCTGCAGAGCTATTGGTATTATTACCCATGCTTATAAATGGGTAAATATTTTCATCAACGTCATCCAAACCCAAAACGCCTAAATTTAATCTAGATTTAACTGCCGCTCCATCATATTCCAATCTATCGCTCAATCCGTCTCCATTAATGTCAGTCCACAGTACCTTTGTAGTACTATTGCTGCTGGAAAAATTGCCAGAAATGCCTGTTGAAGCATGTCCTTTGACAAAATTGAGAAATTTGCTACTCTTAATACCACCTTGCCCTGAAGTTGACCCAGTAGGCTCTCCTGCTTTACCATAAGCTCCAGATGCAGAAGCACCTATAGATACTCCATCAGTGGCAATACTGTTAGATCCTATATTGTCGCCCCATGATCTGTTACCTGTGGGTGCTTCCGAAGGGTCTGGTCCTGGTACATCAAAAGATGAAGGATACAGTCCCCCTGTTGCATTGGTAACTTGAGCAAAATTGTTAAAAAGAATATCTGGATAACTATCCCCATTGATGTCAAAATAATCTGATAAGTTCTTGGATGAAGAACTTAAGGTTTTATTCTTACCGACATTAAAAGGAGCAACACTTACACCATAAGTTACTGCAGTCGTTTTGGATATAACCCTTTTATTTACAGATCTTGCACCTGTGTTTTGACCATCAAAATTTAATTCATAAGATTCATACCCAGTTTGGAATTGTAACGCTTCTAGCATACTTAATGCTCTCGCAGAATATTTGGCAGAGAAGTTATTTTTGCTCATACCATGCCAAATCTCTCTGATGTTACTTCCATATTCCGTTTCAACATTTGATTTTTCTGGCAACATAAAATAAAATAACCTCTTAGGCAGTTGAATCGAAGATAGATTCCCTAAGGGATTATCCACACTTTCTGGCTTAATTGTCAAATTTTCTACATCAAATGCTTTTTCTGGATCAAATCCCTCAAAACTACCATTTTCAGCGTCAAACATATCATCCAAAGATGTAACATCCTCAGGTGTTGGCAAAGGTTGAACCAATTTACCTATATTGAGTAATTTAATGCCCGCACTATCATCTTCTGCCATATCAATACCTTCGTCTTGATCTTGATCATATAAAAATTGTCCCCAACCTCTGTAATAATGCCCCGTCGCATCCCTTAATAAATGTAAAAAAGCTACGTTACGCCTAGTTATTTGTCTTCCATTACTACCATTTGCATTCTGGCTCAAAGTTGCAATCGGATAAAAGTAATTCAAATTTAATTGGGGATTATCTAATATTCTTAACAATTCATCACTCCAATAACTTCCATCTCCTACTAACTCTATATGGATTATCTTGGATGCATCATCTGTAATATTTACTGGAATTGCTGAATTAGTATTGTACGTCAGAAAAGGAATTGTAAAAGGGGCGTTTAAAGATCCATTGACAGTGATTGTCCTACGCCCTATGACTTTGTTATTTTGTTTGACTACAAAATAAAGTGTACTATTGCCACATAATTCTGGCGAATTACAATTTGCACGATTTAAATGGCCAGCAATACTATTTAAAATTGCAGGCCTAATGTAATAGGTCTTCCCAATATCAAAAGCAGCATTTACATTATTATAACTTTTCCAACGAGTACCATTAGTTGCCGCAAAATTTCCAGTAAAATATTTGTAATTTGTATAATTAACGATTGGTACTTGAACATTTGGAGTTTCTCGTATTGTTCCACCTGGCAAATTATCTTTTATCACAGTATTCACGACTGGATGCCATTGTATACCTTGCCAATCAATATTTGATGTGGAAAATACTTCAAATTTCAAACCTATTGGTGTCGAATTTGTGAGATAAACATTTATAGGAGAATTAGATATCATAGTTATTGGAGAATTTATAGGAACGACATATTCCCATAAGATACTACCTCCCGTTTCAAAATCTTGACTTATATCATCAAATTTTTTAATTCTAAAGATCACTTCATCTGTATAACCTCCTATTTGGAATGGAGTCCAAGAAATAGTAGCTTTACTCCCAGATGCTGATCCACCATTAAGTATGGTAATTGCCTTTTTATTTAATAAAAACCCATCAGAGTATTTACTTTTATGGGGATGAATTCCGTCAGGATCTACCTCATTATTATCAATTTCTGCACCAGATATGCTAGTATACCGTACCTCAGGATTCCAACCAACTTCCTCATTTGCTACATCCTTATTCACATGTAATCTGAAGTATATTTTTTGACCCTTTTTCACTCTAAGAGTAGAAGATTCTCCAGAATTATTTGTCGGCGTAGTACCACCACTAGATGTGTTACTATTACAAGATTCAATGTACGCACTAAGTTGCCCTCCTAATAAAACATTAAAATTTAAACCCGAAGCTGCATTCAATTCAACATAATTTCCAGCATGATAAAAAGCCTCACCAGTTGAATTAATGATGTTTCTTGCTTCTACCCAATTGGAAGCTTCCTTTATTTCAGTTTGTCCGTTCAGGACAGGGTCGGTAATAGTCAAAACTGAAGCACAATTTTCGCACCCAATTTGACTGTTTAAATCATCTGGTTCTGGTGTATATCCTAAAAAAGTTCCAGGAGAAGTATTAATACAATCTAAGCAATCATTTATACCATCTCCATCACTATCTAAATCACAAGGATCTACACCAACACCTTGGCATATCAATTCTCCTGAAGTTGGAAGTGCATTAATCACTAAATTAGAACCATTATCACCATGATATAATCTACAAGTACCTACAGCATTAACAATTCCATTAAGACCGTAAATTCCATTATTATCTGTTTCAATCGAAATTTTAGCATTTGCAGAAACACTACCATTGTCAATGATAATTTCCCCATCATGTATAGCTTCCCATACTTTGACAACATCATATGAAGGAAACTCTAATTCAATATTTTCAAAATTGTCAGGTTCTGTCTTTTCTATGGATGACCCTACGACAATTAAATTTTCTGTTGGTTCACTGGAGAGAGAAAATGAAGGTTCACCTGTTTCACGATCAAGAGTATTGAAGAATATATACCCATTTATGGAAATATCAGGCAACTGATCACCATTACCATCCGTTATATAGATATCAGTAACACTACTACTACTTGATCTGTTAATCCCACCATGTCCTCCAACAACACCAGAAGTTGTGCTTATGGTGAGTCCAATATTATAAGAAATAGAACTTGAATTCGAACTATAAAACTCATTAGTTGGAATATTTAGCAAATTAATTCCTGTTTGAGCAAATGTATGTATAATGTCATCTCCATTTGTTCCAGGAATCCTTTCAACTTTGTGAGGGTAATATTTTATGACATTCCCAACTTTCCTAACTATATCCGGATATCCATCTCCGTTCATATCAGCATTAGCTACCAATGATTCACTATTTTCCCAACTTCCTCCTAAGCCTAAATCGATTGTTATTTTTGCCCCCTTTAAGATGGGGTTACAACCTATCCCAATCCCCAAACTTCCACCAAAATCTGCATTAGTGGAAAGACTAGACCCTAATGCAGATGCAAGGGTGGTATAACCAGGATAGTTCAAATCAGGAATGTTGGTATACGAAAGTAAAGAACAAGGGCTGCTACTACGATTGCTCGTCTGACCTTTTTCAAGATTAAAAGGATTTATAAAGTTGGGTTTTTTAATATGGGCATGGGTTATAGTAGTGCCTGAAAATATAGTGTTTTCTATATTTTCCTTTTCAAAAGTTACTATTTCACGTCCATTGCAAATCTCCGACATAGCATTAATAGAGTATTTCTGTATATCTCCTTTTACCTGAACAGATCCTTTTAAAGCGCAGAAAACAGGGCTTATACCTGTCCATTTGTCATTTGATGATAATGTTATTTCATCATTATTTTCATTTGTATATATTATCTTAAAAGGTTCGCTACCAAAATATGTAACATTGTATGTGCCAATAATGGAAGGTGACGGTTTAGAATTTTCATCAAACTTCTCGTATGACCTAAATGAATAGACAGGGTTTGAATTAAATTCAGGTTCCTCATCAAAGCATTCTACTATCAAATCCCAACTGGATGGGCCAAGACATGCAGGATGATTTATATTAATAGATAAATTGTCTCCGGCATTTACTTGAAATTCAAAAGCTGCATAATTTAAATCAAAAAGATAACCCGTCCCTACAGCCATATTACTAAAAACAGTTCCTACAGGTAAATTCAAATAAATATTTGGCATGCAACTCTCGAAATTACAACGTCCAATTCCTGAACCTACATCAACGATTGTATTTCCATTAAGTGCAACACTAAATGTTTGAGAAACGCACAAAGGGTTAAACTTTATCCTTATACTATTTACACCTCCAGGCACAACAAAATTTATTAACGCATCTTCATTAAAACCTGTTTCGCCAACAAGTACAGGAACATCACATGCTACCACCCCATCGCAAATATTTTCTTGAGCCGAATTAGAAATGTACGGACAATTATCACATACATAACCAACCCCATCTCCATCACCATCATATTGCCCTGGGTTTTCTTTAAAAGGACAATTATCACATGCATCACCTAAACCATCTCCATCAGAATCCAATTGTAAAGCATTAGATATGTTTGGGCAATTATCACATGCATTACCTATTCCATCATTATCAGTATCCATATTATCTGCAGCAAATGAATATTCATCGCTAAAATGATTGGGACATTTATCACATGCATTACCATAACCATCACTATCAGAATCTATTTGAGAATAATTCCAAATATTTGGGCAGTTGTCACATACATCTCCTCTACCATCATTGTCTGCATCCGCTTGGTCACTATTTGAGATATTTGGACAATTATCACAACCGTCAGGGATACCGTCTCCTGACCCAGGGTCTGGCAGGTCATCAGAGTCTAAAACACCACATGGAGTTTGCATACAATCAGGCTCTTGCAGTGGATTGTAGATATTAGGACAATTATCACAAGAAGCTTTTATACCATCACCGTCATTATCATGGCCTGTACATGGGTTTTCATCGCCACATGGAATTTCTATTTCTTCTTCTTCTCCAAAAGGACCTCCACAATCCAGAACATCATTATGATAATCTAAAACATGTTTGTAAAAAAGAACGTCATCGCTGTCATATTCTATGATTTCCTTCATAAGAGTCTTGAAAAAGACTCCCCTGCCATACTTCAATTCATATCTTCTTATTAAAGAAGAATTATATTTAACTTTAATATCACTCAAAAGTTCGTTATCAACTTGCTTTACCCCATTCTTTCCGTTTACTACAGGGTCTCTTCTTACGGCGTCTGAATTATATTCAAATTTAATTTCATAATTTCCATTATCTCCATTTGTACCTGTGTAAAAAATGGCGTCTGGATAAATATTGTTAGAGACATTATTATAAGTATAATTTATAGTATTACCATTATTATCTATAGTCCTTACTAATGCCCACTGAGATACACCATTACCGTTTTTAACGACAGCTTTTTCATCCAAAGCACCTACTCCACCATAATAATTTTTGGTTCCATCTGACAGGGTTACCTCCCATCTATACTCTGATGGAATTTCTCCGATTCTTTCTATCTTGGAAAATGATCCTAGTTTTCTTTCATAAAACCTTACATTTCCACTTTCTCTAGGTTTTAATGTTGTAACATAGCCCGCTCCACCTTCTCGATGCCTGTTTGGCAAGTATTTCTCATCATATATTAATTGTTCACCGTTCAAAGAATATAATTCTGTTTCTTTATCCGATGAAAAAACAGGTGCTCCCCATCTGGTATCTACTGTGATCATTGATACAGGTAGAGACCAGCCAAGACCAACCCAGCCACTGCCGCCATCACTAGAATAATTCAAACTTACATTGGGCTGCATACCTTGCCTTCCCGCAGGAATATTTAATGGGTATGAAATACTAGCATCACCTTTTTGACTAACAGCAGGAGGAGACATGATATTTGCCCCTGCAGTAGGATCAGCAGCTTTTATGTCAGACATAGTTGTAGGGGTGAATGCATTGGTAGCAGGACTCTCGGGCACCTGTATGATACCATTGATGTAGTCTGTAAAGTGATCTGTTTTAAACATTACCACTTTTTTGATATTGTCTATTGAATCTACTTTGACCTCTATCCAGTTTTTCTGTCTGTCATCAAAGTAATAAGGTTTAATATCAAATATTGTATAACCTTGAGGTATTAAAATAGAGTCAAATGGTAATTCTATCTCCACAGGATTAGAAAATTTATAATCATGTGGCAAAAACCTAAAAGATTTATTACCTTTTGTCACATTAAGCAATCCTGATGACATCGGTGGAAAATTATTTCTACCTAATGGAGTAATTGAAATTTCAACCTCATTTGCTATTGATCTTTGATTTACAAATATTTTTACCCCATCTAGCTCAAGTTCATTAATTCTACTTGGATGTACAATCATACTTTTTGAAGCATGTTCTAAACTACTTGTATACAAATGGTCCACTTCAATTAAAAAATTACTTAATACATGTGTTTCTGATTTTATTTTTATCCCATCTTTAACATAGTTTACAATAATTTCATCTCCAAACATTCCTTCATCTAAATAAAGACAATTATTATCAACCAACTTGTAAGCCTCATTACCAATCAATATTTCATCATACTTTCGTGATTTATCTAGCTGTAAAATGATCTTTCCATTTTTTTTATATTTTACAATATTTTCTTTTATAAAAATACTTTTTTTGATTATTTTTAGATTCTTAACAGTATATTGATAGTTAAATCCATTTATTGAAGGGGCAAAAAATTTAATGGAATTAAACCCATTTTTCAGATCTGAAATAGATATTTCTTCTGATACTTCTGTCCATGTATTAGTTTTCTTTATGATTGTTGTTTTATCTCTATGCTGATCATTAAAGGTATATACAACCCCATCAATTCCATCCACTCCATACAGCTCAAACGAAAGTACATATTTATCTTTTTCATTTATTATATCACCAATTTGAAAATTAAAAACATTATCTTGAGGGCTATCGAGATCATCATCTTGTAGTTTTCCAATAATTCCACTGTTTAAATCAGGAAGATATTCATTTGTTGAAGTATTTTCTTTAAGGGCACTCTTCTTTGTAATTTCAGATTTTTGCATTTTTATAACGGATAAACCTATCTCCTTTTCATTTGATATTTTTGTGGGGTCAATTATAAATCCATTTAGCGTATTTTCTTTTGGTAGTATTGACCTATTTATATCTTTAAACGCTAAACTACTTATTGTTTTTGATTTGGGATTGATGTAGAAAAAATGTGATTGGCCCAAGATCATCACTACCAATGTTAATACAACTCTATAATTGAAACCAAAAACACCATTTTTCAATGAGTTGATTAAAAAAGAATTACTCATATTTTTATTACTGCTTGCTAACATAATTTTCACATTTAATTAATTTAAAATACAATTAAATTACTACTCTATGATTACGACATCAAGAGTTTTTTCTTTAGTTTTACTTTTTATTCTAACTTTGTATATTCCTGTTGCTTGTATTGAATGGTTGAATATTAAATAGTCTTCTACTTGAAATTTATTTGTATAAATTATCTGACCAATTGAGTTCAATATTTCAACATCTACCTGCTCCATAGAGAATTCATTAGTTTCAACATTAAAATCCGATCCTAAATAAACAGGATTGGGATATAGAAGTGTTTTAATTTCATCACTACATCTTTTCTCATCCAATGTTATGGATTGAGAATTCCTTAAAACTTTCCCCTTATATATTTGTACATCATATATGTCAAATGGTAAATCTGCGATTAAATGATGGAAGGACGTAAAATTACCGTTTCTAATTTCTTCGCCGCGAGAATTTACAATCTTAAAATTTAAACCAGATATATCTCTGCTCTCTGCATCTAATATAATTTCTCCCACTTTCTTTGCGCAACATAAATTACCTGCTTTAGAGTTCACTACTAATTTTGGTAATTGTCTAAAAGTAAAGTATTTTAATTTGTTATCTTTGAATAAATTAAAATCAATATTACATTCAAATGATACATTATTTACATTGGACAATTTTATAAATCTAAAACCTGAATTTTCATCAAATTTATCATTATCACTTAATACTAAATATGAATCTAATTCAGCGTTAAAATTTTTAGAATGTGAAAAATCAATTTTTAAGTGCACATTTTCTATGTCGTTTGAAGCTATACTATTTTGAATAGTCCATTTTCTATTCATTTGTGACATTTCAGTATTCACAAAACTAAAGTCAATGTTATTATTGTCATCTGCCCAAATAAAAGATTCAAAATTATCTATTTTTGCAAAGTTGCTTTTATTGTGATCATATATTTTATCAAGACCAAATGTCAATGATATATCAGAATAAACACTTTTTGATTGTTTTTGATATAGTTTGCTTACATCATCACGACATATTCCAGCCAAATGATGCTGGTATGGTTCCTGTGTTTTGCCATCCCAAAATATTCCACCATCACTTCTGTAGTATGTCGATGTATCAAGCAAAGGAATACCATATTTTAAAGATAAATAACTCTCTATTTTTTCCCGATCTCTTTTCTTTAATAATTTATCGTATACAATAACTTCTGAAATGCCACCACTGTAATTACCACTATGTCTACCTTTTGATTCTACCATCAATTTTGATGTAGACAATTTTTCTCCATGCGACAAAACATCTTGAATAGATAAAATTTTAGGCTTGTCAAATGTTTCACTATATCCAATAGTTTTATTAGTTTTTACACTATTATCTCTCAAAAGCAATATTTCATTTTCATTATTATCAATAAAAAGTACCCTACCATCATTATTAGAAGAAAAAACTAAAAACATGGAGACTTTTTTCAAAGATTTAATATCTAATTCTAAATTATCCTTTTGATTATCAAAATATTTGTAAGAATTGTAATTAAATTTATCATTACCATATTTCTCAAAATCTGCTGAACCATCAAATGTTTTCCAAACAATTGGACTTTGCACTACACCAAGATTCTGAGCTTTTATAGTATTGAAAAAGAAAATTAATGAACATCCTAAATAGACAAAAATATCAAACTTTAAATTTTTCATAACACTCTTATTTTACTATAGTTAATTTTTTTCTAAAGCTTCCACCCTACGTAACAATTCATCTATTATTTTCCTTTGATCAGCAATGTCCTTCTCTTGCTTTTCAATGATTACTTGTTGCTCTTGAACAGCTTTGACCAATGGCACTACAAATTCACTATATCTTATACCATAAAAATCTGATTCATTCTTTGGTTTATCTACGCCACTAAAATCATATTTTAATTCCTTAGCTACTTGTTCTACTTCTTGTGCTAAAAATCCTGAACGTTTCATATTTAATGCCAATGAATCATTTAATGCCATCCTCAATGAATCAGACATATTATAAAAAGCCGCATATTTATCAAGATCAAACTGATATTGGACAGGTCTTAATTTTAAAATAAAGGGTAAGCCTATGATTTTTTCTTCTATATTTCTTTTAAATCTTTGATCGGACAATGTTGTCCAAGATACAGCTCCGCCAATAGACGTCACAGATGTGTTACCAATTCTTGCCTGATCTGATGCTGTAACATTTGCAGAATTGCCTAATCCAATCGAATTTGAGTATTCTCTTATGTTACTTCCTGTTGGAGTACATGATTGTAACCCAACACACACATTATTACCGCCATTTAAATATAATCCAGCACCGCTTCCAAAATAACTATTCCCAACAGAACTATATGTCATAGCACCAGCTTCCCACCCAACCATAGTATTTGCAAATGACATTGAATTGCCTATGTTTGACAAATTCATCCCCGCTGCCGCTCCAATAACTACTGATCCAAGACTAAAATCAATATTCTGTAAACTCTGATCACCAATTGCGATATTTGTATTATCTTCTTTAAAGGTTTGTATTAACCTACCTTCTGTGTCTATTCTTAACCTTTCCTTATTATCAGTTCTGAAAGGAAGATCAAAAGAATCAATTGTACCTAACCATTTTTCAGAAACTACGGTATTACCATCTAATAACCAAGGAGCACTACTCAATGCTTGCCCCTGTACTAATTTTCCATTATTATCAAATGCTGCAGAAAATTGAGGTGTACCAGATCTTTCAGAAACTCTAAAATCACCACCTACATCCAAAGTATAACTTGGATCGACGGTCATAACTCCGATTTTACCTCCTACCGTAGGTATAATCTTTGGATTACCTGAAATATCAGATTGCATTCCTTTTCCAAACAATACACCTCCTAAATTCATAGAATTTGCAGTTGCGTTTGGTAAAGAGATATTTGTGCCTATTACAATATTGTTTTGTCCAAGGTTATTTCCTGAAAATGATCTTCCTACAGAAGTCCCGAATAAATTAGAGTAACTGACTCCAGATGCACCCTCACCTGCTGAACTACCTATAAAATTAGAATAAGCTGCGTTAATTGCCTCTGTACCAGCCTTGTATCCAAAGAAATTCGAATTGTTCGAATTCTCAACTTCAAGACCAGCATCGTATCCAAAAAAATTGGAAAAAGTTACATTTGATGCCGCTTCACCAGCACTTCGACCAATAAAATTGGAATAAATTACATCTTGCGCGCCTGCTCCTGCAGAGTATCCCAAGAAGTTTGATAAAAATGAATTTGACGCATTTAGTCCTGCTGAATTACCAATAAAATTTGAATTATTAGCACCTGATGCTGATCTACCAGCTGATTGGCCAATAAAATTAGAATTATTAGCATAATGTGCTGTATATCCCGCTAACTGTCCAATAAAATTTGAATTATTAGCATAAACAGCCTCACTGCCAGCTGCATACCCTAAAAAATTTGAGTGACTTGAATTTTCTCCATCAAGTCCAGCTTCAAGGCCAATGAAAATAGAATTATTGGCATTTGTAGCATTATATCCAGCATATTCCCCTATATAAATTTGTCCTTCATAATAACTACCGATAGGCATGCCCTTTACCTTTAATTCATGTTTTACATTATCCCAAAATAAATTTGCATTACTACTTAAGTTATTTGAACTATTCCAAAATGCTATTCTAGTTGCTTCTCCACTGCCACTTAAACCTAATCCTGGTATTTCTACTACTTTCCCATCGACATCAAACCCCGCTCTATTTAATGCAGTACCACTTCTGTCAGAAACTTTTAAATCCCCTACTATGTCTAATTTTGATGTCGGGATTACAGTACCAATACCTATATTTGAACCATTATCAAAAACCTGACTATTTCCAAGTGTATTTCCATCTGGAGTCCACTTTGATAAATAGTTTTCTGACCCAAAACCATACGGGCCAGGTAAGGTTATTGTATTACCATCCTCTATTGTCAATTGATTATTAATGTTCAATGTCAAATTTTGTAATTCATTTGTAGGGTCATCATCTTGATCATTGACATTTATATTAATTGTGCCTCCTCCATTACTCAAAGTTACATTTCCAGGTATTGCTAGATTAGTAGATATTGTTTGAACTGGACCGGTCGGACCGGCTGGACCTTGCACACCTTGTGGGCCAATTGGCCCCATAGCACCAGCTGGACCTTGAATACCTTGTGGACCTTGAACTCCTTGAGGACCAATAGGGCCAATCGGTCCAATTGGTGTTGATAATTCTACAGCACTTATCTCCCACCTATTTGTATAGCTTGCATTAGTTAATACTAAACCACTTGCGTATATATTATAGGTAACTGCTGATGTTGTATTAGGTTCATCATGGAAAATGAAGACCCCAGGCCCAAACATTGTATTTGCAACATTTGAAGAAGTTACAGTACATGTTTGTCCAATGTCGGTAGAACCTCTTTGCAATGATAAAACTACTTGGCGCGGTGTAGTTGTTGATAATTTAAGTAGTGAAGCTCTAGCATTAATGAGAATTTTAACTGAAGTTGAAGAAGGACTTATTGTAACTGACCCAACCAATATTTTTGCTGGTGATAATGGAACAAAGTATTGCGTTGCGGGGGTGTCACCACCTGAATTGTAAGCTGCATTTAAATTACCGTTACCAGGACTGCCTCCGTCACTAGCCGATACTATTCTTCCAAATTGATCTACCAAAATATTTGTATTTGTATAGGAGCCAGCAGTTACACCCGTCGTTGTCAAATTTCCAGTTACATTACTATTTGAAACAGAAAAATCAATATTTGGGCTATCTGTCACTGTGACTGGTTGACCAGTAGCGCCTGTCCCAACTCTAATCCATTGAGGTATAGATGCATCAAAATAGTAAAAACCTTTATCTGCTTCAGGACTAGTTACATACACTTGTAGCCCGTCAGCAGGGCTAACTATTGAATTTCGCTCATCTATGCTGACTCTTGGCATCAAAAAGCCTCTAAAAAGTGAATTATTTGGTTGTGTAGTTGAATTCACTTCTAAGGCCGCGGAATTGTCAGGATTCTGTGTGCCTACACCTACATTACCACCTGTATTGACCCTTACTTGAGAATAAAGATTTTGATTTCCAAGAAAAAGAGATAAGAAAAAAATAGAAACTACATGTAAGATTTTGATTAATTTCATGCTTATTAATTTTTAATTATAATTTGTTAATTTTCAATAATGAAAGACAAATATATAATCGACTTTTTAATTAAAAAAATTTTGTTTAAATTATTTTTCAAAAAAAACAATTTCTTAATATTGGCGACTTTATTACTTTATCTGATATGCTTGTATCATTATGTAAAATTTAATTTCATTAAACTTCAAAACAACATGATCATTAAAGGAAAAAGCAAGCTATAAATTGGGTGCTAATGAAATTAAAAAATAAAAAATGTAATTTTAAACTAAGAAATAAAAAAGAGTGCAAGATTCAAGAAATTCACTCATTTTTATCAAACAAATGAAAGTTCTAATAGTATTTCAATTTAATTAAAACATCAGCTATTCTTTAATTCATAAAATACTCAAAGGAAATAATACATCAATGTATGAACAATTTTTATATAACGAATCTTTAAAGTAATATGGAGGATAAAAAATCAAAAAATAATAATGCATTTAAACTAATGACCCAAGAAGAATTGGACAATCGGATAGACCAATCTGAAGCTGACTTCAGAAAACAAAAATTTAAGACAAGCGATGAACTCTTAGCAAAGTATAAGTAATGCTTTATAGTTTGTATATTTTAAAAGACAGTAAAATCTCACTCCCCACCAAAAGTATATCGCACACCCCATAAATTTCTTAGGATTAATGTATCAGGACTTAGCTCATCTTCTACCGGCCATAATGGTGCAAATTCAACCACAAAGGCCAATCTTTTTAAATCTTGCAATGGAAATATTTGCAGCTGAATTGGCAATTGAATGGCATTTATAGCTCCATAAAATAGATTTCCATTCACACCTGCACCTAGCCTGATCTGATGATATTTCCTAGGAGCAAATCCATAATAAAACTGAACTTCCAAGTTGCTATCATAAAGAATGTCATTGGTATATACCCGAAATTCACCGCTTAGATTTTTGTACAATTTTGTCTCGGCCCCGATGGCAAAAGTAGAATATCCCGTTATGGACAATTGTGAAGATGCAGTAAAAACACAAAAGAAAAAGAAAAATAGTAAAAGATTAAATATTTTCATACCTGTTTAGATTTTATGAGTCAAAGGTAATTTGTTTTTTTTCAAATTATCAAAAAATCTTAACAAAAGATGCCGATATATTATTATGGATTTTCCTACTAAACTAGTATATAACTTGTAAAGAAATTATAATTAGATCTTAAGTTTTGATCAATATTAAATCTAGAAACATATAATATAAAAAAACATCATAAATTTCTAAATAAAATCTTGCAAAAACGGACTACATTAAAAAAAATAATGCTATGTTTGTTAGGAATATTACAAATACATACATTAAAACTTTTATTATGAGAAGTTTCATCATTTTAATTTACATTTTTGTTACAAGCAATTTGTTTGCCCAATCTCACCAAATAGAAAAAAAGTATTTTATAAATAAAAAAATACAAGAGTCTACCTTCATTGATTCTTTATTTAAATTGGGTAGACATCAACCAAACAACATAAGTTTTTTGAAACTAAATTCCAAAAATGATAAGTATGGAAATTCTCATACCAAATACAAACAATTTGTTGAAGATTTCCCTATAAATAATGCAGTGGTAATATTACATAGTCAACATGGATATGTTAAGAAAAAAAATGGTCATCACTATTCTTGGATTGACAATATACCCGAGCATCTATTCGGATCTGAAGTAGCCATTGACATTGCAAAAGATAAGTTTTTATCCTACTTAAAAGAAAAAATGTCAAGTGCTGAAATAAACCCTACGATCAAAATTGAAAAAGTAGAGACAACTTATAGTGATATAAACTATCCAAATTTCACTAATACACTGATACCGACTTACAATATTCATTTGAGCGACCAAGGAAATGGTATATCTCACTTGGTCATTGTTGATGCTTCTACGGGCTTGATCTTGCATACAAATGAAAAAGTAAAACATCAAAATATCCCTGCCAAAGGGAAATCTAATTATTATGGTATTGTAGATATAAATCTAGATTCAATTTCAACTGAGAAGTTTGTTTTTCATGATAATACAAGAGAAGCTACAATAACAGTAAACGATTACTACACTAATGATCCTGTAGAAACCAAAATTACAAATGTAGATTTTGAAGATCCATGGGAAAATGCTGCAATAGATGTGTTGTATAGTTCAGGTAAGTTTTACGATTTTATGAAAGAAAAATTTAATTTTAAAAGTTTAGATAACAATAACTTTCCTTTGGTGGCCAATGTGGGAAGAAATATTTATAATAATGCATTTTGGAATGGAAGAAATACAAATTTTGGAAGTGGCGATTGTCATAAATATAGTCCATTTACAACCATTGATATAGTAGGTCATGAATTCGCACATGGTATTACAGATTTCAATGCAGATTTAATTTATCAAGGTGAGTCTGGTGCATTGAATGAGTCATTTAGTGATATAATAGGTAAAGCATTAGAAAAATGGGCCCAACCAGCTAAGTTTTCATGGGTGCTAGGGAAACCCATCTTTAGAAAAGTTAGCCCATTCCGAACTATGAACGAACCACATTTACATAATCATCCTAGCGTATATAAAGGATCAAACTGGCAAAATACCGTTTTCCTAAGTTTCGGTGTACATACCAATAGTGCTGTTTCAAACTTGTGGTTTTGTATGCTTTCTGATGGTAAAAAAGGTGTAAACGAACAAGGTGTAAACTATGATGTGAAGCCTATTGGTATGGATAAGGCTTTAGAAATCGTTTTTCATACCCATATCAACTATTTGTCACCATCTAGTGGGTATTTTGATATGTACACTTATTCACTTGAAGCGACACAAGACCTATTTCCAGGAGATAACGAAATACTTATGGCTGTTAAAGAAGCATGGAAGGCTGTTGGCATTACTGAAGCTTTGGTCAATCAAGAGAACACAAAAAATCTATTTACGCTGAACATTAATAATTTAAGAAATGGAGGTAGATTGTGCGATAAAAAAGTGGATAATCTTGAAATAAATTTAAATTTTAGTGGAAAAGATCCAATCCCAGCTAATACTCCAATTAATATCTTGATCTATACTGTGAGTTCTAGGATTTCTAATGGAAGTTTTGTTTCATTTACAGACACCATTATTAATGAAGCATACATCAGCGAGCTTTCTTTATCTTCAGGTGATAAACTTAATTTCAAATTGGCTAAATCTCTAAATATTGATTCTTTGCTGTTTGGTATAAATTTTTACGCTGGCATAAACTATGCTATAGGAAATGATGAATATACACATGCCACTGCACCTTTTTCACTCCATATTACAAAAACAAATGCTGCTGCCAAAGACGTTTTTAGAGCAGGTTCACAAAAGTCTGTAATCCCTGTAGATAGATGTAATCCTATGTTAGGATTTTCATATATACTCTATGAATTAATCGGTAATATATGTGATTCCACTGATATTCCCTTTAAGTTATTGATCAAAAATGATAGTGACATTCATGAGTTCACCATATTCAGTCCAACATTATCGGGATCACTGCCACAAATATTTATTAGAAACTTTGAACACTATTTTTTGGATTCAGGTATTAAAAACATCGAAAATTCTGTCCTAGAAATTTATTCAACTATCGACAATGTAGATTACCTTGAAATATCTGACACACTAAATAAATATTTTGCCCCATTTTTGCTACCAAAAGAAGTAATCACTTTTGATCAAACAATACATAATTCGGTTTTAGTCAACAATTGTACTTACTGCGACAAATCATTGACAAATGGAGCACTTCAGATAAAAACAAATACTTTTGAAGCAGATCTTGACAATTGTATTGAACCTGAAGATTATTTTGCAATAAAATCAGAAAGCAATTCTAATCTCTCTAGTGTTAATGTCTGTTTTAATGCCGATGGAATTGAGAACCCTATTTTACATTTTGACACCTATCTACAGTCCTCTGATCCATTTAATAACATGGTTAAGCTTTTTGATGGTGATAATTATTTACCAAACATAACCATCTATGATACAGATAATAATATGAAATCCTATTCGATACCTTTACAACAGACTGGTAAATTTGGTCTAACATTTGGTGGGTTGTTATATAATTCCACTTGGAGACTCGATAATATCAGATTGGAAGGCGTCACTAGCGTTCATGAATCAATCAAAACATCCAAATCTTTCCTGACCAATAATCCAGCAAATGATGTACTTTGGATTAAATTAGAAGATGATCAAATTGGATGCAATATTGCTATCCAAAAAATAACAGGTGAAGTTTTTATAGCAGACACCCTTCGTGAAAATCATAATGAAATCCATGTTGATAATTGGCCATCAGGATTATATACAATTACAATAAAAGATAAAGCGGGAAGCCACACAAAAAAAATTCTTATTATTCATTGAGTTATTGATAATCATAAAAATTCATAACTATTCAGGTTTAATCCTACGGACTAAAATATTTGTAACAACGGATGCAAATCCCTAGTGATAATGCTAGAATCACTTGATATTGGAAGTATCTTTGCCTCAAAGTTGCAAAAATGTCAAACTTCTAGCTCGTGCATAATTTTGTGTTTGAGAAAAATCAAATTAAAACAGCTTCTGACTTGTCCCCAGTAAATTTAGTGCGTTTTTAAATATTTGAATATCTGCATTTTAGTAAATCTTTTGTGTTGATTTACCGCACTAAAGGCGCATTTTGACATGAAAATCAGGATAGTAAAGACCGAATTAAAAGCCAAAGCGGTTCAAAAATTAGTTTACAAAAGATAAAAAATATTTAGGGAGAAAGAACTTTTTTCGGAGGAGGGTTGTCATCCGCCTTTTTGTCTTTAGCTTAAAAGTCACTGGAGACGGTACAAACAAAAAACTGTTTGAGCCAATAGAGCTATTTATCAAAAGACAAATCTAAAATAACAAGTAAATATATTTAAAGAACGGATGTAAAAGGCGAGTTTTTTTTGTTTCCGTCGAGAAGATGACTTTTAAGCGTTAAGAAGACAAAACAGCGGCGGCATTTTTTGTTTACTTTTTTTTGCTGCAGAAAAAAAGTAAAAGCCTTGCCGGCTTGAGGCAATTGTATAATCAGAGTTGAGATTTTTAGTTTAAAAGCAATGATAAATTGAAATAATTTTAACCTTACAAAGTGTTATCCATCTAAAAAAAAAATAGATGGCCAAATCCCAAATCATATAACACATAAAACCGTCACCGAAAAGGCAAAGCTTGCTTCAAAAAGGGACAAATTGGTGACTAAATTATTTCAACCGCACTAAAAGGGACAAGTCAGGAAACAGCTTGTACCTGAGTAGTAACCGATCTTCTATTACATTGACAATCAAAGTGTAACCACTTTAGATGCAGAAGTATCTCCATTAATTATAACGTTATTTATAATACTTCTGCAAACCTTAAAAACACTATTCATCCTGTAATACCAAACGCCGCCCATGCATCTTTTGTAAAATTTGCCCCTTTGCAGACGTTCTTTGAATTCTTTTCTTTTTAAGTTTTTGCAATCCACGCAGATTAGCACCAAGTGACTTACACGGTACAAAATGCTCCAATCCACCCTTCTCTCTAATACCATCATGTAATGAATGAAGAACATCGCCACGCTGCACATTCCCATCATCAACTCCAAACAATTCAGGCTCCTTCCGCATCTCTAAATCATCAGATTCATCTAACTCTTTTTCACCACGTACATCAATAACATTCACTTCATTGAATCCCTTTTCACTATTCACTTCGACAACTTCATTTTCAAACAATTCACACCCTACTTGTTTATCTAATTCTGCTTCATGATGCAACCCATGATCACTTTGCTCAACTAAATCTTCAGATTCATGTAACTCTTTTTCACAATTTTCATCTACAATCTCCACTTCATTTAATGCTTGTTCAGTATACGTATCAGCAACATCTACGCCACACAATCCAAGCACTACTTGCATGTCTAATTCTTCTTCACTATCATCTTCTAAATCTTCAGTTACATCCAATCCTTTGTTGTCCTCGTCTCCCAACACCCACTCATCAAATCCATCACCCAAATATCCATCCAAAAACACATCCCAATTGACACCATTTTCATCCAAAATGTTTCTTCCTTGAATGCCATTGCAAGTAAGACTATGCTCCTTTAACCCAAGCGCCCCATACTGATCAACACAATACCCTCCAATCTCCTCTAAAACATCTGACCCATGCAATCCATCCTCCATATTCATCTCTCCTTCTATCACTTGCAACACATTCATAAACAACATACCTGTAGGTTCATGAATATCCCCATCTCGCCACACTTGTTGGATGACAAAGGTCCACGGCAGCTTGATATCACCAGATGGCGCTATCTGTACTTCACTATACTCGATTTGCTCATTTCTTTTACATGTGATTGATAAACCATCTTCATATTTAGCTATTTTACGATCAAAATCTACATGCAAAAAGCCAAGTTTCACAGACTTGGTGTCCCCATCATCTCTTCTTGACCATAGCGCTTGGTGATTCATTTTCCATACCATGGCATCTTTGGTTTCGTTCATCAAGCAGCCTCTATAATGGGTATAGTTCTTTTTGGTATATATATCTAGACGTCTAAAAGCCATCTGAGATTCTGCATTTTTCAGACCAAAATTGACAGATCTTTGCCCTTTGGCATGCACAGTGTCAGATTTCAATGTTTCCATCATCAACTGTATCACCTTTGGCGGATAATGTTTGGTTGTCCACCTTTGCGTGATATGCATCATTGCTTGACGAAATAATCCTCCGCATCTTGTAGCGATACCAAATTCAGCTTCATTTTTACGGGTTTCCTCATACTGTGGACCTTCTTGTCTGACTTTTTTATCCACCTTACCGATTCTTCTGACATGATATTCCCCATTCAATATATATCCAAACCATTCCCCCAATTTGCCCAAAAATTTAAACGGTCCAACTTGCTTTGCCATAATTTTTATTTTTTTTTTAAACTGCAATATAATGGCAAATATTTACCCATCCAAAACTTTAACCTTTCAGATGTCGCCACCATTCCATTAGTGGGAACTCGATTTTTTTATTTAAGATTTTGATAACATTTTAGCCTTCCCATTTCGCATTTTTCTAATACTCCTGCACAATGATAATCAACCGTTTCCCTTCAGGGTCAGGGTAAAAAACGGTTGATTATCTCCATTTTTTTCAAAAAAAACGTATCTTTGTTCTTAACTCTTCACATAACCTCAGAGGGGTGTTACGTTTTATAACCACGGATTTCAATCCGTGGCATCCGTGGCCCCCAGCGGCCACCCGACCACGCCCCGACCATCTCCCGACGCTCTCCCGACCATGACCCGACGGTGACCCGATGGAACACCGTAGGAACTCCATAGGAAAGCCGTACGTACACTATAGGAACTCCAGATAAACTCCATATGTACTCCATAGCAAAGCCATCAATACACCAATCACTTGACGACTGACAACAAACAATAATACCGCACAATCTAAGGTGGAACGCAGCTGATTTCTTGTAATAATGTTAGCTCATTTCAGAATAGCATTTACATGCACTCATCTTTACCTATAATCATAGAATGATGCACAATCAAGTTTTTGAAATAGTAGTAGATCGTAAGCATTACTAGACGAACTTTACAAAAGCAATCTTTCTCAAGCTTAGCACCATTCGAAAATCTCACAAATCAGCTATTTCCATTTTTTCCAAACACAAAAACCCACATAAAAAAAAAGACCCCCTTCGACTTTTCGAAGAGGGGTCCCATCCCAAAAACAGTAAATTCTTTATAGAAAATTAATCTATGACAACCATTTTTCTGGTAGCTTTGAAGTCTCCTGCTTCAAGTGTGTAATAAAGTACACCTACACTACCAAGTTCGTTTTTGTTAAGCTCTACGCTATTGTATCCTTTTACAAAAGTGTTGTTAATCACTTTTACTACTCTACCAGTTACATCATAGATAGTAACTTTTGCATCCATTGCTTCAGGAAGATCGAAACCTATCACTGTGATCGCTTTGAATGGGTTTGGAGTATTTTGGTACAATACAGTAGCTGCTTCTGTTCTACCACTTACATTGAAGGCAACTTTCATGACATCATTGTCATTTGTGTATGCTTCAGCTGGAGTAAGTGATGAGTCTACCCAAAGTCCTTGAGAAACTAAGCCTTTGTCTTTAGCTTTCAGTGTTAATGTGAATACATTTGCACCTTCTACTAGATTCATTGCTTTCTCTTTGTTGTAAGATAGCGTAACAATACCATCTGCAAGTTTTGCAAAACCGAAGTTCTGATCTGTCATACCGATGATACCACCATTGACTGCTTCAAGGCTGAATAATTCAGTGTCAAAGTTTACAGTAAACTGGAATCCTGTCACATCTGCATTTTCTGCTACATTCACAGGGATCGTTACGATTTGACCTGCTTCGAATGTTTGATTTTCAGTCGTAAGTGCAAGAGACTGTCCTGATCTAGACTCTAAGTTATTGCTATTTACATTTGCTGCTGCACTTTCGTTTACATCACCTACTTTGATAGAAGTGAAGTCTACGATCATGTCTGCATTAATATTATCTACACTTGTTTTCTCAGAGAATAATTCACTAAGAGCAAACTGAGTATCACCGAATGTATGTGACTTGTCTACAAATCTCCATGATTCATTGTTACTGAATTTTGTATTTACACCCAAGATCACTTTACGAAGCTCTACTAAGTCAGCAGCTGTAATGTTTTTATCTTTGTTTACGTCAGCTGCAATCATTTTGTATGGTGATGTCAACTTCTGAATTCCTAAGATATGTCTCTGCATCATTACTAAGTCCAATGTAGTGACACCATTCAAGATATCATCATTTTTGCTAGGGCTAACTGTATAGCTACCACCAATCGGCATGTTACCAAAAGAATAGATACCTTGTACGTTTGTCATAGCATTCATTTCGCTACCTTCTAACTTCACGAATACATCTTTTACAGGCTCTGCTGATTCTGTCATCGCACTACCGTTGATAGCAAATCTTCTACCATCATCTTCGCAAACTTCATTGTTGTCTTGGATATTGATAAATGTTGAACAGTAATCTTGAACTACTGTACCCATAGGGGTAATAACAGCAGCGTAAAGATCTAAATCTACTCTACCTAAGTCTGCACAAGTAAAGATAAGGCTGTCTTTTACTACTGGCTTACCATTAGCATCCAATGTTACTGGCTCGAATGATAAGATCACTTCGTATCCACATGGGTGTGAACTTCCATTATCAAAGTCTTTAGCCCATATATCTATCATACCTACATCAGGAGTACCATCATTATTAGTATCAATAGGCATTAGACTTGTAGCCAAACCATTCAAACAGTAAGGTGTTGGTGCTTTACAATTTACGATATCAAATAATTGATCGCATGTTGTAATGTTACCACATCTATCTTCGAATGACCATTGTATTCTGTGATTTCCTATTGGATATCTTCCACTTGCATCAGCTGTATTTCCTAAACCAGTATTTGAGAGACCTAAATCGAAAGAGCCGTTGTTGAAAGCATCTATTTTATAGCTCCAACGTAATATATCTGTACATACATCAGTACCTGTTGCGATAAGTTCGATGTACCCATCAGTACATCCTGGATCGTAAGTACATACTGATTTACGTGCACAACTACTTGTAATCACTGGTTTTACAGGATCATTTACTTTAATCACTTGAGTATGTTCCCAAGTTTTGTATGCGTATCCACCACCTGGAGTGATTTCATATCTTTGGCACCAATCGATAACTGTCCAGTGTCTTAAGATTTTGAAACAAGCTTCTCCTGTAGAATTATTGAATGTAAAAATTTGATCTGTATATTCTGAACCTACTAAGCTACAAGTATTGTCAGCAATAAGATTAGGTCTACCAAGTACATCTGGACCGAATACTGGGCTATTTGGATCAGCACAATCGCTTATTGTTCTGTCTGCAGGCCATCTATCTAATGTCATTTCGAATGGATTATCCGAACCTTCTATTGTAATGATTTGTGTACAAGAAGCTGTTCTTCCACCTGCATCAGTCGCTACGAATCTACGTGTGATTGTTCCAATTCTACAACTATTCAAATCAATGATTGAATCTGTAACTACTCTTGGATTTTCACAGTTGTCATATACTGTAGGCCATCCGAATGCTGCTCTCAACTTGGTAAGATCAAATATATCTTCACAAGTTACAGTCATATGTGAAGGACAAGTAATTGCTGGTGGCAATTTATCTTGTACGATAGCATTTACCATACAATCATTCCAGTTACCGGCTTTGTCTATAACTCTAAACTGTACCATATGTGGTGTCGTTCCTACATCTGAACAGCAGAACTGTGCATAAGAACTAAATCCACATGGATCAGTGATTTCGATTACATACAACCATTCTTCAGTTTCACATTGGTCAGTACCGAAGTCATACCATCTTGCATCAGCATCTAATACTCTTACGAAATCATATGAATTTTCACCATCTACAACATCTCTTGGAGATGCCACTGCCCAATTTCTATAAGTAGAAGTCTCATTACTTAACCAAGAGAACAATCCTTTTTTCTTAATATCTCTTAATCCTATAAGGTAATCTTCATTAAGATTCCACTGTTGTACTTGATCATATACCCAAGCATTTTCTGCTGCAGTATTGATTGCTACTACGTATCCACCCATTGCAGCTGCTGTTTTGATAGCCACTTCTGGTGTAGATCTATGCTTAGAAATATAATAGTAGTGTGGCGTAGACTTACCTGAATTCACATATTCACCTAAGAAAGTAAAGCCCGGGAATTCTGGAGTTTTACAAGGTGTACATGCTTGTGGATTCATTCTTCTAACCAACATTTTTGCCAATTCGCACTCGTCATAACTGCCATCATCAAATGAAGTAGCTGGAACCCATGCTTTACCATCAAGTGTCAATCCGATTACTGTGTTTTGATCACAAATCGCAACTGGCGGTGTATTGTCTACTACAGTCACTACAACAGTAGCTGTGGTACTATTATAACAAGCATCATAAGCCGTATATGTTACAGTATGACATCCTACTGGAAGTTTACCTAGACCACCATTTACACCTTTGATAAATCCACCTGGGTATGTGATATCTACCGTCCATGTACTACAGCTATCAAATACTAAAGCTGCAGGGAATGCTATATTTGCTTCGCAAGAATGTCCATTTGTAGAAGCAGTAAAGTCTACTGGTGCAGTGATAGTAGGGCCAACTTTATCAGCTATTTCTATCATCTGTAAGTGTGTTCTAATTCTCTGAGTACCTCTACAAGACCACTCCAGTACTTGCCAAGTTCTCAATATCTTTGTAACACATCCTATTTCAGGTAATTTTACATCAGAAAAAGAAACCAATACATTACAGTATAAATCTGGTGTTGGATAAATAGGTAAATATAATCTTGGAAGTGCAGTTGGTACGTTAGATGTTATGTTTGAAATAGTCAAATGCGTATGATTTGCTCTGTTCATAGTATATACTCTGAAGCAAAACTCATCTCCTTTTTCTAATACAACTGAAAGAAGACCGCTACCTGTATTAACACCTGTTACTACTGGAGGAAGATTTGTTTCTATACCGTTTACAGAATAAACTGGTTCATCATTAAGGAACTGACCATTTCCTGATACTCCTGCATTATTTTGCATAAATGCACTCCAGTTAAAAGTCATAGTCTGATTGTCCAATGAATTGAAGCAAATCTCAGCACCTAAAGTTCTAGTGGCAGTTTGTGTATTATCTGTACCACCAATTAAAGTAATAGATCCAGGACCGTTACCGTCAATAACACCTGCATTAAAGGTAGTAGGATTCCACAATAATAAGTATGGAACACCAGTACCTCTTCTTGTTTTACCACCAGAAGTGATATCAAATGGAGATGGGTTACCTGCAAAAGGCTGACCAGCAGGTATTTTTGCATAATCTTCATTACATTGCAATTCAGTATCATCTGCAAGCCATCTGTTAGCAGGCATATTGATATACGGATCATTTAGTGTAGGCAATCCTTCTACTGTAATATTAACTGTACATGGTGCAGAAACGTTACCGCTTTCGTCTACAGCTTGATAAGTACGAGTGATTACTTTCAATACTTCGTCTGGAAGACCTGTAGCAGGTCTACAATCATTTACAGTGATGGTCTCAGCTATCATATTTAATGTGTAGTGAGAACAATTTTCAGTAACAACTGGGCAGTAAGCTGCTAGTTGGTAACAAGTAAGGGTCAAATCATCAGGACATTCAATAACTGGAGCCAGTTTGTCTTCGATGACAATCTCGGTCCAACAAGAATTCACACCAGTACTTTCAGTCACTTTACCATATATCTTTTTACCGATATAAAGATGAGCGTCTTGCAATAAGGCAGATCCTGTACCCGTAGCAATAATATTGCCAGTCGGCGTCTTCATTAAGGTCACCACTGCAGTAGCAGCGCCACCACATGTAAGACCGTTAGTAAGAATCATATCTGAAGTGATGGCTGCTTGGCAGGCGTCATTTACAGATACTTGAATAGCACCTTTACATGCACAAACGGACTGGGCCGTTGAGATGGTCGAGGTGCCGATGAAAAATACCACGAAGAATGCTAACATCCTGCTTATGGTACTGAAACGTGTTGAATTTGTTTCGTTCATGAGATCCAAATTTTGAGTTTAAGAAATAAATTTTACTGTCATGAGATTAGGATATATATGTATACACCTAAGTCCCAGTAACTTAATGGTTAAAGAAAAATAATTCGTCGAAAAGACAGAAAGCCGTCTTTAATCTTCCGTTTCTAAAATCAAAATCAGGGTTGGATATAGAATAAGTAGTGGAAATATTTATATAAATATTTCTTTAATACATAATGTGAAAAATACACACTTGTTTTATTTAATACCACAATAATGGATACTAAATTAATGTTTAATCATTTATATTTTCTATTATTATTCAGACATCATACAATCAATGATTGCAAAGTCTACATAGTATTCAAAACCACTAAAATGTAAATATTAAATTTACAGATGTGTTATTTATGAATATATGATCAGGTTGGATTTTAATATAGGTTCAGAACAGTTTCTCACGCTATTCTGATGCAAAGATAGATTGCATTATATATATAAAAAAATATTATACTATATAATTTCATATATTTTTATACACAACATGTAATTAATTGATTTTGTATTACTTATGAAAATTAGGGCTTTCTAATTTTTTTCTAATATTTGATCAAATTAGTAGCTTTTGCATCTATTGATACTTATCTCACTATTCAATAATAAAGTATAAATGAATGAATTATACCTCATTTTAATTAATCTGAGCCTAAAAATAATTGTATATCTATTTAAATTACAGGTAGTTTCCAGCCATTTTGATAATTTGTTTTGATAAGTTTATTGGCTTCTGCATCATTTTTGAATGTACCTGTAGAAGCATCCCAATAGACTTTACGACCTGTTTTGAAGGCTACATTGCCCATATGTGCATTAATTGCTGCCACGGCGCCAGTCTCAATTCCACATGCTAGTATTGATGCATCATTCTTTTTTATAGCAGCCACAAAGTTTTTTCCATGTTCTGCGAGATAGTCTACACTATTAGGTTTGCGTTGTTCAGGCATATTTTCGATCTCATAGTTTAATATCCCTTCACTATTTCTTTGCGTTTCAGGAATGACACTCCAGCCTTCTCTATTCACAACCAAGGTTCCATGATTACCAATAAAGGCTATTCCTTCTGATTTACCATAAGGACCATTATCTATGCCAGTAGCATGTTCCCATAGCATATTGAAGTTTTCATATTCAAATACCGCTTGCAAAGTATCTGGTGTTTCTGAAGCATCATCAGGATAAGCCAGTTTCCCACCCGAAGCTATCACAGATTTTGGTGCTTGTACGCCCATAAAATATAAAGCAATGTCAATCTCATGTACGCCCCAATCTGTCATCAATCCGCCCGCGTAATCCCAGTACCATCTGAAATTAAAATGAAAACGATTGGGATTAAATGGTCTTTGTGGTGCAGGTCCTAGCCACATATCATAATCTACACCTACAGGTACAGATGCATCAGGTTTAACATTAACAGGCTGCATCCAACCTTGGTAAGCCCAGCATTTTACTAATCTTATATTTCCTAGCTTTCCGCTTTTTAGATATTGGTGGGCTTGCTGATAATGTTTGCCACTTCTTTGCCATTGTCCTATTTGTACAATCTTAGGGTATCTTTTGGCAGCAGCCATCATCACATTACATTCTTCTATAGAGTTGGCAAGTGGTTTCTCACAATAAACGTGTTTATCAGCAGATAGCGCATCACAAAACATCAAACAGTGCCAATGGTCAGGTGTACCAATGATCACAGCATCGATCTCCTTCATTTCCAACATTCGTCTATAATCTTTGAACTGTTTAGGGCGATTGCCTTTCAGCTTTTCGACGTCATTGGTTCGTTCATCGAGTACACTTTGATCTACATCAGCCAATGCAATACATCTCACTTCAGGATTATTGGTCAGTTGAGATTTCAGGTTAGACCATCCCATACCCTTACACCCTATCAAACCAACATTGATCGTATCATTAGCACCGACTAAACTACCTTTGGCCAGTAAGCCATTAAATGGTAATGATGATAAAAGACCCAAACCTAATGCGGTGGATGAAGATTGTAAGATGAATTTACGGCGAGTATGATGCATGATTATTCGGGATTAAAATTAATTTCACAAATATAATTTCTATTCCCCAATACTACAAACAATAAATAGTATTATTTTACATCAAGAGCTACCCAAATCAAAGAAACTAAAACCAAAGTGGTTCTTCGTCACCAGGTTCACCATGATAATTGAGTGTAATCTCTTCTCCAGCTGAGATATCTCTAATAGCTACGATATCAATAGTATCATTTTCTAGATCAAGAATGAAATTGGCATTAGGATGAACTTCATGATTATACAGACTACCGAATCCTAAGGCGATAGCACATTCATCCATATTTTCTCCCCACAGAAAGTAATAATCGTGGAGTACTGTTTTATGAATGATAGGAAGTTCAGCTTTTGATATCTTTATAATAGGACACACTTCAATGACATCATCTAGAGCGATATCGATGGAAGTAAAAACACCTCTTCCTTTATCTTCTGAATCTGTTATATATAAACCTGGAATTTGATTCATCTTTTTACTTTTTAGTAATGTAAACACCTAATAATATCAAAGCCATTCCGCCAAAATGTAGTATAGAAATCGTCTCTCCATCAAGAAATCCCCAAAAGATTGCGATTGCAGGCATTAGATAAGTCACTGTACTACCAAAAACGGCACTAGTCTTTTGTACTAATGTATAAAATAATATGGTAGAAAGTACTGTACCAGCCAATGACAGAATGGATACAGCTCCCAACGCTTGCAGTGCTTGTGGATTAGTCAAAAGTGTTGTAGAAAAATCTGAAAATGCAAGATAAATCAAAGCAGGTGGTCCAATAAGAAAAAAAGAAACGCTACTAATGATAATAGGCTTGGTAGTACCAAAAAAAGCTTGTACCATATTAACACTTGATCCATAACATATCGTAGCAATAATGACCAAAATACTATACCAAGGATTGCCACCCGTAATATCTTCAGAACCAAGTAAAACAATAGACGCTGCACCTAAAAACCCAATCAAAACACCTACCAATTTTGTACGATCAAACTGTAGTCTAAAAATAAATATCCCGATCAGCAAGGTCCAAATAGGCGTAAGACTATTGAGCAATCCTGCCACAGAACTACTGATATGAGACTGCGCCAAAAAGAACAGAAAGGCAGGCACACCACTACCTGTTAACCCGATGGCAAGAAATTTTGGCCATTTGGACCAATCGACATCTTTGCGATGCCACAACATAATAGGTGTAAAAGCAAGTGAAGAAATACTGATACGAAGACAAGCCAACTGAATAGGGTCAAATGCAATCAGCGCTTTTTTGATTAATATAAATGAGCATCCCCAAACGAGACTCAAGAAAATAAGAATAGCCCAAGATTGATTGTCGATTGATTTTTTGTCCATGATTGCATTTCGGTTGCAAAGTAACGAAGATGTATCCTATTTATTTCATTCTAAGGGTGATTGCTTTAGAATAATTTAAAGGATATTGTCCAAATAAAAAAAGTTTCATCATTCATCTGATGTTTATCACCATTCTAAATGACCTTACATCTACATGGACATCGCACACCTTCTTACCTTTCTGCCATCAAAAACAATAGTAGCAGATCGATTTTGTAGCAGTCCTTTAATATATTGAAAATATGTGTTTTAAACATTACACCAATTTCAATTTAAAAAAAGAAATAGTTAATTACAATATTTTGATAATCAAAATTATGAAGATAGTTAAATTGGTTGTACCTTAAAGCCTGATTTTATTATTTTGATTTATGTTATTCGTGCGATTTTATATTATTAACCATATAATCATTATTGTCATATGAGTGTAGATACTAAAAAAATTAGAAATGTGGTGCTGCTCGGTCATTCGGGCAGCGGAAAAACGAGTTTTGCAGAAACCATGTTGTTTGAGTCTGGCGCTATAAGTCGGATGGGAAATGTCGGTGCTAGCAATACTGTTTCAGATTACAGTGCTATTGAACAAGAAAGAGGAAATTCCCTGTTCAGTACCTTGATGCACGTAAAATGGCGAGACTGTAAGATAAATATTTTAGACACACCAGGATTTGACGATTTTATTGGAGAGGTAGTATCATCCATGAAAGTGTCAGATACTGCACTCATCCTATTAAATGCAGCACACGGTGTGGAAGTAGGCACAGAAATCCTTTGGGATTATGTCAATGATTTTAAAACACCTGCTATCTTTGTAATAAATCAAGTGGACCACGACAAAGCAGACTTTGACAATACCTTAGAACAAGCTAAAGAAAGATTTGGTCCAAAAGTAATGCCATTCCAATACCCACTAAATCAAGGTGCTGCTTTCAATTCTATCATTGATGTGCTCCATATGGTGATGTATGTTTTCGATAGTAAAGGTGGAAAACCTGCTAAACACCCCATTCCCGATAGTGAAATGGCTAAGGCCAAAGAAATGCACAATGCCATCGTAGAAGCTGCTGCTGAAAACGAAGAAGGACTGATGGAGAAGTATTTTGAAAAAGGCACACTTTCAGAAGAAGAGCTTACAGAAGGACTAAGAATAGCACTAGCACACCAACAGATATATCCTGTTTTTTGCTGTTCTGCTACAAAAAATATGGGCAGCGGTAGAATCATGGGTTTTATAAATGATGTAGTCCCTTCACCTGCTGACGTTCCTGCTTTTTCGCTGGTAGATGGTAATACCTTGACTTATGATACAAAAGCGACTCCTTCTATTTTCATATACAAAACCATTTCAGAACCACAAGTTGGCCTAGTCAGTTATTTTAAAGTGTACTCTGGCACAGTGCGAGCTGGCGATGATTTGATCAATGCAAAAAATGGCACCCATGAACGCATCAGCCAAGTATTCGAAGCTAATGGTAAGATTAGAAATACCATAGATTTTTTACAAGCAGGCGATATTGGCGTGACTTTAAAACTAAAAAATTCACATACCAATAATACATTGAATGGCAAAGGATTGACCATAGAAATAGATCCTATTCACTTTCCTGAGCCACGTATCAGAACAGCTGTTACACCACCGAGTAAAGCAGATATGGAGAAACTCATCAAGTCACTTCATCAGATAGAAGAAGAAGATCCAACCTTGGTAATAGAACAGTCTGCATCTCTAAAACAAACGATCATACACGGTCAAGGTCAATTACACCTAGATCTTATCAAATATAGAATAGAAAAAGTGAATGGCGTGCAAATGAATTTTGAACGTCCGCGAATACCTTATAGAGAAACCATCACACGAAGTGCCAATGAATCTTATCGCCACAAAAAACAAAGTGGTGGCGCAGGACAATTCGGAGAAGTCCACATGCGCATAGAACCGTACCACGATGGTATGGCCAATCCTGAAGGTCTTACTGTAAAAAATACAGAAATAGACACTTTAGAATGGGGCGGGAAATTAGCTTTCTATTGGTGTATTGTAGGTGGAACGATTGATGCTAAATATGCTAGTGCCATCAAAAAAGGCATCATGCAAAAAATGCAAGAAGGACCACTTACAGGATCGCATTGTCAAGATATCAGGGTCAGCATATATGACGGTAAAATGCACGCTGTTGACTCTAATGATATGGCATTCATGTTAGCATCAGTGGGTGCATTCAGAGCAGCATTCAAAAATGCAGGCCCACAAATATTAGAACCTATCTATGACGTAGAGATCACTTGTCCTGATGCTGCCATGGGAGATATTATGGGAGATCTTCAGACTCGTAGAGCCATAATAGTTGGTATGGATTCGGATGGCCATTACCAAAAAATCAAGGCCAGAGTACCTATTGCAGAGATGTATCAATATTCATCTACGCTTAGATCTATATCGCAAGGTAGAGCAAAGTTCACCAGAAAATTCGCTGATTACGTACCAGTACCTCCTGATATTCAACAAAAATTAATTGCAGAACATCATGAAGAAGAAGATTGATGAAATGAGAGATGAGTGATGAGATAGGAGAGATGAGTGCGGGATGATAAGTTAAGCGTCCTAGCTTAGCTTGGGTTAGTTAAAGCGTCTCGCTTTATTGATGGATTTATATTAATTCACTAATAGAATTGAAGAGAAAAAATACTTTAAAAACAGCATGTGTAAACATATCCACATGCTGTTTTTTTTTGCGTCAATGAAAGAGGCAGCGTAAAACGCTGCCTCAGCCAACATTAAAAGAAACTTAATGTGGAACAAAACACCAAGTTTCTCTTACTTGGCTCCGTCGACTTTAGCTTTATTTATGGTATATTCAGCTACTTGAGTTCCCTGAACCAATCCAGCTTCAGAGTCAAAACGGTAATGAATCCCCCCATATATTCTAGACTCAGCAGCTTCTAGTGCCCAAGCATCTACAAATGACTTTTCGGCTGGGAAAATGTATCCTAGTACAGCTGCAGCTGCTGCTGAAAATGTGCTATGACCAGATGTATAACTTGGAAAATTAGGTGTACCCAAAATACCCTTAAATCCAGGAATGGCTTCTATTGGTCTCGGATAGTGGTAGTAATATTTTGCATCCCAACAGCTAATACCAGCGTCTTGTACTGCCATATTCATATATGCCAACGTTCTAGCAGACCTTAATGGGTTAAGTTTATATTTCACTAAATAATCAGAAGCCAATTTATTCCAATGTCCTGGAGGTGTCGTGGTACTAAAACCATCAGACCACCAATTGGCTATCTTTCTTTGTTCGGTAGTGATATTGTCAGCAATGTTTTTTAATTCATCTGCTGCTTTATTAAACTCCGCAGAACCAATTGCTGGCGGAACTGGTGGACGCACGGCTACCAAATCAGTAACATTCCATGTTTTTACTTTGCCAAATAATGGTGTCAATCCTACTGGTCTGACTGGAGACTCTTGATTGGTCCACTGCCAACCGAAGCGCACAAAAGCTGCATTTTTGATAGAATCAGAAATAGGTTTTGGCGTTTGGGCAAACTTCATACCATCGCCTGCTGCTCTTTGCAATAATACTTTTGCTACGCCCCTACCTAAAGAGTCACCTGCAGTAACATCGCTTTGAACATGCAGTCCTGACAAAATCAATGCTTCTTTAGCTTCATCTGATTTTGATTTTAGATATTCTTTTTCTAATGGGAACATTGCTGATAGTATCTCTCTGGATACCGCGGCTACCACTGCACCATCAGAAGGATATGATGGTAAGTCTGAAGTAGGCAAAGACTGTTTAATGGTGCCATCATTTTTATGCAAAGCTGGTCTGCCAAACTTATATTTGTAATGCCAAGCTGCAATCAATGCATCAAACTGTGCCACACTCATGTATGCATAAGCTCTTGACGAGTACGGTGGATGCGCAAATGGGAAATATGGAAATTTACTTGGATTAGCAGGATCTGGCAAAGTGTAAGTACCATCAGCATTTGGTGGTGGTATAAGATTGTACTTTGCGGCCAATTCTCTTGCGATTTCATTCCATCTTACGATAGGGTTGTTGCCCCAATATTTCACTGCATCCTCATCATCCGCTGTCATTGATGCTATTGCAGCTTTTGCAGCAGCAATTTCATTTTTGTATGCATCAGAGTTAGGGTCAGTCGGTGCATCTATTTTGATTTGTTCTACACTTGCCATGTGCACTTGTTTCCAAGTACCACCATCATCATCCAATCCTGCAAAAGAATAAGGCTCGAAAGCTACAAATCGAGGTAGATCTTTTTCGCAACTTTGTGTGAAGATTATAATTGATAATAATCCAAATAGAAAACAAAATCTATAAATATATTTATTAAAAGTCATTTTGATAAGATTGAGGTTGAGATAAAGATTAAGGCAAAGGTTAAGGTTGAGGCTAAGGTTAAGGTTGAGATTGTGGTTTTTTAAGCATAAACTGATAGGTAAGTCCACCTGAGATAATAGTAGATTTGCCAACATTTCTCCCTGAAACTACGTCTGTGTAACCTACCATAATACTCATTCCTTTCAATACAGATGGAAAATATCTCAATCTTCCATTGATGGTTGCCATGTCCATTTTATTGGTAGGTTGACCAGCATTTTGTCTTCTGATGTCATCTCCTGAAAAAGAAGTTTGAGTGACATATCCAGCTTCAAGTTGTATAGACTTCTTGAATAGCCAACCTCCCAATGCCAATTCAGCATTAGAAGCGCTGGGTACATCCATGGTAGTGGTGTAAAATGATCCATCAGCATAATAATAATCTCTCTCAGCCTCCGTAGTAGTGCGATGTAGGTAGGCATAGCTTCCACGTAGATATATACCTGATTTGTGTTCGTATTTTGCGATTCCTCTTATTGAAAATTCCTGAGTACCAAGACCAAGACTGAAGGGCATATAATCTGAAAGATATGAAGATACTGGCAAGCTAAATCCTCCTGTAACAAAAGTAGACAATGACCCTGATTCTTTTTTTATCTCATATGGTGCATACTTCGCAAAAATACCGAAGTCTTGCAGTCCTGATGCACCTACCATTTGTCCACCTGATGCTTCAGTGGTCACATAAGGTAATGCAGCAATGATGTTAAACTTATTTGTGATTCCATAAGCCATCGTAGGCAAAATAGTATTTCTTGTCAAGACACCGATATTTTTATTCTCTCTCAGAAGACTTCCCTCCCAATATTCATCCCAAGTATCATGTTGATAAAGAAGTGCTATACAGAGTTCATTTTTTTCCATCATGAGAGCATCAGAAGGTGTTTGTGCCTTAAGTAAATTGGCAGTACCAATTAAAAAAACTAGAAAAAGAAAATAATAAATTTTAAATCTCATTGTGTTGGTTTTAATAGTGAAGAGATGGCTAAATACTTTAAAAAAACCAAAATCTCCCAAAAGAAATTGGCATTTGATTAAATAAAAATTGTAAAGTGGAAAATAAAATATAATCGTATTTTTGACCCACATTTTAATAACGCAGCAAAAATACTGAATATATGGAAATTTCCAATAAAACGGAATATTTTTTTGGAAATAATCTTAGATTTCTTCGGAAGTCTAAGAAAATGACACTTTTAGGTCTCAGCGAAACGCTAAAAATAAGCAAAAGCGCCATTTCAGACTATGAAATTGGCAAAACACTTCCTGGATTGGATGTTGTTCAGAAATTTAGTGACTTCTTTGAAATCCCTATAGACGATCTCTATAATTCCGACATACCGGAATTTTATAAAAAAGGCGGTTTGAAAATCAAAAAAAGAAAGGCATTAAATATAGATAATGAAACTGCAGTTGAATTTGAAAATGAAAAATATAGCTTTAATATTAAACTGTTAAACCAAAAATTAGAAAGTACACAATTGCAAATACAAATGCTAAAGCAACTTCTTGACAGTAGAGAAGCAGAGAATAAAACATTAAAAATCAACATTAAACTGCTAGAAGAGCAATTAAAAAACTTTAGCTAAGTGACTCATCTGTTAGTCTAATTCATAAGGTTTTAATGTACCTTTATCAAATTGCTCCTTCGTCTTAGAGAAGATATTATGGATAAGCTCATTTACTTCAGACTCCGAACTTTTATTTCCAGCCATATTATCAATAAGATGTAGTATTTTTGCCTGAGTTTTTAAAATAACAGCAAGTGTGACTTGGTTTTCAACAATCTGTTTTTGATTTTTTATGATATTAATCTGATTATTGACAATGACATCTTGATTTCTTATAATAAGACTTTGATTCTGAACCACAAGATCTTGATTTTCAACCTTGTTTTTCTGATTTTCCATCAAAATGTTGAAATTCTCAAATAGATTGATCTGTATGTTTTTGATATATTCTTGTTCTTCTTGTAGTTTTTCTATCAATTTTTCTGAATTATCCATATAGTTGTGTTTGATTTTAATATTGAAACCGTAAAATTAGTTTTTTAATATATAATTGTCATAAATTGAATTATAAAAATTATCCTTTAATATATTGGACGTATTTGGTAGTCGTACTAGCTATTTGGTTTTGGTTTATGATAGAAAACGATAAGTTCTATATTCTACAAGAAAATCTTGCTGTTATGATCACCATGGTTTTTGGTTCGTTTATAGCCGGCTCTAGTCCTGAAGGTAGTGCATCGGTAGCTTACCCTATTTTTACTTTATATTTGGGCATAATACCTGATATCGCTAGAAATTTTGCATTTGCTATACAAAGTATAGGCATGACAGCAGCATCTATTTATATTCTCAATAAAAAAATCCCCTTGGATTGGAACTACATTATTTATGTGACTTTGGGTGGTCTATTTGGTTTGGTTTTAGGAACTTATTACTTAGTTCCATTTGTACTTCCGGTCTATGCAAAACTCATTTTCGTTTCACTATGGTTAGCATTTGGAATTGTCTTATTTTTAGAAAATAGAAAAAGTCAAAGAGTCATCTTACAAAAGATCATAGATTTCAGAAATATGGACATTATCAACTTGTTAGTTTTTGGATTTATCGGTGGTGGCATTTCATCTCTGTTTGGAACAGGAATCAATATTTTTACTTTTTGCTTTTTGGTCATTTATTACAAAGTAAATGAAAAAGTAGCAACGCCATCTTCCATTATCATTATGACAGTGGAGACCATTGCAGGATTTGCACTCCATGCTTTTATCTTAAAGGATATTGTGACACAAACTTATGATATGTGGCTTAGTTGTATTCCTATTGTAATATTTTTTGCCCCGCTGGGTGCATATTTGGTACACAAAATATCGAGACAAACATTTACGACATTTCTTTATGTTATATTCTTTGTCCAATATATAGGCGCTATGATTGTCATAAAACCCGATTTCCCAAAATCTATGCTTTCTTTGGGAATTATAATTTTCGGGTTGATATTTTTCAGATACATTAGTTCATTGACCCGAAATCCTATTCTGCCTGAAGAGAAGAACAACCATTAGCTTTGATATACGCTGCGAGACGATCAGTGAATTCTTTTTGTTCATCATGACCTGATAATTTATTGGTCAAAATATCATCTAGTTTCACTTTAATGGAATCAGCTAATACTAAACTAGTGTTTTTTATCTCACTTATAGCTATTTTAAGAGAGTCAATTTCCTTCTTTTTATCAATGGAATCAATTTCTATACTTCTTAGATGATCGGCCATTTGGAATCGTTTATCTTTCAAAACTATCGCCCGACACTGAATATAAGCAAATTCAGTAATTAATTTATCGTAATCAACTTGCTCCTTACATGAAGCTAAATGGATAATTATAAGGAGATAAATAAATTTATATTTGTTCATGACTTAACCTATAATTTGATATCAAAAAACACACATATTACAATCCTGTGAAGTAATATTATACATAGGATTGGTTGCAAAATGTACTTTTATTAGTTTACAAACCTTGGCCATTCTAATTCTTTATTGATATTGTCCCCGATTGCTCTACCTACCTGTAAACCTTTTGAGTTGTCAATAGGATAGTGGATGCCACCATATAATCTGCTACTCGCACATTCTTCAGCCATTTCATCGAAGTTTGAATAACTACGGGCAAAGAAACCATATTGCAACTGACTATAGTCTGTAAATGAATAATCACCACTCCCATCTGTAAATAATGATGTCAGAATACGAGATCCTGCTCCTATCTCACAAGAGTGGCCAGAAGTGTAAGCAGGAAATGGTGGTGTACCAATGACTGTATTAAAACTTGGGTCAATATGCCTTTTTATATATGTCACAGGTCTGAGTAGGACGTAATCATATTTACCTTTCCAGCAAGATATAAATGCATCATTTTCTGCAAGACACATCTTGGCAAACGCCATACTTGATTTAGCTAGCGTAGCTCTTTCTTCTTTTAATATTTGTGCTAGAATATTAAATGTGTGCCCAGCTGGTGTACAAGTTGCAAATGGATCATCTGCCCAGTATTTTGCTATTTCTATTTGTTCAGCTGTATTATTTTTAACAGTATTGTAAACGACCATTGCTTCTTTATAAAATTCAGAACTAGGGTCTATTGAAAAAGGCATGTGACCTGCTGGCTGTGTCTTAGCAATATTTGATATAAGGAAAGGTCGATTTTTACCCCATTTTGGGCTCAATGGATTGGTAACGGCACCGGTAGGGACCCAGCAATAAGGATCATTTGGAATTGAAAAAGGCTGTTGAAATGGATCTAGATATGATTCATGGCCTCCATCTGTTTTTGAATAAGCATAAACCACTTCTGCTACTTGATAGCCATATTCTTGAGACCTTGAAACAATAGCTGCATCTTCATTTTCAGAAAGTGCCGCGTGTGTAGATGTCTCGATACTATCTATTTTTACACGGTTGACAGCAGTCAAGTTTTTGTCAAACATATACTTCATTATTCTAGCAGTAGCAGCATTAGACGCGATAGCCCAATTATACTTTTGACCACTAATAACTTCTGGTAATTGATAAGAGTCAAAGCCGTTTAACTGATCTTGTAGACTTGTTGCACCTTCTATACCATGGACCACAGCTTCGTAACCAGCTATACCTATATAACCATAAGCTCTAGCAGTTTGTGGTGGGAAAAACCCTTGCGTGGTTTTGGCAGTTTTACAAATTTGATTATAATATGCAAAAAGAAAATCTGCATTGTACTCATCTGTAAATTTACTATTCTGTACTACTGAGTCTGTCGTACATGAAGCAATGAATAACAATAAAGTACCAAAAACTAAAAATTGGAAAGTCTTACGCTTCACAATACATCCTGTCTTTTGTAAAGATATCATATCAAAGGTTTTTATATTATCAATTAATTTAAAGAAGAATTAAACGAAACATTATTCACAAATTACATATTGTAAATATATTTAATATGTAATCCAATTATCATGCCAAAATTTGCTTAAAAACAAAAAAGGCGATAGAACACAATGTTCCATCACCTTTTTTTATACTAATAAGACAAAAATACTATAAAGTCCCTCTCAACTCTTGTTCTCTTTCTATAGCTTCGAATAAAGCTTTAAAATTTCCTTTACCAAAAGATTTTGCACCATGTCTCTCTATGATTTCGAAGAAAACTGTTGGTCTATCTTGAATAGGTTTTGTAAATATCTGTAATAAATAACCTTCTTCATCTCGATCTACTAAGATATTCATTCGTTTCAACTCATTAATGTCTTCTTTTATCTCCCCTACTCTTTCTAATACCGTATCGTAATAATTGTCAGGTACATATAAGAATTCGACGCCATTATTTCTTAATGATTCAACTGTGTGAACGATGTCGTCTGTAGCAATAGCAATGTGCTGAACACCTGCTCCACGGTAAAAATCAAGATACTCTTCTATTTGAGATTTCTTCTTACCTGCGGCAGGCTCATTTATAGGGAATTTGATAAATCCATTTCCATTACTCACCACTTTACTCATCAGCGCTGTGTAATCTGTAGATATATCTTTATCATCAAAAGTTACTAAAAGCTTGAAGCCCATAACTTCTTCATAAAACTTTACCCATTTGTTCATTTGACCTAACTCTACATTGCCGACACAGTGATCTACATATTTAAATCCAAGAGAGTTTATTTTGACCAAACTTGATTTTGGCATATATCCAGGCAAGAAGACGCCATTATACTCACTTCTTTCTATTATAGTGTGAATTGTGTCACCATAGGTTTTGATAGCGGCCATCATTACATAGCCATGTTCATCTTCTACTTTAATAGGCTCAAAAGCACTTTCTGCACCACGTTCTATCGCTTTGTGGTATGCATCGGTAGCGTTATCAACCCATAGGGCAAGTACTTTTACCCCATCACCATGAAGTGCAACATGTTTCATGATTTCATGATCAGGCGAAAATGCAGAAGTAATGACAAATCTTATTTTACCTTGTTTTAATACATATGAAACGACATCTCTTGATCCAGTTTCAGGACCTTTGTAAGCAATCAATTCAAATCCAAAACAATGCTGATAAAAAAGACTCGTTTGTTTGGCATTACCAACATAAAATTCGATAAAATCTGTACCATTAATTGGAAATGTATCCGTATTAGTTGCAGATTGTGGCATCGTGGAAGTATTCATTATTTTTAATTTTATTTATGATCAATTATTTTTTTAAACATTAAACGTTAAACATTAAACTAATAAACATCATAGCCAACTAAGTGCATATTGATCATCTTCGATCTCTGCAGCGTAGGTGGTCATAAGTAATGGTTTGAATGTATCTACCATAACAGCAAGTTCATGTGTTTCCTTTTTGCCGATACTTTTTTCAGCAGTTCCAGGATGTGGTCCATGAGGGATACCACCTGGATGCAAGGTGATTTGCCCTTTGTCCACATTTTTTCTACTCATAAAGTCACCATCTACATAATAAAGTACTTCATCACTATCTATATTACTGTGGTTGTATGGTGCAGGTATCGCTAATGGGTGATAATCATACAATCTTGGGACAAAAGAACAAATTACAAAATTTCTAGTTTCGAAAGTTTGATGGATAGGAGGTGGTAAATGTACACGACCTGTGATGGGTTCGAAATTGTGTATTGAAAAAGCATAAGGGTATAAATACCCATCCCAACCGACAACGTCAAAGGGATGGGCTTTATAATGGTAAGGGTAGAGGTTGTCTTGTTTTTTGATGTACAGAAGAAAATCTCCTTTTTCATCGTGTGTGACTAGTACATTTGGTTTCCTGATATCACGCTCACAGAATGGAGAATGTTCCATCAATTGCCCGAAATCATTTCTATACCTTTTGGGCGTTAGAATTGGAGCTGTAGACTCTACTATAAAAAGCCTATTATCAGTGGTATCGAATTGTAATTGGTAGATAGTACCTCGTGGTATAACTAAATAATCACCATATTCAAATCTAATATCACCATACATTGTCTTGAGCGTACCTGTGCCAATATGGACAAATATACATTCGTCAGCATCAGCATTTTTATAAAAATAATCAGTCATACTCAACCGTGGAGCTGCTAGAATGATACGACACTCATTATTGACAAGGACAGGTTTGCGACTATTGAGAAAATCATCCTCTGGTGCTACATTAAACCCTTGTAAACTTCTGTGCTTTAGCTGTTTATCATGGATTGTCTTGGGAGCTACATTTACAGGATCACCAACTTGTGTGATCATAGTCGGTGGATAATTGTGGTACAATAATGAGTACATATCACTAAAACCTTCTGTAGAAAATAGCTGTTCGCTATACAAACTACCATCAGGTTTACGATACTGAATATGTCTTTTATGCGGTATATGACCAAGTGAGTGATAATGCATATTAATTTTGTTTAGAGAGATTTTGGAATATTTTGTTCATAGTTTCTTCCAGCGCGATTAAGTCTTCATGGGCTATATCTGCATAAGCTTCCCTTCTGAATTCTTCTAGTATTGGGATCACCATTTTGTATGTGTCTATGCCATTGTCAGTGAGTAGAATTGAGAATTTTCTTCTATCTAAGTGGTCAGCATCTCTACGTACTATATCTTTATTGACAAGGATATCTATAATTCTGGTGACAGTGGGAGCATCTTTAAAAGATAGCTCTGCAATTTGTTGTTGGCTTAGGTTCTTATGTTTGAAAAGTAGTTGGATAATAATCCATTGATCTACTGTGATGTCTATCTCAGGATGCATCATGAGAATCCTAGAGAAGCTGAGTTTCATGAGTTTTACCGTTTTTTCGATGGTAAAACCTGATACCTCAGGTTGTTTAATTTTATGTAGGGTGGCTTCCAAAACAAATATTATTATTTAGTTAGTACACTAATTATATGCAAAGCAACTATAATTTTTCTACATAGCCAAGTATTTGACATAAAAAGTTTTGGAAGGAATAAAATTTTGTAGGCGATGTATTAATTCTACTTATGTTTGTGAAGAAATACACCATGAAAAAGGTGAGAAATCAGCTTCTAAATGACAAATAGTCATCATTTTGAATAGGAAAATTTAATTTAACACTTTTTTTTCCTGTTTTATATAATAATCCTTAATTTTGTCGTTAGAGAATACATTAATAAATACAAACATATTACAATATAATTAAATATGACAAAATTTAGCAAGCTACTTATCTTAACTTTGTCTCTGGTTACATGGATAACTGTCATTCAAGCCCAAACTAAATTTGGCAACGAATGGATAAACCCTGCCAAAACCTATTATAAGTTTAAAGTTGCCCAAGACGGCATGTATAGAGTCACCTATGAAGAGCTAGTCCAAGCAGGTTTACCAACTGAATCGATCAAAGGAATAGATTTAAAATTATTTAATTACGGAAAAGAGCATGCTATTTATGTAAGTGATCCTAATGAGTTTAATGCAGGTGATTATATCGAATTTTATGGTGAAAGAAATACCATAGGATTGGATTCACTTCTTTACGAAGATTGGAAAACGGATCTTTTTAATCCAGAATATTCTGTAGTAACAGACACCAATGCCTATTTTCTGACTGTTTCACCTGAGACGAATAACCTGAGATATACACAAGTAAATCCAGATTACAACAACAATAATTTGACACCATTTCCTTATTATCTGCATGAAGAGAAGGTAGTGTATAGTGGTACATTCTTAAAAAATGATGTTGGAAAATGGCAGTATTCGAGTTTTGATGCATCAGAAGGATTTGGTGACATTTACCGGCAAAGTTCAAACACAATTTTAAAATCAGATAGAATTTTTCTAAATGGGCCGAATGCAAAATTATCTTTTAGATACACTCACAATGGAGTATATAACAATGTAATTTTTGATTTCAATAATAATGTGTTGGGTAATGCTTCTTCACAACCGCCAAAGACAATACAACAAGACTTCGATATTAGTTTAAGCGAACTAATTGAAAATAATATTTTAAAACTATCTAATAATCAAAGTATTTATGATCAACACAGACTTGCGTTTGCGTCACTCCAATATCCTAGATTATTTGATTTTGCAAATAAAAGCTCTTTTGTCTTTAAAATGACACCTACAACAACAAAAAGTTTCATTGAAATTACAAATTTTAAACATGCTGGCAACCCATCTTTTGTATATGATATTTCAAATGGGGTAAGATATAATACAAATATTAATGGAAACAATGTTCAATGTATTTTGAATTCACAAAATAAGATAACGAAATATTTTATTACAGATTCTAGTAGCGGCTTATTAAAGCCAAGTATGATTATAAGATTAGATTTCAATTCATTTTCAGACAATGGTCAAGATTACATAATAATTACTAATAAGAACCTTCATAAAGAAGGAATAGACTATGTTAAAGAATATGCTGATTACAGAGAAAGCTCTGAGGGCGGAAACTTCAAGACTGAAATTATTCACATTGAAGACATTTACGAACATTTTGGATATGGGATAGAAAAACATTTTTTCGGGATAAAAAATTTTGCAGCCTATATGAAGTCAAAGTGGGAAAATGTAAAATTTGTTCTCATTATAGGCAAAGCCGTAGAATATCCTGATATGAGAAGCAAAGAAGATATACTAAATTCAGAAAATAAAGTATTTTTTATCCCAACATATGGTGTACCAGGTTCAGATAATTTATTGTTTTCTGATAAATTTTATCCAGACCCGTTTTTTGCCATTGGAAGAATTGCAGCTACTTCGCCATCTGATATTAAGAATTACTTAGATAAAGTAAGGCAATATGAGCAAGCACCTTTTGGCCCCCAGACTGCTGAAGATAAATTTTGGATGAAGAGAGTTCTGCATTTAGGCGGTGGTAGCACTCCAGGAGAACAATCTTCCATAAGAAGTGGCTTAGAAAGCATGCAGACCGTGATAGAAAACTCTATGACAGGTGCAGAAGTTAATACCTACTACAAAACAAATACAGAAATATTAGCATCGGCTGCCTCGGATCAAATAAAAAACATTATTAATACGGGTGTAAATATTATCACATTTTTTGGACACTCAGCAGTTGGTACATTTGACTTCTCCTTAGAAAATCCAAAAGACTACAATAATTTTGGTAAATACCCAATAATAAATTCTTTGGGTTGTTATTCTGGAAATATACATACATTAGGCACTGGTGGGATAAGTGAAAAATTTGTATTTGAAAAGGACAAGGGTTCAATAGGATTTTTAGCATCATCTGGAACTGGTTTTATTAATTCTTTAACTCTTTTTGGGAGAGAGCTTTATGACAGAATTGGAAATAGTCAATATGGATCTGCCATAGGGGACATAGTAAAATCGACTAATCAAAATCATAGAAATGAAAATTTTTCTAATCTTGCCTTTTACCAGCAACTTACTTATCATGGTGACCCAGCCATCAAACTATATCATGCTGAAGGTCCAGATATAATATTTGACTATAAATCAGTCAGAACAAACCCAGAACTTATTACCAGTTCCACAAAAGAAATAGACCTTTCATTTGACCTTATAAACTTGGGTAAAAATATAGCGGATAGTGTTGATATCGTTTTTTACCATGTATTACAAAATGGTATTTATTTCGATACTATAAAAACTAGAGTACCTATTCCAATTTCGAGACAAAACTTCCATGTAAAGTTAAAATCTGCTGGAGTAGCTGGTATTGGTAAAAACACAATATTAGGCTACATTAACCCCGACGAAAAATTTAATGAAAAGCCTATTCCAGTTGCATTTAGTAACAACAGGTTAGAGACAGATTCGCAAAATGGTTTTGCATTTTATATTCTAGACAACTCAGCTATACCAGTCTATCCAGATAATTATGCGATTGTAAATAACGCAGATATTATACTCAAAGCATCAACAAGTAATGCTTTTCTCGCAAATAACAAATATCGTCTAGAGATAGATACGACTAAACTTTTCAATAGTCCATCATTGGTAATGGAGTATAAAGAATCCGAAGGGGGTATTATTTCATGGAAACCAGATGTAAACATGGTTGCAAATATGGTTTATTATTGGAGAATTAGCCCTGACAGCATAAATCCAGAAATAGGTTATTTGTGGCAAAATAGTTCCTTTATCTACTTGCCAAATAGTAGTGAAGGCTGGAATCACAGTCATTATTTTCAACTTGCTGATAATAATGGATCTAAACTTATAAATATTGAAGAAAATAGAAAATATAAATTTCCTCCAGCTGAGATTTTCGTTCAGATGAAAAATGGCATTTACGTCCCGGATGTAATCGGATACAGAACAAATTTTAGTGCCGTCAGAGCAGGTATAAGACCATGGAATTTCACATCAAGTGCTTTATGTTTTGTTCTTACAGACCCAATAACTGGAGACTTAGTAAATAATATTGGTGGAGGTGCACATGGTAGTATTGCAACTAGTACCTCTAGATCAAACCAGTCATTTTCATTCAAAACTGAAACTCCCGAGCAACGAAAAACCATAATGGACTTTGTCGAAAATGTAATTCAAGATGGTTATTATGTTACAGTTTTTTCAGCCTTAAATAGCACAAGTGATAATCTAAACACAAAAAATTGGGCTGATGATGAGTTAATTTATGGTAAATCTCTATTTTCAGTTTTGGAGGATCAAGGGGCTAAAGACATTAGAAGACTAGATACAATTGGTACAGTACCTTTCATATTTATGTTTACAAAAAATGGCTTGCCTATAAGTGAAGTGATTGGTACTAATATTAATGATGAAATTGATGCTTCTATGATAGTCCCTTACCAAAGCAATCAAGGCCAAATAAAAACAGTTCCAATAGGCCCAGCAACTAAATGGAACAAAATAGAATATAAGTTTGATAACGTCACTTCATCAGATACGCTTTATCTTAACGTAATTGGAATTAAAGAAAATGGAGAAGAAAAGGAAGTGATTTCCAAAAGTACAATGCAAATTATAAATCTCGAGAGCTTTGACCTAGATTCATTTCCATATCTAAGGTTAGAATACTTCATCAAAGATCAGATTAATAGAAGTGTGCCAAATGTAGACTTCTTAAGAGTTTATTATAAAGGTTACCCAGACGTGGCCATTGACCCTATCTCATTTTATACATTTTATAATGACACAATAGCTCAAGGTGATAAATATAAATTAGCAGTCGCGGTAAGAAATTTATCTGATATAAAAACAGATAGTTTGGACGTCAAATATTCATTTATAAATCTAAGCAATAACCGACAGATCATTGACAACAAAACTTACCGGAGCTTAAATATAAATGATACCATACACATAGAAATTGAAAAAAACAAACTTTTTGAAAATGGAGAATTTTTAGTTGTTGTAGAAGCAAATCCTGACAAAAGATTTTTAGAAAAACATTATTTTAATAATATTGGCAAAAAAAATCTTTATGTAAAAAAGGATAACGGTAACCCATTAATGGATGTGTATTTTGATGGAATAAAAATTATGGATGGTGACATTGTATCACCTACCCCAGAAATCAAAATAACTTTACAAGACGATAATTCTTTTTTACCAATTACAGACCAAAACCTTTTTGAAATCAAACTAGACACTGGTAGCAATCAGATTGTAAATATCCCAATGGATAGTCCAAATATTAAATTCATCCCATCAGATAGTAATAACAAATTTGCTACGTTGCAATACTATCCTACTTTAAAGTCAGGTGAATATAAGTTATTTGTGCAAGCATCAGATGCCGCTGGCAATAAATCGGGGGTCAATCCAAGGTCAGTTAATTTTAATGTAATCGAAGAAGAGTCCATTTCAAATGTTCTTAATTATCCAAACCCATTTTCCACTTCTACTCAATTTGTTTTTACTTTGACAGGTAATAATATCCCTGAAGTGCTGTCTATCAGCATTATGACACTATCCGGTAAAGTAGTAAGAGAAATAACTAAAGAAGAATTAGGTCCATTAAATATTGGTATCAATAGAACAGCCTTTAAATGGGATGGTACTGACGAGTATGGAAGTAAATTAGCTAATGGTGTTTACTTGTATAAAGTGAATGTTCGTAATGCTGAAGGTGAAAAATATGATGCTTTTAAAACAGCGAAAACTGATTCGTTTTTCACTAAGGGGTTTGGCAAAATGGTCATTTTAAGATAAATTATTGTTTTCGGTAACAATATTAGTTAGTAAGTCCGAGAGTAAGGGTGCAATGGTTTTCTTATCGTATTTTCGTAGAATATTCTTTGATATATCATCGACAGAATAATTATTAAAGTTATGATATAAAAAGTCCATTGCATCTTTAAGTTCAAAAACATTTTCTTTTTCAACTAACAATCCATTTTGTGCATTTACAAATTGCTCTGGACCGCCCGAAATAGTAGAAATCACTGGCATACCGCAAGCAAGTGCTTCGAGTGGACTAATGCCAAATGTTTCCAGTCTACTAGATGATATATACACATGTGATTGATTAAATATTTGAGGTAGTTTATTATTATTTTCCCATCCTGGCATTAACACATTTTCTTCTAAATCGGTTAATTTTATAAAACTTTCTAGTTTTCTTCTTTCTTTTCCATCACCTATAACGATTAATTTAAACGATTCTTTTGGATATTGATTGCAAAGTAAACTGAAAGCCTCTAATAAGATGTCGAAACCCTTATTGGGATGTAAGCTACCTACAGAAATAAAAGTAAAATGGTCATTTTTACCAACTCCTAATGGTTTAAATAGCTCCCCATCTATAAAATTTGGTAGTTGTGTAATGTTTTCAAGTTTATAATTTATTTTAATTTTTTCAAACAACTTGTTGCCAACGGCTATCACACAATTTGCATTTTTAAACATCAAGGAAATGTATTTTTCACGCCATTTTGGAATTTGATCATCTAAAAATTGGGTATTATGAATAGTTACTACAAATGGAATTCCTGTCCTAACTGAAATGATATACGCTGCATACCCCGCTAATGCATCATGCGCATGAATAATACTAAATGGAGACGCTTTATGCCTTTCTTTAAACAATAAAAAATATTTTTCTACCCAAAATGATAAAAGAAACATATTACGTTTTGGTAACCAAAAACCTGACCTACTTACGACTTTAAGATTCCCGTCTATAAATGCTGATTTCTTATTAAATAAACCCCATTTTAAAAACAAAAACTCTACATCATGAAAATCTGACAATGCTTTAGCCTGTTGATACATATAGATACCTGCCACCGGTGTTTTTTTATTAAAAGTCCAAGAAGGCAAAACAGCAATACGCATAATACTTAAAAATTTATCTATATTTGTAGTGCGAATATACATATATAAATGTCAGATCATATTAATATTACAATTATTAGACCCAAAAAGGTATTTAATCTTGGGATTTTTGAACTCTGGCAATATCGCGAATTGCTTTATTTCTTTACGTGGAAGGAGATCAAAGTAAGGTATAAACAAGCAGCATTAGGTATCGTATGGACCCTTTTGCAGCCTCTTTCCATGATGACTATTTTTGTGTTACTGTTGTCTGAAGGACTTGGTATAACAACTGGTGCTGTCCCTGCACCAATCTATTATCTTATCGGATTACTAATTTGGAATTTATTCAACCATGCCGTAACACACGCATCGCAATCAATGGTGAGCAACGCCAATATCATAAAAAAAATATATTTCCCCCGATTAGTCATTCCTATTTCAGCAGTGCTGACATCTTCATTTGACTTTATAGTAAGTCTTTTACTTTTTTATGGCCTTCTTATTTATTATACTATTTCTGAAGAGATTGCTATTTCTTGGATAAAACTCAGTTTCAGCTTATTGATTGGCTATATCATTACTGTATTTACAGCATTTAGCCTTGGTACTTTTTTATCTGCAATTAATGTAAAATATAGGGATGTAAGATACGTGTTACCTTTTTTGATTCAAACTTTGTTTTTTATTACACCTGTGATGTATGACACTTCTATCATAAAACAACCATGGATCAAAACCATTCTAGAGTTGAATCCACTAAATTTTGCCATTGAGCTCATCAGAAACAATATCACAAATACCACAAACATTTTTTGGCCAGATATATCTTTTTTTGTGCCTGTGGTTATTATATTATTATACTTAATGGCAATCGTTACCTTTAGAAAAACAGAAGCATATTTTGCAGATATTGTCTAGAGTTTTCGTTGTCCATTTCCTTTCTGACTTTGGAAATAGCATAATCTCTGTCTACTGACCAAAGCATCATAAATCTTCGGTTCTAAGCATCCGTTAAACTCTAACAAACATCAGAAACATGACAAAGCCTTCATTTACTTCATAAAATGATCAAAAATTTATAACTTTGTTCTGTCTAAATAAAATTTATAATCCACAATTCCTAAATAATTTGAAGCCTATCATCGAAGTCAATCATGTCTGGAAAGAATATCAAAAAGGTATTGACCGTAGGTATAAAAGCCTTCGTGATACCTTGGTAGGTATGCCCAATAGACTTTTTGGTACTGAAAAGGAGAAATTCTGGGCTTTGGAAGATATAGATTTTAAAGTGGAAGCAGGGGAATCTATTGGAATTATAGGCAGAAATGGTGTGGGTAAATCTACCCTACTAAAGATATTGAGTAGGATCACACCGCCAACTAAAGGAGAAATCATATTAAGAGGACGAGTAGCCAGTTTGTTGGAAGTAGGTACGGGATTTCATCCTGAATTGACTGGAAGGGAAAATGTATTTTTCAACGGCTCCATCTTGGGGATGAAACATGCAGAAATCAAACGTAAATTTGATGAAATAGTAGATTTTTCTGGGGTAGAAAGTTTTATAGATACGCCACTAAAACATTATTCGAGTGGTATGCAAATGCGATTGGCTTTTTCAGTAGCAGCACATCTTGATAGTGAGATATTACTGATAGACGAAATATTGGCTGTGGGCGATTCAGAATTTCAGAAGAAGTGTATAGGAAAGATGGACGATGTGAGCAAAGGAGATGGGAAGTCTATTTTGTTTGTGAGTCATAATTTAACTGCATTATCAGACCTATGCCCTAAATCTGTTTTATTATCGAATGGTAAAATTTTAAAGTTTGAAAAAACAACAAATGTTATAAATCATTACCTTAACCAAGATGATCTAATGAATCACTTTAAAATTTGGGAAAAAAATGCACAAACAAATAAAATAATTACTTTAAACTCAATAAGACTTGTTTCTGACAATTTGGAGTCTAAAGCCACTTTTTCTCAAGAAGAAGTTATTGGTCTCGAAATTAAATATACTATATTAGAAGCAGGGCATATAATACGATGCGGATTCAACTTATTTAATTCCGAAGACTTAAATATATTTGATAGCCATAATTTTTCAACTGATTATTATGACAAAGCGCACCCCAGCGGTGATTTTAAATTATATAGTTGGATACCAAATAACTTATTAAAGAATGGTACATATTTTGTTGGAGTCGGATTTTTTAATCATCAAATCGGGGTTACTTATTTAAGAGAGAAAAAAGTAATATCTTTCAATATTACCAACAATAAAGAAATGATAAATGGTCAATACTTAAAAGATGACCTACCCGGAATTATAAATCCTACTATTGTTTGGGAATTAAAATCAAATTAATGAAGTTTACAGGGGAGAGATTGATAAATGGGATGGAAGGCCAAATTAAATTGGAGCATTTACATAGATATTCATTGGCATTCCCTTTTGCCAATGAAAAAATAGTTTTAGATATTGCATGTGGTGATGGTTATGGCACAGCACTATTAGCTGAAGTAGCATATAAAGTCGAAGGTGTTGACTTAGATTCAAAAACAATAGAATACGCGTCAAAAAAATATCTACGTCAAAACATAAATTTTACAATTGGAGATATTTTAAATATCCCGTTTGAAGATAATTTTTTTGATTTAATCATTTGCTTCGAAACTTTTGAACACTTAGATGAGCATGATAGACTCCTAAATGAAGTTAAAAGAGTACTTAAAGATGATGGCATACTAATCATGTCAACACCAGAAAAGTCAGTTTATAGTGATGCCAGAAATTACTTCAATAAATTCCATAAAAAAGAACTATACTTGAATGAATATAAGGATTTACTTAAAAACCATTTTAATCATAATCAATTTCTATATCAAAAATTTATATTTGCATCTCTAATATATGAACCTACAAAAAATGGAATAATGGAAATAAATGGCAACTACGATTCGATAGCAATCAATAAAGAATTTCAACCAAAATATATGGTCTCAATATCTTCCAAATACAAATTAGATTTAATAGGTAGTTCTATATTTAATGATCTCAATCAAATTGATTTAATTGTTAATAAAATTAAATCTTCTTATGATTTTAGAATTGGTAAATTTATATTAAGTCCTTTTCGATTTACTAAAAATACGATTCTAAAGTTATTTCCTGAGAAAATCAAATAATCATGAGCCATCTTTGCCACACAGAGCCCTTAATTAATATTCTCTTACGAACTTCATGTGGTAATTTGAAAAGTTATAAAAATTAAGCTTGTGAAAATACTCACAATAATTGTTTCATATAATGGGGAACATTTTATAAAAGGTTGTATTTCCCATCTGAATAACTCATCGGTTTTATCAGACATATTGATCATTGATAATTTCTCTACAGATCATACCATTAAAATAATAGAAAAACTAATTGAAGACAACCCGAATTTAATATCATACAAAAATCAATCAAATATTGGTTTTGGTCAAGCTTGCAATCTAGGATTGAAATATGCTTTAGATAAAGAATATGACTATGTTTTACTATTAAATCAAGATGTTTACGTAGATAAAAATACAATCTCTTTATTATTAGACTGTATGAAAGCTAATCATAATTATGGAGTAATAAGTCCTATGCATTTGGATGGTACAAAAATAAACCTTGACAAAAGGTTTGCTCAATATTACCAAAGAACGATTTTAAAAAACCAAACTGAAAATATGAGTCTTTTGAATACAGAATTTGTAAATGCTGCCATATGGCTGTTATCAAAAAATTGTATTGAGACAGTTGGAGGTTTTAATCCATGCTATTTTCATTATGGCGAAGACGATAATTATTTAGAAAGGGTCAAATACCACAATTTAAAAATTGGTATCCTTACGACTGCACTTGCAGTACATGATCGAGAAGAAACTGATAATTATTTCAAAAATAGAGAACTGGAAGGATTTAAAAAATACTTAACTTCAATTTTTTCTAATCCTAATGTAAAGAATTCTATATCATTCTTATTTATAAAAGTATCTATTAAACTTATACTTTCTATTTTCACTCTAAACAGATTGAAAATAAACACTAACTTGTGCTTTTTAAAATCATTCTTTAAACTTGATTATAAAGAAATACATAAGAATAGAAAAATAAGCATGCAAAAAGGCCCTAGTTTCTTATGATTAGTAATCAGTCAAAAATACTTTTAGTTACATCCATTAACGAAAATGGTATTGTTGGTCCTGCAAATTTTGTTAGGTTGATTGCTAATGAATATAAGGGTAAAGTAGATATCCTTACAGAAAACACATATGAAACAGATGGAGTTTTTAGTTTAGATATGAAGTTAAATATATTGACTTCAATATTTAGTATGTTATATAGATCTTACCATTATTACAAGTATATTAAGCAACATAATTTTCAAGCTAAATATGAAAAAATAATTTTTATTAGTCCCTTATTAGCTTTTTTTTCAATTCTTTTAATAAAAAAAAGAGCTGGCTTTATAGTAATGTTAAATGATGAAAACAATCTACAAAATGATGGAGACCCAAGATTAGATTTTTTTAGAAGAAAAGTATTTCAATTGGTTGAAAAATATACACTTATTCAAACTGAATCAACATGGACAGTTTCAGCTTACTTAAAAGAACAAGTGATTAATAAATATGCAATCAATTCTGACAGCATCAAGGTTATTTACAGGGCTATAAACGTCTCTGAATATTCATTTAGACATCAATGGAATTCTGAGCATAATGCTATAAAAATACTTTTTATTAAGAATGACTTTGAACGTGGTGGATTAAAAATACTTTATATGGCTCTTACCAAAATTCATAATTTAAATTTTGAATTAGATGTAATAGGTCTATCACAAAAGGATCAATTAAAATTGGCTGAAGAACTAAAAAGCAAAACCAATGTAACTGTAAATTTTTTAGGATATCAATCAAAAAATCAAATTATATCTAAGTTTAACGAAAACAACATTCTTTGCATACCATCAAAATCAGAAGCATTAGGTTTTACCAACATAGAAGGCATGGCTTCGGGTATATCTATAGTTACAACAAACGTTGGTGGAATCCCCGAAGTAACTAATTATGGTCAATATGCATTTACATGTTTACCTGACAATGTAAAGGATTTATCTCGTGCTATTTTGGACTGTATAAATTCCCCAGATCATATAAGGTTACAAAAAGCAAAAGAAGGAAGAAAATGGGTAGAAACCAATTTTGAAAAAAGTGTTATAAACTTAATAATTAAAAAAGAATTAGGTATTTAATATATGAATCAAAAGAATTTTACATATTACATTGATGTAATTAAACTCAAGGTTTTTGCTATTTTTTATTTATGGCTAGAGTCATTTGTTCATAAAAAGAATCTTTCTTTTGATAATGAATTAAATTTAAATCAATTTAATCTAAACAAAAACCCTTTCTTTTTTACATACACATTTTTTGAACATCCAGACGAACTTGGCAATACACTAATTAAACAAAATGGTATTTACACAAATCATTATACGGATGTAAGTAAACATGTCAATCCTTTGATTCCAGCATATTATGGATTGGTTTGTTATAACTATTACTTAAAAACAAATGACGACAATTTTAAAAGCTCATTTCTAGAACATGCTGAATTTTGCCTTACACTTGCAAATGATGATGGAGGGCTTCCTATCTTAAATAATTATAATAAATTTGGTCTAGTCGCTCCGTGGTACTCAGGTATTACACAAGCCATTGTAGCATCGTTGCTTATAAGGGGGTTTATAGAAACAAATAATGATAAGTACAAAAGCTGCTCACAAAGTATTATTAACTTCATGATTGACGAAAAAAGAACATACAACAAACTTTTAATAAATATTAATAATCATCCATGGATAGAGGAATATCCTGGAAAATCATCCAGTCAAGTTTTAAATGGTTTCTGCTTTTGCATCATTTCACTTTTCGAATTTGCTAATACTTTTAAAGATAAAAGAATTGAAAAATTAGCCATTCAAAATTTTAATAGTTTAATTCACCTTTTGCCATTGTTCTTATACAAAGTGGGTATTAGACATAATTTAAAATATTATAAGTTTGGGAATATAAACTACCAAGCATTACATGTATATTTATTCTACCATTTATATACTATTACAGGCAATAGCTCGTTATTAAACATCTCAAAAATATATTATAAAAAAATAAAATGGAATCGATTTTTTAGTTTTTATAATATAAAAAGAACAAATAAACCAGCTTTCCCCTTATGATGAATATAGTCTATATTTTTATATCCGCATGTTTTGAAATCTTAAGAAATAGTATTTCTATTTTTAGAAAATTAAATGATATCATTAAGAATATTTATTATAAAAATTTGGTCAACAAAAAATATGGGATACAACGATTACCTACAATCAACATTATTGAATTGTTTCCAAATTTGGATGAAAGTCTTGATGTTTATACCTTTCTAAGTGGGACATCATTAATCACAGACCATATTTTATTAAAGAGTTTTGCAAAAAAACATTCAGATTGCGATTATTTTGAAATCGGTAGTTGGCGTGGTGAGAGTGCAGTAAACGTATTACCTAATTGCAAAAGCCTAACTTTGCTTACATTAGGTGTAAATGAAATGAAAGCTAAAGGATTCTCTCAACAAATAATTGATGAGAATGGAATTTTCATAACCAATAATTCCAAAATTAGTTACATTTATTCAGACTCCAAGGTGTTTAACTTTAATATGTTAGACAAAAAATTTGATTTAATTTTTGTTGATGGGGAACATGGATTTAAGGCAGTAAAAATTGATACAAGGAATGTATTCGCCTTAAGAAAGGATGCCAATAGCAATATAGTCTGGCATGATTACGGATATGATACAGAAGATGTAAGATTTGAAGTTTTAGCAGCTATTTTGAGTAGTATACCCAAAAAAGAACATAGTAAGTTATATCATATTTCAAATACTATGTGTGCAGTTTATTTAGAAAATTATATCGGGAAGACGTCCATTATTTCTAAACCGGCAAAGGCAGATAAGTTTTTTTCAATGGATGTTAAACTTAGAACAACTAAAGATTTCTTTTAACTTTTTTTTATCTATATTAAAAATTAACTCTAATAGTGAATTGCTAAAACATAACTTTGGAATTTCTATTTCAAGAAATAACAAATTCAGCTCCGCCATACTATCCATCCTTACTAAATGTATATCTTGGCTGACAAAGTCTATTTCATCTTGGTACTTATCACCTCCAAGTCCGCTTAAGTAATGAGTTCCATTCAGATGTTTGGTAATTGCAAGATTATATGCAGAAGCCTTTCCTGATACTGGCAATTTTGAAGAGATGTGCATTTCTTTTTTAATGTCTAGTTCATTCATGATCTGTTTAATGAAAAAAACATTCATTTCACTCAGTGAAGTAAAACGCTTTGCTTCTAGATACCAATCGACTATTTTTGGAAAAAAATCAGTAAAATATGGACATTGGCTATAAGCATCTTTTATCTGATTCAAGTGTTTTTTGGTCCAGTCAGCCTCCCACGAGATCTCCAAGTCTTTGATGAGTGCGAAGTCACTATGCTTTTTTAGTGGAACAGTTAACCATTGTGTTTTGTCTATGGAATGTCTTGATGCTATTTTTACCCTACGAGTTGGACCAGCTTTTGTAATTTGTACATTATCGTGAAAGACAAAATCATCACAAGCGACCATCTTCAAAAAATAACCTGCCCAAGGTAAGTAATTCGGTTGATGAATGGCTATGATTTTTGTGGTCAATGGTATGAATTATGGCGAAAAGCTAGAAGCTTTAATTAATGTTAGCTTAGCGAGGACGCTAAGCTAATCGAAGACGATCGTCCTCGCTTGGCTTGGGTTAGTAGTGGCGTCTCGTCAGTGTGAAAGAACTAATGGAACTATGAAGCTGAAATCCTAGTTCAAACATATTTACTTCATAAAAGCTGGAAGCTTTAACTAATGGTAGCTTAGCGAAGACGCTAAGCTAATCAGAAGACGATCGTTAAGCTAAGCGTCCTCGCTTGGCTTGGGTTAGTAGTGGCGTCTCGCCAAAGCATTAGTCTATATTTTTACGTTTTAAAACAACTTTGGCATTAAATCCTTTTTTATGTCTTTTACTTTCATAATCACTAAATAATATATCAAACCCTGCATTTCTTAAAACTTCCATTGTTGCATCATTTGAAAATCCACAATGACTCATATCATGAATTTCCATAGAAATTGTATTGATTTTCATTAATGTGTTTAAATCGCAATTTTGCAAAATCTCGTGTTCTGCTCCCTCACAATCTATTTTTAGAAAATCTATGTGCGCTATTTTATTAATGTTCATAAAGTCTTCCAAAGAAAGACATTTCACTTTGGATGAAGGCACCATGTGGTCAAGATAATTTTCAAATAAACTATGATTCCATGATTTTGCTGTATAAAAATGTCTATCTTTTGATGTGCGTGAAATTGCAATTTGAGACGGAATGATATTTTTTAGACCTGTTGACTGAATGTTTTTAATGAAATAAGTAAAATTATCTGGTGATGGTTCGATAGCAAATATCTTTGAACTTAACTTAAGATTCTTTGCAGCAAAGATGGAAAAAAAACCATAGTGTGCTCCAATATCTACTATTACACCGTTTTCGATTCCTTTTGGGAACCCAAGTTCATATACTTTATGATAAAAAACCTCCTTGAATATTGATAATTGATTTTTATTTGATTGAAAATTTAAGTTTAATGAATATGTTAAGTTTATAAAATTGAAAAACAACCTATCCACTTGGAATAACCATTTTAGTTTACCCTTAAATTTCATTTTTATGATTTGGATGTACGCATTTTAAAAGTTAAGTTTTACTCTACAAAAGCTAGAAGCTTGAACTAATGCTAGCTTAGCGAGGACGCTAAGCTAATCGGATGAACGTTAAGCTAAGCGTCCTCGCTTAGCTTGGCTTAGTAGTGGCGTCTCGCCAAAGTTATTGAACTAATAAAATGATGATGCTGAAATTATAATTCAATACAAATTACATCACAAAAGCTAGAAGCTTTAACTAATTCTAGCTTAGCGAGGACGCTAAGCTAATCGAAATCGGACCCATGTTAAGCTAAGCGTCCTCGCTTAGCTTGGGTTAGTAGTGGCGTCTCGCCAAAAAAAGAGTTAGGAATCAATATAACCAATATTTGGTCCTAGATCTAGTAGACTGACATCTAATAGCCCAATAGAACCTTCATAATTTCGTGCAGAACTAAATATATAATGACTTGCTTCATCTACAATGCCAGCTCTTACAGGATTTAGATGAATATATGCTAATTTCTGATGTATAAACTTTGGTGTGACCAGTTCTACAGGATTGCTGTCTTGTTGCCAAACTTGAAACTCACTATTTCTAGTATTAAATCTACTTTGGTAAGCAAAATTTGTCAACATCCATTTTGCTCTGGAATGATTTTCTGATTTAATTTTCTTTATAATTTCCTTTGCAGTAAAACTTTTGAAATCACGAATTAATGAAGAAAGTCCAGATTCTGCATCTGTCTGACAGATAATATGAATGTGATTGCTCATAATCACATAAGCAAAAATATTCAGTCCCTTATTTAACTGACAATACCTTAAATTATCAATTATAATATTTTTGTACTCCAAATATGCAAAGACATCAATCCATCCTGCAATAGTCATAGTGAGAAAATGAAGTCCATATTGATTTCGGATTTGATATCCGTCTGACATAAGTATAATTTTATCAAGCAAGCTAGAAGCTTTAACTAATACTAGCTAAGCGAGGACGCTAAGCTAATCGAAGACGATCATCGTTAAGCTAAGCGCCCTCGCTTAGCTTGAGTTAGTAGTGGCGTCTCGACTATGTGATTGAACTAATAAAATGATGATGCTGAAATTATAATTCAACCCAAATTACATCACAAAAGCTAAAAGCTTTAACTATTGCTAGCTTAGCGAGGACGCTAAGCTAATCGAATGAACGTTAAGCTAAGCGTCCTCGCTTAGCTTGGGTTAGTAGTGGCGTCTCGCCACCATACGTGATATACTAATTATCGATCCACCTGATCACCTCAAATGCCTCTGCGTACATAGTATTTATTTGTGTGCCTCGTACTGTAGCCATTGATCGAATAAAATCTGGTGACATATACCCTTTTCCTTCTTGTGTCTTATATGCTGCGAGTGCATTGATTTTCTTTTGGATATCATCTTCTTTCAATACACAAAAATAATCTGTGGCAAAACTCAAATTATTCCAAATAAGCTCATAACCAAGTATAGAACAGTTTTTGAAAGCTCTAATGCCTTCCGCTGTGACGGTGCTATGATCTTGGTGGATATCGTTACGAGATGGAAGGATCACAATATCAGGTTTTATTTGTGACCTAAGTTTAATCATTTCTTCTAGTATTTCTTGTCGTACATAATTTAGTTTTCTAACAGTGTGCTTATATATAAATAAATTTTCAGGTTGAATTCCTATGATGGCTGTTGCTTGTTTCACTTCTATTTCTAGCTGATTAGATGGAAAGGTAGTAGGAACACTTTCGTCAGCTGTAGAGAACGCTGCATAAAAAACAGTAGCTCCTTGTCGAACTGCTTTTGATATCAATCCTCCACATCCTAGTTCCCCATCATCAGTGTGAGGAGCAAGAACCAATATTTTTTTATTTTCTAACATTCAAATAATTAAGTATTTCTTTTACGATAAGATGACCAGCATTTCCATTACCTATACAATTACTATGCCTTGTGGGTCTCTGCCAATTTTTCATTGCTAACAAAATTTTATTTTTATCAGGACCTGCGATCACATTCCATCCTTCATTTAGGGTTTCTAGCCACTCTGTTTGTTTATCGATAATGATAGCAGGCGTCTTATGAAAGTATGCTTCTTTGATGATACCCCCTGAATCTGTCAGTACCATTTGCGCATACTTTATCAGCGATTGTGTCTCCCAAAACCCAGGTGGTTCTACCAATTTTATATAGTCACTAAGTAATAAATGTTGTAACGAATAATCGTGTATTTTCTGTTGTGTTCGCGGGTGAATAGCAAAAATGACAGGTAATTTTATTTCTTTGATTGCTTGTAATATTTGTTCTAAATTTCCCCTGACATCAGTATTGGAAGCGCGATGGCAAGTTATAAATATGAAGTCTTCTGTTATTTTATACTTTGTTACCAATTCTGACTTCTCCCAAAGTTTTTCATTATCGAACAATAAATCCAAACTAATATCTCCTGTCAGATAAACATGATTTCTTACACCAGCATTTACTAAATTATCAATACCAGTTTTTGTAGGTACAAAAAACATATCTGTTACTGCATCAGTTAGTAATTTATTAATTTCTTCGGGAATAGATTTATCAAATTCTCTGAGTCCTGCTTCTACATGTGCAATAGGTATATTTCTTTTGGATGCTGCTATTGCTGCTGCTGATGTGGTATTGGTATCACCATAAACTATAACTAAATCAGGGTTTTCTTTTGCCAAGATTTCATCTACACCTATGATACATTTAGCAATTTGAATATTGTGATGTCCACTTCCTATACCGATATTGTAATGTGGTTCGGGTATATCCAACTCCATAAAAAACTGACCTGACATATTGTGATCATAATGTTGGCCTGAATGAACTATGATATGTTGAATGTCACTTTCATTTAAAATGGCTCTGTGCAAACCAGCCAGTTTTATGAATTGTGGTCTTGCCCCCACCACTGAAAGTAATTTTTTCATTTATTCATATTATTCAAAGAAACCAAATCAAAGACTCTATCAGCTTGTCGCTCCCAACTCATATTTTGTAAAATGGCATCCTGCAAATGATTTGCTTTTACTTCACCTGTTTTTATATATTCGTTATATTTCTTAAGAATATATTCGCGTATCTTATCTTCGTCATAAAGTACAATACCAAGTTGAAATTTTGTGAACATGGTTTCGATTTCTTTATCGCGACTTCCTTTGATAAAGCATAAGATTTCTTTGCCTGCTTCTATGTATTCAAAAAGTTTCCCTGTAAGCAAACCAGCATGTTCGTCACTAGCAGATGTAAGCAAAAGATTTATATGTGCCTTGTCTTGTATTTCTATAGCTTCATTACGAGAAAGCATACCTTTATTTACAAATACATCACTTATGCCACATGTTCCTGCCCATTGCTGCATTAAACTACCATCCTTACCGGCATATAAAAAACAAATTTTATCTTTATTTATTTTGTGTTCTTTTATCAAGCCTGCCAATACATTAAACAATGGTTTCGGGTCTCTATATTGCTGAAATAATGAGCCAGAATAATGTATAGTAAATTTATCAAAACCAATTTTCGACGTTCTGATATCTACGCCTTTTGTAATAGTATGTACATTCTGATGTAATGCCATCATTTTTTGGGATATACCATCTGAAACTGTGGTTACCACATCAGCATTTCCCAAGATGAACTTCTCAACTTTTTTTTGAAAATTTGGCCAAATCACATTTTTATAGATAGGCTCTACATGAAGATCTCTGAAATCAGCCACCCAAATTAATGATGGAAATTTCTTCTTTAGCATCCAAGCTACAATGTGGTCAGAATAAGGCATAAATGAAGAATATATAATGTTAATATTCTTCGTTCGAATTAATCTTTTCCCAATAAAATATGCATGAATTATATAAAAAATAGAGCCTTCTGCAAGGAAAATATTGAAAGGGATACTTCGTTGAATTTTAATCATCCAAGAAGCAAAAAATGATGCTTTTGTTTTTTCTGAAAATTGCGCCCCACTTTGATTTTTCTTGCCTTTGAGTAGTGATATCACCTTCCTATAGTCAAATGTGATGGCTTCAAATCTCTGCATCCGTGAATGTAACGGAAGGGATTCATTAGGCAATATTTTCCTATTGTCAGTTGTAATTAAATAGGATGCAGTACATTTATCTGATATGGCTGTAGACAAATAGTAATTTCTATACACACCACTATTTTTAATAGGTGGGTAGTGATAGTGTATAAAAAGAAAACAATTATCTATCATGTTTACTAAAACTATTCTAAATCAGGCTAAAAGCCTAATGATATCGTATCTATCGAAACGCTGATACAACCTAGTATCTATTTTAAAGAATTATTATAAGTTTTAATGTCGTTATAGATTTTACTTTTAAGTTTTTTTTCATATTTATCCATATGCTCTATTTCTTCGATCATTACAGCTAATTTCTTTTTTGCTTCGGCTGTTCTACCAGTTTGTTGCAAATATTTTGAATATTCTAATCGTTGAAAATAGTTTGAAAACAAACCATCTTGACTTTTAAAGATAGATTCCGCTTTATCTACATCACCAGAATAATAATATGCCCAAGCTAACAATGCTTTTTCTTCTGCATTTGCAAAAGTGTAATCATTTTTAATTTTTTCACCTGCTATGATGCATTTTCCATACTCCTTTTGACTATAGTATGCCTGCAAAAGCAACCTATTTATTTCTTGATCATCTGCATGAATACCTACCAAACATGAATTCAATAAGTCTATTGCCTCATTAATGCGACCTTTATTTAAATATTGTATAGCCAAATATTTTTTATTTGACATGGTATCCGTAAATTTTGTTTCTCTCTCTAATTTTTCTACATGATAATTACTATTTACTATACCTCGGAAACCATCTGATAAATCATCAATCAAAGATTTTTTGTAAAAATTCAGATAAAGATATACAAGAGAACCTACTAATGGTACAAATATTATCAACCAGTAATATTTTTGATGCGTGTTATTTTTGTATGAATGATAAAGACAAAATCCTTGTAGTATTAATACTGGCGTGTAGTAACCGTAACTATCTAACATATTTTACCTATTGAAACTATTTATTATTATTTTTAAATTGACCTTCCACCAGATTAAAGATCTCCAATGCTATCCGTTTGTCATCAAATTCATTGATGGCTTTTGCCCTTCCTGCGATTCCCATTTCTACTTGTCTGTCATGTGTCAAAGAAAGAAATTCATTAAATGCAGTAGTTAAACCTTTGATGTCTTTTATATTTACAAGATATCCATTGATGCCTTCATCTACAGTCTCTGCACAACCGGCAGTTAACGTCGTGATGACGGGTTTTGCCATAGACATACCTTCTATCACGATTCTTGGCAATCCTTCTCTGTAGGATGGTAAAACAATACAGTCCGACTGAGCAATAATACTTCTCACGTCTTTGATAAATCCATGATAATACACCACATCTTCATCTACCCATCTCACCAAGTCGTCTTTGTCTATAGTAGCAGGATTTTCTGCATCCAACTCTCCTACTACCCAAAATTCTACATCTTGTCGGAGTGATTTTATCTGTCGAGCTGACTCAACAAACTCGCGGATACCTTTATCATACAAAAGTCTGCCAATAAAAGTAAAAATGATTTTGCTTTTAACTTGTCCATTTAGATATGGATGGTACCATGTGGTATCTACTCCACATCCTTTTACAGAAATGGCTTTGTCACCAGAGACGATACCCAATTTTGCAAATAATTCTCTGTCTTCAATATTTTCAAAAATAAACTTCTGATGATACTGAGCTGAAAAACGATATAGCATAGTCATCATCTTACGCACAAAACCTTTATTGATAAATGCATATCCAAGTCCTGTCACGACTGCTATGGATTTTATGCCTGCTATTCTTGCAGCAATGCCACCATAAATATTTGGTTTATTGGTAAAATGTAGGATTAAGTCAGGCTTTATCTTTTTGTACCTTCTGGTGAGTTCTAGTAATAATAGAATGTCCTTAATAGGATTGGTGCTATCTCTATCCAATAATCTCAAACCATAATGACGTACAGACGGATACTTTTCTTTATAGGTAAGATATTCATCTACTGGCGCAATGACGACCACATCCATACCTTCGGCAATAAACTTATCTATCAGGTTAAGTCTGAAGTTGTAAATATTCCATGTGGAATTTGCAACGAGTGCTATGGTCTTTTTTGCTGAGATTTGTCTTTAAAATTTATTACTAAAAGGGATTCTCATAATCTAAACTGATAGATTATCATAAACTAAACTGACGAATTTTCATACTTTAAACTGCAAATAATCATACCCCAAAAACACTATTTAACTTCAGTGGTAGTATTTGGGATGATGCTCAAGACTTAAAAAGTTTTTCTATTTGCTTCATGTCTTCACCTTGTTCAAATACAGATTTAAAATCATCTAATAGATCTAACAAATGAGGTCCCACAAGACAAATCCGCAGTTAAATCAAATTTTCAATTCAAGCAATCCAAGTTGAGACAGACATATTTACAGAACAAACTTCTGAACTACTCCTTTGATCTCTTGTTCGTCAGATTTTGGGTAGATTAGTAGGGCATTCTCTTCATCTACCACGATATAATCTTTGAGTCCTTTGATGACTATTTGTTTGTCGTTATTGGATATCACAATGATGTCTTTTGCGTCTATCAAATGGATATTTTGACCTACGCTTACTGCATCATTTCCATCGCTCATATAGGCATGGAGACTATTCCACGTACCAAGATCGCTCCATCCTATGTCCGCAGGTATAGTATATACATTATCAGCTCGCTCTAGTATGGCATAATCCACCGAGATCTTTTGTGTATCAGGATATACTGCATCAATATAGGCTTGCTCATCCGAAGTACCATACAATGCATTTTGCTGCATCAATACATCTAAGATTTGTGGTGCATTGATTTTATATGATTTCAGAATAGTGGGTACACTCCATACAAACATACCCGCATTCCATAGATAATCTCCTGACTCCAAATATGTCTCAGCTGTCGCCAAATCAGGTTTCTCCTTAAATGAAATGACTTTGTGTATTTGCTCATTTCCAATGGTTTCCTTTTGGTAATTGATGTAACCATAACCAGTATCTGGTCTAGTAGGCTGAATACCTAAGGTTACAATCGCTTCATGTGAAGTGGCAAAATCAAATGCTTGACTTAGTTTGCTGACATATTCTTCTTCCTTCAGGATGACGTGGTCTGATGGCAGAACAGCAAAAACTGCATTTGGATCTAAGGCGTTGATGCGCAATGCCGTATATGCGATACAAGGTGCCGTGTTATTCATGCTCGGTTCGCAAAGGATATTCTCTTTTGGCAATTCTGGAAGATGCTCCATGACTAAGGCCTTATACTTTTTATTGGTGACAATGAATACATGATCAGCATGTACCAATTTCAGTGCACGCTCGAAAGTCATCCTTATGAGAGATTTCCCTACACCCAGGATATCTAGAAACTGTTTTGGTCTTTCATTGGTGCTTGATGGCCAAAATCTACTACCTACACCGCCTGCCATGATGGCTATATATTTATTCATACTATTTATTACTAGTAATTAAATGCCTTATAATGGAGTGGCAAATTTATTTGCTACACTTGTATTTCATGCTTGCAAACAAGTTTACAAGTCCAATAGTGCTAAAGAGATATTATTTTAGCAGGGCGCTAAGCCAAACAAATATCAATTTACATCAACAAACAATTTTAAATTTATATATTTTTGCATTAGTTGAAAATGTTTATCATTTGACCACAAAGAGTAGTTGTTCTGGATACTCTGTTGTAAAATAATTAAATCTGGTATCCCAACCTTATTTACACCATTTTTTAAATTCATTTTTTGAAAACTTATAATTTCCGACCAATTTATATTGAGCTTCAATTTATCTATAGTCTCTAAGGCATCAACAACATCAAATTTTCCAACATGTGAAATATATGGAATTAGTTCAGCCAAAATAACATCATTTACAACTACTAAATCATTGTATATATAATATTCTAAATTGGGATAATGCCCCTTATTAAAATAACCAATCCATATAGATGAATCTACTAATATTCTCATCTTTCTCTTATAGCATCAAGATCGATTTTCAAATCTAATTTACCTTTATTAAAAAAAATTGCTTGCCTCTTGCGCATCTCAACAACCTTTTTTAAAGCTTCGATTACAGTTTCTTTTTTTGTAGAAGTCTCTAACAATCTTTGAGCTTCATCTAATAAGCTAATTGGTAAATCCATTGTTGTCTTCATTTTGAAATAATGTTTAAGTTTAAAATTTATATAAACTCTATTAAAATCATTTTACTTATAGCTGCTCGCTTCACAATAAAACAATTCTCGACTTTAATCCCAATAACACTTACTTTCATAAAATGGTTCCGACCAGAGATCACTCAAAACACGCTGTCTTCTTTAATTCTTGAAAACGAGTTTGCAAGTCCAATAGTAGGGCTACATCTTTTATTGGAGTGGCAAATTTATTTGCAACCACATATATTATGGTTGCAAACAAGTTTACAAGTCCAATAGTGCTACCTTCAAAAAAAACTGTTCGTTATAGTTTGGCGGGACGCAAAGACAAACAAAACCATATTTTACTTTAAAAGATGGATGAATACCCTCATTCCCTTTTAGTTTATTTTCAATTCACAAGGTGTCTAATTTTCAAAATTGCTGTCACAAGAATAAATTAGCTAATTCCCTTGTTAAAAAATCAACAAGGCCGATCACTTTTGCATTTTTGAGTGTAAAACCTCCTTCACTTCTTGTAATGATATATTTATACTCTACACCTATATCATCACATGCCACATAAAACCCCTTAGATACAGAAGGTGTATTCGAATTTTTTATTTCTATCGCTACATAAGGTTTATTTTCTTTGACCAAAAGTAAGTCAATTTCCGCACCTACTTGTGTTCTATAAAAATACAATTCTACCTTTTTACCTACTTTATACCTTATTTGATTGATTACATACCCTTCCCAGGATGCACCTACTAGTATATTATCTAAAAGAGATTCATAGGTATTAATGTTGGCCAAACTATGTAATATACCTTCGTCACTGATATAAACTTTGGGTGACTTTACTACCCTTTTTGTGACATTAGGAAAATAAGGCTGTAATCGAAAGATAAAATAACCGCCTTCTAATAAATCAATATAATTATTCGTAGTGCTATTACTAACACCAATAGACCTAGACAGATCTGAAGTATTTAATGTAGATCCGTTGATGGATGCGAGTATTTTCAACATCCTTCTGGCAATATTTACATTAATTTGTATTCCAAAAAGAATCGAAAAATCTCGTTCAATGTAGGATCTTAGATACTCTTCTATCCATTCAAAAGCATCTTCATTTGTGCCAGCAGTGTAGGCATTTGGGAGTCCGCCTCTCAGCCATCTTTTTTGATAATTCTCCACTCCCACTTCTTCAATCGACAGAGGCAAGATATCTATATACGCTGCTCGACCTGTCAAAGACTCACTTACACCCTTTACTAATGTTGGGTTGGCGGAGCCTAAAAGTATAAATCGACCCTTTTTCCTATTACTATCAATAATCGGGCGAAGCTCCGAAAAAATATTTGGTAGCAATTGTACTTCATCAATTACTATAATACTATCAGGAAAATTTTCAATATACTCTCCGACACCTGCTTCCAACAAATATCTATCTTTTGGCTTTTCTAAGTCCAAATATTTGACATCAGATCCAAAAAGGCTTTTTGAAATGGTCGTTTTCCCTACTTGTCTCAGTCCTAAAAGGATAATACAAGGAAATTTTTCAAGCTTCCGCTTTATACTATCCATTAAAAGTAAACGCTCTATCATAATACAAAGATAAGTATTTACATTGAAAATTGATAAGCTTACTTAATAATTTTCAATGTAATTTACTATTTTACATTGAAAATTATTAAGTTTACGGTAGTGGATCTGGAAAACTCATATTGGACTTAATTCTTAATGGAGTGGCAAATTTGTTTGCAACATTTCCACTTTCATGCTTGCAAACAAGTTTACAAGTCCGATAATTCTACCTTCCGAAATCATCTTGCAATCTTATGATATCGTCTTCATTGGATGGATCATTGGCGTCGGTATGTTGCCATATTTCAGCTATGATGCCCCATTCATTTAGTCCTATGAGACGATGTCTCTCGCCTTGTCTAAGGGTCAGGGTCTTATTTAACTCCATGATGTTGATATCTCCTTCTTGGTCTGTATCACTTTTTTTGTAAGCTGCTTTGCCTTCTATGAGTTTCCACAATTCTGATCTTCTGTGGTGATACTGCCATGAAAGTCTTTGCTCTGGTGCTACACATAAGATTTTGGGACTCAGCGGTAGCGTAGTAGCAGTGAGTTCATCTGCTAGCTCAGGATAAAACTGGAGAATAAACTTCTTAGTATCTACCGGATCTATGACCAAAAATCCGCCCCAAGGACGATCGAAGTCATGGGTTTGGATATGTAAGCCTAAGTCTAATACTTGTTTGTGTATTTTTTGAAGTTTACTGACTTTTAAATCTTCTGACATCCTTTTAAAATTTTTATTATAAATACTGAATTAGTTTTCTTAAAGGCTTAAGTAAAAGTGTGTACCACCTTGGAGTCAAACCGTTTATGGACCATGCTAGTTTGTCTTGTTGGTTTGCATTCCATCGTGCTTTGAGTGATTGATTACTTGCGCCACCTGCACGCATTTTTATGATTGTTTTGGGGATGTATTTGCACGATGCTTTATGAAGGTACAAAAATCTTAACATTAGTTCATAATCCGCCGCAGTACTCAAAGATGTATTAAAAGTACCATACCTTTGATACAAGTCCCTTCTGACAAAAAAAGTAGGGTGCGGAGGCATCCATCCATTGATAAAAGCATCAGCTTCATATGGTCCAGATCTCCATTTTCGGACTATTTTATCTGTATCATTTGGATGTACATATATTAGATCTGCATACACACATTGTACAGATGGGTCATCTCGAAAGACAGCTACCACATCTGATATCACAGTATCTGAGACATAAAAGTCATCCGAATTTAGGATACCTATGATCTCTCCAGTACAAATATTTATACCCTTATTCATGGCGTCATAGATACCACTATCTTTTTCTGATTTTACCTTAGATATATGATCGAAGGCATTTACAATTGTAAGTGTATTATCTTTAGATAACCCATCTACTATCACATGCTCTATGTCGTCATAGTTTTGTGATGCAACACTACGTAAGGTATCCGTAACAGTGGATGCACTGTTGTAAGTGGCTGTAATGATGGAAACTTTCATTTAGATATCTCTTCTGACCACACAATTTTCTAAAACAAGCATATCCATACTAGTCCTAAGATAACATTCTAAAGCATGTTCAGGGGAATTGACGATTGGTTCATTTTCGTTGAAAGAAGTGTTTAACAAAATAGGTACACCTGTCTTTTTTCTAAAAGCGTCAATTAAACCGTAGTATCTTGGAGAAACATTCTTTAATACAGACTGTAATCTACCTGAGCCATCTACATGTGTGACCGCAGGTATACTAGCTTGCTTTTCTTTTTTAATTGGAAAAACTTTTTCCATAAATGGGACTAAATCATTTTTTTCAAAGTATTCCCCTACATAATCCTCTAAAATAGATGGTGCGAAAGGTCTAAAACTTTCTCTACGCTTTATTTTAGCATTCAACAAATCCTTTGCATCATTCCGTCTTGGATCTGCTAATATAGATCTAGCACCTAATGCCCTCGGGCCGAACTCTGCTCTATCTTGAAACCAACCAACAACACCCGAGTTTATCAAGCAGTCTGATACAATGTCGTATAGTGTCTCATCATCATATTTTGTATATTTAATATCTCGTGATTGTAAATATGTTTCTATTTGGCTATTCGAATATTTAATACCTGTATATGCAGACCATATAGCAGGCATTCTTTCTTTTTTCAATAGATGATTATAAACATACATTGCTGAACCCATAGAGATCCCAGCATCATGACCAGCACTTGGAATGTAAATTTCTGAAAAAGAAGTTCTTTCAATTATTTTTCCATTCGCAACAGAATTTTGAGCTACCCCACCAGCAATACAAACTTTAGTGAGGCCTGTCTTCTTCTGAAGATAATTTAACAAATGAAAAATAATTTCCTCTGTAAATCTTTGTACTGATGCTGCTATATCTTTGTGGTATTGGGTCAACTCATCCTCTCGCTTTCTAGCTGGTCCAAAAAGATCTTCAATCTTTGTTCCAAAAAGTTTTGCTACCACAGGAATGTTGTCTACCCCATAACTTACCACTCCACTTCTGGTTGCATTAAAATAAGATAAGTCTAATTTAAAAAGGCCATCCTTCTCTAAAAGAACCATTTTCCTTAATTTATCTATATATTTCGGATCACCATATGGTGCTAATCCCATCACTTTATATTCATCTCCATAGTGAGGGAAACCCAGATATTGCGTCATAGAAGAATAAAAAATACCCACTGAGTGAGGAAAATCTATAGAATCGATGACTTCAATCTGATTACCACTTCCAATACCTAACATAGTAGTACTAAAATCACCTGATCCATCTATGGAAAGTAATGCGGCTTTATCAAATGGTGAAGCAAAAAAGGCAGACGCTAGATGAGCCCTATGATGCTCCACTTGATGGATCTTATTCTTTAAACTATTACTATCACAATTGGGAAAAATCTTTAAAAACTCTACCTCAAGAGATGATATTTTTTTTGAATTATCCAATCGATCCAATATGGTAGAAAAACCTATATTGGGATATGAAAGCGCAAACTTTACTTTTTTCCAAAACTTTGCTTTCGGGTCTCTACCGATTGCTATATGATCTACCTGATCAATAGTAATCCCTACTTCTTTCAAACAAAATTTAATAGCTTCTGATGGAAAACCAGCCCAATGCTTGATCCTTCTGAATCTCTCTTCCTCTGTGGCAGCTATCATCACGCCATCCTTAAAAATCGCTGCTGATGAATCAGCATGATAAGCATTAAGTCCTAATATGTACATAAATTTCTATATTAAATTTTAATTCCAAACTCTTGTTCAATAACTTTAGTGATACTTAATCCAGTATTTTTACTTATCAGTTCAATTTGATATATTTTTGCATCAACAAGAAATCTATACCAAAAACCTTGAAGTATGTGCCAAATAAATCCTCTTAATCCGTCCAAAAATCCAAGCTTAATGAAAAACCGAAAAATAAAATAAAGAAATACTCTTAAAAACAATGGTAACTTATTATATAAATTGTCTTTATACCATCTTTTTTTTTCATCCTGTCTTTCACTTTTTGAGTCAATTGAAATTGAATCTTGATTGCTTAATTTATACTTTTGGCACAGCAGATCGGTGGCCTCTCTATTCGCATACGAATTATGCTTTATTATCCACCAAGTTAGATTATTCAAATTATCGTCGACTAAATCATGCGAAAACTCTTGCGTGGCCCCATAAGATAATTTTATGTGTTCGTCCATCCATCTTTGCTCAATTGATCCTATTCCTGTTCTCCAAATTCTTAAAAGTTTGATTGGATAGTAACCACCATATTTAATCCATTTTCCCAAAAAAAACACTCTTCGTTTTATATAAATTCCTGAAATCGAATTTACGATGTTTGGTATCTTTGTTTTTATTTCATTAATAAGTTCAGGTGTTAAAAATTCATCTGCATCCATTCTCATTACCCACTTTGTCTTGATTGGGCAATTATCTAACCCCCATTGAAATTGATTTGCGTAAGTAATCCAATTATTTTGATAAACTTGCGCACCTAATGATTTGCAAATTTCAATCGTTTTGTCAGTTGAAAAAGAATCTACAATAAAAATTTCATTAACACAAGGCAGTAAACTTTCTAAACATCTTTGTATGTGCTTTTCTTCATTAAAAGTCAAAATTATTACTGAAACTCCATCCTTCATGATTATAATCTAGCTTTAATAAACATTGATTTCCAGACATAAGGAATCCTCCCTGAACCTTTAAAAGAAATTATATCAAAATTTGCGTCTAATAGTATTTTCCGCAACGTCTTTTTACTCCAAAACTTTATATGACCACCATCCCAAAGTGGATCTAAATGCCTATCCCACCCATCTAATAAAGAAAGAATAAGGTTCTTAAAGTAACCATTGTATGGTGTTGAAATAATAATCTCACCACCATTATTTTTCAATAAAATGTCTTTACAAAATTTAATATATTTTTTAGGATCATATAAATGTTCAATAACTTCTGTTGAAATTATTGTATCGAATTTAATACTTCTAATTCTCTCAGGGATTTCATTATCAGCTAAATCCTGGACAAAAAATCTATCCTTATGAAAAGATTGAGCAATAGTTATTCCTTCTGTACTTGCGTCAATCCCATATACATCATAACCTAATTTAATTAATTCTCTGGCAATATATCCATTACCACATCCAACATCTAGAATTTTTTTATTTACATTTTTATCCAACATGGATTGTAACGTAGGATAAATGTACTTATGGGCATCAATAGGTCCAGAAGAACTATATCCATAATCTCTATACTCTGACATAACTTTTGTTTAACATTTTACTTAATATTATTTATTTTTATTTATAATCCTTCCTAAGTATTTGCTACCGAATTGTACTCATTAATCCATAAGTCAATGTTCTTTTCTATATCAAATTTATCCACGGCTAATTTTCTTGCCCTTTCTCTAAATGCTTTATAATCAATTGGATCAAGATCTATGGCTTGATTAATTATTTGACTTAAAACTTCTACATTATTACTTGTCCAATAACCACATTGAAAAACATTTAAAATTTCCCATGGTGTTCCAAGAGATGCAATTACAGGAGTGCCTTGAGCAAGAGATTCCAAAACTACATTTCCAAAATTTTCAGCATGAGATGGAAGAATTAAAAAATAGGATCTCGCAAAAAGCTTTTCTTTTTCAATACCCTCTACTTTACCTAGAAAATTAACCTTTCTTTCTAATTTAAATTTTCTAACTATTTCATTCAAATATTGAATATATTCTTCTGACCCAGTTCCAGTGATATTTAAATTAATATTACTATCTTCAATAAATCGACTTGATTTAGCCACTGCTTCAATGAGTAAATCTATTCCTTTTATTGGATGTAATCTACCTACAAATAATAATGATTTCGATTCTTCAAATGATCTTTCAACTAAGTTTGGAAGTTCAATATAATTTGGAAGTTCAATAACTTTATTAACCAATTTAATATATGATAAAATGGAACTACTTTCTTCTTTACTTGTACTATGAAAAACTATCCTATTACTAATTTTCTTAATAATTGCTAAAGCTATCTTTTTCTTAATAGGAGAGATTTTCATTGCCGAAACTGATAGAGTACCTCTAACAGACCAAATTATTTTTTTATTTATTGCTAGACAATAAAAAGCTAAAATAATAGACGGAAAATAAAAAAGGGACGTCAAATGTACTATATCATTTTTCTTAATTTCTACAAACGAATGCCACAAAAGCTTAATTGGCAAGAAACTAAGGAGTTCATTTGTGTAAATTACATTTCCAAATTTCTTTTTGTTCCAAACATCAAATTTCAATTCACTTTTTTCGATTCCAATATTAGTAGAAATGCATGTTATTTCACAATTTCTTTCAGCCAATGCTTTAGCCATCCAATACACTGTATTACTAGGACCTCCTTGTTGAGATGGATATAAAGAACCAATTGGGTAGATTATCTTCATTCTATGTTTTTTGATATCCAAGCTTCCAAATTTACTAAAAGCCAAATTTTTGACCAAATGATAAGCGGACTCCCATCACAATAATCTTGATAATATTTTAAAAGGTTAGCTTTATCAAAAATGTTTCGGTTAGCTAAATCTTTTATACTTTGATCAACAAATGGTTGCAATTCTTTTCTCACCCAACTGTCCCAAGGAAAGGAGAAACCCATTTTTTTACGATGAACGATTTCATCTGGTAGCATGGGTTGAATAGCATCTACCAATAGTTTTTTGGGCGTATGTGGATACTTTATGGCATCACCTATTGATAGAACATAAGAGACGAGTTCGTGATCAAAAAATGGTGACCTTATTTCCAGCGAATTTGCCATCGCCATGACATCAGAATCTTTTAGCAATACATTTTGTGTATAACCATTTAATTCAGCGAGACCATATCTAGAAAATTCTGGAAGATGGTCAACTTCTGGAAGCCATTGATTCATATTATCACGAAGAAAATCCGTGGTTGCATTAAGTTTGGGAGCTAGATAATGAATTTCAGATGGACTAAACACACTTCTAGATAGCCCATAAAATGAAGAAAGTGAAACATCTTCTAATTCTAAGAGTGCTCTTTTTTTACTTGTTGAATGGTCATTTTTTATCAAACCCATGGTGCTTGAAAGTGCTTTTCTAATGCCATTAGGAAAATCCCAAAATGCCTTATATTTCTGGACATTCATATATCTTAAAAATCCTACATAACCTACAAATAGATCATCTCCACCCAAACCTGAAAGCGCAACGGTCAATCCTCTATTTTTAACCGCTTGTGAAATAATGTAAGTATTAGGACCATCACCACTAGGTACGTCCATACTCGATAATATCTCAGGTAATTGCTCTAATAAAACGGTCGGTTTTAAATCAATTTGTGTATGATCTGTTTTATATTTTTTTGCAATTAAATTTGCATATATACTTTCATCAAATTGCTTGTCTTCAAATGAAACATTAAATGTGTGTATAGGCGATGTTGCGTGTTCAGCCATCATAGCAACAATGGCGCTACTGTCAATTCCTCCTGACAAAAAAGCACCTAAAGGAACATCACTTTGCATCTGACCTTTTACAGATTCTGAAAACAAAAAACGTATATTGTCAAGTACTACTTTATATTCTGTATTCTCTGGTAGCTCTTTTAAGTCTTCATGAGTCCAATATGAATGTATATTTAAAGAATTTTCCTTTAATATACCATAACTCGCAGCGGGCAAGGCAAATATCTCATTTACGATCGTGTTTGGTGCATTGACAGATTGATATTTTAAATAATCAACTATAGCATCTTTAGAAATCTTTTTTTCGATCAAATTAGATGCTAATAATGCTCTAACTTCAGACCCAAATAAAAAAATCCCATTTGCATGATAGTAATAAAATGGCTTCTCACCTAAATGATCTCTCGCAATAAAAAGCAATTTTTTAGTCTCGTCCCAAATCGCAAATGCAAATTGCCCCTTTAAGTACTTGACACAGTCGAATCCCCATTTAGCATAAGCTGCCAAGATCACTTCGGTATCAGAATTTGTTACAAAAGAATAATCGGTTAATTCGCTTTTTAATTTTTTATAATTATAAATTTCTCCATTAAATGTGATTGTATTTTGATGAATTGAATCAGTTTTAGGCTGATGTCCTCCTGGAGTTAGGTCAATTATTGACAACCTTCTATGTCCAAAAGCAACATAACCTTCTGACCAATAACCAGATGAATCAGGTCCTCGATGAATCATTTTATCCATCATTTTGATTACGATCTCTCGTTTTTCTACAAGATGATTCTTATCAACTATTCCAGCTATTCCACACATGAATTATTGACTATTATTATTGAACAACTTGAGATAAATTTCTTCATACATATTTGCGATATTTTGTGGATCATACCTTTTTATGTTTTCAAATCCTTTTGTTATTAAATCATTTCTGTAATCAACATCATTTATAACTTTCAGAATCCCAGATCGTATAGACTCAACATTTAATGGATCTACATAATGAGCAGCTTTTCCTCCAACCTCAGGCATTGATGAAACGTCAGAAGTGACGACCACTCTTCCGGTAGATTGGGCTTCTAAAATTGGCATTCCAAATCCTTCATATGTTGATACGAAGCTCATGACATCACATTCTATATATTTTTGAAGCATTTCTTCGTCCGAAATTCCATAGGCATTAGAATAATCTATATTAGATGATTTAAGTTTTGAGATGTATTCATCATTAAGTTTACCTACGATACTCAAATGAACATTTAAACCTTCTATTGCCTCGATCAGTCTGATCAAATTTTTATTAGGAGCCATCCCTATGTGAAAAATAACAGGCTTACTGTCATTGAAATTCTTATCAACTCTTTTGAATTTTTCAGAAATTGCAACAGGCACTACCTTTATTTTTTCTTGATTACAATTTGTATATTTTACAATCTCTTGTTTGGTAGCTTCAGAAATTGCTGTGATTATACTAGACTTTCTAACTGGCAAATCTAGCCAAAATGTCTTTAATATCCACCTTTTGATTCCTGTGTGTTTTTCCATAAAAACACAATCCAAAATAGTTAATACCGTCTTATTCTTACTCATCAATAAAGTAACAAAATGAATATCTCCTGTTACATGATTGATGTCTCCTTGACGATAACTACACTCCCAAACATTGTATAGTCGATTGATAAATCCTGTGCTTACTCGATTACATACAAATTTTAAAGGTTCTATAGACTCCGAAAGTCTAGATCTTACATCTTCGAATATATATTCCACACTGAAACTTCCAATTACTGGCTTTCTGTGAAAGAATACTACTTTTATCTTATCCATTAGTTAGGTTTCTCAATTCTTCTTCTATTAATATATCCAACACTTCAAAAAACGATTTTTCATAAGTCCAACCCAACTTTGTTTTGGCTTTGTTTGCTGTTCCATAGATATCTTCAATATCTGTAGGTCTATAAAAATCAGGGTTTATAAATAATTTTTCCATCGGAATATTTAGCCTATTAAAAACATGTTCGATCACTTCTCTTAAATACAAAGATTTTCCAGAGCATATTAAGTAGTCGTCTGCTTTTTCGAATTGAAGCGATTTCCAAATTGCTTCAACATAATCTGGTGCATATCCGAAATCTCTTTTGATATCTATATTACCAACTTCCAATCTTTGTTTTCTACCAAAATGAATTTCAATACTATCTTGCAAAACCTTTTTAATAAAAAAATTTGAACTCCTTAGATAAGATTCATGATTAAACAAAACCCCACAGCAAGTAAATAACCCAAACGCTTCACGATAATTTACTGTAGTCCAGTGCGCAGCCGCTTTAGAAATTGCATATGGACTTAATGGGTGGAAAGGTGTACTTTCAGTTATTGGTAGATTCTCTACCTTACCATACATTTCGCTACTAGAGGCTTGATAAAATTTTATACGATTATTTACTAGCCTAATGGACTCAAGTAAATTTAAAACGGAATTTACATTAAATTGTATGGTGCCTATAGGTTGTGAAAAAGATTGTGATACAGAACTTTGAGCTGCAAGATTATAGACTTCATCCGGCTGATACTTAGAAAATAAAGTAATAATTTGAGAAATATCAGTTAGATCACACTCTTCAACGATGACATGGTCTTTTATTTCTAGATAGATTAGTCCAGATAAATTTTCTGTTGATGGTCTCCGAGACAATCCAATAACTCTGTAATCTTTTGCCAAGAGTAATTGAGCCAAGTATCCACCATCTTGCCCAGATATTCCTGTAATAATTGCTGTTTTTGCCATTAAAGTTTAATTTTAAAAAATACTCTAAAAGTAAAATACATTGCCCAACAAAATACAATTGCTTTAATCATGGTATTTATAGCACCTAAAACATCACCCTCCATACTCTGGATCGGTCCAATTAAAAAAATAGGCAACCATAAGACTAGAGATGGATATTTCAAAGCAACCTTTAATATTCGTTCAAATGACCATTTAAAAAACATTCCGTAGAAAAACATAAAAACAACTGCGCCAATCTTATTAAAATTAACATAAGCCTCTCCTAAAGGACTTAAATTATAGCTATAATTTAAGTCCTTGGGCGCACCCAAAAAGCGAACAATTAAATCCCTGCCTCCACTTTCGGGTTTGTTTGGCCAAATAATTCTTGGAACAAAAGCGGCAAAAATTGATTTTATAATCGTTTCTCCATGCGCAAAGGGCTCATATCGTGGCACGTAGTTCATTGTTTTCGCAATTAAAAATCCTTGATTTAGTCTCGTGGCCATTCCAAATAAAGCCGCAGGTTCAAAAATTTGACTAGGATTGGAAACCCTTTCAATAATCAATTGCCCAAAGTATCCTGGATCTGATCCCCTTTCGTTTCCTGAGCCCCAAGTCTTAGCTCGATATTCGTGCTTTATAGACTGTATAAATAGTATAAGGAAACTGCCTAAGATAAGATATCCTATTTTTGAAAATATAGAAATCCGATATCCAATGATAACTAAAACAAAAGTAAGTAATGACCAATAAACAAGTTCACCATACATCCCTGTCAAGATGCATTGTAAAATCAGAATAGCAAATGCTAAAGTAACTATAGTTTTTTTATATTTAAATTCTGAAAACAAGGCATAAAAAACTCCAATAAAGGTGAGTTGAGCAAAAAAACTAAAAACCCCTTGAAATAAAGAAGGAAGAAATGGATTGATCATTGTAATTACAAATCCAATTCCAAGTAAAACTAGGCTTATATTTCCTTTATTTTTTAAATATTTCTTAGCATTAGCAATATATTGCCCGTCATGGATTCTTTTATTAATATTAATAGGAAATTTCAGCCCCAAAATAAATAAAACAGTCCCCGGCAAAACAAAAGAAAAATATTGATCTGACGAAACCTTCATGTAGGTATCCCAAAGCAATGCCATTTTATTTTGCTTATTAAAAACCTGGTAGGAAATAACTGGAGCCAATAACCAAATAAGAGAAACGATTAGGATGACTAAATCTAAAAATACAAACCTGACAGAAAGTCTTGTTATAAAATTGAACAGAGCATAGACAAACACACTTACAGACAATGATTCAAGGCCAGTTAATCCTGTGCCTATTAAGCAAAATATGAGCCCTATCAATGATAAAACGAATGGGCCTAAAATGGTTTGTATAACTCTCATCCTATATAGAATCAAGTACTTTTTGTGTTAATCGATGTAAAACAGGAATCATAAAAAGATCCATCATAATAAGACCAATGGCAACCATAACAAGTCCATACATCGGTGTTAAAAACCAAATCAGCAGCATTACAACTATAGTAGACCCTAAATAAAAGTAAACTGCTTTTGTATGATTATTTATGGACAATAAAAAATTCCACCTTGTGTACCAAAAAACATTAGAAATGATACTCAATAAAAATATTGTATAAAATGGCTCTTCGATTTGGATTTTCCCTTGTGTCCATATGTTCAAAATCCATGCCCCAAAAAAGTACAAAAATATCGTAGCCAAAATACTCGCTCCTATAGTCGCAAGATTTGCCATTTTAAATAATTTGTGAATAAGAACCTTATTTTTCTGTGCAAATGCTGTAGTAAATTCGCCCCAAAAAGTCAAACTAATAATCATCAATGGTTGTTTTGCCATATTGCATAATGTCCGAATTGTTGAAAATATAGCTACACTCACAGATCCTAAAGCCACATTTATAATTACAATTATCCCTTGTGATGTAAAACTTTGGCCTAAGTAAATGGACATCATAGAAATTGATGGCTTAATCATTTTTTTTATATTAGAATAATCTGTTCTTTGCAAAGTGAATTGTGCGACTTCGGTCTTTCTTTTCAAATCGTATATAACAAAAAGTGCATAAAACAACCTAGCGAGTAGATAGGTAAAAGCCACCCAAATGATATTAAATTCTAATAAAATAGCAGTTAAAAACATACAAAATTCGACGATCCTAAAAGCTGTAGTTACATACTGTCCTCTCGCAAAAAGACCTATACTGCGGTACATTCCTTGAGGCAACGTAATAATAATAGCCAAAAAAGAATAAACACATAGAAATATGAAAGAATAGGTAAATTCTGATTCATTAATCTTTTCAATATTCAATCCAGAACGAAGTAGTGGCCAAAAAGAAATCGAAATTAAAAATGTTAAAGGGATTAATCCAAGTTTCACAATAAAATTAAACGCACTCTTGAAGACTTGTTTTGCTTCTTCCTTTTTGTTCTGACTGATTAACACATTTATTTCAGTACACACTACAGTACCTAATCCGATATCAGACATTGCAATATATGAAGGTAATGTGAATAAAACTAGCCATTCACCATATAGCTCTGTTCCCCAATAAATTAAAAGTAAAGGTATTCCAACAAGTTGAATTACTACAGTAGTTGCAGTACCAACTATTCCAGAAGACAATCCATTTAATAATCTTTTCTTAATAGACAATACGAAAAATTATGAAATCATTTTTAAAATCATTTCTAACCGATTTGAATATAAATGTTCTTTCAAGACTAATTCATGGCAGGCATTTCTCATTTCATAGACTTTACCTTTTTCAGCAAAACAATAATCTATTTTTTCACCTAATTCTTCCAAGTCATTATAGTACAATAAATGCTTACCTTCAATTAGTATGTTCTCCATTTCTGGGCATGCTGAACTAATTTGAAATCCTCCTGAAATAGGTATTTCAAAAAATCGCATATTTGCAGCTGGAAAGTTTGAGTGGTCAATAATATTTAAACTTATAAATGAATTATTAATAAATCTAGCATAATCTATACCATATATTTGTCTGTTTTCAGCAATACTTCTTAGTTTTTTAGATTTAGCCTTTTTCCAACTCCCATTTATCTTTATTTTTAAATTCGGAAACTTATTAATTATAAAGTGTAGTACCTCTTCCCTTTCTGGTCTATGATTACCAATAAATGAAATATCATATAAAAACTGACCATCGGATTTTGGTTCAATTTTATGAATACTGTCATCGCAAGCTAAAGGACACCACACGGCATTTTGGGCTCCTAAGAATTCAAAAGACTTCACCCCTAACTGAGAATAAGAAAAAATATCGTCATAACATGAGATCGCACTACTATTTCTTTGTTGCATATTAATAATCGCATCAGGATAGATTAATAATACTCTTTTACCTAAAGATCTCAAATAAACTATGGTACTAGGATTAATCAATGTGTTTGTAAAACAAATAATTACATCAATTTTATTAATTAATACATATTTAGTTAATTCGACATTTACTTTTTGGATGGTTGTTTTAGGCTCAAAATGGCCAAAAATAAAATTATTTATAAATGAAGGAAGAAATGGAACTGGATGGTTTCTGCTAACAGAATCTGATAAATAAAAGAACATAACCAATTTATCTAGTTTATCTAATGCTCTTTTGTATGAATAGGCAAGACTAGATTCATCTTTTCCTTCAGATACAATTAAATATTTCATATTAAAGCTGATTTAAGTCCATCAATAATTTTTTCAAATGAAAAACCTTTAATAATTCTTTTGGATTCAACTCCAGCTCTTTCTCTTTCTCTACTATCATTTCCATAAAGTTCTAAAGCCTTTTGTAATTCCAAAATATTTCCTTTTTTCACCAATCTTCCATTTACACTATCTAATAATAGGTCAGGACCACAACCCACAGAATCATACAGGATTATTGGAAGATTAAAGTTCATGGCTTCATTTACTGATAAGCCCCAAGTTTCACTCTCTGAACACAAAACTAATATATCAGCAATAACATAATATTCAGAAATTTCTGTTTGATTCTTAAATCCAGGTAATTGAATGTTATTCATTCCTGATTCTTTCACAAATATTTGCATTTCAGGCATCATCACTCCATCACCTACCATTACTAAAAATTTGTTATCTACTTCTGTTTTCTTAAAAGCATGTAATAAGTCGAAAGGGCGCTTAATGTTATAAAACTTGCCTGTAAATAAAATTACATAAGCATCTATAGGAATATTTAATTTTTCTCTGATTTCTTTTTTGATTGGACTCAATTTGTCAAAGTCTGCACTAAATCTTTTATTGTCTACACAATAAGGCGTAAAAAATAACTGCTCAGGCTTAAGTCCATATTTTTCGTAAAATGCTTTGTTTTCAGAACCTATGTAAAATCCATAATCAATAAAATATCGAAATAAAAAATGCAGGCTCTGAGATCGAATAGTATTCATAAACCCTGTCCTATTTTCCTCTTTATATAAAGGGGACTCCGTTCTAAAAGCACAATGATGCCCAAATAATTTCCCAAATAAAATAGTTAAAATAAAACTCATGTTTGACCACCCACTGATGATAATAATACTTTTAGAAGGTTGTTTCCATAAATAGGATACAATTCCAAAATTTATCAAACCCCAAAAACCTGTATTCAAAGAAGGCTTCCAAGAGAAATTTTTTAAAAACTTATATCTATAATTATCTAGTAATGGAAGGTCCCACTTGACTTCTCTACCAAAATATTTATCAAAACTTCCTTTAATTGTTTCATCAGTCAAATAGACTACTTCAAAATCTACAGTCCCTTCTTTCGTTAATTCTTGATACAATGGAACAATATATTGAACGGGATGAGTAGTAACAAAAACAACTTTTCTGGACATCAATCAAAAATATTTGTTCTCTAATGTTTTATTTATACCTGCTTCTAAAGAAATCAATTCCCTTCCCAAAATTAATTTCATTTTTGTCAAGTCTGGTTTTCTTCTGGTCATATCTCCTTCTTTTAATGGAGGAAGGTATATGATTTTTGATTTTGAATTTACTTGTTTAATAATTACTTGAGCAAGTTCTAAAATCGTGAATTCAACATCGTTTCCAATATTAATCACCTCGTTCAAGCATAATGAATCAACAAGAATTTTTTCGATCGTATCTAAGTTGTCATCAATATAACAAAAGGTCCTACTTTGACTTCCATCACCATATATTGTTATATCTTGATTGTTAAGCGCTAGATGTAGAAATTTAGATATAACAAAATCAGTACTTTGTCTGGGTCCATAAGTATTAAAAAATCTAAAGATAGTGTAGTCTAATCCAAATTCTTGATGGTAAGATTTGAAGAAGGCTTCACCTACATTTTTTACTATGGCATAAGGAAGTTTGGAATTTAAAGGTGTGGTATCTTCAAATTGTGGTATCTCAACTGGTTCCCCATATACTTCAGAGGAAGAAGAAAAGAAAACTCTTTTTACGCTTGTATTTTTACTTAAATCTAATACATTTTTTATTCCATCTATATCGTCCAATACCATCTTAGGATGATCCTGAGTTCTTTGTACGCCAACCACCGCTGCATAATGAAATACATAATCAAAATGATTTGCTAACATAATTGAACTTATGTCTTTAAAATTATTCACGTCTGCTTTAATAAACCTCCAATTCAAAAATTGCCGATTTGGGAGTTTTTTTACATCTCCTGTCAAAAGATTGTCAACGATCAGGACTTGATTGTTTGGATTCTGTACCAATCTATGCGCTAAACTGCTTCCAATATTTCCTGCACCGCCTGTAATTAGAATTTTATTCATAAATTATTTTTTTTGAAATTTAACTGATTATTTTAAATTAATAATAAAAGATAAAGAATAATATATATATATCTTATTTAAAGTAAATGACTTCAATTTCATCATCTACTGCACATGGTAACATGGTGATAGTGTTATTTAGATAGCTAAAATCTCTAAATCCAAGAGTTCCAGATTTATATTTTAGTTTAATCCCATTTCTATAAACTTCTATTGGCAAAATAGTACCTGAAGGAGGGTCTATGTTTTCTTCTAATAAAAATTCAGTTTGGCTTCCTGATGCTACAAATTGTATCTCATTCCTTGATGAAATCCTATTTTGCCAAACAGGTGCCTGATCTACCCCTTGCGAAGTTAGTACTTTCCCAGTTGTTCCTGCATCATTATTTGGCATGAAAGATCCCATCATTTTTACGTTTCCGTTAACAACCAATTTTTGACTATTATCTATGCCCCCAAGACTTAGATTACCAGTTGGAGACATATAAAATGAGTTATCCGGCATTCCTGTAGATAAATAAAAAGGAATTGTGTTTGATGTAAAATCTTTGATATACATTGCACCTGGTGCATTTAATCCTATAGCCCATCCATTTGGATTGCTTGTGTTTTTAAAAGATGCTACAATACCATAGCTTGTATTAAATTCAATGGTATTAAACCGCTTTCCTGCAATCCCAAAAGTAAGATCTGAACCTCCATCCCCAAAAGCAGTTCCAAAATAGTCCATACCATTAGTATTACCTATTTCCATACTACTTCCCAATCTAACAGAAATGGGAGCATCAGGATTTCCTAATTGCAATCTTCTATCACTAGGAGAAACACCTAAATAACCTATCAAAGGATAAGCATTACCTGTTCCATCATTAATATTTTGCCAAATGGGTTGATAATTTGGCGTATTGAAAACGTGTTTAAGTCCATTTCCATCATAACTCCAAATTTCAGAATCCGTATTTATGGCATAAACTTGTTTTGTGCCATCTTTATCATGTAGATTAAATCTAGACACAAAGTTTGACCAATCATTCCTTGATCCATCATGCGCAAAGATGGTAGTGAGAGGTCTCCGTTGTACAGAATTGCTATCAATTGCCAAAATATGAAATTCGTTATATGCCACATTATCTATAAAAAATCTTTGTTCAAAACTCAATCCAAAAGCCGGTTTTCCCTGTTTTAGAATCCCACCACCAGAAGCTATATTTGAACCAAAGTTAAAGACATAATTATTTGGCTGACCCTGTAAAGGGTTGGTAAATTCTCCACCAGTAAATATGAATGGAGGTAAATCAGGGGTTGACGGAATATTCGGTTGCCATTCATTAAATATTGTATGTTGAGATCCATCATAATTTCCTAGATTAACTAAAGTCTTTCCAACTTCTACATTTTTTTGATCAAATAAGATTTTATCTAATAGGTTTTCCCAAACCCCTTGACGAAAGTTGCCGTCCCAAATAGGCGGTAATAATGGGCCTCTGCTAACCATTACTGCACCACTATCTCCTATAATTCCATTTGGGATCAAATGACCAGTGAATTGGATATTACCATTGACGTCCAGTTTTTCTTGTGGATTATCAGTGCCTAATCCGAAACGACCTATGGAATCAATAAAAACAAGGGGAATGGAATCTTTTGAATTAAATTCTAACATATTTTTATTGGAAACAAAACATGTATCTCCTAAAAGACTAAAATTGAAATTAAAGAAGGCAATAATTGCCATTAAAATATTTATTGCACGCATACATTGAATGTTAAAAAATTAATAATAAAAAAGGTGCATTAAAAATTGACTGAGCGAAGGAAATTATACATTTTTTAAGAAAAAGCAAAAGTAATATTATAATAAATTATATCAAAAAAAATATTATAATATTACTTTTCTACTTTGATTGGAATATTTATACCGCTACTATTTCTACCACCCACATCTCCTTGAGAATTAATTTCGTTTTTTCTTAATTGATTTGATCTATTATAAAAAGGTGATAAATTATTTCCTATATTATTATAAAAATTGCCAAAACTAAATATTGGATTTAAAGCTCGGTCTTCCCATTTAATTTTATAATCTTTGTCTTTATATCCGCTCCCTCCAAAATTATTATTTACTAAAAATAAAGATCCTGCACCGTCTCTAATAACATAACCATCTGTAGCATCTCCTGTAAAATAATTATTTATTAAGAAAGTAGATGAAAAATTACTAGAAGAAGTTGCTTGAAAAAAAGCATTAGAATGTTCGCTAAAATTAGATGAAGCATATAAACCACATAAAAGACATTTAATATCTACATCATTATGCGCAAAAGTTGAGTTTTCTACAACCATCATACTAGATTTCTGAATTTCAATTGCTGCATTTTGATAACCCAAAAATGAACATGCTTTTATGTAAAAGTTAAGGACATTATCTCTTCCACCTCCTATTGCAGCATCAGTCATCCATTTTTTACCATCTAATGTTTTGCTCCTGAAAGCACAATTTTCTATTGTAATTTCTGAAACTTGGACACCATCTCCTATATTTAAACTAATATTTGTTGAACCCTTACCTTCGCATCCAGCAAAAGAACAATTTCTTATAGTTATTTGATAAGTAATTGGTTTAAAGTCAATGTTGTACATTAGACCATTATTTTGATTAGCAGAAAAATCTAAGTTTTCAATTTTTGATAGGCTAACATAACTTACTTTTAATAAAGTACCACCTTTAGCGCCGTTCCAAACCAAAGATGAACCGTGACAAGTTGACGCACTCATAGATGTTCCTAATAAATTAATTGATTTATTAAAATTAGGGATATTCTCAAGTTCTAATGTAGTAGAGATATAAAAATTACCTATAGAAACCATTACGTTAATTGAGTTTTGCAAAGCTTTAGCAATTGAAAAAGCTTTCTGAAATGCCTTAGTATCATCTAATTGATCATAACCTTTAGCACCAAACCACTCTGGATAAATTTCAGAGATTGTGAAAGGTTTGTATTCAATGTTGATATCTTCAGAAAAAACTTGATTTCTACCTATTATCGTTATAGGTTCTTTTATTATTATCTTTCCTTTTCCTATGGTTTTTATAAATGCAGATGGGTAAATAATATATCTCGAATCTAACTCCATTATATTTGTTACAGTCATCTGAGATTTAATTTCGAATTGGGTATTTTCTTTGGCTACTATTTGTTTTGATACACAAGATAATGTTGTGATAAAAGTGACAAAAAAGAAGACTGATTTTATAGAACAATTAAGCATAAATAATTATTTTTAAAGACTGACAAAGGTATATTTAAAAAGCCCTGTATTTAGAATAGATATCTAATAATCCATCTTTAATTTCAATCTCAGTCTCAAAACCCAACCCCATCAACTTCCCAGAATCCATCAACTTCCTCGGTGTCCCATCAGGTTTAGATGTATCAAAAACTAAATCTCCTTCAAAACCAACAATATCCTTGATCATCTCTGCAAGCTCTTTAATACTTACCTCTTGCCCACTACCGATATTTACAAATTGTTCATCAGAGTAATTCATCATTAGAAAGTAACATGCATTGGCTAGATCATCTACATGCATAAATTCTCTCAATGGTCCACCCGTACCCCACACGACTACTTCATTATCTCCGCTTACCTTAGCTTCATGAAACTTACGGATCAAGGCAGGTATCACATGAGAGTTTTGTAAGTCATAATTATCACCAGGACCATATAGATTGGTAGGCATGGCTGATATAAAATCACAACCGTACTGCCGTCTATAATTTTCGCAGAGCTTAATACCTGCTATTTTTGCAATGGCATATGGTTCGTTGGTAGGTTCAAGGATACCTGTCAACAAGTCTTCTTCCTTCATTGGTTGGGGCGCAAATTTGGGATAAATACATGAACTACCGAGAAATAAAAGTTTAGTGACTTTGTGTACATAAGCCGCATGAATCACATTGGCTTCTATCATCAGATTATCATACAAAAAATCTGCTCTATAAGTATTGTTGGCTACTATACCACCTACCTTTGCTGCTGCTAGGAATACATAATCTGGTTTTTCTGCTTCAAAAAAAGCATTAACAGCAGACTGATCACGGAGATCTAATTCTTTGGATGATCGCAATACTAAGTTTTCAAAACCTTCGGCTTTGAGCTTGCGTACTATAGCTGAGCCTACCATACCATTGTGGCCTGCGATGTATATTTTGTGATGTGGTTTCATGATGACAATTAAGCTAATTGTTTATTTATTTTTTACGCTAATATCGCAAATTATTTATTATTCAAATTCATGAACATTCGCGTAGCTCATTTTTATTTATACGCTAATTAACCCTAATTTCGCTAATTATTTATCACGTTGATATTGCATTTCAAATTCGAGTAATTCGTGAATATTCGCGTAGCTCATTTTTCTTTGTACGCTAATTAAAGCTAATTTCGCTAATTATTTAGGACGTTGATGTTGCATTTCAAATTCGCGTAATTTGTGAACATTCGCGTCGGCTCACTCCTATTTTATACGCTAATTAACGCTAATTTCACTAATTATTTAGGACGTTAATGTTCCATTTCAAATTCGCGTAATTCGTGAATATTTGCTTAGCTCATTTTTCTTTGTACGCTAATTAACGCTAATTTCGCTAATTATTTATCACATTGATATTGCATTTCAAATTCGCGTAATTCGTGAATTTTCGTGTCGGCTCAGTTTTAGCTGATTGTTTGGTTATAAATGATCTGAGTTTATTACTCTTTTATATTCAAGCGAAGGACTTCCAAAATTAATTATTAACCCTAAAGGACTTTTTGCTATTGAAATGTAATTTAGAGTAATTGGGATAAATTCGTCATGAATGAAATCACATGCTTTAATCTCTAAAATCAAGTTATCATACACCACAAAGTCAGCATAAAAATTGTGTTTTAATATTATTTCTTTATACTCAACACAAAATTCTTTTTCTCTCTCAAAAGGTATTTTCTTTGTCTTAAACTCATATTCCATAGCATCCTTATATACGACCTCTCTTAGACCACGCCCCAATATCCTATGGACTTCCATGCAGATACCAATAATGTTATAGCACTCATGTTTCATTATTAGGTTAGATTTATCCATATCTTCATTTTTAGCGCACTAATTTCGCTAATTATTAATAACGTTGATATTGCATTTCTAATTACCGTAATTTTTGAACATTCGCGTCGCTCATTTTTGTTTTTATACGCTAATTAAACCTAATTTCGCTAATTATTAATAACGTTAATGTTGTATATCTAATTCGCGTAATTCGTGAATATTCGCGTAGTTTATCTTTTCTTTATTTATAATATTCTATTCAAATTCATTTCTAACCATAAAACCTGCATCTCTTAGTACTTGATCACGTTTAAAGAGATTTAAGTCAGATTGGACCATCTCAGTACAAAGTGCTTTAACATCGTATTTGGGCTTCCAACCTAATTTTGTCATGGCTTTTGTAGGATCGCCTATCAAAAGATCTACTTCTGTAGGTCTAAAATATTTAGGGTCTATCGCTAATATCTCTTTACCTATCTCTATGGGATATTCAGGACCGCATGATTTTACATATCCTTTTTCGTCAACACCCTCTCCTTTAAACTCTATTTCAATTTGTACCTCAGCAAATGCCAGTTTTATAAATTCTCTGATTTCTGTAGTGACACCTGTAGCGAGTACATAATCTTCCGGCTCATCTTGCTGAAGTATCAAGTACATGCCTTCTACATAATCTTTGGCATGGCCCCAATCTCTTTTGGAATTTATATTTCCCATCCAAATCTTGTCTTGAAGTCCAAGTGCAATCTTAGCAACACCTCTTGTGATTTTACGAGTGACAAAGGTCTCACCTCTCAATGGAGATTCATGATTAAAGAGAATGCCATTACAAGCAAACATATTATAGGCTTCTCGATAATTTACTGTAATCCAATAAGCATACATTTTTGCTACTGCATACGGTGATCGAGGGTAGAATGGTGTTTTTTCTGATTGCGGTACTTCTTGCACCATACCATAAAGCTCTGATGTAGATGCCTGATAAATCCTAGTCTTTTTTTCTAAACCTAAGATTCTGATCGCTTCCAAAAGTCTTAAGGTACCTATTCCATCTACATCTGCCGAATATTCTGGCTCTTCAAAACTAACGTGGACGTGGCTCATTGCGCCAAGATTGTATATCTCATCAGGTTGGACTTCTTGAACTATTCTGATGATATTGGTACTATCTGCCAAGTCTCCATGGTGCAATATGAACTTTCTATTATCTATGTGTGGGTCTTCGTAAATATCATCTATACGTGATGTATTAAATAAAGAAGCTCTACGTTTAATCCCATGAACTTCATATCCTTTCTTAAGCAAAAGATGAGAAAGGTAAGCTCCGTCTTGTCCTGTGACACCTGTTATTAAGGCTCGTTTCATTTATAATATTATTAAATTAATTTGTTGAATTGCTTGTTTGTTGATTTGCAATATAAAAAATGCAAATGAAGATCTTTTGATAATTAATTTTTGTCTCACAGATTTATCAGATTGCGCAGATACTAGTTACCTATCAGGCTAGAAGCCTAATGATGCTGTATCTTAGCGAAGACGCTAAGACAAACTGAAGTCTCAAAGATTTACCTGATGGGACAGATTATATTAACTGCTGATTTAGTTCTGTTTTCTTTGTAACCAGTACTAGTTTCTTTCCACACAGTACTAATTTCTTTCCACACAGTTCTGATTTCTTTGTAACCAGTACTGGTTTCTTTGCGCACAGTACTGATTTCATTACAAGCAGTACTGATTTCTTTGTGACCAGTACTGGTTTCTTTGCATACTGTACTGATTTCTTTGTGCATAGTACTGAATATGAATTTTCAGGTATACTTCCAAGTTACCGATAAGATGTCTTATCTAGAATTGCACACAAGACTGAAACGGTAATTTCAGGTATTGTTCCAAGTTACCGATAGGCTGTCTTAAAGCCAGACCATCGGGGATAACGTCTGCACCACATTATTTGTTGATAGTTTAATCATGGACAAAAGTGGACAAATGGGACAAAAGTGGACAAATGGGACAAATGTGGACAAAATGGACATTTTGGGACAAAAGTGGACAAATGTAGACAAATGGGACAAAACAGGACAAATGGGACACTGCCTCTTGACAATAACTATGTTCCGTCTGTACATTTGGGCATTATTTGAAAAGTAATTTCTCTTTTATTAACAAAAAACAAGTAACCATGAACATGTACATTGTTTCAAACTCATTGAATCTTCCCCGTGAGTATAAAGAAGTGGGAAGAACACATTTTTTATTTTTTAAATCTTTTTATTATGAGACTTAATAGGTCATCCAAAAGTCTTGAAATTTCCAGACGTCGTTTGGAAAAACTCCAAGGCATCAATCCTGCTCCAGATTTGGCTGCAGGGATTACTATCAGTGATTTTGCAGCCAAAATTGATGAAGTGGCTGCAATTGAAGCATCTTACAATACTTCTCTTTCGGATGCAGACACAAAATTGACTGTGCTGAAAGTAAAAGAGAGGGAGTTGAGAGATTTTCGTGAACGTATGCTTACGGCTATTGCCTTTCTTTATGGCAAAGACACGGAGCAATATGTTGCTGCAGGTGGTATTCGCAAAAGTGAGCGGAAGAGACCCCGACCAAGGAATGTCTCTTCCGCCAATGGTTCTGAAAACGAAATGCCTAACTAAACTTTTTGTGCTTCGTAAGAAGACATACGTTATGTTTGAACTAACCCAAGTTTAGCGAAGACGCTAAGCCAGTTTAGATTCGTTTCCTTTTGCTGAGTGAACCTCCACTGTTGAGCATTAGCTGCAATGGTGGGGGTTCTTTTTATAAAATTGTTGATGCCGCTAAAGCTGCACACGATTGCTAGTACATTAAAAGCTCAGCATTATTTTGGTTTTATAAAATTGCTGATTTGTTCGTCGTAGCTTCCTAGCTACGATGCAGTATCTTAAGGCATCTTGCCTTAGTTTATCTTGAAATGGTAAATTAACAAAAACAGGCTGGGAGCCTTGTGATATCTTATCTTAGCGAAGACGCTAAGACAAACGACTATTTTACGAAAGCAGGGCACTAGTTTCACGTATAATGACCTCTAAAAGATGATATATCGATTTCAAGAATATCTTAATATATTGTATACACAAGCCTATCACGATGGCTAACTCTTCTACTATAAACTTCTTCTCGAAAATATTTTAACCTTTCTGATTTCCCAGTACCACTTCTAGGGTTTTCGTAAAGTTCCCTTACAAGGTCAAAACATTTTATATAACTAGTTTTATCATTCCTACGAAACCAATCTAAATCTTCATTAGCTAAATCAAGAATATTAATCTTGTAAGTCATAAAAAGCTAATTCTGGGGTAGAAGATTTTGGCACTTCTCCATTTTTCCTAGATCTGTGTCCATTCAAAAGTGCATATAGGGCGTGCTTATCTTTTAATATCAGAAGAGTTTCATTGATAGAATTCCATTCCTTCTCTGACAATAAAACCACAGCACCGCTATCAGTTGAAATAGTGAGCTCATCATTATCATCGATAGTTTGTTGAATCAAGAGATTTAAATTATTTTGAATTTGATTTAGTGTTATTGTTTTCATTTTAAATGAATTATATCTAATAAACGAAAATAAAATAAATATGGTTCCAGCATCCAATAATAATCGCCATCGACCTTTTTTGGAAATTGTCGATGCCGCTAAAGCTGCACATGTTTGCGCAACTGCTTTTGTAGCAAGATCTTAATGAAAGTGATCTGCAATAAAATCATACTCTTCATATTTATCACATAATCATAACTTGTCACTGCTTCAGCATGAATTCAGGCTAAATATGGATGATCTTGTGATCTAGTGATTTGTGAAAGTTTATATCTACGCAAACGGGACGTTTGTACTAACCCAAGCTAAGCGAGGACGCTTAGCTTAGCAGGAAATTACAATCTCCAATAATTATCATATTCTTTACCATTCTTCACTCCCTTGATATCAAATAATAGCAAATCACCATTTGACATCGATTCCAATGTGGCTCTATCTAAGTTTTTGTATTCTTGGTGGCCAACAGCCAAAACGATGGCATCATACTTTCCTATAGGGGCATCAATAAGTGAGATGCCATATTCATGCGCCACTTCATTAGCCGAAGCCCAAGGGTCCACTACATGAACATTGAGTGAATAAGACATTAGCTCTTTGACCATATCCACGACTTTGGAATTGCGTATGTCTGCTACATCTTCTTTGAAGGTGATACCCATAACCAAAACTTTGCTGGAACCTGGGTTTTTGCCTTTTTCAATTAAGGTTTGAACTACTCTTTTTGCAATAAAGTGTGGGATATAGTCATTGACCCTTCGACCCGCCGCAATCACTTGAGGATCGTGACCTAGCTGTTTTGCTTTATGCATTAAATAAAAAGGGTCCACACTGATACAATGTCCACCTACTAGACCTGGCTGATATTTGTGAAAATTCCATTTTGTACCAGCTGCTTCAATTACTTCTGAAGTGTCAATACCAATTTTATCAAAAATAATAGACAATTCATTCATCAGTGAAATATTGATATCCCTTTGTGTATTCTCTATAACCTTGGCCGCTTCAGCCACTTTGACGGATGATGCCTTATATGTTCCAGCTTCTATGATCGTATTGTACACGGCTGATACTGTCTCCAAAGTTTCTTGATCACATCCTGATACTATTTTTAATATTTTAGTAAGTGTTCGGACTTTATCTCCTGGCACTATCCGCTCAGGGCTATATCCATATTTGAAATCTACACCACCTTTAAGACCACTCTCTCGCTCCATAACTGGTACACAATCTTCTTCTGTACAGCCTGGATAAACGGTACTTTCATAGACGACAATATCTCCTTTTTTTAAAGCTTTGCCTACATTTGCCGATGCGCCAAGGAGCGGCTTTAAGTTAGGAACTTGATGCTCATCAATGTCTGTAGGTACGCCTATGATATGAAAATGAGCTTTACTTAAATCGGCTCCGTCGGATGTAAATTCTATATCACAACCCTTAAATGCATCACTGCTTAATTCCTTTGATGGATCAATATGTTGTTTCATCAAAGCAACTCTTTCTTCATTGATGTCAAATCCGATGACTTTAAAATGTTTGGCAAATTCAAGTGCTAAAGGTAATCCTACATAACCGAGTCCTGTAACTGATACTAATTTTGTTTTATTTTTTAATTCTGAAAGCATTTGAAAAGTAATGATTTATTTTTTATTTAATTGATGCCGCTAAAGCTGCACATGTTTGCTAAACTGCTGATTCGATTGTCGTTTTCAAAATATTTTTAAACAGGCAAGGATGCTTGTTAATACTGAATCATTATTTGCTTATTCAGGTGTGACTTTTTTAATGTTCAAGTTTCATTACCTTACACCTTAAACGTTAAACAGTTACACCTTAAACCGCTACACCGTCAACATTACACCTTTCACCTTAAACAACATTACATGGCTTCGCCGCTGATAAGTCGCAAGTACTTGATCTAGTGGTTTGTCTTAAAGCTATGTTTTAGACATAAATTGAGTAGCAAAGTTACTCGTTTTTGGTCTTGATATTTTAATTTTTTCGTCACTAAATGAAAACTTTACGAATTTAAATGTTTGATCTCACATTTTAAGATAAAGGTTGAGACTAAGATTAAGGTTAAGATTAAGGTTGAGATTTAGATTTAGAAATTAGTAAATTTGCTATGTTGTTACCAATACCACCTTAAACGTTATACCTTAAACATTACACCTTAAACATTACACCTTAAACATTAAACCTTAAACATTAAACCATTCAACACCTACTTCATCACCTTCATCAAATACTCTCCATATCCACTCTTGATCAATGGGGCTGCAAGCCTTGATAGTTGTTCTTTATCTATGAAGCCCATACGCCAAGCTACTTCTTCTATACATCCTATTTTGTATCCTTGACGCTTCTCGATCACGCGCACAAACTCAGATGCATCATGTAATGAGTCAAATGTACCTGTATCTAGCCACGCTGTACCTCTATCCATGATACCCACAGACAATTGTCCATGTTCTAAGTAGTGCTGATTGACCGTAGTGATTTCATATTCCCCACGAGCAGATGGTTGGATGTTTTTGGCGATGTCTACTACCTGACGGTCATAATAATATAATCCTGGTACAGCATAATCTGATTTTGGTTGGACAGGCTTCTCTTCTATGGATAAGGCTTTCTGTTCTTTGTCGAATTCGACCACACCATATCTTTCAGGATCATTGACTGGATAAGCAAATACCCTTGCACCTGATGTAATAGCTGCACTTTGTTGCAATAGTTTGGATAATCCTGATCCATAAAAGATATTATCACCCAAGACTAAACAAGATGTATCCCCACCTATAAAATCGGCTCCGATGACAAATGCTTGCGCCAGTCCATTAGGTACAGCCTGCACCGCATACTCAAATCGACAACCCAAGTCTGACCCATCACCTAATAACCTGATAAATCCTGCCTGGTCTTCTGGCGTAGTAATGATCAATATCTCTCTGATCCCCGATAACATCAGGATGGATAGTGGATAATAGATCATGGGCTTATCATAAATAGGCATCAATTGTTTGCTGATCGCCTTCGTGATGGGATAAAGTCTGGTGCCGGAACCGCCGGCGAGGATGATACCTTTCATGATTTGATTTGTTTAAGGTTTAAGGTCGAATGTTTAAAGTGGAACGTTTATGGTTTATTTTTATCTAATGATCTTTTCAAACCGTTTAATTTATTTGCTACTAGATCAATGTTTAAACGTAGTTGTAAAAGCTTTTCTTCAGAAATATATTCTAAATCAAATGCCAATATTAGGCAATTGACAACTTCCATTAAACTACCATAGGCAATTTCTATAAATCTAATCTTTTCTTTATCAGACCATCTAGAAGTACCTTCTGCTATATTACAAGAAACTGAAATCATTGCTCTTCTAACTTGACTTGTAAGGCCAAATCTTTCATCTTCGGGAAATAATTTGGTAGTCAAATAAACATCTTTAACTAACAATCTTGACTTCTGCCAGACATCAAGTTTTTCAAAACCGTAAATATTCATATTAATAACTTTTTAAACATTAAACAATTAAACATTAAACACCGCTTCCTATTTAAATGGATGTGGAGCCAAAGGTAGTTTACAAAAAGAATGATAATCTCCTTGCAAACCAATAGGAGTGCATGCCCTTATTTGGTGGACGATGTCGATAGCTGCACTTGCTTCTCCGATACGGAATCCGCCACCATTTAAAATATCTTGATAGCTTAATGTATGTAAATCTGTAAAACCGTCTGAAAATTCTAATTCTTCGCCTTCGATATTGATGGAGCGGTACGTACGCTTGCCTTGTACCTTGACATCAGGGGGAAGTGTATCTGCGTTAATGCTTAGGAACCATCTGACTTTTGCTCTGGCAAACTCGAAGTAACCTGCTGCACGATCGTGGGTATGGATATGGACAATATTCTCTTTAACGGGACCAAAAACCCACTGCAACATGTCATAAAAGTGGACACCAATATTGGTAGCAATGCCGCCTGATTTTTCAGGGTTGCCTTTCCAAGATGTATAATACCATGTGCCACGTGAAGTGATGTACGTCAAGTCAACATCAAATATTTTATCAACAGGCGACTGTGCTACTTTTTCTTTTAAAGCAATGATTGTCGGATGTAACCGAAGTTGGAGGATATTAAAGACTTGATGTCCTGTTTCTTGTTCCATTTCTTCGAGGGCATCGATATTCCAAGGGTTGAGCACGATGGGTTTTTCGCAAATGACATCTGCACCGTATCTGAGCCCAAACCGGATATGAGCATCATGTAGATAATTGGGACTACAGATACTGACAAAATCTATAGGTGCTTTGGCTCGTTTAATTTTCTCAAGATGACGGTCAAAACGCTCAAATTCTGTAAAAAAAGCAGCATTAGGAAAATAACTATCAATAATGCCTACAGAGTCATTGGTGTCAACAGCTGCCACCAAGTCATTACCGGTATCACGGATGGCTTGCATGTGGCGAGGTGCGATGTATCCCGCTGCTCCAATTAAGGCAAATTGTTTCATTATACTTTTTAATTTATTTTACCACTAAGAAACACTAAGATTTTCACTAAGAAACACTAAGATAATTTTATTTCTAAGTACTCTTTGTGATTTCTATGTGAAACTTGATGTAAAATTTTCTACTTTACTATTTTTTCAATCTTTCCATCCGCCAATCGATATATCTCACCACTCTCTTCACAAATAGCCATGCCATTATCATCAAATGTCAGTTTTTGACCAAACTCACTCATCCAACCCATTTGTCTTGCAGGATTACCTACGACTAAAGCATAATCTGGTACATGTTTGGTGACTACTGCACCGGCACCTATGAATGCAAATTTGCCAATGTCATGGCCACAAACAATAGTCGCATTGGCACCAATAGATGCCCCCTTGCCAACGTGGGTTTTTAAGTATTCATTTTTACGATTGACAGCACTGCGTGGATTGATCACATTGGTAAAAACACATGATGGACCCAAAAACACATCATCATCACAAGTCACACCTGTATAAATAGACACATTATTTTGCACTTTGACATTATCGCCTAGTACAACTTCAGGCGATATAACTACATTTTGACCAATATTACAGTTTTTGCCTAATGTACAGTTCGGCATTATGTGACTAAAGTGCCATATTTTTGTGCCTTCACCTATGGTGCATCCTTCATCGATGTAGGAGGATTCGTGTGCGAAGTAAGACATGATATTTTGTGATTTGGTGATGGGTGATCTTGTGATGGGTGATCTGTGATCTGTGATGGTTGATGGGTGATCTGTGATCTGTGATGGTTGATGGGTGATCTTGTGATTGGTGATCTGTGATATGGTGATCGATGATCTCAGGCGCCCCTCCTTGAACATTAAACCTTAAACCTTAGACATTTAACTTTAAACAATTAAACCTTAAACAATCCCATCTACCCCATCGCATCCCTCACTATCTTCCTTGCAATAAAAAATCCTGCGGCAAGGAGTCCACCTAATAATCCACCTTTAATCAATTCCATGAGAAGGGACATGGCATTTGGCTCTAATGGTGGTAAGGGTTCGTCTATGATGGTGATATCTGGTGTGCTTGTTTCTAGAGAGAAGTCAGCTAATTCGTAGTTTTTAGTGACCTCTCCATACATTAATGTCAGTTTTTGAATCTCTGTTTCGATTATGCTTTTTTGTACCAATAATGTTGGGTCCGTAAGATCACGATGAGAATCTTCAAATTTTGCCAATTGATATTTTTTTGACTTAAGTAGATTGAGGATAGAATCTTTTTTGGCTTCCACAAAATTAAAGGTATTTTGACCACCTTTAGTGCTGCTCAGCTCGTAATACTTTTTAAGTTGTTTGTAGACTTCATTACAAATAGTGATGGATAAATCTTCGTCAACTGTATTGGAATTCATTGATAAAATGCCTGTATCTTCATTAAATCCATTAGAAAAAATTGGATCTTTAACATCCTTCCCACCTACCACTTTACCATGTAACTTCTTTAGAGCAGATAGTTCATCACTTCCAAAGGACTTAATACTATCAGAAGTAAATCTAAAACCAGTCCAATCTTTATTCTCATTAGTCCATTCTTTGTCTAATTCATACAAGGTCAAAAGGTGATTGGCAATATAATCAGGTGTATCTCCTAAAGAATCTATGACTACTTTTGTAAATAATACTTTCTGAATGATATTGCGAGATTTAGACAACTCTACAATCCTATCTAAATTCACCTTGCCGCCTTTACCTAACCCAAAGGAACCTAGGATTCCTGAAAGTCCACCACCACCACCGCCACCATCACTCAAAGTGTAGGTCAAAACAGCAGTGTAAGTGATCACGCTAGTCTTGGCTTTGTATCCGAAATAAACCAAAAATGGAATGGTAATCAAGATGATCCACCATTTTTTGGACCAAAGCTCTCTCCAAAACTCAAGGAGTTTTTCTATGAGTTCTTTGAGTGTGATCTCATCGTCTTGGTATGGTGGTATGTTATTTTGTTCCATGTATTAATTATTGTTGAATTGTTTGATGCCGCTAAAGCTGAATGTGATTGTTGAATTGCTTAGATTGGAATGAACCTTTTTGTTAAAGGTTGAATTTCTTTTTAAAATTGCAATCACAGATTACAATATCAATAAGTGACTACCTGATCAGATCTTCTTTTGAAATCGGTCGGCTACATTTCTCCGAAAAGGATTAAGTTTAGAATAAAATTAAAGCTAAAAGAAAGTATCTTTAACCTTTACACATTAAACTTTAAACCTACCATCACTCCTGATACATCTTCTGATAATATTCTTGATACGCACCAGTTGTGACATGCTCTAGCCACTCTTGATTATTCAGGTACCAATCTATGGTTTTATCGATTCCAGATTCAAAAGTTTCTACAGGTACCCAATCGAGTTCAACTTCTATTTTGGATGCATCTATAGCATATCTAAGATCATGACCTGCTCGATCAGTTACATACGATATAAGATTGCGGCTCTCCCCTACGCTTCTGCCAAGTTTTTTATCCATAGTATCACAAAGCAATTTGATCAAATCAATATTGGTCCATTCATTATGTCCACCAATATTATAGGTCTCACCATGTTTGCCTTTATGCAAGATGGTATCTATTGCTCTTGCGTGATCTTCTACATATAACCAATCTCTCACATTCTCACCTTTGCCATAGACGGGAAGTGGTTTCTTCTGAATGATGTTGTTTATAAATAGGGGAATCAACTTCTCTGGAAAATGGTTTGGACCATAGTTGTTGCTGCAATTAGAAATCACCACAGGCATGTGGTAAGTATGGTAAAATGCTCTGACAAAATGATCTGAACTTGCCTTAGATGCTGAATATGGTGACCTTGGATCATAAGGTGTTTTTTCTGTAAATAAGTCAAAACCCATATTAAGCGATCCATATACTTCATCTGTAGATACATGGTAAAACAACTTACCGTCATAATTTCCATGCCAATGATTTTTGGCTACTTGTAGTAGATTTGCCGTACCCAAAACATTGGTTTTGATAAATACCAAAGGATCTTTGATAGATCGATCCACATGGGATTCTGCCGCAAGATGTACAACATGAGTTATACCATACTTGGTAAATACTTCACTAACAAAAGCCTCGTCACCTATGTCACCTTTTACAAAAGTATAATTGGGACTTTGGTCTATATCTTTTATATTTTCAAGATTTCCAGCATACGTCAAGGCATCAAGATTTACAATGCGATAAGATGGGTACTGTGTAACTAGTCTTCTGACTACGTGAGAGCCGATGAAGCCGGCACCGCCTGTGATTAGTATGTTCATATTTTATTTGGATTTGTGGATTTGCTTATTTGTGAATTTGTGGATTTGTGAAACTGCTTGTTAAGGTGTAGCTTCGCAATTTTTAATGTTTAAATAATTGTCAAAATTCTGAATATTTGAAATCATCCCATTCTTCATGATATTTAATTTTTCTTCTAAAGTGTACTTTGACCTCCTTCATTTCTAAGACATTATTTTCACAACTCAATATTTTGTATGAAATTTTAGTCCAATTTTTACTGTCATGGCTTGATACGCTTTTTTGTTCTAAGGTTAAAATATTATTATCTAGAACCCAAGCCCCATATTCCAAAGAATAATCTCCAACATCACAAAATGCATTGGTATTTGGTCTCCTTTTATAAATAAATTTAATTTCTTTTTTAAATGACAATAGCATCAACCATTCATTATATTCAATTGCATCTGACATTTTATAGACCAAAATGGAATCTTTGGCTTTGTACCTATCATACTGTATGTCTAGATATTTTCCAACAAAACATTGACTTCTTAAAGCAAATGAAAATATACAACTTAATAATATCGTAAATAAATTAGACTTCATTTTAAGGCAATGAAAGATTCTATTCATATGAAATGTTTCTTATCCGCAGATTTAGTTATTTGTTGATACCGCTAAAGCTGCACATGTTTGTGGAACTGCTATTCAAGGTGTAGCTACGCATTAAGGGTCTCTCCGTTTGTCGTAGCTTCCTAGCTACGATACAGTATCTTCAGGCATCTTGCCTGAGTAAAATGGTTAACTGATATTGCAATCGAAGATTGCAAAGCCAATAAAAAAGTACCCAATTGAGAATATTTCAAGTTAGAAAGTAATTGAAAAATGGAGGAAGAATGCCATAAAAGACTATTACAACCTTATCTATCTTAATCGTTAAGAATTAAACATTACACCTTAAACATTAAACTTTAAACACTAACCCTCACCTTCCTATACTGTCATAATAAAAACCTAAATCTCTAGTCACTTGCACATCATAAATATTCCTTCCGTCAAAGATGACTGGTGCATTCATGATTTGTTTCATTTTGTCAAAATCTGGTGTACGGAATTCATTCCACTCTGTGACGATTGCCAATGCATCAACGCCTTGAATAGCATCGTATTCATTGGCTGAAAATTCGATTTTATTGCCGAATATTTGTTTCACGTTTTCCATGGCTTCTGGATCGTAAGCTTTTACTTTGGCACCTTTATGGAGCAATCTAGCTATGATTGTCAATGCAGGTGCTTCGCGGATGTCGTCAGTGTTAGGTTTGAAAGCTAATCCCCAAACGCCTATCGTTTTACCAGATAAGTCGTCGTTAAAATATTGCGATATCTTGGAAGAAAGGATTTCCTTTTGTAAATCATTGACATGCATTACAGCTTTCAGAATCTTGAAATCATATTCATTTTCTTGGGCTGATTTGGCGAGTGCTTGCACATCTTTCGGGAAACAAGACCCACCGTAACCTACACCAGGAAACAAAAATCTTTTGCCAATACGGCTATCTGATCCCATACCTTTTCGTACCATATCGACATCAGCACCGAGACGCTCACAAAGGTTGGCTATTTCATTCATAAAGCTGATCCTAGTTGCTAAATAAGAATTAGCGGCATATTTGGTCATCTCTGCACTGCGCTCGTCCATAAAAATAATGGGATTGCCTTGACGTACGAATGGTTCGTAAAGTGCTGTCATCACTTTTTTTGCCTTATCAGATGAAGTACCTACTACTACCCTGTCTGGTTTCATGAAGTCTTCTACTGCTACTCCTTCACGGAGAAACTCAGGATTGGATACCACATCGAAAAGCGAATGATCTAATTTATCTAATAAAACTGCTTCCACTCTTTCGGCAGTACCAACTGGAACGGTACTTTTATCGACGATTACTTTATAATCTGTTACAATTTCAGAAAGGTCTTTTGCCACTTTGAGTACAAAAGATAAATCTGCAGAGCCATCAGCGCCAGGAGGTGTAGGTAATGCTAGAAATATGATTTTAGCATCTTTTATCCCTTCCGCTAGGTCTGTGGTAAAATGTAAACGACCAGCTTTGGTGTTTCGTTCAAAAAGCACTTCTAAGCCTGGTTCATAAATAGGAACGTACCCATTTTTCATTTTTTCAACTTTGGTGGCGTCGATGTCTACACACGTCACATAATTGCCCGACTCGGCGAAACAGGTACCCGATACAAGGCCTACGTATCCTGTTCCTACTACTGCTATTTTCATTTATATTTTATATTTAATTATCTATGTAACACAAGCTAAAAACTTTAACTAATTTTAGCTTAGCGAAGACGCTAAGCTAATCGGTGCGATATTTTTAAAAGACAATTTATTAAAAAAACGCTTTGACTTTATCACAGATATAGGCTAATTGTTCTTCACTCATCTCCGTGTGTATAGGCAATGAAATCACTTCTTTGCACAATTCTTCTGTATTATCAAGATATTCCAATCCATTGGAAGATGCCTTGAAAGCTTCTTGTTTGTACAATGGCACAGGATAATAGATCATATTCGGGATTTTTTGTTCGTCGAGATATTGTTTTAGTTCATCTCTTCGACCATTTTTCACCTTTAAAGTGTACTGATGAAAAACATGCGTGGTGTAAGAAGCTCTAAATGGCGTTTCGAGAGCTTCTACATCTGCAAATGATGCATCATAAAAGTCAGCTACTTTTCGTCTCGCATCACAGTAACTATCCAAGTGTGGAAGTTTCGCACCTAAAACCACCGCTTGAATAGAGTCTAGACGGCTATTACAACCAACTACGTCATGATAATATCGTACGGATTGTCCGTGATTAGCAATTTTTAACAACAAAGCACCTAAGTTGTCATCATTGGTCATGATAGCACCACCATCACCGTAACAACCCAAGTTTTTGGACGGATAAAACGATGTACAGCCTATATGACCTATTGTACCAGTTTTAACTTTACGTCCATCGCTAAAAGTATAATCTGAACCAATAGCTTGAGCATTGTCTTCTATCACCCAAAGCTTGTGCTCATCAGCAATCTTCATGATGGCTTCCATATCAGCAGCTTGACCATATAGATGTACTGGAACAATACATTTTGTTTTATCTGTAATTGCTGCTTTTATCCCTTCAATATTGACATTAAAAGTATCTGCATCTACATCGACCATGACAGGTATCAAGCCTAAAAGAGCAATGACTTCTGCCGTAGCCACATAAGTGAATGCTGGCACAATAACCTCATCACCAGGCTTGAGACCAACTGCCATCATCGCTATTTGGAGCGCATCTGTACCATTCGCGCAAGGGATGACATGTTTTACACCAAGATATGTTTCAAAATCCTGTTGAAATTTTTTGACTTGTGGCCCATTTATAAACGCCGTGGTATCCAATACTTCTTGGATGCCGCGGTCTATTTCTTCTTTAATTTTAAGGTATTGCGACTTTACGTCGACCATATGTATCACCATAATTTATTTGTTGATATGTTAAATTTGTTAAGTTGATAATGATTTCTAATCATCTTTCTTGTTTAGTTGTATGTAAAAAGCGTTAAGTTTATTTGTTAATTCATTGATTTTCAGTCTAAAACTATTTAGCTCTTGCTCTTCTATAAACCCAAGGGCGTGGGCAAATAGTAAATGGCTTAATACTTCAATGGTAGATCCATAAGATATTTCAATAAACCGAGACTTTTCTTTGTCAGTAAATCGCGACACACCTTCAGAAATATTTGTTGAAATCGACGAAGAAGCCCTTTTTAGTTGAGAAACTAAACCAAATTTTTCTTCAGTGGGTAGTTTCTGAGTAAAGGCATAAATACTAACGCCAAGGTCAATACTTAATTTCCAAATTTCTAACTTCTCAAAACTATAGTACTTCATATATTTTTTTGTTTTTCATCTTTTTACATTATTATAAAACTTAATTGCCAGTTTATTCATAACAGGTTTCTTTTCCAAATTATCAAATTAACAACTTTACACCTTAACACAAAGATATGGCTTCGCCGCTGATAAGTCGCAAGTACTTGATCTCGAAAGGGCGTGACTACATTGCAATAATATAATATCAAGCAATTAAAAGTCCGTCCGTCACCGGTTTCAATAAGTTAAAGTCTACCTTGATTCTTAATTGATATCCGATGGTTTCTAAATCTATGACGAAGCTACGCTTGCCTTCTTTAGAAACTATTTTACCACGCATGCCTGCTAACTGACCTGCGATTACTTCTACTTCTTCGCACATAAACCAATCTGAGCACATAGATTCTTTTACTTCAATATCTTCGCCAACCACTCTTTTTAATGTTTCAATCTCTATCTCAGGAATGGCCAAAAGATCTTGACCATTTCTTAGAAATTTCATGACATATTCTGTCTCGAGCGTTTTTAGATAATCTTCCTTTTTTATACAAACAAAAACATAACAGTTTATAAGAGGAACACTGTAATGTTTTATCTTGCGACTATATCGCTTTGTTTTTGTAAGTATGGGTACGTAGGCTTCTATTTGCTTTTTGGCAAGCGAATCTGCTACATATTTTTCGCACTTATATTTTGTATATACTGCAAACCAACGTTTCTCCATAGATGAGAGTTGGTTAATATTCTGTATTTGCTTTGGTGTTTTGTCCTTCATCTCGATTCTTTTAACTTTCCCAAAGTAATAATGCATTGTCATTTAAATCAGCCCAATGCTCCTGACTAACTTGTGTACTATCAAAAGTTGTACATATGATTTTGCGATGAATAAGTTTTTCTACTTTTGTAATCAATTCTATAAGATAGTCATTATTTAGAGAACCAATCAACACTAGTTCGATTTGCTGATCATCTAGACCTTTTGCAAAGGCACCTGTTACATATACTTTATGGATATCACCAAGATTTTCGATCACACTATCTATAATCTTATCAAAACCAATGTATTTTAATATGATATTGTGCATATCAATGTACAATGGATGATCTGTGTTGGCCCTAAAATATTTTTTATTGCTTCGATTGAATGAAGTCAGCATACCTGCTTTTTCAAATCTATTGAGCTCTACCCTGATGCCATTAGACGACTCTCCAAACTCTGATTCTAGACCACGTAAATAGGAAGTTGCCTTACTATTAAGAAAAAACTTTAATAGTAACTTGATACGTGTTTTGGATGATATAAGGGTCTCAATCATATTGAGTATATAAATTACTCAAAGATAATACATCAATTTTAATTAGTTGACATTTTGAACTAACAAAATAATGGATAAGATAGCTGTTGCTTGTGCAATAGAGTTTGCCAACACCTCTCCCCACTTAACATCACTTTCTTTACCTTCTATATTTTCTTTAACTTTTACTTCTTTATATCCTACTTTAATCTCGGACCCTGGCCCTACTTTGGGATATTTCTTAAAGAATAAAAAGTTTTTTGCCTTGGTCACTTTACCTGAAGCATCAATCACCGAAATCTTGTTTATAGAACCTTCCTTGGATAAACCACCTGCATATTCATTAATGTAATATCCTGCATTTTTACCTTTTCTATAAGGAACTTGGATTTTGTTCTTGTTTGCGATATCGTTTATGTATAGCTCAGAAATTCGAGTTGCGCCAGAGATAGACACAATATTACTCATTTTAGGAATACTAATTTCGTCTCCCTCTTGTAAAATGATATTTTCAAAAGACTTAGGTTCTTTTATAGCCAGCTCTAGGTCAATAATAATGTATCCTAAATTTTCTTTGACCCTAAGTAAGGTGGCACCTTTTAAAAATGCTTCATCTGTAACACCACCTGCCTCGCGAATGATGGTAGCCAATTTAGTATTATCAGACATTAAGGCATATGTACCAGGATATTTGACTTCTCCATTTACCAAAACATTTCTTTGCAATTCGAACTCCGGAGCTTGTCTGATAAAAATCTGATCAAAAGGTTGCAACTCAAAATTGACACCTCCACCCCTGACATTATATGTTTCATCCAGTTTTAAGGTCGCCACCAAAACTCTAGTAGCACGATTCTCTTCAAATTCCAGTCTATAAACATCTACCCTATCTAATGCCGCTTCTCTTTTATGTCCTCCAGCCAGTAAAATCGCATCTCTCAACGTCAAAGAAGGATTGTACAAAAATTCTCCAGGGTTTCTTACTGCACCCGCTACTTTTACAAAAGACTCATCCGTAAAACTATTTTTTGAATAAATGACCAATCTATCTTTAGGTTGTAAACTGATATTAGCCGCAGATGTTGGATTTGCAAGTGCTTCTTTTAAATCTACAGATATATACTCTTGGGTCTTTGACTCATCTGTACGAGTACGGAAAATGTATGCAAATTCTGTAATGGCATCATAACTTAGTCCACCTGCAAAAAAGATGGCGTCAGAAACTTTGATATTATTCTCTACATCCAAGGCCATTGTTGTAGGAGTTCTCACTGATCCTTCGATATTGATCTCGTAATTTTCTGTAAAAGACGCTTTTGATGAGATAATCAATTCATCTCCACGTTGTAAAATTAGATTTTTATTGCTCAGTGGATTAGCTAAAATCTCATTTATATTGATGAATTCATACCTAATGGTTTTAAAGTCACTGTTGTATCTTTTTAAATAAGCAATATCCGTAATTGCATTATTAAGTAAAACTGCTTTTTTTAGGATATCGGATATTTTTTCATTATTGGTCATTGCATAAGTGCCCGGATTCTCCACCGCACCAGATACAGACACTTCATTGCGTATATTAGTATTAATCTCTTGGACTTGAACACTATCCCCATTTAATAAGGTAAAATCCTTGCCATTTCTTTCCAAGGATAAATAGTCAATATCGATAATTCTTACAGAATCGTTTTCTATACGCTTAACTTGGATATTTCCCTTGAGTGCATTTGCTTTGAGTCCACCTGCAAGTTTTACCAATTCTTTAAGATTTTCCTTTTCGATCAGTTCGTATTGAAAAGGACGATTAATGGCACCAGAAATAGATATCAATCTGTCAGCTACAGGCACATTGATGTAGTCATTTTCTGATAAATAAAAGTCTTGACTTACCGTTGGGTTTTGTAAATATTTGTAAACATCAAGTGTCTTAGGCTTTTTTCCAGGCCCTAGTACTTGGATTTTTCTCACACTACCTATGTCATTAGGACCACCTGCCGCAATCAATGCATTAAAAGCAGTATTAATAGCGGATACATTAAAAGTTCCATTATTAAAAACTTCCCCTACGATATTTACATTTATGGTACGCGCTGTAGTTACCGCCATTTCGAAATTTTCCTTTTGAAAGTAATGATAGTTTCTTAATCTTCCGTATAAAAGTTGTTCAGCTTGTGCAATGGTAAGTCCAGCAATGTAATACCTAGGTTGATTAGTTGGTTGTATATAGCCTTCTTTTTCAATTTCTAATGCATAATTGGTTTGTGAAGGTCCCCAAATAGATATGGACACTTTATCTCCTGGACCTAGAATATATGTCTTGGATGGTTTGGCATCTTCGGCTGTTCTAAAAAGCTGTAATGACTTATCTCGGAAAATGTGCTGTCCATATGTCCGTGCAGGTGGTAGTTTTTCATTGGCTTGCTCTTGAAGTTTTTCGGAAACTGCTTCTTCTATGGTAGCGCCATCTTTTACCGCTTTCTGTATATCTTTAGATTGATTGACCACTTTGGCTTTATCGTCAACAGACCTGGTATCATCTATTTTTGATTGAGGTACGGAAGCATCTGTACTCTTTGAAGTCTGATTTGGTCCTGCTGTTTTGGAAGCTGCTCTTTTTTCAGCATCAAGGATGACCATGACTTCTTCCACCGCTTTTTTAACACGAGCAAGTTCTACTGGATTGTTAGGGTCTACAGTGTCTATGTTGATACCTTTTTTGGTTAATTCTTCCCGAAATCTAGTTTCGTCATATCCACGTTTTTGCAACTCAGCTCTTGCTGCTGCTTCTGTGACATTCTGACTATTTGCTGCCAGACTCAAAAAAGTGATAAAAAAAAGGAGTAAAAATCTATAAATCATTTTTCGTATGTTGATTGATTTAGCTTAATGAATGGAGCAAAAACCAGCAATTTCTTAATTGCTTTCCAAGATCCAACCAAAATTCAAAACCTATTATTTACAATATAACTAATAATTTAAATTGGGTGCAAGCCAACGTTCTACATCATTAACGTCCATTTGTTTCCTTTTAGCGTAATCGAGTACCTGATCTTTTGAAATATTTCCCAAACCGAAGTACTTTGACTCAGGATGTGCGAAATACCAACCACTCACTGATGCAGCAGGATACATGGCTTTGCTTTCTGTTAGTATGATACCTGTATTAACCTCAGCATCTAACAATCGCCACAAAATATCTTTTTCTGTATGATCAGGACAAGCGGGATAACCTGGTGCTGGACGGATGCCTTGATATTTTTCATCAATCAAAGCTTCATTTGGTAATTGTTCGCTTTTCGAATATCCCCAAATGCTTTTCCTTACTTTCTCATGCAAATACTCTGCCAATGCTTCGGCTAGTCTATCCGCTAGTGCTTTGGTCATAATGGCATTATAATCATCATGTTGCACTTCGTACATTTTTACCCAAGGCTCTATCCCAATACCAGCTGTGACAGCGAATGCACCGAAATAATCTTTTTTACCTGAATCTAACGGAGCAACATAGTCTGCCAAACAATGATAAGCTAGCCCATCAGATTTCTTCCGTTGTTGACGTAAGAAATGTACTTTGTCACAACTTTGGCCAGTTTTATGGTCAAAAATAATGACATCATCTCCATCACTATTGGCAGGAAAAATGCCTATCACCCCTTTTGCAGAAACCCTATTTTCTTTGATCATTAAGTCAAGGATTTCAATCGCATGGTCGTACAACTTTTGTGCTTCGACACCTACAAATGCATCCCTAAATATGGTAGGATACTTACCTTTGAGCTGCCAACTTGCAAAAAATGGCGTCCAATCTATATAAGGAACCAAATCTTCCAATGATATCTCATTAAACGCTTTGACACCTAAAAACTCAGGTTCATATGCTTGATACGACTGCCAGTCGATCTGTTGCTTTTTCTCTCTTGCTTCTTGGATAGAAACGTATTCTTTGGCTGTCTCCCCTGCTGCACGTTTGATACGAAGTTCGTCATATTCTTGTTTCACATCCTTGACAAAGGTCTCAGACACATCGCCTTCTTTGGATAATAACTGACTTACTACACCCACACTTCTACTTGCATCGAGTACATGAATGACGGGACCATCGTATTGTGGTTCGATTTTGAGTGCTGTATGAGTCTTGGATGTTGTCGCCCCACCAATTAACAGTGGTAGTTTGAATCCTTGTCTTTTCATTTCTTTGGCCACATGCACCATTTCGTCCAATGATGGGGTTATCAATCCACTCAATCCAATCACATCCACATTGTGTTCACGAGCTGCTTGCAAAATTCTATCCGCAGATACCATCACACCTAAGTCAACGATATCATAATTATTGCAAGCTAGTACTACACCAACTATATTTTTTCCAATATCATGGACATCTCCTTTTACAGTAGCCATCAAGATTTTACCTTTGACAGTGCCGCCTCCTGATATTGCCTTCTCTGCATCTATAAATGGCGTAAGATAAGCCACGGATTTCTTCATGACACGTGCACTTTTGACTACTTGAGGCAAAAACATCTTACCTGCGCCAAACAAATCACCCACAATGTTCATCCCATCCATAAGAGGACCTTCTATGACTTGAAGCGATGATGGGTATTTGAGTCTAGCTTCTTCCGTATCCTCATCAATAAAATCTGTAATGCCTTTGACCAATGCATGAGATAAGCGCTCTTCTACACTACTTTCTCTCCATCTTAGATCTTTCTGAATGACACGTCCGCCACCTGCAACACGTTCTGCATAGTTGGTCAGTTCTTCTGTGGCCTTTTCGTTTCTATTAAAAAGCACATCTTCTACGAGCGTAAGTAACTCTTTATCCACTTCTTCGTACACTTCTATCATACCTGCATTCACGATACCCATATCCATGCCCGCTTTAATAGCATGGTATAAAAATGCGGAGTGCATAGCTTCTCTTACTTTGTCATTGCCACGATAAGAAAATGAGATATTACTCACACCACCACTGATTTTAGCTCCTGGACATTCGGCTTTGATGCGTCGGGTCGCTTCTATAAAGTTGATGGCATATTCATTATGTTCTTTAATACCAGTTGCAACAGCAAAAATATTAGGATCAAAAATGATATCTTCCGCAGGAAAACCTATTTCATTGACTAATATACCGTATGCACGTTTGCAAATATCGACTTTACGATCAATGGTGTCTGCCTGTCCTAACTCGTCAAATGCCATCACTACGGTAGCTGCGCCATACTTTCTTAAAAGATTTGCTTGACGTCGAAATTCTGTTTCTCCCTCCTTCATGGAAATAGAATTGACGATACATTTGCCTTGGATACATTTAAGTCCTTCCTCTATGACTTCAAATTTTGAAGAATCTATCATCACCGGTACTTTGGCAATATCTGGCTCAGACATGGCTAGGTTCAGGAAGGTCTTCATTGCTTCTTTGGAATCAAGTAAGCCTTCATCCATGTTGACATCTATAATCTGTGCACCACTTTCTACTTGCTGGGCTGCAACTGACAATGCTTCAGAATATTTATTTTCAGCAATTAGTTTTGCAAATTTGCGTGAACCTGTGACGTTTGTCCTTTCGCCGATATTGATAAAGTTAAGATCTTCTCTGACGATCAATGGCTCTAGACCTGCATAGGAAGTCAGCTTCTTTTTTGATGAAATCGATCTAGTTGACATACCTTCTACAGCATCAGCCATAGCTTTAATATGCTCAGGCGTAGTACCACAACAACCGCCAATGATATTGACTAAACCAGAAGATACAAACTCTCGAATGTATTCTTTCATTTCGTCTGCTGACTGGTCGTAAGCACCTAGTTCATTCGGAAGGCCGGCATTGGGATATGCACTGATAAAACAAGATGCTATATTGCTGAGATCTTCTAAATGTGGTCGCAACTCTTTTGCACCTAAAGCACAATTCAGCCCGACACTAAATAGATCAGCATGTGCAATGGATATATAAAATGCCTCAGCTGTCTGACCACTTAGGGTACGCCCACTTGCGTCCGTAATCGTACCCGAGACCATGACAGGCGTGTTTATCTTTCTTTCTTCCTTAAGATTTTGAATAGCAAATAGAGCCGCTTTACAATTTAAGGTATCAAAAACAGTTTCCACCAGCAAGATATCAGCTCCACCATCTAGCAATCCCATCGCTTGTTCGTAATAATTTTCTACCAACTCATCAAAAGTAACAGCTCTGAAACCTGGATTATTGACATCAGGCGATAAAGAAGCAGTTTTGTTGGTTGGTCCGATAGCACCAGCTACAAATCTTGGTTTGTCAGGATTCTTCTGGGTAAATTCTGTTGCTACTTTCTTTGCAATACGTGCGGACTCTTTGTTGAGTTCGTAGGTCAATGCTTCTAGGTGGTAATCAGACTGTGATATCCTAGTACCATTGAAGGTGTTAGTTTCAATAATATCTGAACCTGCCTCTAGATATGCTCTGTGGATAGCTTCGATAATATCGGGCCTAGTGATAGACAATAAGTCATTATTTCCCTTGAGGTCTGAATGATGATCTCTAAATCTCTCACCACGATAATCTGATTCTTCCAGTTTATACCTTTGAATCATAGTACCCATGGCACCATCTAAAACGAGAACTTTCTCCTTTGCTAATTTAATTAAATCTGTCATAAGTGCCGCAAAGTTAACAATAAATGATATTATCTCTTACAATAAAAAAGAACTAAGTAAGAGTATGTTTAAATTTTTATTGCTTTATAATCAATATCTTATGAACCTGACCTCAAAATAATCTCATCGTTTAGTTCACAAAACTCTTTAATTCTTTTATCGTCAGAACCATAACCTATTGATTACCAACTAAGAAAATTTTTAAACATACTCTAAAAAAGCTTAAGAAGTATATTGTCATTTCAAGTTAAAGTCTAAAAAATTGGACTGTCCATAAATTACATTTACCTTTGATTTTTTAAACTGAAACCATATGATAGATTTTAAAAAACATCTACCGTTCACTTTGTTCTTTGGTGTTATATTTTTTCTTAACATCTTGTTTATGTACGTATTACAAGACTATAGAATGGTGGCAAAACCCATGATTATGGCGAGTTTGATAGGTTTTTATATCACAGTAGAGCGCAGACAATCTAATGCATTTGTGCTTGCTATGATCTTTGCTTTGCTTGGAGATGTATTTTTAATGTTCAAGGGAGATGATTTTTTCTTGATAGGATTATTATGTTTTATGTTAATGCAATTGTTATATACCTACCTTTTTTCAAGAGAAGGGAGCAATGATAATAAAAGATTAATGCTTATTAGTGGGCCATTAGTATTATTGACCGTAGGTATTATTTCATTATTGTGGAATGATTTGGGTGATCTCAGGATACCTGTTTTGGTGTATGCTATGGCAATTACAGCTATGGTGATATCAGCTATTTATAGAAAGAATACAATGAAAGGTTATAGTGCCGTGGTTTTGGGTGTAGTATTATTTTTAATATCCGATGCTGTTTTGGCTATTTCAAAGTTTGGTGGTGCCATACCATTTCAAGACATCATTATCATGTGTACTTATATGACAGCACAATATCTAATAGTGAGAGGTATGGTAGCAGCACATGAAATGAGCAAATAAATGAGGTAGGCCATTTTAAGATATGTTAAAGTGGCGTACCTAAAGGCACGCTTTGTTTGTTTTGGTTTTTTTCTACCAATATGTTGTCCATAAAAGGACAAGAGTAAATGCATCCTTTAGATAAGTTGAAAGCTTAAGTCTACATTTTAGATAGTAGCAATTCTGCTTTTGAAAGAAGGTTTTCCGTCTTGGCAAAACAAAATCTTATCAACTTATCTTGTCTATGGTCAGTATAGAAAACGGAAATGGGAATACAAGCTACTCCGTGTATTACAGTCATTTCTTTAGCAAAAGCTACATCGTCTAGGTCGCTGATTTCACTGTAATCGCACAATTGGAAAAAAGTGCCCTCAGATTTTAATGGTCGAAGGCGTGTCGATTTTAGTATCTCCAAGAAATAATCTCTTTTTTGCTGATAAAATTGAGGTAGAGACAAATATTGCTGCTCATCTTTCATAAATACGGCCAAAGCGTACTGCACAAAAGAATTGACACTGAATACATTCCATTGGTGGACTTTGCGGATTTCATTCATAAGGTACTCAGGTGCTACACAATAGCCTACTTTCCAACCAGTACAATGATACGTTTTTCCAAATGAAAACACAGAAATACTTCGTTGATACAATTCTGGATATTTCAGTACACTTTCATGCGGCTGACCATCGTACACCAAATGTTCATAGACTTCATCGCTCAAGATGATGATATCGGTATCCTTCACAATATGAGACAATTGAATCAAATCATCCGCTTTCAGGATTGTACCTGTAGGATTATGTGGCGTATTGATGATGATCATCTTGGTTATAGGACTGATCATCGCTGCCAATAAAGACCAATTGATCTTAAAATCGGGTGCTTCCATGGCATAAACCACAACCTTCCCACCTGCCAACTCGATTGATGGACGATAGCTATCATACGCTGGCTCAAAAATAATGACTTCGTCACCTGCATGGATCAATGCCGTAATTGCAGTAAAAATGGCTTGTGTGGCTCCAGCGGTAATTGTTATTTCGGTAGTTGGGTTTACATATTGACCATAAGCACGAAATACTTTTTGCGCTATGACATCTCTCAATGCCATGACACCTGCCATAGGTGCGTACTGATGTTTGTGGTCATCAATAGCATCTTTGACCAAATCCAACAAAGCAGAAGGTGGATCATAATCTGGGAAACCCTGACCAAGATTTAGCGCTTGATGTTGCGTCGCCAAGGCAGACATCTCGGTGAAGATGGTGGTTTGGGAAGAGGAGAGTTTGAATTTTATTTGCATTTCTTGAAAGTCAAAAGTTTGACAAATTATTCAACAGATCTGCGGCATGCGTTTCTAATGTCTCTTCTTCATACCCATCCTTTATTTTTTTTAACGTAATGATGCTTTCATAACTTTCTAAAGTAATTCCAAACATAGGCCTACCATTTACAAACTTACAGCTAGCTATTACCTTATCGGAATCTTTATCAAGATATTCAATGGTGTAGTCAGAATCATATCTAAAAGGTAATACTTTGTATAATTCATAAACAGGATAATGAATATTCAATTTTTTCTTGATTTTATATTTCTCAGCATATCTCTGATTGTCTCTAAAGACAGTGATGTAAGTAGACGATTTGTCGAAATCGATTAATATTGATGTCCAATTTTCAAGTCTTTTATCAAACCTGCTTGCATAATTTACAAAAACAAAAGAACCTTGATCTAGTAAGTTGTTTTTTAATGCTCCACTGCTTATTAAGTTTTCATTTTGATAAGTTGTTACCTGTTTTGTAGTATTGCTTGAATTGACTATCTCTGTTTTATACTTGAAAGGCGAATAATCCATTAAAGTACATTTTTGGTCATCGCAATTCATTTCAAAATGAGCCCATTCTTTGTGTGCTCCACCTTGTATGTTTACCACTTTAAAGTCTTTATATCTGGTACTAAGGTCTAACTTGGTAGTATCGCCATATTGTTGATTTTTTGTATGTTCGATGCCTTCATATTTTTTCCCTGATTTGTAAATCAAGTAATTAGTATCAGATTCAAATATTGTACTATCTCCTGTAATTTTTCCATTTTTGTAGTTATAAACTTTGGTTGTATAATCTCTATGCTGAATATCCTGACCATCTATTATCACTCCGTTTAAATAGTCGGTAACAATTGAATCAATGGTTTTAAAAACTTTGTAATTGACTACTTTTACAATTTCACCATCTGCGTAATGAGTAATTTTTTTAGCGTTTTTTTTCGATCCATCAAGCAATATGCATTTACCATTTAGTTTTCCATTTTTATAGGTAAGAATTTCATCTTTAACACAGATTTGACCTTCGAATGGCATATCATCGAGATAAGTACTAAAGTATCTGGTTGTATCATTAGAGTGTCTTACATTTTGAATTGAAATACCATTTTTTTTACTATTTTTAATAGTATAAAATGATGGTGTTGCACCAGAATCGTAATCTAAAGTCGACATATGTATTCCATTTTCGTATCTATAAATGATATTACCATTCTTAATATCTTTAAATTCCCCTTGAAAAGGTACACCATTTTTGTAATACCCTACAACGTATTTATCAGACCAAGATAGTATATTTGATTTAAAATAACCATGAAACTTCCCCTCATAAAAAGATTGAACTTCTGTTGTATCAAGTTTCCTATCATTTACCCTGTATATCTTAGTGAGTTCCCCATTCTCATAAGAAAAAAACTTATACTTTGCTTTATCATAGAAAGTACCATTCACAGCTTTATTATCTTGAAAACTGCAAGTATTGATCAATTTGTATGATGTAATTTTATTAGTCTTTGTAGCAGAATATTTAAAATGGTAGGTATTAATACCGACTAAAATACCATCTTCATAAACGTTAAATGTTTTAAAAATAAATTGATTTAAGTCTAAAAAACTGCCAGAAAATGGTTGATCATTTTTGTAATAACCTTGTGCCAGGACAGAATCCTTTATAGCCAAATATTGATAAAGGCCATCCTTTTTTCCATTTTTATAAGAAATAATTTCTGAAGTATCACGTGTCAAAAAGTCAAAGTTCTTCTTAAATCCATGCATCAAACCATTCTTATATTCAATCAATGAATATTCAATTACAAACTTACCATTATAGGGTTGACCATCTTTAGTATAAGCATTTTGATAGTTTTCCGGATTCATTGAAGGTGAGTTTTCAGCGGAATATTTATTCAGAATTTTGAATGTAATATCATAATCAATAATAGTTCCTACTACAAATCCTTTTACATAAGTCTTTTTAGTAATAACGGTCCAAATAAGATCATGATCAAGTATAGTTCCCGTGTATGGATAGTTATCTATATAAGTACAGCTACCCACTTTTTTGCCATTGATATCAAAAAAATCAGCATTCGTAATATTACCATCTTTTAAATGACTTACCGAAAATACTTTTTTGGGTCCACTCCACCCGAGTCGTTCTCCGTAATAAGTCGATTTACTCGTTAGAGATGAAGTGTTGGGCGGTAATTCAGAAGGTTTTGACTGAGAAAACATACTAGTATTTACTACCAAGATAAAAAAAAGAAAGATTACAAAAACAAATCTATGCATATAATATATTGATTATCAATAATAACAAGATATTTAATTTAAACCACTTAACTATCCACCCTAAAATTAAAACAAACATCATTTTAATTCATTCAATTTTGATAACAAATCAACAACTTCCATAATAAGATATGAGTATGACATACCCAATTCTTTGAAGTATGATACTGCCACTAGGAGCAGGAAAGTTAATTTCAATTTCGTCTTCTGAATATTTTAGCCCAAAAAAATGTTCTGAAGGATTTATCAATTTTAGATCACTAGGCAACTTTCTATTAAACATATCGAAAGTGTAGTAGACAAATAATAAAGCTTCGTTTATCGTCATATTGGCTATTACATATTGACCAAATGATCCCTTAGGATTATTTGCATCAATGATAGTGACACCTGGCTTACAGACAACGACTCTAGAAATATCATCCCCATGATTAATATCAAATTTGGCCAATTCAGTAGAATCATTATCAAAGGCCCTAATGAAATACTCCTTTAGATTTTCTACATTAATATTTCCATTTATTTCTTCTAGTTTAAGTGTCGGCCATCTAGACAAATATCCCCGAAACACAAAACCTTCCATATTATTAAATGAAATACTTACCCAATAATCTTCTAAGTATATATTTTCACTTGTTTCTTGTTCAATGGTTGCACCAGGCAAAAATAACACCTTATGGTAAATGCCTGAAATAATATTTTCTGGTGTTATTTCTACCTGTTGACCATAATCCAATTTTCCTAAAACCTTAGCATCAGGAATAGGTTGGGCTCTGACCAAAAGGCCAGACATTGCCCAACAATAAAACTTTTCTGCTTTTACAACACTTTGTGATACAACTAATAAGCAAATAGTAATTATAATCTTGATTACAAATATCTTATTCATATATCTTTACTACAAACTTATTAGTGGCTTTTCTTAACATCACAAATCAAACTTAATCCCCTGCGCCAATGGCAAAGTAGTGCTATAGTTGATCGTATTCGTTTGTCTGCGCATATATGCTTTCCAGCTATCTGAACCTGATTCTCGTCCGCCACCTGTTTCTTTTTCACCACCGAAGGCGCCACCTATTTCTGCACCACTTGTGCCGATATTGACATTGGCAATACCACAATCTGAACCCGCTGCTGAAAGGAATCTCTCTGCTTCACGAAGATTGGTGGTCATGATGGCTGAAGATAAACCTTGTGGTACATCATTTTGTATTGCGATGGCATTTTCTACACTTCCTTTATACTTGAGTAAGTACAAAATCGGTGCAAAAGTCTCATGCTGCACGATAGGCATACTATTTTCTGCCTCGACAATACATGGCTTTACATAACAACCACTTTCGTAATGTTTACCTTTGAGTACACCACCTTCTACGAGAATATTAGCACCTTGCTCTTTTGCAGCTTGGAGTGCGTTTTGATAAGCATCTACCGCCATTTTATCGATCAACGGTCCTACATGGTTTTTACTATCTAATGGATTTCCTATCTTCAGTTGGGTATATGCTTTGGTCAGTTTAGTTTTGACTTCGTTGTATATGCTTTCGTGTACGATAAGTCTTCTTGTAGAAGTACATCTTTGTCCACAAGTACCTACCGCTCCGAAAAGTGCACCTGTCAATACTAGATTCAGGTCCGCTGATTCTGTCACGATGATGGCATTGTTTCCACCCAATTCTAATAAACTTCTACCAAGTCTCTCCGCAACTGCAGCGCCTACGATTTTGCCCATTCTAGTGCTACCTGTTGCGGATACCAAAGGAACTCTTTTATCTTGGGTCATCCACTCTCCTACTTTATAATCACCGGTGATGATACAACTCACACCTTCTGATACTTTATTGGCTTTTAGTACTTTATGCAAGATGTTCTGACAAGCTACAGCACAAAGTGGTGCTTTTTCGCTTGCTTTCCATATACATACGTCTCCGCATACCATAGCGATCATCGCATTCCAAGACCAAACTGCCACTGGAAAATTGAATGCAGAAATGATACCTACGATGCCTAGTGGATGCCATTGCTCATACATACGGTGGTACGGACGCTCAGAATGCATCGTGAGTCCGTACAACTGGCGAGACAATCCTACTGCAAAATCACAGATATCAATCATTTCTTGCACTTCGCCGAGACCTTCCTGAAGAGATTTGCCCATTTCGTAAGATACTAGTTGACCAAGTGGCTCTTTGTATTTGCGGAGTTCTTCGCCATATTGACGTACGATTTCACCACGTTTTGGAGCAGGTATTTCGCGCCATTCAATGAATGCTTTTTGAGCAGTTTTGATGACTTTTTCGTAATCTTTTTTGGAAGTGACGGAAACGCTGCCTATCAATTCTCCATCTACAGGAGAGAAAGATTCGATATAAGTATCAGATTTTAGGAACTTTTGCCCTGTCCAAGTACCTTCGTTTTTTTTGTGAAGGTTTAATTTTTTTAAAAAAGAAGTATTCATTTGGGTAAGGTTTATTTATGTGTTCAGCAATAAATGCTTTAAATTTTGGTGCAAAAGTAAGAAACTTAGTTGAATGAATGGTAGAAAAATGAAGATATGAACTGTTTATAGTTACCAACTAAATAGACGTAAGAAAAATATAATCTTTAAAAAGCTTTGGTTTCCAATATGGTTAGATTAGTGATATTCAGAAAACAAAATAAATTGGTAAACAGGTACTTTATTTCTTTTTCATTTTTTCTTTGATTACTTCTTCAATCCTACGCCCTTCAATTTTACTATCAAGCCAAGAGATGATATCCAAGTAAAGGAATGGTCGCTTTTCATAAGGATCTTTTTGGAATTTTATCAGTTTTGTCCTTAGTTTGCTAAATTCTGACATCAGATCATACTTCGTCATCTGCGGTGTCCTACGTATGAATGACAAGATTTCTTTTTGTACAGACTGCAGGTCTTCCATTTTGATTAAAAAACGATAAACTGACTTGATTTGATAACTGACCAAAAAATCATTGCCTAATTCGAAATGACTAATCAACGTCAATATCCTAGCAAAACATTGGATGTCTTCTCTCAATCCGCCGATAGGACTATTGTTTATTTTATTTAGATATTCTATGGCATTGTTATAGTCATCTGCCCCAAAATATACACATGCTACCTTGTAATTAAATACCATCTCCCTATTGATATCCCAATGATGTTTTCCTGATTTGAGCACATCTCTAATTTCTATGATCTCCTTGACACCTTGTTTGTAATCTCCTATCAAGAATATCTTATTTAACAAATGTACGTACTTAAACAACCGATAATTGGACAGTTGGCTTTCTGACATCTGATCTATATATTGGTTTTCAAACTCAATATATGTCGCATAATGCTGAAGGAATTTTTCTGTTTTATTTGCCATGTACAATGCATTCATGGCATTGTGAAGACCTTTGAAATATAAGATTTGATCTTCCTTGATCAAATGTGGAAAATCTCTAAAACAATCCACCCATTTTTGCGAATATTTGTAATAATTTACAAAATCTTGGGTCATATGATAGTACCAAACAAATGATTGGTAGTAATATATGCGCTCATAAAATCCCAACTTTTCAGGTTTTAAATCTGGCAGGTTATGATAGAAATAATCCTTGACATGCTCAAAATCCTTTTTGTCTTTGACATATCCGTATTTGAGATACATGCCATAAAGCATCAGAGAAAGATTAGAGAGTTTGTCGTGGATGGCAACTTTAGAAAGTATCAAATTGCTTAATTCGTTGAGTTGAATGGCCTTTTGAGTGGAGCTACCTGTGATATATTGGGTCTCGATTTTTCTTTCTTCATCTAGAATATGGTAGGCCAATAAAGTCTCATGATTGACTTGTGCCATCTTTTTTGCCTTTTCGAGCATATCAAGACTAGCTTTGGTCATACCTTTTGATTGCAATATTTTAGAGTAATCTAATAATTCCCTAATGGCCACGTCTGAAAATTCTTGTTTGTGGAGATTGCGAAGGTTGACCAAAATTTGTTTCATTAGATTGGCCTTGATATTGGACAATTGACCTTTTTTGATCTGAGGTAATTTCTTAAGTAAATCTGCTTCTTTAAATGTTTTGTTGGAGTCGATGTAGTCAAATAATTGCATAAATAATTTGTCAGATGCATTGTTGTCTCTATTAACATACAGTCTAAAACTCTTCTTCTCTGCTTTGGTAAGTGAGTGAATGAGCTGTATAAGTTGATCTGTTTGTTGACTGGGCATCTTTAAAATTTAAGCCGTAAAGATAAATGGAATCGTAATCAAATATTAGACAAAAATCTAAATAAAAGAAAAAATGGATGCTAATGTTTCCAAAAAATACCATCATTTGATAACTTAGTGCTTATTTTTCATGGGTGTAAAATCCAAAGGCAACAACATGCCTATATTTATTCGTTATAATAATTAAAAGATCTTAAAACATGTATTTTCGAAGTATATACGTCATAATAGTTGGCTTGCTTTTTAGTAAAACCACTTACTCCCAGCCATTTTTTTATCCAAAAGATAATCCGGTGGAGCTAGGTAAAGTTAATTGGTTAAGAGATTATGACGAAGCTTTACGCCTGAGTAAAGAAAAAGATCTCCCGATATTTATTTTGTTTCAAGAAGTGCCTGGATGTGCCAATTGTACTCGATTCGGTAATGATGTCCTTTCTCATCCATTGGTCGTAGAAGCAATAGAAACTTGTTTTGTGCCACTCTGTATATATAATAATAAAGGTGGAAAAGATAAGGTAATCCTTGAAAAATTCAACGAACCTTCCTGGAATAACCCTGTGGTCAGAATCATAAATCACCAAGAAAAAGATCTCGTCAAACGGCAAGCGGATTTCAGAAATGTCTCCAAAACGGTGGCCACCATCATTGATGCTCTTCAATCTTCAGGAAAAGAAGTGGATGAATATCTCACGCTGCTCCTTCAAGAAACATCTGCCATAGCTGAAAACAAAACTGATGAAGTCTATTTTAGTATGTATTGCTTCTGGACTGGCGAAAGAGAAATAGCAGCACTTGATGGTGTTTTAGCTACAGAAGCTGGATTTATGCATGGGAAAGAAGTTGTAAAAGTCACCTATGACAAAGGGAAAACATCTCTAGATGAGCTGGCAGATAAAGCAAAAAACAAGGGATGTGCTGATCAAATCTATGCTCCAGTTAATACAAATACTAAGGTGAATGTATTGCCAATAGCCAAATATAAAAAAGATCATGAAGACAAATATTATCTCCTAAAATCGCCATACAAATCCATACCAATGACAGAACTTCAGAAAACAAAAGTAAATCGAGCCATTGCAAAAGGTCAGGATGCATCTTTATATCTGTCACCAAGACAACTTGCCATTTTTGCCAACAAAAAGGCAAACAAAAATTACATTGAATTCAAGATGGAAGATGTCTGGTATCAATGAAATGATCATCTTTACACTTTAATTTGATAAATATCGTCAAAGAATATTCTGATTTTGATCCAAATAATAACTAATATTCAAAATAATAGGCTGACTTATACACTTGATTTCATTTTTAATGAAGTGTTGGGTGTGGACTATTCAATTGTAGAAACACTAGATTGTAAAGTTGAATTTAATGGACCATGTATTAATTATGGAATTGATAAAATGGATTCAAATCAAATATTTATTCCTTCACAAGGATTATTAAATCAAAGCAGTATTACGAACTGCACTGAAGCGATGGAGGCTTTGGCAAAAAACATATTGACATCCATAGAAAAAAGAGAAATATTTACAGATGATATCTTTTCGTTAATATTTTTTCTGATCAGTCGATATGAAGAATACCTGCCACATAAAGCCGATCAACTTGGCAGATATCAAGCTAAAAACAGCCTTAGCTATCAGCTGCAGATATTAGACAGAGCTATTGTAGATGAATGTATATTAAATCTTAAAAATATTATTTCTGAGAAATACCCAAATTATGTATTTCCGAATAAAAAAAAGTTTGCTATCCATTCTACTATCGATATAGATCAAGTTTGGGCATATGCACACAAAGGTTTTAGAAATATTGGAGGAGGTATCAAAGATTTGATCAAAGGAGATTTATTTTCATTCAAACGAAGATTATCTAGTTTTAGCAATTACAAAAATGACCCATTTAATACTTACGAACTGATAGAAAGCCTTCACAAAAAACATCAAATAAAACCAAATTACTTTGTACTATTTGCTTCTAAAACTTCCACTTATGATAAGAATCATGATATTTCAGAAACTAATTTCCAAATAAAAATAAAAGCTCTTGCTGAAAAGAATGCTGTCGGAATTCATCCATCATTTAGATCAAACGAAGACCCAAATGAACTCTCATCAGAAATAAAAAACCTTAATAACCTTTTGAAAACAAAAATTACAACATCTCGGCAGCATTTTATCAAGCTTGAACTTCCAACTACCTATAGAAACCTTATATTGAATGGGATAAAAGAAGACTATAGCATGGGATATCCCGAAGAGAATGGATACAGAGCAGGTACTGGATACAATTTTTATTGGTATGATCTAATAAATGAATGTGTAACAGATTTAATGATTCATCCATTTCAACTTATGGATGTGACGTTAAAAAATTACAAAAAGCTTAGTGCAAGTCAAGCAAAAACAGAAATTGGTAGGTTTATAAAATACGCTAAAGAAGTAGATACTCCACTATGTGTCATATGGCACAACAGTTCGCTAGATGAAGGCGGTATTTGGAGAGGATGGACAGATGTCTATGAATCCATATTGTGTGGAGGACAAGAAATGCGATAATAGCTTATTTTAAAGACATTTGAAGAAAATAAAACACATCAATTACATTCATTAGTTTCTACCAAGACTATCTGGGAAACAACTTTTTAAAATATTAATAACGAATCCACTCTGAAAAGCCATTTGTTCAAATAAAATGAAAAACCTTTAATTCTACTGCATAGATAATCAAACGTTTCCCTTTAGGGTCAGGGTAAAAAATGTTTGATTATCAATCAATTTGTGTTTTCGGAGTGGACTAACTATTTAAACCATATTTCTAAGTTAACAACTTCAAAAACTATTCTTAATAATAAACCGTTTTTTCGCCACCCTTGTAAAAAGGCAAATTCCACATGAGACGTGCACCTATGAGCATATCAAAACGAGATTTATTGGTCGCAAGGCCTGTATCAAAATTGATGGCTCTCACTTCAGAAGTAAAACCTTGAATAAAGTCCAATGCAAACTCAAAATTTAATCTCCTATCCTGACTTAAATGTTTGTATGCTATAGTTTCTTTAAGAGAAAAGCCACGCGTCAGACGATCATAACCAATATGTCTACCTGCCCTAACTTGACCAATAGAATTACGGTCATCAGAAAATTTTATTTGATGCTGAAGAATACCACCTGATAGTGCTACTTTAATACCTGATCTAGAATCTTTATTTAACGGGATCAACTTGCCAATGCCTAAACCCATAAAAAACCCTTGTTCTTTCATGATAAGACTTGCATATTGATTATCATCTCCCAATATAAATCCATCTATAGTTCGGTATGGAGCTAATACATCTTCTTTAATGTTTTCACTAAATAGATACAAAAACTCTGCATTCACTAGCCAATTTGTTTTTGTTATGTACTCTGCACTTAATCCAAAATTCATATTACTGCCATATCTATCGGCCATATCACCTAATGGAACGTTTAATCCTATTCCCAAACCAAAATTAAGGATACCGCCATCGACTGCCTTTACGCCTTCATCGGTCACCTGAGCAAAAACAGCAGAACTAAATGTACATAAAAATATTATCAAACTTAAAATCGTACGCATAACTTTACTTTAATATTACTATTTAAAAGAACGATACCAAAGACATGAATGTTGACTATGGAAAGGGAAAAACTTTGTCTCAGTCGTGAATAATTGATTAAAGCTGCAAAAAAAGCTTTTTATATGTGCTTTTATTAGTTGTTGCACAACGACCAAAAAACTCAGCAAACTTGACTTGTGGAAAGATTCCCATATCTTCTGCATATATGTAAATTCTTTCAATAATTGACATTATGCCATCCAATGTGGTGGACACATGGAAACCTCCATTTTTATTTTTTGATAAATAAAATTTCATTTCTGAATAAGAGACAAAACAAAACTCAATCAAATCGTTGGAAATCACTTTAAAGTTATAACCGTAGGCTAGCTTTTTTTGAATATAATTTAAAGGCTGAATTTCTTCTTCGCCATTATCCATAAACTTAATCCAATTAATAGAGATGGGATCATTCAAATCTAACAAACCATTATAAAGGCAATTGGCTTCATATACCACCGTATTCCTATTTTGATTACGCTGAATATAAAATAATAGTTGATCATACGCTTCAATATCTGGATAGTCTTCTGGTCTTCCGTATTGTCCAATGACTAATGTTTCATATTGTTCAGTCTGTGTAAAAAACATCATTTATTATTTTATGAATCTAGATTTTGCATCTGAAATGATGCATATTACATATAGATTGGTAAAAATAGAAAAATTAAAAAGAACAACATCCAAAAGGGACATGAAAATATCATTTTTGAGTTCCTAATGTACCTTTAGCGACATTTTGAAGCCAAAAATGGCATCATTTAATGACAAAGAGCAGTGGATTTATGCTGCATTACTCCATTGTGCAGAAGACGGGCTTTGAATCAATGTATTAGCAGTATTTTTTACACTAGATATGAAGTAGTAAATTAAGCTAAATGGAAAAACCACTACAAGAAGTATAATTAACGAAATTAGGAATTTATTTTGCATAACATATTAATTTATACAAAAGTAACGGTCGAATATAAACAGAATATAATCAGAACATTAAGTAATTGTAAAGCCTGAACAACATTAAAGATAACTAAATCTATTAAGCTACATTTTAAGTAAAGTAAAATCTATATTTGAGTCTAATCCGAAAAGTCCTTAGTTCAAATAAAATGAGAAATATTTATCCCTACTCAATTGATAATCAAACGATTCCCTTTAGGGTCAGGGTGAAAAACGGTTGATTGTCAGTAAATTAATGTTTTAGGAGTGGACTCATGTTTAAAAATAATATGAAGGTAAAACTACCAAAAAGTGCTCTTCAACCTGAATAATTCAAAAACAACTGCTACCTTTGTGTCCCGTAGCGGAGAATTCAACTCTCCTGCCTATCAATCACACATGGCTAAATATATATTTGTTACGGGAGGAGTGACATCGTCACTCGGGAAAGGTATCATTGCAGCATCTCTTGCAAAATTACTCCAATCGCGTGGTCTTACCGTGACCATCCAAAAATTCGACCCTTATATCAATGTCGATCCTGGTACACTAAATCCATATGAGCATGGAGAGTGTTATGTCACTGAAGATGGTGCAGAAACGGATCTAGACCTCGGTCATTACGAAAGATTTCTAAACAAACCGACATCCCAAGGTAATAATGTCACCACTGGTAAAATATATCAAACGGTCATTAATAAAGAAAGGGCAGGCGCTTTCCTTGGTAAAACAGTACAAGTAATCCCTCACATCACGGATGAAATAAAAAGACGTGCGACACTCTTAGAAAAAGAGCACAATTATGATATTATCATCACAGAAATAGGTGGTACAGTAGGAGATATCGAATCTCTACCTTATCTAGAGGCACTTAGACAATTGCGTAGAGAGGTCGGAAAAGAGAATTGTGTAGTCATCCACTTGACCCTGATTCCTTACCTAAAAGCAGCCAAAGAATTAAAAACAAAACCAACCCAACATTCGGTCAAAGAATTGCTACAGGCTGGTATCCAACCTGATATATTAGTGTGCCGCACAGAACACCATTTGCCTAAAGAGTTGAAAGAAAAACTTGCTCTTTTCTGTAATGTGGACGAAAATTCTGTGATAGAAGCCATAGATGCTGAAACCATATATGATGTACCATTATTGATGTTGAAAGAAAAACTAGACAAAACAGTACTTAAAAAACTAGGTATCAAAAACAATACAGAGCCAGATCTCAACCATTGGAAGGACTTTTTGGGTAGACTCAAAAATCCAACGCATGAAGTTAACATCGCATTGGTGGGAAAATATAACGAACTCCAAGATGCTTACAAATCGATTTATGAAGCATTTATCCATGCAGGTTCAGTAAATGAATGTAAGGTCAGAGTAATACCTATCCATTCAGAAACACTAGAAACAGGAGATGTGCCTGCCAAGCTCAAAGATATGGATGGCATACTAGTAGCACCAGGATTCGGAGAACGTGGTATCGCAGGAAAACTCGAAGCAATACGATATGTGCGTGAGAATAATATACCTTTTTTTGGTATTTGTTTAGGTATGCAATGTGCTGTCGTTGAATTTGCAAAAAATGTCTTGCATATAGAAAATGCCAACTCCACAGAAGTAGACCCTTCAACGTCAGAGCCTATTATTGACTTAATGGAAGACCAAAAAACAGTAACCATCAAAGGTGGAACTATGAGACTCGGTGCATACGCATGCAAATTGGCAAAAAACTCACTTAGCTATAAATCATATGGCAAAGCTGATATTTCAGAAAGACATAGACACAGATATGAATTCAATAATGCTTATCTAGAAAGAATGGAAGCAGGAGGGCTCATTGCTACAGGCAAAAACCCAGAATCTGGACTCGTAGAAGTAGTAGAGCTAAAAGACCATCCATATTTCGTAGGTGTGCAATATCATCCAGAACTAAAGAGTACCGTAGAAAATCCACATCCATTGTTTGTCAGTTTTATAAAAGCAGCCTTGCAAAACAAATAAGGAAATATGCGGAAGCTAAAACTGGAAGAATTAGATCGAGTATCTATCGATGAATATAAGTCGGCAGCTAAAATCCCTGTAGTGGCAGTTTTGGACAATATTCGCTCCGCAATGAATGTGGGATCAGTTTTTAGAACTGCGGATGCTTTTGCCATCGAGAAGATCATCATCTGTGGGATTAGTGCGACGCCACCTAATCGTGAAATCACCAAAACTGCCATAGGAGCCACCGAATCCGTGGTTTGGGAATATATAGAAAACGTAAGTGATGCTGTAGCTCAACTTAAAAATGAAGGATATACTATAGCTGGTATCGAACAAACGGATGCTTCAGTACTTCTCACGGATTATACATTCAATACTGAAAAAATAGCCGTTGTTTTTGGCAATGAAGTAGATGGTGTCAGTGATGAAGTTATTAATGAATTAGATGTTTGTATTGAAATACCGCAATTCGGAACTAAACACTCGCTTAATGTTTCAGTATGCGCTGGCATTGTATTGTGGGAACTAGCCAAAAAGTATCATTTGACCTAAGTCAATAATATCAATCAATATTATTGGGCGCCTTATGTAAAAGCTCTAACATCTCTGTTTGTTCTATTATTTTTCCCATTTTTGCTTCTGAATTAATGTATCTTCTCTTATTTTTCACAGCAAATACTGACATTGATCCATCATCTATAGGTTCTGCATTCTGTAAAACAACAGAATATTTTTTTTGGAGGAAAAGGTCAAAATCTCTTTTTTCAGTCACAATAAAAAACTCACTGTTATTAAGTCTTGGGTTTATGTAGATTTCATCACATGACTTGTTAGAATCGCTAGCAAATTCTGACTTCTTTACGTAAGAAGTAATGTTATATGATTCTGGCTCAAAATTATTGATAAAGAACCATAAAGTTTTAAATGTTGCGGGCGTGTTTTTATTATTGTGAAGTGCTACGATCAGTTTGGCGCCTTTGGTTTCTGACCATATGATATTAGCGAGATTTCGCACATCTTTTTTGACCTTTGTATCTACTTTACCATCACCGCTAATGATCTTTATATTTTTTTGAAGAACGGTATCATTGGTTGTATAGATTCTATTTGGATCAAACTGATAAGTCGTTTTATTGTATTCAAATGTAACATTTCTATTGGTCGTATCTATCGAGTGGGACAAGGTAAAGAGTTTACCACCATACTTTTTCAAAACTTCCATACCTGCTTCGAGTGAAGCTTCTTCGTTTTCATGTACGTGGGCATAGACAACATTTTTGCCTGGTTTGGTATAAATTTTTAAATACACTGTATCATCGCCCAATCTGATAGTTTTGACCAAAGTATCCAATCCTTGTGCCCATGAGATATTAGTAATGATAGCTAAAGCGAAAAGTAAAAAATATTTTTGGATCATAAAAGGGTTTTGTAATTATTGATAGCCAAGCTTTTGATACTTTTTGTTATTCAAAATTTCGTTATCGTCGACAAATTTAAGGAATTTTAGCTAAATATACTTACAAATTAATATAATTTTGGAATGTCACAATACCCTATGACCGGAAAATAGATATAAAACATATCTTTGCTATTGTATATAAAAGGAAAGTTATGATCATATTGACGGGAGTATCAGGTTTTATTGGTTCATGTCTACTCACCCATCTCAATCAATCTGGGTTTAATAGAGAAATAGTTGTAGTAGATGATTTCTATAAATTGTACAAAGACAAAAATACAGATAATAAGGCTGTTCGCGAATGGATGCATCGAGATATCTTTTTAGACTGGTTTGAAAAGACAACACAAAAAGTAGATTTAGTCCTTCACATAGGTGCACGTACAGATACTACTTTAATGGACACAGATATTTTTGACCAATTAAATGTCAATTATTCCAAAAGAATCTGGACGGCTTGTGCGCGCAAAGAAATACCTATGATTTATGCTTCAAGTGCTGCTACATACGGAGATGGCAATCTCGGATTTGATGACAATCATAAAAATATTCACTTATTAAAACCACTAAACCCATATGGAGACAGTAAGCAACAGTTTGATTTGTGGGCACTAGATCAAGATGAAAAACCACCTTTTTGGGTTGGATGCAAGTTCTTTAATGTCTATGGACCAAATGAATATCACAAAGGTAGAATGGCTTCAGTGATCTTTCACACCTACCACCAAATCAGAAATATAGGTGGCATGAAACTTTTCAAATCACACAGACCAGACTATGCTGACGGACATCAAAGCAGAGATTTTATATATGTGAAAGACATTCTTGACATAATAACCTTCTTTATCCAACATCCATCAACTGCAAGCGGTATATATAATTTTGGAACTGGTGTCGCACGCACATTTCTAGACTTAGCACTTAATACTTTTGCCGCAATGAATATACCTGAGAACATATCATACATCGATACTCCTATTGACATCAGAGATACGTATCAATATTTTACAGAAGCGAATATGTCAAAACTACGTGAAGCTGGTTATACTAAACCATTTTATAGTCTAGAAGATGGCGTCCAGGAATACGTCAAAGATTATTTGATGAAAGATAAGTATTTTTAGATTTTTAAATGTCACCGTATGTGGCCTAAGCATCCTGCTTCGGAAGATATAACATCCCGAAGCAGGGATGCTTAGGCCACATTAATTTGAAGCTAGAAGCTTCGGCCACAATTTTATCCCTTTAGCGCTGCAATCATTTTTTGAGCCAGCTCTTCTCCTATTTTATTTTGTGCTTCTTCGGTGGATGCACCAATATGTGGCGTCAAAGATATTCTAGGGTGAGTAAGTAGATCTTTGCGAGGTGTAGGTTCATTGTCGAATACATCAAGACCTGCAGCTGCAACTTTACCTGATGAAAGAGCTTCTAAAAGTGCATCTTCATCGATTGTGCCACCACGACTACAATTTACTATAATAACACCGTCTTTCATTTTTGCAAATTCTTCTTTACCAAGGAGTGCTTTACCTACAGAAGGAATATGCAAGGAAATATAATCTGCGTCCGCTAGCATGTCATCCATATCTACCGTTTTGACAGTAACTTTAAATCCTAAAGCGGTCGGTCCCACTGATAATGTAACTTCCGAAACATACGGGTCTACAGCTAGAATATTCATACCCAAACCAAGACCCACTTTTGACGTTTCTTGTCCTATTCGTCCACAACCTATCACACCTAAGGTTTTGCCTTCCAACTCTGCACCTTTGGCATATGCTTTTTTAAGATCGTTAAATTTTGTATCACCTTCAGAAGGCATTTGTCTATTTGACTGGTATAAAAATCTAGAAAGGCTCAACATATGCGCCATTGCCAACTCGCCTACTGATCTTGATGAAGCAGCAGGTGTGTTTATGACAGCGATGCCTTTAGATTTTGCGTAATCAACATCTATATTATCAAGACCTACGCCGCCTCTTCCTATTGCTTTTAGATTTGGACAAGCATCGATCAACTCTTTTCTTACTTTGGTAGCGCTCCTTACACAGATAGCGTCATACTCATTCAGCTTTGCTGGTAAGTCTTCTTGATTGATTTTATTCATATCTACTTCAAAGCCCGCTTCTTCCAATAATTGTTTGCCGATGGGCTCTATACCATCATTTACTAAGATTCTCATTACACTCCCTTTTAAGATTTTTATTAAATATGCTGTAAAATTAAATGAAATAGCTGTAAGCACGAGTTAAAATGAATTATTTTTAAAAATAATTTACTTTAAGTAAAATTATTAATTTTACAAATAACACATTAACAATTAAATACGTATAATAAAAATAAAATTATTTAAAATACAATTTTTTCATGCAGCGAAAATGATACTTATAGGCTCTTATATCTAGGAAACGCCAAAGTTTCCGATTGATATTCTTTTCATTTAGAATGAGAAAAATCTTTAGCGAAGAAAAAGAGCCTTCTGAAAGCAGGGGGCTTTTTTATTTTATACAAGTATGTAATTGCAAATAGTATACCAATTATTCAATAATCAATTATGACATGATCTTAAACTAAAGCTTTATTACGACTTTTTAACCATTTACACATTACTTATAAAACTTCTCGGATTTCATTTAATGATCTAATATCATAATCATGTGCGGAATACCATCTTCAAGATAGTCAATCCCAATTCCAATAAAACCTAGTGACTCGTAAAATTGCTTAAGATAAGATTGTGCGCCTATTTTAATAGGAAATGACGGATACAGCTCTTTGATTTTTTTAATAGAATATTCCATTAACACTTTCCCTTGTCCTGAACCTCTTACTGCCAATGAATTTACTACCCGACCTATAGAAGTATACCCATCATATGAGATACCTTCTGGTAGCAACCTAGTACAACAGTGCAAAACACCATCCTCATCCCAAGCCAGGACATGATATCCATACTTATCTTTTCCATCTGCATCAAGATAAGGACAGTTTTGTTCTACCACAAAAACTTCTTGTCTAAGCTGCATCAATGCATACAACTCTTCCAAGGTCAATTCTTCAAAAAATTTGCAATCGTAAGTTAATGTTTTCAATCCGACAATATTTATTTCTTTAACTGAAATGCCCCTCTACAACCAATATGATTAGCACTTGTATCTCTCAAATCTTCAAAAAAATAACATTCTAAACTTGGCGTATAAAAAATGTGGTCGTAAGGCATTTTGAAGGTAGAAGGATTGACATTCCGTCTGCTATTTAAAAGACTTGTTTTGTTACGAAATGAAATGATATCATGAGACCAGTACACTTGATTGAACTCACCCATTACGATCAGGTTTTCTTTATCTTCATTTATAGATTTCTCTAGATCCAAAATTTGCTGCCTAGCTATTAAGGTAGAATTTTTGTCTAATGCGGGTGTCAGATATGCTGAAAAAATAGTAAATACATTTTCTTCTTTTTGCACTTTGACCACAATGTTTGGTATACCTTGATGCTCTAAGATTTCAGAATTTATGATTTTATACTTCGAAAAAACAGCTTTGCCATAAAGATCCATTCTAACCGCCTTAAATGAATATGGAAATGACTCTGATATTAATGGAATTATATTTCCCCAATCGGGTGTATATTCCTGAAAAGAAACAACTTCGATATCAGGATTATTTAATACTTTGATGACATCCTTTACATCGGTGATTAAACTTAAATTGAGATGCGCTACGGAAAGCCTTATCTGATCGTTAATATTGGGATCTTTTAGCTCTGTGTTTGAAGCATTTTTTAGAAAAATGGTGAGCATTGCTGCGCAACCGAAACTAGTAAAAAGAACCGTGTCATTACCTATAATCAATCCAATAAGTCCAGAAACTATCAGAAAAAATAGAAAATGTACTAAATAATCTTGCAAACTTGTAAACAACCCAAAGGAAGGTATAAATACAGCAGTAACGGTAAGTAACACAAGTACAACCGCTATTATTTTATTTCCTATATGTAAGACACTCCTCATAACACCACAACTTTCTAATCTTCTTTATCTCACAGATTGCCTCCTACTACAACCACGTTTTTAAATTCTTTAATATCTCCATCAGGATGAAATAATCTAGTGGCTATGATATACATGCCCATTCTAATAATATTGCCTTCCCCATCTACACCATCCCACTTTATTGAACCTTCTGACCCTAGAAGGGTATTGTCTTCCAAATTTAGGATTGGAAAACCTTCTGTATCATATATTTTGATGGTTGCTAAATAACCTGACTTTTCTAATTTGTAATTTAACAACAAAAAATCATCCGTACCATCACCATTAGGTGAAATTACTTTTTTGTCTGCTGTTAAACCAAATGTTGCATTAGGATCTTCTATTTGTCCATTAGAGTTTTTGTATCCAGGAGTTGCAAATAACACTTGCTGAGAAGCTGAATGCCAATTATTAGCATCATTTGATGGACCATTTAAACTTATTCTCTCAAGACTTACTCCTTTTGTTTCATCTAATAATGAAAAATGAAAATCTTCCTGATAATCAAAGGAATCTATAGTAACTTCCTGATTTTCTATCATGCTCGCTATAGTAATATTTGCATCACTTACATTTAGAGAAGGTAACGTAGCTTGGATAAAACGAGCTTCTGATGGTACACCATAAGTGGACTTTAAAAAAGCAGTATCTTGACAGATAGCTGTGTATTGCGTCGGTTTTAAAATTAATGAGGTAGCTATTGTTTTTGATTGGTTGTTCTGTGTATTACGAATGACAAGACCATCCAAAGCAATAAATTTTGTAGATTTATTATAGATTTCAATAAAATCTGCACCACCTGAATATGGGTCGGTTAGAACTTCAGTCAGGATCAAATCACCTTTCAGCGGTTTGGTCGCAAAGACAAAATCCTTTTTAGATTCGATATCATTAGCACTTTTGTCTTTTACACCATTTGCCGTCAAAGTATAAATGATACCACTTAAAATCTTATTGGTTGTGTATACGAGATTTACAGTATTAGGTGTAGTTGTTGAAAACAGAATTTGATCAGGCCGACCCAAGCTATTATTTACTGTATAATTACTTGTATTTTGGGCAGAAACTGCTTCAATTGCTTCAGAAAAAACAACTTTTAATTCAGCATCGTTCATGACTTCCACACTCACTATTTCTGGAGCAATGGTATCTCTTTCTATGGTTTTGATACTGATGTCATCATAAAAAAACTTGTCAGATCTTGTAGCAGTGTATTTACAGTAGATTCCAAAATACATAGAATCCGGCAAAGAAAAATCTGGATCTACAAACATCAAATCATCTTCAAATAACGTGGTGCCTTCATAATCTGAACCCATTGTCCATAACCCGTCTCTATATATTTTTATTTGAATGCGTCCTTCAGCAGGCTCAGAACTGATAGCTCCCATAGTCGCTGAAGACATCAATGTAGGCACTCCTCCTATAAGCTTCCAGACTTGAATCGCATCATTAGAACCATTTTCACCTAATCTGAGATAGTAACCATTTGCTATGCTTTCGATAGGATTATCAATAAAAAGGTAGATTTTACTGAAGTTGTCATTAGAAGGCGCAAACTGAAGTTTAAAGTACAAATCTAGCTGAATACTATCAGGAGGTACTGCATATTGTGTATAAATATATGACTCTCCAGCTCCAGTAGTGTTTAGTTGTAGCTGCCCAGATGCATTCACTTCAAATCTACTCACATCTCCTTGCCACAATGGGTCGGTCAGATTTCCATTGCTAAAGTCAAGTTTCAATTGACTTTGTCCAGCAATTGTCAATAATACTAAAAAAGCCGTTATAAAATATCTTGTCTTTAATGAGTATACATTTATAAATGAAAGCATATCTTTGCGGTTCATATTGTTTAGTTGTTTAAAGATTCAGTTTTTTGACTGCTATCCTTAATTTTACAGGTAGTCTTTATAACTTTCCCGTATTCGAAAGCAAATATAGAAATAAAGAGCGAATTTCTTTTTATCAAAGGATATTAAGACAAAAAAAAGTGTTAAATATTTGATTTCTGTTGTTATTCGGACTTTTTAAAACGAAAGTAAAGTAACAATTTGGATATACTAAATGCACCTAAAAATAGGCACAAATGTTATTGAGATTCATGTCTTGTGTAGTATTTATTGCTGACCAAAGTCATATAGTCAAATCCAATGAATACAGTTCTAACATGATATCTTTACATTTTCACTTTTTAGAAATAAATTCTTAAGATGATCTTTTATATTCGCTAAAACCTTTTCAAATCAAATGATACACATCGTCAATATTTAATTTATTTAGTTTTTTTAATCAAAATACAATTTAATGAAAGTTGCCGTAGTAGGAGCGACTGGTCTTGTAGGCCGAGTGATGAATGAAGTCTTGGAAGAATTTAACTTCCCTATCACCAAATATATACCTGTAGCATCAAGTAGGTCTGTAGGTTTACTCGTAACTTATATGGGCAAGGAATACCCAATAGTAAGTATGCAAGATGCTGTAGACATGGTACCAGATATTGCCATTTTTTCAGCAGGAGGAAATACATCCCTAGAATGGGCGCCAAAGTTTGCTGAAAAAGGAACGGTGGTCATAGACAATTCAAGTGCATGGAGAATGGATCCATCCAAGAAACTTATTGTGCCAGAAGTCAATGCAGATACTTTGACAAAAGAAGATAAAATCATTGCTAACCCAAATTGCTCTACCATACAAATGGTCGTAGCTCTGGCACCACTTCATAAAAAATATGGTATCAAGAGACTGGTGATCTCTACTTATCAGTCATTTACGGGCACAGGCGCAAAAGCTGTGGCTCAATATGAATCCGAAAAAGCGGGTGCTAGACCAGAGAAGTCAGATATGGCCTACCATTATCAAATATACGAAAATGCCATTCCACAATGCGACGTATTCTTAGATAATTTATATACTAAGGAAGAAATGAAACTGGTACACGAAACAAAAAAGATTTTAGGAGATGACACGCTTCGTATTACAGCAACTGCTGTGAGAATACCTGTCAATGGTGGTCACTCTGAATCTGTAAATATAGAATTTCACCATCCATTTGAGTTGGATGAAGTAAATAAGGTTTTAGAAGATGCAGAAGGTATTGTAGTGCTAGATGATCCAGATAGCTTCCAATATCCAATGCCACTTTATGCAAAAAACAAAAACGATGTTTTTGTAGGTAGAATTAGGAGAGATGAGTCTGTAGACAATGGACTCAACTTGTGGATCGTAGCAGACAATTTAAGAAAAGGTGCCGCCACCAATGCAGTCCAGATTGCAGAATATCTGGTAAAACACCATTTAGTTTAACATTTGATTTATTACATTTTTAATTAACGATTTTATTAGTTTATTTAATTACACCGTATCATGAGACGTAAGTTAGTACTTTGGGGATCCAATGCAAAAGATGAAAAAATGCTTGTCGCATTGGAATTATTGGAGAAGGAAAATGTAGTACATATCTACACATTTCCAGAATCTATCGCAACGCAAGAATTAGATGACAATTTATCCAAAAAATGGAAAGATGACATCGAAGTAGAGTTTCCAGCTGGTTACACCAAAATTGAGCGCAAGCTATCTGTATCTGATAGTTTATTGCCAGATGACATCAAAGTAGAAAGACCTGATCTGATCACAAGAGCTCAGGCAGAATGGCACTTTGTGGTCTTATCTTCCAAGCTGTATGGTATGTACAAAGCGGAAATGGAAGAATTTAAAGAGAAGATTGACGCATTGACCAATTATGACAAATCTGTTTGGGATGAATTGGTAAATTTTTGGGCAAAAGTTCAAGATCAAGTCAATGAAAAAAACCTTTTCAGAGAGCATGGTGCTGCTTTGCGCGAAAAGTCAAACAGCCTTTTTGAGAAATTGAAAGAACTCAAGAAGTCATTCGAATCAGAATTTGAGACTCAGTCTAAAAAATATATGGATAGTTTTAGTGATGAACTGAACCAAATCGAAGAAAAAATCGAAAAAGGTTTAGGATTAGCACCACTATTCGAAGATCTTAAAAAGATTCAACAGAAAATAAAAGATTTCCAATTCACTAGAAAAGATAGGGATAATCTTTGGAATAAAATTGATGACACCTTCAAAAAACTGAAGGAGAAAAGAGGAAATGCAGGTGGAAGTCCACAAGGCAATAATGAACTTGCTAGAACTGAAGCTAGATATAAAGGCTTACTTGGTGCCATCCAAAAGATGGAGAGTTCTGTTAATTTTGATCAAAAAGATCTTGATTATGAATCCAAAAGAGCCGCTAATAGTGATGGTCAGCTAGAATCTCAATTGAGACAAGCAAAAATCAATATGATTGCAGAGCGTATCAAATCAAAACAAGAAAAGATTGATGATATGCAAAAGACCAAATTGGAATTAGAGGCTAAGATGGAGAGAGAAAAGAAAAAAGCCATTAAAGTCGAAAAACAAGAAAAGCTAGACGAAGCTAAAGAAGTAGTAAAACAAAAAATAGCTTCTGGAATCACTGAAAATGCCAAAGAATTGGACAAGATGTCTGATAAACTCGAAAAAGCAGCTTCAGAACTGGTAAAAAAACCTGTGGCTAAAAGTGAAGGTTCTTTTTTAGATAAGCTCTCGGATTCTTTTGAAAATCTTGTGGAAGATGTAGTAGATACTGCAAAGGCAGTTGCTGAAGTTGTATCAGAAAAACTTGAAACAGCGATGGACAAAGCAGAAGACATGGCTGAAAAAGCAGAAGATAAGTTAGAAGATCTCAAAGACAAAGCGGAAGACAAGTTTGACGACCTTAAAGATAAGGCAGACGATAAGTTTGACGAGTTTAAAGATGCTGCAAAAACTGCTTTTTCGGATATCAAAGAATCTGCTGATAAGTTAGAAGATAAAGCTGAAGACAAAATTGATGCTATCAAAGATGATGCTGAAGTATTAGGAGATAAGGTAGAAGACAAGTTTGAAAACATCAAGGATATAGTTGCTGAAAAGTTTGAAGAGCTTAAAGATGTAGCATCCACGACTTTTGAAAATATCAAGAATACCGTGTCAGAAAAATTAAGTGATGGCAAAGACGATGTCGCTGAGGCTGCTGAATCAGTAGATGAAGTAGTATCGGATACAACAGAAAAAGTTGAAGATGCTGTTGATGAAATCAAAAAAGACGAAGTATAATATTCTTCGTTTACATACAATTATAAAAAAATTAAGGCAGAGATCATCGGATGGTCTCTGCCTTTTTTATAAAAAGTTCATGTGCTTACGTATGATTTTAAATATTTTGGCTTCATAGTATTGTAATTGTAAAAAAGCGGGACCGAATTAGCATTCGAATCCCGCATAACCCCAAAAAACCAATTGAAAACAATTTACGTTTACTACTCCACTTTTGGAACAATTTATGTATTTTATCAATTTCTATTCTTGAGACGAACAATTTCCAAAAAATCACATATTTTGATTGTAAAATTGTAAAAAATAAATTTTGAAAGTAAAAACCAGCTTTTTTTGTAATAATTGTGGATCAGAGTCACCAAAGTGGATTGGAAAATGTCCTTCATGCAATGAATGGAATACTTACATAGAAGAAGTCATAGATAAAAAATCTGCAAAATCGGACACTGAAAAAGTGTGGCGAGATCCACATAAGGAAAAAGTCACTCCCAAAAAACTGGATGATGTCTCAGCGCTTTCATCGCATAGAATAAATACATATGATTCTGAATTAAATAGAGCGCTAGGTGGAGGTTTGGTTTCAGGGTCCATTATATTAGTAGGTGGTCAACCTGGCATCGGAAAATCTACCTTGTTATTACAACTGGCGCTTAGACAACAGAAAAAAGTATTGTATGTATCTGGCGAAGAAAGTGAAGAACAAATCAAAATGCGCGCTGATAGAGTAGGACACAAAAATCCAGAATGTTATATTTACACGGAAGTAAATGTCAATAATCTCCTCAAAGAAGCCAATAAACTTCAGCCCGAGATCATCATCATAGATTCCATACAGACACTCATCAGTCCATATATTGAAAGTACTCCTGGTAGCATCTCTCAAGTACGTGAGTGCACAGGCGAGCTACAACGTTATGCCAAAGAAACCAATATCCCTATCTTCATCATTGGTCACATTACAAAAGAAGGTGGTATTGCTGGACCTAAACTTTTAGAACATATTGTAGACGTGGTTTTACAATTTGAAGGAGACCAACATTATGCTTACCGAATTCTCAGAACCCTCAAAAACAGGTTTGGATCTACGGATGAGATAGGCATTTATGCAATGGATGCTTTTGGTTTAAGAGAAATCACTAACCCATCTGAACTATTAATTTCACCAAACGATGACAAGCTTAGCGGTAGCGCCATAGCTGCATCAGTGGAAGGACTCAGACCTCTGCTCATTGAAACCCAAGCGCTAGTAAGTCCTGCTATCTATGGTACACCACAGCGATCTGCCACAGGATTTGATCTTAGACGATTGTCAATGTTGCTTGCTGTATTAGAAAAAAGATGTGGGCTTCCCTTTGGTCAAAATGATGTTTTCCTGAACATTGCTGGTGGTATCAAAGTTACTGACCCTTCTATTGACCTCGCTGTTGTGTCTGCACTAATATCTTCATTACAAGATATTTATGTTAGCAAAAAGATATGTTTTGCAGGTGAAGTCGGTCTTTCGGGTGAGATTCGTCCTGTGAGCAGAGCAGAACAAAGAATTCAAGAAGCTAGTAGATTGGGCTTCGAAACGATTTATATTTCTAAATACAAGTCCGACCTTGTGCAAGGCAAAAAATTTGATATCGAGATCAAAACTCTGACCAAAATTGATGATTTGCTCAATGAAGTATTTGCTTAATGGATAATCCACAAAATCTGATACAACTTTCTCAAACGAACCCAATCATTTTGTATGATGGTGAATGTTATTTATGTGACAATACTGTTCAGTTTATTCTAAAAAGAGACAGAAATAGCCTTTTTAGATTTTGTTCGCTTCAGGATGCCATTAGATATTCTGATTTATCCATTCTTCCTGACATAGCAAACAAAAATTCAGTATTACTAATTCATAAAGGAATAATTTCTGAGAAAAGTGATGCTGTTGTAAAAACCATGAAACTACTTGGTGGTTGGCTATTTGGTCTAGGATATTTGTCGTCCATTTTGCCTAAATTTTTCAGAAACGCCATATATAGCTTCATAGCTAGAAATAGGTACAAATGGTTTGGCAAAAGTGATACTTGTTTGATACCTAATCCTACGTACAAATCTCAGTTTCTAAAACTAGATCTGTAAAGAGCGCTTAAAGACCAAACCCTCAATTCTGTATAACCTTATATATCAATTCATTACAATTTTCACGACGAAACACCTTTTGGGCTACTTTTCTGATATCTTCGGCAGTGACCTTTTGGTATCTTTCGGCTTCATCATTAATCCATGCTGCATCACCCAAAACTTCAAAATAAGCTAGACTTATTGCTTTATTAAGTACACTCACTTCTGAAAACACTAGGCTACTCTCCACACTATTTTTAAGTTTGGTAAGTTCTGATTCAGAAATCAATTCAGTTTTAAGAATTTCTAATTCTGCTTCAATCGCAGCTTTTGCTTGATCAAGTGTTACGCCTGGCATTGTTTTACCTTCAATTATAAATAGTCCTGGATCCGTTGTACCTGAAATAAAAGCATCTATGGTACTAAATAATTGCTGCTCTTTATATAATCTTTGATAAAATCTAGAAGACCTTCCATTGGATAAGACATCTGAAAGTAAGTCACATGCATAATATTCATCTGAGAGTCGGCCAGCCATATGGAAAGCCTGATATACTGCGTCATGCGGGACATCCTGCTCAAGTACAACCTGTCTAAATTCTTCTTGAATTGGCTCATGGAGAATAGCTTGTTTTTGGTAATTTCCTGCTGGAATCTCTCCAAACCATTTTTCTGCAAGTTGTTTGCCCTTATCTATGGTAACATTGCCTGCTAAAACTAGGACAGCATTATCTGGTCTATAATAATTATAAAAAAACGCTTTCACCTGATCTAAATCTGCTTCCGATATGTGTGACATTTCTTTACCTATGGTAGGCCATTGATAAGGATGGACTTTATAAGCTAGTCGGCTCAAGTGGTGCCACATATCGCCGTAAGGTTCGTTTAAGCAAGTTTCTTTAAACTCTTCGATAACGACTTTTTTTTGCGTCTGAAGCGATTTTTTGCTAAATTTCAGTTGCAACATTCTATCTGATTCCAACCATAATGCTGTTTCAATATTTTCAGCTGGTAAAATCTCATAAAAATTGGTCAAATCTGTATTGGTAAATGCATTGTTTTCGCCACCTGCAGTTTGTATTGGGTCATCAAAATCAGGGATATTTATAGAGCCTCCAAACATCAAATGTTCAAATAAATGTGCAAAACCTGTATTGGTAGGTTCTTCATTTTTTGATCCTACATCATAGACTAGATTGACCGCTACCATCGGTGTAGACATATCCTCATGGATGATGACTCGTAGCCCATTTTCTAATTGAAATTTTACAAACTCTATCACACTTATTAATTATTATCTTGATTTAAATCTTATTGTTGTATTTGTTTGGGAAGTTTTCAATTAGTCTTCGTCATCTGATGCATTTTTGCTTTGTTTGGTTCTTCCTTCTATGACCAATACAATTTCTCCTTTTGCTGGTTTGGCTGTATAATAAGTGATAGCATCGATAACTGAACGAGTATTGAACTCTTCAAATACCTTGCTAATCTCCCTGGCCACACATACCCGTCGATCCTCACCAAGATATTCTTTGACCTCATCTAGGCATTTCATTAGCCTATGTGGCGATTCATAAAGGATGATGGTTACATCTAGTTGAGACAAATATTTCCATCTAGTCTGTCGACCTTTTTTGTGCGGAAGGAATCCTTCAAAGTAGAACTTATCCGTCGTCATCCCCGATGACACCAATGCAGGTACAAAAGCTGTAGCACCTGGCAAACAAGATACTTTGATATCATGAGCCTGACATTCTCTCACCAATAAATAACCTGGGTCTGATATGCCAGGCGTACCTGCATCAGAAATCAAAGCCATCTTTTTACCTTGCTGTAGATGATCTATGATGTTTTTTAGTGCCTTATGCTCGTTGAAAGCATGAAATGACCAAAGTGGTTTATCAATATTAAAATGCTTTAATAGTTTCCCGCTAGTCCGAGTATCCTCAGAAAGTATAACATCACATTCGTTCAAAACATTGATAGCTCTGAATGTCATATCTTCGAGATTGCCTATAGGAGTGGGGACTAGATACAGCATAACAAATCGTATAATTAAGTAAGTGTCATTTTGTTTATGACCAAAAATGTCTTGCAAAAGTAATCATATACCTTTTAGAAGTGCAAAAAACATTAAATTAACGTTAAAATTGTATTTTTGTCAGTGCATTCTTTGCGTTTTCATCGTCTTTATGTAGGAATTGAGTCAACAGTTTATAGCAATTTTGCGTTATTAGATGCATAGTAAAGTTATTAGTTAGAAATATCAAGGCAAATATTTAGTTTTCTAAAGGCAAATGATGGAGAATTTCCAGCTTTACACTTAAATTTTAAAGAGAAAAAATGAATTTCAAAAACCGCTACATATCAAGATTTAAAGGCAAAACCTTCATATTAGTAATAATATTGTCATCAATAACATTTTTAGGATCGGCCCAAGTTCTTAATGATGATTGTAGATTTGCTACAGCTTTACCGAGTTCTGATAATTATTGTTCGGCAGATGGCCAATTTTCCAATGTAGGTGCGAATGTAGATCAAGAGTTCACTAATGGCTGTGTGGCACTTCAGTGGGAAAATGGTGTTTGGTTTAGTTTCGTCCCGCGAGAACCAGCAGTTTTAATCAGGGTATTTGGATCAGGTCAGGGAGGCACACTCAGAAACCCAAAAATTGTATTATTCGAAAGCTGCTTAGAATATTTACAATGCTCTCCAGGCAAAGAGTTAGGTCTTGACGAGTTAGTAGTGTCTGATCTCAGCATTGGTCAGACATATTTTATTATGGTAGAATCATCTATTGGTGGCGAAGGTACATTCAAATTATGTATTGATGATTTTATACCTACTCCTTCGCCAGAGTCAGATTGTGATGAAGCGGTCATATTGTGCGATAAATCACCTTTTAAAGTTGCAAGTCTTACAAGTATAGGAAATGACAGAAATGAAATCGAGCCTAATAATTGTATAGCAGAAGAATTCGCTTCATCTTGGTATAAATGGACTTGTGATGAGCCAGGTTCTTTGACTTTTACATTAACTCCAAATAATCATAGAGGTCCCAACTTTATTTCTGACGATCTTGATTTTGCTGTTTACGAACTCCCAAATGGCATTGACAATTGTAATGGGAAGGTATTACTTCGTTGTATGGCCTCAGGTGCCAATGGTACAGGAGGTGCTACAGATCCATTACCTACTTGGATAAGTTGTAACGGCCCAACAGGTCTAATGATAGGTGATCCAGATATTACAGAAGCTCCAGGATGTCAACCGGGAAACAATAATTTTGTATCAGCGCTCAATATGGAAACAGGAAAATCGTATGTATTGATTATTAATAATTTCAGTAGATCTGGACTTGGTTTCGCCATTGAATTTGGCGGCACTGGTACTTTTCTAGGTCCCAAACCAGACTTTGAGATCAATGCAAATAATGCTTTTGAATGTGATAAAACGATTCAATTTACAAATACATCCGTATCAGAGACAGACCCAATCGTGAGCTACAACTGGAATTTCGGAGATCGGTCAGTGCCAAATCGTGCACAAGGTTTCGGTCCATATGACGTATTGTATGAATCTTTTGGAAATAAAATAGCAGCACTAACAGTAGAAAGTAGCCGCGGATGCACTGTTACAAAAATAGTAGATTTTTTTGTGGACCCATGTTGCAAAGATACAAGTACACTAGCACTTAATGCACAGGTAGTAGACCTTCGTTGTTTTAATATACCTGAAGGACAGATTCTAGCAAGCGGTGAACGAGGATCACCTGAATATATGTATAGCTTAAATGGTGGCCCTTTCCAACCCAACCCATTATTTCCAAATCTAGATATTGGAAATTATACCTTGACAGTTCAAGACATAAAAGGATGTACCCAATTTTTAGAACGAATCATTAATGAGCCTCCGCCCATCATTGTTGATGCAGGAATTGACCAAGAGATTGAGCTAGGCGAGACCATAAATCTGAATGGATCATTTGAGTCATTCAATGGAGTAGATAGTTTATTTTGGACTCCATCGGCAGATATTGAAATTAATGGAATTGAAGATCCTGTTGCTTTTCCCAAATCAACCACCACCTATACCTTTACAGTGACGGACTTGAATGGGTGCACCGAGGATGCCACGGTGACCATCAGGGTTATTAAAAATTATGAACTCCACGCACCAAATATTTTTAGACCCAATGAAGATTTATTTAACAACTTTTTCAACGTTTGGGGCAATCGTGGTATTAAGTATGTCGAGCTTCTAGAAGTCTATGATAGATGGGGTAATCTTGTTTATCAAGGCAAAGATATAAGGATACCTGACAGTGATGGCAAGCTAATCATCAATGATGAAAATAATGGATGGGATGGAACTTTTAATGGTAAACCAATGAATCCAGGAATATTCGCATGGAGGGCTCTTGTAAGATTTATCGATGATTATACCATGAATTACGCTGGTGATCTTACCTTAGTGCGATAATTGTAATTACATAAGTATGTCATCAAATTCAATAATGCAAATCCTAAAGCTATTTTATGGGCTTTTAGTAGTACTAGGTTTTACAGCTTGTAGTAATGAAGTAGAAGAAATCAACCAACTATTGGCAGAAGATTTACAAACTAATGTGGAGCGTGGTAAAAATATAAGAATATTCTACAGCGATTCAGCTTCAGTCAAAGTAATCATCAATGCGCCTGTTTTAGAAAGATACAACGCTTATAATGATTCAAAGGATGTTTTCCCAAAAGGGATACTTATTGAGTTTCTTAACGAACAGAAAGTAGTGGACAGTTGGCTCAAAGCAGATAATGCCGTCAGAGAAGCTCGTACATCTAAAGTGACCGCAAAAGGAAATGTCATCTTTTACAATGCCAAAAATGAAAAGCTTGAGACGCCAGAACTCATTTGGGACGAAAAAGAAAGAATAGTTTACACAGAAAAAATAGTCAGAATCACACAAGCGGAGAAAGGAGATACTACATATGGCTTTGGCTTTAGAGCAAATCAAGACTTTAGCCGTATAGAAATTAAGAAAAAAGTACAAGGCAAAATGAATGTTACTGATTTTGTCAGTCCAATTGACTAATTTTGCACGATAATTAAGATAAATGACCATTTATATAATTTTAGTTATTTTCATGTTGATTTTATCAGCATTCTTCTCAGGAAGTGAAATTGCCTTCTTATCTGCCAATAAACTTAGTGTAGAAGTACTAAAAAATAAAGGTTCCAAAAGAGGACGTATACTTACTGCCCTTTATAATGATCCAAAATCCTTCCTTAGTACCATGCTTGTAGGCAATAATATAGTACTAGTAATGTACACTATATTTTTTAGCCAACTACTGACACCTTTTTTAGAACTCATACTGCCATCCAATTCATTTACAATTTCGTTTACGACTACTATTATATTAACTTTGATAATCTTAGTTTTTGGTGAATTTATACCCAAAACAATATTTAGACTGTATGCAAATGAATTGATCTTTAGATTAGCTTATTTCTTAAATTTCTTTAAATGGATATTATTAATACCTAGTTGGACACTGACAACAACGTCTAATCTTATTATTAAAGTAATTTTCGGAAATGTACAAACAGACAATGAAACGAGTATTACCAAGCTAGACCTAGAACATTACATCAATTCTAACGTCAATGAAGAAAAAGAAATAGATAAAGAAATACTATCCAATGCACTTAATCTCCATCAGTTGAAGGTTAGAGAATGTATGATTCCAAGAAATGAAATCGTATTTATTGATAAAAACGACGATATACATACGGTTAAAGAAACTTTCATCTCTTCCAAACACTCTAGACTTATAGTTGTGGATGGCGATATCGAAAATGTAATAGGCTATCTTCACCATCAACAATTATTTAAAAATCCAACAAGTATTAAGAGACACATTATGGATATTGAATACATTCCTGATGTCATGAATGTACAAGATCTGATGTATAAGTTTATAAAAAGTAGTACAAATATAGCTTGTGTAGTAGATGAGTTCGGCGGGACAGCAGGTATTATTACCTTGGAAGATATACTAGAAGAAATATTTGGAGAAATTGAAGATGAACACGATGAAGAAGAATTTACAGAAACCGTTATATCTGAAAATGAATTTATCTTTTCAGGTAGACTTGAACTCAGTTATTTAAATAGTAAATATGAAAATCTAAATTTGCCAGAAGAAGAATACGTCACTTTGTCTGGTTATATAGTAATGACATATGGTAGTATTCCAGAAGTTGGTGAAGAAATCACTTTGGACAACTACAAATTTATCATCATTTCTAAGTCTGATACCAAAGTTGATGAAGTGAGAGTTATTAAAAATAGTGCACATTCAGACAAAAATCTTGAAGAAACTATTTAGATTAACAAGTATTTATAGAAAAATTCGCAAAATTACTTAAAGTTACATCATACAAACTGTGATTTATAATCATCTACTAATCCATGATTAAAACATACAACTAATCTTACATGCGAATTGATGCAAAAATTATTCTGACTTTAGTACAATATTTTTATAAAGTTTAATTAAAAGCCGTCCTACATTAAACAAAATAGTGTTACTTTTGTATTTAGATTTAATATAATTAAGAAATAATGAGTGATAAGAGATTAGTTTATCTTGACAATAATGCCACCACACCGACGGATCCAAGAGCAGTAGAAGCAATGCTACCATATTTTTATGAAATACCTGGTAATGCTGCTAGTAGAAATCATCCATTCGGTTGGAAGGCAGAAGAAGCTGTAGATTATGCACGTGAACAAATTGCAGACTTACTTGCTGTTGATTCCAAAGAAATCATATTTACATCTGGTGCTACAGAATCTGACAACTTAGCTATCAAAGGTATTTTTGAAATGTATGCTGGTAAGGGTACCCATATTATCACTACCAAAACAGAACATAAAGCAGTGCTCGATGCTTGTAAAAAAGTAGAGAAAATGGGTGGTCAAGTGACTTACCTAGATGTACAACATGATGGATTAATAGATCTTGTAGAACTAGAAGCTGCCATTACTGATAAAACCATTTTGATTTCAATCATGTGGGCAAATAATGAGACAGGCGTCATTCAACCAATGAAAGAAATTGGAGATATCTGTCAAAAACATGGTATCCTTTTCATGAGCGATGCTACCCAAGCTGTAGGAAAAATCACCACACATCCTAAGGAAGTAGGTGTACATTTAATGGCATTTACATCACACAAAATGTATGGCCCCAAAGGCGTAGGAGCACTTTTCGTAAATAGAAAAAATCCAAGGGTTAAGGTAACTGCTCAGATGGATGGTGGAGGCCATGAAAGAGGCATGAGATCAGGAACACTTAATGTTCCAGGGATTGTAGGTTTCGGTAAAGCAGCTGCCCTTGCTAAAGAAGAAATGCACAAAGATGCTGCTAGACTTTCTATACTAAGGGATAAGTTAGAAAAAGCATACATGGACACGCTAGAAGAAGTGTATATCAATGGCAATGTTAATCACAGAATGCCACATGTTACCAATATTTCTTTCAAACACGTAGAAGGGGAAGGTTTAATGATGACGTTTAACCAGAACATTGCTGTTTCATCAGGTTCGGCTTGTACATCTGCGTCTCTAGAGCCGTCCTATGTACTTGTAGCTTTAGGTCTTGGTGACGATCTAGCTCACTCTTCTATTAGGTTTAGTCTTGGTAGATTTACAACGGATGAAGATATCGATTATGCTATCAAAGCTGTAACTGCTGGAGTAAATCATATGAGAGACTTGAGTCCGATTTGGGAAATGTATAAAGAAGGTGTAGACTTGGAGTCAGTCCAATGGTCAGAGCATTAATTATAAATCGTTAAATTTAAAAACAATAAGTCATGGCATATTCAGAAAAAGTACTAGATCATTTTAAGAATCCTAAAAATGTTGGTACACTTGATAAAAGTAAAAAAAATGTAGGAACAGGTCTTGTAGGTGCACCAGAATGTGGTGACGTTATGAGACTTCAGATAGAAGTAGATGAAGCGTCCAATACAATCATTGATGCTAAGTTCAAGACTTTCGGTTGTGGATCAGCCATCGCCTCTTCATCGCTTGCAACAGAATGGTTGAAAGGTAAAACCATTGATGATGCATTAGCTATTGACAATATGGATATTGTAGAAGAACTAGCATTACCACCAGTAAAAATTCACTGTTCAGTATTAGCAGAAGATGCTATCAAAAGTGCCATTGCTGATTATAAAAGCAAAAACGTAGTACTTGCTGATGCAGATGCAGTAAATGCTTAATTCTTAAATTAAATACTTTACCTATGTTATTTGTAGCTGATAGTGCTAAAGATAAAATTGTCGAAGTCATTCGCACCAAAAATCTTTCTGATGATTATTTCGTCAGGGTAAGTGTGACTAGTGGTGGTTGTTCTGGACTTAGCTATAGCATGGATTTTGACAATGAAAACAAACCAAACGACCAAGTATTTGATGATAATGGCGTCAGAGTAGTTACAGATTTAAAGAGTTTTCTTTATTTATGTAATACAACGTTAGAGTTTTCTGGCGGTCTTAATGGCAAAGGGTTTTATTTTAATAATCCGAATGCAGCACGCACGTGTGGCTGTGGCGAAAGTTTTGCGGTATAAGTTTAGATAAATTATCTATATTATAGAATAAAAAATGGGTTGTGAACTTGATGTTTACAACCCATTTTTATTAAGACAAAGGCTAAGATTATGAATGAAATTTAGACGAAAATCTAAAAACTTAAACTTTTCATTTTGTCATCCCTTCAGCACCTTTGCCATGGTAATACCTATATCTGCTGGAGAGTGAACTACGTGAATACCACACTCTTCCATAATCTTCATTTTGGCTTCAGCGGTATCTTCGTGTCCTCCCACGATTGCACCTGCATGGCCCATAGTACGTCCTTTAGGTGCTGTTTGCCCAGCTATGAATCCAACTACTGGTTTTTTATTTCCTGTTTCCAAGATATATCTAGCAGCTAGAGCTTCGTAATTACCACCTATCTCACCTATCATTACTATTCCGTCAGTCTCAGGATCTTCCATTAATAATTTCACTGCATCCTTTGTAGGTGTGCCGATGATTGGGTCACCACCTATACCAATTGCAGTGGAAATCCCCATTCCCGCTTTTACGATCTGATCAGCAGCTTCGTAAGTCAATGTTCCTGACTTAGACACTACACCAATTCTACCCTTTTTGAAAACAAAACCTGGCATGATACCTACTTTTGCTTCTTCAGGTGTAATGACACCTGGACAGTTTGGTCCAATTAAAGTCGTATCAAATTTTTCAATATAAGATTTTGCTATCACCATATCCTGTACTGGGATACCTTCTGTAATACAAATGATCACTTTAATACCTGCCTCAGCTGCTTCCATGATGGCATCTGCTGCAAACCCTGGTGGTACAAATATGATAGATGTATCTGCACCTGCCTTCTCTACAGCTTCCTTTACAGAATTAAAAACTGGTTTTCCTAGATGTTCTGTCCCACCTTTTCCTGGTGTAACACCACCTACGAGATTGGTTCCATATTCTATCATTTGTTCTGCATGAAAACTACCTTCTTTTCCAGTGAATCCCTGAACAATGATTCTTGAATTTTTATTTACTAATACGCTCATACAATTTGGTATTTACTACTTTTGTTCTATTAAAATGATTTCCTCATCAGCCCTATGCATCAAGTGCTTTTCCCGTGCAAACTTCTCATGATCTAATTCTAAATCCTGCTTGTCCTTGAGTGCTTGCGCTATCTCCTCATTCAACTGTTCCTTTTCCATCTCCATTTTTGCAATGGTTCCTTTTAATTTCTGATATGCAAAGATATTGTGCTTATCAAAAAATGTAACCCACACAATAAAAAGAGTGGTAACAACAGTGTATTTGTTTATCCATGAAGGCGAAATACCTGCTGATTTAGCAACATCATCTAGTAACTTCTTATTTTTTGACATATTAAACTTATTTTGACCTTGAAATAATATGAAAGAGACCTTAAAAACTTCTTATGATAACAAAGATTTGCCTGGATAAAATGCTGAATCACCAAGCTCTTCTTCTATTCTCAACAACTGATTATATTTAGCTATCCTATCACTTCTTGATGCAGAACCAGTTTTGATTTGTCCTGTATTCAATGCAACTGCCAAGTCCGCAATAGTGGTATCTTCTGTCTCACCTGATCTATGACTCATCACTGATGTAAAACCATTACGAGTCGCAAGATTCACTGCATCAATAGTTTCAGTAATAGAACCTATCTGATTAACCTTTATCAAAATAGAATTCGCTGCGTCTGTCTCAATTCCTTTTTGTAACCTCTTTGTATTTGTTACAAAAAGATCATCCCCAACGATTTGAATTCTATTGCCTAGTGCTTTAGTCATTTTTGACCATCCAGACCAATCATCTTCATGGAGTCCATCTTCTATTGAGAATATTGGATACTTATCTACCCAACTTGCCCAATAATCCACCATCTCATCACTACTTAACTTTTTACCACCAGACTTATGAAAATGGTATAATTTTTCTTCTTCATTGTAGAACTCAGAAGCTGCTGCATCCATTGCTATCATAATATCAATACCCGGCTTGTAACCAGCAGATTCGATAGCTTTTAATACAATTTCGATGGCTTCTTCGTTTGACTTAATATTCGGTGCAAATCCACCTTCATCTCCTACATTGGTAGAATATCCTTTTGACTTAAGTACAGTTTTTAAATGGTGAAAAACTTCCACACCCATTCTTAGCCCTTCAGAAAACAAGTCCGCACCCAATGGCATAATCATAAATTCCTGGAAGTCAATACTGTTATCAGCATGTGAGCCACCATTCAAAATATTCATCATTGGTACTGGCATCACATGTGCATTCACTCCACCCACGTATCTATAAAGAGACTGACCAGACTCTTCAGCAGCAGCTTTTGCCACTGCCATAGAAACTCCAAGTATTGCATTTGCACCTAACAAAGATTTATTTTCTGTTCCATCAAGTTCTATCATGATGTCGTCAATATATCTTTGCTCAAATACATCCTCTCCAATTAAAGCCTCTCTAATCTTATCATCAATATTGTTGCAAGCATTTAAAACACCCCTACCTAGAAAACGACTTTTATCATTATCTCTTAGTTCAACAGCTTCGTACTTTCCTGTAGATGCACCAGAAGGTACCGCTGCTCTACCCATAATCCCATTTTCTGTTAAAACTTCTACCTCGACAGTAGGATTTCCTCTAGAGTCTAGAATCTCTCTCGCTCTGATATCAACAATTACACTCATTTTTTAATTATTTTTTGATTGTTTTAAAAGGTTTACAAAATCATCAAACAAATATTTGGAATCATGTGGCCCAGGGTTAGCCTCAGGGTGATATTGCACTGAAAATGCAGGTTGGTTTTTCATTTTTATTCCCTCAATGGTATCATCATTAAGGTTTCTGTGGGTCACTTCTATAGTGTCATCAAGCGCTAAAACTTCATTTTCACTTACAGTAAATCCATGATTTTGACTTGTAATTTCACATCTACCTGTTTGAATATTTATCACAGGATGGTTTGCACCTCTATGACCATGATGCATTTTATAGGTAGAAATGTCATTCGCTAAGGCTAGAATTTGATGACCTAAACAAATGCCAAAAACAGGTTTCTTAAGCTTCAATATTTCCTTTACTGTTGATATTGCGTACTCCATTGATGAAGGATCACCAGGACCGTTAGACAAAAAATATCCATCCGCATTAAATCCCTGCATATCCGATAATGTAGCTTTAGCTGGAAATACCTTAAGATAACTTCCACGATCAGCCAAACTTCTAAGAATGTTTCTCTTAGTTCCAAAATCAAGGACAGCTATTCTAACATCTGCATTTTCATCACCCAAAGTATAAGGTTCTAAAGTTGTTACATGACTAGCTAATTCTAATCCTTCCATAGAAGGCACTTCATTCAATTTGGCTTTTAATAATTCTAATTCAAAGATTTCACTGGAGATGATACAGTTCATTGCACCTTTATCTCTAATGTTTTTTACAATAGACCTTGTATCTATATCGTATATACATACCAAATTATTTTCCTCAAAGTAATGTTGAATATCTTGGTCAGCCATAGGTCGGCTATAGTCATTTGTAAAATTTTTACAAATTAATCCAGCTATCTGTACTTTAGATGATTCCGTATCACTCGCCTTAATACCGTAATTTCCTATGTGAACATTTGTAGTTACCAACACTTGACCATAATAGGAAGGATCTGTAAAAATCTCTTGATAACCCGTCATACCCGTATTAAAACAAACTTCACCAAAGGTGGTACCTGTAATACCAGCAGCTCTACCTTCATAAAAACTACCGTCTTCAAAAAGAACTACCGCTCTATTAGTTTGTGAAAAATCCATGATATTAATTTTGTCAAAATAACTTCGTGCAAATATAAGATATATAATAAACAAATTATATTCAATACTAATATTTCTATGAATACTGACTTATTTGGTAGACAAACTTTAGAACTTTATACTTAAGATATATCTACTTTAAATAAGTAAGAATGCTAAATAAATATAATAAAAAAGGGATACTCTCACACTGGAAAGTACCCCTTTGTATTACATAAGATAAATTAGATTATTCTTCTTCATTACCTGCTACTTCATCTATTACAGTAGGTGCTACTACTGCTGCTGCTGCCACAGCTGCAACGCTACTATCTCCTCCAGACTTTCTTCTACTTCTTCTTGTATTGGATGCTTTAGCATTACCTACTTTAGCTACAAATACATCATTGAAGTCAACTAACTCAATCATTGCAATTTCCGCTGCATCTCCTTTTCTAAAACCAGTCTTGATAATTCTACAATATCCACCTGGTCTATCAGCGATCTTAGGTGCAACAACATCAAACAACTCATTGATGACTGCTTTGTTTTGAAGATCTGCAAATACCATCCTTCTTGAATGTGTCGTATTGTCTTTTGATCTTGTTAAAATTGGTTCAACAAAAACTCTCAAAGCTTTTGCTTTAGCTAAAGTTGTATTGATTCTTTTGTGAAGGATCAAAGAATTAGCCATGTTCAATAATAATGCATCTCTGTGGCCTTTCTTCCTTCCAAGATGATTAAATTTCTTACCGTGTCTCATAAACTTTAATTGTGTACCACTATTGCTTACATCTATATTCGACCTTAGATATTACCAAGCAACGTTTTATACTGTTAATAATATAATTATTCATCCAGTTTTTATACTGGGTCGATGCGATTACTCTTCGTCAAGTTTATATTTAGATAGATCCATTCCAAAGGTTAAACCTTTCTGTTGCAACAACTCCTCTATCTCAACTAATGATTTTTTACCGAAATTTCTGAACTTCAACAATTCATGCATATCAAATCTAACCATCTCTCCAAGACTGTTAATTTTGGCCGCCTTAAGACAATTGTAAGCCCTTACTGAAAGATCTAAATCCTCTAGTGAAGTCTTCAACAACTTTCTCATATGAAGAATATGCTCATCAACAATACTATCTTCTCTTGAAGATGAATCATTAAATGTGATATTTTCATCAGTGATAAGCATCAAATGTTGAATCATTATCCTTGAAGCTTCTTTTATCGCCTCTTCTGGATGAATGGTTCCATCAGTTTTAAGTTCAATGGTTAGCTTCTCGTAATCTGTACGCTGACCAACCCTTGTACTCTCAACTTTATATGCTACTTTCTTAATTGGCGTATATATAGCATCTACAGGTATAACACCTATAGAAGCATCTTTTGGCAAATTCTCATCTGCTGGTACATAACCCCTTCCTTTTGTAACTGTAAATTCGATTTCTAAAGTCACATTAGGCTCTAATGTACATATGTAAAGATCAGGATTCATGATCTTAAATGTATTAGTACTTGCTTCAATATCACCTGCAACAAATTGATCTTTACCTGAAATCGTAACATACAACTTCTCTTCTTCAGATCCTTCTGTTATTACCATTGGCTTTAATCGAATCTGCTTGATATTCAATATAATATCTACAACATCTTCAACAACCCCTTTTATAGTTGAAAACTCATGATCAACGCCCGCTATTCTTATAGCAGAAATTGCATAACCTTCCAAAGATGATAAAAGAACTCTTCTTAATGAATTTCCTATAGTCTGACCGAACCCTTGTTCTAATGGCTTAAATTCAAAAGTACCATCAAAATCATCTGATTTCTGTAGAAGTATTTTCTCTGGTTTTTGAAAATTTAGAATACTCATTATGATAATTTTTCTAATTTTAATTAAAAAGGATAGGCTATCCACAAAGGATAGCCATAATATTATTTAGAATACAATTCAACTATAAGCTGCTCATTGATATTTTCTGGTATTTTTTCCCTTTCAGGATGTGCAAGATATCTACCTTCCATTTTATCACCGTTCCACTCTATCCAACCAAAAGTCTTTGAACCATCTCTTTTTGCAGTAACATTGCTTTTGATTACGTCAACTTCTTTTGACTTACCACGAACTGACACTACTGACCCTGGCTTTAACAACATAGAAGGAATATTTGTCAAAATACCATCAACAAGGATATGTTTGTGTGTAACTAACTGACGAGCCGCTCTTCTTGTCTTAGCAATACCCATTCTGAATACTACATTATCTAATCTAGATTCTAACAACTGAAGCAATATCTCACCTGTTACACCAGATTTAGCTGCTGCCTTTTCAAACAATGTTCTAAACTGTCTTTCTAAAACACCGTACGTATACTTAGCCTTTTGCTTTTCAGTTAACTGAATAGCATAATCTGAACGTTGTTTACGCTTCTTGCTAGCTCCATGTTGTCCTGGAGGAAACTTTCGTTTTTCATAAGCTTTATCGTAACCGAAAATTGGTTCACCAAATGCTCTTGCCTTTTTAGTAGTAGGCCCTGTATATCTTGCCATTATGAATGGTTTTTTATAAACTTATTAAACTCTTCTTTTCTTTGGAGGACGACAACCATTGTGAGGTACAGGTGTCATATCCTTTATCTTAAGTACCTTGATACCAGAAGTATCAATCGCACGAATCGCAGACTCTCTTCCTGCACCAGGTCCTTTTACAAATACCTCTACACTTCTTAACCCAGCTTCATAAGCTGTAGATGAAGCACTATTTGCGGCCATTTGGGCTGCATAAGGTGTATTCTTTTTAGAACCTCTAAAGCCTGCCTTTCCAGCAGATCCCCAAGAAATCACTTGACCCGATCTGTTACAAAGTGAAATGATTATATTATTGAAAGACGCATGTATAAACGCTAAACCTTCAGATTCAACTTTTACGACACGTTTTTTGCTTACTTTTTTACCTTTGGCCATAATATTATTAATTAACTATTATTTGGTTGCTTTCTTTTTATTAGCGACTGTTTTCTTTTTACCTTTACGAGTCCTCGCATTTGTCTTAGTGCTTTGCCCTCTTACAGGTAAACCCTTTCTGTGTCTAAGACCACGATAACAAGCAATATCCATTAACCTTTTTATGCTTAATTGGACCTCACTTCTTAATTCTCCTTCGACTCTATATTCATCCTGAATATATTTAGAGATAAACTTTATGTTTTCGTCAGTCCAGTCTTGTACTTTTGTATGCTCAGATACTCCAGCAGCTTCTAATATCTTAGATGCTAAGGTACTTCCTATGCCATAAATATAAGTCAAACCTATGACTCCTCTTTTATTTCTTGGTAAATCTACACCAGCAATACGTGCCATAATTCTTAATTATTATCCTTGTCTTTGTTTATACTTAGGGTTCTTCTTATTTATAATATAAAGCTTCCCTTTTCTTCTAACGATCTTGCAATCTGCAGAACGTTTCTTTATTGATGCTTGTACTTTCATTATGTAAAGTATTTAACTATTATTTGTAACGATAATTAATACGACCTCTTGATAAATCATATGGCGACATTTCAACCGCTACTTTATCTCCAGGTAATATTCTAATGTAATGCATTCGCATTTTGCCAGAAATGGTAGCAGTTATAAGATGACCACTTTCCAAACGAACTCTAAACATCGCATTGGATAAGGCTTCTTCTATGATACCATCTAACTTTATAAGGTCTTGTTTTGCCATTTTTTATTTTGGAGCGCAAATATCTAACTTTTTATTGAAATATCTATTATTTCTGAGTTATTTTTAACTGCAACGTCTATAATACTATGATTTGATAGAATATCAGGTCCACTTTTCCTTATTGCAACGCTATGTTCAAAATGCGCAGATGGCTTTCCATCTCTTGTCACAATGGTCCATCCGTCATTTTTCTGTTTAACCCCGCGATTACCCATATTTACCATCGGTTCTATGGCAATAACCATTCCATCTTTCAACATGGGACCCTTTCCTTTCAAACCAAAATTAGGAACTTCAGGATCTTCATGAAGATTTCTACCAACTCCATGCCCTACTAACTCCCTAACAATTCCATAACCATTAACTCTTTCACAAAAGTGCTGTATGGCATGGCTTATATCACCTATTCTATTTCCAACTACAGCCATTGATATACCGCGTTCTAATGATTCTCGAGTTACTCTCAAAAGCTTCTCTACCTTTTCACCAGCGTTCTTAAACGCAAATGTAAAAGCTGCATCACCATAAAACCCATTGAGTATAACACCACAATCTATGGAAACTACATCCCGATCGGTATAAACTGTGCTATTTGGTATACCATGTACAACAGCATCATTTACAGACATGCATAATGACGCAGGAAAACCACGATATCCTTTAAACCCAGGCACACCACCGTGTGACCTTATAAAATCTTCGGCTTCCTTATCAACAGTTTTACTTGAGACACCTACTTTTAGTAATCCCGCAACATGTGCAAGAGTTTTACTAACCAGTAAATTGCTCTCACGCATTAATTCTATCTCCTCATCAGTCTTGTAATAGATCATAACTATTACATTCCTGCACCTATAGTAATACCTTGATTTCCTCTTCCTTGGATTCTGCCAGATTTTACTAAACCATCATATTTTCTCATCAACAGATAACTTTCAATTTGTTGTAAAGTATCTAATACTACACCAACCAAAATCAATAAAGATGTACCACCGAAAAATATAGCAAATGAGTCTGTTACTCCAGCTACTGCTACTAATGCAGGTAATATAGCAATTGCACCGATAAATAATGCTCCGGGAAGTGTTATTCTAGTGGTTAATGTATCAATATAATTTTGTGTATCCTCACCTGGTTTTATACCTGGAATAAATGAATTTTGTCTCTTTAAATATTCGGCGTACTGCTGTGGATTAACAATTAACGCTGTATATACATAGGTAAATAAAACAATCAGAACAAAAAACAATAAATTATATGGGAATGACTTCCAATCATTTAAACTTAATAATAAATCACTTTGTGTACCACCATCACCAGCTGCCCATTGAGCCGCTGTTAAAGGTAAAAACATGATAGCCTGAGCAAAGATGATTGGCATTACACCAGCTGCACTTAACTTAAGATTAATAAAATCGTTTCCTGCTCCACCTGCAATATCACCAGAAGCTCTTCCTACCATTCTTTTTGCAGCCTGGATAGGAATTTTTCTAACCCCTTGAACTATCAATATTGTAGCGATTACAACAAACAAGAAGAAAACTAACTCAAGAATTAAAGGAATTAATCCATTGGTTCCTGCCCTACTTTGCACTTCTGCTATGAATGAAGCTGGCAGTTTCGCAATGATACCAACCATAATCAATAAAGAAATACCATTACCAATACCCTTATCTGTTATTTTCTCTCCCAACCACATTGCAAATATTGTACCCGTAGCTAAGATAATCATATTACTAAACCAAAAAACTGTATCACTTATATTTGGATCTATAGCACCTTCAGTACTTCTCAAAAAGGCTAAATATCCACCACCTTGAACTAAAGTAATCAACAAAGTCAAGAATCTAGTAATTTGTGTGATCTTTTTACGGCCAGATTCACCTTCCTTTTGCTGTAACCTTTGGAAATAAGGAACTGCAAATCCAAGCAATTGAACAATAATTGATGCAGTAATATAAGGCATTATACCCAAAGCAAAAATGGAACCTTGATTAAAGGCACCACCTGTGAACGTGTTTATCAAAGACAAAAGGTCAGATGCAGGTCTATTGCTATTACCAGCATCTAAAGCTAATGCATTTACACCAGGCAACACAATAAATGATCCTAATCTATAAACAGCAAGTATCAACACCGTGAAAAGAATTCTATCTCTCAACTCCTTGATACTCCATATATTTTTTAAAGTTTCAATAAACTTGTTCATTTTCTAAAAATATTAAGCATTAATAGTACCGCCTGCTGCCTCAATCTTGGACTTAGCAGTAGCAGAAAAAGCGTCTACATTAACATTAAGTTTTACAGATATCTCCCCATTACCTAGGATTTTAACTTTATCACCTCTATTAATGATACCTTCATTATATAATGACAATTTAGTTATTTCTGTCAAACCAAAATTGTCAAATATTTCTTGAAGCCTAGAAACATTAATACCAACATAAGTAATGTTATTAATATTCTTAAAACCTCTTTTAGGAAGACGCATTTGTAAAGGCATTTGTCCACCTTCAAAAGCTCTTTTGCTAGCATAACCTGATCTAGCTTTTGCTCCTTTATGACCTTTCCCAGCTGTACCACCTGATCCAGAACCTTCACCTCTTCCGATTCTACCCTTTTCTGATTTAACTGAACCCGCCGCTGGGGTCAAATTATGCAATTTCATTTGTAAATATTTACGTATTACTTAATAAGTTGATATATTTAAATATCTTCAACTACTATTAGATGCTGAACCTTAGCTACCATACCCATTATCTGTGGAGTAACTTCTTTAACAACAGATCCATTAAGCTTTTTGATACCTAAAGCAACCATAGTTGCTTTTTGTCTCTTACTCCTATCTATTGTACTTTTGACTTGTGTTATTTTAATATTTGCCATTGCTGCTTATATTTATTATCCTTCGTACACTTTACTTAAAGATACTCCCCTATTTTTTGCAACTTCATGAGCATTCCTCATTTTTGACAATGCATCTATCGTTGCCTTTACCACATTGTGTGGATTAGAAGAACCTTGTGATTTAGCAAGACAGTTATGTACCCCTGCCATTTCAAGTACAGCTCTCATAGCTCCACCCGCAATAACACCTGTACCATCTGCTGCTGGTTTGATAAGAATCTTTCCTGCACCATACTTGCCTTTCTGCTCATGTGGTACAGTTCCTTTATGTAAAGATACTTTGACTAAATTCTTCTTTGCATCCTGAACAGCTTTTTGTATAGATTCAGATACATCCAAAGCTTTACCTAAACCATGTCCCACAGAACCATTACCATCCCCTACAACTACTAAGGCTGAAAAACTAAAAGTTCTACCACCTTTGGTAACTTTAGCAACCCTTGCTAAATTTACCAATTTCTCTTTCAATTCTGGTTCTCCTTGACTTACTTTAACTGGTGTTGACATAATTGATATTATTTAGAAAATTAACCCACCTTCTCTAGCTCCATCAGCTAAAGATTTAACTCGACCGTGGTAAAGATATCCACCTCTATCGAAAACAACTTTCTCGATGCTAATTGCTTTCGCTTTCGCAGCTATTGTTTTACCAACTTCAGCAGACTGAGTTACTTTATTACCTGTTTTAGCAACACCTTTAGTAGATGCACTTGCTAGCGTAACACCGTTAACATCATCAATTAATTGACAATATATCTCTTTATTACTTCTGAATACAGACAACCTAGGTTTAGTGCTTGTTCCACTTACCTTTTTACGAATTCTGTATTTGACTCTTGTCCTATTATATAATTTACTATCCATCTTAAACAGCTTTGGATTTATCTATTTATTATTTCTTACCTGATGTCTTACCAGCCTTTCTTCTGATGATCTCACCAGTAAACTTAATACCTTTTCCTTTGTAAGGCTCTGGCTTTCTGTACGTTCTTATTTTAGCACAAACTTGACCAAGCAATTGTTTATCAGCTGCCTCCATAATGATGGTAGGACTCTCCCCCTTATCCATTTTAGTGGTCAACTTTATCTCAGATGGTATTTGAAAATAAATAGGGTGTGAATAACCAAGTAATAATTCTAACAAATTGCCAGTATTACTTACCCTATAACCAACACCTATCAGTTCCAATTGCTTTACGAAACCTGTAGATACACCAGTCACCATATTATTGATCAATGATCTATAAAGACCATGTGCTTCTCTATGTCTTTTCTGATCAGTCGGTCTCTCTACAACAAGTACACCGTCATCTATCTTAACACTCAAATCAGGATTAACCTGTTCTGACAATGTACCTTTTGAACCTTTAACAGTAACAAGATTTCCTTTCGAAACATCTATTGTTACTCCCGCTGGTATATTTATTAAAGCTTTACCTATCCTTGACATGACTATAAAAAATTTATAAAATTAATAAATGTAACAGAGTAATTCCCCGCCAACATTCTCCTTTCTTGCTTGCTTATCCGTCATCAAGCCTTTTGAAGTAGATACTATTGCAATACCAAGCCCATTAATGACTTTTGGTATTTCAGTTGCACCTGCATATTGTCTTAAACCAGATTTAGAAATTCTACCTAACTCACGTATAACAGGCTTTTTAGTTACAACATCATACTTTAACGCTATACTAATAATTCCTTGTTTACCCGCAGCATCATCAAACTTATATTTCAAAATATAACCATTCTCATACAAGATTTCTGTTATTGATTTCTTGATATTTGAAGAAGGTATTTCTACTACCTTGTGACCAGCTTGTTGAGCATTTCTAATCCTTGTTAGATAATCTGCTATTGGATCTGTTACTATCATCTTAAATTATTCTACTATTTATTAATGTTACCAACTGGCTTTAGTAATTCCAGGTATCAACCCTTCGTTAGCCATTTTACGAAACATAACTCTATTAATACCAAACCTTCTCATATATCCTTTCGGCCTACCTGTAAGCTTACATCTATTATGTAAACGAACTTTAGAAGAATTTCTTGGCAACTTATCTAAAGCCTCATAATCACCTGCATCCTTTAGCTTCTTTCTAAGATCAGCAAACTTTGCTACAAGTCTTTCTCTTTTAATTTCCCTTGCGATTATTGATTTTCTTGCCATTGCAATTAATTCTTTTGGTTTTTAAATGGTAATCCAAGCTCTTTAAGAAGTGCAAATGCCTCTGCATCTGTCTTTGCTGTTGTTACAAAAGTTATATCCATACCAGTAATTTTACTTACTTTATCGATATCAATCTCAGGAAATATAATCTGTTCTTTAATACCTAAAGAATAATTTCCTCTCCCATCAAAACTTTTGTCATTGATTCCTTTAAAATCTCTTACTCTTGGCAAAGCCACAGTAACTAAACGATCAAGAAACTCATACATCTGACGATCTCTAAGAGTAACTCTTGCTCCAATTGGCATAAACTCTCTCAATTTGAAGTTTGAGATTGATTTAGATGCAATCGTTGCAACAGCCTTCTGACCTGTAAAAGTCGTCATCTCATTTACTGCATTATCCACCTGCTTCTTATCCTGAGTTGCAGAGCCTACACCCTGATTAACAGATATCTTTAACAATCTTGGAACTTGCATTACAGTCTTATATCCAAACTGTTCTAACAGTTTTGGTACAATCTCTGTATTGTATTTTGTCTTAAGTCTAGGTATATAACTCATTACTTGATAATTTCACCTGATTTTTTAGAAAATCTCACTAATTTACCGTCAACTAGTTTTCTACCCACTCTTGTAGGTTTACCAGTCTTTGGATCTATAACCATAAGATTAGAGATATGTATTGGAGATTCGATTTCATTTATGCCGCCAGGATTATCCTGGGTAGCCTTAGTATGTTTCTTAACTAAATTAAGTCCATCTACAATTGCCCTATTTAATTTTGGGAATACTTGTTTTACTTCACCTGATTCACCTTTATTAGAACCAGCTATAACTTGTACTTTGTCACCCTTTTTAATGCTCAATTTTGGAGCAAAACGCTTTGAAGTAGGCATATTACTAAATTTAAAAGATTATAGCACTTCTGGTGCCAATGAAACAATACGCATATAGTCACGATCCCTTAACTCTCTCGCAACAGGTCCGAAAATCCTTGAACCTCTCGGTTCATCAGATGCATTTAACAATACCACAGCATTGTCATCAAACCTAATATACGAACCGTCTTTCCTTCTGATCTCCTTTGATGTACGTACTATTACAGCTTTTGTAACTGTACCTTTTTTGATACCATTAGGTGTAGCAGACTTAACCGCTACTACTATTTTATCACCGACAGATGCATATCTTCTACGAGTACCACCAAGTACTCTAATACAAAGAACTTCCTTTGCACCGCTATTGTCAGCTACCTTTAATCTCGACTCTTGTTGGATCATGACTAATTATATTTATTAGTTATTTCGCTTTTTCTAAAATTTCAACTAATCTCCAGCTCTTATTCTTGCTAATAGGCTTAGTCTCTGTTATTTTTACTGTATCGCCTTCAGTACACTCATTTTTTTCGTCATGGACAAAAAACTTTTTGGACTTCTTTACGAACTTACCATATATAGGGTGCTTCAATTTCCTCTCGATTAAAACAGTTACTGTTTTATCCATTTTTGAGCTAGCTACAACACCTATTCTTACTTTATTTAATAAATTGTCAGTCATTGGACTTAAATTTTATACGTGATTACTTTCTTCTTAATCTAATATTAGACCTCTTAGCTAAATCTTCAGGTGACATCGCTTTAACTTCTCTAGCTCTCAGCTCGGTCTTTAATCTTGCTATATCTTTTTTAGTCTCACCAAGCAACAAAGGATTTTCTAATCCTTTTGAACCATGATCAAACTTCATCCTGCCTAAATCAGATTGTGCTTGTTTTAACTCTTCTTGGATTGACTCAACAGTCATACCTTGAAGCTCTATAAATTTCTTTGATGGCATGTCATCTAAATTTTATTATTCGCTATAATCTACTCTTACAACCGTCTTTGTTTGAACCGGTAACTTTTGTGCTGCTAATCTTAATGCCTCTACTGCTATTTCAGAAGGAACACCATCGATTTCAAACATTATTTTACCTGGTTTAACCACTGCTACCCAGTGATCCAAAGGACCTTTACCCTTACCCATACGGACCTCTTGAGGCTTTTTGGTTATCGGTTTGTCTGGAAATATTCTTATCCAAACTTTACCCTCCCTTTTCATATAACGAGTCATCGCTATCCTGGCAGATTCCAACTGTCTGTTAGTAATTCTCCCAATATCCAAGGATTTAAGTGCAAAGGAACCGAACGATATAGTACCACCTTTAATAGCGATACCTTTGGTTTTCATCTTATGCTGCTTCCTGTACTTCGTTCTTTTTGGTTGTAACATATCTTTTTTTATTTAAACAACTACCCTTTTACCAAAAGTGGCACAAAGGTAATACATTTTTACAAATTAATGCCTATCTTTTTTTATTGCGATCTCCGCCAGCTGATCTATCACCACCACGGTCATTTCCACCACCTCTTCTATCATTTCCACTACTTCTTCTGTCATTTCCGCCCCTTCTATCATTACCACCTCTTTCACCACCACGGTTATCAGAACTAAATCCACCTTCAGAGTTACCTTTTCCTACATTAGCGTTTGGTGACAAGTCTCTTTTCTCTAGGATCTCTCCTTTACAAATCCAAACTTTGATACCTATTTTACCATATACAGTAAGTGACTCCTTGATAGCATAATCAATATCCGCTCTGAATGTATGTAATGGTGTTCTACCATCTTTAAATTCTTCGCTACGAGCCATCTCCGCACCATTCAATCTACCACTAGCTCTAACTTTGATACCTTCTGCACCAGCTCTCATGGCAGCCTGAATAGCCATCTTGATTGCCCTTTTATAATTAATTCTAGATTCAATTTGTTTAGCAATCGTCTCACCAACAATAGCTGCATCAATTTCAGGCTTTCTGATCTCGATGATATTGATCTGTACATCTTTAGAAGTAAGTTTTTTCAACTCTTCTTTTACACGATCAACCTCTTGTCCACCTTTTCCAATAATAATACCAGGTCTTGATGTATGTATGGTCACAGTTACTCTCTTAAGCGTTCTCTCAATGACTATCTTTGAGATACCACCTTTTTGAATACGAGCATTTAAGTATACTCTGATTTGTTCGTCTTCTACAACCTTTTGACCAAACTCTTTTCCACCAAACCAACTAGAATCCCATCCTCTGATGATACCTAATCTGTTACCTATTGGATTTGTCTTTTGACCCATGAAACTGATGTTTTATTAATTATTTATTCTTCAATTTTAACTTTATTCTCCACCACTATTGTGACATGGTTCATACGCTTTCTGATTCTATGCGCTCTACCATGTGGTGCAGGTCTAAATCTCTTTAAAACAGGTCCACCGTCTACGAAAGCAGTTTTGATAAAAAGCTTATAATCCTCAGGACTTAATGACTCTGATTTATTCGCCCAGTTAGATATTGCAGATAAAACTACCTTCTCCAACCATATTGCTGCTTCCTTATTAGTAAACTTAAGGATATTCAGAGCATCGTCTACTGATTTACCTCTTATGTTATCTACTACCAACCTCATTTTTCGGGCTGACATAGGACAATTCCTTAATCTCGCAAGTGCCTCCATTCTAAATATATTTATGCGATTCGCTTAACTTTATTAATATTATTTCTTACCACCGTGGCCCTTGAAGGTACGTGTTGGTGAAAATTCTCCTAATTTATGACCAACCATATTTTCAGTAACGAACACAGGAACAAATGTTTTACCATTGTGAACTGCGATGGTCTGCCCTATCATATCAGGTATAATCATTGACGCACGCGACCAAGTCTTAATAACTGATTTTTTATTAGATTCATTTGCCTTTAATACTTTTTCTAAAAGCTTAAAATGAATATAAGGTCCTTTTTTAATTGATCTAGCCATAATGCTATTATATTACTTTATTACTTCTTACGTTTAGATATAATTAACCTTGATGATGCCTTATTGACGTCTCTGGTTTTTTGTCCCTTAGCCATGATACCTGTTCTTGACCTAGGGTGTCCACCTGAAGCTCTACCTTCACCACCACCCATCGGGTGATCTACTGGGTTCATCGCTACACCTCTTACTCTTGATCTCTTACCCAACCATCTTGTCTTACCTGCTTTACCAAGTACTTCTTGACCGTGATCTGGATTAGATGCTCTACCCATGACAGCTTTACAAGTTAATAATACTCTTCTTACTTCACCTGAAGGTAACTTAACAATTGCATATTTTCCTTCTCTACCCATCATCGTGCAATAAGTACCTGCACTTCTTGCCAAAGCTGCACCTTTACCAGGAGCCATTTCTATAGCATGAATATCAGAACCTAAAGGAATTTCTGAAAAGTAAAGCGCATTACCATTATCAGGTGTTGCTGTCTTACCAGACATGATTGCATCTCCAACTTTAATTTTATCTGGTGCAATGATATATCTTTTCTCACCATCAGCATAAACTAAAAGCGCAATAAATGCAGATCTATTTGGATCGTACTCGATTGTAGAAACTTTAGCCGGAATACCCTCTTTATCTCTTTTAAAATCGATTACTCTATATTTCTTTTTGTTACCACCACCTATTTGGCGCATGGTCATCTTACCATCATGATTTCTACCACCACTTTTGTGGATACCAACTGTCAAACTCTTTTCAGGGACATTTGTGGTAATCTCAGCATAACTTACATTAACTTTCTGACGTAAGCCCGGAGTGATTGGATTAAACTTTTTAATTGCCATTTCTTTTGCTTTTAACTGTTTAAGCTATTAATCTTCAGAACTTCCGTAAATATCAAGTTCTTCACCTTCGGCAAGAGTTACATAAGCTTTTTTATATGAGCTTACACTACCTCTTATAACACCTGATCTAGTATTTCTTGACTTTAATTTAGCAGGCATTACTACAGTATTTACTGCTAAAACGTTTGTCGTAAACATTAACTCTACAGCCTTCTTGATTTCGATTTTATTCGCCTTCTTATCAACTATAAAGGTATATTGATTACCCTTTCCTGTCAATTTTTCTGATTTCTCAGATATGATTGGTTTTATTAAAATATTGTTTGACATTTCGGATCAATTTTATTGTTGTTCGAAAGAAGTTCTAAGCTGATTAACTGAATTCTCAGATATAATACAGATATCAGCATTAATTAGCTCATAAGTATTTACATCTTTTACATTCACAACCTTAGCCTTTGGTAAATTTCTACTACTCAAAAATACATTGCTATTGTAATCAGCAGTAAGAAGGATAGATTTGCCAGTTACATCAAGACTAGTAAGTAAATTCATATACCCTTTAGTACTTGGCTTGTCAAAGCTAAAGTCTTCCACTACGATCAATGAAGTATTTGCAACTTTGTCTGAGAAAGCAGAATAACGTGCAAGCTCTTTTACTTTTTTATTCAACTTGAAAGTATAGTTACGTGGCTCTGGACCGAATGTTCTACCACCACCTCTAAATACTGGACTCTTCATAGAACCAGCTCTAGCTGTACCTGTACCCTTTTGTTTTTTAATCTTCTTTGTTGAACGAGATATCTCCCATTTTTCTTTGGATTTGTGTGTACCTTGTCTTTGTGCAGCATTGAATTGCTTAACAGCTAAGTATACAGCATGAGCATTTGGCTCTATTCCAAAAATTCCTTCAGGCAACTCTATAGATCTACCTGTACTTTTACCTTGAATATTTAATACATCGAGTTTCATATTCCTTACTTTTCAATGATTACGAAAGAACCTTTATGACCCGGTACTGATCCTTGTATAAGGATAAGATTTGCATCCGGTAAAAGCTTAACAATTTTCAAATTCTTCGTTTTGACTCTGTCATTTCCCATACGTCCAGCCATTCTTACACCTTTGAATACTCTAGAAGGCCATGCTGATGCACCTACCGAACCTGGAGCTCTAAGTCTGTTATGCTGACCGTGAGTAGCTTGACCAACCCCTGCGAAATGGTATCTTTTAACAACACCCTGGAAACCTTTACCTTTTGATGTACCTACAGCACTAACTTTTTCACCTTCAGTGAAAATTTCAGTTAATGCTATTTCATCACCAAGTGCTTTAGCTACAGGATAATCTCTAAATTCTACTACTTCACGTTTAGGTGTTGTATTTGCTTTATCAAAATGCCCTAAAAGTGCTTTTGAAGTATTTTTTACCTTCGCTTCACCGTATCCTAACTGAATGGCATCATATCCATCAGTTTCTACTGTTTTCACCTGAGTGACAACATTAGGTAAAGCTTCAATGACTGTACAAGCTATGTTCTTGCCGGCAGCATCGAAAATACTGGTCATACCAATTTTCTTTCCTATTAATCCGTTCATGATTAAATTTTTAAACTAAAGACATAAGACTTTAGAGTCTAGTACCTCAATACTTCAGAATCTAAAAATAAAAATTAAAAATCCAGCGATTAAGTGAGTTTAACCTGGATGTCTACACCACTTGGAAGCTCAAGCTTCGAAAGTGCATCTACCGTCTTCTGGGTAGGTGTAAAAATCTCGATGACTCTTTTATGGGTCCTAAGCTGGAACTGCTCACGAGATTTTTTATTTACGTGCGGGGAGCGCAATACCGTAAATACTTCCTTCTCAGTTGGCAGCGGAATCGGACCGGAAATAACAGCACCGCTGTTTTTAACCGTCTTAACAATCTTTTCAGTACTTTTATCTACTAAATTGTGATCGTAAGAACGGAGTTTTATCCTGATTTTTTGATTCATAACCTGTTGTTATTATTATCTCTATTTCTTAAGAGGGCGCAAAGATAACACTCTTTACCGAATTAAAAAATATTTTTAAATTATTTTAAAAAAAAATTCTAAACTTTTAAACCTTTTGCTTTTTCTATCACTGCATCAGCTATTCCCTTAGGTGCTGGTGAGAAGTGACTGAACTCCATACTACTAGATGCTCTACCAGAAGTGATCGTTCTAAGCTGTGTTACATAACCAAACATCTCTGCCAAAGGCACTTCTGCTTGTATCGCTACTGCACCACCAGATCTTGTATCTTGACCTTTCGGTAATCCTCTTCTTCTGTTAAGGTCACCTATCACAGATCCTACATACTCATCTGGAGATACTACTTCCAACTTCATGATTGGCTCAAGTAATACTGGATTACACTTCTTAGATGCTTCCTTAAATCCTTCTTTAGCACATAGTTCGAATGCTAATGGTTTTGAATCCACTGCGTGTGTCTGACCATCAAACAATCTCACCTTCATACTATCGATGTGGTAACCAGCTAGTATACCGTTATCCATCATAGAGGTAAATCCTTTTACAATAGATGCAAAGTATTCTTTAGGAACTGATCCCCCGAAAATGTCATTTACAAACTGAAGCTTAGTCTTGCCTGATTTAAAATCTTCTGATTCCAAAAATTTCTCATCAGCAGGTCCTAATTCGAAAGACATCTGTGCAAATAAACCCGAACCACCTGATTGTTTTTTCAATCTTTCTGTATGTTCGACACTCGCAGTTAATGCTTCCTTATAATTTACTTGTGGCGCACCTTCGTTTACCTCAACTTTAAACTCTCTTCTAAGTCTGTCCACAATGATCTCTAAGTGAAGCTCACCCATACCACTGATAACAGTTTGGTTGGTTTCTTCATCATATTTCACTCTGAATGTCGGATCTTCCTCTGAAAGTTTATTTAAGGCCATACCCAGTTTATCAAGATCTTTCTGAGTTTTAGGCTCAATAGCAAGACCGATAACTGGTTCTGGGAATACCATACTTTCTAGTACGATTGGTTTACTTTCGTCACATAGTGTATCACCTGTACGAATATCTTTAAATCCTACACCTGCAGCGATATCACCAGCTTCCACTCTTTCAATAGCGTTTTGCTTGTTAGCGTGCATTTGGTATAGACGCGAAATTCTTTCTTTATTTCCTGAACGTGTATTCAATACATATGAACCTGCATCCAAAGCACCTGAGTAAACTCTCATAAATGCTAACCTTCCTACATATGGGTCAGTTGCAATTTTGAATGCCAATGCTGCAAAAGGCTCATTAACAGATGGCTTTCTTTGCTCTTCTAATTCTGTTTTTGGGTTAGTACCTGTGATGGCATCTACATCCAAAGGACATGGTAAGTAAGCACAAACTGCATCTAGTACCGCTTGAACACCTTTGTTTTTGAAAGCTGAACCACACATTACCGGAGTAAATGCAAGATCCATAACAGCTGTACGTACTGCAGCTTTTATTTCTGCCTCAGTTATTGAATTTGGATCTTCAAAGAATTTTTCCATTAATTCAACATCGTACTCAGCTACAGCTTCGATAAGCTTTGCTCTATATTCTGCCACTGTATCAGCGATATCAGCAGGTATTTCAATTTCTTTGTAAGTCATACCTTGGTCATCATCATTCCAGACCATGGCAACATTACTAATCAAATCTACAGCACCTTTAAATTTCTCCTCAGCCCCGATCGGAACTTGAAGCGGAATCGCATTAGCACCTAATTTTTCTTTTATATCATTTACTACGTTAAAGAAATCCGCACCTGATCTATCCATTTTATTAACGAAAGCGATACTTGGTACACGATATCTTTCAGCAAGTCTCCAGTTAGTCTCAGACTGAGGCTCTACACCATCAACTGCACTAAATAAGAAAACTAGTCCGTCCAATACTCTTAATGATCTGTTTACTTCTACTGTGAAATCTACGTGACCTGGAGTATCGATGATGTTAAAGTGGTATGGTTGAGTCTCATCAGTTGGCTTACCTTGTATAGTTGGGTAACTCCAGCTACAAGTAGTTGCCGCAGAGGTAATGGTAATACCTCTTTCTTGCTCTTGTTCCATCCAGTCCATGGTAGCAGCGCCATCATGTACCTCACCTATCTTATGACTTATCCCTGTGTAATATAGGATACGCTCTGTAGTGGTCGTTTTACCTGCATCAATGTGTGCAGCAATACCAATATTTCTGGTAAATTTAAGATCCTTTGCCATGATTATGGTTATAAGATTTTATAGATCGATTAAAAAATAATGTTTCAGAAAAAAAATAAATTACGCTTTGAAATGTGCAAAAGCTCTGTTTGCTTCAGCCATTCTATGCGTATCTTCTCTTCTTTTTACTGCGGCACCTTCACCTTTGCTTGCTGCGATCAATTCTGCAGATAATTTTTCTGCCATTCCTTTTCCGCTTCTAGCTCTTGAGAATCTGATTACCCACTTCATACCAATAGAAAGTCTTCTAGCTGGTCTGATCTCAGTAGGAATTTGGAAAGTCGCCCCACCAATTCTTTTACTTCTCACTTCTACAGCTGGCATAACATTTTCTAATGCCTTCTTCCAAATTTCATGAGGGTTTTCGTTAATTCTACTTTCTATTTTATCCATAGCATCATAGAATATTGCGTAAGATACACTTTTCTTACCTTCCCACATCATGTTGTTTACAAATTGAGTAACCATTGGATCACCATATCGTGGATCTGGTGCTATTACTCTCTTTTTTGGTTTTCTTTTTCTCATCTTTCGATAAAATTATTATAATGATCTTAAACGATTTATTATTTCTTAGGCGCTTTTGCACCATATTTTGAACGGCTCTGCAATCTCTTTGCAACACCAGCAGTATCTAATGCTCCTCTGACGATAGTGTATCTAACACCTGGAAGATCTTTTACTCTACCACCTCTTACCAATACGATAGAGTGTTCTTGTAAGTTGTGTCCTTCACCTGGGATATAGCAAATTACTTCGATACCATTCGTCATTCTTACTTTGGCAACTTTTCTAAGTGCAGAGTTCGGTTTCTTAGGTGTCGTAGTATAAACCCTTGTACAAACTCCTCTTTTCTGAGGGCATGAGTCAAGTGCTCTAGATTTACTGGCAACCACCACTTTCTCTCTACCTTTTTTAACTAACTGATTTATAGTTGGCATATGTGCAAATTTAAATAAAATTTTGATATTTTCTCGAAGAAATACAACGCTTCTTCAAAAAGAGACGCAAAGGTATTATTATTTTCCTAATGAAAGGTAGAATTTTGAAATATTTTTTTCAATAAAATGTTGAAATTTAATGCATTCCATTTTCAAAACACTTTTTTTGATACTCAAACCAAATTTAATGTAAAAACATATTTAAATATTTGAATGTATAAAAGTCTATCTATGTTTAATAAAATGATAATCATGTCTTAATAAGCTTTTGATAGCCACTAAATAATTAAACCGATTAAAATTATCAAATATGAATATTAAATTATTGTAAATACGGTTTTTTTCAACCAAATCTTATCTCAAATGACTCAACTCAGATAGTTTTCTGATAATAAGACGCCTAACAATTCAAATTTATCTGTCTAAAAATAAAAACTTAGCATAGAAATCAATGATCACATTCATCGACTAATAGATGAAAAGTACCATTTATCTCTACCAAAGTTTCAGAGCTATAGGAAACCCAAAAATGCAATTATTAGGCTCTCAGTTAGATAGGCTATGGATTATAAAGTTGTACAAGATTAATTTCACACTACAGCTTTTGGAGTTTATTAAAGCATTCGTTTCAGATGATATTTTACATTAAAAACCCATTATCCGCAGTTAATGCCTTTGGAATATCTTTTTCATTTATCATCTCTTTAAGATCAATTTCTATTCCCCTTGCAATGGTCGAAATGGGTACATCGTTGTAAGTACCTTCAAAAGGATTTTCAGAAAAATCACCTATCATCTCCATCAAAAAAAATACCCAGATAAGTAAAGCTGTAAATGGTATGGTAAGCCACACGGTATGACTTTCCTGATTATGAAATACACTGAGCAAGGCAAATGGGATCAATAAACAGAATATGAGCGTCATCCACAATGCCACTGACGCATATTGACGTGGAAAAGGGAAATTTTTGATGCGTTCACTTGCTCCTTGGTTATCATAAAACCCTTTAATAAGCGTGTAAAATTCCATGTGCCTGAAATCTTCAAAATATCCTTTGTCCTTTAATGCTTGTAATCTCATTGATTGGGTATTTAATAGCTGTGCCGCCATATTGGCCTTACCTTCATACAATGCAAACTCTTCATGATCAATCAAACCTTTTATTTCTGCCTCCAGTTGATCAAAATAACCTTCACATATCACAGGACTGTATTTTCCTTTGACCCTATACTCTGTGTGTTCCCATTCTCTGGCAAGTCTTAGTTGATACCGCAATGAAGTGAGCCAAGCGATATGTCTAAATATCAACTCTCTTTTTATAATATCACTATGTTCGCCCTGTACAAAACTAGTTACGGCAACCCCAAAACTTCTAGAATTATTGACAATAGAGCCCCATATTTTCCTAGCTTCCCATGTCCTATCATAACTTGCATTATTTTTAAATCCTAAATAAAATGCTACAGCGATACCTAAGACACTGATAGGTTGCCAATTAACAGAAATATCAAAATTTTGGTAATGGAAAAGATATTCAAAGATTATAGTCAATAGTGTGGCATAGATTAGTCCATAAATAAATGGTTTTTTACTCCAGTTAAAGGTCATCCAAAAACCATATCTTCTACGAGTGTACATATATTCGCTATTATTGTTAGTGCAAAAGTAATCAAATAGCCGTAATTTAATGGAAGTTTTCATTTTGTTTTACACTTGCTAAGCAAGCTATATCATGGGATGGTTATTTTTCATGAATATATAGCAATACCGACTAAAGTATCTACTGATGGAATAAATAATCCGTTTCCAAAAAAGAAATATCAGGTTAACTTATTGGATTTGAAAACAAATTAATATTTTTGTTAGACAAATCTAAAAACATGGCAAACATCAATCCACACATTAATTTCAATGGCAATGCAGAAGAAGCATTCAACTTTTATAAATCTGTATTTGGAGGCGAGTTCGCAAAAATAATGCGCTTCAAAGATTTAGCAAGTGCTGAATTCCCAGTTCCTGAACATGAAGCGAATAAAATCATGCACATTGCCTTGCCTATCGGAAATAGTGTGCTCATGGCCAATGATGTACCTGAAATACTGGGACAAACAAACGAAAATGAGAACAGAAGTAAAATTGTCATTAGTGCTGAAAGCAAAGAAGAAGCGGACAAATTATTCAATGGACTTTCGGCAGGTGGACAAGTTGAAATGCCTATTTCTGACAGCCCTTGGGGCTCTTATTTCGGTATGTTTAGAGACAAATATGGCATTGAATGGATGGTAGATTTCGACACAAATTATAAGGGTCAAATATAGCCTTGCTTATTTTGCCTTATATTTAATTTTTGTTTTACAAAACACTCAAATAAACTCAAACTCTATTTGGATTTGTTTCCTTTTAACTATTAAACCATTAGTTGTATTATTTTATAACTACGGATTTTAATACACGGGGGCAAAACTGAAACTCCTTAGTTACTCCATACCAACTAGGTACTTACTCCCTATCAACTCCCTACATGCTCCCTACACGTTCCCTATGTAATCCCACCGAGTTCCCACCGAGTTCCCACTGAGTTCCCACCGAGTTCCCACGAGTTCCCACTGAGTTCCCACTAGATCCCACTAGCGTCGACTGAGAATTGCCTTATTTGAAGTATTTGTTAAGTTTTTAAACCTTAGAACAGTTAAAATATCTAATATTGTAACATATATTTCTTGAAATACTGTTTCCCGGTTGATAAATTTCTGAACTCAATGATGTAGTAACCCGCATTCAGCAATTGTAAATCATGCTGAACGAGTGTCAATCCATCCACAACATAATAGGTTTGTTGCCTGTGTACTCCACCCGTAATGTCTCTAAAAGTGATCTCATAATCTCCTGCCTCTGTCATATCAAGCGTTGTGTACAAAACACCTGAACCAGGATTGGGATATACTTGTATTTTATCAAGTTTTATTGAACTTACGGTCTCTACATCACTCAGTATCAATGATTCGCATGCTTGATCTATATTATTACAGTATGCCCGTGACACAAGCGAACAGTCCAATACATAAGGATTGAGTTTTCCACCTTGATATGTAGCTATCTTTTGATTTCGTTGCCATTCTTTATCGTCCACTGGATCTAAATAATGCCAACTGCACAAATCATTTTTCATAGTATTAAAAAAGTTCGGTCCTTGAGCGTCTGCTTGTGACTTGTACATCGTGTAAAAATAGAAAATAGACCTAGCTATGTTTCCTTTGACGGATTCTCTTGGTTCAAACTTACCATTCACACCACGGACACCTTCTGAGTACAAATCTTTTCCTGTGGTAGGTGTTGTATTCCTTTCAGAAGATTTAAGGTACCAAGTTTGTGTCTGATTGTCAGGTATTTCACCGAAATGAAAATTGCCCCTATCTGTATTTGCTTTTGTTCTTGTAGGATAAAGATGATGCATATCACTCTGTGCAGTACCTTCAGCTCCCAAGCCCTGCGGCCATGTATGTTCTGTATTGATACCATTTGGCAGACCATTTAAGTATACAGTTTCCGTGGGATCTTGCCCCGGTTGCATGTACAATTTCATACCCGTATAGATGCATTCTAAAGAATCTTGTACCCCGTCTATCTTAGAAAAAAGCGTATCTCTTGCCCTACCATAATCGAGCACAACGGATGTTTTGTATTCTAATACCAAAGCATCTAGCAATTGTTGCCCACTCAGATCTTTAAAGACATTGACATGATTGGTCTGTGCAAAAGCGGAAGCTCCATACAAAACATAACATATTATAAACGCTGCATACTTCTTCAAAACATTACGATTTAGGAACAAAAGTAAGCATAATAATGTGAATGGCAAAAAAACATGTATGTGCTCCTAAGTCTAAGTATCAAGGATATCCCAAAGGAATATAATTATCAACCTTGCTACTTCCACCAATTTAAATTCCTTAATACAAAGAATTCAAAAAACTTGCGGAGCACTAACAAATCATTTGAACAAAAATCTAATGTGACATATGATCTTTAATCCCGTCTATAGTATTTAAAAAAAATGACTTAAAATGTCGGGAAGAGCAATAAGTTAACATATATTTCACACAAAATTGATTATATAATGTATTATCTATCAAATTATTGTATTACCTTTGCAGTATCTAAACCCCTTTAGAGCTAGTTTACATTATTCCAATAAATTATTTTACCTTAACCATAAAATTCAGTTATGAAGCATTTATTTACATTGATTTTATTTACGTTGTTCATTTCTCAAACAGAAGCACAAATTGCTGCATATGGTTGCGAAAGTGGAGATACTTGGAGCGTTGTTTCAGGAAGTGCACAATGTAGTTCCGCATCGGGTTCGGGAGATACGCCTTCCAGCCAAAGAATATTAAGTGGTACAAACTCATGGCAATCAAGTAATGGAAATAGAACACTAGAACTTGCATCAGTGAATACTACTGGGTGTTCTAACATGATAATAACAATACGTATATCAAGTACATCTATGACCACCGGAAATGGTTCAGATGCTGGCGATAACGTACGAGTATTTGTAAATCTAAATGGCGCAGGTTATCCTGCCACTGCTGATATAACTTTAAGTGGCAACACTAATGCTCGATGGGGATATAATGCAACTTTGATTGCATCTACGACTGCCGGAACTGCAATAAATGTATCAGCCCCACAGGGAGGAACAAGTACAAATAATTACTCAACACTTGAAGTAATTATACCAACTGGAACTACATCTGTAGCTATGCGAGTATCTGCCTTAAATAACGATGCAAATGAAGTTTGGAATATAGATGAAATATCATTGGCTGGTACGTGCTCTCCTGCATGTACTTCTCCTACAACTCCACCATCAGCTTTCTCATCTTCAAATATTGGAACAACATCTATGGATATCGCATGGACCAATGGAAATGGAGATAATACTTTAGTGGTCGCCAGAGCAGGAAGTGCCGTAAACGCTGACCCTACTTCTGGATCTACTTACACAGCAGATGCTGCATTTGGTAACGGAAGTCAAATAGGTACTGGAAATTATGTAGTCTATAATGGCACAGGAAGTGCTGTTAGTGTAACTAATTTGATCAGCAGTACTACATATCATTATGCTATATATACCTACAATAACACAGGAAATTGTTACAATCTTACAGAATTAACTGGAAACGCTACAACAACTGGTCCTGAACTTCAACTACAATATCCAGGCACAAATAATGTGGCATGTGGATTTACACTACCTTTTGGCAATGTAAATATAAATAATACTTCCGATTTAAGTTATAACATCAAAAATGAAGGTACAAGTAATCTAGAAGTGTCATCACTTAACATTACAGGAACAGATGGCGGTTTATATACTGTGGTATCTTCTCATTCTTTTCCAATTACAATCACGCCAGGAAATACTGAAATAGTAACAGTAAGATTTGCCCCTACATCTGGAGGTACTAAAAACGCAACTTTAACCATTGAAAACAATGACTCAAATGAAGATCCATGTACAGTCATATTGAGTGGTTCAGGAATAGTACCACCTGCTTACTACAGGACGAAACAATCTGGATTATGGGAAAGTGCAAGTACTTGGGAGACTAGTTTAGATAATATTTCATGGATTGATGCCACATCTGCACCAACTGTAAATGATTTTGATGTATCCATAAGGACTCCACATAATATTACCATCTCTACCTCAATTACAATTGACCAAACTATTATTGCAGCTGGTTCAGTTTTGGAAGTTACAGCAAGTGTTACATTAGCTAATGGTACTGGAGATGATCTACAAGTCTTTGGTACACTTAGATCATCTGCATCATTTACTACTACTGGAAATATTGTAGTAAAAAGTGGTGGAGTATATCAACACAATGTGGCAACAGGATCAACTAGAATTCCCCTTTCAACTTGGGAAACAGGGTCAACTTGTGAAGTGATTGGATACACAACTGGTGGAGGTTTGAGTAATGCGGGTTTTGATCAAAATTTTTATAATTTTACTTGGAATTGTCCTTTACAAACAAGTGAACAAAATTTATCAGGAACCTTAACAAGCATTGCGGGAGATTTTATTGTACAAAGTACTGGTTCTTCTAATTTAAGATTAATTGGAGTTGCAAGCACATTAATAGTGGGTGGAAATCTTACCGTTAATATGGGAGCCATTTTAAATATGAGTGGATCAGGTTCGCTAAGTAGAATTGATGTAACTGGAAATGTCACAATACAAGGTACAATAAATGAATTAGGAACTGGAAGCGGCTTAATAGTTTTCATAGGAAATACTCAATCATTTTCAGTGACTGGAAGTATCAATAATACTGTAAACTTCACTATTGACAATGGAAGCATCGTTGATGTTTTAACAAATATCAACTTGCCAAGTAATTTAACTTTAACTAGTGGGTTGATTCGTCTGAATAATAATAACCTTACTGTTTCTGGTAATATTATTGGTGGTTCGTCTACAAGTTATATCCAAACAAATGGATTAGGATTATTGAAACAAAATGTTTCTGCAACAAAACTTTTCCCAATAGGAAATAGTACTTACAATCAGATAAATCTGAGTATATCAAATGTAACAGAGATTGGTGTAAGAGTTTTAGATGGTGTTTATGCATCAGGGCTTACTGGTAATGCAATTACTGAAAAAGTGGTTAATAGAACTTGGGATATAAATGCTACCATAACGAATCCATTAACATTGCAAGTATTCTGGTCTACATCAGATGAAGCGTTAGATTTTGATAGAAATTCTTGTTATGTTTCTCACTATACTGGTGGAGTTTGGGAAGGTGAAACTCCTGGCATAGCTTCAGGTTCAGGGCCATACTCATTAAGTAGAGTTACTACTTCACTTTCACCATTTGCTGTTGGAAGTCTTGGGGTCCTACCTGTAGAGTTCTCTAATTTCAATGTTTCTAAAAATAAAAATACTTCCATCCTATCTTTCGCCACAGCATCAGAAACCAATAATGACTTCTTCACTATAGAAAGATCAGCTGACGGAACTAGTTTTGATGCTATAAGAGAGATCAAAGGTGCTGGTAATAGCAATACTACCCTAAATTATGAATTTACAGATGAAAAACCATTCGTTGGTATTAATTATTACCGAATCAAACAAACTGATTATGATGGTAAGTTTTCTTATACAGATATCAAGTCTGTGAGACACAATATGTATGGCAACCTAAGTATCACACCACGCACTACAGAAGGTAGACTTCAGATCACAACAGATGCAGAAGATTACACCCTAGATGTGTACAATGTAGCTGGTCAACAAGTGAAATCTTATCCGTCATTATCATTAGATCAATCTATATCTATTGATGAACTTACTGCTGGTTTGTACTACATTAAAGTAAATGTAGGTGGTCAAGTAGAGACAACTAAGATTGTGAAATTATAAGTTAAGCTAAGCATCATTGCTTTGCGTGGGTTAGTAGTGGCGTGACGTCAATGTCTAACAATTCTCGATAAAAAAAAGACTCGATATTTCTTCGGATGTATCGGGTCTTTTTTGTTGATGCGAGTTTCTAAAATAATGAAGTTATAAGACTAAATGCGCAGAAAGAAATCTAGAAGTTTTGGGATACAGTATCGTAGCAGATGCTACTACAAACGAAAGAGACTATCAAGGAGGTGAAGATATAAATATAGGTGGCAAGTTAACCATAGCGTCCATGTTTTAAGTTTTGACTTAGAGTCAATATTAGATTAGTTATATCTTTTTCTAAATCTACACTTTATTTAAATTCAGAAATGTTAACATTAAATTCATTTTTGAAAATGTGAGTAAGTTAAATAATATCGTCATTAATGATAAGTTTATATTTTTAATAATCTTTAAAATAAAAATTATCATGAAGAACATTTTTACATTATTCTTATTTTTAATTTCATCCATAGTGACGACATATTCTCAATGTCCATATATTACTGGTGCAATGATTAATGCTTGTGGTACTCAGGAAGGTACTAACGAGTTCCTAACATTTAATACTGGGTCAAACCCTATGAATGCAACTGATTTTCAATTTTCTTATAGTTCAACCAATCCGCCTCCGTTTTCTGGGTCTGCTACAATATTTATAAATGGTGGAGCAGGTGGAACAGTTTTCGTATCGAACCCTGGAATAACTTTGACAGGTTGCTCTACCGTAGAAGTAACTGCATCAACAAGTATCCCAGCAAATTCTAATGTCATAATGTTGTATAGCTCCTCAACTTTGACAGAATTTGACCTAAGTACCCAATGCAGCAATGGAATTGTATATGTAATGTTTATAAACACAGCAAACACAAGTGCAGCGGATGGGTGGAGTGATACAGGAAATTTTGCAAATAACCCTACTTCAGGATCGTTAAGATATTTGAATATTACCAATACCGCTTCTCCATGTTCGGGTGCAGATAATGTTGTTTCTTATCAAGGAACAGCCATTCAGTCATGGGGTTCAAATGTAGATGGAAATGCAATATTATGGGATGAAACAGGAACTCCGGATTATGTAAATGGCGGGTGTAATTCTATTTCTATGCCTGTAGAATTCTCAAAATTCTTAGTGACTGCAATTAAAAATACTTCCATCCTATCTTTCGCCACAGCATCAGAAACCAATAATGACTTCTTCGTTATAGAAAGATCATCAGACGGAACTAGTTTTGATGCTATAGGAACGATCAAAGGTGCTGGTAATAGCAATACAACTCTAAGTTATGATTTTACAGATGAAAGACCATTCGCTGGCGTTAATTATTACCGTATCAAACAAACTGATTATGATGGTAAGTTTTCTTACACAGATATTAAGTCTTTGAGACACAACACATATGGCAACCTAAGTATCACACCACGGACAACAGAAGGTAGACTTCAGATCACAACAGATGCAGAAGATTATACCCTAGATGTGTACAATGTCGCAGGTCATCAAGTGAAATCTTATCCGTCATTATCATTAGATCAAACTATATCTATTGATGAACTTACTGCTGGTTTGTACTACATTAAAGTAAATGTAGGTGGTCAAGTAGAGACAACTAAGATAGTGAAGTTGTAAGTTAAGCTAAGAGTCATCGCTTTGCTTGGGTTAGTAGTGGCGTCTCGCCATGATCTTGCAATTCATCACCAAGTGATAGATGTTGCAAACAAGTTTACAACTCCATTAAGATAAATATAAAAGACTCGGTATTTCTTCGGACGTATCGGGTCTTTTTTGTTGATGCGAGTTTCTATAAGATTGGAGCTGTAAAATTAAATGCTCGGACAGAAAACTAGAAGCTTTGGGATATAGTATTGTAGCATAGACGTCACTACTATCCCACACATATAGACTAAACCCTTGCAAAGTAATATCCACTTACATCTTTATAGTATATTGATAGGAAGTTGGTTTGGGGCTTATCCCTTCATTCTCTTTTTTCGGTTCAGGTACAATCGTATAGCTTACCTGCATATTAAAGTTGGTGTTAGGTATATCTCCTTCTACAGAAATAGGCGTTACAGGTGCCTGTTTTACCTGATTTAGACGGAAGTGAATCCTAATATTCTTATGAAAAGTTACCTTAAGTCCTCTTGGATTCTTTGGTACTACAAACTTCAATAATTTTACGACCCTAGTTGCCTCTTCGTCACAAGATGGATCTAAACCACCTATGATTTTGACATCAGTTACATCTCCTTTATGGTTGATCTCGTAGCGCAAACTAACATCACCTTCTATATTGTTTACCCTAGCCATTTCTGGATACATCAGGTTCATATTAACAAAATCCTTTAAGGCTTTTTCGCCACCCTGAAAGTATGGTTGTTTTATAAAACTATCATCTTTTCTTTCCTTCTTCATATCTATCCTTTGTAATAAACTCGGTACACAACATCTGCATAATCATCTGAAATCAACATAGATCCGTCTGGTAATATCTCCATATCTACTGGCCTTCCCCATACATCGTCAGTACCTTCATCTAGCCAACCTGTGATAAATGGTTTTGTATCCAACACCGTACCGTTTGCATTTAGTGTTGCCAAAACAATGTCGTACCCACTCTTTTTGCTTCTATTCCATGATCCATGTCTTGCTATAAATTTCTGGTTATGATATATTTCAGGAAACTGATTCCCAGTATAAAAAGTCATACCTAATGGTGCAGTATGTGGACCAAGTTTTGCCACAGGTGGTGTGAACTCATCACATTTTCTAGTTTTACCAAATTCAGGATCAGGCGTATCACCTTGATGACAATATGGAAACCCGAAGTGCATATTTTCACTGGACGCATAATTTAACTCACATTCAGGGATATCATCGCCCATCATGTCACGACCATTATCAGTAAAATAAAGCTTTTTAGTGACGGGATGCCAATCAAAACCTACACTATTTCGGATACCTGAATGTACAACTTCCATATCACTACCATCAAGATTCATCCTTGTCATGCTTGCGTACACCTTTTCCTTGGATTCACATACATTACATGGCGCACCTACCGGTACGTACAACTTACCATCTGGACCAAATGCTATATACTTCCAACCATGATGTTTGTCTGTAGGATATTTATCATACACGATCTCAGGAGTATCTGGGTTATCAAGTTTTGATTCAATATCTGATATTTTCAGAATACGATTTACTTCTGCAATATATAAGTCACCATCTTTGAAAGCCACGCCATTGGGCATATTGCCACCCTTCAGAATAGTATATCTTTTGTCTGCGATGTAATCACCATCTGTATCTTTAAGTGCATACACATTACCTTCTGACCTAGTACTGACAAACAGCGTTCCACTTGGCGAATAAGAAAGTGATCTAGCATTGACGACACTATCCGCAAATATGGATATTACAAATCCTTCAGGAAGTTTCAACTTTTCTATTGGAAGATTAGTATTATTTGGCTTGACCAATAAACCTAGAGGCGGATTGACACTAAATTTATACCTTGCCACGAGCAATATGATGACAATGACTGCAAGAATGACTAATAAGATTTTTACAAATTTCATTTGGCTGTTTTATTTATTGTCTTAAATTATGAAAGGGAGTACTAATAACCCATTATTAGACAACCAAAGATACTACTTTTGATGTTCAAAATTACACTTAGCTCAAAATTCATTTTGTTTTAACCTAACCCTAAAGGAGACAAAATGAATTTTATAGCAGTTTCTTTATAAAAATAAAGGCTATCCTACTTTTGGAAGTCAAACTCCCAACTTTCAAAATATTTGACAAATATCTTGGTGATATTCCGTGCATCGTCAATACCTCTGTGATGAGTGCCATCAAGTCGGAAACCTTCTAGTTCGAGAGCATTTTGCATACCAATAGCTCGTTTCAAATTCCTTATCTGACCATGCTGATGTTTAAGACTGATATGGTTCTGTATCCAAGATTTAACTAAATGGTGTAGCGCACTGTCTGATTCAAATTGCTTGCGATCATAAAATCCCCATGAACACAAAACATAATCCTGACCATCCACACCTATCCAAGACTTAAAATCTTCTATGGCAACAGGGAAAAACGGTGCATGATCTACATCTTCTTGACTGATAGAAGTTAGGTTTTTGCAGAAATCACTAAGAATTGGATACTTTGTTGGTTTGATAAATTGGACATACTCACTGATAATCTGTTTGTTTTCATTTACCATCACAGCTCCTATCTCTATCGTCTCGTTGTCTTTTTTCTCCCATTGATCCCAACAAGTCGCCTCTAGATCAAATATGATTTAACGCATAAAACAGATTTTTGAATTTATATTGCAATGTTGTTACGTTAAGGTGTTTTTTATGGTTTTTACCCATCCTAAATCCTTCCCTTAAAAAATGGAAGGACTTCATAAATCTGTCTTAACTAAACAACATTGGTTTTTATTATCTATATCTCCTCTTCGGTTCTTCAGGTCCTTTAAAAGGCTCTAAATCTTCCATCTCCTTGCTTGCAGAAAACAAATACGATGGCACTTGCCCATGATCAGCATCCGAAACAATTTTCCACGTACCTTCTTCCTTTTTCAAAATTACATTAAACTTCCCATAATAGTCAGTACCCTTTGGCTCTCTCGGAACATAGGAAGTAGCTTTGTAATAACCTATTTCGTAAGCAAAAGAATCTTGCACGGACCTATGTTGAAACCTTAACTCTATAGTTCGTCTCTTCCTAGTAGACTTGTAATGGTCATTTACTTCTTGCTGATGAATGAAATAAGTATCTATATCATATTGCAATCCTTCATTTAAGTCCATTCTGACCAACTTAGCACTATGCAAACGCATAAACGCTTCTGTATCTAGATCTTGGTACGACTGCATAAAAGGATACCAAACTTGGTCATTGATTTGTTCGAATGTCTCGATGTAGGGTTCTTTTATTTCAGTATCATTGTTGATAATCATAATTTGTAAAGCAAGTAAGATAGCGATAAAGCAATTCATAAGGAAGTTATTGATATTAGCATATAATTTTTAATATTAGACATCAATCATAATATTCGCTCAAAAGTAATATTTTTTTCATTTTCAGAATGTGAATTTTAACTAAAATCAGACCAACGGTACATTTCTTCTTAATGCAAACGGTCCGTAAAAGAATGTCTTTCAAGCTTTTTTTATCAATCTATCCAAAACTTCTTGTTTTTTGTTTCGAGATACGGGTACGTGTATATCTTTGGACATTACTATTTCCATTCCTTCACCTTTTATGATCTTCTCAATATAAATATCATGAATAAGCCACGAAGTATGTGGTCTAAAAAAATTTGGGTTACCCAATAACTCTTCCATATCCCTTAGATTTTTTGAAAGTAGATATGGTTTGTCCTTCCCAACACAATATACTGAACAATAACTGCCGTCTGCCTCACAACAAATAATGTCTTTAACTTGTACAAAAATAATTTCATTCCCTATGGGTAACAGTATTTTTTCAGGTACTTTGGTACGACTGAGATAGTGCAAGTGTGTGATTTTCTCGGGTGATAATGTAATGGATGATTTTTTAACTGCGGCTATTAATTCATCTTTATCAATAGGCTTTAGCAAGTAGTCTACTGTGTTAAACTTGAATGCCCTAATGGCGTATTGGTCATAAGCTGTGGTAAAGATCACCCTAGATTCTAAAGTTTCTAGCTGATTCAGAAGATCAAAACCATTCAACTGAGGCATCTCAATATCTAGAAAAATAATATCTGGTTGATGTTGCTTTAAATACTCTAAAGCTTGAAGCGAATGATTAAACGTAGCTTCTACGACCAAATCAGGACAATATTTTGCCAATAAAATGTTGACTACATCCGTGCAATATACTTCATCATCTATGATAACAGCTGTCATGATCTAAAGTGTTTATGAGTGAATAATTATGCTAACTTTTGTGCCTTTAGGATGGTGTTGTTCATCAAATAGGTCTTCTATTACGATATTTGTTTTGACACCCTGTATTTTCTCCATGAATCTGATCCTTTCTTCAGTTAATGATATACCATAACTCTTGTGTCCATCTCCTGTTTTACTTTTGAGTTTTTGTGCCTTTTCTCTCCCTATGCCATTGTCTTCAATCTCAATGATGATGCCTTGCAACTCTTTGCAAACACGAATATCCAAGTACTTAACGCCCCAGTCAGAAGGAGCTTGCATTAGTCCGTGCCAAATGGCATTTTCTACATAAGGCTGTAACATTAAAGGTGGAAGCATAATATTGTCAGTAGCAATATCTTTATCGACGTGGATTTGCCATTGGAAACTATCCTGAAATCGCATTGCCTCCATTCCAATATAAAGTTTCAATGCTTCCAATTCTCTATCCAAAGACACAAAATCTTCTCTGCTTGCATCAAGAATCATTCTAATAAGCCTTGAAAATTTAGTCAAATATTCAGAAGCGGCATCCATATTACTAACTAAGATAAATCTATTGATAGAGTTCAGACAATTAAAAATAAAATGTGGATTCATTTGTGCCCTGAGCGCCGTCATCTCTATTTGTGCGATTCTTTCTTTGAGTTTGTTCTTTTCTGTTTCTTCTTTTCTGATATCTGAAATTCTCTTTTTATACGCTAAATATCCTGCTATGAATATCAATAAAAACAATACCGAATAAAACCAAATAGTCTTCCACCAAGGAGGGACTATTATAACAGTTAAAGTAAACAGCTCGTTTTCTTCATATTTATTTCCTACTTGAATTCGGTACGATCCATGAGCCAAGTTGTATAAACTGATAGCATTATTCTCTAGTGATTGCCATGATTGACCATTTATTCGGTATCGAAAATCTTGGTGTCTCAAACCAGTTAGACCTAAGTTTCCAAACAAAAACACAAAATTATTCTCATTATAAGATACCCTGAAAATAGAATCATTTGGAATAATCTTGCCTGATAACTTTACTTCCTTTAGATAGATTTTATTTTTAATCTTTTGTTCCGCAAAACCTACACTTTCTATGGAAATGATTTGATCTGGGTATAGATTCTGAGCAATATTTCCCTTTTCATCTTGAAATATTCTATAATTAAATAGTTTTGAATCTTCTTCACTTTCAAAAGAATAGAATCTTTCATTTTTGTAATCAAAGGCCATCAAACCAGACTCTGATGTAAACCAAAATTTATTATGATTACCCATAAAACTATATTTTACAGCATCACTTAAAAGTCCATCAGAAGTGGTGTAGAGTTTTGGTATCATATCACGACTATTGATTCTTATCATACCCCGATTAGCCACCAATAAAAAAACATTGCCATAATCATCTCCAGATATATCATAGATAAAGCCTTTTTGTTTCTGTGACAGACTAGGCAAAGGATAGTTTTTTGAAGTTCGTGTATTAGGATCTATGATGTACAATCCACTTTTTTCTGTAGCAAGCCATAGCTTATCAGTCGCTTTATCATAATACAAGGCACTGAAGTTATTTCCTATAATGCCACAATCAAAAAAAACAAGATTGTTTTTACCTTTTTTAAGTATAAAAATTCCTTTGGTACGCTCTCTGATGTACATGTTACCACGGATATCTTCTACAAAGTTTCTAAACTCTGTTTGATTTTCTTGAATATATTGCTTCGGGCAGTCTAATGCTTGAACTATATTCTCTGATTCGGACCATTTAAACACCTGCATACTAGTGGAAAAATATTGATTACCATCTTTAGATACATAATACAATTGCAAATTCCCTAGACTATCGTTTCCATCAGGTGTTGTGAGCACTTTACATTTTAAAGTGTCACAGACCAAAACAGCATTTTTATCCCAGTCGCCTGTCAATATTTTTCCAGATTTAGTCACATAGCTATGATTATTAACAAAGGTTTTTGGCAGTGGAATCTTTGTTTTTTTTACCAAAGTCTTTGTTTTCGTCAAATGGATGAATGGCTCATCTCCCGACTTTAGAATATATATGTCATCACCCGAGACCAATGTATGTGAGTAATAACCTACTTTCGGTCTCTCATCCTTCCAACTCCAATCAAAAATTTTAAATTCTTTTGTGCTAATATTGTAAGACAAGATTTCATCGGTTCTTGTGATCAAAAGTGTCTCTTCGTCAAACTTATTAATATTAAATATTAGATCTGAAACACCCTTACTTCTAGGAGGACACGAGTGGTGGGTCCACTTTTGGTTTCTAGGATCGTAGGTATAAAAACACTGGTCATAGGTACCTATCCAAAGTACACCATTGTCGTCCACATATCGAATTACAAAAGCAAAATAGTCTTCAATGTCAGCATTGGGATGAAAAGTAAAGGTTTTGGTCGGTGTGTGTACTGAAAAAAGTCCATACACGGTCATCAACCATAGCTCAGTATCAGACTTCCTTACCACACTTTGGGAGATATTATTTCTTTTTTCAACTTTTACAAGGCCAGATTTTACTGCAAAATCATACCAACCGCTTTTTTCAAATTTTTCAGTGACAGGGTTAAAAAGTAGGACATCATAATATCCACCGATCCAAATTTTTCCTGCATGATCTTCTGCCATTTCAGTGTAGCTGATTCCGATGTTAGGCATCACGGTCGTATCTGGATAATAATTTTTGAAAGTTTGTTTCTTAACATCAAAAAGGCTCAATCCATCATCGGTATTAATCCATATCCTACCTTTGCTATCTTCTAATATCTCATTACAACTATTATTTGCTATAGAATACTTGTCATCAGGACGATGTTTGAATGTATAAAAAGAATTACCATCAAACCTATTAAGACCTTTGTCTGTAGAAATCCATACAAATCCAGCCTTATCTCTGTAAATACTCCTATATAAATCAGAGCTTAAGCCATCTTTAGTAGTATAAATATTGGCTTTGTAAGTCGTTTGTGCATATAGATGTAGCTGCGACCAAACAAAAAAGATCGCAAATAAAAACCAATTTTTATAGTATCGATGACACATCTGAATGATTAAAAGCGGCAAATAACCAAGGGTGAAAATTACAAGTTATTTGTCAAATATTTATGATTATTTAAGAATCAGACCTTGTAATACCCAATTTGACCATATACAGGCACAATAGGATTAAAATAACATCTGTCATCAATATCCCTTTACTAAAAATATGAGACCTTGTAGGGTCATTTTTATCCATAACCACCTTAACTTCTTCATACATTTCGAAATTTAACCAAGGTATGATGATCGTTGATTTAGCATAGCCATCCAATGAATCCAAGCTGCCTGATGTAATTGGATAGCGATATACAGGTCTTCTAGCTCTATGTTTGTTACCATATTTTGCAGTGTTATCATCAAAGACCGTTTTGCTAGATTTACTTCCTCTAAAACCTATTACCACACCTTTTACACTATTGCCAGATAACTGATATTGTAAGGTCTCTACCAAAGGTTTACCGATGATGTACATCAATATAAATCCGCCAATTACTAGTAAGATTCTGAACAAAAAAACGGTTACACTACTCATCTTACTTTCCTGCATGATAGATACTCAATAATAAAGCTTTGCTTATGCGTTCACCTGCTTTTTTGCCTATATGACCTTGGCCATCTGAAGTGTCTATGCCATTGACATCGCTCGGGTCAGAAGACGAATTTCTATTCTCTGGACAAATACGCCACACATCTCCGACTTTACACGAACCATCATTGCTTTCTAGCGCTTGCAAATCAAATACCACATCTGTCATGGCAAAAGTTGATTTCATCCATTGTCCCACCTTCATTCTAGCAGCATTTCCATCATAAGACTCCACAGAATATACAAGCGGTGGCGTCACATGAAGCATTCTAAATCCACTGACCTTAGACTTTAACTCATCGACCATTACTTTGTAAGCAGTTTGAACTTGTGTATAATTACTGTCATCAATATCTGCGTATCCAAATTTAAATACACCAATTTTGACCACATCTTTGCTATACAATATCTGCTCCTTAAAAACTCTTATCTTTTCGTATGGATTACCATTCGGAATATTACCTACGTCCACAAAAATACCACCCATAAATCCCTTATCGACCTTATCACCATTACCATAGTATTCCCACGGAAATCCATTTGCTTTACATCCTTCTTCTAGGTCTTGACCTACAGACTGGTGTAGAAATAAGGTATTCCAAGTCTTGATTTTATTCTTTTCGCTGCTCGAAAGTCCATCCCAAGCAGCAATGCCTGCTGTACCGATAATACCAGCTTGACCTTCCATAGGATTATTGATATCAGGATCGCTTGAATTAGCAGTATCATTGTCTTTACCACAAGACAGATGTAAGAAGATGATGAGAATTGTAATTATTGTTTTCATATTTGGACTTTGACTATTCATGATAATAAAATTTTCCTTCTGTGATAGTTAATTTTGCACCCGATGGACAACTCATTGTTCCTGAAAAAGTGGCTTCTACTTCATGGGGATTATTACTTGCTTTTGTCACTTGCACCTTCATATCGAATCCCATCATACTTCCACATAGATATTCATCCTCAGTCCAGTTACCTATTTGAGCTACAGATAATGCAGTATTCCCATCTGCAAAACTAAATGACCCTGGTCCATTGGTTTTATAAATATTAATGTTAAATGTTTTTTCGTTTTTATCTTTTTTACCTGAAGCACCAGCTATGATGATCACTTTATCGTAGCCTTTTGGATGAAATGCTCCAAAAACATCATGATCAGCTACCCATTTTTGTCCATTGATTTTCATGGATAGATAGTTGCTTTCTTTATTCGATTCATTATTAAGAGAAGCTGAATCAATGGCTTTTTTTTCCTTATTCCCACATGATAAAAACAGAAAAAATGAAATGACGTAAGTTAACATGATTATAAATTTCATTATTTTAAAATTGATGATTTACTCAAAGTGAAATATTCTCCAGATTTTTTGATTAGGAGAAACAGACCTTTGGGTTTAAATAATTTGCTATTTATTAATACATTGCAAAGTTCCATTTTGGTAGCGATTAAGTATTAACACAATTTGTAGCAGGTGAATATTAGTTTGTGAATGGCGCTCTACAGTCAAAAACTATGTATTCATCAACCCTATTTTTTATAGTTTAAAATATTCAAAAGATAAAGCCAAAATGACTATTTTTACATTTAATGATCAGCATGTTTATTATCATTAGGTCACTCAGAACCTTGACTAATAAACTTTTTTTTGAATAATAACGTTAGCAATACAAATAAATAAATATGGCGAATATAATTGATAAAGAACTCTTAAAACAATCCTTAAAGGAATTGATGGTAAGTGACCCCAATTATGTTAGTGAGTTAATAATAGAACTTTCCAATGAGCTTAAGAAAAAGGAACTCGAAAAAATTGTAGCAGACAATTTTAAGGAATATGATCAAGTGTTTAAAGCATTAGCATGACTTATCTAGACAAAGAAGACTTTATATATATAAACCAAAGAACTTTTGAAGAACACGGTGGCTTGTATTTGCCGCCGAAAAATTTTCTACATGAAGAAAATTTAGATTACTTGTTAGGAATAGTTGATTCTTAACTATTTGGTCAACAAATGTATCCGAGCATAGAAGATAAAGCTGCTGTGTATTGCTACAATATTATTTGTGACTACATTTTTAGAGATGGTAATAAAAGAACTGGCTTACTAGCATCCTTAAACTTCTTAAACATTAATGGATATGATATTAGCCGAGAAGTCAACAATGATATAATGACAAACTTCATTTTAGCAGTAGCCTCCGGAGAAGTATCCTTAGAAGATTGCAGAAAATGGTTTGCAGAAAATACAGAATCATTATAGATAAATTATAAACTACCTCCTTTTACAAGTTCAAATCCTCCTTCTGCAAACTCTCCCCTTCTGCATCACCTTTTCGTACTAATTTTGTGGTATTAGTAACATTTAAAGTATTAAAATGGAACGTCGCAATTTTTTACAATCCACTGCATTGCTAACAGCTTTTTGCATACCGTCTTCTTCTGTTTTTTCACTTCCCACTGAATCCAAAGATCCTATCAAACCTTTTCTATTGCCTGGACAACCACCTCTAAATCATAATGGTGGTATGGACATCAAAGTTTGGGTCAGAAATGAAGCTACAGGTGGTCTTTTCTCAAGTGTAGAGTGTGCAGTAGCACCAAAATTAATGGGTCCAGCACCACACGCGCACAAAGAACTAGATGAACTGATGTACGTCATCGAAGGAACTGCTAGTGTACTTTTAGGTGACGAAGTGGTAGAAATCAAGGCAGGCGGATGGCACATGAGACCACGCATGATAAAACACACCTTCTTTAATGCATCTGACCAGCCACTCAGATTTATAGATATGTACTTTAACCAACCTTTTGAAGAATATCTAGAAGCAATTTTTTTTCAGCTAACTCCTGAGAATGGATATCCGCACGGATCTGAAAAAAAAGGTCTTGAAATAAAAAGATTATCTGATCAATTCGGACTGATAAGGTATGACAATGCTCAAAAGCAAAAACAACAATTGATCAAAGAATATGGACTCAGACCTGATTAACGGAAGTTTATATGCAAGGTTAACCATTTTTTTGAGTCCGATGACTTAAAAAAATTATGTGGACTATTTAGGGTTTATTTACCGCAATTAGTCTCGTAATCTGCCAAAACAGCATTACTTGCTTCTTCCAGTTTAGGTCCAATTAGTCTGCCTTTGTCTTTGAAGCCTTTCAGTCCTTTATCGGGTTTGATTTTGTATTTGCCTGTTTCGTGTTTGTTAACCACAAAAGCACAATCCTTAAAAAAATTGTCAAAGCTTATGTCTTCTATAGACTTAGGTTTTTCGAGATCTCTCATGATCAGTATATCATACGAAGCTTTAGCATCATCTATATACTTTTGAATTTTAGCTTCGTCTTCATAGTCTTCATCAGCTATAGAAGGTGGTAGGTAAAATTTAAGCAATGAGATTTTACCTTCTTTTATGACTTCCGCAAAAAACTCAGTATTTTTTTCATCTTTGAACTTGCCGAAAGCTGATTTCAATTTATTATCTTCTTTTTCCCCTTTCACATAGTAAGAAACATGCACAAATTTTTTGCCTGCATATCCGTATTCGATAATTTCACCAGCAGTAATCACTGTTTTTTGTTCTCTCTTAATCCTATCATTTTTAAGTAGTGACTTGTCAAAAACCCTAACGTTTTCCTGAAATGCCCATGGGAAAGTATGATCTTCTACTTCGATGATTAATTCCTTCCTACTTCCATCTGCAGATATGGTATAACCTTCAAATTGATTTGGTTTCAATGATTTTTGACCAATAATTTGGTGGGAAAAAGCAATTGCAATTATAAATGATAAATATTTGTACATATGATTGGATTTCTATTTAGTTAAGCTTAATTATGATTAAATGTTATGAACTTTTACTTCCTTTCTACTTCACCATTAATTTTTTTACCTTTCCTCTTATCTAAAATTGGATTGGGTCTCGGAGCTGTTTCCATTACTTCCGTAGCTATCTTATTTACCAGATTCCAATTTTTCTTATCCCAAGCATAACCGACATAACTACCATCTGATACATAAGTTTGGCTTTGGCCAGGTATTCTGCTCATTTTAGGAATTAGGTTGTCAAAAACGATCATCTCCATGCCAGGGTTATAATTGACCGTCATATGACCTTCTGCCGCGTATTTAAATAATAATCGATTGTAGAAAAGGTCTGCTTGTTTATCCTCAGATTTCCTAAATACTGGTTTTCCAAAAATAGGCTGGCCAGTTTTTGTAAAGAATAAGACGTCTACAAGCTTTACATTCTCTGCTTTGTCCCATCGGTTAATACCAAATAAGAGATAATACTTCTCTCCATTACTCGGATTGACTTCCATAAGATTATAATATAAAGCGCCAAGCCAATTATCTGGTGTAAATTCTTCTTCTTTAAGATCTTCGGCTTCTTTGAATTTATCATTTAAGGTTATTAACTTGCCATCTGGCCATTGTATAAAACCAAAATATTTGTATTCATCACCAGTCCCTTTTACTTCCCATGTAAAAATCCTAAATGACTTATCATCAGGCATTTTTTTGGATATCCATTTTAAGGAGTCAAATGAATGTTGGAATGAACCTTGCTGATTCAGTGCTTCGTTAAATCCTTTCAGAAAATTATCTTGTGCTTTTTCTCTATGTCTACCTTCTACAGCATTAACCATTACATCACAATGGAAGGCGAGTTCCTTTTCTATAGAAACAAAATCAGATTGACTTATAGCCCTGAAGGAAAATAGGATAATAAAGGTAAAGCTCAAAAACAAATTATTCATAATAAGATCATTTTTATTTCAGTAAAACGATTTTAATCTATGCCATATTATTATCAAAAAGTTAAACTATAGATAAAATGACTACGGTCAAAAAAAAGTTTGTACAATACCAAACCCTGACATACGGTCATAATATACATCCTAACACCAAAATTTAAAAAATGGTTGATAAATGTAAACGACAACTTAAGCGCGGAGCCTCGTCAGTTAGATATGACAGACGTCAATAAATGTCTCGTAATTTGGCTTATCTGCTATTGAATTATGAATGAAGCTTTCTACAATTCTGCCATTTTTGATGAGAAATATACCAGGCATTTGTAAACCATCACCAATACGCATAATATTAGGTAGATTGGGCTTGGTGGCTGTTACTTCGAATCCACGAATCCATGTTTTAAGACCATACAATTGGCTGAATGAACCTTTTACAAGTCCAAATACAGCATAGTTTTTACAATCTGGATCTGATACATGTTCGATATTTTGTAATCCAAATTCTTTAAAATAACCATCAGCAGTTTTGGAATCTGCCATGTGAATCAAAATTATTTTGATACCCTCTGTTTCAAATTTTTCCCTTTTAGTAGCAACATCATAAAGAGATTCTTTACAAAACACACAACCAAAATGTCTAAGAAAGACCAAAAGGACGGGACTTTGAGATGATAAGTCAAATAAGTTATGACCTTTATTAGTGATGATTAAAGACAGATTTTGTCTATTTACCATAAAATCGTTCAAATTTGCCCTTTATAACTCAAAGTCCCGTTCAAATGTTTAAAAAAACTATTGAATTAAATCAATAGTAATAATTACATTTTGTCAAAAACGTCCATTACTTCTTTTACTGCAGCAGCAGAATCATGAAGCAATGTCATTTCATCACTATTTAATTGCAACTCGATGATAGATTCGATACCGTTTTTACCCAATTTTACTGGCACTCCTACGAATATATCTTTAAGACCATATTGTCCATCTAATTTAGCACACACTGGAAAAATTCTGTTTTCGTCCTTCACGATAGCTTCTACCATTTGTGCAGCAGCAGCACCTGGCGCATACCAAGCTGAAGTACCCATCAATTTTACCAATTCGCCACCACCACTCTTCGTACGATCAACAATAGCTGTAAGTACATCTGCATCAATAAGTTCTGTGACAGGAATACCGCTTACGGTTGTGTATCTCGGTAGTGGAACCATTGTATCACCATGACCTCCAAGTAATAAAGCTTGGATATCTTTTGGAGAAACTTTTAGTTCTGTTGCCAAGAACGCTCTATATCTAGCAGTATCCAATACTCCAGCCATTCCAAATACTTTGCTACTATCAATGCCAGCCGCTTTAAATGCTGCATAGGTCATTACGTCCAGTGGATTAGAAACCACTATAATGATAGGATTTTTAGAATATTCTAGTACAGATTTTACCACTGATGTCACAATATTTGCATTGGTAGAAATCAAATCATCTCTACTCATACCTGGTTTACGTGGTATGCCAGCAGTAATTACAACGATATCAGAATTTGCCGTGTCGGCGTAGTCACTTGTACCTCTCAGGTAAGTACTATAATTATCTATCGGCGCTTGTTGCCAAGTGTCTAGAGCCTTACCTTTTGCAAGGTCACCCACGATATCTACTAATACTATCTCTTTTACGATGTCCTTATGTGCCAATACGTTTGCAACGGTAGCACCGACATTTCCAGCTCCAATTACGGTAACTTTACTCATTATTCTATAAAATTTATATGTTTGATAATTTATTAAAAACTTAAGGTAATAAAGTCATTTATATACTCCAAAATTCAAACGCAAAGTTAAGTAATGGTAGTATGAAAAATAAATCCTTCACGACATTTAATACAGATAATTTAGACTTGTGGCACTAAAATCATTATTTTTGTACTCTAAAACGCATCTTCATGTTTAATAAACGATTTTTGGTCTCATTAGTTTTTTTGATCACAGCCTTCTTTTCATACGGTCAGCATGTACATGATAAAAACTGTGGTGTTTCTGTAGAAGATCAATTGATGTCCGAAATCCTTCATCCGAATGACTTTAAAGGAGATATTTCTTCCCAAAGAAATAATACAATCTATGTACCTGTAAAATTCCATTTGACAGCTAATGATGATGGCAGTGGAAGGTTAGATTATATACACGTGCTCAATCAGTTGTGTATTCTGAATAGAGACTATGCTTCTTCTAATATTGTATTCTATATTTACGAAGGATTCAGTCTTATCAATCAAACTAATATATATCAAGAAGCAGGCACCAATCGAAATGCGGTCCAAGCAAAAAAAGATGGTAAAGCTATAAACGTTTTCATAACGCAAAATGCAGATTTGGATAATAATTCATCAGGAGGTACTACACTTGGATTCTATAGTCCTCAAGGAGATTATGTGGTCATCAGAAAACAAGAATTGGCAAGTTTGTCCAATACTCTAAGCCACGAAATCGGTCATTTTTTTAACCTGAGACATACGTTTTATGGTTGGGAAGGTGTGCCTTATAACAAACAAACACATGGCGAAAGAGTTACTTTCACAACAGTTCCAGGTGGTGTAGCTAATGTTCTTGTAGAATTGGTAGATGGCAGCAACTGTCAGACAGCTGCTGATATGATCTGTGACACACCACCGGATTATAACTTTGGACTCACTTCATCAAATTGCGCTTTTAACACAGTAGTATTTGACAAAAACAATGATAGAATATTCCCAATGAAGGAAAATCAAATGGGATATTTCCAAGATTGTGATACTTTCAAGTTTACAGAAGGTCAAACAGACAGAATGCTTATTAATTATAATTCTACTTCTCGAAACTACTTAAAATCAACTTACATACCAAATACTACAGAAATAACGGATGCACCTATTCTGAATACACCATTAAAAGCCGAAAAATTAACTGGATATACCGAAGTAAAATTTGACTGGGAAAACGTACCAGGGACAACTACTTATCTCATAGAAATCAAAGGATCAAATCAATATTACAGTGCGCTTACTACATTATCTGAATATACAGCACCAGAGCTTAAGAAAAACAATACTTATTTCTGGACAGTAAAGCCATTTAATGATGGTTTCGGTTGCTCTCCAGTGACAACATCTAATTTCAGAACAGGTGATGGCACTTCATCTACTTATGATATCTCAGAAATAAAAAATATTGCTATCATACCTAACCCTGTCAATAATTCATCTACGGCTCTAATTTCTTTATTCTCTAATGAATCAGATAATGCACATATAGAAGTCCTATCGATGGTGGGCCAAAGACTAAGGACTTTTACACATAGTCTAGAAGCTGGACAAAACACCATCCCATTAGATACTGAAGAGCTGAGTAAAGGTGTTTACATGCTTAACATTATAGTAAATGGACGTAATAGTTTTGCTAAATTTATGGTCCATTAATTGTTATTGAAATAATAGACATCAAAACAAAATAAATTATTATCAGTCTATAATTTGTAAATAAGTATATTAGCTTTAATTTTGCCGCATATGACCGATTTTATGGTTTTGTAGCTTTTGTTTATTGAAATTTATGTCAAAGTTTCTTAAAACATCGGGCTGCCATCAGAACGGTCTACCAATTCAAATTAAAAACAAAGACAGATGAATTTACACGAGTATCAAGGTAAAGAATTGCTATCAACGTATGGCGTAGCTATTCAGCGAGGTAAGCTTGCCCACACTGTAGAAGAAGCAGTAAGTGGTTATGAACAACTAAAAGCTGAGACAGGCACACAATTTTGTGTAGTAAAAGCTCAGATTCATGCTGGAGGTAGAGGCAAAGGTGGTGGCGTAAAGCTAGCCAAAAATGTAGATGATCTAAAACAACATGCGGGCAATATACTAGGTATGATGCTCAAGACGCCACAAACTCCCGGCGGGATGGAAGGCGCAGGTAAGTTGGTCAGAAAAATATTGATAGCTGAAGACTGTTATGCAGACTTTGACAAATGTAAAGAATATTATGTATCCATCTTGATGGATAGAGAGAAAAAAAGAAATGTCATCGTTTATTCTACAGAAGGTGGTATGAATATCGAAGAAGTTGCTGAGCAAACGCCACATTTAGTTCATAAAGAATATGTGGACCCTAGCGTAGGACTTAGAGATTTTCAGAAACGAAATATCGCTTTCAATCTTGGCCTTTCAGGAAATGCATATAAAGATTTCTTAAAGTTTATTACCAATCTATATAATGCATACATTGGTGCTGATGCATCCTTATTCGAAATCAATCCTTGTCTTAAAACAGCTGACGACAGAATCATCGCAGTTGATGCAAAAGTAACTTTGGATGGAAATGCGCTATTCAGACATCCTGACCTAGAAGCAATGAGAGATACAGACGAAGAAGATGCAACTGAAGTAGAAGCACAAGGTTATGGTCTGAATTATGTAAAACTTGATGGTAATGTAGGTTGTATGGTAAATGGCGCAGGTCTTGCTATGGCAACTATGGACATCATCAAACTTTCAGGTGGATCTCCTGCAAACTTCCTAGATGTAGGAGGTACGGCTGATGCTGCTAGAGTAGAACAAGCATTCAGATTGATATTGAGAGATACAAATGTTAAAGCAATCCTTATCAATATATTCGGTGGTATCGTGAGATGTGACAGAGTGGCACAAGGTATCGTGGATGCTTACAAAAATATGGGTAATATCAATGTTCCGATTATCGTAAGACTCCAAGGTACGAATGCGGAGATTGCAAAAACAATCATAGACGAAAGTGGATTGGAAGTACATTCAGCTATTCAATTGCAAGAAGCAGCCGACCTTGTCAAAAAAGTGATAGCGTAGTAATCAAAAAACAATATTTCTGCCAAAAAACAGAAATGCAAGTTTTATAAATATAAAGGTAAAGATGATCATGTGTTATCTTTACCTTTGTTATAATCAATAATAGCTAATCCTAACACGCATGCCCGCATCTTATACACTTTACGAACTCAACGAATACATAAGAAGAGTGATCGCGCTGAACTTTGCAGAACCTATATGGGTCAGCTGTGAAATCTCACAAGTAAAAGAAGTAAGGGGAAATGTATATTTGGATCTTGTCTATCATGATGAAAAAAGCCAAGACATCACGGCACAAATCTCTGCATCTATTTGGTATAAATCCTATTTATTTTTAAAAACCAAACTTGGTGCTTTGCTTCCATCCTTGTTAAGAGAAGGAACGCACATCTTGGTCAAAGTACAAGTAGAGTTTAGCGAGCGATATGGGATGAAACTTATCATAGAAGATATCGACCCTTCATTTACCATAGGTCAGATGGAAATGAATCGTCAAAAGATACTTCAAAAACTATCAGATGATGGACTCATCGGACTCAATAAAAACCAAAAAATGCCTTCTGTAGTGAAAAGGATAGCCGTTATCTCATCGGCTACAGCCGCAGGTTTTATTGATTTTCAAAACCATTTACAGCATAATAGTTACGGATACACCTATAAAATATCACTTTATCAAGTGGCTATGCAAGGCCAGAACACAGAAAAAGATGTGACCAAAGCATTTGACGCCATCCATGAATCAGTAGATCAATATGATTGTGTGCTTATCATCCGTGGTGGTGGCTCCAAGTTAGACCTTTCTGCTTTTGACAATTATAATATAGGTGCCAAAATTAGTAAGTGCAATCTTCCAGTGCTAACAGGAATAGGTCACGATATAGACTCTACCGTAGCTGATATTTGTGCGTCGCAATCCCTAAAAACACCAACTGCATTAGCTGATTACATCATAGAACATAACTTCAGATTCGAAACGACACTGACTGAAGTGACACATTGGATCAGTAGAATGGCAGGTCAATTGATAAAAAACAAAGAACTCGAACTCCAACAAACGATTCAGATACTTAAAATCATTCCATCTGAAATCATCAGGACCAATCAAGTTTCTATCAATTATATCAATCAGAATATAAATACATCGGTCAAAACGATCCTACATCGTCACACAGAAAGACTCAAAACAATAGATAGCAACATACATCTACTAAATCCAAAAAACATCCTAAAACGCGGATATTCCATCATCAGACAAGACAATAACGTAATAAAGAGAAGTACCGATTTAGATAAGAATAAGGATATACAAATAGAATTTTTTGATAAAGAAATAAAAGTCAATACCCATGAGTAAAAAAAATATGACCTATGATGCTGCATATGCAGAACTAAATAATATACTCTCTTCCTTACAAAAAGAAGATGTAAGCCTAGATGACCTAAGCGATAAACTCAAACGTGCAGCAGAATTATCTGATTTTTGTAAAACCAAACTCAGAAGCATAGAAGAAGATATCGAAAAAATAAGTGTGGCTACGGATTTTCAGTAGGAAGAAAGTGGTCCATTTTATGAGTAAAAGTTAAGACAATTGGATAAGCTAATTACTCTTGCCTCACAAAAGCACTGACCTTACCTGCTCGAATGGAAGGTAGCAAGGATGCCATATAACCAATGATCATGACTGTCAAAGTGACTACTATAAAGTCAATAAACCTCAATTCTATTGGATAAGCATCTATCAGAAATCCATCGGGTATGCTGATAAGTCCATAGTTTTTTTGCATCCAATATAAGATCAAGCTCAGTATAAATCCAAAAACCAAGCCGATCACTGATATCAAAAATCCAAGCGTCAAAAATATCCACCTGATGCTAGATTTTGTGAGTCCCATGGACATAAGGATGGAAATATCTTTCTTTTTTTCTAACACAATCATCCATAAAGAACCTACTAGATTAAAAGCTATAATTAATAGAGTGAGACAAGCAATCATAAAGCTAATCCACTTTTCTATATTCATGATCTTAAGGAAACCTTCATCTTGTTGGTATCTGTTTTTGATTATAAACTTATCACCCAATATTTTCTCCAATGATTGGATTACATCATTTTCATTGGTACCTGGTGCTACTTTTATTTCTATAGCACTAAAGTGATCTTCTAGTTTTAAGAGTTGATTGACAAGGTCAAAATTTACTAAAACATATTGAATATCTATATCGCTTCCTACTGAAAAAGTACCAGATGGATAAAACTGTAAGGTATTAAAATCTTTACCCAAAGGTCCTTGATCTTCTTTGGTAGGCATGTATGCAGTGATGATAGCATATTCGTCAGATGGGTTGATAGATAGTTTTGTATTCATACCTGACCCTAACAAAGCATAATCAATCTCATCATTAAAATTTGCCTTTCCTGACACAATAGATGAATCTAATCCCGTGACATACACAAAATTTTCATCCACACCTTTTATAATTCCTACTTCTTGAGATCCTTTATAATCAAAAAAAGATGTTTCTTCTATCGAAAATGAAATGCGTTCGATACCATCAAGCTTCTTAATTAAATCTATGTTTACACTATCTTTACTGATATATTTACCTTCGACTAAGGTGACTTTGATATCGGGATTAAATGTATTGAGCATCCCAGAAAGCAAACTTTCAAAACCATTAAAAACTGACAATATTAATATAAGGGCAGCCGTACCTATAGACATACCTATGACAGATATCCAAGTGATGATATTGATGGCATTGGTTGTTTTTTTACCAAAAAGATACCTCGAAGCAATAGAAAGGATCAACTTCATGGGTGCAAAAATACTTTAATAAAGGCATAGCTGTGTCCTAACTTAACGATTATTTTAAGGAAACAACCCATTAGCGTAACCAGAGATGGATTTATAAACGATAGATTGTACCTTAGAACGATAGTTTCGATTGTTAAATGTCTGATTATTTGCCGATGGATAAGTACGATTAGAGCAAAAAACATAAACCATATTATACTCAGGATCAGCAAATGCAGCTGTACCAGTAAACCCTGTATGTCCAAATGTAGAAGAAGAAGCCAAGGGAGACATATTTTTTGACTTTATCGAACGTATATCTTTCATATCAAATCCTAGTCCTCTTCTAGTGGATTTCCCATAACGACTTGTGAACAAATCCACTGTCTCTGGTTTGATAAATTCAATGCCACCATATGATCCTTTATTTAACAACATTTGCATGATCACTGCAATATCACTTGCATTTGAAAACAATCCTGCATGACCTGCTACTCCTCCCATCATAGCTGCGCCTGCATCATGCACATGACCTTGGAGCGTCTGAAATCTGAAATAATTATCAATTTCTGTTGGAGCTATGCTCGATGCTAAATGTTTTCCTATGGGATTAAAAGTTGTATGTTTTAATCCTAATGGTTGATAAAAATGTGTAGCAGTAAAGTCATCTAGTTTCTTTCCAGATTCATTTTCTACCACTTTCTGCATAATATAATATCCTAAATCACTGTATTTATAATTATTATTACCCGTCAACCTACTGCTGTAAATGGATTGCCACATTGTATCTCTATAGTCAGTACGCATGAACATGTTATTAGCTATAGGAATGGTATAATTTTCTTTTAAGATGTTGCTGTAATAGGTATCGTTATAAGATTTCGTTTTACCTTCCAGTGTTGTTTTATTATAAAAAAGAAGTCCTGCTTGTAGACCTGCATGATGAGACAATACATCTTCCACCTTAATATTAGCTTTGTCCGTTCCATTGAGATCAGTGATATAATATCGAAGTGGATGGCTTACATTTATTTTCCTATCATCTACCAATTTCATAGTGGCAATGGTTGTCGCCAATACTTTGGTCAATGAAGCCACATCGTAAATGGTATTTTGCAAGACATAATATCCATCAGAAGTTAGCTTTCCATAGGATTTGGAAAATACGATCTTCCCGTCTTTGGCAATGACTACTTGGCCTCCTGGTGCTGCATTGAGACGGACCATTTCCGCCATGATAGAATCTATCAACATTAATGTATCTGAATTCATTTTTACCCTTTCAGGAACAGAATAACCCAGTCTTCCTAAAGAGTTACGATACAATCCATGGTCGAGTCTCCATTTATCACTGACACTAATAGGTAACTTTCCAGAAATAACATTTACACCAAATAATGATTGGGCAGCTATGTCTTGGGTCATTCTATTATTGTCATGGCATAATAAAATATTGTCCAGATCACCCATTCTTTTTAAGAGATATGGACTACCGAAAAGGACTACTATGATGTTACTTTTTTTATTTAGCTCTCTCAAAAACCCTATCATTTCTTGAGAAACTTCTTTGTTGTATGCACTTTGTTTTCCGGACGTATGAATAGCTACTACAACCCTATCAAACTGTGATAAAGTCTGTAATAATTGTACATACTGGTCTTTCAGTTGATGTGACATCAGTTGGTAATGCTTTGATTGGGCATAGTCACTGACCCTAGTTTGAAAAGGTGTTATGATAGATTTGTTAAAACTTAAGGTAGCCAATCGGAGATCATTCGTATTTTTTATGGGGATAATCTCATCATTATCAGATACTAATGTAATTGCCGCTTCTGTAAGTTTTTCCTTAACAGCCACCGCTTGATTACGCATCAGATATTTGGATAATTCATCTGAACTGTGGGTGGGCGTTGTATTTAAACCTAGTTTATATTTAGCTCTCAATATTCTAAGTACACTTTCATCCAATCTTTTTTCGGAGATTTTACCATCTGAAACATATTGTTTGATGGTGGCAACGGCTTTTACAAGGTCTTCAGGTAATAAAATAACATCATTCCCAGCTAAAAAAGCTTCTGCTTCAGCGACGCCATTTGGATAATATTTTGTGATACCTTTCATATCCATGGCATCTGTAAAAATCAATCCATTATAACCCATTTCCTGGCGCAGGATGTTTTTGATCACATTTTTTGACAATGTAGTCGGTCTATTTACCCTGTCATCCAAGGCTGGAATATTAAGGTGTCCTACCATCAAAGCACTTGCACCATAAGCAGTAAGTCGTCTAAAAGGAAAAAACTCTGTACTTTCTAGTCGTTCTCTAGAATGATTGAGTATTGGTAAATCTTCGTGCGAATCCACATCTGTATCTCCATGTCCTGGAAAATGTTTAATACATGCCATTATACCTTCATCTTCCATAGCTTTCATGTACATATATCCTTTGGCAGTTACATTTTGGGCAGACTCACCGAAAGATCTATCATAGATTACTGGATTGGAAGGATTGTTATTGATATCTACTGAAGGTGCAAAATTGATGTTTATCCCCGCTCTTTTACATTGTTTTGCGACTTCTACACCCATTTCGTAAATAAGTCTATTGTCTTGAATGGCACCGAGCATGAGTTGTTTGGGATAAGATATAGTCTGAGTTGGAAATCGCATACCTAGTCCCCATTCGCCATCTATACCCATAAAAAGTGGAATCTTTGCTTTTTGTTGGTAATTATTTATCAGATTGACTTGCTCCAATGGCGAACCTTGAAAAAAACAAATCCCTCCTATGTGGTACTTTGTTATATAATCAGATATTTTTTTTTCTTCACCAACATAGCCTTTGGAAAATGCCCTTACCATAAAAAGTTGCCCTACTTTTTCATCCAAGGTCATGTTACTTATCGTGGTATTTACCCAAGCATCTTCTCGCTGTAAATAATGTTGTGAAAAACCGTGCGTACCCACAATCAATATCAAAATAACAATTCCAATCCCAGCCTTCAATATCCTTCTAATCATATTCTTTCTTATTGACCTTTAGTGCTTAATTTAAGGTACAAAACTTATAAACTTTAAAAAAGCACATACTAGTCTAACGATTGTATTCATAATTGACATATGTATCAGACGATAAAAAACTGTTAAAGTCATCAATATAGGCCATTTACATCATTATTTACCTTGATTATTCAAGATATTTGGTTCAATTGCTACGGCTTGTTGGATATATTTTTCTCCATTCACCATGTCTCCTGCATTTTTATAGGCGTTGCCCAGATTAAGAAAACCACCAGCACTTTTTGGGTCTAATGCCACTACTTTTTGGAAATATGTGATAGCACCCTGATGATTTCCCTTTATCCCATTGGCGACGCCAAGCAATCGCAAAGTCTCGGTATCATCTTGAAATATATTGTATGACTTGGTCAATAAGGCTTCTGCTTTTGCTAAATTATTTTCTACTTCTCCTGCTTGTCTACCTGCATCTCTAAGTGTAATGGCTAGATTTTTATTGGCATCAGCAAATTCTGGATCTATCGCCAATGCCTTTTCGTATGCAATCACAGCATTATCATAATCTTTGAGATAATAATTTGCATTTCCAGCTATGAGATAAGCATTTTTATAAGTCGGATGCACTTGTACTGCTTTATTAAGATATCCAATAGCTTCCGTAAGCATTTCCCTTTTTTTGGACTCATCCTTTTCTTTAAAAGCCTCAGTAGTCAATGCACCACCTGCAGCATTTAGGACTTTGGCACTATTGACAGAAGTTTTTACATCAGTGGTAAAGAGTTTAAAATCACTTTCCCATACCATGTTACGAGTGATGGTTTTAAGTGTATAAAGGGAAAGAATAACACCTAATGTTACAAAAAGTGCTTGTTTTCCCCATTTGCTGTAAACCAAATTGGTTAAGTAATACCCAACCACCAATGCAAAACCTAATGAAGGCATAAACATAAATCGTTCAGACATATTCGTACCGATCGGAAATACGATATTTGAAACAATGGATAAAGTGATAATGTAATAAGCAGCCGCAAACCCTATGATACTCTTTGTTTTTAACCCACGAATAGCCACAAAAGCTATCAATCCATATACCGCAAGACTCAACCACACACTAAGATCTCCAAAACTCATAATGTCGACATACCTTGGGTAATAATCATGGGTCAGCGGATGTGGAAAGACAAGCAACTGTACATATTTGCCAAGTGTAAATAGAATCGTTGCTAGTTTTTCACCTGCCTCAAAGGGGACATAACTGCCATTGACCAATTTGAGATATGGATTATTCATAAGTTCCATGGGTGTACCACCGAAATCATTGCCCAAAATAGCAGACCTGATCATCAAAAACAAAATAGTAGGAATCAGCAACATTGCACTAGATGACAATATTGTTTTCATACCATAATCTCTAAAATAATACAAAGCTAAAGGGACTACTGCTAGAAATGTAATGGTATTCTCTTTGGAAAGGAAGGCGATAAAAAAACTTACACACGCATAAATCAAATACTTAGATTGTTTGAGATCCACATACTTAAGTATGGCGTATAAAGCAACTACACTACCCAGCATACTCATGATTTCGTCTCGACCCTTAATATTAGCTACAACTTCTGTATGCAATGGATGCGCTGCATATATCAGAGCTGCTGCCAAGGCTATATACCCATTTCGCTCTGAGTCATCTTTATGGCAAATAAGTGATATTAGCAACTTATAAACCATCAGACAAAGAAAACCATATAACAGAACATTAATCAAGTGACCGAGCCACGGATTTTTGCCTACGAGTTGGTATTCAACGGCAAACATCGCAGGAGTGAATGGTCTATAACGTCCACCCGAAACAAGTTTTGCTTTGCCTTCTTCCTTAAAAAAACCAAAAAAAGTATCTTCCGTAAACAAGCCTTTTATACCTGACACACCTTTTGTAGTGTACATATTGTCATAAATAACGATGGCATCATCTTGGGTAAACTCATGTCCTAACGTGTTTAAATATAGCGCTGCCCCAAAAATAAAAACGAATAAGCTATGCCACTTAAACGACTCAGGAAGAGCCGCTATCTTTACACTTGGTGTAGCGGCGATATGGTTGGTTTGTTTCTTCTGCTTCATAGGCACAAAGATATAATTATTATTTTTTTATAATTTGATTTCTTTTTATAAAAAATATAGCTGACTTCAATCATAACAATCAATTATTATGTCGGCCTACAAGATGAACAAATTAAAAAAACATAATTATCTTTTGAAATAATATTCCAAATACTATATCTTTACCTTTCATTAAAGCGTTGGTATTCAATATTTTTTTTCTTTCAGTACTCATTAAATAAAGCTTTAGATCATGCAGGCCACAAGATTATTTGATTATATTACAAAACAATTTGATGATGGACCGATAGACAAATTTGTTGGTTCTAGGGTAGGTGATGAATGGCAGTTCTATTCGACTGCTGATGTGATAGAAAAGTCAAGAAAACTTGCATCAGGTTTATTAGATCTTGGTATCGAAAAAGGAGATAAAATAGGTCTTGTCGTTTATAAAAATCGTCCTGAATGGGTTGTCACCGATCTTGCCATCCAATATATAGGTGCGATAGGTGTACCCATGTATCCTACGATTAGTTCCCGAGAGTATGAATACATTATGAATGAAGCAGAAGTAAAAATTTGTTTTGTAGGTAGTGGCGATCTCTACGACAAAGTTTCTGCAGCCCAATCCAAAGTAGATTCACTCAAAGAAATCATATGTTTTGACAAACAAGGTGGGCGACCTTTTTGGCTTGATTTTATGAATGACAAACATTTAGTAAAAGTAGAATCTATAAGCCAAACCATAAAATCTGAAGACCTTGCCACGATTATTTACACATCTGGTACCACAGGAAATCCAAAAGGCGTCATGCTGACCCACCTGAATATCATCAGTGTCGTAGAAAGTTGTTCAGACTTATTACCAGTCAAAAAAGGTGAAAGAATTTTGAGTTTTCTCCCTTTATGTCATATATTTGAGAGAGCAGTTCTTTATGTCTATACATCCTTGGCTACGGAAATATACTTTACAGGAACAGACAATCTAGGTGGAGAAACCGGTGATCTCGCTTCTGTAAAACCACATTATTTCACTACCGTACCTAGACTCCTTGAGAAAGTGTATGAAAAGATATACAACAAAGGTTTGGCACTTACAGGACTAAAGAAAAAACTGTTTTTCTGGGCACTCAAATTGACAGACGATTTCGAACATGGCAAAAAATTCACTGGGTTCGATGCCATAAAACGAAAAATAGCAGATAAACTCATATTCTCCAAATGGAGAGCAGCCTTAGGCGGAAATGTAAAGGGAATTGCCACAGGTGCAGCCGCTTGCCCTGCCAAAATAGCAAGGGTATTCTCGGCAGCAGGTATCACCATTACAGAAGGATATGGACTGACAGAAACGTCGCCTGTATTGACTTTAAATCATTATTATAGCGGATCTAATAAAATAGGAACTGTGGGCGTACCACTCGATATTTGTGATATAGTGATAGACAGATCAGAAGGTGATTACAATGAAGGAGAAGGGGAGATCATAGCAGCAGGTCCTAATATCATGCAAGGATATTATAAGCAACCTGAACAGACAGCAGCCGTATTTAAGGAATTGAATGGCAAAACTTACTTCCGTACTGGTGATATAGGAACATTTGTAGATGGTCCAAATGGTAAAAAATATCTCAAAATCACAGACCGCAAAAAAGAATTATTAAAAACATCAGGTGGTAAATATGTAGCACCTGCTCCTATAGAAAGCAGTCTGAAAGAAGACTTCCTAATAGAACAAGCCATGATAGTGGGTGACCATAAAAAATTTGTTTCAGCACTGATTGTTCCATCACAAGATGCGCTAAAAATGTGGTGCGAAGAACATCAAATCACTTGGACATCGTTACAAGATATCATCCATAATGAAAAAGTCCTTGTTAGAATCCAACAATGTGTGGACGAAATCAATAAAAATTTAGGTCATATCGAGCAGATCAAAAAATTTGCCCTTATCGGAAATACTTGGGAAGCTATAAGAAATGACGGTACAGAATCTGAGCTTACACCTACCATGAAGTTAAAAAGAAGGATTATCCTGACGAAATATGCAGATGAGATAGAAAAACTCTATGCATAAAAGTTAACTTGATGAATTTAAGGTTGTTGCAAAGAAAGGAAATAGACGATGAGAAATGGAATAATACCATTTCTTCTAGTCATAAGGTAAATGTATATGCAAATACTTGGTACCTTGATGCAATGACTGATAGTCAGTGGCAAGCTTGGATATCAGGAGATTATGAAATAGTAATGCCCTTCTACAAAAAATATAAATATGGGATTCCATACATTTCGCAACCTTTGCTTTGTCAGAGACTAGGTTTATTCAGTAGGGAAAAAGAAATAACGAATAACGAAATAGACGCATTTTATGATAAATTGTCATCCAAAGTATTCAAATATGATATACTTACGGACGATGATTTCCCATTAAAGTTAAAACATGTTACAAAAGAAAATCACGTATTAGACCTTACATTAACGCATGAAAATTTAGTAAAAAACTATAACAGAAACACGAAAAGGAACCTAGCATTTGCAAGAGCTGTAGAAAACCACCATGTAAATGAAAATACAGATATCATAACACAGATCGACTTTCTAAAGGATAATGACCCGACATTACTCCTGGGCAAACACCATTTAAAAGTAGAGAAATTAATCAATTCATCTATCTCCTTAAAAAATGGTTTTTTGGTGTCTGTAATGGAAAATGATGAAATAAGAGCTTCTGCATTTTTTATATTAATGGGAAACCGTGTCTACTTTCTTCTTTGTGCATCAGATCATCGTGGTAAAGAAATCAAATCTATGTATTTATTGATCGATCACGTTATTCAAAAACATGCTGGAGAGAACAAAATCTTCGACTTCACAGGGTCAAATATTAAAAATATAGCTCAGAGAAATTTGGGATTTGGTGCGAGTGTAGAGCGTTATTATCATGTAAAAGGAAGTTGGTTTTAATAGAGGTATTTAAAATGTTAACCATCCAACTTGCGTTATTTATGACAATAGCTAACATTACAAAAACATAACTTTGATAAAGTCTTAATAAGCAAAACCCGTTTAATCTTTTTTTCCTATCTTTGTACATATTGTAATCAAAACACTAAGTATGTCGGCTCAAGTTTCAAAGAATATAGTACAATTCCATAATGATATTGCCATCAAATTTCAATTGTACAATAGCCTATTTCTTTCATTACCATTCGTAAAAATTGAAAAAACAGGTATCTTATTGTCTCTACTTTTATCTCAATGTGAAGAAGGATACGAGTCAGGTCAGCAGGTACCAGATATTATGGACTCTTTTTTTGACAATCATACCATCCTACATACAGAAAGTGAAAGAGCTGACTTTATGTTTCGGACCATCCAATATATAGAAAGACAAATCGTCCTATTCGATGCACTCGAAGATGCTGCTTATGACAAAATAAATGACCTAAAAGGTACCGGAACCTTAAAACCATTAGAAACTAAATTTTCTACACATACATACTCTGACGAAGACATAAAAAACCTAGAGAACTTTTGTGTTCGACTCGTACTCACAGCACATCCTACACAGTTTTATCCAGGATCGGTGCTTGGTATTATCAATGATCTGAGTGCCTCACTAAAAATAAATGATACTGAAAACATAAATTTGCTACTCCAGCAATTAGGCAAAACCCCATTCCTAAACAAACAAAAACCGACACCTTATGATGAAGCCGTGAGTTTGATATGGTTTCTCGAAAATGTATTTTACCATAGTGTGGGAGACATCGTCGCAGAATACAAAGATACACTTCCATTCTTAAATCCTACCCTTGGACCCATCATCCGTATGGGATTTTGGCCGGGTGGAGATAGAGATGGGAATCCATTTGTCAAAGCTGCCACCACTTACAGAGTAGCAACTTCACTGCATATTGCATTGTTAAAATGTTATTATAGAGATGTGCGCAAACTCAAACGAAGACTCACATTCAAAGGTGTAGATACGATCATCTCAAAACTAGAGTCAGACCTATACGAACAAGCATTCTTGCGCAATAGTCAAAACATAACTTCACACGATGACATCATACAACCATTAAAAGAAGTTTTAGCAATACTAAATAAGGAACATAATGGACTTTTTATTACCCAAGTAGAAAATCTAATCAATAAAGTTTTGTGCTTTGGACTTCACTTTGCATTTATAGATATAAGACAAGAAAATGATGTCCATACAAAGCTAATAGACACCATTATTGGCCAAAAATCAAACCAAAAGGAAAAATATACCTTTCTTGATGAGCTACAAAAAATAGACTTTCTTACCAAATCTAATATCAAAATCGATGCCCAAGAACTAGATGATGAACTCCAAAGTGATACCATCCTCACGATTCAAACCATCAATAAAATCCAAGAAGAATTTGGTGAAGACACTTGTCAGAGATACATCATCAGCCAATGTTCGAGTGTGCTAAATGTCATGGAAGTACTGACCCTATTCAAAATGTCAGGTTGGGATGCGGACCATATCAGTGTGGATATCGTACCACTATTCGAGACGATAGACGACCTTATCAATGCACCGCTTATTATGAAGCAGTTATACGAACTCGATGTTTACAAAAAACATCTGGCACAACGAAATAACAAACAAACGATCATGGTAGGTTTTTCTGATGGAACCAAAGATGGTGGCTACCTTATGGCAAATTGGATGATATACAAAGCAAAGGAAGAGCTAAGCAGACTTTCAAAAAAATATGAGATCGATGTTTTGTTTTTTGATGGTCGTGGAGGTCCTCCAGCTCGTGGTGGTGGCAAAACACATAAGTTTTATGCATCGATGAATAAAGACATCTCAAGCAAAGAAATCCAACTGACGATACAGGGTCAGACCATTAGTTCAAACTTTGGAATTATTGATTCAGCAAGGTACAATATCGAGCAACTCATCAATGCAGGCATCACCAACAATGTATTTTCTGACGACAAAGAAAATTTTACACCAGAAGAAGAAGCACTTATCTTTCAGGTAGCAGAAATCAGTTTAGCCACCTATCTAGACCTAAAGAATCATCCTGATTTTGTGCAATACATGGCTGATGTGAGTCCTTTAAAATATTTCGGACAGACCAATATCGGTAGTCGCCCTGCCAAACGTGGCAAAACAGACAAGATGACCATCAAAGATCTCAGAGCGATTCCATTTGTGGCATCATGGAATATGATCAAACAAAATGTACCAGGATTTTACGGTCTGGGAACTGCCATAGAACAACTGAAATCAGAAGGAAAATTTGACGCGTTGAAACAAATATATCAGAAATCACTGTTTTTCCGGACATTGATAGACAATAGTGAAATGACCTTATTTAAGACATTCCTACCTTTAACCGCACATATATCTAATCATCCTGTTTATGGCCCCATCCGCAAAAAAATAGCAAACGAATACCATCTAACTACCACCAATCTTCTCTTGCTAGGTGACCACAAAGAATTGATGGAAGCATATCCTGTAGATAGATTATCAGTACAAATGAGAGAACGCATCGTACTGCCACTTGTCACCATACAGCAATACGCATTATCCAAACTCCGCGATGTCACTGAACCCACAGACCAAAACATCCAAGCGAGTTACGAAAAAATAGTAGTGCGATGTGCCTTTGGAATTATAAATGCTGGGAGGAATTCGGCTTGATGGGATATATATGTATATTTGAATTTCAAAAGAATTTTTATACTTACCTTACTTCACATCAAAATCATACGTCTGCTCCAATGCAACAAATGAAAGAGGATAGTCCGTACCTAGCTTGTTATACTTAGCCGATTCGGGTGTGAGTCTGTGTTTTGATACTGAAAAATGTAAGGTGTAACTTCCTTTAGGCAAAGGTTTTTCACGAAAAGTGTATTTTCTAGACTCACCAGGATTGAGATTATTGTCACTTATTTTTTTGACAATGGGATGCCATTCCCAATGCTCTCCAATACGCTCTTGTTTTTGACTTATGATATTTCCTTTTTTATCTTTTAATACCATTTCTGTGATAATAAATCTTTCAGGGTTTCCAGTTGGTACTCGGTGACCAGCGTTTGCATTAGTAAGTTCTAATGTAAAAATCAAACTATCTTTAGTGGCGTAAGTTTTTTTATTCGGTGATAGCGTAAAAGTCAGGCTTTCCAATCTCTCGGGATAATGGGTTGATGATTTAGGAATTCCTGATGCTGGAAAACTATGGAATCTACTCTTGCGCTCAGGCATACTCGCCACGATAGATCGATGTGTCTCAGGCATGTGGCACGAAATACAATTTTTTTGTTTATAAAAAGGTCCCGCTTTCCACTCATCACCCGTCTGAAATGAACAAGCCAAAGTAGGCGTCACAACAGCTGTAGCATTATGACAACTGATACAAAGTTTTTCAGAAAGATGTTCTGTGTCCTTTTTTACTGCATGTGGTGCTAATGTAGTTCCTGTAGGCCCTATAATCTTATTGTCTCTGAGATGACAACTGACACAGGTGATGCCTTCTAATTGTAGTTCTGGATCAAAGTGTGGATTTTTTTCCTTTACAGGTTTATAAATGTCGCCGTCTTCCAGTCCTTTGATGAGGTATTCTTGTTGGTTTTGCAAAGGAATGTGGCAATTGATACACATAAAAGGGCTAGACTCCTTTTTCAGTTCAGCTTGAAATTGTTTATCTGTCCACGCATTAGCATGGGTAGATTTTTGCCATTCTTCATAATGTTGTACATGACACATACCACAATCCCTGGCTTTTAGAGATGATAATCCTTGCGGTACTTCTTGATGTGGGACTGCCATCTCCCATGAATTCTTCAGCGGTACTATGACTTTAATATCATCCATAAAGAACTCAATGTACACCAATGAAAGCACCAGAATAAAGAAAGACGCAATAGGAATATAATACTTACGATACAAAAGCTTACAATTATTTCACATGCAAAGATAAGGTGGTCCATTTCGTTAAGGTGTAACAAAAGTTACTGATATTTATCACTACATTTTAGGATCTAAACATATACGCCTTTCAAAGTATTTTGCCATATTTGCAGTCCTAATCATATAAATCACATGGCCACTTTCCCTAGCGATATAGAAATCGCCCAAAACGCAAAGATTCAGCATATCAAACATATCGCTGAAAAACTCAATATCACAGAAGATGATCTAGAGTATTATGGTAAATACAAAGCAAAGCTTCCTTTGCACTTACAGAAAGAAAAGCCAAATGGTAAACTTATATTGGTGACAGCACTCTCACCTACTAGATATGGTGAAGGGAAAACTACCACAACGATCGGTCTTACGGATGGACTTAACTATAATGGCAATAAAGCTATTGCAGTCTTGCGAGAGCCATCATTAGGTCCTGTATTTGGCGTCAAAGGTGGCGCTGCGGGTGGTGGATATGCGCAAGTCATTCCTATGGAAGACATCAATCTTCATTTTACAGGAGATTTTTCTGCAATCGAAAAAGCTAATAATCTCCTTTCTGCACTCATAGATAATAATATTCAAAACAAACAATACAACCTTAATATTGATCCTCGTACAGTAGCATGGAAGCGTGTTATGGATATGAATGATAGAGCTTTGAGGCAGATCATAGTTGGCATCGGTGGCAAAGGCAATGGTATCATGCGCGAAGATGGATTCAATATCACGCCTGCTTCAGAAGTCATGGCTATCTTGTGTCTATCTAATGATCTTAAGGATCTAAAACGTAGATTAGGTAATATTTATGTAGGTCAGACTTATGACGGCAAACCTGTTTTTGCGCGTGATTTAAAGGCTGTTGGTGCTATGGCTGTTTTGCTAAAAGATGCCATTAAGCCGAATCTTGTGCAAACACTAGAAGGAAATGCGGCTATTCTTCATGGTGGCCCATTTGCGAGTATCGCTCAAGGCACTAATACCGTTATTGCTACACGAATGGGGCTTTCTCTTGGAGATTTTGTAGTGACAGAAGCAGGTTTCGGAGCTGACCTTGGAGCTGAAAAATTCCTTCACATCAAGTGTGTTTCTTCAGGGCTTAAGCCAGATGGCGTAGTTGTAGTTGCTACTGTAAGAGCATTAAAACATCATGGAGGCGTACACAAAGATGTATTGACAAATTCTGATCCTGATGCTGTGAGACAAGGATTCTGCAATCTAGAAAAACACATCGAGAATGTTCAGAAATTCGGCCTTAATCCGGTCGTGGCTATCAATGCATTCCCCACAGATACAAATGATGAATATGAAGTCATTAAAGAGTTATGTGCACAAAAAGGTGTGAAAGCTATCGTAAGTACAGCATTTGCAAATGGTGGTGCAGGAGCGTCAGAACTAGCCGCTGCTGTCGTAGAAAGCATACATGAAGGTAAGAACAATTTCAAACCATTATACAATCTTACGGATAGCATCGAACACAAAATAAAAACTATAGCCACAGAAATTTATGGCGCAGATGATGTGGAATATACATCAAAAGCGAAGTCACAAATAGCACAAATTACCAAATTAGGATATCAAGAATTACCTGTTTGTATGGTCAAGACACCTGCTAGCTTCTCGGATGACGAAAAGAAAATAGGTAGACCTACAGGCTTTAATGTCACTGTGAGAGAATTTGAATTTGCCGGTGGTGCTGGTTTTGTCATTCCTCTTCTAGGTGATGTGATGAGAATGCCTGGCCTGCCTGCGATACCGAGTGCGGAACATATTGACATAGATAATGATGGTAAGATCGTAGGGCTTTCTTAAGTTTGTTGGACACTTGATCCGATGGCTCAAAAACATCAGATCGGTTTGTTGATACATCCAAAATTTACCGATAGGTTGTCTTGAAGCCAGACCATCAGGGAGAGAATTATAATAAATAATTGTTTATTGAAAATTTCCAAAGGTACCGATAGGCTATCTTAGAGCCAGACCATCGGGAAGAGAATGTATTATAAGTGGTAGTTATCTTTTACTAGAATAGATTTAAAATCGGTACTATTGATAATATCTGCTATTTCGTAACCCAATCTCAAACCTTCATCACAGTCTTGCTTGTAATGAACACCCATGAGCATTCTCGAATATGCATTTTCATGGGCCATATCTCTTAATGAATTATAAGATCTCTCTTTACCCACAAACTCGATCCTGTGTGAATGACTCATGTCAGTCATCTTATAATCAGTACCAAAACTAGCTTCTAGAATTCTAGACCCTACCGCACCGAAAACAGCATGCCCTGATGGATAAGCTGGAAAATTTGGATTTGCATGGAATGGTTGCCAATTGCCATCAATATTGTTCTGAATAAAATCTGAAGGTCTTAATAAATTATAATCATACTTATTTTTCCAACTTATAATAGCAGCATCATAAAGACCAATGCCCATCCTCAGATACAGGTCTATCATTTCTTCTGCGGACACTTCTTCTTTTTGAACTATTTGATTTAAGATAGAAATCCATCGCGCTGGTGGTGAAAAAGTCAATCCCCTTACGTCATCTCCCCAAAATTCAGCTACCCAAACATCGTCTTTTGTCAGATTGTGTGACATAGAGTATATCTCTAATGCTTCTGCATATAACGCTTTTTGGAATGAGTCTTTATTTGCATATGGTTTTACGCAAGTCACCTTGTTTTTATTGACTACTATGGTTTTTTTCTTACCCCACTCTGGTAAAATAGCATGTTCAGACTTAAAAGCAAACTTAGATTTAGTCTGCTCAGCGACCTTATTTGGATTAGATTCTTGGACTTCGCAGAAATTTTCTGTACGACTTTCAAAAAACTTAGGTAAGCTATTCTTAATATTTTCGCTAGACTTAGCGACCAAGTCTGCACTACTATTAGAAATTAAAATTGTAGACGCAATATCGTTTTCTAGTTTCTCTATACTTTGTTTGGAATTTTGATCTAAGTGATTGTAATACCTACTCAGAGCATCACTATATACCTTATTTAGTAATTGTAAAGTTTCATCTTGAGAGAATGACATTGTTTTCTGGTAGTCTAGAGACAAATATCCAGACATGCCCAAATCAGCCAAACGTTGCGCAGATATAGGTGGAAAGGCTGTCGTATCTTTACTTTCTAAGACTAGAAATAAATTATACCATTGTAATACTATTGATTTGACCTCTAGATCTCTTCTTTTTTCTTCGTGCATCTTTGGGTTAAAGAAAGAAAAAAGAAGAACTAAAGACAGTAACGCCATAAGACGAAACAACCCAAATATATTATTTAATTTTACCTGATTAAACTTTACCATTTCTTTATTCGAAACCACAAAATTACAACTTTTAGATTAGCGTAGGATTAGAATTTAATTAGAATTTATTTGGGTTCACTTACATCATCTTTATAGGAAATATAATAGTAAAAAGATTACCTACTTCTCCTTCAGTATTAGAAATGGTCAGTTTGGCTTTATGAATATTAACAATACTTGCGACCAGCGACAGTCCGATACCCGAACCTTTTATTTTATTTGTTGCATTACTCCTATAAAACGGCTTGAATATCAGTTCTTTTTCTTCGTTAAGTATCCTTGGTGCAGAATCTTTGATTTCTATGGCAATGAACTGATTATCAGATATATTTAAATTAATTTCAGCATGATGATCTGGAGAAAATTTACAAGCATTTTCTAGTAAGTTGATCAAGGCTGTTTTGACTAATGCATCATTTGCCAAAATATTAAGTTTATTTGGGTCTTCTGGCAGATGTGTAGAATCAAAGCGGATAGTATATTGCTGACTAGACTTTTTGACAGTAGCAATAGATTGCCAAATCAACTCATCAACCCTTGTTTTGTCAAATAAGATTTTATCAGAATTTGCTGAGATCCTAGCCAGTTCCATAAGGTGTGTAGAAGTATGTTCTAAATCTACCGCTTCATGCAAAATATTATTAAGACAAGTTTTATAGTCTTCTGTCGATCTATCTTTGGATAAATTTACTTGAATACTCGAAATAATAGAAGCCAATGGATTGCGCAGTTCGTGTGAAACATTAGATAAAAACCCCTTCTGAATTTTGAATGCATCTTCAATTCTGTCTAGCAATTTGTTAAAGGTAAATGAAAGCCTAGAAAGTTCATCTTTATTATTATCTACATTTAGTCTTTGTGTCAAATCTGATGGCAACATATTATCTATTTCATTCATTGTTTTGGTGATAGGCTGTAGGGCTGTTCCAGCAAAATAGTATCCACCAACAGCCGTCAAGGTCAAAAACAAAAAAAATGTAATTATTAGGATATTTCCCAACCTAACCAACTCTTGTGACAAAAAGACACCTTTAGATATGATAATGAGTTCTTTTCCAAAATTAGTGGTGTATTTTATACCAACTGCATCATACATACCAAGATTAAACTTATGCTCCCCTTTGGCCAAAATCGCCCTTAAGACTGATTCAGAAATTTGGTCTTCTTTATTGAATGAAAATAGCTTTTCGAATTTTGTATTAAAAACTATAATGTTTTCTTTGGAAGGTAGTACTTCATTATGTTCATTTTCTTCTTTCTCAGTCTCAAGTTCAGGATTATTCTTTACAAGCATTACGACCGTCATTACTGCTTTTGATTCTAAGCCTTCATAAAATTCAGCTTTGATATGATTGCTAAAATTGATATAAATAAATACCAATGATGACAACAACAGTAACGCTGTAATACCTATAAACCATAATGTAAGCCGAGTGCGTATCTGCATATTATTTGGGATTGAATATGTATCCAATGCCAAATTTAGTATGAATTAGCTTCTTATCAAAACCTTTGTCCAATTTATTGCGTAGATAATTTACATAGACCTCCACTACATTTGTACCAGTATCAAAATCGACATCCCAAACTTTTACAGCAATTTCATTTTTAGAAACAACTTTATTTTCATTATTTATAAAAAATTCAAGAAGTCTGAATTCCTTTGGCGTAAGATCAAGGTTCTTTTTAAGCCTGAAAGCTGTTCTGTTGACAAAATTGACTTCTAAATCTTCAATTTGTCTAGTTGTTGTCGCTTGATATATACTATTATAGCGGCGATCCAATGCTTTGATGCGAGCTAAAAACTCATTAAACTCAAACGGCTTAGCAAGATAATCGTCACCACCAGCGTCTAAGCCAATTATTTTATCTTCTACAGAATCTAATGCAGAAATAATAAGTATGGGAACACTACTTCCTGATTTCCTAAGCATGTTACATAAGTCTATACCATTAATACCTGGCATCATAACATCTAGTACTATGACATTATATGTATTCTCTTCTGCAAGTTTTTTGCCATCTATACCATTTGTTGCAATATCTACCCTAATATCTTTTTCTTCAAGTCCTTGCTTCAATGATTGTACTACTCCTAGCTGATCTTCTACCAATAGAATATGCATCTACTTCATTTATTTTACAAACTTACATACCATAAACTACAACTTAACTTAATGTAATCTATTTATTACGAAGCAAATATAAAGAGAATAAATTCGTATCTTAAGGTTACTAATCATTTCTAATAAAATTCTAATGAAAAAATTGGTTAACTCAATAGGCTTAGGAGTAGCTTTGTGACACTTTTAAACATTAAAACAATAGTTCGATATGATCCGTATAACAAAATTACTTTTTCTTTTACTAGCTGTTACCCTAGTAGTATCATCATGTAAAAAAGATGTTACAGACGAAACAGAAAACTCTGAGTTTAAAAAAGTGGCTGACTTTGACAATGAAGCTACCTATGAGTGGAATGAAACATACCTACAGGTGGAAAGATATGCAGCAGGTTACCGTCCAGGTCCAGCACCAAGATCCGTAGCTTATTTAGGATTATCCGCATATGAAGGATGTATCGCAGGAATGCCAGATTTTAATTCATTTGATGGATATTGGGCAGGTTTTGATGTTCCAGATGCAGATAGAACAAAAGAATATCACTGGCCATTGGTAGTAAATGCAAGTTATGAATATTTGATGCCAAGATTTTTTGCACGTGTAGGTGATGTACAGCAAACACTAATCAAAACCACTGCAAAAAGACTTAATGACAAATATAAAGCAGAAGTTTCTGCAGAAGTATATGACAGATCTGTAAACAGAGGTAGAGAAGTTGCAGAAGCAGTATGGGAATGGTCAAAAACTGATATCGTAGGTCATGACCACTACCTAGATCCATTCCAAGGTTATGACTGGGAGGCTAATTTCAAAAAACCAGGTGACTGGGAACCTACATTCCCTGGACCAGGCAGACCTATGGGTGGTGTATGGGGCAAAGCTAGAGTTTTTGCTATCAAAGAAGATCAGAAAATATGTCGTAAACCAATCCCATACAGCGAAGACACTAAATCACACTTATATTCTCAAGCTATAGAAGTATATTCTCAAAATACACCAACTCATTCTTATGAAGCGGAATGGGTAGGTGAGTTCTGGAGTGATGACTTACTTAACCTTACATTTAGCCCTGGAGTTCGTTTTCTTGCAATTGGTGATCAAGTACTTAAACTTGAGAATAGTAACCTTGAGACTGCAGTATGGATGACTGCATTGGTTGGCACAGCAAGTAATGATGCAGGTGTAGCTTGTTGGAATTCAAAATACCATTACAATGTAGAAAGACCAGAATCATATATCCAAAGAGTAATTGATCCATCATGGCAACCAAATCTATTTAATCCTGGAGATAATGAACCAGTCACCCCATCATTCCCAGCATATCCTTCAGGTCACTCTACAATGGGTGCTGCAGGTGCAGAAGCTTTGGGACACATTTTTGGTTACTCTTACGGTATGACTGATAACTGTCACAAAAACAGAACTGAATTTGAAGGCACACCGCGTTCTTTCTCTAGTTTTGAAGAAATGGCAAATGAAAATGCATGGTCTAGAGTACCACTAGGTGTACACTTCAGAATGGATTGTGAAGAAGGTGTAAGATTCGGTAAAGAAATAGGAAGGACCGCTCATAGGCTTCCGTGGAAAAAATAAAGTTGGGAAAACTTTTTTAAAGGCTTTAGGAAAACATTTCCTGAAGCCTTTTTTGTTTACCTAAAATTTACTTTTTAAAATTAGACAGAAAACAGGCTTTTCTGGTACTTCTTTTTATATGCAATAGGAGTCACACCTGTCACTTTTTTGAATGTCGAACGGAATGACTTCTCATCATTATAGCCGACTTTATACATAACTTCTGAAATGTTCATAGCTGTGGACTCAAAATTGCGTTTGGCAGCTTCTATTTTGACTCTTTGTATATATTCTAATACCGTATTGCCAGTAGCGGATTTAAATCTTCTCTCAAAACTTCGACGGCCAACAGCAACCTGATCTGCTATCTGTTCTATTACAAGCTTTTCTTGTAGATTGCTTTCTATAAATTGTTGAGCGACTTTTATTGCTTCATCTTGGTGGGACTTTTGACCATTAAAAATTGCAAAAGTTGTCTGGCTATTTCTGTCAATATCGATAGCAAAATATTTAGCCGTAAGTATTGCCGTTTCTCTATCAGTATATTTTTCTACAAGGTGAAGTAACAAATTCCAATATGAATTTGCTCCACCACTAGAATATAGGCGTTCGTCTTCCGTTATTATCTGACCATCTTGTACATCTACATCAGGATACATCACCTTAAATTGATTTATGAATCCCCAGTGAGTAGAACATTTCCGCCCATTCAATAATCCAGTAGCTCCTAGTAGAAAAGCACCTAAACAAAGAGAAGCTACTTCTGACCCTTGTATATAGTTTTTTACAATCCAAGGAATCAGTTTACTATTAACTTCAACTGCTTGCTTCAAATCCCCAAAAAGTGCAGGAATAAAAATCAAATCTGGTTTTTGGATATCATCAATGAGCGCATCTACAATAACCTGATAAGAACCAAAATTTAGGGTTACCACTTCTTTTGCACCGACAAGTTTTACATCAAACAATGGCAACTTACCTGCTTGAATTAAAAACTGATTCACAGCACTAAAACAATACTGTGGGTCTGCGATTGCTTGCATAACTGCGTGCTCGGGTACAAGGATAGCGATGGTCTTCATGATAACAAATTTGTACTCAACAAAGGTAAAACTTCTGTCGCAAATCACCCTATAAATGACGTATTTATGTAAGTTACAAATAATAATTTAGCGTAACTTTGCAATTATAAATCATCTAATCAAAATCATGCAAATACTGAAAATAATTGGAATTGGAATAATTATACTTATTGTGGTTTTACTAATATTGGCCATATTTATTCCCAAAGAATTCACCATAAGTGTCTCTGAAACAATTAATAAACCACAGCAAGAAATATTTGACTACATTAGAATCTTAAAAAATCAAGAAAAATATAGTGTGTGGATTATGGAAGATCCGAATCTTGTGCCCGAGATAATTGGTACAGATGGTACTGTCGGTGCTATCCAAAAATGGAACAGTAAGATGGATGGAGTTGGAGAAGGTGAGCAAGAAATCACAGCAATGTCTATAGATAGAATTGACTTAGATTTGCGATTCAAAAGACCAATGAAAGGCGAATCTAAAGCCGCAAATATTCTCTCAAAAGTAAGTGAAAATCAAACCACACTTACTAGTGAATTTTACAGCAAGTCCTCCTACCCACTCAACTTGATGAGTTACTTTATGGGTGGATATATTATCAAAAAAGCACAAACACAAAATATCAAAAATATCAAAAAAATTCTAGAATCTAAATAAAATGGCCAAAGTAAGCGTATATCTCAATTTTACATCCCAAACAGAAGAAGCATTTAACTTTTATAAAACTGTTTTTGGTGGAGAATTTGTGGCTCCTGGCATTAGAAGATTTAGTGATATGCCTCCTATGGAAGGATTGCCTCCTTTACCAGAACATTTAAGAAATGGCGTGATGCATGTGGAATTGCCTATAATGGGAGACTTTGTCCTCATGGGAACTGATGCGCCCATTGAATTAGGTTTTAAGGTTACTTTTGGAAATAATATGTATATCAATTTGCATATTGACACCAAAGAAGAAACCAAAAGGTTGTTTGATGCGCTTACTGTAGGTGGCGTGGTCGAGCAAGATCTACAAGTTATGTTTTGGGGTGCATACTATGGTAGTTGTGAAGACAAGTTTGGTGTGAAGTGGATGTTTAATTGTGATAACTAAATTTTATAATATCATCATGAATCAAAGCAAAACCTATACTTCCATTGCTGAATATTTAGCAGATTGGCCGAGTGAAATATCAGAAATCTTGACAAAAATAAAAAGCGTCATCACTGAAGCAGCACCTGAAGCAATAGAAGGAATATCTTATAATATGCCTGGATTTAAGCTGCACAAAAAACCCTTAGTCTATTTTGCGGCCTTCAAAAATCATATTGGTTTTTATGCACTTCCTTCTGGAAATATTGCCTTCCAAAAAGAGCTTGCTAAATATAAAACGGGCAAAGGATCTATCCAGTTTCCACTTGACCAAGAAATACCATATGAACTTATCCGGGAGATCGTAACATTCAGAGTACACGAAGTAAATGAAGATTTCAAAATCAAATAAAACGCTTAGAATTTGTAAATCAGGTCATAAATACTACAAAAGTAGTGACTGCCTGATCTGTCCAATATGCGAATCAGAAAAAAACTCAACATCAAATTTTATAGTTGAATTCAGTGCGCCAGCGAGACGTGCATTAGAAAGCATAGATGTTTCTGATTTAGAGTCTTTATGCAAATTTACAAGAAAAGAAATAGCAAATTTGCACGGTATGGGACCATCAGGTCTTAAAAAAATTGATCAACTCTTAGCAGCTGCAAACCTAAAATTTAAAGATATATAAAATGGCAAAAGCATCTAAACCAAGTATGGAAGAACAAGTCGCAACATTTTACCATACTAATGATCATCCATTAAAAGATGTAATATTGTCGCTTAGAAGAGTTATTTTGGAAAGTAGTTCAGAGATAGCGGAGCAAATTAAATGGAACTCGCCTGCCTTTTATTTTACAGGTGAGATGAAAGATTTTGACCCTAAAGAATATAAAAGAGATATCGTAGTTATAAATTTGCACAAAAAAGATGTTGTGCTGCTTGTTTTCCCCACTGGAGCAAAAGTAACGGACACCAGTGGACTCTTAGAAGGAGACTTTCCAGATGTAAGGAAGGTGGCCAAATTTACATCAGTTTCAGAAGTTCAATCTAAGGAAGAAGCACTAAAATCTGTTTTGGCCAAATGGTTGGAATTGGTAGAAAGAGCTTGAAAATATGTTATTGCTAAAAATAAAAATAGAAGAATCCAAACGGAATTCTTCTATTTTTTGATTGTTAATGCACTTTATCTTATCTAGCTTTTAGCTTCCCACTGCCAGATTTTTCTTTTCCTTCTCTGATATATTTAATTTTTACTTTTTCATCAGGATTGAATGGATTAAGGGCTTCTAAGAGTCCATTGATGGTGAAAATATATTTATCATTGATCTTAAGGATAGTATCACCACGTCTTAGACCTGCTGACTCAGCCGCTGAGCCAGGCACGATATCTGTCACCACCACACCGCTGTCCGTGTTTTCTATCATGACACCTAGACTCACTTTATTGGTGTTTGGACTATCGGATTTAAAACTAAGTGATCTGTTTCTACCTTCAGGAAATGATGGTTTGCCATCTCTTTCTTTCCACATCATTCGTTGCCTTTTATCGCCATCTCTTAGTTTTTTATTGATAACGATTCTTTCATCATTTTCTTCTTTTTCCATGCCATTGGCATCGATATGAATACGCATGACATCACCTTCTATCTCTGTGTCTATATCCAATTGTTCTAATTCTTTTCTGATATCTTCAGGCATTTCGCCCTCTCCATCCCATTCCATGGTTTGGTCACCTTCCTCATCAGATTTAATGATTTTGTACTTTTCCTTTTTATTACCATTGATGATTTCTGTGGTGATTTCTACATTTTTATTATCTGAAGAATTGATTTCTTTCTCAGTCGTAGACTTATCAATACGAATTACTTTTTTCCCTTTTTCATCAGATTCATTAATACTAACTCCTTCTTCTGCTTCCATTTTTTTGATCAAAGCGTCTGCTTCTGCACCTTCTGCTTCCGTCCGGCTCTCTGTAATTTTACCATTATCGTCTGTTTTTTTTACGATAACTACTTTTTTCTTTGTATTTGTGTCTTGTGCAGTAGCGCTTACTACCAAAGTAAAGACAACTGCAAAAGTCATAATGGTCCTGATGATCATATTTTAATATTTTATTGGTTGTTAATGAACTAAATGTAATACTTAATAAACTCGATATTTTCTTTTTGATTCCTTACCTTCAAATTTAAACTCTAGTTTAGAGTTCTTTTCCAAAGTGGTGCCAGATGTTTCTTCAAAAATTCTTTTGTATTTCTGATAAATATTAGTTGGTTGTTTCTCGCCATTTATCTTTAGATGTTTGCCAGTAAGTTCTACTTTATTTTCTTTGTTAGGAATTAGCAACCCATCTCTATTAAGAGCATTTCCTAGTGCTTCACTAAAATTTGATGAACGTCTGCCATAATCCATGTCGTCCATATGATTATCTATCCGTTGACTTTCTGGAAATTCACCAAATGGTTCAATAAATAAATCGCCATCTTCGAAATCAAAAAATCTCATTTGTGGCACCATATTTTCATCCAACATATCAGGAAATGCAAAATCAAAATTCATAGAATCTAAACCTTTAAAATCGAAGTTCATTTTGCCCAATTGTTCTTGCATTTTCTGCATTTGTTCTTGCATCTTTTCTTGGTCAAACTCAAATTTTTCAAAATTCATCATACCCATTTTACCAATAATGGAATCCAAATTTCCTCCTCTACCTAAATTAAACTCAAATGGAGCAGCTTCACCATCGTCACCAAAAAACATGATACTTCCTTGGCCTGACCCAAATTTTCGTGGTTTAACTTCTGAAATAATATCTTCATATTTGTCATAGTCTTTCTCGTCTATTTTTTTTCCATCTATTTCCAAATTGGTGATTTTACCATTCTCCATTGATATTTTAAGATCTTGGTCATTGGTCTTTTTTTGAATGGTAATCGATTCCTTTTTAAGTGGCATTGTATCTACTACAGTGATTATGTTTGTCTCGATATCTTTGTTTGTTTTGTTCATTTCATTTACACTAGAGCCATGATCATTTCCAATCATATCTTTTGCAAAAAATGTAACTAACAACAAAATGACCATGGAAGTCAAAATTTTTTCTTTTAAATAATTACGTGTCTGTGTCATGTTTAATATTCTTTTGATGCGTTGAGAAAAAAAACTATCTTTTTTACTAAAATTTAAGGCCAAAATCGGCGATTGACTGCTATTTATTTCTTGCATTTTGACGAGTGTTTTTGCATAGTGTATATTATTACCTATGTACTTGATGGCAAGGTCATCACAACAGTTTTCACGTTCTACTCTGATATTCGTACTGATCCACCATATGGCAGGATGATAATAAAATAAAATCTCTACCAAGGTTTGCACCATATTAATAGTAATGTCTTTACGGACAAAATGCGCTAATTCGTGGGCAAGAATTGCTTCTGTCTCCGCAATATCTAATTGATTGATGATGCCAACAGGAAACAAAACAATTGGCTTAAAAAAGCCCAATATCATGGGAGATTTTACATACTTGCTTTCACCTATTTGGACATTTTGAGCTATTTTTAAGTGGTTAATTATCTTTCGAAAACTCCTATAAGCGTCTTGATCAAAAATAGGTGTAGCAGTTCTTGATAAAAACTCTACATAGCCGAGCGAGAATAAAAATTTGGATGCAAATAATAATACACCTATCAGCCATGTATAGAAAATAGGTTGCTGATATTGGTCTATCCAAGCATACATATCCATCCACAAACTTGTGTTAACAAGTGGCTCAGAACCCATATATAAAACAAAATCTTCCTTCTCAGACATAGCAATCATATCCGTCCCTGATGTCTCATAGAAATAATACAAAAAAGTACTTAAACTTACCACAAATGAAAAACCAAGACTGCCTAATGCAATCAAATACCTAAGATTGGCTGTGTGGTTTTGATATCTTTTTAACAAGAGTGACATGATCAAAGCTATCAATGAAAATTGCCAAATCGAATGGATGATGGACCAAACTAAGGCATTGACTGTGCTACTTTCTAGGATGGATAAGGAATTCATTTTAGGATTGGTTTTCTAGTTTTGAAATAAGTGCTTTAAGGTCCTCCAACTCTTCAGGTGATGATTTGGTATTACCAAGTGCTTGCATCACAAGATTCATTGCGGATCCATGAAATGCCACATTTACAAATTCATTTACAAGGTTATTTTTAGTATCATTTTCTTTGGCTACTGCTATGTAAATATGGGTTTTAGCAGCAGTATCTCGTTTGACCAGACCTTTTTCATTCATGATCTGCATGAGTTTGAGCGTGGTGGTATAGCCTACATCTCTTCGCTCATTTAGCATGTCATTTATATATCTTACCGAAGAAGGTCCATTCTCCCAAAGGATGTGGAGTATCTCTAGTTCAGAATCTGTGGGTTTAAAATTTGACATCTTATGTTGTATTTTTAAGAATATGAATACAAAGATATACGAAGAGCTTCGTATTGTCAAATTTTTGTACGAACTATTTCGTACATTTAAGAAAACTTTAACGAAATTAAGGTTAAGGTTTAGGCTAAGGTTGAGATTGAGTAAGTACGAAATAAAAGCGAGACGCCTTTACTAACTCAAGCTTTGCGAGAACGATAAATCTGTAAGTATGCTACTTTTTGCTAGATGGAATTTTCTGGAGGAAAGCCATTAATGCTAGTCCTTCGGTTGAAAGAATTTCAGTGCCTGGTGGCAAATCTTTTTGTAGGTTAGATTTAAGTTCATTCACATCTTCTTGTAGCTTTTGCCAAGATAATTCAAGTTGTTCAATAGTGATATTTTCAGACGATTGCAGCAGAATTTTATCCAAACGATTTTTGTCAATTTCCTTTTTAAATAAGGATTCTAAAGATGGCATCCTTGTTTTGGGTATGAAGGATTCAGGATCTTGTAGAAAACTGTACAACCAAATATCAGGGTATTTCCCACCTAAACCATCAAGACTTTTTAATCGTTTTTTACCATCTTCGTCTAATTTGTGGCATCTTTGGCACTTTTTATCTTTAAATATTTGCGCGCCATACATGACAAGTGGTGATTGTGTCGTGTCTACTGTTGATATATTTATTGGTGCAGACGAATTAATAACCTCTTGATTGTTAAAACCATATAAACAAATCATTGCCAACAAAACTACATATTGATACATTTAATCTAATTGTTATTATATCTTCACCACTGTAAAACTTAAATCTGCGACAAAAATAGGAATTAAATGATGAATTAGAACATCAATGTGCTGAAAGTGTGTACTATTTTACTCTTTCAAATCGAAATACAAAGTTTGAACTTAAAAGTAATTTTCAAATTTAAAATTACATTTGTCTAAAACTTCCCTTCCGTTATTGTCAATACTTCACCTGATGTACTTTTCATCGTTCCAGAAAAGGTACCGTGCGCTTTTTTAGATACACCCATTCCTTCAATGCTAGTGACTGTGTAACTTATCTCTGTACCGCCAGCACTAAAAACTACTTTATCTTTACGAGTGTAAAACGCACCTGTAAAATTTGCACCTTGGGATGTAGGATAATCTCCTAATCCAGTAAAATCTTCGATATTAAACCCAAAACTTTCAGGATCGGAGTTGAAAGACTGAACAACTAGATTGTCAGTAGTCTCATCTATCATACTATTGATGATACCACCAGACCAAGAAGTCCCATTGATTTTCATAGTAAGATTTCCAGCCGCGTTTGGAGTGGTTGTTTCATCATCTTTACCACATGATATCAGTAAAAGAAAAATTGAACATAAAATTAATGCGTTCTTCATTTTAAAAGTATTTATTTGGATTTAATAATATTGATCAGAAACATCTTTGCAATACATCTTTTTTATCATTTGAATTTGTTAGTTTCTTGTCATATAATCAAAACATGACCAGTACTTCTTCACTAAATTCACTTTGCCAGCCTTTATCGTTTATTGCTTTTATACGATATTTTACGATATCTCCTTTTTTAAATGTTTTATCTTTCCAAGTATTCACATTTTCAATAATTTTTATCGTTAGATAAGGACCAGCATTTACTGAGCTATATATTGCAAACTTATACTTCCCCTCATAAGGATACTTCCAGGATAAAATGGAAGTGAATGTTTCTTTATCAGATTGTATTTCTATAGTTTCTATGGCGGGAAGTGTTTTATCAATAAAGGCTTTTATGTAAACGGAACCACTTATTTCTGACTTTAAGTTAACATCATCAACAGCATACACCTGGTATTGATATTCCTTGCCTTGGATTACTTTTGTATCAATAAAAATTTCTTCGTCTTTAATTCCATTTGAAGTATAAATATCTTGGTATGCGGTTTCATTTTTTAATTTTCTTTGAATAACAACTTTGACTACATCATGTGATGAGCTATTGACCCATTTAAGTTCTACCCCGCCAAGCGCATTCAACACACTGGTAAACTGTGGGGATGATGGTGGAACCAAATCAGGTTTTTTTAGTGTAAGTATAGCTGTGAAGGGTGATGGATTGAATCTGTGGTCAAGCGCACGGATTTTATAAAATATCTTTTCTGTCAAGACATTAAGAGGGATTGTATCTCGCCATATGGTATCTCTTAAGGGATGATCCGTTTTGTTATAAAATGTGAGCGATTCATTATTACTAAAGTGAACCACATAACCAAGCAAGTCAGGCTCAGAACCTAAATTCCAATGTATGGTGACCACACCGTTTGTATCTATTGTTCCTTGTAGACCTTTAGGCATGGACGGAGGCATGGAATCAATAATGGTACCATGTTCAGGCATAGATACACTTGGATTTCCTTCTTTATCTATCACTCCAATAAAGTAATAATTATTTATAAGCTCATTACAATCTTTATCAATAAATGATCTTGTATCTGCACTTAATGGGACCTTTGTCAGCTCAATAAATCCTTTATCCACTTTATTGCTTCGAGATATTCTGAATTCCTTAATATCGGTATCAGCAGGATCAACTTCCCATGTTATTTTCATCTCCTTATTACCTAGGTAAGTGGTAGTTATATTAAAAGGTGGCTTGGGTGGTGTCCTGTCTTTACCTTGCGCAATTATTGGATCTGATAATGGGCCAAAAGTTGCATAAGATGTAAGACCTTCAAGTTTATAATACTGCGGATTATAATTTTCAGCTATAGAATCTCTAAAAATAAACTTGCTATTATCTTTAAAAGCACTGTATTGAAATGGAATATCATTATATTTTTTCCATGTTACTCCTTTATCAGGAGATTTGTAAACATTAAATGAAGAATAGTATTCCGAGTATATTTCCTTTTCCCAAAAAATCTCAATAGCATTTTCTCCTTCTCTTATTTCAGAAGGCACGATTATCGGCAGTTTTAATAATTGATCAGTGTGTACTATAGCAGTGTTGAATGTAAGTTTAGAATCGGAAATAGAATCTAGGGGAGTAAGTCTATAAATATAAATTTTATTTTCCAAAACCGTTTGGTCAATATAGCCTAACGCCGATGCTACTGCCGCATCTTTACTAAATTCAGCTGCAAATGTAACCGCAGTAAAAAAATTTCGCATTTCAGCATCTCTATCTTCTAAGCTATCTAATGATGAAAATTGTTTTCCTGACATTCCATGTACCGCCTGACCAGCCACCATTAGCATGGTATCAGTAGGGATAGTTTTTACCTTTGTTTGCCATTCTTGCAAGGTAAGTGGTTTTATATTGTTTGCCAACGACTTCCATTCAGTTGTTGTTTTTTTTAAGGTATCAATTTCCGCCCTTTCTAATTTATAACCATAGTAATTTAACAAACGCCAACTACCTGCTGAAGAAGGAAGCCATCTCAACATTACTTTATTTTTTTCGATGTAACCACCTTTAAAACTTATTTCTTTTTTATCTTCATTTGATTCTTGTGCAACCATTGGAACTGAAAAAATAATAATGAAGATGACCAGAAAAGCTATTTTAAAAATTATTTGATTAGCATTCATTTTTTGATTGTTTTTATTTTTAAACTTTTCATTTTTATCTAAATATCCTATAGGTAGAAGATCCCAAATTAAGCTGAGAATAATTAAACTTAAATTCATACATACTGCCATAAACATCATTGCCGTTGACATCAGGAAATTTATATTTCATGCCAAATTCTTGTTCTCCACTTTGCATTTGTGTATTTGTAAATACTTCTAATAGTCTTCTGCTAATTATTCGTGTCACAAATTCTCTTTGATCATCATTCATAAATGTAAAATGAGTCGCTTGTTGAGTACCGTTGAGCACAGGTGTACCATTAACATGCACAGGTGTAAATGCAAAATTTCGCAAGACACTAGCCATTCTTTGGTAGTGTGTAGCGCCTTCTGCATGTAAGAAATAATTTATAGTTGTATTAGTCGGACCAGAATTGGTTGTTGGTCCACCCTTCGCAGGGCGATCTCCTATTCTTGTATCACTTCCTGTCGACAATTCCACTTGCCCACCATAAGCTACAGAAATGGTAGAATATGTCAATGGTCTAAAATATGGAGATAATGTCGTATTAAATTGTATATCATCTTGATAAAGCTCTACGCCACCGATTGGATTAAGCATTGGTACAGTATACAGCCTACCACTTCTGCCAGGTAGAGCGAGCCTCAACATATCATCTATGGTTTGCTGAATACTAGCTCTATACAAAAGTACATTTAAATGCGGTGTAAAAACTTTAGGCTGAACAACATTCTTTAAGTAATGATTAGGCTGAAGTGATGTTCCTGATGATGCAAATTCACCAGTTTCAAATCCTAAGACACTAAAATCAACTCGTTTATTGAATGTTCTATTTGTTCTTGGATTTAACCTTAACAAGCTTCTAATATTAAAATCTGCTACATCTACCCACTCCATGTTTTCATTCATAGATTTTGTTAAATCAATTTGATCAACCTGAAATGCAGACATAAAACTATTTTTTACCTGATCCCATCTTGTATTGATTTTCATTTTATCTCTAAAAGTATTAAATTTGGATGTTTTGAAATAATAGGCATAAATTTCTTTTTCGTATTGCCCTACTTTACCGGAAGGTAACTTTATATTTTTTGCAAAAGGATCTGTTATTTCTCCGCCTGAAGCAGTTCTGTGTTTTATATCGCTGACCAATTTTAGCTTTGATCTATGACTTCCTGCTCCGGGGACAAAACCTGTCCCTCCGAAAGATAATTCTCTTCTAGCCCCTGGAATGGGCGTATCTTTCCGAATGATTTGAATGCAATAAAGTTTATCATTTTTTAATTGACTGACATCAAAATATACTCCAAATGCTCCAGGAATGATAGTAGCAGGCAGATTGGTTATGATACTATCTTCATCGGTAAATCTTGCTATAAATTCTGTAGTAAAGTCAGAAACATCACCAGCAGGAATTAAACAGGTAGTACGACCATTGAGAGTTCGAATATATCCTTTGTTTACTTGAGTTTCCCCTTTTAGAAAATTTTGCTGATTGGGATAAGGATAAGTAAAATCGACATTTTCATCAATAATCTTATCAGGCTCTCTTCCCGTCGTGAATTTGTGGGTTAGTCTTTGATAGTAAACCGTATCTCCACTTCTGACATCTCTACCTCCTTCCCTTACTCTTGCCTCGACTGTAGCATAATATATTTTACCAGGATCAAGTCTATCCCTAAGATCGCAGTTAAATACCCTATTATCATCATCCCAGGTTACAATTCCTTCACCTATTCTTCTGCTATTATCTATATAGTCATATATGATGTTGTTGTTTACATCTTTGATTTCAAATTTTTTCATGTAAGGTGTAAATCTGCGTATGGCAGGAGGCTCTGTAGCTGAAATGGTTTCTGTGAGTTCATATTCTCTGTTCATTTCTATTAAAAACGCTGCACTTATATCTGTATAGACTGAAACATTGGTTTCATTGTGATCAGGAGAGATGTCTTGTACTAAATTAAGTTTTGCAAAAGGATTGCCTTCAGTAGGAAAACAAACTTCGCCTGCTTCTACCGCAAATTCACAGTTATCTCTATTTCCTAAAACTTCGTAAGCGAATCGACCTCGACCTTTAATCCAATCCGGTCCAAACAAACCACCATTCAAAATAATAGCTGCGCTACCCTTGAATATTGAAATTTTTGCATCTGGAATAAAATAAGGAACACCAAGTCCAAATTCGCCGCTTAGCCCGCAATAAATCTGACCTGAAGCATACCACTTACCATTTTGCTCTCCTGGTATTGCACCAGATCCGGCACATCTTCTTGTTCCTGTCTGATCTTGAGTAACGTTAATATCAAAACCCATAACCGTTTTAATACTAAAATAAAACGGTGGGATAGCTATTGGTCCCATATCTAATTTCATAGCCATACCCATGGCAAATCCATTGCCCCCTGTACCTGTTCCGGGAGTGCCCGAAGGAGAAAAATCAATTCCTGGCAGCGGGTCTCTCTGCCGACCTGTAACGTATGATGATGCGTCGCCATCTAGACTTTCTACATTATAACCCGCAGCTTGGTTAAATATATCAATAAAAGCTTGATCTGGACTTGGTATCGTAAGTGGAATCTGCATACCTATCATCAAGTATTTATTGATTTCAAAAAGTCTGTTGCCGCCTATTGTTAATCCTATACCACAACGACTTTCAGGTCTTCCCATATTAAAATACCATAAATCTGGATCTATATGAAATTCTGCAACAACCAATAAATAATCGGCTGCTGGATGCCACTCGTTAGCAGACAAAGTACCCAAACCATGAATAATTGGATCACCTGAATTTGGAAATTTTAGCCTCACTCCGAAAGTGCCGTGAAAACCAGCATCATCATTAGCAGGCATTGACATCGCAATATCTACAAAACCACCTAATGGACTAGAATCAAACCTGCCTATGGTATTTATATCCAACCCATTTTCAGCCATTACTCTGAATGTACCTTTGAATCCAAGGTGAATAAGACTACCTCCTGTTCCAAAATCAGCTTTTAGCGTTACATCAAAGTTATAGGCCTTACCCATGTCATTTGAGCCCATGAGAACCATAAATTTTAATCCAAAAAGATGGTCCCAAGAATTTGTATATTGCACACCAGAACCTGTACCTACTGGTCTGAATGGTGGTGGATCGTCACCACTCTGAATCGATGATCCTGCTATACCATTATTCCCTGAACCTTGGACTGCTGTACCGGCAGGTAGGCTCGATGGTTGCATATGGTAATAAAAACCTCCACCTAAACCATATAATGACAAACCTGAAAAGATGGTAATACCATTACTTAGGTAAGCAAGACCATCTACATAAAAATAGGAGTACCACTCTCTTGTATCAAATCTTGTTGCAGTGGCTTCTTTGTATGTTCCAAACTCCGCATTAATGTTTACCCCAATTTTGGTACCCATATCTAACTCCAATGTGATGCCACCTCTTACACCTTCTCTTGATCTCGCAGCCTCTTTATAAAACTCTAAATATCCTGCTAACTTTAGCGAAGATGTTTCTACGTTAAGTGAGATCCTTTGTAAGTCAACGCCTGTAATTTCAAAAGATCTAAAATTATCTTCTGCTCTTATTCTCAGTAATATCCTTGCTGAAGCCCCTATACCTGTACCGTCATTACTCAATGTTATCCGAGGTTCAATGGAGATACCTTCATTATTGATACTGAAATATTCAAGTCCGATAGGAAAGCCACTGAGAGATGATTCTTGCTGTGCGGAGGTAAGTGCCCATACTCTTGCTATATCTTCATCTTCAAAACTATCTCCACCTCCAGTTCTACCTTCTCTTGTTCCTCCCCAGTCTCCAAGGCCTGTAAGTGAATATCTAAAATCTGAATCATCAAATCCAACCTCAGAATTTACTCTTAGATTTTCTACAACCAACTGTGGAAGTCCAAAAGTAGCTGGCATGGATGGACCACTAGCAGATAAGTTGGAACTACTCAAAGCCAAAGCTGCACAAATGTTAACCTCAATAGACGATCTGTTTCCTATAGTTGCTCTGATATAACTCTCTCTTCTAATAGTAGCTGTAGCCATGGATATAGGAATCCTTATATTATCAGCAGGTTTCACATTTACCACAAAATTAAACTCACCAGCGTTTGTTGTAGATCTTTGATTCGTTTCAGATACAGGTTCTGTACCATAACAAAGAGCAGCACTGTATTTTAAGTATTGGGTAGTTTCAGTAATTGGTAATCCGATTTTACCATTTAATCCAAATTGCCTGAAATTGTTTTGAGCTATATCCAAATATACAGTATCAAGAGATGCGGACCAGCCATTAAAATCGCCTTCACCATTCCATTCCAATAGATTTTCTGCTCGAGCTGAGAGTGAAAGTCCAGTGTCATCTACGATCATATTTCGCACTGCAAACGAGACTCGGTTGCCTCCAGACTGAAAACTTTCTGGTGTCCGTACTTGTAGTGTTTGCATGTAAAAGCCTTTCCAGGTATTGCCCATCCCAGACGAAGAAAATGCTGGGTGTACGTATCTGGCTGGAAGCGCAGAAGTCAGTCCTGTGGGATTTTCAATATCTGAATAATCTATAAAAGCATTATCTGCAAAAAAGCTCCAGCCTTCTGCACCTGGAATCTGAAAACGATCCATATCAAGGTTTAGAATAAAATGCCCACCTGTAGCAACTCTAGCACCAAACCTCGCTTCTACCTGACTAGGTGCAGGCAGAATGGTTCCTGCATCATTTTCTGGCAACATCCAATCCCTGGTAAACTTAAATGCACCAACCAGATTTAATGCCCTAAACCCATTGCAATCCCACTCTACAGAGGTCACTTGGTTGGGATTGGTCTGGCCATCCGCTCCTTTGATTCTGAATTCATTACCATTATCCATAGGAAATACCTGATCTTGGGGAAGGTACAATTTAACATCATTTCCAAAACCATCGTTGGTAATACATACTTTAGCGCCAAGTGATATGAATCCATTGGCCACTTCGAGATTAGGTATTTTGACATTCACTACCATGTTTAAATGTGCTGTATCTTTTTTGATCGTCATAGTCGTTATTCCGATGATAATCCTAGTACCAGAGATATTTTTATCTATCCCGATAGGTAAACTTATTTCTGACCCACTACTCAAAAGACTCAATAACTTTCCTCCTGCTTCCAATCCGGCCTCCATGGCATCAGCAGCGGTTTCGTCCATCCCAAATAATTGTCCAAAAGCTGATGTATGTTGGCCTAGTGGAATGGCTTGTTCTATGATCGGTGTGATACTTCCGCCGAGCATTTGCCTACCTGCATTTATAGTAATGCCCGAGAAGTTTACACGTAATTTGATATTATTTAAAAATGGTATGATTACTCTTCCTGTTCCGGAACTACTACTTCCTCCATCTGAAGTCGTCACTTCTACTGTGAATCCTGCAGCAGTAAATGTACTTCCCGCCACAACTCCACCAATAGCAGTTACATCTGTTATCGCCGGAAATCTGCAAGGATGGCTACATTCTGAGGTTGAAGAAGAAGGATCTTCTCCTGATGGAAGATCAATAAAATTTGCACAATAAACAATAGGATTCTCTTCTTCATCATCTCCACCAGCAATATCATTACTTATAACCAATCGTCTTATTGGACTTGCATGATAATAATCGGCTGGAGTAATATCTATCCCACTTCCACATGGTGATGGAATATTGTACGCATCTGGAAATCGCAACCAAATTACTCTCCAATATAGGGTCTCCTCAGCAGTAAAATCATGAGACACGCTAAGGTCTTTATACACTTGCTGGGTGAAATGATCATGGTCAAATTGTCGTTGTGGCGTTAAGTCAAAAGTATTTGAGATGGGTTCAAAAGTAGGATTATCTTCATTAAAATTGTTGCCATTGTTGTATGGATTTCCTTGTATTTTTTTCAGTTTACAAAAGACTATAGAAGCTGGACTGAATGAATTATCTCTTGCTACTTGTAGCACACATTTTTCATTGACAGAAAGACCAGGAACTAAAGGATCTCTGCCTCCGTCCAATTTAAATATTTTGAACGGAGGCAGAGGATTTCCTGGCTCCAATCCTGTATTGAAATCAAATTGAATAGTGCCAGGTCGCATCACTACATCATGAGCAGGACTTTCTAGTTCTGGTCTTGGCATGCCTATGACAATACCATTAGAATTCATGGCATTAAGATTCAAAGTTTGGGTTCGCTCTATATTGGATGGTATTTCTTTGATGGTAAATTCGGTTACACCAAAAATATTTACCTTCTCTCCACGCTGAGCACTAAAAGTAGTAGCAGTATTATGTAAAAATGGTAGATATTCTTCATACTCTGAATCATTGGGATAGAAAAAATCGATATTACTAGGAAAATGTCTGGTAAAATAATTTCTCAAGTAGTTTGCAGGACCAGGACCTGATCGCCAATTATCTTGATAATTTCTGACCGTCGTACTCCCCACAACACTGCCACTAAATGATCGGGTAAAGTTAATATCAGCATTCATCTCAAGAATATTGTCACAAGAAGGTTGGAATCTAGCAACAGCAAATAAATCAGTAAATGGCAATGTATCACCTACAGAAGGAAAGGCCCAGTCCACGTTGAGTGAAGGATTATTGCAAAGTGCTCCATTAGGTACACCATATATAAAAACATTGATATCACTTCTACCTTCATTCAGAAATACGGCATTTTCGGATATCGCTGTCACTCTCACTGCTAGAACATCTCCCGGTGTAAGATTTGGGACAACATCTGCTGATAAAGTATTAAAATTCCATCCCATTATTTGATCTTGTGTAAGTATCCTTTCAAATGCTCCTCCTCCCATAGCGTCTCCAAAAAGTTCCTGCGGGTTGCCTTGTTCCATAAAATCGTTTGCGGCTTGTTGGCTTGGAAATCTTACGATCTCCACACGATATGTAACTGCTGGACCACTGTAATCGTGTGCCCATGTGACGAAGACTTGATTGTCATCGTTTCCGCCTACCCAAGTATTATTTATTGGAGACTGGATGATAGGTGGATTGTGGTAAATGATATCAAATCCGAGACAGTTGTTACCATCGGGAGTGGCTGTAGGTACTGAAACTAAAACATTATTTAAGTCATAAGCTTCGATACATATATTATAGCTACCTGCGGGCAAATGTCCGGAGTTCTGTATTTGATTAATGAATTCTGGTGGCGAGATATTATAATCAGATAACTGTGTGTTTTGATATTGATTTATTAAATCTTCGAGTGTAAAAATTAATCCACTACTTGGAATATTGACAATATTACCACTTGCACTATTTGCATTGTCTATATTTATTATTCTTCCGTCAGTCGTCGTACCAATTATCCCCACTTTAAAATATACGTCAATTTCAGTAGCATTATTATTCACCACAGTGACTAAGATATGACCTGGAAGCTCTGTCACAGAACTTTCTATCATCCCTATCGCTGTCAAGTTTATCGTAAGTTGATTTTGCGCCATTATTCCTAAAGAAAAAAGCATCAATATTACTGTGGAAATTTGTTTTTTTATAATGATCATGATGACGATATTTAAAAATTATAGTTATAGTTTACCCTAAATCTAGTTTCATTTTTGGCAGCAATCAAAGTTGTTTTTCTGATGAGTTGACTAGTATTAAGAGAAAAATTATGCTTCTTTTTTATTTGATAGGTCAGAGACACGTTTCCGTTTATGATGTACCCATCTTTATTTGCCTGTGTTTCGTTTGATCTAAATGAAGTGTTGACTCTAAAATTGAGTGATTCACTAATCTTCTTACCTACATTAAGCAAAAAGCCTTTTCTTTTTAGACTTGGGCTTAAATTATTTTCGCTTACAAAATATTGAATGCCACCTCCGAAGGACCAGCCATTTTTGATTTGATACCTGTAGTTCAAATTATAATTGGTATTCACACTGCTTAGTGTAATCTGATCATTATTCAGTACGTCAAAAGTTGTATTTGAAGAATTAAAACTTACAATGTGTGGCTTCTCTTTTCCCTTCCCTATTTTATATGATAGGGTACCGTTCCAACCTACATTATTTGTTGTAAACAAAAGCGAGTCATTAAGTTCTTGGATGGTCGGATTCGTATTTTGCACAAGATTGCTATAGTTGACATTTAAGTTCAGTTCTTTTGTAAAGTTCACATTAGTGTTTACATTCGCTACTATTCTTTTTTGTGGCAAACCTGTAAAACCTGACTTATTGACATATTGCAATCCAAAGTTAGATGACAAATTTAATTTGCTTTTGAATAGACTTCCATTTATGTCCATGAGATAATTATCAAAATTTGTTTGAAGATAACTAATCCCTAATGATGAATAGAAAGGATCAATGTGTTGATACTTTACTCCCAGATTAAAAGTTTTAATTTTGAAACTGATCTTTCCATCATAAGCAAAGCTATATCTAGATGATTGGTTTATTGTCGTAAGAAATGATACCCGTTCTACCCATTGTGTAGCATTACTATCTCTTATGGCTTCCCCATTTAAATCATTTGTCAAAATACTTACTGCTGCATTACCGCTTAAAGTTACTATCTTGAAAAACTGCTGCGTTAGATCCAATCCAATTCCTACATTTTCCTTTCCATTAATGTTATACTTGGCTAATGTGTCAATGCTTCCAGTCAATAAATCATCTTTGGCATGAAAAAGTGCAATTCCAATTCTATTTGTACTCTTGCCAAAACCCAATTTAAACCCATAAGCTTTTCTGTTAAAAAAGTCAAACCCATCATTTCTTAACGTTAACACATCATTTCCTACAAAATAGGGATCATTGACCTTTCCATAAAATGCTAGAAAATAGAATTTCTTAGGATTGAGCTCAATACCTCCACCTAATACAGTCAGGCCTGACATCAAGTACGGTGACAGTACATATGATCTATGTCCAGCATGAATTTTTAAAGACTTGTAAGACGGACTAATGCCAAAACGATTAAAGCTAATTGTATTTACAGAAGATCCATAATTACTATATGCAAAACTAAGTGGAATATTGATCGCATTGTAAAAATTGAAGTTTACATTGATCCCTGTATTGAACCCAGCTGGTGGGATAGAAGCATCACTAAAGGTATAGTTAAAGGCACTATAAAAACTCCCTGTCACCTTAACTGGTGATGCAGATTTAATAGTCGTCAAATCTTGGCAAAATAGAGTAGGTGATATGCTTATGAAACTTATCCATGTTAAAATAAGCGCTTTTATTACAATATTCCCAAGTTTTGAATTACAATAAATCATGATTACTATTCATTTTTAGTTGATGCTACAATTCACTTGAAGTTTCTGCAATTACTCGTTGAATAAAAGTGTCCATCCATTGTGGGTAACTTCTCCGATTACGTTCTTGTGTTCTCGCATTGTAAATTTGATCAAGGGCAAATGGTTCGGGTAGAAGCGTTCCGTTAATTCTAAAATACCTTCTTATAAAAAATTGATATAAAGCCTGGGCACACGTTTCTTCATGTGATCTTGTTCTACCTGTATAAACAGTTCTTAAATAATCAGTAGAAAGTGCACTTTCTTCGCCTGTAAATCTGGATGGCATATCAAAATATCTTGAAATAAAATGACCACATTCATGAAGTATAGTCATATATGGAGCGTTATTTCTCTCTTGCAACGCTTGACATCCTAAAACTATACTTTCATAATTTAAAGACTCCAAATTATGAGGATTACAAAATTTGGATCCTCCAATTTTATTGATATCATCGTCTGTGTTGCAAATATGAGAATATGGGTGGGTAGGATTTCCTATTCTAAAATTTAGGGGTAATACTTCAATGTATTCATCTGGCAATACTTCAAGAGCTGTCCTTATTTTTTGAATTTGAGCTGCGTTTGCATTAAAAATATTAAAATTTCTTCCATTGATATTTTCTATTTGCTTTGCACCCCATATTTGTTCAATAATATACCCCAAGTCAGAATGACCATCTGATCCTGCTAAAGGGTCAGGTTGACATTTTCTTGCAGTCACTACATCATTACGATCTTTAATTTCAACTATACATGTAGCACAAAGATCAGGATTAACATCGACCAAATTAATTAACTCTCTACTTTGAGCAAAGCTTCCAAAGCTGATAATCAAAAAAAAGAAATATAGGAAAGACCTCATTGTAGACATTTTGAATAATTTATTTTTTATTTACTTCTGATTCTAGAACTCGGACTTTTTCTTCTAATTCTTGGATAGCTTTGATCAATACAGGGATCAAATCTCCATACCTAATACTTTGCATAGCCTGAGGTAATGAAGGATCTGCTTCTCTGACATCTTTACCATTTCTATCACCCGCATCTTCCACAGAGACAATTTCTGGAATGATTTTTCTAATATCTTGTGCAATAAGACCTAGTGACACCTCTGTACTTGGCACACCTATTAAGTTATATTGTACTGGATTCATTTTTAATATAGCATCTAATCCATAAGCAATAGGTTTGATGTTTTCTTTGATCCTACGATCAGAACCTACATTGGGTTGATTGTTAAGGTAGATGTTTCTCCATCTGAAAGTTGCATTTCCAAGATCCCAAGCATTGTTTGTAAAAGGTTCTACATGTCTACCGAGTGCAGGAAAGAGTGCGTTACCCATTTCTGACCATTTATCATTAGGTAATGATGCAGGCTGCCAAGTATTAGGATTATTGCTACCAACAGGGGACCATGTCAAAACCTGACCTGTTGTGGGTGCTGTATCCCAAATATTTCTGCCTTGTAGTTGGTTTGCATTCCATAGTGCATTAGTATTTTGTGCACTTATTGTATTTGTTGCAATAGTAATACCCGTGCCCGGAGTATATGTACCCGCAGGGCCAGTAGGACCTTGAGGGCCCGCAGGACCAATTGGGCCAGCAGGACCTGTTGCACCTGCTGGCCCAGCAGGACCAGCATTTCCTTGTGGGCCTGCAGCGCCAGTGGCACCCATAGGACCTGCAACTCCTTGAGAACCAGGAATGCCTTGTGGGCCAGCAGGACCCGTGGCGCCAGCTGGACCAACTGGACCTTGATCTCCAGCAACTCCTTGTGGTCCTATAGGGCCTTGGGCTCCAGCGACGCCTTGTGGACCTTGAAGACCTTGCGGGCCAGCAGGACCAGTAGGGCCTTGATCTCCCTGCGGACCAGTTTGACCAGCTATTCCTTGAAGTCCTTGTGGTCCTTGCGGTCCTTGAATTTGTCCCACAAGTGTCCACATCTGACCATTCCATACATAACCAGATCCAGTATCTTCTGTGATAACCATATCTCCAATACTTCCCATATAGTCTGGATCTAATGCGTTTTCATTTGCTATGGTGCCAATGATATTTACACCTGTACCATCTTGTCCTGCGGTACCTTGAGGGCCTTGCGGACCAACTGGACCTTGTGGTCCTTGTATACCTGGTTCTCCTTTGTCACCTTTCATTCCTTGTGGTCCTGCAAATGCACTATTATTTATCTGAGAGCTTGCGATTTCATTGTATGGTCCATTGGGTGAGTCGGCACACTCTACTGTTAAATATTTGGGACCATTATTCCAGTTTACAGAAGCAATTGTTCCAAGCTCTGGAATCCCAGTACCAACTTCAGCATTTAACCAACCATAACCATCTGTTGTAGGTTGTTGTTTTTCTATGTACAAATTTGTTCCGCTTGATGAGCCTTCACTTATTATAAATCTTAAAAAAACAGTTGTGTTTGCTTGTGGCATACCACTACTATTTCTCACTATAGATTGATAATTAAAGCCTTGAGATATAGTCGAACCGATCAAAGCAAAAAGAAAAAATAGCGTTAAGATTATTGATCTCATTTTTTAAATTTTTATGATTTTAAGAACTTTTGAATTTGAATTTGATTCTGTTACTTTTATGAAGTAGCAACCGTTATGAAGGTCTTCTATAGATAATTGAGTAATACTTTCGAATTCCACTTTTTTTGAAATCATTAATTGACCAATAGAAGAATATATATCCACTTGTTGAATAGGATTGGAAGATGATTCTATGTGCAAGCTTCCAGTGGTAGGATTAGGATAAATATTAATATTACTGCTAAGTTTTGGGTCAATAACAGACGAGGTAATATCATTTCCAGACAAAGGGGTGTCAAAAAACAGCCCTCCACATTCACCGTATGAAGATGAAATTGAGCCAATAATACCCTGAAACTGAAATCCATTACATTCACCAAGTATGTAGCCAGATGCTCTTACATTTTGTTGAATGCACTGACCCAATCCAGTATTAAATTGAATTAAAAGTGCCACAAATAGAACCAGATTTAAGTAACTTATTTTTCTCTTCATTTTATTTATTCTTAATGTTATTGAAATCATATTTAAATTTTGAAAACTATAATCAATGAATCATTACCTTGGTAAATGAATATTCACTTACTCGTTTAACTGTCAAATAATATCTCTTTTTGAATATCACAATGAAGGTCATATCCATTTCCTTTTTACAAAACAAAGGTAAGTGCTTGTAAAAAACTCTTCAAAAACTGCCTGTCACATGATGATGTGAAAATTTAAGAATAAGTATCAATCCACTATTAGCTATTCTTCATAGGTAATCAATATTCTCAAATTTCGGCCTGCGATCTCAGTACCGTTAATGTTGTAAATAATAATGTTTCCATCTAGCAATTCATATTGATAGTTTAAGCCACTCAAAGATGTGAAGTTTGGCGGAACTACTCGAGTTGGACTAGCGGGAAAACCTTCAAGTTGCCATTCCATGAGTATTTCGATTTCAAGGATTTTAGCTGCGTCAAGACCATGTGGAATCAGTTTATTTCCGTTTAAAGATGGGCCAGTATTGACTATTTTTTTCATTTTTATTGATGGGGCAGATTCAGAAACCTTACCAAGTTTGGTATATCCGCTGATATCCGTATTTCCGTTTTTATACACGGTCATTGCATTACTTCTGACGGTTGATGTACCATTTCCAACAGTTAGTAAAGGATCCGTGGCGACCCAACTTGTCATATTAGAACCAACAATCGTATCATTATAACTTCCAATAGCGAGTGAAGCATAGGATCTAGCAATGGTATTGAAACCTAATGAAAAGGTGTTTTCTCCCTTTGCAACAGTTGTAGTTCCAGTGGCTGTGGAAGCTTTTCCACTTGCAATTGTAAATATTCCTAATGAAGTCGATTCACTTCCACTCGCCGTAGTATTAGCTCCAAAGGCAGTAGCATAAGTACCAGTAGCTCCACGAGGATTCACTGTTGGCGAACTAAATGAAAAATCAACTGCATCATTACCTATATCACCATAATTTGCTGCATCTCTCCCAAGCAACCGCCATCCAGTCTTACCTCCTTCAGTTATTTTTTCCAATTGACTCGATTCCAGTTTATTAGAGCCAAAATATGGAATATTATTCAGCACATAAAATTTGTCAGTGATATTAGCTGGTGTAGAAGTTTGATTTTGTAATTGTAGCGTCCCATTTTTATACACCACCATTGCATTTCTTCTACTGAGAGCATCCACACCATTTCCAATAGTAAAAATAGGATCATTTTCAATCCATGAAAGTTGGTCAGTCCCAACGATTGTGTCATTATATCTTCCTATTGCTACAGATGCATAAGACCTTGCAATAGTATTTCTACCCAATGCTGTTGTCATACTTCCGCTTGCAATATTAGTGTTTCCAATAGCTGTGGAGATGTACCCACTCGCTATAGAATTTAAGCCAAATGATAATGATACATACCCGCTTGCAGTAGAACCAAAACCAGCTGCCAATGAAGCAACATCGCTAGCTGTGGTAGAAAAACCAAAAGTTGATGAAGCTTCACCAGTTGCTCCTAAGGTCAACGAAGGTATATAACTATAAGAGAAATCAACTGCATTAGTACCAATTGCACCATAAAAATTAGGATTTCGCCCTAGTAATCTCCAGCCCGAACTAGCACCTTCAGTAATTTTTTCGAGTTGGCTCGCACCATCGCCTACTGGTTTCCAACCACCTGCTGTAGCTTTACAAATAAAGTCTCTAACGCCATTAGGTTCTATAGAAACTCCAGCAAACGTTGCAACAAAACCAGTATTATTCCATAAAACCAACCTTCTTCCGTCTATCCATATCTCGGGATCTATTATTGATACTGGTCCATCCACATCAGTCGGCTCAATGATGCCAAAACTAATATTAGATGGCAAATTCACAGCATTCAAAAATGGATTAAGTGAAACACTCCTATTGGCAAATGCTCCATTTATGTCTAGAGAAACCTGAGGGTCAGTATTATTGATACCTACATTCTGGGCATAAGAAACATGAATGAATAAAATAGAAATAATTATTAGGACAGCATATTGCTTCATAAAGCCTGTTTTGTGGTGGTTATTCAATTAAAAAACTACTTGTTCTTAAATAATTTAGACTGCAAACATAAACAAAAAAAAATCGGTCATCTCAAAATGGGCTGTCACATAATGATGTGAGCATTTTAGGCTAAGATTAAGGTTAAGGCTAAGGCTGAGATTAAGGTTAAGGTTGAATTTAAAAATAGCAGAAATGGACAAACAGACCTACTCTGCTCATGCTACTTTTGCGTTAAAAATAAAAGTATGAATATCAAATCTTTACGATTAGTCATGATCATGTCAATACTATATTACATGACATCTCCTTTGTTTGCACAACACACTTCACCTTGTGGGCATGACCATGTATTATTTCAATGGTGGAACCAACATCCAAAAATGAAAACCCAATATGAGCAAACCTTATCATTAAGACATATAACAAAAAGTGAAAATTTGGGGTCCAGAAATAATAAAATTATAATTCCTGTGGTGTTCCATATACTACATCTCAATGGACCTGAAAACATAAGCGACGCGCAAATCCATGATCAAATCAGAATTCTGAATCGAGATTATCAAAAGATGAATGCAGATACATCTCAAGTAATAAGTAGCTTTAAAAACAACATAGCTGATGTTAACTTTGAGTTCCAACTCGCCAAGTTAGATCCCGAAGGTAACTGTACAAATGGCATTGTGAGACATTATACATCCAAAACCAATTGGAACTCGTCAAGGCTAGAAGACTTTACCTACACATGGCCCGCTGATAAGTATATGAATATTTATATAGTAAAAAAGATAGACATTGCTCCTGCCTACACATTTTTGCCTGGGATTGGTATTCCTGATTATGCAGATGCTATAGTTTGTGAATCTTGGCTTGTGGGTAGCATTGGTACTGCAACGACTGCAAACTCTAGAGTTTTGACTCACGAAATAGGACATTGGTTTGGGTTGCCGCACATTTGGGGAGTGAGTAATGCACCAGGAGTGGCTTGTGGAGATGATGATGTAGAAGATACACCTATTACCAAAGGATTTATAGTATGTACTCCTAATAATGCTAAAATTTGTGATCCCAATATAGTAGAAAATCTTCAAAATTATATGGATTATACACCTTGCAAATTGATGTTTACTAATGGGCAGGCAGCTTATATGAGAGAAACTATAACGCTAGGTCTCAATAAAAGAGATCAATTGGTCAGTGAAGAAAATCTGATAGCAACGGGCATAGTTGGTGATCAACCATGTACTACATTGGCTAATTTTTATTCTATTTTTTCTAATATATGCAAGGGAGAGACGATCAGATTTTTTGACCAAAGTCAAACAGGGTCAGATATTAAAAACATATCTTGGTATATTCCTGGTGGTATTCCTTCATTTTCGAAGGATAGCATTGTGGATATAACTTTCTCAGAAGTAGGAGAATACGAAATCAAACTCGTAGTATCAGGACCAAATGGCGTAGATAGTCTTTCAAAATTCATACGCGTTTTGGATGGCAATAATGGAACAAAAGCACCCGTTTACTATGCGTTCGAAAATGGTACTTTACCAGATGATATTCAAATTTACAATAATGAAGCATCGGACCAAAAATGGGAAACTTTATCTTCACTTGGTGCAGACAATACAGAAGGATGTATTTTCCTAAATAACGCGATCTCGGGTGGAGGTAGAGGAGCCTACTTCGAGACGCCTTTTTATGATTTTACAGATAACCCTAAACCCAATATGTCCTATTATTATGCATATGCAAAATACAGTGAAAACCAATCAGATACCTTCAGAATAGAATACACATTGGACTGCGGTAAAACATGGAAAACTTTCCCGGGTATATCTGGCCCCAATACCATGGCAAACAATACTGGAGGTGTTACTTCCAATGCGTTTTATCCTGACGGTGCACAACAATGGAAAAAAGTAACTTTGACATCTGCATTTCAATCATTATTTAAAAATAAGCCAAGTGTCAAATTAAGGTTTTATTTTAGAGCTGACCCTGCATCTAGTGGTGCAAATAATATATTCATCGACGAAATAAATATAACCAATGAATCCATCTCATCACTCCAGCAATTAGATGAATCAAGTATCGATATCTATCCCAACCCTGCGACTTCTGAGATCACTATTTCTATTAAAGAAGCCGATGCAAATGAATATCAAGTCGAAATAACCAACCTTACAGGACAATCAATAAACCAAATCATTACATCAAACCAAGATGGAAATAATAGACGCTTTATAATCAATCAAGATGGCATGATGAAATCAGGTCTTTATATTGTCAAGATCAAAAAAGAAGGGTTTCTAGACTTAATAAGGAAAGTGGTAATATTGTAATATTTGTAAAAGACATTTAAGAGAATGTTTAAATTTTTATTGCCTTATAATCAATATCTTATGAACCTGACATCAAAATAATCTCGTCGTTTAGTGCACTAAGCTCTTTAATTCTTTTATCGTCAGAACCATAACTTATTGATTAGCCACTAAGAAAATTTTTAAACATACTCTAAGTTAGCTTTTGATCACACACAATATCAAAAGCTAACTTAATTTTTTAATTTAACATTGGGATGGAGCATATCCGAAAAACTGTTTATAAGCTTTACTAAATGAAAAAATATCACTGTAACCTACCTCAATCGCCAATTGAGCCACTGGCCACTTTTGTTTTTTAAGTAGCTCTTGTGCTTTGAGCATTCTTTTTTGTTTTATGTATTGATATGGACTGACACCATAAACGGTCTTAAACAATCTGAAAAAATGATATTGTGATATGTTAGATTCTAAAGCTACTTGTGCTATATCGATTTCTTGTGTATAGTATTGATCAATAAAAGATTTGCCTTTTGCAATTCTTCGCAAGAGATCTTTTTTCGTTTCAGATTTTATGCATCTTAGAGATCGAAACTGCTTTACCACGGGAATATAATCAGATACTATTCCTTCTGAAAGGCGATAGTAAAATTCATTGTCAAACTCGTAGTCTTGGTACGGGTTATGCTTAATGATATTGTCTAATTGCTTTAGTTGGGCGCCCAATTGGGTATTATTTGCATCAAATTGTTGCTCCAAAAAGTCTTGAGAATGAAAAAAATTGTCCAACGAAAGATCTGCAATATTAGTATCAGGAGCTAAAAAAGTAGAAACCACTTCTGATATAATGGATGGTGAGATATCTATACAAATACCATTAACTTGCGTCTTACTTTCTATCATTACCTTGCCTTCGCAATGTGTATTACAAAGCAAGTATTGGCTGTTTTTAATAGTATAATCATGGTCCTTTAGCCGATATAATTCATATCCTTCGACAACATATTTGATAGAAAAATTACGAAAAGCCAATTTTGTATCAATGTTTTTGCACGTAGAATACATTACAATATTCCCATCCATATTTTTATGTTTCCCAATGACTCCCGTCTCATCTGCAACTAAATACATAAAATATTAATTTTACATCAAATATAAGCATTGCAAAAAAGATTCAATTGTCGTTTCGACCAATAAATACGCTGTGTCGATGGAATTTATTGCTTTTGTATCGAAGGCGACAATTGATAAGAATTACAGTTTGATTGTAATATAGCTGACCGTCATGTTTAAACTAATATACATATCCATCATATCTAGCTAAAAGCTGTAAAAGTTGTGCAATTTTGGCAACTTATAATTTATTTTGGTTACCATTTACTCGGACCTAACCTTTTACTCTTCGTTGCTCACTATCTGAGCCTGACCCTGTATATTTGGGCTTATTGGATGTGGATTTTCCGAATCGATAAGAAAACGCAATTGTAGCAGACCTTGTATCAAGCCTACTATTCCAATCAGCATCTGTATCTTTTAGGTTATTAATGATGCCATCTGCCCTCCTTGTGTATAAAATATCACTCAGGCTCAGTTTAATGCTTCCCTTATCATTCAGGATTTTCTTTTGAATGCCAAGATTGAGCGTACCAAAACTCTTTATAAGCAACTGAGCATATACAATATTGCTTTGATAATCTCCTCTGACATCTGCATTCCATCCCTTTCCAAGCTGAAAACTATTGGTCACATTCGCAGCAAAATAAGTACCTGAAGTATCGAGTTGTTCTGTATATAACTTACTTTCAAAAATCTGATGCCCTAATTCTATGTAAGTATTCAGACGATACCATTTAGTGATGTTAGTCGATGCGTCTACAGATAAAGACAGTGTGTGATTCGTAGATATATTGCCAGGACGGCTATAATAAATACCTTCTCTGATTTCTAATGTTTCATTGATTCCATCAGTGGTCAATCCATAACTTAACGAAGTATTTATGCTATTTTTGTAGGTGTGGGTAAGTGAAAAATTATTGGAATAAGTAGGTAAAAGGCCAGGATTACCACCATAAAAAGTAAACTTATCTAGAGGACTGATAAAAGGATTTAAATCTTGAAAAAACGGTCTATCAATCCTTCTGCCAAAAGAAAAAACCATGATGTGATTACCCAAAGAATCCGCTTGATAGGATGCATAAAAAGTAGGAAATACATTGGTATAAGTACGTGTAAAATTGGTGTCAGGCTGAACTTCATTTCCTAATTGCTTACCTTTTAGATTTGTAGTTTCGGCTCTCAGCCCCAATTGCAAATCCAGTTTTCCTAGTTTTCTGTTATAATTGATATAAGCTGCATGAATCCACTCATCATATAAAAATTTGTTACTTAAGCCAAAATCAGGTAGTGTGACGCCATCAATAGTATTTGTATATATAGCTTCATTGTCCGTTTGGGTAAAAGCAGATTTCAGTCCTGCTTCAAATTTTGAAGTCGCATTAAGTGGTTTTGTGAAGTCTATTTTTGCCGCATAGATACTGATCTCTGACGGTATTTCACCATTGATGATGTCATCATAAGTCAATACATTTGCATTATCATAAATAAAGTTGTTAAACAATTGATCACTCCCAGATTTATATTTGACGTAGTCAGCATCTATGATGATCATACTACCTATGGTGTCCAATAAATGTTTGAGATACACATTGAAAGTTCCATTATTAAATGTGTTTTTTGTATTATTATCTGCCAAAACCCTATTTAATGTCTTATTCTCCGCATCTCTGACAAAAGCGGTATTGTCTGTCTGATCTCCAGCATTACTGAGTAAACCTTTGGCAGAAAAACCAAGAGTAGTATGATCAGAGACGTAGTAGTCTAATCCTAACTTCACATTCCCTGATTGGCCATCTTTGACAATGAATGAATTTTGTGAAAAGGATGATGTCCTTATGTTTTGATCATTTTTGTAATATCTATTGATATTCAAATCTTGAAAGCTATTTCTAAATCCACCATTGAGATTGGCATAAAGGCTCACTTTATTTTTATTAAAATTTAAGTTTACACTATTATTGCTTCTCGTATATCTACCCTGCTGTACACTAAGGACCGTATTACCATGAAAGCCATAAGTTTTGGTCCTTTTAGTGATAATATTAATAACACCTGAATTGCCAGCAGCTTCATATTTTGCAGGAGGATTTGGCATAATTTCTATTTGCTTTATGGAAGACGCAGGCAATGATTTTAAGTAATTTTCTAATTCCGTTCCCGAAAGATAGGTTGGTTTGTCATCTATAAAGACAGTCACTCCTGATCTGCCCTTTAGTTTTATCGCACCATCCTGATCGAGAGATATCCCAGGTGCTCGCTCTAATGCTTCGAGTGCATTACTCCCCGCATTGGCTATCAGCGCATCTACATTGACAACGGTGCGGTCTATTTTTCTTTCAATAAAAGGTGTTTTTGCAGTTATCGTGACAGCATCTAACAGTTGCGCGTTAGTTGTCAATATCCAAGATCCCAATTTGATTTGATTATTTAATCCTTTAACTTCGATTGTTTTTTGAAGAGTTTCATAACCCAAGATGGATGTTTTAATATTATAATTGCCTTGAATGACAGATGAAAACAAAAAACTTCCGTCTTGATCTGTATAAGTAACTTTGAGAATAGAATCTTTTTCAGTCATCAATGTAACTAAAGCTAAATCAATGCCTATAGCTTTGTCATCTGTGATCATACCAGAAATCGAATAGGTAGTCTGAGCAAAAATGGCAAAGGTACTTAGCCATACAAGCAAAAAGCTGCTAATATATCGTAACATAAAAATCTGAATTAATTGTTTGATTATTTACAAAAACTCAAAATTATAAAATCAAACCAATCGCGCTCTATTTAATAGATAGACAAAGCATTAACTTCTACCAAATTCAATTTTTGATTTGATTTGAATATTTTTAATGGATAATTGTATATAACCATTGGCCAAAATCAATGCCTGCCCTGATAATTTGAAATAACATGCCAATGACTATTATCGTAATTATTGCAGGAAAATATTTTGAATCACATATACTTTGCTTATCCATATTATGATATTTTAGCTCAAAAGTATACTAAAGAATCATCATGACTTTTATCCAATCCTGCTAATCACAAATTAATCATTTGCAAATGAAAAATAATGCTGGTTAAAGACTAATTACGTAGAGAGTGTTAGCCTAAATACAGCTACATTAGAGAATGCATATTTCCTAAATACTTTATAATCAAAATCTTATAAAATCCTTAATTCGAAATAAATACCTGGTTTAGTTCGCTAAAATCTTTAATTCCCATATTGTCAGAACCTATTGAATACAACTAAGAAAATTTATGAAGATACTCCACTATATTTTTACAAGCTTCAGTGTTTTAAATTTTTTATTACCTGATTCAGACAAAAAATATATCCCACTAGACCAATGAGAAACATCAAACAATATCATACCAGTATTATCCGATAAACGTTCTAAATGAGTATCCATAACTCTCCCGTTAGTGTCAAAAACGGTAATATTACTATTCTCATTAATACCTTGAATGACAAGCAAGCCTTCTGGAGAAATAAAACTAGATATACTTTGATTTTGGACATTGGATGTATTTGTCGTTTTGGGTCCTAAATATCTCTTATATATACCGCAGCCATAAGTGGATATTACAGCAAAAACAGAGTCATTTACGATTTGGTAATCCATGTCTGAAATTAAAGCACCACGTGCGATATTTTCATCCCATGGTTCCCAATCTATGCCACCATTTATGGTTCTAAACATTCCATATCCATCTGTACCTAATAAGATAACATTATCATCGTGTGGATGCACTAACATACAGGTGTAAGGGAGTTTTTCTAGATTGCCACTAATGTTTTTCCAATTGATCTCATTCAGGTCTGTCTCAAATAAATATTCACTGTAATGATTTCCCTTACCTATCATAAATGCATATAGCTTATTGGGGTTAGCAGGAGTTGTATATATTTTTGGAAATGTGAAATCATCACCTTGTTGATTAACACTTAGCAATGGAAGTCCATCAGAAATAGGTAAAACTTCTCCTTTGAAGATATCAATTAATAAAATCGAACTAGAAGCATCGAAGTCAGACGAAACGACAAATCTTGGTAAATTTTCGTGTGTAAATTCCATGGATTTAATACCAGAAAAAGGATTGAATGATGGAAGACTATAATTAAGCCACAAATCTCCTTTATTAATGGAATAGTATATTTTTCTTCGTGTCTGAGTAGTCAAAACGTTTAGATTGTTCAGTTTAGCTGTCCGAACTATTCGACCAAATTCCGTAGAAGGAAGGATTCCATTGACTGTATTTACCCAACCATCTATTGATAATGCGGGTTTTCTTACATTTGGAAACCAAATAGGTTCACCACTGAATCCCAATGTGCCATAATATATATTTTCGTCTAAAGGATCCAAGGCTACATCTCCTCCATCACCTGTAGCATAATACCAAGTCGGATTATCACCTACTTTATAAATGAATCCATTATCTTGAGTGCCACCAATTAGAATATTTGAATTTGTTTTACCTGCTTCAATGGACACAAATTGTAGCGTTGGTATTTTAGTCAATTCGAACTTAAGGTCTAGAATACTATCAAAATCAGTAAACGTAACGCCTCCATCTGTTCCAAAAAATATTGTCTCACCATCATCAGACCACTCTATAGCATGATAATCTACATGAGATCCACTAGTTGGTCCATTTAATGCATATCCATCATTACTTATAGCATACCAAAAAGCCCCAATGGCCACATGATCAGGATTAGTAGGAGAGACTGACAGGATTCCAGTATGTGGTGCAAGTTCTAAACCAATTCCTGCTTCTTTTCCATTAGCATCTAAGATAATACATTTAGTCCACGTGTTACCACCATCTATAGTTTTATAAACACTTTCTTCTAGATTGCTAATATTTGCATATAATGCATAGACTATATTTGGATTGCTTTGACTAATTGCCAATTTAATCTTTCCGCGTGAATATGCAGGAAGTCCATGGGGTGTGGTTAACTTTGTCCAATTGGACCCACCATTATACGTACGATAGACACAATCTCCAAACTGACCGATAAAGGCTGTATCAGGATATGTAGGATTTACTGCCAAACCTGTTGTATGCCCTTTTCTAGCCATTGACCATGTAAGACCATCATCCTTTGAATAATAAGCATCGTCACCAATAGCCCAAACTCTTCCCTTTACCTTGCCAAATTTTAACTCATAATACGATTGTGAAGGTGAAGGCATGTTAATGTTTTTCCATGTTGTACCGCCATCTGTAGTTCGCCACATACCGGTTCCAATTTTATAAGCTGGCTCGCCTGTTCCATAAAGAATGATATTCTCATCAAATGGTGAAGAATCCATTCCTCCTGTCCATGGTGAAGAAACACCGTCTGATATATTTCTAAAAGTAACCTGATCATTATTCTTCTTGTATTCCCATATTCCGCCACTTCCACTACCTATTCTTATTAGATCTTTATTGATAAAATCTATACTCCTTACCCTACCTGAAACATAGAAATCGATACCTTCAGATGATTTTACAGTTGAAGGTCCCAGAGATTCCCACTCATCTAAACCTTTTGAGTATGTGGTAGTCAAGTCTCTCTTTTCCCAAAAACTTCGCTGATGTTGTGCATCAAAGTAGTCACTAATTGGGTTTAATTGTACAATTTTTTCCTTGTGGCTTTCCTTATCTTCAAATAAGACAGGAACATTCTGTCCATAAGTATTTAAAGTGGAAAGGAAAAGTAATGAAAATAAATTAATGATTGTTTTTCTGTGATTGTTAATCATAAATAAGACTTTAGGGGTGCAAGATTGTAAATATTTAATTGTAATAAAATATAACTTTTGTTATACATGACTAATTTTTTAGGATTAATGAAATGGTGGTTCCACTATTTGTTGTTTCAATATCTATTTTACCTTGCAATGCCTGAGCTCTACTAGCCATATTTTTCAGACCATTACCTTTAGAAATGAGTAAAGGATCAAATCCCAATCCATTGTCCGCAAACTTGGCTATCATTTTTCCTTTTTCAAGTTTGAAAGCAAAACTTACTTCGCTAGCTTTACTATATTTTGCAGCATTGTTGATAGACTCTTTAAAGATTAGATAGAAGTGTCTACGATTTTCAGGGTTCAACTTGATATTATTGGGTACATCATCTACATCAAAAACTATTTCTATGCCCAACGGTTCCAAAGTATCTATTGCAAATTCTTGAATTTTTCCAATGATATTTTTCAGACTATCATTTCTAGGATTAATACTCCAGATGATTTCTGACATGTTGCTCATAACCTCGGCTGTTTTGTCAGCTATGTTTTGAAATGATGGATTTGACGCTTTTCTCATGGCTTCGCGTTCACTGAGCATTCGTATATGAGATAGCGTGCTACCCATATCGTCATGCAGATCACGTGCTATATTGTGACGTAGTTTCTCCAATTTTTCTCGTTGCAAATCTCTATATTTGAAGAAACTAAAGAATATAAATGATATCAATGATATAACCAATCCATTAAACCACCATGTTCGCCAAAAAGGAGGAGCAATATTTATATAAAGTAAAAACTCATTAGGGCTCTCCAATCCAAAGCTATTTTCTGCCCTGACTTTAAGCAAATAATGTCCATATCCAAGATTATCAAATTTTAGGTGATTTTCATTCATTTGTATCCACTGTTGATCCTCACCTACAATTTGATATTGATAGGTATTATCCTGTGAATTGGTAAAACTCAAGTTAGAAAAATATAAATCGATATTATTCTGATCGTGCTGCAAGCTCAATGTTTGTCCAGAATCTGGCATTTCGTCTATGGAGAAGTTGAGAATTTTCATATCTGACAGAATAACTTTTCCTGGTTTTGCTAGTTTCAGATTATCTATATCTATACTATTAATAGATAGATTTTGAGAAATATAAAGAGTATGAGTCTTTTCAGAAAAGGCAATTTCTGGCAGTGAAGTGTTGCCCATATTTGAATTAAAATATGTAAATCTACTGATTGTATTGGTATATGGATCAAATCTAGTTACCCCTATATCTGATGACATCCAAACGATGCCTTTGTGGTCTTTTATCACACTACCAAAGACGCCTAATGGTTTGTCATTATAAGATTGGAAGATTTCAAATGAAGGTATATCATTAGAAATATTGACTACACAAAATCCATTAAACGATGTGATCATCAGTTTACCAGGAGAGATACTTGCTACAGATTCTAGGGATTTTAATCGCTTAAGTGCTGGATACTTGTCCTGCGTAAATAATTTTATATCTTTAGAAAGCGGATCAAAACTATACATTGCATCGTCTTCTTTATATTTTGGGGTAGAAAATATCCATAATTTTCCTTTTGTATCTATGGTAAATCTGAAAGCAAAATCTGAAAGTTTGTGCTTATCTAAAAAGCTACGAATTTCTTTAATTTCTTTGATTTCACTTTGCTTACGATCATATTTATACATACCACTTGTAGATCCTAAGTAAAGATTGCCATCCGTATCTTCTAAAATTTTTAGAATCATTGGCGTCTTATTTTTACCAATATTAAAATTAGGATGGACTAGCTTATTCTCTGTCAAATCGTAGCCTATGAATCCTTTCATTTCTGATGAGAGCCATAAAATATTTTTGCTATCAATGTATAAAACATGTGGTTGTACCTTTGAGCAATATGGTTTTAATATGGGTGGAATATTTAGATTTTTCTTATTAACCATATCGTATTTGTAAAAGGATTCGTATCCTACTCCAAACCATATAATACTATCTTTTGGGCTACTTCTCTCAAAACTAATCTCATCTAAAATCAAATCAGGTTGACTATTTGGTAAGGTTACATTGATCACTTTTACATTTTGTTTGAACTGATCATACCTATGTAGTCCTCTATACGTACCGATCCACATACCTTCTGTGTCTGTGGGCTTAAAACAAAATCCAGCTCCTATTATGCCTTTAATATCGTCATGATTTGAAGTCTTATAGTCTTTAAATTCTTTTAGTTGAGTATTAAAAGTTTTGACTCCATCTGTGGTTCCTAACCAAAGTATATTTTTTTCATCTTTAAAACCAGACTGATGAATAGTTATAACGCCATTTTGAACTTTTGATTTATCCGCAAAATTATATTCAACCATTTCTTCAGTAGACATATCAAATCTCATCAATCCACTCACCCAACTTCCTATCCAGATGGCTTTGTTTTGGTTGTCATAATACAAGCTTAAAAAACCATCATCAAAACGTATATTGGGATTATGATTAGGATGGTGAAAGTTTTTAACAGTACATTGTTGAGCATCATATCTCCATAAACCGTCATTTGCTGCAAGCCAAAAAACACCATCATCGTCTATTTCAATATCGTAAATTCCTGATGCTAATTCTTTTTCAGGTATGATTTCTTGATTTAAGTGCACATTTTTTCTTTGCGAATACAGTAATCCTTTATTGGTTCCCATCCACATGACATCATTTTTTTCATCGTATTCCATGCACCTGATGTCAAGTTTTTTTTCATTGTCTATATTCGTAGGAATGTTTATTTTTTTACTTTTTCCAGTTTTAGTATCAAAAATATTTAGATCCGGTAATGCCGATACCCACAACTTACCATGTTTATCATCCAATATATTTCTGATATAATTAGATGAGATGGTAGTTGAATCAAATGGATCTGATCTGAAAGACTTGAACTTATGACCATCATATCTCAATAAACCTTGTTCTGTTCCTATCCATAGGAATCCGTCATTAGTTTTCTCTAGGCACAACGCTTGTGAAGCATTAAATCCCTGTGGTGCACCATAATGGTCAAAAATAATCGTTTGCTGCATAGTTTGTCCTGATGTTTTTTGGAAGAACAAAAAAACACAGATACTTAAAACCAAGGCAATATGAAGGTTTTTTAAGGTCAAGACATTGATGACATTATTGATGGATTAAAAGAAGGAATAAAGCTAATTCTTTTTTTCAATAAATACCTTATGGACTGCTTCTGTGACAGAATGAACGTGTAATTTTTCGTAAATTCGCTTAACATATGTGCGTACTGTATCTATACTGATGATCATCTCTCCTGCTACCATTTTGTAACTAAGCCCTTTGGACAAGTGTTTTAATATCTCCACTTCTCGTTCAGAAAGATTGTAGGTAGATTCTGACCCTTTACCTGCGGCAAATGGCAATTGTAAAACCTTTCTAGCTATCGAAGGACTGATAGGTGCACCACCATTTTTAACATCCTTTATCGCGGTCAATAAGGTAGCAAGAGAATTTTTTTTAAGTAAGTAACCAGTAGCTCCGGCTTTTAATGCATTAAATATGCGATCATCGTCATCGAACACAGTATTCATGATGACTTCAACCTCAGGGTAATGCGACTTTAATTCCATAACACCTTCTATACCTGTACGGCCCGGCATGTCAATATCCATGATGATGACTTCAGGCGCAAAAGCCTTAGTATTCTGCACGACATCAAGGCAGTGGCCAAACTCTCCAGCTAACTCAAACTCCTCAGACTCTCTGATGATCGATGCCAAGATCTCTCTTAATCCAGCATTATCCTCGTAAATAGCCACCCTAATCTTATTGCCCATTATCGTTGCATTAATTATGGGCAAAAATAGTTATAAATTTAGTGATTTTCGTTTTTAGTGTGTCACATGATGATGTGAGAGAATGAGGATAAGGTTAAGGCTGAGGCTAAGGTTAAGATTGAGATTAAGGTTAAGGTTAAGTGTAAGGTTTAGAAAGCTTGAAAAAAGCGAGACGCTTTTACTAACCCAAGCTTAGCGAAGACGCTAAGCTTATCAAAGAAGGTCAAGGTTGAGGTTGAGATTAAGGTTAAGATTGAGACTAAGGTTAAGGCTAAGTGTAAGGTTTAGAAAGCTAGAGAAAAGCGAGACGCTTTTACTAATGTTAGCTTAGCGAAGACGCTAAGCTAATCAGGGGTATCAATCTATTCTGGCAACTTTTTACTATTCGGGTTCACTTAAGCATATTCCAAGACGTTTACCAAGGTGTTTACTTTTTCATATAATCCGTTACCCAATTTCGCAATTCATCTCCGTGCAAGTTTTTAGCAAGAATGACCCCATTCTTATCGATGAGATAATTGGCAGGAATGGTAGATATCTTTAATGTCTTAAAAAACGGAGAGTCGTCGCCATTCAGGTGAGAAGCGTGTGGCCATCTATTTGCACCATCTTTCTCTATGGCATTTTTCCAGCCTTTGTCACTAGAATCCAAGGCATAAGCTATGATTTGAAATCCATCCGTATGGAATTCGTCCCACAATGGCACTAGTGTACTTTTGTTTTCATGTCTGCACGGTGCACACCAAGATGCCCACAGATCTATCAGCGTCAGCTTATTCCCTAGTAATTGATGTAGTGATACCGTATCGCCGTTCATCATAGGTAGTGGGTAATCTGGCAATATGTCTCCATGAGCTAGAGGTAACGTAGCTGATTTTTTACATATCTGTACGGTCCAAGGGTGGTTAGGGTCAGATTGTTTAAGTTTGTCACATGTTTCTTTGACTAGTTCAGGGATGCGCTCGTAATCTCCATTCGGACTTACCCATCGTAATGCGAGCGCATAGATAGCAACATCTGAACTATTGGCTACAGAAGTCATTAGTGCTTTTTGGTAATTATACAGTGCTTTTTCATGTTCTAATAAATTGGATTCATTTACTTCAACTTCAAAGTTCAAAAATTCTTTTTGTAGCTGATACCTATTTTTTATTAGCTGCATGAGGTCATCATTCGCTTTTGTGGTGCCCGTTATCACAGCATCTTTTAGTAAGTGGTCAGCCGCAGCATGGATGTTGACATTTTCACCCTTTCTATATAAAAAAGGTATATAATTAGACTTATCTATTTGATCATTTTCTAGCTTAGTGGGGTATTTTTCTTTTGGATTTTGAATGGTGAGTATATACATCTTTGCAGCTTCGAATGATGGCATTTTGTCAAAGCTGAAATTTCCCTTATCATCTATTGCTGCAGAATCAATTACTTTCCCTTCATAGGTAGACACTAGGGCACCATAATTTATTGGGTCTATTAGATATAACATCGGTCTCATCTCAGATCGAGACATGTCTATATGTCCTGACAATGGATATTGGCTACAGCCGATACTAAGACTCAATAAGTAAAAAACAGGAATTAATAATTTTAAAGACATACTCCGACTTTTAAGGTACAAAGTTAAAGAAAGTCACCTTATGATGGAGCAACAAAAGTTACAGAGGGTTTGATGTTAAGATTGAGATTAAGGTTAAGGTTGAGGCTGAGTATAAAAGCGAGACGCTTTTACTAATCTAAGCTTAGCGAAGACGCTAAGCTTATCGGGTAACGAGAATAAGATTGAGTCTAAGGTTGAGGTTGAGATTGTTTTCTACCTTGGAAATATTTAGGATTTACTATTAGTAGTCCGAATGACTCACCGTCTTCTTTTTGGGTTTTGGCGTGGTGGGCACCGTGCGCTCTCAAGATTGCTCGACTGTATTTGTTGTCTAGTTGTCTGAACCATTTGAATCGTTGATGTATGTACACATCATGTATTAAAAAGTAGATCAATCCATAAATAGAAATTCCAATACCTATAAACAATACCCATCTATAGTCCATAAACAATGAACCAATAATGTAACAAGTCATACTAGGTAGTGCAAATACTAGAAAAAATAGGTCGTTTTTTTCGAAAAAACCTTCTTTTTCGTAGTGAGGTTTGTGGTGATCTTCGTGCCATATCCATAACCAACCATGCATCAGATACTTGTGTGCAAACCAAGCCACAAACTCCATCCCTAATACAGTTGCCAATACTATTGCTATATACAAAAACACCATTTTTTAAATACTTTCCTGTGAAACAACAAAATTCAAAAAAGGATTACAAAAATTGGATTTTAATTTAGATAGGTTTGTAAACTTTTATGTCTAATAATTGCCTTTGTTAAACACATCGCTTCATTGGTATAGAATATAATAAAAAAGCTTACACCACAGGGCTATTCTGTGTGTACGAAGGGAATGTGGTGGGTGTTTCCCTTAAGTTTCTATGGAGTTCCTATGGAGTACATACGGAGTTCCTACTTAGTTCCATCGGGACAACGTCGGGAGAAGGTCGGGGGAAGGTCGGGACAACGTCGGGAGAGCTCTTTACTTTGTCTCGTCCTAAAATAGCTACACAGGTTAAATAAATAATCCTTAAAAAACTTTACTTAGCTCTCGAAAGAGTTTTGTCAAAGATATGATATTTTGTCTTAAAATACAAAGAAAAATGGTCTTATTTATTTATAGTTTTTACCATGCCAAAATTAGTCTTTAATGATGGTAATCAGTGACACATCACAGGATGTTTTAAGGCTTCAAAAAAATCTAGTTCTAGCGGCATTTCTGACATCAGCCCACGGTAGATCAGGTAAGCGCCCATCACCAGGGTAACCATAGGGTAGATTTTGCGCATAGACATTCGTTGTTTTATACTGATTATCTTATGACTCAACGCCATAGCCATCATAGCTGGAAAAGTCCCCAATCCAAAAAACATCATGAAACCCATGCTTCCCCATACATTGCTGAGTGAAAGTGCTCCGGCCACTGCAAGATATACTAGGCCACATGGCAAAAATCCATTGATAAGTCCTAGACCTATACTCGGTACGTTATCTGTTTTGGTGGTGAGTCGGCTTAGCGCTGTAGAGACGCTGCCATAAAAAGCACGTAACCAAGGATGGTTAGATATCAAGTGATCGGGATTAATGCTGAATACAAAAAATAGAACCATGATGACACCTAGTCCTATAGAAATCGCTTTCTGAATACCCGCAAAAGCTACCATACTGCCTATCAATCCGAATAATAAACCTATGATCATATAACCTATGGTCCTACCTGTATTGTAGCCAAGTGCCGACCACCATACTTGTAGCCCTATATCATTCCTACGACCTAACATACCCGCTGCTAGTGGGCCACACATGCCGATACAGTGCAAACTACCTAGAAAACCAAGCGATATAGCGATCCAATACACTAGATGATGATTTCTTCTTCTTGATAGTATTTGACTCCTGCGCGCTCCCAGTCTATTTTGACTTTGATTCTGCCCTTAGTCATTTTGTCTAGCTTTATTTGGTAGACATTGGTTTGATTTAGGTTAAAATCGTATTTCTTATCTGCACTTTTATCAGCAGGGTGATATACCCAAACATTGCCTGTTGTGATTGCCATAGAATCTAGCGGAAAAGTGAGCGAAATCTCTCCTTTGGCACTATCAAAGTCTAGTTTTACTTTAGTTGTGAGTTCTGAAGTATTTTTAATCTTGTCGTATTGTTGTTGATATTTGATATCTTCTTCATAATAATTGTCCATGACAAGGCTATTATCTTGTTGGAAAGCCTGATATAAAACAAAAACTAGTGTAGATACAAAGATGATAAAAAATATCGTCAAACCTGTGCCCCAATTGAATTTCATCTTAATGTATTATTTGTGAATTTGTTAGAATTGCGAATTTGATTTTACCCTTAGCCTATTGTACAGGTCCAAAAAACGTGGTTTTGACTGTTGTGATCAATTTGTCATCAGCGTACACACCTATTTTGATGTTGTTTTTACCGTTTTTAAGACCAGCTTTGGGTACATTTATAAATACAGCGCCTTCTGCTTTTTCATTACCATCTACTTCGGGTTGCTTTTCACCCACTATCTTTATACTCCCTTGCATGTCTATTAATCGGAATTCAACTTTATAACTATCTGTGGTATTATTGAGTATTTGATAATTATATAAATTACTAATACTACCATCAGGTTGGTCTTGGTAGAGCATACCAGGCGTACGTAATAATAATACGTCTAAGTCAGACCGCATACTGAATAGGAATACTTCTACTGCTATCAATAAGAATAACACTACGGAATAAGCAACTGTTCTAGCGTTTACGAGTTTTCGCTCTCCTTTTTCTATACCTTCTATACTATCGAGTCTGATTAGTCCTTTGGGTCTTTCTATCTTTACCATGACCTCATCGCAAGCGTCCATACAAGCCGTACAATTGACACATTCGAGTTGAGTGCCATTTCTGATGTCTATACCTGTGGGACATACTTGTACGCAAAGTTTACAATCTATACAGTCACCAAGTTTGTTTTGGAATGATGCTATAAAATCTTCTTGGACAGTGGCAGTTTCATGTTCATCTTCGTCATGACATCCTCCGAGTCCAGCTTTGCAACCTGCACATGCATTTTTGCAAGGTTCTTTTTCGGCGGGTGGAGTAGGTTTGTTTTTTTGTATCTTTCCTCTAGGTTCGCCTCTTACAAAATCATAAGCCACAACAAGCGATTTATTGTCGAGCATGACACCTTGTAGCCTTCCGTAAGGACATATCGTAGTGCAGACTTGTTCTCTTAGTTTTGAAAAAACAAAATAAAATACAAATGAAAATATAATCATAGCCACAAAACCACTTAGGTGCTCACCGATAGGTTCAGTTGCTATTTTGATCACTTCATCTACACCAATGATGTATGCTAGAAAAGTATTTGCTATCAGGACAGCTATGGCAAAAAAGATCAACTGTTTTGATACTTTTTTGATCATTTTGTCCGTGGTCCATGGGGATGCGTCTAGTCTTTTTTGTGCATTAAAGTCGCCTTCTATCCAGTATTCGATCTTTCTAAATATCATCTCCATAAATATGGTTTGCGGACATATCCATCCACAAAACAGTCTACCAAAGACCACTGTAAATAGTATGATAAATACCAAAAATATCAACATACCTATGGCAAAGAGATAAAAATCTTGTGGGCCAAAATTCATTCCGAAAAGGATAAATTTCCGCTCTAGAATATTGATAAGTACAAAGGGCTGACCATTGACTTTGATAAGTGGCAAGCCGAACAATATAATGAGATAAAACCAAGTAAGATAAGTACGGTAATCGTAAAATCTTCCTGAAGGTTTTTTGGGATATATCCAGACCCTTTTACCATCCTTGTCTACGGTGGCAATATTATCTCTAAATTGCTCTGCATTTTGGGTATCGGCTGACTTGGCCATAATTGTTTGATTTATTGATTGATGGTCACTATCGATTATTAAACTAATAACTTTGAAGTGAAAAAAAAAGAGAAGTAGTGAGACAAGTTGCCAAACTACTTCTCCAAACAAAAATTATTTAACAGCGGTGGTCGCTGTAGTATCTGTACTGCTGATATTTGCACCTACAGCAGTAGTATCCACAGCGGCACCTTCACCTTCTCCTTCGTAAAGTGTACCTTGAGCTTCTTTTTGATTAGGTGGGTTGGTACCTTGGAAAGCCAAGATATAACTTGCTACTTTTTGCATTGCAGCAGGTCTAAGTTGTGATTTCCATGATATCATACCTTTTTCAGGCACTCCGTATTTGATTGTAGAAAAAATATTATTAACACTACCACCGTGTATCCAATACTTATCAGTAAAATTAGGTCCTACGAGTCCTTCACCTTTTTCACCATGACATACTTGACAGTTTGCAGTATAAATTTCTTTACCTTCTGCAAGGGCTGCTTCGTCCAAAAGTACAGTGACCGTCTTTTCATCTATGGCATCCGCTTGCAAAGACAAGTATTTTGCCTTTTCTGCTTCACCGAGTTCGATCGCAGCAATGTATTCTTGCTCTTGGTTTAAGCCCTTATCAGATACATGGTAATAATAAATGTAAACGACTGCCCAAATGATAGTGATATAAAACAACCACAACCACCACGGTGGCAATGAATTGTCTAGTTCGCGGATGCCGTCGTATTCATGACCGAGATCAATGTCCTGCTCCTTATCTAATGGTACTAAATTCCAAGATTTTTGTGAAATTTTGTCCCAAAGTGTACCTGTGGCAGATAAATTGGCTTTTTCTAGTACTTCAGGTCCATATTGTTCGAGCAACTTCATACGTTGAATTTCGATCAATGCCCATATCAAATTTAGACCTGCAAGGATAACTCCTATCAATACGAGCACAGCTAGAATAAGCAATATGTTGTTGTATGCCAATTTTAAAATATCACCTTCTTCAGGTGGTGTCGCCGCTACTACAGCTTCCTGAGCGTATATATTGACAGCTCCGAATAGTGCGGATAAATATAAAACTATGGTTAAGAAAAGCTTCTTCATTTCTTATTATTTTGTTTTGTGATCAAGATAAATTAATTATTTAAGTGGTTTTAAGAAGGATTCAATCTTCAAGTGGGAGACTCTCCATATGCTTGATAGTCGAATTGTTTTTTCTAAAAACCATCCATACACTCACTGAAAAAATAGTAAAGAAAGTAAGTAAAGCAAATATGGCCATCCAATTGATACCACCTGCTTGCTCTAATATATATTTTGCCATTTTATGATTTTTTAATGATTGATAAAATTAATTAAAGGCTTACTTTATTTCAGGTTTTACTTTGATATCCGTACCTAATCTTTGTAGATAAGCGATCAAAGCTACTATTTCCTTATTCTCTAGATTTTCTTGTTTGATATTATCTTTAGCAAGGCTTTCAGCTATTTTTTTGGCTTGATCTTTCAGGTCATTGACAGCTACGTCTGCGTATCCATCAGGATATGGTGTACCCAAAGACTGTAGTATCTTGATTTTAGAACTTGTATAATTAGTGTTCAAATCATTCTCTAGCAACCATGGATATGGAGGCATGATAGAACCCGGAGCCATAGAAGTAGGCTCATTCATGTGGTTATAATGCCAGCTATCAGGATATTTTGCACCTACTCTGTGTAAATCTGGACCTGTACGTTTGCTACCCCATAAGAATGGTCTATCGTATATAAATTCACCAGATTTAGAGTATTCGCCATATCTTTCTGTTTCAGATCTGAATGGTCTAACCATCTGAGAGTGACATCCTACACAACCTTCTCTGATATACAAATCACGACCTTCTAGCTCTAGTGGTGTATAAGGCATTACAGAAGCAATCTTAGGGATATTTTTGTCAATAGTAAGCATCGGTATAATTTCCACCAAACCACCTATTAAAACTAGTACAGCACTAAGCACCAACATTTGGATAGGTCTTGCTTCGATCCATTTGTGCCAGTATTCACCTTTGTGAGATGCTACCACTTCTCTAGCAGGAGCTTGTGCTTCTTGATTTGCGATAAGCGAGCCACTTTTTACGGTTTTCACAAGGTTGTATATCATTACGATCACACCTGAGAAGTAGATAGTACCACCGATCGCACGTATCATGTACATAGGCAATATTCTAGTCACTGTCTCAAGGAAGTTACCATACTGAAGGAATCCATCAGGTGTAAATTGTTTCCACATCAAACTCTGGGTCCATCCTGCCCAATACAATGGAATCGCATAAAACAAGATACCTAATGTACCAATCCAGAAGTGCGCATTAGCAAGTTTAATTGAGTAAAGTTTAGTACCAAATAATCTTGGGATCAACCAGTACAACATACCGAAGGTAAGCATACCATTCCATCCTAAAGCACCAATATGTACGTGACCCACTGTCCAATCTGTATAGTGTGTGATCGCATTCAATGACTTAACAGACAATAGTGGTCCTTCTAGAGTAGCCATACCATAAGCAGTCACAGCTACAACAAAAAACTTAAGGACAGGATCTGTTCTCACTTTATCCCACGCACCTCTAAGTGTAAGTAAACCATTCAACATACCACCCCAAGATGGTGCGATCAACATGATAGAGAATACTGTACCTAAAGACTGTGCCCAATCTGGCAACGATGTATATAATAAGTGGTGAGGGCCAGCCCATATATATATAAAGATAAGTGCCCAGAAGTGGATGATAGACAATTTATAAGAATAAACAGGTCTATTGGCTGCTTTAGGCATAAAATAATACATCAATCCTAGGTAAGGAGTCGTAAGGAAAAACGCCACTGCATTGTGACCATACCACCACTGAATCAATGCATCTTGTACACCAGCAAAAACATTGATACCATGGGTCGCATTGACAGGAATTTGTATATTATTAAATACGTGTAGAACGGTTACGGTGATCCATGTCGCTATATAAAACCATATGGCAACATAAAGGTGGTGCTCTCGTCTCTTGAGAATAGTACCGAACATATTGATACCGAATACGATCCAAACCACAGCAATAGCTAAGTCGATAGGCCATATCAACTCGGCATATTCTTTACTACTCGTAAGGCCAAGTGGTAATGAGATTGCAGCAGAAAGAATGATCAACTGCCATCCCCAAAAGTGGATATTAGACAATAAATCACTGAACATTCTTGCCTTGAGCAATCGTTGTAGTGAATAATAAACACCAGTAAAAATACCATTACCTACGAATGCAAAAATGACTGCATTGGTGTGTAAAGGTCTAATTCTACCGTATGTGGTTTCCGCAAAACCGAGGTTCATCGCTGGAAAAACAAGTTGCAGAGCAGCAAGGATACCGACCAACATACCTATCACCCCGAAAATCACGGTGGCATAGGCGAAGTTGCGCACAATCTTGTTGTCGTAACTAAATGTTTCTAAATTTGCCATAAGTCAGATTTTATATATTAAGAATTGTTTTTGCTACTATCAATCATATCATCGTCTAGGAGTATTCTGACGCTAGGCGTGTACTCGTCGTCAAACTGTCCATCTCTCACAGCCCAAAAAAAAGCTGCCAAAAAGCAAATAGCGACGGTGATGCTTATGATGATTAAAAAAAGGATGATCTTCATTAAATTATGAAATTTGATGCAAAGTAGAAACATGTGGTGGGCGATTTAATGATTTTGGTCATCTGTCATAGTGATTAAAATCGCCAATGAGAAACAATTATCTATTTCATTATAAATCAATTTTTTACACATTTAAATAAAGAGTTATTATGGTAAAATAATTAAAAATAATAATAGCAATTTTGTATTTAAAAGATGTCTAAGGCCAAAATGAAATGTGATTTTCTAAATAGTCTTTATAAAAAATGCAGAAAAATGTGCTCAATATCATTTCAAAAAAAGTAGTACCTTTGATCTATCAAGTAATTAGTTCAATAAAAAATGAATCCAGTCTTAAATTTTAAGTCCGTAGGTCAAGGTCCACCTGTCATTATATTACATGGACTATTTGGTACATTAGATAATTGGCTCACCACAGCCCGAAAATTGGAAGATGAAGGATTTATGACTTTTCTCATCGACCAAAGAGATCATGGTAGGTCTGACCACACTGATGCATTTAACTATCCACTTCTTGCGGACGACCTTCTGAGATGGATGGAAGAAAACTGGATACATGAGACCATACTCATTGGACACAGCATGGGTGGTAAAACTAGCCTTCAGTTCGTATCACAGCATGAAGATATGATCACTAAGCTTGTAGTGATAGATATTTGTTTCAGACAATACCCATCTGGACATGAGGATGTTTTTGATGCCCTATTTGCAGTTGACCTAGAAAAAATAACTTCACGAGATGAAGCTCAAGAAATACTTTTGGAAAAACTAAATGATCTAGGTACTGTACAATTCTTAATGAAAAACCTTACCCGTAGAATAGAAGGTGGTTTTGAGTGGAAACTAAATCTACCATTATTATATAAGGAGTATGATAACATCTTGGATGAAATAAAATTTAATCATCCATGTGAGACCAAAACATTGTTTATACGTGGTTCTCGGTCTAATTATATTAGAGACGAAGATATTCCTGAGATTCAAAAAACATTCCCAAATTCAAAAATCGTCACGATAGAAGGAGCCGGACATTGGGTACATGTAGACAAACCAAATGAACTTTTTGAAGAAATTAACGCTTTTATAAGAGAATAATCAAGGAGGATTGCGTTATCCTTACCAAATACATTTATATAATGACCAGAAGATTAAAATTCATCATCATAGGAGCAGTCATGTTTTCAGGCATTGCTGCTGCGACATACACAAATGACAAATTATTTGAAATAAGCAAAAATCTAGAAATCTTCATTAGCGTTTACAAAGAGCTTAATACAAACTTTGTAGACGAACTAGATCCATCTACCATGATGCGGACAGCGATAGATGCTATGACAAATTCGTTGGATCCATACACCAATTTTGTGTCAGAGTCTCAAGTAGAAAGTTATTGGATAAATGATGATGAAAAATATCAAGGTATAGGTGCCAAAGTAGCCATTATCGATAACAAGTTTAAGATCGTAGAGCCATACGAAGGTGGTCCAGCTTTAAAAGCGGGTCTAAAAGCAGGTGACGAAATAATCTCCATAGATAATGTCAATATCGAAGGTAAAAAAATAGAAGAAATCAATGCCATCATGAGGGGTATCCCAGGCACTGAAATCAAAATGACCATAAAACCAGAAGGAGAGACCATCATTCAGAGCAAAAATCTCGTACGTGGTGAAGTGAACATACCGAATGTACCTTATTCAGGATTTGTGGCAGATGGTGTCGGTTATATTTCATTGACCACATTCACCCAAAATGCTGGCGCAAACATATCCAAAGCTTTGAAAGACTTGAAGTCAAAAAACCCAAATATGAGTGGCGTTATTCTAGATTTACGTCAAAATGGAGGTGGGTTACTACATGAGGCAGTCAATATTTGCAACATCTTCGTCCCAACAGGTGAGATCGTAGTAACGACAAAAGGAAAAATAAAGGAGCGTGACCAAACATTCAAAACCATAGCGCCGCCTTTAGATCTCGATATTCCAGTAGCAGTACTCATAGATAAAAGATCGGCTTCTGCATCAGAGATTGTCTCAGGTGTATTGCAAGATTTGGACAGAGGCGTATTGATAGGTCAGCGATCTTTCGGAAAAGGGTTAGTACAGAATACTAGAGAGCTTGGGTACAATTCTAGACTCAAAATAACGACATCAAAATATTATATCCCTAGTGGTAGATGTATACAAGGTGTAGAATATGAAAATGGTGAACCTAAAGACATCCCAGATAGTCAAAGATCAAAATTTAAAACCCGAAATGGTCGTATCGTATTAGATGGTGGAGGCGTGGCACCTGACATAAAACTACCAGCCAAAGAAAAATATCCTGTCACTCAGGCATTATTGGATCAATATGTTATCTTTGATTACGTCAATAAATTCTGTAAAGGCAAAGATAGCATAGCTAAAGTAGGAACCTTCCAATTTACAGATTACAATGATTTTGTGGCTTTTGTAAAGAAGAAAAACTTTACCTATGAACTCGAAGCAGAAAAACATCTAAAAAGTATGAAGACAGAAATAGAAAAGTCTGCCACTTCAAAGGATTTACTCAATGATGTCAAAAAACTTCAAGACAAAATCAATGACAATAAATCAAAAGACTTAGAACTTGCCAAAGAGCAAATCATAGATGAAATAGAAAAAGAGATCGTAACGCGCTACTACTTCCAAAAAGGTAAGGTACAACAGACCCTAGATGATGATATAGAAGTAAAAGAAGCGATTTCCGTTCTAAAAGACACAAATAAGTACAAGTCACTTTTGGGTAAAAAATAAGCTTATTTATGCCCATAATCCTTCAATTAGAAACCTCTACAGATGTATGTTCAGTTGCTATCTCTAAAGATGGTAAATTGATCAACATAGCTGAATCGCAAGTGCTAAACAGCCATAGTGAGGTCATCACCTTGTTAATACAGTCATGTCTAAAAGAAAGTGATCTATTAATAAGTCAAATAAATGCGATAGCCATAAGTGACGGACCTGGTTCGTACACATCGTTACGAGTAGGCGCAGCCACTGCCAAAGGGCTTTGTTATGGTCTACATATACCTATGATAGCAATAGAGAGTTTGCAGATCCTTGCAGCTGGCGTATCAAAAGAATACATAGCCGATGAAGAAGTCATCATCCCAATGATAGATGCCAGAAGGATGGAAGTGTACACCGCGGTTTTTGACAAGAGACTTGTTAAAATACTAGATACACAAGCGCATATACTATACGAAAACAGTCTACAAGAATTTACACGAGCATCAAAAATTCACTTATGTGGCTCGGGCGCTAGTAAATTCATAGAAAACTATCCTTCAGAAAAGCTCACATTACATCATATTCAGACTTCAGCAACTTACATGAGTAGTTTGGCCATGGAAAAGTACTTGATGAATGAATTTGTAGACATAGCTTACTACGTTCCCAATTATTTTAAGGCCCCTAATATTACAAAATCAAATAAGAATTTATTCTAGTATATTGAACTTTTATTACTAGATAATAGTTACTTATATATATTACTATTTGTGATATTAAAAAAATTAAAAAATTATTTTCTGTTACGACACTCTTTGGTATGGTTATTGGATTATCCTATCTGAATTCCGTGAACTAACAAATCATTTCGCATGAGAAATAAGAAGAACGAAACAGTTACCCTGAAGAAGGGAGGAAAGGAGGTTCAGCTCGATTATGCTGACCTAAGAAAAGCGGTTCTCGTATTGAGAGCTGTTAATCATAAACTCCGCCAAAGAATCATCGATCTTTTAGAAGATGGTGAGACCATGACCGTCACTGATATTTATATCAAACTGAGATTGGAACAGTCAGTAGCGTCACAGCATTTAGCGATTCTAAGGAGAGCTGGTGTGGTGGCAACAGATAGACAAGGTAAATTTATCTATTACTCTCTAGATAAAGAGAGATTAGGTCAGATTTCTACTTTAGTGGAAGATTTGACTAGTTAAATTTTACTTTTAGTCAATCACATTTATTAAATGAACATCAACGATTTATGTAACAAAAATTTACCTACTTTTTTGATTTTGCGTCCTTTTTAAGCTTATTTTAAGTTTTTTTGGTATAAATTAGATATTTTTTTAATATTTGTTTGGTCAATAAAAAATATCTCATCATATTTGTGCCAAGGTCTTAAAAATAAAAAATAAGGAACACACATGAGAGGTACAAAAGTTACTTTCGATAAGGATAAGTTACATTATTCTTCGGAGTTGATGCGAGCTTTAGCTCACCCATTGAGATTAAAAATTTTGGAGTACATTGACGAGAATAAATCGATCAATGTAAACAAGATTTATAGTAGTCTTGATTTAGAACAAAGTATTACATCGCAGCATCTGAAAATTTTAAGAATGTCAGGCGTGGTGTCGGTTGAGGTAACCGGAAAATTCCATGTTTATCACATTAATTATGATGTTATAAACAAGGCAAGTTATGCTGTAAACAAATTCGTAAGTAAAGCAAATTAAACTTTACTCTACCAACAAAAGATAAAATAGCAGTCGTAATGTAATGTTACGACTGCTTTTTTAGTGCGCTTATTTGAGATTTAAAATTGTCTTGGTTTATTCGATACTAGTTGATTAGACAAAGAATGTTTTGTGGCACTCAAGCTGGAAAATACTACGCAAGTTCTAATATATTTTATCAATAGACATTTTGTTCCGACTACGCCTTGAAAATAAACACTTACACCAAATGTAATTTATATTATCATTCTATTGATTTTAAATCGATTAAACAATAGAAACTTCAAAACTGTCAAGTTAAACTATATTTATCATACAAATTTATTCAATCACTTAATTTTAGTTCTGAGTTCACTTGGTAAAACTGAATGCCTAATAGACTTCATTTATTTTTAGCTTACGGAGATTTATGGTTTTATAACAACCAATAAAAAAAATGCAACTCCATTATAGCTATAAGGAGTTGCATTTTTATAATCAAAACAAGATATAACTTACTTGTTATTTCAATATGATAATTCTATCAGTATAAATACGGTCACCGTTTTTAATCTCAAGAATATAAACGCCATTCACGATATTTGAAGGGAATACTAAAGTTGCATTTGTTGGTGTATTTTTCACCATTTGCAATCCACTATCAAATATTACTGAGTTGTCTAAGCTTAAAATCCTAATACTCATGTCTGACTCAAACGGTATTTCTGAGCTGATATTTACCCTCTCTGTTGCTGGATTTGGATAAGTAATAATTGGTCTCGCCATCATCACATGAATAGATAGACTTTCTGTATCCCTACAATCGTTACAATCAATAACTGTTACACGGTAGAACGTCGAACTAGATGGTGTAACAGTGATACTTGGTGTTGTTTCACCAGTCGACCAAAGATATTTGATCGTATTTAAACTATCATCTTCTGAACAACTAGATTTACCAGTAATAATTGGTGTTAAAACCAATGTTTCGCCAAGATTAATCATTTTGTCAGGACCTAAGTCTGCCATTAGACAATTGACAACTACTTCATATTCTTCCACATTTGAACAACCATTGCAATCAGTAACTGTGACTGTGTAAGAAGTTGTTTCTGTAGGTTTTACAGTAATAGAAGGGCCAGTTTCCCCATTTGACCATTCATAAGATGCTATTTCACTAGTGGTCGCATTGCAGCATCCTCCTAATACCTTTATCTCATCAATATCCCAAACAGACTCTATAGCGCCATTATTTACTGTGCAATAAGGTACAAGTTCGAATAGATATGTTGCTAAACCCAATGTAGCAAAATTAGGATTATCAGAAAAATCAAACTCAACCAATCCCCATGTTCTATTGGTATTAAGTTGGTCATCATAGTAGATAACATCACCATTTTTCGAAACTCTCAAGACATATTTGGTAGCGAAATTATTTGGTCCTGAAGCACCATCTACCCATTGATAAACTTCTGGTGACTGTTCATAAAATTGTAAACCTGAAATCGTTCCACCCTGTGCAGGATTTAATTCCACCTCAAATCTTAATGACTGACTAAAGTTCAATTTAGACGGATTACAAGTTTTTTGAGAACCAATACACATTGCTACACTTTCTGGACCTGGGGTACAAGAATGTTTGTTGCCATTTATTCTATGTACATTTCCTGCAGCTACAGATGTACAATTAGGATTAGTTATAATTGGTTTGAATTCTGAATAATCCATATGAGTACCTAAATTCATAAATGAAGAACATGCATCTAAAGCCCAATAAGCAATTACTTGTGGACTTTCAACTTCACATACACCAGGACATTCAACATTACTAAATGCCGTTGCCACTATGATCGAAGAATCGCCTTTACAAATTTTGTCTATACCTGTTATGATTATGTCTGGTTTCTGACTAGTAGAAACGGTGATAGAAGCAGTATCTATACATCCAAAGATATTTGTAACAGTCACTGTATATGTTGTTGTTACTAAAGGAGATACAATTACCGTTTTAGTTGTGCTTCCATTGCTCCATAAATATGTAATACCACCATCTGCTGTTAATAAAGTAGAATCACCTTCACAAATAACGCTATTGCCCGTAATTGTTGCTGTTGGTAATGGATTGACTATAACAGTAATGTTTGTCGAAGCACTACATCCATTTGCATCAGTTACTGTAACGCTATATAAGGTGTTAACTATTGGATTGACATTTATAGCTGCTGTCGTACTACCGTTACTCCAGATATAACTTGTACCTCCGTTTGCAATAAGCATAGTATTTTCACCTAGACATATTTCTGTCTCTCCACTGATCGTTACCACTGGTAGTGGATTGACCGTCACTGTGATGTTTGCACTTGATGTACAACCTGCTCCGTCTGTCACTGTTACGCCATAGCTTGTCGTCGCAATTGGACTCACATTGATACTCGCTGTGGTCGCTCCTGTACTCCATACATAGCTGCTGCCACCACTCGCTGTTAAGGTCGTATTGTCTCCGATACATATTGCATTATCTCCGCTGATGCTCGCTATCGGTAATGGATTAACTATCACCGTTACACTTGATGTCGATCTACAGCCATTGCCATCTGTTACTACTACATTGTATGTTGTCGTCACACTTGGACTCACTTCTATACTTGCTGTTGTAGCTCCATTGCTCCAACTATAGTTACTGCCACCACTCGCCGTCAAGGTCGTGCTCTCGCCTACACATATTTCTGTATCACCACTGATCGTTACTACTGGTAGTGGATTGACGGTCACTGTCGTACTTGTACTTGCTTTACAACCATTCACGTCTGTGACAGTCACGCTGTATGTTGTCGTTACCAATGGATTTACATCGATCCAATAGGTCGTCTCGCCATTGCTCCATACATAACTTGCACCACCTGATGCATACAAGGTGGTCTCCTCGCCTACACATATTTCTGTATCGCCTGTGATTGCTGCATTCGGTAATGGATTGACCGTTACTGTCGTGCTTGCTACAGCACTACATCCTTTGCCATCTGTGACCGTTACACTGTATAGCGTCGTTACCAGTGGGCTTACATTGATCGCTGCTGTCGTGCTACCATTGCTCCATACATAACTAACTCCACCAAATACACCTAGATTGGTACTCTCGCCTAAACATATTTCTGTATCGCCTACGATCGTTGGCGTCGGTAGTGGATTGACGATGACCGTAACACTGCCTGTACTCTCACAACCATTGCCATCACTTACTGTCACACTGTATGTCGTCGTAACTCCTGGATTTACTGTGATGCTCGCTGTCGATGCGCCATTACTCCAAATGTAGTTGCTGCCGCCACTCGCTGTCAAGGTCGTACTCTCGCCTAAACAAATCTCTGTATCACCACTGATTGTGACTACTGGTAGTGGATTGACGGTCACGGTTACTGTTCCTGTATTTACACAACCGTTCCCATCTGTAACTACTACTGTGTATGTCGTCGTCTCATCTGGACATACGATTACTGATTCAGACGTAGCGCCACCACCTGTGCCTATATTGCCACAGTCGTAACATCTCGCATTGTCGCCTCTGAAGTTTATTGGTAAGTTGTCATTTACTAATGTTAATGCGCCGCTTCCTATATTGATGCTAAATAATCTTCCTCTATCCACTTGTAAGCCAAACAACTCACCTTCGCTAAAGTAGATACCTCCAAACTCATCTGTCTGTGCACCTGTCTGACCTGTGTACACTTCATTGCCTGATGGTCCTGCAACACAACTTACGCTGTTTGTATTGATGTCTAGACTGAATAAGCCATTTTCTATGCCAAAGAATGAATACAAGATCTGACCGTCTGGACTCAATGCCCAATCTTGGATGCCACCTGATGGTTCGCCACCTGATGGGTTTAATGCATACGCTTGGAACGCTGCTATACATGCATCCATATACGCTTGGCAACTCGCTTGTACCCCAAGTGGTGTGTAGGTCACATTAGATCCATTACCATGGTTGTTTACATCTATCTTGCCTAAATAGATTGTATAGTCTACGATCTCAAACGTAAATGGATTAATCAATGCTGCTACTGCTGGGAAGTAATAAACGCCTTCATCTGATACATCTGCTATAAATGCCATAATGCCTGTCGTTCCCGTAATACCATATGGATTCGGTGGTTGTGGTATCTCGCCTAAGATGTCTATCGCTGCTGTCTCTGGATTGATTCTCACAAAGTTTGCTCTTACTGCTTCGGTGATGCTCGTTCCTACCATTTTCATTCCGTAGATATATGGTCGATTACCACTCTCGCAGTAATATCCTATGCCATTTACATTATTGGTGCCTAGACTACCTACCTCGTTTAAGGTATTATCGCTCTTTATCGTGTATAGGCTTTGGATCGCTCCGCCTTGTTGGCCGCCTACATAAAACGCGCCTTCGCATGTATAACCATTCTCGCCTAAGCCTAACCACTCATAGCTCAAACCGCCTTCTGCTGTCAACTCTGTACACTCATCCAAACATATTTCTGTCTCTCCACTGATCGTTACAACTGGTAGTGGATTAACCGTCACTGTGATGCTTGCACTTGATGTACAACCTGCTCCGTCTGTTACTGTTACGCTATAGCTTGTCGTCGCAATTGGACTCACATTGATGCTTGCTGTGGTCGCTCCTGTACTCCATACGTAGCTACTGCCACCACTCGCTGTCAACGTCGTATTGTCTCCGATACATATTGCGTTATCTCCGCTGATGCTCGCTATTGGTAATGGATTGACGATCACCGTTACACTTGAGGTAGATCTACAGCCATTGCCATCTGTTACTA